>OY969419.1:0-5892500 GCA_963699185.1 uncultured Acidobacteriaceae bacterium | reverse complement strand
GCTCGTCAATTGCTAGCCGAACGCGCGCGATATGCCGCTCCGCCGTGCCTGGCACAAATTCAACTCTCACAAAGAGTTGAATGTCTGGTAGAGCCGACCTTCAGGTCGGCGTCAAGGTCGTTTTTATTGACCCTCCCGAGCAGACTTCAGTCCGCAAGACCCATTTTCAGCGCACAAAAGCACCGGAGCGATTCAATTCGTTAAAGATCTTGTTCTGGAGGTTCCGCGATTCCCGCTAACCTATCGGAGCGCTTTGTCCCCGACTTCCAGCCCTGTGGCCAGGGCAGCTTTCTTGAGGCTATACAACATTAGACGCCCGCAACCGCCACGCGACTCACTTTATTCGCGCAGCTACAGACGACAACAATGCCTCTCGCTGACTTGATTAATATAGCAAACGGTTCCGCCTCGCGCAACCCTAAATCGCAAATTAGTGTAACTTTCGTTGTACTCCCCGCCGCTCCCAGCTACGAGCGTTTCCGTGGGATCACATACATCGCTCCTAGCCAGCATAAACATTGGCGATTTCGCATCACCCAAGATTCTCGAAGCCATGACTCGATCGGCGTCGGCCGGAAATATTTCTTCGCAGACGTCCCGCGTCCTCGCGCGTCGGAACTTGAATCCACACATTTCCCACAACGTTTGCACATATCCCAAAGCCGCCCACCGAATTCCGACCCGCCCATCAAACCGGCGAATCGCAGCACCCCGCCAGGCCAACGATCCACCTAAGCCACTCATTCCATTCTAGTTTGTCATCCTAAGCGAAGGCGGATCTGCCCTGAGCTTGCCGAAGGGACCTGCTTTTCTTGATTTGTCACCCTGAGCGAGGACCCGCCAACCGGCGCGCGTCCGAGTCGAAGGACCTGCGGTTTCTTCGATTTGTCATCCCTCGGAGGCGTCAGCCTCCGAGGGATCTGCTTTTGCTATCCACTACGCACTGCCTTCAAATCCCTCACGAGCTTCGCGAACTCCGCCTGATACGCGCGATTATCGCTGTCCCACTTGCTGAAGTCCGGAATGAAATACTGCCGCATCTCTTCCGCCAGGTCTTTCTCCGAGCTGTCGATGTACTCCCAACTCTGCATCGCCTCATACGACACCAGCCGCACCGGAATCACACTTTGTTGTCTCCTACTGAACGTATCAGCCTACCCGATGCCGGAGTAAGACCTCCATCGGCATACAACTATCGTTGCAACACACTTAAGTGGTCTTGACAGTGCAAATAAGTTGCTTCATAGTCACATGACCTTGAGCCACTAAATTCCTAGGAACTTAGGTTACGTCGAGGAGCTCTGCCGAGCTAATAATAAATTCTGATATTTTGGCAGCTATCTCAATCTTTAGCGGCTCAGTCTTCAAACACAGTTTCAACTAAGAGCTATAACTATAGCGGTCTGTTTACTTCCGTAATCTTTCTTCCTCGAAACGTAGGCAACAGTCACTTCCCTGGACAAGTGCATTTCCTGGGGCGGGAGGAGCCTGCCCGAAAGAGTGAGGTGGAATATGGCAACCGTTTCTTTTGCGGCCGACATCGTGCCGCTGTTCACGGCGGGCGATGTGTCCTGTATGGCGAGATATGGCGTGAACTTGACTACTTACAGCTACATGTCCCAGCCCGCCAACGCCCAGAGTGTGCTCGATCGTCTCAACGGGACGACCCAACCGCAGATGCCGATGGGAGGCCCGTACTGGTCGAGCGCCAACATTGCCTTGTTCCAGGCGTGGATGCAAGGCGGCTATCAGCCTTAACCCACGTCAGCATTAGTGGGTCGTTGGTCCAAGATGTTCTTGTGGTCCCCCGGTCGCATAGCCTTCCGTATAGCTTTGGCCTTTGCGATCGAATCCAACCTTGCAGGACTGAAAGGAAATTGCCGTGAAGACTTCGATTTGCATTGCCCTAGTCTTGTTAGCCACCGTTGCCGCCATCACCGCGTTGGGATCCGGTCGTAGCAACCATCATTTGTCTTTGACTCCGGTTGCCAGCGCCGCAACTCCCGGTGCTTGCACACTTCCCACCACCGCACCTGACCCGAATAACGCCACAGCTGTGGCCCAGACAGCATGGCAGTTATTCATAGCGGTCAACTGTCAGGCCAACAAGACCCAATTGGTGTGGGAGACCTGGACGGAGCAGCTCGACCTGTATACCCGCCCCGGAACGGTGGCGGGTAAGAAACCTAACCGACTGCACGGTAGTCCGTTGGCAATGATGTTAGCCGCTAAACTACGCGGCACAAAAGCGTTGCCGCAACTCAATCCAAATGACGAGTGCCAGCCTATGGGCGCTCCCCCTTCCAACATGCCGAACTCGCAAGCCCCGACGCATGCCGGGCAGTTTTGCGAGGAGGTACACATCGACCCTACCGCCGTCGCGTACATAACGCAAAACGGGTATCAGTTCCGCGTCGGCCAAGTGAAGGCTGTGACTAGCTCCACCACCATCAACTTTCCCCAAACTGCGGTCGAGGTTAAGGCTGACTGGATACCGGCCACCGATTTCAGCCCTGCGCAGTTCAACTGCACGAACCCGCCGCAAGGTATTCATGTCGAAATGATCGATGGCAACTGCTACGCTCTGGCAGCCATGCACATTTCCTCGAAGTTATTGCCAGATTGGATATGGGCAACCTTCGAACCCCAAAACCTGACGACTAACCCTCAGCGCTGCAGTACTAGTCTCTATGGGCCGTGCGATGACCCGTTTGGTTCTAACCCTGCCTCAAGCTCTGGACAGTCGACGCAGCTAACCCCGGCTCTGTCGGCTTTAATGACGCAGGCCGGTCTCGCCCCTGAGTTCCTCAACTATCGGCTCGATGCAGCGCAAGTGCTGTTCGGCACTAAGCAAAACCCAACCCTGCTCGGCAATTCCGTCACCGAAGGTGAAGCAGTGGGACTGCCCAAAGGAACAGCCTCCTGTATCACGTGCCACTCCACCTCCGCAATTAATGGTGCCGGCGCGGAGAACCCCAACATTGGTGGAGTTGGACCTCAGCCCACTCTGCCTTCGGGCTATATTGCTCGTGACTTTGCGTGGTCTTTGGGCGAAGCGTGTCCCGACTCTGTGTTTAACTCCAACCCGAACTGCGTCACCTCGGGCGCCGCCAAGCAAAAGAAGAAGTGACGATGTCACTTCGACCGGCTTACTGACGGGTAGCCCACAATTGCCTGCGGTTGGTAAATGTGGGCTTACTCTCCACCACACTCGCAGCGTTCCCTCTTGAAAGGGAAAGTCGTGTATGACCTCGTAGAAACGATCTGTTCGGAAAGACCGAGAACAACTTTCCCAAGGAGCAAGCCATGAGCAGCAGTCCCCAGTATCCAAGTCTGGTAATGATTATCCGGCACGGCGAAAAGCCTGGAGACCCCGGCAACGACAAGGATGGCGGAAAGTATCTCTCCATCATGGGCTCCGCCCGCGCTGCCGCTTTGCCGTCGCTATTTACGCCCGTTCCCTCGGCGCGGCCCGTGAGCGGTTTGATTCAGCCGATGTGCGATATCAAGGCCGCTGCGGCCAGTCAGTTCTCGGGATTGTATGAACCCGGGGGCGTTAAAGCCGGCGCCCCGCCATTTCCCGTCCCCAAATATCTGTTCGCTGCGCTCAAAGACAGCAGTAGCCATCGCCCGTCCGACACCATCACGCCCCTGGGGCAGGCGCTGGGCCTAAAGGTCGAGATGCCCTATGCCAACAACGATTATGCCAAGCTAGAGAAAGAGATCATGAAGGACGATGTGAGCACCTATGCGAACAAGGTCGTCCTCATATGCTGGCACCACGGCAACATACCGGGCCTGGCGGAGAGCTTCGGAGTTTCCGACCAACAACTCAAGACCCTGGGTTTGGATCCTTGGCCTCCCACGGTCTTCGACCTTGTTCTTATGCTTACCTGGCCCAACGGCACCTTGAACTTCGCGGTTAGCTACCAGCAACTACTCTTCAACGACACGCCGAATGCCGGATCCAATATCCCTCACTGACAGTCTGGCGGGTGGCCCGCCCGGCTACTGATTTGAAAAGAAAACTATAAGTGGGTGGCCCATCCGGCCTTCCGTTGGCCGGGTGGGTCTTTTGACTTTCACTAGCAACTGACCACTGACAACCGGTATCCGGCAACTGCCTTATCACGGTCCCCTATGTCCCACGTCCTTTCGCATGGAGACTCGGCGCGTTTAGAAATGAACGATGAGGCGAGGGATTGGTGTCTCTTGTCCTCCGCGGCTAGCTCGCGGAGACCACCCGCTCTTTGAAATCCCGATTCCGGCCGAGCGCGCGAGCGATCCGTCTCCGACAATTTCCCGAAACGTCCCAGGAACGTGACTGTCATACTTATATGACAAGTATGATTTGTATGACACTTTACTTGTATGACTTATATGAAAAGTATGACAAAATCTGCCACTAACACCCCTTATTTTTGCCCCTAGACTAAGTCCTACGCCGAGACTTGGATACGTGTAACTATCTTTAGAATCAATACTTGCAGACAATTTCCGCCCAAACCATTGATTCTAAACAACCGTGATACACGCATTTTCGTAATTGGCTAATACTACCGTTGCTTTTCAGGAGCCGACTTTGCCCTCAGCCGGTCGTCGTGCAAGCAGCAGCCCGATCCAGCAGCTGATCGGCCAGGTGAGCAGCCACGACAGCAAGTACCAGTGCGGCCACCCCTTGCTCCAGTTGGGGATAATCGCAGCGATTCCCATCACCTCTCCGAGGATGAAGAACCAGAGCACGTGGCGAGCGGCCCGGCCCGGAGCAAAGCGGGCACAGAGCCAGGCACAAAGTATCGAGATCACGACGAAGAACGCCGTGCTCGCGATGAGAGCATTGTCGGAGGGAATATGTCCTTTGTCGAATTCGCCCGGAAACAGGCGCGAGAGCAGCGGGTCCGTTGCCAGGACAAGAGCAATTGAGAGCAGGTAACTACCGACGACAACCGCGATGGACTTGAGCATCGGTTACGCCTCCATGAGGAACCTGAAATTAAGATGCAGGATTAGAGAGCTTCCGTTCGGCAGGACATTCTAGCCTAAGTTCGAGCGTCCCCCGGTCCTTTCTCGCAAAACCGTGTGCTAACCTTGCCTCGAATTTGAGGAGCCTTTGATGGCGTCGATTCGATGTTTTCTTTCGTACTTGTTCTTACTTCTATTTGCCGTCAGCCTTTCGGCCCAAAGTAAAACCACGGCCGAGCGCCTTGGCCATCCGGCCGGATCGAAGCTCCTCATCCTCCATGCCGACGATCTTGCAGTCGCGCACTCGGTCGATGCCGCCAGCTTCGACGCCCTCAACTCGGGCGCCGTCTCTTCCGCCAGCATCATGGTGCCTTGTCCGTGGCTGACTGAAGTTGCCGACTACGCCAAGACCCATCCCGATGCCGACCTCGGACTGCATCTAACGCTCACCAGCGAGTGGAAAACCTATCGCTGGGGCAGTGTCGCTTCGAGTGACAAAGTTCCAAGCCTGCTTCAACCCGACGGGACTTTCTGGTTCGTCACTCCTGAAGTCGCAGCAAAGGCCAAGCCTGCCGAAGCGGAACAGGAGATTCGCGCCCAGGTCGAGCGCGCGATCGCCCTGGGGATCCATCCCACCCATCTGGACAGCCACATGGGGTCGCTCTTTTCGACCCCCGATCTGATCGCCGTCTATATCAAGGTGGCGCGCGAGTATCATCTGCCGTTTCTGATTATCAATCCTCCGGGGGGCCGTGCTCCGTATATGTCACTGATTGGGCCTAACGATTTTGTCCTCGATAGCGTGGTCATCGCTGGTGAAGGTCTGAAGCCCGACCAGACGAAAGACTTCTATCTCAACGCCATCAAAAATCTTAAGCCCGGCCTCACGGAGTTGATTGTGCACCTCGGACACGACGACGCCGGGTTGCAGGCCGTAATGGTCGATCACGCGGATTACGGTGCGGCATGGCGCCAGCGTGACTTCGACATCGTCAGCAGCTCCGAATTCAAGCAGGCGCTGCGCGACAACCACGTGATCCTGGTGCACTGGAAGGACCTGCAGAAGGTCCTCAATCAAAAATGACGCGGATTGCTTGTCATGAACGAATCGCTTCAGACCTGTCCGGGGGCCTATTGCTAATTGTTCTTCACGACGAACTCGGTCACCGTCACAGCGCGAAACTGGTTGGTTTCCCCCGCCGTGTATCGGCTGTGCAACTCGGTCTCGATCGCCAGCGCGGTGCCGTCATCCTGGTTGGCGGGATAACGCACCAGCCACACTCGCCTGGCTCCCGCGATCTTGTCGCGCCAGTCGTTCGATTGTGGATGCACCTCGACCGGCACTGGCCGGTTGTTCGTACCTCCGGGAAGCCAGTCGCGATAGCTCTCGGTCGCGAAGTTGCCAACGCCTTGGTAATACACGACGCGGTCCTGCGCCGTAGCGTGCATGATCAGGTAGTTCGCTACTCCGCGCCAGTCCTCGCGCTCTCGCGAGTAGGAAATCACTGTGCTCACCAGAGAAAGCACGCACACACCAGCGATCGCCAGTACTCGCATGCGGCGTTGCGACAGCGCGCTCGCTCCCACGGCCACTGCCAGCAACCACGCCGGCAGACAGATGATGAGAAAGCGGTGGAAGAATACCGGCCTGATCATCGATGCCATCAGTGTGAAAACCACCGGAGTCAGCAGCCCGCTGGCCACCAGAGCATAGGGCCAGAAGTCGCAGCTCGCGCGATCAGTTCGTCGTAACGCGAGCGTGGTTCGGAAGAACACCACGAGCAGCACCAGTTCCAGCACTAGAAGCACTGGCCCGACGCCCTTGCCGCTCTCCGCGGCGAGGAACACTCCGAGGTGATAGAGCTCCAGCAGTGACGGCCTCTGCACCCAGTCCAGATGCCGCGCCGGTTGGATGTGGACCATCCACAACACGGGCGCAGCCAACACCATGACAATCGCGCCCACGACGAACAGTTGTCGCCACGGGCGCCTCTCTCTCGGCAACGCCACTAGAGAGACTGCGTGCGCCAGCGGAACCAGCAATCCAAAATAGTGAAAGTAGAACGTGACTCCAGTGGCCAGCGCATACAAGCACGCCGTCGCATAACTGGGCTGCGCGATCAGCCTGGCAAACAGCCACGTCGAAGTAACGACACCCAGCAGCAGCCAACTGTAGCCGCGTGCCTCCTGCGAATAGACAACTGAACATGTACTCAGCGCGAGGAACAGCGCCGCCAACATTCCCACGTTGCGCCCGAACAGCCGCTTGCCCAGCAGGTACATGATCGGAAGGCTCGCGATGCCGGGCAGCACCGACAGCAGGCGCACCGTGCTTTCACTCATGTGAATTCCAAGCCACGGCCGCAGCATGACGTAGTACAGCGCCATGTTGCCTTCCTCGGTCCACAGCCAATGCCAGAACGAGTTGCCCGGTATGCGGGCAATCACGACGCTGGCGATCTCGTCGAGCCAGAAACTCTTGGCCCCCAGAGCAACCAGCCTCAGCGCAGCGCCCAGCGCCACAATGCCCCACACCATCAGCATGGAGTCGCTTCGTCCCGCAGCCTCGCTCGCAAGCGGGTGACTGTTTTGCGACACACCTGCGGGATGTGGGCTGGAAATCATGCTCCGAATATAGCAGCGGTGTTTCGCGAGATCGCTAATGCGGTGGGGTGAAGGGACCGGACTATCGTTTGCTCTTGCTTTTGAGGATCCCAAGGATTTCCTGCAGTCCCTGGCGGACTTTTTTGAGCCCATCGGTACGGCCTTGCTTGGGGAATTGCAGGCGGACCGGCTTGGCTTCCGCTTTCAGGAACTGGCGCGCGCCGGCGATGGTGTAGCCCTCATCATAAAGAAGCTTCTTGATGCGAAGCACGTTCTCGACGTCGCGCTGCCGGTACATGCGTTGGCCCGTGCCGCTCTTTACCGGTTTCAGTTGCGGGAATTCGCTCTCCCAGAAACGCAGCACGTAGGCCGGAAGTTTGCACAGTTTCGCGACTTCTCCGATGCGGAAATACAACTTGTCAGGAATCACCGGATCGTCGGTGCCGCCTGCCTTCCGCGCCTTCTTCCTCGTCGCACTCATCGCAAGTTTTCCTGGCCCGTCGCGCCGTTCGCGGCCGCAGCCTCTCCAAACGGCGTAAGGCTTTCTTCTAGCACGAACCAACCTCGCAAACAACCCGCACCTGCCCGCCGAGCGTTTGCTCAACGAAAAGACCTCCGAGAACGAAGTCGCGGAGGCCAGGTGTTTACTGCAAAAATTTAGCGAGGCCTGCGCCCCGCCGGGTTGGTTAGTGCTTTTTCTTCTTGGCTGCCTTCTTCACTGCCTTTTTCTTGGTTGCCATGGTGTTTTTCTCCTTAGAACCTTCTCCCTCGAAGGTCACGTTTTGACATCGCCCGCTCCACAGATACTCCACATATTGGATGAGCGATATGTCTGGTACTAGATATTGCGTTGATGAATTTGGAATGTCAACAAAATTCTTTAAGAAATGTGTTGCGCTTGCCGGACCGTCGTGCCGCAGATTGAGGGTCCGTGCTCGATTGGAAATCGCCCACTACGATGACCGGCTGCGATTGCTTGCGGTCGCGCGCATAGCAGATTACGTTCATACTCCCGGCGATGGGGCAGGAGTATGCTGATTCTTCGTGGCAGCATGTGACTCGGAGAAGCGGGTTGAAGTCTGAGGCCACGCTGAGGAGCACGGACTTGTCTGAGATTGGCGCCCTCTATATTGACGAGGCTTTCCGTAGCCTGCGCGGGCACAAGCGCCTGGCGGATGAATCGATCGCGCAACTCAATGACAAAGAATTTTTCGCTGTGCCCGACGCCGAATCCAACAGCGTGGCCATCATCATTAAGCATATGGCGGGCAACATGCGCTCGCGGTTTACGGATTTTCTGACCACTGACGGTGAGAAGCCGGACCGCAATCGCGACCAGGAGTTCATCATCGCGGCCGACGCGACGCGCGCGGAGATCCTCGCCGTGTGGGAGCAATACTGGCAACTGGTCTTCGAAACGCTCAACGGAATCGGCCCCGAAGACCTGGAGCGGACGGTCGCAATTCGTGGCGAGCCCCACAGCGTGCTCCGGGCGATCAACCGCCAGGTGGCGCATTACGCCTATCACGTCGGGCAGATCGTTTTTCTCGCCAAGCATTGGAAGGGCGCAGAGTGGAAGACGGTGAGCGTCCCCAAAGGCAAGAGCGAACAGTTCAACGCGAAAATGTCGGAGAAACAAAAGATCAAGTAGAGGGAGCGGCATGGTTCGACTTCGTTCGGTAGGTGTGCTTTCCTGCGCCAAGATTTACGGCATCGTTCATATGGCCCTCGGGATTTTGTTCGGCGTGTTCTTCATTCTGATCGGCCTGCTGGGACTGGCTGCGGCTTCATCACAACAAAAGCTTGGCATGATTGGGATCCTGGTTATCGCGGCCTTGTCTCCATTCATCTATGGCGCCCTGGGTTTTGTGATCGGGGCCGTGGGAGCGCTCCTGTACAACTGGATTGCCTCCGCCATCGGCGGCATCGAGATGGAACTGGATGCGGTTCATGTGCCATCTATGTCCCCGACCCCTTCGCCTCCCGCACCCAACGCTGCCGTCTAGCTCGGCAGCCCGGCCCGCCGCTCAGCGTGCTGAGGTTGCGGATTTGCCCCACTTCGGAGTCGTCGCGGACCGCACTTCTGAAGGCCAACAACTCGACCTGTGATCGCGATGCGGTCGGTGATCACAGGAAGCAAAGAAACGTCGCGAGGCACGTGGGGAAGGCTGACCCCGATCCATTCGACTCCGCTGGAATGAGTAACCACGATACCGCTGCGTTGGTTCCAACAATTGCCTGACAAACGGGAGGCAACCATAGCGGGCCACAGGCCCCGATCATTTCAGAAGTGCTCCGTTCCCCTGCAGCTTGACCGTAAGCCCTGACATCTAAGGCCTTTGCAATCCGATGCAAAAACTGGCGCAAACCTGCGAGCGAATCGCTGCAACCACCAAGAAGAGCGAAAAGACCCGCATCCTGGTGGAGTACCTCCAATCGCGGGAATTGGTCGATGCGGCAGCTTCGGCGGTGTTCCTGTCGGGCCGGGCGTTTCCTGCGTCTGAAGAACGGACGCTACAGGTGGGAGGCGCGCTGTTGTGGAAGATTGTGTCGGAGCTTGCGGACGCGGATGAACCTGAGCTGCGTGCGGCATATCGAAAGCATGGAGATTTGGGGTCAGCCGCTGATGAGCTGTTGGCAAGCCGGACCAGAGGTGCAGCACCAGCAACCATTTCGCTTGCTGATGTGCGGCGAGCGTTCGACGAGATCTCGACCACTCGAACCGCTGCCGCGAAAGCGGCCTTACTGAAAGGGTTGCTGGAGCCCGCGACACCGCTGGAAGCCAAGTACATCCTGAAGATCATCACAGGTGATTTGCGAATTGGGCTGAAAGAAAGTCTGGTGGAAGAAGCCATCGCCAAAGCGTATGACGAACCGTCTGCGCAAGTGCAACGCGCCAACATGCTGCTGGGCGACATTGGAGCAACGCTGGAGCTGGCGGCAACTCACCGTCTCGATCAGGCGCGCATGCGATTGTTTCATCCGATCGGATTCATGCTGGCCAGCCCGGCTGCCAGTGCTCAAGAGGCTTTCGACTATTTCGAGCATGCGCAGGTGGAAGACAAGTACGACGGCATCCGGGCACAAGCCCACGTTGGCAGTGGCAGCGTGCGATTGTTCTCGCGCACGCTCGACGACGTATCGCAATCGTTTCCTGAGCTGATTGCGACGCTGGGAAAGGTTCCGGGCAAGGTGATCCTCGACGGGGAGATTGTCGCCTGGAAGGACGATGAAGACGGCGGTCACGCGATGCCGTTCTCTTCGTTGCAGCAGCGTCTGGGGCGGAAGCAAGTCGGCGAAGAACTGATGGCCGCAGTGCCGGTGGCTTACGTGGTGTTCGATGTGATTTATAGCGCGGATGGAGTCGCCCTTGACCGTCTATTGCTGGAACGCAACACGATCCTTGATCGACTCTTTCCTCCCGAAGGGCGGATTGAGCCTGAGCTTCCGCGAGGCGAACAGGCCAACCTGTTGTTCGAGGAAGAACGGCCTGTCTCGGGTTGGGTGCTTCGCGCCCCCGTTCGTCGCGCCGATTCTGCGGAAGAACTCGAAGCGTATTTCGAGCAGGCCATGGCACGCGGCAACGAAGGCCTGATGATCAAGGACCTGAATTCACCATATACGCCCGGCCGGCGAGGACGCTGGTGGCTGAAACTGAAGCGCGAGCTGGCCACGCTCGATGTCGTGGTCACCGCCGTGGAATACGGGCATGGCAAACGCGTTCGCGTTCTGAGTGACTATACCTTTGCCGTGCGCAAGGGCGAAGAGCTGGTCAACATCGGGAAGGCTTACACGGGACTGACGGACGTCGAGATCGCCACGATGACGGAGTGGTTTCTGTCGCACACTATCGCGGACCACGGCTTTCTGCGCGAGGTTGAGCCGGAGATTGTGCTGGAAGTTGCATTCAATGCGGTCATGCGCTCCGACCGCCATAACAGCGGGTACGCATTGCGCTTTCCGCGGATTGTTCGCATACGGCGCGACAAGCCGCCGGCAGAGATCAACACAGTTGAAGACGTGGAAGCGATCTATGTGCAGCAGCATGGACGAAGCCGGCACTGATCACCACCGAGGCACGGAGAACACGGAGGAACTTCTGTAAACCCACAATTGCCAGAGGATGCAGGAGATGGAACAACAGGCAGGCAATTGTGGGCCACCTGTCGAAAAAGTCTGGAATGTGCTTGCCGCGCGGACTAGATTAGTCCGCGAGGAATCTGCTTTCCCCGACTTTTTCAGCAAACTGTTCAGCCGTGCCGTAGGTGGCATTCACCACGCCGGGCTTTAGCCCCTGGGGGAAATCGGTCTACACCTTCTCTGAAAATGCTTTAGCCACTGCTGCGGCGATAACGGAGGTTGGCGATGTTTGGCCTTTTTACCGCGCGAGTCTCGCGGTACACTCGACTGCCATGATGCAATTTTCACGCCGTCGTTTTCTGCAAACAGGAACCACCGCTGCTGCCGCCGCGGTCGTTGTCCCAACCATTTCTGCCGCCGAGTGCGACACAAAATTGCCGCCTTCCATTGCCAGCCTGAAGTCGATGAAAGACCAGGCTTCTCCCATCACGGTCGAGGAGCGCAAGGCCCGGATCGAGCGCGCCCGCGTGTTGATGGTAGAAAACAAATTGCAAGCGATAGTCGTTACCAATGGCAATTCGCTCCCGTATTACAGCGCGGTGCATTGGTGGCCCAGCGAACGGTTTTTTGGCATGGTTCTGCCCGCGAAAGGTAACGCCTTTTTTGTGTGTCCCGCGTTTGAAGAGGGCCGGGCGCGCGAGCAGTTGGAAGTCGGACCCTTCGGAGCGGAAGTCGAAGTCCGCACCTGGCAGGAAGACGAAGATCCCTACCAACGAGTCGCGGAAGGATTACGGGACCTCGGCGTGAGCTCCGGCGTAGTGGGCATCGAAGAAAAGACCCCATACGTTTTCAGCAATGGAATCGCGTTGCATGTTCCGGCCCTTCAGATGGCCAGCGCGACGCCGGTCACTGCCGGATGCCGGATGATCAAAAGCGACCACGAAGTCGCCCTGATGCGTCTGGCATCGAAGGTGTCGATCACCGCCTACGAGGCGGCATATCACGCCTTGCAGCCCGGAATGACGCAGCAGGAGTTTCAGGCGCTGGTTGAATCCGCGCACACTCAGCTTGGGTTCCACGGCAGCGCAGACGCCCAGGTTGGGCCATATTCCGCGACGCCCCACGGATCGATCGCGCCGCAGAAGATTCGCGAAGGACAGATCGTGCTGATGGACGGCGGTTGCAGTGTCGAAGGATACACATCAGACATCAGCCGGACCTTTGTGTTGGGAAAACCGACGGCGAAGATGAACCAGATTTTCGACATTGTGTATCGCGCACAAAGCGCGGCTCTGGCGGCGGCGCGGCCGGGCGTTGCCTGCGAATCGGTCGATGCGGCGGCACGCAAGGTCATAATCGACGCCGGGTACGGCCCGGAATTCAAGTACTTCACTCACCGTTTGGGTCACGGTATGGGACTGGATGGACATGAGTGGCCTTACCTGGTTCCAGGCAACGCCACAGAAGTGCGTGCCAACATGACCTTCAGCGATGAGCCAGGCATTTACCTGCCCGGCGAATTCGGGGTGCGGATTGAGGATGACATGCACATTACGGCTGACGCCGCAGAGTTACAGGCTCCACGTAGCCCGTCGCTCGAGCATCCGTTTGGAAAGGCGTAACCGCCCGATTGGCGGAGACCCGATTCAAATCGGGAAACGCCGTGCCGATTCACAAAGAGAATCTCGCGCAACTCCCTGCTTTGGGGTATAGGTGTAATTGTCGGGATCGTGATATTTCAAAGTCCGGCGACTGTTTAACTGTGTGACCGTCTGGGAAGCGATGGGCGCGCAAGAGGGCGCCGGGGTATTCAAATCTTCGTTGCTCCTGGGGGAGTCTGTGGCCACGAAACGTAAGTCCAATGGTGAGCACGAAATCTACGAACGTCAGGCTGTCATCTGCAAGGCCCTCGCAAATCCTACACGGCTGCACCTTATCGAGATGTTGACGCACGGCGAGCGGTGGGCCGCGGAGCTGCAGGAAGGACTGGGCATTTCGAAGGCGAACCTGTCGCAACACCTTGCAATCTTAAAGTCAGCAGGAATGGTTTCGACGCGGCGTGAGGGCAAACAACTGCAATGCGGAATTGCCATGCCGGAAGTCAAGCAGGCCACCGCGGCGTTTCGCAACATGCTTAAAGCGCAGGGAAAAGAGAGCCGTCGCTGGTCCTGAAGCCCGAAGCCTCAAGCCTGAATGCAGCCTCAGTTTGTCGGCGCTTTTGGTTGCTTTAGTTTTCCCCACCCGCCGGGCTCTACGTCGTGCGTGACGCCACAGCACTTCTCCTCCCTGCGATACACTTCTCTCTAACGTCCCTTTACGCTCACCATGAAGCGTCACGTCCTCATCTATGGACTCGTCGGCGGCACTCTCATCACCCTGCTGCAATGGTCGCACTATCACTTTCTCGTCGTCGAGCACTCTGTCGAAATCTATGCCGGCCTGATTGCCGTGACCTTTGCCGCGTTCGGCATCTGGCTCGGCCTCAGGCTGACCAAGCCTCGCCGCGAAATCGTGGTCAAGGAAGTCCCCATCGCTCCCGGCCAACCCTTCGCCCCCAACGACCGCAAGCGCGAGGACCTCGGCATCACCCCCCGCGAGCTCGATATCCTGGTTCTCATCGCCAACGGCATGAGCAACCGTGAAATCGCCGAAAAGCTCTTCGTCAGCGAGAACACCGTCAAGACCCACTCCAGCCGGGTCTTCTCCAAATTAGGCGCAAAGCGGCGCACTCAGGCCGTGCAGCTCGGCAAAGAATTCGGCCTGCTCCCCTGATTGCTCCCCCAAACGGATGATTTTCCCCTCCCACACGTAAAATCACCCAAAAGGATGACGACAACTTCCGGCCAGACCGCTACCGTTCAAGCCGTCAGCCACTGAATTCTCAGGAGACGCTCTCATGAAGAAAACCATTTTGACTTTCGGTCTGATCTCCGGCGCCATCATCTCACTTCTGATGGTGGCCAACATGCTCTTCGCCGACCGCATCGGTCTCGGCCACAGCTATCTCGTTGGTTACACCACCATGATTCTGGCATTCCTGCTGGTGTACTTCGGCATCCGCTCCTACCGCGACAACTTCGGCGACGGCGGCATCTCGTTCGGCAAAGCTTTTGTCATTGGCATCTCCATAACGCTCATTTCCAGCCTTTGCTACGTCGTAGCCTGGGAAATTCTCTACTTCCAATTCATGCCCGACTTCATGGACAAGTACGGCGCCTCCGCCATCCAGAAGCTGCAAGCCTCAGGCGCCAGCGCCGCCGCCATCCAGGCGAAAGTCGAGGAGATCAAGCGATATAAGGTGCTGGAGGACAACCCCCTCACCAACGCCGCCATGACTTTCATCGAGCCTTTCCCCGTCGGACTGCTGGTCACCCTGATTTCCGCCGCCATCCTGCGTCGCACCTCGCCATCGGGCAGCGTACGGTCGCCCTCGCCGGCCACAGAATAAGGCGGGCTGTCACGCAGTTCAGTGGACTTCCAACCATAGGGAAGCACTTCGCACCGCGAAATCCATTTGTTGAGTTGTGAGATGTGCCCTCAGGTTTTTCAGAGCGGGGCCCGGCTCCAGTCCTCGCTGACGTGCGATTTCGAACCACGTCAATGCGGCGATGCGATCGGACTCCGAAGCCTCATCATCGGACAACACAATCCCCAAGTTGAGGGCTGCGTTCGGATCGCCATTGTTCACAGCGGCCGTGAACCAATCCAATGCCTGTTGCCGGTCACGATCTCCGCCCAAGCCGAGATAAAACATTTTTCCCAGGCTGGTCTGGGCGTCCCTGTAACCCTCTTGGGCCGCCTGTAAGTACCAGTAGCGCGCCTTCACATAGTCTTGGCCCACGCCTGAGCCTTTTTCGTACGCCAGCCCCAGGTTCCACTCGGCGAGTATCATGCCGTGTCCCGCTGCCTCGGAATACCAACGCACAGCTTGCGAATTGTCCTTTGGGACTCCTCGTCCGAACTCATACAGGCTTCCGAGATTAAGCTGTGCCTCCGCAGATCCAGCCTCGGCGGCCCTGCGATACCAACGTGCAGCTTCGCCATAGTTCTGTGACACGTCACGTCCCTGCTCATTCAGCAGTCCCATCGAGAACTGTGCACGCAGATCACCGTGATCAGCGGCGCGACGCAGGAAGGCGATTGCCTCTCCCTTATTGTCACCAGGTTTCGATTCCAGCAGGAGCCGTCCCAGACGATATTCAGCGTCGGCATAATCCCTTTTCGCGGCCCGCCGGTACCAGGACTCCGCGACAATGAAGTTCTTGTCTACTCCCGCTCCGAATTCGTACATGCTTCCGAGGTTGCACTCTGCGGCCGCACTTCCGTGTTTGGCGCCGCTCTCCGACCATCGCCGTGCATCGCCAAAGCTCTGGGGAACGCCCCGGCCTTTCAGGTATAGGACACCCAAGTTGGCTTCCGCGTCCCCAATACCCTTCTCCGCGGCTTCGCGAAGCCAGCGGATTCCCTCCAAATCGTCCTGCGCCACTCCATCGCCTCGAAGATAGGCAAGACCAAGATTAAGTTGCGCCAGTCCATAACCACTGCTCGCAGCGCGTAGTAGCCAGCGCATGGCCTCCGATGAGTCCTTGGTTACACCCACGCCGTTGAGATAGAGCAAGGCAAGCTTGGTCTGGGCCCACGGATCTCCCGCATTGGCCGCGCGTCCATACCATCGCGCAGCTTCTGCAACATCCGGAGCGCTTCCTTTTCCTGATTCGTAAGCTTGAGCCAGTTTGAGCATGGCGTCTATATCGCCCGACTTTGCCCGCTCGCGGAGTGCGTTTCCTGTGGTTTGTCCCGCTACCGTTTGCGCGAGTAACAGAACTAGACTGGCGAACCAACATCTCGACCACGCCCGACACCGCATGACCGCCTCACATCCCTGCATGATTCGCCGCGGCAGCTCCGCTTCTGCGTCACCGGCGAACCATCAGCCCGATTGAGCGAGTAGACGGCCCGGCAGTTTGGCGGGTAGCGCCTCCAACACGAAGTTGCGATGCGTCTGCATGGTTTTTGAGTTCGGTCGTCCCACCTTTCTAAACAAGGCCCGGAATTGCCCTCCGTTCGAAACTTTCCTCTTTGTTGCGAACCCTGGGGAATGCAAAGCTTACCGGCGCGAATCTGAGCGAGGCGAATCTAACTGCGGCTAACCTTCGCGAGGCGAACCTGGCTTTAGTTAATCATGGGTGGCCCACAATTGCCTTCGGTTGGCAATTGTGGGGTTCGCGAGGCTACACTTGCCCCGTGCCCCGCGGACTCTATCGCTTGCACCACTCCCGCACTGCGCATTTCATTACCTTCACCTGTTATCGCCGCTACCCGCCTCTCGCCGACCCCAGTTCGCGACCTCTTCGTGCGGGCGTTGGAACGTACCCGCACGCTATATCGGCTGCATGTGTACGCTTTCGTGGTGACGCCCGAGCATATGCACGTGCTGCTCTCGGAGCCCGGGCAGTGCGAGACGTCGCCACTCCTTTCTGGCAAACTCGCTATTACGAGCGCAACGAATCCGACCACAAGGAGTTCAACCAGAAGATGGAATAGATTCACCGCAATCCGGTGAAGCGCAAACTTCGTGGACAGGCCGGAAGACTGGAAATGGAGCAGCTATCGCCACTACGCGAGCGGAGAAGATTGCGGAGTACAGATCGAATCGTGGAGAAACAGGACGTACAGCTTCGCCACGCGCGAAATGGCTCAATCTCAAGGGTGTCCGTGATGCTAGCTAGTCCACTTGGGTAGTTGCCGAATTAACTATATCGACGTAGCTTTTAGGGCATGCCAGTTTGGCTTAGGTCACCTAGGCACTTGTTATTCGGCCGAGCTACTAATAACAGTGTTAATATGGAAGTTTCTTTTGGGGCGAGACGGGTTCCCGAGTAAGAAAGCGGGTAGCACAAGTTGTGCATCACCTGCTGGGTTATGTGGGGAAGTCACTGCAGCATGTTGTGATGAGTGACACAAAGGGACTCGTTAATTGGGTTCGCCGCCCTCACTAAACCGTACCTCTCGCCGTTGTCAGCCTATCGAGTCGTCAGAATTGCGAAGGACCTTATTAAGTTTGCACCGATTTGCAGGATCACCGGTGCCACATTTCGTCCCGCCGGAACAAGCGGGCGCGTAGAAGAGGAGAACGTATGAAAATGAGATTCGCGCTTCTGCTAAGTGGCGTTGTTCTGCTCGGCGTCAACCTGGCGATGGCGTCCAGCTTGTTGCCGGGAATGGGCACAGGCGGAAATTCACTCGCACCGCAGGTATCAAGCTGTGTCGGAAACTTTGGCTCTGGCACTGGCGTTTGCAACATCTTCGAAGAACCTGCCAACGCCGAAGTGCAAGACTTCAACCTCGGGACGCCCAACGTCATCCTTGGGCTCGTGACTATTCTCGACCCCAGTGGCTCTTTGAGCGACTCGCTAGACTTCTACCTCAACGCCGACGGCAATGTGCATGCGCTCTTCCAGTCCGATGGATTTGCCCAGTCGGGCGGCGCCACCACTTCCGAGGACGCTGCCGGGAATTGGTGCTGGCTCTGCGGCCAGGGCACTAACGTGTACATGGGTGTCTCACCGCCAGAAGTTCCCGAGCCATCGTCGCTGATTCTTCTGGGCAGCGGCATCCTCGGAATCGCGGGTGTTGTGCGGCGCCGCCTCCTGTAAACGATTCGATTTACGTCCTTTCTCGGTGGCGGGTTCGTAAGAACCTGGCTGGTGGCCGGCCAACGCACTAACTTATCCGGGTGCCCCGTTCTAGCCCGATTTTGGTTAGGGCGGGGCCTTTCGTCTTCCGCTTTGCAAATGTGGCGGGTGGCCCGCCCGGCGCCCGAATTCACGGAGAAATCTTGAAACTGGGTGGCCCATCCCGCCTTCCTTTGGCGGGGGTGGGGATTTTTGTCACGAATCCCAACGAGTGCCCGACCTTGGCAAATGTGGGGGATGCGAAAGTTACGTATCAGGACTCGGCTTCAGCCGTGTCGTTCCGGGGCCTGCAATGGATGAGCTTTAGCCCCTGGAGAACTCCATTTCCCCCACGCTCCGTGTATGAGACTGATTCCCATATTGGGCCACATTTGGTTACTTTAGTTTCCCACCTCTGCCGTTTTTTCTACCGCTTCCGATTGCCGTGATCTACAACCAACCCGTGGGCTGTGGGATTCGTGTCCCTGCCCCATCCCGCGCCCAGCGCGCGGGAGAATTTGTTCTTTGACTCACTGTGCAGCGCCGGGAATGCGCGAGACTGGTTTGGAAGTATGTAAAGTATGTAAAGTATGCAACATGCTGTATGTAAAGTATGTCGAGGTTTTGAGCCGAAACCGCCACTTTTGCCAGCTAAGTCCTACGGGCAGACATGGATACGTATAACCCCTTTAGAATGACAACTTACAGACAATTTCCTCCCAAGCCATTGATTCTAAACAACCGTGCAACAGCAATTTTTGAGTGTTATAGCTGACTACATCACCCTCTTCTATGCAGCCCGGAAAACGACAAGGCTAGCCCCCAGTTACACTGTTGAACGATGGCGCGCGCCAGCATCCTCGAATACCTCGACAACTTCCGCCTGCATGCTTCCGAAGCCGCCTTTGTCTTCCGGCGCGGCTATCGTGTGCAGCGCTGGAGCTACGGAGAAGTGCTGCAGTACGCCTACCGCTTTGCACGGGCGCTCGAGTCGCGCGGCATAAGCAAGGGCGACAAGGTCCTGATCTGGGGTGAGAACTGCGCCGAGTGGGTGGTGGCTTTTTGGGGCTGCCTATTGCGCGGGGCGATTGTTGTCCCAATCGACAGGATTGCTGCACCGGACTTTGCCGTGCGAGTGGCCCAGCAAGTCGATGCGAAGCTGTGCGTAGGATCGGTGTACAACACGGTCACCGACGTCTCGCACTTCGACTTGGACGCGCTGCGCGACCAACTCGCCGAGGTGTCCGACGCACCGTTAGTTGCTGCGGAAGCGACGCGTGATGACCTTGTGGAGATTGTCTTCACTTCCGGCACCACCGCAGAACCGCGTGGCGTGGTCATTACCCACGGCAACATTCTCGCCAACCTGGAGCCGCTGGAGCGGCAAATCGATGCGTACCTGAAGTACGAGCGCATTTTCCATCCTTTGCGCTTTCTCAACCTGCTACCGCTCAGCCACGTCTTCGGCCAGTTTTTGGGGATCTTCCTGCCGCAAATGCTGGCGGGGACTGTGCTTTTTCAGGACACCCTCAATCCCAGTGAGGTGATGCGCACCGTCAAAAGCGAACGCGTTTCGGTGGTGGTTGCGGTTCCGAGGCTGATGGAGTCGCTGAAAGACAAGATCGAACGCGACATGGAGGCGGCAGGGAGGTCCAAATGGTTCCAGCGGCAACTGGAGGCGGCTAAAGAAGAGAAGGTCGTAAGACGCTGGTGGCGATTTCGCCGAATTCATAACCAGTTCGGATGGAAGTTCTGGGCCTTCATCTCCGGCGGCGCGGCGCTCGATGCAGAGACGGAAGAATTCTGGCGGCGGCTGAGCTTCGTCGTCATCCAGGGTTATGGACTGACCGAAACTACGTCACTCATTTCGTTGAATCATCCCTTCCATACCGGCAAACGCTCGATCGGCAAGGTGCTGGAAGGCCGCGAGATGAAGCTCGACGAAAAAGGAGAGATCTTGGTACGCGGCGCCAATGTCGCTGCAGGTTACTGGCAGAACAAGGAATTGAGCCCAATCCTCAATGAGGATGGTTGGTTTCGCACCGGAGACTTGGGCGCACTCGATGCGAACGGCAATCTTTACTTCAAGGGCCGCAAGAAAAATGTGATCGTCACGTCAGAAGGGATGAACGTCTATCCCGAAGACCTCGAAGCACTGTTGCGGCAGCAACCCGAAGTGCGCGATTGCGTGGTCGTGGGCCTGGAGCAGAGCGGCAACGCGGAACCGGTTGCTGTTCTCTTGCTGCGCGATGTTGCGACGGATGCTGCAGTAGTTGTTGCGCGCGCGAACCATGATTTGGCGGACTTCCAGCAGATGCGCCGCTGGCTGGTGTGGCCCGCGGAGGACTTCCCTCGCACGCCCACGCAGAAGCCCAAGGTCGCCGTTATCCAGGGGGCGGTGCAACAGAAATTTTCATCGGCGGGTTCTGCGATGGCAGCGCAGGGAGGGCTGGGAGAACTCATAAGTCGGATCACGGGTCGCAACACCGGCGGGCTGGCGGCCGATGCGAAGCTGGAGGGCGACCTGAACCTGAGTTCCATGGACCGGGTAGAGCTAATGAGCGCTCTTGAAGACCGTTATCAGGTTGATTTGAGCGAAGCGAACTTCGCGCAAGTCACCACGGTCGGCGAGTTGGAGCGGATACTGCACGAGCCACAGCGCGCGCAACAAAGCGGCTATCACTATCCTCGGTGGGCGCAACGATGGCCGATCCGTTGGATTCGCAACTTCTTCTACTACCTGCTTTCATTGCCGGCGACCCTGATCATGGCGCATCCCAAAATTATCGGTCGCGAGAATCTCGAAGGCATCGATGGGCCAGTGCTGATTACCTGTAATCACGTGACCTACATTGACGTTGGCTTCGTGCTGATTGCCATGCCGGCGCGAATCCGAAACAAACTCGCGGTAGGAATGCTGGGCGAACGTCTCTGGGGAATGTGGGGGCCTCCAGCGTCCATGAACATATTTGCGCGCTGGTGGCAACAGGCCGGCTATTACCTCGTGGTAGCGCTGTTCAACGTGTTTCCCCTGCCGCAACAATCAGGGGTGCGCGAAAGCTTCGCCTTCGCGGGCGAGTCAGTGGACCGCGGGTACAGCGTGGTTGTGTTTCCGGAAGGCCGTCGCACCGAGGATGGTAAGCCATCGGCGTTCCGCTCGGGAGTGGGCATGCTGGCCCAAAAGCTCGACATTCCAGTAGTTCCGCTGCGGATTCACGGACTCTTCGATATGAAGTTGTCGGGCCGTAAGATTGCCCGCCGAGGCGAACTCAAAGTGCTGATTGGCAAGCCGTTGCGGTTCCTTCTCGGCACGCCCGCGGAAGAAATTACTCGCCAGCTGGAGAGCATAACCTGGGGTTTGTAATGCGCCTGTTCATTTCCCGTAGCGACTGTGTCCGGCACGGGCTCTCGTGCGCGCGGCTTTTTTGGCCGCCTGGCTCCGCGACGAGCTGCTGCGTTTGGCGGCAGCCTGCTTCGCCTGCTTTGAAAGCGCGGCATGTGAAGCAACGGCATGACCCTCCTTTTGAAGGGCCTCTTCCACCGCCCGCGAACGCTTGGCCGAGGGCTTCTTTCCTGGGTTCGACTGGCCCTTCTCGTAGTCGCGTTCAGCTTTCTTGCGTACTTGGGGTGATGTCGTCGCGGCCTTGGGCGGTGGCAGCTTCACGCCCGCACGTCGCGCTTTGGACAGACCGATTGCAATCGCCTGTTTGGTCGAGGCGGCTCCGTGCTTTCCCTCGCGGATATGGTCCATCTCCTCGCGCACGAATTCTCCGGCCTGTGTGCTCGGAGATTTTCCTTCACGCGCATCTTCCTGGGCGCGTTCAATGGTTTCTTTGTCTGGCATCTGCGAACTCCTGCTCAAGCGAAATCACAGTATGTGATGCACCGACGCTCGCGGAGTTTCAGCGCTCGGGGGCTGCGGAGGGCTTTTCCCGAGCGTCGATCGGCACGAGTTTAGGCTTGGCGCCTCCAATGCTTTTGACTTCCCCGCGCTTCGGTCCACAGGTGGTCTCGCGCAGCAACTTGGGAAGCGGGCCCGTAGAGAACACATAGGCTCGAATCTTGAAGCAGATGTCGCCCTCTGGGTAGATTTCCATCGCGTCGAATCGAGTGGGGTTTTGTTGTTCCTCGATCATCTGTTCTGGCAACGCGTGGCGCGCAAGGACCAGGGGCGGAGGCTCCACGGCGAAGAGGTCACTTGGAGGTGTCGCTGGCTGTGCGGCGGCAGAGGGAGCCGCGAGAATCGTTGAAAGCAGAAGAAGGCTGAACATAAGGGCCTCCTGAGCCAAAGCTTAGCACCGTTTTGCCTATCCCGGGCCGAAATTGGGACGAACGCCAACCGTTCCTCCGACCCCGTTCTAACGGGGCCAGAGTGCGGTGCCAAGAAGAAAATCCCACATTGCATCACAGGAAATCATCCTCCGCGTGTGATCTAATGGCAACGTCTTCCCGTGGCGAATGATCGCACGGGCGCGAGCGGAGGCCCCGATGGAAGAGCGTGATTTTTTTGATGAGCGGCAAGAGACCAAGAAAGCAACCATGACTTGTCCGCATTGCCATCAAGCCGCCGAATACGATCTGGGATGGTTCGTCCGTACCAAGAAAAGGCAGCTTCCTGGAAGGGCCGACGAACGCGACCGGGCAAAATTCGCGAAAGCGCGCTCCTACATGGTGCGTCGCGACGACCTCGTAGCCTGCAAGAACCTGCGCTGCCGCAAGCGCTTCGAGGTCACTAGCGTCCAGTCGGTGGCGTTTATCGACTAGTAAGAACCGCCGGGAAGTCGTCAACCAGCCGTCAACCGTTAGATCGGCGAAATGCATTCTCCGAGACTTCGCCACGGGCTCCAGTAACCCTATAATTCTCCTGACAGCCTCATGCCCACTCCCACGCAACCCGCCGGTGTGCCGCAGCGTCCGCCAGACGAGTTGACCGCCAAGGTCGGCCCTGTCGTGGAGCGGGTCGACCGTTTCTGGGCCCGTGTCACCGAAGGCCGACACGTCGACGAGCTTTGGAGGTCGTTCCTTACCGATGCACGCACCAGCTACCGTCTGTATTCGAAAGACGTGGACGCGGAGCGCGTGGCCGGAATGTCGAAAGGCAAGCACTTCTTCCGGCTCGTGGGCCAGTTTTTCTGGGCGGTGCTGGAGAAGCTGACACCGGCTCGGCGAGTGTTGCTGCTGGTAGCGCTGGTGCTGATGTTCGGCCCCAGCGGCGAAGCGACGTGGCACAGTAGCAATGGAGAGTTGAAGTTCTTTTCTTTCGATGGCCACTTCTGGGGCGCCCTCCTGATGCTGTTTCTGTTGGTTCTCGAAGTCGGGGACCGGGTCGTGATGAAGCGCGACCTGCAAATCGCCAAGGAAATCCAAACATGGCTGCTGCCCGCCAATCCGCCGTCGATTCCGGGACTGGAGATTGCCTTCGCGACTCGGCCCGCTAACACTGTCGCGGGCGACTACTACGACGTCTTTCCGCGCGGAGGACCCGCAGGAGAATCGAAGTGGGTCTTCGCCATGGCCGATGTGGCAGGCAAGAGCATCCCGGCTGCGCTGCTGATGGCCACCATTCAAGCCAGCCTGAAGACGCTGGCGGCGACGCCTTCGAGCCTGCCCGATCTGGTCGGCAAGATGAACCGGTACGCTTGCAGAAACAGTCAGGAAGGGCGCCGCTTTACCACCATGTTTCTGGCCGAATACGAACCAGCTACGCGCACCCTCACCTATGTCAATGCCGGGCATAACTCGCCTGTGGTGCGCCGCCAGTCGGGCGCAATTGAGAAGTTGGACCGAGGAGGCATTCCGCTGGGCATCTTGGAGGCCGCGTCGTATGATGCCGGTTCCCTGGTGCTGCAGCCGGGCGACTGGCTAGTGGTCTTCACCGACGGCGTGGTTGAGGCGGAAAATAATCTCACCGAAGAATACGGCGAGCCGCGATTGCTGTTTGTGGTGCACACAGGCGCCGCCTTCTCGCCGTCCCAGCTTCTACAGAGCATCATGACTGACCTCGATCGCTTCGTGGCCGGAGCCCCGCAGCATGACGACGTGACCTGCATGCTGGTAAAGGCGACTTAGTCTTCCGTACAAACTTTAAGAGATCCACGAACCAATCATTACCGTTTGGCTCCCAAATGTGATCCTCACAGTTGCGGTGAGCCTCCTCCGGTGGCACTCTTAGCGCATGCCGAGGACTGAGCCAGAACAGTATGCCGGGCCGCTTCCGGAGGTGGTGCCCCGGCTGGATTCTGCTCGTCGCCTGGTGACCGCCACCGTCCGCAGCTTTCTAAGGCACGACGGGCTTACCTCTTCGGCTGCGTTGGCGTTTTTCTTCCTGATGTCGCTGTTCCCATTCCTCATCTTCCTGGCGAGCGCGCTGGCACTGCTGCCGATCCCGCACCTCGCCGAACGGATGGTCCACCTGGTCTCCCATTTCATCCCCGCGCAGACGATGCCCATGGTGGACAACATGCTGACTTCTACCATGCATACCAACAACGGCCTGCTTTCAGCAGGATTCATCCTGGCGGTCATAGCGGCGTCCAACGCGATCGCGTCGATGGCGACCGCGCTGAACGCAATCTACGAAGTGAAGGAGACACGGAGCTTCTGGGAGAAGCGGCTGAGCGCCATTTACGTGACTTTCGCGGTGGGGGGAATGACGGCCGTCGCTCTGAGCGCCATGCTTCTCGGTCCGCACTTTGGGAGGGAATTGGCGCGGGTATTCAATGTCAGCCGGACCTTCGTTGCGGTTTGGCCCGTCATGCGGTGGACACTGGTCTTGAGCTGCGCGCTGGCCGCGATCGGGACGCTTTACTACCTCGGACCGAATTGCAAGCACACGTTGCGCCAGCAGGTGACAGGTTCGCTATTTGCGGTCGCAGTTTGGATCGCAAGCTCGGGGCTGCTCGGAATCTATCTGCGCAAGTTCTCCTACTTCAATGCGATGTATGGCACCCTGGCATCATTCATCGTGCTGATGTTGTGGCTGCAGTTTGCTGCGATGGCGATCTTGCTGGGAGCGGAGCTGAACGTGGAGTTGGAGAGACGGAAGAACGAGACCGAGCAGACAGAGACTGTCGGGGACGAACAGACGCGTTGACATCGCTGGGTCCCGCATCCCAACCATAACCCGTGCGCCTGGCGTGCAAATGATTCGCAGTTTTCTCGAAATTGCTTAATACGCTGTTGTTTAGAATCAATGGGTTAGCCGGAAATTGTTCGTATGTCATTGATAAATATACAAGTTATACGTATCCATGTCTGCCCGTAGGACTTAGCGGCTGTTCTTGACGGTTTTCTGAGCACCTGTCCCGTCTGCCTCGCAGTGCACCGCCTACGCAGCCTGATTTCGCCCTTTCCTTTACGGCGGGAATGACAGCCGACGACTCGCCACAAGCTCCGCCGCCGCGCGACGAAATTGCGAATTCACGCTTGTTTAGAATCAGTCATTTAGGCGTAAATTGTTAGCATGTCATTGATAAATATATAAGTTATACGTATCCATGTCTGCCCGTTGGACTTAGCGGCCATTTCCCCGGTGCACTTCGGCGGTCTGGGTTCCATTTTGGGAATTGTCAAAGAGCCGCCGCTGTTCGCAGCCGAGGCGCGAATCGGTCAGAGACACCAATCCTCCGGCCCACGAAGCGGTTGTAAAAGGCGGGAACGGTGGAGCGCAAGAGAAATCGGGTGTGGCGAGAAACTAAAGTAACCATGGGCCCTGAGGTTACGGTTCTTCCCAGTCAAGAGAATAAATATCTTGAGTTCCGGCATTGCGGAGCAGCAACGGCGAATCGTCGGGCGCTAGTGACAAAGAGGTGTTAAATTGACCGTCCATTATGAAATTCTTGAGGTCGATCAAACGCTCGGTCTTGCCGTCGCTGAGGCGTATCTTGAGTACCCACATCGTTCCGGTGAAATCGATCACCTGAAGGTGTTGTCCGTCTTTCGTAAAGTTCGGCCAGCCTAAGAAACCCTTGGCAATCTCAGTCCATTTCCGGGTCTGGAAATCGAATAGCAGGAGCCGGGTTGAGTCAGCCGATATTGCCAGGATATATCGACCGTCCGGTGACCATCGGGGCGCGAACAGTCCTTTCGAGTCGGGCAAAGTAGAGATCTGTCGAGTAGTCAGGTCAAGGACTCGAATGGTCGCTGTGGGATCGTTGGCCCCACCGCCGAAAACGATCCTGGTACCGTCGGGCGACCAGTTGGGATCCCATTGTTGGCTGGAGTCATCTGGCATCAGTTGCCGCCGAGATGTACCGTTGGCCGAGACCTCATAGATTCTGGCCGACACGCCTGTATCCATTTCAGTGAACACGATGTTCTTGCCGTCGGGCGACCAACGGGGCAGTATAGCGTACGACGGCGGATACGTCAGTTGTAAACGCTCGCTTCCATCCACTCTGCTGCGCCACATAGTGCCCTCGGGATAGGACACGTACGCCACCCATTCCCCATCTTTTGAAAAGGCAAGAAATTCGGCTGAAATCCCCCCGAGGAAAGGCACATACTGGCCCGACTTCAGGTCGAAGCGCATCAACTCGCCGCGAAACGTCCGCCCTACCACAAAGAGCTTCTTGCCGTCTGCGCTGGGAATGGGTGACGCCAGAGACATGGGACTGGATGTCAACTGAATAGGCTTTGGATCGGGATGAAGAAAGCTGCCCCTTCGTGGAAGCGCCCAAACCTGCCTGCGCGACCGGAAGACGAAGTATTTTCCGTCGGCCGTCCACTTGCCGCAGCATTCGTAGTCAGGCGGATGGGTCCAACCCGGAAGCAAGCGATGCAGGCCAGTACCATCGATCGAAACTTCCCAAAGAAATGGTAAGTTGTTGAAATTCTCCTCACCATCGAACCGCAAATGGCTTCCGTCGGGCGACCACACGGGATTAATTAGGATGGCCCGGTCCTTCATCGCCACTACCTTTCGCGATTCGGTTCCGTCGGCCTTGGCCACAAAAAGTTCGCTGCCTTTGCAGTAAGCAAGCAACCTGCCGTCGGACGACCAGGAGGCGTCTTGAGCTGCAATCTCTGCCAGGCGGCGCGGCGAACCACCTAAAACGGGCACACTCCACAGCGATCCCGTAACGCCCTGGAAGTCCAGCGCGAGAAGTTCTGCTCCATTGGGCGACAGGGAGAGAAAACTCATGTTCGCCGCAGGCAGATTGGGTAACTTTCTCGGCTCCCCTCCAGACGTGGACATCTCGGCCACGCCCTGATACCCGGGGGTTGCCAAATAAAAGTAGAGCCTTGAGCCCTCGGTTCCGATCAACCCTTTCGGCTGACCGTCATGGGTAAGCTGAACGTAATTGGAAACCTTCGGTGCCGCTGCCGGACTCACCCAAAAATAAGCCAGTACCGCAGCGGTGAGCAACACCAAGAGGGCCGCTCCTGTGATCGCAACTCTGCGGCGACTGGTATCTTCGCCCAGGTGTGCATGACCGCTACTGGGTGTCGTGATACCCGAATCCGATAGCGCTTCCAGCGCGAATGCCAAATCAGTGGCATGTTGGATGCGTTGTTCCGGGTTCTTGGACAGGCAGCGGTTTACAACTCTCTGCAATCCCGGCGGAAGGCTCGGCGCTACCTGCGAAACCGCGGGCGGGTCTTCGTTCAGAATCGCGCTCATGGTTTCCGCCGAGGTCGCTTTGTGAAAAGCGCGCTTGCCGGTGAGCATTTCGTAAAGCACCGCTCCGGCTGCGAAGATGTCACTGCGCGCGTCAGCAGCTTGTCCTCGCACTTGCTCGGGTGACATGTAGCCCACCGTGCCCAGGACATGTCCCGGGCTGGTATTCGACGGGTGCGTTACCGTCGGATCGTCACCACTTCCGGACTTGGCAGGATTGAGTTTAGCTAAGCCGAAGTCAAGAATCTTTACGCGCCCGTCCTTGGTTACGAACATGTTCTCGGGCTTGAGGTCACGGTGAATGATACCGGCATCGTGTGCGGCGGCCAGTCCACGAGCAATGTCAATGCCGGCATCTATGGCTTCGCGCAGGCGCATGGGGCCGTGGCGGATCCGTTCGCGAAGGGTTTCACCGTGAAGCAACTCGGTGACAATGTAGGGCGAGCCGTCGTACTGGCCGATGTGGAAGATAGAAACAATGTTGGGATGGTTCAGCGCGGCAGCGGCCTGGGCTTCCTGCTCGAAGCGGTGCAGACGTTCCGGATCGTGTGACCAGTACTCCGGCAGTACTTTGATTGCCACATCGCGCTTCAAGACCGTGTCGCGAGCGCGATATACCTCTCCCATAGCGCCCGCACCTAGTGGCGCGACGATCTCATAGGAATCCAGCCGAGTACCAACGGCTAGTGACATATGTGGGCTGGATTATACCCCGAGTCACTAGCTAGTGAAGCGCCGCCAAGGATTCGTGCGATAGTCGTCGCGAAATCGCCGGTCAAAGGTGTCACCTTGTCACAAGAAAGATGCAACGAGGGGCGGTGTCTAATCCCTCTCGCACCCCACAACTCCTCGTAGAACGGCGCGGACAATCACAGGGTTGTCCCGGTTCGCACGGGATTCTGTGGAGGCAGAATTGCAGGTGGGCGGTAAGTTCTACTCGGCCCTCTTGGGGACCTAAAGGAATAAGTCCTTTGTTTTAAAGCGTCCATTTGTCGCGCCTTTTGGCACGTGGAATGCCTCTACTCACTTTGGTGGAGGTCATCCGATGCCTTACCTGCGGCTTTATGCGCAAGGTTTACCGGTTGAGCAAAAGCGTGTCATAGCACAGAAGCTTATCGAAATAACAGTGCGCACGTTTCAGCTTCGCGCCGACCAGCGCTACCAGACATCCATTCAGTTCATCACGCTACCTCAACTATCTGGGGCCGACGAACCACAGGCGGCTCCGCCCGAGAGTGATTTCACCCTGGAAGTGATTGGCCATGATCTGACGGATGAAAAGAAGAGAGCATTCGCCAGGGAAGCAGCAGCTATGCTTGCGCACGTTGCACCGATGAAACCGAGGAACCGGATTGCCCGAGCCCTGGGGATCAAAGCGAAGGAGTCCCGACAGATCTGTCTTCAGTTCAACGAACTCAGCCCGGCCGTTAGCGATCCATTCGTTGTGGACTCGCAACATTGCGCAGCGTAATCGACAATGACACACTGTCGCAGGTAATTCTTGTTGAGGCGACAGCATCCTATCCGGGCGACCCTCCATCGGGATAGGTGTGCCGGTCATAGATCCTTGGACAAATCCACCTATCGACAGCACACGGGAACAGGCAATACTCAGAGACGCTCAGGAACACCAGGCCAAGCGGCTGCGATCAGTGTCGGGAAATCTCTGTCACAAGTTACGGAGCCAATTTGCTGGATGATTAAAGATAGACGACCGTTCCGAGCAGTAAAATCCAAATTACGAGAAGTGAGTTTGCCCGCAAGACCCGGATAGCGGGTTCAAATCGACCACGCTACCTTTGCAACATGCAATCCGAGACACAGTGGCAACAGGTGATGGCACGCGATGCCCGGCAGGACGGCAGGTTTGTCTTCGCCGTACGAACGACCGGGATTTATTGCCGGCCGTCGTGCCCGAGCAGGCGTCCGCGGCGCGATTCGGTGGAATTTTTCCCGGACCCGCACCAGGCAGAACGCGCAGGCTATCGGGCCTGCCTGCGCTGCAAGCCGACGGAGATTTCGGCGCAGGCGCAAGCGATAACACGGACGCGTCAGTTGCTCGACGAAGCCGAGGGCGTGCTTACGTTGGCAGAGTTGAGCAAACGAGTCGGGGTCAGTCCGTTTCATCTGCAGCGGCTGTTCAAGCGAGCCACCGGGCTGAGCCCGCGCGAATACCAGTCGGCGCGGCGCATGCAGCAGGTCAAACGAGGGTTGCGCAAAGGAGATGACGTGACAACAGCACTCTACGATGCGGGCTTCGGCTCGCCCAGCCGCCTTTACGAGAAGACCAGCCAGCATATGGGCATGACTCCGGGAACTTACCGGCGTGGCGGCGCCGGCATCACCATCGAATTCGCCATTGTGCCGTCGCCACTGGGGCGACTGCTGGTGGCGGCGACATCGCGCGGACTTTGCGCCGTTCGATTCGGCGAGAACACGACAGAGTTGGAGCGCGGTTTGCGCGAAGAATTCGGGGCTGCGGAAATTCGTCGCGACGATGCGGCGCTGCAGCCTTTTCTCCAACCTTTGCTGGCGAGTTTGCGAGGTGAGACGGTCCCGATGGATTTGCCGCTGGATGTTCGAGCTACCGCTTTTCAGAAAAGAGTCTGGGATGCGCTGCGCGAGATTCCCGCAGGCGAGACTCGCAGCTACGCAGAGGTGGCACGCGCCATTGGCGATCCCAAGGCGGTTCGGGCGGTTGCCACGGCTTGCGCAAGTAATCCCGTGGCAGTCGTGGTGCCTTGCCACCGCGTGGTGCGGAGCGATGGCGAGTTGGCTGGATATCGTTGGGGCATTGAGCGCAAGAGGAAGCTGCTGGAGCAAGAACAAAAAGGGGCGTAACACGGGCGCAGCCCTAGCCCGGGTATTTCACCACGGAGGCACGGAGAAGAATAAATCAACTCCGTGTCGTAAGCGTATTGTCGAAGGCGGAAATGCAGGTCCCTCGACTTCGCTCCCTTCGGTCGCTCCGCTCGGGATGACAAAACTAAAAAATCGCTCGGTGGTCTCCGCGTCCACCTTAGTGAATTCATCGCGGCTGACGCGGATCTCAATCGCGAGCAACGGTTCCCGTAATGGAAAACGTGCTCGCGTTTCCTTTCTTATCCTCAAGCTGGTCATTTATACTCGCCTGTTTCCCCGGAGAGGGTAGTGTCGCAGTGTGACTGACGCCGCTTTTCCGGAATGATCAATGATTTTGCGCCGGTTGAAGGAGTTCGGGTGAAAATCCTGGTTTGCATGAAGCAGGTCCCGCAGAAGGACGCTCCGCTCAAGCTGAACGAGAGCGGAACGTGGATTCGGGAAGAGGTTTCCTACGAAGTGAATGAGCCGGATGCCTACGCGCTGGAAGAAGCGCTACGCCAGAGGGAGAAGCACGGAGGCGAGGTGGTGGTGATCACCAGCGGACCTGCCCGCGCCCAGCAGGTGCTGCGCGAGGCACTGGCCAAGGGTGCCGACCGGGCCATCCACCTGGAAGGAGACAGCTTCGTCGGGCTCGACGCGTTCAACACCGCCAAGGCGTTCGCCGCCGTCGTGAAGGATGAGAATTTCGATCTGGTTTTCACGGGGTTGCAGTCCGACGACTACGGTTTCGCGCAGACCGGCGTGGTGCTCGCCGAGCTTCTGGGCTGGTCGCACGCCACCATCATCATGCAGATCGAGAAGAACGACACCGGCATTCGCGTAAAACGTGAACTTGAGGCGGGATACTTCCAGTTCGTCGATATGCCACTTCCGGCAGTGCTTACGATTCAGTCGGGCATCAACAAGCTACGCTATGCCACGCTCATCGGCATCAAGCAGGCAAAGAACAAGCCCATGAAGAAGGTTACGTTTGACGAGGTCAAGGCGGCGCTGGGTGACAACCTGCAGAAGATCGAGAAGCTTTATGTTCCGCTGAAGACGAAGAAGACGGAAGTGATCGAGGGTCCACCGGCAGAGGTGGCCAAGAAATTGGTGGAGAAGCTGCGCAACGAAGTCCACGTGCTCTGATCGTGTGCGTGGCGAGTAGCGAAGCTGGTATCTCGCAAGCAGGAGGCGGTGATGCCATCACAAGAAGAAATCCGGGAGCGCGCACGAGGATTCATGGTTGTAGGCTGGATTTTAGTGGGCTTCGCGTTCCTCATTTTGTTTTTCGAACCAGCATCGGTTCAAACCGAAAGGAAATGGATCCCGAGCATTGGCGCTGTATTGTTCGTGGCCGGCTTGCTGCTGAACATCTATGGCCATCGGCTGTGGAGGCACGTCTCCTAAAGGTTGAGGCTGAGCTGCTGCCTCGTGTACCGGTGAAGCAGAGCATGAATGAGCAGTGTGACTTGCGGGGAGACCCAGCCGGCGGGTGCAGTACGGCGCGAAGAAACGGAGTGAAATGGCAGATACGATTCTGGTGGTTGTAGAGCAACGGGAAGGTAAGCTCAACCGAGTCTCCTGGGAGACGCTTGCCGGCGCACAAGCGCTGGCAGCGGAAACCGGCTGGGCGCTGGAGGCGGCGGTTGTGGGAAGCGGCGTCGGCGAAATGGCCGACGAAGTCGCGGCGAAGAAGGTCGCCAAGGTGTATGACATCGAGTCGGACAAGCTCGAGCCGTATACGCCAGACGGCTTTGTGGCGGCGTTGAAGAGCGTCATCGAAGAGAAGCAGCCCAAGCTGGTGTTGATGCCGCATACCTACCAGGTGCGCGACTTCGTTCCCAAGCTGGCCACCGCGCTCAATCGCTCGTTGATCAGCGACGCGATTGGCTATAAGTACGAGGGCGGCAAGCTGCTATTTACGCGGCAGATGTTCCAGGGCAAATTCGTTGCTGACGTTTCATTCACGGGTGGCGCTCCTTATTTCGCGACGTTCCAGTCAGGGGCCTACCGCGGCGATAAGGTGGAAGAGGGCGGCGCGCCCGCTCCGGTCGAAACGGTGAACGTTGCGATTGCGGACGGCGTTGTTCGCAATAAGCCGGAGACCCCATTCAAAGAAGCCAAGCAGGCTGTGGATCTGACGCAAGCGGAAATCATCGTCTCCGTGGGCCGCGGTATCAAGGAGCAGAAGAACATTGAACTGGCACAGCAGCTCGCCACTGCGTTAGGCGGCGAGATTGCGGCGTCACGCCCGATCTGCGATTCCGGCTGGTTGCCGATGGATCGCCAGGTAGGTTCGTCGGGACAAACGGTTGCACCTAAGCTGTATCTCGCCCTGGGAATCAGCGGCGCTATCCAACACGTAGTTGGCATGAAGGGCGCGCGCAGCATCATCGCGATCAACAAGGACTCGGAGGCGCCGATCTTTGAGATTGCCGACATCGCGGTGGTGGGCAATCTGTTCGACATCGTGCCGCCGTTGATCGAGGAAGTAAAGAAGGCCAAGGGCACATGATCGTTTTTCGTAAACCACTTCCAAACATCGAACGTCCGACGATGGAAGCGGATGTGGTCATCGTCGGTGGAGGGCCCGCCGGCATGGCGTGTGCGCTGCGCCTGGCGCAACTCATTGACGATCACAACGCCAAGCACCCCGACGCTCCGCTTTCCAAGGACAATATCTACGTTTTGGAGAAAGCGCGGGAGGTGGGAGCGCACTGTCTCTCGGGGGCGTTGCTTGATGCCCGCTCGATGCTCGAGCTGCTGCCGGATTTCGAGAGCGAAGCCCCGCTCGAAGCTGCGGTAGTGAAAGAAGCGGTCTACTACCTGACGCGCAAGGGAAAATTCAAACTTCCTATCACTCCGCCTCCGCTGCGAGATCACGGCAATTACGTGATCTCGATCAACCGCTTTGTAAAATGGCTTGGCAGCAAGGTCGAAGCAGCGGGCATTACCGTCTTCACAGGGTTCGCTGGATCAGAGCTGCTGTTCGAAAAGGGGCGCGTTTTGGGAGTGCGCACCGACGACAAAGGTATCGATAAGAACGGCCAGCCGAAATCGAACTTCGAGCCTGGCTACGATCTGAAGGCGAAAGTCGTCATCCTTGCTGAAGGCAGTCGCGGGTCGCTGACGAAGCAGTTGATCGGCCGCTTTCAGTTGGACCATGAACGCAACCCCCAGACGTACGGAATCGGCGTGAAAGAGCTGTGGGAGCTGCCCCCCGGCCGCATCGCCGCAGGCGAAGTAATTTACACCATGGGCTACCCGCTGACCTTCCACGAGTACGGTGGCGCATGGATTTACGGCTCGCACAACAATCTGGTGTCGCTGGGTTTCGTCACCGGACTGGACTATGCCGATCCGCGGATTGATCCGCAGCGCGTGTTACAGGAATTCAAGAAACACCCCTTCATTGCGAAACTTCTCGAAGGCGGCAAGATGGTGCGCTATGGCGCGAAGTCCCTGCCCTACGGAGGTTGGTGGTGTATCCCACCCGTCGCGGGCGACGGTTGGATGATTCTGGGTGACTCGGCAGGGTTTCTGAATTCGCAACGGCTCAAGGGAATTCACCTTGCCATCAAGAGCGGCATGCTGGCAGCTGAAACGGCCTATGACGCCATGGCAAAGAGTGACTTCTCACTCGATGTACTCGAGAAATTTCAGGAGCGCGTGGAAAAAAGCTGGATCAAGGAAGAGCTGTGGCCGGTCCGGAATTTCCACCAGGGCTTCGACAAAGGTTTTTTCGCCGGCATGTTTCACGCTGGGATTCAGCAGATCACTGGGGGCCGCGGATTAAAGGCGCATTACAGCAATCACGCAGGTCATCTACGCATGAAGCAGTTGTCGCATTTGCCGGCCGACGGAGGAGAAGACGCGCACATCATCAATGCGGCCAAGGGTGACGGTAAACTCACCTTCGACAAGCTGACTGACGTGTACTACTCCGGCACCAAGCATGAGGAAGACCAGCCTGCTCACTTGGTCATCCAGGACACGGACATTTGCAACGAGCGCTGCGTACGCGAATACGGCAACCCGTGCAAGAATTTCTGCCCTGCGAGCGTATATGAAATGGTGGAGGCGACAGACACCCCTGGCGGATTGCAGATTCACCTGAACGCTTCCAACTGCGTGCATTGCAAGACCTGCGACATCATGGATCCTTACGAGATCATCACTTGGGTGCCGCCGGAAGGCGGAGGCGGCCCGAATTACGAGGGCATGTAGCCTCGTCGTACAGTGACTACAGTCAATGCGTTCCGGCCCGCGGCCCGGGCGCATTTTTTCTGTGCGCTGCCCGATACTTCAGTTGCATCTATAATGGCTGACACTGTTTCCGACCGCCGCGGCCTACCGGTATACCCAGGGCTGCGCCGGCGGTGCCCCACGCGAGTGAGGCCGAGGGTGTGGAGGGAAACGTCCACGCCTCCCGTGCTTGGAAAGGAAACGACCGGTCGCGCAGCCGACTTTGCGCGATGGTTGAGCTTCCCCTCCACGTACGTCTCAACAACAGTTTCGAGGTTCGAGCGAAATGCCCGGCGAGGTGGGGCGGAGTTTCTCTTCGCTCAGCGTCTCTGTGGTCAATGCAAAACGGCATGGTGCTAACCGACAAATACGGACGCAACATTCACGACCTGCGGATCTCCATCACCGATCGCTGCAACTACAAGTGTGTCTATTGCCGCTCGGGCAACGATGGCCCCGCGTTCCCGGAGATGCCCATTGCCGACTACTTGCGCATGGTGCGGGTCTTTGTGGGGCTGGGGATTACCAAGGTCCGCCTGACCGGAGGAGAGCCTCTGCTGCGGCGTGGCTTGGTCGAAATGGTGCAAGAGCTCAGACAGATGAAGACGCTGACGGGACGTCCTCTCGACATCGCGATCACGACCAACGGACACTTGCTTGCCGAATTAGCGCAACCGCTGGCTGACGCGGGACTCTCACGGGTAACGGTTTCGATGGATGCGGTGGACGAAGAGCGTTTCGCGCGCATCACGCGAGTACCTAATGGCTATGAGCGGGTGCTGGCAGGTGTCCGTGCATCCCAGCGAGCGGGATTGAACCCGGTCAAAGTGAACTGCGTCTTGCTGCGTGGCTTTAACGACGACCAGATACCTGCGTTCGGCCGGTTCGCGCGCGAAGAGGGAGTCGTCGTCCGCTTCATCGAATTCATGCCGCTGGAAGAAGACCGCGTATGGTCGCCTGAGATCGTAGTCACCCTCGACGAGATTCTGCAGCGCATGGCGGAATTCATGCCGCTGCGCGAGGTCGAGCGCCAGCCCAGCGAAACTGCACGCCGGTATCGTTTTGAAGACAGCGTCGGTGAGATAGGAATCATCGCGCCGGTGTCGCATCCGTTTTGCGGACAGTGCAGCCGCATTCGGGTGACCTCCGATGGCAAGATTCGCACCTGCCTTTTCTCGGTGCGAGAACACGACTTGGCGGGATTGATGGCTAGTGGCGCAAATGACGATCAGATAGCCGACTTTATCGGACGTGCCGTAGCTCAGAAGGAAGCCCGGCACCACATAGGCGAGCCGGGGTTTATTCCGGCGTCGAGAACGATGGTGCACATCGGGGGGTAGGCGGCGAAAGGCTTCTTCAAGGCTCGTACTTGCACAATCTTGACGGTAGCGTGAAAATAGTAAGTGGTGTCTGGTTGCAGCGTTGGTTGAGGTACTTGGCCGCGTCGGGGTGACGCGGTTCTCATTTTTGTAACAAACGCGACAACTGTGGCATCGTATAATTAGTTGTAAGAGAAGCGTCAACTTGCAGCTTCAACATCCCCGTAGGTCGGGCCCGCCAAGGCGGGTAGTGGATCTACTGGAGCAGCAGGCAGCTTTCAACATCCCCGTTCCGGGGCGTGGTTTTTCGATCAAGAGGGCTTCGCGGCCGGAACTGAAGGCAGAGACATTAACGTGGCAACAGCACCGATTACGGAAGCGGCATCCTGCTCGCTCGAAAACTATCTTGTACTCCCGGACCATTCCATGGACGAACGGATTCGAGAGGCGAAACACATCCTGGGACGCGAGTGTGTGGTCCTGGGTCACCATTATCAACGCGATGAAGTCGTGCGTTTTGCCGACTATCGAGGCGATTCTTACCGGCTCTCGCAAGTGGCGGCAGAGGCTGCGGGCCGCTACATCGTGTTCTGCGGCGTGCACTTCATGGCGGAAAGCGCCGACATTCTGGCCCACGATGGCCAGTCGGTCGTGCTCCCCGACCTGAACGCCGGTTGCTCCATGGCCGACATGGCCGAGATCGGCCAGGTCGAAGATGCTTGGGAGCAGTTCGTTAACCTCGGACTCACGGACGACGACGGCCACGGGATCACGCCGATGACTTACATGAACTCCACCGCCGCGATCAAGGCATTCTGCGGCGAACGTGGGGGCATGGTGTGCACCTCGTCCAACGCCAAGGGCGCGTTCGATTGGGCGTTGCGCCGCAACGAGAAGATTTTCTTTCTGCCCGATCAGCACCTCGGTCGCAACACCGGGTTTGCTCGCTGCATCCCGCTCGACGAAATGGTGGTGTGGGACCCGTATCAACTTCAGGGGGGGCTCACCGCCGACCGCCTGCGCAAGGCCAAGGTCATCTTGTGGAAGGGCCATTGCTCGGTGCACCAGCGCTTTCTGCCCGAGCATGTGGACAAGGTCAGGGCGACGTATCCCGGCATGCAGGTGATCGTGCACCCAGAGTGCCGCTGGGAGGTCTGCCAGAAGGCCGACGCCATCGGTTCGACCGACTTTCTCATCCGGCAGGTCAAACAAGCGCCTGCTGGGAGCGCCTTCGCCATCGGCACGGAGATTCACTTGGTCAACCGCCTGGCGAGGGAGTACCCGAATAAGCACGTCATTACGCTCGACGATTCCGGCTGCCTTTGTACTACCATGTTTCGCATCTCGCCGCAGCACCTGTGCTGGGCGCTGGAGAACCTGGTCGAAGGCAGAGTGGTGAATCCGATCAAGGTAAAAGATAGCGTCAAGACCTGGGCGCGCGTCGCGCTTGATAGAATGTTAGAAATCCAGTGATTATTCGAACTCGCCAACGCAGGCGTCCCCGGGAGAAGTTTCAGCGGCGTGTTCCGCGCTATTGGTCCGATTTTCGGGAATATCGCCGCCGCATGGTTGACCGCCATAAGGCTGTCACTCAGAAAGAAGCCGGTCAGGTAGCCGTCGATATGCCACGCACATTTACAGTTTCGGAAGCCGAGACCCTTTTGCCCATTCTCGAATCGCTGCTGCGCTCTGCGATGCAGGCAAAGGCGCTGATCGAAGAGGTTGACGCCGAACTCGAATCGCTAAAGAGCCGCATCTTCATCAACGGCGGCACCTTCGTGAACATCCTCGCGGTCAGCAAACGTAAGGACGAGCGCGAGAAGGCCATCCAGCGGGCGAAGGACGCGGTGGCCGAAATCGATGCGGCCGGAGTGCAGGTGAAAGACCTCGACATCGGGCTGCTCGATTTCCCCTGCGTCGTCGGGGATGAAGTTGTCCTGCTGTGCTGGAAGCTGGGCGAGCCGGGAATCAGCCACTGGCACAGCACCAGCGAAGGCTTTGCTGGACGCAAGCCCATTGACGAGCGCATCATCCGGGGCCAGAAGAAGACTAACTGACGCCCCGCCATGATCCAGCTCTCCTCAGCCGGAAAACGGTTCGGCCCCAAACTCCTGTTCGACAATCTGAACTGGCTGATCACGCCGAATGACAGAGTCGGCCTGGTCGGCGCCAATGGCACGGGCAAGTCCACTCTGCTGAAAGTGTTGGGCGGCATCGAGTCGCTCGACTACGGCTCCATCACATCGGCCAAGAACACGACCTTTGGTTATCTGCCGCAGGACGGCCTGCGCCTCGAAGGCCGAACTGTGTTCGACGAGTGCATGTCGGTCTTCAGCGGCCTGCAGGCGCTCGAGGCAGAGATGGAAGAACTGGCCCACAAGATGGGCGAACTCGATCCGGCATCGAGTGAATATCACCAGGTAGCCGAGCGCTACAACACCATCTCCAGTCACTTTCGCGTGCATGATGGCTACGCGCTCGATTCGCAGGTCGGCACCGTGCTCGACGGCCTGGGCTTTCGCAAGGAAGACTGGACGCGCTACACCGAGGAGTTCTCCGGAGGCTGGCAGATGCGCATCGCGCTGGCCAAGCTGTTGCTGTCGAAGCCCAACCTGTTGCTGCTTGACGAGCCCACCAACCATCTTGACCTCGAAACCCGCAACTGGCTTGAGGGATTTCTGCTGCAATATCCGTTCGCGTATGTCCTGATCTCGCATGATCGCTACTTCCTCGATGTCACGGTCGATCGGATCATCGAGATCTGGAACAAGGGCGTCCATTTCTACAGCGGCAACTACGAGAAGTACCTGCAACAGAAGCAGGAGCGCCGTGATCAGCTGGTCGCCGCCTACAAGAACCAGCGCGAGCGTATCGAGCAGCTTGAAGCCTTCATCAATCGCTTCCGCTACCAGGCGACCAAGGCCAAGCAGGTGCAGAGCCGCATCAAGGAACTCGAAAAGATCGAGCGAATTGAGATTCCCGCGGACGAGAAGACCATCCACTTCAGCTTTCCGCAGCCCAATCCCAGCGGTCGCACCGTGGTCGAGTGCAGCGGCGTCGCGAAAAGTTACGGGCCGAAAGAAGTCTTCCGCGATGTCAATTTCACTATCCAGCGCGGAGATCGCATCGCGCTTGTTGGCGTCAACGGAGCGGGGAAATCTACGCTGATCAAGCTACTGGCGGGCACTGAGCCGCTCACCGCCGGGACGCTGAAGCTCGGGCACAACGTCGAGCCCGACTACTTCGCGCAAGATCAGTACAAGGAACTCGATCCTACGAGCCGGATGCTTGACGACCTCTCTGACGTGGCACCGCAGAAGACCATGACCGAGCTACGCGGCTTGCTGGGCTGCTTTCTGTTTTCGGAAGACGATGTCTTCAAGCCCATCGGGGTGCTGTCGGGAGGCGAACGCAACCGCTATGCCTTGGCGCGGATGCTGCTCCATCCGTCGAATTTCCTGCTGCTCGACGAGCCCACCAACCACCTCGACATGCGGGCGAAAGACGTGCTGCTGGAGTCGCTGGAGAAGTACAACGGCACCGTAGTGTTCGTGTCGCACGACCGCTACTTCATCGACAAACTCGCCACTCGCGTCTTCGAGATCGGCGATGGGCGTGTCGAGGTCTTCCCAGGCAACTACGAAGATTACCAGTGGCGCAAACAGCGGGCGGCTGAGGGAGAAGACGTCACTGATGCGAGCAGCAAGCATGCTCCTACACTGTCAGATGTGCCGGGCTACGCTCCGCCGAAAGAAGAGCCGCGAAAGCGGATGAACCCCATCAAGCTGAAGCAATTGCAGGAGCGCTGCCAGCAGCTTGAGAGCGACATTGCAGACCTCGAAAGCCAAATTGCCAAGTGCGAGTACGCCTTGCAGTCCTTCGTCAGCCCAGAAGAGACTCAACATCAGGTTGACCTGCTTGCCCAATGTCGCACCGACCTCGCGCAGAGGATCGAAGAGTGGGAGGAACTCTCGACCGTAATGGAAACCTAACACCTGCTCAACGGCAAATCGCGGCCAACTCCTTCATCGGCTTCGGCGTTACTGGAGGCACCTTCAAATGCTTTGCTTCCATCATCTGCTCGAGCAAGGAGCCTCCATACTTCAGTGGCATGTCAGGATTGTTCTCATAAGCTGGGTCGCTTTCTGCCTCTTCCAGCGTCACCAGCTTGAATCCTTTTTGCTTCAGCAAATCGAGCAACTGCGGCAGCACCACCGTTTCAAATCCGCCCAGGTGCAGCAGCATCACGTGCTTCACCTCGCGTCCGTATAGCATCATCGACATCTTGCGATCCACTTCGATGTACTCCGCAGCCGTGCTCATGTAACTCGATTTCAACCATCCAATTGCCTGCTGGTCATTCTTCGCCAGGCACCTCGCATAGGGTTCGTTCCACGCGTAGTCTTAAAAATCCAGAGTCACCTGGGCCACCCGGTAGCCATGATCTTTCAGATACGCGCGCACCTGGTTCCGTTTCTCCAGCGTGTCGCCCTCCCACAGAAATGGGTAGCGGAACCAATGCCAATCCTCGTTGTGCATTAACGATTGCAGCACCGGCTCATTGCTCGCAATGTCTTTCTCAAATGACCCAACCGTATTGTCGTTCAGACTCATGTGCGAATAGGTATGGTTTCCGAGCAGATACCCCGCAGACCGCCACTCTTTTAGCACCGCCATGTCTTCCGGAACCTGCTCCAGCTTGATTGCGTTCACGAACCCATAAACCCTCGGGGCGTTTGCCGCTCTCAATGTGGCGATAATTTTCTTCGCCAGCTCCAGACGTGTCATCTCTGGCGGCAGCACGCCGTGCGACGGCAAGTCATCAAACGTCAGAGCTACTTCCTGCCCAACAGCGGAGCCGAGGATGCACGACAGGAACACCATGATGACGACAAATCGCATTAGCCCAAAAGCCTTCTGGTTATGCATTTCTTCTATCCGCAATCCTTCAACAATCACACACAGTCGCGACAACTGAACCTTGGGACGCCCCACTGTGGCTTCCTTACGGCTTCTTCCCTTGCACCCACTCCGGCTTGAAGTCGCTGTTTGCCAGCCACGTTATCGGTTCGATCATTGATGCGATTGCGCGGTCCATGTGCTGAAAGTCAATTTTGGCTATGGTGTCGGTCGGCTGGTGATAGTCGGCGTGCAGCCCATAGCTGGATACGGTCTGCGCGATGATGCCCTGTTTTGCCAGTGCGTAGTTGTCCGAGCGGGCGAAGAATTTCTCCGCTTTGTGGGGATCGGCTACGAGGCTGGCCCCATGAGTCACCAGTTCCGGGCCGAGATCGGTTCGGTCCCATCCGCTCAACCAAAGTTCATGCGATTTCAATTGCGGGTCACGGCGACCGATCATCTCGAATTCCAGGTTAACGACAATGTCCTTCAGCGGGAACGTTGAATGTTCCAGAAAGTATTCTGATCCCAGGAACCCCGCTTCTTCACTGCCCCACAGCGCCACAATGACCGTCCGAGTCGGCTTGGGCCCCTTCGCCAAAATGCGCGCCAGTTCCATGACTCCCGCCGTTCCGGACGCGTCGTCGTCAGCGCCGTAGTACGTCTCGCCTTTGATGACACCAAGGTGATCAAGATGTGCGCTCAGAAGAATCACTTCATTTTTCGCACCTGTGCCCTCAATTTTGCCCAGGACGTTCCATGTGGTCGTGACTGCGGGCCCAGAGGTCGTCTTTGCCGAATTACTGTCCGGGGTTGTCGCGGTCACTGGCGAGTGGATAGTTGCGGTTTGTATAAACTCTCCGGCACCTCCAGCGGGCGCTAAGCCATAATCCTTTAGCTTGTCGGCGATGAACTGGGCCGCGTGGTGCTCGTCTTCCGTGCCGCTGCCGCGTCCGTGGAGCGCCGGCCCCGCGAGATAGGAGAGGTTGCTCTGCACGCAACTGGCACATAACACAGGAGTCGCCGTCGCATCGCGGACGACAGGCCGATGCGAATGCACTGCCGGGCGAACCGGAGCCTGCTCAGTCTGCTGAGGAGCCGCTGTCTGCGCGCCACACAGCGCAGGCGAAAACGCGACGAGGACTTCGATGGCGATGGTCGCGAACGTTTTTCTGAGTTTCAACTTTTTGAGGTTCAACAAGGTCTCTCGTTTGGAGGGATCCGTCATTGGGTTCAGATGCTGATCCATCCCGCCCGTATCGCCAGCAGGCTGGCGACGGCCACCACGATCCACAGCAGCACGCCCTGGATCAGCGGCCGGGGCCCGACCTTGCGCAGCGCCGCGGGCGATAACGTGGCGCCGATGAGGAACAGCGTGAAGATCAGCATCAACTTTCCGAGGTTGCTCAGCACGTGATAGACGGGCAACCCGGCCAGAAGGTAGGTATTGGCCATCGCGGCCAGGCAGAAAAATAGAATGAACCACGGCCACTGGATGCGTGTCTTGCTGCCCGTTTTGATGGCCGTCGCAACCGTGATCGGCACAATCCACAGGGCGCGCGCGAGTTTCACTGTTGTTCCGATGGCCAACGCCGGCAGTCCGTACTTCGCGCAGGCGCCCACCACCGAGCTGGTGTCGTGAATCGCCAGTGCAGCCCACAATCCAAACTGCGTCTGCGAGAGTTTCAGGGCCGCTCCGATCGCCGGAAAAGTCAGCAGCGCAACCGAGTTCAGCATGAAGATGGTTCCCAGCGAGACCGACATTTCGTCTTCCGTCGCCCCGACGACCGGTCCTACCGCGGCGATCGCGCTTCCTCCACAGATCGCCGTGCCGGTCGAGATCAGGAAGGAAGCCCGCGGCTGCACCGCCACCATCTTTCCAATGAGCGTTCCAAGCGTCAGGGCGAAGGCGATCCCCACAGCCGTATACAGGAACCCACTACGGCCCGCCCGCAGCACCTGATGCAGGTTCATGCCGAATCCCAGGCCAACCACGGCAGCCTGCAAGAGGTACTTCGAGATTTGCCGGGATTCACCCGGATAAGGATGGCTGGCTATGGCGCCGAAGAACAGTCCGGCAAGGAGTGCGAGCGGTGGCGAGGCCCAAGGCGTGAGGCAAAAGACCAGGCCCAGCACAAAAAGGATTTTCGATCTCATGTATGAAGGAAGTGCTGGTGCAAAACGATTCCTATTCTACGCACGGGAATCGAGGCGGACGCCTTGGCGGGGCAAATTAAATGGGCCCAATGCCAAAGAGCGGTGACGATTCCTTGGTTTTGGGCCCATTCGATCCTGAAATGGATCGGAGGTGATACTCAATCGTAACTCCCGCTGTGGAAATGTCAAGAACAATTGTCGATAACTTGCTGATTTTCTTGTAGTTGCGACGATTCTACACGACCTCACAACTCACTGAAAACAGGCCACATCCGAGTGCGAGTTTGAAGCATTCCCCAACGCAGGCCGCGAGGTGGCGAGCCACGGAGAATGTAGTTTGCGGCTCGTTCAGCTGACGATTGCGTGGTGTAGCTTTGTCCTCGAGGAACCCGAAACGAAATGAGCTCGAAACAGAGGTGCTGCCTGCTGCTCGTTGGCTTATCGCTAGTCTAGGACTTTTCGCCAACCAGCACATTGACGGTCGGCGGATCGCAGAGTGACGACTAAGCCCCGCTGGCTTTGTCGCGGTTCTCGATGCGGGCCCAGGTATCGCGTAGCTGGACGGTGCGGTTAAATACCAGCAGTTCAGCCGTCGTGTCGGGATCGACGCAGAAGTAGCCTAGCCGCTCGAACTGGAAGCGGTCGCCTGCCTCAGCCTTTGCCAGTGACGGTTCCAGCTTGCAAATGGGCAGCACTTCCAGCGAATTGGGGTTCAGGTTGTCGAGGAACGTCTTGCCCTCTTCGACGGCGTTGGGATCTTCCTTGAGGAACAGGTTCTCGTAGAGCCGCACCTCCGCATCGACCGCGTGATCGGCCGAGACCCAGTGGATCGTTGCTTTCACCTTGCGCCCGTCGGGGGCGTTGCCACTGCGGGTTTCCGGGTCATAGGTACAATGCACTTCCGTGATTGCGCCGCTGGCATCTTTCACCACGTGCGCGCACTTAATGAAGTAGCCACCGCGCAAGCGCACCTCGCGTCCCGGTGAGAGGCGGAAGAACTTCTTCGGTGGATCTTCGCGGAAGTCGTCTTGCTCGATATACAGCTCGCGGGAGAACGGCACTTCACGCGTACCCGCCGAAGGATCTTCTGGATTGTTGACGAGCTCCAGCTTTTCCACCTGGCCTTCGGGATAATTATCGATGACCACCTTCAGCGGACGCAGTACAGCCATGGCTCGAGGCGCGCGCCGGTTCAGGTCTTCGCGGACGTAGTGCTCCAGCATCGCCAGCTCGATGACGCCGTTGGTCTTCGACGCGCCAATGGCTGCGCAGAAGTTCCGCAGCGACTCCGGCGTGTAGCCGCGTCGCCGGATGCCCGAAATGGTTGGCATGCGCGGATCGTCCCAGCCGCTGACGTGTCCTTCCTGCACCAATTGCAGCAGCTTGCGCTTGCTGAGCAGCGTGTAGGTCACGTTCAAGCGGTCGAACTCGATTTGCTGCGACGGAAAGATGCCTAACTGCTCGATGAACCAGTTGTAGAGCGGGCGGTGGTCTTCAAACTCCAGCGTGCAGATCGAGTGCGTGATGCGCTCGATCGAGTCCGACTCCCCGTGGGCATAATCGTACATGGGATAGATGCACCACTTGTCGCCTGTGCGATGGTGCGTAGCGCGCACGATCCGGTACATCAACGGATCGCGCATGTTCAGGTTGGGCGACGCCATGTCGATCTTGGCGCGCAGCGTGCGTGCGCCATCGGGAAATTCGCCCGCCCGCATCCGCTCGAACAGGTCAAGGTTCTCCTCGACGCTGCGATTGCGGTAGGGGCTCTCTCTGCCGGGCTCGGTCAGCGAGCCGCGATACAGGCGCACTTCCTCGGCGCTCAGGTCGCACACGTACGCATTGCCCGATTTGATTAGTTGCACCGCCCACTGGTAAAGCTGGTCGAAATAGTCCGAGGCGTAATAAAGTCCCGCCCATTCGTAGCCCAACCAGTGCACATCGCGAATGATGGAATCTACGTACTCCTGCTCTTCTTTCTCGGGATTGGTGTCGTCGAAGCGCAGGTTGGTTGCGCCCCCAAATTCAGCGGCTAGCCCGAAATTCAGGTAGATCGATTTGGCATGCCCAAGGTGCAGATAGCCGTTAGGCTCGGGAGGAAAGCGCGTCTGCACTCGTCCGCCGAACTTGTTGGATTCGAGGTCGGCAACGATGATGTCGCGGATGAAATTCGAAGCTTTGGGTGTCTCCGATGTGGCCCCGGCTGGGGTTTCCATCGCGTGATTGGTGGTATCCATGACTTCTCGGTTTCCTCGGATCGGGCGGGCACAGCAGGGCGAGGTAAGCGCCAGCCGGTGAACATCTATTTTACTGTGTTCCGCGCCCTCGAAGCAGGATCAGCGCTGCTATGGCAGTTTCACGAACGTTACTCCATAGCCGCCTGCGAAAACATCACAGAGGCCACGCCGCGAAGAACGCGCTCAAGTCCCGTGCATCCGTCACAGAACAGCGGGATGGGACGCAGTTGCACGCCTGAAGGCGCGCTTCCACGCTCACTGATGCGAATTTCGCGAGGGTCTAGTAGGCCCGCCGGGGACCACGCAGCACGCGCGCCGGCAGCAGAATGATCGCCTTCAGCAATTCGAAGACCCCTTCCACGGCAATCCCCAGGATGCGCAGCGGCAACAGCAGCAGCCACACAATGGGGTAGAGCACCAGCGCCAGAAGAGCCACTGGCCAACAGAAGAAGAGAACAACCAGCCAGAGAAGGAACGTGAACATAATTGCCTCTGATCGATGATACGGCGACAGTGCTGAGGTAGTTCCCACTTACGGATGCATCGGGTTCGGTGCCGTTCCGTTTCGGGAAAGCACTCAAAATGCTCTTTCGCGCCTCATTTGTTTTCAATGACTTGGGCGGAAATTGTTCGCATGTCATTGATTTACAAACTAGTTATAGCTATCCATGTCAGCCGTAAGGAGTTAGCTCTACCTGTACTTTCTCGGGTAGCAATGCAGCAAGCAACAAGAGTGTTCTGGCTGAAATTCCTTGGAATCATAAGTTTAGCGGGAATTTTTGCGCAAAATCCGGCGCTACAATAACTTACAGGCAAAATCGTCATTTCAAAGAACTTAGCGGGTCGGCCGAAATGGACCGACTCGAGCCCGTCGTGTGGGGCAAAAACGTCCTATCCCAGTACATAGTGGAAATGACGGAGAGTGTCACGAAAAATTTTGGGGGCGAAGAAACGAAAGTAACCAGCGGTTCCCAGAATGGGAACTCGGACGCAGAAGATCGAACGGCAATTATCTGCCACCAGCCGAGGCTAAAGCCCTAGTCTTGTTAAGCGTCCTTTTCAGCAGACTAAAGCCTGGTGCTTCCACCCAAGAGTACCGGACTATTGGCAAGTGAGCGTAAGCCGCCGCAGCGAATCGCCCTTTCTCGGCAGGTTGCCATTTTCCAGGTGCAAGAACGTGTAATAGATGTAGAAGGTCTTCCCCAGCACGCTCGGGTCTTCGCCCAGCCCAACGGAAGTCGGATAGGGCGCAATCGTGCCGTCGCCGCTGGGATTGGCAAAGGCACCAAGGAACACGGCGCTCGTCCAGTTAAGACCATTGACCGACTCGTAGTAAGCGAAGTTGGTGTCGTCAGAGGTGATCATTACGTAGCGCTGCAGGTCGCGGTTGTAGTGGACATCGAGATAGCCCTGATATTGCGCATTGGGATTGAGATCGGTAGAGGCTCCGCTGATCCCAGGCTGGAGATGCCAGCTGCCCTCGTAGAATTTTTCGAACGCCACGGTGTGCGGGCGTCGCGATCCGAACGCAGCCTCCAGTAACGAGTCGACCCGGGCGCGCGCTACCGAAACTTTGGTGGTCGTCGTGGTGCCAGCGGGCCAATCGGGAAAATAGAAGTAGAAATACTTGCGGTCGGGTGAGAGTACGAGCGGGCCGTCGCCGATTTCATCGAAGCCGGGAGCGAGCATGGGCGCGAAGGACTGGTTGGGGCGAACGACTTCACCCAGATCCGTCCAGTGCAGACCGTTATCCCAGGAGGCGGCCAGCCCGTGGACCGCGTAGAGCGTGTCGCTAGGCAGCTCGGCATGATAACCGACCAAGAGGTTGCCGGCTCCAGTCATGCCTGGGGGAACTTGAAAGACCGGGCCGCCGCCAATGTAGGTATAGCTCGGATAGTTGGGGTTCACGCCCGGATCGGGATTGGGAGAGATGCTCACGTCCTGGGGATTGCCCGTGCCGAGCGGGTTATCGAGCGTGCCCACGGTGGTGACCACCGACCCGTAATTGTTGTTTCCGACCCAATGACCGTGCCAAAATTGACGCGGGTGAAAGGCGCCATCACTGGTAAAGAATTCGTAACCTGTATCCGTCTTGATCACGCCCATCTGGGTGTCGGGCCAGGCAAAACCGAAGCCCATGGTATTAATGAGCGGTGGCTCAGCTCGTTCGCCCGCCTCGACGATCTGGTCGTGCGTGGCTACGATAATCGGCCCGGTCACCACCGGGTTGCAGAGTGTGGTGATCGTTCGCGTCTGTGCCTTATCGCTGCCGAGCGCACTGGCCGACCATGCGATTAAGACGAGCGAGGTTGTAGCCATCCAGTTTCGAGAACTCATCTGTATCCTCCACATTGTTGTTTGCGCGAAGGCCGCCCAACTTTCGCTGTATTGGACTCGCTCGAGCCACCAAATTCTTCGATGAAATTTTCGCTAATAGAGGGCGCCGAGCCGGCTTGAGTGAAGCGCGCGGCCCCGCCTAGCCAAAACCAGGCTAGAACGGGGGCAACCGTTTTGACCGTCGGCCACCGGCCCGACGGCGTATACTCGTCCGGAAATTCGAAGGGGGCGGGCGATGGTTCGGGCAGGCCAACTTGTTGTTCTGACGATTCTGCTGTTCAGCGTTCTCGCATACGGGCAGACGAGCACGGCCAGTCCCCCGTCGACTGCGGCGGCCACGAACCAGACCGGCCCCGCGTTCGACGTGAGAGCGGCCGTCGACGCCTATCTCGCCAAGATGCCGCCGGCCCAACGCACCCGCTCCAATGCGTATTTCGAGGGCGGGTATTGGCTGCAGCTGTGGGACTTTCTCTCCACAGTCTTGGTGATGTGGTTGCTGCTGCACTTCCGCTGGTCGGCGCGAATGCGCGATCTGGCCGAACGCCTCACGCGGTTCCGCCCGCTGCAGACGGTACTTTACTGGGTTCAGTTCATCGTCGTTGTGTCGGTGCTCACATTCCCTATGAGCCTTTATGAGAGTTACTTCCGGGAACACAAGTACGGACTTCTGAATCAAACCTTCGGCCCATGGATGCGTGATCAGATGGTGGGGCTCGGCGTCGGCGTGGTGCTGGGAGCCATCCTTATGGTGCCGTTGTTTGCGCTGGTGAGACGGCTGGGAAAGAACTGGTGGGTGTGGGGCGCAGTCGTGATGATCGCGTTTGCCGCGTTCTTGAGCCTGATCGAGCCGGTTTACATAGCCCCGCTGTTCAATAAGTACACGACGCTAACGGACCCACGCGTTAAAAATCCGATTCTCAGCATGGCGCGCGCGAACGGGATTCCCGCCGATAACGTCTACGAGTTCGACGCATCGCGGCAATCGAACCGGGTGAGCGCCAACGTCAGTGGGTTCGCCGGGACGCTGCGAATTTCGCTGAATGACAACCTGCTGAAGCGCTGCACCCTGCCTGAGATCGAAACGACGATGGGACATGAAATGGGCCACTATGTACTGAACCACGAGTACAAGGGACTGGTCATGTTTGGGGTAGTCATCGTGATCGGGTTCGCCTTTCTTAGCTGGGGCATCAATTATTGCCTCGCGCGCTGGGGCGACCGGTGGGACGTGCGAGGGATCACCGATGTCGCCGTGCTGCCGCTGGCGGTGATCGTGTTCTCGGTTTTCATGTTTGTGATGACCCCTGTGACCAACACGATCACACGCAACATGGAGTATGAAGCGGACCTGTACGGCTTGAACGCTGCCCAACAACCCGACGGCGAGGCGAATGTGGATATGTTGCTGGGAGAGTATCGCAAGCTCGATCCCGGTCCCATCGAGGAGTTCGTGTTCTACGACCATCCCAGCGGACGCACCCGCATTACGGCCGCCATGCGGTGGAAAGCGGAACATCCGGAGTTGGCGAACCAAGAGGAGATGGCAAGACCACTGTTCGAAGGGAAGTGATGGGTTAGGTGGGTCACCGAACTACTACTGGAGTCCGTTCCACACCATCCGGTGGAAGAGTTCGTCCATAGCACGTGGTGATTCTTTTGCGCCGCGATCGATCCACCATCGCAGCAGTGATAGCAAACTCCCGGCCAACGCAAAGGCGCGAACCGCCAATTCACGTTGCCGAAGCTTCGGAAGACGCTTGGATTCTCTGAGGCGCCGCTCAATCCCGCGGGCAAAGTAGCCTTCCGCGAGATCGAAGAAATCGTTGAGACGGCCAGAGTCGGCGAGCGCGCGGTAGATCTTATTCTGGCCGCCGATGTGCGCAAACATCTCCGCTACAGGGACCACTCGATGCGACTCTTCCTTGCGAATGCTGAGCGCCGTGCTCTGGATTTCCAGGAACATTTCTAACTGGCTGAGCAGCAGGTCATTCTTGTCGCGGAAGTGAAGATAAAACGTGGAACGGCCGACCTTCGCGCGATCCAGCACTTGCTGCACCGTCACCTTATCGATCGGTTTCTCCAGGATCAACTCGATCAGGGCCATGCCCAGCCGCTCGTGGGTACGCCGGATGCGCTCATCGGGCTTTCGCCGCTGCTTCTTGGGTTGTTGCCCAGCGGGTTTCCGTGATGCGGAGCGCTCATTCTTGGACATCGACCGCCTCTTTGTTCAACAACTCGGCATTCGACTCGACTTGACGACGGCTGACAGCTACATTGCGAATCATAAGGCAAGACCGCCGACACAAAGGAGAAAACGATGAGCCGAATTCGATTGCTTGTAACTGGAACTATCTTGATGTTTGCGCTGACGACGGTCGCGCAACAGACCACCACCAGCAGCAACGCACACGACTCGATGGGCGGCGGACCCACGGTCGAAAAGCAGTTGACCTTGTTGACCGAAAAGCTTGACCTCACCGCCGATCAACAGGCCAAGACTAAAAACATCCTGCAACAGCTGGATGAAACCACGCAGAAGATTATGCAGGACGAAAGTATGTCGCGCGACGAACGCATGGGCAATGTCAGGACCTGTCACCATCAGGCCGATAAAGAACTACGCGCGATCCTCAGCGACGACCAGAAGAAAAGGCTCGATCACTTCGAGCAGGAGCCTCACCCTGAGTTTCACGGAAACGCGAACTCGGCGACACCGCAGAGCTGAGGAGAATCGTGGCGGAGTCCGCGGCGAGAACCCCGCCCCGGTGGGCTGGAGCATAGGCACTGGCAGGCGGCATCCAGCCCAGTTTGGCTTGCTTCCGACATTTGCCACCATCAGACAAATATGGGGCATCCGCGCAAAATTCCAGAACTTGCGCTTTGACGACTGTTTAGAATCAGTTGTTTAGGGGGAAATTGTGCGTAAAAGGTTGATTTTTATTGATGTTACACGTATCCATATCTGCCCGTAGGACTTAGATGGAAAAAATGGCGGTTTTGGCGTCGAAATTTGTCATACAAGTCATACTTTTCATACCAACGATTGTCATACTTTCCATACAAATCATGCCCCCACGACGGGCGGACGGCCGGTCGATTCTTCGCTTTTCAAGACTTGTCAAAGAACAAATGCTCCGGCGCTGGGCACGGCACGGGCACACAACTCCCTTGGCCCACAGTTGAAGTTATAGCGCGAGGCGGTGGGGAACGCGACAGAAATATGCAAGGTGGGAACACTAAAGTGACCAAACGTTCCGAATTGGGAACGGCGGATCGCATGTCTCGCGAGGGCGGGAAATGTGGGGCACCAGGCAAAGAATTGAGGGCGACTCGGCGCAGCGCTCGGGCTCACGCCCTCGCGGAAGAGTGTCGTCGGTTGAAACCGACTCGGGATTTTTATGACGAGCCTACCCAGCACTCCGCTGCGCTGCGTGCTGGGCTATGATAAGCCGCCCTCGCCACACGTCCCGCGCAAGACCGGCGCGCGACGTAGAGGTGGCAGCGGGCTGGAGCGTTGGCGCGAGCAGAAGTCGGGAGTCAGCCAGCAGGGAATCGTGTCTCCCACTCAATCGAAAGGAGCGATTGGGTAGGACACCCGGTCAGAAATCTAGGCGGCCCTTGTTTGCCATAAAACAAAATCCACTTTCTTAAGATTAGTGACGTTGGCGTGTTCCGGAACGATCCTATCGAAGACTCTCACGACGATCTCTCCATCTTTGGAGTTCAAGAATTGCCGATACCACGCTTGGATGATCGCGTATGCGGCCTTTGCGCGCTCGACTTTATTTTTTGAAGCATAAGAGGGAACCGCTATTCCCGTATTCGCCAAGACCCAAACATCCCAGATAGGCTCTTCAGGATCTAAAGTGGCAACGAGTTTGCTTGAAAATGACGGCTCGTATCTGCCAGTCGACTGATATAAATCATCAAGGACGTCGTTAAAAGTTGGTTTCCTTTCCTTGTGTCTCTGCATACAGGCAAAATACGTGAGATACCATTCAAGAGATCTTTGTCGGACTCTATAGAAAGCATTGAACTTTCTCTGAAACTCACGATTGTCAGCTACATTCACTTCTGGCAATAACTCCATGATCTCCAGATACTGGGTAATCCCTTTGCGCGCCTTTTTGATTGCCTCAACGATTTGTTTTTCTTCCATAACTGATTTTCTATCGCTTATCACGAGACTCCGTTGAGTTTTGGTTTCGCTGGCTTACGCCGACTGTCCAAAGTCATATAAGGTAAAGGCTGTGAGGGTGGGAAATCGCTGATGGCACGCCGGCAGAAGGAAGTCACACGACTTCAGCACTCTTTGGGAAAAGGTAAGTGAACATGGGACCGTGAAGCTCATCGTGTATTTGTCTCATCCGGGAGGATTGCTGCCTTCCGAAATCCGGGAATTGCAGCAGCCAATCGAGCAGGTCCGACAATACCTCCTCGTCTCTGACGGTTCTGTTGTGAAGAGCGTATACGAAATCAAAATTTGTTGCCTCCGCAGAATTGACCATACTCTCGAGCTCCTGAATGTTCACGACGGTTAGTGGACGCACAAAGATATCCGGTCGTAGGTCGAATCGGCTGAGACTCTGTTGAAACTTCTGATTCATGTGCCAGTTAAAGAATGGAACACGGAGAATATGGTCTTGCGCGACAAGCATCGGAATAACGGCACGAATATGATCCAGCGGGACGTCGTGAAGGCGTCTGCGCGTCGCAGCATCCTCCGAGAAAAGCGCGCCGATTTTCTTGGCGAGTTGGTCGCAGCCGGGCACGAACTTCTTCTCGACGTCGTCCAGAAATATGTCCTTGTTCGCAGAATACCTGGCATTGCGCGAGAGAAATCCCCCCTTGCACTCAACGGGCGCCAAGACAGAGTCTTTTAGCAGGAGGCCATCAAACGATTCACCACCTGAGTCCCATTGAGGCGTCCGTATATATTTCAGGGGAATGCTCGTCCGCATCCCGCTAAGAAGCCAATGGACGTACTCCTCAAATAGAAGGCCCCAGGCTGTAAACAGATCATGTCGCTTCTTGCTGTCAACCGGAAGTGCGTCATGAATAGCCCACTGCACCCCAGCATGGCATTTTTCTAAGATAAAGGCGATGTCAGAGGGCACTAATTTGCCCTCGTCTATTGCGTAAAGTGGCCTTGAGCGAAAAGGTACAAAGTCATACCGCGCGTCAGTTCCGCCTTCCGTCGATAGTGCAGCCCTTAGACCAGAAAGGGGCGTTGCGAGCGTTTTCAGGACGCAGTCCAACTCACTGGAAGTGATCCCAGATTCGCCTGGAAAAGTGGCAGGGTTAAGTATCGCGAACTCCGGGTGAGGATCAAGGAGGTTCGCGCCATAGAGGAAATAGGCATAGATTCCGAAGATCACAAAAAGCCAGCGTTCAAGCGAAATCCCGATGAGGCTCTGGAATGCTTCTTCCAAGTCGAGGCCGTCGCACCTCTGCTCAATCGCCGCTCGCACGGCTCCGTCTTTCAACAATATCCTGAACATCACATGTAGCCGAAAGAGGAGGTGGTGAGCCTTGGGTGGATTGGCAATCTCAAACGGCGCAAGAGTTTGAACCATTAGTTCAAGCCTTCTGCTTTCATCTTGTCCCACGAGGATTTGTCTTTCCTCGTCCGCCGTGAGAAGGAGATTATTCATCATCAAACATGCGCGACCGATTGCGAAGCGAACGCCTGAGTCTTCTCCTGGGGTTGATGGGATTTCTAATCGGGACCGAGTTAGCACAAGCCGTAAAACGTTGAGGATGCTATGCGGCAGGAAAATCGGCCTTTTGTCGACTAGGACTTGTGGAAAGCGCTGTTGGAGAAGTCTAAAAACCTCGTCGTCGGCGAATGACCCAATGAGTTGCTGTTGGAGACGCCCAAAATTTGGGCGATTGTGTTCCTGCATTACATACCGCAACGCCAGATTCATCTGCGACAGGGTAAAAGCAGCGTCCATCATAGGGAGTTGTTCGACAATTCCAATGACCTGTCTCAGCGACGGTTGGCGGTCGAACAATTCCGAAAATGTGATGTACGTGCCAGGGAGCATGAGTACCAAACTTCCTCAGGTTGCTCAGATGCATTTTGTAAACCGGGTGGGGAGGCAGAACCTCACCCCTCCACCCTCGTTCTCACCATCTTCTTCCCCGCCCTTAGCGTGAACTCGGAGCCGAGCTTTACCGAGGCGACGAGATCGTTCTTCAGTTCACCATCGACCTTCACGGCGTTTTGTTTGAGCTTGCGCGAGCCATCGGAGACGGAAGTCGCGAGTCCTGTGTGGAAGAGCAGCTTGTCGAGCTTGACCTGCACGAGACCATCAGTCGTCGTTGCCGCATTCGGCGGTGCGACGTCCGTGTACTTCACGGTGACCAGCGGCAAATCTTCGGGAGCTTCGTCCTTCTGGAACATGCGCGACCAGTCTTGCGCGGCGTGTTCGGCGGCGGCGGGTCCGTGGAAGTCGCGGACGATGCGGAGGCCGAGCTCCTGCTTGAGTTTCATGGGATGCGCCGCGCCCTTGGCGACATCGCGCTTGAGCTTGTCGATCTCGCGCACGGTGACATCGGTGAGCAACTCGTAATAGCGCCACATCAGGTCGTCGGAGATGGACATGACCTTGCCGAACATTTCCTGCGGCGCTTCGGTGATGCCGATGAAGTTGCCGTATGACTTCGACATCTTCTGCACGCCGTCGGTGCCTTCGAGCAGCGGCATGGTCAGCACGATCTGCGGCGGCTGGTTGTAGTCGCGCTGGAGTTGGCGTCCCATGAGCAGGTTGAACTTCTGGTCGGTGCCGCCGAGTTCGACGTCGGCTTCGAGCGCGACCGAGTCGTATCCCTGCGCGATGGGATAGAGCAGTTCGTGCATGGCGATGGGCTTCTCCTCGACGAAGCGCTTGTGGAAGTCCTCGCGCTCGAGCATCTGCGAGACGGTGAACTTGGCGGCGAGCCGGACGAAGCCTTCGTAGCCGAGCTTGTTGAGCCACTCGCTGTTGAAGCGGACTTCGGTCTTGTCGCGGTCGAGGATCTTGAAGACCTGCGCCTTGTAGGTTTCGGCGTTGGCGTCGATCTGCTCGCGGGTGAGCGGCGGGCGCGTCGCCGAGCGGCCCGAGGGATCGCCGATGAGGCCGGTGAAGTCTCCGATGAGAAAGATGACGGTGTGGCCCATGTCCTGAAAGTGCTTGAGCTTGCGCATGAGCATGGTGTGTCCGAGATGGAGGTCGGGAGCGGTGGGATCGAATCCGGCTTTGACGCGCATGGGCTTGCCGCTGGCGAGGGAGCGCTCGATGCGGTCGCGGAGGTCGCTCTCGCGAATGATTTCGGCAGCGCCCTTGCGCAGGTAGTCCAGTTGCTCGTCGACAGGTGGGAAGGAGGGCATAAACGTCGATTATAGAGAATGGGCACCCAGAGACGGATGTTCCGCAATCGCGACCCCGGGTGTTCTAATGGCTCACGGTGAAACTTCTCGTCCCGGGCGCGGTGTTTGTGCTAATGCTGTCGATCGGCATGAGCCTGGAGTACGGCAAAATCATCGCGGGTTATCGGCGCATGACGTGGTCGGTGTGGGTGCGCCTGCTGCTGGCGACGTTTTTTGTGCCGCCGGCCATTGCGCTGTTGCTGCCACACGTCTTTCCCCTGAGCTTGCCGGAGATGGCGGGGCTGTTCATGGTGGGGGTGGCGCCGGGGGCTCCGCTGATGACCCGCAACATCGCGAAGAAGGGCTTCGACATGCACCTCGCCGCGGGCTACCAGCTGTGGGGAGCGATGCTGACGCCGGTCATGATTCCGCTGATCGTCTTCGCTGCCGGCAAGCTCTATGACCGCACAATCTGGATACCGCCGCGCGTGCTCTTGCTGGACATCGCGGAAAGACAGTTTCTGCCGGTACTGGTGGGCATGGTAGTCGCACACTACTGGCCCGTGATTGCCTCCAAACTGCAGCCCGCCATGACCCTGATTGGCAACGTAGTGCTCACCGTGGCCATCGTAGCGTTTCTGTTTAGGCTCGGCCCGACAGTGTTGAAGTCGCTCACCATCTGGCTTCCTGTGTCGGCGCTGGTGCTGGCGATAGGCTCAGTGCTGGCCATCCGATTTTTGTTGCGCGCCGATGTCTTGACTGACCGCACGCTTGCCATCTGCAATGCGAACCGCCATGTCGGACTGGCGCTGTTGCTCACGGGACACTTTCTGCGGGCGGAGAGGGCCCTTCCTGCGGTTGCCGCGTATGCGCTAATCGCTCCGCTGGTGATGGCGGCGACTTCGAAGTGGTTTCACCGCGGGGAGCACGCGCCGGAGCCTGCTGTGGTGTGATGCAACCTACTCTCTCTCGTGGCACAATCGAAACATGTTCGCACGCAAGATCCGTGTCGAGTATGAAGAGGCTGGGGAGCGGAAGCCTTGTCCGCTGAAGTGGCTGGACAGCTTCAGCATGCGCAACTTCACCAATGACCAGGTGTTCGACGATACGATTCCCGCCGGCGATGGGCTGATGGAAATCGGCACGCGGGTTCCGCTGGAGCGGCTGCAGTCGTCGATGGAGGATTGGTTCCGGCGGAAGGGGTATTTGGGGAAGGAAGCGAAGTTAGTGATTAGTGGATAGTGGATAGTGTTGGGCTTGAGGTTTCGAGCCGAATAAAGGGCCTCTTGGCTGGCGGCGGCGAAAGCTGATCCCTGGCTCCGATGGTGATGACGAATCGATATAAAACGCCACTGCGATGAGACTGGCAACTGACAACTGACTACTGGCAACTTTTTTTATGACGACCCGCCTGGTGTTTTTCGCTATCGCACTGATGATTGTAGGCGCGCTCTTCTGGGCTTATCACCACGACTCGCAGTTGCAGAAGAATGCGATGCTGGTGAACCTCGGGGATCCCAACGAGGCGGTACGCGAGTTGCTTGGCGACCCTAGCAGCGAAGGGTCCTGCGGGAAGCTGACGGTCGCACCCTCCAAGTGCACGGACGAATATATCTACAAGTACTATTACTCGGTGTTTCAGCCACAGTATGAAGTGGTGTGGTTCGACAGCGCCGGGAAGGTGCTGGGCGAGCAACACGTGCAGCATTCGTTCTGAAGAAGTGGCCAGTTGCCGGTCGGCAGTTGCCAGTTTGGGGGGACAGCAACCAGTTGTCGTATGTGTGCCGAATTCAGCGCATGTCTTACATTTGATATGATGTAAGACATGAGAGATATAAGTTCTACCGTTACCTCAAAAGGACAACTTGTGGTCCCCGCCGAACTCCGGCGTAGATATGGTATCCATGCCGGAATCAAGGTAAAGTTTCTCGAAGACCAGTTTGGGCGCATTGTTCTTCAGCCGGTCACCGAGGATTACATCGATCGCGTCATGGGCTGCCTTGCGGAAGGTCCAGACCTGCTGGCTACCTGGGAAAAAGAACATCGGGAGGAAAGTAAGCGCGAGCGATGAAGACCTACGTCCTGGATGCGAGCGCGTTGTTCGCCTTCCTGCAGAAGAAGCCGGGTGCCTCCAAAGTGAATGAGTTGCTGAAGGATGCGCTGCGTGGACGCGCCGCAATCTACATGTCGGCGGTGAGCTACGGAGAGGTGTACGGCAGCATCCTGCGCGGGCATGGTCCAGACCGGGCACGCGCGACGATGGGTGCGGTGCAAGCGTTACCGATCAGTTTGGTGGACGTCACGCCGCAAAGGGCGCTTCAGGCCGCGGACGTCAAGGCGACGCACAAACTCTATTACCTCGATAGCTTCGTCGCGGCGCTGGCGCTCGAACACAAGGGAACGCTGGTGACCAGCGATTCCGACTTTCGCCGGCTAGGTCATAGCTTTCCAGTCGTCTGGTTGAAGGCCTAGCAGGGTTCGACCCTCTCGCTACGTCAGGTCAAAGATCCTGGCGGCTGGAGATTGGGATAGCCGCTACTCTTTGAGTTTCGCAGCCAGCACGTCGAGCTTTTCGATGGTGGGTGTACCAGCGAATAAGTCGGGCGCTTTCGCCATCAGCGCGGCGGCGATTTGACCGGTGAGGTGCGCCTGTCGACCCGATTCATCGGCGAATGCGTCGAAAATACCGAAGGTGGATGCGCCAATGCGCCAGGCAAACCACACTATCGTTGCCGGTTCCTGCTGTGCGAGAGGCAGAGCGCTAGAGAGGAATGCCGCGGCTTCCTCAGCTTTGCCGGGCTTGGCTTCCATGCGGGCGAGTAATGCGAGTTTGACCATGACGACCAGGACTCCTTCGGCCAACTTGGATGCAGGAACGGGTCGGGGGGGCTCGGATATTTGTTGCGCTTCGGCCGAGTTCGTGGCCGGGCAACCGCGGCCGATCGTCTATTTATAGAAGGGCAAAAACTACGAGTGGCACAGCAGAAGCTATGCCACCATGTCAGATCTTACTCTGTGGTATATACCGACTACTTCGTCACCGCCCGCGGTCCGGCTTCTTTGATCTCGCGGGGAGCGTCGAACTGCTCGAAGTTCTTCGCGAACCGCGCTGACAAGTCTGCCGCCATCTTGTCGTAGGCGGCTTTGTCTTTCCACGAATTGCGCGGATTCAGCAGCTCCGAGGGAACGCCTGGTACTGATTTCGGAATGCTCAGCCCGAAGCTGGGCTCGATTTCGAACTCGACGTCATTCAATTTGCCCTCGACGAGTGCGTTGACCATGGCGCGGGTGTAGGGCAGGCTCATGCGCTTGCCGACGCCGTACGGTCCGCCCTGCCATCCCGTGTTAACCAGCCAGCATTGCGCACTGTGCTCGCGCAGGCGACGGCCGAGCATTTCAGCATAAACCTTGGGAGGCAGCGGCATGAAAGGCGCGCCGAAGCAAGTGGAGAATGTCGCTTGCGGTTCAGTGACGCCCGCTTCGGTGCCTGCGACCTTGGCGGTGTATCCCGACATGAAGTGGAACATCGCTTGCTCGGGAGTCAGTTTCGATACCGGAGGCAGAACGCCAAACGCGTCGGCGGTGAGGAAGACTACGTTCTTGGGATGCCCGCCGAATCCGGGGATCACGGCGTTGTCGATGTACTCGACGGGATACGCGGCGCGAGTGTTTTCGGTCTTGCTGTCGTCGTCATAGTTCGGCACGCGGGTGACGGGATCGAGCACCACGTTTTCCAGCACCGAGCCGAAGTGGAGGGCGTCCCAGATCTGCGGCTCGTTCTTCTCCGACAGCTTGATGCACTTGGCATAGCAGCCGCCTTCGAAGTTGAAGACGCCGGTGGCGCTCCAGCCGTGCTCATCGTCGCCGATCAAGCGGCGTGTGGGATCGGCGGAGAGTGTGGTTTTGCCGGTACCCGACAATCCGAAGAACAGGGCGGTCACCCCATCTTCGCCGACGTTGGCGGAGCAGTGCATGGGAAAGACGTTGCGGTCGGGCAGCAGGAAGTTCATCACGCCGAAGATGGACTTCTTCATCTCGCCGGCGTACTGCGTGCCTCCGATGATGACCAGCTTGCGGGTGAAGTTCACGATCACGAAGACTTCGGAGTTGGTGCCGTCGCGCTGGGGATCGGCCAGGAAACTAGGTGCGCTGACGATGGTGAACTCGGGGGTGTGAGTCGTCAACTCCTCAGGCGTCGGGCGGATGAAGAGCTGATGCACGAACAGATTGTGCCAGGCATATTCGTTGATCACCTGGATGGGCAACTGATACTTGGGATCGGCGCCGCAGAACAGGTCTTGAACGTAGACTTCTTTGTCGGCGAGATACTCGAGCACGCGCTGGTAGAGAGCGTCGAACTTGTCGGCGGAGAAGGGCAGGTTGACCGAACCCCAGGCGACTTTGTTCTCGGTGATCGCGTCTTTAACGGTGAATTTGTCTTTGGGAGAGCGGCCGGTGCGCTTGCCGGTTTCGGAAACCAGTGCGCCCCGGGAACTCAGCATTCCTTCGCCTCTTTCGATGGCGGTTTCGACGAGTATGGGGGTGGAAAGGTTGCGGCGGATCGATTTCTGGGCCAGCAGGTCAGCTAATTCAGGATGAGCAATGGCGGACATTATAAGGACTCCTTTATCAATCATCGGTGCCGCGCGGAGGCGCCTTAAAGTAAGACGAGCAAACGTTGGGGAACAGGACCAGTCCCCGCGCGCAGAAAAAAGCCCGTTGACCGGGAATTATCGAGCGACTGCAGAAGCTTGGTTTTCCTCGATGATCGCGTTCAGGTGGTCCAAAGTCTCCTGCACGGTCAGGGAGTACATTTCACGCCCGCTATCTTCCCCGGACTCGATGGCCCACTTCAAATAGTGTCCCGCGATCTGGACCGCCATGGGATCGGTGATGACTTTTCCGGTCTGCCGGTTGAACTCGACCCACGCGACGTGAGGGAGAGCGATCCAAACCGGCCGGTCGTCGCCGACCAGGAACTTGATGTCGATGGCGTCAGCGTGCCGCGTCGCAATGGCCACGATCAGGGCCTGATATTGGCAGTGCAGCGGCTGGGCGGTCCAGCGGTCAGTCGCCAGGAAGTCGTCGTACATAACCCTAGAACTATAGCCGAGGCCACAGGTGAAGGGCAATGACATGGGTGGGGAACGGCGGTGGGATGTTGCGGCTCAGCTTAGCGGAAGTGCTCGAGATAATAGAGCGCGGCAAAGGCGAGAACCAAAGCCGCGGCTGGAAGTGCCAAGGGGCGCGCGCTTCGGCGCGGCTGCTTCCAGTCCGCGGTCAGGAGGAAGAGCAGGATCGTCGGCACGAGCGCCACGATGGAGAACTGAAAGATGTGCGCTGCCGGGCCTTCGTCCTGCTGCGGAGGCTGAAAGTACCCGCTGATTACGGTCAGTAATGCGATAAGAGACAGGACGATGATTACTTTGCCGCTGATGGTGTTCACTCGCTGCGCGCGCATGAGGACGGTTCCTTTCCGGCTTCAATCCACGACGACGTGGACGACGGCAAACAGACAAATGACAGCCGCCAGTATCGTCCCGGTAATCAGCAACCCGAGGGAGAGACGCCGCCGCAAGATCGTCATAGCAAGCGTAACGTCGTCGCGTAGCGACGAATCGTCGCGCCAAGCCAGTAGAAGGGTGGCGCTTCCCAGAAGAATAGCGAGTGATGGCACGAGAATGAACAGCGTTGCCGCACGAGGCGTGAGACGTGTGTTGCGGCCCACTGGGAGATGATCCAGCTGGTGTGCGCCGGTTCATATTGCGAAGGTTGCAGGAAACGAAGTGCCGCCGCCATGAGAAATACCGCTGCAGGGAGCACCATTACCCACTCTCCGGTGGCAACTAATGCCAATCGGAACGTTTTTGACCGTTGCATGAGAACCTCCGCACTGACTTTATAGTACAAAGTACATTTTTATGTCAAGTTAAGAGGGAGCCCACGACCAACCGGAACAGCGGGTTCGAGTCTTAGACGGGGGTCGAAGCGCGCGAGGGGGCTTTTGCTACACTTTTTCCGCCTGGCGGCTGAATGTTGCTTGTGTGTAGAGAGTCTCGTCATGAGGGAGGCAGGATGAGCGCGCAGAAAAAGAAGAGTCCGATTCCCGCAGAGAAAGTCGCGCTGTATGAAAAGCTGCTCGCCACCCAGCCCGAAATCGAACGCAAAGGCGCCGACAATCCCTACACTGCCATCAACGGCAACATGTTTTCGCTGCTCCTGAGTCCCGAGGGACGGATGGCGCTGCGGCTTCCCAAGGACGAGCGCGAGCAGTTCCTGAAGAAGTACAAAACCTCTCTGTTCGAAGCCTACGGAGCAGTGATGCAGGAGTATGTTGCGGTTCCGGGTGCGCTGCTCGCGAAGACGTACGCCAAGACGCTGAAACCCAAGGCGAGCTAGAAGGAGGGGTGAGCGGCGGGTGCGAATCAAAGAACGCTTAGGCTCCGTCGTGGAGTTAGCTCGGAACAAGGCGGCCCAGCTAAGCGACGTTCACCAGTCGGACGTGGGTAGGGATGGATTAAGAAGTCTGCATCGCCAGAGCTCCGATCAGGTAACGTGACATTAGTGTGATATCACCCCGCATGCAGGCCTCACTCGCGACTTCGTAGTCGCCTGCCGGACGAACAAATGGAGGCCAGAGAAGGCTGGGGAAGCCGTACCTCTCTAATACGTAATTCCCAATCATCCTGCTCATTCGACCGTTACCATCCAGGAAAGGATGGATCTGGACGAAACGGCCCAGACTAAAGGCGGCTAGCTGTACCACAGCGCGGACTCTGTTGAGGTCAGATGCTCCGCCACGAAGATAAGCGTCAGTTTTGCTTACCCAGTTCAAGACCTCATCCGAAAACTCAGACATTAAGGCTGGCACCTGTGCAAACGGCGCGCCAGCATTCACCGAAACCTGAACATCAACATTCAGGCAAGGGAAATTGGGATCATCGCTGCGATAATTGCCGGCATAGTAGGAGAGCGGTACGACACTTCTGAACACGTTCAAGTGCCAATTTTTGACGTCGCCGTGTCGAAGGATGTACCGTGATGCCCGTCTTCTGATGAATTGGTGGACTCGTTCCAACCCTGCCACCACGTCGGGCAGCTGCAGGTCACTTTCTGGGCCGTCCCAACGAGGGCAGTTATCCATTTCGGGTCTTAAGCGGGCCGCCTCTTGATGACGCTCTTGATTTGATCCTTAGAGAGTCTTGGAAGATCCCCAGTCAGGGCGTCTTGCTGATTGCTGTAAAGCGCATCCACAAAATCCTGGTCGTTTGATGCAGCCGTCGCCGGGTACTTTGCGGCGATCTCCGCGAGCAATCCTTCCTCCACCTCGGCCGTCCAGATGTTGTCAAATTTACCGCCGAACAAATGTGACAGGGGTGGTTTGGATTCCATGCCATAAGAGTGGTTCGCGACGGGTGGGTGTACGGCGATGTTCAGTTCGTTACTAGTGCCGGCCACGGTGCCAAGCGAGATGGTTGTGGCGACAAGAGCCGCTACCATATTGACCCGAAACTGTGCCGTTCTTTTCCGACCTCTGACGACTCTGCCGATCTGAGCCCCAGCGGTCTCGGTGACTTTGGGCTGCAGGTCTGCGAAGCTACTTAGATTCCAAAGCATCGGCGTCTCCAATCCACGAGGGGAAACGAGTTTGCATCTTATCAGCTATCGGTGCACAGGCATCGTAAAAACCAAGAGCCAATGTAGGCGTGCATATCACTCGAACCAGAGCTTCCATGTCAATATTGCCTTGTTTGAGCGGTTTCGCCCAGAATTCCTTGGGCGAGATGTAGAAAAAGTCCATCATACACTCCCCCCCTGACAGAACCGTTAGAACGTTGTTGGAGTGCAGCGTCTGGACCTTCTCAGTTTCTGCTACCTCCGTAAGAGGGTTGTCGGCACGGAAACCCGATTCAGCGACGAACCTCGCCAGCGTTTTGTAGAATTCACGAGAGTTAGCCCAGAATTGATTCATGAACATCGCGACCGGGAAATATATCTCTAGCTTGCTCCGGAGCGTCGAGGTCGAAGGGCCAGTCAATTTGCCGAACTCCATCAGTACAACCATTCCGAGCGGCGTGACCCTAAAGAAATCAGCGACATAAAAATGCGGAGGTGCTGGGGCGCTCTCGTACTCTATTCGAATGCTCAAGGCACCAGGCTGCCCTGGGTTCACTTCGTACTTAACAGGCCCGCTACCGATCGGATCCCGATGCTTCGCTATCTTGTTACTCACGGTGCTCCAATTAGAGGGCGTTAATCCCGCCATCAATCAGGGTTAGTGCTGGATGATATTAACAATTGTAGGCCAAAAGTAGACCGAAAACTCGGACGTTGGCGGTGTCTCTGGTGTTTATCGAGATCGAGCGGTTCTTGCCTGCCCATTACGCCTGCTCGCGCGCTTCGCTCAGGGTGACCTTTACATCCATTTTCTTCTTACCGCGATAGATGGTCACCGTCACCGTATCGCCGGCCTTGTGCTTGTTCATGGCATTGGAGAGATCCTGCTGATCGCCGATCTCCTCGCCGTCGATGGCTACGATCAGGTCTCCGCCGAGCATTACGGGAACGTTTCCGATGTAGGCGCGTTGAGTGCCGCCGCGCAGTCCGGAACGCTCGGCCGATCCGCCAGGTACGGCTTGAATGATGAGAACACCGTAATCGGAGGGCAGTCCCATCTCCTGCGCCAACTCGGGACCGATGGGCAGGGTGCGGATTCCCAGCGACGGGCGGCGCACGCGGCCGATGGTGATCAGGTCGCCGATCACGGCCTTGGCGGCGTTGATCGGAATCGCGAAGCCGATGCCCGCGCTCTGGTTGGCGCCGCCTCCGGTGGCGATCAGGCTGTTGATGCCGATGACCTCGCCGCGCGAATTCAGCAGCGGCCCGCCGGAGTTGCCGGGGTTGATGGCGGCGTCGGTCTGGATGGCCTCGTCGATCTCAGCGCCTTCGGGGGTGCGAATGGGCCGCACGGAGCTGATGATGCCGCGCGTCATGGTGCCGTTCAGTCCAAAGGGATTGCCGATGGCATAGACCTTTTGACCGACCACCAGCGACTTCGAATCGCCTAGCGTCGCCGGAACCAGGTTGGGAGCGGTGATCTGGATGACCGCCAGGTCGTGCGAGCGGTCGCGGCCGATCACGGTGGCCTTGTACTTCTTTTTATTGTGCAGGGTGACCTCAACCTCGCGCGCGTTGGCGATGACGTGATAGTTGGTGAGGATGTGGCCTTCCTTATCTATGATGAAGCCCGAGCCCTGGCCTTCCTGCGGCACGGGGCCGTAGAAGAAGTCGAAGGCTACCGCGGTCGAGGTGATATTGACCACCGACGGAATGCCCTTCTTATAGACCTCGATGTTGGTCTGCTCTTCGGAGTCGAAGGTTTGTGGCCCGGCAGCCTCGGTGAGCTCGACCTGCGTGGGGCGGGAGATGTAGTCCGACGGCTTCCCGTCGGTGTGATGGGTGGTGTACCAGTAGAAAGCGCCCGCGATCAGAGCGCCGAGAATCAGAGGCCGTATCAGTTTCATGAGTTAGAAATTCAACAATTCCAATGGAGTTCCGGACTGCGTTAGACGTGTCCTATAGGAAAGTGTACCGACTTCGGCGGCGGAGTGCCTAGTGTGCGGGAGCCTTTCGTAGCTTCTGCCACACCGCCTCGACCTGCCGCGCCGTGTGGGCGATCGTCCCGGAATTGTCGATCACGTAATCTGCGTGGCTGGCCTTCTCTTCGTCTGACAACTGGGCCGCGCTCCGGCGCAGCACTTCTTTGCGCGCTTCTTCCAGCGATATCTTGGCGCGTTGCGAATAACGCTCCACCTTCTGCTCGAGATTACAGGTCACAACAATCAGCTTGTCGAAGTCATGGGCGGCGCCGGCTTCCACGATCAGAGCTGCCTCGACCACGGCTATGCCGTCGGGGTCGGTTCGCTGGATGTCGTCCATCCATCGGTTCTGGGCGGCGACCACGGCCGGGTGGACGATGGCGTTCAGCTCCGCGATGCGAGCCGGAAAGGCGGCGTTCGCCAGCCGTCCACGGTTGATGATGCCATCGGGGTCCAGGATCTCGCGGCCGAAGCGCTCGACCACCGAATCGTAGGTCGCCTGCCCCGGGGCATATAGCTGGTGGGCGAGCGTGTCAGCCTGGAGATAGTAGGCGCCGCGCTCGGCCAGCATGGCGCCGACAGTGGATTTCCCGCAAGCCACTCCGCCGGTAAGGCCTATGCGCAGCATGGCGTCTCTGGCGGGAATGGGGTAACGGAGGCAAAAGGATGCATAGGGGGCCGCTGGCCCAACGCAGTATAAACCGCCGTTGTCCGCGAGACTGCGCGGATCAGCCATAGTGACGTGCAACGGGCTGAATGTCCTGGAGTCACGGCCAGACGGACTAGCTAACCATCCCTGCGAAAGAACTAACCCTCAAGTCGAAGCAGCGAAAGGTGAATACGGGCGTGGTAGTAGGGCACGTGGTGGCCACAAAGCAGCAAAGTTCTGCATATAGCACTTTAGTCTTACTGTAATAACCTTAGTTTAATCATATACATAGCTTGTGATCGATGTGGAGACAATCGTGCAACTTACGCCGTACGGTAGGTTCGGGTTTGGGGTTATGCGACGGTAATCGTTTTCCCCAGCACCATCTCTCAATTCACATCCAGTTTAACCATCAACTTCGCAGGAGGAAAAATGGCTGACCGCTTGAAACACAAGCTTCCACTCGTTGCATTGGCGGCGATGCTCTTAGTTCTGGCCGTACCTGGCTGGGCCGGACAGGTGATCGTCTACACTCAGAGCCCGGATTACATGAATCTCTATGCGTCGCAGAACGACGTCGGCGGTTTTGGCAACTTCGCCACGTCCTACGACGATTTCACTCTATCGTCCGCAACCAACATCACCTCGGTTGGGTGGTGGGGGGGCTACTTTAACCCGCAGAGTCAAGGTCCCATCACCGCCTGGACCGTCTCGTTCTACGCCAACAACGCTGGTCAGCCCGGCACGTTACTCTCCAGTTTCAGCGTTTCGGGTAACGGAGGCGAAACTTTCGTCAAGAATGACGCCTTGGGAGACCCGGTCTACTCCTACACCTCAGGAGTGCTGAGCGGGTTCGCTGCGAGCGCCGGTACGGAGTATTGGCTTTCGGTCGTACCCAATCTTTCGTTCCCGCCGCAGTGGGGATGGACGACCTCGTCACAGGGCGATAATTTGGCGTGGCAGGTCTACTTTGGAAACGGTTCGCAGATTCCCACTGATCTGGCATTCACGCTGTCCAAGACTCAGCAGACCACCACTCCCGAGCCAGGCAGCTTGATGCTGCTGGGCACTGGAATTGTTGGCATCGCGGGCGTGATTCGCCGCAAAATCGGCGCGTAATTGCGGAGGCGGCGCGCCGAACGTAAGGGTTCTGCGGCCAAGGAAGCAAACAAGTTATTGAGGAGAACCGCTGTCTGAGCTGGAAATTGCGCGCTCTTCGGTCGCAAGTCCTGTCCGGTCGCCCGGTTCCTCGGAGGAAAAAATGAAGGCATTCGCAAGGATAGCAGTCGCACTCACCGTGCTATTGGCTCTGGCCGGAGTCGCCGGAGCACAGTCATGGACGAATCTCACCAACCAGCCGGGCGCAGCCACCGGTCCGATGCTGCAGCTCCGGGACGGCAGGATCCTGGTCAATGAGTCACAGGGCCCCGATACCGGCGTCTGGTTCATTCTTACCCCTAACGCCACTGGCAGTTACGTCAACGGCACGTGGACCACGACCGGACATCTGCCCGCAGGATACGCACCCATCTATTTCGGCTCGCAAGTACTGAATAACGGAAGGCAAGTCGTAATCGAGGGTGGCGAATATAACAATGGTACCGCGGTATGGACCACATTGGGCGCCCTTGGAACCATCACGCCCTTTGGCAATGTCTCCTGGGTGCTGAACAGCCCACCCGTCGGCTGGACCACCATCGGTGATGCCGAGAGCATCACTTTGGCCAACAAAAATTACATGCAGTCGAACTGCTGTACGCCGCAGAACGCGATTTTCAACGGCCCGAATTCCTGGCTCGCTACCGGCTCGGTCAGTCAGTCCAGCAACGACGAATCCGGATTTACGCTTTTGACGAATGACAAGGTTCTAACCGTGGACGCGAAGAACAGCCCTTGCGGCAATGCCGTCAATGGTGGCGCCGAGCTTTACGATCAGGGCACAGGCGCGTGGACGTGTACAGGACAGACTCCCATCCACCTCTATAACCCCGCGGACGAGGAATTGGGCTCTGCGGTCCTGATGTACAACAACAAGGTCTTCCAGTCCGGCGGCAATGTAGTTGCGACCGCGATTTACGACGTAGGTCTCGGCACGTGGACAAAAGGCCCAACCCCTCCTGGCGGTCTGGACCAGGCCGATGGTCCGGGCGCACTGGAACCGAATGGCAAAGTGCTGCTCGATTACAGCCCTGGGCTGTTCCAGAACGGCTGCCAGTTCCTGGAGTACGACCCGACGACCAACATGCTGACCCCGACTGCGACTAATGGAGGTTGTCCTGCTGGCTCTTCGTTCGTTGGCCACCTCATGATCCTGCCGACCGGGCAGATCATGTTCACCGACTTCGGCACCAGCCCGGTTTCGGCTTACACCCCCGCTTCAGGCGTAGTCGCAGCAGCAGTACCCACCATTCTGGCGGCGTCCACCCACCTGAAGATCGGCTCGGTAAACAACGTCCTGTATGGCCGCCAGCTCAACGGCCTGTCGCAGAACAACGCCTACGGTGACGACTACCAGGGCGAAACCAACTACCCGCTGGTTCGCCTCACCTGCACAAACGATGTAAATAACACCTGCACCGCTGGCAACGTTGTCTATGCGTTCACGCACGATGACAGCACGCATAGCATCAAGTCCGGCACCATCATGTTCACCCACTTCGATCTGCCCGCGACCATTCCCGCCGGGACGTACTCGATGCAGTCCGTTGCGAATGGTATCGGATCGAACTCGGTTAAGGTGTCGGTGGGGCCGTAAGTCTTTCGCGAGCAGTCAGTCTGAAACTGTAAGTGCCATGCTCCCACCAGCATGGCACTTTTCTATGTTTGGAATCAGCTACTTCTTGCGGATGTGCAGCACCTTCTGCACCTCGGCCACTACGTCGCCTGCTTCGTCCTTCACTTCGACCGTGAAGGTAGGCTCGTACTTGGGCAGCGTCCTCAACTGCTCGCGGATGTCGTCGAGCTGCGCGTCGCTGAGGCGAAACTGGGCGCGCACCTTGCCTTTGCCGGGCTTGCGGAAGCGGATGGTTGCCGCCTTGTCCCACACGATGTAGTCCCGCCCGAGGTTGTTCATCAGCATCAGCATGTAGAACGGGTCGGCCATGGAGTACAGCGACCCTCCGTAGTGCGTGCCGACGTAGTTGCGGTTCCACATCCGCAGCTTCATCTCGACGTCAACCGATTTCATGTCGGCGCCCCAATGTACGCGGATGCCCGCGCCCGCAATGGGAGGCCAGATATTGATGAGGCGCAGCATGAGTCGTTGCTGGAAGGACGACATTTTCAGTAGCGGCTCCTTGTGTCGATGCACCAGTTTACCGTCACCGGCGACCGGGTGCGGGGCGCCCGCCGCTGAGGTTCGGGTCGTGTTGCTGGAACGTGAGGCGCTTTGAATCTCCCATTTTTTCGGCCTCCTGCCCGGCCCATGCCTGGTTACTTTCGTTCCGCCCTCGTGCTGATTTCCCTGGCTTCCTTTCTCACCCGCCTGTTACAACGGACCGGCGGGCAGGGAGCGCTGCCAATCCGGGCCCCGTGCGCGGGAAAAGTTGCTCTTTGAAAACTTTAGAAATGTGCCGCACAGACGCCGAGAGCTCGAGGATATACCTTGCTAAGTCCTACGGGCAGACATGGATACCTGTAAATATATATAGAATCAATGACATGCTAACAATTTCCTCCTAAGCCATTGATTCTAAACGATCGTTATTCACCATTTTTTGCTGTTTCTTGGGCAAGCGGCTCCCGCAAGATCCTTTGGCAAGATGCCTGACCCGCAACCTATAGGGAGCCATCATCGCGCACTGAGTGACCGACAGGGTGGACGTTGTTCTTCTTTACCCAGGAAGTATCCGGGGGGTGTGAAGGCCGGCTATCGCCCCTCCTACCAGGCCCCCTGTTTGCGTCCATACCACCAGATCAAGCCTAGTGTGAGGGTGTTCTGGTCCTTGCTGAAGACGTTTTGAGCGCTCGTAAGGAACACCGGTATGTTTGACCAGTCGTGCCGGTACTCTGTGCGTACCTGGAAGCCATCGGCAACGAAGAGATCGTAGGTAAAAGTGACCTCCTTCAGGGCCTCGACTACGCCGCTGAATAGTCCGCTGCGGTCCGAAAGATATTCGCCTCTAGCGCCAATCCCTTGCCTGGATGTGAACAGATATTGCGCATACGCCGCCCCGCCTGAGGTGTGGGACGGCGCCGAAGATTGTCCCGGCGCGGCGTTGGCCCAGACACGCTGGATGACGTAGTCGCCTTCCAGAGCCAGGGTCAACTTGGGTGTGGCTTGCCAATTCAAGTACGTATCGAAGATATGTAACTTGCCATTGGGAGCCGGAGTAATGGGCACGAAACAGAGACCGGCCTGCACCGGGACCGGTCCGCAACTGGCAACGGGCATCGAGTCGGGGTTCTCCTGTCCGAAGTAGTAATTTGTGGTCCACGTGATCTGTTTCGTCGGAGTCAGGACGAAGCCAAACATTTCGTCCTTAAAACCGTTGGTAGGTTCGGTCTGGTTGGTGCCGTTCACAATCCAGTAGTTCAGACCCAACTTGTCGTTCACCTGGTATTTCACTCGAAACCCCATGTGATAGAACGGCAGGTAATCGAACCAGTAGGCGCGGGAATAGTTTATCTGGTCTTTGGTGTAGGTCCCTTCATAGCCCAGCGAACTTGCCCATTTGCCAAAATCGACAGAGAGCCCGCTTCCTACAGGTAAGACATAGGTTCCATAGGCCTGAAAGATGCTGCGATAAATGTCGGGCCGATGTTCATTGGAAAGACTTCCTTGCGTAGTTGCAGTGGACTGTCCGAACTGCAGATCGAGGCGCGTACCGAAGCGCCGACCCGCAGCAGGATCGGCGGCCCTTTCGAAAACCAGCGCAGCCTGATTCAAGCTGAAGGCGTTGCTGAGGACGTCGTAGGCCCGCAGAAGATTTACACGTCCAATCGGATCGTTGGAGTTGTATTCGTAGTAGCCGTCCACCAGGACGTTCGTGCTCGTCCCCTTGAGAAAGTCGAGAATGCCGCGATCGTCGGCGGAAAGCGCGGGCTTATCTGCCGCTGCTTCCGCGAGGCTGGATTGGGGAGCTTGGGCAGCTTCACCTGACAACTCAGTACCGCTGCCGCCGCCGGGGTGAAGGTCAACGGTGCTGTGCGTTAGCTCGGGAGCTGACCCTCCGGACGAGGCATTCTTCGCAACCGCCATTGCCGCTTGCATCTCTTTCATCTGCTCTTTGAGCATGGCCACTTCGGCCTGCAGATCCGAGACCGTCTGCTGAAGCTGTTCCGCTCTGTCAGCAGAAGGCGATTCGGCGGCGTCGGGCGAATGGGCCTGTGATTCTTGCGCGCATCCATTGAAACTCAGCGCCCACAAAGTAGCTGTAAGTACGACTAGGGTTCCGCAACCTGGGAATCTATTCCGGATCGACGACATCGCTCACCTCCGCGACTGTGACAACCCCAACAATCTACATCCCCGGATGGCCCTGATTCGAGAGGAACGTGAGAGCAATTCCAGTGTGCTATATCGCTAGAGGGATCGGGCGCGCCGGAGCCGGCGCAGAATGGGGACACACGTCCGATTTGAACTTCTAAGGTGAGTAGTCGAGTCTGAACCTTACAGCGCGCTGGGGCCGCGCTCCTGGTTGCGGATGCGGATGGCGTCGTCGATCCTGGAGAGAAAGATCTTGCCGTCGCCAATCTTGCCGGTGGACGCGACCTTTAGGATGGCTTCCACAGCGCGCTCCGCCATCTTGTCGTCCACCACCAGCTCGAGTTTGATTTTCGGTAGAAGGTCTACGCTATACTCGCGTCCGCGGTAGAGTTCGGTGTGCCCCTTCTGGCGGCCGTGGCCGCGCACCTCGAGCACAGTCATGCCTTCGACTCCGATTTCGATCAGCGCTTCCTTGACTGACTCAAATCTCGAAGGCTGGATGATCGCTTCAACTTTTGTCATGCCCCGTCCTCTGCACCTCGGATTCGGCTGTTGTCGCGTCGCATTCGCTGCTCGCGCAATGGGCGCCGAACATCGACTCGCGGTCGAGATGCTGCCTAGGCGTATTCAATTTTCTCATACGCTCCAACGGGGCCGCTGCAATCCGCTGGTATTGAGTGTGGAGCGGCTTGCTCGGATGCATGCCGCTCCACATCGTCGATCTTAAGCTGCTTAAAACAGGAAGCCCAACTCGACCACGCCGCGGGTCTGGCTGGGCTTCAGTCCGAAAGAACCGAAGGCGCTGCCTGGGGTGATGTTTCCGGCACCTACGTAGGAGATGTCGGTGCGCGTGAAGAACTTCTTGTACTGGTAGGTCGGGGTAGCCGTGAGCGACCACGCCGTGCTGCCTGGGCCGTACAGCAGGTTTGCTGAGTTGGACGCGAAATTGCCGCTGCTGCCGATGTATTCCCAGCGCCCGGTCACGGAAAATCCCTTCTTCAAAATGCGGCTAACCAGGATCGCTCCACCCATTGTGTGGCCACCCTGCGCGATGCCCGCCTTCAGGTTCGTCGGCACGTCGCTATATTGGAGGTAGGGCTGGATAACCCACGCGCCCTTGGTGTAGGTGTAGATCAGGTTGAAGATCATGCTGTTGTTCTGGATGGGCGTGGCCAGGTTCTGCCAGTTGCTCTGGCCGAGGTTGCCTCCGCCAATGAACGCGATGCTGTGCGGGCCGGTCACGTAGGTCAGCGCACCGGTCAGCCAGTTGTAGCGGTTGGAATAGAAGCCATCGTTGTAGCTGAGCGAGGCGCTGAACTTGCCCATTGTCTGGTTGACTTGCACCCCGCGGTTGATGGCGTTTTCCTGGTTCCACAACAAGCCGCGTTCTACGTTCATGTTCTGGAAGTCGAAGGTGGATTCAGCGCCGATTAACGTCGGCAAAATTCCAACCATGATGTTGGTATTCTTTGCCACTTGAAGCTTCACAAAAGCCACGGGAACCGGACCGTAAAGGTCATTGTTGGTGGTAGAGTTCGAAATGAAAGGCGTCCCGAGGGAGACAATGTCGTAGGTACCCGCCTGCACATAGAACTGAAACCAGCCCGTCGGCTTCTGAAAGAAAACCATCGCGTTACTGAAGGCGCCTTCCTGCGGGTTATTACCCGGCACGGCGTTGTTCTGAAACACTCCGATTCCACTCACGGCACCGTTCAGGGCATACTTGCCGAGAGGCCCAGCTTCGATGTTGATCGGGAGCGCCATCTGCAGCGGACCCGAGGTAGAAGGTGTAGGCAGCGGAGTCGGGGCAGCCGGCGCGGCATCCGCTGAGGCAGCGGGGGCCGCGGTGGGTGCGGCGGCTGGCGTCGAGGCTTGCTTTGGGTCGTCTGGCTTGGCAGCCGGCGCGTCCTGAGCGTAACTAACGCAAGTCAGCCCAATGAACACAGCAGCCACTGCTAACTTCTTGCGAAACTTAGTGTGCATCGCTTTGGTCTCCTCCGCCGGAACCTGATTCAAAGCCTGGAATCCGGCATCTTCTTCTCGAGCTACCAATAGCTGCTGAAAAGTGGGCTGAAGCTTCTCGCGTAGTCAGCCGCGATGTACGACTTCGGGAGATAAACATTCTTTGCTGTGAATGTATCTATCTACAGCACGCATCCCCAGAAGTAGCGCGACACTTTCCAACAGCAACTATGACCTTACGGAACGCAAAAGTGAGAGTCCAACGCATAGTTCCGTTGAGGCGAATCGAAATTTTCGTGAAAGCAGTTTCTTATAGCTGCGATAAGCAGGATTTTTCGCGGCGTGCTAGTGAGATCAAGGAAGACTATAGAGTCACGTGAATTCGTGAGTTACGGACTCACACTTTGGTGTAGGAGTTGGGAGGGCCCGCTATTGTTGAAGCTTGGTGTGTGGATAGATTGGACTCACACTGAAGTGGTGTGCGGAGTCAGCGATGACGCGGGCTTCATAAGAACCGCAGTTGTTCCCAGGGAGGCTGAATATCTTAGTGGGCTATGTCTCAAGCAACGCTTCATCAAAGTGGACTTGCTCAATCAACCGCGTACCTTCCAATTCGAAGGCACCGGCTGACCGGAATCGCGGCAATCCGTTGCGGACCATCTCGATGAAGGCCACTGCCGAGCGCGGCAAGGTGCGGTCCTGGTGATACACCAACCCCAGCTCGCGCGATAGGTCGGTGTCTGACAGCGGAATCAGGCGCAAGTCTCCGCTGCGGCTTTCCTTGCGCGCGAAACTCTCGCTGATGAGCGAGATTCCCATCCCAGAGGCAACGAATGCCTTGATCATGGCAATGCTGGGAAGTTCCATGGCGATCCGCAATTGCGCCTGGTAGGGGCGGAAAAGTTTGTCCATCGTCTTGCGAGTGTGGCCGGTCTTGGGCAGGATGAGTGGATAGTCCGCCATGGCCTCGACCGAAACAGAATCCAATCGCGCCAAGGGATGATGCGGGCTGGTCATTAGCACGAGGCGGTCGTGGAAGATGCGCTTCACCACCAGCCGCGCGGCTTTTACCGGCATGGTCACAATGCCGACGTCAATCAGGCCGTCTTGCAGGCGCTCGAGGATTTTGTGGCTGAAGTTGCGATAGATGCTGATCTGAACATCGGCATATCGCCGGCGATATTCGCTGAAGGTCTCCGGCAACACGTAGAGACACGTGGCTTCGTTGGCGCCGATCGCGAGCACTCCGCGGGGCGTGCAGTTCTGGTCGACCACGGCGCGTAGCGATTCACCACGCAAGGCCAGCAACCGGTTGGCGTACTCGAACAGTACTTCGCCGGCTGGAGTGAGCGAAACGCGCTTACCGGAACGGTCCAGTAGCCTGGTTCCGTACTCCTGCTCGAGCTGGCGAATCTGTGCACTTACGGCTGACTGCGAGCGAAATACCTTCTCTCCGGCACGGGAGAAGTTGCCCAGCTTCACGACTTCCAGGAATGTCGTAAGTTGATCGAAATCCACGTAGACGCTCCACCTGAAACATGTGCACAAGCGATGAACGAAAACGGGATAATCCAATAGAGGCTGATTGTCCCCGGTCGACACGTTTACCAGTCTCGTCGCTGGCTTCTTTTGGAATCGATGATTGCCCGCTTCACGCGGCTCCGAGCGCGGTACGCAAATAAGAATGCGAAAACAGGTCAGTCCAAACTGGCTAGTATGCGAAGTCTAGAAGTATGCGGCTGATTGGGGAAATCGATAGTTTTTATCGCCCGCATAAGATTGCGTGATCGGAAGGCGAACCTGTTGACCTGCAACGCATTTCGGCAGTCGGCATCACGTTCTTGGCCGGCATGAAGATCGCGTGAACACAGCGGTTGGCCAGAGATTCCGCAATAGGTAAAAAGGGCACCGCAGATTTCGATTTGCGCATCGCGGTGCCCTTTGAAGTGAGCCGCTTACTTTACTGCGTCAGCCGTTTTGTCGGCGGCCTTCTTGGTCGCGTCGCCAGTCGCGACGGCAGCCTTTTTGGTGCCCTTTGCGGTGGCCTTGGCGGCGTCGCCGGTGGCTTCAGCGGTCTTGTCGACAGCCTTGGTGGTGCCCTTCACCGTGGCCTTGGTGCCTTTTTCCGTGCCTTTGGCTACGGCCTTGCTGGTGTCAACGGTAGCATCGGCGGTCTTGTCGGCAGCCTTCTTGGTGTCTTTGCCAACATCCTTGCCTACGTCTTTTACGCCGGTAACGACATCCTGGGCGTACAGTGCGGGCCCGAAGGCCAGCGCCACTCCGAATACTGCAATCATGAACTTCTTCATCACGAATCTCCTCGGCCCGATCGAGCCGTTTAATCTTAGGGGTTCCTCCATCATAAGATAGCCGTCTGCCGGACGGAAGTTCCGGCCATAAAGGGCGTTGTTCTCTTATCCTGAGGTAGGTCAAGGATAGCAAACCCGTGCTTTTCTTGCGCGGAACCGAAGGCGCTCCGCCGCTGTGCCAGAGGTGCGGTTGTCGCAGGATCAAGCAGCTCATTTCGAATCCCAGGAAGGCGGAGTAATCTGTCGCAGAACGTTCGGAGACATTCATGAAACGAGTTGGCTCGCCCGCAATCCTGTTCGCGGTTCTGTTCTGCCTTTGGTCGCAACCGTTCGCGCAGTCGTCGGAGCGCTGGTCTGAGGAGAAGGCCAATGCGTGGTATCAGCAGCAGCCGTGGCTGGTGGGCGCGAATTACATTCCGGCAAGCGCTATCAATGAGCTGGAGATGTGGCAGGCGGAAACGTTCGATCCCCAGCAGATCGATAAGGAACTTGGCTGGGCCGAGTCGCTGGGCATGAACACCATGCGCGTCTTTCTCCACGATCTCTTGTGGCAGCAGGACGCCGAGGGTTTCAAAAAGCGCATCGATCAGTTTCTGACGATTGCGGCGAAGCATCACATCCGTCCGGTGCTGGTGCTGTTTGATTCGTGCTGGGACCCGTTGCCGAAACTCGGAACGCAGCGCGCGCCGATGCAGGGGGTACACAACTCGGGCTGGGTGCAGAGTCCGGGAGCAAAAGCGCTGGAAGACCCGTCGCAGGTCCCGCGATTGAAGTCTTACGTTGTGGGAGTTGTGGGAGCGTTTGCCAACGATCCGCGCATTCTGGCCTGGGACGTGTGGAACGAGCCGGGCGGCTTCCAATACGGCTACTACGAACAGCAGGAACCGAAGAACAAGGTGCAGATCGTGCTGGGCCTGCTGCCGCAAGCGTTTGCCTGGGCGCGCTCGGCGAATCCCACGCAACCGCTTACCAGCGGGTTGTGGGAAGGCGACTGGCCGAAGTCGGGGCCAACGCCGATGGAAGCCATTCAGTTGCAGAACTCCGACATCATCACCTTTCACAACTACAGTTGGCCGGAAAACTTCGAGCGCCGCGTGGTGTGGCTGGAGAAGCAGCACCGTCCGATCATCTGCACCGAGTACATGGCGCGCTCGGCCGGTAGCACCTTCGACGGCGTGCTGCCCATCGCGAAAGCGCATCACGTCGGCGCGATCAACTGGGGACTGGTGCTGGGCAAGACGCAGACCAATTTTCCCTGGGAGTCGTGGAGCCATCCTTATGTTTTGGACCAGCCGCCGGTGTGGTTTCATGACGTGTTTAAGGCCGATGGGACGCCGTATCGCGAGCATGAAGTGGAACTGATTCGGCAGCTGGCGGGGAAGACGGCGATCGCGGCAGCCAAGTGAGATACGTGCAAGCGGTTGCACTTTAATTGCAATTCGTTGTCGTGCTGCCACTAATCACCTGAATCACGATCATTTAGAATCAATGGTTTGGGAGGAAAATGTTCCAATGTCATTGATACTATTACTAGTGATACGTATCCAAGTCTCAGCATTGGACTTAGCTCGGCTGTTTTTGGCTAGCTTCGGGGCTCAGTTGTCCCGATTTGGAAACTGCCTTCGCCAGTATTCGGTTGTGAAAGAGCGATACATGTTCGTCGCCCCGGGCGGGCGAACGGGGCAAGGGACACCAATCCCCTTGCCTCACTTTTAGCGAAATGGAGTCCGGCGGGATAGGACGCAGGACACAGAGGCGTGTGATAAGGCGGGTTCGCATGCTCCAAGTCCGCGCGGCGAAGAGCGGGCGAACCTAAACCCTACCCCGGATTACTTGTGATATGGGGATTTGCACTAAGCCGCTAGCGCGGCAGAGGTGTGCAGCGGGTTGATTGGGTAGAGTTCATGGACACCTGAAGGAGGTGTCTATGACTGGACTACGCCAACGCATGCAGGAAGAACTCTGGCTGCGCAACTTCTCCCCACAAACCATCCGCGCCTATACCGCAACCGTCGCTGACTTCGCCCGCTATTTCCGTAAGTCGCCCGATCAGTTGGGACCCGAGCAGGTGCGCCGGTATCAGCTTTATTTGTTGAATGAGAGGAAGCTGGCCTGGCAGACCCTGCAGGTGCGAATGGCGGCCTTAAAGTTCCTCTACACGCGCACCCTCAAGCAAACCTGGTTCGACCACGAGGTCGCCAAGCCGAAGGTGCACCGCAAGCTGCCTGTGGTTTGGAGCCGGGAAGAAGTCCGCGCCCTGCTGGATATCACGGTGAACCTGAAGCATCGGGCTCTGCTGGCGACCCTCTACAGTGCCGGGCTGCGCTGCCAAGAAGCCCTGGACCTGAAGGTCACCGACATCGACAGCCCGCGCATGATCATCCACATTCGCGCAGGCAAGGGAAACTTCCCGCGCCAGGTCATGCTCTCGCCCAAGCTGTTGCAGTTGCTGCGTATCTACTGGCGTTGGCGCAGGCCCGAGGACTGGCTCTTTCCCGGAAGGATACCCAACCAACCGATGTATGCCACCGGGGTCCGCATAATCTGCCAGAAGCTGCGCCGCCAGTTGGGCATGGTCAAGCCACTCAGCCCGCATGTGCTGCGTCACTCCTTTGCCACCCACCTGCTGGACGCGGGCACCGATCTGCGCAGCATTCAACTGCTGCTCGGCCATCGCGACCTGGAGACCACGGCCCGTTACCTGCATGTCTCCGAACTCCGACTGCATGCCACCGCCAGCCCGCTCGATGATCTGCCCATTCGCGAGATCAAAACCTCGGATGGAGATGGCAGAAGAAGATGAGACCACATCGGTTCGAAGTAGCCGATGTCTTGCATGCTCACCAGCAAGAGTTCCTGCAACGCTGGGGACCGGTTCTCTCCCGCCAGCAGCGCAAGGCTCTACGTGACATCGGCCTATGCCGCACCGCCGCCCTCGGCGCTCACCTGCAACGCTGCGATGCCTGTTCCTACCAGAACATCAGCTACCTCTCCTGCCGCAACCGGCATTGTCCCAAGTGCCAGTCCACGGCCCGCGATCGCTGGCTCAGCAGGCAAGCCGCCAGTCTGTTGCCCGTGGCGTATTCCCACGTGGTCTTCACCCTGCCGGAACAACTGGCACCGCTCGCACTACGCAATCAGCGCTTGCTCTACGACCTGCTGTTTCGCGCCGCATCCGAAACCCTGCTCGTGATCGCCGCCGATCCTCGTCATCTCGGCGCACGCATCGGAGTGCTCGCCGTACTCCATACCTGGAGCCAGAACCTGCGCCACCATCCTCACCTGCATTGCCTGGTACCTGCCGGTGGGCTCGCCCTCGATCATTCCCGATGGATCAACTGCCGACCGGGTTTCTTTCTCCCGGTGCGTGTACTCAGCCGCCTGTTCCGGGGCAAGATGCTGGCCTTCCTTCAGCAGGCCTATAAGAAAGGAGAACTCCGCTGCCTCGGCACCACAGCCAACCTCGCCGACCCACATCAGTTCCACTCCCTGTTGCGGCGGCTGCGTTCCATGGAATGGGTCGTCTATGCCAAACCACCCTTCGGCGGACCTGAGCATGTGCTGAAGTACCTGGCTCGCTATACTCACCGCGTTGCCATCGCCAACGGCAGGCTTCTCGATCTCATTAACGGCCAGGTACGCTTTCGCTGGCGCGACTCCAAACACAACAACCGCATCAAGCTCATGAACCTCGATGCGGTCGAGTTCATCCGCCGCTTCCTGCTTCACGTCCTGCCCTCGGGCTTCGTCAAGATCCGCCACTTTGGCCTGCTGGCTAACCGCAACCGACGACGCGCACTTGCCCTTTGCCGACTCCATCTCCGCGCAGCCGCTGCAGAGACCACCGCGATTCTCACTCCACTGCAGCAACAGGCTCTCCATCGCTGCTGCCCCAGTTGTCAGCGCGGAACCCTGCACATCATCGCCCGGCTCTCAACCTATGACTTGGCCACTTATACATCGCTGGCTTCCACCAGCCCCATCGACTCTTCCTGAACTCCACCTATGACTATGCCGACACCAACTCGCAGGCCCATGTTAACCACTACATTGCCGGTCACACTACCCCTGTCCTCAAAATCCACTGCACCAACCTCCCCCACCCCGACGCTCCACCTAACCGCACTGCAATCTCCATCCTCCGGTCGTTGCCCTCATCCCATCTATGATGCCCAAGCTGCCCACGCTATATCCCGCCAGCCCTCGAACCCCATTCAATCCCCATAGAGACGCGCTAGCGGCTTACTGCAAATCGCCCTATCGACAATGCTCCGCCCATTGTTATCGCCATCCCCGCGTTCTGCCTGCGGAGCACTGTCGATACGGCACTACGGATTTCGCGACACTTAATCTCCGCCGATCGGACTTCGAGATAGCATTCGAGTTGCCGACCACTCGGGAGTCATCTCCCCGCGCATCGAATCGGAATGCCGGTTGGGGCCCACTGCGAGAAATATTCCCTTTACCGACCGATCCTCCGTGGCTCCGCCTGTGGTTGTCTCATCTTCTAGGATTCGGCATTCCCCAGGATCGCCTCGAAGATGGTTGCCGTACTCTCGCCACGGAAAGGCAACTGGCTGGTGACCATCTCGTAGAGAACGGCTACAAACTAGAACAAATCCGTATGGGCGTCCAGATCCTTGCCTCGCGCCTTGGGCAACAGCCAGGCAACAGCAGAAATGGAGGCAACTGAGTCAATGGCCTCTGGCTGAGCAGTGGTTACACTAATCGCTCTTCGGGCGTATGGTCGTGCACCGGGTGGAGCAGACAATCGCCACTTGCAGCCTACGCTATCTCTGAAGCCGGTCTAGTTATCGGAAACCGACGGGACGAACGGCAAGTCTGCACGAGCCAAAATTAACATTTCATCAGCTAAGACGAGTTGACATAGAACGGCCGCTGAAGCAGAATTCTTTACACTTGATTCCATCCGTTTGAGCCCCCTCAGCACTGGCCAGCCAAAGAGAGGTTGAGCGCTGGAAGCGAGCGCTCAAGCATCGAGTCGCCACTCGAACCAATCCAGGGGAAATTCTCGTTTGTGGTCCATTTTGATTTTCAGAGGAGAGGTATATCTTGACGAAGAAGCTGTGTCTTGATGTGATCGCAATTCTGCTCGCTGTCTCCTGCGTTTCGTCCGCGCAAACGCTGAAGCAGCTGACTAACCAGCCACCCGACGGCGCCGGTGTTCCTTTTCTGCTAACCGATGGCACGGTCATGGTGCAAGGTAATGTAGGAAACGATTGGTGGAAGCTCACGCCCGACCGCAATGGAAGCTATGTCAACGGCACCTGGTCGCAACTTGCCGATCTACCTTCGGGATATGAGCCCTATGCGTTCGCATCTGCAACGCTAGCCGACGGCCGCGTGGTCATTGTCGGTGGCGAATACAACTTTGGTAGTTTCGCCTTCACCAACCTGGGCGCGGTCTACGATCCGAAGAAGAACACCTGGACCAACCTGCCGCCTCCAAACGGCTGGGCGTACATCGGTGACTCGCCGTCCGCGCTGTTGCCCAACGGCAAATTCCTCGTAGGGCGCAAATTCGATCAGCAGATGGCGATCCTGGACCCCGCCACACTCACGTGGACCGCGGCAGGATCGACCGGCAAGACCGATTGGAACGCCGAAGAGGGCTATACGCTGCTGGGTGATGGCTCGATCCTGACCTGGGATGTACTGAACAATCCGCATTCGGAGAAGTACATTCCGTCGACCGGCCAGTGGGTCACGGCGGGCAGCACAGTGGCAAACTTGCAGGGACCGCCCCAGATTGGTTGCATCCAATACGGCAATGGCTTGCTGTACTGTCCACCGGGAGAGACCGGACCGGGCATCCTCCGCACCGACGGCACTGTCTTCGCCACCGGTGCCCTGCATTTGCACGCTCCCACAGGACACACCTCTGTCTATCACCCCGGCGCGAAGATGACCGATCCCGGGACCTGGGTTCCAGGACCGGACTTTCCCAACGGCGACGATGCCGGCGATAACTTTGCCGCGCTCTTACCCAACGGAAACGTGCTCGTGGAAGCAACCTCGGGGCGGCTGTATGAGTACAACGGCACCAGCCTGAAGCCCGGGCCGTTCGGTGGTGGGGGGAGTCTGATCGTGCTGCCTACAGGCGAGGTGTTGGTCGGTGGCTCCGAGGTCTACACCACGACCGGAACCTATCAAGCCGCGTGGCAGCCAGTCGTCTTGTCTTCGGGCGGACCCCATGCCTATTTGCGTGGCAAGACATACACCCTCTACGGCCAGCAGTTCAATGGTCTGTCTCAAGCGGCTGCCTTCGGTGACGAATTTGAGACGCCAACCAACTATCCATTGGTGCGGATCACGAACAAAGCCTCAGGGCACGTCTTCTATGCCAGGACCCATGATCACAGCACAATGGGCGTGGCGACCGGCAAGGCGATGGTGTACACACACTTCGATGTTCCTCTGGCGACGGAAACTGGCGCTAGTACGCTCGAAGTGGTGGCCAACGGTATTCCTTCGACCAAGGTGCCTATCACAATAAATTAGAGCCTCTTCCGATCCGGTTGAGGCGCTGAAACCTCGCTCGAAGGTTATCCACCCAAGATTCCGTGCCTGGGTGGATTTTTGTTGCGGCGAGAAGTGCAAGCATTTCGCAAGACGATTCGTTTTCCCGGGTAGCAGCTTTGCGCCAGCCGATCTGGAATTTTCTGGGTTCGCAGACCTGTCATTCCGACGAAGGCAGTTCGAACCTGTAACCTAGCGCGACGGGTGATGGAGCCGAACGCTGACTACGAACTTCCAATCAAAACACCGGTTGCGAACACCAGTGCTCCGCCAAACCCAACCTGTAGTGCGGCAGACCAGGCTGGCGTTTCCATGTAGCGGTGTCGAATCCAGGAGATCACTGCGAGCTCAACCAGGACCACAATCACGGCCGCGGTAAGCGCCGCGCGGAAATCGGGGATCAGGAACGGCAGCGTGTGCCCAATGCCGCCGAGCGCAGTCATGAGGCCACAAATTGTGCCACGCGCCCAGGGATGACCTCGTCCAGTAAGACTTCCGTCGTCGGATAGGGCTTCGGCAAAGCCCATGCTGATGCCGGCACCGATGGAAGCAGCGAGGCCAACGACGAAGGCGTCCCAGGTCTTGTGGGTGGCGAACGCGGCCGCGAAGACCGGCGCGAGCGTGGAAACCGAGCCGTCCATTAGTCCGGCAAGACCGGGTTGAACGATTTGAAGGACGAACAGCCGACGACTGGCCTGTGCTTCCTGCTGTCGCGCGTTTCCGGTTAATTCCTCTTTCTCCAGTTGCTCGGCGCGATCTTCGTGGCTGCGCTCTTCTTGAGCGAGATCATCGAGCAACTGACGAACGCCTACATCCTGGGCACTGGCGGCGGCCCGCTCGTAAAAACGCCGGCTCTCCACCTCCATGGTGCTGGCTTGCTTGCGCACTGCATCCAGACGCAGTGGGCCTCCCAGCACGATGGATTTGCGCTCGACGAAACCCTTCACATCCTGGCGCCGAATGAACGGGATGTGCTCGCCGAATCTCTCCTTGTAGAGATTCAGCAGACGCTGGCGATGCCCAATCTCTTCCCGGCGCATGCCATCGAAGACCGCCGCGGACGCGGGAAAGTCCTGCCGGAGTCCCTCGGCGTGGTCGGCATAGGTGCGCTCATCTTCTTCTTCCAGGGAAATAGCGAGCGCGAGAATTTCGCGCTCCGAAAGGGTGTTGAAGTTTCGCATAGCGGAAAACCTCGATTTCTTCCAATAGCCTACGATCAGTGCAAATCGATTGCCACTCCCCTTTCTATCCTCTGAAGCGGTTTATGACGCTCCGCGACGACTTGTGACAGATTTCCAGCCGGAAGTGTCAACCGATGGACACCTATAAAGCCGGCTGATGAGGGCGCGGGATATCAGCGTCGGGGGGCCGTGGATCAGGCTCCTTGACAAGCCCCGGATTGCGTATATCTTGGTTGACACCGTTTGTCTCGAGACTCAGTCGTACAGACCCGGGAACCCCTTCCCCTATGGGTGAACGAAGTCGGCGATTACGACCTCCCATCGGCCAAAGAGCATCAAGGTGAGGAAATACAATGGCTATGCGCACTTCCCTGGCGGCCCTTATCCGTCTGGCCGCAGTTTCAACACTGTTTGCAGGTCTGGCCATCTCGACTGCAAATGCGTCTTCCCTGAGCGGCGTGGTGCAAAGCGGCGGCACGTTCTACACCAAGCCTTTGCCGAATGCAATTGTCACCTTGTTCGAGGCGACGACCGGAAGTCCGAATGTCCTCGGGACAACAACCAGTGACCCGACCGGTCACTTCGTGATCACGCCGGCGATCAACACTACGTCGAGCATTTTCTTAGTGACTGCAGATGTAGCTGCGGGCATAAAGTTCGTCACCATTCTCGGCCCGAATTTACCCAAGTCAACCACGATCAATGAGTTGACCACGGTCGCAGCCAGCTACTCGATGGCGCAGTTCTACAAGACGGGGGTGATCTCGGGCAATTCCTTCGGCCTGCAGATCGCGGCAATGATGAACAACAACCTGGTGGTCGCGGCGAATGGAACATCGTCGCCGGTGTTGCTGAACTCGCCGAACGCCGACCAGTCGAATTCGCTGCGCAGCACGCGAACGCTGGCGAACGTGCTCGTAGCGTGTCTGCACTCGCCTGCGACGGTGGCGCAGTTTCTCACGCTGACTACTCCTCCGGGCGGCTCGCGGCCACACGACACCGCCGAAGCCCTGGCGGACCTGGCCCGCAATCCGGGGCAGAATGTGTTTGCGATTTACACCCTGCCGAAACTGTATACCTATTATTCTCCCCCGCTGGTCACGGCGCCGGATGCGTGGACGATCACCGTCAAGGTCAACAATTCGGGCGACGACACCAAGCTGTTCGCAGGTTTAGGAAATCTGGTGTTCGACAGTCAGGGCTATGCATGGATCAGCAACAATGTGGTGCAGGGCACGCCCAATTCGGGCACGTACATGATGGTGCTGAAGCCGAACGGGCAGCCTTCGGACGGCACCAACAACGAACCAGTGTCGCCGATTACAACCGGAGGCATCCTGGGCGGCGGGTACGGTATCACGATTGACCCGACCAGCAAGAACGTGTGGGAAGGGAATTTTGGTTGGGGGAACTGTCCGACCTGTCTGCCCAGCAAAACCGGCAACGGCAGCATATCCTTATTCACGGCGTCGGGCACGGCCCTGTCGCCTTCGAACGGCATTCAGGGCGGTCCGGTGAGAGTGCAGGGCATGGTGGCGGATGCCCAGGGAAACATCTGGATAGCGAGCTTCGGCGACGACAATTTGTGGATTTTCCCGGGTGGCCACTGGGGCCAGAACGTGTCTATTTCCGCGTATCAATATGCCAACGCCGGTCCGTTTGGCATGGCTCTCGCGCCGGACGGAACGGTATGGATGACCAATGGCGGTGGTCTGAGCGGAAAATACACAAGCAGCGTAGTGCGCTACCAGTTCGTCAACGGGGCGCTGCAACGGCTGACGAACGTGAATCCACTCGGGAAGGCGCTGAAAGGTCTGGCGGTCGATTCTCAGGGTAACGCCTGGGTCACCTCACAAGGCGACAATTTGATCTATGTCATCAATCTTGGCGGAACCGTCATTGGCATGTTCGGCGGAGGCGGGATTGGTGGCCCGTGGGGAGCGACCTTGGATGGAGATGACAACGTCTGGGTCTCGAGTTTCGGACCACTGATGCCCGGCAACAATTGGACCAGCGGCAGGATCTCCAAACTCTGTGGGTACAAGCCTGGCGCCTGCCCTCCGGGTGTGCTTCCCGGCCAGCCCATTTCGCCCGGGACTGGATACACCGTGCCTTCCGCGGGCTCCCAGGTGTTGCTGCACAACGGAGTGCCGCTCTACGGCCCGAACGGGCCGGCGAGCTACTCACCCCTGATGCGACTCACGAACTCCCTCATTGACCAGGCGGGAAACGTGTGGGCGCTGAACAACTGGAAACCTGATTTCAACACTGACGTTACCACTAACCCAGGCGGAGATGGCGTGGTGATCTTCGTCGGCCTGGCGACACCGCCGGCCCCCGGCCCGTGACAAAGCGGGAGAAGAACCAGCGAGAAAATGCACAACAGCGTGGCGACCTATGGCTGGCTTGCGACCAGGGGTTTGCTCCCTTTAACCACTTCGATCAAAAGGAGAGTTGCATGAGACTTCGTATCATCGCGTTAGTCGGGGTTCTCGCCCTTGCAGCCCTGCCGGCATTGGCTGCGGATGTCTGCCAAGTTCCGGGCAACTTACTTGTGAATTGCGGCTTTGAGACCGGGGACTTCACTGGCTGGACTCAGACCGGCAACACCAGTTTCACCGGCGTCTCCACCGGAATTTATGCATATAGCGGAAATTACGGCGCCTTTGGGGGACCGAAAGGCAGCGACGGGTATCTTTCCCAGAATGTTGGAGCCCCGGGTGTGACCGTTTACTTCGTCTCGTTCTGGCTCGAGCAGTTGTCTTCGGGCGGCCCGAACGACTTCACCGTTTACTGGAATGGGGTTGATGTGGGGCCCGACCTGTTCAACTCCAACTCTTTCGGCTACACGCAATTAGCCGGAGTGCTGGCAGGCAACGCGTGCGCCGGCTGCAATACGATCACGTTCGCATTCAGGAACGATACGTCGTATTGGGGCGTAGACAGCGTTTTCGTTGGCACTCCCGAACCCGGTAGCCTGCTGCTGTTCGGTACTGGCGCACTGGGGCTGGCTGGCCTGATTCGTCGCAAGATCAACCTGTAGTTCGTTTGTATCTCGTCTTAGCCGGGAAACGGTCCCCGGCTTTCTTCTGTCCGTTCACAGCAGCAGCTTTTCGACGCCATTGGTGACGCGGAAAGTGCGGCACCCGCCGCATCGATTCCGGGGCTAACGAGTCTGTGTGAGAACTACTGCCGCCCCTACGGGACTCGGGCCAACTTCCCACTTTACCCGCCAGGCGGGCTAGACTATTTCTCCCCTACGGGGCTTTGTGTATCGGCGACTCGTTTCACCTCTGCAACCCGATACAAGTAGTCATACGGACTCTAAAGCCGGACTCTATGCTCTAAGCCATCGTGCATACCCTAAAAGAACTAGGCTTACTGACCAATTGTAATTGGCACCTCATAAAGTACTATTCTCGCGATCGGACGAACAAGAGTTCCTGCTTGAAGTTTCTGGAGGTCGCGATGGAAAAGAAAATTAGTAAGACTCGCCTACATGTAAAGCTTGTAGGTTTGCTAGCGGTAGCCCTGTTAGTGCCGCTTGCCCACGCTAACGTGCTCGGCAATGGATCTTCCGTGCCTCCCAGCCCGCTGTTTCCGTCGGGGACGCTGATGGCTTCGATTATCGGCGGCACCATCACGACCCCAACTTTCACTGTGAGCTACAGCGAATGGGTTTATGCCGACCCAGGCAATAGCTGGTGCCCGGGGTGTCTGGATTTTGTGTATCAGTTTACGAATAACGGCGGGGACTCCAACGAACGGTTCTCAATGTACAACTTCGCCGGGTTCCTCATCGATGTAGGTACCGACCCGTTTGGTATACATGATCCCACTACGATTGATCGCAGCGTGAACGGGCTGGTGATTGGTTTCGACTTCCCGGCATCCGACGAAATAGGTCCAGGTCAGACCACGCCTTTGCTGGTGATCGAGACTAACGCGCTGCACTTCACGACCGGTTACGCATCGGCCCAGGATGGTACGGCGGGCTACGGCGCCGCGTACTCCCCCATTGCGCTTCCCGAGCCTTCCTCGCTCGCTTTGATGGGCGGCGGTCTGTTCGTTCTTGGACTGTTGTTCCGCAAGGTCCGCATCGGAAAGTCGGCGTAGAAACGAGCCCCCAAAGTGCGGAGGTGAGAACGTTGAGGTGGACGCTGTTGCCTTTTGCGCGGTGACCTAGAAGAAGAGCTAAAGTCTGGAAGCAACCGTCGAGCCGGTTTCGCATACGCGACGATAGAATTGAGACAACTCGGTGATTGGCATGAGGACTCCTGATCAAGGACTGCGTCCACTTTCGCTCGGGGAACGCCGTAATTGGTATCGCTTGCCAATTTCGATCCCATTCTTCATGCGCGGCAGGAAGTCTACGGGGGAGGAGTTCCTGGAACTTGCGACGGCGCTAAATGTCTCAGGAGGTGGCGTCCTGGTCGCCACGAAACGGTACTTGGAGCCCAGCACCCAAATCTCTCTCGAAGTGCCGACTGCGTTGGCGAACAAAGCCCAGTTGCCGCATTCGGTTTCGCTGCTGCACGCAACGGTTTTACACTGTGCTCCAGAGCGTCACTATTTTCTTCTCAGGCTGCAATTCGAGAAACCGCTGATCGCAGCGTCGTCCGAATCGGAAGACGATTCGTCTCCTGCGAGTCCATGAGGAAGTCATTGCCCTGAGTGAAGTTGGTGCCGCACCACCGCATGAATACTTGGGTTCGCCGATGCTTCTTCCTGGCCATCTACACAAAAGGACGAAATCGTTATTTCGTTGTTCAAGCAATCGGGGGTTACAGGACATAGGCCCGTAGCATCCACCATACGAGGAATAATGCGACGACAGCACCCGCGACATGAACGATCCAGTCGCCAACTGTTTTCGGTTTGCCGAAATTAAACACGGTGGCATGGTAGCACGGGCTCAAAAAAGGCCCAGGAGAACGCGCTGGGAGCTGCGATCGTGAACGCTGCGCTCAAGAGACGATGGGTGGTGCAGGACCTGGATAGCAGGGCGCTGGGCGTGACGAGTCTAGGGCGGCGAGAAATGTTAGCGCGATTCGGTCTGCAAGTTTCAGGGTGGTACGCGGTGGCATGGTTCCCACCCTATCGTTCGCCGCGGCGAACGATAGGGTGTGGCACCCACAGAAGTTTGAGTTAAGGGCGCAGATTACGCTGCGGCTACGCGCTGGATGAGATTGTCCTGCTCGCTCTTGCTTTCGGCGCCGATGGTGAAGGCGTCCAGTAGATTCAGAGACAATGCGTACTTGATGGCCTCGTTCTGTCGGTTGCGCAGGTCGCCCTGGCCGAGGACCTTCATTCCGATGATGCCCTTGCCTGACGATTTCATCTGGCGAATTACGCTGATGACGGTATCGGGATCGGCGTCCATGTGCGAGCCGATGGGATTGATGCGCACCAGGTCGACCTCGACCCAGGGCGACTTGGCAGCGGCGCGAAGGGCCTCGATGGTGTGGCACGAGCAGCCGTGCGCGCGGATGATGCCTTTCTCTTTCGCTTCGGAGAGCACGTCCATCGTGCCCTTGTATTGCTCGGTCCAGTCGCCCTCGGTCATGCAGTGCATGAGAACGATGTCGATGTAGTCGGTGCCGAGTTCTTTGCGGTAGCGGTCGAGGTTGGCCCGCATCTGCTGCGGATCGCGGGTGTCGCTCTTAGTCATTATCGTGACTTTGTCGCGCTGAAGCTGCTTGAGCGCGGCCGCGACGTGAGGATGGCTGCCATAGGAATCGGCGGCGTCGAAGAAGCGAAGTCCGTTGTCGTAGCCGTTGAGCAATAGTGCTGATAGTCCGCCAACGCCGAGAGCCGTCTGGTTGGAGTGCTTGCCGAAGCCGACGGTGCCGGTGCCCATGGCGAGGCGGCTGGTCTTGATGCCGGTCTTGCCCAAGGTCACGGTGTCGGTGGCGGCGTACTTGCGCGGAAGCTGCGCGTCCGCAAGCGCGTTGAGGATGGACTGGCGAGCCAGCCAGGCGGCCCCGAGTCCCAGGGAAGTGGTGACGATGAACTCTCTGCGCTTCATGGAGACCTCCGCGCGACGAACGGCTGCGGATATCGAGCTGGAATGGAGCCGTCCTGTTTCTAGGTTAGACGTGCGAGCCCGTTATGGGGAGCAAGATTTGTCCCGAATTTCAGCGTCCCGCAAGTCGAAAAGCGGCAACAGCAGCCTACTCCGTTCGCAACGCCTGCATGGGATCGATGGCGGCGGCGCGGCGCGCGGGCAGGTATGACGCCAGCAACGCGGTGAAGAACAGTTTAACCTAAGCAGCTTAGGTTTGTTGCCAATAATTGGCGTGTTGCCCTCTCAGCTCGAAACTCAAACACGAACGGGCGGTCAGCAACCGATTTTGATTCTCCTCCCGGTTGTGCGACCCTTGCTGCCGTGTAATTGAGGGCCAAGTGATGACCGAATGGGATGCAGCGGATTACGAGCGCATATCGGGGTTGCAGCAGGCAATGGCCGAGGAAGTGCTCGCACTGCTCGATTTCAAGGGTGCGGAGCGAATTCTTGACGTCGGCTGCGGCAATGGAAAGGTCACGGCGGAGATCGCTACCCGGGTCACCGATGGATCGGTCCTGGGGGTAGACCCTTCACACGAGATGATTACATTCGCCTCGAGTCACTACGATGCCGCGGCTTATCCAAACCTGCGCTTTGAGATCGCGGACGCGCGCAGCCTGCCCTATCGCGAGGAGTTCGACGTGGTCGTCTCGTTCAATGCGCTGCATTGGATTCGACAGCAGGATGAGGCACTGCAATCGATTTACGCTGCGATGAAGCCGGGGGCACGAGCCCAGCTTCGGCTGGTTTGCGACGGAAGCCGCAGGAGCCTGGAACATGTGATTGAGGAAACGTGTTTCTCGCCACGATGGGCACAGTACTACCAGGGATTTCACCAGCCCTACCTGCACCTGACCCCGGAGCAATACAGCGAAGCGGCCGAGCGTAATGGACTGCAGGTGATTCACGTCGAGACCGAAGACAAGTCGTGGGACTTCAAGTCACGGTCTGCATTCGAGGCCTTTGGCGAGGTGACGTTTGTGGAGTGGACGCGCTTGTTGCCTGCACAGGAGGAACTGAACTTCACCGCGGATGTGTTGGACCGCTACCGGCTGGTGGCATGCGAGCGGCCCGGCGAGGAGAACACCTTCAAGTTCTACCAAATGAATATCTCGCTCCGCCGGTGAATATGGATTTTGAATTTCGGGTGCGATATGCGACCCTTTCGCCGTGCGTGCTGTTGCCATGCTGGCTCCCTTTGCGAAAGAGAACCTCGTGCGGCCGTTCGAGTTGCTGGGCGTGAACATCTTTACTGGCAACGAACTCGATCCCACCGACGAGCCTGACGCGGCGCTGATTTTTGGCGGCGATGGGACACTGCATCGGCACCTCGGTACCCTGGCGCTGCACAAGACGCCTACGCTGACGGTGCCCATCGGCAGTGCTAACGATTTTGCCGCAACACTGGGAATCGACAGCGTGGCGGAGGCGCTGGAGGCGTGGAAGCGCTTCCGCGAAACGCGGGAGAATTCTCGACTGGTCGACCTGGGGACAATTCAGCCACTGCATCCGTACGAAGCCGCCGAGATGCTGCCTGCGTTGCGCGAGGACCCCGACGAACCGTGGCAAGGGGAGTCGCTGGAGACACTGCACTTCGTTCCCGATGGTCCGCGCCGCGACTTGCCGAAACTCGGTCCGCGGATCGAGCACTCGCAGGCGCGCCGCTGGCTCGATGCTGAACGCGAGGCGGCGCGTACCACGTACTTCGCCAGCATCGCGGGGACAGGGCTCGACGCAGCCGTCAATCGACTGACCTTGAAGCAGCCGCGCTGGCTGCGCGCGCATGGCGGATACATCGTCGGCCTGGTGCAGGTGCTGGCGGGATTTCGTCCGCCGCAGGTGACGTTGTCGCTGGAAATCGATGGTCACTGGCAGACGCCGGTGCGCGAGCCGGGAATGCTGATCGCCGTAGGAAATGGCCCGCGTTACGGCAACGGCATGAGGCTGGCCCATCTCGCCGACTTGCACGACGGCCTGCTCGACGCATGCTTTGTGCGGCAGCTCGGCAAGCTGCGATTGTTGCGGCTGTTTCACGTGGTATTCAGCGGGCGGCACATCGGCTTGAAAGAAGTGTCGTACTGGAAGGCCACACGGGTGCGCATCCAGACCGACCCGGTCATGGAGTTGTTTGCCGACGGGGAGTACATCTGTCGCACGCCCGTGGAACTAGGGGTGCAGACCGATGCGCTAAGGGTGATTGTGCCGGCGTAATTCAGGGCGTGAGGGAAGTCGCGTTCCGCTCGCATTTGGAATGGAGTTGTTGTTGGTATCGATCCCGCCTCTGGCTACTTCGCCTCTGCCTTTGTGGTTCCGTGCTGGTAGTGCTCGAGATTTGTGCGCAGGTGCTTCTCCAGCGGTTCGTCGTGATGCTCGATAGCGAGATTGAGCGCCTGCTGTTCGGCGTCAACGGCTTCGGCGGAACGGCCAAGCTGGTTGTAAGCGCTCGCTGGCATGTCGAGGCAGCGCCAATCCCTGCCCTCGCTCAGTTCAACAGCCTTCTGAAAAACGGGTACGGCCCCGGCGAAGTCTCCACGAATGGCGAGGACGTAGCCAAGATTGACGCTGTACTCCACCGAGCCGGGGCGGAGCGCGATGGCTTTTTGTAGCTCGTCAATCGCTTCGTCGGATCGGCCAGTCTTGGCCAGCTCCCAGCCCAGATGATTGTGCGGATAGGGGAAATCGGGAGCCATGGAGATAGCTTTGCGGAGGTGCTCGAATCCTTCCTGCGCCTGCCCGGTTTCGCAGAGGATCGTACCCAGGTTGTCTTCGGTGCCTGCGTCCGTGGGATCGATGGTCAGCGATAACCGCAGGTTCTCCACTGCGCCCGGCAAATCGCCGGTTTGGGACTGCAATACCGCGAGGTGGTCGTACCAGGCTGCGGGGGGCGTTGGATTGAGAGCCAGGGCCTTGCGGTATTCCTCGACGGCGGGGCGCTCCTCGCCGGATTGGGCCAACGCCGTCGCCAGGGCGTAATGGCCGATTGCGTCGTCGGGATCGCTCGCCACCGCCTGACGCAGCAAGGGAACGGCTTCGTTCACCCGGTTGTTTTCCATCAGCTCATAGGCCTGGTTGAAGTAGCGGAAAAAATTTGTCGCCTGCGGGTCAATCTTTTCCAGTCCGTCAGCGGGGACGTTTAGAAACTCAGGGATGTTGACGGCGCGATTGGCGGCGGTGGTGTTGTCCACGATGATAGCGGGTGTGTCGTTGCCGTTGGCGTCGATGTGGGTCAGCATCAGGCGCGTGTAGGGTGAGCGCGCCTTGGAGGAGAACGCCATCCAGCGGCCGTTCGGCGAAAAGGTGTGCCATGAATTCATCAGCGCGGTGTTGCAGTTCATCAGGCGGGCTTTGCCTCCCACAAACGGCACGATATACAGATGGCTGTCAGGACGCATGAGCAGTCCGTTGCGGTTCTGCACGAAGACTATCCAGCGGCCGTCGGGCGTGACCTTCGGAAAGTTGTTGCTTATGCCATTGTTGGAAGCGCCCACCACAGGCTCGGCCTTGCCGCCTTTGCCATTGTTGAAAGGAATTTTGTATAGGTCGTATTGGATCTGGGTTTCGTTCGGATCGTTGGCGTACTCGGCTTTCGCGACGTTCTCGGGATAAGGGTCGTGGGCGGTCCCGCGGCTGAAGATCAGGTACTTTCCATCCGGCGACCAGAAGGCGCTAGTGTGCACGAAGTGCGGATCGTCTGCTCCGGGCAGCGGGCGCAGCTTCTGTTCGGTGCGGTCATAGAACGCCAGAATGCCGCGCGTGGGATAAAACACCTGGTTGAACGGCGGCCCCTGAAAATTCATGCTGTACAGGCGGTCCGCAAGCCCGGGCGCGAAATCAGGGAGTTCGTCTTTATGTTTGTTGCCCAGTCCCGGAGGCCCGATCGAGGTCACTACGAAGCGTCCGTCGGGCGAAATCTGCGACATGAAGCCGAAACGCTTCACGACCGGCTCTGAGCTTCTGACGTCGGGGTTTTCCTGAAAGCTGCTCCAGCGAATGACATCCTGATTGCGGATGGTCATGTTTTTGGAGATGGGAGCGATGGCGTACAAGCCCTTGTCGTTCTTCGGTCCGTCGAGATCCATGCCGAGCATCTTGCCGTCGCGTGAAAACGAATGGCAGTTGCCGCAGGTGGGAAGGTTCTCCATCACGGTGCGGCTCTGGGGATCGCCAATGTTGCGCAGCTTCCACTTGATCAGGGGAATGGCGAAAGGGGGCAGCGGCTGGATGGAGCCCTTCTGTCCCTTAGGCCAGAGCATCAGAGGCACGTCGCGGTAGAAAATGGGAGCGCCCACGGGATCGACTGACGTCGAAATGTTTACGCTACCTCCCGAAACCGGCAGTTGTGAACCGTCGTCCGCAAACCCTATGATGGTGATTGTCGCCGGTGACTTCACCGACTGGCGCTTGATCTTCTCCCAGGTGTCGGAGTCGGGTCTCCAGGTGTGGGTGACTGCCTGCTGCGGGGTGAGCGCGGTGAGTTCATTGGGCGGGCCGGCTTGAGGATCGAGTTCGCCTGGCCGCATCATCTCGCCGGGTACTTCGACGCGGATTTCGCTGGCGTGTCCAGCAAACGAAACTACAACTACCCAGTGTTTCGCGGTCGGGCTGGCGTCGCGCCAGAGAATCGTGGGCGGCGTGATCTCGGGAGGAAACACCGAGCCGTCGAGCGGATAGTCAATCGTGATCCTGGCGGCTGGGGCGGAGTCCCCGCCGGGAGCCGCCGAAAGTCCGGCCCCGGATAGCAGGAAAACTGAGCCAAGTCCTAGAATCCCAGCGAACAGGGTGCAGGTGAAAAGTAACTTCATCGCTCTCCGAGGCGGTCCTCACGGAGAGTGTTGACCGCATTTCGACGATAGCGGTGTCTATGGCAAAGCGCTGTGACACTCATCACTTCGGTCAAGCGGGCGTATGTCGGCGCGGGGGGCAGATTTCCCCGGCACCGTAACAAATCGGTGACATTTCGCCATGCAAAAGCGTCTAACCTAATCCGGCGAAGCTTACTTTTTGTGCATCTTCGGGTTTGAGGCTGGGTCTATACTGTAGGTAGAAAATGGCGACCCCGGTTTTGACCAAAGCGGCGGCTGAAAAGCCCGCAACCGTCAAGCAGCAACACGATATTCTCCCCACCCTTTTTGGCGAAGGGGAGGGTCTCTATCCCCAGCGCAAAGACACTTTTGTCTATTCGTTCATCCTGCACATGGTTGCGGCGGGATTGCTCATCTGGTCAGGACATTGGGCTTTCGAACACAAAGACGAGATCAAGCAGCAGATGGTGGGATTGGTGACCGACGTGAGTCCGTACCTACCGCTGCCGGTGTCAAAGACGCGCGCGGGTGGAGGAGGAGGCGGCGGCGATCGCGACAAGTTGGCAGCCCCCAAGGGCGCGCTACCAAAGCTTTCCAAAGATCAGATCGTGCCTCCTGCGATTGTGGTGCGCAACGAAAATCCCAAGCTGGTGGTTGAACCGACCGTAGTGGTGCCCCCGGAAATCAAGCTTCCAACGGTGGGCTCGCTGGGCGATCCGTTGTCGAAGGTGATCGGTGCGCCTTCTAACGGCACAGGCTACGGCGGCGGAATCGGCAGTGGCAGTGGCGGCGGCGTTGGTTCAGGCTCTGGGCCAGGCGTGGGTCCGGGACATGGTGGCGGCTATGGTGGTGGAGCCTATCGCGTGGGCGGTGGAGTTAGCGCACCTAAGGCGCTGTATGCTCCCGATCCGGAGTACTCGGAGGAAGCGCGGAAAGCCAAGTATCAAGGGACGGTCGTGCTGTGGCTGGTGGTGGACGCCAGTGGGCGTCCGCAGCAGATCCGCATTCAGCGCGCGCTTGGCATGGGGCTGGACGAGAAAGCCATTGAGGCTGTCAAGCAGTGGAAGTTCGATCCCGCCCGCCGGGACGGACAGGCCGTTCCCGTCATGATCAACGTCGAAGTCAACTTCCGGCTGTACTAGCGGCCGGCTCTCGCCGGCGTCCGCATTTTCACTCTCGAAAGACCCTCGCCGTTCGTTATACAATCGCTGCGCTTTGGGAAGTTCCCCCTCGGGCATCCCAGGTCAATCTATTCGCAAGAGAGGACGTCCCATGCTTCAACGCAAGATTTCGCTCATGCTCGCAGTGGTAATGCTCGCAGCGGTGGCGCTGCCCAGTGTGGCGCAGGAAACAAAGCAGCCGAGCGCGGCACAAGCTGCCCAGCAACAGAAGATGAAGGACTGCAACGCGCAGGCGACCGCTAAGAGTTTGAAGGGCGACGAACGCAAGACGTTTATGTCGTCATGCCTGAGCGGCACTCCGGCGGCAGCTCCCGCCAAAATGACGCAACAAGAAAAGATGACGGCGTGCAACAAGGAAGCCGCTGCGAAGAACCTGAAGGGCGACGAACGCAAGACATTTATGTCGACCTGCCTCAGCGGCTCGACCAAGTAGCGACAGCGTAGCTGCAAGTTACAAGACCCGGGTGCCGCGGGAGGAGTCCTGCGTCAGCCCGGGTTTTTCTTTGCTGTTGCGGGCGGCCGATCGAGTTCCGCAGGGAAAAGCAGGATGAGACCGCTTGACCCGCCGAGGTAACGGAAGCCACTTGCCTCAGGCGGTAAAGCGCACTGAATAAATAAGCGGTCACTCTGCACGCATGAATGCGTGCTCCACCCTTCCGCTGTAATCGCGGCGGGAATTGGCCCTAGCTGCGGAACTTCTTGGCCAGAGGTGCGACTTTCTCTTTCGCCGCATCAGCCCATTCAGCCGCCTTATCGGCCACCGCCGAACCCTTCTCAACCAAATCGCCGGCTTGGTCGCTCCAGTCGCCGACGCGATCGCGCAGATCGTCGGCCGTGCGCTTGAGGTGGCGGCGCATCTGCTTACCGGTTTTCGGCGTCATCAGCGCGGCGACAATCGCTCCGGCGGCAAAGCCGATCAGCAGCAGGGCAAATCCAGTCGCTACGGAACTGCTTCCCGAAGGCTCGTACTCGCCTTCGGCCACGAATTCGTTTGCATCTTCGCTCATGAAGGAATCCTCTCCTACGATGGTACCGCGAATTGCTGCGGGAATGCTTCGCAGATCAAGCCCGATTTCCCAAACCTACCGCCGACCATGTAAAATCAAGTGTTTAGCCCTTGAGCCGCGCGTTTCAGCCTACGGCTCTCCCAAGCCAAGAAGGAGTTCCACGAGTGTCGATTCCAGCCACACAAATGCGTCCGGGCATGGTCATCAAGCACAACAACGACCTGCACTCGGTGTTCAGCGTCGAGCACCGCACGCCGGGCAATCTTCGCGCTTTCATCCAGGCCAAGCTGCGCAACCTGCGCACCGGAGCCATGTTCGAACACCGCTTCCGCTCCAGCGATGCCATCGACAAAATCACAGTCGACCAGGTGCAGATGGAATACCTCTATCAGGACGGCGATAATCACGTCTTCATGAACACCGAGAACTATGAGCAGCTTCACCTGGGCAAGGATGTGCTCGGCGATGCGGTCGATTACTTGACGCCCAATCTGCAGATTTCGGTCGAGTTCTATAACGACAAGCCTGTGGGAGTTGAATTGCCGCAGACTGTGGACCTCACGATCGTCGAAACCGAGCCGGGACTGAAGTCGGCCACGGCCAGCAGCGTTACCAAGCCAGCCAAGACGGAGACGGGGCTGGTGGTGCAGGTGCCGCCGTTCATCAACGAGGGCGAGAAGATCCGGGTGGACACGTCTGAAGGGGCTTATTTGTCGCGGGCCTAGGCAGGGGAAGTATCTTCGATAGGGAATTTTTGGCATTTTCGTGGTACTATCCCCGCGTTCCAATCCACAGGCTTAATTTCGCTGGCTGCGCTGAACCAAGTCGCTGGTTGGCAGCGCGGATTGGCTAACGAAGACATTCGCTCCAAGAAAGGTCTAAGACATGAAGAAGCTGGTGCTAGTTGCAATGTGCCTTACCCTGGTGCTTTCCGCTGTTGCCCAAGACAAACTAGACAAGCGTATAGCCGAGTCGACCACGGTGCTTACCAACGTTCTCGACAAGCCCAATGGAATACCAAGAGGTCTTCTCGACAAGGCGGCGTGCGTCCTTGTCTATCCGGGTGTAAAAAGAGTGGGCGTGGGAGTAGGTGTAGGTTACGGTCGGGGTGTGCTTATCTGCCGCAGCGGCAAAACGATGGACGGCAACTGGGGCGCACCGGTCATGTATACCCTCGACACGAACAGTCTTGGGGCGCAATTGGGCAGTACCTCAACCGATTACGTGTTGCTGGTGATGACCGAGACTGGCGCGGACAAAGTGCTCAATGGTGATCTGAAACTAGGCACCAACGCGACTGCTGCCGCGGGACCAGCCGGGGCCCAAGCCAACGGCTTTAATGACCCCAAGATCGATATCCTGACCTATTCGCAGACAAAAGGGTTGTTTGCGGGCGCGTCGTTGGGTAGCGCGACCATGGGCGCCGACAACAAGGCCGACCAACAACTGTACGGTAAAACGGTTGATGCCGTGGAGATCATACGGGGAGATGTTGCGGTCCCAGCTAATGCCAAGTTGTTAGTCGAGATGCTGAACAAGATATCGCCAAAGCGCATGTAGTCGCCTCGGCGGCTGCCAAAGCGCCGATTGCAGGGAGGGAATCCTGGTTCCTGTCCGTAAACTGGAGCGGGAACCAGGCCATCCAGCAGTACTTCTGCATTGGCATTCGTGGCTGAGACCCGGACTTCCTCAAGAAAGAATGTCAGCACACGGCTTTCATCGAGCAGTAGCTACCTTCGAAGGGCGTAGACCATCTACGCCCTTCGATTGGATCGGCCATTAGCTCAGGAGTTGTGCCCGCCCGGCTTCTTACTCGACGTGTTTCCCTGCCTTGCTATCAAGGAGAGAAGCCAGAGACGAACCAGCAGGCGTGGGCTTCACACTGCCGGACACGATCTCCCTGACAGTGGCCGGCTTTCCGTACAGCCGCTCGTTGGCACTGGTGTCGGACTCAAGCGAGGCGCCGTCGAGCGAAACACCGGCAAAGACTCCCGAGGATCGGGAATAGGTCAACATGTCGGCTGTATTGCCTATGGTGCCGGCTGATGCGCCTGGGCCAGCAGCGGCACTGACATCGGAGCCCACCTTCACTTTGCCGTTCAGCACCTTGTCCACGGCGGTGTTCGCAATGACGGCAATCACGATGTCGCTGGACTTGCCGCCGATCTGAAAACCGGCGCTGGCGCCGCCAATGGTGTACATCGCGGGCGGTGACCACCTACCGGTATAGCCATTGCCCTCGCGGCACGAGATGGGGCCGCGTCCACCGGTTCCGCCAATGCCTACAGCGAATTTCTTCACGCTGGGAAGAATGATGATGCAATCAGCCTTCTCCAGTACGCTGCGGGGAACCTGGTCACTTGAAAGCATAGCCTGCAAGACTGTGGCGGCATTGCGGATGGTTTCTTCATCGTCGGCCTTGCTGGCACCCCACACGGGCAGGGTGACGCCAATCAAAAATAGGGATGCGAGCAAACATACGGCTCTTTTGGTGTGCAGCATAACGTTTCTTCCTCCGTCTTTTCGGCAAATGATTTGCCCTTTTTTGTCGCACTGAGAAGGGCGAAGAGCGCATGAGAACCATATCATCGTTCGGGGCAATACGAAAGTGCCCCTGCCCGTATCGCTTGCGTGCAGCGGTTGCGGCGGCCCGCTCAGCCGTTTATCTTGAATGTTGCCTTTCATGAGCGACGATCGCGAAACCCGCCGATATCTGGTCTCTGGACGTGTGCAGGGCGTCGGCTTCCGCTGGTTTGTGGAGGGGGAGGCGGCGCAGTTGGGCATCACGGGTTGGGTGCGCAACCGCGATAACGGCAGCGTGGAAGTGATGGCCACAGGCACGCGCGAGCAACTCAACACTCTGCATGGCCGCCTGCGCGAAGGTCCGCGTGCCGCGCGCGTGGACGAAGTCGCGGTGTCGCCCGCCCCATTTCTCGAAGCGAAATCATTTGGCATCGAAGGAGCCTGGTAACTCATGTCGTCCACCACGGAGAACTGTAACGACCTGAAGCAACTCATCCGGGAAGTTCCCGATTTTCCCAAGCCCGGCATTCTGTTTTACGACATCACCACGCTGCTGAAAGACCGCAAGGGCTTTGCCCGCCTCATCGACGCACTCACCGAGTACTACATCGGCAAGGACGTTGACCTAGTGCTGGGCATCGAAGCGCGCGGATTCATCTTCGGCCCAGCGCTGGCTTATCGGCTGAACGCTGGGTTCGTTCCGGTGCGCAAGCCCAAGAAGCTGCCTTCAGAAACGCTGAAGTGGACCTACGACTTGGAATACGGGAGCGATACGCTGGAGATTCACAAAGACGCTATCGCGCCAGGACAGCGGGTGCTTATCTGCGACGACCTGCTGGCCACCGGAGGCACCGCTCGCGCGGCCGCCGAAATGGTGAAGTCGCTGGGCGGCGAAGTTTGCGGCCTCAGCTTTGTAGTGGAACTCGACGGCCTGAAGGGCCGCGACAAGCTGAAGGACTACGACGTGTACTCGCTGCTCCATTACGAGATGTAGCAGCAAGGACTGCGCGAATTACCAGACGGTCTTCACGAGTGGGCAGGCTCGTATTCGCTCGTCGGCTGTTACCAGCGGGATACCTTCGGCGCGAGCGGTGGCGGCAATAATGCGATCCATTGGGTCGGCGGGAAAGTCGGACGGGAAGTGAGCCGTTAAGGTCGCAACTTCAACGCTGACCGGCACTAGTTCAACGCCTGCCACAAACTGCCGAATCGTAAACTCAATCGTGCCCGTCGATTTAATGCGACCATGACTAATAAGTCGCGCTAACTCGACAAGAGTAGCTGCCGAAATCGCAAGCTCATCGCGTGCCTGTGCGCGGCGAATTGCCGATTCCGCCGTTTTGGACAGCTTTCGCGGTTCCCGCTGCAGCCACACCAGTACGTGGGTGTCCAGCAAGATCATTTCAGCATGTCCCAGTCTTCCAATGGAAATATTGGCTTCACGAGGTCGTCGGGGTCGCCAACTATCTCGATGATCCCTTCGAGCCTGCCGAAGAAGTTGTCTTTCTTCTTTCTCCCGTTACCGATGGGCACGACTTTGATCACCGGCTCGCCTCTTTTTGTGACCACTAACGGCCTTCCGGTTTCCTTCACTTCGTCCATGACGCGGAGACATTTGGCCTTAAACTCGCCCGCAGCCATCTGCCTGAGGCTGCTGGCGGCCTTCGCCGCCTTCGTCTTCTTCTTTTTTACCGTTGCCTTTTTGTTCATGACCACATCTCCATGACCATAGTCATTTTAACATGACCGTGAATCAGGTCGACTCACCATGGCTCGAAGCAGTCGTAATTGCTCTGATGCACGATCTTGCCGTCGCGGAAGTGAAGGAACATGGCGAAATAGGCGCGCATGGTTGCTCCCGCTTCGAGACCAGCTACGGGAATGGCCGGTAGTCCCTCCCAATCCACCTGAAGAGCGACCCAATCGCCGGAAGCCACCGCATTGCGCACCGTGTAAGTCTGCCGCGGGACAGACCTCTTTCCTTTCGCTGACTCGCGTTTTATGTCCGCCAGGCTCGATTTCACAACTTTCGGCACTAACCTGTTAGGGAACTGCTCGACGACGACGGGAGAGAAAAACGACGCTAGATCTTCCTCGCTGACGCGGTTTTCGATGGCGCGCAGGTAGGCGCGGGTGCGTTCCAGGTTGGCATCCGCAGTGTTTGCCTCGGCTTGCATTTCTTTAGACCTCTCCGATCGGGTGGGAGTACATAAGCCCTATGACTCCCTGACGATCCTTCGTCCCACAATGTGATACTTGCCTTCCAGCACAACTTTGATCGCGTCGCTATAGGCGATATGCTCCTGCTCCAAGATGCGCGCCGCCAGCGTGTGGTGGTCGTCGGTGTCGAGCACCGGAACAGGTGTCTGCAAGATAATCGCGCCGTGATCGAGGTCGGCGTCCACAAAGTGTACGGTGCAGCCGGTGACCTTCACGCCGTAGTCGAAGGCCTGTTTCTGCGCATCGAGTCCGGGGAACGCGGGCAGCAGCGAGGGATGAATGTTGAGGATGCGGTTAGGAAACTGCTGCACGAACCACGGCGACAGCAGACGCATGTATCCCGCGAGACAGACCATGTCGACCTGGTGCTCGCGCAGAGCATCGGCCACCGCGCGGTCGTGCTCTTCGCGCGCCGCTGCCTTCGACGGAATAACCAACGCCTTGAGTCCGCGCCGCCGGGCCGACTCAATTCCCGGTGCGTCCGCCTTGTTGGAGATCACGACAGCGATGTTTGCGTCGAGCTTGCCTGACGCAACGTTGTCGGCGATGGCCTCGAAGTTCGATCCCCGTCCGGAGAGAAGTATGCCGAGGTTCTTCATAGATGATGCGAAAATGATACCTGTGCTGCGCCAGGATTGTCCGGGTTTCGTCGCGCCAACGAGTCGTGTTCGCGTGAAGATTGGGCAGCCCGTTGCCGGTTCTCGACGTTGCTGTTATAGCGTGAAGATTTCTATCACGGGAATTTTCCGAAGCTCGGCCTCGGCAAGAAAATGTGCGGTCACGTCGTCAGGTCCTCGCGATTGTTTGTTCCAAATGACTAACGCGGCTGTAGAGGTATCGTGTTCGCGAGCTAACGCCTCGGCGCGGTCCAGGAGCTTCAGGTTAGTCTGCAGGTAACCCTCGTCTCCGTCCGGCAGCTTCAGGATCTCGACCTTCGCGGTCTTCAAAACGTTGTCATAAAGCTCGCCCCAGTTGCCGGGCCGGTCGGTGACTGACGACTTGCGGAATTCTTCAGGCGGCGATGGCAGCAGCACGTAGCGAGGTACTTGCATATCTCCCGCCACATCGAGGGCGAGCAGGTCGGCGCCACAGGCGGCTGAACCGACAAAAGCGATGGGCTTTTCGCGGCTAAAAAGTTGCTGAATGCGCTCCCGAACCTTGTTTGCGTTTGACGGTGGAAAGCGGGGGGACTCCGCGTCGGGAGCGTCCACGCGACGCCCGGCTTCGACAATGACCGGACCTGCGGATTTAGCGTTGGCATCGAACATTGTGGCCTTCCAGGCGAGCATAGCTCCGAACAGCGCGGTGAGAAATCGTCGGCGATTCATGGGTCAATGCTCTCTCGTGCATGCACCTGCTCGACAATAGCGTTACGCGCTGACAAAGACGCTCTTGAGACGCGCCGATTTACTTGGATGAGGCTGGCCGGTTTTTGTCGCGGCAAATATGAAAAGTTTTGCGAGGTCGGAATCGTCCCCGCCTTCGCACACCTAGGGTGTCATTTTTCCGAGTTGGAGATAGTGCTGCGCGGGCACTCCGAAGGCATCGGCAACGCGGTTGAAGAAGGCGAACATGGCGATGATGTAGACCGCCTCGGAGATCTGGTCTTCACTCCAGCCATGATTGCGAAGGCGCTGAACGTCGGCGGCGGTCGAGCGGGACGCGGCCTCCGTAACGATCTTCGCGTATTCCATCAGGGCGCGCTCCGCCGGTGTCAGGTCAGCCTCGTCGACCTTGCCTTCGAGAATCGCCGCAACCGTTTGATCATTGGCTCCCTGGACCCGCAGGAAGTAAGCGTGACTGTCCAGTCAATACGGACAGCGGTTCAGGTAGGAGACGTAGCTGGCGATCATCTCCTTGTGCCGCCGCACGAGATGACCTTCGGAAAAGTGAACAGTGTTGGAAAAATCCACCACCTGGCGCAGAAAGTCGGGACGCGAACCGAAGCACTTGATAATGCCAGGTACCTGGGATCGGCCGGAGCCGGCACGCCAGTAGTCGTAGGCCGCGAGCGTATCGCCTACGGCGTCGGCGTCTTCGATGATGCGGATCTTGGGCGGCGGAGGCGCTTGACCTTCAACTGCGGGAGGAATCACCGGCTCGTTGATATTTTCGGCAAATTTGGTTTCGTTATTCATTGTTCGTCCATCGCAATCTCAGCCTCTGCTGCAGCCGTTGCCAGCCGCGCTTGGTGTCCACGTTGAATGAGTGCATACACCGGAATTCCCAACAGCACCACAGCGCATCCCAGCAAGGCCTGTCGCGGAGAGTGCATCATGAAAACCGCCAGCAGCAGCGCCACCATGGCGAGGAATGCCAAAGGCGTGAACGGATAGCCGGGGGTCTTAACGGTCACCACCGCTCCGCTTTTGCGCTTGCGAAACATGAAGAGCGTACTGACGGTGAGCCCGATAAACAATACGGCGGCGAACAGAAAATATCCCAGGATCTGGTCGAAGGCGCCCAGTCCCACCAGCAGCGAAGCCATGACTCCCTGGATCGCGATGGCGCGCACGGGCGTGCCGAATACAGGATGAAGTTGCGCAACGGAGTGAAGAAACACTCCATCGCGCGCCATGGCGTAATAGACGCGCGGACAAAGCATGATCAGCGCCGCCAGGCTACCTGCCACGCAAATGACCACAGCGCCTGCAAGCAGATTGGCGCCGGTGCGTCCGTAGAGAATCGCGCCCGCTTGCGCCACGAATGTCTGATCGTTGGTGACGCTATCCAACGGAACCAGGTAGAGGAAGACGCCGCTCACCAGCACGTATGCCGCGATCACACCGAGAACGCCAAGAACTAATGCGCGCGGCAAAGTGCGCGCCGGGTTTTTCACTTCGCCGGCGATCTTGGTCGCGTCCCACCACCCGCCATAGGAATAGAACGCCGCCACCAGCGCTCCTGCGAGTGCCGGCAGCAGTGGAGTAGATCCGCTGCGCTGAGCGACGAAGGGAACAAAATGGGACCACGATCCCAGACGGAACACCAGCGCCCAAATCACCAGCATCGCGAGAATCGCGAACTTAAGCCAGGTAATGTAACGAAGAAATCCTGCCCCCAGGCGGGTGTTGATCATGTTCAGGGCGCAAACGACCGCGATCGACAGGATGGCCATCAGTTTCGCAACTGTCGGACTCCATCCAAGGATGAACGATGCATAGGTGGCCATGCCCACGGCGAGCGCCGCCGTGACGCCAGGGTCCATCACCAGCATGCTCATCCACCCGTAGAGAAAACCGATGCGCTCGCCGTAGGCTTCGCGCAGATAGATGTAGATTCCTCCGGCCTCGGGATAGCGTGCCGCCAACTCGCCGAAGCAGAGCGCTCCAGCCATGGTCATGGCTCCCATAAGCAGCCAGACGAACAGCAACCAGAACGGCGATCCCAACAATTTCGCCATGCCGGCGGGGGTCAGAAAAATGCCCACCGCGATGGCTTCTCCCGCGACCGCAGCAGCCGCCGACCCCAGACCCAGTTCGCGGCGCAACCGGGTTGGTGGCTCCGCCGTATGTGTTGTCGATTGCTGCATCAGAAGCTAAATCTTAATGCAAGCTGGAACGCCCGTGGTCCTCCGGAACCGAACACGCCACCCGCCGTCGTGACTGGTGCCCCGAACGACGATGATTTCAGGTAGCCCGGATCGGTGGGAACATCACTCTCGCGAACCAGCGTGTTGGCATAACCCGAGTAGTTGGTGTTCGACACGCCGAGAATATTGGTGGTGTTAAACAGGTTGAAGACTTCGCCGATCAACTGCAACGACGCGCGCTCGCCAAGCCGGAACTGCTTTGCCAGCCGCAGGTCAAACGAATTGAAGTTGTTGCAGAAGCTCACATTGGGGTCGACCAGCGGCAGAGGCGTTCCGCCCTCGCCACCGTTGACGTTGAGCTGCGTGATGAATTTGTCCAGCTGCGCCCCGTTGCTGAACTGGCGGCAACCTGCGTTGCGGCCGAGTTGCGGTATGCGTGTGCTGCCGTCGGGCAGCATGATGTCCATGGGAACGCTGGAGGCCAGCGTCCACAGCGGCGAAATCTGGATCCCCCACTTCGCGTCCACCGTTCCTGATAGCACCAGGCGGTTGCGCTGGTCGTTGGGCGTAGGACCGTACTCGCGGTGCAGGTTCAGCGGATCGATAGGCCCGTTGCCGAAGGGGATCTGGTCATCGTTTGCATAGTTCAGAGACTTCGACAGCGTGTAAGCGGCGTGGAACTGGTAGTGGTTGGAGAAGCGGTGATCGACCGTAAGAAACAGCGCGTCGTAGTGCGTGTTGACACTGGATTCCAGGTTCTTAATGACATCAGGCCCGCCGACCACCGGGTTGTAGACCTGTCCAATCGGCACTCCGAGGATGAAGTGCGTTCCCAGATCGTGGATGCCGTCAGCGCGCACCACCCAGTTCTTGGTGAACTCATACTGGATTCCAAAGTTGAATTGCTGCACCGAGGGGTTCTGCATGGCGTTGTCGATGATGTTGATTCCACCGGCGCCGGCGCCCGGGAAGATGAAACCCGTGAACGGATTGGCCAGCGTCGGCGCGCCCGGCAAGAAGAACCCATTGGGATCGAGGTAAACCGGACCATTGGGGCCGCTGACGGCATTGCCCGCACGGACTTCAATGGGCAGCGAGGTGCCGTTGAGGCCGCGTTCCAGCGACATGACTTCGAGTGTGATGCGGTCATAGTAGATGCCGTAACCGCCGTGCACGCTGATGTTGCCCTGAGGATTGGCCCAGTTGAAGCCGATACGAGGTCCAAAGTTGTTGGCATCCTTGCCGCGATTGCCGTGCAGAAACGGCTGTGCCAGAGGATTGATCTGGCTGTAGTAGCTGATGTCTTTTGAGTTGGTATCGAGGTCGTAACGCAATCCCAGATTCAGCATGAGCTGCGGCGTCACGTGCCAGTCGTCCTGTGCGAAGAATGCGAGATAGTTGTTGTTGTCGTTGGGCAACACCAGCGGCTGCGTCGGATACGCGCTACGCAGCGTGACCGCGAATAACAGGTCGTCGTAGTTGACCACGCCGTCGCCATTGCGATCGAAGTCGGGGAAATTCTCCACGGCCTCGATACGTCCCTGCTGAAACACGCCGAGGTAAAAGTCGGCGGCTACATGCTGCACTTCGGCGCCGAACTTGAAGTTGTATTTGCCGTGCGACCAGTCCACCGTGTCCCAGAATTGCAACCGATTCTGCTTGGTCTCCTGCGGCACGCGGAACGATGCTCCTTCCTGCAGGCTGGGCAGGTCGATCTGCGGCTGGTTCGTCACTGGGTTAGTGGTGTTGATGAAATTGTTTTCCGCGAAGCTGAAGCGATTGAGCAGGTTCGGCGTGATGACGCGCGTCCAACTGGCAACAAATGCCTGGAAGTTGTTCTGCAGCACCTGCCGCTGCGATGCTGAACCGAGAGCGCGGTCCAGCGAACTGGCGCCGGTCGCGCCGAGCTGCTCAATCGAATAGCGCATGGTGAGAGCGTCTTGATTGCTGATCTGCCAGTCGCCGCGGACGGTGCCCATCACGTCGATTGCAGGCGCGGACACGAAACTCTTGATGATCGTGTCCGTGTTCAGATCGGGCGTTCCCACCAGGACACCGCCCATTTGATCGCGATACTCGAATGCCGTGTAAAACCAAGCTTTGTTCTTGATGACCGGCCCGCCTACCGAGCCGGCGTACTGCTCGCGCCGAAATGGCGGAGTGCCGAGCGAAGGGTCGACCAGCGGCGATGCGGCCTGCAGACTCTGGTCGCGGGCGAAGATCGCTGCCGTGCCGTGATACTGGTTGGTTCCCGACTTGGTGACCACGTTCACTACCGCCGAGCCTGAGCGTCCCAGCGCTGCCGAATACTGGTTGGAGGCGATCTGGAACTCCTGCACTGCGTCTTCCGGCACGTTGTGCAGCATGCCGCCGACCGTGTCGTCATTGTTGTCGGCGCCATCGATGGTCACGTTTCCGCCGCGGCCTAACTGCCCGTCGGTCGAGATCACGACGGTGTCTGCCTTGGTGGGATCGAAATTCGGCGCCGGCGCGTTGCCCGGAACCAGCAACGACAGCTCCATAAAGTTGCGGCCGTTGAGCGGGAGCGAATCGATCTGCTGCGAGCTGATCACGCCGTCCACCAGCGATGACGTCGTGTTGACCTGCGGACCGGCGTCGGCGGCACTAATGTCGACGGTCGTCTGAGCCGTCTGCATCTGCAGCTTGATCTTGAGGCTTTGTTGTTGCCCGACTTCCAATTGAACTTGGGTGACGGTGGGGCCGAAGCCTTTCGACGTAATACTGATGCTGTAGTCAACCGGTGCCAACTGGTTCAGCAGAAAGTGGCCGGTTCCGTTGGTGGTCGCGGTGCGCACGACAGCAGTGCCCTTGCTGGTTGCAGTTACTTCTGCGCCGACGACAGCGGCTCCGGCGGGATCAGTAACATCGCCGCTGAGCACCGCGGAACCCAGATCTTGCCCAACCCCTGGCATGGCGAACAGCAATGCCGCAAGGCATAAAAGGATGCGTCTCATCAAACTACAACCCCAGATAGAGATTTATTGGACCCCAGCAGCGGATCACGGAAGGCGGCCGACTTCCCCTCGCCGACCGCTCCATGAACAACTGACTAACGTTTGGGATGAAACTATGGGAGAGGCGAACGCAGCACAATAATCCAAATCAATTAAGAGTGGTGAAACCGTAACCGAATTGCTGGGCTGCTACTACCTTGCAATGTGGTATAACAGTTATACATATGCGGTTCAGCTTCGATGTCCGCAAGAGCCGGCGCCTGAGGGCGAACCCAAAGCGCGGCATCGGGTTTGAGGAAGTCCGGGAACTGTTCGATAGGCCTTACTGGCTTGACCAGCGATACGATGTTCCCGAGCAGTATCGTGCCATCGGTTGGGTGGGAGACCGGCTGTACTCGGTGATATTCGAGATTCGGGAAGACGAAGAGGGCGAGATCTTGCACTTCGTCACCCTCTGGAAATCAACAAAAGAAGAGGTTCGGTTGTATGGAGAAAACTCGTAAGACCGACAAGCCAGTTTCGGCGGAACAAATCGCTCGTATGGCTGACAAAGGCAAGAGCGTCGCCGCGTTCTTCAAGTCTGAGGGCCGCATGGTTCAGCCCATTCAACGCGTGAACCTCGACCTTACCGCCGCCATGTTGGAGGAACTTGACCAAGCCGCCGCAGACTTAAACATTAGTCGGCAGGCGGTGATCAAGACCCTGGTCCGCCAAGCCCTTGATCAGCATTACCTCGCCAAGCGCGCGAAGAGCGCCTAGCTTTGTCGAAACGCACACTGACGATTACGTTGCTCGTGGTGTTGCTATTGACTGCTCGGAGTCCATCCCAAACGCCGCATCCGCTGCGCAGGTCAACGCATGCGACTCCTGCGTCGAGTTGTAAGGCCGGCCCCTATACCTTCAGCGGGGTCATCAAGAAGGGCGAGACATTTTCCCGGCCATTCGGTGGATTCGTTTTCACCCTTGAGCCGATGCAATACGGCTGGACAATCGACATTGCCCAGGGCCAGCATCACCACCCGGCCAACCTCACTCCGCCGAGACACTTCGTCCCTAATCCGATCGACATCGAGGGCTGGCATTTCAGGAATGAAGCCAATACGGGGCCGAACACCGGAGACGTGAACGCGCCCGACGAACACAGAGAGTTCTTCTTCTCGCCGAAGTTCGGCACTTGCATGCCCATACCTGAGAACGCAACGCAGGCCGAATTTGAAGCCGCCACGCGGGATGGCACCGGAGTTCTGGAGATCACCGATCTGACGCTGGGGAACCTGAAGCCGGGCGAGAAGGCCGACATCCAGGAAATGAAGTTCACCGTTCGCTTGGCCGTCACGCAGTCAGCCTGTGAACCGTGTGGTCAATCCATGACGAAACCCTAGTGCCCGCGTGTGCATTGCGCACCGCTCCCCTTTCGCTTTACCATCGCCGCATCGTGGTTTTTCCCAAGGACAGTCTGGATCGCGAGCGCATTGTCTCGGCCGCACCGGTCGATGATGACGCTTCGTTTGAGTTAAAGCTGCGTCCTCAGCGGCTGCGCGAGTTCATTGGACAAAACAAGGTCAAAGAGAATCTCGAGGTCGCCATCCAGGCCGCGAAGTCGCGCGGTGAGGCGCTCGATCACGTACTGCTCTACGGGCCTCCCGGACTGGGTAAGACGACACTGGCCAACATCATCGCCAACGAACTGGGCGCGGCGTTTCAACAAACGTCGGGCCCGACGCTGCAGATCAAGGGTGACCTGACGGCGGTGCTGACAAACCTGCGCGAGAAGCAGGTGCTGTTCATCGACGAAGTGCACCGCATGCAACCAGTGCTCGAAGAGCTGCTCTACTCCGCGCTGGAGGATTACAAGCTCGATATCATCATCGGGCAGGGACCATCGGCGCGCACCCACACCATCGAGGTGAGGCCGTTCACGTTCATCGGTGCCACCACGCGCGCCGGGTTGTTATCGGCGCCGCTGCGCTCGCGCTTCGGCATCGTGCTGCGTTTGGAGTTCTACACCCACGCCGATCTGCAGGTCATCCTGGAGCGCTCAGCTGAGATTCTCGGTGTCGCCATCGACGAGCCTGCGGCGATCGAGATTGCGACGAGGTGCCGCGGCACACCACGCATCGCCAACCGCTTGTTGCGGCGCGTGCGTGATTACGCGCAGGTACGGGGCACGGGCAAGATTGACAAACCCACAGCGCAAAAGGCGTTGGAGATGTTGGAGGTGGATCGCTACGGCTTCGACGAGATCGATCGCAAGCTGCTGCTGACCATTATCGAGAAGTACCAGGGTGGACCTGTCGGCGTGAACACGCTGGCCGCATCGCTGGCGGAGGAGGCCGACGCCATCGAGGAAATCTACGAGCCGTTCTTGATCCAGATTGGCTTTCTGGATCGCACTCCGCGCGGCCGTGTCGCCACGCATCTTGCGTATCAGCATTTCGGCATCAAGCGGCCAGGAACGGCGAGCATTGCCGGACAGGACACGTTGTTCTAGAGGCCGACGGTTCTATACGCCTTCGCTGGCCGCCGGCGCCGGATACAATGGCCATGTACATCCAACAAACCATTCCCATCATCTAATGAGCGATCCCAAGGAGAAAGTGCAATGCCGCAGTTGATGAGAACTTCGAATCCCGCGCTGGGCCAGGACACATTTCGCACCGTCGAAAGCAGCCTTGGCGAAGGGATGACTATTTCCGGTGCCGTGAACAAGACCGGCATCCTGGTGCTGCTATGTGTGGCGAGCGCCGCGTTTACCTGGAACAAATTCTTCGCCGCACCATCGCCAGAAGAAGCCATGGGAGCTATGGCTCCGCTGGTGGCGGTTGGCGGCATTGGCGGTTTCATCGTCGCCATGGTCACCATCTTCAAGAAGCAGTGGGCGCCGATCACCGCGCCGATCTACGCGCTGCTCGAAGGCCTGCTGCTGGGCGGCGTCTCGGCCATGTTCGAGATGCGCTATCACGGCATCGCCATCCAGGCGGTCTCGCTGACCTTCGGCACGCTGATCGTCATGTTGCTGGCGTATCGCTCCGGCCTGATCAAGGTCACTGACAACTTGCGCCTCGGCATCGTAGCGGCGACTGGCGGCATCGCGGTTTTCTACCTCATACAATTTGTGTTGAGCTTCTTCGGATTTCGCTTCAACGCCGTCAACGGCTCTGGGCCGATCGGAATCATCTTCAGCCTGGTGGTGGTGGGCGTCGCCGCGATGAATCTGGTGCTCGACTTCGACCTAATCGAGCAGGGCGCTCGCTTCAACGCTCCCAAGTACATGGAGTGGTACAGCGGTTTCGCGCTGATGATCACGCTGGTATGGCTGTACTTCGAGATACTCCGGTTGCTCACGAAGTTCCGCAGCCGGAACTAGAGAGAGCTTTTGTTTTAGATGGCCCCGCGATTCGGCGGGGCCTTTTTTCGCGGCCAAACAACTACGTCTCCTAATCCCTTCCAGACAGCGCACCCGCCACAATCCACGAGCCACCACTCATTGCCAGGGCGACGAAAAGGCTGGTCCATTCGTTCGCGTTGTGGAGGGCACCTACAACGCGCGGGGCGTGCAGCATCATCACCCAGAGGAAGAACATGGTTCCCAGCAGAGTTGCCGCCAGTGGCCCTACCTTGCCGCTGACGATTGCCAGCGCCGCCGCAATAAACGCGCCGCCGACGAAATAGGCCCAAAACAGGTGGCCCGGAATCCACTTCGGGATGAGTGTGGCGACAAATGCTCCGTACATCAAGTGTTGTATGCCGAAAACCAGCAGCGAAACAGCAAAGAGAAACCGGCCTACTTCCAACAGCGAGCCGCCGCGCCCGGAGCGAGAGCGCCGGTTCGCAAACGTCGCGGACAGCACCAGGCTGGCACCGCACATCGCGAGAAGCTCAAAGCCGCTTGTCCACGGACCGGGATCGCGCGGGCTGGACGCCAGTCTGGGCGCGTAGCAAATTATGACGCGCACCAAAGCGATGAGGCCCACCAAGATCGCTGCGCATCGCACCTGCCAGCCAGCCGCGAGACTCACACCGGCGGCGATGAAAGCGGCTCCAAGAACGTAAGCGAAGAGGTGGTATTCCGGCGTCCAGGGAGGTCCGAGACCAGTACCGGTGGCGGCAAAAATCAAGTGTTGAATGCCAAATGCCATCATCGGAATGGCGAATAAAAGCCGGCCGGGATTGATCAGGCTCTTCATGATGTTGTGTTAGTCCAAGTCTGAGTCAGGTTACCAAGGCAGCCAACAAACATGGTGGAGATTTTTCGAACGCACCGCATTTCCCCTTACTCAACTTGAGTCGGGTTGGAGTTTCCAACAAGCAGTTTGCGCTCACGCAAAAGTGGCCGCGATGTTAAGAGGATGAGTTGCATTTCCAGCCAGTCCCGTGAGATGCCCTTTTGCCTTGTTCGTAGCAAGTCAAAATGTCCGCTTTTCATAGCAAGTGAAATGTCCGGTTTTGGTTTTGGGTTTACTCATATACCCGCCGTCGTCGCTGTGGGAAAGTGGGAATCCCGCGCTCTGGGCGGGATTTCCAAGCGCGGGGGAAAAGTCGGTTGTTTGACTTTTCCACGGTGCGTCTTTTCCACAGCGCTTGCCGCCGCGTTTTGGGTTGACCTGAAGGCCACGCCTTGGGCGCTATAACGTCCCAGCCGATGCGGCCCGTGGGTGAGGCTGATGCTCCCGTCCAGGTGCCGGTGCACCATGACATTGCAGCCGGCCAGCGTCCCTCGCCACTGCACCCGCTCAATCTGTAGCTGCAGGTTCTGAAAACTGACGGTGTTGTCGCGATTTACCGTCCGCTCAAACTGCAGGGAGAAGACCAGGTCCAGATGTTTGCGGGGGCACGGGAGAAACGCGTTACCGCGTTGCGCCGGCGCCACCTGAAAACGACCATTGAACTCGGCGATGTATTCATCCCGCAGAAACCCATTGGCCGCTTCCAGCGTGGTGATCCCGTGCAGCCGCAGCTCCTGTGGCAGCCGTCCCTGCCAGGTCCCGAAGCTGCGCTCGCTACGGCCCCGCGCCTGCGGCGAGTAGGCCGGGATCATCTGCACTCCTAACTCGCGCAGCGCCCGTCCCACCTGCGTTAAGCGATGGGGATCGACCTTGCCTCCTACCTTCGGCGTCAGCCAAAAATGGCTGCCCCGGTCGCTGTACAAGGCGCAGAACAATCCCTTGCGCTCGATGACTTCCCGCAACCCGGCCATCACCGTCGCCGTCGATTCTTCCTCCACCAGTTGCGCATAGTAGATCTCGCTGGTCGCGTCATCCAGGATGACGATCAGGTCGTACCAGCGCTCGTCCTGGAACCAGCGATGACGGCTGCCGTCGATGTGCAACAGCATGCCCGGCAGCGGACGGCGTTCCCGCCGCTTACGATGCACCCCGCGCTTGCGGCCCCGCGCTACCAGTCCGGCTCCCTGCAGAGCTTGTTTCACCCAGGTGTAGCTCAAATCGATCTGGTGCTCGGCACTCAGCTTCTCGTGAAAATGCTGTACGTTTAGATCGAAATAGCGATCCCGATACAGCCCCAAGACCTGCTCGACCGTGGCCAGAGGAACTCGCTTGGGGGAAGGCTGTCCCCGCCGCCGGTCGAACAACCCGTCGTAGCCAAACTCTTCCAGTCGCTCCCGCCAGCGCCGCATCGACCGATCGCTGATGCCGATGATCTCGGCCGCCTGCCACCAGGTGAGCTTCTTCGCCATGGCCCGTAAGATCACTTCTTGCACTTTCATCGCCCGCTCCATCGCGGCCTTCGAGTAGCAATCCATGCTTGGCATGGTCTCCTACTCTCGCCGCCTGCAAAGCGGACAGATCACGTGCTATCTCAACCGGACATATCATGTGCTACCGACAGAGATGCCCTTTTGCCTTTGCAAGCAAATTGCATCACGGTGTACCCTGCTACAAATCCATGAAGTTACTCACCAAGTTCAATCTGATCTTGATCGTATTTTTCGGCGCCGGTGGTTTCATCATCGCGCATCTGGCCTACAGCTTTCTTACGCAAAACGCGCGCGAACAGGTGCTGCAGCAGGCCGAGCTAATGATGGCCAGCGCCCGCGCCACTCGCGATTACACCTCCGAGCAGATCAAACCGCTGCTGCTAAAGAACCCGGAACACGAAACCAACTTCCTGCCGCAGACCGTGCCCGCGTTTTCGGCGATTACTATCTTCAACAGCATCCGCAAGACCTACCCCAACTACGCGTACCGCGAGGCGACGCTGAACCCCACGAATCTCGTGGACCGCGCCGACGACTGGGAGACCGACATCATCCGCTATTTCGCCGACCATCCCGACGACAAGAAGCTCGTGGGCGAGCGCGACACCCCCGCGGGTCGCCAACTGTACCTCGCTAAGCCGATCGCTGTGGCCGCCAGTTGCCTGCAATGTCACAGCACACCCGACGTAGCGCCAGCGGCGATGATTAAGAAATACGGCAGCGCCAACGGCTTTGGCTGGCAATTGAACCAGATCATCACGGCACAGATTGTCTCGGTGCCCATGTCCGTGCCGCTGGGAGTCGCCGACGATGCCTATCGCCGGCTGCTCTTTTTCCTGATCGCTACATTTGTCGTCACCATTGTCGCGATGGATGCAGCGCTCTACCTCCTGGTGATTCGACCGCTGCACAAGGTGTCTACAGCCGCGGACCGGATCAGCAAGGGAGAAACCGATTTGCCGGAGCTGGACGTGCAGGGCAAAGACGAGATTGCCGACGTGACCCGGTCGTTCAATCGCATGCATGTGAGTCTGGCGAAGGCGCTGAAGATGCTGGACCAGTAGGCTGGTCCTTCACACCCGTCGCTTCTTGCTGGCCATAAAGCGGGAGCGGTCTTTTTCCGAGTCAATTTCGCCGGCTACCGCGACGTAGAGCTCGTCGACCGAGGAGCAGCGCCCGGCTGCCCGCTTTACCACAACTTTTGCGATGGGACCGATGTAGGCGGCGAGTTCCTTGCTGACCGAATCGAGGATGGACGGTTCGAACACGCTACCGGTCAACTGCGGCGAGTTCGATGCCGGCTTGCCTGACGGCGGCGTGCCAGACGGGACCTTGGCACTGTCGGAGAACGAACTGCGCGCGCCGGGCCTCACCGCCAGGGTCTGCAGGGTCGCTGCTTCATCCAGGGAAATGTGGGTCAGCTCAGCGAGAAAGTCGGACGCGGTCTGGATGCGCTCCTCAGGATTCTTGGCGAGCGCTCGCATGAGCGTTGTGGAGAGGCCGTAGGGAATCGCGCCGTCGATATCGCCCGGCCATTTCGGCTGCTCGCGCAACTGGGCCGTCATGATCTCATACTCCGATTTGCCGTCAAACGGGCGGCGTCCGGTAATGATCTCGTAGAGCGTGACGCCGGTGGAGTACAGATCGGAGCGCGCATCCACCCGCTCGCCGCGCACCTGCTCCGGCGACATGTAATGCACCGAGCCCAGGATGTTGCCGGTGCGGGTCACACTGACGTCAGCCGACTTGAAAGCCATGCCGAAGTCGAGCAGCTTGGCCTTACCGTCGGCGGTGATCATGATGTTCGAGGGCTTGATGTCGCGGTGGATCACGTCGCGCGCGTGAGCGTACTCCAGCGCCGACAACACCTGGCAGATATATTCGATGCCCTCGGCCGCGCGGCCCGGCCACTTGCTGTTCAGCTTCCAATGCAGGTCTTCGCCCTCGATGAACTCCATGACCATGGCGATTTGGTCGTCAACCTTGAACGCGGTATGCAGCCGGGCAATGGACAGGTGCGACAGGCTGGCCAGCACCCGGATCTCGCGCAGAAAACGCTGCGGCAACTCGCCTCCGGTGCGGTCGGAGCGCAGCAGTTTCAAGGCCTCGGTGCGCTGCGAGATGACGTGCCGCACCCGGTACACCTCGCCGATGCCGCCGGAGCCGAGCGGCCCGAGCACTTCGTAATCGCCGATGATGTGCCCCGCCTCAAATGGCATAGCTGTCCCAGATACGGCTGCCAGCCGCGATTGGATTGGTGATTGCCGGTAACACCCCGCTCCATTTTGCGTGGCAAGGTCGCGGATTGCAAGTGAACGATGCGGGAGAAATTTTGAGGCCGACAGTCAATTCCGGGTTGTCAGCCGTCCCGAGCAGGTTCACAATGCGCTTTAGGCCATCATGCGGCTGCCCACGTGCTCATCCCGATAATTCTGGCGTTCGCTCTGATGTCTCCCGATCTCGATTCACCACCCAAGTACAAAGCCTGGATCCAGGACCACGAAGTTTGGATGGACACGAGTGCCGGTCCGCGAAGGGTGGTTTACGATGCGCTCGCCGAGGAGCCCATAGCGGCGTCGCCCAGCGGCGATAGGGTCGTTTACGCCGTGCCGGATGGCAAGCCTGTGCCCGAGGGACTCCGGTCCTCCATGCTGGTTGTGATTGTGGATGCAGACGGTCGTTCGTTGGCGAAATTTACACCCGAGGAAGACTCGATCGTCGATGCAATCGAGTGGATTGATAGCAGTCGGATCGGCGTCTGGTATTGCGGGCACGCGAACTGTATCTATTGGGTGATCGATCCGAACTCCGGAAAGACCCTGCAGAAATTTTTCGGCGGCTTCGATTTCGCTTGGTCGCATGACCGCCGGTATGTTGCGCGACGACACATGGGAGAAATCAACCTGAATGCTAAGGAAAAGACTGACGATTTGTCATGGCTCGGCTTCAATACGGATGACAAGATCGTCTATCCGCCAGTCAATCCGCAGACCGGACATTATTACGATCGCGTGCTCGGCTACCTGACCTGGTCGCCCGACGACAAGTGGGTTTCGTTTGCCGAAACCGAATACCCCAGCTACGACGGATATGTTGTGTTGGTCAGCCCACAACGAGATGTGTTGCGCGAGAGCCTGCCGGTAGATGTCGATTACAACGCGAAAATCGAATGGACTGACGACAACCACTTCCAGATCACAACGTCGAAGCGGACGTTCAAGTTTGTGGTGGATGGTGGCAAGCTGCACGAATTCGTGGAGCACGCGAAGTAAGACTCACAGCAGCCTGCTCGAAACTCGAAACCCGAAACTCGAAACTGACGTTGCTTTACACTAGCCACTGGCCACTAGCCACTGACCACTCCCTTCATGTCCATCGCCATCCGCTCCTTCGCGAAGATCAACCTCGGACTGAAGATCGGCGCGGCGCGCCCTGACGGATTTCACGAGCTGCGCACCATCTATCAGACCATCGCGCTGCATGATGTCGTGTGTGTCGAAGTGCAGCGCGGCGACGGAATCGAGATTCGCTGCGGCGATCCGCAGGTACCCTGCGACGCGACCAACACTTGCTACAAGGTGGCGGAACGGGTGATGCGAGCGGGCAATGCGAGCGGCCGGGTCGTGATCACGATCGCGAAACAATTGCCGGTGCAGGGAGGCATGGGAGCGGCTTCATCCAACGCTATCGCAACGATGATGGGCCTGGAGCACGAGCTTCATGTTTCGATTCCTTCCAACGAGAAACTTCGCATCGCCGCCGAAGTTGGCAGCGACCTCCCACTTTTCCTGATCGGAGGGACCGTGCTTGGGGTCGATCGCGGCCAGGAAGTCTATGCCCTGCAAGACCTTCCGCCGATTCACCTGGTGGTGGTCACTCCGCCAGTAGCGGTGTCAACGCCTAAGGCCTTCGCGCAATGGGACGCGATGCTCAAGTCGATCGGGACTGCCGAGTCAATCAACGCCGCCGCCGACAGTATGGACCAGCCCGCATTGACCGCTCCCAGCGCGACAGGTACAATAAACACATTCAGTCAAAGTGTATTTGCCTGGCTGGAGAAGGTTTTCCCCTTGCAGGTTCGACCTGCATCCGGTGTTCCCGCGAGTGGCGGGGACCGGGCCGAGACGCCGCTTCTCGACCTCGTCCGAACCGGGATCGAAAACGACTTTGAACGAGTCGTCTTCCCAGAGTATCCCGAACTTCGTGAGGTCAAACGTGTGCTTGAGCGCGAAGGCGCGCAGTATGCGTCGTTGTCTGGCTCCGGCTCGACGTTGTACGGATTGTTCGCGTCGACCGCCGAAGCAGAGTCAGCCGCACAGCGCATGAGTGCCGCGGGACATGCGGCGGTGGCGACGAGCACGCTGGCAAGGGCGGAGTATTGGAAGCAACTGGCAACTGGTAACTGGTAACTGGCCTAGCGCACGAAGTCGCTCCGGGCGTTTTACCAGCTACCAATTACCAGTGACCAGTTGCCGATTGGGCGGTCGTCTAATGGTAGGACAGTGCCCTTTGGAGGCACTTGTCTAGGTTCGAATCCTAGCCGCCCAGCCAATTTAGTTGCCAGGTATCGTCGGGTATCCGGAAGTTCGAAGTTGAAGTGAAATGCGAAAGGCAAAGAGCCAAAGAGCCAAAGCTAATTGCTAATCGCTAGTTGCTAGTTTCGACCCAGCTTGTAATCAAACCAGGTTTGGCGGGGTACAAAACTCATGGAAGCAGCAGGCGTAAAGCCCGGCATCGCGGAACCGGCGGCAGCCAGCGAAACTGCGACGGCTGTCGCGCAGTCGTCGGACAAGAAGCAACAGGCGGCCGCTGACCCGAAGGCCAAGCAGGTGCAATTGCGTACGCGTGGCGAGGACAAGTGGAAGATTTTCTCCGGCACCGCGAATGACGCACTGGCTAAGGAAGTCTGCGAAAAGCTTGGCTTGCCGCTGGGACAGACGAGGATCGACAAGTTCTCAGACGGCGAGACGTATGTGCAGATCCTGGAGAACGTGCGCGGCGGCGACGTCTTTCTGATCCAGCCGACGTGCGATCCGGTGAATGAGCACTTGCTGCAACTGTTGCTTCTGATCGATGCGTTGAAACGCGCTTCTGCGCGCCGCATCACGGTGGTGGTTCCGTATTTCGGCTACGCCCGGCAGGACCGCAAGGACCGGCCTCGCGTCCCGATCAGTTCGAAGCTGGTGGCTGACCTGCTGACGACCGCAGGGGCTGACAGGGCGCTGGTCGTTGATCTGCACGCGCCGCAGATCCAGGGATTTTTCAATATTCCGGTGGACCACTTGTTCGCATCGCCGGTTCTGGTTGGGCATTTCAAGGAATTGAACCTGCCCGACCTGACAGTGGTTTCTCCGGACGCAGGCGGCGTGGAGCGCGCGCGCTTCTTCGCCAAGAAAATGGATTCGGCGTTGGCTATCGTCGACAAGCGCCGCGTGGAAATGGATGTCACGGAAGTCATGCACGTCATCGGTGACGTGAACGACCGGACCTGCGTCATCCTCGACGACATTATTGATACCGCCGGAACGCTGGTGAAGACCAGCCAGGCGTTGCTCGACGCGGGTGCGCGCCAGGTGTATGCCTGCGCCACACACCCGGTGCTGTCGGGACCGGCGATCGAGCGGATTTCACAATCGGGGCTGGTCAAAGTGGTAGTGACCAACACCATCCCGCTGACGGAGGCGGGACGCAACGAACCCAAGATCCGGCAACTGTCGATTGCCGGCTTGATCGCCAGCGCCATTCAGTCGATTCACGAAGAGACATCCGTCAGCAGACTGTTTTTGTAAAGGACAACGAAATTATGGCTACAACAACTCCTGAAACCAAAGTAGAAACAAAGCCGCGCCAGAGCGGCACCAAGAATGACGCGCGCCGCATCCGCAAGAGTGGACTCGTCCCGGCGGTGCTCTACGGCGCGGGGCTCGATCCGCTGAACATTACCGTCGATCCGAAGCAGATGAAGCGCATCCTGAACTCGGAGTCCGGCCACAACACAATTTTCGATCTGGCGGCGGGCGGTGACGCTGGCAAAGCGATGATCGTGGACTGGCAGTTCGAGCCCATCAAAGGCGCCCTGCTGCATGTCGACTTAAAGCGCATCGCCATGGACAGGTTGCTGCGAGTCAGCGTCCCCGTCGTCCTCAAGGGCGAAGCCCCGGGCGTCAAGTTGCAGGGCGGAATTTTAGAGCAGATGGTGCGCGAAGTCGAGATCGAGTGCCTGCCGGCCGACATTCCAGGACGCATCGACGCCGACGTCAGCAAGCTGGAATTCGGCCAGACGATTCGTGTGTCCGACCTGCCGCACATTGACAAGGTCAAGTTCATCACTGACGCGAACCAGGCGATTGCCCACGTGACCGCCGTGAAGGAAGTCGTGGAAGCCACTCCTGTTGAAGGTGTCGAGGCTGCTGCGACGACTGCTGAGCCGGAAGTCATCAAGAAGGGCAAGCAGGAGACTGAAGGCGAAGCCGGCGCCGGTGGCGACAAGGCCGAAAAGGGCGCCAAGGGCGACAAAGGCGACAAAGGCGACAAGACTGAGAAGTCCGAGAAGAAGAAGTAGGCGGCGTGAAGCTGATCGTCGGGCTCGGCAATCCGGGCATCGAATACCAGTTCACACCGCACAACCTGGGGTTTCTGGCGGTGGACCGTATTGCCAAACAGTGCGGCGTACGGGTGAACAACCGCAACTGTCGCGCGCAGACCGCGCGGGCCCGCATCGGCGACACCGAAGTGGTGCTGGCCAAGCCGGAAACCCTCATGAACTTGAGCGGCCAGTCGGTGCGCGAACTGGTACAGGAGTACCAGGTGCATCCCGAGCAGGACCTGGTCCTGCTCTACGACGAGCTCGACCTGCCGTTCGGCACTTTGCGGATTCGACCGCGAGGCCGATCGGCGGGACATAACGGGGTGGAGTCGGTGATCGACGCGCTGGGTACGCAGGAGTTCGTGCGCATCCGCATGGGAGTTGGGCCGGACCATCCGGTGGGCGACGGTGCGCGGTACGTGCTGTCGCAGTTCAAGAAATCGCAGTACCCGGTGATTGACCAGGTGCTGGACACGACGGCTGAAGCGGTGAAGGTCATCCTCGCAGAAGGCGTACAGGCGGCGATGAGCCGGTTTAACCGCAAGCCGGAAGAAGAAGCAAACGGTAGCTAGTTATTGGTAGCTGGTAACTGGTTGCGCGAACGAGATTGATTCGAGAACGAACGGATAGGCAGTTGAGACCAGTCGCCAGTTACCAGTGACCAGTCACCGATTGCCAGGAGAAAACAATGCAACGTACTTACGAATTGATGTTCATCGTGCGTCCCGACATGACGGAAGAGGACCAGGACAAACTGGTCGCCAACCTGGAAGGCCAGGTGGCCACCGCGGGCGGCACGGTGAAAAACGTGGAACGCATGGGCAAGCGCCGGCTGGCGTACGTGGTGCGCAGGTTCCAGGACGGCATCTACGTGCTGATGACCCTCGAAGGCGACGGCGCCATGGTGAAGGAAATTGAGCGCCGCCTGCGCGTGACCGAGCCCGTGATCAAGTTCCTCACGGTGCGCGTGGACGAAGAGCAGAAGCGTCTTGCCAAGGTCAAGGCACTGCGCGACGCCAAGGTGCGCGGCAAAGGTACACGTGCCGCGGCGGCGGAAGCGGCAGCAGCCGCAGCGGCTGAGTCGGCAGCAACGGCGGCCGCAGCAGCGCCGGCACCTGCAGACACGACTCCCGCGAGCGCGTAGCTCGCGACTGGTGCGAGAGATCGATGCGAGGTAGAGGTCCTTTGACTTCACATCGCTGGGGTAGCTCCACTCAGGACGGCAAAGAGTTAGAAAGATTGATTGGGCCCGACGGCCCGAAGGAGAAACATGGCAGACGAAACAACCAACACAGCGGCTCCAGCAGCCGCGAGTGAAGGCGGAAGCAGCAGTTCCGCGCCCAGCTCACGTCCCGAAGGCGGAGGCGATCGCGGTCCTCGTGGCCCGCGGCCTGGAGGACGTCCTGGCGCAGGTCCGGGCGGCCCGCGCGAAGGCGGACGGAAATTCTTCCGCCGCAAGAAAGTTTGCAAGTTCTGCGTCGAGAAGATTGACGGCGTCAACTACAAGGACGTGCGCCTGCTCGGGCAGTTTGTGGCTGAGTCGGGCAAGATCGTTCCCCGGCGTTTGACCGGCGTTTGCACGCCGCATCAGCGCCGCCTGGCCGATGCCATCAAGCAGGCACGCAACATCGCGCTGCTGCCGTTCTCGAGTAGATAGTGGTCAGTGGCTTGTGGCTAGTGGTTAGTGATTGGCTTCGCATTTCGAATTCCTAATTGCTGATTGCAGTTCCTCGTCCTAAACAAGATTGATACGGAGTTGGACACATGGAAGTTATTCTGAAGGAAGACGTGAACAAGCTCGGCCATCGCGGCGATGTGGTGAAGGTCGCCGAGGGATATGGCCGCAACTATCTCATCCCGCACAAGCTGGCGATTGAAGCGACCGCCGGCAATAAGGCCGTCATCGAACAGATGAAAGCCTCTGCGGTGCGCAAGTCGGCCGCAGAAAAAGGCAGCGCGGAAGCCCTGGGACAGCAGCTTTCCGCCGTGGCACTGGAGTTCACGCGCAAGTCGGGCGAAAAGGAGCAGTTGTTCGGCTCGGTCACCTCGTCGGACATCGCGCATGCGCTGGAAGCCAAGGGCTTCACTATCGATCGCCGCAAGATCGATCTCGACGTGCCGCTGAAGACCGTGGGCGAGTTCAAAGTGCCGGTCAAGCTGCACAAAGACGTTACGGTTTCGGTGAAGGTCACGGTCGCGAAGGAGGCCGTGGCTGCAGAAGCCGCGCCGGTAGCAGCCGAAGAAACTGCCAGCGCCGAAGCGTAACGGCAGAAGCATAGCGTAAGAACCTCGCACCTCATGTCCATGTCTTCATCTTGATCTTGGGCGCAAGAGTGAGAAGGCTGGCTTGCCATGTTCATGGCGAGCTGGCCTTTTTCCATTTTGGGAAGGTGTACCGCGCAAGGGGTACCCTCCCCCTCCCCCCTCTGCCCGTAAAATATTGAAAACATAAGGGGCGAAAGGCGAAAGTCCGCGCAGAATAATGGAGACAAAGGGGTTATGGGTAAAAGATTCCGAAATAAAGACTTAGCGTGGATTTTCTCGGGCTGAGCGGGGGTGTTGGCGGGCAGGCGGGTAGAAAACCGAGAGTAAACAGGACCCATCACAGGTCGAAGCACCTACTGAGGAGGGCGTAGTATCCGGTTGCCGACTCTTGGGACGGCAGCTCTGCCTCATCCTTCCGGAAGGAAGTGTACAAGGAGTGGCGGGAAACACCAAGCGAGTCGGTCACGGATCAGCGTGATGGATGACCATTGTCGATGGTCGGGCCGCCCGGGGGAAAAACCGGCAGTTGCCGGACGCCAGTGGTCAGTGCCCAGCGTCCCAGGTTAGCGCTGGAAAGCAGGGCGCGAACCTGGGGCACTTTGGCAAAGTAAACGCGGGCCGGAACTAGTCGCGCGGTGCGGTTGTCTGGCCGGAAAGGTGGTAAAGCTGGCGCATCTGGCTGCGGATGCGTTCAATCGGGCTTAGCGGCGATTCGTTGCCTTGCTTCATCGTCGCCGCGTTCTGTGCTGGCGCTGTGTTGTTCTGGCTGGCGGCGATTCTGCCCTCGCAATCAGAGTCGCAGTCGCCGTCGGGAACGAGCAGGTAAGCATGCACATCGCCGGTGGAGGCTGTGCCGATGCCTGAGATCTCGCCGCTGTCATTAATTCCAACCGCCTCTGTCATCTCCAGACCAGAACCGGGAGCAACCAGCGTATTCAAGTCGATGGCATGGCCCCCGTCCTCCCAAATGAACGCGTGCGAGAACGAGGAGCAGTTCCCCGATCCGCCGACGATCTGACCACACGAATTGATGGCAAGCGCGTTGCTGCAAGGATCGCCGTCCACGGTTCCGAGATCGGTCAGGACACCTTTCTTCCAGAGGAAGCCGTCATGTGTCTGTGACCCGGGTAAGTCCGCCTTGCCGACAACCGCCCCATCATCGTTGAGCCAGTTTGCGGTTCCGGTATTCCCTCCGAACGTGCCCAGATCCGTTAGCACACCTCGGCTCCAAAGAAATGGGTGGAAGGTCAAGTCGCCGGCGAGATTCGACTGGCCGGCAACCTGACCCTGGTTGTTTAGAGCATTCGCATTTCCGATCGTGCCTCCAAGGGTTCCGAGATCCAGCATTTTGCCGTTCTTCCAAAGAAACGGGTCGAGCGTTGGAATGCCTGTCGTCGGGTTCGGACTAAAACTCGTAAGGGAAAAACCGGCGATCTGCCCTCGCTCATTGATGGGCCCAGGTGCGGTGTCAGGTCCACCCAATGTACCCAAATCCTGCATTCTCCCGTTCTGCCATAGAAATCCCCGGTTCTGCAGGCCGAAGGGCGAGAAAGGGTCTGGAATGGTATCCCAACTCCGGTGGCAACGGACGCAAGAACATGTACCGCGCTCTAGAGTCGTCGCTGCGCCGCCTCAAGATGGACTACCTCGATCTCTACTGGATGCACGTGTGGGACACCGTCACGCCTGTCGAGGAGGTGGTCGATACACTGAGCACGCTGGTGCGCGAGGGTAAGATCCGCTATTACGGTTTTTCGGATGTGCCGGCGTGGTACGCGGCGCGCGCGCAGACGTTGGCTGAGTGCACGGGCCGCGAACCCGCCATCGCCCTGCAACTGGAGTACTTGCTGGTGGAGCGCACCATCGAGCGCGAACACATTCCAGCAGCGCTTGAGCTGGGTATGGGAATCTGTCCTTGGAGCCCCCTGGCCAGCGGCTTCCTCGCCGGTAAATACACCCGCGAGAAAGGTGCGGAGAGCAGCCAAGGTAGCCGTCTTGAAGTCTTGAAGAAAGCCGAGAATCCCGCTTTTAAGAAATTCACCCAACGCAACTACGGGATACTGGATACCTTGCTGGAAGTTGCGAAACAGCTAAACCGCTCGCCGGCGCAGATCGCTCTCAACTGGGTGGCGACGCAGCCGGGCGTCACCTCGACGATCATTGGTGCGACCAAGCTGGCGCAACTCGATGATAACCTGGCAGCGCTGAGCTTTGAAATCCCGGCCGAACTGCGAAGCAAGCTAGAAGCAATCAGTCAGCTCGAAGCCGCGCATCCCTACATGTTCTTTTCAGGCGTGTTACAGGAGCGGGTGCATGGCGGAGTGAAGGTGCGGCGGTGGAGCTAAGGAGAACCTCTGGGCCACATTCGTCTGCACTTACACAAAACAACAAGCCCGGGCAGTTTCTCCCGGGCTTATGCTTTCGCTTCAGGTTCGCGTCATGGCGTCTAGCTCTGACGTCAGGCGCAGGCCATTGCCGCGAAACCGCTTTCTCGAATTGTTGTCACCGCTTCGCCGGATTTACGGCGAGCACTTGGGGAGCCGCCCTGTTACATTGCCAGAGCGATGCTCTCCAGTTCCCGCTGGAACACCTCCAGCGTATTGCCCATGAGTCCCACTCGGCTGACCGCATAACGCGCAGCCTCGGGCGAAACTCCGTAACCGTGACCAGCCAAAAAGAGCTGGACCAACTCGGCGGCGTCCTTGGAGTCAAACCCCAACAGCAGTTCGCTCCGCAACGCCGCTAACTCGGGGACGGAAAACTTTTCTGCCATCGCGCTCACCTCCGACCCTTACGGGCTTTTCTCATTAGACGGACGAGTCAACAATAAAGTTGCAGCAATCCAAGTGCCGAACATCGTCTCGCATCACCTTTTCGGCAACTTTTGTTGGTTTCAACACCAGCATTAGCGGTTAGTTGCTGGTGCAAGTGCCAAACTGGACTCTATTTCGCTGCCGGGCATCCGGTAACTGCAGACTGCGGGCGTCAACAGCTAAAGAACGTTAAGTTTGGTAAATCGGATTCAACTAGGGGGAGCAAAGGGCGAAACCGAGGGAGAACTGCTGGGAATATGCGGTAAAACCCGCAGTGGAGGACCAGCATTCCGGAGACAGGATCCGGAAGTCGAACGGCTCAGACCGTCTCGATGGTAGCTTCGTGCTCGAGCAAAATGGGAATCCCGTTCCGAATCGGGTATACCCGCTTGCACTCGTTGCACTTCAGGCTGTCTTCACTTAGCAGCACCAATGGCTTGCGGCAGACCGGACAGGCGAGTATTTCGAGGAGTTTCGGATCAATCATGACGTGCCGATTGTAACAAGAACGTTATCAGCAAGGAACTACGGACGAACGCTTAATTTGACTAAGTTAGGGTCCGCCAACTCGGTCTTCGCGACTCGCGCGTCGAGATCGGTCTGACACTCGGGGCGCGCAGTGCTGACTGCTAGTGGGTAATCGCTTCCCCTCCCCGCGCTAAACTAGAAGCTCATTCATACTCGGAGGCCTGATGCCGGCAGTCATACTGAATGGAACTAAGATCGCGGCGCAGATTCGCGCTGAAGTTAACGAAGAGGTAAAGCAACTCACTGCCGAGGGTCTTCGTCCGGGACTCGCGGTCGTACTGGTGGGCCACAATCCCGCCTCGGAGATTTACGTTCGTAGCAAAGTGAAAGCTTGCGAGGAGCTAGGCATCCTGAGCGAGAAAATCGCGCCGGCCGATTCGGTCACGACCGAAGAGTTGCTTGCCCTGGTGGACGACCTGAACCGCCGCGACGATATTGACGGCATCCTGGTGCAGCTGCCGCTGCCGGCGCACGTGGACTCCAAGAAGGTGTTGCTGGCGGTCTCGCCCGAGAAGGACGTGGACGGTTTCCATCCCATGAACGTCGGCTATCTTTCCACGCAGCGTCCAGGCCTGGTTCCGTGCACGCCAGCAGGCGTGATCGAGATCCTCAAGCGCAGCAACCTCCCGATTGCGGGCTCGGAGGCTGTCGTCGTCGGCCGCAGCGACATTGTCGGCAAGCCGGTTGCGATGCTGTTGCTCAACGGCAACGCCACGGTCACGGTTTGCCATTCCAAGACGAGTGACCTGCCATGCGTGTGCCGCCGCGCCGACATTCTAGTGGCGGCCATTGGCCGCGCCGGCATGATTACTCCCGAGTACGTCAAACCGGGCGCAACGGTGATCGACGTCGGCATGAATAAGATCACCGATCCCGCTGAATTCCAGAAGTTCTTCGCCGGTGACGCCAAGCGCGAGGCAGCGTTCGCCAAGAATGGCTCGACGCTCATGGGCGACGTACACCCCAAGGTCGCCGAAGTTGCCGGTGCTATTACACCGGTGCCGGGTGGCGTAGGCCCGCTCACCATCGCCATGCTGATGAGCAACACGGTGAAGGCGGCCAAACTGCGCCGCGGCCAGTGGTAGGCTCGCACACGAGGCTTGCAGCGCAATCACGCGCCAGCGTGACCCGCGTCCTTTCACTCTTGCGCCGTCGGCGAGACAATTCCACATCGGAGGCAGTATGTGGATCAAAATCCTAGGTGTATCTGCCATCATTCTTTTCAGTGTCTGACTGATCGCTGTGCTCCAGGGTTGGAGCCACGACACGCTATCAGGACACTGCGTCAGCGTTGTTTTCCTTCTGCTGACGGGCGCTGGTGCCCGCTGGGGCATTAGAGCATTTTCGATTTAAGTATATACATACCCGGAAGAGGAGAAGTAGTTGGCGCACTCCTTGGGGGAGAAGCTGGCAAGCAATTGGCCGAACTCATCCCAGAGCGCATCGGTGGTGCGGGGGGCGGCTTTGCGGAGTAGGGCCTTGAGCTTGGCGAAGAGTTTCTCGATAGGATTCAGGTCAGGGGAATAGGGTGGTAAGTAGAGCGGAGAGGCCCCGGCCGCGACGATGGCCTCGCGCACCCCGGCCACTTTGTGGCTGCTGAGATTGTCCGCGATCACCACATCCCCAGGGGTGAGGCTTGGACACAAGAAGCTGCGCACGTAGGCCAGAAAGATCTCCCCGTCCATGGGTCCATCGGTGAGCATCGGCGCGGTCAGTTGCTGGTGACGTAAAGCGGCCACAAAGGTAGTCGTTTCCCAATGGCTGAGGGGCGCTGAGGCAAGGCAGCGCTGGCCTCGGGAGGCACGTCCATAGCGGCGCGTCATATTGGTGGAGATCCAGGTTTCATCAATAAACACCAGCTTGGCAAGATCCATGCCGGGCAGCGCCTCAGTCCAGGCGCGGCGCGCGGCTTGCACGTCCTCGCGCTCTTGCTCGCTGGCGTGCAGGGTTTTTTTGAAGCTGAGATTCCATTTGTTCAACTGATGCCACAAGGCGCCGAGCTTAATTGCAACCCCTCGCTCACCCAGTCGTTGCTGCATCTCGGCTAACGTGAGATCGGGCTCGGCCTTGATCCAAGCCCGCAGCACCGCTTCCAGTCCTGCCAGCCTTGAGCGGCGATGGCCGCCGATGGCATAACTGTTGCGCTCGCCTCTCTGTCGCAGCCGATCCCGCACCTGATAGACCCATACCCGACTGACCTCAAAGCGGCGCGCAATCTCCGTCGGACGCTCTCCCCGATCCAGCGCCCGCAACACCCGCTCCCGTAAATCCTGGGAATACGATTGCATCCCATGCCTCTCCTTTGCCGGCAGAAGCATTATCGCATAAAATGTATATACTTAAATTAGAAATGATCTAAAAGCCCGTGCTGCAAAGGGGGGCATGTCGCTCTCCAGCTACTTATTGTCGGAGATCAGAGAAATTGCTGAGCGGCCAACGCTGGCCGAGTTCCGCGAGATCTTGCAGTGCCGTGAACCCGTGACTGCCGACATCGATGCAGCGCGTGTCATCCGCGAACATAGAGACGCCGGTTGATAGCATCCCCTTCACGGTTTGAGCAGATACAGCTTGATATCGCGGAAATAGATTTCCGCGCCTTCTGACTGGATCAGGATCTTTCCGCTCGAGGGATACGCTTTTGAGCCTTCGTTCACAAGCTTGCCATTCAGATACTGCTTCACGTTATCGCCCTGCACCACGATCTCTGCAACGTTCCATTCGCCGTGCGGCTTTTCAATCTCGCCGTTTGGATCGCGGTATCCTGTCACGTTCTGCCAGGGCCCTTCGCCAATACGTTTGATCCGGGCGGCCGAATTGGGAGGCCCGGTCTCGCGCTTTCCGTCGGTGCCGGTCAGCGCGGCGCCATCGGTCATATAGAAATCGCCGGTTTGGCCTTCGCAAATCTGGTATTCGATCGAGGTTGGCCATACTTTCTGTTCACCTTGAATGTGATAGAGAATCCCGCTGTCCCGCGCCTGGCCTTCGCGCGGAGCATGCGTGGCCTCTCCCCACTTGAACTCGGCGCGCAGGTAATAGTTGGCGTATTCCTGCTTGGTGATCAGGTATCCAAACTCGGTGCCTGACACATGAATCACGCCGTTCTCGAAGGTGAAGACGTGTTCGGGATCGTTGTTCAATCCCTTGGTCTTGAGAAAGCTGTCGAAGCTTCCGGGACTGCCGCCGTCGAAAAGAACGATTGCCTTGCCGTGATCCGGGACGTAAGCGTTATCTTGCCCGGCCAATGCGGGCAAGGACCAGCAAAAGGCGATGAGCAGGCTGAACCAAACCACAGCAACCATTCCTCTGGGACGGTGATTCACGATGTTCTCCTTGGAAAAGGTTTGTGGCGCGCGAAGACGATCGCACAGAGTTTCAGTCGAGATTCTAGCGGCAACAGGCAGAAGAAAGAAAGTGGCTGGTCAGTCGTTCATCCGCCGACCGAACAGGTTCAGCAAGCGTCTGGGCGTCGGCTCTTCCAGAGCGACTGCCGTCGCGCGCCCACTCGGCCCGCGTTTCAGTCCAGCAGTAACGTAGGAGTAAGGATCTTGGGGTTCGGAGCGGCGTCGCAGCAGGCGCTGCAACTTACTGACGATTCCTCTTGCGAACTTCATGCGGCCCTCCCCGATCAATCGCTTAGTCGCCGGCAGCCATCGCCGGCTCGATCTCTTCCACGTCCACGAGCTTCGTCGGGTACTTCCCGGTGTAACAGGCGGTGCAGTATTTGACCTGGTCGCTCTCGCCGGCGGCTTTTTTCAAACCTTCTAGCGACAGATACGCCAGCGAATCGGCGCCGATGTACTCACGAATCTCGTCCACCGATTTGTTGGCAGCGATCAGCTGGTTTTTCGAAGGAGTATCGACGCCGTAGTAACAGGGCGAAATCGTCGGCGGGCACGAAATCCGCATGTGGACTTCCTTGGCACCCGCGTCGCGAACCATGCGAACAATCTTGCGGCTGGTGGTCCCGCGCACGATGGAGTCGTCAATCAGCACCACGCGCTTGCCCTGGATCACGTGACGCACTGGGTTCAGCTTCAACTTCACGCCAAAGTCGCGAACTCGCTGTTCCGGCTCAATGAACGTGCGCCCCACATAGTGGTTGCGGATCAATCCAAACTGGATGGGAATGCCGCTCTCATGCGAGAAGCCCATCGCAGCGGTAACGCCCGAATCTGGTACCGGGATGACAATATCGGCGACCACGGGTGATTCCAGCGCCAGTTGCCGCCCCATGGCATCGCGCGACTGCTGCACTGAGCGCCCGAACACCGTGCTATCGGGCCGGGAAAAATACACGTGCTCGAAGATACAACTCGACAAGGGCTGCTGCGAGGCGTAAAAGCGCGAGTGCACGCCCTCGGGCCCAACAATGACCAGCTCTCCCGGCTTGACCTCGCGCTCATAGGTCGCGCCGATCAGGTCAAACGCGCAGGTTTCGGAGGCGAAGACGATGGCGTCCGCCTGGTGCGTTGCCTGTCCCGAAATGCGGCCCATCACCAGCGGACGGAAGCCGCGAGGATCACGTGCCGCGAAGATTCGGTCAGGCGTGAGCATGACCAGCGAAAATGCGCCTTCGATGCGACGCAAGGAATCGCTCATGGCTGATTCCAAGGTCTCCTCTTTGGAGCGGGCGATCAGGTGAACGATGACTTCCGTGTCGCTGGTGGTCTGAAAGATCGATCCCAATCCCTCCAGATGCGACCTTATTTCATGGGCATTCGTGATATTGCCGTTGTGGGCTAGCGCTATCTGTCCCTTGCTGCATTCCACGCGGATCGGCTGCGCGTTCAGCAGGGCCGAGTCACCGGTGGTGGAATAGCGAGTGTGCCCGATAGCGAGCGAGCCTGGGACGCGAGCCAGGGCGTCTGCGGTGAAGATGTCGGACACCAGGCCCATCGCTTTGTGCAGTTCGAGACGCTCACCGTTAGACGAAGCTATTCCCGCCGACTCCTGTCCGCGATGTTGCAGGGCGTACAGGCTGAGGTAAGCGAGCTTGGAAGCTTCGGAGTGGCCGTAGATGGCCGCCACGCCGCACTCTTCGTGCAATTTGTCAGATGTGATCAGCATCGCTCACCCGCTCATCGATTCGATTTGCGAAATTACGAAACCAACTATGCTCCAGCCACTGCGCCTGCAACCAGTGGCTCTTCCGATTCCGCGTTCAGTGCCTCTACCAAAGCCGTTGCCCACGGCTGCTTCAGTTCTGACACGGGCGCGGCGGCGGCCAGTTTGCCGTCCACGCAGATCTCCACATTGTCGGGAACCGTGCTTCCGATTTGTTCTGCTGAGAGAGCGTATTTTACCGCTAGTTCTTTGATTCTTGGGACACTTCCCGGGTCGCAGGAAATCAGGATTCGGCTGGCATCTTCGCCGAAAAGAACGAATTCCGGAACCAGTCCGCCGGAGCTTAGATCGACCTTAGCGCCCACGCCACGGGCGAAGCCGCATTCTGCCACCGTGGCTGCCAATCCGCCCTCGGTGCAATCCTTGGCCGACCCCACCAGACCCTCGTCGATCATTTGCACGATGGCTTTCTGCAGCGCGGCTTCTTTTTCCAGTTCCAGCGAGGGCGGGAATCCCCAGACACGGCCGAGGATTTCCTTGGCGTACTCCGACGAGCCAAATTCGGCCTCGACGTCGGAAGCATCGCCCGTCTCAGAGCCGCGCAGTAGTATCAGCGCTTGTCCCGCCTGCTTGAAGTCGGGCCCGACAGCCTTGTGAACGTCTTCGAGAATGCCTACGATCCCCATGACGGGAGTGGGATAGATAACCTCGCCCAGCGTCTCGTTGTAGAAGCTCACGTTGCCGCCGGTAATGGGCGTCTCCAGCTCCTCGCAAGCCTTGGTAATGCCGTCGATGGTCTGGGCGAACTGCCACATGATGTGAGGCTTTTCCGGATTGCCGAAGTTCAGGCAGTTGGTGGCAGCGATGGGCGTCGCGCCCGAACAGGCCACGTTGCGCGCCGACTCGGCCACCGCGTGCATCGCGCCCAACTTGGGGTCGAGATAGCACCAGCGTCCGTTACCGTCGAGCGCCATCGCCAGTGCGCGCTTCGTACCTTTCACGCGGATTACGCCCGCTTCGCCTCCAGGTCCTTCGACGGTGTTGGTCTGCACCATTGAGTCGTACTGCTCGAAAACCCATCGCTTGGAGCAGATGTTCGGACTCGCCAGCAATTTCTTCAGGTCTCCGGTGAGATCAGCCTTCGTGCCGAGCTGAATGCCCTCCGGCATCTCGCGCGCAACCGGCGGCTCCCAGCGTTCCATGGGCCGGTTGTAGAGCGGAGCTTCATCGGTCAGAGCCTGGTTGGGAATCTCTGCGACCGCCCTGCCGTGCTCCAGTACCCGCATCGTCGATTCAGGAATGACGCGACCGATGGTGACGGCATCAAGCCCCCACTTCTCGAAAACGCGGAAGACCTCGTGTTCGCGGCCCTTCTCGGCTACCAGAAGCATGCGCTCCTGCGACTCGCTCAGCATGATCTCGTAAGGAGTCATGCCGATATCGCGCTGCGGCACCAGGTCGAGTTCGATTTCCAGGCCGACGCCTCCGCGCCCGCCCATCTCGCACGTCGAGCACGTCAGGCCCGCCGCGCCCATGTCCTGAATGCCGATGATCGCACCCGTCTGCATCGCTTCGAGACAGGCTTCCAGCAACAGCTTCTCCAGGAATGGATCGCCCACCTGCACGTTCGGCCGCTTGGCCTCGGATTCCTCGCTGAACTCCTCGCTCGCCATGGTCGCGCCGTGAATGCCGTCGCGCCCGGTCTTCGAGCCGACGTAGATGACGGGATTCCCCTCTCCGGACGCCTTGGCGTAAAAGATCTGATCGCGCCTGACGAGGCCAAGCGCAAATGCATTCACCAGCGGATTGCCGTTGTAACAGCTCTCGAACTTCACCTCGCCGCCCACGTTGGGCACGCCAAAACAGTTTCCGTACGACGCAACTCCGCTGACCACGCCTTCCATGACGGAGTGGTTCTTGTGCAGCGTCGCGCGATCGAGCCCAGGTTGCGGAGTGATGGGACCAAAGCGCAGCGAATCCATGATTGCAACCGGACGCGCGCCCATGGTGAAGATGTCACGCAGGATGCCGCCTACTCCCGTGGTGGCGCCCTGAAATGGTTCGATAAATGACGGATGATTGTGCGACTCGATCTTGAAGGCGCACGCCCAGCCGTCGCCGATATCGATGATGCCCGCGTTTTCGCCCGGCCCCTGCACCACTCGGCGGCTGCGCGTCGGCAGGCGCTTCAAGTGCACACGCGACGATTTGTAGGAGCAATGCTCGCTCCACATAACACTGAAAATTCCCAGCTCGGTGAGTGTCGGGGTGCGGCCCATCGACTTCAGGATGCGCTGGTATTCCTCTGGCGTGATGCCGTGCTCGCGCAAGAGTTCGGGAGTAATAACGGGTTCCTGGGCGGCGGACGTTGCGGGTTCAACTGGGTTCATGGCGATTCGGGGGTGAGTATCTATTCTCGCATGGGCGAGGGTGAGAAGAAAGACGTAAGAGAGCCCTTCGGGGGTAACTGGTTCCGAGTGACCGACGGTCTGGGGTCTACCGCGTGGTGCCGCGGGTTGCCCCAAGCTGAACTCGCTCTTTAACTTGTTGTTAAAAGCAGGGGGTTCCACAACGGTCAAGAACATACTTGCCGATGCACCATGTTTCCAGAATGCTAGCGCCACACAGAGTCGTCCCTGCCCGAAAGACCTCTATCCAGATAGGTCGCGGCGCTGATCAGCGCCAGATGGGTGAGTGCCTGGGGAAAGTTCCCGAGGTGTTGCCCGTTGGATCCTATTTCTTCCGAGTAGAGTCCAAGATGGTTGGCGTATCCCAGCAGTTTTTCAAACAACAGTTGCGCTTTTTCCAACTCCCCAGCGCGGGCCAGGCATTCGATGTACCAAAACGAGCACGCAGTGAAGCTACCCTCACCACCTGGAATCCCATCCACATGCGTGCGTTCGGCCTCGTAGCGACGAACCAGGGTATCGTCGACCAAGCGCTCTTCAATTGCCTTCATGGTGGAGAGCCACATCGGATCCACAGGGCTGATGAACCGCATCAATGGCATTAGCAGAACCGACGCATCCAAGTCCTTGGACCCCTTCGACTGCACAAACGACTGCAAATCTTCATTCCAGAAGTTCGTAAAGATGTCTTCTCGAATGGCGTCGCGCGTTCGCAGCCAGGCATCGAATGGCCCCGAAAGCGAGCGTTTCTCCGCAAGCCGCAGCGCTCGATCGAAAGCCACCCAGCACATCAAACGTGAGTGCAGGAATTCTCGCGCGCCGCCACGAACCTCCCATATCCCTTCATCGGGCCGTTGCCAGTTCTTGCCCAGCCACCCCAGGATGCGGTGAACACCCTGCCACCCCGCGTACGAAATCGGATCTCCGTATTTGTTTGCCAGATAGATGGAATCCATCATTTCGCCATAAATGTCCAGCTGCAGCTGCTGATAGGCGGCGTTTCCGATGCGCACGGGTCGCGAATGTTCGTACCCCTGCAGATGATCAAGGGGTAGCTCATCCAGCTTCTGTTTGCCGTCAATCCCGTACATCACCTGCAATGGTCCCCGGTCCGCGTCATCGCTCAGCCGCCCCTTCAGCCACCCGATGAAGGCCCCAGCTTCGTCCACAAAACCAAGTCGGATCAACGCATAGAGCGTGAATGCCGCATCTCGCAGCCAGGTGAAGCGATAATCCCAATTGCGTACTCCGCCAATTTGTTCTGGCAATGAAAATGTAGGCGCTGCAATCAGCGATCCATGTTCCCGGCTGATCAGCAGCTTCAACATCAGGGCCGAACGGTTGACCATCTCCCGCCACCGGCCCTTGTACTTTGATTTCGCGATCCATGCCTTCCAGAAACGTGATGTCTCATGGAATCGCTGCTCTATGAACTCCATCTCGGGCTGCTGTCCCTCGGGGCGAACCCCACCAAAGACAAATGTCGCCCTCTCGCCGGCCCGGAGGGTGAACTCCGACGTTGCATCCTGGGATTGCTGTCGCAGGGCAATGCTGGAATACAACGCCATAGGCGGACAAGAATCGCTCGCTGGCGAAAAAATCGCATACCCCTCTTCGACGTTCACCGTGTGCCCACACCTCGCATAGTTGAAACGAGGCTGGCACTGCATCTTGAAATCGACCTGACCCCTGATCACCGCCACTCTGCGGATAATCTCGTTCGGTTGCTCCCCGTCTGTCCCAATGGGCATGTAGTCAGTCAGTTCTGCCACGCCTTCCTCCGCAAGAAATCGCGTGAGCAGAATGTTCGTGTCTGGAAGATACAGCTGCCGGACCCTCCGTTCTTTGAGTAGTGGCTCAATCTGAAAGCAGCCCCCTCGTTCATCATCGAGCAGGGCCGCAAACACGGTGGGAGAATCGAAATTTGGATAGCAGAGAAAGTCGATTGATCCGTTTACACCCACGAGCGCGATTGAGCACATGTTGCCAATCACCCCGTAGTTCTCAATCGGTTCAAAGCTCATAAGTGGGGGTCGGGAGTTGGATGTTCGCCTAGCCAGCGCAGCATCAGATCACTGCTTTCAAATTCCGAATCTACCTGGTCGGCCCCATCCAAGCCAGAGAATCCGTGCTCCGGGCGGGTCTCGATTTGAAATACTAGCTGATGCGAGGCAGGCCGCTCAAACCCTGAAATTCAGTGACGCTGATCGCCGGATGGAACTGCCAGTCCGAGATGCCTACCCTTCGATCTCTTCCCACTGGTACCCGCAAGCCAGGCAACGCCAGCGCTGGCCCTGCGCGGCTGAGGGCTCAGGAAACGGGATGGCTGCCGACCATAACGTGATTTGCCGGGGATTGGCCTGGGCAATGCGACGGATTTCCAGCGACTCGCACTCGGGACAGCACTGAACTACGTCGGAATCGGACTCGGTTTCTTCATCGCTGGGCCCGGGGCGAAAGTCGTCGAGAATTTCGAGGGCGCGCACCAACTGATGGTCGGGCACCTGCAACTTGATGCCCCACATCGCCATGCCGATGTGCAGGTTCATGGCGTTTTCGTCGCGCACCGAGGCCGCGATTCCCGCAGACGAAAGCTTCCCCTGCGCGAGCTTGGCTTCCCCGATGTTCAGGAACGTTGCGATGGTGACCAGGTCGTCGGACATCACGGATGAAGGCTAGCCTAGGACTAGCTTACGCCGCCCGTCAATGCCTCAAGATGTGCGCGTTGGCTGTGCTCGGCGATGGCCTCGACAATCTGCAAGGCTACGGCGAGCGCTTTGCGTCCCTGCTCCAGCGAGACTTCGGGAGTGCTGCGCCCGCGCACTGTCTTCAGGAAGCTGAGCAATTCCGCCCGCAGCGGCTCCTGTGGATCGATCTTCGGCTTGAAGGGCGTGATGGCCGGCAGCGCGCTGCTGACCATGCTGGCGGGATTGAAGTGGTCCTCATCGGCGTTTGCACTCGAGCTTTCGTCGACGGTCAGTACGAGCACGTCCTGGCGCGAGAAATCAAGCGACACATATTGCCGCGGCTGGAAGAAGCGCAGCTTGCGCACCCGCTCGGTGCTGACGCGGCTGGCAGTGAAGTTCGCCACGCATCCTGACTCGAACTCGAGCCGTACGTTGGCAATGTCCACCTTCTTCGAGAGGATAGGCAGGCCGACCGCGCGGATCTCTTTCACCGGTGATTTGGCCATGGTCAGCACAATGTCGATATCGTGGATCATCAGGTCGAGCACGACATCCACGTCCAGCGACCTCGGCGTGAAAACGCTCAAGCGGTGCACCTCGAAGAACATCGGCTTGGTGAGCACAGGAAGAGTGGCGCGTACTGCGGGATTGAAGCGCTCGAGGTGCCCGACTTGCACAATGCGATTGTGCCGCGCCGCAATTGCTTGCAGCTCGTCGGCCTCAGCCAGAGTGCTGGCCAGTGGCTTCTCGATCAGTACATCCGCGCCGTTCTCCATTAGCTCGCGCGCAACGGAGAGATGCGCGACGGTCGGAACTGCAACGGACACTGCATCCACCCCTGCCGCCAATAAGTCGGTCACCGAGCCAAACGCTCGCGTGCCGAATTCTGATGCGACTGATCGGGCGCGCCCCAGGTCAGCATCGGCGACACCCACAAAACTTACCTTCAGCTGAGGGTCCGCTTGCAGTTCGCGATAGACGCGCGCGTGATTACGGCCAAATGCGCCGGGTCCTACGACGCCTACGCGCAAAAGACCGTTGCTGTCAGGCATGTTGCGATTGTCGCCCATAGGCTCGCTTTGAAGCAAAATCGCGACTAGGTACTGTGATGTGGAATATGGCTGACTTGCTTCTCCGCCACGATGCAGATGCCGGAGTCGTTCGCGGCTGCGATGACCGCGGGCTTATCAAACATCAAACAGTGTCCGGCATCCAGCGCGAGGCATGTCGCGCCTGCCTGCTTCATGGTCTCGATGGTTCGCAGCCCCACGACCGGCACGTCGAATCGCATGTCCTGGTTTGGCTTCGCGACCTTGATCACCGTCAGCGCACGGCTGAGGGTCGAAGGTTCTTTGCCCAACGATGGCGACTTCATCAGTTCGCCTGCGCGCAGGATGGTCGCGTCCGTTCCTTCCATCGCTTCGACCGCGATGCACGCCGCTTCGGCGATCACAACGGTCTGTCCTATGTCGAAACGCGAGAGGTGTTGCGCCACACCGCGGCCATAGGTGATGTTCGTCTGCTCGGCGTCAGACGGGCCCCGGCTGGTCATCACGCCTTCGTTCGCCAGCATCGGCTCGAGCAGAGCAGTCGAGCTCATTAGTGTGATGCCTTCGGCTTCCAGAACCTTGGCGATTGCCCCGATGAGCGAATCGGTATTGCGACTGGCTAGAGTGAGGAGCACCTTGGCCAACCGCCAGTCGGGCTTGATGCTGCTGAAAATCTGCTTGTGCTTGACCTGTCCCGCCATGATGGCGCGGGCAACGCCTTCGCGCTGAAAGGTCTCGATCAGCTTGGACAACTCACCTAGCGATAGCCAATGCACTGAGGAAGCGCCGTGATGTTCAATCTCGGGCGATGCCTCTTCTTTGATGGCCGCTACCACAACCTGCAACCCCTGGGAACGTGCAGCGTCCAGCACGAGCAGCGGAAAGCTGCCGTTACCCGCGATGAGACCGATGCGCTGTGGGGATGGGTTGTCCATGGTGCAGATGTTGCCAGCAACCAGTTACTTAATTACTCCTCGTTGTGATGTCTCGATAAACCGCACCAACAACTCGACATCATCGCCGAGCTCTGCCTCTGAGCGCAGCTTCTCCAGTGCCTGCGAAGTGTTCAGCTTCGACGCCAGCAGCACTTTGTATGCATGATGCAACTTCTTGATACGTTCTGGCGTGAATCCTCGCCGCTGCAGTCCAACTTTGTTCAGCATGAAGGCGTGCGTCTCGCGCTCAGCACTGGTCATCGAGTAGGGCAACACATCCTGCGTGATGGTCGTGCCGCCACCAATGTAGGAGTGTGCGCCGATGCGCACGTACTGGTGGACCGGACAAAGCGCGCCGACAACGGCCCACTCTTCCACGGTGACATGCCCTGCCAGCGTCGCGCCATTGATCAGCATGGAATGATCGCCGATGATGCTGTCATGTCCAATGTGGGTGTACGCCATGATCAACGTGTCACTCCCGACACGCGTCACGCCCGTTCCCTTGGCAGTCCCACGACTGATGGTCACGTATTCGCGAATGACGTTGCGCTCGCCAATCTCCAGCCGCGTGCGCTCGCCGTGGTAAGTCACGTCCTGCGGGTCGCCGCCGACCACCGCGAACGAATGAATCTGGTTGTCGGAGCCCATCTTCGTCGGCCCGCCGACTACGACGTGGGAGAGCAGTTGACAGTTTTCGCCCAACTCGACGTCGGCTTCCACCACGCAATAGGGACCGATGGAACACGAAGCAGGGACTCTCGCGGACGGATCGACGATGGCCGTCGGATGGATGCTCATGGCAGGGTTACGACGCTTCCGCTCCCGCTTGCGAACTGGGCGCTGCTTCGGCTTGCCGCCCGCGACGGTCCAGCAAGCGGCAAGTGATCACCGCCTCGCACGCGACTTTATCGCCAACGTACGCCTTGCCCAACATGCGACCAGCATTGCCGCGCCACACCAGCACGTCGACTTCGATGCGCAACTGGTCACCGGGTGACACCGGCCGCCTGAACTTCGCGCGCTCGATGCCCGTGAACAGCAGAAGCTTGTTCTCCCGGTCCGGAAACTCGGTCAGCAGCAGCACGCCACCGGCTTGCGCCATGGCTTCGACCACCAACACTCCGGGCATGATGGGACCGGCGGGAAAGTGCCCGACGAAATAAGGCTCGTTGACGCTGACGTTCTTGATTGCAACAATACGCTTGGTGCGCACGAGTTCCGTGACCCGGTCGATCAGCAGGAAGGGATAGCGGTGCGGCAGGATCTTCAGGATCTCGTGAATGTCGAAACCTGACGACTCTACGGCTTCGGCGGGTGCGGCTTTCGCAGTGTCGCTCATAGTTGTCACGTGAAACTCCCGATTATACATTTCGTATTGGTGCCGAACGTCTCGCGCGCTGCGCCCTGCGGTCAGGATTGAAATTTCAATATGAATGCTCCAAAACCACAGCAATCAAGTTTCGAACTGCACGACGTATTCCGTTGGCTTACCGACCGCCAGCCAGAAATGGTTGAGCAGGTCCGCGAATTGGTCGTCCGCGAATCGCCGACTCACGACAAGCCAGCCTGCGACGCCCTCTGCAGCTACCTCGCACAGCGATTTAAAGCGCTGGGCGGACAGGTCAAAATCCATCGCCAGTCCAAAGCCGGAAACCATCTGCAAGTTGATTTCTCGGGCACGCGCGGACGCAAGCCGGTCCTCTTGCTCGGTCATTACGACACCGTGTACGACATCGGAACTCTGAAGACGATGCCGTGGCGCGAGGACAAGGGCCGACTCTGCGGCCCTGGCGTGTTCGACATGAAAAGCGGCATCACGCAGATCATGTTCGCCCTACGTGCCCTGCGCGAGGTAAAGGATGGTCTGCCGCGTCCGGTGAAAGTGTGGCTCGTCTCCGACGAGGAGGAAGGCAGCGACAGCTCGCGCTCCTTGACTGAAAAGTTGGCGACGCAATGCGAGGCTGTGTTTGTCTGCGAGCCTGCCGGCCCTGGTGGAGCCCTGAAAACCGCGCGCAAGGGCGTCGGCGGATTCCTGATCAAGGTCACTGGACAGGCCTCGCACTCCGGCCTCGACTTCGAGAAGGGACAAAGCGCGATCCTCGAACTCTCGCACCAGATTCAGGCGATATCGCGACTGACCGACTTGAAGCGCGGCATCACTCTGAACGTCGGCGTCATTCGCGGGGGCACGCGCACCAACGTCGTCGCCGCCGCGGCCTCCGCCGAGGTCGATCTCCGCATCGCCCGCAAGTCCGACGGTCCGGTGATGGAACGCAAGGTGAAGTCGCTGCGCTCGGTCAACAAAAAGTGCTCACTGCAGATCGAGGGCGGCGTCAACCGACCTCCTCTGGAGCGCACCAAACAGGTGGCGGCATTGTTCCGCGTGGCACAAACAATCGCGCTCGAACTGGGCTTCCCGCTCAACGAAATCGCGGTCGGCGGAGGCTCCGACGGCAACTTCACGGGCGGTTTGGGCATTCCAACACTCGACGGCCTGGGGGCGGTAGGGGACGGGGCACATGCCGCACACGAGTATGTCGTACCGGCCGAGTTGCCGCGCCGGGCGGCACTGCTGGCGGGGCTGATTGGGGCGGTGTGAGTTTTCGCGGAGACCAATGTCGGATATTTCGGCACCAAAGCGCCCGGACTTGGCAAAGATTTTTGACGCGCCAACGGCAAAAGCCTAGAATCTAAAGCAGAAGCCCGCAACCGATTTTGCCTAGACGCAGAACAACCGGGCTGTTTTACCGGAGGTTATATGTTTGGTGGAAAGATCGGTCTGCCCGAGCTGGCGGTCATCGTATTCATCGCCCTGCTCATTTTTGGCCCCAAGAAGCTGGGTGAACTCGGCAAGGGGCTGGGCGAAGGTATTCGCAACTTCAAGTCGTCGATGAGCGAAGGCGCTTCGGGAACAACCAATCCGACAGACGAGAAGAAGTAGCAACCTCATTATCTAGCGGAGTTTCTTGCTAAGGGAAACTCCAGTCTCATTCTCTTCCTGCTGACGCCGATAGGACTCTGATTCGCGTTTCTGCCTCGAGCGCTCTCATCATGCGGTACACACGCGGCACGGGCAAACCCACGACATTGAAGTAGCATCCGTCGATGCGCTCGACCCAGCGCGAAGCCATGCCTTGGATGGCGTAGGCACCGGCTTTGTCCATCGGCTCGCCGGTCAGGACATAGTCGTCGATCTCGCGGTCCGAAAGCGGGCTGAACCGGACCTCGGTTATTTCCGCTTCCGTCCGCTCAAAATCCCGAGCGATCAGCGAGACTCCCGTGATCACCTGGTGCGCGCGTGCGGAGAGCAGGCGCAACATGCGCGTGGCATCCTGTGCATCGGCTGGCTTTTCCAGCAGGTGCTCGTCGGTCACGACGACGGTGTCAGCGCCAAGTACCACATTGTCAGGGTTCCTGGCGAAGACGGCGCGGGCCTTATCGCGGGCCAGGCGTTGCGCATACTGCAACGGTGGTTCGTCCAGCAGCGGCTGTTCGGGAACATGCCCCGGCTCCACGACGAAGGAAATGCCCGCGTTGCGCAGAAGCTCAGAGCGCCGGGGCGATGCTGAAGCCAGGATAAGAGCCATGCAGGCACGATTCTAACGGGCGATCGCCTCTAGCGGCGAATGAAGCTGTTCAGTCGCGGGACCCATCGTGGAACTCGCCGGCAGAACTCTTCATATTCCCCATCGAACCGGGCGCGCAAGTCACGTTCCTCGTAGAACACCACAAACAGGTGGAAGCAAACGGCGAGAAACGCTCCATACTCAGCCACCGTCCAGCGCTGGTAGAACAATGCCTGTCCAAAAACCACGGCCAGCACGGAGCTGTACATCGGATTGCGATTGATGCGATACAGCCCCCGCACAACGGTAGACTTCGTCGGGAAGATCGGAGCAGGAGTCCCCTGCGCGCGAACGAAAAGCGCCGCACACCAGAAGTATCCGATTACTCCGATCACGAAAAGCAATCCGCCAACAACTTGCCAAACGAGCGGCGCGGCAACGCCGGCGTGATCGCTCGCAATCATTCTCTGCGGAATCCAAACACCGACTACAAGCGGCACAAACAGCGTGAATAGCCCTGTCTTTATCGCATTCGTAGCGGTGCTCATCGTCGCGACCATGGTACTCCGCGCCGCAATCGCTACCGTCATATCCTGCTAGAATCAAAGCTGCCCCGAAGCACACCGATGGACCCATCACTCATACGTAATTTCGCCATCATCGCCCATATCGACCATGGGAAGAGCACCCTGGCCGACCGTCTGCTTGAGCTCACCGGCTCGCTGACGGCGCGCGAGATGCAGGCCCAGGTGCTTGATGCGATGGACCTGGAGCGCGAGCGCGGCATCACCATCAAGGCCCACTCCGTGCGCATGATGTATCCGGCGCAGGACGGCAAGACTTACCAGCTCAACCTCATCGACACGCCCGGACACGTGGACTTCAGCTACGAAGTCTCGCGTTCGCTGGCTTCTTGCGAGGGTGCGTTACTGGTGGTCGATGCCTCGCAAGGTGTTGAGGCACAGACACTGGCTAACTCTTATATCGCGATCAATAACGGGCTAGAGATCATCCCGGTCATCAACAAGATCGACTTGCCCAGCGCCGACATCGAGCGCACGAAAGAAATGATCGAGAGCGCGGTTGGCCTAGACGCCTCACACGCGCTGCCCATCAGCGCCAAAACCGGCGCGGGCGTCCCCGATATTCTGGAAGCCATCGTTCACAAGATTCCACCGCCCAAGGGCAAGGCCAGCAACCGGCTGCAGGCGCTGATGTTCGACTCCTGGTTCGACCCCTATCGCGGTGTCGTGGTGCTGGCCCGTATCGTCGAGGGAACAATCAAAAAAGGGCAGCGCATTCGCCTGATGGCGAACGGACACACCTTCGACGTCGAGACGCTGGGAGTGTTGACGCCCAAGCCGGTCGAAGTCGATGAGTTGAGCGCCGGAGAAGTCGGCTTCCTGATCGCCAATATCAAGAACGTGGCCGACACCGGCATTGGCGACACCATTACCGACGATGTCCATCCCGCCCTGGAGCCGTTGCCCGGTTTCGAAGAATTGAAACCCATGGTCTTCGCCGGACTCTACACCGTGGACGCCCACGAGCACACGCTACTACGCGAAGCGCTCGAAAAACTGCGCCTTAACGATGCGTCGTTCTTCTTCGAGCCGGAAAGCTCCGCCGCCCTCGGCTTCGGCTTTCGCTGCGGCTTCCTGGGCCTGCTGCACATGGAGATCATCCAGGAGCGCCTGGAGCGCGAGTACAACCTCAACCTCATCACCACAGCCCCCAGCGTGCGCTACAAAATCACGCTCACCGACGGCAGCGTCATCGAAGTCGATAACCCCTCTCGCTGGCCCGATCCCAGTGAGATCGAGAAGATCGAAGAGCCGATCATCACGGCTACGATCCTCACCAACGAGGAATACGTTGGCGGAATTCTGAAGCTGGTGGAAGACAAGCGGGGCAAGCAGAAGGCCTTCGAATACGTCAGCTCAACACGAGTCATGCTGACCTACGAACTTCCGTTGAACGAAATCGTGATGGACTTCTACGACAAGCTCAAGTCCGTTTCGCGCGGTTACGCCTCACTGGACTACCATCTCACCGGGACGTGGGATTCGCCGATGCTGAAACTCGACATCCTCGTCGGCGGAGAGCCCGTAGACGCTCTATCGATCATCGTGCACAAGGACTTCGCCTACGATCGCGGCCGGGCCCTGGTCTCGAAGATGCGCGAACTAATCCCGCGGCAAATGTTCGAGGTGGCCATCCAGGCGGCCATCGGCGCCAAGGTCATCGCCCGCGAAACAGTTGCAGCCATGCGAAAGAATGTAATTGCGAAGTGCTATGGCGGTGACATCAGCCGCAAGCGCAAACTTCTTGAAAAGCAGAAGGAAGGCAAGAAACGTATGAAGCGTATTGGCCGCGTGGATATCCCACAAGAGGCATTTCTAGCGGTCCTTCGAGTCGGCGAAGATTAGTCGAAGCCCACTCCAGCCCTGGTCTCGCGGCCAAAAAAGCGCGATTCCCGACCGGCAACCCCGAGCCTAACATCCAGAAAATGTGCAAAACAAATGCCGCCCCGCGTGGCGTGACTTCCGCCTCGAACGATCTTCTGCTGCCCCGGCGGTGTAGGGTAAGGCATTGAATCAGCAGGGGCTTTAATCTGCACTAGTTGTGTTGCATTTTCATGAACGGGCCGCACCACAATGAATCCGAGTCACCTGCCATTGGGTAATCCACAAGGTTTCCACAGGCGTTCTGGGCGGTTTAATCCGTTGGCGAATCGAAGTGGATTCTCGGGCGGCCAGGCTCTCTGCCAACGCAAAAAGGCCATCCCTCTCGAGATGGCCTTCGGAAATCTTGTTACCAATTTTACTGAGGCTTGGTTGTTCCGGTGGTGGAAGCAGGCGGCTTCGCGGTTGTCGTGGCCGGAGTCGCTGGCTTGGTGCCGGGAGTCGTGCTCGCGGGCCGAGGTGTTGTCGTCGCGCCCTTGGCAGGTGCAGGCACGCCTGAAACAGCGTTGTAGGCATCGACTACCGGTTTGGTGATGTCAAACGCCGGTCCCGAAAGCACTACCGGGCCCTGAGGCCAGGGGGCAGACTGGTCGATCAGCAAGCCGTAGCCATTGTCTGCTACGTACTTCGTAAGCACCGGCGCCAGCTTCTGCATGATGCGCTGCGCGATCTCGTTCTGCTGCTGCTGAAACTCGTTCTGGGCGTCTTCCGCCGAACGTTGCAGGTTCTTGGTCTTGGTCTCAATGGACTTCACCAACGCTTCATGCGCTTCAGGACTCATCTTGTCGCCCTGATTGGTAAGCTGCTTCTTCTGGTCTTCGATGTCGGAATTCTGCTTCTGCAGCTCGAGCCGGCGCGGTTCGAACTTCTTGGCCAACGCCTCGAAGTCGCGCTGCCCCTCGTTGCTGGCCGCAATCGCGTCCTGCATGCTGATAGTTGCCACTTTATTCCCAGTGGGAATAGTGGGAGTAGGGCTAGTGGCAGGGGCGGCAGGGGTAGCTGAACCGGTCTGGGCGAGCGATGCCATTGAGACAAGAACGAGCAGAACTATGCTTGCGAACGTACGCTTCATTAGGTTTACTGTAACTCCTTGAACTGCTCCGGGAATTCCTCAGACGTTCCAGCGGCACCCGACGGTTGAATCGGGGCTGTTCCGGACGACCGGCGAAATACTCGCTGCCAGCGCATCAGCTGCGTCGCATTCCCCAGCCGGAAGATTCGGCGGTGCGGATACAACCATTATAAGGAACTAGACTTGCGACCGTCAAATTCGTTAGACCTGACCGAGGCCGCCCGTCGGGCGCCAGCCTACGCTTGTTCCCACTGACTCCCGTCGGCCCTGCTTCTAGAAGGTCGTCGCCACCGTAAATCGGAACGTCTTACGGGGATCCCGAAGGAGATAACCCGGGTTATAAAGCGCAGTCGCGTTGGTGAACGTAAAATCGCCGGCCGCGCCCGCCGGGAACATTGACCGGGTGATCGGCGAAGGCGGCGGCACGGTCGTGTCCAACCGCAGCGGATTGTAGGCGTAATAAATTCGGAACGGAGCATTCACGATCGGCAAGACGACCTGCAACTCCAACCCCGTTGACATATATGGCTGATAGTTCGTCCCGGATAGCGGCTTCAGCACCGGAGCGACGGGAATCCGCACAGTCCCGGCGCAGGAGTAATCGAGGTTCAAGTATGGACAGCCGTAACTCGTGGTCTCGAGTGTCAGCACATCCTGATTCGCGATCCGCAGCTGCGAGGTGTTGGTGATGAAGTCCATTCCGAAGTCGATGAACGGAGCCAGCGTCACCGGACCAACGATCGGCACGCGATATTCGAGGTTAGTCACGAAGCTCGTGTCGCCGCCGGGGAAGATAATCTGGTTGACCGGAATCGTAACGTTCCACGTCCCGCGGCGCGCGTTTGTCGGATCCAGTGGCACCGTGCTGCCGTCAGGATTTTGTAGCGGAATCGTAACCGCGCTGGGGAAGTACACGACCGGCGAGATGGTGCGGATGTCGAAGCCGCGCAGGTCCTGATCGCCGCCCATATAGAAGCGGTTGAAGGGCGGAGCCACGTCTCCTGCATAGCCGCTGATCCACGATCCCTGGACTCGCACGCCCAGCGTGTTGCGGCCCTTCTGCATCGGTTTGAATTTTTTCCACTCGGCAATGGGCTTGATGTAATGGGTGTTGCCGCCCAATCCGGCAAATTCCGTCGCGAGATAAAAGCTTTGCCCGCTATGTGGCCGTTGGGGGTTGTCGATCCGGTTGTATGAGAAATTCGGAATGACCTTGCTGGTCACGATTCCGGTCAAAGCATTCGGCCCATACAAGCCACGAAATGCCAGGCTCTCAAAGTAAAGCGTTGAGGCCGCGCTGTACGTCTGCAGTGACGTATTGTCGAACGCGTACGTTATGCCGACGCGCTTGAATGATCGCTTAATCGGATAACTGAGTGAGGTCGTGAATCCCGTGGTTGTCTGGGTGTAGTTCTGCAGCAATGCCTGGTAGCTCGCCGGAAGGTTGACCGACTGGCCCGACTGGACTTCCAACTGCTGTTGCTGATTGTAGTTGTAACTGCTGTGGAACACCGTCCAACTGAATTGCAGTGGCTTGTCCATCAGGTACGGCTGGGTGAATGAAAGGCTCTCGTTCTTCTGGTACTGGCCGACCTGCACCTGGACGGACAGCGATTCGCCCTTGCCGAACAGATTGTTCGTCGTGTAGTTCACGCCGATGAATCCACCCGAAAGACCGCTCACGCCACCCGTGAGGCCAATGCTGTTCTTGCCTTTTTCCCTGACCTTCAGCAGGATGTCCACGGTCGCATCCTGGGTGTTCTGCTTGATCTCGGAATCCTGCTCCGGCTTGAGCGGTTCGAAATACTGCAACTGGTTCAAGCGCAATAAGCTGAGTTCCCAGAGATTGCCGTTATAAACCTGGCCTTCTTCCAGCGCCAACTCACGGCGTATGACTTTGTCTCGCGTGGTGGTATTGCCCTGAAACTCGATGCGGCGCACGAAGAACTGCTTGCCTTCGTCGAGATCGATCTTCAGAGTGATCTCCTTGGTCTCATCGTTGGCGTCGGTGTTAGGTACGGGCGTGAAGTTGATATAACCCAGCGCCGCGTAGGCCTTGCGCAGATTGTCCAATCCTTTGCGGATCGCCTCGGTATCGAAGATGTCGCCATCCTTGATCTTGAACTGGGCCCGCAAAGCGCGCGTGTCTGCTACCGCCTTATTGCCGGTAAATGTGATCTCTTTGAGTTTGTACTTGTCACCTTCCTCCACCGGCAAGGTAATGTCCACTGCCTTGCCCGGCGTCTTCGAAAACGGCCAATACCACGGCGGGCGGGTATCGTGGATCTGCGTCTTCGGGTCGGCCACCAACGCCTTGAAGTAGCCCTTGGTCTGGTAGAAGTAACGCACCCGCTCGGCGTCTTCGTTCAGTTTGGTCGAATCGTAAGTTTTGGGAAACAGATTCTCCAGGAAGGCCGGAGTGAATACGGAGTGCGGAACGCCGATCGGTTTCAGGTTCTTCATCGAACTCTGAAGCTCGCGCGAGCTGATCGCTTTGTTGCCCACAAAGGTGATCTTTCCGACTTTTACCTTCGGACCTTCCTTAACCACAAAGGTCAGGCCAACCGCTGCCGGAGGGATGGGACGCACTTCCGAGCGGACGGTCGCAAATTGGTGCCCGTGGGCCGCCAGCAATTCCTTGATGACAACTTCTGCCCGTTTCACCTTGGTCGGGTCGTACTGGCTCTCCTGGGTCAATCCGACCTTTCGTTCCTTGAACTTATCGAGCACGTCGCTTTGCGAAACCGAGCTCAGGCCGACGTATTTGATCTCGCGAATCGTCGGTTTTTCTTTGACATAGACGTGAATCCGCCAGCCCTTGGGCGACTGCTCGCGCTCAATACGCAGATCATCGAAATAGCCGGTGTTCCAGAGGGAGTTGAAGTCGCGTTCCAGTGCCTGCTGGTCATAAACATCGCCGGGGCGGGTGAACATGCGGGCGCGGATTGTGTCCGCCGGAATGCGCCTGTTGCCATGGATGATGATCTCCTCGATCACGCCTTGCTGGGCCCAAATGGAGGTTGGGCCAAGACAGATGATTGCGAGAAGGAGACTTAGCGCCGTGGCACATAAGCGCCGCCCGCGGCGGAGGTTCTCCGCAGGGCTGACCTGGCTTTGGGAAGAAATAGGAACAACCTCAAACGTGTTTAGATGAAATCGCAATTATACGGTACGGAAGCGGCGCTCAGAAAGCGAACCCCAACCGCAGTGCTTGTGCCACGCACAAGCTAACCCTTTTATGCACTGGAAGTTTCGAGAACTCGCTCCACCTCGACCAACGTGGAATAGAAAGTCGCACCACCGCCGAGATCGGTCAGTCGCGCCGAGGTAAGGACGTTGATATTTATGCCACCATCCGAAAGCTTTGCCCAGCCCAGTTTTGCCCCGACAACCCCCGGCGACACTGTGCCATCCACCCGCGCGCTCAAAAAGATCTCGCCGCGGTCGTTGAACACCCGCACCCTGTCGCCATCTTTGATACTTCTGCGCTCAGCGTCCCGCCGGTTCATCTCCAATTCGTGTTGCCGCTCCATCTTCTGCAAGCCCGGCAGATTTACGAACGTCGAGTTCAGGAAGTTATCCGCTTTGCGCGCCAGAAGTTCCAGCGGATACCGTTCGGCCAGCGGCGACTTCCGCGACTCCACTGGCGGAACGTACTCCGCGACCGGATCCATGCCCTGTGCGATCAGGTCACCGTCGTACAGCCGAGCCCGTCCGCTCGGCGTCGGAAAGCCATTCGCGAACGGCAACCACGGCTTGTCGCTTTCGTCGCCGTGCAGGTTCAACCGCACCTGGGGCTCGCGCTCCAATCGTTCTCGCGTAATCCCCGCCAGTTGCGGAACGCCCGACGACAGCGCGCTATCGATCATCTCGTCCACGGTCTCGCGGAAGCACTCATCCTCGAATCCCATGCGTAGCGCCAACTCGCGGAACAACTCGACATTCGATTTGCACTCGCCCAGTGGATCGATGGCTTGCTGCGAGACCTGCAGGTATAAGTGCCCGTATGCCTTCACCAGGTCTTTCTGCTCGAAGAACGTTGTGGCCGGCAGCACGATGTCCGCGTAATCGGTGGTGTCCGTGAAAAACTGCTCGTGCACTACTGTGAAAAGGTCCTCGCGCCGCAATCCCCGCACCACTAGATTGTGTTCAGGACAAACCGCCGCCGGATTCGAGTTGTATACCACCATGGCCTTCACCGGAGGGTCGCTGAGTTCCGTCAGTGCTTTCCCCAACTCCGTCATGTTGACGCTACGCGCGACCCGTCCCAGCGGACTCTTCAGCATCAAGTCGGTGCGTTCCAATGACGTAGTGTTGAGCCCGAACCCTCCGCTCAGCGAAAGCTGCGACCCTCCGCCGACTTCCTTCCACGATCCCGTGATCACCGGCAGCATGCAGACGGCTCGCACCGCGGCCCCGCCGTTCTGCGCGCGCTGGATGCCATAATTCAACCGGATCGCCGCCGGCCGAAGCGTCGCATATTCATGCGCCAGCAATTCGATGTCATCCTTGGAAATGCCCGTCCACTCCGAGACCTGTTCGGGCATGTACCGCGGCAGTCGCTTCTGCAACTCGTCGAAGCCCTCGGCATATTTCTCTATGTAGTCGCTGTCATGCAGCCCATCGCGCACGATGATGTGTATCAATCCCAGGGCCAGCGCCACGTCAGTGCCCGGATTGATCGGAATATGCCAATCCGCGACCTTGGCCGTGCGTGTGCGGTAGGGATCGATCACCACCAGCTTCGCGCCGTTGCGCCGCGCCTCTTCCACAAACGGCCACAAATGAATGTTATTGCCGTGTATATTCGACGCCGAGGCGATGATGTATTTGGAGTGCGCGAACTGCTCAGGTTCAGTACCAATCTTGCGCCCGTAAATGGAGACGATGGCATCGCCCCCGGTGGACGAGCAAATGGTCCTCAATAACTGGGAAGCGCCCATGCGGTGAAAGAAGCGCATGTCCATCGACGCGGCGTTCAGCACTCCCAGGTTGCCGCCGTAAGAGAACGGCAGCACAGCTTCGGGACCAAACTCCGCGCTGATGTGTTTCAGTTTGGCGACAATCTCATCCAGTGCCTCGTCCCATGAAATGCGCTGAAATGCTTCGGATCCTCCCGCACCCTTCGGAGCAAGCCGGCGCATGGGATACAAGACCCTGTCAGGCGAATAAACACGGTCAAGATACTTCGCAACTTTCGCGCACAGAAAGCCCTGCGTGATGGGATGTGCTGGGTCTCCCTGAATGCGAGTTGCCCGTCCGTCCTCCACGGTAATCAACGCCCCGCAGGCATCAGGACAATCGTGCGGACAGGCGGAATGGACGACGTGTTTCATCAGTTAAGACCTTGCGTAATTATCCCATGCAGGGCCAGATTTCTTCCCCAAAGGCGGACATGTCTCAAAATTGAAAACTCTCCTGGGACGAACCCCACAAAAAGCGGGATGAGCCGCTCGATTTCCCGTTGACCTTTCTAGTTCCCGATTGCGTATCTAAGCTCCAGCCGGAGTATCATTCATGAATCAGCCTGGCCGCCCAAGCTACAAGGGAGAAGGCACCATGGGTCGGAAACTCTTTGTCCTACTTGCTGTGACCGTTCTGGCGGCGTCCATTCCCGCCGAGTCCAAAACGCGGGGACCGTCCACGCCGCAGGAGCGGGCGCGCGCGCTCGACTATATCCAAAGCCTCGAGCAGAATCCTCTCGCCAAAGACAGCCTCGACAAGCGCATGTGGCTGACCGAGTGGATCGTGCAGGTTCCTGACTTCACTGTGACTTCCTGCTGCAAGGACCTCGACTCGCTCGACAAGGTCAACGACACCTACTCGAACCAGTTGCGCATGCAGGCGATTTACTCTCAGGCCGCCTACATTTTGCGGCACCCGAATGTAAAGAGCGATGCCGAGAAACAAGCCGCCGGACTCGCCGGAGCGCTTCGCGCCTATCGCGCGATCCAGAAGTTCGATCCCACCGCACAATACCCGGTCCTCGATAACCTTTCGTCGCTGGAGAAGCGCGGCAAGCTGGTGCAATACGTTGAGCAGCATCGGCAGCAGTTGAAGTGCATGGACTAAGCTTCTGCGAAAGTTGATCACTCAGGGGCGCGTCAATCGCGCCCTTTGTTATTGCCCGCAGTCGAAAGAAAATGAACTCGGGGTGCCCACCTGCCGGGGCCCCCGACGAGCGCCGCCTTAGTCTAGACGGCGGTGCACACGCTCAGGCACGTTGCGAATCTGGATCGTCTTAGCCATGCGGCAAGCGTAGTTTCATGCGTAGCACATGTCAATGTTCACAAAAGCGCTTTCTCTCTGGCAGAGGGCGGATGACGCGGGTTGGAATTACGCTCCTTCGTTATAAGGAGTCTCATCTCTGCTACAACCCGCCGATTCCCGCGACGCCGCCCACTATCAAAAGTGTACCGGCCACAACATAAAACAGCCGATGGTACCAACGCGGCTCATACTGCTCGAGCTTTTGGTCGGGTGTAAGCATATGAAGTCGGCCGTCCTCGCGAAAAGTGCGTGCCTTTAGGCCATAGATTGATATTCCGAGGCCAATTATGACCATGAAATAAGATTCCACCGTCGTGGGCACAGCCGTCACCAGAGACGTCAAGGAGTTCATTGCTGGTTCACCCTAGTTCCTAACAGCAACTTCTTCCACACGTCTTGCACGTAGTGGTCGGTCATTCCTGCGATATAGTCGCAAACCACCCGCGCCAGCTTTTCGTGCTCGATCTTTTCCTGATAACTGGGCGGAAGCGCGCCAGGATTGGCGACCAGAAAATCGAAGGTTTCAGTCACGACTTTCTCGGCTTTGTACTTCTCCGGCTGCAGCGGTTTGCTCTCGTAAAGCGTCTTGTAGAGGAAAGCCTTGGCCTCGCGCCGTTCCTGCTCGACCTCATCGCTGAACGCGACCAGGCGTTTGGGAAGATGGCGAACGTCCTCCGCGCTGGTTACGCCTGACTTTGCCACGCGTGACCTCGTGTTCTCGATCAAGTCGGTCACGAAGCGGTTGAGCATCCGCTTCAGCGCTTCGTTGAACTTCAACTTGTCGGGCACCTCGGGATACTTCGCTTCCATCTCGACAAAGAAGCGCTCGAACACGCGGACGTTTTGCCTGACATCCTCTAACTTGAGCAGCTTCGCCTCATAACCGTCATCGAGGTCGGCCGTGCTGTAGGCGATCTCGTCGGTCAGGTCGATGAGTTGCGCCTCCAGCGGAGGCCGCAGATCCAGCAAATACTCTGCCAATTCCGGATGCTCGGCTGCACTGTAATCATGCGAGTGCTTGATGATGCCCTCGCGCACTTCGAAGGTCAGGTTGAGTCCGCGGAACTCGGCGTAGCGAAGTTCGAAGTCCTCGACGATGCGAAGCGCCTGCAGGTTGTGGTCGAAGAATTCGCCATGGCGCCGCATCGCGGCATCCAGAGCCTTCTCACCGGCGTGCCCAAACGGAGGATGACCGATGTCATGCACCAGTGCTAGGGTCTCCACCAGGTCAACGTTGAGATCGAGCGCGGCTGCGATGGTACGCGAGATCTGCGCGACTTCTATCGTGTGCGTCAGGCGAGTGCGAAAGTGGTCGGAGTAGCGGCGGGTGAAGACCTGTGTCTTGTTCTCCAGCCGGCGAAAGGCCCGCGCATGAATGACGCGATCACGGTCGCGTTGGAACGCGTTGCGGTAGGGGTGCGGCGGCTCAGCATAGCGCCGTCCGCGCGAGTCTTCTACGCGGACCGCGTAATTGGCGGGCATACTGCGAGTTTAGCAGCGAGATTTGCTTAGCTGCCAGAGGAGTTGTCAGGCCCGGGGAAAGACAGCCGCCGCCTGCGCGTACTAAGGCTTGTTCGCCGCCGAGTTTTGCTTGGCGAGCTTGACCTTTGCCGATTCGAGGTCCTTCTGCACTTTCGCCACCTCGTCGTTATCGATCTCGGCGGGAACGGTCTTGTTCCATTCCTCTAATGCGCGCTGCCAATGCGCAGTGGCCAGCTTCAGTCGGCCCGTTTTCTGATATAGGTCCCCCAGGTGTGCCTGCACGGTGGGATCGCTGCCGATCTTTTCCGACGCCCGGCGCAAGTTCTCTTCCGCAAGGTCGTAATTGCCCATGCGGTAGTACACCCATCCCAGCGAGTCAAGGTAGGCGCCGTTCTGGGGATCGAGCGCAACCGCGCGACGAATGTAACCCAGGGCCTCTTCCAGGCGCGTATCCCGATCCGCCAGCATATATCCCAGGTAATTCAGGGCCTGGGCGTTCTTGGGATCGTCAGCCAGGACTTTGTGAAACGACTCTTCCGCAAGCTCGTATTTCTTCTGCCGCTCGTAGATGGATCCCTCGACGAAGATTACGTAGTCCTTGTCGTCCGGCTTGGTAGAGAGCTCCATCGCCTTATTGATATTGGCTTCCGCCTGCGGCCAGTCCTTAGTGCGGCTGTACATCTGGGCCAGCGCGATATAGACCTCGCGGTCATCGGTGGTGCCTTTCAGCATCAACTTCACTTGATCGATTGCAGCGCCCGGGTTACCGAGGTCGGCGCGCTGCGACGCCGCTACCATCTGCAGCTGGCGATCATTGGGATACTTCTTGGCCGCCTCTTCGGCGGTGGTGGTGGCCAATTGCCACTGCTTCTGATCGCGATACGTCTCAACGATCTGCTGATAGCCGCGAATTGCATTGTCGTCGCCCAGATCGAACATCCGGCGGAAGGTATCGATGGCCAATTGCGGCTTGTTGGACTCGCGATAGACGGTACCCAATCGCTCCAGGAAAATTGCGCGATTGTTCTTTTCGGAAGTGTCGTACTCCCCATTCGCGTGCTCGGTCTTCTGCAGCAACTGGTTGAGGATCGCGATGGCATCGTCGTACTTGCCCTGCGCATCCTCGATCACCGCCAGGTTGTATTTCAACTCGAGCGAATCGGGAACGACCGCGCTGGCTTTCTTCAGGCACTCCTGCGCCTCGTCGAGCTTGCCGTTGCGACGATAGATCTCAGCCATGCGCATGTAGGTCTGCGCATCGGAGGGGTCGGCCTCGGCAATGACCTTGTATTGCACCAGCGCCGCATCCGGCTGGTTGTCGTTCAATAGGTTCTGCGCCAAGCCGCGGACCGAGTCCAGATTGTCGTGGTCGAGGTCGACGGCCTTTTGATAGGCCTCAATTGCCTTCTTGTAAGCCTTGTTCTGTTCGTAGGTGTAACCGAGCGCGGAATACAGCTTCGCCGAACGTGCGCCCTCGGGGAAGGCGTTCAACACTTCCAGCGCCCGAGAGGTGTCGCCTTCTTCGTTGTACAGAATCGACAGAGCAGTGACCGCTTCCTCTGAGTCGGGCTGTATCTTTACCGCCGTCTTGAATTCGTTCTCGGCCTTCACCAGATCGTTATTCAGCCGGTAGAGGCGGCCCAGCAGGAGATGGTCTTCCACGCTCTTCGGGTCGAGCCGAATGATCTCTTCATATTGCTCAATGGCCAGCTTCAGGATCTCCTGCGACTGGGTGCCCGACTGCATGTCACCCAGCGAGCGCAGGTAGATGCGGCCCAGCAGGCGGTGAGCCTCGAGATTATTGCCGTCGCGCTTGAGAATGTCCTGCGCTTCCAACACCGCGTCTTTGATGCGGCCGGTGCGAGCGTATAACTCGGCCAGTCCTGCGTTCAGGTAGTCCGAAGTCGGATCGTTGTCGATGGCCAGGCGGTATTCGTCGATCGCCTTGTTGGCGTAGTCCGCGCGGCCATACATCGAGACCATTTCCTCGTAGATGTGCGCCATCGCGAAGTGGTAGTAGGCAGCCGCTTTGTCGGGCTTAGTCGGCGTGCTTGGGGTGGTTGACGCCGGAGCGCTCTGGTTCTCGGGTGAAGCGGGCATATCTTGGGCAACGCTGCCCATCGACCATGCCAGCAGGAACGCCAGGAGGACAAAACGGATGCGAGTTAGCTTCATTCTGTAGGACCAGCCATTACACCAATTGGATGACGTGACGCTGCGGGGGTCTTCCTTATTTTAGCCTGATAAGCCGTGAGATTGGAAAAATGCAGGTTCCTGCCGCCGCTGAATTGTTCACCTCGTGGTAAACCCGGCAAACCGTTGGACGTCGCGGTGGGGGAAAGGTTAAAACATCCGCCTAGTACAAAGTGCATCAAAGCATTTGCTGCAAAGCGTTGCTTAAGAGTAGTAATGCTAGCTAAAAAGCTGGAGCGTTCGATGGAGACTTTGCTGTATTCGCGCATGAATTCGCCTGTAGGCCCTTTGTTGCTGGGCACGTCAGGTTCGGCGTTGATGGTTCTTGCCTTCGATCGCGGTCTGCCTGAGCGGTTCGCTGGAAAGCCAGTCAGCTGGCGAGAGTCTCGCGACGAAACGAAAGGCGTCCGCAGCCAATTGGAGGAGTACTTCGCAGGCAAGCGGCGCGATTTCACGGTTCCGCTCGATCTTCGCGGTACCGATTTCCAGAAGCGATGCTGGGAAGAGCTGTTGCGTATTCCTCTCGGCGAAACCCGTAGCTACGGAGAAATTGCGCGGGCGGTAGGAAGACCCCACGCCTATCGCGCGGTCGGACAGGCCAACCACTACAATCCGATCGCAATCGTGGTTCCCTGCCACCGTGTGCTAGCGGCTGGCACGATGCTGGGCGGCTACGGCGGTGGACTCGCGACGAAGGCATTTCTGTTGCGGTTGGAGGGGGCCGCGTTTCAAGACGATTCAACTGTGGACCACCTCCAACCGGCACTGAGCTTTACTTAGCCGCAGTCTCTAATTCTGGGGTCGCCGCCAGCAGCGTTCTCGTGTATTCGTGCCGAGGGGCGGTCACGATTTGCTCGGTGGTGCCCGATTCAACCAACTCGCCCTGCTTCATGACCGCGATGCGTGTCGCCAGATAACGCACCACCGGCAACGAGTGCGAGATAAATAAGTACGTGAGCTGAAATTCCTTCTGCAACCGGCGCAGTAAGTTTACGATCTGCGCTCCCACGCTGACGTCGAGTGCTGACACCGGCTCATCTGCGACAATGAACCGAGGCCGCAGCATCAGTGCCCGGGCGATTCCGATGCGTTGCCGCTGCCCTCCGCTGAACTCGTGCGGATAGCGAGCGAACGCCGAGTCATCAAGGCCAACGGCGCGGAGCATTTCTGCAGCCCGAAGCCGCCGCCCGCTGCGCGATTCGCTGCCGTGAATCACAACCGGCTCACCCACGATCTGTTCTACCTTCATGCGTGGATCGAGCGAGCCGTAGGGATCCTGGAAGATGATCTGCATATCGCGTCGAAGCCGGCGCAACTCGCCCCCGCGCGCTGCCAGGACATCGTGGCCGTCGAAGCGCACGGTTCCAGCGTCCGGCTCAATCAGTCGCAGCAATATTCGCCCCAGGGTGCTCTTGCCGGAGCCCGATTCCCCCACCAGTCCCAAGGTTTCGCCAGCCTCAATCGACAGCGACACTTTATTCACCGCTCGAACTCGGGCGCTGGAGGGAGTCCCAAACGCACTCTGTCCTGATGGGAACGACTTCACCAGATGCTCGGCCTGCACGAGCGGCATGCCGCCGATAGTAACAAATGCCTGAAGGTCTAAGGTGCTCGTCGCTTGGAAGCCGCGCCAATCGGGCGGTTTGCACGATTCTCACAATGTCAGCGAGGTTCGTTGGACTTGGCATCCTATTGACGAGAGGCACCGGGAGCCGCAGAAACATTGGTCGATATGGCGGTCGCTAAAATTCTTGAATCGGGATTGCACCGTTTTTCGCCACCCTCCTGCGGACGAGCTGCACTCGGTTGAAAACAATGGAAATAAACCCGCACAATTTATGTTGACTTGGAAAATAGCAGGAGTAAAACAAACTCGTTCTTTGGCAGTTTCGAAGGTTTTCCTGGTTGGCTGGTGAGTCCGGGGCTGAAGCGAATTCACTGTTCCGCGCCTGCAGCGCTATGGCAACAGAGGGAGCGCGACGGTCGATAGCAAACCGCCGGTTGAGGAAACAAGAAACCGTCAAAGGCAAGATAGGATCCCGAGGCGTTGAGCCCGATTCCGGTTGGCAGTAAGCCCGGAGCCCAAGTTGAGATCGTACGCCGCGTACGCAAGTATCCGGCGACCACAGGTCGGCGAGGGTCTAAAGCGAACTGCCGGTTGAGAAGAGGGAGCAACATCACCTCGGGATTCTTATTTTTGGTTGCAAGCTTCAAATCCCAAGTCAGATGTAATTTCCGCCTACCGCACCTCAAATGAATCAAGGCTTATTGCCTTTCGCACTTTTGGCGGGGGCTTCCTCGGACGCAGACGCAGTCTTCGTGTTTTCCCCGATAGGCGTCCAGCCTGCCGATGAAGTGGCGCTACAAGTGCCCGCTGGGCACGACGTGAAGTCGATGACAGGATGCAGCTCCCATACCGATGCGCGCCAGCAGCGAGCATTGGTCGGATCGACTCCGCAGTCCTGACCTGCGACGAAGTGTTCGTTATCAACCATGAGCTGCCCGAGCACCTTTACCTGCTGCCCGAGGACCTCCTTTACAGCTGGTACCGTCCATTCCTGATGAAAGGCATCCCGATAGTGCGGCGTCATCTCGACGACCATAGACTGGTGTTTCTCGGCTGACGTGATGGCCGTGCCGCTGCGGAGCTTCTCCGCGACCGCAGGGTCGAAGCCAATAAAAATGTGATAGTCCACGTCCTGGAAGTCAGGAGGGTCCTTCGCTAGCTGGCAGTTGCTGCTTTCTGCGCCCTCGGGCTCCACGGCGTAAAGATACCCGACCACGCCATAGATGCTGCCTTCGCCGAGATCCGTCAACTTAGCAGATATAGTCGCGTCGCCATGGTTCTTCTGATTGAGCCCTATCTTCTGAATCGCTGACTCAAGTTGATTGAGCTGGTCGAGAGAAGAAATGACTACTTTCGGTTGCATGGCAGCCGGAGCCAGGGTTCCCCACTTAATCTGGTTCTTGAGTTCGTTGAGCATCGGATCGTACGAGCTGCCACTGATAGTGCAGCCAGTGGGATACATATCGTGACAGGCGCGGAAGTCCGATATGTCTCCTCCGCACTTCTGGGGCGCCGTGCTCGTTATGGGTCCGGTTGGAGCGCCGGGGCCGGTGGTCATCTTCCCGCCCGGCAGTACGGCACTGCCTAACAGCGCGATCGCCAGCGGAATCGCGGGCCCGATGGTCCTTACGGCGCTGGCGGTGGACCCGGACTTGGGAGAAGCAGTCGTCGTTGTGGTCTTTCTTGGCGGCATGGCTAAACCTCACCTTCCATCGGCAATTGGCACATCGCGCGAGACCCTATCAGCGGATGCTGCCCGCCCTTAGCCCTGCGGATTGCCAGTTGCCGGGTTGGCAGCCTGCTGCGCGTTCGCGGCATTCGTCGACGGATTGATCACCGTTGTGTGGGTCACCGCGCCCCCGGCTTCGGGCGACGCGACCACTGTGGTATGGGTTACCGTGCCGCCTGGAGGAGGAGGCGACCCGTCCCCATCGTCACTGCTGCCGCCGTCGCTGCTGCCGTCACCGCTGCTGCTTTGGATCCCCTTGCTGACGGCGTAGGTGCTAGCGCTGATGCCCAACAGGGTGAGGACGCCTACGGGGACTTCTTTCGGAAAATCGGATTTCGAGACCACAATCAACAGCAGGCTGATCGCCACCACAAAGGTGAAAATCAGAAGCTGAAAGCGCGACATGCTGGCTCCGCCATCTGCAGAACCTTTTTCTTCCAGGAGGCTCGAGATATCAATCTTGCCGCTGGCGATGGCGGCGAGCACCATGAAGCCGAACAGGAAGGTGATCACCAGGGCGCCGTACTCGATCGCCCAGACAACTTTCTTGTCGGGATCGCCGGGAACCACTATCGCGACGACGAATGCCACAACTACAGCAAGAACCAGACTTGCCCAAAATTCGATGTTGTCCTTCATTGTCCTCTCCTATTCAGCGATCCTGTCCTATCCAGCAATCCGGCCAAATCCCGGAACCTTCCCAGGTAAAGGGCTTGTGCTTTGCCACCCAGGTAAATTGCGGAACTCCCCCCGACGGCGATTAGAACCGGAGTCGGTATGTCCGGAAAATGGGTGGGGTCTTGAATCACTTGAAGCAGAAAATATCCAGCACTGACGACGGTAATCATCAGCATCTGTGCGCGTCCGGCGCTGAAGTATGTTTTTCGGCCGCCCCCTTTAACCTCCCGGGCGTCGCCGTAGAGAAGACAACTGAGGCTAATGCCACCGGTCATAAGCTTCCAGAGAACAATGCCGCATAGACCCGAGACCAGGATGATTCCTTCCCAAGCGGCGAGCTGAGTGACGTTCGGCATCGTGTTCGAGCTCTTCTCGACGGTGACTCCGACCCGGCAAGTTTGTTTTGTCAGGCGATTGTTTCGGACAGCTCTCAGAGTGTGGGCCAATTATGAGACCCATCGAGGACAAGTCAAGACCACGTAAGTGGGGCGAGCCGTAGGTGGAGCGGAGATACTCGACGGTCCCGGGGAGTCTCGCGAGGCCTTTCGCTACCTGGACTGAATTGGCGCTGGGATCGGCTTCACCACGGAGGACACGGAGAGCACAGAGGGAGAAGAGCGGAGAATCGACCATGGATTTGCCCGGATGCCACGGATCAAGACGAAGGCAAACGCGACCGCAGATTTGGGGAGGACGCGAATTGGAAAAGACCCGCTCAAAAAGTAATTGTCAGTGAAAGTCAACAGACCCACCCCGTCCAAAATCAGGCCGGATGGAGCACCCACCCCTCATTGATCATCGCACGGGATCTGCAGGCTTAAGACGAAGGCTCAGGTATGAAAGTGGCCGCGGGTATACTCGCAAAATGCGTCCACAAAGAATCTCATGCGCCATCGGTGTCGCCACGTGCCTGGTCGGTATTGTCCTCTGCGCCCGGCCCGTTCTCATCCACGCTGCATCAACCACTCCTGCGGGCACGACCCGTACTTACTACGTAGCTGCCGACGAAGTGCAGTGGGATTACGCGCCCTCCGGCCGCGATGAAGCCATGGGCATGGAATTCGACGAAGTTGGACGGGCCTTTACCGAATCCGGGCCTCACACTGAACAGGGTTTTGGTACCTGGGTCACTAGCCTGAGTTTGACGCCTACTGCGCGCGTACATGGAGGCTGATACCGGGGATTTATTGAAGGCCCGGAACCTCTTTCTGCCACTTCGATAAAGTCACAAGGCGCTTTTTTAGAATCAATGCGTTAGGGGGAAAATCCTCGCAACCACCTGATTTTATGCGACTTATACGTATCCATGTGACAGCTAATGGGTTAGGTGCAATTCCAGGCGTTTTGCACATCGAAAAGCTGCATACAATACATACAAGTCGTACAGCTTATTGGCATACTTTACATACAAACATACAGCCAATCAGCATACTTTACATACAAGTATGCTGGTCAGTTCCGCCGTTCCGCTCGTTTCCAGATTTCAAGGAGCCGATAAGGTCCGCTGCCTCGGTGCGGACTGGCCAGAGACACAAATTCCTTACCTCGCCGTAAATGGTTTACGCGGCAACACCGCAGCTGCGAAAGGGCGTGGGTCACGGTAGGTGTGATAAGCGCGAATAGTACCCAGCGTTGAACGCTGGGCTGTCTTGTATCGTCCCGCGAAGCGGAACTCCACAATGCGGTTGCAGCTTTCGCAAAGGCCCATATCCCAAAATCAGTCCGGAGGCACCCGCGGACTCGTGGATGAGTGTAAGGTGTGGGGCCGTTGGGAACTAAAACGGAAATTCCTGATAATCTCCGGGCATGAGCACGAGACAATGAAACATCGCGTTGTCCACATACTTCAGAAATATCTGTTGAACCCGCCCATCAAGTTGTTGTTTGCGATGGGGGTTGTGCTGCCGGGATATGCGCTACTGGAAACGACTGGCCGCAAGACCGGAAAGCCGCGCCGGATCCCCGTGGGCAACGGACTGGTGGGCAAGCAGTTCTGGATCGTAACGGAGCACGGCCAGAAAGCCGGCTATGTTCGGAATATTGCGGTCAATCCGCGCGTGCGCCTGAAACTGCGTGATGGGCTACAGGCCCGTTGGTACACCGGGACAGCCCACCTGCTTTCCGACGACGACCCACGCGAGCGCCAACGCTGGCTCGCGAACCAGGTGCCGGCCAGCGCCAGCAATGCCGCCGCAGTGCGCTTCTTCGGCACTGAACTGCTAACGGTTCGGGTTGACCTGGACAGCTGACCACCCGCCGGAGACTGGGGTATGTCGTCCCCCAGGTTTCTTTCGGTCTTGGGTGCTTCGTCTTTCACTCTATAATCACACCTCTTTAGAATCAGGTTGTTAGCCGGAAATTGTTCACAACTAGTTGATTCTAAGTGACTTATACGTATCCATTTGTGCCGCAAAGGGTTAGCCTTGATTTGGAGCGTTTTTCGAAGCCCAAGTGGTCATACAATACATACAAGTCATACCATAAATTGCCATACTTTGCATACTAGTATGACAAGTCTTGTCATACATTACATACAAGTATGTACCGATCCAGCCGCAGTCGCAGGGCACGCCGAGATGTCAAAGAGCCGTTTCCGGTCCACGGAATGGGCGGGGACCGAGGCAAGAGACACCACTCCCTCTCCTCACAGCAATGGTTCGCTCAATGGAGGCGGATGCGAAAGGGCGCCGGTCACGGTGAGGTGTGATAAACGGAAGGTGTCAGTGGCCGGTTGTGGGTTGCGAAGAAGAAACCCACATATCCCAAACGAGGAGAACTCGGCATTTGTGACGAAAAGCCCCACATCTGCCAAAAGAAAAGAAGGTAGATATGGGCCACGGGAATGTGGGCCACCAGCGGGCTGACGTCCGTCGCTAAGTCACTCCGTCTCAAAATCGGTGGAGACACTGAGTTCCTTCCATATTCGTGCTTCCTCTAATCGCGCAAGATCGTTCTTCTCCACCGCGGCGTACGCATCGCTGCCGAGCAACAGTCGCAACGGAGGGTTTCGCTCCTGCGTCAGCTGAATGATCGCCTGAGCCGCCTTTTTCGGATCACCAGGCTGCTTCCCGTTGTAGTTGCGCTGAAATCTTGCGGTAGCTCCAACAGTCGAGTCGTATGCGGGATGACCTTCGCTCAGTTCGGTGGAACTCCCCGCGAAGTCCGTACGGAACCCACCAGGTTCAACAATTGTGACCTTGATGCCGAGTGGTGCTACTTCGCGCGACAGCACTTCAGAGAAGCCTTCGACACCCCATTTCGCCGCCGAATAAGGCCCACGTCCCGGAGGACCAATCCTTCCGCCCACCGATGAAAACTGAATGAAGTGGCCTGTTTTCTTTTCGCGAAAATACGTAAGAGCTGCCTTGGTCACAATGATCGTTCCGAAGAGATTCGTTTCGATCTGTGCGCGGAATTCCGATAGAGGCGTGTCTTCGACGGACGAAAGATTGCCATATCCCGCATTGTTGATGACCACATCCAACAAGCCAAACACATCGATCGCCGTCTTTACCGCATTCGCTGCTGCTGCTTCGTCAGTGACATCCAACGCGAAGAGCTTGACCTGATCTCCATATCGCTCCGACAGCTCAGTCAGCGATTCAATGTTCCGAGCTGTCGCCAACACCTTATTGCCCGCAGCAAGGCCCGCTTCAACAATTGCGCGACCCAGACCACGAGAGCTGCCGGTGACTAACCATACCTGTGCCATTCATCCTCCTGTATTAAAGCCAACCACTCGGATATTCTGGAGAAGCTTCTCAAACTGAGGATTGGATGCGCGATGGGTATACGAACGGACTTGTTAGTTACGGAGGAAATCGCCGAATCTTCGGATCTCGGGGCGACTCCCTTCGAGTTCGAGAGAGCCAAGAGGGTTGAGGCGGCGCTCTCAATTCTCGAAGGCAAATGGAAGATCGTTGTTCTGAACCGGCTCCACATTCTGCACGTGGACACAACCTTCCTCATTCACAACTCATTCCATCCGCGCAAGACGGTACAGGAGCAACGCTTACGAGGTAAGGATGATCGCTACCAAATCGCTGCATGCTCCATGCCATGGGCTGAGGATAACGCGGATATTCAGCCATGTCTGTGACAGGAAGTACCGGCGGACGGAGCGACTGAACTGATACTGAGCGACCCGGGCAGGTGGCCCAGTTAATGCCCATCTCAAACAGGGAATCCGTAGCCGGGCGACCCGTTCAAGCGAACTTTGAGCGAGGGTCTTGGTGATGATGGGGACAATTCGGTTGTACGGACGAAAACCCCCACTCAAGGTCGCTTCGCGCCCTTGAATGGGGCACCCTCGTGAAGAATTCTGAGTTGAACGGGGTTACCTGGGCCACCGCCCGCAGATCGCACAGATTTGTTGGCCTTTAGGTTCTCCATCGCGCTCGTCCGAATCCATGATGTGTCTAACTCCATTAAGTCCGACTCATACCAGGCAGCTCGGATGGGACTCAATCCAGCAGCAACATAACACAAACCTAGTCAAGTCCGACCGCTAGCTGTGTCGTGGTGTCATCGTTTCGGAAACGAAGACCCAATAAAAGCCTTCCCACGTTAGGCCAAAAGATGGCCGTACCTGGGGCACCGAGAGAATTTTTATACTTGGGCCACCAGCCCAAAATCAGGCCGGGTGGGTCACCCGTCGCCGAGAGCTGCCTTAACTTTGAAACAAAGGTCCGTATGTCGGAAAGGACCTTTGCTTCCGCTTCCGCAGGATCGCCCAGTTTCTGCACGAATGCATCCTCGCACAACGAATTGGTTTACGACAATTAAGGAATCTGCGGCTAGCGGACTACCCTACTGGCGTAGAATTCGTGAATGAAAGATCGCCTCTTCGTCGCCGTCATAGGTGAACGGAACTCAGGAAAGTCCACAACTTGGAACGAACTTTTTGGAGCAGAGGTTCACACAGGGAGTAAACCTCGTCCGCTTGCCTTAGGCATCGACCAACAGTGCACAAGCGTATTCTTGATTAGTGGATCGAGTGAAGAGAAACGTCGCTACGCAAGTAGGGTGCTACACAACATCAACTGCCGCATCGTGCTCTGTTCCGTGCAATACAAGGAGGATGCATTCGAACGGACTTGGGATTACGTGTTTCAGCAACCGTTCTGCGTCTTCGCTCAATGGCTAAACCCGGGTCACGAAGGAAACGAGAACTTCGATCGGTTGGGTTTGATGAATCGATTGATGGCACACGGTGCGGTCGTTTCAATCCGTGATGGGAGGGATGGTCGAGCTAGGCTCAAGTCAAGGGTTGAAGAAATTCGACAGTTCATCCATGGCTGGGCAGCGGCACGAGGTTTGATTATCTAAGTCAGCTGCACACCGCGCCAAAGCTGAGCTATCAGCTCTCGCCGCCGAACACAGTTGGGCCGCGACGCCAATTATCGCTGCCGTTTCTTTTCTGACAACTGTTTCAGGCGGAGCAGGAAATAGAAGTCATCAGGTTGAGGTTCCTTAGAGTTCCTCACATCCGCCAAATCGTTTAGGAGGCTGGTAGCCATCGCGCCGCCAACGAGTGCTAGTCCAACCTGCTGAGTTAGCGCGCCGACCAGCCCAAGCCCCGCGACGATCATAGCAAACATGCTGTGGTACAGGGCCTTCCGCGCCAGTGTTTTTTGTTCGCGTTTAGTTCTGTTCTCCAAAGTCAGCAGTTTCGGCTCGACCACATCCCGAAAGAGTTCTTGAGCCTACGCCCGCGTTAGGGGTTGTTGGAAATCACGCAATGCCAACCTAATCGCGGACCTGTACTGCTGGAACGAATCTCTGATCTCTGTCCGGAGCTTCAGCAAGTCTCGTAGGGAAACGTCTTGTACGTAAGGCAGCTCATGCAAGAAACTTGACGCTAGGTTCGCATGCCGCTGTTCCTGCTCTTCATCCAAAAACCACTTGAGAATTTCAACCTCGCCTGGCATCGTGGTGAGGTATTTGCAGCGCATAGACCGGCCGTATGTCAGCTGGAACGTAGTTTCGCCAGCGCGGTCCCGAAAGATCTTTTGGATGAGGCCCGTCTTCCACGCGGTGCGTCCCGGAATCTTCACCCGTCCGTCGGATCCGACCCGCCAAGACTTGGCAACCCAGCTTGGCTCCTTGGGATAGTTGATGTAAAAACCCCCATGCTGCAGTAGGTCGTCGGAGCTTTCGATCAGAACGCTGTATCGAGGGTCATCTTCATGTGGTGGAACATACCACAGGTTGAATTTATCCCGCGCTTCGTCGGCGTGAACGACGGCAACTTCGGCCATGAACGACGTGAGTTCTTGGGCAAACTCTATGCGGTGTTCACAGTGCTGCGTCCTGAGCACGGCAGGTGCAACTATTCCCTCTTCTACTAGAGGCCTTAGCATGTTCAATGAGAACACAGATCGCGATAGCTCCGCTGCGATGGTGGGTTTCAGCTTGCCTTCCAAAGACGAAGACAGTGGGAGGGGTAGCACGATGGCGTCCGAGTAAAGAGCCGCGAAACGAGCCAAGAAATCCAGCTTAGGAGCTCGGCAGGGCAATTCCCAGCACGTGTCGCCTCTTAGTGAGGTGCCAGCGAGAAATTTGTAGTATTCGTCGCTGATGGTGTCCGAGACACAATCATATTGGTGGTTGAAGATACGGTCGGCGAGTCGCTCATGAAACTCTCGTAGCCGTTTGACTGGCCAGGTCTCGAGTTCCAATACGGACTCAAGTGAAATCAACCCTTCACGTTCTAAGAGCTCGTATAGGGACGAGGAGGAATCTCTGACTGACCGCACTTCTTTGAGGCCACCCTTCTTATGCGGATGTCAACCGTGCTTGAGTCAACATAACACCGATCAGTCCTACTCACAGCAATATGTTCCCGTGCTTCTTGGGTGGGTTCTTGTCGCGCTTGACCTTGACCGACGGAGTCGTCTTCGCGCTTGAGCTCCGGGACGGTGTGACAGAAACATTGCGCAGCTTAATAGTGCCTTCGCGATGAAGCTTCATCGCGGCCATGCCTTCCATCAGTTCGTCGAAAATTTTGCGTTTCGCCATTGCTATGGTCCTCGTCGCTTCGTTTGCACAGCTTTCGGAAGAAGTCGGGGATAGCAGATCCCCCGGCGGCTAAAGCCGCCGAGGGATGACAACAACAAAGGGCTTATGCGGCACGGCTGAAGCCGTGCCCTTTCAAAACATCGCACAACCGAGTTTATCGCACGCCGTTACAGCGGTATGTTCCCATGCTTCTTGGGAGGGTTTTTGTCGCGCTTGTTTTCTAGCATATCCAGAGCCTGAATCAGTTTGCGGCGGGTGTCGCGGGGGCGGATGACGGCGTCCAGATAGCCGCGCTCGGCGGCGACGTAGGGATTGGCGAAGCGGTCACGGAACTCCTCGATCTTGGCGGCGCGCTCGGCCTCGGGATTGTCTGACTTCTCCAACTCGCGGCGATAGACGATGTTGACCGCGCCTTCGGGGCCCATGACGGCGATCTCCGCGGTCGGCCAGGCGTAGTTGACGTCGGTGCGAATGTGCTTGGAGGCCATGACGCAATAGGCCCCGCCGTAGGCCTTGCGGGTGATGACGGTGATCTTGGGCACGGTCGCTTCGGAGAAGGCGTAGAGCAGCTTGGCGCCGTGAGTGATGATGCCGCCGTACTCCTGCTGGGTGCCGGGGAGGAATCCGGGCACGTCCTCGAAGGTGATGAGCGGAATGTTGAAGCAGTCGCAGAAGCGCACGAAGCGCGCGCCCTTGATGCTGGCGCTGATGTCGAGGACTCCGGCGAGAAAGTTGGGCTGGTTGGCGACGATGCCGACGGGCTTGCCGTTGAGGCGGGCGAATCCGATGACGATGTTCTTGGCGTAGTGCTCGTGGACTTCGAAGAAGTAGCCGTCGTCAACGACGTGGGTGATGACGTCTTTGATGTCGTAGGGCATGTTCGACTCGGCGGGGACGAGTGGTGTCAAGCGCTTCGTCGGCGCGATCGATGGGATCTGTGCAGGCCTTGCGCGGCGGATCTTCGAGATTGTTGGAGGGCATGAAGCTGAGCATCTCGCGGATCATGCTGAGACATTCGGCGTCGTCGTGGGCGATGAAGTGGGCCACGCCGGATTTGGCGTTGTGCGTCATGGCGCCGCCGAGCTCGTCTTTGGTGACCTCTTCGTGCGTGACCGACTTGATGACGTCGGGGCCGGTGATGAACATGTAGGACGTGTTCTCGACCATGAGGATGAAGTCGGTGATGGCGGGCGAGTAGACGGCTCCGCCGGCGCAGGGGCCCATGATGGCGGAGATCTGCGGGACAACGCCGCTGGCTAGCGTGTTGCGCAGAAAGATGTCGGCGTAACCGGCGAGCGACATAACGCCTTCCTGAATGCGCGCTCCGCCGGAGTCGTTGAGGCCGATGACGGGAGCGCCGACGCGCATGGCCATGTCCATCATCTTGACGATTTTGGCGGCGTTGGTTTCGGAGAGCGAGCCGCCGAAGACGGTGAAGTCCTGGGCGAAAACGAAGACGAGACGGCCTTCGATGCGTCCGTAGCCGGTGATGAAGCCGTCGCCGAAGTACTTCTGCTCGCCCATGCCGAAGTCGTTGCAACGGTGGGTGACGAGCTTGTCGGTCTCTTCGAAGGTGCCTTCGTCGAGGAGGAACTCGATGCGCTCGCGGGCGGACATCTTGCCTTGCTTGTGCTGCGCGGCGCGGCGGTCTTCGCCTCCGCCGGATTCGGCGAGGGAGTCGCGGCGCTTCAGTTCGGTCAGTTTTTCTTCGAGGTTCATGCGGGGGATTATAAACAGCGGGGAGAGTGGCGCGTTGTGACGGGCGAACATTCTGGCTCGGGCTGAAGCCCTCGCGACGATCTGTCGTCCCTGCCGGGACTGCGGCTTTAGTAATCTCGCGTACCCACCGTTAAGAACGGTGGGCTAAGTTCTGCCGCCCTCCGGGGCTGGTCTCAGGAGAAGTGTTGCCAGCCGCCGGCGGGAAGGGGATGGGATTTCCGGTCGGGCGTTTCGAGTTTGATCTGGCGCTTGCGCGTGATTTCGCCGATTTGAGTGACCGGAGTGCCGGCAATCTGGCGAGGGACACGACGGTTGGGCGGAGCAGTGAAGAGGAGTTCGTAGTCTTCGCCGCCGTGCTGGGCGTATTGCAATCCATCTTCGCCCGGTAGTGATGGTAGGGCTGCTGCTTCGATCACTGCTCCGACGTTGCTTTCGTCGCAGATGTGACGGAGGTCAGTGGAGAGGCCGTCGCTGGTATCGATCATAGAGGAAGCGAGTTTCTTTTCGCGCAGGTATTGGCCGACTGCAATCCGGGGGTCGGGATAAAAGTGGCGGGGATGAGCAGATGGTCGCAGCTTCTTGCCGCTGCGAAGTTGTTGCAGTGTCGCAACCGAGGCGCCGAGGGTTCCGCTTACATAAATAAGGTCGCCGACGCGCGCGCCAGAGCGAAGGATTGCTTTGCCGGTGGGAACAGCGCCGACAACGATGATGTCGGCGAGGATGCCATCCGGAGATTGTGCGGTGTCGCCTCCGGCGAGGGTGACGGAGTATCGCTTCGCAAGCTTTAGAAATCCGCGAATGAAGTCATCGACCCAACGCTGCGGTAAATCGTGAGGGAGCGCGAGCGAGAGAAACGCGGCGCGCGGGCTGCCGCCCATGGCGGCGATGTCACTCAGTCCGCGAGCAAGGCAGCGGTGGCCAACCGAATCTGGAGGGTGCCACTCGCGGCGAAAGTGCACGCCTTCCAGCGAGAAGTCGGTGGTGACGAGGATTTCGTGTCCGCGCGGGACGGTCAGGACGGCGCAGTCATCGCCGATTCCATGCCCAGGATTTTGGCGGCCCTGAGCAGCGGCGCGGCGGATTCGCTGGATGAGTTCGAGTTCTTTCGCGGGCATGTTCGTTCGGGTACGTCGCGGTGGTTCCGAATTGCCAACTCAATATACCCCAGAGGCGGAATCACCTGTCGAGCGTCGAATCTGGGCGTTGTGTTCCTCCCCGGGTGAAAATCGGCTGCCGACGTGGCAAGGGCGAGTCGCGGCTGGGGGGGATGGGGCTACCACTTTAGTGGAATTTGATGTGACGGAACGCATTGACTCCGCAATCCCCGCTCTGTTACGGTTTGGTGTCTTCTAATAACTGACCAGGCGCCCGGGTTCGATTGATGCCACATCGCCGGGTGGAGAGTTAAATCACCTCTTAACTCTTCTAGGTCCCCAGAAATGGAAGTTTCGGGCTAGCTAGGTACAAACGCTCCGGAAATTCATAGGTTGTAGAAACGGTACCGGAACGATTTTGAACTGAGGGATACAGTATTGCGCAAACGCTTTTATATCCTTTTCGTAGCTCGCGATGCAGAGGGACAGCTACGGAAGATCCCAATTCCCCTACATTACCTGTATGTCTTCATGGCGGGCGCCTTGATCGGTATGACTACGATCACGGGCATGGCCGGGTCGTACGCGCGAATGTTGTTCAAAGTTGCGAGCTTCAATCAACTGCGGACGGAAAAGACAGCGCTGCAGCACCGCTACTCACAGCTGGAGCAAGTCAGCCACGAGAAGGACATCCAGGTGGCGTCGCTGGGGTCGATCGCCAATGAAGTTTCGGTGATTTACGGGCTCAAGCCGAATGCAAAGCTGCTTGCGGAAAACGATCAGCCGCTAAAACCAGAACAGGTCAATGACGCCATCAACGGACTCTACGCGCTCCGGACTTCGGCGATGAACGGAGCTGCGACGGCGGGGTTGGGCATGGGCTTAAACCGCCAAGCGTCGCCGTCTGACTGGGTAGCAGCTACGACCGCGCCGACGTTATGGCCCGTCATGGGGCCGATCACGGGGCCGTTTGGCGTGCGCATCGACCCGTTCAACGGTGAAGGTGCGTTCCACGCTGGAGTCGATATTTCCTGCCGGTACGGCCAGCCGATCATGGCGCCGGCGGATGGTGTTGTGACTTACGCAGGCTTCTTCAGCGGATACGGTCGCATGCTGATTGTGGACCATGGAAACGGCATCACTACGCGCTACGGACATCTCTCGGGCTTTGCCGTGACGGATGGGCAGACGCTGCGCAAGGGCGAGGTGATCGGATACGTGGGCATGAGTGGCCGTAGTACAGGTGCTCATTTGCATTATGAAGTGCGCATCCACGACACGCCGGTCAATCCTTATAAGTACCTACGTACGGCCGTCAGCCCGGCTTACGGTGGAGGCGGGTAAGGCAAGGATTCACCACGGAGGACACGGAGAGCACGGAGTCTTTCTTACACTTACAGCTTCTCCGTGTCGCTAATCCGATCTGAGCTAGTTGGGTTTTTTCGGAGTTGCAGAAGCCGCTGGAGCGCTTGATTCCGGCGGCTTTGCTGTTTCTGCGCCGAAATCAACGGGCGTGTCGCTGACAATCTTCTTGAAAAAGGCGAAGGGAACGCTGGCGGTGAGGACAACCTCGTTTCTTTCGGGCTTGACCTGGAAGCTTTCGAAGGCCTTCTTGACATCCGGATCGGGACCGCCGCCGTCCATGGAAATATCGAGGCTGCGGAAGAGCACGAGGAAAGTGCTGACACGATCGGCGAAGTTGCGCGCTTCGTTGTCGTTTTGCAGAATCACCTGGGCCCGGAGATGAACTTCGTTCAGCGGGCGAGCGGAGGCGACTACCGTGCTTCCACGTGGAAGCAGACTGCTCCAGGACCCGGGCAGCAAGAGTTCACTGCGATCCTGCGCTGCGCTGTTTGCGGGAATGTGGGCGATGGTCCAGACGACGCTCCCCAGCGGAACGCGAGAGTAATAGTCGCGCACTACTTCTGGTCCCGGGAAGGGCAAGGCGGCTTGCTTGTAGCGGTCCACCATGCCGTGGATGGCGTCGGTCCCTTCGGTGTTTGAGGCGGCTGCGGTGTCCACGCCCAACAGCACGACGCGCAGAGTACGACCTTCCAGCGGGATGACGTAAATGTCAAAGTCGTTGTAGCGCTCGACGCTGTTGGACAACTTGCGGAGGTATTGGCTGACGCGCTGGTTGTCGAACTGGCCCTGCAGGATCTCACTGTAGCGAGTTTCGGATTCGCGATTGCCGGGAGTGTGTCCGTAGTGAATCGCCAGGGCGGCACGGTTCAGATCGCGCTCAAATTCGAAGCCAGTCTGGCGGACGAATTCCTCGTACTCCGGCTCGCGGTCTTTTGGGGGCTTCTTGCCCAGATCGGTGAGCAGGCGGACGGGCTCAAGATTGACGTAAAGAACGGCGTCTGCATTGGGCAGGAGGCGGACGGCATCGGGAGCGGCGCGCTTGCGAAGCAGGAGGGCGGCAACGATGGCGCCGAGAACGAGGAGGACGGCGAAGGCGATCCAGAGGTTACGCCTGCGATTTCGCATGGATGAGAGTCGATCATACGGGAATCGGCATCCAATTAGTCAAGACTGCGAAAATTGGGTAGAATTGAGTCGACCGCTTTACAGCGCCTGCCGATGGCGGGCGCGCTCAGCAGAATCCCCAGCCCCAAGGCCCACGGGAGTGGCGAGTTGCAGGTCGCCGTTACTTGTAAAATCGAATGGTTTGAGCGGTTTACGCTGATTGGAAGTCAGGTTGCAAGGGCAATGTCCTTGTGTTAATCTTGATGTTTGTCCCAGTGGGCAGGGAGAACTATGCTTGCTTGGGGCACGTGCCTTTATAAGGCAGTTCGCTGGCGTAGCTCAGCTGGTAGAGCATCTGATTTGTAATCAGAGGGTCGGGGGTTCAAATCCCTTCGCCAGCTCCAGATTAGACCTGAGCGCGCCACGAGGCGTAGCAGCAGAAGCAAGCCAAGCAGGACGCAGAGCTCTCCAAGAGAACTGAACCCAGCAGGAGCTTCCGAGAATTGATTTCGCGCGGCGACGGCAGCGCGCGGCGTTTGCGGATGTTTGCCGGGCGAGTTGCCGGGGATTTGGCGACGGCTCTTTGATAGCAGGATTGGCAGTTCCGGCCGGTGTTTCTGCTCGGCAGGATGTGCACAGGTGGCCGAGTGGTTAATGGCAGCAGACTGTAAATCTGCCGCTCCTAGCGGGCTACGGAGGTTCGAATCCTCCCCTGTGCACCAGGATTGGGAATGAAGCGGCTCTGGGTAGCCTTGGGCGCGTTTGCCGTGCTGATGGTTCTGACGTGGGTCACGATCGACGATCAGAAGTTCCGGCTGGCGGCGCTGGCGATACTGGCAATGTTTGCGGTACGCACGTGGAGCCACCATCGGAAACAGACGAACAGCGATGGTGGCGATAGAGAGTAGCGACTGGTTGCTAGGGAATTGATCCAGACATGCAAGCGGAGATTCGGTCTCGGGTTGAACTAGCGCGACTTATGGTGGCAGAAGAGCTACTAAACAATTTGCCGGGGGAGCTGGGAATGCGGACGGCACTCTCGCGAGGGTATTACGGATTGTTTCACTCAGCTCAGGCGCGATTGTTGATCGTTGGGGACAAGCCAGTCGGACCTGGTTTGCGGCACGGGACGGTTTCGAGATTAGTCCGACGCAGGTTTGGTGTTGTCAGTGGGCAGATTTACGAAGACGCGTATCGCGCCAGGCTCGATGCAGATTATGAGTCAGCACAGATATTCGACTTAATATCGGTATCGCGGCAACTCAAGACAATTCGCGCCGAAGTCGACTCACTGTGCCTCGAAGCGGAAAGCTTTCTGAAATGATTAGCGCGCTTGACTTGAAGAGCGAATTCAAGGAGAGGTTGGAGGCTGCTGGACTCTGGGACAAGCTCGATTTGCGCGATTCACAATTTTTGGATATTCCACCCCAGGTGTTTGTGGAATTGGTGATGAATGATGCAGGCGTAGCTGGCCGAATCGCTGACGTGGCGGGCGACGTTCAACTCAGCCACCCCGACGAGGACATGGACATTGTTATTCGGGCGCACTGGGAAGTTCGGAGTGTCGAGTATTCGGGAGTGGCAGTCGGGCTCAGTGGCGGGGTTAGGGCGGCTGAGCGATTCGAGGTAGTGATTGCGTCCGGCAGCGTTACGCAAAGAATAGCGGTTGACGTGACGAAGGACGCTCTCGATCTGCTCAAGTCAAGGATGGGCGAAACGGTCGCCGATCCGCGAGGGCAGATTGTTAAGGAGTTGGTGCGGAAGTTCGTTGAAATGCAGCTGTCGCGGGGCGGAACCAGCTACTGGGACCCGATTCGATCTTCGCAGTTGGATCTGAACGCGGCTGCAGCGCAATACATGATTGGGCACGAAATGTTTTTCGTCGGACCGGCCGAGAATGTTCCCGGTGTCGGCAACAAGCGCGTGGAAGAGAGGCGGGAGTAACTCAGTGGTAGAGTCACAGCCTTCCAAGCTGTTGGTCGCGGGTTCGATTCCCGTCTCCCGCTCCAGAGTTCCGAAGTAGATGTTGAGTGGTGACGAGTTTTGCGTGCTGATGTAGCTCAGTTGGTAGAGCACTCCCTTGGTAAGGGAGAGGTCATCGGTTCAATCCCGATCATCAGCTCCAGAGATTTGCGGTAAGGGAATGGCGAAGCGGACGGCTTCGCTGGGAATTGAGTTTTAGTGAACGTTTCCATGACGCAATCAGAGACGCGGATTCCGTTTCAGCAGCCGGTGCTTGGCGTGGAAAAACGGGAAGAGTTCGCGCAGCTTCAGTCGGCGATGGATCGGATTTTCGCGGCGGGCGCAGTCGAGAAGTTTTTGCGGTTGCTGCGGAGCAAGGGTGTTCCGATTCGCGATTTCGATCGGGTTTTGCGGGAGACGTTGCTGGAGCAGGCCGACGCGACGCTGGCCAAGAGTGGCAAGAGTGCCCGGCAGTGGTATGACGCGGTTTCTGTGAGCGACCAGGCGCAGATTCGAGAGTTTTATTTAACCGCGCTGGAGGCAGTTGATCTGCCCCTGCGAGAGAAATTCAAACAACTTTACCGTTATTACTAGGCGGAATTATGGCGAAAGAAAAATTTGACCGCAGCAAGCCGCACGTGAACGTAGGGACGATCGGGCACATCGATCATGGCAAGACGACGTTGACGGCGGCGATTACCAAGGTGTTGCAGAAGCACAATCCGAAGATCGTGTATCGCTCGTTCGACTCGATCGACAATGCTCCGGAAGAGCGGGAGCGCGGCATCACGATCGCGACCGCGCACGTGGAGTATGAGACGGCGAACCGTCACTACGCGCACGTGGATTGTCCGGGCCACGCCGATTACATCAAGAACATGATCACCGGCGCGGCGCAGATGGACGGCGCGATCCTGGTGGTGGCAGCGACCGACGGTCCGATGCCGCAGACCAAGGAGCACGTGCTGCTGGCCCGCCAGGTCGGCGTGCCTTATGTGCTGGTGTTTCTGAACAAGTGCGATGCGGTGGAAGACCAGGAACTGGTTGATCTGGTGGAGATGGAAGTGCGCGAACTGCTGTCGAAGTACGGGTTCCCGGGCGACGATGTGCCGGTGATTCGCGGCTCGGCGCTGGGCGCGTTGAATGGCGAAGCGCAGTGGGAAGCCAAGATCGATGAGCTGATGGAAGCGGTGGACAAGAATGTTCCGCTGCCGGCGCGCGACATCGACAAGCCGTTCCTGATGCCGATTGAAGACATCTTCTCGATCCAGGGCCGTGGAACCGTGGTGACGGGCCGTATCGAGCGTGGCAAGGTGAAGGTCGGCGAGGAGTCGGAGATTGTGGGCTTCCGCGAGACGCGCAAGACGGTAGTGACGGGCGTCGAAATGTTCAAGAAGCAGCTGGACGAAGGCATGGCGGGCGACAATGCCGGCCTGCTGCTGCGCGGCATCGCGAAGGAAGACGTGGAGCGCGGGATGGTGCTGGCGAAGCCGGGATCGATCACTCCGCACACCAAGTTCAAGGGCGAAGTGTACGTGTTGTCGAAGGACGAAGGCGGGCGGCATACGCCGTTCTTCAAGGGCTACCGGCCGCAGTTCTACTTCCGCACGACGGACGTGACGGGAGTGGCGACGCTGCCGGCGGGCACGGAGATGGTGATGCCGGGCGACAACGTGAGCCTGGAGATTGAGCTGATCACGCCGGTGGCGATGGAGAAGGGCTTGCGGTTCGCGATTCGTGAAGGCGGACGCACCGTGGGCGCCGGGACCATCAGCGAGATTATTGCGTAGGCAGCTATATGGAGATTGCTGTTCAAGGATGGAGATCAAGCCCTGCCGAATGGGATGCAACGCGTGGCATCCCAGCGGCGGAGTTGCCCTCGCTGACCGATGAGCAGCGGGAAGTAGCTCGCAAGCTCGGGATATCTGAAGAGGACTACGCTCGGAGTGTGCTAGCGGGTCGGCGCACGCAAGACGTCTTGCTACAGAAAACGCAGGCCTTGGCTGCATTTGTCGAGAATCGTATCGCGCGGGAGCATCCGGAAGTTCGAGTTACGCGTGTGGTGCTGGACGTCGTCGAGCACAGATTTACGGTGGAGCTGGAATTCGGTGGTAAGCCCAGGATTCTGCGAGTCGACGAGGACATTGTCGACGACTATTTTGACAGCGGTAGCTTGGATGCCGAAGCGAAACTGGCGAGGATTTTCGATCGGGCTGTATTGGGTGTGACCGCTTGAAAATTGGCGAGCGGGACATCGCCGTATTGATAGCCGACACTGGTAGAGAGGTTCTCAAGTCATTGAACCTGGATAACTCCGCGATGCAGTGGTTATACGTGCAAGACACCGATGATATGGGGATCTGGGCCCGAGTCCAACGTGCAGATGGAAACCACTTGGTGCTGATCCGTTGGGACTTCGTGCTTGGATTGGACTTTCCGGCTGGTGAAACAAAGATTATAGGAATTCAAGGGTAATTCGCATGCCTAGAGAGATTGTTACGATGCAGTGTGGAGAGTGCAAGGACCGCAATTACTCCACCACCAAGAACAAGAAGACCACGACCGCCCGGCTGGAGTTCAACAAGTTTTGCCGGAAGTGTCGCAAACATACTCCGCACAAAGAGGCGAAGTAGTGAGGACGCTATTCGCCTTTCGCTCTTCGCTATTCGTAACAAGGCGAATGGCGAAAAGCGAAGAGCGCCTTTTACAGGGGCGTAAGCTCAACGGCTAAACTGTCGGTCTCCAAAACCGAACTTGGGGGTTCGAATCCCTCCGCCCCTGCCAGTTATTGAAACCGCCGCAGAGCGGGAAATGAGTAGAGGGTCAGTCGAGGCGCGGTAAGCCGCGCCGGAAGGTATCAGATGGCGAAGTCAGCAGCGATCGAACCGGTACACGAAGGGCGCCTGGGAGCGCTCAAGGAGTGGCCGCAGCGCGCGAAGAGCTTTTATAACGACGTGCGCACGGAGATGAAGAAGGTCACGACGCCGTCGCGCAAGGAAGTGCAGGGCACGACGACTGTGGTGATTATTACCGTGTTCCTGTTCGGGTTTTATTTCTGGGTCATCGACTCAATCATCGGAAAAGGCATTGACCAGCTGCTGAAAAGCCTGGCCCATCGCTAGAGCGGAACAAATGGCAGAAGAACAAACCAAAACGGAAGAAAGCATCACCGAGCAGGCGGCAAGCGAACCGACACCTACGGCGACGGACGCCCCTGCGGAAGCCGCAGCGGCAACCGACGCCCCAGCGAAGAATCCGAATATGAAGTGGTACATCATCCACACTTATTCGGGATTTGAGCGCAAGGTGAAGGAATCGATCGAAGCCCGGCTGCGCGCCGATGAGCGGCTAGCCGGAAAGATCGGCGGCGTGCTGATTCCGACTGAGTCGGTCACCGAAGTTCGCGGCGGCAAAAAGTACACCAGCGAGCGCATGTTCTATCCCGGCTATGTGCTGGTGGAGATGGACATGGACGACAACGTGTGGCACGTGGTGAAGTCGACCCCGCGTGTGACGGGCTTTGTGGGCACAGGCCAGCAACCGACACCGTTGTCCAAAGAAGAAGTGCAGCAGATTGTGTACCGCGTGGCCGACAGCAAGGAAAAACCGAAGCTCAAGGTCAAGTTCGAGAAGAACGAGTCGGTCCGCATCAGCGAAGGCCCGTTCGCCAGCTTTACCGGCGTGGTGGACGAGGTGAACGAAGACCGCGAGACCCTGAAAGTCATGGTCACGATTTTCGGACGCTCGACTCCAGTGGAATTGGAGTTTGGGCAGGTCGAGAAAGTTATTACGTAACGCGAGCGAAGAAGCAACAAGTTCAGCAGGACTCATTAGGAAGAAGCTATGGCAAAGAAGATCACAGGTTCAGTGAAGTTGCAGATTGCGGCGGGCAAAGCGACGCCGGCACCTCCGGTTGGTCCGGCGCTCGGTCAGGCGCAGATCAACATCATGGAGTTTTGCAAGCAGTTCAACGCCAGGACCAGCGCCAAGGAGCTCGATGGCCTGATCATCCCGGTCGTTGTGAGTGTTTATACCGACCGCACTTTTACCTTCATCACCAAGACTCCGCCAGCTTCGATTCTTTTGAAGCGCGCTGCGGGCGTGGCGAAGGGCTCGGGCACTCCTAACAAGGACAAGGTTGGCAAGGTCACGGAGAAGCAGGTGCTGGAGATCGCCAAGCAGAAGATGCCGGACTTGAATGCGGCGTCGGTAGAAGCGGCGATCAAGAGCGTGAAGGGAACTGCGCGTTCGATGGGGATTGAAGTTACGGCGTAGGATTTGCCCTCGTGGACTAAAGTCCGCACCGGGAAGACAAGAGAAGGTGGCTGGGACGCTGGCCTAAAGGCCGGCTCTATCAAGCCGCTGGTCGCAATGACCACGGCCGCACCGGAACGGAGGGCGGCGGTGGAAGACAAGGAGCAATATGAAGAAGGCTGGAAAGAACGTTGAGAAGGCGCGGAGCGTGGTGGAAGCCCGTCCGTACACACTGCAGGAAGCGGTGCCCCTTCTCCAGAAGGTGAAGTTCGCCAAGTTTGACGAGACGGTGGACCTCACGTTGCGCCTGGGAGTTGATCCCAAGCATGCCGATCAGATGGTGCGTGGCACGGTGATTCTGCCGCACGGCCTGGGCAAGACCAAGAAAGTGTTGGTCATCGCCTCAGGCGAAAAGCTGCGCGAAGCCGAAGCGGCGGGCGCCGACATCGTGGGCGGAGAAGACATGGTGGAGAAGATCCAGAAAGAAAACTGGACCGACTATGACGCCGTGATCGCCACGCCCGACATGATGAAGTCGGTTGGCCGCCTGGGTAAGGTGCTGGGTCCGCGTGGACTGATGCCGAACCCGAAGACGGGCACCGTGACTTTCGATGTGGCGGCTGCGGTGAGGGAGACGAAGGCCGGCAAGGTGGAGTTTCGCACGGATAAGACTGCCCTCGTGCACGTTCCGGTGGGCAAGATTTCGTTCGAGCCGCAGAAACTGGTGGACAACGCCACCACGGTCATCACCAGCGTGATCAAGGCGAAGCCAACGGTCGCGAAAGGCAAGTACATCAAGGCCTGCTATCTGAGCTCCACGATGGGACCGGGAGTTCCGATTGACATCACGGCGGTGGAAACAGCAGCCAAGGCATGAGCGCCTGCGCCTAGCGCAAAGATCAGCTGACGCGAACAGCGCAGCGCAAAAAGGAATCGAAGATGGCAGTCACCAAAGCAAAGAAGATCGAGCAGGTTGAGGAGCTGAGCCAGGAACTAGCGGGCGCCAGCCATGCCATTGTCGGCACGTTTGCCAAGCTGACGGTGGAGAAGGATTTCGAGCTGCGCAAGGCGGTCCGCGGCGCGGGAGCCAAGTATCGCGTCGTCAAGAACACGCTGGCGGAGCGCGCGGCCAAGGGCAGCAAGGTCGAGGAAGCCATGAAGGGCCTCGCCGGTGTTACCTCGATTGCGTACACCAGCGGCGACCCGGTTGCGCTGGCCAAGGTGCTGAGCAGGTACGCCAAGGACAATCCGGAGTACACCTTCAAGGCGGGCATAGTCGATGGCCGCGTCATCGCGATCAAGGACATTGACGCGTTGGCCAGCATGCCGTCGAAGGAAGAGATTTACTCGAAGCTGCTGTTCCTGATGAACGCTCCGGCGCAGCGCCTGGTGACCGTGGTGAACGCGATTGGCCGCGATCTGGCGGTCGTGATCAACCAGGGCGTCGAGAAGAACAAGTTTGCAGGGGGCGAAGCCGCCAGCGCATAAGCGCGAGGCTTCGGCCAACACAGGTTTGGGAGTGCGCGAGCGCTTCCATAGGGATTGCGTATCCGTTGTGAGGCGTGCGATCGGCGTGAGTCTGGCATGCGATCTGCACACTGGAAGCCTTAAGGACGGGAACGAAATCAACACAACGAATAACGAACAAGTGGAGACACACATGGCGGATCTGCAGCAGTTGGAAGAATCAATCGTAGGCCTGTCGCTGCTCGATGCAGCGGCACTGGTAAAGAAATTGGAAGAGCGTCTTGGCGTCTCGGCAGCGGCAGCGGCCCCTGTCATGGTCGCCGGCGCAGGCGCGGGTGCGGCAGCAGCGGCACCGGCGGAAGAGAAGACGGAATTCGCCGTCGTCCTGACCGCAGCGGGCGCCAACAAGATCAACGTGATCAAGGCCGTTCGCGAAGTGACGAGCCTCGGGTTGAAGGAAGCCAAGGACCTGGTCGATGGCGCTCCCAAAACCGTGAAGGAAGGCGTCACGAAGGACGAAGCCGAGGCCATCAAGAAGAAGTTCATCGACGCGGGTGCAACCGTAGAGGTGAAGTAAGTTCCCCGTCCCGTTCTGGCGGCAGAACGGGACGATTCCACTCCGGACACGCTGACCGGAGGTACAGGCGGCTGCCGTTGACGGTCCACGCAACGGCGGCGAACGTTCCCTGAAACGTTGGAGCGGGCGTTTCGGGGCGCGATGAAACCCAGGAAGCGAAGTGGCGTCTAACAGCAAGAGGCCACAGAATTCCAGGGCATCGCGGGGACGGATTCAGAGTTTCGAATCCGGGCAACTCAGCAGGTAGTGACAGCGGCACGCATCGCCGCAATCGCGTCGGCTCAGACGCGACGGCATGCGGACCGAAGACAAGGCCTGAAGATACTGCAGCGGAAAGCAACACTCAGCGCGGCACAGAACGAAATGCCGCGTACCCGGACCGAATGGTCATGGGATTGCTCAACGCCTCACTTGGCGCTTGCGGAGAGTTCCGTCTCTGCGAGCGCGCTCGCGTTTTTGCGCGAAAGCTGGGCAGAGCATTTTTCTTCTCTGGGTTCTTGGGGCACCAACTGTCACGGTGTGACGCAATTGTCGGCGTCGCAGCACCGCAGAATCGCGGCTTGCACGGCCGGGCGAGCGAGCCTGACCGGCACTGATTAGGAGCTTTATAAATGGCGCAACAGAAAACTGCAAATCGCAATCGCTTCGACTTTTCAAAAATTCCGGCGACCATCCAGATCCCGAACCTGATCGAGGTCCAGAAGCGTTCGTACGACCGCTTCCTGCAGATGGATTCGCTGCCGAGCGAGCGTGACGATTCGGGATTGCAGGCTGTGTTCCAGTCTGTCTTTCCCATTACCGACTTCCGCAACGTGTCGCAGCTCGACTTCGTCGAATTCGCGATCGGCAACTGGGAGTGCAAGTGCGGCCACCTTAAGGGGCTGAACCACCTGCGCACCACCTGCCGGAACTGCGGCTCGACGGTCAAAACTGATCCGTTCCACCTGGGCGATGTGCTCTGCACCAAGTGCGGCACGTACAACGCCAACACGCCCGACTTCTGCAACAAGTGCGGCGACCCGGTGGGACTGCAACTCAAGTACGACGTGGCTGAATGCGAAGAGCGTGGCATGACGTATTCCGCTCCGCTGAAAGTTACGATGCGGCTCACGATTTTCGATAAGGACCCGGAGACCGGCAACCGCTCCGTTCGCGATATGAAGGAGCAGGAAGTCTTCTTCGGCGACATTCCGCTGATGACGCAGAACGGCACGTTCATCATCAACGGCACCGAGCGCGTGATTGTTAGCCAGTTGCATCGCTCGCCTGGCGTGTTCTTCGAGACTGCGAACAATCGCACGTACTTCCTGGGCAAGATCATTCCGTACCGCGGCTCGTGGGTCGAGTTTGAGTACGACCAGAAGAACATCCTGTACGTTCGCATCGACCGCAAGCGCAAGTTCCTGGGAAGCATCTTCCTCCGCGCTCTTGGCCTGCGTTCGGACGAGGACATTCTCCGCACGTTCTACACCATCGATCGCATCGCTCTGCGCGACAACAAGATTTACTGGACGCTGGAGCCCGGCGTCGACAAGCCGACAAACCTGACGGGCATGAAGCTGGCGCACAAGATTGCGACCAAGGGTGGCGAAGAGATCGCGCACTCCGGCAAAAAGGTCACGGCCTCGGTGATGAAGGAAATCCTGAAACACAAGATTTCCGAAATCGAGATCGACACGACGGACCTGGAAGGCGCGTTTGTCGCGGCCGACGTGATCGATACCAACACGGGCGAAGTGCTGCTCGAGGCCAACACTGAGCTGACCACCGACAAGCTGTCGAAGATGCTCGAGGCTGGCGTTGCAGAACTGCACCTGTTCTTCCCCGAGCGGGACGACGTGGGCACGGTCATCAGCCAGACGCTGCGCCGCGATTCGGTCAAGACGCCGCAGGAAGCGTTGATCGAGATCTACCGGAAGCTGCGTCCGGGCGATCCGCCGACGCTCGACACCGCGACCTCGCTCTTCCATGGAATGTTTTTCGATTCGCGGAAGTACGACTTCTCGCGGGTGGGCCGCCTGAAGTTCAACATCAAGCTGTTTGACCGCGAAGACGCGACCGGCCTCGACCACCGCACGCTGGAACCGGATGACTTTTATGGCACCATCCGTTACCTGCTGAAGCTGCGCAAGAACATCGGCACGGTGGACGATATCGATCACCTCGGCAACCGGCGCGTTCGCGCGGTTGGCGAGTTGCTCGAGAACCAGTTCCGCATCGGATTGGTCCGCATGGAACGCGCCATCAAGGAAAAGATGAGCGTGTACCAGGAAATGTCGACCGCGATGCCGCACGACCTGGTAAATGCCAAGCCGGTAATGGCCGCGATTCGCGAGTTCTTCGGATCGTCGCAGTTGTCGCAGTTCATGGACCAGACCAACCCGCTGTCAGAGATCACGCACAAGCGTCGTCTGTCGGCACTTGGCCCGGGCGGTTTGTCGCGCGAACGCGCTGGATTCGAAGTCCGCGACGTTCACCCGACGCACTACGGACGTATCTGCCCGATCGAGACGCCGGAAGGCCCGAACATCGGACTGATTTCGTCGCTGAGCTGCTATGCCCGCATCAACGATTACGGCTTCATCGAGTCGCCGTATCGCAAGGTGAAGGCGGGACACGTTCTCGACTTTGTCAGCGTCGTCAACGCCGGCGATAGCGACCGTCGTGTGGGCGATCATCTCGAAAAAGCCGAAGTGATCAAGCTCAACAACGACCTGCGAGACCGCAAAAAGAAGCTAATCGACTACGAGCCGTTCTCGTTCTATCTGTCGGCGTGGGAAGAAGACCGCCACGTGATCGCGCAGGCCAACGCGGAGATCGATGACAAGGGCCGCATCGTTGCGGAACTGGTCAACGCCCGCAAGGCAGGCAACTTTGTGCTGGTGAACCGCAATGAAGTGGATTACATCGACGTCAGCCCCAAACAGCTGGTATCGGTGGCTGCTTCGCTGGTTCCGTTCCTGGAGCACGACGACGCCAACCGCGCCCTGATGGGCGCGAACATGCAGCGCCAGTCGGTACCGTTGCTCCGCGCGCAAGCGCCGATCGTAGGTACCGGTATGGAAGGCGTCACCGCTCGCGATTCCGGAGCGGTCGTGCTGGCTCGCCGTAGCGGCATCATCGATTCGGTCGACTCCGAGCGCATCATCGTGCGTGTCGAGGGCGAACATCATCCGATGCAGCTCTCGCGCGAGGTGGGTAGCGACATCTATCAGCTCACCAAGTTCAAGCGCTCGAACCAGAACACCTGCATCAACCAGCGCCCCATCGTGAAGAAGGGAAAGCGCGTGGCCAAGGGCCAGGTGATCGCCGACGGACCTTGCACCGACATGGGCGAGTTGGCTCTGGGACGTAACGTGCTCGTCGCCTTCATGGCGTGGCGCGGTTACAACTTCGAGGACGCGATCCTGGTTTCCGAAAAGATGGTGAAGGAGGACTATTACACCTCCGTCCACATCGAGGAATTCGAGATCGAGTCGCGCGACACGAAGCTGGGACCGGAAGAAGTGACGCGCGATATTCCCAACGTGAGCGAGTCGGCGCTGCGCGATCTCGACGAGAGCGGCATCATCCGCATCGGCGCGACCGTGAAGGCGGGCGACATTCTGGTGGGCAAGGTCACGCCGAAGGGCGAGACCCAGCTTACTCCGGAAGAGAAGCTGCTGCGGGCCATCTTCGGCGAAAAGGCCGGCGACGTGCGCGACGCTTCGCTTACGTGTCCTCCGGGTATCGAGGGCACCGTGGTCGACGTGAAGATCTTCTCCCGCAAGGGGCAGGAAAAAGACGAGCGCGCCAAGTTCATTGAGGCCCAGCAGATCGAGCACCTGGAGAAGAACCTGGCGGACGAAATCCGAATTCTCACCGACGAGCGTTTGAAGCGCCTGGAGTCGTTGCTCGGCAGCAAGGAAGTCCTTGCCGACCTGCACGACGAGCGCACCAACAAGCGCCTGTTGACCAAGGGCGTGGTGCTGGACCGCGACACCATTGAGCGGATTTCGACGCGCAATCTCAAGCGCATTAAGTTCGCCGACAAGGACCCGCGGATCAACGAGCAGATCGATGAGATCGAGGAGATGACCTCGCGCCAGATTGATGTTCTGCGCAAGATCGTCAACGAGAAAGTAGAGAAGCTGCAGAAGGGCGATGAGCTTCCACCGGGCGTGATCAAGCTGGTGAAGGTATACATCGCCATGAAGCGCAAATTGAGCGTCGGCGACAAGATGGCCGGACGCCATGGGAACAAGGGTGTCATTGCCCGCATCCTGCCGGAAGAGGACATGCCTTACCTCGAGGACGGGACGCCGGTGGAGATCGTTCTGAATCCGCTGGGCGTGCCAAGCCGTATGAACGTGGGCCAGATTCTGGAGACCCACCTGGGATGGGCTGGTTATGCACTAGGGCAGAAGATTGGCGAGCTGTTGAAGGAGAACTCGAAGGCGGAACGTGCTCCGCAAGGAACTCAAGGCTATGTTCAAGGACACGCCGTTCGTGGACAACCTGGCCGCTCTCGACGACGAAACGCTGGAGCACGTGGCCGACGGCATGAAAGAAGCCGTCTACTTCAGATCGCCAGTGTTCGACGGAGCCAAGGAGCACGAGATCAAGTCGCTGCTGGCGCAGGGCGAATTGCCGACTTCCGGCAAGACGTACCTGTACGACGGCATGACCGGCGAGAAGTTCGAGCAGCCGGTTACGGTTGGGCTATATCTACATGCTCAAGCTTTCCCACCTGGTCGACGACAAGATCCACGCGCGTTCGATCGGGCCGTACTCGCTGATCACCCAGCAGCCGCTGGGCGGCAAGGCGCAGTTCGGTGGCCAGCGCTTCGGAGAAATGGAAGTCTGGGCCCTGGAAGCCTATGGCGCAGCCTACATCCTGCAGGAACTGCTCACCGCGAAGTCCGATGACGTTTATGGCCGCACCAAGATTTACGAGGCCATCGTCAAAGGCGAAGCGGCCATCGAGCCAGGTGTGCCGGAATCGTTCAACGTACTGATTCGCGAGTTGCAGTCGCTTTGCCTTGATGTGGAGTTGATCAAGACGGGCGAGGGCAAGCCATTGCTTGCAGCTCCGGTCGCCGCCGACTGATCATTCTAGGATCGGGGTCGCTGCCTCCATCGCTCCCGCAGGAGGCAGTACCCAGGTAAATCGATTGAAAACCGGGAGCCGCCAGCGGCCGCGCAAGGGCCGCAGGTCCCTGCATCCTGCCAAGTCAGGACCCGCAGGGGAGGAGGACAATTTGTACCGTTCGAGTCCATTTGATCTCGGAAATCCGATTGCCGATTTCGACGCCATCCGCATCAGCCTGGCTTCGCCGGAAAAGATCCGCAGCTGGTCTCACGGGGAAGTAACCAAGCCGGAGACCATCAACTACCGCACCTTCAAGCCGGAGCGCGATGGCTTGTTCTGCGCGCGCATCTTTGGCCCGGTCACCGACTGGGAGTGCCTCTGCGGCAAGTACAAGCGCATGAAGCACCGCGGCGTGATCTGCGATAAGTGCGGCGTGGAAGTGACGCTCTCGAAGGTCCGCCGTGAGCGCCTCGGCCACATCGAACTCGCTTCGCCCTGCTCGCACGTGTGGTTCTTCAAGGGACTGCCCAGCCGCATCGGGCACATCCTCGACATTTCGCTGCGCGACCTTGAGTCCGTGCTCTACTTCGAAGCCTATGTCGTAGTCGAAGCGGGCGAAGCTCCGGTGAAAGATCGCGAAGTTATCAAGGACGAAACCAAGTATCCGCGAACTCGACCAGGCACATTCCGCGCCAGCGGCTTCAAGGCCATGATGGGCGCAGAGGCCATCAAGGAACTGCTGAAGCGCGTTGAAGTGGATCCAATGTCGGCCGAGTTGCGCGAGAAGATGCGCAGCGAGACTTCGGTGCAGAAGCGCCTGAAGTACGCCAAGCGCCTGAAAGTGGTTGAGGCATTCCGCAAGAGCGGCAACAAGCCGCAGTGGATGATTCTGGACGTGATTCCGGTCATTCCGCCGGAGCTGCGTCCGTTGGTTCCACTGGATGGCGGCCGCTTCGCGACGTCTGACCTTAACGACCTGTATCGCCGCGTCATCAACCGCAACAACCGGTTGAAGAAGCTGATGGACCTGCACGCGCCGGAAGTCATCGTGCGCAACGAAAAGCGCATGTTGCAGGAAGCCGTGGACGCGCTGTTCGACAACGGACGCCGTGGCCGCGTGCTGCGTGGCGCCAACAACCGCCCGCTGAAGTCGCTGTCCGACACGCTCAAGGGCAAGCAGGGACGCTTCCGCCAGAACCTGCTCGGTAAGCGCGTGGATTACTCAGGACGTTCGGTGATCGTGGTTGGTCCCGACCTTAAGCTGCACCAGTGCGGACTACCGAAGAAGATGGCGCTGGAATTGTTCAAGCCGTTCATCTATCACCGGCTGGAGCAGACCGGGCACTGCACCACCATCAAGCAGGCCAAGGAAATGGTGGAGCAGCAGGAGCCCATCGTTTGGGACATCCTGGAAGAGGTGATCAAGGACCATCCCGTCCTGCTGAACCGCGCACCTACGCTTCACCGTCTTGGCATTCAGGCTTTCGAGCCAGTGCTGGTGGAAGGCAAGGCCATCAAGATTCACCCGCTGGTCTGCACGGCGTTCAACGCCGACTTCGACGGTGACCAGATGGCGGTGCACATTCCGCTGTCGCCGGAAGCGCAGGTCGAAGCCAGCGTGCTGATGCTGGCCTCGCACAACATCCTGTCGCCGGCGTCCGGTCAGCCGATCACGGTGCCGACGCAGGACATGGTACTGGGTATCTATTACCTGACCAAAGCCAAGCCGGGCGCCAAAGGCGAGGGCCGCGCGTTCGCCAACATCGAGGAAGTGCTGCTGGCGAAGGAAGCGGGCGAGGTGGAGACTCTCACGCCCGATCCGTCTGCGCTACACCGGCGAGGTCATGGACCTTACCACTGCGTATGACGATCAGGACGTGATCCACACCGAGCCGACCCACTTCGAGCGGCAGTTCATCTCGACGACGGTGGGCCGCGCCATCATGAACGATCACCTGAAGCGTGGCGCCAAGGACATGCCGTACATCAACGGCCTGCTCAAGAAAAAGGGCGTCGGCCAGTTGGTGAACTACTGCTACCTGCGCTTTGGTCTGGAGACCACGGTGCGGATGCTCGACGGCATCAAGCAGCTTGGCTTCCACTACGCGACGAAGGCCGGCCTGTCGATCGGCATCGACGACATGGTCATCCCGCCGAGCAAGCCGACGCTGGTGCGTGACGCTGAGAAGCAGGCTATCGCTGTGCAGCAGCAGTACCTGGACGGCGCCATCACCAACGGCGAGCGTTACAACAAGGTGGTGGAAATCTGGTCGACGATCACCGAGAAAGTTGCCGACGAGATGTTCGGCAACATGCAGCAGCAGGACAAAGAAGGCGAGATCAACCCGATTTACGTCATGGCCGACTCCGGCGCTCGTGGTTCGAAGCAGCAGATTCGCCAGCTCTCCGGTATGCGCGGACTGATGGCCAAGCCTTCGGGCGAGATCATCGAGACGCCCATCACGGCGAACTTCCGCGAAGGCCTCACGGTGCTGGAGTACTTCATCTCCACGCACGGCGCTCGTAAGGGACTGGCCGATACCGCACTGAAGACCGCGGATTCCGGCTACCTTACACGCCGTTTGGTGGACGTGGCGCAAGACGTGATCATCAGCGAATACGACTGCGGAACGGTCGATGGCATCTACGTGACTTCCATCGTGGAGTCGGGCGAGATCATCGAGCCGTTGCGTGACCGTATCGTTGGCCGCGTTTCGCTGGAGAAGATCAAGGACTACGAAGGCAACATCATCGTCGACATCAACCAGGAGATCACGGAGGAGCTGTCGGTCGCTGTGCAGGCCGCTGGTATCGAGCGGGTGAAGATTCGCTCCGTGCTCACCTGCGAGTCGAAGCGTGGCGTTTGCGTCATGTGCTACGGCCGCAACCTGGCTTCCGGACGACTGGTCGAACTGGGCGAGGCTACGGGAGTTATCGCGGCGCAGTCCATCGGCGAGCCGGGAACGCAGCTCACCATGCGTACGTTCCACATCGGTGGTACGGCGTCTCGCGTCAGCGAGCAGTCGCGCCTCGACGCCAAGAACAATGGCGCGGTGCGCTTCGTGAACCTGATCACGGTCCGTTCGAAGGAAGGCTACCTGGTCGTGATGAACCGCAATGGTTCGATCGCGGTGGTGGACGAAAAGGGCCGCGAAAAGGAGCGCTATGCAGTGGTGTATGGCGGCAAGGTAAAGGTCGAAGACGGCCAGCAGGTTGCACTCGGCGACGTTCTGGTCGAGTGGGACCCGTACACCTTCGCGATCCTGACCGAAATCGGCGGAACCGTGCAGTTCAAGGACCTGCAGGAAGGTCTCACGCTGCACGAGGAAGTCGACGAAGTTACCGGCCTGTCGCGTCACGTCGTGATGGATTCGCCGGACGAGAAGCGCCAGCCTGCGATCGTCATCAAGGGCGCCAAGGGCAGCAAGCGTTACCTGATGCCCTCGCGTGCTCACTTGATGATCCTGGATGGCGACGAGGTCACGCCGGGCGAAGTGCTGGCGAAGATCCCGCGCGAAACCACCAAGACCAAGGACATCACGGGCGGTCTGCCGCGCGTGGTCGAACTGTTCGAAGCCCGCAAGCCGCGCGAGACCGCTGTCATCAGCGAAATCGACGGCATCGTGAAGTTCGGCGACGTCGCCAAGGGACAGCGCAAGATCTACGTGGTGGCCGACAACGGTACCGAGAAGGAATACCAGGTACCGCGTGGCGTTCACATCAACGTGCAGGAAGGCGAGCGTATCAAGGCTGGCGAGCCTCTGATGGACGGTCCGCTGAACCCGCACGACATTCTTGCCGTGCTGGGTGAAAAGGAACTACAGGCTTACCTGGTGAACGAAATCCAGGAAGTCTACCGGCTGCAGGGCGTGAACATCAGCGACAAGCACATCGAAGTGATCGTTCGCCAGATGATGCGCTGGGTGAAGGTGGAAGACGTAGGCGACACGTCGTTCCTGTTGGAACAGCAGATCGACAAGTTCCGCTTCCGCGAAGAGAACGAGAAGGCGATTGCCAACGGCGGCAAGCCGGCTACCGGCCGTCCGCTGCTGCTGGGCATCACCAAGGCCTCGCTCTCAACCGACTCCTTCATCTCGGCGGCCTCCTTCCAGGAGACCACGCGTGTGCTGACCGAAGCATCGATCCAGGGCGCGGTTGATCATCTGCGCGGACTCAAGGAGAACGTCATCGTGGGCCGTCTCATTCCCGCGGGAACCGGCATGGAGTACTACCGCAATGTCCGACTCTCCGAGGAGATGGAACAGGCTGCAGCCAAAGTGCAGGAGGAAGTTACGGCCGCGTACGAGGAAGCCGAGCGCGCGCTGGAACTGCTCCGTCACGAAGGCGAGAACGAGGCGGAAGAACTCACAACCGAGTAATTCGTTCGCAAATCAGCGCCGCTCGTGTACCCACACGGGCGGCGTTTTTCTCAGCAGCGGTTGTCAATATTCGGTTATCGATATTAGGTTACGGGGGGCGAACCGATTCGCCCCTGTTTTCTAAGGGTGTGTAAACTTTAGACGCGCCCTGTATTCGACTCTGGCTGCTATGTCGAAGTTCTTCAAGCACCTGCGGATTGCGTTCTGGCGGGCCTTTGAGCACGACGCTTTCGGCGTGGCGAAAGGCGCGGCGTTCTCCGCCATTCTGACGTTCTTCCCAGCCATTCTGGTGCTCGCTTCTATCCTGTCGCGCTCGCGCAGCAGCGAGCTGCTTGTCCGCGAAATTTTCCGCGCCATGGGCCGCATTCTGCCCGAAGGAACCAACTCTACCATCGCACAGTACATGACTGGCGCCAAACCGGTACAGACCAAGTTCCTGGTTTCCACGAGCATCCTCACGCTGTGGACGGCCTCCGGCGTCATGATTTCCTGGATGGAAGGCTTTCGCAAGGCCTACCAGATGCCCAAAGTCTGGGGACTGGTGAAAGAGCGCCTGATTGCTTTTCTGCTGGTGGTGCTGGCGGGGTTCCCCATGGGCTTCGCGTCGTTCCTGGTAGTGTTCGGAAACCAGATTGAACGCTGGACCATATTTCACGTTGGCCACGACCTGACGCCCTATATTCTCGGGCTGTGGGCGGCCGTCCGCTGGATCATCGCCACCCTTACCAGCATTGCTGTCATCGGGCTGATTTATCATCATGGTGTTCCCCGCACTCAGCCCTGGCACCGTGTGCTACCCGGAGCGGTAGTGGCGACCATACTATGGGTTTTCGTTACCGTTCTGTTTGGATACTACCTGCGGCGCTTCGCAAATTATGACTTAGTCTACGGCTCGGTAGGGACCGCGATTGCGCTCCTGATCTGGCTTTACCTGGTGTCGATGGTGGTGCTGATCGGCGCCGAATTCAATGCCGTGCGGTATCCGCGCTTTCTCTTCGGGGCGCATTCGGACTTCAAATCTGCGCCCAAGCGCGTCGCGGCAATGTGAGCCATGCCAGACATGCACAGCATTAAGCCGGCCATGTATGAGCCCAGCGACGATCCCTTTCGGAGCCCGAGTTCGTCGCGCCGCCGCGCCAAGATCGTCTGCACCATAGGTCCGGTCAGCAACTCGGAAGAGATGATTCGCGACCTCATGCTGCTGGGCATGGATGTGGCTCGCTTGAACTTCTCCCACGGGACGCACGAACAACACGCAGTGGTGATCGATCGGCTGCGCAAGACAGCCAAGGAACTGAATCGCAGCATCTGTATTCTGCAGGACTTGCAGGGCCCTAAGATCCGCACCGGCCGTCTGGCATCCAACGCGCCGGTGGAGCTCAAGAAGGGCCAGACCGTCACTATCACGCCGAAAGATGTGCCGGGTACGACGGAAATTATCTCCACCACGTATCAGAACCTGGGCGACGATGTGAAGCCGGGCGAACGCATTCTGCTGTCGGATGGGCGGATCGAACTGGTCGTCCGGGAAGTCCGAGATGGCGAAGTTGTGTGCGAGGTGCTGAATGGCGGTATGCTGGGCGAAAACCAGGGCATCAACCTGCCCGGCACCAACGTCAGTATTCCTTCGCTGACGGAGAAAGATCTGCGCGACCTCGAATTTGGCTTGAAGCAGGGCGTCGATCTGGTTGCAATCTCGTTCGTGCGCACGGTGAACGACGTAGTCAGGGCGAAGAGTGTGATTGCTGCCCACCGCAGCGATGTCGGTCTGATTGCCAAGCTGGAGAAGCCCCAGGCCATCGACAATCTCGACGGTATTCTCGAGGCCGCCGTAGGCGTGATGGTGGCGCGAGGTGATCTCGGCGTCGAGGTTCCGCCGGAGAAAGTTCCGCTCATTCAGAAGTACGTGATTCGCCGCGCACTCGATTTCCGCCGGCCAGTGATCACCGCAACCCAGATGCTGGAGTCGATGACCGACAGCCCGCGGCCTACTCGCGCGGAAGCCAGCGACGTCGCCAACGCCGTGTTCGACGGCACCGACGCCGTAATGTTGTCAGGCGAAACAGCCAGCGGCAAGTATCCGCGCGAAGCGGTCGCAATGATGGCGCGCATCGTGTCCGAAACCGAGGCCCACACGTTACACCCTCTGACGCCCGGACATCGCGAGGCCCGTCATCTTTCCGTTGCCGAGACAATTTGCGAATCCATGGCGCACGCGGCCAAGGACTTGAAGATGCGCGCGATCGCGGTGTTCACCGAAACTGCGACCACGGCGCGAATGCTCTCGAAGTACCGTCCTGCGGCGGACATCTACGCGTTCTCGTCGTCGGAAACCGTGCGCAACCGCATGAACGCGCTTTGGGGAACGACTCCGCTGATGTGTCCTCCGAAGATGTCAGTCGAGCGCATGGCCCAATTTGCCGAAGAGGAATTGACGCGGTTTAACGTTTTATCGCCCGGTGACGTGTTTGGCCTGGTTGCAGGCACGCAAAACACGACGGGCGCAACTAACTTTATGCGTCTGATCCAGGTCAAGGACGACGCAGAAATACCAAATCAGGCCGCCGGGAGCTGATCCCGGAGTTGTCCGAATCCTGAGCTAGGCTGAGAGGCACATACGATGGCGAACGAAGTGGTGTCGGTAGCAGTTCTGGAAGCACTACCCGGAAAAGAAGAAGCACTGCTGAAAATGCTGAGAGAACTTTACGCCATGATGCACAGCAAGGGCTACTGCAGCGATTTGCTGTACCGCGATAGCGACCGTCCCGACCGGCTCATTCACCTGCGCCGCTGGAAGTCGGCGGAGCTTCGCAGCGAGGCCCAGATCGATCCGGAAGTCCACCGTTACTGGCAGCAGCTACCCAGCCTCTGCGTCATTCCGACGGTTTACGAAAATTTGGACTCGGTGTTCGAGAGTTAGCTAGCCGCCCACCACGATCGCGAAATTCGACATTTTTGTTGTTGGTGAAACAAACTCGCGGGAGCGGTTGCAGTATGCTCAAGGCACTGGGATGAAAGGTTTCTGCGTATGACTAAAGAACTCAGAACCGTGGTGGACGCTGGCGGAATACCGCTGCTTGAACTTGTCAAGGAAAGTGGCATGCTGGTCATCTATGAGGCCGACGACATGGACCGGCAGATTCAGTTTCCGCAGTCCGCAATTCCGGCGCTCATTAGTTATTTGGAAGACCTGAAATAAGCTGAGCCCTGCGTCTCAATCGCGCCTGTGCGGTGATGCGCGGGCGGTGTCGCCAGTGTCAGTTCACCCATGGCGGCCGCGCATCGCCGTTCTTCTTTCGGCTATCGCGAGCGGCCGGATCGCGCATGTTGCCGTTTTCGTCGAAGTAATCGTCGTGACGATAGTCGCCGCGGTCGTGTTTCCGCATGTAGACTTCGAACTTTCGCGCCGCACGTTTACGCTTCCAGCGGTAGTACGAATTTCGCAGCCCATAAAGCCGCTCGGAGCTGAAGAACCCAAATCCCCGCCGCGGGACAAACTTCAGGAAGAGATAGCCGAATAGTCCGCCGCCCAGATGCGCCATGTAAGCGGTGGATTGCCCCATGCTGTGGGCGGAGGAGAGCGCGCCGTACATCGCCAACAGGATCAGCCCGATCACGAAGTAGCGAGCTTTGATCATGAATGGGATCGGGAACAGCATGATCTCCGAGTCACCGTGCAGGATGCCAAACGCGATCAGGATGCCGTAAATGCCTCCGGATGCGCCCACCGTCGGAATCAGCGGAGACGCGCCAAGCAGCCCGGTGAAAGCCACGACAGAGGTCGTGATTGCAGCTCCGATGACGCAGAAGAAATAAAACTGCATGAACAGGCTGTAGCCCCAGTCCATTTCCAACTGCGCGCCAAACATCCACAGCGCCAGCATGTTGAACAGGATGTGCAGCAGGCCGGCATGCAGAAAGGCGTAGGTGACAAATTGCCAGATCCAGCCGTGAAGTACAGCCAGGGTCGGAACGAGTCCGAAATGAATGTTGGCCCAGCTTGCCGCGTCAAAAGAGGTGAACGCGCCTATGACCGCAACCAGCAGGAACACCGCGCCGTTGGCGATCAGCAGTTGCTTCACCGCAGGTGTAAACGGCGGAAAGCTGAGGGGCATCGTGGTACCGCGTCGCATTGCAAATACTCCGTTTGTTTTGAAGGGGCGCAGCTTTAGTTGCGCCGTACAAGCCCTCTATTCTTGTCATTCCGAGTGGGCTTCAGCCCACGAGGAATCTGCTTTCCTGAAACCGCTTACCGCTCGGGCACCGGGACTACCGGCAAGCTGCGATGCCCCTTGGCGTCCACTGCCTGTACGGCAAAGATCACGTTGTCCTTCGATAACGGCACTGTGCCCTGCATGACATTACCGAAAACCTGCGCGTGCTCCCAATCGGGAGCGCCCGTGTCTCGCCACAAAACGAGATATCCGGTGGCCAACCCGCCGGGCGATGCTTCCCATACCAGAGTGGAATCGTTTACCAGGGCCTTCGTCAACACCCGCACTTTTGCCGGAGGCGCCGGGCCCGATGCCAGCGAAGCCAGCGTCGCTGCGTTTACCCGAGCAACGTTCGCCACATAGTCGTAGTCGACGAACTTCGCAAGGTCACCATATTCGATGCCGTTCTCAGTGCGGACGTTCTGGTGCTGGTGATCGTAATTCTCACGATACTCCGTGAACCGCACGGCCGCGAAGCCCTGTTCGTTAAATGAAGTGTGGTCGCCGCCACGCAAATAGCGGTCGCGCCGGAACACCACCAGAGGATGAAACTGATTGGCCGGAATGTACTCCTTCGAAATGCTGGCGATGTAACGCGCCAGTTGGCGTGACGCTCCGTCATTCTCGCCTCCGAGTGCCCGGATCATCTTCAACTCGCTCTCGGTGGCATTCAACGGTATCCCCTCCGAGAAAACCCGGACCGTATGCGTATCCTGCATAGTATCGCCGGGAGTGTGGTCGCCCCCAACGATGTCGTTATTCAGCACGGCTTCGATGTTCCAACCCTGCGCTTTGGCCATCTTAGCGAAGTGCGCGCTGCCGTAGAGCCCCTGCTCCTCGCCCGCAACCGTCAGAAAGATAATCGTCGCCGGAAACTTGTACTTGCTTAGCACACGCGCGCACTCCAGGCTTACGGCCGTTCCGCTGCCATCGTCGTTCGCCCCAGGCGACGGAGCCGTCGCATCGTTGGTTTCGGAGTTGCGCGAGTCGTAGTGTCCGGTCACCAGGACGATTCGCGACGCATTGCCCGCATCGCTGCCGCGCAGGATCGCATACACGTTCGTCAGCTTGGTCGGCTTGGGAATCCGGTTCCCCGGCTCCTGCGTAAACTCATCGGTCTTCACCTCCAGGCAGCCGCCGCATGCCTTGGAATAGCCCTCAAACTCGCTCTGGACCCACTCTGCGGCCGCGTTAATACCGTGCCCCGTGGAGGCGGGGACATCTGATGACAGCGTCTGGCGGGTTTGGAAGCTCACCAGCTTTTCGATAGTCTGCTGGATACGCTGGGCAGAGACCTCGCGCAGCGCGGCCGCAATCTGCGGATCGGGAGGAGGCGCCGGAACAGCGTCACTTTGGCCGTACGCTCCAACAGCTAGCGCTGACAATGTCAACAGTAAACCGGCGGTCCTCGGAAGAAACATTTTCAATTCGGGCATCCTGGCCTCGCAAAACTTAATCGGTTTTAAGGTGTCTATTACTTGACGCTGGTAGCAAGAGATTCTAAATATAAAAGGGTAGATGGTGCTGTGATTCTCATTGGCCCATTTGCGAAGTGCATATTGGAGGAAGCCGGCCATGGTGATCTGTCCTGAGTGCGAGAGCGATCTGGACATTGAAGAGGATGAGGTGGACGAGGGCGAAGTGGTCTCCTGCCCCGAGTGCGGCAGCGACTTCGAAGTGGTCGCGGTTGAACCGCTGGAGCTGAGCAAGGTCGACGATGACGCCATCGTCGATGACGAGGAAGTGACCGAAGAAGGGGAAGAGGAGTAGCGTGTGTCCATGGGTGTCTCATCGTGGCGCCTCCGTGTTCGCCTGCTCCGTCCTGTGGCTGGTTATAGCAGGCAGCAGCGGACTCAGCGCGGTCGCGCTCCATTCGCCTGATCCCAGCCCGCAGTCTGACACCACTCACAAAGACTACGCCCTGATCATCGGGACCGTTTGGGGGCCGGACGACCGGCCGGTCGCCGGAGTCCCGATCAAGATTCAGAGTGTAACCGGGAAAAAAGCCAAGTGGGAACTGGTGTCTGACCGACAGGGTGAGTTTGCGCAGCGAGTTCCTGTCGGCCGGCAGGATTACTCCATCGAGGCCGAGATCAAGACGCCGAAAGGCGAGCCGAAGCCCGAGGTCACGGTCCAGATCGAAGACAATGAGCGGAAAGACGTAAGCCTGCATCTAAAGCAAGTACCGGGAAAGAAGTAAGCCCGGCGGGAGATTCCATGAAGAAGTTTTTGGGTTTGCTGGCAGTTGCGGCCCTTTCGGTCGGTTGCATGGCCTGGCAAATCAACCTCCCCATTACGGGCGGGGGACTCGGATCCACGCCGAAAAAGACGAAGCCAACCTCGAAGATGCTGAGCGGCACGGTGCAGGACAAGGACGATCAGCCGATCCCGGGAGCAGTGGTCTATCTCAAGAACATGAAGACCCTGGCGGTGAAGAGCTTCTTCGCGCAGCAGGACGGCACCTACCGCTTCCCGCAACTGGCGCTCAATACCGATTACGAAATCTACGCCGAGAAAGAGGGCAAAAAGAGCAATGTCAAGAGCATCAGCCAGTTCGACGACCGCTCCAGTCCTACCGTGAACCTGCAAATCAACATGAGCAAGTAGCCGACATTCCCGAAGGACACCAAGAGAATGGCCGCCATCGCTGGCGGCCTTCTTAGTTCAGAACAGCGGTTTCAGAACCGCGAAACCTAGTTGTTTTCGTTGCTGGCGCGCTTCCACGACATGAACTCGCCAATGGTTGAGCCAGCTCCCGAAGACGACGAAGACGACGTTGCCGCCGTCGGCGCCTTGTAAGCCTCCACATCCGCACGCGTGGCTTCTTCGCCTACTGCCCGGATGCTGAGTCCCACTTTTTTCTCCGCCGGATTCATCTTGATGATCTTGAAGTCGAACTCCTGGCCGGGCTCCAGCTTGATCTGCGTGCCGTGCGAATCCACCGCTTCGGAGTTGTGGCAGAGGCCCTCGACTCCATCGGCGATTTCCACGAACGCGCCAAAGCTCGCTAGCCGCAGCACCTTGCCGTGGATGACGTCGCCCACCCGATGCTGGTCGAAGAAAGTCTCCCAGACATCCGGCTGGAGTTGCTTCACACCCAGCGAAAGACGGCGCTGCTCGGGTTCGATGGCGAGCACGATGGCCTTCACTTTGTCACCCTTCTTCAGCACTTCCGAAGGATGCTTAACGCGCTTCGTCCAGCTCAGGTTGCTGACGTGCACCAGGCCGTCGATGCCCTCTTCGATTTCGATGAATGCGCCAAAGTCGGTCAGGTTGCGGACCTTGCCCTCCACCACGGCGCCGACCGGGAACTTCTCGATCAGCGATTCCCATGGATTCGATTCGAGCTGCTTCAGTCCAAGACTGATGCGGCGCTCTGTCGGATTCACGTTCAGCACCACGGCATCCACCTGGTCGCCAACATTCACCAGCTTCGAGGGATGCTTCATCCGCTTCGACCACGTCATCTCGCTGACGTGCACCAGGCCTTCGATGCCCTGCTCCAGCTCGATGAACGCACCGTAGTCGGTCACGCTGATTACCCGTCCATGAACATGCGCGCCGATCGGATAACGCTCCGAGGCGTCGAGCCAGGGATCGGGCGTGAGCTGCTTGAAGCCCAGCGATACCCGCTGCTTCTCGCGATCGAACTTCAGCACCTTCACCTGGATCTGGTCGCCCACCTGCACCAGGTCGCGCGGATGCGTCAGGCGTCCCCACGACATGTCGGTGATGTGCAACAGGCCGTCGATGCCGCCCAGATCGACGAATGCGCCGTAATCGGTGAGGTTCTTCACGGTACCCGTCAGGATCGAGTCTTCGCTGCAACTGCTCCAGAGTCTTGGTGCGCTTTTCGCCCTGCTCTTCTTCCAGCAGTTGCTTGCGCGAAGCCACGATGTTGCCGCGCTTCTTGTTCAGCTTGATGATGCGGACTTCGAGATCGGTGACCTTTGAGCGAATCGAGATTGCGCACCGGACGCAGATCAACCTGCGAGCCCGGCAGGAAAGCGCGCGCGCCCAGAATGTCGACCGTCAGGCCGCCCTTGATGCGATCGATAATGCGCGCCTTGACCGGAGCCTTGTCGTTGTAGGCCTTCTCGATCTCGTCCCATGCGCGCAACCGCTGCGCCTTGTGGTACGAGAGGTTGATGTAGCCCTCTTCGGTGTGGCCCTGGTCGCGAACCACAGGGATTTCTTCACCCGGTTGCACGGACACGTTGCCCTCGGAGTCGGTGAATTCGGCGACAGGGACAACCCCCTCGGACTTGTAGCCGATGTCCACGACAACGTACTGCGGCGTGATCTTAAGAACGGTGCCCGTAACGATCTGTTCGTCGTTCAGGGCGGCTTCGGTTTGCGCCTGTTCCTGTTCAAAGGTCTCCAGCGCGGTGGCGAAATCTTCCATTGACGGTTCTTTTTCGGACCGGGGCTTGGCAGCAGCCACAGGCTCGGCGCTAGTGGGATGAGTGCTGGTATGAGTAGTTTGGGCGGTCGGGTGCTGCTCGGCCGTACCGGATTCTTCAGTTGGGGTGGTCGGAGTATCGTTAAGGGTTTCTTCGAGAGACATTGATTTGAGTTCGAGCCCAGCAATCTTGGAGATCGGTGGGGAGCCTGGCCAATACGGACTGCTGGCTTGAGTCTTCAGGTAGTTTTTCCCCTTACTAGGGGGAGGTCGGACAACCCAGCGGCCGGATCCCGGGCAGTAGCCCCCACTTCCCGAGACTCTTTGACTATAGCAATCGCTTCTAAGCAGTGTCAAACGCGTAAGTCCAAGCAGGGCGCGATTTTCCCGTAATTTTACCTGTTGTTCAATTGCCGCTTCATCGGCTTTTGTGCCTTCGTGCTCCCCCACCGTTTGGGGATGCCGCGGCGCTTTGGTACTCTGCCCAATGATGGATTATCTCTGGACCCCATGGCGCTTCGCTTACATCACGACAGTTGACCAGGCGTCGGAGTGCATTTTCTGTGTCCTGCAGAATCTGGGCGATGACCAGAAGGCCCTCATCGTCCATCGTGGCGAGCACAATTTCATCATTCTGAACGCCTATCCCTACACCTCGGGTCACGCCATGGTCGTGCCCTACGCGCATCTCGATCGCCTGAGCAAGCTGCCCGAGCCCGCGGCCGACGAGATGATGGCATTCACGCGCCGCCTGGAGGCCGTCATGATCGACGTCTATCATCCCGACGGTGTCAACCTCGGTATGAACATCGGCAAAGCCGCCGGAGCAGGAGTAACGGGACACATCCATATGCATGTGCTTCCCCGCTGGGTTGCCGACGCCAACTTCATGACGGTAGTGGGCGAGACCCGCGTGCTTCCGGAGTCGCTGGAGGACACTTACACGCGGCTGAAAGAGAAGTTCTAGAGAAGCTTTGAAAGGCGCAGCTTCGGTTCAAACTGCCCGTTGAAAACACTCTCAACGTGCAGTACACTGTATATACAAATGTGTCAGGACAAGGTCGCTGATTGCAATTCACATGGGACGAGCGGAAGAACCGTGCGAACCAGAGAAAACATGGCATTAGCTTCGAAACAGCAGCGCTCGTTTTCGATGATCCATACCATCTGTCGACTCAGGATCGCGAAGTCGAAGGCGAATTGCGTTGGCAGACGGTAGGCATGGTGAAAGCCAAACAGATTCTGCTGGTGGCGCACACTCTGTCAGTATCGGTGAATGAAGGTGACGAAGAGGTTATCCGCATCATCTCCGCGCGAAAAGCGACACCCCAGGAGCGAAGCATTTATGTCCAAGGCATCTAAAACCCCTCGTAGCAAACGCACGACTTCCCAGTCACTGACGGCCAGGCAGAAGCGGGAATTGGCAGCAATTGCAGCGCTCCCCGATGACGAGATCGACACATCGGATATCCCGGAGCTTCCGCTCAGCGCTTGGAAGGACGCAGTTCGCGGCCGCTTCTATCGCCCTGTAAAGCAAGCAGTATCGCTGCGCTTGGACGCAGATGTTGTCGCGTGGCTGAAGAAACCCGGTAAGGGATACCAGACACGGGCAAACTACATCCTCAGAGAGCGCATGCTGGCCCAGCGGAAGAAAATGCGGGCATGACCTCAGGCCCCCTAACACTCCGTGTTTCTTGGCAAGCTCTTTGCGCCGTCTGTGTCGGCACATCGGCCGCCGTTCTTGCGAATATGGTCTACTTCGTTATGATCGGCAAGGTAAACGAACAATCCTCGCAGGGCCACCGGATTTCCTACGTGTGGTGGGGGAGCGAGGTGCGTAAGAGATTCAAACAGCTTTATCCAGAGAGTAAGCTCACTTCTTGCTCGTTTCATGCGTCGTTGTGATGGCCCTTTGTTTCATTGTCCTGGTCCGGTTTTGGGTGTTCAGCTGAGGTAAGCAAGCTGGTGAATAGGTCCAGCTTTTTCGCTAAACACCTCACAACTCGTAATCCGAAGTCAACCGAAGACGCTGAGATAGTTGTTCACCCCTTCACCAACTCCTCCATCTCCTTCTCGCCAATCACCGCGACGCCTAGCTCCTGCGCCTTATCCAGCTTCGATCCCGCTTCCGCCCCCGCCACCACGTAATCCGTTTTCTTGCTGACCGAACCTGCCACCTTCCCACCGGCGTCTTCGATCAGCTTCTTGGCCTCATCGCGGGTGTGCCGTTCCAGCGTTCCGGTGAGAACGAACGTCTTGCCCTCCAGGGTCGTGCCGCGTTGCTTCTTTTGGCCTTTAAACGTCAGCCCGGCCTCACGCAGCCGTTCCACCAGCGCCACGTTCTTTGGCTCGTCGAAAAACTCGCGAATGCTCTGCGACACCCGCGGACCGATCTCGTTCACCGCCTGCAACTCTTCTTCGCTGGCAGCCATTAGCGCATCCATCGACCCGAAATGCTCGGCCAGGAACTGCGCGGTGCGTTCGCCGACCATGCGAATCCCCAGGCCGTAAATCACCCGCTCCAGCGGCAGCTTCTTCGAGTTTTCGATTTCACGCAGGATATTGTCCGCCGACTTCTTCCCCATGCGCTCGAGTGCGACCAGCTTTCCTTCCGTCAGGCCGTAGATGTCGGCGACGCTCTTCACCTCTTTGGCATCCACCAGTTGATTCACCAGCGCATCGCCCATGCCCTCGATGTTCATCACGCCGCGCGAGGCGAAGTGCCGGATGCTCTCGCGCAATTTGGCGGGGCAGTTGGCATTCACGCAGCGATGATCGGCCTCGCCCTCAGCACGCACCACGTGGCCACCGCATACCGGACAGCGATCTGGCATGTGAAACTCGCGAGTGCCGCGCGGCTTGTCCTCAAGCACTCTCAGAACTTTGGGAATAACATCTCCACCGCGCTCCACTGCCACCCAGTCGCCGATGCGCACCCCCAGCCGCTCGATCTCGTCCATATTGTGCAGCGTTGCGCGCGTCACCGTCGTGCCTCCGATCGAGACCGGCTTCAGCGCCGCTACCGGCGTCAGCTTTCCGGTACGGCCCACCTGCACCAGGATGTCTTCGATCTGCGTCTCCCCGCCGCGCGCCGTGAACTTGTACGCGATCGCCCACCGTGGAGCTTTACCAGTGAACCCTAACTCGTCCTGCAGGCCTAACCGATCGACTTTCACCACGACACCGTCGATCTCATACGGGAGCTTGTCGCGCATCGCGTCCGTCTCGTTGACGAACCCCATCACCTGCTCGAGGTCATGCGCCAGCTTGTGGTGCGGATTTACCTTGAATCCAGCCACCTGCAACGCCTTCAACACCTGCGAATGCCGGTCGAATATGGGGCGCCCGTCTTTCAGCAATCCGTAGCCAAAGAAGTCAAGGCGTCGCTGCGCCGTTACATTCGGCTCCAGCGTCCGCACCGTTCCTGCCGTCGCGTTCCGCGGATTGGCAAACACCGGCAGCCCCTGCGCCTCGCGCTCTTCATTCATGCGCTGAAACGCCGCCAGCGGCATCAGCAGCTCGCCCCGCACTTCGAAGTCGCGTGGCAGACCTGCCTTGTCGAGTGTCTTTTCCCCAATCGTCAACGGCACGCTGCGCACCGTGCGCACATTCGGTGTCACGTCTTCGCCCACCGTGCCATCACCACGCGTCAATCCCAGCGCCAGCTTGCCGTTCGCGAAGCGCAGCGCCAGCGACATGCCATCGAGCTTCAGCTCGCACACGTAGTCCACCTTCGACTGTCCAGTGAGTTCGTGGACCCGCCGCTCCCAGTCGCGCAGCTCAGTCTCGCTGGTGGTCTTCGCCAGCGAAAGCATTTGGCTGGAGTGGCGCACCTTGGCGAACTCTTCGCTGGGCTTGCCGCCCACCCGTTGCGTTGGGGAATCAGGAGTGACCAGCTCCGGATGCTTGGCTTCCAGCCCGATCAGCTCGTCCATCAGCTTGTCGAATTCGGCGTCGCTGATCACCGGATCGTCGAGCACGTAATAGCGGTGCTCGTGGTAGCGGATCTTGTCGCGCAGCGCCTCAATCTTCTTCCGCACGTCTTTGATAGTGCTTACAGGCATGACCGAACAATTATAGGAGGCGCAACGAAGCGAGATTTGAATTTGATTGCGCAACCCGGTAGTGTGCTCACTCCTCGGAGCAGGCGGAGTACAAAGAACGATACGAAGACTAAGAAATCCTCCGTGTCCTCCGTGCCTGCGTGGTGAAGATGTTGACGCGCGCGGCCCGTCGAATCTCCCGTAGAATAAAGATTTCCCCGGAGACAAGTGAAGCACCTACTGGCCAAGTGGACACACCTGATCCTCGCCCTTCTCAGTCCGCTCGGGATTTGGGGCGTTCTGGGCTTCGCGTTCGTAGATGCGGCGCTTCTGGGAATGCCGTTGGATGCCATCGTCGGCGGCTACGTTTACGCCAGCCCGCACCGCTTCCTGCTGTACTCGGCCATGGCCGCCGCCGGTTCCGCGCTGGGCAGTATCGTTATCTACTGGATCGGCTACAAGGGAGGCGAAGTCCTCCTGGTCAAGCGCATCGGCGAAGCCCGCTTCAACAAGATCAAGGCGTCGTTCGACAAGCACGAATTTCTGGCGATCATGCTGCCGTCGATGCTGCCTCCGCCGACGCCATTCAAACTCTTCGTGCTTTCGGCCGGCGTGGCCGAGATGCGCTTCAGCCACTTTCTCGCGGCTATCTTCTTCGGCCGCTTCCTCCGCTTCTGCATCCTGTCGATCCTGGTGATTCGATTTGGACCGGAGATCATCGGCTTCTTCGGTAACGTGGTCCACAACCACGCCAGGCTCGCCATCGCGACAGTCGCCGCTGCCGCGTTGATTGGCTGGTGGATCTGGCGCATCCGCAAGAAGACTCGTAGGCGCGATGTGGTGTTGTAGTCGACTACAACACCTAAAAATGCCTGATGCACGGTTGTTTAGAATCAATGGTTTGGGCGGAAATTGTTCGCATGTCGCTGATAATTAACGGAGTTATACGTATCCAAGTCTGCGCGTAGGACTTAGCTGGCATTTTCGAGGCGCTTCGCGAGGTTGGCGGCGTCCCAAAATGGGAAATATCAAAGAACGTTGGCGCACGCGCGCTGGGCGCGGTATGGGCAGGGACACGAAGATCCCAATCCCGTACGCTGTTTCTAATCGGTTGAAAGAGTGGACGCAACAATAATTAGCGGGCGAGGAAAACTAAAGTAACCAGCAGCAAAAAAGGGCCGGACGCCATGTCCGGCCCTCTCACTCGAATCTGAACTGAGACTTACCGCGCGACTGTAACGCCCTGCTCTTGGCGATGGCTCACCAGATACCCAATACCGAAGAACGCCGCTGCGAAGAACAGGTCTGACACTACCGCATTGCGGAAGAACGGCAACCCAGCAACGTAGCACATGGCTAGGCCGCTCGCGGTCTTCGGGTACATGTACCAAACAGCCCACACGGCGAAGTTGCTGATCAGGAAGAACGACACCGAACCCGCCAACGACGCAGCGCCAACCCTCAGCGCGGACGCGTTCTTCGCCAGCATTCCGCCCAGCAGCACCATTCCCGCGTACCATGCCCACGTGACCAGCAGGTCAGCCGAAAACGCATAAGCGTAAACACTGCGCGACAGGTACAACCCCGCCACCGCCAGTGCGGCCACTGGAATCCACATCTCCTTGCGGGGCCGGCGCGCCCCAAAATACAGCAACGCAGCCGTCACCGGAGCAAAACTATAGGGCAGGGGCAGAAACCGCGCGTGTACGGCCACGGCAAAGACGAGAAACAGGTACGCCAGCATGATCACCTCAGAGAATGCGCGCCTTGGAAGGGCGCTTCTTGATTCTGTACGCCACGCGCGGCTGCGTCAAGCGCGATTATCTGCTCATGAAAAATCACTTGCCCGCTGCGACAACGCCCGGCCGCCTACGGATTCTCTCCCACCGACGGCTTCCGCGAGTTCGTGCCTTCCTCCTGCACCCGCAGGTCCGGACCCACCAGCACCCAACCTCCCAGGTTGCCCCGCCCCCGCATCTCCGGATACTCGAAGCGCAAGTCCTCAAACCGCACCAGGTATCCCTTGAATGCTCCCTGCAGTTGTTCCGTCTGGGTCAGCGGAAACACCGCCCAATCCAGATACACCCGCCCAAAATACGAGGCCTTGGCCGCCTGCGTCGCAGGGGTCTCTTCCGGTTTGAAGTAGGTGTGCGCCTCCCCCTGCTCGTCGACGTCCGGCGCCAGCGAATTCACCGGCACGGTTTGAAAGAAGTTCTCCGTCTCCACTACGCCATGCCAGCGAAATGGATTCACCCAGTACGGATACGCGCCCATCCTGACCGGAACCGCACCTTGGTAGAGCAACGCGCCCATGGCGTTCAGCGCGCGCCGATGCTGATAGTCGCGGACTCCCCAGATGAGCACCAGGCACACCAGCGCGAAAATCGCCCCCGCGCGTCCGCCTGGACCCTTGCTGCGCGCCCCAATCTCCTGGTTGATCAGCCCGAACAGCGAAGGCAGCACCAGTCCAGCAATCAGCGCCAGCAGCATGACCGGCTCCACGATGAACACGATGTCCCACGAATACCAGCGCCAGTTGAAGGGCGCGAACATGCGGATGCCGTACGCTGTGGTGTAATCGAGCAGGATGTGGCTCAGCGCCGCGATCAGCGCCAGCCAGTAGAGATAGTCCCAACGCACCGGCAGCTTCGACCGCAAGATTCGCGGCTTGCCCGATGGCCCCCGCCACTGAAATAGCAGCCAGACGAAGCCCACCGTCGCGGCCGCTACAAACGGCGCACCCACGAAGGAGTGCGTAACCCCGCGGTGATGTTGCAGCCCGGCAATAGGCCCTTTGACGAGCCAGATTATGTCGAGATCAGCGGCTTCCGCCGCCAGTACCATCGTCAAAGTGGCCAGCGCGCTCTTGCGGTTGAATCCGGCGCGGCTCATGCACGCCCCGGTCAAAAAATGCGTGACAGGTTCCAATGTTCTCCTTGCGAAGAATGTAAGAGTGAAAGCTAACGCTTGCCGTCTTCGTGCTCCGTCTTACCATCGAGAAGGTCGAGAGCATGCGGCAAAATCTCGATGACCGACTGCAGCGAGTCGACCGCGCCGGCAGGATTACCCGGAAGATTCAGAATCAGCGAGCGGCCCCGCACGCCGCAGACACCACGGCTGAGAATCGCGAATTCGGTGCTCCCCAATCCCTCGGCGCGCATCTTTTGCGGTATCCCATCAATCAACTTCGAGCACACGGCGCGTGTGGCCTCGGGAGTGATGTCGCGTTCCGCGATCCCCGTCCCCCCCGTGGTAACGATCAGCCGAACCTGTTCCGAGAGTTGAATGAGGGTCTGTTCAATCTCGCTCTGCTCGTCAACAACGGCCCGCTGTTGCGTAACATCGAAGCCATGCTGCTGAAGGACTGCAGAGGTTGCAGGTCCGGAGCGATCGGTACGCTGGCCTCGCGCCACGGAGTCACTGACGGTAATAACGGCGGCGGTATGCATGAACTTGTCCTTCCTTTCTTAGCGCAGGTAGTCCCCGCTCTTCCCACCCGATTTGCGCTCCAGCCTGACCTCGCGAATCACGATGCCCTTGTCGAGTGCCTTACACATGTCGTACACGGTGAGTGCTGCGACCGATGCCGCGACCAGAGCCTCCATCTCGACTCCGGTCACTGCGGTAGTTCGCACCGTGCTACGAACCTCGATGCCCCCGTTCTTCACGGTGCAGGTAACATCGACTTTGGTCAGTGGCAGCGGATGACACATCGGAATCAGCTCCGCTGTTCGCTTGGCCGCTTGGATCCCCGCAATTCTGGCTACTTCCAGCGGATCGCCTTTGGGGTTTTGTGGCAGCGCTCGCAGCACGGTTCGACTCATCGCAACAAACGCGTACGCCTCGGCCTCCCGCAATGTGGGACTCTTGTCCGACACGTCCACCATCGACGCTCGTCCCGCAGCATCGTAATGCGACAGCTTCTGCGCCTTTGTTTTTGCCTTTGCCATTAGCCTTACGACAACAGCACCGTCACCGCTTCTCCCGCCGTAAACTGCTCCCTATCGGGAGGTACCACAATGTAGCAGTTCGATCTCGACGCAGCCATCAGATCGCCCGAACCCTGCCAGCGCACCAATTCAACCTCGGGCCTCACGTGCGTCCCGCCCAGCTTGCCTGGCAAAAACCGCGTCAACCCGGTCTTCGTCGTGAACGGCTCCTTCAGCGCTGCCTTCACGAAAGACAGCGGCTCCGGCTTCGCCCCGCCCAGCCCATCCATCACCGGACGGACGAACAACTGGAATGTGACCATGGTTGACACGGGATTTCCCGGCAGCCCAAAAAACGGCTTCGCCCCGCCGTCCAACATGACCTGGCCGAACACTACGGGTTTGCCCGGCTGTATTGCCGCACCGGTAAAGAGGAACTCCGCGCCCAGCGAGGCCAGCACCTCTTCCACCAGGTCGTACTTTCCCATGGATACGCCGCCGGTCAGCAACAGCAAGTCAGCCTCGAGCCCTTTGCGCAGCAGGATCGCTAATTCACTCGCCTCGTCGCGCGCTACCGGCAGGATCACCGCTTCGCCGCCCGCCACGTATACCTGCGCCGCCAGAGAGTAGCTGTTGGAATTGCGGATTTCGTTTGGCCCCGGCGGCAGGTTGATGTCAACCAATTCGTCTCCCGTGGCCAGCACCGCCACTCGCGGTCTTCGATGCACCGCAACCTCAGAACGCCCCACAGCGGCTGCCACCGCCACTACGGCGTGTTGCACACGCGTGCCGCGCTCGACCATCACGTCGCCGCGCCGCGCCTCGGCTCCTGCGGGAACCACATTCTCGCCCGCCTTTACCGCGCGTTCTACCGTAACGTTCGTGCCCACCGACTCGGTGTACTCCACCATCACCACCGCGTCCGTTCCGGCAGGCACGGGGGCGCCCGTCATGATCTCCACCGCCTCGGCTACAGCTACTTTGACTCCACTATCCTCAACCGTCGCGCCGGCCTTGATCGATCCCACGCAGCGCAACTTCGCCGGAACGGCCCGCACATCCGCGGCGCGCACCGCATATCCATCACGCGTGGCACGAGGAAACGGCGGAAAATCGCGATCCGCGCGTAAGTCTTCGGCCAGTGCCAGCCCTACCGCATCCAACAGGCTCATCAGCTCCGGATCAGTCGGCGCCAGCCCGGCAGCATACTGCTCGACCACCCCGCGGGCCTCAGCGAACGACAACAGCTCTGGTTTCGTGGAAACGCTCATGGAAGCACGTTCATGCGGATTCTACTGGACGCAGCCGACCATCCCAAATCGCCGCCTGGCTCGCAACAAAAAAGGGCGGCACACGGCCGCCCTCTCACTTCGATCGCAATTAATTCGGCTTCTTCTTCGCCGGAGCAGTCTTCTGCTTGCCGAAGGTAGTCTCAACAGAAGCGCCGATGCTGGCCAGCATTTCCTTTGAGGGTTGGGCCAGCGGGCCGTCGGGTTTCAGTTCCAGATACTTCTGGAATGCCTCAGCCGTCCCCGCAGGTGCCACAAACTTGCCGTCCTTGCCGGTCGTCGCCTTGCTCATCAAGTTGATGCCCTTATAGTAGTAGGCTTCGGCACGGTTCGGATCGGTCTGGATGGTCTTGTCGAATGCGGCAATCGCGTCATCGACCTTCCCAGTATTGGTGAAGATCGCGCCCTCGTTGAAGTAGTAGGTGGCAGCGTTGGCTGGCTCCGCCTGCGCAGCCGCGTTATACTCGGCCACGGCTTTGTCCGTCTGTCCCGATTTTGCATAAGCGTCGGCCAATCCATTGTGATAAGCGCCGCTATTGGGATTGATTTGCAGCGCCTGCTGATAGGCGTCGATCGCCTCAGGATATTTCTTGGCGCCGCGGTAAGCGTCCCCAAGATAGGCCCACAACAGGTCCTTCTTAGGCTCGGCGGTGGTTACTTCCTGCAGGATCGAGATTGCCTGGTCGTAATTGCCGGCCTTCTCCAGATCGCGCACTTTCTCCAATTCCGCGTTCAGGCCCTTGATCTTCTCGTTCTGCTTGGTGGTTTCCTGCTGTTTCTTAAGCTGCTCTTCCGTCGGGCCGGCGGCGCCCTTTGCGGCGAGGTCCTTCTTGAGGTCGAAGTTCACTTCCCTCATGTCGCCTACACCAACAGGAACCTTGGTGACTGCATCCACCTGCTTGTCGTTTCGCATCAGGGTGACGTCGTAATTTCCAGGCGTGAGACCTATGGCGGTATATTCGCCGTTCTTGTTGGTCTTGGTCGTTATCTTGCGACCGGTGTCGGTGTTCGAGACTTCCACCACGCCATCGGTGATCGGTTTGCCTTCCTGATCTTTGGTCGCACCCTTGATGCCAGTGATTTGAGCCACGACGGGCACCGCGCTGATCCCCAGCAGCAGCACCAGAAACATGGCCAGCGTGATGTATCTCTTCATACTTGCCTCCAGCGCGTGGTTTCGGCCCGCATGGATGTACTCACGGTGACCGGTCGCCACGGCATTCATTAGTATCCGAATTTGAATTCCTGAGGATCAGTGCGCGTTGGCCTGCGATAGATAAGGAATGGGATCGCTGGCTCCCGCCGCCGCAAAGGCCCGCATCCGCAACACACAACTATCGCAGACGCCACAGGCCTGGTCCTCCCGACTGTAGCATGACCAAGTTAAATCGAAGGGAGCGCCTAATTCAAGGCCAAGCATCACAATCTCAGCTTTTCTCAGGGCGATCAGCGGCGTCTCGATCCGGATCTTCCCCTCTTTCGTCCCTGTCCGGACGGCTTCGTTGAACGCCGCGTAGAACTCCGGACGGCAGTCCGGATAGCCCGAACTGTCCTGCTGCACCGCGCCGACGTAAATCCGCTGCGCCCCCAGCACCTCGGCCCAACTCACCGCCGCCGACAGGAAATGCGAATTTCTAAAGGGAACGTACGTCACTGGAATCTCCGCACCGATCTCCGGCCCGGCCTGCGGCACTGCGATTTGCTCATCCGTCAGCGCCGAGCCACCAATGGCACGAAAAAAAGGAGTCTGGAAGGCAAGCCGCGTAGCAATGCCCATCCGGTCGCAGATTTCCTGGAACGCACGTCGCTCGCGTCGTTCCGTCCGCTGCCCGTAGTCAATGTGCAGCGCCGCCGTCTGCTCCGCGCCGAAATCCCCCACGGCCAGCGCCGCGCACACGGTCGAGTCCATGCCCCCACTCAGAACGACCAGTACCTGAGCTTTCGCTGTGTTCACGTTGTCGCTCACTTCCGGATTCATTGCCGCACGGCCCGGTCAACGCCAAGTGCGAGCCTACACACCCTTCAATGACGGCTCCCAGATGAACTTGTGGATCTGCAGCCCCAGCCGCGCCTTTAGCCCGTCTGCCAGCATCCATTCCGCCAGTTCCCGAGGGTCAAGCAGACAATGCGACACATCCCGGCTGCCCGCCGCGTCTTTGCGGAACGCCGGTGACAGAATCACCGACCCCACCCGGGCGCTCAATTCGTGCTCGCGGATAAAGTTGCGCGCAAACTCGTAGTCGGTGCGGCTGGCCAGAACAAACTTCACTTCGTCCCGACTTGTCATGTACAGCAGATTATCGTGGCGAAACGTTCCGCCCTCCCCCGAGTGTGGACACTTCACGTCCACAATCTTCACCACCAGATCCGGCACCTTATCCAGCGGGCGCTCGCCGCTGGTTTCGAGCAGGACCGTGTATCCCGTGATCAGCAGGCGGTCCATCAACGAGAGGACTTCGCCCTCCTGCAACATGGGCTCGCCGCCAGTGATCTCCACCAGGCCGCCGTCAGGCGAGAGGCGATGCACCTCGTGCACAATCTCGTCCAGCGTCATCCGTTGGCCGCCCTTGAAGGTGTACTCGCTGTCGCACCACACGCAGCGCAAGTTGCATCCCGCCGTCCGCACAAACACACACGGCAACCCGGCGTAGGACGACTCACCCTGCAGCGATTTGTAGATCTCGATGATTTGCATCGGGTGATCTGGAGCCCATGGGCTCGAGCTTTGAAGGGGCCCGGCTTTAGCCGTGCCGGTAATTGCTTCCTTCTTGATTTCCCAAGCGAACTTTAGTCCGCGATGACAACCACTGCGAACTATTCGCTATACGTCGCCGTGGTGGTGTCGGTCTCCCAGATGGTGATGTCCTTGACCCACACCCGTCCGCTGGTCTTGCCCGTCAGGTGCTTGTTGGTCTCGTCGTAGAAATACTTGGCGAGGTTTTCGGCCGACGGATTCAGCACGTCAAACGGTTCCAGCTCGTTGATCATCTGGTGATCGAGGTAGTCCACCACCGGGCGCAGCACTTCTTTCAGCTCCCTGAAGTCCAGCAGCAGGCCGGCGTGGTCGAGCGTCTCGCCGCGCAGGGTGACACGCACCTTGTAGTTATGTCCATGGGGCTTCTCGCACTTGCCCTTGTAGTTGCGCAGAAAGTGCCCCGAGGAAAATGTGTCTTCGACAGTTACTTCGTACATGCGCTCCGTCCGCAACAGCGCAAATAGGCGGGCTGCGGCAAAGCTCTATTTTAGCTGGAAGTCGTAGCACCTTGCAGTTTGCTGGGTTTTTTGCCCCGGTCGCGCTAGACTTGTCGCATGATGAACCAGCTCATCGTCAAAGATCGGGATATCCTCGGGGGAGTTGCTGTGTTCAAGGGCACCCGTGTTCCGCTCCAAACGCTGCTTGACTATCTTGAAGGAGGGCAGAGTCTCAACGAGTTTCTCGATGACTTCCCGACGGTGAGCCGCGAAGCTGCAATTGCGGCATTAGAGCAAGCGAAGTCCCTTTTGGTCGACCAACTGGGATGAAAGTCCTGCTCGACGAGTGTGTCCCCAAGAAATTCACCCAAAGCCTCGTCGGGCACGATTGCACCACTGCTCCCCGTGCAGGTCTCGCAGGAACGACGAACGGCGATTTACTCTCAGCAGCCGAACGGCTAGGCTTCGAACTTTTCGTCACGATCGACCAAGGCCTCGCTTATCAGCAAAACCTGTCCAATCGAAAGATAGCCGTTCTGGTGCTTCAGTCCTAGGACGAGCCGTCTCGTCGATCTCCTGCCATTGGCGCCGGAATGTCTCGCCCAGATGCAATCCATCGCCGCTGGTGAATTACGAATCATCGGCTCCTGACACGCTCCCCCCAAAAAACCTCTCCACCGCCCGGATGTCCGTCGTCCTCGCATATTCTGGCAGGCTGCTCAAGAACACTTTGCCGTACTGCTTCTTCAGAATGCGGTTATCGAGCAGGCACAACAGCCCGCGATCGTTTAGCGAGCGAATCAGCCGTCCGAATCCCTGCTTCAGTGAAATCACGGCACTCGGCACCTGGTACTCGAAGAACGCGTTGCCACCGTTCTCGTCGATGGCCTTGATGCGCGCCCCGACCACTGGATCATTCGGCACCGCAAACGGCAGACGGTCGATGATCACGCAGCTCAACTGCTCACCCTGCACGTCAACGCCCTGCCAGAACGATGAGGTTGCAAACAGCACCGCGTTCGGGGTCACGCGAAACTCCTCCAGCAGAGCATTCTTTGGCGCGCTGCCCTGCAACAGCATGGGGAATTCCAACTCGCCCAGCAGCCGCTCGTAAAGCTGGTTCATGAAGGAGTAGCTAGTGAACAGGCAGAACGCCCGCCCGCGGCTGATCTCCAGCAGTTGCCGCACCCGTTGCGACGCCCGCTCTACAAACTGCGGCTCGCGCGGATCAGGCAAATCTGGAGGCACATACAGCAGCGCCTGGCTTGGATAGTCGAAATGCGATGGAACAATTACCTCGCGCGCATGCTCCAGTCCCAGGCGCCCGCGGATGTAGTCAAACCCACCACCCACCGCCAGCGTCGCTGACGTCAGCACAGCCGTTTCTAAATTGTCGAACAGTGTCTGCCGAAGAATGTCCGACACCGTGATTGGCGTCGCCTGCAAGAAAACGTTCTGTTGGCCGCCGCGCCCTCCGCGACGCTCACCTCGCCGCTCGATCCAGAACACCGTATTCTTCTGGTTTGACTCCATCACGAACCCGAGCTGCACCCGCAACTCCTCGATGCGACGGCATAGGTTGTGCACCTCTTCAGGTTTCTCCGGAACGGCCTGCAATTCGGCGTAAAGATGCAGCAGCGTATTCTGCAACCCGATGAACTCGTCGCCGTTTTCCTCCAAAAACTCCGCTCGGTTTTCGAAGGCAAATCGTCCGTCGCCCGGGGGCAAGATGGAGAAAAATAACTGTGACCGCTCCCTCACCCGCGCCGACGCGGCCAGCGCCTGTGCCAGCGGAAGGTTCGCACGCCGCAGCGTCTGCTCCACATCGCGTAGCACGTCTTCCACGCGGAGGTTCGACACTGAGACGCCAAAGAAATCCGTCGCCACGTCCTCCAGCTCGTGCGCCTCGTCAAACACCACCACGCCCGCCTCGGGAAGCACACCCGCATCCGGCGCGCGCTCGGCCGCCGACTTGATGGCCAGATCAGCGCAAAACAGGTGATGATTCACGATGATGATGTCGCTCTCCGCCGCCCGCCGTCGCATCTCGGTGATGAAGCAGCGGTCGAACTGCTGACACTCCGTCCCAATGCAGCGGTCAATGCGCGCATCCAGCTTTGACCATAGCTGGCTGCTCTCCGGCATCTCGGCCAGCTCGGCCCGGTCTCCGGTCTCGGTCGTCTTCTCCCAGTCGCTGATGATCTTGAACTGGTTGATCTCCTCCAGTCCGTTTAGCACTGGCTGGTCAGTTAGGTCGTAGAGCTTCTTGCGGCAAAGATAATTCGCGCGGCCCTTCATGTAACACACACGCAGCTCGCCCAGGTGTTCCTGCAGGAATGGGATGTCCTTGAAAAAAAGTTGTTCCTGCAGCGTCTTTGTTCCGGTCGAAATGATTACCCGCTTGCCCGACCGGATCACCGGCAGCAGGTACGCCAGCGTCTTGCCGGTGCCCGTTCCCGCTTCGACGATCAGGTGCCGCTTTTCGGTCAGGGCCTGTTCGACGGCCTCCGCCATCTGCAATTGTCCGCGCCGAAATTCGTACGCCGGATGGCTGCGCGCTAGCACCCCTCCAGGCCCGAAAAACTGGTAGAGCGAGGGAATACGCGCGGCCGAACTAGCGGAGGAAGACGCCGAGGGAGTCGCGGGTTTTGAAGGAGAAGACACGGCGAAAGGGTTACATCCCTATAATAGACGTTGACACCCGCACAGCAGAGAGAGCTCCCAGTCTAATGTCCCGCCGAGTCCATTACGAAGCCCGTACCAAGTCCGATCTGCCCCTGGCTGGCACTCTCGCCATCGTCGGACGCCCTAACGTCGGCAAATCGACGCTCTTCAATCGCTTGGTCGGATCGCGCCGTGCCATTGTCGGCGACGAGCCCGGCATCACCCGCGACCGCCTCTATGGCGAAGCCGAATGGGCCGGGCGCACCCTGCGCGTGGTGGATACCGGTGGCATCATTCCCGAAGACAAGGCGCTCATCCCTGCGGAGATCTTCCGCCAGGCCAAAGTCGCGCTCGAGCAGGCCGACGCCATCGTCATGGTCGTCGATGGCCGCACCGAACTCGCCGCCCCTGACATCGAACTCGCGCGCCAGTTGATCCGCATGGGCAAACCGGTGTTGCTCGCGGTTAACAAAATGGACGCGCCCAACATCGAGCCTTACGCGCAGGAGTTTCGCCGCCTCGGGATCAAAGAGCTACTGCCCATCTCGGCCGAAACCGGCAATGGCGTGGCGGAGTTGCTGGAGCATGTCTCCCGCGTATTTCCCCGCACCGAGCCTGTAGGTAAAGAAGAAGCCGCAGAGGTGATTGAAGAAGCGAAGGCCGAAGCTGCGGACGGCGTTTCCGCCGAGCCCCCCAAAGAAGACGAAGAAGAAGCTCCCAAGCTTTCCAAGGTCGCCATCATCGGCCGCCCAAACGTGGGCAAGTCTACTTTGCTGAACGCACTCACTGGCACCGGCCGCGCCATAGTCTCGCCCATCGCCGGAACCACCCGCGACGCCGTCGATGAGTTGGTCGAACACGACGGGCAGACCTACCGTTTCATCGATACCGCCGGAATCCGCCGCAAGGGCAAGACTGAGCTGATGGCCGAAAAGCTCTCCGTTGTCATGGCGCGCAAGCACCTCGAAGCCGCCGATGTTGCCCTCATCCTGATCGATGCCGTCGAAGGTGTGACCGCCAGCGACGCCACCATTGCGGGCTATGCCCACGAGAGTGGACGCTCCGTCATCATCGTCGTCAACAAGTGGGACCTGGTGACGACTAATCGCACAGACGGCAAGCCCCCGGCGGACGCCAAGCTCTACGAGGAGCGGGCGCGCCGACATCTAAAGTTTCTGAACTATGCGCCTATTGTTTTTGTGTCGGCCTCGACCGGCAAGGGACTTAACAAGCTGTACTCCACACTGGAACTGGTCGCGAAAGAGCGTCGCAAGCGCATCGGCACCGGCGCCATGAACCGCTTCCTCGCCAAAGTCGACTTCGAGCGCGCGTCGGTTCCCATGAACAAGCGCGTCCGTATCTTCTACATGACGCAGGCCGCAGTCTCCCCGCCGACGTTCATTCTGTTCACGGACCGCGAAGTGAAGCTACATTTCGCCTATCAGCGGTTTCTGGAGAACCAGATTCGCGACGCTTTCGGTTTTGTCGGCTCGCCTATCTGGATCAAAAACCGCGCCCGCCACGAGGACCGCGGGAAGAAGTAGCTCATACCAAGAATCTGTAATGTGAAAATTTGACAGCCGCGATACCCTTGAAGCGATTGATCCGCACGAAAAGAACATGAGAGTACGCCTGAGTTCGATTGACGAGTACCAACTGTTAACTTGCTATAAGCACGAACTATGGGGCTCGAAGTCCGACCGGTTCGGTGACTGGCAGCAAAGCGATTACCTGGTGCTCACGGTAAACAAGACTCTAGCGGCGCTAGCGTATGTTTTTGGGAAACCGTTCAAGAGCAATGAAAAGGTTTGGGACAACGGTCTTTACCCGTTCCGTATTCCAATCAAATTTCAAATAATCGTGGAGCCCGACGCTAGGCCGCTGATACTCGGCGAGATCAGAGATGTCCTCACCTCGGTGTGGGGGCCGACATATGGGTGGGGAATTCTGAACCAACAAGTACTCGAGGGGGACGTTGCCGAAAAGCTTCTTTCAGCCATTAAAGCCGCTCCCAACAGTATCGATGGTTTCAAGCAATCTCTTAACGACAGACTGGAAAAAGCCGAAGCACAGCGTAAGTCGGGTACCAAGGGCGAAACAAAAGGCACTGCCAAGCAGCCTCCCCAGCAAAAGAAGAAAGAGCAGGTCATTCCACAGCAGTTCCTCGAATTCGAGGAGCCGCTGACGCCCAAAGAAGCAACCGCCCACCACAAAACGCAGGACACGCTAAAACGCCTCGGAAAGACGACAGGTTGTTCCGTTTGGATAGCCTCGAATGACAAGAGTAAGAAATTTAATGGAAAAGCTCTTAGCGAAGGGACGCTTAAAGACCTGCCCAGTCTGGGACTGAGTGACGGCGCTGTTTCACGAATTTCTCGCATCGACGTGCTGTGGGTACAGCAGGGCGCGCCCGTTTGCGCTTTTGAGGTAGAGACGACAACTTCAATTTATTCGGGCTTGCTGCGAATGTCGGACTTGCTCGCCGTTGTACCAGCGTTGAAGATTAAGCTTTTCATTGTGGCGCCAAAGGACAGGCAAAAGAAATTCTTCCAAGAGGTCGACAGGCCGACCTTCAGGAAGATCGGTCTCAGCGATTACTGTCGATTCATTTCGATTGAGGATCTCGAAGACTTGTCAGAGAAAATTGCCAATCTGGCTGGCATAGCGCCCGCGGTCTTGGACAACATTGCCCTTCAACTTGAGGAAGCGGCCGAAGCCTGAGCGCTCGATATGACGGCGGTCATCCACCCCTCCAACTCCGTTAGCGCGCGCTCGCAAACCATGGCATGCCGCTGCTTCTTGTCGCGCACGCGCCGTCGCGTGTCTTCATCCAGCGGCTGCAATAAATCAAACGTGATGTTCGCCGGTTGGAAACTCTTCCCCTCGGCGTGGCAGATGTAATTCACCAGCGCGCCAAACGCCATTGCCCGTGGAGGCGCCACCGGCTCCGCCCCAACCGCCATCGTCGCTGCCTGCATTCCCGCGAGCAACCCCGTCGCAATCGACTCGACATACCCCTCGACGCCCGAAATCTGTCCCGCAAACAGCACGTTCGGATGCGACTTCATCTGCAGCGTCTCGCGCAATAGCGCCGGCCCGTTGATGTAGGTGTTGCGATGAATCTGCCCATAGCGCAGAAACTTCGCATTCTCCAGCCCCGGTATCAGCCGCAGTACCCGCGCCTGCTCGCCAAACTTCAGGTGATTCTGGAAGCCCACCAGGTTGTACGAATCCGCCCGCAAATTCTCCTGCCGCAACTGCACCACCGCATACGGAGTCTTCCCGGTCTTCGGATCGCGCAGTCCCACCGGCTTCATCGGACCGAAGCGCAACGTGTCCCGCCCGCGCCGTGCGATCTCCTCAATCGGCAGGCAGCCCTCGAAATAGTTCAGCTTCTCCCACTCCTTCGCATCGACCGACTGCGCTTCCAGCAGCGCATCGAGAAAGCGGTCGTACTCTTCCCGCGTCATTGGGCAGTTAATGTAGTCCGCCGTGCCCTTGTCGTAACGCGCCGCCATGTACACGCGCGACATATCGATGGAGTCCGCCTCCACAATCGGGCTGATCGAGTCGTAAAAGTAGAGCTGATCGCTCCCACTCAGCCGCAGGATCTCCTGCGTCAGCGCATCCGACGTTAGCGGCCCGCTGGCGATTATCGTGATGCCCTCGTTCTCGTCGATGCGCGTCGCTTCCTCGCGCCTCACGTGGATCAGCGGCTCGCGTCCGATCGCCGCCGTCACCGCCTCCGCGAACCTGTCGCGATCGACCGCCAGCGCGTGTCCCGCCGGAACCGCTGTCTGCGCGGCTATCTGCATCAACAGCGAACCCGCGCGCCGCATCTCTTCTTTGAGCAACCACGGCGCGGTGTTCTCGCTGTCTGACTTCAGCGAGTTCGAGCACACCAGCTCAGCGAAGTGCGCGGTCTGGTGCGCCGGAGTCGTCCGCACTGGGCGCATCTCGTACAACTCAACAGGCACGCCGCGGCGCGCACATTGCCATGCGGCTTCCGAGCCGGCCAGACCGGCGCCGATAATACGAATGGTTTTTGTCATGAGTCCAGCAAGAGCGAGCAGCTAAAAGGTATTATACGAACGAATCACGAGGAGCCTTATGCCCAGAGTGTCCTACATAGAACCCGAAGCGGCTTCACCCGAGGTCCGCGAGATTTACGAGACCGCGCTGCGTGGCAAGCCCGGCAGCGTGCATAAGATTCTCGCGCATCGTCCGGAGATGCTGAAGACCTTCCTCGCCTTCTACACGAGCGTCGGCCGCTCGCTCGACCGCCGCCTCTACGAGCTGGTGTACATCCGCGTCTCCATGATCAACCAATGTCACTATTGAATGCAGCACCATCTCGCTTCGTCGAAGCGAGTCGGCATCACGCCCGAGGAATGGGCCAAGCTCGACGCCGGCGACTACAGCGGCTTCTCTCCCAAAGAGCAGGCCGCGCTCCAGTTCGCCGAGAAACTCACCCGCGAATCCCGCAATATCACCGAAAGGGATATCGCCGCGCTCAAAGCCCACTTCCCCGAGGAACAGATCGTCGACCTCGACATGCTGGCCGGACTCGCCAACCTCACCAACCGTCTTACCGACCCTCTGGGCGCCGACCTCGAGTTTCCCGAGGAGAAGATTCCGGTCTAGCCGCGATCATCGTTCTCGAAGCGCGCCGGCTCACCGCCAACCCCGAGCAGCGCGAGACTTCTATTTCAACATCCCCCACGTACGTGTATAGTGTGTGGCTGCTGCAGAACTGCACCTCAAATCCCCATCCAACAGGAGACACCATGAAAACACGCAACATCCTATTGACCCTCGCCCTGTGCTTAGTCGGAGCCGTACTATGCGTCGCCCAGAACCCCAACATGGGCACCTGGAAGCTGAACGAAGCCCAGTCGAAGATCGCCCCCGGATCCTTCAAGAACACCACGGTGGTTTACTCGGCCGCGGGCGACAGCATCAAGGTCACCACCGATGGCGTCGACAAAGACGGCAAGCCGATCCATGGCGAGTGGACAGGCAAGTTCGACGGCAAGTACTACCCAGTCACCAGCGATCCCTCGACCGACGAGCGCTCCTACGTCAAGACTGACGACCGCCACATGACCATCTCCAATAAGAAGGGCGGCAAAGTCACCACCACCGGCGACATCGTCGTGGCGGCCGATGGCAGGAGCCGCACCCTGACCGCCCATGGAACCGACGCGGCCGGCAAGAAAGTAACCAACGTTTCGGTGTACGACAAGCAATAGCTGCCGACATTTCAATGACCCCTACGCCCCATTCAGCCTCGGCTGAGTGGGGTTTATTTTTTGGATCGCTCCGCGAAATCTGCCAAAATTGCGTTTCACGCTCCCTTTATTTTCATAGGGTTGGGCGGAAATTGTTCGCATGTCGTTCATTCCGCTACTAGTTACAGCTATCCATGTCAGCCGTAAGGAGTTATGGCTGCATTTTTCCGCAACCGTTCGATTTTCTCCGGCGTGCCGTGCGTTGCCCTCATCGGTTGCTACGGTGACACTTTTATGTGTCAAAATTCCTTAGAATCATAAAGTTCGCGATAATTTCCGCACAAAATACGCAGTTTGTTAGACTTACGGGCAAAATCCTCCATTCAAAGAACTTAGGTCACTCGCTCGGGGTTTGCCCGCGCGGGAATGGGTTGGAGACAAGAAGTCCCCTTCATCTCGTCGTGCGGGATTTTAGGGAAAAGGAAGGGGCGGGAAAAAGGACGCAGGTCACACTGCAGCGTGATAAGCACGGGTGGAACGGAACCGACATCAAAGAGCCGAGCGAACCTAGGGCCGATAGATCCACGTCTGAGCCGTCGCTTGATCGTTGTTGGGATAGCCGCCGGCAAGCAAAACGCTGCCATCCTTGAGCTTCGTTTCTGTCATGTAGTGCCAGTTGTCGCTGATCTCGCCAGTGACCACCTGGAACCTCCCGGTGGACGGGTCGTAGATTTCCACCTGCTTACTTCCACCGCCAACCAGAAGCGTACCCGAGGACAGTTGCACTGCCTCGTTCGGCAGCTTGAAGCGGCTGTCATTCAGCGGTAGTGTCGCGGTGAATTTTCCGGTCCGCGGATCGTAGATTTCCGCGCTGGTCATAGTGCCGCTCCAGTCATGCTCGTCGGAGCCGCCGGCAATCAGCACGCGCCCGTCTGGCAACAGTCCTGCCGTATGTTTGTGACGGGGCGTGAGCAGAGTGCCGGTCGGAGTGAACGCTCCAGTTTTCGGGTCGTACAACTCGGCCCCTGCGATCAGCTTGGCGCCACCTCCTCCCACGATCAGGACCCGGCCGTCGTTGAGCAGAGTGGCAGTGTGAGCAGTGCGCGCATGGTGGAGCGCCCCGGTGGGCTGGAAGCGCAATGTGTCGGCGTGGAAGATCTCAGCCGACGCCATCGCGCCGTCGGGGCCGTCATGATCCGCGCCGCCCTCGAGCAACACGTCACCGTTGGCCAGCAGCGTGGCGCTCTCCCGCGCGCGCCGCGAAGTCATTTTGGCGATCACAGTGAACTTGCCCGTGGCCGGATCGTAAAGCTCGGCGGAATCGGTGGTGCCGTGGCCGATCCAACCGCCGGCGATCAGGACCTTGCCCGAGCGCAGCAGCACGGCGGCGTGCCCGACTCTGCCCACACTCATTTCGCCGGTCGGTTGAAATTTGCCGGTAGCGGGATCGTAGAGCTCGGCGGACTTGTAGAAATCCTGGTTGCGGCGCATGCCTCCGGCGATGAGGACCTTGCCGTCGGCAAGCAGGGTGGCGGTCTGTCCGGAACGCGGTTCGAGCATTGAGGCGGCGGGGGTGACGGTGCCCACGCGAGATGATGACGGAGCAGCCGCATGAAACGCGGCGGCTGCGACTGCGAAACTGAGGGTGATGCAAACAACGAACAACAGGCGGGAACGGTGCATGGAAGCCTCGCTGGAAGAGAGGACGCGCGACGGGTGCATAAGTGAGCGAAGAATTGGCGCTTCAGATCCCGATACTTCTAAGCCTCGCGAGTGCCTCGGCGGCGGTCGGTCGGCTGGTGGGCTCCAATCTTGTGCTGGACTCGATGAAGTCCCTTATTTCCGACGGAACTCCCATTGGGAGTTCACTTAATTTGGCTTTACTGAGAGGCTTGAACTTCTCCAGAACCAGCTTGGAGAATTCCGGCGCCATCGCCGGGCGTCCGACCAACATCTCCCAAGCGATAAGACCAAGGGGATAGATATCGCAAGCAGGACTTAGCAGGTTTGCCTCCATTTGCTCAGGCGCCATGTAGAGAAACGTCCCGCCTATTGGCCTTCCTATCGCCGTGGCGTGGCCGCCGAAGTCGCGGCTATCCACGAGCGCAAGTCCGAAATCGAGTACGCGGACACCAAACCCAGACTGGCTGGGGTCAACCACAACATTCGACGGCTTGAGATCTCGATGTATGACCTGGTGCAGATGGGCGTACGCCAGAGCCTCCAATACTTGGCCGAGTATCTCAATCACAACCTGAGTCGACAGCGGACCTTGGTCGTTCAGATAAGCTCGGAGTGTTGAACCAGTCGCGTACTCCATGGCGATCCACGCGGGCGAATCGCCAGCGGAGAAATCCAGCAGGGCCACGATCGAGGGATGTCGCAGTCGTAATAATGCACGACATTCCTGTTCGAAGATTCTCAGGTCGACTCCTTCGAGCAAGAACTTCAAACAGACGGACGTATTATCCGAGACGCGCTCAGCTAGCATCGCCTGCCCCATACCGCCGTGTCCTAGTGGCCTTACAACTCGATACCGCTTTGTCCAACTGGGTGCGTCGACTTTCAGCCCGGAAGATGGATGAACTGTGGGGGCTGTCACAGTCCCTCGAGCTTCGGCGGAAGTTACTGCCAAATTGCTAGATGGCTCCTCGCCCTCCAAAATTACGACCAGCGCTCTTGCCTTACCGGAGCAAGTCACCGTTTCCAGAAGCGTTATCTTGCCGGCATCATCGATTGCGGCTTCGTAGATCCGAGGTGACATCACAGTCCTGCCAAGATCTCCGATTGGGAATTCAGGCAGAGAATTGTATCTCAGTTCTGTTCTGAGTAGCGCAATTCTTGGGCGACGCAGGTTGGACGATACTCGCAGTGCGATAAGAACGAGTACCGCGGAATTCTCGCCGGGTTGGAAGGCATCTCGGGCAAGACCGCGGTGGACTCGTCGGCGATGACAGTGAAGAACTAGGCGGTGTCGCCCCTAAAGGGGTTCTTGGGTTCAAATGGTGCGCGTACCCAGCGTTGAAAGGCTGGGCTAAGCTCCGTCGTCTCGCGGAGCGAGACTAGTGCATTGCCCGGGTCGTCTAACTCAGCGATGAGAAGCAACAGCGGGTCCTTCGACTCCGCCCGAAGCGGGCTTCGCTCAGGCCTATGGCGGTGGAGAGAGCGAAATAATCCCCAGGTTAGCGCCGATAAGGCTGGCGCGAACCTGGGGTACGGCGAACTTGCCGGACTAAGTTGCGGGCTTATTAAAAACCGGCGACCGCAAAGTCGGCGTTGTAGTTGAGGACTGCCCAAGCGGTGTTGGTGCTGGGATCAAAGCCGTAAGTGCCCAGATCGTAGCTGGAGTTCCAAGGCCCCTGGACAAACCGCTTGCTATAAGTGCCTTGGTTCATGTCGACCGCATCGACCCAGTTGCCGTACGAGTCTTTGGTGATGAGGCGATAGGAGCCTCCGACCGATCCAGGATTGAGGTTGGAGGAGCTATAGTTCATGGAAAGCGTGTAAACATCGGTCCGGTTGGTGCCCAGATCGGCCATTCCCCACAGAGTCAGGATGTTGCTAACCATGGTTCCGCCATTGTTGAGAGTTGAGGAAATCTTGTCGGTCCAGCCGGTGTCAACGGTCTTGATCGTGGTGCGTCCGTCGAAGTCCTGAGCTGTGCTGTGGTTGGCTCCGCCCAGGATCCTGGCGGTGGTGCCATTGTAGGTATCGACAACCTGGGTATAGGAGCTATTGCAGCTCTTTGCAATGGGTGTAGGTTGCGACCATTGGCAAACCTGGAATTCTTTTCCGTTCAAGCTATAGCCAAAGGTGTCGTTCTTAACGAAGTTGAGGGCTGGGGTTGTCGTGATCAGCCATTCGCAGTTGGGACCAGGACAGCCGGAGGCGTTGGACACGAGCGAAGAGTAGTAATCGACGGTCACACGCGGACCATCGACGGTGAAGATGTAGTAGCCGATAGTGTGAAGTTCCTGGACCACCTGTGCCTGACGCTTGTGGTGGAACGCAGGGACATCGTAGGTATCGTCGTTCGACGGCAGACCGGGGGTATAGAACTTGGAGCTATCCGAGGCACAGAGAAGGTTCTGCACTCTTGCCGACTTGCCATCGGTAGGAGTGCCGGTTGTTACCGAAACTACCGACCGGTCATACATGTGGTCATGGCCCTGGATATAGTAGCGGACGCCGTTCTTATAAAGGCTGGTGATGAAATTGTTCTGCCCGGTGGGATCCTGGCTGGGGTCATTACCGAAGAGGGTATCAACGTGGTTCTCGGTGATAATACCTTTGTGACCGAAAACAAAAGCGTGCATACCGGCCGGTTTGCTGTTCAGCGCGCCGTCGATCCAGGGCTCCTGCAGGTCGATCGCGAGTGGGTAGGGGTTCCAGTTCTTGGTAGCGTTCAGGGGGCTGAACTGATCGAGCAGGACGAACTGGACGTTGTTGTAATCGAAAGAGTAGCTCAATCCTCGCCAATCCTGGCCACCGGTTTGGCTGGGATTCGGGGTGGTGTAGTTCGATCCCAGATGGAACGGCGAGCCGACAACGGGGGGAAAGGGCTGATTTGCCGCATCCGGATTCGGGATGGAAAAGACGTTCGCGGAGTGGAATTCATCATGCCGGTCTGGGTCTGGGGATAAATACGCACAAACTCCTGACCCGCCAGTGGCTGCGAGTCGTGATTGCCGGGAAGCGGATAGAAGCCGATCCCAGCGTTAAAGAGTTCTTGAGCGAACGCGGCACGCACATCCTCGCTGTTGGCGACGGATTGAACGGTTGAGCCGGTCTGGTCCACCAGGTCGCCGACTTGAATGACAAACTTTACGTTGTTATTGATGAACTGCTGGTTCAGATCGCGGACGATGTCAACGGCACAGGTGCCGGGGTTGCGGCCGTCGTCGGTGCCGATCCACTGAGTGTCGGACATGACTCCGAATTTCCATTGCTGTGCTACGGCTGAAGTCACGGCCAGGAAGAAAACTGAGAATAGGACTGCGAGTTGAACTGGTTTTTTACGCTGCACTGCTGTCTCCTTCGGTATGGGTATGCGTAGAAGTTATGGTTGCGATTCAAGTGTCGCGAGAACGCAACACTAAAGTGTCGCGAGAAGGCAACACTGCAGTCTGGCAGGTGGGTATGTTGAAGTCGTGAGGGTGAAGTAAGAATCTGGTTAAAGCTGCGAATCAGTTCCAAATCGGGAAAAAGAAATTACGTGTGGGGGTGATCTCGTTACAGAATCACCCGCTCATCCCCTACGCGCTTGGTCACGCGCTCGCGGTCGAGGTATTCCAGAAGCGGAATTGCGTACTTGCGGGAGACACCGGTGAGGTCTTTGAACGAGGCGACGTTCAGTTTCGGAGTCTTGGTCTTTTGGGCTGCCACCAACTGTCGGAGGGCTTCGAGGGCGTCTCGGTGGAAGACCAGATCGTCGGAGAGTTTTACCAGCACGCGATCGCGCAGAAGCAGAGTGACGATCTTCTGCGCGCGGGCCTGGTCGATGCGGAGGGAGGCCAGAACTTCTTTTAGGGCTGGAACCTGCAGTCCGGCTTTGGCAAAGGCCTGTTCGATTGTTTGCTTCGATTCGACTTCGTCGTCGCGGAGGACGACGCCGCGTCCTGCACCGCGCACTTGGTCGCGAGTAGTCTCAAGCTTCTTGTCGCGCACTAGCGCGTCAAGCAGACTGCGAAAGACTTCGGGAGCGACGCCGAGCTCTTCGCGCAACTGCTCCTGGTTGATGCCCGCTACCAGTGGATTCTGTTGGTGAAACTTTTCCACGGCTGCAAGAGCCTGTTTTCGCAGATCACTGAAGCGTTCGGTGGTGATCAGAAGGCCGTTGCACAGGGTGACTTTTCCCACCTTCTGCAACTGGCTGGATGTCTCTTGCACACGCGCAGGAAGCCAGCCTGTTTCAGCGACTGCATCAGCGAGCGACATGCCTGCGGTTCCCCATCGCGCCACGCGCGCCAGCAACACGTTGCCGGCATCTGACTCGGCCACTGCCTTCACGAACGCCAGGCGCTCGGCCAGCTTCGACCGGCGCGCAGGTTCGGATGCATCGAGCACAACGCCACCGCCGATGGTGATGACCGGCGAAAACTGGCGCACGATGAAGCGATCGCCGGGAAGCAGGAGCAGAGACGCATCGAGCTTGAGGCGCGCCAGGCCTGACTGTCCGGGCTTGAGCTGTTTGGCTTCGAGCAGGCTCACCTCGGCGATGGTCTCGGCGGTGTAGGCGTGAAGGTGCACGCGCGCGCGGTCGCGCAGCGGCTTGGCCGAAGGCAACAGACTGAGCTCGACGCTCACCTGTCTGGTGGGGCGAAACAGTCCGGCGGGAGTCAGCATCATGCCGCGCGCCAGTTCGCTGACTTCGACCCCGGCGAGGTTGAGAGCGGTGCGTTGGCCTGCGATGGCCTTTTCGGCGGCGGCCCCGTGCACCTGCACTCCGCGCACGCGCAACCGCTTGCCGCTCGGATGGACTTCGAGCTCGTCGTCTTTATCCTTGCGCACGCTCCCGGAGATCAGCGTTCCGGTGATGACCGTGCCGAATCCCTTCATGGTGAAGACGCGATCGATGGGCAGCCGCAACGCTGCGCCCGCGTCTTTGGCAGGCGCTTCTGTTGCCAGCCGCGCTAACTCGCGCTTCAATTCGTCGAGTCCCTCGCCGGTCTTCGAACTGACCGCAACGATGGGAGCGCTGGCCGGATCGAGAAACGATCCCCGGAGATACTCAGCGACCTCCATGCGGACGACTTCGAGGGTCTCGGGATCCACGAGGTCGGCCTTGGTCAGCACGGTGATGCCACGCTGCACTGAAAGCAGGCGGCAGATGTCGAAGTGCTCGCAGGTTTGCGGCTTCACCGACTCGTCGGCAGCGATCACCAGCAACACAAGGTCGATACCGCCGATGCCGGCCAGCATGTTGCGCACGAAGCGCTCGTGGCCGGGGACGTCGACGAATCCCAGACGCAGATTTTCTCCCGAAGCTGCCTTCAAATCGAGATTGGCGAAGCCGATATCGATGGTGATGCCGCGCCGCTTTTCTTCTTCGAGGCGGTCAGGATCGGTGCCGGTCAGGGCGCGCACCAGGGCGCTCTTTCCGTGGTCGATATGGCCGGCGGTGCCGACGATGACGGCCTTCATGCCTCCAGTGTAAACAACCGATTAAGGAACTCGGGGAGCGCTTTGGTGGAATATCCTAATAGCGCCCGGATATGTGAGAATAGAGGGTAGAGACTTGATGTAACCTGCCGGGTTTACTAAGCTTGCGCCGTCGCCGGAGGGAGTTTCTTACTTCTTGGGGGATCGAGGGGCGCCGAAGTGGTTGAGCTCGTGCGTACTTGATCCAAACGGATGTCATCCATCGTTAGTCCGCCAAAAACTCCAACTGGTACTCCTCCACGAAGGGGGCGCGAAGTCGCGTCCTGGGAAGAGGCCGACGCGGGCGGCGACATCCTTGTTCCGCACATATTAATTCAGTTAGAGGACGACCTCGAACGTCAGCATCGCCGCGAGGCGGTATGGATCTCGGTTGCGGTCCATCTGTTTGCCATCATTTTTCTAGCGCTGTCGCCCAAGATTTTCGGGTTCAAGGTCATCCAGCTCGCGTCGCCGGAGGACATCATGCGCAACAAGCAGTTGACCTACCTCGACATGCCTCCGGACCTGCAGACGCCGCCGCCGAAGGTGCGGCCTGACGCGAACTTGTCGGACAAGAACCGCATTGCCGAGAGCCGCCATCCGGAGATCGACAAGAAGACGCTGGAGGAATTGCGCAAGGCTGGGCCTCCGAAGCCGCGGGGGCCGCAGTCGCCTCCGGCTGAGCAGGCGCCCTCGCCACAGGGAATCCAGGCGCCGCCGCAACCTACGCAGCAGGCGCAGAATACGCCTCCTCCTGTACAGGATCCGCGGCTCGCGTTGCCGCAGCAACAACAGCAGAACGATCAGAAGCCGGCGATCGACTTCCGCGCCTTGAATCAGACCCCAGGCCAGCAGATCGCGCAGGCCGCGCGTTCGGCCGGGCCGAGCCGCTCGGCTGGATCGTTTGGCGGTGGAGGCGGTGGTGGAGACTATGGCGCCGGCCGTGGAGGCAGCGCCCGCACCGCCGGCAATCTTGAGGTGCTCAGCGACACCCAGGGTGTGGATTTTGGGCCGTATCTTTCGCGCGTGCTGCAAGCGGTGCGCATGAACTGGTACAACATCATTCCTGAAGCCGCGCGGCCGCCGCTTCTGGAGCGTGGCAAGGTGTCGATCGAGTTTGCCATCCTGCCCGACGGCAAAGTTGCGGGCATGAAGATCATCTCGCCCTCAGGCGATGTGTCGCTGGATCGCGCGGCGTGGGGAGGCATCACGGCGTCAAACCCATTTTCACCACTGCCCAGCGAGTTTCATGGACCATATCTGGCATTGCGCTTCCACTTCTACTACAACCCCGCCAAAGGCGATATGCAGTAACCCAGCGCGTAAAATGGCGCTGTGGACATTGGATCGCCGGAACCGCGCGAGCAGCAAACTAGAACTCCGGAATGGTATGAGCGCCAGAAGTCGCGCGAGCGCGTCAAGCTGACCGGGTTGCTTATTCTTGCGCTGATCATTCTGGTGATCGCTTTCGTGCGCTTCGGTAGGACGATTCCGTGGGGCGCGCGGTGAATGGCGACTCAGCCTCCTACTCCTACTGATCCGTTGCTTGCTGTCATTCTGGGTCCGACGGCGTCCGGCAAGTCTGCGCTTGCGCTTTCGATGGCTGAGCGATTCTCGGGCGAGATTGTCAGTTGCGATTCAGTTGCGGTGTATCGGCACTTCGAGATTGGCACCGCCAAACCCTCGCATGAAGATCGGGGTCGTGTTCCGCATTACCTGATCGATGTTGCCGAGCCCGGGGAGGCGTTCACTGCAGGCGAATATGCGCGTCAGGCTCGTGCTGCTTTGAATGCGATTGCAAAGCGTGGACATCTTCCTGTGGTCGTTGGCGGTACTGGTCTTTATCTGCGAGCGCTGCTCGAAGGATTGTTCCCCGGCCCGCAGCGGTCCGACAAACTGCGTGAGCGACTGCGCGCGCGTGCCAATGAAAAGGGGCCGGACTATCTGCACCGCCTGCTGCTACGCTTCGATCCCGAGGCCGCATCGAAGATCCATGCGAACGATGTGCCGAAGCTCATCCGCGCCATCGAAGTCCGCATGGCCACGCGGGCGCCCATGAGCGAGCTGTGGCAACAACGCGGGCGCGACCCCCTCCACGGCTTCAGAATTTTGCGCCTGGGACTGAATCCGCCGCGCGAAAAGCTCTATGAACGCATCAACGTGCGAGCCGCGCGGATGTTCGATGACGGCTTGGTCGCGGAAACGCAATCGCTGCTGCAGCGCTTCGGCGATGCGCGCGATGTCACTCCGATGCACTCGCTTGGATACGAGCAAGTTCTACAGCACCTGCGTGGAGAACTGTCTCTCGCGCAAGCTATCACCGCCGCCCAGCAGGGGCACCGCAACTACGCCAAGCGGCAGATGACTTGGTTCCGTCGTGAGCCCGACGTCAACTGGCTAGAAGGCTTTGGCGATGACGCAAGCATCGAGGAGCAGGCAGCCACGATGGTTGCGTCCGAGCTACGCGCGTCCCCTTCAATCTGACAGTCCTCGGTCCGACGCTCCGGTTCACTACGTGCTATCGTCTCTGCGTGAAGCTCCGGTGTCCACTCGCTTTGCTAGTAATCTCCTCCTTCATCTGCTCCCTGTCCGCATTCGGAGCTGCCAAGCCGTTGTTCCAGAAGCCAGGCCCGGTCCACCTCGACAAAGCTGGAGAAAAATGGGCGCAGAGATCGCTGAAGAAGATGACGCTCGAGCAGAAGGTCGGGCAGATGTTCATGATCTGGTCGCATGCAGAGTTCTTCAACGTGAAGAGCCAGGAGTACATCCATCTGCGCGACGCCATGCGCAAGTATCACCTCGGCGGCTTTGGCGTCACCGTCGAGTACGAAGACGGCTTCCTCTATAAGAACGAGCCGCTCGAAGCGGCGATGATGACCAATCAGCTACAGAGCGACTCGGAGTTCCCACTGCTCTTTGCCGCCGATTTCGAGCGCGGCCTCGGTATGCGTCTCAATGAGGTCACGGGGTTTCCTCACGCCATGGCCTTTGGCGCGACCAACGATCCCGACTACGCGCGCGAGTCCGGGCGCATCACCGCCATGGAGGCGCGAGCCATCGGCGTGCACTGGAATTGGTTCCCCGACACCGATGTGAACTCGAATCCTGACAATCCGGTCATCAACACGCGTTCGTTTGGAGAGGACCCGAAGCAGGTTGGACAGATGGCGGCCGCTTACATCGAAGGCGCGCATGAGTTCGGGATGTTGACCACTGCCAAGCACTTTCCCGGACACGGCGACACCGACACTGACTCGCATCTCGCGGTCCCGCTGGTCAAAGGAGACCAGCAGCATCTCGATTCCATCGAGCTTCCACCATTCCAGGCTGCCATCAAAGCCGAAGTCGATGCTGTGATGGTGGCGCACGTCGCGGTGCCAGCGCTCGATCCCGATCCGAAACACGTGGCTTCGATCTCACAGCCCATTGTCACTGGACTACTTAAACAGAAAATGGGCTTCGCTGGCCTCGTGGTCACCGACGCGCTGGTGATGGAGGGCCTGACGAAGCTCTTTCCCGAAGGTGGGTCAGCGGCCTCGGCACGTGCGGCGGTCGAGGCGGTTAAGGCCGGCAACGATGTTCTCTTGCTCCCGGCCGATCTTGATGCCGCTTACAACGGTGTGCTGAACGCCGTACGGAGCGGCGAGATTTCCGAGTCGCGCATCGATCAGTCGGTGCTGAAGATCCTGCGCGCTAAGGCCTCGGTCGGTCTCAATAAAGCCCAACTCGTCGATATCAGTGCAGTAAACCAGATCGTCGCCAAGCCCGAAAGCCTGCTTGTCGCGGAAGAAATTGCCGACAGCGCGGTCACTCTCGTGCGTGACAGCAAGCAGGTGCTTCCCCTGCAGCGCACGCACCCGGGAACCAACCAGCCTCCCGCTGCGTATCAGTCTGCAGAGGACACGGGAGGCCGTGTCCTGGTGCTGATCTTCACCGACGACAGCCGCTCCGACATGGGGCGTCTGCTGGACGAGCAGGTGCGGCGGCGGGTCCCCGATGCGCGCGTCATGTACGTAGACGTCCGAACTGCGGCCGGAATGACGACATCCGTGATGAGCGCGGTGGAGAAGGCGCAGAAGATTGTCGTCGCCATTTACGAGGTTCCGGTCGCGGCCAAAATCGTGGCCGGAACCCCCGGCGACGGCAACAGCGTGGCCGTGCAGAGTTCATCGGCTGGGCTGCTTCGCAACGTTTTGCAGGCCGCGGCGGCCAAGACGGCCGTGGTGGCCATGGGAAGCCCATACGTGGTTTCGCAGTTTCCCGAGATACAAACGTACTTATGCACCTTTTCCAACATGCATGTTTCCGAAATGAGCGCGGTCAAGGCAATGTTTGGCGAGATTCCCATGACTGGCCACATGCCAGTGACCATCCCCAACATCGCGCAGCGCGGCGCGGGCCTGAACAGGCCCGCACAACGTTCCACTGGAGGATCGGAATGAAATCCCTCACACGCACGATCTCAGCCGCCCTAGTGACCGCGGCCCTGGCGATGTTGCTCGCGGCCTGCACGGTCCACGTCGACGACAAGGACAAGGACGCCAAGAAGGTCGACATCCAGACTCCTCTCGCCGACCTCAAGGTCGATACCAGCGCAGCCGCGACCGACAACGGAATTCCCATCTACCCCGGCGCGACACCACGGCCCGAGGAAAATGGCGACAAGCATCGCGCCAACGTCAACATCGGGGCCATGGGGTTCGGAATCAAAGTCATCGCCGCCGAATACAACACCCCCGACTCTCCTGAAAAGGTGAAGGCCTTCTACCTCGACAAGTTGAAGAAGTATGGCAACGTTCTCGAATGTCGAGGTACTGGAGGAGACCACGGCACTGACGGAGACTGGAACAGTAACGACCAAGGCGACAAACCTGTGACCTGCGGCGATACCAAGGGCGACGGCTGGGAACTGAAGACCGGTACCAATCACAATCAGCACCTGGTGGCGGTCAGGCCCGATGGCTCCGGCACCCGCTTCGGCACGGTCTTCATCCAAATCCACGGCAAGGAAGCCACGCTTTAGGGCTGTTGAATCTAAGGAAGGAAGAGTGAAGATGCTCAACTCAACATTGGAATTCGCCCAACGACACTGGCTGGGATTGATCTTGGGATTGCCTGTCGCTTTGTATGCGGCGTGGATAGCCTCGCTGGTTGTACCGGAAGTCGTTAAGGCAGTAGTGCCTGCTGTCGTACGTGCGGTAGCCGGCAGCTAGGTTTCGCGGCACCGCGGCGGTTTTTGCTGACCACTATCCACCGACCACTAGCCACTCTTTGTGTTGCGGACGCCGCGCAACTGCTGCTAACGTCGAACCTCGTGGAACATCCCTGCTATAAGTGCACGACTTCGATCGACGAGACGCTACCCTTCTGTCCTCACTGTGGCGCTCCTCAGATTCGCGTTACTTCGCCGGACGAAGACGCGTCGCAAGCGGCGTCCCCGGGTTCCGACCAGTCGGCGCAAGGGGTTGCCACCTCTCCCTGGACTACTGGCGTCACGACCTACAATCCCCAAGCCGCGATAATTCAATGGGAACTGGCGTGGAAGGGCGCGCTTCTTTCCGGTCTCGGCGCTGCCGTTCTCACCGCAATTCCTATCGTGGGCTTCGGCTGCTGTCTGTGGCTGCTAGGGGCGGGGGCCCTCGCCGTCTGGCTCTATCAGCGCCGTGTACCTGGAAGCCTTGTTACGCCGGGCATGGGTATGCGTATTGGCGCGGCCGCTGGCGCAATTGGCTATGTGGCCACGACCATCTGGAGCGTGCTGAGCTTTGCCTCCAACAGCCAGGGATTTCGCAGCGCGATGCAGGCGCAAATCGACAAGTCACTGGCCTCCAACCCCGATCCCCGCGCCCAGGAGATCATGCGCCAATTCGTGGGAAACCTGAACACTCCGCAGGGACTGGCTACGTTTTTCGTGCTGATCCTGGTGATCATGGCGGTGGTTTTCGTGATCTTCAGTGCGGCTGGAGGCGCGCTCGGCGCATCGATGTTCGCCCGCCGCCGCGACCTCCGCTAGCACCGCTTTGAATCACAACGAACTCGATGCAGGCGTCTCCTAACAGGCGTGTCAGAAGACGCCATGCACGAGGCGCTGGATGTGTGCCCGGATGTCGCGCGGCCAGTCGCGGAGGAGCTTCTCGAAGCGTTCGCCGTCGCGGGCATACAAGGCGCGGCTTGCCTCCTCGTAGCCGGGCAGATTTCCGCCCATCGCCGAAAGAAACCTGCCAGCAGCTTCCATCGCAGCCCGTACTTCCTGCTCGCCTGGCTCTCGCTTTCTCGCCTCATCGACGAGCCGGCGAATGGCGGCCGAGGCACCATTCGGTTGTTCTTCGAGCCACTCCCAATGCCGCGGCAGCAGCGACACTTCGCGCGCGACCACCCCGAGCTTTGGGCGGCCGGGGCCGACGCGGGGCTGGTCAGGCTTGGCACGTGCCAGAACGTCAGCGAGTGTTCCCCGAAGGTCGAAATCAACCTGGCACCCAGTTTGATCTTCGAAGGTCAGAATGACGGGATTGTCGTCCCGATCAGAGCGGGACTTCATCGCTGTCAGAACTTGGTCGCGCTCGCCAGACGCCAGTAAATCATTGCCAACAAAGGCTGTATATGTGTGACCAACTTTCATGGCCTTAATTTTATCCGGATAATATTCGGATGTCAATTAACCCTGGGTAAAAATTGTGTATTCGGTGGCCGAAGAGCTCACAGCAGCCTGTCGCATAGCGTCTTACCTGAGATTGGGAAGAGTTAGTTGGTGGGCTGAATCCGGGTTGAGCTCAGGCTTCGAAGTCCTGCCTAAATCGCTCGAGAAGTGTCTTTTCGGATCGAACTGAGACCGCGTCGCCCACGGACTTCCTCACTCGTTCATTCCGGCTGTAGATGGAGAGCGCCTCAACCGCAGCTGCTGCTGTGGGCACGCTCGCGGTTTCTACAAGCGAAACGAGGAACGCGATCGCCTCATCCAGTTTCGATGCCGCCATCGCGCTGAGCAAGATGCGTCGTACCGGCATCGCAATCGTTCTCGCCCATTTCTCACGCAGGACCTCGAAGGCTGCGGGCAGACGAGACTCGCCCAGCGCGAGCATTGCGGCCTGAGCCACGTCATCGTCATTGGAGTCGATGTACTTCGCGACGAACGGAACCGACTTGGCCGGTGATGCCTCGAGAAGCCCGGAAAAACATTCGCCAATCACGGCCGGCTCAACGTCGCCCGTTAACACCTTTAACTTGAGCAGGAGGATGCCAGCTTCCCCTCCGTTCACGGCCAAGGCCCGAACAGCGCCGAGCCTGGCGGCAGGTTCACGATCGACCAGCAACTGCGTGACTTCGGTCAACGCGTCGGGATGGCGAGTTCGAACCAGTCCTTGGGCGCTCACCGCTCGCAACTTCGCGGCTTCGTCGACCGGCGGGCCGAATGATGCTTCCATCTGAACATGCTTGAGCCCGGCCAGGTAAGGCTCGGGCTCTTGGTAGTTCAGCTCGTACAGCGCACTCACGATTTCGGTCACCGCGGCGCAGCGTTTGTCGAGCCGCGGCCCGTCTTTCATGAGCTTGCTGAACGCCGCCACCAGATCCGGAATGAGCGCCTTGAGCTGCAATTCCCGGACGACCTTGGCGGCCTTGGAGACAATTAGGTTGCTCCGATCCCGCAGGAATTGGCGGACCTCCTCCACCGCCGTTTCCGACGCCTCGGCATGGCGCAATTCGCCCAGCCTGTCCAGTGAGCGCTCGATCGGATCGCTCTTTGCCATCTGATATCTTCTATCTTCCGTGCGGGTTTGGGACTACGATTTTGGCCTTCGTCTACACTACACTCGAACCTTATGCCCTTCGTAACCCGTCGCAACTTCCTGTCTGCCTCCGCTCGAACCGCTGCCGCCCTTACTGCCGGATCGTTCCTCGTCGTCGAAACGGCGCAATCCCAAACGGACACTGCCGCTCGCACTCCCGCGGACCAGGCACTCGATACGTTCATCGAGTCCTACATGAAGGCGATGAACTCTCCCGGACTAACCTTGGGCACGGCCAACCGCGCCGGCACCGTCCGCGTCGCCAGCTACGGATTCAGCAATCCCGCCCTCAAGCAGCCGGTTGAGCCCAACCTGCTATTTCACATCGGCTCCATCACTAAGTCGTTCGTCGCGCTGGTGTGCTTGCAATTGCACGAGGAAGGCAAGCTCGATCTACACAAGCCGGTGCTCGAATACCTCCCATGGCTGCCGATTGTCACCAGCTACGGGCCGGTTTCCGCGCACGACTTGCTGACCCATTCGTCCGGGCTGCCGAATGCGCTACAACTGATTCCTTCCGACCCGGCCACCCGTTATCGTCAAGCATGGAAGCCCGGCGAGCGCTTCTATTATTGCAATCTCGGCTTCGACATTTTGGGGAACCTCATTCAGGCGCTTGACGGACACACATGGCCCGCTGCTCTCAAGGCCCGCATTCTCGATCCGCTCGGCATGAAGGATACCGCGCCCGTCATCACCAACGACATTCGCCCGCGCACCGCCGAGAGCTGGGTAGCCTACTTTGAAGACCGACCCTATCCCCGCTTCGGCCGTATCGCTCCGGCCGCCAACCTACAGTTCGACGATGCCGCGGGCAGCATCGCGTCCACTCCGGGCGACATGACCCTCTACATGCAGATGCTGCTCAATCGCGGCCAGGCGCCCAACAAACGCATCGTCTCGGCCGACAGCTTCGCCCTCATGTCAAAGCCGTGGATCAAGGCAGCCGAGTTTGGCAAAGACGCCAATTATGGCTATGGCATCGCGGTAGAAAAGGTAGATGGTCACACCGTCCTCCGCCATACCGGAGGCATGGCGTCGTTTATGTCTGCTTTATATATCGACCTTGACGCCGGAGCTGGCGCCTTCTCCTCCATCAACGCGATGCAGGGATACCGCCCTACTCCGGTTTCGCAATACGCTGTGCAATTGATGGCTGCCTCCGGCGCAGGCAAGCCTGCCCCTGCTGCGCCCGTGATCGAAGATCCCAAGGTCATCAAGAACTCGGCCGACTACGTGGGTGTTTACGCCGCGTCCGAGGGCAAGACTATCGAGATCACCGGCGACAATGCATTGTTCGCGACGGTAGCGGGCCAGCGGATTCCTCTGCAAAGATCTGGCGCCGACTCCTTCGTCGCCACGGATCCACAGCTCGCGCGATATTCCTTCATGTTTGGCCGGGCGAAAAACGAAAATGCAAAAGACAAAGACAAGCCCGGGCCTGTCGTCGAGCTCATGCACGGCAGCGGCTGGTACACCAACCCGAAGTACACCGGCCCAAAGACGTTCACCGTCCCACCTGAGTACGCCGCATTCACCGGCACCTACCTTTGCTATGGCCCGTTTGAAGGCAACAGTGCCGACATCGTGGTGTTGAAGGGCGAGCTCTGGGCAGAGGGCGAAACTTCACTCGAACGCATCGGCGATAATGAATTTCGTCCCACCGAAGACGCGCCCAATCCCGAGCGCGTGGAGTTTCTTATCATCGTGAACGGCAAAGCCCGCCTGCTGAAATTCAGCGGCGCCGACTTCTTCCGATTCGAAAGTCAATGATCGGGCATACACCGGTGTCGCCCGTTGTTCGCGACAGGGTGGAAACGAACGATGTCCGCGCCCTCTTCGGTGTCACCCGTCACACATCCGCTCACCCCAGTTGCCCCTCACCGCGCCCATTTCGTATCATCCGTAGGGCATGAACAAACCCCCAAGTCCCTCTCCTAACCTGCGCGAGAAGTCGCAGATCATGTCTGCGTCGGAAATTGATCGCACCATCGTGCGCCTTGCCCATGAAATTGTGGAGAAGAACAACGGCGCCGACAATGTTGGATTGGTGGGCATCATGCGTCGCGGTGTCCCGCTGGCGCTGCGATTGGCGAAGATCCTCGGGCGCATCGAGAAAATGGAAGTGCCGGTCGGCACCCTCGACATCACGCTCTATCGCGACGACCTCTCCACCATCGGCCACCGGCCCGAGGTGCGCAAGAGCAAGATGGAGTTCGACATCCAGGACAAGAACATCATCCTGGTCGACGACGTTCTCTACACCGGCCGCACCACCCGCGCTGCGCTCGATGCGCTGTTCGATCATGGCCGCCCGCGCCGCATTCAACTGTTGGTGCTCATCGACCGCGGGCACCGTGAGTTGCCTATCGAAGCCGGGTTCGTGGGGCGCAAGGTGCAGACCACCGACAACGAGATCATCGAAGTCAAATTCCAGGAAACCGACAACGCCGAGAAAGTGTTGCTGGTCGAGCGCGTCGCCGAGGGGCAATGAAGGCAAACCCGCGTTCGCTGCTGGGCACCGATCAACTGACAACCGCCGAAATTGATGCCATCCTGAAACTCGCGCGGCGCATGGACCCCAAACGCCCGCCGCAACTCCTGCGCGGCAAGCGCGTCGTGCTGCTCTTTTACGAGGCTTCCACCCGCACTCGAACGTCATTCGAGTTCGCTGCCAAAGCGCTCGGAGCCACCACCACACTCGTCTCTGCGACCTCGTCCAGCATCGAGAAAGGCGAGTCGCTCATCGACACCGGATGGACCGTCACCGCCCTGGGGGCCGACGTCATCGTCATGCGCCATCCCAACAGCGGAGCGCCGTACCTGCTCTCGCGCTTCGTTCCAGTGCCGGTGATCAACGCCGGCGACGGACTGCATCAGCATCCCTCGCAGGCCCTGCTCGACGCGCTGACTATTACCAATCACAAGAAACGGCTCAAAGGGCTGCGCGTCGTCATCGTCGGAGACGTCTTTCACAGCCGCGTCGCGCGCTCCAATGCGCACCTGCTTTCCAAGTTCGGCGCCGAAGTTATCTTCTGTGGCCCGCCGGACCTTGTCCCCGACATTTCCGCAACCCTCGCTCCCGGCGTCGTCGCCTGCCACGATCTCGACGCCGCGCTCCAGGGCGCTGACGTCGTGATGTCGCTGCGCATCCAGAAAGAACGCCTGGCCGGCAAGCAGATCAGCCTCGAGGACTACATCGCGCAGTTCCAGGTCACGCCGCAACGCATGAAGTTAGCGCGGCCCGACGCCATCGTCATGCATCCCGGACCCATCGTGCGCGGCCTCGAACTCGCCAACGAAGTGGCCGACGGTCCGCAGTCTTGCATGCACGAACAAGTTGCCAACGGAGTGAAGACGCGCATGGCAATTCTCGCGACAGTATTGAAGGCGGCCGAATGATGCCGACGACCAAGCACAACGGGGAGATCTCCCTCATCGCCGGCGGCCGGGTCATCGATCCCTCGAGTGGCATTGATCGCGAAATGGATATTCTGCTGCGCGACGGCCGCGTGGCTCAACTTGCTGCGCCCGGCGTGCTGAAAGCCGCCGCCAGCGACACGCTGAACGCCACAGGCTGCATCGTGGCCCCCGGATTCGTCGACCTGCACGTCCATCTGCGTGAGCCCGGCCAGTCGCACAAAGAGACCATTGCTACGGGGACTGCCGCTGCTGCTGCCGGAGGCTTCACCGCCGTCTGTGCCATGCCCAACACCAGCCCGGTGAACGATTCCCCCGAAATCACCCGCTGGATGCAGGCTTCCGAGCGCGATGCGTTGGTGCGGCTCTTTCCCATCGCCGCCGCTACGGTTGGCAGCCAGGGCGAGAAGCTGACGAACTTCGCGGCGCTCAAGAAAGCCGGCGCTGTCGCCATCAGCGACGACGGCCGCCCCATCCTTGATGACAAGTTAATGCGCGACGCGCTGCGAGCGGCGGCCAAGCTCAACATCGCGGTGGTGCAACATGCCGAGGACTCGCGCCTCACGGCCGGATGCTCAATGAATCTGGGGCCGACTTCATTCCGGCTGGGCTTGCGCGGCATGCCTAATGCCGCTGAGTCTGACATTGTCAGACGTGACATTGCGCTGGCGCGCGAGACCAAGTCGCACATTCACGTCGCGCACATCTCCACTGCCGAAGCCATGGACGCCGTGCGCCAGGCCAAGAAAGCCGGCATCCGCGCCACCGCCGAGGTCACGCCCCACCACTTCACGCTGATCGACGAGAACATCGGCGAGTTCGACACCCATTACAAGATGAACCCGCCGCTGCGCTCGGCCGCCGACCGCGACGCCATGATCGCCGGCATTATCGACGGCACCATCGACGCCATCGCCACCGATCACGCCCCCCACGCTTTCCATGAGAAGCAGGTGGAGTTCGAGTGCGCCGCCTTCGGCATCATTGGCCTGGAAACCGCGCTGCCCATCGCCATCACGGTACTGCATCACCACTTCAAACTGCCGCTGTGGAGAATCGTCGAGCTGCTGTCGTCAGGTCCCGCGCGCATCTTTGGACTCGAAGGACTGGGCACGCTTTCGCCCGGAGCCCACGCCGACGTTACTATCTTCGATCCCGCCAAGAAGTGGACGTATGACGCGTCGCAGTCGAAGTCCAAATCCCGCAACACGCCCTACGACGGCTGGAGTTTCACCGGCTGCGTCGTCGCGACTATCGTCGCCGGCAGAGTAGTATTCGAAGGCTGACCCGATTAGTACGCGAAGTAAGGCCCGGTCCCGCCCGGTGTGCTTGCGCCGTTGATGGCTGTAAACACCGTTCGGCCATAGAAGAACGGCAGCCCAAAGAGGAAGCCTCCCGTCCTGCCGGTGCCCGGTCCTGCCAGATTCGCGAACGCGGTATTGCCCGAACTCAGCAGAGTATCGCCGTTACTCACCGTCAGCGAGACCATTCCGTTGGTGCCGTTGGTGCCCGTGTTCGTCACCGCGACAGTCTGGTCGGAGCTGGGGCAATAAAATCCCGGGGCCGTGCAGGCAGGAAATCCCGTGATCGCCGAACTGAGAAAATAGTTCGCATTGGCGCCGCTGCTGATCGCTCCGGGATAAGCGGTGCTGTTGTAGGTCGTGACGAAGCTGCCCGGATTCAGACCCGTCGCGGTTACTCCGTATACCGCGGCATTGACCAGGCCGTTGTTGGGCTGCGTTCCGATCCCGAAGATCAACGAACCCTGAACGTTTGTCGAACCGCCACTGAAAACCGGCGGCAACGCAATCAGCGATCCATTGTTGTCGTTGGGGAACAGGGTGATGGGATTCGTGACCTGCGTGTTGATGGCTGCCAGGATCGCGCCGCATCCCGAACTGGGGCAACTGTAATACGTGTTCGGCGCCGAATTGCCGGTCGCACAGGCGGTGCCGCAATCCTGCACAAACACGCCGATGCCCAGGATGCCGTTCGCTTTGAGCGTACTGACGCTGTTCAGCGCTCCACCCGTGGTTTGGCTCGAACAACTCGCAGGGACACTGGAGAAGTTTGAGGGCGCGATGACCTGCACCGGTATCGACGACGCAATCTCGCCTGCAACCTGTACTTGCGCCAGCGAGACCGGTCCCCAGGCGTAACCTGCCGGCTGCACGAAGCACTCCGCTAGAGGATTGCCGTCGGAAGCAAGTTGTCCCGGCAGCGTCACACTGCCCAACGCAGACGCCAAGACGCGGAAGCCGACGGATCCGGTATCGACCAGCACGTGATCAATCGTCTGACAAGTGGTTGTCGCCGGTGTGCAGACTGAAACCGTTGCATAGGCACCGTTCACGTAATCGACGGAAACGCCATTGACGGTGGGACCGCCATCCACGATTAGCGGCGCGGTGTTGTTTACATTCACCGTGACCGCCGCGGTGCCGGTAACGTTGGTTACCTGGGTGGTCGCGGTGATCGTGGCCTGGGTGCTGGCGGTGACTTGGGGCGCCGTGAACAGCCCCGAGATCGAGATGGTGCCGATATTGCTGCTCCAGTTCACCAGGATGGTACTGGATCCGTTGGCCGAGGCGATGCACTGGCTGCTCTGCCGCGGCTGGATCGCGGTTGGCGAACAGGTCACGCTGATAGCCGTAACCGGAGTGACCGTAACCGAAGTGGTGCCGGTCTTCGTATTGTCCTGGACGGAAGCCGCATTGATCGAAACCGTGGTATTGGCAGTCACGGCCGGCGCGGTGAAGACGCCGTTCGCGTCGATTGTTCCATTGCTGGATCCCCACGTGACCACGGTATTGAACACCCCCGTCCCCGTGACTGTCGCGGTGCACTGGCTGGTTTGGCCGGACTGCACCGAAGTTGGCGTACACGAAACGGTCACCGCCGTGATGGTCGAGCTGCTGGAACCACTTCCACTGCAAGCCACGATTCCGACAAGAGCTATTAAGGCCAAGATCAGAGCGAGAGTACGCAAACCTTCCCCCAGACGCCGCGAGCCAACGTCCGCATAAGCAAATGAATATCTTAACGATAAACCCTTCGCATGAACACCGGGCGGGTGGCTTTGTTTCGGGTCGCGGTCGACCACAGCTTGCGGGACGGCTCACCTTGGTTTTGGTCTCGTTCGCTCCTGTAAGCGGTGCGCCGTATTAGAATTCAGGCATCTGAGCTGGCGCAATCGATTCCGCAGACTCCGCCAGTTCGTTCCCGAGAGGCAATTGATGGCTGAGCCCCTGCTCATCGCACAGAGTAAAGACCCACAGGTCCTGCTGCCGCAGATGGCCAACCGTCACGGACTGGTGGCGGGCGCCACAGGCACGGGCAAGACCGTCACGCTGCAAGTGATGGCCGAGGCGTTCAGCCGCATTGGCGTGCCGGTGTTCGCCGCTGACGTGAAAGGAGATCTTTCCGGCATCAGTCAACCTGGCAAGGACAATCCCAAAATCGCCGACCGCGTGAAGAAGATGAAGCTCGAGGGCTTCGCGTTCGAGGCGTCGCCGGTGACCTTCTGGGACGTCTTCGGCGAGCAGGGACACCCCGTGCGCACCACCGTCAGCGAAATGGGTCCGCTCCTGTTCAGCCGCTTGCTCAACCTCAACGACACGCAGTCGGGAGTGCTGTCGCTGGTGTTCAAGATTGCCGACGACCATCAACTGCTTCTGCTCGATTTCAAGGACCTGCAGGCCATGCTGCAGTATGTTGGCGAACAGGCGAAGGCTTTGCAGACGGAGTACGGCAACATCTCCGCCGCCAGCGTGGGCGCGATTCAGCGTGGACTGGTCACGCTCGGTCAGGAAGGCGGCGACAAGTTCTTCGGCGAGCCCGCCCTCAATATCGATGACCTGATGCAGACTGACGCCAACGGGCACGGCTTGGTCAACATTCTCGCGGCCGACAAGCTCATGCGCTCGCCCCGAGTGTACGCGACGTTCTTGCTGAGAAGCTTCCCGAAGTCGGCGATCCCGCCAAGCCGAAGCTCGTCTTTTTCTTCGACGAGGCGCACCTGTTGTTTTCCGACCTGCCGCCCATTGTCGCCGATAAGGTTACGCAGATCGTCCGCCTGATCCGCTCGAAAGGCGTGGGCGTGTACTTCGTATCGCAGAACCCGCTCGACATTCCCGAGGCCGTGCTTGGACAGCTCGGCAATCGCGTACAGCACGCGCTGCGTGCCTTCACCCCCAAGGACCAGAAAGCAGTGAAGGCGGCGGCACAGACGTTCCGCAGCAATCCTAAACTCGACGTGGAGAAGACCATCACCGAGCTTGAGGTTGGGGAGGCGCTGGTGTCCTTCCTCGACGAAAAGGGTACTCCGGCCATAGTCGAGCGCTCTCTCGTCGCGCCGCCCCGCGGGCAAATCGGCCCCATCGCTCCCGAACAGCGGGCTGAGTTGATGAAGTCGTCGCTAGTCGCCGGGGTGTATGAGAACGCCATTGATCGCGAATCGGCGTTTGAGATTCTGAAAGGACGCGCGGGAGAAACCACCGCTGCAGGCGCTCCGCAGAAGCCGGGACAAGAGCAGCCGTGGTACGCCAACCTGCCGAATCTCGGGCTGCCCGGCCAATCCAGCGGCGGAGGCCGTCGCGGCGACAGCCTCATCGAAGCCATGTCGAAGAGCGCAGCGCGCACCATCGGCAGCAGCGTCGGCCGCCAGATTGTGCGCGGGTTGCTGGGCTCATTACTGGGAGGGTCGAGTAAGCGCTAGGGGGATCGGCCCAACTTCCTTGGAGGAACAAGCAATGGCCACGAAAGCCAAGCAGAAGAAATCTGCGGCGAAGAAAGTCTCCGCGAAGCAGCCGTCACCATCAACTGCCAAGCAACCGCGAGCCATGCGGCCTACGATTCCTCCCGGCTATGGCTTTCCTACTTCACCGAAGGGCATGCTCGACTGGAGTTGGGCGCGAAAGCGGCTGACCGGCTCGCGGAACTACGTGATTGTTACGGTGCGGCCTGACGGGCGGCCGCACGCAATGGGAATGCACGGACTATGGCACGACGATGCGTACTACTTCGGGAGCGATCCGGCGACGCGCAAAGCGAAGAACCTGGCCGCGAACCCGCATTGCATCGTCATCAACGAGAATCTCGACGAGCTGGTGATCGTAGAAGGCGTAGCCGAGAAAGTCGATTACACCCAGTTGCCGCAGGGCCTGTCAGACGCCAGCAAGTCGAAGTATGGATGGCCGTTGCCTTCGCGAGCCGACGGATATGTGTACAAGCTGGTGCCGCGTGTGGTCTTCGCATTTCCGCTAAAGCAGACTGCGACGGCCGTGACCAAGTGGGTGTTTGAACCATAGGCACTCGGCCACTGAGGAGCCCTTACCACGTACCGATCCGAAGGACCGCCTCCGTGGTGACGCGGAAACCATTTTCCGGATGGATATTTTCAACACCGGGCATCCAGGAGTGGGTGTACTGAACGTTGACCAGGCGCCATGCGAAGGGGCGCTTGATAACCACATCCAGTCCGCCGCCTGCAGCAAGGCTGGCGCCATTACTCGACACCTCCGTGGACCAGTCACTTCGCTTGGGATAATGAGGTAGCGTGCCGTTCCCGTCGTTCCATGCGTTGAGAAGCGTGTTCTCGAGTGTCGGGTTGTCCACTTCGTAGGTCACCTTGCGTCCACCGAACAAGACTTCCGCGAAGGGCGAATAGCGATGGGAAGCGAGGGGCGTCCAGCGCGGACCTGCACCATAGAACAGCGAATCCCCGCTCTGGGTGTAATGTGCCATGCCCATGACCAGGCAGCCGTTAACTTCGGCGACGATCTGCCAATTGGGTGACAAGCGCGCCGCGCCCGATCCCCCGCCACCAATACAGTTCCGGCCGTTTGAAAAATGCTCGTAATTGGGATAGGCGGCCAGTTCGATAGCCGCCACCTTGGGATAAACGTGGTTCGGATCGTCGTCGCTCGAGTCGGATGGGCGACGCACGAACTCGAAGGGCTTGGGTCCGCCATGGTACCTGTAGTCCGCCAGCAGCTGCTTGCGGATGACAAAGTTTTCACCAACGATTCCAATGCGCGTGTCGCGGTGCCACGGTACCTTGAAGGCCATCACGTTAGCGAACGACCGTCCCGGATTCAGAAAGCAGCGCGTCAGGGCAATCAGCAAACGGTTGGCGGTGCGGTTTTCCAGCCCCATGATCAGGTAGCGATCAAGCGCGTCCTCTCCGATCATGGTGATTGCGCCCAGCGTCGGGGTGTCCACCAGGGTGATGAATCCCGGAGAAGCGTGCAGCATCACGTTGCCAATGGAGTCCTCGCTGGCCACGCCGATTTTCCACTGCGTATGCCACACCGCCGAGAAGGCCATGGAGCGGAGCAAGCTCGTGAAATAATCGCGGCCGTCTCCCCACTGCACGTCGCGGTATTTCGGATCGTTCTGGCGGAGGATAAATCCAAAAATGGACCCTTGAATGGGATGGCCGACATAGGGGGCCATGAATTGATCGCTATCGCTCCAGCCGCGCAGTTCGCCCACCGAATCCAGCCAATTTCTTGCCCACGGCCCGTAGAGGGCATCGCGCGTCCCAGCCTCCGTCCAAAGATTGAACGTGTGCATGATGCCGGTGGACAACAGGGCTTCTCCGTTGGCGGCCTTCCAGTGAATTTTGGTGTCGGGATGCGGCGGCTCAATCGGCTGCACCGCTAACGTGGGGGCCGCTTTCGCATCTTCAGCGCCGGGCGGAATCGTTGAGGGATCAGGTGCCGAGTCGCCGTCCGCGAAAAAATAGTAGTGAAGTTTCTGCGATTCGTTAGAGGACAGCTCGGAGTCTTCCGCAGACGCCAAATTGAAAGCAACCTGAGGCGATACGGCGCTTGATGGGTTGGAAAACTCCAAGGGAGCCTGCGATGCACCAGCAGCCGCGATGCGATCTTCGAGCCTGGCTGTTCCGTTCCCAATTGTAGAGGAGCGATAGCCGTCGCCGAACGACGCGGATGCGGTCTGCGCGACGCAGTTGACGGCATTTATGCCAAGCACCAAAAACAAAAAAGCAATCTTCATGGCAATGAGCACTCCACGCCAAAAATAGAAAACAAGACTGCAACGTTGTCGCTGCTGAGACAGGCCGGAGTCCGGGGGGGCGTGTCTTTCAGCCGCCTCAAAATTTTGCCTCACTCCACCGTCTAAGGGCAACCCCACTTATCGGCACAACTCTTTCTGTTTGGTGCCGACCCGCGCGAAGGTGACTGTGCTGCCCCTGCCGACCGGCCGTCCAATTCGCGCAGGGATCAGCGGAAACCTACGGGCGCTGAAGTTTGATTGATATTCATATGGGCCGCGCGTTCGGGTTACGCGGCGATGCGCGAGCTCATGGCGCAACGGTGATAGACTAAACGTGGCCCTAGAAGCCCTCCGGTTGTCCGGAAATGAACCCTCCTTCGTCGGGACGTGGCTCAGCCTGGTAGAGCACTCGCTTGGGGTGCGAGGGGTCGGCAGTTCAAATCTGCCCGTCCCGACCATTCAACTTGAATACTCGCAGCAGTTTGCGTTTCCGTGGGTTCTGCTGCGAGAAGCGCCCTTTGCTGGATTTGTGCCAAGAATGTGACGTCGTCCAGCGATTCGAGCGCTTTTCGCTTCGCTTCTAGCCGAATGTGGCTGTAATGCTCCAGCATTTCTCGGCTGACGTGTCCGGCAATCGCCATGATCGTTTGTTCACTCGCCTGCGATTCTGCGAGTTTAGTTATTGCGTGATGCCGGAGATCATGGGGGCGTAGGTGCTTGAGCCCTGCTTGTGCTGTTAGCTTCCGCCATGCGGTTCTCCATGCCCACCGGCTAGCTGGCTGGGAAGGGTCGTAAATCTCACCGGAGATTCTTTTCGGCAGCAGATAGTGATCGGGTGTTAGGGAGCCCAGAAGTGCGGCCCTCTCCAGTAATCGCACGACTGCCCAAGTCGCGGTCTGATTAAGGGGAATCGCCCGAACGCGAAAGCGGTTCTTCCCAACTTTCACAAACAGCGTCCGGGTTTGAAGGTCAACATCCTTCAGTCTGAGATTCCTGAGCTCACATCCTCCGGCGGTCGTGTTCGCTGCAATGAGGGAGGCGCAAAAAGCAACCGTCCATTCAGGTTTGCTGCTGGCGACTGCAAAAAGCCGGGACTCTTCGGATGGGCTCAGAGCTCTCCCGATATCTTTGGGTTCAGGAAGGGCCCTGTAGTGCGCAGAAAGGGCATCCCACAGTTTCCAGCGTTTGAGGATTTTCCGCAGGACCCCGATTTCCATGTTGACAGTTCGGTTGCCAATGCCCTCTGATTTCCGGGCAGCGATGTACGAACTGAGGGTTTCGGGGACGATTCGGCCAATGAACAAAGAGCCGATGTGCCGTGTGACTGGTTTCAGAGCATCTCTCTCAAATCGGATTGTCGATGCTGACACGACAGCCTCTCGTTCGGATAGGTACATCTCTGCGGAACGTTCGACAGTGATTCCAGCGCAATCAAGGGAACTGAGTGTTCCGGAGGTCTGAGCTTCGGCAATTCGCTGTCTCTCTAGCCGAGTGGCTTGATGTTTATCGGAGGTGTCAAGCGACACACGAAATCTCCGCCCTCGGACACTGAAATCCGCCCACCAAGTTTGTTTTCGTTTGTACAGGCTCACATCGTTCTCCTTCCACATTCCAGATTGTGAAACGCTCTAATTATGCTCAAGCGGTTAGCATTATGCAAGGTAAATTATTGCTCCATGCGCAAGCGGTTCGGCACGGTACAATGCAAGGCATGGGAAAAAAGAAGAAAGACCCAGCAGCGGTATCCCTCGGAAGGAAGGGCGGTAGGGCAAGTGCAAAGGCACGAATGATAAAGCTAACCCCTGAGCAGAGGGCCGAGTTTGCTAGGAACGCTGCGAACGCAAGATGGAAGAAGAAGCATGACTAGAGGCGGGACTTGGTACTCGACGATACGCTTGCCATCATTCAAGCATCAGGCTAGGCTTTTGTGCCGGGGAAGAAATTGGCTGCCAATCCCTAGAGAAGACCGACCTTGGACGACTCGCCACTGATATTCAAATCGCCTGAGCACTTTGCACGCCATCTGTTTGCAGTGTTTGTGGTTGAAGATGAATCCAAGTTTCTTACTGAATGCGATTTCAGTGCTTCACGTGGATTTGGCCGGCGCACTTACGAGCGACAAAAATTTGTATATCTCGTCGCCATTATCGCGATTGCCCTCACGGACGCAGCCAGAACTAACAAGCGATTCGTTGATGTTTTGTGGCATTTGCGTCGCATGGTACGCGTCGAGATGCAGAACAGGTGGAACGAGACGAACGAAACTTCCGACAGTGCAGTTGAAGAGGCATCCGAGGACTGTGCTCGTTTGATTTTTACCCCTCCATGGGAAGACCAAGCGCTTTCTCTGACGTGGCCCCAAAACTGGCTAACAAAGTGCGGAGTGGATGAGGCAAACCCGGTGACCCTTTTTAAGATCGGTTATGCGTGGAAAGAAGCATACTTGACAGTGGCGGGTGTCGCATCCCGAGCACAACTAGAGGAATGAATGGGTGCGCCCCGAATTATTCTTCCGCCACCACCGATTGTCCTTGACATTGGCCCCTATCGACGGTATCATTCCGGGCAGGTGATTCTATCTCTTGAAGACGGGATCGCCATTTGCTTTTTGCGCAGAAATCATAGCTATTAGTATCCCTAAGCTATAGGGATACCAGTATAGAGGGAGAGGTGTGTCTACACATATATAAAGCTATTGGGCCATAGATTAGGCTTGCTATAGCTTATCTATAACTCTATAACTTAGGCCCGACAACTTCATATTCGCCATTCTGAAGGGCAGTGAGTCTATCTCATTGCCCTTTTTGCATTTTATAGAACGAAATATAGGCGCTCAGAAGAGCGCCTTTCCATTTTGAGGAGAAAGTAAATGAACTACACGAATATTGCTAACCAACCAACAAACAACTCTACGTTACAGAACCTGGAGGAGCGATTTAGGGACGCCTTCGGTGATGAACTGTGGACGGCGCTCAGGGCCGGAATTGGCGTGATCTGCGCCCTTGCGCTGAAGGACAGATCGCATCCTGTAGTCCTGATCTACGAAGGCCCTTCGGGACGAGGCAAGTCAACGTGCATCAACGTGCTTGAGCCTGACAGAGAGGCGACGCGAAACGTGCTGTACCGTCTGGACAACTTCACGGCTAAGGCCTTCGTCTCGCACGTCGCAAATATTCCCCGAGAGAACATGGCAGAGATTGACCTCTTGCCCAAGGTCAAAGACAAGGCGTTACTCGTGAAGGAACTCGCACCAGTGTTCAGAGGCAGTGACTCGGAACTGCGGGATCGGTTCTCGAACCTAACTTCTGTTCTCGACGGTAAGGGATTTGTGACGGCTTCGGGCGTGCATGGCACGCGAGGCTATGAAGGCCGGTATGTATTTAACTGGCTCGGAGGCACAACGCCCATACCCTCCGCGACTGACGCTGTGATGGCGCAGCTTGGCAATCGAATGCTGAGATATGAGATATCTGGCAGGGAGTTCACTGAGGAGGAGATGCTTGAGATAGCGATGGGTTTCCAGAGTCAGAATGAAGAAGGAAATTGCCGTCACCTGGCCAATGATTATGTGGAGCAGTTCTTCGCAAAATACCCCGTTTCATCGGTTGAGCAGAGTGAGATTGAAATCCCGAAGGGACTGCTACTGATGCTTGTTCGTTGTGCGAGACTGACAGCGCAGGGAAGGGTTGAGATCGTTTGGCAAGACAATCCGTCCTCCGGGCAGGAAGAACTCGTGGTCGGCTCCCCTGAAGGGCCAATAAGGCTGATTTATATCCTCCGACAGATTGCCCAAGGGCTTGCATTAGCGGAAGGCAGAAGGGTCGTGAACTATGGAGACATGGAGATCGTCCGGCACGTTGCGATTTCCAGTATCCCAAGGTCACGTCGCTCAGTGCTGAAGGCTGTGATTGAAAATGACGGCAGTATCACGTCTGCGGAGCTTGAGAAGCGACTCCCTGTCAGTCGCCCCACGGCTCGTCATCGGATGAGGGAATTGTCGGCAACAGGCATTGTCGTTTTGAGGAACGGTGCAGGGAATGACGCGGATGAGGTCACGCTTGCGAAGGAGTGGATCTGGCTTAAGGTGGGTATGGCAACGCCCATAGAGCCACCTGACGACGATCTAAAGGCCGCCCAGTAAACCAATTCGGCAGGGGTGCGGATGTCCGCCCCCTGCTGAAAATAATCCGAGGGTGCGTGAGGCAAGCCAGAGATAAATCGTGAAATATATATTTTTGAGTTTCTTTCTCTTTCAGCTATCGCCGTAGCACACATCCCTGAATTGCTTTCAGCAAGACTGACGGGCCGATACGCCAGAGTCAGCATCGCTTTAAGAAAGTGAGCTTTTTGAATCCGCGCATTCAATCTGCTGAAAACAAAGCTGTTATAGATCAAAGAACGTTACCCAAATCAGTGCCACGATGCGTCGTAGATTCAATAGCTTACAAGCAAAACGAGGGCATTTCACCACTACCAAGCTCCCCCGCTAGGGCCACTAAAAACTTTGCCAAGGAAATACTTAAGTTGTATTAGTTTGTTGTGGTTACATCGTCATGACCAGCATAAATGTAGTGACCGCTCATCCAATGTTATCAGTAACTTACGATTAGTGAAGGAGCAAAATCTGGAATTCGAGGCTTCGGGGGGCAGGCTCATCCACTCGTAAGTTATTCCTAGACGGGACAGTTTAGTAAAAAGCCGTGGCCAAGGAATCGAAAGCCCGGATTGCCCCTCCTCACCGTCGCCAGCACCATCCGGCTCATCGCTTTAATGCCCCGGCCCTTGACCCTTTTCGCCGCTGCTAACAGAACCATGACGAGCGGAAACAGTGAAGGTGGTTCTGGAGTGTTCACAATCGGCCCGGTCCAAGCACCGTAGAAGCTGGAGCCCGCTTGGATGTTCGTTCCATATTGTGAGTTGATGATGATGCTGTCGTATCCCGCCTCTCCATTCTGAGCCGGATAACCCTGACTCAGGAGCTGAAGTCCGGCACTGTTCAGCAGTGCGATAGACCAATACGTGATTGCGCCTCCCGGCCCGGTTGCTACACACGGTATGCTGTCACAAGGAGTGCTGCCATATAGCTCTTTGAACGTGGAGTTACTTTGTGTGTAGCTGTTGAGGCCGTCCGTAAAGCTGTACGCAAGCAACGTATCAACCGAAAGAAGTGGGGTCGTCCAAGGCAGGTTACTCGGTAAGGGCTGAGCGAATGTCATCGAGCCAGTCAAGCTGCACTCGGGAGGGCATCCAGAATTGAACCAAACGCTGAACGGGAATCCCGTGTAGAGGTATGTAAACGTGTTGGCCATTACTGGCTTCGTAGAACCGACAATGACCAATAGTGACCCTATCAAACACATCCGCACTAGTCCCGGAATCGATTGATGAGCTCGCATCTTGAACTCCTACCTCTTCGCGCTGTTTCGTAGCGGTTAATAGCCGAAATTCCTGCGATTCTATTCTGAGATATTTCCGAACAGCACAACAAGTTCGTGTACCGCAAAGTAGCCCCGACGGTTCCGCCACAAAATCCACACATTACGCTAGGGTTTTCTGAATGTTGAATCAACTTCCGCATAATCTCCGTAGTAATTCCCGATGTATTGTACGTCCACTAGCTGTCCTGTGGCGACCGACACAGCTTTGGCGTAGGAAGACCCGTCGCTAGCGCCTCTGACTTCCTTCTCCGTCGATTCCACTGAAGAAATTATTGCAATAACTGCGAAGCGTTCACTTTGTCCTCGTGGCTTTGACATCACTGCACGTGCTTGGTCGTCGTCACAGGAGAGGTGCAGCAGCAGGTCGTTGTGAAAGTTGACCTTGCCCATGAAAGAAATGTTCCATGTCCCCAGGTTCTGAGTTACCTCTCGCACCGAGGCAATCAACAGAATAGGCCTGTGACTGAGATTGACAAGGGCATTGCTGAGTTCAGCACCATAAATTGGTTCCCAAGCGCCCCTGTTCGAGAGGGCTTGCCGCCAGTTCATGATCGCATCGTGTCGTTGTGATAATTCAGTGATGCGTTTCCGAAGCGCATTACGTTCTGCCGTCTCGGCTTCGACTCGTGTTTTCTCCTGTTCCTCCTTCCTGTGTCTCGAATCTAGCCACATACCGCCGAGCAAAACAGCACAAATTAGAATCACGATTCCAATGGAAATATCAGCCCTAGTGGCTGCGGTGTTGAATCGGGCATTGAAGTCCTCTTTCGTTTTCTGCAATCGTGTGCAACTCCCAGAACAGTATTCGCTGCAAAGTTCAAATTTTCAATCCTCAGTCGGGGGTCATGGGAGCCAGTTCACTCCCCACCCGCCATGACGGAAGCCGAATCTTCGGCGCGAAAAAATTCAAGGTCGCGTCAGCCCTTGTGACGTTTTTGTGCCGGAGCCACCCTTGGGGAGGCCGTTTGGGCCTCCCTTCGGGTTTTCGGAGGGATTGATTCTCAAGGGCTTATTTGGTGCTCTTTCTGCTCGTACTCGCTTGGGGTGCGAGGGGTCGGCAGTTCAAATCTGCCCGTCCCGACCAATTCAAATTTGTTCCGAAAATGATTGCACGCGGTGAGGCTTGTACTGCCGACCGCGCTCGCCCACCGCCCATCACTCTTTCGCCAGATGCTCCGCAGGCGCTTCCGGCAGCGGCCAAACCACAGAAACAATCCACGCCACCACGATTCCGACCAGGCAGCCGAACAACACCTCGCCCATGCGGAATGCGCCGGCCCTCAGGCCGTGTATTCGCGAGTGATACTCGAGTGACGCGGCGATGACGAACGCCGCGCTGATCGGCGCCTGCCGCCACATGGTCGGAACGCGCACTACATACGACGACAACAAAACCGTGACCGCCATGGCGATAGGCAGGGTGATCAGCTTCATTCCGCCGATGGCGATGAACACCAGTCCAACCAGGCAGCCGACGAGCGTGTTGGTGATCCGCGCGCGCAAGATCAGCATCGCCTGCTTCAGCGCGGGATCGCTGGTGGCGACCATCGAGCTGATCGCCCAGATCGGGTTGACCTCAGCCATCTCGTGGACCAGGACCCAAAGTATCGCGGTCGCGAAGAAGATGCTCACCGCGTAGTGGATTCCGTGCATGTCGCCTTTGATGAAGCGATCCAGAGCTTTCATGCTTAGGGCGCCCTCCGTCTTTGATCATCAGGCGCACGAAGAGGGCTGAATCGAATCGTGCGCAAGACGAATTATGCGCGTCAATCAATCAGATCGCTACGGGGCTACATTGTGAAGATGGCCGAAAGCCCAAAGGAGTTTCCTCAATTCGCTCGCCTACGCTGCCCGGGCCAGCGCTGCCTTATGATCAGATAGTTCTTCGCGCATATTTTTCATTCGCGGGAGTTTAATGGACGGCACGACAGTTTATGTTCTGCTGGTAATTTTTGTCGCTACGCTCATCCGGTCCGCTTTCGGATTCGGCGAGGCGCTGGTCGCCGTTCCTCTGCTTGCCATTCGTCTTCCAATCAATGTAGCGGCGCCGCTGGCCGTGCTGGTTTCCATCACAATCGCCGCCGTCATCATTGCGCAGGACTGGCGGCATATTCATCTGCGCAGCGCGAGCTGGCTGGTCGTCGCGACATTGTTTGGAATACCGCTCGGTCTGTTGCTGCTCACCGAAGGCAACAATCGCATGGTCAAAGGATTGCTCGCCGTCATCATCGTGTGCTTCTCGACCTACGCACTGACCGGCCGCAAGCCGCCGGAACTGCACAGCGATAATCGAATCTGGCTGTTGGCCTGCGGCTTTCTCGCAGGCATCATGGGCGGAGCGTACGGAATGAATGGTCCTCCGCTGGCGATCTACGGAGCGATGCGCCGCTGGTCGGCGCAACACTTTCGCGCGACCTTGCAGGGATACTTTCTGCCCGCCAGCGTGATCGGCATGGGCGGCTATTGGCTGGCAGGGCTGTGGGTCGCCGAAGTGACGCGTTACTACCTGTTGTCGCTGATTGTGGTCTTTCCTGCGATTCTGCTGGGCCGAGTAGTCAATCGTCGGATGCGCGGCGACGCATTTCTCAAGTTCGTTCACGTGGGATTGGTGGCAATCGGAGCGACACTGTTCGTGCAGGCGGTACGCGGATAGTTGGCGTTCGGGTGCCCCACTCAAGCCGCCTTTGCTTGAGTGGGGATTTTGACTTTTGTCGATGCTCGCGATTACCAATATTGCGGCGCTCGCCCCCAGCGCGAGTCCCAACGCGAAGCGCACAAACATCCAGTTGCCGTGCAGTCCAGTAAGTTCGGCGAGCCAGTCGACGAGATTGACCGCAACGGCGGGCAGGAGCAGTCGCATGGCGAGTTGTCGCAAGGTGTTTATTCCCAGGCCGATTGTCGCGCCGAAATAAATTCCGAGACACCGCGCGCACACCGCAACGCTTCCGCCGAACAAGTAAAACGACCGCTCCGCCTGCTGATGACAGACCAGCGCGAATCCGCGCTGCAACGCGAACGCGATCTCCGGGGTCCGCGCCATCAGCCACGGAACCGCGATGGCAACGACTGCGAGCGTCGCAGGCACGCTCGCATACCACTTCAAGGTGTAGCTTTTTCTATCCACTATCCACAAACCACTATCCACTTCTACACAATCCCCATCCTCTTTCCAACTCTCTTCAGCGTCTCCAGCGCCTGGTCCAGTTCTTCGCGCGTGTGTGTTGCAGTCATGATCGTGCGAATGCGCGCCCTGCCCTCCGGCACCGTGGGGAACGCGATGCCCGTGCCCAGTACACCTTCGTCGAACAACGCGCGCGAGAAGTCCATGGTGAGGCGGCCGTCGCCAATAATGATGGGCGTAATCGGCGTCTCGCTCGCGGGAGTCGTCACTCCGCCGATGTTGAACCCCAGCCCGCCGAGTTCTTTCTTCCAGTAGCGCGTGTTTTCCCAAAGCTTGTCGATGCGCTCCGGCTCCTGCTCTAGCACGTCGAACGCAGCGATGCATGTGGCCGCGACCGACGGCGGATGCGAAGTCGAAAACAGAAACGGCCGTCCGCGATGATAGAGAAATTCGATGAGGTCGCGCGTGCCGCACACGTAGCCGCCCAGTGCGCCAATGGCCTTCGACAGCGTGCCCACCTGCACATCGACGCGCCCATGTACGCCGAAGTGGTCAATGGTGCCGCGCCCGTTGCGGCCGAGTACACCGGAGGAGTGCGCGTCGTCCACCATCATGATGGCGCCGTACTTTTCGGCCAGCTCGCACAACGCAGGCAGCGGCCCGATGTCGCCGTCCATCGAAAACACGCCATCGGTGATCAGCAGCTTCTTGCCCGGTTCGTTCTTGATCTCGTTGAGCAGCTCTTCGGCGTGCGCCATGTCCTTGTGGCGGAAGACCTTGATCTTGGCCCGCGACAGCCGCGCTCCGTCGATGATGCTGGCGTGGTTCAGCTCGTCACTGACGATCCAGTCCTCCTTGCCCAGCAGCGCCGACACCGTGCCCGCGTTGGCCGTGAACCCCGACTGAAACCCCACGCACGCCTCAACGTTCTTGAAGCGCGCGATCTTTTCTTCCAGCTCCATGTGGATCTTCATGGTGCCGGCGATGGTGCGCACCGCGCCCGACCCCACGCCGAATTTTCGTGTGGCCTCCAGCGCCGCCTCGCGCAGCTTGGGATGCGTCGTCAGCCCGAGGTAGTTGTTCGACGCCAGGTTGATGACCTTCTTTCCGTCGAAGGTACAGACGGGCGCCTGCTCGTCGTCGAGGACCCTTAGCCTGAAGTACGTGCCCTTCCGCTTGAGGTCGTTGAGCTGGTCGGTGAGATAAGAAAGAGGGTTGGTGCGGGTAGCTGTTGTCATGAGTCGCTCCGAGAAGAACTGGCTATCTTAGCGCAGGCGACGAGTAGGGTTGCGTGAGACAAGGCGTTCCAAAGGGTGGCGAGACTATGATCCGGCTGCGGGTACCCCTCCCCCTGTTCCTGAAAACAAAGGGTTTATTGCACCATCGTGGGCAAGTTACTGCAGGCATTGGAGTTATAGGCAAAGTTCTCTTAGCAAAGAAGTTAGCAGGGATTTCCTGGCGATGGAGAAGGGGTTTGACCGGTGAGTTCGAAAACAGTCGAGTCAGAACTGACAAGAGCACAGGGCGAAACCGCCTGAGTGGTTCGAGGTTGGGGAATGTTCGGCTGCCAACTCGGTGGAAGACAGCTTTCCCTCATCCTTCGGAGGGAAGTGTAGGTTCACGAGTGCGGCATAGCTAGGACGTAGATCACGGAGGAGTGTGATAGGCGGTGGATAGTGGTTAGTGGATAGAACGAGAGGCTCTTCGCCAGGAGCCAGCGCCAGCAGTTTCAAGTCTCGGGAACCCCAGGTTTGTCCCAAAGAAGGGCGAACCTGCGGCACCCGGCCTGCCCTGCGCGCAGTCGAGGTGACAAACGCATGTTAAAGTCTACTCGCCCGGGACGCCCGCCGCATGGGAGCAACGACGATGCATCCCAAAGTCAACCGAATTTTGCAGACCTTCGCATTGATCCGCTGGCTTCTCTGCGGCGCGCTCGTCGCAACGGTTCTGGTTTTTTCTGCGACCCCGGCAGGTAGCAGGCAGGCTCAGATCGCGGTATTGCGTGTGCCGGAACTCGAGGCCGGCTTTCACCTGCTTTATGAGTTGAAGCCCGAGGAAGCTCGCGCGCAGTTTGAGGCCTGGCAGAAGTCTCACCCGGAAGACCCCCTTGGTAGCGCCTCGGAAGCGGCAGCTTATCTGTTCGAGGAGTGTTATCGGCAAGGCGTCTTGACCTCCGATTTTTTTCTCGACAATAAGCGATTTCTAGGCAAGGTCGCTCTCAAACCGGACCCGCAACTGCGCGCGGGATTTTTCGCCGCGGACAAACAAGCGCAGGACTTGGCGCAACTCCGATTGAAGGCGAACACGGATGATACGAACGCCCTGTTCGCCATGACGCTGAGCTTGGGTATGCAGGCCGACTATGCCGCGCTCATCGATAAGCATCAGGTGGAAAGCCTGAAAATGATCAAAGACGCTGATAGGTACGCCGACAGACTATTGGCGGTCGCGCCGGATGCCGCCGATGCCTATTTCACCTTGGGCGCGACGAATTACATCATCGGAAGTCTGCCAGGATACAAGAAGTTTGTTCTCGACTTCTCTGGAATTCATGGCGACAAGCGCGTTGGCATACAGCAACTAGAGATCGCCGCCGCGCATGGCTATTATCTGCGGCCGTTTGCCAAGATTCTGCTGGCGCTGGCGGCCCTGCGTGAGAAAAACACCCAAGTAGCCCGCACACAACTTACGGAGCTGGTCGCGGAATTCCCTGACAATCCGCTTTTTGCTAGTGAAACGGCCAAACTCAAAGCTCCCCTTGCCGCGACTCTCCCCCGAAGGCCGCGTGAGCATTTCCTAACAATTTCCGGAATCCCAATGGATATCTTGGCGGCTAAACAAGACGGGTTCCAGCCGGCGCGCCACAATTTCGAAAAATCTCGGTGTTGTGCCCCATCCCGCCCTCCTTCGGCGGGGTGGGGGTTTTCGTTTGTTCTACGCAGAATCTTCGTTCCGACAAATCCGGTGCGAGGCTCAAAGCGCTGCGACACGGCGGATGCCCGCCAGCTTATCTTCACTGAGCCCGTGTAGCTCTTGTTCGTCGAGGCGGCCCCGCCTGATCAGTACCGCGAGTACAAGAGGAAGCACGGAATAGCGATAGTCGAAAGTCTCGTCGATCTCCTTCCGCTTCGCAGCCAAGTACCGCTGCAACTCCCAGAGGTCTTCCGGTTGTTCAATTTTTGCCGCCAAGCGCTTGGTTTCCGCGATCACCGCCTTAAACTCCCGCAAGAGTGCCGCTTCGAACGCTTTTCGTGCAACGGCCTTCTCCGACGCCGACCACTTCAGGTCGCGCATGTCAACAGGACTTTGCTTGATGCTTTGATCAGTCATCGCCGCCCTCCGCCGAAGGATTATATCGATCGTTTGGCTGCTCCCAGTTAGTACTCCGATTTCGGGCACCGAGGGGCCCGGTCAACGCCTCTTCTCGAATCAGAAAACCTGAAGGCGGTGGACGCCACACTTTAATGCCATTGACACCGGGCACCATAGCTGGTCACATGAGTTTAGTTACCATTGGCCTCTTCTGGCGCAAACAAGCAATCGCCCCTTGCGGTTCAGCCGAGGCAAACAAGCGGAAGACAAATCCATTGATGGCTTAGTGGTCTCGAAGGAGAGCGCACCTTGCCCACTCGTCTGCATCGCTTCTACCTATTACTTTCTGTTGTTGTGTTGCTCCCGCTTACCGCTGCGCATGGGCAGGATTTCTGGAGTGGTGGAACCGGGAATTGGAGTGATGCCGGCCAGTGGAGTAAGGATGTCGTGCCCGGAATTAACGACGATACGACGATCCATAGCCGTTTTGATTACGTCACGCTAGACACGCATGGCTACGTCAAATCACTATCCATCGGCGGAAATGGGGGGTGCTGCTTCTTCAGTTCCGGACTTACGGATGGCGGCACGGCACAGACACTCACAATAGCGAACTCCCTATCCGTCGGCGAGTGGGGCTACGTAGACCTGCACGGCGGGACAACGGTAACCGTGGGCGCCGACTCCGTAAACGAAGGCCAGATATATTTGCGGAATGCCTCGTTTCTGTCAATCACAGGGAACCTCGTTAACAAAAACCACGAGGAGTTCATTGCAACGAATAACCTTTCTATTGGCGGCGGATCTGGGCTCGCCGTGACAGGCACACTGACCAATGAGTACTCGTTCTCCATGGAGGGTCCTGGCGACTTTGCCAATGTCGGCTCCCTCACGAATAGCGGGCAGGTGTTTGTAGGGTCCGGTGCAAACTTGAATCTTATCAACCAGGCTGGCGGCATCACTGACATTCCCTACCGTGCGTCGTTCGAGGTGGCAGGTAACATCTACGACGTGGTGGACAAGGCCAACGGATTCGCCCACCTGAGCAACATCGCGGGCGATTTGTTGATCCAGAATGGTCAAATCACCGACATCACGCCATCATCGGGACCACTCACCCTCGCCACTACCGGGCGAATGGATGCCGGGAATAACTCGAGCATCATCATCCATGGCGACCTAAGCAACTCCGGCACTGTCTCCACCAGCCATCACTACTCTAATCTTCCTGGTGGCGGCACTATTAATGTCGATAATTTCATCAATAATCCGTCCGGGACTGTGACTCTCAATGATCCCGGCGATGCGCTCAACGCAAAAACCTTTCAGAACTCTGGCAGTGTGTTCCTGGAGCCGGGTACAAATCTGAATGTCGCTCATGGTTTTTATCAGCTTGCAGGTGGGACTCTTGGCGAGGCAACTGGACCCGATGGCTACGGCGTGATTGTGGTCGCTCATGGAGCGGTGATGCTGGGTGGCACGCTCGACATCCTCCCGGGATTCTATCCCCCCAAGGGGTCGTTCGATGAGTTCATCAACTTTGTACCCGGTGAGTTGACCGGAACTTTCGCCAGCATCCTAAACGCAGATTATGGGAATGAGAAGTGGGTCGCAATCTATGACAACGCGGGCGGCTATGTTGCGTTGGAGGCAGTCTATGTGCCTCCAGTGCCTGAACCCTCCAGCTTGCTCCTGTTGGGCAGCGGAGTGCTCGGCATCGCCTTCGGAGTCCGGCGGCGGATGCGGTAGAAGCGACTCAGGATTACCGAGGTTGGCGACTCACAATTGGCGGATGGCCCGACTGGTGGCCCATCCACCTCCACGGTTGACTTCCGTTACGTAACGCATTACGGTAGAGAGTGATCCGCTCGATACGCCACAAAGGGCCGAAGCGGCTGTATGAGGACGACGACCCGCGAGGCGTATTTGCGGAACACGTGGAGAAACTACGCCGCATTCTGGCGCGTCTTGAAGCGGCGGAAGTCGTCACCGATATGGATATACCTGGCTACCGGCTGCACGCGCTTAGGAGTGAACTACATGGGTGCTACGCCGTGACGGTAAGCGCCAACTGGCGCGTTGTTTTTCGCTTTGAGCACGGCGACGCTCTCGATGTCGATTATGTTGATTACCACTGAAAGGAGGCACACTATGTCGATGAGAAATCCTCCTCACCCTGGCAGTGTGGTGCTGCACGATTGCATCGAACCGCTGGGCCTGACCATCACGGACGCCGCGGCTGCGCTTGGAGTCACGCGCACCACTCTGTCGGAACTGGTGAATGGGAAGCGTGGGATTTCGCCCGAAATGGCGGTGCGGCTGTCGAAGGTCTTCGGCGGCAGCGCGGAGAGCTGGCTCACCCAGCAAGCGCATTACGACCTCGCTCATATCGATACCGACCACATCAAGCTCAAGCGCCTGGAATTCGCGTAAAGTCCTACCTCGGTTTCGAACCCCAAGATTTTCAAGCAATAGAAGCTTGAACGGTGCACCCGTTCGCGTCAGCGAAACCGAAATCCTTAAGCTAGTCTTAATTCAGGAGCTTGGAAGAATTCGGCTTCACAATTCTTGACACATCCCACCGAAGCGAGCGTCCGCAGACGGTGTTGGTAGAGAGTGATTGCGCTGTTTCCGATGGGTCGTCATCGAGTGAGGCACCAGATGGCTGATGCACACGCAAGATGAGACCGAGAGGAGAGGTGAAATGACTCGACTTCGTGGTTTGGTGCTGTTGAGCGTGGTGGTGTTAGCGACCGCCCTGAGTTCCTGGGCCGGGGTGTTCGTTTCAGTCGCGATCGGCCCGCCGGCGTTGCCAGTGTACTCGCAACCGTTGTGTCCGGGGCCAGGTTACATCTGGACTCCGGGATACTGGGCTTGGAGCCCGGACGGCTACTACTGGGTGCCCGGCACTTGGGTCGTGCCTCCGCAGGTAGGCTTCCTGTGGACGCCCGGTTACTGGGCCTTCTCGGCTGGATTCTATGGCTGGCACCCGGGATACTGGGGACCGACGGTCGGCTTCTATGGCGGCATTAACTACGGCTTCGGTTACACCGGTGTTGGCTACTGGGGTGGATACTGGCACGGCCGCGACTTCTATTACAACCGCGCGGTCAACAATGTGAACATTACCAACATTCACAACGTGTACAACCAGACGGTCATTAACAACGTGAACGTCAACCGCGTCAGCTACAACGGCGGTCCGCACGGAATCCAGGCGCGCCCAACATCGCAGGAGATGGCGGCTGAGCGAGGACGTCATTTCGGTGCCACGTCGGAGCAGGCGCAGCATGAACAGCTCGCCCGCAATGACCGCGCGCAGTTTGCGTCGGCCAATCACGGACAGCCGGCAGTGGCTGCGACAGCGCGGCCCGGAGCATTCAACTCTCGCGACGCAGCGCGCACAAGTCAGCCGGCGATGAACCGGCCGACGACTAACGCGAATGCGGCAAATAACAGCAGAGCGGTTCCGCGTCCGCCGCAGAACTACCAGCAGGCAAGAACTGCAGAGAACGTGGCGCGTCCAACGCAAAACACCCAGCAAGCGAGGGTGTCTGCCAACGTGCCGCGCCCCCCGCAAAATAATCGTCCACAACCCCAGCAGCAGCGGGTGTCCGCGAACGTTCCACGGCCCCAGAACAACCAGCAAGCGAGGACGCCAGTGAATGTTCCACGGCCGCAGAACAATCAGCAGCAAGCTCGCGCTTCTGCGAACGTCCCCCGGCCCGGAAACTACACGCGCCAGCCGGCTCCTCAGGCACGGAACGTACCGCGTCCGGCAACGATGCAACGCCCGGCGATGCAGCAACAAGCGCAGCGCGCTTACAATCCGCCTCGCCAGCCTGCGCCTCAGTACCATGCTGCCGGGCGTCCGCCGGCACCGAGGATGAGCCCGCCGCCAAGCCAGCATCAGGCTGCGGCCCAGCGTCCGGCTCCTTCTCGGGGTCAGCAACCGAACCGGCGGCACTAATACCGGGAGGCAATCTCCGCTATGGCTTCCAAGCCATAGCGGAGATTTCGGTCCAGCCCGTCCCGCGCGTTCAGATGCTCCACCGCCTTGGCAACGTTTCTCCGGACTTCCGATTTGGCACCGCACGTGCGTTTTACAAGTCGCATCGCACGCGCTAGGATTTTCCCAATGCCATTCGTAGTGACTCAGGAATCTCCACAAGCTTCAATGAGAGAGACAACATGACAGGCGAACCTAAAGACGGCCCCGACATCATGCCCGTGCTGGGAGTGGTATCACTGCGACCAGCCACCAAGCGAGCGGCAGCCGCACCCGGCCAGGCCGCATTTCCAGGCTTCATTTACAACGGTGGTGCCGTCATCACTTCACCCGCGGTGTACAGCAGCTTCTGGGGAGCGCTCTGGACCGACGCAGTCCATCAGAACGCGGCGCAGCGGCTCAACCAATACCTGCAGGATTTAGTGGCCAGCAATTTCATGAATGTGCTGAGCCAATACGGAGCAGGCACCGGAGCTGGAAGCGGGCAATTCGTGCAGGCCTCATTCCTGCCGAACGTGGCCAATCAACTGGCCGACAGCGATATCCAGAGCAATATCCAACAAGCTATTGACGCCGGCCAGATTCCCGAGCCGCCGGGCAACAATGCGTCCCAAGTCTTGATCATCTACCTCGACGAGAACACCGAAGTGAACGATCCCAATCTCGGTATCGTGATGTGCGAGCCCCAGGGCGACACCGCCTTCGGTTATCACAACAACTTCACCACCGCGGCCGGCAATGCGTTTTACTACGGCGTCATCCCCGGTCTCGACGACGCCTGCCTGCAGAACTCGTGCGGCAATAATCCCTGCTCGCTCGATCCCAGTCTCTCGCAGGAGCAGCGTCGCACCCAGGTCACCAGCCACGAATTTGGCGAGATGGTCACGGACCCGGCTCCTCCCACCGGATGGTACGACCAGAACGATCCCAACAGCGGCGAGCTGGGTGACATCTGCAATGGCGAGTCAGACACCATCGCTGGGGCGAGCGGAAATTCCTGGACGGTGCAGCGCATCTACAGCGCATACGACGATCAGCAAACCAGCGGCGCGAACTATTGCCTAAGTCAGGCCAACAGCCCTGAACCCGTGCTGCCCGGCGGCCCCGGAGGGTAGCCGAGGCCGAAGCCTCTACACGACAGACCCCGGTTTGAGTGGCGCGCCCGCCCCCCAGCGTTACTCCGACCGCAACGCCTCGGTTACATCGACCCGCGCGGCGCGCCCCGCCGGGAAGGCGGACGCGATGACCGCGGCAGCCAGCAGAACGACCACTGAGGCGACGAGCGGCAACGCGGTCGGCATCTGCAGTGACGGAAAATAACGACTCGCCAGGCGTGTTAGTCCGTACCCAAACACCGCACCCGCAAGAATTCCGGTTGCAGCCATCGCCGCACCCTGGGCAATGACGCCCAACAGCAGGTTCCGAGGCTGTGCTCCAACCGCCAGCCGAATGCCGAACTCGCGTGTTCGTCCGCTCACCGAGAAGGCCAGTACGCCTGCCACGCCAACCACCGCGATCGACAGCGCTACGCCCGCCATGCCGCCGAACACCAGCGTATTCAGCCGCTCGGGCGTCAGCACTTCCGCGCGAATTTCTTCCAGCGTGGCAGCGCGTTCCACCGGCTGGTCAACCGCCATCTTGCGAATGATCTGCGTGATAGGAGTGATGAGACCATGGGGGTCCATACGCGTATGCACGAACAGGCGGCCGCCAAACAGTGGCAGCTCTTTATTGGCGGAGTCATCCGGTATTTGTCCGAACGGATGATAGATCGTCTGCTCGGCCTCGGGCACGAGGTGATCGTCGTCCATGTCGGCCACGACACCTACTATGCGGCGAGGGCCGGTGCCGATGTAAATGAACTTCATGATCGGATCGGTCCACATGATGTGCCGGTTGATCGGATCCTGTCCGGGAAACAGACGCTGCGCTGCGCTCTGGCTGATAATGACAACCGGCTCTCCCCCGCGCTTGTCTTCATCGTTGAAGTCGCGGCCGGCGACGAGGGGAACGCCCAGCGCTGCAAAGAAGCCGGGAGAAATCACCCGAAATCCAATGCGAGGATCTGCTTCGCGCTCACTTTTGATGTGGCCTTCCGCAGCGACCTGAAAGCCCGGACCAAGGGAGTTGGCATCACGCCACGGTGCCTGTGTGCCCAGCGCAACGCGATCGACGCCAGGCAACTGGTCGATGCGGCGAATCGCTTCGCGATAGAAGTTGATGATGTCTTCCGGCGTTCTTCCGTAAGACACCACCGGCACGTTCAGCACGAGTACGCGACGCATATCGAAGCCGGTCTGCTGGTTCTGCAGTGTGAGCAGGGTCTTGATCAGGATGCTCGAGCCGGCCAGCAAAATGAACGAGGCAGCAATCTGGGTCACGGCGAACATGCGCAAGCGACGACTGGTGTTTCCGGTAATCCGAACGCTGCTGCTGGAGAGCGTCATGCCGCTCGACGATTCGGTCGAGGGAAGACGCGGCACATACGCCAGAAGTATGGCGGCAACCATCGCCAACCCGGCTCCGACCCACAGAACACTCATGTCGAGTTTCAGATCGAGAGCACGAACCGAGAAGCGCGAGGCATAGCCGGAGAGAATCGCGACCATTGGGCCCGCGCTGAGCACACCCAGCACGGCCCCGGCTCCGCACAACAGCAAGCTCTCGGCCAGCAGCGTGCGGCGCAAGGCGCCATGACTCGCACCCAGAGCGGCGCGGATGGCCAGTTCCCCTTCGCGTCGCACCGAGCGCGAGAGAATGAGATTTGCGACGTTCGAGCACGCGATGATAAAGATCAGCAACGACGCAGCCAGTAAGACCCAGAGGACTGTCTTCGCACCGGAACTGATCTCGTCGCGAAGCAGCACGGCATGAATTTGGCCTCTTGCCTCTGGCGAATACGCTTCAGGATGCGCTTTGACCATCGAGGCGTAAGCCGCGCTGAGTTCGGCATTCGCTTGTTCCAGCGTGGCTCCGGGAGCAAGCCGCCCGAACAGCTCGGTCATTCGATGCACGCGTCCCAGCACCATCGTCGCTGAGAGATGGTGCGGACTGGTGACTACGTTTGCGATGATCTCGGTCTGTGCCGGGTAAGGCACCGAGGGTTCGAGGACTCCGATGATCGTCGCGTTGCGGTCCCCCAGGCGAACGGTCTTACCGATTACCGTGGGATCGCTCTTGAGCGAGGTCGTCCAGAAGCGATAGGTCAGAACGCAGGCGCCGGCGGCATTCGGGCCATCGTCGTTCTGGTTGAGCAGACGTCCGAGAACCGGGCGCAATCCCATCACCTCGAAATACGAGCCTCCAACCACTCCGGCGGTCACTTCGCGCGGTTCACCCAAGCCCACCATGGTGAAGCCGATTTGAGAAAAGTCTCCGATGGCACTGATCGTCTTGAGGCTGCCTTTGAGGTCCTGAATTTCCGGCACGGAGAACATAGTGTTGGGGAGTTGCAGGCCCGGTGCGCTCTGCCTGATGTAAAGCAGATGGCTTTCGTCGCGGTTGACCAGCGGCCGCAGCAACACGCCGCGCACCAGGCTGAAGATCGCCGCGTTGGCGCCAATGCCCAGCGCCAGCGTCAGAATGACGGTGATCGCCAGCCCCTTCGTCCGCCACAGCGACCGAAACGCCACCTTCAGGTCTTGCAGGATCAAATCGGGTTTCACTATTGTCATTGAATTCCCCACGAATCGCGCGCTTTTGCCAATTTATCTTAGAGCTGCAATCCCCCGGCCAGAACCCATGCCGCCTATCTCATTGCCTGTCAGTCACAAGAGCCGGTTGCACCCCAGACTTCCACAATTCACCCGTTCGCTAATGGCGATCGGTGTCCGCCAACGAACACTCGGACTTACTGCTTCGAATCCTGTCAGGGCGGATCACAACGAGGAATAACGATTGGCAGTTCCCCACGCACCGGAATCGTGGTCAAATGGCGGGGAAACGGCGCAATTCATAGGGACAGCGGAGCGGACGCCGCCACTGGCCGGGGGTGCAGGAGTGGGGCTAATATTGTGGTCACACGAAAGTAACTTCGCTTGCGGGCAAGGCTGCGCCTGTCATGGCGCTGGTTCCGGGAGGAATTGAAGATGAGTCGTGAGGGATGGCAAAAGCAGAGCGTCTCGATGTTTTTGAGCGTTGTACTGATGATGACCGTGATGGGCTTTGATCGCAGTGCCCTGGGCCAGCAGGCGCCGTCGGCCGCTGGGTCGTCGCCGGATTACGCTGGGCAGGGGACGCCGGCCAGCGCGCAGGAGTTGCAAAGCCTTGTGGCCCCGATCGCGCTTTATCCGGATGCGCTGGTGGCGCAGATCCTGAATGCGGCGACTTTTCCCGATCAAGTAGCAGTCGCCGACAACTGGATGCAGCAGAACAAGAACCTCACCGGCAGTACGTTAGGCACCGCGGTGAACGGGCAGACTTGGGACCCCAGCGTGAAGGCGCTCACGCAGTTCCCGTCGGTGCTGCACAACATGGCGCAAAACCTGGCTTGGACCTCACAACTGGGCGAGGACTATCACAATCAGCAGTCTGAGGTGATGGCCGCGATACAGACCTTGCGCAAGGAGGCCAAGGCCGCGGGAAATCTCAAGTCTGGTTCGCAGATCACGGTGGTGCAGCAGTCGCCGCAGACTATCGTCATTCAGCCGACCAATCCGCAGATTGTGTATGTTCCGCAGTACAACCCGACGGTGATTTACGGCACGCCATACGTTGTACCCAACTACAGCACGGCCGATGTAGTCGCCACCGGCCTGCTGTCATTTGGCGCAGGGATGGCCGTTGGGGCGATGATGAGCGGAGGCTGCTGCGGCTGGGGCTACAGCAGTTGGAACTGCAACTGGTACGGTGGAGGAGCCTACTACCATGGCGCCCCGTATTACGGAAATGCTGCCTGGCACGGCGGGTACTACGGCAACAGCGCTTCCGCCTATGGAGCATACGGCAGCGCGCACGCTGCCAATGGCTATAACCCCTCCACAGGCACTTACGCGCGCGGCGCGTCTACCTCGACGGCGTATGGCTCCCAAAAGGTCGGGCAGGCCTACAACCCATACACGGGAGCCTATGGCGCAACTCATCAAGGCTCCAACGCCTATTCGAACTGGGGAAGCTCGACGGCCTCGAAGAACGGCCAGACCGTTGACACGCAGCATTACTCAAACGCGAATGGAAGCGTGGGAACAGCCGAGACCTCAAGCGGGAACAAGTATGCGGCCGCCAACGGCAACGCCTACAAGAACACTGGGAGTGGGTGGCAGAAAGCGGGTTCTTCCGATGCTGCACACGGTTACGGAGGCGCGAGTGGATCGGACTACCACGGCGGCGGATCATCGTCGGCATTCAGCGGCTACGGCAGCCACTCTGGTGGTGGCGACTCCGGCTGGGGGGCCAGGTCTTCGAGCGCGCGGGGCTGGGGCAGCCGCGGCGGAGGCGGCGGTTGGGGCGGAGGTGGAGGAGGCTTTCGAGGAGGAGGAGGCGGACGGCGCTAAGTCGCCACTCGATCGAGGTCAGCAAGCACGATGAACCGTACTCCTTGGAGGATTGAAATGATGCAATTATTCCGCAATCGCGCCGGTGTCGCCGTTCGAACGTTGTCTCTGACGATTGGAATCTCGCTAATGTTTGTATTCGCGGCGTGCAGCAAGAAGGAGCAGCCTGCTCCTGCTGCGCAGGCCGGACCGCAGACCTTTGCCTCGCCGGAAGCTGCCGGCAAAGCCCTGGTGGACGCGGCCAAGGCGCAGAACCAGGACACGATGCTCGCCATCTTTGGTCCGGGGTCAAAGGAGCTGATTTATTCCGGCGACGCTACGGAAGACAAGGCGTCCATGGAAGGATTTGTGCAGTCGTACGGCGTGATGAACCGCTGGCGCACGCTCCCCGATGGCAGCGAAATACTGCTGGTAGGCGCCGACAACCAGGCGTTTCCCATTCCCTTGAAGAAGAACGCGTCGGGCCAGTGGTTCTTTGACGCTGCGGCGGGAAAAGACGAGATTCTGGCGCGACGGATCGGGAGGGACGAGATCGTGGCGACTGACGTGTGCGCGGCGCTGGCTGACGCCCAAGCCGAGTACTTCGGGCAAAAGCATGACGGAGTGAAGCAGTATGCACAGAAGTTCATCAGCGACTCAGGGAAACAGAATGGCTTGTATTGGGAGTCGCCGGAGGGCCAGCCTAGGAGTCCAGTCGGACCGCTGGTGGCGTACGCGACCGACGAGGGATATAACGTCAAGGCCGACGCGCACCAGGCATTCCACGGATATTTCTTCCGTCGACTGGACAAGCAGGGGCCTGATGCCAAGGGTGGCGCGAAAGACTACATCGTCAACGGCAAGATGACAGGCGGGTTCGCTTACGTCGCGTACCCTGCCACCTACAACGACAGTGGCATCATGACGTTTATCATCGACAAGAACAGAGTGGTCTACCAGAAGGACCTTGGCAAAGACACGACAGAGCAGGCCAAAGCGATGACGCAGTTCAATCCCGACAAGAGTTGGGCTGCGCTGCAATAGACGACCGTAACGCCAGCATTTCCGCTTGGCGCGTTCTTGCAGGAGCCGCATAACCCGCCATGCCGCGTCCGCGCTGTACTGACAACCCGGGAAATGCGGGCGGCAAGTTGATGCCGCCCCGGGTCTATTCGATTCAAGTCAATACGGGCTCACTTTGACGGCGTCGCTGTGAATGTTCGCCGGCACCGGCGTCTTCGTATTGGGAGGCGTAAGGGTGCTCACGATGGTGTGCAGCGTGCGTCCTCCGTCTCCGATGACGAACTTCAACTGGATGACCGCGCCGCTTGTGCCGTGGGGCGGTATGGGGAAATTGATCTGGGCTTGGCCGGTGCAATCCGGATTCACCGTATACGAACCCGTTTCCATATCGTGGAATCCATATTGGTTCTGCGGACCGGGGACCGGCACTCCGTTGGCCACGACCCAATCAACCTGGGTGAGCGCGCCTTTTCCGTCGAAGTAAGTCATAGCCACACCATCTCGGTTGACGACACCGGCGGGGCTGAAGACCTCTCCGGAAATCCGGAAGGCGTACTCGCCACTCAGTGTCTGGTTGGAACATCCCGCCACGTGGGCCTGCGCCCAAGCACCGGTGACCACGAGGGCGACTGCGACCGTAGCGATTAACTTGCACAATACTCTTTTCACCTTCTCCTCCTTTTGTGCGCCCTTCGTTGGCGCGAATGCGACGGAGAATCACCGACATGGCGCGCTTTAGCAATAAAGCCGAGGTAGAGTTTTGGTGAAGATTTGCTTGCGCCGCAAGCCTCATCGTCACAAGGATTTAGGCTGCGAACCAGGAATCGAGGTAGAATGCTCGACACACTCGATAGGGCGAAAGATGCCTACCCCTGCGGTCAAATTTGGTGATTTTGAACTGGACCCAGCCGGATTTGAACTGCGGCGGAAGGGACAGCCGATTCGTGTGGAGCGGATACCGCTGGAGTTGTTGCTGCTCCTGGTGTCGCGCAAAGGAGAGTTGGTCAGCCGGGTCGAGATCATCGACAAACTGTGGGGCAAAGATGTTTTCATCGATACGAATACCGCTGTCAATGTAGCTGTTAGCAAAGTCCGCCAGGCGCTGCGGGACGATCCCGACGACCCACGATTCTTGCAGACCGTTTCCGGCAAAGGCTACCGCTTTATCGGATCGCTGGACCAACCGCCGCAGGCACGCCCCGCGGAAAACGCTCAGGCTCAGCCCTCTCTTTCTGCCCCAGTACTGACTGCGCCAGCGGAGCCTGCGGAAACCACCGAATTAATTCAGCGTCCCAAACGCATATGGCTCCTGCCGGCGATTGTCGCGGGAATCATCGCCGTGGCCGCCTTTCTGATGTGGCCAAGATTCCGTCAAGCGCCTAAGGCTCCAGGCAAGCGAGCGATGCTCCTCGTCCTGCCGTTCCAAAACCTGAGCGGAGACCCTGGCCAGGAGTACATTGCAGATGGCCTCACCGAAGAAACGATCACCGACCTCGGCCAGTTGAGCCCGGCGGAATTGGGCGTCATCGCCCGCACGTCGTCGATGTCGTATAAGCACAAAGACAAAACCGTCAGCCAGATCGGGCACGAGTTGGGTGTCGATTACATCCTGGAAGGCAGTGTGCGGAGAGAAGGCGAAAAGGCCCGGGTGAGTGCGCAGCTGATTCGCGTAAGCGACCAGACCCACCTCTGGGCACGCAATTATGACCGTGATATGCATGATCTGCTAGGAATCGAGAACGAACTGGGGCAGACCATCGCTCAACAAGTGCAAGTGAATCTCTCGCCGCAACGGCAGCTTGAACTCGCCAAAATGCGGACTGTGGACCCAGAAGTTTATGACCTGTACTTGAAGGGCCGCTTCTACTGGAACCAGAGGACGCCAGCGGGAGTTAAGGAGAGTATCGGCTACTTTAAACAAGCAACGGCCAAAGACCCCGATTTCGCTCTAGCTTACGCAGGCCTTGCCGATGCCTACAATTTTGGCAACATTATTGGCGTTTACTCGCCGAAAGACAGCTTCCCCGAAGCGAGGGAGGCAGCGACCAAAGCGATTACCTTGGACCCTTCACTGGCAGAAGCACATGCCGCTCTAGGAATGGAGAAATCGCACTACGAATTTGACGTTCCGGGAGCAGAAAAGGAATTCCTGAAGGCAATTGAACTTAACCCGAATTCTGCCTACGCCCATTTGTTCTATGGGAATTGCTACCTGCTGCCCATGGGTCGAGTGCAAGAAGGCATCGCTGAAAACAAGAAGGCGCTGGAGCTGGATCCTCTCTCGCTGCCCATCAACAACTTCATGGCCATGACCTACATGTTCGCAGGGGATTACGAACAGTCCTATAGGCAATTCCAGCACACCATCGAAATGGACCCCAGCTTCCCGCTCGCGCACGACTATTTTTCTGGGTTATTGGCATTTATGGGAAGATACGAGGAGGCTATCCAGGAGAACCAGAAAGCCCAGTTGCTGCGTGGTTCCAGCCCGGACGAAGCGGCAGCCGAGGCAGCCGCCATGCTCAAAGCATTCAAGAATGGAGGAGAAACAGGATTCTGGCATCATCTTCTAGACGAGACCCTGCAGGCCCGCGAGCGAGCTCCCAGCTCAGTTACTGCCAGCGAGGTGGCCGGGGCGTATGCACTCGTGGGCGACAAGGACAAGGCTTTTGAGTGGTTAGACAAAGCCTATGAGGAACGAGAGGGGCAGAGTATCGCCCTTTTGAAATGCGAGCCAGCCTGGAAAAATATGCACACCGATCCGAGATTTGCTGCGATGTTGCGTCGAATGGGACTGCCGGAATAGCGAATATATCCCTACCCACCTCCATGTCTTCCCTGGCCAAGTGCGCCAGCCGCGACTTTACAGCTTGCGGAAAAAATGCATTTGGGCGCCGGTTTGTATCAGGGCACGACTTCAGTCGTGCCGATAAGCCCTCTATCTTTGATCTTCCGCGCGGACTTTAAGGCCAGCACTACCCATTCACCGGATTTTTCAGCAGCCTGCGAAGCCGTACCCTTTCAAGGCGAGATCTGGACTATATCTACTGTGAAACCGCTATAAAGTTCTGCGTCCGCCTGCCGAAGTAAGCCTATAGACGGTCTCCTGAATTGTTCCTTTGTGGAGTTCCCAGCCGCAGCCTCCGCGCGGCTGGGATTTTTTGCGGCGCGCCTTCCCCGCATACAAAAGCGCCACCGGGACCCGATGGCGCTTCTCCTCTAATCCCGATGATCGATGCTACGCGCGGTAGTGTGCTCCCCCGTGGCGAACATCAGCGCCGCGCACCCAGAAAATCACGTCCTCGGCGATATTGGTTGCATGGTCGGCAATCCGTTCCAGGGCCCGCGAAATCAACAGCACATTCAGCGCAGCGCGCGCGCTTGCAGGCTCGCTGACCATCTTCTGCACGAGCACCACGAAGGCCTCATCTTTCATCCGGTCCACGATGTTGTCCATCTGCAGCACGGCTTCGGCGATCTCCGCCTTGCCGTCGAGGAAAGACTCCAGCGCCCGCTGCACCATGGTGGTCACGCTCGCGCTCATGCGGGGGATATCCACTGGCAACGGCACTTCGGGTTCACTGATCAGGTCCAACACGCGCTGCGCAATATTGACTGCCTGGTCACCAACGCGTTCCAGATCGGCGTTGATCTTCACCACTGCCATGATGAACCGCAGGTCCACGGCCATTGGTTGCTGCATCGCGAGCAGATCCAGCGCCAACTCGTCGATCTCGCGTTCCGCCTGGTTGATCTCCGCCTCGTCAGTCAACACCATCTGGCAAAATTTCGCGTCGCGCGTGCGATACGCCTCGGTAGCACGGTCAATGGCCTGCTCCGCCAGGCCGCCCATCCGTAGAAGTTTGTCCCTTAGTTCGTCCAGTCCCTGCTGAAAGCGGCTTCGCATTATCCAAACCTGCCTGTGATGTAATCTTCAGTCCGCTTGTCGGCGGGCGTCGTAAAGATCTTTTCCGTCTTGTCGTACTCAATCAGGCTGCCCATCAGGAAGAATCCGGTGAACTCGGCCACGCGAGCCGCCTGCTGCATATTATGCGTAACGATGACGACCGTATAGTGCTGTTTGAACTGAAAAATGAGTTCTTCGATCTTGCTGGTCGAAATCGGGTCCAGGGCTGACGCCGGCTCATCCATCAAGAGCACTTCCGGCTCAACGGCGAGGGAGCGCGCGATGCACAATCGCTGCTGCTGACCGCCGGAAAGGCTGGCGCCTGACTTCTTGTGCAGCGTCGTCCTTCACTTCGTCCCAAAGCGCAGCCAGTTTCAGCGAGCGCTCGACCAGTTCGTCCATCTGCTTGCGATTGCGAAAGCCGTTCAGCCGCAATCCGGCCGCAACGTTGTCGTAGATCGACATGGTCGGAAACGGGTTCGGCTTCTGGAAGACCATGCCAATGCGGCGCCGTATCTCAACCGGGTCGGTACCATCTGCCATAAACTTCCATCTCGCCGACTTTTACCGATCCCTCGGCGCGGGCTTCCGGAATGGTCTCGTGCATGCGATTCAGGCAGCGCACAAACGTACTCTTGCCGCATCCCGAGGGTCCAATGACCGCGGTTACGTGGTTGGCAGGCACCGTCATGTCGATGGACTTCAGCGCCAGATTCTTGCCGTACCAGGCGTTCAGTCCTCGCACTTCAATTCCGACGCCCATAACTGCTACGACGCTCCCTTCAAGCATTCCACGGCTGGTGCTGATGCGCACCGCCGCAACCGCAGCCACGATCAGGACAATCAGAATCAGCGCGCCCGCCCAGGCCTGCCTGTGCCAATCGTCATAGGGCGAAATGGCATAGGTAAAAACCTGCAAGGACAACGCCGCTGTCGGCTGGTTCAGCTTCAAGTTCCAGAACTGATTTCCGAAAGCCGTAAACAGCAGCGGAGCGGTTTCGCCAGCCACGCGGGCGAACGCCAACATGCATCCTGTGATGACTCCCGCCGAAGCCGTGCGCAGCGAAATCGAAAGCGTCGTTCGCCACTTTGGAATTCCCAATCCGAAGGCGGCCTCGCGGATCTACGTTCGGCACCATCAGTAGCATTTCTTCTGTGGCTCGCGCGATCGTTGGGATCATCATTATCCCCAGCGCTACGCCTCCGGACAACGCTGAGAAATGCTTCTGCCGGAGAACAATCAGCGAGTACACGGCGATGCCGATCACGATGGATGGCACGCCGTTCAATACATCGGCCGTGAAGCGTACCAAGTCGCCGAACCGGTTGCGTCCGTATTCCGCCAGATAGATTCCACAGCCAATGCCCAGGGGAACTCCTATAACGCTGGCCACGGCCAGGATTAGCCCGGTGCCGACGATGGCGTTCGCCATGCCTCCGCCTAACTCGCCAGGAGGTTTCGGTGTTTGGGTCAGGAACGTCGAGACTGACCGATCCTGCTCCCTTAATCAACAGGTAAACAAAAATTGCGAGCAGCGGAACGATCACAAGAACCGCGGCGCCGACGGCAAACGCAGGTTGCCGCGTAATTGGTAAAGCGGCGCCAAAGACTGAGTTTCTGCGCCGAAGCATCGACCCGGTTGCTTAAGCACGTACCCTCGCTGTTCCGATCCGGTGATGCTCCACACCAGAAGGCGCGCCAGAGCGTTCACGATTAGTGTTACCAGAAATAGCGCCAACCCAATTTCGACGAGTGCGCTCAAGTAAAGGTCCCCCGTGGCCTCGGTAAATTCGTTGGCAATGACGCTGGCCATGGTATAGCCCGGCGCGAACAGCGATTTCGAAACCTCGGGACGATTTCCAATTACCATGGTTACGGCCATGGTTTCGCCCAGCGCGCGGCCCAGTCCGAGGATGATGCCGCCCACGATGCCGATGCGCGCGTTGCGCAGCACGCCCATGCGGATCATCTCCCACCGGGTGGCGCCCAGCGCCAGCACGGCTTCACGCTGGTTCTGCGGCACCGCAGTCATCACCTCGCGCGTGATCGACGCGATGATCGGAATCACCATGATGGACATGATGATGCCCGCTGCCAACATCCCTATTCCGTACATTGGGCCGTTGAAGAACCCAGTCCACCCCAGCGTCTTTGCCAAAAATGGCTCCACGTACTCGCGCAACAAGGGCGCCAGCACGAAGATTCCCCACAAGTCCGTAAATAACGCTGGGAATCGCCGCCAGCAGTTCCACCAGAAACGAAATGATGGCGCGTAAGCGAACGCGGACACATCTCGGTGATGTACACAGCGACGCCGATCGAGAGGCGGCACGGCAATTAGCAACGCGAGGAACGACGACACCAGCGTGCCGTAGATAAACGGCATCGCACCATACTGGTCGTTGACCGGGTCCCAATCGTGGCCGTAGAAAAAACTTAGGCCGAACTGGTGCAGCGAAAGCCTCGACTTGTCCACCAACTCCCATGCCACGAACACAACGATCGCAAAGACAGAAACCGCGGTGAGTAGAATCAACACCCCGAACACCTCATCCGGAATGCGGCTGCTGCGTGGTTGCGAATGCCGGATTCTCTGCAGCACGGTTGCGGCCACAACCTGGGTTCGCTGAGTCGCCGTTTGCGCCAGCGTGGGTATGACCGTTCCCGACGGCTGCCTCGGGGCGAATTGTTCGGACGAGCTCTTCTCGTCGTGGGTACCGGACATCTCCCTCATCCCCGTCGAGTCACAGAGGGTTGGAAAAGCCAACTCCAAGCAAGACAGGGAGTTGGCCGCATTCTTCGACGCATTCCAGGACTAGTGAACCTGCTTGGTGATTGCCGCCTTTTCCATCTCGACTACTGGCTTGGGCAGCGGAGCATACGACAACGCCTCCGTCATGGTCTGGCCCTTGTCAAGCATCCAGAACAAGAAATCCTTCAGGATCTTGCCCTTGTTCTGCATCCGTGGGATTGGTCGGAATCAACAGCCAGGTGAAGCTGGCTATCGGGTAGGCATTCTTGGCTGGCGAATTAGTAATCGATACCCGGAAGTCCGCCGGCATTTTCACCCCAGCTGCAGCCGCTGTGGTGCTTTCCAAACTTGCCTTTACGAAATTGCCAGACGAGTTCTTCACGGTACCGTAGGTGATTTTATTCTGAACGGCATAGATCAGTTCGATGTAGCCGATCGAGCCTGGAAGCTGGCGAATCATGCCCGCTACCCCCTCATTGCCCTTGCCGCCTACGCCCACTGGCCATTTCACAGAAGTGCCCTTGCCGGTTGTTCCCTGCCATTCTGAGCTGATCTTTGAAAGGTAATCCGTCCAGATGTAGGTCGTGCCGCTGCCGTCGGAGCGATGCACTACCGTGATTGCCTGGTTGGGGAACTTGATGTCCGGATTTGCCTTGGCGATCGCCGGGTCGCTCCAGTTCGAGATCTTGCCCATGAAGATACCGGCCAGAATATCCGGGGTAAACTTCACCTCCTGGGTCACACCAGGAATGTTGTACGCAGGAACATCGGCACCGAGAACTGTCGGAACATGCAGCAATTTGATCTTCGATGCCGCAATCTGCTCGTCGGTCATCGGCCCGTCGCTGGCCCCAAAATCCACGGTGCCGGCCGTCACCTGGCGAATTCCGCCGCCACTACCGATCGATTGGTAATTGATCGCAATGTCCGCATGCAAATTGTGGTACTCATTGAACCACTTGGAATACATCGGGTAAGGGAAGGTGGCGCCTGCCCCGTTTAACTGCGTTTCCGCTAGGGCGCAGCATGTAAGCAATAAAATGAAAAGAATCACCCTGAGAGAGCGAATCACGTAGTTTCCTCCTGACAACTGCTCACAGGAGTTTTACGCTGCCACTGTTACAGGTCTGTTACAAAGCAGTGAAAAAGGGGTGAAGACCCACAAAAGTGGACAAGGGTTTCCAGTTCGTGATGCGGAAGCGCCCGGGAGTGGGCTTTGTCCGTGCGAGATCCGTGGGTGTGCGTCGCGTTGCCGTCGAATATCCCACAATGTGGGATTACATCTCGCCTGCTGTCTCCCGCGACTTTTGTTTGCGCTTGAGGTCGTCGATGAACATCTGCTCGACCGGCTTGTCGTACGACCGCAGCACGTGTCGCACTGTGTGTCCGCTGACCAGGTGACAGACCTCTTCGGCCAGGTTCTTCGCGTGGTCGCCTGCTCGCTCCAGGGATTGAGTCATGAACAGCACGTGGAAGCTTTCCTGACGGGGTGAAGTATCGTGCTGGTCCAGGTGCCGCATGAAGACCAGATTGCGCAACCGGTCCAGCTCAGCGTCGGCGCGCAGCACCGCCAGGGCCCTGTTGATGTCGCGCTGGCTGAAGGCATCGTGCACATCCCCCAGCATTTTCTCCAGCCGTGATGCCATCAGGGTGAGGTCCCGAATGTCCTGCAGGTCGACGCGGCTGCCCACGGCTGCGGCGCGGTTGCTGCAGTTCAGCAGTAGATCACCCACGCGTTCCAGTCCGATCATGAACTTCAAGCATGCCAGCAATTCTCGAGCTTGCTCTTCCGAAACTTTGGTGATGACCGACGTCACGCCCTGGTCGATCTCGCGATCGATTGTGTCGAGTTCCTTTTCCCGTTGGCGCACTCCCTCCAGCAAAGAGGGCACGCCTGTGGCGATGCCTTCGGCTACAATTCCCGCCGCGATCCGTGCCACCTGGCAGGCTCGCAACGTCAACGCTTGCAAGTGAGCTGCAATTGCTTCCGGGCTCGGGACCGGCACTGATTCAGCCGAACTCATGAGTTTTCCAACTTCCATGGCATGGCCCTCGACTCGTCTTCTTACACGCGCCCGCGACAAAACTAGCTAATCACCTACATCCTGGCGCAACTACCTGAAAAGTAGCCCTCTTTCGTGAATTTCCGATCAATCAGTTATCAAAATAGCTTGAATTCACAGGCGTTTGTATCGAAATTGCTAAGGGCCCGGCTTCTCACGCCCGCACCGCAACCTCCTCGCGTGGCATGGTGAAGTAAAACGTCGAGCCATGATTCAGCTCGCTTTCGGCCTTGATCGTCCCTCCGTGCGCCCTCACCACGTGCTTGGCAATCGCCAGCCCCAGGCCGGTACCGCCTGACTCCCGCGAGCGCGCTTTGTCCACCCGGTAGAACCGCTCGAACAGCCGCGGCAGATGTTCGCTGGGAATCCCTGCCCCAAAGTCGCGCACGTAGAACTGAACTCCTTCTTTTGTCTCGCACGCCCCAATCAGGATCTTCCGGCCGCCTTCTCCATACTTCATGGCATTGTCGATCAGGTTACCGAATACCTGGTGAATGGCGTCGCGATCGACCAGTACCGTGGACGTCGCAGTGTTCATCACTGCCAACTCAATGCCGCTGCTGTCGGCGATCTCCTGAAACGTTTGTACCGCTTCCTCCAGCAGTTCCTGCGGGGTCGCCGATTGCAGATCAAAGCCCCGCTCACCCGATTCCACGCGCGCCAGCACCAGCAGGTCTTCCGTCAAGCGCGACATACGCAATGCATTCTTGCGGATAATCTCCAGGAACTCTCGCGTGCTGTCAGTCAGGCTGTCGTTGTCGAGGACGGTCTCAGCGTACCCCTGGATCGAGGTCAATGGCGTGCGCAGCTCATGCGAGACATTGGCGATGAAATCGCGTCGGGTTTTTTCCACTCGCTCCACATCGGTCTGGTCGTGCATCACCGCCACTACGCCCCCGCCCGGCATGGGAGCCGCTGTCACGTCAAAGATGCGGCCCGAAAAGATCTTGGCGGCACGCGCCACCGTAATATCGCGGGTCTCCAGCGCCGATTGCACCGACCGCAGGATCTCCGGGTCGCGCGCGGATTGCACCAGCGGCTCGCCCAGCCTAACACCGCTCGGCAGCAGCCGTTCCATGCGCTGGTTCGCCCACAACACCCGGCCGTCCTCCGCCACCGCGATCACCGCCTCCTGCATGGAATTCAACAGTGTTTCCAGGGTCTGGCGGCTAGCCTCCACGGTCTGGAACCCCTCCTCCAGCTTGCGCGCCGTCTTGTCCAGAGCCGACGCCACGTGCGCAATCTCATCCGACGATTCTTCCTCGATGCGCGCCGAAAGATCCCCTGCCGCCACTCGCTCCGCGAAGTCGGTAATGCGTGCGAGGCGCCGTCCGATCGACTGCGTGGCGAGGAACGCCAGCACCAGCGCAATCAGCACTGCGACCGCTGAGCTCTTAAGCAAATCGTCGCGGACGCGCCGATTGGCCTCGCGAATCGCCGACATCGGATGCGCCAGCCGCACCGCGCCCCCCGGAATAGGCGCCGCCGTGTAGAGGAAATCGGACCCAAGCGAGTGGGAAACCCGGATCGAAGTGCCGACTTCTCCACGCAGCGCTGCGGCAACCTCGGGACGCTCGGCGTGGTTGTCCATCGCGGCTGGGTCGCCCGCGGAATCAGCCAGCACCTTGCCACTTGAGTCAACGACGGTGGCGCGCTCATTAGCTTCGCGCGCTGCCTGTTTTGTGATTTCCGGAATAGCTTCGCGGGGTGCGTTCGCTACACGCGACGCGAATAGCAGGGTTTTCTGGCGCAGCGAATTCTCAATTTCGCTTTGCACCATCCCTTCCCAGGCCCTTTGGATCAGCACATTCATCGTAAGCATGCACGCCGCGATCAGTACCAGGGAGGCAGCGAACAGCTTAAGAAAAATGCGACTCTTCACAGTTTCGGGACCTCGAAGCGGTACCCTGCCCCGCGCACCGTTTTCAGGTAGCGCGGCTCGTCGGGATTCGCCTCGATCTTCTCACGAATGCGGCGCACGTACACGTCCACCGAGCGCGGGGTCACGTAGTGGGTGTCACGCCACACTGCATCAAGCAGTTGGTCGCGGGTGAACACGCGGCCAGGATGGCGGGCCAAGTATTCCAGCAGCCGGAACTCCGTGGCTGTGGTCTGGGTCAACGCTCCTCGCACGGTCAGCGTCATGCCCCCGCTGTCGATCTCGATATCGCCAGCTTTCACAATGGCGGGCGCCAGCGGGCGCTCAAACCGGCGCAACACCGCACGCACACGCGCTACCAACTCGCGCGGGCTAAACGGTTTGGGAATGTAGTCGTCCGCCCCCAGTTCGAGGCCGATCACTTTATCCGATTCCGTGGTTTTGGCAGTCAGAAAGATCACCGGAACCATGGAGAGCGCGGGCGTTTGCCGGATGCGCCGGCACAATTCCAGGCCATCCCCCCCAGGCAGCATAATATCCAGCAGGAACAACGCCGGGGATTGCTTCTCCGCCTCGCTGATAACACCCGTAGCAGCCCCGAAAGACCGCACGCCGTAGCCGGCCGCCTCCAGGTGGTGCCGCACCAGGCGGGAAATATCCGTGTCATCTTCCACGGCGTAAATGGTTTGTTTCACGGCTGTATTGTAGCCGACGCTGTTGGCGGTACTCTCATGTCCTAGCATCACACGGTAACGTTACATCCCAGCTTGTTACAGGATAATTAAAGTCTGATGAACCCTTTCCCAAGCCGTTGTTGACTACCTGGATTATTCGGCGAAATTTTCTTTGAAGCTTTGGATTCATCGCCGCCATCTAGTGGGTTTTTGGGCCTTCCGATTCCGCGGACGGTTCAAGTCGAGTGCCGGCCCGCCGATTAACCCACTATGTGCAGGAAGAGTCTCATCGGTGCAGTTTTGGTCCTCCTGTCGGCCGTCTTGATGGCAGAGAGTGGTTCGCCAGGCAGCCGCCGTGTGGACGGTCCCGACTCGCCAGATACAAGTGGAGCAGCAGACGGCACTCCATCGGCCGAGGTAGTCGCCTCGCCTGCATCTTCTGAAGGTCAGCCGTGGATCATCGCCAGGGCCGTCTCTCCTGAGTACACCATTCGCCGTACAGTCCCCGAAGTGCGTTTCCAGTTCAGTGTGGCCGACGAGCACGGTCGGCTGGTGAACAGTCTCTCTGCGGACGATATCCGCATCTTCGACGACCAGCGCGCGGTGCAGCGGATTCGTCAGTTCTTGCGTCAGGATGACCTCCCGCTGCAAGTTGGCATCCTGCTCGATGTCAGCGACTCGGTCCAGAAAAACATATTGCGCGAGAAACTGGAGGCGCAATTCTTCCTGCGTCAGGTGCTACGTCCGCGGAGCGATCACGCTTTTCTGATGGCTTTTGCCCGGGATGTAAAGCTTTGGCAAGCCTCGACCGATGACCGCATTGCCTTGCAAGACGCTGTAGAGCGCGTTCAGCAACCCGGCTTCGCCACTACCAATCTCTACGATGGCGTGTTTTCCGCCTGCCTGGATCAGTTTCCGACGCCCACCGGACACGAAGCCGCCCAGCGTGTCATCGTGCTCTTCAGCGACGGTGACGATACCGGAAGCCTGCACAGCATGGCGGACGTAATTGCTCTTGCTCAACGCAGAGAGACCCAGATCTTTGCCCTCTCCGTGCACCAAAAGCGCAGGTTCGCGCCGGGCGACAGTGTGCTGCAGAGGCTAGCCGACGAAACCGGCGGACGACTTTACGTAGCCAACTCTGACAAGGAACTCTCCGCCATCTTCACCGACATGGAGCAGCAGATGCGGACGCAATACTCCGTCTCCTTCCAGCCGGCGCAGGAGACCCAGGGCTTCCACGCTTTGCGCCTCGAATTGGCCGGCCCCGCAAAGTTGCGCGTCCGCGCCCGCCAAGGCTATTACTTCGACGCACCCTAGCGTGCCCCCTGCCACATTGTGGGATTCGTCCCCACTTGTTTTGGCGGCCCCAAAAATAAAGCGCTCCGCACGCGGCGGAGCGCCATCGAGAAAAACCTTCTGCTCAATGCCCGGGATTGGTCAGCCACCCGCGGGTCAGGTAGTCCGTCATACTCAACGCCAGCAGCAGAAACAGGAAGAAGATCGCCGCGATCATCGTGACCTTGGTGAGCTTGGAGCTGTAATACAGGTGCATGAAGAACAGCACCACCAGCGTGGCCTTGATGGTCGCAATGGTCAACGCCAGCACGATGTTCCAATCACCCAACTCGATGAACGACGCAAACACGGTAGTTGCGGTCAGCACCATCAGGATGGCCCAGATGCCAACGTAAACGCTGGTGGGTATTACGTGCTGTCGATGTTCTTCAAGTGACATGCGTCCTCGCTTAACCGCCGTGTTTCTTGCTGATCAGGTAGAGCAGCGGGAAAAGGTAAATCCACACCAGGTCAACAAAGTGCCAGTACAGCCCGACGTTTTCCACCGGACTGTAATAATCGGGGCCATAAGCACCGCGCCACCCGGCAATCACGATCCACGTGACCAGCCCGATTCCGATGACCATGTGCAGCGCGTGCAAACCGGTCATCGCCCAGTACAGCGAAAAGTAAATCTGAACGTTTTGCGGACTGACTCCCGCAGCCTCTGCGCCTTCGAACTGGAAGTTTGGACCGGGGAACTGATGGTGCGTCCAGTGCTCGTGGTACTCGACCGCCTTGATTCCCAGGAAAGCGAATCCGAACATGATGGTGATCAATAGCAGAACAACCATCATCTTGATCTTGTTGGTCTGCGCGCAACGCACGCCCAGGGCCATCGACAGGGAACTGCAGATCAGCACCGCCGTGTTGGTCGCTCCCAGCCAGATGTTCATGGTCTGGCTGCCTGCAACAAATGCCTGGTAATACGTCGAACGATAAATCAAGTAGGCGCAGAACAGCCCGCCGAAGAACATGATCTCCGTGACCAGGAACAGCCACATGCCAAACGTGGACGTCTCCTTCTGCTGGTCCATGTCGGCGAAGTGGTGTTGCAGCGCGTGTTCAGCGATTTCGATATCGCTAGTGGCCAACGGGGACCTCCTCGTCCGGCTGATGCTCGTAGTCGTAGGCTTCCCAGGTCACGACTGGCGTCTCTTCAAAATTCTCCGTTGGTGGCGGCGACGGCGTCATCCACTCCAGGCCCACCGCGTTCCAGGGATTGGGTCCTGCCAGCTTGCCGTAGCGCAAGGACCACACGAAGTAGATCATGGGCAGCACATAGCCTAATGCCAGCACCGATGCGCCCGCTGTAGACAACACGTTCAGCACCTGGAACTCCGGAGGATACGCATGGTAGCGGCGCGGCATGCCCATGTAACCCAGAATGAATTGCGGGAAGAACGTCAGGTTGAATCCCACGAACACCAGCAGCGCCGACAGCTTGGCCCATCCTTCTGGATACATTCGGCCAGTCATCTTCGGCCACCAGAAGTGCAGGCCTCCCATGTACGCCAGCACCATGCCACCCACCATCACGTAGTGAAAGTGCGCCACGACGAAATAGGTGTCGGTCACGTGGACATCGACTCCGATCGACGCCAGGAACACTCCAGTCAACCCACCGATCGTGAACAACCCCATAAACCCGAATGCGTAGAGCATCGGAGTGTCATAGCGTATCGAGCCTTTGTAGAGAGTGGCTGTCCAGTTGAAGATCTTTACCGCCGACGGAATCGCCACCAGGTAACTCAACAGCGAGAAGACCAGCGCAGCGTAAACCGAGATGCCTGCCACGAACATGTGGTGCGCCCACACCAGGAACCCCAGCACCGCGATCGCGATCGACGCCAGCGCGACAAACTCATAGCCAAACACCCGCTTACGCGAGAAGCAGGTCACGATCTCGCTGATCACACCCATGCCCGGCAAGATCATGATGTAAACCGCCGGATGCGAATAGAACCAGAAGAGGTGCTGGAACAGCAGCGGATCGCCACCCAGCGCTGGATTGAACACGCCGATGTGGAACAGACGTTCGAGCGCAACCAGCAGAATCGTGATCGCGATTACCGGCGTACCCAGCACCATGATGAGGCTGGCGGCGTAATTCGACCAGCAGAACAGCGGCAGCCGCGTCCACGTCAATCCCGGCGCTCGCATGCGATGGATCGTGACGATGAAGTTCAGTCCGGTGAAAATGGATGAAAACCCGGTGATAAAAATGCCCAGGGCCGTACCGACGACGTGAGTGTTGGAGTACGTCGTGCTGAAGGGAGTGTAGAAGGTCCAGCCCGTGTCCACTCCGCCCATGACCATCGAGACCAGCGCGAACAATGCGCCGATAATGTACAGGTACCAGCTCAGCAGGTTGATCCGGGGAAACGCCAGGTCCTTGGCTCCGACCATGAGCGGGATCAGAAAGTTGCCCAGCACTGCCGGCACCGACGGAATCAGGAAAAAGAAAACCATCGTGATTCCGTGCATGCTGAACAGCTTGTTGTACGTGTCGGACGAAACCAGATCCCCCGCCGGCGTCAGTAGCTCCAGGCGGATCAGCATGGCAAAGAACCCGCCCACGAAAAACATGCCGGTGATCGAGAGCAGGTAGAGAATAGCAATCCGCTTATGGTCTTTCGTCAGCAGCCACGACTTCAGACCATAGCCGTTGTTCAGGTAGTTTTGCGTCTCGACCGTTGTCTGTACAGCAGTTGCCATGTCACACACCTTCAGGGTTAAAGCCCTAGTTGGTCTCGTTCGCCGCGCCCGGCTGCGGAGCTCCGCCCGCTGCCTTCTGCTGCGGTTGCGCCAGCGACTTCACGTAACTCACCAGCGCTCCTAAACTCTCTTCCGTTACTTGTCCCTGGAACGTCGGCATGATCGGCTTGAAGCCTGCGACAATCTTCGCCTGCGGATTCAGGATCGACTCGCGAACGTAGTTCTCGTCCGCCATCACCGTGCGCCCGTCCTCCAGTTGAACTGGCTTGCCGAAAACACCAACCAGGTTCGGACCGCGCCCCTGCGTGTCTGACCGGTGGCAGGTCGCGCAGCCCAACTGCGTGAACAACTCCTTGCCATTCACCGCCATCGTCGCAGTCGCACCTCCGCTCGCCAGCCACGCCTGGTACGCCATAGGCTCCATCACCACCACCTCACCGATCATTCCCGAGTGCTCCGTCCCGCAGTATTCCGCGCAGAACAGGTGATAGGTGCCGACCTTCGTAGTGTGGAACCACGTCGAGGTGAAGCGGCCCGGCAGCACATCCTGCTTGATCCGGAATGCCGGCACGTAGAACGAGTGAATGGTGTCCTGCGAGCTCATGATCATTTTGATATCGCGGCCCACCGGGATGTGCAGCGCGTCGATCTCGCGTTGTCCCGTCTCGTGCTCGAACTTCCACATCCACTGTTTGCCGACAGCATAGATTTCCATCGCGCCCCGTGGCGGCCGCGCTTCCTGAAAGTAAATCAACGATCCCCACGCAAAGAAGATCATCGAGATGCCCAGCGGAATCAGCGTCCACGTCAATTCCAGCGGCAGCGACCCTTCAATCTGCTCCGCCTTGGGATGCACCGTGTGCCGGTACTTCACCGCAAACACGAACACCAGCGCAAAAATCAGCAGCGTAAAGAACGCCGACACCGCCACCAGAAAGAAGTAAAGTCCGTCCACCTGGCTCGCCATCGACGAGGCTTGCTCAGGAAACAGTGGCAAGTTCTTCCACATATCTATCAGGCCCGTCCTGCTCCCTTTCGGGGATCATGAGGTTCACGTCGATACATCACGATGAGAAAGCCGCCCAGCAGCAGCACCGTTGCTGCCCCTCCCAGCCGCAAAATGTTGGTGACCACCGCGCCGTATCGCCCGGACTTCGGGTCGTAGTGAAAGCAGTACAGCGTGACTTGGTCCACCAGGTTGCCAATCTTGTTGCGTGACGCCTCGATCATGCCCAGGCGTAAATCCTTGGGGGAAAACTCCACCCCGTAGTAATACTGGGCCAGCTTGCCCTGCGGCGTAGCGATCATGATCGCCGCCGAATGGATGTACTGTCCGGTGCGCGCATCGCGCTTGTAATGGAACCCCACGGCATCGGCCAGTTGCTTGATCTCGGCCTGCTGCCCGGTCAGGAAGTGCCATCCCGCGCCGTCTGTCTTCTTCTCCAGCCGCTCGTTCATGCGGTCGATGTAGATCTTCTTCTTCTCCGACGCAATTTCCGGAGTGTCATCCGGATTAAAGCTGACCGTCACTACTTCGTATTCGTTGCCGGGAGTAAACTTCAGCACGGCCAACGCACTCGACAGTCCTGCTAACTCCTCCCCGCACAGCATGGGGCAGGTGTAATACACCAGGTTCAGGACCACCGGGCGACCCGCCTTGAAGTAATCGCCGAGCCTCACCGTCTTGCCCGCCTCGTCCTTGAACTGCAACTCCAGCGGCAATTCCTGATCGAGCCGCTGATCGATCCCCACATTCTTCAGGTCGTCGGGACTAACCTGCGACGCCGGCTGGCTTGCATCCTTCATAAACGCGGACGGCGGCTGCGCCACGGCAAACACGCTCGCCAGTACGACTGATCCCAGCAACACTTTCCGTGTAAACAACAAGCAACTGCGTTTCACTAGTCTCACTTCCACTTCTAGTCGGCTCCCGGAGCTGGGGGCTGAGCCTGTGTCGCAGGGGCCTTCGCCGCCGGTGCTGCCTTCTGTGTAACCGCCGTCGCTGTCGCACTCGTCGGATGCACTGGCAATCCGCGCTCCTCGATCAACTTCATCGCCTCGGTTATCGGAATATGAATCGTCCCACTCTTGTCCAGGAACGGCTGCTCGGGATAAAGAATCTTGTGTTCCGACTGCAACAGGTTTCTCATGTCGACGACGTCGTCGGTCTGTAGCCGCGGCTCCGGAAAAATCGAAGGGTTCACGTTCGTTGTGTTCTCGAAGTCCACTCCCTGTACCTTGGGTGGAGGCAGTTTCTGCGCGTTCACCATTGGACTCGGATTGCCCTTGGCGAAGAACGGACTGTGCGACAAGAAGCGGAACATCCCCCAGATCACCAACTCGATAAAGATCCCCGCCACCAGCAGTCCCACGAGAAACACCAGGATCCCCCGCGGGCTGAGATCGGTGCGGTCGTAATCCACCGCCGGATTCTTGAGCAGATCGTAGTCGTCGTGATTAGTGGCCATGTCCCGACCCCTGGTGCAACAAACTCGGCATCTGCGGCTCGTACGCGGGCAAAATCGGCCGTTGCCGCAGGTTATAGAAGAAATACGCCAGCCACAGGCCGCCCAGCGCGATCGGCGCCACCAGGTACCAGATGCTGAAATAGAAATGTCCGCGCGCATGCGCGAAATTCGGCACCACGTACCAGTAGATGTCCACCAACCGCATGAACATGAGCAGCACCGCCAGCCCGATCAGGCGCCGGCCATCTCGCTTGAGGTTCCGCGAAAGCAAAAGTGCAAGCGGCAGCGCGAAGTGGAACAGAATAATAGCCAGTGCCACCAGGCCCCATCCGCCATGGATACGGTTCAGGAACCAGCTGATCTCCTCCGGCAGGTTGCCGGCCCAGATGATTAACCACTGCGAGAATGAAAAGTAGGCGAACAGCATCACGAAAGCCAGCATCAGTTTCGCAATGTCATGAAACTGTTCTGGCTTGATAATCTCCCGCATCGGGCTATAAGCGGTCAGCACCGCCAGCACAATGATGCAGAATGCCAGCGCCGAAAGCCCTTCACCTGCCATGAAGATCATGCCGTAAATCGTCGATCCCCAATGCGGATCGAGCGACATTATCCAGTCCACTGCCGCGAACGAAATCGTCAGCGAATAAAGCAGAAGCCCGATGCCGCTGAAAAGCTGGAAGCGCGGCTGCAATCCGGGAGTCAGCGGATGGTCTTGCAGCGCCGACCGCTTGTTCAGCACGTACATGATGCCTAGCCAGATCGCGAAATACAGCAGCAGGCGTCCCCACCAGAACGGCATGTTCAGGTACCAGGAATTGTGCTCAGTCAGCGCGGGGTTGGTCATCCACTCGTAAAGGTGGTTACGGCCCAACGCCAGCGGCAGGAACAGCACCAGCATCAGCGGAATGCCCCTACTGGCTGCTTCCAGAATGCGCCGAATCGACAAGCCCCACAGCCCGCCTGACAGATGCTGCACCATCAGCAGGGCCATACAGCCAAGGCTCAATCCGAGCCATAGCATGAAGCCAATCAGGTAGCCGCGCATCACCTGCTCCGGTTGCATCACATAACCCGCGATGCACGCCAGCGCAGCCAGAACTCCGACACTGAGATACAACCTCTGCCAATTGGCCGCTTGCGCGGGCACCGAATAATCAGCGCGTTGAACCTGCACATTAGGTTGGCTCATTGAGGGCCTCCCTGTGCCGCCGGCGCCGCAGTCCCTTGGCCGGTCGCGCCTTGCGTGTCATACGGAGCCGAGATCACCACGCCCGCTGGCGGTTCGCTGGCTACCTGTTGGCCCGCCGGAACATCTGCCTGGGTTGCGCCCTGGCTCAATTGCAGCGCTCGAATATAAGCCGCAATCGCCCAGCGGTCCTGCGGAGAAACCTGCTGCGAGTAGTCCAGCATGGCGCCGAATCCGTTGGTCATCACGTCGAAGAAGTAGCCGATGGGCGCCTTCCGCAGCCGGTCATTGTGATACGAAGGAGGCCGCTTCAATCCGCGCTGCACGATCATGCCGTTGCCGTCACCCGCCTCGCCGTGGCACGGCGAGCAATAAATGTTGAAGCGTTGCTGTCCGCGCGCCATCACTTCGGCCGTCACCGGGAAGGGCATGAAGTTGCCATCCTCCTGGCCGATCTTGCCGGTATAGAAGTATGTGTCCGCGCGCAAATCTCCGCGCGCCACAACTCCTTCCACCAGCGGACGGGCCGAGCGATGGTCGGCATAAAAATCGCTCTCCGCCAAGGGACGCTTGTACGGCTGGTTCTGCATGTCAGCGCGGCATCCCGCCAGCAGCAACAACGCCGCCGCTGCCAACAGCAGCGCCGAAGCATGGCGTACCCGCACCGAAGGTTGCCGAAAATCGAATTGAGCTGGCCGATTAATGCGGCACCTCCGAAATCGAAAGCGGCTTAAGACTCTGCATGAATTGTTGGGTGCCTACCAGGTCGAATTTTGGATCGGTCGCCTCGACGCACAAAAAGAACTTGTCGCGCGTCACCGCCGAGAACTTGTCCACATTGAACACCGGGTGATACGGCTGCGGCAGCCCGTTCAGCGCAAACATGCCGAACATCCCGCACAGTCCGGCAAACAAAATTGTCATCTCGAACGTCGGAACGATGAACGCCGGCCACGAGTCATACGGCTTGCCGCCAATATTTAGCGGATATGCAATCACGTTGATCCAGTATTGCAGCGCGAATCCCGACGTCCCGCCGAGAATTCCGCCTAGCAGCACCACCAGCGGCACCGCCGATTTGTGAAATCCAATGGCCTCGCTTACCTCTTCGATCGGAAACGGGCTATAGGCGTCCATCTCGCGGTAGCCCTCGGCGTAAGCGGCCTTGCACCCATTCACCAGTTCGGTCGGTGTTTCGAACTCAACCATCAAGCCATAGAGAGTAGGCGCCGCGATCGCGTGGCTCATTCCTTCACCTCCGCCTGCGGCAGCAGCATGCGTATTTCAAAAATCGAAATGGCCGGCGCGATGCGGATGAAGATAAAGATCGCCGTCGTAAACAGTCCGATCGTTCCGAAATAGGTTGCCCAGTCCCACCGCGTCGGCACGTAATGGCCCCACGACGATGGCAGGTAGTCGCGATGCAGACTGGTCACGATGATGACGAAGCGCTCCAGCCACATGCCCACCAGCACTACTAGCGAAATTCCGAACAGCCACGTCGTGCTCGAACGGATCTTCGGCCACCACAGAATCTGCGGAAGCAGAATGTTCAAAAGGATGAGCGACCAGTAGAACGCAGCGTATGGTCCAAACCAGCGGTTGTGCAGCATGAATCGTTCATAAGTCGATCCGCTGTACATTCCGATGAACGTCTCGAAGAAGTAGCCGTAGGCGACGATCAGCCCGGTTGCCAGCATGATCTTCGCCGAGTTCTGCAGGTGGCGCATGGTGATCATGCCTTCCAGCCCGTAATACTTGCGGATGGGGATCGCCAGCACCAGCACCATGGCAAATCCGGAATAGATCGCGCCCGCCACGAAGTAGGGCGGGAAGATAGTCGTATGCCACCCGGGAACGATGGCAATCGCAAAATCGAAGCTGACCACCGTGTGCACCGAGAGCACCAGCGGCGTCGAGATGCCCGCCAGCAGGATGTACAGTGCCTCGTACCGCGTCCAGTGCCGCGCCGAGCCGCGCCAGCCTAGCGACAGCATTCCATAGACCATACGCGCCCAGCGGTTCGTCGCCTGCTCGCGCATGGTGGCGAAATCCGGCACCAGTCCCACGAACCAGAACACCGCAGAGATCGTCGCGTACGTCGAGACCGCGAAGACGTCCCACACCAGCGGGCTGCGGAACTGCGGCCACACGCCCATGGTGTTCGGATACGGGAACATCCAGTACCCGAGCCACGGACGGCCCATGTGCAGCAGCGGAAACATTCCGGCGCAGGCCACCGCGAACAGCGTCATCGCCTCTGCAAAACGATTGATCGAATTGCGCCATGTCTGCTTGAACAGCAGCAGGATGGCCGAGATCAGAGTGCCCGCGTGGCCGATACCGATCCACCACACAAAGTTGATGATGGCGAAGCCCCACGCCACCGGGATCTCGATACCCCAGATGCCGACGCCGCGCAGGAACAGGTAGGTGACAGCCATGCCGAGTATCGCCAGCAACGTCATGCCAACAGCCAAGCCAGCCAGCCAACCCAGTCCGATCGGCCGCTTCAAGACGATGTCGGTGATCGTGTCGGTCACCGAGTCGAACGTCTGGCCCGGCGCTAATACCGGCGGCTCATCCAGCAATGCCACGTTCTTTTCCTCTACTCCCGCCATCTAGCTCTGCTCCGACTTCTCGAGTTCAGGATTGGGGTTCAACACCACCGCCATGTAGGTGGTGCGAGGACGCGTGTTCAAATCTTCCAGCAGGCCGTAATTGCGCTGATCGGCCCGCAACTTCGATACCCGGCTCTCCGGATCGTTCAGGTTGCCAAAGGTGATCGCTCCCGCCGGGCATGCCTGCTGACAGGCGGTGATGATCTCTCCGTCCTTCACCTTGCGGTTTTCTCTCTCGGCGGTGATGCGGCCATGCGTGATGCGCTGTACGCAATACGTGCACTTTTCCATGACGCCGCGGCTGCGGATGCTCACTTCCGGGTTCCGCATCATCTTGTACTGCGGCGTCTCCCAGTCCTGCCACAACAGGAAGTTGAAGCGCCGCACCTTGTACGGACAGTTGTTCGAGCAGTAGCGCGTGCCGACGCAGCGGTTGTACACCATGTCGTTCAGGCCTTCGGTCGAGTGCACCGTCGCGCCCACCGGACAAACCACTTCGCACGGAGCGTTCTCGCACTGCTGGCACGGAATCGGCTGGTAATATGCCGACGGATTCTCTGTCCCGCCTTCGTAATACACGTCCACGCGCAGCCAGTTCATGTGACGGCCGCGCATCACCTGCTCCTTGCCCACCACCGGAATGTTGTTCTCCGCCTGGCACGCCACCACGCACGTCTTGCAGCCAATGCAGGAGTTCATGTCAATCGCCATGCCCCACTTGGCTTCCGTGTACTGGTAAAGCGGGCCGCCCCCAACGGCGGTATAAAGCGAAAACTCTGGCGCCGGCGCTTCAATCCCTTCGTGCGCGAAGTTCGGGTTCTTGATGAAGTCTTCCAGCGTCGCCTTGCGGACGATGTGCCGGTCGCTCATGTCTTCCGCGCCCGGAATCCCCGACTGGTCGATATACTGCCAGCCCTGCGGATTGGCAAACCCGTAGCCGTCACCGACCTTCGTGACCTTGCCGCTGACGAAGTACGGCGCGTCACTGTTGCGCAGCGCGTAGCCATTGAAGCCCACGTCCGTTCCTACACGCCCGCTCTTACTGCGCCCGTAGCCCAGGAACACCGTGACCGCATCATCAGGGTGTCCGGGCGTGCGCCACAGTCCGCCCTTCACCTTGCGGCCATTCACATCGATCTCGACGATGTCTTCGGTCTTAAGCCCGAGCTTCTCGGCGGTCTTCACGCTCATCTGCACGGCATTGTCCCAGCAGATCTGCGTCATCGGCTTGGGAGTCTCCTGCAGCCAAGCATTGTTCGCGAACGTTCCGTCGTAAATCGTAGGATCGCGCCGGAACATCACTTCCATCCCGCCGCTCGCACCCGCACCCGCGGCCGGAACGCTGCCCTTGGCCGCCACAGCCTTCGCCGGGAGCGTTGTGCCTGCGACGAAGCCGTCGTGCAGCGCTTTGCGCCACGACGTTTCGAAATCTCCCGTCATTTTGCCTTGCCAGTACTTGCGCACGATCTCATAGCCCGAGGTAGCAGACGAACCCGCGATCGCCTCCATGAACTCGTACTCACTCTTGCCGTCGTACAGCGGAGCGATCAGTGGCTGGACGATCGTTGCCGTCCCGTCGATGGCACGCACATCTCCCCACTGCTCCAGGTAATGCGCGGCGTTGATGTGCCAGTGCACGAAGTCGGTGGTTTCGTCCTGATATGCGCTGTGCTGCACGCGCAACTGGACCTTGCCCATCGCATCCCCGAACTTCAAATCCGCGGGAGCGTCATATACCGGGTTGCCGCCCACGATCATGAGCAAGTCAACCTTGCCGGCATTCATGTCGCCGACCAGTTCCTTCAGCGCGGCCATCTGGTCTTGCGGCTTGGCTTCCACCGGATCGGTGTAGAAAACCGTCGTTCCCACCGCGCCCAGCGCCTGGTTCATGGCGTGCGCAAGAGCATGCACCGCCGCAGGCTGGTTGTCTCCCGGGATCACCACCGCTGCACCCTTGTGCGCCTGCAGGTCTTTCACCAGCGCGGCCACGAACTTTTGCTGCTCTGGCTTGGCCGTTCCGCTTCCGACGCCTAATCCGGCGGCGATGGCCCGCGCCACCTGCTCCACTTCCGATGCCCGCACCGGCAAACGATGGTCGGCCTTGCCGCCCGTGTTGGTGGGCGTGCTCTCCACCATGTAGAAGCGCGACATCTTCTCTTTAAGATCAGGACTGCGGCGCCCGGCGAACTGCCGGGCGTACAGCACAAATCCCGGGTATCCACTGGAAAGAAAATCGCCGTCCAGCGAAAGAATCGTGTCTGCTTTGTCCAGTGCGTAACGCGTCTCGACGTACTGCCCAAACGCCATTTGCGCGCCAGCGCGAGCGTTGTCGCGATTCAGCGGGTCGTACTGCACCCATTTAGCCTCGGGATACGCCGCCAGCACTGCATTGATCTGCGCCGCCAGCGTTGGCGAGCTCACCGTGCGAGTCAGAATGCGCAAGCCCGCGCCCTGCATCGCCTTCTGCGAGTTCAACGGCCCCTGGATCGCCGTCGTGTAGTCGCTCCACGCCCGAATCTCCCCGGTGTACGAAACCACTTGCGAACGGTCGGGGTCGTACATGTCGAGAATCGACGCCTGAGCGTAAACATCGCTGCCGGTCCCTGCCGGATGGTCCGGGTTGCCCTCAACTTTGGTCGGCCTTCCCTCGTGGCTCTCAACCAGCACCGGCGTCGCATATCCGCCGAATGGCATGGCGCTGGCAAAGAACAGCGGAACTCCCAGCGTGATCGGCTCCGGCTGCCGCACATAAGGAACGATGGGCTCCACCGGCTGCTTCACGCACGCCGACAACCCAGCCAGCGCCATCGAAGCCGTCATCAGCTTCATGAAGTCGCGGCGCGACGCTCCCTCCGGCCATACCGACGCCTGCCGGGGAAACTCGCGGTGCACCATCTCGAAGAATCCGTCGGTCTGCGACAGTTCTTCCAGGCTCCGCCAGTACTGTGGGCCGCTCTTGGTTCGCGCCAGCTTGTCGCGAACTTCCGCCAGCTCCAGCTTGCTGGGACAGACCGCCTCGGGCTTATTTTGGCTCTCTTTATCCATCTTCTCGTCGGTTTCGCTATTCATTCCGTCTTAGCATCGCTTCGAACTCGACGCTTCCTTAAAACTGTAACCGGCCCACGTGAGCGCCGATTCTCCGCTTTGCCAACTGACAACCGGCAACTGGCAACTCTCTACCGATGGCAAGTGTTGCAACTCGTTATGTCCTGCACCGTACGAACGTTGTACTGCGTCTTCAGTGCCGAACCCAGCGCAAGCTGGTCGGTGTACGCCGTGCCATCGGCCAATTTCACGGGATGCAGCTCCGATGGCTGCTCATAGTTCATGTTAAAAACCTGGTCCTTCGGCCGCAGGAACTTCTCCGGCGCACGGTGACATTCCAGGCACCACGACATCCGCATGTTCGACTCCTGATACAGCAGCGGCATCTTGTTGACCGGCCCGTGACAGCTCAGGCAGCCCACGCCCTTGTTCACGTGAATGCTGTGGTTGAAATAAACGTAATCCGGCAGGTAGTTCACCTTGGTCCAGAGCAGCGAGTTACCCGTGCGGTAGCTTTCACGCACCGGCTCAAGCAGCGCCGCATTCGTCCAGATCTGCGAGTGGCAGTTCATGCAGGTCTTGGTCGGAGGGATGCCCGCGTAACTCGACTGCTCAACCGAGGTGTGGCAATACCGGCAGTCAATCCCCAGCCCGGCATTGTGGTGCTGGTGGCTGAACGGTACCGGCTGCGACTGGCGCACGCCCTGGTAGGTAACGTACGGCGCTTCTTGCATTTCCCACGCCACCGTCAGCAGGACGGTGACCACCACCACTACTGCGAGAATCGACAGCCGCGAAAGGCTATTCGCACTTCGATGAAAAATTTGTGCCATGTACGAAGCTTTCCAGTGTTGCGGGTAAGGAGCCGATTTCCCCGTTCGGCGCCGGGCTCGTGCAGTCCTGTAGTCTACGACCTGATCGGGTGTGACCCATATCACCCAAGTGCGTGATTATAACAACTCAGGTGAACCGCATTGCAAGCAAACAATTCGTGCTGCGCTCCTTACGCTTTCATTCTGTGAAAATCTCTGTTCCCGCACCCGTTCATTGTTGTGAATCACAACAAAACTACATCGGGTCCCCCGGCCAAGCGCCACATTAAGTCAGATTTTGAAACTCGAAACTTGAAACCGTTTTTCGGGTGCCCCGTTCTATCGACCGCATTTTGGTCGATAGGGCGGGAACCACTGCAACTAATCCTCAAGCACCCAAGTGCCGTGTTCCGCTCTCCCGAAACTCGAAACTTGAAACTCGAAACTTCTTTGACTCGTTTTACTCGCTCTCCAGAATCACAAACGCCATCGCGGTTTCCTTCGTGTGCGTAATCGACAAGTGGGCCCTGACAGCGCCGAGCTTTGTAAAAATCTCCCCAGCCCGCCCATGGAACGTAACCGTTGGCCTTCCACCTGGCAGTCGTCGCACCTCTATATCCTGCCATCGCACGCCCCGGCTCCACCCGGTTCCGATTGCCTTCATGCCAGCTTCTTTGGCGGCAAACCGTGCGGCATAGCGCTCCGCCTTGTTGGCTTTCGACTCGCAATATTGGATCTCATCCGCCGTGAAAATACGCTCCGTAAAGCGTCTTCCAAACCGCGCAATCGACTGTGCAATGCGGTCCACCTCTGCGATGTCGATGCCGCTTCCCACGATCATGCCATCACCATACAGCACCCCAGCCCCGCGATTCCCATATGGGGAATGGCGCTACTATCGACCGCGAACAGTCCTATTTATATGATTTTGAACTACTTCTAGAACTAACGGCCCGAGTCACCTGAGCCCCGCCTACAAAATTGTTGGTCTTTTGCCATGCGTTTGCTATGATTAAGTTGCTCGATTGATCGACGTTGTACGCAGCAGTACCTGCAGCATCCCTGCCTGCACCACAATCCGGTCGAATTGTAGCTACATCAATTTGAAGGAACAAGCATCACCATGGAACAAGGAACAGTTAAGTGGTTCAATGACGCGAAGGGCTACGGCTTCATTAGCCGTCAGAACGGCGAAGACGTATTCGTTCACTACTCTGCCATCCAGGCAGGCGGCTTCCGCAGCCTGCAGGAAGGTCAGACCGTTCAGTTCAACGTAGTTAAGGGACCGAAGGGCTGGCAGGCCGAGAACGTACAGGCTGTCTAAACATTCGAGCGCAAGTTCGGTTTATGAGGCGGTTCGCTAGAGCGAGCCGCCTTTCTTATTCTGCGGAGCTTTCCTCCGCGGCGCATCCGGCTTCCGACCCCGCGAGCACAAGCTTCCGATCCCCGCAGTCAAACTCAATCCTGAGGGCCGAGCCGCTGCTTTCCATCCATCAGTCGGTCTTTGTCAGACGTCAAGCGTTCGAGTACCACCTTAGCAGTATGGCCACTATTCAAGACCAGGCCTATAACGGTCGGCATCCTCAAAGGCGGGCATCCACCGAAATCACACCCCAACGACACAGACATGGCCGGCACTGCTTGCTCGGTTCGTCTCTCCCGTTCCAGTCTTCACCTTCCTGTGCCTCAACTTTACGAGTCACGAGCTACCAGCTACCTGCGACGTCCGGACGGCTTGTTGCTGATTGCTGATTACTTCCTAAACTCCCGCTGCCGCCACACCTGTGTAATACCGCTGCGTTCTTGGCAGCTTCGACGCGTACCCTAGCAGGAAGAAAAATAAAGTCGAGACCAGGCACACCGCCAGCCGCGTTCGCGCCAACGCCAGCGGTTCTAATCCCATATATTTTCCCAGCCGCCACGCGGCCCAATTGACCACCTGCGTCGGCACCACCGTCCAGATCGCAATATAGAACCACGCCCGCTCCGCGCCCTCGCCAAAAGTGTCCCGTTTCGCCCGCGGCGTCATATTCAGGGCCGTCCCCAGCACGACCAGCGCCGCCAGTGAATAGTAGCCGTACTGGTACATGTCCTTCAGCATCCAGGTGCCCGTAACTGAAGCGACCACCAGCCCCGCAACGTTCAGCGCAAACGGGACCAATATGTCGATCCACGCCGCGGTATAACACACCACCCGGTACGGCAGGTTTGGCTGATGCACGCCGTAATAATGGATGTACGGCCGCTCCTCGCATCCCGGCATGCGCCCCAGCCACCCACGCCACGCCACAACCACTGCGACCACCGCCAGCCAAATCCAATGCCGATGGTCCGGCCCGTGCGTGTACAGGTCATAGGTGAGCGGCCATCCCGGCAGCACCCAGAACACCCAGATCCAAATCGGAGTATGCAGAACGCGGTAGTATCCATTGTTTCGTTCGCGAAAAACGGCTCTTTTCATAGGTATTTTTTGAGGATAGCGGGATTCGAGCGCCCAGCGCAAACGAGGGACCATCGCTAGTTGTAACGTGGTCTCAATCTTCAGAACAATCGCTGCGCGTCGTACACGAGCTTTCCTTCCACCAGCCGCGCCTCCGCCATCAGCGTGTGCGGTCTCGCCGGACGCTTCTCATCGTCGATATGCAATACGGTCTGCCCGTGGGCCACGAGGTAATCGCTCACCAACATCCGATGGCACTGAAAGTACACCCGCTCGGCGCACATGATCGCCGTCTTCTCGCGATCAGCGATCTCCAGCAACCGGTCAATCACCGAGGCGAACTCGTCCGTCATCATGTAATCCGCGTAATTGCGGAACGATTCGTTGCGCAGCCCAACATTCGCCGAATCGTCGCGCGTCTTCTTGCGTCTCCCGCCCAGATCCTTCATCCACACGTAGGTGATGCCGTGCGACGGCAATTCCCGCTCCAACGATTCGCGATTGAAGTGCGGCAACCGCCGCGACATGGGAAACGATCGAATATCGACCAGCGTGGCGATGCCATGTCCTTGCAGCGCTGCCACAAGTTCGTCCAGCGAACGGGTCGAATGTCCAATGGTGTAAATCGTTGCCACAAGATCGTGCCAGCGCTTCTCTCTGAAGTGGGTGCCCCGTTCTACCGCCTTCTTTTGGCGGTAGGGCGGGGCCTTGAAACTCGCTGGGTGCCCCACCCTTATCGCCCGTTTTTGGCGATAGGGCGGGGAGCCAGCGGATGCATCTACAAGCGCCCTACAATGCCCCCAGCGCCTCCACAATCACCGCATCCTGCTCCGGCTCCACCGTCCGCAAATCCAGCAGCACCCGCCCCTCTTCCACTCTCGCAACGATCGGCGTCTCCCACTCCCGCAACTTCTGCGCCATCGCATCCGCGCCCATCTCGGGCGATGACACCGCCAGCGCCCTACTCGCCAGCGTAGCCCCCGGAGCCGACCCACCTCCAATCACCGAGCGCGTCGCCACCACCTCAATCTCCAGCCGCGGATTCCCGATGTGCAGCCTCCGCATCATATGTTCCGCGCGATCGTCGATCTGCTCTTCCGTCAACCGCATCATGCGCAGCGCCGGCAGCGAGTCATAATCCTCGCGCAGGTACGCCAGCAGCGTCGCTTCCAGCGCGGCATAAAACATCTTGTCCACTCGCAGCGCGCGAAACAGCGGGTTCCCCCTGACCTTCGCCACCAGTTCGCGACTGCCCGTGATCAGCCCCGCCTGCGGACCGCCCAGCAATTTGTCGCCGCTGAACGTGACGACATCTACACCCGCGCGCAGCGAGGCCGCGATGGTCGGCTCACCTCGCACGCCAACCGATGGCAGGTCGAAAATATCTCCGCTGCCCAGGTCTTCCATCACCGGAACATTATGTTTCCGCCCCAGCGCCGCCAACTCTTCCAGCGACGGCTGCTCCGTGAATCCCGTAATCTCAAAGTTCGAGCGGTGCACCCTTAGCAGCAGCTTCGTCCGCTCATTCATCGCCTGCTCGTAATCGCTGATGCGCGTGCGGTTCGTCGTCCCCACCTCACGCAACACCGCTCCCGACTTCGCCATCACATCCGGAATGCGGAACGACCCACCAATCTCCACCAACTCGCCGCGCGACACGATGACCTCGCCGCCCTCGGCCAGTGCATTCAGTGTGAGCAGCACCGCGGCCGCATTGTTGTTGACCACGATGGTCGCAACCTCGCGCCCGATCTCGCCAAAAACGCGAGCAAACAGCCGATCTACGTGGATATCGCGCTTCCCGCGCTCACCCGTCGCCAGATCAAGCTCAACGTTGGAGTACCCCTGCGACACTTCCACCACATGTTGCAATGCGTCGCCGCTCAAAGGCGCACGCCCCAGGTTGGTATGCAGAATCACTCCTGTCGCGTTAATCACCGGACGCAGCGAATACGCCATCGCCTCCTGCAATCTCCGCTCGATCTGGCCCGGAGCATCCTCCAACGCCGCCGCAATTTGCTCTTCCGTCATTTTGCCCCGCGCTATCCGCAAACGCAGCTCATCCAGCAAGCCCCGCGCCGCCGCAACCGTAGCCGCATGGCCCTCGCGCGCCGCTGTAGCCTGCATGTCGACGCGGCGCAGCAGCTCGTCGATCGACGGCAGTAAACGAAACTGATCCTGTTGAGTGCTGATAGAACTCACCACGGCATTCGAGATTCTACTTCTATTCCGTTCGACTCAAGCTGCAGCTATTTCCCTACTTCGAAGACCGGAATGCTCCCAGCGCCAATCCAAGCAGAAAGCCGGCGCCGGCGAGAATTCCCGCCCGTCTTAGGCTATTGAACCGTTCGAAGCGCACTCCTTCCGGAGTCACTTCCAGCACGCCCACCGGCAAAGCGATCACCGCTCCGCCGCCTCCGCCCCCACCCATTCCGCCTTCGGCAGCTTCCAGCCTCCGTCCGCCCCATCCCGATCCGACGTGGTACATTACCCGCGCCACTGGCACGATGGTTCTGCCCTGGGTTTCTATCGGATCGCCGAAAACCTGCTTTACGTTTGCGGTCGTCGCGAAATGTTCCGTCAATGTCTGCAATATCTCTTGAGCGTGATTCATGTTTTTCCTTCACGAGTGGCATATGTGTTCCTTGAGAAAGTTCCCCACACCGATCGCCAATGAACGAATGCCCCGTCCGGAAAGAACGGGGCACGTCGCGATCGAAAGGCCTTCGACAGCGCGAATCAACTACCAGACGAACAGTTGCGCACCGCCCGCGGGAGACGGTTCCCGACCCGTCAAAACCGTAGTGTCGCGATCGGGAACACCAACGGCCTGGCTCGCGCTAGGCAGCTTCACATTGTCGCCACCTACTTCCTCGATGCCTGCAGCCCCGCTGCTGTTCATGATTCCTACAGCCCCATCCGCCTTGTCCCCCGGGCCCGTTGCAAACACAACTACTCCGCCGCGCCGTACTCCCGCCACATAACCCGCCACGTGCGCCTCCGAGGCGCCCATCGTCTCAAGGTCGCGCCCCAGTGCCACTTCAAAATCAGTGCGCGGAGTGCTCAACGCATCTCTAGTCGGCATATCGAGCGGTTCGCCCAAGGCCCGAATATCCGTCGCCGGGAAACCTGCCGCTTCCAGCGCTCGCACCGCTCGATCCGCTGCGCCCTTGTCCTTGAACAAGCCCACTGCTGTCTTCGTCATCTTTTCCTCCGAATTTATGCTGCAAAAAGTCCCGGAGCCTGGAATGACCACCGAGATCATACATTATGGACCCATAGCTGACCGCCCATTGCTGGTGGCTAGTCACTAGTTGCTATTGACAGGCACCAACCAGTTTTTCACCCGACCTCCACCAACCCATATCTGCGATTCCAGTGACTCCGCAAATGCATCACCGCATTCGCAATCTCCTGTTGAGTAATTTGCTCGTTCGGCCCTTCCAACACCGCGCGAGCCTCGTTCCGCGCCAGCTCCAGGATGTCACGATCGCGCAGCAAATTCGCCACCCGAAAATTCGGCATGCCCGCCTGCTTTGTCCCGAAAAACTCTCCCGGCCCGCGTTGTTGCAAGTCCAACTCCGCAATGTCGAAACCGTTCTGCGTGCGTACCATCGCCGCCAGCCGCTCTTCCGCCTCCGGAGAAACCTTTCCGCCGGTCATCAACACGCAATACGACTGCGCCGCGCCGCGCCCAATCCTACCCCGCAACTGATGCAGTTGCGACAGCCCAAACCGTTCCGCATGCTCCACCACCATCACACTGGCGTTGGGAACATCTACTCCCACTTCAATCACCGTCGTCGCCACCAGCACGTCAATCGAGCCTCGCTGAAAGCTCGCCATGGTTGCGTCTTTTTCGTCGGCGCTCATGCGGCCGTGCAGCAGGCCCACGCGCAGCCCTGCCAAATCGCGTTTGCGCAACTGGTCGTGCATCTTAATGGCGGCCTTAAGCTCACCCGCGACCGGGGTCCCCGGCAAGCGCCGGTTTTGCGCTTGATGGGGTGGCATTGCCCCTTCTTCAATCACCGGATACACCACATACGCCTGCCGCCCGGCCTTCACCTGCTTGCGCACGAACTCCCACACCTGCTCCGCCGCATCATCGCCCACGCGCCGCGTCTTGATCGGAGTCCGTCCTGGCGGCAACTCGTCCAGCACGCTGGTGTCCAAGTCGCCGTACAGCGTCAGCGCCAGCGTTCGCGGAATCGGCGTCGCCGTCATCACCAGCACGTCTGGCTCCGCTTCGCCCGTCTTCTTCATCAGCCGGAAGCGCTGCATCACGCCAAAACGGTGCTGCTCATCCACGATCACCAGCCCCAGCTTGTCGAACCCCACCGACTCCTGGATCAGCGCATGCGTGCCGATCACTAATTGCGCGTTGCCCTGCGCGATGTGGCGGCGCGTGTGTTTCTTGCGGCTCGACTCCTGCGAGCCCGTAAGCAGCACGATGCGATATCCTGCCTGCTCCAGAATCCTCCGCGCCGACAGGTAGTGCTGCGTCGCCAGAATCTCCGTGGGAGCCATCAGCGCCACCTGGTATCCGTTCTCGATGGCGATCACCGCCACCTCAAACGCCACGATGGTCTTGCCCGAGCCCACATCGCCCTGCAGCAGCCGTCGCATCGGCGCGGGCTCGCGCATGTCATCGACAATCTCTTTTAGCACCCGCTTCTGTGCCCCGGTGGGATGAAACGGCAGAATCCGCTTCACCGCCGCGCGCACCTGGTCGTTGATCTGGAAGCTCACGCCCGTCTGCGCCCGCATCTTGCGCCGCTTCAACTCCACTCCCAGCTCCAGAAAGAACAGCTCCTCGAAGATCAGCCGGAGGTGCGCAGGAGTGCGCGCCGACTGCAGCATCGCAAGGCTCTCGCCAACCTCCGGCCAGTGCGCCTGCCAGAACGCAGGCTTGCGATCGATCAGCCCCCTGCGCCCGCGCACCACCCGCGGAATCGCGTCGGCCACATCCTGGTCGAGCTGCTCCAGCATGCCGTGAATGATGCGGCGAAACCATCGCGCTGTCAGTTTGCCTTTGCCTGCGGTTTCGTAAATGGGAACGATGCGCCCGGTCTCGAGCGTCTGCCACTTGCGATCTTCTTCGTTGGTCCCGGTGCCGTTTTCCGTGGGATCGTGCAGAATTTCGAACTGCGGCTGCATGATTTGCAGCCGATCTTCACCGCGTGTTGACGCCTCGACCTTTCCGTAAAGCGCCACTAGTTGCCCCGCGCGAAACTTGCCCTGCAGGTAGGTGGCGTTGAACCAGATGCACTTCAGCGTGCTCCGTCCCTGTCCCACTGTCATCTCGAAGATGGGCATGCGCCGCGTGCGAAATAATCCCGATCCGCGCACCTCGGCGATCACACTCGCCATCTCGCCCGCGCGCAACTCGCCAATGCCCCGCGGATTCAGCCTGTCTTCATACCGAAACGGCAGATAGTACAGCAGGTCCTCGACCGTCGAGATGCCCTTCTCCAGCAGCATCTCGGCAATCCGCGGCCCAATCCCCTTCACGTACTGCACGTTGGTCGAGAGATCGAGCACACTGCGATGGTAACTCAGAGAACTGGGTGCCCCATCCTATCGCCCGGGTTTGGCGATAGGGTGGGAACCCTCGCGACATATCTCAGGCTGCCTCATAAAACTCACCCGAATCCGGCATCCTGAGCGAGGACGCGCCGAAAGAGCGTGTCCGAGTCGCGGGATCTGTATTTCGTTGGTACCACGAACGCTCTGGGTGCCCCATCCTTTCCCATCTTTTGGGAAAGGGTGGGACCAAGCATTCCAGTGGGCAATACAATCCGTACGGATGAGCGACACACGATTGATCAAAAATAGCTCTCCTTCTTCTTCCGGGTCCTATCTGTGTCACCCGTGTGAATCCGTGGTTGCTTTTTCTTGCAACTTGAAACTCGAAACTTGAAACTGTCTTCCGATGCTCCCCCGCCTCCTTAAGCAATTCGCCGCCGTCGTGCTCGGCAGCCTGTTCTACTTCTTCGTCCTGATGCCACACCTGCCTCCGGCCGCGCGTCACGAACCTTACCGTCTCGACTGGGGCCTGCTGATCGACGCCTGGATCTGCCTCGTCCTCTACGGCCTCATCGAACTTATCTTCCGCCGCAAACCCTAGAGCATTTCTAATTTAAGTATATACATTTTATGCGATAATGCTTCTGCCGGCAAAGGAGAGGCATGGGATGCAATCGTATTCCCAGGATTTACGGGAGCGGGTGTTGCGGGCGCTGGATCGGGGAGAGCGTCCGACGGAGATTGCGCGCCGCTTTGAGGTCAGTCGGGTATGGGTCTATCAGGTGCGGGATCGGCTGCGACAGAGAGGCGAGCGCAACAGTTATGCCATCGGCGGCCATCGCCGCTCAAGGCTGGCAGGACTGGAAGCGGTGCTGCGGGCTTGGATCAAGGCCGAGCCCGATCTCACGTTAGCCGAGATGCAGCAACGACTGGGTGAGCGAGGGGTTGCAATTAAGCTCGGCGCCTTGTGGCATCAGTTGAACAAATGGAATCTCAGCTTCAAAAAAAACCCTGCACGCCAGCGAGCAAGAGCGCGAGGACGTGCAAGCCGCGCGCCGCGCCTGGACTGAGGCGCTGCCCGGCATGGATCTTGCCAAGCTGGTGTTTATTGATGAAACCTGGATCTCCACCAATATGACGCGCCGCTATGGACGTGCCTCCCGAGGCCAGCGCTGCCTTGCCTCAGCGCCCCTCAGCCATTGGGAAACGACTACCTTTGTGGCCGCTTTACGTCACCAGCAACTGACCGCGCCGATGCTCACCGATGGACCCATGGACGGGGAGATCTTTCTGGCCTACGTGCGCAGCTTCTTGTGTCCAAGCCTCACCCCTGGGGATGTGGTGATCGCGGACAATCTCAGCAGCCACAAAGTGGCCGGGGTGCGCGAGGCCATCGTCGCGGCCGGGGCCTCTCCGCTCTACTTACCGCCCTATTCCCCTGACCTGAATCCTATCGAGAAACTCTTCGCCAAGCTCAAGGCCCTACTCCGCAAAGCCGCCCCCCGCACCACCGATGCGCTCTGGGATGAGTTCGGCCAATTGCTTGCCAGCTTCTCCCCCAAGGAGTGCGCCAACTACTTCTCCTCTTCCGGGTATGTATATACTTAAATCGAAAATGCTCTAGCGCTCGGTGGGGTGGCTTATCGCCCGCCTTTGGCGATCGGGTGGGATTCTGCGTGCCCCAGAGCCTGCCCTGAGCTTGTCGAAGGGTTCGCGCCGGCGTGCCGCGTTCGATCCGTAGCGAAGCGGAGGGTAGAGCCTGCCCTAGCGCAGTCGAAGGGGCGGGGTCCCGGTTTGTCACCGCACCTTCGCAAACAAGAACTGATCGATCACAACACCGTTCTTGATCGCGCTGCGCCGCAACAACCCTTCGCGCTCAAACCCCGACTTCTCCAGCACCCGAATCGATGCCACGTTGTGGGAGAACACGAAGGCGTATACCCGGGTCAGCCTGTAACTATCAAACGCCCACTCTGACGCGGCCGTGACCGCGCGCGTTGCCAGACCCCTGCCCCAGAACTCTTCGCCCAGCCAGTAGCCCATCTCCGCGCTGATCCGGCTGATGTCGCGTCCCACATGAAATCCCACGCCTCCGACCACATCCCCACCGTACTCGATCGCAAACGAGCACTCCGGATCCTGCGCGCGCGCGTAGTCCAGGAAATCGATGCCGTCATGCCGCGTATAGGGATGGGGAAACTGGTCGCGCAAGTTGTTTGCGACCTTTGGATTGTTGGCGTGGCGCAGCAGCGCCGGCAGATCGCCCTTGCGCCATGACCGTACACTCAGATCGCCCAGATCGAGCAGCATGCCTCCATGTTGCTGTAGTTACGGACGCAGCGCAAGCACTCAACAACTCTGTCATCCTGAGCGAGGACGCGCCAAAAGGGCGCGCGTCCGAGTCGAAGAGCTTGTCCTGAGCGAAGCCGAAGGAACCTGCATTTTCTTCGATCGCTACAAATCTTTGGTGCAACAAAAACGGAGCAGCTCTAGCCGCCCCGTCCCATTCAAAACCGACAACCCGGTGACTACACCGACATCACTTCCTTCTCTTTGCCCTTGGCCATTTCTTCCATCTTCTTGATCTCGTCGTCCGTAAGTTTCTGCAGATTCTCCATCGCGCCGCGCTCCTCGTCTTCGGTGATCTTCTTGTCCTTCATGGCCTTCTTGATCGAGTCATTACCATCGCGGCGTATGTTGCGAACCGCGGTACGGTGTTCCTCCAGCACTTTGTGCAGGTGTTTGACCATTTCTTTTCGCCGATCTTCGGTGAGCGCAGGCACCGGCACGCGCACGAGCTTGCCGTCATTCATCGGATTCAGGCCGAGATCGCCACTGCGGATGGCCTTCTCAATCGCACCGATCTGGCTCACGTCCCAAGGCTGCACGGTGATCAATTGCGGTTCGGGCGCGCTCACATTCGCTAGTTGGTTCAACGGCATCTGCGAGCCGTACGCCTCGACCATCACGCCATCCAGCATGTGGACCGACGCGCGGCCAGTGCGCGTCGAAGTCATCTCCTTGCGGAAATCTTCCACCGCTTTGTCCATGCGTGTCTTGAGCTGAGCGAAGCTATCTTTGAGTGCGGGAAGCGCTGCCATCGAGATTTGTGCCATATCTAGTCCGCCTTAATGAGTGTGATGATGATGTCGCAAACGCACGATTATAAACCCGCATGTCGAGAAGGTTTCTCTGGGTGCCCCACTCTTATCGCCGTCCTTTGGCGATAGGGTGGGAAGGTCATCGCAGGATTAATCCGTCCCCTGATACACCAGCGACCCCACCTGCTCGCCCAGCACTACCCGCTTGATGTTCCCGTGCTTGTTGAGGTCAAACACCACAATGGGAAGCTTGTTCTCCTGGCACATGGCGATAGCGGTCGCGTCCATCACCTTCAGCCCGCGCTTCAGGATGTCCATGTAGGTGATCTCTTCGAACTTGGTGGCGTCTTTGTCTTTCATCGGATCGGCGCTGTAGATGCCGTCGACCTTCGTCGCCTTCAATATGGCGTCGGCATGAATCTCCATGGCGCGCAGCGAGGCTGCGGTGTCTGTTGAGAAATACGGATTACCCGTGCCCGCGGCGAACACCACCACGCGGCCCTTCTCCAGGTGCCGGATGGCGCGCCGCCGAATGAACGGCTCGGCCACCTCGTGCATCTCAATGGCGCTCATCACCCGCGTCTGGGCTCCGTTCTTCTCCAGCGCGTCCTGCAGTGCCAACGCGTTAATCACCGTCGCCAGCATGCCCATGTGGTCGGCGGAGACCCGGTCCATGTGCTGCGCATGCTCGGCTACGCCGCGAAAGAAGTTGCCACCACCCACCACGATCGCGATATCGACGCCAAGGGTGTGTACTTCGGCGATCTCCGAGGCAATCTCGTGCACGCGGGTGTTGTCCACGCCGAAGCCCTGGCCAGCCGCCAGTGCCTCACCGGAAAGTTTGAGAACAATGCGTTTGTAGGCGGGTGTGCTCATGGATGGGGTGCCTAGTAGAGGCCAACCCTTCAGTTTAGCAGGGGTTCCGTTCGGATCGAGTGCCCGTCGCCTATTTGCCGTCGTGTGGTTTGCGGAAGACGGTGCTTAGGGGTACGATTCGGCAGCAATGCTGTCGGAGAAGCTCAACTTCGCGCTCAAGGTCGCCGCCGCGACGTTTTCTGCTTTCTATGGGTTCTATGCGACCGTGACAGACTTTCGAGTCGAGAAAGACGGGAAGAAAGCACTATCGCGTAAGGGCTACATGGGCTTGTCACTGCTGGTTCTTGCAACCGTGATAAGCATATCGTCAGACCGGTTCAAGGAAAATCTGGACAAAGACGCGGCGAAGAAAACGCAGGACGTTCTCGACAAGCTGAATAGGAATGTGGCCGATGCAGATGCCAGGCTGAAGACGACCGGCGAGGAGTTACAACAGCAGGTTGAGCAATCAGCCAAGATATCCGGAAAGCTGACCCAGACCGAAGCGAAGCTTGACGCCACAGGCAACCGTATAATGGATCCATTCTCCCGTGACATCAGACTGCGGGTTGACATCTGGATACCGAACCACCAGCCTCTCGTTGAGCCCTATCTTCGTCGATTGGCAAGACAAGAAATTCACCCACCGCAGATACATTCTAATTCGAAGCTATTCCCAGATTCGACGATAGACGAAGAGTCTCAACTGACGCTATTGACGGATCTAAAAGTGATCGAGGTGGAATTCCCCAGCTTTAGGGAGCAAGGGTCTCCTCGAATGAAATTTTATGCTTATTGCGGCCCACACGGCAGCCAAGGGGCGCCGCGCCCCATTGACAAGTGGATCGTCGAATGGACTCCGCCTCCCGGACTACTTCTGACATGCTCTACATTAGACGTTGAATGGTACTCCCCACTGACGCCGGAGTTAAGAAGCTTCCAGGACCTGTCGGCTAAGGAGGTCATCGTCGGAGTCGATCTTGTGGTTGACGATCAGATTCCCCTCCACGATCTGATTCCCCCTGACCGCAGCGGCGACACCGTGCTGTACCTCAAAAAAGGCGGATTTCCACTGAACTACGAGATTCTGAGCGTCAGCGCCGAAACCAGCACAGGACGCGGATTTTCGAGTGAGCTTCGGAAACAACCGTGTGAAAAGCCGTGGGAGATATTACCGTGCTTTGTAGGACGGGCTTCCGCAAAGTAGTCGCGCATTTTGACTCCAAGTGCGCATGAAGATCGGGCCGGAATTGCTTCCGGCCCGTTGACGTTACTCGGCGCCCTGTTCCGTCGCCTTGCTGACGGCAACGGTCTCGCCCATGCCGCCCACCTTGAAACGGGCAAGGACAGTTCAATTTCACCCCTTGTCTGGTGCTCAGCGGCCTGGAAGCCGTAAACTCACTCTTGAGCCCACCGATGCCGCCGGTTCTTGCGATGAACTCCGTTGACCAGCTGCTCACCGGAACATTCCGCCTGGCGCGCTTTCGCCCCAGCCAGCGCGACGTCATCAGCGACATATTGGCCGGACACGATGTCGTCTGCGTCATGCCCACCGGAGCCGGCAAGAGCCTCTGCTACCAGCTTCCAGCCGTCGCTCTCGGCGGATTGACCATCGTCGTATCGCCGCTGATCGCGCTGATGGCCGATCAGGTCAACCAGCTTAATGATTTGTCGATTCCGGCATTGTTACTAAACAGCTCGCAAAATTCGTCGCAACAGCGGGAAACCCTGGAGAGGGTGAGGGCCGGCTTCGAGGGTATCCTCTACGTTGCTCCTGAGCGCTTCGCCGCCCCTTCATTCCGCGTCCTGCTGCCACAGCTTCATCCGCACCTCTTCGTGATCGACGAAGCCCACTGCGTCAGCTTCTGGGGACACGACTTCCGTCCCGAATACATGCGTCTGGCCGAAATTCGCGAAGCCCTCGGCTCGCCCGTGACCGTGGCGCTCACCGCTACCGCGACTCCCCAAGTTCGAACCGACATCATCTCTCACTTGAAACTCCGGTCGCCGAAGATGCACGTCACCGGATTCGATCGCCCAAACCTGCGCTACGCCGCCCGCTTCTTTCGCAACGATGGCGAGAAAGACGCCGCGCTCGCCCGCGGTCTGGCGGCCTCTCCCGGCACCGGCATCATTTACTGTGCGACCCGCAAAACTGTCGAAGAACTCACCGCGTTTCTGTCCGAGCGGATGCCCGATCGCATCGTCAGCGGATACCACGCCGGCATGTCCCAACCCGACCGCAAATCGAGTCAGGAGCGGTTCATGCGGGGCAAGGGCGCAGTCATCGTGGCGACCAACGCCTTCGGCATGGGCATCAACAAGCCTGACATTCGCTTCGTGTTGCACTACAACCTGCCAGGAAGCGTGGAAGCCTACTACCAGGAAGCAGGTCGCGCCGGGCGCGACGGCCGCACCGCAGACTGCGTGCTCTATCACTCGCCCCGGGATTTCGGCATTCAGCAGTTCTTCATCGAAAAGATCGGCGACAACAACGAGCAACTCAAGGATGCCGATGTCCGTCGTCTACAGGCGAGCGCCAGTCGCAAGCTGGAAGCGATGATGCAGTACGCTTCATCACGCTACTGCCGCCGGAGAGCGATCCTCAACTACTTCGGACAGCCCGCCCCCATCGACGGCTGTGCCTGCGACGTCTGCCGCGGGCAGGTGAAGCGCCCGCCGGCGAAGCTCAAAACGGACCCCGAGCCCTCGCAACGCAAACGCAAGAAAGCCGTCAGCGACGTGCCGCTCAACGCAGCAGAAGAAATTCGCTTCGAGGCTCTGCGAAAAGTACGGAGCCGGCTGGCCAACGACGCTGGCCTGCCGGCATTTTGCGTCCTGCACGACAAAACGCTGCGCGAGTTGGCGCGAGTGGCACCCGCCGACACTATCGCTCTCTTGCAGGTCTCCGGAATCGGCCCGCAAAAGGCCTCCAAGTTCGGCCCGGCCTTCCTGTCGGCAATCAGAAGCTGTAACACCCAAAAATAAAGGGCGGGAATAATTCCCGCCCCCTATTCACTTCAAATGTTTTGTGACTTACTCGGCCGCTGCGTCAACAGCCTTGCTGACGGCGACCGTCTCGCCGACGTCGCCCACCTTGAAGCGAGCAAAGCGCTTGACCGAGATGTTCTCGCCCAGCTTGCCGATCACCGTGGCGATCAACTGCTGCACCGTCATGGTCTGGTCCTTGATGAAAGGCTGCTCGTACAGGCAGACCTCCTCGTAGAACTTGCCCATCTTGCCTTCGACGATCTTCTCGATCACCGGCGCCGGCTTGCCGGTCTGCGGCGGCCTGCGCGCGGTAGATGTCCTTCTCTTTCTCGAAGGCCTCCGGCGTCACGTCTTCCTTGCGGATGAACTGCGGATCGGTGGCAGCGATGTGCATGGCAATGTCGTGCACCAGACTCTTGAAGTCCTCGGTGCGGGCGACGAAGTCGCTCTCGCAGTTCACTTCCACCAGCACGCCGATCTTGCCTCCGGCATGGATGTAGCTGGCCACCGAGCCTTCGCTGGTACCGCGTGTCGCCTTCTTCGCGGCCGTGGCCACGCCCTTCTTGCGCAGCATGACGATGGCGGCCTCCATGTCGCCCTTGGCTTCGGTCAGGGCGTTCTTGCAGTCCATCATGGGAGCGTTGGTCTTGTCGCGAAGCTCTTTCACTTGTGCGGCAGTAATGTTCACGGTTGTAGTACTCATTTCTGTCTAGGATCCTGTTCTGCTGTTTCAGCTTATTCGTATTCTTACGTATTAGATTGCGCTAGCTTACAAAACGACCCGCGCCTTGTAGCAGCGCGGGTCTTGAAACCAGTTCGTCAGCCTCTCGGCTGCGATTACGCGCTTGGAGTGCTCGATGACTTCCTCGGTAGTCGTGGCCACTGCGCCGCGCCGACCTTTGCCCAGGACCTCTTCCATGCTGACCTCTTCCATTTCGGCTGGCTCCAGCCCCGGAGCGTCACCCGTTTCGCCGTCTCCCGGACTGGCAGCCGCGGCTCGCGGCCGCCTGCATGTACTGGACGCCCGCGGAACGTCGGCCATCTGCTTGTCGGTCAGCGGCCTGCGAGCCCTCGACCACCGAATCCGCAATCTTGGACGCAAACAACCGGATCGCGCGCAACGCATCGTCGTTGCCGGGGATCACGTAATCCACTTCGCTCGGATCGCAATTGGTATCGACCACCGCAACCACCGGAATGCCCAGCTTGCGCGCTTCCTTCACCGCGATCTGCTCTTTGTTGGAGTCGATCACGAACAGCGCGTCCGGCAGGCGGTTCAGGTTCTTGATGCCGGCCAGGTTGGCCTGCAAGTGCTTGCGCTCGCGTTCCAGCTTGACCACTTCCTTCTTCGGCAGCAGCTCGTAGCGGCCATCGGTGGCCATCTCGTCGAGTTCCTTCAGCCGCTTCACCGACTTCTGCACCGTCACCCAGTTGGTGAGCAGTCCGCCCAGCCAGCGCTGGTTGACATAGAACATGCCGCAGCGCGTCGCTTCTTCCGCAGATCGCGTCCTGCGCCTGGCGCTTGGTGCCGACGAACAGCACCAGCTTGCCTTCGGCCGCCTGTCCTGCACAAACTTGGACGCCTCTTTGAACATCTTCAGCGTCTTCTGCAGGTCGATGATGTAAATCCCATTGCGCTCGCCGAAGATGTATTCCTTCATCTTCGGGTTCCAACGTTTCGTCTGATGCCCGAAGTGAACGCCGGCTTCGAGCAACTCCTTCATCGTGATATTTGCCAAGCTACCTCCTAGGTTGGCTTGCATCCTTTGCGGCGGCTCTGTCAGCCGGATCGTCTGGATTACTTTCCCGTGACCCGCCCCGTTGAATCAGCGGGTGCGGGAAGATTCGTTCCGGCTTAACTTTTCCTTCCCGCCCCCGGAACCACAAGGTGGGAAGTACAGTGTCAATCGACCAGTTGACAACCAGTGACTGCAGCTTTTACCGCTTCGAGAACTGGAAGCGCTTGCGAGCGCCCTTCTGGCCGTACTTCTTGCGCTCTTTACCGCGCGCATCGCGACGCAGGAAGCCTTCCGCCTTCAGCTTGGCGCGCAGCTCAGGATTGAACTCCTGCAGGGCGCGGGCAACGCCCATGCGTACTGCGCCGGCCTGGCCATTCACGCCACCGCCGTCAACCGTGCAAACCACGTTGAAGCTGCCGGTTGTCTCGGTGAGCACCAGCGACGACTTCGCCATGATGCGCTGCGCTTCGGTCACGAAATACTGATCGAACGGCTTGCCGTTGACCGTAAACTCGCCGCTGCCAGGGCGAAGAAACACGCGGGCCACGCTCGATTTGCGCCGTCCCGTACCGTAATACTGAACCAGTTCTGCCATTTGTGTCCGTCGGGAGCCAGGCTCCCTTAATCCTTCCCAAAATTGGTGGCCCACTGTTGAGTGGGTGGCCCATATTTCCCTTCCGTTGGGAAATGTGGGATCGACTCTTACTCGGGTGCCCCATTCTATCGGCCGTTTTGTGGGCGATAGGGTGGGGTCAAAATGTGCGACCCGCCTATTCCGTGCGTCCAATCGGCTTCGCGACCGCGGCCAGATCCTCCGGCTTCTGCGCCGACATGCGGATGCTTGTCGCCCTTGTAAACCTTCAGCTTGCGTGGCCATGGCACGTCCCAGCTTGGTGTGCGGCAGCATGCCGGTGATTGCCGTCTTCCACAATCTGCTCCGGCTTGCGCTCGAAGCGCTTCTTGTACTCTTCGGCCTATGCCGCCCGGATATCCGGAGTAGTGGTAATAGATCTTGTGTCCGCCTTCAGGCCCGAAATGCGTGACCTTCTCGGCGTTGATCACGATCACGTGATCGCCGGTGTCGAGAAAGGGCGTGTACTTGGGGACTGTCCTTGCCAGAGAGGATGCGCGCCACACGAGTCGCCAGCCGGCCCAGTGTCTGGCCCGTCGGCATCAATGACAAACCACTTGCGCGCAATTTCCCCCTTGGGGAAATACGTTGACATCTGTGAACTCTCCCAGAATGTTAGAAAAGACCGCGAAAGAGCCGCTGAGTTCTGGCGCTGGACGCGCAAGGAACCTTCTAGGCGGGCAAACGCAGGACTGCGAAAGATCTAAGAATAAACGAACACCGCGCCCTCTGTCAATCAAGTCAAGGGGTTCCGCGAGCATCCGAGGCCACCACCGAGACCTGAGTGGTGCGGAGTGAGTCAAATGCAACACCTTACCTCAATGACTCGCACGCACGACCGGTGGCCGTCGACCTGGAAAGAGGCGACCTCCGACTTCTCTGTGCCTCTGTGGTAATCCTTCTCCGTGCCCTCCGTGCCTCCGTGGTGAAAACGACCTCACCGAGGCCGAAACTCCTCCAGCAGCCTCTCCCAGTTGCTCAGCGACTGCCCGCCCGGCGTGAACGCCAACTCCAGGAACACCTCTTCGGCGCCAATCTTCTCGCATGCCGCGATGTCTTCGCGAACCTGGTCTGCTGAACCAAAGAACGCCGCCCGGTCCTTCCCTTTAGGCTTGTCGGTCACGTACAGGTTTCCGCGCACAATCATCCTTAGCTCCGCCGGATCACGTCCCACCGCCTCAGCCATCTGCCGTATCGCTCCGAACATCTGCGCCATCACTTCCACCGGGAGGCCGGTCGGGTTCCATCCATCGGCCATGGTCGCAACCCGCTTCAACGCCGCCGGCGCGAACGCGGCTATGAAGATCGGCGGATGTGGCTTCTGTACTGGCTTGGCGTTGATGTACGACTTGGGCAGCGAGAAGAACTTGCCGTGATACTCCGCCGGGTCCGTCGACCAGATCGTCTTTACCACCTGGATAAATTCATCGGCCCGCGCGCCGCGCACTTTCATGTCGGCGCCCGTCGCCTCCATCTCATCCGGCGACCAACCCAATCCGAGGCCGACAATCAGGCGTCCTTTCGACAAGATGTCGATCGTGCTCAGCCGCCGCGCCAGCGTCACCGGGTTGTAATAGGGCATGTCGAGCACGCTGGTGCCCAGCTTGATCTTGCTGGTGCGCGCTGCCGCAAACGTCAGCGTGTCCAGCGGATCGAGCGTGTACTTGTACTCCTCGGGCAGCGACCCGTCGGGCGTGACCGGGTAGGGCAATTTGGGCTTCACCGGCCACAACAGCCGTTCCACGGTCCATAGGCTGTTATAGCCAAGCGCTTCCGCCTTCTGCGCCACTGTCTTCACCGCCTCCGGCGTCGCCACCGGACCGATATTAGGAACCGATACTCCAATCTTCATGCCACGATCCTTTCGGTTGGGATGTTAAATTGCCGACCTATTCTACCCGGGTGCCTCGTTCAATGCCTGTTCGTAGCAAGTCAAAATGTCCGCTTTTCATAGCAAGTGAAATGTCCGGTTTTGGTTTTGGGTTTACTCATATACCCGCCGTCGTCGCTGTGGGAAAGTGGGAATCCCGCGCTCTGGGCGGGATTTCCAAGCGCGGGGGAAAAGTCGGTTGTTTGACTTTTCCACGGTGCGTCTTTTCCACAGCGCTTGCCGCCGCGTTTTGGGTTGACGTGAAGGCCACGCCTTGGGCGCTATAACGTCCCAGCCGATGCGGCCCGTGGGTGAGGCTGATGCTCCCGTCCAGGTGCCGGTGCACCATGACATTGCAGCCGGCCAGCGTCCCTCGCCACTGCACCCGCTCAATCTGTAGCTGCAGGTTCTGAAAACTGACGGTGTTGTCGCGATTTACCGTCCGCTCAAACTGCAGGGAGAAGACCAGGTCCAGATGTTTGCGGGGGCACGGGAGAAACGCGTTACCGCGTTGCGCCGGCGCCACCTGAAAACGACCATTGAACTCGGCGATGTATTCATCCCGCAGAAACCCATTGGCCGCTTCCAGCGTGGTGATCCCGTGCAGCCGCAGCTCCTGTGGCAGCCGTCCCTGCCAGGTCCCGAAGCTGCGCTCGCTACGGCCCCGCGCCTGCGGCGAGTAGGCCGGGATCATCTGCACTCCTAACTCGCGCAGCGCCCGTCCCACCTGCGTTAAGCGATGGGGATCGACCTTGCCTCCTACCTTCGGCGTCAGCCAAAAATGGCTGCCCCGGTCGCTGTACAAGGCGCAGAACAATCCCTTGCGCTCGATGACTTCCCGCAACCCGGCCATCACCGTCGCCGTCGATTCTTCCTCCACCAGTTGCGCATAGTAGATCTCGCTGGTCGCGTCATCCAGGATGACGATCAGGTCGTACCAGCGCTCGTCCTGGAACCAGCGATGACGGCTGCCGTCGATGTGCAACAGCATGCCCGGCAGCGGACGGCGTTCCCGCCGCTTACGATGCACCCCGCGCTTGCGGCCCCGCGCTACCAGTCCGGCTCCCTGCAGAGCTTGTTTCACCCAGGTGTAGCTCAAATCGATCTGGTGCTCGGCACTCAGCTTCTCGTGAAAATGCTGTACGTTTAGATCGAAATAGCGATCCCGATACAGCCCCAAGACCTGCTCGACCGTGGCCAGAGGAACTCGCTTGGGGGAAGGCTGTCCCCGCCGCCGGTCGAACAACCCGTCGTAGCCAAACTCTTCCAGTCGCTCCCGCCAGCGCCGCATCGACCGATCGCTGATGCCGATGATCTCGGCCGCCTGCCACCAGGTGAGCTTCTTCGCCATGGCCCGTAAGATCACTTCTTGCACTTTCATCGCCCGCTCCATCGCGGCCTTCGAGTAGCAATCCATGCTTGGCATGGTCTCCTACTCTCGCCGCCTGCAAAGCGGACAGATCACGTGCTATCTCAACCGGACATATCATGTGCTACCGACAGTGCCTCGTTCAATGCCTTGCGCAGCGCCTCCTGCTGCAGTATCGTGGTTGCCACAATCCCCACTGTCCGGGAGGCGGCCATGACAGAGGACGAGAAGCAGCGCGAGAACCTCGGCAGCAACGACACACCCGCCGCGCCGGCCTCGAATCCGCACAAACGGCTTCACGCGGAAATCAAGAGCCCGCACGCCCTGTTAATACCCGCAGCAAACCAGCCAACCCCGACTCTTCGCATGCCCACCGATATTTCGGCGATCGCACCGCCAAAGCATACTGGGGCTGAGAGTCAATCCGGCCACATCACCTGGCGTGACCGCTTGAAGGGACTTTGGTTTGCTGCCAGCGTCTTCGTGATGGCCCAAACTTCCCAAGCCGAGCCTCCGCCGCCAATGCCGACCACCCAATCGGAAGTCAACCCTCAAACCAACAATCACACCAACAGTTTTACCAAGACTGAATACAAGTACTCCGCGACACAGCCCCTGGATCCGCTCTCCGCCCCCAAATTCAAGTTCGTCCAGGGTACTTCGCTGCCGAACGCCGTGCTGACTTTCGATTGGCAACCCGAGCAAATCGTCGAGGTCGTAGTCCACGTGCAGGCCGAAAAACCGTCTGAGGCCGAGGTAAAGGACGCCACGGACTACATCCGAGGATTTCAGCATGAGCTCCACAAGAAAGTCCTCGACCCCGGATACCTCGCCGACAAGGTTGCCGACAAGTTTGCTGACGGGGGCGAACTCCTGTTAGGCATCGCCCTTTTCAAAGCGCGAAAAAGGATCAGGGCCAGCACTCATAACCGGCTCGTGATATGGCTTTGCGACACCTTCGAACGCATCAGCCAGGCATTTCAGGAATCCGACGCCAAGGAACTACCCGTGCCCAAGAAGCGCCCCATCGGGTTCCTTGCCGACCGTATCAACTGCTCGACCGCAGACGCGGTAGCCGTGCTGAAGCTCACCCCTTGCACCGAGACTGAACCCGGCCAATGGGAGTATCGCGAATCCTCCTAGCCCGCTCGCGTTGCCGCGAGGGCGTGGGCCCGAGTGGGTCCCCATCCCCGGAAAGTCGCAATCACACGATGACGTGTCCTCCGTCCTTTCGCACCTGCTAGCCGCACGCGTAAAACTCTACTGGCGGGGGACGGGATATGTGTCCCCACCCACCTGGGTCTAGTCCGCGGGTCGCAATGGCTCTTTGAAAACTTGAGGACTCGGGTCAAGCCGCGCGGGGGAGCACTGCTGAGCGTTGGGTCAAATGCCGATCGAGCTTCGGCTTCAAAAGCGAATAGAAGACGAAAACAGACAAACCTAACTCCAACGGGCACTGATGGATACGTATAACTGCCATAAGAATCAATCTCTTGCGAACAATTTCCTCCCAAACTATTGATTCTAAATAGTCGTGATTTACGTTTTTGCAGTACTTGTCACAGTGCGAAATACGTCTTCCCGTGCCCCGGGCTCGCCTCGTCGCCGATGAGCACATAAGACGGGAAACCTCTCCATCCGGCAAACAGCCGCGCCGATGTGGCATCGGCGGGCACGTCGAACACCCACGTCGTCTCATACGACTCGCCCGGCCGCAGCGGATCGACCAGCAAATGGGCCGGCGGGTGTGCCGCTTCCCACGCCTTCTGTACTTCGGCCGAAACCGGATACTCCCGCCCACTGCCATCCACCAGTTCCAGATCTGGAGGATCGGGAGTCAGCGCCCCGTTTCCCCGCCACGGCGCAATCGTCCGCTCGTCGAAGTGCGAGCGCAGGGTGATCACGCAGAACTCGTCCGACGCGGCCACGTCACCGATAGATTTCATCCTCTCGACGTTCCGCACCGAATAGGCGATATGGCAGTCCATTCCGCAGTAAAACTTTTCGTCACCCCTGGCGACCGTGCGGTCGTAGCTTGCCCAGGAAAAGAACCCGAGCAGCAGCCCGTATCCCGCGAGGAGAACGAAGATTGCCAGCGCGGTGGTTCTCGCCCACGCCCGCCGCGAGAAGAACAGCACGACGGTGGCGACGGCCAGCAAGGCCGTCAGTCCCAGGGTTCCCAGGAAACACAGCGCCGCCAGGTGCGATTCGAGGTTGCCGTTGGTGTACATTTTTCGGCTCCAGGAGGAAAGTACTTTGTATTGCAAAGTCTATGCGCGGCAAAAAGGCGGCCTTAGCAGCCGCCTACTTCTAACTCTTGCGCGCCGACCGGATCACCGACTCCATCTGTTCCAGGTAAATCTCCAGCGCGCGCCTGCCCGCCGGGCTCAATCGGAATGTTGTACGAGGCTGGCGCCCCACAAACGACTTGGAGCACTTCACGTAGCCGGCGTCTTCCAGTTTGCGAGCGTGGACACTGAGGTTTCCGTCGGTGATCTCCAGCAGCTTCTTCAGGTCGTTGAAGCTGAGCTCGTCATTTACCGCCAGTGCGCTGATGATCGCCAGCCGCACTCGCTCGTGAATCACGGCATCGAGATTGACCGCCTCAGTGCCACCGGGGGAATGACGCTTCATTGGCCGATCGGCAGGCAAAGCCTCCCGCTCAACTTGACTTGCGCGCTTAGCCACCATGCCTCCTGGCGATGAACGCCCCAAACGCGATGTGCATGAGTCCAAAACCAACGGCCAGCATGACGTTGGCCCACCACCAGGGCAAAGGCAAAGCGATGGCTCCCGCGAGCACAAAGGCCGCTCCCATCACCGGTATCGTGCGTACGGAAAATGCGCCGGCCTGCATGACGGCCACGCCATACAAGAGCAGCCAGACGCCGGGAATCTGTCGCGGATCGCCTGAGCGTATCAGGGCCACGGTCATCACTCCCCCTGCGACCAGTGCTGGGAGTAGCCCCACAAACAGCCTGCGTCCCGAGACAGACATGATCGGAGTGCCGAGCCGGGAAGCCTTCCAGTGCATCGCAACCAGCGCCAGCGTGACCGCCACTAGCGCCTCCGCCAACCAGACCGCGAGCCACGCTTCCGTGGTCGCTTGGCGCATCGCGATGAAAGCCGCGACCAGGGCCGTCGCTCCCATGGCGCAGTATCCCCAGCCCGAGACAGCAGTAAACGTAGAGCTGCGCTCCATGGTCTGGCGGATTACGGCAAGGTGGTCGAGCGCCTCCGGTTCAAGGCGAGACTGCGACGATTGCCTTCGCGGAGAACGCCGGCAGGGACGGGAATCAGTCACGACCTGAACCTTAGTAGCACCGGCATAATATGTCAAGTACTTTGTGTTGCAAAGCGTTGAGCGAAAACAAGCGGCACAGCCTTCCGACTGTGCCGCTTTCCCAAACAGGGGCGTTACTTCGCTACGACTGCTTCGGTCTCGACCTCGCGCTGCGTCACCTTGAAGGTGAGCTTGCCGGCATTCTTGTCTGCGTCCACTCGCACGTGGTCCCCGTGCAACACTTCGCCATCGAGGATCTTCAGCGCCAACGGATCCTGTATCAGCTTCTGGATGGCCCGCTTCAGAGGACGCGCGCCGTAGTTCACGTCGTAGCCCTCGGTAAAGATCAACTCCTTCGTCGCCGGAGTAACGTCCAGTGTGATCTTGCGGTCGGCCAGCAATCTGCGAAGGTCTTCCAGCCGCAGGTCCACGATCTTCGTCAACTGCTCCTTGCCCAGCGGGTTGAAGAAGATGATGTCATCCACACGGTTCAGGAACTCGGGCTTGAAATGCGCTCGCAGGGCTTCCATCACCTGCTCGTGCGCCTCCTCCTGCTTCTCTGGATCCGCGCCCGCCTCTTGCAGGTAACTCGAGCCGATGTTCGAGGTCATGATGATTATGGTGTTCTTGAAATCGACATTACGTCCCTTGCCGTCGGTGAGGCGACCGTCATCCATGATTTGCAGGAAGATGTTGAACACGTCTGGGTGCGCCTTCTCGATTTCGTCGAACAGCACGACCGCATACGGACGCCGCCTCACCGCTTCCGTCAGTTGACCGCCTTCGTCATAGCCCACATATCCCGGAGGCGCGCCAATCAACCGCGAAACCGAGTGCTTCTCCATGTACTCCGACATGTCGATGCGGATCATGGCGTGCTCGTCATCGAACAGAAACTCCGCCAGCGCCCTCGCCAGCTCAGTCTTGCCGACACCGGTCGGGCCGAGGAAGATAAACGACCCAATGGGCCGCCGAGGATCGCTGAGCCCTGCGCGCGAGCGCCGGATCGCATTCGCAACCCGCGACAGCGCTTCATCCTGGCCAATCACGCGGTCCCGCAGTCGATCTTCCATCGTCACCAGCTTGTGTACTTCGCCTTCCAGCATCTTCGACACCGGAATGCCGGTCCACTTGCTCACGATCTTGGCCACGTCTTCCTCGTCCACCTCTTCCTTCAGCATGCGCGACTGTTTGCCTTCCATCTGGCTGCTGAGCTTCTTGATCTCAGCCTCCAACTTCGGCAGATCGCCATACTGGAGTTGGGCGGCGCGGTTGAAGTCGCCTTTGCGCGTCGCATCCTGGATCTCGAGCTTCAACTGCTCGACCCTTTCTTTCATCTCGCGGATGCGCGCGATGGCTTCCTTTTCCTGCTTCCAGCGGGCCTTGAGCGCGTTGGATTGCTCTTTCACCTGCGCCAATTCCTTCTCAACGGCCGCAAGCCGTTCGCGAGAATTGCGATCGTCCTCGCGCTTCAGCGCTTGCCGCTCGATTTCAAGCTGCGTGGCGCGCCGCTCAAGCTGGTCGATCTCGGTCGGCATGGAGTCAATCTGGATGCGCAACGACGCCGCAGCTTCGTCGATCAGGTCGATCGCCTTGTCGGGCAGGAAGCGATCGGAGATGTAGCGATGCGACAGCGTCGCGGCGGCCACGATGGCCGAGTCCTTAATGCGAACGCCGTGGTGCACTTCGTACTTCTCGCGCAGTCCACGCAGGATGGCGATGGTATCTTCCACGCTGGGCTCGCCCACGAAAACGATCTGGAAGCGCCGCTCCAGTGCGGCGTCTTTCTCGATGTACTTGCGATATTCGTTGAGCGTGGTCGCGCCAATGGCCCGCAGTTCTCCACGCGCCAACGGTGGCTTCAGCATGTTGGAGGCGTCAATCGCACCCTCCGCGGCACCGGCTCCTACGAGCGTGTGAAGCTCGTCGATGAACAGGATGATTTGCCCTTGCGACTGCTCGATTTCCTTCAACACGGCTTTGAGGCGGTCTTCAAACTCGCCGCGATACTTCGCGCCTGCGAGCATCGCCCCGAGGTCGAGCGAGACCACACGCTTGTTCTTCAACTGCTCAGGCACATCGCCCGAGACGATGCGCTGCGCCAGCCCTTCCACAATGGCCGTTTTGCCGACACCGGGCTCGCCGATCAGCACTGGATTGTTCTTGGTCCGGCGCGACAGCACCTGAATCACGCGCCGCACTTCTTCGTCGCGCCCGATTACCGGATCGAGTTTGCCCTTGCGCGCCAACTCAGTCAGGTCGCGGGCATAGCGCTCCAACGCCTGGTACTTGGCTTCGGGATTCTGGTCGGTCACTGTCTGATTGCCGCGTACTGCGGTCAGCGCACGCAGGATGTTGTCGTAAGTCGCGCCGGCCCTGCTCAGGATCTCCTGCGCTGGGTCGCGCTTGAGCTTGGTCATTCCCAGCAGAAGATGCTCGGTGGAGACGAACTCGTCCTTGAAGTTCGACGCCTCTTTGAAAGCGTTTTCCAGCAACTGATTCGCTGCCGGCGACAGCGACGCCTGGGCGGCGCCCCCCGACACCTTGGGCAGGCGGTCGATCTGCGTAATCGCCTCAGTCTGGACTGCGGGAACCTGCAAGCCCACCCGCTCCAACAGGGGCGCAACAATGCCTTCATGATCTTCCAGCAGCGCGGCCAGTATGTGGACTGGCTGCAGTTCGGGATTGCCATGCTCGCTGGCGATATCGTTCGCCCGCTGCACCGCCTCTTGCGCTTTCACCGTAAGTTTGTCCCATCGAATTGCCATCACATACTCCTAATATTGCCGGTGGCCGTGGCCACCATTATGTATAAACTGTATGAATTTTATGAGTGCGGTTTGGACGCAATAATTTCTCACGCAAATTGCCCTCAGGCACAACAAAGGGAGGGGACCGCCAGGCGATCCGCCTCCCCCAGAATTTGTCGCGAATCGCTCTCCGGAAACCGGCAGCGAGTCTGCGATCGATTAGGCTGCCTGTCCCTTCTTACCCTCCAGGACGGGGCCACCACCAATGTTCACCTTGATCTGCTTGGGCTTCGCTTCGGCGCGCTTGCCCAGCTTGATCTTCAAGATGCCGTTGCTATAGTCAGCGTGGACGTCTTCAGGGTTCACGCTGTTTGGCAGCGTGAAGGAGCGGGTGAAGCTGCCATAACGGCGCTCCACGCGGCGGAAGTTCTCTTCTTTCTCTTCCTTTTCGAACTTGCGCTCGCCGCTTACGGTCAAAACGTTGTTTTCGACCTTCACGTCGAGGTCTTTCTCGTCGATTCCGGGCACTTCCAGCTTGAGCTGGATGCTGTGCTCGTCCTCATAGATATCCACCGGAGGAACGAATGCGCCCGCGGTCAGCGAGTCTTCGCGTCCGCCGCTGTACTGCTCTTCAAACAGCCGGTTCATGCGGCTCTGCAACGAGTTCAATTCACGGAAGGGATCCCAACGAGTCAACACAGTCATGATCATCAACCTCCAAAAAATATTGACTGGAAATCTAGTGGCGGGAACGCCACTCGCTAGCTTCGATGCCATTGCTAGCGTATAAGAATCATAAAATCTTAGTGTATTATTGTCAACTATTGCATTCATGTCTGCGAGAGCAGTGTAAGTATATTAAAATAGGTGACTTACATTCGTAGAAATATACCAATGGTCGCTGTATGCTTGTGCGGAGCCACTGTTTCGTGGTTAAGTAGCCGAGTTAGAAGGAGGTCGCAGACCTATGGGTCCCGAGGAGTTTCGTCGTCTTGCCAGGAACCTGCCCGAAGCGGTTGAGAAGGAACACATGCAGCATCCGGATTTCCGCATTGGAGGCAAGATTTTCGCAACGCTCGGCTATCCCGACGAGCATTGGGCAATGGTGAAGGTCAGCCCGCAGAAGCAAGCAGAGTTGGTGCGAAGCCACCCGGATGTCTTTTCCCCTTGCAATGGAGCATGGGGTCTCAGGGCTCGACCAGCGTCCGGCTTAAGGCTGCGACCAAGCCGGTAGTACGAGAGGCCCTTGTAGCAGCGTGGCGAAACACCGCTCCGAAGAAGCTAGTGAAGGAGTTGGAAGATAACGGCTAAATCTGTGAGGCGTCATTGTTGCTGGTGATCATTCCTGGACCTGGCAAATCACGCACTTCAGATATGCGGTTTCGGGCACATTCAACAGCGTGGGATGATCGAGGGCCGCGCTGCGCTTCTCCAAGATCCGCACCCGACGCCCAGAGTCCATGGCAGCCGAACCTAGCATCTCCAAAAACTGCGATTGTTCCACGTGGAACGAACATGAGCATGTGACGAGCAACCCGCCCGGACGAAGCATCTTCAGGGCCCGCAGATTCAGCTCCTTGTAGCCCTTCAGGGCTGTCTCCACCACGCGCTTCGTTTTTGCAAACGCTGGAGGGTCGAGCACGATAGTGTCGTACTGTTGCCCGGCGGTAGAGTAGTCCTTAAGCAGGTCAAAGGCGTTGGCCTCGATCCACTCGATCTCGCCGCACTTGTGGGAATGGCGGTTAAGCTGCTCGTTTTGCTCAGCGACCTCCAGAGCCGGACGTGAAGAATCCACCGCCGTCACTTTGCTGCATGTCCTCGCCAGGTGCAGCGCGAAGCCGCCCTGGTAAGTGAAACAGTCCAGAGCTTCTCCGTGTGCGTAACGCGCGGCAGACTCATAGTTCTCGCGCTGGTCCAGGAAAGCGCCCGTCTTCTGTCCTCCAAGCGCGTCGAAGTGGAAGCGAACGCCATTGAGGCTGAAGATCGTATTCGAGCGCTCGCCCTTGATGAGCTGCGATTCGCGCTCCGGAAGCTGCTCCAACTGGCGGATGTGCGGATCCACCCGTTCGAATAAGCTGCAGCCGGGAAAATGCTGAGACATGGCATTGGCCGCCGTGCTGCGGAGGTCCTCGCGGTCAAACGCCTGGGTCAACACCTGCATGGAAAGCACGTTGTTGTACTTGTCGATGATCAGGCCGGGCAGCAGGTCAGCTTCACTGAAGACAACTCGGTAGGAATCGGTATCGCGGGCAAATTGTTTGCGAAACTGCACGGCGCGGTCGATCCGCTCGCGCAAGAGTGGCAATAGCTGGTTTGGCGCGATAACGGATGAAGTCAGCAGGCGGATCGCGATCTGCGACGAACTGCTGTAGAGCGCCGAACCTAGCTTCCGGCCGCGCTCATCCTGCACATGGACGAGAGCACCGGGCGGGATAGCGTCTGCCTTAGCCAGATCAGACCGATAGACCCAGAGATGTCCAGACTTCAAGCGAGCGGCGCCACGACTCGACACGGTGACAACTGGAATGGATTCGTAAACCGACAGGGGATCTCTCTGTAATCCGTACTTTGCTTGCTCATCTTAAATGGTTGTCAGGCGAAACAAGACAGGAATTACCGGGCAGCCGTTTCGGCCGAAGAAGTTCCAGACTCGGCTTCCGCACCCGTTTCTGCAGAAGGCGCCGCAGCTTTCGCCTCTTCCGGCTTGGGTGGTGGCGGAACATAGTAGAGAATCCGCCTGCAGTAATCGCAAGTCATGAACTGCTCGTTGGTCATGACCTCCTGAAACACTTGGGGCCGCAGCATCACGCTACAGGCCGAGCACAACTGGTTCTCGTAGACCGGTGCCAGCGCAGATCCCCGCACCTTGAGCACGTGGTCGTACTGGCGCAGCACGTCTTCGCCAACGCTGGTCCGTAAGGCGTTGCGCCGGGTCGACAGCTCAGCCAAGGCTGCTTCGTCCACTGCCGTGCGCTCACGCGCTTCTTCTTTTTCGCGTTCGTTCTCGGCGGTGTCGGCCTTCAGCTCCGCTTCCGCCTTCTTCAGCAAGTCTTTGCGGGTATCAGCGGCGACCATGATTTCCAGGATCTTGTCCTCAGATGCGGCGATCTTTGCCTCGGCGAACTTGATCTCGTCCATCAGCGCCTTGTACTCGTGATTGGTTTTTACGTTCAGCGACTGGTCGCGGTATTTGCTGATTTTCTGCTGCTGGTCCTGGATGTCGGACTCGTGCTTGCGGCGTGCGCCTTCGTCGGCCTTCGCGGCCGCCAGCGTGGATTCGACTTTGGCCTTGGCAGCGGCAAGCTTGGCTTCGATCGCGGCCACATGCTTCGGCAGGGCCGCGATTTCGGCCCGCAGTGCGGCGATTTGGGAATCGATCTGCTGCAGTTCGATGAGATTTTGCAGGTCGGAAGTCATTACACCTTAGGGGAACCTGACTGGATTCTAGCACGCAGCGAAGGGCGGCCCGGCGCACAGCTGAGCTGCCCGGAGTTCTGAAAATTGAGCCTTTAGTTGTATTGAGCAGCTGCCGGAGCAATGTCTACGATGTGGTGGTTATGCCACTCGTCATCGCCCGGTTATTCCTCGGATTGCTCATTGCTGCGTTTCACGCACGCATCGCTGATTTCATTCTTGCGCGGGAAGACTCGCTGATTCTCGCCTTCCGCGAGCGCGGTGTGGAATTGCCCGCAGCCATCTCCCGAAAGACAGCCCACAATATCTTCTTCAGTTTGGGTATTTCGATCGCGCTGATCGAACTATTGCGACTTCACCAGTTGGCCGGTTAATTCTTCCGGCGAGCTCCGCGACGTCATCTGTTCGTCACTCCGGGAAACTCTAAAGTTCTTCTTGGCGAAACTCCCACGGGCGCGACTCTTGTGCATTACGATAAACTGCTTCCCTACATTTAATCAGGATACGGAGCCGCAGTGAAGACTTGCCTTGTTTCGATGTTGATCTTTCCCTTCCTTCTGATTTTGCCGCTAGCTGCCCAAGACCAAACTTCGAAGTCCTCGTCCTCGCCAACCGGGCAAGAGCTTACGATCGAGGCGATCTACGCCGACGGCGGTCTTCTCGGACGCGGGCCCGAAGCGGTGCAATGGAGTCCAGACGGCACCAAAGTATCGTACGTTCAGCGCGATGACAGCGGTGAACACGGCGCGCTCTACTACATTGACCTCGCCACCGGAAAGCCAGCAGTGCTGGTATCCAGCGAGAAGCTCTCGTCGCTAGCCCCACCTGCCAGCTCCATAAAAGACGAGCGCCAGAAGGAAGCCGCGACTCGCTACTCGGTTGCGGCCTATCACTGGTCACCGGACTCGAAGCATTTGCTGTTTGACTCACTCGGCCAGCTCTGGTTTTACAGCCTGGAGAGTGGAACTGCCGTCCAGGTCACGTCGAGTTCCGATCCTGTAACTGATCCCAAGTTCTCGCCCGACGGCGAGCGCCTCGCGTACCTGCGCAAGCACGACCTGTATGTTCGCGACCTCAAGCGCGGCCAGGAGGAGGCCCTCACCCGCGATGGTAATGACAACCTCCTGAACGGCGAAGTCGACTGGGTTTACCGGGAAGAGCTTTATAGCCGCAGCAATTATTTTTGGTCGCCGGACGGCCACTCCATCGCCTTTCTCCAGATGAACGAGAAGGAAGTGCCAACGTATCCGATCACGGACTGGATTCCGACCCATCCCACGGTTGACATGGAGAAATATCCCAAGGCGGGCGACCCGAATCCGCTGGTGCGGATCGGAGTGGTGGGCGCCGGCGGCGGCAAGGTGAAATGGATCTCGGCCGGCAGCGCGCGCGACGGAGACCTACCGCTGGGCAATGACCCCAACGTTCTGGTCCCGCGCTTCGGATGGGTGCACGACGGCCTGCTCTGGGCGATGGCACTCAATCGCCTGCAAAACCGGCTCGATATCTACTTCGTCGACGTACAGAGTGGGAAGTCGAAGCGCGTTCTCACCGAGACCACCGACGCCTGGATCGACATGCATCCGGAAATTGATTTTGAACTGCTATCTTCGGGCGACCGTTTTCTGTGGACGAGCTGGCGCGATGGCCACGTTCACATCTATCTGTACCAGTTCGACAAGCAGAACCCGCTCGCCAATGAGGCCAAACAGGTGGCCCAGCTCACCAGCGGTGAATGGGAAGTGGAAAGCGTCAACGCGGTGGACGATTCGCAAGGGCTAGTGTATTTCACTGGCAATCAGGGCGACTGGCGCCAGGCCAACGTGTTTAAGGTTGGGCTGGATGGCAAGAATCTTCATCGCGTGTCCAAAGAGAATGGAACGCACGGCGCGAATTTCGGTCCCACGAAGGCGAAGTCCTATGTAGACGCCTACTCGGCGCTCATGACCCCGCCCCGAATGTCACTGTGCACGATCGATGGAGCCTGCACGCCGTTCTGGCAGTCGCGCAGTGTGGACACTTACAACCTGATCGCTCCCAAGCCGGTGGAGTTCACTGCGGCTGATGGAACTACGAAGCTGCTGGGAACTCTACTGCTGCCCGAAGGCGGGGCGATGGTGGCAAATGGCAAAGCCCCTGTCATCGTGAACCCCTACGGGGGGCCCGGCGCGCAATCGGTCCGCGACGCTTGGGGCGGCACCACATTTCTCTTCGACCAGATACTCGCCCGGCGGGGCTTCGCGGTTCTGCAGGTGGACAACCGCGGCATGGCGAATCGCGGTAAGGCCTTCGCCATCTCGCTCAGGCACAATTTTGGCGAGAACGAATTCAACGACCAGATCGCGTCGGTCAAACAGGCCCTGCGGCAGTTTCCCCAGCTCGATGGTTCGCGCATGGGTTTCTGGGGATGGAGCTACGGCGGCTACTTCACCCTCTACACCATGGAGAAAACGGACTTGTTCAAGACGGGCGTGTCGGTCGCCCCGGTGACCGACTGGCGTAACTACGATTCGATCTACACCGAGCGTTACATGGGCCTGCCCAACGATAACGAGGAGGGGTATCACAAGAGTTCCCCGGTAAACTTTGCGGCCGACCTGCACGGCAGTCTGTTGGAAGTCCACGGCACCAGTGACGACAACGTGCACGTGCAGAACACGATTCAGATGGTCAACGCGTTCATCAACTCCGGCAAACAATTCCAATTGATGCTGTACCCGCGCAAGACCCACGGCATCGCCGGCAAGGCAGCGCGCTCGCATTTGTTCCACATGATCCAGGACCACTTCGAAAAAGACCTTGCGCCCGCGAAGTAACCGACTGAAATTCAATTTGAGAATTGGAAGGCGACGAACCTGAAACTTGTGAAAGCTGTTAGCTCTCTGTTGTTGATCTTGCTCGCGGCCGGAATTGCGTTTGCGCAACAAGCCGCTCCCGCCCCAGTCCGCATTGTTATTCGCGCCGGACACCTGCTCGACGTCCGCACCGGCAAGACGCTCGCCAACCAGGCGATTGCGATCGAGGACGGCAAGATCGTCAGCGTTGGCCCTGACTCAGGCGCGGCTGCGGGCGCGACGGTCATCGACCTGTCGGGCAAGACTGTTCTCCCCGGCCTGATCGACGCGCACACCCACATCACGTTCGATCCCAAGTTCGGCTACGACCGGCTCGCCATTTCGCTGCCACGCCAAGCGCTGATAGGGGCGAAAAACGCCCGCATCACGCTGCTCGCGGGATTTACAACGATACGCAACGTTGGCGCCGACGGGTTCTCCGATATAGCACTGCGCGACGCCATCAATGCGGGTGATGTTCCGGGCCCGCGCATCGACGCCAGCGGTCCAGCGCTGAGCATCACCGGTGGTCACTGCGACGACAACCTACTGCCCTACGAGTGGCATGCCACCGAAATCGGTGTGGCGGACGGTGTAGAGAACGTGCAGCACAAGGTCCGCGAGATCATCAAGTACGGCGCTGACGTTATCAAGGTATGCGCAACCGGCGGCGTGCTTTCGTTAGGCGACAATCCGCAGGCCTCGCAGTTCACTCAGGAGGAGCTGCGCGCCATCATTGCCGACGCGCATCGCCTGGGCCGCAAGGTTGCCGCACACGCCCATGGCGCGCAGGGAATTCTCTGGGCCACGCAGGCAGGGGTCGACTCGATCGAGCACGGCTCCTACATCGACGACGCCGGAATCACTGCCATGAAGGAGCACGGCACCTATCTTGTCCCAACGCTGTATCTGAGCGACTGGTTTCTGGAGAACGCGCCCAAAATGAACGTTCCACCGTCGATGCTCGCCAAGGGGAAGGAAGTTATGCCCGCCGCGCGCAAGAACATTGCCCATGCCTTCGCCAGTGGCGTGAAAGTCGGATTCGGCACCGACGCAGCGGTCTATCCCCACGGGCTCAACGCTCACGAATTTGCTGTAATGGTGAAGCTTGGGCTGACGCCTTTGCAGGCGATCCAGGCGGCGACGGTCAACGATGCCGATCTGCTCGGCTGGTCAGACAAAATCGGGGTGATTGAGCCTAATCACTACGCTGACATCATCGCCGTGGATGGCGATCCTCTGGTCGACGTCACCACGCTGGAGCACGTGAAGTTCGTGATGAAGGGTGGCGTGGTGTACAAGAGCGAGCCGTGAGAATTCACGCCGTTTAACCCAAGCACTTGGGTTATAATTCTGATGCCGACGATCTTACGATTTGCCGGATTGCGCGTCGTGATTTACACCAACGACCATCGTCCCGCGCATGTTCACGTTATCGGAGATGGCTGTGAGGCGGTGTTCAAGATGAATTGCGCCGGCGGGCCGATCATTTTGCGGGAGAATTACGGGTTTGCACTTGTCCGCATCCGGCATATCAAGACCGTTTTGCAGGAACATCGGAGCCGCATCTGTTCGGCTGCGGAGAAGATTCATGGCCCTGAATGAAGAGTTCAAGTCTGCCAACCGGCGTGCTCAACGCCGACTGAAGCAAACACCAGCGGCGCTTGCGGCCCGTTACGATCGCAGGAGCGGGCGCCTTGTCATCAGCTTAGGTTCCGGAGTCGATCTGTTGGTTTCACGGCAAAACGTCGAGGGTTTGGAAAGCGCTACACCGGCACAGTTAAGCGTCGTCCGGATTAGCCCTTCCGGCTTTGGCATTTATTTCCCGAAACTCGATGCTGACATTTATCTACCGGCGCTCCTGGAGGGAGTGCTCGGATCAAGAAAGTGGATGGCGGCACGGCTCGGCACCTTGGGAGGACAGCAGACAAGCACAGCCAAAAAACGCGCCGCTCGCGTCAACGGCAAGCTCGGAGGACGTCCCAGGAAGGTTGGCGGGCAAAAAAGCTGAACGCGTTCGGCACTTGCCCCTTGTCCCGTCTTCTGTTTGAATCCTGAGGCATCGATTCCTGCATCCCTGGGAGCACGATTCTGGCGAACCAACTCTTCGCATGTAAGTCGATCGATAAGCTGATCTCCGAGTCAGAGGAGCCGGAACACCGGCTGAAGAAGACCCTCGGGCCATGGTCGCTCACGGCGCTGGGAATCGGCGCGGTCATTGGTTCCGGCATCTTCACCGTAATCGGCACTGCAATCGCCGGCCAGAAGTTCGATACCTCATCCATCCTCAATGCTCCGCTCGCGGATTACATCGTGCATCACGCGGCTACGCTGGGACGCCCCGGCGCCGGGCCGGCGCTCGCGCTCTCGCTGGTGCTGGTAGCAATTGTCTGCGGCTTCACTGCGCTGTGTTACGCCGAGTTGGCGTCGATGATTCCCATCGCCGGCAGCGCCTATACGTACACCTACGCCACTATGGGCGAACTGATTGCCTGGATCATCGGTTGGGACCTCATCCTTGAATACGCCGTCAGCAATATGGCCGTGAGCGTGGGTTTCGCCGCGCATTTGGTCGACATGTTCGACTGGTTCGGCTGGCATCCTGCGCTGCGGTGGATTTCGCCCGCCTACCTGCCCTCAGGACTCACCGACTTGCAAGGGAACATGCTCTACAGTCCAGGCTGGCACTTCGGATTCAACGTCCCTGCATTTGCCGTGGTCATGCTGCTCACCGTCGTACTGGTGCGCGGCATTCGCGAGTCGGCCGAGACCAACAATGTGATGGTCATCCTGAAGATCGCGGCCATATTGGCGTTCGTGTTCGCTGGGATGCATTACATTCACCCAGCAAACTACCATCCCTTCGCGCCCAATGGATGGTCGGGCATCCTCACCGGCGGCTCCATTATTTTCTTTACGTACATCGGCTTCGATTCGGTCTCCACCGCCGCGGAAGAGGCTAAGAACCCGCAGCGCGATCTTCCCATCGGCATCATCGCGACCTTGGTAGTCTGCACCGTACTCTACATTTCTGTGGCCGTGGTATTGACCGGCATCGTGCCGTGGCAGCGGCTACTCGACGACGCCGCGCCGGTAGTGAACAGCCTGAAGCAACTCGGCATCACGACCGGCTCGCACAGCCTGCACTGGATCAGGCTGGCAGTGTTGTTCGGCGCCATGATGGGCATGATCTCGTCGCTGCTGGTCTTTCAGTTAGGACAGGCGCGCGTGTGGTTTGCCATGTCGCGCGATGGCCTGCTGCCTAAGCTGTTCGGCCGTGTGCATCCCCGTTTTCGCACGCCTTCGACTGCGACCTGGATCGCCGGCTTTCTGGTTGGCATCCCCGGCGGCGTTCTCGACATCGGGACGCTGGCCGACCTGTCGAACATCGGAACGCTGTTTGCTTTTGCCCTGGTCTCGATCGGAGTCATCATTCTGCGCTACAAGCAACCAGAGCGACGGCGCGGTTTCCGCGCGCCGGGCGGGATAGCAGCCCCGATCCTCAGCGTACTGTTCTGCCTGCTGCTGATGGCGGGGCTTCCAATCTTGACCTGGATTCGCTTCTTCGTTTGGCTCGCCATTGGGCTTAGCGTGTATATGCTGTACAGCCGCTATCGCAGCGAGTTCTGCCCTGAGGACCGCAAGCGATAGTAGGCAACTTTGCTCGTGCCCATAAGGGTGGAGCTCCGCAAGCACTTTCAAGCGCGGCTTTAGCCGCTGAGGTAATTCACTGAGCCGTGCCCACCGACCCTCCCAGCCAATTCATTCGCTCGTTGCCCAAGGCCGAGCTGCACCTGCATCTCGAGGGCACGGTCGATCCGGCGACCCTGGCTGAGCTGAGCCGGCGCCATCCCACTCCACTCTCTACCGACAACAATCGCTATACCAACATTGGGGACAGTGGCCGCGTCTTCACCGAAGACGAAGCCCGCGCACTGTACCAATACAAAGACTTCACCGGCTTCCTGCTGGCTTTCAAAGCGGTCACCGAGCGCCTGCGGACGGCCGAGGACTATGAACTCGTCACCTATCGCATGATGCAAAAGCTTCACGCGCAAAACGTGCTGCATGCGGAGGTGTACGTCTCGGTGGGCGTCATCCATTGGCGCGGCGGCCAGTTCGCTCGGCTGTTTGAAGGTTTGGAGCGTGGCCGTCAACGCGGGGAGCGAGACTTCGGCATGTCGCTGTACTGGATTTTCGACGCCGTCCGGCATTTCGGTGTCGACGCCGCAGAACACGTGCTCGACGAGACTATCTCCTTGCGTAAAGCGAGTAGCTCCATCGTTGGTATCGGATTGGGCGGCGACGAGCGGCGGGCCGCACCCGAGCTATTTCGCGATGTCTACGCCCGGGCCGCGAGCGAGGGATTGCGTACAACGGTCCATGCTGGCGAGACCGTTGGGCCTGAATCTGTGTGGGCCGCCCTGCGGGAATTGAAAGCCGACCGTATCGGCCATGGCCTGCGCGCCGCTGACGATCCTGATCTCATGAAGTACTTCGCTGACAAGCAGGTGCCAGTCGAAGCCTGCATCACGAGCAATGTGCTGACCGGCTGTTGCCCGTCGCTTGAGCAGCATCCGCTGCGCAAACTCTTCGATGCGGGAGTGCTGGTTACACTAAATACCGACGATCCGGACATGTTTCGGACAAACTTGGTGCGCGAATACCAGATCGCGCAGGATGCGTTCGGGTTCAGCGACGCCGAGTTACGCCAGTTGGCGAAGAATTCCTTTCGTTCCTCGTTTCTGCCGGAAAGCCGTCGCGAAGAGCTACTTGCGATGTTTTAAGAACCGATTAACCGTGCATTCCCACAGACTTCACGGACATGGCAGGAACGCAATTTGTCTGGGCTTATCCGTGTCATCCGTGTAAATCCGTGGTCAAATTGCTTTTTGCCGGGACGGGAGAAGTCCATGCCCAAGCACATTGGAATCGTGGCGTGCAGCGCGGAAGGTGCGGCTCTCTGCTATCGCACTATCTGCGACGAAGCTCCCACGCTCATGGGACGCCACATGCATCCTGAAATCACGATGCACACGCATTGCCTCGGCGAATATATGGAGTACGTCTCTCGCAACGACTGGCACGCCGTTGCCGACTTGATGTTGTCGTCCGCAAATAAGCTCGCCAAGGCCGGAGCTGACTTCCTCATCTCGCCCGACAATACCATTCATCACGCCTTTGACTTGGTCGCTCCACGCGCGCCGCTGCCCTGGTTGCACATCGTGGACGAGGTCGCCGCAGTCGCAAAGTCTCGCGGGTATCGCAAGCTTGGCGTCACGGGAACGAAGTACACCATGGAGGGCACCGTCTATCAGCAGAAACTGCCTGCCGCAGGCTTCGAGTATGTCGTGCCTGATGCAGCCTCCCGCGCCGAGATCGATCGCATCATCATGGATGAGCTGGTCAACGGGATCTTCACGCCCGAATCGCGCACATACCTCCAGCAGGTGATAGGCCGGATGAGTCACCAGGGTTGTGACGCCGTGGTGTTGGGTTGCACGGAAATTCCGCTGCTGATCGACGACATCTCATCGCCGCTGCCTACGCTGGACTCGACCCGCATCCTGGCCAGGGCAGCGCTGCGCGAAGCCCGGGCGTAATTAGCACGGCGCCTGCGCCGCCTTGAATGCCGTCAGCCGCTCGTGTGTATTCATCACGTGAACAGGCAGCGGTAGATGCGAGCCTTCTTCGAGAATCGGGATCAGCTTGTCGAACTCCGGTCCTGAATGCGAACCCGTAAACACGATTCGCACCGGGTGGAACAGCTCCTTGCCCTTGGTGCCGGTCTTCGCCTTCACTTCGTTCATGATCGCCTTAAAGCGCTCTGGAGTCATCGGCGAGGGATCGCTCTCTACCTGCTCGGCAAACGCCGCGAGCACCTCAGCCGCCTTCGGGTTACCCAGCACTTCAGCGTTGTCAGGCGAACTCAACGCCGCAGACGCGTCCACATGGAAAATCAACCCGGCTCGTTCCGTGAGCTCGTCGAGCTTGTTCACCGAGGGCACTAGCAACGCGACGACTTTGCTGAACCACGCCCGCGTGCGTTCATCCGGGTTCTCAGGTAGCAGTCCGGCTTTGATGAAATATGGCTCTGCCAGCCGCTCGATCCGCTCTGGCGGACTCTGCTTGATGTAGTGCCGATTCAGCCAGTAGAGCTTCTCCATGTCGAACATGGCGGCCGACGGAGTGACGCGCTCCAATGTGAACTCTTTCGTCAGCTCTACCGGAGTGAATACTTCGCGGTTGCCACCCGTCGGGGCCCAACCCAGCAACGCTAGGTAATTGGTCAGCGCCTCAGGCAGCACTCCCATCTCGCGGAAGTTGGCGATCGATGTCGCCCCATGACGTTTCGACAACCGAGCGCCATCGCTGCCGACAATCGTCGAAAGGTGCGCGAACTCCGGAACAGGCCAGCCCAACGCCTCATAAAGTGCGACCTGTTTGGGAGTGTTCGACAGATGATCGTCGCCGCGGATAACGTGGGTGATCTCCATCAACGCGTCGTCGACAACCACAACGTAGTTGTAAACCGGAATGCCGCTCGACCGCAGAATAATAGGGTCACTCACCGCTTCGTTCGAGAACTCAACGATGCCGCGCACAATGTCGTGAAAACGAATCGGGTGCTCCGGGATAGCGAGCCGAATTGCAGCCGCCTCACCGCCGGCGCGACGGCGCTCCGACTCCGCCGGGTCGAGTCCCCGGCACTTGCCCGAGTACAGCGGAGAGCGCTGTTCCGACATCGCGGTCTCGCGATCGCGCTCCAGTTCCTCCTGCGTGCAGAAGCACAGATACGCCTTCCCCTCTTTCACCAGCCGCTCGGCATGTTCGCGGTAAATCGCGAGACGGTCGCTTTGGCGATACGGCGCATGCGGGCCGCCGACGTCGGGACCTTCGTCCCAGTCGATGCCGAACCATTTCAGGTCTTCGAGCAGTTGATCTTCGTAGCGGGACTCGCTGCGTTCAAGGTCCGTATCTTCGATGCGCAGTATCATGGCGCCGCCGGTTTTGCGGGCGAACAGCCAGTTGTAGAGTGCGGTGCGGGCGTTGCCGACGTGCAACTGCCCGGTTGGAGATGGCGCGAAACGTACGCGTACCTTCGGATTCTTGCTCACACATCGATGTTAGCAAGAGCGCGTAGTGTGAGCCAACGAACGGTCGCCTATTCACGATCCGCGAGGTAGGTACGGCTCAGGCGGTCATGCCAGCAAAGTGAGTCCACATCAACGAACATCCACATCAAACCCATACCGAGGGACAGCGCTGACAGATAGAATCCCAGCACGCGATGGCGCCTCTGACGCAGCGTCGGTGCTTTGCCCGTAAACGTACACAGCCGGATCTTAGCCGCGATCATGCCGAAAGTCGTTCCCGCATAGACCTGAAACAGGTACTGGTACACGCTCCACAGCAGCCCGGCCGCTACCGCCAAACCCATAACCAGCGGCTTGCTGATCGGCGGTTTTGACAGCATCCTGAAAGCGACAGCGGCAAAAATCGCAAGGCCGACGCCAGCCACTGCAACATCGACCAAGCCCGCGAAGACACGCTGCGCAACGCCCACCGCCCGAAACGGCAACTCCACGTGCTCGCGATCGCGCGAAACATCAGCAGCCCCGCCGGGATCGAACTGCAGTCCCTCGAGGAACGGAGTGGTCGGAATCGCCTCCAACTCCTCGGGTACATCCAGAATGCGTGGCGATTCTGAGGTGACCGGATCGGCCAAGCGATGGACTGTCTCCGGCGCAACCGATAGATGCTTGGGAAACGCTATGACTCTTCGTTTCGGCCGCGGCCGGGATATGGTATCGAAGAACGCCAATGGCTCTGGCTCGGCAGCGGGTTCGATCTCCGCCTCCGGACACTCGGCAGCGGCGTCCAACTTCTCTTCCGCAGCCGCTTCCTCGACCGTCGCTGTAGCGGCGCTCGTCGGCACTTCGAGGAAAGGCGGGCATTCGATCACAGCTTCGTGGGTTCTTTCTTCTTCAGCAATAATCTCCGACGCCTCGCCCTTGGCGGACTCGACTTCCGCCTCATCGACCGGCTCGGCGATTTCGTCAGGCGGAAAGGGGAAGCGCATCGAGAACGCTCCCTCGACGCGCCGCCCGCGACGTTTCTTGTAGCCGGCGATGCGCGCTTGCACTTCGTTGCGCCACATCTCGGCAGCAGGTTCGGCTGAGCTCTCTATTGTTTCAATCGACGAAAATTGCTGTTCAGTCATGTCGTGGCGCAACTATTCCTTGGTGACCGGCTTAAAAGGCGCGGTCATCTCTCAGTTCTATCCAGCATCCACGTGGAGTTAAGAAAGTCATCCACTCGGCCATCCGCGATGCGACCAGGCTCGACGTCGGCTCAGTCACCAGCGACGGCGCAACCAGCGTGCGGCGGGCGGGTTTAGAGCAACACCAGAGCAACGTGAAAGCATCCAAAGTTCTCGCGTTTTGCCTGAGTCCCCGCGACGTGCTAAGTTGCAAGGTTCTGCTAATTTCAACGTTTCGGGCGAAGGAACGCGCAGCTTTCGATGATCTCCCGCACTCGATTGATTATCACGGCCCTGTTGGGTTGTCATCTAATTCTCGCGCCGGCGTTGTTAACCAGCCAGTTGCGGAGCGATCCGCAGTCACAAGAACCGACTCAGAGTGGCGCGCCATCTTCTTCAAAGGCTGCCGCAGTCGATCCGCAAAGTCCCTCAACCGGCGATTCGTCGCAGGCGACAGCTCCCCCGTCGAAGCCCGCGCCCTCCGCTCCCGCTGAAGAGGACGAGGGTCGCAGAGTCTTAGAAGAGGTTGTGCAGCAACAGATGCAGAGTGCCGAGGACTCAGCTAATCCACGTCCGCCTGCTAATGTCGTCTTGAGCCGCGATGAGGTTTTGATTCGCGCCGACTCGCAGGAGAAGAGCCAGGACATCTACAAGGTGCGCGGTAACGTCGAGATCCGATTCCGAAACAATGTGATTCACTGCGACCAAGCCACTTACGACGCCACCACCGGCATCATCAACGCCACGGGTCACGTGGTGTACGACGGCGGCGCCCACAGTGAACACCTGGTCGGTACGCACGCGACATACGACGTAAGCCGCGACACCGGAACGTTCTATGACGTGGCCGGTTCCACCGGCATCAAGGTCAAGAACCAGACCATGTTCCTGACCTCATCCACCCCTTTCTTTTTTACGGGCAAAGTCGTGGACAAACTCGGGCCGGACCTGTATCGCGTGCACCATGGCATCCTCACCTCATGCCAGCTTCCCAAGCCAAAATGGGAGTTTCACCCTGCCACCGCTGTAGTTGAGATCGGTGGCGAGGCCAAGATGTATCACTCCACCTTGCGCATCAAGGGAATCCCGCTCTTCTACTTTCCGTATGTACAACACCCCGCCGACAACCTCGGCCGCCAAAGCGGATTCCTCATCCCCGCTATTGGGCAATCGAACTCAAAAGGAACGATCCTTGGAGATTCGTTTTACTGGGCAATCAACCGCAACTCCGACGCCGAAATTGGCGGCTACTATTTCTCCTCGCGTGGGTGGGCGCAGATCGGCAACTACCGCAATATCGGCTGGCGCTACCAGTTTCACGCCGAGTACTACGGCGTCATCGACGAGTACGGAAATCCTGTTTCCAAGCAGAACCAGGGCGGCGAAGAGCTCAAAGCGAACGGCGCAGTCGCCCTTCCCTACGGATTTCGCGGCGTGGTTTCCGTCGACTACCTCAGCTCTTACGTTTTCCGCCTGGCTTTCGGCCAGAGCTTTACCGAAGCCATTAACTCCGAAGTGCGCTCGTCCGGCTTCGTGAGCAAAGCGTGGTCGGGAAATTTCCTGGGGCTCTGGCTCGCCCGCTATCAGAACTATCAGAGCACCGTAAACGGCGACGTGATCGACATCGCGCATATACCGAGCTTCCAAATGGCCGGGGTCGAAAACCCCATTTTCGGTTCTAAGTTCATGTACACATATGATGTGGCAGGCGAGGGGGTTTCTCGTCATGAGCCTGGCTTTCAGACCGAGAACGTAGTCGGGCGCTTTGACGCCTACCCCACCGTGTCACGGCCGACTTTCCTGCAAGGTTGGACCTTTCGCCCGGAGGTTGGCGTGCGGGAGACGGTGTACAGCGAACGGCTCATCCCGACCAACAACAATACAGGTGTCATCGGTATTGCCGTCGCCCAGGCGTTGAATCGCAACGTCGCGTTGGCGTCCATGGAAATACGGCCGCCGTCCTTCGCTAAAATTTTCGACCGCAAGATGTTCGGCTACGTCGTGAAACACGTGGTCGAGCCGTATGCCATCTATCGCTACGAAACCGGCATCAACAATTTCTCCAACATCATCCGTTTCGACCAGCGCGACATCCTGGCAGACTCGAACGGCGTCGAATATGGCGTAGTCAATCGCCTCTATGTCAAGAAATCGAAGTCCGACCCGCAGTGCTTCGACAACCCCAAGTACCTGCCATCCGACACTCCGCCCGCCGAAGCTAAAAAAGAAATGGCCGCTGACAGCCACATCTGCGACGACCAGAGCGGCCCAGCGCGGGAGTTCGTTACCTGGACCATCGCTCAGAAGTACTTCTTCGATCCGAACTTCGGAGGCGCGCTCGTACCTAACCAGCGCAATGTCTTTGACAGTTCGGTGGACTTCAGCGGAATCGCGTTTCTAACCCAGCCCCGAAACGCTTCTCCCATCATTTCGCGCCTCCTTGTGCACAACGGATCTACCGACTTTCAGTGGGACCTGGACTATGACCCTGTGTTCCATCAGGTGAACGCCAACACAATCTTTGTAGGGCAGCGTCTGTCTCCCAAATGGTATGTTCTCGGGGGCCAGAGTTACCTCCATGTTCCTGGCGAAGTCATTCCCGCGACTGTCAATCAGGTTCTCGCGCCCGATATTTTCAACCAGTTTCGGGTGCAAGCCATCTACGGAAGCCTCGGCAGCCGCGGCTTCAGCGCCGCCGCCGCAATGGCATTTGACGTGAAGAACGACTTCGTTCAAGGCGCGACGGTCCAAAGCACCTACAACTGGGACTGCTGCGGCCTCACCTTCGAGTACGCGCGCTGGGCATTGGGCCCGGTACGCAACGAGAACGCCTACCGGTTCGCTTTCAGCCTTACCAATGTCGGCACCTTCGGCAACCTCAAGAAGCTGCAAAGAATCTATTAGTGCGCAACCTTTCCTCTCGTTCCGCCGTCTACAATGAGACGATGTCTTCGCCTGAAAAGATCGTAACCGGCTTGGCCGATGCCCTGAACGCCAAGTCAGAAAAGCTTCAGGAGCACCTGCACGGGCTCGGGCGCGTGTTGGTGGCTTATTCCGGTGGAGTGGATTCCGCCTTTCTGGCTTGGGCAGTCCACCGCGAACTGCGCGAAAACATGCTCGCGGTGATTGCCGACTCTCCCAGCCTGGCCCGTTCGCAGATGAGCGATGCCGTCGCCTTCGCTCAGGAGCAGGACATCCCGTTGACCATCATCCAAACCGAAGAGATGGAGCGCCCCGAATACCTCAAGAACGACGCCTCCCGCTGCTTCTATTGCAAGGATGAGCTGTTCACGGTGATGGAACAATTTCGCTCGCGAAATGCTTACGACACCATCGCGTATGGCGTGAATTCCGACGATCAAGGTGATTATCGGCCCGGTCAGCAGGCCGCGCGGCAGCATGGAGTTGCCGCTCCACTGCTCGACGCCGGCCTCACCAAGCCGGAGATTCGCGAACTTGCACGACTCGCGGGGCTGCGTGTCTGGGACAAGCCGGCATCCGCTTGCCTGTCCTCGCGGATCGAGTACGGGCGTCCGGTAACCGCGGAAGCTCTCCAGGTCGTCGAGCAAGGCGAGGAGGCGTTGCGGAAATTGGGTTTTCGGCAGTTTCGCGTGCGCCATCATGGCGAAATCGTCCGCATTGAGATCGCTCGCGACGAATTGCCCCGCGCGCTCAATTCCGGGATGGCGATTGAATTTACCCGAATCTTCAAGTCGTTGGGATTCTCCTACGTTACGCTCGACCTCGAGGGTTTCCGCTCCGGTTCGATGAACGCTGTTCTGCCAGTTGAAATTCTCACCAAGTCATAAACCTCACCAACCATTCAGTGAGTCTGGGCATCTTTCGTGCTCCGCCGACATCCCTGATAGTTAGGGAGGAGTGTGTCGTGGCCAGAGTCGAGGGTGTTGATCCCAAGCAAACTTCATTCCTGATGCGCCAGGTGTTCAAGAAAGTCCGCAAGGTGCTAGGCCGTGACCTGACGCCGCAAAAGATCACCGCGCGAGTACCGCGTGTGTTCTGGGCTTTCACTCTCACCGAGTGGCTTCTCGGCCAGAAAGCGAAAATCCCGCAACGACAGCGGTCGATGATTATGTTGCGAACTGCGGCGCGCGTGGGGTGTTTGTTTTGAATCGACGCCAATTCTGCCGGTGGCAGAATGTTGGGGTTGAGCGACGACGAGATTTCTGCGATTCGTGAGGGCAGGCTCGATGGTTTTGCGCCGCCAGAAGCCGCTCTGCTGCGCATAGCGGACGCTATGGCCGACACACCATCGAATGTAAGCGACGAACTCTATACCGAATTGCGCAGGCATTTTTCCGAGGAACAGCTCATCGAACTCGCCGCGTCCGCAGCGCAAGAAAACTTTCGCGCCCGTTACAACCGCGTTTTCGATGTCGGAAGTGATGGGCTCTATCGAAAGGGGCTCCGATTCAAAGAGCGGCGAGTCGCCTAGCGACAACTATTCCGTCCGCAGGGTCTCCATCGGTTCGATGCTTGCCGCTCGCTGTCCACGCAAGGCGCTTATTTCTGCAGTCAGCGCAGCCCCGTCACATACCAGACCGCGCCGTTCTCACGGGCATCGCAGCATGAGATAATCGGAGTTTCGGCATTAGTCTTAAAGGTGGTTTGTCGTTTGCTTATGAATCGATTGGCTGTTCTCTTGTTGTTGATGTCGGCAGGATGTTCGGCGCAAAGCGCTCCCCAGTCGGCTCAAGGCGTCTCCTCTCCCGCGCAAAGCGTATCCTCGTCCGGGCAAAAAGTATCTCCGGAAGTCGCGGCGAATATCCAGCGCCAGATCCAGGCGCAGTATGACCTTCCGGCGGAAGTGAAGATCGATGTCGGGCCGCGCCAGCCCAGCGATTTCCCCACATATGACACAGTAACGGTCACGCTGAGCGCTCATGGCAAGGACCAGAAGCTCGATTTCCTGCTCTCGCAAGACGGCAAGACCCTGGCGCGTGTCACCAAAATCGACCTCACCAAGGACATCTACGCCGAGCGCATGAACAAGATCGACGTCAAGGGACGTCCGGTTCGGGGCAACCCGAACGCCAAAGTCACCCTCGTCAACTACGACGACCTGCAGTGCCCGTTCTGCTCCCGCATGCATTCCACCCTTATGCAGGAAATCCTGCCTCAGTATGGCGACCGCATCAAGATTGTGTACAAGGATTTCCCGCTGTCCATGCATCCCTGGGCGCAGCATTCCGCCAACGACGCGAATTGCCTTGCCGCCGAGAACGGGACTGCGTTTTGGGAATACGCCGACTACGTCCACGCCAATCAGAAGGCCATCAGCGCTGGACAAGATCTGCAGAAGTCGACGGCCGAACTGGACCGTATCGCGCTCGACACGGGCAAGAAGAACGGGGCCGACATGGGCCGCCTGCAGGCATGCCTGAAGTCGCAGCCCGATACAGCGCTCAAGGCTTCGATGGCCGAAGGTGAGTCACTGGGGCTGAACGCGACTCCGACCATGTTCATCAACGGCCAGAAACTGGAAGGCGCCGTGGATGCCGAAGAGGTGAAAGCAGTCTTGAATCAACAACTGCTCGCGGCCGGCATTCAGCCGCCGGCTCCAACGCCTGCAGCCCAGCCCAAGGCCGCTAATTAGTGCGATGGTGTTCTGGCGACATTCCCAGTGGGTTCAACGTAGTTTTACCTCGCAAGGTTTTGCCAGGATGGTTTTGCCAAGTAAGAGGAGCACGGTTTGAAATCCAACCCCAGGCGCGCACGCCGCGCCGCGATCGCTTTGTTGCCGGCAGCGGCGCTTTTCCTGCTGTTATCGGGCATTGGCTGCAACACTAATAAAGCCACTGAAGGCGTCATGGCCACGGTCAACGGTCGCAAGATCCAGCGCACCGAAGTGGACAAGTACTTTAACAACCAGACCGCGCAAGCGCCCCAGAAACCCACCGACGAGCAGGCTGACACCCTTCGCCTGAACATCCTGAAGGAACTCATTGACAATGAGATCCTGATGCAGCGCGCCGAAAAGCTGGGGTTGCTCGCCACCGATGACGAAGTCAACGCCAAACTGGCAGAAATCAAAGCGCCGTTCAGCCAGCAGGACTTCGACAAGCGCCTGGCCGATCGCGGAATTACGCTCGCCGACTTTAAGGCCGATCTGCGCCGCTCTATCACCGTCGAGAAGGTCCTCAACAAGGAAGTCACCTCGAAGATCAACGTCAGCGACGAAGATATTACGGCTTACTACAATCAGCACAAGGCTGAGTTCAACCTGATCGAGCCGCAGTATCACCTGGCGCAAGTCCTGGTCACCACGCAGCCCAATCCGCAGGCGCGCAACGTCGCCAACAAGGCCCAGAACGAGGCGGAGGCCAAGAAGAAAATCCAGATGATCGAGAACCGCCTCGACAGCGGAGAGGATTTCGCTTCCGTCGCCATGAACTTATCGGAGCAGCCTGAAACCGCGCAGAACGGCGGCGATCTTGGTTTCATTCCCGAGTCATCGCTCAAAAGCGACAAGGCCGCCTTCGACGCCATCAACAAGCTGAAGCCGGGACAGTACACCACGGTGCTGGTGGTCGCCGATCCCAACAGTCATCAGGTCTTCGGCTATCGCGTGGTTCGTCTCATCAGCAAGGAAGCCGCTGGACAACGCGAGTTGCAGGACCCGCGCGTGCAGCAGGCCATTCGCGAACAACTTCGCGACCGTCGCGAGCAACTGCTGAAGGCCGCTTACTACGAAGTCATCCGCGACGAGGCCAAGGTAGAAAACTTCTTCGCTGAAGACATCTTGAAAAAATCCGGCACGCTGAAGTAGCCGAAAGCCACGGAGCGACATCGCGCTCATCGCAACTTCTCCAGCGCCTGCTCCAAATCAGCGATGAGATCGCTGGTGGCTTCCAGCCCGATGTGCAGGCGCACGATGCGGTGCCCGTAATCGGGACGCCCCTTGAATCCCGTGAAGTCATAGGCGGTCGCCAGGCTCGCCACGCCGCCCCAGCTATAGCCAATCTCGAACAGTTCCAGAGCGTTCACGAAGTCCAGGACTTGTTGCTTCGTCACTCCGTGCTTGAACACCAGCGAGAACAGGCCGGATGAACCGAGGAAATCGCGCTTCCAGAACTCGTGTCCGGGGCACGACGCCAATGCTGGATGCAGCACTAGTTCAACTTCCGGTCGCTGACTCAGCCATCGGGCGATCTGTAGCGCCGAGCTTTCGATGGCCTTCAGGCGCACCGCCATGGTCTTCATGCCGCGCAACGCGAGGCTGCAATCGTCGGGCGAGGCTGACGCCCCCAGTACTTGCTGATGCGCGCCCAGCGTGTTCCATGCGGCTTCGTCGTTCACGGTGATTGCGCCGAGCAGCAGATCGCTGTGCCCGCCGATGTACTTCGTCACTGCCTGTACGGAGATGTCCACGCCATGCGAAAGCGCGTCGAAGAGCACTCCTGCCGCCCAGGTGTTATCCATGACAACCAGCGCACCGCGTGCATGGGCGACCTCGGCGATCGCGGGAACGTCCTGCACCTCCATGGTGATCGAGCCGGGACTCTCGCACCACACCATGCGCGTGTTCGGCTTGAAGAGCGATTCAATATCGCGGCCAATCATCGGCGGATAAAAAGTGGTTTCGACACCGAAGCGTTGCAGCACGAACCGCGTGAGCTTGCGGTAGGGACCGTAGACGCTCTCCGGCACCAGAATGTGGTCGCCGGACTTAAGGAAAGCGAAGTTTGTGGTGGAGATGGCGCACTGGCCGCCCGGTGTGATCAGCGTGCGAAAGCCGCCTTCAAGTTCGCAGATCTTGGCCGCCAGTTCCAGCGTCGTGGGCGTGCCATAGAGGCCATAGGTATAGCCGACCTCGTACTGGTTCCAGTCGTCGGTGACTTCGGCGGCGTCGGAGAACAGCGTGGTGGAGCCGCGATACACCGGTGTCGCCAGCGAGCGAAATCCCTCGGGCACGCGCGCATCCGAGTGGATGAGTTTGGTCGTCCAGTCTTTCTTCATTCGAGCATTATAGGGTGATGGGCGGTACCCCCTCCCCCCCTCCACAGCCTCTTTGTTTTCATGAAGATAAATAATACTTCCAGCGCAAAGTATCGGAAACAAAAGGGTTACAGCCAGGTCATTGCTAAATAAGTACTTAGATGGGATTTTCTGGGGTGAACGAGTTCATCGGCGGGGAGATCGGCGAAAAATCGAGTACAAACATGACCCGTCACGGTCGAGCACCTACTGAGGATTGGGGTTAATATCCGGCTGCCGACTTCGTGGACGACAGCACTCCCTCATCCTTCCGGCGATAGTGTATGACCAAAGGTAGAAAACACCAAGCGAGTTGGTCACGGTCCTGCGTGACCTGTAACCGTGATCGATGTTTGGGTGGGGACACTGCGAATCCCACATTTCCCAAATACAGGGAAATGTTGGCCACCCGCGGGGGATCCGGCGATCATTCGCAGCGCAAGGCTTGCATGGGCTCAACTTGAGTCGCTTTGCGCGCGGGAATCCAAATCGCCAAAGCCGCAATCGCTCCCAGCACAAGCAAGACAACGGCGAAACTGAACGGATCGGCTGCGCGAACTCCGAACAGCAGACTACTCAACACGTGCAAGGCTGCTGCTGCAATGAGCAGTCCGAGAACGCCGCCTACCAGAACCATGCGAAGGCCCTGAACGCCGAACAACTGAAGAATGTCTTCCCGCGTCGCACCTAATGCCATGCGCACGCCGATCTCTTGCGTGCGCTGCGTCACCAGAAACGCGATGACCCCGTAAATGCCCATGGCTGCGAGGAGCAAGCCGATGCAGGCGAACAGTCCGAGGAGCGCCGCTTCGAAGCGCGGACGGTCGGCGAGCTTGCTGACACGCTGATGCATGGTCTCGGTTTGGACCGGCAGCGTGGGATCGAGCGATGCGACTTCGGCGTGCATCCATCGCTGCATGGTTTCGGGTGCCATGGCGGTTTGCACGGTGACCACCGCGTAGTTGCCCCAGTCCTCAGGGCGATTGCGGCGCAGGCGATAGTATTCGGGATCGCTTTCGCCGGTGAGTCCTCCGTTCTTCACGTCGGCGGCGACGCCAACGATGGTGTACCACGGACCTTCGAGGCCGGGTTGCAGGTGGCGTCCGATGGGATCTTCGCCGGGGAAGACGCGGCGTGCGAAGGACTGGCTCACGGTGATGAAGTGGTCGCTGGAATCGCGGTCGTCTTCGCGAAAGACGCGTCCCTGGACGATGGGAATGCCGAGTGCGCGGAAATAGTCGGGCGTGACCCATCGCCAGACGATGAGGCCTCCGGTGCCTTCGGGACGCGGTTTGCCTTCGACGTTGATGCCGGCGAAGATCCGGTCGTGGCGCCAGCCTCCGGGTGGAAGCGAGTCGCTGATCGCCAGCGCGTTGACGCCGGGCAGCTTGCGGAGACGGGATTCGAGTTGGAGAAAGAAGGCCATCTCCTGCTCTGGCTTGGGATAACGCTGCCGACCCAAGTCGATGGCCGCGGTAACGAGACTGTTGGTGTGCATGCCGAGCGGCTGGTTCTGCAGATTCCACAGGCTGCGCAAGAGCAGGCTGGCTCCGGCGAGCAGGACGAGACTGACGGCGATTTGTGCCACCACGAGGAGTTGGCGGAGGGAGCTATGCGGCGCGCCGATGGCCGAGCGTCCGGCAAGCGACTCGGCGTTGGGATGCTGTAAGGCTGGGGCGATCCCGAACAGAATGCCGCAAGCTAGAGAAGCCACGATCGCGAAACCGATTACGCGGGCATCGATGTGGGCGTTGGCCAGGAACGGAATGCCTTCGGGCGCGACGGCCACAAAGATGCGGACCAGTACGGCGGCGATGATGCAGCCGACGGCAGTCCCGAGTAGAGCGAGCAGCAAGCTCTCGGTGATGGTCAGGCGGATGAGGCGTGCGCGGCTTGCTCCTAATGCGCTGCGCACCGACATCTCGCGCTGGCGGCCGGCGGCTCGCGCCAACAACAGACTGGCAACGTTGGCGCACGCGATCAGCAACACGAAGATCACCGCGACGAGCAGGATCCATGCGGCAAGCTTCGCGTCGTGTACCTTGCGGTCGCGCAGTGAGCGGATACGCAGATGAACCTCGTTGCGAAACTGCGGCGGCACAGTCTGCAACATCTGCTGAAAAAGCGGCTCCATCGCAGCGGTTGCCTGATCGATGGTGACTCTGGGCTTGAGGCGGGCGAATGCCCAGCGCACGCGGCCGGGGTTTGCGGTTCGCTGCGCCGCTGGGTCGATGGCCTCGGGCACGAGGACATCGGCTGAGTCGAGGGTCGGGAGTTCGAAGTCCTTATTAAGCACACCGATTACGCGCACGGGAGCGCCGTCGAGTGAGACTGTCTTATCGATGATGGAGGGATCGCGGCCAAACCGGCTATGCCACAACTCGTAGGAGATGAGAGCAACCTTGGGCGCGTTAGAACGGTCTTCCTCGGGAGTGAAGTTGCGGCCGAGCAGCGGAGCGAGGCCAAGCACGGGGAGGAAATTTGCTTCTACGCCGGCACAAGTGAGACGGAGTGCGTTGTGCTCAGTCAGGTCGCAGGTGTTCACGCCGGTCCAGGAAGTCATGGCTTCGAAGGGCGTCTGGTGGTCCTGCCATTCGTAGTAGCTGTAACCGAGCATGAATTCCTGCGGCTCGATGGGGGCAACGATTCCGATCGAAACGATCTGCGAGGCGTCGTGATAGGGCAGGCTGCGGAAGAGAATGCGATCGACGACACTGAATACGGCAGTCGTGGCGCCGATGCCGATGGCGAAGGTCAAAATCGTCGCAATGGCGAATGCGGGAGCACGCAGCAGGCCGCGCCACGCATAGCGGACGTCGTGGCCGAGCGTTCCAAACAGCGCGGCCGGACGCTGCTCGTGACATTCCTCGCGTGCCTTCTCTACCCCACCGAACGCGAGCACCGCCTGACGACGGGCTTCCGCTGGATCCATGCCCTCCGCAAGATTCAGATCGGTCCGGCGAGCGATGTGGTCGCGCAGTTCTTCGTCGATCTCGTCTGCGCTTCTGCCTGAGAAGCGAGCGCGCATGCGGTGAAATGGATCGTGAATCTTCGCCATCGCAGAGTCCTATCCCCGCTCCAGGACCAGTGCGATCGCACTGGAAAGGCGCTCCCAGTTTTTCAATTCCGATTCCAGTTGCTTACGACCAGATTTAGTGAGCGAGTAGTAGCGGGCGCGGCGGTTGTTCTCGGATGGCCCCCATTCGGAGCTGATCCAGCCCTTCGCCTCGAGGCGATGCAGAGCGGGATACAGCGAGCCCTGGCCCACCTGCAAAACATCTTTGGAGACTTGCTGGATGCGCTGTCCGATGCCCCAGCCGTGCATGGGATCGAGCGCCAGCGATTTGAGAATCAGGACTTCGAGCGTTCCCTGTACGAGATCCGTGGCTTGCGGCGACATGGTGTAGTTCTCTCTCCTCGATGGTCGACAGGAAGAGATTTACACCCGTTCTTGCCGAATGTCAATTGGGCATAGCAAGCGTCAGCGAGCGAGTGGGCTGGCCACCGCGTTAGCTAATATCTGCTATCGCAGCGGCGTCCTTATCGGCGAGCAGAGTCCGCCTCCCTAAGATTGTCCCGAAGTCTTAGGGCTGTATCGGAAGCGCCCCCGCGAGGAATCATGGATTTCACTGGTGTGTGGGGGCGCTTTCGATACAGCGACTTGAAGGAAGCGGCTGGCTATGGGATTTGAATGGTGCCGAGGTGAGATGAGAGGTGTGGCAAGCCGGTGCCGGAGTGCGAAGGAGTGGTTGCATTAGAGATGGGATCGGGTTGTGTGTGATCAGCGCGGAGGAAACGACCCTCGCCGGGGGAGAAGGCAACTTGGAAAGCGGTCCACACGACGCAGAAGTCGTGTACGTGTCGAAGCACGGGGATGGATCGAGGTTGGGGCTGTGGTTTCATGCAGCATACTCGCGTGGAAACGGCGGAGCGCGGAGTTGTATCTGGGCTGCAGTAAGTCTCTCGATCAGGTGCATCGGTCCACCGCACAGGGGGCAGATCCAGAAAGTAAGTGCGCGAACAGTACGCGGAGCAAGTCGAGGGGCCGGGTTTGGTTGGTCCGCCGCCAGCAAGTGAGTACAGAGTGGTAGCGATAGAGCGCGCCGGCGGTTGGCGAGAAAGCCGAAGTTTCGAATGCGCACAAAGCCTCGGGGGAGCAGGTGGAGCAGGAAGCGCCGTAGGAACTCCTCAACGGGAAGCGTCATCAGCCGCTTTTTGTTGTTGTGAGCCGAATCCCTCCAGCGAAACGTGACTTGGCCATCGACAAGGGATACGAGTCGGTGATTGGAGATGGCGACGCGGTGGGTGTAAGCGCCGAGATAGCGTAGAGCATGCTCGGGACTACCGAAAGGCGGTTTGCAATAGACCACCCAGTCATGCCGGAACAGTTGGCGGAGCCAAGCGGAGAAGATTTTAGGCTGAGCGAGCTGATTCAGATCGCCATAGAAGCGGAGCTTTCCTTCGCTACAGGCGCGCTTCAACGCAGCCACGAACTTACCGCGAAAAACTCGGCTCAGCACTTTGATGGGAAGAAAGAAAGAGTAGCGGGTGTGGATCCAGTGGGTGTGATCCAGCGAGAGTCCACCGGCGGGAACCACGCAATGGACATGGGGATGAAGTTGGAGCCTCTGATCCCAGGTGTGCAGCACGCTGAAGAAGCCGATCTCGGCGCCCAGATGTCTGGGATCGCGAGCAACTTCGAGCAGGGTTGCGGCGCTGGTGCGAAACAGCAGGTCGTAGATGAGCTTCTTGTTTTGTAGGGCAAGTGGGGCCAGTTCCCGCGGCAAAGTGAAAACGACATGCACATAGGGAGTGGGTAGCAGCTCACGCTGCCGTGCGTCCAGCCAGCGGTGGCGGGCATTGCCCTGGCATTTTGGACAATGACGATTGCGACACGAGTTGTAAGAGAGGGCGGAATGTCCGCAGTGGGAACACTGATCACGATGTCCGCCGAGGGTGGCGGTGCGGCAGCGTGCGATGGCCAGCAGCACCTTCTGATGTTGCCAGGTGATCCAGTGGCGACTGCGCTCAACGAATGTCTGCCCCGCGCTGCGAACGATGTCGGCCATCTCCAGAGGAGGCCGGCTCATTTAGGGTTTTGGCGAGGGTTCTCGTTTCTGCTTCTCCGGTGACAAAATCAAGGAGTCCAAGGGGCTCGCGGTGGCGCTGAGATGGCGTTTGGACAGATGCAGGTAGATGGTGGTTTCTTCCAAATCGTGATGCCCCAGCAGCAACTGAATGGTTCGCAGATCCGCACCGTCTTCTAACAGGTGAGTTGCGAAACAATGCCGCAAGGTGTGGGGATGGATGTTTTTCTCCTGCAGGCCAGCGCGTCGAGCGGCCTGGCGGCAGGCGTGATAAACGGTCTTGGGGGTGATCGGACGGTCCGCTGTATGGCTGAGTCCCCCCGGGAACAACCACCGGGAAGGCTTGCGCTTTAAGCCACGCCAGTACTCGCGCAGTGCATCCAGCAGCTTTGGGCTGAGCATGACGTCACGATCCTGGCGTCCCTTGCCCCCTTGGATGTGGATGACCATCCGTTGGCTATCAATATCGCTGATCTTCAGGCGCGCCAGTTCAGCACGCCGCACGCCGGTGGCATAGAGCGTCATCAGCACAATGCGATGAAAGGGAGTCAGTGCCGAGTTGATCAGGCGAGCGACCTCCTCTTGACTGAGAATGATCGGCAGCTTCAGCACTTTCTTGGGATAGGGAGTTTCGGCCACACTCCAGGCCCGCTTGAGCGTCTGGATATAGAAGAAGCGCAGAGCTGCCAACCGCTGGTTCACCGTGTTCGGTGCCAACTTCCACTTCTTAAACAATGCGGCTTGATACTCGCGGATGTGTTGCGGGCCCAACTGTCCGGGCGAACGCTGGAAGTACCGGGAGAAGTGTTCGACGGTGCGAACGTAACAATCGATGGTGGTCTGCGCGTAGTTCCGACGGTGGAGTTCTTCGAGCATGATCTTGCGTAGATGGGTCACAGAAATGCCTCCTTCTCTGCGACACAACTTAGATCAAGTCACCTGTGCTGTCGCATGGACCACGCACGCGCAAGCGTCCGCCGTACTATGGCTTCGTTCAAGTCTGCTTCTAGGAAGTTGATGTGCGATTGCCCGTCGCACGATGACTGTGCGGTGATTAATGGCGTGAACAGGCGTATTACCAACAATCCAATAGCCACCCGGGATTCACCGTCGATCCTGCGGCCGGATCCATCGACGGGCGACGGGCCCGTGGATCTCACCGGGTCGGATACGTTCAATCTTGCCACCGTCATCTTTTTGCTTCAGTCCTGAGACAGGATGACAACACTGTAAGGACCGATCCCCACGTCACCGTTGAAGTTAAGCCCGTCTTTCTGACCGGGATTGGCGGTGGTGTCAAAACTGTCGCCGTTCTTGAATTCCGAATCGTACACGGCCGCACCACTATTAAAGCGGACAATCCACTTGCCCTGACGGGGGAAGCCGATGTTGAGCGGATGAAAATCGTTATTCGAAAGGTTGACGACGACGACAACGTCATCGCCGGATCCACCGTTGCCAAAGCGGTGATAGGCGAGCGTCTTGTTCTGCTCGTCAGCGTGGAAAACGTTCACGTGTTCCGCGCTGAGTCCCCCGGTTTTACCAGCGACGTTACGTCGCATTGCGATCAAGTCTCGATACATGGCCACCAGACCTTGGAATCTTGTCACCCGGTCCCAATCCACAGGGGTGGCCTTGAAGAAATCGAAGGTGCGGTCATCGAACATTTCCTGGCCTTGGAAGAGCATCGGAATGCCGGGCGAGGTCAGCACTACGGCTGCGGCCAAGGTTGAACGTTTCTTCGCGAAAACGCTTTCATGGTTGTTCACGTCAATCAACGCAGGCAGGCGAATCTGTGGTTTCCCGTCGGCAAGGTCGTTGGGATGGCCGACCTTGTCGTGATTTTCCGAGTAGATAACGCGCCCGAAAGCGCCGTTCTGTATGGATCCCTTGATGGCGCTCACATTCCGGTCTTGATCGTTGACCGCGGTGACAGCTCTTCGCAGATCGAAAAACAGGCTGTCGTCCCATTGACTATTGAAGCCAAAGCCACCGCTGGCAGTTGGCGTAACCACTGCTGCGTAGCCTTGCAGGTCCTCTGCGATGGAGATTTTGTTGGGTTGTTTCGGGTCGCTGTTGCGATAGTCATCGTTGGCATTTCGCAGCAACTGCCCTCCGTCCGGGTTATCGGCGCTTCCGTTCCTGAACTCGCGAATGTTGATGGTTGAATCCCAGCGCAGGCCGTCAATTCCGTATTCCCGGAGCCACATGAGAGCGTTCTCGTCGACATAAGCTCGAACCTGGGGGCGACCATAGTCGGGCCGCGGGCCGAATCCGGTATCTTCGCGATCGTCGCCGTAGAAGTAGATTCCATCCTTGAAGCCGGGACCATTGACCCCGCCAAAACTCATCAGAAAATTGTTTCCGACGAGATGGTTGTAAACCACGTCGAGGATGACCGCGATCTTGCGGTCGTGGCAGGCCTTAACAAAACGCTTGAGCTGGTCGGCGCCGCCATAGGAGGAATTCACCGCATAGAGCTGCACCGCGTCGTAGCCCCAGTTGAAGTTTTGGGGGGTATGGGTGTCGAACCACGCATTTTCATGCACCGGCAAGACCTCGATGCTGTTGACACCAAGGCCACTCAGATAATCCAGCTTCGCCGTGGCGCTCTCGAAGGTGCCTGTGGATTGCCCGGGCAGGACATTGAAGGTGCCGACATGCATCTCGTAGATCACGATTTGATTGAATGCGGGTTCGCCAGCCAGCGAGGAGACGGGCGAGGGATCGATAATGAGCGACGATGCCGCGGGGTCTGGGCCGGTGAGCTGACGGGCCCTGGGATCAACAAACTCGCGCGTCACGCCGTTCGTGCTGATCACGTACTTGTAGCGATCTCCGATCTTTGCCCCTGGCACCTTCGTCAGCCAAACGGTATCGTCGGGCTGGGGGTGACCAGGTTCCTTGGTCATGGGCACAGGGTCCGCGTCGTTGACTTTGACTGCGACGGAGTCAACAAACGGCGCCCAGACACGGAAAGTAGTGCCTTCTTGCGGCGTCGCGCCGAGCGGGGGTGGACTGCTCTGGGCAACACACAGAGGCCCTAGGGTGAAAACCAGGACAAGGAGCAGTTTCTTCCAGTTTCGCAAGGGGCTCTTCCAGAGAAAATCAGCCGAGGTCATTGTTTCCCTCCCGCAAAGCTTGTCGCCTCCTAACCGGGAGACGATTGGAAAAAGTTGAATCAGCATATCCCGAATTGAGCCTGTTTCCACCACTAATATCTCGCGCACGGATAATGGCGGAGACTGCTCCACTTCCGTGCTGCCCGTTTTGGCTGCGAGAAACCGTCGTTGCTGCAGTGCTCTAACATTTGACGAGCAATGCGTGAAGTGAGATGGTGCTGGGGTGCATTGTGGGGCCAGCCATCAACTCAACGGAGGGGTTGCATGAAATTATCGCGTGTCTCGAGGACCTCGGCGGTCGTCTCTTTGATGCTGGTCGCAGCTCTTGCTCTTGCCACTCCGGTTAAAGGCGGTTACCAGCTGCTGAAGACATACAGCTTCGGCGCCGCCGAGGGTAGCACCCGGGAGTATTTTGACTACATTACGGTCGATTCTTCTGCCCGCCGCGTTTACCTGTCGCATGGCACGGAAATAAAGGTCATCGACGCGGATACCGGCGCGCTAATAACGAACATCACCGGACTGAAGCAGACCCATGGCGTCGCCCTGGCGCATGAGTTTGGCCGTGGATTCATCAGCGATGGCGCCGAAGGCAAAGTGGTGATGTTCGATTTGAAAACCCTCAAGCCGACTGGCGAAGTGAAAGCTGACCAGGACGCCGACTGCGTGATTTACGATCCGGCGTCGCAACGTGTCTTTGTGATGAATGGCGATCCACACAGTTCCACGGTGATCGATGCCAAAAGCGCAACGGTCGTGGGCACCATTGATCTGGGCGGAGCTCCCGAGTTCGCCGTGGCGGACGGCAAGGGTACCGTTTACGTGAATCTGGAAGATAAGAACGAGTTGGTCGCTATCGACTCGCGCAAGCTCACCATAAAGTCCCGCTGGCCCGTGGCGCCCGCTGGAGGGCCCACCGCCCTGGCGCTCGATCAAGAGCACCGGAGGCTCTTCAGTGCCGGCCGCAATCCCCAGGTGCTGGTGGTGATGGATGCCGACAATGGACACATTATCCAATCGTTTCCCATTTCCTCCGGTGTCGATGCCACCGCCTATGAGCCTGAAACAGGTCTGCTGTTCGCCTCGACTCGCGAAGGAATGATCCACGTCTTCCATGAAGACTCGCCCGACAAGTTCAGCGAGGTCGAGACCGTAAAGACCGAGTTCGGAGCGAAGACGATGGGGCTCGACAGCAAGACCCACCATCTTTTCGTGGACACAGCGGACTTTGGTCCACCGGCCAAACCGACGGCGGACCAGCCACAGCCACGACGGACAGCGGTTCCCGGCACATTCCGCGTGTTGGTTTATGGGCGGTGAGGAACCGGCATCTTGGTCATGTCGAGATCGTTCGATTGCCGCTGGACGCAGGAGAAGATGCCAACCGATACAACCCGGTCGGAGGCCATTCGCACACGACACCACTGCACCAAGCTGCTGGAGGCGGCTACGATGAAGTAGTCCGGCTGCTCGTCGAACGTGGCGCACGATTGGATTTGAAGGACATTCTCTGGCATGAAACACCAGCCGACTGGGCGAGACACGCGGGCAAGAAAGAAATTGAGGAGTATCTTCGTGGCAAGATGGCAGTGATCCCAGGTTAGCGTCCGACGTCGGGACGCGAACCCTTCGACAACCTCAGCGCAGGCTGTGGGACGCTGTACGATTTGCGAGCCATTCAGCCAGAGCACCGATGGCTGGAATGCGGAACGTCCTTCCACGCCATGCCTTGACCATTGCGGTGACCCATGCAAGCAGACACAAAAGCCAAAGAAGCATGATGATTGGCTCTAGCCTCGCAATGTGTAAGTAAAACAGCGGAACCCAAACGCAGAAAAGTATCAGGCACTGAAAGCGGTGAAACCGAAGAAAATAGTTGCTCCTGCGGGATGCCGTTGCCAGGTATAGCAGTGGAAAAAGAACGCCGAATGCGTAACACACCGCCCCATTCAGAGCAGGTTCACTCGTGTGAGCGATGGATGCTACTGAGGTAGAAGGCCCTTCGGACTGACCTCTCGTCTCTTCGCTATTGTGGAGTGGGGATTCCATATGTGTTGCTACTCAATCACCGCCAGCGTGTCCCCGGGATTCACCGTCGATCCTTCTGAGGTCAGGATCTTCTGCACGCGTCCGTCCTTGGGCGACTTCATTTCGTTCTGCATTTTCATGGCTTCCATCACGATGATGCCCTGTCCCGCTGTGACCTCGTCGCCGACGGCGACCAGGATGCGCACGATCTTGCCGGGCATGGGAGCTGTCAGCTTTTGCGGCCCGGCTTCGGCGCCAGCGGCGGCGCGGCGAGTGCGCAGCGAGCGCGGATCCTGCACATCGACGGCATAGCGCGCGCTGCCGATCACCAGGTGCAGTTCGCCTTGCAGCGATCGTTCGCGCTTTACCTCGTAGGCCTTGCCTCCGACCAGCACCGACATGACGTCACGCGCGGTCAAGGCGGCATCGACCTCGATTTCCTGGTCATCGACCTTGCACAGCCACGTCCTGTCGCCGCGGGTCAGCTCCAGGCGATGGGTCTTGCCGTCTACCACTACGTCGTAGGTCATAAGAAGTAATTGGTAACTGGTAACTAGTCATGAGCAACTCGGTCGCGCTCTTTTAAATCTCTTCCGTCCGGAGCGCTCACCGTGCCCGCAACCCTTCTTCGCGTGCCGCGCGCCGCCAATTCGATGGCTCTTCGACTGTGTTACCGCCGTTCGCGACTGTTCCGTTTGTGTTGGGAAGAGTCGCCTTCGGATCAAGGGTCGCGAAAATTCCTGCTGCCAGCGCTGCGATGATGGGACGCCGCTCGTCGGTCTCCACGGCCGGACTCGCCAGCAAACGCTCGAGGAAGCCCGTGTCGATCTTGCCCGCCCGAAAGTCCGGGTCTTTGAGAATCCGCCGGAAGAGCGAGATGTTGGTCTTGATGCCACCAACGAAATACTCATACAGCGCGCGCAGCAGCCGGTTGATGGCTTCGTCGCGCGTCTCGCCATAGCCCACCAGCTTGGCCAGCAGGGGATCGTACTCGATGGGAACTGTCCAGCCTTCATACATGCCGCTGTCGCGCCGGATGCCCGGCCCCGATGGCGAAATCAGCCGCGTGATCTGCCCGGGAGAAGGGAAGAACTTGTTGTCCGGGTCTTCGGCATAGACGCGGCACTCGATAGCGTGCCCGCGCAGCTGGATGTCCTCCTGCAGGAACGGGAGTTTCTCGCCCGCCGCCACGCGAAACTGCAGGTGCACCAAGTCGATCCCCGTCACGAACTCCGTCACCGGATGCTCGACCTGCAGGCGCGTGTTCATCTCGAGGAAGTAGAAGTTGCGATCCTGGTCCACCAGGAATTCAACCGTGCCGGCGTTCTGATAGTTGGCGGCCTTAGCCACGCGCACTGCGATCTCGCCCATGCGGCGCCGCATGTCCTCATCCACGATGGGCGAGGGCGACTCCTCGAGCACCTTCTGATGGCGGCGCTGTACCGAGCACTCGCGCTCGCCGAGGTAGACCACATTGCCATACTCGTCGCCGAAAATCTGCATCTCGACGTGCCGCGGATTGACGATGGCCTTTTCGAGGTACACTTCGTTGTCGCCGAACGAACGCTGCGCCTCGCTGCGGGCGCTATCGTAGGCGGAGCGCAGCTCATCTTTCGAGTGCACCAGGCGCATGCCTTTGCCGCCACCACCCGCCGCCGCCTTCAGCATCACCGGGTAGCCAACCTGCTCGGCCATCCGCTCGGTGGCCTCGTACTCCATGCCCTTCTCGGAGCCGGGAACGAACGGCACCCCGGCCTTCTTCATGTGCTGGCGCGCGCTTGTCTTGGAGCCCATCATCTCCATCGACTCGGGCGTTGGCCCGATAAACTTGATCCCGACATCGCGGCAAGCCCTGGCGAAGCGCGCATTCTCAGAAAGGAATCCGTAACCCGGGTGGATGGCTTCCGCCCCACTGCGCCGCGCGACGTCGAGGATCTTGTCGAAGTTGAGATACGACTCGCTGGCTGTCGCCGGACCGATGTGATACGCATAGTCGGCCTTGCGCACGTGCAGCGATTTGCGGTCGACGTCGGAGAACACGGCGACCGACTCGATGCCCATCTCGCGGCAGGCGCGGATGATGCGTACCGCGATCTCGCCGCGGTTGGCTATAAGGATACGTTTGAACATGCGAACGCCTTAACAACATTCACCACGGAGGCACGGAGGACACGGAGATTTTAATTTGAATTTCTCCGTGCGCTCTCTGGCTTCGTGGTGAATCTCAACTACGTCGAATCCAGAATTGTACTGCACGGCGAAGAAGCAGCCAGTGACTAGGTCACAATCCAGCGTGACCAGCCCCGGCCATGCAAAAGGAAACGCCCCTCTTGAAGGAGGGGCGCATACTTAGGTCCGTAAAACGTCCTCAGCCTATTTCGCAGGCGTTTCCGTGGTCACGATACCCGTAGGACCGGCCTTCTCGGCCTTGGCCTTCTTGGTGGCCATGGTTTTGTCGACCCAGTCATCCGCAGACTTCAGGTCGGCCTTGCGTGCATCGGGATTGTCGCATTCCAGGTCGGCGCGCTCGCGGTACATCAGGTTGAGATAGGCCATGGCGTCGTCGTAGTCGGGACGCAGCTCGATCGACTTCTGAAGCTTGGCGATGCCGTCTTCCACGACTCCCTGGTTGGTCTCTTTGATGGCCTTCAACAGGTCGGCGCAGGTCTTCTTGTCCTTAATGTCGTCAGTCGGCTTGAGTCCGAGTTTGGCGCGGGCTTCGAGGCGAGGCTGATAGGCCTGCGTCCAGTCGATCACGGCGATCGAGTAATACACTTCCGGATCGTTGGGATCGAGGTCGGCGACTTTCTGGTAGTACTGCTTCGCCAGGTCCATTTTCTTCATGTTGAAGTACAGCGAGGCGATGCCCTTCAAACTATGAATCTGCTGTTCTTTCGGCGGATTGGTGTCAAGGACCTTCTTGAATTCCTCGATGGCCTGCTCCGCATACTGATTATTCTCGGGCGAATCGGCGCCGGGGATATATTGCTGGGCATACGCGGTTGCCAGATAAAGACGGGCGTTGGTGAGGCTCGGGTCCAGTTGCACCGCGTTCTTGAAGTGTTCGATGGCTTCTTCGTAGCGTGCGTTCTTGTACGACTGAACGCCTTTGTTGAGTTGGTCGCGCGCTTTCAATTTCTCGCAGCCTACGGCCGAAAGCAACGCGAGCAGTACAGCAAGGATCGTCAGTACCCGTCCGCTTTTGTTCATGTCTGGTGTCACTCTCCGTTGCGCTTCTTCGGGTTCCACGGCACGGCGGGACACCGCTCTGCGATGCCCCGCCTTCCCTTAAGGAGGAGTACTTCCCGAATCACGTTCCTGTTGCAAGACTCACTATTGGCCGGCTTCGATCTTAGCCGTGATCAATCCGACCTTATCGACGCCCGCCGAATGCGAAATGTCGATGACTTGCGCCACTTCGTTAAAAGTCAGGTCGGGATCAGCCTTGACGAACATCACTTTCTCGGCGCGGGTCTTGAAGATGTCGTTCAGACGGCCTTCAAGGTTGTCCCACGTTACGTCGTCCTGGTTGATCTTCAGCGCTGCCTTGTCGCCGCTGCCCTTGAGAAGCTGGACGACCACCGTGCGGTCGCTCGGCTCCGGCTGTTTTTCCTTGTCTTTGGGCGGCTGCGGAACCAGCGCGTCCAGACCCTTCGGCGTCAGTGGCGTGATCACCATGAAAATGATGAGCAGCACCAGCAATATGTCAATCATCGGGGTAACATTGATATCAGCCGAGACCCCACCTTTGTTACCCCCCATTTGCATGCTCATAAGAGACTCCTGTTACGTCGTAGGTGCGGCGGGTGGTGTAGCCGCTGCCGCCCCTGTCTTCTTCTGTTCAGTCAAAAGACCAACATCATCGACTCCCGCCGAGCGGACGTTGTCCACCACATCCACCACGTTGCCGTAGCGGGCGCGGGCGTCCGACTTGATGAAGACCCGCTTGTCAGCCTTGTTGGCCAGGCGGTCCTTCACCTTCTGCGAAAGCTGGTCGGCGTCCACGCGGTCCGACCCGAAGTAGATCTTGCCATCGCGCATGATCGAGATGAGCAAAGCATCTTCCTTGTCGGCATCCGGCATCGGCATAGGGCTGTTCACCTTGGCCATGTCCACGCTGACGCCCTTTTGGAGCATCGGCGTGATGACCATGAAGATGATCAGCAGCACCAGCATCACGTCTACCATCGGCGTGACGTTGATATTGGAGTTTACTTTCGATCCTTCGTCGCGTTTTGCTAACGCCATAGTTCAACCTCCCTGTTGAATCGGAATTCGGCGGTGTACGGCTACGCCGGACTCCGGTTACCGGCGGACGACCCCGCGGCGCTTCAGGAAGTAGTCAATCAACTCGCTGGAGCTGTTGTCCATTTCCACGTCGAAGGCTTCCACCTTGTTGGAGAAATAGTTGAACATCATGACGGCCGGGATGGCGACGAACAGTCCGATAGCGGTAGTCACCAGGGCTTCTGAAATACCGCCTGCGACCGCGCCCAGACCGGTGGCCTTCTGGGTCGAAATTTCCTTAAACGCGTTCAGAATGCCGACCACCGTTCCGAGCAGTCCGATGAACGGTGCTGTCGAACCGATGGTTGCCAGTCCGCCCAGGCCGCGTTTCAATTCGGCGTGGGTGATAGCTTCGGCACGCTCCAGGGCGCGCTTCGAGGCTTCAATCTGCTCGCCCGGGATATCGCTGGATTCGCCGTGTGCGCGGAATTCCTGCAAGCCGGCCGTGACGACCTTCGCCAGGTGGCTCTTCTTATTGCGCTCGGCAATCTTGATAGCTTCGTCGATCTTGCCTTCGCGCAGCGCGCCGGCGACGGCGGGAGCGAACGCCCGCGACTGTTTGCGCGCGGCGCTGAACGCCATCGCGCGGTCAATCATCACGCCGATGGACCAACCCGACATGACGAACAGAATCAGCACAACGATTTTCGCCAGGATGCCCATCTGTTTCCAGAGGGAAACCGGGTCCCATCCCACAGCGCCTTCCTGGAACATCCAGACAGCGGCGGTGGGTACGTGGCTGAGAGCGTAAGTTGCAACATTGGCTAGAAGCATGAGTCGAATTTTCCTCCTCAGGAACTTTCGTTACAGCAGAACGTGTTCGTTACTGCGGGTGATTCAAACTGTTGGGCCGATTCCATCCGGCCGGGAAAGCCTGCCCGGTGTTCGTACCGTGGCGGGCCACTGCAGTGCCAAAAATCCAAGCCGGAAGCGCGACCAGCATTGACCGGACGCCTTCAGGCTTCGACGCACAAGGCGCCGTAGCGCTAATTTCTATCCGCCTGCCAGCGTGAAGTTCACGTTGATCGTGGTTTCCACCTCGACCGGCTCGCCGTTCAGGAAGTAGGGCTTGTACTTCCACTGCTTCACTGCATCGATCGCCGCCGGGGCCAGCATGGGATGTCCGCTGACCAAATGCAGGTTTTCGATAGAGCCGTCCTTGCTGATTAGAGCCTGCAGAACGACCGTCCCTTGGATACGCGCCGACCGAGCCAGCGCCGGATACACCGGCTTCACCTGGCGGATCAACAGACCTTGGGACACGCCCTGCGACACGCGCACACGCTGCGGGGTAGCGGCCTTGGGAACGACCGCCGGGGTGTTGCCGATAATGCCACCCAGCACGCCACCCATGGCTCCGCCCGGTACGCCACCAGGCACTCCGCCTACGACGCCGGCAACGCCGGTCGACGGAGGTGGCGCCTCATCTTCTTTAATCATGGCGACTTTCTTCGGGATCGCCGTAGGGGTGCGCAACTGGCCATTGTCCAGATCGCTCTGGATCTTCTTTACGATCTTGATTTCCGGAACTGCGGCCGGAGGGGGTGGAGGCGGAGGCGGCGGTGGAGGAGCAACCAGGAACGTCATTAGTTGCTGTTTCGGTAGCGCCTCGGTAAATACTAGTGGTAGCAGAACCAGCACGCCAATAAGAATGATCTGGAGGCCAAACGAAATGACGGCAGTTGCCCCCTGTTTCGTTTTAATCTTGCCTCCCGATTCCATGAGGCTGTCTTCAAACATAGCCCTATCTCCGTCGAACGCTTTTATTACTTAGACACCGCCCTGCTATTTTTTGCTCCCACAATCTGGGACCGTAGCCGCTCTCCTGGGCCACTGCGTATGCTGCAGGAAACCACTCGCCCACTCGAAGGACTTGAATATACACCTCAGAAGCCGGTTTGTGCGCTCCAGAAAACCGATTATGCCTTGACCTTGATCTTTTCCCGGGCGGCGCTTGCCGCCGGCAAGGTGGCACGCCCCGTCTTTTTGGCCCGCCACTCTGTGTACGCCACCAGCATCGGAGCAGCTACCGCGATCGAAGAGTAGGTTCCGATCAGGATTCCGATGACCAGCGCCAGGGAGAAGCCCCGCAGCACTTCGCCCCCGAACACATACAACGAGAGTACGGTCAGAAATGTCAAGCCTGAAGTTAAGATCGTCCGGCTCAGCGTCTGGTTGATGCTCTTATTGACGACGTCGGCCAGGGCCTCGCGGCGCAGCAACTTAATGTTTTCCCGGATGCGATCGTACACAACGATGGTGTCGTTCATCGAATATCCGATGAGCGTCAGGATGGCCGCGATCACGGTCAGCGTGATGTCCTTATTCAGCAGCGAAAAGAAGCCGATGGTAATGATCGTGTCATGGAAACAGGCCACCACCGCGCCTATGCCGTAGATCAGCTCGAAGCGGTACCAGAGATAGATCAGCATTCCGCCGAGCGAATACAACGTCGCCCACAGCGCCTGCTTGCGCAACTGGCCGCCGACCTGGGGTCCTACGATCTCTACGTTGCGCACCGCAAAGTTCGAGGTATAGAAGTCCTGCTCCATCGCTGCGACCACTTCTGCCGGAGCTACGCCCTTGAGTTCGTCCACCGATTTCAGCACGCCGCCGCGCTGCTTGTTACGGAAGTCGTCAATCTGCTGGGCGATCGCCAGATATTTCGGCGCAGCGTCAATGCCCAGATGCAACGGGTCTTTCGACAGCAAATATTGCTGCAGACTCGACGGACCGGTGTTGTTCAGGTCCTGCTTGCCTGCCTGTTGCTGCTCGGTCGACTCCAGCGCCTTGATGATGGTGTTCTTGCCCTGGTCGAGGGCCGACTCGCTGGTCTGGCGCTGTTCTAGCGCCACCAGGACTTCGTTATTGCCGGCCTCGCCATAGCTCTGGATTTTCGGGTCTTTCAACCCGGCTTTGTCCATGGCGGAGCGGATCTGGTTCAAGTCCGGCGTCTGCGCGAACTTCACGTAGACGAGCGTGCCGCCCTTGAAGTCCACGCCAAACGGAATGCCGTGCCAGAAAAAGATCGAGAACAATCCGGCAATGCTGAAGATCAGCGAGAAGGCAAGGAAATACCACTTCTTGCCCAGGAAATCGATGTTTGTATTACGAAAGAACTCCACCGCTAGCCCCTTAAATGCTCAAAGCCTCGCCACGCTGGTGGCGGTTGAGGATGGCGTCAAAAATAACGCGCGACACAAAGACTGATGTGAACAGGTTGGCTGCCAGACCAAAGCTCAGGGTCACGGCAAATCCACGCACCGGTCCGGTTCCGAACAGGAACAGAATGACGGCCGACACAATCGTCGTGACGTGCGTATCGACGATGGTGATCCAGGCCTTGTTGAATCCCTGCTCCACCGCGGAAGGCGGCGTCTTACCATGCCGCAACTCTTCGCGAATACGCTCGAAGATCAGCACGTTCGAGTCAACGCCCATACCGATGGTGAGGATCACTCCGGCAATTCCCGGAAGCGTCAACGTCGCCCCCGTGAATCCCAAAAATCCCAGCAGGATGATCAGGTTCAGCAGCAAGCCAAGGTCGGCGTTAATGCCCGCGAAACGGTAGTAGAAGAGCATGAACACCATGACGGCGATCATGCCGAACAGCGCCGCCCGTACTCCGGCGCGTATAGAATCAGCTCCCAGCGACGGCCCGACCGTTCGCTCTTCCAGATATTTGATACCCGCCGGCAACGCGCCCGAACGCAGCGTCAACGAAAGGTCTTGCGTCTGCTGCTCGGTGAATGCTCCAGTAATGCGGCCTTCATCGTGGATCTGCTCCTGAATGGTGGCGACTTCCATCACCTTGTTGTCGAGCACTACCGCCAGCCGCTCGCCCACGTGCGCGCCGGTAAACGCGGCAAAGCGCCGTCCGCCTTCACCCGTCAGCGTGAACTTCACATCGGGACGCCCATTCTCATCACGGCCCGCATCTGCCGTGCGCAGATCGCCGCCACTTACTGCCGACGCCCGGCTGATTACCCAGTACTGATCGGTGTTGCCTTGGCCTTGCACGCCGATGTTCTTACCCTTCATCAGCACCGCGTTCGCCGGAAGCACACCGCCGTTGGCTTGCATCGCTTCCTGCTCGCTGGTGTAAGGACCGCCAATCGCCTGGCGGATTTCCAGCATCGCAGTGGACTGCATGATCTCTTTCACGCGGGCCGGATCGTCCACTCCCGGGAGCTGCACCAGGATCTGGTAATCGCCCAGCCCGTGTTCCTGAATCACCGGCTCGCTGACACCAAGCTGGTCAATTCGGTTGCGGATGGTTTCGATTGCCTGCTGCTGCGCCTTGGTCTTGGTGTCTTTCACCACCGACGGTTTCATCGTCAGCGTGAAAGTGTTCTCGGGTCCAGACCCCAGATCATAGTCCGGCAACCGGTCCGCGATCAGGCTGCGGAAGTCGCTGATCGACTCAGGCGGTACGCCCTTGATCACAATCAGCTCTGGATGCTGCTGCGGGTCGGGCTTCGTGATCTCGGCGTAGTTGATGTTCTTAGCCTTGAGATCGTCCTTGAGCCGCTCGATGGCGCGGTCGGAGTCCGCATTAATGGCGTCGTCTACCTGCACCTGCAAGATGAGGTGCGTGCCGCCTTTGAGGTCGAGCCCCAGGTGGATGCGCGATTGCATCGCGGCCATCAGGCCTGAAGGCGTGAAGCTCTGGGGTACGCCGAAGATGCCGAACAGGAAAAAGATCAGCACCGCGACGATTATGACAACTTTTACGGTCAGGTTTTTCTTCATGAGTGACTGCAACCCTGTTAGGACTTGGTCTCCTCTTGCGTCGTAAGCGTCACAATCGAGGAGCGTGCAACTGCCAGTTTGAGGTTATCGGGAGGAACGCGCAGGATGACCACATCTTCCTTATCGTCTTTGTCCTTGACCGACAACACGACGCCGGTCAACCCGCCGCTGGTGATCACTTTGTCTCCCGGCTTGACCTGCCTCAACATTTCCTGCCACTTCTTCTGCCGGCGCTGTTGCGGCATGATCAGCAAAAAGTAGAAGATGGCGAAAATTGCAACCATCATCACGATCGGCGCAGCGCCCCCGCCGAACGCTTGTAGATAAATGCCTGTCAATGTCTGCATGTGTCGTTAACTTTCACGGAGCCGCTTTGAAAGGGCACGGCTTCAGCCGTGCCGCAAAGCCGCCAAATTATTGTCCTCCCGAGCGGACTTTAGTCCGCAAGGGATCTGCTTCCCTCAGCTGCGCGCGACGCACTCCCTCACTGCCGAATCCAAACGTAAGCAGGGATTATCGCAGGACGTCCGGGAAACTCAGGATTTCTCAGCAGCGTACCGCTCGGTGCCCAACCTTTCCGTGCAGCGACAGGTGGGCCGTTGCTAGGGGACACTCAGATGCGGTGGTCTGACACCAGAAAGAAAAGTCGCGAACTCCCCAAGTAGTATAGCTTGCCGCACCCTCCGCATGGTGTCAAGGTAATAGGCCAGATTGTGGACGCTGTTTAACACCTGTGCCAGCAACTCGTTAGACGCATACAGGTGCCGCAGATACGCCCGCGAGTAGCGCTGGCACACCTTGCAGCCGCACTTCGGATCCAGTGGCCCCTCGTCTCGCGCATACCGCGCCGTCTTGATCGAAATCTTTCCCTCCGACGTAAACAGCAATCCGTGGCGCGCCGCCCGCGTCGGCAGGACGCAATCCATCATGTCCACACCCTGCGCCACGTAGTGCACAATTTCCTCCGGAGTCCCAACGCCCATCAGGTATCGCGGCTTGTTTTCCGGCAGGTACGGCATCGCCGCATCCACCATCTCATAGGTCATGGGACGCGGCTCACCCACACTCAGCCCGCCAATCGCATAGCCGGGCAGGTCAATCTCCACCGTCCGCTCCGCCGACTTCTGCCGCAGGTCGGGATACATCCCTCCCTGCACGATGCCAAACAGCGCTTGGGTATGCCCCGGCTCAACATTATTTCGAAGTGGTGAGGGGGAAGTGGGTGCCCCATCCTTTCCCCTCTTTTGGGGAAGGGTGGGACCCAAACTCTGTAAGGAGCTGTCATCCCGAGCGGAGGCCGCCGCTTCGGCGGCCGGAGTAGAGTGACCCCAATCGCCGCGACGATCTCCGGTCATCCCCCCAAACCACACCACCTCTTCCTTATGCGCCTCAAAGTAATCGCGCGAACGCTTCAACCACCGCAGCGTCATCTCCATCGACGCTCTGGCTCTCCCATACTCCGCCGGATGCTCCGTACACTCATCGAACGCCATAATAATGTCCGCCCCCAACCCGATCTCAGCAGCAATCGCGCTCTCCGGCGTGAACATGTGCGACGACCCATCCCGGTGCGACCTGAACGCCACACCTTCTTCCGTCACCTTCCGTAGATCGCTGAGGCTGAACACCTGGAACCCGCCCGAGTCCGTCAGGATGGGCTTATCCCATGCCATGAAGCGCTGCACTCCACCCAGCGAGCGCACCATCTCCACGCCCGGTCGCAGATAAAGGTGATAGGTGTTGTTCAGCAGAATCTCGACGCCCAACTCTTCCAGCGTGTCCTGCGGCACGCCTTTTACCGTCCCCAGCGTGCCGACAGGCATAAACACCGGCGTCTTGACCACGCCGTGCGGCGTAAACATGCGCCCTGCCCGCGCCTTGCCGTCGGACTTCTCAACTTGGAAATGGAACGACACTCACCCAATTCTAACGGCACAGTTGTCGGAGGCCGAATTACCATACGAGCAGTAATACTAAGAAGTCGCACAATAAGCTTTTGACCTCCACCGCAACATCTCGGGGAACGGCCCTGTACGCTGACAAAGCTCAACGGGTTAATCGGACTATCGGAACCTTGTATCAGGTCCTACTTCACAGGCTGCAGGAAACTCATTTCCGAGCAGACTTGCATCCGGACGCGACTCGAGTCGTGCCGAAAGCAGAAACTTGACTATCGTGCGAGGTCTGGCAGCGTGGCTCTTCCGAGGTGCATACCGAAGACAAGCGCAATCCGCAGCAGCCCCGTAATTTCATTGTAGAAAACCCCGTGCGCGCTTGGCAGGTGAATTCGGCGGAAACGCTACCCGTCTACGCACTCTTTTGTGCTTGCTTTCGCAATTGCTCGCGGCCAGTGGGGTTCAGTCCCTGCAGTCCAGGGTCGCCATCGTGTTTCAATTTCGATTCCAGAGTTTCCTTAAATTCCTTAACAGGCTCGAGGGCGAAGAGGATTGGAAATAGGCTCCCGAGTATACGGTCGGCCATCTCGAGAACAGCAGGCACCGGGCTTGAAGTTATGCGACGCCAATATTCTCCGACCTTGACCCTCCATGGCGTTCCAGTCAGCCCTGCGTTGAATAGCTTTACGTAGAGTTGGTGAGCTTCGGTGTCGATTGTTCTGATCTCGGCAATCGCGAGGTCGATTCGCACCTCAATGACCTCCCAACACTCTACAAATAATGGCCGTTGCTCCAGAAGGATCCTCTCGTTGATGAGAAAGTTCATTACTTGTTTTAGATCCTCCAGAAAAATTGCTAAGCCATCAATATCATCATCCCAGCCGTAAGGTTTGCCCTCCACGGCATCTCGGGGAGGTCTATCTGCTTGTTTCTTCCTTAAGTTTTCAAGCCTATCCCTTAAGGCTTGCAACTCTTCTTTGGTCGTTACCTCTTGTTTGGTGTCGACATCCTCCATAACGGCCACGCCTACAGTCATCGCAAACACCTCTTCCCTCGAATCCAGGAACTCATGGCGGCGAGTTTCCCACACCTCGAGCGCCCGTGCAATGGCTTTCTAAACGTAGCTGCGTCAGGGACGGCAGGCGCCCGGATGATTTTGTCACTCACCAGCCGCTTGACATGCTCAAGCACCGAACACCCGCAGGTGGCCCAGAATTGCCCTCCTCTGGCAATTCTGGGAATCTCGCAGGACGGCTCTCCCGGGCGGGGAGTTTTCGATTTTCACGGCACTCGAATCACGCGACCCGCTGCTTTGGCCGTCCGCCCTTCTTCCCATTCGCACGAGAAGCGGCGGCCTTTCTGACGGTCGTCGCTGAACCCCCGCGGCGGCCCAGCTCCGCCATCCAGCGGCTGGTTCCGAACACATGATTCAGCAGACCCGGCACATAGTGGTCCACGTCGAGCACCGGCCAGTGGATTCCGGTGCCGCGACCGAGGATCTCGACTTTCGCCAGTTGCCCCGGACTCGCGTCCTGCAGCCCTTGCAGCAACTTGCGCGGAATGGAAATGCGAACTCCACCGTCCAGGTGGAGCGTCACCAGATCCGGCTTCCGTTCGTACACCACTTTGACGGCGCGCCGGTCGTCTGCCTGGAACTGACGCGCCCGCAAACGAGCCGCATCGATTTGTTCGTCGGTCACAGCAACTCTTGCTTTTGAATCAGTCATGCATCTTCTCCCACAAGGCGACGAGTTCGTCGAAGTGCTCGGCTGCCACGTTCAGGATCCGGCGGACCGAACTGCGTTTTGCGTTGGGCGGGCGGATCGCGTCCGGCCGCATTGTCAATCGAATGGTCCTGTCGTCGCCCAAATCCAGAATCACTTCGGCTTCCTGAAGAAACCCGTGGACGTGGCGCGGCGTGTGGTCTTGCGGATATGCAACGAACAGCACACTGCCGAAACGAAGTGATGCCACCGCTTTAAGATTAACCTAAGCGGTTTGGGTTTGTATATGTCGATTTTCCAATACCGCCTGGACCCCGTGGTTACTTTCGTTCCGCCGACCTGCAGATTTCTCTAGCGCTCCCGCCCCCGCCTGATTTATCGGTGGAGTGTGGGCGCGCCTTCGTGTGCCTGCCGCCGCACCAAGGTCGCGGCGACTCCTGGATCTTTGACAATCGGCGTACTGCGTCACCGCACCTGATTCGGCAGGGAGGCGATCAAACGGCGAAACTAACCACAGCTAACTTCAATCCTGTGACTTGGATACGTATAACTATCATATAAATCAATGTCTTGCGAACAATTTCCGCCCAAGTCATTGATTCTAAACAGCCGTGAAACAGCCGTTTGTAGATTATCGGACGTAACCTCCGTATCCAACCACCACCATTATGATCCGCAACTAAGGTGGGAAAATCGCCATCTCCGGCACCCCACCAGTTACCAGCGACCAGCTACCCGTTCCTCCACACAGGGACCAGTCTCCGCGTTGGTATCATGTCTGCGCATTGAAAGGTGCTGATGACCCGCTCACTTAACTCTACTTATCGATCGCTCGCAGTTTTTTCCGTCCTTATAGCAGTCGCTCTAACCACCGCCGCGATTGCACAGACGACTCCCCCGGCCGCGCAGCCCCGCGTTGTGCTGGAATCCATCACCGGCTCACAGCCACTCCCCGATGGGATTGCGATTCAGGCTGGTTCCTCAACTCTGCGAATCACTGCGTTACGCGACGACATTATCCGCATACGCATCGCTCCCGGCGGCACGCTTCCCGAGGACGCTTCGTGGGCCGTCCTTCCCGCCTCAAGCAGCAAGTCCGTCGATGTGCAACCTACGCAAGATGCAACTTCGGTCGGCTTTCGAACCAAGGCTCTCGATGTTCGCATCGAGCGCAATCCGCTGCGCATTGTTGTGCGCGATCTGGCCGGCAACCTTATCAGTGCCGATGCGCTTGGCCGCCCTACTGAGTTCAGCCTCGGCGGCTTCACCGTCTCCAAGGAAATGCCGACCGACGAGCGCTTCTACGGACTCGGCGACAAGACCGGATTGTTCAACCGCCGAAACCAGGCCTACACCCTCTGGAATACCGATCACGGTATCGAGGAATCGCTCGATCCCATCTACAAAAGCATTCCGTTCTTCCTTGGCATTACCGGTGGACTCAGCTACGGGATGTTTCTCGACAACACCTGGCGCACCTGGTTCGACTTCGGCAAGCAGTCGCGGGACTCCTACTCCTTCGGAGCCGAAGGTGGCCCGCTGAACTACTACCTGATTTATGGCCCCACGCCGAAGCAGGTCGTCGAGGGATACATCTTCCTGACCGGCACGCCGCCGCTTCCTCCGCTGTGGTCGCTCGGCTTTCAGCAATCCCGCTACAGTTACACTCCTGAATCCGAGTTGAGAAAAGTCGCCGATCGTCTGCGGGCCGACAAGATTCCCTCCGACGTGGTCTATCTCGACATCGACTATCAGTTCCAGAACCGGCCCTTCACCGTCGATCCGGTCACTTTCCCTGGCTTCCCCGGCCTGGTCTCCGATCTTCGCAAGCAGCATTTCAACCTTGTCCTGATAACCGACCTGCACATCGCACACGTCGCCAACCAGGGCTACATGCCCTACGACACGGGTCATGCCGGCGATCATTTCGTGAAGAAGGCTGGCGGTAGCGAGTTTGTCGGAGTTGTCTGGCCGGGGCCAGCGGTCTTCCCCGACTTCACGCGCGTGCAGACCCGCGAATGGTGGGGCAACCTCTACAAGCAATTCGTGCAAGACGGAGTCGCCGGCTTCTGGAACGACATGAACGAGCCGGCCGTCTTTGACGGTCCCGGCTTCACCATGCCGCTCGACAATATCCATCGCATCGAGGAGCCGGGTTTCACCGCCCGCACGGCCACGCACGCCGAAATTCACAACGTCCTGGGAATGGAGAACGAGCGCGCCACCTACGAAGGGCTGCTCAAGCTGCGTCCCGACGAGCGCCCGTTCGTCCTGACGCGTGCCACCTATGCGGGCGGCCAGCGGTTCGGCTTCACCTGGACTGGTGACAATTCCTCGACCTATAACCAGTTTCGGCTTGGCACCCAGATGCTGCTCAACCTCGGCCTCAGTGGCATCTCATTTGCCGGCGATGACGTCGGTGGATTCGGCGGCTCCCCTCCACCCGACCTCCTCACTCGCTGGATCGAGGTTGGCGCATTCAAGCCGCTCTTCCGCGACCACAGCGCCAAGGGCTCTTTGCCGCAAGAGGTCTGGGTCCACGGGCCAGAACAGGAAGCCATTCGCCGGCGTTATATCGAAACCCGCTACCGCCTGCTCCCTTATATCTACACGCTTGCGGAAGAAGCTTCGCGTACTGGCATCCCTCTCGCCCGGCCCATCTTCCTCGAGTTCCCCAATACGCTGGACACTCCGGACACCGAGTTCCTTCTGGGCCCCGACCTTCTAATTGTGCCTCCGCCACATGCTGAGATGCCCGAAGATTACGCCGTCTCGTATCCGCCGGGCGATTGGTACGACTTCTGGACAGGTCAGAAGATGCCGCGCTCCACTCCGGGTCCGACTATCGTTGAGGTTGCCAAGGCAATCGCCAGAGGAGAGTCCCTGCCCCAAGGCCAATCCACGATGATCCACCCCTCGCTCGAAACACTACCCGTGTACGTGCGCGGCGGCAGCATTATTCCGCTGCAGCCGTTAGTTCAGAGCACCGACCAGACCCCTGACGGCCCTCTCGAACTGCGGGTCTACCCGGGCGAGAAGTGCAACGGATCACTGTACCTGGATGACGGCCATACGTTCGCCTACCAGCACGGCGCATTCCTCCGCCAGGAGTTCACCTGCCAATCCGCTGGTCATTCGGTGAGCGTTCAGTTCGGCGCGCGTCAGGGAACCTACCCTCCGTGGTGGAAGCACATTGAGGTGGTGATCTACCGCTGGCCCTCTGCCCGGGCGAATGCAAAATTCGCTGGTTCCACGCAGCGTCTACAGACAAAGTATGACGCTTCGACACACGCGCTACATGTCTTTATCCCGGAAGCCGCTGAGAAACAGGAACTCCGCGTTGGGCAATAGCCCAAAAGGCAAAGCTTCGCAGCGGGGAGGCGAAGACCCCTCCGTGGAGACGCGGGCCGTCCGCGCCAGAATGTTACTGAATCTTCAAGAACCCTGCAGTAGTCAGCAGGTATGCTGGCTCATCCGAATGGGGCCTGCGGGGCAACCCGCTTCGTTGAAGCATTACAGAGAAATCGTATGAACGTCGCGGACTTGCTGTTCGGCAGGCCCTTGGCTACCGAAGAGGAGAAGGCCGAGCGCATAGGCCCGCTCGAAGGCGTCCCCATATTTGGACTCGATGCACTGAGTTCCGCGGCCTACGGTCCGGAAGCCGCACTCACGCTGCTGATGCCGCTCGGTATGGCCGGGGTTGTCTACATCTGGCCGATCACGATTGGCATCGTGATTCTGCTGGGCATTGTTTACTTTTCCTACCGGCAAACCATCTCCGCCTATCCCCAAGGTGGGGGCTCCTACACCGTCGCCAGCGAAAACCTCGGCAGGAATGCCGGATTGCTGGCTGCGGCCGCGCTCATGATCGATTACGTTCTCACCGCGGCGGTCGGCATCTCAGCAGGAGTAGGCGCGCTGATTTCGGCCGTGCCATCGCTGCAGAAGGATACCCTCCGCTTGTGCCTTGGCATCCTGATCCTCATCACTATCGTGAATTTGCGCGGTGTGCGGGAGTCAGGCGGGGTCTTCGTGCTGCCGACTTATCTATTCATTGCGTGCATTCTGGGCCTGATTGCGACTGGCTTGTACAAGGCGTTCGCCGCTGGAGGTCACCCGATAGCGTCGGTTGTCCCTCCCCACCTGACCGGAGCGACGGCTGGCGTTAGCACATGGCTCCTGCTGCGAACCTTCGCCAGCGGCTGTACAGCGATGACAGGTGTCGAAGCGGTGAGCAATGGCGTGATGGCTTTTCGCGAGCCGACCGACAAGTATGCCAAGCTCACCTTGACCATCATCATTGCCATCTTGATGCTGATGCTGCTGGGAATCGCCTACCTCGTCCCGGCCTACGGAATTGCAGCCACCGATCCGGGCGCTCCTGGCTACCAGAGTGTGCTCTCTCAGTTGCTGGCTGCAGTGACCGGCCGGGGCACGTTTTATTGGATCAGTATCGGCTCAATCCTGGTGGTGCTGTCGCTGTCGGCCAACACGGCGTTTGCCGACTTTCCCCGTCTTGCCCGCGCTATTGCCGCAAACCGATACCTGCCTCACGCCTTTGTGATTCGCGGACGCCGGCTGGTGTATGCACAAGGGGTCTATGCTCTCGCCTTGCTCACCGCCGTACTCTTGATCATTTTCCGCGGCATCACCGACCGTCTGATTCCTCTCTACGCAGTCGGCGCTTTCATGGCGTTCACGCTTTCGCAGGCCGGCATGGTGGTGCATTGGAAGCGGGTCGGCGGCCCCGGTGCCGGGCGCAGCATGTTCCTGAATGGATTGGGCGCGCTCGCAACAGGAATTACCACAGCGGTCGTTCTGGTTGCGAAGTTCACCGAAGGCGCTTGGATAACGGTCCTGCTAATCCCGTCATTGATTCTGATGATGCGCTCAGTCCACCGGCACTACGTGCGAGTGGCGCAGGAAGTCGACGTGAAGACACCCGCCCACACCAGCAACCTTGAGGAGCCGATCGTTCTGTTGCCGATTAGCCGCTGGAGCTTAGTATCAGAAAGAGCCCTGCGCTACGCCTGGACTGTGTCGCACGAGATCCGGGTGTTGCACGTTGAGTGTGGCGAAAAGACAGACGAATTGCGCCGTCAGTGGAATGAAGTTGTGGAGAAGCCCGCCAAGGCCGCGAATTTGCCGGTGCCGCAGCTGGTCGTGCTCGAGTCTCCCTATCGCTTCATCGTCAAGCCCATCGTGGACTACGCCATCGCCCAGCAGGCCGCTTACCCCAACCGCAATATCACGATGCTGGTTCCACAACTGGTCGAGAGTCATTGGTACCACTACCTGTTGCACGATAACCGCCCGGAAGCCATTCGAGCCCTCTTGTTGTTTAACACCGAGCAGCGAATCGCGGTCGTCACCATTCCTTATCACGTGAAAGCCTAGCTCGTAAGGGCCTCGGCAACCTCGATCTCTATTTCGATTCCTCTAGCAGTTGCTGCAAATATTGCTGCCACAGCGCGGCCCAGGTGTGCGTGCCGTGTCCGTGAGTCTGCTCGGAAGCAGGAATCAAGACGAACTGGCCTTTCTTGACCTTCTTGATCTCGCGCTGCGCGATTCCCAACTCTGGAGGATTGATAAAGTCGTCAGCAGAATTCACAAACATTACGGGAGCAATGATGGTTCCCAACTTCGCGGACGGATCGTAATTTCGCGATGAACTCACCGCGTACAGCAGGTCATTGGCGTCGAGCGTCGCGCTCCGCTTCATTGCCTCATCGAGATATTTGTCGGCTGCCTCGCGAGTGGGATAGTTCTTCTGCGCAGGCAGAGGCGAGATGCCGGCGATAATCAGGAAGTCCATCCCGATCTGCAACCCCGCTCGCGGTTCTGTTGTGTACTCGCCGTTCTTCCACTCCGGGTCCTGACGGATGCCATCGATCACCATCTTGCGCCACACGCGATTGCGCCCGGCGATCTCTACCGGCAGACAGGCCAGCGGCATCATGGCATCCATGAAGTCGGGATAGGTCTCGCCCCATACCCACGAATGCATGCATCCCATCGACGTGCCTAGAATCAGGCGCAGATGATTGACGCCGAGTCCCTGCGTCAGCAAATCGTATTGCGCCAGCACCATGTCGTCATAGTCGTATTGCGGAAAATGCGCGTGCATGCCGTCGCTCGGCTTGCTCGACTTCCCGTGACCGATGTTGTCGGGAAGAATGATGAAGTAACGGTTTGTATCCAGAAGCTGGCCGGGCCCAAACAACACGTCCGCGAACTGCGGGGCCAGAAATTGACGGCCCGATCCACCGGTTCCATGCAGGATGAGCACGGCATTGGTAACGCGCCCCTTCGCATCACGCACTGGCTTACCGAGCGTCATATAATGCATGCGCAACTCAGGCAACGTCTCGCCCGACTTAAAATGGAAATCACGCAGGACATAGTCGCCGTCTTGTGGCGTTACCTTGGTCGCGGCTTGCGAGGTTTGAGCCAAGCCTATCGTTGCGGCGGAGAACAGTGCGATTGCGAAAACGGAAAGCACTAATAGAATGTAGAGCTTTTTCATCGATGCGCCTCGTGACCCTGCACTCTATCACTGCCCCGATTTGTAGCGTTAGCCCGCTGCTGTTGTCGGGTTCCCCACCCTTTTCCGCGCCTTTTGTGGACGGGTCGGCCACAATCCGAGTCCCAAGTCCTATGCTTGTTCGTCCGCGAAATTCCCGGCTGATCTTCGTTTCACGGCGAATTACTCTTTGCCTTCATCGGCCGAAGGACCGTAGATTGCGGGGACCTTCTCTCCATTCAACCGCAGATAAACAGTCAGTTGCCCGCGATGGTGCGCCATGTGGTTGAGCACACCGTCGCGGATCGCGACATAGCGCGGCTGATCAGTCATCACCTTCCCGGCGGAGAGCATACGCCAGTTGGTGTTCAGCAGGCGGTCGTCCGTAGTTTTCTGCAAGACTTCGCGCCCCTTCTTCAGGCTGGCCTCGAACTGCTCAAGAAGCTCGCGCCGCGTCTTCCACTCCTGCGGTCTGAACTTCGGGCCTCCCGGCGGATTGATGTCCAGCTCGTCCATGTTCACCACCAGGTCCATCCATGCCGGCATGTTTGCAACCATGATCGCCAGAGATCCAAGCGGCATCGACTTTTCGTGCGGCTTCCAGTCGTTCTTTCCTTCGGGCACGCGTTCCAGCGTCTTTCGGATTCCAATCGCTTCACGGTCCAGTTCAGCCAGCAAGAGTTCGGTGATCTGCATTTTGAATTCTCCTTACCGGTGACTTAGATGCGCGACTCAGCCCGAGGCGGCAATCGAGTGCAGTCCGAAAACGAATTAACCCTCCCACGATCCTGGTTCCTGTATACTCACCGGACTCCCAACCATGAAGAAGTCTCTTCCCTAATGCTCCAACGGGACACCCATACCAAGCAGCAGGAGTTGCGCAAGGAGCTTGGCCTGCGCAACCTGGTGCTTAGCCAGATCCTCAATATTGTCGGATTGTTCTGGGTCGGCACTGCTGCGAAGCTGGGCCCTGCCAACGTTTCGTTCTGGCTATTCGGGATCTTCTTGTTTTACCTGCCGTCAGCCGCGGTGGTCATCTATCTGAATCGCGCCCACACCCTCGAAGGCGGTCTCTACGAATGGAGCCGCTTGGGCTTCAGCGAGTTGGTCGGTTTCCTGGTGGCGTGGAACCTCTGGCTCAACGCCGTTGCCATCCTCTCGTATGGCGGGATCCAGTCAACCGTCATGCTCTCGTATGTGCTGGGTCCGCGGGCGGCGTGGATCGTTGATAGCCGCTGGGTGTTGGGAGGCGTGACCCTGCTCATACTCGGCAGCCTGATCGTAATTGCGCTGATCGGGATGGGCCTGAGCAAGAAGATCCAGGATTTCGGCGGAGCGGTCATCGTGGTTGTCTTTGCCGCGTTGATCGCGCTGCCGCTTCGCAACCACATGATTGGCCGGCCTACTCATGCCGCGCCGTTCACCCTCGCTCTGCCTGTCATTTCCCTGTTCAGCTTGAATGTTCTGGGCAAGATGGGCTTTGGGGCCTTTGGCGGATTTGATTCCATGGCGATCTTCGCCGGCGAGTGCCGCGACGCGACCAAGGCCATCGGCCGGTCTGTCATCATCGCAACTCCCATCATTGCTCTGATGTTTGTACTGGGCACCAGCTCGATCGTAGCTCTGGTTCCCCGCGACAAGGTTGACCTCATCAGCCCAATCTCGCAGGCGCTCACATTGGGGACCCGGACCTCAGATCCGGGCGCGAGCCTGATTCCACTAGTACTCGCCGCCCGGTTGCTTTCCTTCGTCGGACAACTGGCGATCTCGTTTGGCATTACGACTCGGCTGCCGCTAGTGGCGGGTTGGGACAACCTGCTGCCAGCATGGTTTAGCCGCCTGCATCCTCGGCGCAAAACGCCCACCAACGCGATCCTTTTCGTGGGGGCGGTGGCCCTCGCCATGGCGATTGCCGGCGTTGCAGGCGCCGGGCAACAAGAGGCATTTCAGTTGTTGCTGAACGCGGCCGGGATCTTCTATGCGCTCGCCTATCTGGTGATGTTTGCCTTGCCGCTGTTTGGGCGGCAACGTAAAGTCGTGAAACCGGCGCTGTGGCTGCAAGGAGCGGCCATTTCCGGGTTCATTATGACGGCGATGTTCCTGGTTCTGTCGCTGTTTCCGATTATCGATGTACCCAGGCCGCTAGTGTTCACGGCGAAGATCGGCGGATTCGTACTGGCTTGCCAGTTAGCCGCCGCGGGCCTCTTCTTCGCATACCGCCGCCGGACGCGTGCCGGCGAGTCCGCGGTTGCGGGCCCGGAAACCTTCAGTCCGGAACAAATCTGATCGGGCGCGCTTGCATCCCGTAACTCGAAGAAAATCCATGACCTCCGGATAGCCCATGAGTACTTCTTTCCTGGCTACAAATTTCTCTGCATCGACGATAGATGTATATACATCTATTTCTCCATGAACGACTCGACGAATGTTTCGGTCCGCCCTCTCGTCGCCCTGCCCTGCCTGTGTGCCAATCTCCGTCGCACCACGCGCGCAGTGACCCAGCTTTATGACCAGGCACTTCGTCCGTTGGGTCTGCGGGCCACGCAATTCACGATTCTGCAGGTGTTGGAGCGTACCGGAGAGATCACGCAGGGAGATCTCGGCGAACTGCTCGCGACCGACAGCACCACGCTGACCAGGACCCTGCACGTCATGCTCCGGCACGGCTGGATTGCGGAACGTCGGGGCGACGACCGCCGCCAACGCTGGTTGCGTCTCGCCAAGTCCGGACGCGCCCAGCTCGCCCGTGCAACGCCGACTTGGTCAGATCTGCAATCCAAGCTTGCGCAGTTGTTGGGTAAAACACCTTGGCAGGTGCTTTTCGAGCTCACCCGCGAGGTCGCCAGCCTCGCTACTACCCAAGGAGATATGTCATGACTCACGCGCAGTATCGAAGACTCACACTAGGGCTACTCGTCGCCTGGTTCGTGTTCTCTCTGACGGCATCAGCCTTACACCTCTACGTAACCACCCCGTCACAACCGCCTTTGCCCGTCCTGCTGGCGGTTCTCGTCCCGGTTGCCGCCTTCCTCGTCTGGATGGCCACTTCACAGGGGTTCCGGCAATTTGTATTTTCACTCGACCCACGGGCCGTGACGATGGTGCATACATGGCGGACCGTCGGATTCACGTTTCTGGCGCTGTACGCTTATGGGATCCTGCCCGGCTTATTTGCATTGCCCGCTGGTTGGGGAGACATCGCGATTGGAGCAACCGCACCTCTCGTGGCTCTTAAGCTGGCGAGCGCCAACCATCGTAAGAGCTTCCTGCTGTGGCAGGCGCTTGGAGTGCTTGATTTGGTGGTAGCCCTTTCGACGGGAGCCTTAATATCGTTCCAGTCGCCGCTTGGGTCGGGACCATTTCCCATGGCGGTACTGCCGCTGAGCCTCATTCCGACTTTCGCAGTTCCGCTGCTGCTGATTCTTCACATCATCTGCATCGCTCAGGCGTGGAGCTGGAACGAATCTTCGTACCCAGCGGTGCGGCCGTCGCTTTTTCCAGCGGCGTGAAGCACAGCGAGCAGACCATCCCCCACGCCTGTGCGCCGCCCGCGCGGACAGGCGTGGCTGTTCAGTCCGGATCGCATTTTGATCTTTGATTGCGGTGGACTTAATCCGTGACCAGCGCTTTTCGCCGTTGCTTCTCTTCGAACTTCGCCTTGCTCACGATAGCGCGCGCGATCGTTCCGTACCCGATCACTTCAATCCCGTTGCTCGCGCTCACCTTGAACGCGTAGAACCTCCCGTCGAACGACTCCAGCACCGCCTCGGTCTTGATCTTCATCCCGACCGTCGCGGGTGCGCGATGCACGATGTTGATCGCCGTGCCCACGCTCACTTCATCGCCCTCGCAGAACGGCTCCAGCGCGTTGTAGCCGGCAGCTTCCATCATCCCAATCATGTTGGGAGTGGAGTATACCGGAGGAAGGTGTTCTTTCCAGGCAGTGAGCGTGTTCTTAAAATTCGACGGTGGTCTCGGCTTCGCCACGCGTGCCGAGGGGAATTGTTTTGGCCATGCTCTGAGGTTATCGCGGCCAGTGCGAAAGACAAAATCGGCCACGGATTTCACGAATCGGTACGGATCAACTCAAAGTGCCTTCGTGGTAAATCTTGCCTTTATCATTTGACTCAGTCCGATCCGCGTCATCCGCGTAAATCTGCGGTTTCTTTTTCCCAGTCCTTCTCCGTGCCTCCGTGGTGAATTTTCGTTCGCCATCATTTTTCCCTTGACATCATATACTGTGTGTCATACAGTGTGTGTCATACACTATGTCTCGCATGGTAGACATCCCGACGAACCCGGAAGTCCTGGAAAACCTGCGGCTCGAACTTCGCCGGGGCTCTCTGATCGTCGCCGTACTCGCCGAGCTGCGTACCGAGCAGTATGGCTACACTCTCCGTAAGTCGCTGGAAGAACACGGGATAACGATTGACGAAGGCACCCTGTATCCGCTCCTTCGGCGTCTGGAGACACAAGGTCTCCTGGCCAGCGAATGGCGCGAACAGGACAAGCGCAACAAACGCTTCTATCGGCTTTCGCCCCAAGGAAACTTCATCTTGACCGAATTGCTGTCGGATTGGGAGAACCTATCGGCCTCTCTTCGTGCCATCCTCCAACAGCCGCAACCCGGCCGCACACCCGAATCGAATGCGGCTTCTCATGCCGAAATCCCTACAAAGGAATAACGCCATGGAACTGATCGACCGTTATCTGCAATCCGTGAAGCTCGCCCTCCCCAAGGCGCAGCAGAACGACGTCATCCGCGAGCTCTCTGACGAAATCCTCTCGCAAGTCGAAGAGAAGGAAGCCACCCTTGGCCGCCCGCTCACCGAGGACGAGCAGGCCACCCTGCTGAAACAGCTTGGCCATCCCTTGGTGCTGGCCAGCCGTTACCGCAAGCAGCGCTACCTCATCGACCCGTCGATCTTTGCCATTTATTGGATCGTGCTGCGCCTGGTGCTGGTCGTTGTCTTTCTCGCCATGGCCGTGGCCGCCGTTGCGGTCGCCGCCACCGGACAAGGCCTGGCCGCGGCACTCGCCATCCTGTGGAGGTATCCTTTCGCAGCACTTTCCGTCTTTGCCTGGGTCACCCTCGTGTTCGTCGGGCTCGACGTGGTCCAAGTCAAATTCGGCTTCTTTTCCAAGTGGGACCCCCATACCCTGCCCAAGCTCACCAAGCGCGAGCCTAAGACCTCGATGACCGAGTCCATCGCCGCCCTCGTCCTCGGAACCATCTTCGGCGTGTGGTGGCTGGTTGGCCTGAAGCACCAGTTCCTCATCTTCGGGCCCGGCGTCGCGGCCGTTCACTTCGGGCCGGTCTGGCAGACCCTCTACCCTCTCTTCGTCGTGCTGGTCATCGCCGACATGGCCCGCCACACCATCGACGTCGTTCGACCGGACTGGGAGAAAGGCCGCGTCGCGTTTCGCATGTTTTTCCGCGCCCTGAACCTTGTGGCGCTCTACTTCCTGATGAATGCCAAAGATCTTCTGGTGCTCAGTGATGCTGCCAACCCCAACTTACAGCCGGTTATAAATGGTCTTAACACTGCCATTCATATCGGATTGATCGTGGCCGCGATCGTCACCGTGGCGCAGATCGCCTGGGATCTCTACAACTTCCTCGGTCGCCGCTCCGGCAACGGCGCACGCGCCGCCGTGAGCCTGTAAATCGAATTCGGAGGACCGTCATGAGTTCTGTCACCGTGACCACAACTTCTAGCAACGCCATCGCGGATGCGACTTCAACTCACGCACTGGCCGGCCACTACAACCTCGCCGTCGGATACCTCCGCGCCTTCGTCACCTTGCTGGTACTCGCGCATCACGCAGTCCTCGCCTATTACCCGTTTCCTCCTGAGCGAACAGCCACACTCGTCATGCAACCGCGATGGTGGGAGGCGTTCCCAGTCGTCGATCCGCACAAGTGGATGGGGTGGTCACTCTTTACTGGCTTCAACGACGTCTTTTTCATGTCGCTCATGTTTTTGCTGTCGGGTCTGTTCGTAAAGCACAGCATCGAGCGCAAGGGAGTCGGCGTGTTCCTGCGCGATCGCATGCTGCGGCTGGGAGTACCGTTCGTGATCGCGGCGGCGCTCATTGCGCCGCTCGCCTACTACCCAACCTACCTCCTGATGCCGGCACCCGCCGGCATCGCGGGATATTGGCAGCAGTGGCGTGCCCTCGGCAGCTGGCCCGCCGGGCCGGCGTGGTTCATCTGGGTTCTGCTAGCGTTCGACATTGTGGCTGCTGCGCTGTTCGCCTTTGCGCCGCAGCTGATGGCCTGGCTTGGACGTGTGGTGTCAGGTTCGCCGGACCGTCCGATCGTGCTCTTTCTGATTTTGGCTGCCGTGTCAGCGGTCACCTACATTCCCATGGCGATTCACTTCGGCTCTGAGAACTGGTCCGTCTTCGGACCCTTCTTCTTCCAAACCAGCCGCCTGTTCCATTACCTCTCGTACTTCGTGATCGCCATCGGCGTGGGAGCCACCGCGATGCCGCGCGGGCTTTTTAACGCGAAGGGCAAGCTAGCCAGGCGCTGGCCTCTATGGACGACCGGAATGGTGGTGATCTACTTCGCGCTGGCAGCAGCCTTTATCACCATGATCAGCGGCTTAGGCAAGTCGCTGCCCTGGGGACCGCTGCTCGGCATTCTATGGGTTCTCTCTTGCGCCGCGTCATGCTTCGGGTTCATGTCGCTCTTCGCGCGATTTGCCACGCGTCGCGTCGCGATGTTCGACAGCCTGACCGACAACGCCTACGGTATGTATCTCATTCATTATGCCTTTGTGAGCTGGCTGCAGTACGCGCTGTTGAAGCTTGCCATGTCCGGCCTGGCCAAAGGCCTGCTCGTATCTCTCGGAACTGTGCTGCTGAGTTGGGCCACGGTTGCGGCCATGCGGCGTATTCCCGCTGTCGCGCGCGTAATTTGAATTGCTGACGCACCACCTTGGAGTGAAGTTATGGATCTTCTCGACCGCTACCTGCAAGCTGTGCGCTTCTGGCTTCCCGCGAAGCAGAGGCACGACATTATCGCCGAACTCTCCGAAGACCTGCACTCACAGATCGACGAGAAGCAGGCAGCGCTAGGACGGCCACTGACTGAAGACGAGCAGGTCGAACTGCTCAAGCGCTTCGGTCCGCCCATGACCGTGGCCGGCCGCTACTTGCCGCAACAGCAGCCAATGCAGCCGGCGATGTTCATGATCTATCGCTTCGTGCTGAAGCTGGTTGTGTTGTGGGTGTTGCTTCCTCTCTTCATCATCGTCTCGGCCGCCCCGTTTATCGCTGCACAAAATCACGCCGCCGCGCTGGTTGCGACTGTCGTCACTTATTTGCAAACAGGCGTTTTCGCGGTTGGCATCATTACGATCGTATTCGGACTGCTCTCTAGGTATCAGCCGACCCTCGGCCAGGAGAAATGGGACCCCCGAAAGATGCCGCGAGTGCGTGCGCCGCGCGACCCTCTGCAAATTCCGCGCTTCGGCTCGGCGATCGAAGTAGCGTGGAACCTGCTGTTCGTCCTGTGGTGGGTGGACTTCTTTCGCCTGCCGATTGGCTATGGGCAGGAAGGCGATGCGGTGCGCGTGATCATGCTTCCGGTCTGGCACAGTTTCTTCTGGCCCATTCTGCTGGTAGTGCTTGCTGCCCTCGGCCTGGTGGCGGGCAACCTGGCGCGCCCATGGTGGACGCGGGCACGCGCGGGTATTCGCCTAGCCATCGATGCCGGTGCTCTGGTTATTTCGGCCCTTTTGCTGAGGGTTGGTAATTACGTGGACGTCACCGGCGCCGGCCTCACGGCGGCCAAGGCAGCGGAAGCCGCCTTTTGGGTGAACGTCACCCTAGAGATTACATTCGCCATCATGGCTGTCTCGCTTGCGCTTGGCGTGATATTCGACCTGCGCCGCCTGCTGCGAACCCAGCGCAGCCAACTTGCCCCTCAACGCGCGTGAAGTTTTTCGACCGCCCGCGAGCGGTTGCTTTTGTCTTTCGCCCAAGTCCGATCCGTGTAATCCGTGTTCATCCGTGGTTGCTTTTTTGCTTTTCTGCCCTGATCTTTTTCCGTGCCCCTCTGTGTTCTCCGTGGTGAATCTCCCTCTTGCCCTTTTCCCGCTAAAATAGAGCTATCGCCGCACCAGCGGCTTTCGTGGGGATACACTCGCTTGTCGCAGTTCACCGAAACCTATGATGTTGTCGTGGTCGGCGCGGGACACGCCGGATGCGAGGCCGCCATGGCTGCCGCGCGCATGGGCCTGAAGACCGCGCTGTTCACGCTCAACGTCGATCTGATCGCGCAGATGTCGTGCAATCCCGCTGTCGGCGGCATTGCCAAAGGACACCTTGTCCGCGAAGTCGATGCCCTCGGCGGCATCATGGGCGAAGTCACCGACGCCGTCGGCATCCAGTTCCGTCTGCTCAACACTTCCCGCGGACCAGCCGTATGGTCTCCACGCGCCCAGTGCGACAAGCAGCAATACCGGCTCAAAATGCGCGAGGTGCTCGAGTCAGAACCCAACCTGCACATCAAGCAGGCCGAAGTAGCGAATATAGTTATCAGTTGTCAGTTGCCAGTTGTCAGTGAAAACGGCGATCAGAACGAACTGACAACTGACAACCGACAACTGGCAACTGGCATCAAGCTCCGCGACGGCCGCACCGTCGGCGCGCAGGCTGTCATCGTCACCACGGGTACGTTTCTCAACGGACTCATCCACTGCGGCGAACAGCAATACCCCGCAGGACGGAGCGGCGAACCCGCGGCCGTGCTGCTCGGCGAGTCGCTCAAGGCGCTCGGACTGCGCGGCTGCCGCCTCAAAACCGGCACGCCGCCCCGTCTCGACGGACGCTCCATCGACTGGTCGAAATTCGCCGTACAGCCGGGCGACGACGATCCCACGCCCTTCAGCTTCCGCACCAGGAAGGTCGCGCATCACGACAAGCAGGTCCCCTGCTACATCGCGTTTACGACGGCCGAGACCCATCGCATTCTGCGCGAGAACCTGATGCGCTCGCCCATGTACAGCGGACAGATCCAGTCCATCGGTCCGCGCTATTGCCCCTCGATCGAAGACAAGATTGCGAAGTTTCCCGACAAAGAAACGCACCAGCTGTTCCTCGAGCCCGAGGGCCTGAACACCCACGAGATCTACGTCAACGGAATGTCCACATCGATGCCCATCGACGTGCAGCTCGCAGTCATCAAGTCCATCCCCGGCCTCGAAACCGCCGAGATGCTGCGACCCGGCTACGCCATCGAGTACGACTCCATTGACCCGACCGAACTCGAGCGCACGCTTGAGACCAAAAAGGTCGCGCGCCTCTATCTCGCTGGACAGATCAACGGCACCAGCGGCTACGAAGAAGCCGCGTGCCAGGGCATCATGGCGGGCATCAACGCCGCGCTCAAGGTGAAGGGCGAGCCGCCGCTGATTCTCGATCGCACCGAGGCCTACACCGCCATCCTCATCGACGACCTCATCAGCAAGGGCACGAACGAGCCCTACCGCATGTTCACCTCGCGCGCCGAGTTTCGCCTGCACCTGCGCATCGATAACGCCGACCGTCGCCTAACCCCGCACGGTCGCCGTGTTGGACTCATCAACGATGCCGCCTGGGCCGACTATCTCGCCAAGCAAGAACGCATGACAGCCATGCGCGACCGGCTCGACCGCACGCGCATCAACGCCGAACTGGCCGAACGCGCCGCAGACGATCCGGCCGCCCTCGCCGTTCTCGAGTCGCTGGGCAACACCGGCGTCGGTCTGACACTGTCACAGGTGTTGAAGCGCCCTGAAGTGCAGATCGAGCACTTCGCGCCACTTCTGGCACACCTGATGCCGACGTTCTTCGAACGAGTGGCTAGTGGTCAGTGGATAGTGGATAGCAAACCCGATGGCGACGCACAACTATCCACTATCCACTACCCACTACCCACTCATTTCCGCCTCCCGGCGGAAATCCGCAACGAGCTCAAATCCGTCGAAACCGAGATCAAATATGCCGGCTATCTGGATCAGCAAACCAAGTCCATCGAGCGCCTCAAGCGCTCCGAACAGCGCGCCATCCCCGACTGGTTCGATTACGGCAGGGTCTCCGGCCTCTCCCGCGAGATGAACGAGAAGCTCGTCCGCGTCCGCCCTCGCACGCTGGGTCAGGCCAGCCGAATCCCGGGCGTCACTCCCGCCGCTGTCTCGCTCATCAACGTCTTTATCGAGATCCAATCACGCCAGCAGAAAAGCACCGTTTGAGGTCGCCTGGTACGCTCGCATCCGTCCGCCAACAAGCCGTCTCGAGGCCGTGAATTTCCCCAATATGTGCAATGGTTTGCACATAGCTTTTCTTGCCGGCTTTCTGGTCTATCAGTAAACTCCGTAATTCACACAACTTACATATTGCGAAGTTTGGAGTTGCAATTGCCATTACCAGCATTGCAAGTACCTAGGAGGTCTTACCTCAATGCGCAAAGTTTCGTTCGTTGTTCTGGCGATGTTTCTTGCTCTCTCGATTGGCGCGAGTGCCACCGTTATTGACAACTCCGTCGACGCCGTAAACAACACCGTGGGCTGGACGGCCGTCGGCCAGACACTCACCTCGCCCGGTGGTGCATTCACCAGCTACCAGTTCTGGCTTGGCAGCACAGTTCCGACGATCAATTTCTACGTCGTCGCCGGCGACGTGGCGACCGTCGGAGTGGGCAGCCCGCTGTACTCTACAGTTTTTAGTGGTTTAGGTCCCGGGACCTTCACCGCCAGTTTCAACGTTCCGACCACCCTCGGCAATACCTACTCGGTGCTGTTTGACCTGAACGGCTACACCGGCGCCAGCGTGTTGTGGGGCAGCACTCCCTATTCCGGCGGCATCGGCGAGTGGGGTTACGGTACCACCGTGACGCAGTGCTGCGGCAACATTGACACCGGATTCATCGCCACCTTCGGCGCCTCGACACCCGAACCCGGAAGCCTGGTTCTGCTCGACACCGGCATATTGGGCCTGGCGGGTACGTTCCGTCGCAAGCTGATGCTGTAATCTTTACAGCAGATCTTTCAAAGCCGGAGCCAAACGCTCCGGCTTTCTTTTGTTCGCACACCATCCGCGGCTGCCTTTGATTCTTGCCTAATCCTTCTCCGTGTCTCCGAACCTCTGTGGTGAATGTCGTTCCTTACTCCAGATGGGTGCCCGTTCTAGCCGTCTGTTGGCTAGGGCGGGGTCGCCGCTCCTCGCGCCCTCCACAGTTGCCTTTCCTTTTTGCCTAATTTTTTCCCTGTCCTTGTCTCCGTGGTGAATGCCGCTCTTCTCTTTTTCCTAATTCCGATCCGTGACATCCGTGCAAATCCGTGGTTGCTTTTGTCGTTACTCCATCGCCTCCAGCGCCGCCATCGTCTCGATCCCGTCCCACAAATTCTGCAGCCGAATATTTTCATTCGCCGAATGCTGATTGTTGTCGTAGTTGGCGATGGGCACCGTGATGGTGTGCGTTCCCAGCGCCTTCTCGATCACTTCCAGTGGCACGCTCCCGCCCATCGTCGGCAGCATTACCACCGGCCCGCGTGCGCTCTCGACCGCCGCAATCACCTCTTTCGCGATGGGCAAGTCCATCGGAGTGCGCACCGCGTTGTACCCGACCGTGTCGCGATTCACATACGCCACCCTTGGATGCCCGAGCAGCTTCGTCTTGTCTGGCGGCTCATCGGTCACGAAGTATCCCTGCGCAGCAATGTAGTCCACCACGCGCTGCTGCTGCGTCTTCCAGTCGAGTCCCTTCACCAGCCGCATATCGATATCGACGGTCGCCGTTGACGGCACAACATTGTTCGCCTTCGCTCCCACGCGCGCCGAGGCGAACCCATCAATGTTCAGCGTCGGCTCATTCAGCGACTCCACCAAAGGCTTGCCGCCGCCGTTGGCGTGACCCAGTCCGAATTCGCGCATCAGCATCTCTTCGTTGCGCGGAGCCTCGGCAATCGCCTGTTTCTCCAGCGAACTCAGCGGCGCGATCCCGTCGTAATAATGAGGTACGAGCACGTGGCCGTTCGCGTCCTCCATTCCGCCCAGCAATTGCGCCAGCATCATCGCCGGATTCGGCGCCCAGTTGCCGAAATGTCCGCTATGCAGCTCGCGGTTCGGACCATAAAGCGTGATGGCGAGATGCGTCACGCCGCGCGCGCCAAACACCACACTCTGCCGCCCGCTCTGGTCCACGGGACCATCGCAAATCAGCCACACGTCGCCGCCTAGTTGATCGCGATACCTCTCCAGCACTGCGCCGAGGTTGGTCGAACCCGCTTCTTCTTCGCCCTCCCACACGAAACGCACATTCGCCTTGATGGGAATGTGCGCCGCCTGCAAGGCGTCGAGCGCGGTCAGTTGCGCCACAATCGCAGCCTTGTCGTCCGACGCCGAGCGCGCGTAGATGCGCGGCTCACCCTTCACCATCTTCGTCATAGGAGTGAACGGCGCCCTACTCTCCCAGTCATCGGGATTTACTGGCTGGCCATCGTAGTGCGCATAGAACACGATGGTGTGCTTCGCGCCCGGCGTTTTGATCTCGCCATACACCACGGGATTAGCGCTGGACGCGGTCAGTTGCTTCGCTGCAACGTGCCTCTTCTCCAGCAGCGCAGTCAGCACGTCGGCATTGCGCTGAATATTGGTCTTGTCGCTGGCCACGTTCGGGATGCTCAGCAGCGCCGTGAACTCCTGCAGAATTTGCTGCTCGTGCCCGGCGCGCCATTGATCGGCAGCTTCTTTGGGCGTCTGCGCCGCGCAGGTCAGAGCGAAGCCGAAAATGATGGCGAGGGCGGCATTGTTATGAAGTGCATTACGGCGTCCGTTACGACCCATGGGAAGTGTCCTTAATAAAGCTGGAATCGCGGCGCCCGACGGAATCTGCCGCGATGCGAAAATCATAAATCCAAACCTGCGGACGCGAGCGCGGCGCCATCGACGCTCTCAGCGCATTCCACGCTGGCGCCAAAAACGAAGCTCCCCGCCTTCCAGGGAGCTTTCTCTTCTAGGCTCGTGATCTCTTGCTTCCTGCCTAGTTGTTTGACTTCGACGGCTTATAGCCCGCCTTCTGCGCATCCGCCTCGGTCATATATTTACCCTGCTTGGTCTTGCCGTAATAGCGGGCCCCTTCCTTGTGATACACGCCGCTGTCGGTGTTGACCCAGACCATGCCCTTTTGCGGAGGCGGACCGGCAGCCGTCGCAGGAGCCGCCGCCGTCTTGGTCGTCGCAGTCTTCGCCGCAGGGGTCGCCGCCGGAGCCACGTTTGATGTAGCCGCACTCGCAGGAGCCGGATTCGACGCTGCCGCTTTCGCAGGAGCAACATTCGCGGCAGGCGTCGCTGCCGGAGCTGCTGCAGGCGTTGCCGCTTTCGTCGCGGCCTTCTTGGTGTCCGTGGCCGCAGCCGCTGGAGCAGCAGCCGTCGTTGCCGCCGCATCCTTCGTAGCCTTCTTCGTGGTATCGGCAGCGGCGGTGCCCGTTGCGGCAGCAGCATCCGTTGTCTTCTTGGTCGCCTTCTTTGTGGTATCAGCCGCAGCCGTGCCCGTCACGGCAGCAGTGTCCGTCGTTTTCTTCGAGGCCTTCTTCGTGGTGTCGGCGGTTGTGTCGGTAGCCGTCGTTGCGTCGGCCTTCGCCTTCTTCGTCGTCTTCTTGGTAGTCGTTGTTGTCGCATCGGTTGCGGTCGTCTGCGCCAGCAACGTGCCTGCACCCAGCGACAACATCAATCCAACGATTGCAAGAACCAGAGCCCGTTTCTTCATGGTGAGTTCTCCTTATTGGGCGAGCCTGCTTCGCCCCCCAATCTTTGGACGTAAGTAGCGCCGCGCGACTTCAGGGCCTCGAATGAGAGGCCATCTATCAGCGGCATCTTACACGCCAAACCTCGCAGAACCTACCAATATTCTTGCGCGGGTACTTTACTTCTCATTCAATTCCGATCCGTGTGCATCCGTGCGAATCCGTGGTTGTTTTTGTTTTTGCCCAATTCTTCTCCGTGTCTATGTGGTGAGTCTTGCCTTTCCGCCCTGGCCTTCTCCGTGCGCTCCGTGTTCTCCGTGGTGAACTCAGTCCCTACGCCCGCTCAAACGCGTGCTTCGCGTGCAGCTCATTGACCGCCTGCTCTTTCGCGGCGTGGAACTCCGCAGACCGGCCCACCAGTGCTTCGGTGGCGTACGCATGATCCCCGGACACTTCCGCCAGTCCGCGCTCCGACAGTTGCTGCGCGGCAGCCAACAGCTTCTCCTGCATGTGCTCATCGGCGGCATCGAGGTACAACGCATCGCACGGATCGGCAATCAGCACCGGCTGCCGCTCTAATCCCCCGGCCCAGAAAATCTTGCGTTCCACAAACTGATCGATCTCCGCCTGCCCAATATGCCAGAAGGTGAACTGCTTGTGCCGCAGACTGTAGCAGCGGCTCGACACCGGCACCGGCTGCCGCTTGCCCGACTTCAGCAACTCCAGTTGCTTGTCATCCAGCGCCTTGCGCGCCGTGCTGATCGCCACCCAAAACGCCAGCTCGTCTTCACGCGAAGGCAGCACTTCGTTGATGCTCTGCGACAGGTTGAGCGCGAGGTCGGCGTGCAGCGGCCCTCCATCGGCCAGCCGCAGTGTGCCATGCAGCACGTGCCAGTCGCTGCCTCCGGCCGAAGGATGAAACGGCCATTGCAATTCGATCTGCACCGGCAATCCGCGCAGCGTCACTCCTTGATAGCTCTTGTTTGTCGTTTCCATGTGATTGTTATTTCCAGAAGAATGTTGTTGGATTCAGGCCCGGGCACGCGGACAGCGCTGCCACGTGCTGGCGGGCCATTACTCCCTGTGGTTAGTATCTACGTTATCTAGCATATGGCGCATGCGGCCATCTCGCGGGCCTGTGGCGCAAAGGCACCGCAGGCCCGCGGTCGGTTCAGGCGGCTTCGACATAGCGCATATGGTCGAGATCCGAAATCATCCCAGGCTGTTTCGTTGGGCGCCATCCCAGCCGCTCCTGCGTTAGCGCGCTTGAGGCCGGAGCGTCGATACCCACGAAGAACCCGAGGAAGCCAAAATGCTGGGCTGCCTCTCCCGGGGTTTTGGAGACGACCGGCACGTTCAGACCGCGCGCAATTGCCTCAGCGATCTCTCGCAGCAGCACGCCCTCTTCGGCGATCGCGTGATACCGGGCCCCTTTGGTACCCTTCTCCAGCGCAAGCCTGTAGAGATGGGCAGCATCGAGCACGTGCACCGCGGGCCAGCGGTTGCGCCCTTCGCCGACATACGCCGAGACACCTTTCTCGCGAGCCAGGGCGATCAAGTACGTGACCAGTCCCTGCTTGACCGTGTCGTGGACCTGCGGCAGGCGCACCACCGACGCCCGAACGCCTTGCGCCGCCACCGCAGCTGCTGTCTCTTCCGAAACTCGGGGAAACGCGGGGTTGGAAGGGGGCACGTCGTCTTCGGTCGCGACGCGTCCCGGCGCAATGAGCGCGGCCCCGGCGGTGACGACCAAGGGGCGGTCAGAGCCCGCGAGCGCTGAGCCAAGAACCTCGATGGCCCGCTTATCCACCTCACAGTTGGCCGCGAAGTTCGAGAAGTCGGCTGATTTCGCGGTCCATACGACTCCTGCGTGGTTAAACGCCGCGTGGATCACGCCATCCGAGGCGGCTGCTCCACTGCGCAAGCTTTCCAGGTCTTCCAGATCACCTCGATGCACTTGCGCGCCAGCGTCGATAAGAGACTTGGCGCCCGCATCTGAGCGCGCCATTCCCAGCACCTGGTGTCCCGCCGTGAGTAGTTCCTGCACGACAGCCGTACCGATGAAGCCTGTTGCTCCTGTCAAGAAAACACGCATTTCATTCTCCTTGTGGGACGATGTTTTGAAAGGGCACAGCTTTAGCTGTGCCGTACAAGTCCTTTATTTTTGCCGTTCCTCGCGGACGAACCGGGGCCCCCACGACGCGCCGGCTTTGCGCTTCGGGGGGTGGTGTTCAGTCCGCGGAGAATCTGCCTTTTCGACTTTTTCCCCAGCCTCTCAAGCTGACCGCGCGGTCTAGGTCGCTCTGGACACCGGCGAAGTCTTTCCTTCGTCAACGCGACGGCCGGTTCCGATGGAGTCGAGCTTGCCGACGACTTCCGGAGAAAGCTGTAACGTCGCCGCCGCAAGGTTCTCGCGGAGGTGCTCAACCGAAGATGTGCCCGGGATCAGCACGACATTCGGCGAACGTTGCAAAAGCCACGCCAGTGCAACCTGCATCGAAGTAGCCCCCAGTGATGCCGCTGCCGCGTCGAGCACCGACGACTGCAGTGGAGTGAAGCCTCCGAGCTGGAAGAACGGCACATACGCGATGCCTCGCTCGGCGAGATCGTCGATGAAATCATCGTCATTCCGGTTGGCCACGTTGTAGAAGTTCTGCACGCAGACGATCTCTGTGATCGCCTGGGCTTCTGCCAACTGCTCAGGAGTGATATTACTCAGACCTATGTGACGAACCAGCCCCTGGCGCTTGAGCTCCGCCAGCACGGTCAGCGGCTCCGCGATCGATCCCGCAGCCGGCTCCGTGAATCCTCCCACCCGCAGATTAACCACATCCAGGCTTTCCAGGCCGAGGTTTCGCAAGTTGTCGTGAACCGCGTCAATCAACTCCTGCCGCGACCGGGCAGGCAGCCACGATTTGTCTTCACCTCGCCGCGCGCCCACTTTGGTCACGATCACCAGACCCTCCGCGTAAGGATGGAGCGCCCGCTTGATGATCTGATTGGTCACATACGGGCCGTAATAGTCGCTGGTATCGATATGGTTCACGCCACTGGCGACTGCCTCTCGCAGCACCGCAATGGCAGCGTCAACATCGCGGGGTGGTCCCCACACTTGCGGACCGGCCAGTTGCATTGCGCCGTAGCCCATGCGATTCACGGTCATCGAGGTGCCCGGGAGCGTGAAGCTCCCGCCGAGTTCCTTCTGTTTCGTCATTCTGTCTCCTCCAGTCGGTTGCCACTTTTAGGAAGTTTTGCTTTACTTGGTGGTTAGATGAAGAATCCTTCAGGTTAGGAGTTCGCATTTGCCGAATCGTTCAGCAGTCGTCTTAGAGCCGCGTAAATCGCCTATTCAGGCCCGTTCGACAGCCAGCGTGGATGCCATTCTGAAGGCAACTGTTCAGGTTTTACTCCGCGTCGGAAAGGATCGACTGACCACCACGAGAGTCGCCGAGCGGGCCGGTGTTTCGGTCGGGACCTTGTATCAGTACTTCCCCAACAAACGCGCACTTCTACAGGCCGCCTTGAGGCGTCACCTCGAAGAAGTGTCTGACGCCGTCGAACTCGCTTGCAAGCAGCAGGAAGGTAAGACACTTCGGGAAATGGCGGCCGCTGTCGTCACTGCGTTCCTTGACGCCAAGATGAAGGATCCCAGGACCAGTGCCGCTCTTTACTCCGTAAGCTCCGACGTTGACGGAGCGAAGATCGTGCAGCAGATGAGAGTCCGCTACAACCAGGCGCTCATTCGAATGTTGACGACCGCCTCCGAGCCGCTCGCGACCGATCCGCAACTGGTTGCTTCCATGCTTCAAGGGGTGGTGGGCGGTGTCATCCGGGCAATCCTGGAATCGAGTGCTCCCGAGAAAAACCTCGACGCCGTGCGACAGGAATTGATTGTTGTAACCTGCGCATACTTGGGCGCTTGTTCCGCCCATGCTTCGGGAGTAATCCCTAACGAATCACTCCAGCGACAAAATCGGAGCCGTCTCTTGCCTGGATTCTTTAGGCAACTTGCGTCCAATCCAGAATAACTTTGCCGGTCTGGCCCGAAATCATTGCATCGAATCCCTTTTGAAAGTCGCTGTAGCTGAAGCGGTGGGTAATGACCGGTGAAATGTCGACCCCCGACTCGATCATGACGGTCATCTTGTACCAGGTCTCGTACATCTCCCGTCCGTAGATGCCTTTTATCGTCAGCATATTGAAGATCACCGCTCGCCAATCGATCGTCATTGGCTTGGCGGGAATTCCCAGCATCGCGATCTTTGCTCCGTGACTCATATTCGCAATCATCTCCTGCATCGCCGCAGTATTGCCAGACATCTCCAGTCCCACATCAAATCCTTCGCGCATACCGAGTTGCTTCTGTACCTCCGCAAGCGGCGTTTCCTGGGTATTCACCGCCAGGATCGCGCCCATTTTGCGCGCCAATTCCAGGCGGAAGGGATTCACATCCGTGATCACGATATGACGCGCGCCGGCATGGCGAACCACCGGAATCGCCATGATCCCGATCGGCCCGGCGCCGGTAATCAATACATCTTCGCCGAGCACCGGAAACGAGAGAGCCGTATGCACCGCGTTGCCAAAGGGATCGAAGATGGCCGCGACTTCCTGGTTGATATCGGGCTCATGCCGCCAGATATTGCTCATCGGCAGGACAATGAATTCAGCGAATGCTCCAGGCCGATTTACCCCAACTCCCGATGTGTACGCACACAGATGACGTCGCCCTGCCAGGCAATTGCGGCAGCGACCGCAGGTGACATGCCCCTCACCGCTCACGATGTCGCCGGCATAGAAGTCGTTTACATTCGATCCAACCTCGACAACCTCTCCGACAAATTCATGCCCGATAGCCATCGGCACAGGAATTGTCTTCTGCGCCCACTCGTCCCATTGATAGATATGAACGTCGGTTCCGCAGATGCCCGTATACCGGACGCGGATCAGCACATCATTGATCCCCACCGTGGGCTCTGCGATATCGTCCAACCACAACCCGCGTTCCGCGCGGCTCTTGACCAAAGCTTTCATGAATGCCTCTAGCGTGAATATTTGTCCTGCGCTGCAACATGCGATCCTACCAGTGAAGCCGGTTCGGTTGAAATCCCCACGCGTACAATCTCCAACAGGCTATTTTCCGCAAGCGCACCCGAGATCGAGCATGGCTGTAGAAATCGGACATGTCGAGGCGATCTTCCGCTATCCCGTGAAGTCCATGGCCGGCGAACCACTCGAGGTCGCCAACCTCGGCTGGCACGGCCTCGATGGTGACCGGCGTTTGGCATTCCGCCGGATGGACAACCGCAGCGACTTCCCATGGCTGTTCGCAAGCAAGCTTCCCGACCTGGTTCTGTTTTCTCCGCAGCGCCGTGAAGACGCCTTTCAGGGAGACCTTCCTACGCACATCCGCACGCCCGATGGCAAAGCGCTGCCTGTCTTCGGCGACGACCTCGCCGCCGAGGTCGGACGCCGCTACAAGGCTCCCGTGCAGATGATGCAGTTGAAGCATGGCATTTTCGATGAGGCGACCATCTCCGTAATCGCCCTCGATACGGTGAACGAGATCTCACGACTCGCAGGGCACAGCCCGGACGTGCGACGATTTCGCCCGAATATTCTGGTCCGTTTACTCCGACCGGCCCCCTTCCAGGAGGACGAGTGGGCGGGCGGTGTGCTCTCCTTCGGCGAGGGAGACGACGCCCCCGCCATCGCCGTCACCATGCTCGACGTTCGCTGCTCGATGGTGAACCTTGACCCCGACTCGGCGACTCCGGCGCCAGAAATGCTGAAGGCGGTCGTTCGTGTGCACCAGAACACCGCGGGAATCTATGGCGCGGTCACTCGCATCGGTCAACTGGCAGTCGGCCAGACCATATTCCTCCGCGCGGCGACTTAGAAAAGGGGACGTGGCTCTGCAGGCAGACGCCTTACAGTTCGATCGTGCCTTGAAGGTACAAGCGTGCCCTGCCGGCGATCTTCACTCGATCGCCAGCGATCGTGCACTGCATGGTTCCACTGCGGGCGCTGAGTTGCTGCGCACGCAACGTGTTCTTACCCAGCCGCCCTGCCCAATAGGGAGCCAGTGTGCAGTGTATCGAGCCAGTTGCGGGGTCCTCATCGATGCCGACCGCCGGTGCAAACAATCGGTGAACGTAATCCACGTCACCCTCGCCGGGAGCGGTAACAATCGTTCCGCCGATTCCGACGTCCATTTTGGCAAGCGCGGCAAAATCGGGCGAGAGCGCTCGCACTTGCTCAGCCCGGTCCACCACCACGAGGTAATCGCGCGATTTCATGACGAGCGCCGCTTTCAAACCCAGGGCCGGCAAAAGGTCGACTGGCACGTCACATGGTTGGGGAGGCCTGGCGGGAAAGTCCATTTCAAAGCTGTCCTGATTCTGAGCGACGGTCAACATGCCGCTGCAGGTGTGGAAGTGTACCGGCCACACCTTGTGCTTCCGCAGCGCGAGGACATAGGCGGACGCCAAGGTCGCGTGCCCGCATAGGTCGTCCTCCACTTTAGGTGTAAACCAGCGGAAGTCGAAATCGCCATCAGCGCGAGGAACAACAAAGGCGGTCTCGCTGTGCCTGTTCTCGGCCGCAATTTTCTGCATGATGCTATCCGCGAGAAAAGCGGAAAGAATGCAGACTCCCGCCGGATTACCTGCAAAGCGGTCACCCGTGAATGCATCAACGTGGTAATACGGAATTCCCATGTCGTGCTCCCCTCAGGCCTACCCTGGTGATCGCCTTTCTGGCAGCAAGGCACTTCTAATAGGTTACGACATGACCACAAGCTGCTGCGAGGCCTTGCGGTTCCCGTGTAGATTAAGGCGTACGTGTCATCAATGCTTCGGATGCCTGGCAGCCTCGAACTAATTATTAGGCGCCACTCTGTTGTCGCGTATTTTGCACTGACATTCACGATCTCTTGGATTGGTGCGCTTGCCCTGGCTGCGCCTCGCCTCATTCGCCACCAGCCTATACCGAAGATGACCGGCATTCTGATGTTTCCTGCCATGCTTCTCGGCCCAAGTTTAGCGGGCATTGTGTTGACGAGGATCGTAGATGGAAAACGCGGTTTACGGGACCTGTTCTCCCAAATGTCTTTAGGACAAATTCCCGTGGGTTGGTATACGGCGCTACTCATTCCCCCGGTTCTGGTCCTGACCGTTTTGCTCTTTCTCGAAATACTCGTCTCCCCGGTTTATGCCCCCAACCGCTTTCTCATGGGCATCCTATTTGGCATTCCGGCCGGCTTCTTGGAGGAAATCGGCTGGATGGGCTATGCATTTCCTAAAATGCGTTCCAAAAGCAATGCGCTCGCCGCCAGCATCCTACTCGGCCTGCTCTGGGCCTTATGGCACCTACCTGTCATCGACTACCTCGGGACATCAACTCCACACGGGGTCTATTGGTTGCCGTTCTTTCTCGCTTTCACCTTGGCCATGACGGCTATGCGAGTGCTAATCGCATGGATTTACACGAACACGAATAGCCTGTTGTTGGCACAGCTTGGTTCCCTTGTCCTTTTCAGTCCGCCAGATGTGACAGCTGGGCAAGAAGTGATGTGGTATGCCCTCTACGGAATTGTCTTATGGGTTGCCGTAGCAATCGTTGTCAAGAGGTTCGGCAGGCGGTTAGGGCAGAAAGTCGTCTAGAAACACAACCGAGTTGCTTTTCGCTGATTCCGCCGCGTACGAACATTCGAGCGCCTCGGGCGAGATTCAGCGGTGCTCGTTAAGAGTTTCCCTCAGGGCTGGTGGTCCGGCCAAACAATCTAATCTGCGTGCCTCGTTCTAGCTTCTGGTTAGTCGCGACCACTCTGAAGCCAATCGAACAGAGAAGAATTCGTGAGGATTAGGAGAATGCCCGCAAATCCTTTCGCAGGCGCTCGGGCTCACCGGCAGGAAGGAGCGCTTCAATTTCCCGGTGTGTACGCTGCCAAACTGGAACTGCGCGGACAAGCACTCTTCGCCCTTTTGCGGTTAGAGTCGTCAGACGGCTGCGGCGGTCCCTCGGGTCTGCTGTGACCTTCACCAGACCTCGGCGCTGCAACGGCTTGAGAGCGGCCGTCAGGGTAGTCCGGTCCATTGCGAGTAGGGACGCAACTGCCTCCATACTTGGTGGTTCCGGACGGTTCAGCGACATCATGAGCGAGAATTGTCCGTTGGTCACGCCGAGTGGGCGCAAGGCATCATCGAAGCGCCGTGCCAGCGCCCTGGCAGCTCGCTGGACATGAAGACAGAGGCACGAGTCCCGGACCAGAAGGGTTGTCTCAAAAGGCGGGTTAGTGACTGTTGGCACAGTTAGATTATATTGATATCAACGTATCTTGCCTAGCCAGCACGGCAGCGAAAAGCCTGCCACACTGTTTCGGATAAAAGGAGAATCCCATGCCTCAGGAAAAATCAGCGAAGCGAGCGATGGTCAGGACAATCGCATTACTGCTCTTCTTCCGCGATACGCGTCTCATGATGCTCGAAGCCGGGGCGTGCCGAATATAAGATACTGACGTCTGGGATTAATTAGGTCGGCGCTCTAAATCTTTCTCCGTGTCCTCCGTGCCTACATGGTGACTGTCGTTGTTGTCGCTTCCCTGAGCCGTATCCGCGCCCCTCGCGCAATCCGCAGTTGCCTTTGCTTCTTATGACCTCAATCTGTGGTTGATTTTGCTTTTGACTTTCGCCTTGAAAACTCCATCACCAGCCTCTTGCGTTGAGTTAATCAATTTCGCAACCATTGAACTCGCAACTATCAACGCGCCACTGAGATATGCTTGGGTGCCGAATACTTCAGCGATGGACTCCGCCCGCATCGCCGCCCTCCTCCAACCCTTCCTGGGCGGCGAACCTGCGTCAGCCGCCCTGCTCTCCCAGTTGCAGGTCTATCTCGATCTCTTGCTGCGCTGGAACGCCCGCATCAACCTCACCTCGGTCCGCGACCCCGAACAAATCGTCATCCGCCATTTCGGCGAGTCTCTGTTCGCCGCCCGCGTGTTGCGTGACGACGGTGCATTCACCACCTTTCCGATTGCTTTGGCCGATGTAGGCTCAGGCGCCGGCTTCCCCGGACTCCCCATCAAGCTCTTCGCCCCAGAACTCCACCTGACCCTGATCGAATCGCAGAACAAAAAAGCTACCTTCCTCAAGGAAGCCATCCGAACCTTAGGATTGGAGAACGCGGAGGTCTACGCCGGCCGCGCCGAACATTGGGGCAAGACAGCACAAATCATTACTATGCGGGCGGTCGAGCGCTTCGACTCGGTTATTCCGGCCGCAACCAGCCTACTGACCAAGGGAGGACGCCTGTGTCTCCTGGTGAGTTCAAAGACCGCAAATTATCAGCCGCTTCCGGGAAGTTACGGACTAGACTTTAGTGTGGGACAGATGATTCCAGGCAGTGATGGAAACTCCATCTTTGTGGGAAGTGTAGTATAGATTTACTTGTAATTTCTGATGTCCAGTGGTAAACATCTCTCGCAAGCTCTATACTTTGTCCTACAGCCGAGCCCTCACAATGGCAGGGATTATATGACCTGTAGTCATTGTTCCACGTGGAACATTTTGGCGCCTTAATCACAATTGTTCCACGTGGAACATTTTCAAGCCAATCCACCTCCAAATTGTTCCACGTGGAACAATTTCGCAGATTGCAGATTAGAGATAATCACAGGCAGGGAGCGCCTTATACTTATCGCGGAATCAGCTACTTCCACCCCGCTATTCGAAGAATGCACAGTTTTTCCTCCGGAAACTTCCTGGCTCGTTCGCTATGGCGTTGCCCTCCCGTCGCACACGGTCTAAGCTTCTCCCCGGAGGATTCCCTTCATCGTGGGCCGGGTCATCGCCGTTACCAATCAGAAAGGTGGAGTGGGCAAAACCACCACCGCCATCAATCTCGCAGCATCGCTCGCGTCTCTGGGAGCCAGGACGCTGCTGGTCGATTGCGATCCCCAGTCCAACGCCTCCAGCGGCGTCGGATTCGCACGGGATCCCGCGCGCTCCAACACCTATCAGGTCATCATGGGCGAAGTAACGGCGGCAGAAGCCAGTAGCGCCACGGAAGTCGAAAACCTGAGCGCGATTCCAGCCCACAAGAACCTGATCGGCGCCAACATCGAGTTGGTGCCCCTGGACCGCCGCGAGTATCGGTTGCGCGCCGCTTTGGATCCGGTGAGGGGGAATTACGAGTTCATTGTCCTCGACTGTCCTCCCGCGCTCGATCTGCTTACGCTCAACGCCCTGGTGGCAGCCGACGCGGTGCTGATTCCAATGCAGGCGGAGTATTTCGCCCTCGAGGGCGTCACCGAGCTTCTCGACACCATCGAGCGCATCAAGGTCGAACTGAATCCAGGCCTGGCGGTCGAGGGCGTGGTGATCACCATGTTCGATGATCGGACCAACCTGGCACAGTCGGTAGCGGCTGATTTGCGCGGATTTTTTGGCGATCTGATGTGCGAAACGTCAATCCCGCGCAATATTCGGCTGGCGGAGGCCCCAAGCCATGGCAAGCCCGCATTATTGTACGATCCGCGGTCGCGCGGGTGCGAGGCATACCTCCAGTTGGCACAGGAAATAATGACGCGAGCGAAGCAGCCCAAGACGCAACCAGACGCCGAGCAATCCAAGGTTTCTGGCTAACTACTTAGGAAGAGAAGAGTTATGATGGACAAACGAAAAGCTTTGGGCCGCGGATTAGATACGCTCCTGCCCTCCCGTAATGCTCCCGCTACCGCACCGCCTCCTACGACGGTACTGCAAGGGGAGGCCATTCATCAGCTGGCGCTGGAATTGATCGACCGTAATCCATACCAGACGCGTACCACTCTAGATGAAGCCGCGCTGCGGGAGCTCGCGGATTCCATCAAAGCGACGGGCGTGTTGCAGCCGATCACCGTGCGGGCAATTACGGGCGGTCGCTACCAAATTATCGCGGGTGAGCGCAGGTGGATGGCCTCGCAGCAGGCGGGGAAGTCCACGGTGCCGGCGATTGTAAGGCAGGTGTCGAACGAGCAGGCGATGGAGATGACCATCATCGAAAACCTGCAGCGCGAAGACCTGAATCCGATCGAGCAGGCTCGGGCTTTTGATCGGCTGGGGGGCGAGTTTGGGCTGACCCAGGAGCAGATCTCGCTGCGTACCGGGAAGGAACGGTCGTCGGTGGCGAATTTTCTGCGTCTGCTGAAGCTGCCCGAGGCGGTGCAGGCCTGGGTGGCAGGCGGCCATCTCAGCTTCGGCCACGCCAAGGCGCTGCTTGGGCTGGATTCGCCAGAAGCCATGATGACCATTGCGAACCGGGCGGTCGAAAGGGCGTTATCGGTGCGGCAGACGGAGGAAGCCATCGCCAACCTGATCCATCCTATTCCAGCGATGGAGAAGCAGCTCAGGGAACTGGCGGCGGATCCGAACGTTCGAGAAGCGGAGAGGGAGTTGGAACGGGCGCTGGGAGTCAGGGTGACGATCACGGACCGAAAGGGCAAAGGGAAGATCCTGCTCGAGTATTCGTCGCTGGAGGACTTCGATCGAATTGTGTCTGCTCTGGGGGGTAAATGACCATAGGTCATTTCGGTGAAGCGGACTTGGGCGGTGCAGGTGGCGGGTTGGTGGCACGCCGCTCTTCGTCGTCGAGTTGGCGACGCAAGTCGCGAATCAGGATGGTCCACATGCGGACGTTGGTGTTGAGCAAGATCTAAAGGTTCTGGTCGCGCAGGAAGTTGATTTCGTTCTGCATGTTGCCCATCAGGCTCTCCATCTGGTTCAAGTCGGCGCGCATTTGTGCGATGCGGCCGGTGGGGGCCGGTGCGGGCGAAGCCGCTTGTTGGGCGACCGACTGAGATGCCAGTAGCATGCACCCAAGCAATAATAAGAAGATGCTGATTCTCGGAAACATGATGATCCTCCCCCGTGGCGCTGGGTGAATTCTAGAGCAGGGTCACCACGGAGAACACGGAGCGCACGGAGAAGATTCGGGCAAGGCGAACGGCCCCCCGGGTACTTCGCGGCAACCAAAAAGCAAGATCAACCACGGATTTGCACGGATGAACACGGATAGGGCGTAGGCATAAAAGCAAAGGCAACCGCAGAGGGCGCGGATGGTTCGGGGGAAACATACCATCGACACTTTTGCAATGTCTGGCTGAAAGTGGCGAAATGCAGGTCCCTCCACTCCGCCGCCGAAGCGGCGGCTCCGGTCGGGATGACAGAACAAAATAGCGAAGCGGCGGCTCCGGTCGGGATGACAAAAATAGAGAGGCTGTGCGGCGCGGCTGAAGCCGCGCCCTTCAAGACCACAGTCGGCACTGGGCTGACTGATAACAGGTTCGAGGAGCAGGGATTGATCAGAACGACGGTTGGCGACAACGAATTGACCATGCTCTCCGACGGGACTTACGAGCTCGACGGGGGAGCCATGTTTGGCGTCGTGCCGAAAGTGCTTTGGGAAAAGCGCATCCAGCCGGATGCGCGCAACATGCTGATCGTGGGCACGAACTGTCTACTGGTGCGCGACGGCAAGCGGACGGTGCTGATTGAAACCGGCATCGGATCCAAGCTAACCGAAAAGAGCCGGTCGATTCACAAGAACCAGGTATTGCTCATGAAGAGCTTCGAGGAAGCCGGCGTCGCGCCGGACGAGATCGACATTGTCGTCAATACGCACCTGCACTTCGACCATTGCGGGTGGAACACGTATTATCGCGACGGCAAGGCCGTGCCGACATTTCCCCGAGCGACCTATTACGTGCAGAAGGGCGAGCTGGCGCACGCGCATGAGCAGCACGAGCGCGACCGGGTCAGCTACATGACAGATAACTATGACCCGCTGGTGGAGAGCGGGCAGATGAGGTCGCTGGAGGGCGATGCCGAGATCGCTCCGGGAATCTCGGTGCGGGTTTTTCCCGGGCATACCCGCGACCTGCAGGCCGTGCTGGTGAGAAGCGGGGGAACGACGGTCTGTTATGCCAGCGACCTGATTCCGACGACGCACCATCTCGATCCCACTTGGGTAATGGGGTACGATCTATATCCGTTGACAAGTATCGACAACCGACACCGGTTCTACGCCGAGGCGATTCCGGAAAAGTGGCTGGTGGTATTTACGCACGACCACCAGACTCCGTGGGCGTACGTAGAGATGGGGGAGAAGGGCAAGCCGGTGGCGAAACCAGTGGTTAGTGGTTAGTGGATAGAAGGGGGCACCCGGCGGGGCAGGCTTACGGCACTTTCGGGCCATTTACGCTAGGGGGCGATGTGTCCTACATTGTGGTACTACTACAATGTGGCACAAGAGGGGGCGAGGCATGAGCAAGAAAGACAAGAAGAAAGACAAGAAGAAGCGGAGCCAGACAGACACCAAGGCCGCGAAGGGTGGCCTCGACCTGCGCAAAGCTGAGTTGCCCGCCCGCCCGAAGCCACTGAAACCGGCGGACATCCGCGCCCTGCGGGCCAGCCTCAATGCGAGCCAGGCGCTACTGGCACGACTGCTCAACGTCAGCTCGAATGCGGTGGAAAGCTGGGAGCAGGGGATCCGCGAACCTCGCCAGGCTACGCTGAAGCTGCTGCATATTGCGAAGAAGAATCCGAGTGTGTTGCTGGAGTAGTTGCCGGTCGGTTGTCAGTTGTCAGAAAAGACAAAGGCAGCCGCGGAGGGCGCGGACACTTCTCGGGGAAAGTCAAGACGCGTGGCGGGACTCGATGGGGAGTTCCGCCACGCGTCTTTAGGTTTCGATTACTGTAAGCCGCCGGTGGCGGGAGTTGTGGTGGGTTCGTCGGCACCCTTTATCATCATCATCATCATTCACCGATCGAGGAGCTTGCCCGGCCACGCGCATCATAGAGGGGCGCCCCTCTCGAAGTAGGCTGTGGTTGCTGTGCTGAGTAGTAACCCGACCTTAACGGTCCGTCACCAGCAGCGGAATCGCACTGCTGGTGACGGTCGCGGGCCATTATTGTAACTGAAGCGCTTTACTGGCCGGAGTCCACGATACACCCGTGATGCCGCTGGGGCATGCACCTACCGCCGGACTGGAAAGATCCACTTTGACGAGAAAGAGCGTAAGCGGCGTCGTACACACCGTAGCGTTTTGCCCCCAATTGTGGGGGTCAGGACACGTGTCTGCCAGCATATAGGCAAGGTTGGGGCCGTTATCGATTACCACCGTGTTGGGATCACCCACGACTCCAAGCTGGGTGGAAAGAATTCCGTTCACAAGACCCTTCGGAATCACGGCCTCCGCGATGGTGTAAACCGACGTACTTGGACTCGCAGTGGTCCCCGAGAAGGGACGACCGTTGTTGTCAAGTGGACTGGTTCCCGGCGACGTGATCGGAAGCTGGATGAGTTTAAAATTCTGCCCAAACTCATCAACGATCAATCCCTGGTGAGTCTTGCAACTGATGGCGGTCTGCCCGCCGGGTCCTTCGCCCACTGGAAACGCCTCGCAACCTATACGTTGTGAATTCTGGCAGCTCATCGCCCCTCCGGGGCAGACACCGGGGACTTGGACATGGAGAGCCGTGGCGGGATTGGTCGTCGTGTTCAAGGTATTAAAGTTGAAGCCCCAGCTTTGGTCAAGCCCAACTTCCTGGCTTAGGAGCAGAATATTGGTGAACGGATCCCAAGCGTTACCATCGGTTGTCTTGAAGTCGCTCTCGAACTGAATAGGGACGAGCGGTGGCGCTGTCCCCGCTTGGATTATCTGGTTGTTCCCGTCACCGCTGATGAAGATGGTGTCAGTGACGAGATTCAACGACAATGAGTCGGTGGTGCCGGTATTGAGGAGGGAAACCACGTTTGCAGATGACCATGACCCGGGCTGATTGAGAATCCCAATATTGACGTCACCGGCCACAAACGCCCGGTTGCGCGCGGAGGAGTCCTCCAAGATACCTCCAAACTTATTCGTGCCATATTTGAGCCCGGTAGCCACCGCTAGAAGCGTAGCTATTCGGGTGTTGGTATTAATAGAAAACACGCCTATAGGACCGCCCGTCTTCAGCACTGCTTCTACCAGCATCGTTGGCGGATTACTGTTCGGATTGTAGGTTGCTGAGATCGGCCGTAATGCCCCAGGCAGTCGGATCAACGGCGGACTAAACGTTAAGGCAGGCAGGTTGACGACCTCAATCTGCGCGTCTCCAAAGGTCGGATCAGGTGTATATATTGGCGCGTAGGCGACGCTATGGGACTGGTCGATTATTATCAGCGACTGTCCGCCGCATGCCTGGGAGGCGGTGTCCGTAAAATCCACTTCGGTGAAGCCGCTGCCTATCGTAACAACGACGCTGTTGGAGGTTTGCTGGCCACCGCGATTCGGCGGATTAACCGTAATGTTCGACACGAAAACGCCAGCCGGGACACTTTCTCTAACGGTCACCGGGGTGTTAACTGGGAACGTTCCGACTATCTGGCAGGAGCCGCCAGGCGGCGGACCCGCGGGTATCTGAAAGGGTGATAGACCGGTTGCCGTGAAGTTAAAGAGCGTGCCGACTGTAACGCCCGGACCAGCGATCTTACAGACCTTCAACGCACCCGGCGGAGCTGCATAATTCGTAAAGGTCGCGACGGTTTCCAGCGAAACGTCGTCGCCTGGCACGACAGTTACGGTGGCGGTTAGTTGCGGCGGAGTCCACGAATCCAGTTCATCTAGTTGGAATCCGAGCGCGTCATATGAGTATGCGGTGACATTTTCGACCGCGACGCCGATCTGCGGCGCTTCGGTAATCGTGACGGTACCGGAAGGAACCTGGATAGGGTTTGAGCACGTGCCAACGTCAACCGCAATGGGGCCTGCACTGAAAAATGGGGCGGTCAGCGTGAAGTCAAATGTCCCATTAACCAGGTAATCAGGGTCCGTCTGCTTGCAAAGCTCAATGTAACCGTCGTAGGCCGGATTCTGACAGTTGGCAAACTTAACGGACGCGATCTGGGTGCTCCAGTCGAAGGGCTGGGTGACCTGGTAGTACTCTTGCGTGTACCAGAAGGTGCAGCCATCCGGGTCGATTCGCATCGAGCTGTAATCCCCCCAGCGGTTGCCCGTGCCCGGTTGCGAGCCTGTACCGGCAACGACTGAAAGCTCAGGTTTCAGGGTACCCAGCGCGTCGGTTTTCAGGCGCCCGGCAACAGCAATCGAGGGGTACAGGGTGGAGCTCGATACGCTATAACCTGCCAGAATGTTGTTGTTCCTGTCGGCGGCGATCGAGCCCATCCAACGGTCATTCGAGTTGGGAGCGTAGGTGCCCGCCTGGAATAGCGTGAGGCCGGCTGGCAAGATCGATATTTGCGGGGCCTGGAACTCATACCAGCGGAGGCCGATCTGGCCAGCGGAGGCTTGCACGGCGTGGTTCACGTACCAGTGCTGGACACCCCCTATGGGATCGTTGTAATAGGCGAAGCGATACATCAGACGATCGCCAAGGGAGTCCAGCTTATCGCTGATACCCTTTTGCGGGACGCAATCGCCTCCGAATGAGCCGTTGCAAGAACCGGAATACGTTGGCGCCGCGATGAGTTGAGAGTTGTTGGCGCCGGTGATGGTCGCCAAACTTTTGTGCGCCCAGTCGATGTGAACCGAGTACAGAGACAGGTGAGAGGTATTCACAGCAGCGACGCTGCCGATAAAGAACTCGTCTTGGGCGGCAGGCGGGGGCGTAGTCGAATCGATATCGCCGGGCAACAGGCTGTCGTCGTTGGGCGTGAGCTGGAAGCACACTTGTCCAGGGGTCGGATTGCCTTGGAGGAGCTTCGTCTTGTCATACACGCAGACTTCGGCGCCTACGAAGCCGCGGGCGTAGGGACCGAAGTTGTTCATGGTTTGCGCCCAGCTGTTGGTCCAGCGTCCCCACTTCGGATAATCGGGGAAGCCGTTGCCCAACGGAAACTGGTAAAGATAGTAGGTGCCCAGGGCGTCGGCAGTGGTGGAGACGGCCACACAAGCGTAGTACGGAGGAGCGTTCCCAGGACTGTTGAATACGTTCTGGGCCAGCATCCATCGATGGGCGGCATTGTCCCACTGGGCGATGATGTCGCCGTCGTTGTTGGCCGCGCAAGGTCCACCCAGCGCCTGCCACAGGAATTTGCCCAGGATGGGGCCGGCTGAAATGGAGCCGGCGCCCTTGTCAAAGACCGCGAACGACACGTTGACCCACTGGACGATCTGGGTGTCGCCCACCGCCATGTTCGTATCGGGAGGGGCATCAGGGACGGTGTAACCGGGGAAGCCGTTGCCTACACCAAGGAAGTTCAGGCCGAGGCTGTAGTTGACACCAGGGACCATGGCAGTGTTCTGCTCGACGGGATCGACGGCGACGCCGAAGTCACGCTTGGGGATGCGACGGACTGGAAGGGCCTCGTGCACGGTGGAAGGCTTTGGCTGAGGCAGCTTGGCCAACTCGCGCACTGGGGCGGACACAGCGAAGCGAACCGCTTGGCGCACTGTTGGTGCTGATGAAGCGTTGTCCTGCGCGGACACCACAAGGCTGCATACCAGTAACAGCGCAATCAAAGACAACGTGAACAGTGACAAGCCAGCTTTGGTTTTCATATTCGCTCCTAACGACAGCAATACGAATTAGTCTGAAATGAAGACGGAAAGTCCCTATCCCATCAGGAGCGAGCTCCGGACGGACGAAGGTCCTCAACGATTTGTGTTCAGCTTGTGCGGGAATGACGAATGACGCACGGGCTGACGGCCGCGGCAGAAAAAGGAGCCGCCATGAGCTTGTTGTCAGTCGGTCAAGGGGGAAGATCGACTGCCCCAGGAATGGGCCGATGAGAGATGAGTCGGGTCAGTTGCCTAACTTCACCGATCACTTACATACGATCTCGCGTGATCTGGTCTTTAGTGACCCAAAGAAAGTCACACTAGAATCGATTGTTAATATGACGTTGCAATTTCGTATAGTCAAGACCACTGAGGTGTGTGACCACTTAGGGGTGGGGTAAGCTGTCAGTTATCACTTCTCAGTTGTCAGCAACCGCCAAAGCAGATGCCTCGCCCTCCAGGGCGGGCTCGTCATGACAAAGGATCTGCGCTTCGAAGAAGCGATCGACGGCGGCGAGGATGTCTACCTCATTGTGGGACTCGTAAACGGCCTTGCGCAGGTTGGCTCCGTGCGGGACACCGTGGGTGAACCAGGCGGCGAACTGTTTCATCTTGCCGGCCGCTCCTTGCACCTGCTCGTCGTGCAGCATGGTGAAGTAGGTGCGGATCATGGCGTAACGGTCGGCGTCGGACGGCGTGTCGTAGCAGCCGGTGCGAGTGTACTGCTCGATCTGGCGGAAGATCCACGGATTGGAGGCGGCGGTGCGGCCGATCATGACGGCGTCGCATCCGGTTTCGGCGACCATGGCGGCGGCGTCTTCGGGGGAGCGAATGTCGCCGTTGCCGATGACGGGAATGTTGACCGCATCTTTGAGGGCGGCGATCCACTCCCAGCGCGCCTGACCGCTGTAACCCTGCTCGCGAGTGCGGGCGTGGAGAGCGACGGCGGCGAGTCCGCATTCTTGGGCCATCTTCGCGAGTTGCACGTGCACGACTTCCTTGTGGTTCCATCCGGCGCGAAACTTCACGGTGAAGGGAATCTTCACGGCCGCGCGCACCGACTCGAAGATGTTCTGGATGAGCGGCAGGTTGCGCAGGAGGCCGGAGCCTCCGTTGCAGGTGACGACTTTGCGGGCGGGGCATCCGAGGTTGAGGTCGACGAGATCGAAGCCGAGGTCTTCGACGATCTTGGCGGCTTCCGAGAGAGTGGCCGGATCGCTGCCAAAGAGCTGAGCCGAGATGGGATGCTCGTCACCGTAAAAGGTGAGGTAGCGCTTGGCCTTTTTGTCTTTGTGGCGGATGACGCCGTCGGCGGAGGTGAACTCTGTCATCATGAGTCCGCAGCCGCCGAGATTGCGGATGAAGCGGCGGAAGACGGTGTCGGTTATGCCGGCCATGGGGGCGAGGACGGTAGCGGGACGGATCTCGACTGTGCCGAGGGTTACGGACGCGGGGACGCGGGCGTCCGGAGGGGCGGTGCGCTGGGCCGGGTTGTCGAAAAACTTGGGCACGTTACGATTTTAGCTGGAAAAGCCGGATTCACCACGGAGAACACGGAGGGCACGGAGAAGAGTTGGGCAAAAACCAAAAAGGCGAAAAACAACCACGGATTTACACGGATCACACGGATGGAATTAGGGAAAACAAAAGGCAACCGCGGATTGCGCGGAGGACGCGGATCAGACTGAGGCAAGAAGAAATGCAGGTCCCATTCGACTCGCTTCGCTCGCTCAGGGCAGGCTCCTCCACTGCGCCGCCGAAACGGCGGCTCCGGTCGGGATGACAAGGATAGTTAATTTGCAAAAAGAAGGCCTCCGCCGGGGCGGAGGCTCGGATAAACCTAAGAAATGCCAGCTACTTGGCGGCGGTTTTGGCGGCTTCGGCTGCCTTGGCGGCTTCGGCTTTGCCAGCGTCGGACTTGGCGTACTTGCGGCGGAAGCGCTCGACGCGGCCGGCGGTGTCCATCAGCTTCTGCTTGCCGGTGAAGAAAGGGTGGCAAGCGGAGCAGATTTCCACGCTGATGTCGCCCTTGTGGGTGGAACGGGTCATAAATGCGTTGCCGCACGCGCAATGCACGCGAACTTCGTTATAAACCGGATGGATGGCTGCCTTCATGGGACTCCCTAACTCGCTGGTTGCAAACCTTGATTGTACTGGAATGGCGGTGATCGGAGCAACCGGCGGTACGCAATCACCGGGGATTTGATTCAGGGCGGACGGATTGGATTCAGGCCGCGGATTTGCGCGGATCAGGATTGGGCAAAAGACGAATTCACCACGGAGGCCACGGAGCGCACCGAGAAAATTCAGGTGCAACGGCGAAGGCAGAAGCAGCCGCGGATTTTCACGGACGAGAAATTTGGCTCATAAAGGCAAACACAACACCGAAGGGCGCTTCGGTCCGAATGACAAATCTTTAGAGCAAGCTTTTCACTTTTTGTTGACGTGCTTTTTGAGTTCGACGCCGGGGGTGAACCTGGCGACTTTGCGGGCGGCGATTTTGAGCACACCGCCAGTGCGAGGATTGCGTCCGTTGCGGGCCTTGCGATGCGAGACGGAAAATGTTCCGAAGCCTACGAGCGTAACGCGATCGCCTTTCTTGAGCGCCATTGTGACGGCATCAATCAGGGTATCGATGGCGGCAGCGGCACTGGTTTTGGTGATGCCAGTAGAGGCTGCAATTTTCTCAATCAGATCTCCTTTATTCATGGAGGCTCCTCGACAAGTGGCTAAAATGGGGCGGGAATATTTAGCTGCTAAAAGCGGCGCATGTCAAGAGAAACTGCAAAAGGCAGGGATTCGGGAAGACTTACTCAAGCAAAACCGGCCTGAGTGGCGGCATCCTCAAATGCACGAAAAGCATGTTTCCCACCCTTTCCCAAAAGACGGGAAAGGATGGGGCACCCAGGCACCCGAGTTTATTTCTGATCGACGCAGACGCGGAGCTTCTCGCCGAGCGCGGTGAACTCGCTGATCCAGAGTTGTGAGGCTTCGTCAGCCTCCTTGGCGATCATGGGATAGACGTGCTGAAGAAGCTGGTAATAGACGTTCTGGACGCGGCGGAGATCGACCTCGAAAGGCAGTGAACGCACCAGATCCACGGCCTGGTTGAAGCGGCGGAGCGAGTCCTCTTGTGGCTTGACGGCGAGGTCGTCAGCCATTTTTCCGAAGCGGCGAGTGAGAGCATAGCCGAGCCAGGCTTCGTCCCATTGGATTTTTTCGCGCGCCGCGGTGTCGATCAAGGTCTGAATACGCTCGATGTCGAGCTCGTCGGCCATGAACTCTTTGCGCAGCGCGGTGTTGAGGACGAACTCGGCAGTGAGGTGCAACATCTTGGGGAGCGGGGCTCCCATGCCGCTGAGAAAACCCATGAGCGGGGCGTGGTGCTCGTAAATCTGGGTGTAGGCGGCTTCGGCTTCGGCCATGGTGGAGCCCAGGAGTTTGCTGACGACCTTCTGGCGCTCGTCGCGGAAGAGCGATGTGAGCGAATAAGTGGCGCCGCCGAAGTGGTGATCGAGGAGCCGCAGTACTGCGGGAAGATCGGCGGAGAGGAAGGGCTCGCGCAAGTCGCGGACGATGGCGCGGAATTCGGTCTCGCCGGGGTACAGGCGGATTCCGGCCATCAAGTTGTGGTCGCCAAAGTGAAGCACGCCGAAGCTGACATCTTTCTGCGTGCGTGTGACCCGGGAGCGGACGCTGGCGGTGCCGATGGCAAGGCGGGCGCGCCCGGATTCGAGGCGCACGTCGTCGATTTGCTTGATCTCGTAGCTGGCGCTGAGGTCGCCATCGCCAGGGCGCTGAAACATGGAGGCGATGGCGTAGTGCGCGGTCACGGCCTGCAGGTCGACCTGCGCGGGCTTCACCCAGCGGTCGAAGACCTGGGCGCCGTCTCCATAGTCGGGGAGATTGCTCTTGGCAGAGCGCAAGAGCTCGCGGAAGCTTTCCTCGTGATGGTCCGGGAAGAGCCGCTGCGCCAGTTGCAGGGCGCGGCCGGCGTACATGATGACCTGTACAGTTTCGATACCCGATAACTCATCGAAGAACCAGCCGCAACTGGTGTACATGAGCATGGCGTGGCGCTGCATCTCGAGCAGCGAAAGCGCAGTGACGATTTCGGACTCGGAGAGAGCACGGCGAGCGTGAGCCGCGAGGAACTTGTTTAAGCTGGCGTCGCCGCGATCGAGCACGATGTTGGCGTATTCGTCGCGGGCCAGCCAGGGATCAATCAGCAACTCTGCGGCCCTGGTTTCGTAAGGCTCCAGCAGGCTGTCGCGCAAGTGATCGAGCGCCTTGCGCAACGGAGCACGCCAAGACTGGTTCCAGCCGGGCTTGCCGCCGGAGTTGCAGCCGCAGTCGGTGTTCCAGCGTCCAACGCCGTGGGAGCAGCTCCAAGCGGTGTTTTCGAGGATCTCAACTTCGTGAGTCGGCGGATTGATGGTGAGGTATTCGCCATAGTTGGTGAGGCGGGCGAGCTTGTTGGTTTCGATGTGATGCAGCGCGTAGGAGAGCGCCATCTCACCTTTGTAATGATGATGGCCGTAGGTTTCACCGTCGGTGGCGATGTGCATGAGCTGCGGCCAGCGGCGGTTCTCGGCAAAGCCACTGATGAGGCGGCTGGCAAAGCGTTCGCCGTTGGAGAGAAGCCCCTCGAAAGCGACAGCGCGGGAGATGGGGCCGTCGTAAAAAAACAGATTGATGCTGCGGCCGGAGGGAAGATTGCAGATATAGGGGCGGGTGGGATCGATCTTGCCGCCTTCGACGTTCTTGAACTTGGTGGTGGAGACGCGGCGCTCGTGACGGGCCTGCGAGGGCGCGAGGATGGTGAATTTGATTCCGTTGGCGGCGAGAACCTCGAGGGTTTCGATATCAGCGGCGGTCTCGGCCAGCCACATGCCCTCAGGTTCGCGATTGAAACGGTACTCGAAGTCACGGATTCCCCATACCACCTGGGTCTGCTTGTCGCGGCGATTGGCCAGCGGCATGATCATGTGGTTGTAGACTTGCGCGATAGCTGAACCGTGTCCGGAGAAGCGCTGCTGGCTTTCACGGTCGGCGTCGAGAATGGCCTGGTACGTGTCAGGCGCGTGGTTGGCCATCCAGGAGAGCAGCGTAGGCCCGACGTTGAAGCTGATCCGCGAATAGTTGTTGACGATGCGAATGATGCGGTCGTCGGGGCTGAGAATGCGGGACGCGGCGTTGGGAGCGTAACACTCGGCGGTGATGCGCTCGTTCCAGTCGTGGTAGGGGTAAGCGGATTCCTGCAGCTCGATGGATTCGAGCCAGGGATTTTCCCGGGGCGGCTGATAAAAATGACAATGAATGCAAAGATAACGGTCCATAAGATATTGGCGCGGATTTGTGAAGGAATGATGAATTCGGAGGGAGTAGTTTAATTTGATGCCGGAGAATGGGCAATGATGCAGTGAATGCAACTTTGGGGTCATGTGTGAGATCGGTGATACAGAAGGATTTACGCGAAAGCCAAAGGCAAAGAGCCGCGCATTGGCACGGATAAAACTGCGCCTGGGATCAGTAGCGGGGGTTAGCGGGGGGTCCCGCCGCTCCGCCGCCGAAGCCGCGGCTCCGGTCGGGATGACAAAAGTAAAGAGCCTCGTACGGCACGTATGGAGCTGTGCTCTGACGCAAGGCCACGGAGAGCGTAAAGGGACCGGGTTGGCAGTGGGGAACGAAATGCAGGTCCCTCCGTTGCGCCGCCGAAGCGGCGGCTTCGGTCGGGATGACAAATCATGAGGAGGTCGCTTGGCGAGTAGGCCGCTTGCGCGGTGAGGGCTCGCGAAGTAGAGTCGAGCTTCGGAGATATCAGGGATGAGCGGCGTGGGTTGGCAATCCGAAACTCCTTGCCCGATCTGTGGCGATAGCGGATGGCGCAGCATTGCGCGCGGCAAAGAGCGCGAGGTGGTGCGCTGCGAGTGCCGGCTGAAGAGTCGCGGCGAGCGGCTCCTGGCAGCGGCGAAGATTCCTCCGCGCTACGAGCACTGCGACCTGAGCACGTTCAAGTGCGACCAGGACGACAGGGCCCAAAAGAAACTATCGGACGCGAAGTGGCTTGCCGGCCGGTTCGTCGAAGAGTACCCAACGGAAAAGACCGGGCTGCTCTTCGTCGGGTCAGTGGGCGTGGGTAAGACGCATCTGGCGGTGGGAATATTAAAGGCGCTGATTCGCGACAAGGGAGTGCCCTGTCTGTTTTGCGATTATCGCGAGTTGCTGAAGTCGATCCAGAACTCGTATAACGCTTCGGTGCAGGCGACGGAGATGGGGATCCTGCGGCCGGTGTTCGACGCCGAAGTGCTGGTGCTGGATGAGCTTGGTGCGGTGCGCAGCACGGAGTGGACAAGGGACACGGTGAACTACGTTCTGAACAGCCGCTACAACAACAACAAGACAACCATCATCACCACAAATTTTCCAGACAAGCCGGAGCAGGCGCGGGGCGAGGATGACAATTCGCAAAGCCGCCTGGCGGCGGACCGCGCGGCGCGACGCGACACGCTAGGCGATCGCATTGGAGAACGCATGCGTTCGCGGCTGCATGAAATGTGCAAGAAGGTGGAGATGGAAGGGCCGGATTTCCGGCTGCATTCGAAGAAAGCGCACTTCCAGCCGATAGAGGCGCCGTCGCGGATTAAGGTGAGGGGGAAGAAAGAGAGTGGCTAGTGATTAGTGGATAGTGGATAGTTGGATTCCGCGCGTCCTCTATCCACTAGAATCTTCCCGTGGAGTTCTCGCCCGATCACGATACTGAGTTGTTTAGCGCTGCCCCGGCACATGCGGCGGTGTTCGTGCTGCGCGGCGATGAGGGTAGCGAGCCGTACGTCGGCAAGACGGCGAACCTGCGGCGACGATTGAAGCGATTGCTGGGCGAGTCGGAAAGACAGGGCCGCAAGCTTAACTTGCGCGATCGTGTGCGTGCAGTTGAATGGACGGCGACGGGTTCCGACTTCGAGGCGTCGCTGGTTCTTTATAAGACGATCCGGCGCGAGTTTCCGAAAACATACGGCGAGCGTATGCGGTTGCGCTTTGCGCCGCTGGTCAAGCTGATCCTCGACAACCCGTACCCTCGTGCGACCGTGACGACGCGCATCGCCGGGCGCAGGAGCGGCGCGCAATACTTTGGGCCGTTCCCGACGCGCGTGGCGGCGGAGAAGTTCGCCAACGACTCGCTGGATTTTTTCAAGATGCGGCGCTGCGTTGACGATTTGCATCCCGACCCTGCGTTTCCCGGCTGCATTTATTCGGAGATGAAGATGTGCCTCGCGCCGTGTTTCAAAGGATGCACGGACGAGGAGTACGTGGCGGAGGTCGGGCGCGTGCAGCAGTATTTTGCCACGGGCGGGCGGTCGCTGGTGCGCGAGATCGAACGGCTGAGGGATGAAGCTTCGGCGAGTTTGGATTTCGAAGGCGCGGCGGCGCTGCACGTCCGGCTGGAGAAAGTGAAGGCGGCGACCGCGCAGTTGCCGGAGATCGTGCGCAGGCTGGATGAGTTGAATGGAGTGATGATTCAGCCGTCGGCTGAGGCGGATTCCGTGGCGCTGTTCAAGATTGCCGCGGGACGGATCAGCGATCCGGTGCGGCTGGAGCTGGCCTCAAGGGCGGAGGCGGCACACATGCAGGCGCGTCCGCAGTCGATGGAGCCGCGTATCACCGAAGCGCTGGCGGCGGTGGAGGCGCCGAAGATGCAGAGCGCGTTGGAGTGGATGGAGCATCTCGCGTTGCTGAAACGCTGGTACTACCGCACGGTGAAGACAGGCGAGTTGTTCCTGACGGACAGCAAGGGAGAGTTGCCGATGCGAAGGGTGGTGCGGGGAGTGTCAAGGGTTTTCAAGGGAGAGAAGGCGGCGGGAGATTTGAGCGAGACGGCAGGGGATTATTGGAGGTTTCGGGCGTTGGAGGGTGGGGTGAAACCGAATTAACCACGGATTTACACGGATGAACACCGATCAGACTAGGTCTTTTTCATTTCTACTTCTTACTGCGAACTCTCCTGAGAATCAACTGCGCGTTGTCGCGATCGTTTGTGAGTATTGTCGAGCAGCATGCGCCGAAACTGTGGGCGATTCCCGAAATTGAGTAGTAAACCAACTTCGAACTGAGTCGCTTTGAGGTAATTCAGTAATTGGGCTTCGTGCGCAGAATCCAGAGCTCGCGCGCATTTCAGCTCCACAATCACTGAGTTGTTCACAAGAAGGTCGGTCCGAAAAATCCCGACTGTTCTGCCGCGGAAACTGACAGTGACTGCCTTTTCTTGCTCAACTGAGCACCCTTTCTGTTCGAGCACGCAGGACAAAGCCTCTCGGTAAACCGACTCCAGAAAACCTTGGCCCATTTCGTTATACACCTCGTAAAACGCCCCGATGATTGCGTCGGTTATGGACGAGTGTTTCAGGGCCGCAGCAGGTGCATTCGATTCAAAGTGATCCGTGTTCATCTGTGTTGATCCGTGGTTGAAATTCTTGGGTGTTTGCGGTTGACTACGCGGACGGCTTCGCGCCAGCGTTCGTCCACCTGCACCACAGTCCATTCGATTTGGGGAGAGAGGTAGCGGAGGAGGATATCGGTGGACGGGTGGGTGCGCAGGGCGGGGGCGACGAGATAAAGGAAAGGCGGGGCGTCGGAGAGTTCGCGTCCGGCGAAGTAGCCATTGCGAACGAAGCCTCCATTTTGCTGGTGCCAGCGCACGCGCGCCCAGTAGTCAAGGCCCTGCAGCGGGAGATGGATGTCTTCGTCGGCCTTGAGTTCGAGGATGGCGAGGCGGCCGTCGAGGGTGCAGGTGAGGACGTCGATCATGGCGCGATCGGCCGAAGTAAATGCAGGGACTTGCGAATAGACGAAGCGTTGATCGAGGCGTTCGTCGATGGCGCGGACGTCGCGGATGATCAGCGATTCCAGCCAACGCTCGGGGCAAAGGCGAAAGATGGGATCGCCTTGAATGCCATGCGCCTGGCGGTGGTGGGCGAGCCGTGTCACCAGCTCGCGGAAGAACGCCTGGTTGGGTTCGTCGAGCGTGTATTCGGCGGGCCAGAGGCCGAAGGTGATCATCTCGTCATTGCGGAATGATCCGGGCACGGGGGCCATGCGGGCGCGGGCGAATTCGAGGCCGTGCAGGCGGAAGACGATCTCGCTCGGCGACTCAACATGGACTTCACATTCGGACGCAAGGGATTGCACGCGAGCGATGGACGCGGCGAAGCGGGCGCGGGCGCCGGGGACATCGACGGCGCGTACCAGTCGGGTAACGATGTTGCCGGAGTCGTTGCAATCCAGGGGTGCACAGGTTTCGGCGCGTTCGTCGAGTTCGTAGAGCTGCCACTTGGCGGCATCGTGATTGAGGTGCGCCATGCGCTGGCGAAGCACGTCGGCGCGGCCTGCGGGCGCGAAGAGCTTCATGCCTTCGACGTGGGCGCGACCAGCAAGCTGCTCCCGTTGGCGGTCCATCCAAAGAATGCCGAAGGTGAGAGCGGCGTCGATGGAGGGCTGGGTCTCGTTCGCATTGACACCGAGGACCGCAAACGCCGATTGGCCTATGCGCAGCACGCCACGGGTGTAAACCGGACTGCAGGAGTGTTCCAGGTCAGCACGGCTGCTGACGGAGTCGAGCTTGTAGCCGGAAAACTGGCGTTGCAGGACGCGCTCGAAGACTTGGCGGTAGCGGGTGCGGATGGCGCGAAGCGCAGTCGGGGTACGTTGGTCGGTGTTGGCGCAGATCTCGAGGACGGTGGGTTGCGACTGGCCAAAGCGCAACACGCTGAGGTGCAGCGCGCGGGATTTCAGCTCCGCGTCGAGGACACGGCGGACGGCATTGCGCTCCTCCGACCAGAGATGGAGCACGCACTTGCCTTCGCCGGAGATGGAGTAGCGGGCAGTGGCGAAATCGAAGAGGGGTTCGCCATTTTCGAGGGCGATAGCGTTGGGGGAGTCGGCGAGGAAGGATTCGAGCATTCTGCCCAACGATTCCGCCGAAATGGCACAAGTTTGCACGCCCGGCCCCCATGAGCAGCGTAGCGAAGGTCGCCGCGTACCGCTGCGTCCGGGGACACAGACACGTGTGATAATGAAACGTCCAGGCAAAAGCCAGAAATTTGCCGTGGCTGGTGTGGGCCGCGTCGAAAACGCCTTCCGGACATCTAATACGAGTGACTATGGACAATCGGTTTTTCTTTGAGCGCTATGGCCTGGCTGCGGCAGACGTCGAGAGGTACCTGGCTGCAGCGCTATCCGCCGGCGGCGATTTTGCCGACCTTTACTTTGAATACGACACCTCAACCTCAGTTTCGCTCGACGAGAGCATGGTGAAGTCGGCCTCGCAGGGCATTTCGGTAGGCTGTGGCGTGCGCGTGCTTTCGGGCGAGCGAACCGGTTACGCCTATACAGACGATCTGGCGCCAGAGCGCATTTTGCATGCGGCGCGGACAGCGGCGATGATCGCCAGCGGTCCGGCGAAAACGCCCGTAGTGGGCCTGACCGACAAGCCTGCGCACAATCTGTATCCGGTACCGCTGCCTTCGGTCGAAGCGGACGTGATGGCGAAGGTTGACCTGGTGAACCGCGCGGATGTCGCGGCGCGCGCCTACGATCCGCGCATCAAAGAGGTGCGGGTGAGCTATGTGGATGACATGCGGCGCATTCTGGTTATCGGCTCCGATGGCAGTTTCGCCGAGGATTCACAGCCGCTAGCGCGCATGAGCGTGTTCTGCCTGGCGAAGTCAGGCACCGAATCGTCACGCGGGACGTCGGGCGGCGGCGGACGCGTGGCCCTAGACTTTTTCCTTAACGACAAGACTCCCGAGCACTTTGCTAAAGAAGCTGCGCGGCAGGCGATCATTCAACTGGATGCGATCGAGGCCCCGGCAGGCGAGATGGAAGTGGTGCTGGGTCCGGGATGGCCGGGAATTCTATTGCACGAGGCGATCGGTCACGGGCTGGAAGCCGATTTCAACCGGAAGAAGACGTCGGCGTTCTCGGGCATGATGGGGCGGCGCGTGGCCAGCGACAAGTGCACGGTGGTGGACAACGGCACTATGCCGGGACGGCGCGGCTCGCTCAACGTCGATGACGAGGGCAATCCGACCGGGAATACGGTGCTGATCGAGAATGGAATCCTGAAGGGCTATCTCACGGACAAGCTGTCGGCGCGGCTGATGGGGATGTCGAACACGGGCAACGGACGCCGCGAAAGCTATCAGCATATTCCGATGCCGCGCATGACCAACACCTACATGCTGGCGGGACAGGATTCGCCGGAAGACATTATTCGCTCGGTGAAGCATGGCGTGTACGCCGTGAACTTCGGCGGCGGGCAGGTGGACATCACCAATGGCAAGTTCGTGTTCTCGGCGTCTGAGGCGTACATGATCGAGGACGGAAAGATCACGGCGCCGTTGAAGAATGCGACGCTGATCGGTAATGGCCCGGACGTGCTGACGAAAGTGTCGATGGTCGGCAATGACTTGCAGCTCGACGAGGGTGTGGGCACCTGCGGCAAAGATGGACAGTCCGTGCCGGTGGGCGTTGGGATTCCTACGCTGAAGGTGGACCGGCTGACGGTGGGCGGAACGGGCGGGTAGGCATTTGCGCTGTACCTACGAAAGTCAAAAGCAGAAGCACCACGGATTTACACGGATCTTCACGGATCAATTTAAAGCAGTAGAGCAGCGGCAGCCACAGATTCGCGCGACACGAACGAAAGTCAAAAGCAGCCGCGGATTTCGCGGAACACGCGGATCAATTTAGATCAGAAGAACGCGAATCCGATTTCATTCGAACTTACTCGGGAGTTTCATGAACGTATCGATGCAAGAGCAGGCAACGAGCGCGGTAGCGGCGCCGGCTGATTTGAAAGAAATCGCAGCCGACGTAGTTAGCCGGGCCATGAAGGGCGGAGCGACGGCTGCGGAAGCGGTGGCCGTGGATGGAAGCGAGTTCTCGACCGTGGTGCGCTTGGGCGAAGTCGAGACGCTGAAGGAGTCGGGATCGAAGGGCGTGGGAGTGCGTGTGTTCTTCGGACAGCGCGCTGCCAGCACATACTCCAGCGATCTGACGGCTGAGGGTGTGCGGACGCTGGTTGATTCGGCGTTGAAGCTCGCCAAAGTGACGAGCGAGGACCCGTTTTCGGGAATTCCCGAGCCGTCGCAGCAGGGCAAGCTGGAAGGCGACCTCGAACTGTATTTTGATGACGTGTATTCGCTTTCGACGGCAGACCGGATCGATTACGCACGACGGGCCGAAAAAGCCGCGCTGCAAGCCGACTCGAGGATCACCAACTCGGAGGGTGGCACCTTCGACGCGGCCATCAGCTATAAGGTGCTGGCAAATTCGAACGGATTCCTGGGCGACTCGCGGCGCTCCTATTGTTCGGTGTCGGCGGTGCCTATTGCGCAGCTCGAAGGCTCGATCATGCAACGCGACTACTGGTATTCCGTGGCTATGACGCTGAAGAAGTTGAAGTCTCCGGAGGAAGTTGGGCGCGTCGCCGCCGAGCGCACGCTGAGGCGCCTGGGAGCTCGCAAGGTCAAGACAGCGAAAGTGCCGATCGTGTTCGAGAACACGGTCGCGGGTTCGCTGATAGGACACATCTTCGAAGCGGTGAACGGCGATTCGGTGTATCGCGGCGCTTCGTACCTGGCCGGCAAGCTGAATGAGAAGATCGCGGGCGAGAACATCAACATTGTGGACGACGGAACCATGGTGGGCGGCTTCGGCACCAGCGCGTTCGACTCCGAGGGAGTGGCGAGCCGAAAGACCGTGGTGGTTGAAAATGGCGTGCTCAGGTCGTATCTGCTGAACACCTACACGGCGAAGAAACTGGGAATGCAAACCACGGGCAACGCGTCGCGCGGTCTGGCGGGAACGCCTGGGATCGGGCCGGGAAATTTCTTCCTCAAGCCGGGTGCGAAGAGCATGAAAGAGATTATCGGCGACATCAAGGAAGGCTTGCTGGTAACCGAGTTCCTTGGCTTCGGTGTCAATCTGGTGACCGGCGACTTCTCGCGCGGCGCGAGCGGCATGTGGATTGAGAATGGCGAGCTGACGTTTCCGGTCGAGGAAATCACGGTGGCCGGCAACCTGAAAGACATGTTCTCGAACATCAGCGAGATCGGCAGTGACCTGGAGTTTCGCGGGGCGATCGCTTCCCCCACGCTCCGCATTGACGGAATGACCGTGGCGGGCGAGTAATTCAGTTGCCGGTAGTCAGTTGCCAGTTTCCAGAAAAACAGAAGCTAGCGACTTCCTTCGCCACTCTCTTTCTTGGTGATGACAATCCGTGCGGTTCCGCACCGGCGCCGGAACTTTCAGGTTCGGATCGCGTCTAGTAGTACTGTGCTGCGGAAAATCCTCTCCTTCGGTGTGCTGTTAGTTTTGGCTGGTGTCCTTGCGCTCGCGCAGGACTCTAGTCCGCCGGCTTCCTCTTCCGCACAATCTGGAACTACAGCCGCCACAAACAAGGAAGAACACTCAAAGCTTCAGACCAACGACCCGCAGGAAATCATGCGGCGGGCGGTGCAGAAAGACATTTTCAACTGGGAGGAAGCGAAGGACTACACGTACCTGGAGCGCGCGCAGGAGGACCGCCTTGACAGCAACGGTCAGGTGAAGTCGAGCAAGTCGGAAACCAACGAGATTCTCGTCCTCTACGGCGAGCCGTTTGAGCGCCTGGTGGCGAAAGACGACAAGCCACTATCTGAAAAGGAAAAGAAGAAGCAGGACGAGGAGTTCGAGAAGGAAACCCGGAAGCGCGAGAACGAGACGCCCCAAGAACGGCAGAAGCGATTGCAGAAGTATGAGAAAGACCGCGAAGATGGCCGAGCGTTCGTACGCGAAATCCTCGATGCGTACACGTTTACGTTGGCGGGCACCGAAATGTTGAACGGTCGGAACACCTGGGTCATCGATGGCACGCCCCGTCCGGGGTTCGAGGGCAAGCGAAGAGAGTCGAAGATGCTGCCCAAGATCAAGCCCCGGTTCTGGATCGATCAGCAGGATTACAGTTGGACGAAGTTACGCGCAGAGTTTACGGATACGGTGTCGATCGGTTGGGTGGTAGCGCGACTGCATAAAGGCTCGCAATTTGAGGTGCAACAGGTGCGGGTGAACGACGAAGTCTGGCTGCCGCAGCGCATTGACATCAAACTGGATGCACGGGTGGCTCTGCTGAAGGGCATCAACGCGAACGTGCACGTGACTTACAAGGACTACCGCAAGTTCCGCACGGACACGAAGATCTCGGTGGCCGACTCGGGAGCGGTGCAGTAACAGATTGCACCCGGCCGTAAGGAACAATCCGGGCCGTTGTAGGGCGAAATCGTATTCCACTACGAACCTCGAGGGCTGAATTCTTGGTAGAATGGAAACAGGTACGACGGCTCACCGGCCCGGTGAGCTTTTCACTTTAGAACTGCCCACTCGTCTCGTTTACCCAACAATCCCGCGGCCAAAATTGAGCGGGAAGCTCCGGCCTTCGAGCCCAGAGGACAGTAATGGTAACGAATCCCCGAAGCACAATCAGCGAACCCCCCGAGCTTGCAGTGGTGCGCCCTGAACGGACGAAGAAGCCACGACGTTCCAAGAACCTGATGGCCCGAGTGGTTAGCACGCTGCTCGCGCTGGTAGCGTTGGCAGTGGTCTTACGTTACCTGCCGCCGGCCGCACGGAACCAGCAAATTCAGGCCCAAGCGTCGCAGACTCCAGTTGGTGTAGCACCCCAAGAACTGCAATTAAGTAGCTTGCAGATCAGCTTGACTCCAGCAAATGAGGAACTCTATATCGACGGCGTGGCTACGAATACCGGGCACGCCGCAGTCACTGGCGCCACGATGCAAGTGGACTTCCTCGACGCGCAAGGGAAGCTGGTTAGCAGCATTCAGAAGCCTATGGTCGGCATCGCCCACGGAGGGACCGACCTTATCCGCAATGAATTCGCGAGAAATCCCGTCCAGCCCAACGAAATGAGGTTTTTTCGGGTGGCCGTTGAGCAAATCCCTCCTACCTGGAACCACGAAGTTCCTATCCTGAAGGTCATCGCAGTCAAGGCCAAGTAGCGGCGCGCACCCGCAACGAATCCACCTTGGGGACGGAGTAAAATCGGGGTCGTCATGGAATCGGCCTTTGAACCTGCCCCGTCCCCCGACCAGAAGCGAAACTGGATACCTCTGCTCGTCGGCGTGGCCGCCGTCTTGGTGGCGGTTGGAGCCCTCCTGCTTTTTCTGCGGCCGAAGAGCCAGGACGGAGCCGCACCCAACCCCTACGCCGACAAACTGAAAATTTCAGACCTCAAGCTGAGCGCGGCCGAGAACTATATGGGCGGAACCGTAACCTACCTGGACTTCAACATCACGAACACCGGCGACAAAGCGCTGGTGGGCGCCGATGTGCATGCGGAGTTTAAGAACACGTTGGGCGAGATCGTGCAGAAGGAAACTCTTCCCCTGCACGTACTGGTGGAGAACCAACTGGCGGGCTATCCCGACCTGGTTGATATGAGCCGCGCGGCGCTCGGGCCGGGACAGACGAAGCCTGTGCGCATCACGCTGGAGCATATCTCGGATGACTGGGACAGAAGCTATCCGGCGCTACAGCTAGTGAATTTGAAGCTGAAGTAGAACCAGGAAAGCAACCACGGATTTCCACGGATTACACGGATAGATTTCAAGCTGAAAATCAAAGGCGAATCGACCACGGATGACCACTGATCGGCACGGATAAGGCTTGGGCAAAAGATTAAGATCAACCACGGATTTCGCGGAGGGCGCGGATATTTCTCAGACCGTTTTCTTGCTAAGCTTTGGTCATGCGTTCCCTTCGTGCCTACTCTCGCATTCTTGTAGTTTTGTTGTTCCTGAGCTGCGGCCTGACCGGACAGGATCAGTCCACTCCGCCGGCGCAGCCCGCTCAATCGCAAGATCAGACTCCGCCGCCAACGCAGGCTGTCGTTCCGCTGATTCCGCCGAAGGAGCCGAGTGTTCTCGGCACGCTGGAGATCATTACGATCAACAGCAAGGTGTTTCGTAATATTCGAAATTTGCGCGTCTGGCTTCCCGGCAATTATTTCGCGCCGGTCAATCGCAACAAGCATTATCCCGTGCTCTACATGCAAGACGGCCAGAACCTGTTCGACGAGGCCACGGCGCTCAACCATGAGTGGCGGGTTGACGAGACCATCGAGTTCCTGACCGGAAGCATGCGCATTGGGCCGATGATCGTGGTGGGCATCGACAACACCGGGCGGCGAGCCAATGAGTACTTGCCTTACCCTGACCCCGAGAACCCGGAACTGGGCAAGCCGGAGACGCAGGACGTCCACGGGAAGCAGTATGGCGATTTCGTCATCAACGAAGTGATGCCGCTCATCCAGAAGAAATATCGGGTGGCGTTGGGGCCGCAGAATACCGGCCTGGGCGGGTCGTCGTACGGTGGAGCGGTGACGCTGTACACGGTGCTGACGCATCCGGGAGTGTTCGGCAAGGCGCTGATTGAAAGCCCTTCGCTGTTGATCGGCGACAGCCATCTGCTGAAAGACGCGGAGAAGGCGACGCTGTTCCCGCAAAGGATGTACGTCGCGATCGGGACGGCGGAGGACTCGGACGAGCAGGCTGCCACCAAAGACGCTGACGCGGTGCGTGATCTGGAGAAGATCCTGCGCGCCAAGGGACTCGGCCCGAGCCGGCTGAAGGTCGTGGTGGAAGAGGGCGCGAAACACGACGAGATTGCCTGGTCGAAGCGTCTACCGGATGCACTGTTGTTTCTGTATAGCGGCGATATTCATCTGATCCCGGCGAAATAAGAGCAATTTCACCACGGAGGCACGGAGAACACCGAGAAAAGTGTAGTCTGAAATGCAAAATCGACCACGGATTTGCACGGATGAACACGGATCAGAACTAGTCAAAAGAACAAGAGCAACCGCGGATTTCGCGGAGGACGATGAGTTCTTTTTTTCTAATTCCGATCAGCGTGCATCTGTGCGATCCGCGGTTCGATTTTGACTTGCCTAAATCTTATCCGCGTTCATCCGTGCAAATCCGTGGTCGAAAGCTTTTGTTGTTCCGTTGCTACAATCGATGTGTGCCTGACAATGCCAAGCCTCGTTTGACGGAGATGGTGAAAGCCGCTGGTTGAGCCAGCAAGCTAAGTCCGGCGGTGCTGGACTCGGTGCTTGGGAAATTAGCCCGGCAACATGATCCCAACGTTCTGGTCGGCTTCGACACAGCCGACGACGCAGGCGTGTATCAACTCACGCCTGAGCTGGCACTCGTCCAAACGGTCGATTTTTTCACCCCCATCGTGGACGACCCGTACACCTTCGGTCAGATCGCCGCGACCAACTCGCTCAGCGATGTGTACGCCATGGGCGGGCGGCCGATCAGCGCGATGACGCTGGTGTGTTTTCCGGAGGCGGGCGACGTGACGATCCTGGAGCAGATGCTGGCGGGCGGGCTGTCGAAGATGATCGAAGCCAACTGCACGGTCATCGGCGGGCACAGCATCAAGGACGACGAGATCAAGCTGGGCTATTCGGTTACCGGCACAGTGCATCCCGAACGCGTGCTGACCAACAGCGGGGCGAAGCCGGGCGACCGGCTAATCTTTACCAAGGCGATTGGGACTGGCGTGATCTCGACGGCGATCAAGCGAGGCCACGCCGAGCCTGCGTGGGTGCGAGGCGCGGTGCATGCCATGACCACGCTGAACAAGCCAGCCGCGGAAGTAGTGATCGCAGGTGGCTTTACCATAAATGCCATGACTGATGTAACCGGCTTCGGGCTGATCGGGCATGTGCGCGAGGTGGCGCGGGGATCGGGCGTCAGCGTGCGGCTGTTAGCATCGAAAATTCCACTGCTGGATGGCGCACTGGAATGCGTGAAGCGCGGCGACGTACCGGCGGGGTTGAAGGCCAACCGCGGATTCGCCGAAGGATGCGTGGAATACGCTGACGACGTGCCGGAAGATGTGCGGACGCTGCTCTACGATCCGCAAACGGCGGGGGGACTGCTGATTTCCGTGCCAGCAATGAATGCGGAAGGCCTATTGGGTTCGCTGCGGAAAGCGGGAGTGGCTGCGGTGGAGTTAGGGGAGATTGTAGAGAAGCGGAGCCCTCTTATTTCGGTCACCGAGATAATCACTTTTCAGTAGCCTTGATAGAGCCGTACTATCTTCCTCTGAATGACAATGGACACTCTGACCCAGACACAGCGAAGCCTCAGAATGGCGCTGATCCGGAACAGGGATACCGAACCAGAACACGTTGTTCGCCGGTTGATTCATGGGCTGGGGTACCGGTACCGGTTGCATGATCGCAAACTTCCCGGATGTCCCGATCTGGTGTTTAAGCAACGATATAAGATCATTTTTGTACATGGTTGTTTCTGGCATAGGCATCCTCGGTGCAAACTGGCCCGCCTGCCAAAATCCAAATTGGGATTTTGGGTTCCCAAACTGGAGGCGAATCGCGACCGCGACAAGAAGGTGCTTCGAAAGTTGCGACACGATGGATGGAAGGTGCTAGTTATATGGGAGTGTCAGTTAGCCGACCTCCAGAAGATCGGTACCAGAGTTAGGGAGTTTCTGGGTAGCCAATGAGAAGCGTCGAATTGTTCACAGGATGTGGCGGTTTGGCCCTGGGTGCCGCTAGTGCGGGGTTTCAGCACTTAGGAGTCGTCGAGTGGGACAAGCAGGCGTGTGAAACGCTCTGCGAAAACAGATCGCGAGTTCCCGAGATGACTCACTGGCCGATATTTCACGCAGATGTGCGTCAATTCGACTTCGCGCAGTTCGGCGAAGACATTGACCTACTTGCTGGAGGGGTGCCTTGTCAGCCATTCTCGATTGGTGGCAAGCACAAGGGACATGATGACGCTCGAAACATGTTTCCAGAGATGATTCGTGCGGTTCGATCACTTAGGCCAAAGGCAATTCTGATCGAAAATGTTCGAGGGCTGGCCCGTCAATCCTTCGCAAAATACTTCGGGTACATCGAGCTAATGCTCACTTACCCAGAGGTCCTGCGCAAGAGAGGCGAGGACTGGCTGGATCACCTTGCTCGGTTGGAGCGATTTCACACCAAGGGAACGCAGCGTGGGCTTTGCTACCGAGTTGTCCACCGCGTCTTAAATGCAGCAGAGTATGGGATTCCCCAAAAACGAGAGCGTTTATTCCTAGTTGCTATTCGTTCTGACCTCGGCGTCGAGTTCGACTTTCCGAAACCGACTCACAGTTACGACGCACTCGTGTGGAGCCAGCACGTAACGAATGAATATTGGAAGCGCCACCATACGCGCAAAACGACTTCTGTGAACCCTATCGTGCAAACTAAAGCCCACGAGCTCCAGACGTTTTTACTTTCTCCCGTAGGCGAACCTTGTCTTACCGTTCGCGATGTGATTTCGACACTGCCGCGTCCTGCGAACGGCAGAGGCGCAGAGGAATACCAACTAACCCATTACGTCATAAACGGAGCCCGTTCTTATGCAGGTCACACAGGCAGCCCATTGGATGAACCGGCGAAGACGCTAAAAGCTGGTGTCCATGGGGTTCCGGGCGGCGAAAATATGTTGACCAATCCGGACGGGTCGGTGAGATACTTCACAATTCGAGAGGCCGCCCGTATACAATCTTTCCCTGACACTTTCACGTTTACGGGTTCATGGACAGAGAGTATGCGCCAGATCGGTAACGCGGTACCCCCTCAATTGGCAGAGATTCTTGCCCGACGTTTGGGATGGACACTCTCCAAGAGGGCGCTAGCTCATTGAGCAAGAAGCGGTTCCACGCCCCATTTGATATTGACTTGCCGCGCGCTGTGAAAGAGCAACTGATCGAGGCATTTGCCACTCTCGCCCCTGCACGACTCGACGATAAGCATCTCAGCCAGGTCCCACCACAACGAGGTGTTTACCAGCTATACGACGGGTCCTTACAGGTATGCGTCGGGAAGGCCGGCAATCTGCGTAATCGCTTGCGGGATCATTACCGAAAGGTCTCGGGGCGCAAGAATATCGACCTGAAGAGCCTGAACTTTACGTGTCTCTCGATCAACAAGAACTGGACTGCACTTGCGCCAGAAGCCCAGTTAATCGAGCACTACAAGCAAAACGGTGGATCGATTTGGAATGGAAGGGGCTTCGGTCCACACGATGCCGGTAGAGGCAGAGAGGAACGTAACGACCCACCTGCATGGTTCGATGGCAAGTATCCAATACGTGAGGATTGGCCTTGCTCAACGATCGAGCCTGGAGAATGGAACATTAACGAACTCCTGAATCGAGTCAAATTAGACTTGCCATTCCTTTTGAGATTTGAGCGTCACAAGAAAAAACCTCATCCGGACTTCACCGAAAGAAGTGTTGTAGTTCCAAAGTCAAATATGCGGATCGACGGCCTTTTGCGATTGGTCGCGGAGAACCTACCAACGGGCTGGCAGGTTACTCAATTCCACAGCCACGTGATTCTCTACAAGGAACTCAAGAAGTATAAGTACGGGACGACGATCTGGCCGACAGGTGATAATCCTAGTCAAATCCCCACCTGATCGTGCGCAGATCGGTTGACGCAAAGAATGGGCGGTAGCCACTAATCGCTATCCACTACCTACGCCTGCGCCGGACGCTCCCCTGCAGCCGGACCGGGCTGGCCGGGAGCCGGCTTCAGTACCTGCTGGACTTCATCCTTCGGGCCCGTCGGAGCGTTAGGGTTCACACGTGCCGGAAGTTCTTTGCCCTCGATGAGCATCATGACTTCCCCGGCATCGAGCACTTCGCGCTCCAGCAGGGCCTGTGCGATGCGTTCCAGAGCTTCGCGGTGCGTCGACAGGATGCTGGTCGCCGACTCGTAGCCCTCATTCACGAAGCGGCGGACCTCGGCATCGATGGCCCGCGCCGTCTCTTCGCTAAAGTCGCGATGCTGGCTGATCTCGCGGCCAAGGAAGATCTGCTCTTCCTTCTTGCCGAAGGTGATCGGACCCATCGACGACATACCGAATTCGCAGACCATCTTGCGGGCCAGATCGGAGGCCCGTTCGATGTCGTTGCCGGCGCCGGTGGTCATGCTGTTCAGGAACAGCTCCTCGGCCACGCGTCCGCCCATAAGAATGGCCAGCCGGGTTTCGAGATATTCGCGGCGATAGGTGTGCTTATCGTCGATCGGCAACTGCATGGTCAGACCCAGCGCCATGCCACGAGGAATGATGGTGACCTTGTGCAGCGGGTCGGAGTGCTCGCGCACCGCCGCGACCAGGGCGTGTCCGCCCTCGTGATAGGCCGTGATGCGCTTTTCCTCGTCGGAGAGCAGCATCGACTTGCGCTCGGCGCCCATCAGGACTTTGTCTTTGGCCATCTCGAAGTCGTACATCAGCACCGTCTTGCGGTTCTGACGCGCGGCACAGAGAGCGGCCTCGTTCACCATGTTGGCCAGGTCGGCTCCGGAGAAGCCCGGTGTTCCGCGGGCCAGCACGGTGAGGTCAACGTCGTCGCTGATAGGAATCTTGCGGGTATGTACGCGCAGGATCTCTTCGCGGCCACGAACGTCGGCCAGCGTGACCACCACGCGGCGGTCGAAGCGGCCGGGACGCAGCAGCGCCGGATCGAGCACGTCAGGACGGTTGGTCGCGGCGATCAGGATGACGCCATCGTTCGACTCGAAGCCGTCCATCTCGACCAGCAACTGGTTGAGGGTCTGCTCGCGCTCGTCGTGTCCACCGCCGAGGCCTGCGCCACGGTGACGGCCGACGGCATCGATTTCGTCGATGAAGATGATGCAGGGAGCGTTCTTCTTGCCCTGCTCGAAGAGGTCGCGGACGCGGCTGGCGCCCACGCCGACGAACATTTCGACGAAGTCGGAACCCGAGATGCTGAAGAACGGGACGTTGGCTTCACCTGCAACCGCACGGGCCAGCAGGGTCTTGCCGGTTCCTGGAGGTCCGACCAGCAGGACGCCCTTGGGAATGCGTCCGCCGAGCTTCTGGAACTTCTGCGCTTCGCGCAGGAATTCGATGATTTCTTTGAGCTCTTCCTTGGCTTCATCCACGCCGGCGACGTCTTTAAACGTCACCTTCTTCTGTTGCATAGAGAGCAGGCGGGCGCGGCTCTTGCCGAACGAGAGCGCCTTGTTGCCGCCAGTCTGCATCTGGCGGATCATGATGAACCACAGCGCGGCCAGCAGGGCGAAGGGCAACAGGTTGATAAGCCAGGTGTAGCTGCCGCCCGCGGCGTCCTTCACGGTGATGTTCACACCGTGGTCGCGCATCGGCTTGTACATTTCGGAGTAGTTGGGCGGAACGATAACGTGGAATGGGGCCTTGTCGCTCTTGAACTTGCCGTGAACGTCGGCACCAAGAACCGTCACTTCGCTGACGTTGTTCTGGTCGACCTGCGACATGAACTCCGAGTAATTGATTTCGCGTTCCTTGGCGCCGTTGTTAGCTCCTTTGACAACCTGCCAGAGCAGGACGCCCGCCAACACAATAACCAGCCAGAACACGACCGTCTTGACCGTCGAATTCACTGAATACTCCTCTGTAACGGGGCAGACACAAAAGTGTGCCCAACACTCTTAGATGCCATCGGGTGGTGCTGGATTTACTTTTCCCTGCCTCAATTGATTGTAACCCCGAGCTAAACAGAACGGGCAACGAGACTTACCAAAAAAAGCAGGCGTCAAGCGGGGCTGAGCTGGCCCAGATTGGGATTTCGGCGTCTTCTGAGCATCGGGTGCACATGGCTTAGACACCGGCGGGGGCTATTCGGTAGCGGCCGATGGGTCACCGGTCGACCAATACCTCGATGTGTACGGCGTCGCCGGACTCGGGAACCCAGGCGTATTCCTGAGCGACTGGAAACCCGCGGACCCAGACGATTTGGGAGCCTGCCAGGCCCACCGGCCATAGGGGACGTTGATCGGCAGGAATGCGCTTTTCGGAGAACAGCCGTTTGAGTTTTTCCTCCGATCCGGTGTGAGCGGGGCGGAAGCGGTCGCCCGGTAGCCAATTACGAATCAGCAACTTAGGACCGAGCTTGGCCACGCACAACAACGAGCCGGGCGGGACGAGGACAGCGGCTTCAGCGGGAACCATTGTGGCTTGAAGAACAATGCCAGCCTCGGGAATGTCACAGCGCCCGGGCAAGGGCAAGCAATACTCATAGTTGCTCCTATCCGGCTTTTCGTCGGTCGTGGCCGGGGGGATGAGTTCCAGCCAATGACCTTCGCGTTTGGCTTGCCATCCGCCGGGCAAACTCGCGACCGATCCATCGCGATGGGCGCAGTGGCGGACCGATTCAACATGGTGGAACTCGATGGCAATGCCGTGTCTTTCGAGGAAGCACTTGAGAGCCCGTCTCTGCAAAGCGACAGACTCCGACAGGAATTCCGAAAGGAGCCCTAAAGACCGGTCCTGAAGCAGGAAGCGCCCGTCGTCCTGGTGCCATCGGTCGACGCACTTGGCAGTCAACACTTCCCAGGCAGCTTCCTCGTCGCGCGCAATCTCGGCAGTTTCGCTCAGGAGCTGGCGGAGGTTCGGGTTGTAGTCCTGTTCGAGCCGAGGCAGCAATTCGTGCCGGATGCGGTTGCGGGTGTGACGCGTATCGCGGTTCGTGTGGTCTTCGCGCCAGGGTTGGTTGAGGCAGTGGAGATAGGCCTCGATTTCGGCGCGTGAGGTTTCCAGCAGCGGGCGCACGATGCGCACACCGTCGCGAATGAGCACCGGGTGAATGCCCCCCAGCCCGCGGGTTCCGGCTCCGCGGAGGAATTTCATCAGGACGGTTTCGGCCTGATCGTCGGCATTGTGTGCGGTGGCAATGGCGTCGAAGCACTGCTGACGCGCAAGCCCGCATAGCCATTGGTAGCGCAGCTCGCGGGCGGCATGCTCGATGCTGAGCTTGTTGGCCGCAGCGTGTTCGCGGACACTGGCGCGACCGGCGAAGAACGGCAAGTCGTGTTGACGGGCAAGTTCGGCGACAAAGTGTTCATCAGCATCGGAATCGTCGCCCCGCAACTGGTGATTGAAGTGGGCGACGGTGAGAACGATGCCCAGTTCCGATCGGAGTTCGAGCAGGATCCGCAGCAAGGCGACGGAATCAGCCCCACCGGAGACGGCCACAGCGACGCGGTCTCCCGCGCGCAGCAAGCCGCGCTCGCGGATGTAGTGCAGCACCTTTTCGCGCACGAGTTGATGGTAAAGCAAGGCGTGAACATGGTGCACTCGGCAGAACAAGGAGCCGTCCACATCCAACAGTGAAATGCAGGCCCCGGCGACTCGCACTGCTCGCTCGGGACGAGAATTCATGGGGTGGGTCGCTCCGGTCGGGATGACAGTTCAAGATCGATCTTCTGTTGTAAGAACCTGCGCTCCGGCGCATTGCAGGAGAGTGCGAGGGCCTCACGATAAGCCGCGATGGCGTCGTTGTGCTGGTTCAGTTCGGCAAGCAATTGGCCGCGCACCGCGGGCAGCAAATAGTAGTTGCGGAGCGCGGGCTCGCGGCTGAGACGATCGAGCTCGGCCAGAGCGGCTTGGGCCCCATGAACGCGAGCGACGGCGACGCTGCGGTTTAGGGCCACCACCGGGCTGGGCTTGAGCTGGAGGAGCTGGTCGTAAAGGCTGAGCACGAGGTTCCAGTCAGTCTCCTCGGGTGTGGCCGCGCGAGTATGGGTGGCCGCAATGGCCGCTTCCACATGAAAGGCGGAAACCTCGCGGCCGACAAGCGAGCGATCGAAATGATGAAAGCCGATGGCGATCAGCCGATCGTCCCAGCGCGAGCGGTCTTGCTGATCGAGCAGGACAAGGTCGCCCACGCTATCGGTGCGCGCTGGCAGGCGTGCGGTCTGCAGCGCGATCAGTGCCACCAGCGCATACACACGAGGCGAACTCACTGACGACCCCGCGACCAGCCGCGCCAAGCGCAGCGCCTCGAAGCAAAGGTCGTGGCGAATGAGGTCTTCACCCTGATGCGCGTCGTAGCCTTCGTTGAACATGAGGTAAAGGACGTCGAGGACCGAGTCGAGGCGGCGGATGAGTTCAAATCCGCTGGGCAGGTCGAACGACAGTTGTTTCTCGCGGATTTGCCGCTTGGCGCGTACCAGACGCTGCGCGATGGTTGCTTCGTCAGCGAGAAAAGCGCGGGCGATCTCGCGCACGCTGAAGCCGCCGATGGCCTTGAGGCTAAGGGCGACGCTGGCTTCGGGTGACAGCTCGGGATGGCAGCACATGAAGATCATGCGCAATTCATCGTCGCGCAGTTTCGCGTCGGGCGATGTTTCGTACGGACGGAGAGGACGGCTGGCGGCTGTGAGTTCGGCGACCAGTGCCGGTTCTTTGTCAGCGGAGACTTTTCGGTGGCGTATGGCGTCGAGCGCCGCATTGCGCGCGACCTGCAGCAGCCACGCAGCAGGATTCGACGGAATGCCGGAGTACGGCCAGCTTTGCAGCGCCTTGAGCAGCGCCTCCTGCACCACCTCTTCGGCGAGGTCCATGTGCTCGGGGCCGAGCAAGCGCGTGAGGTAGGAAACGATGCGGCCGGACTCATGGCGGAACAAGTGCTCGACCGAGCCGCCAACGTTCTCGGCGGCCGAAGTGGCGGCACCTGTTCCGTTGCTGATCATTCTTCTCCGTGCATCGGATGGGTCTGGCGCACTTCGATCGTGCCACCGTACTCCAAGTGGGGGTGATCGAGTGAGCGCTGCACCGCCTGATCGTAATTGGCGGCGTTGATGAGGAAATAGCCGCCGAGGATTTCCTTGGTTTCGCTATAGGGGCCGTCGGTGACCTTGGCGCCTCGCATCACCTTGCCCACATCTTCCGCCAGCCGGTGGCTGCCGCGAAGGTATCCTTCGCTGGTGGCTTTCTGTGACCAGGCAATGTACTTCTCCAGCGCCGTTTGCATCTCTTCGGGACTGAGTTTCACCCAGCCGGTTGGATCGTCATATAGAAGCAGCAAGTAGTTCGGCATTGTCTCTCCTCTTACTTGACGCGTGTGTACTGCGAAGCTCGTTGTATTTCTACCCCGTTCCATACCATGACGGGCGAAGGCGACGGAAATCGACAGAGGCGGAAGAAAATCAACCACGGATTTACACCGATGAACACAGATCAGATTAAGTCTTCAAAGACTAATGAAAAGTCCGTGTAAATCCGCGGCTGCACTCCCTTCGTCGCATCAGGCGAACAGCTCTGGATCGGTGGCCACTAGCCGATGCAATAGGTCGGCCCAAAGGGGCTCAAGCGCGTTCATCTTGGCGATTCCCATGCGGACCTGCTGGGCTACTTCCGGCTTAATGGGCTGGGGCGTCAGGCCCGTGGCCCGGGCGGTCGAGAGTACTGACAGGTTGCGCGCTACCATGCCTTCCAGAAGGATCATAGTGAACAGCGCGTGCTGCACGGTTGGACCCGTGGTGATAGCTCCGTGATTGGGGAGGATGACGGCACGATGTTTGCCGAGTGCAAGGGCGGCAGACTTGGTGCGCTCTTCGCCCGAGGCCAGTCCTTCGTAATCTTCTTCGACCACAGCGACATCACCGGCGAGGATGCAGCTCTCCTGATCGTAAATTTCGGGCACCTTGCGGAAGGTGCTCCAGGTGACGGTTGCAGGCGGATGCGTGTGCAGCACACAGATGGCGTGCGGGTTGTAACGATGAATGATGCCGTGCAGCTCAACGGTCTCGTTGAGGCGGGCGTTCTTCTGGGCGGTGTGGTCCTCGATGATATTGCCGTGAAGATCGAGGGTGAGGATGTCGTTGGGATGCAGCGTGGCGAACGACGGGCCGAAGCGGTTCATCAGCATGCGGTCGGGAGCAATGGCCACGCTGATGTGTCCGGCATTGGCGGCGCTCATGCCCTGGCGGTAGAGAATGCGCCCGGCACAGCAGATATCGAACTTGATCTGGTCGAGGTTGAGTTGGGGTTTGGCTTCGGTTGGAGTTGAGGTCGGGGCTGGGGCTGCCATGGTTTCCTCCGTGCGGGCATTCTAGTCGATACCAATTAAAGCCAAAAGCGACCACGGATTCACACGGATCGCCCGGATCAAAAAAACAATAACTTACGTAGAAAACGAAAATCACGACTGTTTGTTTTCAAGGGTTTGGGAGGAAATTGTTCGCATGTATAGCATAAATAAAGCACTTATATCTATCCATGTCAGCCATAAGGAGTTATATCTGCAAGTTCTTGCACATCTCCAAGTTCCTCTCGGCCATCGGTTTGTCAAAGATCGTTTGGAATCGCGGCCGCGGGGCTGACCCGAACCGTTCAGCGCCGCCAAGATGACCTCTCTCGGCGCTGATGAGTTTCGCCGAGGCGAAGCTTCCCCAGCGTTATAGATAAGGCTAATGCGGGATGAGTGTCACGCAAAATCAGCACCGTGAAGAAACGAAAGTAACCACGAGGCGCTGGGTGGATCCTGCGATCCTCCACGGGTCGATTGTGACACCCTGCGAAGAGACCGCGGGCTTGATTAGGGGCGCCCTAGGGTTGGCGTATTCTGCATACACAATGGCGCGTTCTGCATACCGAGATGTCGTACAACCATCTAGAGTAAATCCATGTACAACGCCAAAGCTTACTCCGCTGCCAGTGCGACATCGCCTTTAGCCTCCACCAAGATCACACGGCGTGACCCGACCGCACACGACGTCCAGATCGATATTCTCTTCTGCGGCATCTGTCATTCAGATCTCCACCAGGTTCGCAATGAATGGAGCGGCGTGGTGCCCACCGTTTATCCCTGTGTGCCCGGGCACGAGATCGTAGGCCGCGTCAGCAAGGTCGGCTCCGCGGTTTCCAAGTTCAAGCCCGGCGACCTCGCCGCCGTTGGGTGCATGGTGGATTCGGACGGCACCTGTCCCGAGTGCCAGGCGGGCCTGGAGCAGTTCTGTGCAAACATGTCCCTAACCTACAACTTCCCGGACAAGCACCTCGGGGGCGTCACCTACGGCGGCTACTCGGACAGTATCGTCGTTGACCAGAGGTTCGTCCTCAGCCTCCCTTCGAGCCTCGACCTTGCGGGAGCCGCTCCTTTGCTTTGCGCCGGGATCACGACGTACTCGCCGATGCGTCATTGGGGCGTCACAAAGGGCAAGAAAGTTGGTATCGTCGGTCTTGGCGGACTGGGCCACATGGGGGTGAAGTTTGCCCATGCGCTCGGAGCGCACGTCGTCGTCTTCACAACTTCATCGCATAAGAAGGAAGACGCGCTCCGCCTCGGGGCAGACGAGGTTGTAATCTCGAGGAATGCGGACGAGATGCAGAAACACGCTGGCAGCTTCGATTTCATTCTCGACGCCGTCTCGGCCGATCACGACATTAACGCTTACATCAGTCTGCTGCGCCGCGATGGGACCATCACTCTCGTGGGCGCGCCGGAGAAGCCCCTCGCGGTTCCGGCATTCGGCCTGATTATGGGCCGACGCAGCCTCTCCGGTTCACCTATCGGCGGCATCGCAGAAACCCAGGAGATGCTCGATTTCTGCGGGCAGCATAACATCACCGCCGACGTCGAAGTCATCCCGATCCAGAAGGTCAATGAAGCTTACGAGAGGCTGCTCAAGTCGGATGTGAAGTACCGCTTCTCCATCGACATGGCTTCTCTCAAATCTGAGTGAACCGATGAATAAACACTTTAGCTTCTCTGGCAGCACCTTTTCGAAGTTGGAAGAACTGGGAGTCCGCGCCTCTGCGGTCCTGCGCACGGCCGGACTTTCCCAGGGACTCGTCGATCAACCTCGCGTGCTCCTCAACACCGAGGAACTGTTTGCCCTGTGGCGCGCCATTGGCGAAGTCAGCACAAATCCCGCGATCGGCGTCCTGCTTGGCACAGAAAGCAAGATCGAACGTTTTCACCCAATGGGCCTCGCCGTCCTCTCGACAGAGAACTTCGGTTCGGCCGTTGAGCAAATGGCGCGGTACAAACAGCTGACCTGTCCGGAAGAAATCCTTCAGGAAAAGGACGAGGAGGAGTGGAGCATCCAGTTCCGCTGGCTACTTGCTGACGAGGTCGAGCCACCTGTACTGAACGAATGCTGTTTCGCCTGGGTCCTCTCGATTGCCCGCTGCGGCACCGGGACGCGACTCTCGCCGCTTCGCGTGGAGTTCGTGCAGCCTCGCTCTCATGTGAAAACCATTGAACGCCATTTTGGCTGTCCCGTGGTCTGTGGAGGCGCTCGCAACGCGATCGTGTTTCGCGCAGCCGATGCGCAGCGCCCGTTGGTCACGCGCAATGCCGAACTCCTGGGAATGCTGGCACCGCAGTTCGAAGAAGAGCTGAAGCAGCAAAACAGCGACGAGGATTTCACCGAGAGCGTGCGCGGAGCGATACAGCGAAAACTCACTGGCCGGCGTCCCACGGTCGAAGACGTCGCCGATGCGTTACACATCAGCTCTCGCACTCTCCAGCGGCGCTTGCAAGATGCAGGATCCAGCTTCCAGCGCGCACTCGAAGAAGCTCGCCATCAGCTGGCTCGCCACTATCTCAACAACTCCGTCCTAGAACTGAATGAAGCGGCCTACCTCCTGGGATACAACGATGCGAACTCATTCGTTCGCGCTTTTCGCACCTGGGAGGGGGTTCCACCTGCTCGCTGGCGCGAAGAGCAGCGTGCAAGAGCAGCATCTTAACCGGGCCACATGTAGAAGGAGAAGTGATGCAAAAACGCAAACTTGGAAAGAGCAACCTGGAAGTATCGGCCATCGGGCTAGGCTGCATGGGAATGAGTTTTTCCTACGGTCCGCCCAAGGACAAGACGGAGATGATCGCTCTGCTCCGCACGGCCGTGGAGCGCGGTATCACGTTCTTCGACACCGCCGAAGTGTACGGGCCGTTCACGAATGAGGAACTCGTTGGCGAGGCGCTCTCTCCCCTGCGCGACCAGGTGGTAATCGCCACCAAGTTCGGCTTTGATCTGAGCGGAAGCGATAATCGGCCGGGAGCGGCAGGCCTGAATAGCCGGCCGGAGCACATCAAGCAGGCTGTTGAAGGCTCGCTCAAGCGACTCAAGACCGATGTCATCGATCTGTACTATCAACACCGGGTTGACCCCGACGTACCGATCGAAGACGTTGCGGGAGCGGTGAAGGATCTGATTCAGGCAGGCAAGGTGAAGCACTTCGGCCTTTCGGAAGCAGGGGCACAGACCATTCGTCGTGCTCACGCCGTACAACCAGTAACGGCGTTGCAGAGCGAATACTCGCTATGGTTCCAAGACCATGAGAAGGAGATTCTGCCGACGATCGAAGAACTTGGCATTGGCCTGGTGGCCTACAGCCCGCTGGGCAAGGGCTTCCTGACGGGCAAGATCGACGAGACCACGACCCTCGACAGCACGGACTTCCGCAGCACGCTGCCGCGGTTTGCGCCGGAGGCTCGCAAGGCGAATCATGCTCTGGTCGATTTGATCGGCGCGATCGCGTCACGGAAGAAGGCGACACCTGGGCAGATCGCGCTCGCCTGGGTGCTGGCACAGAAGCCGTGGATCGTTCCGATTCCAGGCACCACGAAGCTGCATCGTCTCGACGAGAACATCGGAGCGCTCGCAGTGGAATTGACACCTGCTGATCTCGCCGAGATTGACAGCGCCGCCTCAAAGATCACGGTGCAAGGAGACCGCTATCCCGAAAAGCTGATGAAGATGGTTGGTCGCTGAGCGGCAGGCTCGAGTACAATTCGTCGCAAATCTTCATTAGCAAACCGGGGTGGATATGTCGGACGCACCGCTGCTTGAGGCTCTGCTGGACTCGTGGGACAGGAACAACACCATCCTGGTCAACCTGCTCCGCGCCGTTCCTGAGGGCGGGATGGAGGGCAGGGCGATGGAGGGCAGCCCATCCGTCGCGGAGATGTTCGCGCACATCCACTATGTACGACTCGTGTTCGCTTTCGAGGACGCCCCTGAGTTCGGTGGAGAGGTGCCCAAGGAAGAGTGGGTGGTAGAGCGTGACCGGGGCCGCATGGCACAGATGCTGAACGACAGCGCCAAGACAGTGCGGGACGCGGTAAAGAGCAGGGTGGAGACAGGCCGGGAGATGAACCTTCACTATGACCATCCGATCCTGCTGCTGCAGCACATGATCTGGCACGAGGGCTATCATCACGGTCAGATCAAGCTGGCCCTCAAGTTGGCGGGCCGCCCAATAACCAATAAGGAAGCCGGACCGGTCACGTGGCGGGTCTGGATGCGCAAGAACGCGAAGTCATAGCCCGTACCGGTCGACGTGCCAAGACCTATAAGCTAACAGTCAGGCGCAGGAGGTGAACAATGCCAGCGCAGAAAGATTCTCTAAGAGACCGCCTTTCGCGGTATCGCGAAATCAAGATCACCGTCATCGGCAGAAAATCAGGACGGACCATTTCAATCCCGGTCTGGTTCGTATTCGAGGACGACAAGCTTTACCTGCTGCCGGTGCAGGGGTCGGATACGCAGTGGTACAAGAACGTGCTCAAGAACCCAAAAATTCGGGTTGATGCACGGGGCGCTGAAGCTGAATTTCAGGCCGTTCCTATCGCCGATCCCAAACAGGTCGCGTCCGTGGCCGAGAAATTCCGCGAGAAGTATGGGGCCAGCGATGTGAAGAAGTACTATTCGAAGTTCGACGTTGCCGTTCTTCTTCCGATGCAATGACGAAGCTCCCGCAAGTCAGCGGGTGGGATGTCTCAGCGGCTCGCAGTTCAGCCGGGAATACAGCCGTTTCTGCAAGGAGACGCCTTATGCTTCCACTCAGGAAGGTGCTGGCGATCCTGTTGATCGCTGCGACGATGGCGGGTGCGGATTTCACCGGCACATGGAAACTCAATCCCGAGAAGTCGAAGCTCGGCAACCGTGACATAGCGCAGGGAACGCTAACCACCAGGCAGACCGGCCCGGACACCTACACAAGCACGCTCGATTTCGTGACCAGGTCGGGCGAAAAGCGGCACCAGGAGAGTGTCCGCGTGTGCGACGGCAAAGAACATGCAACACCGCATGTTGACCCGTCGAAGGTTTCAACCGTGATGTGCCAAGTAGGACCCGGTTCGACACGGAAAATCGTGGAGAAGGAAAACGATAAGGTCATTGTGGAAATGACTTCGACCGTTTCGGCCGATGGAAAAGTGCTGACCAACGTATGGAAGTATGAGGATGGGGATGTGGTGTTCGTGTTCGAGAAGCAGTAGGGGTGACCTTCTGCGAGGTGCTTGGGCAGCGGTGCCGCAACAGATCCCACAATTGCCAGCGGCAGGCAATAGTGGGCCATCCTCGTTCACGATTTTCAGACTGCGGTGCGACCTCCGTCTACGGCAAGCTTTGCGCCGTAAATAAAACTAGACCGATCCGTCGCCAGGAAGACAATGGCTTCGGCAATCTCGTCCGCTGTAGCGGGACGGCCCGCCGGTGCCTGGGCAGCTAACTGCTCGAGACCCTCACCCATTGCATCTGTACCTTCCGTCCGCGTAGGTCCCGGACTCACTGCATTGACGCGGACATCGCTCGGGCCATATTCCGCCGCCCAGGTTTTGGTAAGCAGGTTGATGGCGGCCTTACTGGAACCATAGAGGCTCATGCCGGGCGCGCCGTAATCGGCAACCATGGTCGATAGATTGACGATTGCCCCTTTGCCTCTTTTCGCCATCAGGGGAGCAAGTTCTGCAACCAGGAAGTACGGCACCTTCACGTTGAGCGAATACACGCGGTCAAACAGTTCTTCGGTCATCTCATGTGTCGGCCCGAACGGATAGATTCCCGCATTGTTGATCAGAATGTCGACACGGCCGTTTCCGAGTTCGATCGCCTTACTCGCCACAGCCGCCGCGCTCGAAGCGTCCCGAAGGTCTGATGAAATGAAGTCTGCGTTGCCTCCGGCTGCGCGGATAGCGGCGAGCGTGTTTTCGCCGCGTTGCAGATTCCGGCCTACGACCAGAACATGGATACCAAGCCGGGCCAATTGATTGGCTACCGCACGGCCAATGCCGCTCGTTCCACCCGTAATGAGTGCTACCGACGTTTCAGTCGTCATTTGCAATTCCTCTGGATTTTTTGATGTCGGCAAAACACTGGGGAACCGCAAAGGGCGCACGGGGAGGCGCTGGGGATATGTGGGCCAACCAGCCGGAGAGAAGACTTAGGGGTACCCCCTCCCCCCTCTCTTGAAAACAAAAGACTTACAGCACCGTTCGGCGTAAGTTCTTCCAAGCAAAGGTAGTTACATGCAAAGTCCTGCAAACAAAGAGCTTAACGCAACGGTTTCGGTCTTGCGTGCTCCGAGAAAGGGAAATTGTCAAAGAGCGAGGTGCCCACTTGTCGGGGCCGTCTAGAGACACAAATCCCTAGCCCACGATCTCGGTTGTAAGCGCGGACGAAAGAGCGGGACAAGAAAAATCGGCGGGGAAAAAAACTAAAGTAACCACGGGTGGATCAGCGAACGATATCAAATCCCGGGTTAGCCCAGGAGAGGGGCGAATCCTTCGGCAGGCTCAGGACAGGCTCCGGGGCACCCTAGCGTCTATACGTCTATTGCGGACTAAGCCAGATTCGCGGAAGTTTGCCGAGGGTCTTCAGCTCGCGGTCGCGAGCTGTCCATTCGGATTCGATTTCGACGACGCCGACTTCACGCAGTGCATAGTGACGGAAGCTGCTCCATTTCCAGTCTTCCGGATTCTGAACGAGCCCGCGCTTGACGGGATTGCGGTGGAGATAGCGGAGTTTGACTGCGAACTCGCTCGCATTGCGGACGTTGCGGTCGTAATAGCGCGCTTGCCAGAACGAACCTGTTTCTGGGTGCCCCGGGTTCGCGCCCTTCTGTTGGGCGCGAACCTGGGAGTGTAGTCGCTTCGTAAACGACAGCTTCAGATAGTGGATCGCGTCGGCCAGAGTACCGTGATCGGGTTCGCTTAGAAGAAGGTGGACGTGTTCGGGCATGACGACGTATCCGTACACGCGCAACTCGAAACGCCGGCGCATTCTCTCCAAGCACACCGGGAAGAGATCGTAAACCCGCGGACTATTGAAGAAGGGTTGCCGCCGATAACAACTGAAGGTGACGAAGTGCGACTGTCCGGATTCGTGGAGACGGTACAGACCGCGCGGCATGGGGAGAGGCTACACCCCGCAGCTTCCTGCGTCTGTGATATGCCCGGGTTAGCCCAAAAGAAGGGCGAACCCGGGGCACCCCGTAGATTTTAGGTTTGATACCCGGGCCACCAGCCCCAAGTACCGTGATCGGGTTCGCTTAGAAGAAGGTGCACGTGTTCAGGCATGACGACGTATCCGTACACGCGCAACTCGAAACGCCGGCGCATTCTCTCCAAACAGATTGGGAATAGGTCATAGACCCGCGGACTGTTGAAAAAGGGTTGCCGCCGATAACAACTGAAGGTGATGAAGTGCGACTGTCCGGATTCGTGGAGACGGTACAGACCGCGCGGCATGGGAGAGGGTACACCTCGCGAGCGGTTACGTCAGTGATGTGCCCACGTTAGGCCAAAAGAAGGCCGAACGTGGGGCACCGCACTCTTTCGTCATATGCCCGGGTTAGCCCAAAAGAAGGGCGAACCCGGGGCACCCATAGATTTTAGTTTTGATACCCGGGCCACCAGCCTGATGGGTGAACTCCAAGGCGAAAAACTGGTGGGGACTTTCCGTACGGAAGGAAGAGACGGGAAGTGGGAGGCGACACGCACGGCCAAGGCGAGCGCTGGGCTCTAAGGTCGCTGCGGATTTTGAAAGCAGGGTCGGAGGCCCCACATTTGCCAAAGGAAGGCAAATATGGGCCACCCGCCGCCTTTCCCTTTACTGGTACGGATTGGGATCCAGCGCTGGCATGTACGAGGCGGACGGTATAAAGTCGCCCCCCAAGGAACACTGGGCCTGCGCTCCTGTAAGCGTGAACCTGCCATAGAACACCGGACATTTGCATGTAGCCGTCGAACCGCCCTCATCGAGCGTGCAAGGCGCGGTCATGCAGCCGGCAAATGGCGCTTTCGGACAGGTGGTAGTGGGAGCCTGGTGGTTCAAAGCCTTCACCAATGTCTCTTGCGTCGAAGGGTCGTACGTCGAGATGACATTCGCGCCTGGGATGAGGGCGCCGCTCGGAAGGTATTGGCAAACCGGCGCCGTGTTGGTCGCTGTGCAGGTGTTGGTGCCAGTCGTGCCGTTCGGAAAACAAGCCTGAACGGTTGACTGGTACACGGGATAGTTCAGAATTGCTGTGGCCAGCACGTAATTGGGCTTGTTGTAGACCAGGCACTTGCAATTAGCGGACCGGCCGTCGGGAGAGAGCGTGCAAGGCAGAGGCGGCTTGCCTGATTCAAAACAGAGCGCGAACTGCGAAGAACACGCTAAGAATTGCGAAACTTTCTCCGCCGTGTCGCGATAGGCAGGTCCGAAATTTGTAGTCCAAAACTTCGAATTGTCCCAAAACGGCTGCGAGTCGGGCACGAACTGCTGCTTCCAGTTCAACGGATCGCTCCAGTAGGACGAAGTGTTGGGTGCCGAAGAAGCCTGAGGGCTGATGGTTTGCGCTGCCATGGGGCATGCCAGGCTGCAGCCCAGGAGCATCAGGAATACGTGGGCCAGAACCGGTTTCAGTGGACGCATAAGATTCTCCTTTAACAGTCCAGCCCACCTTTACGGTCAGTCTGGACGGCGGAAATCATTAGCCGGAACGGCAGGCAAGTCAAGCATATTGTTAACTGTCAGTCGCGGTGCCGGTGCTAGGAACCAGAACCCCCACCCCGCCAAAAGAAGGCGGGATGGGCCACCCTCTCATGTAAGTTTATTCCTATCAATAAGTTGATGGGGTGGGCCACCCGCCCGCACCGCCGCAGGTGGAGTGTCGCTTGACAACGCCTTCGACCTTATCGATGGGCCGCCCGTCCGTTCAATTGGGATTATTGCCGGGCAGGTCCATCGCGACTGGGCCGATTGGGTGCTGACGGATTAGGTCGATAGCCGGAGCTATTTCGTAACCCTGCACTATGCCGGCGTTCAATGCAACCGACTTGTCGGTGTCGAGATATTCGAAGTAAGTGCCATCGGCTTTGCGTTGCACTTTCCAAGGCTGCGCCTTAGCTGCCGCAGATGCCTCAGCGGGCGACTTGATATCGTGCTTGGTCATAACGGGTACGACCTCTGGGATAAAACCCGATACGACCCCGATAAGCTTGAGCACGACCCCACTCTGATTCAGGTCACGAAATACGATAGGCCCCCCCGAAAAGCCTGGATTGTTGTATCCATCTAACAGTACCAACTGTGTTTTCTTATCGTTGCCCAGAACAATGGTCCCGGAGATCGTGCCGCGTTTTATGACTGCCAGAGGATAAGGCCCGTTGATCCCTCTGGCGTCGATCCGAATTCCATACGGAAACCCGAGAAAATAAGCATCCTGCCCCATAAGGAGGCTTGATCAAAAGGTAGCTCGAAGTTCACTGTGAGCTGCCGAGGCGGGACTAGGACAGCAATATCAACAGGGTCCGCACATCGAAAGATCTTCACCCGGAGTGGGAGCCAATCGTTGTTCGTGTAAACAAAAACAGTATCGTCTTCCTTGAGATCGGCAACGACGTGCTTGGCCGTTATCAAATATTCTCGGCCGTCCACATCTAGTGTGAAGGCTGTTGCGGTGCCGTCGTGGTCGGTGTTGGGATTCACCCTCACGTTCAGTACACGCTCAAGTACGTTTGACGTGACCTGCGCATTCAACGCTAGGGTCGCCAGAAACAAAACCAGAAGCGCACCAGCCACCGTTTTAACCATGCTTGCCCTCCTTAGGGTAAGAACGCTCGCCCGACCACTACTTGCAAGACATTGTTAGTTACTAAACGCGAACGCGAGTAACCGACCCGACCAAGCGCTCTTTCATGTTTCGTTCAGCGTCTCAGCAGGCCCACCGGGTGCCTCTATGGGTAAGCTCTACAGCGTCGCAGCCTTGGCCTCAATCAGCTTCTTCACCCTTTCGACGAATGCGTCCACCGGCACTGACCCTTCGGCCTTTTCCTGGCCCCTAACGCGGACGTTGACTTCGTGGGATTCCATTTCGCGGTCGCCTAGCACCAACTGGAATGGCACTTTCTGCATCGCGTGTTCGCGGATCTTGGCGTTCATCTTCTCATTGCGCGCGTCGACGTGCACGCGCACTCCGGCGGCCTTGAGCTTTTCGCTGACTTCGTATGCGTATCCCTGGTGCTTCTCGCCGATGGGGATGATGGCCACCTGCACGGGTGAGAGCCAGACGGGGAAGGCTCCGGCGTAGTGCTCGATGAGCACGCCGAAGAAGCGCTCGATGGAGCCGTAGAGGGCGCGGTGGACCATGAGCGGCTGGTGGCGCTTGCCGTCTCCGCCGACGTACTCGAGCTGGAAGCGCTCGGGCAGGGTGAAGTCGAACTGCACGGTGGAGAGCTGCCAGAGGCGTCCGATGGCGTCGACCAGCTTGATGTCGATTTTGGGGCCGTAAAACGCGGCTTCGCCGGGGATGGTCTTGTACTCGATGTTGCGGCGCTTGAGCGCGTGCTCGAGGGAACGCTCGGCCAGCTCCCATTGATCGGGCCGCCCGGCGTAGGTCTTCTGGTCGTTCGGGTCCCAGGTGGAAAGCTCGACCTGGTATTTGTCGAATCCGTAGACGCGAAGGACTTCGAGCGCGAAGTCGATGCAGCCGACGACTTCGTCTTCGATCTGCTCGGGGGTGCAGAAGATGTGGGCGTCGTCCTGGGTAAAGCCGCGCACGCGCAGCAGGCCGTGCATGACGCCGGAGCGCTCGTAGCGATAGACAGTGCCGAGCTCGCCGTAGCGCGCGGGCAGATCGCGGTAGGACTTGAGCGAGTCCGCGTAAATGAGGATGTGGAACGGACAGTTCATGGGCTTCATGCGGTATTCCGCGTCGTCCAGTTCCATGGGGGTGAACATGTTCTGTGCGTAGTAGCCGGCGTGGCCGGAGGTCTTCCAGAGGTCGGTGCGGGCGACGTGCGGAGTGAAGACGAGCGCGTAGCCGCGGCGGAGATATTCGTCGCGCATCCAGTCTTCCATTTCCTTGCGGATGAGGCCTCCCTTGGGATGCCAGAAGATGAGGCCGGGGCCGGCGAGCTCCTGAATGGAGAACAGGTCGAGCTGCTTGCCCAGCAGGCGATGGTCGCGCTTCTTGGCTTCTTCGAGCTTGTTGAGGTAGTCGTCGAGCTCCTTCTTGGAGTAGAACGACGTGCCGTAGATGCGCTGGAGCTGCGGGTTCTTTTCGTCGCCCAGCCAGTAGGCTCCGGCGATGTTGAGGAGTTTGAAGGCCTTGATGCGTCCGGTGGACGGGATGTGCGGGCCGCGGCAGAAGTCGGTGAACTTGCCGGTCTTGTAGATGGAAATTTTTTCATCGGGCTGGGTGAACTGCTCGATGAAGTGACACTTCATGAAGTCGCCTTCGGCCTTGAAGCGTTCGAGGCCCTCGGTGCGAGGCAGAAATTCGCGCGCGTAGGGCAGGTCTTGCTTGGCGAGCTCCTGCATCTTCTTTTCGATGGCGGCGAGGTCGTCGGGCGTGAAGGGCTTCTCGCGGTAGAAGTCGTAGAAGAATCCATTCTCGGTGGCGGGGCCGTGGCCGAGCTTGGTCTCGGGAAAGAGTTCGAGGACCGCGGCCGCCATGAGGTGCGCGGACGAGTGGCGAAAGACTTCGAGGGCTTCGGGATCGCGCTCGGTGAGCAGGCGGAGTTCGACGTCGCTTTCGAGCGGGCGAGTGAGGTCGATGAGCTGCGGGTCTTTATTCGCAGCTTCGGCGCCGTTGGTGCTCGGCTTGATTTGCGCGGCGAGGGCGGCGTCGGCCAGGCGCGGGCTGATGCCCTTCGCGATGTCGAGGGCGGTGGTTCCCTTGGGTACGTCTTTGACGCTGCCGTCGGGCAGTTTTACGTGGATGAGTTCGGACATGAAGGATTCACCTGTTTCGGAACGCCTGAGGCCTTGACGCGGCGCTCCGTGGCGTAGATCTAATTCTAGTAGTGATAGCGGGCTTGGAGGAACCGGACTTGCGCCTCCGTGACTTCATAAACCAACCGATGTTCCTGAGTGACGCGACGCGACCAGCAACCGGCGAACCCGAACTTTAACGGCTCCGGTTTACCAATGCCGTTGAACGGATCTTGTACGACGGCACTCACCAACTCCAATACGCGTAGCGCTACCTTTCGGTCAGTCTTGACCCAATACATCAGGTCTTCCACAAACTGGGCTAGAAAGACGGCTTCTCGCTCAGCGCGTCTTATCAAGCCCAACCTCCCGCCGCAATTGCTCCAGCGATATCCGCCGTCCCTTGCCCCGACGGGCATCGCGCAGGGCTTCCATCAAGCGCTGCGCATTTCGGGGCGAGCGGAGCAAGTGCGCCGTCTCAATCAACCCAGCCAATTCCTCGGCGGGAACCATCGCTACGTCTTTGGCACCGCGGCGCCGCACAATCACTACTTCGTGGTCATCGGCGACCTGGTCAAGGATGGAAGCGAGCCGCTCGCGCAGGTTCGTATAGGTAGTTTCGATCGCCATCGCAGAAATTCTCCCATGTCTAGCGTACAGGAAAGCTGTACGTAAGTCTAACCTGGCGAGCCTCCGACTATGGGCGGGTTCGGCGGGCGCGGACTTCTAGCACTAGAGCGCCGATCAGCGCAACGCAGCCGATAGTAATAGCGATGGGGATAGCGACGTGCCGGTACGCGTTGCGCATGTCGGGTTGGACGCCGGCAGCCAGGCCGTAGGTGATCATCCCGATGATGCCGAGGAGCAGGCCCAGCCCCATGCCTCCGGCGGTGAAGATCAGCGTGGTGAAGAGCACGCGGACTGTGGAAGTGAAGAGCCGGGATACGGCGCTGCGCGCAGGCTTTACGGTGCTGTGCATCACCCTTTAAGGTACAACAAGCTCAAGGGTCTTTCGGTTCGGCATCGAGTTCAGTGGCGAGCTGAGACTTGATTTGCTGCCGTGTCTTCTCGAACTCCGCTTTGGCACGCGCGATGTGCTGCACGATGGCGTGCATTCGTTGGGGGCCCAGGAGGACATATCCGAGGCCCACAAAGAGTAGAAGTTCAGAAGTTCCAGTCATCTTAGTTTGAGATCCCTCGCTGCGCTCGGGATTTCGGCTGCGTGCTCCCGCTCACTCGCTTCGCTCATTCGCTGACGCCCGCAAAACGCCTCAAGTTCGGTGCCGAATCCTGCCATGTGCGCCTCGCTACCCTTGCTTGTCTGCGGGAGGATTTTGGTCGGGAACTTCTCCGTTCGCGTTTATGGCCGACTTGAATCCGCGAATGCCTTCGCCGATTCCTTTGCCCAGCTCAGGAAGTTTTTTAGGCCCGAACACGAGTAAGGCAACTCCCATGATCACGAGAAGATGCATGGGTTGAAAGAGTCCTTCGAACATAGGTGATCCTCAATTCGGTTCGTTAACCCCACCCTTTGTCAAAAGAAGGCAAAGGATGGGGCACGCATTATAAAAGGGCGCCCCTTTCGAAGTAGGTTATGGTGGCTGTGCTGTAGCAGAAACCACACCTGACGAAAGGAACACCCGATGGATAGCATCAAGTATATCGGTCTGGATGTCCACCGCGACACGATTTCGGTGGCCGTGCTGGACGCTGAGGGGAAGCTGGTGATGCAGTCGGTCATTGCCACCCGCGCCTCTACCATTCTGGAATTTCTGCAGGGTCTGAGTGGGACGTTGCACGTCACCTTCGAGGAAGGCACGCACTCGGCCTGGCTCTACGATCTGCTGGTACGGCGCGTAGCCAAGTTGGTAGTGTGCAACCCACGCAAGAATGCGCTGTTGAAGGCGGGCAGCAAGAGCGATGCGATCGACGCGCGCAAGCTGGCGGAGTTGCTGCGCCTGGGATATCTCAAGCCGGTGTATCACGGGCAGAACAGCCCGGCGGCGGTGAAGCATCTGGGCCGTAGTTATGCGGCGCTGACGGAAGACACCACGCGGATCATGGGCCGGCTGAAAGCGCTGTATCGCGGCCAGGCCATTGCTTGTGCCGGCAAAAAGCCGTACGGATCACGGCATCGGGACCAGTGGCTGGCGCAGTTGGTCGACAGCGGGCTGCAGCGTCGGGCGCGGCGACTCTATCAGGAGCTCGATCTGCTGCAGCAGTTGCGTCGCGAAGCCCGTCACGATCTGATTCTGGAATGTCGCAAGCATAACGAGACGAAGCTGCTGCGCACGATTCCGTGGCTGGGTCCAATACGCGTGGCGCTGCTGATCGGGCGGGTGCAGACGCCGCATCGCTTCCGCACCAAGCGGCAGTTCTGGGCCTACTGCGGGCTGGCGCTGGAGACGCGTGACAGCGGTGAGTATCGCGTAGTCAACGGACAGATCGAGCGCAAGAAGAAGCCGGTGTTCATCCGCGGCTTGAACCGCAACCACAACCACGACCTGAAGAACCTGTTTAAGAGCGCGGCCACCACGGCCAGTGGCAGTGAGGGAGTGTTTGGCCGGTTCTACGAAAACCTTCTAAAAAAGGGGATAAGAGCGGAGATGGCACGGCTGACCCTGGCGCGCAAGATTGCGGCCATTACGTTACATGTGTGGAAGAAAGGAGAGGCGTTCGACGCCAAGTATGTGAAGCCACAAGCCGCTTGAGCGCGCAGGACCGCAGGGAAAGGGCGAGTTTCACTTCGCGTTTTTCTGTTCGGGCTGCGAGCTCGGGTTCGAGGGTAAGTATCTTTCGGCGGGTTAGGCTGCGTGCGCCGCTGGCGCCAAGTCTCACGGGGCACCATATGCTCCCTCGGATAACCCAAAAAAGCCATACTGGCCGCGGCTAGGACCGCGAGTCTCAGATAGAACCATGGTTGGCCCGCTGAGCGGGACCACCGTCAGCCTTGTGCAGCTTCAGCTAGCGAAGGATGTCGTAGCGCGGATATGAAACCAGTCAGACAACTGCTGACTTCCGCCACCAAGCATGACGAGAAGGGGCTGGATGTCAGAGAACTACCGGCTGCTCCGGCACAGGGAGAAGTGTTTTCTCTTGACATCCCCTTTTATAGAACCCGCTGTGCTGTGGTTCCAGAACAGCGCCTAGAGTTAATGGGAGAAGCAAGTTCGCAACTCCCGGTCGTCAGGATTCGCGCCGGGCTGCGTCCGCGTCTGCCGCCAGATCACCCATGAAATCGAAGAATGCCTTCGACTGGCCGATGAACAGCCCGTCGGCTGTGAGGGCCTTCAGCGCCCCCATGGCGGCGCCCTTGGTTGCTGTCGGACGAATAATCGAGACCGCCGGGAACCGCTTGCTGAGGAACACCGTCGGTTCCGGCATGATCAGGTTGGTCTGGAAATCTTCCCCGCCAAACGGAGGAGCATTGAGATTCGGGAAGGTCACCTTGACGCCCGTGACCGGATCGACGACGTCCGTCAACTGGGGCGCATTGCCCGCTTTGTCATGCCAGGTCTGGAAGTGAGTGATCTCGGTGCCGCCAATGCTGAGCAGGATCCGCAGGACTTCAACGCTGGTCACGCGCTGGGCCAGACTTGGGTACAGGCTGGTGCCTCCCTGCTCGATGGTCGCAAAGTGAAACCCGGCAGTGTTGACGATTGCCTGAAAGAAATCAGCGTGGTTGGCATCTGCATCGGTCCGTGGAATCGCCGGATGCTGGTTTACCGCCAAGGTTGGGATCGCCGGAGGGAACGTGTCGCCGAAGTCAGGGTTCTTGGTGCGACTGCGATAGCGAGTCCACCACGAAGTATCGACCGTAAGTTGCATCAGGTTAGTGAGGCGACCGAATTGGTTGGCGCCCGTGGCTTTGCTGCTGGGCAGGGTGCGGAAAGCGTCGAGATTCACGGGCGGCGCACCATGGGCGGCGAGATACGCATTGATGAAGACTTCGTGGGTAAGTTCATCTTCGGTGTTGTCATGGATGTACTGCGACATGTCGCCGTCGAGCGGGAGCAGGTCCTGCATGTAAAGCGAGTTCCCGCCGGTGGGCTGGGCCGGATATCCGGGGATCAGCTGGCTGGCGAGCTTGGAGACTTCGTCGTCCTGTATGCCTCCCAGCTCCTGATACTGCAGCCACAGGTCAGATTCGATGATCTCGGCCGCGGCCAGAAAGCGCAGGATAGCTGCATCGCCCCTGGTGATAGCTGGGGCGCCGCCCAGCTGGGCTTCCAAGGCAGCGGGCAGGAGCGATCCTGCGGAAAGTGCCACTCCTGCGACGCCCATGCCTTTGAGGAATGAGCGCCGCGGGACAGCAGATTTGGGTTGGGAGTCATGGGTTTCACCTGACGCTTCAGGCGACATCAAGGTTGGATAGAGATCTTCGCTTGCCATAATGCATACTCCAATTCAGAAATGACTCTCGGCGAATCCGCTCGGGTGAGAGGATTGTGCCGACTCGGTCAGCGTAAGTCTGTTGGGTGGCGCAGGTGTCATGGTTCGGTCAGAGTGAAGCAAAAGAATTGTCAACTCCGACAGCGTTTGAGAATTCGCGGGTTTGCTGGTTGCGACTTCAGTCGTGCCGATGACTGCGCTTCTCCCATGTTGCGCGGACTTTAGTCCGCGCAGCCTTTCCCGTAGAATCGTCGGTTGGCATTTATCCCGCGAACAGCGGTTGACAGGAGTTCTCAATGGCACGAATGGTGAATTGCGTAAAGATGGGTCGCGAAATGGAGGGCCTCGACGAGCCGCCCTTCGACGGACCGTTGGGACAGCGCATCTACGACAGCGTTTCCAAGCTGGCCTGGGAGCAGTGGCAGGAGCACATGAAGATGCTGCTCAACGAATACCGTCTGCAACCCTGGAAGAAAGAGCACCAGGAATTCATCGTCCAGCAGATGGAAGCCTACTTCTTCGGCGAAGGCGCCGAGAAGCCCGCGGACTACGTGCCGCCAAGTCAGTGATCACTGACAACTACATCGGTGCGTACACCGCCCATCCCCGCGGCCCCGCCCAGAAATCTCCGTGCCCATCAGACTGCGTCCACTTGGTGCCGGGCCGGCTCGTGTCATGGCCTCCCCAGGCGACCGGCTCGAAACGTACATCGTGCCACTGGGTCTGAACGGTCGCTCCATTCCACGAGTCCCCTCGATTGTTGAGCCCGAAGACGAGTCCCGGGTGCGAGCTCTCGCCCGCGCGCTGCATGACGTAAACGTCATCGCTCGTGAACAGCACCTGCGTCGCTCCGCCCGCGTATTTCTCATGGGCTGCTACCAATGCAGCGATTCCATTAGGGCTGCCCGCCATCGCAAGTCCGGAGTTATACCAATCCATCCAGAAGACGCTGGGGTATCCTTCGTGCGTCAGGATGAAGCTGTACGCCATGAGCTTGTCGTGGAGAATCGCGTTCCCGTCATCGCGGATGGTGTCGTGATTGTCGACAAACGTCACCGCGCGCAGCGGATAGTCCTGATTGACCGTCCCGGGCTGAGCGAGCGTGGTGAGGCTAAAACCGTAGGTATCGCACAGTTCCTTCAGCCGGTAGTGCAATGGAAAGTCGAATGCCGACACCGGGTTGTCCATAAACGTGTTGATAGCTGTAAGCCAGTCGTCAATCGTCCGCGCGTTGTCCCAGCACTCTCCCACCACGAAGGGATAGAAGCCCTGAGCTGCCTTGTTGAGATAGCGCAGCTCGGCAATGGCCTTCACCATCCAGGGGCCGTAGCCCTTGACGAAATCGCAGCGGAAGCCGTCGTAGCCGATGGCCTCGATGAGCCAGCGCGCGAGATCGATCATGGCTTCGTACACATGCGGGTTGCGATGGCACAGGTGCGGCATGTCGCCAAAGGCCTCGCCCTCGAAGGTCTCGTAGAACGAGGGGTGAAAGAAGGTCCAGTCGCGCAGAAACTTGCCGCTGCTGGGATTGAACTTCGTCCAGCGTGTCTGGCCGTCCAGCGGGTTCTGCTCTTCGGCGTCACCGCCGCTGTTGTGGTCGATGACGAGGTCGGCATACACCTGAATGTTGGCGGCGTGGGCTCCAGCAATCAGCGCCGTTAGTTCAGACTGGTTGCCGAACCACGTCTTGACCCGGCCTTTCTGATTAATGTCACCCAGATCGAAATAGTCGTAAGGGTCATAACCCATGGACGGACCGCCGAGGTTCGCAGCTTTGCAGGCAGGCGGCAACCACAACGCCGTGATCCCGGCTTGCTGCAGTTCGGGAATTTTGCCGGCGACGAAGTTCCACCAGGTTCCGTCCTGGTTCTCCTGGGATGGACAATTCCAATAGAAAGCCTGAAGTAAGACTCCCATGACGACCTCCCGAACAAAGAACTGAGAGGAGAGCTTAGCGCAGATTGTCCAAAAATTGGATAAGTGTCGGTTAATTTACCGCTGCAGATTCAAATCGGGAATGTTCCACGTGGAACAGCGCGTACTGACGGCTTTTTACTTCCTGCCGTCCTCGTCACTACCCAGTGGCAGGAAGTACTGCGTCCCGCGGATCGGTTCGCTGACCCGACGCAGAAGCGCTTGCAAGTCTTCGCTGCGTTCCACGAAATCGATCTCCGAGGTGTTCACGATCAGCAAATCCGAGGAGGTGTAGTGAAAGAAAAAATGCTCGTAAGCCTTGATCACTTCTTCGAGGTAGTCGTCACTGATCGCCTTCTCACCCGGCGCGTTCTTCTTCTTCAGGCGCTTCTTCAGCACCTCGGGCGAAGCCTGGAGGTAAATCACCAGGTCGGGAGCAGGCACATTCTGCCGGAACAGATCGTAATAGCGGCTGTAAACGTCAAGCTCGTGATCGCTCAGGTTGAGGCAGGCAAACAGCTTGTCTTTCTCGAAGATATAGTCGGCGACAAAGGTCTTGTTAGGATTGCGCTTCACTTCCAGCGCGGCAAGTTGTTCGTACCGCGCAATCAGGAAAGCGAACTGCGCCTGGAAGGCCGCTCCCGCCTCGCCGTCGTAGAAAGGCTTGAGAAACGGGTTGCCATCAGGCTCGCTGATGCGCTGCGCGTGCAGCGTCTCGGCAATCACCTGGCACAACGTGCTTTTGCCAACGCGAATTGGACCTTCGACTGCGATGTACCGGGGTGGTTCGAACAGGTTCGCCATGGAGTAATGCTTCGCAGAATATCTCTCCGCCGCCCCCGACGCAATTGGCGGCTGCGATAACTTTGCACAGAGTTTTCCAGAGGCGGAGATTGGGGCAACGATCGGCCATCTTCTTGACTGGAATCTGGCGGAAACTCCTCTGCCGAAGCGTCTCTTGTGTCGATTTCGGGTTCTAACTGTTTGCCGGTCCGATCTGATAGCCTTACGATCCAAGCCTCGCGGAGATCATTCATGGCTCAAAATGCCGTATCCAGCCGTTCCAGTTATGCGGAGTTCGTGAATCCACAATGGGTACGCTTGCTGGAATTGCTCGACATGGACGTGCGCTACGAACGCTGCGCCGGCGTTGAGTTGTTCAGTGAGGACGGCGAACGCTACCTGGACTTCCTGTCTGGGTATTGCGTCCACAACGCCGGGCACAATCATCCGCGAATTATCGCAGCCCTGAAGAATGAGCTGGACCGCAGCGGTCCGGCGATGTTGCAGAGTCATGTCCCCGAACTGGCGGGGGAACTGGCCGAGCGATTGTGCAAGCTGGCGGGCGGCAACTTGAAGAAGGTTTTCTTCGCCAGCTCGGGGAGCGAGGGTGTCGAGGCCGCGATCAAGTTCTCTCGCGCGACCACTCAACGCAACGCGTTGCTCTATTGCGAGGGCGCATTTCACGGGCTGACCTGCGGCGCCTTGTCGCTAATGGACAACCCGTTCTGGCGTGAAGGGTTCGGGACACTGCTGGCTGAGACCGAGGCAATCCCTTTTGGAGACATCGCGCGCGTCGAAGAAAAGCTTCGCACCCGGAAGTTCGCCGCGTTTTTTGTCGAGCCGGTGCAGTCCGAAGGAGGGATCAGAGTTCCTCCGCCCGAATATCTCCGCGAGGTGCAGGCGCTCTGCCGCAAGTACGGCACGATCTTTGTCCTCGACGAAGTGCAGACCGGAATGTTTCGCACCGGCAAATTTCTGGCTGCGCACAGCTTCGACGTTCAGCCTGACATCGTGGTTCTGGCAAAGGCGCTCAGTGGAGGTCTCGTTCCGGTCGCCGCCGTATTGATGACCGACGAGATCAGCGACGCGGTGTATAGCTCTCTGCGACGGGCGATCGTTCACACGTCAACCTACAGCGAGAACGGGCTGGCGATGCGAGCCGGGTTGGCAACCCTGGATGTCCTGGAAGGCGAAGACCTCGGTAACCGTGCGATCTATCTGGGTGAGATGCTGCGCGCCCGGCTGACCGAGGCCCTCGAACCCTATGAGATGTTCAAGTCGGCGCCCGGCTTGGGCCTGTTGAGCGGGATCCAGTTCCAGACTCCGTCGAAGGTAATGTTGAGGCTGCCGTTCGAAGCGTTTCGCGCCGTGCATCCCGGAATGTTCGGACAGATGCTGGTGATGCGGATGTTCCGTCAGCAGAAGATCCTGACGCAGATCTGCGGCAACAACTTCATGGTGCTGAAGTCGGCTCCTCCGCTCGTTGCCGAGGAAACACACCTCGAGCAATTCGTGAATGCATTGACCACTGTGGTGGATGAAATGCACAACTCGACCGCATTTTGGACGGAGTCCATGGGGCTAGCGCGTCGGGCGATGAACGTTTGACGCCGGGGAGCAGCTCGGGACCCCGATCTACTGCGGGCTTGTAGCGGCAGCCGCTGTCGCACCAGTCGCTACCATTCCAGCCGTTGAGATGCTGATCTCCACTTTGTTTTCCACCTTGAGAAACAGCGTGCTCGGATTCTTCATGCCCCAGGCTTCATAAGGCACTTCGAACTTCGTCGTGGCGGTGGCCTTCGAGCCGTCGGCTTGAACCGGAAACGAGAGCGTGAGGTCATGGTCTCCGCCGTGAATCCGGAAGACGCCCTGAATCGACAGAGTTGAATTGCCCTGAGCGGGAACATTGCCGTTCACATGCTTCGGCAGAAACACGATCTCGGGGTAGCGACTACTCTCGAGGATTTCCTTCTGCATTTTTCCGTCACGGGTGTGATTGCCGCTCTCACCGCTGGTGGCGTCCACCACGATCTGCCCGCTGGCATCTCCTGTCTTGGAATCGAATGCGATGCTCCCGCTCTTGAGCCTGAAGGTGCCGTGCACAGTGTGCAGTACGTCGCCCAGTGTCCAGTCGATCTTGGTTTGTACGGGATCGAGCGTGATCTGTGTCTGCTGAGCTACGGCGGTAAGCGAGAAGAGGGCGCCGAGGCAGAAGAAAAAGATCAGCGCAACGCTGCTGAATCGAATCAATCGCCGCCCGTTAGGATAGCTTCGTTTCATTCACTTGTCCTATTTAGCATTGCGTGGCGCTCACGCTGTCAACAAGCGCCATCCGAACGACAAGCTTTGGCCAAGCCCTAGAGTGGCCGGAGCGAGGCTTCCAGTATGCATCGCCAGCATGCGGCCGAAGAAGCCGGGGTCAGAGGCGAGTGCACGAAAAGCGCGATCGCGCAGCCAGCGCCGGTTGTCCATCAGCAGCATAATCGCCGCCATTCTACGCGGCAGGCGAGTGACTCTGGCGTGCGCTCCGTCGAAGGCCGTTAGATCGCCAGCGCGCATCGCATCAGCCAGCGCGATCGCCTGCTGAAACGCGATGGACAGCCCCTCGCCAGTGATGGCATCGACCGAACCCGCAGCTTCGCCGATGAGCGCAATGCTTCCCGTCTGCACACTTGTGAGCCTGCGGGACGAGGTAATCGCGCCAAGTGTGGTTCCAATGAGCACGGCACGTTCCAGCTTTACTTCGAGCCGAGGAAAGCTGGGCAGAGCATCGTCGAAGCGCAGCCCATTGCGGCTGGTAATGAGGGCAACGCAAACCTGATCTTGGGCCACCGGCGTCACGTACATCTGGCCGAGGTCACTCCAGTACACCTCAACGAATTCGGACCAGGGTGCAACGCGGTAATGACGACGAAATCCGAAGCGCTGGCGCGACGAGCGGGCCGGGTCGAGACCAGATAGCTTGCGCAGCTTGGAATTCTGTCCGTCGGCGCAGATCAACCAGCGGGATGAGACAACCCCACCTTCGACTTGCAGTCCATTGGGCGACAAGCCCGTAATCCGTCGTCCCCAATGCAATGAGACGCCGCATTCTGAAGCGCGATCCACTAGCGCCTGATGCAGTAGAGTGCGGCGAATCCCATAACCAACGCCGCTGGGGAAGCTGGCTTCCACCTCGCGAGCACCACTGATAAAGCGGATGCCGCGAAGCGGTGCGGCCTGACTCGCATCGACATGGACGCCCAAGGCCGCCAGCGCGGCCAGTCCATCGGGCATGATCCCTTCGCCGCAAGCTTTATCGATTGGCGGTTGCTCGCAATCAACGACCGCAACCTCGAAGCCCGCCTGGCGCGCTGCGATTGCGGCTGCGAGTCCGGCAGGACCGCCGCCGGCAACCAGAACTTCTGTTGGTCGAAGGTCGCTCATGTTACCAGCGCAGTAAGACGAGCTCCGAGCAGAATCCCGGGCCCATCGCGGCGAGAATGCTGTAGCTGCCGGCAGCAGGACGACGCCGGTTCATGAATTCCTCCAGAACCAGCAGGACCGATGCCGACGAAAGATTGCCAACTTTGCGCAAGCAGTCCCACGAAACCTGCAATGCGGCTTCGGGTAGATCGAGCGACTGGGCGGTCGCCTCAAGGACCTTGGGGCCTCCGGTGTGCATGATCCAGGTGGAGATGTCACCGCGATCCAGATCGTTCTCGGCGAGGAAAGCGTCGACATCCTGCGCCAGGTGTTTGCGCACCATGTCCGGAACTTCCGCAGACAGTACGATGCGGAAGCCTTCTTCAGAAATGTCCCAGCCCATCACGTCTTCGGTCCCGCGGTAAAACGAAGACATGCTGGCGACGACCTCAGGTCCGTGCGACGAGCGGTCCTTTCCGCTGACGATCACTGCAGCCGATCCGTCACCAAACAGTCCGGATGAGATGAGGTTGGCAACCGATAGGTTACGGCGCTGCCAGGTGAGGGAGCAAAGCTCTACCGACACAAGAACTGCGTTGTGATCGGGATAGGCGCGCACGTAATCGGCCGCACGCGCAACGCCAGCGGCGCCCGCAACGCAGCCCAACCCGAAGATGGGATTGCGCTTGATGTCGGGACGCAGGTTCATGCGATTCATCAGGCGAGCATCGATCGAAGGACTGGCTATCCCTGTGACGGAAACAAAAAAGATGGCATCGAGATCGGCTTCCGACAGGCCTGCGCGGGTTAGCGCCCGGCAGATTGATTGCTCGGCGAGATCTTCGGCCGCAGCGATCCATGCGTCGTTCGATTGGCCCCACGTGGTCAAGTCATCGTAGGCCTCGATAGGAAGGGCCAGATAGCGGCCGTCGACAGCCACGCGACTCAGCAGGCGGTCGAGGACTTTCGGGTTCTCGATCTGGTCGGCCCAGTGGCGCTTCAGCGCCGTGGCAATTTGTTGCTGGCTGTAGTAATTCCGGGGGAATGCGCTGGCTACGCTCGCGACTCGCATAAGACGGATGGAAGGGACCCTTTCGGTTGTCTCGCTGTGGTCAAAAGCTCGCGGCAGCGTAGAGGCAAACAAAACTTTCATTTGCCCTCAGAAGTCGACATTTGAACACGAAAGCTTAGCAATTTGAACCCTCCCCGGGGGGCATTGTTTCTAAAGGGCAGCCCAGATTACCAAACTGTAATGTTCGCTCAGATAGCTGAATGCTAGCGCCTCGTTGCTAGAATCGTCGCAGATGCTCGCCGAAGCTCTCAGCGGAGTCGCGGTCGCCGGAGTGGCAACCTGGGCTGGCTTCCACTCCATGTGGCCGACGTCTCAGGTCTATGGCCACAACTTCATCGGACTGGAACGCGGCTCGCCCTACGTCGCACTCACCTACGACGACGGGCCCAATGATCCCGACACCCTCAAGCTGATGGATGTGCTGGCCCGGTACGACGTGAAGGCAACGTTCTTCTTGCTGGGAAGATTCGTCGCGCAGAAGCCGGAGATCGCTCGCGCACTCGTCTCTGCTGGACACGTTATCGGCAATCACAGTTGGAACCATCCCCGGCTGATCTTCGCATCGGACGCCGAACTGCGTAGCCAGCTGCAACAAACCCAATCCGCCATCTTCGACGCTTGCGGCGTCACGCCGACGTTGTTCCGGCCACCCTTCGGTGGACGTCGGCCGGGCACGCTGCAAGCCGTCCGGGCCCTTGGGCTTGAGACCATCATGTGGAACGTGACCTGTTACGACTGGAAGCCGACGTCGGCCGATCGAGTCGTCGCGCACGCAGAGCGGCAGATTCGCGGTGGTGACGTGATCCTGATGCACGATGGCGACCAGCGAGCGATGGGGGCCGATCGCAAACATACCGTCGAGGCCACCGAGCGCGTTGTTACGTTTTGCAAGTCGAAGGGCTATCAGTTCGTTACCATCCCCGCGATGATGAAGAAGCCACTAGCCACTAGCCACTAGCCACTAGCCGATTGCCTTTTCTGCTGCGACGGGCTCCAAAAGAAATCCAAACACTTTGGCCAGCTCACACGTCCTAGCTTCTGAGAACGGCGATCTGCGCCGCTCGCGACTACAATGGCGGCAAATCCAGCTAGCTTCGCAATCCTCCCGCAGGAGACCTCGGTGCTCGACGGCACAGACGAGTTCGCGGCGCTCGAACTCAGTGTTCGGCAGCACGCGCGTTTCGTCTTCAAGGTCGCCTATGGAGTTCTGCGAAATTCGCACGACGCCGAAGACGTGGTGCAGGAGGTCTTCCTGCGCGTGCATCGCAACGGAACTCGCGGCGTACGCGACCTGCAGGCGTGGCTGGCAACGATCGCCTTTCGCCTGGCTATCGACCGCAAACGCAAGCCGGAGGTGCTGGACATCGCCGAGTTCGAACTCGCCGCCTCGGCACCCGATGCCGAGCATGTCGCTATACACCGGCAGCAGATCGATCGCGTGCACCGGCTCATCGCGGCTCTTCCCGAGGAGTTGCGGTATCCACTGGTGCTGTCGGCCATCGAAGAGCTGAACTCGCGGCAGATCGGCGAGGTACTGGGCATTCCGGAATCGTCGGTGCGCGGACGCATCCTGCGCGCGCGGCAAATCCTGAAAGAAAAGCTGACGGCAGTATCAGGAAAGAAGCGATGAACAACGACGAACAACTCGACAACATTCTCGACGAGGCGCTCAGCGCGTATCGCGAGGCCGAACCGCTGGCGGGGATCGAAGAGCGCGTGCTGCAGCGCCTGCGACTGGAGCCGGAAAGACTCCAGATAGCGTCGTGGAAGTGGGGCGCGGTCGCCGCGTGCATAGCGATGCTGGCGTTTGCGGCGTGGCTCGGATTGCGAGGACACGGATCGCAAGGCCCCGTTGCTCGCCAACAAACCCAAGCAACCAACGTGGACGTTCCGCCCGAAGCCAGGCCAGCCGCCGAGACACGGCGTAAGGTCGCGAACAAGCCCGCTCGGCGCCCGCAAAACAGGATTCCTGCACAAGTCGCGCGGGGTACTGGCACGCCCGTGCAAGTTGCACGGCTCGACGACAGCGGGCGCGAGCCTCCCCATCTGCCGCAACCTTTGACGGGTGAGGAACGTCAGTTGCTCGCGCTTGCCCAAGCCCACCCGGATGCATTGCGGTCAATCTCGCAAGAAGACAAGCCAATCGCAATCGCGCCACTCACCATTCAACCGCTTCCGTCGGAAGCAAACCAGAACGGAGACAACTGATGTTCAAACGCCTAGCACCTTTTGCAATCATGATCTTGCTATGCGCGACAATGCCCCGCGCGATTGCACAACAGAATGAATCGCCGCAACCGGCAACGGAAACGGCGAAACGAGTTCCCACGGTGCGCTATTACAGGCTGGATTTCGTGGTGCGGGAATCCGACCAGGGAAAGGTGCTGAGCCAGCGGTCCTACAGCCTGGGCGTGGCCGCCGCCGGAGTGACCGAAGGCCGCGACTGGTGGAGTTTGCGGGCCGGCACCAAGGTTCCGGCAGGCAGTAACTACGTCGATGTAGGCTTCAACATCGATGTTCGCCCCGAGGACGCAGGCGGGGCACTCCAATTGCGCCTCAAGGCGGACCTGTCGTCTCTGTCCCCGGAGGTGGGCAACGTGAACATGCCGCCGATTCGGCAGATGCGAGTAGAGGAAGCGGTGCTAGTGCCCATCAGCAAGCCAACGGTCGTGTTCAGCGCCGAAGACCCGAGCAGCAAACATCAGTTCCAGATTGAGGTGACCGCAGTCCCGCAGAAGTAATTCGGCAGCGGTCCTAGAGCATTTTCACTCAAGGTGTATAGTTAACTCCGCAATGGCGGAACCAGGCTCGAGCGTTGTCTGGGGTGATGCAAGGGAGAGCTTGGGTAACCGCCTGTTCCAGCGCCTCGCCAGTTCTGGCTTTGAGCGAACGTAAGAACTGTTTCAGTTTGGCCCAAGCCTTCTCGATCGGGTTTAGGTCAGGGGAATACGGCGGCAGGTACAGCAGTTCGGCTCCCGCGGCTTCAATCAACTCCCGCACCCCGCTCACCTTGTGGGCGCTGAGGTTGTCCATGACCACCACATCGCCAGGGCGCAGCGCCGGGCACAGCACTTGTTCCACATAGGCGAGGAAGATGTCCCCATCTGTGGCTTCCTCGATGGTCATGGTGGCTAGCAGGCCACGCAGACTCAAGGCGCTGAGGATGGTCAGGATCTTCCAATAGCCTTGGGGAGCCCCTTCCACCACCCGTTGCCCGCCGCAGGCGCGGGCATAGCCGCGCGTCATTTGTGTGGTCACGCCGCTCTCATCCAGAAAAATCAGCCGCTCCGGCGCGATCCCGCGGATCGTCTGCTGAAAGGCTTGTCGCCGCTGCTGATTGGCTTCCGTGTCGCGTTCGCTGGCGTGGAGTGACTTTTTTTCAGCCGCAGACCCATCTGACGTAGCACCTGCCACAACCGTCCGATGCTGACGTGCAGATGGTGAGCCTTCGCCAGCTTCTGCTGTAACTCCGCCAGGGTCAGATCCGGTTGGGCCTGCACCCACCCGCGCAACCGCTGCTCGACTTCGGCAGTGACTTTGCGGACCGTACCGCGCCGCTGCTCGACCCGCTCCATCTGCCCGGTGCGCTTGCGTTGGGCGGAAATCTTCCATGCCCACGGCGCGCTTACCGAGAAGCGCGCGGCTAGTTGCTCCAGGGTTCCTTCCCCACGGTCATGGGCCTGCAGCAACTTGCGCCGCAGATCGTCCCCATACGATTTCGCCATTGCCAGTTTGCCGCAGAGTCTCGCCGCTATTCACTATACACCTACGTCGAAAATGCTCTAGACGTCTCAATATGCCCAACCCACGACTCGCAGGTCAGTGCGTCGCCTGCGAAGCCGGCGTCCCATCGGACCATTTGCCCACCACGACCATGAAAATGGTGGCCCGTTCTTCAGGGTCATTTGCCGCAATAATCGGAGATCCCGGCAAATCGGCTCCCCAGCTTTTCGCTGCGTCGCCCGAAACAAACCACATCAGATGTGGATGCCAGCTCATACCCTCGTCGTTCAAATACTGCTGCTTGGACATCATGTAGCACATCGCTCCCGGCTCCAGCGCGGGTAGTTCCTTCTTATCCAGTGCCGATGCGGTCGCCGCGGCGATCTCTGCCCTGGATTTCCCCGCCAGAGCCAGTTTGGTTTTCATCAGGAAAATGGGCGCAAAGGTCCTTGCGGCTGCCTGATTGAAACAATGGGGGGCGCGCACTTTGGGATTCCAAAACTCGGGACTATCGGTGCCCGCGCCCCACGATCGTTCCACGATGCACAGAAAACCATTCGTGCCCTTCACAGCGGTCGTGTAGCCCTTCGGTCCCAGCACCATCACTTCGGCTCCGTCCGAGACCGAGGCTGGGGCAGCACTGCGAGCCAGCGCGATTTCAGAATTCGCGTCGGGCATCAAATACTGATCGAGCGGAGCCATTGCGGGATACGAAGCCTCCTCGGCGTGTGCTTGTGCCTGACAGGTCGTGCCGAGCAAAACAACCTGCACAAGGAATGCCAAAGCGATTATCTTAACGGTCTTCTGCTGCATGGAACTCTCCTTCGGGCGATCATCTCCGTCGGGCAATCTGCACTTAGGCCTGAGCGATTTCACGTGGTTGTTCCTAACGGGCCGTTTGGTACGTAATCCCAAACACGACGCGCAGCCGGATTGCTTGCGACGCGGCGATTTATGGCCCCTAACCGCGTCACCCACTCTCGACCCCCTGAGAAACAGGTCGGTACTTCCCATAAGGGCATTTATCGGGACCTATCTGGAGGCATTCCTTCCCTAACGCGGCACCTTGAACCGATATTTGTTGATTTTGAAACGCTTGATTTTCGAATCGAGCGTTCGCGCCGGCAGCCCTAGTTTCGTGGCTGCGCCCGACGGGCCCGAGATCCGTCCATAACATTCAGCTAGTGCGACTTCAATCATTTTCTTCTCCTGCTGCCCAAGGACGCCGTTAAGCGTACTCTGTCGCCTTCGGGGAACCAGGAGGTCCCCCCGAAGCCAGGTCTCGTCTACCGAAAAGGTTTCGCCCTCGCACAGAATTAGGGCACGCTCAATTACGTTTTGTAGTTCGCGAATGTTCCCAGGCCAGTCGTATGCCTGTAATAGTCTAAGACTCTTCTTGTCGATCGTTCTGAATTTCTTTCCAGCTTTCTTGCCGAAGCGGTCGATGAAATACTCAACCAACAAGGGAATGTCAGCTACGCGTTCGCGCAACGGCGGCACATCGATAGGCACCACATTCAGTCTATATAGGAGATCTTCACGGAATTTTCCTTCGGCCACGAGCGCGTTCAATCACGATGAGTAGCCGCTACTACCCTGACGTCGATGGGAATGGTCTTACTACTACCCACGCGTTCGATTTCACGCTCCTGCAGAACCCTTAACAGCGCGACTTGGATCTCGGGAGGTAAGTCGCCAACTTCGTCCAGAAAAATTGTCCCGCCGTTGGCCGATTCGAAGCGTCCGAGGCGTCGTTGGGTTGCGCCGGTGAAGGCACCCTTCTCGTGACCGAAAAGCTCGGAAGCAATCAGCGATTGTGGGATTGCAGCGCAATTCACGCCGATGAATGCTCGATCCGCGCGATTGGATCGCTTGTGGATGCTGCGAGCTATCAGCTCCTTTCCTGTACCGGTTTCGCCGAGAATCAAGACTGTCGAATCGGAAGAAGCTAGCTTAGCGATTTGGCGTAACACCTTCCGTAGCGCTTCCGAGGAGCCGACGATGTCCTCGAACATCGAGTCACGATCGATTTGCTCTCGCAACGCCAGGTTTTCATTGCGTGTCCTCTCCTCCGCCCGGACGCGGTCATCGATGTCAGTTCCAGTTGCGTACCAGCGGGTCACTTGCCCGTGGTCATTTCGGAAGGGGTTGTAACGAATAAGAAACCAACGATATTGGCCGTCTTTCCGACGAGCCCGCTGCTCGATTTCGAACGGAACCCCACGACCTAGAGCAACATTGCGCTCCTCGCGTAATCTCTCCAGGTCGTCAGAGTGGAAGATCCGTTCCCGAAAATGTGGAGCAATCACATCGTCCGCGGCCAGACCGGTGTAGTCGAGCGTCGCTTGGTTGGCGTAGATGGGGGTACCGGAGGGATCCTGGACGACAATCGCCTGCGGTATTAAGTCGGTGATGCGACGAAGCTCGCGTTCATCTTCTCGGAGCTTCGCTTCTGTTTGCTTGAGGGTTTCGATATCGGTGCATGCTCCGTACCACCTGACAATCTTTCCAGTCTCGTCTCGTAGCGGCTCAACCCTCATGAGAAACCAGCGAAACACTCCGTCATGGCGGCGGAGACGCGCTTCCATTTCGCCGGGTTCACCTATGACCAAGAGTCCTCGCCATTTCTCTGTCAATGGCGCTCGATCCTCGGGATGGATCGCATTTTGCCAACCCCAACCGCGCGACTCTTCTCGAGACAGGCCGGCGTACTCATGCCAGCGCTTGTTAAGGAACTCGTTCGAACCATCCGGCAGATTGCACCAGGCCAGCGTGGGGATCGTGTCGATCACCTGCCGAAGCTTCCTTTCCGAGTTCTTTAGTTCGTCCAGCGCGCTCTTAAGCGCCTCTTGGGATCGCGGGCGTGTCACAGAAGGCATCGGGCGATTATAAGCTGGGTCGTCTTTCCCTGATCAAAAGTGAATTCCTGAAAAATCAGGACGATGTGCCAGTCTAAGTTCAACTGTAACACGCTATTGCAAATGGTCTGAGACTTGCACTGCCGTCACTGTCTTCCGGAGCTGGAGAAAATGACGCTGCGGATTGAACAGGTCGAAGGGGGGATTCGGCTCAGCGGCGAATTTCGAGTTGGGCACCTGGAGCAAGTCAAAACCGAAATCGAGCGTTGCGAATCGCCAATCGTTTTGGATTTGGAGGAATTGGATCTCATCGATCTCGAAGGCATTCGTTTTCTCAATACATGTGAGTCGGCAGGCGTCTCGATCCTGCACTGTTCGGCTTACATCAGGGAATGGATGCTGCAGGAGAGAAGTCAACCGGAAGACCATCGGGAACCGTTGTGACCGGCCCTTATGTCGCCCGAACGACGTCGGCTTACAAGAGCCGATACATGTGAAAGGAACTGAAAGCAAAGAGGAGAACAACAATGATCAAGAACGTGGTTCTAGTGCATGGTGCATTCGCAGACGGCTCCGGTTGGGAAGCCGTCGCTAACATCCTCAAGAATGATGGGTACAAGGTGTCGGTGGCGCAGCCCCCCGAGACCTCGTACGCCGACGACCAAAAGTACACGAAGGCCGCAATCGACGCCATGGGCGGCCCGGTGGTTCTCGTGGGCCACAGTTATGGCGGGTCCATCATCACCGAGGCCGGCAATCATCCAAACGTTGCGGCGCTTGTCTATATTGCCGCATTTGCTCTCGATGAAGGTGAGAGCTGTGCGTCGATCGAACAGGCCCTGCCGCAAGCGTCCAAGGCGTTCAAGCCGGACAGCAATGACAACTGGTGGATAGACGAGGCGCATTTCGCGGCCGACTTCGCAGCGGACATTCCACCGGAGAAGGCGGCATTCATGGCTATATCGCAGGTGCCGATCTCCACCGACTCGTTCACCCATAAGGTTACGAATCCCGCCTGGAAGAACAAGCCCACCTGGTACATGGTGGCCACCGAAGACCGGTCGATCAATCCGGACCAGGAGCGCATGATGGCGAAGCGCGCCAAGGCCAAGACGGTCGAAGTGAAGGCGAGCCATGTCGCCTACATGTCTCGCCCGAAGGAAACAGCCAAGCTCATCGAAGAGGCTGCCACCTCTGCGGTCGTCATGCGTGCCGCCGGCTGAACCCCGGCCCGTTCGATAGTGGGCGTCCGCCGATCCAGGCGACGACATCGGCGGAGGCCCAGGTGAATGTCGTCGTCTGAGGAGAACACAATGAACGATCACATCACCGTCGAAGGACAGGGCGTCGCATTTGGCGCCTATATCGGAAGACCGAAAACCTCGCCGGCTCCCGCCGTTGTCGTTCTGCAGGAGCTGTTCGGGGTGAACGCCGACATTCGCAAGCACTGTGATGAATTGGCGGAACAAGGCTACCTCGCAGTCGCTCCAGACCTGTACTGGCGGCAGGAGCCGGGCGTCGACCTGAACGTCACCTCCGAAGCCGACTGGCAACACGGCCTTCGTCTCTATTCGGCTTATGATAGAGATGCCGGCGTAAAGGACATCAAGTACACCATCGACGCAGCACGCAATCTCCCGGAATGCAACGGCAAGGTTGCCTTGCTCGGCTATTGCCTCGGCGCGCTGATGGTCTTCATGACAGCCGTGCGTAACGACGGCATCGACGCCGCGGTCTGGTATCACGGCGCCGATACTGAGAAATATCTGGGAGAGGTCAATGGGCTTCATGCGCCCATTCTCATGCATCTGGCCGAGGAGGATGAGTTCATTTCCAAGGCTGCACAAGCGGAGATTAAAGCGGCACTTGCTACGAAACCAAATGCGACGGTGTACAGCTATCCAGGTCAGAATCATGCCTTCTCTCGGCACAATGGGACACACTACAATGCCGCCGCGCGCGGCAGCGCTCGCCAACGGCCGGACAAGCGAATTTCTACATCAGCAACTTCCGTGACCTCCGGTCGCTCCCGGCCGTTTCCGGCGACTGGAAGGAGCTTCGAGATGATAAGAAAAATCGAGATCGAGCGATTCACCCTGATCTCCTCCAAGCCGTTTGATCAAGTGGTGGCAGCTGTTAACGCCGCCGTTGGTCATCCCGATATGGCTGAATTCGCGAGATCAACTCATGAGGCGCACTCTTTTGCCGAGCTGAAACGTGCGGTCGAGAAGGGCTTGAGCGAAGCCGGCCTGATGCGGTTTATGCAGCTTGATCACGGCGCAGTTATACGCAAAGAAACGGGTCGCGATGCACCCAGGATTATCCGCTTTGTCATTGGCAATCCACTCATCATGATGGAGATGGCCAAGCATGTTCCGGACGCGGGCTCTTACGCGCCGGTTACGATACTGGTGGATGAACGCGCCGATGGCGTGCACTTGTCGTATGACAGGATGGCCAGTCTTCTGGCTTCGTACGGAAGCCCAGAGGCTCTCGTTGTCGCTCGTGAACTGGATTCGAAAATTGAGACGCTGCTTCAAGAGTCTGCGGTTTGATAACACTGCTTTCCGGTCCTGCCATAGGGGCAGAGGCAAAATTGACTTCTTTGATATTAGCGAACTATCGCCGAAGGATTGGCGCGTTCTCCTTGACGATAAATCGCCAATTCATTGACCGACACCAGATCAGGTAACGATATGTCGACTCGTGGGAAGTTGATCTGTAACGCCAGTCGAACCCCTAGGTGATTGCTGTCGCGAACAGGCCATAGTCACACCCAATCTCACACCGGGAACGGGTAGGTGGATTGTGGGATCGTAAAACCACCCCGCTCGCCGTGGTGAACCGGGTTTTGAAATTCAAAGGCCGGACTCCACCTCCGCTTGTCACGAGGTGATGTGTCCGCCGTCCTATCGCAACTCGTCTCCCGCCCTGTAAGAAAGTATCGTGAGGCAAGGGAGAGCTGTCTTTGCCCGCGACCGCGCCCAGTACGCGGAGCGTTTTGGCTCTTTGAAAACTCTAAAGCACCCTCCCGACGTCGAGGTCGACGGTCGGCGAAGAACCCCTTGGCGTCGTCGATTGTTAGGAGAAAGAAAAAGGGCTCGAAGTAGCCCAAAATCACTGATTAGCGAAGAAATGGCGAAAATAACGGGTCGTAACTATCTTTGTTATGACATGGATAGCTATAACTAACTTATTTATCAATCAGTTGCGAACAATTTCCGCCTAACCGACTGATTCTAAACAACCGCATAAAAAAGAAAATTCGGTGTTATACCCGACTACAACACTACAACACCTCGAACTCAGCCCGCTGAAATTGCTCTAAACCTGCTTCAGCGATTCTTTCGCTGCGGCGACGGTCTGCTCGATGTGCTGGGGCGTGTGGGCCACGCTGAGAAACGCCGCCTCGAACTGTGAGGGGGGCAGCCAGATTCCGGCATTCAACATGGCGTTGTGGAAGCGGCCGAATTTGGCAGTGTCGCAGCTCGAGGCGCTCTCCCAATCGGTGACGTGTTTGTCGGTGAAGAAAAAGGTAAACATAGAGCCGACGCAGTTGGCGGTCATCGCGACACCAATGGACTTTGCCGCAGCGAGAACGCCTGCGACCAGGTCCAACGTGTATTCGTCGAGCTGGCGATAGTACTGGCGGCGATTGTCTTTCAACATGCCTAGAGTAGTGATGCCGGCAGCCATGGCCAGCGGATTTCCACTTAACGTTCCAGCCTGATAGACGGGGCCAAGGGGCGCGATCAGGTCCATAATCTTCGCCGGGCCGCCGTACGCGCCGACGGGCAAGCCGCCTCCGATGATCTTGCCCATCGTCACCAGGTCGGCCTTGATGTTGTACAGCTCGGACGCCCCCCCAAACGCCAGGCGGAAGCCGGTCATTACCTCGTCCAGGATGAGAAGAGCGCCTTCGCGCTCGGTAATCGCGCGCAGGCCTTCGAGGTAGCCGCGATTCGGGGGCACGCATCCCATGTTGCCCACCACCGGCTCGACGATGACGCAGGCAATCTTGTCCTTGAACCTGGCGAAGGCCTCCTCGACCGCGTTGAGGTTGTTATAGGGCAGGGCCAGGGTGAACTCGACGAACTCTTCCGGCACGCCCGCGGAGCCGGGGATGCCCAGAGTGGCGACGCCGGAACCGGCCTTCACTAGCAGCGTGTCGCTGTGTCCGTGATAGCAGCCCTCGAACTTCATTATGACCTTGCGCTTGGTATAAGCGCGGGCCAGGCGGATGGCTGACATCGTCGCTTCGGTGCCTGAGCTGACGAAACGCAGCTTCTCGACCACCGGGAAAGCTTCGGTGACCAGCTCCGCCAGGTCGGCCTCGGTGGGAATCGAAGCGCCGAAGCTCGTGCCCTTGCGGGCGGCATGAATGACCGCGTCGATCACGTCAGGCACTGCGTGGCCGAGGATCAGCGGTCCCCAGGAGCCTACGTAGTCGATGTACTGGTTGCCGTCGGCGTCCCAGACGTAGGGGCCTTCGCCGCGAACGAGGAAGGGCGGATCTCCGCCGACCGAGCCGAACGCGCGGACGGGCGAGTTCACGCCTCCGGGAAAGAACTGCTCGGCGCGCTTCTGGAGCGCGCGGGACTGGTCGAAATTACGGGGCATGGGGACTCCCAAACTATGGAATATAGCAGGGTAGGTGGAGCGAGCCCCGTGAGTTGAATCACAGAAAGAAGTGGATGGTGGCTAGTGAATAGATGACTTTCGCCGCGCCGGGCCGTCCAAGTTGCTGACAGGATGCGGGAAATCAGTGCACTTAAGTGGCACGGAATTCGCGCATCTGGGCAATGAACCGGGCATCCAAGCAGATGTATAATTGAACAACGCAGCTCCGGACAGCGACCGTAACTTCCAGCGAATTAGCGTATTTCACACATGTCGAAAACTACCAAGCTCATCGTTTTAGGTCTTTCGTTCCTATTGGCCACGCTGGTCGTGGCCGGTGGATTGGGCGTAAAGGCCAGCACCAGCAACGACGAATCGTACCGCCAGCTCGGCGTGTACAGCGAGGTGCTGTCGCGCATCCGCACCGAGTATGTCGAGGAACCCAATGTTCCGTCGGTCACCAACGGCGCGTTGCACGGGCTGCTGGAATCGCTCGATGCCAACTCCAGCTATCTCGATCCCGCCGAGTACAAGGACTACAAGCAGCGCAAGAACGAGGGCAAGGCGACGATCGGAGCGACGCTGTCGAAGCGGTTCGGGTATGCAGCCGTGGTGTCGGTGATTCCGGGCGGGCCCGCCGATAAGGCCGGCGTGGACAGCAGTGACATCATCGAGGCGATCGAGGGCAAGAGCACGCGCGACATGTCGCTGGCCGAGATCGACGGCATCTTGAGCGGACAACCCGGCTCGGTCGTCAACGTGTCGGTGGTTCGGCCGCGCAAGGCCGCGCCGGTGAAGACCGCGATCACGCGCGAGATCGTCAGCGATCCTCCGGTGGGCGACAAGATGCTCGAGGACGGCATTGGCTACATCAAGATTGACGACTTCCCCAAGGGACGTTCGCAGGAAGTCGCCGCCAAACTCAAGGCGCTGGAGAAGACCGGGGCCACCAAGCTGGTGCTTGATCTGCGCAATTCGGGTGACGGCGACGAGGATGAAGGTATTGCCACCGCGAACCTCTTCCTGAATCACGGGACGATTTCGTACCTGCAGGGCCAGACCTATCCGAAGCAGACATTTAATGCCGAGCCGCAGAAGGCGGTTGCGGCGACGATTCCGCTGGTTGTGCTGGTGAATCGCGGGACGGCTGGTCCGGCGGAGTTGGTGGCGGCGGCGATCATGGAGAACGCTCGCGGCGACGTTGTAGGCGACAAGACCTTTGGGTCGGGGTCGATCCAGAAGGTTATCGAGCTGCCCGATGGAGCAGCGCTGATGCTGTCGGTGGCCAAGTATTATTCGCCTTCGGGGAAAGCGCTGCAGGATACTGCGATCACGCCGAACGTCCTGGTGGCGGACAGCAATGATGACTTCCTGGTTCCTGACGAAGACGAGAACGCGCAGCCCGACGACAAACAGCAGGAGAAGGAAAAGAAGGCTGCGCCCGATGACCAGTTGAAGAAGGCCATCGATGTGCTGAAGAACCCGGCGCAGAAGGCCGCATAGCACTCAACAAAGTTCGTAAGAATGTCCGTAAGAATCACACAGCCGCGAGATTGCACCGCGGCTTTTTTCTGTACGCAAGCAAGCAACTTGTCCTCACCGCTAAATTGATCTGAGATCGCATGGTTCCTGTTCTACTTCCCCAACTGCTGGTTGAAGAAATCGGTGATCAACCCGTAGGCTTCTTTTGACTCGGGCAGTTCCCACTCATTCCAGAAGGCGTGCGTCAGACCGTCAAAGACGACCAACTGGGCGTTCACTCCGGCATGCGCATATGCGCGATGCAAGTTCACCGTGTTGCTGAGCAGCAGATCACGTCCGCTGGTGAGGAACAGTGTCGGCGGAAGGCCTTTCAGGTCGGAATAGATGGGTGACAGTATCGGGTCTTTCAGGTCGGTAGCGCCGCTGTATTCCGTGTCATGTTTGCCAGTCCAGCGGAAGAACGGCCCCGACAGCCCCCACAGTCCATACATGAAGCTGGAGTCGCCGAATTTGCGGAAGTCTCCACCGCCGGAGAAGATGCCTAATGCGGCGGGCATTGGAAGGCCAAGCTGGCGAATTCGCGCGGCGACCTCAGCCGTCAGGATGGCGCCTGCGGAGGTGCCGTAAATCCCGACGTTTTGCGGTTTGTAGGTCTTCAGGAGTTCTTTGTACACGACAACCGTGTCGTCCACTCCGGCGGGAAAGGGGTTTTCGGGAGCGAGACGATAAAGGACAGCGACAACCTTAGTTTGGGTGAGGTTGGCGATGGGGATGGATTCGATCTTCGATCCCCAGTCGGCCGTGAAGCCTCCGCCGTGAATGTTGATCAGCACGCGATTCTGCTTCGCTGCGGGGATAGTCGGCGGCGTGACAATCAGCGTGGGGACGCCTGCAATGGTCTCTTTCGCGATGTTGACCGGGTACACCTTGCGCATTTGCTCGCCGCCATTCGTCTGCCAGCCATCAGCCTGGGCGCGGTCCTTGGCGAGATCGTAGGGTTCCTGGATGTCCGACCGAGGCTCGGAAAGTGTCTTTTGCGCCTCGGGGCTTACGTCATCGGGCACGGGAACCACGCGCGTGACGTGTGTCGTGCCGTGTTCGTCGACGAAGCTGCTGTCGGTCTGGGGCGGTGCGCATTTGGGGGCAGCATCTTCCGCCAACACGACCGATGAGGACCCACACAGTAAGACGCAGCACAAGAACGTGACCTGCGCGATGAACCTGCGGTTGTTCATAGATTCTCCTGCCAAGTGGAGGAGTGTAACAGGGTACTCCTCCCCCTGTTCCTGAAAACAAAGGATTTACAGCACGATTGGCTGTAAGTTCCTCCAAACATTTGAGTTATAGGCAAAGTCCTCTTAATAAAAAGGTTAGGGAAGATTTCGTCCGGATGGGCGGCGATTTTGGCAGATCTACGGGCAAGAAATCGAGAAGAAGCGTCATGACCCATCACAGGTCGAGCCACCTTGCTGAGGATGGAACGGTGTCAGGCTGCCGGCTCTTGGGACAACAGCTCTCCCTCATCCTTCGTGTGGAAGTGTAGGGCGGGTTGAGAACGTCGCATAGGACGTGGGTCACGGATGTGCGTGATAAGAAGTTGCCGATTGTCAGTGAAGAAAGCAACTCACCACAGAGGCACGGGGGACACTGAGAAAAGTCAGTTCAACTCAGTGTTCCGGTGCCTCCCTGGTGAATGAATAACGGCTTTAGCGGCTGCTGAAAAAGTCGAAAAGCAGATTCCCCGCGGCCTGAAGGCCGCGAGGAATGACAAAAATAAAGGACTTGGTTTTTTTGTCTAGGTGTTGATGGGCATGTCGAAGACGGCGTTCGACGCATCCAGCATCGCCTCAGACAATGTGGGATGCGCGTGGATGATGTTGGCGAGGTCTTCCGCCGTGCACTCCATTTCTAGTGCGACCACGGATTCGGCGATCAACTCGGTCGCGGTTGGGCCGATGATATGCACTCCGAGGATTTCGCCGTGCTTGGCATCGGTGACGATCTTCACGAATCCGTCGTGCTGACCAACAATGCTGGCGCGCGAGTTGGCGGTGAAGGGAAACTTGCCGAGCTTTACGTCGTACCCCAGTTCCTTGGCCTTGGCTTCGGTCAGGCCGACGCTGCCGATCTCAGGATGGCAGTACGTCGCGTTAGGAATGCGCGACTTGTTGATCGGCTTGGCCGGCTTGCCCGCGATGTGGGTGACGGCGACAATGCCTTCCATCGCTCCTGCGTGGGCCAGTTGCGGATAGCCCATAGCAATATCGCCGATGGCATAAATGCCGGGTTCGGCGGTCCGCATATATTCATCGGTTTTCACGAAGCCGCGGTCGACTTCGATTTTGGTCTTCTCGATCCCGATATTTTCGGTGACCGGTGCGCGTCCGACAGCGATCAGCACCTTGTCGGCTTCCAGCTTCTGCTGCTTGCCGTCCACGGTGAAGGTCACGGCAACGCCGTCTTTGGTGCGCTCGACCTTTTCAACCTTGGCGTTCACGAAGCCGTTGATGCCGCGCTTGCGGTAGACGCGCATCAACTCCTTGGAGACTTCTTCGTCTTCCACGGGCACGTAGCGGGGCAGCATTTCGAGAATGGTAACGTCGGTGCCGAAGGACTTGTAAATGCTGGCAAACTCGACACCTACGGCCCCGGAGCCGATCACGATCAGCGATTTCGGGATGTTGTCGAGGCTCAGCACTTCGATGTTGCTCAGGATGCGGTCGTCGGCCGTGAGTCCGGGGAGCATGCGCGCCACCGATCCGGTTGAGAGGATCACGTTCTTGGCGCTTATGGTTGACTTGCCACGCTTCCCCTCGACTTCGACGGTATGGATGCCGTCCCTGGCCGGGCCGGTTAGCTTGCCGTAGCCCTCGATGACGGTGACTTTGTTCTTCTTCATCAGGAATGACAGGCCCTTGGTGTGCTTGTCGACGATCCCCTGCTTGCGCTTCTGAATGGTCGGCCAGTTGAGGGTGACTCCGGCGGTGTTTTCAAAGCCCAGAGTCGCGCCATCCTTCACGTGGTCATAGACTTCGGCGTTAAACAGCAGTGCTTTGGTGGGGATGCAGCCAACGTGCAGGCAGGTGCCGCCGAGGTAGGGGTCTTTCTCGATGATGGCGGCCTTCAGGCCTAGTTGCCCGGCGCGGATGGCCGCAGTGTACCCTGCGGGCCCGCTACCGATGATGGCTACATCGTAGATAGTGTCAGCCACGGTGTTGCTCCGTTCTATTGTGAGTTATGAGTGCTCTAAACGAATAGATGATTGTAAATCAGGAAGGAAGCGGGGGAGGAAGAAGTGGATAGTGGTTAGTGAATAGTGGCTAGAAACGGCAGCCAAGGAGGGCGCGGAGGACGCGGATCGGACAAGGACAACAATACAAAGCAAAATCAACCAGGGATTTACACGGATCTTCACGGATCAATTTAATTAAGGTGGAAAAACAATCGGGCGATCTCGATCAACTCCCACCGGCCCGGCTAGCCGTGTTCGACGCGCGCCTTTATGTCCGAGTACGCCGTTTCGATGAGCCTGCTTAGGGCTGCGGCGTTTGTGGGCGTGCCCGGTCTCAGCTTCACATGGCGCATGAACTTTCCTGTGCCTTGCAACAAGCGGGCCGGATCCGGCAGCGCTGCGCCCTGAAAGAAACCCACGTTTACGTGCGAGGTGAATACATTCACGTAGCCGAAGGGCGCATCTCCCAGACAGGCAACCGGACAGCCGTCATGCAGAAGCTCCCGGACTTCGTCGCCGCATTTTCGCATCGCCTCAAACCACCGATGCGCGATGGCTCCTAATTCACCTGCATGCTCTTTCATCCAGGCATCGATGGCGGGATCCCGCTTGACACCGCCGTTGAATCGCAGCAATTCCGTTCTCATCGTGGCTTCACTCTCTGGTTTCGAGACGCTCCAAAGGAGCGGCGCAAAGCTGGAGCACCTGGCTGCCTAAGGCGGATAAATAATGGGGTATTGCTTCCTGCCGTTCGCAACTACGAGTAATTGCTCATCCATCGAGTAGGCATCAGGGATGGCTGGTTCGGGTTCGCGCTTCAACGTCATGCCATAAACTTCAAAGTTGACACGGACCATGGCCGCGGCCTGCGACTGACAACGCAGGTTCGGGTGAAGCGGCACTAAACCGGAGCCAAGAATGCGCACCGAGTCGCCTATCTTGAGCGTGACTTCCGTTTCCGGTTTTTCGGGCGAACCGTAGAGCACAACATGATCCAGTACGTCGTCGGTGTATTTGAGACATTCCGCCTGCACAAGCAAGGTCGCTCGCACGAAGCTTTGCCTTGCCTGCCCATCGTCAATTTCTTTCCAGTCGAAACTTTGCGGAATCACGACAGACGCATTCGAGTCATTTGTGACCAGCAGTTCGTAATCGAACGGGCTTCCCGGTGTCAGGTTCGTCGAGCCGGTGATAGTGACTATCCCGCTAAGAATTTTCTGTTCGCGAGGATTACCACTAAATTCAACTCGCGCCTGGTAGCGGGCTATCTCGGTATATGACTTACCGCGTGCGTCAATCACGTTCTGCGCCACAGAGAGAGTTGTGAGCAAGCAGATAATCGCGGCGAGTCGGAAAACTTGCATGTCGTCCTCGGCTTGGGTGAAAGGACCCACATGATACTCCCAAAGTCCGCCTATCGTACAGGCCAGCGAGAAAGGGCAACCGACTAACCTAAGAATGATCGCATTCGACTTCGCTAACCATTTGGACTTGCGCAGGTCCCATGCCGCCCACGTTAACATCCAAAGGAGGACGTGAACGTGGGGCACCTGGCGCATGGCTGCAGGCGGCGGCGAAAAGCGAGTTATGATGCGAATCCTGGTTTCCGATGAGCGCCACTGCCCATATGAGCGCACAGCAAGCTTCAGGCCTGACTCCGGCTCCGCTACGGGTATCGATCCCAATCTTCGCGGCAACCTCGCTTTTCTTTTTCGCCAGCCTATACGTTGCAATGCCGATGCTTCGGCGAGCCGGAGCTTCGTGGTTCCTGATTTACAACGTCGTTCTCGCTTTGCCCATGTTGCTGCTGGTTGTGGCGGCTTTGGTTGCCTTTCGCGCTGAGGGTCGCGGGCTTACGTGGAAGCAGCTTAGCCAGCGATTCCGTCTGGGCGCTCTCGACCGGACAGCGTGGCTCTGGACCGCCGCGTTGGCCGTTTTCATGGTCGGTGGGCGTTATTCGCAGATCTTGACGCTGCTGCTCGCCGGTGTGGCGATCGCGATGGAGCACAACGATTCACGCAAGATGCGCTGGAGATTCGTTGGTCTGCTTGTGTTTCTGGCGGCCACTTGGGCCATTTGGCAAACCCAGCCGTGGCTGAGTCGCATACCGCTGCATTCGGAGCCGGCCGATCTGCGCGACTTCCTCGGCCAGTTCGGGCCAGCAACGTTCATGGGGATTCCCCTGCGAGGCCGCTGGTGGGTTGCGGGGTATTACGTCGTGGTATTGCTGGTGGGAAACATCGCAGGCGAAGAGCTCTGGTGGCGCGGGTACCTGCTTCCAAGGCAGGAGCTCTCTCACGGCAGATGGGCCTGGCTGGTTCACGGAGTGTTGTGGGCCGCTTTTCACCTGTTCTTCCAATTCACTCTTTGGGATATGGTGCGGATGATACCGACCTGCTGCGCCCTGGCATTTGTGGCCCAGGACCGCAAGAACACCTGGCCCGGCATCGTCGGTCACACCCTAGGTAACAGCGTGCTCCTTCTGCAAATCGTTCATGGCATTGCCCCCCTGACGGCTCCCTGAGTCTTTTTGCCGTTCCAGTCCGTATATCCCGATAGTATGGTCGCCGCTGCATTCAGTGCGTTAGCAACGATGGAAACCGAAGAGGCCCAAATTGCCACCGGCTTGCGCCGGCGCGATCCCGAGGTGCTCGATGCGCTTATCGAGCAGTATCAGCACCGCTTGCTGCGTTACCTGATACACCTGACGGGCGACCGCGCCACCGCCGAGGACCTGTTCCAGGAGACTTGGATACGGGTGCTGGAGAAGGGCCACCAGTACGACGGCAAGAGCCGGTTCGCGACTTGGCTGATGACGATTGCGCACAACGTGGCGATCGATCATCTGCGGAAGCGCCGCCCGGCGAGCCTGGACGAGATGCGCGATGCCGAGGATGCGGCTCCGTTTGAGCCGGTGTCGGACCGGCCGTCGCCCTTCGAGCAAGTTTCTGCACTGGAAGACAAAGCGCGGATTCAGGCGGCGCTGGAGCAGATTCCTCCGATCTTTCGCGAGGTGCTGGCGCTGCGCTTTCAGGAACAGATGAAGTTAGAGGAGATCGCCAAATTGATCAACATTCCACTGGCAACGGTGAAGACACGGCTGTACCGGGGCGTGATCGCGCTGCGTCCGGCGTTGATGGGAGGCCCCGAATGAACGGCCACGAACATGATCGCGCGGTTGATCTGATAAACCGGCGCGAGGTGGAAGGCGTGTCCGAGACAGAGGCCCGCTGGCTTGAGTCGCACCTTGCAGCATGCGAAGACTGCTCGCAGTACGAGCTCGCGCTAAGCGGCGCCGAACGGGCGATGCGGTCGTTCACGGTAATGGCGACAGGTTCGCTGGTGGAATCGACCCGGGCACGCGTCCACGCACGCGCCGTCCAGTTGCGGGAGCGGGACTCGCGCAGATTTCTGATCGCGATTTCCTTCGCCATGGGCGTCATGTTCTCGACGCTATCGGCGTGGGCGTGGTGGAAGGTCGGCGGCTGGATGGTTGAGCGCTTCAGCCTGCCGTCGTCGATCGTCGGACCAGGGGTGGTGTTTTTCTGGCTGGTGCCGGCGATCCTGCTCGGGGTACTGCTGGTGGAGTTCCCTGAGTCGAAGTTTGAGGGAAGTGTAATGCAGTTACTGATGAAAGATCGTCAGAGAGGGATCCAATGACCCAGCGTAAGTCTACTTTCAGCGAAGAATTCGCAATCATTCCCAAGTTTATGTACTTGTTTTGCGGGGCCGGCTTTGTGGTGATGTTTGGGGTATTTCTGTATGTCGTTCCTCACCACGACCCACACTCGCCGCCTTTTCCGGTGCGGGTGTTGCTCAGCGTACTGACGGGAACCGTCTTATCGATTTACTTTTTGCTGGTCGGGTACGTCAACCAGGACGCAAAGCGCCGCGACATGGGCCAGGTGCTGTGGACCCTGATGGTGATCTTCATTCCCAATTGCCTGGGCTTCCTGGTTTACTTCCTGCTGCGCAAGCCGCTGATACAGTATTGTCCGAAGTGCGGGGATAGGGTGGAGAAAGACTTCCATTTCTGCGCCAAGTGCGGGTGTGAACTTTCGCCTGCATGTGGTTCGTGCGGACGCGCGGTCGGCCACGAATATTCGGTGTGCCCCTATTGCGGAAAGGCGTTGGGAGCAGGCGCGGCGAGTGCTTAGGGGAATGTAGCAGGTCTTGCATGTGCCTCGCCGTGTGACAGCAACACCTAAGTCGTCCATGGCATTGACGACGATCTGATCAGTGATTGCGCGCACTATAGCGATTTCATAACACCTATTAGCTCCACCGCACTTCGCCATCACTGCCGGATTGCCGACAACTCGCTCAGGATCAAAATTGAGTCTTGCCACGCTGTTTCAAAACGCACATGGCGCAAGGAGCATGAATTCGAAATTTCTACAGGGCCGAGGGGGGAATCGGGTCAAGAACGGTGGTGAACGGACCATCCGTCCTGCAACTCTCAGGCAGGTTGCGGATTCTAATCACTGGGATTCGCCCGCAGCGGACCAACCAAACCAGAGAGGAGAGTACAATGCAACTTCAAAGTGACTACTTCACTGCTTATCACAACCTAAAGCTGACCCGAGACGACAAAGGTGTGCTCGTTGCTGAGTTCCACATCAACGGCGGCCCGTTCATTATGTCCGCGCCATCTCACACGGAACTTGTCGATGCCTTCTACCGGATTTCGCAAGATCGAGCGAACAAGATCGTAATCCTCACGGGTGCAGGTGGGGAGTTCATTACTGATGTCGATTGGTCCTCTTTCGGCGATGTCGCCGATCCCGGGGTTTGGAGCCAGGTTCACGACGAAGGCGTTCAGGCTTTGGAAAACATAGCCAACATACGCGTGCCGGTCATCGCGGCGATCGAGGGACGTGCCCATGTGCACTCAGACTACGCGCTGCTTGCTAGTGTAATTGTGGCGGCGGAGGGTGCGACCTTCCAGGATGTGGCCCACTTCTCCGCAGGCGTTGCACCCGGAGACGGAATCTTTACCACCTGGAGTTATCGCGCCGGAGCGGGACGAGCGGAGGCGTTCCTGCTGAACCCACAGCCGCTGGCGGCGCGTACCGCATACGAATGGGGAGTCGTTGCCGAAGTTGTGCCGAACGGTAAGGCCCTCAGTCGGGCACGGGAATTGGCGGAGTTGTACTTGAAGGCTCCCGAGGTGACGCGCCGCAACACCCGTATCCACTTTATTCAACCGTTGAAGGAGCGCATCGTGCGTGAAGTTGGCTACGGACTGTCGCTGGAAGGAGCATCGTCTGCCGCCCTCATGAAAGCAATGCAAGCCAAGAGTGAACCTGTCGCCCGGAAAGGAAAAGTCGCATGAGCAGCGAAAAAAGTCCATCAGCCAATGTATCGAAGACGCAGCCGGAAGAGTTTGACATCGTGATCCTGGGCGGCGGTACTGGAGCGACACTTGCGGCATGGGACCTTCGCCAGCGAAGGAAATCGCGTCGCAATCATCGACCGCAAGTACATCGGCGGCTCGTGTCCGAACATCGCGTGCCTGCCAAGCAAGAACATCATTCACAGCGCGGAGGTCGCATCCTACGTGCGGCACAGCGACGAGTTCGGCATCGCTCGCGACGGCTTCAAGGTTGATATGTCCGGCGTGCGTAATCGCAAGCGCAAGATGGTATCCGGCTAGCCGACGATTTCTTCGAATTTCAGGGGATCGGGAGCAACCGGAGTGGGCCGCGGCTCGATAAGGCTTAGCTGCTGATAGGTGTAACGGATGCGGTGGATGACGGTGATGGTGCTCAACACTGCGATCACCCAGAGGACAGGCCCCATGCGGTTGAAGAGCGCGCCGATGATGACCAGCACGATGCGTTCCGGTCGCTCCATGAATCCCGCTTTGCAGGATTGCACGAGGGACTCGGCCCGGGCGCGGGTGTAGCTGACCATCACCGAGCTGACCATGACGAACGCCACCATTACCACGTAAAAGAAGCGATTGGCGCGGGCGTAATACACCAGCAATCCAAAGAACAACGCGACATCGCTGTAGCGGTCGATCACGGAATCGAAGAAGCCGCCGAACTGCGTGACCTGGTTGGTGGCGCGAGCGACGCGGCCGTCCACCATATCGAAAATGCCGGCGCCGATGATCACCAGCCCGGCGTAGAGAAACATGCGGCGCTGGTTTTCGGCGTTGGCGTAGCCAAAAAGAAAACCGGCGACGACGTTGATCAGCAGTCCGATGAAGGTGAGGGCGTTAGGCGAGATGCGGGTGAGAGCCAGGCCGTGGACAATCTTGTAGAGCAACCACTTGCTTGATCGCCCGACTGCGCTGGTCCAGGTCATTACGCCTCGTCATGAATGGTGATCAGCTTGAGGACCTCAAGTTCGCGCTTGCCGTTGGGGGTGACCACTTCGCTGACGTCGCCGACTTTTTTGCCCAAGAGGGCGCGGCCGATCGGTGAGGTGGTGGAGATGAGTCCCTTGGTTACGTCGGACTCCTCGCTGGTGACCAGCTTGTACTCGATCTCCTCGCCCTTGGAGGAGTCGAAAACCAGGATGGTCGAGCCGATTGCGGCCTTGTCTTTCGGAATGTTGGCCATATTGACCAGAGAGAGGTCAGCCATGCGGCTCTTGAGCTGGCCCAGGCGGGCGCGAACGAACTCCTGCCGCTGCTTGGCCATGTGATACTCAGCATTCTCGCTGAGGTCGCCCATCGCCACCGCCTTCTTCAGTTCTTTCGGTAGTTCGTGGTTGAGCTCGTGTTCGAGGACTTGAATTTCCTGTTCGAGCTTTTTCTTGATGTGTTCAGGCATACTTCGATTACTGATTCGGGGGCACTTAAGCGCTACCCGAAGACATCCAATGATTATACGCGATTGTTGCAATCCCGATTAAGATCACGATTCGCCAGTGCGCTGTACGTCGATCCACTCGTCCTCGAAGATGCACGTCCATTGACGGTTTCGGGGCATAGGAGTAAGCTTCACTCATACATACCCGAGTCCTCTCTCGGACTGAAGTTGTGCCTGCCGCTGGGGAGCGGCGCGGCCCTCATGAATAGCCTCAGCTTTAGTGTCGGAGACAAGGTGGTCTATCCCAACCACGGGGTAGGCATAATCGAGCAGGTCAGCAGTCGCACGATCGGCTCACAAGTGGAACGCTTCTACCTCCTCAAGATCAAAGCCAGTAGCCTGAAAGTGATGGTGCCATGCCAGAACGTCGAAACGGTCGGCCTGAGAAAGGTCGTTCGTAACGGCGAGGTCACGAAGATCATCGAGTTCCTGAGCGACGGCAAATGCGAAAACAACGCCGACTGGAAATACCGGTTCAAGGAAAACTCAGATAAGATGCGAACCGGTTCCCTCCTCGACGTCGCCATCGTTCTGAAAGGCCTGCTGCTTCTGGCACAAACCAAGTCCCTCAGCTTCCGCGAAAAGAAAATGCTGGAACGGACCCGCTATCTGCTGGTGAGCGAATTGGCGATGTCCAGAAACGTGGAAGAGTCTGCCATCGAGGAGATACTCGACAAGGCATTGACGAAGAGCAAGCTGCGATTCCCTGAGGCGTCGGCCATCGCGGTCTAGCCGCACATTCAGTTTTTGACGATCCGGCGCGGATGCACCCGCGCCGTTTGTTTTTGCTCCAAGCGCGTTCTAACGGCGGCCCAGGAACGCTTCGAGATGCTCGAGTTCATGGTGCGCCATATCGATGTAGCGGCGCGCGCGTTCCGTGTCGGACGCCTCCATCGCGTGCTTGGCCTTGGTGATGTCGGTCCGCATGTTGCTCCGGCTGGCGACTACATCGCCACGCAGGCCCAGTCCACTTTGATGTAACTGCTGTTCGAGCGTGTCGATGCTGCTGTCGGCCGATGCGGCCCTGCTGTCGAGCTGGTCGATTTCGGTCTCCATCGCGTCGAGCTGCTGTTTGCGTTCCAACGCGGCCTGTTGTTGCGCCTGAACGTCTTCGGCAGGAACTGCGGGGGCCGGACTCAGGTTTTGGCTGGCAGGCTGCGCTTTGCGCGCCATGACCGCCGGCTGCTTTGGACTTGGACTCGCGGCGTTTGTCTCCGCGGGCTGCGTTTCGGTTACACCCGGTGTCGGGGAAGCCTGCGGAGGCGTAGCGTCGTGATTCTGGGCGTTCAAGGAATCGCCGGCGCTGGTTGGCGTCGAGGCTTGTGGGTTGCTCGAAGCGACTACTTCTTGTGGGCCGTGTTGTCGCGACTTGTAGATCGCTGCTCCGGCCAGCAATGCGGCGATCAGGACGACTCCCAGTATTAGCAACAGATTGCGGTTGCTCGAGGAGCGAGAGGCGTTCGCGTCGGGAACAGTGAAGCCCGGATCGAAGGTGCGTTGAGACCTGACGAACTCGGTGACAGCCGCTTGCTGGTTCGCTGGCTGCTCCGGAGCCGTCGATAGTTGTGACAGAGTCTCACGAAAAGCGTCGGCTGTCTGAAATCGTTGAGCAGGGTCTTTCGATACCGCGCGCATGATGACGTCGTTCAGGGCCTGGGGAACCGTAGGCAAAACGTCGATCGGCGGCCGCGGAATTTGTTTGATCTGCGCCTCCATGATGGAAAAGCTGCTGGTGACGCTGAACATGCGTTGGCCGGTCACCATCTGGTACAGAGAGACGCCGACTGAGTACAAGTCCGAGCGCTCATCGGTTGGCTGCGATTGCACCTGTTCGGGCGAGGCGTAATCGAGCGACCCAAGGGTCATGCCAGTCATGGTGAGCCCGACTTCATCGGCCGAGCGCGCCAGTCCGAAATCCATCAACTTCACGACCCCTTGCGGCGTGAGCATCATGTTGCCGGGCTTGATGTCGCGGTGGATTACGTGCTTCGCATGTGCGTAGCTTAGTGCGGAGAGCACCTGTCCGGTGTAGTTCAGAGCATCGTCGGTCGAAAATGGCCCGCGTTCCAGCCGTTCAGCCAGAGTCGTGCCCTCAACGTATTCCATGATCATCACGAACTGGTCATCGGCGGTAAACGCGGTGCGCAGCGCGGCGATGTTGGGGTGCTCAAGGCTGGCCAGCACCTTGATTTCGCGCATGAAGCGCGCCACGAACTCGCTGCGGCCTGCGAGGCTGGGAAGCAAGACCTTCATGGCTTCGGTGCGGTCGGAGAGCACGTTGCGCACCAGGTAGACTTCGCCCATGCCTCCGTGGCCTAGTTCGCGTATGACTTCGTAGTCGCCAATGCGCTTGGGTGTGTTACCGCTCATCAAGTGCCCCCCAATCCAGGAAGGGAATACGGTCGGTGAGAGCCCGGCAGACTTGGGGAGCATACACCAAAAGCGCCGCAGCGTGCCCGTTCGGTCCGGCGGAGGCGACCATAGGTCATTGGCCGAGCTGGCTATCCAACTAGCACAGCGCCACCGTTCACGTTGAAGATTTCGCCGGTGATGAAGCCAGCGTGCGGAGTGCACAGGAACAGGATCGGTGCGGCAATCTCTTCGGGCGTTCCGACGCGGCCGAGAGGGATAGTGTTGTGGATCGTCTGCCGTCGCTGCGGATCTTCGAGCGCTTCGGCTGACATATCGGTACCGATCCAGCCCGGAGCCACACAGTTGAGGTAGATTCCAAAGGGCGCCAGTTCGGTCGAGAGCCCCTTGGTCATGCTGATCAGCGCGCCTTTGGTGGCGGCGTAATCGGCGTGGCCGGCTTCGCCGCGCTGAGCGGCCGTAGAGCTGACCATGACGATGTGCCCGCCGCGCTGCTGGCGCTTCATCTGCGCTACCGCGTGCTTCACCAGGGCAAAAGCGCTGTCGAGGTTGACTGCCACCGTGTTGCTCCATTGCTCGTTGGACATCTCGTCGATCGGGGTGTCGTCGGAGGGCCAGACGCCATGATTGATCACCAGCACGTTGAGCGAACCGAAGCGATCGACCGTGGCTTTGATCAGCGGCTCGGCGGTCGCGGTACTGGTGAGGTCAGCTTGCACTGCATGGCAGGTTGACGGGGCGCACTCTGCGACCAGCTTCTCGGCTTCAGAGGCTGCACGTACGTAGTTGAAGACGACCTTGGCCCCGGCGGCCGTGAACAGGCGCACGGTCGCGGCGCCAATGCCGCGCGAGCCACCGGTAATCAGGGCCACTTTCCCTTCGAGCGATAGCGTTACGTTAGATGACATGACAAAGGCTAGAAGTTAGCATATCCGCATTCCCAGGGTGGCACCGCATTCGTTTACACTTTCGACGAGTCACCTGTGCTCGTCGCCGTGTGAACATAGCCATAATCGGGGGCACAAGGAGCGCATGATGGACATTGACGATTTGCGCCGATACTGCCTCGGGCTCCCACACACAACGGAAAATGTGCAGTGGGGCGCAGACCTGGTCTTCAAGGTGGATGAGAAGATGTTCGCGGTAGTTCCGCTGGAAGTTGCACCCGTGCGTCTGTCCTTCAAGTGCACGCCGGAGAACTTCGCCGAATTGTGCGAACTCCCGGACATCATTCCCGCACCCTACATGGCGCGGGCGCAATGGGTAGCGCTGAAGTCGCTGAATGCCGTTCCTGACGACGAGCTGCGAGAACTGCTGGCGGAGTCGTACCGGCTAGTGTGGGAGCGGCAGCCGAAGAGACGGCGCGAACAACTCGAAGGTGCGCGTAGTGCGAACTCCAAGCCTAAGACGGCGGCGAAGAGCAAGGCGGCTAAGTCGTCCGCCAAGAAAACGAGACCAGCGACCGGGCGGCGCAAATGAGAATAGGAACAGGGGTTCTGTGCTGGTTGCTATTCGGAGCATTGGCGCTCGTCAGTGCGCAGTCGAGTGCGGGAAAGCCGGCTCCTCCGAAGAGCGACAGCGCCAACTCCGCCAAACCGCCTGGTCCGTCGCATGCAGTTCTCGAGCGCGAATTCTTCGCGGTCGTGCGAAGCGGGAATGCGCAGCAGTTTCTGGCGTATGTCCCCGACGACGGAGTGAACATCGGTCGCGATGCGGAACACAATACCCGGGCGGAAATCGAAAGCCAGCTTACGAGTCGAAAGGGGCTGTATTGCACTCTCTTCGACTCGTCGTGTATCCAGTCGACCATCAAGCTGGACGCGAGTACACCCCCGTGCTCGTATCGCGAGCTGCTCACGCAGTCGGAGAAGGTCCGTACGGCGTCAACCGAAACCACCCGCAACGGCGTGCGGCAGGCCATCCTGGTCGCGGAAGTGCACAATCAGAAATGCGCCGGGCCCGGCCTGATCGACTTCATCTTCAACTATCACGAGGGCGGGTGGAAGCTGTTCTCGATACCGTAACGATGCAGGGAACGCTCCCGGCAATACGGGTGTTATGGTGTTGTACAACACTAAAGAATGTCTTTTTTACGACCCTTTAGAATCAATGGTTTGGGTGGAAATTGTTCGCACGTCATTGATTCTAAATAGAGTTATACGTATCCATGTCTGCCAGTAGGACTTACAAGTTGCCAGTCGCCAGTTGTCAGTTGTCGGAAACCGCGTCCTCTCCGCGAGCTTGTGTTTCATTTTGGGAAATATCAAAGAGCATCTCAAGCGCGCACTGGGCGCGAACCGGCCAGAGACAGCAATCCCCTGGCTCCATGATCTCGTTGTAGAGGTCAGGAAGATATTCGCGCCAGAAAAATATGCAGGGCTGCCAAACTAAAGTAACCAGTATTCCCAAATCCGGAACTCTGCCGTTACCGCTGGTGGAGCCGGACATGCACGCCGTTCCTGGGGCGCAGCGTGATGCTTGCCAGGGGCTCGACCGTCGATCCCGGCACCAGGCTGATCTGAAACCGTTGTGCGACCGCGGCCAGCAAAACCGCAGCCTCCATCAGCGCGAAACTGTTTCCGATGCAAACACGCGGCCCGCCGCCAAATGGAAAATAGGCGAACTTGGGGGTTGTCTGCTCTTCCGCCGACCATCGCTCCGGCTCAAACGCTTCGGGATTGGGGAAGAACCGTGGATCGCGATGCGTCACCCACGGGCTCAGGATCACATTGGATTCGGCGGGCAACACGTAGCCGCCGATCTCAACCATTTCGGCTGCGCCGCGTGTCATCACGTAGGCCGGCGGGTAGAGTCGCATGGTCTCGCGGACGACGTTGTCGGTGTACCCGAGTTGGCTTATGTCAGACGCGTCCGGCTGGCGCCCGCAAAGCACCTTGTCCACTTCCTCGTCTAACCTCGCCTGCGCCTCGGGATGTGTGGCCAGCAGGTACCACGCCCAGGAGAGCGTCAGTGCGGTGGTTTCATGTCCAGCCAACAGAAGGGTCATCACTTCGTCGCGGAGCTGCTTGTCGGTCATTCGGCTGCCGTCGATATCCTGGGCGCGCAGCATGTCCGAAAGCAGGTCATCCCCTATACCGCTGGAGCGGCGCTCCTGGATAATCCCATACACGATCTCGTCTAACGCCCGTATACCCTTTAGAAATCGCCGCCGTTTGGGCGTGGGGGGCTTGAGCAGCAACTGCCAAACGCTGATCCCAACATTCTGCCGGATGAAGGCGTCGAGTGCGTCGGCGACCACCGGCATTTTTGGTCCCAGTTCGACTCCGAACAGCGTCCGGGTGGCAATCGCGAGTGTCGTCTCCATCATCTCGCGATGGATGTCGAGTTCCTCGCGGTCGCGCCAGCCGTCCAGCATGCGTTCGGCCTCGCAAGCCATGATGTCCGCATACGCGGCGATGCGTGTCCGGTGAAACGCGGGCTGGCTCAGACGCCGCTGGCGCAGCCAGAACTCGCCTTCGCTGGTAAGGAGCCCGTTGCCGAAAAGCTCCGGATTGGCGCGCGTGCCGAGGCCCTTGGTGAAGCTGCGATGGTGCGTGACCAGCACCGACTCAACATCGTTGGGATGAGCGAAAAAATAGCTTGAGAGATAGAGAAACCGCCAGAATGTAACGTCCCCATACTCGCGGGCCATGCGCGGCAGGTTGACCAGAGGCCCCGCGCCACCCAGCAGCGGCGAGTGGAAGAAGTATCTGCCTCGGGGGCCCGGAGGGCGTGTGATTGGATCTGGCATATTGAAGACCGTCATGCCGGAAAGCTTGATGCTACCAAGATGGGGGGTCGGGGCGCATTTTCGGCACGATTCTTTGACATGGATTTGGCAAAATCGTGCTAGCTTAGGTCACCCCCAATTCTGGGTAAGAGCTCTCGCCATGATGCTAGAAACGGAAATATTCGATATCGAACCAGACATTACCGTCGTATCCTGCGCGGGCCGGTTCACTCTCGGCACCCAGCTTCGTCTCACCGAGTCGATGATCAACACACTGATTCAGAAAGGCGCTCACCGGCTGGTGATCGATCTTACCCACGCGGAAGTCGTCGATAGCGCCGGCTTGGGAGTTCTGATGCATGTCTTCGGCGAGATGGAGCAGCTTGGCGGTACCCTGCGGGTGGCGGGCGCCAATGAACGGGTCGCCAACCTTTTCCAGATTACCCACACGAATGGAATCCTCGCGCTCGACCCCGACCTCAAGACCAGCGTAAAGAAACTGCAGGAATCGTCTAATCACCGGGCTTAGCCGCGCAACGGAGATCAATCGATCTGTAGTCCGTCGGTCAGGCTGCTGATCTTGTCGATACGGTGCTCGAGACACCACTTGGTAAGCGAATCCACGAGTGTCTCGCAGGCACAGGGATCCCAGAAGTTCACTGTGCCGACTTCGATGGCCGTGGCTCCCGCCAGCATGAACTCGATCACATCCTCAGCCGTGCTGATGCCACCAATCCCGATTACCGGAACCTTTACTGCCCTGGCGGCTTCCCAAACCATGCGCAACGCAATCGGCTTGATTGCCGGACCAGAGAGTCCGGCAGTGACGTTCGAAATTCGCGGCCGTCTGGTCTCGGCGTCAATTGCCATGGCGACGAAGGTGTTCACCAGCGAGATCGCGTCTGCGCCGGCGTCTTCCGCAGCGCGCGCCACCTCGGCAATGCTGGTGACGTTGGGAGACAGCTTCACGATCAAGGGGCGCGTGGCGATTTTCTTTACTGCGCTGACCACGTCGTACAACATACGGGGATCGCTGCCAAACGTAATACCGCCGCACTTCGTATTGGGGCAGGAGACATTCAGTTCGTAGCCCTGGATGCCTTCTTCTCCGTTCAACATGTGAACGACGTATTCGTAGTCTTCCTGCGAGTGTCCAAAGACGTTGCAGAAGAACACGATGTTGTTGATCTTGCGCAGGAGCGGAAGCTTTTCGCTGATGAATGCGCCGACCCCGATGTTCTGCAAGCCAATCGCATTCAACATTCCGGCGGCAGTCTCGAACAGCCTGGGCGGAGGATTGCCGGGCATCGGCTCGCGCGACAGGCCTTTCACAACAAATCCGCCGAGCCGCTCCAGGGTCACGACATCTTCAAACTCGACGCCGTAGCCAAATGTGCCGCTCGCGGCGATGACCGGGTTCTTCAACTCGATGCCGGCCACTTTCACACTCATGTCCAGCGCGGACTTGGAGGCAGGCGTCATGGACGAGTTTCACGCGTAGTACGCGGTTTTCCGGCCGCTGGCGGAGGACTGGCAACTTCGCTGCGCGAACTGAGCGCCTGCGTTAGCACGTGGCCGGTCGAGCCGGTGGGCTTGTTGATTCCGAGCAGCACAGCGAGGGTCGGGGCCAAATCGATGGGCTCCACCTGATCGCGATACACCCCCGGCTTGAAGGGCGCTCCGTAAAAGGCCAGTGGAACGTGCTGATCGTAGCTGTAGGCTTCGCCGTGGTCGGTGCCGTCTTTGGTCGAAAGCCAGTACGGATGTGGCTGACCCATGACCCACCATCCTCCGTATGGAGAAAAGCTGTTAGCGTACATGCGTCCGATGGCGGTGGGCGGAACTTCGCCGGACGCAAGCTGGTCTTTCGTGTAGGCCGTAATAAACCCCATGCCGCGCATGGCTTGGGCAACATAACTCTCGGCGTCGGCCTCGCTGACCTTTTCGTCGAATGCTTCGCTGTTCAGAAAGACGATCGGGAACGAAGCCGAGCGAACATACTCGCCAGCCTTGTGCAGCATGGCACTTACTCTCTTGTTCAGCTCGGTCTTGAGCTCCTTGTTCGTGATCACACCGGCGGGAATGCGCAGACCGATGCTGGCAGCGTTGGTGGGCGCCACTCCGTGGTCGGCAGTGAGCGCGATCCAGAAACGGTTGCCGTACTGTTGCTGCAGAAAACCGAGAAATTCGCCGATCTGGCGATCGAGCGCGAGGGCCATGGCCTGCATTTGCGGGGAGTCCGGACCATACGCATGTCCCACCAGATCATTCGCTGACAGGCTGATCACCAGCAGGTCGGTCACAGTCCCCTGTCCCAGCTTTTCCTGTTGGATCAACTCGCGCGCGAATTCGAATTGGTAGTCGTTCGCGAACGGAGTGCGGCCAACCAGTTCGTAGTAGTCGATCGGCTTGCCGTCAGGTTCATCGTGCGGCGCAGTCGAACCCAGCACCTGCCCACTGGCGTCTTTCCAGTCCTGGTTCAGATATCGCTGGGCGTGCTTCTGGCTGTTGAAAGCCGTCAGCCAGTGTGGCGCCTCGCTCACGTAGTAGCTCGACGTAATCCAAGCGCCACTTGTTTTGTCGATCCAATAGGCGCCGTTGGCGCTGAATCCAGTGGTAAGAATAGCCGCGCGATCTTTCAACGCGATGCCGAAGACCCGCGAGTTTCCTTGGGTCGCGAGCCGCAATTCGTCGCCGAGTGTATCGGCCAGCAAGTTGTGAGGCGACGCGCCCATGCCTTCCACTTCAGCTCCCACGATCTTGGTTGACTCATCGTCCACGCTGCTCAGCACGCGCTTGCTGGCGGGAACCCACCACTCGTTGGAGAAAATTCCGTGTCCTGAGCTGTAGGTGCCGGTGCCGATAGAGGCGTGTCCCGGGGCAGTGCGCGTGTTGGCGTAGTCGAAGTAACAGGCAGGAAAATAAGCGCCGTGATCGGTGAAGGTACGAAATCCGCTGGGGCCGAACTCGTCGTGATAGCGTTCGAGGTAATCGCCGCGAAACTGGTCGATCACCAGGATCACCAACAGCTTCGGCGAGGCCTGGTACGCGGAGCCAAAAGCCGCCGTCGCGACCAGAAGGACGACTAACAGGATGCCCAATTTTGTGCGGAACATGCTGGCAACAGTGTACCAATGCGCCGTGCTTCAGGAGAACGCTATCGAGGCTCGCGTCCTACTGCGACGGGTTGCCGTACGGTCGCCGTACGCTCGAGTTTGTCCCAGGCAAAGGACCCGCCTTCGACTGCGCGCTTCAGAGTCTTGAATAAGACCAGCGAGAACAACTGGCGATAGGCAAACCGCTGCAACCAGACATGGCCGAGCAGAAGGAAGTCGCGCTTGCGTCCCGGTTGCTGGCGCTCCAAGGCAAACGCAATGGTTGACGCGATGAAGTCGATGATCATGAACAGCGCAAAGTAAACCACCAGGCGCTGGAAGTCGGCCGGGTTGGTGGAATCGGGATGGAAATACTTGGTGACGAAGTACGAGACCGTACCGACCACGAACATGATGTCGATGAAGGGCGATACCAGCGGCAGCAGGATCTGGAAGATGATCACGTTGGGCAGGGCAACCCATCCCAGCGCGCCTCTCTGTTTCAGTGCGCCGATATGCTTCCACACGGCTTGCATGATGCCGAACGACCAGCGGAAACGCTGCCGCATCAGGCCATTCGCCGTGGTGGGCGCTTCGGTATAGGCGAGGGCGCGATCTTCGTAGTTCACACGGTATCCGGCTTGCAGCAGGGCCATGGTGAGATCGGCGTCTTCGGCGACTGTGTCGTGCTGGTAGCCGCCCGCCGCGCGCACATCCGCGGTGCGCCATGCGCCAATCGCTCCCGGCACTACGCTGACGGCGTTCAGCGTGTTCAATGCGCGGCGCTCGAAGTTCTGGCTGGTGATGTACTCCAGTGCCTGCCAGCGCGTCCACAGGTTGACCCGATTGCCGACCTTGGCATTGCCGGCCATCGCAGCCACTCGCGAATCGCGGAAGTGGGGCACCAACCGCGAAATCGCGTCGGGCGCAATGATGGTGTCGGCGTCGATGCCGACGAATAGCTCTTCAGTCACATGCTCGAGCGCGTAATTGAGCGCGTCTGCCTTGCCTGAGTTGGGCTTGGTCAGCACTGTCACCTGTCCGTCGGCAATCTCCTGCCGGAAGGCCGCACGGGTCACCTCTGCCGTTTTGTCTTTCGAACCATCGTCGATCACGATCGCCCGCAGATTGGGATAGTCCGATTCCAGCACCGACCGCACCGTTCGCTCGATGACCTTTTCCTCGTTATAGGCCGGAATCAGTACCGCAACGCTCGGCCTATAGGCGGGATCGACTACCGCGTTACGGCGGTGGAAGCGGTCGTAGCTGGCCAAGGCGCCGATGAGCACCAAGCGCGCGCTCATCAGTACGTCACCCACGAAAAATATGAAGATGATGAAGGAAGAGAGCAACGAAAACAGCGAGAAATTCAGGCTGTCGATCCACGACGCCCAACGCTCGTTGGAGGAAATCGGCGGCATGACATCGGCCCGCGTCTTATTGAGCAGGCTGGATACCGGAACGATCTCGTAGCCCCGCTGCCGGAGGCCATCGATGATCCGAGGCAGCGCCTTCACCGTTTCGATGCGGTCGCCCCCGCCGTCGTGCAAGAGCACAATGTTGCCGCAGCTCAGGTTAGCCGGGTCGCAAGGCGGAAGGTTCTTGAGCACATCCGCCACAATCTCATCGGCGGGGCGGCGCGGGTTGTCGCGCCAGTCGTTGGGATCGACCTTGTCGCCGACGGTAATGTACCCCAGTTGTTGCGCCAGCTCGAGCGGCCGCACCTGGTCGGCGGTATCGGGCTCCTGATCAACCGAGTACGGCGGGCGGAACAGCACTGGCTTCACCCCAAGTTCACCCTCAAACAAGCGCTCCGTCAGGTTCAGCTCCACCTCAAAGTACCGCTTGGAAACGTTGCTGATATCGGGATGCGTGAAGGTGTGGTTCCCGATCTCGTGACCTTCGGCATAAATCCGCTTGGCGATGCCGGGATATTTTTCCGCCTCGACCCCGATCACGAAGAAGGTGGCTTTCGCGTTCTTCTCTTTCAAGATGTCGAGGATCTTGGGCGTCCACTCCGGATCAGGACCGTCGTCGAAGGTAATCGCAATCTTATTGTTAGAACTGCCGTACATATCCACGGTGTAGGGTGACGGCAGCGTCTTAAATATCTCATCGGTTATCAGGTTGGTGTTGGGATCGACGACTATCTGACGATCGCCTGACGCAGGCCGCGCCTGGATGTAGAGAATCTCGCCCTTGCCTTCAATGTCGACATCCTGTCCTGGAGGGACGGCGTTGAGCTTGGTGGTAGCCGCAGCTTCTCCCGGCTTGTCCCATATCGCCCAGAGTGAGCGGTCTTCGGAACCCAGCCGCCACAGCGCAAACGTGTCGATCCCCAGGGACTGCGCCGCACGCATCTGGTTCAACGCGGTCACACCATCGAGAAACCACACGTCGTGGCGGATGTTGTTCTCGTCGAGATAGGCGATGTGAGGATTCATCGCGTCGTCGTCGAACTCCACGTCCGAGTCAGCTTCTTCGGCTTCGAGCCACGCATCCTGCACCGAGACGTTGTGGACGGCCTCGGGTGGCGTACCTTTTTTCTGGCCCGGCTTGAGCGCCCAATCGTATCCGTAGTTGCCGATTGCCGCGATGATCTTCTCGCGCGGAATGACCTTGAGCGCTTCCTCCAGGTTCTGCACAAACCAATCTTGACCCGCAACGCCTCCGGGCATCCCACCCGGGTAGTGCTGGTCGTAGTTCATCAAGATGAGCCCGTCGGAAAGGTGGGCAATCGCACTGTAGTCAAACTGCCTGTCGTTGACCGGGACGGCGATAAACAGCTTGAGTCCCTTGGCTTGCAGATCGCTGTACAACTCCTGCACCAGCGTCTTGTAGTCTCCGCGCGAATTTTCCGGAAAAGCCTCGATGTCGAGCGTGATGCCCCGGTATTGATCGGTCGAGAGGAAGTTCATCAGCTCATCGCGGAAGCGCTGGCGCGCCGCTGGATCGGCCAAGAACTTGGCGGTCACGTCGGGCTGCCACTGGTTGCTCACAGGATCGAAATTGTTCACCAGCGGGAACACATCCATCTGCGCCTTTTCCGACTTCAGAAACGGCATGACCTTGTCGTCCACCGGACGGGGCTTCCCCTTGCCGTCGATCACGTCGAACAATACGTTGGTCTCAGTGACGGACTGGAGGCGTCCGTCCGCCGTCAAAACGTGCAGCCATTCGGGGAACAGCAGGTCGATCTGCGGGTAATATTCCTTCAACGAGGCGAAGCTGGCCGCGTCCCACTGCACGTAGAAAGCACCCCGGATACCCTCCAGCGAATTCAGCACCACCTGCGTCAGGGGCTGTTTGGCTCCGGGATGCTGGTTCGAGCCGCGCTGGGTTTTTCGCTTCTGAACTTCCTTCAGGGGATGGAAGGGCTTCTTGAATGCTTGCAGGGGCACGCCCGGCACCGACGATCCGCGAAAGACGGTGATTACGAAAAATGCCACCAGCAGCGTCACCACAATCACACTGGTGTCGATGACCAGTCGCAGGCGGCGCCAGCGTTTGCGTTCGGGATCGAAGAAAATTGGTTTAGGGCCGGGCATTATGAGAGGCGAATCTATCGTAGCTGCAGGCGCAGGTCAGAGCAACATGTCGGGGGTCGGGTGGATGTCCTCGTTTCTTAGCTCATGTAAACCCAATCCACGGAAAAACCACTCGCCACGCTCGCTACAGGCCGAGCGTCGGCAACCGCCAGTTCAACCTGCGGATGCTATATTCGCGACGTGCGCGAACCCGAGCGCAATCCGACCGCCGTTATCGTTATTGAGCCGCTACCCTTCTGGCGAGTTCTGCTGGAACATCGCAAGTGGTTTCTGGCCTTCACCTTGGCGGCCCTGGCGCTACGGTTGCTGTTCTATTTTCTATTCCCTCACGTTACCGGCGATTCGCTAATTTACGGCGATATCGCCCGTAACTGGCTCGAACACGGCACCTTCGGCCTCACCCACGCGGAAGGCGTTCGGCCGACTTGGATCCGGCTGCCAGGATACCCGGCGTTCCTGGCGCTCTGTTTCACGCTCTTCGGACGCGAGCACTACCACGCCGTATTGGTGGTCCAAATCGTCATCGACATTGCCGGCTGTTTCGTCATCGCTGACCTGGCCCGGCGGACTGTTTCGACCAGGGCCGCCCAGTTTGCATTTGCCCTGGCAGCGCTGTGTCCCTTCACGGCAAACTACACCGTCGCTCCCCTGGCCGAAACGCTTAGCATCTTTTTTACAGCGGTTGCGCTCGACGCCGCCGTTGCAGGATTCATGCACCTCGAGGACGGATCGTCGGCGTGGAAGACTTGGATTGGTTGCGCGTTAGCAGTGGCGGCGGGGATCCAGTTGCGTCCCGATGGCGGCATTCTGCTGGCGGCCATTGGTCTGTTTCTACTGTGGCGAATGTGGCAACAACCGGCGCAGCGGATGCCGCTCTTTTGGGCAGGGACGCTGCTTGTAGTGATTTCCCTCGCACCGCTAGTTCCCTGGACGGTGCGCAACTGGCGCGACTTTCATAAGTTCGAGCCGCTCGCCCCACGCTATGCCAGCGACCCGGATGAGTTCGTCCCCTCCGGCTTCGATCGCTGGGTGCGCACCTGGATGGTCGACTATGTTTCGACGGAAGAAATCTACTGGCAGATCCCCGGCAGCGATGTCGATCCGAGTCTCCTGCCCTCGCGCGCCATCGACAATCCTCAGGAGCAGGAACAAACTCAGGCGATCTTCGACGATTACGCCAAGTCCCACTTTGTGGGACCCGAGCTGAATGACCGGTTCGCGCAACTGGCGCAAGAGCGCATTCGACGGCACCCGTTGCGGTATTACGTCTGGCTGCCCGCCTTGCGAATTGCCGACATGTGGCTGCGGCCACGCACCGAAATGCTTCCGCTGAACTCGCGCTGGTGGGAATATGCCGACGACACCCAGGACTGCGTGCTGGCGACGCTTTGGGGAGCGCTCAACTTGCTCTTTCTTGCGGCGGCGATGATGGGAACGGTTCGCGGTCCGCGGCCCCAGTATCTGGCATTGATGCTGCTGTTTGTGCTCCTGCGTTCGGCTTTCCTCGGGACGCTCGAGAATCCCGAGCCGCGCTATACCTTGGAGTGCTATCCGGTCGTGCTATTGCTGGCGGGAGCTTGGATCTCGGGTTGGAAGCGCTGGAAACGAGCCGAATTGTAGCCGCGCGCGTTCCTACAGCACGATGTTGTCAATCAGCCGCGTCGTCCCAACCCACGCCGCCACCGCCACCAGCGTGCCGCTGGAAACGTGAGCTACTGGTTCGAGTGTGTCACTGTCGACAATCGCAAAATAATCCAACTTCGCGCCAGGCTCCGCGGCGACCACCTGCATCCCCGCATTCGACAGCTTCGGGGCATCCCGCTCACCCGCATCGAAAGCTGACTTCACGCGCTGCAGCGACTGGCTCAGCACCAGGGCTTGCTGGCGTTGCTCAGTGTTGAGGTATGCGTTGCGTGAACTCATGGCCAGTCCATCGGGCTCGCGCACAATGGGACAGACCACGATCTCCACATCCATATCGAGGTCGCGGACCATCTTGCGCAGCACCGCAACCTGCGCCGCATCCTTCTGGCCGAAGAATGCGCGGTCCGGGCGAACAATCTCGAACAGCTTGCAAACTACCGTCGTGACGCCCCGAAAATGACCGGGACGCGAGCCTCCATCGAGCTTGATACTTAGGTCGCCAACCTCCACTACGGTCTTGGCTCCCGCCGGATACATCTCGGCAACCGAGGGCATGAACAGTAGGTCCACGCCCAACTCCTCGAGCAACGCGATGTCGTGTTCGAGAGTGCGTGGATATTTGGCGAAATCTTCCGTTGGCCCGAACTGTAACGGGTTGACGAAGATCGACACCGCAGTGACGTCGCACTGTGACTTCGACTCCTGTACCAGCGATAGGTGCCCATCGTGCAAGGCGCCCATAGTTGGCACCAGGCCCAACCGCTTACCCTCCCGCGCGACGCTGCGGCACGCGGCCTTCATCCCGATGATGATTTCGATCTGCTGCAATATGCTCTCTCGATGATTAGTGCTTTGGAGGCGGGGAAGCCGGAGACGGCGCACCTTTAGACGGAGTAGCCGTTGCTGCGGGTGCTTCCGCCGGAGGCTCCGGTACCGGCAACGTCCAGCTATCCACGATGCGCGTAAACGCCGGCTCGATTTTGCTCGTCGAGGTCGGCGCGCACTTCAACGCCAGCGAGTAGATCTCCGCGTCGGGTCCCTCTACAAACACCAGCTCCTCGATCCACTCACGCCCGTCGGACTTATCAACGTAGTGCAGTTTCAACATTTGCGCGGGCTTGCCATCGACCCGGCGGCGCTGTCGCTCCAGGGTCTCAAAGTTTTGCCCACTCTCGCGCACACCGGACACAGCTTGTTCAATCAGTTGATCGATGGTGACCGCATCCCCCGTGCTCTGCGGAGGCGGGACCACCAGCGCAACCGTGACTTCGTCCCAATGCTCGCGCTCCTGTTTTTGCGCTGGCGCGATAACCACTCCTTTGCCTTCGAAGACCTCGCCCAGTACGCTCCATGACGCGGGATACCGGAAGCAGAAGCCGCCTTCAGGCTGGCAGTACTTGTTCGTGGGCGGTGGCTTGGGCGCCGGCTTCGGGGGAGCTTGCGCGACCGCAATCGTGGAAAGGCCGAGCGCCGCCACAAGCAACAACCATATCCGGGGGCGAACCTGCATGCTCCTAGACTTGCATGGCACGCTTGCGGTCCGCAATGGTCTGCAGGGTCGAGAGCGTGTCCTTCGGCAGGTGATACGACTCCGCATCCGAGGGATAGTCGCCCGCCTTCACATCGTTCTTGAAGGCTTGCACCGCGCTGGTGATGGTCGAACTCAGATCTGCGTATGGCCGCACAAACTTTGCCGGCGGAGCGAAAGTCAGCCCCAGCACATCATGGAACACCAGCACCTGGCCGTCGCATTCCGGGCCGGCGCCAATGCCGATCGTCGGGATCTCGATTTCGTGCGTGATCAACGCCGCCACTTCGCGCGGAATGCCTTCCAGAACCACGCAGCACGCTCCGCAGCGCTCCAGCGCCAGCGCGTCATGCATCAGTTGCTCCACCGCCTTCAGCGACTTGCCCTGCACCTTGTAGCCGCCCATGGCGTGCAGCGATTGCGGCGTCAGTCCGATGTGGCCGACCACGGGGATCTCCGCATCCACCAGGCGTTCCACCAGTTGAGCGCGCTTCTCGCCGCCTTCAATCTTGACCGCCTCCACGCCGTCCTTGATGAACCGGGCAGCGTTGCGGATGGTCTCCTCGCCGCTCACGTGGTACGAAGCGAAGGGCATATCCGCCACCAGGAATGCGCGTTTCACTCCGCGGCGCACCGCGCGAGTGTGATGAAGCATCTCCTCGACCGTCACCGGCAGCGTGTTCTCGTAGCCCAGCATGACCATGCCCAGAGAGTCGCCAACCAGCACCATGTCGATGCCGGCTTCATCAACGAGGCGCGCACTGACGTAGTCGTACGCCGTAAGGCACGTAATCGGTTCGTGTTTTTGTTTCTTTTCGAGAAGCGTGGAAGAAGTGACCTTCGAGCGAAAGTCGCCTGTGGTGATGCTCACAATGTCCTCCAGTGCAGTTCCGCACTCGCGGATACCGCCTGTTCCAGCTTGTCACAGGGCCGTGTGACCCAGGGTGACTAACCGAGGGAAGTTTACACCCGCCGGCCAATTCGTCACCAGTTAATTCGATGCTTAGAACGCCGCTTTGGGATGCCATTCCCAAAATGGGAATCCAAAGCCTATTCGCCGCTGGAATGGTCGTGAATGATGCGCCAGCCCTCGGGAAACTGACGGAAAATCAGCGTGAACAAGCCGTGCGGTTGCTTGCCATTCGAGAGCGTAAGCAGGAACTTCCCGCGGACAAACCCGGCCTTCGGCCCTAGCATCTCGACCTGAAGATCGCGGAATTCGAGTTTGCCCATTTCCGTGTCGGCCGACTGGTACTTCTTGCGGTAGCGCTCGAGCGTCGCCTGCCAGCCCTGAGTTTCGGTGGCGCCGGAGAAGAAAGTGAGGTCTGGCGAGTTCCAATATCCCGCCATGAACCCTTCCAGATCATGACGGTTCCAGGCCTCGACTTGCGAGTGCAGCACCTTGCGGATCGCCGTCTGCGGGACATTCCCCGTTGCCGTTTGGCCCACGCCGGCTTGTGTGATCACGCTTCCCGCCAGCAAAAGGACTGCAACCGTGCGATAGATTCCCCTCATCTCCGCCTCCGAATAGTGCTCACTCAACAGGAAACCGCGCCATTCGCAAGGCGCGGTTCGATATAACTCACTCGTAAACTTCCGCAAGAACTACGCAGGACGCTTGGCAGGGGCCGTCTTTTGCCATGGCCGCTTGGGACGCTCCGTCTCCGGCAGGTCCCTACCCTTCACGCGATCGTACTTGTACTCGGAACTCACCGTGCCTAGCGACTCGTTATAGAGACTGATGCCCCCGGCTGCTTCCTTCAACTCCTCGGCAAACTGGTGGAGTGCCTGCAAATGGTCGGCGGTCGCGGGAACCTCAGTCTTGGTTGTCTTCAGCACCTTCTGGTGACCGTAGTCGACAAGCTTGGATATCTCTCCACCGATCAAGTAGCCGGGATAGGCGAAAATCTTGACCCCGCCGTCGGGGGCCGGCTCGATCGCCGCTGATACGTTGTACTTCTTCACAAATACCCGGCCGCTGGTACCGGGGGCCTCGAGCACCTCGAAGCCGTGATCGCGGAGCCAACTCACCGCGTCTTCGTAACTCTTCACTTTGATCTTCTTCGCCATTCGCTCAGCTCTCAGCCTGTGTGGCTGCCTCTCGTTGCGGAATCGAATCGTCCGCCTTCGCATCGAATTGTTTGAGTTCTTAAGACATTTTCAGAGCGGGATCCGATTCTTTTAGTTGGAATCGACAGATTGCCAGCGCTTTCGTGCTGTAACGGCGCTCTGGTTTGGAAAGCACAACTGTCGCACACTGTATGGTGAAACAGCAACCGCTACAGTGAATTGGTGATGAATACGACTCCTGCAATTTCGGCAACTGGCCTGTCGATTATCGAGCGTATCGGCAATACGCCGCTGTTACGATTTGCACGTGTGTGTGCCGACGTGCCGAGCGCCGAGATATACGCCAAGGCTGAGTGGACGAACCCCGGAGGCTCGGTGAAAGACCGCGCCGGCGCCGGCATTGTGCAGGAAGCTTTCCGCAGCGGCAAGATGAGCGGCGGCAAGCGGTTGCTCGACTCGACCAGTGGAAATACCGGCATCGCCTATGCCATGCTGGGCGCGGCGTGCGGTTTCGGAGTGACCTTGTGCATGCCGTCGAACGTGTCGCTCGAGCGCAAGCGCATATTGCAAGCCTACGGCGCCGAGATTATTTATACCGCACCTGGCGAGGGATCGGACGGTGCGATCGTCAGGGCGCGTGAGATTGCAGCGGAGCATCCCGACAAGTATTTCTACGCCGACCAATATTCCAACGACGCCAACTGGCGGGCGCATTATCATGGCACCGCCAACGAGATCTGGAAGCAAACCGACGGCAGGATCACGCACTTCGTGACCATGCTGGGAACATCTGGAACTTTCATGGGTACCACCCGCCGGTTGAAGGAACTGAATCCGCATATTGAATGCATCTCGCTCCAGCCGGACGCGGCCTTCCACGGCATCGAGGGAGCGAAATATATGCCCACAGCCATCGTGCCCGCGATTTACGATCCCAAGCTGGCTGACCGCAACCTCGAGATCAGCACCGAAGAATGCTACGCCATGGCCACGCGCCTAGCCCGCGAAGAAGGCTTGCTCGTAGGTCCGTCTTCGGCTGCCGCGCTAGTCGGTGCGCTGCGCGTGGCGCGCGAAAGCAAAGTCGACCATCCGGTGGTAGTCTGCATTTTCTGTGACAGCGGCGATAAGTATCTCAGCGAGCGCTTCTGGGACGGCGCCAAGCCCGATTATGAAATCTAGCCGTCAGCGAGCCTGAATTGCGCGCGCTCCAATCCATGCTGAAATTCCGCCAATCCGATTTCGACGAGGTTCGCCGCCACGGCGAGGAAACGTATCCGCATGAATGCTGCGGGATATTGCTTGGAGCGATGAATGGCGATACTCGCGAGGTGCGTGCCACCGTCCGTTGCGGCAACACCCGCATTGACTCGCCGCAGAACCGTTACAACATCGATCCCCGCGAATTGGTGCGCGTGCAGCGCGAGGCGCGGGAGCGGGAGCTCGACATCATAGGCTTCTATCACTCGCACCCCGATCATCCGGCCCGCTGGTCGCAGACTGATTTTCAGGAAGCCCACTGGATCGGCTGTTCTTACGTGATTACCGGCATCGAAAAAGGCAACGCGGCGGTGACCAACTCGTTCGCGCTAACCGGCAACACTGAAGAAGACAAGGCGTTGGTGGACGAGCCGATCGTGGTCGAATGACCACCTGGGCAGACCGTCGGGGCCTTAGCTGCTTCGTCATCAGCTACAATCAAAAATTCGTAATGCTACGGTTCTCTACAGCCGGTGAGTCCCATGGAGAAGCGCTGGTCGCGCTGCTCTCCGGTATGCCTGCGGGGTTGGCGGTCGATCTCGACTTCGTCAACCGCGAGCTATGGCGCCGCCAGCAAGGCTACGGCCGCGGCGGACGCATGAAGATCGAGCGCGACAACGCTCACGTCCTGAGTGGCGTGCGTCACGGCCATACGATCGGCTCTCCGATCAGCATGCTTCTCGCCAACAACGACTGGAAGAACTGGACTGAGTCGCTGCCCGTGGAGGAAGGCGATCCCGCCAAGCACAAGCGCGTTGCTTCGCCTCGCCCCGGCCACGCCGATCTTGCAGGAGCAGTGAAGTACAACTTCAGCGAGGCGCGCTACGTGTTGGAGCGCGCTTCCGCCCGCGAGTCCGCCGCCCGTGTTGCCGCTGGCGCGCTGGCTAAGCTCTTATTGCGCGAGCTGGGCATCGAAGTGCTAAGCCACGTGATCGCCGTGGGGAGTGCGAAGCTCGACGTCCCCGTGACTTGGGAGGCCATTCAAGCGGTAGTCGCGAAGGAAGAAATCCTGCTGAGCTGCGTGGACGACGCCTCAGAGGTACGTATGAAAGAACAGGTGGACCTCGCCCTGCGCACCGGCGATTCGGTTGGCGGAATTTTCGAAGTGGTCGCGCACAATGTGCCTCCCGGACTAGGCACCTACGCCAACTGGGACGAGCGCCTCGACACCCACCTCGCCGCGGCGGTCATGTCGCTACAGGCGGTCAAAGGCGTGGAGATCGGCGACGCGGTCGAAGCGGCTACCGCCTTCGGCTCCGCTGTCCACGATGAAATCGGCTACTCCTCGGGCAGCTCGTTTACCGGCTTCACTCGCGCCTCCAACCACGCTGGCGGACTGGAAGGCGGCGTGTCCAACGGCGAAGACATCCGCGTCCGGGGCTATCTGAAGCCGATTTCGACCTTGCGGCGTCCCCTAGGATCGGTAGACTTCGCCAGCCGAGAGCCCGTCAAGGCGGCATACGAGCGCTCGGATGTGTGTGTGGTTCCGGCAGCGGGCGTCGCAGCCGAAGCCATGGTGGCCCTGACGCTGGCGCGGTTCGCGCTGGAAAAATTTGGCGGCGACTCGGTGCTCGAGCTCCGGCGTAATTTCGAAGGCTACTGTCAACAGTTACGAAATTTCTAAATGATCTATCCCATCGTCAAGTACGGGGACGCGGTGTTGGAGAAGCCGTCGGTCCCTATAACGAAATTCGATGACGCCCTGGCCAAGCTCGCCGACGACATGTTCGAGAGCATGTACGCCGCGCACGGCGTGGGACTCGCTGCCCCGCAAATCGGCGTCAGTAAACGCATCGCTGTCATCGACGTCACCTTCAAGGAAGACCCCGAGGCCAAGATCGTGTTGGTCAATCCCGAGATCATTCACGTGGAAGGCCGCATCACGTCCAACGAAGGCTGCCTGAGCCTGCCCGAATTTCGCGAAAAAGTAACTCGCCCGCGCAAAGTCACTGCCCGGGCGCAGAACGTGAAGGGTGAGACCTTTGAGGTCACCGGCGAAGAGTTGCTGGCGCGCGCCCTGCTGCACGAGACCGACCACCTCAACGGGAAGCTCTACATCAGCCACATCAGCGCGCTCAAGCGTGACCTCATCAAGCGCAAGATCCGCAAGCTCGCTAAGATGGGCGAATGGTAGTGCAGCCGTGATGGACCTGGTGTTCTGTGGCACTCCGGCGTTCGCGGTGCCCACGCTGGAAAAGCTGGTGGACGCCGGGTTCAGGGTAAGGCTGGTCGTGACTCAACCGGACCGTGCCAGCGGTCGCGGCCTGGCCTTGGCGGCATCGCCCGTAAAACGCTCGGCGATGGAGCGCGGGCTCACGGTCGTTCAGCCCGCCAAGATCAACCGCAACGAGGAATTCCGCGCGCTTCTGGAAATCATCCATCCCGACGCAATCATTGTCGTCGGCTACGGCCGCATCATTCCTCAATGGATGATCGATCTGCCCCGTCTCGGAAACCTCAACTTGCATGCGTCGCTGCTGCCCAAGTACCGCGGGGCCGCGCCCATTCAATGGGCGATCGCCAATGGTGAGACTGAAACGGGAGTCACAACCATGCGGATCGATGCCGGCCTCGACACCGGCGACATTCTCCTGCAGGCCGAAGAACCTGTCCGTCCCGAAGACACTGCGGTAACGTTGTCGCCCCAACTCGCACACCGCGGCGCTGAGTTGATGATCAGCACGCTCGCGGGGTTGGCCAACGGGACGCTGCATCCCCGAAAGCAGGACGATGCGAAGGCCACGCTGGCTCCCATTCTCAAGCGAGACGACGGTCTGATCGACTTCTCGCGCACGGCGACGGAGGCATGGAACCGCCTTCGCGGATTTCAGCCATGGCCGGGCGCCTTCACCACGTTTCGCGGCAAGACCTTGCAACTGCACGCGGCCGTACCTGCTCGTGAAGTCGCGGCCGTCGAGGCCGCGCATTTCAGGGTCGAAGACGGCCGTCTTCTCCTGGGATTCGGCCACGGCACGGCGCTCGAGGTCCTCGAACTCCAGATGGAAGGCAAGAAGCGCATGCGCGCCCGCGACTTCATCAATGGGTATCGCCCGCGCAGCGACGAGCCACTGGGCGCGACGGCGTAACTGCCATGCCGGTCTCCCCCGCACGCGCCGCCGCCTTCGACATCCTGCTTCGCGTCGAGCAGCAGGACGCCTACGCCAGCGAGCTCCTGCATTCCGACAGGCTCGACAAGCTCAGCCCTGCCGACCGAGGGCTCACCACCGAAATCGTCATGGGCGTGCTGCGCTGGCGTTCGCGACTCGACAGCGCTCTAGCAGCTCAATCTTCCCGGCCTCTGGAAAAGCTGGATCCCCAGGTTCTGACCGCGCTCCGCATCGCGGCCTACCAGCTCTTGTATTTGAGTCGCGTACCCGCGCGCGCCGCCATCAACGAGAGCGTGGAGTTGGTCAAGCGAGCACGCAAGGCTTCGGCTTCGCCGTTCGCGAATGCGGTCTTGCGCAAGCTCACAGACACAGCTCCCGAAACAAGCACGACAGAAACGTCAGGCACGCCCCCCACTCAACTCGCCGCTGAATTCGCCCACCCCGAGTGGCTGGTCGAGCGCTGGGTCCGACATTTCGGAATCGAGAACGCCCAGGCGATCTGCCGGCATGATCAGCGCATTCCGACGACTTCGATCCGAACTGACAACCAAGAAGTGGAAGCTGAACTTCAGCGCGAAGGCATCGAACTGGCTTTCGGCGCATTGCTGACCTCGGCTCGCATCGTCACCAATGGCGACGTCACGCAGAGCAAAGCTTACCGTGAAGGCCGCGTCTTCATTCAGGACGAAGCTTCCCAACTCGTCGCCGCGCTCGTCGGCAAGGGAACACGCTTGCTCGATTGCTGTGCCGCGCCGGGAAGCAAGACAGCCGCTATCGCCTTACGCAACCCAACGGCGGAAATCGTCGCTGTCGAGCTTCATCCCCATCGCGCCGAATTGTTGCGGCGCCGTGTTCGCGCCGCCAATGTTCGGGTCATAACAGCCGACGCTGTGCAACTCGCCCTAACCGATGGCTTCGATCGCGTCCTTGCCGACGTCCCTTGCTCCGGAACCGGCACGCTAGCGCGCAATCCTGAAATCAAGTGGCGCCTCAAGCCGGAGGACCTCAACGAGCTCCATTCGAAACAGGTTGCGATCCTGCGCGCCGCGCTGCAACAACTCGCACCCGGAGGCCGCGTCGTCTATTCCACCTGCTCGCTCGAGCCGGAAGAGAATCAGGCTGTGGTGGAAGAAGTCGTGCAAAACGATTCAAGATTCACTTTGCTGGATTGCCGTGCGGAACTCGAAGCCCTGCAAAGCAACGGCGAACTAGCAACTCCAGCTCTCGACTCGCTGCTCGATGGTAAGTATCTGCGCACTATTCCCGGCGTGCACCCCTACGACGGCTTCTTCGCCGCCCTCATCAATCGCCAAAGCTAGTTACTTACTACTTATGGCTTACTTCTTATTGCTTACTGCTATCGTGTTACTTCCAAATTCACCGCTTGCCCTTCGTACACCCGCTGCCCGGCTCCAGGAATCGTCTTCACCACCATCCGTGTGCCAGCGGGCAGAGTCTCCGGAGAGTTAGCATCGCCTTCAGCGGAGGGCTGGCTCGTAATGCTTCCCGCCTTCAACCCAGCGCCGACGATCGCATTCACCGCCTCGTCTTCGGTTCGCCCGCGCAGATCAGGCATGACGTACGACTTGCGGTCCTCGGCAGCCGCGACCAACATACTCACCTTGGGCGCCGATACATTCACAGCATTCGCCGGCGGACTCTGCGCCACGATCTGGTCCGGCGTCGTGTCGGGAAGGCTGGCGACGGCCATCGTTCCCATCTCCAGTCCGCGACGGCGGATGTTAATCTCGGCCGACCGCTCGCTGTCTCCCGTCAGGTCCGGAATCGTCACCCGCTGCGGCCCCATACTTTCGGCCACGCGCACGTGCCAGCCGCGCCGCACCTGCTCACCCGGTGCCGGCACCTGCGACAGAATGCGTCCCGCCGGAATGTCCGTGCTGTAAAACCGGTCAGCCTCTTCGAACACCAGACCGCCAGACTCCAGCGCGTTTTCAGCGTCGCGCGGAGTCATGCCCACGACCTTGGGGACTTTCGTCTGGCGCCCGTGAATCGCGAACCGCATGGCCGTAAGCAGGGAGGCCATGAACACCACGATCAGCACCAGCACGCGCACCAGCCAGCGAAAGAAGCGGCGCATCAGTGGGTGTCTCCATCGCCCGGAGTCTGGTCGGATGTATCCACTTTCTTGGCGACGGCATTGGGGGGAACCGGCGGCGGAGCAAGGAAGTCCTCTGACTCGCGGCCTTGCAACGCCACCCGCATGAAGTCCATCCAGATCGGCAACGCGGCCACCGCGCCGGTTTCTTTGTTGCCTAATGTCTTCTTCTCGTCGAAACCTACCCACACCCCGCAGGTCAGCGACGGCGAGAAGCCCACAAACCACGCATCGGTGAAGTCATTGGTCGTGCCCGTTTTGCCTCCCAGCGGATGGTTGAGCTTCGCAGCGGCCGCCCCTGTTCCGTGCAGCACCACCTCACGCAACATGTCCACCATGATGCGGGCGGTGCGCGCGCTGACCACGTCCTTCACTTTGGGATAGTCCTCTTCGAGCACGCGTCCGTCATAATCTTCGACCTTGCGGATCATACGCGGCGCAACGCGAACGCCGTCATTGGGGAACGTGGTGAAGGCCGCGGTCTGCTCCCACAGCGTGATGTCGGCCGCGCCTAGCGCCACCGGTAGATACGGCAGCAGCGGCGCCGTGATGCCGAACTTGCGCGCGTACTCGATGACGGTCTTGATGCCTCCCACGCGCTCGGTGACTTTCAGCGCGGGAATATTGCGCGAGTGCGCCAGCGCCCGGCGAAACGTAATTACGCCCTCGAACTTGCCGTCGTAGTTGTGCGGTACATAGGGACCATTCGGCCCGCCCGGAAAACTGACTGGCGCATCGAGCACCGTGTCATCCGGCGTCATGCCCTGATCGATCGCGGCCGTGTAGATATAGGGCTTGAACGACGATCCTACCTGGCGCAGCGCCTGCGTGGCGCGGTTGAACTTCGATTGCTCGAAGCTACGTCCGCCGACCATTGCCTTCACGTCGCCGGTAGAGTTATCCAGCGCCAGCAATGCCCCCTGCACGCCTGACTCGTGTTCCAATGAAACCCGGCTCTGCGTGCCGTTGAGCTGCAGAATCTTCACGTACACCAAGTCACCACGGGTCAGGAACTGTTGTGGCGTCGTGTAGCGCGTCCACTTGATCTCCGCCGGACCCAGCTCCGCGCCATAGTGGCCGAACTTCAGCGTCGCGTACTGCGGACTGACGCTGGTGACTAGCGCATGCACGTAATCGTCCGGCGCCATGTCGCTATCCCAGTCCACGTGGCGATACGACTCCAGCGACTCCCCGTTGGCAACCACGTTGAGCAGGCTGCCCTTCCATCCGTGACGATGCTCGTACGCCGCTAGCCCATCCAGCACCGCGAGATTAGCGGCCTTTTGCATCTCCACGTTCAGCGATGTGTAAACCCGCAGCCCCTTCTCATGCACCTCTTCGCTGCCATACTTTTTCTCGAGGTATTGCCTGATCTCTTCCACGAAATAAGGCGCAATGCTGTTGGGCTCGCCTTGTACGTTCAGCCGGATCGGCGAGTTCTTGGCGCGCTGCGCTTCTTCCGCGGTGATCTTGCCGTCCTCGAGCATGTTGTTGATCACGAGGTTGCGGCGGTGCAGTGCGCGCTCGGGATTGTTAATGGGCGAGTAGGCATTCGGGGCCTTCGGCAATCCCGCCAGTACGGCGGCTTCTTCCAATTTCAGGTCCTTGGCCTTTTTGCCAAAGTAAAAGTTCGCTCCCGCCTCGAATCCATAGACGCCGTGGCCGAGATAGATCTGGTTCGCATACAGCGTAAAGATCTGCGGCTTGGTAAACCGCCGCTCGATCTGGATGGCCAGCATCACCTCCTGCATCTTGCGCCGGAAGTTGCGGTCGGGCGTGAGAAACAGGTTGCGTGACAGTTGCATGGTGAGCGTGGAAGCGCCCTGCGCTCGCCCCCCGACTGCGACATCTCGGTACGCGGCGCCAAACACGCGCCAGACATCCACACCCCAGTGCCGCTCGAAGTCCTTGTCCTCGGTCGAGATGAGGGCGTCACGCAGTACCGCCGGAAAGTCGTCGTACTTATCAATGACGCGGCGTTGCAGCGCAAACTGCCCAATCACGCGGTTCTGGTCGTCATAGAGTTCCGTGATGGTGCTAGGCCGGAATTTTTCCAGCTCTGTGACCTGGGGAAGGTCGGTCGAAAATACCAGCAGCATGCCGGAGAGCGCTCCCGCGGCAATAGCGACCAGTATCAATACGACGAACAAAAAATTGCCGACGAGTTTCCGTCCGGTTCCTGCTTCAGGAGCGGGTTTGCTTATCGCGGCGGGCTCTTCGACATCGCGTTTCATACGGGGAAAGGTAGGTTAAAGACAGGTTCAGGATAGCACCGCAGCCATCGCCCGCCTGTTGCCGAACTCGCGCCCTTTGCTCCGAATCGACGTACCCAGTCATCGAATGTTAGTGATACTTTCAAGCTAGAGTCGCTATGGTCACCAACGTCCTCTATCTGGGCCGCGTCGCCTACGGCACGGCGCTCGAACTGCAGCGCACCCTACTGGAGATGCGCAAGTCCGCCCGCATCGAAAACACCCTGCTGCTGCTCGAGCACCCGCCGGTCATTACCTTGGGCCGCAACGCCCGCCTGGCCAATGTTCTCGCACCGCCGGAGTTCCTTGCCCAGCAAGGGGTTGAGCTGTTCGACATCGACCGCGGCGGCGACGTGACTTATCACGGTCCCGGACAACTCATCGCCTACCCGATCGTCGATCTCCGCAGCTTCGAGCCAAAGGTCGGCGCGGTGGAATACATCCGCCGGCTTGAAGAGGTGCTGATCCGTACCTGCGGCGACTTCGGAGTCGGCACTCAGCGCATCAAAGGCCTGACTGGCGTGTGGACCTACGCGCTTCCCGACAAGCCGGAAGCCAAGATTGCCGCCATCGGCGTTCACATCTCGCGGTCGGTCACGACCCACGGCTTCGCCTTGAATGTCTCTACCGATCTCGACTCGTTCTCGCTCATCGTTCCCTGCGGCATCACCGGCAAGCCTGTCACTTCGCTGGAACGCGAACTACACAAAGGGCTCTCACTCGAAGAAGTCGCGACCTCCGCGTCCAGAAACTTCGGGCGCGTCTTCCAGACGCAGATGCTGTGGCTGGAGTCGCTGGAAGATCTGCTTGCGCAAGCGGCAGTCGCCAGCGCTAAGCAAAATGAAGATGTCCCCGCCAATCAGGACACACCCGCGCGCCCTCCGAAAGAACTGCGCGAGTTGCACGGCGACGGCAGCGAGCTGGCGTAGAATTGCGACGCATGCTCGCAAGACTCATCGTTGCAATGGCGATTCTGGCCGTCGCATCCTCAAGTGTTCTGAGCGCTCAGTCGCACGCTGCGGGACATCAGCCCGCTTACGCTCTGAAGTTCTATTCAATCGGAGCCGCGCAGCCCGTACGCATTCACGGATACACCTTCACCGTAGTCGAAGATCCCGCCGCCGAATTTGAAACTCGGCTGCGCGTCTTCATCCAAGGCCCGGGCGACCCGCAACCGCGCCAGTTCTACTCCTACGGCCGGGACATAGGCTTTGCTGTTGTGCCGGAGTGTCATCTCGTGGTGGTCGACGATACGTTAACAACCAAGCTGGCGAAGTCGGTGGCGATCGGTCTCCCGGACCTCAAGCAGACGAACCTTTCCGACGACGCCGTCGCGCAATATCGCAAGTCGTACGATGCGGACTGGAAGGTATTTGCAAATGGTTTTGCTATCGCTGTCTCTCAAGATTGCAACCATGTGCTGGTTGAGGTTGCGGTGATATCTTCTGGCGCCACCACGCCCGAAGAAGCAGAAGCCGCAGGTAAACGTTATCCCAAGCGTGCTTACGACCTCAGCCTTGCCACTGGCAAGGTCGTGCGTGTTCTTCCCGCCGAAGAAACCGGCCTTGAGTAGCGTACTTAGACCGCCAGGTGCGCTTCCATTACAATCGGTCGCTTAATTCACTCTTGGAGGCCACATTTCATGCGTAAGTCAGGCACTTGTATCGCACTACTTCTTCTCTCGGCGGTCAGCGCCGTTTCTCAATCCAAGCTCTCCCCCAAATGGGAAGAGCTCACCGCCCCCGACTTCGTGCAGGCTGTTCACCAATCGCAAGGCGTCTGCGTGCTTCCCATCGGCATCATCGAGAAACACGGCCCGCATCTTCCGCTCGGCACTGACCTCCTCGATGTCCGCTTCGCCGTAATGAACGCCGTCCAGCAGGAGTACGCGCTCGTTTTCCCCGAATACTACTTCGGCCAGATCTTCGAGGCCCAACAGGAACCGGGCACCGTCGCTTACAGCCTGAGCACGCAACTGACACTACTCCAGGAGACAGTCAAGGAGATGGCGCGCAACGGCTGCAAGAAAATCCTCATTGTGAATGGCCACGGCGGCAACGAGAGTCTCCTGCCGCTGTTCGCGCAGGCGCAACTGGCGACTCCGCGCGATTACGTCGTCTACGTCTTCGGACTGCCTCGCGAAAACGTCCCCGGGCGCCCGCCGCTTAAGACGCCTAAGAACGACATGCATGCCGGCGAGAGCGAGACTTCTCACATGCTCATCGCCCGGCCCGACCTCGTGCACATGGACCGCGCCGACAGCGAATCCGGCGCCGATCAGAACCGCCTGCAGTTGCCCGAATCCGTTTACACCGGCATTTGGTGGTATGCGAAATTCCCCGATCACTACTCGGGCGTAGGATCGGCGGCCACCAAACAGTTGGGCGAGTTCGACCAGAAAACGTGGTCCAGCCAGATTGCCGAAGCGATCAAGGGCGTCAAGGCTGATCAGCAGGCCCTGAAGCTGCAGAACGAGTTCTTCGAAAAGACGCAGCACCCGCTGGACACGAAGCAATAAACAACTTCGAACCGTAGGAGAAAATGTGACACGCCCGGCAAAGAAGAGGCATGAAAGGTTCCTTGTGGAACAAGCCGCGCATCTTTTGGGCAAGGCATGGCACATTGGCCTTGAGGACCGAGAGAACCCTGATTTTTTGGTAACTGAAGGCGACCATCACTTCGGGCTCGAAGTGTGCGAGGTTTTTACTGGTGAGCAGGACGAATCCGGCTCATCCATGAAAAAACTGGAGTCAAAAAAGCAGAAATCTATAGATGAACTCCGTAGACAGTACGAAGCCGCTACCGCCGTCACGTTGACGGTAAAATTCGTCGGTATTACAGACGCGAAGAACTTGGCAACAGTCGTTCCGGCCCTTCTTGCGGAAGACCTTGCAGGCAAGGCGCTTGGCTATCACTGCGTTATCGACCAGAACAGCGGTCTCCGACTCCACGTGACAAAAGCTCTGCGTGTTGACTGGTACTCTGTCGACGACCGTGTAGGCTTGGTTAACCTCAATCCGATGCCACGCATCGTCGATGCCGTTGAAGAGAAATCACAAAAACTTGCGGAATACTCACGGGCTGCCGGTTCCGACATCCGCCTGCTGGTCGTGGCGGATCGAATCTCCAACAGCGGGAAACTCAAACTGGGTGAAAAACCGCCATTGGATACGAAGGGGTTTCGAGCTGTGTACTTCTTTTCCTATCCCGAATCCGTAACCGAATTTGAGGGCACCGCTACATAACCAAGCGTCCCGACGGGTGGCCCCTTGGCGGGGTGGGGTTTTTGTCGCATTCGATTCAGAAATCCTCACGCGTGGGTTTTCATTCCACTCACGCACAGATTTCGAGTTGAGTGGGTTGGTGGCGAACTGGGTCTGAAGTGCTTAACTGGCGACTGGCTACTGAGTCTTAACCTGGTTACTAAAGTTTTCCGCCCCTCACGATTTTTCTTGCATCCCGGCTACCGCCGTCTTACACCACAATTGGGGAGACAGGATTTGTGTCCTTCACCCAGTCCACGCCCCGGCGTAGGACCCACCAGCTCTTTGACATTCCCAAAATGGGACGAAAAGTGAGTCATACAAATCATACTTGTATGACAATTTCGGAACATACTTGTATGGATTGTATGACAAAACCTGCCTTCAAAAGCCCCGATTTTTGCCCCTAAGTCTCACGCCCTCACATGGATACGTATAACTCCATGTAGACTCAATGGCTTGCGAACATTTTTCCCCTAACCCATTGATTCTAAACAACCGCGTTATTGCTTTTTTACCCGGGCAGCCCGCTACTGGTCCATTCCCTTACGCCAAAGAGGGCAACCGGAGTCGAACTTGCCTATCGTTCATGGCTGCGGTTATCGTTTCTTCTGCAATTTATGCCGAAAAAGAAACCCGCCAAACGCTCCGCTGCAGCCAAAGTGCCGCAGGCCCGGGTTCCGAAGGCCGTTTCCTCTTCGCGCACCTACGACATCCCCGACTACCGCCTCGAGCACCCTAAGTTCCGGGTCTACCAATCCGGCGAGGGCTCCAACGTCGAGTACCGAATCGAAGGCGACCTGAGTGCCTCCGCTCCCCCAATTCGCGAGTCAAAATATCTTGCGCGCGAACAGTGCCTCGCGATTTATCGCTGGATGCTGCTCAACCGCCGCATGGAAACTGCCCTCGAGAATCTTTACAAACAGAGTCTGGTTGTCGGCGGCGTTTACTTTGGACTCGGCCAGGAAGGCTGTTCCTGCGCCTCGGCTTTCGCCCTGCGCGACGACGACTGGATCGCCCCCATGATCCGCAACCAGGGATCGATACTGGTGCGCGGCTTCACCCCGCGCGACATCATGCGCCAATACATGGCCAAGTCCGACTCGCCAACCTTCGGCCGCGACGCCTCCTCGCACTTCGGCGACCGGGAACTCCGCCACGTCTGCGGGCCCATCTCGATGCTCGGCGAGTCGATCGGCATCATGGCCGGCGTCTGCCTGGGCGCGCGCTTGCAAGGCAAGAACATCGTCGGCCTCACCTACATCGGCGACGGCGGACAGTCCACCGGTGTCACCTACGAGAGCCTCAACTTCGCCGCCGTGCAAAAGCTCGGCCTGGTGCTGATCGTCGAAAACAATCTCTGGGGCTACTCGACCCCTAGCGACATGCAGTTCCGTGTCAAAGATCTTGCCGAGCGCGCGATCGCCTACGGAATCCCCGGCGTGATCGTCGACGGCACCGACCCCTGCCAGGTTTACGACGCGACCCACGAGGCCTGTGAGCGCGCCCGGCGCGGTGAAGGCCCGACCCTGATCGAAGCCAAGATGATGCGCATGAAGGGCCATGCCATCCACGACGCCGCGCACTACGTCCCCGCGAAGCTGTTCGAGTATTGGCGCGCTCGAGATCCCATCGCGCGCTTCGAGAACTACCTGATCAAGAAAGGTTGGCTCACTGCCGACGAAAACCACAAGCTGATCGAAGACGTCGAGCGCGACCTGGAGATCGAACGCGCAGCCGCGGTCGCATCGTCCATGCCTGATCCCGCCACCGACACGACCCATCAGGGGGTGTACTGCGATGCCTCATGCCACGAAATCAAGCCCTTGTATGGACCGGTCAAGAACGCGGTGCGCAAAACCTCCTCGCCCGGTCCCAGGCAAAGCGAGGCAGCGGTGCACCTGAAATGAACGGCTCGCCGAAACCCACGCCCGCCACCGCGCCCATCGCCGTCGGACAAGTGGAACCTCGCTCGCAGGGGTTCATTCCTTCGGCATGAAAATTCTCTGCACATCCGTCCTCGCACTGGCCCTGGCTGCGACAGCGCTCGCTGATTTCCCATTCAAGAAGAAGCCGCAGGAATTCACCACCCACGTACCTGCGGATGTTGCCACCACGCTGCGTAGCGGCACTCCCGTCCAGCGCAACGATCTGGCCCTGGAACTCGGCATCCTCGCGCCCAACCCGTCTGGAGCCGCGAAGTCGAATTCCCCGTGTGTGGACTTTCACCAAGTCGAGCAGCGCCCGGTGACGCTGCGCGCGGGGGCGGAAAACGTCGTGCTCCTCGGCGACTCCACCGAGTGCGATTCCCTCTACGTCGTCGTATTCGACAAGGCGCCCAAGTCCGAGTGGCGCCATGTCCAGACCGTCCGCTTGCCGTCGCGCGCGCAACGCCCCGAGGTCACGTTCTCCGACCTGATTCAGCCCGGAGTGTCCGAGATTGTGGTGCACCACGAGACTGACCGCGACAGCGGCAGCGTCCAGCAGCAGAACTTCGTAGTCTTGAAGATGCAGCACGACCGCGTAGAAGTCGTGCTCGACACCACCGAGCACAGCGAACTCACGCTCACCAACCGGTCGGCGTCGGAGACCGACAACCTGCAACAGACGCAGACCTCGACGTTCTCTCTGCTGAAGTCTCCGCCCAACTCAGTTGCTATGTTTCGCATCTTTGAGAAGCAAGTCGTGACCGACAACAAAACCACCATCACCCGCTATCAGGTCTGGACCTGGGACCCGGAACTGGAACGCTTTCGCTCTTCCCCAATCGATGGCGGCGACGTGAAGCCCGCACCGCCACCAAAAAAGCCGCCGGCGAAAACTCCCGGCGCCGCCCAGCAACCCGCTGCCAAACCAGCACCTCCGCCGACCAAGCCGGAGCCGAAATAAAACGAGATGCAGATAGAATCGTCAATCGGAGCGGCATAGGACCTACATGGCACCAGTCACCTACCTCGAAGCGATCCGCCAGGGCATCTGGGAAGAGATGGAGCGCGATCCCGCCGTCTTTTGCATCGGCGAAGACATCGGCATCTATGGCGGCGCCTTCAAAGTCACCGAGGGATTCATCGACCGCTTCGGCCCCGCACGCGTCGTCGATACGCCCATCTCAGAAATGGCCATCGTCAACGCCAGCTTCGGCGCGGCCCTTACCGGCATGCGTCCAGTGGCCGAATTTCAGTTCATGGACTTCATCAGCTGCGCCTTCAACCAGATCGTCAATCTGCTGGCGAAGGCGCATTACCGCTGGGGCGCCTCCGTTCCCGTGGTGCTGCGTGGCCCTTCAGGCGGAGGCGTTCATGGCGGCCCGTTTCACTCGCAGAATCCCGAAACCTACTTTGCGCACACGCCAGGGCTCAAGGTAATCTGTCCGGCCACCGCCTACGACGCCAAGGGTCTGATCAAGTCAGCGATCCGCGACAACAATCCTGTGCTGTTCTTCGAGCACAAATTCCTTTACCGGCGCATCAAGGAAGAGCTTCCCGCCGACGACTACACGGTCCCGATCGGCAAAGCCCGCGTGGTGCGCCAGGGGCGCGATGTCAGCGTCATCACCTACGCCGCCATGGTCTACGTTGCGCTGGAGGCCGCGGCAATCCTGGCTAAAGAAGGCACCGATCTCGAAGTCGTCGATCTCCGAACCGTATTGCCGCTCGATCGCGACGCCATCCGCGACACGGTTCAAAAGACCAACCGCGCCATCGTGCTGCACGAAGACACGATGACCGGGGGCATCGCCGGCGAGGTGGCGGCGATCATCAACGAAGAGTGCTTCGATGCGCTCGATGCGCCGATTACCCGCATCGCGTCGGCCGATACGCCTGTGCCATTTTCGCCACCGTTAGAAGAGGCTTTTCTGCCTAAGGTCGAGGACGTGGTCCGGGAAGCGCGACGGCTGAAGCGCTACTAAGGCTTGGCCCTTCGGCCTGCTCGAACTTCTGCGCGAAACGTCACTTTTCTTAACGTTTTGCGATTTGGGAATAATTTAATCTTGGAAGCCACAAGCTTCCGAACTCTTTTGCGGTTTCAAGGAGAAACATGCGCGGATTCCTTCTCGGTGTAATCATCACCCTGATCGTGGTTTTTGGCGGGGCCTACTGGTACGTCACCACCGGACACTTCGATACCCGTGCGGTCCCCAACGGTCCCGGCACCTTCGAGCGCCGTACCGCCAATCAGTCCCTCGATGAGTGGGTTGACGGCCACGCTCCTAAGCAGGACAACCCCTTCAAGCCCACCACCGAGAACGTCATGGATGGCTCCATGGTGTATGACAAGCATTGTGCCCTCTGCCATGGCAGCCTGAAGGAACCAGTGTCACCAATGAAGACCAAGTTCTATCCGCCGGTGCCCCAGCTCATGAACAACACACCCGACGACCCCGACGCCAACCTCTTCTACGTTACCAAGTACGGCGTCAAGCTGACGGCCATGCCCGGATGGGACGGCGTCCTCTCTGACGACGACATGTGGAAGGCCGTCCTGTTCATCAAGAACTCCGCCCAGATGAAGGACTCCTCCGCGCCGCCATCTGCGAAGTAGAGCCGACTTCTGGACCATTTTCAGGAATTAGGGAGTGCGGGGAGGGCCCGCCAACCCGACCCGGGTGATCAGATCCAGGAATCGAGAATCGGAACGCAGGTGATCGAAGACCGACCAATACCTCAGAGTAGTCATGAAGGAAGACTTCTGCTCGTATGCTTTCTCCAGCCAATAGAAAGCCTTGTCATCGTCGCCCAACGCTGCACAGACGAGGGCCACAGCACCAAAGCTGACTGGCTTTCCCTGCGAGAGTTGCAACGATTTCTGCAACGCTTGTTCCGCCTCAATTCGTTGTCCCATGCGGGCGTGCAGTAAGCCGTTTGCCGGAGATAGGTTCTTTCGTCCCGGAACGGTTTCGTCCTTTCGAGTTCGCTAATCGCTTCGGCAAACATCCTTTTCTCGAGGTAGGTATCGGAAAGCCAATTGTGAGCAGAAGTGAAGCCGGGATCCAGTTGCAACGCATGCTGCAATTCAACGACGGCGTCATCGTAGCGCCGGGCAAAATACAGATCCTTCCCGAGGTCGGTGGCTATGACGGCTGAAAGCGGATCCAGAGCTTGGGCCTTGCGGATCTCAGCCAAGGCGTCTTCGACTCTTCCCATTGGCATCAGGTAAACCTCGCCGTACCAGTGGTGGGCAGTTGCGTAATTCGGATTGAGCGCGATCGCTTTCTCAAAATGGGCTTTGGAGTCTTTCCAGTTCCACTCCAAAAATGGATCGATGAGTCCGAGTGAGGCATGGGCTTCAGCGAGTTCGCTGTCGAGTTCCAAGGCCTTCTCGGCTGCTGCCTTTGCCTGCGCCATCTCTCCTAGCAGTCCATACGCGTCGGCTAAGCCCGCATATGCCAGGGCATATCCAGGATCTCTTGCGATGGCCTGCTGGAAGTACTGCACGCTGAGTTTCAAGTCCTGTGGATCGCGCTTGTTCCAGTAGTATCTGCCTCTAAGGTAAAGCTCATGAGCATCAGGATTAACGGCGCGCTGATTCGCGGGGTGCGTCGGCTGCGAGGCCAACGTGAGTTCGATGTGGCTGGCGATGTCATTGGCCACATCAGCTTCTAGGCTGAGCACATCTTTCACGTCGCGCTCATAGACTTCCGCCCAGATATGCTGGTCCGCTGGCGCATAGATGAGTTGCGTGCGGATGCGTACGCGATCACCCAGGCGCTCGATGGTTCCTTCCACGACGCCATCGACGTTCAGCTCGCGCGCGATTTCGGGCAAGGACTTACGGCTGTTCTTGTATCGCATGGCCGAGGTGCGAGAGATCACCCGCAATCCCGAGAGCTTGGCGACGTCGGTTGTGATCTCATCCGTCATGCCTTCGACGAAATACTCCTGTTCAGGATCGTTGGAGAGATTTTCCAGGGGAAGAACGGCTAACGACGAGATGTGTGGAGTGCCAGCGGAATTGTGCGGCGCCCGTCTTTTAAGGAACCCGGCGAGAATGAAGAGAGCGATCATGAGGACTGCCCCGCTCACAATGGCAGCCACGTGAAGTGCCCTTGTCTTTCTGCGAGGCGGAGCGACCAACACCCTGTCCAACGGCGCCACCGCGCCGAGTAACGGCCCGCCGGCGAAAGGCTCTTGTGCCTCGGCACCATTCGTCTCGACCTCGGCGACGAAGCGATAGCCCCGGCGGCCAACCGTCTCGATGAAGCGCGGTTGCTCGGGAGAATCCCGCAGGGTCTCGCGTAACTTGTTGATCGCTACGGCGAGTCCGTGCCCGTAGTCCACAAATGTGTCGGCCGGCCAGATTCGCTGGCGCAGCTCGTCACGAGTCACGACTTCACCAGCGTGCTCCAATAAAACAGCGAGCACCTGGAAGGGGCGCTCCTGCAGCTTGACCTTGTGGCCAGAGCGATACAATTCGCCGGCACGAAGATCTGCCTCGAATTCCGCGAAGTGAACGCGCCGGGAGGTAGGCGCGGACTGGGGCACTTCAGAAAACCACCGAGTGGTAGTGATTCTACCAACATTCAAGCCCCTGCGAAACCAGTTCGCCAGCCTCTCAACCCACTGAGATCAAGTGCGTTAGCGGTTGATTGGAAATTGATTGAGGGTTGAGAGGCTGTGAATTGCAAACGCCCCGCATTCGGGCAGAATCCGAGGCTCAGTGACGTGCGTGGTCGGAGGGTCTGCTTCCGACCGAGTGAGGTCCCAGCACGCGCGTGACAGTTTCGGTTTCACCAACACAGGAGGAATGAGATGAAGAGAATGCACAGTGGCACTTGGTTAACTTTGATTTGTGTCTGCACGTGGGCCGTGCCCAACGCCTGGTCGCAGGATTCCAACGTTGCCGCCCCAACGGCATCGGTTTCAGCCGCGCCTGTAGCCCCGGCGCAGGTACCGCGACTGGTAAGGTACTCCGGCACACTGTTGGACGTGAACGGCAAGCCGCAAACCGGCCTAGCGGGAGTCACGTTCCTGTTCTACAAGGATCAATCCGGCGGAGCTCCGCTGTGGATGGAAACCCAGAACGTAAATCTCGATGCCAAAGGTCACTATAGCGTCCTGCTAGGCTCGAGCAAACCCGACGGGTTGCCGACAGATCTGTTTGCCGGAGGCGAGGCGCGCTGGTTGGCGGTGCAGCCGGAGCGGGAAGCCGAACAGCCGCGCGTGCTGCTGCTGAGTGTTCCGTATGCGCTGAAGGCGATGGATGCGGAGACGCTGGGCGGGAGACCGATCTCGGACTTTGTACTGTCATCATCGCAAGCCGGCAATGCTGCGTTTGCGACGACGGCAAGGTCGCAAGCGGGCGCGACGTCGGCCAACGCCGCGTCGCAAACGCCGGGACTGGCATCGATCACAGGTAGTGGAACTAAGAATTTCATCCCGATCTGGACCAGCTCATCTGCGCTCGGCAACTCGACGATTTTTGAGACTGGCGGGAAGGTGGGCGTCGGTACTACCAGCCCGGCAGACACGTTTCAGATTACGGCGCCAAATCAATTGGGCCTGATGGTGCAAGGGCCGATCACAGGAGTAGGCGCGGGGATTGACCTGCAAACTACCGGCACAGGTGGCATACAGTGGGAGATCCTTGCAACCGGCAAAACATCGGCCCAAGGCGTCGGGAAGTTCAACATTCGTGACGTATCAACCGGACAGGACAGGCTGACCATTGCCACCAGCGGCGTGGGCATCGGGAAAACCAGCCCGGGTTTCCCGCTCGATGTGAACGGAAATGCGAACGTGTCTGGAACCCTGTTTGCTAACACTGCGCAATTAATCGGGAACCTTGTAAGTGGCCCCATCAATGTCTTCAATGGATCTGTCCAGGACGGCATCTTTGTGAAGAGCCAGGGCGCGAACTCCATCGGAGTCAATGCTGATACGCCGAATGGCGCCGTTGCGATGCTGGGCACCAACGAAAACGATGCCAAGTTCGCCAATGCCATCCAGGGCCAGGCCAACGGCTTCACCCAGGAAACGATCGGCGTGTGGGGCATTTCGCAAAGCCCAGCCGGGATGGGAACGTTGGGGACCCAAGGTGAGAGCGGTATCTTCAAGGCTTTTGAGGGCGTGGTAGGCGCCGGAGTGTGGGGCGACACCAACGGCACGGGTGGCAACCATGTGGGGGTAGTGGGTACCTCCGATGCAGGTATTGGCGTGGGTGCGCACACCAACGGAAACGCCGCCGCGGCACTGTATGCCCAGAACGACACTACCGACACCAGCGCCCTGCTGTTCGACGCCATCGGCGGCAGCGTTTTCGGTGAATGCTTTATTGACGTCAAAAGGGACCTGCATTGCACGGGCAGCATCACCCCCGTTGTGGCGGTGAAGCAAGGTACGCGCAAGGCCGCTCTTTATGCCATGTCATCACCCGAAAATTGGTTTGAGGACTTCGGCTCCGGCCATCTGTCGAACGGATCGGCAACCATTGCGCTGGATCCGGAGTTCGCGGAGACTGTGAACACAGGTGTGGACTATCACGTCTTCTTGACTCCCAACGGAGAGTCGAAAGGACTCTATGTGTCGCAGAAGGATCCTTCGTCGTTTGAGGTGCGTGAGTCGGGCGGAGGCAGCTCGAGCATCAGCTTCGACTACCGCATCGTGGCACATCGCAAGGGACAGGAAGGCGTCCGCATGGCCGACCTGACCGAACGGATGCAGAGCCACCAGCGCATGGCCGTAAAGGGTAAGCCGTAAAGGAGGTGTTGCGATCGACGTGAATCCTTGGGGAAGAGCACAGGCCGCCCGAGTGGTGGCCTGTTTTTGCTTAGGGCTGCCTATTTGGGCTCGGTGACTATGGGACGTGGTGCGGGGTTCTCCCTTTTACGATTTGCCGCCTTGGCGAGCCCGAGCGATCAACGAAAAACGCCACCTTACTTAAGGGTGCCGCCTCAGTCCCACACCAATTCTAAATCGTCCTACACCAGCAAGCCACAACGAGATAATTCGCGGATGGTAGGCCAGCAGGAAGTTGGCCAGAAACCGGCACATGGGAGATTACTCCCGAGAAGTCGCCCGGCGGGAAGTTGAGGTGTGATTATCGGTCGAGCGACGGCTACCGGTTGGTGAAGACTGGCGTCAACAGGGCGCGTGTCCCGCAGTTAGTCTCTATCGCCGGGTGGGCTGGTCGAGCGAAGCTTGAGTGGGTCTTCTTCTGGCGCGGTGCCCCAGCAGGTTCCCGCCACTTTGGGCCCGCTAACATACACTGGACTGAACCCCTTGTCACGCGCCTCTGTGTCCTGTGTCCTATCCCGTCGGAGTCCAGTCCGATAAAACCTATTTGTGGTGCTGAGGGATTTGTGTCTCTCGACATCGGCGCTCGCCGTCGCGGGCGATGGCTCGCTCTTTGAAAATCAAATTTCGCCGATGAAGGTTTCCCACATCGGGACAATCACCCGCCGACCCCCGGCTTGCGATGGCCCCGTTAAGTCCAATCGTATGACATGGATATCTATAACTACGTTTAGTTTCAATGCGATGCGAACAATTTCAGCCCAACCCATTGATTCTAAACAACCGTGATAAAAGAAAAATGAGGCAAGTTTGCATATTTGCCGCACTCTGTGTCTGGAACGCCACAACCGGAGATCTAGCTGTTTGGCCGGACGTAGGTCACTTTGCCGCTGGTTTTCAGCTTGAAAACGTCGTTGGGCAGCTTGGGGTTCAGTTGAATGTTGTCGTACTTCGCAAGCCGGTAGTCCCCGGATTTCTCCGTGAATAGCTGCTGCACGCTCACGCCCCGGGCGGGGTCGATCCAGAGCGTGATCGTCTGGAACATGTTGGCGACTTTTTGCGATTTCGGAGTCAGATCCAGCTTGGCAGCGTTCACGCCCTGCACCTGCTCCATCCCGGAGTACTTCACGTCGAACGACTTGGCTAGGTCGTGGCCCCGTCCGCCGAATCCCAGCACCAGGAACGTCTCGAAGTCGGCCTTGTTCTTGCCGGCGTTGTATTCCGTCACCTGTCCGGCCTTGGGCACGTAAACGCTGACCATGCCCCCGGTGAACAGCACGTATTTCTTGTCCGGCGAGGTGATGTCGGCCGCCATCTGCACATCGTCGCCCTGGCGGCGGAAGTACATGGTGCCCTTCTGATAATCGTGCTCGCCGACGACCTTCTCGAACTGGTCCCACACAAACTCGGTCTGCGCCGTCTTAAAGTCCGCCGCGGCCTTGTCCATCGAGTTGAGCACGGCCTCCAGGTTCTGAGCGCGGGCGGCAAGCGCGACGACGAGGACCACAAAGGCCACAGCAATGTTTTTCTTCATGACATTGTTCCCGTGACGCCGAGGCGCCTAGCGGTGTCCCCAAACCTGGTAGGCAATCACGTTGTGTTTGTTGTCTCGAACGGCTTCGTAGCGGTCGATCCTGATTTCGCCCGCCACCGGCTCGATCACCCGCAGCAGCTCTTCGCGAATCGCCTCATCGTCGCCCGGCTTGATCGCCGTTGCGTCCACCTTGTACAGAAACCCGTTCCCTTCAGCCTTCACGACCACTTCGGTCTGATAGGGCGAGCGCACGACGAGTTTATCGCGGAAATTGATCCAAAGGGGCCCCAGAAAGATGAACGCCAGGATGAGGGTCACCATGACGTCATAGTGAACGCTGCCCCGCGGATACATCCACCAGACGTAGCCCTTGATCGTTTGGGAGACTTTGCCCATCGCTGATTCAAGTTTAGAGAGCGGCCCCAACAAGTGCAAGAAACCGAAACCGTGAACTATGTCTGCAATTCAACTTCGGTCGCGCCCCCGCCCCCTTCGTTCTGGGGAGGCTCGGAGACTTTGGCCACATGCGGATGCTCCTGCAGAAACTGTCGCAGCGCCTTGCGCAGAATCCCCATGCCGCTGCCATGCACGATCCGCACCCGAACCGCGCCCGCTAGGAATGCGTGGTCCACGAACTTCTCGACCGCTCGGGTGGCTTCATCGACGGTCTGCCCGATCACGTTGATCTCGGTGAGCACGTTGTCATCCTCCCGCGACAACGACACGCCGATTCCCCGCGATCGTGCCGCGGCCACGGGATTCGCGGCTGCGCTCACCACGGTGCTCGCAATGTCGTCGCGCGGGACTTTCATCTTCATGGGTCCAACTGCGACCTCGAACGAGTCGTCATCGAGATGGCGGAGAACCTTGGCGTCCCGGCCCAGCGACCTCAACCGCACCGTGTCTCCGACGGACACGTGCTGCACCACGTGCGGCTGAGCGTGTTCATCGCCGGCGTCGGAGCCGGTGGTGTGTGCCACGACGGTCTGGTCGAATTGATCGCGAAACTCGCGACGCATTTTCGAGATTCGGCGCTCCGCATCTTTGGAGAGCTTCAAGGCCTGGGCCCGGTCCTGCACCGCGTTCACGGTCTCGCGCGCCTGGTACTCGAAGTTGTGCAGCACACTCTCCAGCTTTTTCTCCATCTCGCGGATCTTGTCGCGCTGCTCTTTCTTGCCTTCGAGAGCCAGGTGGCCACGCTCCCGCGCCAGTTCCTGCTCGCGCGCGCGAAGCGCTACTCGCTCAGCATCCAGCTCGCGCAATTGCTCATGCAGCCGATCGAGAAACCGCGAGACATCGTGGGTCTGCGTGGTCAGTTTCTCGCGGGCCTCGCTTATGATCTGCGGATTCAATCCAAGTTGCTGCGCGATATTGATTCCCGCGGACGCGCCCGGCACTCCCATCCTCAGCTCGTACGTGGGAGCCAGGGTTTGTTCATCGAAGCCTACCGCCGCATTCAGAACACCCTCGGCATTGGCCGCGTACACCTTCAAGGCCGTGTGATGGGTGGAAACGATGCTCAGACAGCCCGCACGACGGAAGAAATCGGCAATCGACACCGCCAGGGCCGCGCCTTCTTCCGGGTCGGTGGCGGATCCCAGTTCGTCCAGCAGCACCAGTGAATCGCGGGTCGCGTGATGCGAGATGAAATCAATGTTTGTCACGTGCGCCGAGAAAGTGGAGAGGTTCTGCTCGATCGACTGATAATCGCCGATATCGGCGAACACGGCATCGAAGATGGGCAACTCGGCACGCTCGGCCGGTACCGGAATGCCCGACTGCGCCATCGATGCGAGCAAGCCAACCGTCTTGAGCGCGACCGTCTTGCCGCCAGTGTTGGGTCCGCTAATGATGGCCTGCCGATGTTGCCTGTCGATCTCAACCGTAATCGGAACCACGGCCACACCCTTGGGCTTGAGCGTGCGCTCGAGGAGCGGATGCCGCGCATTGCGCAGGACAACCCAATCGCCAGCATCTTCACCGGTCGGCTCCGGCGACACATGGGTGGAAGCAGTCTGCCCGCCGATCAACTTTACCGCGACGCAGTTGTAATCATCGGCGAAGCGCGCCTTGGCAAACTGCAGCTCAAGTTCAGCCAGAATCCCGACAGCAGTGGCCAGCGCGTCCGCATGCTCGCCGATCTGCGAAGTCATCTCCAGCAGGATGCGATGGATCTCACCCTGTTCTTCATCATGCAGGCGCACCAGCTCGTTGTTCTGCTCGATGGTCTCGAGCGGCTCCATGAACACCGTCTGCCCGCTGGAAGAGGCGCCGTGTGCGACGCCCTGTACCCGTCGCCGCTGTTCCACCTTGACCGGTATGACGAAGCGCTCGCCGCGGATAGTGATCAGTTCGTCCTGGACGGCACCTCCGTCCGCCAACCTTCGCAAGTACGCCTGCAGCGATTGCTGAATGGTCCGACGCTGGCGCTCGACGTCGCGGCGGATGCGCGCCAGTTCCGGCGAAGCCCGGTCGTCGAGCGTTCCATCCGGCAGTATCTTGTTGCGGAAGTAGCGCAGCAACTGCGTGAAGTCACCGACATTCTGGGAGATCTCGCTCACCGCTTCCCACTTGGCTTCGATGGCAACCGGAGGATGCAGCGCGATCTCGCGCCACTCTGCTGCGCGGTCGGCCAGCAGAAGAACATCGCGGATCTCCGTAAGTTCCAAGGCCGCGCCTTGAATGCGCGATTTATTGATCAGCGGAGTGGGATCGAGCAGCCCATGAAAGTCGAAGCGTCCACCGTTGCGCAGGTATCCGCGCAGCTCCTCGGTGAGAAGTTGCTGGCGCTCGATCCACTGGCGATCAAGAGACGGTGCGAGGCTCGCAATTCGTTGTTGACCCAGCGGGGAAGCGGCATAAACAGCGAGCAATTCGCGCTGGTGGTGGAATTCCAGAACGCGTTCGCTGGTGTGCAGGATGGGACTGGGGGTACTCATCGGAGAACGAGCTTATGGTACAGGAACATAGTCGTCACGAAGCAGTGCGCGAGACCAGTCAGCCCGTCGCTCAATTCACCGCTCGTTCACGTTCGCGCGCACGTGCGGCTTCCGAGTGCACCGCGCTGCGATTACACTAATCGGGTGATGCGGCGCGAGCCGGTCGCATCTCAACGTACGCAAATAGCCAGAATTTGCGCCCGTCGGTGCGAACGGGCCATCTGTCTGGATTCGCGATCAAACTAGGGGAACGAATGCCATCCAATCTCTCTGATGCTTTTGTATTCTTCGGCGCCACCGGTGACCTCGCCCACAAGAAGATCTTTCCCGCCCTGCAGCACATGGTGAAGCAAGGCGCGCTAGAGGTGCCGGTCATCGGCGTCGCAAAGTCCGGATGGACAGTCGACCAATTGCGCGACCGCGCTCGCGACGGCATCATCAAGTTCGGCGGAGGCGTGGATGAAGCTGCCTTCCAGAAGCTCTGCGAGCTGATGGATTACATCGATGGCGATTACAGCGACGACAAAACCTACAGGCAGCTAAGGGCCAAGCTCGGCAATGCCCAGGCCCCGGCCCATTACCTGGCTATTCCGCCCAGCATGTTTCCGGTGGTGGTGAAGGGCCTCGCTCAATCCGGATGCGCCACCAACGCCCGCGTAATCGTCGAGAAGCCCTTCGGTCGTGATCTCGTCTCGGCGCGCAAGCTCAACGACACGCTACACCAGGCGTTCCCCGAGGAGCGCATCTTCCGCATCGACCACTACCTAGGGAAAGAGGCGGTGGAAAACATCATTTTCTTCCGCTTCGCTAACAGTTTTCTGGAGCCGATCTGGAACCGTAATTACATCCACAGCGTGCAGATCACCATGGCCGAGTCGTTTGGCGTAGAGGGGCGCGGCAAGTTCTACGAGGAAGCCGGCGCCATTCGCGACGTAGTGCAGAACCACATGTTGCAAGTGGTCGCGTTCTTGGCGATGGAGCCGCCTACAACCATGTACACCGACTCGGTGCGCGATGAGCAGGTGAAGGTCTTTCGGACGATTCCACCACTCAGTCCCGCAAACATCGTGCGCGGGCAGTTCCGTGGCTACAGGCAAGAGCCGGGAGTCAATCCGAACTCCGAGGTCGAGACTTTCGCCGCTGTCCGCCTCGAGGTGGACTCCTGGAGATGGTCGGGCGTCCCCTTCCTGATCCGAGCCGGCAAGTGTATGCCGATAACTGCGACGGAAGTCTTCGTCAAGTTGCGCAAGCCCCCGCTAACCAAGACCGGCACGGATGGACGAAATTATTTCCGATTCCGACTCGGCCCCGATTTCGAACTGAGCCTCGGCGCACGCGTCAAGCGTCCCGGGCCACTGATGGCGCCCATGCCGGTTGAACTCTCGGCGGTCAAGTACAAAACCACCGATGAGATGGACGCCTACGACCGGCTACTCACCGACGCGATGAGGGGCGATCAGTTGCTCTTCGTCAGACAGGATGCGGTGGAGGCCGCCTGGGCAATCGTCGATCCTATCCTGGGGGATTGTTGCCCGGTGGAAATGTACGAGCCGGGAACATGGGGGCCTCCGGACGCGCGCGAGCTGGCTGCCGAAATTGGCGGCTGGCACGATCCGGAATAACGGTGTCAGGAAACGCGCCGACCCGATACGTACGGATTGCCCGCGATAACGAAGCGCAGAGGCTCATCGATCGCCTTCTTGATTCCGATGCGTGCTGTAACCGCGATCCGCTCGGGGCGATAGCCATCGTCGGCAAACCACAAATCGGATCGCCGGCCGGTCAAGTCTTTGCCGTTGTCGCGGGGACGGGTGATTCCCAGCGCCTCCGACATCCTGCCCGGTCCGCTGGAGATGAGCCGAAGCTGCGAAATGCGCGATTCTGAGGTTAGATTCAAGCCTCGCGCTTCCGCCATCGCGTCCAGTCCAAACACAGGCTCGAGAGCACGCAACAAGACGCCCTCGGCTTCGCCCTCAGGCATGCACGAGACGTTGGTGCAGTAGCTATTGCCGTAGATGAAGTACACGTACGCGTGCCCGGGTGGACCGAACATCACAGCATTGCGGGCGGTGCGGCCGTTATACGTATGCGCGGCGGGATCGATTGCCCCAAGATACGCCTCGTCCTCGACGATGCGCCCAGCCAGCAATTTTCGGCCTTCGCGGCGGATGAGCAGTTTGCCTACCAGTTCGCGGGCTACGACTGCTGCGTCGCGAGCGAAGAAGTCGCGGGTCAGCCTGCCAGCAGCGCGCAGGGAGGCCGCGGAGTGGTCGCGCGAGACGAGACTACGGTGGAGAGGATGGGTCGTCATGTAAGGCGCTACAGCATTTTTGGCTGAAGGAAACCGGATATTTACCGCTTCACCGCGATCATCCGCAGACGTTTGTAGTCGACCGTCCACTGTCCGTCGTGAAACAAAGTGGGCCGGGCGATTACTTCGATCCGCTGCATCAGTTCTTCCCGCTGCTCGGGGCGCAAGACATTGCTGGCGAACATGCCGAACATCTCCAGCCAGGCCCGTAGACCTTGTTCGCCGCCTTCCAGTGGCGTCGGGCGGTCGAACAACACCGCAAACGTCACCAGCAGTCCGCGCGACTCGAGCATAGGCGCGTATTCCCCAATCGATGGATAGAACCACGGCGACAGCTTCTGGGGATCTTTCACTACCATCGCAGACAGCGCCTGCGTCGCGGCAGCCCATATCTGCTGGATGTTGCCCCGTCCACCCATCTCGAAGACGAAGCGACCGCCCGGCTTCAGCGCCCTCGCAATCGCTCTAATGGCCCCGTCCTGATCGCGAACCCAATGCAACGCAGCGTTGGAAAACACCGCATCGAATTCGCTGTTGTAGCTCACCGCAGCGATATCCGCAACTTCGAATCGCAACTGTGGAAAGTTCGCGCTCGCAGCCGCGATCATCTCCGCCGACAGGTCGAGGCCGACCGCTTCGGCTCCAGAATTCGCGATGTCAGCCGTGAGTTGGCCGGTACCGCAGCCTACGTCGAGAATGTGCTCGCCAGCTTTGGGAGCAAGCATGTTCAACAGATCGCGGCCGAACTGCCACACAAATGCATGGCTCGACTGGTAAAGCTCGGAATTCCATGAAGTGGTTTCGGTGGCCATGCTTTCTATTCTATGACCGCGGGCAATCGCGCGTCCCGCGATCCAGCCGCCCGCATCCTAGTACAATCGAAAGCGAATCATGAATAAGATGATCTTTGCCAACCTGGTGCACCGTCCCTTCCGCACCATCATCAGCGTTGTGGCCGTTGCGGTCGAAGTTACCCTGATTTTGTTGATTGTCGGCCTTTCGATCGGCATGTTGAGCGATGCCCGTAACCGCCAGGTCGGCATCGGCGCCGACATCATGGTGCAGCCTCCGGGTTCGTCGATGCTGATGGGCGTGAGCGGGGCCCCGGTGTCGATCAAGGTGGCCGACCGCCTGCGCCAGCTCGATCACGTTGTGGCCGTTGCTCCGGTGGTCACGCAACTCTCCACCGCCGGCAATCTCGAGGTGCTCGACGGCATCGACCTGCCTTCGTTTGAGGCCGTCGGCGGGCCGCTGCACTACCTCTCGGGCGGACCGTTCAAGGGACCCAACGACATGTTGATCGACGACTATGTGGCCTCGGCCAAACACCTCAAGGTCGGTGACAGCATCGACGCCCTGAACCACACCTTTCGGGTCGCGGGCGTGGTGGAGCACGGCCGCGGCGCGCGTAAGTTCCTGCCTCTCGCCACCCTGCAAGACATCATCGGCGCCGACGGCAAGGCTTCCATCTTCTACGTGAAGCTCGACAATCCCGACAACGCCGACGCCGTGGTGAGCGAGATCAAAAGCATCCCCGGCATGGAGCAGTACGGCGTCCACTCGCTGAAGGAGTACATCAGCCTGATGAGCTCCAGCAATATCCCTGGCCTCTCGACGTTCATCGACGTGGTCATCGCGATCTCGATGATCATCGGCTTCATCGTCATCTTCCAGGCGATGTACGCCGCCGTGATGGAGCGCACTCGCGAGATCGGTATCCTCAAGTCCCTAGGCGCGGGCAAGCTCTACATCGTGAATGTAATCCTGCGCGAGACCCTGCTGATCTCAATCGGTGGAATCATCCTCGGGATCATCGTGAGCTACGCAGCCCGCACGGGCCTGCACGCGAAGTTTCAGACCTTGCCCATCCTGATCACGCCCCATTGGCTGCTGAACGCCACGATCATCGCCATCATTGGCTCGATGCTCGGTGCGTTCTATCCGGCTCTGAAGGCCGCGCAGAAGGACCCCATCGACGCACTGGCGTACGAGTAAGATATCTCAGAAATCGAACACCACTTTTTCACTTAGACCATTCTTCAAACCTTTGTCTTCACCCTAAGCTCGATGGTGTCCAATCGGGTGAAGTGGCCGTCCGGGTCCCGGCGAGTAATCTGCCAGATATCAGCGTTTTCCTCCGCTGCGAGCGTGTGCGCTAGGCTTTTCCAAGGGTGCTTGTTGGTACGTAGACTCTCGTTGCGGGAGTTTACGACGTTGTGCCGCTCCAGTTCCGCATCCAACTCACCGAGGGTTGCTGGCGGTAAACCGGCCGAGTGTCTAAAACCCAGATAGGCAGCAATCGCGTCCCTGATGCGCATCCTGTCCAAAGAAGGGCAGCCGGAAGGTTGATTTCCTCCAATTTCCCCCTTAGTGTACACGTTAATGGCTGCGCGGACGGACGCCAGACGCAATTCGAAAGTTCTTTCCTGTTCCCTCAGCCCCTCTAAATACTCGTCCGACATTGGCATAGCTTGTCTCCTAACCTGTGAGGCTTCATGTAGGATAGTACCAACACATTTGAAGCGCAAGCTGTAAATAGCCCGCGTCACCCAGCGGACTCCTGTGGCATGTCATGGGCTTATTGTCTGGGAAGTAGGCTGATGCTCTATTGCGGGGAGACTTCCGCTTCAGATCCGCATCGGCATCACGACGTAACGATATTTGAATCCGTCGTCGCTGCCATCTTCCGGGCGCATCTGCCCGGCTGACTGCGCATCCTTGAACTCCAAGCGAACTTCGCCGCCAGTCGAGGCCTTGAGGAAGTCGATCAAGTACTCGGAGTTGAACCCAATCGTCATCGCGTCGGCCGCGTAGACAATCTCGATCGAGTCTTCCGACTCGCCGGCTTCGGTGGATGACGACGAAATCTTCAGCTCATTCTTGTCGAGCTTCATGCGGATCGCCCGCGAGCGTTCATCGGCGAACTGTGCCACGCGCTGGATGGCGGTGTTGAGATCGTTCCCGTGAACGACGACCGATTTGGTGGTCTCACGTGGCAACACGGCCTCGTAATTGGGGAACTGCCCGGTCAACTGACGTGAGGTTAGCAGGCGCTCTCCGATGCGGAAAAACAGCGTGGAGTCATCCTTGGCGAACTCTACGTGATCGACATCGCTGTTCTGCAGCAGGGAGTAGAGCTCGCTCATCGCCTTCTTGGGGATCAGAGTCTTGTTCTCGCCGGAGACGTCGAAATGCTCGCCGGTTTTCTCGATGTGCGCCAGGCGATGGCCGTCGGTCGCGACCATGGTGATCGACTCCGGCTTTAGCACCATGAGCCCGCCATTCAGCGTGTAACGCGATTCTTCACTGGAGATGGCGAAGATGGTGCGGCCGATCATGCTGCGCAGTGTCTGCGCGGGAATCTTGACGCTTCCGCTCGCAGGGAAGACCGGCAATCCGGGAAAATTCGCCCGTGCCATGCCAACCATCTTCGTGTTCGAGCGTCCCGAGCGGATGTTGACCCAATGGTTCTCCAGCAACTTGATGGAGATGTCGCCATCGGGCAGCAATTTCACGTAGTCGTACAGTTTGCGGGCTGGAATGGTGCACGCGCCTTCGCGCTTCACCTTCGCCGCGCATGAGGTCCGCAGGCTGAGATCGAGGTCGGTGGCGGTAATCGTCAGACGGTCGTTGGCAGCTTCGAATAAGAAATTGGACAGGATGGGAATCGTCGTCTTGCGTTCCACGACTCCCTGTGTGGCAGTCAGTTCCTTGAGCAACTCGAACTTGCTGACGCTGATTTCCATCGCAGTTCCCTGGATTGCTCCGGTTGCTTCCGCAGCCATATGTTCCACCCTTGGAGTCGCGCCCTTAACCCCGCCTTGGCACGGAGGCACGTGGCAGGATGTTGCGGGAACTCGCGACTACTGTAATTCCTTATATCAAATTAAAAACCTATAAAACAGTAGTAACAGTAGACACACTGGAAAAGTGGAAAAGACGCCCAAAACCACGTCCATCAACCCGTCAGGTCACATTCGGGCGTTCTAAATCTGCCGCGCTTGCCGTGGGTACCTCTGCCAAACCGGAAGCCCGCAGGAAATCCGTCCCGGTCTTCCACGCGATTCACAATCCATCCACAGCCAACGTCAAGGAAAACTGCGCCTAAAAGTGAAAAACCGCGCCATGTGCGCGGTTCATCCACCTAGAACCTCGGTGAGTTTGTTCAGGAGCCTGTTCAAATCCTTGTCACTCTTGCGGGCTTCGGCAATCTTGTCGACCGAGTGCAGCACGGTGGTGTGGTGCTTCCCACCAAACTGACGCCCGATTTCCGGCAGTGACGCCTCCGTCAATTGCTTTGCCAGGTACATCGCGATCTGGCGGGGATACACGATCGAGTGCGAGTTGTTCTTGGCCTTGATTTCCCCCGGCCGCAGGCCGAACTGCTCCGACACTGCCTTCTGGATCGATTCAATCGTAATCTTGCGCATCTGCGACTCGATGAGGTTCTTCAGCACCTCCTGCGCCGTCAGCATGTTTAGGTCGCCTCCGGTGAGGGAGACATAGGCGGTGAGGCGAATGAGCGCTCCTTCCAACTCGCGCACGTTGCTGCGGATGTTGGAAGCGATATAGAGAGCGACGTCGGTAGGTAACATTACCCGCTCCGATTCAGCTTTCTTCTGCAGGATCGCGACCTTGGTCTCGAGATCGGGCGGTTGGATGTCGGCAATCAGTCCCCACTCGAAGCGGCTACGCAGACGGTCTTCGATTTCAGCCAACTCCTTTGGCGGACGGTCGCTGGCGATCACGATTTGCCGCATCGATTCGTGCAACGCGTTGAAGGTGTGGAAGAACTCTTCCTGCGTGCGCTCCTTGCTGACCAGGAACTGGATATCGTCCACCAGCAGCACATCCATGTTGCGGTACTTGTCGCGGAAACTGGTCATCTTGTTGTTCCGCAACGCGTTGATCATCTCGTTAGTGAACTTTTCGCCAGACAGGTAGCAGATCGCCATCTGCGGTTCGCGCTTCTTGATTTCGTGCCCGATGGCCTGCATCAGGTGGGTCTTGCCCATTCCCACGCCGCCGTACAGGAAGAGCGGGTTGTAGGCCTTGGAGGGCCGTTCAGCGACGGCGCGCGCGGCCGCGTGCGCGAACTGGTTGCCCGAGCCAATGACGAATCCGTCGAACGTGTACTTGGGATTGAGTTGCGCCGCGCCGTCCCAGTCGAAACGTTGCTGGCGGACAGGAACCGCGCCACTACTATCAACGGGCAAAGTAGATTCCACGGCTGCCTCGTTGTTCCGGTCCTCGCCATTGCGACGATCACGCTTCTCAGCGCGCTTCTCCGGATCCGTGACGAACTCGACGTCCTGGTACTCAAGGCCGAGGTTCTCAATCGCCTCACTGATCAGGTCGCCGTACTTCTCTCCGATATGGCAAAAATCGGGATTCGGCACCTTCACGAAAAGTGTCGGTCCTTGCGAATGGCTGAATCGTGTTGGTTTGAACCAGGTCTCGTAGGAATGGCGGTTGACCTTCTTTTCCAGCGCATCGAGTACGAGCACCCACGGATTGGGAGAGGAACTTCCGAAATAGGACATAGCAAAATTAACCCGGAGGCAAGCTTTGCCTCGAATCGCTTCAACTAAAATTCAAGGGGGACAGAAGCCTGCAAAGCCACCACCCACCACACGATTCAGGAGAAAGTTTAGATCCGCAACCGAAGAGGCCACAGTGAGAAGCGGCATTCCATGAGAGAGTGCGTGAAATGTATTCTCGTGGCTGCATGGCATCCTAGCACGAATAATTCACAGCACAAGATGTTGGTTGCCCTTGGAAGGTGCAGTGAGGACGCGAGTGATTGATTTCGCGAATGTTACTGGCACAAAAATATTTTTGTTGCAGCGATCAAGGTGCAAGTTGCAATTCGACCCAATTTTCTGCACCAAAATCGGGAAGGTGTGAACCGTCGATCACGCGCCGCCCGCACTCTGTGGCCGCGGTTGCGACCCGAGGCCGGTTTGCCAGCAAGGCCAGTCGAACGGTATACTTTTGGTTTGCCCTATCTACTTTTCGCTAGTGAGGAGCGCAGTTTCGAATGCCGAAGCGCACATTCCAACCCAACCGTCGTCGCCGTTCCAAGACGCACGGGTTTCGTTCTCGTATGAAGACCAAGAGCGGACGCGCGGTGATTTCCCGCCGTCGCGCCAAGGGACGCAAGCGCGTCTCCGTAAAACCGGGCTTCCGCGAGTAATTGACCTTAATTCCGATTTCTGCGTGCAGTGCCGCATTTCCAACCCAAGGTAGTTGCCTATTAGGAGCCGCCGACCGGTCGCATTGATCGCTTTCAGTTGAAGAATGCCGGAACCGGCGCCGTATGCAGGTTGTGACTTCCGCTAGCAATGAGTTTCCGAAATCGAAGCACCTGCTGCGGCATGCGGACTTTCAACGGGTTTACCAGGCGGGCCGCCGGCAATTCACGGGCAACATGACGGTGTTTTTCCTGCGTCGTGCGGCGGCAACCGAAGGCGCTGTTACCGGCAACTCGCTGCGTGTAGGATTCACGGTGGGCAAGGTGCTGGGCGGATCGGTCGAGCGCAACCGTATCAGGCGCCGAATGCGGGAGGCCGTGCGGGTTTCCTGGCCGTCGGTTGAAGCTCCGGTGGATGTTGTGTTCCATCCCCGCAAGGCGGTTTTGGAATTGCCGTTCGACCGGGTCGTGAGTGAAGTTGCGCGAGGATTGCAGTTGGCGGTCGAACGCGCTCGTGAGGCGCAGCCAGAGCAACCGGCGAGCAAGGCAGAACGGAAATGACGTCAGTGATTCAACTCGCGCTGCGTGGTTACAAGCGCTGGATCTCGCCGCTTCTGCCCCATGCCTGCCGCTTTGTGCCGACGTGTTCGGAATATGCCATGGAAGCAGTGGAGCGGCATGGCGCCATGCATGGTACATGGCTGGCTGCCAGCCGGTTGTTGCGCTGTCATCCTTTTGCGCGTGCGGGCTTTGATCCTGTGCCGATGGAGATTGGTAATTTGCAACACCGGAATTGCCGTCCGCTTGCGGACGTCGTAGAGAAGTAAGTCTGGCCTTGCTGCCTAAAACCATGAGTCTCAATCACCGAATGGAACGTCCACTTGCCTGAGTACCGCAATCCCCAGCAGGAAGAGTCCGGCGGCCAAAGCCGCATGCTGCTCGTCATGGTCGCGGCGTTCGCGCTGATTCTCATCAGCCAATTCCTGTTCTTCAAGAACAAGCCGAACGCGACAACGGGCGCACAGCCGGCGAAAACTGCCAAAGCTCCTGAAGCCGCGCCGCCCGCAACCGCAGATGCCGCGGCGGTAGAAGCCGCGACGCCGAGTTCAGCGCCGGTGAAGACAGCCACAGCCGAGACCGAAACCGTGGTCGAGAACGACCTCTACCGCATCGTTTTCACCAATCACGGCGCGCAGGCGAAGTCGTGGGTCCTCAAGAAGTACAAAGACGAAAAAGGCCAACCGCTTGACCTCGTAAATCCCGCGTCCGCCAACTTCGGGCTTCCACTGGGGCTGTACACCTACGACGATGCACTGCGCGGCAAGATCAACTCCGCGCTCTACGTCGCTACTCCAACTGGCAACCTCACCGCCCCCACCGAATTGACCTTCGAATATTCTGACGGGGCCATAAGCGTCCGCAAGACGTTCCGGTTTGATGCGACGTATGTCGTGTGGCTCGAGACGGTCGCGACCGTGAATGGCAAACCTATACAGGCCTTCCCGCTGTGGCCCGCCGGATTCGGCGACCAAGCCAGCGCGCCGTCGTATGCGGCCGCGCGAATCGATTACTACGCTGGCGATAAGGTCGAGCGTCTCGCGGCCAAGAAGATCAGCGGCGGCAACACACTACGCGGACCGTTGCAATGGGCGGGAGCGCAGGACCAGTACTTTGCGGCTATCTTCCTGCCTGACCAACCCAGCCAGGCCGCGATGGTCACCTTCCGCAATGAGGTGCAGGTTCCGAAGGACCCAGCCAAGCCCGATCCGAACAATCTCACCAAAGTTGAGCTGCTGGGCGCTGCCGTCGGCAGTGTCGATGGCGTCACCCGCGAACGTTTGTTCGTGGGCCCCAAGGCACTCGACGTTCTGGACAAAATCCACTCGAACCTGCTGAATGGCCAGCCCGGCGGTCCCGACCTCAGTCACGTAGTCGACTTCGGCTTCTTTGGCCTGATCGCCAAGCCACTCTTCCTCTGGCTGTTGTGGACGCACGACCACATGGCCTCTAACTGGGGCGTGTCGATCATCATCCTCACAGTCATCATCAACCTGGCATTGCTGCCGCTGCGCATCACTAGCATGAAGTCAGCGCTGAAGATGCAGAAGCTGCAGCCGCAGATGAAAGCCATCCAGGAGAGGTACAAGAAGTATCCGTTGCGCGACCCCCGCCGCGCCGACATGAACGCCGAGGTCTCCGCGTTGTACAAGGAGCATGGCGCGAATCCGGCGGGTGGATGTCTGCCGCTGGTTATCCAGATGCCGTTCCTGTTCGCGTTCTACTCCATGCTGGGAGTCGCGCTCGAACTGCGCCAGGCGCCGTTCCTGTGGCTGCATGACCTGTCGTCGCCCGACAAGCTGTTTATTCTGCCGGTGCTGATTGTGCTCAGCACGCTGTTCGTGCAGAAGATGACCCCCAGCGCAGGGATGGACCCCGCGCAGCAGCGCATGATGACCATCATGATGCCCCTGATGCTGGGCTTCTTCAGTTGGTCGCTGGCGTCGGGATTGAGTCTCTACTGGGTCGTTGGTAACGTCATCGCCATCGCCCAGCAATATGTGATGAGCCGTACGGGTCTCGGTAAGGAAATGCGCGAAGAGGCGGAGAAACGCGCCCGCAAGGCCGCGAAGTAGCCGAAGGACCTGAATTATGCCGATAACCGACAAAATTGCAGCGGCCAAGAAAATCAGCGAACTGCTGAATGGCATTATCTCCACTGGCGACTTCCGTCTCCGCTATAAGATCTTCGTGGACCCGCCGGTGGCCGAGAGCGATTTCGACAAGCCCGTCATCAAGGTGGAACTCTCGGGCTCCGACAGCCCGCTGGTGTTGGAGCGCGGCGGAGAACTGCTGCGCGCTTTCGAGCATGTCGCGCTCGAAATGTTGCGGCTCGGTGCCGACGAGCACGACCAGGTCATCTTTGATTGCCAGAACTTTCGCTCGGCACGTCAGAAGGAACTGCGTCTCTCGGCCAACGTTGCCGCCGACCGCGTGCGTCAGAGCGGCATGCCGTACGCCTTCGCGCCGATGTCGTCGCGCGAACGCCGTCTGGTGCATCTCGCCTTGCGCGATATTCCTGATCTGCGTACCGAAAGCGCGGGCGAAGCCCTGCAGCGCTACGTTGTTGTCTATCCCAAGGACTACACCGGCAAGCCGCCCGCACCGCAAGCCGCACCCTCGCGGCGACGGTAGCCAATCTCTACGGTCATGCTGAGCCAGAACCCCATCCCTTACTAGTTGTCATCCCGACCGGAGCCGCCGCTTCGGCGGCGGAGCGGAGGGACCTGCATCTCTCCCGCCAGAACTGCTGCAACTCGCGAATGGCGCCCGCATGATCCATTGCAGTGCCTCACTTTCTCCGTGCCCTCCGTGTCTCCGTGGTGAATAATTCTTAAGTGCACCTCGATGACACGATCGTCGCCATTGCCACTCCTCCAGGACGCGGCGGCATTGGCGTGGTGCGCCTTTCAGGTGGGGAAGCGACGAGCATCGCTAAGCCATTGCTGCGGCTGGCTCATGCCGATGAGCTGCAGCCTAATCGCGCCCACTTCGGCGAACTGATCGATCCCTCTACAGGCGAGCGCATCGACGAAGTCGTCGTCACCTATTTCGCCAAGCCACATTCGTACACAACAGATGATGTAGTCGAAATTTCCTGCCATGGTTCACCCGTCGTACTTCGGCACGTGGTCGAGATGGCGCTCTCCCGCGGAGCCCGCCTGGCCGAGCCGGGCGAGTTCACTATGCGCGCCTTCCTCAACGGGCGCATCGATCTCACGCAGGCCGAAGCCGTCCGCGATCTCATCGACTCCCAAACGCTCTATCAGGCGCAAGTCGCCGCTCGCCAACTCGAAGGCGCTTTGTCCAAGCGACTGCAGCCCATCAAGCAGAAGCTGGTCGAGTTAATCGCCCTCATGGAAGCCGGCGTGGACTTCGCGGAGGACGACGTCTCGGTCATTCCGGACGCGCAGATTCTGGCACGTATTGCAGACATTCGCGCGCCGCTCGCGCAACTGCTTGCCAGCTTCTCCTACGGAAAAGTTGTGCATGAGGGACTGACCCTCGCCATCGTCGGCCGCCCCAACGTCGGCAAGTCGAGTTTGTTTAATCGCCTTGTCGAGCACGAACGCGCCATCGTCACCGCCACCCCTGGCACCACGCGCGATCTGGTGACCGAGACGGTTTCAATCGGTGGAATTCCTGTTCGCCTGGTGGATACCGCCGGTATTCGCGACGCCCTCGACGAAGCCGAAACCATCGGCGTCCGCAAATCGATGGAGGCCCTCGCCGACGCCGATATTGTTCTGGTCGTGCTCGACGCCGCGCAGTCAGCCGACGATGACGATGCCCGCCGAGGCGACACCGCGCTGGTCTCGCTGGCGGCCCGAAGTCTGGGCATCGTGGTGCAGAACAAGATCGATCTAGCCACCTCCGCCCGTCTGCTTCCCGACGGAGGCCTGCCCCTGGTGATGACCTCCGCGCTGACCGGACAAGGCATCGCCGAGCTGCGAGGTCAAATCATCCGCTTGATTGGCGGTCACGGGCCACAACAGGAAACCGGCTTTCTTACCAACATTCGCCAGCACACGCTTGTACAGGACTCACTCGTCGCTCTGGACGCGGCGGCAGCGGCGGTGCCCTTGAAGACGCCGCACGAAATGGTCCTGCTCGACCTCTATAGCGCCCTGCGTCCGCTGGACGAAATCACCGGCGCCACCACCGCCGATGACATCCTGAACCTCATCTTCAGTTCGTTCTGCATCGGGAAATAACTTCACGTCCAATCGCCGAAAACGTGCGATAGGATCGGGGTGCCAACTCATCGCGCCTCGGATCGAGTGGTTCTTTCGCCCCCCGGAACCAACCGGTTACTACCGGGTATCCGAACGGCTACAGGAAACCTGCCTGCGTCCTATCGCGGCGCACTCGCCAAGAACGCATGTTCTTGCAAACGCTGCAGAACGTTCCAACCCGCGCCCTCCGCTGACTTTGCCATGCAGCTTGCTTACCTCAATGCGTCACCGCAAGCATTCAGCTAAGTCTGCTGAACAGTTTGCAAGACAAATTCAGTTTGGGTTCCACTGCGAGGAGTAAGTAGGGAACTTGGGTCGTGTAGTGATGGCACTCCGCACACCGTCGAGTTGCCAAGCTAGGAGAAGGACAACATGAAACGCACGATTTTCGTTGTTCTTGGTGTTGCTCTGCTGGTAGGCGCGGCCTTCGGCCAACAAGATGTTAAAGGTCAAATCTGGTTCAACGATGGAACGACCGGGACAACGCTTAACCTGCTGGCCGTTAGCTCGGGCGTGGACAACACGGCAGTCAATGCCGGTAGCGCTCCCGTCGGCATCATCGGCGTCTGCGTTGCGGGCTGCGGAACAACCGGCGCTTCCGTGATTGCCAACGGGGGTGACATTTTCTGCTCTTTTACCGGTACGGCGATAGATGGCCATTTCGTGCAGGCGGCCGGCTCCGGCAGTCAATGCGTTGATGGTGGAGCGACGTATCCGACGACTGGCGGTGCCGTAGTGGGCGTCGTCAAAAAGGGCGGAACGGGTGCCGGTGTTTACCTGGTTTCGTGGAGTTATTCCTTGAGCAATCCAAGCACTGGCGGCGGCATGGTATGGCCTGTGGGCGCTGCTGGAATCCCGAACTATACTGGTTCGAGCGCATGGGGAACGAGTTATAGCGCCAGCAACCAGATCCCGGCGACATTTGTCTCGACCCTGAATCAGAGCACAACCGGTAATGCTGCGACTGCTACAGCATTGGCAACCACACCGACTCTTTGTACCACTGGACAGGCACCGACTGGCGTACTCGCTAATGGCAACGCCACTGGCTGTGCTGCAGTTGGCGGAGGCGGTGCTCCAGGCGGCGTTTCCGGTGATATTCAGAAGAACAATGGCTCAGGTGGATTTGCAGCGGCGGCCATGAATGATAATGGCACGACCATTTCAACTACGGAACCAATCTCTGTTGGCGGATCTTCGCACTATATAGATGTGCCTGAACAGGCTACGCCGGCCAATCCTGCTGCAACGACGGAGCGCTGGTACGCCAATTCCACCACGCATTTGTTGTCATGCTTGACCAGCTCGGGCGGAAGTTGCGCTCCAACCGGTAATTCATCTACTCGCACTTGGCTCTTTCCATTTCAAGGAACTACTCAGGGCGGCGTTGTGGGTGTGTCACTCAATCTGCCTATCAGCAACGCAATGGTTATCGTTCCGTCAGATTCCACGCATATCAACCCACGATGGAAGACGACGGGCGGAAATACTTCCCTCTGGTATTGGGTGAAGTTGCGCGTGCCCACAGGACATACCGGAGCCTATACCGCTACGGTCACATTCAATGCCGTAGCGACCACGGGCGCCGCCAACCTGGAAATTTACACGGCATGCGTGGCTCCCGGGGCAGTTGATCCGGGGGAATCGTCCTTTGCTGACAGCACTGTTGGAATCCCGCTAACTCCAGCAGGAACGACGTTACAGAATGTCACAGCCAGCAACACCTTTACCCCAACCTGCGCAGACGGCAGCGACCTGTACGTGAAATTCATCCCGTCAACGAACACAATCGGGGCTGGCGATATCAACTTCAGCTACACCAGTCTCGCTGTCACGGCTAATAACTAAGGAGTTCCATATGAGACGGCTACTTCTCGCAATCGTGCTCTTGAGTACAACCTGGGCGATGGGGCAGGCGTCCTATACCGGGGTGACGACAGGCGATTGGAAAACTCCGGCAAACTGGACGTTCACCGGAACGCCGTGCAACACGACAAATCACTATCCGGTCTACAACGGTGATCCGGCATCCAGTTCTACGGCATGTGGGGATATTGTTGTCCAGATAAACGATGGAGTAGTTATAACCTGTTCTTCGGGCATTGCGAATCCCTGCACTGTTGGAAATAGCCCCACCACGAACACAGCGGTCTTGACGGCGAGCGGTAAGGGTTGTATCGCGCTCGGAACCAACGCAGTCCTCATCTATGCGGGACGGGTGCAATTTACCAGTTGCACGATAACGATGGGGGCAGGTTCTAAGCTGCAGTACGACTCCTCGTATGCGACCTCGAATGCTACGACCGTCCGTTATACCTGGGACTGCACTGCCGCTAATTGTTCTGCTAGTGCTCCTAAGTGGGCCGTTACAGGTACTAGCGGATCTCATGCCGTGATCGAAGGCGACTCATTCTACTCACCTTACAACAAGGTGGCAACCTGCACCGCAGCCAACCAGTGTCAGGCTGGGTCATTTAATTTTGGCAACGGCTTAACAGCTTTCTCCACCTCGGACCAAGGAACGGGCTCAATATCTTACCTTGACGTTAAGGACGTGTATGGCACCCAGGTTAATAGCCTCGGTATCTTGGCACGACGTTCAACGAGGGTTCGGTGATGCAGCTTACAGACTACCTCGGCAACCCTGAACCGATGCACATGATCGGGTTGCTGAACGCTTGGCTGCGCCAGGGTCACATTACAATGGAACCAACTTTATGGCGCGGATGTTTGACTGGGAATGAATGTGGGCTTTATCGCGCAAATAATCAGCACATGCCGCTGCCAACGCCCACGATCTAAGGATTTAGGATGCGATACGTTTTCTTACTTGCCATGTTGAGTACGATGGCTTGGAGCCAGGTGATGACCATAACCTCTAGTTGGTTACCAAGGTCCTTGAAAGTGTGGAAGAGGGTTCGGTAGTAGACGAGAGAGGGTGGTTTCGGCTCTGCAAGCGTCTGAAGTGTCGAGAGAAATGCGACCTTCCTCTCATCGGATGCGGGCAGAGTATTCCAAAGGTTCGCGAACCATGAGCCGGGAATGGCGGATTCCTCAGGTTTCTCGGAAAACTGGATCAGGCTGAATTGGTTGCCCGGCGTGACTCCCAACATTCCGTTGTGAAAGCACAGTTGCCGGTGATCACACGATGAAGCTTGGAATCGTGTTTGCCAGTGATGATGAGGATGGATTGCGGCAGCAAGGCGTGAGCACTGCGCAATTCCACCTTCTTTTCGATCCAAGCGGCACATTCGCGCGCGAGCCAGCGGAGTTGCAAGCGATTGCGAAAAGCTAGGCACCGAGCACTGTGTTTCTGAGATGATTTGCGTCCACTGGTGGACTGGCGCGGCAAGAACCGTCTTTGTAATCAGGTGGCTATGGGACCTAATTAGGTTTTGCATCGGGAAATAACATCATGTTCAACAGGGTCCCATGGATCCCTAATGACCAGAAGTGAGCGATTTGAGATACGCCACTACGGCCTCCGCATCGGCGGGCGTCATGTGAAAATGCGGCATGGGGTCGCGAAGTGGCTTGCCTGTGACCCATACTCCGGTCGTGAGCAACGTAACCATTCCAGCGTTGCTGGCGGGCGGTAGCCCGGCGAGACGAGGCGCAACGGTAGGCCAGTCACTTGTGGGTTGGGCCGGCAAGTAGGGCACAGACGCGCCTGCCAGCCAGCGGCTGCGATCGAGTCCGCCGTTCGGCTTGCGCGGCGTGTGGCAATTCCCACAAACTGCGACACCTTCCACGATGTACTGGCCCCGGACGACGAGAGCGGTATCACCGGTTGCGACTGCCTTCTTGGCGTCTTGGGCGGCAATGATGTGCGACCCGCCGAGGATGATGATCGCGAATGCAGCGATCAATGGTCGAGTGATTAACAATCTCGGAAATCCAGCAGCACTCCTGCCTCGCGACAACATCGGACTATCCTCCGCTCTTCGTTGTGAACTGGACCTCAATGCCTGAACATCGGCGCGGTTCCGAAGAAAGCCCATAATACTACTGCGCGAAAAAGATCCTGCAATTAGCGTGCGAAGTGCCGTTGAGTGCATCACAATGAGTTGGCATTGCCGTTTCAGAGCGGATTCGACGATGACTGGCCGTGTGACGCTGGCCGCCCGGTCTACGACAACCGTCGTTGCGAAGCATATACTCGTCGCAACCACTGGAGACCCGCCATGGCGCACCTGAATGTCTACGTCTTTCATTGCTCGCGCTGCGGCGAGCCCGCCGTTTCGCTGTTCAAGGAAAGAACTCCCGGAGGCACCGAGTCCCAGGACGCCATCTTCGCGCCCATCGATCTGAAATCGATCCGCGCCCAGTGCTCCGCCTGCAAACACACCCAATTTCGCGACGCGGCCGACGCCGCACATCACCAGTTACTCGACTGGAACTAGACTTCAATCGCGAACATGCAGTTTCCTTTTGCAGGAAGCAATTTGGGCACCACTGAGATGCAGAGACACAAACGCATGAAGACCAAAACGTTTACGGTTGCCGAGGCCAAGAAAAGTTTGTCAAAGGTTATTCGCCACGCTGAGTGCGGGGATGACGTGTACATCACGCTCGCGGGCAAGCCGGTTGTCAAAGTCGTGCCTCTCGCGGCAGCCAAGAAGCGGCTTCCCGGTAGATTTGAGGGAGAGATCTCCTGGCAGCCGGATGCGTTTGATGTATTGACTGACGAAGAGATGACAGACCTTGGGTTTGAGTGGCACAGCGGAGCGGTTACTTCCGAGCCGAGGGTACGGTCAAGACCTACTGTTTTGGAGGCAGCTGAACAGTCTTCCCCGTGGCCGCCGATTGCCGCGCGGCATCCAGAATCTCAGTCACAACCATGTTGGTCTCGAGCGACGACAGCCCCTGCCGTTTCAGTCCTCCCAGCACGACCGCTCGCAGGTAGGTGATCGAGTCGTCATCCGGAGGCGGAATCGGCGGCGCCGTGACTTTCTCTTCTTCGCCACCAGCGCGGCGCACCCGTATCTGATCGCGCTGCACGGTGATCACATATCCGGTTTGCCCGTACACTTCCATATCCTTGCGATCGAACGGCCAGTTCCACGACGCCTGCACGATGGCCTGCGCGTGCGGGTACGTCAGGATAATCGTGGCCTCGTCATCGACCTTCGGGTACACATCTGGCTTGATCTGCTGCGCCACGGCCGTGACCGCTGTGGGACGACTCCCATTCATCAGCCAGGTCATGAGGTCCGCTCCGTAGCAGCCGAAGTCGAAGAGCGCGCCACCACCGTCGAGCTTGGGATCGGTGAGCCACGCCAGGAACTCGGGCTGGACGTTGATCTCTTTGGGGCCGCGATGGCCATCGTGCACCACGACCTTGCGCACGTCGCCCAGCGCATTCTGGTGCACCAGATCGTAGGCCGCGCGATTACTGCGGTACCACGTGGTCTCGTAATTCACCAGCACCGGGATCTTCGCCTTAGTAGCCGCCTGCTGAATCGCCAGCGCGTCCTCCAGGCTCACGGCCAGCGGCTTCTCCATCATCACGGCCACACCGTGCTGCGCGCTGATCTCGACCACCTTGCGATGATCGTAGGTGCTGGTGTACGCCAGCACCGCCTGCGGATGCGTCTTCTCCAGCATTTCCTCAAGGCTGGTGAAAAACAGAGCGCTGTTGATGTGATACTGCGCGGCATACTTGGCCGCGAGTGCGTGATCGGGTTCAGCGATGCCCACCAGTTCGATGTCAGGACGATGCAGGTTCGCTTGAAGGAATCCCGCGACATGTCCGTGGACCAGGCCTGCGATTGCGACCCGCAGGGGAGCAGCATTCTGCGAAGCCGAGGTCTGGCCAGCGGCCAACGGCGCTAGCAACAGGGCGGCTGCAACCACAAGAATGAATCGTGAGGTGGGCATAATGGAGTCTCCGCTGACTCTGGGATTATCCATCACCCCGCGGGATCGCGCATATTACTTCGACATCGCCCCCAGCGCTGCGCGGAAGATCGCGTCGAAGTTTTCCCGTCCCGCCGTCGTGCAGGCCCGTTCAACCGCTTTCTCTGCGATCACTCGCTGATAGCCCAGGTTGGTGAGCGCCGAGATCACGTCTTCTTCGATCGCCGAGACCGTGACTGCCGCCTGTGGTACCCCGAACGCATCCAGCTTGTCGCGCAACTCTACGCACATGCGTTCGGCCGTCTTCTTGCCTATGCCCGGAATGCGCGTCAGACGCGCGAAATCGTTCCCGCGGATCGCACCCACCATGTCGGCCGTCGCCATGCCGCTGAGGATCGTGATCGCCAGCTTCGGACCGATGCCGCTCACCGTGATCAGCTTCTCGAAGAGCTGTTTCTCGTCGGCGCGCAAGAACCCGAACAACGCGATCGCGTCTTCTCGCACGTGTGTATGGACATGCAGCGACACCTCACTGCCCAGAGCTGGCAGATCGGAAAACGTAGGCATCGTGATGATGACGTCGTAACCGACGCCCGCCGCCTCGACGATGGCCTGGTTGGGGTGTTTCGAGATCAGCCGTCCGCGAAGGTGAGCAATCATGTCAGTGGATAGTGGATAGTGGGTGGTGGATAGTTGTCAAAGCGTGAGCAGGGATTCCTGTTCGCAACTAACCACTATCCACCACCCACTAGCCACTGTTTTTTACTGCCTTCTCCGGTGATACACCGCGAACTCGTACCCCGGATTGGGCGGGAACAGCTCGTTGATCTTGCGCAGCCGCTCCGCCAGCGCCGCCGGAGCCAGCAGCGGATAATCACGCTCGCGCAGCTCCTGGTAATCCACATCTAGGAACAGCGACAGCGTGTAAACCGCAATGGCGTCGGCGAACGCCGCCATCAGGTATTCGTGCTTCGCCTTCTCCGCCTCGGGACCACTGCTGGTGGCAATTTTGCGCAGCTCATAAGCATCCATGGAAGTTTCGCCGCGTGCTTTGTCTTCCACCTGCTTCCACACCAGGTCGCTGAACTCCTGCGCCACGCCGACCTTCTCCACGAAGTTATGTCCCACGTTGATGAAGAACTCGAACGCGATGGCGAAGCTGTCTTCCATTAGCCGGGTGGAGATGAACACGCACTGCGAGTCGCCCAGCGTGTGGTTGCGATGGCAAATGGCGCTATCGGCCAATTGCACGTCGTAGCGGTCGGCGATCATCGTCTCTTCGTCGAGGTTGAGCGTCAGCGGCACGAAATAGTACGCCTTGCGGCTCAGCGCCGCCGCCACAGTGCGGGGTACGGCGGTGACCATGCGCTCTACGTCGCGGGCGCCGTTCGTCACCTCGCCCATCACGGCGTAGCAGATGCCGTTGGTAGCTTGCGTAACCGGCGCCAGCCGCACTACCTCGGCTGGGGTTCGCGTAATCGCTTGGGACGCTTGCGACATGAATGCTTGATTGTAACGCAGCGGACACATGTGGGAGTGCGCGGAGTCCTCAGCTTACCAGCCTGTTCATTACCGCTTGACCTGAGCTAACGACCTGCGGCTCAGCTCCCTACGGAAGCCAGTCGGGCCCCAGAAATGCTTTGTCGTGCCCTGATACGAAACTGTCGGCATTCCCACATTTGCCAACGTCAGGCGAATGTGGGCCACGCGCCGGGTTACTCGTAAGGGCCATCATTTTCTTGTTCTCGCTGTATGGAATTTCAGCAGGTGGCGGCAACGTCATGGATGATGCCGGCACACCCGACTGCGATCAGTCGAGAAATCGGACAAGGCCGGAGGCGATCTCGTACACGGCGCCAACCAACTTTGCGCGGCCTTCTTCCAGGGCGCGGCTGCCTTCCGGGGACTCCGCCAGTTGCCGCATGGACCAGCGCACGTTGGCCTCGACGGCGCTGGCCAGTTGTTCCTCTCTAGCGGTACCGGAAAGATCGGGCAGCCCCGGCAAGATGTTGTCCACGAGCAACTGAATGCGTGAGCGGTGCTGCACGTCGTAGAGCTTGCTTTCGAGGGCGGCCTTCACAGCGCCGCAACCCTCATGCCCCAGCACCAGAAACAACGGCGTATGGAGGTGGGCTCCGGCATACTGAAGGCTGCCCATGACCTCTGGCGAAACTACGTTTCCGGCCACGCGGACGATGAAAAGCTCGCCGAAGTTGGCGTCGAAGATCAACTCAGGCGGAACGCGCGAGTCGCTGCAACCCAGAATGGTGGCGTAGGGTCGCTGACCGCGGGCGAGATCGGCCAGGGTCTCCTTGCAGACGGTGGGAAAGTGAGCCTGTCCAGCGAGAAACCGCTGGTTGCCGGCGATGAGCCGTTGCAGCGCTTCGTCAGCGGAATAAACAGCATTCTGCGAATCGTCCGATGCCATAGGGTTCGCTTTGAGCGGGGCGTCTGATAACAAGTTGGGTCGATCACGCCAACGCGTACAGATACGCTATCCTCTCTCGCGCACCACGTCCCACTGTTTCTCGAGACTCAGCTTCCGCACCCAGTTCTCCACATAGGCGACATCCAAGTTATCCGCTTGGGTGCTGACTATGCCTGCTGCGTCCTGCAGTTGCCGCTCAGAGCCGCTCATTTTCGCCCACCGCAACTTCGCAATGAACACGTCCTCGGCCGAAGCAACGTACACGGCATTTCCAGCGATATCGATTGCTTTGCGGCGCCCCAGGGCAGTGCTGCCGTATTCAGAATCCTCCGCTATGATGAAGTCCACTTTCCATCCGGTCGCGTGATCGATGATATTGAACTGGCTCCGTCGTGTCAGGGCTTCGAGTGCCTGTTGCTCATCGGCGTAATAGTCGGAGCTGGGGAATTCGCCCATCAACGCCAACAGTTGTTCACGTGTGGGCGCGATGACGATGTCGAGGTCACGAGTGGATCTAGGCATGCCATGGGCTGAGCTGGCGATAGAGCCCGTGAGCATGTAAGGCACCTGGACGCGTTCGAGTATGGGAACGAGGCGCCGCAGCAGATCCTCGAGTGTCACGGCCGGGGCGCCAACCCATACATGACGCGGACCAGCTCGCGAGATAAGCCATTCGCGTCAAGGTCAGGCCGGCGGCTGCGCAAACCCGCGAGCGCGACGTTGCGCAGAGATTCACTCATTTCCAGGGCCAAGCGGAGCCGCTGTTCCGTCGTCATGGTGCGGAAAATCCTACGCTGGATAGCGGTCGCCTTGGAGTCATCTGCCAGCATAGTCCCAAGTATGCCTTAACCCGGTTTTGGAGTCACCCATCCGTTGCACGGTAGAGATGCCGGATCGAAGGTTATCCTCCCGGCGCAGCTGGACGTTCTGCCAGCGACCCTGTCCTCACGCCAGCACGTACAGGTACTCGGCCTCTACTTAAGTTCAGCCTGCGCCAGCAAGCTCTTTGCAGCGTCGGACACCTCCGTGTCCTTATCCTGCGAAGCTTGTCTGAGAGCCTCTAGCGACGTCGGTCCCCCGATGTCCGAGAGCACGCACACCGCCTTTAGTCTCAGATTTGCATTGCCGCTCTTCATCCAAGTCAGCGCTTTTGCTAACCCCGCATCAGGGACAGTACCGATTACACGTTCAATCTTGTCTGCCTCGATTCCTATGCAAACAGGGGCTTTGCTATTTCCAACGAGGTCGCGTCGCAATTCACTTAGCCTGGACGTATAGAAGCTGGGGAACTCTGAGCTAACATCGGAAAGCGAACCATCGGTAATTCGGAACAGCCGTGTCCAGGTAGCAATACACCTGACACCCTCATAGAAGGTTAAGGACTGAGGAACGAGCAGCTCCTTCCGGCCATCTCCCGCTAAGTCCTTCACATTCTTCGATACGTCATTCAGACACCACGCATCCAGCGTTATGCTCCTAAAACCGGCGTTATCTTTCTTGACGATCAGAACCTCATTGCAGAACATCCGGCCGCTCTGATCAATCGAGGCTATCAGCTGGTATGAACCATCTCCCGCCAAGTCCGCAAACATGGCACTGCACACCGAGGCCTCAGCCGGGGTAAAGGCGAGATACTTCATTACGAAGTCATCAATGTCGCTGCGCGACAATGAGGAGACCCCGAGAGCCGACGACGTGTCGACTTCCCAATCTCTTGCCGCGACGACAGTGCCAATGACATCTTTAGACGCGCGCTGGTGGGCCTCCAGAGGCATTTGCTTCGCACCGGGACGCTGAGCGAGACTGCACGGTACCACCACCCCAAGAACGAGAACTGCGCAAATCCTGCTAGTCCACATATTCTTTTCTCATTCCGCACGGTATCACGCCAGCGCGTACAGGTATTCGACAAACGATCCCACAGCTCCATCCAGTCCCGACACCTTCGGATTGGTGGAATCGATCAGGTAGTACTCATTCGGTGCATGCGCGCCGGTGCCGTGACCGAGTCCGAAGTGTCCCGCCGGGAGATTGAGCGGTGCGTTGGTGAAGATGTATCCCGGCCATGAACCTGCTGCGCGCGGCCACAACAAGGGATCCTGGCCGAGCTTCTTGTACGTCGCCATTTGTGCCTGGATGAGTTTGGTATCGGGCGAGGTCTGGTTGGGATCGTAGCCTCCGCTCATGTTGACTTCGATGTCGCCGAAGCCTTTCTTCGCCAAATAGTCTTTCAGCAATGCCAAGGTGCCGGAGGCGGTCATATCGGGCACGAGCCGCATGTCGATCTTGGCCACGGCGCGATGCCCCAGAACGGTCTTGCCGCCCGGCCCCGTGTAACCGGCGACCAGGCCTTCGATATTGATGGTGGGCTGCGATTCCAGCGCGATCATCGCGTCCAGCCACTGCTTGTCGCCGGCCCAGTGCTCCACGCCGAGCTGCTGCTTCATGGTGGCTTCGCTGCGCCGCGCGGCAACCGCTTTAACCATCTCCACCTGCGCGGGAGTCAGTGGCTTTGCCTTGTCGAAGAAGCCTGTCACCGCTGGGGTGTGACCGTCGGGCTGGATAAGCGTATTAAGCGCCTGCACCAGGTGCCACGTAGGGCTGTCCACAGTTGCTTCCAGGCTGGAGTGGACGTCGTGCTTGGGCCCGCGTCCCCACTTTTCGCCGGTCGAAACCAGTTCCAGCTCGACTACGCCTTTGGCGCCAAGATTGATCTCGACGTTTCCATCGGCTTCCTGTCCGGCGGAAGGCATGAAGACGCCCATGGATTTCTGCAGCGCGGCCATGACCTTGGGGTTCTTCACGATCTCGGGAAAATGCGGCGAGCCAATCTCTTCTTCGCCTTCGCAAACCAGCACGAGGTTCACCGGCAGCTTTACTTTTGCCTCTTTAAAAGCGCGCAGAGCGCTGAGGAACGCTGTCTCAGGACCCTTCTGGTTCACCGCTCCGCGGCCGACGCAGATCTTGCCCAGTCCTTGCTTGTCGACAATCTTGCCTTCGAGTGGAGGCGAGGACCACTCGGCCGGGTCGAACTGCTTTACGTCGTACATGAAATAAATACCGACGGTCGTGGGCGCGCCCGCATTGATGACTCCGAAGACGCCGGGCTTGCCAGAGGTCGGCACAATTTCAACATCGGTGAAGCCAGCGTCGCGAGCCAGCTTCGCCATGTACTCCGGACCCTGCGGATAGTTGCGGTTTTCGGCGGCGATGGAAGGCAGCGCAATCCACTCCTGCAGGTGCTTGACGTTCTCGTCGTGCATCTTGGGAATCTGGCTCAGCACCGTTTGCATATCGGGATTACCGGCAGCGAATGAGGGGATCGGTAACGCGGCGAGGGCGGCTCCTGCGAGTGCGCCTTGGATAAATTCCCGACGATTGAAGGGGCTATTGCTCGATTCAGTCACGGCATCTCCTCTTGAATGTGGCTCAACTTCTTTTCGATACTGACAGTGTTTCGCGGACGGCTGAGGTTGCGCATCTTCTGTTTTGATTGGCGTCTATTCGAAGCTGCTGAAAGAGTTAAAATTGGGGGCGCTAGCGGACTAAAGTCCGCGAGCGATATCAGAAATAAACGGCTTAGACGCTGGCCTAAAGGCCAGCTCTACCCAAAAACACATTTTCAACATCCTCATTCGCCCATCCATGCGCCGTAGGGCCGCAGCCGGTCGATATTGTCGCAGATGATCTTCAGGGCGCCTGTCAGGGGCACGGCCAGCAACAACCCCATCGCTCCCCAGAGCCAGCCCCAGAACAGCAGCGAGAGCGTAACCGCCAGGGGATTGAGTTGCAACCGCTTTCCCAGCACCATGGGGTAGAGCACGTTCATGGCGAACAGGTGCAGACCGATCACGAGGCCGATGGTCAGCACGAACGTTCCGGTCGTCAGGTAGCCCAAGCCGACGATGACGGGCGGTAGAATGGCAAGCACCACTCCCAAGTAGGGAATCAAACTGAGGAAGCCGCTCATCACGCCCAGAAAATAAAAGTAGGGGAGTCCCATCAGTCCGAAGGCCGCCATGCTGGCCGCGCTCAGGAACAGTCCGATCATGAAGTTGCCCACGATGAACGAGCGAATCATCGCCGCGATCAGTCCCAATGTTACGTAGGCGGTGTTGCGGTTCTCCATGCGGAACAACATGACGGAGGCGGCCCGCACGTGGTCGCGCCAACTTAGCATGAAGTAAATCAGGAACGGAACGAACGTGATGGCCAGAAACGTCTGCGACATCGAACTCGCGTTCTCGCTCAAATAGTTCCGCAGACCGTTGGTTTGCCTCACCGTGACGGAGTTCTTGTCCTGGGGTTCTGACGGGAGGACGGAATCGGTGGTCTCCTCAAACTTTTCGGCCTGCTGTCTGATCTCGTCCACGATGTGCTTGAGCCGGACCTTGTACTCCGGCATTTGCGACATGAACTCCACTGCCCGCGCGTACGAGAGATAGGTGAGAGTGGCTACGGAGGCAAGCAGGAGAAACACGGCAATAAGAGCACTCACCGAGCGGGGCACTCGGAAATCCGTGAGGGCGTCTGCCAACGGCGCCAAAACAAACGCCATCAGGATCGATGTCAGGATGACGATCAGAATCAACTTCGCAACCGACATCAAAGTGAGGACGGCGGCGGTTGCCAGGATCACCAGCGCGGCGGCCTGCACCCGTTGAACGCGGTCGCGGTCCACGTCCCCGCTGGGCGCTGGTTCGGGAACCAGGCGATGTAAGGATTGCGGGCCAGTTAGATCGGGCTCGGCGTAGACGTCAGATGGATCCGGCAAATTGACGTCGTCGATCAGTGGGTCGGCCATCCGCTTATGGTACTCGCAGGGCTTGCAGAATTCGAATTTAGGATAACCTTACTGGAATCAATATGGAACACACTTCTTTTCCGGCAGAGGAACAGCCGCGGCCCGGGCGAATCCTGGCCATCGATTTCGGCTTGCGCCGGGTTGGTCTGGCTGTGACCGACGAGCTTGGCCTGACGGCCCAGGGCCTGCCTACACTGCATCGCACGAACAAGAAGAATGACTTCAACCATCTTCGGCGCACCATCAAGCAATTCGGAGTCGCCGAGATCGTGATGGGGCTGCCCCTGCGGATGAGCGGAGCGCACGGCATCCAGTCGGACAAAGTTGAGGTATTCGCTGAGGAGCTGCGGGCGCGGTTCAAGCTGCCAGTTCATTTGTTCGACGAGCGCCTGACCTCGGTGGAAGCCAATCGCGTGCTGGATGAAACCGACATGGGCGGCCGGCGCAGGACTGAAGTCGTCGATCAGCTAGCCGCAGTGCTCATTCTGCAGGCATTCATGGAGTTTCGTAACTCACAGAAGCAATGAACGGAGGATTTGGCCGGTGATCGGCTAAACTTCAATCACCAGAGAGCATCGAAACCATCCGTGCGTACCTTTTTCAAACTCATTGCCCTTGCCGTCGTGGCACTCTCCGTCTGGGTCTACTGGGCGGTGTTTCAGCCCGTCAATCCCGGGGGAACGAAGTTCGTCATGCTGCGACCGGGTTGGAGCGCGCGTCACATTGCCCAGACGTTACAGCGCGAAGGCGTCATCCGCAGCGCAACCGCGTTTCTGATGGTGCAGTACGCGCTGGGCAAGGGAAGCCTCAAGGCAGGCGAGTACAAGTTTGAAGATCCGGCCAATGCGCTGCAGGTACGCGACCGCATCTTGCGGGGCGACGTCTTCGCCCGCACTGTTGTCGTGCCCGAGGGCTACAATCTGTATGACATCGCTGCGGTGGTTGAGCAGGCCGGCTTGGGCCCCGCAGCGGACTTCGTCGCCGCGGCGAATAGCGATTTGTTCCTTTTGCGCGATATCGACCCTCAGGCAAAGTCTTTAGAGGGTTACCTGTTTCCTGACACGTATCAGTTCACCCGCATCGACTCGGCGCACGACATTGCGGCGGCCATGGTGCATCGCTTCCGCCAGACCGCGCAGAAGATCGGACTGCTGGGCCGGCCTGACATTCACCGCATCGTCACCATGGCATCGATTGTCGAGAAAGAAACCGGAGCGCCCGAAGAACGTCCGCTGGTTGCCAGCGTGTACTACAACCGGCTGGACAGAAACATGCTGTTGGCAGCCGATCCGACCGTGATCTATGCGGCGCTGCTGGCGGGACGATATCGCGGCACCATTTACCAGTCCGATTTGCAGTTTGACTCACCGTATAACACCTACAAGTATCCGGGGTTGCCGCCAGGGCCGATCGCGAATCCGGGGGTCGCCTCGTTGCAGGCGGCCATGAATCCGGCGCAAACCGATTTTCTCTATTTTGTGAGCGACAACAACGGTCACCACCGGTTTTCCCGCAGCCTGGAAGAGCACGCCAGAAACGTTGCTGCCTATCGCAAAGCCGTAGCCGAACAACGTTGATCCGGCGGGGAATCCATTAGTCGGTGCGGCTCGGCCACCCGCACAAACCGCTTAGTCAAGCTATACTTAAAGGCCTGACACAGCAATTGGCCCGTCCGGTATGAAGTTTTCCAAAATCCTGATTCCAGCCGCTTTTGTGCTGTTACTCACTGCTCCCGGATGTCTATTCCGCACCCGGACGGTCGAGGTGCGCCTGAGCAATGCCAAGCTTCTGACCGCCACCCAGCAGGAGCTCATCGATCGTCTCAACCACGACGCTGGACAAGTCAAGACACTTAACGCCACAGTCGACATCGACACCGAAGTGGGGGGCGAAAAGCGAGGCAAGGTCACCGACTTCAAAGAGATTCGGGGATATGTCCTGGTGCGCAAGCCCAACATGCTGCGCATGATTGGCCTCTATCCGATCGTGCGCAACAAGGCTTTCGACATGGTCAGCGACGGCAGTGAGTTCAAGCTGTCGATTCCGGCGACCAACAAGTTCTACATAGGGCATAACGAGGCAATTAAGAATTCCTCCAATCCGCTGGACTCGATTCGCCCTCAGGCCATCTACGACGCCCTCTTACTGCGAGAAGTCGATCCCCAGAACGAAGTCGCCGTCATGGAGAGCAGCACCGAGATGGTTGTTGATTCCCAGAACAAGAAGATGGTGAAGCAGCCGAACTACGTGTTGGACGTAATCCGGCGAACCGATAATAGCTGGATCCTGGCTCGCAAGGTGGTATTCGACCGGACAACCCTCCGGCCTCATCGTCAGATCACTTTTGACGATCATGGAAATCCAGCTACCGAGGCCAGCTACCAGTTGTTTAAGGACTACAACGGCGTCCAGTTTCCTGGTCTCATTGACATCAGGCGGCCCCAGGAAGAGTACGAGATCCGTCTGATCATCGTGAAGCTTACGCTGAACGATCCCATTACCGAAGACCAGTTTGCGCTGCAGCAACCGGTCGGCTCCGAACTGGTGAACCTCGATGAGCGGCCCGCGAACGCCAGTAACAAGCCCGGAAGCGCCGCAACGAACTCGGACACTCCTCACTGACAACACCGCGCGACGGTTATAGGCAAAAAACAGGCTCCAATCCGACGTGGACTGGAGCCTTGCTGTTTGCGTTTCCGCGAGTGTCCGGAGCTAGCGCTTCGACTGGCCGCGTACGAGCTTCTTGACCTTGCGCTTGGCCGATCCCCGGGCATAGGTGCGAGGCACCTTTGGGGCAGCTTTCTTCCGGGCTACGCGCTTTACTTTCTTGCGTTCTGTTTTGTCGGTAATGCTTTTGGTATTTGCCATGAATACTGCGTTCCTTTGTGATCTTGGATTCGAAGGAGTGCGTCTCTTGACGCCCGGCAGGCCCGCGAACAGGCCTGCAGTCCTTCGCTTCGCAACTGGGCAGCTTACGCCTTTTCCAGTTGAGCGTACTTCTCTACCAGCTTTTTTAAGCCGAACTTAGGAAATTGTACCGTAATCTTAGCGTCTTCCCCATCTCCTTCGCGCTGGTACACCATCCCCTCGCCGTATTTCGGGTGACGCACGCGTTGCCCGGGGCGAAATCCAGTCCGCCCGGGGGCTTCTGCTGGCTGGGTTTTTGGCAGCGAAAACTTTTTACCGCGAGACGCGAAGAACTCCGCAATGTTGCCAATTGAGTTGTAAGAAGTTCCGGAGTACGAGCTTCGCGGCTTGGACTTCGGTTGCCCGTACTGCGGACGCTGGTCTTCGTCCTCATACGAGTAATGCGTCGACGTTCCTTCATCATGCGTAACAGTGGAAGCGGCACGGCGGTGAGTTCCCAACTCCTGCAGCAATTCCGAGGGAATTTCTTCAAGGAAGCGCGATGGAATGCTCGCCTCTGGCATGTCCGTGCCGTAGCGGCGGCGGTAACGGGCGTGCGACAGGATAAGCGTATCCATGGCCCGTGTCATTCCCACGTAGCAGAGGCGCCGTTCTTCCTCGATGTCGTCAGGCGCCAGCAGCGTGCGGGAATGAGGAAGCAGACCCTCTTCCATTCCCACAAGAAAGACAAGGGGGAATTCCAATCCTTTGGCCGCGTGCAGAGTCATCAATGTGATGCGCGAGTTCTCGTCGTAATCGTCGGCATCGCTCACCAGCGCCGCGTGATCGAGGAACTCGTTCAGCGTCTCTCCACGGTCCCGAGAATCCATGGCGGCGTTCACTAGTTCGCGCAAGTTCTCGACCCGGGCCAGCGCGTCAGGCGTGTCTTCCTCTTCTAGTTGCTTGATGTAGCCCGTCCGATCGATCAGGAACTTCAGCAGCTCTGCGGTCGAGGCCGCCGAGCCGGGGGCGCGGAAACCTTCAATCGCAGCTTCAGTCTCTGGGAGCGGCGACTCTTCAACGCCAGCGTCGTTATTTTCGGCAACGAGCGACTCTGGTTTGAAGTCGGTCGAGGACTCGCTGCCAAACATCTCGGGCGAAAAGTCCATAGCGTGCTGCAAGTCCCCTTGCTCCGCCTCAGAACTCTCCTCGGCTTCAGGCTCGGGTGAAGCGGTCTCTTCGAGGCGCTCCTGAAAATCTCCCAGATACATGGCGCGGGCGTCGTCGATCAGTCCCTTGAAGCCCTTCAAGGCTGCGAGAGCACGGGGAGGCAGCAGTTCACGGCGGATCGTCTCTCCTATCGCGCCCCACAGGGACAGCCCGGTTTCCAGCGCAATCCGCTCCAGCGTTTCAGAGGTATTCTTCCCGATCCCGCGAGTAGGAGTATTGATGATTCGCTGCATGGCGATCGAATCGTCAGGATTTTGGATTGCCTTGAGATAAGAAATCAGGTCCTTGATCTCAGAGCGTTCATAGAAACTGAAACCTCCCACAACGTGGTACTTCAGCTGATAGCGGCGCATGGCTTCTTCCAGCAGGCGCGACTGCGAATTGGTGCGATACAGCACCGCAGCCCGCGGAACCTCGCCGTTGTCCGCCTCAGCCTGCCGAAGATACTTGGCGACGTAGTCGGCAGCGAACAGGGCCTCGTTTTCTCCATCCGGAGCCTCGTAGTAGCCAATCTTCGCCCCCCCGATCCGGTCGGTCCAGAGGTTCTTGCCCTTTCGTCTGACATTGTGGGATACGACCGCTGAAGCAGCCTGCAAAATAGGTTGCGTGGAACGATAGTTCTGCTCCAGGCGGACGATGCGCGCTTCGGGAAAATCCTGCTCGAACTCCAGGATGTTCCGAATATCAGCACCACGCCACGAGTAGATGCTCTGGTCCTCGTCGCCCACGGCGCAGACGTTGTGTTCGGTGCCTGCCAGCATCCGCATCAACTCGTACTGCGGACGATTCGTGTCCTGGTATTCGTCAACCAGAATGTGCCGATAACGCCGGTTGTAGCGTTCGCGAGTCTCGCCCGACGCTTTCAGCACGCGCACGGCATAAAGCAACAGGTCGTCGAAGTCGAGCGCGTTCGACTTGGCCAGTTCCCGCTTATAAACCTCGTAGATGTGCGCCACGCGCTCCGTCTTGGGGTCCCCGGACTCCAGGTACAGCTCCTGCGGATCGCGCATGTGGTTCTTGGCCCACGAGATCTGCGAGAGCACGCTACGCGGCGTCAGTTGCTTGTCGTCGATCCCCAGGCGGCGCATGGCGGCTTTTACCACGCTCTGCTGATCGGCCTCGTCATAGATCACGAAGTCTTTGCGGTATCCCTTGCCACCAATTTGCAGGGTCTCAATATCGCGGCGCAGCAGGCGCACACAAAACGAGTGGAACGTGGAGATCAGCGGTTTCGCCAGTGTGCGCGCCCCGACCAGAGACTCCACGCGACTGGCCATCTCGCTCGCCGCCTTGTTGGTGAAAGTGACAGCAAGAATGGAGTCCGGCGCGACGCCGAGCTGGTCGATGAGGTGCGCGATGCGGTAGGTGATCACCCGCGTCTTGCCGCTACCGGCGCCCGCGAGTATCAATACCGGCCCGGTTGCCGTTTCCACGGCCTCACGCTGCTGCGGATTCAATTGCCAAAGATACGACAATCTTGTTCCCTGAACTCTCTTATGAGGGCCCTCGCCCCTTGCTGTCCAAACAAATCGGCGCGGTAATCACGCCGCGCCGCCGACTCAACATCGTTGATGCGCTCTCAGTTAGGCTTGCGGCCCACCTCGACCGCCCCCATCAACCGGCGCGCTTTGCAATCCTGGCAGGGGCAATGTTCGCGGAGGAACTCCCACGAGTAGATGCCGTGCTGATGCCCGTCGTTCCAGGTGAACCGGATGCCGTACTTCCCCACGGGCTCAACTTCGGTGGGACGGGCCAGCGCCTTGAACATCGGCAGCGTTCCGGCGATCGGCTTCAAAGGATCGCCGGGCTGGCGGCCATCCTTGTCGCGCTCTTCCTGGCAAAGCGCGCAGGGGCAGGCATCGCGCAGAAAGACGAAGCTGTATGCGCTGCGATGACCATCTTTCCACTCAATGTCCATGCCGGTGCCGCTGGTCTTATTGACTTTGATCGACTTAGGGTCTGCTACCTCTGCCATGACTGCACTCTTCTTGATTGTCCACTTGCTGCGAGAGACCACACTCTAGTATCGCAGATAACTCAGCCCCAGTGCCGCACCCGCACAGCGCCCATTTCGCCAACAAAAAGGTCCGGACCCGCGTCCAGACCTCTTTCGTCACCTTACTACTTGGCGGCCCATCAGCCCCAACTCCGGCCGCCGGATTCTATCTGTCGTCGCCGTGGTGCTTGTCGCTGTGCCACTTGCCCTTGCGGTCGTACCAACCATCCGAGCGGGTGTCCTGGCGGCCGTGCTGGCCATACCAACCGCCCTGGCCGTACGCCGGAGCATTCCCGTAGTAGCTGTTGCCGCGGTAGACGTACTGTTGGCGATAGCGATCACCGTCGCGGTCCCGCCAGTAACAGTGGCGGTCGTCCCTGTCGTGGTCACCGTCACAGCGGTGATGATCGTCCCAATCGACCGGCTGCAATGCCGCGCCCTGACTCGGATCGTACGTAAGGTTATTAACCCTTGCGTTCCCGGGGATGTTGCCTTGCGCCGTGCTCTGCGCCGCTGCCGCGACGTTTAACATCGCAATGGCCAGCGCTAGCAGCAATCCTAATTCCAGTTTCGTTTTCATCGTGGCCCTTCAAATCCATCTTTCTTTCTTCCGACGATCAGTGGGCGCCACCACGTTCCGTACACATCTGCAAACCCCGCGAACAACGCGTAGTTGAGGTCACGACTGGGATTTCAGCATTCTTAACAATTACTAGGTGGAACTCTTGAAGAAACGTCGTTCTGTCTCAAGCCAAGCTTAAGTCAAGCTTAAGAAGTGCGCGTTGCGTTTGATCTGGAATAGCGACCGCACCTGCGCGAGACTTGTCATCCAAACTGCTAAGCTAGGAATTCGCAGGCTGAGGAGACCGCATCATGCCGGACCTACGTCGTGGCCTCATCATCGTGAACACCGGTCCCGGCAAGGGCAAGACCACCGCCGCCATGGGAACTGCTCTGCGCGCTGTGGGTAACGGCATGAAGGTTTTGATGCTGCAATTCCTCAAAGGCTCCTGGCACTACGGAGAACTCGATGCCGTGAAGGCCTTCGGCGACAACTTCGTGATGAAACAGATGGGACGCGGCTTCGTAAAGGTCGGCGGAGCGGAAACCGATCCCGAAGATGTGCGCCTGGTGGAAGAAGCCTGGGCGGAAGCCGAGAAGGCCATCCTGTCCGGCACATGGGACCTTGTGATTCTCGACGAAATCAACTACGCCATCACGTACAAAATGCTCGATCCCGAAAAGGTCGTGGCAGCGCTCAAAAACAAACCCGAAATGGTGCACGTCATCCTCACCGGACGCAACGCCCATCCCAGCATCATCGAGATCGCCGACACAGTCACCGAGATGAAAGAAGTGAAGCACGCCTACACCAAGGGCATCGAGGCGCAGCGGGGCATCGAGTACTGAGCGGCGACAACTCTCGCCCCCGTCGGCTACACTGAGAAAACGACTATGGCATGGTTTAAGCGGGAACAGGGTGAGCTCGACACTTCGGGCGAGAAACGCGTCAAGACAGAAGGCCTCTGGGTCAAATGCGACCAGTGCCGCCAGATTATCTGGAAGAAGGAACTCGACCAGACCTTCAACGTTTGTCCCAAGTGCGACCGCCACTTCCGCATCGACGCCCGAACTCGCCTCAGTTATCTGCTCGACGATGGCAAATACGAAACCGAAGACGGCAACCTGGTCTCGAATGACCCGCTAAAGTTTACCGACCTGAAGTCCTACGCCGACCGCCTGAAGCGGGCGAAGAGCGAAACCGGGCTCAACGACGCCGTCATCAATGCTCGCGGCAAGGTAAGCGGCAAGCCAGTCATTGTTAGTGCGATGGAGTACGCATTCATTGGCGGATCGATGGGCGCGGTGGTCGGGGAAATGATCACCCGCGCAGTGGAGAAGGCCACCGCCGAAAAGCTTCCCCTGATCGTCATTTCAGCCTCAGGCGGGGCGCGCATGATGGAAGGCGTAGTCAGCCTGATGCAACTGGCGAAAATTTCCGCTGCACTCGCCCGCATGGATGACGCCAAAGTTCCCTATATTTCCGTTCTCACCGATCCGACCACCGGCGGCGTGACCGCCTCGTTCGCCATGCTTGGAGATCTCAACATCGCCGAGCCGGGCGCCTTGATTGGCTTTGCTGGACCCCGCGTAATTGAACAGACCATCCGCCAAAAACTGCCTGAGGGTTTCCAGCGCAGCGAGTTCCTGTTGCAGCACGGGATGCTGGACGCGGTGGTGCATCGCCGCGAGCTGAAGAACTACATATCGCGCGCCCTCGACTTCATGCAGACGCCTAAAGCCTCCTAGCCTCTGTGCTCCACGTCACCGCCCCGGATTTGTCGATGCTTTACACTCGCTGCGGGAGTGAACCATGAAGGCAGTCGTCGTAACCCGTCCGGGCGGCCCGGAAGTCCTCGAAGTGTGTGACGTCCCCGAGCCGGTCGCCAAACCCGGCGAAGTAATCGTTCGCGTACAAGCGGTCGGTATAAATTTTGCGGACACGATGTCTACTCGAGGCACTTACCATGGCACTCCGCCTCCACCCTTCATTACAGGACGCGAGTTCGCCGGAGTCGTCGAAGGCACGCAAGAGGGCGTCATGGGCTACACGCAATACGGCGCTGCTGCCGAGAAAATTGCCGTCTCCCGCAAGATGATCTGGCCCCAACCCAAGGGCTGGACTTCCGAGCAGTCAGCGGCCTTCCCGGTGAATTTCTTCACCGCTTACCTCGCCTATTGGAAAGCCGGCATCACCCCTGACGCCATCGAGCCCGTGTACCTCGAAGGCGAACGGCAGCGCCGGGTGCTCATTCACGCCGTCGCCGGAGGAGTGGGTACGGCCGCCGTGCAGATCGGCAAACTGCTTCGCATCGAGACCTATGGCACGGCTTCGTCCGCCGAAAAGCTGGAACGCGTTGGGAAGCTGGGTCTTGACCACCCCATCAACTATCGCGAAGTTGATTACGAAGTAAGCATCAAGCAGCTCACTAACGGCGAAGGCGTAGACGCCGTCTTTGAAATGCTCGGCGGCGAGCATACCGCCAAGAGCCTGCGCTGCTGCCGCGATTTTGGGAGGGTGATCATTTACGGCACCGCTACCGGCGAGCGTCAGAAGTTCGACGTAGGAGCCATGATGTCGCGCAGCCTGAGCGCACACGGATTGTGGCTGAGCGTACTGGCCAACGACTACCGCCTGATGACCGACTGCCTGAAAGTCATGCAGCCCTGGATCGAGCAGGGCAAGCTGCATCCCGAGATCGGCCACACGTTGCCGATGGAGCAGGCGGGCGAAGCGCATCGCCTGCTATTACAGCGCGCCAATTACGGCAAGATCGTGTTGACGATTCCGTAAATCCCACGCTGCAGCCGGCGCGTGTTCCTAAGCAAAGAAGTGCGCAAGAAGGGGGGACGTTGGTTTGGACTCGAAGCCGTGGTGGATGCTGATCCTGTTCCTTTTCATCTGTCTCGGAGGCGCCAGCCTGGCCTCTTTTCTCACCGCGCGCGGCGTGCGCGAGTGGTATCCGCATCTTCGTAAGCCACCGGGCACTCCGCCGGGATTTGTGTTCGGTCCCGTATGGTCCGCCCTCTACATCCTGATGGCAATCTCGGCCTGGTTGGTATGGCGCGACTACGGATGGCGTGGCGGTGGCTCGGCACTGCTGCTGTTCTTCGGGCAACTGGCCCTGAACATGGCGTGGTCGGGAATCTTTTTCGGTGCCCGTCTGCCCGGCGTAGCGTTCGCAGAAATTCTGATCCTTTGGATGGCGATCCTGTTCAACATCGTTGTATTCCATTGGCTTACGCCAATCGCGGCGATGCTGCTCATTCCCTATCTCTTGTGGGTCACCTATGCCAGTTACCTCAACTTCGGTATTTGGCACTTCAACCGCAAAACGACGTGACTGGCAAACAAACTGTGGCCTCGGGCAAAATGCTAAGCTGAAATATGAACTTCGTTTCACTTGTGGGATTCGGCGCCGGTACGCTCTGCACGCTGGCCTACTTGCCGCAGGCGCTGCATTCTTTCCGCACCAAGTCCGTCCGCGACATCTCGCTCATCATGCTGCTCAGTCTGAACGTTGGACTCGTGCTTTGGGTGGCCTACGGCTTTCTGATTCACTCGCTGCCTCTGATTCTGCCCAACGCTATCACATTCTTTCTGGCCTTCCCGCTGCTCATCATGAAGCTGCGCTATCGCCACGCCGCTGTGCTGCCAGCCGACGCTCACACAAGCTCCGATTCCCGCTCCGGTCGTTAGCTCCAGATCTGCCGCGCAAAGTAATAAACCGACAGCGTAAAGCCAATCGCGATCACGATCGCGCGAACGTACTCCGGCTTGGTCCTCTGCGCGAAGTAAGCCCCGAAATATCCCCCGATCATCGACGCCACCACCATCAGGATTGTCTCCGGCCAGTACACGGCATGCGAGACGATAAACAGCAACAGGGCAACCCCGTTCGAGACGGTCGTCAGCAACGCCTTCAGGGCGTTCATGGTGTGGATTTCGTCCATCCCCAGCAGGGCCAGCATGGCGAGGATAAGAATTCCAGCGCCGGCGCCGAAATATCCGATATAGAACGCGATGAAGAGCTGAAACACCACACCGCGGCCAGTCGCAAACTCGTGGTGCTCGCCGCTAGTGGTACGCCGGCGCACCCAACGCGTCACCCGCCCGCTCATGGCAAAGATGATAGTCGCGATCAGGATCAGCCACGGAACCAGCCGCATGAACGTCGATTGTGGCGTGATCAACAAGGTCCACGCCCCGAGGATTCCTCCCACGACGCCAGTTACGAGCAGCGGTACTACGGTTGACCGTGACAGGTGACGGAACTGGCTGCGATACGCGCCAATGCTGGCGACTTGTCCCGGCCACAGCGCCACCGTGTTGCTCGCATTGGCATTCACCGGCGGGATCCCCACGAACAACAAAGCAGGAAACGACACGAAGCTGCCGCCACCGGCGACCGAGTTGATGGCACCCGCTACCAGGGCGGCGACGAAGAGAATACTGGCGTGGCTGATGTGCATTCGTATAAAGAGCCGATGGTAACAGGTGACTGAAACCGCTTTGCTGCGGCCAATGGATCACGACGTCGGAAGCCCGAAATCCGGCGTCCCGCCTAAATGCGATTGTTGCCTAACTAGGAACCCTCCCAGAGGTGCATGGATACTAGGTCCCAGAGGTGGGGGCTGTGGAAAACCCGCATAAAATCTGGCGGAAACGCTTTCCTCTTGTGCGCGGATGTTATAAGATACGCTCAAATTGAGCATTTCACTGTTCAATGATTCAAGGAGGAATACCTAATGGCAGCAGGCATGACCAAGACACAGCTGGTTCGGCACATCGCCGAGAAGCATGAACTGAGCAACAAGCAGGTAGCAGAGTTGATGGAATCGTTCGCCGATATCGCCATCAAGGAAACCAAGAAGAATGGCGTATTCGTGGTGCCGGGTTTGGGCCGCCTGGTGAAATCCGCCCGCAAAGCGCGCATGGGCCGCAATCCTCAGACTGGCGAAGCGATTAAGATTGCCGCCAAGACTGTCGTGAAGTTCCGCGTGGCCAAGGCTGTGAAAGACGCCATCGCACCCGGCAAGAAGTAGGCATTGTAATTTTGAAGCTGCGGAGGCCGGCATCGCGCCGGCCTTTTGCTTTTGCGCTTCGCCGCGCGATTACTTCAACTCCGAGGCAATGATGGCATCAGCCTCGATCTCGACCAGCATCTCGGGCGAGACCATCGCCACCACCTCGATCATCGTCGACGCAGGACGAATATCGCCAAACACTTCGCCGTGAGCGCGCCCCACTTCCTCCCAGCGGCTAATGTCGGTGACATAGGTGCGCGTGCGAACTACATCCGCGAAACCCGCTCCGGCTTGCGCCAGTGCCTGCTCAATGTTCTTCAGCGTCTGCACTGCCTGGGCGTATATGTCGTTTCCCCCGACAATTTTTCCATCGGCGCCAGTGGCAACTGTTCCCGCCACCGACACAAACGGACCCACTTTCACTGCGCGCGAGAATCCGACTCGCGGTTCGTAGGGAGAGTTGCCTGAGATGTTTTGTCGTTTCATGATTGCCTCCAAGAGGACTTCCAAAATTGTGTCACCGACGGGACTTCTTACCACGATGGTGGGAACCAAACACACCCGCTTGGTGTCCAATCATCACATCAAGGACGCGGTATTCCCGCGAAATTTCGGCCCAACCTATACCACGCAAAGAGTGGAGCGACGTTCCCTCGTGAGCGAAGTGGGTTCTGCTATGGATACCCTCGATCTCGCCGAACCTGCAGACCCGCAGCCACTACTCAAACGGCTCGCGCAAGTGGGCGGATTGCTTGCAGCGATCGCGGTCGCCGCTCGGTTCTGCCGCTTGCCTCTGCCCCACATAGCGTCTTGGGGCGGCCTGATAGGTTCGTCAGCGTTCCGTGTGCTGGCGACATTCCTGGCGAGTGCCGCGACTATGTGGGGCATCCGATTGATCCGCCCCGACACCGTAAGCGCAAGCGCGAGCGCGAGCCATCCTATCTTACGGATATCCCTGGGCGCGCTTTGGCTAGCTCCGCTCACACTTTTGCTTTGTGAAAAATCGTGGTGGGCAATGCCCCTTGCCGCTGTCTTTTTGGCGAGAGTCACAAAGTCATTTTGGGCCCTGGAGGCCCGCCCCAACATGGCCGAGAGTGGAGACTGGCTGGTTCTGTCACTCACCAGCAGCTCAGTTGGCGTGCCGGATCCTTCGCTCCCGTTTCGGCGACTGTGCTTTGCATTCGCGGCCGCACTGTGTGCTGAAGCCGGTATTCTGGCCGGCTTCACTGGCTATCTATTGGTTGGGGCAACTATGGTCGGGACCAGTTCCGCGGTGTTGACGTGGTTCGCTCTCGAAGCTCACACACACAGTCAACAATCTCGGGTCTCGGAAGAATCTCCTTCGCGCGTCCTGTTGACGGTGGCGTTAGCAATTGTTCTTACGGCCGCTGGCTTGATGCGGTACACAGCGCACGCACGCCACTGGGGTGGTTTCGGCCTTCCATCTGCTGCCAATTTAACTCACGGACGCTCGCCGTTTGAGCGCCGCGCGGGCGGCCAGATCGCGAAAAGACACCCGGTACATCGACATCTGACTATGCTGAGGCCCATCCCGGCGTCGTGCTGTGGCCTAAGAAACAAACCTACACGGCTCTCGTTGCGCCCGCGCCCCTACTAAGTAGCCGCTCGTTGAGCAGCGTTCGCAGTTCTGACCCCCTGGTGATTCCATTCAACGGCGTTTACTGGTTTTTTCGGACGCCGGACATCCGCCCACCCGCAGGCTCGCATCAGGCCTTTGGGACGGCGGACAGGTTCGATACCCAAGACTCTGCTAGCAGCCCGCAGTCAGCTATCAAGTGCAATGCGGCAAAGCCCGTAAATCAGGCCTGATGGTGCATCAATTCAGTGCAGGCATGCACCTGCTTCCGGATTCGTGTTGCTCCCCAACGCTCGTTGCGCGCACCAACAGTGTCACGTTTGCATGTCAGATTTCCTTGCGTTGCATCCCTCGCGTGCGTTATCAACTCAAATCACATGAGGATGTGGTCCCGCATTCTGGGATGCCGGGCAACCGGCGGGGAGATGAACACTGGCCATGATTCCCGAATCGCACTCGCTGCAAGGGCTGTTCACCGAACTCATTCACCACCACTTCGACCGCGACATTGGACTGCGTGATTCCGAGGTCCAGGATTACATCGCGAACGTGCTGACCGAGTTCTGCGAAGTCGAGCAGCTATTCAAGCTGCGGAATGTGAACGAGCGCCCGCTCGACGACGTGGGCGAAATGCTGCTCGAAGCCGACCCGATCTACGGACCCGCGCCGTCGTTTGATCGCGAGCGCCAGGTGCGCAAACACATCGGCGATTACACGCTGTTTCTGTCAGGCATGTTTCCCGAGAGCATCAACCGCTACCGCTTGCGGCGGCAGCGCCTGGAGAATCTTGTCGATTTCATCAAGGCCGGCAAGGAGAGCTACTTCATCGTTTCCAAGTTCGATCAGTTCGAATATGCGCGGCTGGCCCCGCTGTTCGGTAAGCTCGCGCACGAGTTCGAGTCGTGCGTCTATGGCCTGAACCTGGTGAAGAGTGACCTGGACGAGATGCAGCATCCGATCACGCGCCGCGCCAACGAAATTGTGATGTAGGGACCGCGATGGAAGGGAAGCTTTGAAGGGGCGCAGCTTTAGCTGCGCCATTCGCACCGTGTACATTGTCATCTTAGAGCGGGCTTCAGCCCGCGAGGAATTTGCCTATCGCGTCTGTGGCGTAGCCGCCACCTTCGTCACTTGTGCAATCGCATTCGCCGCGTTCATGCCCTCGCGGATGCAGTCGGGGACGCCAATCCCATGGAACGCATTGCCCGCCAGTGCGAGACCAGGAATTTCTTTGACCCGCTTCTCGATGCGCTCCACTCGCGCGATGTGCCCGGACTCATACTGCGCCATTGCGCCTCGCCAGCGATAGACGCGTTCGAACATCGGCCGCGCGTCCAACTCGACGATCTGCTTTAGCTCGGCGCGTACGGTATCCACAATCTCGTCGTCCGTGAGGTTGAGCACGGCCTCGTCGCGCGCCCCTCCCAGGAAGCAGCGCAAGATACCTTTGTTCCGCGGTGCGCGGTGCGGAAATTTGTTATGCACGAAAGTACAGGCCAGCATTCGTGTGCCCTCGCTGCGCGGCACCAGGAAACCAAACCCCGGAGGCAGGTGCTTGAGCTGGTCCATGTGATAGCCCAGCGTAACTGTCACGGATGAGCTGTAGGTGATGCCCATCAGATCGTCGGCCAGATCGCGGTCCACTGCCTCGAGCAAAGCGCCCGCGACATTGGCCGGTGTTGCCATGATGATGGCGTCGAAATTCTCGCTTCCGCCAATATCGATGGCGACGCGCCAGCCGTCGCCCTCAGGATAGACGTGGCGAATTCGCGTGCGCGTGCGAATGGCCGAGGGGTCGAGTCGCGCGACAATTGCATCCACCAGTTGCTGCATGCCGTCTTTGAGTGAGCTGAATAGGGGGCGTGGTGGTTGCTTGCCGGCCATGGCCCGCATCTTGTTGTGCGCCGCCAGCATGGCGCGGCTCAGGCTGCCGAACTTTTCTTCCATCTCCACGAACCGTGGAAGCACGGCGCGTGCGCTCAGTTTGTTGGCATCCCCGCCATACACACCCGACAACAATGGATCGGCCAGCCGGTCAACCACTTCTGCACCAAAATGCCGTTCCACCAACTCGCCCACTGTTTCGTCAGTTTCCATCGGCCGAGGCGGATGGAGCAGTTCCCTGGCCATGCGCAGCTTCGTCTCCCACGAAAACAGTGGCGACATCGCCGTAGGAAGCAGCTTGGTGGGCACCATGAACATCAGGCCGTCGGGCATCACGACCAGCTTGCCCTTCACTACGATGTAGGTCTTGCGCTGCGCATCGTTGGAGCCGATCAGTTGGTCGTCGATGCCCAGCTCTTTGCAGAGCGTGAGCGCCCAGGGCTTTTCGGTGAGGAACGAATCCGGCCCGGCCTCTACCAGGCACTCGTTCACGCGATCGGAATACATCGAGCCGCCCAGTCGCTGGGCGCTCTCAAACAACGTGTAGGTGATATCGGCGCCGGCAGCGCGGGCCTTTTCCAAATGGAAAGCGGCGCTCAATCCGGAGATACCGCCACCTATAATCGCAACTCGTTTCATAGATTGCTATTGCATCTTCTCAGCCGCCACAGGTTTTTCGCAAGGCGCCATCGCTGCCAGTCTGGTACGGACAATGTCGGCAATGGCCTTGGAAAATGTGGGTGAGTCGTTCAACGACTCCGCGCGGTAGAGCCTCATGCCCCGCTCCGCCGCGAACTGCCGGAACAGGATGTCGATGTCAAACAGTATCTCCACGTGATCGCACACAAATCCGATCGGTTGCAGGAACACACCGGTGTGCCCCGCACTCTTCAGGGCGGTGATGGTGTCTTCGACGGTCGGCCCCAACCATTCACCACCCGACATTCCCTGGCTCTGGAATGCAAACTTCCAATCGCCGATCTCAGGGACTTGCTTTGCCACGAGCGCGGCCGTTTCGCGCGTCTGCGCTTCGTAGGGATCGCCTTCGGTGATGGTGCGCATGGGCACGCTGTGCGCCGTAAACAGCACCGGCAACCGCGTGCCGTGCTCCTCGCAGGCCTTTGTCCAACTGGCGCGTAGCTTTTCGGCAAAGGCCTCGATCAGCAAGGGATGGTCGTGCCATTCCTCCACGAAGTCGATCGGGAACGGTGCCTTCTCCCCGAACAGAGCCTGCTTGTACGCTCCCACACTGGTGCGCGAGTTGTGTGGCGCCAGGCAGATCGCAACCGCTTGTCCTACATTGTCAGATGCCATCTGCTTGAGGGTATCGGCGATGTAAGGATGCCAGTTGCGCATTCCAACATACACCGGCATGTCCAGTTCGCGGGCCACATGGTCTGCTTGCAGGCGCGTGATCCGGGTCAGGGGCGAGCTTCCAATCAGCGAATAGCGGTGCTGCACTTCGCGGACTACCGCTTCCGCCATAGGGCGCCCGCGCGAGATGTTCTGCAGGAACTCGGGAATGTCCTCGACTCGCTCGGGACTGCCATGCGCGATCAACAGAACTGCGGTTTTACCCATTATTTTCTCGCTGCCACGCTCGACGAGCTGAACTCATGCACAAAGTCGGCGAGATTCTTCACGTTGTCCACCGGAGTCAGCGGCAGGATGCCATGGCCAAGGTTGAAAATGTGTCCGGGACGTTTGTCCGCCAGCCGCAGGATGTGTTCCGCGCGCTGCTTGACTTCACTCCATGACGCAAACAACGTGACCGGGTCCAAATTTCCTTGCACCGCGAAATTGTGCCCCACGGTCCGCCATCCCTCGTCGAGCGGCACACGCCAGTCGAGTCCGATGACTTCCGCTCCAGTCTCCGACATCGACGACAGAAGAGTAGTGCTGTCGGTGCCGAAGTAGATGATCGGAACGCTCGTCTCCCTCTGCAACTGATTCACCAGCCTCTTGGTCGGTTCGAGCGCGTATCGGCGATAGTCTTCCACGCTGAGGCAACCCACCCAGCTATCGAAAATCTGGATCACGTCGGCGCCGTGTCGCACCTGTTCGGCTGCGTACTCCGCCAGTACCGCGACGAGCTTGTTGACCAACTCCTCCCAGACGTCAGGAGAGTTGTACATCAGCTTCTTGACCTCAATGTAGTGCCGCGACCCGCCGCCCTCCACCATGTAGCTGGCAAGCGTGAACGGCGCGCCGCAGAACCCGATCACCGGCAGCTTCGCGCCGAAGTGCTTCACCACTTTCCCCACGGCCTCGGCGACATAACCCAACTCGTCGGCGCGGTCGGTGCGCAGCACCTTCACGTCGTCAGCGGTCCGAATCGGTTTTTCGATGACCGGGCCTTCGCCCGGAGAGAAGTGGAAGGGCATGCCCATCACTTCCAGAGGCAGCAGCAGGTCGGCAAAAATGATGGCGGCATCGACCCCGAGATATTCCGCCGCCGTTATGGTCACTTCGGCGGCTACTTCGGGCTTTTTGCAGATTTCTATCAGGGAATGTCGCTTGCGGACATCGCGGTATTCCTTCATGTAACGGCCGGCCTGGCGCATGAACCAGACGGGGGTAGTTTCCACAGGAAGGCGCTTGCAAGCGCGCACAAAGAGCGAATCAGGAGCGGACATAAACATCCAATGTAGCATTCCGCATCACTCCGCCCTGTGATGCCAATCACAGGGGCTGGCGCAGCGGAAACTGGCCACGAATCGTCCGCTACAAACCCTGCTAACCGGCTGTGCGGGGATTATCCACGCTCAAGACCCTTTTCCCATTGCGGGAAAATCTGGTTACCTTCGTCACTTCGCCATGTCGATTTCGCAAGACGGTCCGCAACTCAAGGCTGTATTCGTATAACTGGCCGGGTCAATGGGAGACCAGATCGGACAGTCGGACCGAGTGCCAACTGCCTGCTATACACGCCCCTTGAAAACTATGTTGGAGTGAAAATGCGGCTGTAACTCCTTACGGGTGACATGGATAGCTATAACTACATTGAGAATCAACGACATGCGAACAATTTCCGCCCAACCTCATGAAAACAAAGGAGGCGTGAAAAGCAATTTTCGCAATTCTCCCGGAATAGGCGGTTGGGCGGACCCAAATAGCCTCCGCGTTGTGTCGCAGGTCACTTCGCTCTCGGGGTTACGTTTCTATAATCACGGGTCGCATCACGTTATGAACCCCGCCGAATCCAGGCACGCCATCAACCCATGGATCGTGACCGTCGCCGTCATGCTGGCGACCTTCATGGAGATCCTCGACACCACCGTGGTGAACGTGGCAGTCCCGCACATCGCGGGAAACATGGGCGCGACGGTCGAAGAGGGCACGTGGGTCGTGACCTCTTACCTGGTCTCCAATGCCATCATCCTGCCCATGTCGGGATGGCTGGCCAACCGTTTCGGACGTCGCCGGATTCTGCTGACCTGTGTCATCGGCTTTACCCTGACGTCGCTTCTGTGCGGCATGGCTACCAGCATGGAAGCACTGATCTTCTTCCGTATTCTGCAGGGCCTTACTGGAGGCGGCCTTCAGCCTTTGGCCCAGGCCGTCCTACTGGAAACATTCCCTCCCAAGCAGCACGGTTCGGCCATGGCGGCCTTCGGACTGGGCATCATCCTGGCGCCGATCCTCGGCCCCATGCTTGGCGGCTGGATCACCGACAACTATTCGTGGCGCTGGATCTTCTATCTCAACCTTCCCGTCGGCGTGATCTCGGTGCTCATGATCAGCGCCTTCGTGCGAGATCCGCATTACATCGGCAAACACAAGGCGGGTGGGGTCGATATGTGGGGTATAGGATTTCTCGCCCTGGGCTTCGGCATGTTGCAGGTCGTGCTCGATACGGGACAGCGAAAGGACTGGCTGGGCAGCCCGCAGATTCGCCTGTGGGCGGCACTCTGCATCTTCGGTTTGGTCGCGCTGGTGGTGCGCGAGTTGATGGCCGAACATCCTATCGTAGACCTGCGTGTCCTCAAGGACAGGACATTCGCCACCGGCACCTTCCTCATGACTATGCTTGGGTTCGTGCTGTACGCCAGCCTGCTGCTGCTGCCGATTTTCCTGCAGACTCTTCTCGGCTATCCCGCCTTGCAGTCCGGACTTGCGCTCTCGCCCCGGGGCATCGGATCGCTAATCATGATGCCGATCACCGGGCAGCTGACCAATCGCTACGATCCGCGCAAGCTCATTGCCGTTGGTCTCGTCGTGGGTGGTTGGACCCTCATCGAACTCTCGCATCTGAACCTCAATGCCGGCTATTGGGACATCTTCTGGCCGCAGGTAATTCAGGGAGGCGCGCTGGCGTTCCTGTTTATCCCGCTGATGGTCACCAGCATGTCAGGCATCGCGAAAGAGAAGATGGGCAACGCCACCAGCATCTACAACCTGATGCGCAACATCGGCGGCAGCTTCGGCATCGCCACCATGACGACCTTTCTGGCGCGTCGCGGCCAGGTGCACCAGAACCAGCTCATCGTCCATGTCACACCCTACGATCATGGGACGCAGATGATGTTCCGTGGAATGCAGGGATGGTTCCGGTTGCATGGTTCGAACCCGGTGGCAGCCGCCGGGAAATCCCTGGGCGCAATTTACGGCATGGTCCAGCAGCAGGCGGCCTTGTTGTCCTTCGTCGAAGCGTTCTGGATCATGGGCGTCATATTCTTCTGCATGCTGCCGTTGCTGCTTCTGCTGCGCAACGCCCGTGACCTCCATCCCCGCGAACGCGGGGCTGCAGGCGCCTCATCGTTACATTGACGAGCAGCAGCCCCAGGATGCTGGTTAGGCCGCGACCTATTTCGCTGGGGCGTAGAAGTAGTAATCGGCGGTGTAAGCGCTCTTCACTTCTACGTTCTGTTTTGCGCTAGTGCAGTCGGATGCTGGTGGTGGCAGGCCGTCCTTAGTATGGATTCGCTGGATGCTGGTTACGCGGCTGAGAACGCCCTCTCCGGCATGACCGGTGGCATTCACAAGCAGCCAGGGAATCGAACCCGAATCTGGCGAGTCGACCTTGGCGACTGCCTTACCCGTAACTTCGCTTCCGTCGTTGTCCTTCCACGTTGGTCCAGCAAAATGCCGACCGATAACTGCCCCTTGCTGGTCATGAAGCTCTGCTTCCGGAGCCTTCAAGGCCCAGGCTAGTTTGCCGTCGGTTCCGGGCTGACAGACGTAGATCTGGGAACCCGTCGCGTGCGCCTGCAAGACGATCTCCTCGCCGGCAGGAGCTTTGATTTTGTCGGGCACATCGGGGCGCGAGATGCCTTGCGCACCGGCTTGTGTAGCGATTCCGATCAACGCGGCTATTGTCAGCAATTTGGTAATCACGCGCAGAATTCTAACACTGCGGGAGTGAGGCAATCCGATCAAACGGCGTGGGCAAGCTGCCGTTTGACCGGGCCACCCCGTTATTTCGGCATGAACGTGAACAACCCAACCACCGCGCTCGCCAGGACCAGCAGAGCAGGGTTGATCTTGTACTGCAGCAGGATCAAGAGAACGGCAACGGCCATGGCACCCGTTTCCAAGCCCGTGATGGCGCCCTTTGCCATGCTGAAACAGCCCGCCAGCAGGAGGCCGATTGACACCGGCGCCAAGCCCCGCTGAATGGATGTTCTCCACGGCCATTTCTCCAGCTTTCTCCATCCTTTGGCGACGATGTAGGCCAATATGGCGGTGGGGCCGAAAAAGGCTATCAATACAGCGATTGCGCCGAGCGTCCCGCCAGCCCATTGGCCGATAGAGACGATCATCATCATGTTGGGTCCGGGGGCCATCTGCCCGACGCTATACAGATGAATGAGTTGCTTGAAATCGAGCCACTGGTGCACATCGACCGTCAGGATCTTCATCTCAGGGAAGGCAGCCATGCCTCCACCGACAGTCAAGATGGAGAGATAAGAAAAGACGCGAATCAGAGCTGGGATCTGGTTCATGGTGTCGCACTCGCTTTTTGCTCTTCTTCTTTTTTACGCGGATAGTGAAAGAGGATCGCCAGAATTCCAACCGCGACCAGCGTTTTGGGGACTCCCAGGTGCAACCGGTTCACGGCAATCACGGTCAGCGCTATGAATACGAAGTCAAACTTGCTGGAGAGCGACTTCTTGCTGAGACTCACCACCGTGGACAGGATCAAGCCAACTGCAGCGGCCGCCACGCCTTTCAACGCGGCGGTGACCCACGGGTGATCTCCGTGGTGGTGATAGAAGATGCCCACTGCGAACATGAGCAATCCGCCTGGCAGGCACATGCCGAGAACGCCGGCGACGGAGCCCATCCAGCCGCGCAACTTCTCTCCCACCAGGACGGCCATGTTGGTCGCGTTCAGGCCGGGCAGGCTCTGGCTGATGGAGAGCATCTCGACGAATTCCTTGTCGTCGACCCAGTGGCGCTTAGTCACGAGGCTTTCGCGCAGGTACGGCACGACGCCACCGAAGCTGGTGGCGCCGATGATGAGGAACTCGAGGAAGATCTGGAAAATCGACACTTCAGCCGGCGCTGCGGTAGCACCGGCTGGGGTTTGCAATGCGGGTACGGCGCCAGCATCACTCATGGCTCTGAGGCTCGTTGCCGTTCAGGCGGTACACCATCGCCGTTTTCGTAACGCCCAACGCCAGCCAGTCCTTCACGTCCTGTTGCAGGGAGATGTAGAACTGAGCGGCCAGCTTCTTCTGCTTGTCCGCGAGATCTTCGCGGCGTGCGAACTGCACCTGGAAGGCGAACTCGCCCACCAGCGACTTGTGCTCTCCACGGGTGCGCCAGAGGCCGATGTCGCACTTACCGACCAGGCCTTTCCCGAAGTCCAGCTGACCGAGCGGAAGCAGCACCTCTTCCACGATGCCTCCGTTCACCAGGCTGATTTTCTCGTCGAGGCCTTTCTGCAACTTCGCGATTGCGGGGAACACTTTCACCAGGGTGGCCACCGAGGTTCTATCTGCCTCGTGCATCTGGCTCAACCCGAACTGGCAGTTGTGTGAGTAGAGGATGCGGTACCCGCCGATCTGGTCCTTCAGCGGAAGGGCTTCGGCTTTGAACTTGATGCGGTACTTGCCGGCGATGTTTGGACGCACATCGAGCCCAGTCGCCTGCTTTTCATCCGGATGGCGGAACTTAAAGACGATCTCGGGATCGCCCACGGGAAAGCCGTCCACATAGGCAATACGCCGCCGCAGGATGAACGCATTGTTGTAGAGACGGAAATCCGAAGTGTCGCCGAAGGTGATCTCGCGAATCTGCGGCCTGAGGCCAGCTTCGACGTCGGGAATGAACCCAACTCCGACCTTCTTGGCTGTCTTCTCTACGATCTTGCCGAAGTCGCGGAAGGCCTGGACCGAAGTGAAGCGATCAGGCTTCAGGATGAGCTTGGCTTCGAGGTAGGTTACCTGGTCCAGCGGCGTACCGTCGGCGTAAGACTGTCCTGGCGTGAAGGTCTGGTGTACAGGCTCGGGGGCGGCTACGGCGGACGCTTTGTCTTTGCCTTTTTTGCCCTTGTCCTTTTTGCCCTTGTCGCCCTTTGCTTTTTTGTCTTTGTCCTTCTTGTGCTTCGCTTCTTTATCTTTCTTTCCCACCGTAATCTCCTACCTATTCAATTTTGTCGGCAGAGGGAACGTTCTCCAGAAACACCACTGCCATTGGTGATGCTGACCATTTTTGGGGCGCGTTGCGATCTGACAGGAGAAAGCCTATCAGCCGTGTGGTTCATCCGCCTGTAAAGGTGCATTCATTTTTACTCCGTTCGAGGGGGGTACGTCACTAGCAAAATGCGCGTTAGGCGGCAATAAACTATCGAGAGAAATGGCCCTAGGTGGCCGCTAATCGAAGACCGTGACGGGGAAGACCTTGTGGACGTGCATCCTGTTCTGGACGGCATCGACGGCTATTTCCCATGGACCCGACATGTCGAAACTCGGGACCATGACCTCGTAGACGCCGTTGCCGTCGGATTGGAACTTCACCGCTGTCTTGCCCATGTCCATCAGAGTCATGTTCAGGGCGCCGGTGACCTGTGCGTTTTCGACCGGCTTTCCGGGCTACCAGCAATGCGCAAAGTAAATGTTGCCGGACGGACCATGCGAGGATGCTCGGGTGCCACCTGCAAGTTGAGTTGCCAGGTAGCGGTGGATTCAACCGAAGCAGTTGTTGCCGATGAAGGATCCATTGTCTCCGGTGATTTTGGGTTTTTTCTGCTGCGGCAGGCCGCTGAAATCAGAACCAGGAGTACAAGCGCAACATACCTAATGGAGCAGGAAGATCGGATCGCGGTAGAACTGCTGCGCGCCGACTCAGTGGTCATGCGTATGTTCGTGACCAGGGCTGGCGGGGATCACGCAGCCGTGCGCCACTTCGCAGATGGCGTATTCAAACTGGATGGTGGTGTGATGAATGTGGAAGGTCGATGCCAATTCCTCGCGAATCTGGCGCAATAGAGCTTCGCTCTCGGAGGCGCGCATGTCAGCGATGCTGACGTGGCAAGAGAGTGAATGAGTGTCGCTTCCGATGCTCCAGACGTGGAGGTCATGGACATCATTGACGCCGGGAATTGTGCGAATAGCACCTTCGATGCGTTCGACTTCCATGCCGCTAGGAGTGCCCTCCAGCAGGATGTTGAGGCTCTCACGGATGATGCCGATGGAGGACCACAGGATCATCACGCCGATGCCAATGGAGAGGGCGGGATCAATCCAGCGCTGTCCGGTAAGGGCGATCGCGACGCCTCCGGCGATGACAGCGGCCGTGGACAGCGTGTCGCCGATTTCGTGCACGATGGCGCTGCGCAGATTGATGTCGCGACGGCCCCGCATGAGCAGCAGTGCGATTCCACCGTTCATGACCACGCCGGCCGCGGCAACCCAGATCATCAGCTTCGCGTGAACGTCCACCGGGTCCAACAGGCGGTGAAAGGCTTCGTACCAGATGTAAAACGAGATGAGGACGAGGGAGATTCCGTTGACGAATGCCGCTAGCACTCCTGCGCGGTTGTAGCCAAAGGTCTTGCGGGCATCAGGGCTCTTGCCCTGCAAATACACAGCGCCCCACGAGAGCAGGAGCGCAAAGAAATCGGACAGGTTGTGTCCGGCTTCCGATAGCAGGGCCAAGCTGTGGGCACGCACGCCGGCAAACACCAGGAGCACGATATAGACCAGGGTAACGACCAGCGAAATCCGCAGGACCCTGGAGGTGGCCCCGCCGTTCCCGGGACTGGCGTGGACGTGCATGAGTTCAAGTCTAAAGCTGTGATGCAGTTCCCACAACCGAGGGCTCCTCGTGACGGGCAGCCTTTGTCCCACAAATGACAATGTCGAATATGCGTAGCGCGACGGCGGCTGAATGCTACAATCCTGCCGTCTTCCGGTACTCACGATGGCGATGCTTTTGATCTCGACGGCGAGGGAAACTCCCCTGGCCAAGTACACATGGAGAGGTCTATGACCGAAACTGCAGTTGTTCCTTCCGATGAAAAACCTCTTACCGAAGTTGAGCGAGTTATCGATACATTTGTGGCCCCGAGCAAGACGTTCACCGACATTCGGCGAAACGCGAACTGGCTGGTGCCGTGGCTGCTGATCTCGATCTTCAGCTTGCTGATGGTGTTCGTGGTGGACAAGAAGCTGAGCATGGAAACAGCGTACGAGAACCAGCTCCGGCTCAGTCCGAAGCAGATGGACAAGATCGACCAGTTGCCGCCGGACCAGAAGGCCGCACAGATGCGCATTGGCGCCACGATCACCCGGTACTTTGCCTACGGGTCGCCTGTGCTGACAATTATCGCTGCCGCGATTTTCGCGGGGGTGCTGATGGCAACGTTTAACTTCGGCTTTGGCGCCGAGGTGAAGTTCAAGCAGGCGATGGCGATCAGTATGTATGCGTTTCTCCCGAGCATCATCAAAGCGTTGATCGCGACTGCCGTGGTTGGGATGGGTGCGGCCGAAGGATTCACCTTTCAGAACCAGGTTGCCAGCAACCTGGGCGGCCTGGTTGACCCGAACTCATCTCACTTCCTTTACTCCGTCCTCACGTCGATTGATGCGTTTACGATCTGGACTCTGATCCTGACGGGCATCGGTTATTCGTGCGTGACGCGGGTTAAACGAGGGACGGCCATGGGAGTGGTTTTTGGCTGGTGGGTGGTTATAACACTGATTGGCGCGGGGGTTGGGGCAATGTTCGCATAGAGCCTGTTCCTAAGGTGGCAAAAGTGGCACACCAGCTTCTCGGATCGAGCGGGCACACGCCCCTTTTCTGCGTCCGCTTAGGCGGGCGGAAACTGATATATACTCAGCTACGTTGGGTGGTAGGGTTGCCCGCCGGAAGTTGGCGGAGGCGGGGCATCTTCATATCTTAAAATGTGCCCCGGTATTGGTTAGACGAGGCCCCATTTGCGTCTTACGAGCGGGAGTGAACCGCCGGCTTATTTGCTTTCATCGTACTCGGCGTTCATTTAGCCGCTGAAGACGCCAGGACCGGCCCCGGGGAGGTGTCTCTTGGACCTGGTTATCGTACGAATTTTATTTGTATCTCTTTCTGCTTTATCCAGTTACGAACTCAGACCACTAGGGCTCGAGCGCTGGCCGGCGGCTGCGGTTGGCGTGTTATTCGGCCTGGCAGTGGTCCTCTTTGAGATCCGTCTCCGCTCGGTGAGCCTGAAACGGCTTATTGGCGCCGTGATTGGCAGCATTCTCGGCATCATCGGCGCGTATCTCTTCAGTCTGGTCATCCGCAACAGCCTGCAGCCGGGGCCGACCCAGAGCTTCTTGCAGCTCTTCCTCATGCTGCTGATGGCTTATGTGGGGCTGGTGGTCGGTGCCGGGAAGGGCGACTTGCTCAACCTGGCGGCGCTGGGCGGTATCTTCGGCGGCGAGAAGCAGTCCAAGAAGAGCTACAAGATCCTCGACACCAGCGTCATTATTGACGGCCGGATAGCGGACATCGCCGAAACCGGGTTTCTCGACGGCGTCATCGTTTTGCCCCAATTTGTGCTGCGCGAGTTGCAACTGGTGGCCGACTCTGCCGACTCCATGAAGCGGAACCGCGGCCGGCGCGGCCTCGATATCCTGCAGCGCATTCAGAAGATCGCGACGTTGACGGTGCAGATCGTGGAGGATGACTTCCCGGCAGTGCGGGAAGTCGATCTGAAGCTGATCGAACTGGCCAAGGTGTACGAGGGCAAGATCGTCACCAACGACTTCAACCTGAACAAGGTCGCGCAGCTGCAAGGGGTCGAGGTGTTGAACATCAACGAGCTGGCCAACTCGCTGAAGCCGATTGTTCTTCCCGGCGAGATCATGAAGGTTTTCATCCTGAAGGAAGGCAAGGAATACAACCAAGGTGTCGCCTACCTTGACGACGGAACAATGGTAGTCGTGGACAACGCTCGCAAGATGATCGGCAAGAACATAGACATCTCGGTGACGTCGGTGTTGCAGACCACGGCGGGCAAGATGATCTTTGGGAAGTTCGACGAGCGTGCGGCGGTCATGACGCCGCGGCCCGCAGAGCCGCGACCCGAACTCCGAAAGTCCTCGACTGCGCCTGCAATCGTCACGGATATTCCGAAGACGGAATAGGCTTTGCTCGGGGGGTCTGCAAGCTGGCTTCTATTTCTCCCGTCGCAATTTGGATAATTTCGCGCCGGACGTTTATACTTCGCTGCCCGATATGAAAGTAATTGTCATCATCCCCGCAGCCGGCTTAGGTACGCGTATGTCTGCCGCCGGCAATAAGAGCAAGACCAAGCAGTTCTTCGAACTGCAAGGTACGCCGATCCTGTTTCATACCCTGAGAAAGTTTGCTGAGAACAGCCAGGTTGACGAGATCGTGGTTGCGTTGCGCAAGAACGAGACAGCCGGCTTTCTGCGGCAAGCCGAGCATGAGGGCTTTCAGAAGCCCATCCGCGTAGTCGAAGGTGGAGAACACCGGCAGAATTCTGTGGCTAATGCTCTGGCCGCAATCCATGCCGCGCCTGAAGATGTGGTGTTGGTGCACGACGCGGTGCGTCCGTTTGTCGACGACGAAACCATCAATGGCGTGATTACGGCAGTCAAGAAGTATGACGCTGCGATCGCCGGGATTCCTGCAGTCGATACGGTGAAGCAAGTGGACCGCACCGCTGACGGCGCGGTGGTGCTGGCCACGGTGCCCCGCGAGCGTATGGTAATGGCGCAGACGCCCCAAGGGTTCCGCTTCGGACTGCTGAAGAAGGCGTTCGACGAAGCCGGGGCCGACGGATTTCTTGGTACCGACGAGGCTTCGCTGATCGAGCGTGCGGGCGGTACGGTGCATGTGGTGATGGGATCGCCTCGTAACCTCAAGATCACTACGCCCGGCGACCTGGAATTGGCCGAGTTCTTTTTATCGCAAGAAAGCCGCCGCAAGACCGGCCTCACGAGATAGGTTACGCGGTGTCATTCAACACACAGGTGGTACGAGTGCCGCGCATCGGCTTCGGGTGGGATTCACACGAATTCAAGCCAGGCATTCCGCTTCGCATTGGAGGCGTGCTGCTGCCGCACGATAGCGGATTGGCAGGGCACTCCGATGGCGACGTGCTGCTGCACGCGCTGACGGATGCATTGCTGGGAGCCGTGGCTGCGGGCGATATCGGAAGCTATTTTCCACCCAGCGACCCGCAGTGGAAGGGCGCAGATTCGGCCGTGTTCCTGCGCGAGGCCATGAAGCAAATCGCCGGGAAGGGCTACCGAGTGGGGAACGTGGATTGTACATTGATTCTAGCGGCTCCCAAGATCGGTCCGCATGCCAGCGCTATTCAACAAAATGTCGCGCAGTTGCTGAGTGTGGCGGCGGACCAGGTTGGAATCAAGGCCAAGACTCCTGAAGGCATCGGCACCGACAACGCCGCTATCGCGAATGTGGTGGTGCTATTGACTGAAATTGTTTGGCCGTAAGCGGATCCCGCCGCCCGTCATCGACCCACAACGGTGACCGAAAACTTCACGGGAATCGAGCGTGGGGGATAGCAAGCACTGCGGTCGCAAGCCTGGAAACGAAGCTCTCCAGTTACGGGATACTCACCGGGAGATGCTTTCGGCGGGGCCTTTACAACCGCCGTGATGGCGAAATCGCCGCTGTAGACGCTCAATTTCTCGTTCGGAGCGAACGGAAAGGAGACGTCCTGCCCCGCGGGGTATTTAACCGCAACCAAACTGACTGGCTCGGCCGCCTGGAGCTTCAAGACGGTAGGAATCAGGAGCTCAGATTTCGGCTTGTTGGAATTGATGTGGAATTCGCTTCCGATGCGAAAGTCGAGTTCCACACTGACAGGCTCGCCGGCTTTAACTTGAACCTTGCCCACCGCAGCCATGGTCACCGACGGTAGTTTCTCACCTGGCCCCTGTGAGAATACGGGTAATACAAAAAGTGGAGCAAGCAGCAATAGAAGTACAGGTAACGTGCGGGTCATTGTGCGGTGGGCTGCGTTTTGGGTGGGGTTGCCGACGTCTGGGCATCATTTATGCCCGCAACCGGCGACGCCAGCGCCTTGCGGACGTTGTCTTCGATTTCGCTGCGCCCGAGAAGACCCGTCCCCTTGCCAACAATTTTGCCGTCACGGTCGATATAGAAACTGGTCGGCAGGAACTCGACGTTGCCATACTGTTCCGACACCTGGTCGGTGCCCAGGAGCACAGGATAGTTGACGCCCATTTCACTGGCGAATTGCGCGATCTTCGGCGCGTCGGAATCGTCCATTGCAATGCCAAGAATGACAAGGCCGTCATTGCCGTACTTCTTCTGCAGTTCCACGAACCAAGGCATTTCTACCTTGCAGGGAGAGCACCAGGTAGCCCAGAAGTTCAGCAGCACGGCTTTGCCGCGATAGTCCGAGAGCTTGACCCGGCGACCGTCGAGAGTGGCGAGATCGAAGTTGGGAGCGGCCAGTCCGCGGACGTCTCCCACCATTTTGGTGGGGGAATGTTGGCGGACACGATTGAGATACTTGCCCGCACTCAGCATTCCCACAATCGCAATCAGCAAGGCCGCGAACAGAAGGGCATTACGTTTCACAGTTTTCAAACCTCTACAGCGCGAACCGGTTCAAGAACGACAGATAACCCGACAACAACTTCAAGTTATTCATGAAAATGAGCACGCCGACGGCTATCAGCAGGACTCCGCTGATGACTTCGACGGTGTGCAAGTGACGGCGAAAGCGGCCGTAAAAGACGAGGAAGCGGTCTACGCCCAAGGACGTCAACAGAAAAGGTACGGCCAGGCCCAGCGAATAGATTGCGAGCAGCAGAACTCCCTTGAAGACGGTTTCCTGGGCTCCGGCAAAAACCAGGATGGTCGCCAGAATGGGACCGATGCAAGGCGTCCAGCCGAAGGCGAAGGCGAAACCGACGGCAAACGACCCGAAAGCACTCGATCCACCTTTGACGTCGTGCAGACGCTTGTCGGCGTACAGTGCCTTGATTTTCAAAAGACCCGTCAGATGCAGGCCAAAGACGATGACGACAATTCCCGCGAGCTTAGCGAGCACGTTGTGGTACTCGTTGGCAAACTGCCCGATGCCTGTCGCAACCGCTCCCAAGGCGATAAATACCACGCTGAAGCCCAGAATGAACGTGAGCGAGTGCAGCATCACCGTGCCCAGCATGCGGCGATCTTGAGATTGCACGTCTTCTGCCGTAGCTCCGGAAATGAGCGACACATAGCCTGGCACCAGAGGAAGTACGCAGGGCGACAGGAATGACAGGATTCCCGCTAGAAACGCAGCCAAGGGAAGAGGAAGACCATGCATAAAAAGCTATTGTATCAACGGCATTGAGTTAACCACAGCGTCAATCCCGCAAAGTACTTAACCCTACAACGATTTGACGCTCCTGAAGCGTCGGAAGCCACACAAAAGTGGCTAGTCAACTCGCGACAGGCTGAGATTTTGTCCGAAGCTTCATTTGGCGGAGACCAGACCATTTCTCCGAGATGACAATGGAATCGCCTGGATTGTGCGGGTCGTACTTCACCGACGCGGGAAGGCCGAGCCGGCAGGAATACAAGTCGATGAACTGGCGCAGGTGAGTCACGTCCTGGGAAGCCTCGTAGGTAACTCCCGCTACATCGTAGGTGTAAATCAACAGAATCATCTGCGGTTGAGTTTCGGTTTCTTCCAGTTCGTGAACATCGATGACCGTTCCATCGATGATTCGTCCACCGCGTGAAAGCTCGGTGCGGCGTTCGTACTCCATCAAGTCGCCCGATCGCTTGGGTTTGCGCGACAGTAAGGCATACCCCACGATGGCCGCAGTGGCGCCTAAAGCGAGAATCGGATAATAACCGAGCGAAGCCATGATCGTCAGGCATTAGGATAGCGCGGAATCGGGGTTGGCCGGAGCAGAATCACAGTGGGTGTGAACCGCGATACCTTACGAGGCGTCGGCGACCGGGTTGGTTAGCGGTCCAACGCCTTCGACGGTCACTTCTACTGTGTCGCCGGGCTGCAGAGGGCCGACACCGGCAGGCGTACCGGTGGCGATCACGTCGCCCGGCTCCAGCGTCATTACTTGTGTGATGTACCGAAGGATTACATCCAGGGGAAAAAGGAAATCCGCAGTCGTACCATCCTGCCGGAGTTGACCGTTGACACGGGTCTGTACGCGTATGCCATTCCACGGATCCAAGCCTGATACGACGATGGGACCAATGGGACAGAACGTGTTGAAGCCCTTGGCGCGCGACCACTGGCCGTCTTTGTTCTGCAAGTCGCGCGCGGTCACATCATTGACGCAGGTGTAGCCGAGAATGAACTCCCGCACATCATCACCTTCGCGCAGACCATGGCAGCGCGTGCCAATGACCACGCCAAGTTCGCCTTCGTGATCGACTCTTTGCGAAAGCGATGAGGGCCGGAGGATCGTTTCGCCGGGTGCAAGTATCGCCGACGGAGGTTTGAGAAAAATCAACGGCTCCGCAGGAATCGCATGGTTCAACTCTTTCGCGTGTTCGCGATAGTTGCGCCCTATGCAGACGATCTTGGAAGGTATTACAGGCGTGAGCAGGCGAACCGACGCGAGCGGAATTTCCGCTGGCGAGCCTTGGTCGAAGTCGGACTCGCCCGCTGGAAGCTTGTTGAGGGTCCGTCGAATCACATCCTGGCCCACGGCGTTGTCGATGAGGCCATAGCGCGTTAGATCGGCAGACTCAAAGCGGCAGATTCGCATAGAAACTCCGTGATTTATTGCTTGTCGGGAACGGCTTCCGTTGTTTCCGCGGAACGCGGACTTTCATTGCCCCGTGCATCCACGGCTGAAACGCTGTAAAGGTAGGTCTTCCCCGGCATGACACTGTCATCTCGGAAAGACGGCACTGGCACGAGTTGTTTATTTAGTTTCACGGGTTCACCGCCCGCGACGTGCCGGAAAACGTTGTACCCGGAAAGATCGCTCTCTATGTTGGGCGCCCATGTCAGGTCCACAAAAGGCTTTTGCCCGATGCTGGAGAAGACAGCCTGCAGTCCGGTGGGCTGGCCGGGGGGATAGATATCGCGGGTGAATACCTCCGCGGGCTTCGAATCGTCGCCTTCGACCGCCATGTTGATGTTCTGCGGATGCACCAGTGTTACCGAGGTGATGCGGTAGTCGTACTTAGTCTCCCATCCGAAAGTCTTGTCGAGGTAAAAACCATCAGTTGCAGGCTCGATGTCGGCCAGCGCGATGTAGGCATTAGCGCCTGCGGGACTCCGCATCACGCGATAGCGATAGGTAAGACCCAGGGGCGGATCGGGTACGATTGCTCCAACCCAGGAGATCACCACGCCATCCGCTTCAACCGTAGCTGTGAGCTGTTCCGGTGGCGCAATGGTGGGGGCGACGGGAATCAGTATTTGGTTGGAGAGCCCGGCGCCGCGCTCGCGCGAGTTCAGGATTTCGACTGCGTAGCGAACGAAGCCGGTCGGATTCTGCTCGCCCAATTGGGCGGGAAGCGTATCCACGTACTTCATGTGTACCGCCGCCGGTTGCTCGCCCTTCTTCTGTTCGAGCTTTGGGTTCTGCATGGTTGCGACTGCTGTGCATCCGCTCATCAGGGCCGTGCCTTCATGGCGGCATACCATGCTCTGCGGGATGTTCTTGACTAATGTGCGGTCGGTGTTCTTGTGCGGCAGTGTCCAGTCAAGCTGGACTTTGTTGCCCTTGCGCGAGGCGGTGAGGTCGTCGACGGGCCGCGCCAGTTGCAGCGATGGCGGTTGCGGAGCGCCGGGAGTGCCGCAGCCGGCGAGCCCTGCTCCGAACAAAAGGCACGCGACCAGGATCGATAGACGTTGCGCCATGCGAACCACCAGCCTAACAAATCGGGGTCCGCACGACACGATCTGAGTGTTTCTAGCCTTCGAGCTTCTTGGTAAGCAGGTCGTTAACCAGAGCCGGATTGGCCTGCCCTTTTGAAGCTTTCATGATCTGGCCAACGAAGAATCCGGCCACAGTCTTCTTGCCGGCGCGATACTGCTCGAGCTGCTTGGGGTTGGCCGCAATCACTTCGTCGATCATCTTCTCGATGGCACCAGTATCGCTGATCTGCTGCGGCTTCTCCTTCTCGTACACCGCCGGGAAGTCCTCGTTGCGCTCGAACGCGAGATCGTAGAGTTCCTTGAGCTGCTTGCCGCTGATAGCACCGGACTCAACCAGGTCTGCCGAGAAGGCGATCCCTTTCATCGAGATGGGCGAATGCTCGATTTCGAGACCCTTGACCTTCAGGCGTCCCAGCAGCTCCGCCTGCACAAGGTTGGCGACGCGCTTGGGGTTCTTGGCAGCCGAGGCGGCTTCCTCGAACTGGTCGGCCATCAACTGGGTGCGGGTCAGCGTAGCCGCGTCGGCTTCGGTGATGCCGTACTGCTCGACCAGGCGCTTGCGCTTACTTTCGGGAAGTTCAGGAAGCTGCGCGGCGATCTGCCTGCGCCATGCCTCATCGACCACCAATGCGAGCAGGTCTGGCTCCGGAAAGTAGCGATAATCGTGCGCCTGCTCCTTCGAGCGCATGCTGTAGGTCCGGCCTTCGCCTGCGTTATAAAGGCGCGTCTCCTGCGTGATCGTACCGCCGGAATTCAGCACCTGTTCGTGGCGCGCGATTTCGTACTCCAGTGCCTGACGAATAAAGCGGAACGAGTTCACATTTTTCACTTCGGTCTTTGTGCCGAATTGTTTCTGCCCGGCCGGGCGGATGCTGATGTTGGCGTCGCAGCGCAACGAGCCTTCTTCCATGTTGCAGTCGCTGACAGCGGTGTAGAGGATGATCTCCTTCAGGCGGGTGAGATATTCCCAGGCTTCGTCAGGCGAAGAGATGTCGGGCTCGCTGACGATCTCGATCAGGGGAACACCGGAGCGATTGAGGTCGATCGAAGTCCACTGGCTGCTGTCAGCGAGACCATCGTGAAGGCTCTTGCCGGCGTCTTCTTCCATGTGTACGCGAGTGATGCCGATGCGCTTGGTGCCGCCGACGGCTGAGATCTCGATATAGCCGTGTTCCGCCAGCGGCTTGTCGTACTGCGAAATCTGGTAGCCCTTGGGCAGGTCGGGATAGAAGTAGTTCTTGCGGGCGAAGATGGATCGCTCATTGATCTGGCATTGGAGCGCCATGGCCGCGAGCACAGCGAACTCGACCGCCTGCCGGTTCAGTACAGGCAAAGCGCCGGGCAGTCCCAGGCATACAGGACACACGTTTGTATTCGGAGGATTGCCGAACTGGGTCGAACACCCGCAGAAAATCTTTGTCTTGGTCAGAAGCTGGACGTGCACTTCCAGCCCGATGACTGGCTCGTACTTGGATTGCGTCGAGACAGGAGCTTCCGGCGTTGTGACCATATACCCGATTATAGCGATGCGTCAGGCGAGGTCACGGACCGGCTTGAGTGTCTTTCTCTCCGCCTGCGGGGCCGTAGAAGAAGACCCAGGCCACGAAGTCCTGGGAGAAATCCACGAAGCGATGAGCCACGCCAGCTTTGACAAATAAGACATCGCCCCGCTCGAAGACGACCTCCTCATCACCACGGAGAAACCGACCGGTGCCGCTCACCACGACGTAGATTTCGTCGCGCGAATGTGGCTTCTGGGGGTCCGTGCGGCGCGGTGCGTAGAGTTCAACACTAAGGGTCCCATGCTGGAACAATTCGGTGAAGCGCTCACCGTTCGGGCCAGGCAGCCGGGCGAGTGCATCGTTTGCCCGTAAGTGCCCCTGCATTGTTCGGCCTCCTCGCTCACATTGAGAAATCAGTTCGCCGCCGTCACGCCTTTTGGCTTCCACACGCCGATAACCATTCCCATTAGCATGGATCCGATCAGCGGATATGCGGCCGAAATGAACATGAAGGTGCTGGAGCGATATTCGAACGCCATCTCGGTAATCATCGCGAGTGCGGCGACAATTCCCACCATCGCCCCGGCAACAATGCCTCGGAGCAGGTTGTACTTACAGTAGCCACCCATGACCCACGAGATGACCAGCGCCATTCCCAGGCTGCACAAAAACGAAATAATGTAAGGCCAGAAGTTGGGGTGGGCCATGTAGGACTGCAACTCTTCCGGCGACAAGCGGGTGCCCGCCTGCCACGGCTTGGAGAACGGTGTGAACCATACGGCGCCGAAGCCAAAATGAACGATCGCGGCCAATACAATTGCGCCCCAATTCACTTTCATGTCTCTCCTCCGGGTGTCGGCGAAACGATATCGGTTTCTGCGGCTCTACGCAATGATCAGTTTGAATGCTACAGATGCGTGCATTTTGCCAGCACTTGTTCAGGAGAGAGGCCCTGCTCCCGGAGCGCCCGCAGACTGAGTGAGTCGTGGCGCTTCGCCAGGCGCGTTCCAGCTTCGTCGCGAACCAAGTCACAATGGAAATAGGCTGGTGGCCGCAGACCGAGAGCGCGAATTAATAACAACTGCCGCGCGGTGGACTTCAGCAGGTCCGCCCCGCGGACGACTTCGGTGACCTGCATGGCGGCATCATCAACGACGACTGCGAGCTGGTAGGCTGGAACGTCGTCGCGACGCCAGACAACAAAGTCGCCAAAGTCTCCTCCCGCGACATAGGATTGCTCGCCCAGATGTTGATCGACGAAATGAATCGCCTCGCCATCTGGGACGCGAAACCGCCAGTTGACGCCGGCAGGCGCATCATAATTTGACGATTCGATTGCCTTGTCGCGGCAGCGGCCGGGATAGATGGGCTCGTCGTCGCCGTCGTTGGGAGCGGAGGCCGACAGCGCGAGATCTTTTCTCGAGCAACTACACGGATAAATCGCCCGGGCGTCGCGCAACTTGCGCCAGGCGTCAAAGTAGAACTCCCGCCTACGGCTCTGTTCATAGGGCGCGTGTGGTCCGCCGACGTCCGGGCCTTCCTGCCAGCGAATACCCAGCCACCGGAGGTCTTCCATCATGGCCGACGTGTACCTGGCTTGGGAACGTTGGGGGTCGAGGTCTTCGTTTCGGAAGATCACTGTGCCCTGGTGTTGAAGCGCCCGCTGATGCGCGGTCCAGAAGGTGCAGGCATGGCCGATGTGCAGCAGGCCAGTCGGCGAGGGCGCAATCCGACCGCGGTAAGGCGAAACTGATCTTGTAGGGTTGCGGTCCATCGTGTTGATTGTAGAGTGGGCAACGATCCTTCATGGTTTGAAATCGTGTCCGAACCTGCTAACCTAGACACTGCCGTTGTCTGCGTCTTTAGCTGCCAAGGGACATCCAATCGCTATGGGAAAAATGCGCCAATACCTTCGTTTCATGACTGCCGTCCAACTCTTGCCCGCACTCGAAAGCGGCGAGGAGACCTTGGTCGGCGGGCAGGCCGTGCTGGAGGGCGTGATGATGCGCTCGCCGCATGCCTGGGGTATCTCAGTGCGCAAGCCGGACGGCACGATTTCCACCCATTGCGAGCCGCTGGAGCGGCTCTCCGACAAGCACAAGTGGATGGGGTGGCCGGTGATTCGCGGCGTCATGACGCTGGGGCAAGCCATGGTGCTGGGCTTCCGCGCGCTGCGCTATTCCGCCGATGTCGCGCTCGACCAGGTTCCGGCTGACGAGAACGGCAAGAAGGCCGAGATCAGCGGATGGGTCGCGGCGCTGAACATTATTCTGTCGGTGGGATTCTTTATCGCGCTGTACAAGTTTGTTCCGCTGGTGGCGGCGACCAAGCTGAAAAACATCTATCCCGTGTTTGGGAACCAAGTGATGTTCAACGTGGTCGATGGCGTGATTCGCATCGCGCTCTTTCTGCTATTTATCTGGGGCGTGTCGCTGATGCCCGATATCAGGCGGGTGTACCAGTATCACGGAGCCGAGCATAAGACGGTGTTCGCGTTTGAGTCGCGCGATCCGCTGCTGCCGAAGAACGTGCAGGCGTATTCGACGTTTCACCCCCGCTGCGGGACCAGTTTCCTGATGACCGTGATGCTTATTTCGATCGTGATTTATATGCTGTTCCCGGTCCATACTTTCTGGGCGCGATTCGGACTGCGCGTGGCGCTGCTGCCGGTGATCGCGGGACTGTCGTATGAAATGATCCGGTTCGCGGCCAAACACGGCTCTTCGCTGTTTGCGTTGCTGACCAAGCCGGGCCTATGGTTGCAGCGGATTACCACCAAGCAGCCGTCGGATGACCAGGTGGAATGTGCGATCAGCGCGCTGAACGAAGCCATGGAGCTGGAAAAAGTTCGCGGCGGCGAACTGGTGATTGCCTAGCGGCGCCCGCCGCTATGAACTGTCGTCCCTAAAATCTTTGAGCGGAGCCGATTCTGAGCTTCGTTTTCTTGTTCCCGTAGAATGAAATGTTGGCCGCGCTGCGTTTCGTGCGAGCTTGGCCCAAGCGAGCATTTATGTATGAGCGTCTAGAACAAATCGAGTTGAAGTATGACGAGCTGAACAAAGCTCTCGCGTCGCCGGAGATCGTGTCGGACTCGCAGCGCTACCAGAAGACGGCCAAGGCGCACAGCGAAATCGCGCCCATCGTCGAGAAATACCGCGAGTTTAAGGACCTGACGCGCGGCATTGAAGAGAGCAAGGCGTTGGTCGAGGGCGAGACCGATCCTGAGATGCTTGCCTATGCGCACGAAGAGCTGGCCAAGCTGGAGAAGCGTGTGCATGAGGTCGAAGAAGAGCTGAAGGTCCTGCTGCTGCCTAAGGATCCCAATGACGAGAAGAACGTGGTGCTGGAAATCCGCGCGGGAACCGGCGGTGACGAGGCGACGTTGTTCGCGGCGGAGATGTTCCGCATGTACAACCGCTACGCCGAAACCAATCGCTGGAAGGTGGAAGTGCTGTCGAGCTCGGATTCCGGAGTGGGTGGGCTGAAAGAAGTGATCGCAATCATCGAAGGTCATGGTGTGTACTCGCGACTGAAGTACGAGAGCGGTGTGCATCGCGTGCAGCGGGTTCCGCAGACGGAAACGCAGGGTCGCGTACATACCTCGGCGGTAACGGTCGCGGTTCTGCCGGAAGCGGAAGACGTGGATGTGAAGATCGAGGCCAAAGACATTCGCATCGATACGTTCTGCTCGTCGGGCCCAGGCGGACAGTCGGTGAATACGACTTACTCTGCGGTACGCATCACGCACTTGCCGACGAACACCGTGGTGAGTTGCCAGGACGAGAAGTCGCAGATCAAGAACCGGGAAAAGGGAATGCGTGTGCTGCGCGCGAGGCTCTACGAAATGGAGCAACAGAAGCAGCAGGACGCCCTGGCCAAGGAACGCAAGGCCATGGTGGGCTCCGGCGATCGCAGCGAGAAGATCCGGACATACAACTTCCCGCAGAACCGCGTGACCGACCATCGCATCGGTTTTACCGCGCACCAGTTGCCCGAATTCATGGACGGCAAGCTGCAGCCAATGATCGATGCGCTGATTACACACTTCCAGGCAGAGAAGCTGAAGGCGGAATCGACGGTGCTAGCGTGAGACTTCGCCTCGATGTGTAGCAACCGCTAGAATCGCTCCGTGCAACTCAAGCAAGCGCTCGGGTCGGCGATAGAACGGCTGGAATCTGCCGACGTGGGATCGCCTCGCCTTAACGCCGAGACGCTGCTGATGTTTATGCTCGGCGTGAATCGCGCCTACCTGTACGCTCATCCCGATCGGGAGTTGAATTCCGAAGAACAAGCTGGTTACGACGATGTCATTGCGCAGCGCTCAACGGGCATGCCGGCGCAGTACATCACCGGGCATCAGGAGTTCTGGGGATTAGATTTCGTGGTCTCTCCCGCTGTGCTGATTCCACGGCCGGAGACGGAACATCTGGTCGAGACTGTGTTGGAGTTGGCGCGCGGAATTCCAGCGCCTCGGATCGCGGATGTGGGAACGGGTTCGGGATGTATTGCGTTGGCGCTGGCTCATGAATTGAAGACGGCGGAAGTGCTTGCGGTGGATCTGTCGGTTGAGGCGCTGGAGATCGCTCGCGCCAATGCCGCGCGAATGCAGTTGGATGGCCGGGTGACATTCCTGCAAAGCAACGCGCTGGAAGCGCTGGCTGGGGTTCACGATTTCGATTTCGTAGTGAGCAATCCGCCTTACGTGGGCAAGAACGAGGCCGACAAAGTACAGCGCTCGGTGTTCGAGTTCGAGCCCATAATAGCGGTGTTTTCTGGCGAGAGCGGGCTGGATGTGATTCGTCCGCTGATTGCGCAGGCGCTGGTAGCGCTCAAGCCCGGCGGGTGGTTGGCGATGGAGATTGGCTACTCCATGCGGGACATGGTGCTGGAATTGCTCGATCCCACAATGTGGGATGGCATCCGCGCGGTGCCGGACTTGCAGGGGATACCGCGCGTGATTGCGGCGCGGAAGCAATAGCATCTTCAGTGCCGGAAGTGCCGCACGCCGGTCAGCACCATGGCCAATCCCAGCCTGTTAGCTGTGTCGATCACTTCCTGGTCACGCACCGACCCGCCGGGTTGAATAATCGCCGTCGCTCCGGCCTCGGCAATGACTTCTACGCCGTCAGGGAAGGGGAAGAAAGCGTCGGATGCCGCAACCGATCCTTTGGTACCAAGCACCGATTTCATGGCACCGATGCGTGCCGAGTCCACGCGGCTCATCTGGCCTGCGCCGACTCCGGTGCTTTGGCCATTGCGCGCGTAGAGAATCCCGTTCGACTTCACGTGCTTGCAGACCTTCCAGGCGAATAACAGGTCGCGCATTTCCTGTTCGGTGGGCTTGCGTTGGCTGACGACTTTCAGGTCGGCGCCCGTCAGCGGACGCATGTCATTGTCCTGCAGCAAGACGCCGCCGGAGACATTTTTCAGCACCCATTTCTGCTCCGAGGGGACGACTTCGACTAGGCGCAGGTTCTTCTTCGCGGCGAAGATCTCGCGCGCTTTGGGTTCGAAGCCCGGCGCGGCGATCACTTCGAGAAACAGTTTGGCCATCTCGGTAGCGGTGCCGGCGTCAATGGGACGGTTCACGCCGATGACGCCACCAAAGGCCGAGACGGGATCGCACTCGAGAGCACGCTTGTACGCCTCTGACAACGTGGGAGCTACAGCCGTGCCGCAGGGATTGGTGTGCTTGATGATGGCGACGACCGGCTCTTCAAATTCCTGCGCCAGGTCCCATGCGGCCTGGAGGTCGACAATATTGTTATAGCTAAGCTCCTTGCCCTGCAACTGCTTACCGTTGGCTACGCCTTTGCCGGAGCCATCGCTGTACAACGCGGCTTTCTGGTGCGGGTTCTCGCCGTAACGGAGATCGAAGGCCTTGTTGAACGATAGGCGCAGGGTGTTGGGAAATCCTTCTTCCGCAGCAGGCGTGGACTTACCGTCTTCGGGCGGAGCGATGCGCTCAAGCGTCGAGGCGATGGCGGAATCGTATGCTGCTGTAGTGGCGAAAGCCTTCTGGGCCAAGCGCCACTTGGATTGGAGTGACAATGAGCCGCCGCTGGCCTGCAATTCTTTGGCGATCGCTTCGTAGTCCGATGGCGACGTCACGATGGCGACGTCCTGAAAGTTCTTGGCTGCCGACCGCACCATAGACGGGCCGCCGATGTCGATGTTCTCGATGATGTCATGGAATTCGACACCGGGTTTGGAGGCGGTCTTTTCGAATGCGTAGAGATTTACCACAACCATGTCGATGGGTTCGATGGCGTGCTCGGCAACGGCGGCGCGGTGTTGAGGATTATCGCGGATGTAGAGAATGCCGCCATGGACTTTGGGATGCAGGGTCTTTACTCGTCCGTCGAGCATTTCGGGAAAGCCGGTGAGTTCGGAGATGTCTTTGACGGCGACACCGGAATCGCGCAACAGCTTTGCCGTTCCGCCCGTGGAAATTAGCTCCACTCCCAAGCCAGCAAGTTGGCGCGCGAAGTCAACGAGACCAGTCTTGTCCGTGACGCTGAGCAGTGCTCTTTGAATTCTTGCCATGAATGCCTCGTGAGGATAAGAAGGATGCGTCAGCCGCGCTCAACTGCGGAGTTGCGGGAGCCAACTGATCAGGATAGCGGAAGCCCCGCTTCCAAAGGAATGGTATTGGCTAATCCTGAAACGCGGAACCCAACCATCGGGGAGCGGGCTCCTCGCAGGCCATGCGCTGCGAGCAGCGTTCGAAACGCGGGCTACCTGCTTGCGGGCGCCGCCATTTTTTTCACCATCGCGATGACGAGCTTGCGGTCGCTGTCATTAAGGCTCGAAGAGTAGCGACGAATCTGGGTCAGAAACCGTACTTCGTCTTCGGCTAAGTGAGGCGCAGCCTTGCCACCGTTCTCGCCGTCGTGCTCGTTGAAGAATTGTGCCAATGCGAGGTCCATCGCGGTCGCGATCTTGGCCAAGGTGTCGAGCGAAGGAATGGTGTGTCCGTTTTCCACGCGCGACAGGTAGCAGCGTAGAAGTCCAGTACGCTTTTCGATGTCGCCCTGCGACATACCTTTTTGCAAGCGGTAATTGCGGATCGTTTCCCCGATGTTCATGCCAGATCGGTACCTCGATGAAGTGGGCTAGAAGTTGACTGCATAGTAACCACTTGTCCGCAGTGAGGCAAGCAAAACTTGTATTTCCGCACGATTTCTTTCGTGATGCAAATAGAAATCGAGTAGTAACTGATTACCCATTTATTACTAAAGTGACGGAGTTCTATGCGACTCACGTGGCGGGTCTTTCGGCCTAAACAGGTGGCGTCTGGCTTGGGAACCACAACTCCATGTAACACAGGCCATCCACCTTGGAGGTCGGATGAGCGGCGACCTCTTGGAAATCCGAAGCGTCGGTAGAGCTCCATGGCAGCCTGCATGGTAGAAGGGTGATTATCAAGACGAAGGCGTGAATATCCCAAACGGCGGGCGACCTGAATAACCTGCTCAACCAGCGCCTTTCCCAGCTTGAGACCGCGAAACTCCGGCCGGACGTACAGTCGCTTCATCTCGCACGCACCCGACGGCGGAAATGGACGCACACCAACACAGCCCGCCAGTCGACTGGCAACCGTAGCCAACAGGAGTGCACCCTGGGGCGACGCGTATTCTCCGGGAAGGTCAAGCCACTCTCGACCGGGAGCGATACTGCTCGGGAAGTGCGGACTGATACTACCGAAATAGCGAGCGAGCCTGCTCGATCTGTTCAGGTGAGGCGACTTCAACGATCTCGACAGCCGACGTCATCCCGAAGGACTCATCCCATCAGAATTCCACCGTTAACCTTCAACACCTCTCCCGTGATGTATCCGGCTTCCTCGGAGGCGAGGAACTTCACAGCGTGGGCCACGTCGAGGCCGCTGCCGGCGCGTCCCAGGGGTATGTTTTTCACCATGCTTTCTTTCAGCTCGGCAGGAAGCACCGACGTCATGGCGGTTTCGATCCATCCGGGAGAGACCGCGTTGACGGTAATGTTGCGCGATGCGACTTCGCGGGCGACTGCCATGGTCAATCCAATAAGGCCGGCCTTCGACGATGCGTAGTTCGCCTGGCCCGCCTGTCCGATCTGTCCGAATATGCTGGTGATGTTGATAATGCGGCCCCAGCGCTGCTTGAGCATGGATCCGATGACGGCCTGGGTAAAGAGGAACGGTGCGGTGAGATTGGTGTTCAGCACTTCGTCCCAGTCGGCTCGTTTCATGCGCATGACCAGCTGGTCGCGAGTGACTCCGGCATTGTTCACCAGGATGTCGACCTTGCCGAAGCGGGCCAGCACCGCTTTCACTCCGGCCTTGATCTCTTCTTCGTTGGCGACATCGATCTTGAAGGCTGCGGCCTCGCCGCCCTGCGTAGCGATTTCGGCGGCGAGTTGATCGAGCTTCTCCTGATTGCGCGCACACAGTGCCAGCTTCGCTCCCGCGGCGGCGAGCACCAGAGCGCAAGCGCGGCCAATACCCTGCGACGCTCCGGTGACGAGTGCTATGCGGCCTTCCACTCCCGGCATGATGGTCTCTCCTGAACCAAGCAGGATTATAACTAGCATCGCGTCTTGGGTTCTGGAGGGGCCGCTGCGCGGCCTGAGCGGGTATTTGAACTAGAGCAATCGTTCGGGGGCCCAGACGAGAACCTTGAGGGGGCGCGAGAAGTGCATGAGGTCGGGTGCGGTAGGCAGGTCGATGCCGACGGTTTGCGCCATGGTGTTGAGCTCGAGCTCCACCGCAGCGGCCTGCAAACTCCACGGGAGATGATGAATGTCGGCGCGGTAAAGCCGCTTGCGACTGGCTGAATACAGGCAATAGCGTTCGGTGCGGAAGTGCTCCAGCGATCCAGCGTATGCATGGGCAGGCTGCCCAAGCGGACCGTAGGTGGCACGCAGTTCCGCTGGTTGCGGGCCATGACTACGTTTGGTGCGGTAGTCAATCTTCGAACCTCCTCGGCCCTTCACCTTCATGGTGGCGTGCCAGTAAGGCAGACGATAGAAGATGCGCGCTCCCCACACGGCGGACAGATGACTGGCATCGAGGCTGAAGAAGAAAACCCCGGGCTTGCCACCGAAGGTCACGTAAGTGCGCACGTTGATTTCGGAAAACTGTGAGACGAACGGCAGCGAAGGAATACCCGGTGGACGAAGGTGGTTCATCCAGAATGGAGTGATGGAGACCCAGGCGCGCTGCCGATAGGTGTCAAGGGTTAAGACCTGGGGGACAAGGGCGCGGAGCTTTTCGGGCGCGATCTGGTAGTGGAGGAAGAGCAGGTCGTTCCAGCGCTGCGTCATGACCCACGGAGCCATGGGAGCCGGCCAGGGACGATGACGTGCGGCGAAGAGAATGGAGTCGGCCCCCACTCAACTGGTTCGGCCTTCTTCTGGTTGAGCGGCCGATGGGTGGGAAGGCTCTGGCACGGCGATCCAAGTGATTCTACCGCGATTCGATTGCACCGAGGCGTTTGCTTCAGCGTGAAACGCAGGGAGTTTTCCTCAGCCTCGCCAGTTTCATGCGTTGCTCAAAGCTTCCGCTGCACCTATCATTCAGCACAATGCCGAACGAAACAAGAACGCCCGCCAACGCCGGCGGAAATCACACCGAGCCCGAAGCTTCCACCAATGTCTATGCGGTCCACGGGGCCGATCCCGAGGTGCTGGCGTACGGCATGGCCAAGTATTCGCGGTCATCCCTTTCGTTGCGGGAGTCGCTGGCCGAGCTCAATGAGCAAAAGGCCGAGAAGTTTCTCAACACTTTCTATTTTCAGTACGGCCATCGCAGCATTGCCGACCTGGCGCACCTGGCGTTTGCGGTAGAGAAGTTGTCGATCCTGGCGGCGACCGTGGTGGTCGACGAGCCGCGTTGGGATGGACAGGAACGCTCGACGCGCTACCAGGATTTTCAGAAGAGCGGCTACTTCGTTCCGGATTTTGGAGGCGATGAAGCAGCGCGCAATCTGTATCGCGAGACCGTTGATTTTCTGTTTGCCGAATACCGCCACTTCTCGGAGGAGATGTTCCGGTATTTACAGGAGCGTACTCCGAAGCCTGCGGAGATGAAGCAGGACGCGTACGATCGAACACTCAAGGCGCGGGCCTTCGATCTGTCGCGCTACCTGTTGCCGCTGGCGACAAACACCTCGCTGGGACAGATCGTCAGCGCACGTACGCTTGAGAACCAGGTATCTCGTCTGCTTTCGCATACCCATGCGGAAGTGCGACGGATCGGCGAGTTGCTCAAGCAGGCGGCGCGGGAGGATTCGTTCAACGTGAACCGGAGTGTCGCAGGCGAGTTGGCGGGGAAGATTGGGCGCGAGTGCCCGGAGTTGGGCGAACGAGCGCAGCAAGTGCTGTTGCGCGAAGTGAAGGTGGCTCCGACTCTGATGAAGTATGCCGAGCCTAAGGCATACGATTCAGACACGCGGCGCGACTTGACCGTAGCTGCCTCGGAGTTGCTCGCTGACGAGCCGATTGAGGCAGCACCGTTGGTTGACCTACTGGAGGACGAGTCGCTTGATATCGAACTGGCGACGACGCTGCTGTATCAGTATTCGCAGCATTCGTACCGCCAGATTCGCGGAGTGGTAGCCAGCATGAGCGCGGCGATGCGCGGCGAGGTCATCGACCTGGGGCTGCGGCATCGCGGCCGGCATGATGAGGTCGCGCGAACATTTTGCAGCGGACAGAAATTTCGCTTCGACATCCTGATGGACATCGGCGGCTTTCGCGACATGCATCGTCACCGGCGCTGTGTGCAGATCGTGCAGGAGTACACCACGCGTCACGGGTTCGATCAGCCGGATGATATCGAGGCGGCGCGGTTGTCGCCGCGATACGCCGCGGCCATGACGCGCGCGCGGGATGCAGCGGCGCAGTTGTCATCGCGAACGACTGACGAAGCCGACGAGCAATCCCAGTATGTGATTCCGTTGGCGTATCGTAAGCGCGCATTGTTCAAGATGGACCTGGCGGAGGCGATTTACATCAGCGAGTTGCGCACCGGACCGGCGGGACATTTCTCGTATCGCAATGTGGCCTACGCGATGTACCGGGAGGTAGCACAACGCTATCCCGATTTGGCGAAGTATTTTCGCGTCACAGACGTACGTGAGCCCGTGGATTTACTGAAGCGTTAACCCTGGGATGCTCGACCGACTGGTCGCTTCATGGCATGATCGCTCCCAAGTTATTATGGGGTCAGTGTTTAGCTCGATGGCGCAAAACGGCCGTCACACCAGAGAGTGATAGTGCTACTTAGGGTACTTTAGTAACGTCCTGTTCGCTATTTCTTCGCTTTTCAGCGTCATAGCGTTATATACTACGCGGTCGGTAAACATGCGCCTCTCCAATGGGAAACATGCACTGGCCTGCGCGCCTGCCCCACTGACTCAGTGCAATTCATAAATTTCGGCAGCCAGCCGAGAGTGCGATTTCCCGGTAATGAGGCTGCCCAGGAGACGTAATCATGACAGATGAGAAGACGGAAAAAAGCCGGGCAGTGGATGTAGCGATTTCGCAAATCGAGAAGCAGTTCGGCAAGGGCTCGATCATGAAGCTGGGGACCAAGGAAGCGGTGGTTCCCATCTCGGTGATTTCCACGGGATCGATTTCGTTCGACGCCGCGCTGGGCGTCGGCGGCTTCCCGCGCGGGCGCGTGATCGAGATCTTCGGGCCGGAGTCGTCCGGCAAGACCACGATCGCGCTGCAGGTCATCGCCGAGGCGCAGAAGCAGGGCGGCATGGCGGCTTTCGTGGACGCCGAGCATGCGCTGGATCCCATCTACGCGAAGAAGCTCGGCGTGGACGTTGACAACCTGCTGGTCTCGCAGCCCGACTATGGCGAGCAGGCGCTGGAGATTGCCGAAGCGCTGGTGCGTTCCGGCGCCATTGACGTGCTGGTGGTGGACTCGGTCGCGGCGCTGGTGCCCAAGGCCGAACTCGACGGCGAAATGGGCGACAGCCACGTTGGCCTGCAGGCGCGGCTGATGTCGCAGGCGCTGCGCAAGCTGACCGGCATTGTTGCCAAGTCGCACACCTGCCTGATCTTCATCAACCAGATCCGCGAAAAGATCGGCGTGATGTTCGGCAATCCGGAGACCACGACAGGCGGCCGCGCGCTGAAGTTCTACTCCTCGGTGCGGATTGACATCCGGCGCATCGGCGCCATCAAGGACGGCGACATCGGTCGTGGGCTCGCGCACCAAGGTGAAGATCGTCAAGAACAAGACCGCGGCGCCGTTCCGCGAAGCCGAGTTCGACATTGTTTACGGCGAAGGCATCTCGCGCGAAGGCGACCTGATCGACCTGGCGGTCAATCTGACCCTGGTGGAGAAGTCCGGCTCATGGTTCAGCTATAAGACCGACCGCATCGGGCAGGGCCGCGAGAACGCCAAGCAGTTCCTTAAGGAGAATCAAGGACATTCGCGCAGAAGCTGGAGACCGAAGTGCGCAAGTCGCTGGGGCTGATCTCGATCGCGGACAAAGCGGCAAGCAGCGGCCGCCAACGCAGAAGCAGCGCCGACGGCTACGCCCAAAGGGCCGGCGGGACGGAAGTAAGCGGCGATCAGCGATTTCAAGCTGCAACGGGGACCTCTCCGTCGGGTAGCGACGGTCCACCGCATTTTTGTCGCAGCGGAACGATTGCCTCGCGGCTGCGGCCAGCATAAAATCAACCCGCTAAATCCTGCCCGCCGAGGCTTCTTGAAGGAGATCGTCGCCATCTATCCCGGATCGTTCGATCCCGTGACGAACGGCCACCTGGACCTGATCCATCGGGGCAGCAAGCTGTTCGACCGCTTGATCGTCGCTATCGCCCGCAATATCGACAAAGGCGAGCCGCTGTTCGTCATGGACGAGCGCAAAGAGATGCTGGAGGCGATGACGGCCGACTTGGACAACGTCACTGTCGATATGTTCGAGGGCCTGCTGGTGACCTACTGCATCCAGAAGAATGCCAATGCGGTGTTGCGCGGAATTCGCGCCGTCAGCGACTACGAATTCGAGTTGCAGATGGCGCTGATGAACCGCAAAATCGAGCCGCGGGTCGAAACCGTGTTCATGATGCCGGCGGAAAAGTACTCGTACCTCAGCTCGCGAATCGTGCGCGAGATCGCCAATTCGGCGGGCCGCTGACCGGCCTGGTGCCGGAATTGGTGGAAGAACAGCGTGCGCCGCAAGATCGCGACACAAGCAGGCGCACGACAGCCGAAATCGCATCTAAGTAAAGGTTCAACCAAATGACCACTGCCGGAACCCAGCTCTCTTCGTTTCTCACCAACCGCATTCAACGCATCGAAGCCTCCGCCACGCTGGCCGTGGCCGCAGAAGCCGAGAAACTTCGCGCCAGCGGCGTCGACCTGGTGGACTTCGGCGCGGGCGAGCCGCATTTCGCCACGCCGCAGCACATCAAGGACGCTGCGATCGCCGCCATCAACAACAACTTCACCAAGTACACCGCGGTGGGCGGCACGGCCGAGTTGCGCGACGCCATCGTGAAGCGCCATGCCGCAGATTTCGGCTCCGACTACAAGCGCGAAGACTGCATGGCCTCGGTCGGCGGCAAGCACGCGCTGTTCAACGCCATCCAGGTGCTGGTCGACCACGGCGACGAGGTCATTCTGCCGGTGCCGTATTGGGTTTCGTTCAAGGACATCATTCGCTACGCGGGCGGCGAGCCGGTCTACATTCCCACCGACGAGAAGCACGACTTCGACTCTGACCGCCGACATGGTGGAGCGCGCGATCACGCCGCGCACCAAGGTCATCATCCTGAACTCGCCGAACAATCCGTCGGGCGCGGTGATGAAGCCAGAGCACATGACGTCAGTGCTGCGAGCTGGCGCATGATCGCGGCATTTATGTGGTCTCCGACGAGTGTTATGTGTACCTGAACTTCACTGGGCACCTGTTTTCCGCGGGTGAGTCCACGAGGTGAAGGAGCGGCTGATCATCATCGGCTCGCTGTCGAAGACCTATGCGATGACCGGATGGCGCTTGGGCTATGCGCTGGGACCGGCGCCCGATCGTCAGCGCGATGAAGAAGCTGCAGAGCCAGAGCACGTCGAATCCGACGTCGATCGTGCAGAAGGCGGCGGTGGCGGCCCTGACCGGTTCGCAGGATTGCGTGAAGGAGATGCGGGCCGGCTACATCTCACTTGCGCGACAAGGTGGTTGAGGGACTGCGGGCGATTCCGGGACTGACGTGCGCTTCGCCGAACGGCGCGTTCTATGCGTATCCCGAATGTCAGTCATTACTTCGGCACGGCGGAATGAACTCGGCGTCGGATGCGGCGCAGCAAGCTGCTGCATGAGGCCCATGTGGTGGTAGTTCCCGGCGAGGCGTTTGGCACGCAGGACCATGTGCGCATGTCGTATGCGGTGTCGGAGAAGGAACTGGAGCGGGGATTGGAACGCATGCGGCAATTCTTCGCCGGGTTGTAGTTGGTATCCTGAATATGGGTGAGGCGGCGCATGGGCGCCGCTTCGCCGCAAGTTGCGGAACATTCTTCCACCCATGCCGGATCTCTATCCATTTTTGTTGCTTCCGATTTTCGACGAGCGTCCGTGGGGCGTTCGCGACCTTCGTCCCATCTACACAAGGATCGTTAAAGAGCCGATCGGCGAAAGCTGGTTGACGTGGGAAGACAATCGCATCGCCAATGGACCGCTTGGCAGGACGTACGCTTGGGCGAGATCGCGAAGCAATATCGGCCGCGATCTGGTTGGGATTGGCAGCGGTGTACGAAGATCGTTTTCCGCTGCTGGTGAAGTTTCTGTTTCCGGCCGACAAGCTGTCCGTGCAGGTGCATCCCGATGATGACCAGGCGCGCAAGTGTCGGGCAGCCCTACGGCAAGACCGAGTGCTGGTATGTGCTGCAGGCGAAACCCGGCGCACAAGTCGCGCTGGGATTGAAGCCCGGCACGACACTGGAGAGTTCGAGACGTCGATTCGCGAGAATCGCGCTGAAGAGTTGTTGAACTGGGTTGATGTTATCGCGGGCGACATGCTTTACGTTGCGGCAGGAACGGTGCACACCATTGGCGGCGGCATGGTTCTGGTCGAGACGCAGCAGACCTCCGACATCACGTACCGGCTTTACGACTACGGCGCGGGCGTGAACTGCATGTCAAAAACGGAATCGCAGCGATTAAGTTGCATACAGTAACGCAGGCAAAGTCGTTCAGCGAAGGCAGGGGCGATCCGAACGTGTCTGGTGCGTTCGCCATTTTTCCAAGTTGAGAAGATGAAGCTGCGCGAACCGCTGCATGCTGCGGTATCGCCGGAGTCACCGCACATCGTGGTCGCCATCGACGGAGCTGGAATCGTCGAGTCAGCATGGCATGGAGCCCATCAGTCTTGCGAAGGGCGAAGCGGTGGTCGTCCCGCCAGCGTGCCGGACTATACGTTGCGGCCGCAGTGGGAGCTGGAAGTGATGCGCATGTCGCTGCCAACCGGCAACGTTGCAGAACCACAGACCGTGCTTGGATAATCGACTAGCGAGCCCGCGATCGCGGGCATAAGGAAGTTCTTTTGGGCGAAGCCGAGATCAGCAATTTCTATCCCGTCATTCTCGCCGGCGGGCGCGGCACGCGCTTCTGGCCGCTGAGCCGCAAGCGCATGGCCAAGCAATTGCTTCCACTCAACAGCGAGAAGAGCATGATCCAGGAGACGGTAGAGCGACTGGAGCCTCTCGCTCCGGGGCAGAACGATTCTGGATCATCAGCAACGAGGATCTGCGCGTTTCCGATTTTACAGCAGCTTCAGGGCTCGATCCGAGTCAGATGCTGGCGGAGCCTGTCGGACGCAATACGGCGCCGGCGATTGGGCTGGCGGCGTTCTTCCTGGCAGCGGCGCGATCCCAATGCGGTGATCGGAATGTTTCCGTCCGATCATGTCATTCAGGATGAAGCAGCTTTCGCGCGAGACATCGAGCGCGCGGCTCGAGATTGCGCGCGGCGGAGCGAACATCGTCGTGATCGGCATCCCGCCAACCCGCGCCGAAACCGGATACGGCTACATCGAGGCTGGGGCAGAAGTCGGCGCAGGAGAATTTCCCAGTGCGGCGCTTCATCGAGAAAGCCGGAGCCAAAGCCGCCGAGCAGTTTGTGAAGGCAGGCAATTTCTTCTGGAACAGCGGCATGTTTGTGTGGGGCGCGCGCACTCTCGCCGACGCTTTGCGGGAGCACTTGCCGAACACGGCGCCGCTGCTGGAACAGATTGCCGCCAGTTATGGCACGGCGGGCTTCGAGAAGACGTTCACAGAGCTGTATCCCAAGTGCGAGAACATCAGCATTGACTACGCGGTGCTGGAGCCGCGCTCGCAAAAGGGCGAAGGGGCAAGTCAGGCATCTACTGCATCCCGGCCAGCTTCGGCTGGAATGATCTGGGCTCATGGACTGCGCTCTACGAACACCGCAAGGCGGGCGATCCCAGACGGCGAGAACGTAATCTCGTCGCAGCAGAGCTTCACGTTGAATGCGCGGGAATTTCGTTCACTCGGAAAAATTCGTCGCAGTCGTGGGAGTTAACAACCTCGTGGTGGTGGAGACCGACGACGCGTTGCTGATCACCACGCTCGAGCACGCACAGGACGTTGGGAAGGTTGTGGAGATATCTCGACGAGGAGAAGCTCAAGAAGTTGGTGTAGCGCGGCTTGAGTCGACACGAGAATCTTCTATGGCAGCACAGATCAAGTTTGGGACTGACGGATGGCGCGGCATTATCGCGCGACGACTTCACCTTTAACAACGTGCGGCGGGTTGGCAACGCCATCGCGCATTACGTCCACGAGAACGAAGACGCGAGCAAAGGCCTGGTCGTTGGCTATGACACGCGTTTCGGCTCACGGCGTTCGCCGAGATCAATCTGCTGAGGTTCTGGCGGCCGCCGGAATCACCGTTCATCTTTCAGATGACTACACGCCCACGCCGGCGCTGTCCTATGCCGTGAAGAACCTGGGCGCCGCGGGCGGCGTGATGATCACCTCCAGCCACAATCCCTTCAACTGGAATGGAGTGAAATACAAAGCCGAGCTATGGCGGATCCGGCACTCCTGCCATCATGAAGTCCATCGAGGGCAGCACTCGATTCGCCGCGTCTTGAACGGCCCGGCGGGCAGCGTGACCGCTGCCGACTTCAAGACTCCTTATATCGCGGCGATCAAGAAGTTCGTCGATCTCGATGCGATCAGGAAGGCGGGCTTCAAGTTTGCTGTTGATGTGATGTATGGGGCGGGACGCGGCGTGCTGAAGGAGATCTTCACGGAGAACGGCATCGACCACCTTGAGATTCGCGGTGAGTTGAACCCGCTGTTTCCCGGGATCAATCCTGAGCCGATTCCGCCGCACATTGCGTATGTTGCAGGAAACCGTGGTGCGCGAGCGCTGCCAGGCTGGATGGCCACCGATGGCGACGCCGACCGGCTGGGCGCTGTCGCCGAAGACGGCAGCTTCGTGGACTCGCACAAGTGTTCTCCGTTATCCTGGAGTGGCTGCTGAAGCGCAAGCAATGGCCGGGCGAGATCGTCCGCGCGTTCAACACGACGCGCATGATCGACCGCATCGCAGCCAAGTACGGCCGCAAGATGCACGAGTGCGGCATCGGCTTCAAGTACATCTGCGACCTCATGCTGGAGCGCGACATCCTGATTGGTGGCGAGGAATCGGGCGGCATCGGCATTCGGCGGCATCTGCCGGAGCGCGACGGCATCCTGAATTCGCTGCTGCTCGCCAATATCATGGCTGATGAAGGCAAGCCGCTCGGGCAGTTGGTGCGCGATCTGCAGCAGGAATACGGCGAACACCATTACGCGCGCACCGATCTTCATCTGACGAACGAAGTCAAAGATGAAGCCATGCACAGAGTGGAGGCCAAGCCCGTCACGCTAGGCAGTTTCAAGGTGCTGAAGATCGAGACGTTGGATGGCGTGAAGTTATTCCTCGAAGCCCCCACGAATGGAAATGGCGCAGAGGCCTGGGTGCTGGTGCGCTCTTCAGGCACGGAACCGCTGCTGCGCATTTATTGCGAGGCGTCGTCGCGGGAATTGGTCTCGCAGATCTTGCGCGAAACCGAGGCCTTCGTAAAATCGAGTGAGGCAGTAGGAGTGAACTAGTGCAGTTGTCGGAATCAACGACGGTCACGACGGCGAGTCCGCCACCAGGCGATAGTCCGGAAGTACGCCGCTACAACCGCGTGCGGCGATGGCTTGGCATGGCGGATGCGGTCATCGGCTTCCTGCTGCTGATTGTATTGCTGGTGACGGGCTGGACCGGAACGCTGCGTGACTGGTCGTATCACAGCGCAAGGCAACACTACTTCCTTGCAGTGTTCCTCTACGTCCTGATGTTCTCGGTAATCATAAAGGCGCTGAGCGCGCCATTCGATTACCTGGGCTTTCGGCTGGAGCATCAGTACAAACTGTCGAACCAGAAGATGCGGCTCGTGGCTGTGGGACGAACTGCAAAGGCTGGCTCATCGGCCTTGTTTTCGGCACCGTGCTGGTGGAGATCATCTACGGCATCATTCGCATCGCGCCGCAGCGCTGGTGGATGATCGCGTGGGCAGTCTTTGTGGGCCTGTTCCTGCTCATGGTGCAGCTCGCGCCGGTCGTGCTGTTTCCGCTGTTCTACAAGTTCGAACCGCTGAACAATGATGGATTGCGCGACCGGCTGACTCGACTGAGCGAGCGTGCGGGTACGCGCGTTCGCGGAGTCTACGAGTGGAAGCTCTCGGAGAAGTCGAAGAAGGCGAACGCCGCGCTGATGGGGATTGGCCGGACGCGCCGCATCATTCTTGCCGACACACTGCTCGAAAATTACAGCGACGATGAAATCGAGGCGGTGCTGGCGCACGAGTTGGGGCACCATGTACGCCGGCACATCGTGAAGGGCATCCTGATGCAGGTGGGCATCACGTTCCTGGGCTTCTGGCTCACGGACTTGGTGTTGCGCTTCGCCCTGGCGCGGGACTGGTTTCCGGCACTCGATCCACGGCTGTACGACTTTGCCAACCTGCCGCTGATCATCCTGGTGGTGACGGTCCTCGGGTTCCTGCTGACGCCGGCATTCAATGCCTTGTCGCGGAAACATGAACGCGAAGCCGATATGTACGCGTGGGAGAACATTCCGGCCATCGGTCCGTTCGTCACTGCCATGCAGAAGCTGGCGGTCCAGAACCTGTCGGAGCGGACTCCGTCGCGATTGGTGGAGTGGTTCTTCGAGTCGCATCCCTCGATTCAGAAGCGGGTTGCTGCCGCTGAAGCGTGGGAGCGAAGCCATCAAACGGCTGGATAGGAGTAAATCTTCCGGTCAGGTTTTGCGTCTTCGCGCATTCGCGATTATTCCAAAAAGGGGAATCCAGAGGTTCAGGGTACCCCCCCTGCCCCCCGTCTTTCAAAATACCTAGAATCAACAGCTTAGGCAGTTTTTCGCGCAAAACAAACATTCCATGGGAGTTGCACGTAAAATATTGATCCGCAAGGAGTTGCGTTGGCAGAATTCAAATGTTTTCAAAGAGCTGACTTGGGCCGCAGCCCGAGCGAGGTGCGGAAGGGCACAGGTCTCCCTCCCTCACGATTGTTCTTACAGGAATAGCGATGAGGCGCGAAAGGACGCAGGTCACGTCGTGCTGTGATAAAGGACTTGGACCACCGAATCCGATGTTCACCACGGAGGAAGATGTAGAAAGCAATTTGGGATTCCCCTAGCTACGTTGCGTGAGCAATCGCGCAACTCTCTGCAGGTCTTCCTCTGTATCTACCCCGATCGTGTCGAAAGGCGTTTCCGCTACATGGATCGGCACGCCGTTGTCGAGGAAGCGGAGTTGCTCCAGCCGCTCGGTGCGTTCCAGTTGAGATTCCGGCCAGGTACAGAAAGCATCCAGCGCGGCCTTGCGGTAGGCGTAGAAGCCGAGATGCTTGAAGTAAGCGACATTGCCGGTACGGTCGCGGTCGAAAGGGACTGTCGCGCGCGAGAAGTAGAGTGCGCGTCCGTCGAGCGCGGTGACGACTTTCACCGCGTTCGGATTGGCGATATCCTCCGCGGCGCAAGGCGTTTTCAGCGTTCCGACTTCGATCTTTTCATCGGCCATGAGTTGCAAGAGCACTTCGAGATGCTCACGTCTAGCCAGCGGCTCGTCGCCTTGCACGTTGATGTACACGTCGGCATCGACCGTCTGCGCAACTTCATGGACACGGTCGGTCCCGCTGCGATGGGCAGGCGAGGTCATGCGGACACTCCAGCCGTTGTCGCGGCACACCGCGACGATTTCCTCCGAGTCGGTCGCCACGATGACGTCATCGAGGGCAGAACAGGACCGTGTTGCCCCATAAACGTGGGCCAACATTGGTCGTCCGTTGATATCGCGCAGGATTTTTCTGGGGAGCCGCGTCGAAGCAAGCCGTGCGGGAATGATGGCGATGGCTTTCACCCAGCTAGTGTGCTGGGTGAGAGCAGCTTCTGGCAAGCGGACGCAAAGTCTGAGCAAGCGGGGATTTCTAAATTGACCGCAGCCGCCTACGAAACATAGAATCAATTAGTTACAGGGAAGTTTGAGATTTGCCGAGTGCCGCTCTACGAATACCAATGTAAAAGCTGCCACAGCCTCACGGAGCGCATACAAAAGTTCTCCGATCCGCCTCTCGCAATCTGTCCGCATTGCGGAGGCGAGCTTGAGCAGCTGATCTCCGCTCCTGCTGTGCGATTCAAGGGTGCTGGCTGGTATGTAAACGATTACGCCAAGAAGCCCAGTGCAGCCTCGTCGAGCGGGAACGGAAGCAACACACCCTCTGCGCCTGCGTCCGAAAACAAGTCTCAGTCCGAGACCAAGGGGGACGCGCCAAAATCCACAGCCTCGACTGGCAAGGATGCCAAGTAGGCCCAGAAGGAGACAAAGGTCATGCCCAAAGAAGCTGTGACCATCACCGACCACCGCACTGATAAAACCTACGAACTGCCCATCGAGCACGAGACCATTCGTGCCATGGACCTCCGCAAGATCAAAGTCAAGCCCGACGATTTTGGTCTGATGACGTACGACCCCGCCTACATGAACACGGCCTGCTGCAAAAGCAACATCACGTTCATCGATGGCGACAAGGGCATACTCCGCTATCGCGGATATGACATCGACGACCTGGCCGAGAACTGTACCTTCCTCCAGGTCGCGTATCTGCTGCTCTACGGCGAGCTACCCAATCCTGACCGCGAGAAGGAATGGGTTCACGACATCACCTTTCACACTATGCTGCACGAGACCACCAAGCAGTTCATCGATGGCTTCCGTTACGATGCCCACCCCATGGGAATTCTGGTCAGCACGCTGGCGGCGCTATCCACCGTCTACCCTGAGGCGCGCCACGTGCGCGACCGCGAAGTTCGGCAGCGCCAGATTGTCCGCTTGATTGCGAAAATGCCAACCCTGGCGGCGTATTCCTATCGCCATCGCCGAGGGCATCCCTACATCTATCCCGACAACGATCTCAGTTACGCAGAGAATTTCATGAACATGCTTTGGCGCATGACCGAGCCAAAATATGTCGCCAGCCCGGTGATTGCCCGCGCTCTCGACATCCTGTTCATCCTGCACGCGGACCACGAGCAGAATTGCAGCTCAACCACGATGCGGGTCATTGGCAGCGCCGAGGCTGATCCGTACCTCGCCATGGCGGGTGCGGCAGCCGCGCTGGCTGGCCCGCTACATGGGGGCGCCAACGAAGAAGCTCTGCGCATGCTGGACGAAATCGGCTCAGTTGCCAACATTCCCAACTACATCAAACGAGTGAAGGCAGGCGAAATCAAGTTGATGGGCTTCGGGCACCGTGTCTACAAGAACTACGACCCGCGTGCCCGCATCATCAAGGAAGTTGCCGACCAGGTCTTTGAAGTTACCGGACGTAATACCAAGATCGACATTGCGCTGGAGCTTGAACGCATTGCCCTGAGTGACGATTACTTCGTGTCGCGCAAGTTATATCCCAACGTCGATTTCTATTCTGGAATCATCTACCAGGCGATGGGATTTGGGCCCGAGATGTTCACAGTGCTGTTTGCCATTCCCCGGGCCGCGGGGTGGCTGGCGCAATGGAACGAACTGATGACCGACGCCGAACAAAAGATCTCGCGTCCGCGCCAGATTTACCTCGGAGAAGGACAGCGTAAAGTGGCCACCCACAGCAAGGCGGCGAACCCTATCGCCGTCAAGCACAGAAAGCCGATGATTGTAGGCTAGGTTGTCATGGCTTTCGGCCCTGATCAGCGGGGTGCTTCGCAGTCGAAGCACCCCTTTTCCGCGGAGGGAATAAATTCGTGACCGGGCAGATCAGCAAGGTGCCAACATGCCTGTGCAGACGACTGTCATGAGTCAGGACCGGCCTGGGGGAGTGACGGCGGTTGCCGCTCTCTGCCTCCTTGTAGCTATCGCCTCGCTCGCGCTTGCTGTGTTGCTCGGGGTCCATGCTGTCCCTCTTTCGTCAGGCGCCTTGCTTCTGGGCGGCGGCCTGGAGCAGCTCGGGCCCATGGCTTTCCTGCTCTACGCTGCGATCATGATTGCACTGGCCGTAGCGCTTTGGAGGCGCTGGCGCTGGGCGCGCCGCGCCGCGATCGTTGTAGCAGTGATTGGAATCGCGATGGCGGTTCCAGGGTTATCCAGCGCAGTGATGGATTCACGAATCCTCGCTATTGGACGCGAGGGACTGCAAGTCATGATTCGAGTGATCGTGGTGTATTACCTGAGCCAGGAGCCGGTGAAGGATTGGTTCGCGGCCCGCTGAATTCGATTGCGCGTTCTGCAGGTCCCGCCTTGTATTTGCATCAAGGCACTCATATATTCGTTGCGTCTGTAAATCCGGTCGCCGGCGCGGCGCCGATCTGAGGGAGGGCCAGAATGCTCAAGGGATTTCGCGAGTTCGTGCTGCGCGGCAATGTGGTAGACATGGCCGTGGGTGTGGTGATCGGTGCGGCGTTCGGCTCCATCGTGACGGCGTTTGTGAAGGACCTGCTTACTCCGCTCATCGCTGCCCTTGTCGGCAAACCCGACTTCTCGGCCTTTTCTTTCGAAGTGAACGGGTCGAAGTTTCTCTACGGCGATTTTCTGAACGCCGTAGTCGCTTTCCTCCTAATCGCCGCCGCGGTGTATTACTTTGTGGTGCTACCGGTGAACAAGCTGATGGAACGATTCCAGCCGGAGCCTGCGGCCGCTCCAACCAAGAAGACTTGTTCGGAATGCCAGAGCGAAATTCCGATCGCTGCGCGTAAGTGCGCGTTCTGCACTTCGGCAGTTGCGTAATTCGTGAGGCTGCTGCCTCGTGGTGATGGTGCGCACCAGCGAACGATCGAATCCTTACAGGGCCTTTTCCGCGCGCTCGGCGGCGCGTGAACGCATGGTCCGAAAGTGTTACTTAGACACGAATGTAGCTATTATCACGCTCTTTTAGCGGCGTTGATAATCGCCGAAGTACCTGCCCGTAAGTTACTCATTTCACGATGTTTATGACGGCTAAACAGACGCCTGAAGCATGCCTTTCTGTGGTAAAATTAGCAAGGATCGCTGGCCTCTCAAACTGTTGAAATTATTAGTACTTGAGCGCTAGAAACGAAGGTGGCCGCGCCTCCGGTGCGATCCGTGTGAGATGCAGCGGGAACCGCTAACAGTGCGCGTTCCTGATGGAATGGAGCAGGATGTCCCCGATCGATACGCAGACCGCAATCAAGCCTTCCGACGAGAAAGATAGTTTCGAAACTCAGAATGTGAAGCCGTCCACCAACGGCAAGAACGGTAACGGTCAGTCTGATACTGATTACAATGCCGATTCCATCAAGGTACTCGGCGGCATGGAGGCGGTGCGCAAGCGGCCCGCGATGTATATCGGATCGACGGGCGAGATGGGCCTGCACCATCTGGTGTACGAAGTCGTCGACAACTCGGTAGACGAAGCGCTCGCCGGTTTTGCCGATCACGTCGACGTCACCATTCACATCGACAACTCCATCACTGTGGTCGACAACGGGCGCGGCATTCCCACCGGAGACATGGACATCGATGGGGAGCGCATTCCTGCTGCCCAGGTCGTAATGACTGTCTTGCACGCCGGCGGCAAGTTCGACAGTTCGAATTACAAAGTTTCCGGCGGCCTGCACGGCGTTGGCGTTTCCTGCGTGAACGCGCTCAGCCAGTTGCTTGAGCTGGAAATCTGGCGCGATGGAGCGGTCTGGGAGCAGACCTATTCGAAGGGCGAACCGACCAGCAAGCTGACGAAGACGGGCAACACCAAGAAGCGCGGAACCAAAGTACACTTTGTGCCCGACACGACGATCTTCACCGTCACCGAATACAACTACGACACGCTGGCACAACGCCTGCGCGAGTTAGCGTTCCTCAATAAGGGATTGCTGATTACGCTCACCGACGAGCGCACTACCGACGCCAAGACGGGCGAGCCCAAGCGCACGGAGTTCAAGTTCAACGGCGGCATTGCGGAGTTCATCAAGCACCTGAACCGCGGCAAGGCCGTGCTGCACGACAAGCCGATTTACATGGAAGCCGAGCGCGACGGCGTCGCCATGGAAATCGCGCTGCAGTACAACGACGCCTACTCCGAAACGGTGTTCAGCTTCGCCAACAATATCAACACCGTGGATGGCGGGTCGCACCTTTCGGGCTTCCGCACATCGTTGACCCGCACCGTGAATTATGCGGGACAGCAGCTTGGGTTGTTCAAGGACGTGAAGGAGAACCTCACGGGCGATGACGTTCGCGAAGGACTGGTGGCCGTGGTCAGCGTGAAGCTGTCGCAGCCACAGTTCGAAGGCCAGACCAAGGGCAAGCTCAACTCCGATATCGCCGGTACGGTGCAGGCCTTCGTCAACGAACGGCTGGGAGCGTTTTTCGACCAGAACCCACCGGTCGCGAAAAAAATCATCAACAAGGCCATCGACGCTGCGCGTGCGCGCGAAGCCGCCCGCAAAGCCCGCGACCTGACGCGCCGCAAGGGCGCACTTGACGGCGGCGGTCTGCCTGGAAAGCTCGCTGACTGCTCCGAGCGTCAGCCCGAGCGCTGCGAAGTCTACCTGGTCGAGGGAGAGAGCGCCGGCGGCACCGCGAAGCAGGGACGCGATCGCCGTTTCCAGGCGATCCTGCCGCTGAAGGGAAAGATCCTCAACGTCGAGAAAGCGCGCTATGACAAGATGCTGGGTCACGAAGAAATCCGCGCCATGATTACGGCGCTGGGTACCGGCATCGGCAAAGACGATTTCGACATTTCGAAGCTGCGCTACGGCAAGATCATCCTGATGACGGACGCCGATGTGGATGGCTCGCACATCCGCACACTTCTGCTTACGTTCTTCTTCCGGCACATGCAGGAGCTGATCAAGCGCGGCAACGTGTTCATCGCGCAGCCGCCGCTCTATCGCATCAAGAAGGGCAAGTTTGAGCAGTACATCAAGAACGACACCGAGTTCGTCAAGGTCATGGTGAAGCGCGCGGCCGACGGCATCGTGGTGCGTTACGGTGAGGGCGCTGCCATGCTAGACGGCGCGCCGCTCACCAAGTTCATGACCACGCTGAACGACTACATCGGCTTCGTCGACAAGGTGAATAAGCGCATCCGCGACGAGAAGATCAGCGAAATGCTTCCCCGGTACGATCTCGCCAAGCGCCTCGACTTTGAAGGCGACAGCAGCCATCCTCCCAAGAAGATTGTCGAGTTGGAGAAGGGGTTGAAGGCAATCGCGAAGGAGCAGGGCCTCAAGTCGGTAGAGAAGCGCTTTGAAGAAGAACACAGCTTGTGGGAGTGCGTGTTCGTGAACTCGCAGGGAGCGCCCCACATCATCAGCTGGGAGCTGGCGTCATCGCCGGAATATCGCCAGATGATGGCGAAGTACAAGCAGATCGAGCAATACATGCAGCCGCCGTACTACATCGAGACGGTCAAGAAGGAGTCGGCCAGCAGCGCCACGGAAGAGCTCAGCGACGCCGAGCGGACGGAACTGGAGAAGGCGGAACAGAAAAGTCCCAAGCGCTCGAAGCGCAAGGCCGAAGCGGAGACGGTGGAGAAGCAGACGGTGCGCGAACTGTTTGACTACGTGCTGAACGAGGGTCGCAAGGATTACACCGTGCAACGCTACAAAGGGCTGGGCGAGATGAGTTCGCAGCAGTTGTGGGAGACGACGATGGATCCCGAGCGGCGTACGTTGCTCGAGGTGAAATTAGAAGACCTCACGGAGACCGAAGCCATCTTCACCACGTTGATGGGCGAGGACGTCGAAGCGCGTCGCAAGTTCATTGAAGACAACGCGCTCGATGTGAAGAACCTGGACATCTAACATGCGGTTGTGAAAGGCACTCTTTCAGAGCCCGCCCTGAGCGCAGCCGAAGGGTGTTAAGAAGCCATTAGATCTTGATCTTCTTCGCGGACTTTGGTCCGCGCGCCGCGTCAAATAACAACTCGCTTCCGGTGGAAGCGGCGCTTTACTACAAAAGAGCATGCCTTCTTCCCGGATACTTCCCAAACTCGGCCTGCCGCAGATCGCCGCCTTGGCCTTGTTGTTCGTGTTCGCCGCGCAGTGCCTTTGGTTCATGGCGCACGTGCCTATCACCCAGATGGAGAGCAGCTACATCGAAGATGGGCTGCTGCACGTCGATCGGGTGGTCAACGCCAACTCGGAATACCGCTCGCCGTTGATCGCGGTGCTCGCTGGTTTCCCAGCCAAGGCCATGGCCAACGATAGGCACTTTGCCCGCCTCAGCGATCTTCGCTTTCTCATACGCCTGCCGTTCCTGATGGCGGGCCTGCTGCTCGGAGCGTCGCTGTGGTACGTTGCCCGGCGGCTGTACGGCAACCTGGGCGGCTACATCGCGCTTGGCCTCTATTGTTTCTCCCCCATGGCAATCACGCGCTCCAGCCAGGTACAACCAGACATTGTGGCGGCCTGGGGGGCATTCGGCCTCATCTTTGCCGGCATCGCGGCGGCCCACACGCTCTACGCTCCGCGTGAGGTCGTGTTCTGGAACTGGAAGCGCATTCTTCTGATGGGAATCTCCATTGCACTCTGCGTCGGCTCGCAGTGGTCGTTGTGGGTTGTGCTGCTTCCGACCCTGGTGTTCATGTTGTGGGTGGGACATGTGCGCCCCATGGCTGCAGCAGCGATATTCGCGGCAGCGTGTGTGGTCGGCCTGGTGCTGCTGTGGGCGCTGTCGAGTTTCCGCCCGTTCGTCTTCGCGGAGGCCTTGCGCAGCGCCAACTGGATTGAGTTTCCCCCTGCTTTTGCGGGCAAGACGACGTTCTCTCTGCTGGGACTGTTTTTCGTGCAGAATGGACTCGGCTCGGCGATCCTGTTGCTGGTGTCGCTGGCGACCTTTGCTTTCTGGAAGCGTACGCGCTATTTCGGTACGGCCGCTCCGCTCATCACCGCGGTCCTGCTGATCGCGCTTGGCCTCGCGATGCAACACTTTGCCGGCATGATCTTCCTTTTCGTCGCTCTGCCCTTCTTCATGCTGTTCATGGCGGGCATCTCAGCGGACTTGTTCGAAACTCGCCATGCTGTCTTCGCCAATGCGATAATCGTCGGTGTGCTGGTGGCCAACGCCATTGTCGATATCGGCGGATTGTTGCAGCTCGGACATTTCGCGAGTCGCTGACAACTTTCCCGCATCCAAGGGGTTGGCATTGATGAGAACCATGTCGAATGGGACTCAATCCCGAGAAGCCAAACGCAGCGCGCTACCTGGGCTGTCGGTCCTCGTTCTTCTTGCGTTGCCGTTTGTGTTGGCCGGGTTCTCCGAAGCGCAGATCCACGGGGTTCCCCCCTCGGTGACCTCGATCCAATATCACGTTGCGCCGTTCCTGCCGAACGCTCTTCCAAGCGTGACTTCGCTGGGCCCCTATGGTTACGGATATCGCGCCGGGCCAATTCCCGCTCCCTACGGTATCTATCCAGTCCGGCGCGGCTATGGCAACGGCCGCAGAAACTCGTACGGATATGGTGGATACGGTGGCGCTGCCTACGTTGCCCCGTATTATTTCCCGATGTACGACACCTCGGCTGGCTACGATTCCGGTGGAGGCGGGCCGTATATGTATTCCGGGCCTCCCGCCGAACAGACACTTCACGTCGTGGTCGATCTGCCCACCGCACGACACGGCATGGCAGAAGATGAAGAAGACGCTGCGCCGGCGCGGTCGACGCGGGACTACGCGATGAGTCCGCCAGATGCGAAAGCTGTGGACGCGACCGTGCTGGTGTTTCGCGATGGCCATCAGCAGGAAGTGAACAACTACGCCATCATGGGACAAACGGTCTACGTGTTCGACAATCACACGCAGAAGATCGCGCTCTCCGACCTCGACGTAGCCGCAACGGTTAAGTTGAATGATGACCGCGGCGTAGATTTTCACGTACCTCTACACGCGAAAAGCTATGCTACCCCTGACACCCAGATGGTTGTTCCGGATAGTTCCAGCCCACCTTTCCGATCCACTTATATCACCCCCTTAAGCCGTTGAAGAGATAAGACTTATGCCTCGCGGGCACGTGCCCACACGTGGTATAATTTACAGTGCGCTTGAATCGGACCATCTCCTGAAATTGCAATGACTTATGCGCTCCCCGGCAGCCTTGCCGTAGCGCGTTGCGCGGGTCGGTTCGCGCGAGCATTTTCAGACCGCTTCGATCGCAGACGCAACGCAGTTTCGAGAAGGGAAAACAAGCTGGCCGGCCGCGACGCGCTGACCGCTGACACCTCAACATGGCTGACGATCCAAACCAGCAACTACCACTTGGCAACATCGGGCCCGCGGGCAGCATTCAACCAGTCAACATTGAAGATGAGATGCGGCGTTCGTATCTCGACTATTCGATGTCGGTCATTATCGGGCGCGCGCTGCCCGATGTCCGCGATGGATTGAAGCCCGTGCATCGCCGCATTTTATACACCATGCAGCAGATGGGGCTGGCGCCCAACAAGGCCACGCGCAAGTGCGCCAGGATCGTCGGCGACGTGATGGGTAAGTACCACCCCCACGGCAACCTCGCCGTTTATGACGCCCTGGTGCGCCTGGCGCAGACTTGGAGCATGCGCTATCCGCTCATCTTCGGCCAGGGCAATTTCGGGTCCGTCGACGGCGACCCGCCGGCGGCCGACCGCTATACCGAGGCCAAGCTCGCCGAGGTGGCCACACTCTTGCTCGAGGAACTCGACCAGGACACCGTCGACTTCCATCCCAACTATGATGACAGCGAAGTCGAACCCGACGTGCTGCCCGCCCGATACCCGAACTTGCTGGTCAATGGCTCCAACGGTATCGCCGTCGGTATGGCGACCAACATTCCGCCGCACAATCTCACTGAGATCGTCGATGCCTGCATCACGCTGGTGAACAACCCGCACGCCACGCTCGAAGACATGCTGCAGTTCGTGCAAGGCCCGGACTTCCCCACCGGGGGATTTATCTCGGGACGCGCCGGAATCGCCGAGGCTTACCGCCATGGCCGCGGCCGCTTCATGATGCGCGCCAAGGCTGCAATCGAGCACGTCACCAAGGACAAAGACGCGATCATCGTCACCGAGATCCCCTACCAGGTAAACAAGTCGCGGCTGATCGAGCGCATCGCCGAGCTGGTGAACAACAAGGTCATCGACGAGATCAGCGACATCCGCGACGAGAGCGATCGCGACGGCATGCGCATCGTCATCGAGCTCAAGCGCGGATGCGAGCCCCAGATCGTGCTTAACCAGCTCTTCAAGCACACCTCGATGCAGGAGAGCTTCAGCATGATCTTCCTGGCCGTGGTCAACGGCCAGCCCAAGGAAATGGGGCTGGTGCAGGCGGTCCGCCACTTTATCGATCACCGCATCGACGTCGTCCGGCGCCGCACTGCGTACCTGCTGCAGAAGGCGCGCGACCGCGAGCACATCCTCGAGGGCTACCAGGTAGCGCTGGATCGCGTGGACGACGTGATCCGCATCATCCGCGGCAGCGAGAACCGCGCTGACGCCCGCATCAACCTGGTGGATTACTTCTCCGGCAAGACGGTCAATGTGACGGAAGGCAATATCGGCGCAGGAGCGGCCCGCAAGGCGCTGGCGCTGAAGGGCCTGGTGCCCACTACCATCACGAAACCGTTCGATGCGGTACAGGCTGATGCCATCCTGGAATTGCAGTTGCATCGCCTGACCCGCCTCTCGATCGACGAAATCCTGAAAGAGTTGGCGGAAGTTCGCGACCGGATCACCGAATACGAATCGATTCTTGGTTCCGAGAAAAAGCTGCGCAAAGTGATCATCAGCGAGCTCGAAGAGGTCAAGAAGAAGTACGGCGACGCGCGGCGCACCGTCATCCAGGATGAAGCTGCCGAGCTTAGCCTGGAAGACCTGATCGCCGACGAGCAGGTTGCGGTCACGGTAAGCCACTCCGGCTATCTGAAGCGGACGCCGATCTCTACCTATCGTCAGCAGCGCCGTGGAGGCACGGGCCGCAAGGGCATGAGCACGCGCGAGGAGGATTTCGTCGAGCGGTTGTTCGTGGCCTCGACCCACGATTACATGCTGGTGTTCACCAACACCGGGCGCGTGTACTGGCTCAAGGTGTACGAGATTCCCGAGATTAGCGCTGCGGGCAAGGGCAAGGCGATTGCCAGTCTGGTCGCTCTGCAGCCGGGCGAGAACGTAAGAGCGCTGCTTACCGTCCGCGATCTCGAAGAAGAAGGCAAGTACGTGTTCTTTGCCACCCGCAGCGGCACGGTGAAGAAGACGCCCCTCAAGGACTTCAGCAACGTCATGTCGCGTCGGCATCATCGCCATCGGCATCGACAAGGAAGACGAGCTGGTGGCCGCCAACTGCACCGATGGCAACCAGATCATCTTTCTCGCCACCCACGATGGCATGGCGATTCGCTTTGACGAAGACGATGTGCGTTCCATGGGACGCCCGGCCTACGGCGTGCGCGGCATGGACCTGTCCAAGGGCGATTACATTGTCGGCATGGCGGTCACTCCCAAGGAGCACAAGAAGGGCAAGAACGGCGATCCCGACGAGTCTGATCTGGTGCTCTCCGTCACCGAGCAGGGCTACGGCAAGCGCACTGACGTGGACGAATATCGCCTGCAAACCCGCGGCGGCAAAGGCGTGATCAACGTGAAGACCACCGCTCGCAACGGTAAGGTTGTGTCGATCATGCTGGTCAACGAAAAGTCCGAGGTGATGGTGATCAGCCAGTTTGGAAAGATCATCCGCATCGACACCAAGAACATTCGCGAGGTCGGACGCTCCACCCAGGGTGTGCGCCTGCTGCATCTCGAAGAGGGCGACCGGCTGGCGGCTGCATCGGTCATTCCGCCCGAGGAAGCCAACGGGAACGGCAATGGCCACGGCGAGACTGGGACGCTGGTTCAGTAGTCCGAGTTTCAAATCGAGAGTGCGGGGCAACCCGCCCTCTTTTTGTTGGTGCGCAGTGCTCGTTGAGTCCGCCGTGACCTGGGACGAGTCGAATCATCGTGGGATGCAGGGAGGAACGGATGGAGAAGGTCAACCTTGTTCAGAAGCTGTCGCTCTTCAACGATCAATTCAGTCCCAAGATCATCGGCGAAGTGAACGACCTGCACGTGAAGGTCGTAAAGCTGCAGGGCGAGTTCGTCTGGCACCACCACGATGTCGAAGACGAGTTGTTCTTCGTGGTGAAAGGCGCCCTGAAAATGGCCCTGCGCGAGAACGGCGTTGAACGAGAGATCATAGTTACTCCCGGCGAGTTCATCATCATTCCACACGGTGTCGAGCACCGACCCTCAGCCGACGAAGAAACCCACATCATGCTGCTGGAGCCAAAGAGCACGCTGAACACTGGCAACGTGGAGAGCGAACGCACCGTGCGCGAACTACAGCACCTCTAGAGCCCTCGCTAGTTCTTTACTTCGCTTGGTGTGTACCACACCGGCGAAGTCCAGGCTCGTTGCTGCACTGTCGGAGCGACCGTCGGATTCGGTGGCAGGTTCAGCTTTGCCGCCCAATAGGTGGACCAGCGTGGCGTGGGAATCTCCAGAACGCGCGCGTAATAGGTGGCGTGCGCCTTGGGATCGAATGAGGGATCGGTCCACTCGCCAATCAGTTCCGTGGCACCGATCGAGTTCGAGTAGGTCGCAGCCTTGATTTCAACCGTATTGCCGACCGCCGGGACCTTCCCGGTCTTCGGGTCGGGCTTGCGGTCTCCGCTCCACACCACGTCGTACACCTTCTCAGTACTCTTGCCGTTCTTGGTAGAGATCTTGATAATCTGGACGCGATCGAGATTGCCGCTCTCGGGATCTTTGACCGCGTGAACTACAAATGTCGGAGCAGCCCCTCCTGCCTTAGGAGTCAGGTCTCCACCCATGGGTACGCCGCTATCGTAAGCGGCCTTTACCCAGTCTGCCTGCTTCGTTATGTCCTTGGGGAAATTCCAGCTGGCAAACATACGGACTTTGATGCGGGTACCGGAAGTTCCGAAGGTTTCCTTGCGCTTGAAGGCGGCGAAAATGGATTCGCGAGTGTTCTCCTCAGCCCAGACGCCGGTCAATCCACCCGACCCGATTCCGGTAGGAGGTTCGCCACTGACGGACGTTGTAGCGGTGATCACCGTTTTGGGATCGTTGTCCTGGTTGCCGTGCGAGCCCGGGTAATTGCTGGGTTCGGTCGAGGTTATGCCGGAGTGGAAGTCGGTCCCGGCCTCGATGCCGTATTTGAATGGGTTGACGCCCAGCTTCGCCTGCAACTCCTGTCCTACGCCGTAGGCCTGGCGCAGATAGCTTCCTGTCGCGGACTTAGCCTTGATGTCGGTGCCAATCAGGTAGCTGAACAGTTCGAAGTTGGCAAACTCGTCGGAGGGCGAAAGCGTTGGGCTCGTGTCACTCTGCCCCTTACCCTGAATGATCTCCGCCAATGGTTCATTGGCCATGCGGCGCTCGGCGTAATCCCGCGTCAGCGGCTTGCCCGACATGTCTTTCGTGCTGAACATCAGTCCGTTGCTGACATTGGCATTATGGGGAACGGCGATCACATCCAGCCCCAGCTTGCGCTGCTGTTCCAAATAACGCCACAATGCCTCGGGATCGACAGAATCAAATGCCGTGAAGGGTAGTTCCGGCCCTTTGTCCGCGAAAATCACGCAGCGGTGCAGGTTCTGGGCGTCGGGAGCCGACGTCCACTCGAATCCGACGAAGGTGGTGAACTTCCCCGGCGCATTGTACTTGTCGGAGATCGCCGCGTATGTCTGCCACGTCGAGCGCAGCAATTTCGGGTCAGAGAACTCCGGCAGAGGCTTGTTCACAACCAAGGAAGCAATGAGCTTCTTGAACGCCATGCCTGAAACCTTGGGGTCCGGGTTGGTCATCACGGTGTACCACTCGGATTTGGCGAATGGACCATTAGGGTCAATCGTGTCGCGAACCACACCCAGGTACTCGGCATGATCTGTAACCGCGAGAAAATCCAGCGGGGCGTTGCGCTTTTGCGGCTTCCCCATGTATTCCACGGTCTCGCCCATGGCATACTTGTAGGAGTCCTCTGGCGTGGTGCGGGTTCCAAAGGCGAAGGCATCCATCGAGTAGCCGGTGTGCAGATGGAGATCGCCGAAGTAGGCGTTCTTGAGCGGGTTGCGCGGTGGACGGGCCGGAGTGGCTGGCTGCGCGGCATCTTTCCCTTGCTCTTGAGCAGCGGTGGGAGCTTCTTTCTTTGAGCAACCTGCGAACGCAATGATCAGGATTGCTAAGGCCAGTAGAAGACACGAGGCTTTCCTATTCGACATACGCCGATCCCCTTTTAAACACGCGAACGCTATTTCCCCACGTTGCGGATCCGGGGGGACGCATCCACTTCGGTTGGGCTGGTGTGATGGCAAAAGTATACATCCTCAACTAAGACCCGAATCAGGGGAACACCTTTCAGCTTTTGGGCCGGTTGTGTGGCGCGGAATCGTTCTGCAAGCGAGCGAAGTAAGTCTCGTCGTCGCTGGAGTGCAGGTCCACCCATTGCTCATCCGTCATTCCGCTACGCCACTGTAGAAATGGAACCGCACTCGGTCCCACTGGGTGGCGCAGTTGCCAGGTGCCGCTCTCCGCGATTTCCAAGATTTTTTGTGCGACCAACGAGGGTGAGGTCGGATCTTGCAGCGCATTGGTGAATACGGAAGCCATCCGCGCACGTTGTACATACAGCGAACCGTTCGCTGGGCCAGCAATCCGCTGCGCCATGGCGGTATCAATGATGCCCGGCTCAACGATGGCAATGCGAACGTTAAACGTTTTCATCTCAGCGGCTAGCGCTTCACTGAGTGCTTCCAGCGCCCACTTGGACGCGGTGTAGGGCGCCAGCGGCGGACTGGCAACGCGGCCGGCCACGGAAGTTATGTTGATGATGCATCCGCTCCGGCGTTGCCGCATGCTGGGCACCAGCGCCTGAATGCAACGTAGCGCGCCGAAATAATTCGTCTCCATGACTGCCTTGAATTCGGCCAACGGAAGCTCTTCCACACTTCCCGCCCGCTCGATGCCGGCATTATTGACCAGCACGTCAATCGGGCCGTCTTTGAGGATGGCTGCGATACCGTCGCTCACTGACTGGTCGGAGTCCAAATCCATGGTCGAGATGGTAATCGGCAATTGCTCTCGCGCCACGGCTTCCGCGAGTTCCGGAGCCTGTGACGGGTTGCGCATCGTGGCGTAGACCTTGTGGCCTGCGCGGCCGAAAGCGAGGGCCGACTCGAATCCGATTCCTTTGCTTGTTCCTGTAATGAGCACCGATGCCATCCTGCGTCTCCTTAAACCCTTGGCCCGCCACCCCGCCTTGCGGACGCTTGCATCAGACTACGCTAGCCGGAAAAGTGTTCTAGCCGCGGGCGATCTTCTTTACTTTCGGACCGCCTTTGGGAAGCGCGTCGAGCAGTTCGCGAATGGTCTTCTTCAGCGTGGGATGCTTGACGTCAGGTGCGATCTCGGCCAGTGGTTCCAGCGCGAACCTTCGTTCCGCCATCGCCGGATGCGGAACCGTCAACTGTGGGGTGTTGATCGTGGCCGCGCCATATAGCAAGATGTCGATGTCGATAATGCGCGGCCCTTTGGGCTGAATGCGCTGCCGTCCCATTGAGCGCTCGATGGCGAGGATGCCGGCCAGAAACTCCCGTGGGATGAGCTCCGTTCGCACAGCTACGGCGCAGTTCAGGAACCAGGGCTGGTCGGTGAACTCCACCGGCTCCGTCTCGTAGAGCGACGAAATTTCCTGCACGTAGCCCAAGTCGAGGAGATGGCCCGTTGCGGTCCGCAGATTTACCTGGCGATCGCCGACGTTGGAGCCGAGCGATAGATAGGCGATCTTCTTCACCTTGGGATGATAGCGCGGGAGCGAAATCCCCGACGGAGGCGACTGCGGAGGATTGTGTGTACCCCCCCTCCCCCTACCACTTGTAGAACCAATCACTTGCACAACAGAACTATTGCAAGTTAGAGATAATATTGCACTTATACACAACTAATAGTGAACGAAGGACTTAGGAGCACATCGGTGGCACTCGCTTCAGACTTGTCAGAGACCAAATATGGCCGCGCGCTGGGCACGGCACAGGCGAGGACAACAATCCCGTCGCCCTCACGGAACGGTTGTAATCGCCGCGGACAGTGCAGGCAAGAGAAATCGGCAGACGAAAAAAACTAAAGTAACCAGCGGCGCGGCGACGCGGCTCAAGCCCGCCCTGTCGCCAAACGAGGGCGACAAGGGTGGGGTACCCGAAGGGGCATATCGAGAACGCAGAACGTCGCTATGGAGTTTCGGATGCGGGGTATAATCCAGCCCACATATGTCACTAGCCGTTGGTACTCGGCTGGATTCCTATGAGATCGTCGCGCCACTAGGCGCTGGCGCTATGGGAGAGGTATATCGCGCGCGCGACACGGCCTTGAAGCGCGATGCGGCGATCAAAGTCCTGCCGGATTACTGGTCGCGCGATCCACAACGTCTGCACCGCTTCGAGTTGGAGGCCCAGGCCGCCGCCGCACTGAACCATCCCAACATCGTTACTATCTTCCACGTCGGTCAGTACGAGGGTGCGCCGTACATTGTCACCGAGTTGCTTCACGGCGAAACCCTTCGCGAACGGATCCGCCATGGCCCCATGCGCCTGCGCGAAACCATCGATGTTGGCGTCGATATTGCCCGCGGGCTCGCGGCCGCTCACGATGCCGGAATCACCCACCGCGATCTCAAGCCGGAGAACATCTTCGTAACTAAGGACGGGCGAGTAAAGATTCTCGACTTCGGACTAGCCAAACTCCAGTTTCCCAAGACCGCAAGCGCCGACGATCCGACCGTTGCGAATCAGCCGCAAACCGATCCAGGGCACGTGCTGGGCACCGTTGGCTACATGTCACCCGAGCAGGTGCGCGGACAACCCGCTGACGCGCGCAGTGACATCTTCGCGGCCGGGGCTGTGCTGTACGAGATGCTGACCGGCAAGCGCGCCTTCCACAAAGCGACCTCAGCAGAAACCATGAGCGCGATTCTGAACGAAGACCCGCCGGCGGTTTCGCAGGTTGCGCCGAGCGTTCCTCCGGGGTTGCAGAGAGTTGTGAACCGCTGCCTGGCGAAGAGCCCCGAGCAACGCATCCAACATGCCACGGATTTGGCCTTCGCGCTGGAAGGCCTATCGGATTCCGGCAGCGCGAGCATGGACGCCGTCAAGGGGCAAACATCGACCAAGAGATGGAGATGGATAGCGGCAGGAGTAGCTGCCATTGCCATCGCGGCGGCGATCTTCGTTTGGTGGAGAGTTCCGCCTGCCGTTCCGGTCGTGGAGGCCATCACGCAACTCACCGACGATGGCGAACCGAAGGAATTCGGCAAACTCGTCACGGATGGATCGAGGATTTATTTCAATGAAGGGACGCCCGGAAGTATTAAGATCGCACAGGTCTCCGTCACCGGGGGACACACGGCGGTGATTGAGACCAGGCTTGAGATGTCCTGGATTGTCGGACTAGCGCCCGACGATTCGGCGTTGCTCGCCACGGTCGGGGATGCACCCACCAACCCTCTATGGTCGGTTCCGCTCCCGGCGGGAGAGCCGCGCCGCCTCGGCAGTACCGAGGGGCAGGACGCAGGGTTCTTTCCCGATGGCCGCATTCTCTTCGTGAAAGGAACAGACCTGTACGTTGCCGACAAAGACGGCTCCAACCCGCGCAAGCTGGTTTCGGTTGCTGCCGGTGACGTTGACGGGCCCAGCGTTTCACCGGACGGAAAGCGAATTGTTGTCAGGATGTCGTACGTTTATGGCACTGGGTCGCTGGCTGAAATTGCGGCTGACGGTACTGGATTCCGCACGATCGTGAACCTCGGCCCGCATGAATACCTCGGTCAGGGTGTGTGGACTTCCGATGGAATGTATCTCGTGTTTCGAATCGAGCGCAAGGGTGAGTCCGATATTTGGGCCCTGCCTATGCACACCGGGATTTTCCATCGGTCAAGAGAACCCATTCGACTTACTAACGGGCCGCTGTTCTATCACAGCGCGCGCCCTAGCCGCGATGGAAAACAGATCTTTGCCATCGGTACCAAGCGGCGTGGCGAGCTCGTCCGTTATGACATGCGGTCCCATCAATTCGTTCCGTTCCTGTCCGGCATCTCGGCAATAAGCCCAAGTTTCTCCCGTGATGGCAAATGGGTCGCCTACAGTTCTTACCCGGACCACACTCTGTGGCGAAGCCGCAGCGATGGCACTGAACGTATGCAGTTGACTTACCCCCCGATGGAGGTGGGCCATCCTTTCATTTCGCCGGACGGAACGAAAGTCGCCTTCGAAACCTCTTACTTTGAAACATACGTGGTCAGCATGGATGGTGGGCTGCCACAGAGGATTGGCGAGAAAAGCGTCATTGCGAATTTCTCCCCTGACGGGAACATCTTGGTCATGACTTCCTACCCTGATGCGCGGCTCGGGGAACAAGACAGGGTCTATTTGCAGACATTCGATCTACGCACGGGAAAGTTATCGGTTGTGCCTTCCTCTCAGGGCCTGGTCGGAGGACTGTGGATCACTCAGGACAACCTGGTAGCCGCGAATGAAGAGTACACGAAGCTGCTGACCTTCGATTTCAAAACCCAGAAATGGAGCAACCTTGTCTCCGGCAACATTGTGAACTGGAATGTGTCCCCGGATCGCCAGTACGTCTACTTCGCCACGGGCGGCGCCGAACCGGCGGCCCAGCGTCTGCGATTCTCCGACCGGCAGGTCGAGACCATCACGAGCTTGAAAAATCTTCGTCGGGTGGTGGATAAGGTGGAGAAGTCTACTCAAATCATTGTCGCTCCGGATGGTTCTCCGGTATTCACCCGCGACATCGGTACCCAGGAAATCTACGCGCTCACCGTGAAGTGGCCGTGAGGGTCGGTCGTCCGTTTGATCGCTCCCACAAGAAGCAGATCCCTCGGAGGCTCTAAAGCCGCCTCGGATGACAAAAGTTGGGGGCCGTTATCGGCCCGACTGAAGTCGTGCCCTGACACGAATCTATCCTGACGCGAGCAAGCGAGATCGATCCTGTTTTAGTCGGCGATGGCGAGGTGTTCGGCGGGCCAGTGGGCGGCGGTAGCTTCGTTGAGGGTGATCTCTTCCCAGTAGGTCTGGTCGCGCAGGATGCGGGAGACGATCGCGGTGTGCATGGCGTGGCCGGCGCGATCGGCTTTGACGTAGCCGAGGATGCGCTTTCCGAAAAGGGCCAGGTCTCCGATGAGATCGAGGACTTTGTGGCGCACGAACTCGTCGGGATAGCGCAGGGGTGGATTCACTACCCGGTCGGCCGTCAGCACGATGCAGTTGTCGCGGGTGGCGCCGCGAATCAGTCCCATGTTGAGCATGGCGCGCTGCTGATCGAGGAAGCCGAAGGTGCGGGCGGAGGCGATCTGTTCCACGTAGCTGCCGTTCGATAGTTCCACTTCAAAGCGCTCACTGCCGATCAGCGGATGGGGGAAATTGATGGCGTAACTGACGGAATAGCGGTCGGCGGGATAGACTCCGATGAACTTCTCGCCCTCACGCATTTCGTAAGGGCGGAGAATCTTAAGATAGGTGCGCTTGCGCCGCTGCTGGCGCAGGCCCGCATCGGTAATCATCTCCACGTAGGGAAGCGCGCTGCCATCGAGCATGGGCAGCTCCAGGTTGTCGAGCTCAACGATGGCGTTGTCGACGCCCATGCCGATGAAAGCGGAGAGGAGGTGCTCGGTGGTGGAGATGAGCACGCCCTTCTTCATGAGGCTGGTGGCGTAGCTGACTTTCGCGACGTTCTTGCTGACGGCCTCGACGTCGAACCCTTCGAGGTCGACGCGCCGAAAGACAATTCCCGCTCCTGCCGGTGCGGGCAAGATTCGCAGATGCACGGGCGCTCCGCTGTGGAGGCCTACGCCGCTGCATCCGACGGGTGTCCGAATTGTGCGCTCAAAGATCAATGGGGAAATATAAGGGTAGCGCTGTCAATAGATTACAAGCACGCTCCTTCGCCTGAGTGTGGTATTTTTGCAACAGCAAGTGGCTAAGTAAGCACTCGGATGTGCGGTGCGAGGTGGGTGGGCGGAATGTAACACGTGGAAAAACAAAGCCTTGCGGAACATTTCACTCCGGTGGGGTGGTGTGGGATCCTCCAGCGGGTTCGGGGTGCAGGGTTTGGTTCCCGCAATGGGTCTAGGGCTTGGTTTCGGCCGGCTTAGGCTGGTTGTAGGTGATGCCTTTGGTCTGGAAGAGCGCCGGATCGATGCCGATGTTGTAAGTCACATTGTTGACGAAGCGCTGGCCGCTCATCTCGCCGTTGAGCATTCGCACCGTGCTGTAGGGCGTGTTGATCCCCTGGACCATGCGGAAGTTGCCAAAGACTTCCGACTCCTCATCGAATTGGCGGTCGTTCGGATCGCGCCAACTGTATGTGTTCTTCAACGGCAGGTGGCTGCGGGGATCGATGGCAATCGTGACACTGTCGTTCGACGCAGTCATGATGGTGACCCTGTCGGCGAGCGTCTGTTCGACGATGGCGGTGCCTTCGTACAGGATCATCGAGCCGGGCGCCGCGAGCCAGTTGCGAATCACCCACTCAAGAGAGTGGTCGCGGCGGCGCAGATACTCGTCAACCAGCTTGGGGTCCTGGGTTGCCGTTCCCTTGTAGGTGATCTCGTAGCCTTTATCTCCGATGTACAGCTCGACCACATCACGCTGCTTGGTGAGTTCCATGCGGTCTTTGTCGGGCCACTCCCAGAATCGCCAGAACACGATGCCCAGACCGCTGGGACGCCCATGGTAGAAGGCATAGCCGCGGCCTTCGACCTTCATGTCCCGTAATGTCAGGTAGGCGTCGCCACCCAAGGCGCGGATCATGTCGTCGAGAATCTGCTTCGCCTTCTGCACGCCGGGGTCTTTCGCGGCCGTGGCTGCAAACTGTGCAGTGGGCCAAGCCGCCGGAGTAGCGGCGGACGGTGCAGGAGGGTGGTCCTGGGCGGCCGCCCGCAACGCGATCATCAGGGCTAGTGTAAAGATCGAACTAATCCGCATGGATGGAGTGATTGTAACCCGTTCTAGAGCGACGACCCGCCTTCGAAGATCTTCTCAATCTGGTAGGGCGAGACGCGGTAGAGGCCGTAGCTGATGCCGATGTCCGAGTACTGCCGGAAGAGCAGGTCGCCGCGTCCGTTGGCGTCGGCATCCACCGCGTCGATCAGTTCCATTCGAGGGAAAGCGTCGAGGCGAGTGCTGTCGGTGACCGAGGCGAAGATTTTTTGCGCCTGATCGTTGATGTCCACACGAGCGACCAGAGCGACGAAATAGGTGAAGCCGGTGTCACGCTGCCCCTTGGCGGCGGCAATGGGGAGCTTCCCTGTCAGCACGACCGTGGGCGAATTGCTGAATTCCAAGTCGAATGCGCGAACTTCGTAGTCGGTGATGGCGGCGGTTTTCGGAATCGGTGGGCCATTGTGCTTGGCGGCGAAAGCACGGATCTCGACCATCGCCATCTTGCGCATCTGGTCCTCTTGTATCTGGCGCTCGCCGGAGGTCAGCGAATACAGCAGCGATCGGGTCTCGTAATGGCCGGCGTCGGAGATGGCAGGGTAGGCGCGAGAGGCCTTGCCCGCGGCCGAAGACGCTGCACCTGGCTTCGTGGGAGCAGAGTCGGTGTCGGCTACAGGTGCCGGCTTCGTCGTTTTGGTGTGACTTAGCGTCGGGCGATTGGGATCATTGTCGTTCGACGTCGCGGCGGCTTGGGTAACAGCCGTTGTACCCCCTCCAGTGCTGCCGCTATCCGGCTGGGATGTCGCAGGGGTGGGCCGCTTGAGGGTTGGGCGATCGGAATCGCTATTACTCGCCGTAGTTTGCGTCTTGGTGCTGGAAGTGGAGCTGGTGGCAGGCGGGTCGTCCGGCGTCCCTAAAGTCGGCTTCGAACCAGGGTCGGGCGGAGGTTTCTTCATCACCGGCCGATCGGAGTCGGTGTTGCTTGCAGGCGGCGCCTGGCTGCTGTCGGGCTGGCTGGAGGAACCGGGAGCACGCTTCAGCACGGGGCGTCCGTCGTCGGCATCGCCGGTCAGGACGACCTTGCTGGGGGTCTGGGCTTTAAGCGCCGCATCCTTGGCTGCCTTTTTGGCCACCTCGGCATCCATTGCAAGCTGAGGCTGCCAGGTGCCGTAGGCTGCCCAGTTGCCGTTTTCTTGCCTGGGCTCGGTGATGGTGAATATGCCGGTCGGTTCTCCGAGACTTTGCGCCTCGTAAACGGTTTCGGGCTCCAGCGCCATGGGCGCTGGGTTGGCGCCGTACTGGCTGGCATCGTAATAACGCCCGTCGATCCAGAGAGCGATGGGCACAAGGCGCATGGCTCCATTGGGCAGAAATTCGACGACGGCGATGGCGCGCGGTCCGCGCTTGGCCTTCTTGGTGCTGGTGGTGGATGTTGGGGCCGGTGGGTTGTCGCGGTGCTGGGGACGTCCCTGAGCCAAGGCCAATGTGAATGGCATCAAAACCGAAAATAACGCGGCGATGGCCTGGCGCGCGGATTTGCGGTATAGATAGAGCGATATGGAAATCAAAGACAAAGCTCCCGAATTTACCCTGCCTGACGAAAACGGAAACCCCGTTTCGCTACAACAGTTCCGGGGGAAGACCGTGGTGCTGTTCTTCTATCCCAAAGCCGGCACGCCTGGTTGAACCGTTGAGGCGCGCGAGTTCCGCGACGCATACACGAAACTGCTGAAGGCTGGGCTGGTGGTGCTGGGCATATCGCCTGACACTCCCAAGGCCCAATTGAAGTTTAAAGAAAAAGAGAACTTGCCGTACACCTTACTGGCCGACGACAAGAAAGAAGTCGCCAAACAGTACGACGTGCTCAAGGAAAAGAACATGTACGGCAAGAAGGTCATGGGGATCGTGCGCAGTACGTTCCTGATAGGGCCGGACGGCAAGCTGGTGCATGTTTTTTCGCCGGTGAATCCGGAGGGGCACGCGGAAGAGGTGCTGGAATATGTGAAGGCGATGAAGGCGTAGGTTACGGTGTCAGGTCGGCGTTGGCGTCCAGCACCAGCTTTAACGCGTCCAGGAGATTTGCTTTCGCCTGTTCCAGGGTCTCGCCTTGGGAAATTGCCGCAGGAATCTCTTCGACGAAGCAGGTGTATCCGCCTTCACTTGCGGGTTCGAAAACTGCTGTAAGTTTCACGCGTACAGGTTATCAAGAGCACCTGACATTGTCATCACGGAAGCCCGCGCGAAGAGCGCGACCTCTACAGCTTCTGCACGCGTTGCACGTCGCGCACGCCGGGGATTTTGCGTACGCCGCTGATAATGCGTTCGAGGTGCTTGAGGTCCGCGATGTCGATGATAATGTCAACCGTGGCGTGAGTTTCGGCGGTCTTGGCTTCGATGTTGCGGATGTTGGTATTGGCGTCGCTGATGACGGCGGTGATCTGTTTCAGCATGCCGGGGCGGTTGTCGCAGAGAACGACCAGCTTGACCGGGAAGCCGGTTTCCCATACTTTGGCGGTCCCCACGCTGCCGTCTTTGCCCCACTCTACGGCGATGCGGCGTTCCGGCTCGTACATGAGGTTCTCAACGTTAGTGCAGGACTTGGAGTGTACTGCGACACCCTTGCCGCGGGTGACGTAGCCGATGATTTCTTCGCCGCGAATGGGGTTACAACATCGCGCCCGATAGACCAGCAGGTCGTCGTGGCCGCGGACCTTGATGGCGGAGGTGTCTCCGCCGAAGACGCGCCGCACCACGCTGGTGAAGGCGCCGGGCTGCTGGTCTTCGCCCGGAGATTCCTCGGCGGGCGTTGCGTTCGCGGCGCTCTCGGGCACGGCGCGAGCGAGGATGGAGCGGGCCGAGAACTTTCCGTAGCCGATGCCGGCGAGCAGATCGTCGGGACGCCCGAGGCCGTTCTCGCTGGCCACGCGGGTAAGCTCAGCTTCGCTGATGTCTTTGAGCGAGATGCGATATTTGCGGGCTTCCTTTTCGATCAGCTTGCGGCCGATTTCGATGGCACGCTCGCGCTGATGGATGTTCAGCCAATGCTTGATCTTCTGTCGCGCGCGCGGGGACTTCACAAACACCAGCCAGTCGCGGCTGGGATGCTGCCCCGGCTGGGTGAGGATCTCGACGATGTCTCCGGAGCGGAGCTTATATTTCAGTTGGACGATGCGTCCATTTACTTTGGCACCCACGCACGTGTTACCGACCTCCGAGTGAATGTTGTAGGCAAAGTCCACCGGCGTGGCCTCACGCGGCAGGATGACGATTTTGCCCTTCGGGGTGAAGGTGTAAACCTCTTCGGGATAAAGATCGATCTTGAGGGTGGAGAGGAACTCGTTCGGGTCGGGAACTTCGCGTTGCCATTCGACCACCTGTCGCAGCCAGGCTAGGCGCTTCTCGTCGCGCGCCGCGATCGGTCCATCCTTGTACTTCCAATGCGCCGCGATGCCTTCTTCCGCCATCTTGTGCATTTCTTCGGTGCGGATCTGCACTTCGAAGGCGTGCCCGTTCTCCGCAATCACCGTGGTGTGCAGCGATTGATAGAGATTGGGCCGCGGCATGGCGATCATGTCTTTGATGCGCCCAGGGACAGGCCGCCATTGGTTGTGAATCAGCCCCAGCACGGCGTAGCAGTCGTTTACTGATTGGGTGACGATGCGAAGCGCCATCATGTCGTAGATTTGTTCGACGGAAATATGCTGGCGCTGCAGTTTCTGCCAGATGCTGTAAATGCGCTTGATGCGCGCTTCGACCGTGGCCTGCAGGTTGTTATCGCGCAGCTTCTGTTCGATCACGCCCTGGATCTGCGCCAGGAAAGCTTCGCCTTCTTTGCGGCGCGATTCGATGGCGTCCTTGACCTGGTTGTAGGCGATGGGATCGACGTACTGGAAGGCGAGGTCTTCGAGTTCTCCGCGAATCTTGCCCATGCCGAGGCGGTGCGCGATGGGAGCGTAGATTTCCTGGGTTTCGCGCGCGATTTTTGTCTGGCGGTCGGGCGGCAGATGCTGGAGCGTGCGCATGTTGTGCAGGCGGTCGGCCAGCTTGATGAGCACGACGCGAATGTCGTCGACCATGGCGAGAACCATCTTGCGGACGCTCTCGGCCTGGGCCTCTTCACGCGAGGCGAAATCGATTTTGCTGATCTTGGTCACGCCCTCGACGATGTGCGCTACCTGCTCGCCGAATTCCGTGCGAATGTCGTCCACGGTGAGCGAAGTATCTTCGATGGAGTCGTGCAACAGGCCGGCGGCAATGGCGGTGGTATCGAGTCGCATCTCGGCCAGTACGGTCGCCACTTCCAGAGGATGGATCAGGTAGGGCTCGCCGGAGGCGCGGGACTGGCCCTGGTGATGCTTGAGGGAGAAATCGTAGGCTTTCTTGACCAGCGTAAGATCGTCGTTGGGACGGTAGCTGCGGATTTTACGCAGGAGATCGCGAAATTTGGTGACAGTTAGGACGTTGGTCGCGATGGTTTGGCGGAATGTCGCCATGACCGATTATACGAGACGGCGAGCGACTTGGGAGCGATGGGTTCAGTCGTAATGGGATCGCGTCAGAGCGATTGAGAATCTATGCGAATTCTGATCAGTGGAGCGTCAGGTTTGCTGGGTAGCGCGATACGGCCAGCGCTGGCTCGTGCGGGACACAGCTCTTCCGCGTTGGTGCGACATGCTCCGGCTGCTGACGGCGAGGTGCAGTGGAATCCCGGGCAACCTCTCGATCCGCAGAGGCTTGAGGGGTTTGATGCCGTCATTCATCTTGCTGGCAAAGCCATCTCAGGACTCTGGTCGGAAAAATTCAAGCGCGAGGTGCGCGAGAGTCGCATACTGGGCACGCAGACATTGGCGGTAGCTGCGGCAGAATCTTATCGCAGAACGGGCATGCCAACGGCATTGGTTGCGGCCTCGGCGACGGGGTACTACGGAAACCGCGGCGACGAGGAACTCAGCGAAGACAGCAAGCCTGGCTCGGGCTTTCTGGCGGACGTGTGCCAGGAATGGGAGGCGGCAACGAGTCCGGCGGCGGATGCCGGGATCCGCGTGGTGAACCTGCGCATCGGAGTGGTGCTGGCGAAACACGGTGGTGCGTTGCGGGCCATGCTTCCGGCATTTCGATTTGGGCTGGGAGGTCCGGTGGGCGACGGGCGCCAGTATATGAGTTGGATTGCGCTCGATGATGTTGCGGGCGTGTTCCTGTTTGCCCTTTCCATTGAAGAGCTTCGGGGGCCGGTGAACGCGGTCGCACCGCAACCCGTACGTAACCTCGAATTCGTTCGCGCACTGGGAACGGCGATGCATAGGCCTGCGTTCTTCCCCCTGCCCGCATTTGTCGTGCGTACAGTGTTCGGCGAGATGGGAGAGGCGCTGCTGCTAAGTTCGGCGCGGGTGAAGCCCGCGAGATTAGAGGCGGCCGGATATGCCTTCCGCCATCCCGAACTGGACGAAGCGTTGCGTTTCACGCTGAGCTAGAAATCCATTTCTTCGACTTTTCCGTATCAGAGATAATGCAGTTCATGTAACTGCCGCTCCCGTGCGCAGTTAGCCTATCGCGGGAGCGGCAGAGGTGAGGCAGAATTCTCGGAGGCCGAGATGGCACAACATGACGTGTTCCTCACTGGCGCAACAGGGTTTCTGGGAAGCAGCCTGGCGGCTGAGTTGGTGCGCCGCGGTCATCGCGTGCGCGCGCTGGTGCGGCCGGGTTCCGAGTCGCGCGTGACGCAGGGGTGTGAGATTGTTCACGGAAATGCGCTGCGGTCTGAAACGTATGCCGAAAACGTAGCTCCCGCTGATACATTCGTTCACCTGGTCGGAGTGGCGCATCCGAGCCCCAGCAAGGCCGAGGAGTTTCGCAAGATCGACCTGGTTTCGTGCCGGGAGGCGGTGAACGCCGCCAAACACGCGGGGATCCGACACTTTGTCTATCTCAGCGTGGCCCGTCCTGCTCCCATGATGAAGGAGTACCAAGCGGTGCGCGCCGAGGGCGAACGCTTGATCATCGAGTCCGGGATCCCCGCAAGCTTCGTGCGGCCCTGGTACGTGTTGGGACCGGGAAGAAGCTGGCCGGTGATCTTGAAGCCGTTCTACGCGCTGGCGCGACTGATTCCATCAACCCGCGAAGGCGCGAATCGATTGGATTTGGTCACGTTGGAGCAAATGACGCAGACGCTGACCTGGGCGGTCGAGAACCCAGCGCAGCGCTTGCAGATTTTCGAACCACCACAGATCAAGCAAGGCGGCTGTCAAGTCGCGGGAAACCGGCATGCTATAGCGGCGTCGGCTTAGGGTTTGGCTGCGCGAATCTTGACGAAAGTATTCTCGGGAAGGGGCGACCCAAGAAATTCAACCACCCCGTTGCGTACTACACCATTCACTTCGCGCGCCGGTGTTGCGCTCGACTCCGCCGATGCAGTTCCGGCGGGAACGCGATTCATGCCACGATCCATTGCGAGGTTTGCCAGGCGGTCGGCGTCGCGGTTCTTCTCGCGCAACACGTGCCTGATCTCAAAGGCCTCCAAGTTGTCGATCATCGTGGTCGCCCTATCGTGGAGCTCCTTGAGAGTAGGGTTCTTGACCTTGTACTCACCGATGATCTGCTTGACCATGAGCTCCGAGTCGCTGAACACCTTGAGCGCCTTGAAGCCGTGTTTCAACGCGTAGGTGAGTGCCGCGAGCAGCCCTGAGTACTCAGCATAGTTGTTGGTCTGCTTTCCCAGATACTCGCTGAGTTCGGCCACGGGCCGTCCCATTTCATCTTCGACCATCACACCGTATCCGGCGGGGCCGGGGTTGCCGCGCGCTCCGCCATCGATGTGGGCAACCAGGTATCCAAACGGCGTACTCATGTTGGCGCCACCGATGAATTCCTTGCTGCGGAAGTTCGATTTTTCGGGAAATGGGCGGATCGGCATACCCGTATTTTATTCCAATTCGAGGCGGGAGTCGGCTAGCGTCCGAGCTTGAGGCGCGCGGCTAAACGCTCCGGCAGTTGCGCTGAGAGAATGCGTTGCTGGGCTTGTTCGATGTCGTAAGGTATGCGGTAAAACGTAACGCTGGCGAGCGGTCCGCCATTGGATTCATACAGGGCGAAGGCCGAACGCCAGTCGCTGTCGCGCGGCTGCCCGACCGAGCCGGGGTTGATGAGGTAGCGCTCGCCGGGAGTGAGCCATATCGTGGACGTGACCGGACCTTCCACGCTGTCGTACATCGGACGGAAGGGCCGGGATTCGCCGGCTTCATCCACGAAGCCGCCCTGGATGTGGGTATGGCCAAAGAAGATCAGGGGTGCGTGTCCCGGTAATTCAAGATTGTCGTCAGCCGCAGCCGTGTTGAGCAGGTACTCGTCTTCATCCAGCGGCGAGCCGTGCACGAACTCGATCCCGGAAAATTCGTTGCTGCGCAGTGGGCCTTGCGGCAGTTCGCGCAGCCACTCCAGGTGCTCGGGACGCAGGGTGGTCCGTGTCCAATAGGCAGAGATCGCCGCTACCGGGTTGAACTCTTTGACGTCGGTCAGCCCGGCACACGCGCGGTCATGATTGCCGCGGACCACGGGCGCCCCCATGGCGATCACGCGCTCGCAGACTTCGTTTGGGCTGGCGTTGTATCCGACCACGTCTCCCAGGTTCACGATGCGATCGTAAGCCGGAGCGGCGGCCATGCAAGCCTCAAGGGCCTCAAGGTTGGCGTGGATATCGCTGATTAATAGAAGACGCATGCTTACCGAATTTCCGACGCCACCACCGGACATCGCGCAAAATGCCCGGGCGCAACTTCGACCAACGATGGTAACGCTTGCGAGCAAGATGGTAAACGCCATTCGCAACGCGGCTCAAATGTGCAACCGGGAGGGAGGTTGGTGATTGCCGGCACCGCGCCTTCAATCGTACGCAACGGCTGATTGCGGTCGCTGCGCAAGGTCGGCACCGAAGCGAGCAGACCGCGTGTGTAGGGATGCATCGGCTGACGGAAGACCTGATCCGCAGTGCCGAGCTCAACCAGGCTGCCCGCGTACATGACGGCAATGCGATGCGACACCTGCGAAACCACTGCGAGATCGTGCGAGACAAAAAGCATGGAGAGCGCGAACTTCTGCCGCAACTCATTGAGTAGATCGAGCACCTGCGCCTGGATGGTGACATCGAGCGCAGTGGTCGGCTCATCCGCGATGAGCAATTGCGGGCGATTCACGATGGCCATCGCGATCATCACGCGCTGACGCTGGCCTCCCGAGAGCTGGTGAGGATAATCGCGAGCGCGTCGCTCGGGTTCGGGAATGGCGACGGTGCGCAGGGCCTCGACCGCATGCCGCCAGGCGTCACTTTTGGTAATGCGAGGCGGTTTGCCGTTGGTTTGCTGTTCGCGGGTTCGGTCGGCGGCCGCGGGATGCGCCAGCACCGCCTCAGCTACCTGGTCACCGATGCGCATGACCGGATTGAGAGCCGTCATCGGCTCCTGAAAGATCATGCTGATACCGGCGCCGCGAATGCCGCGCATCGCGGATTCGGAGAGCGAAAGCAAGTCTTCGCCGCGAAACTGGATGCGGCCGCTGACGCGCGCCTGAGGAGGCAGCAGGCGCAAGATTGCCAGCGACGAAACCGACTTGCCTGATCCGGATTCTCCGACCAGCCCAAGTACTTCTCCCGGCGCTATGGTGAAAGTCACGTCGCGCACGGCATGAACGGTCCCCTGCGCAGTGGCGAAGTCGACGGAGACATTCTCAACCTCAAGCAGGGCTGGCACGTCGCTATCGTAGCAGGCGGAACCGCAGTACAATCAGGCGACGCCACGTCCGCCGCGGAGGAAATTATGAGAAAGGCAATCGTTCCATGTCTTCTCCTCATCGCGTCTTGTTCGCTCGGCTTCGCCCAGACCCAGATTGACGCTGCTACCAAGCAAGACGTCCAAGACATGATGCAACTCACCGGAGTGCGCGACCGCATGCCGCTGATCTATTCTGCGATGGCAAGCCAGTTAGCCTCGGACTTCGCGGACCGTTACCGGCAGCAGCATCCCAACGCTAACCCGGCGGAGGTTCAAAAGGCAGCCGCCGACGCGACCGAACGGTTCCAATCGATGTTGAAAGCCATCCCCAGCGACGAGTTGCTCGACGCCATGATCCCGATTTATCAGAAGTACTTCACCCACTCCGACATCAAGGCCATCAATGAATTCTACGAGTCGCCCACCGGCCAGAAGCTGCTGAGGGATACGAACGCCATGGTGATCGAGACCATGCAGGCAGCCCAGTCGGTCATGAAGAAGCACATGCCTGAAATCCAGGCACAGATCGAAAAAGCCGCAGCCGATGAATCGCGGCCGACGTCCGCACCGCCCAAATAGCTTCTGATATGTCTGTCTCCACTTCAATTTCGCCGGTCTCCCGCGAAGGGCGATCTCCGCTTTTGAGCGATACTGCGCTTCTCATTTACATCGCACTGGCGACGGTGATTCTTCACCTGATCATCGGCAACCGTTATGGCATTCACCGCGACGAACTCGCGACACTCGAAGACGCGCGGCACCTGGCGTGGGGCTACCCTGCATATCCGCCGGTTACGCCGTTTTTTGGGAGGATCTCGCTGGAGCTCTTCGGGACTTCAGTGCGTGGCTTCCGCTTTTTCGCCAACATAGCGCAAGCGATCGCCGTAGTGCTGACAGGTCTCATGGCGCGCGAAATGGGCGCTCGCCGGGGAGCACAACTCGTCGCCGCCGTCGCTGCCGTTCCGTTCTGCCTGGGCGGTGGGTACGAGATGATGTACGTGGCCTTCGACTGCCTCGCCTGGGTTTCGACGGCATATTGCGTGGTCAGGCTGCTCGCGACCGAAGATGCGCGCTGGTGGATGGGAGTCGGAGCCGGCATCGGATTCGGCATGCTGTGCAAGTACACGGTGGGCTTCTTTGCCCTCGGCATCGTAGCGGGCGTGCTGCTTACCGATGCACGCCGCTACCTCAAGAGCAAATGGCTGTGGATTGGGGTCGGGCTATCCATCCTGATCTGGCTGCCCAACGTGCTCTGGCAGGCACAGCACAACTTTATTTCGCTCGATTTTCTCAGCCACATTCACGCTCGCGATGTTCGCCAGGGCCGCACTACGTACTTCCTTCCGCAGCAGTTGGAACTGACGGGCCTTCGCTTTCCGCTGGCCGTGGCCGGTCTCTATTTCTGTTTTTCGCGCGACGGCAAACGCTTCCGAATGATTGGCTGGATGTTCGTCGCCACGCTCCTGCTGTTCACGATCGCGAGAGGGCGCTGGTATTACATGGGGCCTGCCTATCCCATGTTGTATGCCGCCGGAGCGGTCTGGGGAGAGGGCTGGCTGGCGACCATGTCTCGCGCAAAGGCGATGACGGTTCGCTGGGCGGTGTGGGTGACGCTGGCCTTCGAACTCGTAATTACCACTGCGTTCTGGTTGCCGTTGCCGCCCGTCAATTCACGCTGGTGGAACGTCAACAATTCACTGACCGGCGATTTCCGCGAGCAACTCGGCTGGCGCGAACTGGTGCAGGAGGTTGCGAGGATCCGCGATTCGCTCGCTCCCGAAGAACGCGCGCACTTGGGAATCATCGGCACGAATTACGGTGAAGCGGGAGCGATCAATCTGTACGGGCCCGAGTACGGGTTGCCTCGCGCCATCAGCGGGGTCAATTCCTTCTGGTATCGCGGGTACGGTGATCCGCCGCCGCAGACGGTCATCATCCTCGGCCTGAGCCGAAAATACATGGACGAGAGCTTCGAGTCCTGCAGGCTCGCGGGGCATACTCCGAATCCTTACGGCGTGAAGAACGAGGAGACCGAAGATCACCCGGACATCTGGGTCTGCGGACCTCCCAAAGACGGGTGGCCGAAATTCTGGGAGGACTTCCGGTATTACGGGTGAAGTGTCTTAGTTAGGAGCCGAATCGGTGCGGTCGCGAAAGAGCTGGCGTTGACCGGATGGGGCGAATCCGATATTATTGAGTGGTTTGCCTGTACTACTCGTGTCCTTTCAGGGCACCCCAGCGGAGTGGGACGGTTGGTCCCGCGAAGGTTTCCTTCCTGGCGTTGGGTAAGTGCAAGTGCATAAATAAGTTAGCGTCCCAGCCCGATTGTGGCGCCGTTGCGTTTGCGCAACAGAATGAAGTTCAGGAGATTGCCATGTACGCGGTGATCCGCGCCGGGGGAAAGCAGTATCGCGTCGCACCCGGAGACGTAATCGAGATTGAGAAGCTGCCGCAGACCAGCGGCGAAAACGTGCAGTTTGACGATGTGCTGGCGGTGAGCGCGACTGAGGGCGAGATTGCTAAGCCCGCAGCAGCGTTCGTGTCGGGCCAGGTGGTCGAGCATGGCCGCGGCGACAAGATTCTGGTGTTCCACCTGAAGCGCAAGAAACAGTACAAGAAGATGCAGGGACATCGGCAGTCGTATACCGCGGTGAAGATCACCGGCATCAGCGTGGATGGACAGACGCTGAAGGCGTAATGCTGCTCTGTCAGTTGATGGTGGTTCTGTTGTCTGCGGTGAAGCGCTTCGATGCGGTGGTGCTGCACGCGTGGTTGGCGGCGCGGGAAGTGTTGCGGTCGCTGCGTGGGTTTGGTTCGGACGGCGAAGCGGACCTCGCGGACTAAAGTCCGCTCGGTATTATTAGAAGAGCGACTTTTCGGCACTGCTAAAGCCGTGCCTCTTCAAAACAAGTTTCGTGGACGCTGGCCTGAAGGCGAGCGCTACCAGAAAATATAGACTCAAGACGGCGGGATGAGATATGGCACATAAAAAGGGTTTAGGAAGCTCGAGAAACGGCCGCGATTCGAATGCGCAGCGGCTTGGCATCAAGGCGTTCGGCGGCCAGCTGGTGTCGGGCGGCACCATCATCGTGCGGCAGCGCGGGACACCGCTGAAGGCGGGCGTCAACGTGGGACGCGGCAAAGACGACACGCTGTTTGCCAAGGTGACGGGCACGATTGAGTTCAAAGATCGCGGCCAGTTGGGCAAGTTTGTGTCGGTGGTTCCGCAGGAAAGCAATTAGCAACTAGCGATTAGCAACTAGCTTCGGGCTCAACTTTCGAGCACGGAAAGAGGCCTCCTTACGCGAGGCCTTTTCTCGTTTTGTTTTCAGGACTCACCATGAACACTGTTTTTCTGTTGTGGCACACCGGTCCTCCCGATATCGACGATGAAGGGATGCTGATTGGGGTGTTTCAAACGGAACAGGATGCCAAGGATGCTATCGAAGCGCTTGCGGGCAAGCCTGGCTTTGTGGATTATCCGGAGCGGTTTCTCATCTGCCCGTACGAACTGGGAAAACTTCATTGGACAGAAGGATTTGCGGTACCCGGGGACTAATTGCTAGTCGCTGGTTGCTAATTGCTATGTTTGTTGATGAAGCCAAAATTCGGGTGAAGGCCGGCGACGGCGGGAACGGTTGCATGGCGTTTCGGCGGGAGAAGTTTGTTCCGCGCGGTGGGCCTTCAGGCGGCGACGGCGGACGCGGCGGCGACGTCATCATGGAGTCCAGCGAGCGTCACAACACGCTGGTGCACTTCCGCTTCAATCCCGAATATAAGGCGGAGCGCGGGCGGCACGGTGAAGGCTCGAACTGCACAGGTCGTGAAGGCGACGACGTGGTGCTGAAGGTTCCGGTGGGAACGATTGTCTATGACGACCTGACGGGCGAAATTGTGCACGACTTTGCCGGGCCGGATGAGCGCATCGTAATTGCGCACGGCGGACGGGGCGGACCCGGCAATGCGCGGTTTACGACCTCGACGCACCAGGCCCCGCGTGAGCATGAGCAGGGTTTTCCCGGCGAAGAGCGCACGCTGCGGCTGGAGTTGAAGCTGCTGGCGGATGTCGGGCTAGTGGGGTATCCCAACGCAGGCAAGAGCACGCTGATCTCGCGGATTTCGGCGGCGCGTCCGAAGATCGCGGACTATCCGTTTACCACGCTGCAGCCGAACCTCGGCGTGGTGGTGGTGGGCGAGGCTCCGGATGAATTCAGCTTCGTGGTGGCGGACATTCCCGGGCTGATTGAAGGGGCGAGTGAAGGGGCTGGACTGGGAACGCAGTTTTTGCGGCATATCGAGCGCACGCGCCTGCTGGTGCACCTAGTGGATGTGTCGGATGCGAGTGGAAGGCCTGATCCAGCGAAAGACTACGAATTGATCACGAAAGAGCTGGCGAACTTTGGGGGCGGACTCGACAGCAAGCCGACCATAGTCGTGGCGTCGAAGATCGATGCGGTGAACAAAGACAAGCTGGCGAAGTTGAAGCGATATTGCAAGCGCAAGAAGCTGGAGCTGTTCGCGATATCGGCGGTCACGGGCGAAGGCATCGACGCGCTGAAGTGGGAGATGGCGAAGCGTGTGGAAAAGATGAGAGGGTGCGAGCGTGCCTGAGAAGCATGGATTAGTTGCTTTCCGAAAGGCGATTCTCGATCTAACTACGCCCGTCATTCAGCGGCACTCCAAACTCCCGAGAACCAAGTCTCAGAGAGTAGGGAGATTGTCGCTGCCCGAAGGGGATCGGCCCAAAGTTGATGTTTTCGTGTACTTCATGGAAATCAGCGACTCGCTGGATCGCCTTCGAGAAATCGCCACGTTACTGACATTGGATCCTCCAAGATCACCAAAGGTCAGCCGGGAATCCTATTTGCGCCTTCTCATGGAGTTTTACATACAGGAGCTGTACGTTTTGGAGCAGCGACTGTCGAGCTTCGCCAAATGGGCGGAGAAGAGATTGAGACGAAAGAAGCACATTTCCGCATCGCGAGCGTCTACTCTGGCCAAAGCAACGAAGCTGGTATTCGCGAACAAGTCGGGCATTCGCTCCAAGCACGTACACAAGCTGAGGTTTGACACTGAGGAACTAGAGAACTTATCGATGTTTGAACTCGTAGCGGCCCACGCTCAGGATGACGAGACAAAAGCGCGCTTTACAATGAATGCTGACTCTGCCTACATCTTAGCTCGGCAAAACGCAGTGACTGATGTGCGTCGGGAACTCGCTCAGATACTTAAGTTCGTGAACACCTATTTTTCAAGCGCGTACGGGATCATCGTTGACGACCTCCTTTGAGCAGGCGGTTGAAACGCTAGCTCCGGGTCTTCCTGTGAGCGGATCGCAATCTATAATTCCTTGACTGAATGAATATCGCACTGTTTGGTGGCACCTTCGATCCCATCCATCGCGGACACCTCAAGGTGGCCCGTGCCGCCGCTGAGCGATTCAAGCTGAAAGAAGTCTGGTTCGTTCCGGCTGACATTCCTCCGCACAAACAGGCCGCGCCGGTCACATCGTACTTTCATCGGTACTCAATGGTGTCGCTGGCGCTGGCCGGAGAGCCGGATTTTCTGCCATCGCTGCTCGAAGCGCCCGATGCGGAGGCGCATGTGGAGCGGCGTCCGAGCTACTCCATCGATACGGTCCGGCGAGTGAAGGCTGGGTTGCGCAAGAGCGACCGCTTGTATTTTCTGATCGGCATCGACGCTTTTCGCGACATCGCCAAGTGGTATGAGGCCGAAGCGCTACTAAAGGAATGTGAGTTCATCGTGGCGGCGCGGCCGGGGTATTCGCTCGATGACGTGACGTCGTCGTTGCCGAAGAGATTGCGTCCGAAAAACCACGACGTGGTGCTGTGGCAGGGGACCCCGCCCTACCGCCAAAAGAGGGCGGTTGAACGGGGCACCCGGCGCAAACAAAAAGCGGCGGGATTGTTAGAGCTAACCGGCGTGCGTTTGCATCTGTTGCCGGAGACACACGAAGATGTTTCGGCCACGCAGATTCGTGCGGCGATGCGGAGCCGGAAGAGTTTGAGCAAGCTGGTACCGGATGCGGTGGCGGAGTATATCCGGAAAGAAGGGTTGTACAGGAGACCCCGCCCTACCGCCAAAAGAGGGCGGTAGAACGGGGCACCCAGATTCGAAGCTTCAAGGAGAGCGAGCACGTCGCATGAAAAAAGATGATGTGAGGGCGCAAGTCGCCATTGCCGTACGGGCCTGCATAGAAAAGAAGGCAGAGGACATCAGCATCTTGCGGCTGGATGCGCAGGCCAGCGGATTCACCGACTACTTTGTGATTTGTTCGGCGGCGAATCCGCGGCAGGTGCAGGCCATTGGCGACGAAGTCGATGAGAAGCTCAGCAAGCTGGGGTATGAGCCTTCGCATGTGGAAGGCCGAAACCAGGCGGAGTGGCTGCTGCTCGACTACGTGGACTTCGTGGTCCACATTTTCTCTGAAAGCGCGCGCAAGTTCTATGACCTGGAGAGATTGTGGAAGACGGCAACACGTTTGCAGCCCGCTGATCTGGAGAAACCGGAGCCCAAGAGAGCTGCAGTGGCAGCCAAGCGCGCGCCTGCCAAGAAGACAGCGACGAAATCCGCGGGCAAGAAGATCGCGCGGAAATCGACGACGGCGAAGCACGGACATGCTCCCACCCCTTCGGCAAGCTCAGGGCAGGCTCTGTCGCGAAAATCCGGCGACAAGGGTGGGGCACCCACTTCTAAGCGCGTCCGGAAGGGCAAGTAAAACGGTGAAACTTCGCATTGCCTGGATTGGCAAGACGCGTAGCACCGCGATCCAGTCGCTTACGGCGGAGTACCTGAAGCGTCTATCGCACTACGCGGCGTGCGATGCCCTGGAACTAGCCTCAGAAGCCGCGCTGTTGAAACATGTCGAGAAGAGCGCCGGACGCACGCAGCCAGTGTTGGTGCTGCTCGACGCACGCGGCAAACAATTGGCGTCGGAAGAGATCGCTAATTTCCTCGACTACCATCTCGCGCATGGAACGCAGGACTTGCTGTTTGCCATAGGCCCGGCCGATGGATGGACGGATTCTACGCGAGCGAAAGCGCAACACATCGTGTCGTTCGGGAAGATCACGCTGCCTCACGAGTTGGCGCGCGTGGTGTTGCTGGAGCAGTTGTATCGCGGGTTCACGATCTTGAAGGGCCATCCGTATCATGGGGGGCACTGAGTAGAAGTGGCTAGTGGTTAGTGGCTAGTGGCTAGAAAGGCGAAGGAGTACATGGAGTTTGTTCGGTCATGCGGGTAGTCCGTCTTAGCTGGATCGGCGCAGCGACGGTCTGCGTGATCTTCGGAGCGCTCGGGGCAAGCGGGCAGAAGGCGCCGGTAAAGACTCAGCAGGCTGCCGCCGCGTTTGCTCCGCTGGAGCAGTGGAAGGCGGCGGTGCTTTCGGGCGATGCGGCGAAGTTGCGCGCGCTCTATAGCACCAATCCCGAGGCGCGGGTGATCCTGCCATCGGGAGAGACCAATGCGCAGGCTGACATCGCGTTTTGGACCGGGCTCAAGGCGCGCGGTATCAAACTGGAAATAATGCAATCCACTTCTCCACAGACGGGCGTACAGCAGGTTGCCTTTCAGGCGGAGATCCGGTCTGCGGCGCAGAGCAAGCTGCAGACGGTTTACGTGATCGACGGGCAACTCTGGCAAAAACAGGGCGATCAGTGGCGGATTGCTGCGACCCGGCGGGGCGATCTAACGCGGCTGCAGCAGCCGCTCTCGACCGACAAGCAAATTTACGTCCCGGGATTGAATGCACACGCCGAAATTGCGCAGGCGCTGAGACTGGCCACGCAACAGCACAAGCGGGTGCTGGTGGTCTTCGGAGCCAACTGGTGCTTCGACTGTCATGTGCTGGATCTGGCGTTTCGCCGTCCTGACGTGGCGGCGGTGCTGACGCCAAACTACGAAGTGGTACACGTGGACGTGGGTGAGTACGACAAGAACCTGGACATCATGCAGCAATATGAGGTCCCCAAGGCACGTAGAATTCCGGCGATCGCGGTGCTCGATGGCAGCGGCAAGTTGCTGTATAGCCAGAAGGGCGGCGAGTTCGAAAAGGCGCGGTCACTGGCGCCGGAGGATTTGGTAATGTTCCTGAACAAGTGGAAGCCGAGTTAGTGGTCAGTGGCTAGGGAACCTCTGAACTACCCCCTGTCTTTCAAGCGGGAATGCCTTGAAAGGTGAGGTTCAGATCGATGCCTTCATCCCCACTGGCTCTTTGAGCCCTCCGGCTGGCCCCGTTCCGGTAGTCGGGCGTCCTGGAAAGACACTACGCCGCTGAGTACAGCAGCTTCTTGCGTACCAAGAACAGGTTGACCAGGGCGCAGGTGGCGAACACCCGGTTGGCGTTCTTCTTCAATCCTCGATAGCGCACTTTCACAAACCCGAACTTCAGCTTCATTACCGCAAACACGTGCTCCACTTTCGAGCGCACGCGAGACTTGGTGCGGTTTTTGGCTCGTTCTATTTCGTCGACGCGGTCCTTGAAACGGTACTGCTTGTGGGTCATGTCCTGCGCTCCGGGCGCAACTTCCCGCATGGCTTCCGTTTGCCCCCGATAGGCCTGATCGCCCCAAACCTTCGACTCTTCCCCGTGCAGTAACTCCGGCAATACCGTGCTGTCCGCCACGTTGGCCGCTGTCGCCACCACACTGTGAATCATCTTCGTCTTACTATCCACGCCCACGTGTGCTTTCATCCCGAAGTACCACTGCTTGCCCTTCCTCGTTTGGTGCATGGCAGGGTCGCGCTTCTGCCCCCGGTTCTTGGTCGAACTGGGGGCATGAATGATGGTTGCATCGACGATGGTGCCGGTCATGATCCGCACTCCCCGGCTCTGTAAATACAGGTTCACCGTCTGCAGAATCTCCCCGCCCAAACCGTGCTCTTCCAGCAAGTGACGGAACTTGCAAACCGTCGTCTCGTCCGGCACTGGTTCCCGCCCCAGATCGATGCCCACAAATTGCCGCATCACCGCCGAGTCGTACAGCGCCTCTTCCAGCCCAGGGTCCGACAGGTTGAACCATTGCTGGAGAAAGTACACGCGCAGCATCCGCTCCAGCCCCACCGGGGGCCGCCCGTTGCCGGCTTTTGGATAGTGAGCCTCGATCAAGCCGCACAACTGGGCCCACGGCACTACCTGTTCCATCTCTTCCAGAAACAAAGCACGCCGCGTCTTCTTCGCGTACGGCTCGAACCCGTTCGCCATCGCCAGTGTCTGCTGCTTCATCGCTCTACAGGCCTCCACCAAATTTCCTCTCACTCTAGCCTGCAGATCGGTGGAAATCGGAGTACTTGTTCAGAGTCTCCCTAGTGGCTAGTGGTTAGAAAAACAGTCACAAACGCCGCGCTGTATTTCCCCGTCCTGTAACATTGCAATCACAGCCAAAAGAAGTGGGAGTCAAAAATTTGAAAAACAAATTTGTTGTAGCGACCGTGATGGCCGCGGCGGTTCTGTGCGCGGCGCAAGAGAGTTTACAACCTGCGAAGACGCAGGAAACTCGGCAAGCCGCAGCGCAGCGACCCGCAGCGAAGCCTGCTCCTACGATCACGTACATTCGAGCGGGCAAACTATTCGATTCAACCAGCGACAGCTATCGCGAAAACGTGGTGATCGTGGTCGAGGGCGAACGCATCAAGACGGTCGAGCCAGCCGCGAGCGCGCAGATCCCTGCGGGCGCGAAAGTGGTCGACTTGTCGAAGGCGACGGTGTTACCCGGACTGATCGATTGCCACACGCACCTGGGTGCGCGGGCCGATCGATACGACCCGATCAACGCGTTCAAGGAGACTCCGTACACGCACGCGTTCGCCGCAGAGAAGAACGCGCGGACCACGCTGATGGCGGGATTCACGACGGTACGCGATGTGGGATCGGGGCCGTTCATGGCGGTGGATTTGCGCAACTACATCAATGAGGGATACATCATCGGCCCAAGGGTGGTGGCCAGCGGTCCAGGGATTAGCATTACCGGCGGACACGGCGACCTGAACAATTACTCGCCTGAGACGAGCGTGACGCTCTTTCCGGCGGAGCGCAATTACCAGATTGCCGATGGGGCCGACCAGGTACGGCATGTGGTGCGCGCGCAGGTGAAGTATGGCGTGGATGTCATCAAGATACTCGCGACGGGCGGCGTGCTGTCGAAGGGCGATAGTCCAGGAGCGCCACAGTTTACGTATGAGGAATTGAAGGTCGCCGCCGATGAAGCGCACATGGCGGGTCGCAAGATTGCCGCACATGCGCATGGCGCGGAGGGAATCAAGAACGCGATCCTGGCGGGCATCGACTCCATCGAGCACGCCAGCCTGGCCACCGACGAGGACATTCAACTGGCCAAGCAACATGGCACATACTTCGACATGGACATCTACAACGACGACTACCTGCTGGGGAAGGCGATTGAGTTTGGCCTGCCGCAGGAGAATATCGACAAAGAGAGAATGGTCGGACGGATTCAGCGCGAGACGTTTCAGAAAGCCGTGCAGGCGGGCGTGAAGATGGCATTCGGTACCGATGCAGGAGTGTATCCGCACGGCGATAACGCCCGGCAATTTGCGACGATGGTGAAGTTCGGGATGACTCCGCCGCAAGCGATACGCACAGCAACGCAGAATTCCGCGGACCTGATCGGACGATCCAAGGATGTGGGGACCATCGAAGTGGGAAAGTACGCGGACATCATCGCGGTGTCGGGTGATCCGCTGCAAGACGTGACTGTGTTGCAGAATGTTGGATTCGTGATGAAGGGCGGCGTGGTTTACAAGGACAAGCTGGCGGGGACGGCGGTTACGGAGTAAGAGAAAAGCAACCACGGATTTGCACGGATGACACGGATAAAAACTTAGGTAAGAAAGCGCGGTCACCTGGACCCGAATCTCGCGAAGAGTCAAAAGACCCACGCCATCGGCCGTTACAGAAAGGCACTCAAGCCGTCTAACGGCATCGGGGGAAGTGCTTGTTTCACAGGTTGATTTTGACAATCGCTGTTTTTGCAGCGTGGATGTGCTGCTCGCTCGAGAGTGAAGCGCAGAGCGTACAGACACTGGCGTATCAACTTACCCACGTTGACCAGGGCGAGCCGTATTTCTCACCCGACGGCAAGAAAATCGTGTATGAGACAACCGTCGCGGGGTTCCAGCAGATCTTCATCATGAATGCGGATGGAACCGGGCCAACACAGATCACTCACGATGCGGTGACGCACGATAGTCCGTCGTGGTCGCCGGACGGAAAGATGATCGCTTTCGTTTCCGACAATGGAAAGCAGGAATCGATCTGCATCATGAATGCGGACGGAGGCGGCGAACATTGCCTCACGGATGAGAAGCATAAGTACATTCATCCGAACTGGTCGGCTGACAGCACGAAGCTCATCTTTTGCTCGGATGATGATCTGCAACCTCCGAATAAGAACGCTTCCGACATTTTCAGCATGGACATCAAGAGCAGGCAGATGACGCGCATTATCACCGGCGGAACGAACACCTATCCTTCCTGGTCTCCGGATGGGAAGAAGATTGTCTTTCGCAAAATTCTGGGCGAGATGAATTCAGAAGTATTCGTGGCAGATGGCGACGGATCGAACCAGCGTAACCTGACCAACCATCCTGCGTTCGACGGCTGGCCGTCGTGGTCTCCGGATGGAAGCCAGATTGTCTTCGCGTCGAACCGGCGTGCCAATTACCAGATCTTTGTCATGAATGCGGACGGCAGCAATGTGCGGCTGGTCGCCAATACGGAAGGCCGCGCGACTGAGCCGCGATGGTCTCCTGACGGCAAGAGTATTTACTTTACGGACTGCAAGAAAGTGGACTTTGGAGTCGACTGCGAAGTTATGGTAGCGGTGCTGGGGCAAGTGCCGCCTCCGAAGAAGTAACTCGACGGAAATCACAACGAACAAATCAGTGGGCCGCCTTGAAGCCCTTGCGCCGTTGCTGACTATAACGGGCGAGTGCGTCTTCGATGATGGGATAGGTGTGGCGGGCGGGCGAAATTTCATCCACCTCAACGGCCTTGCCTTCAAGCTGCTTGTAGTCGAGGAAGAAGCGCCGCAACATGCTAAGGCGGTGCTCGGGCATCTCGCCCGCCTCGCGATACGAGTTGAACTCGGGGTCCTGTGTGGCGACAGCGATGATCTTATGGTCCTTCTTGCCGGCGTCGATCATGGTCATCAAGCCGATGGCGCGCGCGTGAATCAGCGTGAGCGGCACCACCGCCTCCTGGCACAGGACAAGCACGTCGAGCGGATCGTCATCCTCGGCGAGGGTCTGAGGAATGAAGCCATAATTGGCGGGATAGTAGACAGCGGAATAGAGGACGCGATCGAGCCGGATCAAGCCACTCTGCTTGTCGAGTTCGTACTTAACACTCGATCCGAAAGGGATTTCGATTACCGTGAGGAACTCCTGCGGCAGGTCTTCGCCGGGAGAGATGTCGTGCCAGGCATGAGTCATGAGGAAGTAGCTCTTTCGCAGAGAGGTAGACGATTCACGTCACATTGTATCGGAGGGATGTGGGCGAAAGCCTAGAACGGCCTGATCGCGGAGACGGGCACCCTTCTTACCGAAAGTTCGCTCAGCACTGGCTTGAGTTGCTAACCGCTACCGATATTGATGGGGCAACTCAGTCTCGGTTTCCACAGAGCTGGTCAGCGAACCGATAACATACGCGACCACAATTACAGCTAATACCGCTACCGTTACGACATCCATGACGCACCTCACCCCAGACTCGCCGCCGACCAGATTAAGATCCCGACTCATTAGCCGGATCCTTTTTCCACTACTCTTTACCCAGTCCGGTACAGAAAGTTGTGTTTAGTTTGTAGCACACTTTTAACCGGCACGGCGTAGCAATCTCGATAACGGCAACGCAGACAACCCTGGGCAGCATGAGGAAAGGGACCGTCCGGCCACCCCTCGACTTCGCTGAGAGCCAACTAGACCTGGACTTCTTCGAGCACGCGAACCAGGGCCTCGGGGCCGTCGGCGCCGACAACGTAGCGATCGGCTTCGACGTCTGGCCACTCGCCGTAGACGTGGGCGATGTAGATGATGCGCGAGTCAGGGCGGTTCTGACGAAGGAGCCGGACCGTCTTGCGGGCGGTGGCCGCCGGCAAACGGTGACACAGTAGAATCGCGTCGTAGCGCTGGGGAAGGTCTGCAGCCTGCAGCGCTTCCTTCTCGGAGGTCAGAACGTCCACCTGGTGTCCGGCGGCTTGGAGGGCGGCCCGGCGCAGCTGCGAGAGCTCCGGGTCTGTGCTCAGGGAGAGGATTCTCATGGTTGAAAGATCCTGGTGTGAGATACGGGCGGCGCAGCCGAAGCATAACAGAAACGGAGCCCTTTCTAGTTCGGGTTGACGACAGCCCGGACCCGGCCCGGAGCATCTAGAGGGGTACCTCGACACGCTTCGATGTTCGCCGTGTATTCGCTTTGTGGATTCGACGGAGTTCGCATAACATACTGCGACTTATGCACTTGGCTGATAAATAGATTCGATGGCAGGAATCCAAAGAATCTATCTGAATTCATCATCTTTCAACCTCAAAAACCATCCAATTAGTACATACTCGTGTCACGTCTTCATAACCGATACAACTTACTAAGGAGGGCTTTTTATGCCTCAGAAAGAAAAATGGGACCCAGAAATGGCCGAATTTCAGCCTCAAAAAAAACGATTTATCCTGGCCAGCGACTTCGACCAGACGCTGAGCTTTAATGATTCCGGATTTGTTCTCGGCGAGCTGCTGGGAATTCCGTCGAGCGAGTACGAGCGCAAGATCACGGGAATGGCGAAACTGAACCTGGTGCAACAGGGAGGCGAACTGGCGTACCTGCTGCTGCACGATCCGGAATTCCGCAAGGTGCGCAAGGAGCATTTGTACGAAGCGGGCAAGCGGGTGCGGCTCAAGCCAAATATCGATGCGTTGTACGGATTTCTTTCGAACGAGGTGGAGGGATTTCACTTCGATTTCTACGTGATCTCGGCTGGTCCGGTGCAGATCATCCGCTCGGCGCTGGAGGGCATCATTCCTCCTGACCATATTTACGGCACGGAGTTTGAATGGAATGCCAAGGGTGAAATCGAACGCATCCTGCAAGTAACCGCGGGATACGGTAAGGTGGCCACCGTCGATCACCTGCTGGAATCGCTGAAAGTCGGACCGGACCGCATCGTGTATGTGGGCGATGGCAGCTCTGACATTCACGTCATGCTGCATGTGAATCGCCGCGACGGTTACACGATAGCCGTGTCGGAGAATAAGTACCTGGCGCCGATCGCAAAGCGGTCAATCATCAGCGACAACGCGCTGGCGATCCTGATTCCGATACTCGAAGACGTGGCGGGATGGGACACCCTCTCGATTCGCAATGTGTTTGAATCGAAGGGCTTCCTCATTCAGCAATGGGACAAGGTGCAAACGGATTTGCTCACCATCATTCCGAGCAATATCCCAGTAGTCGAAACAGAGGGAGTTGTTGCGACCGAGTAAGCGAAAACGATTATCAGGAAGTGTGCCCGCTGCTCCGTGAGGGGTGGCGGGCATTTCTATTGCTCACCGTTTTTGTTGCTCACTTGGGGACGTCGAGGACAATTTCGTCGGTGTAGGCGAGAAAGGGATCGGCGTAAATATCGGCGCTGCGAAGAAAGAGCTGGCAATCGCGCTTGAGTTCGACCGCGGGCTGGTCTTTGCCATTGAGCCGAATGTGGATCGGGCCGGCGTCGCGGAAAAGCTCTGGACGCAATAGCAAGCGAAGCTTCTTTACGTTGTGGACCTTAATGTCAATCACATTGCCTGCGAGGATGTGGGCGTCCACTTCTGACGGCGCGTTGTCGCCCTCGACTACTTCTATCCAATACTGTCGCTGGAATCTTGCGTCCCAGATCTTGGCCGAGACATTCGGCGGGAACGGATCGCGGGGGAAGCGCTCAAAAAAGGGCAGCGTAAAGCCGTCATCGGCATTGAGGGTGACGTCGTGCACGCGACCCTTCAATAAATGTACTTCGGGTGGAACGCGCGGTTTGAGGTCGCGCAGTTCGTCGAAGGTGTTCACCGAGTTGGGAAAGGGAATACGCGGGTCTTTGTCGCCGTGCAGGAAAAGCACCGGGACATCGAGCAGGTTCTGCATGGGAAGCTTGGCACCACTGGGAGAGTTGCTGCCCGCGCCCATCAGCGACGCGAGGGCGGCGAAGCGGTCAGGCCAGCGCGCGCCAAACTCCAGAGTGGCGGTACCACCATTGCTGAAGCCAGCCAGGTAAACGCGGTTGGTATCGACGTTGTAGCTGCGCAAGATTTCCAGCAGAAGCGCATGGACCATTTCCGTGGTCCGAGGCTGCCACCACAGCTCGCCGCCAGCGTGAGGCATGAGGATCAAGTAGCCGGCATGCTTGATTGCGTTCCCGACATTTAGCGCGGCGTCAAAGGCCAAGCCTCCGCCGCCGCTGAGATAGACAATCAGTGGAAACGGCTGGTCGCCACGATAGTCGAGCGGGACGTGAATCATATAGGGCTGGCCCGAAAAGGCCTTGGTGCTCATGCCGCTGAGAGTGGTGCCAGGCTTCTCGCGGCTGTAGCGAACGACCGGCAGTTCGCAGGGCTGAGCAGCGGGCTTCGCGGGAGGCTCGTGAATGCGGCCGGCGATGCGGCGTACCTCGGCGTCATTGCTCTTGAGCAACGGTTGGAGAACGTCTGGATTGGGTACGAGTCCGCGCTGGTAATAGGCAGCCAGCAGCAAGGCTTGAGCGTCGGTCGGACCTTCGCGGAGAATCTGATCGATGATCGGCGAATCGGGAAGCGGCAACACTGAATCCAGGAAGGCGGTCAGCGTGCCCTTCTGCGTCTCCGGATTGGCCAGCCAGGATGTGGGGGCTTCCTGGTGATGAACAAACTGTAATTCGAGCGTGACCTTCTCGTGAATTGTGGAGTCGATCTCGGCATACTGCCCGTCAAATTCGAGCCTGGCCAGATGTCCGGAGGCGGGACAAAAGGTAAAGCGAAGATGGGTCTCCTTGCGCGAGCCGGTGTCGGTAATAACGGCACAGGACTCGTCGCCCATAGGTTCAAAGCGCTCGAGCTTCATGCGAAGGCCCAAGATTCCGGGGTCCCATTCTGAGCCCACCTGCACGGGAGTCGCAGGCAAAGGCATGATTTCGCCGATGCGATAGAGAAGTTTGCTATTGGCCTCACGGAAAACTTCCTGCGGAAGCTGGGCCTGTCCAGTGGCCGAGAACAGGTTGGAGTCGGCGAAGTGGACAGGGCGAGCGGCCATGCGTTGCTCAAACCCGGGCTTCTGCAACGCGAGGGTGCTTTTGCCACGCTCGCGGGACTCGACCAATTCGGCTGACTGGCGATTGCGCTGGATGCCTATCAACGATTTGCCCGCGACTGCGTCGAGGACCACCACCTGGTTGGAAAGAACCATTTGCGCCTTGAAGAATGCGTCAGGCGACGTTCCTTCCTTCTCGAATACCTCGCTGTAGACCAGGCGGTCGCCCTGTGCGAGCTTGTAACGCAGCTCGATAGGGGTGGTCTGGGAAAAGCCGAATCCGGCGGCGAAGAAGATAACCAGCATAGTGGCGGCCAGATGGAAGAATGACGAATTGGCACGTGCGATCATCGACTTGAAGTAGAGGGGCGAATCATCAATCGTTAGACAGCTTAATTCAGAAAAAGAGTAGCAGGCGGAGGGATCGGCCCGGGTCATCTCTGCACCTCGTTGCACACTGCCAGCCACGCCGAGAAGCTCCGTTCTTGCGTGTAGAATCGCAGTTTCATGCAGTCTCCCTCCACATCCCCCGCAGATAAAACCGGGCTTGGGTTGACGGCGAAATTGCTGCGAAACCTGCGGCCCTCGCACGAGCACAGCGCGTTTTCCGCAACGCTGCTGCTGATGACCTCGGTGATGCTGGCGCGCGTGATCGGCTACCTGCGGGAGATGTATGTGGCGTGGGCTTTCGGCGCGGGTCCGAAAACCGACGCGTACGTTGCTGCGTTTACGATTCCGGACTTCCTTTTCTACATCCTCGCAGGCGGGACTGCGTCGATCACCTTCATCTCGATTTACGCGCGGCACACGGCGAAGGGCGAAGACCGGCAAGCGCAGCAGGCGTTCAACTCCACCATAACGATCATGACGTTGGTGACGCTGGCGGGAACGATCCTGGTGGAGATCTTTACGCCGCAACTGGAGCGGTTGATCTTTCCCCGGTTCACCGCCGGGCAACTGGAGCTGTGCGTTTACCTGACGCGCATCCTGCTGCCGGGGCAGATTTTCTTCTATGCAGGAGGAATCGTGTCGGCGGTATTGTATTCGCGCCGAATGTTTCTTTACCCCGCACTAAGCCCGGTGTTCTATGGCTCGTTCATCATTTTGGGTGGACTGATCGGCGCTCACACCTACGGCATCGCGGCGCTGGCTTACGGAGCGCTGGTGGGCTCATTCGTCGGGCCGTTTCTGATTAACGCATTCGGAGCAGCCAAGGCGGGGCTGCGCTATGAGTGGAGCTTCGACTGGAAGAATCCCCGGTTTCGCGAGTGGGTACGGCTTTCGATTCCGCTGATGCTCGGTGTGTCGCTGGTGTCGGCCGATGACTGGATACTGCGCTACTTTGCGTCGGGTGGATCGGGCGAGATCACTCGCTTGAACTACGCCAAGAGGCTCTTCGCTCTGCCGATCTCGATCCTGGGGCAGGCCGCGGGACAGGCCTCGATGCCGTTCTTTGCGCGGCTGTTTGGCGAGGGTAAGCGCAAGGAATTTACGGAGACGGTAAACCAGTCGGTGTATCGAATTTCCGCAGCGTCGTTGCTGGCGACTGCGTTGATGGTTCCGGCGGCGCTTCCGCTGGTGGACCTGGCCTTCCGGCGCGGACACTTCACGTTTGCAGATTCGCTCTCCACATCGGTTTACTTCGCGTGGTTCTCGCTCTCGCTGGCGATGTGGTCGGCGCAGGCGCTTTATGCGCGCGCGTTCTATGCCGCTGGCGATACACTCACGCCGATGGTCGCGAGCACAGTAATCGTGATCGCATCCCTGCCGGTGTATGCCGCGATGTTTCGCCACTTCGATGTCGCCGGGCTCGCCATGGCTTCGGACATCGGGATCCTGCTGCACACCGTGGTGTTGGCGTGGCTGCTGAGCAGGAAGAAACTGGTTGCGCTCAGCGGGCTTCCGTGGCTGGAACTGATGAAGGCGCTGGGCACAGCCAGTTTTGCTGGCGTGCTGTGTTATGCAGTGGCGCGGCGAGTGGTTGTATCTGGTAATTGGCGGATCGACTTGCAGTCGCTGGTTCTGATCGGCTTCACTTGGCTGGCAGTGATCGCGATTGGGCTATGGATTACGCGATCCCGTTTGTGGAGTGACTTGCGCAGAAGGAAACAGCCTGCGCCGGTCGTCGAGCCGCGCGCGATGACTGAAAGGACTGAGGGGGGAGCGCAGCCGTGACGAAACGAAGATCCCTCGCAGACTTTTCGTCCGCGAGGGAATCACAAAGATAAAGAGCGTGCGCAGCACCCTTCGGATTCGCTCAGGGGCGCCTCTGAAACCGTGTCCCTTCTTAGACGCGGACCGCCGGGACCGGGGTGCTGGTTTCCGCCGGAGTAGCATCCTTCCCCTCGCCGTTCACCTTCTGGCCAGGTTTGCGGATGTCGATCCCGCCCTTGAAGAAGGCGCCTTCCTCGATGCTGACGCGCTGCGCGACAACATCACCGTTGAGTGAGCCTTCGCTGCGGATGTCGAAGCGATCGCTGGCCGTCATGTTGCCGCGTACTTTGCCCAGAATGACGATTTCGCGCGCGGAAATATTGGCCGAAACCACGCCGTTGCGGCCGACCGTGACGCGATTGCCGGGCAGGTTGATCGAACCTTCCACGCGGCCATCGATGTAAAGCGATTCGGATCCTGTGACTTCGCCTTTGATCACTAGTGACTTGCCCAAAGTGGCTTGTTCCTGAGGAGTCCCTACTGAACTGGCAGCCGGGCGCGTCACTACGGGCGGCTCCGGAGCCGGCGGAGTGTAGCTGCGCGGCGGCTCTGGGTTAGGAGTTGGGGCGGCGTTCGGGGTATTCGTCTGTTTCCACATATATCAAAATCCCTTTCTGGTATGTGCCTGGAGGCGAACGATGTGGCGCAAACCGCAACTCCAGAGCTCTTCTTCAGAACCTGCTGAATAAGTGCGGCGATTCCGGACCCAAGTGCGGCAAGAATCACTAAGCGAGCCGCCCGATTGAGCAATTATTGCTACCATACAGCGAGTTCTCAGCGAAGGCAAAGCATGGGTGTGGATTTTTACGGTCATTTAGTGCGTCAGTAGATTCCTGGTGCGGAAAACTGTGCGCCCGGGCGACACAATTCGCGCCAACCTCCGAATAAGTCAGAATTGGACGACATGATCAGCGACCAGGCCATCCTTAACCACATTGAAAAGCAGCCGCATCGCTCTGCCGGATTCAAGCAACTGATTCGCGAGATGAGCTTGCGAGGCGGCGAGCGCCAACAGTTGGCGGAGCGCTTGCAGGCACTGGTTGACAGTGGCCGCCTCGTCGAAACCGGCCGCGAGCGCTATACCCTGGCGCAACATGCGACGGCTCACCTGAACTTGATCGCCGGGCGACTGAACATGCATCGCGATGGGTACGGCTTCGTGATTCCCCACGCCGGACAGCGCAGTTCGTTCGCCGGAGACATCTACATCAGCCCGCAATCGATCCGCTCGGCCATGCACGGCGACCAGGTGCTGGTGGAGTTGGGGCGTAAGAAGGACGATGGGCGCGTCGAGGGAAAAATCCTGCGCGTGTTGACGCGCGCCAATCCGACAGTCGTAGGCAAGTTTCACTACGGCTCGCGCCACAACTACGTGACGCCGATCGACGAGAAGGTCACAAAGGAGATCATCATTCCGCGAGGTATGGAGTGGCCGTCGGGCCCGGAACATCCTAATCTCGAAACGCATGTCCGGCAGGAGCGGGTGGACGTGCACGCAAAGACTGTCGCCAAACGCAAGGCCCCGCCCGAATCGACTGACAAGCATGATCGCGATCGCGTGTATGGCAAGGAGGCGCATCGCCGCGAATGGAGCGATCTGGAAGGCGTGGTAGTGGATGTCGAGATCACCTCATGGCCTTCGCCCGCTGACAATCCCAAGGGACGCGTAGTCGAAATTCTTGGCTACGAAGACGATTTCGGCGTCGATGTGGAGATCGTCATCCGCAAGCACCACTTACCGCACCGCTTTCCGGTCGAAGTTCTGCAGGAGGCGGAGCAGTTCGAGCGGACCATCGCGAACACCGAGTTGGCGCATCGGCGGGACTATCGGGCGCTGCCGATTGTCACCATTGACGGCGAGACGGCGCGCGATTTTGATGACGCGGTGACGGTGCATCGCCTGCCCAACGGAAATTACGAATTACAGGTCCACATCGCCGATGTCGCTCATTACGTCCGCGAGGGTTCGCCCATCGATCTCGAAGCCCGGCTGCGCGGCACGTCCGTGTATTTTCCCGACCGCGCCATTCCCATGCTGCCGATGGAACTCTCGACCGACCTGTGCAGCCTGCGTCCGCAAGTAGACCGGCTGGTGTTGTCGTGCGTGATGGAGATCGATGCGCAGGGCGAGATCGTGAACTACACGCTTAACGAGGGAATCATCCGCTCGGCGGAACGGATGACCTACACCAACGTCAACCTCCTCCTCGAAGGTGATGCAGGCCTGCGGCAGCACTATCACAAGTATGTTGAAGTGTTCGAGATGATGCGCGAACTGGCGCTGATACTGAACCGCAAACGCGCGCGGCGCGGGTCGATCGATTTCGATCTACCCGAACCCGTGATCGAGTTTGACGAGAACGGACTGATGAAGGGCGTAACACGCTCCGAGCGCAACATCGCGCACCGGCTGATCGAAGAGTTCATGCTGTCGGCCAACGAGTGCGTGGCCAGCTATCTGGAGAAACGGCAGATCGCCTCGCTGTATCGCATCCACGAAAAGCCCGACCCTAAGCGCGTACACGACTTCGAGACCATTGCGGCGACATTTGGTTATTCGCTGGGCGTGGGAGCGCTTCCGGTGAAACGCGTACAGATGAAAGCCGAGCGGCGCGACCGCTACGGCAGTGGACGGCAAGCCAAGACCATCGAGCTGCCGGAAGACGTTCACATCACTCCGCGCATGTATCAGAAGCTGACGCAGAAGATTGCGGGCAAGCCGGAGGAGCGCATTCTGTCGTACCTGATGCTGCGCTCGCTGAAACAGGCGCGGTACTCGGAAGAAAACGAAGGACACTTCGCGCTGGCTGCGCCAGCCTACACGCATTTCACTTCGCCGATCCGGCGCTATCCCGACCTGATTGTGCACCGCATTCTGAAAGACGTGTTGCGCGAGTCGCCTGATCGAAACGACGCTGGGGTTCCGGTTGGTGTAGCGCAAGGCGCGCATAGCGAGTCTCCGTCGCCATGGTCGAAGCGGGAGGCGCCGGTGTCCCCGTCGAAGAAAAAGTCAGATGATCACGAGAAGAAGCGGGGACCACTTGGCGGGCCCATCCCCGAGGATATGTTGCGCGACATTGCGCAGGAGTCGAGTCAGTCAGAACGCCGGGCCGACGAGGCTGAGCGCGAGTTGATGGAGTGGAAGAAGATCAAGTTCATGGAAGACCGTGTTGGGGAAGACTTCGCCGGCCTGATCGTGAGCGTGACCAAGTTTGGAATGTTCGTGGAGTTGAATGACCTGTTCATCGAGGGGCTGGTACCGTTGGCCTCGCTTACCGATGACCGCTATCTGTATCACGAAAACACACGGCAGATCATCGGGCAGCGCACCCGCAAGACTTACTCGATGGGCGATCCGATTCATGTTTTCGTGGACCGCATTGATCAGATGCAGAAGCGCATCCAGTTTGGAGTCGTCGAGGAGCGCGTACCCTCGACAAAAAAATCAAGGGGCCGCAACAAGCGCTGACCCACGCGCAGATTGCTAATCGTTAGTTCCTGGCTGCCTCTGGTTACCTTCGTAATGTTGACCCTCACGATTTTCCTTGCCACCACGACTCCGCCTCGCCATCATGGAACCTGCTCCACCCTCCACGGCGAGGGGACGCATGTGGCTCTTTAGCAAATCATGATGCCTAACTCCTTTCCTTGCATGACTTTACATATAAGTCCAATGGTTGGAGGAACTTACACGTGATCGTGCGCTAACTCCTTTGCAATGAGGAACAGGAGGGGAGGGGGTACCCCTCAGAACCCGGCCTCCGCACCCGTGGGATAGAATGGCCTTCCCCCTGAGGAGATTCCCATGGGTCGTTGGTTCCTGCTTCCAATTGTCTTGATCGCGGTTGTGCTGCTCGTATCGGCGCAGACTGCTGAACCCGACGAGACGACGCAGACTCTTAAGAGCGGGGAGACTGTCACCAAGGCGCTAACGACGGTCACGAGCACGGCGATTTCGCCGTTGCTTGGGGTGAGCGTCATGGGCGCATGGCAGTACTACAAGACGCCGGGCCCACAGCGCGCGCAGTTGCCGTTCTTCCAGCGACCGTACTTCTGGGCGCCGATCATGGTGTTGCTGGTCCTCATTTTCATTAAAGACACCTTCGGCGGATTTGCGCCGCTTATCAAGAAGCCTCTTGACGCCATTGAGGTACTGTTGGTCAATCACGCGTCACTGATCCTGATTGTGTTTCCAGTGGTGATGAACCAGGTGGCGCGCGTGATGGGTTTCACGTCGGTGAAGGGCTTGTTCGCCTCGCTGCTGAGCGGTCCTGTAGTGTACGCGGCGACCGCCCAGACATCGGGCATTCACCATGCTTTCAACATGGCCACCGCCGTGCTTTACATGGCGGTTGGATTTGTCATCACGGGAGTTGTCTGGCTGCTCGGCCACTGCTTCGACGTGCTGGCGCTGATCAGTCCGTTTCCGTTTGTCGACTTCGTGCTGAAGGCGATTCGCAATTCAATTTTCGCCGTTTTGCTGGGGACGTCGATCATCAGCCCGCACTTGGGATTGCTGCTTGCGTTGGTCGTCATCATCGTGAGCTTTATGTTGTTTGGATGGGCGCTGCGGCTAGCGTTCTTTGGCTCGTTGTTCGCCTGGAGCCTGCTGGAGATGCTGTTGTTCGACATTCAGGACAGGCCCAGCCGCGAGGACGGGATACGTGCCTTCAGCGCCGGCGTAAGGAACGTGAAGCGACGCACCTACGGGCGGCTTTCTCCGCGGGAAGATGGGACTCTTGTGTTTGCATACAGGCGCCTGCTGGTGGGACCGCAGAAAACCGTTACGATCGGGCGCGCCGAAAGCTTCGCCATCGCCAAAGGTGTGTTCTATCCCAACGTGGTGGAACCGATCGAGTCGGCCGACAAGCACCGGGTTGTCTTCCGGTTGTTACCGACCTATCGGGGAGCGGAAGAAGAACTGCGCGCCTGCCTGGATTGCCTCGAAGTGCACGAACTCCGGTGGAGCAAGGGCTTGAAGTCGTTCTGGAAGTTCGTAACCGACGATGAGAGTGGCGCGGCGGAGAAAGCCTAGCCGCGCCGAAACACCTAATCGTGATATCTCTGCTGGCCGGCCGGAATGGCCACCTGCAAACGATTCTGCGGCGGCGGCAGCGGACAGGTCGCGAACGGTGTATAGGCGCACGGCGGGTTCTCGGCGCGGTTGAAGTCGAGCCACAGCTCTCCCGGCTGGGTCAGGCCGTGATCCGGCAAATCGGTATAGAGGAAGCGACCCGCACCGTAGCTTTCGCTCTTGCTGGTCGTGTCGCGAATGATGAAGAAGAGGTCCTTATCGTCGGGACTCTCCAGAATTGGCTCCAGTCGAAACGTCTTGCCGTCGAGCGCGAAGTCCGCCACGCCGGGAACGTCCGACATTACTTCCGTGCCTAGAATCGTCGGGATGGCGACATGATGCGGCGGATTGTAAGGAATCCATTTAGCATGCACGCGATAAGCCTCGTCAGGCGCATACCATTTCAGTCCGTGAAACTGAAGGCGCGCCGCAGCCTTGGAATCCTTGATACGAAGGCCGTAGCGGTCTCCGCGATGAATGACGGTGATCGTCACGCTACCCGTGGTGATCTTTGAGGGATGACCGGAGCTGTCGGCGGCGAGGTTCTGAGGACTCGCGGGCGCAGCACCATCCACCAACAATCCCTTGGGATAGCCTCCCGCCGGCGGCAGCAGTTGCAACGTGCTGCCCGTGAGCTGGACAACGCCGAGACTAGGCGCAGTGGCAGCCTGCACCACCAGCGCATTGTCTTTGGCTGAGCCGAAGGAATTGTCGCCGGGCTTCAACCAATCCAGTCCGATCACCGTGAGCCAGCCCGTCGGCTCCTGCAAGTTCTTCGCCTGCTGCGCTCGCCACGCCAGCAGGTCGGTCTTCCAAGCGCTTGCGGTGGCTTTGGTATCAGCAGCGTAGCTTAATGTCAGGCCGACCAGGCAGAGAACCGCCAAGCTTGTCAGCCAGGAGTTGAAGGCACGCTTCATCGATTAGCCATCCTCAGACGATTAAGACTCTCGACATCCATGTAAGCCAAATGTCGATTACAGAATATAGCGCGATAGGTCTTGGTCTTTGACGATGTCGGCGAGATTCTTGATGACGTAGTCGGCGTCGACCACGATGTCCTTTTCCTTGAGGTCCGGAGCCTCGAAGCTGATCTTGTCGAGCACCCGCTCCATGATGGTGTGCAGTCGCCGGGCGCCGATGTTCTCGGTGCCCTCATTGACCTTGAAGGCGAAGTTTGCGACTTCCGCCAGCGCTTCCGGAGTGAACTCCAGCTTCACGCCTTCAGTCTCGAGTAGCGCGATGTATTGCTTGGTCAGCGACGACTTGGGTTCGGTGAGGATCTTGATGAAGTCCTCGACCGTCAGCGACTGCAGTTCCACACGAATAGGAAACCGCCCCTGCAGCTCGGGAATCAGGTCGCTGGGCTTGGATACGTGGAACGCGCCGGCCGCAATAAACAGAATATGGTCGGTGCGCACCATGCCGTACCGCGTATTCACAGTCGTGCCCTCGACGATGGGCAGGATGTCGCGCTGCACGCCCTCGCGCGAGACGTCGGGTCCGTGTCCGCCTTCGCGTCCGGCGATCTTGTCGATCTCGTCGAGGAAGATGATGCCTGAGTTTTCCACGCGCTCGACGGCAATGCGGGTGACCTGGTCCATATCGACCAGGCGCTGCTCTTCTTCCTGAATGAGGTACTCGAATGCTTCGCTGACCTTCATCTTCCGCTTCTTGGTACGCGAGCCGAAGATGTTGGGCAACATGTCTTTCATGTTGACGTCCATCTCCTCGACACCTTGGTTGGTGATGATCTCGAAGGCCGGCATGGATTTCTCGCGGACTTCGAGCTCCACCATGCGCTCGTCGAGCTTGCCTTCACGCAATTGCTGGCGCAGCTTCTCACGGGTGCGGGAGCCCGGTTCTCCAGCTAGTAGGGGTTCCTTCTCTAGGCTGAAACCGATTGGCTGGTTGTCGTGCGCCGCCGGCTTCGCCGGAACTTGAGTCGGCATCGAAGGCAACAACAAGTCGAGCAGACGTTCCTCGGCATTGAGTTCCGCCTTGTCGGCAACATCTTCGAGCTTTTCTTCGCGCACCATGTCGATGGCGATCTCGACCAGGTCGCGGATCATCGACTCCACGTCGCGCCCGACGTATCCCACCTCGGTGAACTTCGAAGCCTCAACTTTCATGAACGGCGAGTTGGCGAGCTTAGCCAAACGGCGGGCGATCTCCGTCTTGCCCACGCCGGTGGGGCCGATCATGATGATGTTCTTGGGAATGACTTCTTCCGCCAATTCCGGTGTCAGCTTTTGACGGCGCATGCGATTGCGCAAGGCGATTGCGACGGCGCGCTTGGCTTCGTGCTGACCGACAACATACTTGTCGAGCTCGCGCACGATTTCGCGCGGCGTCAATTCATCCAGGGTTACGTGCTCGTCATCGGTGGTTGCGGGTAAATAAATGGCCAATTCTATTCCTCTTTAATTCAGGGAAGGTCCGCGCAGGCGCAAGGGGCCTCCGCTCCTCACAGCTCTTCAATCGTAATCTTGTCGTTGGTATAGATGCAGATTTTGCCGGCAATCTTCATGGCTTCTTCAGCGATCTGGCGCGCCGTCAGTTGCGTGTGGTCGAAAAGCGCGGTGGCGGCAGAGGTCGCAAACGAGCCTCCGCTGCCGATGGCGGCAATGCCCGTGTCAGGCTCGATCACGTCGCCCTGGCCACTAATCAGGAATGTCTGGGTCTGGTCGGCAACCAGCAGCAGGGCCTCGAGTTGGCGCAACATCTTGTCGGTACGCCAATCTTTGGCCAGCTCGACGGCCGCACGGCCCAAATTGCCATGATACTGCTCCAGCTTGGACTCGAAGCGGGCGAACAGCGAAAAGGCGTCGGCAGTCGAGCCGGCAAAGCCCGCCAGAATCTTGTCCTGGTAGAGGCGCCGAATCTTGCGGGCCGAGTGCTTGATAACGCTTTCGCCCAGCGTGACCTGACCGTCTCCGGCCATGACAACCTTCCCGTCACGGCGAACGCAAAGGACCGTAGTAGAACGTATTACTCGCTTTTGCGGCATGGAAGGTTACATTATACCGGGAAGTTTGGCAGTCTGCCGAAATCTGAGTGTCTTTGACTAAGATTTTGGCCTGGGAGCTTCCCCCGGGCGCGGCCTCGATAGTTCGAATCACATTATTTCGCAAAGACTTACGTCAAATGAATGTGGGACCTGTTCTCCAAGCGAGCCAGCAGATCGTCGATCCTGGCCTCAAGGATGTTGCGGATCGACAGAATCCCTAACACCTTCCCGTGGTCGTCCACGACAGGCAGATGGCGATAGTGCCGCTCCAGCATGACCCTAAAGGCTTCGGCGGGCGTGGTTTCTGCCGTAGCCATCTCAACCATGGGGCTCATGAGCTCGCGGACGGGCGTGGCCGCGGCACTGCGCCCGCTGAGTGCGAACTTGGCCAGAACGTCACGCTCGGTAAACATTCCGGCGACGACGCCTTGCTCGTCGATCACGGCGACAGCGCCCACATCCTTGTCCAGCATTTTGTTGACAGCATCTTCCACGCTGGCCAGCACTGACACCGTGGCGGGGCCCTCATCGCACCACTCCAGCAGGCTCATGACGGTCGTGCCCCCTTTCTCTTTTCTCTGAGACTGCGAGGTTATGTTCAGCGGAGGTCGGAGTCAAGGGGAATGCGGGGAATCTGCAATTGGAGGGCTGACGAAGCCGGAGATCCAGAGATTTCTCCGGCGCTATTCTTGCGCGCGGTTCTACGGGACTACAGGGATGTCGAAATACATCAACTCATTGCCGTGGGCATCGCGTACACCCGACAGAAAAATATGGGCTCCCTGGGTCGGGTTGCGGACGTCCTGAATATCGAAAAAGAGGAAGCCCGATTGGGTGGAGTGGGGTTCGACAGCAAAGGCGCCGAACCTGGCGCGATTGATCTCATCGAGCTGTTGCTGTGCCTTCTTGTTCTTGTTGCCAAAGGGAATGGGAATACTGCCGGCGTGTCCAGGGTTGGTGCTGCTGGCGTTGACGTGCGCGACACGGCGGACCACATCATCGGCACTCAGCGCTTCCAGCTTGGTGCGCGCGGCCGTAACCAACTCAGCGCTCATTTTCGTAACGGACACCGGCTTGTCGCCGTCGTTCGTGATCACCAGGAAAACCGGCAAGATTCCTTCCTGCACGTAGTGGGTGTTGAAGATGTCGTCCTTGGGCGCGGTGTTGTACAGATCGATCGCGACCGTGATTTTCTCGTTGGACTGGGAGTCCTTGCTGGGATAGGTGCTGGCGTTTTCAGCCTTCGGCATGACGAAATCTTTGAAGGCCCAGAGCTCCGCGACACCCAGCAGACTGAGAACAACGACAACCAGAATCCAACGGCTGCGAAAACCCATAATGCGATTATCGCCTGCCTCGCCGCCGCCTACAACTGAGCATTGGTTCGCCTGCAGTGCGCAAGTACAATCGCAGGGTGTATTTCGCCTATAGTGCGCTGTTGCTGCTGGCCCTGCTGCTGACTACGCCGTGGTGGCTGTTGGAGATGGCACGGCACGGCAAGTATCGCATCGGCTGGCGCGAGCGACTGGGCATCGTGCCGCATCGGCTGTTTGACTGGGTGGCGCCAGACACAATCTGGATCCACGCGGTGTCGGTGGGCGAGGTGCTTGCGGTTTCGCAAATGGTGAACGACTTGAAGGCCCGGCTGCCGGGCTGGCGGGTGGTAGTCTCGACCACCACCGACACCGGACAATCTCTCGCCCGGCAGCGATTTGGCGAGGGCGACGTCTTCTACTTCCCATTGGATTTCGCCTTCGCGACTAGGGCTTATCTCGACGCACTGCGTCCCAAGCTGCTGGTGCTGGCGGAGAGCGAGTTCTGGCCCAATCTGCTGCACGAGGCTCGCCGATCCGGAGCGTCGATTGCCGTTGTCAACGCGCGGGTGTCGGACCGGTCACTGCCGCGCTACCTGCGTTTTCGCACGCTGCTTGAACACGTGATGCGAAATGTGGATGTGTTCCTCGCACAAAGTGAAGAAGATGCGCAGCGCCTGGTGCAGATTGGAGCGCAGGCAGACCGCGTCCACGTCGGCGGGAACCTGAAGTTCGAAGTCAAGCCGCCAGAGAAGCCGGAGATTCTTGATCCGTTTGCGGCCGCCGTGAATCGGGAGGAGATCGGTCCCGTGCTGGTGGCAGGCAGCACCCTCGAGGGCGAGGAAGCGATGCTACTCGACTGCTTCCGGCAGATCGTTGCTCGTTATCCCAACGCGCTCATGGTACTGGCGCCGCGTCATCCGCAGCGATTTGATACGGTCGCTGGTCTGCTGGCGGCATCGGGACTCGGCTGGCAACGGCGTTCGCAATGGGATGGACAACGCGCACTGCCTGGTGGCGTGTTCCTGCTGGACAGCATTGGCGAACTCGCCAGCTTTTATCAGCTCGCCGACTTGGCGTTTGTTGGTGGCAGCCTGGTTCCAAAAGGCGGACACAATGTCCTGGAGGCTGCGCAGTTTGGAACCGCGATCTTGGTTGGGCCGCACACCGAGAACTTTCGCGACATCGCTGGCATATTCCAGAGGGCCGACGCGTTGCGCGCGGTGACGCCCGAGTCGCTGACTCCCACGGTCTTGGGACTCTTGCAGGATGATGCTGAACGTGCTGGATTAGGCCAGCGCGCGCGCGAAGTAATGACGCGGCAGCAGGGCGCGACCGAGCGAACAATTACGGCACTCCTCCAGCTGTTGCCGGCGCAGCCGAAGTCCATTCCCGCGGCGGTTGTTGCGGAGAGGCACGCTTGAATCCGCTGAGTGCGCTATTCGGCGTCGGAGTTGAGGTTCGCAACCGCCTGTACGATCGCGGCACCTTCCGTGCGAGCCGTTTGCAGGTGCCGGTGATCAGCGTTGGCAGCATCTCTGCCGGCGGCGCGGGCAAGACCCCGTTCCTCATCATGCTGGGCGAGCAACTGAAGCAGCGTGGGCTCGCCTTTGATGTACTATTGCGCGGCTACGGTCGCCAGACGACCGGCGTGATGCTGGTCGATCCCGCAGGCTCGCCCCAGGAGTTTGGCGATGAGCCTTTGCTAATTGCCCGCAAGTTGGATGTCCCCGTAATCGTCGGCGAAGATCGTTATGCCGCTGGAAAGTTTGCCGAAGGGAAGTTCGGACCGCGAGTGCACTTGCTCGATGACGGCTTCCAGCACCGTCGCTTGGCGCGTGACTTTGACATTGTCTTGATCACCGAGCGCGACTCGCACGACGCTCTGCTGCCTGTCGGACGATTACGCGAGCCGCTGTCGTCACTGTCGCGGGCCTCCGCGATTGTCTTGGTGGACGGCGCCACCCCTGAACAGATTCCGCTGCGTGAGGGGCATTTCGTGTGGCGTGTTTCTCGCAGCATCGTTCTGTCGGAGACGACGGACACGTGCTTCGCTTTCTGCGGAATTGCGCGTCCGCAGAATTTCTTCGCCGATCTCCACAAGACGGGAATTCACCTCGCCGGCACCCACGAGTTTCGCGATCACCACCCTTACAGCGCGGGTGACCTTGAGTTTCTGCTGCGGTTGCGCCAGGAATCGGGAGCCACAGCTTTCATCACCACCGAGAAGGATCAAGTGAATCTGGGCGACTATTTGCCGCAGATGCAACCGGTCCACGTCGTGCCGGTCCGCATGCAGTTTGAACCTATGTCTAAGCCCATCGCGGGCGCGGCCGACGGTGACGCGTCACCCGTGGACCAGATCTCCAGCGTCATCGCGCGCGAGAATCAGGGTCGCGTGAGAGAATGAGAAGTTTCACCGAGTCCAGCAAGGCTAATTAGGCGCAGGGTGCCTATCTGTTTCCATGGCAAAACCACTCAAAGAGATCGATCGCTGGAAGAAGATTGTTCGGTCGTTTCCAGATGTGTCGGTCACTGTACTCGCCGACCTCGTTGCCGACGAATTCATATTCGGCGAAATTGCGCGGGTGTCGCGCGAAGCGCCTGTGCTCATCCTCAAGTATCGCGAGAGAACTGTGACTCCGGGAGGCGGGGGTAACGCCGTCATGAACCTGGCTTCGCTGGGCGTGAAAGTGTTTCCAGTAGGCGTCCTGGGTGACGACGAGCCGGGCCGTCTGCTGCTCGCAAAGTTCCGGGAGAAGAAGATTCCTATCGGCGGAATTACTCAATTGAAGGGCCACGTAACCACGACCAAGACCCGCATTCTGGCGGGCATGTCGCATACCAGCCGTCAGCAGGTTGTACGACTGGATCGCGAACCCGCCCCCATGCCAGAGGCCCACCCAGTTCTTGCGAGGCTGGCGAAGGCCGCGCGGAAGTATGGGGCCGCATCCGATGGGTTCCTGATCTCCGACTACGGATACGGGGCGGCAACGCCAAAACTCCTCCAGCAGATCGGGTTGAATGGCTGCCTCGCGAACAAGCCGATCACGCTGGATTCGCGTTACCGGATGCTGGAATATTCGGGAGCAACAGCCGCCACTCCCAACGAACCCGAGGTAGAAGAGGCGCTGCAAACAAAGATAGGCAACGACGACCAGCGACTTGTCTCGGCAGGCGAGCAGGTGATGAAGCGCATGGCGCTGGAGTCGCTGGTCATCACGCGAGGCCGCGACGGCATGGTGGCATTCGAAAAGAATGCCGCGCCGCTGACGATTCCCATCTTCGGCTCAGACCAGGTGGTGGATGTAACCGGCGCGGGCGATACGGTGATCGCGACCTTTACGGCGGCGCTCGCAGCCGGGGCTGATACCGCTTCTGCTGCCCGGCTGGCAAACTTTGCCGGCGGAGTTGTGGTGATGAAGCGGGGTACGGCCACGGTGTCGAACCAGGAATTGCAGTCCGCCATCGACCAGTACGCAGCGACAAAATAACCGTGAGCGAGAACAGAGCCAAAATACTTTCGCGCCCGGAGTTGCAAGCGCGGGTGAGCGAGTGGCGGCGCGGCGGCGAGCAGATCGTGCTGGCCAACGGTTGCTTCGATCTGCTGCATGTCGGACACGTGCGTTATCTCCACGGCGCAAAGTCGCTGGGCGGAAGGCTGGTGGTCGCAATGAATTCGGACGCCAGTGTGCATCGGCTTAAAGGAGAGGGGCGTCCCTTGATGCCTGCCGACGAGCGCGCCGAAATCATCGCGGCCCTCACGGATGTCGATGCCGTCGTAATCTTCGACGAGCCAGACGTGCGAGAGCTGATCCGCGAACTGCATCCTGACGTTCAGGCCAAGGGCACCGACTACACGCGCGATACCGTGCCAGAGCGCGATGACGTGCTGGCCTACGGAGGACGCGTCGAAATCGTAGGCGATCCCAAGGACCATTCCACCACCAACTTTCTCGGCCAGATGCGAAGCTCGAGCGGAGGTCGTCGGTCACGGTGAAGCCTCCACTTGCCCAGCCGGACCTCGACACCCTGGCGCAGGAATTACTCGCTGGCGCGGACCCCGCATCCGTGCGTGTGCTGGTTGTAAGGTTGGGCGCGATGGGAGATGTGATCCATGGACTCCCGGCGATTGCCGCGCTGCGCCGCGAAAAGCCGAACCTCAAGATTGGCTGGCTGGTCGAGGAGCGTTGGGCGGAGTTACTGTGCGCGCATCCTGTGGAGCGCCTGCAGCCGCGCTCCGAATCGAAGCCCCTCGTCGATTGGGTGCATTTCTCGAATTTCAAGGACTGGCGTAAGGATCTGGGGTCCGGTGAAACCTGGCGCGAGATGCGCGGCTGTCTGGGCGAAGTGCGCGCCATGAAGTACGACATCGCGCTCGATTTACAGGGTGCAATCCGTTCGGCGATGGCGGCACGTCTCTCCGGAGCGAAGACGCGCATTGGTCCGGCGCAGCCACGCGAGGGCGCGGCGCGCCTGTTCTATACGCGCCCGGTCGACACACGAGGCACGCACGTTGTTGAGAATGCCTTGTCACTCGCGTCGGCGGTCGCTGGCGAAGATCTCGCTCACGAACCCGCGGTGTTTCCGCAGGATCCGGCCACTGAGTCATGGGCTGATCGATACCACTCATGGGGCGGCGGAAAACCGCTGGCCATCGTTAACCCCGGAGCAGGATGGGGCGCGAAGTGCTGGCCGGCTGAATCGTATGGCGAGGTTGCAAAAGCGTTGGCCGAACGCGGCATGGCGGTAGTCGTCAATCACGGCCCTCAGGAGGAAAGCCTCGCCGACGATGTCCGCGACGCCAGCGGAGGGACGGCGTATCCGTTGAAGTGCGCGGTCGGCGAATTGATCGCGCTCACCCGCCGCGCCAGCCTTTTCGTTGGAGGAGACACCGGTCCCATGCACCTTGCTGCTGCGTTGGGAGTTCCTGTGGTCGCTTTGTTTGGGCCGACGCGGCCGGAGCGGAATGGCCCGTATGCCACGCGCGCAGTTGTGTTGCGCAGTCGCGAAAGTCTCGATAACAGTTCGCACAGCGATCTCCCGGATGAAGGGCTGCAGTCGATTGAGCCGCGGCAGGTGATCGCGGCCGCTGACGAGCTGATGAGTGACCCGAATGGATGAAGTGAACCCGGTCAATTCCGGAATATCGTGGGGCCGCGTTGCGCGCCGCATCCGGGTGCCCTTGGGATTTCTGTTTGCGGTGTTCTATCTTTGGCGGGCGCGTCCCGCGTGGGCGTCGCTCGTGGCAGGTGCAATCGTGGCTGCTGCCGGAGTTTTTCTGCGAGCGATGGCCTCGGGTCACGTGAAGAAAAATGAACAATTGGCCATGACCGGCCCCTACGCTTACTGTCGAAATCCTCTCTACCTCGGATCGATCATCATTGCCATCGGATTTGCGATTGCATCTCGCGATCTGTGGGTCGCACTCGGGATCATCGCGTTATTCGTCGTGATCTACGCTCCCGTAATCCGCTCGGAAGAGGCCTTCCTGCGGCAGCAGTTCGCCGACTATGACCGCTATACGCGCCGCGTCCCTCGCCTGCTACCCAGGACAGCATGGTTCCCGGGTCTAACATCGGGATTCTCGCGCGAGCTTTATCTGGAGCATCGCGAGTACAATGCATTGATCGGGGCCGCCGCAATGCTGGCGGCCCTTCTTGTGAAGATGCTCTGGTTTCCCGGTTCATGGTGAATTTGCTGAATCGCTTTTTCGTGCTGACAACAATTTTGATGGCTGCGGCGTTGACCGCGGGAGTGAGCGGGCAGGCAACTGCACCATCGCAGCCTCCGCGTCCGACTGCTTCCCACACCCAGTCACAGGCTTCGATCGGCGCTGGCGCACATATTCAGCCGCTGCGGCCGGGTTTCGACTTTCCGCGGCAAACGCTGCGCTATGAGGCGGAGTATCGCTTCTGGACAGCCGGTGTGGCGACATTGCGTGTCGAACGCACCGGGAACCAGGAGCACGTCTCTGGCACCGCTGATTCCACTGGAGTAGTGGCACTGCTCTTCCGCGTGCAGGATCGTTTCAACTCCTACTTCGACGCGCAGACCCTCTGCTCCTCGAAGCTGGTCAAACACACAGAGGAGGGTTCGCACTGGCGCGACACGGTGATCACCTTCGACTACAGCCGAGGCAAGGCCGTACTCGCGGAGAAGAACCTGAAGGACAACCAGTCGAAGCGCACCGAGAACGACATCCCCGGATGCGTGACTGACGTGGTGTCTGGACTTCTCTACGTCGCCAGTCTTCCTCTGCAGCAGGGCGCAAGCTATAGCTTTCCGCTGAACGACGGTGGAAAGACCGTCAGCATAAACGCACATGTGGAAGGCAGGGAGCAGATCAAGACTCCTGCAGGTATTTTCCAGACCATTCGGGTTGGGCCGGAAGGAGACTACAGCGTGCTGAAGAACCGTGGGCGCATCTGGATCTGGTACAGCGACGACGAGCGGCATCTGCCCATTCAGATTCGCGCCAAGCTGTTCTGGGGAACGCTGACCGTCTACCTCGCGTCGATCGAGAAATAACTGGGCCTATTGGATGTGGAAGCGCTCCGCCATGAGCCGCTGCAATCGGGGCTTGTACAGAATGTCGTAGGCGAACTCTTTGTCGGGAAACATGGCGAGGGCCGCGCGCTTGGCATTGGCCGCCAGCTCCGAGGCTTCTTCCACCGACATATCGGCATCCTGGCTGATGACCGACATGACCATGCTCATCATGATCTGCAGCCGGCGGAGCTTACGGCGTTCTTCCTCCTGCTCCTGCATTTCTCCGCTGCTTGGGTGTGGTTCGCCTACTTCTTTGCGTTCAGGTTGCCCCATAAATAACCTCGTTGGAACAAATGCTCCGTGATTTCCGGCAAAAGCCGGATGAGGGCTTTCATTTTCGCTACAATTTGGATGTTGGTTGCCATCCCGCCGATGCGTAGTGATCTGTGGCGGCATGATACAACGAAACGGCAAGTTCTCAGCCGCAAACTGCGGCATGACATGTACTGAAGAAGTCCCCTGGCATCGCGAGCAACGGAGGATGTATGGCAGACAAACCGGAACCGGCAGAAGAATTAGTCAAGGTTTTTGACACCGAGCAGGAAACTGAAGCCATGGTCGTGCAGGGCCTCCTGCAATCGGCAGGGATCGACGCGTACGTTCAAAGTCTCGATGCAACCCAAAGCATTTATCCGGGAGTAGGCGGAGTCATCGTCGTGGTCCGCCAGGATCAGGCCAAAGAGGCCACCGCCATGATCGATGAGTTTAGCAAGCATCCTACGACTGATGCCGACGAGGCTGTCAGCGAAGAGCCGGCCGGGCCGAAACCGTAGTACCGTCAAGATAGAACGTTACCGCCCCCGCCAAGTCGGTACGGTAAGTGCGAACTTGCAGGTCGGCGAAACGCTTCATCACATCCGCCCGAGGATGGTGAAACAGGTTGTAATAACCCGCAGAAACCACGGCAAACTGCGGAGAAACTGCCCGAAGAAAATCGGGCGAACTGGACGTCGCGCTGCCGTGGTGGCCGATCTTCAGCAGGTTTGCCCGCGGGTTTTCGCCTTCCATAATTTCCTCGATACGTTTGTGAGAGTCCCCCACCAGCAGCGCGGAAGTGCCGCCATACTGAAGGTGCAGCACCATGGATTCATCGTCCTGGTCCCGAGTTGTGGCAACCGTTCCTGGCAGTGGATTCAAAACGCGAAACTGTACCCCGCCAAAGTCAAACGCTTCGCCTGCTGCGCGTGGCCTGAAGGCTACTCCAAAGGCTCGTGCGGTCGCCGCCAGTTCCGTGAACTCGGGAGTCGGTGAGTCGAGACCGTACCAGAACTCTCTGGGACGGAAGTTCGCAATCACGCTGCGCATTCCGCCAATGTGATCGGAGTGTGGGTGGGAGATGGCGACGGCGTCGAGGTACCGGATGCCGCGGCTCCACAGATACGGCGAGACCACTTCCTCGCCAACATCAAAGTCGGAATGGGATTGGCCTCCGACACCGCCTGAGTCGAGCAGAATCGTCTTGCCCTCTGGAGTCACAATCAGAAGCGAATCGCCCTGACCCACATCGATTGCGGTGACTTCCAGTACGCCGGGGTGCCACTGCTTCTTGGGTGGCGCGACCGTGATCCAGATGGCCGATGCCACCAAGCCGGCGACGCCCAACCAGGCCAGCAGTAGACGACGGCGGGCAAGGATCATTGCCATCGAATAAGCGAGAGCTGTGCCACAAGCTGTAGCCATCGTGATTGACGCCAGGCGAACATCTGCGATCTGCAGATGCCCGATGAAGCGAATGGTTCCCGTGAGCACCGCTAGCGAATATCCGGCGATCAGCGCAGCCAGATGCGCGAGCCAGTACGAGACGTAAGACAACGCCACAGCCAGCACCGCCGCCGGCATGAGAATTCCAGCCAGAGGAATGACCAGCACGTTCGCCGGCAGCGACATGGTGGTCGTGCGATGGAAGTACCACGCCATCGGCAGTGCGAGCGACACTTCAATGATGGCGGAGATCAGGGTGAGTTCGGCGGCTGCCAGCACGAAGCCGACACCGCGTAACACGACGGCGTTCGATACTCTCAGGCCTACGATCTGCGCCAGGTTTTCGCGCACCAGCCGAAGATCTGAGCGAAATTGCGCCGCCCGCGTCGGCAAACTGAAGTCGAAGCCGGGTGAGTCGAGATTTCGCAAAGCTCGCGAAAACGGGTACAGCGTCCGCCGCAGGATTGGCACTGCAATTCCGGCGACGGCGATCACCGAGAGGAACGTAAGCTGAAAACTTGCCTCGAACAGCGTCCGCGGCGCCACGACGAGGATACCCAGCGCGGCAATGCCTAGCGCGTTGATCCCGTTGCGGTCACGGAACAGCAAGCGTGTAAGCAGGTAGATGGTCAGGGTTATCGTGGCGCGCACGATCGGCGGCCCAAGGTCGGCGAGAAACGCATAGCCCCACGAAAACAAGATGGTTAGCACCGTGGCTGTTGCTTCGCCCATGGGCAGCCATCGCAGCGCCCAGAAGAATGCAAACGCTAGGATCCCGACGTTGATGCCCGACACCACCAGGATGTGATAAGTGCCCGTGCGCTGAAAGTTGGTCTTCAGCTCGCGGCCGAAGAAAGCGCGTCCGCCAATCAGCATGGCCTGCATCAAAGCTCCGGGCTCGCCCGGCCATAAACGCTGAATGTGATTGAGCACGCTGCGCCGTGCATTGCTCCGCCACAATCCGAGGCGGCTGCCGGCAAATCCAGGGAGAACCTCGACGTCCCGCGCGCGTGCCGAGCCTGTCAGGCGAATATCCTGCGACGCCAGATACCCCACAAGGTCCAACGCCCCGGGATTCCCATAGTTTCTCGGTGCGCGCACCTTCGCAGAGAGATGCAACCGCTCACCGTACGTGTAGACCAGCAAGGGCGACTCGGCGCCCGAACTCTGCGCTTCTTCTTCGTCGGAACGCTTGCTGAAGATCGTCAGCCTGATTCCGACTGGCGCAGATAAATGATGATCGTCGGCGACGAGTTCCTCAATTTCGACATCGACCGATTCCTGTTTGCCTCCAAATGGACTGTCGCGCACAATGCCCTCGCGAATCACATGCGCGATCACATCGACTGCGCCTTCACCGGCGGCAAACGCTTCCAAGCTCGGAGGTGTCGCCTGTGCTGCGTCATAAACCTGAAGATAGAAACCGCCGAGCGGAACGAGCGTGAGAATCGCCAGAGGTAAGGCCAGCGACGGAGCCCGTCGATAGAGAACGCAAACACCGATGCCGGCAACTACAAACGCCAGCAACCACGCTTGCGGAGCGCGCCACGCAAAATTGGCGGCGATGATACCGATGGCAAATGCGAGAGCGGCGAGGAACGCAGGTTCCCTGCCGCCGCAATACACCGGCGCGTGCGCACGTGCGGAAGCGTGCGCTCCATTCGAAGAGAGAGAGGATGTTGGCAAGTCCGCTTACAAGCGGTCGAGTTCCTCGGCGCCAATCGTCGGGGCCCAGGGCCACATTTCATATTGCGCGAGTCCGAACCGCGTGAACGGATCGTTGTCGCGGATACTGTCGAGCGTCGCCTGGGCTTCGTCATCGGGAACACGCAACAGCAGCGCCCCGCCGCTGCGCGGGACTATCGGGCCGGACGCAATGAGCAGACCTTCCTGCTTCAGTCCCGCGAGGTACGCGCGGTGCGAGTCCATGTGTTTCAGAACGTCTTCCAGCGGTTTGCGGTAACGAAGTATGGCGATCGCGTACATAACTCAACTCGAGAAGCTGAATTAGCGCACCAGGTGCAGCACTGTTTCCATGTGTGCGGTCTGCGGAAACAGGTCGAACAGGTGCGCCTGCTCCACCTTAAAACCCGATTCTAGCAGCAGTCGCAGGTCGCGCGAGAGGGTTGCCGGATCACATGAGACGTAGGTCACACGTGAGGCGGACGTGCGACACAAGGCCGCGGTTGCCTTCTCGCCAAGCCCGGCCCGCGGCGGATCGACCAGCACGAAATCGACGGCCAGTTCTTCGCCGCGCTTCTGCAGGAACTCCTCGGTGGTTGCGCGCGTAGGTTTCACATTGCGCGGAGCGTTGTGTTTCAGGTCGCCAAACGCGTGCGGCGACGACTCAACCGCAATCACATCCTCGAAGCCACCCGCGAGCGCCAGGGTGAACAAGCCCACCCCAGCATAAAGATCGAGCGCGGCCTTGCCCGTGGCGCCTCCAGTTGCCGTCTTTACCAGGTCGTCGATAAGGTGCCGGTTCGTCTGGAAGAACGATCCCCCGCTCACGCGATAATCATGTCCCACAGCGTGGTAGGTCAGTGAACTGTCGCCAATCGCCAGCGATTCCTCGTTGTGCGTTGAACTCAACGGCGCTCGCTGCCGCGTTTCGTCTTCGACGGGAGAAGTGGCGAACACAACCATCCCTACGACCGAACTCAGTCGTGCCTTGAGTGCCGCAGCAAAAGGCTTGCATGCGTCCGCTGTCTCCTGATCGCGAACATAAGCCTCGACCAGTAGCTGCGTATCGTCATGGTTGGCAAAGAACTGCATACCGTGGACCGTGGCAGGCACCTTGAGAGCGCGTCCCAAAGCCCAGACGGCGGTCAGCGCCTGGTTGATAAGCGGCGAACTGATGGGGCAGCTCTCGATCGCCAGCAGTTTGTGCGAGTTCGTTTCGAAGTAACCCAACGCAAATGCCGGATCGTGCTGCAGACGAACCCGCGTGCGATTGCGATAATTCCACGGCTCCGACGCGTGCACTTGGATTTCCTGCTGCAGTTCCAGCTTGGCGGTGCGGCGCAGCGATTCGCGCAGGATCTCGGATTTGAAGCGAAGCTGCGCTGGATAGTCGATATGCTGGTACTGGCAGCCGCCGCACCTCCCAAAATAGGGGCATGGCGGAACCACGCGATCGGGCGACGGCGTCAGCACGCTGTTGAGACGGGCGCGCGCGAACCCCGACCGGCTTTCGGTGACGGTTGCATCCACCGTCTCGCCCGGGATTACAAAAGGAAGGAACGCCGCTTTCCCCCGACCCTGTGCGTCGGCGGGCAGCCGCGCCAACCCATCTCCGCCGTAGACCAGCTTTTCAATTCGCAATTCCAAAATATATACCTCAGTACCACATTGTCAGATTCAAGGAATGTAGAACAAACTCAGTCGCGGAAGATAATGTTGCTCGAGCAACCGCTTCTGCAAGTACTGTTTGTGCAGCTGCTCGATCTGCGGCGCGGTCATCCGGCTGCGATACGGGGCCAAGTCACGGTCGGCCTCGGTGCGGACCTGCAGCAGCGCGGCCTCGGGAGTGGCTGCCAGGAGTGCCGCAAAGAGCTTCTCTTCCATCACGGTCAGGCGCCGTTCGATGTCTTCCATCGACGGCGGATTGCCGGTAGCGAACGAACTAGCCACCGAGCGCAGTCCAGCAGCGGTTTCGTCTGCGATGCTGCGCGCAGACTCGGGCAGGCTCGCGCCTTCCAATCCCGCCGCGTTAGCCGTTAGAAAATCGGCTACCGTCGAAGCCTCAAGTCCCTGAGCAGCTTTTGCCGGACGCTCCACGCCCACTGCGGCCTCCTTCATCTCTTCAGCCGCAGCCAATACTTCCTGAGCGCAGTACGCCAGGCCATTGACCTTGCGCGTGCGGTTAGGACGTCGCTCCCACTTGTCGAAAGCCGCATCCATGCCTCGCAAGACCGCTTCCAGCGGGATGCCGGCGTCCTTCCAGATTTCCATCAGTGCCCAGTCAAGCGGAGACAGCAGCGTGAGAGTGCCCCGCCGACGCTGAAAATGGTCCTCGATCTCGGTGAAATAGTTGAAGTAATTCTCCACGCTGGCTGGGCAACGCAAGGCCTCAATACGGCGCGTGCGTGCTCTACCAGTGTAGCGTCAATTTCGCTTGGGAGTGCCCGCCGCTGCCGGATCCACTGCGTTGGTTTGGCCGTGATCGTTACGGCGACGCAGAAAAGTGAGATGTCGCTCGTAGATGATGCGCAGGCCTTCCAGAGTCAGCAGATCGTCCACCTCGTGGACGTACTTCGAGCCGCTGCCCATTAGCGACGCCAGTCCGCCCGTCGCCACGACCTTCACATCGCCACCAAGTTCGGCCATCAACCGCTCGAGAATGCCGTCAATCAGCCCAAGATAGCCGTAGTACAGTCCTGATTGCAGGCTGCCCACGGTGTTGGTCGCCAGCACGCGCGGAGGCTTGCGAATGTCCACACGCGGCAGGCGCGCCGTGCGCTCAAACAGCGCGTCAGCCGAGATTCCGATTCCGGGAGTAATGACGCCTCCGAGATATTCTCCCTTCGCCGAGACCGCGTCGAACGTCGTGGCAGTCCCGAAGTCCACGATGATGCAAGGGCCACCAAACTTCTCGAAAGCCGCAACGCTGTTGACGATGCGATCGGCTCCCACTTCCGCGGGGTTGTCGTAATGCACCGGCATGCCGGTCTTGACGCCGGGTTCGACAAACAGCGGCTTGATCTGAAAGTAGCGCTCGCAAACTTCGCGCAGGGTTGAGTCGAGCGGCGGCACGACGGAAGAAATCACCGTGCCCTGCACCGCGGTCACTTCAAGCCCATTCATGGCGAACAGGTTGCGGAACAGGACACCGTACTCATCCACCGTCTGGGTCTTGGCGGTGGAGACACGCCAATGAGCGATAAGTTTGTCGTAACTTTCCGTGCCCTGTGTGCCGGGCTTAGGCTCAAACACGCCCAGCACGGTATTGGTGTTTCCTACGTCGAGGACTAGCAGCATGCGTTATCTTCCCTGGGCATTGGCGGCGCGCACCCCTCCCGACAGCACCGTGCGCAGACCGCGATCGGTCCGCACCAGCAGAAATCCGCGGTTGTCGAGACCCTCGGTCACGCCCTCGTATCCGCCTTCTTCATCCACGTGAACGAAGCGCGAGCGGGCGAAAGACGAGCGCTCCTCGAACTTCCGGAAGATGGCAGAGCGCGAATCGGCAGTGCCATCGGAGAGCCTGCGATACCATGCGTCGAGCGATTTTAGCAGAGCCGTAGTCACCTGGACGCGGGACCATTCGCGGCCGCCGGCAATGCATAGCGACGTCGCGATAGGCTCCAGCTCTGCCGAGAACGACGGCTGGTTGACGTTGATGCCGATACCTACAACCACGTAGCGAACCCGTGTGACTTCGGCGTTCATTTCGGTCAGGATGCCGCAAAACTTGCGCTCTTCGATCAGAACGTCATTGGGCCAGCGCAGGTCCGGATGCAACCCAGTCGTCTGTTCGACAGCTTCTGCGACCGCGATGCCGGCAATCAACGAAAGCAGCAGGGCATCGGCTGGAGAGAGCTGCGGGCGCAAGATGACAGAGCAATAGATGCCGTCCGACGGAGCCGATTCCCACGAGTTCCCGCCTCGCCCGCGCCCGGCAGTCTGCTGTTCGGCGAACAACACGCTACCCTCCGGTTCACCCGTCGCCGCGGCCTCCATCGCAGCCACATTGGTCGAGCCGACGCGGAAATAGTGCCTGATGCGAGGGGCAAACATCGTCCCACTCACCAGTGGGCCAATGATATCCGGCAGCAGCAGGTCGGCCACCGATTCGAGCTGATATCCCTCTGCCGGATGTCCGGTGATGCGGACGCCCAGCTCACGCAAGTGTTGCACCGCGCGCCACACTTCGGAGCGCGACGTACCCAGCTCCTCGGCAATGCGGGTTCCGCTGATCACCAGCGTCGCGTTGTCGCTCAGCAAGCGGACGACGTGGCCCAGCCGAGCATCGGTCAGGCCTTCCGCAGCGGGTTGCACTCGATTTGTGCCTGCGTTGTTGATACCGGAATTATGCGCGTACGAGTCGCAATTGAACAGGGAGCGAGCGCGCTGAATGCCAATTCGACGGCCGATCGAACTATCCACTAGCCACTAACCACTAGCCACTGCCCTGCTACGCAGGCAAGATCCGCATGCTCAGGTCGACCGCCTGTACCGAGTGCGTCAGCGCTCCGACAGAAATGAAATTCACCCCTGTTTCGGCATATGCGCGCACGTTCTCCAGAGTGATGCCGCCCGAAGCTTCCAACGGAATCCGCTGCTCCAGCTTGGCGACGATTTCAACGGCTTTCCGCACCTGCTCGGGCGACATGTTATCGAGCAGCACGGCCTCGGCGCCATTCTGCAGCACCGCCTCCAACTCCTCGAGGGAGCGCACCTCGATCTCGATCAACTGAGTTCCGCGTCGGTTCTGCAGGGCCCGCTGCAGCGCGGGAACAACGCCTCCCGCCAACGCGATATGGTTGTTCTTGATCAGCACACCGTCGCTCAAATCGAGCCGGTGATTGGTTCCGCCGCCGCAACGCACCGCCAGCTTATCCAGGATGCGCAACCCGGGCGCGGTCTTGCGCGTGTCAAGGATCGTCGCCCCGGTTCCCGCGACGGCGTCCACATACTTGCGGGTCAAAGTAGCGATTCCTGTCAGCCGCTGAAGAACGTTCAGAATCACCCGCTCAGACGACAGCAGCACCCGCGCGTTGTTGAAGATCACCGCGATTGACTGCCCCGCGTGCAGCCGGGCGCCATCGAAGATTTCCGGATGACTTATCACTTCGGGATGAGATTTGACCGTGCCGTCGAGTCCCGCGAAAACCTCAAGAATGCGGGTAACGCAGCCCAGTCCGGCCAACACGCAATCTTGTTTCGCAAGGATGGTGGCCGAGGCCCGCTGGTTCACATCGATGCAAGCGTACGTAGTGGCGTCGCTGGTGGCGCGATCTTCCTGCAGCGCATTCTGCAGAATGGCGGTAACTCTGCGGCTTGTCCAGTCCACGATTTATCCTTGGCTCACTTTTTCCGGCTCACCCGAGCTCGTCACGGGCCGACTTGGCCTTAGCGATCAGCACTTCCAACTCGGCCTTGCGTTGCTTCAGGCCGTCGATGACTTTGCCCGGCGCCTTGGCAAGAAAGGCTTCATTCCCAAGTTGCGCCGTCGCGCGACCCATCTCGCCGGTCATCTTTGCCAGTTCCTTCTCCAGTCGCTCACGTTCGGCAACAACATCGACCTTGCGTTCATAGATAACCCGCACATCGAACCGCGCTGTGCTGCGCGCTCCAGCCGCATTCGCAAGAGATGCATCAACGAAGGCGACCGACTCCACATTCGCCATCCGCTCTAGGGACGAACGGTTTCGCTCAATTAAGCTACGAATTTCGTCATCGGAGTGGATTTCGATCGCCAACTTCTGCTTCGGCTCAATTTTCAACTCGGCACGGATGTTGCGCACCGCGACGATCAGGTCCTGCAGGATCGCCATCTCGGTCTCGGCGTCGGCACTGACTTGTGCGGCATCCGCCTGCGGAAACGCAGCCAACGCTATCGACTGCAGCGGCGGCTTTCCGTCATACAGGGCATGCCAAATCTCCTCAGTGATGAACGGCATGAACGGCGACAGCAGGCGCAGCGACGCTTCGAATATGCCGATCAGGTTTCCGTAAGCCGCTCGGGCCTGCTCGCGATCGCTCGACGCGAGCCGTGACTTGATCAGCTCCAGATACCAGTCGCAGTATTCGTCCCAGAAGAAGTGATAGACAACGTGCGCCGCCTCGTGGAAGCGGTATGCGTCCAGCGCGTCGTGAACTTCCTGCGCCACGCGATTGAAGCGCGACAGGATCCAGCCGTCTTCCAGCGTGCCGGTGCTAAAGCCCGCGACGCCCTTCGCGGAAAAGTCCGTGACCGGAGCCTTGAACTCCGCCAGCGACCACACGCCCGCCTCGTGCGCCCGGTCGACATTCATAAACAGCAGCCGTGAGGCGTTCCAGATCTTATTGGCGAACGCGCGATACCCTTCCGTCTGTTTTTCCGAGAACGCAATGTCCGTTCCGGGCGCGGCCATCGCAGCCAATGTGAAGCGCACCGCGTCGGTGCCGTAGCGCTCAATGATCTCGATGGGATCGATGACGTTCCCCTTCATCTTCGCCATCTTCTGCCCCTCAGCGTCGCGCACCAGCGCATGGATATACACCGTGCGGAAGGGCACGTCGCCGTGCTTATGTCCGCGCATGAAGTGACAATTCATCATGATCATGCGCGCCACCCAGAAGAACAGGATGTCAAAGCTGGTCACCAGCAATGAGGTCGGATAGAACGCGTCAAGGTCCGGAGTCTCGTCTGGCCAGCCCAACGCCGAACAGGGCAGTAGTCCCGACGAGAACCACGTGTCGAGCACGTCATTGTCCTGCTCCAGCTTGCTGCCGCCGCACTTCGTGCACTTTGTAGGCGTCTCACGCGCCACAATCACCTCGCCGCAATCCTGGCAGTACCACGCCGGAATACGATGTCCCCACCACAACTGGCGCGAGATACACCAGTCGTGGATGTTGCGCATCCATTCGAAGTACGTCTTGGCGTAGTTCTCCGGGACGAACTTCACGTCGCCCTTCTCCACTACTTCGATCGCCCGGTCGGCCAGCGGCTGGATCTTCACGAACCACTGCGTCGAAAGCCGCGGCTCGATGATCGTCTTGCAACGGTCACACTTGCTCAGCGGAACGACGTAGTCCTTCGTGCCGACCAGATAGCCGCCCTTCTCCAGGTCTTCAACGATTTTCTGCCGTGCTTCAAAACGATCCAGTCCCGCGTAAGGACCGGCATTCTCGTTCATCTGCGCCAACTCGTTAATCACTTCAACTTGCGGCAGCGCATTGCGTAGGCCGGCTTCGAAGTCGTTGGGATCATGCGACGGGGTGACTTTTACCGCTCCCGTCCCGAATTCCGGATTAGCCAGAATGTCGTCGGTGATGATCGGAATCTCACGGTTCATCAGCGGCAGCAGCACGCTCTTGCCGTGCAGGTGTTTGTAGCGCTCGTCGGCTGAGTTCACCGCCACGGCCGTGTCTCCGAGCATGGTCTCGGGCCGCGTGGTCGCGACGATGATGTACTTGCCCTTCTCTCCAACCACCGGGTAGCGGATCTCCCAGATCTTTCCCGGGGTGTCATCGTGGACGGCTTCCAGGTCTGACACAGCCGTTACGCAGCGCGGACACCAGTTGACGATGTACTTCCCGCGATAGATCAGGCCTTCTTCGTGCAAGCGCACGAACGCCTCGCGCACCGCGCGCGAAAGCTGGCCGCTCATGGTGAAGAACTCGCGCGACCAATCCACCGAAGCACCCAGCCGTTTCATCTGTTCGAGGATGGCGCCGCCATACTGGCACTTCCACTGCCATACCCTCTCGATGAACGCCTCGCGGGTCATGTCGCGGCGGCTCTTGCCTTCCGCTGCAAGTTGCCGCTCCACCATCACCTGCGTCGCAATGCCGGCGTGGTCTGTGCCGGGTATCCAAAGCGTCACGAAGCCCCGCATGCGATGCCAGCGGACGACGATGTCCATCTCCGTCTGGTTGAGCATGTGGCCCATGTGCAGCCGTCCGGTAACGTTGGGCGGCGGCAACGTAAGCGTGAAAACAGGTTGAGTGGAGTCGGCGGCTGGCGTCTCGACGTGGAACAGCTTTTCCTGGATCCAATACTCGGCCCAGCGCGGCTCTATGGCGCCAGGTTCATATGCCTTGGGAAGATCGTGAGGCATTCGTGTCCGTTCGGGGATCTGCTCGTTACTCCTTTGATATTACAGGATTGCGAGCCATCGAAAAACGCGCGCAAAAGAACAAGGCCGCCGCATTGCGGCGGCGGCCGCAACTCAATCCACCAGCTCTCTAGAAGGGGAAGTGGTGCTTCTTCTTTTTCTTGGAAGAACTCTCCGTGGTCGGGTCCGTAGGTGTCGCTGGCGTCTGAGTTGCACTCGCGGCCGCTGGCGCCGAGTCGCTAGGAGGACCAGCCTTCGGAGCGTCGTTCACCTGCGTCGGAGGCAGCGGAGGCGCCGGATCCGCGGCGGGTTTAGCGGCCGGCGTGAGATCGTTTCCCAACTCCTGGATGCCCGAATTGTCCGGTGCAACCGCAGGAGGCGCAATGGCCGCAGGCGCAACCGCCGCCGGCGTAGCTGCTCCAGGAGTGTTGACCACTTCGACGGCGGCTCCCGCTGCCGGCCCCGTCCCCGCTCCAGTACCGGTCGCAGTGCCTGGCGCGGCAGGCGCGTCAGAGCGTGGCACAGGAGCATTCTCCGGAGGCGGTGCCGTTCCGGTTCCAGCCTTGGCCGTTCCCGTCGTGGCTGCGGTCAAAGCGGACAACACACTAGCCGTGGCCGACCGCACGATCTCGGGAGCGCCCGTCTGCTTGGGATCGACCAGCGTCGGCTCGCCCACCTTGGCGGCTTCCGATACATCTGGTCCCTTCTTGAAGTTCAGCATCATCTTGTTGTAGGTGCTGAGCGAACCTCGGCTCTCCTGCTCCTTCTTGTTCAGGGCGATTGCCTCAGGCGTGGCCTTCGGTATTGGTTTGCCCATCGCTTCGAGTCGCTTCTTGGCATCGTCCGCTCGATCTTCCTCAGGATACCGAGTGAGGATGCGATCGTAGGCCGCGGCGGCCTGGTCGGTGTAAGTTTTGATCAGTGGCCCCTTGGCTATTTCCGCCAACTTGGACCGGCGGATCAAGTCGGCCTCTTTCTCGTATGCTCCACCCATCTCGAATAGGGCCTCGTCCGATCCGCTGTACAGCGGGTAGGTATCGGTCAGCGACTTGAATCGTGCTATCGCCGCCGGCCACGACTCGCGCGTGTAGTAGAAGTGCGCGATCATGAATTCGCGCTCCGCCAGCACCTCTTGCACCGCGAGCAGCCTCTTCTTGGCCTCCGGCACCATGGGACTGTCAGGGAACTGCATGATCAACTGGCGATACTCTTCCTCGGCGCGCTTGGCGTGGGTGTAGTCGCGGTCCGCCTTCTCCATCTCGTTGTAATGGATGTTGGCGATCTTCATCTGCGCTTCACTCGCCTCCGTCATGTTGGGGAAGAAGGTGATGAAGTCCTTGTATTCGCTCTCGGCCTGCGCCATGGCGGCCGATCCGCCTTCGGCGTACCACGAGTCACCGATGGCCAGCTTGGCGCGCGCCACGTACTCCGAATCCGGATAGGTGTTGATCAGCGTCTGCAGGCTCAGCCGCGCCACGTCGAACTTGTTGTGCTTCATGGCGTCCATGGCACGGTCATACAGCACCTTGTCGGGCTGCTTGGAGTTGACGTTGGCGATCGGGTTGGAGACTTTCTTGTTAGTGCAGGCGACAAAAACAATCGTGCTTGCCATCAGAACGATTAAGAGAACGCGACGAAACATTCCTACCACCTTTTAAGAACTCTCAGAAATCGACGAACTAGACGCGCACCAACGTTGCATCGTGGGCCGCTTTCAGCAGTTCTTCCACGTTGACTGTCGGATTGCCGTGAGAAAACACGGCGCTTCCTGCGACCAGAATCTCAACCCCTGCCCTGACTGCCGATCCAATGGTTTCCAGCGACATCCCGCCATCGATCTCGATACGAAAATTCAAACCCTTGGCCGCCCGCATAGTCGCCAACTTACGGACTTTTTCCAGCGTCGCAGGCAAAAACTTCTGCCCCCCGAAGCCGGGATTTACCGACATGATCAGCACGTAATCAACGATATCGAGCACCTCTCCCAGCGTCTGGACTGGGGTCGCCGGATTCAGCACCACCCCGACCTTACATCCATGGATGCGAATCTGGTTGAGCGTACGGTTCAGGTGGCGACATACTTCCTGGTGGACCGAAATCCAGCTCGCCCCCGCATCCGCGAACGCCGGAATGAACTCGTCCGGGTTCTCGATCATTAGGTGGCAGTCGAGCGGCACGTCAACTACCTTGCGCAACGACGCTACCACCGGCGGTCCGATGGTCAAATTGGGGACGAAATGCCCGTCCATCACATCGCAGTGGATGACCGTCGCCCCGCCACGCACCGCGGCAGTCGCGGCATCACCCAAATGGGCGAAATCGGCCGACAAAATGGACGGCGCTAGCTCGATCAACGCACACCTTTCCCGCTGGCGTTCCGTCCGATTTTAGCATGTACGTCCGCCCACCCGCCGCTCCCAAACGGAGGCAGCATTGCTTGGCAGATGGCGACTCACACTTGTTAGTTCAAGAGTCTGGCTACGACTTGACAGTTTCTCAACTGAAGACGACACTTTCGATAACGCAGAATCTTGCCGGCGTCTTCCGTAAGAGCGGACGCTTTGTTCTCCTGCACCCCCTGAAGTGCCACCCGTCGCAGCACGTCAACCAGCCCAACTTAATTTCCAAGGAGCAAATGCATGAAAGCAGTGACCGTATTACTGTTCCTGACCTGCACGCTCGGGGTGGCACAGGAACATTCGAACTTCGGGTACACCGCATTAGCACGTGAAGCAGTGAGCAACGCTAGTGACAATCATTCCGTTGCGGTGTCGTCCTCGTGCACGACGGGAAAAGTAACCGTGACCGCACCGCAAAACGGACAGCAGGTCAACTCACCAGTCTTGTTCCAGGCGACAGCAACGCCCGACACGGGTTTAACCATCACGCGAATGCAGATTTACCTGGACGGCGTAAGCGTCTATTCCGTTAACGGAGCAGCCGTGAATACTTCGTTGTCGGTGTCGGCCGGAGCCCATAAGGTCGTCATCACTGCGACGCAGTCGAACGGCACAACATTATCTAGCTCGACCATCAACATTACGGTGACCACCGGCGTGGTTGCGACGTTTAAGGGTTGTGTTTTCAACCACAGTGGAAAGTACTACCAGGCAGCGGCGATCACCCTGAATCAGCCGGCAACGGTGACGTTTGACGCCAACCTGTACTACGGGTCCACATGTAATCCCAACCAGTGGGCGGACGAGTTCGGATTCGGGCAGTCGCTCACCCTCGGAACCTTCACGTATATCTTCTGGTTTACTGACTTCAGCAATCAGCTGAATATGTCGGCTATCTGGAAAATTAATAATCAAACGTCTGGCTGCGTCAATTACGCTGTAGCACCACCCTGCTGAGGCCGGTGGCCCGGCCAGCGCACAATCCAATTTGGGTGCCCCGTTCAACCCTGACCGAAGTCGAAGGGTTGAGCGGGGGTTTTCGTCGGTAATAGCGACAATCCGGTTGTACGGACGAAAATCCCCACTCAAGGCCAAAGGAAGGCCTTGAATGGGGCACCCGGCGGCGCGATCAGTGAGCCGGCATGGAAAGCGAAACCTAGCTGGTACCTGCTGACGACCGAGGACAAGATGATTCCACCCGACGCCCAGCGGCAGATGGAGAAACGCGCGGGTGCGATGATCGTCGAGGTCAAGGGCAGCCACTCGATCTATGTATCGCAGCCGCAAGCGGTGGCGACTCTGATCGAAAAAGCCGCCAAAGGCGCGCTGCTTGAGCAGCACGCTAACCGGTGGAACGTGCGCCGGGCAATTTCCGACCTGGAAATTCTCCGGCGCACTTTAGTCGCCTTAGCTTGTAGGCACACAAGCAACCTTACGCAAGCGAAGGAGAATGCCATGACTAATCAAATCCACCTCTACGAGCCCCTGACCTCCCAAAACGCTGCGCTCGTCCTCGTCGATCATCAAGTGGGCCACATGACGGGCGTCCACGACTATCGACGGGCGAACTGAAAGACAATGTAGTGGCCCGGAGGCATGTTCGCGTGGTGAAGGAAAGCACCGACCCTAATCCCGAATGACGGGCAACCCTTCCGTAATCCGGTAAGGTAAGGGTTGCCGACGATCCGAACAGAATCGTCGCACTTGCCTGTAAATAGGGGCATCCTTACGCATCCTTGGGGGAAGAAGGGTCGGACTTCAGAGTTCCGACAAGTCTTTCGATGCGGGAGCGTAGCGACGCAGAAGTGTAATGGAAACTACCAGTACAAGGATCAGCAGACCCAACAAACCAAGTTCAATCATCGAAGAGTGGAAAATGGCGCTTGAGCCTTCGGTCGCCCATGCACCTTCTTTCGTGAGCGTGGCCGCCTCCAGGGTAATCACCAAAACGCGGCGAATTGAGGCAATCAGTCCGACGATCAGAAAGGGCTCTGTTACCAGAACATGGGAGCGAATGGAGATACGTACTGTATGCAGAATCTCCACCAGCATCAGCACAATGAGGAGTTGGTTCAATACCCTCAGAGTCTGGGCTGCAACCGTCCAATGACTGAGACCGATCCACAGTATTTGGCCCGCGGTTGCGATGGTCACAAAGGCCGTGACAGCCAGCAACACTGCGAGAACGGAGTAGATGACTATCTCGGTCTTGCCCAGATAGTAGTCAAAGTGGTGGCGTAATCTGTCCTCGACCATATCAGACTCAAGTTTGAAATCGAAATACGAATTGGTATCGCTGTGAAGGGGAGCGCAGACATAAGTGTCCGCGCTCCAAACCCCTTCTTTTCCCTTCTTTACTGTCTTGGTCGCCTGTCTCCTGGCGCCAAGACCTTCAGCCCGGAAATCAGGCTTAGCCCGAGCGGTGATCGCGGTGTTCTTCCACGCGGGGGCGTCCTTCCCGCGCCGCCGTGGGCTCAGGCTCAGTGCGCTCGTGTAGCACGTGCCGTTCGGGAAGCCGCTCTCCCACCCCGTATCGCCGGACCCCGTAGGGATGAACATACTCGTGCCGGGTGCCCCATTCAAGGCCCTCATTTGGCCTTGAGCGGGGACTTTCGTTCGTACAACCGGACCGTCGTTGTTACAACCCAAGCCGCGCTCAAGCTTCACTGGAACGGGGCCCGGTAAGGGCGGAGTACGATAGCTCAACAAAGCCGTTCTTATAAGCGACCACGTTCTTCAAATTCCACCTCTCCTCCGTCAGGGAACCACCGAACAGCCGGAGTCCTTCACCCAATAGGACAGGCGCTATCGTCAACCTGATTTCGTCCACCAGGCCGAGTTCGAGAAATCGCTGGCACAACATGGCCCCGCCCACGAGCCAGATGTTTCTGTATCGCGGCGCGAGAATCTCATCGACCAACTTCTTGAGATCACCTGAATAGAACTCAACACTCTTCCTCGTGGACGGCAGCTCTCTGTTTGTGATCACGACGGTCGAGGTGTCGCCATAGGGCCAGCCCAGTTCAAGCGCGTGTTCATAGGTGCGGGAGCCGAGCACATAGCAGTCGATCGCTTTGACGAAGGTCGCAGCTTCTTCCTCCGAAATGGAAACCCCGGCCTCGTAAACGCTTCCAGTGCTATCCAGCCAGGAGACACTGTTGTCCTTCTTCGCGATGAAACCATCCAGACTGGAAACCACGTGCAAGGTTACATTTCGTCCTTTTGCATTGCCGTCGGTGCGTGACATAGTTCCTCCTCGGGCTGGTGGGCAGGGTTTTTCGGTGATAATAGCGACAATCCCGTTGTACGGACAAAAATCCCCACTCAAGGCCAAAGTAAGGCCTTGAGCGAGGCGCGCGGCTCTGGAGCCTGGGTTGGCACGGCCGAGTCGCGCACGGATGAAGGTCCAAGCGAAATCAGGGAATAATCTTGATGTCGCCTTTGAATTCGTGATAGTTGCGGAAGTCAATAATGTTGTGACTGCAGTAGCGGCTACCCCGTTGACAACCCAAGCTCTCGGCATGGACCGGAAGCAGAAAAGATTTCTCGCCAACCAACACGTACAAATAATCAATCGCGGACTCGACCGCATCCATCGGGAAGTCTGACGGTATGTTGCGGGCCTGCATCTCGATGCGCAGGACGCGCGCAGTATTCGGATCCACCCAGACGGAGCCTGCATAAGCCGCAATCACAGTCTGAGAGCCGACGGACAACCTCCAGTGTGAATATTCACTACGCACTTGAAAGTCGTAGACCTGAGCACGGAAACCCGCAATGGTAGTCGAACGGCCAGAACTGAACTGCGCCCTCGAAGCGGGGTCAAACAGGTCCAGCAGTGCGGACGCAAATTCTCCGGTTGACCAGGACCCATCGATATCCTGCAGCCGCTTGTCCGTCGAGCGGTTGTTGATCTTCACGTTACGATAGCTTTCCTGCCCGTCCTCGTAAATGATTTCAGCCGAAACCAAGTCCTGGGGCACTTTCTCCCCGCGGCCTTGTTGGCTATACCGCGACATGAACTCCTGGCAAATAAAGTTGGGAAGCTTCCGTGAAAACTGGAACGTCGCCTCTCTGGCCCTTTCGATCAAGGGCGCAGAGGGAGGCAGCGAAGGCGGGGGTACGGAGTCCGCAGGGTCCGACTCGGCCGGCGGCGGCTCAGGACAGGGAGGCAGAGCCGGCTGTGTGCCTCGTTTCAAAGTGGGAGGATCGTCAGAGCAAGGAGGCGTACTCGGTGCCTGCGATTGGGTTGCCTGCGGCGGAGCGGGGTCGCCATCACTGGCTGAGGCGGACGAATCAGCGCTGGGTGATGAACTGCCGCCGGGAACGGGCATGCCAATGGAGAGCGCCCGGATAAAGTTATGGTTGCCGCCAAGTTCGGCCTTGGCCGACGTCGTGGCGAAAGCAAGCGCAAAGGCGACTATGGCGCCAGCCAAGCGAAGCCAGCGGCCCGTATGTCGAAGCGGCCATCCATTCACAGACTCACCTTCTCACGAATCTAGCACAATTTGCCGGTGGCCCAGCCCACTCAAGGCCAAAAGAAGGCCTTGAATGCACCCGGCCTTTTCGGGTGTGGACGAGGTTCCTGCTTGCCTGACCTCATGTGCATTTGGCGACTGTTAACGTGATGTCGTCAGCCTGTTCATGAGGGCCGAATCTTCGGGCCTCATCGGCAACTGCTGCCAGCAACTCCGGCGGCGCTAGCTCACGATGTTGCCGTGCGGCTTCCAGCAGACGCTCTTCGCCAAATTCCTCTCCCTCACCGTTCAGGACTTCCGTAATACCATCGGTGTAAAGCAGGACGTCGTCACCTGGAGCCAGTTCGCGTTCTTCCATGGCGCAGTCCCATTTGTCGAACAAGCCCACCACCGTGCAGGTTGCGCCGAGCCGTTCCACAGTGCCGTCGCCGCGCAAAAGCAAGGCAGGCGGATGGCCGCAGTTCGAGTAGCGCAGCTTGCGCGTGCGATCATCGTATTCGGCGAAGAAGAGAGTAGCGTAATCCCCGCCGGCCGTATTTTCGAAAAGCAACTGGTTCACCGAGCGAAGAAATCGTTCGGGCTGTTCCCCAGCCGTCGCGCACTGGCTGCGCAGAGCGGCTTGCAGATTGGCCATGAGCAGAGCGGCTCCGATGCCTTTGCCGGCTATGTCCGCTAATACCAGGCCGAGCCTGCCGCTGCCGAGATCGAGAAAGTCGTAATAGTCTCCACCGACCGTCCGAGCGGGATGGCAAATGCCGGCATAGACCAGCGTTCGAGTCAGCGGCTGGCGTTGCGGAAACAGACGGGTCTGCACTTGCTTGGCGATTGCCATGTCGCGCGCAGCCTGACGCTCCGCCTCCAACTTGGCGGCCTGGGCGCGGCGCTCTGCTTCCAGCGCGTGCGTCGCGTCGTCGATCTCAATGAGGGAGAAACTGTTTCCGTCCACATCTTCAAAAACGGCACACATCGCTTGCCCGCTTCCCCATGGAGGTTCCATGGGTGGGACGGGGAAACGGACTCCGCGTCTCGACCATTCTTCGAACAAGCTACGCACGTCTTCGGTAAGAAAGCCAATTCCGGTGGCTTGGCCGATGCGCTGCTGCTCTGCGGGCGGTTCGTGTGGAACACAGAGGGCGATGCCGGAGAAGCCTGCGCCTGCCGTTCCAGGGAGCCAGCCAGCAGCGGAGCGACAATGATCCACCGGCCCCCCTCGGGAGTGGGCGCGTCCACAACTACCCCGAAAGCCAGCTTTTCTACGAAGAACTGCCGGCTGCGCTCCTGGTCCCGGACCCAGAGCGTCACGAACTCTAAGCGGAGAAAAGGCTGCGAGAGTGCTGCTCTAAGTGCCGCTGCGATGGGAGCAAGCACTCCTTCGGGATGCGCTGAGTGTTCCATCGCGACTGATTATTTTATTCCATAGAGTTCGAATGGGAGTCGTGATGGGGCGGCCGGGTGCCCGAGGTTCGCCCTTCGTTTGGGTTAACCGGGCGTTATTTCATTCGACCGGAGAACTCATTGTCCGATCTCAAAGAGTATTCCGCTCACGTTAACGTCCAAATGAGGGACATGAACGTGGGGCACCAGGCAAGAGGGTACCCCCCAACCATCATGAAAACAAAGGACTTACAAAGGGCTTAGCGGCGCGCTGCATAACGATCTCGGCTCTAGGGTTCCGAAATGGGAAATTGTCAAAGAGCGAAGTGCCCACTTGTCGAGGCCCGGTGCGGGTAGAGACACAAATCCCTGGCCCACGATTCGTATCTAAGCGCCGTGCAAGCAGCTGGCAAGAGAAATCGGAGGGTGAAAGAAACGAAAGTAACCAAGGTTGATCGCGAAGGATTTCGAATCCCAGATTAGCGCCCAGAGGAAGGGCGCGAACCCGGGGCACCGGGCTTGGCTGGTGGCCCGGCCAACGCACAATTCAATTTGGGTGCTCCGTTCAACCCTGGGCGAAGTCGAAGGCTTGAGCGGGGGTTTTCGGGGATAACAGCACAATCCGGTTGTACGGACGAAAATCCCCACTCAAGGCCAAAGGAAGGCCTTAAATGGGGCGCCCGGCATGCCATCAACGCCCCGCCATTCCATATTTGATGTGGTTTTAGGGCGCGATCTCAAACACAACGCCCTTACCGTTTGCGCCCCCGACTTGTGTCGTGCCAAGAATGTTGCCTTTGAGGTCAAAGACCACACTGCCAGTCGGAACTCCTCCATCGGTGCCGCCGGTGAAGTCATGGAGTGACTCATACGTCCAAGTGCCTCCCGACGGTGTTAGTTTAAAGACCGAACCAGCAGAATAAGTCCCGTCGCACCCGGTTGTTCCATAGAGGTTGCCCGTTTGATCCATTATTAGGGTGGCGTAGGGTCCGCAGGTGGAACTTCCGGTGAAGGCGTAGAATCGACTAAATGCCCAGCTGCCATTCGTATCGGTCAACTGGTAGGCCGTGCCGCCACCTCCGGGCCCACCATAGTTTGCCGTGCCATAGAAGTTTCCTGCTTGGTCAAGCAGGAGCCCACCGTAGATATCCCCGCCTTGAGAAATATCTTGGGGAAAACGGTAGAGGACATTTTCGGTCCAAAACGGCTGAGACGGTGTTAACTCCCAAAAAGTGCCCCATATTCCACAACCGCTAGATGCGCCGTAGAGGTTACCAGCATTGTCGAAGATAACTCCTCCTGTGGGAAAACACCCGTCGTTTTGTGCATTGAATACATAAAGGACCTTGTGCGTCCAGGTATTCCCCGACGAAACCAATTCATAAGCATTTCCTGGGCTAGGGTAGTTTTGAGCCGTCCCATAGATGTTGCCGGACTTATCGAATCGCAGATCCCCCTCGGGGAACGCACCGTCGCTTCCGCCAGTAAACCGATAGAGCACCGTTTCCGTCCAAGGACATGAGGACGACGACCGGCAGATGGTAACGCCCTGTTTCAAGTTGAAAATGGTCCCGCAACCGACGTAGCTGCGTTTCGTGCATGCGGAAATCCCTCCCGAGTCTGTCGTGCCGTAGAGGCTGCCGTCTGTGCCTAAAAGAAGACGACCCAAATCACCGGGGCCGGCGCCATCGGTGCCGCCGGCGAAAGTATATATCGGTTTGAATGTCCATCCAGACTGCGTCGGTGAAAATTCGAAGGCTGTCCCAAAACCGTTGCCACCAGCGTAAGCGGTGCCGAATAGATTGCCCTTTGCATCGCTTATCAGGCCACTGTACGGATTTGCCCCATCGGGGCCACCAGTAAAATCGTGAATGACCTTAAATGTCTGGGCTTGGGCGGCGCAGGTGACGAAAAGGAATGAGGCGACCAGTAGAGTCAACACAGATATGAACATCTTCGAGTTGACATTCCCACCATGCAGAGTAAGTGGTCCTGTTTGCCTTGTCATGTTGTGTTTATCCTTCCATATGCAGCCTAGCCATCGACTAACCAGTTCGGAGGCCGACTGGAATAGACGGATTTTGGTTTCAAAACTAACTAGACAGCCTTATCTTTGCTTTATGCTGCTCGAGCATCGGCTGCGCTGACGAAAGAGCTCAGCATGAAGCAGAATCAACCCGTTGCCGTTAGTTAGACGAAGGGTTAACGAGTGCATTTCGGCCCTCCACACGGTCAGTCTCCCTAAGCGTCTTCGATTGCAGAAATCCCTAGTGAGAGGTATTCAGGGTGCGCTGAATTCCCCTAATGTTCAAGTACCTAAAGGTGCCATAAGTGAGTGGGCTGGTGGCCCGGTCAACGCCCCAGCTCGACCGGCAAATCCAAAGTCGGGTGCCCCGTTCAACCCTGGGCGAAGTCGAAGGCTTGAGCGGGGATTTTCGGTGATAACAGCACAATCCGGTTGTACGGACGAAAATCCCCACTCAAGGCCAAAGGAAGGCCTTGGATGGGCACCCGGAAACCTCGGCAAGTGGAAGCCTCTTCTGGTTCGATAGCGGTTCGGAAAGATGGTAGCAACCCGTGTGCGGGCTTGCACCGACCACGGAACCGCGCTAGGGTTATTGGCAATGAGTGCGCTACGAGAACAGATCGCCAACCTCACCGCAGCCGAAAAGGCGGAATCGCTAGACGAAGTGTGGGAGAACCTGGAGGCCGACGCGCTCAGGCTGACCGACGCTCAGCGGGCCGAACTCGACTCCCGGATTGAGCGGCTCGAGCAGAACCCCTCCGATGTCATCCCCTGGGAAAAGGTCAGGTCGGACCTGTTTAAGAAACCGTGAAGCTGCCCGTCGTCTGGATGCCCGAGGCCGCCGCGGAACTGCGCCAGGCGCGGGCTTGGTACGACGACATTCGCCCGACCTTGGGGAGCGTTTTGCAGTTGCGGTAGAGGCTGCGGTGGAAGCCATCGCGCAGCGACCTTTGCAGTTTCCGGTAGTTCATCGCGGACGGTTCGTGGAACTTGATCCAGAGATCATTGCCCACAACTACGTGAGTTTCTAAGTCGACCGCAGAGCATCGATCGGGTCGGCGGAGGCGGCGCGGATTGCAGGAAGCAGCGATGCGACAAGCGCCATGAGCAGCATCATCACGACGCTCGATGCGTAGAGGAGCGGGTCGGTGGCACTAACGGCAAAGAGGAAAGACCGGACGAGGCGTGACACGGCGAGAGATCCGAGCACTCCCAAGCCGCAGCCCAAGAGCGCCATCTTCGCGCCGGAAATGAGCACGAGTCGCGCGATACGTGCGCGCTGCGCTCCGAGTGCCATACGGACTGCAATCTCCTGCGTACGCAGCGAAACGGAGAAGCCGACCACCGCATAGATGCCCGTGATGGCGAGCAGCAGCGCACCCAGAGCAAATGCCGCGATCAAGGTGGTACTGAAACGGCGCGGCGCTTCGACATTCGAGATCACCTCATCCATGGGCTGCACCTGCTGCAGGGCCAACAGCGGATCGACGTCCGCGACTCTTGAGCGCAAGGTCTGGATCATGGACTCGGGTGGCAAGGCTGAACGCAGAGTGATGTATCCGCCGGCGGGCACGCTCGGTGCATTCGAAGACGGAGAGCTAGTGAGGATGGCGGGCTGCTGCGCGGGGGCATACCACTGATCGTCACTGGGCTCGTCGCGCGGGCCGAGCTTGGTATCGGCGACAACGCCAACCACAGTTGCCCACGGCAATCCCTTGTGCGGATTTCCGATGTGCATGCGCTTGCCGATGGCGCTCTGCCCAGGCCAGGAATGCCGGGCCATCGATTGGTTGACGATGACAACGAGAGGCGTGTCGGAGCGGTCATTCAGGGTGAAGGTTCGGCCTTCGAGGAGCGGGATGCCCATAGCGTGAAAGTAATCACCATAAACGATTGCGAAGGCGGCGAATTTCAGCTGCCACTTGCTGATGGGGTCGCTCTCAATGGTGTAGGTAGCTTTCCCTGAGGAGCCGGAAGCTGGGAGCGCGTTGGTGAAGCCAACGGCGATGATTCCCGGCTTGCCCGCGAGCCGGTCGAGAACAGCGTGGTTGAAGATTTCGACGGCGGCATCGGTGGAATACTGCTGGAGGGGAAGTTGATAACCTGCAACGAGGACGTGATCGGGACGAAAGCCGGGATCGACGGCGCGCATGTTCTGGAAGCTGCGCAGGAACGCGCCGGATATGGTCAGCAGCACCAAAGCGATGGCGATCTCCGATACGACCAGGGCTGAACGCAGCCAGGTATGGCTTGAGGCACCCGTAACGGTCCGCACGCCCTCTTTCAGGCTCTCGGTCAAGTTGGTCCGCAAGGCAGCAAACGCAGGCGCAAGACTGCAGAGCGCACCAGTTGCGAGGGCGAGGAGTAGGGCGAACGTCGCGACGGTTGCGTCGATGGCGATGGAGTCGACACGCGGCATGGTTTCGGGCAACAAGTGCAACGTGGTGCGGATGGCGGCAGCGGCAAATGCCAAACCCAGCAAACCACCGGCGAGGCTGAGCAGCAGGCCTTCCAAGACCGACTCGCGGATGATCACGCCCGATTGCGCACCCAGAGCGAGTCGAACCGCATATTCGCGACGCCGGCCCATCGACCTGACCAGCAGGAGACCGGTGACATTGACACAGGCGATGAGCAGGACGACAGATACGGCTACAAACAGAGTGCGCAGCAACGGGCGAGCATCTGCCACAGCATTCTCACGCAATAACGTCACATCACCCCGGATGTGAATGGCAGACATGCTGGCGGGAAAGCTGAGCATGATCTGATGGGCGACCCGGTTCACATCTTCCGCGGCTTGCCCCAGGGTGACGCCATCCTTTAGCCGGCCGACCATGTGGTATCCCCAAAAGCCGGCGCGCTGTTCGGAAAGTTCATCCGGCGCAAAACTCATGGGTATCCAAACCTGCGTTTGGTTGAGGTGTCCAGGTTGCAGAGGAAACTCAAAACTGCGCGGCATCACTCCGATGATCGTGTAGGGCTTGCGGTCGAGAACAATGGAACTGTCGAGGACGTTCGGATCATGGTGATAGCGGTTCAGCCATAGGGCATAACTGATCACGGCAAGAGGCTGGTGCGCATCCTCTTCCTGCTGCGTAAACGCTCGGCCGAGGATGGGTTGCACGCCGAGGGTTGGGAACACACTCGCAGTGAACCGGGAGGCGTCGACTTCTTCCGGAAGGGCGCTGCCGGAAAGCTCATAGTTGGTGGTGATGTAGCCGCCCAGCGAGGAAAAGGCGCTGGTTGCGTTCGTATACGTGCCGATCTCGCGGGCAGTAACGGGAAGGTTCGGGCTTTTTCCCAGATGATCTCCCAGCAGAGCGAGGCGGTCAGGTTTGCTGAATGGGAGCGGACGCAGGAGGATGCTTTCGACGAGCGAAAAGATGGCGGTGGTGGCTCCGATGCCGAGAGCCAGAGTGAGGACGACCGTCAGGGTAAAGCCCGGTGTCTTCCACAGTTGGCGAATTGCGAAGCGGAGGTCCTGCGCGAACGCGCCCATACGTACTCTCTGACTCCTGACTCTCAGATTTGGTAGCAACAGCAGGGCCAAGATCAAACAGAGTCGAAGGGCTGACGATCAATCGGCAATTACGGGTCTACTCGACGGCGCATCTTTTGCACATTCCACCCCTATCACAGGCAATCCGGAAATAATCCTTAACTTAGCGCCGCCCGTTCAGCCGGTGCGTCGCCCGCTGCGCCATTTGGTGGCATACGGCAGCACGAACAAGTACAGACCGGTAAGCAGGAGGAAGGCGAGCGGGGCCACCGCCAAGAGGCCCAGCCTATTGGCGTACTTCCCCTGTACCACGGCGACGATGTTGACGATAACAGCCACCGTAAAGGCCATCGACACCCAGCGGTGGGTCTGCCGAACCCATTTATTCCAGTTCAAGGGGACCTCCTCATTCACGACTCCTGAGCCGCCGGAGACCAAATTAGCCTGTTGTGTATCCCAGACGGAGTTTGTGACGCCGGCTAAAGCCGGCTCTGGACACTGAAGAGAGTCGCGTGGACGCCGAGCTGAAGCTCGGCTCTACCCAAAACCTCGGCTCTACCACCGGTGCATCGGACCCATTAATTCCTAATCCGGTCTAGGCGGCCAGTTGGGCGCTTCAATACCGAACTGCTTGGCGTACTCTGCGTGCAATCGCTGCCAGCCACCGAACTTCATTGCCTCGGGGCCGACGATGCGGCCGATAGGAGTTCCGTTGAGAAGCCGATCCAGAACATCGAAACAAATGTGCCAGCCGGCAGCACCCATTGCGATGAAGCGGTGACCGATGTTGGTCCACAGCGTCAGGCGCGTGCCGCCACCCAGGGCTTCGAGTTCCCACCGCATATCGAAGTCACCCCACTTGTACTCCAGCACCTCGGGAGCGTCTGCTCGCGTCACGGTGGTTTCGGTAACACGGGGCGTGGGTGCTCCCACCGTGGTGAGCTTCACCGTGTTTCCAACCGTACCCAGGCTGCCATCGGCCTCAAAGGGAGCCCACTCGCGCAGATGCGCCGGGTCGGTCAGCGCCTCCCAGACTTTTTCCGGCGGGTGGCGCAGTTCTCGGACGAAAATGAGTGTCCACTTATCTTCACCGTTTTCTCCCCGGTCCTTTTGTATCCGCGCCCCGCCGGCCGGACCCGGTGTGTACTGTTCGGGATAGGTCATCTTCTTCTCCTTACATCAGCGTGGATATGGGCGTCCACCGGCGGCGATCGTCTGAACGTCTGCCCTACCAGCGCTTGAGCTGCGTGAGCTGAATGAGGTTGCCGCAGGTATCGTTCAGCATCGCAATGGTCGAGGCGGTCACGTCGGTGGGCGGCATCGTGAACTCGGCGCCGCGGGACTTGATCCGCTCGTAGTCGCCCTTAATGTCGTCGGTGAAAAACATGGCCGCGGGCTGGCTCTGTTGAAACATCGCTTGCTGATACGCTTGGGCCGCGGAGTTGTTGTTGAGCGCCAGCTGCAGCTGAGTGCCGTCCGGCTCCTCAGGCGAGGCCACGGTCAGCCAGCGAAATGGGCCCTGACTGAAATCGGCCTTCTTGGCAAAGCCCAGTACCTCCGTATAGAAGCGCAGGGCCTTGTCCTGGTCGTCCACGTATACGCTGGTCAATTTGATTTTCATTTCGATTCTCCTTTGTCACGCTCGCGGTTTCGGCCGCGTCGTTTTCTGCTTGTCTTGTTTTTCTTTGGTGTTGCTTTGTCATCGATCATGCGGTCGAGGTGGCGTTCGAGAGCATCCACGTAAGGGGACCAGAACCGGCGGAACTGGGCCAGCCAGGCATCCAGCTCCTGAAGCGGTTCAGGTTTCAGCCGGTAGAGACGGCGCTGTGCGTCCACCGTGGATTCCACGAAACCGGCTTCGCGCAGCACGCGCAGGTGCTTCGAGACGGTCGGCTGCGGCATACGAAGCTGACGCTCGATCTCTCCCACCGACTGTTGCGACGAGGCCAGGAGGCCCAAGATCGCGCGGCGGTTCGGCTCGGCGATGATTTCAAAGGCGGATCCCACGTTCTTTATATACTCCACAGAGCATATACTTGTCAAGGTATATAAAGGCAGGGGGTCGAGACGCAACGCGCCAGCGCTAAGGTAGAGCCGCCAGGGATTTCGGCTAACGGATCTTCACCTTTCCTTGAGACTTAAACCATTCAAATGTTCTTCGGATGGCTTCGTCCACAGAGACCTCGGGTCGATATCCCAGTTCACGGGCCGCCTTGGAGCCGTCCAGGTATTGACCAGAAGACATCACCGCAATGGCACTGGGCGATACTTTCGGAACCGGGCCGTGCAAATGCTTGTACTGAAAAGTCTGCCACGCCGAAACCAGCTTGGCTGCGGCCAGAGGAATCTCCTTGGGTTCGGGAGCCCCTGTAACCGTAGCGATCTTTGCCATGAGCTGTTGCATGGTCAGATTCTCTCCACAAATAAGATAGCGCTCACCAGGATGCCCATCCTCACAGACCCGTACCAGCCCGCGTCCAGCGTCCCCCGCATAGACGACGTTCCGCTTTCCGGCGACGTAACCTGGAAGCGTACGATTTGCCATCTCGATGACGAAGCTCCCCGTACTGTTGCCGGGGTCGTACTCGCCGAACGTCATCGATGGGATACCGACGACCACCGGCATTCCTTCCGCCGCTTTTTGTCGGGCCAGCGTATCCTGTGCCCATTTCACCTGCAAATAGACGTTCTGATTGTGTGGTCTTTCTAGGTAACTTTGTGACCCGTCACTGGGCTTTCCGTCGGAGCTCCGGGGCAGCGCGATAGCGGCTCCCACGTACACAACTTTCTTCAACGCCTGCCCAGCGCACGCTTTATAGAAGTTGTTGCTCAGTCTCGCTGCTGTTGCCAACTCTTCTCTGATCGATTTTGGAGCGCCAGGATAGTATGCCGCGCAGTGGATCACCGCATCGGCCCCCCGAAGTCCGCGACGGAGAGAATCGACATCATCTAGATCGGCCTGGCGAGCTTCGCAGCGCAGGTCCGCTAATGAGCTCAGCAATCGAGGATTTCGATACAGCGCGATCAAGTCGTGCCCTGCGCGAAGCGTATGCCGCGCTACATGCTGCCCCAGCATCCCGGTGGCTCCAACGACGGCGATTTTCATGAAGTCCTCCAGGACATAGGCTAAAGCTTCAAGTTATGTTGCCGACGAAGGCAGGCTCAGCGTGAAAGTGCAGTTGCAGTGAGACGAGCGGCTAAGTGCGAATTACTTGCGATAAGGCGATTTTGCACCAACTGACGCGAATGTGGACGACGCATGGACGAAACTCGGAGTCGATGGTTCCTAGGGCGTTTATCGTTACCATCTGGCGGAACGTCCTACAAGCGGACTTCTGGCCCGTGGAGGGTTCACATTCGGGTGAAGACCTCTTGGACAATACGGATTACTTCCGTGTAGCCCGTTATCCAAGCATCGTTTCTATTCATACCGCACTGCGGACATAGGATCAATTAGGCTCGCACGCCGCGCCGGAAGATAACTAGCTAGCATGGCGATTGCAGCTAGCAAGCCCGCCGTAAGCAGAAACGTCAACAGGTCGGTGGGCTTTACCTCAATTAGTAGCGCGGTCATGACTCGCGTCGCGAGAACAGACCCCACGAACCCGCCGGCAACTCCCGCCAGGACGAGTTTGGCGCTCTCGCCGACGATCTCTTTCAATACGTCGTCGCGCTGTGCTCCGAGAGCCATCCGGATTCCGATTTCGCGCGTGCGTTGTGTCACCAGGTACGACAAGACGCCGACGGCAATGACTTTCTATCGCTGGCGGTGCACAAGGCCGCCAAGGACGCGAGATATTCCCAGCAACTCACCGTGGCAGGGCGCTCTTCTGTCGATGACGCTGCTAAAGCTTGACGCAAGCTGTGAATAGGCAGATAGTTGTCCAACAAAGGCCGTTTTATGGCGTACGGTCGCGCATACGCGTTTTCAATCCTTGCTGCACTCAGCCTCCTTGCGCTTCCCGCTGTCGGTCAATCAGTGATCTCCACTCATTCCGGGGTAGTCCACTTTTTTGAAGCGGCTGTGTACGTAGGCGACCAGCCGCTCGAATCGCATCCAGGCAGATTTCCAAGCGTGCCTCAGGGCGCCGAACTGCGCACGGTGGAAGGCCGTGCCGAAGTTTTACTCACGCCTCGCGTGTTCATTCGTGTTGGAGCGCGAAGTACGATCCGCATGGTCTCGAACCAACTCTCTGACACTCGTGTCGAATTGCTGGCAGGGTCAGCAATCGTCGATTCTGCCGAGCCGGGCCCGGGTACATCGGTGACCTTGCTATTCAGGAATTGGAGCGTGCACTCCTCCGAGCAGGGCGTCTACCGAATCGATTCTGATCCGCCGCGCCTGTGGGTTTTCCAGGGGAAGGCGGAAGTGTCCGCAGGCAAGAAGGAGGAGGCGCAATTGGTTGGCCCAGGTATGGATGTGCCGTTCGCGCCTGTGCTCGTGCCGACCCGATCAGCCCGCCCTCCTCATGATGCGCTGAGTCAATGGGCCGAAGGCCGCCAACAATCGATTTTCGCGGACAATACCATCGCGGCCAACATTCAGGATCCTGCAACACTCAGCCTGTCGAATTCGGACGTCGACAGTTTTACTTACTTTCCGATGCTCGGTCTTCCCTCGGTTGGGCCTGGCTCATCCGCGATCTACAACTCTGTAGGCACATACCAGCCGGGTTTCAACTCCGTGTACCTTCCCGGTTATACCTTTTTCCCTGGCTACACCTACCTGCCCCTCCCATTGGGATTGATTTCAGGTGGGGTTTCGACGCCCGTTCGTTTGCCGCACTACGGTGGTTTGCCCGTTAGCCCTATCCACTCTCCCGTTGGAAACCCAATACCTGGGCGGCCTATCTCGCCGTACCGCGCGCCCGTGGCTCCTGTTTTGCCGCACCCGGCACCAGCGAGCCCGATTTCCCCGCACCCGATTCCGGTGCACCCCGCTTCACCCGCCGGCGCGCACCCAGCCATTCATCGGTAGTTACAGGCAAACTTATTGGCTCGATGCGTAGTACCCCAGTCGCCAGTGCACCTTCATAGGGGAACCAAGACCGGGAGGTGGCGACACCTTTACCTCCACGTTTCGATACCTTCCGTCCCTCGCTTTATTCTTGGGGTAGTAGCCCAGCACATACTGATTGCGTAATTCAACCGCAATCCGGTTTGCAACGCTCGGCAGATCGCCCGGAACCGCTGCGGCGAAGGCCCGTCCCCCGGTTTGTGACGTAATTTCGGACAGCAAGCGCGGTCCGGAGATCTCCTCAGGCGTCAGCAAGGAAGTGATAACCGGTTCGAAAACACCCATAGCATAGATTTGCACATCAGCTTCGCGAACCAGCGATTCAATCTGGGCCGCAGTGTAGTGGCTGCGGTTATCTCCTCCATCAGAAACGATCACGATTGCCTTGCGGGAATTCTTCGCCTTTTTCATCTCGAGTAATCCGGTGTCGATGCCGTCAAGCATCGCGGTCTGCCCTCCGGCCTGAGTATGCGTAAGAACACTGCGAAGCTCCTCCATGTGACTTGTGAATCCGATCGACACGTTGACCAGGTCCGCGAACTCGACGAGGAACGCTTCATCGTCTTTGTTCAATGCACTCAGCAACTGTGTGGCAGCGTTGCGAGAAGCGCCGAGCTTATTGGCCATGCTGCCGCTCTTGTCGAACACCATCCCGACCGAGAGCGGCGTGTCCTCATCGGAGAAAAGAGTGACGTTCTGCTTCACGCCATCTTCGAACAATTCGAAGTCCTCCTTTTCAAGTCCGAGTACGAACCGGTTCACGTTATCGGTTACGGTCACTGGGATAAGGACCAGGTCGGTATGTGCTTGAAAGGTCGGTACAGAACTCTGCGGTGACCTTGTCGACGCGGCTGTCGACTGTCGGGACTCTTCTGCGAGGCTCGTCTGGGCGAGTGCGTACCCCGAAGACAACGCAAACGCAACCAAGGCGGTAACAACATAGTAGATACAGGCCTGAGCCGTCCACCTCACTGTTACCCCCCAACCCTTGAAGAGCCACAACTTCGCGGATCCAAAGAAATTGCGGGCTCTACGGTTTCCCTGATTAAACACTGCCGCGGCCCGAATGGCTCGGTCAGTTCGGCCCGAAGCCTTCGGGGTGTCTCACCCCTGTAAACGATACTACCGAGCCGATCAGTTTGTGTGTTGTTGACAACGCGGAAGTCATACGGGTCTGCAGGGTGCCTGACGTCAGTTTCCGGTTTGTCGGCAAACCTGAAGTTGGCCAGACGGCCGTACTAAGATAAGACGAGAGTCTGCACCCTGGCCCGCACCACCTGAAGGGATTGACCTCTCCCGCCGCGATCCGGATTCCGAACTCCCTGGTTACTTTCGTTTCTTCCGCCGCCCGATTTCTCTGGTATTCCACCTCCGCCACCCCTTACAACGGATCTGTGAGGCCGGGACTAGTGTCTCCGCCGGGTTCGCGCCTTGGCGTCGGACGAGATAGCTCTTTGACAATTCCCAGAATGGAACCTCGGCCCGCCGAAGTACGCCGGAAAAATAGCCGCTAACTCCAACAGGAAGCAATGGATACGTATAACTCCATATAGAATCAGTTGTTTGCGAATAATTTCCTCCCAAACCGTTGATTCTCAACAACCGTGAATCAGCGATTTTCGATAGTCTTGGCGGAAAGGAGTGTGTCAAGAGAGGAAAAAAGCAGCAGTAGCCGCCCCACCAAGTTCGCTACCCAGTCACTGACAACTGGCAACTGCTTTTCAGTACTTGGGAACCTTGGGATCAATGCGCTCGGCCCAGGCGGATATTCCGCCCGCGAGGTTATGCACCCGGCTGAATCCCGACTGCCTCAGAAAATCGACCGCCTTGGCACTCCGGCCACCCATCTTGCAGTGCACCACGATCTCCCGGCTGGAATCCAGCTCGCTGACGCGTTTGGGCAGGTCATTGAGCGGAATCAGGTGTCCGCCGATGTTGCAGATCTGGTATTCGTGAGGCTCGCGCACATCGAGTACGAACAGGTCGTCGCCCTTATCGAGGCGTTGCTTGAGTTCTTCGACTGTCATATCCCGCATGGTACTAGGAGCGGCAGCCTCTTCGCCACGGATGCCGCAAAACTGGTTGTAGTCGATCAGCTCTGTAACCGTCGGATGCGTTCCGCACGCCGGGCAGTCGGGGTTCTTGCGAAGCTTCAATTCGCGGAAGCGCATGGCCAGCGCGTCAACCAGCAACAGCCGCCCGATCAGCGGCTCGCCCGAGCCCAGAATCAGCTTGATGATTTCGGTTGCCTGGATGATGCCGACCAGCCCGGGCAGAATGCCCAGGACTCCTCCCTCAGCACACGACGGCACGAGTCCCGGCGGGGGCGGTTCAGGATACAGGCAGCGGTAGCACGGACCTTCTTTAGTTGCGAAAACGCTGGCCTGTCCCTCGAAGCGGAAGATCGAGCCGTAAACATTCGGCTTGCCAGTCAGGACACAAGCGTCGTTCACGAGATAGCGGGTGGGGAAGTTGTCAGTCCCATCGGCAACAATGTCGAACTCGCGAAACAGATCCAGAGCGTTGGCGCTGGAGAGGCGCGTATCGAACTTGCGGACCTCGATGGTGGGATTGATCTCGTTCAGGGTCTCGGCAGCCGAGTCGAGCTTCTTGCGTCCAACGTCGCTCGTGCCGTGAATGACCTGGCGTTGCAGGTTGGTGAAGTCAACCACGTCGAAATCGACGATGCCCAGCGTGCCCACTCCGGCTGCAGCCAGATACAGGGCGAGCGGCGATCCCAGCCCGCCCGCCCCGATGCAGAGCACCTTGGCCTGCTTCAGCTTCAGCTGACCTTCCATGCCGACCTCGGGCATGATCAGGTGGCGCGAATAGCGCAGGATCTCGTCGTTGCTGAGCGAGGCGACCTTTTCTGCAATGCCTGCCATGGCGGTCCTAATTCCTCCCGCCTGCGATCGATGGAACGATGGACAGCGTGTCCCCGTCCTTCACCGCAGTCGCGTCATTCTGGAGGTACCGGATGTCTTCATCGTTGAGGTAGACGTTGACGAAGGAGCGCAGCTTGCCTTCATCGCTGTACAGGTGCTTGCGGAGGTCGGGGTAGGCGGACGTAAGTCCGTTCAAAGCCTCGCCGACAGTGGCCGCAGGCACTTCGACGGCGGATTGCTTCCCGGCATACTGACGCAGTGGAGTAGGAACCAGTATTTTCATTGGTCTAGTAATGATGCCTCGCGCTAGGAGTGAGATTCATAGGATGACTTCAAGATATCCCATTTGTGGGCGGATGATCGAGCCTAGCGAATAGCTAAATCCGCCAGGGCCGCGACGGTTGGGACTTCGAGATCAGGCAGGGCCGCCACCATTCGGGTGGCCGCGCCCGGCTTGCCCTGGCGGCGATTGACCCAGACGGTCGCGATTCCCAACGCCTGAGCGGGCATCACGTCGTGATAGAGGCTTTCCGCAACGTGCAGCAGCCGGCCTCTTTCAATCTGCAGCCGATCCAGGAGGGTCTCGAAGTTGAGGATGGACGGTTTGTAGCTCTGTACTTGCTGTGCGGTTACAACGCAATCGAGGTCCACTCCCAACTTTGGTGCCGTGGACGCAAACAGGTCGTCGTCAATATTGGAGAGCACGGCCAACTTGTACCGGGATTTGAGGCGCTGTAGCGCATGTACGGTGTCGGGAAACGGCTTCCATGCATCGATAGAGTCGGCGAGGCCGCTGGCCTCTTTTTCGGTGAAGTCGACACGAAATTCGCGTCCAAAATCGCGCACTACCAAGGCCAAAATTTCGCGGTAGCGCCGGTAAGCCAGGTCTTGTTGGTGTGGTTCAAATTCGGAGTAGAGATTGAGAATCTGCGCATCAGAAACATCGCAGCCTTTGGCCTTTAGCAGCGGGCGCAAGTATCCCAGAATGCCTGACTCCCAATCGATGAGGGTTCCGTAGCAGTCGAACGACAGATATTCAAACTGGGAGAAATCGAGCATGTTTAGCCGTTCGTTGGGGCGTGAGCTGGCTACTCGACCTTCACGCCGGCGGTGGTGACCTTGTGGGAAGCGAACTTACGCTGCAGCGCATCGAGAGGAGACACAGGCTCTTGCTCACCAGCGACAGTTGCCGGAGCGTCAACCGCTTCCGATTTTGGCCCCCCCGTCGTGGCAGCTTCTTCTGGTATGCCGGACGTGTCCTCTACCGCTGGGCTTCCGGGCGGTGCCACATGAGACGCCGGCTCGCGCTTTTCCAGGAACTTCGCACTATTCAACAGGGGACGCCCGAGCGAGGGATTGTAGCTGGTCCACGCGGTTTCCTGTTCGCTTTCACGCTCAAACTGGGCGCGCATGCTTTCCATCTTGGAATCCAGATCGTCGAGGTAATGCAGCATGAGCGCTTCGGGGAACATCGGCAGCTTGGGCGAGCCGAATTCGTATTGCCCGTGATGGCTGATGATCAGGTGCTCGATCAGAATCTTCAGCTCGTCAGGGAAACCGGGGATGGCGAAAAGCTTTTCGTGCAGCATCTCCAATTCGATAATCATGTGGCCCAGCAGTTGTCCTTTGGTTGTGTACGAAATGGAACGCTGATACGCCAACTCGTGGATCTTGCCGATGTCATGCAGGAACGCGCCAGTAAACAGCAGGTCTCGGTTCACCTGTGGGTAATTACGCGACGCGAGGTCGCACATGGTAAACAACGAAACCACGTGATCAAGCAGGCCGCCGACATAGGCATGATGCAGGGTCTTGGCTGCGGGAGCGTTCTTGTACGAAGTGGCGATAGCTTCGTCGCCCATGAAATCGTTGACCAGCCGCTTCAGCCATGGGTTTTCCATGGTCGCGACAAACTCTCCGAGGGTACGCCAGAGCTGCTCGATGTCCTTCGAGGTCTTGGGCAGATAGTCGGTATAATCGATTTCCGCGTCACCCAGCTTGCGTACCTTATGGAGCGTAAGTTGCCAGCGGCCGTTGTACTTCTGCACCAGGCCCTTGACCTTGACGAAGTCATCCTGCTCAAACGCATTGATAGAGTCGGGGACGTTGTCCCACATGTTGGCCTGCAACTGCCCCGTGCGGTCGGCCAGGATGACAGCAAGGTAAGGCTCGCCGTTCTTCTTGTTTTTTACCAGCTTGGAAGCGACCACGAAGCTCGAAGTAATGGTCTGGCTGTCGTGCTGTTGGCAGTCGCGGATGTAGAAGTCTTTCATCGGGAAACCTCGATGCCAAATCGTGGAAATTAAACGATAGCCGAACGCTTATCGTACCGCAAAGCAGTGGGGAATCATGTCGCTAAGGACTGGCAGCAGCCTGAGACCGCTAGAATACGATGAACTTCTTTTTCTTCTTGGCCTTCTTCGCGTCATCCGCGGCTGAGGCGGTGGTGTAGATCGGCTGCGTCTCGTTGGGGCTGGCGCCTGAATCGACATAAGGTGGCTTGATGTCGATATAGGCATTTTCCCGTAGTTTGGTCAGGTATTCACGCAACGCAGGCTGCATCTTCGACATGTACAGACGCTCCTGGATCTGCGGTTCAACTTCCTTCAGGGACGGAATGCCCTCGGACTGATGTTCCGTCACCTTGAGGATGACCCAGCCCTGATTGGTGCGGATAGGCTCTGTAAATTGGCCAACCTTCAGGGCGAAAACCTGGTCTTCGAGTTGCTTCGAGAGCGTCCCGCGCTTGAAGTATTCCAGGTCGCCTCCCTGGGCAGCGGTAGGACCGGCGGAATTCTTGGTGGCTACTTCGTCAAACTTTGCGCCCTTCTGCAACTGGGCATAAATCGCGTCTGCCTTGGCCTTAGCTTGGGCGACGACCTCGTCGCTCGAGGCTTCGGGGCTGGCGGGCTGTCCTCCCGCAGGCTGAGGTGCCTGCGTCGAGATCAGGATTTCGCTGAGCCTGATTTGCTCGGGCCGTTGCATCTCAGCCTTGTGCTGGTCGTAAAACTCCTGTATTTCCTGCTGGCTTACACTAATGTGGCCGCCCACTTCCTGCTGAATGACTTTCTGCGTGAGGATGCTGTTCTTTAGACTCTGCTTGAACTCCTCGAACGACACACCCTGGGCCTGTGCGGCTTTCTCCAGATCTTCCATGGACTCAGCATGCATCTGTTTGCGCAACTCATCGAGGCGCTTGATTACGTCGGTGTCGGCGCTGATGCCCAGCTCCTCAGCTTTTTGCGAGAGCAGTTGGGTGTCGATCAGGTCGCGCAGAAGGTCTTTTTGCTGCGGCTGGTTCTCCGCCGGAACGTTGGGATCCTGCTTGGCCTGTTCGGCCGCCAGTTGCTCTTCGCTGTGCCGCAGGTCAGAACGCGAGATGATGCTGTTATTGACGCGGGCGATGATCTCCTCAACCACTGTCATGTCGCTCGGCTGGGTAGGAGCGGGCGCAGGTGTAGCTACCGCGGGAGGGACGGATCCCGCTGGCAGGGCCGCCTGGCCCTGCTGTCCAAACAGCAATGCAGCGCTACCGAGAAACGTAAACAAAAAAATTGCGGGTTTGTTCATCCATTACCTAATGCAGACGGGCCAACTCGCGCAGATTCACCTGGAATGGGTGCAGACACTGTCTTCTATTCTACCTGCATTCAGCCTCGGCCGCTTCGCAAAACCGTGCTCTCTCGAGGTGCGATACTACCCCGCGCGCCTTGTCCATCGGATCTGCTTTTCAGCCAGAGTGAATTTTAGCGCCGAGCGGTCCATTCAGCCAACATTGAGTGTTCTGAACCCGTACGACTTTCGTAACTCACCTTGGTGACGTTATGTGACGCGTGGAAAACCCCTGCCCGCAGGACGGCCCGAACGATGAACGGTTTTCGAGGACCGTGCTTCTTCGTTTCGAACACGTCACACCGAAAGAAGTTTCGAGCATTCGCATTTAGCCATGAGTCCCGGGCCTATCGTCCGTAACTGTGTGAAATGCCGGTCGTGTTGGCTTAGACTGAATGGCATAAGTTCTCGAATCCGTCGCACTTTCCCTTAATGGCACTCCAGCGCATCTCGTATTCACGATTCGCACTCTCGGCAACCCTGGCTGTGTTGTTCTGCACCGTAGCGCAAGCGCAGACTCTGCCGCTAACCTCGGGCCCGGCCCTGCCGCTCTATCGCGCGTTGCGCGATGTCGGGCTCGATCCTCAGCGCGTGTACAAGATCCGCGAAGCAGCCATAGATCGCGACGATATTCATCTATGGCTCAACGACGGCACCATCGCGTTCACGCAAAGCGTCGACGGACGAATCACCGGCGCCTACTTTGAGGGCGAGGGAGAAGTGCTGGTCCGCCCTCCTGACCGCAGGGAACGCGCCTCGCTGGGGCTGTTCACGAACCTGGGAGTTCTGGAAACGCAATTCTCTTCCGTGTATCTGCGCTTCAACGACGATACCGCGAACGAGTTGCAACAATATCTCCGTCCCGCGGAGGATGGGCCGGCATTCGCCGCGCACAACAATGCGCTGGCGCAGCGGCTCGCATCCATGGACGCGATGCGGTTGACGATTGCGTTCACCAGCGCCAAGCCTACAGAAGGCGCGGGAGGGTCTTCGGCCGCACCCGATCGTCTGTTGCACGCCAGAGTGTCTGGCGGACAACTGGGCGTCTTCGACGTTTACTTTGACACGCGCAGTCCCGAGCAAATCATTGTTGGTCAAACCACAACCGTTCGCGAGCAAACGTACTACGACTTGTGGATGAGTTTCCCGATGAGGTCGGCACGCAACGACGCGCTATCCGACTCCCGATTTCACGGGCCCACTGGACCGGCCTTCACTCGGGACCTTTTTCAGGCGACGAAGTACACCGTCAACGTCGCGATCGATCCCAACTTGGGCCTGACAGCCGATGCCCTGCTCGATGGGACCGTCAGGCAGGATGGCGCCCGCATAATGATGTTCGAACTGTCGCGCTATTTGCAGATCAAGGCGGTTGAAACGGATGGGAGGCCGCTGGAATTCATTCAGAATGAGGCCATTGAAGGCGGTGAGTTATCGCGGCGGGGAAATGACCTGGTGGCCGTAGTCTTCCCGCAACCTCTCAAGCTCGGGACGCCGTTGCAACTGAAGTTCGTTTACGCGGGATCGGTGCTGTCTGACGCCGGAGGAGGCTTGTTCTACGTGGGCGCGCGCGGTACCTGGTACCCGAACCGCGGCATCGCCATGGCGAACTATGACATCACGTTTCGCTTTCCCCAGAATTGGACGCTGGTCGCAACGGGTAGGCAGGTCTCGCTCGAACAATCAGGAACTCAATGGGTAGGGCACTGGATTAGCGAACGCCCTATCCCGATTGCCGGCTTCAACCTCGGACGGTACGTGAAGACCACGGCCAAGGCGGGTGGGATTATGGTCGACTCCTACGCAACACGCGGTGTCGAAAAAGAAATGCCCAAGTCCGAGCAGCTCGACATGGTGCCGACCGCGCAGTCTCCGATGCCTCCCGAAGGCGCTACCTCGATTATCAAGGGTGGAGCATTTCCGAACCCGACGGTTGGTGGTGCCCAGCTCGCGACGAAGGCAGCCGATACGATCCTTTCTCTCGAGAAGCTGTTTGGTCCATACCCTTTCAGCTCACTCGCGTTGACCCAGCGTCCAGGCGCTGACAGTCAGGGCTGGCCGGGCATGATCTTCCTGTCGAGCTATGTGTATCTGACCTCGGCACAGCGGGCAGAGCAGCACATTTCGCCTGCCGACAATGTGCTCTTCGGGGAAGTGATGATGCCTCATGAGGTCGCGCACCAGTGGTTTGGCGACCGGGTTTCGTGGGCCAGCTACCACGAGCAATGGCTGCTGGAAGCCATCGCTAACTACTCGGCGCTGGTGCTGATGGAGCCGAGGCATCCCGCCGATGTGCAGATGATGCTGCAGGCCTATCGGCTCCTGCTCGCGGCCAAGTCAAAGGACGGACCGCGCAATGTGGAGGCTGGGCCGGTCACTCTGGGAATTAGGCTCAGCTCTTCGAAGTTTCCCAATGGCTATGAGTTCATCACATATGGGCGCGGCACCTGGTTGCTTCACATGCTGCGCGCGATGTTCCGCGATGCCTCGCGGACACCGCAAAATCCAAAGGGCAACGACGAGGCGTTTCTCGCACTGTTACGAAACTTGTATGACCAATACCAGGGCAAGGAAATCACCAATGCCGACTTCGAGCGGGCGGTCGAGCAGGTGCTTCCGAAGTCCCTATGGTTCGAAGACCGCAAGTCGCTGGACTGGTTCTTCGATGGATGGGTGAATGGCACTGCGTTTCCACGATTGGACATTAAAGACGCGCGCTTCTCGAGCCGGACGGGAAAGCCGGTCGTCGCTGCGACTCTGCTCCAAACTGATGCACCCGACGACCTTGTGACCAGTGTTCCGGTGTACGGCGTGGTGGGAGAAAGCAAGGTCTATCTGGGCCGTGTATTCGCTGAAGGACAGGAGACGCATTTTAGTCTGCCGGTACCTCCCGGCGTGAAGCGCCTCATCTTAGATCCGTATCAGACAGTGTTGACCGCGCCCTGAGATCGCGGGTCTGTTTAATCGGGACGTGAGTCCGTGGGCAGTCGTTTGTGGGTGAACGGCCGGGCATTCGGCCCCTGGTAGTCGCGCGCAAGTTGTCCGGTTCCTCGCAGAACGTACTTGTAGGTCGTCAAGCCGTCCAGTCCCACCGGACCGCGCGCGTGAAGCTTGCTCGTCGAGATGCCCACTTCGGCGCCGAAGCCGTAACGATATCCGTCTGCGAACCGAGTTGAAGCGTTGTGAAATACGCCTGCCGCGTCAACGCCCGCCAGAAAGTGCTCAGCCACGATCGCATCATCGGTCACAATGGTTTCCGTGTGGGACGACCCATGGGTGTGAATGTGTTCGATGGCTTCGTCCATCGAGTTGACGACTCGCACTGCCAGAACCAGGTCGGAGTACTCTGTGTTCCATTCGGCGTCAGCGACTGCTTCCACCGGCTGGCCGGCTAGAATTGCGCGAGTCTTCTCGCACCCGCGAAGCCTCACGTTGCGCGAGCCAAGTAGTTCCGCCAGCCTGGGGAGGAACGATCCGGCGATCTGTTCATGCACTAACACTGTTTCTGCCGCATTGCACGCCGCTGGATAATCCGTCTTGGAATCGTCGATGATCGCGAGCGCCATTTCAGCATCGGCGGCGGCGTCCACGTAGATGTGGCACACGCCTTCTGCGTGGCCGAGCACCGGAATACGCGTGTTGGCCTTTACCAATTCGACGAGCTGCTTCGAGCCGCGCGGAATCACCATGTCAACCACGTCGGACATGCCGAGCAACTGCAGAACGGATTCGCGCCCTGTGACCAAACTCACCGAATCCTCGGGGAGGCCGCTCTGTGTCAGAGCCTGTCGGATGATCGTCACCAGCGCAGACGCTGTGCATTCGACCTCGCGTCCAGCCTTGAGGATTACGGCATTGCCCGACTTTAATCCCAGGGCGCTGATTTGGGTGACTGCGTCCGGGCGGGCTTCGAAGATTACGGCAAGCACTCCCAGCGGGCACGTAATCTTCTCGAGCTCGAGGTTGACGTCAAGCTCCGTGCGTTGCAGTACGCGCCCAATGGGGTCAGGGAGTTCAGCCACCGCGAGCATCGAGCGCGTCATCTCAGCGAGTTTCTTGTCCGTAAGCCCCAGCCGCTCGAAGGTCGCCGCGGTGATTTCGCCGCCGTCCAGCATGTGACGAGCGTCCGCCAAGTCTTGCGCGTTGCTCTCTAGAAGACTCGATCGATCCTGCTCGATGAGTTTTGATGCGACACGGATGGACTCGATCCGCCGCTCCGGGCTTGAAGATGCAAGATTGCGCGAGGCACGCTTGCTTGCTTCGGCGATGGCGCGAACTGAAAGAGTCACTCCGTTCCTCGTGGCAGGAAGAGGGTGCCTATAATCTCGCCCTCGCAGACCCTTTCAATCACATGCGCCAGGCGCCCGTTAGCGATGACCGCCAGTCCGCTTGCTTCGGTGGCGATGCGCGCGGCTTCGAGCTTGGTCGACATTCCACCCCGCCCGCGCCCATTCTTACCTTGAGCGAAGTTCACCACGTCCTCGGTGACTCCACAAACCTGGGCGATCAAATGTGCGCCATCCACACGTGGGTCGGCGGTGTAAAGGCCGTCGACGTCCGAGAGCAACAGCAAGAGGTTGGCGTCGATGTGGGTCATCACCAGCGCCGAGAGTTTGTCGTTGTCGCCGAATACGCGTTCACGCTCCGGCGAGTCTATCGGATGGTCGAGCTCGGCAGTCGAAACCGTGTCGTTCTCGTTGATAACCGGAATGACTCCCATCGATAGCAGCGACACTAGGGTGGAGCGGAGATTGCTATAGCGGACAGGATCGCGAAAATCATCTTCGGTCAGCAGCACTTGCGCCGTGCGGCAACCCAGCTTGTCGAAGGCGTCGTCATAGATCGCCATCAGGCGGCTTTGTCCAATGGCAGCGCAGGCCTGAATCTGCGAAAGTTCCGTCGGCCGAACAGCGAGACCGATCCGTTCCATGCCTAGTCCAACTGCGCCGGATGACACGATCAGGACATCACGCCCCTGTTCCCGCAGTTTTGCCACCGACTCGGCGATGCCATAGAGCTGGCTGATCGCAAGGCGGCCGTCGTCGCGCATGACGACGTTGGTCCCTACCTTAATCACGATCCGGCGAGCGTTGGCGACCTCCTCGCGGATGGTTGGGCTCGGCTGGACTTCAGGTTCGTGGTTCATGATTAGAAAGCGAACTGACTGGTGATGCGTGAATCGAAGCCGGAAACAATCGAGTCACATCGGCCGATCGAATTGCGACCTATTTCGCGATAGCTAAAGACTCAACCGTACCCGAGTATGAACGCCACTCGAGCGCGATCAGTTCACTGATAGTCTAACAAGCCACTGCGCAAGGTCTGGCGGATGCCAACACCCTGTATAACAACGACCGAGCGTACCCTCTGTCATTTTGCCGCCCTGAAGCTGACGGCTGCTATAATCGTTTTGCTCGCGTAGCTGCGGGCTTCTTCACACGCCTGACCCGGAGAGGTGGCCGAGTGGCTGAAGGCGGCGGTTTGCTAAACCTACCTGCCCTGTTTGTGCTCACTCATCTTCAAGTGTTTTGTTGGACTTAGCGCCTTCTCGTTTGCGCTGAGAGACCTGATTTGCAGACGAATGGCCAGCAGTTGGCCAGCAGTTAGTGTTTGGAAATCCGGGTGAACGCACCTTGGGACTCGCCGCGTGAGTATCCATACTTGCAAGGAAATCTCTGGGGAAAAGAAGAGTCCGGTTAACAGCCGGGAGGATTGCATTCCTCCTATTGATTCTAAAGGGACTTACAACCGCCAGAAGGGCATCAAAACCGCTATGCCTGGTGGGTTTAGCTGACCATTTAGCTGGCAGTTTCGTAAGCTACCCAGCGTCCTTATCGTTGTACTTCGTTTCAAATTTAGCCGCGAACCTAAGGTTTGACAATGCGCTGACGTGACCGTCGATTACGCTTCCTTCTCTTCTGACATTACTCGTTTGACCCGTATGAATGCATTTTCATCTTCGTTTCAGCCCTATGAAACGAGGGGTGGGCATCATTGCCCCATAGGCACTCGCGCAGCCGCTACTTTGGCTACGCCTTTCGGTTTGCGGTGGCAGCGTTGCTGATATGGCCGCCGCAAACTCTCGTCATAACGCACCGCACTCTGCGCCGCTTCCACCAGCAACTGCCGCAGAAACCGGTTGCCTTGCTTGCTGATCCCGCCCAGCCGCTGCCTTCCGCCCGAGCTGTGCTCGCGCGGAACCAGCCCTACATAGCTGGCCACCTGTTTGCTCCGCGCAAACCGCGCGACATCGCCGATGGTCACCGCAAACGCCAGTGCCGTGATCGGACCCACTCCGGGCTGGGTCATCAACAGCTGCGCCATTTTGTCTCTTCGAGCGGTTTCTTCCGCGGCTCGATCCAGCAACGCGATCTTGCTGTCCAGATACGCCAGCAGCTCCAGCAGGTCCTGCCGCCGGCACCCTGCCCAGCCGGGCAATGGCAACTCACGAAACGCAAGCTGTCCCGCCGTACTCCACAACTGTCGCTTCTTCTGCATCCCGCGGTTCATCGCCAGGTGCTGCAGGGCGTTTTTCACTCGCGTCCGGATCTCCACCAGCTTGTGCCGATGGATCAGCAACTGCCGCATGTCCCGTTGCTCCGCACTCGGCACCCACAAACGCGGAAACCGATCCTCTCGCAACAGCCGCAGAATGTGCGCTGCGTCCCGCTGGTCGTTCTTCTGCTTGCGCACGTAGCTGGCCCGGATCTGCGCTGCATCCCCGATCCATACTTCGTGGCCCAGCTTCTGCAACATCTCCACAAACTACCGACTGTTGCCCGTGGCTTCCAACCCAATCAACGACGGCACCGGCAACTGGCGATACCACCTCTCCGCCTCGCCGCTGCCGTTCACTAGCTTCGCTTCTCCCGTTTCGCCCGTCTCGGTGTCGAGCCAGGCCACTTGTTGCCAGCTGGGATGAAAATCACATCCTATAATCCACATCGAAGGCTCCTTCCTTCCCCAGCGTCTTTCCTCCTCAATCCAAAAGACGTCTCAGGATAGTTGCGAGCCTTCGACCTTATCCAATCAATCCCGCCCCTGGTTTTGGGCGGGGTGGGGGGCCTAGTTCACCGAGAGTACTATTTGCTTCATAGCTGAGAAGCAGCTAGTTCGATGCCGCAATGGTTACCGACTTCGGCGTGCTCAAATACCCAGTGACCCTATTGTTCTCGGTAGTCCAGATCACAACTTCGTACAGGAGGTGATCGCGCCCGGTATAAAACTGCAGCGGCTCGGCAATGCCACGATCCTTCTTTTCGACGATGCGGTCGTCAGCAAGAACATTTAAGGTGAATCGGTTCTTCTTGGCATTAACTTTCTTCAACTGCAGGCGCACAGTAGAAACTGGGGTCGGAGAGGAACCTTTATATAAAGTGAACTCGTAATAGCTGCGATCACCACGGTGCCTGAGTTGTTCCAGCTCTTCGCGGGTGCGGGCAATCAAATGGCTTTGCCCGGTAAGATCTCCGATCGCGCTATCCAGCTTGGCGTTGGTCGACGCCAGCGCGTTTCGGGTGGCAGCAATCTCCGTTTCGGCGCCTCCCAGTTCGGTACGCACGTTGGAGACCTGGCCGTTGATCTGACCGATTTGCTCCTGCTGCTGTTCCGCCTGGTCATGCAGCCGCTTTGCCAGTCCTCGCTGCTGCCGCTGCAATTCGTCCGCTCGCACCTGCAAGCTCCACTGCAAATCCTGCTCAGTGACTCCCAATCGCTGCGCCAGTGCGTCATTGGAAGCCGTGATCTCACGTTCTGTCTGGCTCTGGCGTTGCTTCAGCTTTTCAATCGAGGCCCACTGCCCTGCTTCAGTCGACTCCAGTCTGCTAAGCGTATTGAAGATAAGGTAAAAGGACATGATGATATAAATCGTGACGACGGCCAGAAGCACATACATCAAGAACGGACCCTTGCTCGCGCTAGACGACTCTACAGTACTTCGCTCTTCCACTTGGAGTGAATTCATCGTTTGCCTCCGCTCTACTGAATGCAGTCCAACCGCCAATCCCCGTCTTTTGTAAGTTGCCTGCTTTCAGCCATGAACAGTCTTGAGCCTGCCCAGCTTTGGGCAGTCGCTCAAGAAAGGGCAGACCTGCACGCCGCTTCAACGACTTAGCAAGGCCGGTTGGTTGGCAGCATATTTGCAACTTGTAGATGTCTGTATAGAGGAAACTCAACCTGAAATCAGGAGATGATTGTATTGGGAGAGCGCAGCCGCACCCGCCGAAGAAGAGCAGAGCAAACGCATCAAGCAACTGGAGCGTGCCTTGGGGCGGTCGCATCTAGAGATCGAAATCCTAAAAGACGTGTTGAGCGAGTGAGCTGCGGGCAGGCTCACTCGCCGGCCCTCCAGTTCGTGGCCCAGGGCCCACGCGTCTCGCGGGCCGACCGCAACTCACTTGACCCTCCTATCTCGATTATCGGCGGCGGAAACCGTAGATTTGTCAGCCGCTAAAGTCGGCGCAAAAAGCTGATTTCTTAGGTCCTGGACCAGTTGGTCGACGCCGTCCTGCGTAGCCTGTCCCATGGCCTGTACGACAGATCTCACCTGGCGCTGCTCGACATTTATGTTCTTTGTCGTGTCGCCTGCCCATATGGCGGTGCCGGTCTTCGTATCCAGGAGTTGGGCAAATAGCCTCACCTCGACCCGCACGCCGTTTTCATAGTCGACCTCGTCCAAGTGCTCTAGTCGTCCTTGTACAACATACGGCGCATGCGCCTCGCCATCATAGGTCTGTACTGTTGAGAAAACGCCAGCTGCGCGAAGAGAATCGATCATTGCCGTCGTGACTACCTGTCCAGGGTCGGAGACCCAACGGTGATACTCGTAGAATCCAATCTGCTCAGGAGTTTGCCGGTAAACGATGCGACCTTGACGTAAATAAGCCGGCGTTTCGAAACGCTGAACAGCTACGGCTGGAAGCTTGTAGCCTTCGTTGCCGGCGGCGACTTTGGATGGCGCCAAGGCCAGCACGTAATAGTCGGGATAGCGCACCTTGCCGGCACATCCTGCCAGTAGCAGCGCGGTCAGGGCGAAGAATGCGAATCTTGCACCGCTGGTTATCATACGTACCTCATCATTGGTTCGGAACCTTCCGGTCCTTTGGCTGTTTGATTCGTATCAGGCTCCAGGGCCGCTCGTTTACAGATTCGGTGAAGTCGTTCAGGTGGTCTGTTGCCATGCGGATGTTCTCGAGCGTGTACTGGATGTTCTGCTGGTTCGTATGAACTACCGCCTGTAAGTTCTCGGCCAGGCTGCGCACTTCAACGAGCGTCTTTTGTAGCTCGATGAGATCGGTCTGAGTCCGGTCCCGCAGCACGGTGATGGTCCCGTTTGCGTTGGTAACGGTCGAATTGACGTTATCGACAGTCGGGCCCATTTTGGCCGTTAGCGTCTCTACATTCGTGGCTATCCGGTCGATTTGCGGCGATGTTCTTGCGATCATTGCATCAGCGTTCGCCAGTATCTGAGCCACGTGCCGGCGATTCGCCTCGCCGGTGAGGTCATTGACGTTTGCCAGCACCTGGCGGGTATCGCCAGTGATGTCGTCGACATCCGTGTGCACAGCGGTAATCAATTTTTGGGCGGACTCGGCAATGGCGGCGACTTCCCGCTGCATGTCGTCCAGGCTGACCGTCTCCTGTGTCGGAATCACAGCGCCCGCTTGCAGCCGTGGGGAGTCATTCGTGCCGGTCGTGATGGACAATACCGGCGAGCTCATCAGGCTGACCGAGCCCAGCTTGGCCATGGACTTGGCGTTGACCGGGGTCCCCTGCTTGACCTCAATATCGACTTCGATGCGCGTCGGATCGTTTGCATCCGGCCGCACCGCGGTCACCTTGCCCACGCTGATTCCGCCGAACAGGACGTCGGTCCCAGGATCCAATCCGCCTGCGTACTTGAAGTACGCGTAATAGGGCGTTCGCGTGCGGCCGAACTGGGCGCTGCCAAGGAAGTAGACGGTAGCGCACAAGACTACCGCCGAGAGCACGACCAGAGCGCCGACTTTTGCTTCAGTATTTTTCAACTTGCGACTCCTGTCATACCTGACAATTCGCGCAAATGCTCCTGGACCGCGGGAACTTCGCCTAGTTTGTCGGGGATACCATCAAGAAATTGTCGAATACGCGGATCAGCGCTAGCCCGAAAGGAGACCTTGTCCTCGACGGCGATCAGCGAACCTTTGTACAACATCGCGATACGGTCCGCGATGCGCAATGCGCTCGGTATTTCATGCGTGACCACCAAAATAGTCATGTGGAACGCCTGCTTCAGGAAGAGAATCAGCTCGTCCAGCTCCGCCGAGACGATGGGATCCAGGCCAGCCGAAGGTTCGTCGAATACCAGGATGTCGGGGTCCATCACAATCGCTCGCGCCACTGCTGCCCGCTTTTTCATTCCGCCGGACAGCTCATGTGGCGTAAGCTTGCCGGCTTCAGCTAAGCCCACCGCTGCCAGCGAAAGGTACACCATGATTTCAATGACCGGCTCAGCAACGTCAGTTAGCTCCCGCAGTGGCAGCGCGACGTTCTCCTCTGTTGACAGCGAATTAAATAATGCAGACTCCTGAAATGCGACCCCTATTTTTCTTCGTATCTGTTTCAACGTATGAGGGGCACACTTGTTGATATCCACATCGCGAACCAGGACGGTACCCGAGCCATGCCGCTCCAATCCGATAATGTGGCGCAGCAGAGTGGTTTTTCCCGAACCGCTGCCACCCAGCAGCACCATGATTTCATTGCTCTGAATGTCGAGGTTTACGCGGTCGAGCACCTGATGCCCGTCATAGTTGACGCTCAAGTTGCGGACGGAGATGACGGGACTCGGCATGGCTATTGCAACCTCGCGAGATAAAAGAAGGCGGTGAAAAACAGGTCTGCCAGAATTACGAGGAATGTCGAGCGGACAACCGCCGAGGTAGTCGAGCGACCTACTGCCTCGGGCCCACCCCGCACCCTGAAGCCCTCCATGCATCCGACATGAACGATGATGGTGGCGAACGCAAGGCTCTTAATAAGTCCACATAGAACGTCGCGCAGCAAAATCGAGTCGAGCACGTACTTGACGTAAATACCCAACGCCATTTTCGTGCTGAGGTACATGAAACCAGCGCCGGCCAGAATGCCGAAGACGTTACACATGATGGTGAGGCAGGGAACCATGACGATGGCGGCCAGATACTTAGGGGCCAGAACAAACTCGATGGGATCAAGCGCCATGGTCCGCAAGGCGTCGATCTCGCTGGTCACCATTATCGTTCCGATCTCAGCGGAGAACGCCGATCCTGATCGCCCGCTCACGACTATGGCTGTCAACAGGGGTCCCAGTTCGCGGGTAAAGCCGACGGCTACCAGGTCGATGACGTAGCGAAGAGCCCCGAACCGTCGCAACTCCGCTGCACCTTGCAGCGCCAGGATCATCCCGGTAGACGCGGCCATAATGGCGATCATGGGCAGCGCCGCGACGCCGATGGCGGCCATCTGTCGTATTGCCGCCTGCCAGCGGCCCCGTTTGCCAATCATGGGAAGCACGCGTGGCAGTGCACGCACTCCCGCCCAGAACTGCTCGCTCAGGCCACCAACGTAGGCAAAGTTCTGGACGACGGCACCGCCAACCTGTTCGAGCGCATTCACGCGCTTTGCGCCTCCGCCGCTGTGTCCAGCATTTGATCTAGGCGGGTGATTGCGAACAGAAGCTGGACCTGACCTTGAATCCCGCCGATTCTCAGCCGCGTTCCCTGGTCCCGCGCGATGCGAGTCGCCTCAAGCAATGTGGCTAAACCGGATATGTCAATGGAAGTGACTCGCGACAAATCCACGTCGATCTCCTTGGGTTTAAGCTTCAAAGCCTTCCCGAGCCGGTTACGCATCGCGTTGGAGTTGTCGATGCTGATTCGGCCTTCGAACGAAATCTGTTGTGGAGCGACCGCCTCCATACATTCAACTCACAAGAACGGCCTTCTTGCCGAACTGGTATGGTCATTGCAAGCCTGTGGCCAACGACGCAAAGAGATCATCCCTATATAAAAGCTGCTAAATGTCATTAGCTGCATGAGTTGCAAGCGGGCGTAATTGCCGGGAAGGCTCGTTGCCCTCCACGCAGTGCCGGTATTTGGGCACTCGCGGTTTGGAATGCCCGTTCACAATGAACTCAGCTTTTGCCGGGGTTACTTGTGTCCCCAGACCGTTGGGGATGATCTGCGATTCCCGCATCATCATGGTCCAAGTGCGATAACGGATGACACCTGTGGACCTTTACTACTTCTCAGACCCGAGTCAAGCATGACTCTTCGACGGTAGTTGCCAGAATTGCGGCAGTGCCCGCATAAGGACTCGGCATCTTTAGTTGCTATTCCATTTCTCTCCAGTAGTTTCAATAGTTTGCGGCGTTCGCACTCTGGCACACCATCTGCAAAGACATAGTGTAGGGCTGGGAAGGCCGGGCAGAAATGGAGACCAAGATGTTGCGAATGGAGTTCTATGAACTTCCGGACTGCATGAAGATGCGAATGGAAGGCCGTTTCGTCCGAGATTTTGCCGAGCACGCGCGAACGCTGATCGGAGACTCAAGACTCCCCTCAAAGCTAATTGTGGATTTGTCGGAGGTGAATTTCGTCGACGCCGTCGGCGAAGAAGTGTTGTTGTGGTTTAAGGATATCGGGTTGACGTTTATCGCTGAATCAGCCTACTCCCGCGATGTTTGTGAACGCCTGCAACTGCCGATCGAAAGCGAACTGTCGGCAAGTTCTCAACCCGATTGAAAAAACCGGCAGGCGTGCCAAGACCCAGCAAGGAGCCATCTAACATCCCACTGCAAGGAGAAACGCAGTTATGAAGTCCGTGTACAAAAGTTCTACGAAGAGACGTTGCGGTTCGAGAGGTCATGTGGCGCTGCATACTGAAACGCGAAAGTCCGGTGACGTGGAAGATCTGTACTGGTTCGCGATGGCGTTGACGGGCGACCCGGACTTTGCAGCCAAGCTCGTAGCCAATGCTGGAAAGGTGACCTCGACAGCCCGCGGCATATTCCGCGACTGAGTCTGCAATTTGATAGCTGGGTGCATGGGAATATGCTGTCGCCCTTATTTCGGCGCGTGACTCCAGACGGGCAGTCCACTACGCCTTTTTACTTCACTAAGTGTTTGACTAGCAAAACGCGCACGACAGTCGGAACCTGGCAAGCAGTATGCATCCGCAGTAATGGTTGCTCCGCACCAAGAAGCGGATCGAACTGAAGTTTAGCTCCGATGTGAGCAAAACCAACAGAGAAGAGAGATAGTTGTGATTATTAGTGGAATTCGGAAGTGGACGTTGTTGATGAGGACATGCGTGGTGATTTTGGCCTTTGGGACCATCGCGTTCGCAAAAACGGCCAAAGTCGAGGGGTTGGTCAAGAGCAGGCAGGGCGACTCGATGATGATCCAGACGTCGAGTTCACCGGCTGTTACCGTGCTGCTGAACCAGAAGACTCAGATCAGCGAGCTTCACGGAGCCTTTAACGCCGTTCGAAAGGACGTCTCGCAGGATAACTTGATCCCCGGACTCAAAATTCGGGTACAAGGCACTTATAACGAAGAGCGGCAAGTAGTTGCAAAGACTATTAAGTTCGACGAGAAGGATTTGGAAGATGCGCGGGCAATTCAAGCAGGCGTATACGAAACGCAGACACAGGGCCAGCAAAACAAGGAAGAGTTAGTCAAACAAAACGCCGCCTTGCAGGAACAGAACGAGTCGTTGAAAGCCCAGCAGGAGCAACTGGTTGCACAACAGCAACAAATGGCTGCTCAGCAACTGGAGATTCAGAAGAACAGGGCTGTTATAGATGCGGCGATAGCCCGCTTTGGGCAACTCGATGAGTATTACATCCTCGACGAGGTAACGGTGTTGTTCAAGAACGGCCAGAGCAAGATCGATCCGAAGTACATACCACAGTTGAACGCTCTGGCAGAAAAGGCCAAAACCATCAAGGGCTATACCATTCAGGTGGAAGGTTACGCCTCCGCCGTTGGAAATCCAGCAGTGAATCAGAAGCTCAGCGAACGCAGGGGCGAGAACGTAAAGGCTATATTGCTCCAGGACGGAGACATCTCATCCACCAACATCCTGGCACCCGGAGCGATGGGCACGAGCCGGCAGATTGGCAACGACAAAACGGCAGAGGGACAGGCAGAGAACAGACGTGTTGTCGTCCGCGTCCTACAGAGCAAGGGTATCGCTGGCACGTAGTCACGGTGGGCTCGGTTTCATATTTTGCCATCGACAGGGACGGCTCGCCGTCCCTGTACTTTGTAGATTTTGGTACTTTTTGCTTGCGTCAAATGGGAATCCCTGACGATTTATACGTCACGTTACCGTGCTGGCCCGGTGAAGACTCGTGCTACTGCGTGCGATCTGGCGTAAGACGTACTTAGTAAGGATTCCGGAGCAAGGGAACCTGACTCTCATAGGCCTGAGCTTGACGTTTTCTACCGTCTGGTCGATGGCGTTCTTGATTTCTTCCTGATTGCGCTTAGAACACCAGTAACGCCCCTGCACATAGAGGTCGTAGGCCTCGGACTTGCCAGTATAAGGTCGTTGCAGCCGGGACTTGTCTTCGGGCGTGATCTGTGCGACTCGATATCGTTTATCGGCGCGGCGATACTTACTTGCCGGAAGCGCTGGCTGAGCTCGACCACTATCTGCATGACCATCGCACGGGAGAGGTACGTCATTTCGATCCCCACTTGTTCGACCTGCTCCAGGACCTGACCGCGTCCTTGAACGATTCCGGCGGTGAGATCGACGTTATCTGCGGATACCGCACGCCCTGGAGCAACGAATTCCTGCGTACCCGCAGCGCGCATACGGGAGTGGCTCGGCACAGTCTTCACATGCAGGCGGAAGCCATCGACATTCGCTTAGCGGGGATTCCGACCTCGGTCGTGCGGGATGCCGCGCTGCGCCTGCGTCGCGGGGGAGTTGGTTATTATCGCAGTTCCGATTTCGTGCACGTGGACGTGGGCACGTGCGCCAGTGGTAGTTAACTCTCACCAGGGATACGGATAGCCCTTCACCAGAACCTTCTCCAGGGCGGCGTCGTGCCTATAGATATCATCGTAGAAGTGAACGACTCCATCTTCCAGCACCACAACAGTGCCATAGACGATCAAGACCGGAATCGGGTGCGCGAGATTGACCTGCTGCGTCGTGCTGCCGTTCATGGCCGCGCGGATACGGTCCGGAGTCCAGCCGGGATTGTCGCGCAAGACCGAGGCAGCCAGGTCGGCGGGGTGTTCCAGCCGGATACAGCCGTGACTGAAATCGCGCCGGGACTTCGCGAAGAATTCCGTGGCCGGAGTGTCGTGCATGTATACGTTGTAGCTGTTTGGAAAGACAAACTTCGCGAGACCGAGGGCGTTCTTTGGACCTGGCCTTTGTCGGATGAACAGCTTTCCGGCCCGGAGTTGGCCGAGCACATCGCTCGATACCATGCCCGCAGCTACGACATTTTGCCGACTGTCTACCACCTCGAATCCCTTCTTCGACAAATAGTACGGGTCGCGAGCAATGTGCGGAATGAGTTCCCCCCGGGTGATGGAACTCGGCACTTCCCAGTAGGGCCGGAAGACGAGATATTGCATGGTGTCGCTAAACACCGGGGTATCGTGCCCATAGGCTCTGCCCACCACGACGTTCATGGTCACAGCGACGTTGAAATCCTTGTCATAGGCGCGTAGACGAAATTCGGGGATGTTCGCAACGACGGGTGCTTCTCGAATGGGCGGCAACCACCGCCATCGCTCCAGCGTCAATTGCATTTGCCGGACTCGGCGGCTCAGGGGAACGTTCAAGTCTGCCAAGGTTTGAGCGTCAATTCGCCCGTTCGGATCTCGGCCATGCCGACGCTGAAAGCTCTTCACAGCGTCCACCAGCGCTCTGTCGTAAATTGATTGATCTGCCGGAGCGTTGGCGTTAGCTGAAAGGTCGCCGACCAACCGGAGCAGTTGCGTGATCCGTGGGACGCCGGGATAGGCATCGCCGGGTACAATCGTTTTCGTTATGGGCGGGAGTTGCTTCCCATCATCTCTTTTCGCAAGCTCCGTGTAGGTTTGAAGAGCTTGAATCGTATGGCGGTAACCGGGATAGGGCGGCTCCACTGGTGCCAAAGCGCCGGCAACGTCTCGCCCGTTCGCAACGTGGTCTTTGAGAAATTCAGCCAGATCGTATTTCTTGGACTCCTCATCGAAAGCGAAGGCGAGGTGCTTGGGATTCACCTTGCCAATGTGGAGGTCGGAGATATACCTCATCGCGCACACCGTTACCGCGAGATCAAATTTCACAGCATCCGCCTCGATCGGCTGCGGCGTCGCAGGTTTGAGTGTGGCCAGCCGATTATTCCATCGGGGGCCGTCATAGTCCTCTGCGGAGAGCCCCTTTTTGTCGGCTTGGAGCATTAGTGCAATCACTTGTCGCGCCTGGGGGGTCGGCTCCATCCCCTTGACCCACCACAATGAATTTCCGTTGAGTTCGTAGAATTTTTTTACGTGCGGGCTGTAATCGCTGAAATCAGGCCAGCGCAAGTCGGGGAAGCTGCCACTGCTAATGGCTGTGCGCAGCCAGGTTTGACCTTCTGAGCTGAGCTCTGGCGCCCTCGCACTGTTAATGCTGGATGTTGCAAGCTGAGTCTGAGCCGAGCTTGTTGAGTTGCATCCGGATCCACAAAATAGCACGATCAGCATTAGCTGCGCTGAAAGCAGAGAGCGCCTGCCAATTCCTAATTGCTTCACTGAATCCTCCTGCAATCGATGCAATTCCTGGTCAGAGCACACTGATTTTGAACCTCTGTCAAGAATTAGCTCCGGCGAGTCGGTACCGATACATCCTGCTGCAGCGTGAAATCGAGCAGCGTCTCGCTGGGTATCTTTACCTGGTCGCCCTTCGTTATTATTTCTGACCCGGCTCCGGCCCCTGCGCCAACTCCTGCTCCTATCGCTGCGCCTTTGCCGCCACCGGCAAGGGCTCCAATGATCGATCCCACCGCCGCTCCGCCGACCGTTCTCTTCGCGGTGCTCGCGCCGCGCGACTTGCCGGTCAATTCGTATTCTCCGGTCACAACCGGCACCCTCTGTCCATTCACCATGATCCCCGTCAGCTCCAGCCGCAGTTGCGACCTACCGGTGAACGTCCCTGACTCCTTTGACTCCACCAACCTGCCATAAACGTAGGCATCCTTGGGGACTACCACGTTGCCGTTCACCATCAGCGGTTCTTCCAGCGATGCCTGGAAACGATCCGCCACGTGGTTTTGAGTGGAATCGATGTTATCGATAGTGCGCACGCAAATAACGGTTCCCGCCGGGATGGCGACATGCGCCGGTGTCCTAATGCCGGCATTATCGACCATCCCTGATTGGCTGGAAAGCGACCCGGTCGACCGCGTCGGCATATCGCTTGCCGCCATTTCGGAATCAAACTTGAGCGCGACGATGTCAGCGAGGTTATATGTCTGGACCGACGAGCCGACCCGGAGAGTAATCTCACTCTCCGTGCCACCCAGGAACTTGCCCTCGATCAGGCTGCCGTTCCTCAGCTCCAAGGAATCGGCCCAGGTGATCGACGCGGTCAGAATAAATCCAATGATTAATCCGCAATTCAGTTTGAACTTCATGATGACTTCCTCTCTGCCATGATCCGCTTTGGAAAATTTCCTACTCTCTATTTGCGAGAACCGTTCTTTGTGCCAGGCCTAATCAGCTTGCCGTCACTCGTTATCCAAGACAAAGTGGCGGCCGGAAGCCAGGCTGCATCGTAGTTAAACGATGCACGCCTAATGCCACGCTGCGCATTCAAGTAAGTGATTGAAACTAGGGAGCGTGCGAGGAAAGCGATTCGACAACTGTCAATCGACTGCCGAAAGCGGTTGACGATATTTCGGCAGTGGATTCTTCAACCGTGAACGTGGGATTTTTCAGTTCTCCCTGGGCCAGAGCGTCAGCGGTTCATGCCTGTGGCTTGCGATGACAAGGGCAGATGCAGAAGACTGTGTCTTTTTCGGTCGCAGTCCTGCCGTTTGACCCGCGAGGCTTTGGACTTGATTTTCTCTGACCACTTCAGCCGCAATGAGCCAGGCGCCTTCGAGACATTGCGCGACGCGTTGCGAACTCACGATTATTACATCCATCTGGCGGACCTGAAGTCCTACATTGAGGCAGACGAGCGGCTGCTCGCGTTATATACAAACCCATAGGAGTGGGCGCGCAAGGCCATGTTGAATGGGGCGGGCTCGGGAAAGTTCTCCAGCGACCGCACCATCGCCGAGTACGCAGCGGAAATCTGGGACATCGAACCATGTCGAGTTCCAGAGAAAGCGTAAGCTAGAGCGCCTCGATCACAATCAAAGTCAGGTCATCCTGCTGCGGAGTCGAGGCCGGCCGCCATGAGCTGAGTTGCGTCAGAATTTGCCGTGATAATTCATCGGCGGATACCGATGGGTTGTCATGCACGATCTCTTCCAGCTTGCTGTCGCCGAACGCCTCACCCACTTCGTTCTCGGGTTCGCTTATGCCATCGGTATAGAGCAGGAAGCGGTCACCCGGGGAGCAAGTCAGCTCACGCACTGGATATTCGGTCTCAAAAGGTACTCCGAAAAGTGTCCCGTTGCTGGTTATGCGTGCGAGCGAGCGGTCGGCGGCGCACCAATATAAGAGTGGCGGATGTCCCGCGGCGGAATAGCGAGCCTTACCAGTTTCGGTGTCGATCCAGAGGTATGCTGCAGAGACGAACTGGCCCCGCAAGTCTCGTGACAGAATGTTCCGTAGCTGGCGAAGCAGCTCCGGAGGATTAGCAGCTTGTGAAGCAACTGACTGCACGGCCACTTTGATCATGGAAGCTATGAGGGCAGCGGGTACGCCGTGACCGGAGACGTCCGTGACAAGAAAGCCGATGCGGTGTTCGTCCAACGTCAGAAACTCGTAAAAGTCCCCTGCGACTGCGGTCATAGGCTCGTAGGCGGCAGCGATGTGCAACTTGCAAAGCTCCGGCTTGGTCGTCGGCAGAATCGAAAACTGCAACTGCCGGGCGATCGCGAGCTCGTTCTCAATCATTGACAAGCGGCGTTCGTTCGCATAAACACGCTGCAAGTCCACATAGGCCAAGGACGAGAGTAAGGCAACAAACCCCAGATCGTCCCATCTGCTGCCGATATCGTGACCTAGTCCAAGAGGCCGCGTCACACTTACGTAAAGGGCTTCGATGCAGAATAGGCTGCAGCCCATCAGCAGCACTCCGCGATCCTGCAGCATGCCATACTTTCGGTTGAGGCTAGGGACTGAAAGGAAGACCAGCAACACGATGAGAACGCCGGCGCCGATGAGGTTGTTATACCGAATCAGAGTGTATTCTTCGCCAGTCACTACAAACCAAACCACTGCCAAAAGGGCAATGAGTAGGCCGCTCAAGGCCAGTGTGGTTACAAACTGCCGCAGCTTGCCGACGACAAGCTCCCGAAATGAAAGAGCAGCGGCGACGATTAGCAGATAAGTAACTGCCGTATCGATGTACGGAACACATGACTGCAACCAGTGCGGTAAGGTAGTGACGAGCGCGGAGCACTCAGCGAGCCGGTGGATACCGTACATCGTGCTCCAGGTTCCGAGATAAACAAAGGCGCCCACACCGCCACCTCTGTTCTTTCGAATGGCGGCGACCGCCAGGCTTACCAGACCGATGATGAAGAAGATCGTGCCACTGAACAATAGGAAAATCTGTCCACTAAGCATTGCTTGAAGTTGACTATCCATGTCCATGGTTCATTTAAGAAGAAGCTATTGATTCTTCTGGCGAATGCCTCGGTGCTAAATACGACCGATGTTCTATTGCACCCTGCCTTGAGGCTGGAGGTCGATGTAGCACATTTCCATCAGCATGCCTAAGGCCAAAAGGGACATGAATATGTGAGTCATTGATAGGGAGCGACTTACAGGAAGGAATGATACGGCTCGAATGCCCATAACTGCCGACATTTGGGCGATGGTCACTGAGAGGCGAAGCTGCACAATTGGCAATAGGAGTGCTGGTCGATATGCGAGAAATCTTATGTCTGATCGTGATCCCCTTTACCTCTTCCTCTGCCACCTGGAATGGCGAAATCGTCACAATCTGGCAGCTTACAACGAACTCGTTGCTGCTGTTGACGACGGCGAACCCGCCATTCGAGGGCTCGCCCAGGACCTGATTCACCGCCAGTCACGGCGGTCAACGCGCAGCGAAGCTGTTTTTACGGGTCACCCGGAAAATGATTGTGGTTGATGTCAACAGTCAGCCGACACTGGTTGCAAGTGTTAAGACCGGAAATCCACAGCATGCTGTGCCTCACGCAGTCTGCAAGGTCAACGCACACGCCAGATTCGTAAGGGAGAGGGGATCCGCGTTTCATCGCGTCGGGACGAGGCCCGGGGTACAAGCTCATACCGCGTGTCGGCCTGTTGAAAGCTGGCTCACCCCCCAAGTAAACTTCTAACACTGGGGCTGAAGATCCGCACTGTGAAGGGCCGCCACGATCGACGGCGTCTGACAGTCGCAAGGTACCCCCTGGCGGGGCTGATCGCACCGTTACTGCGATTTATAAGGAGGTGAGCTTGGGCTTTTGCGCATATGCACGACGCTGCCGCCCTCCTCGAACGATACTTCATCCATCAACGCTCGCATCAAGTAAATGCCGCGACCGTGAGTGGACATACGATGCTCCGGAGCAGTCGGGTCTGGTACAGAATCACTCTCGAAGCCGGCACCCTCATCCCGAATGGCCATCGAGACATCTCCGTCTGCACGGCAGCATACTCTGAGGTAAACGCGCTTGCCAGGATCCCCCCTATTGCCATGGATCATGGCATTCAAAAGCGCCTCCCGCAAAGCTACTTCAATATCTACTTCGGTGCCGTCCATCACTCGGAGCCTATTAATCGTGCTCATCAGGTCATCAACGAACGGCGACACCATGGCGACATCACTGGAGAGAGAGTACGTAAGCTCCACAAACTCCTTACGAGACACTGTGTCCAGCTGAAGAGCGATGCTATATGTCTGAGCCGTGTCAAATTCGCACATAGTCATGCTCCTCGATTTGGGGTGAGTCATAGTAATCCAATCCCAGGTGGGTAATTATCTCCTTGCCCATCAGGTGGCGCAGCGTATTCTTCAGCTTCATCGACTGGATGAAAAGGTCGTGCTCCGGAGACAGTCCCGGCGCCGTCATCGGGGACTTGAAGTAGAAGCTCAGCCACTCCTGGATGCCGAGACTACGCAACGCTGCCGACCGCTTCGCCAAGTCGAGGAACAGCACCAAATCGAGCACGAGGGGCGCCGCCAGAATCGAATCGCGACACAGGAAATCGACCTTGATCTGCATTGGATAGCCAAGCCATCCGAAGATGTCGATGTTGTCCCAACCTTCTTTGTTATCACCACGTGGCGGATAGTAGTTGATGCGGACCTTATGGCACATGTTGCCGTACAGTTCGGGGTACAACTTGGGTTGCAGGATGTGCTCCAGCACCGACAGCTTCGACTCTTCCTTGGTCTTGAATGATCCGGGATCGTCGAGCACTTCACCGTCGCGATTGCCCAGGATGTTAGTGGAGAACCAGCCGTTCAGCCCCAGCATGCGGGCCTTGAAACCGGGCGCCAGAATGGTCTTGATGAGCGTCTGCCCGGTCTTGTAGTCCTTGCCGCAGATCGGTGCTTCGTTCCGGCGAGACAGCTCCTGCATCACCGGAATGTCCACGGTCAGGTTTGGCGCTCCGTTGGCGAACGGAATCCCCTCCTTCATCGCGGCGTAGGCGTAAATCATTGACGGCGCGATGTTCTCGTCGCTTGCCAGGAGTCCCTTCTCGAACGACTCCACCGTCTGGTGAACCGCGCTCTGCTGGATGAAGGTCTCGGTTGATCCACACCAGATCATGGCCAACCGGTCGGCGCCGCTCGACTGCTTGAACTCGCGGATGTCGTCGCGGACCTGCTCGACCAGCTCTTTCTTGTTCTTACCTTTCTTGACGTTCGGACCGTCGAGCTTCTTAACGTAGTTCTTGTCGAAAACCGCCTTGCGCGGCTCGATCGACGACAGGAACGGCTTCACCTGTTCGAGCAGCGAGCGCTCTAACACTCCTGCCTTACCCGCGGCCGCGTACATGTCATCTTCGAAGATGTCCCAGCCGGTAAATACCAGGTCGTTGAGCTCAGCTAGGGGCACGAAATCCTTCACCTTGGGTGAACGGCCATCTGTGCGCTTGCCCAGGCGAATGGTGCCCATCTGTGTCATCGAGCCGATCGGGCTTGCGATGCCCTTACGCACGGCCTCTACGCCGGCGACAAACGTGGTCGCCACGGCCCCCATACCCGGAATCATGATCCCGAGCTTTCCTTTTGCCGAAGCAACTTCCTTGCGACCGATCTTACCTGTGTCCTTTGAATCATTGTTAGACATGCCTGATCGTCCTTTCTTCCTTAAGTTCTCGTCGAACCGTTCTCCACCTTGACGTCACGACTTAGAAGGGGCCTTGAGATCCGGTGGTTTTAACTGCAACATTACTTCTATTTCGGCGCCTGGTTCGACGGTTACTTTCTGTTCAGCATGAAGACCAAAGTACGTCGCCTCCACTGTGTAAATGCCGGGGTCTAACGATAGTTAGGCAAGATGACGATGGCGGCGGACTGTTCAGCCGTTACCAGTCTTCCAATTGCGCAAAGCTTGATACATGTCCGATTTTCCGCCGCTAGGAGAACGATACTATGAAACTGTTCGGTCGTTTGTGGAGGAACGCTCCAACCTGCACTCACGGTAACTCAACTGCCGTTCGCTCCGAGATTGGACATAACGCCGTTCGGCGTTACCACTGGTTCTGCGGCAGATGCGGAGAAAAGGTGTACGTCCAGGATTGGAAGGGAAATGCCGACGGTGTTCCGGAAGCACCCAGTGACCGAGCTATCACCAGGTTGCATAAAGCGATCGCATTGTGATGGCCACAACAGGTTAAGCTCGATGGCGTGAGCTTCTGCGCACCTAACCTGGCCAGAACGGACTCCGATCAACAATCCGCGACTGGCACGGCAAACCACCAGTACTCACGCCGGGCGCTGCAAGACGAGTAGCTGCTTTTTGCGCACAGTTGTAAGCCATGTGGTGACTCGACGCTCGACTGCCCGGACCGATTCGCAGGACACATTGAGCTGTAGCGAGCAGTCCCGAACGGAGGCGCCAAGTACGCCGCGCAATACAAGAATGGCGCGGGCGAGTGAATCCATCTCAGTGATAACCATTTCTGGATCCAGGCGCAATATCGACTCCGTCATTGCTGGCAGGTCAGGCTTCATTACCTGTGGGCGATGTCTGGGCTGCTTGCAATCTAAGCTCTTGTACCGATCTTCGCCTTCTCGAACGTCAGCGAGGTGCGCTTGGATTGCGCTCTTTACCGTTGCACATTTGGCCCATTCCGACTGCCAGCCGCGAGAGGGCGTCTTATCTTGCCCTGCCAAGTCGTACGCCGCGATTACAGAATCTTCTGCCTGCACTTCGTCTGCGGTGATTAAGTACGCCAGACGAAAGAGGATATCTCCTTGGTTGCTACAATACGACTCGATGTGAGCCGTGTGTGCCTGGGACCGAGTTGTACCACCAACCTCAGCAGCATTGACAAACATAGGAACGTCCCTTCCTTAAGTGTGAGTACAGCCTGCGCTGTTGTCGCAGTCGTCTAATCCAAACAAGGGCAGCAACTTGGGGGAGGTTGCTAGTCGCTGCCCTTCTGCGCTGGATTGTTGCCCCAGCAAATTGCAAAAACATCATTCTTGTGTTCAGGCTCGAATTCGCTGCTTTCACATCTAGGAATCCTTTGCCCGCTGTCTTTCGATCAATTGTGATTCTGCTAATAGCCAATCATCCATGTCGAGCCCATCGCTCTGACCGCGGAGCTGGTAAAGCTCATAGGCACGCTCTCGGATTCGTTCAGTGATGTTCTGTGATTCTTCGAATATCTGAGGCTCTGCCTCAGAAACAGACGGCGTTTGTTCTACTTTTCCTCCGATCGTTGATGGTTGAGCTCCGCAAAAACCTGTTTGCCGCCGGCGCCGCGTCGAATTGTCACCTTAGCTGACGCCGCCGAACTCTGAAGAGCACGTGCGGCACCAAATCAGCGAGCATGACCGAACACTGAATTAGCTGGACTTAGTCCCGCGACAGCCTATCTTGTGAATCCCGTCCCCGCCCGCATGACGGCGGTGACGACATTTGGGCGTAAGCGTCAGGGCAAACACACGATTGACAGATTTAATCGCAGTGGGTTTGCCGCTTTCACCACGATAGATGGAATGAAGGCCGTGCCCACTTCCCTCGCGGATCGGCTTGGGTGCCAAATGGAAGAACTCTGAAGGCGCCCGTCAAGTCCCGCTACCTAATGGGATGACGCTTGCCCGGCACAGAGAGCTTTTCGCCGTTCGATTTGCCCACTCCCATTCTGGAAGCCAGTTTCTGCCGCATTTTCCTTCACATTGGTATTCCGACATTCTTCCGCCGCATTGTGGACAGACCAGGTTGAGAATTGACGAGAGGATGCGTACGTTCAATTCGCCCGGTGGTGCGTCAATGGTGGTCATGTTCGAAGTCTCCCCGAGATCCGGCGAGGGGCAGAAACGGGGGCAGAATGACGGAGGGTATGCCGCGCTGGTTTTGTGCGCTTTGTGACGCTCCGAACTGGTTGGCTGCGGAGTCCGTTTATGCGTCTCGTGCTGCCCCCTCGCTCAGCATGGAACAAGCAATCTCGATGCCATCGTCAATCGCCAACAAAAGGCGCTAACGAAGCTGGTCGCGAGCAAGCCAGGTTTCTATCGGGCGGACACATGGGCAGTCAATGGGCATGCGTGCCCAAATTCGGGCGCAGTCTGGCGCATCAGGAACTCAGAAGGCGCAGCCGCCCGCCCTGATAAGGTCACCCGCCAAGATGGGGCGCTACCGATGCGACCAAAAGGCAAACGAAAATGGGGAATCTTACCGCCCAGGTCCGCAAAATCAACAACTCAACAATCAGGTGAACGAAGGAGCAACGATTCTGTTTGGAAGGTGAAATGCCTTGAAGAAGTCGGACAGGAACGCTTGTCCGCACAAAGGAGAGTAGAACCGCAATGCGAATCGCATTCATCGCAGTAACAGCTCTCATCCTGCTGGGCACGGGTGCCGCGGCGCAGGAAATCACCAATGATTACAGCAAGGAAGACTTCGCGCACTTCAAAACATATGCCTGGACGAGCGGCCATGGTGTGGCGGACGAACTCCTGAACCAGAGCATCGTCAGCTCCATCGACGCGGAACTGTCGGCCAAAGGGCTGACGAAGGTCAGCCCCGGAGAGGATCCAGATGTACTAGTCTCCTACGGCGTTGTCTTCGACCGCGACATTCGCGGCATGGGTTTCACGGACGGTTTGCGGAACCTGCGTTGGAGGAGCGGTTCCAAATATGTTCTTATGGGCATGCTTGTGGTTAATCTCGTGGACTCGGGTACCGGTGCGATGGTGTGGCGCGGCATGGCGAGCGGAGACGTCGACGCGAACGCCAGCCCTGAAAAACACGACGAGAAGATCCACGATGTTGTTCAGAAGATCTTCCGCAGCTATCCGCCTAAGGAATAGAGGCGAGTCGAAGAAAGTCCGACAAGGCACCATAGGAGTTTCGCCGCAAATTGGCGTTGTTCAATTCAGCCTTGGCTGGGCGATGACCCGCGAAGACCGTTCAGCCAGATCGCAGTTGCGCAAGCCAATCGGAAAGGCGAACACCACAGCATTGCGGCTGTGACGTTCATGGGCTGGCGGATCCCAACGAAAGGGCCGCGCCGTATTTCAGTACACCGCAAAGCCATCAGGAAACAAAAGAGTGCCCCACCCTGCCATCATCATGAAAGAGCCGCCCCTTCGACGCTCACCCCGCGCGGTTCAGCGCCCTCCCCACCCGTTTTTCCCGCGCAACTCCTGTTGACCGCGAGTGGAGGGTTCCAGAGGAGGTCGGCGGCGGATTTCCTGAACTGGCCGAACCGCGTCTGGTCGATCGGGCCGAGCCTCGCGCAAACCATCGTCGACGGAGGCTCGCGCCGCGCGAAGGTGCGGCAGTCTCTGGCAGCCTACGATGTAACTGTGGCCGACTATCGGCAAGAGCAGAACTCCGCGATTGGCTCTGCGAGACGGACCCTCGACGATGCAAGTGTCCGGTATCATTCCGGCATCGATTCGTACCTGAACGTTATCACTGCTCAGACCGCGCTCCTGAACGCACGGGAAGCAACCTTGACCTTCTATCGTGCAGTCGTTGGTCGCCACATTCGGATTGGTATGTTACTTCCCTAATGCAGCCACGGAATAGCTTTGCTCGCCCAAACGCTGGACGGGTACGTCTTGCGGAGTGCCTCGGCGACTTTGCCCAGCACCGTGTGATCGTTGGTCGCCTTATACTGCGCGACAGCCCGCCAGTACATCGCCTCCGGTGCAAAATGGGAATTCCCAAAACGGCCGACCACCTCGGCGTACCATCGTTCTGCATCCGCGTATTTCTTGTGCACAAGGGCAATGCGACCGAGACCGCTCATTAGAGCAGCGACGAAGTCGTTGTTGGGCAAATAACCCTCCAGTCGCACACGCTCTTTGCCTTCGCTGTCGAGCAGGAGCACAGTTGGTGTCCAGACCGCATCAAAGCGGTGGAACCATGCCGGATGTTCCTCAATGGGAGCTTTCACTGGAAGGAAATTTTGGCCGATGAATTCGGCAGTCTTCTGATCTTCATACGACTCGGCATCCAGCCGAGCACATGCCGCTCAAGCCGGAGCCGCGCTGAAGTCCAACAAGATGGGGCGCGATTGCTCTTTCGCTGCGGCCAGGGGCTGATCGATGTCCTTACTCCAATTCATGCCCAGCATTCGCCTCCCTCAGAAGTACGTGGTCACGACTCAGAATTGTAGCTTGAGCGCTAGTTGGATCGAGCGCCGGCCGCCGATCTGGTAGAGGGCTGAAGGCACCACTGCCAAGGTTGCCGCGATTAAGGCTTTGCGTAAGGATCTGGTTGGAGAGGCCGAAACCCTGAGACGCCGAACTGGTTCGAGGGGGACGAAGTTGATCTCTCGACGAGCGAACACCGTTGAGGTACGTTAAGCGTAATATAGGGGCGATGTCGACGGGGCCTCAGTTAGAAAACTCAGATAGGCTCACCCCTGAACAGGTGGCGTCAGTCCGCCGCGCGCTCCAGTCAGTGCTTTCCAGTAGTGCGTTCGCGGGCAGCAAGCGGTGTCAGCTCTTTCTTCGGCGGGCCGTGGAGCGCTCCTTGGCGGGAGACTTGGAATGGATACCTGAGCCCGTCATCGGCGTAGAGATCGTCGGGGCACCCGCCGATTGCAACACCTCAAACGACGCGGTTGTGCGCATGCAAGCGACAGAAGTTCGAAAGAGGCTTGCACAGTACTACACCGAGGCTAAGCAAACCCCGCAGGTCCGTATCGAACTACCTCCCGGTCGTTATGTGCCGGAGTTCCATTGGTCTTCTCGGACAGTAGCTGAAGATGGACGTTCAGCCGCTGCACGTCCGTTGGTTGGTCTGCGATGGCTTCGTAGACCAGTGGTCGCCATTGTCGCCGTGATCGCGATCGTATGTCTTACTGTTTTTCTTTCGTTAAGACGTAACGCGCCACCCCAGCGGAATCCGGTACGGCTATCACTCGGTCTGCCGCAGGGAGTAACGTTACAGAGGAACTGGCACCCGTTCGAACAAATGACGGTTTCTCCCGATGGCGAAATGTTGGCCTTCTCGGCAACTGATGCCTCTGGTCAAAGCTCTTTGTGGACCAGGCCTTTAAGTTCTGCGGAGGCGCGGAGGATGGACCAGACAGAGGGTGCGCTTCTGCCTTTCTGGTCGCCGGACTCGCATTTGATTGGCTTTTGGGCGGGTGGCAAGCTAAAGAAGATACCGAGAACAGGTGGACTACCCGATGTGATCTGCAGCGTTCCGGAGATCGCGCAAGGAGCATGGGGAGCCGACGGAACGATCCTTTTCGCCAAAGCCGTAAATAGCCCGATTCTCCGAGTCTCCCACGACGGCGCAAGTGCGACTCCCGCTACCTCGTTGCTTCCAGGACAGGTCAGCCAAATGTGGGTCCAGTTCCTGCCGGATGGTAAACGCTTTATCTACTTGGCGCGCACAAGCCTGACGGCCGATGATCCGCAAGCCAAGATGTATGTGCAGTCCCTGAATGGCGGAGCTCCTATTGAACTGCTGACGACTCAGAGCCGGGCAATAGCCGTACCGGAGTACGTGCTGTTCGCCCAGGGGCAGAATCTCTTGGCCCAACGCATGGACTGGAAGGCACTTCGAAAGATTGGGGAACCGTTGTTGCTGGCCCGCAATGTTGCTGCGTCTCCAGCTTACCTTGGCACTTCCGAATTCACTGCCTCTCAAAACGGACTCCTGATCTACGGCACAGCAGAGGGATCATCTTTCGATCATCTTAAGTGGTATGCACGGGACGGCTCGACGAGCGGCGGTCTAGAGCCGGTGATCGACTACCAGCAGTTCACGCTTTCTCCGGATGGGAGATACTTGGCGCTCAACTCGTTCCATCAACATGCTACCGGCAGCCTATGGCTGATAGATATAGCAAGTAATACAACGACTCCCCTGACGATTGATCCGCACGCCCAGTCGGATCCAGTCTGGTCGCCCGACTCGCGCTATGTTGCCTTCAATCTTCTTCCCAACGGTGGGAGCGACCCGCCGTTTCTCGTACAGAAGATTGAGATCGGAAATCAGCAGCCAGAGACAATCTATGGTGACGATCAAAGACACTGGGTGGAAGACTGGTCCCCGGACGGTCGCTTTTTGCTGACTCACGACACAAAGACGCTTTCGATACTGCCTCTGACCGGCAATGGGAAGCCTGAGGCTGTATATTCATCGAGCTTCCTGAAAGACGAATTCCATCTGTCTTCAGACGGGCGACTGATCGCTTACGGCGAGAACCGTACTGGCAAATGGGAGGTCTTTGTTGCTTCGTTTCCTTCGTTTCAGTACATAAAGCAGGTTTCGCTCGCTGGGGGCGCGCAGCCCCGATGGCGCGGGGACGGCCGGGAACTCTTCTTCATCGATTACGAAGGAAAAATGATGTCAGCAACCGTGGAGCGCGGCTCGCCTCCGAAGATAGGCGTTCCAAGAAAACTCTTCGATACCGGACTGGTTCCAGATCCCACGGTGAATCAGTATGCCGTCACTAAGGATGGACTTAAGTTTCTGGTGCTGGAGCCACGTAAGGGCTTTCTGGAAAGTTACTCTGCCATTCTTAACTGGCCCGCGACGCTGCAGTAAGACCACAGCATAGGAGCTCTCTGAAATCGGGTTCCTGGTCCAAAAGAGCAATGCTTTGGCACAGCCCGGCCTTAGAATGCTTCCAGGAAAAGGGCCGAAGCTCAAAAATATGCAAAGGTCCGAAGCTCAAATAAAGGCGGCGCGAGCACTCGTTGCGCTTGGCACGCTGGGCGTGCTGCTCTGGTGTCCCGATGCTCCTGCGCTGAATCCGTCGCTAGATGTAAGTCAATACGCGCATACCGCATGGACCTATCGCAACGGATTCATGCAAGGGGCGGTCAACGCAATCGCCCAGACGCCTGACGGTTATTTATGGCTTGGCACGCAGTCGGGTGTAGTTCGCTTCGACGGCGTTCGGGCCGTGCCCTTGCCTCTGGGGCCTGGGCAGCAACTTCCGAGCACCTCGGTGGGAGCCCTCCTGGCGGCACGCGACGGAACCCTCTGGATTGGCACCCTCGACGGGCTGGTGAGTTGGAAGAATGGTCAACTGATTGCCTATCCGGCGCTTGCCCGGCGCACTGTTCTCGCGCTTTTGCAGGATCGCGCCGGAACCGTGTGGGCGGGCGGTCTCGCGGGACCGACGGGAACCCTTTGCGCGATCCGTGGCGAAAGCACCACATGTTATGGCGATGACGGAAATCTGGGCACCTTGGTGGCATCTTTGTATGAGGATAGCGACGGCAGCCTGTGGGTAGGAGCGGCGACAGGCCTGTGGCGATGGAGGCCCGGTCCTCCAACCCGTTATTTGTCGGCACCAATTAGCCGGGGCGGCAAGATGACGCAAGGCGATCATGGATCAGGTCTCGTAGTTGCTGTCGGCAGCGTGCGTCAAATCAATGGAAGAACGGTCGCCGATTATCCTTTACACGGCGTGCCGTTGCCTGTGACCGCTGGAACTGTCCTTCGCGATCGCAACGGTGGGCTGTGGATCGGCACAACCGGTCATGGGATCGTGCACTCGTACGAGGGTGAAACAAGCGCATTTACCCACAACGATGGCTTGTCGAGCGATCAGGTGTACGCCCTTTTCGAGGGCCGTGAAGGATCAATCTGGGTAGCCACTGCGGAGGGCCTCGACCAATTTAGAGAGTTGCCGGTCACCTCGCTTCCGATGAAGCAAGCTCTGTCTAGCGCGACCGCAAACTCCGTGATGGCGGCACGCGACGGGAGCGTATGGGTTGGCACTTCGGAAGGGCTCTATAGATGGAAAGAGGGAACCACGACGATTTATCGGAGGCGAAGCAATCCCGGATTGGCCGAGGACGATATCGAATCGCTCTTCGAGGATGAGCGTGGCCGCATTTGGGTTTCGAGCTTTCGCGGGCTTGCAGCGTTTGAGAACGGGAAGTTTGCTCCGGTGCCTTCGGTGCCCGCAGGGGCGAAAAATGCAATCGCAGGCGATAGTCACGGCGGCCTCTGGCTGAGTCTGTTTGGCACCGCGAAAGATTACAGTCTGACGCGTCTGGCGGGCGGCGAAATCGTTGAGCAGGTGCCCTGGCTGAAGCTGGGTGGCGGTCCCGGGACCGGTCTCGTGGCGGACCCGGACGGCGGCATCTGGACGGGACTGTTGAGCGGCGGAATGGCTTATTTTCGGGCGGGGCAAATACGGAACTTGCCATTGAGCGACGACGGGGCAAGCGCCCGGAGGGTGTTGGACGTTGCGCGCGATCGCGACGGCTCCATATGGGCCACAACCAATAATGGTGTCAGCCGGATCAACAATGGGCGCGTGGCAACGATGACCACCGCGAACGGGTTGCCCTGCAACACCGTCCACTGGATCATTGAGGACGACCTGTCTTCCTACTGGCTGTACACGCAATGCGGACTCCTGCGGGTCGCTTCAACCGACATGGACTCCTGGATCGCCGATCCGAAGCGAGTCATTCGGCCGACCATGTTCGGCGTTGAAGATGGAATTCGGCTGGTTCCGATACTTAAGGGCCTCAGGCCCGCGGTCACAAAGGCATCCGACGGGACAATCTGGTTTGTAAATGGGGAAAGGGTGAGCTTTATCGATCCGTCCCGAGTAACTCTCAACACGCTCCCTCCGCCAGTCCACATCGAGCAGATTACCGCGGATGGCAAAACCTATGATACCGCGAACAGTGTGCACCTACCTGCGCTCGTCCGAAACCTCACGATTGATTACACGGCGCTGAGCCTGGTAGTTCCGGAGAAAGTGCATTTCCGCTACAAGCTGGAAGGCCAGGACAAGGACTGGAGAGAGGTGGTTAACGATCGCGAAGTGCAGTACTCGAACCTACCGCCGAAACACTATCGGTTTCGCGTCCTTGCCTGTAACAACAGCGGCGTGTGGAACGAGACGGGCGATACCCTGGAATTCGTTATCCCGCCGGCGTGGTATCAGACGAACTGGTTCCGTGCGGCATGCGTGGCGGCGCTTCTGGCGATGATCTGGGGAATCTATGAACTGCGGGTGCGGCAACTGGCGGCGCAGTTCAATATGCGCCTGGAAGAGCGAGTTAGTGAACGTACACGTATTGCCCGCGACCTGCACGACACGCTGCTACAGAGTTTCCAGGCGCTTTTGCCACACTTTCAAGCTGCGATTTATAAGCTGCCGGAGGGTGCCGCCGATGCCCGCAAGACACTGGAAGTAGCTGTCAATCGAGCGTCGGACGCGATTACTGAGGGCAGGGATGCCGTGCAAGGGTTGCGCATGTCCACGGTGGAGGAGAACGACCTTGCGGTAGCCATTCGGACGATTGGGGAAGAACTCGCTTCTGCTGAAACCAACCAGTCCTCCCCGAACTTTAAAGTGGTCGTGGAAGGGACATCCCGGAATTTGCATCCGATCCTGCGCGACGAAGTTTACCGGCTGGCGGCGGAGGCGTTGCGCAATGCGTTCCGGCATGCGGCAGCACAAAACGTGGAAGTTGAGATCCGCTACGACGAAAAGTGTTTCCGGCTTCGCGTTCGCGACGATGGGAAAGGGATTGGTCCCGAGGTTCTTCGCGGAGACGGACGTGAGGGGCACTACGGCTTGCACGGAATGAAGGAACGAGCCAAGCTTGTGGGGGGCAAGCTAACGATCTGGAGTGAAGTGGATGGCGGTACGGAGATCGAGCTGATCATTCCAGCATCGAGGGCGTACGGGAAACCGACGCGGCGTTTCTGGTACTTCGGGAAGCGCTCCGCGACGGATACCGATGTGAAGGAAACGATCGAGCGTGAGTGATGGGTCAGCTCAAATTCGAATTCTGGCGGTTGACGACCACGCCCTCGTAAGGGAGGGCATCGCGGTACTCGTCGCCACCCAGCCGGATATGACTCTGGTCGCCGAAGCCTCGAACGGCCGGGAGGCGATCCAACAGTTCCGTACGCATCGTCCAGATATCACCCTGATGGATTTGCAAATGCCGGAGATGAACGGCTTTGACGCGATCATAGCGATTCTGGGAGAATTTCCTGACGCCAAAATTGTCGTGCTGACGACCTACAAGGGCGACGTCCAGATTCTTCGAGCAATGAAAGCAGGGGCCAAAGGCTACCTCCTAAAAACCACGTTTCACAAAGAACTCGTAGAAACGATCCGAGCGGTTCATGCCGGGAAAAAGGCACTTTCTCCCGAAGCGTCGTACGAGGTCGCTGAGCATGCGACGGATGACGCCCTGACTCCGGCGGAAGTAGCAGTGTTGCGACTGATCGCGACCGGCAATGCCAACAAGCAAATCGCCGATCAGCTTTCGATCACCGAGGAGACCGTCAAGAGTCGAGTCAAATCCATCCTTTCCAAGTTGGGCGCCAATGATCGAACGCACGCCGCGATGATCGGGCTGAAGCGGGGAATCATCGGCCTGTAGCTTCCACCTGCCTCCTCGCAGGACTGATGGAAATCATAGCAACCCCTAAAGAGTGACGCTCGCGACCCTTTTTGGGGTCTCGCACACTCTGTAAGACGTGTCAGTCTAGAGAGGTGAAGAAGGACACGTAGTGCGACGCCTATATTCCACATTCGCGGGCGGCTCGCCTGGCATGGGCTTGCTTCTCATGCGCCTGGTGATCGGCGGCGTGCTGGTTGTACGCGCGAGCTTGCGGCTGTGGGGCGACCCTCCGCCAAACATCACAATCACCGCCGCAATCCTCCTGGTCGCAGGGTTTCTCTTAGTGCTCGGTTTATGGACGCCCATTGTAGGGACCTCAGTAGCGGTCATTGAAGTCTGGAAGATCCTGACGCAGCCCGGGGACAGATGGCTTTGGCTGTTGCTGGGAACCGCTAGTGTCGCTCTCGCGATGTTGGGACCAGGTCGATGGTCGATCGACGCACGCCTTTTCGGGTGGAAGCGTGTCGAAGCTCCGCCCCGCAAACCCAGTTCTATCCCTAGTTAGCAATCTATCCAACAACTGAATTTCCTGGCTCAGAAGAGGCCGCTACTCGCCTCCCAAGAGGTTTCGATTTGTCCCGATGTGGGGCTGTGCGCAAATGGAGCCTGGTGGATAATTGCGTTCATTAACGGGACCAAAAAGGCTCTCGTTCAAGATTCAAGCCAATGGGATTGAACAAGAGGTTGGGGTTCCGGGATAGGAGGCGCCGTGCCTGAAGTAGAGAACTTTCACGAATCGGCTGAGCGTTGTTCCGAACTCGCCAGCTCAAGCAACTTCCTGGAAGAGGATGTTGCTTTAGAAGCATTCGAGCTGTTAACCGCCAACGAGTATGACGGCATTTTAGCCCACGCTCTGGGCGTCAGCCTGTAGAAGGTCCTATGGAGCTGGATCGGATCTACCCACTGACGACGAGAGTGAAGCAAAGGCTGCACTGTTCACAGCAGATGGCAGAGTTGAAATCCACGCTATTCATTCATTACATAGTCGCACCACAAGGATGATCCGTATGAAGTGATGGATAGACTTGAGATAAAACTGTCAGATGCATTCCAAGTAAATATATTAACTGCAAAGGGGAAATAATGGACGGTCCTGACGAATTACTCGCACTAATCTATGAACTTGATGGATATGTAAAGATCCTAGAAAGTCCCGCTATGAATCTCTCATTACTTCCATCAAGTGACAAGATCGAACAACCATATTTAACGCTATTATGGCCTTTCTTGTGAGATGTTACAAGTGTCCGGCAAGCGAGTACAATTAACCCTCAACTAGATCTAGGGTGACAGATATGGAGCAGGATGATATGGGCCACGCGGTCGTTGCTTTCACGGATGCTAGAAAGTTTGAAGCTGCAAGCTTTCCCGAAGTTACGGGGATCGCAGGCGAGCAGCTATTTTCGGAACCAGAAATGAGTAAGTACTGCTTCGAAAGTTAGGCAGCGCCTGCGAATGTTTTCGCTCCTGCCGGTTTGCCGTCTCCTCCCAATGACGACAATGCAAACAAAGGGCGTAGCCGATTCTGTTGGAGACGTGTCATAGCTGTTTCACCCTGCCCCAGCAGGACCGCTGCTCAGAAAGTCAATTAATGAAAACAGGATCAGCATGACGGGGCCCCGTCACAACCAAGCAGGAAAAGCGGTCCGAGGCTGTCCCTTTCTGTTTCAACAAGGGAGGGCTTCGCGTGAGCTGAGGTGTCCAACTCCCAGATGGTGGGCAAACAGATGCGGGTGTGGCCGCAAGATCGCCCTCATGATGCTAACAACTTCGTCGCTTGAGTCTATGAATGTTGGGCAACCCACGCAGCGAGAGTAAAGTCTGGAAGGCGCTGGATCGGGAGATCGCCAAACCCGGGGAGAATCGCGGCCAAATATTCGCGCACTGGGAGTTTCAACTTGCGGGTCTCGTGGCTTTAGCTGCACCACCTCGAAGAACTATCTCCATGAGCGCAACAAACCGCATGTAACATCGTCGTCCCGCCGGGAACTTTCCTGGTAGCCGATCACCACCGTTTCTTTGCCGCAGCGATTGCACACGCGCTGATCCGGCGCGCAAGGCAGGGCCCGCTCCACGCGAGGTAGGTTCGCAGGCAATTCCTGGCGGCCCGTATACTTGCAGGATCCGTTGATCGAGCGCCGAACCGGCGCACACTCACACTCACCAAGCACAGTTACTTCACCGACCATGGGCCCAAGTTCGAACAATTCCATTTGTACGTGATAGAGCTTCTCGCCGCTCGCTCCATACTTTTCGAGGCGTATCAGGCGCAGCTGCTCCTCCCGCACACGAATCTTCAGCTCCGCGCACTGCAGCCGGCTCTTCAGTTGTGCGAAAAGTTTCACATCGGTTGGTGCTGAAGGAATGACCTTTCCAGCTGCATTCGAAATAGCAATCGATGTTGGGAGCGGCTTTAGCGTCTTCCATCAGGCCTAAATAAATCGCTTTTGAAACCCGAGAGCCGCTTGCCGTTCGCATGGCCGTTGTTCTCCCTCTCGGGGTTAACGGGCTCTCCTGCCTGTTCGCCGTCACTGCCCAAATACCGGCAACGCTCTCACGATCAGGCCACAGGCCGAACATTGCAGGGCAAAGACTTACAAGGTCTGAACTCTGGCAAGCCTCATGCACTATCACCCGCGTGAAACGCGATGAAAACAGCCCGACGGCAGACCGAACCTGATCTCGCAAGTCGGGCTGTGTTCTCGCCTCCATTACCGGTTTAGTAAGCAGTTCGCAGCATTCATCCGAGTTCGATCAACAGTTGGAGGGGGAGATGAGTATCGGAGCGGTATTCGTGAATTTGAGGAAACCAGACGCACAGCGGCGTCTTCGGTTTTGTGGACGTCAGGTATTTCCTCTGCTCCTGATGTGGTGGCTGATCGGGCCTGGACTTGTCGCCGCCCAGAGCAGTACGGCGACGGGAACAGTAAGAGGAGCGGTCTATGTTGTGGACTCCGAAGGCACCTCCTATGTTCCGGGAGCGAAGGTCATTCTGCAGGGTGCCAAGACCATTCAGACGGAGACCGATGAAAAGGGACACTACAGTTTCCAGGCTGTTGAAGGTGGCGCCTACACCATAACGGCTAGCTTTCCCAGCCTTGAGGCCGCACAGGGAATCACGATTCCAGCGGAAGGGAGGATCACGGTTGACCTGGAGTTGAAGCCCGTTGCCGTCCAGACATCCATCACCGTGAGTGACACCGATAACAATGATGCGAAGGCGCAGGTCGTCACAGAAACCATCACAGAGAAAACGGTTGCCGACGCGCCCAACGCAAACGAGCGCTTTGAGAGCCTGCTGCCGCTGGTACCAGGCGTAGTACGTGGTCCCGACGGTCGGATCAACATGAAGGGTACCCGCAATACCCAGAGCGGCGCGCTGGTAAACAGCGCCAATGTAACGGATCCGGCGACTGGCAGCTCGGCCATTAGCCTGCCCATCGATGTGGTGTCATCGGTACAGGTCATTTCCAATCCTTACGACCCTCAATATGGCAACCTGACCGGAGCGGTTTCCACCGCGGAGACAAAGACAGGAAACTACGACGAGCGCCATTTCTCGATCCAGAACATAATGCCACGTCCGCGGTTCCGCGATGGTAGCTTGATGGGTCTTGAGTCAGCTACTCCGCGAATGACTTATACCGGCCCGATAGTCAAAGACAAGATTGCTATTACTCAGTCTTTTGAATATCGGTTCGTGCGGACACCCGTTACTAGTTTGCCTGAGCTGGAGCGCGACCAGACACTGGAAGGCTTCAACTCTTATACGCAGTTCGATTTCAATATCAGTACCAAGCAGACTGCGACAGTCTCGGTTGCAGTGTATCCGCAGCGGTTGGAGTACATGGGGCTGAATACCTTCACTCCTCAGCCCTCGACGGTGGACTATCATCAGCGCGGCTACCAGGTTTATGGACAGGACCGATTTCTCACCGGGCCTGATAGCGCTCTCACGTCCCAGATCAGTTATAAAACGTACGACGCTGACACGACGCCGGAAGGCGCTGGTCCTTACCAACTACTCATCAACACGACCAAAGGCGCGTTCTTTAACCAGCAGAGCCGGCGCACGAATCGCTTCCAGTGGCAGGAAAGCTATGCCTTTGCGCCGCGTCACTTTCTCGGTTCTCATCGCCTTAAGGCGGGGATAGATTACTCCCATTCAGACTTCGATGGGCGCGAAACGTTTCTTCCAGCGGAATTAATTGGCACGTCCGGTTCGCCCATCGAACGGATTACCTTCACCCGGCCAACTGCTTTCAGTGTCAACCAGAATGTGGGGGCGTTGTACGTCTCCGATGAGTGGACACCATCTCGTCGCGTGACGTTCACGCTCGGACTCCGTTCCGACACGGACAGCGTTACCGGAACGTCGCACGCCTCGCCGCGCGCCGGGGTAATACTGGCATTGACCAACGACGGGAAGACGCTGCTCAAGGCTGGGGGCGGCATTTTCTATGATCGCGTGCCGCTGACACTTCCGGTCTTCGAATCGTTCCCTAACCGTACCGTGTCGTACCTCGACACGAATGGCGCGGTGACCAGCTCGACCGCCTACGTCAATCGCATCACGGGAAGCCTGCAGAACCCGCGCAGCACTGCCTGGAATGTGCAACTGGAGAGACAGATTACCAGCAGTCTCAGCGTTCGCGTGGGCTACGAAGATCGCAATACGGCCAAGGACTTCATAGTATCGCCCACAGGCGCGGGGAACTCCGGCATCATTGCTCTCTCCAATGGAGGCAACGACTCCTATCGTGAGTTCCAGGTTACGGCAAGCTATCGCAGTACGCGCTTCTTATTGAACGGCTCCTATGTGCGCTCCCGCGCCTATGGAAGCTTGAACGACCCATTTCTGTTCTTTGGCAACTATCCCCAAGCCGTCATTCAGCCAAACGCTAGCGGCCGGTTGTCATTTGACGCGCCTAACAGATTCCTCGTCTGGGGGGACATTCAAGGACCTTGGAAACTGACAATTACGCCGGTGTTCGATGTTCATACCGGCTTCCCCTACTCGGTACAGAACGAGTACCGCGAGTACATAGGGCCGCGCAATACAGAACGGTTCCCGACCTTCATGTCCACCGACCTGCAAGTCACCAGGCCTTTCACCGTTCACATGGGCGAGCGGCAACTCAAGTTGCGAGCCGGCGTGGCTGTGTTCAACCTTTTCAATCACGACAATCCCCGCGACGTGCAGTCCATCGTCAACAGCTCAAATTTCGGCGGTTTCTACAACGACGCATGGAGAACATTCCGCGGAAAGCTGGTCTTCCAGTTCTAGCCATGAAAAAGCAACTGTTCATCATCACTCTTCTACTTTGTGCATCCGTGCCGCTCTTCGGCCAAGCTCCCGGTGTGAGCTCACTCAATGCCGACCAGGTTATGGCCCGGGTATTCGAACGAGACAGCCAGCGGGAGAATCTCGGCGGCGGCTACAGCGGGAAACGCGAGTATGTGCTGGAGAACCACAACTTCAACAAACGAGCAGAGATGCAGGTAAGCGTGGCCTGCGACGTGGACGGGACGAAACACTTTGATGTGCTCGCCGAAGACGGATGGAAATCAGCCAACAAGCATGTTCTTCGCAAGATGCTGGAATCCGAATCGGAAACCTCGTTACCGAATACCCGTCCCATGACACGGTTGGTTCCGGCGAACTACGAGTTTCGGCTGATCGGATCTGAGTACGTGCAAGGCAGGCCCGCCTATGTCATCGAGGCTATTCCCCAGCGCAGCGACAAGTATCTGTTTCGCGGACGCATATGGGTCGATACAGAGGATTTTGCAGTCGCCCGCGTTGAGGGTCAACCGGCCAAGAACCCATCCTTCTGGACGCGCAGTGTTCACTTCGTCCAGCAATACCACAAGAGCGGAGCTTTCTGGTTTCCATCATCCACTACGAGCGTCACTGAGGCTCGGATCTTTGGGACCACGGATGTCAGCATCCGCTATTTCGATTACTCCCCGCATTCTAATTGCGCGCGTGGGTCCGCAAACCCGGCGCCGACCGAGGTGAACTATGTCCAACACTAAGCTTGCACTAATTCTCGCCGCCGGCAATGGCAGCCGCCTGGCAGCTCGCTCGGGGGAACTTCCCAAGCCGCTGGTACAGGTGCACAACAAACCCCTGCTGGAGCATGTCATGCGTGGCGCCCACGAGGCCGGAATCGAGAGGTTCGTGATCGTCATCGGTTATCGCGGGCACATGATTCAACAATCGTATGAGAGCCGTCCTCTCAAAGGGGTCCAGGTCACCTGGGTGGAGAATCCGGACTACCACAAGAACAACGGCATCTCCGCCTTGCGCGCCGAACCTGTCGTTCGCGAACCTTTTCTGCTGCTGATGTCCGACCATATTTTTGACCCCGCAACAGCCCGGGGGCTGTTACGGCATCCATTGGGTAAGGGAGAAGTCATTCTCGCAGTGGATTACAACATTGATCGAATCTTCGACATCGACGACGCGACGAAGGTTAGGGTGAATGGAGACCAGATTATCGAGATCGGTAAGGACCTTGACCGCTATGACGCGCTGGACACGGGAATGTTCCACTGTGACCCGGTGCTGTTCCGCTGGCTCGAGAGAGCCATGAAGAATGGGAATTGCTCATTGTCCGACGGTATGCGACTGATGGCGCAGAACGGCGCATTCAAGGCCTTCGATATCGGAGAAGGACAATGGCAGGACGTGGATACCCCAGAGGCCCTGGACTACGCTAAGGGCATCTTCTCCAGTACCGGTTTGCGAATCTCGACACCGCAGCAGGGTACTTATGTCTAATCCCGCGCACCAACCGAAACGTTACCTGCGAATGGTAGCCGCGCTGCTTGGTTCGGCCCTGCTGGCTTACATGGTCGTACGGGCTGGGTCGGATAAGCTTCTTGAAAACGCTAAGAGCATCGGGTGGGGCATCTTTCTCATCCTCGGCCTCGCGGGGATCTCACACATCGTAAAGACATTTGCCTGGCGATTGAATCTACCGGGCGAGATCAATAAAGTCTCTTTCTCGCGAACCCTGGGCCTGCGACTCGTATCAGAGGCAATTGGGCAGCTCGGTTTCCTGGGACAGGTAGTCGGGGATGCCACCAGAGTTTCTTTTCTCACTTCGGAGTTGCCGGCCTCCAGCATCATTTCCTCGGTGACACTCGACCGAGGACTGTTCATGTTGAGCGGCCTGTTGGTCACCATTGCCGGACTTGTGGCCGTCGTGTTCGTGCCCACTATTTCCCGGGGATTGCGACTCTATGCGAGTCTGTTCGCGATCGTGCTCGTGGCCTTGGTTGGGCTGTCGGTGTTGGCTGTTCGGCGCGGCTGGCCTCTGCTGTCGGGCACTGCACGAATCGCCGGGCGCGTCCCATGGCTGAAGGGTTGGCTGCAGCGCAAGGAGTCGGTGATTCTATCTGCCGAGGAACAGCTGCTTAAGTTCCATACCCAGGCTCCAGCGGCCTTCTGGATGAGTACTCTTCTGAACTTCGTTGCCCATGGGCTGGCAATCGCCGAGGTCTACTTGATTCTCCTGCTGATGGGAGCCAAGGTGACTTTCGCCGGCGCACTGATGCTGGAGGCTCTCACCAAACTTATCAATGCTATAGGAACGGTCAATCCGGGAAATGTTGGTACATATGAGGGCGGGAACATGGCCATTGTGAAACTTGTTGGCCTAGTCCCCGCCGAGGGTCTAACGCTGGGATTGTGCCGCCGCTTCAGGAGCATCGTCTGGGCGATTATCGGTGGCATCTGCCTGCTCTACTTCTCTCGTCAGAAGAAGACCTCGCAACCGCGCCAAAGTATGGGCAAGAAAACGGAGTCGAACATGTTGGAACAGGAAACAGGACAGATTGCCGAAAGCGCGCCGCTCACGTTAAAAGTCGCGATCGTACTCGCGACTGAGGCAACCTCAAATTTGGATTTGTCGCATTCCGCTTTAGCGGAAGTCGGCGCACTCCCCCTTGTGCTGCGTGCGATCCTCAGTGCACGCAGCGCAGGCGCCGATCGCGTCATAGTCGTGGTTGACCCGGTGAACGGTCCTGTGATTCGCCGCCGACTGGCTAGCAAGGGGCGTCTTCCCGATTCCGTCGAGTGGCTGGAAGTATTGCCGGAGAACGCCATTTCGATCGCGGTGCAGCGGACCGCCGCTAATGCTGAGCGCGTTGTGCTGATCATGGGAGATCGCAGCTACCAACCTTCTCTCTATCGATCCGCCAACGAATGGGATGGTGACGGCGCGCTGGAGCTAGTCTCGGGCGGTGCCTTAGTTGGATTGACGGCTCTGTCTCGGGATTTGGCACTCGACCTCGTCAGAGATAGCGACTCGAAGATTGGCAGCATAGAGGAGCTGCACGAATGGATCCGCACGCGTCATGCGGCCAAGTTTGGGCCGACTGTTGTGTACTGCAAGACTGTACCGCAAGACAGCTGGCAAAAGGTAGACAATGAACAGGACCGCGTCGTGGCGGCAAAAAAGCTTGAGAGCTGGCTGGTCAAGCCTACGGATGGGATCTTCGCACGAATGAATCGAAAAGTTTCCATACCAATTAGCCGCCAGCTCATCAAATATCCAATTACTCCGAACATGATGAGTCTTTTTACCTTGGGCGTGAGCTTTGCCTCGGGCCTGTACTTCGGGTTGGGCGGATATTGGAACGCGCTCATCGGTGCGGTATTGTCGGTCTCGGCCAGCATTCTCGATGGCTGCGATGGAGAGGTTGCCCGCCTGAAACTGCAAGCATCGGACTTCGGGTGCTGGTTGGATACGATTTGCGACTACCTCTACTACATCTTCATCTTTGTCGGAATGACTGTTGGACTGGTCCGTAGCACAGGAAAGACGAGCTATCTAACGTGGGGCGGAATGCTTCTGTTGGGCGCCATCGCTATGTTCGTTCTGTCCTCCGTCGGACGCAAACGGCTTTCGGGCCAGCGTCCGGAGCAGTATCTTGCGGTGTGGCAGAAGAAGGCTGAAAGCCAAAAATCGAATCCGCTGGCGTATCTCGGCCGGCATCTCGAGTTCATTATCCGTCGTTGTTTCCTGCCTTATGCGCTTCTTGCGTTTGCACTCTTGAATCTGACTTGGATACCGATCTGTTTCGGGGCAGCAGGGGCGACCCTTGCATCGATTATTTCCGGTTATTCGTTGATTGCGTTTTCGCCCAAGGAACTAAAACCGGGCACGTTATCGGCTAGTTCGGCGGCTGCGGCAAGGCTGTAAAGAGGCAATTTGCTGGATACAGGCTACGCTGGTTTGAAACTGAGAGTCCGGGTGAGACGTGATGGAAGAGATTGAACAGGAGGTCGTCATGCTCGACCGCCGTCAATTTCTATCCCGTATCGCTGCAGGAGTGGGCGTGGCGCTTGCCGCGACTCACCCCTCGTTGGCGCAACTCGCGAACATGCCCGCAAAGCTGCCCGATCCTGCTCAATTCAGCAACGACCAGGAGGCCCATTGGCCGGAGATTCGCATGGAAACAGGGTCGTTCCTTTCAGCAGCCGAATCCTACTCTCCCGGACATGAGGCCCGGGTGATCAGCTGGAACATTAATCGTGGACAGCAACTCGACGAGGTACTTCAGTTTCTGCACCGAACACCAGCGGACCTGATTCTGTTGCAGGAAACGGATGTTAATGCCCGGCGGACGCAGCATCGCAACATCGCCCGGGAAATCGCGCAGGCGTTGCGAATGAACTATGTTTTCGGACGCGAATTCCAGGAACTGACACAAGGCAATCACAGCTCGCCTGCTTACCACGGCCAGGCTACGCTCTCAAGGTTTCCGATTCTGGCATCGCGCATTCTCACGTTTAGCAGGCAATCAGGTTTTTGGCGCCCTCGCTGGTTCATACCGCAGCTTGAAAAATCACAGCGACGACTTGGAGGTAGGATGGCGCTCGTAAGTCACGTCGGATGGTCAGAAAAACACCTGCTCGTGTACAACCTTCACTTGGAAAGCCGCGGGAGCGACCAGCTTCGGTCCAGTCAATTAGCTGAGGTTGTTACGGACATTCATCAATATGGCTTAGGTCTGCCGGTCGTAGTAGGCGGTGACTTCAATTTCGAGCTTTCGCGTGAACCGGCTGTTTCGATCGTGAATGGCGCGTGGTTGCGAAACCCTTTCAATCATGGCAATCGCCAACCCACCATAACGCGGCCTCGGCTGGGTCGTGCACGAGCTATTGATTGGATCCTGGTTGGCGGCCCGCTCCGTTATGACAGGCCCGAGCTGCACGACAGCGTTGTTGCTTCGGACCATTACCCGCTATCGGTCGCCGTGCAAATCAGCTGACCGCAACCGCGTATGTTTTCGCTCTTAGAGCCGGTAACAAAACCGTGAAAGACGAATCTCGGATGACTGAAGGCCACGGGTACGTCCGGATTGCCCACCATCCGGGAATCAGTTCAAACTTGCAACCTAGTCGCATCCATCGCAATCTTTTTCAATCGTCAACATTGCTTGATCACCCGTTAGGTCTAAAGCGTAAGTGTCGCAGCGAACACACAGTTGACAGATTAATTCCGCAGTCAGCGTGAGTTCGCCACTTGATCAGCAAATTCTCAGGCGACCGTGTTCGTCCCTTCGTTCAGAGCGGATTACTGCCGGTTAGCCCGTGATCCAGGATCAACCCCGGACGGAGCACATCTCCGAGATGGCGACTTCTCGTCCAAGTGGATTTCCGCCGCGAAATGCGCCCAATAGCATTCGTAGACCCTGGGGCGTTTCTCGTTCCTAATCCGGCCAGATCTCCCACGAGCTGCCTTCGGGGAGATCAGCGCACAAGGAACGTCCGGTGACACTCATGTCCTACAAGCGGACTTCTTGGGAACATTTGCCTTTATCGGCCGTCGTTGGCGTGACAGGCGACGGCCATACTGCGAACAGCCTTGCGGTCACTTCTTCCTAGTGCAGGTTCGCGAAGGGCACTTTTCAATTGCCGCCTGCTGTTCAACGGCATCGGTGCGTCACGGGGCATGCCATTATGAGAATGTGCGATGCCCCTACATCTTCGACAACGTGTGACCGTGCTGATTGCTCACCCACACGTTCGCTCCATCAAAGCCAATCCCGACCGGAAAGTCGCCTGCCTGAAAGGTTCCCAGTCGGGATCCGTCACAGGCACTTAGCTTCGTGACGTTGTTACTAGCCTGATTTGTTACCCAGATACTCTCTCCGTCAAAAACGACGAATTGCGGTTGTATCCCGACTGCGAATGCCCACTGCGGCCGTCAGGATGTAGTCGGCAAGGAGTGCGGCCGCAGCCAGCAGTCCGGCTGGTGCGCCCAGGTTGAAGCGGGCCACCGTATAAGAGCCGCCGCCGGAGGGATATGCAGCAATCGTCTGGCGATAGGAGAAGTACACGATCACCAGCAGGGTGATGATTGCGCCACTAATCGGAACGATGTAAGGAACGCCGAGCAGGCCGAGAGGAATCAAAAGGCTGAGGGCTGCTTCCGGACCATACGCGGCCGAACTGAGCGCGTCGAGGCCAAAGATCGGAATGCCTTGCGCCGGGCCGATCCGCTCGGCGCGCTCCTCGCTGGTCCGGATCGGTTTTCCAACAACCAAGTCAAGTATGTTCATCAGTAATCGTCTCCCACTGGCTGTTCACGCCACAAAGGAAGATTCATGAACTAGGGGACGACGATCGGAGAGTCAACTCAGCAGACCAAGATAGCATTGGGCATCGCAATCAAAACGGGATCCGGATCCAATAGCGAGGGCATGTCCGGTCGTTTTCTAAATCCGAATTGCGCTCAATTGTCAGGATCATCAATCAGCTCATACAGCCCATCGCCGAGTCGAAAGGCTTCTGGCTTCATGCCCCTAAGCACGTATTCACCTTCCTGCTTTCCATCTCTGCTGATGGATTGATTCCCTGGCACGGTTCGAATGGTGTTTATGCTGAACTGCGACTTGAGGTGTAGTCGAATATCGCCACGACGCCATTGGCGAGGAATGCGATGACGCTTGCGCAGGTCTCGGACCGACTCCCAGAAAGTCACGCGGACATGCTACCACCAGCCCAGCGGCGTTACATCTAACCGTGGGTCGAATCAATATAACGCTTAAAGATGCCATGTCCTTACACCAAGCGGAAACACTTGGCGTAGTGGGTTAGTCTGGTTTTTCGGGGGCTAGCATTAACTCCACGCCTGCGGCCAGGTTCGGCAAAAGTCGCCACTCACGCCGATCTGCCCCTCTGCGGTGCCAAGCCAAAACGCCTTTGCAAGACCGTCCAGGTGGCAGGCTCGAGATTATCCACGTCGGCAGAATTAAAGCCGCTGCCAAGACGAATGCAAAGCAGCTCCTAAGGCACGACGGAAATGATTGTCCTAAAACCGTGTTGACAGCGTATGGTCTTGCGGAAGCAGCAGGGGTGTTAGCGTCGGGCGGTGGCTCAGACACCGGACTTCCAGATTCAATTTAAGCCGAGCGTGCCATTGTAATGCTGAATAACCCCGTAGCATTCGCAAGCGTACTCCTCAAGTTTCTTGCGGTTCAGGATCTTTACCGCGCCGCGGGTGTACTCGATGAGCTTCTTCCTCTGCAGAATCGCGGCTACCAAACTCACACTCGTCCGATCTGTTCCGAGCATCGTAGCAAGAAAATCGTGAGTGATAAGAAGCACTCGCGAATCCACTCTGTCCTGAGTCATCAGGAGCCAACGCGCGAGGCGCTCCTCAATACCGTGCAGCCGATTACATGCTGCGGTTTGTGCAACCTGCACACCCCGAATTGCATCGTAGCGGCTCAACATCAATTGGAGGTTCGTGGCGTATTCCAATGTGTCTTGCAAGGCTCTGACCGGCACTCGGAACCCATCGCCGGCGATTTGTACCACGGCGCGAAGCGGGCTGTGGGTGAGCCCGACAGCCGCCAATGTCCCCGTAAAGCCCTCGATCCCGACTATCCCAGCTTCGGCCGTTTTCCCGTTTTTCATCAACACCACAAGAGAAATCAATCCTCGATTCGGGAAAAATGCGAATTCTAGCACTCTACCCGCTTCGTGAAGGATCAGATGGCTTGGTAAGGAGACGTATTCGAGATGCGGACGGAGCTAGGCGTAGTCGTTATTGGAGATTGATCGAAGTATTACGTTGCTGACTGGTTTTCCATCAATATTCGTCCGCTCGCCGGACTGCACGACTTGGAGTTTCTTGGGCGTCACAAGCCACCTATCCACCGAATCCATGATTGCGAGCGGACCAGGGCTTCCGGCCGCCGAAAAAGAAACTCTTAGAGGACAATCATAAACGCACCCTGCCACAAAATACGACGCCCTCGCGGAGTGTAGTGCTCATTTTGCCTCGGTGAGATCCACCCCGCCCGTAACTTTAGAAGAAGCCACAGAAATGCGGGCCGTACCAATACTTTAAGTTCTTTTGCCTATGTTGGATGCCCAACAGACAAGAGATATTGCCGGATGATATTAGAGTGTGCGGGTGAGTTGTGTGCCGCATTGAAAAGACTCACATGAATCTCAGCCCAGTGGCCCGAGAACTCGAGAACTAGTACCCACATATCCAGAGATCCACGACCGTCTTTCTTGGGGGCTTAGGGGCCGGCCCGCGCGGTCGGGGACTATCGGATGAGAGGTAGGCAGAAATTGGAACGCGACTTTGACTGCATCGCCTGCGCCGCCCCGTTCAAGGTTATGAACGAGATGATGAGAACTGAGGTTCCCGAGGTTGTGCTTGACGTGTCTTGTCCGCTCTGCAGAGCAAACAATCGCATTATGTGGCCACCGGGCGTGAGAGTAGTCGTAGTCGCCAAGTATCCGCAACCGAAAACGACAACGCCGTAGCAGTAGCCTATTGGGTGGTTGCGGTCGAAAAGGGCAAGCACAGCTGGTCGGACATCAAGCACATCGACGATCTGGTCAAACAGTTCCGCGAAGAGCTCGACGAGTTCGTAGTGAACTACCACAAACTATCGAGCGAGAAATACAGCATTGTTCGAATAAAAGGACCAGCGCAAGCCAGGAAGTACATCGAAAAAGGCAGGCAGGCGATAATCCTGACGACAACCCTGCATGTGTCGAACAGCAGGGGTTTTAGACTCGGCTTCGGCCTCTCCCAATCAGCAGGTAGATGATTACTAGCAGCAGCACGAGGCTCAGACCGCCGCCGCCATAATAACCCAAGCCAGGACCCATGTAGTAACCCCCGCCACCGAATAGGAGCAACAGAACGATGAGAATAACTATAAGAGGCATGCTCGGAACTTTAGCACAGGGTGCATCAACTGACCAACGCACAACATTCCGGTGAATGCACTTCGAGTGCTTACGGAGGGCCCGTGTCTGCTACCAGAGGGACTGGGTTCGCGTACTAAACCGCACAAACGCTGGCAGGAGGTCGCTACTGGCTCCTGCAATACCTTTAACGCAACCGTTTGCTGGCGACTCCGCCCGGGGCGTTTTACACCAAGGTGAGGATCCGGAGTGTTAGGTTCTGAGCCGGGCCTACCGTAGCTTGGGCATGCGGGAAGCGTACTGCAAGAACTCACAGTCACCATCAACGTATCAATGAGTAGCGGTGAGGCTACATCAATGGCTTACCGCGGAATCACCACAATTTTCGCACCCGGCGGCCAGGTAATCTGGTTGGGCGTTCCGCAATGAGGACACAATATATCGGTGAGAACTTCGACAGCATCGGGCGCCGCTGAAATTTCGTGTATGACTCTGAACTGCCGAGCGCATTTTGTACAGATGTAGTCGCGAGTCATTTTCCCGCTCCTCTTGGTGAAAGCTAATGAAGCCTATCGGCAAGATCGGCGCGCCACACGTTCGACCCTGAGATGTACGAAGGGGCACATCCGACAGGAAAACCGGACACGAAGTGCGTCAGCTAGGCCGCAGGGCGTCCGGCGGACGGTTCTCGTAAGCTAGGCAGAACTTGCTTGCCATAAGACTCAATGACTCGTTTTTGATCCTGCTGGCCGGAGTGAATGTGAACCTCGGTTGCACCGCTGTCGAAGAGCTCAGATAGCGCTTTCACGTGAACTTGCGGGTCGGTGCCAATTGCCCAATCTTCGTACACCTTCTCAAGCGGAATTTCAATCTCGGCGCGATGCTGAATCGTCTCAGGATCGCGCAGATTGTAATAAGGTTTCCACGCCCTGGGTCCGAAACGCCACAGTTCTGCGGCCTGCTCCAGATCCGCTTTATCACCGACCAGCGCATATTGTTCGATATAAACTGCCATTCGCGCAGGATCCTTTCCTGCGGCGCGCGCCGCCTGCTGAAACTCGGTCCGATACTCTTTCCAGATTCTTGGGTCAGTGATGACGCCGTCAGCGTATCGGCCCGCTCGCCTCATCGCTTTCGGGCCATTCGCCGCCATCAATAGAGGGATCGGGCGAATTGGTGGGTCGTATAGTCTTGCGTTCACCTGGTAGTGTTCCCGGTGGTAAACAACCTGCCGACCGGCCCAGAGCTGTCGGATTATTTCCGCAGCTTCGATCAGGCGCTCGGAGCGCTCATCCCATTTCGGCCAATAGCCAACTGCGGCCTCCTCGTTCAGCGCCTCACCAGAGCCGATTCCGAGAAATATTCGCTCTGGACACAGCAAACTAAGCGACGCGAATGCCTGAGCAACAACGGCGGGGTTGTAGCGATATGCTGGGCAAGTAATTGTAGTGCCCATGCGGATACGTTTGGTGCGCTGGCCGATTGCGCTCAGGGTCACCCACGCCTGCGCGGAATGAGCCTGGTTGGATTGCCAAGGTTGCAAATGGTCACTTGCCGCCAGGAGGTCGAAGCCAGCTTGCTCGGCTGCGATACCCAGTTCCACCAGTTGGGAGACCGTAAATTGCTCCCCAGCCAACTGGAAGCCCACGTGCCTGTCATGCCATTCATCCGGACTCGCTGAAGGCATCTCGAGGGCATTGGGTCGTTCCGATCCCACTTGATGAATGGGTTCTGCGACTGCCACTAATCTTGACGCGGGTATTACTGCGGCAGCGGCGCGCAGCAATGAGCGACGATCCAGACTCGGACCTGACATCAACGAGTTTACGAACTCCATTAGGGATTCCATGATTTCTCCAACCAACGGAAAAAGATCAAACACCCCGTAGGGTGACGACAACGGATCGAGCTCACAAAGTGGTCTTCCCTATTTCATCCTCAATCGGCCCACAATCCCCCAAAGTCCGGGACACCTTTGCCGTGAGCCCCTTAACTCCCGACACGACCACAACACGCTTAGCGTGCGGTCCGGGCATGCGTGTGCCGTTCAACCGAATGCAGAGTTTGTTCGCCAGCGCACCGCATACGGGACACTTGACATTCAGCGGGTTTGTCATCGAGTTCCCCCTACGTAAAGACCAAACGAGGTCCCGGCCAAGTTCGGCAGGGACCCCGGTGAGACGTTCGGATCAGGAGGCGTGGCGCTGGCTGCCCTTGTCCCCTTGCTTCTGCTTGTTATTGCCTTCCCGGTCGCTATCCTGAGAAGGACCCTTCTTGTTGGGAACATCCTGCGAAGGGTTCGGTTGATTTTTTCCAGACTGTTGGTCCGAGTGTCCGGGATTCTGGCCGTGATTCTTTTCTTTGCCACTTGTCATTGCATTCTCCTTGTAAAGTTCCGAGCCCATCTGGCCGCATTCCCGCACGGGTTGTGCAGTGATTGGGCCCCCATGGCACTACCGTAAATGTGAATCGACAGCGGGCCAATCAGGGCGATCGCGTAGTCAAGATGGGATTTGACCCTACCGAGGGAGGTCCAGAGTGAGTGAACCTTCGCTTCTCAAGGGTCTGGCGACCTCGGGGGCCATGAGTAGTCAGGGCTTTCAGCGACCGGAGGGATCAACCAGCATTCAGATTCGAAGCGAGGTCTTAGGTCGGCCGTCTGATGCCGCGCCCTCAATGGAAAAGCTCTTTCTGCAGTTCGGCGTCGAACGACGGGCTATTTCAGCTTAACCTGCTCTCTGTCCGCCACCTGCGCTGGCTTCCACGGGTCGTTACTTTGACCTGCGGCCGAAGCTGAATAGTCTTGCGTCGCCGTTCTTTTTGCCTGAAATCAGGGCCGGAATAATGCGGCTGGCGATCGCTGCGAAGGTGATTCCGTTGCCTCCATATCCGAGGGCGAACAGCGCGCCGGGAAACCTCCTGTGGGCACCGATATAAGGAAGTCCGTCTTTCGACTCTCCGAATGTCCCAGTCCACGCGGCGGCCAGTTTCCACTTCACGTGAGGCAACAGTTTGCGTACCTTCCTGGTTAGCGTCTTGGTTTTCTTTGCAAGTAACCGGTCCCGCTCCCGTTCGTCTACGAAGTCGACGTCTTCGCCACCTGCGACGATTCTGGAATCCACTGTGGTTCGTAGATATAGGTAGGGGCGGGCCGATTCCCATATCACCGGGAATTCATTTCCTCCAGGAAACTTGGTACGAGGGGTCGAAGCGATTGCATAACTGCTAATCAGATGTACATTCCTCTGTTTCAGGAGTTGCTGCGACTCGTAGCCCGTTGCAAAAACCACATGGCGGGCACGGATTTCACAATCCTCTTCCGTTGTAAGGATTGACTCTTTGCCTTGGCGCCGATAGGTCTTTGCTTTTGTGTGGGAATAAAATTTCAGACCCTTTCTTTGAGCGTCGCGTATAAGTGCCAGAGTGAGTTTTAGTGGATTAAGTTCCGCGGCAGTATGAGTGAGAATTGCGCAGGGAGCATCCAGGGAGAACAATTTCAGAAGTTCCCGTCGCTCCAGCAATTCGACCTCAAAATGAAATTTCTGCCGGGTCTTGCATTCACGCCTCACAATCTTGGCCTGTCTTTCATTGCTGGCCAAGTACAGGCTCGTTCGGCGCCTGAAATCGCAGGAGTCGTCCAGAGTGTTGATTGTTTCGCGGAGGGAATTGATCGCCTCAATTCCGGCTCGGTAGACCCTCACCGCGGATACTTCGCCGACTCTGTGAATGAGGTCCGCCAAATGGATGTCGGGCTCATATGACAGGATTGCGGTACTCGCCATTGTGCTACCCGCAGCAATCTCGCGACTGTCGATCACGGTAACATGCTTACCCAAGTTGGTCAGGGCTTGCGCGATTAGCGCCCCAGATACGCCTCCGCCAACCACCAAGACCTCAGCGCGAATGTCTCGTGTCAGTTTGCGATGTTTTGCGATTGTAGGAGAATTGAGGAGCCAGACTGGTCGTCCCGTCCGAAGGTCTAAACTCATCTTCACACAGTACTCCTCCGGCAGAACTAAGTGCCTCTAATGCCATCCTGGTTGTGGTGATGTTCTCGCATTTCAGTGTTTGTCTGACTCCATCTGGCAAGTAAGAATGCTTTCCCCTAAGTACGGTTGCAGTCCGTTCTAAGGCATCGACCGGATGTCGGTGCGCGCTATCGCAGACTTACTCTTAGCTAGGGGATTTGCGTTTGATCGTCCATAAGCCGAACAGGCCGCGCAAATTGCTTCTCGAATCCAAGGAGAAAGCCTTGATAAATGTCGCTAGAAAGTGTTTCCGTACAGTTCTGTGCGGTAGTTTGTTGTTCTGTGTGGCGTCCCTCGGCCAGGGATTAGCAAATGCCCAATCGACGCCTGCTCCCGACAACACGAAGACGAATCAGCAGCAGCAAAGCACGGCTGACCAGCAAAAGCAAAACCCTGCTGATCACGCCATCACGCAACAGATCCGGCAGTCAATCATGAAGGATAAGTCTCTCTCGACCTACGCGCACAACATCAAAATCATTACGCAAAACGGCCAGGTCACACTGAAGGGACCGGTGCGGTCCGAAGGCGAGAAACAAACCATTGAGGCCAAGGCCACTGAAGTCGCTGGGGCGAACAAAGTGACCAACGACCTAAGTATCAAACCCTAGCAATCAAGACTTGGCAGCAAAAGGAGAAACACAATGGCAGGCAAGAACACAGCAGTATTTGGCATCTATCCAAACCGTGGAAGCGTAGACAATGCGGTCGATGCCTTGAAAGCAGCAGAGTTTCGAAACACAGATATTTCCGTACTTTTCCCCGAGAGTTCTGGCACAAAGGACTTCGCTCACGAAAAGAACACGAAAGCACCCGAAGGCACGGCAACCGGTGCCGGTGCCGGTGCTGTACTGGGTGGCGGGTTGGGCTGGTTGGCTGGCATCGGCGCCCTCGCAATACCCGGACTGGGGCCATTCATTGCCGCTGGACCGATCATGGCGGCCCTGGCAGGAGCGGGTGTTGGGGGCGCAGTCGGTGGCCTCACAGGAGCTCTAATCGGCATGGGAATCCCGGAGTACGAGGCCAAACGGTATGAAGGCCGCGTCAAAGATGGTGGAATTCTACTGTCCGTTCATTCTGACGATTCCGCATGGACAAAGAAAGCCAAGGAGATCCTGGAGCGGACAGGTGCCCAGGACATTTCCTCGACCGGCGAAGCGAGTGCCGAAAGGGTGGAGAAAGTCCACACCGCCTAGCCTGCCTCGGGCTAACGCAGAAGTGGCCAATCGACTAAGTGGCGGCGGAGAGATCCGTCGCCGCTGCTCGTGAGCTGCTCTCCAGGGTCAGTGAGGCAGCCCGTAAACGTCAAACCGACAGAAACCGTATTGATAGTTTGGCCTGTTCCGTTCCGAACATGACCGCTCCCCCCAACGGCCTCATTAAAACCGAAAGCATTGTCTCCGCGATCCGCCCAGATGAGACTGGCGAGACTCCAGTTACTACGGGTCTTGTCAGAAGACTTCGCTCCGCGATGCTGGTGCTCGGACCAGGACTTGTGACCGGCGCCTCCGACGACGATCCCAGTGGCATAGCGACCTATTCACAGGTAGGGGCGCAATTCGGCTATGGGATGCTCTGGACCATGGTCTTCTCCTACCCACTGATGACTGGGATTCAGGAGGTCAGCGCACGAATCGGGCGGGTGACCGGATGTGGCATTTCAGCGAATCTTCGCCGATGCTATCCGCGATGGCTGCTTGGTATGGTGATAGCGCTGGTTCTTATCGCCAACATCTTCAATCTCGGCGCCGACATTGGGGCCATGGGTGCAACCGCTCAGTTGCTGCTGCCGGGTAAGGAATGGAGCTATGTTGTTGCTTTCGGAGTCGTGTCACTTCTGCTGCAGATCCTTGTGCCGTATACCAGTTACGTAAAGTACCTAAAATGGCTGACGCTCTCGCTTTTCGCCTATGTTGCGACTGCTTTTTTCGTAAAGATTTCGTGGCATGAAGTTGTGCGTGCGACCGTCCTTCCGCAATTTTCGTGGAGCAAGGATTACCTGACCGGTCTGATCGCGGTGCTGGGGACCACCATCAGTCCGTACCTATTTTTTTGGCAAGCCTCTCAAGAAGTTGAAGACCTCAAGTCTACCCGCGGAGAAAAGCCCTTAAAGCGAGCCCGGCGACAAGCTCCGGCCCAGTTGGGCCGCATTCGCGTTGACACCTACTTCGGGATGGCACTTTCAAACGCAGTGGCATTCTTCATCATTCTGACGACCGCCGCCACCTTACACGCTCATGGCCAGACCGATGTAAGCACTGTTGCGCAAGCGGCGCAAGCTCTGGCCCCTCTTGCTGGCAAGGGCGCGTCAATTCTCTTTGCCTGCGGAATTATTGGCACGGGCATGCTGGCAATACCTGTACTTGCCGGGTCAGCTGCCTACGCTATGGGAGAGGCTTGCAACTGGACAACCAGTTTAGAGAAAAAGCCGAAGGAGGCACTGGGCTTCTACTCAATCATCGCGGCCGCGACCTTAATTGGCATTGCTTTGAATTTTATCGGAATCAACCCCATACGCGCTCTCTTCTGGGCGGCTGTCTTGAATGGTGTTTTGGCAGCCCCCCTGATGGCCGTCATCATGCTTATGGCGTCGAGCAAGAAAGTAATGGACAAATTCACAATTCCCCTATATCTGAGGGTTGGTGGCTGGACAGCAACTGCAGTCATGCTCGCCGTGTCCGTTGGGGTGTTTGCGACTTGGAAATAGGCTTAGAATTCACGCGAAAGTCGTCACCTCCACCTCTTCTGGCCCGTAGCCCGTGGGCCCTAGATCGCAGCCACTTTACCTTACTGCTGCGAACTCTCAGCGTGATCGGGGCAGCGATGGGGACGCGCGACTCAGTAACGCTTGTAGAACTGCAAAGACTGATGCGGTTCGACATCGCGCTAGAGAAATCGCGTTCTAAGTAAGATTGGTTGGCAAAGTACGTAATCGGCTGGCTTATAACTGCACGGAGTGGGTGCTACCATCCTTTCGGTGGCAACTCTGCACGGAGGAAGTTATGTCGGACAATAATGGTGGTGGAATACTGTGGTTTCTGGCCGGATTGGGTGTCGGGGCAGCCGTTGGTCTGCTGTATGCACCGAAAAGCGGGGACGAAACCCGGCAGCGGATTCGTAGCGCCGCCGAGCAGGGCCGAGATGTAGTAAAGGATGGCGCACAGAAGGTCCGTGATCAGGCCGGTGCTTGGGCAGACAAAGGGGTTGATTATGCGAACTCCCAAAAAGATCAAATCCGCTCGGCGGTCGACGCGGGTCGCCAGGCTTACCAGGAAGCCATAGCCGACGTAGACACGACTGCTGCGACCAAGATATAGGGGCATTCCAGGGGCGTTCGCAGTTATAGGAACAAAGGGGACATGGACGACAAACTGACGATCTTCGTTGCCGTCACCTCTGCGGCAGTGGTCATCCAAATGCTGATCCTCCTGGGGATGTACGTGACGCTACGCCAGCTTAGTGATCACGTTAGTTCGGCCACGCATGAGGTAAAGTCGCAGATACTGTCTTTCTTGGAGAAGGGTAAACACCTGGTGGCCGATACCCACAAGATATTAGGGACCTCTTCACGAAAAGTGGAGTTGGTTTTGGACAATGCGGCCGCGATTACAACCACGGCTTATTCCGGCATTGGGCGCGTCGAAGGTACGGTAAACGACGTTCTCGATCGGGCGCAGCTGCAGGTTATATGTGTGGACAGCATAATCACCCGTGCCATGGATCAAGTGGAGAATACGACCGAAAAAGTCGGACACAGGGTGACGCTGCCCATTAAACATGCGAACGGTCTCGTGCGAGCCGTCAGCGCGGGTGTGGGTGTGTTCTTCGGGCAGAAGCGCTCGCGTAATGGCGTTCCTTCGGACGAGATGTTCATCTAGATAGGAGGGCGAGGTGCAGCCAAAGCTGCGCAATCCGCGCTCTGCAGAGCCAGGTGAAAGGCAGCTTCAGTAATTAGCTTCCATTTACCGATAAGATGAACGGAAACCATTGAGCCGGACAAATGCGGTAGCGCGACACAGCCGGGCAAGGAGCTTTTCGAAGGCATTTCAACATTCCACAGGTTGATAGCCCAGTCGCATAAGCGCCAGAGCGGCACAGCGGCAACGATTCATGGCAATGCAGCACACTGTCGCCCAACTTCGCGATCTTCTCAGGCATCTGAGAAGCGAAATCGAGAGGTATGAATTAATCGGCTGGTCTCGGAATGCTGGAGGCAAAGTGACCCGGAAGCGCATTGGCGAGGTTAAGATTAAAGAACTCGTGCTTCTGGCTAAGCTCGCCCAGTTAGAGACGAAACAATGAATATTGAGAATCAGGGATGCAAGAACGTCGCGATAGCGCAGGCAGAAATTGCCCCCTGGCCATGCAGCTTGCGCTGATCAGCGACGACGCAAAGAGAAACCCTGCTCAACTTGCCAAAGACGTGGGAGTAGTCGATCATTCCGGCCCGGGCTCATTCCGGGAAAGCGAGTTACTTCGGATTTTACCCGTCACCCGTGTGGCGACGTACCCATCTTCCCAATGATCCCGATTTAGCTCGTAACGGTTAACCCGAAAACCTTTCGGTGCCTCCACAAACCCGGCCTTTGACTTAAGCCGATCAATGGCTGCGTCGGCGTCTGGTTCGGTGCGGTAAACGCCAATCAACAAATCCGCACCATCGCCATCTCGTTCCTTAACATACCAGAGCACGAAAACCGACTCTTCGCTCATGCCGGCGCTGTTTCCGGCCTCGCGCTCGGTCGCTTCTCTAACGATCCGCACCGCGACGTGATTCAAGTCCTCTTCGTCAAGGTAAACAAGTGTCGTCCACGGAATTACAGTTTCCACGCGGCCGCCATCGAGTAAGCGGAGATCAACAACGTCTGGGTTCGTATGGACTCCCACAATCGCGAATACGCCATAACGCCCAAGCGCTCCCACTCGATCACCCACTTTCGGAATGCGGACTCTTGAAGGTGACATGCACCAAGTTTACGCCGTTCTCTCTGGCGTTCGCGCCCTGTGGATTCAAAACTGCACCCCCCTCCTTTTAGGTGAAAGTCGGCAAGGCACCCAGCGAATCTGGGCCGCTAAGTGCTCCAAACTGTGGCCTGTGAAATCCTGCGGTCCACTTGCCCACAAGAAGCAGTTTTTGATGCTCGACCGGCCGATCGTACAGTCGTGAGAGATTCAGCGTGAGACGATAGTCTCAAGCGAGAATGGATATTAATGTTTCTGAGGTCTATCAGCGACGCGCCCAATTTGTGTAGCCTAAAAGTGTTGGATGGCTTCCTGGTTTACTGAGTCGTTGTTCCTATTGGGTCATACCACTAACTAGGCTTGTAGGCATGCGAGTTTACAGATAACTTGAAAATATCCTAATTTACAAGAGTTACCCTCCCTCCCACTCATGAACAGCACCCAAGCGTCTGTCACAAATCCAGTCACCACACCAACAAACGAGCTCATTCGAGTGTTCCTCTTTGAAGCCACACAAATGTCCTGTGATCTCCTGTCGCACGGACTTGAAAAATCGAGATATGGCCTCACGGTTGTCGGGTCGGATGTCAGCCTCGGAGGCCAGGAAGAGTTCCAGCCGGGTGATTCCGACGCGGTTGTCATCAGCTCGACCCTGAAGGACGTGCCCAATTCCGGCTTCACTCTTCTAAGATCTCTTGCCAAAACGAATCGATCCACACGATCCGTGATGCTGCTGGACGAGGCGGGGCGCGATCTTGTGGTAGAGGCTTTTCGGTACGGCGCATCCGGAGTTTTTGAACGTGATCAGCCTTATGAAATGCTTTGTAAGTGTATTTACAGCGTGAGTCGTGGACAGGTTTGGGCGAACAGCCGACAGCTGAAGTATGTTATGGAAGCGCTGCCAACCGGAATCTTTGGTCGGCTAACCGACGCAAGAGGGCAACTTCTGCTGACCCGGCGGGAAGACGAAATCTGTTCTTTGATAGCCGAGGGACTGAAGAACCGAGAAATTGCCCAGGTGCTCAATCGTAGTGAACATACGGTCAAGAATCACTTGTTTCGGATATTTGAAAGACTGGGTATCTCGAGTCGGACCGAGCTTATCTTGTACGTCTTGGCACAAAGAGACGCCGCAGCCTGATTTACAGCTCAGGGACATGCAACTTATTGCACGCAAACAGATATTTGTTCCCACACTAGCAGAACTGCGTCGGCGAGGTGAATCGGCGGCTGCCTCGTGGGTATGCTAGTTCCAGCCTGCCTTTGACCGCCAAACATTGTTCGCGCTCCGATCTCCGCGAAGCCGGTATCTCGGGAGTTTGCACGCGAGTGGCAGTTTAACGCTTCGGCGACTATTCGCTCAAGTGAATTTCCGCCGCGAAATGCGCCCAATAGCATTCGTACACCCTGGGGCGTTTCTCGTTCCTAATCCGGCCAGATCTCCCAGAGCAGACTTCTGAGGACTTATCCGACGTCGATGAGCGCTTTGGCGATCCGCCGAATACACGTTTACAAATACCCATCTGCGGCAGGTGAGACAAGTGACGGCCGTATACCTGGTCCGTGATGTTAAAGTTGCCGAAATGGCTCTTCCAATTACGGTGGAGGAATTTTATGGCAAGGGAAATTATTCGAACGCCTAACGCTCCGGCTCCGCCTCCCACATACAGCCAAGCGGTACGGTCAGCGGGTCTTGTGTTCGTGTCAGGCACGGGGCCGCACGATCCAGTGACCGGGAAGATTGTTGGGAATACTGTCCAAGAGCAGACTAGACAGTGCTTGAAGAATGTTTCTGCCATCCTTGAAGCCGCAGGCACTTCCCTCGAACGGGTCGTGAGTGCTACGGTCATTCTTCTTGAGGAAACCGACTTCGCGGGAATGAATGAAGAGTGGATTAAGTGGTTCCCAGCGAACCCGCCTGCGCGGCAAGGTGCGAAGCTACCCGTTCGAATCCCTGACATGAGAGTGTCGATCGCGGTTATTGCCGAAGGCCTAAGACTTCAATCGAAAACACACGCCGCAAGTCGGTCGCGAACCCTGGAGAGTTCAATCATGGGGAACGAGACTTCGGGCCCGGATCAATAAGCTTTAGTGAACACATCAACTCACGACCTGTCCCGAACAGGCCGCTCCGCCTGGATTACCTACGACATGGCGATATGTCGCCGGCTACCTGAATTTCCGTGAATCAGGCGCAGGGAAAGCGGTGTTTAGTGTTGCCCGGCTTGCAAGACGACCTCTCTCGACACGACCGGGGATTGTTGCTCTGGTGTAGTCAAGCAGAAACTGCCATCGGGAGAAGCGATGCAGGCACTTGGATGGAAAGTGAAGCGGAAGTTGTACTCATTTGCCGGTTCGAGCTTGGTTGCATCGTAGTAGCCATTCCCCAGACTCGGCAGTGTGAACCCCCCTTCAAGAGACCCGCCCGGAAGAATCGCCTCCGACAGCATGACACTTGAAATGCAGACCACAACGCCCGATTTCTTCACGGGCACAGGCTGCCACTTCCCACCTGCAACACGGTACTCGGGCGAAAGGATTGCGTCAGACCCTGGGCAGGTAGCGAAATAGTGGCGGACCGCTCGGGTGCCAATGTTATGAATCGTGTAATGAAAACCGGCGCACTCAACGGCGTTACTCCCTTCGGTGCAGCTGCCAGTTCTCTTGTCGGGCGTGGGTATGCCCGACGAATCAGGACGGACCGTCACTTCTAGCGCAAAACTCAGGTTCCGCAACGCCGGAAGCGACGGGGCCTCGGCAACCACCTCGTTCGATTCAACCGTGACTGGTTCCTGAGCATTTATGGAGCTTATTGAGCTAGGTGCGTGAATAACCTGCAATGGAGCAAGGCAATCGCTGGCGTCGTTCCCTTCGGTGCAGCCAAAAAGCGTCCACCGGGCACGCAGAGTGTATGTTCCTGGAGGAAACGCATCAGAGTCACGGCCGGGGGCGATGAGGCGAGTCGCGTACTCCGTGTGCTCTCCTGGCTTGAGGCGAATATTGCTCCAAATCAGCGTCGTGCAGTGGGATGGGGAAGGTTGACTGACTGGCCACCAGCCACCGGTAGCGCGAGGTTCCTTGCGAGAGATGGTTATATCAGGTTGCTGGCATGTCAGACCGCTAATCCGAACCGTATGAGAGCTTGCATTCTCGAGAGTGAAGGTAAACGCCCGGCAGGTGAGCGTTCGCGCCGCTTCGCCTGTGCAACTGGAGCCGAGCGGGAGCGAACTTCGCAGGTCTTCACGCAACGTCAGACGAAATTCGCTGGCAGGCGGTAACAAACGCGCGAAAGGGCTCCCGACAGCAGACGTTGGCAAACAACCAGCGAGTCCGCAACACGCCAAAGTAATCGCGACAATCCGTTCCATTGCGGGAGATTACCACGGCGAGGATCGACTCTCGCGGGATAGTTGTTGATATCAGGCCATACCGAACGTAATCCCAAAACCGTGCCTCGGCGCGGATTGCGTGTGATATGGCGATATTTCGCCACCAATTCTTCTCCGAACAGGGTTCAGCTCTTCGCGCGTGGTCTCTGGCGAATCCTTTATTGGTTCATCAGCTCTTCGGCAAGGACGACTTGTTTCGAGGTACCTTGAAAGACGATGGCGTGACTATGCGGGACCATGCAGACGCGTCCTACCTGTACGGTTTTGTACAACTTGTTTACAGCGCCTTGTAGCTGGCTTATCGAGAAGTCGGGCAGGTAAAGAGCCTTGATGAAGCAAGTAGTCAGTTCGCACCGATTGGGGGCCTCCACAGAAGACTGCTCTGGAGCTTCCTCCGGCGGCGGCTCATAAACGAGAACTGAAGACCGATTATGATCTCCCGACGACCTTAAGCTCTCCAAAACGGTCACAAGCTTTTCGGCCATGGCGAGTTGCTCGGGAGTGCCTTGGAGCGAGATGGCGTGCTCGGACTGATTCCCGGAAACGCGGGGCGCATCCAGGATTAGGCGAAACGCGTTTACAACGTCCTGTAGTTCGTTCGCCATGGAGAAGTTGGGCAAGTAGAACACCTTGCTTTCACAGGTGTCGGGGTCGCACCGAACGCCTTGCGGAGCAGGCCGTACCGGCATCTTCTTTTCGGCATCCTGACCGAGGACCGCAGGTGCAAGGAACAATAACGGCAGTATAACCAGGCAGCTAAGCCGGCGCGTTTTGGTCATAAACGCCTCCAAGCGTCAGACCGGTTACGTCGCGAACATTATAAATGCGGTGGTCTACAGAGTTGTTCGACGATATCAGGCCATGTCGTACCCTATCTGAACTAGCCACAATACTGAAAGCAACAATTCGCTCGATTTTCTTATCCGGTAAGCAGACACTCGTCCGGGTAAGAAAACACTTGTTCACGCTTCACGATTTGGGGTATCGTTACCGCCGCAAGCCACGCCGAGGACAACATGAAGCGCAACCTGTTGTTGGCCGTATCTCTCCTGCTGCTGGCTCCAGCAGCATTCCCGCAGGCCAATTCCAACACTACCGGGGTGACCATCCGACGCGACGTGGCGTTGCAAGGGGCCGACCCGGCGAATCCTGCTCTTCCCAAGGGCGCACCCGTGCGCGTGTACGGCACCGCTGTTGGCGACAACAACCTGATGACGCGCATCACGGTAGCCAACAACTCAACGAAGGCTGTCAGCTCGATCCAGTACGGCTGGCGCATTTCCTCGGCTACCGCCTGCACGGGTTCCACGCTGCCCGTGCGCTGGGACACGGCCACGGTCAAGTTCAGCAGCTTTGCTCCCGGCACCAGGGTCGAGCTGGACACGCCAGAAAGCTTGAGCAGGCAGGGCAGTGTGCTCGACCTCGCGAGAGAGGCCTTTGCTTCGCGGGCATCCGTGGTTCTCATCACCGTGGGAATCGTCAAAGTCACCTTTGCCGATGGCTCGACGTGGGCAGACGACGAAGCCATGCGTACCAGCAACTTTGACGGTGACCTGCACGAGAGAATGAATGATTGTCACGGGCCTATCGTGAGCGAAATGCAGCACAAGGCAAGCTGAGACCCGCACGCTGCCCCCTATGCGGGCAGAGCGTCCGTGGCAGACAAGCCGCGCCAGATCGCCAAGTTAGACAGGGGGCTGAAGAACTACTGATCAACTGTGGCTCGCCTAAATTACCGACATCGCCTAGCGCAGGCTGGATTACGTGTGATATGGCGATTTGCACTAAGCCGCTAGCGCGGCAGAGGTGTGCAGCGGGTTGATTGGGTAGAGTTCATGGACACCTGAAGGAGGTGTCTATGACTGGACTACGCCAACGCATGCAGGAAGAACTCTGGCTGCGCAACTTCTCCCCACAAACCATCCGCGCCTATACCGCAACCGTCGCTGACTTCGCCCGCTATTTCCGTAAGTCGCCCGATCAGTTGGGACCCGAGCAGGTGCGCCGGTATCAGCTTTATTTGTTGAATGAGAGGAAGCTGGCCTGGCAGACCCTGCAGGTGCGAATGGCGGCCTTAAAGTTCCTCTACACGCGCACCCTCAAGCAAACCTGGTTCGACCACGAGGTCGCCAAGCCGAAGGTGCACCGCAAGCTGCCTGTGGTTTGGAGCCGGGAAGAAGTCCGCGCCCTGCTGGATATCACGGTGAACCTGAAGCATCGGGCTCTGCTGGCGACCCTCTACAGTGCCGGGCTGCGCTGCCAAGAAGCCCTGGACCTGAAGGTCACCGACATCGACAGCCCGCGCATGATCATCCACATTCGCGCAGGCAAGGGAAACTTCCCGCGCCAGGTCATGCTCTCGCCCAAGCTGTTGCAGTTGCTGCGTATCTACTGGCGTTGGCGCAGGCCCGAGGACTGGCTCTTTCCCGGAAGGATACCCAACCAACCGATGTATGCCACCGGGGTCCGCATAATCTGCCAGAAGCTGCGCCGCCAGTTGGGCATGGTCAAGCCACTCAGCCCGCATGTGCTGCGTCACTCCTTTGCCACCCACCTGCTGGACGCGGGCACCGATCTGCGCAGCATTCAACTGCTGCTCGGCCATCGCGACCTGGAGACCACGGCCCGTTACCTGCATGTCTCCGAACTCCGACTGCATGCCACCGCCAGCCCGCTCGATGATCTGCCCATTCGCGAGATCAAAACCTCGGATGGAGATGGCAGAAGAAGATGAGACCACATCGGTTCGAAGTAGCCGATGTCTTGCATGCTCACCAGCAAGAGTTCCTGCAACGCTGGGGACCGGTTCTCTCCCGCCAGCAGCGCAAGGCTCTACGTGACATCGGCCTATGCCGCACCGCCGCCCTCGGCGCTCACCTGCAACGCTGCGATGCCTGTTCCTACCAGAACATCAGCTACCTCTCCTGCCGCAACCGGCATTGTCCCAAGTGCCAGTCCACGGCCCGCGATCGCTGGCTCAGCAGGCAAGCCGCCAGTCTGTTGCCCGTGGCGTATTCCCACGTGGTCTTCACCCTGCCGGAACAACTGGCACCGCTCGCACTACGCAATCAGCGCTTGCTCTACGACCTGCTGTTTCGCGCCGCATCCGAAACCCTGCTCGTGATCGCCGCCGATCCTCGTCATCTCGGCGCACGCATCGGAGTGCTCGCCGTACTCCATACCTGGAGCCAGAACCTGCGCCACCATCCTCACCTGCATTGCCTGGTACCTGCCGGTGGGCTCGCCCTCGATCATTCCCGATGGATCAACTGCCGACCGGGTTTCTTTCTCCCGGTGCGTGTACTCAGCCGCCTGTTCCGGGGCAAGATGCTGGCCTTCCTTCAGCAGGCCTATAAGAAAGGAGAACTCCGCTGCCTCGGCACCACAGCCAACCTCGCCGACCCACATCAGTTCCACTCCCTGTTGCGGCGGCTGCGTTCCATGGAATGGGTCGTCTATGCCAAACCACCCTTCGGCGGACCTGAGCATGTGCTGAAGTACCTGGCTCGCTATACTCACCGCGTTGCCATCGCCAACGGCAGGCTTCTCGATCTCATTAACGGCCAGGTACGCTTTCGCTGGCGCGACTCCAAACACAACAACCGCATCAAGCTCATGAACCTCGATGCGGTCGAGTTCATCCGCCGCTTCCTGCTTCACGTCCTGCCCTCGGGCTTCGTCAAGATCCGCCACTTTGGCCTGCTGGCTAACCGCAACCGACGACGCGCACTTGCCCTTTGCCGACTCCATCTCCGCGCAGCCGCTGCAGAGACCACCGCGATTCTCACTCCACTGCAGCAACAGGCTCTCCATCGCTGCTGCCCCAGTTGTCAGCGCGGAACCCTGCACATCATCGCCCGGCTCTCAACCTATGACTTGGCCACTTATACATCGCTGGCTTCCACCAGCCCCATCGACTCTTCCTGAACTCCACCTATGACTATGCCGACACCAACTCGCAGGCCCATGTTAACCACTACATTGCCGGTCACACTACCCCTGTGCTCAAAATCCACTGCACCAACCTCCCCCACCCCGACGCTCCACCTAACCGCACTGCAATCTCCATCCTCCGGTCGTTGCCCTCATCCCATCTATGATGCCCAAGCTGCCCACGCTATATCCCGCCAGCCCTCGAACCCCATTCAATCCCCATAGAGACGCGCTAGCGGCTTACTGCAAATCGCCCTATCGACAATGCTCCGCCCATTGTTATCGCCATCCCCGCGTTCTGCCTGCGGAGCACTGTCGATACGGCACTACGGATTTGTCGATACGGCACTACGGATTTGTCGATACGGCACTACGGATTTGTCGATACGGCACTACGGATTTGTCGATACGGCACTACGGATTTGTCGATACGGCACTACGGATTTGTCGATACGGCACTACGGATTTGTCGATACGGCACTACGGATTTGTCGATACGGCACTACGGATTTGTCGATACGGCACTACGGATTTGTCGATACGGCACTACGGATTTGTCGATACGGCACTACGGATTTACCGACAGCTAACAAACCGGCTACAGTGCTCAACATCGCCGAACAACCCGCGCGGCGCCGACCGAACAGCCTGACAGCATGCACCGACTTTGGAGATACGTCTTTGGGGGTATCAGTCGGCGGCCCCGTGCGGCCTCAAATCACGAGTGACTTGGCGATTTCTCGCCAATAACTCGGGCCATTCAGCTTATTATCGACGTATGCTCCGTCGCCAAACGGTCTTTCTGGTTGCCGCAATCATGTTCGCCATGAATGGTTACGCAGCAAATTCATGGAGCGTAATTCACTGTAATCCGGCTGACACTGCTGAAGCGAGCGGTATCCGCATACTCAACGAACAGGGCACAGAGCTGTTCCGTGTTTGTCAAGACGGCTCCTTGCTTCCGCAAACAGGCTTTACAAACGTAACCAGCGGCCAAGGCAGTGATTTCCTCTTCGTCACTCAGGTGGGCGCGAAGGCATGCGAGGCTACCCTCTACCGAAAATCAGGAGCGCACTACATTCGGGTCGGTTGGTGGAGCGGTTGGGATATTCGGACGGCAGAGTGGCAAAACCGCCCGGCGATTCACTATGAGGAACTCGAACCCACAGCCGACCACCCGAAGAGCGTTGTTTACTTCGCTTGGAATGGCAATCGGCTCGTGCCAAATCGCTCTACACCGATGATGAGCTTCCATCAATAGGTCGCTTCGACAAACCACCGACCGTCGTCGGAGTAAACAGGCCATTTCGTACGTTATCCCAACCTGTGGGCGCTCAGCGCGGATTAAGTACGAGTTGGCGATTTATCGACAACAATCCTGCCTTTAAAACGTCATCACAGACGCAGCGCCGATCCACAACAGCGGGAGTGCCGCTATTTCGAGAAGGCAAAACAACCATTTCGGAGTGCCACGTCCGGCGGCGAAAAGTCCAATGAACATGCCCATGGGAGCTAGCAAAAACAACATGCCTAGTGTGCTGATTGCGGGGTCTTCCCAAACGTGCTTGGAGGAACGCTCAAATTGCACTCTCTGGCCGCAATCGCAGCCGTGTTGATGGGCGGCGAACTCGGCGGAGTTCTGGGCGTCTATCTGTCAATCCCGATCGCGGCGACCGTGCGAATCGTCTGGGTAAGTTGGCAGAAGTATTCTTCTACCACTGCGGCCATAGCTCCCCCTGCACGTGCCGACCGGATCCGCAGCATTCCGACAGCCGTATCGAAACTTTGAGCCATGCGTAGCGGGCTCTCGCCATCACGAATTGGAGCCTGTCACCACTCAACAAAACTTTGGAAGTTAGTCTACGTTTCGTCGCCTTCCAGCGCGTATTGCCTGCAATGTTCGAGATACGCTGTCTCGTGCCTCGCCACCAACTCCACAACGCTCGTCCACAGCCATGACGGAGCATCGAGCTTCCTAGATCGGGTTCGGTGAAGCTCTGTCATCCATGAGTTTCGGGTGGATTCGTCCATTTGCCGCGCATGCGCTTTTCCGATAACGGAGGCGAGGAAGCGCGCCGATGCGACAATCTCCTTACGGGTCAAACGATCCATTTCGAGTTTGAGATCCTGCGGAAGCAGTTCGCGCAGCACCACCGGCTTTCCTAGCAAATTCGCCGATAGCATTCGTTCGCCCAGATACGGCGACAAGCTACGAGCGCCTTCGACGACGCGGCGCGCATTATCCCTCGGCATTCTAGCGTCGTGCCAACTTGGGGCAGCGGCTTGAACCGCTTCCTTAATATCGATAAGGCAGAGATCGCTTTTCTTTCGATCGCCGACCTCAGCCAGCACTGCGAACCGTAGTCTCCCGAGCGAGCTGCACCCCTTCATCCAGTACGAGGCATCCAGAACCTCAACCGAACTCTTGTCGTTCCGGTGTCGGAGGCTGGTTATGAGCTTGCGGACATCTTCCGATTCAAACAGGCGAGCAATGTCTCGCTTCTCGCTTTTCGTCAGTGCCCAGAAGCTTTTGCCAAGAGGAATGGATGGCTTCACATTTTCGATTCGCTCTTCCGCCAGATGTTTCCATTTGCGTTTCAATGCTTGCTTCAGCACAAACTGAATCGGCTTCGTAGCTTTGCCGGACGGTTTTGGTTGTTCCTCTGGCTCAACCAGCGCTTCCGCGTACCCGACGATCATTTGCTCCATCATCAGCGCGGTTGAAACGCCCGGCAAGTCGGATCCGCGAGCCGCAGTTGCCAGCGAGAGCGCGAGTCGTATCAGGTCATGCGCCGGGTTGCCGATCACAGTCTGGTCCAGGTCTCTAATTTCGATTTCGACCTCGCCTCCGGCATTTGCAACCGGCCCTAGATTTCCAACGTGGCAGTCACCGCAAATCCAGATCGCAGGCCCTTCCGGCAGGGTTCCTCTTTCGAGAGATTTCAGCCACTCGTAGAACTTCAAGGTATTGCCACGAACGTAGGCATGGGCCGACACCGCCATTTTGAGATTGCGGCGTTCGTCCAGAACGTCTTTACGTTGGGACGGCCTGAGCTTCGGAGGTTTAGCGCTTCTTGTTTTTCGCAAGGATCTTTTGCTCAATTGAAACGGGCCCTGCTATGGCACCAATGCGGTCCGCGATGCATCGTTACCCTTGAGACCAGTGGCCTCGGTTTTCGCTTCCAACGTGACGTCCACCCGCGCACCCGGTTTGAGGCTCACTTCCTCACCGTCTTCGTTCGTCAGCGTGTTGTCGATACGTATCTCTCGATACAACTCATCAGCGCCATCTAAGGCGATCTGTGCTTTGTCTGGTTCGTTTGTAGTTGGGGACTTGATGATCTTCTCGACCGTTCCTGGCAAGGTGATACTAGGTTTTTCGCTCATAATCCCATAAAAAGACTTAGAGACACGTGGAATGACCAGAGCATCCATCGAAGATACTCTGTATCTTAGCAACACTCGATGGTATGGCTCGCCTCTCGGTTGAATCTGAGCACAACAGCTCACTCTCTTGAGATAGTGGGCGAGAAATCGCGAACTCACATGTAAACCCGGAACCGAGAACATCGACACCGGCGGGCCACCGGGACGCGCTCTCATCGTCATCATCGGCGCCATTGCCGAGCTGGAGCGCAACCTGATCGTGGAACGAGTGCTTGCCGGCATGCGCCGCGCCCGGCTGGAAGGCCCGCGGTATCGGCCTGCCTCCACCCAACGTCGATCGCGACGCCCTCTTCCGCGACTGGCGCCGCGGCCACAGCGCAGCGGCAAGCAATCCGTTTGTTCTGGCTGGAATATTTCAAGGACGATAAAAGCCATCCGGTGTTCGAGACGGATGGGCCAGCAACGGCGTTAGCTTCTCGCGATCAAGTTTGTCCACTCCAACACCCACATATTGGGCCAAAACGAAATCCAAGAAGGCCTGCTGTTTGTTATTTCTCCAAATAATCCGAGAGCCTCGTCGCGCGACAGCCCCTCAGTGTCCATAGCCCAAAAACCACGCCATCGCCGACACGATTTTTTACGTGCAGGAGGGCCAGGTGAGAGTAACTGTGACCTCCGCGCATGGAAAAGAAGCCACAATCACCTTGGTGGGTGCCGGGGAGTTCCGGGGGAGAGCTGCATGGTCTCGGCTCATCCTCTTCGACTCGCGACGGCCACTGCGATGACCGAGTGCTCCCTGCTCAGGATTAGCAAGGCGGAAATGGTCCGGGTACTTCGCGAAGAGCCCGAGTTGTCGGAGATGTTCGTCTCATTTCTCCTCGCACGGAACGCTCGCATCCAGGCGGACCTAGTCGATCAGCTTTTCAATTCAAGCGAGAAGCGGCTGGCGAGGATTCTGTTGCTGCTCGCCCAGTTCGGCAAGGAAAGCAAACCCGAGATAGTGGTCCCCAAGATCAGCCAGGGAATATTAGCTGAGATGATTGGCACAACCCGATCCCGAGTGAGCTTTTTTATGAATCGCTTCAAGAAACTGGGGTTTATCGAATATAACGGCGAGATTCGGGTTCACAACACACTTTTAAACATCTTTCTGCAGGAATGAGGGTTCCGCAGCTTTCTGAACCCACCATCTTTCCTCGTGCGTTCAGCCGCCCGAATTCGGAACAGTGGCGGAGCTGTCAGAAGTCGGCGGTCTACACACCGCCTATCGCTACGCGGCCTGACAGACTCGGCTCGAACCCATGATCTGCTTTCGTGTGCCGTATTCGCACGCGGGCGGTGAGTGCTGTTTGCGGCCTTCGTAGATTCTGATCAACAATCCGAACACCTGCGGGTTCGAGATTCGGTGCGTCGGCTGCTATTTGGAGTCAAATGAAGTTTTCAGCGAGGACGGGTCGGATTTCACGAAACTTCTTGCGTAGAAACCCTTAGGGATACACGCTAAGCAGCAATCCGCTTGCTAGCTGGGTGCGTTCCCCACACAGTTGCTCGAAACGGTGGCCGTCCTCGAAGCCCAACTCTCCCGATCTCGCGGACAGGAGAAAGAGTTCGGCTTCGATCGCTCGCATCTGCTCCCAAATGCTGATGCTTCGCTTCTCACAATCGGATAACTGCATCTCAACCCCTCACAGCCGCGGCTGAATACTCTTATTACCCGGGAAGGCGGAGGACCGGCCTCCCGTGCGACAGGGCTACACCACTCACACGGATACCGGAACGTTATGGAAGGTCGAGGTGACCTCGTCAAACGTCTGAATTCTTGGCGTTCCGTCGATCAGCCGTGCAAAGGTCTTCAGAACTTCTGGGTAGGTAGTAGTGTGGTAAGTTTCCGCATCGGCTTTGTTATCCCACAGACTGATTGCAACTGCATCCAGGCTGCCGGGATTTGCCAACGTAATTTCTTCCTTGAAGCCCTTCTGCTTGCGCAGCAAAGGGAGAACCTGGTTTTCGAATGTACGGGTGTAATCAGACTGCATGTTCGATTTCAGGCGAAAAGAGACATTGCGTGCGTACATATTCAACCTCCTAAAGGCTGGCTGTAGGGCATAAGATGAAGGAAACTTCAGATGGGCTGACTTATGTTCAGGGAACCTGAAAGAGGAGAGGGCGAAAACTACCTCATCGTTAGTATACCTGACGGGATCGAGATTGTTAAATCGCCTAGCTTGTCGTTCGGTAGTGGGCTACTTTGGATTTCACCCGTCACCTGTGTCGGCGACATATCCATCTTCCCAATGATCCCGATTTAACTCGTAACGGTTGATCCGAAAACCTTTTGGAGCATCCACGAATCCGGCCTTTGACTTAAGCCGATCAATGGCTGCATCGGCGTCCGATTCGGTGCAGTAAACGCCAATCAACAAATCCGCACCATCGCCGTCTCGTTCTTTAACGTACCAGAGTAGAAAAACTGAGTCTTCACTCATGCTGCTACTCTTTCCGCCTTCCGCTCGTATGCTTCCCACAGTAGCCCACTACCAACTTTGTCGGTTGCCATCATCCCTTCATCGCGAGCCCTTAGTTTATAGGCGTTCAGCGCCGGGAACGCACTGGTACATTGCCAGTTCGCGTCGGCGCGTCGAAATATCTCTGATACACTCGCTCTTCTGCAGACTTCGGGAATGGGCGGCTACAGTGACACAGTGCAATCCGAGAAATCGGTGGGCAGTAATATCCGTGATCTCCACCGAGTTAAAAGCATTCTTTCGGGACTCGGTGAGAATCTTATTCGTGGCCCTTCGGAGAGCCCAGGCTCGAGCGAGACCAAACACCGTGCGTCTCATTGCCTCGGCTAGGAAAATGAAGTTCCAGCCACAGCCCTGCGCGCGTGAATCAACTTCGCTGCTCTTCAGACTACGAAGAAGTTTCCATCCCTCCGAGTAGGGCTGCCCTTCGAAACGTAGCGTTGGGGGCACAATTAGCCCTTTCATGAGAAACAGGCACCCATTTGCCAAGACAATTTCCACTGTGTATCTCCTCATCGTCCGCCGAAGAAAATCCGCGTCGACAGCGTCCAGTTTCAATAATTCTCTTTCGAGAACTAAAAATCGCCGCCAGCGATGATTCTGCGCGATTGAGAATGACGGCTGCAGCAGGTGGACGATTGACTTCTGCCTTGGCTGCAGCCAGCCCCGAATCCTTCACTGAGCTACCAGTGTTACGCAACCTTGACGGGAGCTTTGACTTCGAGGGTCTTCTCGCCGCGAATATTAACCTTGATCTGCTTCGGCTTGGCTTCGGCCTTTTTCGGGAGCTTGATCTTCAGCACGCCCTTGTCATAGTCGGCGCTCACTTGACCCGAATCGACAGAACCGGGCAGCGTGAACGACCGCGTGAAGCTTCCGTAGTGCCGCTCGACCCGACGGAAGTTTTCCTCTTTTTCTTCCTTCTCTAACTTGCGCTCACCATGGACGGTCAGGGTGTTGCCCTCGATGCGGACGTCAATGTCCTTTTCGTCGATGCCCGGTACTTCAATCTTCAGAGTAATATCGTGCTCGTCTTCGTAGATGTCCACCGGAGGTGCGAGGCTGGTGGTCGTCAACGCCTCTTCTGGGCGTTCGGGGTTATACGACTCACGAAATAGACGGTTTAGGCGGTCTTGCATCGGCGAAAACTCGCGGAATGGTTCCCAACGGGTTAATACTGTCATAACGGAGTTCCTCCTTCTGGTTATCTAAGAGGAAACACTTCAGATGGGCTGACTTAGTTCAGTGAACCTGAACGAGGGGAGGAGATGGACCACTCGACCACAGGATACCTGAATGGTTTGGGTTTGTCCATCTACGGTTTTTGTGCTGTCGGTAGCACATGATATGTCCGGTTGAGATAGCACGTGATCTGTCCGCTTTGCAGGCGGCGAGAGTAGGAGACCATGCCAAGCATGGATTGCTACTCGAAGGCCGCGATGGAGCGGGCGATGAAAGTGCAAGAAGTGATCTTACGGGCCATGGCGAAGAAGCTCACCTGGTGGCAGGCGGCCGAGATCATCGGCATCAGCGATCGGTCGATGCGGCGCTGGCGGGAGCGACTGGAAGAGTTTGGCTACGACGGGTTGTTCGACCGGCGGCGGGGACAGCCTTCCCCCAAGCGAGTTCCTCTGGCCACGGTCGAGCAGGTCTTGGGGCTGTATCGGGATCGCTATTTCGATCTAAACGTACAGCATTTTCACGAGAAGCTGAGTGCCGAGCACCAGATCGATTTGAGCTACACCTGGGTGAAACAAGCTCTGCAGGGAGCCGGACTGGTAGCGCGGGGCCGCAAGCGCGGGGTGCATCGTAAGCGGCGGGAACGCCGTCCGCTGCCGGGCATGCTGTTGCACATCGACGGCAGCCGTCATCGCTGGTTCCAGGACGAGCGCTGGTACGACCTGATCGTCATCCTGGATGACGCGACCAGCGAGATCTACTATGCGCAACTGGTGGAGGAAGAATCGACGGCGACGGTGATGGCCGGGTTGCGGGAAGTCATCGAGCGCAAGGGATTGTTCTGCGCCTTGTACAGCGACCGGGGCAGCCATTTTTGGCTGACGCCGAAGGTAGGAGGCAAGGTCGATCCCCATCGCTTAACGCAGGTGGGACGGGCGCTGCGCGAGTTAGGAGTGCAGATGATCCCGGCCTACTCGCCGCAGGCGCGGGGCCGTAGCGAGCGCAGCTTCGGGACCTGGCAGGGACGGCTGCCACAGGAGCTGCGGCTGCACGGGATCACCACGCTGGAAGCGGCCAATGGGTTTCTGCGGGATGAATACATCGCCGAGTTCAATGGTCGTTTTCAGGTGGCGCCGGCGCAACGCGGTAACGCGTTTCTCCCGTGCCCCCGCAAACATCTGGACCTGGTCTTCTCCCTGCAGTTTGAGCGGACGGTAAATCGCGACAACACCGTCAGTTTTCAGAACCTGCAGCTACAGATTGAGCGGGTGCAGTGGCGAGGGACGCTGGCCGGCTGCAATGTCATGGTGCACCGGCACCTGGACGGGAGCATCAGCCTCACCCACGGGCCGCATCGGCTGGGACGTTATAGCGCCCAAGGCGTGGCCTTCACGTCAACCCAAAACGCGGCGGCAAGCGCTGTGGAAAAGACGCACCGTGGAAAAGTCAAACAACCGACTTTTCCCCCGCGCTTGGAAATCCCGCCCAGAGCGCGGGATTCCCACTTTCCCACAGCGACGACGGCGGGTATATGAGTAAACCCAAAACCAAAACCGGACATTTCACTTGCTATGAAAAGCGGACATTTTGACTTGCTACGAACATCTACGGTTTTTGTGCGGCCCGCGGATCTTCAATCAACAGCATACGCTTCAGACAGAGAGAGAAGCCGCCGGGAACTCAGCCAGGGCGGCCTCTGTGCTACTTAAATCATCCCCTAAGAAGGGGATTCACGGTGACGATATTCCGCTACCCCTTAGAATGTCTGGTCAATTTTGCACAAGCCGGATCTCAGCCAACACGGAACTAGGACGCCACCCCTTTTCGGAAACTGAGCCCTGGAAGTGTCAAAACCATGTGATTTTGAACCGCACTGAAAGCGCTGAACTACCGCAGTCGAATCAACGGCCTGGCACCACGTTCGAGGATCGTTTTCGGCACAGTACGCCGGGAGCCGAGCAACTGACTCTTAATCTCATCCGCTTGGGGCGCACCTAAACACATCAAGTTGCATTGCCGTGTAAACACAAAGACTCAACGATCGAGCCCGTTGCATCAAGATGGAGTGAATCGCACGGAATCCCAAAACCAACTGACACCAGAACTGACACCGCATACCGAAATCGCGTTTTCGGGATTACGTACGACATGGCGATTTGTCGACAATTGACTTGTCTTATTCATCTCGAAGCACCTTCATGGGATCGACCGCGGTGGCCCGCACGGCGGGAAAGAGGGTGGCGGTCACGGCGACGATTGCTAAACTTCCGACTGCGAGAACCATGGTCAACGGGTCAACCGGCTTGAGGCCGAATAGCATCGCGCGGGCGACGCCCGCCGTGGCGATAGCCAACGCCGTTCCGACAACCAAACCGATAGCAAGCAGGAGTAGGGCCTCACGCAAAATCAAGCCAAGAATTTTGCCCTTACCTGATCCGAGCGCGATCCTGATGCCGATCTCGTTTCTACGCCGTACGACCATATACGACATGATTCCGTAGATGCCGACCATCGCGAGAATAGTCGCAAGAACGCCATAAAAGCCGGATAGCGTCGCCATCAATCGTTCCCGCGTCAATTTCTCGAGAATTGATGTCCTGAAGACACTGAAGTTCAGGACGATCTGCGGGCTGGCTTGTGCCGCAGTGTCTTTCAAGGACGAAATCAATGAGGCTGTGGACTCACTCGAGCGGACCATGAAAGTGGAATCGGTACCGGGGTCTAAGATCTGATCCTCGGATACGAATACGATGGGATTGAAATCCTCGCGGAGGTCGCGATACTTGGTGTTTCCCATCAATCCGACGATCTGATAGAGCATATCCGGTTTCCCGCCCGACTGCCTTATCTTGAAGGTCTTGCCAATCGGATTCGCGTCTCTGAAGAAAGTTCGGGCGAACCGTTCGTTTACGATCGCAACAAGTGGCGAAGATGCGGTATCGTTCTCACCGAAGTCCCGCCCCGCGAGCAGAGGGGTCTGCAAGGTCTCCAGATATCCCGCCGTGACGGCATTGAAGTCCACCAGCTTTCGAGAAATCGACGCGCTCGGAATATCGATAAATTCATTCCATCCATCGCCACTGAGTGGAACGATGGCGGTCTCAGATGCCGAAATCACACCCGGAGTGCTTCTTACTTTGGCCAGTAGTTGGCGCTTGTAGTCGGGACGGTTAGCAACAGGAACCCGCAGCGATGAGAAATCAAAATCGGCGATGAGAACATTGTCTTGTTGGAATCCAGCATCGAGAATCAACAGATTCCTGAAGCTGCGAACAAAGAGCAGGGCCGCAACGAGCAACACCAGCGAAAGCGCAACCTGGGAGACAATTAGGCCTCTTCTCAATATGAAGCGCTGACGCCCCGCAGTAAGGCCGCGTCCGCTTGCCTTCATGACCGAGCCGGGATCGGCGCTCGACGCCCGGACCGCGGGAGCAACACCAAAGAGCAGGCACGTGAGCAGCGCAATCCCAATCGTGAAAGAGAGGACTCGCAGATCTGGATAGAGGGGAAGGAAAACTGGATTTTGCGCGTTGCTGATAAACGCAATCAGGAGCCTCCCCAGCGCCTGGGCCAGCGCAATCCCGAGACCAGCACCGATCACCGCGAGCAGCATGCTCTCCGCCAGTAATTGCCGAACTAATCGAAAGCGGGAGGCGCCCAAGGTGAGTCGCAACGCCATTTCACGCTGCCGTGCGCCTGCCCGGGCCAGCATGAGATTTGTAAGATTCGCGCACGCAATGAGCAGTACCAGGCCCGAGATTGTCAAGAGCACATAGAGTGCATTCGTATATTGTTCTCGAAGCGGAGAAACGCCCGTAGCCGCAGGCCCGGCCCTCAAACTGAACCGCAAGTAGTCCTTCCTCGCGACGGCGTCGTACTCGGAAGGGAGAGTAGCTGCAAATATGCCCGGCGCGATCGAGGCCAGTTGTGCGGATACTCGCTTGGATGTCCATCCTGGGTTGAGACGGCCGATCGCTGCCAGCCACCACGTCGTCTGGCTATCAGTCCACGGGCTGTCCCCCCGAAGCGCTGGTTCGCTACACAGCGGCAACGCAACATCGAAATTGCGGCCGACTTCGAGACCGTAGAAACTTGGGGGTGTAACGCCGATGATCTCAAATGGTCGTCCATTGAGGGAAAGATTGCTGCCAACGACATTTCCGCGACCGCCAAATTCCCGTTGCCAAAACGCGTAGCTGATAACGGCTCCCCGGATGCCGCAGCCCCGATAGTCGTCCCTTGGTGACAGCACTCGGCCTAGTTTCGGCTGCACCTGAAGTACTTGGAAGAAACTACCGCTTATCCACATCCCGTCGGCATAACGGGCCTCGCCGCCTTGTCCCAGATCAAACCGCTCGGTGCTCCAGGCGGCAATGTCGGAGAACGCTCGCTGCTGCTGCCTCAGCTGTTCCCAGATGGCGAAGGAGAAGTCCTTTTGTCTTGCGACGGTGCTCCCGATCCGTCCTCCATGGACCACCTGAATGTCAGCGAGTTGTTGGGGCGACTGTACGGGCAAGGTGCGCAGAAGAACGGCGTTGAGCAACTCAAAGATACCTGTGTTGGCTCCGATCCCGAGAACAAGGGAAAGAATTGCCACGGTCGCAAAGCCAGGATTGAGACGCAGCAACCGCATCGCCTGGCGCAGGTCGCTGCCAAGTCCGGCGAAGAACCTCTCCCGACGGTCGAGACCGGGAGCAATTTTCTCCGGCGCGGGCGAAAGAAATGGGCCGAATTCTGTAACGAGCTTGCCGTCGTTTAATTCCGCCCTGAGCAATCGATATGCCTCCGCATCGTCGAAGTCGGTTCCTCTCAATTCGTTGTAGCGGTCCGTGAGATGTTGAGACAGCTCTTCCACGAGCGAAGCTTCCCCGGCAGGATCCATGTCCAGCCTGGCGACTACGGCGCGAATTTCCTTGGACCAATCAGGCATGTTCGCCTGCCGTGATTCGGTTGATCGCGTTGACGAAATCGACCCACGAGCTACGCTGCTCCTTTAGTACGGTCTTACCCTGCGCAGTCAGTTGGTAATATCGCCGTCTGCGCTGACCGACTTTCTCAACCCATCGCCCAGATACGAATCCGCGCTTTTCGAGTCGGTAAAGGAGGGGATAGAACGAGGCGACATTGAATTTGAGCATCCCCTCCGAGCGCTGCTCTATAAGCTTGCTGATCTCATAACCATGCCGCGGACGATGCTCTATCAACGAGAGAATGAGCAGTTCCGCACTGCCCTTTTTCAACTCACGGTCGAACAGTTTAACTCGGATATGTTGCATAGCGATATATATTGATCGCACTGTCCTGTAAATGTCAATATCCGCGAGGTCAGTTAGCGAGAACAGGCGTAGGTGTTGAAAAAGTCACTCTGATCAGCAGGTGAAGCGCGGTACAAGGGAACATTCCTTGCATGTACTGCCTGATGTTCATCCTCGGAGGCCTGCTGATCATGATGGGACAACACACCCGCTCGGAGTCGCTGTTTTATTACTTCCGCATTGAAGATCAGGTTCCGGAGGACCATCTGTTGCGCCGCATCGATGCTCATGTCAGTTTCGATTTTGTCCAGGAAAAGCTGCGCGACTCCTACAGCGACACCGGGCGCCCCTCGATTGATCCGGAGGTGCTGCTGCGGATTCTGCTGCTCGGGTATTTGTACGGGGTCACCAGCGAGCGGAAGCTGGTGGAGGAGCTGCGCATGCACTTGGCTTGGCGCTGGTTCACCGGCTTGGGCTTCGACCAGGAGGTTCCCCATCACTCGACGTTTTCCAAGAACCGGCACGGACGCTTCCAGGAGTCGAACCTGTTTCAGGAGTTGTTCGAGCGCATCGTCGATCAATGTATGGCTAGCGGGCTGGTCTGCGGTGAGCACATGTCGGTCGATGGCACCTTCGTACAGGCGAATGCGAACAACGACAGCCGCATTCCCCGGGAACAGTTAGCAGAAGCGGCCCAGGTCAAGCGTAGCGTTCGCGAGTACCTGATCGAACTGGAGCAGGAGAACGGCGATGGTGATCCGGTGCACCAGCAGGACAAGGTCTCCACCACCGACCCGGATGCGACGTATGCGAGCAAGGGCAAGACGGTGGCGCGGCTGGGCTACTACGACAACTATCTGGTCGATAATGCCAGCTGCGTAGTGGTGGGCGTGCAAGCGAGCGCCGCACGCTTGAGTCAGGAGAGCGCTGCCGCTCGCGACATGATCGAGGGTTATCGAGAACGATATGGGCAGCTGCCGCAGAGCTTGGCGGCGGACAACACCTACGGCAATGGCGAACTGCTGCACTGGCTGGTGGAGCGAGGGATCACACCTTATATCCGAGTCAAAGAAAGTCCGATGCCGAAGAGCGATCTGTACGGGACCGAGAAGTTTACTTATCTGCCGGAAGAAAACGCCTACATTTGTCCGGAAGGTAAGACACTGAAGTACGTTGGCATCAACAAGCTGAACCGCACACTCCTCTACCCCTCCACCCTGAAGCGCTGTCGGGGCTGTTCGCAGAAGGCGGAATGCACGCGAGGAAAATATCGCGTCCTCGCCATCCACACCTGCGAGGCAGCACGACAACACGCCTACGAGGTAGCGAAAACACCCGCCTTCGCTCGGTCCCGCCATGAGCGACGGAAAGTCGAAGCGCTCTTTGCTGAACTGAAGAACCAGATCGGGTTGCGTCGTCTGCGCCTACGTAGAATGCGATTCGTACGCGAACAGTTCTACCTGGCAGCGGCGGTACAGAACCTCAAACGCCTGGTGCGGTTCCTGACCTTCAGGCCGCAACCGGCCAACGTTGCGATCTAAGAGCCAAGTAAGAAAAGAAGGCCAGAGAGCGAAATGACCAGGGAGTGCTTGTTCGGAAGGAGTTTTTCAACACCTACAGGCTATATCGCACGTAATCCCAAAACCCTGCCTCGGCGCGGATTGCGTGTGAGATGGCGATTTCTCGGAGGTAATGCGGCGACGCGCCGAGGCAGAACGAAGGATTCCAGGGCTAATTAACTTGCGCTATGGACGATATGCACCCATGATCCATGAGTGTGAGGGTCCAAGACGGTGTTTGAATGGCGTGTTTGCTGACGCTTGGGTCTAGCCGCACCGTGGCGCTCCCCCAGCCAGGAGATTCAATCCGATACTCGTCGGGCGGCATCGAACCCGTAGTGAATCCGCCATCCTTATCGGTTGCGCCAACCCAAGCCACTTTATGCAATGACGAATACAACGTCACTTTGGCGAACTTCACAGGTCTGCCTCCGCGATGCACTATGTAGCCAGTGATTGAGGTGCCGCCGATCGTTTCTTGTCGGAACTTCGGATCAGGGCAATGGGAGGCGGCGGTGCACAGAGACGTAACGAAGATGAGGCTAAGCGCAGACCAGCGCATTTCGTAACTTTAACACCACGTACACGGGGCCACGAAGCATGTCCGCTAGGCAACATGGATTACGTGCGGGATGGCGTCACGTACAACAGACAGAGTGCCACTGGGAGCAGCAACACGACACTGGGTCCCTACGGTTCGGGTCATCTGGCCCTCGCAGTCTGAATCGAAGCGAATTCTGGACCGAGCTTCGCGATTGCCGCTCGAAGCTCCGCGATTCCAAATCCTACATCGTAAAACTTGATCATGCCGTCGCTGTCGACGAGCACGCTGAGCGGAATCGCGTGTCTGCCGAATGCGTCTCCAATCGCTTCGTCCCCGTCATGGTAGTCGGGCCAAGATAAGTGTTCGGTTGCGACATATTTCGTCGCTGTTTCCGGCGCTTGGTCGCTATCGATGCCCATCCAAACCAAACCCTTGGGAGCGGTTTCGGCATACAGCTTCTTCAACTCAGGCATGAGTTCGATACACGGACGACACCATGTCGCCCAGAATTCAAGGAAAACCGGCTTTCCTCGAAATGAACTAAGGGCAACCTTCTTCCCGTCGGGACTGAGCAGATAAATTTCGGGAGCAGGTTTGCCGACGAAATTCCCGCTTTCCTTCGTCACCACATGCGGAGGGCGTTCAGGAAACGATTCCACCAGCTTTGCATCCGCTGGAGGCGTGAAGACAAAGGCGGAATCGGGCTGCTTCTCATCCAATTCAACCACCGGGTAGATTGTGGTCGATTCCAAGACAAGTGGGAGGTGCGCTCCAGAAGCAAGCCGCGTGAATATATCGGAGCGTGTCTCTGTTTTCACGATGACTTGTCGCACCTTGTCAATCCAAATCGTCTGCGCAGTTTTCGCATCCGGAGACGAAACGCTTTTCATGTCATCTTGGGTGAACCGGACGACAGAACAGTCAATTTCTCGGCCTTCAATGGTTACTGTTTGGTCTGGCAACACGGACGCGGAACGAAGGCTGGCTAGGCTCTTACCAATCTGGTTTACCAGCCGTCTCGCTTCAAAGACGGCAAATTCTTCTTCTGAAATCGAACGGCGCTCGGGCGCGGCTTGCGCAGGTGTTTTCGTATAGAGTTGTTCATCGACCCAATAGTCCCAGTGAAATGTCCCATCCGATGCCTGAATCGCGGAACCTGTTCGGGAACGCGCTTCATAACGGTACTTTCCACCAGGGGCGACAATGGTCGTCATATAACTTTTTTCCCAACTGCGTGTCAGGTTTCCATTAATCGTTTGTTCCTTAATCGCTTCGATGTGATACGACTTTGCCTGCGCGTAACGGTCGGCAACCGAATTCAGCAGAGCGAGACCGCTGCTCGGAGGAGTTGCAGGAGTGCCCTGCGCAAGGAATGCTAGAGATAGAAGCAAATAGAGGGGCATTACTCACCTCAATGGGACGTTCCAGCCAAGACTTTATTCTCATTTTCGGCCCAGTTCCACGATAGATAGCGAAATCAGGCCATTCCGTACGTTATCGCAGTGCGGCGAGGACGATCATCCTAATGTCGATCATTTTGGCCTCTCAAGGACTTCGTCTACAAGCTCGTACAATTTCTCGAAAGGCGTTTCAGCCTCACGTTCGATGGGCGCTGCCGGAGGCTGAGATTTAAGTCTCTCTATCATCTCCGCCAGATGAGGGGATTCCGGGTCGTCAGCGAACGCCTCGCCGAACTGCTTGAGTCGGTCAATCGGATCAACCATTAAATCACCACCATTTCTGAGTACAATATCCCGCGCGGCGCCGACTGGACGCGAACAGCATGACAGCATGCACCGACTTTGGAGATACGTCTTTGGGGGTATCAGTCGGCGCCCCCGTGCGGCCCCAAATCACGAGTGACTTGGCGATTTCACAACATCCATCTGTTAAAGGCACGTTTCCCTTTTCCTCAAGAATGAGGTGTACGAGGGAAGAGCGGAAACGCAGGGACGTGGGAAACAGCATGGCGTGATGCTGAAAAGTTGTCGGTCTCGGCTTCCAATTTTCGCCTGTTTTACGGCGCATTCCCCGTCGTGGCTTCCGATTGAGGAGGGGGGCACCATGTGGTCTCGAGATACGCGACGTTTTTGTCACTGAGGCCAATCGTGACTGAGTGCTTTAAATGCGCATCTGCGATTGAACTACACTGTGCTTAGTTTTCGGCGCAACTATGAGCACCGCAAGCCAAAGCCACGAAGCATTGACCGCAACGCGCGGTCGTAATTACCGGCCGCTGCAGTGTGCCGCGGCGGTCCTGCTCGCGGCGATGACCATTTTCTACAGCGCAGCGTGGATGTACTACGTTCGCCGTCCACTGCAGGCAACGCAGGTCGAAATCGGGATCGACGCATTCTACTCATCCGCCGGAGTTGAGATTGACGACGTGCACCCGAATAGCCCAGCAGAAAATGCGGGATTGAGGACGAAGGACCTCATCGTCGCGATTAATGGAAGCAGCGCGTATTCCGCATCGGCGTGGAACGGATTGGAGAATCGCACATGGCTGAGGTCACAACCCGGAGACACAGTGACCCTAACCGTGCGGCGCCCGGGACAATCACAGCCCTTGGTCTTCACGCCTTGGTTTCGCGCCAAACAAGGCGCCGGCGACACCAAGAGCCTCGCACGGTCGATCGCGGCGGAGGCCCAGGAGTCATATCCTCTCGCGTTCCTTATCGTGGGGTTGGCGGTGTTGTTTCTGCGCGTGGAAGATCGCAATGCATGGCTGCTGGCTCTGGTGTTTGCGACGTTCATCACGGCTGCGCCCATGCCAAACGAATTTGCCACCGCGCCGCACAATCTTCGCTCCTTCCTCCTCGCCTACCGTACCATCGCGAACAGCATACTTCCTGGACTGTTCTACTTCTTCTTCGCGGTGTTCCCCACGCGCTCCCCGATTGACCGCAAAGTCCCCTGGCTGAAGTGGGTGCTGCCTGTGATTGGCCTCTGCTTAGGCCTTGGAGGTTATCGGCACGGCAATCTCGATGCGTTGCCGTTTATCGCCGCGGTGTTGCCGTATCGCATCGCCGAGAACGCGAGACTGGTCACCGGTTACGGAGCCTTGTTGCTCGGCGTGTTCTCGCTGGTGTTGAATGTGTTGAGCGCTTCCAACGCCGCCGACCGCCGCAAACTCAAGGTGATTCTCTGGGGCACTGCGGTGGGAGTCACTCCGGTCGTAGCCATGCGGGCGGCCGAGGACAGCCTTCACTACACCGTCCCCTTCTGGCTTACTTTCCTGTGTGTATTCCTGCTTCTTCTGTTTCCCCTCTCCTTCGCCTACGCGGTGGTGAAGCATCGTGTGATGGACGTTCCGGTACTGCTGAAACGGAGCGCAAGATATTTTGTCGTGGAGCGCGGATTCGTCTTTCTGATTCTTGCGGTTTCGGTGGGTCTGACGTTGTGGTTCGGGCAGGCGTTTTCGCGCCACTTCTCCGCCGGATCGAGGGCAGCGATACCGGTGGGCGCAGCCTTCGGCGTGTTGCTGATCTCTGCCGCGACACAAGTTCATCGTCGCGTGCGGACGCGGCTCGACCGCGCATTCTTCCGCAGTTCCTACGACGCGCAGCAAATACTGGAGAACCTAGCCGCGAAGACCCTGAACGTCAGCAGCCGCGAAGGGCTGGCGGAGCTTCTGCAGCAGAACATCGGGGACGCATTGCATCCGCATTCGATGTTCGTTTACCTGGAAGCTAGCAACGGGCAGCTCGTCGCGTACGCCGGAAATCCGCCGCCGGAAGCGATGACGCTCTCCAATTCGTTGCCCGAAATTGCGGACTTGGCGGAACGCGGCGGGCCGCTGGAGCTGATGCCAGAGGAGATGTATGGGACCCAGCTTGCACCGCTGGATCCGGAATGTCTCGTGCCGATCTGCGGTTCTAGCAATGGGCAATTGCAAGGGTTAGCTGTGCTCGGACCGCGGCTCTCGGAAGAGTCATATTCTGCGATGGACAAGCGTTTGCTCGCGTCGGTCGCCAGCCACGCAGGCATTGCCATGCGCAGCATCACGCTAGCGGAGAGAATGGCCCAAACCATGGAGGCAGAGCGTCGCAGCGAGCAGGAAATGCAGATCGCGCGTCAGGTGCAAAGCCGGCTCTTGCCGCAGCAGGCGCCTTCGCTGCCGACGCTGGACTGCGCCGGCAAATGTATTCAGACACGCGCCGTCGGCGGCGACTACTACGACTTCCTCGATTTTGGCTCTGGCCGTCTGGGACTGGTTGTGGCGGACATCTCGGGAAAAGGAATGTCAGCCGCGTTGCTGATGGCCAATCTTCAGGCCAACCTGCGCGGCCAATATGCGCTGGCGCTGGAAGATGTGCCTCACTTGCTGCGTTCGGTGAATCGGCTTTTCTACAAGAACACCGAGACCAGCCATTACGCGACGATGTTCTTCGCTGTCTACAACGACGAGAGCCGACGCTTGCGTTATGTGAACTGCGGGCATAATCCTCCGATTCTTATGCGAGCGAATGGCGACGTCGAGCGGCTCGGTGCGACCGCGACGGTGTTGGGGATGTTTGAGGAATGGGACTGCGAGGTCGTGGATTGTAAACTCGCGCCGGGCGACGTTTTGGTGATTTATACCGACGGCGTTTCCGAGGCGGGAGAAAGCGAGGACGGCGACAGCGAAGAGTTCGGCGAAGAGCGTTTGATTGCGGCGATTCGCAAGCAGCAGCAATCTGCGGAAGAAGTCTTGGACAGTATTCTCAGCGAGGTGCAGCAGTTTAGCCGTGGCGACCAGGCGGATGATATGACGCTCATCGTAGCGAGAGGAAGGTAGCAACTGGCGACTGCGACCAGCATCTAATCTTACTGCTCATCCCACAATGTCAGATATCGAGTTTCTCCTCATGGAGTCCGCAGTTTAACTTAAACGAACACCCGTTTCATTTAAAACGTTTACCCACACTGAATGTGAACTGTGATTCCTGCCCGCTTAATCCAGTTCGGATTAAAGTATTTCTTCCAGCCCTTATGTCGCCAATGGATCTTCCACTGCGTGTGAACCTCGCACACTGAACCGCCGAGGCCGAGTTGGGGTGATGTGCTAATGGAAACTGGAAACCGTGTCGTTAACGCTTCGTCAATTCAGAAACATCGTCTCAGGCGTGTATGCTCCTGGGCTTGCCAAGCACCCTAAGCATGTCCCGCTAAACGACAGCGTGGCCAATCGGGTCAAAGAGGAAGCCCGACAAGGGTCTCATGCCTGATTGTCGATGGGGTTGCCCACGAAGCGGATGGAACCGTAATGCGACACTTCCCACATGCCGGTTTGAACGGAGCCGCTTTGCGGCGGACGCTTTCGCGTGCCGGGTGTCAACAGCAGTGCTGTGAACGGATGAAGAGATAGGGTGGGGTCATAAGGAGATGACCTATGACCCACCTTCGCAAAATGATGCTCGAGGAACTCGAGCGTCGTAATTACGCTCAGACTACCAGAGACTGCTACATCCAGACGATCGAGGACTTCGCGCGTTACTTCAAGCGCCCTCCCGACCAGCTCGGTCCGGAGCACATCCGTGAGTACCAGGCGTATCTGTTCCGCGAGCGGAAACTCGCCGCACATACCGTCACGCAACGGCTGGCCGCGTTGCGCTTCTTCTTCATCCAGACGATGAAGAAGCCATGGAGCGTGGCCGATACACCTTATCCGAAGAAGGCACGACATCTGCCCAGCATATTGAGCCCGGAAGAAGTTGCCCTCCTCATCGACTCGGCGCGGACTCGATTTCATCGCATCGTATTGATCACCCTCTATGGCACCGGGGTACGGCGCGCCGAGTTGGCTCGTTTGCAGCTCGCCGATATCGACAGCCGACGCATGGTCATCCACATCCGCGGCGGGAAAGGCTGTCAGGACCGAGATATCATGCTCAGTCCCATCCTGCTGGAAGCTTTGCGCGACTACTGGCGCGGGTTAAAGCGCAAACCCACAGACTGGTTATTCCCCGGGGGCTGCAACCATGCGGCGGATCATCCGATCACCCCCAAGACCGTCTATCACGCCTGCGGCCAGGCCGCCCGACGCGCTGGCCTGCAGAATCGAGTCCATCCCCACACCCTGCGCCACTGTTTCGCTACCCACTTGCTCGAAAACGGTGCTGATCTGCGCACTATTCAGTTGCTCCTGGGACATCATGATCTAAGAGAGACCTCGATCTACCTGCATCTCTCGCGACGTCACCTCCAGGCCACGGCCAGTCCTCTGGATTCGCTCAAGCTAAAAGCCAGGTCACCGCAGGAGGAGTAGATGATTCGGCCGCCCCTGGAGGTGGCCGAGCTGGTCCGCGCGGCCGGAACAGCTTTCATCGAGCGCAACCGCCAGTGGATCCACTGGCCGCACATCAAAGTGCTGCTGGCCATTGCGCGCTGTCGCACCGCCGCCCTCGGCGGCCATATCGATGAGTGCTCCCGCTGTGGACATCGCGCCACCATCTCCTACAACAGCTGCAGAAACCGGCATTGCCCGAAGTGTCAGACCGGTGCCCGCGAACACTGGCTCGAAGCACGGCGTCACGAACTTCTCCCCTCGCCCTACGCCCATGTCGTCTTCACTCTGCCTCAGCAGCTGGCGCCACTGGCTGTGCAGAACAAAAAGATCATCTATGATCTGCTACTCCGTGCCAGTGCAGAAACTCTCCTCGAGGTCGCCCGCAATCCCCGACGTCTCGGGGCCGAGATCGGCTTCTTCAGTGTGCTGCATACCTGGAACCAGAAGCTGCAGCTTCATCCCCATGTTCACTGTGTCGTCGCTGCCGGTGGCCTGTCGCTGGATCACACCCACTGGATTCCATCCCGCCCTCGCTTCTTTCTTCCTCGCTCGGTGCTGCGGCGCCGCTTTCGTGGCAAGTTCGTTGCTGGTCTCAAGTCCGCCTTTCAGCGTGGTCAACTGCACCTTTCCGGGGATCTGTCCCTGCTCGGTCAGCCTCGGGTCTTCGCTTCCTGGCTAAGACCACTGTTCCGCAAGAACTGGGTGGTCTACTGCAAACCACCCTTCGGTGGCCCCGAATATGTGCTCCAGTATCTGGGCCGCTACACCCATCGCGTGGCCATCTCCAACCATCGCCTGATTTCATTGTCTGACGGCCAAGTCACTTTCCGTTGGCGCGACTCGGCTCACCACAATGAACAAAAAGTGATGAGCTTATCGCTCGATGAGTTCCTGCGCCGCTTCCTGTTGCACTTGCTTCCCAAAGGCTTCGTCCGCATTCGCCACTTCGGCTTTCTCGCCAACCGGCGCCGGGCTACTCTCCTGCCACTCTGCCGGCAAGCCCTCATAGTGGTGCAGCCGCAAACCCAATCAGAAGCATCCGCCCCCAAAGAAACCAGACCGCTTTGGCTCTGTCCTAACCGTGGCGGGCCGATGGTGGTCATCGAGAGGCTTAGCGCCGCCCAACTCCAACTCCGCTCGCCACCCTTTCTCTCCGGAGCCGCAGCATGAAACAACCTTTCCCAGCTCTCTCACTCGGTGCCCCTCACCACCCGCGGGCGTTGTGCGCCCTGCTTGCCCCCGAAAAAGCGATCCCTTCCCAACCTCGACCCAAATTCCAGTTCCTACCACGAGCAACTTCAACCCAAGCAGTTCTGCCTTTGCTGTTTCCAACTCCAACAGCTGTTCCCGGAGCCTCTCTCACACCCCCCAAGACCATTGAATATGCATAAACGCCTCCCCACCGGCGGCTCCCTTCAAACCGCTGTATCGGACGCGCCCCGCCGAACCGAGCCTACTTGCATACTCACTGTGGGGCGCATCCGATACAGCACTAGGGTTTCTGGACAACTTTGTGTTGGCACCGCAGGCCACAATCATAAGTCGGATTGCCAGAAGTCATTTCTTGACGATACGCAGCTAATTCACGCAAGGCCCCGCTTTCATCAAGTGACATTCCGAGGAGACTGCAATACGGGCCGGAGCGAAAGAATGCGAACGGGCACCACGTTCCATTGTCGCCACGCGCGAAAACAGAATCTCAGAAGATGAACTTCAACCCCAGTTGGAGGATGCGAGCCGGATGGGCGACGCCGATGTAGAGAAAACTGGATGAGCCAAGGCAGCTTGGGTCACCGGCCGAATTGTTCGGTCCCGCATAGCAACCCATGGAATTTGTGCTGGACGAAAAACCATTGGCGGCAGCGGTGCCGCCGGCAGCTCTGCCGATTGGGCCCCATTCCGTGTGATTGAAGATGTTGAACGCCTCCGCCCGAAATTCAAAGTACATGCTTTCCTTCACTGCAAAGTTCTTGTACAGAGCCATGTTGAAATTCCAATAGCCGGGGTTACGCAAGGAATTTCTGCCCGCGTTCCCGAACGTCAGTCCCTGAGGAGCTGCGAATGCCGATGGATTTGCGTTCAATGGACCGAAGCCGGCCAAGGGTACATTGGGTATGTTAGTTGTGGGACTTCCAATCAAATCAGGATACGAACCGGATCCGGACACAATGTTACCGACTCCGGCATTGTCGCTGTAATTAGCAGCGTTGGTCGGTGTATATGGCGTACCAGTTAGGGCAGTCAAGATGCCGGAATATTGCCAGCCCCCTAGGATCTTATTCGTCAGACCCGGCTTGCGGAAGAAGGGAAGGTCATAGATCCATCCGAGATTCAACATATGCCGAATGTCGAAAGCCGAACTGGCACGGTTCGCCGCAGGATCATAGGTGTTTACGAAATCGCCGTCGTAGCGGTCGGAAGAGTCGTCGATCGAGTGGCTCCACGTGTAGGCTAGCGTGAATTGCAACGCTCCTGCCGTCTTGCGCGCCGAGACCTGAAAGGCGTTGTAAGTGGACGACGCAGCATTCTGCAGTTGGGTTATGGTTCCCACTCCGTAATAAGGCCGAAACGGGTTTGGATCGTTACCGCATGCAACACCGAGATTGATGGCCGCCTGGTCGGTAACAGGCACTCCGCTCGGTGTGGTGAAGGTCGTGCAGTCGCCAGAACTGTTGTTGATGCCGCCAATTGGCTCTCCAGGCAGATAAGGGTTCTGGGAAGCGGGCACCGGATAGAGCTGGTTCAGGTCGTCCTGCCGATTCAAATGCGTGCCCTTGCTACCCACATACCTGCGAAGACTTTTGCCCTGGTTACGGCAGCATCCAGGCTCGCCGCTAGGGAGTCGAAGGTAGGTGTCGGACCTGTCCAGCGCAACTGCTCCACGTCATCGAAGAGGGCTATGTCCGTACGGAGCGTGGCAAGCCGCCGGAACAGCATCGCTTGGTCGCGCTCCCGCAAAAGAGTGTCGGCGAGAGTCTTCGCACGCGCGGCGTTCACCCTCCACTCGCGGAAGTCCGCAGGGATAGATTCCAAGTGCCCAAACTTGGCGAGAACTGCAGCCGATGACTTCGCACGCCAGCCCGGCAGCCCCGGATAGCCGTCGGCGGTATCACCCACCAGCGCCAGATAGTCAGGGATCGACTCCGGCGACACGCCAAACTTCTTGACTACGCCAGGCTCATCCACAACGATGCGCGTACGACGATTCAGCTGAACGATGCGTGATCCCTGAACACACTGGGCAAGGTCCTTGTCCGGGGTACAGATGATCACCTGTTCGACACGTGGGTCGCGAACAGCCGCCATTGCAGCCGCAGCAAGCGCGTCGTCCGCCTCGAATTCCACCATGGGCCAGACCACTATGCCAGCAGCTGACAGAACTTCTTCGAGAAGAGGGAACTGTGCCAGCAGGTCGGGTTCGACTCCGGCACTGGTCTTGTAGCCAGGCCAAAGTTCATTGCGAAAAGACTCGATGACATGGTCGGTCGCAACTGCAATGTGGGTGGCGCCAGCCCTCATCATCGCTAGCAGCGACGTCAGGACACCGCGCACGGCAGCGATCTCGCGGCCCGTCGCATCGTGCGCAGACGGCAGCGCGTAGTAATGCCGGAACAACTCGTATGTGCCATCAACCAGGTAGATTTGCAGGGCTGAGCTCCAGCACAACCCTATCGGAGCCTGGCGTACTCAATCAAGCTGCTGGATTGGACATTTCGGTGTAATTTCCTGAAGCCGACATCCGAGCGAACGCTCACGCAACATTTCCCATAAGCAACGGACTGAACTTCGTTCAGAGCCGGTTTTTGGACAGCTTCGTATTGGCAGAGCAGGGATCCTTAGTTATCGGTCGGCCTTCCGGAGGTCTTCTTTATCTTGACGACAAATAGCCAATTCTGCGACTCGCTGTGCCGTCCGTGCCGTCTGCCCGGCTCGGATGGGAGGCGTCGCGCTAGTCCTCATGCTCGTGGCGGAATTCGGGCTCGTCCTGTGGCTTCGGGGTCTGTCGATCCGAGAGTACTTCGCCACCCGCGACCCTGTGTCGGGCAGGGTCTACTACCTAATGCTCGCGCTGTTTGCCATCATGCCGCTTCTGTTGGATAGAATTTCACTTCACTGAGCATCGGGAACAGTCCGTTCGTTTTGGAGGGCGTCTTGGATAAAACCGCCGAAGCACAGCTCAAGACCTTCATCGCCAAGTTTGAGCCCAAGAATCAAGCGTTCATTCGTGCGGTGCGGGGAGCACTAAAGAAGCGACTGCCAACTGCGAACGAACTGGTCTATGACAACTACAATTTTTTCGTCATCGCTTATTGTTCCACTGAACGCGCTTCCGACGCGATCCTTTCCCTCGCCGCAGATGCGAATGGGATTGGTTTGCACTTCTACCTCGGTGCCAGACTTCCCGATCCGCATAAGGTACTGCTGGGCTCGGGCGTTCAGAATCGCTTCGTCCGGTTGGAGTCCGTGGACACCCTGTCACGACCTGAGATGGAGGCTCTTATCGCTGCTGCGGTTACCCAAGCCAAGACGTCTCCAGCGGCGAGCGGGAATGGGAAACTCATCATCCGTTCTATTTCGCCGAAGCAGAGACCCCGCAGAAAATCAGCCAAGTAACATCTTCGCGGAGGCTAGCCAGCTTCACTCGCGACAAGCACCAAACGCAGTTGAGGACTGCCAGAAGCTATGCCGCTGCCGCGTTTGCTTGCCTGCCCCTAACCTCGCGCTCGGCTTGAAGCCGTGTCTGGGGAGTTGCGGACAATTGGCACTTCGGCGCATAGCCGACAACACGTCCGAGTGGATTGTTTCGCGAAAACTAACTTCCGGGTGGGCGGGAGGAATTGAATTTCAGCTAGGCGGACCGAAACCGGTGCTTGTTAATGTTTAGACTTATAATTCGGGATTCAAGGGTTGAGCGGGGAATGTCCAGGCGGGCCGCTGCACCAAGGGGACCGGACACCCGTCCTCCGCTCTGGGTCAGTGCGTTCTCGATCATTTCCTTTTCCTGATCGGCAAGAGAGGCGAGAGCAGCTCCGCTTGGGGCAGGTCTGGGCGACGTCTGCGGCAGCCAGTTCTCATCCACCGCGAGCGTTGCTCCTTCGCACAGGATGACGGCTCGTTCGACCACGTTCTGCAGTTCCCGCACATTTTCCAGGCCAATGATAGGTCTGAAACAGCTCCAAGGTTCTCTTATCGATCGCATTGATCTTTTTTCCCATCTTGCCGGCACAGCGCTGAGCAAGGTAGGCGACGAGCAGGGGAATGTCTTCGACACGCTCGTGCAACGACGGCATGCGAATTGGGAACACGTTCAACCGGTAGAACAAGTCGCGCCGGAATGAGCCGGCGTCCACTGCGGCCTCCAGGTTGCGGTTGGTGGCGGCAATGACCCGTAGGTCGATCGGCACCGGGTGGGTGCCACCCACTCGCTCTAATTCACGCTCTTGCAAGACTCGCAGCAAAGCGATCTGGGTCTCAGCGGGGAGGTCACCCACTTCATCCAGGAAGATTGTCCCGCCATCGGCAACTTCAAATCGCCCCAAGCGTCGGTGAGTAGCGCCGGTGAAGGCTCCCTTTTCGTGGCCGAAGAGTTCAGAAGCAATGAGAGAAGGGGGAATGGCAGCACAGTTAACTGCGACAAACGCGTTCCGTGCGCGGCGCGAGCGTTTGTGGATTGCACGTGCTGCAAGTTCTTTTCCGGTTCCCGTTTCGCCCGTGATCAGCACGGTGGAATCGGTCGGAGCGACCTTGCACAGAAGGGCGAGAACTCGCTTGATTGCGTCCGATGCTCCCACAATCTCTTCGAACATGGACGCCTGATCAATCTCCTCCTTGAGAGCCAAGTTCTCCTTGTAGAGCTGGTCTTTTAGCGTTTTTATTTCGTCAAACGCTTTCTTGAGCTCTTCCTCCGCACGCTTCCGGTCGTCGATCTCGATGCTCGATCCATACCACATCACAATGTTCCCTTGGTCATCCCACTGGGGGACGTTGCGATGCACAAACCAGAGATATTGTCCGTCGGCGCGCCGCACGCGGGTTTCAGACTGGAACACTTCTCCGCTGGAAAGACAAGCGCGCCACATTGTCAGCATTCCCTCCACATCCGCAGGATGAATGAAAGTAGCCCAGCCCCAGCCCTGCAGATCTTCTTCAGTGACGCCGAGGTATTCAAGCCAGCGTTGATTGAAAAAACCGTATTTGCCGTCAGGGTCAGAACTGTGCAGAAACGCAGCCATTTGCTTCTGGTATCGCCGTCCCACCATAACGCGGCCTCGCCTGGGAAGCGCACGAGCTGTTGATTGGATCCTGGTTGGCGGCCCGCTATGTTATGGCAGGCCCGAGCTGCACGACAGCGTTGTTGCTTCGGACCATTACCCGCTATCGGTCGCCGTGCACATCAACTGACCGCAACCGCGCGTATGGTTACGCTTTCAATAGCCGCGAATGCTAATCGTATGTGAGGATAGATGGCGAGCCTGTAAAGACTGATCGCGGAAGTCGGGATGGCAACGTTAGGGCTGTTTTCGGGAGCGATTTGGCTTGTCATAAAAAGGCAGCTGCAGTCGCTCGCAAACCGACGCAGCATATACCCCTCCGGCCATAAAGGATGCGCCAATACTTGCTAGCCAAGCCAGAACCTGCTCGCCCACTGAATCGATATAACTTACATCCGTTATATCAACGATTAGGCTTTTCGGAACAGGACCACCCGTCATCAACGATTTAGCCTCATTTGCCCATTCTGCGACCAGACAGCCTTCCAGCTTTAGAGTCGGACCGTCAGCCATTTGGTTAATCTGCGCTCGAAACATGGGTATCCATTTCGGCAGTTGCCTTATTCTCTTCTGTTGTTATTTGCAAAATCCCTGCCAAGCTCACGGGCGACTATATGGCTCTGAAATCTTTGGATTACCTCGGGCTCAGACAATACTGATTGCCTGCATCCGGTCATTGTCCGAATAAGGGCGGTTCACCCCGGCCGATTCGTTATCTCGGCTTCAGCTGCGCTTCTAGGATGGCTACATACGTGCAAGCAGACATTACGTCTCTGTAACTAGACAAGAAAGTCGAGAGCAACCCCAATATGCTGCCAACTACCTCCTGATAGCCCCCCACACACAGCGGCCGTACCGAAAGGTGCGGCCGTCTCGCCGTCTTAAAAAGATATGGCTCTGCGGAACGTGCGGTTGACAAAGAGCGCTTTGAGAATCTTCGAAGTCCTTTACTGGAGCAATTAAAGCAATGAGATCTGAACTGGTATTTGCTGCCGAACGTACTCTGCCTAATCGGTATAGCCTCTGTCGCCTGGTATCGACGACTACTCGTAAGTTCCATCGGCCCAATACTCGTATCGAGGAAACTACAGACGTTGTTCTAAGGCACATAGCCAAAGCGAGCGCCGAGGTAGTGAAGCTCGACAACACCGAAATCCAAGTCGAAACTCTTCTACTGGCGACTGGCACTGCCGAAATTCTGGCATATTGACTGCCAGCGTGTCCTTGCGTCGTCACGCGATTGTCAAATTCTCGTCTGCGCGAAATTCGATCCTCCAACCAAGCGCCTATTCTGGTGATCTCCACGGGCGCGATTTGTCCTGCCACAGTCATACACCACACGAATAGGCCATGTGCCCGCATGCGGGCAGTGATCTTGCCCAAGCACAGTATTGGGCAGTCGCACGCTTTCGTAAGTGCTTTGAATCGCAGATCTTAGACTCACATCCGGTTGGCATTCTTCATGCACTAGTCAGGCTGCGTGGTTGAGCCAACTCGATTGGGCACTTGTGAACAGGAAGGTATTGGAATGTGTTGCAAAACTCCTAAGAAACAGAAAGCGCGAATTGCTCGGATCATCATCACTGCGGCTCTCGGAATGCTGAGCGCAGGCATGGTTGCATGCACGAAAGGCAACGCTGCGGTGCCAAACATAGTGACCGAAGTATTAGTCGCGCAACCTATTCAGCGCGACGTCCCACTCCAGCGTGAATGGGTCGCCAGCTTAGACGGTTATGTCAACGCTGAAATACGGCCGCAGGTGTCCGGCTACATCATCAGCCAAAACTACAAAGAAGGGTCGGCTGTCAGCAAAGGTCAAGTCTTGTTCGAGATTGATCCCCGGCCTTTCCAGGCGAAGCTTGATAGTGCGAAGGCAGAGCTTGCTCGGGCAGAGGCCGACTTGGGCCGGACTGCCCTCGACGTTGAGCGCGATACCCCGCTGGCAGAACAAAAAGCCATCGCAAAGGCCCAACTGGATACGGAAATTCAGGCCAAGCTCGCCGCCCAAGCCGCAGTCCAGTCCGGCAAAGCCGTTGTGGAACGCGCGCAGCTCGATCTCGAATGGACCAAAGTTACCTCGCTGGTTGGCGGGGTCGCTGGCATTGCCGAAGTGCAGATGGGCAATTTGGTGGGCCCCAATGCTCGTCTTACTTCAGTTTCGCAGGTGGATCCAATTAAGGTTTACTTCCCCGTCAGCGAGCAGGAGTATCTCCGGGCCCAGCACATAACCACGAATGGTCAGCAAATCAATCTCTTCGAAAACGCTCCTGAGCTCATCCTGGCCGACGGTACTGTCTATCCGTACAAAGGCAAGATTCTGCTGACGGATCGTCAGGTGGACAGCAATACCGGCACAATCCGCCTGGTCGCCGCATTCCCGAACCCCGGCAACAAGCTACGCCCGGGAGAGTATGGCCGCGTGCGCATACAGACCAGCATGCAGGAGCATGCTCTGCTTGTTCCTCAAAGTGCGGTGAAAGAACTTCAGGGAGGCTACCAGGTCGCGCTTCTGGGTTCCGACAACAAGGCCACCATCCGCCCCGTCAAGGCAGGAGAGAAGGTGGGGAAGATGTGGGTGATTGACCAGGGCCTCAATCCGGACGACAAGGTCATTGTTCAAGGGATAGAGAAAGTGAAGGACGGAACTTCCGTCGTTCCCAAGCCCGCGAACATTCAGGCGGAGGAGCGGTAAATCATGTCTGAGTTTTTCATTCGGCGGCCGATCGTCGCCATCGTTATCTCGATCCTTATGGTGATCATCGGTGCGATCACCATCGTCAGTCTTCCTGTCGCGCAGTTCCCCGACATTGCTCCGCCGGAGATCCGTCTCCAGGCCATCTATCCGGGCGCCGATGCCGAGACCATGGAGAAAGCCGTAGCCACGCCCATCGAGCAGCAGATCAATGGCGTGGACAATATGGATTACATGTATTCGCTGAACTCGACCAACAACTCGAGCTCAACGATCATGGTCGATTTCGATCTCAAGACCGACCCCAATATGGACCTCATTCTGGCCCAGTCACGCCAGCAACTGGCGAACGGCCAGATTCCGCAGCAGGTCAACCAGATCGGCATTGACGTGAAGAAGTCATTAACGTCACCGATGATGCTGGTTGCCTTGTACTCCCCTAAGGGAACACACGATGCGAAGTTTCTCTCGAACTATGGCTATATCAACGTCAAGGAGCCGATCGCGCGCTCTTACGGGGTAGGACAGGTCCAGATCTATGGCATCGGCGAGTACGCGATGCGAATCTGGGTGAAACCCGATCAACTGGCGAAATTGGGTATCACCGTGGACGACATCTCCAATGCAGTGCAATCGCAGAACACGGTAAATCCGGCCGGTCAGGTCGGCGGCGAACCAGCCGCCGCGGGCCAGCAATTTACGTATGCAGTGCGTGCCCAGGGTCGCCTTAAGACGCCGGAAGAGTTTGGTGACATCGTTATCCGCGAAAACAGCGATGGCGGTGTGGTACGCGTGAAGGACGTGGCCCGGGTGGAGCTGGGCTCTCAGGACTATAGCTGGGTTACGCGACTGAACGGTAAGCCATCCGCGATCATAGGAATTTATCAGCTACCCGGTTCGAATGCGGTGGAAGCCGCGAAGGGCGTCCGGAAGCTGATGGCCAAGATGAAGGAGAGCTTCCCGGCGGACATTGATTACGCCATAACGCTGGACACAACGGATGCCGTAAGGGCAGGCATGCACGAGATCGTGCAAACTCTTTTGGAAGCTTTCATCCTCGTAATCATCGTCGTCTATGTCTTCCTGCAAGACTGGCGAGCGACCATCATTCCGATGTTCGCGGTGCCGGTCTCGCTGGTAGCTACCTTCGCTGTATTCCCGTTATTCGGTTTCTCGGTTAATACCCTTTCGCTCTTCGGATTAGTGCTGGCGATCGGCCTGGTGGTGGACGATGCCATCGTCGTGGTCGAAGGCATACAACACCACATCGAAGAAGGTCTGACTCCGAAGGGAGCGGCTCGCAAAGCCATGCAGGAGCTGACCGGCCCGGTGGTTGGTATTGCACTGGTACTGTCGGCGGTGTTCGTGCCCACGGTGTTCATTCCGGGCATTACCGGCCGCCTTTACCAGCAGTTTGCGTTGACCATCGCTATCTCCGTCATCATTTCAGCCTTCAACGCCTTGACCTTGAGCCCGGCACTTGGAGCACTGTTTCTCCGGCCCAAGAAAGTGAGTCATGGGCCGCTTGCGAGATTCTTTGGCTGGTTCAATCGCGTATTTGAAAGCGGCAGCAATCTCTACGTGCGGGCCTGCCACGGATTGATTCGGAAAACTGCGGTGGCCCTGGCGGTGCTCGCCGTATTTGTCGTGGCCGGTGTCTTCTTCGCGAAGGTGCTGCCCTCCAGCTTCCTGCCCGACGAAGATCAGGGATACATGTATGTCCAAATGCAGCTGCCCGAAGCGTCTTCGTTGGAAGCGACGTCGGACGCAGCCCGCGAGGTCGAGGCCGTCCTGAAGGACACACCGGGAGTGCGGTACACCAGCACGGTGATGGGATTCAGTCTCCTCAGCCTGACCCGTACCAGTTACAACGCGTTCTTCTGGGTAACGCTCCAGCCCTGGGAAGACCGCAAACATATCGAGGAGCAGTTCGAGGTCATCAAGGCGAAGCTGAACCTCAAGCTCCTGACGCTTCCCCAGGGTACTGTCTTCGCCTTCTCCCCGCCGGCAATCTCCGGCGTCGGCACCTCGGGCGGATTCCAGTTTGTGCTGGAAGACCGCGCCGGCAAGGACCCCGAATTCCTGGTGAACAATCTGAACAAGTTCCTCGATGCCGCGCGCAAGCGGCCCGAGATCGGGATGATCACCACCACGTACATTCCGAGCACACCGCAGAAGTTCGTGTACGTGGACAAGGAGAAGGTACTGAAGCAGGGCGTGAAGCTCAGCGAAGTTTACGACACCCTTCAGGCCTACATGGGCGGCCTGTTCGTGAACTACTTCAACGACTTTGGCCGCGCCTGGCAAGTGCGTGTGCAGGCAGAAGCGCCTTACCGCTCCAACCTGGACTACGCAGGACAGTTCTATGTGCGCAATGCCAAGGGAGAGATGGTGCCGCTTTCGGCGCTGACCCGGTTCGAGACACGTTACGGACCGGAATACAAGATGCGCTTCAATCTATACTCAGCGGCCCAGATCATCGGCAATGCTGCGCCGGGCTACAGCTCAGACCAGGCGACTGCCGCTCTGGAAGAGGCCTTTCACCAGACGATGCCGCCGGAGATGGGCTTCGACTACATGGGCATGTCGCGGCAAGAGCAAAAGGCTCGCGAGGGCATCCCAACCTCGGTCATCTTCGGGGTCTCGCTGCTGTTCGTTTTTCTTATCCTCGCTGCGCTGTATGAAAGCTGGTCGTTGCCGTTCAGCGTCTTGCTGAGCACGCCGATCGCGGTTGCCGGCGCGTTCGGACTGCTGTGGCTGCGGCGTACTGTGCTCGGGATGATCTTCCCGGCCTTCATGGTGCAGATCGACAACGACGTTTACTCGCAGATCGGACTCGTAATGTTGATCGGGTTGGCGGCCAAGAACGCAATCCTGATTGTGGAGTTTGCCAAGGAGCAACACGAAGTCTATGGCAAGCCGGTGGTGGATGCGGCCTTGGAAGGTGCCAAGCTGAGGTTGCGGCCAATTCTGATGACTTCGTTCGCATTCGTTCTCGGTTGCGTGCCGTTGTTCATCGCCAGCGGCGCAGGTTCCGTCGGCCGGCAAATCATGGGCACCACCGTAATTGGCGGGATGCTGGCCGCAACCGGCATCGCCATCTTCATTATCCCGGCGCTCTACGTACTCGTGGAACGTATCACGGGTGCGGATAAGAAACAGGAGCAGCATGCTCCCGCGCTTCCGGAACCGGCTGCGGTGGAAGGAGACTGACGTGAAAAAGCTGGCAACAATATTAATGCTGATCTCGCTGGCCACCGGCTGCACGGTTGGTCCCAACTACAAGCGACCGAGTGTGGATGTGCCGGGCGGATTCCGTGGCGCCGCACCGTCGGCGCAGGCAACCCAATCCAGTAAAGAGCAGAAGGAGGACCAGTCGGCGGCAGCTGTGTCCCAACCACCTCAGCCGGCGGCTCAATCGATAGGCGACGAGAAATGGTGGGAGGTTTTTCAGGATCCGCAACTGCAGGAACTGATCCGGACCGCCCTCAAGAATAACTACGACGTCAATATTGCGGCGGCACGCATTATGAAGGCGCAGGCGGAATTGGGTATTGTGCGTGCCGACCAACTGCCCACGTTATCGGCAGGCGCCGCCGGGATAAATGCGGGTATCCCCGAAAACAAGATTACTCCCAATATGGAGACCAGCGTAAACGCTGTGGATGCCGGCTTCAACTGGCAGCTTGACTTCTGGGGTAAATACCGCCGTGCCACCGAGGCGGCACGCGCAAATCTGGTTGCGACACGCTGGGCACGGGAATATGTCATCTCGACGTTAGTCAGCGATGTCGCAGCCTCGTATTTCCAGCTAAGAGCATTAGACCTGCAGTTGGAGATCTCGCGCCGCACGTTGGCTGCTCGCAAAGAGTCGCTGAAGCTGACCCAGACCTTGGTAAGCGGTGGCGCGACCAACATGCTTGACCAACGCCAGGCGGAGCAACTGGTCGCCGCTGCGGCTGAAAGCATTCCAGATCTCGAACGTCGTATTCAGCAGCAGGAGAACAACATCAGCAACTTGCTGGGAAGCAATCCCGGCCCGATCGCGCGCGGCCTACCGCTGATCGAGCAGCCGCACCCGCCAGAGGTGCCGGCCGGACTTCCTTCCAGCTTACTGGAGCGACGACCCGACATCCGTGAAGCCGAGGAGCAACTCGTGGCTGCCAACGCGCAAATCGGAGTAGCGAAGGCCGCCTACTACCCCAACATTACTTTGACCGCCAACGCCGGATATGCCAGCTCAGCGCTGACTAGCTTGTTTACCGGCCCAGCCGGTTGGTGGGCTTTCGGAGGCACACTGACACAACCCATATTCTCCGGCGGCAGAATCAAGTCGGGCGTCAGGTACACCGAGGCGCAAAAACAGGAATTCCTGCTGATGTATCAAAAGACGATTCAGGAAGCATTTCGCGGCGTCTCAGACTCACTGGTCGGCTATCAAAAGGACCGTGAGTTTCGCGAATATCACGAGCAGCTGACTCTGGCCGCCCAGGATTCGGCACGTCTCTCCGAAGTACGGTATGGCGGTGGCCGAGCCAGTTACCTGGAGGTGCTGACGAATGAGACAAATTACTTCAATGCTCAGCTGGGACTCGCGCAAGCGCGGCTCAATGAGCTTCTGGCTTTGGTGGATCTTTATAGAAACTTGGGCGGAGGTTGGCAGAGCTAACCGGCGACGTAGCAAGCCCGCGGGGGGCGTCGCGGGTGTAGTGTGTCGCCTTTCACCGAACGGAGTGTTCCGGAACTATGACTTGGCTTCAACAGATTGGCGCAGCTGTTCTTCTGGTCGTGTCCACGCTTCGTGTGCAATGTGCCGGTGTTGCTGCATTGATAAGCTGGCTAAGAACAGTAGCGTCAGATGACATGCAGAAGCTTCGCATGTCATACTCTGCCGCGCTGGTCATGCGAGCCACAATAGCCATCATTATCCTGCAGGGAATTATCATTCTGCTTTGGGCGTGCTGTTATCGCTGCCTTTGTCTTCGGTCTTGGAATTCTGCGTTTTACTTCTCGGCAACCAGTTACTCGACCGTTGGATACGGCGATGTTGTCCTTCCGTTAAAATGGCGGCTACTAGGGCCGTTAGAAAGCATGATGGGAGTACTGATGTGTGGTATATCCGTAAGCCTGCTGTTTGCGCTTGTTACACACCTGGTCGACAAGGACCCAGAATTGCGGGAACGTGCCGACACCGACGAACTAAGAGAACGGGCGAGCTTCGGATAGAGAAAGGCGGAGGCTTCAGTGGATTTCGCAACAGAGCAGCGATCACAGATACAAGGGGCAGAAGCCAGCTATCGTACACTGCTCGAGCTGGCAACTGCGATCGATAAACAGACGAGCGTGCAGGCCGTCCTGCAGACCCTGCATAAGCTGCTATCGGAAATTCTTCACTTCGACGGCGTTGCCATGATGCTGTTGACGGAGGATCGAAGGTCGCTGCGGCTCGTGGCGTTCGAACGAGGGTCGGCAGGACCTCACGTCGGCCTTGGTGCTGAGGCTCCTTACGCAGCTACCGCTGCTGGTCGTGCAATTGAAGAACAACGGACGATCTACGTTCCTGACATCCGGCAGGAGATGTCAGGATTTCCGCAAACCGCGTCGCAGGCTAGCACCAGCGACCTCCGCAGCGCGTACATGGTTCCCGTTTTCACGCCCCGAAAGAAACTTGGAGTGCTGTTGTTCGGAACTCGCGTAGAGGGCGAAGCAGGAGCGGACGATATCGCGCTCATGGAGGCCGTCGCCTCCCATCTGGCAACGGCTCTCGAGAGTGCAACGGCTAGCGACGCCGCGGACTCCTATCAGAGACAACTGGAAGCAGAGCGAGACCGTTGGAAGTTGCTTCTCGACATTAACAACCACGTGACCGCTTTTCTAGACGTAAGGGCCCTCTTCCGGGCAGCCTGCACCTCACTTCGCAAGTACTTCAACAATGATTTCGCCGCCATCTGGCTCATTGACAAAGACCAGAATCGCTTGCAGACAGTTGCGCTGGATTTCCCCACCAGCCAGGGCTTCCTTGACGACATAACCTTGCCGGAGCTGACGGCTGACGAAATCCATCGGATGAGAACTCGTCAACCCGAATTGTGGACCCGTGCAGAAATCCAATTGCTTCCCGCCCCAGTTCGAGACTCCTTCCTCGCCGAGGGCACCGAGTCGATCGTAATCACAGCCCTTCGCGCAGCTAATCGCCCTCTCGGCGTGATCACGTTGGGCAGCAAGAGGCCGGACCACTTCCGCCCAGATGATCTCGATCTGATGGGTCAAATTGCTACCCAGATTTCTTTGGCCTTGGACAATGCTCTAGCCTACGAACGCCTGAATGCTTCCCGCGACCAGATCGAAGAAGAGCGACTTTATCTTGAGTCGGAGATTCGGGCCGAATACAACTTCGAAGACATCGTGGGAAAGAGCGCGGCACTTCGCAAAGTCCTACAGCAAATCGAAATTGTCGCGCCAACGGATTCGACAGTGCTGTTGCACGGGGAGACAGGAACCGGAAAGGAGTTAATCGCGCGCGCCCTTCACAGCCTCAGCACCAGGCAGAACCGCACGTTCGTTCGCCTGAATTGTGCCGCTATCCCCGCCGGGCTGGTTGAGAGTGAACTGTTCGGTCACGAGAAGGGTGCATTCACTGGCGCGTTGATGCAGAAGAAGGGACGATTCGAAATCGCCGATCAGGGCACATTGTTCCTCGATGAAATTGGGGACATCAGCCTCGAACTGCAGCCAAAGCTCCTGCGAGCTTTGCAAGAGCACGAGTTTGAGCGATTGGGCAGCGCGAAGACGATTCGGGTCGATGTCCGGCTGATTGCCGCGACTCACCGCGACTTGCCATCAATGATGCGCGACAATTTGTTTCGCGAAGATTTGTTTTACAGGCTGAACGTATTCCCGATCGAGATTCCGCCCCTTCGTGACCGGCGTGATGACATTCCACTGCTCGTGAACTTTTTCGTGTCCGGTTTAGCGCGCAAGATGCAGAAGCGGATTGAATCCATTCCTAAAGACGCTATGGACGCGCTTACGAATGCGCCCTGGCCGGGCAACATTCGTGAACTGCAAAATTTCATCGAACGGGCCGTGATACTCACGCAAGGCAGTGAGCTCCGAGTTCCACTGAAGGAACTGAAGAGATCCTCAGTCGTCAGCATATCCGGCTCGACCTTTCAGGAAGCAGAGCGCCAGGCGATTGTGGAAGCACTCAAAACCGCGCAGGGGAAAATCTCGGGACAAGGCGGCGCAGCGGAGCGCTTGGGACTCAAACGCACAACGCTCCAGAACAAGATGCGCAAGCTCGGAATTGCGCGCGTGCCTGCGTAATACCTTGCCGGGCAAGATGCGGACGCGCGTGTAGTCGCCCCCCAGATATTGAGCCGCCGCATTTGTTTGGCCAGGGCATTTTCAGAGAAGGTATAGACCGAATCCCCTCAGTTGGCTAAAGCCCCGTCGTGTTTTCAACGTCGTACGGCACGACTGAAGTCGTGCCCTGATACAAAAATCCCAAAGACGACTTTTTCAGCAAAAGGGTTACAGAATTCCGTAAGCTGCTCTAGCCTCTATGTTACTGCACCGTACGGCTTGCAGGCGCAGCATCGTAGGAACCTCGGCAGGTCGGCTCCCCCTCCCCCATCCACCTTGCAGAATCAATTACTTAGGAATAAATTCCTCGCAAAGTAGCAGAAACAAAGAGGTTATATGTAAAGTAGCACAAACAGAGGAGTTAGGTCTGCTTTCTAGGGGTTTTGGCGCCGGAATTCGGCTATTTTTTGAGCGATTCCGGGTAAAGCCATAAAAACAAATGTGTTATATGTAAGGTCCAACAAAAAAAGGATTTAAGTAGACTTTTCAGGGGCCTTGATGCCGGAATTTGGCCGTTTTGAGCGATTCCACGCAAAGTCTTAGAAACAAATGAGCTATACGTAAAGTACTGTTATCAAATAACTTAGCTGACAGGTTTCTCCGCTGAGGAGGAGCCTCGGCTCCGCGCGCGCAGAGCGAGCCAAGTTCAGAAGTACTGCAGCGGGTGTGGCGCGGACAACGGAAATCGGCACGGGTATGTGACGAAAGTAACCAAAAGTTCCCAAAGTAGGACGGATGGCAGGACAACTGGACCATAACAGCATTTTCAGAGAAGGGTTCCCTCAGAGGCTAAAGCCCAACTTCGCGGGCGCCGCTAACGGCACGGCTCGAGCCGTGCCCCTTCAAATCGACAGGCGGACTACATTAACTGTGAAACTGCTCTAGGTCACCAGATTATCGTTGACTGGAGTGCTGTGTCGTCCACTTGTGCAGAACAAACTCCTGGACGATGCCGAGAACCATACGGCCGCCGATGCCAATCGCTGCGCTGCGGACAACAAGTCCTGCGCCGCGGTCCTGGCTGGGATAGTAGGCATTCGCTAGCGCGCCGGAGGCCAAGTCGCCCAGAATGTTCGAGTAGTTGATCTCGCGTTTGCCGTCGTCTCCTCTGGTGAAAAACGGAGTTGCCATGGCGTGCAGAAGGCGGGATTTCGTCGTGCCCGTACCCTGGTAGAAGTAGCGCGGATCCTGATGCAGCAACGAAGGAAATACCGCATCACCGAGCAAGATCTTGCTGTATCCCCCCGCAAACACGGCTCCAAGGCGCTTACCGTAACCAGCTCCGCCCTGTGGATAGCTCGGGTAGCCGGCCGCCTGATAAATTGCAGCATCCATACCGAACCCCGTGATGGTGACCGGGTCCGTGAGGGCCTTCATCGCCAGCTGAAACTTCAGCTTCGGGGTCAGCGGAGCAGCGTCGCGCTCATACGTGACATAGAAATTGGGTACGACACCAAACACGCGCTGCTGCTCCTGAAGTTTGACCTGTTCAACAGCCACTTGCTCCGGAGTGGCGGCGCTCACTGCCATTTCAACGGTCGCGACGCCGAGACTTATGTCAGTCACTATGAAGGACTGCCCTGGTTGGAGGATGATCTCATTCGAACTCCAACTCTTGAGATCGTGGGCACTGACCTCGACTCGGACCGGTGTTCCAGCTTTAACTTCCTCGAAGCTAAAGAAACCGTTATCCCCTGTAACGAAGGTGCGACGTTCGTCCGGTCCCTGCAAAGCAACATGTGCATTTGGAACCGTTGCACCGGTGACGTCGAGCACCGTCCCGATGACGGTCGCTGTCTGCGGCGGTTGCGGTGGAACTTGCTGCGCCGCGCTAAAGGTGATCGCGGCGAGAATGAAGAAGAGGCCCCACGCTGGCGTACGAGTTACGGTAAACATGCAACCACTTAGAGCAAACAACCTGCCAAAGCCGTTCGACGTAACTGCAACTATTGATTGACTCTTCAGCCGCTGGCCGATCAAACGCGCAGCAGGACTGCCCCTCCATCGGCGATCGAGACCGTGGATTGGCAGTCGCCGGGTCAGCACACCCGAGCGACAAGCGGCAACGACAGTCGCCAAAAAACTCATGAGCCCCGCTTAGCCACGGTCCTGCCTCAATACGGGCACAACGTGCAACCCCCGGCAAGCTCATGTCATGGCAGAAATGGGATTTGTACCTATCGGCGTTGGCTGCCAAAGTGCAACTAAGAGGAATGAGCACGAAAGGAGAAAAAAAATGACGCGCCTAATGATGCACTGGCACTTGGCTCACGGAGCCGACGGGAAAAGGCACCTCGACATGGCGTGGGAATTGACACACACCTGCATAATGGCTAGCCATCCACGTCCCCAGAGTCAACCAGGTGTGAGACGCAAATAGCTTTTCGGCCGACAAACACCTGGCACTAGCCGGGCTCGGCGGCGATTTGGAATTCAGCATTCAGTGGTACTCGACAACAGGCCGGACCCACTGACAAGCGGCAGCGAGAGTGCTAGATTATCTTCCAAGGAGCCCGTGCAAGACTGAACGGGACGATACTGTCTGAGACTGTTCGGCTACGAACATGGGAAAGACGGCTTCTCGCCGACCGCTTCTGCTTGGTTTCAATCCGACCTGCGCCGCCATTGCGGCCACGCTGGGCTTCTGTCTCACCTGCGTCTTGTTCCTCGCAGGCGCGGTTCACGCCCTCGATCCGAACAAGCGTCTCACCCAGTACATACACACTTCCTGGCGAATACAAGATGGGTCCCTGCCGGCAGGCATGTTTTCGATTACGCAAACCTCGGATGGTTTCCTCTGGTTTTCAGCAATTGCACAAGGCGTTTACAGATTTGACGGTGTTCGGTTTGTTCCTTGGGTTCCGCCTGCCAAGATTGGTTTAATCCACACAAGTCACGTCTTTGCAGGTCACGCAGGCGGGCTTTGGGCGATTGGGGATCACGAAATCGCCCAAGTCAAGGACGGCGCTGTCATTGCTTATTTTGAATTAGAAGGAATCGGCGGGCCTCCAGGCATCAGCCGAGATCCCGACGGGTCGTTGTGGATCACGCGAACCTCCAACAGGGTTTCAGACGCGCCACTTTGCCATATCACTGACCGCGTCGCGAAGTGTTTTGGAAAGTCCGATGGAATGCCGATCTCCCCGGCCGATGCTTTGCTGGCCGATGGAGAGGGGGGTTTTTGGGTTGGAGGACAGACGGCCCTTGTCCATTGGCGTGCCGGCGTCTCGCAGACCTATCCCATTGAAGGGCTCAAATCCAATGTAGGTGACACTGGGATAAATAAGCTGGCCCGTGGCGCCGATGGATCGCTCTGGGTCGGCATAGCTGCAGCAGGGCCCGGACTGGGACTTGGAAAATTGAGCGACGGGGTCTTTCGGCCCTTTGTGACCCCCAACTTCGATGGAAGTAAAGTATCGGTCTACGACATGATTTTCGATGGTGACGGCATTCTTTGGGTCGCCAGCGCGGGCAAAGGCATCTTCCGCATCCGCGGGGATGTTGTGGAACACTACGGACGAACAGAAGGCCTATCCAGCGATACGGTGCCGGCTCTCTTTGAAGACAGAGAGGGAATCGTATGGGCTGCGACTACGAATGGAATCGACAGCTTTCGCGATCCACGGATTGTCACTTTTTCCGCAGTGGAAGGATTGGGGAATGATGAAGTAGCAGGCGTTCTGGCCGGCAAGGATGGCACGATCTGGGTGGCAAACGCTGGCTCCCTCGATCACGTCGAGAATGGGAGCGTCTCGTCCATTCGCGCGGGCCATGGTCTTCCGGGTCATCAAGTTGCCTCAATGCTGGAAGACCGCGCCGGTAACTTTTGGGTGGGAGTAGACGATGGGCTTTATCTTTTCAGGAATCGGCGCTTTCGTCGCCTAGCGGAACCGAATCACCAGCCGCTCGGGCTAGTCGTTGGACTTACCGAGGACATCGATGGAAATGTTTGGGCAGAGTGCGCGGGCAAACCGCGAAAGCTGGTGCGCATTCGCGATTTCCAGGTAGTTGAGGAGTTTACTTCGTCGCAAGTCCCACGGGGCCACACGCTCGCGCCCGATCCTCACGGAGGAATCTGGATAGGAGCTTTAGATGGGGACCTTGTACGGTTTCGTCACGGAGCGTTGGAGAAGTTTTCGCTCCAGGCAACAGGCGATCGTGTCAGCCACCAGATTATCGCCAACGCAGACGGCTCGGTCCTCGCCGCCTCGGCTGACGGGCTAGTCGGACTGCGGCAGGATAAGGTGCAAAGACTGACGAAAGAAAACGGGCTCCCTTGCGACTCCGTTATTTCGTTCATTGAGGACGGCGCGAAACGCTGGTGGCTCTATACCGAATGCGGCGTGGTTGAGCTGCCGGATTCTGAGATCCAGCGCTGGTGGGCAAATCCAGAGGCAGTGGTTCAAATTCGTATGTACGACGTGTTGGACGGTGCGCGCCCACAGGGAGGACCATCTTTCAATTCGGCGGCATACTCTTCGGATGGTCGCGTGTGGTTCGCGCAGGGGAACATCCTACAGATGGTGGACCCTTCCAGACTCACGCAAAAAGCGCTACCTGCGGCGGCATACATTCAGTCGGTAATCGTTGACCGAATGGAATTCGCAGCAACGGAAGGCTTGAGGCTTTCCCCGCACCCCCGTGACCTGCAGATTGATTACACTTCGCCCACGTTCCTGATTCCTCAAAGAGTGAAATTCCGTTATCGGCTCGACGGCTATGACCATGACTGGCACGACGCCGGTACACGCCGCGAGGCCTTCTATACGGATTTGCCTCCGGGGAAGTATGCGTTCCGTGTAGTCGCGTCCAACAGTGACGGGGTGTGGGGCGATACCCCTGCAAGGCTGGATTTCTCCGTCACACCCGCCTACTACCAGACAAACTGGTTTCGGGCTTTATGTGCGGCTGCTTTTCTTGCTTTGTTGTGGGCGGCCTACGGGTGGCGTGTCCGGCAATTGCATCATCAGTTCGAGATGACGCTGGACGCGCGTGTCGGCGAGCGCACACGCATTGCACGCGAGCTGCACGACACGCTGCTGCAGGGCTTCCACGGTCTGCTGCTCCGCTTCCAAACGGTTTCCCAGTTACTGCCGGAACGCCCGGTTGAGGCTAAAGAAAAGCTGGACAACGCCATCGACCAGGCCGCCGAGGCGATCACCGAAGGCCGGGATGCGGTGCAGGGATTGCGCGATTCCACAACTCAAACCAATGATCTGGCACTGGCGATAAGCACCCTCGGAGAAGAACTCGCAGCGGACTCAACCGGCCACCGTACTGCATTCCGTGTAGCCGTTGAGGGCCAGTCGCGAGATTTGCATCCCCTCCTCCGCGACGAAGTTTATAAGATTGCTGCCGAAGCACTTCGGAACGCCTTTCTGCATGCAAACGCCAAGCAGGTCGAGGTCGAAATCCGTTATGACGACGAGCGCTTCCGGTTGCGGTTGCGGGATGACGGAAGGGGCATTGATGCAGCGGTTCTCTCGGCGCAGAGCCGGGAGGGCCATTACGGATTGCCGGGCATGCGGGAACGCGCCACCCTCATAGGCGGCAAGCTGACAATATGGAGCGAGGTCGACGCAGGAACCGAAGTGGAGCTGCGCGTTCCTGCCAGCATCGCCTACGCGACCGCTCGTCGACGTTCGTGGTTGTCGCAAGCGTTTGCCGCGAAGGTAAAGGGATGAAGTAGGGGATCGATCAAAGGAACGCTCGCGTCGGCGCGCCCATGATCGACTGTTGCGCTATCGATGCGGCGGGCAAGGTCGCCAATGAAAAGTGCTCTCGCGCTTATCACGATTAGCACGCTCGGCTTTCTCTTCGGGTCCCCTCCCGCTCTGGCGCTGGACCCATCGCTGGAGGTCAGCCAGTACGCGCGCAGCACGTGGAGGATCCGGAACGGGTTCTCCCTTGGCAATATCTACGCGATCGCCCAGACGCCGGACGGATATCTCTGGTTCGGCACGGAATTCGGGCTGGTTCGCTTCGACGGTGTTCGCAGTACCCCCTGGCAACCACCTGCTGGTCAGCATCTCCCTGCCCAGAACATAAACGCCCTACTCGTCACGCGCGACGGCACTCTTTGGATTGGCACGTTTGCTGGCCTTGCAACCTGGAGTGGCGGCAAGCTGACCCGTCGCCCGGAGCTTGGTGATGAGTTTGTTGCATCGCTCTTCGAGGACCGTGACGGAACGGTGTGGGCCGGCACGCTGGAGCCTTCCGGCCGGCTCTGCGCACTAAAAAGCGACGGCGCGCAGTGCTACGGGACGGATGGCGCCTTCGGCCGGGCCGTTTGGGCTTTATATGAGGACAGCTCAGGCACTCTCTGGGGAGCTGCAGAGTCCGGACTTTGGCGGATGAAGCCCGGTCCTCCGAGGCGATATGCAACACCGACGGAGCTCATTGGCCTAAGCAAGGGCGACGACGGACGGCTGCTCATTGCCGTGCACGGCGCAGGCATGCTGCAGTTCGTCGGCGACAAAGTTGAACCGTATCCGGTTCGAAGCGCAATCAATTCCAATAAACTGCTCCCGGACCGCGATATCGATTCGAACCGACTGCTCCGGGACCGCGATGGAGGACTCTGGATCGGGACAGTGGAGCGGGGGCTCATCCATGTACATAACGGCCGGACCGATGTATTTACGCAATCGGACGGCCTCTCAGGCAACGTCGTCCTCAGCCTCATCGAGGATCGTGAAGGCAATGTCTGGGTCGCCAGCACTGGAGGACTCGACCGGTTTCGAGAGCTGCCGGTCGCTACTATTTCTGTGAAACAAGGTCTGTCGAGCGATGCTACTGAGGCCGTGCTCGCAGCCACAGATGGGAGCATTTGGATTGGCGCTCACCAGGGTTTGACCAGGTGGAAGAATGGACAAACGACAATCTTCGGCAAGGCAAGCGGACTGCCGGATGATGCACCGCAGTCGCTGTTTCAGGATGATCGAGGGCGAATCTGGGCCTCCCCGCGTCACGGACTTGCTTATTTCAAGGACGGCAGGTTCGTCGCCGTAAATGCCGTACCCGGCGGAATGGTGCATTACATCGCGGGAGACAAGGCGGGCAACCTCTGGCTTTCAGAGGATCGGAGTCTTTTGCACGTGCGGGATGGACGCTTGGTCGAGCATTTCCTCTGGTCCGAGCTGGGACATTCCCAAAGTGCTCAGGTTCTACTCTCTGATCGTGATAGTGGATTGTGGCTTGGATTCTGGGTCGGCCGGGACGTGTCGTATTTCAAGGATCGTCAGATCCGCGCGTCGTACACAGCCACCAATGGTCTGGGCATCGCCGATCTTCAACTCGATCGGGATGGGGCGCTGTGGGCCGCAACCCAGGCTGGCGGCCTTAGCCGGTTTAAAGATGGCCGCATCGCTACGCTCACCAGAAGGAACGGTTTGCCCTGCGACACGATTCACTGGACCGTAGAGGATGACGATCGTTCCTTCTGGTTGTATACCGCCTGCGGCCTCGTGCGCATCGTGCGGTCCGAAATGGACGCGTGGATTGCCGACCCGAAGCGTAGGATCGAAACGACGGTTTGGGATGCGGCGGACGGTGTCAGGCTCCGTTCGTTGGCTGCTAGCGAATACGGTCCTCGCGTCGCGAAGGGCACCGATGGGAAAATTTGGTTCCTGACGGGAGAAGGGGTCCAAGTCGTCGATCCCCGTCATCTCGCTGTCAACAAACTCCCGCCGCCGGTGCGCGTCGAACAAATCGTGGCTGACCGCAAGATTTATTGGCAGAACTTACCGGGCGTGCCAGTTTTGAACATGCGTCTGCCAGCGCGGACTCGCGATCTGCAGATCGACTACACGGCTCTCAGCCTCGTCGCGCCGGAGAAGGTTCATTTCAAGTACAAGCTGGAGGGGCAGGATAGCGATTGGAGAGAGGTTGTCAACGATCGCCAGGTGCAGTATTCGAACCTCGCTCCGGGTCCTTACCGCTTTCGCGTGATCGCGTGCAACAACAGCGGGGTGTGGAACGAGCAGGGCGATACGCTGGATTTCTCCATCGCCCCGGCGTACTACCAGACAAGCTGGTTCCGGGCTTTATGTGTGGCCGCTTTTCTTGCTTTGCTGTGGGCGGCCTACTGGTGGCGCCTCCGGCAATTGCATCATCAGTTTGAGATGACGCTGGAGGCGCGCGTCGGCGAGCGCACACGAATTGCGCGGGAGCTTCACGACACGCTGCTGCAGAGTGCCCACGGTATGCTGCTCCGCTTCCAGACCGTTTCCCAGTTACTGCCAGAGCGGCCGACAGAGGCGAAAGATCGGCTGGACAGCGCGATCGAACAGACCGCGAACTTCATAACAGAAGCTCGCGATGAGGTGGAGGGATTGCGCGATTCCACAGTCCAAAGCAACGATCTTGCCTTGGCCATAAGCACTCTCGGAGAAGAACTCGCAGCGGACTCAACCGGCCAGCGCCCTGCATTGGGTGTAGCCGTTGAGGGCCAGTCGCGAGAGTTACATCCCCTCCTCCGCGACGAAGTGTATAAAATTGCTGCCGAAGCGCTCCGGAACGCCTTCCTTCATGCAAACGCAAAGCAGGTCGAGGTCGAAATCCGCTATGACAATGAGCGCTTCCGGTTGCGGGTGCGGGACGATGGAAAAGGCATTGATGCGGCGATTCTCTCGCAACAGGGGAAAGAGAAACACTATGGCTTGCCGGGCATGCGGGAACGCGCCACACTTATAGGAGGCAAGCTGACAATATGGAGCGAAGTCGACGTGGGAACCGAAGTGGAACTGCGCATTCCTGCCGACATTGCCTACGCATCAGCCAGGAGACGGTCGTGGTTCTCACGTAATTTCGCCGCAAAGGCGAAGGCATGAATGAGGCGGCCCAGCCATGAACGCCAATAGCTCGCAAACCAAATTCTCCTCGCCGATAGGAAGTGGATCGGCGCGGAGGCGGGCGCGCCTGATCGGGCCATTGCACACTCCTCTGCAGTTGGCGGGATGCCTCGTTTTGGGCTCAATTGGTCTCTGCGGCTTTTTGCTGGCTCAGGGTTGTAACAAAAAAAGCCAGGTTGCTCCGGAAACCACACTCACGCTTATGGACCAATCCTGGGTCGATAAGGAATCTCAGGCGCACCTTAGGGAAGAACTCAATCAGTTCACCAAAGACACTGGTATTCAGGTTCAGATTCTTCCCGCACCGGAAGTGGCAGTGGATCAACTGCAAACATGGCGCAACCTCCTGGAGAGCCGGACGACAGTCCCAGATGTTTACGGTATCGACGTCATCTGGCCGGGGATTCTCGCGGACAACCTCCTCGATCTCAAGGCCTACGTGACAAACGAGGAGATCGCGGCGCACTTCCCTGAGCTCATCAAGAACTACACCGTAAACGGCAGACTTGTAGCTTTGCCTTACAACCTCAGCGAAGGCCTCCTCTTTTACCGGGTCGATCTGTTGCAAAAGTACGGCTACACTGGGCCGCCTAAAACATGGGATGAGCTTGAGAATATGGCGAAGCGGATTCAGGCTGGGGAGCGCGCTAAGGGCGACAAAGATTTTTGGGGTTTCGTCTGGCAAGGGGCGCCTTCCGAGGCTCTGACCTGCAACGCCTTGGAATGGCAGGTCGCGGAGGGCGGTGGAACCATTCTCGACGATAACGGCAGGCCGACGGTAAACAACCCGCATGCGATTCGCTCCTGGGAAAGAGCTGCCGGCTGGGTGGGATCAATTTCACCGCCAGGTGTAACTGCGTACAAAGAGTGGGACTCGTTCAACGTTTGGCAAGCGGGAAAGGCTGCCTTTATGCGCAACTGGCCGAATGCGTATGTGTCCGCCCGCGCCGAAAACTCGCCCATGAAAGATCGGTTCGAAATCGCGCCTCTGCCTGCGAAGAGGGCTGGGTCGGCCGCAACTTTGGGTGGACAGGGTTATGGTGTTTCGCGCTACTCCTTGCATCCCCGTGAGGCAGCGATGTTGGTTCGATTTCTAACGAGTCGGGCTGAGCAAGCCAGGAGATCCCGCGAGCCTTCTGGTCCGCCGACGATTCCTGAGTTATACCAAGATTCCGAGGTTCTGAAGCAAAATCCCTATTTCAGGATCATATTGCTCGCATTTACCCAGGGTGAAGCGGTGCGGCCCTCTACCGTGGCCGGGAAGAGCTATCCGCAGGTGTCGCGCGCGTACTTTGAAGCAGTAAATGCGGTGCTCAGCCACAAAGAATCCGCTTCAGAAGCGGCAGCTCATTTGCAAGTGGAACTAGAGCAGATAGTCAAGAAGCCTGCGGGGAACCCGAGCGCAGGCGTTCGTCAGGAGGGTGCGCTTGCGCAACGGTAGTAGAAGCCACGGCCAGTATTCAGGGGAATTCTACGCCTCGGCACAAAGTGCATTGAGTTAGAAGTGTGAAACACGCGCGCCACACATTCGCGAGTCTACTTTCTCGAAGCGATCTGAAGATCGGTCCGCGGCTGACTGTATGTTTTCTGGTAATTGTCGTATTGATGATCGCTGCCGACGCAGTAGTTATTTGGCAAGTCCATCAACTCGCTGCCCAGACGCAAGTGCTGAATGCCGCTGATAAGGCCTCGTCAGCGATTGTACGTCTGCACCTGGACGTGAATAGCTTCAGCGGCAGGGTGACCGCACTCACGCGCAGTCACGACAGTCGCCAATTCGCAAGCGAAGCGGCCTTGCTACGACAAGCCTTTCTGCGGCACGTTCGAGACGCAGATCAAGTACTCAGGTCGTCGCCGGAAATCGCGCAGGATCCTTTGATCTCAAGCGCCCTGAAGACCCTGACGACAACGCTGCCCTCTCAAATTGACAGTGAGATCGAACTCGCGAGGGCGGGCGATTGGCTTGCTATTCAGCTCCGATTGACGGGACAAATCCAGGATCTGATCGACCTGAGTTCGTCGCTGGTCGAGGGCGCGGAGGAACGTGTATTTCAACAACGGGCAAGAGCGAACGAACAGACGGAACATGTGCGGCATCGGCTTTTCATAGTAGTCCCGATTGCCTGCTTTCTGACTCTTCTCGCAGCCGCTGCGCTGGGCTGGTATGTGACCAGGACCATCACCGTCCCGCTCTCCAAACTGACCACCGGCGCACAGGTGCTGGCGCGCGGCGATTTTAGCCACCAAGTCAATGTTGGTGGAAACGACGAGTTGGCCATCTTGGGGAAGGCTTTCAACGATGCGGCCCGGCAATTGCGCCATCAGTTCGAAATGACCCTGGAGGCGCGCGTCGCCGAGCGAACCCGGATCGCGCGGGAGCTTCACGATACACTGTTACAAAGCTTTCAGGGTCTGCTGCTGGGATTCCAAGCTGTTTTCCAGTTGCTGCCAGACCAGCCAATGGAAGCGAAAGAGAGGCTGGGAACGGCGATCGAACAGGCAGCCAATGCGATCACCGAGGGGCGGGATGCGGTGCAGGGATTACGTGACTCCATACTCGAAGGCAACGATCTCGGCCCGGCCATATGCACTCTGGGGGAAGAACTAGCAACTCACTCAAACAACGATCGACCTGCATTCCGTGTAGCCGTTCAGGGCCAATCGCGGGATCTGCATCCCATCCTTCGAGACGAGATCTACAGAATAGCCGCCGAAGCGCTACGGAACGCATTTCAGCACGCCCAGGCGCGGCGCGTTGACGTTGAAATCCGCTATGAAGATGAGCAATTCCGAATGCGTGTCCGGGATGATGGAAAAGGAATTGATGCAGCGGTTCTCTCAGGCCACGCCGGTGAGGGACACTTCGGATTGCGCGGTATGCGGGAACGCGCCACACTTATGGCAGCTAAGCTGACCGTGTCGAGCGAAGTGGACGCAGGTACGGAAGTGGAATTGCGCCTCCCTGCCGGTATCGCTTACGCCACTGCTCGAGAGAGTTCGTGAGTTTCACGAAAGTTTGCCGGGAAGGCAATGAATGAAATGAGATACGAAGCCGGTCATGAGCACCGCTAGCTCGCAAATTCGAATTCTCGCGGTTGACGACCATGCACTGGTTCGCGGCGGGATCGCCGGTCTGATTGGCGTTCAGCCAGACATGGTTGTGGCGGGTGAGGCGTCCACCGGTCGCGAGGCCATCCAGCAATTCCGGGCGCTCCATCCGGACGTCACGCTGATGGATTTGCAAATGCCGGAGATGAATGGGATCGAGGCACTCATTGCTATCCGAAATGAATTTCCCGACGCAAAAGTAATTGTGCTGACGACCTACGCCGGCGATGTGCAGATTCTTCGTGCGCTCAAGGCTGGGGCTCAGGCTTACCTGCTGAAGAACACTTTGCACAAGGAATTACTGGAGACCATCCGTGCGGTCAATGCCGGAAAGAAGATGCTTTCGCCCGAGGCGTCATACGAAATAGCGGAGCATGCAACGGATGATGCACTTACCCCGGCGGAAATCGCCGTGTTGCGACTGATCGCGGCCGGCAATGCGAACAAGCAGATTGCGGATCAGCTCTCGATCACCGAGGAAACCGTGAAGAGCCGAGTCAAGAACATCCTTTCGAAATTGGGCGCGAACGATCGGACCCACGCGGCGATGATCGGACTGAAGAGAGGGATCATCGGGCTGTAGTTTTTGCGAGCCGTCTCGTCGAGCAGTCCCCCTTCTAAATCTCAAAAGAGTGACGCTCCAGACCCTTTTTGGGGTCTCGCGCACTCTGTAAGACGTGTCAGTCTAGAGAGGTGAAGAAGGACACGTAGTGCGACGCCTATATTCCACATTTGCGGGCGGCTCGCCTGGCATGGGCTTGCTTCTCATGCGCTTGGTCATCGGCTGCGTGCTGGTTGTACGCGCGAGCTTGCGGCTGTGGGGCGACCCTCCGCTAAACATCACAATCACCGCCGCAATCCTCCTGGTTGCGGGGTTTCTCTTGATGCTCGGTTTATGGACGCCCATTGTAGGGACCTCAGTGGCGGTCATTGAAGTCTGGAAGATCCTGACGCAGCCCGGGGACAGATGGCTTTGGCTGTTGCTGGGAACCGCTAGTGTCGCTCTCGCGATGTTGGGACCAGGTCGATGGTCGATCGATGCTCGCCTTTTCGGGTGGAAGCGTGTCGAAGCTTCGCCCCGCAAACCCAGTTCCATCCCTCGTTAGCAATCTACCCAACAACTGAATTTCCTGGCTCAGAAGAGGCCGCTACTCGCCTCCCAAGAGGTTTCGATTTGTCCCGATGTGGGGCTGTGCGCAAATGGAGCCTGGTGGATAATTGCATTCATTGACGGGACCAAAAAAACTCTCTTTCAAGATTCAAGCAATGGGATTGAACAAGAGGTTGGAGTTCCGGGGAGGAGGCGTCATGCCTGAGATAGAGAACCTTAAGAATTCGGCTGAGCGTTGTTTCGAACTCGCCAGCTCAAGCAACTTCCTGGAAGAGGATGTTGCCTTAGAAGCATTCGAACTGTTAACCGCCAACGAGTATGACTGCGTGTTGGCACACGGACTCGGCGTAAGCCTGTAAGGAGTAATGGAGGCACCAGTATGGCAAAGCTATACGCAAAGGACATCGTCGTGCGCATCCCGGATGGAGAATACTTCGCGATGCCAATCTCCGATAGAAACGACATCGCGTGTCAGATAGACCACTACCTAACGGCTGCGCTGATGGAGATCCGCAGTCGGTTGGGATTGGCAGACGTACAACTAGAGGGCTAACTAGTAATCGGTATATATCAAGAAACACTGTGTTTCTTGCTGTATATCTTAACCGCTAGTGATAGATAGGTAGGAGGATCATATGGGCCACGCGGGCGTTGCTTTCACGGATGCGGGAGGGCTCGAAGTAGCAAGCTTTCCCGAAGTGACGGAGATCGCAGACGAGCTGCTATTTTCGGAATCAGAAATGAGTCAGTACTGCTTTGAAGGGATAATCGGCCAGAGCCCGGCCATTCGGAACGTACTCGAACAAGTCCGCATTGTTGCGCCAACGGATGCGACCGTCCTGCTGCACGGCGAGACGGGCGCAGGCAAAGAACTGGTTGCACGCGCCATTCACAACCTAAGTCCCCGTGCCCGGCGCAACTTCGTTTGCATGAACTGTGCCGCTATTCCGTCTGGACTGCTGGAGAGCGAACTGTTCGGTCACGAGAAGGGGGCTTTCACCGGGGCCCTCAACCAGAAAAAGGGAAGATTCGAACTGGCGGACCAGGGCTCGCTGTTTCTGGATGAAATTGGCGATATCAGCCTTGAATTGCAGCCGAAACTACTGCGCGCGGTGCAGGAGCAGGAGTTCGAACGCTTGGGAAGCGCTAACACGATCGGCGTCAATGTGCGCATCATTGCCGCCACCCATCGCGACCTTCCCGTCATGATCCGGGATGAGAAGTTTCGTGAGGACCTTTTCTACCGCCTCAATGTCTTTCCGATTGTGATCCCGCCTCTCCGGGAGAGACGCGAGGACATTCCGCTCCTGGTGAACTATTTTGTGTCGAAATTCTCGCGGCGGATGCGAAAGCAGATAACGCGCATACCAAAAGCAACCATGGAAGCTCTAACGAACAATCCATGGAGGGGCAATGTTCGGGAACTGGCGAACTTCATCGAGCGCGCCGTGATACTTTCCCCCGGCGAAGAACTGAAAGTGCCCATGGTCGAAGCACTGATGTCTTGCCCTCGTAGTGTTTCTGTCTCGGGCTCTACCTTCCGTGAGGCTGAACGTCAGGTAATCATTAATGCTCTAAGCGCTGCAGCAGGACGTGTAGCAGGCAATGGCGGAGCGGCCGAACGGCTTGGATTGGCGCGGACGACCCTACAACACAAAATTCGCCGCCTCGGCATCACTGAAGCTCACTATCGACAGTAGCCTTGTTTCATTCTCAGCAGTGCATCGCCTGGTAATGAGACTCGGGGAGGTTGAATGGAAGCCATCACTCACATCGGGACTCGCACAGCGTGCAACGCTGCGCCCTACGGGGTACATCACGGAGGTCGTCATGTGGACTAGAGCTTGCCCGCACTGTAAGGGTGAGTTACGGAAGCAACACATCTTCGAAGTAGTCCGCTGCATCTGCGGATGGATTTGGGGATAGACACCTCACGGAGGTAGAAAGCATATGAGGGAGGCCGGTCCGCAATTCATCGCTTGCAGCTTATTTCCGCAGTACGTCGGCCCGGAATGGTAAGGAAAGACACGCGAATCCACTCGTGAAGTTGCGATTCCGTGTATTCGTCCCCAGTAGAGTTTACTCCTCGCAACACAACCAAGCTCCACAATCCATACTCTTCACCTTGGCCGCGACTTGCTGCCCAGATTCGGTCAGTGCCCGTGTCTCGTCGTTGGCTGCCCGTCCTCCGTCCGGCCGTTGTAGGGGGCGATCCTGCATTTTCACTGACTTCTGAGCACCGCTGTATGGCAGTCGAGTTGCCGATACCAACATGGTCACGGAATTTCGCAGGAGATAAATGCACTCTGTTCTCGACTTCGTTACCAAGCATGGCTACCCCGTTCTCTTTGGTGCTATATTCGCGCACCAGCTAGGTTTGCCTGTACCGGGACCACTCTTTCTCATTGCCGCGGGCGCGCTGGCAGCCGCGGGGAAGATGGGACTCCTCCTCGTCGTCGTTCTCGCTGTCGTTGCCGCTGTCCTAGCGGACTGGCCATGGTACGAGGCGGGCCGACGGCAGGGCGACAGGGTCTTGCACTTCATTCACCGCTTCGCGCCAGATCCTGATGCCCATGATCGCAGGGCGAAAGAGACCTTCGCCCGCTATGGGCCTCGGATTCTCGTCATCGCGAAGTTTGTCCCTGGGCTTGACGCAGCAACGCCTCCCCTGGCTGGGACATCTGGCACAAGCCGCGTCCATTTCGTTGCCCTTGACGCAGTTGGCGCCGGACTCTATTCGTGCGCCTACGCCGGGCTCGGTTACATCTTGAGCCATGATTTGGATCGCGCGGCTGCCTACGCCAGCAGAGCGGGAACCGTATTCGCAGTTCTATTGGCCGCCGTACTTGCGATTTTCGGCGCCCGCTATCTGCTCCGCCGGTATCGCCTCACGCAAGAGTTCCGCTCGGGCGGGCGGGCACAATCTGATCCGATTAAACCTGAAGCCTCCGTCGGCAACGATTTCAGGATCTCTGGAGAGACTCTAATATGAGCACTAAGGCTGTCGTGCAGCGGGATGCAATAAAGGATGCTGTCGCACTCATCAACACTCAATACGGATGTGGTCCCGTGCAATTCGCCGGAACGGACGACGCCCTCTACGAACGGCACCTATTGTTCGACAATGGCGTCGCTCTGGAGGCAGCAACACCGCGCGACCGGTTCGAGGCCCTTGCCCGGTCGGTGCGCGACATCCTTTCGCAGCGATGGCTTTTAACCGAGAACACCTACGAACAGCAAAATCCTAAGCGGCTTTACTACCTCTCGATGGAATTCCTCATCGGCCGCTCGCTCCAGAACAACGTTACGAATCTTCTGCTTGGCCCACTGTCGCACCAGGTGATTGAGGAAAAGAAACTCAACCTCCTCGAGATTTTGGAGCAGGAGCCCGATGGCGGCCTCGGCAACGGCGGGCTGGGACGTTTAGCGGCATGTTTCATGGAATCCGCCGCTACTATGCAGCTCCCTGCCATGGGTTACGGACTGCGGTATGAATACGGCATTTTCCGGCAATCCATCCGAGACGGGTGGCAGCAGGAGGCACCAGACAACTGGCTTCGTTCTCCCGACCCCTGGGAGGTCGCGCGCCCGAACGAGAAGGTGGAAATCAGCCTGGCCTGTTCCTTTGAACTCACCGGAGGCAGTTTGCGTCCCGTACCAGGGCGCCCATCGACTCTAATCGGCATCCCATTTGACCGTCCGGTAATCGGCTATGGCGGCTCCGCGATCAATACGCTCCGCCTGTGGTCTGCGGCCGCACCGGACTATTTCAACTTTGAAGAGTTTTCGCATGGGGACTTTGTGGAAGCATTCACCCAGACTCTGTCGGCCGAAACGCTGACGCGGGTTCTCTATCCCGATGATTCGGATTTCAGGGGGCAAGCATTACGTCTCTTACAGGAGTACTTCCTTGTCGCCTGTTCCTTGGCCGACGCGGTTCGACGTTTCCGACATGGCAACTTGGATTGGCACTCGTTTCCGGAGAAAGCCGCCTTTCAGATGAACGATACGCACCCAGCTCTGGCTGTGCCGGAGCTGATGCGAATCTTGGTTGACCAGGAACAACTTGGGTGGGACGACGCATGGGGTATCACACAGAACACCCTGGCGTACACCAACCACACATTGCTGCCCGAGGCCCTTGAGAAGTGGCCGGTGGCATGGTTCGAAGAGCTGCTGCCAAGGCAGCTCGAGATCATCTACGAAATCAATCGCCGTTTCCTGGGCGATGTTCGCCGGGTGTTTCCAGCAGATGAAGGCCGTGCTCAGCGCGTGAGCCTCATCGAAGAGGGCGCCGCCAAGAAGGTTCGCATGGCGCATCTGGCGGTCGTAGGTTCCCACAGCACGAACGGTGTGGCGGAGATTCATTCGAACCTACTCCGCGAGACGACGCTAAATGACTTGGCAGAGATCTACCCCGAGCGCTTCAACAACAAAACCAACGGAGTCACGCCCCGCCGCTGGCTCCTACTGTGCAATCCTCAGCTCTCCCAGCTCATCACGGACACCATTGGAGACGGCTGGATCAGCGATCTAAGCGAGCTCAGCAAGCTGAAAGCTTTCGTGGCTGACAAGGGCTTCCGCGACGGCTTCCTGAAAACAAAGCGCAGTGCCAAGCGAGATTTCTGTGAATGGTTGAAGTGGTCAACAGGGCACGTCCTTGACCCAGACGCGATTTTCGATTGCCAAATTAAACGTATTCACGAGTACAAACGCCAACTGCTAAATGCCCTGAGAGTCGTAGTGGTGTACAACCGGCTACGTCAGAACCCTGACTTGGACGTGCAGCCCCGGATATTCTTCTTTGCCGGCAAGGCTGCCCCTGCATATCGGCTCGCCAAACTGATTATCAAGTTCATTAACAATCTTGCGGGCACAATCGACGGCGATCCGGCAGTACGCGGCCGGCTCAAGGTCGTATTTCTGCCTGAGTACTGCGTCTCGCTTGCGGAACACCTGATTCCCGCAAGCGACGTGTCCAACCAGATATCAACGGCAGGCTACGAAGCCAGCGGCACGAGCAACATGAAATTCATGATGAACGGCGCGTTGACCATCGGCACACGCGACGGCGCAACCATTGAGATGGCGACAGAGGCCGGAGAGGAGAACTTCTTTCTCTTCGGTCTGACTGCCCAGCAGGTATTAGCCAGTCGTGGATCGTACAACCCGCACTGGCACTACGAACACGAGCGAGAAACCCGCGAAACTTTGGACCTGATCTTCTCCGACTACTTTAGTCGCAACGAATCGGGCGTCTTCAACCCGCTCCGCGACATGTTGTTGACCAATGGCGATCACTATATGAACCTCGCCGACCTGAAGTCGTACCTGGAGGCAGATGAGCGGCTGCTTGCCTTGTACGCCGACCCCGATGAGTGGGCACGCAAAGCCATCTTAAATGTGGCGGGCTCGGGCAAGTTCTCCAGCGACCGCACCATCGCCGAATACGCGAACGAAATCTGGAATGTGCAGGCGTGCCCAGTGCCAGTGAAAGGGTAAATGCCGGTATCAGGGCAGACAACTACGCCGTGTCAGCCGCTAATCCTAAGGCTGCTCAGCAGTTACGCACTGATCATTTTGGTATCAGACGTGCACCGTTCCTAAAAGTAGCGAAGACCGGAGTCCGTCGAAGAGGTGTGAACGATGAAGATTACAACGCTGCTCAATTTCCTGTTTGGCTGTCATCACAGCAATCTCAGCCGCGTGTTTACGATCCAAAGACGTACTTATTGCGTTTGCTGTGACTGCGGCGCAGAGTTCGATTATTCGCTCGAAAAGATGGCGATCAACCGTCCAGAACAACATGTTGTGGAAGACATGCGGCATGCGGCCGCCTAAGGAGCAATCTGATGTCAAAGGTCTTATTAGCAATATTGTTCTTGTGTTTGCCGGTCTTGGTGCTTGCTCAAACTTCAGCGACTTCATCGCAATATCAGCCGGCGACCATCATCGCGGTTAATCCACATCCGTCTGCGGGAAACTCGAATCCTGATGCCGCGCTTTACGAGGTGTCAGTGAAAGTAAACCGGACACTCTATGTTGTCGTGACCACGTCTCCATCACCAGCAGGAATGATCCAGTATGCAGTTGGCCGTGAAGTCCTGGTTCGGGTGGGCGATGACACAATCACCTGGAACGACATTCTGGGCCAGTCTCATGACGTGCCCATCATAAGCAGAAGCCTGTTTGCCGGTAGCTTCAAATCTCAAAACTAATCAATCGAAGATTCTGCTGCATACCAAGCAGAGCAAATTAGCGGAAAGGAAACTAAATGAGATTTATTCAACGACTGTCATTCTTATCTGTGTTCATGGTTTTTGTGACTTCTCTCTATGCACAGGATGTTCACTATAACTACGACCACAGCGCTAATTTTGGAGCCTACAAAACTTACCAATGGGTCGACCTCCCGGGCCCGGGCGGGGCCGTGCCGGACCAGTTGATCGATCAGTCCATTAAGCGTGCAGTGGACGAACAACTCGCGCAGAAAGGCCTGACTAGGGTCGACAACGGCGCGGATCTCCACGTCGCCTATCACGCCATTGTCCGAGAGGAAAAAGGCATTAACTTGTCGGCATTTGGTGACGGCGGCGGCCCCTGGGGATGGGGCGGCGGTTGGGGCGGATTCAATAGCGGTACAGTAACCGGCCAAACATCCACTATCCCTGTCGGAACGCTGCTCATAGACCTGTACGACCCTGCAAGAAAGCAGCTGGTCTGGCGCGGAGACGGCACCAAAACCATTGACCTTAAGAAAGACCCTGATAAGAACTACAGAATTCTGCAAAAATCCATGGCCAAGCTTTTCAAGAACTATCCGCCGCAGGCCGGCAAGTAAGAGGAGACTTAAAGTGAAATCACAGTGGATCATCGGCCTTTTACTAATGTGTGCGCTGGCGAGTTCCGCCAATTCTCAAGAAAGTGGAAGTGTGCCAAGCACAGAAGGACCAATCGCAAAATTTGCGCAGCAAAACTCAGGCGCAACCAGCCCTGCTACGCAACTACAAGCACCTGCAGGAGGACAGGAGGCAGGGACCTACCAAGACCGGTTAGAGGAGGTCGTTGGAGCCATGTCGGCAGAGTTAGCCGAAATTGCGCAGGCCGCTCGGGAAGGCAAGATCGGCCGCGATCAAGCCGAATACCTCAGCCTGGAACGCTATTACGTTGCACTGACACGCTTCCAGCTCCTACGTACCCTGTACCAGGCGCCGCAGGACAGCAATCCACCACAAAGTTACGCGCAGGCGAATACTTCACCCCAGATTTCCGGGAGTGCCTTCGCTATTCCTTCGATGGTCTGCTCGCCTGACATTCCCGACCAGCTCGTTGACTATCTCCATCTGACGCCCCTGGAAATTCAGGCGCTCGAGGCACAGGTTACCGAACAGTGCAAGCAGGTACAACCACTCGTAGACCAGCTTGAAAAGAGCCGCCGCAAGGTGCTTGAGATGAAACTGAACGGGAAAGTTGACGACCGGGAAATTCAGGCTCTCGCGGCAGAACAGTCGCAGATTATCAAGCAGCTCATCGTGGCGAATTCACAGCTTGAGACCAAGCTCTATAAGACGCTGACCAGCGAACAACAACGAAAGGTGGATGGACTATTGCGCCAGACTCTCAACTCGGGAGAACAACTACCGGTTTCTCAATAGCGAGAGCCCATACCATTCAGAGACTCTTGTTCGACGCCACCTTGTTGTCGAAAGATTTGTTAACCCAAGGCGGCATCAATAATGCCGCCCCGCTCAACCTGCTACCTTTTTCGGTCGTTGCCCCACTCTCTTCGTTAGTCGCGTTTCGACGTTCGCTCGTCTTTCCACACTCATGACTGGAGTTTCGTCAGCCGCCTGCATTTGGTCAGGGCAGATTCAGTCTGCATTGGTAAAGGCGCCTTGATTTCAGCAACTTGCGGTAAACACTGATTGGCACGCGGGCTGCATTACCTATTACGTCCGTCGCCCCGACTCTTCCAAGCTCTGAAGATCGAGAAATTGACGGCGCGAAGGTGATGCATGTATTGGCTGCACCTGACAAGGAAGCAACAGAAACGAATCGCACAGGTACTCAACACGACCGAGATCGAGGATCCTTTTGCTGACCAAAGCGAGAGTCTCTACTGGACCGCTCTGATGATCACAGGAACTGCAGAAATGGCGGAGCGATCGGTTATCGACGCAACAGGTCTTGCCCAGACCAGTAGCCGCGAATTCCGTGACTGGCTGGTGCTTTGGGCACATTTGGCTACTGCCCGCACTGCACTGAACGCCGTCCGTTCATCGATCCAAGAAACTGCTAAACGATACGCTGACTGCACTTGCTCGCACACAGGCCACGAGCCTCTTTCATGGGCCGAGATTCGAAGGCTCCAGGAGCTGGATGCAGGTAAAGTCGTGCAGCAGCTCGACGTTTTGGCTCGGGCTGTTCTGGTTCTTCGCGGCTGCCACGCCGCTTCGTTCGAGGACTGCGTGTTGTTGCTGAATGTGCCGCTTCAATCTGCTGTGGGCGCCTACTGTACAGCGCTTGAGTGGTACAAGACGTTTACAGAACCGGCTGACAGAGATACAGCCGACGCAACTTCCGCAAACTATATTTTCCGGTTACGACCTAAATGGACATTTGGGGTATAGAGGAGGTCGATGTGAAACGGCATGGGATGCTGGCATTCTTAATCGCTGGGGCGCTTGTGATTTCGACGGTCGCGCAAGACGTGAACGCGCAATCTACGAACACTGTTGTGACTCAGCAGCAAGGAAGCAGCGACAACCTCGAACACACAATTGTGGTCAATGTGTGGTCAAAATCCGGGCCGGAAGGACCGGAGCCCGTCAAAGTGTCATCCGCCTTTGCGGCAGCCGGCCTCAACGCCGCCTTCAAGATGGAGCTGACTGAGCGAAAGATGGAAAACTCCATCAGGAGAGGTTTCCCGCTTGGCGAGTTCTGGATTCAAAACGACCTTGCCGAGGTTGACGATGCGCTAAAACTGGCAGCTCTTTCCGTCGCGAACGACGCCGATCAACAAGCATTGCAGGAACTCGAAAAGCAGAGCACTCGCCTGCGGACCTGGAGCGATTGGCTTATTGACCAGAACCGACACCTCGCGCTGACCGAGTACTACATCTCCTCCTCGACCCTGGACAACGACGAGCGTTTTCAGAATAGCGTCGCTTGCACAAGGTTTCTGGTCTCTATGCTGTCGAGCAGAACATTGGCACAGGCGAACTCCTGTCTCTGAGGCGGAGGAATGGGTCGCAGTGGAGAGACGCAAGAAGATCAGACGACACGAGGAGTTCGGTCGCCCACACGCCAAGGCCTATTTGCTGCGCAGAGTTGGAATCTTTAGCTAGTAGAGGCATAACAATCAGAAAGGTGAGCAATCTTATATGGAGAGCATCATGAACATGAAAAAGACGTTTGCGTTGTGGCTGCTTGAGGCCAGCCTGGTGGCCGGCATTGCGATAGCGGGATACGCGCAGAACACGATGACAACCCCGAACGGCAACAGTGGTCCCGCGACGGCCGATCAGCGAGCCCCAGAAGTGACCTGGCTGGCCGGCTGTCTGGAGCGAGGTCCCGGTGCAGATCAGTACGCACTGCATGGTCCAACGTTGCAATGGTGGGAGCTTAAGAGTGACAGCGTCAACCTCAGGGCTTTTCTCGATACGGAGGTCAGGGTGGCTGTCGTGAAGTCAACCGAGAACGATGGCACACTTACCGTGACCGACTTGATCCTAGCGAGTCCGAGTTGCGCGTCGCGGTAGCACCTGGCTGGGTTCGGTACGCACGGCCACCAACGCAGCATTCCTTTGCGTAATATCCAGCGCCGCAAAAGTTACCTGGCAGTCGCTCGGATGAATTCATCGGCCAGACCGAACCTGCCTCGCTAAAGGGCGATGCGGCTCATCCCAAAACCGCCGCCCTAATGTGGGCAGAAAGCCACCACTGCCCATGTACGGTCGACGGTTTTCACAGACCGTCCAGCGTCAGTTCGTCAATCTGTTGATTTCGCAGCCACTTATATTGATTACGCGTTGGCATCTGCCTTGCTCTTTAGATCGAGTACTCCGCAAGTTGGAGACTCTGTCGTTCAAATCCATCGCCTGCGCGAAGAACAAGGGGTGACCATCCATGAAAGGGACACCAGCAAGACGGACAAGCTTTGAGCGTGCTTACAGCTTCCGCATACTCCGAACCCTCATTGCCATGCTCGCATATTCGGGCTGTCTCGTCGCGCCCCCGCTCTCCCATGCGGCTGAGTTGAGGCAAGACACTTTAGTCTATTGGAACGCGTACCTTAATGCTGCCCGTTCACAGATGGCCCCCCAAACACCCTTTCTTTGGATCGACCAGAACCCCGAGCGGCTTCAGCGTGTCCGTGATGGTGAGATTCTGGTCTCGTCCGTGGGGAAGGAAAACCCAAAACCAGTGCCCTCTGGGTTGATCCACGATTGGCTGGGCGCGGCCTTTTTTCCGAACGCCAGTATCAAAGACATTTTGTCCGCCGCGCGTGATTACAGCAACTACAAGGAGTATTACAAGCCGACAGTTGTTGATTCCAGGTTGCTCAGCAGCGATGGATCCTGTGAACAATACTCCATGCGCGTAGTGAACAAAGAGGCCGTAGCCGAGACGGCGCTGGATATGGATTACGAAACCTGCTATTTCAAAATTGACGACCGGCGATGGTACAGCACCACGCACACCACGCGGGTGCAAGAGATCCGGCACTACGGCCGCCCGGACGAGCAGCAGCTTCCGCCGGATCATGGCAGCGGCTACATCTGGCGCCTGTATAGCGTCGCCAGGTTTGAGCAAAGAGACGGCGGAACCTATGTGGAAGTCGAGGCGATTGCCTTGAGTCGCGACATTCCCACTGCGCTACGCTGGGCGGTCAATCCTATCGTGCGCCGCGTTTCAAGGAACTCCATGCTCGTCTCCCTGCAACAGATGAAGGAGGCGGTCCGTTTGACCGAAGATGCAGAGCGAGCTGCCAAATTACCCACGACTGCCCACAATGGTTCGCGAGGCACTTTCGCTTCAGAGGTAGGCATCGTCAAGAGTTTTGCTCCGGCCGGAAAGCCGTGATTCAGGATTCATCGGCACGAGCTCTGGCGTCATCCGAAAATTTGAAGACGCCTTTAAACAGCTCACCGGGTTCGCCTTCGCATCGGCTATGACAAATGGGATCGCCATGTTGCACAGCGCCTATTTCGCCATCGGGGTGGGGCCGGGGAGCCGAAGTAATCTTGCCGGCATATACATGGCATGCCACGGCGACACGAATTCTGCAATCCGGCGGTACCCCAGTCTTTTGTCACATTGATCCTCTCACGCTGACGGCGGATCTTACCGGCATTGAACGGCGAATCACTGAGCGCAGTAAGGCCGTTTAGTGTTGTCCAACATTTGGGGGGGATCCTGCCGACATGGACCGCATTATGTCAATTTCATCGTAAATTGATTGAAAATACGCGACGCAGGTGGCTCCCAAAAGCGGTTTTGGCGCGTGAAGGAAGAATTACTGGACCATAATTGCACCATAGTGTTGGATGTGCTTTGGCATACTTCGCGCGGTTTTCCCTCAGCGCAAGGGCGTAATGATACTGCTTTCTGCGATGCATCGAGTCGTGCAATCATCTCGGCGCTCATGTGTAAACGAACTTACACTGAAACGCTGCTTCAACTCGAGCACGCTATAGTTCAAGGCTGCTCCCGCAGAAGTTCATCCCTCAGGTAGCGTCCAACGGCAATCTCCAGATTAAAATGCATTCCTTCACGTCGCAGGATCTGTCCCAGCGGTGATCGTTGTACGACCGCCAAGACTCCGGGATTCATACCAATTAACCACAGCCGAATGCCATCCTGGCTTTGCCTCTTCGCAACTTGTGCGAACATTTTGAGCGCGGTGTACTCGATGTCGAGGACTCCGCTAGCGTCCACCGCGACGACCTTCGGTTGCGTTTCCCTGACCAGCGGCTCAATCTTGTGTGCGATCTGTGCCGCATTGGCAAAGAAAATTGGACCTGCCGGTCTCAGCAGCAGAAGGCCAGGAAAACTCTCGTCCTCGGGGTGTTCCGGCGATTGCGGCCGGAATACGTTGGTTCCGGGCTTGCGCCGCAGGACATACACTGGAGAATCGGCTACCCGGTACGCCAGTGTGACCAGGGAAACGATTATGGCTACGATGATTCCCTTTAGGGTGCCGACGAGCACGACCCCTGCGAACGCAACGATCGCCCATGAAAATTCGGTCCTGCGAATGCTAAGAATCTCACGGAACTCGATCGGCTTAATAAGTCCGAAGGAATACACAATCACCAGCGCGGCCAATGCAGATTGCGGCATCATCGCAACGAGTGGGGCGAGGAAGAGGGTTGTTACCAGGGCCATCGCCGCCGTCACGATCTCGGCTAACTGCGTGCGAGCTCCCGCGAGGACGTTGACCGCCGTCTGCGTTGTGCCGCCGCCGCCCGGCATTGCACCGAAGAAAGCGCCTCCGATATTGGCGAGTCCGGTTGCAAGCAGCTCTCTGTCTGCTCGCGGCGCCGGCTCGTCGTTTCGCGCGAATGCTCGTCCGGCCGCAACCGTCTCCGTGAAGCTCATCAAGGCAATCCCTAATGCGCCGGGCCACAGCACGGTTATGAACGAAAGGTCTGGCTTCACCAGCGAGGGCACTCCTGGCGGTATGTGGCCCACCAGCTCGACACCCCGAGGTTGCAAATTCAACAAGTACACGCCCGCTATCGCAGCAGCTACCGCGAACAACGGCGCCGGCAGTTTCGGCAGGAAACGCTCCATGCTCAGCAGGAACACGATTGTCGTGAGCCCGACAGCGAGCGTTGCTAATGACGTTTTTGGAAGGCTGTGAACTATCGAGAGGACGTTCTGAACGAATGTGCCTCTTGTGAAGTGGATGCCAAGGATCTTCGGGATCTGGTCCACCACAATGACCAGGCCGATGCCGGCTCTGAAACCGACGAGCACCGGCTCGGAGATGAAGTTCGCCACGATTCCCAGGCGCAACAGGCGCGCCAGCAAAAGTGCGGCCCCCACCAGCAGCGTCAACGTCACTGACGCTCTCAGCAGGGCTGCGGGGTCGCCGTTGGGCACGACCTGCCCCAACTGAGCGGCGGTCAGGATCGCCAACGTTGTGGTCGTGCTGACGCTGAGCACGCGCGAGGTCCCAAGCACCGCGTATATCACCATCGGCACCAGGGCGGTATAGAGGCCTACTTGCACCGGCAGCCCGGCCATCATGGCATACGCCATCGCCTTGGGAATGATTACCGCTCCGGTGGTCAGCCCTGCGACGATATCGGGCCGCAGCCAATCCGCACGGCATGAGACCAGCCACTCTGGTAAGAGACGGAACCACCGATGCTCTGACATGCTGGCGGGCCTACCGGAGCTCCGGAACGGTTCGATGCTTCTGCTTCGGCTCAAGGTACCCTTTCGGCTTTTGCCTTGGCGGAAGCTTGGGAGGCGTAAAAGGAATCTCCTCGTACGGGATGCTGCTGAGTAAGTGCGCAATGCAGTTCAGGCGGGCACGCTTTTTGTCGTCCGACGGAACGATGTACCAGGGAGACGCTACTGTGTCCGTGGCTGCAAGCATCGCATCCCGGGCGCGTGAGTAGTCGTGCCAACGGCGGTGCGATTCCAAGTCCATAGGACTAAGCTTCCAGCGCTTAGAAGGATCTTCAATTCGCGCGAGGAAGCGCTTGTGCTGTTCCTTTTCCGATACTTCGAGCCAGTACTTGAGAAGGATGATGCCCTGGCTGATCAGAAAGCCCTCGAAGATGGGACAGTCCCTGAGGAATTCCCTGTGCTCTTCATGGGTACAAAAGCCCATCACGTACTCAACACCGGCGCGGTTATACCAGCTCCGGTCGAAGATGACGACTTCACCTCCGGCGGGCAGTTGTTCAATGTAGCGCTGGGCAGCGAGCTGCGTCTTCTGCCTCTCGGTTGGCGCGGGGAGGGCGACCACGCGAAAGATGCGCGGGCTGACACGCTCCGTGATGCGCTTGATCATCCCGCCTTTGCCGGCAGCGTCTCGTCCTTCGAAAACGATCACAATGCGGGCGTTGGTCGCCTTCACCCAGTCCTGGAGCTTGACCAGCTCAACCTGTAGCTTGAAAATCTCAGCCTCGTACTCATTTTTGCCGATCTTCGATTGGCCGTTGACTCCGGACTGTTGAGTGTTGCTGTCTAGCCTTGATTCTTGTTTCTTTTTGTTTTTGGATTTCTTGCCCATCGTTGTTTCTGGCTCCTTGGACGGCCCGTCTGTTTAGAGGCCGGCCTGTATTCCTGCGGGTTGAAGTGCGACCGTTTTATCGGCGTTTGCTGGGACTGCCAACAGGTTCAGTCATAGACCCCTCGTCCCAGGCCTGACACTTCGCCGCTTCGCCGAGTACGTCGTCACAATTGCCCGCTTGGAATCTCACCCTGTCTTCTTGCTAGCCCGCCCAGCTTGAATCCTGTTTTGACTTACCTCTAGCAGGCAGCAATTGCCGTACCAAATGGCAGAACGATGAGGTGGGGTCTTCAACGATGTTGGAGTTTCATGTATTTGCATAGCATCCGCTTCTCATATCTTCGCGAATCGCTTGCCCCAGGGTGACCGTCGCTGGGCAGATGCCATTCGGCGTCGGCACCAACGGTGTCCCGTGGCAGCGGTGCCGATAATGGCCTTGACGCCCACCACGCTCAAGATCCTGTTCCATCGGGATAGAGCCCCTGGAGCTCAGCTTTAATCTCGGCATCGGCGGCCCTGAATTGTTCGCTGGTTAGCACATTTGCCGAGCGGCACCGGATTGGTCTACTGCTTTGCGAAGCCAATAAGCGGTCATGCTGCCCAGATAACGGCATGGGCAGCGTGGTGAGATGCCGGAGTTCACTGAGAAGCAAGAGCTTAACGAAGATATCGATTGGCACGCCATCTGCACTACTGCAGGTGGCGTTGCACACGAGCGTGCGCAGTGACCGCCAGCCGGAAACGGCGAAATCAGGGGTCACGTGAGGGAGTTGTTCCGGTGGTGGCCGAAAAAGAGTGAGCAATAACCCCTGCTGGTTTTTCAAGGTGCAAACATGAAAGACAACAGTCGTAAAACAAGGTTCTGGACAGTGCTCGTGACGGTCAACTCGCTGACCTTGCTCTTCCCTATTGCTTTCTTAATGGTTGTCTTACTCCAGGCAGATGACGACCCATTGCGGCTTCTCGCAATCCTTGCCACCTATGGGACTGTATTCCTGCTTGTGATTGCGGACACCCTCAGTATTTGTCTCCGGTATTTTATGGACAGTTGACCCGGCCGCACCATTCCCTCTGCGTTTGCCTCAACTGAGGTTGATGGAGTTACAACCCTACGACTCGAGCCAATCAGGCAGGGCTAACGGCCAGTCGCACTACAGGTTTAGGAAAGGACTTCTAGTTGTGAAATTTGCAAAGGCAACAGTACTTCCCCTTCTGCTTTTACTCGGGAGCATCGTTTCGCTGGGCCAGACCCAATCGGCGCCGGCCGCGGCGGAGGCGGTGCAGGTCACAGGCTTGACAGGTATCAAGGAAGACACCAAAGGTACCCTGACAGTCGCGAATGGTACGCTCACCTTCGTTACCTCGAAAAGTAGTTGCGATGTTTCTGCGGCTTCCATACAAGACGTTGTCACTGGAAATGACAGTCAGCGTGTCATCAGGGGAACTGTGGGCACGCTGACTATGCTCGCCCCATACGGAGGTGGGCGGGCGGTCAGTCTCTTACGAAACAAGATCGACACCATTACGATTCAATATCGGGATTCAAACGGCGGCCTTCACGGGGCCATCTTTACCATGCCGGTTGGCAAGGCTGAATTGGTCAAAGAGTCGCTGCTCGCGCAGGGTGCTCATACCAGCATTCCGTCAAAAGAAGACTCAACAGCGGACCCGACTCAGCAATCTGAGACAAAGGAACAACAACGTTGAAGACCATCAAGACTGCTACTCTTTTTTGGACACTCATAGCCGGACTAAGTGCGGCGCCCCTGTTGTACGCGCGAGCCGATCCAGGGGTCAAATCACCGTCATCTGCGATCGAAGTTGAGATGATCCAGCCCGGGGAGATCAACCTGCCTGCTGAATTCCAGGTGGCCCTCTACGAGAACCTGGTCCAGCAGCTGCAGAAAGAAGGCGGCTTCTCCCAGGTCTATCGCGACGGTGACCGGAATGCCACCGATGCCTCCGATCTCGTTATTCTTCACACCGCGGTTACAGGCTTCAAGAAAGGCAGTGAACTTGAGCGTAACCTCACAACGGTTGGCGGGGCCACCTCCATTACGGTTCACTGTAAGTTCACGGATAAAGAGGGAAAGGTGCTGCTGGAGCGCGACATTGACGGCAAGGTGCGGTTCTTCGGCGACAACCTGAAAGCAACCAATGACTTCGCCAAAAAGGTCGCGAAAGCTGCGAGCGAGCACTTTCCTTCTGATCACAACAACAGTTTTGCAGTGGTGGGGTACTGACGTGTGCGCGAGTCTACCTGCCTTACCAAAGTTGCGAAAGGCATCCACCTTAATGTGCCAGACACGGACTCCGTAGCCAACCAGTTCGGTGCGCCACAAAGCGCAGAAACTCCGCGGCACATTTCCTTTGCTGTTGGCCCGTGTTGCCCCTCGAGAAGTGCTATTTGCCAGAGGCACCGATGAGCCAGATCCATGATCTGCGCCGCAGTCGACATGCACCTGAATTAGCTCAAGCATGGAGGGATTCTGCCGGATGTCGATCTGACGATGTTCAAGCCGCATCAGAGTCCCTACAGACAGAGTAATGGCCCGATAGGTGACGCAGGAATCGATAATAGGTTCTAAGGAGGATGGAGTATGCCAATACCGACAACTATGAGAGCAGCAGTCGTTGAAAGATTCCGCGAGCCTCTCGTGATGCGAGAGCTTCCTGTACCTACGCCTGGGCCGGGTCAAGCCTTGGTAGAAATCATCGCGAGTGGAGTTTGCCACACCGACCTGCACGCGGCGGACGGCGATTGGCCGGTGAAGCCAGCTCTTCCCATCACGCCCGGACATGAGGGAGCGGGAATCGTTGTCACGCTCGGCCCGGGTGTTACACACTTGAAGGAAGGCGATCGGGTCGGTATTGCGTGGTTGCACAGCGCGTGCGGTCATTGTGACTTTTGCCTCGCAGGCTGGGAAACCCTCTGCCTGCAACAGAAGAACTCCGGCTATTCGGTGAATGGCACCTTTGCACAGTACGCTCTGGCACAGGCCGACTACGTTGGGCGAATCCCGCAGAAGTTGTCGTTTGTGGATGCAGCCCCGATTCTCTGTGCTGGCGTCACGACTTACAAGGGGCTGAAAGAAACCAATACGCGGCCGGGAGAGTGGGTGGTGATCTCCGGGGCGGGCGGCGGATTAGGCCACGTTGCGATCCAGTACGCCAAGGCAATGGGGCTGCATGTGGCGGCCGTGGACTTGGGGCCGGAAAAGGCGGCATTGGCACGAAAGCTCGGAGCCGAGATTGCGATCGATGCCAGGACACAAGATCCGCCCTCAGAAATTCAGAAACAAATTGGCGGGGCACGAGGTGTTCTGGTAACGGCTGTGTCGACGATGGCTTTCAAGCAGGCGATCGGCATGCTGCGGCGCGGCGGCACTTGTGTGCTTAACGGTTTGCCTCCGGGAGAATTCCCAATCTCGATCTTCGATCTAGTGCTGAACGGCTATACCATCCGGGGCTCGATTGTAGGCACGCGGCTCGATTTGGAAGAGGCTTTGAGTTTTGCCGCTGAAGGCAAGGTAAAGGCGATCATCGAGACGCAGCCGCTCGAATCGATCAACGAGGTTTTCCAGCGTCTCAAGACTGGGAATGTCAGCGGGCGAGTCGTGCTCGGGATCGGGGAGCAAGGATTCCAGAGGGGATTCTAGAAATCCGAGGGAGGAGCTTCAAAGTAATTTGGCCCAAGGGCGACATCACTTCGGAGTCGCTGGCTTGGTTTTGCGCTAACGCAGACTACAGCTATCGACTTCAGAAGGATTTGCCGGGCGCCAAGTCAATTATGCACCTTCACCCCGTGACGACGACTGCCCGGATTCCGTCAGTGCCCTTCGTCCGCCACATCCTACCCTACGTTGCGGGTACGTATGTAACTGAAAATAGGTCCCGTTGCCTGCACTTTGACGTGCCCATTCGTGGCACTCGAATTGCGATATGAATATCCGATATTCGATTCGCTCCACCAGGGGGTGCAACTTGCTCGGAGAACTGATAAACATTCCGACTGACACGCTCATCGACATGCTCTTTGTAATCCTCGCCGGCGAGGTCATTCTGACGGCGAAAGATGTAGCGGAAATTGTGGAGATTCAACATGAGTTGCAAAGAAGAGACGAGGGGAGCCATTGGAGCTGGCGATCTGTTAACTGAGACGCACCGAACAGCGAAGGAAGGACGGAAAATGACATTGCTCGCAGATACGCACGACTTGGCAGAGCCATTGAGGCCCGAGGGTACAGCGCGGTCTACTGTCCCGGGTGCGCCGCTAAGCGTCGATGAACTGAACAAGCTCGACGCCTTTTGGCGCGCGTGCAAGTACTTGGCTCTAGGAATGATCTATCTTCAGGCAAACCCCCTGTTACGCGAACCCCTGAAACCAGAGCACATTAAGAGTCGGCTCTTGGGCCACTGGGGGGCAAGCCCCGGTCTGGCCTTTATGTACATCCATCTGAGTCGCCTTATAAAAAAACATGACCTTGAGATGATTTTTCTTGCGGGGCCGGGCCATGGCGCGCCAGGAGTTCTGGCACCTGTGTATTTGGAGGGCACGTACACTGAGATCTACCCAAAAAAAAACTCAGGACGAAAAAGGCCTCCAAGAATTCTTCAAGCAATTCTCGTTCCCGGGAGGTATCGGAAGCCACTGCACCCCGGAAACCCCAGGCTCGATTCACGAAGGCGGCGAACTGGGCTATGTCCTCTCGCATGCCTGTGGAGCTGCGTTCGACAATCCTGACCTGATCGTCGCAGCTGTAGTGGGCGACGGTGAAGCCGAAACCGGCCCATTGGCGACCTCATGGCACATTAGCAAGTTTCTAAATCCGATCCGCGATGGGGCTGTCCTACCGATACTCCACCTTAACGGATACAAGATCAACAACCCGACTCTGCTGGCAAGAATCACCCACGAAGAATTGGAAAGCTTGTTACGCGGATACGGCTGGAACCCTTACTTCGTGGAAGGATCCGAACCTGACAGCATGCATCAGGCAATGGCCGCGACACTTGAGCGATGCATGGCCGAGATCAAGTCACATCAGGAAGAATGCCGCAAGAGTGGGACCGCAATCCGGCCGCGCTGGCCCATGGTGGTGTTGCGTTCGCCAAAGGGATGGGGCGCACCGACGGAGGTGGACGGACATCGGATTGAAGGCTCTTGGCGCTCACACCAGGTTCCGGTGACAGACGTCAAGAGCAACCCCGAACATCTGCGCATTCTGGAGGACTGGATGCGGTCACTCAAGCCCGAGGAACTCTTCGACGAGAACGGAAGGCTGCGACCGGAACTCGCCGAAATTGTGCCATCCGGCACGCGCCGCATGAGCGCCAGTCCTCACGCGAATGGAGAGCTCAGAGAAAAACTTCGGTTGCCCGACTTTCGTGACTACGCCCTCAAAATCGACAGCCCAGGGAGTCTGGAAGTCGAAAATGTGCCACCGCTGGGTACCTTCCTGCGGGATGTCATGAAATCGAACATGAGCAGTTTTCGGGTGTTTGCGCCTGATGAGAACACTTCCAACAAGCTGGATGCGGTCTATCAGGCTTCGAAGAAATTCTGGATTGCAGGAACTTTGCCCGAGGACAGTGATGGCACAGAACTGGCCTCTGACGGACGCGTCATTGAAATGCTTAGCGAGCACACAATGGAGGGCATGCTCGAGGGCTATTTGCTGACCGGTCGTAACGGCTTTCTCTCGTCCTATGAAGCCTTTGTTCATGTAATCGACTCGATGTTTAATCAGCACGCGAAATGGTTATCCATCTGCAATCAGCTATCGTGGCGCCGAAAGATCGCGTCTCTCAATCTTCTTATTACCTCAACGGTGTGGCGTCAGGATCACAATGGCTTCACGCACCAGGACCCCGGGTTCCTCGACGTAGTACTCAACAAGAGTGCAGCAGTTACCCGTATCTATCTACCGCCGGATGCGAATTGTTTACTGTCCGTAGCAGATCACTGCCTGCGATCCGAAAACTACGTCAATGTTATTGTCTCCGACAAGCAGCGGCATCTGCAGTATCTGAATATTGACGATGCCATTACTCACTGCACAAAAGGCATAGGCATCTGGAAATGGGCTAGTAATGATGCAGATCAGGACCCTGACGTTGTCATCGCTGCAGCGGGCGACATTCCAACACAAGAAGCGCTGGCTGCGACGGTATTGCTCAGAGAACGGTTTCGCGACCTGAAGATCCGCTTTATAAACGTAGTTGACTTGTTTAAGCTGCAACCGAGCACAGAACATCCTCATGGCCTAACGGATGCGGACTTTGATTCTCTCTTCACGACCGATAAGCCGATCATCTTTAACTTCCATGGCTATCCCTGGCTGATTCACCGTCTCGCTTACCGCCGCACAAATCATCGGAACATGCATGTGCGCGGCTACAAAGAGAAGGGAAACATTAACACCCCCATGGAGCTGGCGATTAACAATCAAACTGACCGCTTCAGTCTCGCCATTGACGCCATTGACCGCGTGGGGAAACTGCAGCGGGTAGGAGCGCATGCTAAAGAGGAATTCCGTGATTGCCAGCTTGCGTGCCGGCGCCATGCTTACGAGTACGGAGTCGACAGCCCCGAGATTGGCGGTTGGAAATGGCCTTTCGACAAGAGTGAAGAGATGGGCTCGTAGCGCGGCCGGAGCAGCCAGCAACCCTCATTCGCCAAGTCTATTCCACTAGCCGCTCGAATAAACGAGCAGGACACTTATCAGTCTGCACTCTGCCCGTCGCCTTCCGCCTGCTCATCCACCTGCCCACATTCCGGCGTTGCCGAGTTTCGGGCGCGGCTGTCCACTGGTCCGCATTGCCAAGACCCCTATCTTTTCTATGGCTTGGTGCGAGTTCACGGTTGGCATAGCGCCTGCATACTACTTTGTTGGTGTATGGGAGGAACGATGCTAAGCGCAGAAATGCAATATTCCGGGAAGGCTTTGATGGTCAAGCCGGGAGGCGGATCGACCAGCGATGATGCGGAATGCGTTCGGATGCTAACCGAGGTCGTCTTCGAGGACTCTATGGGCGAAGTAACCCTGTCGTCTTTCAGCAGACTCGGAGCAAAGATTCTTGCCGAGGAGGCCTACGTATTGGATGTGTGCAAGCGGCTTGATCATAAGGGCAACTTGCCCGGGAGTCCGATTTCTGAATGAACGATATTGTCCAATTTGTTCTGAAGCATGGCTGCCCAATCCTGTTCGCCTTATTCGCGCACAAGCCGCGTCCGTTTCCTGGGTCTTGGTGCAGTTGACGCTGGCCTCTATTCAACCGCATGTTCCACGGCCGGTTGCAGACTGCCCAGCAGCGGTCTAACGAGCGCATCAGGAAGGCATATGACGAGAACCTTGCGTCGTTGATGACGAGGGCGTGGACGCAACGCGACGACTTAGGAGGAAGATTGATATGTCTGACAATCTCCGCTCGTTGATTAAGGAACATCACGCTTTCTACGAGGTGTTGCCATACTACCTCTTGCTCGAGGAAAGGCGTGGAAGCTCTTCGGCCGTGAATCAAAGGGTTCAGGCTGGCTTTGATGTTGAGATCTACGGAGTAAACATTAAGGATGAGTTTATGGTGCCGGGTCCTGATCCTCACTACGCGCTGGGCTACGTCCAATTACAGATGATCGTGGAAAAGATTTCGCATCGTGTCGACCATTCCTGCTCCCTGGAGGTTATTCCGTTCTATTCGACCTTCGTTCTCGATAGTCGAAATCAGACGGTTGAAGCAATGATCCGAATCAGGATTTCACATCGGCGGGGTGTTGATCAACCCGCCGGACTGCCGGAGCAACACACGCTTGAGGAAATCGAAAACCAGCTTCACGGCCTGGGTATCACGCGCCGATGACGAACCGCACAACCTCGGATTTCTGCATCGCCGTTCGACAACGACTAGCGGTTTCAGAACACCGTAGCTTGTACCAGTTCATGGTGTCCATGCTGGCGAACGGGAGATTGGCCGAGGACAAACTCCTGTCGCTGAGGTGCAGCTAATGGCGTCCCGAAGACTGAAGCCGTTTCCGGCCCCGACGACCGGCGGTAGCTTTCCAATAGGAGCTACGCTGATGAATGGCGGTGCCAATTTCTCAATCTTCTCCCGGACTGCGGCCAGCATTGAACTGCTGCTTTTTGATCGGGTAGACGACGCTCGTCCTTCGCGTGTCATCCCCATCGATCCGTTAGCGAACCGCACGTACCATTACTGGCACGTATTCGTGCCCGGGGTGGAAGCGGGTCAGATCTACGGATTCCGGGCCTTCGGGCCCTTCCAGCCAGATCGGGGTCTCAGGTTTGATCCGTCCAAACTACTGCTCGACCCCTATGCTCGCGCTGTCGTGGCCCCAAAAAGCTATTCCCGTGAGGCAGCCCGTCGGGAAGGCGACAACATGGCAACGGCCATGAAGAGCGTGGTCACGGACCCGCACGCGTATGACTGGGAAGGTGACGTGCCCCTGAAGCGGCCGTGGTCGCGCACTATCATTTACGAGATGCATGTGCGCGGTTTTACTGCACATCCCAGCTCTGGTCTGCCCGAATCGAAACGTGGTACTTACGCCGGATTAGTCGACAAGATCCCCTACCTTCGGCAATTGGGGATTACCGCGGTCGAACTGCTTCCCGTCTTTCAGTTTGATCCCCATGACGCGCCTGCGGGCCGAACAAACTACTGGGGTTATTCCCCGGTTGCGTTTTTTGCACCGCACCAGGCATACAGCTCGAGTCAGGCACGGCTGGGCGCGGTAGATGAGTTTCGAGACATGGTGAAGGCGCTGCACCGAGCCGGAATTGAAGTCATCCTTGACGTAGTCTTTAATCACACGGCGGAAGGTGGACAGGACGGCCCAACACAATGCTTCCGCGGGCTTGATAATCCAACTTACTACCTCCTGGGTGAAGACCAATCACATTACCCGAACTTCACTGGTACAGGAAACACGCTCAACGCGAACCATCCAGTAACACGCCGCATGATTATGGACTGCCTCCGTTATTGGGTGAACGAAATGCATGTAGATGGCTTCCGGTTTGATCTTGCATCGATCCTTGCGCGCGATTCGTCCGGTGCGGTCCTGTTGAATCCTCCGGTGCTGTGGGACATCGAGTCCGATCCGGCGCTGGCTGGTACCAAGATGATTGCGGAGGCGTGGGACGCGGCAGGACTTTATCAGGTCGGCAGCTTTGTGGGCGATAGCTGGAAGGAATGGAACGATCAGTTTCGCGATGATGTCCGCGACTTCTTCCGGGGCTCGAATGACTCCGTGGGGCGCATGGCTGACCGTCTGCTCGGCAGCCCAGGCATTTATGGTCAGAGGGAGCGCGAGGCCGAAGAGAGCGTCAATTTCGTTGCGTGCCACGATGGCTTCACCCTAAATGACCTTGTCGCCTATAACCAGAAGCACAACGAAGAAAACAGCGAGGATAACCGTGATGGCCGCGAGGAAAACCGAAGCTGGAACTGCGGCGTCGAAGGGCCGACGGACGATCCCCAAATAGAGAGGTTGCGCAACCGGCAGGTAAAAAACTTTTTCACCGCGACCATGCTTTCGCTCGGTGTGCCGATGTTTGTTATGGGCGACGAGGTGCGACGTAGTCAGCGCGGCAACAATAACGCCTACTGTCAGGACAATGACGCGAGTTGGCTGGACTGGGATCTGCTGTCCCAACACGCCGAGGTTTTCCGGTTCGTGAAGTTGCTGATCGAGCGCCGTGTGATGCGGGACGTGGAACATGAGCGCCGGCGGGTGACTCTAAGCCAGGTCCCCCGCGAGGTAAAACGCGTTTGGCACGGCGTGAAACTCAATCAGCCGGATTGGTCACCTTTCTCGCACAGCCTCGCAATCGGCGGGGAACTGAAGAACGAACGGGTATTGGCGCACATCATGCTCAATGCGTATTGGGAACCTCTCGATTTCGAGCTTCCAATGTTAAGGAATGGTACCGAACAGTGGCGGCGATGGATCGATACCTCACTGGATCCGCCACATGATATCTGCGGATGGAATGCGGAAGAACCAGTAGTGGAGGCAACATATCGCGTTGGTGCGCGGTCTGTGGTGGTGCTCATCGCAGGTGAGGGTATCGATATCGAAAATTTCAGTGAGTGCGGAGTGACACATGCTTTCGCGGCCCCGGTGACTAGAGCATTTTCAATCAAGGTGTATGGTCAATCCCGCAATGACGGAACCAGGAGCGAGCGTTGTCTGGGGTGATGCAAGGGAGAGCCTGCGTAACCGCCTGTTCCAGCGCCTCGCCAGTTCTGGCTTTGAGCGAACGTAAGAACTGTTTGAGTTTCGCCCAAGCCAGTTCGATGGGATTCAGGTCGGGGGAATACGGCGGCAGGTACAGCAGTTGGGCTCCCGCAGCTTCAATCAACTCCCGCACCCCGCTCACCTTGTGGGCGCTGAGGTTGTCCATGACCACCACATCGCCAGGGCGCAGCGCCGGGCACAGCACTTGTTCCACATAGGCGAGGAAGATGTCTCCATCCGTGGCTTCCTCGATGGTCATGGTCGCCAGCAGGCCGCGCAGACTCAAGGCGCTGAGGATGGTCAGGATCTTCCAATGGCCTTGGGGAGCGCCTTCCGCCACCCGTTGCCCGCCGCAGGCGCGGGCATAGCCGCGCGTCATTTGTGTGGTCACGCCGCTCTCATCCAGAAAAATCAGCCGCTCCGGCGCGATCCCGCGGATCGTCTGCTGGAAGGCTTGTCGCCGCTGCTGGTTTGCTTCCGTGTCGCGTTCGCTGGCGTGGAGTGACTTTTTTTCAGCCGCAGACCCATCTGACGTAGCACCTGCCACAACCGTCCGATGCTGACGTGCAGATGGTGAGCCTTCGCCAGCTTCTGCTGTAACTCCGCCAGGGTCAGATCCGGTTGGGCCTGCACCCACCCGCGCAACCGCTGCTCGACTTCGGCAGTGACTTTGCGGACCGTACCGCGCCGCTGCTCGACCCGCTCCATCTGCCCGGTGCGCTTGCGTTGGGCGGAAATCTTCCATGCCCACGGCGCGCTTACCGAGAAGCGCTCGGCCAGTTGCTCCAGGGTTCCTTCCCCACGGTCATGGGCCTGCAGCAACTTGCGCCGCAGATCGTCCCCATACGATTTCGCCATTGCCAGTTTGCCGCAGAGTCTCGCCGCTATTCACTATACACCTACATTAAAACTGCTCTAGCTATTTGCAAGAAATAGCATGACCGAAATTATGCCATGCATACATGGATGTGAAGCGGTCAGCTCCACGATAGCGAAGTGAAACCGTGATGCCCTGTTGAGTGCATTTGCAGCGCAGAAATTGCGATAGCGGGTGTGTGCAGCCCCAAAGTCCAGCAGCGGGTCCAGGCGGTCGAATCCGCAGCACATTTGCTACACCCTCAATTCTTGACTGCGTCCCTAGCGGAAACCTGACACGATGATGCGACACACCTCTGGGGCATCCTTGTTCTGATAGGCATTGTCATTCTCGTTGGTGTCGCCGACGCGCTTTCATCGTATTCGCGTCCTTAACTCGGCGCTTCTCGCATTGCATGCCGGAATAGCCGGCCGTGTTACGAAGCCGTGCTGACCAGCGACCGTATAAGGCCGGACAACTGGGCCTTCTGAGTTCCCGACGAGATTGTTAATCAAGGATTTAGCGTTCATCAGGTTTGGCATTGGACCTGCACCCTCCCGCAGTGGACGGCGCCATGCGCCCGTCCAGGAGATGTGAAGCGCGCACGTCACAAGATTGCTCGGGTATCTATTTGGCTGTGGAGCAGTCTTAGCCGCGTCTTCACGATCGGCAGACGGACATATTGTGTGTGCTACGAGTGCGTCGCAGAGTTCGATTATTCGCTCGAAAAGATGGCGATCAGCCGCAGTTATAGCTACCTCGCTTTGGCATGTAGATATCGAAACTCGGGAACTAGTTGGAATGGGGTCGCCGGAGCAGTGATAGTTTCTCCAACCTGATCAACTAGTGAAGGAGAAGCGTTGCCCAGAAATGTCGAGCCCTCGCAAATGTGGATAATTCGGACGGGTTCGAATCCCATCAATCGTGCGCAAGTTGCGTCGGCAGCGACTGGATCGTCCGCTAGCAAAATCTTCCCCAGCGGCCGCGGCGTGCCGTTGAGCGGTCCATTGCCTTCCATCGCTAGGATCCCGTCCGCTACAACGAAGTGGACCGGGACGGTGGCGCATAAATCGAGGATGCTCTCCTGGATGCCTTTCCAGTGAAGGGTATTTTTCGGCCATCCGTATCGCGCTCCCGGAACTACGCCGAACATGTTCTTCATGCTGAGCGTTACCCCAGACCAGTGATGGGTCTTGATCTTTGGCATGGAAACCAGGAAGTCTGCGTCCAGCACAGTACGGGGGAGCCAGAGATGTTTCATGCCTGTATAGTTCGCGCGGAGTGGAGTGCGAATCAGTTCGTCGCGATTCAAATCTACGAATCGGGTCCTTTCGTCTCTGAGACTTTGCTCATAACCACTTTGTGAAAGCACCAGATGTGTGTCGCGTTGATGGCCCGGACCCTCGGCTACCAACACGGACTTGGCACCCAAACGGCGAAATGATTCGGCCGCGGCGAGGACCAGCAATGGATGGGTATTGATTGCATCGCCAGGAAAATAATCGACTAAGTTAGGCTTGAGCAGCACCCTCTTGCCTCGGACGTCAATCGGAAAGAGGCGGAGGCCTGCGGCGAGAAGTTGATCAAGCTGTTGGGAGTATCGCTGCGCATGGAGGATCGCAACCCGAGATCGCTTTGGTCGTTGATCGGAATGATATTTGGGCAGAAAGAAAGGAGCAGTGACCGTCGTGCCAGCCGCCAGAGCGGCGCTGCCAATTAGAAAGTCTCGACGGGTGAAGCTCACTGTCCGACTCCCAAGGTCGAAAGGGTGCGGCCGTAATCCAGGGCAAGGCAGGCCAGCGCCAGCGAGCTGGTGTCCTCTATGCTTACGAGGTCAGGAAGTGCAACAAGAGAACGGTGAAGCAAACTAATCGGCCGGCGGTGAGCGGCAAGTGCGAGAATTGCCCAGCTGAGACTCTATGGTGCGGCAAGAGTCGGGGCGAGACGTTCCAAATACTGAACGCCGTTTTGCACAATCGGGTGCTGTCCTCGATCACTCAAGGCCAGCAGTGCAATGGCCGTATCGTCAGGATGCGGTGCAAGGGCAGTTCCATAGACGACTCCGTTCCCGGCGTTCCAGCCTCCGCCCGGGCAGCCTCGATCAAGCAACATCTCGACCCCACGCTCAACGCGGTCCGGGACTTTTTCCAGCCCGCCGCATGAGCAAGGGAGTTGGCTTAGAGCAAGGATCGAGAATGCGGTGGGAACAACCCAGCTGACCGTGTCCGGGAACCATGGCCAGCCATACTTGTCTGGGTCGAAACGAACGTGGCGATCGGCGGTACGAAACTTCCATTTCCAGAACCAATTCCCTTCCCTTCCAACGCAGCTCATGAGCCAGTGAAGGCCTTTTAACCCGGCCGGTATTGCTGGTGCCAGATCAAAGAGAGACATTACGGCCAACGAAGTGACCCAGCCACCCTCCTGATCGTCTCCAGGGAATACAGGCCAACTGCCATTAGGGTTTTGGGTACCGAGCAGAAAGTCCTGAGCACAGTCGATGTCCCCTACCGGCGCCGAGCTGAGGACGAGCGCGGAGTAGCACGTCGGCTCAATTGCTGGCTGCGAAGACGATGCAAGAGCCGCCCAGCCTCCACATGGGAGCTGGCGAAGAACAAGTTCCGCTAACAGGGTGCTGAGCACAATGGGGTCGGTCGTCACAGTGGGCACTTTGTAGTGCGGAATCTCTTTGCTGTCAAAAGGCAGCGCTACGACGGAGATTTGTCAGACTGAAAGTCCAACCATTGTGCCGCTCGAGAGGCGGAGAATTAGTTGCCCAGTCAAAGTGTAATCGGTGAAATAAAGTTGGCAAGCGCCTCGCGAAGGAAGGCTTCACCAAGAGATCAACCCAGGCCCCCGCTCGCATCCCTGACTCTTAGAAGGGGAAAGCCTCCGGTTGCCCAGTCAAAATGTAATCGGTGAAATAAAGTTGGCAAGCGCCTCGCGAAGGAAGACTTCACCAACAGCCCGCCACGGCCCCCGATCGCATCCCCGACTCTGGGGAGGGGAAAGCATCCGGTTGCCCAGTCAAAGTGTAATCGGTGAAATAAAGTCGGTAAGGGCCTCGTGGCCGACCTTATGTATTGACTGTCCCTGCGGATCGGCTGCTCGCGTCTGACTTCCAGAACGAATAAGCCCCCGTGTTGCCCAGTCAAAGTGTAATCGGTGAAATAAATCTCAACTTCCGAGTTTCACGGTCAGATTAGAGTCGCAGCTCTGCTGGCATGGGACGGCGAGTGAACAGAATCATGGGATTAGACCCAACGAGAAGTATTCGCCGCTTCGAACCCGCGCTCCCGACGTGGGAGGAAGCCCCCTACAAGGCTGCCGAATTACCGCAAAGTCCGCGCACCAACAAATGCAAGAACAACGCTTCCGATGTAGTTTTCACGACGAAAGGAAGCCGACGTGTTCTCGTCTGCAAGCGAACTCGCCACGAAGCTGCGCGCGGCGCGCCACATCATCGATCCCATCACGCTGGAGGTGGTGTATCTGGCGGCCCGTATGCGCAAGCCACTGCTGGCGGAAGGTCCGCCAGGATGTGGCAAGACCGGAACTGGCCTATGCGGTAGCCGCGGCGGCTAATACGGTGGTGGAGCGCCTCCAGTGCTACGTGGGAATCACCGAAGAGAAGGTTATCGGGAAATTCGATGAGGCGCTGCAGAAGCTCTATCTGGACACGCAAGCCGCCAACCTCGGCCAGGACTGGAACCAGATCCGGGGCCGGCTGCATTCGCTGGACTTCTTTGCGGAGGGGCCACTGTTGCGCGCTCTGCGCTATGAGGCGCAGCCATGCGTGCTTCTGGTCAAGACGCCCGAGTTGGCGGCAACCACCCGTTTTGCCCGTCGCAGATAAGGAGATCTGACACGACCATGAAGCGAACGATCGCAATCGTCACACTCGCAGTGGTGGGAGTGATCGCATCCGCTCCTGTCATCGCTCAGCAACGGCCGCAATCTCAGGTTGCGTTAGGCGGGCAACGACAGGCACAGCCCCAGGGGCAACGACAAGCTTCGCCGGCTCGTCCGATTTACCAGAGTCGTGACACCTGGTACGAGTTCCTGCTCAAGCAGTTTAATCCCAGCAATTTCGATTACGGCGCGTGGATGGAAGAACGCCGTCAGGTGTTCCTGGATGCGAGCGTGCGCAACTCGTACTTCAAGTACAGCCTGGGCACGACGATTGCGCTGCTGGTCGTGGCCATGCTGTACACCAAGCAGTGGATCGACCACCGTCGCGCCATGTGGATCACAGCGGAGATGATGACGGACCTCTACAACCACGATCTCTACTCGCGGGATGTCGCGGAGAAGGCGATCCAGAAATACAACCAGCACATCGAACGCTGCAACCGTGCAATCGAAGCTGCCCAACATGGTAGTGGGCTACCGGTGGCGACCGCAGACGCGGATCAACTTAACGCTCAACTGCAAAAGACCGCAGGCGAACTTAACGTGGCAAACACCGAAAACGCCGCTCTCCAGGAACAGCTGACACAGAAGTCCAACGTGGTTGTGGAGTTGTCCTTGCGAGTGGACGCTCTGTTGAAGAAGAATGGCGGAAATCTGGCAAGCTTGCAGCCGATTGATCTGAGCGGTGCTGACCCTAACCTGATAAAGCATATCAACGACCTGCAAGAGCAACTGGTTGTCGAGCACAAGAAAAACCGGCAACTCAAGGGTGCATAAAGGTGCTGGTCGCGGTAACAGAATTTGGCAGCGTGTGGCGCAGGCGATTCAGCAAGAACGAACACGACCTGAACCGGTTTGCCCGTGGAGCCTACTTCAACACAACCGGTGTGATGGTGAACGGCCACGTGCGACAGCGCCCACTCGTTCTTGGCTACGCAAGGTTCAACGGCGTCGGCGGTTTCGACCCCAACTTTCCTTCCCGAATGATCAATCGTGTCTTTGAGTGTACCGATATGTGCGTCTGGAATGGCGCGAACAAACTTCTGTTCCGGCGACTCCTTCCTCACGGCGCGGTGCCTGACTTGTTCCTGGTTGTCGCTCGGCCTGATGTCACTGGAAGACTACTGATAGGTTCGGAGGGCTGGCGGTCCGACGACACCTGGCTGCTGGCGTTCAGCGAATACGGACAACGGCAAGAAGCCATGTTGCTAATGCCGGCACATGCCTGGATTCGCAGCGTGCTGGGAACGTTTGTGCTGGAACCGCGCGCAACTTCATGGATTGCAACCTTGCGCCTCCAGGACTGCGCCAGGGCGGCGAGGTGAGATGTGCGCTACCCGAAAGACAGTCTGCACTTGGGCCTCGAACATGATTACCCTTTACTGCGGCAACTTGCGCACTCCCGCTTTGCCACGCGCAACCAACTTTTCGAATACATGCAGCTACGCGGTTGTAGCGAATGCCGACGGTCATTCAACTGGAGAACCCACAGGCTCATTCAGCATGACCTTGTCAGCAGACGGACGGTGCCCGCGTTGGGAGCGGAGTACGTCTACGCACTGACGACGCATGGCGCCGTAACTCTGGAAGAGATCGAGCAGCGCTTCTCGCTCTCGCTGAGTGCGGATCGCAACCAGGGTGAAGACCTGAGCGTGATCCACTCGGTCGAACTCAACAACATCGAACTGCGGGTGGCAAAAGCCGGGCTGTTGGCGCGATGGATCCCGGAAGCAGAAATCCGCTCGGAGAACGCACTGACAAACCTGGCCTACAAGAAAGAATACGACGCCGTTGTCACGTTGCGGCTCGGCAGCCGCGAGGTGACATTTGCGTTGGAGTACGAACGGACGCCCAAGTCTCGAAGTAAATATGACAAGATCGCGGAGGACATGTGCCGGGAAGAAAACGTGGATCGCTTCCTGTACTTGACTGCCAACGAGCATTTGCTGAGGTTCGCGTCCTGGTCCTTCCGAGATCTTCAGCGGCGTGTCTATTTCGGGCTTGTCAAAGACTGGCACCGGCAGTTGCTCGACATGCCAGCCTTCAGTTGGAAGGCGAAGCGGTATGTTCCACTCAAGACTTTGCTTGCTCCATGACGGCGCGGCCCACGCGAACTTTCCCCAGTTTTGGCCCCAAACGACAGTGGCGACGCGATGGAACGAACTCAATAGTCTCTTGGAACAAATGGGACCTGGCCCGAGGCACCAGACCTTGGCTGGGCTGTCCGGCGGTTCTGGAGCCGGGTTTAAGCGGTATGCCTACCCGTTGCCTGCCTGTTGTCTGCTCATTGCCTGCTCGGGGGTATACGTAACCATTCGTATTCTCAATGAGATGCGGCTTAACTACTCCCCCACTCACGCAGGTTTTGCCTATAAAACGACGGAGCAGTTGTCACATTCGCGCGCGCTTTGCGATGCATTGTGTGCCGCCAGGATGACGCAGTTCTTGTGCTAGACCGAGCTGCTCGTTCCGGTTAGGTGTTGCGGCAGTTGCGCGAAACGATGCGCGCGCGAGTTGCGCAAGCTGGTGCGCTGGCAAGCGCGGGTTGTGCGTACAGCAGTGGTTCGGTTGAGCCATGAATGTATACGGCTATCATTCGAGCGGCGCGCGCTGTGTTGTGCACTGATCTATCAACATCGGTGGGCACAGTCGTTGAAACTTATTGTTCCCAACGCGCTGGTCGTCGGCAAACTCTGTCATGAGTTGGTTCAGGATGAGTGGCAAGGTGAAACTGGTTCGAGAGTCAAACTGTATGGTCAGTGCAGGAGTTATAGCAGATGGCTTGCTGTCCCGCACAGTACTGATTTGAGAGCGCCAGCACCTCCGCCCTCTCCGAAGGCATCTAAATTAAAGAGGAATTTGCATGAAGCGATTTTTTCTCTTGGCGATCGCCTTGATTGTGCTGGCGGCGGTTTCCGCACCGGCTGCGCCTAATCCGAGTACCGCGAAAGGGCCAGCGTTCCCGGGTATTCTGGCGAATGCGCGCTATGTCTACGTTTCCTCCTATGACGGAGATCAGTTCGATCCGAACCTGCTTCCCGAAGATCGGAACGCGATTGGCGCCGTGCAGAACGCCATTCAGGAGTGGGGCAAACTGGTGATCGTGTACCGGCCTTCTGAAGCCGACATCATCATCCTCGTGATGAGCCGGCCTTCCGAAGATGTGATGGCCGTGTACGATGCGCACCCGTGGCCGAGTGGCAATTTTCTCTGGCGCGTCATGGGACGCGACGGTCTCCAGTCCGGCGAAACTCCGCTGGTCACGCAATTTGAAAAGGGATTCGAGAGCGTGCAGAAGGAGAAGTAAGCTTGCACACGCGTGCTGCGCAGGTCGGCAGCGCCCGAAGCGAAGTCGGAATATACGTGAACCCGTAAGCTCCCGAATCAAGTCTTGCTGCCCGATCATCCGGCGCTGCTTACACCGGCAGGATTGGCTTCCGTTTCGATGTACATGATGTAAGCGCTCGCCCATTGAGAGGCTGTTGATAAAGTCAACGAAGACGGCTTGTTAGGCACGAATCACTTTATCCTTCCCGCACTACTTCCTTCGGCTTCTTGTCATCGCGCACAGCAATGAACCGTGAGTGTCGCAGATGATTGTCGGGCATCCATTCCGTGAATTCGAATTGCCCGACGAGGACCGGCTTCACCCACCGACAGTCCTTCATCTTCGCTGCCGTCAGCCCTACACCCCACCTGCCACTTCTCGCCTCGGGTAGGTTCGCAAAAGGACATTCCTTGGTCTCGAGCGGCTGCAACTTTTTGAACAGCCGCTCGCGCGACGACGGCGTGAATCCGTTGCGTGTGCGCGCGGCATACTGAAGCTGCCCGTCATTGTAGTAGCCGAATATCAGCGCATCGAAGTTCCGGTCCGATGGAGTGTACCCGCCGATCACGAATTCCTGACCACGGTTGATTCTCATCTTCCGCCAGGCGCCGGAGCGCTGGCCCGGCTCATAGCGGCTGTTGCGGCGTTTCGCGACCAGCCCTTCCAGCCCTGCTGATTTGACCGAAGCAATCAGTTGGGGAAGGCCGGCTTTCAACTCCGGGGAGCAGCGGATCGGCTCCACAAGCTTTGGAAGGACGTGCCTTTTTAGGAGCACCCGCCGCTCGCTCAGGGGCTCCGTCATCACATTACGTCCTCTCAGTATGAGCACGTCGAAGATGAAGAAGACCAGCGCCGCGCGTTGGATGAGCCGTAGTTTTGCAAGAGATGGAAAGATGGGCGACCTTCTTCATCGAGCGCGGCTAGTTCGCCGTCCAAGACCGTTTCATCCGGCACAGTGCAGAGCGCGGCCGCTATCGAGGAATATCGCTCCTGTCCGGGCGCGAAAACGTGATCGGTCTCGCTATTCCCCGCACTGTCCACGCGGAAGTAGGAGCCGTGCATGTGCAGCGGGTGCCCGCCGTCGCCGGCGTTGATCCAACGCCAACGTACGGGTTCGCCCGCTGTGTAGACCAGACGCTCGGTGTAGGGCCATGACTTCCCGTTGATAACCGGAATCATGTGCGGAAGCGGGATCTCGTGTCTCAGTGCGGCGATGTCGGATCCGCTCTTCCAGATTCCCAGCACAAAAATCCTATCTGGGGCCGCTTGCCCCGGCGGATCAACCACGAAGGCACCTGCAAGCTGGCTGTCCTCTCGAATCGGACGACCGGAGTCGCCCAAGACTCCGCCGGCGCTTGCGTAATATTGATACGTCCCGGCTGCACCCGCTGCGAATCGCAGCTCTCGCGTTCCTTGGGCAGGGACTTCCACAACGGCTTTTGCATCTCCCGCGTGCTGATGCAAGCCGTGCACTACCGCCGTAGCCGGAAGAAGGTTGTGAAGGGTCACGTGGATCTCGGTGCCCTCCGGAACGCGAATGAGCGGACCGGGTACTTGAAGTGCTTTGTCTTCCTCGGCGAAGGCGTAGACTCTCAGCCTTGGACCGCTATCGGCTTCCGGGTACCAGTCACCCTGACGCAGTTCGAGGTGAAGCGTCAAGGTTCCGTTTTCCAGCTTTCCTGCCGATTCATGATTGGAGTTGGCTTGGATTCGCGACTGAGTCGCAGCAGATTCGGACTGTCCCCACAATTCAACTGGTGCAAGGAATATCATTGCACCGAGCGCTATTGCTATCGAACTGAGGACGGCACGCGAGATGGCGTCTGTGAACACCGTACGCCTCCTACCGAGGATTGCTCCGCAGGAACCATCAGATTATGCACTCCCATGTGGCTCCTGCGCCAAGCGCCGAATCAGGAGGAAGAAGCGCGCCCTCCCCAAAGCTAAGCAAGGATTCACTGTGGCATTTCTCAGCACCACGGCGATTGTTCGCCAGTGACGGGCGACTCTGACTTTACAGTCGCGGCACTACTCTGATCATCGATCGGTGGCACGGAGGCCACCGGTCATGAAGCAGAAGCCAAGTTCCGGCAGAAAACGCAGCAGCACCAAATCCGTCCTACGTTTGCCCGACCTGGAACAAGACAAGGCCGCGGTGTTGAACAGCCTCAGCTCAACCGACGCAAAGCGAGGTTATCGTCACGCCATCGATGAGTTCGTTGACTGCTCGGAACCGCGCTTGGCCTTCAACAGGATCGTGGTCTTGCGTTATCGCTCTTCTCTTGAGTCCCGTCAACTCGCCCTCGAAACCATCAATCTGCGTCTTGGCACCGCAGGATCTGCGACGAACCTGTGCTCGGCTCTTCAACGCATCGGGAGGCGAGTTGGAGCAGATCCAATTTCTTTCGGGGCACGTTTCGGTGCAAACGACCGAACCCTACCTTGGCTGCAAACAGCGGATTCGATCAGCCGTCAATGGATCGCATTGGCATCGAGCGAATCCCTGAGGAGGGTGCGCGGTTGTGGAAGGTTGGCCGGCCAACCGTCTGGAACTCCGCCTTTCGCTGCGTCAGTTGCTACCACCTGGAACTTTGCTAACTACTCGCCTCCTAATAAACTCGACAGTTGTTTCGGAGCGCAGGGCTGGACTAGAATCCCCCGACGAGATGGGTGTCCCAAAACACGTGAGGCATTGGGAACAAAATGGGCCTTCCACCGCACCCACCGGTCCTTGTTGTTGGTATCCGAAATGAGAAACGCACGGCCCAAGGTGTTTTACGGCTGGTGGGTTGCCCTAACGGCAGCGCTCGGGCTCCTCCTCAACACCGCCACAATCATCGTCTTTTCCTTCGGTTTCTTTGCCAGGGCGATTGGACAGGAATTTCATGTCGGACGCGCCAAGATTTCGCTCGCATTCACAATTCACAACCTGACGTCGGCGCTATGCATCCCGCTGGCCGGCCGATTGGTAGACCGCTACGGCCCGCGAAGAGTGCTGCTCCCGTGCACGGCCCTGCTCGGTGTGATTCTGATTTCCAGCCGGTTCTTGTCAGAGGCGATATGGCAACTGTACGTATTCTACTTTGCCTTGGGGGTCGTCTCTGGTGGCGCCGGGGCGATGCCATACACGGACATAGTCTCGCACTGGTTTGACCGGCATAGAGGACTGGCCATCAGCGTCATGATGCTTGGGATGGGGTTAGGTGCCATCGTTATTCCTCCGGTGTCGCAGCGGCTGATCGTAACCCTCGGCTGGCGCCTGGCATACGCTGTCTTCGGTTTATTGATCGTCCTTATCCCCCTGCCGTTGGTTGCGGCATTTCTGAAGGAACGACCTGAGAATATGGGCCTTCTGCCAGATGGGGCTGAAGAGCCCCACGGCTCAACGCCGGTCGTATCGAAGGACATCGGGCTAACCGTGCGCGATGCCGTCCACACTTCAGAGTTCTGGATCATTGTGTGCGTTCTTTTTCTAGTGACTGCGAGCGTGCATGCGTGTTTCATCCACTTGCCTACGATCCTGACCGATCGGGGCAGCTCGGCTCAGCTGGCGGCTTTCGCCAGTTCGCTCTTCGGCGTTGGGCTGTTCATAGGACGCGTAGGTTGTGGTTACTTGCTGGATCAGTTTTTCGCACCTCGTGTCGCGGCATTGCTTTTCGCTGCAGTTGCGATCGGGATTGCACTCCTGGGGGTTGGCCACGTGATCTGGTCTGCGTGCATCGCGGCCGTGCTGGTCGGTCTCGGTATAGGGGCAGAGGTCGACATTATTGCATATTTGACGAGCCGCTACTTCGGGCTGCGTTCCTATGGCGCGATTTTCGGATGGATATGGGCCGTCTTTGGCGTGTCGGGCGGACTGGGAGCTTATCTGATGGGGTTTGGGTTTGATAAGACGGGGTCCTACCTCGTGCCGCTAATCGGATTCTTCTGCGCGGCGGTCCTGGCAACGCTGCTGATAGTCACTCTGGGACGGTACCGGTATCGCGTGGGGCAGACTTGAGCGACAGCAGAGAATAGCGCCACTTGGGTCATATTCTGCCCACTAAGTGAGAGAGGGAAACTATGTCACCGCGAACCTCGTCAACTGCAATGGCCTTGCAGCTCTTGGCCATGACGAACGGTCTGCCGATCCACCAGGCTCTGTACTCTGCAGCCAAGCTGGGAGTCGCCGATCTACTGAAAGATGGCGCCCAGACCTCTTCCGACCTTGCCCGTAACCTCAATGTGAACGAATCGGCGCTCTATCGCGTCCTGCGTCTGCTAGCCAGCCAAAGTGTATTCGAGGAACAGTCTCCTCGAACATTTGCCAACACCGAACTCTCTTACTTTCTGCGCACTCGTGTGCCCGGTTCGGTCCGCTCGATTCTCATTTTCCGAGGGAGTGAGTTCATTTTCGGACCCTTTGGGGAAATCCTCTACAGCATCGAGACTGGTCGAGCGGCCAGAACCAAGATGTATGGGATGGAAGTCTTCGACTATTTGAAGACGCATCCCGAAACCGCTGGAATCTTCGACGATGCGATGACGGGCATGTCTGCGCTGGTTGGCCCAGTCATCGCTGAGGCATACGAGTTTGGCAAATGGGGGAGCCTTATGGACGTGGGAGGCGGAAACGGAATTTTGCTGGCCGCAATTCTGAAGGCGCATCGAGGACTGCGCGGCGTGCTGGCCGACTTGCCCCACACGGTGGAGCGAGCCACGCATTGTGGCTTTCTCGGCGGCGAACTCGCAGCGCGCAGCGCCACGCAGCCTTGTGATTTCTTCGACGAAGTGCCTCCCGGCTGCCGCGCCTACCTGATGAAACACGTGATCCACGACTGGGACGATGAGCGCGCCCATAACATCTTGGCCAATTGCCGACGTGCGGTTCCCAAAGACGGCGCCGTCTTGCTTGTCGAGTGGGATCTAGCCGAAGGAAATGCTCCCTCTGCCGGAAAGTTCGCGGATGTAGTGATGATGCTCATGACCGGAGGGAAGGAACGCACCGTTGAGGAATATCGCCACCTGTTGGGTCAAGCTGGTTTCAACCTCAATCTGGTGATCTCGACTTCGTGCGATTTGAACATCATCGAGGCGCTGCCCGACTAGATCAGGGAAATCCGCTGTACTGGAGATGTTCAGGCATCGGCGTAGAAGTGTCCCGTCGTGTCCAGTGGTGGCGGAGTGACAGCCAACTCTTACCTAATCCGTTAAAGTAAGGATTGCCGACCATTCTGAAGCTGATCCGATGGTCGCCTGGTCACCTGACAGTTGAGCTGTGGAAACCCCGACATGCTGGCCCGAGAAAAACACACCGAAGCACGGAGTCTGCCCTTAGGTAATGCGCGCGCCCGTCTCGCCCATCGTTGCCTAGCGTGAATCTCGTGGCATACTGCGGTCGCGCGTTTATATTGGCGATAACAGCCCCCCGCAGAACGGTTGCTAATGGGGCAAACAGATTTGCCAGTAGCAGAACGCCGGAGATAAACTGAACACCAACGACAAGGCCACTGGGAGTCAGTGGCGCGAGAACCCTAACGGAACCTTCAGGCGGGGGTACCGAGCAGTGAGCGTGCTCCTGGGCAACACGTGGCGCGTATGCGTGCTAGGTGTTGCTGTTTCGCTTGTCGTCCTGCCCTTCGGCGCCAGTGATCAGGCATCGAAGCAATCGACTCGGCATATCCCGGTCGTCGAAGACCTGGTTCAACTGCTGCAGGCGCGACCAGACTTGCGAGCGGCGCTCGAAGGCGCGATTCGGACGGCCGCCCTCAACGGCCTTCGAGACATAGACTCGTTCCTGATTTATCTGGATGGTTTCGTCACGTTCGTTCCCACCGAACACGAGATGCCCACTGCGCTGAAGCTCTACTACATCGTCAACCAGGCGCCCGGGGATCAACTGAACCGCGATAAGACCTTCAGTGCCTGGATGAAGAAGCTCATCGAGGCCTGGGGCCAGTTCCTGGATACGCCCGCGTCCGCGTCGGGCATCCCTTCGTTTGTCGCACGACCGAACTACAACATCGGCGATTACTTCGTGGGACCAAGCGGCTGGCTCACCTTCAACCAGTTTTTTGCACGTGAGGTAAAGCCCGGGAAGCGGCCGATCGCAGAGCCTCGCAACGACAGGGCGATCGTGTCGCCCGCCGACGCCACATTCGCGGGCAAGTGGGACATCGACGCGAACTCGAAGGTCACGGTCAAGGGCATCAGCTGGCCGATCGCTCAGCTACTGGACGGCAGCCCGTACCAGAATGCGTTCGAGGGCGGCATCTTCGCGCACATGTTCCTGCACCCCGGCGACTACCACCGTTACCACGTGCCCATCGCCGGTGAGATCAAGGAAGTACGCAACATCCATGGCCGCGTGTACATGGACGTGGCTCGACGACCGGACGGCACTCTCTACGGGATCGACGGCGAGACGTACCAGATCGACCAAGAACGAGGATTGATCGTCATCGACTCACCCGAGGTGGGGCTCGTGGCCGTGCTGCCGGTCGGGATGTGCTTCATTTCCTCGGTCAACCTGACGCCCGAGCTTGGCGCCAAGCTGCAGAAGGGCGATGAGTTCGGCTTCTTTCTTTTTGGCGGCTCTGACATCGTGATGCTGTTCCAGAACAAGAAGGTCGCGATCGACGCTGAGGTTGGGAGGAAGTATCTGCAAGGGCAGCGCATCGGCGAGGTCCGCTAACTTCCGAGGCCAGCGAAGCAAATTTCCCGCCTGTTACACGAGGAGCCGACAATCCCGCGTGAGACTCTTCAACGCCCTCCAGTCGCAGCGCAAGCCTGCGAAAACCTGTTGTCGTCATCGGGCGACTCCCATTCGTCACAGTATCTCACCATTATCGGATGGCACGTGTGTCTACTCTTCCGTGGCGGATGACGAGCTAACCGGCAGTAATCCGCCTTGAAAGCAGCGACGAAGACTGGCTGCCTGAGAATTTGCTGACCACGTGGTGAAGCCACGCTTGCTGCGGATTAGTCTGTCAACCGTGTGTTTGCTCTGACACTTACACTGAAGTAGTCGTTCGGATACCGTGCCCGGACTCCGGGCGTATACTGTCAGAGAAAGTCTTCGCCACTCCTCAACACATGCGCGGCGCGACGTCCGTCGAGCCGACGCAGCAACCAAGCTAAGCAACCCTGAGGAACTCGGATATAGCAAGTACTCCGAGTGGTGTCCTAACCCGAATCATCAATGACCCAAGGAGAATTGTCATGACTTTGACCGCTGACCAACGCGAGCAGGTAGCGACTGAAGTGAAGAGTTTCGCTGCAGACCTCAATCTAACCGACGACCAGAAAGAGAAGCTCCAAGCCGCTCTTGCGGAAGGCCGCGAAAAGATCGGAGAGCACGTTAAGAACAATCCCAACACAACCAAAGCCGACATCATCGCCAAGGTGAAGGCGAACCGCGACGAGATTCGTCAGCGTGTGGTTAAGTTTCTAAGTCCCGAGCAACTCACTAAGTGGGACAGCCAAGTCGCCAAAGCCAAGGAGTTCCTCGGCCAGAAACTCGACGCATAGGATCTCCGTGACGGAACTAAAGATTGGTGGCCGACAACCGAAAACTGTCGGCCGCCAGACTTTCTAGTCATTTTCCAGGTGATGCGCTGCGTTCTCGTCCAACAAGCACGCACAGGTTGCGCCAACTTCTGTAAGGCTCACACTTACGAGTTCACTACCCCGTACACTAACGTTCATGTAGGAGTGCTCGCGCATCATGTCGTCCGCTACACTCTTAATCCACTCCCTGATCCAAGGCTCGTCTGCGTCGGCCATCCGCTCCCTCCTCGGAGTTTCATAACCCGGCTCCCCTTCTGTGGGACAGTGTCCCTTGGATCGGCTTGCTAGTCGAATCGATAATTCTTATCGACACTATTTAGTAATCACTTCACCGATGACGGGTCCCAAAGGACGTGCGGTGAGTCTTTCGCGCCGAAACCGCTACTCGGAGGCTATCGTGAAGTGATGTCGGAACAGATAGATCGCCATCTCGCCCTATCGGCAACCCCCCTTCGCCACTCCTCAACACATGCGCACGGCGCGACGTCAGTCGACCCGATGAAAGTTTCAGCAGGCCGGAGAGAATTGTGCTGTTCTTCGGGATAATCCTCCACCCCAGTAAACGGTCAGAAGTGGAGAACAAATTCATGAAACGCAACATTGGATACGCAATCGCGTTGCTCACGCTCGCAACGGGCCGTTCCGCCCCTTTGCCGGCTCAGCAGCCCACCCCCGAGAAGTCGGACCTGATCGACTCCTCGGCGATGGATGCCTTGAGCCAGATGGGCACCTACCTTCGCTCCCTGAAGGATTTCCAGGTTAAAGCTAACGTCACGTCGGAGGATGTTCTGGAGGACGGAGAGAAGTTGACCTTCGCTCACACCACGGACATGCTTGCCGTTCGGCCCAATAGGCTTCGCATCGATATCCAGGGAGATCAGAAATCGCGTCTGGTCCTGTATGACGGGAAGACATTCACGCTCTTTGCCCGGCGTGCGGGTTACTACGCACCTGCGGACGCTCCCCCAACTATCGGTCAATTGATCGACATTGCGCGCGACAAGTACGGCATGGAGCTTCCCCTCGTGGATCTCTTCCTGTGGGGCGGGCCGCAGGCCTCTACTGACAAGATCACCGAAGCCACCGATTTTGGCCCTGGCGACGTTGAAGGAACCACCTGCGAGCATTACGCGTTCCGGCAGCCCGGCCTCGACTGGCAGGTCTGGATCCAGTTGGGTGATCATCCTCTGCCCAGAAAACTGGTTTTGACCACCACCACTGATGACGCTCGTCCGCAGCACATTTCGGTACTGACCTCGAACCTCGCGCCGTCCTACAACGATGCGGCCTTCGTCTTCGATCCTCCGACGGATGCCCACAAGATCGTTTTCGCTGAACAGAAAGCCGCCGCCACAGGCAGCAACTAGGAGCTATACATGAAACTCGGTACTAGACACGTTCTATCGTTCTCCATCGCGCTCCTTTTTGCAGTTCCATCCGTCGCCCAAACGCGCGCTGGCGGCGGTGGTGGCAATAGAAACAACGGATCTGTCCGTTCGACTTCGAGCAACAGCGTCAATCAGCCGAGTTCCGGAAGAGATGCTGCCTCGAACCGCAGCGCCAACAACAACTCCAATGCCAACCGGAACACCAACGTCAACCAGAACGCGAACGTCAACGTAAACCGAAACGTAGACGTGAATGTCAACGGTGGGTACAACAACAACTACAACGGCGGCGGAGGTTACTGCTATCACCCCGTTGCGACTGCGGCGGCAATTACAACGGCAGCGGCAGTCACTGCCGCTGTGGTCGGGTCGATGGTGAATACACTTCCGCCCAGCTGTCAACCCATCGTCGCCAACGGTGTCACATACCAAAAGTGCGGCAGCACCTACTATCAGTCGCAGTTCTCCGGCGGAGACACGTCCTATGTAGTGGTCAACCAGCCGTAGGTTGCCAGCGGATAGCGACGAACGTGCAGGGCTCCGACGCGCCCCGCCAGCGGCGAGCGATTACACAGGCATATTGCAACCTGCACCTCGGCTCGGGTTTTGAAAACTCTCAAGGACCCGGAAACAGACCCGTTCATCCTGATCCTTGGATAGGTGGTGATAAATCGCCAACCCGCACGTAATCCGGTCTGTCCGTCAACCTTGGATTGACCCGTCTACCCAGATTCCTTCCACTGTGAGCACCGAGAAATCCGCCTGCGCCGAAATAAATAGCCACAGCAAAAGCCACACACGCTCGTTCTAAATCCGCCAGTAGCAGCACGTAGTATCCAACCAAACTCAGCCAACACCTAGGCTCACATTTCCTCACGCCACAATAGAGCCTCAACAACACCTCAGGTACCTGAAGGAGGGTGCCTCGCCATGCCAACCGACACAACGACAACTTCCTCGGGAGTGGAAGTTAATAAGCTCCTTCCAGAGCTTGAAGTCCCGTTTTCACCTGACCAAGTCCGGTGGCGGGTTACCAACACAACCAGCGACAAGAAGCGCGGTCAGATCGTGCCGTACGCCGATTCCCGCGCCTACACTGACCGGCTGAATGCGCTTTTCACGCCACAGGGCTGGACCCGTGAGTACAAGGTCGAGACGATGACCAATATCACCCGCGTAAAGAAGGGCGAGAGCATCGCCTCCGGAAAGGTGTTAGTCACCTGCACGGTCACCATCCTTGGCATTGGGTCGCATTCAGGCACCGGCGAAGAATGGGCCGACGACGATAACGGTATGACGTCAGCCGATGCGCAGGCCTTCAAGAGGGCTTGTTCGTGTTTTGGTCTTGGCCGGTATTTCTATGATATCCAAGCCGCTTGGGTCGATCTCGACCAGAACCGCCAGCCGATGAGAACGCCCGCGTTGTTTGCATGGGCTCTTCCGGAGAATTGGCGCAAAGGAATGCAGCCGCCGGGCAGGAACGGGAATGGAAAAGGCAATGCAACGAACCCGGGCATCGGTTCGAACGGAGGACGTAACGGCAACCATGGCCAGGCTACGAAAAACCAACCTCGGCAAACAGATGGCGGCGGGAACGGTCACGCGCAAGCCGCAAGGTCTACTGGCTCGGCTGCTGCTGGCCCCGGCGACGATCTGGACGCGCGCATTCTGGGATTGGAGAAGGCCGTCGGCACGGCGCTATTCAGAGGCATCCTGCGGGAGTACGGGCGCGTCAACCAGCCTAAGCTGATCCGAGACGCAGCCATCAAACGGAAGGTCCTCCAGATGCTGGAGTCCGCAACACGCGGGCTGGACCGTTTGGAAGCTGTTACCAAACGGCTCGACCCGAATACGGTGAAGGAGCTGCTCGATAAGCTGCAAGTCCCACCGCTGAACGAAATCGCGGACATCAAGACCCTGCAAAACGTTGTCCTCGGACTCGAAGATCTCGCTGGTCCAACCCAGCCGCACGCAGCCTAAAGAAACACACGTCAAACTCTAGGAGGAACGATGCGCAACGCTGGCCGCCTCAAGCTCGGCTATTATCCCCTGCCAATCGACGAGGCCCGGAACATCCGTTCGTTGCTGGTCTCGTCAGCGCCGTATGCAGCCATCGATCCCTGTGTCGGGGACGGTACGGCGTTGATCGAAATCACCAAAGGCACCGGCGCATACCTCACGGGCATTGAACTCGATGCCGACCGAGCTGCGGCGGCGGGAGCAAAAGGAATTGCGACTGTCCACGGCAGCGCATTCGAGTGTCGGGTGCTGGCAGAAACCTGCTCGCTTCTGTACCTCAATCCGCCCTACGACAGCGAGTTTGGGCCGCACAGTAATAAGAGAATGGAGTTGGTATTCCTGGAACACTGCTATCGCTGGGTGACCAGCGAGGGTGTGTTGGTGTTCGTTGTTCCGGCTCCGGCAGTCGGAACGTGCGCACGTCTCCCGAGCAGCCAGTTTGATCGTTTCGTCGTCTTCCGACTCGGAGCATCCGGAGTCTGTCCGGTTCAACCAAGTCGTGGTGTTTGGCAGACGAAAGAAAGCGCATCTACGTGGAGAGCCGAAGGGAGCGGAGGAGTTGCTGCGGATTGCGTATAAGCCGCAGTTGCTGCCGGTACTTAACCAAGACGTGAGTGAGCGTTACGCGATTCCACCATCATCGCCAGTGACCATCACGTAGACCGGATTGCCGCTGGATGACATTGAGGATGCCCTGCAACGGTCTGTCGCGATGCAGAATGCGCGCGGAATTCTTGTCCGCAAGCAGCAGAAAATGACGGGCCGACCGGTGACGCCGCTTCATAAAGGCCACGTTGGCCTGCTGGCTTGCAGCGGCATGCTGAACGGTTTCTTCGGGGATGGTGAAATGCGGCACATCGCCCACTGGAGGTCGGTCAAGTATGTCGACGAGTTCAACGAGGAAGGCGAAACCGAGGGGGAGACCATCATTCGCAAGCGCGAACGGTTCAGCCATGAACTGACCCTCGCTTACGAGAGTGGCTAGATCATCGAGCTGAAGGAGACCAAGGAGGTCAAGCCTGGCGATGAAGAACGCTCATGAACGTTTCGGCAAACTCGTTTATCGGCGACGCACAGAAAAGACGGCAACCAACCTTCGCGTTTTCCTGGATGCCTTTGTGGGAGAGGACCGAGGAAAAGCCCACTTGGTCTCAGTGGTTGGCGGCGACGTGGAGATCGGTGCCCTGGCTGCCGCGTTTGCCAACGGTGATTCATTTACCGTGGTAGATCCTTACGGTGCTGAGAGCATCGTCTCGCTGGGCGAGAAGCCGCTGTGCTTTAGAGGCTCCATCGTGGTTCCCGGTCGTAAGCGGCCCCTGAGGCATCTTGTGAGTTGCTCACAGGAACTAGCGGACACGACCTCCGATGGGAAACTGCTCCTGATAAGTGACGACCATTGCTTCATCTGGTCTTCGCTGGTGCGGCACTACGGCCTGCCCGCCACGCCAGAATGGGGACCGTGGTTGATTTCGCAGTTGCAATCGCAAAAGCGGATTCAGCCTCTTCTTGGATTTGGATATGCAGGAGTCGCCGTCAAGGCAAAACGAAAAGTGTTATTGGCACTGCTTCGAAAGGGGCTGCGCAGCAATCGACTCGCGTTTCCCGCCCGAAATGGGGCCGTCGAATGGCCCGAAATCCAGCTCATCAGGAAGACTGACTGATTCCCGCGTGAACTAGTACCTTCGCCGACTGCTGCGGAGAACCGGAGACCGGCCACTCGCGGATGCACTTCACACCCAAATTCTGAACAGTTCTGGGAGGACCTGCCTTATGGCGTTGCCACATACATGCGACCGTATTTGTGCGTCGTGCGGAGGCATGAACGGCCGTCACCGGGCAGCGTGCTCCGGCGACGAATCTATCGACGTACTCAACGTCTACACCCGCCGGCAAGCGATAGAAGATGGCATTCTAGTCGATTGCGAGCAAGCTCCAATGGTTGAGATGCGCCGCCAGCTTATGAAGTGGCCGCTCGCGATGACCGCTGCCGCATTTCATCGCTACGTGTGGCCAATAGATGAGGAGCCGAACCTGCCGCCAGGCCAGAGTTTGGATGGCCGCTTCTGGGATGTGGTTTGGATGTTCCGTGCCGCCGTCAAGGGGGCAGTCCCAGCCCAGCGCATTGATCCGTGCAACCTGCTGTTTGACTTCTACTGCATCGTTGCTGATCCGGCACTGTCATCAAACGAGACGATCGACCCGACGGCTCGGAGCGGGCCAGAGGGCATGCGGCTCGCAACGCTGAAGGCGGTTTCTGGACCCGGCGATGACGGCGCGCCCGTGATGACGTTCATGCTGCCGGACGAAGATTGAAGGTGCTGGGTCTCTGAGCCGCAGTGGACGAATCGGAAAAGGCTGACGACGATCAACCTCCCAAATCAGCTCTGGCGTGGCAGTTGCCGGAATGATTCCAGATGCCAAGGTCCGTCCTTCGTCGATGTGTCCCGGCGCAGGATGTAGAGATTGCCGTCATCTGCACGGACTTTGTAAAAGGTATCCTGCGGGCCGTACCATTGGTCCAATACTTCCTCGACCATGTACTCGTGCCCGTCCAGCCGAAAGCGAACCGGCCTTTCGTCCGCCGTCCGACCCGAATAGCAATCCACTTCCAGATTCATCTCCTCCATTCTGACGCATAGGCGATAGACCTGCCACCCAAACATTCACACCTCCCGTCCGGAGAACTCCATGCAGAGCCTAGATACGATTCACGACTACTTGAGGACTCACTCGGAAGAAATCGGAAAAAGAATTTTGGCATCTTATCCAGCACTGCACGGCGCCGAAGAAGCTCCTTCTCCGCTGCTTTCCCGAATGGTGCGCGTTCCATATCCGGCCCAATCTCTGGCAATCATGGGCGTGAGCAAGCGTTGGCAGTTGGCGCGTAACGCCAACGTCGTTGCCGAGTGCGGAGCGGGCAAGACACTCATCGCTCTAGGGAGCATGTTGGTGCATAGTGCCGGCAGGCCATTTTCTGGCTTTGGTCATGGCTCCGCCTCACCTGATCGAGAAATGGGCGCGGGAAACGTTCTTAACACTGCCTCATGTGCGCGTGTTCCTCATCGACGACATGCGCAATGGCGGCGATCCGAAAGAGCCGCACGGCATCAACGAAGTCCGGTTGCGTCGTGGTGAAATCGTGCGCGAAGGGCTGCACACCTCGCTGGCTGAATTGCGGCGTCTGGGACGTAGTGGCTGGCGCAAGCTTTGTCCGGGAACCACGATCTTCTGCGTTGGACGAGAGAAAGCAAAGCTGTCGTATTTCTGGAAGCATTGTTACGGCAAAAGCCGCTCCGGACGGTATCTTGGCTCGCTTACGAACCCTGACACTGGCTGTCCTGTCGAGACGGATGGGGTGCGCCTAAGCGCACTCGATTTCGAGAAGAAGCGTCTGCACGAGATCGTGGAGGACTCGAAGGCGGGGAGGACCAGGTACTCCGCGCTCTGGCAGGCAGACTGCAACAAGATTGCTCGGATGGCGCCAGCGGAATACATGGGTCGCTACATGCCGGAATGGTGGGACTACGCGATTGCTGATGAAATTCACCAACTGGCCGGCGACACGGCCCAAGGGAATGCCCTGGGCGTGCTCAACAAGTCGGCAAGACGGTTCCTGGGACTGACAGGAACCCTGCTTTCCGGCTATGCGGACGATCTGTTCAACACCCTCTTCCGCACCGATGCCAAGCGCATGACCGAGGACGGCTACGAATGGGGTTCAGCCGGACGGGAGCGATTCATCCGCGACTTCGGCGTGATCGAGACCATTGAGCGCATCACAGTCGAAGACAACGCCTGCTCAAAGAAAACCAAGAAGACGGTCACGATCAAGCGCAAGCCCGGCGCCTCACCCCTGCTGTTCGGCAAGTATCTGATGGACCACTGCGCGTTCATCGGCCTGGAGGACATCTCGGACGGTTTACCAAGTTACCGAGAGGAAGTCGTTCCGGTGGCTATGGAAGAGCCGTTGAAGGGTGCTTATGATGAACTGGAAGATGAGATCACCGCCTGCCTGAAGGAGCATCGCGGGAACAGCAGCGTTGCCAGCACTATGTTGAACGCACTGCTGGCATGGCCGGACCATCCGTATGGTTTCGGCACTCTGCACGGGTCTGAATTCGACCAGGAAACCAAATGCCGCGAGAGCTTTGTGATCGCCGAGACGGTCGACTTGGAGCCGAGCCGGGCATATGCGAAAGAGCGGGCGCTGATCGAGGAAGTCAAAGCCCAACTGGCCCGAGGCCGCAAGTGCCAGGTATTTGCGGTTTACACCAACAAACACGATGTTATCGAACGGCTGGAGGGGCTGTTCCGTGCCGAGGGATACGGGCAGCAACATTGCGGGCCAGCGTTCCCACGCACAAGCGGGAGGCGTGGTACCGGGAGCAGTTGCGCCGTGGAATTGATGTGGCTGTCTGTCATCCCAAGATCGTGGAGACGGGACTGGATCTCCTGGATTTTCCGACCATCCTGTTTCACGAGACCGGCTATTCACTGCACACCTTACGTCAATCCAGCCGCCGGTCTTGGCGTATCGGACAAAGGCGGCCAGTGGAGGTGAAGTTCTTTGCCTATGGCGGCACGATGCAGGAAGTCTGTCTCCGTTTAATGGGGAAGAAACTCCTAGTGGCCTTAGCGATGGAGGGTAAGTTTGCCTCCGAAGGCCTTCAGGCGATCGACGGCGACGACGACGTGCTCACGGCGATGGCGCGTGAGCTGGTTGAGAACAAGGGAATAGGGGAATCTGCGGATAGCGTATGGCGCGCGCTCGGCCAATTGCGACCTTCGACGTCGGCAGCAGTCGATCAAGAACCGGAGGAGTGGCCGATTGAGCAGCCGGTGATCGAGGCTCCTGCGATGCCGATACCGGTTGAGTCGATTCCTGATGTAGCCCTCCTGCAGGCCGCTAATTCATCACGCCGTTCTACACGCAGAGATACATCCGTCGGACAACTGTCGTTATTCTGACGCCAGTACGCAAGGCAGCTGATCCTGAAGCGGCACATAACTTCAATCGGCGTCGCCGAGGCTCTTTTCCTCTTCGCAAAGACATGGTATTCTCTCAGCACCTAAAAAGGTGCTATTAATATGAGCAGACCGATGCTGGACATTACGAGTGATATCCAATCGCTGACGACCTTTCGCCGCCGTTCAGGCGACTTTATGAAACAGCTCAAGAAGAGTAAGCGGCCCGTGGTGCTCACTGTGAAGGGGAAGGCGGCCGCCATCGTGCAGGATGCCGAAGCCTACCAGAGTTTGCTCGACATCGCCGCCCGCGCAGATGCGGAAGAAGGCATCCGCCAGGGTCTGGACGATGTCGCGCACGGACGCACCCGCCCGGCGCGCGAAGTGTTCGACGAGATTCGCCGCAAACATGCCATACCGCGTTGAACTGACAGAGCGTGCGGCTCGCGACCTTGAGCTTCTTTATTTGGAAAAGAACGCCGCAGAGTCTCAAGCGGCCGCCCGATGGTACAACCGTCTGGAGGAGGCTATGTCTGCGCTGGGAAGATATCCCTATCGCTGCCCTGTTGCCCCGGAAAGTCGAAAGATAAAACGAAAGTTGTGGCACTTGCTCTTCGGCAAGAAGCCCCACGTTTATCGAGTTATCTATGAAATCGAGGAACAGCAGCAGACAGTCTGGGTATTGACGATTCGTCATGCTGCGAGGCGAAGGGCCAAGGCGTCCGATCTGGCTTAGTCGCGGCCGTAAATTGTCCCAACCGCGCCTCTACCGATGATGAGGACTCTCGTCATGTCCTCCTTATGTCCCGACGGGTTGAGCGCTGGAGGCGGTAGTTGATGCGGCAGCGGCGTTCGCGCGCTCGACGCGATCCTTGATCGAGAGCATCATATTGCGTTCCATGATGAAGTGGGCCGGCTCCCAAAAGGCGTAGCCGATGACCCGGTCGCGCACGCGTGGCTGGCATTCGCCGCGGCCACGCATGATCAGCCGCGTGGAATGTTCGTCGATCGGCTCGAGGATGAAGCCCCACGTACAGTTGGCGCCGCCACCGGGCCGGGCCGCCGGGGGAACGTCGCGCGCCGGGACCAAGATCATGGCGCGGTTCGGCTCAAGTACGGCTATTTCCATTCGCCCCACACCATTGAACTTGTGCTTGGGAGTCATCCAAACCATATCGCCGACTCGGCGCTCCTGCCACTCAGGGACGATTTGCCCGGCGTTCCTCATCTCGCAACCGACGAGGTTTTCGAGCTGCGTGGCCCACAAAACCTGTTACGGCGTAACCGGAATTGACTAAAATGGGGCGGCGCCGCGCGTGGCCACTGGCCCGAGGCTCCACGGCCCCCCCGCCGAGGTCGTTCAATTGAAGAAACTCAAGACGCAATCCCTGCGCAATCCGACCGCCCAGCTGAAGAGGGCCGCTCTGGTTCGTGCCGACGATGAGGCCCGCCGAATCCCTTGGCAGCGCCTCCACGATGTCAGAAATCAATACATCGACTGGCAGGAGTTTCAACTGTGGGTGCGGTCAGTCCTGGAGGTTGAGGGCCGCATTCCCGATTGGCTGATTGAAATCGTCAACGACCGTTGCCCGGGATTTATGGAAAGCGACAAGGCGTCGACACCAAAAGCAGCCAAGACCAGGCCGCTCGCTCTCGGTCTCGATGATTGGATCGAGGAAAATGTCTTCGGCTTTGCCAAGCAGGAAGGCTGGTTTAACGCGATTACGTATTACGCGATGCGAGACTCCCGTTATCAGCGGGTTGAAGTCTGCTGGTCGGAATGCGTGGAGAGTTGGAAGAGGGTCAAGCCGATCCGATATCCGTCGTTCGAGGAATGGAAAGCCATGGCGGCACAATGCGACGAAACCGCCCACCTGAGCGCCAGGGAACGCAAAGCCAGATCGTCAGCTAAGCTGGTTCACCCCGATCGCCTCGCTGAGGCTGTTACCCGTTATATAGATTATGAGGCGCTTGCTTACTGGGCTCGGCCCGCGCTGGAGCAACAAGCCGAGATTCCTTCGAAAGTTGTCCGCGAGATGGAAAGCCGATGCCCAGGATACTTGGACCTACCAACACGAGGAAAGGCGCCCAGAGGTTCTGCACGAGACTGGGAGCACCTGATGCTCTGGGTCGGCGACCACATCTTCCGAGATGCGCAGCAAGAAGGTTGGTTCGATGCCATCCTCGTCCGAGTGCGCAGCCATCCACGTGCAATTCGGACGATGGAATATGCCGACCATTGCGACGATGTCTGGGAATCGGAACCGCCCAAGCCCTACCCGCTGTTTGAGGAATGGCGCAGGGATGCCGATTCTTACGTTGACCTCGACGACTAACCGCTCTACAAGTCCATGGGTACTCGGCATTCTAGAAGAGTGACGTTCCAACTGTTCTACACCTCAGCCTAGATGGCGTGATGTAGGTCTGTCGTGGCCGTGGTCTGGCAGACCCTGACATGCCGGAAGTAAGCGTTGCCGGCTATCTTCCTTCCACACCCACATGCTCTGATCACCAAGGCATGCTTTTGAACTCGAAGAACGGTCCCCCCGTGTGCAGCGGATGGTGATGCACCGTATTCACCAACCAGCCATTTTGCAGTGGCCGGATCGATCAGCGTCATATTGATCTGGTCGCCGTGCTTCTTGCAGAACTCCTCAAACGACCTGTCGGTAACAAATGTGTCAACGACCCTTAGCTGGCCGGCAGAAATTCCGCTCTGCACTTGAGCCACGGTTACTCCAAGAAGGGCCGCGGCCCGTTCCCACGTGTATCCTTCCCCTCCCCTAACCAGGGCGGCTGTAACTCGTTCGACAGCGGAAGGGCCGACAGATGGCTGATTCTGCTCGCAAAACGCCGCCAGGGAGCTTGCTGATATGCGGGCATCTCGCACCTTTAGTGGGCCGTTTCCGATGAAATAGCTCAGCCGGGAGGAACGTACGCGCAACATCTTCCACAGCGCCCGCAGCGACCACGCATCAGTGACTCTCGCACTGATTCCGAGTGCCGCCATCCGGAAGCGGACCGCGCGAACCGAACGGTCCAGGCGCTGAGCAATCCTTTTGACTGGTTCGTACCCAGCTAGGTTCAACAACCTGTCGTCATCCGCCGGCGTCCATGGTCTGGAGGCTGGCCGCCGGGCTGCGGCAGCTTCCCCAGGCTCCTTTGCCTTGGCCGGGTGGCGCTCCTCAAGAGCCGCACGTTTGGCGGCCCTCCGCAACTCCTTGATGCGCTGCCAACAGTCTCCACGGGGCCATCCCGGGACAAGCTCCAGGACTCGATTGATTGCATCACGCTTTTTGGCAGGCCCGAGTTTGATCCCAGCGATCAAGAGTTGATCAATGGCTGCCAACTGTTTGCTGGACTCGTTGCCCTTTTGTCCCTGAGCCTTGGGCATTGCGCAACCTCACTGCACGCGGACCCGAATCGTGACTTTGCGTCGCGCGACTATGCGAAATGCACCGGTCGCGAGGATTACTCACGATCAATCCAGAGCGAAGTTGGCTGCGGTTATCAATACGGTGCCACGTTCGTGGTCCCGTACATATTTCTTTTGGACGAAGGAGCGCGTGACACTCAGCATGGCCGAGACGAAGTCGGGTCCGCACTTTCAGCGCTCGATTGCCGATGCAGCGCGAGGCCGCTTGGCCGATGCTTTGCTAAGCGGCGATGCACGGTCGCTGTTAGTGGCCCATATTTACTGAAGGAACATCCGGGCGGGAAAAGTATCAAGAGAAAGTTATCACCTAAAGGTGGTGAGCCTCCCCAGGGGTACGGAGGGAATCGACAAAGGAGCCGCGCTAAATCGTCCGGAGCGTGTGCGGAGATACTGTATCTGGAAACGGAGTCGATCATCCGACCCTGTACGGGAGCTTGCGTGTCCCCGCCAGCGCTTCGGCTTCCGAGCTTCGCGTAGCTTTCAAGCTGCGTGATCTGGAGCTAAGAACGGCGGCCCGGCCGCACAGAGAGCGAGTAGCGCTGGAGCGGGCATTCAACATCGTTGGTCATCCCGAACTGCGCGCTTGCTATGACGCGCTGCTGGCCGATCCCGAAGCTCCTGCCGTATTTCCGTACGGCGGGGTTGGCTCTCTTTTCGTGGCCGGAGAGCCTTCCCGTGACGGACAGACTTTCTTTGCCCGACGAATCCTTGCGTTTTCACCAGATCTGCGGCGCCGACGGTTCCATGTCCCACTGCGGTCGAGCGAGGGGAGCTACAGCGAATGTGTTCCGCGATGCGTATTCCCGGTGACTTCGATGTCGCTCAGATCAGCTGGCGCCCTGATTATGACCCGTTCTTTTATCGCCAGCTCTCACTCCGCGCACGCCGGATCTATCTGTTTCGGGAGGAATACGTTTTCGACGTTGAGAAAGCCGTTGTCGTCGAAGCCCCTCAGCTTGGCCACGCGACTTACGTCTTCGCCAAACCCCGAAGTATGGAGACCTTCCTCACGCTGTACACCAAGATCACGAAGGACGACATTCGTCGAAACCGCGACAATGCAGCCGAACGGATTGGCTTTCTGGGGCGCGTGATTCACGGCACCAACCCAAGAGCGTGGCTCAAGGAAGTCAGGCAGCGGATCGGGGAAGGAATTGATTTCGTAGCGTCCAGGGCGGAGTGAATCACGAACCACTTCGTGCCCACTTTTGTGGCATTCGATGTAGCGGAGGATTTCTGCGTACCTGCTGCTTTGCCCAGTCAAAGTGTAATCGGTGAAATATTGTTAGCGGAGAATTGTGGCTCCATCGCGCGTCGGTGGTCCGACCAATAGGCCACCAAGGACATTGTTGCCGAACAGTTTGAGCGCGGTCTTCTTCCCACCTCTTAAACAGTCACCACCAAATCAGTCCACAACACCCGTGCCCCGGTCTGCTGACATGATGAGGCCGTTTGACGAAGCGTCGATTTGAGGCTAACAAGAGCAAATAAACGGCGCGGTCATCTCCGGCTCTGGGATCTCGAACGGAACCGGTCCGGCCACCCGTTAACCGTTCTTGCAGCGTCTCTGGATGGTCACGACTGCGTGTTGACGACGTTCATCGTTCGGCGAGATTTTCGGGACTGGTACGAAAGGTAACAACGATGGCGAGCACAAGCTTCAGCAGACGCGACCAGATGTCATCCCGTATTCGCAGCAATGGCAGCGAGGCTCCGAGTGCAGTCCTGCATCAGGTTACCGCAGAAGGCGAATTAGCGGTCCACTCCATTCCCGGTCAGGATGCGGTGCCGCCATTCGTGACACAAATTGGTGCAACATCCGGCGGAGTTGAAATGATAAACTCCGCAGAGTTGGCGAGAAGGCTGGGCGTGCCCGAAAGTTGGGTGCGCTCCCGCAGCAACCCCAATCGTACTGCCGACCCGATCCCTCATTACAAGTTCGGACGGTACGTGCAGTTTCCTTGGGGCAGCGACGTGCTGCGGGTTTGGCTCAATCGTCAACTGGTGAGCACGGACAGGGCAGGTCATTCAAGGAGGAACGAATGATTCAATCTGTTCGATACCAAGTAGGTCATTTGTACGAAGATCACGGAGCGTGGTTTGTGCGGTTTCGGCTTGGCATACGGCAAGCGAACGGTTCGGTGAAGATGCAGCGGACAGCCGAGCGCCTGGGAAGCGTTGAAGACTTCGCTACCAAGGCAGATGTTGAAGCTGTCCGAATGGCGTTCATGCAGAAGGTGAATGGGGCTCAAACAAGCCCCCACCCAAGTATGACGTTGTCTGAGTTCTCCGAGGAGTTCTACCTGCCGTGGGTCGAGAGGGAGCTTCGCGCGAGCACGTATAAGGGTTACCGGGATGTCTGGAACCTTTACCTGTCCGAACGCGTCGGCCAGATCCGCCTGCGCAGATTCAGAACCGTGGACGCGAGCAAAATGCTTCGCGCTATTGCGGACGACTGCGATCTGACGAAGACCACGCTGCAGCACATCAAGTCTGTGCTCAGCGGTATCTTCACGCATGCGAAAAACGAAGGCGCGTACGACGGTGAGAACCCGGTCAAAAGCGCAAGAATTCCCCGCAACGCTCGCGAACCGAGAGAGACTTACGCTTACAACCTGGTCCAGATTCTGCGCATTCTCGAGGTGCTGCCGTTGCTGCCCAAAGCAGCCGTAGCCACGGCTTCATTTGCGGGACTGCGCGAGGGCGAACTGCGCGGCGTGGAGTGGCCGGATTTTGCCGGCGACGCGCTTACCGTCAAGCGCTCGATTTGGAAGGCTGTGGTCAACGAGCCCAAGACTCGCGCCAGCCGCCAGTCCGTTCCGGTGATTCCAACCTTGGCCAAGATCCTGGACGAGCATCGCGCGTCCATGCACAACCCGGGAACTGGAGTGATCTTTCACTCCGGCAACGGGGAGCCCATGGATATGGACAAACTTGCCCAGCGCGTCATTCGTCCGGCAGTCGAGGCCTGCGGCTTGCCGTGGTATGGCTGGCACGGTTTCCGGCGTGGCATTGCGTCCAACCTGTACGAGCTGGGTGCCAATGACAAAATCGTTCAGCGCGTGTTGCGTCACGCCAAACCGCATGTGACCAGGGAAAGGTACATCAAGGCGTTTGATCCAGCGGTCATGGAAGCAATGCAGCGAATGCAGGTGGTAGTGAATTCGCTGCAGGCTTGGCCAGCAGTTGGCCAGCAGACGAATTGACGGGCATGTAGTAAGCTATTGATAATACGCCGCGGAGAGGTGGCCGAGTGGCTGAAGGCGGCGGTTTGCTAAACCGTTGTACGGTCAAAAGCTGTACCGGGGGTTCGAATCCCCCCCTCTCCGCCAGCTAGTCTCAACTGAGAATCTCTGCGTCGTTCCGCTGACAATCGCCGAAAATCCCTTTTCTAACGGGAATGTAACCTCGCATGGGTTCTTTTACAACACCGCGACGTCAGCTTTCACCCTCCCGGCTGATCCAAACGTGACGAACTTCATGTTCTCGCAGATCCTGGGCATCAACGATCACGGTGAAGCCGTCGGGTACTACGATCTAACCAACGGCACCCAGGTTGGATTTCTGTATAACACGAGCAGCCACAACTATACTTTTCTCAGCGACCCGAACGCGGCAACGATCAACGGCGTTATGATCACCCAGATCACGGGTATCGACAACGCCGGCGAGATCACCGGGTTCTACATCGGCTCAGATGGTCTGTCGCACGGGTTCTACGCCACAGCCACTCCCGAGCCCTCGAGCTTGCTCCTGATGGGCAGTGGGGCCCTCGGATTGCTGGGAGTTATTCGCCGCAAGTTGCTGGCATAGTCAAATCCATCACGAAAAAGGGAGCCGCCTCTCGCGGCGGCTCTTTGCTTGCGACTCACTTGCTACACGTAAGCAGCAACGCTGGTGGAGCATTGCTTATTTTCCGGCATCCGGCTGTGTCAGCTTGAGCGCCGGGACCTCCTGCTGTTTGACCAGGTTGTTATAGGCCGGGACGTCGGTGGAGACGATCTGCTGCCACTTCGACATCTGCTCGCTCAATTGTTTGCTGAGCGTGTCGAACACTTCATAGGACTGCTGCGTGGGGGCGGTATCAGCGCTGCCCACTACTCCGCCCAATGCGACCAGGTGATTGTTCAGGCGAACCGGGAAGTTGAGCACATCCTGACCGCTCTTGGCCTTGGTCTGAATCAGCACCTCTTCGATTTCGGACATCTTCTTGTTAAGCGACTTGCCGGCATCGATGATCGCTTTGCTCTGCGCATCGCTGCCAACGTGCTTATTGACGGCTTCGATCTGCTCGCCAAGACTTCGAATCTGAATGATGGTGTCGTCAGTCTGCGTCACGGCGTCACGGATCTTCATCAGCAGGTCGAACTGCTTGGTGAGGTCGGCCTGCGTGACCGTGAGCCGCGGGTCGGCGGTGATTTCCAGCGGCGCAGTGTAGCTCTTGCCCAGCACCGTCAGCTTCACCTGATACGTGCCCGGCAGTGCGACGGGGCCATTGGTGTTGCCTCCCCATAGCGGTGCTTTCGGGACCTTGGTCGCACCTTCGTAGCGCAAGTCCCAGACGAACCGGTTTAGGCCAGCGTCCGCCGGAAGCGTCGCGCCGCCGCCGCCTCGAGCGAAAAAGTCTTCCTCGTCGTTACCAGCTTCTTCCTTCTTGGGGAATTTGCGGATGGTCTTGCCCGACGAATCGAGAATTTCCAGCGTGATCTTCGGCGGTTCATTTTTATCCGCGTCGGCCTTTGCGGAGTCAGCTTTGGCTTGATCGCTGCTCGCACCCCCAGCTTCTTTCTTCTCCGGTTTCTTCAGCGAGTTCTTCAACCAGTAATTAATGACGGCTCCTCCGGGCGGGTTCTTTCCCACATTGCCAGCGGCGGCAAAGGGCGAGCCTTCAAACACCGTGTGATTGGCCGGCGCGGGGTTGAACAGGTGCGCTTCCTGCTGGGGAATCGAGTCGCTGTATTGGCGCAGCGGAGTGATGTCGTCGAGGATCCAGAAGCTGCGCCCGTGGGTTGCGATCACGAGATCGTTGTTCTTGACGATCAGGTCATTCACCGGCGACATCGGCAGGTTTATTTGCATGGGTTGCCACTTATTGCCGTCGTCGAAGGAGACGTACACACCCAGCTCGGTCCCGGCAAAGAGCAATCCCGGCTGGCGAGGATCGGTGCGTACAGCGTGGACGTAATTGTTAGCGGGAATTCCGCCGATCAGCTTGGTCCAGGTTTTGCCGAAGTCAGTCGTCTTGAATACATAAGGTGCGAAGTCATCCATCTTGTGGCGCTCGACGGCGATGTAGGCGGTCCCAGCCTCACGCGAAGACGCCTCGATCATGCTGACGGTACCCCATTCGGGCATGGCCTTGGGCGTGATGTTGTCCCAGTGCTGTCCGCCGTCGCGAGTGAGATGAACCAGCCCGTCATCAGTTCCGGCCCAGATCAAGTCCTTTTGTACCGGCGACTCGACCACGGAGAAAATCGTGTCATACACTTCGACGCCGGTGTTGTCTTTGGTGATCGGCCCTCCTGATGCCGCTTCCTTCGTCTTGTCGTTGCGCGTCAAGTCGGGGCTAATGATGGTCCAGCTCATGCCGTTGTCGGTGGTCTTGAACAAAACTTCGCCGGCGAAATACAGCGTCTTCGGATCGTGCGGCGAAAAGACGATCGGCTCGGTCCACTGAAAGCGGTGCTGCACGTCAGCCGCAGCCCATCCGATGGGATTGATCGGCCACGGATTCACCGCCTGCTCCTGGTGCGTACGGTGATCGTAGCGCGTGATCTCGCCGCCGTAAGAACCCGCATAGACAATATTCGGGTCGTTCGGGTCAGGCGCAATGTATCCGCTCTCGCCGCCGCCCACGGGATACCAGTCCGAACGATCGATGGAGCCGTCGAGGCCCGCGCTGGCGATTGCCACAGTTGAGTTGTCCTGTTGCGCGCCATAGATGTAGTAGGGGAAGCGGTTGTCGCTGGTGACGTGGTAGAACTGCGCCGTAGGCTGGTTGTACACGCTGGTCCAGTTGTCACCGCCATTGGTGGAGATGGTCGCGCCTCCGTCGTTACCGTTCATCAGGCGCTTGGGATTCGTAGGATCGATCCAAAGCGCGTGGTTGTCGCCGTGGGGCACGCGCAAACGAGTGAACGTCTTGCCGCCATCATTCGAGCGATAGACCGCCGTGTTGAGGATGTAGACGGAATCAGCAGCTTTCGGGTCGGCGAAAATGTGCGAGTAGTACCAGGCACGCTGGCGAAAACGGTGATCGTCGGTCATCAAGTGCCACGAGTCGCCACCGTCGTCGGAGCGATAGATTCCACCCTTGTCGGCCTCGACCACGGCATACACGCGGTTGGGATTGGCGCCTGAAACGGTCACGCCGATGCGGCCAATTACGCCTTCCGGCAGGCCGTGTCCCTTGAGTTCCTTCCAGGTGCTCCCGCCGTCGATGGATTTATAGAGACCGCTTCCTGGACCGCCGCTGTCCATGCTCCACGGCGTGCGCTTCGCCTGCCACAAGGCCGCGTAAAGAATGTTGGCGTTGGTGGGATCGAACGTGATGTCGATGCCGCCGGTCTTGGCGTCCTTGTAGAGGACCTTCTGCCAGGTCTTGCCTCCGTCGAGGGTGCGAAAGATCCCGCGCTCTTCGTTATCGGCGAAGGGATGTCCTAAGGCCGCGACGAATGCGATGTCAGGATTCTTGGGATTGATGATCAAGCGCCCGATAGCGTGCGTGTCAGCCAAGCCGACGAGTTTCCACGTTGCACCCGCATCGATCGACTTGTACACACCATTGCCACCGACGATGTTGCCGCGGATGCACGCCTCGCCCGTTCCCACGTAAATCACGTTCGGGTCCGACTCGGCGACCGCGATGGCGCCAATCGAAGGCGACGCATCTTTTGTCTTGTCGAAGATGGGTTTGAAGGTGAGACCGCCGTCGGTAGTCTTCCAAACGCCGCCAGCAACCGCGCCGAAGTAGTAGACGTCGTTCTGGCCCACGACGCCCGATACCGCGACCACTCGTCCGCCACGAAATGGGCCGACCAGTCGATATTGCATGCCCTTCCACGGGCCCTGCGACTCGTTGTCGTCCGACTGCGTATCAGCCGCGGGCGTTCCAGCGGCCTGCGCGGCTTTCTGCGATCCTGTTTGCTTCTGCGCCGGCTCGGAGCCCAGTTTTGAAGGCTGTTCCTGTGCCAGCATTGAGGTCAAAAAACAAGCAATAAGAAGGGCGAGCGAAGTCGTTCGCAAGGACTATTCCTCCAGAGTATTGAGTTGAAGAGCTGTTCCCTGATCAACAGCCTAAGATCAATGCGTGCAGGTGCACAATATCAGGAAGCACTCGCTTTGGTCGAGGGTGTTTCTCCACCGGCCCGGATTCCGCAATCGTCGGCCTGCAACAACTTTTCCTTACGTGCAGGTTTATAGTGACTGGATCTTTCGAGCGGAGCAGGTATTCATGGGCCGCCCACCCGGCAACCATCGCAGTAACCAGATAAGCCTCTGGTGGCGTTGCGCTACGGCGTTGGCCCTTCTACTGACGGTTGCAGTCGCCCTTTACGCGGCCAAAAAAAACCAAACCAGGTTCGCGGTCGATGAACAACAGCGGGTCCTGCACGCGCTCGATCGTCTCACTTTCGGTCCCCGGCCGGGTGATGCGCAGACAGTAGCGGCGATGGGCGTGGACAAGTGGATGGAGCTCCAACTGCATCCCGAAAAGATTGACAACAGCGCCATGCAGGCACGGCTCGCCAGCTATCGCACGCTCGCAATGAGTAGCCAGGAAATGCTGCTCGAGTTTCCGCCCACTCCGGTGGCGAAGGCGGCGATGGACGGAAAGCTGCCGATGCCACGCGATCCGTATCGCCACGCCATCTACGTCGCTGCAATTGACCGCATCGGTCAGCAGCAGGCAAAAAAGCAGAACGAGACTGGTCCGAAAGCTAACGTCGGTGTGGTTCAGGCAAGCGCCGTGACACCTCTCAAACCGGCCAATGCCGCAGAGCCTTCACCGCGCCCCCAGGAGCGGCGTGAGGCTCACAGCATTGTGGACCAACTCTCTGCCTTGCCGCCCGATGCACGCATGCAGCGAATTCTGGCCTTACCGGTGGCAGAGCAGCGCGACTTGACTCAGGGTCTGCCCTTCGAGAAGCGGCAGGCGCTTCTGGCTGGGTTTACTCCCGAACAACGCGAAACGGTACTGGCGCTCAACAACCCTGAGGCGGTCATCAATAACGAGATCCAGTCAGCCAAGCTGCTGCGCGCGGTTTACAGCAACCGCCAACTCGAAGAGGTGCTCACCGATTTCTGGTTCAACCACTTCAATATCTTTATCGGCAAGGGCGCCGACCACTACCTGATCACGGCGTACGAGCGCGATGTCATCCGTCCGCATGTGCTGGGCAAGTTCAAAGACCTGTTGGTCGCGACCGCCCAGAGTCCGGCCATGATGTTCTATCTCGACAACTGGCAGAGCGAGGGTCCCGACTCAGACGCGGCGCGCGGAGTTCCCGCACACGCGCCGAATCCTGGAATGAACGGTCCCGCGGGACGCCGCGGCGTGATGTACCCCGCGCCTCACCCTCCACGTCCGCAGCAACAGCCGCCGAACGCCCAGAACAATCAACAGAAACGTCACGACGGACTCAACGAGAATTACGCCCGCGAGCTGATGGAGTTGCACACGCTCGGCGTCAACGGCGGCTACACCCAGCAGGACGTCACCCAGGTAGCGCGCGTCTTCACCGGCTGGTCCATCGACGAGCCGCGCCAGGGTGGAGGATTCGTTTACAAGCCGCGCCTGCACGAGCCGGGCCAAAAAACCGTGCTGGGTCACAAGATTAAGAACAAAGGCGAGAACGAGGGCATACAGGTGCTCGAAATTCTCGCGCATCATCCCTCCACCGCGCGCTTTATCTCCACCGAGTTGGCGCAGCGGTTCGTCTCCGACGATCCGCCGAAATCCCTGATCGACGCGATGTCGAAGACTTTTCTGAAGACCGACGGCGACATTCGCGCGGTGCTGGAAACTATGTTCCACTCGCAGGAATTCTGGGCGCCCGAGGCTTATCGCGCGCGCGTGAAGACGCCGTTTGAATTTGTGGTGTCGTCGCTGCGCGCCACGCAAGCGGAAATCACTGACCCGCAGTCGCTGCTGGCCACGCTCAACAAGATGGGCATGCCGCTGTACGGAATGCAGCCACCCACGGGCTACTCCACCAAGGCGGATGTGTGGGTGAACTCGGCGGCGCTGCTCGATCGCATGAACTTCGGGCTCGCCCTCGCCGCTAACCGGCTACCGGGCGCCACATTCAATCTTGGACAGCTGCTGAACGACCAGTCAGGTGGCCGAAGCCGATCCCTATCAGGTGCAGTTGAAGCTCGAACAGATGCTCATTGCCGGCGGCATTTCAAAGCAGACGCATGAGACGATCGAGGAGCGCATCGTCACTCCGCAGGCCATGGCCCAGTTCGAGTATCCTTCGCATCCCGCCAACGTCAACGTCATCGCCGGTTTGTTGTTGGGCTCGCCGGAATTCCAGCGTAAATAAGAGAGCAGCGCATGAGCATCACACGACGGACATTCCTCAAGGGCGGCGCGATGGCTGTGGTCGGTACCGCGGCAATCCCCTCCTTCCTGACCCGGGCGGCATGGGGCGCGGCCGAAGCCGGCTCAAGCAACAAGCGGCTCGTCGTCATCTTTCAGCGTGGTGCTGCCGATGGCCTGAACATTGTTGTGCCTCACGCCGAGCGCTCCTATTACGCGATGCGGCCCAGCATCAACATTCCGCAGCAGCAGGTAATTGATCTCAACGGCTTCTTCGGGCTGCATCCCTCGCTGGCGCCGTTTAAGCCGCTATGGGACCAGCGACATCTCGCCATCGTCCACGCCGCAGGCTCACCTGACACCACGCGTTCACACTTCGACGCGCAGGACTATATGGAATCCGGCACGCCCGGCGTGAAAATCACCAGCGATGGCTGGCTCAATCGCACGTTGCAGTCGGAGTCCGCTGCCGACAGTCCATTTCGCGCCGTTGCCCTCGGCACCTCGCTGCCCCGCATTCTGGCCGGCAAAGCTCCTGCGGTTGCCGTCAGCAACGTGAATGGATTTGGCATTGCCGGCGGAAATCCCAACGCCGCTCCGCTGGGCAATACCTTTGAAGCCATGTATGACCAATCTCTGGACAGCGTGTTGCATGGCACCGGTCGCGAGACATTCGAAGCAGTGAAGATGCTGAAGTCCGCCGATCCTCAACGCTACACGCCGGCGCCGGGCGCGAACTATCCGCGCGGCCGATTCGGCGACGCCCTCCGCCAGACCGCGCAACTCATCAAGGCGAACCTCGGCGTGCAGATTGCCTTCACCGACATCGGCGGGTGGGACCACCATGTCAACGAAGGCGCAGCGGAAGGTCAACTCGCCAACGTGCTTCGCGATTTTGCGCAGTCCATCGCCGCCTTCTGGACCGACCTCGGCCCCCTCACGGAAGAAACTGTGCTCGTGACCATGTCGGAGTTCGGACGCACTGCCCGCGAAAATGGCAATCGCGGTACCGACCACGGCCACGCCAACGTCATGTTTGTCCTTGGCGGACCAGTACGCGGCGGCCGCGTTTACGGACGCTGGCCCGGCCTCGATCCATCGCAGCTCAACGAAGGACGCGACCTCGCCCTCACCACCGATTTCCGGCGCGTACTGGGCGAGGCCGTTTCCCGCCACCTCGGCAACACCAATTTGGCCACCGTATTTCCCGGCTTCGACAACTCGCCCCAGGCCTTCTTGCGATACCTGGGGTGACGTACCCGCCAACCGAGCGGGCGGCGCGCTATCGCCGCGCGCTTCTGGAGTTCGGCGTTCTTAACCCTTCGGACTCCCTCTCCCCAATCTTCGCCGGTCCGCGAAATGTTGCACCATAGCCCACCGGAGCAGGTACACTGCGACCGAAGCTACGTCCTGAACCATCAACCCAGGAGAAATCCCAGCGCGTGGGACTGAACACGCTCGATCTCGCCGTCATCGTCGTTTACTTGGCTGGGGTGACGGCGTTCGGGCTGCGTTTTCGCAAACAACAGCGCACTCTAAAAAATTACTTCCTGGCCGACAGGAGAATCTCGTGGTGGGCGATTTCGCTCTCCATCGTGGCGGCCGAAACCAGCACCCTGACCGTGATCAGCGTGCCCGGACTTGCTTACGACAAAGACTTCCGTTTTCTGCAACTGGTGATCGGCTACCTGGTAGGCCGCCTCATCATAAGTTTGCTGCTGATACCGCAGTATTTTCGCGGCGAACTAGTCACTGCCTATCAACTCATGGAGCGACGCTTCGGCCAGAGGCTGCGCTCTCTGACTGCCGGACTATTTCTCATCACGCGCGCCGCTGCGGAAGGCGTGCGAGTGTTTGCCGTCGCGATTGTCGTCGGCATCGCGCTGTCGAGCCTGCTGGCCATGTTTTCTGACTTAGCGCGCGATGTGTTGGCCATCGCCATCGTCACCGCACTGACGTTGATCTACACCTTCGAAGGCGGCATGGCCGCCGTTATCTGGACGGACGTGGTGCAGCTCACGATTTACATCAGCGGGACGATTGTTGGCTTCTTTACCATCTTGCACCTTGTACCCGGAGGATGGAACGCGATCCACTTGATGGCAGGTCAAGCAGGCAAATTCCGCGTGTTCGACTTCTCGTGGGACTTTTACTCGACCTACACTTTTTGGTCCGGCTTGATCGGCGGTGCGTTTCTGACCACGGCGAGCCATGGCACCGACCAGCTCATCGTGCAACGCCTTCTGGCGGCTCGCAGCGAGCGGCAATCCAAGATCGCTCTCCTGTCGAGCTGGATCGCGGTCATGGCGCAATTCTCTCTGTTCCTGATGATTGGCGCCATGCTCTTCGTCTTCTACAAGCTGTTTCCGCCGGCTGTGCCGTTTACTCGCACCGACACCATCTTCCCGACATTCGTGGTGACCACGATGCCGCATGGAATCAGTGGCCTGCTGATTTCAGCCATTCTCGCAGCAGCCATGTCGAACCTCAGCGCCGCGCTGAACTCCCTGTCATCGACAACGGTTGTCGATTTCTACGGCCGGTGGCGTCCCCACGCCAGCGAGGAACGCCGCGTCCGGCTCTCGCGCTTTGCAACGGTGGGCTGGGCGCTGGTGCTGTTTGTTCTCGCCATTCTTGTACGCCACGGCGGCAAAGTGATGGAGGTCGGGCTCTCGATTGCCTCGGTCGCCTACGGATCATTGCTGGGAGTATTTCTGCTCGGAGTGCTGACCAAACGGACGTCGGAGCGCGGCGCGATGGCAGGCATGCTATTCGGCTTCCTGTTGAACCTGTACCTATGGCTATTCACACGTGTGCCGTTCACTTGGTACGTAGTGCTGGGAAGCATCGCAACCATGTTCGTCGGCTACACCGTTAGTTGGTTGTTATCCCAAACAGCTAACGGTACGTCTCAGCGCAGCTGAACACTTGCGCCGCTCCGCAATCACCGCAATCTACGTGCTGTCGCGATTGCTTGGACCGATTACGCCGGATCTCCTAGCGTTCCACGGCAACGTGCGTTTCAGTGCGAATAACGCCGGGCATCGAATGCACTTTATCCAACACCAGTCCGTTGAGCGCTTTCCATTCTGGAAACTCCACGACTGCATACACGTCGCCGCCACCCCAGCATGCGTCGGCCATCTGCACTCCCGGCAGGGCAGCCATGGCGTCGGCGATTTCCCGCGCGGTCCCTGCTCGTGCGGTCACTACCACGTAAGCTTTCATCGCAAAGTCCTCCCGTCTTTCGAGCCTCTTAAAGCAAAAGGATACGTCCGTGCCCGATGCGAGTCAGTGACTTTTCGGATTTCCTTTGTCTTACAAACCTCGGATGATGTCAGCCGTCGGATCAGCTAAATAATCGTCGCGATCAGACTCTCCCCGTGTGGGAGAGCCGCGAAGTGCACAAAAAACGGCGGCCTGGGAAAGCTTCCTCCAGGCCCCGAGAGATTCGTTATTTCCAGTCGATCGACTCGCTACAGCTTGGCCAGTGTATTTTGCGCCTGGCTGGCATCGTCCTGGTTCAGCGGAGGCGACAATTGCAGTGCTTTCTTCAGCTCGTCCTTCGCTCGGTCTTTCTGTCCGGAGCCGTTAAGCGCCATACCGAGGTGGTACCGGTATTCCGCGCTTTGCGGTATCTTGTTGACCACGTCCGTTAGCAATCCAACGGCGATCACATAATTTCCCTTTTTGTACTGGATCCATCCCAGCGTGTCATTGATCGAGATCTGGTCGGGCAGCGCCTGCTTGGCTTGCGTGGCCAACGATAAGGCCACGTCAAGGTTCTGGCCCTGGAGGGCGTAAACCCACGCCAGGTTGTTCTGGATCGAAGGATCATGCGGGGCTGCGGTGTTTGCCTTTTCAAAGTACTGTTGCGCCTGCTTAAGGTCGTTCTTAGCCAGATACACGTTACCAATCGCGCCCAGGATGGTCGCATTGTTCGGAGCCACTGCCAGCGCCTTCTGGTAAGTCGCGAGCGCGTCGTCGGGCTTGCCCTGTATTTCGTAGACCCGGGCCAGTTGCATGTATGTCAGCAGCGCCTTTGGTTCCAGTTGGATCGCCTTCTGATACACCGGAATCGATTCGTCCAGCTTCTTGCTGTTGGCCAGCGAGGAAGCATAGATGAATTGCGCAGCCGCGCGGTTCGGGTTGGCCGCGGCGTATTGAGTGGCCAGTTGTAGCGCTTTAGGTCCCTGGTTAAGTCCAAACAGCATCTGAACGTATTCGCCCATTGCGGTGTCATACTGCGGATTTAACTTCATCGCAGTTTGAAATTCACGCTCGGCCTCGGGAAACTTCTTCAACCCCCCATAAGCGAACGCCATATTCAAGTGGACACTTGGATCATTGGGTGCCGCCTGGGCGACGATTGCCAACTCCTCCAGCGCGCCCTGATAGTCCTTCGACCCCAAATCAATGGAGGCGAGCAGGTAGTGGGTCTGGGGGCTCTTGTCGTTCATCTTCAAAAGGCGGTCGGCGAACTCCTTCGCCGTCCCGTAGTCGCGTGAGTCGCGGTAAGCCTCAGCCTGGGCCTGAAGATAAGCAGGATTGTCAGGCTTCCGCTTGATTGCTTCCTGAAACTCGGTCTTCGCGCCTGTCAAATCGCCTGTCTTCAGCAGCGCCTGCCCCAGCAAATAATGGGCTTGCGGATCCTCCGGAGAGTCCTTCACCACGGCGCGGAAGGTTGTGACCGCTGTAGGGAAATCACCCTTGATCGCTTCCAGACGGCCCCTGAACATGAGGCCGGTCACATCGTTGGGCTTGTCTTTGAGCAACTGCTGGTCCATCTTGGTGGCTTCCTCGATGTGCCCCGACATCAAGTAGGTCTCCATCAAAGCCGCCTTGAGCTTTTCGCTCTTCGGATCGATCGACAGTCCGCGCTGATATTCCTTGATGGCGGCGTCGGGTTTGCGCTCCGCCAGATAGAACTCCGCGATTGCACCAGCCACATCGGGGTTTTTCGGAAGCCGATCCCGCAGGTTCCCAATCACGGTCTCAGCATCGGCCGCTCGGTTCTGCTGCAGCAACATGCCCGCCAGCCGCAGGTAGTTGGCTGGCGCATCCGGATCGTTCTTGATCCCCTCTTGCAGTACTTCTTCGGCTTTCGCCGGCTCCTGTTTGTACACATAGAAGCGCGAAAGGTTGGAGTACGCCTCCAGGTTCTTGGGGTTCAAGCTGATGGCCTTGCGGAAATCGGCCTCCGCCTCGGCATCGTGCTTTGTGCTCGCGTATAACACGCCGCGGTTCAAATATGCGCCCGAGTCGTTGGGCTTGAGTTCAATGACCTTGTTATAGGCCTGCATGGCCTGGTCGCTGTCCTTCTGTGCGAAGTAAGCAGTACCCAGCAGGGTGTATCCGTCGGCGTTGTTTGGATCGTGCTCAATAACGTAGTGGGCCTGTTCCTCCGCGCCCTTGAAGTCTCGGCCGGCCCACAGCAAATTGCCTAATTCCAGCCGGGCTTTCACGTTGTTGGGATCCAGCTTGACCGCCTGGCGCAGTTCGAGGTAGCCCTCCCTGCCTTTCCCCTGTCGAAGAAAGGTGAGTGCCAATTGATAATGAGCTTCCGCATAGTTGGGATCGACCTGAAGCGCCTTTTTGAACTGGATCGCGGCCGCGTCGTACTGCTTCTTGTCCACATAGCTCATGCCGCTCTCAAGGTATTTCTTCTTGGCCTTTTCCGGATTGCCTTTGCATCCGGTCGCGGCAATCAGCAGTACGGCCACCAGCGCCGTTGTAATAGAAATGACGAAACGATTCCGCATGAATTCTCCTGGGGTCACTGGGGAATAATCTGACCGACATCACCTGCAACTTGTTTGGCAAACGCTATGGCCTGTGCCTGCGCCGCTGCTACGTCGCCGTTGCGCACCGGGGCTGTGATGCGCACTAGTGCGGCATCCGTGCGGTTTAGCCGAATCGCATCGTAAGCCATGTAGAATTTGCCCCAATATTCGCTGGCTATCACCCGGCCGTGCGATTGGTACCAGTAAATGACGACTTCCTGCTCGAGGTCTTTACGGATCACGTAATGGTTGACCGGGACTGTCCGCCCGTCATCCAGCTTCAGTTGATAGATTTCGGAAACCATTGGCTGCCATCCCGCGCCAGGAAGGCAATTCTTGGGCGAGTGTATGGCCGCCCCGGTGCGTTGCGTACGGAAATAACCGATATACAGCCCAAGGTCGCCCTGGGTAGGATCGAAGTACACCCGGTTCAGATAGTCTGTCACTCCCAACACCTTCAGCGTGTCCTGGTCGAAGGGAATCTCGGCTACGGTCCTGTAGTTACCGATGTCTTTGGGGAATTCATCCATCGGACGGGCGGGTGGAGTCGACTCTCCATGCGAGAGGAAGCCCATGCCCGCAGTGCCCGCCAGCAGCACCGCAATCATCGTCCAATATCGCGCCGCGTTGCTCATCCCACCACCTACGCTTTCGCCGCCACTTCAGTATCTTTTGGCATCCATCCGAATTTCTTGCGGACCACCACCGTCAGGCTGTGCAGGGCCAGGAACAAGGCCGTCGCCACCACGAATATCACCCATCCCGAAAACTCGTGCATGAACCCTTCTGCCGCCTTCGGACCGATGTAATTCGTCATCAGCGCGGTGATCATCACCCGCGTTCCGTTGCTGACGATTGCCAATGGGACCATTGCCAGGAACAGGAACCAGCGCACCGGTACGCTCTTCTCGGCCACGTATCCATATCCAGCCGCCAGAGCCAGCAGCGACATCAGCGAACGAATTCCGCTACACGCCTCCACCACCTCAAGGCGCATCCCAGGCATGATTAAAACGTTCCCCTCCCGCATGATCGGGAAGAGGTTGAGCCACTCCAGAATGCCGGTGGCAAACCGCGACGCGATGCCCTGAAGCGGAAAAACGATCTCGTTATAGATCAGCGCTGGAATCGGTATGGCAAACAGCAGGAAGGCCAGCGGGAATGCCATCGCCCGCAACAATCGCCATCCCGAAAAATAAAGGATAAGACCGCAGATTGTTCCGATAATGGAGATTCGGGTCAGGAAGAGTTCCGCTCCCAGGCTACCGAGAAACAGCAACCCCAGCGAACCCAAAACTACCAGCAGGCCCCAATTCGAAGGACGTCGCTGAATCTCCGCCAGTTTGTCCCGCCGCTGCCAGATCAGATATGCCGACAGAAAAGGAACAAGAAATCCATGGGAATAATCGGCATCGCTGTACCACTGCCGCACCAGATGGATCAGCACCTGCCCATAGAGGCCCAGGAATACCGCGACCAGCAACCAGCCGCGCCAGCCAACTCCCTGGATGCGCTCCCACAGAGAAGGACCCTGAGGCGCGGTCTTTACTGCGTCGGCGGCCCCGTTCTCGGACGCGACCGCCACCGCCGATGGCTCTGAATTCGTGGGTTCGAGCGCCACTTTAGTTACTCACTCCGTTCGTTGCCGTTCCGACGGCCCCAAAAGCCGCTGTAATGTGAGGGAACTGATCGTTAGACAGCGTCTCGTATACCCGTATGGCATCAGTGATCGCTGCTTCCGAAACCGGCGCGTGGAAACTCCGGAGCGAAACACAGAAAATGCCTGCCTTCGCAACGCACTCGTCACTCGTCGCCAGCTTCCAAAATAAGAACCGGCGCGACAGAGATTCGCCTGCGGAGTAACCAACTCGCCATAAACTCGGCAGGCTATAGAATATCACCAACTCCGCCAACCGTTATCCTGGCGCTTCAGCCGCAATTGCCAGACCCACCAAACGGGCGTGGGCTCGCTTAAAGCGTGCCAAAACAGGCCAGCCATAGTTAACCGAAATGTAACCTCTGGCCTGTCCCCGCCGTCTCCCACAGTACAATAAGGGTTGGAATTCTAAAATTGATCGAAGGAAAGCCATCGCAATCATGAAGAAATATGTGGTTACGGGAGGGGCGGGCTTCATCGGTTCCGCCTTGGTTCGCGGCCTGCTCGCCCTGGGTGACGGCTCGGTTGAAGTGATTGACAACCTGTCCACTGGACGCCGGGAGAACCTCGACGAAATATCTTCACGCATTACTTTCCATCAAACCGACATTCGTGATTTCGACGAAATCCGTCCCTTGATCTCCTCCGCCGACACCGTTTTCCACATCGCCGCCATTCCCTCGGTCCCGAAATCGATTGTCGATCCCGTGCCCTCGCACGAATGCAACATCGATGGCACCTTCAACGTTCTCCGTGCCTGCGTAGACGGCGGAGTCCGCAAGGTCGTCTACGCCGCTTCATCCTCCGCCTATGGCGACACCGAAGTCCTCCCCAAAGTGGAGACAATGCAAACCAACCCCAGGTCACCCTATGCCGCCCAGAAGCTCATGGGCGAGTACTACTGCAGCGCCTTTTCGTCCTGCTATGGACTGGATGCAACCTCGCTCCGCTTCTTTAACGTCTACGGCCCCAGACAGGATCCCGGCAGCCCGTACTCCGGCGTCATCTCGGTCTTCATGACCTGCCTGTTGCAGCACACCTCGCCCACTATTCACGGAGACGGCGAGCAGACCCGCGACTTTACTTACATCGACGACGTCGTCGCCCTGGTCCTCAAGACGGCGCAGGCGCCCGGCGTTGCCGGCAAAGTCTTTAATGCCGGAAACGGCAATCGCTATTCCCTGAACCAGGTCTGGGACCTGCTCCAAAAAGTAGAAGGAGTGCAGATCCCCGCCCTCTATGGCCCCTCCCGCGCCGGCGACGTTCGCGATTCGCAAGCCGATACCGCCGCGGCAGTCCGCGAACTGGGCCACTCTCCCCGCTTCACCATTGAGGAAGGACTGCGCCGCACTCTGGAGTGGTATCGCGAGAGCCTGGTATCGGCCGCTCGCCGCTAAGCAGTTTGCGAAAAAACGCGACTCCCGTACTTTGAGTGGTGGCCTTTAGGCCAGCGTCTAAGCGGTTTATTTTTTTGTCATTCCTCGCGGGCTTCAGCCCGCGGGGAATCTGCTTTTTTCAGCAGCCTCTTTAGTCGTGCCGAAAGTCTTTATTCTCGTCGTCCCGAGCGCAGGGAGCGAAGCGACCGGAGTCGAGCGATCGGCTGTCCTAACTTTTTCCGCAAGCTGTAAAGCATCCAGCAACGGCGGGTAGCCTCAACCCCGATTCACTCCGCCTCCGCATCTTTCGCCAGTAAATCGCCCAGCCGGTCCAGCCTGCTCTCCCACATGGAGCGGAGATCGCCAATCCATTGTTCTGCCGCCGAAAGCCCGTCGGGTTCGATGCTGCAGGTGCGGACCCTCCCGAGCTTCTGTGTTTTTACCAGTCCGCTTGCCTCCAGCACTTGCAAGTGTTGGACGACTGCAGCCAGCGTGATATCCAGTGGCGCTGCCAGCCGCGAAACCGAGATCGGCCCTTGGCTAAGCTTCAACACAATGGCCCGGCGCGTGGCATCGCCCAGAGCGTGAAAGACTCGGTCGATATTGGGTTTGTTTTTCCGCATGATCTAGAACTCAGAAGACCGCCTACTGCCCCAGTTCCGCCGCCAGTTTGTCGAACAGAGTGCGCCATCCCGCTTCGCGCATCGCCGGACCATCCGCCCCCTCGAAGAACGCTCCCTGATGGGTGAAGATCAGGTCAGTGCCTTTCTCCGTCGGCACGAACTCGAACGTGACCAGCGACGCCGAGATTCGCTTATCACCAAGGCTCATGTTCGACGCCAGCACAATGCGGCTATTGGTCACGATGTCTTGAAACGTTCCCTCGTTCGACAGCGCCGTGCCCGGGAACGGCGTGCCGGCCTTGAAGCGATAACGTGTCCGCTCCACACCTCCGACGCGAAACTCCATCTCAAATTGCTCAACCTCGTGATGATGCCCTTCCGCAAACCAGCGGCGTTTCTTGGCCGGATCGGCGAAGGCGGCAAACACGCGCTCCGGCCTGACGGGATAGCTCCGTTCAATCACGAACGTGTTGTGGACTACGGCTTGTTCTGCAATCGCATTCATTTCCGCTCTCCTCAATGAATTGGTTAAGTAGCTACTTGAGTATCCTGCACCTCGCGGCGATTGTCAAGTGTAAACTTAAGTATTACTCTGGTGTCACACGCCTTGCTCCCGGTCGTGCCCCTTCCCACTTTGAACTTCACGTCGCATCTACTTCCTTTTCGCGGCCAACGCCGCCACTCCAGGTGTGACAATGAAGAACGGGGATCTATGGGCCGATTCTGGAAAGCGACTTTCGCCGTGCTTGCCGCAGGTACCGTCCTGGGAATTACCTATGACCGCATTCTGCGAACCTGGCACCAGCAATGGGGCATGACCCCCGACGAACTACGCCGCGCATGGCCGGGTGACGATCTGGTTCCGAATGCTTGCGGCGATGCTACCCACGCCATCACCATCAATGCTCCCGCATCGCAAATCTGGCCATGGATCGTGCAGATCGGACACGACCGCGCCGGCTTCTACAGCTACACCCATCTCGAAAACCTCTTCGGTTGCGAGATGCGCAACGCCGCCCAAGTCGTCGCGGAATGGCAGCAGCGCCAGGTCGGCGATATGGTTTGGATGACTCCGAAAAACAAGTTCAACGGCGTCGGACGAATGGAAATTGCAGTGCTTGAGCCCACCCGCGCCATGATCCTGGTCCCGCCGCGCGATGTGCCACCGTCAGCCCGGCCCGGGGGCGGCGCAAACAGTTCGTGGGGATTCATCCTCGAGCCCATCGACGAACATTCCACTCGTCTGATCATGCGTGGCCGCGGCGAACGCCAGCCACGTGTGCGCGACCGCTTCATCGGCTACGCCTTCTGGGAGCCCGCGCACTTCATCATGGAACGCAAGATGATGCTCTCGATCAAGGACCGCGCCGAGCGCGCAATCGCCCCTACCGCATCAGCTGCCGCTTCCGCAGCTCAAATAATTGCTCGCTAAGCATCGGGTGCAGGCGGTCGAAACGTCTCGGCGTCTTTCCACTTCGTATAATCTGTTGCCCATGCGGAATCCTCCATTCCAACTACCTGCATCTCTCGCGCGCCTAGCCGCTATCACCTGCGCGATGGTCGCGTTCTCCGTCGGCCTGACCGCCCAGCCCGGCTATCAGCCCCCGCCCGAAAACCTGAAGTCCCGCGAATGGTTCGAGCAGGCTCGCTTTGGCATGTTCATCCATTGGGGCATCTACAGCGAGCTAGGTGACGGCGAGTGGGTGATGCAGCACCACAACCTCACCGGACCACAGTACGAACAACTCGTGGCGCAGTTTTACCCGACGAAATTCGATGCAACGCAGTGGGTCTCACTCGCCAAGCAGGCGGGCATGCGCTACATCGTCGTGACCTCCCGCCATCACGACGGCTTCTCTATGTTCGCCACCAGGCAGAACAGGTACAACGTAGTCGACGCCACTCCCTACGGCAAAGATGTCATCCGCGAGCTTGCCGACGAGTGCCATCGTCAGGGCATCAAGCTATTCGTCTATTACTCGCAACTCGACTGGCATCACCCTGACTACTATCCCCTGGGCGGTACGGGTCATTGGGAAGGCCGCCCCACTAACGGACAGTGGCCCCGCTATCTCGATTTCATGAACGCGCAGTTGACCGAGTTGCTCTCCAACTATGGCGAGATAAGTGGCGTGTGGTTCGACGGCATGTGGGACAAGCCCGACGCCGACTGGCAACTCAACCGCACTTACGCGACGATTCACCAACTGCAACCCGGCGCGCTCATCGTCTCCAACCATCACAAGCTGCCTTTCCCCGGCGAGGACTATCAGACGTTCGAGAAGGACCTTCCCGGCGACAACACAACAGGATGGGGCGGCGCTCCCATCAGCCAGCTTCCCCTCGAAACCAACGACACTATGTATCGCAGCGGATCATGGGGCTTTGACCTCCGCGAATTAGAACCCAAGAGCTTGCACGACTTGATCCAGTACATGGTTCGCGCCGCCGGCAACAACGCCAACTTTCTGCTCAACGTCGGCCCCCAGCCCAACGGCGAAATCCAAACCGCCTTCGCCGATCGCCTGCGCGAGATGGGAGCCTGGCTGAAGACCTACGGTGAGTCGATCTACGGCACCCATGGCGGTCCTGTGAAACCGGGCGGATGGGGCGTGACTACGCAGCGCGGCAACCTTGTTTATGTGCACGTCCTCGATCCGTCGCTGAGTGTACTGGCGCTTCCGGGCATCACGAAGCCAGTGCGCGACGCGCATCTCTTGAATGGAGGAACCAAAGTGAGCTACGGGTTGTCAGATGCCAGCGTAGTGCTCCAGCTTCCCAAACGCCCGCCTGCTGAAATCGACCAGGTGATTGTGCTGGAACTGGTTCAAGCAAGAGGTTGAGAAGGGCATTGTCTCGCTGGCTCACGGCAAGTTCTTCTCGTAAGCCCAATCCTGCTTTACTCTCTTGCCAACATCCCTCCCCTCGGAGCATCATTCTCCGCTGCGGACAATTCATGTTTGTCCGGAAGCGTGTTCCCGGAGGCCTCACCGTGAAACGACTCGCACTGCTCGCTATCCTTCTTCTGTTCGCACTTCCTCTTTTCGCGCAAGACGGTTGGATTCAACTCTTCAACGGCAAGAACCTCGATGGCTGGAAGCACGTCGGCCCGGGCAGCATGTCGGTCGAAAACGGCCTCATCCGTACTCACGGAGGCATGGGCTTGCTCTATTGGACCGCCGGTCCGGTAGGCAACTGCACCCTCCGCGTGGTCTACAAGATGATGCACGACAACGACAACTCCGGCGTCTTCATCCGCATCCCCATCGAGCCGCGCGAGCCCTGGATGCCCGTCCACTATGGCTACGAAGTCCAAATCGACAATCACCCTGAGACCTCCAACGAAGACGAGTACCATGTCACCGGCACACTGTATTCGCTGACCAAGCCGCTAGCCAAGCCGGGCAAACCAGGGCCTCAGTGGAACACCATGGAAATCACCATCGACGGCCCGCACACTGTGGTTATCCTCAACGGCGAGAAGGTCACCGACTATACCGAAGGCGATCCCGTCCCGCCGAAGAAGTTCGACTTCGAACCGTGGCGAGGTCGCCGCCCGATGTTCGGCTGGATCGGCCTCCAGAACCATGGCGACAACAAGGCCGAAAGCGAAAACGACATCGTTTTCTTCAAAGAGGTCGCCATGAAGCCGCTCGTGAAATAGCGCTTTGAAGGGGCACGGCTTCAGCCGTGCCGTAACAGGCGCCGTGCATGTTGGGCTTTAGCCCCTGAGGGAATTCTATTTTCGCCCTCAATCCGAATCTCATCGATTTACCATCATCGCCCGGAGGCGACCACAGCCATGAAAAACTTCACCCGCCGCAACTTCCTACAGACCGCCGCCGGAGCCGCCGGTCTCGCTCTTGCCGCCAAAGCCATCGCCCTACCCGAACCCGCCTATGCCCAACAATGGGCCACCGGCCCCAGCGGCGAGATAGTGCAGTTTGGCATCATCGGCATCGGTATGCAGGGCTCCGGCCTGCTGAAGAACTCCGTCGAATTACCCGGAACAAAATGCGTCGCCGCCTGCGATCTCTGGGACGGCCGCCAGACTCTCGCCAAAGAAATCGCCGGGCCCAACATCGCGACCACCCGCAAATACCAGGAACTTCTCGCCAACAAAGACATCACCGCCTTGATCGTCGCCGTGCCCGACCACTGGCACAAACAGATCGTGGTTGACGCCGTGACCGCCGGCAAAGACGTGTACTGCGAAAAGCCGATGTCCCACAGTGTGGCAGATGGTGCCGCCATGGTCGCCGCTGCCAAAAAATCCGGACGCATCGTGCAAATCGGCTCGCAGCGCACCAGCTCCGCTCTGCTGGCGAAAGCCAAACAGCTTTACGACCAGGGAGCCATCGGAGAACTGCTCTCCGTCGAACTTTCGCTCGGACGCAACGATCCCACCGGCGCGTGGGAATATCCTCCGCCTCCCGGCCTCGATCCCGACAACTTCGATTGGGACACCTGGCTCGGGACTGCACCCAAGAAGCCGTTCGATCCCGTGACCTTTGCCCGTTGGCGCTGCTGGAAGGAGTACGGCACCGGCGTTGCCGGCGATCTCATGGTGCACCTGGTGAGCGGCATGATGTTCGTCACCGGCATGAACCAGGCGCCCTCGCGCGCCTTCGCCACCGGAGGTATCGTTCGCTGGAAGGACGGACGCAACATGCCCGACCTGCAAGCCGCCATCTTCGAATACGGCAGCGTGCCCGCCTACGTGCGTCTTACCCTCGGCACCGAAACCACCGAGATGACTCGCCTCATGGGTCCGAAGGGAATGCTCGAGATTCGCGAACGCGACTTTACTTTCACCCCGCAGCGCGGTATCGATACCGCTCCCAGCTATTACTCTCAGGGATTCCCCGCCGCCATGCGCACTGCCTACGAAAAGCAATGGGACGACGAGCACGAGCCCGCCCCCGGAAAGGAATTCGTAGACGAAGCTGTCACGTATAGCGGTATCTCGTACGACGACGTGAAGCCGCACCTGTGGAACTTCTTCGAAGCCGTGCGCACTCGCAAGCCGATCGTACAAGACGCCGTCTTTGGACATCACGCCGCCGCAGCGTGCCACATGGCCAACCAGGCCTACTTCCGCAAGGCAGCAGTGACCTGGGACGAAGCGACAAGCACGATTAAGGGATAAGTCCGAGCGGATCTGCGGTTGACTCCTCCAAACCGCACTCGCGCCTCCTTTGTTTTCATGGAGTTCGGTGGAAATTGTTTGCATCTCGTTCATTCTATTGCCAGTTATAGCTATCCATGTCTGCCGTAAGGAGTTAGGCCGCTTTTTTGCGAGAACGAGTGCCGTCCCCGAGGGGACTCGACACGCTCTCGCCTCCTACCCAGCACTCCGCCTGCGGCTGTGTGCTGAGCTATCATGTTCCCGCCCCCGTCCCACCCCCCGAAGCGCGGCGCTTCGCGGGGACCCCGGCTGCGGGGCTGGCCCTCTGCCAGTCCGTCACACCGTCGCAAACCAATTCTGACGACTTCGAGAGACACCGAGGCGCAGCTCTGCCGGCGGGCGAGCTCGACTGCTCCGATTCGACACGCCATTTTCGACAGGTCAATCTCGACACTTCAATCAGGCGATGGACAGGGCCTCCTGTTCTGTTGCCGCTGCGCTTTCTTCAATGGTGCTAGCGGGCGGCCGTTTGGTTTCGATTGGTTCGGACTCGACGTCTTGTGGGGCGGCACGTTCGGCGATTTTCTGTTCGGCCAGTCTTTCGGCGGCGATGCGCATGTTCTTTTCCAGCGCGATGGCGGCGTAGCGCTTGCGACTGGTGACGATGTGGCGGCGATGACGGTTGCGCTGCTGTTGCTTGTAGCTCTCGGTGGCTGCGTCCATGCCCTGGGTCGCCTGAATCTCACGAAGCTCGGCGAGTTCGGGTGTCTCAGGGTAGTCGGCGCGGATGGTGTGTTCGTGACAGCCGGGACCGTGTTGGCAGTAATTGACGGTGGGCATGGGAGAGGAAAAGTTGCCAGTAGCCGGTTGCCAGTTGCCAGTTTCAGACGCGTCGACATTGGGAGGAGGTGGGAAGACCACCTGTGGCGGAGTGTTGAGGTCGAGGTCGCGGGGGAGGCCGAAGTCGGCAGCGAGGTCGACGGCGGGAGCGGGCTGGTCGGCGTGATATGGGCTGGCGGGCCACTTGTCGGACTTGAGCAAGTTGCGGGAGGCGATGTTGAGCACGCGAATGAGGCGGTCGGCGCGCTTGAGTTCGATCATGTCGGCGGCGAGGGCCTCGGAGAGTTGGGTGAGCGCCGATTGTACGGCGAACATGGATTCGAGCGGCGAGAGTTGCAAGTCGAAGCGCTCGCCGCAGGCACGGTACTGGGCCATGCGCATGAGACGGGCACGGTGCCGAAGGTGGTTGAGACAAAGGTTACGGTCGGTGACGGCGGCAGAGCTACAGATGCCGCCATCGTCGTGGATGTAGGTGCAAGTTCGGTATTCCATGGCGCTCCTCAATAAAGTTGTCAGTTGCCAGTGGTCAGTTGTCAGGAAAAACAGCTGCCCTAGGCATAGGTGTCCAGTGGATAGGGTGGGGAGTTGGAAGGGGTTTGTCAGTGATTTAGGGCAGATGGGACGTTACGAAGGTAACCGGGATTTTCCCATTATGGGAAAGCGGTGGGCGGTGGTTAGTGAACTCAGGATTGCGAAGCTCCAGTTGCGGGGCGCCCGCCTCCGCCTATGTGGGGCGAAGATGTGTCTTATCTATGGCACTCTTACACCGGAAGGGGCTTCATGAATTAACTCGCCAGCACGTTGCTGAATTGGAAGACCAGCCACTGCAACTCTGCCTTGAAATCAGGAAGCCTAGCGCTATTGGCCGATTTGCATAGCTTCTCGTAGTCAGGCAGAGTTTCGAAGGGGAGCATCGATAGAAGCACAATGACATCCACTTTGAGTGGTTCGGAAACAAGGGTCGCGAGCGCGCGTGCTTTTACAGCATCTTCTGGATCGCTCGAATCCTGAAGCAGCTTAAGCTCTTTTCTGGCTTGTTCCCAAAAGAAACTACGAAAGACAGCGAAGAGCGTTTTCCCCTTATCCGTTTCATACTCGATGCTAATTTTTTGGCCAGATTTGTTTGCTCGAAATGTTATGCCGTGCAGTGCGCCGTAAGTACCGAGAACAATATGCTCGATCGGGCCGGCCAGCATCCGTATCTCACGTCGAAAACGTGGATCAATCTGAGTCGCCATTTCGAGAAACCAGTGAGTCCAAAGTAGGTGACGATTCACCTGCACATTTTCTCGAATATACTCAAAGCTTTTGTGAAGCACGCGAAGGTTCGCAAATAGAGGCACCGAAGTTGTAATTGCATCGAATGCCGTCGCATTCATCACGACTTGTTCATAGAAGGCGGGCTTTACGTTAGCCTCGTCAACGCTCATAATCCAGGGCAGGGCTTCATCTTTCCATATCGTCTGAACAAGTGTTCCCAGAGCTTCCGCGGCGGAGAGGTCCTCGTAAGAATCCACAAACTTTTCAAGTATCCTGCGTGCCTCGTAATCGCCTGCTTCGGACTCCAGTCCGTATCGATGCTTAATCGCTAAGCCAATTGGTTCCGGGTTTGCGCAAACAACAAAGGCGACAGGAAGATCGCGCATTCCGAATAGTACGCGCATCTGCTTGATGACATTAAATGCTTCGTCAGGATCACAACGATCGAGTTCATCGAGTAAAACAATCACAGTGTTTTTCGATGGCGACCCCGGCGTCACAGTCCCCAGAATCTTTCGCAGTTCGTCCTGGGCCTTATCGACCTGGGTGTAGTAAGCGTGAACTGCGGCAGGCGCGCCCTGGGGGTCGTCGAGAGTGTCGGGAAGAGAATACAGATCTTTAAACAGCTCGGTCGGATTTACGCCGATCTTCTTTTGCGCCCACTCTCCCACCTGATCCGAATACTTCTTACCAAGAGCAAGTACCACACGCCTCGCAGCCTCGGAGCGAGTTGCTTCGGTTCCTGTCAGGCCATATTGGAGGATTTTATAAATTAACGCGGGAACGATTTCCATGAATCCCGCGTATTTCCATGAGTTGAAATACACAATCTTAGACTTGCTTTTGCGTTCCAGCTCATCTGCGAGCATTGCCAGGAATGTAGTTTTACCTGTGCCCCAACCACCAAATACGCCTAGGGTAAATGGCAGCTGACCATTTCTTGCGCGCCTTAGCAAATTGCCTGTGACCTTGCTTACCAGCTCAGTGCGTGAATCCATCTGGCCTACACGATCCAAGTGGGTCTTCAGCCAAGCATAATCACTGTCTATACCGGCCATTATGTTTTCCTCACGCGCAATGTCGGTTGAACTACAACGTGTGGCGGGTGGTCCACAAGTGCGTTCAGTTGGCAATTGTGGGACTCAAATTGTAGCTCCCGCATCGGCACGACTCAACTTTCATCCCGCAGCCCTCGTCGGCGCTGGCGTAGTGACGGTAGCTGCTCCAAGGGCCAATCTTCCGGTCGCTCAACCAATCCACACTTTACCGACTTTCACCCCAACAAGCGCGAATTTTGAATCCCATATTTCCCCGCGGCAGGGAATGTGGGCCGCGCACGGATGGAACCCCACTCAAGGCCAAAAGAGGGCCTTGAATGGGGCACCCGACTGCGGCAGGCGTCGGCCGCCCGGCACTTGTGAATCCCACATTTCCCAAAGGCCGGGAAATATGGGCCACCTACGAATCGCATTCATGAGACCAGTAAAGATTATTTGGAAGATTTGGAGGATATTCCCGTTTCAGGGATATAATCGCTCCCCTCAACGTTCGCCCGGCCAGGGCCGATGTTGGAATGGAGGAAACATGGGCAGATTAGTTAAGGCTCTTGGCGCGATAGCGGTCGTCACGGTAATGGTGCTCGTCCCAGGACTGGCGAATGCGTCGGTACTGATCAACGTTACGCAGTCGGGCGGAAACGTCGATGTGACTGCCACGGGCAGCCTTGATCTTACCGGTGCGACGTTCAACCACGCACAACCGTATTCCACCGGGATCATTCCGGGTGGTTCCAACTGGTACGTAGCGCTGGGCACAACGGCGGGCATGGATTGGTATAACCTGACGAGCGTTATGCTGCCCTATGGTACGAGCGGCAATTACTTCACTTCGTCCTCAACCTCGGGAGACGCCATCTCCATCTGGGGATTCAATGGGGGCCAGCCGCAGGTCGGAGTGACAACCGGATACACGTCCGGCACTCCTATTTCCGCTGACATGACGATTGCGGGCGAGACCATCGCCAGCATGACCCTTATTCCTGGAACCTATACGTTCACTATTCCCAGTGACACCATCATATTGAACATTGCTGGTACCACTGTCCCCGAACCCTCGACTTTGACGATGATGCTGAGCAGCTTCGGGGCTTTCGGCTTGGCCGGCTATCGCCGGTTGAGGAAGGCCTGAGCTGTCGGCTGGTGGCCAGGTATTAAATCTTGCGCGTGCCCCACGTTCGGCCATCGTTTGGCCTAACGTGGGCACATCACAGACCTAAAGTGTCGCGAGGTATGCGGCGCGCGGCCACCCGGCGCTCCAATTCACGAAAAACCTCTAACTGGGCTGGTGGCCGACAATTGCCTTCAGTTGGCAATTGCGGGATTCAGAGTGTAGCCTCGGCTTCGCCATGATTCATTACCACACCGCAGTCCTCGCCGCTCGCGTAGTGACGGTAGCTGCTCCAAGCCTAATCTTCCGGTCGGTCGACCAATCCACGCTTCAAAGGAACCCACATATCCCAAAATCAGGGATATGTGGGCCACGCATTATAAAAGGCCACCCGCGGGGTAGAGGTCTGCGAGCTAACCCGCACCGGAGAATTCGCGATTCGACTCGCTGCCCGGCGCAGGCGCATGTCGCACTTCGAGCTGTCCATTCCGCGTGCGGACTTCCAGGCAAGGCTGTGGATGAACAGCTGGTCCGTCGAGTACTCGGCCATCCTCCAATGCAAACCGCGATAAGTGATATGGGCACACAACGGTGTTCCCTTCGAGTTTGCCTTCTGAGAGCGGCCCGCTGAAGTGGGAGCTGGTCTCAGCCATGGCAAAGAGACGATCTCCGCGGCGGACAAGTAGAATCGGCGTGCCCTGATACATCACTCGCGTAAGTTTGCCGTCCATCAAGCTTGTTTCAGGCAGAACGGCGGTGAACTCCTCTGGGAATAACTGGCCATCTGTGCGGTCAACGCCTACTCTGTGCTCATACACCAACGTGCCGCCGAGGTGGGCTGCGTAGCTCATAACCGCATAGCCCAGAGCGCCCACGATGCGCCCGGTCGCACGGGATTTCTTTTTTCGCAAGAACAGCGAGGTTGCAAATAACGCAGCGCCACTTAAGTTGAGAAGACCATGTAGCAGTCCAAGGCGACGAGCCGGAGGATTAACGTCGGACCAATCCGTCATTCCGGTTACGGCCGCGCCTGCCGCCCCGAGCAACCCGATTCCGATTGACGTTTCGCACGCCCGCGCGAACTCGCGGCGGTTGAAGACGAGGTCCAGAGCATCAAAGGCCATTGCAACCGTCCAGGCTCCTACTGGCACGTCAGTGAGCACGACATGTAAAGGTTCGCCGAGCCAGGTGCCATTCAAGAAATTCCTGATCTTTTGTGCCGACGGGTGGCCTCCGCCATACAGAGCTTTGTCGAGCAGCTTCTGTAATTTCTCGTCGACTGGCTGCAGAGACGGCGCGGGCAATGAGCCGCGAGTTGAATCCGCATCCGACCCTTGGCCAATTGAGAGGCTCGGATCTTCCATATGCACCTCGCTAAACGCTTTGCGGCATTTGCGACGGACAGTTGGATGCGACCGCTGTGAGGTTCGTCAGTTTCTTTTCCAAGGGAAGGCAGACGACTCGGACCTGAACGCAAGGAATGGCTGAGTCTCTTTATCGGCGAAGTGGACCAGCAGGCGGTCGCGGCGGCACGATTTTGCATGTATAGCGCTTAGTCCGGATCCGTGGAGAGTGTCCTGCCGAGGCCAAAAGGCCAGCTTTGTGGCTTCTTTTCGTGAAAAGAAAAATGTCATCAACAGCGCGGGTTTCGCAATCGCACCGTCGCGAGTGCAATACGTGGAAGTCCTTAGAAAGACACTCTGCAAACCCGCAAAATCCGAATCTTGCACAGGCTTTTGCAGAATTCTGTTGATAAAGGAAACGAATAGTCGAATGCGGTGGTGTGGAGAAATTCCACGGTTGGCGTAGCGAGAAGAGCGGGGATAGAATTGCCGCCGGGTTGAAACCCGGCTCAATCTAAAGAGTTCGGCCGGGACGCAGCGCTAAAGCGCTGCTCTACCCGAGACGACCGCTTACAGCGACTGTTGAACGGCTCTAAAGTTGGCTGACGGAATGAAACGATGTTCGGAGCCAGCAGACGCCAGTGCGTTGGGCAATAGAAAAGGCTGTGACTTTGGTTATGCTCTAGCCGACAACTCCTGCGAGGGAGCCCCCGGCGTGGACGCATGTACCGTCACAGCCCTTGATGCGGCCACCGCTTTCGCGGTTCCAGACCCCAGCCGACACCTCGCAGTGCGGTTGGTTTTTTCGGGTCTGTCAGTTACGGCGAGTCGCCTCGCTCGAACCGGCCACTCAGCGTACTTCAGGTCAGCTACTATTATGATGCCAACCCTTTTCTGCCGTCGACGAGGGCAATCCTAATATAGAAATGTGGGTTGTCAATGCCCAAGGTTGGTGCAAACTGCTTAAATTTTTGAATCGTATTCCTAGTGCGCAAGTCGCTGAAAAAGCGGCGAGTCGACTTTTGAGTTGAGCAAATATTCCCGCTTTTGTCACACGTTTTTCACAGACGCCTGCGTCAGAGTTTTGCACCGCTGAGAACCACACAAGCCTCTTGACTCCGGAGAGGTACTGCGGCATTGTCGAAGGAGCAGGGGTTTGATGCCGAATCTTGTGGCTTATGTTGATGGCGGGTCCCACGGTAGTCCGGGGCCGTCCGGCATTGGAGTGGTCATCGAGCACCCCGGCGGCGAGAAAGTCCTGATCGCCCGTGCGATCGGCCGCCAGGACAACAATGTGGCCGAGTACGTCGCCCTGCTGGAGGCCCTGCAGCACGCGGTTTCTGTCAACGCCCGCACCCTGCATGTCTTTTCCGATTCAGAAATCGTAGTGAAGCAGATGACTGGTCTTTACGCCTGTCGCAGCCCACGCCTCTATTCCCTGAACTGGACCTGCCGCAAACTCGCCCGCTCACTCGAATTCTCCATTGCCCACATCAGCCGCGAACTCAATCTGGAAGCTAACGCGCTGGCCAACAACGCTGCCCGCTCCCGTAGGTCCGCCTGATGCTCGCATCGATGAGCTGACCTTCTCTCGTCACAATCAGGGCGTAACATGCGGCTTGGCATCTGCTAAGCTGGTGCGTTCGTCATCGCCTTACTGAAAGGGAATTTGCCCGTGGAAGTGGTAGCCGGAGTAGATCTTGGCGGAACCGCAGTCAACTATACGATCGTTGATCAGCAGGGGAAGTTCCTCATTGAAGGCTTATGCGAACATCCTGCTCTGGCGAAGCAGGGACCGGACATCTGCCTGCAACAGATCGCCGATGGTCTCAAGATCGCGGCCGACAAAGCTGGAGTGGCTGTTTCCGACATCGTAGCGGTAGGACTGGATACTCCCGGTCCGGCCAGTGCCTCCGGTGTACTCAGCGCACGGGGATCTACCAACTTCGTACACGCCAATTGGGCGGGATTTGATATCCGCGAGAGCCTGGCGCATAAGCTGGGTAAGCCAGTGCTGTACTTGAACGACGCCAATGCGGGCGCGTTGTGGGGACACTACGCGATCTTTGGGCCCAACAGCAAAGAGACATCTATTTCTATTGTCATTGGCACCGGCAACGGTGGCGGCATCATTATTGATGGCGAGGTGGTGAAGGGTAAGAACGGATTCGGCGGGGAACTCGGCCACGTTTTGATTCCGTACCAGAGCATCGCCAATACTCCCGGGCTGAAGCCGGAATGTAATTGCGGGCGAACCGGTGATCTTGAATCGGTGTGCTCGCTGACCGCGATCGAAAAGACGCTTCTGCCATATTTCCTGCCGCGCTATCCGGGTCACGAATTGGGGAAGATTGATATTCATCAGGCGGCCAAGCTGGTGCGTGGTCTGGCGGAGAAAGGCGATCCGCTCTCGCGCGATGTCTTTCGTGTTCAGGCCCACGGGCTCGGCCTGTTCTTCGACGAGATGGTGAACACCTTCGATCCCGATGCGTTGATTGTCGGCGGAGGGGCGGTTGAGACTTCGCCGGAATTTCAGCGCTGGTTTATCGACGAGATTCGCGTCGGGATGCCGACGCAGCGCGAAGAGCAGGCGGGGATCCCGATCCATGTGATGCCCAACGGCGATACTGCGGGTGCACGTGGCGCCGCGATCGAAGCGCTGAAGCTGGCGCGGCAGGGTGGCTTAGCTTAGATCGCAAATTACGTTCCAGGAATATGACGAAAGCCGCCCGATAAAGGCGGCTTTCGCTACAACGTCGATCGGTAGTCCTCAGTGCCCCTGGTCGTGGGGCACGGTTACGACTGTTGCCGCAGAACCGAGGTTGCCGGCGAAATCGTTGGCGCTGACGGTGATCGTGTACTGCCGTCCGTCCTTGTCGTTTCCATTTCGTGACGCTTGCAACATGATGGTAAACGAGTAGGACCCGCCTGTGCCCAGGCTCACCGGTCCATGCGGTTGAACGATTCCGTACTCGTCCACAACCGCGAAGGCCGCTGTGGCCGGGTTGACTCCCGACAAGCTATCGGTAATTGTTCCGAAGATGGTGACTGGAACCATCTTGCCGTTGGGCGGCCAGATTGATGACGGGCTGGCCGACACCGACACAACGGGCGGGGTTACGTCGATGCCGAACGCTGCGGTCGCCAGTGCGCTGATGTTGCCAGCATTGTCGATGGCGCGGAGTCCCACAGTGTAAGGGCCCTGAGCCGTCAACTGTGTCGAGGCGGAGCTTCCAGCGACTGCCGTTACTGCGCCGTTGTTGATCCAGTAGCGCAGTTGTTCCACGCCGCTGCCTGAGTCGGTCGCACTCAGGTTGACAGTGACAGGGAGCGAGTTGATCCAGCCGTAGCCGTTTGCCGCTGGCGTCGTGGTTATCGATGCGATCGGCGGAACGAGATCCAAGTTAACCGGCGACGGCAGCAAGACCACTCCAGTGCGTGCCGCCAGTGTTAGCTGAACGTTTCCTCCGGCGACGCTATAGTTCGCGCCCGAGATCGCGTCCTGCAATTGAGTGCCGTCGGTGAACACCCCGCTGACGGGAATGCTTGCCGTGTTGCTGGCCGGTCCATTGTTCATAGCGACGAGCGCGGCTTCACCGCTCAACGCCCTGGCAAAGGCATAGGTGTTCGGCGCCGTGTTGGATTGCTGTGTGTCACCCGTCAGCAGCGTCACGAATGAACCATTGCGCAATACCGGGTACTGCTTACGCAGGTGCGCAAGTTTGGTGTAATACGACTCGACCGAGGTGTCGGGCGGCCCATAAATCGTTGGGTCGCCGGCTTGATCGAGCCACGGATACGGTGGCCGGGTATAGGGATCGCCGATTGGTCCATTGGAGCTGCTGCTCTGCGACGGCGAGTTCACAGCAACCTCGTCGCCGTAATAGACCATTGGCGCGCCTACGTAGGTGAACTGGAAGAGCGCCGCTAGTTCCAAGCGCTGCTTGGCCTGGACGAGGCCGGTGTCGCCGGTTTCGGTCATCACGTAGAGCGCGCGGTTCACATCGTGTGAATCCAGCAGGTTGAGCATGGCCGCCGTGGCCTGGGCCGGATAGTCGTCACGCACGGCGCGTATGGCATGGTCGAACTGACTGGGCGTTAGCCCCGGGATATCGTTCGTGCCATTGTTGTTGTCATCGTGCCATTCCGCGTTGCGCACGAAGCCGGTGATGTTCTTACGGAAGCGATAGTTCATCACCGAATCCATCTGGTCGCCCGCCAGGAACTGGCTGGCATTGGGCCATATCTCGCCGATCAATGGGCCATTGATGTTGTAGGTCTTGGCGTGGGTGCGGTAGTCGTTCCACCAGGGATGGCCGAAGTTGCCATCATCGGCGACATCGAAGCGCCAGCCGTTTGCGCCCTGGCTGTACCAGTACTGCGTAACGTTGCCGGTGCCGCGGTAGAAGAAATCTTTGACCGCGGGGTTGGTGTGGTCGAAAGTTGGCAGGCTGTCGAATCCGAACCAGCCGTTGTAGTCCGACGAGTTACAGGGGACATTGTTGTCGAGGAAGTGGAACCAGCTTCGCCACATCGAGGTGAGCGACTCGCACGCTCCGTCCGTCTGATATCGGTGGTAGCGATCGAAATAGAGTCCGTCCGACGAGGCGTGATTGAAGACGCCATCCAGAATCACCTGCATGCCGCGGCGGTTCATCTCAGTCTCCAGCGCCGTGAATGCCGCGTCACCACCCAATGCCGGATCGATATGCAGATACTGGTCGGTGTCATAGCGATGGTAGGAGCGCGCCATGAAGATCGGGTTCATGTAGATGGTGTCGAACCCAAGCGACTGAATGTAGTCGAGTTCGCTCTGCACGCCCGCCAGGTCGCCATTGTAGAACTGGGTGAAGTTGTTGTAGCAAGACGAGGTGCTGTTACGCGGATCGCACATCTGCGTGTTCCACGTGTCGTAGTGGATCACCGTGCTGGGATCGGCGCCGTAGAAGATTGGACAACCGGTGCTCGATCCCTTGCGGCAGTAGTCGTTGGTCTGGTCGCCGTTGCGGAAGCGGTCGGGCAGAATGTGATACACGTTGGCGTTCTGTAGCCATGACGGGGTCTGGAAGTTGGGGTCGTAAACCGTGATTTGAAATGACGGGAATGGCTCGCCATCGGTCGCGGCACCGGTGCCGTCCTTGTGTACGTTGTCGTTGTCGTCGAGATAGTCGTCGCTGTACCAGCCATTGGTCGTATCTCGATAGATATGGAACTTGTAGTAATAAACCGTCGTTGTAGATGGCATCGGCAGGGTCGCTTTCCAGGCGTCATACTCGGTGCCGTTGACAGTGACGTTCTGATCGAATGGCATGTTGGTATCGACGGGCCCCGTGGTCGTGCCCGATGCGGTGTCAAACAGATAGGCGCGAACGTTCACGCCCCAGATGCCACTGGAATGCAGAGTACTGAAGCGCAGCGTGACCTGCGAGCCCTCAGTTACCGCGCCCTCCTGGTCGCGATAGAACGGATTGAACGTGTCGTGCAGGAACCCCGCCTTGTCCGCAGCGCTGAATCCTCCGGGCTGCTCCATCGAGAATGGCGGCGTGCTCGAGCCATTCACGGTGCTTACGACGGCGTAGTATTGCGTCGCTGTCGCGTTGGTTCCGACGAGCGCACCGGGATTATCGGGCGGTGCCTGGCCGTAAACGTAGCCGCCGCTCGAGGTCAAAAAGCCGAAGAATACGAATGACGCCGGTATTCCTCCGCCGGTGATGGCGCTCCACGGAATTGCGACCTCGCGAGTGTTGTTATTGCCGCCATTGTCGGCGTACTGACCATAATTGGCTGTCGAACCGGTCCATCCACCATTGCCGTCAGAATTGCGGTACTCGTGGTATCCATTCTTAACGTACGTCACGAATGCCGCGCGGAATGGCAGCGATGTGAATTGTTCGTTGTCATAGTTGAAGCCTGACAAACTTCCGTCGGAATTCGTGCAACAGGTGGGCGGGTTCTGCGGATTGCCTTTGATGTAAATGACGGCGCCTTCGCTCAGATTGGCATTTACGATGCCTACATACAGGTTGGTCGCGTCCCAGGTCATGTACCAGGTCTGCCCGGTGTTGCCGGCATTGTTGAGCTGGTTGTTCGTTCCATACTCGCCGTTGGCGATGAAGCCGTCGACGGTGGGTGTTGCCCACTGCGCCCACGCCGGAGCCGCAGCCAGATAAGTAAGCGAAATCAGAAGAGCGATCTTGAACAGGGGAGTGCGAAACATGAGAATCCTCGAAAATTCTCTGGCGCTTGTGTGGCCAGCAGTTTGGAAGGAAGAGCGACGTTACAGAGGCGGAAAGCAGTCAACACCTTAGTCCCACGTTAACTTGCACTAACAGGGCCGAGGAAACGTCATCGAATGTACACCATATTCCGGGGTCCTGCCGAACAAATTCCGTACTCGCGTGCGTTTCTTGCGCGTCCGATTTGGGATGAACGCACTCCTTACCCCCACAAACGGGGAACTTCGGGGCCAACCTGCTCGTATGTGAATCATGAAGGCCCAAAGTGTTGAGCGGCCTCCTCGCGATTGCTGTCGGGACCACGGTATGAACTTATTCGACATCTTTAAACAGACGATCGCCACACTGCGTGCTCACAAGATGCGCAGCTTCCTGACGATGTTTGGGATCATCTGGGGCATCGCGTCGGTCATCCTGTTGGTAGGCCTCGGACTCGGCTTCAGCAAAGACCAGAAGAAAAGGATGGAGACCCTGGGCAAGGACCTGGTCATCATCTGGGGAGGACGCACCAGCTCACAGGTCGGCGGACTCGCCGCCGGCCGTCAAATCACTCTCAGCATTGACGACGCCCGCCTGATCAAGAATGAGTGCTACTTGATTCGGGCCGTAAGTCCCGAGTTGCAGCGTACTGTGACCGAGGTGAGCCAGTTCAACTCGGCTGCCCGACAGGTCTCTGGAGTATGGCCTTCGTATCAGGACTTTCGCTCGCTGATTTTGTCCGAAGGCCGGCTGATTACCGACGACGACGAAACGGAAGCGCGGCGCGTCGTGATCCTGGGCTCGAATGCGGCCCGGCAGCTCTTTCCCGGACAACCTGCAGTGGGCGCGACGCTGAACATGGCCCGCTATCCGTATACCGTGGTCGCCGTGCTGGCAGAGAAGAAGCAGAACTCCAATTACAGCGGTCCCGACAACGACAAGATCTACGTGCCCTACTCTGCCATGGCCCGCGATTTTCCTCCCCCACCTGCCAAGGGAGAGATCATCAACAAAGGATACGTCTCCGACATCGTGCTGGAAGTCGCCGATCCCGAATCGCATGATGCCGCGGTGTTGCAGGTCCGCCGCACTCTGGGGCGCATGCATCATTTCGAGGAGACCGACAAGGACGCGCTCTTCATCTGGGACACCATGGAATTTGCCAAGGTGCTGGCCCGGATCTTCGCCGTCATCACCATTTTCTTCGGATGCGTGGCGGTCACTACGCTCGCGCTCGGCGGCATCGGCGTCATGAACATCATGCTGGTGGCGGTGACCGAGCGCACGCGCGAGATCGGCATCCTGAAGGCGGTTGGCGCAACCAAGGCCGACATCCTTAAACAGTTCTTCAGCGAGTCGGTGGCGCTGACGCTTCTCAGCGGGACGCTCGGTTACATTGTGGGCGTTGGCATCTGCCTGCTGTTGGGCGCCGCGCCTTTGCCTGACTTCGTGCCCAAGCCCATTGTTTCGACGATCGCCATTGTGGCCTCATTGCTCACGTTGTCGCTTATCACCGTGAGCGCCGGCATGTATCCCGCGCAACGGGCAGCCGACATGGATCCCATCGAGTGCCTGCGTTACGAATGAACCGAGGTGGAGAGTGTATCTCAAGGAATTGATTCTGCAGAGCTGGGCGGCATTGCGCAGAAACCGCATGCGTTCTGCGCTCACCATGCTCGGAATCAGTTGGGGCGTGGTTTCCCTCGTTCTGTTGCTGGCATTTGGGGAAGGACTGGGCGGCGGCATCGTTGCCGCCCAGGGCTCGATGGGCAACGACGTCATCGTGATCTGGCCGGGCCAAACCAGCATGCAGGCTGGAGGTCAGCGTGCCGGGCGCAAGATTCACTACGAATACGAAGACATTCAGTCGCTGCGCGCGGAGGTCCCCATTATTCGTGCCGTCAGTGCCGAGTCAACGAGGGACTTCGGATTCAAGACCGGCACACGCGTGGTCTCCATTCAGACGCGGGGGGTTGAGTTCCCTTATTTATCGATGCGTAAAATCCAGGCCGCCGAGGGCCGCAACATTGAAGAAGGAGAGTTCGCCAGCCGCAAGCCAGTGGCCATCCTCGGGCACGCTGCAGCGAAGCGTATCTTTCAAGGCGCTCCCGCAGTGGGTCAAACTGTCCTCATTTCAGGACGCAGCTTCGAAGTCGTCGGCGTCATGGACACCAAGATCCAGGATTCCATGTATGAAGGTCCCGACAATGAGCAGGCCTTCATCCCCTACGAAGTCTTCAACGAAATCACCAACGCCAAGGACCCGCAGATCATCGTCTTCCAGCCGATCTCTGCGGAACTGCATGGCGAGGCCCTGGTCGCCGCCAGAAACGTCATCGGACGGCGCCATCACTTCGAGCCGCGCGATAACAAAGCAACTCCCGAATGGGACACCGTCGAGAGCGGACAGATGCTCAAGGCCTTCACCATCGGACTCGACTCGCTGCTCGGCATGATCGGCGCGCTCACTCTTGGAGTCGGCGGTGTCGGCGTCATGAACATCATGCTGGTCAGCGTGACCGAGCGCACACGCGAGATCGGACTGCTGAAAGCCATCGGCGCGCGCCCGCGTCATATACTCATGCAGTTCCTCATCGAGGCCCTGGTGCTGACTTTTATCGGCGGAGCGCTGGGCATCTTCGCCTCCTGGCTGTTGACGGTCGTTATTCCGCCGATGCCCCTGTATAGCGAGTTCTACAAAACCGCCAATCACGAGGGCGACATTTTTCTCAAAGCCTCGTTCGGTGTGATGATGGTGTCGTTCGTGATCCTGTCGTTCGTTGGAATCACCAGCGGGTTCTGGCCGGCCCTGAAGGCCTCACGAATGGAACCGATCGAAGCCCTGCGCTGCGACTAGATATCGACGCTCGTCTGCCAATACCTTCTTTACGTGCGGAATTTTCTGCGTTATGCTGGCGCGCGTTTCAAGTTCCAGCAAAATGGGGGTGCATTATGCATAGCCGATTCGTGTGCGGTTTGCTGCTGTTGTTCGCTTTCACCTCAATATTGGTTGCCCAGGACGCCGACACCATGACCTACGCGGCGGCTGCGACCAGCAAGTTCACGAACATGCCGGTACTTCCGTCGTGCTTGACCCTTTCCGTTCAGCGCGGCGACCCCAGTAAGGGGCCCGCGGTGATCCTGCTCAAGTTCAAGCCGGGATGCGTGGTTCCCTGGCACTGGCATACCGCGAGCGAACAACTCATCGTAGTGAGCGGCACAGGCAAAGCGCAGATGAAGGACGGACAGCCCACTTCCGTTCACCCGGGCGACTACCTCTATCTGCCCGGTAAGCATGTCCACCAGTTCACGGCCGTGACTGCGGTGACCATGTTCGATTTGCCGTCCGGGCCCTTCGACATTCATTACGTCGATCCCGCCGGCACCGAGATTCCGCCCGAGAAGGCTTTCGGCAGGGTGATCAAAGTGAAGCCGGCTGCGGCCCCGAAGACAACGATGCCGCAATAGATCTCGCGGAGCTTGAAAGCCGGCCCAATCGCACACGAACAATGGCGCACCCTCGGGTGCGCCTCGTGGAAATTAGGCTGCGTCGAAATCGCTATACGTCCTTGATGGCGGCCTGGACCGCGGGAACTAACTCCGCCGGGATCGAGTCGAACCCGTGCGCTTCTTTCGCGTGCTGCGCCGTGACCCGCATGAGTTCTTCCAGGGTGTCGGCCTTGGCCGTGAAGTCGCAATCGACCCCCACGTCCCTGCAACTGATTGACTTCGCCATGATGAAATTCCTCTCTCGTACCAAGTTCGCGTTACGGCTTCACCCATCCTCGAATCAAGCCGTGGGGTGAAACTCTACACTGGCAGCTCCGCGCGTGGCAAGATTGGCGAACTGACAACTGGCAACCAACGACTGCTGCACGAAGCGCGACTAAAACTGGCATGTGTCATACACCTTCTTTATGTCCGACACCTTCAGGGTGCGCGGCTCTGCCTGCGATGACGTCGGGCTGCCCGAAGGTTTCTTCACTGTCCCGGTGATGCGGACCTGTTTGCCGTTGTAGCTGAACAGGGTATCGTGGTCGCCCTTGAGGATGTAGCGTTCCCCATTCGGAGTACCCAGCGTGAACGCGCCATTGATGCTCATCACGCAGCCTTCAATCGTCTGCGGCGGTTTGCTCTCCGATGGCGAGACCAGCAGTGTCAGCGACAAAAGCAAGAAACCTGCGCCCACATGCCATGTACGCATCGTTTTGTAACCTCCCACAACCCGCCAGATTATATCGTCCAGTGTGCCAACTCAGTCGCCGTTCCATACGCTCTTCACGCCTCATTATGCAATGGCAGCGCGTGTTTCACGGTTGTTTAGAATCAATAGCTTGGGTGGGAAATAATATACTTCGCTGAAGTTATGTGCTAAGGTTGGGGTGCCGTGACAGGGCGTATCTCGCCGTGCTGCTATTATTTAGGGCCATGTCGAATGAGGAAGCGTTCCGAACCGTCCTAGACACATACGATAGGGCCAAGGAGCACTTCCTTGACTTCGAGACCAGACTGACTCGGTTTCACGAAACCCACCCAAACATAATCAAGCCCAAGAGCGACCCAAAGACGGGAGATGTCACGTACTATGTCGCCCGTTCTGTCGTAGTTCCTCGTAGACTTTCCATCGTCTTTGGCGAAGCGTTGCAGAGTTATCGAAGCGCTCTCGACTATCTTGTTAACGCGCTGGTGAGAGCCAACGGGAAGAAGCCGACGACCCAAACGGGATTTCCAATTTTCGACACGTATGCTGTCTATCGGCACCGTAATCAAGGTGCGACTCGAAAAGTAGAAGGCATGACCCAAGAGGCGATAAAGGTTATTCGGGCTGCCAAGCCATACAAGCGAGGTAATTATGCGCTCTGGCTCCTGCGTGCTTTGAACGATGCTAGTAAGCACAGGAAACCGCTCAGGTTGCGTCTTGCAGTCATCGCACAGACCGCGACCAAGCGCCAGTTTGCCGAGATGCAGCGGGCCTTTGCTATCAGTCATCCCAGTGAGTCGTTTCCTTTGGGGGTGGGAACTTTTCACCCCGCAACTCCTAGTATCAAACTGCTGAAGCAGGGCGACAAAATCCGAACCGTTCCGGCGACCGAAGCGGATGATAATTTGAAGTTCCTCGTTGACGTAGCGGTCGCAGAATCGAGTATTCTCAAGCCCCGAACCGCTGATTCGGTATTTACCGAGATCAATGCGGCTGTTCACAAGGTGATTTTCGACTGTCAGCGGTTCTTCTAGAGGCTCTTGACGCTGGGCGTTAATTGGCATTATGCTTCCGATCTAGAAGCATCCGCCCGGATGTTCGCTTGCTCTACGCCAATAGAGCCGCACAACTGCCGTTGCGCAATCTCTGTATATCATAGGAGACTTGCGCGATGGAATCTCAGTTTGCCCAAGGCTTGACGGTTTCCGCTGATAACTCGCCCACCCAGAACACTCCGAACACAGCCCCGCAGGAACCGCAAAAAGCAAGCGCTGGGCCTGCCTTGCCATGTGATGGCGCTCTTAATTGCACGCTTTCGATGGGCTTCTTACAAGAAGGACATACGGGCTTCGCTGTTGAGTTCATGGGGACAGAGTTCCTTTCGTCATCTATTGAGTTTTAGGGCGTGGGTGTATTCTAGGCGCATGAAGTCTAGTCCCAAACCGTCAGCGGAGTACACAAATTTCGAGAACGCAATGCGCGTCTTGATTCGCGTACCAAAGACGGAAGTGAATCGACTGCTGGCGGAAGAAAAGCTGGCGAACGTGGGGAAGCCGAAACGTGGGCCTAAACCAAAGGCTTCCGGCCCCGCTTCCGGCGATAAGGGCTAGAAACGCGCCTCCCCCTCCTTCCCGGTCACTTCTTTGTAAGTGAGCCGCTTGCCCACGATCTGCGATAACGCCAGCATGAAGCGGTCGGAATCGTTCAGTGGGTTGTCTTTCGTCGCGCGATTGTTGAAGCGGAAAATCTGTTCATCCACATAACGCTCAAGATGGAACGGTTCGACGGCAACGTAAGTCCCTGAGAGCGTCCTTTTCAAGAGACTCCAGAAGTTCTCAATCCCATTGGTGTGAACCTGCCCGTCAACGTAGCGTTCGGTGTGCTTCACAAACTCATGCACGAATCGCTGGTGCAGCAGGTCATAGCCAACGTGCTCATCGGTGTAAACCTTTGAGCCGTGTTTCACTTCACGCAGCACTTCGGCTTGCAAGGTCTCACGCTTCACGTTTGGCACAACTTTGGCGCGTACCTGGCGGAGATCGCGGTCGAGCAGTCCCATCACAACTGTCTTGCCTTTGTTGCTTCCTAGCTGACCGTAACGCTTGGCACGATCACGGTGCATGTTCTTGGCTTTGCCTCCAATGAAAGTCTCATCGACTTCGACAGGGCCTCCGTCACCGCCCAGCTTGTAAGGCACGTTGAAACCACCCGACTTTAGGGCAGCGCGAATCCGATGCGACATGAACCAAGCCGACTTCTGAGTGACTCCCAAAGCGCGATGCAGTTCGTAGCTACTGATGCCATTCTTGGCGCTGACCATCATCCAAACGGCGGGAAGCCACTTCTCTAGCGGTATTGGTGAGTCCTCCAGCACGGTGCCGACCTTGAGCGAGAACTTCTGTTTCTTGTGATCGCTCTTACACCAGTACACGCGGGCCTTCGGCAGATAGGCCACCTTGTCAGAGTCGCAGCGCGGGCAGCGCACAATGCCATCCGGCCAGCGCAAAAAGGCCATGAACTCACGGCAGTTATCGAAGTCGCTGAATACTTGAATGGCCTGTTGGAGTGTCTTTGGGCTGTCCATGACTGAAGCATAGGCCGATCATTTACTTCTGTCAAGTATATTATTACCCTTGGGTGGAGATTGTTCGCATGTCATTGATAAATATATGAGTTATACGTATCCATGTCTGCCCGTTGGAGTTAGGAGCGATTATTTTCGCCGGCTCTTCGCTTTCCGGAGATATTAGTAATGACGCGGCGCATCGACGGCGATCTTTCAGGAGTGAGGTTTCGTGTGCCGGTTTGCAGGTTTTCAACGATCCAACTAACCCCGCAGCCTGGGCGCGGTGGGGCGAGGGACACAAATCCCTTCCCCGTTACGACCTATAGTGCGGTCGCCGGAGAAAGCGCCAGAGAAATGTTGATCGCGAAAAAACGAAAGTAACTATTTGTTCCCGGAATGGGAAAGGGGCGGTGGAACCGAAATCCTCTCCGCCCTTGCAAAAGAAGTGGGGACGCGGCACCCCACATCGATTCGTCAGAACTGTGGGAACGCCGGGTGGATCACCTGCCAGTGCGCGGGGCACTGGGCATTAGCCCCACATTTGCCAACATCAGGCAAATGTCGGCCCCCGGACTATTTCTTTGGTGGTGCCGTCGGCGGTTGCTCGCTGGTGGGCGGAACGATGTTCTTCATCCGCATGTACGTAACGAGATTGCCGTAGTGTTCCATGTTGTGCATGTTGTTGACGGTGAGCACGTCGAGCTTCGGGGTGTCGCCGCCGAAGAGCTTGACCATCTGGGCGCCAGACGCGTCGGTCATGCCGTCATAGGCCTTGCCGCAGTAATCGACGGCGCTTTTGAGGGCGGCGATGAGGTCGGCCTTCGAGGTTTTGGTCTGCTCGAGTTTAAGATCAGGGTTCTTTTCACCGAGCGCGATGGAGCAGAACATGTACTGGGCGTCGGCCACATGTCCGACGATCTGGCCGTAGCTGCGCACCGAGTCGGTGGGCTTGTAACTGTAGTTCGCTTCGGGCATTTTTTCAGCCGAGGCGAGCAGGATCTGACTCACCCTCGCGTAGGCCGCTTTGTTCCATGTGCTGAAGGGATTGTCCTGAGCCATGGAAACGGCGGCTGAAGCAAGAACGGCGATGGCAAGGATACGTAGAAGTTTTCGCACGGTTGTTCCTCCTGCAGGACATACGCAAGATCGAGAGAAAAGTTCGGGTGCGTGTCCCAGATTTATCTAAGTGTAATAGGGGAATCGGATTGGGGCGGGATGGCGACCGCCGCCATGGCTAAAGCGCAAAGACAAGGTAGGCTTTTTCACGACGCTAAAGCGCGGTGCTTCCACCCTTGTGGAACTTTAGGGCTGATACCCACGGCTCGCACAAATGACGCCCTGCGGCCTCGATGGCAGAGAAAACCCCGCTCAAGCTTGAACGGGGCACCCTCCTTAGCTTTTTCGCGTTGACCGAGCCAACCGCCGGCACCCCACATCGATTCATCAGAACTGTGGGAAGGCCGGATGGATCACCCGCCAGTGCACGGGGCATTTGGCATCAGCCCCACATTTGCCAAAATCGGGCAAATGTAGGCCACGGAATATGTGGGCCACCGGCCAACGTCAGGCAAATGTGGACCACCGGCCTGGGCGACCCGCTCCCTACAAATTCCCCACTTCTGTTGCTCGTTTGGAGCGATAATGTAGCCATGCGGCGCTGGATGTTCATGGCCGTGTTGGGTACGGCTGTGCTCGCCGTTCCACTGTGGGCGCAGAGAGGCGGCCACGGCGGAATGGGAGGGGGAGGTGTGCGCGGCGGCGGCGGGTTTTCGGGCGCTGCTTCGCACGGCGGGAGTTGGGGAAGCGGCTCGCGCAGTTCCGGGCATTCGGGTGTGGGTGTTGAAAAAGTCTCTTCGGCAGAGATGACATTCCCTAGGTGGGACTGGGGACTGGGTTCTTGTATGTTCTTTGTCAGTTGATTAAGCGGCTGCAGCGAATGTCGGATTTGGTGCTTTGCTGAGGAACCGGACTAGCCGTTTGATATTCTGTGCCGCAGCTGCCAGGAAGAACTGCTCCCGCACGAACTTCAGTCTGCGCAGGCGCAGGCGGCGTAGTCCGATCTGATTCTTGAGTTCCGCGAACAACGCTTCTACTTTTTTCCTCTGCCGTTGTGCCTTCGCGAACTCTGGCGTGTTGGCCAGTTCGCGTGCCCGTTGCCGAACCGGCTCATGCATGTGAATGGCAAGACAGCGGAAGGCCGCGCTGGTGCAGTGCGGTCTTTGCGAGCATGCGCCACAGCGTTTGCGGGTTCCGATGTAGGTATAGGTGCGGTTGCGATCACTCCGACCGCCGTAGTTGAGTTGCTGACCTGCGGGGCAGCGATAGCTGTTGCTTTCCGGCTGATAAGTGAACCGCTCTGGGCCGTAGAACGGGCTGTTCTTTCTGTGGATACTATCGCGGGTTCGCATGTAAGGAGTGATGCTCCGATCCGCCAACCATTGCAGGAACTCCCCGTTGCCGTACGTCGTGTCAGCCGCCACCGATTCCGGCGCTCTGCCTTGCCATTGCGCGAAACGTGTGAGCATGTCTTGTGCGGCCACCGTCTCCTGACTCATCCGTGCTGCCGTCGCTTGCACTCCCACAATCACGCAGCTTTGATTGTCCACCAGATAGTTGTCGTAATAACCCAGCCGGGCCGGCGTGCCGCCTTTCGTGGCATAGGTCGAGTCCGGATCGGTGGTCGACACTTGATCTTGCTCGTGTACCGGTTCTTCCACCGGGTTCTGCTCTTCCAGTTCCACCAGATACTGGCGCACCGTATGGTTGACTTGGGCTGCTTCCGCTAACTGTTCGCGTGGAATCCGGCTCTCTTTGGCCGCATTCGCCTCGACGAAGCTGCCGTCCACCGACAGATGCTTCCCTTGCACCAACCCCACCTCCACACACTGCCGCACGATCTCTTCAAACAACTGCTCGAACAGTTTCGACGCCTGAAAACGTCCGTGCCGGTTCTTCGAGAAGGTGGAGTGGTGCGGAATCTCTTGATCGAAGCCCAGACCGGTGAACCAGCGCCACGCCAGATGCATGCGCAACTCTTCTACCAGCTTGCGCTCGCTGGTAATGCCGTACACATAGCCAATCAGCAGAATGCGCAGCAGCAGTTCGGGATCGATCGAGGGTCGTCCGGTTTCGCTGTAGCTGTCCTTGAGCCGCTCACGCACGAAGGCCAAGCTGATGTGCTTGTCGATGAGCCGCAACAGGTGGTCTTCGGGGATGTACTCTTCCAGTTTGAAATAGTAGAACAGCGCTTCGGAACGGGCATGTTGTCCCATCATGATCAGCAGTCCTCCGAGGATCAAAATCACGTAGTACATGGAAGGAATACTTCCTTGTACCGCACCTCATCTGCTAATCAGAGTGACTTTTTCAACACCCACGGGTTATTACACTCACTATTCCGGCCATTACCCTTACTATCACCGGTACTACCGGTATTACCGATATGGGTATCCCTGGAGTTATGGCGGGGCATCGTATAGCGGTGCCGTTGTGGGCTGGCCGGATTCCTCCGATTCGTATCCTGCCGAGTCCTATCCGGTGTATTCCTATCCTCCACCTGACAATTCGAGCGCGTGGATTGCCTCCCAGCAGCAGGAGCTCGATCGATTGAACGACCAAGTAGCAAGCCTGCGAGCCGCCGAGCGCCCGCCAGCGCCCGCCCCTGAGCCGACCCGCACCGTGCTGGTGTTTCGCGATCAACACGTCGAGCAGATCCAGGACTACGCTATCGTCAACAATACCCTGTGGGTGTTTACCCAACTCAAGACCCGGAAGATTTCGATTTCGGAATTGGACATTCCTGCTACCACCAAAGTCAACGAGGACCGCGGAACCGACTTCCGCTTGCCCGGCCAGTAAGAACCGACAGCGGTCAGCCCGATGTGGGTACTATTACCTCTTTGTTGGCGGGTGGCCACCCGCGATGGCTCAACTTCGCCGCCGTGAGGCCCGCGGCGCGGAGCAATTGCTCGGCCTTGAATCGGCAAAGAGCGCCGGATTTGGCTACGGTAGAGACACGCACGATTGTTGATGTGACCGCACTGTCCCAGCGCGTCGCCAGCTTCGGGCCGGATTGGAGTTCGTACCAGTCTGCCTGCTCGAGGATGTCGGAAACTGCGAGTTCGCTGAAGTGAATCGAGCTCCGTTTCACTTGCGGGCGGCGCGTTCACGCAGTGCAGTAACAAAGCCCTTCTTGCGAATGTCGCTAAGACGGACTTCGATCTTTGCGCCCTTCGTACCGGCAAGTAACTCGTGCTCCAGGGAGGCGAGACGGCGTTCCTTGTCCTGGCGAATGAGTTCGCGGACGTATTCGCTAGGGGTGCTCCAGTCGCCGGAAGCGACCTGACCTTCGACATAGGTCTTGAGGGCTTCGGGAAGCGAGATGTTCAATGAGGTCATTGCCATGGCTTCATATTATGACAGAATATGAAGGTCATCGACAAATTCAAAAGCCCCGCGTTTGCCAAAATCGGGCAAATGTAGGCCACGGAATATGTGGGCCACCGGCGTCCAAAAGGACGCGAACGTGGGGCACCGGGCGGCGTGAGGATGTAGATTGAGATGGATTATGGAGGAACGCTCATGACCATTCAGCGACTGCCCATCGTGCTCACGCTGGTGAATCTGGCTCTTCTGATGTTCACGCTCGCGCAGATGCGTCCGGCGGCAGCCCAAGACATCGCGCCGGTGTTACGAGGTCGTGCGCTCCAAATTGTCGATGACCATGGTCGGGTTCGGGCCAGTATCCAGGTGCTTCCTGCAAGCACACAGAAAAGTGGTGACCGTTACCCGGAGACCGTGTTGCTCCGACTGATCGATTCGAAGGGTTCACCGCACGTTAAGATTGCCGCGACCGAGGACGGGTCGGCGGTTGTGTTTGGCGGAGACTCCGATCCAACACTGATTCAGTTCCTCGCCAGAGGAAACGCCGCGTCGGTAAGGGTTGTGAACAAAGACGGCCGAGAGCAGATTGTCAAGCCGTAGCGTGGAAACGAACCGTCGAGCAGTTAATCAACGGCACGAGCGCTACGCCAAGGCGCTTTTCTACGGGATACGGGACGCATCCGGAAAACCCCGCCCCGGCAAAAGAAGCCGGAACGGGGCACCCGCCCATAGATTCTTCAGAAGTGTTGGAACGCCGGGCGGGCCACCCGCCCGCTTAGCTCCGTTCACGCCGGCGAATGGCTCAACTTCGCCGAGGTGTGGCCCGCGGCGCGGAGCACGGCCTTTTCTGCCGCCTGGGGCAGGTCAACAGGTACAAAATAATTCTCGGGATACAGATAGTCTTCTCCCGACTCGTCAATCACGCGGAGTTGGCGGTGCTTGGCAGCGTTGTCGTCGGGAAGCACTTGATAGAGCTTTCTCAGTTCCAACGATGCACCGTACTCCTTGTTCTTTACGCATATAGCGAACTGCGGTTCTGTACGTCTCATAGTTCTGCATCCAGAATACGCTTGATCTTGTGTTCCTTCGCGCCGATTCCGTGCGCCTCGTACCAGTCAAGCTCAGCTTGGCACATCGTACCATCAGAGAGCCGGATGCGGGCGAAGCCCTTTCGTTTCCGCCATCGGCCGGGGCCATACACCTTGCGAAGCCGCCTCCACTCGCGAATCCGTGTGCCAGTCGCGATAGTTTCGATTCCCGTCACCGGACCGATGATCTTGAAGGGTGGGATCAAGTCGCTAGTGTCCTCCGCTATTACCCGACAGCTCCTTCACGATGTTTCCTACGAACTGCTTGGCGTCGCCGAAGAGCATCAGCGTGTTATCGAGGTAGTAGAGCGGGTTGTCGATGCCGGCGAAGCCCGGGGCCATGCTGCGCTTGATAACCATGACGGTATGAGCCTTGTCCACGTCGATGATGGGCATGCCGTAGATGGGGCTGGAGGCGTCGGTGCGCGCGGCGGGGTTGGTCACGTCGTTGGCTCCGATGACCAGCGCCACGTCGGTCTGCGGCATGTCGCCGTTGACCTGGTCCATGTCGAGCAGCTTGTCGTAGGGAATGTCGGCTTCGGCGAGGAGGACGTTCATGTGTCCGGGCATGCGGCCGGCGACAGGATGGATGCCGAAGGTCACATCGACGCCGCGCTTGGTGAGCGCGTCGTAGAGTTCGCGGACCTTGTGCTGCGCCTGGGCGACGGCCATGCCGTATCCGGGAACGATGACGACTTTGTTGGCAGCGGCGAGAATGGCTGCCGCTTCTTCGGGCGTCGCGCTGCGCACCGGACGCGTCTCTTGTGCGCCCGCGACGGCGGGCTGCACCTGGCCGAAGGCTCCGAACAGCACGTTGGTAAACGAGCGGTTCATGGCCTTCGACATATTCACGGAGAGAATGAAGCCCGAGGCGCCGTCGAGCGCACCCGCTACGATGAGCAGCTTGCTGTCGAGCACGAAGCCCATGGCCGCGGCGGAGAGTCCGGCGTAGGAGTTCAACAGCGAGATGACGGTCGGCATGTCAGCGCCGCCGATGGGGATGATCATCAGCACGCCGAAGATCAGCGGGATGATCACCATCGCCGGGTACAGGTACATGTGGTCGGGATGCAGCACCAGTACCACGGCGATCGCAATGGCGATTGCCAGAAAGCCGAGGTTGACGAGGTTCTGTCCTTTATAAGTGATGGGGCGCTGGGGCAGGACTTCCTGCAGTTTGCCCGCGGCCATGAGGCTGCCGGTGATGGTGAGCGAGCCGAGGATGACTTCGAGCGAGAGCACGCTCATCATGAATTTCGAGATGTTGGGCGCACGCAGGTAGAACTCGGCCGTGCCGACGAGGGTGACGCACAGCGCGCCGAAAGCGTGGCTGAGCGCGGTCCGCTGCGGCACGGCGGTCATGGCGACGCGGCCCAGCGGCACGCCGATGATGGTGCCGAGTACCAGGGCGATGGCGATCCACTTGTAATCGACGATGCCCTTGTAGAAGAGCGTCCCGACGATGGCCAGCAGCATGCCGGCTTCGCCCGCAAAGATGCCACGGCGCGCGGTGGCGGGCGAGCTCAGCCACTTGAGCGACAGAATGAACAGCGCCGCCGCAATAATGTAGAGGACTTCAATGACGTATTCACCACCGACGAGGTCTGTCATGGCTTGGGCGCTTTGCTCACTTTGAACATCTTGAGCATGCGGTCGGTGATGATGAATCCGCCGACAATGTTGCTGGTGGCGGCGACGATGGCGATGGTTCCGAGAATCGTGGCGAGTTGGCTCTTCTGCTCGCCGGCCAGGATGATGGCTCCAACGACGGCGATGGCGTCGAGCGCGTTGGTGAGCGACATGAGCGGGGTGTGCAACAGGGGTGAGACCCGCCGGATCACCTCAAAGCCGATGAACGCGGCGAGCATGAAGACGTACAGACTGGTAATCAGGTCTGCCTTCAAATTGATTCCCTCCTTAAGAAGAATTCACCACGGAGACACGGAGGACACGGAGAATTTCAAATCATTTTTGCTCTATTCGCGGTGTATACTCTGTGGCTACATGTTAGAGATCTCGCGTCAACCACGGCCTTCGATTGTCCGAACACACGAAAAATTCACCACGGAGGACACGGAGGATACGGAGAATTTCAAATCATTTTTGCTCTATTCGCGGTGTGTACTCTGTGCCTACATGTTAGAGATCTCGCGTCAACCACGGCCTTCGATTGTCCGAACACACGAAAAATTCACCACGGAGGCCCGGAGAACACGGAGTTTTCTAATTCATTTTTCTTCTTTTTGATCTCCGGTTCTCCGTGACCTCTGTGCCTCCGTGGTAAAGAATTTCTCTTACGACTGCGCTACCAATGCCGGGAGTGAGAAGAACTCGCGCACGCGCGGGTTCACGATCTCGCCGCCTTCGGTGACGAGGGTGCTGCGGACGATTTCATCTTCCGTGTTGAGGCGAAGCTGTCCGTCCTTCACCATGTTGAGCAGAAAGTTAGTCAGGTTCTTGGCGTACATCTGGCTGGCGTGATATGGAACGGCGCTGGCCAGGTTGATGGAGCCGATGATGGACACGCCGTGCTCCACGACTTTTTCGCCGGTGCGCGTGAGCTCGCAATTGCCACCGCGCTCTGACGCAAGATCGACGATCACTGAGCCTGGCGCCATGGCCGCGACCATTTCTTTGGTCACCAGCACCGGCGATTTCTTGCCGGGAATGACCGCGGCGGTGATGACGACGTCTTGTTGGGCGACGACTTGTCCTAGCAACTCACGCTGGCGCTGGTAGAACGATTCGTCCTGCGCCTTGGCGTAACCGCCGGCGTCTTGCGCGTCTTTGACTTCGATGGCCAACTCGACAAACCTTCCGCCGAGGCTCTGCACCTGCTCTTTCACTGCGGGACGAAGGTCGTAAGCCGATACCACTGCGCCCAGACGCCGTGCCGTCGCGATGGCCTGCAGGCCCGCGACGCCTGCGCCCATTACCAAGACGCGGGCGGGAGTAATGGTCCCGGCGGCGGTGGTGAGCATGGGAAAGATGCGGGGAAGTGTGTCGGCGGCGAGCAAGACGGCCTTGTATCCGCAGATGGTGCCCATCGACGAGAGCGCGTCCATGCTTTGGGCGCGCGTGGTGCGCGGCATGAGTTCGACCGAGAATGATGTCACACCGGTGGCGGCGATCTCCTCCAGAGTATGGACATCGCCCAGCGGACGGAGGAAGCCAATCAGCACTTGAGCTTTGTGCAGCAGCGGCAGATCGGATTTGCCCGTAACGTCGTTCGAGCCGTAGCACAGGACTTGCAGAATGATGTCGGCGGTGCGAAAGACTTCGGCGCGCTCGGGCGCGACAGTTGCGCCTTTGGCGATGTAGTCGGCGTCGGGATATCCAGCTTCGACGCCAGCGCCAGCTTCAATGACGACTTCCAGTCCTGCTTTTTTCAGGTTGGGAATGACTGCGGGTACGAGCGCGACCCGCCGCTCCCCCGGAAAAATCTCGCGGGGAACACCGACGATCATGGAGATGTCCTTTACGGCCCGATCTTAAAATGGCGAACTGAGCATTCTAACCGTCCGAGTGCAAATGTGCACTGGAAGCTTGCGACCGATGACGAGAGCGAACCCAAAATGGAACCCCCGAGCGGTGGGGACTCCGGGCTTCTGCGTGACCGGTGAGGCAGGTCAGCGCAAAGAGACGATAATCGCCCGATCTTCCTCACCAAGCGTTTCGCGGTTGGCGGCCGACGTGGTCCGACCATTTACAACGGGCGCGGCGACGGTGACCCCCGTGATGAGCGTCATCAGGGCGCCAAACAATGTGCGCTTCATAACTCCTCCTTGGGGGCTCCTGTAAGCGGAACCCAAGCTGAATTTGTGTTAGCCGGTTTGCCTCGGAACTTTCTTTTCGAATGCCCTTTGCGCTGCGGCTTACGCTGGGGAATAGAGCAAGCGGGGGGCCAAAGGGCGGGGGAGGCTGGGAAGCGAGCTAAGTGGTTTGCGCACAGGGAACTTGCTGGAACTTGGCAGTTTCGGCCGCAGAATTTTGGTCGCGAGGGCTATCTGTTCGGATAGACGTGGCAAGCGAAGAGGATAGTCTGGTGCCGGGAACCCGAAAAAAAGCGAACGATCGAGCTGACTGTTCGGGTCTCGGAGGCGGCGAAATCGTGAGGTCAAATGATGATGATGGCCGATTTTCGTCGTTTTCCGAGACAGCAACCATCAAGGTGGCCGAGGTTAACACAATAGAAGTGGGGATCAGGAATCGGAGCTAACGAATGGCGAGGTATTTTCTTGACTTCATTTCGCATCGTGGTACTGTTTGCAGACACTTGGGGTGGAGCTTACAGTTAGACGCGCTTGTGGTGTCCCATTCGGAGAGATTGGGACCGGAGAGGAGTCTCTTATGAACGAGACAGAACGAAATAGAACAATTAACTGGATCGTCACGATTACGATTGGGCTGTTAGTCGCGCTCTTGGTCGGAGTTTTGTTCGGGTTCCATTTATCAAAGCGACCTTCCCACAGAACCCTTGGAATCGACGGAACCAAGGATGTGGCGGTTCAACAACAGGCGTATATCCAGTTTACTCTACCCGACCACGGCACCGACGTCAGCTGCACGCAATACGTCGGCGGACTCCCCCCATTGGGCGCAACCCTGTACGCGCGTCCGAGTTTATCCGAGAATAACCAAGATACCATACGATGGCACGGGCCTCTTACCACTGACACAGTGACTGTGACGTTCCAAGACTCCGGGCCTGCCGGTCCCTTTGCAAACACTACATACACAAGTCCAAACCCCTCCAGTGCTCCGACAACAGCAGGTCAGAGTGACTTTAGCTATATAGGCTTGACCATCACGCGGGGAGGCACCACATACAATTGCACCAACCATCAGGGTATGGGTGTTCACATCTCACAATAGGATTCTGGGTAGGGGGCCGTCCACTGCAACCCCCAAAGGCGGCACCTAACTGCCAGGGATTATTGCCTTAAAGCGCTGGTCCGACAGCAGTGGGGCGAAGTCAGGTGTATCTCGCACCGTGTATCGTGAATAGCCTGCCGCTACCGATTTGTTCAACCAGTTCAAGGTTTGGCTTCTGTCGCCGAATTGGTTGTAGACCAGCGCCGCACGGAACATCACTTCAGGGTCTTTGGGTGCAAGCTCCAGCGCTCTCTGAATTTGCGCATTGGCCGAAGGCTTGTCGCCCAGCATTGCGCTATACTCAGCGACATAAGCCCGAGACGTAGCATCCTTGGGATTGACCTCAATGCGCTCCTGTGCCAGTGCAATCGCCCGCCTGTACGCAGCTGTCGCTTCCGACCTCCGGTTTGGCGACCAGTACAGTGCGTCACCCAGATTTCCCCAGTTCAAGAAGTCCTTGTCATCCAGCGTCTGCGCCTTGTCAAAAGCAGCGATTGCTTCGGGATAACGGCGCAAATAGAAATATGCCGCTCCTAGATCGCTGCAGGTCTGCATCGTTGGATGTAATCTGATGGAATTCTGCAATACGTTGATTGCGTCTTGATATCTTCCTTCGAAGAGGTAGATGCCGCCGAGGTTGTCCTGTACCTTTTCATTACCTGGCGCAAGGTCGGAGGCCTGTCGGAACATCGCTTCGGCGTCAGCATACCTGGCTCGCCCGTAGTAAAAGAAGCCCGCCCAGTTGTATACGGCCCAGTACTTAGGGTTCAGTGAGATCGCTCGTTTGAACGCGGCCTCTGCCTCATCAGGGTTGTCGAGCTTGTCGTAGGTATCTCCCAACGACATGACCGCTAAGACATTGTTTGGATCGGCAGCAATGGCCTGCTTAATTTCTTGCAGAGCCTTACCGTATTCCCCGCGGGTTCGGTATACGTTGCCCAGACAAGTGTGACCTGCCGCCAGTTTTCGATCAGCGTTCAGGGCCTTGCCGCAGTCAACTGTTGCCTGATCCAGCCATTCTATATTGTGGTCGGACTTGTATCGCTGCCAGTACGCCTCGCCCAGACCCGCGTATGCCGGAGCATAGTTCGGGCTCAGCTTCAGCGCTTGCTCAAATTGCTTGATAGCGTTGTCGATGTTCTTCGGCTTCTCGTAGTCCAGCAGATATCCTCGACCACGCACGTAGTATTCGTAAGCGGCGGGTGCAGCGGCAAAGACCTCCGACGGTGCCGGCTGCTCTGACCTTGCGTCCGGCGGCAGCATGGCGAAGACGTCGTTGACGGTGCTGTCTTCCAGTGCAAACAGATCGCCGACATCTCCGGTGACGGTGCGCGCGTCCATCTGCTGATGAGTTTTCGGATCAATGAGGCTGCAAGTGATGCGCATCTTATCGCCAGAGCGCTGCAGCGCGACCGCCAGCACGCGGTCAACGCCGAACGTTTTCCTCGCGGCCTCCGCTGTCTTCACTCCCTGCGCACTCAACTCATTAGGAGGGATCAACTGTAAGATGTGTCCGTTCGTGCCTTGCGCGATCCGCGCGCTGACCGTCTCGGCAACGCCCCGTACCAGGGCGTTCTCCGAGGCATCCTGGCCTTCGGCCTCGATGGGCAATACCGCGAGCACACGGTAGCCAGTTTCTCCGCCCGGAGGAGCCGGCCGAGGCCAGAAGCGATGAGTGACGTAGGCCGACGCTGCGATAAGCAGCACTGCAGCAGCCAGCTTGAGACTGTTTTTGCGCAGCCACGAGTCGTGCTTGATGTCGCGTCCCGCCGCCACCCGTGCCAGATCGTCGTGCAATGCCTTTGCTGTCTGATAACGCCGTTTCGGGTCCTTTTGCAGCGCCCGTAGAATCACCGCCTCTAGTCCCAGAGAGATCGCGGGATTGACCTCGCGTGGGCTCTTCGGTTCCTCACGGCGGATGGCATCTTTCAGGCGCTGCAACTGGGTCTGCGGAAACGGCAACTGGCCGGTCGCCAGCTCGTACAGAACGACTCCCGCGGCCCATAGGTCCGTGCGCTGGTCTGATACTCCATCGAACTGTTCGGGCGCCATGTAAGGTAGCGTCCCGGTCAGGGTCATGGTGAGGGTTACAGTCTCAGCCATCGCGACATCGGTTCCGGGATCGATTAATTCAGCCAAGCCAAAATCCAGGATCTTCAGCTGGCCATTTTCGGTGACCCGCAGATTTCCAGGCTTCAGGTCTCGATGAATGATGCCCTCGCGGTGCGCCGCTTCCAGTCCGCTGGCGAGCTCCATACCCAGTTCCAGCAGCATTGGCTCCGGCAGTGGCCCATGCGCCAGCTTTTCGTCGAGCCGGGCACCGGAGATGTATTCCGTTACCAGGAAGTCAATACCGTTCTCCTCGCCGAAGTAGAATGCGGTCGCAATGTTGGGGTGGCTTAACTTGCCGACGGCCTGGGCTTCCTGGCGGAAGCGCTTACGGGCAGCGTCATCGGAAAGTGCCTTGATGGGAAGGATCTTGAGCGCCACATCCCGGTCGAAGCGCTCGTCGTGGGCGCGAAAGACCTCGCCCTGGCCGCCGCCGCCGATCTTCTCGACGATGCGGTAGTGTCCCACGAGCTGCCCAACGGTAATCGACGGCGCCAACATAGATGCGCATATTAGGACACGGTTACGGGGTGGCGTCAATCAGACAAGACCCAGGGGAGGTCCGTTGCCAGACAGCGGCAGGAGGAAGTGGCGCGTGGCAAGTGGAATGTCCCGCCGGTTCTTGGTTAGGAAGAGGTGGAATTTCGCCATGGCGCGAACCCAGCTTAGTGGCCTCCCACCACCACTGAAACACCGTACGGAGGCGTGATCTTTCCGGACCCGGCCTTCGTGGTTGGTTCCGTCAGCAGAACCAGTTGGTGTGCGTTCAACGCTGACAGTATAGTTAGCACCTGCTGATACGACGCCTGGGCATCCGCCTTCACATACACGACAGAGGCTCTTAAGCCAGCAAGTGCATCGATCCCAACGGGATCGGCACCAACATAAACGTTTCCTTCGGCGGTCACGGTCACCACGGTTGCGTCGGGTTGGTCTGCCTGTGGCATCGCAGTCGCCCGGCTCAACGCCGGTAACTGCACGTGCGCTCCCTGCTGTTGCAACGGAGGCGCGGAATTTTGCGCCACAACAACGCTGCTTAGTCCCAATGCAATCAGGCACACTTGGATTACCTGCTTCATACGTTCTGCTCCTTTCGACCTATTCAGGTTGATTTGTTAGGGCTTTGCTCCGCCGAGTGACGCGGTTGCGAGGGACCCGCCGAGCCCCATGGTCTCTACCGCTGACGAGGGCACGATCACCATGGAACCCCGTTCTTTGATGGCTTCGTAGAGCATGTTCATGGCGCGCAGATGCAGAGCCACAGGGTTTTCCGCGTAGGCGGCTGCAGCCTCCACAAAGCTGTTGGAGATTTCGGTTTCGGCCTGGCCCAGGATGATTCGCGCCTGGCGTTCGCGCTCGGCTTGCGCCTGCCGGGACATAGCGTCTTCCAGGCCCTGGGGAATTCTCACGTCGCGGATTTCGACGGATTGAACCGTGATGCCCCAGGGATTGGTCTTCTCGTCGAGAATGCGCTGCAATTCGCGGCCCAGCACTTCGCGTTCGGTGATCATCTGAGCCAGTTCGTGGCGGCCGATGGACTCGCGCAGTCCGGTTTGCGCGCTTAGCGTGATGGCCTGGACGAAGTCTTCCACTTCGAGGATCGTCTTCTCGACATTCCAGACCAGCCAGAACACAATGGCGTCGACGTTGACCGGAACGGTGTCGCGCGTCAAGGTGGACTCTGCGGAAACGGTGGCGACCCGCACGCGCTGGTCCACGTAGGGGCTGAGTGTCTCGTACACCGGAACGATGAGGAACAGCCCGGGGCCGCGCAGTCCGACATACTTGCCGAGGCGGAGGAGGGCCACCTTTTCCCATTGCTGCACGACTTTGATTGCAAACAGCAGATACACGCCGACGAGGCGCCTGCAATGAGGGGCCACGGATGGCCCAGGACTAAGGCGGCGAGGGCACTGGCGGCGACGCAGGCTACGAATGCGGTGACTGCGACTCGATTAATAGGAGCAATCTCGATTTTTGTCATGACCGTTCTCTCTTTCTGGCGGACTCTGAGGCCAGTCCGCGCAACTGCTCGATCAGGTCCTCAACCGTGAACCCCGCGGCCCCGGCGCGGGCGACGCAGTCGGCCACGATTTGATCCAACTGGCGTTCACGTTGGGCGTCGCCTCGCTTGACTTTCTGCGCGCTGATGAATGTGCCCGTCCCCTGATGGCTCTCCAGCAGGCCGCCAAGTTCGAGCTCGCGATAGGCCCGAATGACGGTGTTGGGATTGATGGCCAGATCGACCGCGAGCTGACGCACCGTGGGAAGCTGATCGCCCGCGACGAGCGCTCCCGAAGCCAACGCCCCGCGCACCTGGTCCATGATCTGGCGGTACACGGGCACTCCGGTGTGAAGGTCGAGGCGGAAGCGAAAGGTCGAAGCCGAGGGGCGAGGGTTCATTTCACGATCAGTGTACTAGAAGACTAGTACACTGTGTCAAGAGAAATTTTGGCCGGGTGCAAGCAGTTGAATTTTATGGGTTGTGCGGGCGATGCGAATTGGCGTCTTCCTCGCGGGCCCTGCTAGACCTTGAGGAAGATCCGTTTGCGATACATCAACCAGATCGGCAGGAAGCAGACCAGCACGAACGCGAGCGAGTAGGCCAGCGAGGCGAGTTCGCGTGGAGCGATGTGGCTGAAGGCGACGCGGTAGATGTAGTCCTGCAGCGTGATGGCGCGTTGGCCGTGTTGCACACGCAGGCTCAACAACGAACTTGCGATCAGGTCCGCGAGGACGTAGGCGGCGATGGCGTTAGTGCCGAAAATCACGAACGGCTTGGTCCAGATGCCACGATGCAGCTTGACGTCGCTTACCCAGTAACAAGCTGCCAGGCAGATCAGCGCGCAGCCCGCGGTAAACAGCACGAACGAGCTGGTCCACAGCTTTTTGTTGATGGGGAACCAGATTGCCCAGAGTTGTCCCGCGATGACGCAAGCGGCGCCGAAAGCGAGAAGGCCGAGTGCCTTTTTCTTTGCGTCCTGCACGGTCGCCAGCCACTTGCCGGTCAACACTCCCAGCAAAGCGGTCGCAATTGCGGGAAAGGTGCTGAGAATGCCCTCGGGATCGCGGGTGACCTCGTACATCCTGCCGGGCAGGAATCGGCTGTCGAGATACCAACTCAGGTTCGCATCGGGAGAGAGCAGGGGGATGTCCCGGACGGGCATTCCGAAGCCGGGCACTGAGATGAACCGCATCGCGATCCAATATCCGAGGAGCAGGCTGGCGGTCCAGATGGCGATTCCGCGTGCCTTAAATGTCAACGTAATCAGCGCCGCCGCAAGGTACGCAATTGCGATTCGCTGCAGGACCCCGGCCACGCGCCAGCTGCTGAGGTGAAAGTAGGGGAAGCCGTTCAGGGACAGACCTATGAGAAAGATAATCACGCAGCGGTGCACGGAGTGAAGCAGCAGGACGCGCGGCGATTCGCCGCGCCGCATGCGCGAGCGAAACGACAGCGTGAGGGACACGCCGACAATAAAGAGGAAGAATGGGAAGATGAGGTCGGTCGGTGTCCAACCATTCCATTTGGAGTGTTCCAGCGGCGCGTAGGGGAAGTCGTTCCCGGGATTGTTCACCAGGATCATGGCCGCGATGGTGGAACCCCGGAAAATGTCGAGCGAAAACAACCGCTGCGGCGCTGTCGCCTCTCGGCTGGGAGTGACCTGAGTTTCAGTGACAGAGGCGGACATTACGGATACGCAGCCAGCGGCATCAGCCGCAGTGATTATCGTAACTTACTATGCGATTCATAGCAGATACCCAGTGGCAAAGGCTAGACGCCCTCGCCCACTGTCCGGAAATGAACACATTAATCCGACGCAGGACACCGGGGTTTCCCGATATGAAACTGACTCTTACCTAACCGGTTCTGATTCAACAAAGTAGGGGGAATCTGAATTGGCTACCCAGTTGCTCTTTCATCAGTGCAATGGATATCGCCCGTCCCGAATTTAAGCAACAAAAGCGCCGCCGCCAGATTCTATGGGGTGGCCTCGGCCTTCTTCTTGTAGTAGCGCTGACTGTAGGTGTCGCCCGGCTGAAGCCGGCTGCGCCGACCGTCGAGCGCGCCACCATTTGGACTGATACCGTGAAGCGCGGCTCCATGCTGCGCCAGGTGCGCGGCCTGGGATCGCTAGTTCCGAGTCGCGAAGATGTGCTGCAGATTCCCGCCGAAACTGAGGCAACCGTCCTCCGAATCGTGAAGCTGCCCGGATCGGAAGTCGAGGCAGACACCATCCTGGTCGAGATGGCCAATCCGCAACTCGAGCAGGAAGCGGTAGATGCGCAGCTGCAGGTGAAGGCGGCGCAAGCTGAGTACCAGAGCCTGAAGGTCAAGCTCGATAGCGACTTGATGACGCAACGCGCAGGGGCGGCTACGGTCAATGCCGATTACAACGAGGCACAGCGGCAGGCGCAGACCGACAAAGCCCTCTACGACTTGGGCGTGGTGTCGGGCCTGACGGCAAAAGCGTCGCAGGGCAAGGCCGACGAGCTGGTCACCCGCAACCAGATCGAAGATGAGCGACTGAAGATCAACCGGCAAGCGATCGCCTCGCAACTGGCAGTGCAGCAGTCCAAGGTGGAGGAGATGCAGGCGCTGGCGGGCCTGAAGCAGAAGCAGCTCGACAAGCTCAGGGTGCGGGCCGGCGTCGCGGGAGTGCTGGTCGAGATGCCGTTGCAGGTGGGACAACACGTCCTGCCGGGCACGGAACTGGCTAAGATTGTGCAGCCTAATCACTTGATGGCTGAACTGAAGATTCCTGAGACCCAGGCGCGCGACGTGCAGATTGGCGAGCCGGCCTCGATTGACACCCATAACGGGATCATTGCCGGCTCGGTAAGCCGGGTTGATCCCGCCGTACAGAACGGAACGGTCACGGTTGACGTATCACTGACAGGCGAGTTGCCCAAGGGCGCTCGTCCAGACCTCAGCGTCGATGGAACCATCGATCTGGAGAAGCTTGAGAACGTGTTGTACGTCGGGCGTCCGGCGTTCGGTCAGGAGAACAGCACGATTTCGATGTTCGTGCTGGATCGCGAAGGGAATGGCGCCTCGCGGACCCAAGTAAAGACTGGCCGCGCGTCGGTGAACCTGATCCAGATCGATACCGGACTGAAGGAAGGCGACACCGTGATTCTGTCTGACATGTCGCGGTGGGACAACACGGACCGCGTAAAGCTGGATTAGAAAACACTTGCCAATTGCCAGTTGCCAGTTGACGACGCTACGGCACGTTGCTAACGGATCAACCCGAGCAGGGCGAAATAGTCAGGTAGGGACCGGAAAAGACTTTCACCTCGAGAGAACGGAAAAAACTATGAGCGATACAGGAACCCCACTTATCGAAATCGAGAACCTCACCAAGGTTTTCTACACCGACGAAGTCGAAACCCACGCCCTCGCCGGAGTGCATCTGACCATCGCCAAGGGCGAGTACGTAGCCATGTCGGGCCCGTCGGGCTGCGGCAAGTCAACCCTGTTGTCCATCATCGGGTTGCTCGACACTCCGACCGATGGCAAATACCAATTGAACGGCTCGACGGTTGACAAGCTGGACTTCGCCGACCGCTCGCGGATTCGTAATCGCGAGATCGGTTTCATCTTTCAGAGTTTCAACCTGATCGGTGACCTCACAGTGTACGAGAACGTCGAGTTGCCGCTCACCTATCGCGACGGCATGCCCTCCGTGGAGCGCAAGCGCCGCGTGCTGGAGTCGCTGGAGCGGGTCGGCATGGCGCATCGCCTGCGGCACTATCCATCGCAACTCTCCGGCGGTCAGCAACAGCGTGTTGCGGTGGCGCGCGCCCTCGCCGGTTCGCCCTCCATCCTGCTGGCTGACGAGCCTACCGGAAACCTCGACTCCCGCAATGGCGAAGCCGTGATGGAGCTATTGCAGACGCTACATCGCGAAGGTTCCACCATCTGCATGGTGACGCACGATCCGCGCTTCGCCGCCCACGCCGAGCGCGAAGTGCATCTCTTCGACGGCAAAGTTGTGGCCGAAGATGAGCTTCGCAGGCTGATGCAGGAGACACAATAGGTAGCTGAACGCCGGTGGCTGGTAACTGGTAACTGGTTGCCGACCGGCGAACGCTTACATCCTTGCTATTTACGGCTGGAGCGGCACCCGCTGGTGTCGCGATCAGGCGGGGCTGTGGCGAAAATGCGGACGACTAACTACCAGTTACCAGTCACCAGTAACCATTATGATCCGACTAAAGAACCTCGAACGTAGTTACAAGACCGCAGCGGGTGAGACCTGGGTGCTTCGCCGCATCGACCTCACCATTCCCGAAGGCGAGTTTCTCACCGTCATGGGGCCCTCGGGGGCCGGCAAGTCTTCGCTGCTGAACGCGCTGGCACTGCTCGATGACCAATGGGCGGGTGAGTACTGGTTTCGCGAACAGCCTGTCCACCTGATGAAGCGCAAGGACCGCAGTGAGTTGGCAAAGCGCAATATCGGAATGGTGTTCCAGAGCTATCACCTACTTGACGATCTCACCGTAGCGGAGAACATCGATCTCCCCCTGACCTACAAAGACATCGCGCGCAGCGAACGTCAGGCCATGGTGGCCGACACGCTCGACCGCTTTCAGATCGTGGCCAAGAAAGACTTGTATCCCAGCCAGTTGTCGGGTGGACAGCAACAGCTCGTGGGCATCGCTCGCGCGGTCATTCACAAGCCCGCGTTGTTGTTGGCCGATGAGCCCACAGGAAACCTGCACTCCAGCCAAGCCAAGGAGATCATGGAACTCTTCAGCGAGCTCAATCGCCAGGGCACGACGATTGTGCAGGTCACGCACTCCGACGTAAATGCGTCCTATGGGAGCCGCACGATCCATCTCAGTGATGGCTGGATGGTCAGCGACACCGGCGATCCAAATCTGGCTTCGACGGGTCAGGCGGTCCGCTCATGACCGAGCGCTGTTCGCGGTCCCCACTACTCGTGACGTTTTTGTGCTCGCTGCTGGTCAGTGCTCAGCCACAGCAGACGGCCCCGGCCCCAGCTCCAGCTCAAGCGACGACCCCGAATGCTCCGGTGCAGACGCATATCCAGACGCCGCCGCAGCTTGCCATGCCGCATTCGTGGGAGCCGTTTGGCGCATACCTCCCGAGCACGGTGCCCGAACCCACGTTGACGAACTCGAAGCGGCTGGATCAGCTCATTCGTGAGGGCAAGCTGTACATCTCGCTGACCGACGCGATTTCGCTGGCCATTGAGAACAACCTTGACGTGGCCATCGCGCGCTACAACCTGCCCATCGCCGACACCGACATTCTTCGCACCAAGGCGGGCGGATCGTTCCGCGGCGTCAACACCGGCGTGGTGCAGGGAACGCCTGGCGGAGGCGTTGGAGGTTTTGGCACCGGCGCTCCCGGTGCAGGCGCAGGCGGCACCACAGGCGGCGCAGGCGGAGCGGGTGCAGGCGCAGCAGGTTTGGTGCAATCGACATTGGGTGTTGGTGCCCCCGTGCAGTCGTACGATCCGGCGATCACAGGCAATATGGGCATCGAGCACCTGACGCAGCCACTGGCCAATTTGCAGATTTATGGCGTGCCGTCGCTGCAGCAGAACACCGGCATATTCAATCTTTCCTACCAGCAGGCGTTTGCCACGGGAACCAGTATCAGTTTTGAAACGCAAAACAATCGCCAGACAACAAACAGCATTTTTAGCAACCTCAGTCCGTCGCTTGGGTCGTATTATCGCGTGACCGTTCAGCAGCAGTTGTTGGCCGGCGCGGGACTTGGCCCGAACCTACGTTTTCTGCGCATTGCCAGGAACAACAAGAAAATCTCCGACATCGCCTTCAAGGACCAGGTGGTCGCTACCATCACGCAGATCTCCAATATGTACTGGGACCTGGTGAGTGCGTACGAGGCGGAACGTGTCACCGAGCAGTCTTATTCGTTCGCCCAGCAAAGTCTCTCCAACGCACAAAAGCAGTTGCAGCTTGAAGCGGTGCCGGCGATGGACGTGCTGCGCGCTGAAGCCGAAGTATCGCGCCGCGACCAGGACCTGCTGATCGCTAAGACAACGCTGCAACTGCAGGAATCGCTGATGAAGAACGCGATCACCAAGAACCTTGACGATCCTGTGCTGGAATCGATGCCGGTGATTCCTACTGACCGCTCCGAGCCAGCAGACGTACAGACGGACAAGGCGCTGCAGGAGCTGATCACTGAAGCGCTGACGGGCCGGGCTGACCTGGCCGAGTCAGACATCGATCTGGTGAACCGGCAGATCAGCCGTCAGGCAGCGAAGAACGCGCTGTTGCCCCAGTTGTCGCTGGTCGGATTCTATGGCGGTACGGGTCTAGCGGGTGAGTTGAATCCTGCCTACTACACGACGAACATGTCTACCTTGCCCACCAATTTCTGGGGCGCCTTCGACAACGCGTACAACGGCACGTCTCCGGATTACTTCGTCGGATTGAACCTCAATATTCCGATTCGGAACCGCGTGGCCAAGGCCGATCAGTACCGGTCCGAGCTGGAGTATCGCCAGGCGGAACTTCGCCAGCAGCAGCTCAAGAAGCAGATTCGCATCGAAGTACGCAATGCGCAATATGCACTGGAGCAGAGCCGCGCGCGCGTGCAGGCGGCGCGCAAGGCCCGCGACTTAGCGCAGAAGACTTTCACCATCATGCAGAAGGAGCAGGACCTGGGTGCAGGATCGAGCTTCCAGACGCTGACCGCGCAGCGCGATCTCGCTGTAGCGGAGCTCGACCTGGTGAACGCTAACACCGCCTACCAGAAGTCGAAGGTCGAGTTGCAGCGCGCCACCGGTACCACTCTGGCGGATAATGGAATTCAAGTTCAGGACGCGGTCGATGGCGTCGCGCCCCAGGGAGTGAACGTTGGCCAGGGCCCAAACACAAAGTAACCGCGCCGAGCTCAACGATGCCGGCAGCGACAGCAAAGAACTGGTGCGTGCCGGACGCATCCTCGCGGCCGACGATCAGTCTCATATCCTCGAGGCTATCGAACTGCTGCTTCGCCCCGAGGGCTTCGTAGTTGATACCGCGAAATCTCCGGGAGCCGTGCGCGAGTCGCTGGCCTGCGAATTTTACGATGCGGTGCTCATCGACCTGAACTACACCCGCGATACTACTTCCGGACAGGAAGGTCTCGATCTGCTGTCGCAAATCGTGGCCTTCGACAGCAGCATTCCGGTCATCGTCATGACCGCGTGGGGCAACGTCGGACTGGCCGTCGAAGCCATGCGCCGGGGCGCGCGCGATTTCATTCAGAAGCCGTGGGAAAACGAGCGGCTGCTGGCCATCATTCGCACCCAGGTGGAATTGCATCGCGCACTGCAGCGCACCCAGCATCTCGAAGCTGAGGCCCGCCTGCTGCGAGCCGAGGGCGCCCCTGATTTCATCGCCTCCGCCCCCTCGATGCAACCTGTGCTGCAAACCATGTCGCGCATCGGTCCCTCCGATGCCAACGTGCTGGTCACCGGAGAGCACGGCACGGGCAAAGAAGTCGTCGCGCGGACTTTGCACATTCTGTCGCCGCGGGCTTCCCTGCCGCTGGTGGCCGTCAATACCGGCGCGCTTCCTGAGGGCACCTTTGAGAGCGAGTTATTCGGACACGTGAAGGGCGCATTCACCGACGCTCGAACCGATCGCATCGGACGCTTCGAATTGGCCGACAACGGTTCTATCTTTCTCGACGAGATCGGCAACGTCCCCATGCGTCAGCAGGCAAAACTGTTGCGTGTGCTGGAGACGGGCGAGATCGAGCGCGTGGGTTCATCGCGCACCAAGCGGGTGAATGTACGGGTGATTTCCGCCACCAACTCCGACCTCAGTTCGGCGATTGCCGCGGGACTGTTTCGCGAAGACCTGCTGTTCCGGTTGAACACCGTGGAGATCCACCTGCCTGCGTTGCGCGAGCGTCGTGAAGATATTCCTGCGCTGGCGGCGCACTTCCTGGCGCGCTATGCCGCGCGCTATCGCGTGCAAGTTCGCGGATTCGCGGCTGCCGCGATGCAGACCATGATGCAGTATGCGTGGCCCGGCAACGTGCGCGAACTGGAGCACACGCTGGAGCGCGCCGTGTTGATGGCCCACAGCGACGAGCTTCAGGTCTCTGATCTCGGCTTGAACTTGCAGCGGTTGCAGGGGCAGAACCTGGAAGAACTGAGCATCGAAGAAGTCGAGAGTATCCTCGTGCGCAAAGCCTTGCAGCGCTTCCACGGCAACGTGAGCCAGGCCGCCGAGGCGCTCGGGCTGAGCCGCGGCGCACTCTATCGCCGCATGGAGCGCTATGGACTCTAGCTCGGGCAGCGGTTACCGCCAACGCGACCACCATGCTACCGAGCAGTTCAAACCTTACCGGCTGATCTTCGAACGACGCATCGCCATCTTCGCCGTTCTCGCGGCGCTTCCGGGCGTTGTCATCGCCACCATTCTGATCTGGACCCAGCCTTGGGTCCGCGACGCGAAGGTCGCGCTTACTATTCTGGAATTTTTTCTATGGTTCGTTCTCACCTTGGCACTGCTGGAGCAGATCGTTCGCCCTTTGCAGACCTTGTCGAATGTGGTGAGCGCGCTGCGCGAGGAGGACTACTCGTTTCGTGCTCGCGGAGCCAATCCCAACGACGCCTTGGGTGAGCTGTCGCTGGAGATCAACACGCTCGCCGACATTCTTACCGAGCAGCGCATCCAGACAATCGAGACGACGGCGCTGCTGCGCCGCGTGGTTGACGAGATCGATGTGCCGCTCTTCACCTTCGATCCTGAACAATCGCTGCGGCTGGTGAACGCCGCCGGCGAGCGCCTGCTGCAGCAGGCGGCGGCGCGAATGCTCGGCAAGACAGCCAGCGAGTTGGGTCTCGACCCTTGCTTCGAGGCGCGCAACGCGACCCTGGTGGCGTTGCCGTACTCCACACCCAACGCGCGCTGGATGGTGCGCAAGCGTTCGTTTCGCCAGAACGGCGTTCCTCACACCTTGATTGTGCTGTCTGACGTCAGCCGGGCGCTGCGCGACGAAGAGCGTAGCGCATGGCAGCGCCTGATCCGTGTGTTGGGGCACGAACTCAACAACTCGCTGGCACCGATCATGTCGATCGCGGGTAGCCTGGCGACACGGCTTCCACAACTCGACTTGCCCGAGGTGACAAAGAGCGATTTTCAGCGCGGACTTGAGATTATTGAGTCACGTACCGCGTCGTTGCATCGGTTTCTGCAATCGTACCGGCGGCTGGCGCAGATGCCGTCACCGAAATTACAGCCTGCGGAATTGCGTCCCCTGGCGGAGCGAGTGGCAATCCTCGAAACCCGGCTGCCGGTTCGCGTTGCGCAGGGGCCTGACCTGGTTCTGATGATCGATCCGGACCTGATCGAGCAGATGCTGATCAACCTGGTGCGTAATGCGGTGGACTCGGCGCTGGAACAGGCGCATTCTACAGCGGCCGCAAGCGCTGTTTCCCCGGGCGCCGATCCAGAAGTGGTGGTGCGCTGGCAGCAGAACGACACCAGTGTTCTGCTCATCGTGGAAGATAATGGCATTGGGTTGCTTAACCCCAGCAATGCGTTTGTGCCCTTCTATACCACCAAGCAGGGAGGCTCGGGCATCGGGTTGGTACTTTCGCAACAGATAGCCGAAGCCCATGGCGGCTCCATCGAACTGGCCAACCGCAAAGATACGCACGGCTGCGTTGTGACGGTGCAGTTGCCGCATCGGAGTTGAGGGGCAGCCTCACAACGTCTTAATCCCTCCCGCAATCGACTCCCGCACCTTCTCCAGCCCGGCAATCAGCTCATCGAGCTCAACGTCACTTAGCAAAGCGAACTGCTGCTCCTGCAATTGGCGGAGCGGCTGCTCCACCTCACGCAACAACCGCAAGCCCCGCTCGGTGACGGTGACGGTCACCACCCGGCGGTCTTCGATTCCGCGCTGCCGCACCAGCAAGCCGAGCTTTTCCATGCGCGCGAGCAGTCGGGTTACGTCAGGCTCGGCTGTGATCATGCGTTCGGCGATACCACTGCAGTGAAGGCCTCGCGCTCCCGCGCCACGCAGGATCCGCAGCACGTTGTACTGGGCGGAGCTGATCCCATGCCGTTTCAGCAGCGCCTCCCCGCCGCGCTTCAGCGCGTCGGACGTGTACAGTATGTTTAATGCCGCTTCTTCTTGCCGGCTGGTGAATGGCCTGGTCTGCTTGATCTCTTCCAACATCCTGTTCGGCATGGGGACCCCTACTGCAACGGCGGCGATGGTTACTTGCTGAGTGCACGATCGATCGACAGCGCGCCCGAACCCTTGATCATCACGACAAGCAGGAGCGCGATCGCCAGCAAGTGATATTCAATCCCTTCACCCTTTTGCTGGCCCGTCCAGTTGGCGAAGAAACCGTTGTGGATGTGGACAGCGAAGATCGCGACCAGCATGTTCATGGTGATGCCAAACGCGGCGACGCGGCCTAGCAGTCCGACGAGCAGTCCTAGCCCGCCGAAGAACTCAGCACAGATGGCGAGGAACGCCAACGGCGCGGGAATGTGCATCATTTGCGTGAAGAAATTCATGGTGCCAGAGAAGCCGTAGCCGCCGAACCATCCCAGCATCTTTTGAGCGCCGTGCGCGAAGAACACCACGCCCAGCACCAGGCGCACCATCGTGTAGGTGTAGTCATCGGAAGTTGAAATCAGTTTGCGAAACATGAGTTGCTCCTTTCAGCCATCGGTTGTTAAATTACCTGTTATGACAGATGTTGTTACAACACATAAGTTGCGGAGAAATTCAAGAGAGATGGCGGCCGATCGGCTGACGCCAGCAAGTCTTCGATTAACTGGTTTTGAATGTGACGCTTAATGAAATACGAAAGCTCCGGGCACAGCCGTTGTTCCAGCGTTCTGGGCGCAACTCATTGACGTGAGGCCAACGAGAACCAACAGGAAGGCGCACATACTTCTCATACGGGTTACTCCTATCGGGCCTGCGCAACCGAAGTGACAGAACCTGTTCGCAGATCCGTGGCTGCTTCTCTCTTCGGAGAATTAACCCGACCCTACCGTTTTTCTCCCGCCTTGAATTCCGCCCAGGGATTGCCCTTCATGTCCTGCAGCACGGGCCGCTCCCACTCGAATTCAGGATGCGCTTTCAGAAACGGCTCAGCCAGGAAGTCTTCGCCGCAGGGATACCCGGCGCGCGCGCGCAGGGTCATGCGGTTGGCCAAGCTGCTGTCGGCTGCCTGCGCCGTCACCGCGCCGTCGGGATTGTACGGAGGATTTCCCCACTCCGGCACGCCGCGCGGCGAGTTTGCGACGTGGCCGCACAGCGCGCGTTCATCGCGGTCCTCTTTCTTCTCGTAGGTGTCCCAGTGATCGGCCAGAAAACTCTGCGCCATCGCGACGTCGATCTGTCCTTTGTTCGTCTTCATCAACTGCTCCCAGCGCATATGACGGGCATTCATGGAGCTGCCCATGTTTTTGGGATTGAAATCCGTCTCTTTCTTAATGAATTCCGGATCACTGGGGAAATTCGAGCCCACGAAGTATCCGTCGTTCGTCCGCCATACACGATGCATCTTCAGTCCGAGTTCGAAGCGCGCGACTTCGCCTGTCTTGTTGTCGGCAAGCAGCCAATCGTTGGCGTAGCCACCGTTGTTGCCGTCGAGCATAATCTGCACGTACTGATCGATCGAGCTGGAGTACTGCAGCGCCTTGCGTGCACGCACGAACTCCGGGATGCCGTTGGGATCGAATAGTGAAAATCCGGTGATGGTGGTTTCGGTGACCATCAGGCCCGCCGAGTTGATGCCGAAGTCATCGTCGCTCACGATGATGCCCGGGAAGCCGTCCTGAATGATGTGATAGCCGTGCGTGGGCACGATGTCGAAGATGATGGTCCAGCGAGTGCCGGTCGCGATGTCGGTCCAGTTGCTGTGCGCGATCACCGGCTTATGGTCTTTTGTCATCGATCCGGTGGCGACGAAGGCGCTGCAATTGCCCGGAGCTGTCAACTTGGGAGCGCCGGCGCGCTTTTCCTGGCGATCGAGCGTCGGCACGTAGTAGTCCGGAACTTCCTCCATCGCGTTCAGCGCGACCACGTCCCACACGTCCATCGAAACATCGTGGTCCTTCAAGCCGTCGGCGATGCCCTGCAATTCCTGCTGATATTCGGCGTCAATGTGGGGCCACAGGATGTTCTGTGCGACGTTGCGGAAGAATTCCCAATCGCGCTTGGTGCGGCGCGTGTCTTTGAACTTCACCACGTTGAATGCATCCGCGATCTCGGGGGCCAGCAGGTAGCCGTGCTGATAGCCGATGTCGGCCGGCGTTCCTTCCAGGTGGACGTAAATCCATTTGCTGCGCTCGAAGCGGTAGGCGGGTTTCAGGCGCGCGGAGTCGCCTTGACCACCGGCCTGATTAGCGGCAGCGAACAACGTCACACCGCTCAGCGCGGCGATCAGCAGCGCGAACGCAATCCTCAAGCTGCGGAACTTCAACATTTCCTTTTCCCCGATCGTCACGAAGTAACGTAATGGATAGGAGCTTATCTGGTTGCGCGACGCGACTCAACTACGGCAGCGATCCCCGTCGAATCTCAGTCACCCGACGGATTTCGGAGGATAATCTCTCGCAATGCCTTTGCGCCTGCTCCCGTTCGCGACTCTGATTGACCGGCTGGTGCAGCTCTATGGCGAGCCTGCGCCGCCGCACGTGACCGAACCGTTCGCCATGGTTCTGTGGGAGAACATCGCCTACCTCGCAAGCGACGCGAAACGCGCCGAGGCCTTCGCAGAATTGCGGACTAAGGTCGGGCTGACTCCCGCTGCCATCCGCAAGGCCAAGGACAGCACGCTGCTCGCCATCGCCAGCAAAGGCATTGTGGCGGACAACACGGTCGCAAAGCTGCGGAAAGCCGCGGAGATCGCGCGTGATGATTTTGGCGACGACCTCTCATCCACCTTGGAAAAGCCTCTGGCCGCAGCGAAAAGAGACCTGCGGAAATTTCCGGCGATTGGCGAGCCGGCCGCCGAGAAGATCCTTCTGTTCAATAGGCGCCATCCCATTCTTGCGCTGGAGTCCAACGGCCTGCGGGTACTGGTTCGTCTGGGCTACACGCCAGAGCATCGCAATTACGCCACGATGTACAAAGCGGTGCAGCTAGCCCTGGCGCCGCAGTTACCTGCGAGTTGCGAGGCACTCATCCGTGCCCACCAGCTTCTGCGGCAGCACGGACAGGAACTTTGCAAGCGCACTTCACCGCTCTGCGAGAGGTGTCCGCTGCGACCCGATTGTGCATGGTTCCGTGAAGCGATGGTTTGTCTGCCTTAGCGATAGTTGACGGCTTGCCGAAGCTGCCTAGAACAGAAAATCGAAATCCAGCAGGTACTTGCGGTCGTAGTTGCCGAAGAACTGTCCATACTGCGGATCGCCGATATTCGAGTGCACCTGTAGCGGGTTGAAGTGGTCGGTCAGGTTCAGCACCGTCCCTGTAAGCCGCACCGCGTGCGTCTCCCGCACTTTGAAGTCCTTGGCGATGGCCACATCGGCCGAGAAGTAGCGTGGGTAGCGGTATTGCGGACCGGTCGTCTGTACCCACTGCTGTAGCGGGTCGGTAGGTTGATAAGGAAATCCATTCCGCAACTCAAGATGCGGATTCACCATGAACTTCTTGGGCAGCGAATACGTTCCCCAGAGCAGGAAGCGGTTGGGAATCTCGCTGGGTAGCGCCGAAACCAGTCCGCTGCGCACCACCGGGTAAGGAAAGTTGCCCAGATACGAACTCGCGCTGCTGACGTCGCCGTAGGCATATTGCCGAACGTAGGAGAAGTAAAACTGGCGATTGCCATTCGCACCGATCCGCGAGGTAAATTCCGCCTGCCGAGTCTCGGCGGAGCCGCCCGACCCCAGCACCATCGCATTGCGCTTGTCCACGACTTCCGGTTGCAGCGTAATCATGCCGTCTGCCCAGCTTTGCAGGAACTTCAGCCGCACCGTCAGCATGCGGTTGATGGTGCGCTCCATTTCTACATTCCAGGCTACGCTGTAGGGCGCGAAGTTGCCGGTCTTGTTCTTGCGGTCGATGAACGGGAACTTGGACTGCACCGCCTGGTCGGTCAGGTTGATGTAATGGATGGGCGGCCCCACGGGCAGCCCATCGGCGCCATAGGTCGTAATACGCTGCGAGGGATAGCTGTCGAACGCGTAGATATCCAGCGGAACCGAGTCATAGAAGATGCCCATGCCACCCCGGAGGGTTGTCTTGCCGCTGTCCGGCGACCACACGAACCCTCCGCGCGGAGCCGTGCGGGTAGTCGATGTAATCGTTTGCTCTTCGTAGCGCACACCCGCGTCGAACGCCAGGTGCGAGTTCAATACCCAGTGGTCCTGCACGAAGAATGCTGGCTCCCAGTCCGAAAGATCAAACGGCTTGCCGCCTAGGAAATCGATCCGCTGCAGCGGCGCACCATTGCTGTTCTGGAGCAAAACCGGGCGCGCATAGAACTGGCCCATGTTCTCGCTGTGACCTACCACCGAGCCAATTTGAATGGTGTGGTCGCCCAGGAAATGCAGCGGCTTCACAGTGTAATTTTCAATCCACTCGTAGCGGCTGGAGTTGCGCGACTCCTGGCTGAAGTAGCTTCCCGAATTTCCGGTCGGCTGCAGCACCATCAATTGCCAGTAATTCTGTGGCGTAACGTTACTGCTCACGCTGGTTTCCGCCAGCGTGCTCTGTAACAGCCCTCCTCCCAGCGACCAACGGTGCATGATTGCTGCTGTCGACTCGTGGAAGTCCGCATTCGGCGTCACCGGCTGCGGATCGAAGAAGTTCAGTCCCACGTAATCCGTGGTGTGGGGAGCAAAGTGCAGGCTGGCGGTCAGCGTCTGGTCCTTGTTGATGATCCAGTCCATCTGCGTGAACGAATTCACGGCTTGCGAGGTTGTCTGGTTCTCCGGATACGGCAGCGTTCGCACTCCGACCTTGTAGAGCAGGTATTCGGCGCCTTCCAGAAAGTACAGTTTGTCTTTGACCACCGGCCCGCTGAGGTTGAAGCGCGGGGTGGCATCTTTTACGCCAACGAGATGGTCGCTGCGGATGCGCCAGTCGGGCATCGGATCGTTGAGGCTGTACTCCCATTTGTCGCCGCCGCGGCGCGTCTCGGCCGTTACCACGCCGGCGGTGAATCGCCCGTACTGCGCCAGGTAGGGCATGACCGAGACTTCAACGGTCTGTACGCTGTCGATAGGAACGCTGAGTCCAAAGTTACCGGTCGCCGGATCGGTCACGTCCACCGAGTTGATTAGCAGCGCGCTGTGGTCCTCGCCCATGCCCGCGATCTTCACGCTGCCGTCCTGTCCGCGGACGATGCCGGGAATTAGCGGCAGCGCATCGGTCAGCGTCACCGGGTGCGTCGGCGACACCTTGGCTTGCGCGGCCGGAAGGTCCTGCTGCATGCCGCTGTCGTCAGTCGCTGCGTTCGCGCCATCACCCTTCACGTCGACCGATTGTTGGCTGAGCGCCACCGAGTTCAGAACAACATCGACGGTTTGCGGGTTCTCGCTGGCGACTGCGTCCACGGAGGTTCCCGTGCTGAGGTAACCCTTCTTGCTGACATTGAGCAGGTAGGTGCCGGACGACGGCAACGTCACAGTCGCTTTGCCGACGGAGTCGGTGGCAGCCGTGCTCACCGGTTCGTCGCCCCGCATGACGGAAATCGTAGCTTCGGCTACGGGCTGGTTCTTTTCGTCCAGGACCAAGATCTGCACCGCCGTAGGCTGGTCCGAAGCCAGCGCCAGGCCGAACGTCAGCAAACAGAACAACGCCAACCCGCTCAGGCGCGCGAACCGGCAGAGCGAACATCGGACTGCAGTTCGGGTAAGGCTCGACCGCGATGGGGGGAAGCGGAGCATTCGTATCACTAAACCTACGGTAAGATACGCGGCCTGGATTGCCGTATCTGGCCCAAAGTCAGAGACTCATTTCCCGCGCAGAAAAGATCCGGCCTATGGATGTGCGTCGCCGGGCGGTCTGGTCCGATCGTTTTGCCGCCAAGTACGGTCGCGCGAGCCGGGCCTCGCGCCCCATTCCCGGGGTTGGGGATCCGGCCAGATCAAAACAAATGCTAACGGGCGTGCGCTCTTTGATTTTACCTGTCCAGGCCGCAAATCGCATGCGACAATTCAAAACGTCTTTTGGACGACTCAGCCTGGGTACGACCACAGGCTTTCCAGTGGGTGGAATGACGCGAGGCATTCAACCGGGCGCTCAGTTGTCAAAATGTTGCAAAAGGTTATGATTTACCTCGATCCTTTGCCGGGATGTCCGAATCAACATACCTGTACGGGAACGCGGCGCGGGACCGAAACTCGGGTTAAAGCCACCAGCGTCCAGACATCGTTATTGTCCCCAGGTGTGAATTTTGTACTTAACTCGCCAAATCACGAAACTCACGGCTACGGCATTCTTGTGGCTGGCCTGCACTAGTTTAGCGGCAGCCGAAACGCCCAACCGCGTAGTGCCCCAGCCGGAACTCGACCGCGGATTTCGCCAGATGTACAACCTCGATTTCTCCGGCGCGCATGGCACATTTCACCAGTACCAAGCGACTCACGGCGACGACCCGCTGGGCTATGTGGCCGATGCAGCCGCCTATCTTTTCGCTGAATTCAACCGCCTCCAGATCCTGGAATCAGACCTCTTCACCGATGATCGCAAGTTCGACAGCCGTTCGCAGCAGAAGCCCGACCCGGCGGTGAAGGTCGCGTTCGACAATGAGCTCAACCGCAGCGACGAGTTGGTAAGCAAGGTGCTAGCCACGTCGCCAAGCAACGCCAACGCCCTGTTTGCGCGGGTACTGGCCAACGGATTGCGTGGCGACTACACCGCCATGATCGAGAAGCGCAATCTCGCCAGCCTTGGCTTCATGAAGACCTCGCGCGTCACTGCCCAGCAGCTTCTGGCGGTCGATCCCATGTGCTACGACGCGTTCCTTGCGGTCGGGGTGGAGAACTACCTGCTCAGCACCTCTCCGGCTCCGGTGCGCTGGGTGTTACGTATGACGGGTTCGCAAACCGATAAAAATGAAGGCATCCAGCGGCTGCGACTTACGGCCGAAAAGGGATACTACCTGGCTCCCTTTGCCCGTTTACTGCTGGCCGTCGCCGCGCTGCGCGACAAGGACAAGAACACCGCCCGGGTGCTTCTTGCCGGCCTGGCCACAGAGTTCCCTCACAACCAGCTCTACTCCAAAGAGCTCGCCCGCATCCAGTAATCCCGGAATCTGCCAGTGCCGAACTGTGATCGGGGCTGCCTTGTTCATCTCTCCTTCATGACTCTTTCACTCCCTGTTTAGTGAGTACGCACTTTTGTGGCATGTGGTAGCGGGACAATTTCTATTTGCCCAAGCAGTGTCCACTTGTATGCAATCGTTTGCACTTCTGTGCCGGGTGCTATTTTTCTATTTTACTGAAAATGAAAGACTTAACTGGCATAAGTTCTGGTAGTTAACGTGCATTTAAGGTTGCACGCTGTCTCTAAGATTGCGCCTGCTTCACCGTTCTTCTGGAGCGGCGCGGGTTAGGGTTTCAAAACTTACATCACAATTTGTTGCGGTTGGAATCACTGAATTTCAGGAGGAACAGTGAAGAAAAAGCTTCTGCTTTTGACTATTGCGGTGCTGTGCTTCGCGTCGTTTGCCAGCGCCGACAGCTTCACCACTTTTGCGACACGGGCTGCGCAGAACGCGACGGACATCATTGACTGGGGGCAGCTCGGTCCCGACTTCACTTTCATTGGCAGTCCGGCCTCGGTAACGTCGTTCAATGGTTTGGGCGCGGTGGCTTCAGTTCCGGGACCCATAATGGTAACGTTTGTCCAATCCTGCTTCTGCGGCTTCGGGAGCTGGAATGGCAACTTCGATTCCGGTGAAAACCTGCTGTACAACGGCAATGCTTATGGCAACGGTCCGTCACCGCTCACCATCGCATTCGCGTCGGGAGTTTCCAGCGTCGGTTTCGAGATACAGGACAACTTTTATGGGGCCTTTAGCGCTACGCTCAGCGTTTACAACGGGGCTAACCTCTTGTTCTCCTTGACAATGCCTGGTGTCAGCAACCCCAACGCTGACGGATCAGCTCTGTTCATGGGCGTTGGCGACCTGACCGGTTCCAACATCACTAGCATCGTCATCACCGACGTCGGAGTAGGCGGTCCCAATGACTTCGCCATCGACGCGGTTAGCTTGACGCAGTCCACGGTTCCCGAGCCGGGCTCACTCGCTCTGCTTGGCACTGGATTGCTGGGTGTGGCTGGTGCCGTCCGTCGCAAGATGGCCCGCTAGCGCCGACCCTTGGGGAGTACGTCGAACTAGACTCGGCCGAAACTGTTTTCGGCGTATGACAAGGACTTGGCCACAGGATGGGCCCGTGGCCCCTAAATGGCGTTGCCAGCGGTGACCCGCCGCGCCACAACCGAATTGCGGAGAGAGGTAATTCAAGCTATGCGAAAAGTTGCAGGACTGTTTTGTATTCTAGCCCTGACTTTCGGTGCGCTGGCCGGCTTTGCCGCCACCAAGAAGGTCTATCTCAAATCAACCACACATGGCACACCGGTAAAGGGCCCGATCAAGATGTTGGGGCCGGACGACTACCGCCTGGCAGCGTACAAGGCGCAGAACCATCTCACGCCCGCGCTCAACAATCTGATTGCGAAGCAACAGAAGGGCGCCCAGTACCACAATTGCACCGGTTTCCTGAGCATCCCGTGTTTCAATAGCTGGTTCGTAACAGGCTACAGGAACAGCGTCTACAGCTACTCCATGGCTGGGCATTCGCCCAAAGCCGGAGGAACCACCGGCCTCCCCAACGAAGTCATTGGGTTGGAACTCCAGCTCATCGGGCCCGACGGCGTCACGGTCATCTATGACAACAATCCCAACACACCCCAGGATCTAGGCTTGAGTGATGTTCAGTTGCTGACACAAGGTCCGCTCTATGACGCTACGACCACATACCCCGGTGGCGGCGGACTCCCGGCTGACAAAGGCCAGTTCACCGATACCACCATTCGAGCATCGTTTAACGGCGTGAAGGCGGCAAACTGGCACACCCCACTGAACCCGCCGCGGTTTCCGAAAGTGACCTACGTCGGGCAGTTGTTCTACAACAATGGCGACTGGGCTTGCGCCAGCGGGCTGACTCCACCCTGCTCCTCGGGCGGCGACTTCCAGGTTGTTAACATCGCCTCGATCTCCAGCATTTTCTCGCAAGTGATCGGACCAGGTGGCGAAAACAATCCCAGCACCGAAATCCCCATCATCCTCACCGACTACGTGACTGCGTTCCAAGGGTCCATAGGCAACTGCTGTGTTCTCGGATTCCATAGCGCGAATCCAGGTAACGAAGGCGGCAACTCCGTCCAAGTCTGGACGTGGACGACCTTCATTCCACAGAGTAGCTTTAACCCGTTCGCACCGTTTGGATACGACACCTTCGTGATGAGCCATGAAGTTTCCGAGCTCTATCACGATCCTTTCGTACAAGTCACGGGCACCTTGGTTTCGCCGTGGGTTGACGGAAGCGCGACATTCGGGCAAATTAACCTGGAGACGGGGGACGTGATCGAGAGAATGGCGGATGCCGATTCCGACTTCCATGTGCCATTGGTGACCACCGGTGGCGCGTACACTTACCACACCCAGAACGAAGCGCTGCTGCCTTGGTTTACCCGCAACCCCCAGGCACCCACAACTGGACCTGGCCCCGGGGTCTATAGCTGGCCGAATACCAACACCCTCAATAACGGACACCCGTGTACCTCTCAGACTTTCGTTTACGGCGAGGGTCCGGGCGGATTCGTCTTCGACGATGGCAGCGCCAACGGTCAGTGCCACTAGACCAGAGCCAATCGTTGTTTGAAAACCTTCCCATGCCGGGCACTACGGTGCCCGGCTTTTTTGCGCCCCAAGCGTTGCGCACGCCACACAGACTATTCGCGAGTCGGCGCAATTCAGCGGCTGCCCAGCGTAAAGTTCACGTTGATCTGCGTGTCCACCTCGACCGGCAGGTCGTTTAGCAAGTACGGTTTGTAACGCCACTGCTTCACCGCCTCCATGGCCGCCGGCACCAGCAGCGGATGCCCGCTGACCACTCGCAGGTCCTGTACCGTGCCGTCCTTCGCGATCACCGCTTGCAGAACCACCGTCCCTTGAATGCGCGCCTGCATGGCGAGCTGCGGATAGACTGGCTTCACCTGGTGGACCAGCAGGCCCTGCGCTACCCCCGACGACACGCGTACCTTTGAGGGCAGAGCCAGCCTTGGTATCGCCGGAGCATTCTGCACGAGATTGGTGATTACGGCGTTGGGCACGACAGATCCGGTTCCACCCGGAACGCCGCACCAAATGGGCCCCGTGCTATCGGCACCCTGCGTCTCCGGGTCGTGTACAATCGCAACCCGGTTCGGTATCGTGCTGGGCACTCGGATCACGCCATCGTCGGTTGTGGGGCGAGGCTGCGCATTGCGCAGGCGATTGGGCGCCGGCGGTGCGGAAGGTGGTGGCGGCGGTGGAGCGTTTACTATCGCGGTGAGCTGGCGCCACGGGAGCGCTTCGGTGTATACCAGCGGCAACAGCACAAGCCCAACCGCAATCAGTCCTTGTACTGCAAACGACATCGCCGCTGTCCACGGGTTACGCCGGCGCAAGACGCCGCTTGATTCAACCAGACTGTCTTCGAACATGATGGCACTCCTTTGTAGTTGCTAGAGACACCGCCGGAGGGGCATTAGCTCCCGCGATCTTTGCGGGAACCTTGTGCGCGTCTTCGGTGTCGAGCTACGCAGCCCTGTTGCGGGCCCTGAAACTTCTCGCATTGCCACGCCCCCGTGAGCAGCGGGGATTGTGTATTCGGCGGTTATCGTTTTCAATGGTCGGGCACGTCTAGGTGCAAGTCATCCTGGTGTTTCAAAGGAAGGCAGTCTTCATGATTCGGACCATTCGAGTGGTGCTCGCTATTGCGGCTCTTCTTAGTTGCGCGGCTGCGCAATCATCTCCGTCGTGGACCAATGATCCCCAGACCGAAGCGCGGATTGACGCGTTGCTGAAGCAGATGACGCTCGAGGAAAAGATCGGGCAGTTGGTGACGTACTCGGCGGGCGCGCCGACTGGGCCTGGTACCGGCCGCAGCGATTACAAGGAGATGATCGCCAAGGGACAGCTCGGTTCGCTGTTCAATCTGACCGGCGTGGCCGAGACCAACGCCATGCAGAAGATCGCGGTCGAGAAGTTCAGGCTGCACATCCCGCTGATTTTCGGTCTCGACATCATTCATGGCTACCGCACGGAGTTCCCGGTGCCGCTGGGCCTGTCGGCCACCTGGGACACGGCATTGGTGGAGCACGCCGCGCGCGTCGCGGCGAAAGAAGCCAGTAGTGCAGGCGTGCGCTGGACCTACTCGCCGATGGTGGACATCGCGCGCGATGCCCGCTGGGGACGCATCGTTGAGGGTGCCGGCGAAGATCCTTATCTCGGCTCGGCCATGGCTGTGGCTTATGTGCACGGCTACCAGGGCGAGAAGCTGAGTGATTCCAACTCGATCGCCGCGTGCACCAAGCACTTTGTCGGCTACGGCGCAGCCGAAGGCGGACGCGATTACAACGCGGCGGAGATTCCGGTGCGCCTGCTACGCCAGGTCTATCTGCCGCCGTTTCAGGCGACGGTCGATGCGGGCGCCGCCACGTTTATGAGCGCCTTCGAGTCGCTCAATGAGGTCCCGGCTAGCGCCAATGCGTTCACTCTGACGCAGGTTTTGCGCAAGGAATGGGGCTTCAAGGGATTCGTGGTCAGCGATTGGAACTCGATCGGTGAACTGATCCCGCAGGGGGTGGCCACTAGTGGCGCGGTCGCAGCAGGCAAGGCGATCCTGGCCGGAGTGGACATGGATATGGAGTCCAATGTGTATGCCCCGCATATGGCGGAGCTGGTGAAGTCGGGGGTGGTGCCCGAGTCGGTCATTGACGATTCGGTGCGCAGGGTTTTGCGGGTGAAGTTTGCGCTGGGACTGTTTGAGCATCCCTACGTGGAAGCCAAGGGGACGGACGGCATCGCGCCCGAAGACATGGAAACCGCCCGGAAGGCGGCGGAAGAGTCATTCGTGCTGCTAAAAAACGATGGCGGCTTGCTTCCACTGAAGGCAAATGGCAAGACGATCGCACTGATTGGGCCGCTGGCCGATGATGCCGGACAGATGCTGGGCTCCTGGTCGACAAAAAGCGAGGCGAGAGACGTGGTGACTTTACGCTCGGCGCTTACCAAACAGGTGGAAGCCGCGCAGGGACATGTGATTTACGCAAAGGGAACAGACATCCTGACAATGTCGGATAGCGGGTACTCCGACGCTGTAGGAGCGGCAAAACAGTCTGACGTTGTGGTACTTGCGCTGGGCGAAGACGCGGTTTGGATGACCGGCGAGGCCGGTTCGCGTGCTCATCTCGATCTACCTGGGAAACAGCAGCAGTTGCTGGAAGCCGTCGCCGCAACGGGAAAGCCGATTGTGCTGCTGGTGTTCAGTGGGCGTCCGCTGGTGCTGAACTGGGCGGCGCAGCATGTTCCCGCAATCATGGAGGCGTGGTTTCCGGGCATTCAGGCCGGACCGGCGCTGGCGAATGTGCTGTTGGGCGCGAGTGCGCCCAGCGGAAGGCTCACCACGAGCTTCCCACGTGCGGTCGGGCAGGAGCCGCTGTACTACAACCACTTCAACACCGGGCGTCCCGCGAACGGAGCTGACCTGTCGCGTGCACCGCGGGACTCGGCAGAGAAGTATCGCTCGCGCTACATCGATGAGCAAAACTCGGCGCTGTACCCGTTCGGCTACGGGCTGACTTACAGCACGATCTCGTATTCGCCGACATCGGTGAGCGCCAGTTCGGTCAGCGCGAAGGACCTGAATGGCGGATCCGCCAGCCTGAAGGTCTCGGCCGAGGTGCACAACACGGGTAGCCGCGCTGCCGACGAGGTGGTGCAGTTGTATATTCGGCAGACCGGCACTAGTGTGGTTCGTCCTGTGCGAGAGTTGAAGGGCTTCCGCCGCGTGGCGCTCGCTCCCGGTCAGTCGCAGAAGGTTGATTTCACGCTCGGCCGCGACGAACTGAAATTCTGGAACATCGAGATGAAGGATGTAGTCGAGCCGGCGCAGTTGACGGTGTGGGTCGCACCGGACTCGACCCAGGGCAAGCCGGCGCAGGTGACCATTGCGCAGTAGGCGCTCGCGAAGGCGCTTGGGCCGGCGTGGGTGACGCCTGAAGCTAAAGCGGCGCTGGCGGAGGATTATCCCGACAAACTGGCGAGTGCATTGCTGGACGGTGAGGGCGCACCCGGTAGCTGGTAATTAGTAATTGGGAAAAGCCTATGGGTCGTGGCAAGACAGCTCTAGCGGTCATGGTAATGCTATCGCTGCTGGGCGCAGCGGCGTTCGCGCAGGATAGTTACGACCAGCCATGGCGACCGCAGTACCATTTCACGCCGTCGCACAACTTCATGAATGATCCCAACGGCATGGTGTTTTACAAGGGCGAGTATCACCTGTTCTACCAGTACAACCCCGAAGGCCAGGTGTGGGGACACATGAGCTGGGGGCACGCCGTCAGCAGTGACATGGTGCACTGGAAGCACCTGCCGGTGGCGATCCCGGAAGATCCCAACTACATGATTTACTCGGGCAGCGCGGTGGTGGATTGGAACAATTCGAGCGCGCTGTGCAAGAACCCCGATCCTGCTGACCATTCCTGTCTGATTGCAATTTACGCGGCCGCGTACAAGGACCGGCAGAAGCAGCACATCGCTTACAGCAACGATCGCGGACGCACGTGGACGAACTATACCGGCAATCCGGTGATCGATGTCGATGCTGCGGATTTTCGCGATCCAAAAGTTTTCTGGTACGCGCCACAAAAGAAGTGGGTGCTGGTGGCGGTGCTGGCGGACCATCGCAAGGCGCTGTTCTTCTCGTCCGCCGATTTGAAGAATTGGACGAAGATGAGCGAATTCGGCCCCGCTGACGACGACGCGGGGCAATGGGAGTGTTCCGATCTGCTCGAGCTTCCCGTGGAGGGCACAGAGGAAACGCGCTGGGTGCTGATTATCAACCGCAACCCGGGCGCGCCCGCGGGTGGAACTGGCGTACGCTACCTCATTGGGCAATTCGACGGCTTTCAGTTTATTGAAAAGGAGAGCGTGGGGCAGAAGTTGTGGGCCGACCATGGTAAGGATTTTTACGCCACGAATTCGTTCAACGACATGCCGCAGGGCGACAAGCGCAAAATCTGGATGGGGTGGACGAGCAACTGGCTCTACGCGAAAGTTGAGCCCACGGTACTGTGGCGGGGCGCGCAATCGATTCCGAGGACGTTGACGCTACGATATGTTGGGAACCCACTTATTCCAACAGCAGGAATAACTGGGCCACCCAAACAGTTGCTGATGGTGCAGGCGCCGGTGCGAGAGTTGCAGAGTTTGCGCGAAAAGCCGGTCACTCTCAGGAACCTGACTGTGCCGGAGGCGAATGCCAAGCTCGCTACCGTAAAGGGCGAGACGTACGAAATCGAGGCTGAACTTGATCCCGGCACAGCGAGCGAAATCGGATTTCGGCTGCGCAAGGGCGACGGGGTCGAAACGCTGGTCGGCGTTGTGCCGGCTACGAACACGCTGTTCGTCGATCGAACCAACTCAGGCGACGTCTATTTCAACGAGAACTTCCCGGGCCGCTACTCGACCACGCTTCACGACAGCAAGCGGGTGAAGCTACACATTTTTGTGGACCGTTCGAGCGTGGAAGTGTTCGCCAACGATGGCGAAAAGGTGATGACGGACCGCATCTATCCTCCGCAAGAGTGTGCGGGAATCGAGATCTATTCGACCGGTGGAGTTGGGAAAGTAGTATCGCTTGCGATCTGGCAGTTGCAATCTGTATGGGATACGCAGAAGTAGATTCGTCAGCGCACAAATTTCCACTCGTTCGAAAACTGGGAATGAGTAGGATGCCCATCTCGATCCCGAGTGAGTGGAAGTAACTCGTGGCAATTCCATGACAGCTCACCACGGTTTTTGCGGCATCGGCATAATAGCAGCCGGCTAATTCATAAAATTGCGAAACTCTTTCGGCCTGCCGGAGTCTAAGTAGCTAGAGACTGTTGCTCTCATGTTCCCTACTGTCCAGGCCCTGAGAAACCGCATCATCGGGAGAGTTACGATTCGAGATTACAGCGCATGGTTATTGTGTGCGCTGCTACTGCTCTTCTGTGCCAACGCCAAGCTCGCACGCTATGACGTCCAACATCGCAATCTGAAGCTGGCGACAATCCAGTCGTACGTCGACCGTGACGACATGCGCTTGGAGTTGTCGATAGCGGCATTGCTTCTGCTCTGGTGTGTCGCCATTGTTCCTGTGCCGCGGTTCGCGGCGGGTACTGTGACCGAGATGGCGGGCGCGACTTCCACCTTCCCGCGACCGGGTGAATACGATCCCGAGTCGCATCTGCGTCCTCCGCCTCGCGCGTAATTTCCGTTGCGTTTTCCAATTTTGCTCCAACCATGAGTGGCGCCTGTGCGTCTGGCGCGAAGCACGTATTGCGACCAGATGCGCAGGGCCCACTCGCCAGCTTATTTGCCACGCGCTATGGTGGGCGTGGCTAGAATGCAACCCCAACAAGCAACCGAACCAACAGGAGGAGAAATGTCCAAAGCAGTAGAGCTACAGTCAGCCAACAACCCGAATCGACAGTCCTCACCCGATAGCTTGGGCGAGAAGTTGCACGAACGGATCCAGCAGCGGGCCTACGAACTGTACGAGGCGCGCGGGGCCGCTTCCGGACACGAATTGGAAGACTGGACCATCGCTGAATCGGAGATCCTGAGCGAAGAACGCTCCAACATTCGGCGGGCGGCATAATCGTCGGCGGCACAAGAAAGCCCCACCCGCTCAAAGAGAGGGTGGGGCGATTTGTTGCGGGCTGCTTCGCCTCAATAGCCGTATTTCGCTAGCACCTTTCCATCCTTCTTATTCAAAAGGAGTAGGGCGGCGCGCTGCTCGGGCAGGCTGAACTTGATCTCCGCACCGGTGAGCTTGTCGCGCACGTCGATAGGCTCGTCGCGCCCGCTCTCTGACATAAAGAGGTAGAGGATGGTGTTCTCGAAGACAGTTGGCCGCGCGAGGACTCCAACGGAAAGTTGTTTGACTTCATAAGGTGGCTCAACTCCGGCGCGACGTAGAGCAGCGTTGTAAACGGCAGCCGTCGCTTCGTTGCCCTCACTTAACTCGACGGGATAGGACGCGATCAGCAGCTTGCCTTTACCGACGGACAATTCCTTCCAACCTGATTGGTCGGCGAAGCGAAGTTCGTCGATGAATGCCTGGTCGGCGAAGGAAACCGGGACCGGCTTGCCGTCGATTGTCATCGAGCCCTGGCGGAAGTTGAGCGGCAATACCTGCGCGTCCACGCCAAGGTCTTTGAGGCGCGAGGTGTAGCGCCAGTAGGGATCGCGATCGAACGAGCCGGTAACGAGCAGTGTCCCACCCTGTGAGACATAGGCGAGAAGCTGCTTCCATGCGGCGTCGTCGAGGACGTGGGGCGAGGGAAGGATCGCCAGTTTCGGCTGTCCCATGTGGGCGAGCTGATTTTGCGCGATGGTGTAGGCCGGGACATGCAGATAGTTGTGCAGCACGCGCACAGCCTTCTGCTGGGCTGCAACTGCGCCGGGGTTCAGCGGCGAATACTGCAAATCCTGCGGCAGAACGATGGCAACCGACGGTTGCTCGGGCGCGCGAAAGGCGTCGCGATTGGTATTGGCGAATTTCGCCAGGCCGCGGATCACGGCGGTCTCGGCCTTCTCGGTGTAGTCGGGCCGCAGAATGCCGATGGTGACCTCGACGTCCTCGGTCATGTAGGCGTTGACGTTCCACAGCCAGTCGATGACGCCGGCGCTGGTGGCGAGAGCGAGCGCGCACTTGCGCTCCAGCGTGTAGGCCTGATTGTCGGGACTGCGCCGCCAGGTGTCATCAATCTGGAAATCGTTCTGCAGGCCGGTTTCTTGGATGAGCAGCGGCTTGCCGGGTTGCTTGGCCACGAGCGAGTCCCACAGCAGCGCGTCGTTGAGCCACCAACTGTGATTGGTGGTGAAGTCGACGGCATCGACCCAGTAGGAAGTGTTGAGGCGATCGGTGCCGCCGCCTTCGTCCTGCCCGACGGTGATGAACTGTTTGCTGCCGGTGGCGCGGATGGTCTGACGCATGGTCTGCGCCCATTCCACAAACTGTTGCTGGGCGAACATGTAGAAGTCATGTGCCGAGAGCGGATGGCCGCCGCGATAAACGCTGCCGGGCAGGAAGTCGGGCTCATCGGGGACGGGGAGCGGTGAAGGCAGCGTGGTCATGTTCCACGCGTTGGCGACGGCGTCGTTGGTACCGTGGACCTTGCCTAGATACTCGTTCCAGCTTTGCAACTCGAAGCGGTCGCCGTTGGCGCGCGTCACCCAGAGATGCGCAGTCTTGTCGAAACTGGGCTCGTTGATGAGGTCCCACATCAGCCACGGCACGTCTTTGAAGCGCGAGACGATGGCGGTCATGTAGTCCTGCTGGCGACGAATGGCCTCGGGATCGAGGTAGGGGTTGGCCCCGCCGAAGTTATCGGGGATGAAGGCGAAGAAAGTGAACTGCACAGGAATGTTGTAGCGCTGCGCCGTAAGCAAAAATGCCTCGAGGTTGCGCAGGGCCGATTCCTGTACGACGCCGGGCTCCTTCATCACCTGGTCCCAGGCGGTCCACAGGCCGGTGCGGATCATGTCGATGCCGTTGTCGTGCATCTGTGCGAAGTCGCGGTCCCACACGAAGGGATTGGGCTGCATCAGGTACTGTCGTTGAACATCGCTGGCCATATAGGTGGTGCCGACGATGGGTAGCGGCTTGCCATCGACGAGGAAGAAATTCTGGTTGAGTGTGACCACCGGGCCGGAGTGCAATAGCTTTTCATCTTGCACCAAGTAGCCGGTGCGATACTGCGCAACCACATTGTCGCCGTCGAGGAACTTCGCAATCGCGGTGTGCAGTCCGCCTTGGGATGGGGCCGGCATTTGCACGCTGCTGAAGAAGGGATACTGTGCGATACCAAGCGGAAACGACTGCATCTTAGGCTTGGCGCCCTCGGCGGAGTCGGTCAGTTCGAGCCGAAGGGTGGCGGGTTTGGTGGCGAAGCGGTTGACGCGGACTTCGAAGGTCGGAGTTTCGCCCGGCAGAAAGAGGGCGGTGGTGGGCTGCACCAGCATTTCGCGGGCGCCCTCGAGGGCGCGCTTTGCCAGCCCGCCCAGATCTGCTGACGATAAAGGTTGCTGGAGATCAGCGAGGACCATGACCCAGCGTCCACCGACGAAGTTGTTTTTGAGGTGGTCGAGCTCGATGACCGGCGCGGCGAGCTTGTGGCCATCCTTTACTCCCCAGACCAGCGGGTCGAGACGCATGTCGATGGTACCGGCGGCGCCGATGCGCGGGTAGAGGCCTTCGGCGCTCATGCGCACCGTGGGGCTCCAGGAGCGCTTCCACGAGATCGACGGTGGAGTCACCTCGGGAAGGTCGGCGTTGCCCAGTGCTGAGAGACCTTTCGGACCCGGCGTCTCGGTGTAGTCGTTTATGAAAAGCGCCTTCGCCCACGCATTGCGCGGATAGCGCAGCTTCCAGTTGCAAACGTTCTTGGCTTCGCACTCACGATAGGCCGCCTGCGAGAACGGACGGCCACCGAGCGTCAGCAGGTCGCCGCCGCGCTGCAGGTAGGTATAGATTGCCGGCCAAGCTGCTTCGGGAAATGCAGAGCCGTAGGGCATCACGAGCAGCTTGGTGTCAGCCGATGCCAATGCGCTGGTCAACTCCTGCGCGTTGGCGAAACCCGCGTTGGGCAACACCGACAGCGCGCCTCGTTCAGGAGCTGACGTGTCGGCAGCAGGGAAGCCGTCTTCCCAGAAGATGACGGTGTTTGCAGTGGATTGAGCCGTGGCGGAGAGAGCCATCAGAAAAAACAGTGCAGCCCAGCAGACGCGCATTCAGCAGACCTCTGGCATTTTGGCCCAGCCCTGGCGCGCTCGATGCCTGCCCACACTGGCACGAGCATGAATGCGCGTACCCGGCACAGCGAGGTCGGGCCCGGCGGTTGATGTTCGTCTGGATGATAGAACCGGCCCGCGCCTTCGGCCAAACAAATCCAACGGCATCAGTTCTTCGAGACTTCGGCGTCGAACTCCTGCGCCTTTACGGGAGCGAGAAATGGAATGGCCACGGCTTTCAGCGCAAAGGTTCCAGCTTGCAACGGATCGAGGACGATGTCGTACTTGAATTCGCCCATGGCAAACGATTCAGGCGTGAGGTGAAACACGAAAGTCTGCTCTTTTGCGCCGCGGGGGGAGACGATGTCGGGGGTATTGTTCTTGACGATCACCAGCACCATTCCAGCGGATTCGTCTTTCTTGTCGTCCTTCGCGGCGAGGCCGTCCTGCTTTTCCTGTTTCTCGCGGCGCTCGCGGTCCTGCTCGACGGCCTTGGCGGGATTAAATCCTGGAACCAGGGTGCGAGCTTTTTCGACATTGCCGGCGGGAAACACACCGTAGTGCCACTGGTCGTCGCTCAGCTCCTGCGCACCATCGACGCGGAGAATCGTAATCATGTACTCAGGCGGCTTGAGCGCCTCATGGTTGAGGGTCAGAGCAAGCTCGGCCACAACCATCGGCATGGCTTGGACTTGAGTTCCTTCGGCCACGATCAGTGCCGCCGGACCCAGATGCATGAAGAACGGCGTGTCGATGATCGCCATACTGTCGGTTTCCGCGACGATGCGGGCGGGAACGCCGTCGAAAGCAGCAAAGGTCTCGCGGCTGTCGCCACTCAGCGGGCCGGTTACGACACACGAGTCTTGCTTGAAACACAGTGCGGCAGACTCAAATGCCTTCGCAACCGACTTGCCAGCCGTCGCGGTAATCTGCACTTTGCCTGAAACCGTAATCGTGGGATTGCCCGGTTGGCGCAGCGTAAACGCGAGCTCTACGGCGCCGGTGGGGACGACAAGGCTAATGGGCGCGTCTGCCGGCTGTGGTTCGTATCCTTTGAACTCGAAAGTCCAACCGCTCAGTTGAGACGCATCGCCCGTCGACGGCATGGGAAGCGACACTCGCGTCACGAACAATTCAGGATTGCCTCCGAACCGATCGGGCTCGTCCACAATGCTGCCCGAGACCCTGGTGCCGGGGCGCAAGAGAGTCGGGAAGACAATCCCGACTTCTTTAGTAGTAGTGGTAACGGGGTCCTGCGTCGGCTCTTTCGGCTTCATGCGGCGCGACTTCTGTTCCGCTTGCGCTGCCTGGCGGGCTGCCGCCAGGTGCTGTAACACCTCTTCGCGCGTAATCTTGGGGGCCTGCTTCGGGCCAGAGTGAGACTCTTCCGATTCAGGGCAATCGATCGCTTGGTATTTTTGCGGCGTGGATTTCCAATCGAAGCAGCGGTAAATGCCAGTCACGGGATCGTGGAACAACTGATGCCCGGAGACGTGCTTGCCCGACTGGTCGAAGTCTTCGATGATTTCGCTTGTGAAGTTGAAGTTCTGGTCGAAGCGCTCGTAGCTGACTTTTTGGATGGACTTGCCATCCGGCCAGTAGGACGTGCTGGTCTGTAGTTCAACGTCAGACTTGGCGTTGTAAGAGTTGTTGACCTTGCCCTGTAGCTTGCCGTCGGTGCCGACGGTACGGATCTGGACGATGCGGCCCGCGGCGTCGTAATCGAATTCCTGCTTCACTCCCGGTCCCGCGTCCTGGACGACGGTCTTCTGCGCGAGGGAACACAAACAAGATATGAAGATGAATGCCCCGCACAGCGAGACGAGATACCACTGCAATCGTAGGTGGCGCCGCACGATTACCTCCGGAATACGATGACGATGTAAGAACGAACACCATTCTAACCGTGCGGCAGGTGATTGTCGTAGTAGTAAACAGTAGGCGTTTAATCGGACTTCACGGCGGGTGAGGAGTGTCAGCTAGACGCGCGTCAAGATCGGATGATTCGGAGTCATTACCGCGCGATTAACCAGAATAAACCCAAATGTTGCAAATATTTGCAACAGTTTGTTCAATTAGCAACGTTGTTGGGTCAATTCGGAGCTGCCTAACGGTGAGGGGGCCCCCCATTTAGTTGCCGTGACGATTTTTTAACTTCCTACTACGAAAATAGTTGTGGAGAGCAGGGGTGCGTGATACAAAGGCTACTATCTCTGACGTAGCCAGATCCCGCTGCGCTGGCTAGAGACACTTTCAACACAACCGAAACACACTGGAGAGGCTCGATGAAACAAAACACTTCCCTCTCGTTGTGCGCCACAGTATTTTGTCTCCTATTCTGCGGTTCGATGTTTGCGCAGGACAATGCTGCACAATCTGGCGTACTAAATAAAGCTGAATTCAACCGGGCGGTGCAGTTTGCAGTAACGCCCCCGCTTCGCGATCTCATCAACTCACAACCAGTTTCCATCTTTGGCTATCATGAGGCGAGCCCAGTCTTGAAGCCGAAATTGCTCAAACAAATTGGATACGGCGATCGCAGTACTTCTAAGGTCAGCCAGCAAGCCAACTTTGCGCTCTCGGCGCCGGTCTCGGCGACGATCAATTGGGACGTACTAGGAGTTGGCATCGGCTTCCACGGTTACACCGTGCCTGATGCTCCGACCGATTCGAATGGGGCCTCCGGCGATTGGCCGGGCAACCAGCCGAACGCGCAGGTTGTCGAATGGGTCAACGTGTCGTACGCCGTGTTTAATAAGGCCACGGGCGCATATCTTGCGGGCCCGATCCTGGGTAATACGCTGTGGGCGAGCCTGACGGGCAGCCAGTGCGCTAACTTCAATGACGGTGACATAATCGTCCAATTCGACAAGATGGCGCACCGCTGGGTCTTGTTCCAGAACGTGTTCCATGCGCCCTACGCGAGCTGCTTTGCCGTTTCCACCAGCCCGGATGCGTTGGGTTCGTACTATCTCTACGAATTCCCGCAGAACAACGGATTCCCCGACTATCCCAAGCTGGGAATCCAGCCCGAGGCCTACTACCAGTCGAACAACATCTTCAACATCAGCACCGGGAATTATCTCGGTGCCCAGCCGTGCGCCTACAACCGCGTGAAGATGGTGGTGGGCGATCCGACGGCCGAGCAGGTTTGCACGCTGGACAACTCGAACGGCACGCTGTTTGATGACAGTTTCCTGCCGGCGGACCTGGATACTCCGAATCTGCCGCTGCCTGCCGGTACTCCGGAAGTTTTTGTCGGTAGTATCGACAACCACGCGTCGGAAACTAACATTTACGAATACACCTACCTGCCAGACTTTGTACACGGAACGGCCACGCTCACGGGCGTTGATGGGAGCAACCCGATCCCGACCGGCTTGCCGGCCTTTGTCGGATTGTGCAATTTCGGCACCACGGCATGCATCCCGCAGCTTGGCACCTCGTCGGGACTGGATTCGTTGGGTGATCGCCTGATGTTCCGTCTGGCACTGCACCGCGGCATCAATGCGGCCAATGTTCCGGTCACGTCGTACATGGTCAACCACGCTATCGCGAACGGTTCCACCGGCGCAGAACGCTGGTACGAGTTCCGGGCGCCGGCGGCCCACCCCACGGCCTTGGCGATCTTCCAGGGTGGCACGTACGCTCCTGACGCGACTTATCGCTTCATGGGCTCGCTGGCCATGGACAAGAACGGCGACATTGCATTGGGCTACAGCCGGTCGAGTTCGACCCAGCATCCGGACATCTATTTCACGGGTCGCGTACCCGCCGACCCGCTGGGAACGATGGAAGGGGAGCAGTCGATTGTCAACCAGAGTGTCGCAACGGGATCGCAACCCGATACCAGCAGCCGTTGGGGTGATTACTCCAGTATGACCATCGACCTCGACGGATGCTCCTTGTTTTATGTGAACCAGTACTACACGGTCACCACCAGGTTCAGCTGGAGCACCCGTGTGGCTTCACTGAAGTTCAACGGCTGTACGCCAACGGTTCTTCACTAGAGTGAATTCCGCGGCGCCGCATGCGCGGCGCCGCAAGTTCATCTGGGCGGAACTGACTGGTTCATTGTGCATCGCGTGTACTCGCGAGACACTGTTTCAGCGGCCGTAGCATCAGACGAATATCGCAGCGTTGAACTGTAACAAATCAGTGGACGCTGGCAGGCAGGTTAACCCGGTAGCGCCTGGTTTGAGTTTCGGGATGCTATCTCCACTTCAGTCCCAGGGCGCACAAAATTGTGGCCAGGGCGGAGGATTTTAGAAATGAAGAACCAAACTTTGCGGAGTGTCTCCTTCGTGGTTGCTCTCTGCTTCCTCGCAGTTGGCATGGCGAGCGCCAGTTCATTGACGTCGCTGTCACACAACGCTTCAGTCAAGGGCCCCACCGTCAGCACTGTACCCTTCCCGACCGCCGGTGATGCCTACTGCAGCTTCACCAATGGCTGCGGCACTATCCCCGTTGGCGGAGGCACGGCCTTCCAGTGGACAGCCGGCGATTTTGTAATCTCATCGATCTTCGTGCTGCCAACAACGTCGGTCACGGACCTGACTGCCAACTGGTTGGTCCAAGACTTCCTGGGCGGCGGAAATACGGAAACCTGGTTTGTCTATGTCAACGGCACAGCAGTAGCTATGGCCACACTGCCTGATGACGCCTACAACGGAGACATCCTGACTATCACTGGCTCCGTTACCTTTGCCGGGATCGCACCGGTCGCGGGCGGCTACCAGGTTGAACTGATCCTGCAGAATACCGTGCCCCTCGGCGGCGGATCGGTAAGCTGGCTGGATGGCGGACTCACGGGCTTGTCCTATGGCAGCACCGTTCCTGAGCCGGGCAGCATGATGCTGTTTGGTTCCGGCGTGATTGGACTCGCGGGCCTGTTGCGCCGCAAGCTCAGCCTGTAGTCGTTTCGTACATCGGATGTATTTAAGGCCGCAGCCCCGGGGTTGCGGCCTTGTTGTTGCTACGCATCTTTCGCGTGCGCACTGTTTGCGGGGATGTGAATTCGTGGGTACGCTCTACGGGAACGCAAAAAAGAACGAACCTCGCAAGCGACGAGCGAGGTTCGTTACCACGAAAAGGCCGGAGCAGGTTGCCTCCGGCCCTTCGTTTGGGTTGGCCGCTCTTAGTTGAGGGCGACTACAACTTCTTCGTATCCGCCCTTGTTGCCGTTGGAGGCTTGCAGTTCCTTCTCCAATTCCTTCTCCTGCTTGGAGGTCGGAAGGATCATGCCTTCGGACCATGAGCTGCGCCAGATCTCCGCCAGGAAGTACTGGTTGCCAACTTTGTGGAAGACCAGCTTGGCTTGCGTGTCGCGAGCGGGCTCGCGCCTCGCGGTCGACAAGGCGCCTGCTTTGCCCTCGTCGTTCTGCACCATGATCGCGGCCGCGCTTGCGCTATCGACCTTGATCTCGTAGGGACCGGCCGGCAATTGGGCTGACCCGACCTTGAAATCGAACGGCACATTGGCCTTCACCATTGACTGAGCATAGGCACCAGCGGCGTTGAGCATCAGCGAGATGGCCACCAGCGACAGGATACCGATCAGGTTGCGTTTCATGACATCCTCCTTAGTTGGGGGCTCCTCGCAGTGGAACCCAAACTGAATTTGTCTTTCAAACTCTTCAGCGTCTGGCTGAATGCTTGCGGTGACGCATTGAAGTAAAGCAAGCAGCGTGCCAAAGTCGGCGGGATAGGGTTGTCTGGGCTCTTCTGTAGTGTTTGCAATGAGATGAGTTTTGGAAGTTGGGTGAAACACTGTCCGGGTCGGCGATTGGGTAGCCGATCGGATACCTGCGGGTAACTGGGTGGTTCTGGCGGAAGACCTACTCAATCCTAAGGTGGGATTGAGCGGGGCACTACGTGGCGATCTACGCCGGTGTATTGATCCCGCACCTGCCGCAATCGCGGCTCGCGGATTTCCTGGACAAGTGAGGTCACAATTGGTGTTCGATACTCCGGATGTCGAAATTCCAGATGCATACCACGCCCGACGAAACGGCGTTTCAGCATGGAACCTCCCCAAGTCGAACCCGCAATGGCCACCCGGGTTGGTTCCGGGCAGTACCGGGGATGGCCTGAGATAAGCGCGTTGTTTTCGCCCAGAAACACAATCTGGTAACAGTGGTTCTGGGTTTGAACCTCCAGGACAGTCGCGAGTGGCAGGTCGTTGAGGAATACGCCCCCTTCAATTTCCGACTGCGTGACGTTGCGATTCACCTCAGCGCTGAGGTTGGGATGGGAGCACAACAAATGCGGATTGGTGGACACGTGAACGCCTCACCCTAATGCCGTTCAGTGTACGTGCTGGAGCCCAACTCGTCCATTCGCCGGTGGGTGGCGGCCCGTTTTGGTAGTGATTCGGTGGAGGCTCTATTCAGTGTCGCAGCGAACGGCGCTGCGGTGTTTATCTAAACAAGAAAAGCCGGAGCGGTGGGAGCTCCGGCTTCCTCAGTTTGGGTTCCGCTGCTGTTAGTTCAGAGCGACCACAACTTCTTCGTATCCGCCCTTGTTGCTGTTGGAGGCTTGCAGTTCCTTCTCCAGATCCTTTTCCTGCTTGGAGGTGGGAACGATCATGCCTTCGGTGCTCGAGTTCCGCCAGATCTCCGCCAGGAAGTACTCGCTGCCGACCTTGTGGAACACCAGCTTGGCGGTTGTATTCCGAGGATACTCGCGCCGGGCGTTCGACATGGCGGCTGCAGTGGAGTCGCCGTTGCGGATCGAGATTGTGCCCTGTTCCTCGACCTTAACCTCGTAGGTGCCCGCCGGGAGTTGCGCCGATCCAAGCTTGAAATCGAAAGGCACATTGGCCTTGGCATACGCTTGAGCGAAAGCACCGGTGGCGGTGAACATCAGCGAGAGAACCACCAGCGACAGGATACCGATCAGGTTGCGTTTCATGACATCCTCCTTGGGGGGCTCCTCGCAGTGGAACCCAAACTGAATTTGTCTTTCAAACTCTTCAGCGCCTGGCTGAATGCTTGCGGTGACGCATTGAAATAGAGCAAACGGTATGCCAAAGTCGGCGAATCTGGCGCGCTGTGGCTTCGTGCTTCGTTTACAACAACATGCGTTTTAGTGAGTTACGCGGCGATGGAGTGGAGTCGGTGTTGTGGTAGCCGATCGGATACCCGCGAGTAGCCGCTTGGTTCCGCAGACCCCGCTCAATCCCAAAACGGTATTGAGTGGAGCACTGGGTAAGTCGATTCGGGGGTGAACTGCCGGCATTCTCGGCTACACTGATCAGCCGGAGGAAGACTTGCTGAATCCGAGGCTGGTGGCGATTTCAGGCCCGCTGGAGGGCACGGTCCGGGCCATGACCGATGGTACGCTGACGGTGGGGCGGGATTTTGCCAACCAGGTAATGATCGGCGACCCCGCTGTGTCGCGAAAGCACTGCGCCATCAGCGAGGTGTCCGGCGGCACGTACGAGCTAGCCGATTTCGAGAGCCACAACGGGACGTTCGTCAACGGCGCCCAAGTGACCCGCACGCACATCCAACATGGAGACCGGATTCGCGTCGGGGCCAGCGAGTTTGTGTTCCTCACCGGCAAGGAGGACAACGCCAGCCCGTCGTCATCGGGCATCGGAAAAGAAACAACCAGCATTCCCCTGAGAGCATTGTTTCTCGATCAGCGCTCGGGACTTCCGTCGGACGCCTCGGGCATAGGCCGCATGGCGCGAGACCTGTCCGCATTTTTCAAGATCGCCAACGTCATCAACTCCACTCACGATGTGGACGGGTTGCAGCGGGAGCTGCTGGAATTGATCTCCGAAGTGATTCCCGCCACGCAAGGGGCGATCGTGCTGCAGCCCAATGCGGATGAGGAAACTTATCCGGCCTGCACCTGGAGCCGAGACGACACGCAGCCGGACGTGGTTATCCGGGAGGAATTGGCACAACGGGCCATGTGGGAGCGCTGTGCCGTGTTCACCGCCGTGTCGACGGGGCCCGAGGCGACGGAGCACGTCTTGTGCGTTCCGCTGGTTGCGGTGGAGAACATTCTCGGCGTCATCTACTTGATTGCGCCGGCAACTACGGCGCCCTTCGGCGAAGACCATGCGTACTTTCTCAGCTCGGTTTCGCGGATTGCCGCAGTCACGCTGGAGAACCTGCTGAAACTCGATTCCCTGCGGGCTGAGAACCGGCGGCTCAGGGCCGACGTGGAAACCGACACGCTGATCGGCGAGAGCCGAGCAATGACACGGGTCACCGAGTTCATTGGGCGGGTGGCCAAAGGTGATTCGACGGTGCTCATCCGCGGGGAGAGTGGAACCGGCAAGGAACTGGTGGCCCGCGCGATTCATGCGAACAGCATGCGTCCGGGGAGTCCGTTCGTCGCCATCAACTGCGCGGCGATTCCGGAGACGTTGCTGGAGAGCGAGTTGTTTGGCCACGAAAAGGGAGCGTTCACTGGCGCAGCCGCCATCAAGAAAGGCAAACTCGAAGCGGCTGAGGATGGAACGCTGTTCCTTGATGAAATCGGAGAGTTGGCTCCGCTGCTGCAAGCCAAGATGTTGCGCGCGTTGCAGCAACGTGAGTACGAGCGGCTGGGAGGCACCCGGCTGTTGCCGTTCAATGCGCGGGTCGTGGCCGCGACGAACAAGAACCTGGAGGAGGCGATCAAATCGGGCGAGTTCCGGCAGGACCTTTATTACCGACTGAATGTGGTGTCGGTGGCGTTGCCGCCGCTGCGCCAGCATCGCGAAGACATTCCTTTGCTGGCGATGTATTTCGCCAAAAAGTTTGCCTCGAAGTGCAAACGCGGCTTCAAAGGCATCACGGAAGAAGCGCGCTCACTGATGATGCAATACAGCTGGCCGGGCAATGTTCGTGAGCTGGAAAATGCCATCGAACATGCCATCGTGCTGGGGCTGACGGATGAGATCCGTCCGGAAGATCTGCCGGAAGCGATGCTGGAGGAGCAGTCGTCAGGAGAAGTCGCGGCGCTGTATCACAACACGCTCAACCAGACGAAGAAGCAGCTGGTGATCACGGCGATGGACGACGCGAAGGGGAACCACGTTGAGGCTGCGCGCCTGCTGGGGATCCATCCCAAGTATCTGCATCGGCTGATCAAGAACCTGAATTTGAGATCCGAACTGAAGCACCACGAGTGAGCGCTGGGCGCTCGAGCATCGTTTTCGGAGTCGCAGCGTTACTCCTTGTCGAACTCGTAGTACCCGGCGCTTGAGCCGATTGGCGAGCCTGGTGGAATCTTGAGCGGCTCGCTGGGTTTGAGCACCTGCGCGGGATCGGTTTCAAACTTGCGAATTTGCGCAACCGCAAACTGCAAGTGGGCCCTCGCCTCTTCTCCGTGGGTTTGAGCGGCGGGACTTGCGGCCCAGGCGCGAAGCTCCTCAAGTTTCGCCAGCGCCATGGCCCGCACTTCGGGCGACGCGCTCGGATTCGAAGCCAGTTCCATTACATCGGTAAGTGCGACGTCGTCCACCGTGCGTTGAATGGTGGCGAGGTTCGCATTGCCAGGCTGCGATTTCCAGGTGACCCTCCAAAGCTGGTCAAGAGTCTCTGACAAACCGAGCTGATGAGGATCGCCGGCAGTGGCCTGCAAGAGTCGCGCGGCGCGTTCCGGGTCGAGCAAAATCGTGAGCGTGGCTTCCGCAGCGGACTGTGCCGCGCCGATAGGATCGAAGGTCATACCGGTGTGAGTATCGAACGACTCCCGGGTGCGATGGTAGCCAACAGGGTGCGGCGGGATCAGCTTCTGGATGCGATCGGGGATAGCGAGGGTGTCGGGAGAAATTGTCGCCAGCACGGCAGTCAGCGCGCGCCGCTGCTCTTCGGGCGCGATGGGTGCGGTGGGGGTCTGGCCATCGCCACGCAACGCATAGCTGTATTGCAAACCCCCAATTACTTTAGTGGCGGCTTCCACCTGGTAGCGATGGTAGAGATAAACGGGGACTAGCGTGTCCTCAAGCATCGCCATCGGAGTGCCAGGTGGAATGTTATCTGCGCCGAATCGCTGCAGCGCCTGGGCGCGCACTTTCATCACGACGTTGAGTTCATCAACCGCGTTCTTGCCGTTGTCCCATAAGTGCGCGACGGGCGAGGCGCTGCCAGTCGGCCGGGCATCCTGGTCGGTGAGAAACGTCAAGCCGTGAGCGCGAGCGTTGTCGATGATCTGGTTGAGTGCGGCCTTCTGATCGGTCTCCGGAGGAAATTGCGAGTAGCCCCATTGAATCGACACTTTGTCCCACTCGCCGATTCCGGTGGCATATGCGTCGGCGGTGTTGAAGGAACCGTCGGGCGCGAGGGTGATCAGCGGCGCTGGATAGTCCATCACCGAGGAGCGGTTCTCAGTGCTGGCGAGATAGTTGTGCATCAAGCCCAGCGTGTGTCCGACTTCATGCGCTGCCAACTGGCGCATGCGGGCCAGTACCATCTGCATCAGTCGCGGATCAGTGGATTGGCCTTGCTTGTAGGGAGCCAGCAGCCCTTCGAAGATCAGGTAGTCCTGACGGGCACGCAGAGAGCCAAGGGTGACATGGCCCTTGATGATCTCGCCCGTTCGCGGATCGACGATCGCCGCACCGTACGACCAACCGCGCGTCGCGCGATGTACCCACTGAATGTCGTTGTAACGGACATCCATGGGATCGGCGTCCGCGGGCAGCATCTCCACGTGGAAGGCATTGCGGAATCCCGCCGCCTCGAAAGCCTGGTTCCACCAGCCAGCGCCTTCGAGCAACGCAGACCGAATCGGTTCGGGCGTGCCGGGATCGAGGTAATAGACGATGGGCTTCACCGGATCGCTGACCGCGGCAGCCGGATCCTTCTTCTCCAGGCGATGGCGAAGAATGAAGCGCTGCTCGAGCGATTGGCCAACCGGAGCGCTGTAGTCGGCGTATGAGAGCGGAATAAAGCCGGAGCGCGGATCGTAAGCGCGCGGCTGGTAGTTGCTATCGGGAAGCTGTACGAAGGAATAGTGTTCGCGCACGGTGATCGCGCTGGGGTCGGGCGTCACGTCTTGTACCCACTTGCCGGGTTCGTCGCTGGTGAGGATAAAGGTGAGAGTTGCCTCGACCTCGGTGTTCTGGGGAAAATTTCTGGTGTTGTCCAGATAAATGGCCGAGCGCGAAGTTTCGAACTTGAACGTACCCTGCTTGTTTTTTTTGAGCGTCTCGGAGACGTGATGCGCATCGCTCATGAAGAATGCGGTCGCGTCGACTAAGACCCGATCATTCTCTTCGGCTGCAACGTCGAATCCCCATAGCACCGATTGGGCGAATGCGTCCTGAACCGAGCGCCGCTCGGCCGGATTATCACTGCTGGCCCGGTAATTGAGATTGAGCTGCTTGAGCAACACCCGCGGTCCCACGCGTTCGAACTCCACGACGCGGCCTTCGCCAAGCTGGCCGCGATCGAGGCCGATATCGTTGGAGCCGATGCCGGCGGGGAGCGAGTCGAGAAAGAGAAACTCGGAGTTCCAGCGCGAAACCTCGAGCCAGACCCTGCCTTTGCGCTCATCCCAATAGAGCGGGAAGAAGCCGTCGAGCTTCTTGAACTGTTTTGTCTTGTCGGCGATGGTAGGCAGAGGCTTGGTGTCGTCATTGGCCTGCGCGAGGGCGGCAACCGACGAGCAAAGCGCCAGACAGAAAACTACGAGAAGGCGAAGTCGAATCAAGGAGCCTCCGGGATTGCGGATCATGAAAATTATTGTCTTCGGCAAAAATACAGCACTGCGTTTCACTTCTGTGCCGGGACGAAGTTTTCCATCACGGCCTGGCGCATGAGATCGGGAGGCAACAATCCCTGGGCCAGGATGAAGTCATGAAATTTCTTTTGATCGAACTTCACGCCCTTCGCCGAAAGCGCTTTCTCCGTGGCCTCGCGCATTTCCAGCAGCCGCGTGTATCCGTAGAAATAGCTGTTGGCTTGCCCGGGAGCACGATAAGTGTAGCGTTCCACTTCTTCCTGCGCTAACGCGTGAGACAGGACTAGATCCTGCTCCAGCACGCGATAGGCGTCGACGGGAGTGACCTTGCCCGACTGTAACTCTGGATCGAGAAACGCACGAGCGGCTCGCTGCAGCCGCATTTGCAGCGAAATCAGCTGGCCTTCGAGCGGCATGTAGGGCTTGATGAGGTACTCGGAGTACAGTCCCCAGCCTTCGGCGTTGGTACTGTTGAAGGCGTAGCGGACCCTCGCCAGCGAGACGCCGTGTTCTAGCATGGAATCGAACTGCAACTCGTGTCCCGGGCGTGCTTCGTGCGCGGTCAGCGTCCAGGCAGCGGCATCGGTTGTGAAATCGTCGTACTTTTCTGTAGCGGTTTGACCGGGACCTGCTGGAATGTTCAGTGGCAGAACGAACTCGCCGCGTTGTCCGGTGTTGTGGATGAACGGTGGAGGCACCATGTGTGGCGCCGGCTGCTGCGCGGTCTCCGCTGCGGTGGCGATGCGGATTTTCGCCGGACGATCGGGCAGGCTGACGATCTGCTGGTCGACGATGATCTTTTCGATCTGTTTCAGACGGTTCTCGTAAAACGGCAGGATCGCGTCCCCCACCAGTTGCTGCTTTTTCAATTCGCGGATGACGTCGCGATAGTCACTGGAAGGAAGGTTGCGATCTTTTGCAACCTTGGCCGCCACAACTTTCATCTCACCCTGGAATTCGATGAAGGCGTCATGCGCCATCGCTGCCAGTTTGTCCTTGGGAATATCGATGCCGTAGTTCTCCAGTGCCAGGTCATATTCTTCGGGCGGCAGGCGGAAGTCGGTGCGCGCCTTGGGTAGGACGTTGGCCTTGATCCAGGTGTCGTAATCCACGAGCTGCGTTTTCAGCTTGCCGTACGGCTCCTGCCAGTCCTGCAGGTTGTACTTCTGCATCAGGGCGGCGATGCCGTCAAGATAAGCCGAGTTACGCGCCATCTCAGTTTCGATTTCGACCTTCGCGGGATAGATGATTCCTGCCTTCGCCATTTGTTCGGTCACGCGCTGCTTCAGGATTTCCGTCAGCGCGCTGTAGCCGGGTTCGAGTCCGGCGTACTCGCGGATGCGCACCACCGACGCGGGCCGGCGGTCGCTGGGCGTCTGGTCGTCAAGCAGAATATGCAAGCCGCTGAACATGACCTGGCTCGCGTTGATGTAGGGCACTTCGTGCGCGCGCTGAAAATCTTCACGGCGGAAATTCAGGCCAACCTTGCGAATCATGATCTGCAAGTCTTCGGCCACATCCTGCTGTCGCTTCTCCGACGCCGCGGCCTTCAGCTTGTCGAGAACCGCCGCGGTTTCCTTGCGCTCTTCGTCTTCGTTGGGCAATGTCGGTTGCGAGACTTTGGTGTCGAACTGGCTCAACCCCTGCTGCGACGCCTGCTCGGGATGAAATTTGAAGGCAACCTGGATCAACATGTTGGCGTACTCGTTGCTGATCGCGACCCATCCCTTTTCTCCGGACGAAGCCGAGACTGTCTGCGGAGGCGCGTTTTGAGTTTGCGAAAAGGCGGAGAGGGCAAGAAAAACAAAGAGCGGGAGCAAGGAAACTTTGCGGATCACGCTACCTCCAGATCGAGACATATCAAGGTAGTAAATCACGCATGCACGCCGGGCGCAATTTCGCGGATGCACTCCGATGAACCCCAAGGATTCGGCAGGCCGGCTTCCCTTCACGATGAGATTCTGTTGAGAATCTGGTGGCGGCGGTAGGACTCGAACCTACGACCTACGGATTATGAGACCGTCGCTCTAACCACCTGAGCTACACCGCCAACGGTCGGAAGCGGCGCTGGCATGCCGCATACAAGGCAGGAAACCTGCACTGCCGCAAGTATCTGCGGCGTCCACACAAAAGGCCGGACGTGACTGCGTCCAGCCCTCCTTTAATACTAGAGTCGCTGTTCCGGCCTGTCAATGAGCGCACGTCAGCGCGGCCGGGCCGGCGAGTTATCCCAAAGTCGCCCATCACCACAAGACACAGCCTTGACCTGACGCAGGCCGTCGCCCCCTGCAAATTCTGTCGTCCCCAGCCGAAAAGATTTCGCCATGATTGACCAGCCGAGGTCACAATTGTGGTAATCTTCCGTCAACTTTCTGGGGTAGTACACAACTCCCAAGCAGTGACGCGTTCTTCGCCGTGTTTCGGACCGAAGACCGCGCGGCCCAACAACACTCGCATGTACGTCCAACGGCTTCCGTCGCGGGATGTGCAAATTCTCTACGGGACAAGTCGGATCGCCCCAGCTCTTTCCTCGACACCTTGGCATTGGTGCACACGAAAGGACCCCATGATTCTCGGAATGTCGCTTTCAACCTTCACACTAGTTCACGTACTGCTGGGCCTGGCTGGGATCGGCACCGGATTTATCGTCCTGTTTGGCCTGCTGAACGGGAAACGGCTCGACGGATGGACCGCGATCTTTCTGACCACCGGGAAAGAACCGCCCTTCCTGGTCGCGCAAGTCGTTGTTCTTTGATCTTCATCGCGCTTACCGTTCGAGCGACGAAGAGGTTTCACATCGATCAGGCGCGAACGGCGTAGTCAAGACGACCCCTGTTTTTCGGTACTGTTTGAACCAATGAATAATTTGAACTGAGGAGACCATTTTATGAGTGCGATTACGACGAAAGATGGCACACGTATCTACTACAAGGACTGGGGCAAAGGACAGCCCGTAGTCTTCAGCCACGGCTGGCCGCTCAGCGCCGATGCCTTTGAAGATCAGATGTTCTTTCTGGCTTCTCGCGGATATCGCTGTGTTGCCCATGACCGCCGCGGTCACGGCCGGTCGAGCCAACCCTGGAATGGCAACGAAATGGATACCTACTCCGATGACCTGCTGGCGGTGGTCGAAGCGCTCGACCTGAAAGACGCCGTCCATGTGGGCCACTCCACCGGCGGAGGCGAAGTCGCCCGCTACATCGGCCGCCATGGCACGAAGCGCGTCGCCAAGGCCGTGCTCATCAGCGCGGTGCCGCCGCTGATGCTGAAAACGCCCGCCAATCCCGCTGGCCTGCCGATTGAAGCTTTCGATCAGCTCCGCACCGCCGTGCAGGCCGATCGCTCGCAGTTCTTCAAAGACCTCAGCATGCCGTTTTACGGATACAACCGGCCGGGCGCCAAGATTTCTCAAGGCATCCGCGATTCCTTCTGGATGCAAGGCATGCAATGCGGATTCAACGCCGCCTACGACTGTATCAAGGTGTTTTCTGAAACCGACTTCACCGAGGACCTGAAAAAGTTCGATGTGCCGACGCTGATCCTGCACGGCGACGATGACCAGATCGTGCCTATCGTCGCCTCGGCCTTGCTCTCGTCCAAGATGATTAAGGGCGCGACTCTGAAAATCTATCCCGGCTATCCGCACGGCATGTGCTCGACCCAGAAAGACCAGATCAACGCCGACTTGCTGGCCTTTCTGAAGACGCAGTAGTCATCCGGCACCGCGAGCTATGGGCGGCCCCGACCGGCGCTTGAGGTCGCCCGTAAATGCGCCAGCACGGGCTGTGCTCGACGCGAGGCTACTTCAGATACGCCCGTACAATCGCCAGCAAGTCTTCCGTGACTTCTTCAGAGGCGTTCCCTCCGTCGAGATGTTCGCGGATGTGCTCCTCCATGACCTCGGCCATCGGGCCATGGATGGCCCCGCGGCAGGCCGCGAGCAGTTGCAACGTGTCGGCGCACTCCTCTTGTTCATTCGACAGGGCGCGTTCAACGGCCTCGATCTGCCCCCAGATCTTCTTCACCCTGCTTAGCTGTTTTTCCCGGTCGCGATGGGCTATTTTTCTTGCCATAACACTTGCCCATACCCTACCCCAGTATGCTATAAGAACTATGGCGATGATCGCCATGAAATTATGAGCGAAATGGTTACGCAAGATCCTCCAAGTCGACCTATCGCGTGAGACAGACCTGTCTAATTCGGAGTAGCACAGGAGCGGCAACCGCCGGCCTTTGGCGGCCACGGTTGGTCAGCGCCCTGGCCGTAGTGGTCTGCCTCGCCACCCTGGCCGCTGCCACATGGGCACAGGACCCTCCCGCCGATGCCGGCACTCCTGATGCCCCCGCACCGCGCGACACCTTCTTCGAGCACTCCAACACGGCAAAGTGGTGGGTCTCGGGGCAGGTCAACTTCGTCTTCCAGGCGCACGGCGACTTCTACGCCGCATACAACGGTCCGAATAGCCTGAAAGACACATCGGAACACGCAACCTCGCGCGTTTTGACGTTATTCACCGGCTACGAATTCACGCCGAACTCCATTCTTTACCTCGACGTCGAAGAGGCAGGATGGGGCGGCATCAGCGGCGCATTGGGGCTGGCCGGATACACCAATCTGGATGTAGTACGTAATCCTCAACTTGGTGGCGCACCCTATATCGCGCGCCTGATGTTCGAACAGATCGTCCCGTTTTCCCAGGAGAAGATCGAGATCCCCCGTGGCCCGCTTACTCTCGCGACTCAGGTTCCGGTGCAGCGGCTGGAAATTCGTTTTGGCAAGTTCTCCATGGCCGATTTCTTCGACAATAACATCGGCGGATCGGATAGCCACTATCAGTTCCTGAACTGGACCGCCGCCAACAACGGCGCATGGGACTACGCTGCCGACACCCGTGGCTACACTGTGGGAGCGATTCTCGACTACGAAGATCGCAATTGGGGATTGCGCTTTGCGGAAGCCCTGATGCCCAAGATCGCCAATGGCCCCAACCTCGACGCAGACGTGGCGCGCGCCCGCGCCGAGAACATCGAATTGGAACTGCGCTACAAGCTGCTGAAGAACAAAGACACCACGGTTCGCTTCCTCAATTACGTCAACCACGGGAACATGGGGACGTATAGTGTGGCCATCGACAATTACCTTGCGAACCCAACTCAGCCCCCTGACATCGTCGCCACCCGTAAGCAAGGGACGGTCAAATACGGCTTCGGTATCAACTTCCAGCAGGAGCTGTCGAGCGATGTATGGGCCTTTGGGCGTTGGGGATGGGCCGACAGCAAGTACGAGTCGTTCGCCTATACCGAAGCGGAAAGTACCCTTCAGTTGGGGGTGTACGCCAAGGGAACACGTTGGCATCGCAGCCTAGATCGTCTTGGCGCAACCTTCATCTCGAACGGAATCGGCGCCTACCATCAGACCTACCTGGCGGATGGCGGGCTGGGATTCATTCTCGGCGACGGCGGACTGAACTACGGTCGCGAAACCATCGAGGAAGCCTTTTACACCGTTCACGCCTGGCGGGGGCTATACTTCGCCGTCGACTACCAGCACATCAACAACGCGGGCTACAACCGCGACCGCGGCCCCGTCAGCGTCCCCGGATTGCGGCTGCATCTGGAGTTTTGAAGGCCACCGGGTGGCGAGGCTCTTCAGCGGTCCATTTCGATGAAGGATCATGCGTGGTCCGCATTCGCCGCCACCCATGAAGGGCCAGGAGACGACGATGAGCGTTACTACAATTCAGTTTACTTTGCGCCTGTTCACGGCCCTGCTGCTTGGAGCGGCTGTTGGCATGGAGCGGCAGTGGCGGCAGCGCATGGCGGGCACGCGCACGAATGCTCTCGTCGCAGCGGGGGCCTCAGCATTCGTGATGGCCGGCTCTCTGCTGGTCGATGATCCGTCAGCCACAGGCCGAGTGGTGTCCTACGTTGTCTCCGGAGTCGGCTTCCTCGGGGCAGGTGTCATTTTCAAAGATTCAGCGAACATTCGTGGCCTCAACACGGCAGCAACCATCTGGTGTTCGGCGGCCGTCGGGGTGCTGGCCGGGATTGGCGCCTTCCATCTTTCGCTGGTGCTGGCCATTGCTGTTCTACTCGCAAATATTGGGCTGCGCCCGCTCGCCTATCGTATTCATCCATCACTTCCAGAGGCGACTCCTGCAGAAACAACCTATGAGCTGAAAATGGTCTGTCGCGCCTCAGACGAGGCTCACATACGGACCCTGCTCCTGACCACGATTAGCGAATCCACGATGGGCTTGCAGTCGATTCGTAGCGAAGACATAGAGGGAACCGATCGGACCACGGTACGGGCCGAGGTGATCGCCTCCGGCCCAAGGCATGACACTGTCGAACATATTGTGACCCGATTGTCGTTCGAACCCGGAATTGCTGCCGTCAGTTGGTCGGTAGTGCCAACCATGATGGAGTAGTTCGGTGGCACTGTCATACCCCTGATATTTTGCGCGTCACGAGTGACCCGAACCTGCTGAGTTGGTCGAAGGAAGCCCATCGCCTCGCCGCTGCTAGAATAAGTACGTGATCCTCCCGTTCGTCCGCGAAGTGTTTGCGGACGTGGAAAAATCCTCCGCCCTGCAGCGTGCCATGGCCCGGGTCAAGGGCGGCGCGGGGCGGATACGTGTTTCCGGACTCACCCCCACAGGCAAAGCCCTCTTCTATTCGCTATTACAGCGTGCTACCGCCCACCCGCTGGTTCTCATCGTCAGTGACAACCGCGCCGTAGACGAACTTCTCCCGGTAGTCCGTTCGCTCGCCGAGCTGACCGGCGCGGTCGCGCCCGAGTTAGTCATAGGCCTGCCCGCCTACGACGTGTTGCCCTTCGAAAATCAATCGCCGCACCCGGAAATCCAGGAAGCCCGCGCGACTGCGCTGTGGAAGATCGCCACCGGCGCGGCGAACATCGTCATCACGCCCTTCATTGCGGCCAGCATGCGACTGCGCGACGCTTCGTTTTATGCCGACCTCGCGCGTGTCGTCCGCCGCGGCGAGATGATCGATCCCGAACGGCTGGTCGAACATCTGCGCCTGGCCGGATACAGCCAGGTCGACGTGGTCGAGATGCCGGGTGAGTTCGCGCATCGCGGCGGGCTGATTGACGTGTATCCGCCCGAGTCGGACCGGCCAGTGCGCATCGAACTGTTCGGTGACGAAGTTGAGTCACTGCGCAAGTTCGATCCCGCGACTCAACGCTCTGCGGCGGCCACCGATGACGCGGTGCTGCTCCCGCTGACCGAAACGCCCGTAGACGAAGACACACTCGCAGCCATCAATGCGCGGCTCAGCGGGCAACGCCTCGCGGGCGATGACGATGCGGTCCAAGCGGCTGTCGCGCTATTCCGGGGTAAGCGTCTTTCCCGGATGGGAACTCTACACCCCGGTCGCGGGCGCCAAGCAGACGTTCTTCGATCTGCTCCCGGGTACGACCGTCGTGCTCGACGAACCCGACCTTCTCGACGAATCGCACGACGCCTGGTGGACGAAGTTGACCGAAGCGCACGAGCGAAGCCTCGTCGGCAATCTCGTTCGACCCGAAGACCTGTACCTCAGTCCGGAACAATGGTCCGCAGCTCTGCATCAGTTGCCGACCATTGCAATTGAGCAACTTGGCATTGAGGGGTCGAGCGATACCGAGCACATTGTCCTGCAGACGCAGCCCACCACGCGCTTTCATGGTTCGGTGGCGGCCATGACGGAAGAGGTCGGCAAGCTTACGCGCGAAGGCAAGCGCGTGATGTTCGCCGTCTCGAGCACCGGCGAAGTCGAGCGCCTGGCCGACGTCTTCAACGAGTACAACCTGTCATTTCGCATCGGCAGCCGCACCCCCAAGCCCGGCATGGAAGTCTACGTGGACGAGTCCACTTACTTCACCGACGACGTCGCCGCGACCACTATCGTGAAGGCCTACGTGCCTGAGGGCGTCGCGCTTCCTGAGGCGAATCTCGTCCTTTTCGGCTCGCGCGATCTGTTCGATGAGCCTGAAATTTCGTTAGGTCGTCCCCAGCGCCATAAATCCAAGGTGTCGGCCTTTCTCTCCGACTTCCGCGATCTCGCCGTTGGCGACTACGTCGTGCATGTCGAGCACGGCATCGGACAATACCAGGGACTGAAAGAAGTTCCGCAAGAAGACGGAGCCGCTGCCGAGTTCATGGTCCTCGAGTACGCCGAGGGCGCAAGGCTCTACGTGCCACTCACGCGTCTCGATCTGGTGCAGAAGTATCGCTCGTCCGAGGGCGTCAAGCCGGTGCTGAACCGCCTCGGTACCGCCCAGTGGCAAAAGACCAAGGCGCGCGTCAAGAAGGCCATGCAAGACATGGCCGAGGAGTTGCTCAAACTTTACGCCGCGCGCAAGACCGCCGAGGGACACGCCTTCCCCGCAGACAGCGAGTGGCAGCACGAGTTCGAAGACGCCTTCGAGTTCAGCGAAACCGAAGACCAGATGAACGCCATCATCGACGTCAAACGCGACATGGAAGCTTCCACGCCGATGGACCGCCTGCTGTGCGGCGACGTGGGCTATGGCAAAACCGAAGTCGGCATGCGCGCCGCATTCAAAGCAGTACAGGACGGCCGCCAGGTTGCGGTGCTCGCGCCCACCACCGTGCTCGCCTTTCAGCACTACAACACCTTCCGCCAGCGCTTCGCGGCGTTTCCGCTCAAGATCGACATGCTCAGCCGCTTCCGCACGCCAAAACAACAGAAAGAAACCCTGGCGAAACTGGAAGCCGGCGAACTCGACATCGCCATCGGTACGCATCGCTTGCTGTCGAAAGACGTAAAGTTCAACAACCTCGGCCTCGTCGTCGTCGATGAAGAACAGCGCTTCGGCGTGCGCCACAAAGAGCGGCTCAAGCAGCTTCGCAAAGAAGTCGACGTACTCACCATGTCGGCGACGCCGATTCCGCGCACGCTGCACATGTCGCTGCTCGGCCTCCGCGACATGAGCGTCATCGAGACGCCGCCCAAAGACCGCATGGCCATCCAGACCGTCGTCGCCGCATGGGACCAGACACTCATCCGCTCCTCCATCGAGAAAGAACTGGAGCGCGGCGGCCAGGTCTATTTCGTGCACAATCGCGTCGAGAGCATCTACGACATCTCCGACAAGATTCGCGAGATGGTGCCCAAGGCGCGAATTCTCGTCGGCCATGGCCAGATGGGCGAGTCCGAACTCGAGCGCGTGATGCTCGCCTTCATGCGCCACGAAGCCGACATCCTTATCGCGACGACGATCATCGAGAATGGTCTCGACATTCCGTTGTGCAACACCATCATTATTAATCGCGCCGACCGCCACGGCCTGTCAGAGCTCTACCAATTGCGCGGACGCGTCGGCCGCTCCGATCGTCGCGCCTACGCGTACCTGCTGATTCCGCCCGATCGCGACCTCACCGACCTCGCGCGACGCCGTCTGGCAGCGCTCAAGGAATTCAGCGACCTGGGCGCGGGCTTCAAGATCGCAGCACTCGACCTCGAATTGCGCGGTGCCGGCAATCTGTTGGGCGGCGAGCAGAGTGGACACATCGAGGCCGTCGGCTTCGAGCTCTACACCACCATGCTCGAGCGCACCGTGCGCGAGCTCAAGGGCGAAGTCGAACCCGACACGCCCGAGACCCAGCTCAACCTCGGCCTCAACATCCGCATTCCCGCCGACTACATTATGGAAGAGAACCAGCGCTTGCGCATGTACAAGCGCGTCGCCGGAGTGGAAACCGAAGCACAACTCAACGACGTGGCCGCTGAGTTGGGAGACCGCTACGGCACGCCTCCGCCTCCGGTGCGCAACCTGCTGGAGTACGCCGAACTGAAATTGCTGTCGCAGCGCATCGGCGTGGCGCAAATCGAGCGCCGTCGCGACTCTGTCAGCATCCGCTTCACCGAGAAGGCCACTGTCGATCCCGAGCGCCTGGCGCGCTGGGTCCACGCCGAACCCGGTAGCCAATTCACTCCCGCGGGCGTGCTCAAGTTCACGCTAAAAGAGAAGCAGCCCGAACAGATACTCACTCGCCTGAAGGCGCTACTCGAACAGTTGGCCGGGGAAGAAGTCGGGGCGGCGCAGGTTGACTAGCTCACCATCTCCCAACTGCAAGATGCCAGCTTCCAGAATCAGCCGCCGCTGCGCGGCGGCGCGCAAAATGCTTTTTCACGACTCTTTAGAATCAATGATTTGGGCGGAAATTGTTCGCATGTCATTGATAAGTATGTATGTTATACGTATCCAAGTCTGCCCGTTGGAGTTAGGTGGCATTATTTTCGCCGATTGTTCGCTTTTGACGGCGAGTGGTGCTGCTGAGGGACCGCCACCCGCACGCAGGGTACGACTAGAGCATTTTCGATTTAAGTATATACATACCCGGAAGAGGAGAAGTAGTTGGCGCACTCCTTGGGGGAGAAGCTGGCAAGCAATTGGCCGAACTCATCCCAGAGCGCATCGGTGGTGCGGGGGGCGGCTTTGCGGAGTAGGGCCTTGAGCTTGGCGAAGAGTTTCTCGATAGGATTCAGGTCAGGGGAATAGGGCGGTAAGTAGAGCGGAGAGGCCCCGGCCGCGACGATGGCCTCGCGCACCCCGGCCACTTTGTGGCTGCTGAGATTGTCCGCGATCACCACATCCCCAGGGGTGAGGCTTGGACACAAGAAGCTGCGCACGTAGGCCAGAAAGATCTCCCCGTCCATGGGTCCATCGGTGAGCATCGGCGCGGTCAGTTGCTGGTGACGTAAAGCGGCCACAAAGGTAGTCGTTTCCCAATGGCTGAGGGGCGCTGAGGCAAGGCAGCGCTGGCCTCGGGAGGCACGTCCATAGCGGCGCGTCATATTGGTGGAGATCCAGGTTTCATCAATAAACACCAGCTTGGCAAGATCCATGCCGGGCAGCGCCTCAGTCCAGGCGCGGCGCGCGGCTTGCACGTCCTCGCGCTCTTGCTCGCTGGCGTGCAGGGTTTTTTTTGAAGCTGAGATTCCATTTGTTCAACTGATGCCACAAGGCGCCGAGCTTAATTGCAACCCCTCGCTCACCCAGTCGTTGCTGCATCTCGGCTAACGTGAGATCGGGCTCGGCCTTGATCCAAGCCCGCAGCACCGCTTCCAGTCCTGCCAGCCTTGAGCGGCGATGGCCGCCGATGGCATAACTGTTGCGCTCGCCTCTCTGTCGCAGCCGATCCCGCACCTGATAGACCCATACCCGACTGACCTCAAAGCGGCGCGCAATCTCCGTCGGACGCTCTCCCCGATCCAGCGCCCGCAACACCCGCTCCCGTAAATCCTGGGAATACGATTGCATCCCATGCCTCTCCTTTGCCGGCAGAAGCATTATCGCATAAAATGTATATACTTAAATTAGAAATGCTCTAGTGATGCGAGAGTTTTCAAAGAGCCGTTTGACTCCGCAGCCTGGGCGCGGAGGTTCGAGGGACACAAATCCCATCCCCTGTACGAGGTGTAGACCAACGGCCGACGGGACTGCCAGAGAAATCGTGAGGGCGGGGAAACTAAAGTAACCTCGGCCGACAAAGCAGTTGGCGGGTTAATGCCGCATTACGCCGGTGGCGTGTATTCGAAAGGCAGCTTCGTGTAGCGTGCCTTCTCCACCTCGATGACCACCGCCACGCGTCCCGCCGGATCCCGCCAGGGAAAATCCTTTCCCGTGTACTTGCGCGAGATTTCGTCGATGATCTCGAATTTCGAGTCGTCACGAAACTCGACCACGCGTCCCCGTATCTGCACCTCCTCGTAAGGATCGTGAAAGTCGATGACTGAAAGCGACAGTCGTGGATCGCGCCGCAGGTTCCGAACCTTCAGGCTGCTTTCGCCCGTTCCGATCACCAGGCGGTCGTCCCGCACTCCAATCCATACCGGAGTAGTGTTAGGCGAGCCATCAGGCATCAGCGTTGAGAGGTGTGCAAAGTTGGGACGTGACAGAAGAGCGAGGACCTTCGGATCGAGTGCCATAAATCCGCTCCTTAACAAATATTGTACGGCGATCTTCGAGAGTTCCCATTGTCTGGCGCCCTGGGTGCACGCCGAGCGCGGCAGCGAATTCACTCCCGCGGGCGTGCTCAAGGTCGCGCTAAAGAAAAGCAGCCTGAGCAGATCCTCAGCCGCTTGAAAGCGCTACTCCAGCAGTTGGCCGGTGAAGAGCAGTTGGTGAGTGAGTGCGCTGAAAGAGCCGCGCTTCAGTCCGGCAGGGTTTTTCCTCGTGTCTCCACGGCGAACGGAATCACCAGCAGTCCTATGCCGAACGCGATTGCGGTGATCGCGACCGGCTTCCCCAGAGTGCCCCATTGCGAGACCAGCGCGCCAATCCCGAAATTGACTCCCGCAGCGATGAAGCGCCCAAACGATGTAGTAAAGGCGAAAGCAGTCGCGCGGACCGAAGTGCCATACTGCTCCGGCAGCCATAAACTGAAGACAGCAAAATTACCGCCAAAGAAACCCAGGAAAAACAGTACCGTGATGAACGGCTTCAGTCCTTCCGCCAGATAGAACGCCCAGCCGAAGCTGAGCAGGATGCACGCCGCCATCCCAAAGAAATAGATTGCCAGGGTGCGCTTTCTACCGATGCGCTCCGCCAGCGGCGGTACAGCAAGACACCCGAGGATGGTCCCCAACGAAAGCAATCCCATGCCGAAAGAAGCTACGCGCACGGCCTGCCCTTGCACCATGCCGGCCTTTTTTGCCAGCGCGATGATCGCGGTTGGCGCGTAAACCGCTCCCGCCCATAAACCACAGATCGCCGACGCCAGCAGAACTGTATTGACCAGCGTGCGCCGCTGGTACACGCCGCTGAAAATCGTCGCGAGGGAGGAACGCTTCTTAACCGGCTCGACTTTGTGTTTCTTCTCCCAGCGCTCGGGCTCCTTCACCCGTCGCAAGACGATGAAAGCCACCACGACCGGTGTCAGTCCGCACCAGAACATGGCGCGCCAGCCATAGTGTGCGCCCACCGTATAGTTGAGTGCCGACGCCAGGAAGAACCCCGCATAGTACCCGGTTTGCAGATAGCCCGCGCCCATCTTGCGACGGTCTTCCGGCCATGCTTCCGCGACGTAGGTTCCGGCCAGGGCCCACTCGCCGCCAATCCCAACTCCCGCCAGCAGGCGGAACACCGCCAACTGCCACACGTTCTGCGACAGTGCTGCCGCGCCGGTGAACACCGCGTACACAAAGATCGTGGCCGCCAAAACGCGCGTGCGGCCGAAGCGGTCGGCGATTGGGCCCCAGATCAGTGACAGTCCCCATCCGATGAGGAAGAGCGCGAACAGCACCGATCCCGCATAGCCAACGTTGCCCGGCGTGGCTTTGATTCCCGACTTCGGCAACAACTCGGTCAGCGCCGGACTCAGTACGAGCGCGTAGATGACCGAATCCATGCCATCGAGGGTCCAGCCTGCCCAGGCAGCCCAGAAGCCGGTGATTTGTGAGCGATTGAGTTTGGTCCGGGTGGCAGCGCCCGAATACGGGACCACGATCTCTGACATGGTGCTTCCTCCCCACAGGGCTCACACCACAGCACGGAAACAATTCGTCGGGGAGCATACCACAGCGGATCAACCGGCGCTTATTTCAGCGGCTACTTGGCATCCTCAAACAGCGCGCGCACGGCAGGCTTGGTTACCTTGCCCATGGCATTGCGAGGCAGCGCCTCCAGCAACAGAAGACGCGATGGAACTTTATGCACCGCCATCCGCTCCTTGGCCCAGGCGCGAAGCTCTTCCATATCCGGCGTATTTTCCGCTCTACATACGAGCGCCGCTGCCACCCTCTCGCCCCACTCGTCGTCGGGCAGCCCGACGACGGCGCATTCGACGACAGATGGATGCTCACGAAGGGTCTCTTCGATTTCCAAGGCCGAGACTTTGTGCCCGCCTGTCTTCAGGATATCGATGTTGGTGCGGCCAAGAATGCGATAGACACCATTTTCGACCACCGCCGTGTCGCCGGTGCGAAACCAGCCATCGCGGAACGCCTCGCGCGTAGCTTCCGGCTTGCCCCAGTATTCGGCGAACACATTCGCGCCGCGAACGTCGATGCCGCCCGGCGTGCCCGGTGACACTTCCTCGCCGCTATCGCTTACCAGCCGCACGTCAACGCCCGGCAGGGGTGTTCCCACCGACCCCGGCACGCGTTCACCGCGATAAGGATTCGACAGCGCCATCCCAATCTCTGTCATGCCATATCGCTCCAACAGCGTATGACTGGTGATTTCGCGCCAGCGCTCCAGCGTGCTCGCGGGCAGTGCCGCCGAGCCCGACACCATCAACCGCAATTGCGCCGCACCGCGGCTCAATAACGCTCGACGTTCCGGCGAAGACGCCTCCCATGCCGCAATGAGCTTCACGTAAATCGTGGGCACCGCCATGAATAGCGTCAGGCTTCCGCTCGCGATGCGCTCCCACACGGCGTTGGCATCGAAGCGCGGCAGCATCTCGCACACTGCGCCCGACCATAAGGAGCACGACACTACGTTGATGATTCCGTGGACGTGGTGCAATGGCAGGCACAGCACGATGCTGTCATCGGACGACCACTCCCAAGCTTCAATCAAGCTGGTGATCTGCGCCGTGATGTTTTCGTGCGTGGTGACCACGCCCTTGGGACGGCTGGTAGTGCCGCTGGTGTACAGAATCATCGCCCGCCGATTGCTGGCGACATTGGGCAAAGGAGTCGGCGAATGCGCGAGCAGCTCGCTGTACGAGCGCACCTGGATGTTGCACACGGTGCCTGCTCGCCCGAGAACGTCGAGATTGGCTTCATCGGCGATCAACGCCGTGGCCTGTGTGTCGCTGACAAAGTATTCGAGCTCAGCCGGCGGCGAGCCCAGCGGCAGCGGAACCGCAATTCCTCCCGCGCTCCAGATGCCCCACAACACGGCCGCCCAGCGAAATCCCGGCGCAACCAGGAAGGCCACGCACGCTTCGCTGAGATCGTCGCGCCCTGCGAGCAACCCAGCCGCGACCCGTCCCGAAGCTTCCAGCAGATCGTCGTACGTGTAGGAGCCGACGCAATCGATGAGCGCAATCTTCGCACCGTATTTCTGCGCGCGAGAGACTAGGGGCGGCATCGCTGGGTCAGGCATACCGCAGACTTTAAGCCACGGTGTTCGTTTTGTCATCCCTGTTGCAAGCAAGATATTGCCCTTAACGGTCGCAGCTGGTCGATGCGATAACATATTGACTTTGTTTCAGCGAAAGGAACTTGGTTGATGTATAGACCTGCGGCACTGCTGCTGCCCATATTCGTATTGCTTGCCGCGGGATTTGCCCAGGCTCCTGCTGCTGGCGCCGCCGGTTCCCAGGCCGCTGCAACCGCCGAGTACAACGCCATGGTCGACCAGTACTTTGACGAGTACTTTCAGTTTCATCCCTCCGATGGAACGGCAGCGGGCTTTCACCAGTACGACAACGCCCTCGAAGATCTCTCGCAGCAGGGGCGCGACGCGGAGCTTTCGTTCCTGCTGGACGCCAAGCAGGCTGCGGGCTATTACCACACCGATCGCTTGACCGAAGAGCAGCGAACTGACTGGAAGCTGCTTTCCAACGCCATCAACGCACGCCTGCTCGAGCTCCAGGAAATTCGCATGTGGCAAAAAGATCCCAACGTCTACTCCGCCAGCGCGACCGCCAGCATCTTTGGGCTGATGAGCCGCAAGTTCGCGCCCCCGGCCGACCGCCTGAAATCCGTAATCGCTCGCGAACAGAAAATCCCGGCCAATCTCGCGGCCGCCAAGGTCAACCTGAAGGACCCGCCGCGCATCTACACCGAAATCGCCATCGAACAGATGCCGGGCATCATCAGCTTTTTCCAGAACGACGTGCCCGAAGCGTTCAAGGACATCACCGACGCGCAACTCCTGGCGCGGTTCAAGGCATCGAATGACAAGGTCATCGCCGAAATGCAGCGTTTCCAGGATTTTCTGAAAAACGATCTTCTCCCAGTTTCGCACGGCGATTACCGTCTCGGGCCCGAACTGTACCGCAAGAAGCTGTACTACGAGGAAATGGTCGACATCCCGCTCCCGCGTCTGCTGCAGATCGGCTACGACGATCTGCACAAGAACCAGGCGGAACTGAAGCGCGTGGCGGCGCTGATTGATCCGGCCAAAACGCCCGAGCAGGTTCTGGCCGCGCTCGAACAGGACCACCCCAAACCCGATCAACTACTGCAAAGCTTCCGCGACACCTTTAACAGCCTCGTCGGCTTCATCAAGGAAAAGGACATCATCACCATTCCGTCCGACATCCGGCCTATCGTCGAGGAGACGCCACCTTTCGCGCGCGCCTTGAGCTCCGCCTCCATGGATACACCCGGGCCCTTTGAAACCAAGGCCACCGAAGCTTTCTTCAACGTAACGCTTCCCGAGGCGTCGTGGCCCGCCGAGAAAACCCGGGCGTGGATGGAAGGCTTCAATCGCGGAACCATTATCAGCACCGCGGTGCACGAAGCCTATCCCGGCCATTACGAACAATTCCTATGGGAGAAACAGTATCCCTCGAAAGTACGCAAGCTGACTGGCTGTGGCACCAACATCGAGGGCTGGGCCCACTACACCGAGCAGATGATGCTCGACGAAGGCTATGGCAATGGCGATCCGAAACTGCGCATCGGGCAATTGCAGGACGCCCTGTTGCGCGACGCTCGCTATATCGTCGGCATCCAAATGCACATTAGCCAGATCACGCTGCAGCAGGCGACTGACTTCTTCGTCAAGCAGGGACATCAGACTTCAACCGTCGCCGAGCGCGAGGCCCAGCGTGGAACGTCTGACCCGACGTACCTGGTGTACACGTTGGGCAAACTGGAAATTCTGAAGCTGCGCGCCGACTACAAACGCAAGGCCGGAGTGGCTTTCAGCTTGGAACAATTTCACGATGAGTTCATGAAACAGGGCGCGCCGCCAATTCCCGTGGTTCGCCGCGCCATGCTCGGGAACGACAGCCCCGCGCTATAACACCAATTGCACGAAGAGGCACTCATGCAAAAGAAAGTTCGCAAAGCGGTTTTCCCGGCAGCAGGCCTCGGCACGCGTTTCTTGCCGGCCACCAAGGCGCAACCCAAGGAAATGCTCCCCCTGGTCGACAAACCCATCATCCAATACGGCGTCGAGGAAGCCATGGCCTCCGGGTGCGACCAGATCATCATGGTCACCGGCCGCGGCAAGAGCGCCATCGAAGACCACTTCGACGTCAGCTACGAGCTGGAGATGATGCTGAAGGAGCGCGGCAAGACCGACTTGCTGGAGATCGTACGCAAAATCTCCGACATGATTCACATTGCCTACGTCCGCCAGAAAGAGGCCTTGGGCCTCGGCCACGCGGTGCTGACGGCCAAAGAGCTGGTCGGCGACGAGCCCTTTGCCGTCATTCTCGCCGACGACATCATCGACGCCGAAGTGCCGTGCCTCAAGCAGATGATCGAGGTCTACAACGAAACCGGATGCTCCGTGCTGGCCACGCAAGTCGTCGAGGGCCCCGCCATCTCCGCCTACGGCGTGCTCGACGCCAAGCCCGTCCCCGGACGCAGCGATGGCCGCCTGTTTGAAGTCCACGACTTAGTGGAGAAACCCAAGTTCGAAGAGACCCCCTCGAATCTCGCTATCATCGGGCGTTACATCTTGACGCCCACGATCTTCGAAATGCTGGAAAACATCGAGCCGGGCAGTGGTGGAGAGCTACAGTTGACCGACGGTCTCCGCAAGCTCCTCAAGAAAGAAAAAATCTACGGCTTCACCTTCGAAGGCAAACGCCACGACGCCGGCGACAAGCTCGGCTTCCTGAAGGCAACCGTCGAGTTCGCCCTGAAACGCGACGACCTGGGAAAAGACTTTCGCGAGTATCTGAAGCGGTTGGAACTGTAGAGGTCGATTGCCGCGGCAAGTGCCACCTTAGCGGCATCGATTGTTTTAGTTTGTCATCCTGAGCGCAGGCGGCCTTGCCGCCGGAGTCGAAGGACCCCTATCCTTGCGACGAATCTCATGCGATGCGCACCCGCCCCCCTACTCCATCACCGGGCTGTACAGAAAATCCTTGCCCCAGCCCGTCGTGTACCCCGCTTCGCGCAGCGCCGTGGCCAACTGCGCCCAATGCCGTACGCCATGCAACATGGAGTGCGCGAACATCTTGCGCTTGCTCGATCGAATGACCCCTGCCGTCCGCGTCGGAAACTCCATCATCGACGCGAGGTCTTCGTCCGTGGCTTTGGCGAGATACTCGCGATACATGCCGCGCGCCCGATCGCCGATTCCGAACAACTCCGCGACGCTCCCCGTCGGCAGCGTCTCATAACCCGTGATCGGCAAGCCTGCGAGCCGTTCGGCATAACGCAGCTCAACCGCGAAGATGTGCAGCAGAAACTCGCGCACGTTCTTGGCCAGCGCGATGCTCAGTGGGACGTCGAGTACTGCCGCCGGCTGCTGTTCAAACCACGTTCGCCACTTCTGCGTCTCGGCTTCGTTGGCCGCCAGCAAATCGGCAAAAGAAATCTCCGCCAGCGTCGTGCTCATGACTTCCGGCTCTCCTTCAACTTCTTTGATTTCGCCTCGACGCCTTTGGCCAGTTTTTCTTTGTGCGCGTCCAGCTTCTTCGCCACCGCGGCATCGTGCAATCCAATCATCTGGGCCGCAAGAATTCCCGCGTTCGTCGCGCCCGGCTTGCCGATCGCCACCGTCGCCACGGGAATCCCCGCCGGCATCTGCACCATCGCCAGAAGCGAGTCCAGTCCCAGCAGCGCCGTCGACGGAATCGGTACAGCGATCACGGGCAGCGTAGTCTCCGCCGCGATGACACCAGCCAGGTGCGCCGCTCCGCCCGCGCCGGCGATCACAACCTGCACCCCGCGCGCCTTCAGCCCGCGCGAATACTCGCTGGTGCGCGCCGGAGACCGGTGCGCCGAAGTGATGTCGATCTCGTAAGGAATGCCAAACTCGGCCAGCGCCTTCGCGGCCTCGTTCATGATCTCGAGGTCCGAGTCGCTGCCCATAACGATAGAGACAAGAGGTTGCTTGGCCATAATTTTCAGTCCTGTTTGCGATGCTGAAGGGGCGCAGCTTTAGCTGCGCCGCACAAGTCCTTTATTCTTGTCATTCCTTGCGGACTTTAGTCCGCGGGGAATCTGCTTTTCCGACTTTTTCCGCAACCTGTTCAGCCGTGCCGTAAGCGCTGGAAGTATTTGTGGAGCTCTAGACCCTGCTGGAGTTCTCGTTTCGCAGAAAACCGCACAACGCAAACCCTATCATTGGGGGGCTTTTATTTCCTTTCCCGCAAATGCTTCAATCCCCGCGCTGCAATATCCTTTCTATAGTGCATGCCACCGAAGCGAATTTTCATCACCGCGTCATACGCGCGCCCAACCGCCTCCGGCAGGTCCGACCCGCGCGCGGTCACCCCCAGCACCCGTCCGCCCGAAGTGTAGTACGCGCCGTCGCGTTGATTCGTACCCGCATGAAACACCTTGACCCCATACGTGCGGTCAGCGTCTTCAATGCCGGTGATGAGCTTGCCCGCCTCAAACGCCCCCGGATATCCACCTGACGACATCACCACGCACACCGCCGGGTCGGGCGACCAGCGAAAATCGCCATCGCTCACGCGCCCTTCGATCGACGCTTCGATCGCCTCCAGCAAATCGCTCTCCATCCGGATCATGATCGGCTGCGTCTCGGGATCTCCGAAGCGGCAGTTGAACTCCAGTACCATGGGCCCGCGCGCGGTCATCATGATGCCGCAATACAGGATGCCCTTGTACTCCGCGCCTTCCGCCTTCATCCCCGCGATCACCGGCCGCGCGATGTGTGTCACCAGCCAGTCGCGCATCTGCGCGTCGATAATCTGGTCGGTCGAGTACGCCCCCATGCCTCCGGTATTCGGCCCCTGATCGTCGTCGAAAACGCGCTTGTGGTCCTGCGTCGCCACCAGCGGAGCCACTCGCTCACCGTCGCTTAGCACCAGGAACGACAGCTCCTCGCCCTTCAGAAACTCTTCCAGCACCACGCGCGATCCGGCCTCGCCTAGCATCCTGCCGCTGAGCATCTCCTCGGCGGTGCGTAGCGCTTCCGCTTTCGTCTGCGCGATCACCACGCCCTTGCCCGCCGCTAGTCCGTCGGCTTTCACCACAATCGGCGTGTGGAAGTGCGCCAGCGCCGCCTTCAGCTCCTCTTTCTTCGTGCAAATGGCGTAGTGTGCCGTCGGAATCCGGTGCCGCTGCATGAATTCTTTCGAGAAGCTCTTGCTTGACTCCAGTTGCGCCGCAGCCCGTGTCGGCCCGAAGATCGGCAGCCCCCGGCGCTGAAACTCATCCACCACGCCCAGCGTAAGTGGCATCTCAGGACCGACGACCGTGACATCGGGATTCAGCCGGCTCGCCAACTGGACGATGGAATCTAAGCTCTTTAGGTCCACGGCGACACACTCGGCGTCTGCAGCGATTCCGCCACTACCGGGCGCGCAATACAGCTTCTTGATGCGCGGCGACCGCCGCAGCTTCCACGCAATCGCGTGTTCGCGGCCACCGCTTCCGAGGACGAGTACCTTCATAAAGACAGCTTCACCAACACCACTGCCAGCGACTTGCAAACAACGATGCGAAAGGAAAGAGTAGGGTTGTTTCGCATGGCCTGTCAAACATTCGACGGAGCGAAATAGAATACGGTAGTGACCCCGCACCACGGGGCGCGAAGCAGCCGAATGAAAGATTCAACCCCAGATCGCGCAGAAGAGGTCCTCGACCACACAGCGCTGCGCCGCGCAACTCCCGGCCATCCCTCTCTGGAAGGCGTACACAGCACCATCGCCGTGCCCCACCACGAGGCCGGTTTCTGGGAGCAGTGGCGCGCCTTCGTCGGCCCCGCCATCCTGATCAGCGTCGGCTACATGGATCCCGGCAACTGGGGCACCGACCTCCAGGCCGGAGCCCAGTTCAAGTACAACCTGCTCTGGGTCGTCGGCCTCGCCAGCCTGATGGCCATCTTCATGCAGGTCATCTCCGCGCGCCTCGGCGTCGTCACCGGCAAAGACTTGGCACAGTGCTGCCGCGACTGGTATCCCGCCTGGACGCGCTGGCCCAACTGGCTCCTCAGCGAACTCGCAGTGGCCGCCTGCGATCTGGCCGAAGTGCTCGGCGGAGCGGTCGCTCTGAACCTGCTCTTCCACATTCCGCTGTTCTGGGCAGTCGTCATCACCGGGCTCGACGTGCTCCTGCTGCTGGCGCTGCAACGCTTCGGCATGCGCACCATCGAGGCGGTCGTCCTGGTGCTCATCGGAACCATCGCCGTCTGCTACTTCATCGAGATCTTCGTGCTGCCCGAAACCCAGCCCAGCTTCGCCGAAATGGCGCGCGCGCTGGTGTCGCCCCACTTCCGCCAGGCCGGAATGCTCTACCTCGCCATCGGAATCATCGGCGCAACGGTCATGCCGCACAACTTGTATCTGCATTCCGCGCTGGTGCAAAGCCGCAGGCTCCAGAAGGACGAGCCTTCCATGCGCAGCGCCATCCGCTTCAACACCATCGACTCAGTGGTCGCGCTGACGATTGCATTCTTCGTGAACTCCGCAATCCTGGTGCTCGCCGCGATGGTTTTCTTCGGCAAAGAGAGCGTCACCCTCCCCGGAGGCCAGGTCGCCCACTTCACCGCCAACAGCGACTGGATCCGCGTCGCCTACCTCACCCTGGCGCCGTTGCTGGGCGCCACCGCCGCCAGCACGCTATTCGCCGTCGCCCTGCTTGCCAGCGGACAAAGCAGCACCATCACCGGCACGCTCGCCGGACAGGTCGTCATGGAAGGCTTCATGCGCTGGCGCATCAAGCCCTGGGTACGGCGCCTGATCACGCGCACCCTGGCCATTCTGCCGGCAGTGTTTGTCATCGGCCTGCGCGGCGACAGCAGCGTCACCGACCTGCTGACGCTCAGCCAGGTCGTGCTGGCCCTGCAGCTTCCATTCGCCATGTTCCCGCTGCTGCAATTCACTAGCTCGGGCAAACGCATGGGTAAGTGGCGCAACGGCTGGTTTCTCCTCGCCGCAGGATGGGGGAGTGCTATCCTGATCACCGCCATGGACGTCTTCGGGCTGCCCGAATCGCTCAAAACCGCCTGGCACGTGATCGCGGGAGGATAAGCGGCAATTGATGTTGTTGGCTGAATCTGTTTCGAAGGGGCGCAGCTTTACAGGCTGCGGGAAAATGAGGTTTCGGGTAGAGCTGGCCTTCAGGCCAGCGTCCAAGTCTTTCATTTTTGTCATTCCTCGCGGACTTTAGTCCGCGGGGAATCTGCTTTTCTGACTTTTGTCTAGCGGCTAACCCCGCGCTTAGGAAACCCAACCATCATGTACAACACCATCCTGGTCACGCTCGACGGAACCCCCACCGACCGGGCCATCATCGAGCACGTCAAGAAGCTGGCCGCGCTGGCGCACAGCCGCCTCGTCCTGCTGCACGTGGCCGACGGATGGGCCGCCCGCACCTACGGTCCCGACGCCATCAGCCCCGAGATTTCCGAGGACCTCGCCTACCTGCAAAAGGTGCAGGCCGAATTCGAGGAGGCCGGCATCCCCGCCGAATCCGAGCTGGCCTTCGGCGACGCTCCCACCGAGATCATCAAGTGGGTGGAGCAGAAGGGCTGCGACCTGGTCGCCATGAGCACCCACGGACACCGCTTCATCAAAGACATCTTCCTCGGCACCACCGCCACCCGCGTCCAGCACAACATCAGCGTCCCAGTGCTGCTCCTGCGCGCGAAGTAAGCGCGCGGGATATCTAGCGGCTTTAACAAGAAAGAAGAAGATGAAGAAGAAGTTCATCATGATGATGATGACGGTGTAGTAGCAGTTGGTTGTTGAGCGGGACTCCGCGAGACGGAGTCCGTGCTGGTCATCATGAACGTGCAAACTCGAGCAGTGGCCGGATGTCGCCACCATGGTCAGCTAATTTTTGGAGTTTCAGATATTCGTCCCGCGCCTCGCACGGATTGACGAGGTCTTTTGACCCCCACGAGAACGCAGGCCGACCGAGCTTGATCACCAGAACGTCCGCGATCAGGCGCCCGTGTCGACCGTTGCCGTTCGGGAATGGATGAATAAACACAAGGTCATGGTGAAATCGGACAGCCATCTCATCCGGCGCGTATGTTCTGTTCTCAATCCAAAAGCGAGCGTTGCCAAACAAATTTCCCAGACTTTCGGGAATCTCGTGGAAAGGGACGCCAATCGTTTTTTCGGTTTTTCGGTACTTACCCGCCCACTTCCAAGTCTCGTCAAACATCATTCGGTGCAATTTCCTGATGTACTCATCTGAGACCATCTCGAGTGGACTTGTACGGTTTTTGAGGGCCCATTCTCTCGCCAGCAAGATGTTCTTTCTCTCCCATTCGTTCAAATCCTTTTTCGTAGTTAGGCTAGGAATCAGGTCCTCAAGCTCTTCCGGAGAGAGCGGGGTATTACCGTCACTGGTCGTCATCAGGGCCATCACTTGTGCGCGCTCTTTTACTGCCTCTTTAGAATTCGCTTCGTCTGTTCTTCAATCTCCTCGTCCACTCCTCCTACTGCTTGGTCTTCAAGGGCCATACTGTGTTCAACGGCCCGAACGTTCTCTGCAGCTTTGGCCCTTGCCTGCTGCTCCACCAGTTCCTGAATGCTCCCTCTTTTCGGAACGAGCGCATAGACAAGCTGGCAACCGAGAGCATCGGCAACATCGCGCAATCTTCCTAATGTAATCCGGTACTCCGCCTCAGACTTTTCTAGAGCGCTCGTTCGTGAGGGGGCTTGCCCGAGCCGTTTTGACAATTCTCGCATCGGTACTCCAGTCGCTTGGCGTATCGCGCGAATCCACCCCTTTTGTGGCCGTTGCAAGTCTCGGGCATCGGCAAATGGCCGTAATGATCGTTCGAGCTGTTTGGCCCGTAAGTGTCTAAATTCAGGCTTCATAAGTGACTCCCTGCACTTTCGGAGCTTATACGCACCGAGCAAAGCTTAACGAAATGACCCTTTATAAGGGCTAAACGTAGTATAGACGACCTATTATAATGGGTCAAACAATAATGTACGACCCTTTATAAAGGGTCTAAGCGACAATTACGTCCGCACACTATTTTTTTGGCGCTATCAATCGGTAATATGGCACTATCGCTATACATCAGACGTACTACGCGTACTTTTAACATGTGTACGTGCCTAATATGCTTGACAACGTGCACTAATGAACGTACAAATTATATTGTCGTACCACAACTGTCGATTTGGAGGCTGAACTAGTGGAAGCCATTCTCGATGTTGACCTAAGACACTCCTTCTGGCCGAGCTTGAGCGCCGCACAAAGCGCTGCGGCGATTCAAGCGACGAATACTGGGGCCATCGTCGTTGCTGTCGACTCTCTTGAAATCCAGCCGAATCACCTCACTTTTGTAGGCACCGTCCCAGAAAGCGCCTTGGCTCACCGCATTGAATATAGCGCCCAACCGAAACCGAGGTCATTTCATACGACGTGGGGCGCCTTACTGAATCCCGAATCTCTCCTGGGCTACCTAGTCATAGGGTATCCGTTGAATTGTCGGAGCTTCGACGCAGACAACGCCTGGGTTTCCCGCATTGCGCTTTCTATCCCTAGGGCCTTCGCCACCATTCCATCCGGGCATTTAGGCAAGCTGTATTGCTGCGAGTGCCGTCAACCAATTTCGCTTGCGCGGTTGCAAGCACTGCCCGGCGCGAGACGTTGTACTGATTGCCAGCGCCAGAAAGAGTCACTCCAAAATGCACAGCACTGACACGCTTGTGAACATACGTAAGTTCGCCACGCTCGATGATATCCAGCGCGCGGCGAGTGCCGAGGTAATGAATACCGGTGGCTACTCGCTGCCTGTTGTTTGCTTTCACCAAGGAATGCGGTGGATGCTTACCGGCGCACTTCCGAATACTCTTGTTAAGAGTCGCCTTGAGAAGCGTTCGGCAGAGCGACAGGCATCAATACGCAGCAGTCGCGCCGCATTGAACCGCCCGGAATTGCCCGAGCATTCGAGAGTGATCGCGAACTACCTAAAAGAAAACTTCAATAAGAAGTACATCGTTCCACCGCTCACGTTGAACATCCAGCAGACGGTGAATCTGTATACCTTTGACTACGAATCTGAGTTCTTGCCGGGCTATTTGGTCATTCCAGCCACCGCGAAACTCGCCATTACAGATGGACAGCATCGCCGCAGCGCCATCATAACGGCCCTCGAAGAACTGGAGGGCGATGACCAAGAGCAGTTTGCACGTGACGCAATCGCCGTCATGATCTCCTGTGAAACGGACCCCGCTCAAATCCACCAGGACTTTGCGGATTGCAGTAAGACAAAGCCCCTGCCTCCGAGCCTACTTGCGGTCTACGACCTGCGCAATCCCGCGAATCGCCTTGTCGCTGATCTTGAGCAGCACTGTGTTCTGTTCAAGGACCGCATTGACTCGACCAGCAAGACTCTAAGTAAGAAATCGACGTACCTGTTCCTTGCGAACCAGGTCCGACAACTCGTCAAGGAACTATTGGTGGGATCCTATGGAACTCCTGATCCTCAGTTCGAGAAGCGCGCCATCGAGTTGCTTCATCCCGATGATCACTACGCGGATGCGGTTAAGAGATATTCCGAGTTCATGAATTACTTGACGGAGAAGATTCCCGTTTGGCGAGAGATCGCCGCTGTAAAGCCTGGCATCGAAGCAAGCCAGATACCGGCGACGCGTGCAGAGGGGTGGGTCTGCCTTACAGCAACGGGACTCAATCTGATCGGTCGCGTTGGGCACTTCATGATCCGGGAACGTATCACAGACTGGCGAATGTATGCGGACAAGTTGGCCCAGTTGGACTGGCGCAAATCGGCAGATATGTGGCAGGGCAACATCATCCGCGACGGCAAGGTAATGACTCAGCAGGCGCCTCTCAGGGGAGGGTTTGAAGCCGTGCTCGGCGCAATCGGCGTGGCGAAGCAGCACACGCTGGAAACGGTGGTCGTGTAGCATTTTCGATTTTGAGGCGATGGGACGGTACAGATTTCGCAACCTAACTCCAACGGGCAGACATAGATAGCTATAACTATCAATAGAATGAATGACATACGAACAATTTCCGCCTAACCTGCTGAAAACAAATGGAGTGTGCACAAGCAAATCCATGAAAAATATGACAGTCCAAATCGGCGTTTGAGACAATCTCAGAGAGCGGAAATCTAGCTCTTGAGGTCACCCAGAATGTGCAGGAACATCAAGACCCTCTTCAACTTCGATCCTCCAGTGACAGAAGAAGAGACTCGAGCGGCTGCGCTCCAGTACGTCCGAAAGATCACGGGATTCAACAAGCCCTCGAAGGCCAACGAGGCCATGTTCCTGGCCGCAGTGGACGAGATAGCCAGAATCTCGATCAACCTGCTGGGCTCGCTCGAAACGAATGCGACGCCGAGAAATCGGGAAGAAGAAGCCGCCAAGGCGAAGGCCCGCGCGGCCGAACGGTTTGGGACGTCATAGAGAAATGATCGTCACGCGCTGCTCTGAGTTGCGGTCTGCGGCTTCGATCAAGATGACTTAGGCGGTTTGGTGGCCTTGGAGCGTGCGGACGACACCTGAGCCGCGGGCACCGCAGAAACCGGAACTGTGAAGAACTGTTCTCCAGCCTTCGCGACCCACGACAGGGATTCCGCGTACGGCTTGCCGTGTTCCAGTCCGGGGATATCGGTAGCGAGTTCGCCGAGCGCAGCGAGGACCGGAAAAAGCGACTTGCCGACCTCGACCGTCTTCTTGGGGCCGGGCTTTCGTAGAGCGGCCGCCGCACGAGGCAAGGTACGGATGAGCCCGATGACATGGAACCCAACACCGACTCCGGCGGGAGGATTGGGTAACTGCTCCAGAAGAGCAGCGGCGTGGTCGCCCAGATTGAGCACCTGAACGGCGTTCATGGGCGCACTGAGGGCGTCGCTCATCGCGGAGATATGTTCGGTTGCGGCGTCGAGGTCGAAGATGTCGACGCCGAAGAGAGGAAGAAGCTCAGCGTTCTGAGTGAGCGGTACGGGCAATCCCACGGAAACCCGGGGGGTCGCCGCAATCGCGCCGAGCGGGCCTCCGAGAGGAAGTCCAGCGATATTTTGGTTGAGATACTTGCGCATCCCGGAGTCGATGTCTGAGCCAGCTTTCGCCACCTTTACAGTGTCTTCGGACGCCTTAGCGTCGGGCACGTAAGCGACGATGATGGGCGGATCTTTGGCAAGCTGCATAACAGGCGCACGCCTTTCGCGAGTATAGGAATTGTGGGGATTGTACAACCGTTTGGGCTTCGATGGGCGTGTCGGCCGATCTGCGTTCTCCCGCTGGCTTCTGGACGGCCCGATCGCGTGAGTGACGCACTATCCTCAGGCCCGTCCGGCGATTTAAGATAGATGGTTTCGCGCTGTGCGAAAGCGCGCTTCATCACTCCGCCGTCCAATTGCATCAATAAAGAAGGGACTCATTCATGAACAGCTTCGGCAGTCGCTCCACCCTCCGTGTCGGTTCCAAACAATATGAGATTTACCGGTTGAGTGCCGTCGAGGCGCACGGCTGCTCGATTGGGCATCTGCCGTACTCGCTGCGCATTCTGCTGGAGAATCTGCTGCGACGCGAAGACGGCAAAGCGGTGAAGGCCGATGACGTGCGCGCGCTGACCGTGTGGAGCGGCAAGAGCGTTCCGTCGCAGGAGATCGCATTCATGCCGAGCCGCGTGCTGCTGCAGGACTTTACCGGCGTGCCTGCGGTGGTGGACCTGGCTGCGATGCGCGACGCGATGAAGGCGCTGGGAGGCGACCCGAAGCTGATCAATCCGCTGCAACCGGCGGAGTTGGTGATTGACCACTCGGTGCAGGTGGACGAGTTCGGCACGCCGCAAGCGTTTCAGCTCAATGCCGAGCTGGAGTTCTCGCGCAACAAGGAGCGGTATGCCTTCCTGCGCTGGGGACAAACGGCGTTCAAGAATTTCGCCATCGTGCCTCCCGACACAGGCATCGTGCACCAGATTAACCTGGAGTACCTGGCGCGCGTGGTGTTCGTCGGGGCGAACGGGGAGAGTGGGAATCCGATGGCGTATCCCGACACGCTGGTCGGCACCGACTCGCACACCACGATGATCAACGGCCTCGGAGTGTTGGGCTGGGGCGTGGGCGGAATTGAAGCCGAGGCCGCAATGCTGGGGCAGCCGGTGTCGATGCTCATTCCGCAGGTTGTGGGCGTGCGACTGAAGAACCAGCTAAAGGAAGGCTCGACCGCGACCGACCTGGTCCTGACTGTCACCGAGATGCTGAGAAAGAAAGGCGTCGTCGGGAAGTTCGTGGAGTTCTTTGGGCCGGGGCTGCATGCGCTTCCACTGGCCGATCGCGCGACAATCAGCAACATGGCTCCGGAGTACGGCGCGACATGCGGCATCTTCCCGGTGGACGACGAGACGCTGCGCTATTTGCGGCTGAGCGGGCGCAGCGAGGAGCTTGTCACCCTCGTCGAGGCATATTACAAGGAGCAGGGGCTGTTCCACACGAAGGACACGCCGGAGGCCGAGTACACGGACGTGCTCGATCTCGACCTGGCGACGGTGGAGCCGAGTATCGCCGGACCGAAGCGTCCACAGGACCGGGTGGCGTTGTCGCGTGCGGCAGAATCGTTCGAGCAGGCGCTGCCCAGCTTGTTGAAGCCGGGGCAGCACGTTCCGCCCAAGCAGGAGGCGCGTTGGGAAGGGGAGGGCGGACATCCCGCGGGAATCGACTCGCAGAATGGGATATCAGAGCATGTGGTGCTGGACGAGGCGTTGAAACACGGGAGCGTGGTCATCGCGGCCATCACGAGTTGCACCAACACCTCGAATCCCTCGGTGCTGGTGGCCGCTGGATTGGTGGCGAAGAAGGCGGTGGAGAGGGGCCTCAAGGTTCCGTCGTGGGTGAAGACCTCACTGGCGCCGGGTTCGATGGTAGTGACGGAATACCTCACGCGCTCCGGATTGTTGCCGTACTTGGAGAAGCTGAAGTTTCACGTGGTGGGTTACGGATGCACGACGTGCATCGGCAACTCGGGGCCGCTGCCGCAAGAGGTGTCGAGCGTCATCACCGACAAGGACCTGGTGGTGGCTTCGGTACTGAGCGGCAATCGCAACTTCGAGGGCCGCATCAACTCGGAAGTGCGCGCGAACTATCTGATGTCGCCTCCGCTGGTGGTGGCGTTCGCGCTGGCCGGCCGAGCCGACATCGATATGTACAACGAGCCGCTGGGCTTCAGCGGCAATGGCAAGCGAGAGCCGGTCTTTCTGAAAGACATTTGGCCGACTGAGAAGGAAGTCAATGACGTCGTGCGTCAGTACATCACCGGCGACCTGTTCAAGTCGGCATACAAAGACGTCTTTCGCGGCGACGAACGCTGGCAGGGACTGAAGGTCCCCGAGGGCGAGACGTTCACGTGGGACGAGAAGTCGACCTACGTGAAGAATCCGCCATACTTCGAAAACATGCCGAAGACTCCGGCGGCGGTCGGCGATATCTCCGGCGCGCGCGTGCTGTGCTACCTCGGCAACAGCGTGACGACGGACCACATTTCGCCAGCGGGCTCGATCAAGCCGAACAGTCCGGCAGGACAATACCTGATTGCGCACGGCGTTACGGTGGGCGACTTCAACTCGTACGGATCGCGCCGCGGCAATCATGAAGTGATGATGCGCGGCACGTTTGCCAACGTGCGTCTGCGCAACAAGCTGACGCCTGATCGCGAAGGCGCCTATACGAGGCACCTGCCCGACGGCGAGGAGATGTTCATCTACGATGCGTCGGAGAAATACCGCAAAGAAGGCACGCCGCTGATGTTGCTGGCGGGCAAGGAATACGGTTCCGGCTCGTCACGCGACTGGGCGGCCAAGGGGCCGCGGCTGCTGGGTGTGCGGGTGGCGTTGGCCGAGAGCTTCGAGCGCATCCATCGCTCGAACCTGGTGGGAATGGGCATTCTGCCGCTGCAATTCCTCGACGACGAGAACGCCGAGACCAATGGCCTGACCGGAGAGGAAGTGTACGACGTTGTGGGACTCACGGATGTGCTCGAGAACTTCGCGCCGGGCAAGACAGTCAAGGTGCGTGCGAAGAAAGCTGATGGTGCAGTCGCCGAGTTCGATGCCACGGTCAGAATCGATACTCCGCAGGAAGTACTCTACTACCAGCACGGCGGGATCTTGCAATATGTGTTGCGGCAGTTGTTGCAGAACAACTAATTGACGGCAGGACATGATCAAGGGTTGGACGCAGAGTTCAAACCCTTGTTTATTGCGCGGGTGTTTGCAATAGCCTCGAGCTAATCCTTGTGCAGTACGTTGTGCCGGATGTCTGGCCAGAATTCCTTGAGCACGTTGAAGGTCGCATCGAGTAAGAGCTGGTCACCCCAGCGCTGACCGACTTTCGTCCAGGTGAGATATCCGGATGGGTAATACAGGCCGGAGATGCTGGCAGCGGCCCCGTTGCCGAGAATCTCGGAAAAATTGACTTGCGACCCACCACTGTCGGTGCGAGTGACGATCAAGCGGGTGAGGGCGTAGCCGGTGCGGTTGAAGAAGCCGCCGTGTCCTTTGGTGAAGTAGCGCGGATCCTGTTTGAAGGCCACGGGCAGCAGGTACTCGGTGAAGGCATTGCCGATGGCCTGGTCAACAAAAATGTGCCAGTAGTATTGCGAATAGGCGAGCGCACCGTCATCGAACTGGGGAACACTGCGCTGGGCTTGGGCGATTCCAGCGAGCAGGCCCACGGAGATGAAGCTGGAATAGTCGAAGCTGTCGTCCACCATGAGCCTGAACTTGCCTCGGGCATCGAGTGGAGGCACGACGGCATCCGCGCTGACCGCGCGATAGTTGGGAATAATGTAAAGGATCCGCTTGGGTTGCTCCTTTGAGGCCGGAGTCTGGGCGGAGTTCTGCTGGGGGACCGATGAATCAGGGAGCTTGGCATCGGGGCCGGGCTCCTGCGACTTTGCATCGGCCGGCCGGGAAGAAGATTGCTCCTGTTCCTGACTGTAGCTGGGAGCATCCGGGAGCGCTGCGGCGACCGTTTGAGTTTCTTGCGCCGCAAGACCGGCGGATGCGAAAGGAATCAGGCCTAGCAGCAAGATCACCCGGTTAAGAAATACCATCTTGCCACACGTAAAACCCGAAAAACACTGCTGAGTTCCCACGCATCTCACCCCGTGTACTCCATAATAACTGCTACGTTATCGGCGAGACAGTGGACACAGCATTTTTCTCTGGGTCCCGGGAAGGCCCAAGGCCGATCCCGATCCCAGCGGCGACACTGAGCTATTTCCCTGAGTAATAGCCGTCACGCGCTTGGACAGTCATATCTTTCTGAGTCGTGGTGACCAGGATTTTGTGGTAGCCACCTTCTGAGTCGGCCTGGTCGGGAGTAAACCCGAGGCTGTACTGGTTACGGAGTTCCTCACCGATGCTGGTGTAGATCTGCTCGATCGACTCCTTCTTGGAAACCTCATAAAAACGCCCGCCGGTTTGCTGCGCAAGTCGCTGCATGACCGCTTTGCCGTCCGCGTGTCCTTGTGATCTACCACCACCACCACCACCACCGCCTCCTCCTCCGCCTCCGGGATATCCACCTCCGGGATAGCCTCCCCCGTGACGTCCCCCGCCAGGGTATCCACCTCCCGGATATCCGCCGCCGGGAAAGCCTACACTTCCTCCGTGCCGTCCGCCGCCGGGATTGCCAGCAGAGTTGTTGTAGGCCTGAGGATCGGCGAAGAGGATCGAGTACACCAGGGTGTCAGAGCGTTGCGCGGCTTCAATGGCGCGGTTCAGGCTGACCTTGCTGCCCTGGTCCACGCCGTCGGAGAGAATGATGATCGCCTTGCGGCCCTGCAGCTTGCTCATGAGCTCATCAGAGGCCAGAAAGACAGCGTCGTAGAGCAAGGTGCCGCCGCCCATATGCGCCGGCGTAGGACCACCGCCTTGGGATTGGTCCCGGCTGGGCACCTCGAGCTTTTGCAGTGCGGCCTCCAGCTTGGGTCGCGAGTTAGTGAGGTCCTGCAGCAGCTCAACTTCGCTGTCAAAATGAACGACGAACGCCTTGTCTTTCCACTCCCGCAAGAGGTCTTCGAGGAAAGTATAGCTGGCAGTGCGCTCCTGCTCGAGCACGCGGCGCTGGCTGAGGCTGGTGTCCACCAGCAGGCCGAGCGTCAGAGGAAGGTCGGTCACTTTGGCGAAGTAGCGGATGGTCTGCGGGCGGCCATCTTCTTCCAGCTTGAAGTCGTCCTTGGTGAGATTGTTGACCAGTTGGCCCTGTTTGTTGCGGACCGTGGCCAGGACGTTGACCACGTTTACATCCTTCTTGATGGTGGTGGTTTCCTGCTGGTCCGGTTGGTTCTGCGGAGCGGGCTGAGCCTGTTGGGCGTGCAGCATAAGTCCTGACAGAAGGAGCGGCAACGAGATCAGGAGAAGTCGTGAAAGGCAGAGTGAGCCTGAATTTTGGACGTGCGAATTGTTCGCACGAAAGGGGAATTGCATGGTCTTCCTTGGGGCGGAGTGAAATCCAACTTTGGATTAGCTCGAAATTCTTCTAACCCATTTCGCCATCGGAAGTTGCACCCGGCACGTTGGTCTGGGTGAGCGGGCGCACGCTGACAAGGGCGTACCGGGCGCAGCCCGCAGGTGACGCACCGGCCTCGACGAAGTGCGCTAAACTCTTTCGACATGATCAACGGCATGCGAGTTTGCGCTTATATCTGGCTGGCCTTCTATATTCTGTGGCTCCTGGCCGCTTTGCGCACGAAGCGCGCCGTACAACAAGTGGATTGGGGGAAACGGTTCACCTACACCCTTCCGGTTCTGCTGGGTTATTACTGCATGTTTGGGATGGATCTCGATGTCTCATGGCTGCAGAAGCGCATCCTGCCGAAGACGCAGGAGCTGGCGATCGCTGCGATCGTCATAACCGTGGGAGGGTGGGCGTTCGCGGTGTGGGCGCGAGTGGACCTGGGACGGAATTGGAGCAGCGTCCCCACCGTTAAGGAGCAACACCAGTTGATCCGCAGTGGCCCCTACCGGCTGGTGCGGCACCCTATCTATTCGGGACTGCTGCTGGCGACTGCGGGCACGTTCTTGGCAAACGGCAGAGTGCGTGGCGCGTTGGCAGTGGTGCTGGTCTTGATCGGTTGGCTGATCAAGAGCCGCATGGAAGAGGAGTTCATGGTCAACACTTTTGGCGCTGAATATGATGAGTACCGACGCACGACGGGAGCACTGTTTCCGCGCATACAGTTCTGACTACGGCAGGCCGCAGCGGCTATTTTGCGGCGTCGTTGACCGCGCAAGTCGGGTCGGAATCCGATTGCACTGCGCCGTTCTTCAGCGCCCAGTCGAGAAAGCCCTGGGGCGCGTTTTTCACGCCCGCCAGATTGGCCTTGCGGATGCTCTTGATCTTCTGCCACCGAATTTCGCTGAGGTCGGAATTGCCGAGGTCTGCACCGTCCAGCGCTGCATCTGAGAAGTCTGAGCCGGTAAACTGGGCGCCGCAGAAATCGCCGTCGCTGAGGTTCGCCGAGACCAGCGAGACGTGCCGCAAATTGCTCAGGCGGAAGTTGGCTCCATCGAGCGACGCATAAGAGAGGTCGGCCGATTCGAGGTTGCTGTTGCGCACGTCGGCGGCGTTGAAATTGGCGCGCAACAACCGCGCTTTGGGCAGTTGCACTCCTTGCAAAAAGGCTGCCGAGACATCGACACCGACCAGCGGTATGCCGTCGGCATTCAGCTCGGCGAGGGCTTCGATGCGGCCTCCGCTGCCTCCCATGTGCTGCGCGGTGTTGATGACCTGCCACGCCTGGTAGTGCTTCTGCTTGAGCCGGTCGCCTGACTCGCTGAAATAAAACACCACCGCTACCAGCACCGAGAAGCTGCCCAGGTATTCCAGGACTTCGAGGAAAGACCAGTGGCTGAGAGCGTAGGCGATCCCGGCAAACAGCCACTCTACCGCCAGAAAGGGCAGCAGCCACCGGGGCTTACCGGCGGCGTAGACTTTCCACGGCTTTGGGCGCTCGCGCTCGACCCTGAATATCATGAACTTCCACCCATCGCGGCAAGTCGGCTGCAAACAGGATAACAACTGACGGACCGGAAGAATGACCGGTGAGCGAGGAGAGTTGCCGTCCCGCGAAGTTACAGCCCAATGAAACTGAAGCGCGACTACTTGCGAGACCTCGCAGCGGACTCTAGAATCGCCACTTGTACTGGAGGAAGAGAATGCCAGTGGTGAACGTAGGTGACGAAGCGCCCGACTTCGATTTGCCGGCGGTGATGGGCAATATCAAGCAGCGCGTTAAATTGAGCGATTACCGGGGCAAAAAGAACGTAGTACTGGTTTTTTATCCGGCAGACTGGACACCTGTCTGTTCTGCAGAGCTTCCTGTTTTCAACGCAGAACTGGAAAAACTTGCCGGCTATGGAGCCGAAGTGGTGGGCCTCAGCGTGGATTCCATTCCCAGTCACATTGCTTGGCAGAAGAAGGAGATCGGCATTTTAAGTTTGCCCCTGGCCAGCGATTTTTATCCCCACGGCGAGGTGGCCAGCAAGTACGGCATTCTGCGGGAAGGGGAGCCCGTCCCGGGCATTAGCGAGCGTGCGGTTTTCGTTATCGACAAGCAGGGCAAGGTGGCCTTTGCCAAGGTGTACCCGATCGACCGTCCACCCGACACAGAGGAAGTCTACGAGGTCTTGCGCAAGCTGTAGGGCCCTGCCTCGGCTGGCGTCCTCCGCGTCGTGAGGTCCAAAGACAAAACCCCGCTCTCAGCGGGGTTTTTCCTGGTTCGAGGAATCGGGAGGATTAACTGGCCTTGGCGTGCTGAAAGTGCGGCTCCTGAAAGGCTCCGATCAGGAGCTCCATGACCTGGCGAACGTCGTCGAAGCCATAGTCAGCCCGCAAATCGGAACGATTCGCAACCACCTGGTCACGCCACAACCCTTCTGCCATGCCGATGATCGCCGCCCGAACGGCTTGCAGGTTGATGTCGGGCCTGATCTGGCCTTCGTTGCGCATGTCTTGCAGAATGCGGTCGAGCATCTCACGAAACTGATGCGTACCCTGGCCCATTAGCACGCTGTTGCTGTCCTTGCGGACGCGCCGCGCCTCCAACATGGTCAGGGTCTTCTGCTCAGGATCGTGTTCCAGTTCAACTGTAATGGCCTCGAAAACAGCCAGCAGACGGTCGGCTGGAGACCCGTTGGGAATTGCTTTAAGGCGTTCGTTAATGCTGACCCAGCCCCGGTCGAAGATCGCCACCAGCAGTCCCTGCTTGCTTCCAAAGTGTTTCATCAACTGCGATTCGCTGGTGCCGGCGTCGCGCGCGATCGCAACCGTGCTGGTATTTTCGTAACCGTTTTCGGCAAACAATCGTTTGGCCGCCAATAAAATGCGGTCGTGAGAGGAAAGTGCGGAGGTCGTTTTCGTTGTCATGTTTTCGAAACTCCTATCTCATGACGGTTGGCGGCAGTAACACAACTGAACCGCAGTGCTGCGGATCCAGTAACGAGATCAGTTCAGCGTTCCCAGGGTTCCCAACGAAAAGAGGCGACTTCTAATAGTACTTCCACTTTCAGACTCGTCAGGTTCCAAAAAGTAAGCCCGCCCGGCTTTGGGCGGAGTCGCAATAATGCATGCGATAGTAACACTACTGTGACTTGGGATCGCTGACTTGCGCCGTCTTTGCCGTCGGCTGCGGCTTGCCGGACTTACTCGCCGCCGCTGGTTTTGCCGCGGTGGTCTTCTGCGGCGCAGTGCTGGTGCCCGCCTCCTTCATGACCTGGTCGATCAACTGATAGAGTTGCTCACGCTTCACCACCTCGACAAATGGGGTTCCACGCGTGGTATCGCTGACAATGTAGATCGTGGGTGTGTGGTCGAGTCCCACCCGCTGTCCCATGGCGTAATCCGCTTTGACCTTGGCGGTCAGATCGCCGGAGGGGTCCACGACGAAAGGAAATACCACCTTATTGTCGGCGGCAAAGCGCTCAGTCATGCCGCGCAGGTTCTGAGGCGTGATCTGGGGCTGGTTGGAGAAGATGAACAGCCGGTAGTCGTCGCCCAGCTTCTTGGACTTGGTGTCAAAATAGCGGGCGTTGACCGCCGCCTCGAACGACCAGTTGTGCATGGGCAGCGGAAAATCGTACTGCACCAGCGGGATGTTGTACTTCTTCGCCGCCTCGTGCAGCAGCGGAGCGGCCCGGGCGCAATCAGGGCATTGCAGGTCCTCGAAGACGAGGATGGCAACCTTGGACCCCTTGGGCGGACGCAGCACGGAAGTGTCGCCGGCCCAGACAGAAGCGCAGGCCAGGAGCAGGCACACGGTGATGAGGAGAGCTTGGTGGAACAGGATACGTTTCATTGCAATGTTGGATGGCGGAACCGGTCGAAGGTCACCACCACACACTTCACATAGTAACGGAAATCGCGCGCCCGAGTCTCGCATGCGACATCCGTGAGATAAGATTTCTCGAGATGAGACGCACTGCTGTTCTGCTGTTTAGTAGTCCTGTGGCACTGGCTCGAAAAGGGGTGTCGGCGGCGATCGCGCAATTGCTGATCGCACACAAGGGAAGCGTCGTACACAGCGATGACCACGTGGACGGCGGACGGGAATTGTTCCTGTCGAGGCTGGAGTGGGACCTCGACGATTTCGATATTCCCGTTTCCGACTTCGAGGAGCACTTCAAGCCAGTGGTCGATCAGTTCCAGATCAAGTACCACCTCGCGCTCTCGGATTACCGCCCCAAGGTGGCCATCCTGGTTTCCGCTCATGATCACTGCCTCGCCGACCTGTTGTACCGGTACGGCACCGGGGAACTCGGGTGCGACCTTGTCTGGATCATCAGCAACCACGCAAAAGTCGGGCCGCTGGCCACCTTTTACGGTGTGCCCTTTCATCTGTTGACCAATCCTCAAGACAAGCAGGCGTCCGAACACGAAATGCTCGAACTGCTAGGGCAAGATGTGGACCTGATCGTGCTTGCCCGTTACATGCAGATTCTGAGTCCCGAATTCGTCGGGCAGTATCTGTTGCGCATGATCAATATCCACCATTCGTTCCTGCCGGCTTTTGTGGGCGCGAAACCCTACCACCAGGCTTTCGAGCGAGGAGTGAAGTTAATCGGCGCCACCAGTCACTATGTCACCGCGGTCTTGGATGACGGACCGATCATCGAGCAGGACCTGGTGCGGGTCTCCCATCGTGACACTGTCGACGACATGATGCGCAAGGGCCGCGATCTGGAGAGAGTCGTGCTCTCCCGCGCCGTGCGCTGGCATCTGGAAAACCGCGTCCTGGTTTACCAGAACAAGACCGTTGTATTCGCTTAATGCGCCTCTCTTATCGCGAGACTCACGCTCCGAACTGCTTCAGGTGATGGTCGACATGTTTGTACATGCCGGTGCTCCATTCCAGCGGAGTGAGCGGACCGAAAAAGGGATGCGGATGCGTGGTGCATCGCGACTCGCCGCCTTCGTGAAACTCCCGGACACGCTGCTTGAGCCGTTCCTGCTCCTTGGCGAACGCACAGTGGTCGACGATCTTCAGCTCTTTCGCAGTGGGGGCGCCGTGGCCGAACGGCTTATCGTTCGTCATCAAGTTGCGAAACCGCGGACCTATTACCCGGCCAATCAGAGTTCGCTTGACAACGAGCTTGCCGGAGGCCATGTCAATTGCCGCACTGCAATGCGCCATCATCTGCGCGACGTCCATTTTGCCCCATTGCCGCTGGGACGACGGTTGAAGCTGATCAATCCGCGAGATCAACGTGTCGACCGCGGTGGGCTTAAAGAGGTTGTCCATGGAAGCGCCTCCACTGTTAGGGCAGGAATGTACACCCAATCGACGCTCGAAATCCAGCCCGGTTTGAGGCAAAAAACCGCGTGTGCTAGGATTCTGAGTTTGTTCCACCATGCGCAGGCCGGCATGGTGCCCCGCCTTTCGGGGTCTCCGAACGATGCCGATTTTGCATCGTTGGGGGTGACCCTGTTTGCCTCACCGGCAACCCGGGGATGTCAGGCACACCTGCTGTTCGTGCCACCGGGGAATAGCGCCTCTGAGACGGTGCGGAGTCCCGACCTGTCGCGCTGGCGGATCGTCTCATTCATCCAAGGAGTCTTACGTGAAGACTTACGAAGGCGCTAACATCCGAAACGTCGCCCTGGTTGGGCATTCACACTCGGGCAAAACTTCTCTTGCATCTGCCATGCTTTTTACCGCCGGGGCCACGCAGCGCTTCGGGCGCGTCGATGAAGGCACCACCGTCACCGACCACGACGAGGAAGAAATCTCGCGCGGCATGTCGATAGCGGCCACCACCGGCATTTTGGAGTGGGGCAAGACAAAGATCAACCTGATCGATACTCCTGGCTTCAACATGTTTATCCATGAAGCCGAGATGGTGCTGCCTGCCGTCGATAGCGCGCTGGTCGTGGTTGACGCGGTCAGCGGCGTGGAAGTCGTCACCGAGCGCATCTGGCACTATGCCGACAAATTCCTGCTGCCGCGCGCCATCGTGTGCACCCGCATGGACCGCGAGCGCGCCGACTTCACCCGCGTCATGGACTCACTGACCACGGCCTTCGGGCGAACGGTGGTTCCGGTGCAACTGCCGGTGGGTTCGGAAAAAAGTTTCACCGGCGTCGTCGACCTGGTGAAGATGCACGCCTACACCTATGAGATGGGTGGCAACGGCAAGGCGACGATCGGACCGATTCCCGCCAACATGGAAGAAGAGGCCAAGGCCGCGCATGAGCGCCTGGTCGAACTGGTGGCTGAGGGCGACGACAAACTGATGGAAGAGTTCTTCGAGAAAGGGACTATCGACGAGGAGCACATCATCGCCGGACTGCATAACGCAATTCGCGAAGACAAGATTTTCCCCGTACTGTTTGCCTCGGGCTTGGGGAACATGGGAACTGACGAGGTGCTCGACTTCCTGGTGGACTACATGCCGACCGCTGTGGAACGTGGCACGGTGAAAGCGGCCACCACCGGCAATAACGGCGCTCCGGCCGAGCGCAAGATCAGCGACTCAGAGCCCCTGTCGCTGTATGTGTTCAAGTCGATCAGCGACCCCTTCTCCGGGCGCATCTCATTCTTCAAGGTGGTTTCTGGCGTACTGAAGAACGACGCGACGGTGCAGAACTTCAATCGCGGCGGCTCGGAAAAGTTTGCTCATCTCTCCACCATGCAGGGCAAGACCGCCATCCCAGTAAACGAACTTCATGCCGGCGACATCGGCGCGGTGGCGAAACTCCGTGACACCCTCACCGGCGATTCGCTTGGCGACAAGGGCTCGCCAATCCAATATCCGCAGGTGACGTTTGCCGAGCCGGCAATCACCTTCGCCATCGAGCCCAAAACGCGGGCCGATGAAGACAAGCTGAGCAATGGCATCCACAAGCTGATGGAAGAAGATGCCATGCTGCGCTTCTTCCGCGATCCCCAGACCAAGGAGTTCCTGATCGCGGGCACCGGGCAACAGCACATCGAAGTCGTCGTCTCGAAACTGAAGAACCGTTACCACACCGAGGTCAACCTGAAGGCTCCCAAGGTGCCGTACCGCGAAACTATTCGCGGCAAGGCCGACGTGCAGGGACGCCACAAGAAGCAGAGCGGCGGCCACGGCCAGTTCGGCGACTGCAAGATCAAGATGGAACCGCTGCCTCACGGTGGGAACTTCGAGTTCGTGAACGAAATTTTCGGCGGATCAATTCCGAAGAACTACATTCCCGCGGTCGAGAAGGGAATTGTGGAAGCGGCGGCGCGCGGTTATCTGGCCGGTTTCCCCGTCGTGGATTTCCGCGTGATTCTCTACGACGGCTCGTACCACGATGTGGACTCGAACGAATTGTCGTTCAAGACCGCAGGCCGCATCGCCTTTCGCAAGGCCATGGAGCAGGCCAAGCCCACGCTGCTCGAGCCCATCATGAACGTCGAGATCACCATCCCCGACGAGTTTGCGGGTTCGATCATGGGCGACCTCAACAGCCGGCGCGGCCGCATCCAGGGCATGGACAACAAGGCCGGCAAGACGGTGGTGAAAGCCGTGGTGCCCATGTCCGAAATGCTGACCTACGGCACCGATCTTACGTCGATGACGCAAGGGCGCGGCAGCTTCTCCATGGAAATGGACCACTATGATTATGTTCCCGCGCTGCAGCAGGAGAAGATCATTGCCGCAGCCAAGGTGGAGCGCGGCGAGGTCACCGAAGAAGAGGAATAACCGCTCCGAAGCCAGTTCGCGTAGATCGCTACATGTGTGGCATGCTTTCCACTCCGTCCAATTCAACAGCCGTACTCGTGTCGATCACTGTGAGGAGTCTGCCCATGGAGAAGTCTTCCCCGTTTTCTTTGTCGTTGTCGCGGTCTTTGCCGATGAGGTCCAGAACGCTGTTGTGGATGATCGCGATTGTGGTGCTGTTGACAGGCATGGCATCAGCCCAGGCTTCCTCCGGCACCCATGCGCAACTGCTGAAGCTGGTGGACCAGGATGCCGCCCACTGGCAACAGGTTTCGAAACAAATCTGGGATTATGCTGAGCTTGGCTATCACGAAACCAAAAGCTCGGCGCTGCTGCAGGAACAATTGAAAGCGGCAGGGTTCCGGGTCCAGGCGGGGGTGGCCGACGAACCCACGGCGTTCATCGCGAGCTATGGCGAGGGCAAGCCGGTGGTCGGGATACTGGGTGAGTTTGACGCACTGCCGGGGCTGTCGCAGCAGACGGTGCCGGAGAGGGATCCGGTAAAAGCGGGTGCGCCGGGACACGGTTGCGGGCACAACCTGCTCGGCTCAGGTGCGGCGCTGGCTGCCGTGGCTCTGAAGCAGTACATGGAGGCGAACCACGTGGCGGGAACGCTGCGTTACTACGGCACTCCGGCGGAAGAAGGCGGGTCGGGCAAGGTGTACATGGTGCGCGAAGGCGCGTTCAAGGATGTGGACGTGGTGCTGCACTGGCATCCAGCCGACCGCAATTCGGTGACCAATGGCGGACAACTGGCGGTGGTCTCGGCCAAGTTCACGTTTCACGGCGTGGCCGCGCACGCGGCGATGGCGCCGGACCGGGGCCGCTCGGCGCTGGACGCCGTGATGCTGATGGGCAATGGAATCGAGTTCCTGCGTGAACATGTGCCCAGCAACACGCGCATACACTACATCATTCCGAAGGGCGGCGTGGCGCCGAATATCGTACCCGACCTCGCACAGATGGACCTGATGGCGCGGAGCCCGTCGAACGCGACCTTGAAGGACGTGTGGGACCGCATCGAAAAGATCGCGCAAGGAGCAGCGCTGATGACCGGCACAACGCTGGAAATGAGAGACATTGGAAGCGACGCCAACATTGTTCCCAATGACGCGCTGGCTGCGTTGGCGCAGAAGAACCTGGAAGAAGTGGGAGGCTACTCGCTGGATGCCGACCAGAAAAAGTTTGCGGAGCAATTGCAGAAGACGTTCGGGATGGAAACTCCGCCGAGCCTCGGCGCGTCGAAGGAGATCGAGCCGCTGCGGAAATTCGACCCTAACCAGCCGGCTGCGTCAACCGATGTGGGCGATGTGAGCTGGAATGTGCCGACTATCGGATTCGACGCGGCAACCTGGCCGGCGGGTACCGCAGCCCATACGTGGCAGGCGGCTGCCACTTCGGGCACCAGCATCGGCCAGCAGGGCATGGTAGTTGCGGCGAAGGCCATCGCTCTCACGGCGCTCGATTTGTTCACCGATCCAGCACTCGTGCAGGCGGCAAAAGACGACTTCAAGAAGCAGACTGCCAGCAAGAGCTACTACACGGCGATCCCTGCGCAGCAGAAGCCGCTGATTAACTACCGCAACGACTAGGGACAAAAGAAGCCGCCAGCCCCAAACGCACTGTCATCGCCGCCTCCGATGTAAAATGCCGACACCGGAAACGCGCCCATCGCCTATGGAGATCTCTTGTGCCCCACCTATGGCGAATATTGCTGACCGTGCTATTGATCGTTCCCTGCTCGGCAGCCCAGGAAATGCATGACCACCCGGCGCCAGAGAAACTGGGGAAAGTGTCGTTTCCAACCTCTTGCGCACCGGCGGTTCAGGAGCAGTTCGAACGAGGCGTGGCTCTGCTTCACTCTTTCGCCTACAGCGCCGCCGAAAATGCATTTCAACGCGTGGCCGAACTTGATCCGCAGTGTGCCATGGCACATTGGGGAATGGCCATGACGTACTATCACCAGCTTTGGGAGCCACCCTTCTCGCCCGCTACAATTTCGATTGCGCAAAAGGAAATCCAGACAGCACAGCAGATCGGGGCCGGTTCCGAAAGAGAGCGCCAGTTCATCTACGCGGCCAGCCTGATCTACCAGGACCCAGCTACCATTCCGTACCGCACGCGCGCGTTGAACTACGAAGACGCCATGAGCGATCTCGCTGCCAAAAACACGAAAGATGTCGAAGCCCAAGTGTTTTATGCGTTGGCGCTGCTGTCCAACGCACCTCCGACCGACAAAGTACATTCGAAGCAGAAACAGGCAGCCGCTCTGCTGGAACCGCTAGATCGCACCTACCCGGAGCACCCGGGAATTCCTCACTACCTCATTCATGCATACGACAATGCGGAGCTCGCGCCAAGAGGGCTCCCGGCGGCGAAGGCCTACTCCCAGATTGCACCCTCGGCGCCGCACGCACTGCATATGCCATCGCACATATTCACGCGACTCGGCCTATGGGACGATTCCATCGCCTCCAACGTTGCGGCGAAGGCGGCGGCACATCAGCAGGGCGACACCGGAGAAGAGCTTCACGCTATGGACTATCTGGTGTACGCCTACCTGCAGAGTGGACGCGACGAAGATGCGAGCCAGGTCATTCAGCAACTTAAGAACATGCCTGGTCTGACCGAAGGCAATTTCAAAATATCCTATGCCGCAACCGCGATGCCCGTTCGTTACGCGGTCGAACGTCGTCAATGGCACGACGCTGCGGCTATTGTGCCTCCGGCAGGAGCCCCACCCCAGGTCGTCGCAATTGCGGTTTGGGCACGCGGACTCGGGCTCGCTCGCAGTGGTCGTGCACCCGAAGCGCGCGCGGAGATCGATAGATTGCAGCAGCTAGAAGATCAGCTACACACGGCGGGCAACACTTATTGGGCTACGCAAGTGGGGATTCTAAGGCGCGAAGTCACGGCCTGGTCAGCCCAGGCGGACAAGAAACCGGAGGAAGCCGTGGCTTCCATGCGCGCAGCGGCTGACCAGGAGGACGCAATCGAGAAGCTTCCAGTAACGCCGGGGCCGATTGTTCCGGCCCGCGAACAGCTCGGCTACTTGCTGCTGGAGCAGAATCGCCCGGCTGTGGCGCTGAAGGAATTTCAGGTAGCGCTGGCAAATGCACCTGGACGGCGCGGAGCGCTGCAGGGGGCTGCGCGTGCAGAGGAACTCGCCAGCCAGAGGTAGGCTTCTTCGTAGCGTGCACCAGGCAGCAGTGCGAGAGTGATATTCTGATCGCCCTTACAGGAGGACTTACCAATGAGCACTCGTCGTAGGAAACAAGCATTCAAGCTGGCACTATGCGGTTGTGTTGCGTTGTTACTTCTGGCATCGGCCTGTAACCAGGCCCCACCGGACACGCGGGCGGCAGATGAAGGTGCGATTCGAGATGCGGACACGCAGTGGTCCAAGACCGCTGCGGCCGGTGACCTGGAGGGCACTGTCGCGTATTACGCCGAGGACGCCTCCCTCCTGGCTCCCAACGCTCCCATAGCCTCTGGCAAACCGGCCATTCACGCCGTGTGGGCCGGCCTGCTCGGTCCGGGGACCTCAATTTCCTGGCAGGCGAACAGAGTGGAGGTCGCGCGTTCCAGCGACCTTGCCTACATTGAGGGCACCTATCAGTTGACCATGAAAGATCCGCAGGGCAATCCGGTGAACGACAAGGGCAAGTTCGTGGAAGTCTGGAAGAAGCAGTCGGACGGCAAGTGGAAAGTCGTTGCCGACATATTCAACTCCGACCTGCCCGCGGCGCCGGCACCTGCGGAAACCAAGAAGTAGGAATTCGGATTGTCGGTGCGAGCCGGGAGCACGGTCTCCCGCTCATTCGAGACCTCGGTACGAGCCGTGACTTGGGTGCCCCACACCTACCGCCTTCTTTTGCCGGTAGGGTGGGACGCAGATAAGCTTTCCCAGCCCTCAGAGCGGCTCGGTCCTCGTCGCATCAGTGATGTTGTCGGGCGAGTCCGTGAAAGACTTACCCGGCCCATACGCGGCCTTTTCGTAATGATTTCCGGCTTTGCGGATTACGTCGTGCCAGCCGTCGTCCCAAGTGATTCGAGCTTCATCTCCGTAAACGGTCCACTTGCCGTTCGGCGACCCATGCGTCTTAGTCGCCTTTCCGTCCTTCTCCAGCGTTATGTAGAAGGTCTGACCGGCCACGCCGAGGCCACACTCCCAGCGCCCAACAAAACTGGCGCTTGGCCGTGAGTTAGGTTTGCTGGTCTGTGCTGGAACCAGGCAGGCAGCTAACACCGCAAATGCGAACGCCTTGAGAATGAGCTTGAGCATTGCCAATCTCCTATGAATTGTTTCTAACTGAGAAGACCCACCATTGTATGCCCGGCGGCACGCGGAACTCACTGCATCGTTTTGGTACGAAGCAGCACGACGCCGTGCGGCGGGACAGTAAAAGCTGAGTCGGAAGGCGCCTTCACATCGAGGCCACCCCACACGTCCTTGAAAACCAACGGGCCCTCGATGCCCAACTCCTTCCACGGAATCTTCACCGAGGCTGCGTTGCTCCCGCGATTGACGGCAGCGATGGCCACTCCGCCACCGCTGAGCGATCGCTTCCAGTAGTCCACCTCGCCGCGCTTGAGCGCGAGTTCGCCCTCCTTGCCGAGTGCGTCTTGATCAATCGCGATGACGTCTTTGTTGAGCAGGATAGAGCGTATATCGGGAGTCATCCCGCGCACATCGTTGCCCGCCAGCAGGGGCGCGGCGAAGATCGCCCACAGGCTCATGTGGGTGCGGTATTCGTCGGTAGTCATGCCGCCGTTGCCGACCTCCAGCATGTCAGGATCGTTCCAGTGTCCCGGGCCGGCATATTTTGCGATCGCGGACTGCGTGTCGACGATTTCCATCATGCGCTTGTAACTGTCGTCGATATCGCCGGTAGTGCGCCAAAGGTTGCCACCGACCTTCGGTCCCCATTCCCATACGTTGTCGCGGCCATACTGGCAGAGGCTGTACACGATAGGACGATGGGTAGCCTGCAAGGCGTCACCCATCTTCTGATAAACGGCTTGCATCGCGGAGTCGGGATAGAGATTGCTCGCGCTGCACCAGTCGTACTTCAGATAGTCCACTCCCCACGCGGCATAGGTCTTCGCGTCCTGCGCCTCGTGCGCATAACTGCCTTCGTATCCTGCACAGGTGTACGGGCCGGGCCCGGAATAGATTCCGAACTTCAGTCCCTTGGAGTGCACGTAGTCGGCGAGCGCCTTCATATCGGGAAACTTGTTGTTGCTGTGAATCACGCCGTTGGCGTCGCGGTCGCCCTCCCAGGTGTCGTCGATGTTCAGATAGATATATCCCGCATCGCGCATGCCGCTTGAGACCATGGCATCGGCCATCTCGCGCACGATCTTGTCATCGACCCGTTCAGCGAAGAGGTTCCAACTGTTCCATCCCATCGGTGGAGTCTTGGCCAGCCCGTTGGCTGGCAATACTCGCACCGGCGGAGGCGTCAGTGGCGGGCCGACAGGCTGGAAAGGATCGGACTTCGCGCGCGCCGCCACAACGTCGTAGGGCTTGGCGTCACCTTCGCGCACGGTAAAGTGCAGCTTGTCGCCATCCAGCGTGCCTTCGCAGACATACGTACGTCCGTCGTTGGTTATCGCGGAAATGGAAAAGTGGTCGCCGTCAACTTTCCCTTCCTTGATAACCAGGGAGCCCCACGGATGTTCGATCTTGCCGGTAAGCATATCGCCGGACTGCTGCAACGCCAGCACCATTTGGCTGGTGTGACCGTCAGGCTGCTTTGCGGAATGCAACCAGATTCCCGAGAGGTCAGCAGCCAACAGAAAAGGAGAGGAGAGAATAAGCGCGACGAAGGCGATGATACTTTTCATAGGCACTACCATAACGCCGATATTTCGACGATGCCCAGCAAATTATTCCTGCAAGGAGAAACCTCGAAAGGGACGGTCTAGAGACCACCACCCAGAATCACTTCGTGGGCCAAGGCGCTGGCAAAGGTGGAAAGATCCTTGAAGGGGCGCGCGGCGAAAAGAGTTTTCGCCCCGGCGTCACGCAGAATGATTGGTTTCGCTCTTCTCAGGCCACGATAGATGGCGCGCATCTGGTCGATGGTGGGCTGTCGATCCGATCGGACGAAGGCGTTGCTGAGTTCTGCGAGGACACCGTTCGCTGTGCCTTCGTGCAGGTAAACGTCGGATCCGTCCAGGTCAGAGAGCGACTTCGATAGGCGATGCGCAACTTGTTCAAAGACGAACCATGTATGCTGGCTGCCGGCTTGCTGGTGCGCCACCGCTAGTCCGAGTTCAAAGGGCATGTTGAACCTGGGAGCGCGAGGGGCGGCCCGGCTCACCTGAACTCGGGAAAGATCATGGATGGAGTAGCGGCAGCCGCGAAGCAGATCGAAAATATGGTCCAGTCTGCGACCGCCGCCTGGAATCTCGAGTGGGGTGCGCGGCAGCAAGCCGAAAGCGCTGACGCCTGCAATATAGGCAAGAAATAGCGGCTCGAACCTTGAGTCGTAGGGCAGATTCAGAAAGACGTAATCGTCCGCCTGTTTAGGACGTCGCTGTTGCCCTGTTTTTCGTGTGGGCATTCCGGGAGCTCTTCTTGGTCCGGGATTTCACAGCTAACTTCGCGCCCGGCGCTGAGCCAACAGGATTGGTCCCATCTGGCACAGTCTTCCGCATGCGCTTCGGGAGCATGCTGAGAGCCAGTGCCTTCAGATTATCCAAGCGCGAAGCAGGTACTCCGAGCGCCCGCGCGGTGTCGTCGGCCGTGGCAAATTTCCCAGCGAGTTTCACCTGCCGTGCCATAGTGAGCTAAGAATAGTCGCTTTTTATATAGATGCCAACCGCTGGAACTACTGGTAGGTGACCCGCCGGTCGCCCTTGACGATGCGCCCAATGGTGTAGCCCTTTTCGCCGCAGCGCTCAAGAATGGTCTGTGCCTTCTTGAACTTCTTGGCCGGAACCACAAAGACCATGCCGATGCCCATGTTGAAGGTGCGCAGCATGTCATCCTGCGGAACATTTCCGATGGCCTGCAAGTGCTGGAAGATCGGCAGCACCGGCCACGAATGGAACTCAACGATCGCGCTCATGCCCTTGGGGAGCACGCGTGGCAGGTTTTCCGTGATGCCTCCACCAGTGATGTGGGCCATGGCGCTCACCGCTTCGGCTTCGATCATGCGGCGCATGATCGGCCAGTAGCTCTTGTGCGTCCGCATCAGTTCGGTGCCCACCTTGCCCTTGATCTCGTTCACGTAAGAGTCAGGCGTGTAGTGGGCAATCTCGAAGAACAGCTTGCGTGCCAAGGAGTAGCCGTTGGTGTGCAGTCCGGTCGAAGGCACGCCGATGAGCACGTCGCCCACCTGAACGTCTTTGCCAGTGATGATCTTGGGCCGGTCTACCACGCCGACGATGAATCCCGCTAGATCGTACTCGCCATCGGGATAAAACCCGGGCATTTCCGCAGTCTCGCCGCCGATCAGCGCACAACCGTTTTGTTTGCAGGCATCGGCGATCCCACTAATCACTTTCTCGACGACTTCGGGGCGCAATTTGCCGGTGGCGAAGTAGTCCATAAAGAACATGGGCGCCGCGCCCTGCACGCCGATGTCGTTAACGCAGTGATTGACCAGATCAGCGCCGATGGTGTGGTGCAGGCCCATCTCAAACGCGATCTTCAGCTTGGTCCCCACGCCGTCCACGCTGGAGACCAGCACGGGATCGAGGTAGCGCTTCTTGTCGATGGCAAAAAGCCCGCCGAAACCGCCGATCTCGCTGAGGACACCACGGTTAAAGGTCTTGTGGGCGAGGTACTTGATGCGCTGCTTAGTGCGATTCGCGCGTTCAATGTCTACACCGGCGTCGGCGTAGGTGATGGGGCGTTCTTCAGTCGTATGCTGTGCCAAGAGTCGGGATCCCATCCAGAGGGCGTGTCGCCGCAGGTCTCAGTGCAGGAAACTGTGATTGTACCATTACGGCTTTCTTACTGCGGATGCGAGCCGCGGACCCGACGCCGAGGTGAAAACGTGATCCAGATCACTGTCTCTTGTGACGTGATAGTGACAGGGTGTGCTGGTTTCGCGGATTAAACTATACCTTCGTACCAGTCTACGAGGAGTGTCATGACTACTGCCGTCCAAGCCAGCAAGCCATCCGCCAAAGCCGATCCTTCGTCTGACGTTTATCGCTCCGAAAGCCATCCTCTCGATCCTTTGTTCGCGCCCCGTAGTGTCGCCGTGATCGGCGCTTCCGAGCGGGCTGGCAGCGTCGGCCGGTCGGTGCTCTGGAACCTGTTGACCAGCCCGTTCGGCGGGACCGTGTTCCCCGTGAACTCCAAGCGCCCTAACGTGCTGGGGATCAAGGCCTACCCCAAAGTCTCCGACCTGCCGGACAAGGTCGATCTGGTGGTCCTGACCACGCCCGCCGACACCGTTCCAGACCTATTGGCAGAGTCGGTGGAGATGGGAATTCCCGCCGGCATCGTGATCTCCGCTGGATTCAAGGAGCACGGCGAACACGGCAAAGAACTAGAGCGGCAGATCACGCAGATTATTCGCGGCAAGATGCGCCTGATTGGCCCCAACTGCCTGGGTGTGATGAATCCCATCCGCGGCCTGAACGCCACCTTTGCACACACCATCGCGCGGCCGGGCAACGTGGCCTTCATCAGCCAAAGTGGCGCGCTCTTGACTGCCATCCTCGACTGGAGCTTGCGCGAGAACGTTGGATTCAGCTCGTTTGTCTCCACCGGTTCGATGCTGGATGTGAGCTGGGGCGACCTGATCGACTACTTTGGCAGCGATCCCCGCACCCACAGCATTGTGATTTACATGGAGTCGATTGGTGACGCCAGTGCCTTCCTCTCAGCGGCACGCGAGGTTTCACTCACCAAGCCCATCATTGTGATCAAGGCAGGACGCACCGCCGCCGCAGCCAAGGCCGCCGCTTCGCACACCGGGGCCCTGACCGGCAGCGACGAAGTGCTCGATGCCGCGTTCCGGCGCAGCGGTGTGCTGCGAGTCACCAGCATTTCCGACATTTTCTTCATGTCAGACGTGCTGGCCAAGCAACCGCGTCCGCGCGGCAACAGGCTGTGCATCCTGACGAATGCCGGCGGACCCGGCGTACTCGCCACAGACGCTTTAGTCACCGGCGGAGGCGAACTCGCTGAACTGTCTCCCCAAACCATGGCAGCATTCGACGAGATCCTGCCGCCGCAGTGGAGCCACAACAATCCGGTTGACATCCTGGGCGACGCCGAACCCGAGCGCTATGCCAAGTCGCTGGAGATCGCTGCCAAAGATCTCGCCATCGACGGCATGCTGGTGATCCTGACCCCGCAAGACATGACCAACCCTACGCAAATCGCCGAAAAGCTGAAGCCTTACGCCAAGGGCTTCGGCAAACCCGTGCTGGCAAGTTGGATGGGCGGCGCGGAAGTCGCGGCGGGAGAACAAATCCTCAACCAGGCTGGCATACCTACGTTCCAGTTCCCCGACAGTGCGGTGCGCGCCTTCAATTACATGTGGCGCTACTCCTACAACCTGAAGGGGCTCTACGAAACGCCGACGTTGCCCGCCCACGAAGACGCCGCGATGCAGCGGGGCAAGGCGGAACGTATCATCCGCGACGCCCGCCAGCAGGGCCGCACCATCCTGACGGAGTACGAGTCGAAGCAGTTGCTGAAAGCCTACGGCATTCCGACCGTCGAGACGCGCATCGCCGTCACCGAAGACGAAGCAGTGCAGGCTGCGCAGGAGATCGGCTTCCCGACCGTCCTCAAGCTCTACTCGATGACTATCACGCACAAGACCGATGTCGGCGGCGTGCTGCTGAACCTGCGGGATGCCGACGCAGTAAGGAAAGGCTTCCAGGCGATCAAGGCTTCAGTCGCGGAGAAGGTCGGCGTCGAGCACTTCCAGGGCGTCACTGTGCAACCCATGATCAAGCTCGAAGGTTATGAGTTGATCATCGGCAGCAGCCTGGATTCGCAGTTTGGGCCAGTCATGCTGTTCGGCACCGGAGGACAGCTCGTCGAAGTGTTCAAAGACCGCGCGCTGGCGCTACCCCCTCTGAATTCCACGCTGGCCCGCCGCATGATGGAGCAAACGAAAATCTTCACCGCACTGAAAGGCGTCCGCGGACGCAAGCCCGTGGACATCGAAGCCCTGGAAGAGTTGCTGGTGCGCTTCAGCCAGTTGCTGGTCGAGCAGCCCTGGATCAAGGAGATCGACATCAATCCGCTGCTGGCCTCCTCGGAGCGGCTGCTGGCGCTGGATGCGCGCGTGGTCGTGCACGGGCCAGAGGTAACGGCTGACGAGCTGCCCGAGCCCGCCATTCATCCTTACCCGGTCAAACTGGTTTCGACCTGGAAGATGAAGGACGGCAACGAAGTCGTCATTCGGCCTATTCGTCCGGAAGACGAACCGCTGATGATTCCCTTCCACGAGAAGCTGTCGGAGCGCAGCGTCTATCTGCGGTACTTCCAGCCGCTGAAGCTCACCCAGCGGACGGCGCACGAGCGCCTCACCCGCATCTGCTTCATCGACTACAACCGCGAGATGGCGCTGGTCGCTGAGCGCAAGAATGCGGCCGGCGAACCCGAGTTATTGGCGATTGGCCGACTCAGCAAGATCCACGGCCGCGACGAAGGCGAGTTGGCCGCGGTAGCCATTGACGCGGCGCAGCACAAAGGCCTGGGCACGGAACTCTACACCCGGCTGATCGGAGTGGCGCGCGAGGCCAAGCTCAAGAAGCTGATCTCCAACATGCTTCCTGAGAACCGCGAAATGCGCGCCCTGTGCGTCAAGCTGGGCTTTAAGATGCAATCCAGCCTCGAGGACAACATGATCCGCGCAGAACTGGATCTGTGAGGTCCGCCCGCCTGAGAACAGGGAAGACGCTGTGTACTGATTCGCGGCTTCTTTTTTCGTGTTTCAGGCCGCCCGAATTCGGACGGTTTCGATTGTCCTTGCGTCGTGGCGCTGGCAGCAGCCTGGTGCTATGATGCGTGTGCCTGCGGAAGTCCAATCCTGCATAGCGTTTGTGGTACGAAGTTCGCGGTGCCGAAGGGGCGATCGTTAGAACGTGCCGAGCGAAAAACAGGTCAAATGGTCGCAACTGAGGGTTGGACTGACCGTCATCTTCGCCAGCGTCGCGCTGGCCATCCTGATCTTCCTCATGACCGGCACCACCGGCCTGTTCACCAAGAAAATCATCATCCGCGCTTATGTTGATAATGCGGGCGGAGTGCGCGTAGGAGCGCCCGTTCGTCTGGAGGGCGTTGACATCGGCAACGTCACTCACATTCGCGTAGTGCATGACCCGTTGCGCAAACTCACTCCCGTCGAAGTCACCATGAAGATCACCACCAAATATGAAGACACCATGCGGTCCGATTGCCGCGCTTCTCTGAACACCGCGGGCGTGCTGGGCGAGGTCTTCGTCGATGTGGACTGCCGCGGGGCCAAAGGCGGTCCGCTGGTGAGCGGCGCGGAGCTGCCGACCGATGAGGTTGCTCAATTGCAGGATGTGGTGCGCGCCAGCCAGGGCACGTTGCAGAACGTCGATACGCTGGTGAAACGCCTCGACAATATTTTGACCTTCGTCCAGAGTGGCCAAGGCTCGATCGGCAAGATCATCTACGACCCGGCGCTGTTTAATCGCGCCAACGATGCGCTTGCCCAGATACAGAACATCGTGGCCCAGGCGAACTCCACGAACGGCAGTATCGGCAAGCTGCTGAACAGTGACGAGCTCTACAACAAGGCCAATCAGGCGGTCGATAACCTGAACAAGGTCATAGACCAGATCAATAGCGGAAATGGAACGATCGGCAAGTTCATCAAAGACCCGGCGCTTTACGACAACGCCAACCAGACCATGGCCAAGGCTAATCAGTTGATTACCGACATCAACTCCGGCAAGGGAACTCTCGGCAAGCTGGCCAAAGACGAAGAACTGGCCAAGAAGCTGGACGTCACGGTCACGCGGCTGAATTCCATCCTCGACCGCATCGACAAAGGCGAAGGCACCGCCGGCAAGCTGATCGTGGATCCGGCGCTCTACAACGACGCCGACAAAATGCTGGTTGAGACGCGCGACCTGATAGCGGCGGTCCGCAAAGACCCCAAGAAGTACCTGACGATCCACCTCAAGATCTTTTGAAAACAGCTCTCAATGCGATCCCGACCTCCGAATCCTATCTCCGAAAGATGACCACAACTTTAGTGACATAGTGGGACCTGCTGGTAACCGTTACTACCAAATAGTCGCAAATTTTTGCACTCTAGCATTTTCGCGGGAAAGCCTTCAGGAAATCTAAGCTACTGATTATACTAGACTAAGTCATGTCGCAGCACTACTTCCGATTGGCCTTCTAACTGCAACTCATTTAGTAAACCTGCCGCCGGTAGTTGCGCCTGCAGGCAATCAAAGACGGCATTGGAGAACAAATGAAAAAGACGCTACTCGCTTTCGTCCTCACGGTTGGTCTGCTTTTACCAGCCGCGATGTTTGCTGATACCGCAGCGTGGGAATGGACCACGACTGGTACCCAGTTCACCAACGGCAACTGGACCTTTGGCCAGGTCTTCACCCCGACCACAAACATCACGGTCGATTTCCTGGGCTACTTTGACCCCTCGACTGGTATGCTCGACAGCCACCCCGTAAGCATCTGGAATGGCACAACCGGAGCACTGGTCGCATCCTCGACCATCACCTCCGCCTCCGCCTTTTCGACCGCCCACTTCCTCTACAACCAGATTAGCCCGGTCACCTTGAGCGCGGGCCAGATCTATGAGATCACTGGCGTCAGCGGAATCGACAACTACGCCTATGGTGACACCGGTTGGACTTTGTATGCGCCTGTAACCTACGCGGGATACAACTACTGCTTGGGTTGCGGAGACGTCTTCACCGGAACCGGCACGACCAATCTTGGTATCGGCGATGCATTCTGGGGACCAAACTTCGGTTGGACCGCGTCCACGACTCCTGAGCCCGGCAGCCTGATGCTGCTGAGCACGGGCGTTCTCGGACTCGCCGGTATGATCCGCCGCAAGCTGTCCTAAACTTCCACCACCAGGTAAGCCCACAGCCGGAGCTTCGCGCTCCGGCTTTTCATCGTGTACGGGAGGGGCGGTCGCTCCGCCGTCCGCCAGGCTCCCCCACTCAAGTTCGATGCTTATCTCCCACGAATTTCCCCGTCCAAGGAGTTTGTAGTAGTGTGTCTGGTTGGAGATTTGCTCTACTTCGCTCTCCATCCGGACGGATCCAGTCCTACCTTTCGTAAGGTCCTGCGCGAACTGTCGGGGTTGTCGCGGGACGACAAATCATGATGCGAGGCAATAATGCCCATGCGTGTTCTTTCGGTTGTATTCCTGTTGTGTGCCGCAATCTTCTGTTCCGCTCAATCCACTCCATCTGCCACTGGCGGTCCCAAGCAAATCCCCAGCTTTGATGTAACGGCCATCGACAAGACCGTCGAGCCGTGCGTGGACTTCTACCAGTACGCCTGTGGCAACTGGATGAAGAACAATCCCATACCACCCGACAAGTCGCGTTGGGGACGTTTCGACGAATTGGCCGAGCAGAATCTGTACATCTTGCGCGACATTCTCAACCAGGCGCAGGCCCCCGGCCAGCACAGCGCGACCGAGAAGAAGGTCGGCGACTTCTACGCCTCCTGCATGGATGAGAGCACCATCGAGAAGAAGGGCACCGCTCCCCTGACTCCTGAGCTGGCCCGCATCGACGGGATAAAGACCAAAGCAGACGTGATCCAGCAGGTCGCGTATATGCACGAGCGATCCCAGCCGGCGCTGTTTGCCTTCTATCAACAGCCTGACATGCATGACTCGAGCGTGAGCATCGCGTACCTCGACCAAGGTGGAATCACCCTGCCCGACCGCGACTACTACATTAAGGACGACGCCAAGTCGGTCGAGACCCGCCAGAAGTATCTCGAACACGTGCAGAAGATGTTTGAGCTGGCAGGAGACCAGCCTGAAGTTGCCGCTGCCGAAGCCAAGACTGTGCTGGACGTCGAGACCGGACTCGCCAAGGCCTCGATGGACCGCACTGCGCGCCGCGATCCCAAAACGCGCGATCACAAAATGACGGTCACGGAAATTGCGACTGCCGCACCCAACTTCGACCTCACCGCCTACTTCGCCAGCAATGGCTCACCCAAATTCAGCACGCTCAACGTGGGCAACCCCGAGTTCTTCACGCAGGTGAACAGCCAGCTCGACACCGTGCCGCTTGCCGACTGGAAGACCTACCTGCGCTGGAAGACCATCAACAGCCAGGCCCAGTTGCTGACCAACGCGTTCCTTCAGGAGGACTTCCTCTTCAACGGCAAGTACATGTCGGGCCAGCAGGAGATGGAGCCGCGGTGGAAGCGTTGCGTGAAAGCGACAGACCACGACCTGGGCATGGCCCTTGGCCAGCTCTATGTGGACAAAACCTTCGGTCCGGCGGGCAAGGAGCGCACGCTGAAGATGGTGAAGGCGATCGAGACCGCGATGCAGCAGGACATCGGGCAGTTGACCTGGATGTCCGACACGACGAAGAAGCAGGCCTACACCAAGCTGAACACAATCGTGAACAACATCGGCTATCCCGACCAGTGGCGCGATTACAGCAGCGTGGTGATCAAGTCTGACGACTACGCCGGCAACACCGAGCGCGCAGGCGAGTTCGAGGTCAAACGCCAGTACGCCAAGATCGACAAGCCTACCGACCGCAAGGACTGGAGCATGACTCCGCCGACCGTCAACGCCTACTACCGCCCGCCGATGAACGACATTAACTTTCCCGCAGGAATTCTGCAGCCGCCGTTCTATGGCAAGCTGATGGACGACGCGGTGAACTATGGCGGCATCGGCGTCGTGATCGGCCACGAGTTGACGCACGGTTTCGACGACCAGGGACGCAAGTACGATGCTCAGGGCAACTTCGTCGACTGGTGGACGCCCGCAGACGGCAAGGAATTTGAGAAGCGCGCCGGCTGCACCGCCGACGAATATTCAAGCTTCGTCGCCGTGAAAGACGACAAAGGCGAAGTGAAATTGAACGGCAAGCTGACGCTCGGCGAGAACACCGCCGACAACGGCGGCCTCAAGCTGGCCTACATGGCGCTGACCGAGATCATCGGCAATACGCCGGTGAAGCCTATCGACGGCTACACGCCGCAGCAGCGCTTCTTCCTGGCCTACGGACAAATCTGGTGCCAGAACGTGACCGACCAGGAAGCGCGCAAACGTGCGCTCACCGATCCGCACTCGCCGGGACAGTGGCGTGTGAACGGCGCGGTGCAGAACTCAGAAGCGTTCCAGCAGGCGTTTGGATGCAAGGCCGGCCAGCCCATGGTGAGCGCGAACGCTTGCCGCGTTTGGTGAGGCCGCACATCGCCGCGGACCAGAACATGCTTTTGCGCAGCGATACGCGAGAACCGCGGCCGTCTGTTTCACGTATAGCAATCGAGAGTAACGAAAATTTCTGCTCTTAAAATCTCAAGCGAGGGAACCATGAGACGTTTGATCCTGATGGCTGGCGTAGTCCTGCTGGCCGGAATTTCCGCCCTGGCGCAGACTACTCCGAAGCCGGCGACCAGTGTTTCCAGCTTCGATCTCACCGCCATCGACAAGTCGGTCGAACCCTGTAACGACTTTTACCACTACGCCTGCGGTACCTGGCTGAAGAACAATCCGATCCCGGCCGACCAGTCGACCTGGGGACGCTTCGACGAGCTGCATGAGCGCAACCAGACCATCCTGCGCACCATTCTCGAAAAGCAATCGGCAGACACTCCCGGCCGCAGCGCGATCAACCAGAAGATCGGCGATTACTACTATTCCTGCATGGACGAACCTGGCATCGAGGCCAAGGGCATCGGCCCAGTCAAGCCTGCGCTCGACAGCATCGACGCCATGACCGACAAAGCGCAAATCCCCGTCGTGCTGGGTGGCCTGCACCACGGAGGTGTAAAGGCCTTCTTCGATTTCGGCGCTGAGCCTGACTTCAAGGACTCGAAGGTCGATATCGCCACTGCCGACCAGGGCGGACTCTCGCTGCCCGATAGGGACTATTACTTCAACACCGACGCTAAGTCGGTGGAGCTGCGCGAAAAGCTTCAACAGCACATCGCGAAGATGTTCGTACTTTACGGCGAGTCGCCCGACAAGGCCGCTGCAGACGCCAAGACGGTGATGAAAGTGGAGACCGACCTGGCGAAGGGCTCGCTTAATCGCACCGAGCAGCGCGACCCAGTCAAGGTCTATCACAAGATGAGTGTTGGCGACCTGCAGAAAGATAGCCCCGCCTTCATGTGGAACCAATACTTCACCACCATCCAGTCGCCCACCTTTGACAGCCTTAACGTCGCCGTGCCCGACTTCGTGAAGGCGATGAACCAGATCATCGCCAATAACGATCTCGACACCGTGAAGACCTACCTGCGCTGGCAAACGCTGCACGCTGCTGCTCCAATGCTGCCCAAGGCCTATGTCGACGAGAATTTCGATTATTACGGCAAGACCCTGAGGGGAGCCAAGGAACTGCGTCCGCGCTCGAAGCGCTGCGTGCAGTACACCGACGGCGATCTGGGTGAGGCGCTGGGCCAGGCCTACGTGGCCGAGACTTTCCCGCCCGAAGCCAAGGCCCACACGCTGCAAATGGTCCACGAGCTCGAAGCCGCGCTCAAGACCGACATCGGCGAGTTGTCCTGGATGAGCCCTGACACCAAGAAGCAGGCACTCGAGAAGCTGTCGCGCATCGACAACAAAATCGGCTATCCCAACAAGTGGCGCGATTACAGTTCGCTGAATATCGTGCGCGGCGATGCCATGGGGAATTCAATGCGCTCCAACCTCTTCGAGTTCAACCGCGAGCTCGCCAAGATTGGCAAGCCGGTCGACCGCAACGAGTGGGGCATGACTCCGCCCACCGTGAATGCCTACTACAATCCGTTGCAGAACAATGTGAATTTCCCGGCGGGAATTCTGCAACCGCCGTTCTACGACTACAAGGCGGATGATGCCACCAACTTTGGCGGCATCGGCGTCGTAATCGGTCACGAACTCACCCACGGCTTCGACGACGAGGGCAGTCAGTTCGATGCCGACGGCAACCTGCGCAACTGGTGGACGCCGACGGACAAGGAGCAGTTCAACAAGCTGGAGGGTTGCTTCGTCAAGGAATACAACAGCTTCGTGGTCGTTGACGACGTGCACATCAAGGGCGACCTGACGCTCGGCGAGAACACCGCCGACAACGGCGGATTGCGCATCTCCCACATGGCGTTGCTCGACGTGCTGGCGGCAGATCCGGAGAAGACCGTCGAAGGTTTCACCCCGGACCAGCGCTTCTTCCTCGGCTACGCGCAGATCTGGTGCGAGAACATGACTCCGCAGGCAGAACGCCTGCAGGCCCTTTCGAACGAGCATTCCGACCCCATGTACCGTGTCAACGGCGTGGTGTCGAACTCCGCCGATTTCGCGAAAGCCTGGGGCTGCAAACCCAACGCGCCAATGGTCCGCAACCCCGCCTGCCGCGTCTGGTAGCGCGCAGGCACGGCTTGCGTCAGGGCACGACAAAACGAGCTGCGGGAAAAGCAGCTTGCGACTTGCTTTGAAGGGGCGCAGCTTCAGCTGCGCCGTACAGGCCCTTTATTTTCTTGTCATCCCGAGCGGAGGGAACGAAGCGACCGAAGTCGAGGAACCTGCATTTCTGCCGCGAGTCGCAGTCCGCTCCGGTTGCCGTGGTTCTTGACCCAATCTTTCTCCGTGCCTCTGTGTCTCTGTGGTAGGTCTTGCCTTTCCGCCGCACCATCCTTGCAACTACCACGTCTCACTCTCCCCCGCGCACCCTGGGTTATAGTGAAACGTGGTATCGGTGAAATCTTCCCGCCTTCCTTTTCTCCGGATTTTCGTAGCGTTCGCGGCACTCCTGCTGCTGGCGGCTGCCCCCGCTTGCAAGCGCTCGGTCATCACGAAGCATGAGTACATGTACGTCTCGGCCGCCGAGACCAGCCTGCGCGATCGCGTCGCCACTCTCTACACCAAGGTTGGAACCGTCCACAACGGCGAACGGGTTGACGTGCTCGAGCGGCAGAGGCGCTTCGTGCGCGTGCGCACCGACGCCGGTATCGAAGGCTGGATCGAGCAGCGCAGCCTCGTGTCCCAGGAGGTCTTCGACGGATTCCAGAAGTTGCAACAAGACGGCAAAGCCATGAGCGTGCAGGCACACGGGACCACGCGCGCCGAGCTCAACATGCATCTCACCCCAGCGCGCGACGGCGAACGTCTCTACCAGCTCAAGGACGCCGAGAAGGTTGAAGTCCTGAAGCGCGCTACCACCGACAAGAACGCGCCCAAGCCGCCGGGGCCACCTAAGCCTGGCGCGCAAGGTCCCAAAGCCCCGCCCACAGCCAACGACCAGAAGCAGCCTCCTCCAGCGTCGAACCAACCGGCCGCGCAGTCGGCTCCGGCGCCAGGCTCGATTCCCCCGCCATCGAGCACAAAGACCGTTGCGGGTGTTGCCACCGACAAGGCAAAGAATAAAGACAATAAAGACAAAGACGCCGAGCCGCCCAAGCCCGTCATGGAAGACTGGTACCTCGTTCGGAACTCCGCTGGCCAGGTCGGATGGGTTTTGATGCGCATGATCGATCTCGACGTTCCGCTCGACATCGCGCAATACGCCGAAGGGCAGCGCATCATGGGCTACTTCGTTCTCAACACGGTCCCGGAAACCATCGACGGCCAGCAGAAAGAGGAGCCGCAATACCTGGTGCTGCTCAACGAGCCCAAAGACGGCCTCGCGTGGGACTACAACCAGGTTCGCGTGTTCACCCGCAATCGCAACAAGCATCGTTATGAAACGGCCTATCGCGAGCGCAACATGGAAGGCTATTTCCCGGTGATGACCAGCCACGCTGTCTTCGACAAGGAAGGCGACCTGCCAACTTTTACCATCCGCAAGATGTACGACAACGGACAGATCGAGCAAGTCACCTACAAGATGAACGGCCCCATCGTGCGCCGCGTACCGACGCCGGAAGAACTCGCGGCGCAGAAGGCCAAACATGATTCCGCCGCCGCCGCCCGCCAACAGGCCGCCGCCAAGCCCGCCAGCAGCAAGCCTAAGTCCAAGAAGAAGACCAAGCACAAACCGCATTGAGTCGGCGGGAAAACCTGTCCGCGGATTCTCTCAGGTGGCCGGACGCACAACCAGCCAGCATCAGGCCGCGAAATTCGATAGTGCTTCAGGTAATCTGGCCAGAAGGAATAGGCAATGCTGTCTAAGCCAGTCGATGAAAAGCAGACGGCGAACACCAGGGCTACATGGGTTGCGGCCCTCAGTTGGATCGCGGCTTGGGCGTGGACAATCGTCGCGGGCGGTGGCGGCTTGTGGTTGCTCTGGACGCGAGGGCCGTGGCCGCTGACCAACGGTTGGTTCGCGCTGTTTTCCGGCCTTGCGGCCTGTCCGGCAACCGCGTGGTTCATAAAGAAGTACGCCGGCGTCTCGGTCTCAGGTTATGTTCGGCTCGCCGCTGCCGCTTTCTTCTTCGTCGCGGGCAGAATTGCTTTGGCAATCCGAAGTTGAGCTGACGACTTTTTCCAGCAGAAATTCAAACTGAGCCGCTACCTCAATTCCCATTTCGGGACGCCGCTGGTTACTTTAGTTTTCCCGCCCTGCACATTCTCCTGGCGTGTCGTCTCTCCTCGCTTTACAACCAGCCTGTGGGTCAGGGGACTGGTGTCTCTGGCCAATTCACGCTCAGGCGCGAATCGAAATGCTCTTTGAAAATTCCCGATCGCGCCACAACTGCCCGGTGTAGCACCGCTTTCAGCGGTGCGTGGGGCAGCCGAAGTCGACGGCTCGCAAGTAAAAAAGCGAACATAAGACGAAAGTAATGGCCGCTAAGTCCAACGCCGAGACTTGGATACGTATAAGTATGTATGGAATCAATAACATGCGGACAATTTCCGCCCAAACCGTTGATTCTAAACAACCGTTGATTTTTGTTTTTGAGGTGTTGTAGTCGACTATAACACCCAGAAGGGCCGCACCTTTCGGTGCGTCTTGATTGATCCGCCTATCGGCTGTAGAACTCGGCGATGGCCACCACGACCCTCTGCTGCTCGTCGTCCCGCAGCTCGGGGAAGATAGGCAGCGCGAGCGACTCCTTCGCGGCGGCTTCCGAGACCGGCAAGTCTCCCTGCTTGTAGCCCAGGTAGGCAAAGCTCTGTTGCAGGTGCAGCGGCACCGGGTAGTAAATCTCGGTGCCAATCCCGTGAGAGGTTAGGAAGGTGCGCAGTTCATCACGGCGGAAGGCACGCACTACGTACTGGTGATAAATGTGGAAAGCCTCAGGTCGTGTCTGCAACAGGCCGACGGGAGACTGGGCATCCACGGTCAGTGCGCCGGTTTTTACCAGTCCTGAATCGCGCAAGAGCGCATCATACCGGACGGCAATTGCGCGGCGCTTCAGGTTCCAGCCGTCGATATGCTTCAGCTTGACGCGCAGCACCGCGGCCTGCAATGCGTCGAGACGGCTGTTCCAGCCGATCTCCTCGTGGTAGTAACGCTCGCGGCTGCCGTGGTTGCGCAGCCGCCGGACGTGGTCCGCCAGCTCTTCGTCGTCGGTGGTAACGGCTCCGCCATCGCCGTAGGCGCTGAGGTTCTTGGTGGGATAGAAGCTGAACGCATTGACCTGGCCCAGCGAACCGGCTTTCTTCCCGCGCCAGCTCGCTCCGAAGGCCTGGGCGGCATCTTCGATGATCGCGACGCCGTGCTGTTGGGCGAGCGCAGAGAACGCGTCCATGTCGGCGCACTGTCCGTAGAGATGCACCGGCATGATGGCGCGCACCGGATGCGGACCGCCGAGCAGCTTCTCTACTGCCACAGGATCGAGGTTCAGGGTTGCAGGTTCGATGTCCGCGAAAACCGGAACGGCCCCGCAGCGCGTGATCGAACTGGCGGAGGCAAAGAACGTGAACGCCGGAGTGATGACATGATCGCCGGGCTGAACTCCCGCAGCCGCCAGCGCCAGCCACAGGGCGTCGGTACCGGAGGAGCAACCCAGGCTAGCGCGCACGCCGAGGTAAGCGGCCGATTCACGCTCAAACGCATCCAGCTCCGGCCCGCCGATGAAGTATTGCGTGGTCAGCACCCGCTCTACCGCAGCAGCTACGTCGTCCTTGATCGACTCGTATTGCCGCTTGAGATCGAGCATGGGCACGGGTTCCGGCTTGGTGGACGAAACGGAAGGGAGCGGCGCGGATGAGGTACTGGAAGACATGGCGAAGCTTAATTTTAGCAGCGAGATCGCCGCCTTATTGCAACTGCACCTTGACGCTGATCGTGCCTTCGCCAGTGACCTCGACCGGTGTTCCGTTCTTCAGGTAAGGCTGCAGCACAGAGGGACTAGCCCAGTCGAGCTCCCACGCGTCCTGCAACGCGATCGCGGTGTACGGCCCGGGAAGCACTTCGGGAAGGTTGAACGTGCCATCGCTGTCACTCTGGTCACGGCGGAAGAGAGTCCAATTGCTCTCGGGACTACGCGGGACAAGCACCACCATCGCGCCCGCAAAAGGCTTGTCGTCGCGCAACACGACCCCGGTGACTTTGGCCACTGCGTGCGTTGCAGTACATACCAACTGCACGCTGCCACCAGTGATTTCGAGCGACTGCCCAACCGCCTTCGCTCCCTTGGCGATCATGCTTTTGATCTGGAATCCCGGCGCGTTCGCAAGCACCACTTCGTACGTTCCGGGTCGAACTTCGTCGTCCTTGAAATCGAAGAGTCCTTTGTCGGACACTTCGGCAGAGAAGTTCTCTCGCGAGATGCGGTCGGTGAGAATGACATACAGCTTTACTGGAAACCGTGTTCCGCCCTCCAACACAAGCGCCCCGCTCACCGATGCAAGTGCTGGACTCTCGCTGGGATCGAGCTCGACGGTGCCGGAGAGGTCGATCTCCTTGTACCAGCCGCTCCCGTTCCGCTTGCCCCCGGATTCGGGCATCTCGATAATGTACCGGCCGGGCGCAATGCCGGTGTATTCGTACATCCCGGCGGTGTAGCCGAAGCCCTGGGCCGACATCACCGGAGAGAGGACCCCATCGAAGATGAGCTGCGAAACCCGGGGAAATCCGCGGGGTGTGCTGGGGTTCTTGCTGTCGCTGTCGCGGTTCTTGATGCGGAGATGCACTGCAGGCACTGCGCGCATCACGATGTCAGCAGTGGCACGCTCACCGGGGTGGAGCACCAGGGCGGTTGCACCCGCCGAGTCTTCGGCAGCCGGATAGAACGTCGTAGGATAAGCGACGTCGAGCTGCGCCCGTTCTTCGGCCACGCGGACGTTATCAGACTCCGTTTGGTTTTGTTGTTGGCTCGAATATTGCGCGTACCAAGGCCGCGCAGACACTGCGACGAAGTAGGTTCCAGCGGAAAGGTGTCCGAACTGATAGTGGCCGCGGTCGTCCGTGCTGGCATTGGAGATGAGCTGCGTGCGTTGTTGACCGGTATCGTTGTTGCGCTGGAACAGCTGCACGTTGGCGTTCCGCACGGGATCGCTGTCATCGTCGGTGACCGTGCCTTCGATGCCCGCGTCCGGGATAAGCCGGAAGACGAGGTTGCCACCATCGAGATCGGGACCGACCGCGATGCCGGTAAAGAAGTTGCTGTGCTGGTTGAAGCCCTGGGCGCGATACCCGCGTGCGCTGGCTGTGAGCGAGTATTTCCCCGCAGGCAGGCCGGTGAACGCGAAGCGTCCGTCTGCACCCGTCTGCATGGCTTGCGTGTCGTGGCGGTTCTCGGTGGAGGTGATCGACGCCGCTACGCCAGGCAAAGGCTGTCCGGTCGTCGAGTTCACGATGATCCCTGCGATGGGGTACCCCGTCGGCGGTTTGACTGGAGCTGCAGTCTGCGCGGCCAGCTCAATTGCCGAGAGCGCAATCGCGATGAACATAAGCCGGGCGATCAATTCGACGACTCCCCAGTGTGGACCAGCTCCAGCGTCACGGTGGCCCGTTGACCGGGCGCGAGTGTGACATGAGCTGCTTGCGAACTGTAGTTTTGCAGGACGTCAGGATTGGAATACTCAATGTCCTCCACGTGATCGAAAGCCAGAACCGTGTAGTCCCCCGGCGCCAGCGAGCTGAGGGTGAACTCTCCGGGGCCGGAGTTCTTGCCTTGCAGTGGATAGTAATAACTGACCTGCGGTGCTGCCTTGGCAAGGCCGCTCGGAATCGCCACGATCGTCGCGGGCACGTCGGTGCCCGAATGTTGAGTCACGGTCCCGGTGAGCGTGGCCACGTCGTTGCGAATCGTCACCTGGATCGCCGAGGGCGGCGCGCCCGAGGTCAGCACCAGATCATCGGTCAGCAGGTTGGTCTGGCCGTACTCGGCGGATTGCACGTACCACGGTGGCTGCGGCATCAACTCCACCGTGTATCTGCCGGCTTCAACGTTGCGAAACACCAGGTTCTGCTGGCCCGGCGTGCCCTCGAAGCCGGCGTACGACTCGGAAGCGCCGGGCTGGTTGGCCACTAGGCGGGCCCCGAGTGGCGGGCCCTGCGACGACGATCGGCTGTATCTCACGAGGCCTGGTCCCGATTGTTGGGCGACTGACTCAGTGCGCACTGAGATGGGAATCGAGATCGCCGGGACCAGCGCCAAGTGCAGATTGAATTGGTCGGAGGAGAGGCTGAAGCGAGCCTCAGCCCGGACTGGCTGGTTCGAAGCCGCCTGTGAAAACGCCTTGAGGACGTAGGTCCCGGCTGGCACTCCGCGGAAGTCGAAGCGGCCATTGTCGGGGCTGAACTCATAGGACAACGGGACCTGGGTCCCAGACTGGTCGCACAATTGAAGACTGACTCCCTGATTAGGCAGGTAGCCACTCACGGTTCCCGAGATCTTGTACACCGGCACTTCGTCCAGGGAGAAGTTCGCTTCAGCAGTCTGTCCGGCGCTCAACTCGATAGGGGATGCCGAGGCGATATCAGGAACACCCGGAAAGTACACACCGGGATAGCCGGTTTTCGATTCGGAAGGCAATTCGAACACACTTTCCATCAGGGGTGTGATCGGACCGGCTGAGAGGAAGTATGTTCCCGGTCGCAGATTGGCAAAACGGAACCGGCCGTCTTCGCCGGTCGATTGGTTCCCCATGGCTTCCCAATGCTTCCGGCCTTCGCGCACGTTGATGTGGGTCATGGTGACCGGTACGTGCTCGAGTGGCGTGCCAGCCGTGGTTGTCACTTTGCCGGCAATCACGCCTTCTGGTGTGAGCTTGAGCACGACCGAGTCTGACTTGGGACCTACTTCGAACTGCCGAACCATGGGCGTCCGCAGTTCGTGCTCTCCGAAGTATCCCGGCTTCTGGGCGGACAGTGAGACCGGGCCGGCGGGTATGGCTTCGAATTGAAACCGGCCGTCTCCATCACTGAAGGCCGTGCGCTGCTGCTGACCGTTGATTTGCACCAGGGCCTTGCGGATGGGTTCCCCAGTCAAGGCGTTAATGACCGTGCCAGCGACGGGGAATTTTTCGACCCGAGTTTGCGCAGGGGGGGCAGACCCCCCATAAACCTGGCTGTTGTCGGCCGTCTGCGCGTGGGCGGACAGCAGAAGCGCGCAAGAACAGACTGTGACAAGAAGTACGCCGATTCGCCCAGGAGACTTCCTGGGCTGCACCCGGTGCGAAGTACCCACTACGCGCGAGAGATCTGGAAGCCTTGGAGGGACGGGGATGTGCATCGGCGGAATCCGAAGGCCGCTGCAACCGCTCGGCCTTCCTACACTATAGACACCAACCGATGCGACGGAGTTGCTCTTCTCGCACAGGGTCGACAGCCCTGTCGGCCTGGAATCGGCGGTGAGCGTTTCCGGCTATTTTCCGGAGCGCTTGCTGGCCCGAGCGATAAAGACCTCCTGGGCGTTGAGTGCGCCCTTCTTGCCGGCGTTGGGGTCGCGCACATATTTGCCATCGGCGAGCATGTGGCGGGCTTTCGCCTGGTCCTTCATGTAGGTGGCGAGGATATCGTCCTTGAGCACACGGATGAGGCCCTTGTCCTGCACGGGGAACAAAGTCTCGACACGGCGATTGAGGTTGCGAGGCATGAGGTCGGCGCTGCCCAGGTAGATTTCCTCGTCGCCGCCATTGAGGAAGTAGTAGATGCGGCTGTGCTCGAGGAAGCGCCCCACAATGCTAGTGACCTTAATGTTGTCGCTGACACCCGGCACCCCGACGCGAAGGCAGCAGATGCCGCGCACCAGCAGATCCACTTTTACCCCGGCCTGCGATGCCTGGTACAGCAACTGGATCATCCTGCGGTCCACCAGCGAGTTCATCTTCAGGACCAGGTGTGCCGGGCGGCCCGCCTTCTGGTGATTAATTTCCCGTTGCAGCAGCCCTTCAAAGCGGTCACGGAGGGAGACGGGCGCTACCAGCAGCTTATGGTACGTCGATTTCGCGGAATAACCCGTAAGGAAGTTGAACAGGTCAGTGCAATCGGCACCGATGTCAGGATCACAAGTGAGCATGCCGACATCGGTGTAGAGCTGCGCGGTCACGCTGTTGTAGTTGCCCGTGGAGAGATGCGCGTAGCGGCGGATGACGTCGCCTTCCTTGCGCACGATGAGCGCTGCTTTGCAATGTACCTTGAGTCCCAGCAGCCCGTACACCACGTGGACGCCGTATTCTTCCAGCTTGCGCGCCCAGCCGATATTGCTTTCCTCATCGAAGCGCGCCTTCAGCTCCAACAGCACGGCGACCTGCTTGCCGTTTTCGGCTGCTTCCAGCAGGGCGTCCACGACTGGAGCATTTCGACCGATGCGGTAGAGCGTGATCTTAATGGCCAGCACATTAGGATCGTTGGCGGCTTTTTGCAGGAGGCCGACGATGGGCTGGAACGAGTCGAAGGGCTGATGGAACAAAATATCGCCACGGCGGATGGTAGCGAAGATGTCTTCTTCCTCGTCCTTGAGCAGGGGCGCTGGCAATGCTGGCACGAATGGCGGGTATTTCAGGTCGGGGCGATCGATGCGGGCGAGGCCGCGGACCCGTACCAGAGAAAGCGGGCCTGTGATTTTGTAAATGTCGTCGCGGTCGAGTTCAAGGTTGGTGACCAGGATTTCGAGCACCGAAGCAGGCATGGCCTCGTTGATCTCCACCCGCACCACGTCGGCGAAGCGCCGCTGGAATACTCCTTCCTCGACCGACTCCATCAGGTCGCCCGCCTCCAAGTCCTGGATGTCGGAGTCGGCGTCGCGAGTGATGTGGAAGGGATGTGCCTCGACGATCTCCATGCCCGGGAAGAGCGCTCCGAGGTTGGCAGTCACCAGTTGTTCGATCCATACGAACACCTGTTCCTTCACCACTACTTTGGTACGGCCCCTGGGTTTCGGAGCGATGGTGACCGGGACTAACTGCGGCAGGGTGTCAGGGATCTTGACGCGCGCAAAGTGCTCGACGCCCTGAGCGTCGCGCAAGACCACCGCAAGGTTCAGGCTGAGGTTCGAGATGTGCGGAAATGGCCGGCCAGGATCGAAGGCCAGCGGCGTCAGCGTGGGGAAAATTGTGTCCTGAAAATAAGCATTGGCAAAGTTCCGCTGCTCTTCGGAGAGGTCCGAGAAATTCTCAATCCGCAACCCCGCCTTCCTGAGCGCGGGAACCAATTCCTTCGACCAGCAATCATGCGATGCACGGTTCAGGCGGATGACCGAAGCGCGAATCGCCCGCAGTTGCTCGGCGGGAGTCATGGCATCGGGACCGCTGTCCATAACGCCCTTTTCGATCTGCCGCTTCAGCCCTGCCACCCGCACCATGAAGAACTCGTCCACATTCGAGCCGACGAATGACAGGAACATGACGCGGTCGAGCGGTGGATTGGTGGGGTCCTGCGCTTCCTCGAGGACGCGGCGCTGAAAATCCAGCAGGCTCAGCTCGCGGTTGATGAAGAGGCTGGGATCGTTGAGCGAGATGCCTTGCTGATGCGGCCTCGATTTGGCTGGTGTTGCGGTTCGGCGGGTCGGTCTGCCTGCCTTAGCAGGCGAAGTTTTTACGGAAGTTGCCATAATTTGATCGTGCGCGACAAGGGCAATCTGCCGCCGTGCACATTGTAGTGTGCGGAAGGCTAAATTGCCCACCAGAAGCAGACAGGCTCGCGGCGGTGGATGAATTTATTGGTTCGTAACACTGGGCCGAACGGGCAGCCGGCCGCGCTGCTGGCTCTGCTCCGATAGCGCAAGTCATGCCCAACGAAGTCTCACGTTGTGGGATGCTAAGCCTCTAACTCACGCCCGCGAGTTTCGGGAAGCAGCAGCGCGGCAAAGACCATCGTCACGTAGGCCAAGACAGCAAATGCAGAAATCGCATGCCCCAGTCCCATGCGGATGCCCAAGTACCCCACCAGAGTAGGGAACAGCGCTCCGACGCCGCGTCCTACATTGTAGGAGAAGCCTTGTCCGGAACCTCGTAGAGAAGTGGGAAACAGCTCGGTGAAAAACGCGCCGATTGGGCTGAATGATCCCGAGGCAAAGAATCCTAGCGGAAATCCCAGGACCAGCATGACCGAGTTACTGATTGGCAGGTTTGTGTAGAACATCACGGCCAAAAACGAGCAGACGGCGAACAGAATCAGCGTCAGTCTGCGCCCCAGACGGTCAGCCAGCCATGCACTGACGATGTAGCCCGCAAACGAGCCCAGGATCACGACCAACAAATACCCGCCAGTATTGAGTACTGACAGTCCGCGCGTGGCTTTCAGGTAGGTTGGCAGCCAAGTCGTAATGGCGTAGTAGCCTCCTTGGGCGCCAACTGCGAGTAGCGAGGCCAACGAGGTAGTTCGCAGCAGTGCAGGGCCGAAGATGTCGAGGAAGCGGCTACCTTGGCCGAGGCTGGCTTCGAGCACACGGGTTCGCTTGAAGACTTCAGGCTCGGGAACATGACGCCGGATGTAGAACACCAGTAGCGCGGGCAGAATGCCAATCCAGAACATGGCGCGCCAGGCGGTGGTTGCGGGTAGCACGGAAAACAGCACGGTGTACCAGATGGCGGTGACGCCCCATCCAACAGCCCATCCTGCCTGCACGGTGCCAACGGCCTTGCCGCGATAGCGAGCGCGAATGGCTTCACCCATCAGCACCGAACCCACCGCCCATTCGCCGCCAAATCCAAGGCCCTGCAGGCCGCGAGTGACTAACAATTGCCAGAAGGAGTTGGTGAATCCGCTGAGGAACGTGAAGACTGCAAACCAGAGAATTGTGAGCTGCAGGATCCGCGTACGCCCGAAGCGGTCGGCTAGTGAGCCGGCGAGCCAGCCGCCCGCGGCCGAAATGAGCAGCGCCACTGTGCTCAGCATTCCCGCCTGGCCGGTGCTCAAGTGCCACACGGCGATCAGCGTCGGGATAACGAAGCTGTAGATCATCACGTCCATGCCGTCGAGCGCCCATCCGCCAAAGGTCGCGACGAGGGTGGCGCGCTCGTTGGCCGTCAGGTCGAGGATCCAGGGGCGGATCGCGGCGGGGACAGGTTGTAAGTCGCGATTGGAATTCATTGGGACGCGCAAGCCAAAGGCGCATCATACTGGACGAAGCTGTCGCGAACCACTACTGGCAGACAGTTTGACACTCTCATCCACTTGCTCTATTCATCGAAAGATGCGGCGAGATGGCGAACTCCTGATGGCGGGGAGCTGTGCATGAGGATCATTCCGGCAAGCGATTCATCGTTGCTGGTGGAATTTGGCGCCGTCATTGCGCCGGAGATCCAGGACCAGGTGATCGGACTGTTTCACGCTTTGCAAGCGCGAGAGGATCCGCACATCCGCAACCTGCATCCGGGATACGCGTCGCTGTTGGTTGACTTCGATCCGTTGGCTATCACCCATAGGGACGTTGCGACGCTTGTTGAGTCGCTGGTGAACACGGGATTCGCTGAAACGGAAAACGACTCCAAGGTTGTCGTGGTACCGGTATGCTACTACGCCGAGTTTGGTCCCGACCTGGCTGACGTAGCTACCCATACTAGACTGCCTGCCGAAGAGGTTGTCCGCCTGCACGCTGGCGCGATCTATCGCGTCTGTTTTATCGGCTTTACGGCGGGTTTCGCCTATCTCGGGGGAATGCCGGAAGTGTTGCACACGCCTCGGCTCCCGACGCCGCGACGCGCGGTTGCCGCGGGCAGTGTTGGGATCGCTGGCGGCCAGACCGGTATCTACCCGACGCAGACGCCCGGTGGCTGGAGACTGATTGGGCGGACACCTCTACGCATGTTCGACGCTCAGGCGGAGCAGCCAACACGGGTACGAGCCGGCGACCGCGTTCGCTTTGTGGCAATCGACCGTGCGGAGTTCGAGCGGAGGCAGAGCGCGTGACGATAAGTCTCGTCAAGCCGGGCTTCTCTACTACCGTGCAAGACCTCGGACGCTACCGTTATGCGCACCTTGGGATATCTCCGGTAGGCGCGGCTGACGCCTTGTCACTGCGTATTGCCAACCTCCTGGTGGGCAACGACGAAAACACTCCCGGCCTGGAGATGACGTTGCTGGGGGCGACACTTGCGTTCGACGAGCCTGCTGTCCTCGCTCTTACCGGCGCGAGCTGTGAGTGCAAGCTGGGACCCGATACGGTCCCTGCAAAGCAGGCAGTCGAGATCGCGGCCGGCTCTGTCTTACAGTGTGGGAGTACGACCAACGGCGCACGATGCTACCTTGCCGTACAGGGAGGGTTCGACGTTCCTTTGGTTATGGGAAGCGCGTCCACCGACGTGCGAGGGAGTTTCGGAGGCTTCGAGGGACGCAGGCTGCAGAAAGGCGATGTGCTGCGGATCGGAAAGGCACGGAAGGCGCAACCGCAGCGGCTGCGGGCTGTACAAACGAAGGGTTGCGGTGGACCGGGCCGGTGCGTGTGACTAGAGGCGCGCAATGCGACTGGTTCAGTCCTGACGGCTATGCCAAGTTTCTCGGCACATCGTATCTGGTTAGCGAACAGTCGGACCGCGCTGGCCTGCGGCTGCAAGGAGAAGCGGTCTCGCCGCGCGACAAGAGGCAATTGCTGACCGACGGCATTCCGCTGGGCGCGATTCAGGTCCCGCAAGATGGACAGCCGATTATCCTGTTCGTGGATCAGCAAACCACCGGCGGATACCCAAAGATCGCCAGTGTTATCGCCGCCGACATGCACCGTATCGGGCAACTCCGGCCGCGCGATGAAGTCCGTTTTGCCGAGGTCTCCATTGCGGAAGCGATAGAAGCATTGCGCGCGCAGGAACGCTGGCTGAAGGAGGTATTCATGATACGAGGGATTCCGTTCGCCGAGAGAGGTAAGTACAAATGAGCGAACTCTGGATCGACATCAATTCCGACCTGGGCGAGTCGGAGGAATCGCTGGCTAACGGTACCGACTTTGAGCTGATGCGCCACATTACGTCGGCAAATGTCGCCTGCGGCGGACATGCGGGCGACGAAAACACCATGTGCGAGACAGTCCGTATTGCCAAGCAACTGAATGTTGCGGTGGGCGCGCACCCCGGCTATCCAGACCGCGACAATTTCGGACGCCTGGAGTCGCCCATGTCCGCGGCAGAGATTGAAGCCACGGTACGCGATCAGATTGCTGCGCTGGCCGAGGTCGCGGAACCGCTAGGGGTGTCATTGGTCCATTGCAAGCCGCACGGTGCGCTTTATCACGCCGCCAACAAGAGCGCGGAAGTCGCGGCGGCCATTGGACGGGCTGTGCTGGAGAGCGACGAGCGATTGATCATGGTAGGCCAGGCCGGCTCCTCAACTCTGACATTGTGGGAGTCCATGGGACTATCCTGTGCCGCTGAAGCCTTTGCCGACCGCGCCTACGAACCAGACGGTATCCTGCGCAGCCGTACCCTGGCGGGAGCTCTGCTCGACGATCCGGCGCGCGCGGCACAGCAGGCGCTGGACATCGCCACCCGGCACCTCACCGTTGCCACAGATGGATCGGAATTGAAGGTCATGGCCGATACCATCTGCATCCATTCCGACACGCCGGGCAGCGTGGCCATTGCGCGCGCGGTGAATGCCCGACTCAAGCAGGGCGGAGTGACGTTGCGAGCTTTGTCCGAGTAAGCCACCGACGCCCCCTACTCGTCTTCGCTGAGTAACTTTTCAAGAGTCAGCTTGTGCTTGGGGGAACTTGCCTTGCCTTTCTTGACGGATGGCTCAGTACGCGTTGGCGGAGGAGCGCCGATTTTCTCCCGGGCCGCGGCTTTCACGGCGGCGGATGCCTTAAACGGCTTGGGTTTGCGTGGCTTTGACGGCATGACCCTCTTCCACCGATTGCAATACGCATCTTAACAGCACGGTGAGGGATGACAAGTTTGCCGCAACGTATGAGTGCTGCCCGCTGTCGCGTGGTGGTTTGCACGCGACGGCAGGAAGACTCATCGGAGGAGAGAAATCAATAGGAGTACCCGTCAGGCTGGGCTACGGCGCCGACTTCGATGGTGGTATCCACGTAATCGCGCCCGGCAGCGATGGCCTTGCGGTCGAGTTCGAGCAGCTTCTTGTTCTTCACCGTGTGCTCGAGCACATCGATGGCAGTGTCGGTCGGTAGACATCCGGTCTCTTCCAGTAGCGCTCCGAGCATGATCACGTTTGCCACCTTGGCGGAGCCGATCTGATCGGCCATCTCCGACACCGGGATGCAGATCGCGCGTGCGTGCGTCACCTTGAAGTCTGCCGGTAGCTCGTCGGCGTTGTAGAGAATCAGGCCGCCGGGAACCACGCCGGAAGCGAACTTTCGCAGGGACAGCTCATTCATCGCGACTAGCACATCCGGGTGCGAGATCAGCGGAGATCCGATGCGCTCATGCGAGAGCGTTACGTGGCAGTGCGCGCTGCCGGAACGCATCTCCGGGCCATACGATGGCAGCCAGCTCACCTCCATTTGCTCCCGCAATCCCATTTCGGCGAGGAGCTGTCCCATCAGCAGGATTCCCTGTCCGCCAAAGCCCGCGAACTTTACTGTGATCTCGCGGGTGTGATGGCGGTGCAACGGCACGCCTTCCTCACCTTCACCATCGTCCACACCCAGCGCTTGGGCTACGGTCTTGACCGGAACTTGCGGCGGAGTGGGCAGTTCCGGTTTGCGGTCGCGGAAGACGCCCAGCGGGAAAGTCTTCATCAGCGTTTCGCCCACCCATTTGCGAGCGACCAGTGGATCCATCTTCAGGATGGTGGGACAGGGCGAGAGGATTTCGACGAGCGAAAAACCGCCGCCGTTCTTCTGAATTTCGAGAGCCTTCTTGATGGCTTTCTTCGCCTTCATGATGTTCTTCATGTCGCAGAGAGCTACCCGCTCGATGTAGGTCGGCGTCTCTAGCGAAGCCAGCAACTCGGCGACGTGTAGTGGCAGCCCCTCGTTGTTTGCGCGGCGTCCCCAGGGAGAAGTCGTGCTCACCTGACCCATGAGGGTGGTAGGCGCCATCTGTCCACCGGTCATGCCATAGATCGAGTTGTTGACGAAGAACACGCAGATGTTTTCACCGCGGTTGGCAGCATGTACGATCTCTGCGGTCCCGATGGCGGCCAGGTCGCCGTCGCCCTGGTACGACATAACGATGGCCTCGGGATGTGACCGTTTCATCGCGGTGGCCACTGCCGAGGCACGGCCATGCGCGGCCTGCACGTTGCCAACATCGAAATAGTAATAGGCGAATACCGAGCAACCGACCGGACTGACGAGGACGGCACGGTCTTGAAGCCCCAGTTCAGTTAGTGCCTCGGCGATGAGTTTATGCGCGACGCCATGCCCGCAACCGGGACAGTAGTGGGTTTGCTGCTGTAGTTCCGCCTTGCGGTCGTACTTGTCGTAGAACCCCGGTGATTTCTCGTGGACCACTTCGTATTCGTTCACAAAATCCTCCCGTCCGCCTAAACCAGGGCCGCCATGCGCGACGTTACTTCCGCGGCAATTTCTTCGGGTGTGGGAACATTGCCGCCAGCCCGGCCATAGAACTCGACTGGGAGGCTGCCGTTCAACGACAGCCGGACGTCTTCGACCATCATTCCGGTGTTGAGCTCGACTACCATCACTGACTTCACATGCTTCGCCGTCTCCCGCAACTCGCGTGAGGGATACGGCCACAGAGTGATGGGCCGGAAGAGGCCCGCCTTCACGCCTTGCGCGCGCAATTGATCGACCGTCGATCGCAAAACGCGCGATGCGATCCCGAAGCCAACCAGCAGAATGTCGGCGTCTTCGGTGAGATAGTTCTCGCTGCGGCTCTCGAGTTCCTGGGCCAATGCATATTTCGCTTCCAACTTGCGGATGTGCGCTTCCAAGTCATCGGGCTCGAGGAAGATCGAGCTGATCAGGTTCTTCCTGGTCTCGGCCGTGCCTTTCACAGCCCAATCTTTCTCGGGCATCGGCACGTCGCGCAACTTGATTTCGAGCGGTTCCTGCATCTGGCCGACGTAGCCGTCGGTCATGATGACCACCGGATTGCGATAGCGGTCAGCGAGTTCGAAAGCCAGCACCGTGAGATCGAACATCTCCTGCACCGACGCGGGAGCCAGCACGATGTTGCGGTAGCACCCATGGCCTCCGCCCTTTACCACGCAGAAGTAGTCGCTCTGCTCGGGGGCGATATTGCCCAGCCCCGGTCCGCCGCGCACCACATCGACGATCACGCAGGGCAACTCCGCACCAGCGATGTAGGAAATACCTTCCTGCATCAGGCTCAGACCGGGACCCGACGACGCCGACATGACGCGCATGCCCGCCGACGAGGCCCCATACACCATGTTGATGGCTGCGACTTCGCTTTCTGCCTGCAAAAAGGTACCGCCCACTTCAGGAATGAGGAGGGCGGCGTATTCTGCGATCTCACTGGCTGGGGTGATGGGGTATCCGTAAAACGCCCGGCACCCGGCCAGTACCGCGGCCTTGACGACCGCGACATTTCCTTTACAGAGTTGCCGCATGGGCCGTCTCCTTTGTTCGGTTCGTTATGGCTGCCGCGACCTTTGGCGGAGGTGCTAACCGGTACACGGTTAAAGCCCCGGGTTCAGGGCAGCAGTAGAAGCAGGCGCCGCAACCGGTGCAGCCTTCTCCGGTGTACATTGCCGGATGCACGCCGTACTTGCTGAGCTCGGGCGCCAGCTTAAGGCACTTCGGCGGGCACGACTCCACACACAGCCCGCATCCTTTACATTCTTCGATATCGATGGTGACGTCACCGCGCGGTTGTGATGCCATGTTCTCCTCGCACTTCGACGGTCTCTAACTCGTTGCGCTGAAACCAGCGCTGTTTCTCGCAATATTCCGCCAGCTGTTTGCGGAACTTCGGGTGGGCAATCTGGATGAGGGCTTCGGCCCGCTGCCGGATGGTGCGTCCGTGCAGATAGGCGACCCCGTACTCAGTAACGACGTAGTGCACGTCGGCGCGTCCAGTAAGCACCCCCGCGCCGTGAGCCAGGCGCGGCACGATGCGTGACACCGCATTATTCTTGGCCGTAGACGGCAACGCAATGATCGGCTTGCCCCACTTGGAGCGTGCCGCTCCGCGAATGAAATCAAGCTGGCCGCCAAAGCCGCTGTAGAACCACGAGCCAATCGATTCGGCGCACACCTGCCCGGTGAGGTCGACTTCGATGGCGGAGTTGATCGCCACCATGCGTTCATTCAGCGAGATGCGGAACGGGTCGTTGGTGTAGGCTGAGGGATGGAACTCGAAGATCGGGTTCTCGTCCACGAAATCGAACAACTGCTTCGATCCCAGCACAAACCCGAGGATGATTTTCCTCGGCTTAAAGTTCTTGCGTTGGCCGTTAATCACCCCCGCTTCGATTAATGGGATCGCATTGTCAGACAGCAGTTCGGTGTGGACGCCAAGGTCCTTGCGATCTATCAGGTTGGGCAGGACCGCGTCGGGTATGCCCCCAATGCCGCACTGCAGGACGGAGCCGTCTTCGATCAGCGATGAAACATGTGCGCCGATGGCGCGGTGAAGATCAGTGATCTTATTTTCCTTGATCTCGCACAGCGGGCGCGAGACTTCTACGATCGCGTCGAGTTCGCTGACGTGAATGAAGCTGTCGCCGTAGGTCCGTGGCATCTGTGCATTCACCTGAGCCACCACGCGATGCGCGTACTTGGCCGCGGTGAGCGTGGTATCAACGCCTACGCCGAAGCTGCAGTAGCCGTGTGAATCGGGCGGAGACACCTGAATGAAGGCAACGTCGATCGGCATCTCGCCGCTCTCAAACAGCGCCTCGACCTCGCCCAGGAAGATGGGCGTGTAGTCGGCGCGGCCATCGCGAACGGCTTCGCGGACATTCCCGCCCACAAACAACGCATTATGGCGAAAGCTCCCTGACATTTCGGGAGCACAGTAAGGCGACGTTCCCAGCGTGAGCAGGTGAACGACTTCCACCCCATTGACGTGGGGAGCGCGCTCCATCAAGGCCTCCACCAGCGCCTCAGGTTCGGCGCAACCGGGATGGATGTATACCCGCATACCCGACTCCACGCAGTTCACCGCTTCCCGTGGGCTCATCAATTTGCTTCTATAAGGATCGATCCAGGACATAAGGGGCCTCTGTGTCAGACGCTGACGGTTTCCGTACAGATCTGGTCACCGTTCTTCGCTCGTTCGTGACCGAGCGTGGCATAGTAGATTGCGCGATTAAAAAACTGATCGAGCAACTCCAACAACTCCATCTCGCCGAAGATCTCCGCCGGTTTCTCCAACTGAGCATGTTTCTGCAGATAGTCCCACAGGTTTTCGCGCACCAGGCAGATCATCCACACGACCTGGCTGGCAGGCACCCCCTGGGCGGCACGCTCGGCTCCAATTTCCAGGTAGCGGCGTTCGATGTCGGCTTCGGTTTTGCCCAGCAGCCACTCGCCCAGGTGGCGATACACTTCGTAAACCTTCGACGTCAGCTCGGTGTCCGAAACGTTGGCATAGGCCGAGCACTTCTTGTCGTTGCGGTAACGATGGTGCAGGCTGCGGGCCAGTCCATCGGAATGCGTCTCGATCAGCTTCACCAGCCGATATGCGAGCAACATGGCTGACCTTCTTTCGTCTCCTCGCGTGCCTGTAGGAGGAGGGACAAGGCACGGGCGGATTCCTCACTTAGTTACAGTTAAGTGTCGGCTTTTCCCGGCGTTCGAGCCGTGATTCAAATCACGCCACGGGGTGACACGAGTCACGATCCAAAAAACTGTAACAAATGATTCACCCAGGAGGCCCGAGTCCGTGCGGCGCGGCACCCGCCGAAGCCGTTGCGCTTCTCGCCTTTCGCTATTCGCCAGAAATCTACGATTGCTAAATGAGTGAGGATGGATCCGTCCACCGGAGGCGCACGCCGCAATCCAACGCAATAAAGCACGCTGGCGAAAGGCGTACGGCGAACAGCGACTGGCGATTTTCCATGACATTTGTCACTCGCCCCGCCTGACAATCGGCACTAGTGGCCATTGCCGCAATCGGCGAATATCGTAATGTGCCCAGGAAGAACGGGTCGCAGGGAGCAAACGATGTCGAGCGCAATCGCCGAACTGACACCTTATCTAAACGCCCGGCCCACCGCCGTGGCGCACACGCGCGGACTGACCAAGAAATATGGGAACGTGACCGCGCTGAACAACGTGAGCATGGAGCTGCGGGCGGGAGAGTTGTTGGCGCTGCTTGGTCCTAACGGCGCGGGTAAGACCACATTGGTACGCATGTTGCTTGGGCTTGCCAGTCCCGACTCCGGCCGGATTTCTGTCTTCGGTGCTGACCCCCGCCAATCGCACGTGGGATCGCGCTGTGGAGCCATGCTGCAGGTCGCCCGCGTCCCCGACACTTTAAAGGTTCGCGAGCACATCGACCTGTTCTCGTCCTATTACCCGCGGCCGCTCCCGCTGGCCGAAACCTTCAAGATCGCCGGGCTAGAACACTTCAAAGACCGCCCGTTTGGAGAGCTCTCAGGTGGGCAAAAACAGCGTGTGCTGTTCGGCATCGCCATCTGCGGTAACCCCGACCTGCTGTTTCTGGATGAGCCCACGGTTGGACTCGATGTGGAGGCGCGGCGCCTGATGTGGACGCAGATCCGCACCCTGATCTCACGCGGCAAGACCGTGCTGCTTACCACCCACTATCTGAACGAAGCCGATGCGCTGGCCGATCGCATTCTCGTGCTGCAACAAGGATCAATCGTTGCCGAGGGAACACCGGCAGAGATCAAGGCGCGCGCCATCGGCAAACAGATTCGCTGCGTCAGCCGCCTGACGGCCCACGAGATTCGGCAGATTCGTGGTGTGATCAGCGTAAAAGAGGACCGCAACGCCTTCGAGTTGCAAGTGAGCGTGGCAGAGCCGGTAGTGCGCGAATTGTTGCAGCGCGATTCCTGGCTCACCGACCTCGAAGTCACCAACGCCGGGCTGGAAGAGGCTTTCCTGGCGCTGACCCAGAACCATTCGTCGCATTTGAAACGGAGCAACTGAAATGGCAACCACCACGTTTCCCGCAACCTACGTTGTGTCACAGCGCTCAATGGGTCAGACAATCGCGCTGTACGCCAAAGAGGCGAAGTACGAAGTTCTGAAATACGCACGAATTCCGATCTTTGCCATTTCCACCATTCTTTTTCCAGTCATGTTTTACGTGTTGTTCGGCATCGTGATGGCCCCCGCTGGGGCCCGCCGGACTGAGACCGCTACCTATCTGCTGGCCACCATGGCGTGTTACGGCGTGATGGGCGTGGCCATGTTCAGCTTCGGCGTCGGCATTGCCATGGAGCGCGGACAGGGATGGCTGCAAGTGAAGCGGGCCTCTCCCATGCCGCTGCCGGCATACTTTCTCGCCAAGATCGCCAATGCCATAGTGTTTGCAACCGTAATTTCGCTGGTGCTGCTGGCTGTCGGTTCTGCTTTCGGCGGAGTTCGCCTGAGCTTCCTTAAGGCAGCCGAGCTGATCGCGGTTCTCGTGGCCGGCTCAGTTCCGTTCAGCGCAATGGGTCTGGCACTGGGGTATTTTGCCAAGCCGAACTCGGCGCCAGCGATGGTGAACCTGGTGTACCTGCCGATGTCGTTCTGCTCGGGACTGTGGATTCCGATTTTCATGCTGCCCCATGTGCTCCAGAAGGTGGCGCTGATTCTGCCTCCCTATCACATGAGCCAGCTGGCGCTGAATGTTATCGGAGTCAACCCGAACCCCTCACCCGCCTGGGGACATGTGGAAGCGCTGATCGGAGTGACGCTGGTGTTCCTCGGCATCGCGTCCTACGGATACTGGCGCGATGAGGGAGCTTCCTACGGATGACTTGGCCCGGCGAGGATTGTCCGCCATCACCTGTCGCCCCGATGCCGGACGAGACTCACTGGTTCCCGAAAGCCGCAATGGTGCCGGTTTCGGGACAACACGAACCGAAGCCCGCGTTTCGGTGCCCACCACACCGTGACGCGCGGCTTCGGATCGTGAAACAAAACGAAGTCGTGGTGCTTGGATTTGGAGTTAATTATGAGCAGCAAAACCGTGCAGTGGATGGTGTGGGCACTCTTGATGGCGTTGTTCACCGGGCTCACGCTGGCGGCGCGTTGGATCGATCTGGCGCTGGCCATGACGATTGCGGCGATACTTTGGTACGGGATTGTGCCCGAGGCCCGTTCCAGACGACAATAGCTTTGCAGGGCGGGCCAAGGTAAGGGAAACGATGAACACGATTCAGTCAATCTGGCGAAAGCTTTATCCGTGCGACCACGAGCATCAATGGATGCCGCTCATGTGGCTTCCCTTCATGGTCTGGTTCTTCCTCGACCCCTATTTCAAGCACGCCAGCTTGTGGCACTGGGAGTGGAACACGGCTGCGGGGCTGTTCTTCATTTATCTCTATTTGCAGGCTTTCTCGCGGTACGGCCGCATCAGAGATATTTGCATCGCCCTGATGATTCTTATGGGGGCTATCTTCATTCCCCTAAATGGCGGAGCCATAGGACTGCTGATCTACGCCGCGGCAGCCAGCGGATTCAACACCAAGTTTCGCTGGGTGGCTGCGTTGATCTCGCTCGAACTTGCCATCCTGCTCTTCTACGCGGTGCGGCTTCACATGGCGATTGGCAACTGGGTTTCCATGGCACTGCTGATCATTCTGGTAGGTTTTGGGAACCACCACTGGGCGCTCTCTCATTGCCACGATGAGAAAATGCGCCTTGCCCACGAAGAGCTCGAACACCTAGCCAAGGTCGCCGAGCGCGAACGCATCGCGCGTGATCTCCACGATGTGCTGGGACACACGCTCTCGCTCATTACCCTGAAGTCCGAACTGGCCCGCAAACTGGTGGACCGCGATCCCGAACGCGCCAAACAGGAAATGCAGGACGTGGAAATCACGTCGCGCGCTGCACTGGCTGACGTGCGGGAGGCTATCCGTGGGTATCGAACGGAAGGCATCTTCGCTGAACTCGCCCGCGCCCGCGCCGCCCTCGAGACCGCTGGCGTTGCGGTGGAGTGCGACACCGACCGGGTTTCGCTCAGTCCGGCACAGGAGTCAGTGTTGTCCCTGGCTTTGCGCGAGGCCGTGACCAATGTTGTTCGTCATGCCGACGCCAGCCGTTGCAACGTCAGCCTGAAGCGCAATGAGGCGCTGTGCACGCTCGAAATCGCCGACGACGGATGCGGTGCCAATGGTCCCGAAGGCAACGGACTGCGCGGGATGCGCGAGCGTCTGGAAGCCATCGGCGGCTCGCTTCGCCTGCTCACCTCCGACGGAACCCGCCTGATTATCGATTTGCCCCTCGCCTCCGCCACCTCCGCTCTGCGAAACTGAAGGCATGGCAGGCGCCAAGCGTGACAAGATCCGTGTGGTCATTGCCGAAGACCAGGCGATGGTTCTTGGCGCCCTGGCCGCTCTACTGGATATGGAAGACGACATCGAGGTCGTCGCCCGCGCAGGTTCTGGTGATGAAGCTCTGCGTGCTATCCAGCAGACTCGCCCCGACGTTTTCATCACCGACATCGAGATGCCCGGAGGCACTGGTCTCGAAATCGCCGCTGAGCTCAAGCGTCGCGGCGTGCTGGTGCGCGTCATCATCCTGACGACCTTCGCCCGAGCCGGGTATCTTCGCCGTGCGTTGGAAGCTGGGGCTTCCGGATACCTGCTGAAAGACATGCCCGCCGAACAACTGGCTGACGCGGTGCGTCGTGTCCACACCGGATTGCGCGTCATCGATCCGCAACTCGCCGCCGAAGCCTGGACCAATGAGCCTGATCCGCTGACCGAGCGTGAACGCCAGGTACTGCGTTTGGCGGGAGAAGGCATGGCCAGCTACGACATCGCCATCGAGCTAAACCTTTCCGAAGGCACCGTACGCAACTACTTGTCGGAAGCGATCAGCAAGTTGGGCGCGGCCAACCGCACCGAAGCCGCGCGCATCGCCCGCTCCAAGGGATGGCTATAACTGGATTATCATCGCTCCACACAGGGGAGCCCTATTGACCACCGAGACCGCGCGAGTTGAGGCCTTCTCCGACGGCGTCTTTGCTGTTGCCATCACCTTGCTGATTCTGGAAATCAAGGTTCCGGGGTACGATGGCGACCTGGCCGCAAAACTTCTACTCCAATGGCCGTCCTATCTTGCATTCGTCATCAGCTTCGGCTTCATCGGCGTCATGTGGATCAATCACCACCGCCTTTTCACCCATATCAGGAAGAGCGATGACACTCTGCTGATTCTCAACCTCGCGCTGATGTTTAGCGTGTGCATTGTGCCTTTCACATCCGCATTGCTAGCCGCCCATCTCGGGCATCCGGGTGCCCGAACCGCGGTGGTGGTTTACGACGCGACGTATTTGGGGGTCGCACTCTTCTTCAACTTGCTATGGCGCTATGCTGCTTCGCGCGACGGACATCTGCTGGCCAACGACTTGGATCGGGAGGTGGCCGGCAAGATCACGCAACAATACAACTATGGCCCGGTAGCGTACATGATCGCAGTAGCATTGGCCTGGGTGAGCATACCGGCAAGCCTGCTAATTAACCTGGTGCTGGCGTGCTTCTTCGCGATCCCGCCGCACTACGCTGCCAAAACGCTGCCACCAAGACGATCGACGAGCGGTTAGAATTGTCGGGAAAGCATACGACGTTATGAAAGCCGCCGTTCTCACCAAGTCTGCCCCGATTGTCGAACGCCCATTGAGTATTCAAGACGCCCCTCAACCGCAACCTGATGCCGGACAGGTGCTACTGAAGGTTCGCGCTTGTGGAGTCTGTCGCACCGACCTGCACATCACGGAAGGCGAACTCCCGCCGCGTCGTGTGCCACTCATCCCCGGGCACCAGATTGTGGGTGAAATCGTCGCCGGCGCGACACCTGAGTTGCCGCTGGGGACGCGCGTAGGAGTGTCGTGGATTGGCGGCGTCGATGGCACCTGCTGGTACTGCCGGAGCGGGAAGGAGAACCTTTGCGACGCCCCCACTTTCACCGGTTACACAGTGGACGGAGGCTACGCAGAATATGCGACAGCTCGCGCAGATTTCGTCTTCCCACTCCCTGCAGAGCTAGACGACCTGCGCGCCGCGCCGCTGCTATGCGCCGGAATCATCGGATTTCGCAGCCTGAGGGTAGCTGAGGTGCAACCCGGCGAGCGTGTCGGGCTATTCGGCTTCGGAGCTTCGGCGCACCTAGCGATTCAAGTACTACACTCTTGGAAGTGCGAGGTCTATGTGTCGACGCGTGGCGAGTCGCATCGCCAACTGGCGCGCTCGATGGGAGCTACATGGGTGGGCACCGAAACCGACAGGCCGCCCTGCGAACTCGACCGTGCTGTGACCTTCGCCCCCAGTGGTGACGTAGTAATCGCGGCACTCAGCAGCTTACGGAAGGGCGGCGTGGTCGCCATCAACGCCATCCATCTCGATCGCATTCCTGAGTTCGACTACGACCGTTTGTTGTGGGGAGAACGCCAGATTCGCAGCGTCGCCAACATGACGCGGGCGGATGCGCGCGACTTCCTGCAGATTGCCGCCGATCTCGAAATGCGTCCCAGGGTGACCGCATTTCGCCTCGACCAAGCCAACGAGGCGCTGCTGGCCGTCAAGCGCGACGCCATCGATGGAGCCGCGGTGCTAGTCATCTGAGCAGCCCGCCTACAGGACCGCCGGGTCTTGCCCTTCCGTCGCGACTCCCAGTTCCTCGAACGCTTTCTGCGCCTTCTGCACGTCGAACTTGCCATCGCGGGCCAGGCGAGACAACGCAGCCGTCGTGATCGACTCGGCGTTCACCTCGAAGTGCCGCCTCAAATGTTGCCGATTGTCGCTGCGTCCAAAGCCATCCGTCCCCAGACTCACCAGGCGATGGTGCAACCATGGCGAAAGCTGGTCGGGAACTGCCTTCATGTAGTCGGTTGCCGCAACGATGGGGCCTTCAGTGCCTTCGACCGCGGTCAGAATGTACGGCTTCTTTTCCTCGTCGCCAGGATGCAGCCGGTTCCAGCGCTCCGTCGCCAAAGCCTCGCGGCGCAGTTCGTTATAGCTGGTCACGCTCCACACGTCGGCCGCAACGCCGTACTTTTCGGCCAGCATTTCCTGCGCCCGCAGCGCTTCGTTCAAGATGGGACCGCTGCCGAACAACTGCACTACGGCCTTGCCGGTGGCCGCCTCGCGATACTTGTAGATGCCTCGCAGGATGCCTTCTTCGCATCCCTTGGGCATTTCGGGCATCGGGTAGTCTTCGTTGTATAGCGTGATGTAGTAGAAGCGGTCTTCGCCGGCCTCATACATGCGCCGGATACCATCGTGCACGATCACCGCGATCTCGTACATGTAAGCCGGATCGTATGTGTGACAAGTCGGCACGGTGCTGGCCAGTACGATGCTGTGGCCATCCTGGTGCTGCAGTCCTTCGCCGGAGAGCGTGGTTCTGCCCGCGGTGCCGCCCATCAGGAAGCCCTTGCCGCGCGCATCCGCGAACGCCCACACCATATCGCCGATCCGCTGGAATCCGAACATCGAGTAGTAAGTGAAGAACGGAATGGTGGCGACGTTGTAGTTCGAGTAGGCGGTTCCGGCTGCCGTGAACGAGGCCATGGAACCCGCTTCGGTGATGCCCTCTTCGAGAATCTGGCCACCTTTTTCTTCGCGGTAGTACAGCAGCATGTCCTGATCGTGCGGCTTGTAGAGCTGACCCTGGCTGGCGTAGATGCCCACCTGCCGGATGATCGATTCCATGCCAAACGTGCGGCCCTCGTCGGGAATAATGGGCACGATCAGCTTGCCAATCTTCGGGTCTTTCAGCAATTGCCGCAGCATGCTGACGTAGCCCATGGTGGTGGAAACGCCGCGCCCCTTCGACCCGGCCAGAGACTCAGAGAACTCCTCGATCGGCGGCGCCTGAAAGGGGCTCGGCTTAGGCACGCGCGTCGGCATGGAACCGCCCAGCAGGCGCCGCCGCTCGCGCATGTACTTCAATTCTTCGCTATCGTCGGCTGGACGATAAAGCGAACCATCACGCGCAGCCGACTCCGGTATCGGAATATCGAACCGCGTGCGAAACGCCGACAGCGCCTGGTCAGCCAGCTTCTTTTCGGAGTGCGTCGCATTGCGGGCTTCCGCCGAGCCGAGGCCATAGCCTTTCACAGTTTGCGCCAGAATCACGGTTGGCGAACCGATGTGTTCCACTGCCCGCAGGTATGCGTTGTAAACCTTTTGCGGATCGTGACCGCCGCGCGTCAGGCGATGCAGTTCGTCATCGCTCATGTGCTCTACCAGCGCAGACAGCTCGGGATATTTCCCGAAGAACTCCTTGCGGATGAAGGCACCACCCTTGGCTTTGAAGGTCTGGAGTTCGCCATCGACGCACTCTTCCATTCGCTTCAGCAACAGGCCAGACCTGTCGCGCGCGAAGAGCGGGTCCCAGTCGCTGCCCCACAAGACTTTGATCACGTTCCAGCCGGCGCCCCGGAAGCTGGCCTCGAGTTCGTTAACGATCTTGCCATTGCCGCGCACAGGGCCGTCGAGCCGCTGCAGATTGCAGTTGACGACGAAAATCAGGTTGTCGAGCTTTTCGCGCGAGCCCAGCGAAATCGAACCCAGGGTTTCGGGTTCATCGGTCTCACCGTCGCCTACGAACGCCCACACCTTGCGGGGAGTCTTGTTGATCAGACCGCGGTTCTCCAGATAGCGCATGAAGCGCGCCTGATAAATTGCATTCAGCGGGCCAATGCCCATCGACACCGTGGGAAAGCGCCAGAAGTCCGGCATCAGCCAGGGATGCGGGTACGACGATAGTCCCGGCGTATCACGTAGTTCGTGCCGGAAATTCTTCAGCTGTTCCTCGGTGAGTCGGCCTTCTAGAAAAGCGCGCGAATAAACGCCCGGTGAAGCGTGACCCTGGAAATAAATCAGGTCGCCCGGCTCGTCTCCATAGCTGGCATGGAAAAAGTGATTGAATCCGACTTCGAGCAAAGTGGCGAGCGACGAATACGTCGAAATGTGGCCGCCGATCCCGGGATCTTTCTTGTTCTGGCGATGCACCATGGCCATCGCGTTCCAGCGGATCAGGCTCTTGATGCGGCGTTCCAGTTTTCGATCCCCGGGATACGGGACTTCCTCGGAGGTTGGGATGGTGTTCAAGTAGGGTGTGTTGAGCTGAACAGGCACATCGACGCCTGATGTCCGGGCGTGCTGAACCAGAGCCCCAATCAGTTCGGCGCCCTTATTGGCGCCTTCTTCGTCAACGACTTGGTCGAACGCCTCAAGCCATTCCGCGACTTCTTGTTCCGAATCCGAATCCGCTTCCGGCTTAACCGGAAACTCAATGAGCGTGTTCAGGGATTTGTGCAGCGCCACAGTGACCTCTAGAATCTGCCGGACCGTCGGCTGGTTCGTTGATGCATGAACAGCGGGCCAAGGCTAAAGAATCGGTTTTGTAGATATGCCTGCCTAGAAATATTGATGCGTTTGCGATGGAATCGCTTCCATTTCAGGGCGTACGGCCCGAATTTCAAATTGAGGGCGGAATACACCCGCACCAGCGGTAAGCCACGATGAAAAATTCGCTCAGCCGCTCGGCGATCAAGAGCGACATGGGCTGGCAGTGTTTCCCCACAAAAAGGCAACCGCTTTTTCGATAGGTAAAGTTTAGCAGACCCGCCCCGAGGAGTGAACCCCTATCCCCGGATCATCTGGCAGCCCAGTCCACTGCGGTTACACGGGCCCGGAGGAGCGGACCCATCGGGTTCGAGCATGCGGTCAAAGCCTGGCGTTAGGCGCAGGGTTCGTGTCCACACTCGCAAGCAATTTCCACCTCTTCGCTGCCTGCGGTCTTGCAGAAGTCGCTGCAATATTTTTCGCCGGCCGGAGTCATGCACTGGCAAGGCTCGTGCGCGCATTGGCGAGTTTCTTGTTCTGCCATGGTGACGGATTCTCCTTCGTGAAATTTGGGACGAAGCGGCGACTCTTGGCTAGCTGTTTGGCCCCGTTTCGCAACGCCGCTGAGAATACCAGAAACGGGGACCAGGGCCCGTGAATAGCGTATGAAAGCCAGCAGCGAAGCCCGCTTTGACGCGCGTGGACTTTACTCCATCGGGCGGAAGACGCTACCGCCAGATCGTGTCTCGCGGAACGGAACCGGGCTCTAACTGAGAGTGTCCCGCCACGTCAGCGATTAATACACACGGTTCATCTGCTGCCAGATTGCCATACCTGCGATGACCAGGATCAGTAATCCCGAGGCAGCGCCCAGGATACGCACCAAGGGCGTGACCTTTTTCATCCTCATCATCAACTGCTCTTGTTCAGCACGCAGGTTGGACGTTGAGTCGTCGAGAAAGAGCTGATCATCTTCGTGCATGCTGAGCGTACTGCGATAGATCAGGACGATGATCAACGCCACAGTCAGAACAGCCCATACGATAATCAACATCGTCATCGGGGACATATGCCACCTCGGTTCAGGCGAACCGGCCCCGTGCCTTGAATGGGCGTATTGCAATCCCCACCAGGTTGGGGGCCCTCACGCCGTTATTATATGCCCGCGTCAACGGGCTTCTGCAAGTTTTTAGGTCCGCCTGCAAGTGTAAAGTCAGGTCACTCCGCGCACCCGCCGAGCCCGGCGTAAGTACTGCAACCCCACGCCGATTCAGTCATCAAACAAGTGGCGGTACGCTCCGGCTGTTGCGCCCTGGGCAGGGGTGGGACCGCGCCTGCAGGCGGTAGTTTGTTATAATCCTGCCAAGGCATTTCAGGAGAAGAGGAATGGCAACCACAACCACTACACCGACCACCGTAGCACCCAGCGTTGAAACTAAGCCCGTAGTTTTCACTGACACGGCGATTGCCAAGGTCAAGGAAATTATGGCGCAACAGAATCCGGTGCCGGCTGGCTTGCGCGTTGGCGTGGTCGGCGGCGGATGCTCCGGCTTCTCGTACTCGATGTCATTCGAGAATGGCGCCGGCATGATGGACAAGACCTTCAGCTTCGACGATCTGAAGGTGTTTGTGGATGCGACCTCCCTGATGTATCTCAAGGGCGTTACCGTGGATTACGTCGAAACGCTCGAAGGCGCAGGCTTCAAGTTCGAGAATCCGAACGTGAAGAGCACGTGCGGCTGCGGCTCGTCCTTCAGCGTCTAAGTTCTCTTCCGCCAACTAGTTTCGGGAGCCCTGTCCGGACGGACAGGGCTCTGTTATTTGTGCCAAAGTCTCTGTCCGGCGCAACGACGCGCCTCGGGCAGGGTTTAAGCACGAGTCAGGGCCGAAGAGTTGCGGCTGTCTGTACCCCGAACGTAGAGAGCCTATACAATAAAGAATTCTGTGCACTGTTCTGGCCGGATGAATTCCTGTTAGGAAGACTGGATGAGGTTTTTGCGTAGAACCACGGTCATCGTACCCATTCTCTTGATTCTGCTGTTTGAACTTGGCTGCGGGAATACGTATCGCCCCATCGCCAATCCCATCGTCTCGCCGGGCGGACAGCCGCAGACGACCCATTTCGCATTCGTGCTGAATTACAACCCGAGTGGCGGCGGATCAAGCACCAAGATTGACGTTTCTGGAGATACAAATCTTCAGGTGGTCACCACCGGCTTGGGGTCAGTGGCGCAGTCTTTCCAGGGCGCAAATGCCGGGGCTATGTTCGTGGCCAATCGCGACAGCGACACGGTCAGCGAATTCACTCTAGTCGCAGCTCCCACCGTAATCAGCGTTGGATTGTTTCCAGGATCGCGTCCTGTCAACCTCGCTTCCACCGTCGCGACGGCCGTATATGTAGTGAATTCGGGGATAACTTCGGTCTGCCCGACTGGTGGTTCGTTGAGCTTGATCAGCACCGCGTCCCTGGTGGTCACCAACACGGTGTGCGTGGGTACCAATCCAGGGCCGGTCGTGCAACAGCCCAACGGCGGGTACGTCTACGTCGCCAACCAGGGCGATAACACGATCTCGATCTACAACCCGGTCAGCCAAAGCATCGTAGGCACGCTTACGTCTGCCAATGGGCTGCATCAAAACCCCATTTACATGGTAGCCAGCACCGACGGGCTCTATGTTTTCGTAGTGACGCAGGGCAACGGAAGCAGTGCGGGAGCGTTGGACATTATCTCTACTGCAACCAACACGATCGGCGGGTCCGTGCCTCTGGGAGTGGGGCCGACCTTCGGCTATCTCGATACGGTCTTAAACCGCCTGTACGTGACCAACACAGGTGGCAACAGTGTGACGGTATTCGATGTGTCCAACGTGATTTTGAGCGCGAACCCGGCGATTCCTACGCTGGCGACCATTCCTGTTGGTTCTGGACCGGTGTCGGTTACTTCCCTGCCGAATGGACTTAGCGTTTACGTCGCCAACTCCCTTTCCAACGACGTCAGCGTGGTGAATTCCAGCAACCTGAGCGTGGTTGCGACGGTCCCGGTGGGGCGGAATCCGCTCTTTGTAGCGAGCGAGCCGACTTCGACCAAGGTGTACACGGCGAACTCAGGCAGCGGAACGGTCAGCATCATCCAGACGGTGAACAACACGGTTACTCTTGCGTTGCCCGCGCCGCAGCAGGACCCGAACTGCAATCCCGCGACCAGTACCTGTCCGTTGCAACAGCCGCAAACGATCCTGACGCAATAACGAAGAGAGAAGGAAGCCGGATGAGTCAATCTCATCCGGATTCTTTTACTCGCGGGAAGCCGCGTCAGGCGACCATGAATTCCTTGCTGCGCAGCTCGCGCACCTGATCGCGCAGCTTTGCGGCCTTCTCAAACTCGAAGCGTTTGGCAGCTTCGCGCATGTCGTTTTCCACTTTCGCGATGAACGCATCGAGCTCGGCCTGCGACCGGAATTCCGGTAAATCTTCCGACTCGCTGGTCAGGTCGACATAGTCGGCCGCAGCGACGGCCACCAGAGACATGTCGAGCGGCCTCACGATCGACTCCGGCGTAATGCCGTGTTCCTCGTTGTAAGCCGTCTGGATGGCGCGGCGGCGATAGGTTTCGTCGATGGCCTGGCGCATGGAATCCGTCATCGTGTCGGCGTACAGAATGGCGCGTCCGACCAGGTTGCGGGCGCAGCGGCCCATGGTCTGGATCAGCGATCCCGCCGAGCGCAGAAAGCCTTCCTTGTCGGCATCGAGAATCGCCACCCGCGAAACTTCCGGTAGGTCGAGCCCTTCGCGCAACAGGTTGATGCCGATCAGCACATCGAACTCGCCCTTGCGCAAATCGCGCAGGATTTTGATGCGCTCCAACGTCTCGATTTCGGAGTGCATATAGCGGCAGCGTACGCCGACCTCACTGTAGTATTCGGCCAGGTCTTCGGCCATGCGCTTGGTGAGTGTGGTCACCAGCACGCGTTCGTTGCGCTTGGCGCATTCGCGAATTTCGTGCAGGAGATCGTCGATCTGACCCTTGACCGGCCGAACCTCAACTTCAGGATCGATCAGGCCAGTGGGGCGAATGATTTGTTCCACCACAACGCCGGCTGAGCGCGTTAGCTCATACGGTCCGGGCGTCGCCGACACGTAAATGACCTGGTTAACGCGGTGCTCGAACTCCTCGAACGTCAACGGCCGGTTATCAAGCGCGCTGGGCAGACGGAAGCCATACTCGATCAGGTTCTGCTTGCGCGAGCGGTCGCCATGCCACATGCCCCGTACTTGAGGAATGGTTTGGTGCGCCTCGTCGATGAACATAAGGTAATCGCGCGGCACGTAGTCAAGAAGCGTGGGCGGGGGTTCGCCCGGCAGGCGGCCGGTGAAGTGCCGCGAGTAGTTCTCGATGCCGTGGCAATAGCCCATCTCCTTGATCATCTCCAGGTCAAAACGGGTGCGCTGATGGATGCGTTGCGCCTCGACGATGCGGCCCTGCTTTTCCAGTTCCGCTTCCCACCACTTCAACTCTTCCAGAATGGTGTCCACCGCGGAGTTTTTGCGCTCGGGCTGCATCACGTAGTGGCTCTTGGGATAGATCGGCAGGCGGGCGTACTTCTGTTTCACCGTGCCGAAGAGAGGATCGATCTGCGAGAGCGACTCCACTTCATCGCCGAACAACTCGATGCGGTAGGCGTTGTCGTCGTAGGTGGGGAAGATCTCGATGATGTCGCCGCGCACGCGGAAGGTGCCGCGCCGGAATTCTTCCTCAGTACGCTCGTAAAGGATTTCGACCAGCTTGCGCACGATGTCCTGGCGCTTGATCTTCTGGCCCTTTTCCAGGAAGAGCAACATGCCGTAATAGGCTTCGGGCGATCCCAGGCCGTAGATGCAACTGACAGAAGCTACGATGATGCAGTCGCGGCGTTCGAACAGCGAGCGGGTCGCGGCCAGACGCAGCTTGTCGAGTTCGTCGTTAACGGTCGATTCTTTCTCGATGTAAACGTTGCTCGCGGGAATGTAGGCTTCGGGCTGGTAATAGTCGTAGTAGGAGACGAAGTATTCCACCGCGTTCTGCGGAAAGAACGACTTGAACTCGTGGTAGAGCTGTGCTGCCAATGTTTTGTTATGGGCCAGCACCAGCGCCGGACGGTTCAAGCGCTCGATCAACTTGGCCATGGTGTAGGTCTTGCCTGAGCCGGTGACGCCGAGCAGCACCTGGTGCTTATCGCCCTCGTAGAGGCCGCGAGTGAGCGACTCAATCGCTCTGGGCTGATCTCCGGCAGGCTGATACAAACTGGCTAGCTTGAAATCCATGGATGACTCGCCCCACTCAGTTTCGCGAACGAAGTTGTTCGCGAGCCGTACAGAATGCAATTTTGGCGAGTAGGCATCTCATCATTATACGGCGGAAGTGAGAGCGCCATTTTGGAGCGGGAGGCGGTGCTGGTGTGGCGGTACCCCCTCCCCTGCCCCCATTGTATTTTCAGGCACTTGTGAGGGATATTCGATGCAGCCTTGTACAAATAAAGGGTTTACAGGGACATGATAGCAAACATTGGGGTTATGGGCTCGGGGGAGATGGGCGGCAGGCTCGGCGGGGAGGGCGGCGGCGGTGAGATCCATGGCCCAGAAAATCATTCGGGCTGTGTCAAAGTCGATACGCCCGGTGGCGAGGACGCGATTGATCTCGGCCCGGTTGAGTGCGAGGTCGCGGGTAGACTCTGGGACGCGGAAGCGGAGGACAAGGGTGCGGCGTCGAGTCCGAGCCATGTTGTGGAGGCGGGTGCGGGCGTCAAGGTGATGGCGGCAGCAGGAGCGTCTGCGGACGGCAGCGCCGTGGCAGTGGCGGCCGTCGGGCAACATGTGGCGACAGGTACGAATGATGAGGTGCGAATTCATAAAGCCCTCCGCAGGGTCAATCATTCAGGGTAGGGCCGGAGGAGAAGGGATTTCGAGGAAAAAAGAGGGGAGCCGGAACGAAGGTAACCAGAATTTCCCGATTTGGGAAGACAATACGGTAAGAGCCGCCCGACGGAAACCCCCAGATATCCCAAAAGAAAGGGATATGTGGGCCACGCATTCGACATGTGACGATTCCCAAACAGGTGGGGCTTGGTTGATGAATAATGTTGATGAAAATAACCATGGACTTCTGACGTAACAACTCTCGGTTCATCGGCCACTCAAAAATGACGCAACCCAGGTCTGGCCGAACTTTAATTCACCATGAGGAGGGTGAACATGAACGGAAATCTTTGTGGTCAGGCCCAGGATCCCGGATACCCGTCTCCCGCAACCCGAACCATAACCCTGGCGAATGTTGACAATCCGCAAATGCTGTCGGTAGGCATTCTTTCGCGAGCGTCCCCGTTCGTGGCGGGCCCCCACACGCTGCTTATCTTCACCGGAATTGCGCTCGTGGATGTAGGGCTCAACGGAGACGACAATGCACACAGTACTGATGTCATCCTCGATCTCGGAGTCAAGTTTGACAATAACCCGTTGACCTTCTTCCAAAGTGCTCCCGTCGCTGCCCTGGCCAGCCCGGTGTTCAATCCCAACGATGCGGGCGATTTCGTTACTTGTGCGGTCAATTGCACCGAGACCGATCTGGATGAAAACCTCAACCTCCGCGTGTTCTTTCACTGTGCGCTCACTGGAACCAGTGCCGGAATCAATAGGATTGCGTATCAGGTCAATGTGCTTGCTTTTGATAATCGTTTTCCGCCGAGCTAATTCGGCCGGAAGCCAGATGTCTCACGTCGTTTAGAGCTGGTCGTCGCGGGTTTCTCGCGATGCGAACAGTCCGATGAGCGTGAGTCCGGCTACTGCAGACAGGTAATACCCGACGTATTGCAAGCCTCTGCTCCGGGCCAGCGTGGTTGCAATGTAGGGTGCGAGCGACGCTCCGAAGATACCTGCAAAGTTGAAGGCGAGTGAGCTGCCTGTGTAACGAACCTCAGTCGGAAAAAGCTCAGAGAGGACGGTTCCGAGAGGCCCATAGGTCAGGCCCATCAGCGACAGCCCGAGCGCTAACATCAGCATGGTTCCTGTTTTGCCGTACAGAAACATTGGCGCCATGACGAGGCCAAAGCCAGCGATGGCCGACGTAACCCAGATGAGTGTCAGACGGCGGCCTCGTTCCGCCAACCAGGCACCGACCGGAATGGCCAGTGCGAAGAACAGCACCGCAAACAGTTGCATCACCAGGAACTGCTCGCGGTCGTAACCCAGCGCGGTGGTACCCCATGACAGAGTGAAGACGGTCATCAGATAAAAGAGTACGAAAGTCGCTAGCGACACCATCGTACCTACGAGCAGAGCGCCAGAGTGGTCACGAAAAACTACCCACAGCGGCACTCGCACTCGTTGGTTTCGACTTAAGGCTTCGCGGAAGACAGGGGTCTCCGTAATCGTCATTCGGACGTACAGACCAACCAGCACCAGCACTGCACTCGACAGGAATGGAATGCGCCAGCCGAAGGCGAAAAATTGGTTATTGGTGAGCGCTTTCGAGAGCAGCAGAAAGACGCCGCCTGACAATACGAATCCCACGGGAGCGCCGAGTTGGGGAAACATGCCGTACCAGGCGCGCTTGCCGGGCGGCGCGTTTTCGATGGCGAGAAGAACCGCGCCGCCCCATTCGCCACCTAATCCAAGACCCTGGCCGAAGCGACAGAGCGCGAGCAGCAGCGGAGCCGCGATGCCCAGGGTCGCGTAGGTTGGTAAAGCTCCGATCGCCACCGTCGACAGGCCCATGGTCAGCAGGGCTGCAACCAGCGTTTTCTTGCGGCCTATTCGATCTCCGAAGTGCCCGAAGAATGCCGATCCCACTGGCCGCGCGAGAAACGCGATCGCAAAAGTTGCCAGCGACGCCAGAGTGGCCGAGGCCGGATCGGATGCGGGAAAGAACAATCTCGGGAACACCAGCACTGCGGCGGTGGCGTAGATATAGAAATCGAAATACTCGATGGCGGTGCCTACCAGGCTGGCAAACAGCACTTGCCCGGGACGGTTCACAGTTGGCGTTGCGTTGCTGCGAGCTTCGCCGACGACTTCCCTAGTCTTATTGTGTTGGTCCAAGAAATTCCCCACGCCCAGCTTGATCGCCTAGCGAGTATAGCGAAGGCGGACGACTGGTCATTCGCGGTTTTCGAATGAGTGGGAATGTGTGGTCGTGGTCGCGTGATGTCTCCCACACATTCCGGAGCCAGAAAGGTGTGGGGTCACTGGCTCGCCTATTTTTCCGCATTGACAGAGGCAGGCGGCCTGCCGTACTGTTGCGCCAACTTTCCAATAGAAGACTTGGCAGGTTCGTCCAGTAGACGGCCTTGTGCTGCGATATACGCAGCTGGCCGCCAACTGGATCAACACGTCCATCAGGATCAGCGAAAGGAAACCATGAATCCTATTACCGCCGCGCAGTTGAGCCAGCTTTTCCCGGATGCAGACGATGATTATCTTGCGCAGGTAGCGAGTGAGCTAAATACTGATCCAAGCAGGTATGGGCTTGATACGCCTCTCAGGTGCGCGCACTTTTTCGCGCAGGTTATGCAGGAAGCTGGAGCAGAGCTGCAAGCGCAGGTTGAAAGCCTAAACTATAGTCCCAAAGCGTTGGGCATCTTCAGCTACTACAGGAACCATCCGGATGAAGCGGTACAGGATGGGTATGCGAGAGATCCTACTACGCAAAAGATCGTGCGTCCGGCCAACCAGCCGATGATTGGCAACAAGGCCTACGCGAACAGGATCGGAAATGGAGACGTTGCCAGCGGCGACGGTTTTCTGTTTCGCGGCCGCGGCTTCATTCAAGTTACGGGCCGGGCGAATTATGCGGCGCTGGCAACGACCTATGGAAACATCTACGGCGCCATCGACGCCGACTTTGTGGCGAATCCGGACCAGGTGGCGAGCTTCCCCCACAGCGTTCGGTCGGCCGTGTGCTTCTGGGTCCAACATGGGTTGCCCGCGCTTGCGGACCATGGCAGTTCGGACTTGAATGTTGATGCCATCACAGCCGTAATCAACAAGGACACACCTTCTTATGGCGACCGTCGTAACAACTTTCAGCAGGCGATTCAGGTCTTTCAGTAGGCTCCGAGTCTGGCTTGCGGTTCTTTCTGGTGTCCTGCTTTCTGCAGCGGGGTCATTCGCGCAGACGGCTGGCGCGTCCAGTTGCCTTGCGGACGAGGGGGTGTTTTTTTCCTGCCGGCTTAAAGGGAATGATCGAATCGTTTCCTTATGCACCGCTTCAAAGGCAGCCCCATTCGGAACGATCACGTACAGGTATGGATCCGGGACCAAGGTTGAACTGACTTACGCTGCGAGCGCTGAGAACCACAACCGATTTCTCGGGACGGTCAGCCCGGTTAGTCCGAAGGCAAAGGTTCGCCAAATCTGGTTTGAGATAAAGGACATCAAGTACATTGTGACCGCATGCGTTGGCGGTGACTGCCCCCACCGTGCAGGACTGATTGTTTTCCAGGGCAAGCATGTGCTAACGAGCGAGCCTTGTGCGAATGAGAGCGGTGACCATCCCTGGTTTTCCAGTAACGTGGTTCACTTCGGCTCAGACCTTGATAGCAGTCACTCGAATACAAATCTGATTCTGCTACAGGACTTTGACAATAATGTCGATGTGCTCTATCCGTCGAAGCGCGTCAATTGACCGCTGGCAAGCGCCAATCCGCTAGACGCCCACTCATCGCGGTTTTGGAATGAGTGGGAATCGCTTCACCCGGACCGCGCTTTTTCCGCCGCCTCAATCATCCCCACCAGACTCTTTGTGGTGGGCGTCGGAACTCCGTAGCGCTCCCCGCCCCGCAATACCGGTCCGGCGATGCCGTCCAGCTCCAACGGGCGTCCGGCGGCCAAGTCTTTCGCCATCGACGCGCGCATGGTGGGCGGAAAGTTCGCAAAGACGGCTGCCCCTTTTGAGACATCCACCTGCGCTCCATCTTTCTCGGCCACCGCGCGCGCTTCGGCGATGGCGGACTCCAACTTTCCCTTCCACACCGCGTCGGCCAGGATTTCTCCGGCATTCTTTCCCGATGCCGAAGTCACGAGCGCGAATGGTTCGAGGAAGGCCAGCTTAGTCCAGAGTAGCGTCGCCTCGCTGTCGATGAACTGGCAAGTCCAACCCAGTCCACGCAATCTTTCGGTAACGTCTTTGAGCACCGGCTCTCCGGTGGCCGCAATGTTGAGGCGCACCGGCGAGCGATGGACAAATTTTCCGGGAGCGCCGCGCTCGGCCTCGACCGCTATGGTTGCGGGCACGACGCGATCATGTCCGAACCGCGCACGCAGCACAGCGACGTGATCCACGCCGTTGAGCAGCGGGATGATCTTAGGTGGCACGGCCTCAACCACGGCAAGCGCATTGTCGAGCTGGTAGGTCTTGGTCGCGATCCACAACACGTCAACATCTGCGGTCAGGCGCGTCGCAATTTTGACCGCGGCGGTAATCTTGCCCGCCGGATACTCCAATGACAGCGTCGTAGGATACTCGGCCCGCTTGTCAGCCCGGACGATAAGTGTCACGTCGTCACCAATCGAGCTCAATGCCGTCGCCATCAGGCCGCCAATTGCGCCCGCTCCCAGGATTGCGTGTTTCATAAAATAGCCTCTCCTCGCCACGACAGCATGCCACACTTGCCGGTGATAAGCACAAAATAGATAGCGCGGCAGAATACAGCAACCGAAGCGAAAATCAACCGCCGGACTGTCGAAGCGGACTCGACTCGGGATACAATTCTGATCGTTACCTAAACCGAATCACGGAGACGATCAATGGGACTGAAGATTGGCGATATCGCGCCCGATTTCATGGCTGAGACTACTGAGGGCCGTATCCGCTTTCACGAGTGGATCGGCGATTCATGGGCAGTTTTGTTCTCGCATCCCAAGGACTTTACGCCGGTGTGCACCACAGAACTCGGATACATGGCAAGCCTGAAGCCGGAATTCGATAAGCGCAACACGAAGATTATTGGCCTGAGCGTCGATCCGGTGACGGACCACGCGCGCTGGGCGAACGACATCAAGGAGACGCAGGGACACGCGCCGAACTATCCGATGATTGGAGACTCGGACCTGAACGTGGCCAAGCTGTACGACATGCTTCCTGCCAGCCTGGCCGGCAGCTCGCAAGGGCGGACAGCAGCCGACAACATGACCGTTCGCAACGTGTTCGTTGTGGGGCCGGACAAGAAGATCAAGCTGGTGCTGGTCTATCCCATGACTACTGGGCGCAACTTCGACGAAGTGCTGCGCGTACTGGATTCGCTGCAACTGACGGCGAAGCACAAGGTGGCGACGCCGGTGAACTGGAAGCAGGGCGAAGACGTGATCATTGCGGGGTCGGTGTCGGACGAAGACGCGAAGAAGATCTATCCCGATGGGTGGAAGGCGCCGCGGCCGTATTTGCGGATCGTGCCTCAACCGAAGGGATAAGGCCCTCGCACAATTCGCATCGATAGCAGGCCTGCGCGACCGTAGTTTTTGCCACTACTGGTCCCGCAGCGTCTTCATGGGATCGAGTGTTGACGCGCGGTATGCCGGCAGGCTACTGGCCAGGAACGATACCAGCAGCAGCACCAGCGAAGGTCAGCGATCCGGTTCAGGAAATGGCAGCGGCCGCAGCAAGACCGTATTCACCAGGCTGAAGATGGCGGTAGTGCCGCCGATTCCCACGGCGATGGTCAGACCGTCGCGAGCGCAAAACCGAATCCTGTGCAACGCGTGCATTCCGTCTCTCCCGCAGACACGTATCCCAAAATGATGCAGTGCACTTGATTGGCCAACTCGTAAGCGCCTGAGAATGCTGGACAAGCTGGCGATGTTAGCCTGCAACTCACTGCCTTGGCCGTTCGCTTTGGGACCAGTTTGTCCGAAGTGAACAGGTGCGATAGTGCGCTTGTCGCGTTTTCCCTGCAAGCGCCCCGCTCCGATATCATTTATCCGTATGCAACCTGCCATCCGATGTAGCGGCCTCACCAAGACCTACGACGGAAAGGTTGAAGCCGTCCGCGGTCTCGATCTTGCCATCGAGACTGGCGAGTGCTTCGGGCTGCTGGGTCCAAACGGAGCGGGCAAGACCACGACCATTGAGATCCTCGAAGGCCTGCTGCAGCCGACGTCGGGCGACGTCGAAATCCTTGGCATGACGTGGCAGGGCCACGAGCGCGAGTTGCGTGAGTGGCTGGGCATCTCACTGCAGGAGACGCGATTGTCGGAGAAACTGACGGTGCGCGAGACTCTGCACTTGTTTGGCAGCTTCTATCATTCTCCGAGTTCGGTACAGGAGATTCTCGACGAGCTTTCTCTGAACGAGAAGGCCGACGCGCGGGTGGGCACGCTTTCCGGCGGGCAGAAACAGCGGCTCGCGGTGGCGACAGCACTGGTGGGCAATCCCAAAATTCTATTTCTCGACGAGCCCACCACTGGGCTTGACCCGCAGAGCCGGCGGCAGTTGTGGGAGATCGTGCGCCGGTTTCAGCAGCGCCGTGGAACCGTCCTACTGACCACCCACTATATGGATGAAGCCGAGCGGTTGTGCGATCGGCTGGCCATCATCGACCAGGGAAAGATCATCGCGGAAGGGACTCCCGCGGAACTGATTGCGCGTCTCAGCGGGCATCACGTGGTGGAGTTCGCGATCAACGGTGGGAATGGCGGAAGTGGGGACATTTGGGCGCGGCTGCCGGGAGTGCAATCGGTGCGCAACGAAGACGGGTTTTTCTGCCTTCAGGTCGACGAGCCGCACCACACGATTCCCGCACTGCTGCTGGCAGTGCAGCAGAAAGGCGCGCAACTGGCGCACCTCAGCACGCGACAGGCCAGCCTTGAAGACGTGTTTGTGGCGCTGACCGGTCGCCACCTGAGGGAGGAATAATGGCCGACCTCGAAATCCAAACTCCGACGCCGACAGAAGACAAGCTGCAGCCTGCGACCCTGATTAACGGCCGATGGGCTGGGTACCGAGCCTTGCTGGGCGCGCGCATGAAAGAGCTCTGGCGCGAGCCCGAAGTGGTTTTCTGGGTGTTTGTGTTTCCGTTGCTGCTGGCGTTGGGGTTGGGGATCGCCTTCCGCAATAAGCCCGCGGATGTCACGTCAATTGTTGTCGTGAGCAACGCGCAAGCGCAACATGTTGTCGAACTATTGCAGCAGTCTCCAGCCAAGAATGCCATACACGCCGATGTGCTCGACGAACAGACAGCGTTCGATCGATTCCGGCTCGGACAATATTCTCTGGTGGTGACTGCTGACGACGGCGGCATGCATTATCGCTACGATCCCGCGCGGCCAGAGAGCGTGCTGGCACGTTCGCAAGTGGACGACGCGCTGCAGACGGCCGCAGGACGATCGAGTCCGCTGAAGGCCGAGACCACGCAGAGCAGCGAGCCCGGCGCCCGGTACATTGACTTCCTCATCCCCGGCCTGCTGGGCATGAATCTGATGAACTCGGGAATGTGGGGCGTCGGCTTTGCCGTGGTGGAGATGCGGCAGCGCAAGCTGTTGAAGCGTTTTGTCGCCTCCCCAATGCGCCGCACCGATTTCTTGCTGGCGCTGGGCAGCAGCCGCCTGGTGCTGATGATCATCGAAGTGGGGTTGCTGCTGAGCTTCGGCGTGCTGGCGTTTCGCATGAAGGTCGAGGGTTCGTTCCTGGCGATCCTGCTGGTTGCTGGATTGGGAGCGATTTCGTTCGGAGGAATTGGACTGCTGACGGCCAGCCGGGCACAGAAAATTGAAAGCGCCAGCGGACTGATCAACCTGGTGATGATGCCCATGTGGATCTTTTCCGGCGTGTTCTTCTCGTACGAACGGTTTCCGCAGATTATCCAACCGCTGATCAAGGCGCTTCCGCTGACCGCGCTGAACGACGCGCTGCGTGCCATCATCTTGCAGGGCGCGAGTTTGAGTTCGCAGTGGACACAAATGGCTGTCCTGGCAATCTGGGGAGTGGGTTCGTTCTTGATCGCGCTGAAGTGGTTCCGCTGGAGTTGAGCTTCAATATTCCGGTTTCGCCGCCATAGCTTCTTCTAGAGTGATGCGCCGCTTCTGTCGGTACGCCATATTGGCCATATGCGCCGCAATCGCCGACTTGTAGCCGATTTCGACGGAAGCGTTCGTCTTCTGGTTGCGTGCGCGAATGCACTCCATCCAGTTGGCCATGTGGTTCTGTCCCTTCGCAGAACCGGTCAACGCAGCGCCGCCGGCACGGTTGGCCTTCTCCGGGTAGTAACTGATTCCGCCCTGGTATTTGCCGGTCACCATATCGGTTGCGCCGCTGATGTGTTCGATGGTCCCGTCGGAGCCAAGGAAACGCTCACCCAGTCCATAGCGGCTGTTGCTGAACGTGGACTGCCAGAGCACGGTGAGATCGTTGGGGAATTCGAAGGTAACCGCGATCGTGTCGGGCACCTGCCTCCCATCTTTTTCGGAGTAGACACCGCCCATCATGTCGGCTGCCTGCGGTACCGGCAAGTCCATCGCGGTCATAATCCAGGCGATCTGGTGAACCATGTTCTCAGTAACGTTCCCACCGGAGAACTCCCAGAACAGCCGCCAGTTCATGTACTTGTTGGCGTCGAAGGCGATCTTGGGACGGTTCACGAGGAACAGGTCCCAGTTCACGTGCTGCGGATTGCAGTCGCCGGGAATCGCCCGATACCATTGGCCATGACCGTGCGGCGTGTTGCGGCTCATCCACGATTCGACCATCGTCACCTTGCCCAGCAGGCCTTGCACGTACCACTGGCGCGCATCGGCTAGCTCGCCGGAACTTTCGTGCTGCAATCCGATCTGCACCACCTGCTTCGACTTCTGCGCGGCGTGCAGACACTCGACCGCCTCGGGAATGTCCCACGTCATGGTCTTCTCGCAGTAAACGTCCTTGCCCGCAGCCAGCGAGTCGAGAAAATACTTCGCGTGCAAATGCAGCGGCAGGCCGATGATGACGGCGTCAACGTCTTTGCGATCGAGCAGACGGCGCGGATCGTCATAGTACTCGGCTGTCGGCACAAAGCTCTTTACCTGGTCGCGGCGAAGGGAATAAACGTCGGCAACGCCAACGCACTCAACATTGGGCTGGGCGAGCGCGTCCTTCAGGTCCTGCTGGCCGCGATCTCCAGCGCCGATAATGCCGATGCGAATGCGATCGTTCGCCCCCAGCACGCGGGAATAGGGAAGTGCGGCGAGCGCTACTGCTCCAGCCGCCATGCCGACGAACTCGCGGCGATTGATCGTTCCAAGCTTTTCTTTCTTCATGACAGCGCTCCAGCTTTCTGCAAGTCGGCCTTCATCCCTGCCCAGCTTTGCCGTGACGATTCTTCCGGTGTGCCTGCTCCGTTCCAGTGTGTTTCTAGCGAGACGCCAAGATGGTAGCCGGCCTGCTTGAACGCCTGGAATTGTCCTACCCAATTGATGATGCCCTTTCCGACGGGCATCCATTCGTAGCCCTCACCACCAGACTTCATGACAACGTCTTTGCAGTGACAATGGCCGATGCGATTTTTGGGAAGCAGGTCCCATCCATTAGGGTAGGGAACTTCGCCCAGCGCAGCCGCGTTGCCGGGATCCCAGTTCAGCATGAAGTTCGGCGATTCCACCGCCGCCAGTGTTTTCGCGGCTTCGGCGCCGGTCGCGGTGTTGCAGGTCATTTCATTTTCCAGCAGAAAGATGATGCCGTGCTTGTGGAGTTGGGCAGCAGCTTCCTGCAGTTTCGCGTTGATGGCTTTGCGATAGGGTGCCTGGTCCTCCAGCCGCCAGAAATCGAACCCCCGCACGCGGTCAGTTTGGAACGCCTTCGCTGCCTCAATGCACTTCTCCAATACTTCCGGCTGTTGATCGTAGCCGAAGTCGGCCTTGAACTGGTCGCGCTTGGGACTGTACTTCGAGGTCGGCGCGCCCGGCCAGTCCACCTTGAAGAGCGGGCTGGCGATATCGGTTACGCGAAGTTGATACTTCTTCAGGATCGCCTGTGCCTCGGTGATCTCGCTCGAGGTGAGATTCATGAGGTTCTTGTTCCACAGGCCGCGCAACTCGACCCACTGCATCCCGAATTCTCGCGCGGCAACGGAACACGCGTGGTCGAAGTCCTGCGAGATTTCGTCGGTGATGACGCCCACGCGGAAGGGCGACTTCCATGGCGACGCGGCAGTCTTGTCCGTCGCCGACAAAATTGAAGGCAGGCCGCCGGACACGCCACTAAAGGCAATCATGGCACTAGCACCCACCACGAAATCGCGCCGCGTAGAATCAGACAATTTCGGACTCCAGAATCAGGAATTACTTCGTTTGGGATTGTTACGCGTGACAGCAAGGTTGGGCAAGTGGAGGGCTTGGGGACAGGTGTCTGCGTCCCCCGGTAAACTGGTTTGCGCCTTTTGGTAGGGTGATGCGATGGGCAGGCGGGGCAAGAAACCTCCGAAGAAACCGGAATGGAGATCGCAGCAGCTTAAGTCGCAGCTCAAGCGTGCGGAACGCCTGGCACGCATTGCGAGGGCCCTGAACATTGCCTGCATTTTTGCGGGCGTCGTCGCCCTCTACATTCTCAACAAGTCGGGGAACGGCAAGTCCTCTCAGCTTAGCGAGACGATCTACGTCGTTGGATTCGTGGCTCTGACCTGGTTTGTGTTTTGGGCCGTGCGACCTTTTTGGCAGGCGCACGAAGACTACCGCGACAAGGGCCATCCTGAATTTCGCAAAATCTACTTAAAGTCTTTGAAGCGGTACGTGCTTGCGGACAGCCTGTTGGTTGCCTGGACGATCTCGTGCCTGCTGGACGCATTCGGACTAAACCGTCAGGTCGCAGCGTTTTTCTTGAATGCGGGGCGTCAAGCTCTGGGACATCTGCTCTCATGGCTCATCAACGGAGTGTTGTCCAGCCTGGGCGGCAGCATCGTGTATGCGTTCATGAAACGGTATATCTGGGATCCCGATACCGACTGAGATTGCCCGCCACGAGGTGTCGGCACATGCGACCGAAGATTTGGCGGAAGCGTGTGCGAGTCGAACGCACCATCGACATCGAAGATGCCGATCGCCGGTTTTGAAGACCGGGAGAGTCACCGGACCCCCTTCGCTTCCGCAGGCCGGCACAACAGCTACCCGCCATTGTAAACAACCGCTTGCGCATCGCCCTTTGCGCCTGTTAGAAGTGCGAAACAATTTGTTCGCAGAATCCTGATAGATTGTCGGGGGAGAATTTTCCACTATGGGCAAACGTACATTCGACTTCGTTCAGCTCGACGTCTTCACCAACCGGCCGCTGCAAGGCAACCAGTTGGCGGTGTTCACTGACGCCCGCGGTCTCAGCGACGACGAGATGCAAAAGCTGGCTAAGGAAACCAATCTGAGCGAGACGACGTACATTTTCCCGCGCGACAAAGCCATCGAACGACGCGAAGGCGTTAAGGTACGCATCTTCACGGTCAATGCAGAGCTGCCCTTTGCCGGACATCCTACACTCGGCACAGCCTGGTATCTTCGCCAACATTCGCTGGCCGGCGAAATTGTTCTCGATCTCAAGGTGGGCAAGGTCCCCGTGCGCTTCGATCATCGTGATAACAGCCTCTTCGGCGAGATGCGCCAGGTGGACCCCCAGTTCGGACGCGTCCATTCGCACGCCGACGTGGCCAAGGTCCTGGGTGTTCCCGTGTCAGAGTTGGACGAGAGTCTGCCGATCCAGAGCGTGTCCACCGGGATGTGGTTCACCATGGTCCCGTTTCGTTCCCTCGCGACCCTGCAGCGCCTGAACATCAGTTGGCACCAAATGTCTGCTTACCTGCGCGACCTTGGGGATAACAGCTTCTTCTATCTCGTCAGCCGCGAGGCGGTATCGCCCTACGCGACACTTCATGCGCGCATGATTTTCTATAACGGCGAAGATCCTGCGACGGGTTCGGCGGCGGGCTGCTGTGCTGCATGGGCGGTGCAAAATGGCGTGCTGCCTTCCGATCAGCAGGGACTGATTGAGCAGGGTCTCGAAACGCGGCGGCCGAGTTCGCTCTACATTCGCGCCGAAAAGCGCGGCGATGCGGTCACCAATGTGCGTGTCGGCGGGCACGTCGTGCAGATAATTAACGGTACAGTAACGATGTGAATAATCTGCGGATATTCTGTGCACGCTGGAAGGCCTTTGCAGAGCCGCAGTTGCGCGTGCCTTTTTCCCGCACCGGAGGATTCAGTGCAACTTTGTGTGTGCTGTTTCACGCGTAAAATGGCGCATACGATTTAACCACTGCGATACTTTACAGGGCTGCTTCATCGCCGTACTATCCGATAACGCGCTTGCTCTGGCGCAAAAAAAAATCAGACAGATCCGCAGGTAACTGCCGCAAGCGCCCTCTCCCATCAGGTTTGCTCGGCGCGGCCGTGCAGCCACCCCCGGTAAGTCGTAACGGGAAGGCCGATGAAACCAAAGCGCACGATTCTCTGCGTTGACGAAGACGAACGTTCACTTTCCATTCGCAAGGTAATGCTGGAGACCCGCGGCTACCGCGTAGTGGCCTGCTCTGAGGCGGCCCGCGCCGTTGACCTGATGAAGGCGGGTGGTATTGATCTCGTTCTCGCCGACGTCATGATGCTGAAACTTGGCAGCGCCCGGCTGATCGATCAGCTCAAGACGATCTCGCCCACTACTCCCGCGATTGTGTTCTCCGGCGCCTTGGCCTATTGTCCCGACGACATTCTCGCCGACGTCTTTCTCTCCAAGGCCGACTGTAGTGCAGCGCAGTTGCTGGACCACGTTCGCATGGCGCTGGTGAGGAAGCGCGGGCCGAAGCCAGCTGTGACCAGCACAATCTCCCCAAGCCGATTCGCGTCGTAGTCACCGAACCGCGGGCAATACGATACGACGGCGAGGACGAACTTGTGGTTTCGGGTCATCCTGCAGCGTGACGCCGATCTTTCATCAAGAAAGAAAGCCACTCGGATCGTGTACGAGTGGCTAATCTAATAGTGCCGCACTGGGATGCTGGCTCAGGCGGCTTTCGCCTTGGCCTTCTTCTTTCGCTCGGCCCAGCGAAGCTTCATCATCTCAGAGATCCGCTTACGGGCAGATGCGCTCATGGTACGACGTTTTCCTTTGGAGGAACCTGGCGGTCTTCCGGGACCGCGACCTGACTTACCGGTACCCTCTAGAGCTCGAATAGCTGCATCAATCCGCTCGCGCTCGCTCTTGAGATCTGACACAATTTGTTGAATGTCCATGGATCACCTTTCGAGTTTATTTGCCAGCGATTTAGTCTATCAGGCGGGACTACAAGCTGCCGATAGAATTACTAACATTCTTAATGCGGAATTAATGCCCAGCCGAAGCGCCGCACCTACCTCCATATGGCATTCCATAGGTCTCCAGATGGGATAGCCATTTGGTGGGCGAGTCTACTATCTGGTCTGGGACGAAAGATGAGGTCATTTCCCACCTCTTCGCTGGGCGGCTGGTATGCTCGGTTTGTCTTGTCCAATCTTAGGGGGACTGCATGTCACCAGAGCCAAGCTTCCACATGACTGCGGAACAATTCCGCCAGCACGGCAAAGAGGTAGTGGACTGGATTGCCGATTACTATGAGCGCATCGAAACCCTACCCGTCCTGTCACAGGTTCGTCCGGGGGAGATTCGGCAGGCTCTGCCCAGCCATCCTCCACTTCATGGCGAAGCGTTCGATTTGCTGCTCAAGGATATGGATAAGGTGATCCTGCCGGGAGTTACCCATTGGCAGTCCCCGAATTTTTTCGCCTTTTTCCCTGCTAATGCTTCAGGCCCCGCGATCCTGGGAGACCTATTGTCGTCGGCGCTGGGAGTACAAGGCATGCTTTGGGCCACCAGCCCGGCCTGCACCGAGCTAGAAACCCAGGTACTCGACTGGCTGGTACCCATGCTGGGCCTTCCGGAGAGTTTTCTATCGACCAGCACCGGCGGAGGCGTGATCCAGGATACTGCCTCAAGCTCGACGCTCTGCGCCATGCTGGCGGCCCGCGAGCGTGCCACTGGTTACACCACTAATTTACGTGGCGCTGATGGCAAATTGGTAGCATATACCTCCACGCAAGCCCACTCCTCGCTCGAAAAAGCAGCCATGATAGGAGGAATCGGACAGAATAATCTGCGCTTGCTGGACGTCGACGAGAATTTCGCTATCAGGCCACAAGCTTTAAGAGATCGGGTGGAGAGCGACCGCCAAGCCGGGCTGGTTCCTTTCTTTGTGTGCGGCACCGTGGGTACGACTTCCTCGAACGCCATGGACCCTCTCCCAGAGCTTGCCGCGATCTGCCGGGAACATAAGCTATGGTTCCATGTAGATGCCGCCATGTCCGGCACTGCGGCCTTGTGTCCGGAGTTTCGCCATTATCAGCAGGGCGTGGAGCACGCCGACAGCTACTGCTTCAATCCGCATAAGTGGATGTTCACCAACTTTGATTGCGACTGCTTCTACGTGGCCGATCGCAAGGCGCTCATCAATACCCTGAGCATCCTCCCGGAATATCTGAAGAACCAGGCTACCGAGTCAGGAGCGGTATTCGATTATCGTGACTGGCAGATTCCGCTGGGGCGCCGTTTTCGATCGCTGAAGCTTTGGTTCGTCATTCGTCATTATGGGGTGGAAGGGCTGCAACACCATGTGCGCCAGCATGTCGCAATCGCCCAGGCATTTGCCGAATGGGTACGGAAGGACGAGCGCTTTGAAGTCGCAGCACCCGTACCGCTGAACCTGGTGTGTTTTCGCTATCGAGGCAGCGAAGAACAAAACCAGCACCTGATGGAACGTCTCAATCAAAGTGGCACCCTATACCTGACGCACACTCGCCTGAACGGCCAATTCGCGCTCCGCTTCTGCGTTGGGCAGACTACCACTACCCTTAAGCATGTTGAGCGGGCTTGGCAGCACATTCAAGACCAGGCGAGCGAGCTCGAGGCGGAGGCGAAGCCAGCCGGAACGTAAAGGAGAGCGGCATCTTTCGCTATTCGGAAGCGGCCTGCGTTCTCCTTATAATATAATGATGTAAGCCTTTCCATGACATTTACCTCGACATCGTTCGCCGCGATGAACAGCTCGGGCGGTCGAATTCCTAAATGAAGATGACGCGCAAGATAGCGGTGGTCACGACCTCGCGGGCTGACTACAGCCATCTCTACTGGCCGTTGCACGACCTCGCGCGCCATTCCGACGTGGACCTGAAGTTGCTCGTCATGGGTCCGCACCTGTCGCCTGAATTTGGACGCACCGTCTGCGACATCGAGAAGGATGGCTTGGAGATCGCCGCCCGCATCGAATGCCTGCTGAGCTCCGATACCGATGTAGGCATGGCGAAGACGATTGGCATGGCGACGCTCAGCCTGGCGGACTGTCTGGGACAGATGCGTCCCGACCTGATTCTGCTGATTGCCGACCGCTACGAAATGCTGGCCCCTGCCGCCGTTGCGCTGACACTGCGCATCCCCATCGCGCATATCGAGGGTGGAGAGATCAGTGAAGGGGCCATCGACAATACCGTGCGCCACACCCTCACCAAGTTGAGCCACTTGCATTTCACCTCGACTTTCCAGGCGCGCGAACGGGTCATTGCGATGGGCGAGGAGGAGTGGCGGGTGCATCGCGCGGGCGCGCCTTCCCTCGATCACCTGCGCCGCAACACGTTACTCACCCGCGAGCAACTCGAAGCGCAACTGCAGGTCGATCTCACGAAGCCCTCCGCGGTTGTGGCCTATCATCCGGTCACGATTGTGCGTGACACCACGCAAGAGGCCGATGCGCTATTCGCAGCGTTGCTCGAAGTACCCGGGCAGATCCTGTTCTCCTATCCCAATACCGACGCCGGCAGCCGCGAATTGATCGAGCGGACTGAGCGATTTCTCGGTCGGCGTCCGGATGCCCGCGTATTCGTGAATCTTGGAGCCCTAAACTATTGGAGCCTGCTTCGCCATGCAGACGTCATGATCGGCAACTCCAGTAGCGGCATCATGGAGACACCATCGTTCGCGTTGCCTACGGTCAACGTTGGCATGCGGCAGCAGGGCAGGGAACGCTCGCCCAACATTCTCGACGCCGCACCCGAAAAGGGCGACATACTTGCCAAGGTCAAGATCGCCCGAAGCGAAGGCTTTCGCCGTTCGCTGAATGGAATGCAAAATCCTTATGGCGATGGCCACGCTTCGGAAAAAATTGTGAGCGTGCTGACCTCGGTCCCACTGGGAGAAAAGCTGCTGATCAAGAAAATGCGCTAGCGGTCTGGGGCAGTGGCGATCAACGCTGCGCGATCGCCTGGCCGGGAATTTCCAGGGGCGCGTCTACGGTTCCGATCTGCTGCGTGGTGCGATCCATCACGCCGATGCGCAGGTTGTACTTGCCGGGCGGCAACGAAATAACTTGGTGGGCAGGCAGTCCATACTTCTGGATGGCGGCATAGGCATTTAGCGGAACGGTAGCGTCCAGCGTATCGGAAGCGTGGGCGACTTCCTTCCCGGAACTGTCGAACGCAATCACCATGCAATCAAGTTGCGCACGCTTCTTGCTGTCGGGCGCGTCCGCGAAGTCCACGCCGTTGCTGTCGATGACGTAGTTGATCTTCACATCTTTGCGGATCGAGTCTGGAAGTTCGATCGATGCCGTGAGCAGCATCGACGTTGCGGGAGGCATGCCGGGCTGCAAGGCAGCGCGCAATGCTGCCGTGCCGGCTGTACCCGATTCAGTAACCGGGGGGATGCTGTAGTATCCCCGGCGATAGGCTAGCTTCAGGCCCTTGTTCGGAATCTTCACCACCACACGATGGTACCCGCCGCTGTCATCTTGCTTGGGCGGAGTGTAGGCCAGCGTGTAATACGTCGAACCGTCATCCAAACTGCGATTGATCACCCGCCGCAGGTCATTGGTGTTCACAAACGCTTCGCCGCCGGTCTGCTCCGCAATGGTCTTCATGGTGGCGCGGTCGTTGGAAAGGGCCACGGATTGTGCCGTGATGGTAGCGCCGAGCACGCTGGGCGAGGTGGCCACCACGCCATGTCCGCCCTCGGGCGACACGTTGGTCATAATCTGGTTCTCTGCGGCGGCTGTGCTGATATCGATGACCTGCGATTGGAGTCCGCGCACATCCACGGGATACACCGCCACTCGCGAGGTAGCCAGCAACGAATCGGTGGCACGAATCTGGTCTTCGAAGCCCCGCTCGTTGCGGAATGGGTCGGTGGACGCCGGATCGGGCTCGATCTGCACCGGGAAGCTCCCCGACAGCCATACCAGGTTCTTGCGCCCCGGATAGCCGGAAACCGCTCTCGCCAAGCCTCTCATCGCTTGCAAGGTGAAAACCACGCGGTCGGTGGTGCGGAAGGCTTCATAATCGTTGTAGCTCTGGGAGATCCGGGCCGTCTGTAGATAAACCATCGTGGAGGTGTCGATGTTTCCGCCCGGGCCCGCCGGAGCCGCCGCGGCCTGTGCAGACGTGGCCGCGATGCTGCCTACGGTCCGCTCCCGTTCGACCATGGTGGTCAAGATCTGCGACTTCGCGGGATCCAGCATTTCCGCCATGCGTAGCAACTGGTCCGGGTCCTGGGTGAAACCCTGCAGCATCTCGAGCTGCCGGGTGAGCACGAACAACGCCACTGGCTCGCCGCGTGGCACCGCTTTCAGTAGTTGCAGCAACTGGTTTCGCGCATATGCCTGATCGGGGACTGCGGTGTTCAATAAATCGAAGAGGATGATGGTCCAGCTACTCTGTGGCGCTTTCGCGGGGACATTAGTATAGGAATTCGCCGGCAACGTTGCGGACGCGAGTTTCGCAGCGCCCGCGCCAGCTCCTGCAGTCTTGTCCACCACGGCCGGAGAGTGAACTTCAAACGCCCGCACCGTCTGTGGCTGTCCATCCTGCAGCACGGTAAAGTCTGCGGCCGTCAGATCCTTCACCGGTCGGCCCTGGCTGTCGGTCACGACCACGTCAAACTGCACCAGGCGGGTGTTGACCTTAATGGTTGCCGCCGGATTGTTGGTCGCAGCCGCACTGGAAGCTGCCGGAATAGGCGAGCTTGCGGTTTCGCTGGGAACCGCAGTAGCGGGCGCGGCCGTTCCATTGGAGGCCGCTACCACAGGCGCTGGACTAGCAGTTGCAACGGGCAGGGCCGGAGCCGGCACCTTCGCAGCCTCCACGGGCGGAGGAGTTGCAGGCGGCGTCTCTTGTGCGCGCAGTACTTCGGTAGCAGGATGTTTGCTCGCGCCTAGTCCGCGATCGAGGAAAAGTACGTACACGCAAAGCAGATTATAGGTCTGGTTGTAGATCTCGGGGTCGAGTCCCGTCTTCAGCACAAACGAACTTGACTGTGTGCCCGCTACTTTTCGCACATCATCCAGCACGAGTGGATTCAATTCGGACACAGGCCGCGGCGCTTCCTGATTGTTCGCAATATATCCTGCCGAGTGAATCGTTATCGACGGAACGTGCGCTCGCTGGAAGAACAGGGCGTCGGTATCAGGAGCGTCAGCGATGGGTTGCGGCTCCGGATTCATCTGGAGCGCACGGCTGGCGGACGGAAGCAACCGTGCCATGACCGCGCCGCTTGCTGGGGCGGAATAGCCCGCTGCGGTTCTGCCCAGGTGGTCGAGGTCAACCATGCCGCGAAATTCACGGCGCTGCACATCCGACAGGCTCTTCCAATAGAAAGAGGCGCCAGCCATATTGCTGCCCGAGAATGCGGCGAACACCAGCGTGTGCCGATGGCTGGTAGACACCATCGACTCCGCCAGCAGCGGGAGCATGACGACTCCGCCCCACCCTAAGGCGCCTTCATCGCCGCGGCCGTCGTAATCCAGTCGCGCAGCGATCAGAATTGTTCCAAATTCGGTTCCTGGCAGGGTACACAACACGTTTGGCAGCGGTTGATCGGGCACAGCCTGAATCTCGATGTTCGGTCTCGCGCATCCTGCTTTTTCGAACATCGCACGCAGCGAGCGGACCCGCTGATCAGGAGTCGCAGGCACCGGTTGCAGGCGCTGTTGCACCACCGATTTATCAACGCGCAAGAAAGTTACATTGTCAGCGAGGCAAGAGCTGGAGAGCACGAAGACGACGAGCAGGCTGGACCACCGGAGCATGACACCCGTCCCGACGGCTCAAGAGTAGCACATTCGGGGTGGTGCTGATCCTGGCTTATCGGCCTTCACCAGAGCGAGCGCTCTTCGACCGGCCTGAACACTCAGGCCAACAAAAGGCCCGTCACCAGACGGGCCTTCGGAACATCATTGACACTCGGTCGTTCGATTAGCGGCCGGCCCGAACGGTGCGGTGCTGCTGCCCAACATGCGACGCCGAATTGATGTTGGCGTTGTTTCGAACACCCGTTACAACCGGGCGGGCAACCACAGTGGCGACGCGAGCAACCTGGCCCATAGCACGGCCCTGGTGCGAGCTCTGTGACAGTTGATTGCCGAAGCCTCCCGGAGGAATTCCGGCAGCGCTCATTCCGGCCCACAGCCCGGTGGCTACCGCTGCGCCTGCAATCACCGCGCCGATAGCGAACACCTGCTTGCCCGTCAGCGTGCTACCCGGAAATACCGGAGCCGCCTGGGGAGCCGGTGCCGGAGCGGGCGTCGGATCGGCGGTGCGCGAACTCGAACCGCCAGCTTCCAGTTCAGTGGTCTTGCCGGCTTCGGTGACCATCAACGCACCCGTGTGGCTGGTGATCACGATGTTGTTGTCCATGCGGGCGATTTCATAGGTCGCGGTCTTATCTTTAGGAGCGACCGTGATCTGGGCGGCCTTTGCCGCCATGCCGTCTGTCGTGCTGACAGCAGCCGTTCCGCGGACCACGTTCACACCGGCGCTCTCATACTTAATCGCCGAATAAGGATTGACGGTAACCTTTGTCCCGTCCTGATTGATCGCGGTGGCAGTGGCCCCAGCGGTTTCAATACGGTCGCCGGAGGTGACGGAGGCCGAGCGGGCAACTTCTGTTCCGTTCAGCGTGACGGTCCCCGACGCGTAGAGCATGGTGTTGCTGGTTTCCGCCATAAGCATTGCCGCCGGAGTCAGCATCATCATTACAATGCTCAGGATTTTTGTAGCTAAACAGTTGCGCATAATCGATTGGCCTCCAAGCCTAATTTGCCTTCTGAATCCGACTGAAATCGGCCCGGCCGCCTGCCGCATGTGGTAACCGCAGTGGGCGACCTGTATTGATCTTCCTTCCGGCTTGCCGCAACCCCGGTTGGACTGAATCATGCCGCATGAAGAATGCACGGCAAAATCGATTCCGTTCGCACGCCTCCACTGCTTATATCAAAACTAAGGCGCAAATTGCGAATCCAAATTGTAAACCACGGCGCAAACGCTGACCACAGCATTCTTTGGTTACTGATTAGTTACGGCAGTCTATTGCTCCGTCCCCGGCAGGGCGATTGCGGCGCGCGTCCCATTACCTGACCTCGCGCGAATGGCCGCCCATCACGGCTTGCGGGAGAATGTCTCTTTTCTCCAGCGTAACCAGCGGAGTACAATCGCGCACGTTACGCCTTGACACTGCTATATAGTTGCTTTGCTGCAGCAACGCAGTGCAAAGTTCACATTGCAGCGGAGGGTGGCCATGAAACTATACGGACGAACTGTGGTTCTGGTGGCACTGGCCGTGACGATGTCTCTCCTGGTGGGTTGTTCCCGTCACGACAATAATGAGCGGTACATTCTCGTAACTGTGAATTCCAAGCTGCCCTATTGGCAGACGGCCGCCGCCGGCTTGGCGAAAGCGGGCGCGCTTTACGGCGTGAAGGTGGATGTCCGCGGACCTGATACTTACGATACCCAGGCTGAGGTGAAGGAGTTCCAGGACGCCGTCGCAATGAAACCCGCCGGCATTCTCATTTCGGTTGCCGACAGCGGACTGATGCAGGGCCCTATCAACGACGCAATCGCCGCCGGCGTTCCGGTGATCACCATCGATGCCGATGCTCCCGCCAGCAAACGTCTCTATTTCATCGGCACCAATAATCTGCAGGCCGGACGCTTGGGCGGGCAGCGCGTTCTCGATAAGCTGCACGGCAAGGGCAACATCGTCTTTTACACCATGCCGCAGACCAACATGGACGAACGCCTGAAAGGCTACAAGGACGTCTTTGCCGATCACCCGGCTCTCAAGATCGTGGAAGTCTTTAACATCAAAGGTGACGCGGGCAACGCATTCGACCGCACTCAGCATTGGTTGACGGACAAGAGTGCGGAGCACATCGACGCATTTGTTTGTCTGGAAGCTTCGTCTGGCAAGGATGTTGCCGAGGCGGTCAGGCGAAACAACGCTACCGATCGGCTGATCGTTGCCATGGACACGGATGAGGCGACGCTGAATCTGGTGAAGAGTGGGCTTATCGATGCCACCGTCGCTCAGAAGCCTTACACCATGGCGTTCTACGGACTGAAGGCGCTGGATGATGTGCACCACTATCCGGTAGACCTCAAGAAGGACTTCGCGACTGACTCGTTCTCTCCCTTCCCACGATTCGTGGATACCGGCACATCGCTAGTGGACAAGGTAAACGTGGACCTGTATCTGCAAGGGCGCCAGGAAGCTCAGTCGAAACAGTAGGGACACAGCTCCGTAGGAGCGTCATAGTCTAGCCCAGCACGCAGCCTGCAAGAGCAGGCGGTACAAGCGGGAATACAATTCGAGTCCTATACGGACGCCAGTTGTCCCACAACGTGGGACTTGCTGGAGATTTCTACCTATTGGAGCTAGGCTTTATTTGAGAGACTTTTTCATCGATCCGAGGAGCGACCGATGTTGCGGATGATCGTACTGGTGGCCATTGGATGGATCGTCGGACTCTCCGCCCGCACTTTACTGCCCGGCAAAGGCACTGACGGCTTCTGGGCAACCACAGCGGTCGGAGTTGGCGGCGCGCTGATCGCTGCCGTGATCGGACGCTTCGCCGGTTGGTGGCACCCGGGCGATGCGCCCGGATTCATCCTGTCGCTGCTCGGTGCGATTATGCTGCTAGCGCTCTATCGCGTGCTGAAGACCAAGTCAGTCGCATGATCTATTGTTGTTGACCCGACTGTTGCGCGCGCGACTCAAACGGTTCTGGTTCGGTAGGTATGGCTGCCGTTCCCGCGAGAGTCTCGTTTCCATCGTCGTCCAGGGCCGGCCTTACGCTCACATCTACTGACAGTCGCTGTCCGGCATGTCCCTTGTACACACCGCGCACCGGCGCAACATCCGCGTAATCGCGCCCATACGCGATGCGCACGTGACGCATCCCCACTGGCTTGCCTAGCGTGGGATCAAACGGCATCCATCCCGTGTCGGGAACGTATCCTTCAGCCCAGGCGTGGGAAGCCTGGCCCCCAATGACCTCTTCCAACTTGGCATCGGGGGTCTCCTCGTTGTGCGGAACCAGGTATCCCGAAACATATCGCGCAGGTATCCCTCGCTTGCGCAACACTCCGAGAAGCAAATGCGCGAAGTCCTGGCAAACCCCGGCGCCTAATTGCAGCGAATCCGCGATCGACGAGTTTACGTGAGTCGCGCCCTTCACATACTGGAAGCGCTGATGGATCAAGTCGGATGCGGTCTGCGCAAACCCGGCAACCGTGTTGTCACAGGCCGCCTCCGCATCGGCGATCAGCGGATCGAGCTCCTTCAGGTGTGGAATGTAGGTGCTGGCGGCCAGCATGTCGTAGAACTCTTCATTCAGCTCGTCCTGCTTATCCCCCAACTCGCTCAACAGCATGAAGCTGCTCGTCGATGGTGCGCTATGCGCCAGTACGACAGATTCCGCCTGCACCCGCAACCGGCTGTGCACTGGAAGAACATTCACCTGGTGCACCCAGTTGCCCAGCGCATCACGGTAGGAAAACGCCGGTGAGGCAGGAGAGGTTGTCAGTCGAAACGACAGGCAACTCTGCGTCTCGTCGTGCATCGGTCGCAGGCGAACTTCGTTATAGCTTTCCGATACTGGGCCGTCGTAAACGAAATCCGTTACGTGCACGAGGTGGTAGCGGTTCATGCGGCAGCTCCGTAATAGAAATAGGTTCGCGCGATATCTTCGCCAATCGACCGGCAATTGCCCAACATGACAGTCAGGTAGGTGTGCAGTCCCCAGCGAAACACATCTTCGATCGTGTCGTAGCGCAGGCTTTCCAGAACTTTGCCGGTGAGTCGCTCGGCCTCGTTTGCGTACGAGCCTGGTCCCGTGCCGCTGATGGCGCGCAAGCCGGTCTGCAGTTCGGTAATGCTGAAGCGGATCGAACGCGGATGTTTGGGGTGCAGGATCAGCATCTCAGCCACCCGCTCCGGCTCGATCGGGGAATGGTACTGGCGCCGGTACGCTTCGTATGCTCCCACCGACCTGAGCACCGCCATCCACTGATGGTTGTCAGCCGTGCCCACCATCGCCGGGGTCTCCAGCAACGACTGGAATTGCAGGTCCACCAGGCGCGCCGTCATTTCCGCGCGTTCCAGCGACCAGCCAATCTTCAGGAAGTCCCATCCTTCGTCGTGCGGCAGGGTCGCATCGGTAACGCCAAAGAAGCGGTGGCTGCCGAACTTCACCGCATCGCAAAAACGGTGTGGCCCGCTGGAAATCTGCTCCGCAGGATCGAATCGCGTCACCGAATGGTAGAGGCCGTTGATGTCTTCCCACATCTCGCGCGAGATGCGGTCGCGGATGGTGCGCGCGTTCTCGCGTGCCTTGGTGATGCACTGCACGATGGAATTGGGATTGTCAGCGCGAAACGCCAGGAATTCATAGACCGTTTGCGCATTCGCATCTTTGTAGAACTGGGAGAAGCGCTCCTGCTCTCCCGCCATGATGATCAGCGGTTCCCAGCGCAGCCGGTACGGAACCGCCGACTGTTCCAGCAGCATGTGATAGTTCACATCGAGGATGCGCGCGGTGTCTTCGGCGCGCTCCATATAACGCGCCAGCCAGAACAGCGAATCTGCAATCCGCGACAACATTTCGGTGCTCAGGAGTCCTCCCGCAGGACCCAGGTGTCCTTGCTGCCACCGCCCTGGGACGAATTCACTACCAGCGAGCCCGGCTGCAAGGCGACCCGCGTCAGTCCGCCGGGAATAATGGTCACATTCTGTCCGTCATACAGGCAGTACGGACGTAAATCCACGTGCCGCCCCGCCATCCGCTTCGAGTCAATGTCATACGAAGGCACACGCGACAGCCCAATCACCGGCTGCGCGATGTAATTCCGCGGATCGGCTTCAATCTTCTTGCGGAAGATTTCAATCGTCTCCTCGTCCGATGCTGGCCCGATCAACATGCCATAGCCCCCGGACTCCCCAACCGCCTTCACCACCAGCTCCGGCAGATGCGCAAGCGTGTAGTGCAGGTCATCCGGCCGCGAACATAGATATGTTTCGACCGTTCCTAGAATCGGCTCCTCGCCCAGGTAGTAACGAATAAAGTCGGGAACGTACGCGCACACCGCTTTATCGTCGGCCACGCCGTTGCCAACGGCATTTGCCAGCGCGACATTTCCCGCGCGATAAGCGCCCATCAACCCCGGCACACCCATCAGCGATTCCGGACGGAACACCAGCGGATCCAGGAAATCGTCATCCACGCGGCGATAGATCACATCCACGCGCTGCAGCCCGTGAATGGTCTTCATGTACACCACGCCGGCATCGACGATGAGGTCGCGGCCCTCCACCAGTTCGACTCCCATCTGCTGTGCCAGAAAGCTGTGTTCGAAATACGCGCTGTTGTAAATGCCCGGCGTCAGCAACACAACCTGGGCGTTGGCCTCGCCGCGTGGCGACAGCGTCCGCATGATGCGGCACAACTCCGTCGGATAATGGTGCACCGGGCGAACTTCATACGAATGAAACGCATCCGGAAACGTGCGCGTCATCACCTGCCGGTTTTCCAGCACGTAGGAAACCCCGCTGGGCGTCCGCACGTTATCTTCCAGCACCAGGAAGTCGCCGGTCTTCGAACACCGCACCAGATCGATACCGCAAATGTGAGTGTAGATGCCGTGCGGCACCTCGACCCCAATCATCTCGCGATGAAAATGATGGCACGAGTAGACGAGCGAGCGCGGGATCTTGCGCTCTTTCAGGATGCGCTGCTGCCCGTAAACGTCCTGTAGAAAGAGGTTGAGCGCCACCACGCGCTGCGACAGGCCGCGTTCGATGCGGTTCCATTCCGAGTGCGGAAGAATGCGCGGAATTAGGTCAAACGGAAACAGGCGCTCCGTGCCGGTGCCGTCGCTATAGACCGTGAACGTAATTCCCTGCAGCAGAAAGGCGATGTCGGCCAGGTTGCGGCGGTCTTCAAACTGCGCCTGGGGTATCGCACCCAGCATCTGGAACAATTTGGCGTAGTGCGGCCTGGGCTCACCCGGGGCCAGGAACATCTCGTCGAAAAACGCTCCCGTGTCGTAGCCCTCAAAGAGCCCGCCATGGAGAGCCTGGAGAGGTGCACTCGTCATGAGTCCTCTACCGTAGCAGCATACGCGCACCCAGTGCTAATAAGAACAATTGATAGGCCCTATCAAGATTTCCGCTGGTTAGGGTAGTGCGGGGCTTTGGAGGGGCGCGGCTTCAGCCGCGCGGGTGCCCCATCCTTTGCGAAGCAAAGAGTAGGCCTTTGCGCCGCTCGCCAGCGCCCATGATCCTTCCGGCACGTGCGCCTTCTCACCCATTGTTTCCCGCTCCTTTTTGGTGTACTTTCCTCCGGATACCTCCGGTTTTACCGAGGTTGTTACAAATGTTTCGTTCCGCCAATTTGTCACCTCTTCCGGTGATAGCGGTCACGGCATCGCAGCCCAATCGGGACTCCAATACTCTGTGCGCCTGGCGATCGGTTAACTAAGTCATGAACCGAGAGTATCGGCCCCCGATTGTGTTCAGTAAATCTTGCAGTCAGGTTCGTAGGAGGACCTTTTATGACAGTAGGAATAATGCAGTCCGGGATTAAAACCCCGGGCGACTACATCAACGAAGTAATGGGACTAGTCAAAGCGAAAAACCCCGCCGAGCCCGAATTCCACCAGGCCGTGCAGGAAGTCATGGAGTCATTGCGTCTTGTGTTGGAGAGACACCCCGAGTACATCTCGGAGCGGATTCTCGAGCGCATCACGGAACCCGAGCGCGTTCTCATGTTCCGCGTCCCGTGGTTTGACGACCATGGCAACATCCAGGTCAATCGCGGCTTCCGCATCGAGATGAACAGCGCCATCGGCCCCTACAAGGGCGGCCTGCGCTTCCACCCCTCAGTCAACTTGGGTATCCTGAAGTTCCTCGCTTTCGAGCAGGTCTTCAAGAACTCGCTCACCACGCTGCCCATGGGCGGCGGCAAGGGCGGGTCCGATTTCGATCCCAAGGGCAAGAGTGACAACGAAGTCATGCGCTTCTGCCAGAGCTTCATGACCGAACTCAGCCGCCACATCGGCCCCGACACCGACGTTCCCGCCGGCGACATCGGCGTGGGCGGACGCGAGATCGGCTTCCTCTTCGGCCAGTACAAGCGTCTGCGCAACGAATTCGCCGGCGTCCTCACCGGCAAGGGCCTGGCCTGGGGCGGCTCGCTCATTCGTCCCGAAGCCACCGGCTACGGCTGCGTGTACTTCGCCAACGAGATGCTGAAGACCCGCAAGGAAACCCTCGAAGGCAAGACCTGCCTGGTTTCCGGCAGCGGCAACGTCTCCCAGTACACCGTCGAGAAGCTGCTTGATTTCGGCGCCAAGCCGGTCACCGTCTCCGACTCCGACGGCGTCGTCTACGATCCCGATGGCATCGACCGCGAGAAGCTGGCGTTTGTCATGGACCTGAAGAATGTCCGCCGTGGCCGCATCCGCGACTATACCGACCAGTACAAGAAGGCCATCTTCATGCCGTCCGACGTGAAACTCGGCTACAACCCGCTGTGGAACATCAAGGCGGATTGCGCCTTCCCGAGCGCCACCCAGAACGAAATCAACGTGAAGGATGCCACCAACCTCATCAACAACGGGTGCAAGCTGGTTGCCGAGGGCGCGAACATGCCAAGCACGCTCGAAGCGACCAAGCTGTTCCTCGAAGCCGGACTGCTCTATGGCCCAGCCAAGGCAGCCAATGCTGGTGGAGTCGCCACCTCAGGTCTGGAAATGTCGCAGAACAGCATGCGCCTGACCTGGACCCGCGAGGAAGTGGACGATCGTCTGCACAAGATCATGATCGCCATCCACAAGAATTGCTACGAAACGGCCGAGATGTACGGCACGCCCGGCAACCTCGTCAACGGAGCCAACATCGGCGGCTTCCTGAAGGTAGCCAACGCCATGCTGGACCAGGGCCTGGTGTAATTGTCGTAGGTAGAGCGGGCCTTTAGGCCCGCGTTACCGGCCTAAGAGAAGTAACTCAAGCGGGGTGGGCGCAAGCCCACCCCGCATTTCCACATTCCTTAAGTATCTACGGACGGGTGATGCCGTGGACGCTTTCAAACAAAGAGGGGTCGGATGGTCGCCCCTAGCGGACGATTTTAGAACTTAGTAACCGCCGGCATGAGTGCGTCAGCTGCTTCGCCGTCCCCCATGACACCGGGGCTGGCGGAGTTTCAGTGCCAGTCTCTACTGCCCAGCAGCGTAACCAGCGACTGGCCCGCGGGCGTGGCCTGAACGGCATTATCGACCAGGATTTCGCGCGCGCTGACGGCTTTGTCATAAAGGCGCTGGTCGGCGCTAGCGTCCGGCTCCAGACTGGCGCCGTTCAGTGACACGCCGGCAAAAAGTCCCTTGGCACGGCTATATGTCACAACGTCGGCACCGCCGACCGATGCGGTAGAGGTGGCGCCGCTGGGGCCCGCCGCAGCGGTCAGGTTAGTGCCAATCTCGGTCTTGCCCCCCAGTACCTTGTTCACTGCCGCGGGGGCCATGACAAGAAGGACGAAGTCGGTGGACGAACCACCGAGCTGCAGACCAGCGCTGGCGCCGCCGATCGTAAACATGGCGGGTGCGGACCATTTGTCGCCGGTAAAGTTCTTGTCGCGGCAAGTCATTGCGCCACGGCCGCCGCTTCCCCCAACACCAACGGCAAACTTCTTCACGCTGGGCAGAACGATGATGCAGTCAGCGGTCACCAGCAGGCTGTCGGGAACGGCCTTGCTGTTGAGCATTGCCTGTAACACGGCGGTAGCGTTTTTGATGGTGTCTTCGTCTTTGCTCTTGTCGGTGCCCCACGCCGGCACCGTCCAGATCAGGAGAAGGGGAATGAGCAAACAAGAAGAAGCTGCTTTGGCCCTTGGCATAAGCATCATTGGAGACCTCCCTCAGGTTGGCAAAAATTTGCGGCGAATTATATACGCAATAACCCGCGGAGTCGATTCCCCGAAGACGAGCGCTTTTCGTCGAGCCGGCGGGTGGCCCGGTTAACCCTCCGTTGGACACAAAAATCTTCCCGAGGGTGCCTGTAGATGGTCAAGACGCGGGCGAATGCCAAACGCCGGGTGCCCCGTGTCCCGACATCTCTGAGTGATCCCTTGACAGCTTCAGTATATCGGCTATGCTGAATGTATGGTAATCAGAAATTCAGCACCAGCGGCCGCGGTCAGTCGGATCGGCCAACGGCGCCAGGTGGTAATCCCGAAAGCAGTTTTCGAGGCCCTGCAACTTCAGGAAGGCGATTTTGTCGAAGTGACGGTTGAGCGCGGGCGCCTCGCAATGCAGCCCAAGCGCTTAGTGGATGTGAGCGACGTGCTCACGAAAAGCGAGGCGGCCAAGGTGCGTCAAGGCGAACGCCAACTTAAAGCCGGCCGCGCAAAACCGTGGCGCACCGTGAAACATGGCTTGGGCGGTTGAGCTTTCCGCAGGCGCTGAAAAAGACCTGAAACGGCTCCCCGCGACCGGCAGGCGCGCATCGCGCACGCGATCGACGAGATGGAAGAGAATCCTCTGGCCGGCGACGTCAAGCCACTGAAAGGCCCGAGTGGAAGGGGCGCTATCGCAAGCGCGTCGGCCCCCACCGGATTATCTTTACCGTGGATCACAAGGTTAAATCGGTGGCGGTCTCCGCCATTCTCATCCGGTCCGGGAAAACCTACCGATAAGGCGGCCGGGTGCTCCAGAGCCCGCCGTGAGCCCGCCGCGGCGGGGGTTCGCCCTTCCTTTGGGCTAACCTGGGAATGACCTGGCCTCGACGTCAGAACCGGTAGAGTCCCAGTCCCGTGATCCGCGCGATTCTGGAGAAGTCCTGGTCGAGTGTAAACACGCTTGCGTCGTGCTCCAGGGCCATGGCTGCGATGAGGGTGTCAATAGTCGTGAGTGAAATCCCGCGCGCGCGTGCGGCGCGGTACATCGCCGCGGCTTGGCGATAGGTTTCAAAGCCCTGCGGTTCCAGCATGTCCCACTGCGCCAGAAACCCTTCCACGCAGCTGGAATCGCGGATTAGTCCTTGTAGCACCTCCGCCACCACCACTCCCGTCAGGGCAAAGGGTTCGCTCTCCTCAATCATGCGGCGCAATTCCGCGCCGCCTCGCCCAGGTTTGGAGCTGAAAAAGTCAACCCACACGGAGCTATCCACCAGGATCAAACTCGATCTCTCCGGGACACCTTCAAATCACCTTTCCATATTCCGGTTCCGTAGTACCGGAGGATGCCCTTTCGGCTCTCTGAGCGCACGAGCAATTCCAGCGCCCGGTCCACGATTTGGCGCTTGGTCTTGAGCCGGGTGAGCTTCCGCGCCTTGCGGATCAAATCCTCGTCGATCTCGATATTGGTTCTGCCCATGCGCGCTATGATACACCAAATTCTTAATTTGTGGTGTATAGGGGATGCTTGTGCAATTGGCCGCCCGGCGCATCTACATTCCTGAAAGAATGCGTAGGCGGGCTGGTGGCTCATATTTGCCTGCCTTTGGCAAATGTGGGGCTTTCGTTCATTACGCGCACGCCAGGCTACTAGCTTCGAGCCCGCAGGGCGGCATTTTTGTTAGCCGCGGCGCGTGAGCGCGCGGTAAAGGTCCTCGTTATAAACCCTGAGCCCGCTTCAGCGGGCGGCACTCTCCAGGCACGATACCCGCCTCACCCGCTGAAACCGACAACTGACCACTGACAACCCTCTCCTATCACACTGCGCAGTGACCCACGCCCTTTCGCTCTCCGCCCTGGCGCGTAAACCATGAATCGCGAGGAAGGGGATTGGTGTCTCTTGTCAGTCCGCGCCCAGGCTGTGGACTCGCAACGGCTCTTTGAAATCTCAAAATGAGGGGGAACTACGGAATAGAACCTTGTCATACTTGTATGTAAAGTATGACAACCTAGTTTGTATGACTTGTATGTATTGTATGACAATTCCGGATGCGAAAAACGCCTGAAATCGCACTTAACTCTCACGGCGTCAAATGGATACATGTAAGTAATCCAGAATCAGTCACTTGCGAACAATTTCATGCTAACTCACTGATTCTAAACGAAGCGTGTTGAAAAATCGGCACACCTGTTTCAGGTACGGATTCCTGGGGTTTTCTACCATGAAATTGCCGGTCCCAACGTAAGCCCGCGATTGGGGCCATTTTATTCGAACACGACTTACCCATGGGGACTGAACACGCTGCCTTCGCAGATAGGGGTAAGAAAGAGATTCTGGGAACTGCCTTACCATGATGTGTGCAAGGTCTTGCACATGCAGATGGAAGCATGAATGCTAACCCTTTTAGATTAATGCTAAGTAATGGCCCGTGAAGTGCACAGTTGGAGTGGTACGGGACAAAATTGGATCCCGCTAAGGGAGGGAGGATACCTTGAGGAAAATTCTGTTAGTTGTTTTCGTCTGCGGCCTCGTGGCCGCGTTTACGCCTAGTCTTTACGCACAGGGCCCTTTCGGCCAGTGGTTCAACGGAGCCTCTGTGGGTTCAACATTGGGTAATGGACCGTTTACACTCGGATGGTCCTTTCAGGTAACTAGCGGCATCAATGTCAGCGACCTTGCGGTATACGACCAAGGTGGCGCTGCTCTTCTGGACACCCATGAGGTAGGAATATGGAATGCCGCTGGGACTCTCGTTGACTTCGCGGTTATCCCCGCCGGTGGGGGCGTGCTCGAAGTCGACCAAGGAGGCCTCCAGACCTGGCGTGACACATTCGCTCCGGTTTTCCTGGCTCCGGGCACCTACACTATAGGTGCGACGTGGAATAGCTTGCTGGATCCGATGATTTTCCCCGGAACGCTAGCCGGCCAGGGACTTGCAAATTTCAACGGCCCCAACGTGGTGCTTATTCAAAATGAGTACCTAGCCGGAGGGTTCGCGGAGCCGATTAACACCACTGGCGACACGCAGTCTTATTTCGGCCCCAATTTCGAAGTCGGCGGCACGACGACCCCGGAGCCCGGCACGCTTATGTTGCTGGGAAGCGGGCTGCTTGGTGCGGTCGGAGTTCTTCGTCGCAAGATCAACATGTAAAGTTTTTGGTGTTCCTACCCGGACCGGGCTCTCTCCCGGTCCTTTTTGTTTACAGTGGTGGGTGGCGCGCGGAGAGCCTTCCGCCCCACCACTGCTTTCCCATTCCGGGAACACTTGGTTACTTTCGTTTTCTCACCATCAAGATTTCTCTGGCGCTTCCGGCGGCGACCGAACTATAGGTCTTAACGGGGAAGGGATTTGTGTCCCTGCACCTCCGCGCCCAGGCTGCGGAGCTAGTTGGATCGTTGAAAACCTGCAAACCGGCTGACGGAACTTCGCTTCTGAGAGAACGCCGTCGACGCGCCCGCGCATCTACTGATTTCCGGAAAGCGAACATCCGGCGAAAATAGTAGGTCCTAACTCCTACGGGCAGACTTGGATACGTATAACTTATATATTTATCAATGACATGCGAACAATTTCCGCCCAAGCTATTGATTCTAAACAACCGTGAAACACCCCCCGCCACGCAGCGGCGGCGATTCAGGCCATACACTTGAGTATCCGGCACAGGAATACGTAACGCCGGGCGATGCGCTACGAGTTGCTTACTTCGGCTTTGTGCTAGAAGGCGTTTCCGTTACTTAGGCAGCGCTACCGTTCCGTTCACCGTGAAGTCGGCCTCAGACTTCGACGCACTTTCCCCCGGCTGTGCTGATCCGACGGTCAGGTGATATGCCCCAGGCAGGATGGATCGTTGGCCCTTGCCGTCAACCGCCGAGAGCGACCGTGGACTCAGTTCGAGTGACACATCGCGACTCGCGCCGGGGGCGAGATGGACGCGCTGAAATCCGACCAGCGAGTAGATCGGACCATCGGTCTGTGGGGTCTTCAAGTAGGCCTCCACCACTTCGTCTCCCGCGACCTTACTTGTATTGGTAACGGAGACGGTTGCGGTGAGCGGCTGACCCGCCTTAACGGTGGTGCTCGAGAGGTTCACTGGTCCGTATTGAAATGCCGAATAGCTCAGCCCGTATCCGAAGCCCCAAAGCGGTTTACCCGTGTAATAGCGATAGGTACGGTTCTTGAACCCATAGTCGGTGAACGCTGGCAAATCGCTCGTGCCTGCATAGAACGTTACCGGCAGTCGGCCGGCTGGATTATTGACGCCTGCGAGTGTGCGCGCAATCGCGGTTCCGCCTTCTACGCCTGGATACCAGGCCTGAACGATCGCGACGGCATGCTCCTTGGCCCAGGTAAGCGCGAGCGCGCTGCCGCTCAGGGACACAACGATCACCGGCCTACCGGTTGTGCCCAGCGCTTCCAGCAAGTGCTGCTGTGCTGCCGGAAGATCGATGGTGGTGCGGTCTCCACCACTGAAGCCTTCGATCTTGATCGGCATCTCTTCGCCCTCGAGTTGAGGCGAGAGCCCTACGAAGGCCACGACCAGCTCAGACGCCTTCGCTGCTGCCATGGCTTCGTCGATCTGCGCCTGCGGCGGAGCCTCCCAGGTCAAGGTGACACCGCCACCAGCGAGGTCGCCGGAGTGGCTATACTCCAAGCGGAAGTCGTGCGGATTGGTGTCGGTGAAACTAACCTCGACTTTTGCAGGCGTCGAACGCGACATTATCGGGGGAGCAGTGCTTGGCGCGCCCGTTGGCTTCGTATTCGGCTTGCCGCTGTCGAGTTCGCCTTCCGACAGGACTTTGCCGTCGAGTACAAAACGGTAGGTCTCTTTCGGCGAGTACGGAAACGCCTCTCCACCCTCCACGGTGAAGACGTACTTGCCTGTCGCAGGAACGCGCAGTGTGCCCGACCAGCGCACCGAGTAGTCGGGGGTTTGAACCTCGGGGGCAGGAGTGGCGTAGTCCCAGTCGTGCTGAATCTCGGGATCGGTGGCCACGTGCACTGGACGGCCGGTCCAGTCAGGAGTGGCGAAGAACTCGGTGTGCAAGCCGTTGCCGAACGCAGTGCGTGGGACGGGTACACTGCTGCCGCTGGCCAGGGTCGAACCCTGTGCGTAGTGGACCGTCGCCGAATGAAATTGCTTGGTGATGCCATCCAGCGGGCTGACAGGATGCAATGGCTGCCCGTTGTAGTTGCCTTCCAGGGAAACCAGCAGGTCCGCGGTCGGCCCCACTACGGCGATGTCGTGAGGCGCCTTATTGATCGGCAGCGCGCCATTGTTGTTCTGCAACAACACCATCGACTCTTCCGCAGCCTTGAGAGCAATTCTGCGATGAGGCTCGGAGGCAACAGTAGAAAACGGAACGCGATCGAGGGTGCTATCTCCCGGAGGATCGAAAAATCCAAGTTGTATGCGCGTGGTATAGAGGCGCTCTGTGGCAGTGGTCACGAGTTCCTCAGAGACAACGCCCTGTCGCACAGCATCGGCCAGGGTGTTGAAGCCCGGCGACCAGATGCTGCAAGACAGGTCGGTGCCGGCCTTGAGCGACAGGGCCGAAGCATGCAGGATGTCGGGCGCGTTGTGGTGTCCGTTATAGACGTCCACAATGGCGCCACAGTCGGAGACCACGAAGCCCTTGAACCCCCAGGCGTCGCGCAGGTGGTCTTTCAACAACATCGTGTTGGTGCAAGCTGCCGCCCCATCAATGGCGTTGTAGGCGCACATCACCGACTTCACGTGGCCATCGACTACCGTGGACCGAAATGCCGGCAGATAAGTTTCTTCCAGATCGCGCGGGCTCACATCGACGTTGAACCCGTGGCGCAGCGATTCGGGACCGCTGTGCACCGCGAAGTGTTTGCTGGTAGCAACCGCTTTCGGGTGATCGGGATCGTCGCCCTGCACCCCCACAATAAATGCCACGCCCATCTGGCCGGTCAGGAAGGGATCTTCCCCGTAGGTCTCCTGGCCACGCCCCCAACGCGGATCGCGGAAGATGTTGATGTTGGGAGACCAGAAAGTGAGTCCGTAAAAGATGCGGTGATTGCCCTCACGCTGTGCCTGGTTGTATTTCGCGCGGCCCTCGGTGGAGATAACGTCGCCCATCTGCTGCACCATCAATGTGTCCCAGGTGGCAGCCATCCCGATGGCCTGCGGGAAGACGGTGGCATAGCCCGCCCTGGCGACACCATGGAGTGCCTCGCTCCAGGTCTGATAATCAGGAACGCCCAGGCGCGGGATCGCGATTGCCCAGTCCTCGAGCTGCGATGCCTTCTCGTCGAGCGTCATACGATTCACCAAGTCGTGCGCGCGCACGGCAGCGGGAAGCGAAGGATCCAGATAAGCAAGTGGCTTGTTTTGTGCGAATGAAACTAGGGAGGCGAGCACTACGACGGCGAGGACCACACGTTGCATCAGCACAACTCCTGTAAGCAGATTGGTGAATATGAACCGCCCGATCTTAATATGCGAGCGAGCATGTCAGTGTAACTCGGTGCCTCCAGCTCGCAGATCCCACAAGATCTGGCTGTCATGATGCCGTTCAGCGTTAAAACAACCAGCTAACTATTTACTTGTATATTACGCCAACTAGCGTTACGCTATATAGCATAAAAATGGCTGTACAGGAAAACCCCTTCATCTTCGGCGAAATCATCGACGACGAGAACTTCGTCAACCGCACGGCGGAACTTCGGCAACTGGTTCGCGACCTTGCCGACGGCCAAAAGGTGTTCTTGTTGTCGCCGCGGCGCTTTGGCAAGAGCTCGCTGGTTGCAATGGCGCTGCTCAAGCTGAAGAAGCGGCACATCCACACCGTCAGCCTCACCGTGAGCAGCTACTCCAGTTACGCCCAGTTCCTGGAGAAGTTTGCCGAGAAGGTCCTGCGGGCTGCCGGGCCGTGGGAGCGTGTAAAGGACTGGGTCACTCGCTTTGGCCGTCAGGTCAAGCCCGACGTCAACTACAACATCACGACTGGAGAAGTCAGCCTGTCTCTGGGCAAAGGAGCCGGGTTCGATCCCGCACCCATCGCGCCGGAAATCTTCGCCCTCCCCGGAGAACTCACGAAAAACGGCGGCTTTCGCATGGCGATCTGCCTCGACGAATTTCAGCAGATCACGCAGTTCAACGGCGGCTCAGTCGAAAATGTCATCCGCAACCAGGTGCAGGAGCAGCGTGGCGTCGGCTACGTGTTCGCGGGCTCGCAGCCCTCCCTGATGCAGGAGATGCTCTCTGCCAGCCGTCCCTTTCACAAGGCGGGCCCGCAGATGTTTCTCGACAAGATTTCAGCCGCCGACTGGAAGGAGTTCATTACCGCCCAGTTCCACAAGCGCGGCCGGACCATCGGCGAGCCCGACCTGCAATTGCTCTTGGACTCCGCTGACCTCATCCCCTACGACGTGCAACGCATCGCCCATGAGCTTTGGGACTACGCGGAGCTGCAGAATAAGAAGCGGCTCAACGCGGCAGACATCGAGGCCGTGGTCAATGCGCTGGTCTCGGGGCAATCCACTTACTATGAGCTGCTTTGGGAGCAGCTCGCGCCCCGCCAGCGCGCCGCTTTACAGGCGCTGGCCGCTCGCGGCCCTGCCGACATGTATTCGCAGACCCTCCGCGAAGAGTTTCGCCTCGGTCCCGCGTCCACCGTGCAGAAGGCGTTCCAGTCGCTTGACGCCAAAGACATTCTCGACCGCTACAAGGGCGACTATTTCTTCCTCGACCCACTGTTTCCGCTATGGATCAAGAAACGGGTTGCTTGAATGCGCCATTTAGCGTAACGCCAACCAGCGTAACGGAGGCGATTGCTTTCGTTTTCACCGGACCAAGTCTGGCCACTCAACGTTGCGTCTGCGTCATTCCCCGAAGGTTAGCATCCCTTTCGGGCCAACGATCTTCGCCTGCAGGTGTGCCGTCTTGCCTGGGCCCACATCCACGGAGATCCCTAGCTTCTGGCACTCCGCCGCCAACAGCGCGGACTCCGGGCTGACGAGGGCAAAGCTCTCCAGCGTGCAACCGGAAGGAGCATCCACCGACGGATGCGCGGTTTCGGCGCCCCACTCGATGAAAAAGGGTAATAGGCCGGAATGGTCGTTCTCGAGGTTGAGCGTCTGCCAGTGCAGCATCTTTCCATCGAGCCGCGCGCGCGAGCCTGGTGTCGGCCCGTGAAACGCCACGCCGGCCTTGCGCCATCTCTCGGCCACGCCTGCGATGTCCGAGGTATGCACAGCCCAATCCACCAGCGTAGGTGCAGCGAGCTGCTTCAACGTCGCCGGCAACTCCGCTCGAGTCGTAGGAATTCCGGTCTGCGCGGGGTCCGGTGCAATCACTTCGAGATAATGCAGCGGGCCAAGCGCCAGCAGGGCATTGCGTGTGCCGCGTCCGGGATGTACGCCGCCCATGGCCGGCCGCACGCCGGTATGCTTCTCCACGAAAGCTATGCCCTGGTCGAGATCGCTGCAGCCCAGAAGAAGGTGATCGAGCATGGTTGGAACCTTATCCGCAGCCCAAAAGCAAGGCGGCGCGAGAGCGGCGCCACCCGTGATGACTAGAAAGCTGCGGCGCGTAATCATGTAGGCACTTCGAGAGTCTGATACAAATACGAGAGGCGCATCGGTTACACCTTTTGCTCCCGCAGTTTCTGCAGGACCTCGATACCGCCCTCGGGAATCGGTTCGCCATGGCCGACGCCAACGATCTCAGTGTCACCAAAATCCGAGAGCTTGCCGACCGATTGGATGTTTTGCTTCATGTCCAATGTCAATCCAGCCCAGAGTCGATGAGAGTGATTCCGTTGCCATCGTCCAACAGGAATGCGTGCACGTGACCGCCCATATCCTGTTCCAGGTAGTGAATCCCGTCGGTAAGCTTCATGGTTTACCTTTCTCGATTCTGCCCGTGTCCGAATTTGGGAGGCCATCATACACGATCCGGACGGCAGGCGAGCGCCAGTGGCGTTGCGCCATTTACTTAAACTTTCCCGCCACTTCCTTGACCAGCGTGATTACCTGCAGCACGTACCCAATGCTCAGGACGCTCGCCACCTTGCGATTGAATGGGAAGACGTTAGTCTCATAGATATCGCTGGCGACGTCGTGCAGGTCGCGCAGGGTCTTCAATTCTTCGATATTGCTGACGCGGAAGTCGGCATGACCAAGTTGTGCTTCGGTCTTGGCGAGCACGGTGTTCAACAACTGCTCCACCGAGGCCAGGTGTGCCATCTGTGCGCGCCGGATCTCCCGGGTGACGTGGATGAGCGGTTGTATCACGATCCACGGGATAAACGTCACCACTCCGATCGCCCCCAGCCAAATTCCCGGAAAGTCTTCCACGCCGAGGTATCCGTGCCATAGCGTGATCCAAGCCGACAGGGCGCACAAGATGCTCAGCACCGTAAGAACGAGAAGGAAGTTGCCCAGCGCAGCGAAGCCGTTCGAACCGTCCGGATGAAACGGACGTAAACGGATGCCCTTGCTGATCAGCCGGCTGATGGAGTGTTGTCCCACGGCCAGAAGATAAAGTGCGTGCATACCATAAAAGATGGCGAGCGCAATGGTAACTGCCAGCAAGAGTCCCGCAGGACCATAGGTGGGATTGCCCCACCATTGCAAATCCAGTTTGCCGTCGAAGTACAACGCAGCCCCGCACAGTGCGGCGATCACGGCAAACAGCAGCACCACCCAGCGATTGCCCAGCTGCCGTTCCATCCGATGCAATTCCGTCGAGACCTGCTTTTCATCGGCTTCGAGCAGTCCCGGCGTAGCAATGGATCCGTACACTCCCGCAAACTGGTCCAGTGCGGTAAAAGCGATAGCTCCGCCGATTGCGACTACCAGCGCCATCAGCAGGTGGGTAAAATCCCGTAAGTACGGAAGATCGATTGCACGACTGCCGGCATGCCTGGCCAGCCACTTCACGCCCCAGGGCAGATTCTGCTGCGCTGCTTTGGCGCCGATCAGTACGCCTTCGAAGCCGCACAGTACCAGAGGAACAAAGTAGTACAGAGCAAAGATGATGACGCTCCACAGCGCGTGAGGCACCCCGAAGCGGCGGCTGATCCAGCCGATCACGATGAGGTGGTCCAGCAGCGGACGTGGCTGGTTCTCTTTGTTCATGCGTGTCATTGCTGCGGTTGCCGTGTGGTTAGGCCCCGCAATGATTGCGGCGAATTATAGCGCACAACCTCGAGGCGCGACCCCTTTATACTCTCTCCAGCCATGCGCGAAGGGTACACCGATCTGCCTTCGGGCAAACTCGCCAACGTCGTCACCTACCTGGAGATGCGCAGTCCTCCACCCGTCGCTATAACTCCTACAATGTCAGACTTCGCTGTACGACACGTGGACCAGCCTGATCTCGAGTGGTACCGACGGTTGTTTCGCGCAATCGGTGAGAATTGGCTATGGTTCAGCCGCTTGCGTTTATCTGACGGTGAACTTCGCGCCATCCTGCATGACCCGGCCATCGATATCTATGTGCTTTCGCACGCAGCTGCCGATTGTGGACTGCTGGAATTCGACCGCCGACACATGCCGGACATTGAGATTTCGTTTTTTGGCGTGAGGCAGCAGATGATCGGCAAAGGCGCTGGACGCGCACTGCTCGCTCACTGCCTGTCACTGGTGTGGGAGCACAAGCCAGAGCGCGTCTGGCTGCATACTTGTACTTCCGACCATCCTGGTGCGATGGCGTTTTACCTAAAGTTCGGTTTTGTGCCGTACAAACGCGCCATCGAGATCTCGGACGATCCGCGCGTTACCGGGGAAATGCCGCGAAGTGCAGCTCCGCATGTGCCGATCTTATGAGAAGCCTCACTGCCGCACGTACACGATGCCGCCCTTCATCACGAAGTTCACCTTCTGCAGTTGCTGGATATCAGTCATAGGATCCTCCGGCACGGCCACGATGTCAGCATATTTGCCGGTTTCGAGCGAGCCGATCTTGTCCTGCATGCCAAGCAACTCGGCGGCGGTCATGTTCGCTGAGTGCAGCGCCTGGGCCGGAGTCATGCCGCCCTTCACCATCAGGGGAAATTCCTTTGCGGGATTGATCTTCCAATCGAAGCCGCCGGCGTCGGTGCCAAAGGCAATCTTCACGCCCGCCTTGAGCGCGCGGTTGAATGTCTCCTCGTGGATCCTGACCATATCGATCCAAACCTTTGCGCCCGTAGCGGCGCGGCCTTCCGCCACATATTCGCCGACAAACAGCGTGGGCACGTAGTAGGTGCCATGCGCCACCATCGTCTTCAGATCCGCATCGGCGATGTACTGTCCGTGCTCGATGCTGTCCACGCCGGCTTCCACTGAGTTATGGACCCCGTTCAGCGCGCTGGCATGGGAGGCAACCCTGTGGCGCTCGCGATGGGCTTCATCGACAATCGCCTTGAGTTCCTCGAGAGTGAAAGTCGGGACGTCGTCGAGCACGCCATCGGGCCGGACATAGTAGCTGCGGTCGGAGTACACCTTGATCCAGTCCACGCCGTGCGAAATCTGCTCGCGCACGGCTTTGCGGCCATCCTCGGGACCATCAACCTCCTGCACGCCCTTGGGCATCTTCAGTTCCCACGAATATCCCAGCAGCGGATATGCGCCGGTCACATCCATCGAGCGCCCCGCGACCTGCATCCGCGGCCCCGGAATCACGCCATTGTTGATCGCCTTCTTGATGTCCACATCGGCATAGCCCGCGCCTTCGGTTTCCAGGTCGCGAATGGTGGTGAAGCCGTACTCCAGCGCGCGTCGCGCCGACACAGTTCCCAGAATCGTGCGGTAAGGCGTGGACGGCTTCAGCAACTGGACGTCGTAGTCCTCAGCCGTGATGTCGCCTTGCAAGAGCACATGCGTGTGCGTGTCGATCAATCCGGGAAGGCAGACCTGCCGGCTGAGGTCGATGACTTCGGCGCCCGCCTCGGGACTAACGCTCGCCCCGATGGCGTCGATCTTCTCGCCCACCACGCGCAGGGTGACGTTCTTCTGTGCTGGATCGGTTTTGCCGTCGTAGAGAGTGCCGCAGCGTACGAAGGTAACCTTGGTTGGGGGCGTCGATGGCTTGCTCTGGGCAACCGCCAAGGAAGTCGCCAGAAACAAGGCCGCAACAACAACATGTAGCAAGTTAGGCTTCATCTTTTCTCCATTGCGCAGCAACGGCCTCGCATTCGTGTCGAACCTACTTTACGGCTGACTGGGAACCGGCCGGCTCTTGCATCCCAGCTTCTCCACGGCATCAGCGACATTCTTGTACTCCGGGGAGGCCTTCACGTTCTCGTGCACCGTCAGAAAGGTTCGCATCAATAACGGGCATGCTTCCGTTATGCCTAACCGGGAGATCGTTTGCGTCGCGAACGGACTGGGGAACGACCCGGCGAGCCCGTAAACTCTTTCCAACACCACGCCGAGCGCAGGCTTGTGTTTGCGCAGGATTTCGTCCAGTGCCGTCTGTAACTCCTGCTCCTTCTCCGACAGGCCCGCTGGCGGGTCGGCCGCTGTCTCTTCCGAAGGACGGTCGCCTCGCCACATGCGTTCCTGGAAATACAAGATGTTGCGCACGCACTCCGGCGAGCAGTCTGTCTGATAAATGGCATTGGCCAGCGCCTGCCGCACCGCGAGACTCTCTGGTGGCAGGAGCAACTCCGACAAGCGCGACACCCTGATTGCATCCTTGCGATCGACCAGGGCTTGCAATGCCGCCAGACGGTTTTCCTGCGTCGGCGCACCTGAAGCCACCACCAGCAACAGCTCGCTCGCCCGTTGTCCGGAATAACCCGCCAGCCGCTTTACCGCGGTTGGGTCAGGCTTCTTCTCCAGAGCGGCGTGTGCCAGCGCATCGATGCGAGCATTGCGCCAGGTCGTGTAGGCAGTCACCGCCATAATAATGACGATGACGAGAATGCCTATCCGTCGCGGTTTAAAGCCAAAATCGTCAAGCCATGTCATAGGTTGCCTCTACGGTATCAAATGACCGCCGCAGCGTGAACCGGATTACCGCATAGTCCGGGAGCGGGAGTTACTATTGCAGCATGAGCACGAATTCAGCGGTCGAAGCCGTCATCGAGCAGGAGAAGCTGTTCGAAGCTTTCGAAAACCTGATGCCCTTCCGGGTGCAGGACATCCTGCTGGTGTCGAGCCTGTACGACTCGTTCATTCTGCGCGAAGATGGCCGGCTGAATGAGCTGCTGATAGGCGAATCGTACGAACTTAACCTGCAGCACGTTCCGCGCATCACGCACGTGAAGACCGGAGCCGAAGCGCTGGCGCTAGCGCGCGCTGATTCACGATTCAACCTGATCGTTTCCAACCTCGAAGTCGAGGACATGACTGCCGCTGAGATTGCCACCGAAGTGCAGCGCGCTGGGCTGGATGTTCCTGTCGTCGTGCTGGCTTATGACTATCGCGAGGTCAAGAACTTTGTAGCGCGCACGCCACACAGTCCCATTGAGCGCATCTTCCTCTGGCAGGGCAATGCCCGCATCCTGATTTCGATCATCAAGTACATCGAAGACAAGCGCAACGTCGAGCACGATACCGAAGTCATGGGTGTACCCGTGATGCTGGTCGTCGAAGACAACATCCGCTATTACTCGTCGTTTCTGCCGGTGATTTACACCGAGTTGATTGGCCAGGCGCGGCGGCTTATCAGCGAAGGCCTGAACGTGGCGCACAAACTTGTGCGCATGCGGGCGCGTCCCAAGATTCTGCTGGCGGCAAATTTTGAGGAGGCCGCCGAATTAGTGTTGCGCTACCGCGGGAACCTCCTGGGCGTGGTAGCTGACGTGGAGTTTCCTCGCCACGAGAAACTCATGCCCGAAGCTGGCTTCGAACTGGCGCGCATGATTCGCAGCATCGTGCCCGACGTGCCTATCGTGCTGCAATCCGGGCGTCCTGAGTTTATGGCGAAGGCATATGCGGAAGAATTTTCTTTCCTGCAGAAGCGTTCACCGACCCTGTTGGGAGACCTGCGGCTTTGGCTGATCGACCAGGTTGGATTTGGCGACTTCATCTTTCGCCTGCCGGACCGCAAGACTGAGGTGGCCCGCGCCACCAATCTCAACGAATTGGAGAAGGCGCTGCGCACCGTTCCCGCGGAGAGCATTTCGTACCATGCCGGGCGCAATCACTTCTCACACTGGCTGATGGCGCGGACGGAGTTCGCTATCGCGCAAAAACTCAGGCCGCGCAAACTGTCGGATTTCGCCAGTATCGAGGTGCTGCGCCGCGACCTGATCGAAGCGATTACTAGTTATCGCCAGCAGCAGAGCCAGACCCTGGTCGGTGATTTCAATTCCGAAACGTTTCAGCCAACGGACGCGTTTTTCCTGCGCATCGGAGACGGTTCACTGGGAGGAAAGGCCCGCGGACTGGCATTCGCCCGGCACCTGCTGCATCCCAAACATATGCCGCGCCGTTTTTCCGGAGTTCACATCGCGGTGCCGCGCACAGTCGTGCTCGCCACCGACGTTTTCGATCGCTTCATCAGCGAAAGTGAACTGCACGACTTCGCCATGCGCTGCTCCAGTGACAGCGAGGTCGTCGAGCGCTTTCTCGCATCGCCTCTGCCGGCAGACATACAGAACCAACTGCGCGCGTTCGTGGAGAACGTAACTTTCCCGCTTGCCGTGCGTTCGTCCAGCCTGCTGGAAGACTCGCAGTACCAGCCATTTTCAGGCGTTTACGACACCTACATGCTGGGCAATCACGATCGCGACCTCGAAATGCGATTGCACCAGCTCACTGAGGCCATCAAGCGGGTCTACGCCTCGACCTTCAGCCAGCACGCCAAGGCTTATGTGCGGGCAACGCCGTACCGCCTCGAGGAAGAAAAGATGGCGGTGCTCATTCAGCAAGTAGTGGGCACGGCGCACGGGCAGCGATATTATCCCGACTTCTCGGGCGTGGTGCGCTCGCGGAATTTCTATCCCGTCGAGCCCGTGACGGTAAAAGACGGGTTTGCGGCGGTCGCGCTAGGCATGGGGCGAGCCGTCGTGGGCGGCGGGAAGTGCCTGACCTTCAGTCCCCGCTATCCGAGGCACTTGCTGCAGTTCTCTTCGGTCGAAGACATCCTCGCCAACTCGCAAACCGAGTTCTGGGCGCTGGAGCTAACGCCTCGGGTCCATCACGAAGATCCAGCCGATGATTTGCGCGAGGTGTCGTTTCACCTAAAGACAGCGGAACAGGATGGCACGTTGCACATGCTTGCTTCCACCTACTCCGTGGAGAACCACGCAGTTTACGACGGGCTGAGCCGTCCGGGCGCGCGCATTGTCAGCTTCGCTCCGATCCTGAAACATGGATTGTTTCCACTGCCGCAAATTCTCGAGCAACTCATGGCCATCGGCGAAGATGCCATGGGCCGCCCCGTGGAAATTGAGTTTGCGGTGAAATTGCAGCAAGGTGCAGGAGAAGACGCGGAGTTTGGCTTTCTCCAGATGCGTCCGCTTGTGTTATCGCGCGAAGGCGGTGAGGTACGGATGGGTGACGTGGATCCTGGCAAGCTCATTTGCCAGAGTGCGAAGGTGTTGGGACACGGGCGCATTCAAGACGTGCACGACATCATCGTGGTGGATTTCCACCGCTTCGAGCGTGCCCGCAGCCACGACGTTGCCCAGAGCGTCGCCCACTTCAACTCTCAGTTAGGCGCGAGAGGCGCGCCATATGCGCTGATCGGCGTCGGTCGCTGGGGATCGAATGAATCGTGGTTGGGCATCCCCGTCACTTGGGACCAGATTTCCGGCGCGCGAGTGATTGTGGAGGCGGGCTTCCGCGATTTCCGCGTGACACCTTCGCAAGGCAGCCACTTCTTCCAAAACCTGACTGCGTTCCAGATCGGCTACTTCACGGTGAATCCCGACGCCGGAGAAGGCTTTGTCGATTGGGACTGGTTGACTGCGCAGACCGGCGTTGAAGAAAACGGCTGCGTGCGCCTGTTGCACTTCGAGAGACCTCTCTCCGTCATCATGGACGGAAAGACCAGTCGCGGCATGATCTTCAAGCCCGAAGCGGCCGAATGAGCGTTCCCTGCAGCCCTACCTGCCGAAGTCCCTCACGGATATTTCTCGAAAACTCGCTTCGCATTTTCAAAACCCGTCGGCGTCACATGAACCGAGCCGCGAAACGGACGATTGATATCGGCAACGGCCACCAGAGACAAAGAAAGCAGCAAGGCCAGGGTCACAACCTGTAGTAAGTGAAGGACGGGATACTCCGAGCCGAACAGACACGCAGACATGATAGTAATGACCGCGCCCACGATAAGCACCGCCCACAACACCACGGGAAGCGTCGCTTCGCTTTGCATTTCGCGAATGCGGCGATGTTCCGTGAGACTCCCCATTTCGGCCAGGGTTTGCTGAAGGCTCGCCTGTTGGACAACAGAGAGAGTCTGGGGTTGTGAGACGGACCTCCACATCTGCTGCATGACCCGGGTTCCTGCGCTGCTGAACTCACCCCGACTCATGGCGGGCCAGTCATCTGCGATCATCGCGTCGGCATAGTCGGCAGCCAATTTGCGAATTTCGGTGTTCTGGCCCTGGGGCAAACCCGACGCTGTCCAATAAAGGTTGATCAGGCAACTGGCTTCGGACGCCACGTTTTGTTCCGCGGCGCGGAACTCTGCCCATGCCGCGAACAGCATGAAGCCAATAATCACTGCATACGTCGTCCCCAGTACGCTGAGTTGCCAGCCGGTTATTTCGTTGTGCACCCTGCGGCGGTCCGGGGGCCAAATCCAGCGCACCAGCCACCAGAAAATCAGTGAAATAACGATCGCACTCAGAACGATGAGAACGTCTTCCGAAATGGTCAGCAATTCCTGGTCCCCCTGGTGATCGCAAACTGCGACCGAATTCTTTCTTGCGCTTGTGGCCGCTCCTCTCATTCGAAATCGGAGCGGCACGAGATCACATTACAGCAAGCTCACCCGCCGGACACAGGAACCAATTCGTAACTGGTGAGAATCATATGTGCTGGCTTTTCACTTTCCAAATCCCACGCATCTGGTATCTCTGTTGGGGTCGATTTCACAAGCGAAATTGGGCCCGACGACTGGTAGGCGGTAGTCCGGCGGAAGCAAAGGTACCCGGCCCGATCGACCAACCGTTTCAGAAAGGGTGCCGTTTAAGAAGCGCATCCTTCGCCGACCACCGTCGTCCACTTTCGCACCCGCCATGCTTTGACCAAGCCATTGGTTACGTAGGGATCGGCCTTGGCAAATGCTTCAGCGATGTCCGTGGAATCGCCCCGAAACACCAGCACTGCGCCATCCGCGGGGTCAGCCAGCGCGCCCGCCAGTACCAGCTCACCGCGTTGGTGCGATTGCCGTGCGTGCTCCAGGTGTATCTGACGAAATTGGGCCCGCCGCTCCACGTAGTCATCGACCACGTCATAGAAAAGGATCGTATGCATCAGCTACCCTCCGCCAGCAGGATAACAATCGCACCACGTGCAACCGTCGCTCTGAGGCAAGCTCTCTGACGATCGAGCGCATCCATTCACATTTTTGTAACGTGAGCCTTCCGGTTTACACTCATAAGGCAGTCGCAAGAAACGGGACCCTCAACCTGAATGTGTGGCATAGCCGGTTTTACCCACCTTCGCAAACCTCTGCCAGAGGGCGTTCTCACCTACGCCGTGGACTCGATTACCCATCGAGGGCCCAACCAGAAGGGAAAGTTTGAATGCGAAGAAGTTTCACTAGGCGCCACGCGACTCGCCATCCTCGATATCGCAGGAGGAGACCAGCCCATGTTCAGCGCCGACCGCGACGCCGTTATTGTCTACAACGGCGAGGTCTTTAACTTCGTTGAATTGCGGCAGGAGCTGGAACACGAAGGCGCGACCTTTCATACTCACTGTGACACTGAGGTCATCCTGCAGGCCTATCTGCATTGGGGCGACGCGGCTTTTGCGCGGCTGCGCGGCATGTTTGCCGTCGCCATCTGGCTACAGTCGCAGCGCCGCCTGGTTCTGGCTCGCGACCGCATGGGTATCAAGCCGCTCTACTACTTTCAGCAGGATGGCGAACTCTACTTCGGTTCCGAGTTGAAATGCATTTTCGCGAATCCGAACGTACCGCGGCGAATCTGCCTGCCCGGCCTGAACTGCTACCTCAGCCTGAATTACGTACCGGCGCCGTACACGCTGGTTGAAGGCATCGTCAAGCTATTGCCGGGTCACACGCTGGAGTGGAACGACGGAAAATGCAGCACCAACTCGTATGTTCCTGCACGTGCCAGCCTGCCGGCCCCCACTTCGATCGACGCCGCGTGCGAAGAACTCGACGAGCTGCTGCAAAAATCGGTCGCGGAGGAACTAGTATCCGACGTGCCGCTCGGGGTTTGGTTGAGTGGAGGCCTCGATTCTTCGTCCGTCCTGCATTACGCGGCTAACGCCAGCCCCAACCGGCTGCATACGTTTTCTGTCACGTTTCAAGGACGCTCGTTCGACGAGAGCAAGTACATTCGCGAAGTCAGCCATCACTTCGGCACCAATCACACTGACTTCGACCTGAATACCGATGCGGAGTTGGCGGACGCCATCCAGCAGATCGCGTACTACTCCGACGAACCCAGTGCCGATGCCGGAGCTGTGCCTTTGTGGTTCCTCGCCAAAATGACGGCGCAAGATGTCACCGTCATTTTGACCGGGGAAGGAGCGGACGAACTGTTCGCTGGTTATCTCACCTACAAGGCCAACCGTTATAGCGACATCGCGAGGAAGTTTCCCGCGTCATTGCGGCGGATTGCGTTCACTGCGGCCAATTACCTCCCGGTGTCGGACGACAAAATCAGTTTCGAGTACAAGGTCAAACGCTTCCTGCAAGGTTCGCTGATGGAGCCAGGCAAGGCCCACCTCTATTGGAACGGCACATTCTCGGACGACGAAAAGAAACAGCTATTTGGCTACGCTGACTCCGGGCCGCTGGCTGAGATGCTAAAAGACCTCCGGCCGGGCAAGGGCCTGGAGCGATTCCTCGAATTCGATCAGCGCTACTACCTGGCCGACGACATTCTCTACAAGGTTGACCGCATCAGCATGGCGCACTCGCTGGAAGTGCGCCCGCCGTTCCTCGATGACCGCATCGTCGATTTCGCCGCCCGCTTGCCCCACGACTACAAGCTGCACGGATCGGAGTCTAAGTACGTGCTGCGCCGCCTGATGCAGAATAAGCTGCCGTCTTCCGTGTTGCGACGGCCCAAAATCGGTTTCGACATTCCCATTCACGAATGGTTCCGCGGGGTCCTGCGCCCATTACTTCTGGAAACGCTCTCCGAGGACGCAATCACATCGAGCAGACTCTTCCGCTGGCGCTATGTTCGCCAACTGCTCGGCGACCACCTGGAGCGGAGAGCGAATCTGGGGTATCACTTATGGGGCTTGCTGGTCCTGGTTATCTGGATGAAGCGTTGGAAGATCGAAACGGCAATCGAGGAATCGGCCGCGGCCAAACCGATGGTAGCGGTCGGCGGCTAGGCTGGATCGTTGTAGCCGCGGCCAGCCTGGTCTTCCTCGTCAGCGTCATCAGCCCGCCACGCCTGGTCGATGACGTTGACGCCGTGCAGGCAACCCTTGCGCGCAACATGCTATCCTCGGGAGACTGGGTGACCGCTCGTCTCGATGGCGTCGCCTATCTCGAAAAATCTCCGCTGATTTACTGGATGATGGCGGTCACATACCGCATCTTCGGCGTGCACGACTGGGCCGCCCGCCTGCCGCTTGCGTTGTCTTGCATACTGCTATGCTGGGTCACGTTTCGCTTCGCGCGCTGGGCCTTCGGAGACGATGCCGGACTGTACTCCGGAGTGGTGCTGGCCACTTGCACGGGGCTGTTTCTCTTCACGCGCATCCTTATTCCTGACGCGATCGTCACCCTGGCGATCACCGGCGCAATCTTGGCGTGGCTGCGCCTGCTCGAACCTGACGAGCAGAACCCGCGCCAGTGGTCGATCATTCTCGGCGTTTGCATGGGATGCGGACTGCTCTTAAAGGGACTGATCGCCATCGTGTTCCCCATTCTCGCTGGCCTGGCTTACATGGCGATCACGCGTCAGATGTTCTCGCTAGGCGCCTGGAGACGCGTTCACATAATTCTTGCGGTCGTGGTGGCGCTGGTGATCGCACTGCCGTGGCATGTACTCGCCATCGTCCGCAATCCACCGTACTTTGCATTTTCCCTGCACGCCGGGCCGGGAGAGTACCGTGGGTTCTTCTGGTTCTACTTCTTCAACGAACATCTACTGCGCTTCTTGAACCTTCGCTATCCGCGTGATTACAACACCGTGCCTCGGGCTCTCTTCTGGGCGCTGAACCTCGTGTGGCTGTTCCCGTGGTCGACCTATCTCTTGGCCGCTCCCACATTGTCGTATACACCCTCAACCAGGGCGGGACGCGCGCGCCTCATGGCCGTCTGCTGGATCGCGGTGGTGATGGTCTTCTTCAGCTTCTCCACCACGCAAGAGTATTACTCCATGCCGATCTATCCCGCGTTAGCGTTGCTGATCGGTTCGGCTTTGGCCACTGGCGGCCGCTGGATACGCATCGGCTCCCGAGCGTTGTTCGGAATCACGACCGCGCTGTTTATTGTGCTGGCGGTGATACTCGTATTGGTTTGGCGGACGCCTGCGGTCGGCGATATCTCCCAGGCGCTCTCGCAGAACCCCGACGTTTACACGCTCTCGATGGGACACATTCTCGACCTGACGTTGGGTGCCTTCGCCTATCTCAAGTTCCCGCTCGGTCTCGCGGCAGTGGCATTTGGTTTGGCTTCGTTGGCGCTGTTGATATGGCGGTCCGACCTGCGCCGGTCTGTGCTGGCGATTGCGGTGTGCATGATCGTCTTCCTCCAGGCCGCCCGCCTTGCGTTAGTGGTCTTCGACCCTTATCTGGGATCTTACCCACTGGCTGTCGCCCTCAAGCAGAGTCCTCCAGGCCAGCTGATCGGAGCGAACGAGTATTACGCGTTTTCGTCGGTGTATTTCTACGCCAACCGTTCCGCTCTTCTGTGGAACGGCCGCGGCGCGAATCTGGAATACGGCTCTTACGCTCCGGGGGCTCCGCAGGTGTTCATCGATGACGCCCGGCTCGTGGAGCTGTGGGGTTCGCCGTCCCGCTGGTACCTGCTGGCCTACGGATCGGAGAAGCCGCACGTTGAACGCCTGGTGGGAAGTGACCATATGATTATCGTGAAAGAGAACGGCGGAAACTACCTGCTCACAAACCAGCCGCTGCCCGTAGGGCAATAAACATCTCGAAGCGCCTTTAGCGGCGACATCTTCGTGTCCGGCGGCGTCGGCACAGTTTTATTCTCGCCGTGTCGTAAAATAAGCCCCTCTTGCCATCCCTTGGTGAACTCGATCGCCTGCGCGTAGTGCTAGTAGGACCGCGCAATCCCCTCAACATAGGTGCAGCCGCGCGAGCGATGAGCAACTTCGGGTTTCTGCGGCTGCGGGTAGTCAATCCCTACGAGGTCGCGTTTCGCGAAGCCCGCTCGGCCATGGGCGCGGCGGAACTGCTGGCCAGTGCCGAGGAATTCCAAAGCATGGCGGAGGCGGTTGCTGACTGCGGGCTGGTGGTTGGCACTACTTCGATCCAGCATCGCGACTTGCAGCATCCGATCCGCAGGCTCGACCAAGGCGCAACTCTCATCCGCCAGCAGATGACATCAACTCCAGTGGCGTTGCTCTTCGGATCCGAGAAGTTCGGCCTCAGCAACGACGAGTTGAGCCACTGTCACTGGCTGCTCAATATACCGACGCGCGACGAACATGTGTCCATGAACCTGGGGCAGGCGGTCGCGGTCGCACTTTACGAGCTGGTGAGAGACCTCAAGACGATTGAGCCGCCGAAGATCTCCGAAATGGCGGCCGCAGGCGACGTGGAGCGGGTCACTCTGTCGCTGCTCGAAGCCTTGAGCCTCAGCGGCTACGCTACTCCTGCCACCCTTGCGGCTACCGAAGAGAAGCTTCGTCGCATGGTCCGGCGGATGAACCTCCGCGGGCGCGACGCCGAACTCTGGCTCGGCATGCTGCGGCAGATCCTGTGGAAGCTGAAACTGCCCCCAGGCCACTGACAACTCTTTTATGGAGGCGCGGGTGGGAATCGAACCCACGCATAAAGGTTTTGCAGACCTCTCCCTTACCACTTGGGTACCGCGCCTCGATACCTCTACCGTAACGAAATCTGTGCCGGAAATCCAGCGCCATTCACCGTCTGTCCTCACTTGCTGATTCGTTTCCGCTCTGATCCCGAATCATGAAGCGGGCGGCACGCGCGCTTTCTTCAACACCGCTACCGCCGCCTGCAATTCTTCCCTCTGATCGGACGGCATCGCACTCAAGGCCCGGGCCAGCGAATCCACGCGGCGCTTGCGAGCCTGCATCATCAACGACTTTCCGGCGGCAGTGGCTGCGATGTCGATCTTTCGCCCGTCCTCTTTATCGGCTCGCGTGCGCGCCAGCCGCTGCTCCACCAGGCCCTGCACGATACGCACCATGGTCGGTGGTTTTACCTGTTCGATTTCCGCCAACTGCTTGAGCGACATGCTTCCGCCGAAGACCAGCACCGAGAGGGCCGAGAGTTGCGCTGGGCCAATACCCGAGGCGCGGTCTTCGACCCGGACCTGGCGTAACAGGTGGATGGCGGCCGAGTGCAGGCTGTCCGCCAGATCCAGCAAATCCCGAGAAATGTTTTTTGTCATTGCGCCCGCGTCCGCCGTGATGTACTGTATCGCGGTGCAAATTAATTAGCAATGCTAATTAAAATGGAGGAACCCATGTCACAGGAATTCTTCGCTGCCATTCACGACAACGACCGTGGCCGAGTCGAGCAACTTCTCGCCAGCGATCCCACACTGGCACGCGCCCGCAACCAGAACGGCGCTTCCGCCGTCATGCAGGCCCGCTATGAAGGCCGCCACGAATTGGTGGAACTTCTGCGCTCCAAAGCCGGCGATCTCGACGTCTTCGAGGCCGCTACTTTGGGCGACGTCGCCCGCTTGCGCTCGCTGCTGGCCAACAACGCTGCGTTGGCCAAGGCCTTCAGCGGCGACGGATTCACCGCGCTGCACCTGGCCAGCTTCTTCGCCCAGGTCGATGCCGCAGAAGAACTGCTGCGAGCGGGCGCCGATCCTAACGCAATGGCAACCAATCCCATGAAGGTTGCGGTTATCAATAGCGCCGCCGCTTCGGGGCGCGCCGACCTGGTGAAGATGGTGCTGCGCGCCGGAGCCGATCCCAACACCCGTCAGCTGGCGGGCTACACCGCGCTGCATGCCGCTGCCGCCCGGGACAACGTGGAAATGACCCAGGCCTTGCTGGACGCGGGAGCCGATCCTTTGCTGGGCAGCGATGAGGGCCGGTTGCCAGCCGACAAGGCCGGTCCAGCGGTGTCGGCGTTGCTAAAGTCGCGGACCTAGGGCGACCTGCAGTTGCGAGAGGATTCACCACGGAGGCACGGAGGAGACTGGAGTTTTTTATTACTTTCGGAACTGTTGGAACTCCGCGGTCACCAATTCAGGCCACGTGTTTACCACAAAGCTCCTGTTTCACGACTATTTAGAATCAACGAGTTGGGAGGAAATTGTGCGCATGATGTTGATTCTATAACTAGTTATACGTATCCATTTCTCGGCGTAGGACTTAGCTGCGAAAAATGGCGGTTTTCTCCAAAAACGTTGACATACTTTACATACTTTGCATACAGGGTCGCGACATACTTTACATACAGCTAAGCAAGTCATACACATCTCCGGCGATACACAGTGATGTCAAAGAACAAATTCTCCCGCACGATGGGCGCGGGATGGGCAGGGACACAAATCCCCTAGCCCACGGATCGGTTATAGCTCGCGGCAAGGGAAAGCGGTAGGAAAAACTGCAGAGTCGGAAAAGTAAACTAACCGATCCTCCCGATATGGGAATTGGGCTAGCGAAGCCGGGCGGTAGCCGAGCGGCAGTTACTTCGCGTCGGTTGATTGGATCGCGATTTGGCGGGGATGTGCCCGGAATATGATCACTCCCACTACTGCGGCGGCTGACAGCAGGCACACGCGGAACGCTCCGGCGTGCAGCGCCGGGTCGCCCATAAGGACCCGCAGCAGCCCGAACGCGGCGCTGGTGGCGCAGAGCGCAAAATACAGGCGCTCGCTGGAATGCGTGGCGTATCGCAACAGAATCAGCAGCACCGTGGTTACGATGGTGTAGATGGCCAACAACGCGATCCCGCCCGCTACCTTGTCGCCATGCAGCGAAAACGCCTTGGCGTGCGAGAGGGCCGTCTGCAATGCCGCAACGCCAAGAAAGATGACGGTGTGAATCAGCGCGATGATGGCGCGCTTGCGGTTGTTGAGGATGGAAAACGAGTGCATGACTGCCTGAAGCAATCATGCGGGATTCGACAAACGTCTGGCTGTGACAGAAATCACAGGAGGACACGGATTCTGCCAGCCTTGCAGGCCGGGGCGGAGCCCAGAATGAATTGACTGCCAGCCGCTTTCGCCCCTATCATCAGCCAGCCATTCGGGCGGCAGGTCGTCAATGATCGGCACGACGGTCTCGCACTACCGCATTGTCAGCAAGCTCGGCGGCGGCGGCATGGGCGTTGTCTACCAGGCCGAGGACACGCGGCTTCACCGTTTCGTTGCCCTGAAGTTTCTGCCCGAGGAAGTGGCCCGCGACCCGCAAGCCTTGGCGCGCTTCCAGCGCGAGGCGCAAGCTGCCTCCGCGCTCAACCACCCCAACATCTGCACCATCCACGACATCGGTGAGGAAAATGGCAAGGCGTTTATCGCCATGGAGTTCCTCGATGGCGTGACGCTCAAGCACCAGATCGCGGGCCGTCCGGTCGAGTCGGAGCAGCTTCTTCCGCTGGCCCTCGAGATTGCCGACGCACTGGACGCAGCGCACGGCGAAGGCATCGTACACCGCGACATCAAGCCGGCAAACATTTTTGTCACCAAGCGCGGGCACGCCAAGATTCTCGACTTCGGATTAGCCAAGGTGACGGGCAAGGCCGCGGCGAGCGCCGATACGATGACGGCCGACTCCGACGCGCAGCATCTGACCAGTCCGGGAGCGATGCTGGGCACGGTGGCATACATGTCGCCGGAGCAGGTGAAGGCAAAGGAGTTGGATGCGCGCACGGACCTGTTTTCGTTCGGAGCAGTGCTCTACGAAATGGCCACGGGCAAGGTGCCGTTCGAGGGGTCCAGCTCAGGCGAGATCTGCAGCGCGATTCTGCGTGATGAGCCAGCGCTGCCACCGCAGGTGAACCCACAGGTTTCGCCGGGCCTGGAAGCGGTAATTTCAAAGGCCTTGGAGAAGGACCGCAATCTGCGCTACCAGCATGCATCAGACATGCGAACGGATCTGCAGCGGCTGAAGCGAGACAGTGAGAGTGGGCGCTATCCGGCAGCCAAGTCGGGCGCAGTGGCGGGTGCCGCGCCAGCCAGTGCCAGTGCCATCAAGCTTGAGGACGCTCCGTCGAGCCGGGCGGGAATAGCTGTTCCGCACAAGAAGCGCTGGGTCCCCGTGGCTTCCGTGGCAGTCCTGCTGCTGGCTGCGCTGATCTCGGGCGGGCTCTACTATCGCTCGCATCAACCCAAGCCGCTAACGGACAAGGACACCATCGTTCTTGCCGATTTCACGAACACTACGGGCGATGCTGTATTCGATGACACGCTGAAGCAGGGACTTTCGATAGAGCTTGGGCAATCGCCGTTTCTCGACCTGGTTTCCGAGCGCAAGGTGAACGAGACCTTGAAACTGATGGGCCGTTCCGCTGGTGACCGGTTGACGCCGGATGTAGCACGCGAGGTCTGCCAGCGCACAGGCAGCAAGGCCGCGCTGACCGGCTCGATTGCCAGTCTGGGCAGCCAATACGTGATCGGACTGAAGGCGGTCAACTGCGACACCGGAGCGGTGCTGGCAGAAGCGCAGGAACAGGCACCGGGAAAGGAAGCGGTGCTCAAAACTCTGGACGCGGCGGCTGTCGGCTTGCGCGGGAAGCTGGGCGAGTCGCTCAACTCAGTGCAGACGTATGCTACACCACTGGCGGAAGCGACCACGCCGTCGTTGGAGGCGCTGCAAGCCTACAGCTTGGGGCAGAAGACGCGGTTTGCGAATGGGGACACCGCCACGCTGCCCTTCTATAAGCGAGCGGTGGAACTCGACCCAAACTTCGCAATCGCTTACGCCACTCTGTCAAGTGTCTACAATAACCTCAGCGAAACCGCGCGGGCGGCGGAGTATGCACGCAAGGCCTACGGGCTGCGGGAGAAGGTGAGCGATCGCGAGCGGTTCTACATCGAATCGCATTACTATGACGACGCCACAGGAGAACTGGAGAAGGCGGCGCAGGTCTACGAACTGTGGAAGCAGACCTACCCGAGGGATGATGTGCCTTATATGAACCTAGAAAGCATTGACGGCGCCCTTGGAAACTTGGAAAAGTCGTTGGAGGAAGCCCGCGAGGCGCTAAGATTGGAACCAAATAATGTGCATAACTACGGGAACCTCGGTTACTTTTACATGACCCTCAATCGACTGGATGAGGCGGAGGCGGTGTTAAAGCAGGCGGAGGAGCGAAAGCTGGACAACGGGAACCTGCTCGCATATCGCTATTGGTTGGCATTTCTGAAGGGCGAAACGCCCAAAATGGCGCAGTGGGTGTCGGCAGCGATGGGCAAGCCGGGGTTGGAGGACGTGTTGCTGGCCGCGCAAGCGGATACGGAAGGTTGGCTCGGCAAGCTGAAGAATGCGCATGAGTTGACCCGCCGGGCAATGGATTCCGCCGAGCACAACGACGACAAAGAGGCGGCCGCGGCATATCAGGCGGCCGCAGCGCTGCGCGAAGTGGAATCGGGCAGCCGGGAACAGGCACGCGCCGACGCGAATGCCTCGTTGAAGCTGGCTCCGAACCGCGGTGTGAGAGTGGTGGCGGCCCTGGCCCTGGCGCGGGCGGGCGATACCGCGGCGGCCGAGAAAATGGTTGCCGAGTTAGACAAGAGTTTCCCGCTGGACACACTGGTGCAGAGGAATTGGCTGCCCACAATCCGTGCAGCCATCGCCTTGGAGCACAAAGACCCGAACCAGGCCATCGAACTATTGCAAGATGCGAGCACAATCGAACTTGGTGATCCTAACTTATGCCCGGCTTATGTGCGTGGAGAAGCCTATCTGATGCTATACGACGGCAACCGAGCGGCAGCGGAATTTCAGAAATTCATTGACCATCGTGGAGTAGTAATGAACCTTCCAGGGCAAGCTCTGGCCCGCCTCGGCCTGGCTCGTGCCTACGCGTTGCAGGCGAAGAACTCGCCGGGCGCCGATGCCGATGCAGCCCGCGTCCGTGCGGTCGCCGCCTACAAAGACTTCCTCACCCTCTGGAAGGACGCCGACCCCGACGTTCCCATCTACAAACAAGCCAAGGCGGAGTATGCGAAGCTGCAGTGAGAATATCTGTAGCCGCTCCGCGGCTCGCGTTCATTTTGCGCGAGCGAGCGCGGGTCTGACGCCCACGCCTAAGAGTCTGCGGAAGAGTCGAGACGCAGATTCCTCGCGGGCTGAAGCCCGCTCGGAATGACAAAAATAAACGTCCCGAGACGCTGGCCTAAAGGCCAGCTCTACCATAAGAACCGACTTTATCAGCAGCCTGGCGAGACGTGTTACTTCAGCCCCTTCACTACGAACGCCTCTGACAACTGCTGCACGTAGATATACACGTAGGCCCTGCCGTCAGCGGAAAAGTGTGGAGCGGCGACTGTGGTTACGCCGGAAGCGATGTGGTCCCCAAACGTCTTCCAGTAGTCCATCTTTCCGGTCGTAATATTCACCCGGTAGACCTTCGCCGTGGTCTCCTTGTACAGGCTCGAGAGTGCATAGACGGACGTCCCATCCGGAGTCCATCCGGTCACATAGTATTTCTTCGAATCCAAGCCGGGAATGGGCTGCAGGGTATTGCCGTCCAGTGACCACACGCCCCATTTGCCTTCTGAATCGATCACCAGGGTACTGCGTCCATCGGGCGACAGATGCACGCCAGTGGTGCCTTCGGGCGTGATGGGCTTGGAATCGCCGGTGCTGACATCGATCAGGTAATCGCGTGCGCCGTGTCCGGTTTCAATGCCGACGGCCAGCAGGTGCTTTCCATCGGGCAGATAGCGGATTGTGGTGTAGCGAATGTTGTCGTGAGTCAGCGTACGGGCCTCACCCGCGCCGGTCGGCACTACTCGCAACGCGCCCTGCTCCAGGGGTTGGGTGATGACCCACTTATTGTCGGGCGAAATGGCTTCGGCGCGGCCTTCGCCAATGCGAACGGGAGGCGAACCGTCCGTGTCTCGCACAAACACCGTGTAGTTGGGGCCGCCACCCTCGCCTTCTTCTTCGAAGAGGACTTTCTTGCCATCGCGGCTGAGGTCTCTGGGGATCGACCAGCCGAACCAACCCAGTTCACGTTCGTCCGCGGCACCTGGAGAAATTCCACGGATGCCAATGCGGACGTTTTGCGCGATGGTCAGAGCCAATCCGTTGCGCACGTCTTGCAGCCACATGCCACCGGGGACGTTCGTGATGTCACGGAGCTTGCCGCTGAGGGTCACGCCGCGCAAGTTTTCTGACGAGCCGCTGCGGGTGCCGGAGAACCACACTTCATCGCCCGACGGCGACCAGGCGATTCCCTCAAGCGAAAGCCATCCCGAAGTAAGTTTCTTCTCCTTGCCGTCCGGGCCAATCACCGCTACCGAACCCTGATCGTCGCCGATGGAGTTTTCGTGATCGCCAAATGCAACCCACTTGCCATCGGGAGAAATTTTGGGAGAGCTGATCCAGTTGATGCCGTCGAGCAGCACTTTCCCGATGGGATATTCGAGCCGCCAGTGGCGGTTCTCGGGGACAAAGCGGACTACCGCGAGACTGTCACCGTTGGGCGACCAATCCGCGTCCTGCACGTTCTCCAGGACTTCGCGCGGCGTGCCCCCGCTGAGCGGAACCCGGGCCAATGTGCCGACTCGCGCATAGCCGGACATGCCAACAGTGTCGAGGCGGATGGCGAGTTCACCACTCTTGGAAATCGCCAGCAGCTCTGCGTTCTTCATGCCCAGTTCGCGTGAGCCATGTTCATCGGTGCGGACGAGATAGAGTTGGCCCTCGCCGCCATCCCAGGACGCCTGGTAAACCACGCCGCCGTCGGGCGTGAACCGGGCATTCCCGATGGAACCTGTGCGGAAGGTGATTTGCTGATACTCCGGAGGAGCGACGTTGGCGCTGCTGCGTCCTACCCACCAGCCCACGCCGAGGATGGCGGCGGCGACTAGGGCCGCGAGCGCACCGAAGAGAAGCTTGCGGCGCGAGTCGTGCTGCCTGACTTGTTGGGCGGCGGCCTGCACTCCCGACTTGCTGGAGGTGATGTCGGCCATGGCTTCCAAGTCGAACGCCAGGTCACCCGCCGAATGGAAGCGCTGCGCCGGGTTCTTCTCCAGGCAGTGACGCACGATGCGCTCCAAACCGGACGGAACGTTGCGCGCGGTCTCGGTGAGCTCAGGCGGCTCTTCGTGCAGGATCGCGCTCATGGTGTCGGCGGCGCTGTCGCGATGAAAGGCCCGCTTGCCCGAAACCATCTCGTAGAGAATCGCGCCAAAGGCGAAAATGTCAGACTCGGGGATAGCGGCCTTCCCCCGCACCTGCTCCGGCGACATATAGCCCACGGTGCCCATCACCATGCCGGCTTCGGTAGCGAACTGCGCCGTCATGGCATCGCCGGTTTCGCTCGCGCCGGGCTGGCGCATCATCTTGGCCAGACCGAAATCGAGGATCTTCACCCGGTCGTCGTTGGTGAGAAACAGGTTCTCGGGCTTCAGGTCGCGATGGACGATCCCTTTGCCGTGCGCTGCTGCGAGTCCGTGCGCGATTTGCAGCGCATAGTTGATGGCCTTGCGCAGGGGAATCGGCGCCTTCTGCAACCGCGCCCGCAGGGTCTCGCCCTCCAGCAGCTCGGAGACGACGTAGGTGGTGCCGTGGTCTTCGCCGATGTCGAAGATCGAAAGAATGTTGGGATGGTTCAGCGCCGCTGCTGCCCGCGCTTCTTGTGCGAAGCGCTGCAGGCGGTCCTGATCGGCTGCGAAGGAAGATGGCAGGATCTTGATGGCTACGGTACGGTCGAGGCGCGAGTCGTGGGCGCGATACACTTCGCCCATCCCTCCTGCGCCGAGGGGAGACAGAATTTCATAAGGACCGAGACGATTACCAGTGGCGAGAGGCATAAGGGATGCATGATTCTATCCTATGGCCTTATTGGCGGTAGCGGTGGGGCTGCAGACGTGGGCCGGCACAGCGGCAACATGAGTTTCGTAGAGGCATTAATTACCATTCGAAGTCGCTTCGGCCCCGAAGCTGCCCGATAATGTCGATGAGCTCCATCGACTGCGGAGTAACCGATCGTCCTAAACGGTCGAAGTCAAGGGGTTGCGGGTCAATCGTTCGATCATCACGAATACGTTGTGCGATCTCTGTAAATCTGTCAGAGGGTTGATCTGGCGTCCCGGGACTAATTACTTGTAGCCATTGGCCTCCATTCCACGCAGCCGTAATAAGTCCGACTTGTCCCTTGCGGTTAGCGTAAAACGGGCCTATGCGGGTATCAATACAGTCGCCATCCCTGAAAACACTCGCAATGTTAGCCATAGCATCCGGACCCTGGCGTCTGGATTGTGATACGCAAAACCTGCGCCCTCGCAGACAACCGTAATATGAATGGCCTCGGACTCCATAACGGTTTACATAAGGCCAATCGACCATGAGGTCGAACTCTTCATCTTGCAGCACGTCTGCAAATTTACGACCAAGTAAGTGAACCCACGCCATGTCGCCTCATCGAACCAACACGGAACTAATCACGCCGCAGTACGGATGTCCCAAATTGTAAGGTAATTTTGGAGGCGCGGGGCGGAATCGAACCGCCGATAGAGGTTTTGCAGACCTCGGCCTTACCACTTGGCGACCGCGCCCTTTTGGGGTGAGCTAGAGCGAAAACCCTTGCGCGGGGCGAGGGTGAGAATTTCTGGAGCGGGAGACGGGGGTCGAACCCGCGACTTCGACCTTGGCAAGGTCGCACTCTACCACTGAGTTACTCCCGCTCGGTCTCTTGATTATAACGAAAGCATGAATAGCGCGGCAAATGCGCGGGCCGCGTCAATCGTGCTGCGCGTGGCTCCATTGGGGATCGAGTTCGGGCGGCACAATCGATCCGTCGCGCATGTGGATGATGCGATCGCCATATTCGGCGGCCTCCGGGTTGTGGGTGATCATCAGCACTGTCTGGCCGAGTTCCTTGTTCGACTGCCGCAGCATGTTGAGCACGATGGCGGAGTTCTCGGAGTCGAGGTTGCCCGTGGGCTCGTCGGCCAGCACAATGGCGGGCTTGTTCGCCAGCGCCCGCGCCAGCGCGACGCGTTGCTGCTCGCCTCCACTCATTTCCGAGGGACGATGGTCCATGCGCTTGTCGATGCCCAGAAGGCGAGTAATGCGCTCGATGTATTCGCGGTCGTGGCTGGCGTCGGTGCCGGCGATGTCGAGCGCAATGTCGATGTTGCCCTTCGCGGTTAGCGTCGGAAGGAGGTTGAACTTCTGGAACACAAAGCCGATCTTCTGCTTGCGTACACGAGTGCGCGCCGCGTCGGAGAGGGCCGTGAAATCGACGCCATCGATCAAGACGCGGCCGGTGTCGGCGTGCGTTAGTCCCCCTAAGATGTAGAAAAGGGTAGACTTGCCGCTTCCGGACGGGCCAACGATGCTGACAAACTCGCCCTTGTCGACTTCCAGCGATACGCCGCGCAATGCGGGCACATCGACCTTGCCGATACGGTAGGTCTTGCGCACATTCTCTGCTTGAATCATCGCCGCCATGCGAATCTTTCATCCTACACGATTCGCGCGGCGCCAGTTGGCCGGTGACGCAGAGCAAGCTTTGCAGCCTAGGGGAACGGGACTCCCTGGATTCCTACGTATAGCGAGTAGAGCGACTGGCTGGCCGCCATGAAAAGCCGGTTTCGTTTTGCCCCTCCGAAGCAAAGATTGGCGCAGGTCTCGGGCAGGCGGATCTTTCCAATCAGCTGACCGTCTGGCGCGAGTACATGCACGCCGTCGTACGCCTCGCCACCCCATCCCGCGCCGGCCCAGATGTTGCCGTCCACGTCGCAACGGATACCGTCGAAGGTCCCAGCACCCATGTCAACGAACTTGCGTCCGTTCGTCAGTCGCACGCCGTCCACGACGTCGTACACCCGTAATTGGTGCGGGTAGCCGGGATGCTGGGAAGTTCCCGTGTCGATGATGTATAGCTTCTTCTCGTCGGGCGAGAAGCAGATGCCGTTAGGCTTATCCATGTCGTCGGCTACTACGGTGAGCTGTTTTGTCTTCGGATCGAGGCGATACACGTTGCACGGAAGTTCGAATGCAGCCTTGTGGCCTTCGTAGTTGCCCAGAATTCCGTAGCCTGGATCGGTGAACCAGACCGCGCCGTCGGAGTGTACCGCGAGATCGTTGGGTGCATTGAGGAGCTTTCCCTGGAAGCGATCGGCCAGAACAGTGAACGTCCCGTCGTACTCAGTGCGGGTGACGCGCCGGGAATCGTGCTCGCATGTGACGAGCCGGCCCTGCCGGTCGCGCGTGTTGCCGTTGCTGTAGTTCGACGGCTGCCGGAAGACGCTGACCTCGCCCGTCTCTTCGAGCCAGCGCAGGATACGATTGTTGGGAATGTCGCTCCACAGCAGGTAACGGCCGTCACCGAACCAGACGGGGCCTTCCGCCCAACGGCAGCCGGTGTAGAGGCGCTCCACGGCGGCGTTAAACGCGACGTACTTGGCGAAGCGCGGATCAACGACCTCAATGGCAGGATCGGGATAGCGGATGGGCGACTTCGAGTCCGGGCTGGTTGCGAAGGCCGAAGGTTCGAGGACCGTTGCTGCGGCTGCGGTCGTGGCAAGGTTAAGAAAGGCGCGCCTTTGCATGGGCTCTCCGTACGTGAGAAATCCTCTGGGTTTCCGGCAAGGTCAACCATCGTACCACTGGACACCCACAAGATCCGGGAGCCGCGTCTTCGATGATCTGAAGCCGTATGGCGGGCGAGACCGGTCGCTCGCGTACAATCGCACGCAATCCTATTTACATTCGGCGACATCGACAGAAGGGGAATCCTTCATGGTTTACTCAGCGCGACGCATCTGGCTTGGGCTGCTTATCGTGGCCGGAATCACGTCCATGGCCTTCGCCCAATCGCCGGGACCTCTGGCTGCACGCATTCAGGCGATCATGTCGCGTCCGGTGTTTGCCCACTCTAACTTCGGCATCGAGTTCTTTGATGTGCAGACCGGCGAAGTGCTCTACGCGTTGAACGCAGACAAGATGTTCGTGCCGGCCTCCACTACCAAGCTGATGACAGAAGGCGCGGTGCTGGCCAAACTGGGCGGCGATTTCCGCTTCCACACGTTCGCGTATCGGACCGGTCCCATCGACGAGCACGGCAGCCTGAAGGGGGACGTGGTCCTCGTAGCCAGCGGCGATCCGAATCTCTCGAACCGCGTTCAACCCGATGGCACGCTGGCCTTCGTGGACCACGATCACACCTACCAGGGGCCGGCGCTGCCTGGCGATCCGCTGGCCGTCCTGCGTGCGATGGCCAAGCAGATCGCGGCCAAGGGCGTTCGCGCGATCGAGGGCAACGTGTCCGTTGACACGTCTCTCATGCCCGACGGCCCGCACGAGGGCGGCACCGACACCGTGCTGTCGTCAATCATCGTCAACGACAATGTGGTGGATCTCACCGGCAAGCCGGCCGCGAAGGTAGGCGATCCGATTGCGATGACGGTTTCTCCCGAGACTTCGTATGTTCATTTCACCAACAAGATTGTTACCGGCGCGGCCGGCAGCAAGCCTAGCCTTGACATCTCTGATCCGTTGCCGCGTCCGGATGGAGCGATCGAGGTAACGCTGAACGGCAGTATTCCCATGGGAGCGGAGACGCAGACCGGCGCGTATCCGGTGCCGTCGCCCACGGAGTTTGCCACGGCTGCCCTGCGCCAGTGCGTTACCGAGGCGGGCATCCAGATCAAGCCGCCAAAGAAATCGCAGTCGCCTGACTTTGCCGCGCTCAAGAAGTTTTACACCTCTGACAATGTGGTAGCCGAACACACATCGCCTCCGCTGTCGGAGGACGTGAAGATCACGCTCAAGGTGAGCCACAACCTGCATGCCAGCATGGGTCCGTACCTGCTCGGAATCTACGGAGCGAAGGCGTCGAAGGATGTTCTCAACGCAGGGTTCAAGATGGAAAACGAATTTCTCAAGGGCGCGCAGCTTGACCTCAGCGGCGCGTCGCAGGGCGATGGGGCAGGCGGCGACTCGGCAGACCTGTTCACGCCCGACTTCGTGTGTCACTACCTTGCCTACTGGAAGACGCGGCCGGACTTCGCGACTTTCTATGCCGGTCTGCCCATTCTCGGCAAGGACGGCACACTCGCGAAAATTCAGGCGAGTACGCCGGCAGCGGGGCATATCTTCGCCAAGACCGGAACGTTCGGCTCTGACGATCGCCTGAACGCGCGACAGATGCTGAACGGCAAGGGGCTGGCGGGCTACGTGATGACGAAGTCGGGACGCACCATCGCGTTTGCCGCTTACGTGAATCACACTGCGCTGCCCGCCGATCCTGATGCCGCGCAAAATGTTGCAGGCGAGGCGCTGGGCGAAATCGCCGCCGCCGCTTACGAAACGATGCCGTAGGACTGCGCGGCTGGTCACTTAGGACAGATCGAAGGCCTGGTTTGCCGCGGGAGACTTGGCAGTCACTCCCCAGGCCTGCCTTTTCGCGCTACAACTGGAACATGCTGAAGACTTCCCGCGACGAAGCCAAACACGGGCAACTGATCGCTCGCGCGGTGGAATGGCTGCGCCGCCACTACAAATGTGGCATCATCCTTTCTGAGCAATACTGCGCCACCGGCGAAGTGCCCGACGTCATCGCGTGGAAGGGGCGGAGCAAGTCCGTGCTGGTAGAGTGCAAAGTTTCGCGCGCCGACTTCCTGGCCGACGCCGCCAAGCCGTTTCGCCAAAAGCCGGAAGACGGAATGGGAAGCCAGCGATTTTATATGGCTCCGGCCGGCGTCATACGCGCCGAGGAATTACCCAAACACTGGGGTCTACTCGAACTGCGAGCCCGCGAAGTGCGGATGACGGTAAAGCCCGGGCGGGCCGACCTCCGCAGCGCAGTTGGTCTGATGAAAGAGATGAACCTGCTGCTGGCCAGCTTGCGGCGAGTGGAAGTCCGCATCGAACCGCAGACCATTACCGATTTCCTGAAGTGGAAGAACCGGCTGGCGGAATACAACGGCGGACAGTTGCCCGAAGGCATCACAGCCGCCGATGAAGAAACGAATCCGCATCTAGTGATCTAAAGCAGAACGGCCGCAAACCGAAGTCTGCGGCCGTCCCAAACGAAACTACGAATGTTTACGCCATGCGCTTTCGCGGTAGTCCCCTTAGGGCGAAGAACACAATGTACAGATAACAAACCGCCGGCAGAAAGAATGCATGGTGGATGCCCACGCGATCGGCGATGAATCCCTGCACCAGCGGAATGATCGCTCCGCCCACAATCGCCGTGTTCAGCATGCCCGATCCTTCGCCCGTCAGCGGCCCCAGTCCTTCGATGCCCAGGGTGAAGATGGTAGGGAACATGATGGAGTTGAAGAAGCCGATAGCCAGAATGCTCACCATCGCGATATTCCCCGTTGTCGCCATGGAAATGCAGACCAGCGCGGCCGCGATGAACGCGTTCACCGCCAGTACGGTGCGTGGGGGCCACTTCTGCAGCACCCAGGACCCGACAAACCGTCCTACCATCGCGCCGCCCCAGTAGAACGAAAGATACTTGGCCGCAGTCTCCAGGTCGAGATTGCCGATGTAAGGCTCGTGCAGGTAGTTCACCAGAAAGCTGCCGATAGCGACCTCGGCGCCGACATAAGTAAAGATGCCGATCGCTCCCATCACCAGGTTGGGATGCTTCCAGATGCTGTCATCTTTGACCACTGCGTGGCCGCCTTCGGCCTCAGGGATGTGCGGGAGCTTAAAGCGGCCGATGATCACGGCCAGCAGAACCAGCGCAACGGCGATGACGACATACGGCATCTTTACCGATGATGCCTGCTCGATGCGGTAAGCCTGCAGTTCCGCCGGAAGCATCGCCGCGATCTGCGCGGCTGTTTTCGGCGCCGTGGCCAGGATGAGGATGCCGCCGATGGGCGGAGCGATAAACGTGCCGAAAGAGTTGAACGCTTGCGTCAGCGTCAGGCGGGAAGACGCCGTCCTTGCCGGCCCCAGCAGCGCCACGTAAGGATTGGCCGCCACCTGAAGTACGGTGATGCCGGCCGCAAGGATAATGAGTGCCGTCAAGAACAACGGAAACGACGGAACATTGGCCGCGGGAATAAACAACAGCGCGCCAACTGCCATGGTGAGCAGCCCAGCTACCATCATGGGCTTGTAGCCGACCCGCTCGGTAATGAAGCCCGCGGGAATGGAAAACACCGCATAGGCGCCGAAGAAGGCGAGTTGCACAAGCATGACCTGCGCGTAATTCAGGTCGAAGATCGCCTTCAGGTGGGGAATGAGGATGTCATTCAAACAGGTAAGAAATCCCCACATGAAGAACAACGTGGTCACCATGATCAATGGGCCGCGATAGCTTTGGCCGGAATCCGGTGCGTTCGACGTTATCGCTCTTTGCTGAGTTACGATTGCCATGTTCACCTGTCTGCTTTGGTCTGTTGCTCGTGCTCGAGTGCTGTTGACTGTAGCGTTTTCCGGGCTTGCGCGGCCCACGGAATCTTATCAGGAAACCCAAGTGGGACGACCGAAAACCCCGGACGTCACGATGTCGCGAGGCGCAACCATCTCAATCCCGAATGCTAGTTGACAGTGGGATGCGGGCGCAACCGCAAAATCGGTTCTTTCGGGGGTCCCCGGGAGGAGACGACGGCAACTCACTTCCACGTCCTCCGCAGCGGATGCGCCTCGGTATTGGACACGACTGCGTGGAGATCGAGCGTGGACTTCGGCGCATACAGCAGGTACAGGTATTTCAGCGTCTCCGCCAGAAAGAAGCTCTCCATGGCATCTCGCTTCTCCATGGTGTCCACGCCGCGCAGCGCCGCGTAGCCCGTCTCAGTGCGGCAATTCTTCACGAGCGCGTCAAAGTAAGTCTGACCCATCTGGAGGTAGCGCGAATTGCCGGTGAAGAAATAAACATAGTATGTGGACTCGATAATCTCCGGCCGGAGTTGGTAGCCAAACTCGGTTCCCTTCATCGTCGAGTAGTTGAAGATCTCCGGCTCGATGCCATAGACATTCCACATCTTGTAGCAGGAATCCAGCAGCCGCTGCGCGCGGTTCAGATCGCCCGACAGCGCCAGCACCGCGGGGAAGAATGCATCGAGCGCGCCAAACTCCGTTGCCGCCCTTTTCCCGGTGAGCATATCGACGTGGCCATACCACAATCCGCTGGCAGCTTCGTCGGCGACATACTGGTTCAGGCTGGCGATGCTTTGCTTCCACATGCGTTCGCAGTCTTTGTCGCCGAACAGAATCGAGGCCTTGAGCAGATATTCGTAGTACGAATCGATGCCGCCACTGACGTGGCTGTCGGTCGATGTCCACTTGCCGGTCTCCACGTTGATGCTCTCCCCGACCAGCCCAATCGGTGATCGGCGGTTGTAAATCTCGACCAGCGCGCGCTTGGCCTTGTCGTAATACACGGGATTGCCCGTGAGCTTGCTGAGCGTGCCGAACTCCAGCAGCAGCGAGCCGACCTCTGCGGGATTGCTTTCCGTCCCGCGCACCGCGCCCGTCTTGAGGTTGACGAAGACGTACGGCATGCCGGTCGGCGAGCCGAACGCCGGCAACAAACGCTTGCCCAAATCTTCGGCCAGCGCGAGCAATCGCTTGTCGCCGGTCAGTTGGTAGCTGCTCAGCAGGCCTCCCAGCATGCGGATGGTGATCTCGAAATTCTTGACGTAGATGTCCTTGTCGAACGACAGGTTCTTGGCGATCAGCTCGCGTGTCTCGTTGGCTTGCGGGTTGAGTCCCATGAGTATCAACGTGTCGAGCGCGTCCACCGGAGTCATGTACAGCGAGGTGCCATACCAGTCCTTGAAGCCTTTGCTCAGCGGCAGCAACTCATCGTGCCCCCAGGCGTACTGGTGGTAGCCCTGCCAGGCGTGAAGGAATTCCGCGCGGACCTTGGCGGCCATTTCGGCCTTTTGCGCATTGGTCCAGACAGGATTGGTCGCGGCAGTAGTGGCTGGCTGTTGGGCGACGACGAGGGCCGGAGAGCAAAGCAGCGCTCCCAACAAGAACGCAACCGCGACGATGACGGCCTTGCGAGCTTTCACATCGATTCCTTGGGATCTATGTTTCATGCGCGCTGATGCCATCCAGGATTTCCCGCATTTGGCGCACGATCTCGCGATCGACGTGCTCATACGACGACGAAGGCGAGCCGGGAAGGCTGCCGAACGTCAGCGGAGAAGTGGAGGTCGAAGGATCGATCCGCGCCGAAAATGCCGTCATGTGGACTTGTGTGCAGCCAGTCGCTTCTACCAGTTGGCGCACGTTGGGAGCCCGTACCCCGCCACCCGCCAGCACTTCGATGCGCCCACCGCCACGAACCGTCAGCTTGCGGATAAGGTCACGGCCCTCGAGCGCCGTCTTCTTCTGGCCGCCAGTGAGCACGCGGCTAAATCCAAGATCGATTAGCTCGTCCAGCGCGCGCACCGGATCGGGCACAACATCAAAGGCACGATGAAACACCGTCTGCCGTGCGCCCGCGAGTTCGAGCAGCCTCCCGCAGCGCTTGGTGTCAACGCTTCCGTCGGAATGCAGAATCCCGAAAACAATGCCATCGGCGCCGTGTTCCAGCAGAAGCGAGGCGTCGCGTTGCATGGCGGCGAAGTCTTCCTCGGAGTAAAAAAATCCGCCACTCCGCGGACGTACCATCACCATCAGCGGAATGCGCACCCGCTTCTTGGCTTCGATGAGCGTGCCGAGCGACGGCGTCAGTCCGCCGGTTCCGATCGCAGCGCACAACTCGATGCGGTCGGCGCCGCCGCTCTCGGCGGTAAGGCAATCTTCCACGGTAGAAGCGATGATCTCCAGAATCATGCGGACCTCCCCGTAATGCAACATGCAACGTCCGCCTCAACCATAATGCCGCTGGCCGAATTCGTCGAGAGATTCCGACGTCAAGAAATCACTGTGCAGTGCTCGTCCAGGTGGTACGCTGGCGGCGATGAAGAAGCTGCTGGCGGTCGTGGTCGTAGTGGGTTGCCTGCTGGTAGTGGTGCGCCTCGTCGGCCCGTCGATCCTCGAGCGCACGCAGAACCACACGCTGCAACCGGGTCCGTATCACGTATCGGCGGAAGCCGAGGCACTGCATCGTACGCTGCTCGTTGCCGACATGCACGCCGACTCGCTGCTATGGGGACGCGACCTTTTGGCGCCGAGCGCGGCGGGCCACATCGATTTGCCGCGACTGGTAGAGGGGAATGTCGGCATCCAGGCCTTCACTGTGTTCTCCACGATTCCGCGCCATCTCAACATCGACCGCAATGAGGACACCTCCGACCTGGTGCCCTACATCGGAATGCTGCAAGGCTGGCCGCTCAAAACGCTCGGAAGTCCCAAAGAGGTTGCGCTGTACCAGGCCAGCCGCCTGCAGCAGTTCGTCGACAAATCCAACGGCGGATTAGTGCTGTTGCGCACGCGTGGCGATTTGGCGAACTTCCTGAAGCAGCGGCAAGCGGGATCGCACGTGGTGGCTGCCTTCCTGGGAACCGAGGGCGCGCAGCCGCTCGAAGGCAAACTGGAAAATCTCGACGCACTCTACGCTGCTGGGTTTCGCATGATGGCGCCTACGCACTTCACCGATACCGCAATTGGCGGCGCGGCCGCCGGAGTCACCCGTGGCGGGCTTACTCCGCTGGGCCGCGAGTGGGTGAAGCAGATGGAAGCACGCGGCATGCTGATCGACGTGGCGCATGCTTCCTCCGACACGCTGCGCGATGTGACCGCGCTTGCCACCAAGCCAGTGATCGTTTCGCACACCGGAGTCAAAGGCGTCTGCGACAACAATCGGAACCTGAGCGATGATCAGCTCCGCGCCGTAGCCGCGACCGGCGGAGTCATTGGCGTCGGTTTTTGGGACGTTGCGGTTTGCGGCACCGATGCCAAGGCGATCGCGACGGCCATTCGTTACACCGTCGGAGTGGTCGGCGCCGAACATGTCGGGCTGGGCTCCGATTTTGACGGCGCCGTGACCGAGCCGTTCGATTCCAGCGGACTCGCGCTGATAACGGAAGCACTGTTGCTGCAAGGCGTCTCGGAGCACGACATCCGGTTGATCATGGGCGAGAACGTGGCGCGGGTACTTTCGCAGACACTTCCGGAATAAACCCGCTGCACCAGATGGGGGCCCGGTTCTCTTCCTTCTTTAGAAAAGAGGTGGGAAATGATGTGGCTCAACGCCACGGAAGGCCCGCTTTTCAAGCCACCAGCCACTGACCACTAGCCACTGCTTCTTAATCCCCATGGCGTGCCAACTGTGCTGAGCGGAGGAGTCCGCGCTGGCGTCCTTTGATCTCGTCCCAACGCACCCAGGCGATGTAAACCACAATCGCGACATTGATCAGCAGAATGACCCAGTGCACGAGGTTGGGGCGGCGTATCAGCTTGTAGAACTCAAGCGGCAGGTACACCGCGCCGGAGATGATTGCCAGCCACTCCGCCCATACCCGTTGCCGCCATAGCCCGTAAGACTCGATAAAACGCAGGCTGGAATAGAGCAGCGCAATCGCCAGCACGGTGAGCAGATCGGCGTCCATCATTCTGCCGGCGAGGTGCATCAACGCATGCGATATACGGCGGTCGGGATCGATGTGCAGGAAGTAGAGCAGGTTTTGCGCGGACTCTTCGAGGTCGATGTGGAGATGGATGATCTCCGCAAAGCCGAAGGCCACCAGCAGCACGAGCAGGCCCTTGGCCGCTTCGAGGATCGCAACCGTCCGCAGTCCTCGATGGTGATCGTGACTCTCGCACCCGCCTGCGATCTGGTGAATCCTGCTCATGTCCGAAGTGATGGGCGCGCCCCGCACTCGTACCTTACCAAAAGCTGAGGTCGAAGGCCTCGTAAATCTTCGCCGCCCCTCAATTGGATGCCGAATACCGAGGGTGGCGTCTGGAGTAAACCTTACTGCAGCCTCACATATTCGTAATCGACCGGATTATTGTTGATGCCGCGATCGGGAGGCGCAATCCATGCCGCCATCTTGCCGGGCTGCGAGACGCCTTGCATCAGGCTCAGGATGTACGCCCGGTCGCTTTCGCTGGGCAACCAGTTGCTCGCGTGCGCTCCGAATTGTTCGGCGCTGATCGGCCGGCCCTCGGGAGTCGTCGGCACGCCTGCCCAGTTTCCGATGTTGCGGCGAAACCGCGTGCTGGGCAACGTCAAGCGGAAGCTGTGGCCCGCCTTTTCGATGAGCCGGTTCCAGCGCTTCAATCCAATTTCGCAATCGCGTACATACGAGCTGCGCGTGACCTCGTTCATCGCATTACGCATCGGAATTTGTTCGCTCTTGGTGCCGCCACTTCCGTCCGGCAACTCCACTTGGTAGCTCTGCTCGAGTGCGATGTGGTCTTCGTATTGCGCTTCGTCCGGACGCCCTTTCAAGCCATTCGCGAAGTACGATGCAGCATTCGACGAGGTCTCCGATCCAAACAGGTCGAGCGACGAGCTGAACCAGAAGTTCAGATAGCGTTGCACGGTCGGGAGATCGATGGCGCCTGCCTTGCGAATTGCAACCGGATCGTCGGTGTTCAACTCTTTCATCACTTCCAGCGTGCGCTTGACCACGCGATTGATACCGGTGTCGCCGACGAACATGTGGTGTGCTTCTTCGGTCAGCATGAACTGGCAGGTGCGCGCCAGCGGATCGAAGCTCGACTCGGCCAGCGACTTGAGCTGGAACTTACCATCGCGGTCCGTGAAGTAGGTGAACATGAAGAAGCTGAGCCAGTCGCGGATAGGCTCGTTAAATGTGCCCAGAATGCGCGGCTTGTCGGCGTCGCCGGAGTGGCGCTCCAGCAACTCTTCGGCTTCCTCGCGGCCATCGCGCCCGAAATACGCGTGCAGCAGGTACACCATCGCCCACAGGTGGCGGCCTTCCTCCACATTCACTTGAAACAGGTTGCGCAAATCATAAATCGAAGGCGCAGTGTGCCCGAGCATGCGCTGTTGCTCCACGGAAGCTGGCTCGGTGTCGCCCTGGGTAACAATCAGCCGCCGCAATGTTGCACGGTATTCTCCCGGAATCTGCTGCCAGACTTCCTGCCCATAGCTGTCGCCGAAGCCGATGCGCCGGTTGGGATCGCGCTCATTCAGGAAGATGCCCCAGCGATAGTCTGGCATGCGTACATAGCCGTAGGTGGCCCATCCCTTCGCGTCCACCGAGGTCGCGGTGCGCAGGTACACGTCGGCGACTTGGAAATCCTTAGGGCCAAGCTCTTCCCACCATTTCAGGAATTCCGGCTGCCAATGCTCCAGCGCGCGTTGTAGGGTCCGGTTCGAGCCGAGATCGACGTTGTTCGGGATGCGGTCCTGGTAATTGATGCTCATTACACTCTCTCCCAACTGAATCGAGCCTTCGACCCCGATCCGAACAACTTCAGTGCCCCGTGTTCGCCCGTCGAATTCGGCCGGATGAATACCCAGTTCTGCCACGCCGACAACCGTCCAAACACCTTGGTCTCGGTGGTCTCCGCTCCGGGAAACCGCAAACTTGCTTCCATGCCGGTCAGCGCGTCGGGCGAGAGGCTGGCGCGTTCTTCAATCGCGATGCGCACCTCGTCTTCCCAGTCGAGATCGTCAGGCGCAAACGTGATCAATCCCAATTTCAGCGCCTCTTCCGGACCGAGCAGCGTGCTTTTGTGGCCTCCGATTTCCGCCAACTTTGCTTCGTCGCCGGCGAACCGCGTGCCCAGACGGCTGCCGCCGTTTACCGCCGGTAGCAATCCAAAGTTGAATTCATCCAGCGCGATAGTCGGCGAATGATCTTCTTCCGGCAGCGCCAGCATGTAACTGCGGTCGGCGGCCAGAGCGAGTTCGAACAGCACTCCGCCGAAGCACGACCCCGGCTCGATAATCGCGTACATACTCCGCGACGAGACATCGAGCCGCGCCAGCGTTCGGCGCAGCAGGCCGATCGTCTCTCGCACCAGCCAGTTGTCGCGATGTTCCAGCATCACCGCGTCAGCGGTCAGCACGGCATCGATGTCGCCGGTTGTCTTGATCAGCCACAGTCCCAGTTCGAGTTCGTTCGTACGCAACATAAGGATGGCGTCATCCAGCTCGCGCGCCATCGCCAGCGGCCACCACTGATCACCGGCAGCGTGAACTTCTTCGACCGTACCCGGTTGCTTTCCCTCGGGGGCGCGCACCGTCAGCGTTGCCGTGCGGGCGGCGCGGTCAAACGTTACATCGACGTGCTGGTAGTGATAGCCATCTTCGTCTATGCGCCGCTGCAACCGATTCAGCTTGATTCCTTTCGCGTCCGCCGCACGCGAAGATTCTTCCACTAGTTTCTGCGTCCGCGTTCGCACCAGTTCTGCAAACTTAGCCGGAGGTGCAATCTCGTCCACCATGCCCCACTGCTTCGCGCGCTCGCCCTTGATGCCGTCAGGATTGGTACAGAACATGTCGGCCAGATCGCGGCGCACTTTGCGCTTGTCTACCAGTCGGGTGAGGCCACCCGTTCCGGGCAGTACTCCGAGCAGCGGAACCTCGGGCAGACTCACCGCGCTGGAGCGGTCGTCCACCAGCAGGATCTCGTCGCAGGCCAGGGCCAGCTCATAGCCACCGCCCGCGCAGGTTCCGTTAATGGCGGCGAGAAACTTGAGCCCGTCGTTGCGGCTGGAATCTTCCATTCCATTGCGCGTCTCGTTGGTGAATTTGCAGAAGTTCACCTTCCAGGCATGCGATGACGTGCCCAGCATGTAGATATTGGCGCCGGCGCAGAACATCCGCTCGCGCGCGCTGGTGAGCACAACGCAAGCCACTTCGGGATGCTCGAAGCGAATCCGCTGCAGGATGTCGTGCAACTCGATATCGACGCCGAGGTCGTAGGAGTTGAGCTTGAGCTTGTAGCCGGGCCGCAGTCCGCCATCCTCGTCGACATTCATGGCCAGTGTGGCCACGCGGCCGTCGAGGGTCAGGCGCCAGTGGCGATAGTCCGCGGCCGCCACGTCGAACGTGACGCTCTCCGAATCGTTTACTTTGAGCATGCGTTACGAATTCTCCTCAAGAAGGGCGGCGTCACCGCCTCACGGCGTAATCCACGGTAACGGGCTTCCCAGATCGGTTAGATGAATTATATTGCATAACAAGGGTGCCCAGCGTCGGAAACATGACGCTCCCTGGGCGCGGAATCGCATATCAGCCCTTGTTGTTTACCGCGCTTGCCAATGCCTTCAGGCTGTCCCCAACCGAGACTCCGCTGGTATCAATCGCCGCGTCAGCTTTGCTATATAGCGGCTCGCGCGCGTCGAGGATGCGCTGCAGATCGTCCATGGACTCGCGGTTGTCGGCCATGGGACGCATGTCGCCCTGCGCCACTACGCGCTGCATGTGGTCCTCGGAAGAGGCCTTGAGCCACACCGTGTAGCACGCCGTAAGGACGCGCTCGAAGGTGGCCGGCTCCGAAACCAGGCTGCCGCCCGTGGCCAGCACAAAGCGCGGATTGCCTGCGATGACGTCGTCGAGACAGCGGCGCTCCAGCCGGCGAAAGCCGCTCTGGCCGTAGAGATCGAAGATCGCACTGAGCGGGACACCCGCCTCCTGCTCGATCAGCCGGTCCAGCTCGAAAAATGGAACCTCGCGCTGCTCTGCCAATTTCGCGCCCAGTGTCGATTTTCCCGCGCCCCGCAGTCCGATGAGAGCTATGCGCTGGTTGCGCCCCGCCTGGTCTACTCCGCCGAAGTGCTGCACCAAAAGTTGCCGCGCCTGCAGCAGTTCCGCGGCAGACAGGCGTCGCAGGAACTCCGTGGTGTGTACCAGATCCACAGGCGGGCCGGGGCCCTCGAGCAGCAGGACTTCCAGCGGAATGTCGAGTGCCCGCGCGATATCGCGCAACAACAAAATAGACACGTTGCCCTGTCCGCCCTCCAGTTGCGCGAGATAGCGCTCCGAGACTCCTGAATCCCGCGCGAGGATTTTTCGCGTCATGCCGCGGCTGGCGCGCGCCTCACGCACCCGGTTACCGAGTATCCTGAGGAAGCTCTCGTCGTTCGTAGAGGAATTTTGGGCATTGTTGTAACTTTCGTTATAACGACTGGAATTGCCCATCGGAGTGTCAGGATGACTGGACATCGGAGGCATAGTACCGCCGCTTGCGGGCAAGCTACATGCATTATACTGCCACAGCCACATAAGTTGACCGAAGCAGGGGCAAGCGTGATGGGCTGGTTTGAAGTCGCAAAAATGGAACAACGGAGCAAGATTTCGTGGCGTTGACTCTCACCATACTTGTGGGAACGATGACCGGCACCGCCGAGATGGTGGCGCAGGAAGTGCAAACTGCACTTGAGGCTGGCGGGCACGTTGTCACGATCCGCATGATGGACGACCTGGATGCCAGCGTTTTCGAGTCCGGCGGAACGTTTTTGATCTGCACCTCGACCTATGGCCAGGGAGATGTGCCCGACAATGCGCAGGACTTTTTTGCCAGCCTGGAGCGCGAGCGTCCCGACCTTTCCGCTATCGCGTATGGGCTGATAGCGCTAGGCGACCGCACCTATAAAGACACGTTTTGCGAAGGCGGGACGCGCTTCGATAACTTGCTCACGGAACTCGGCGCAAAGCGCGTGGGTGAGATCCTGAAACACGACGCCAGTTCAGGCACGCTGCCGGAAGAGGTGGCGGCGCAGTGGATCGCTCCGTGGGCTGAACTGGCGATGACCGTGCCCAGCGACACGCTTGCCGGAAAGACGACCGATGCAACCAACGAATAGAACCGCGCCGATGGAGACAGACCTTCGACAACAGCTCGGCGAAGTCACCGTGGACAGCAATCGTCTGGAGACGCTGTGGCTTGAGCCTCCCGACGCGTCGGCCGAAACCATGGTGATGTTGCACGAGGGGCTGGGATCCATCGCGCTGTGGAAGGACTTCCCGCAGCGGCTGGCAGCGCGCACGGGTTGTCGCGTGTTGGTTTATTCGCGCTATGGTCACGGCAAATCCGCCAAGCTGATGGAGAAACGGCCCGTTGAATTCATGCATCACGAGGGCGAGGTGGTGCTCCCGGAGTTGCTCGACAAACTGGACGTCGAGCGGCCGATTCTATTGGGGCACAGCGATGGCGGCTCGATCGCGCTGATCTTTGCGGGGAGCTATCCCGAGCGCCCGCGTGCGCTGATTCTGGAAGCGCCACATGTTTTCGTGGAGGATCATGGATTGGCCAGCATTGCAGCCGCCAAGGTCGCGTTCGAGACAACAGACTTTCGCGATAAGCTGGCGCGCTACCACGCGCATGTGGACGAAGTTTTCCGAGGATGGAACGACATTTGGCTCGATCCGCGCTTTCGCGCGTGGAACATTGAGTCGTATCTGACTTCGATTCGCTGCCCGGTCGTATGCATTCAGGGCGAGGAAGACGAGTACGGCACGCCGGCACAAGTGGAAGCGATTCAGGCGCGAGTGCCCGCGACCGAAATCGTAATGCTGCCAGACTGCAAACATTCACCGCATCGCGATCAACGGGAAGCGACGCTGGCGAAGATGGCGGAGTTCGTGGACCGCGTGACGCGCGAGGACTTTCGCTCCACCGACGGACATCAAAAGGCAACCACGGATTTACACGGATGACACGGATCAGAAACTAAGAGCTGAAAGCTGACGGCTGAGAGCTAACAAGAGCTACGGGCGAAGAGCGCAAAGCGAAAGGCGGCCATCATGGCGGAATGGGTCCACACGTTTAAGGGAGCGGTGCTGGCCTCGGAGTACGACTTCACTAGCCACATGAACTCGCAAATGTACGTGTCGCGTTTCGACCAGGCGACGTGGTTCCTGCTGCGCGCCATCGGCGTGACGCCGGTGTCAATCAAGCAACAGAACCTGCGCATCGCCATCGTGCGGCAGAACTACCAGTTCCTCGAAGAGCTGCGCGGCGGGGAACTGGTGGAGATCAAGAGCGGCTTCCTGGCCGTCGGTGAGAAGTATTTTCGCTTTCTGCACCAGATGTACGACGCCGAGAGCGGCCGCATGGTCGCCACCTGCGACAGCGTTGCTGTGCGCGCCAGCCTTGAGACGGGCAAGAGCGTGCCGCTCACGCCAGAGCTCCAGGAAAGAGCCAAAGCGTATCTGGTGACTCCGAATGTGCCGCTGGACGAAACGGTCGGTTAGCTGCAGAAACTCCTGCCCCGGAGAATTCTTTCATTGACCCCTTCGCGCCCCATTCCGCATAATCGTGCTACGGGTGTTGGAGTTCACCCTTAACCGCCCCGGCGATAACATTGGGGAAGATGACTCCTACCAGGGTTCGTCTGGGGGAGTCTTGCCTGCCGTAGCCCTCATTCGCTCCCGACAACTTACCAGTTCGCAGACGGTTGCCGAGTTCAGCAATTCGCAGAGGTGTCTTCCCGAGCGAAAACTGCGGACGGACAGGAATGACAGGGCGTGAACAAGTATCTCCTGGTTGGTATGGGCGGTTTCGCGGGCGCGGTCGCGCGCTATGGAGTGGGAACCTTCGTCACGCAGCGCATGGGGCTGCGCTTTCCCTATGGCACGTTTCTCATCAATGTGAGCGGGTGTTTCCTGATCGGGTTCTTCATGCACTTGCTGGCCGAACGCGGCGTCCTCGATCTGCACTGGCTCTACATCGTCGTGATCGGCTTCATCGGCGCGTACACCACATTTTCCACGTTCGAGTATGAAACCATGCGCGTCTTGCAGGACGGCCAGATCGGCGTCGGACTGCTCTACGTCGGTTCCAGTGTGCTGGTTGGGTTTTTCATGGTGTGGCTGGGAGCGCTGGCCGCCGACCTGGTCCCGTGACCAGTCAGCGATAAGTTCGTGAGTTCCGCAACCTGTAACTGTTCCCTCCCGGGGAGGGTCCGCGCGGCGTTCGCGCAAGTTGCGTGCAACCGACGCCGGGACCACCATCCTAAGTGTTTGTAAGGGTCAAATCCACGCCCCCGCGCTTCTGAACATCCTTTGTGTGATTGCGGTCACGTGCCCCTGTGCGCCCTGTCCTATGACCGTTGACCGCGTAAATAGGAACGTGGAATGGCACGGTTCTCCAGCTTGCCTGCAACTGTGCGTCAGGCGGTCCTGAAGTCATTCCTACATTCTGAGTCGGGAGAAACGCGGATGGTCGCGATCGCGGATCAGCAAGAAGCGCTCACCATCGGGGAGCAACTAAGGAAAGCCGGCATTCCCCGCCGGGATTTCCTGGAGTTCTGCACCAAACTCATGATCGCTGCGCCCATCGGTCTGGCGATCACCAAGCAGGCTTGGGCCGGCGAAGTCGCAGCCGAAGTCGAGAAGGTGCGCCGTCCGTCCGTGGTGTGGCTGGAATTTCAAGACTGCACCGGCTGTACCGAGACCCTGCTGCGCACTTCGCGGCCCAGCATCGACGAACTCATCTTCAATGTCATTTCGCTCGACTACCACGAGACTCTCATGCCAGGTGCGGGCAAGCAGGCCGAGAAGGCCCTGCGCGACGCAACCGAAGGCAAAGAGGGCAAGTATTTTGTTGTCTGCGAAGGCTCGATCCCGACCAAGGACGACGGCAACTACCTGAAGATCGCGGGCCGCAAAGGCATCGACGTTTTGCAGGACATCGGCGGCAAGGCTGCCGCCATCATCGCCATGGGCTCGTGCGCGTCGTGGGGCGGAATTCCATCAGCGGGAGACAATCCCACCGGAGCGGTTGGCGTGTCCGAACTGGTGAGGGGCGTGCCGATTGTGAACCTGCCAGGATGTCCCCCCAATCCATACACCCTGATCGGAACAGTATTGGAAATCATGCGCACCGGAGCGCCGCCGCAACTCGACGCCGAACTGCGGCCCAAGTTTGCTTACGACCGCGTCATCCATGAGCAATGCCCGCGGCGGGCGCACTTCGACTCAGGTCGCTTCGCACAAGTGTTCGGCGACGAAGGCCACCGCCAGGGATGGTGCCTGTACAAGCTGGGTTGCAAAGGGCCCGACACTCACGCTGGTTGCTCCGTAAGGCAGTTCAACGAAGTGCCCGACGTCTGGCCGATCGGCATTGGCGCACCCTGCGTAGGCTGCACCGAAAAGAGCGTCGCGTTTAAGGTGCCGATTTTCGACCGTGCGTCCGTTTACAACTACGCCCCACCGAACACCTACCCGGCCATCTCCACCGCGCAAGGGCGTCCTGCCAGTATCGCGTCAGGCGTTGCCGGACTGTTTGTGGGCGCCGGCATCGGCGCGGCGTGGACCGCGGCGCAGCGCTTCAAAAGCAGCCAGGAGGCGGTCGAAGAGAATCCGCCGACGGCTCCTAAGGAGATGCGTCCGGTGCCCGACGAGAAGTTAGCGCGCAGATCCGGCGACAAACCCGGCGACAAGGACAACGGAGCGGGAGCGTGACATGTCACTGAGCCGTCGCGATCTGCTCAAGCTCGGCGTGGTAGGAGGAACGGCCTGCGCTCTTCCCTTGGACGCTACGGCTGCGGAGCATCGTCCAGTTCCGCCTCCGAACGCGGTTGGCATGCTCTACGACTCGACGCGCTGTATCGGATGCAAGTCGTGCGTCGTAGCGTGCGCGCAGGCCAACGAACTGGTGCCCGACACGACGCTGGACTCGATCCACCAGGCCCCCAACGACCTCAACGCGCATACCAAGAACATCATCAAGCTGTACAAGGGGACGGGCGCGGAGTCGTCGGAATACGCCTTCGTGAAGCGCCAGTGCATGCACTGCCTCGATCCGTTCTGCGTCGCCGCGTGTCCGTTCAACGCGCTGGAGAAGAACAAGCAAACGGGCGTCGTCTCCTGGACGCCGGACAAATGCATCGGTTGCCGCTACTGCCAGATTGCCTGCCCGTATGAGATTCCAAAGTTCGAGTGGGACGCGTTCAATGCTCGCGTGGTGAAGTGCGAATTCTGTGGCCCGCGGTTGGCGAAAAACCAGGAACCTGCGTGCACGTTTGTCTGTCCGACGCACGCGGTAATCTTCGGACGCCGTGACGTGCTTATGAATGAAGCTCACAAGCGCATCGCGTCCAGCCCGGGCAAGTATTACGAGAACCGGGTGTACGGAGAAAAGGAGGCGGGCGGAACGCAGGTGTTGTATCTGGCGCACGTGTCCTTCAGCAAACTGGGCCTGCCGTCGCTGCCGGCTGACGAGCATCCCGGGCGATGGATGCGCTGGTCTGAGATGGCGCAGAAGTGGTTTCTGCTGCCCATCGCGATTTACGCCGGAATCGTGGCCAAGCTGAAGGAAAACTTCCGGGAGCACGAAGTCGAAACCAACGAAGAACACAAGAAAACTGGATTGATACCGCAGATATGAGCATCGCAACCCAATCCCACAGCGATCTGACCGTTGTCCGGTGGCAACGGGGCGTGCCGGTCTTCGGTGTGCCAGTGCGCACCAAGAACTTCTATTTCTTGTTGGCCCTCACCCTGCTCGGGTTCGCACTGGTGATCTATCGCCAGGTGGCGGGCCTGGGCGCGGCCACAGGACTGAGCGACGGCTTCCCGTGGGGCATCTGGAAGACGTTTAACGTGATGTCGCTGACGGCGCTGGGTTCGGGCAGCTTCCCCATTGGCATCGCCGCATGGCTGTTTCACAAGCGCCGGCTGCACGCTGTGATGCGCACCACGCTGCTGATCAGCTTCCTGGTTTACCTGACGGGACTGCTGGCCATCGCGGTGGACGTGGGCCGCCCGTGGAACGTGTACAACTTCTTCTCCATCTTCCGTTGGAACACGATGTCGCCGATGTGGGAAGTGCTGTGGTGCATGCCGCTGTACTGCATGTTCCCGTTGTTTCTGGAGAACACTCCCCCGGTCCTGGAGCAGGCCTATTACTTCTTTCCGCCTATCCGCGGCTTGGTGGTTTGGGTGGTGCCGATCGTTCGTGTGACTTATCCGTACGTGGTGGCGCTGGCCTACGTGCTGCCCATGATGCACCAGTCGGCCCTCGGTGGACTGATGCTGATGGCCGGGACGCAAGTGCAAGCGTTGTGGCAGACGCCGTTGCTCCCGCTGTTGTACATGTGGGCGGCGGCGTTCATCGGAGTGGCCACCACCATTGGCGCCATGATGCTGTGCTGCCTGGCGTGGAAGCGCCCGCTGGACCAATCGATCCTGGACGAGCTGGTGGAGCTGATGGTGAAGCTGATCGTCTGGTGGGCGACCGTTCGCATGGCGGATGTCGTCATCCGCGCCGTGTTTCTTGGGCAGTTCATGAAGATGCTGACGCCGTGGTACCTGCCATTGCTGTTCCTGGCGGAGATGGGTCTGATTGTCCTCCCGGCGTTGAGGTTGCAGCGCAAGGAAGTGCGCGAAAACCAGTATCAGCTTTTCCTGAGCTGTTTCTTCATCGCACTGGGCGGCCTGGGCTACCGCTTCGATCCCACGACGTTCGCTTACCGGCACTGGAGCCGCACGCATTACACGCCTGCGGTCATCGAGATTCTAATTTCCCTTGGGTTCATTTGTTTCTGCATCATCGCGTTCACGTGGGCGGTCAAGCGTCTGCCGATCCTGCCAGCGCCGGTGGAGCAGTGGTACGAGTCGGAAAATTACTACAAGAAAATCTATCCCTACATACAGTTGAGTGGCTATGGCGACAAGGATCAACATCGACCCAGTTACGCGGATTGAAGGTCACCTCCGGATTGACGTGGAGGTGGACGGGGGCAACGTCTCGAAAGCATGGGCGAGCTGCACCATGTGGCGCGGCATCGAGAACATCTTGCTCGGGCGCGACCCGCGCGAAGCCTGGCTGTTTACCCAGCGCTTTTGCGGAGTCTGCACAACGGTCCACGCCATGGCGAGCGTGCGTGCCGTGGAAGACGCGTTGAAGCTGCAGATCCCGCCCAACGCGCAGTTCATTCGCAACCTCATCCTGATCAACCACGCGCTGCACGACCACATCGTGCACTTCTATCAGCTCTCGGCCCTGGACTGGGTCGACATCATGACCATTCCTGGCGCCGAGCCCGCGAAGGCCGCCGCGCTGGCGCAGAGCTTGTCGAACTGGACCGGCAACTCGTCCAAGGAGATGCAGGTGGCGCAGGACAAGATCAAGGGCTTTGCGGCCAGCGGCCAGTTGGGCATGTTCGCCACCGGTTACTGGGGGCATCCGGCAATGAAGCTGCCGCCCGACGTGAACCTGATCGCGTTCACGCACTACCTGCAGGCGCTGGAGTACCAACGCAAGGCGCTGCAGGTGGTCGGCATTCTGGGCGGCAAGACGCCGCATATCCAGAATTTGGCGGTTGGTGGAGTGCAGAACGCCATCAACCTCGACAGCATGGCGACCTTGAACATGGACCGCCTGTACATGCTGAAGTACCTGCAGGACGCGGTGATCCCCTTCGTGCAAGAGTGCTATTTCAACGATGCCTGCACCATTGCCGCGCTTTATCCCGAGTGGATGACCTACGGCAAGGGCGTCAACAACTACATGGCAGTGCCTGACCTTCCGCTCAATGCGCAGGCTTCGGCGTTCGATCTGCCGGGTGGCATGATCCTGAATGGCAACGTCGGCTCGGCGTCGCAGTTCTACACCGCGGCGGATGGAGAATTCCGCGAAGCTGTGGCCGAAGACCTGACGCATGCCTGGTACAAGGGCAAAGAGGCGCAGCGTCCGTGGCAGGGCGAGACCATCCCCGATTACACCGATTTCCAGGAAGACGGGAAGTACACGTGGGTGAAGGCCCCGCGCTACGACCAGAAGCCAATGCAGGTAGGGCCGCTATCGCAGGTGCTGGTGGGCTATGCGCAGGGGCATCCTCTGACCAGGAAGTGGACCGACCTGGCGCTGGCGAAGATTTCGGCGATCAGCAAGCGGCATGTCACGGTCAACGACTTGCAATCGACGATGGGGCGCCACGTGGCGCGCGCCATCCGCTGCGCGATGCTTTCAGAGCTGGCTACCAAGCACTGGGAATACCTGGTGACGAACGTCAGTCGCGGCGACACCGCCACCTATAATCCGCCGAAGTTCCCCGATGGCGAAATCGAAGGCGTGGGAACGCACGAAGCCCCGCGCGGCACACTGTCGCACTGGGTCGTAGTCAAGAACGGTCGAATCGGCAATTACCAGGCGGTGGTACCAACCACGTGGAATGCCAGTCCGCGCGACAGCAAGGGACAACCGGGCCCATACGAAGCATCGTTACTCGGCAACCCGATCGCCGATCCCGAGAAACCGCTGGAGGTGTTGCGCACCGTGCACTCGTTCGATCCCTGCATGGCCTGCGCTTGCCACACCTTCGATCCTGACGGCAAGCCGATCGCGCAGGTGAAAGTGCTGTGATTCCGAAAATCCTCATTGCCGGAGTCGGAAACCTGCTGCTGCAGGACGACGGGCTTGGTCCCCATGCTATAGCCCGTCTGCAGGCGGAGTATGAATTCGGCGATAAGGTGGAACTGCTCGACATCGGAACCCCGAGCCTGGACTTTGTGGATTACCTGCGCGGGCGCGAGGTGTTGGTTCTGATCGACGCGCTGTCGGGCGGAGGCGCGCCGGGCGAGATTCTGACTTTCGATAAGGTGCAACTGAAGGAATTCCTGCCCAACATGCGCCTCAGCGCGCACCAGCCCTGCCTGCACGAAACCCTGCACACGGCCGAGACTGCAGGCATCGACCTGAAGGAGATCCTGCTGGTCGGCGTCGTCGGCCACAGCTTCGATGTGGGCACCGACCTTGGACCGTACGTCGCTATGGCGATGTCCGAAGTGCTGGAACTGGTCGCCAGTTTCGTCCGGCGTCACGGCGTTTCGGTTGAGCGCCGCGCAGTGCCCCTGCCGATGCGAGGTTGGTGGGAAGCGGAATCGCCGGTCAAGGCGTAAGACCCCAACAGACTCCCGGGGTTATTTCTTGTTTAGCGCTTCGATTTGCTGCACCAGCGCATCGATGTCTGCAGGCGTCAACTTGTTACTGAACTTGGGCATGTGCCCTTTGCCGTTGGCGATGATGCCATGCAGGTCATCCGCCGACATGGCGGCGGTTTTCTCTGAGACGAGTGACGGCCCGCCGAAATGGCGCCCTTCGGCGTTATCGCCGTGGCACTTCTTGCAGCTTTTCTGGTAGACCGGATTCGCAGCCAGGCTTGCGGTAGGCTGCGGAGTTTGCGCGGACGCTTCACCAAGTACGAGCAACCAACACGACGCTGCAACGATAAGTCCGGAAGCTTTCAAGCCCACCTCACCGAAAGTTACTAACGAAAGATTTTAGCTGCAAGATGAGTGTCGCCACACGCAGAGTGATCGTGGCGAGGAAGACTATACCAAATCCGATTGACCGCTCGCCCATTCGTGTGCCGACAGCCTTTGCAAATGCAGCTTCCCAATCGGTCTTTACGAAGTCTCCACCATATCCGAACCGACGATTTCACGCTGTCATAGACATCACACCGACTGTGTGACTAAAGTGAGAGAGGAACTAACCGTTCAGCGAGCTTTCCGCTGCACGGTATCGGAGCTAAAATCCCTCATGCCGCCTGAAGAGAAACCATCCGAGATTAATGCCGTGCAGAATCCGCAAGCCGCCGAGGCCGTGGCCGATGCGCACCGCCGCCTGACGTCCCTTCGCAAGGAATTAGACAAGCATCCCGACCTGGAAGCCGCCATCGAGCGGCTGGAACAGGCGCTGGCTGTCCTTACGACCAAGACCGGCGGAATGCTGTAATCAGCTGAACAGTAATTCCTTGGCGCGCTGCGACGCTTTCACCACCGCCTTAATCAGCGTCACGCGAAGGCCACCCTCTTCCAACTCGAGAATTCCATCCACGGTGCAGCCGGCGGGCGTGGCTACGGCATCCTTCAATAGCGCGGGATGGTCGCCTGTTTCTAGCATCATTTTGGCGGCGCCCAGCACCGTCTGTCCCGCCAGCTTCATGGCGATGTCGCGCGGCAGGCCCACCTTCACCCCGCCTTCGGCCAGCGATTCCAGCACCATGAAGATATACGCGGGTCCGCTGGCAGAGAGCCCAGTGACCGCGTCCATGTGCTTCTCGTCGACGCGGATGGTTTCCCCAACGGTGTCGAACAACCGATGCACGATCTCAAGATCCGATGGCTTCACGGCCGTCCCGCAGCAGAACGCCGTCATGCCGGCTCCCACACGCGAAGGCGTGTTAGGCATGGCGCGAACCACCGGAATCTTCGCCGGGATACGCTGCTCGATGTACGAGGTCGGCACCGAAGCCGCGATCGAAATGATGAGCTGGTTCTCGTGCAATTCCGGTCCAATCTCGCCCACCACCTCTCCCAGCACCTGCGGCTTGATGCACAGCAGGATGATGTCAGCACCCTTCACCGCAGCCCGATTGTCAGTGAGCACCTGCACGCCGAACTTGGAAGCCAGTGCCTCCACGCGCTCGCTGTGATTCACCGTGGCGACAATGTTTTCGGGCTTAGCGACGTTCTGGCTGCAAAAAGCCTGCAGCAGGATGCTGCCCATTTTGCCGAGTCCGAGAATGGCCAGGCGCGGTGGCTGCGTTGATGAGGGCACGGTACGCTTCCCGTCGAAAAGAATTCCGGTTGTCCGGTGTGGTTTCGATTGTAAATTGACCGACAAGGAACGTGAAACGCAACCGGCCGTAATGATCCGCCTGCCGTGCATAATATTCGGAATGAGACTTCGTTCCACCGCCGCTTTCGTGTCAATCGCCCTGGTTGTTTTCTTTCTGACGGCGCTCGATGTCGCGGCGCAGCAACTTCCCCGCCTGCAGGAAGAGAACCTCGCCGGACAACAAGTAGTGCTACCCGACGCCGCTGCAGGCAAGGTGGCGATACTGGTGTTCGGATTTACGAAAGCTTCGCAAAACACCACGGGGGCCTGGATGAAGCGCCTCCAGCCTGACTACGGCAAATCCGCCGGAGTCGTGCTGTACCAGTTGCCGGTGCTGGAGGAAGCACCGCGAATTCTCCACGGCATGATCGTTTCAGGAATGAAGAAAGGCGTGGCCGAGAACCTGCGCGCCAACTTCATTCCCGTCATGCACAATGAGGCCGAACTCAAGAAGCTCGTCGGCTACAAAGAGGCCGACGACACCTACGTGGTTGTTCTCGATCGCGGCGGAACCGTCGTTTCCCAGACGCACAGCGGCACGGACGCTTCCGGTTATGCGGAATTGCGCGCCAAGGTGCAAAACTTGCTGAAGTAGTGCGCCGTTCTCCCCCTCCCGTGCGCTATAATCGGCGCTTTCATCCCGATTCCCACGCAGTTTGTCCCGGAGGATTCGCCGTTGATCCGCGAAATGGCTGTTGCCGCTCTGACCCTTGCGCTGCTGCAACCCGGCAACGCCGCCACGTCTCCTGCTACCCTTGACGGCTATTCTCCCGCGCACTCCACCGCCGAACGCGACTGGGAGACCAAGTTTCGCGCACTTCCCGATCCCAAGAACCTGCGCGACACCATGCAGCGGCTGAGCGCGCGGCCACACCACGTCGGCTCGCCTTATGACAAAGACAACGCCGAGTGGATGCTGTCCCGGTTCAAGGAATTCGGCTTCGACGCGCAGATCGAAACCTTCTACGTGTTGTTCCCCACTCCCAAGGAGCGCGTGGTCGAAATGCTGGAGCCGACACACTTTGTCGCCAAGCTGCAGGAGCCGGCGCTTGACATCGATCCCACGTCGCAGCAGACGGCTGAGCAGCTTCCCACCTACAACGCGTATTCGAAAGACGGCGACGTCACCGGTCCGCTGGTGTACGTGAACTACGGCATCCGCGAAGACTACGAGCAGCTCGAGCGCATGGGCGTGTCGGTAAAAGGAGCGATCGTGATCGCGCGCTACGGTGGCGCGTGGCGCGGCATCAAGCCCAAAGTCGCGGCCGAGCATGGCGCGATCGGTTGCCTCATCTACTCCGATCCCAAGGATGACGGCTACTTTGAAGGGCAGTATTTTCCCAACGGCCCCTTCCGTCCGTCGCAAGGCGTTCAGCGCGGCAGCGTGATGGACACCGATTACCCTGGCGATCCGTTGACTCCCGGCGTTGGCGCGACCAAGGACGCGAAGCGGCTCGCGATCAGTGAAGCCAAGACCATCACGACCATTCCGGTGCTGCCCATTTCCTATGGCGACGCGCAGCCTCTGCTGGCGGCGCTCACCGGACAGGTTGTGCCCGAGAACTGGCGCGGCGCGCTGCCCATCACCTATCACGTGGGGCCCGGACCGGCGAAAGTTCATCTGGTGATGAAGTCGAATTGGGACATCAAGCCGATCTACGATGTCATTGCGAAAATTCCGGGAAGCGAAGTTCTAGAGCAGTGGGTCATTCGCGGCAACCATCATGACGCGTGGGTGAATGGCGCGGAAGATCCGGTGTCAGGGATATCGGCGGTGCTGGAGGAAGCGCGCTCGCTGGGCGAGTTGCTGAAGCAAGGCTGGAAGCCCAAGCGCACTATTATTTATTGCGCATGGGACGGCGAGGAGCCCGGACTGCTGGGTTCGACCGAGTGGGTCGAGGAACACGGCGCGGAACTGAACCAGCACGCCGTCGTGTACATCAATTCCGATTCCAACTCACGCGGCTTTCTGTTTGCTTCGGGATCGCACACGCTGGAGCACATGGTGAACTCGGTGGCGCGCGACGTTCAGGACCCGGAAACGAAACTGTCGGTGCAGCGGCGCGCGCAGTTGCGGCGTATCGGGCGGGCGCAGAAGCCGGATGACCGCGAAGAGGCGCGCGGGGCCGACTTGCGTATCGGCGCACTGGGCGACGGCTCCGACTATGCGCCGTTCCTCGATCACGCGGGAGTGGCCGCGCTCAACATCGGCTTCGGAGGCGAGTCCGACGGCGGCATCTATCACTCCATCTACGACGATTTCTACTGGTACACCCACTTTGGCGATACCGAGTTCGTGTATGAACGGGCGCTGTCGCAGTTGGGTGGCACCATGGTCATGCGCATGGCCGACGCCGACCTGCTGCCCTTCGATCCGTCAGCATCGGCTGACACTGTTAGCCGTTATGTGCGGGAATTGAAGACCGAACTGAAAGAGAAACAAGACAAGGCGAAGGAGCGCAATCGCGAAATCGAGGAGGGCGTGTACACCGCGAGCGCCGATCCGCAGAAGAAGTACGTTCCGCCTGGCAAGGAGCAGGTCTCTCCTTATCTCAATTTTGCACCGCTGGAGAACGGGGTGGAAGCCTATTCGCTGGCCGCCAAGCGATACAAGACGGCGGTGAGCAAGCTTGCCGACCACGATCCCACAGTGTGGGACTCGCCTGAGTTGAAGGCTATCAATTTGCAGCTCATCCAGACCGAGCGCACCTTCATGACCACCGAGGGACTGAAGGAGCGTCCCTGGTTCAAGCACCAGATCTATGCGCCCGGTGCCTACACCGGCTACGGCGTGAAAACCATTCCCGCCGTCCGCGAAATGATGGAAGAAGACAAATGGCAGGACGCCGACGCCGGCTCCGTCATCGCCGGAGGCGTGCTGATGAAACAGGCCGCGCTGGTGGACTCCATGGCTTCGGAGTTGGAGAAGTTGGCAGGGAATACGCCTCCAGCGACACAGACCGCGCGGAAGCATAAGAAGGCCGAAGAGGGGCAGGTTAGTGGGAGATAGGCGGGTTCCTTTAACTCTAGGTGCTGCCGAATGGATCGGCTCAAGCATAGGTCTTGCTTCATTTCGGGGGCTACCCCACCGGTCGACGATAAGGGTAGAGCAGCCTATGCTGCGAGATTAATGTGTTCGTAGCAAGTCAAAATGTCCGCTTTTCATAGCAAGTGAAATGTCCGGTTTTGGTTTTGGGTTTACTCATATACCCGCCGTCGTCGCTGTGGGAAAGTGGGAATCCCGCGCTCTGGGCGGGATTTCCAAGCGCGGGGGAAAAGTCGGTTGTTTGACTTTTCCACGGTGCGTCTTTTCCACAGCGCTTGCCGCCGCGTTTTGGGTTGACGTGAAGGCCACGCCTTGGGCGCTATAACGTCCCAGCCGATGCGGCCCGTGGGTGAGGCTGATGCTCCCGTCCAGGTGCCGGTGCACCATGACATTGCAGCCGGCCAGCGTCCCTCGCCACTGCACCCGCTCAATCTGTAGCTGCAGGTTCTGAAAACTGACGGTGTTGTCGCGATTTACCGTCCGCTCAAACTGCAGGGAGAAGACCAGGTCCAGATGTTTGCGGGGGCACGGGAGAAACGCGTTACCGCGTTGCGCCGGCGCCACCTGAAAACGACCATTGAACTCGGCGATGTATTCATCCCGCAGAAACCCATTGGCCGCTTCCAGCGTGGTGATCCCGTGCAGCCGCAGCTCCTGTGGCAGCCGTCCCTGCCAGGTCCCGAAGCTGCGCTCGCTACGGCCCCGCGCCTGCGGCGAGTAGGCCGGGATCATCTGCACTCCTAACTCGCGCAGCGCCCGTCCCACCTGCGTTAAGCGATGGGGATCGACCTTGCCTCCTACCTTCGGCGTCAGCCAAAAATGGCTGCCCCGGTCGCTGTACAAGGCGCAGAACAATCCCTTGCGCTCGATGACTTCCCGCAACCCGGCCATCACCGTCGCCGTCGATTCTTCCTCCACCAGTTGCGCATAGTAGATCTCGCTGGTCGCGTCATCCAGGATGACGATCAGGTCGTACCAGCGCTCGTCCTGGAACCAGCGATGACGGCTGCCGTCGATGTGCAACAGCATGCCCGGCAGCGGACGGCGTTCCCGCCGCTTACGATGCACCCCGCGCTTGCGGCCCCGCGCTACCAGTCCGGCTCCCTGCAGAGCTTGTTTCACCCAGGTGTAGCTCAAATCGATCTGGTGCTCGGCACTCAGCTTCTCGTGAAAATGCTGTACGTTTAGATCGAAATAGCGATCCCGATACAGCCCCAAGACCTGCTCGACCGTGGCCAGAGGAACTCGCTTGGGGGAAGGCTGTCCCCGCCGCCGGTCGAACAACCCGTCGTAGCCAAACTCTTCCAGTCGCTCCCGCCAGCGCCGCATCGACCGATCGCTGATGCCGATGATCTCGGCCGCCTGCCACCAGGTGAGCTTCTTCGCCATGGCCCGTAAGATCACTTCTTGCACTTTCATCGCCCGCTCCATCGCGGCCTTCGAGTAGCAATCCATGCTTGGCATGGTCTCCTACTCTCGCCGCCTGCAAAGCGGACAGATCACGTGCTATCTCAACCGGACATATCATGTGCTACCGACAATGCTGCGAGATTAATGTAGACAGAGTGAACAGACAGCGGTAAAGTGTTGCGCTTACCATTGGTTCCCACCTGGCCCGTGGTAGATCAAGATGATTCTCCGAAATAAGCGGCACGCTTCAAAACCCGAGTCCGACGGGACGAATTATGAAGTTTCCATGTCTGATGAGCTGCGCGAGGACCTGAATGTCACTCGAATAACGGCGGTCTCCGGATTCCTCATTGGGTCGTGGTCATAGCCATCTGGGCGGTTATCAAACACCAGGAGTACGTGTTTAGCATATTCTTCTGTGCCCTAGCTTGCTACACCGCGGGTGCACTAACCGGCTTCCTCTTCGGTATTCCGCGCGTACTTCAAAAACCTGCTCGTTCGGGAACTACACAATCTGGAGCTGCCACAGGCGCCCCGGCGGTGCCTCCAACCTACGAACTATTGATCATTACAAACCTGGATGACGTTTCCGATTGGCTCACCAAGATCGTTGTAGGAGTGGGACTGGTTGAACTGCGAAAAATCCCCGGTACGATTTATCACTACTCTGTGTTAATTGCTGGGAGCGACCAGCAAGTGGCACCGTTGATCAGCGCTGTCATCGTCTACTTCACCGTACTTGGGTTTATGACCGGCTACCTGACCACTCGAATGTTCTTTGAGCGTGCGTTTCGTATTGCTGACTTGGCTGCGGAAGGAACTGACGTCCGCGAGATTACTCGGAGCAAAGTCGTAGAAACCGCAACACAAACCATATCAGCCGGAATTGGGCGGAGTTAGGCGGGTAGCTAGGACTGGCGCTTAACGGAACTATACCCATTGGGTCTTTTCAATCCCCCGATCCTAACTGGTTACTTTAGTTTACTTGCCGGACGGATTTTGCGTGACTTCCACTCCCGGGCTGCTTTATCCATGAAACTGGGGCGTATTGCCTCACAGGCGGAACTCGTCGTGACGTAAGTTGCCATCCGGCGGCGGCCAACGGCTCGGGGTCTGTTCTGTTCGCTGGCTTCGGCGGCTCTTTGAAATATCGAACCCTGGTGCAGCGTGGGAATGCGCAAAAACTTGCACATATAAGTCCTTACGGCAGATATGGATAGCTATAACACGCTTGTAAATCAATGACATGCGAACAATTTCCGCCCAAGCCATTGAAAACAAATGACGCGTGAACAGCATTTTTCGCGATTGTTGCAGATTTGCCGCAGCAAGTTGCCTAAATGATACACTCGGCCACTACACCCGAGGGAGGGCTTTACCGGTCGAAGCCTATCCACCCGGTAAAGATTTCGACGGCGAAGTCGGCAGCCATGGCCGCGACCTTCGGGCCGGGATCGCCGTAGACTTCCATGCGGGTAGGTAGAGCCACCTGCTGGAGTTGGAAGATATGCTGGTGCACCGCGCGGCCCTCGATAAAGTGCGCCGTGATGGCTGCCTGGTCGGCATAGCCCTGGACTATGCGGCAACGCTTGCGATCGGCGCTCAGCAAGAAGTGGTAGGCCAGGGTGCCGGGTTCCTGCTCGATTTCCGCGACCATCTGTTTCGCGATGGCCTCAAGCTCGTCGAGCTTGCCATCGTAAATGTCGAAGTCAACCACTATGCGAATACGAGTGGTGCTCATGGATGGCTCCTTGCAACCTGTCGGTTCCCAACCTGTCCGGAGAACGCGAACAGGGCGGGCTCGCAGCACAAGTCCCACAATGTGGGACATCGGCCAGCTACTGCTTGTCGTAAACGTACTTGGCGTGGGTCTTCTTGGTTTTCTTGCCGTCTGCGGCGAAGTAAGTGATTTCGAGGGTACGGCTTTTGCCATCCTTGGCCAGCTCGATCTTGCCGTTGCTCACCGTCTTGTCGCCCTTCATGTTGGCAAGAAGCAGCAATCGATCGCCCTTGGGTTTGTAGGCACGGTAGTCCACATTCGGGTCGCCCGTCACCGGATACGGCTTCTTGTCGAACTGGCCGGTCCACTCGGTATGCGACGGCTGGCCCGCAGCGTTCACGCCATCGGTGGTGACCTTGATGTCGCTGCCCGAGGCGGAGTACGCCACGGTTGTGTTCTTGCCCACGCCAGCAGGGATCGTGGACTTGGCTTCGTTAAGCTTCCAAGTGCCCATGTTGGGATTCTGGGCAAAACTGACACCTAGAGCGAGGAGGCCTAGTACGAACGTAACTATGATGGACCTGGTTTTCATGGAATCTCCCATTGGATTTAAACGGCTTTGGGTGGTGCCGCGTCAGTTTAAGCGGAGGCGGGACGGCGCGCAAGGAAAACTCCCATGAGCTGACGAAAAGATGCGCACCTGTTGGATCGCGATTCCGGGCGGTCTCAGCACTCCCGGTTTCCTGGGTTACAATAAAGACCCGCTCAAGCCGGTTGCTTGAACGGGTACCTGGAGCAATTAGAGTGCGTGCGCCTACTGCTTGTCGTACACGAACTTGGCCTTGTACTTCTTGCCGTCGGGTGAGGTGCCTTCGGTTTCCAGCGAGCGGCTTTTGCCGTCCTTGGCCAGCTCAACTTTGCCGGTGCCTACGGATTTGCCGTCCTTCATGTTGACGATGTCCAGGATGCGGTCGCCCTTGGCCGTAACCGCGCGCGCGTCCACGGTGGACATGCCGGTGACGGGATAGGGCTTGCCGTCGAACTGGCCAGTCCACTCGGAGTGCGTCGGTTTGCCGGAGGCATCCACGCCATCGGTAGTGACCTTGATGTCGCTGCCAGCAGCGGAGTACACCACGGTGGTGTTCTTGCCAACGCCTGCGGGAATCTTAGACTTGGCCTCGTTGAGCTTCCAAGTGCCTATGTTAGGGTTCTCGGCGGCAAAGCCGAGGCTGAGAGCCAGCAGGCTAAGCACTACAACCGAAATGATGCTACGGATCTTCATTCAGGTCTCCTAGTTGATCTGAAGAACAGGATGCCAGACAGGATGGTGCCGCTGAGTGTACGCGGAGCTCGTGCGGGGCGCAAGGGAAATTGCTATCCGATCCATTCCTCGAATTTGCCGGTGCTACTCTCCCGTCAGTAACTTGTATTGCGGCGCGGTCAGCGGGACAACGGAGAGCCGTCCGATGCGCACTAGGGGGGAATCGGCGAACAGCTTGTTCGTTTTGATCTGCGCCAGGGAAACCGGCTGTGGGAGCGGCTTTCCGGCCTTGATCTTCACTAGCGGCTTCTTGGGATCGGCCGCATCGACCGAGACAACCGAAGCGGTTCCCACGGCGCTCTTGTGGTCTCCGGTCTCGTAGATGATCAAGAGTGATCCGGGTTCCATTTCGCGCAGGTTTCTGACCGCAACAGGATTGGTTACGCCGTCCCAAATGGTCACCTTATCGCGTTGCAGGTCAGCAAACGAGTATTCCGAAGGCTCGGTTTTGAGCAGGTAATAGTCGAGGTCCATACGGTATTCCTTCCGGGTATGGTCGCATGAGTCGCGGTGCGCAGCCAAGTAGTCCGCGTAGAATCTTACGCCCAGGTTGGCGCTACGAACGGCGCGAACCTGGGCACCCCCACAGTGTGGGAGATCGTGCTAGGTCGTTCCCAGCCGCCGCAGGACTGACTCGCGGAAGCCGCGGCTGAGCGTGAGTTTGGTGCCATCGCGCAGGAGGATCGAGTAGTCACCATACAGCGATGGCTTCAGGGTCTTGATGCGGTCAACATTCACCAGTGTGGAGCGATGCACGCGCAGGAACTGGCGCGCACCCAAGCGGTTCTCCAGCGCTGTAATAGTTTCGCGCAGGATATGAGTGACGTTGCCAACATGCAGGCAGGCGTAGTTTCCTGCTGACTCGACCCAGTCGATCTCGTTGGGCTTCAAGCACACGATTTCGCCGTCAGCTTTCACCACGATGCGATCGGGAGCCTGCTGGCGGGCATCGAGGCCGCCCAGCATGGCCAGCACGCGCTTCTGAAACATGGCGTCCGATGGGTGCAATAACTGCTTGCGGACATGGCCGAGGGCTTCGCCAAGGCGCTGCTTGTTGACCGGCTTCAACAGGTAGTCGAGTGCATGCACTTCGAAGGCGCGCATGGCATAGCGATCGTAGGCGGTCACAAAGATGGTCAGCGGCAGATTGCCCTGCTTCTGTAGTTCCTCGACCACGCCGAAGCCGTCGACTTCGGGCATCTGGACGTCGAGAAAGACGAGGTCCGGCTGTTCGCGCTGGATGAGTGCGATCGCGGAATTGCCGTCCCCGCATTCCGCGACAACCTCCAGGTCAGGCTCTTCTTCCAGCAGGCTGCGCAGACGCTCGCGGGCGAGCGCTTCATCGTCGCTAAGCAACACTCGAATGGACATGGGCGTCAGTGACCTCCTCTTTGTCATTAGTGGTTCGATAGGGAACGCGGATCTTCACGATGCATCCGCCGCCAGGCGCGTCTTCCAGCACCATGGCATGATCTTCGTTATAGAGCTGCTGCAGCCGGCCGCGAGTGTTACGGAGACCCACGCCCTCGCGAGGGGCTGGTCCGCGTCCGCGGGCAAAGCCGACTCCGTTGTCACGGATTTCCATCCACACGTCGTCGTGATCGCGCCAGGCGGAAATACGAATCAGTCCGGGCGCGCGGCGCGGACCGATACCGTGGCGGATGGCGTTCTCCACCAGCGGCTGCAAAATCAAGTTGGGCACAAGTGTGTCCACAGTGCCTGGGTCGATGGCGGTTTCCACCTGCAAACGATCCCTGAAGCGCGTCTGCTGGATGTCGACGTACTTCTGCAGGAACATCAGCTCCTGCTGCAGAGGGACTTCCTGTACGCCCACTCCGTCGAGCGACATACGCAACAGGTCGGCGAGTTGCAGCGTCATGCGCTCTGCGGCCTCGCCGTCATAGCGGGCAAGAGCCGCAATGGAGTTGAGTGTGTTGAAGAGAAAATGAGGTTCGAGTTGGATCTTCAGCACCTCAAGCTGGGCTCGGGCGAGCTGGGCCTCGAGCTGAGAGGAGAGCAATTCGCGTTCTTGGTATTTCCCGTAGTACGCGATCGCCTGGGTGATCAGGAGGATGTACCAGTAGCGCTGGATGTCAATAAAGGTGCGCGACAACACGTGCGCGAAGAACGGAACGCTAGGCTCTTTGGTCCACGTCACCAGGGGGTCCACCAGCACGAGCGTGACTGCGCCGAGGAAGGTGAGTATTACGCTGGCAACGACGTGAATGGGGAGGGAATGCCTCCAACTAACGCGGTCGAAAGCGTACCGGCGCGAGAGTTCATAAACAATCGGCGTCAGCAGCGACCAGATGAGGGAAATGGTGATGTTCCAGGCCAGCAGTTGCGCCCAGCTAATCGGGGTGCCCATGGAAGCCATATACACGTGCGCGCCCGCGGCACTGAGGAACGCCAGCAGCGTCCACAGCACAAACCCGATCGCCCAGACTCGACCCCAGCTTTTCAGCATGTCGCGCGCCTCGAAGTACACGAGCCCCCGGGACAGACCAATGCCTGCCCTGCGTTGATAGACGCAATCCGCGGCAAAATGTTTCCTGAAATCCAAAGATAGTGGCGGTACTGTATCGCGTTCAGAACAATGTCCAAAACTGGACAGCGAGGCGGCACACAGGAGACTCCTTCGTGCGACAATGGCCTGTCTTAACTAGGCGTTGGGTTTCATGCACGAATTAGGTATCGCGACATCGATTTTGGAATGCGTTCAGGCGGAAGCCAATCGGCGCCCGGGCGCGCGTATCACCAAAGTGGGAGTCAAGATCGGTGAGCTCGCCGGGGTTGATGTTGACTCGCTGCAATTCGGCTTCGAGGCGATCGTCAAAGACACCGATTGGGAGGGGCTGGTGCTGGCGGTTGAGTCCATCCCGCGGGTACAACGCTGCCCGAAATGCCAGCATGAATTCCACATGACCGACTATGATCCGCAATGTCCGCAGTGCGGAGAGTTCGCGACCCAGTGCATCGGCGGGGAAGAGCTGGACATCGCGTACATGGAAGTGGACGAATGAGCCGTGTTGAAGTCGAAAAGAAAGTCCTGAACGAGAACCAGATTCTTGCCGGGCAACTACGGGAACGCTATCGCGAGCAGCGAGTACTGTGTGTGAACCTGGTCAGTTCGCCGGGATCGGGCAAAACCCTGCTGCTGGAGAAGACCCTGGAGCGCATGGACAAAAGCGCGCGTGTCGCGGTGCTTACCGGCGATCTGCAAACGGAAAACGACGCCAAGCGGCTGGCCAAGTATGGCTTTCCGGTAAAGCAGATTGTCACCGGCGGAACGTGCCATCTCGACGCGAAGATGGTGGAGCGCCATCTGATCGATTGGAAGCTGGAAGACCTCGATTTGCTCGTGGTGGAAAATGTAGGAAACCTCGTGTGTCCTTCGAGCTACGATCTGGGTGAAGACGCGAAGATCGTGCTGCTGAGCACGACCGAAGGCGAAGACAAGCCCCTGAAGTATCCGTCGATTTTCTTCAAGTCAGAATTGATGGTGCTCACCAAGATCGACCTGCTGCCTTACGTGCCGTTTTCGGCAGAGTTGGCGAAAGAGAATGCGCGGCGAGTACATCCGGGGATGGAGATCATAGAAGTATCGAGCACGACTGGCGAAGGACTCGACGCGTGGATGAAGTGGCTGGAAAGAAGACAGCGACAAAAAGCCGAAACGGTGCTGACGGCGCTGGGCAGCTAGCTGTCTGCAGGCCTGCCGGAGTTAATTCGTCGCTAGAACGTCGCTATGGTAATTGATCATGGCCCGCCGCGGTTTTTCTTTCAGACCGGCCAGCGGAATCTTCTGGTCGACCGTCATGTTGCCAATCGGCCGCGCTGAGCCGAGCCTTATAACCTGACCATTCGCCTGTTCCAGGTAAATGGGAACCAGCATGCGAAAGTTGGCATCGACACCCGATTGCGCAAACTTGAAAGCCAACACCACATCGCCGTTGGCAGCCGTCTCAAATGCGTAGTCGAAGTTATACGTAGGCAACGCGGTTCCGTAGACATATTCGTTGAAGAACCAGTCCATCTTGTGGTTGCCTTCGAGGTCCATGGCGGCCGTCATGTGCTTCTCGACCATCGCCTTGAAGTCCTCGGTGGTAGCGGCATGGCCGGCGTAGGTGGTCACGAAGTCCTGCATCGTCTGCTTGAAGCGCTGATCGCCTTCCTTGCGGTCCCACAGCATCATTCGCACCATGTGCAGGATGTAGGCGCCCTTGGGGTAGATCAATCGCCGATAGATGTCGAACACCTCACGACTGTTGCTCAAGCGATACCCCATGGTGATGGGCCCGGCATCAATAGGGCGGAGGCCCTCCTTGTTGCGGCTGGTCATCAACTCCCGCTCATCGTTCCAGAACTTGGTGAACTTCTGGGGTTCCTTGCTATAGACGGCCTGCACGTATAACGAGGCCGACATCTCCGCAAAACCTTCGCTCATCCACTGGTCGCGATACGAGTTGAATCCCACGTCGTGTCCCCACCACTGGTGCGCGACTTCGTGAGGAGCAACTACGGTGAAATAACCGCGAGGATCATCCAGACCAATATAGTGGCGAGTGGTGTCGTCAAACAGATAGGTGATTGGCAGGTAGACCAGCTCCGGCCACGACTGGCCGTAGTTTGTCGCGGTTTGCTGGGTCATCGCCAGGCGCTTGTACGGCAAGTCTCCGAAGTAGTCGGAATATACGCGTAAGGCAAGCACTCCCTCCGCGAGAGCTTTCTTATTCAAGAGGACCGTGCTCATACTGCCGAGGGCGCCGGTGTTCTGAACCCCGACGATCATACTCGGCGGATTGCTATTGGCGTATGACTGCACGAGCATGTCAGGCTTATCAAGTTTTAACTCTTCCTTCTTGAAGTCACCGAGATTGAAGCCGGCGACCGTCATCGGAGCTTCACTCTTCCAGGAGGAGACTTCACGGCCGGCTTCCGTGGATTCGGTCACAGGAGTGCCGGTTGCGATGACCTTAACGCCTTTCGGGCTCCGGAATGTGAGGTCATAGTTGGTGTACTCACCCAAATGGCCGTTTGCCGAATTTGGATACCAATGTTCGCGCGTGACCGGATAGTAGTTTCCGTTGCCCTCGTCCGTTACCGCGTTGGGTCCGGCGTAATTTGTAGTAACGGTGTACTGCTCACCCTTGGCCAACATTTTAGGCAGGACCACCCAGAACTGCGGATCCTCCAGCTTGTCTTCCTGCACGAAATTGAGCTGCTCTCCGTTCTGCCCGGTCACGCTTGATACTCGCAACGATGGGAAGAGCGAGAATTGCACCGCCTGCACGCTGGGAACGAGGGCAACCATCGTGGTAGCGGCCTTGCCCGTCAGCCGCCCGTTTTTCTCGATTTCCGTGTCCAGCTTCTGATGGTCGATGTGGATGACGCCGTTCTTCTGCGCGCTAGGGAACCTCTGAACTACCCCCTGTCTTTCAAGCGGGAATGCCTTGAAAGGTGAGGTTCAGATCGATGCCTTCATCCCCACTGGCTCTTTGAGCCCTCCGGCTGGCCCCGTTCCGGTAGTCGGGCGTCCTGGAAAGACACTACGCCGCTGAGTACAGCAGCTTCTTGCGTACCAAGAACAGGTTGACCAGGGCGCAGGTGGCGAACACCCGGTTGGCGTTCTTCTTCAATCCTCGATAGCGCACTTTCACAAACCCGAACTTCAGCTTCATTACCGCAAACACGTGCTCCACTTTCGAGCGCACGCGAGACTTGGTGCGGTTTTTGGCTCGTTCTATTTCGTCGACGCGGTCCTTGAAACGGTACTGCTTGTGGGTCATGTCCTGCGCTCCGGGCGCAACTTCCCGCATGGCTTCCGTTTGCCCCCGATAGGCCTGATCGCCCCAAACCTTCGACTCTTCCCCGTGCAGTAACTCCGGCAATACCGTGCTGTCCGCCACGTTGGCCGCTGTCGCCACCACACTGTGAATCATCTTCGTCTTACTATCCACGCCCACGTGTGCTTTCATCCCGAAGTACCACTGCTTGCCCTTCCTCGTTTGGTGCATGGCAGGGTCGCGCTTCTGCCCCCGGTTCTTGGTCGAACTGGGGGCATGAATGATGGTTGCATCGACGATGGTGCCGGTCATGATCCGCACTCCCCGGCTCTGTAAATACAGGTTCACCGTCTGCAGAATCTCCCCGCCCAAACCGTGCTCTTCCAGCAAGTGACGGAACTTGCAAACCGTCGTCTCGTCCGGCACTGGTTCCCGCCCCAGATCGATGCCCACAAATTGCCGCATCACCGCCGAGTCGTACAGCGCCTCTTCCAGCCCAGGGTCCGACAGGTTGAACCATTGCTGGAGAAAGTACACGCGCAGCATCCGCTCCAGCCCCACCGGGGGCCGCCCGTTGCCGGCTTTTGGATAGTGAGCCTCGATCAAGCCGCACAACTGGGCCCACGGCACTACCTGTTCCATCTCTTCCAGAAACAAAGCACGCCGCGTCTTCTTCGCGTACGGCTCGAACCCGTTCGCCATCGCCAGTGTCTGCTGCTTCATCGCTCTACAGGCCTCCACCAAATTTCCTCTCACTCTAGCCTGCAGATCGGTGGAAATCGGAGTACTTGTTCAGAGTCTCCCTAGAAGCGGTTCCGTTGGCGTACTCCGAGCTGTAGTGGAACGCAGCCCATATCCCCATTTTGTTCTCGTTGTAGGTTTCGAGCTTGATTTCTTCTGGCTCGACCGAGGGCGCGCCATGCGGGTCGATGACGAACAGCGTCTTGCCGTCGTAATGCTTGCCGTGGACAAAAGCGACAAATAGTCCTCCGGGCTCGGAGCTGAGGACGTCCTGCCAAATGCGAGCATCGAGGTTATAGCGCAGCTCCTTCCGCGAGGCCTTCTCGCTGTTACGAAGGACTGTGGGATCGCACGTTGCGCCTGCCGGCTTCCCTGCGGCCTTGAGCTCTCCGTAGGTGCCGTCGGTGAAGCGCAGGACAAGCTGATCGAAACTCTCGCTGTATTCCTTTTCTCTGGTGAGCACTGACAGACTCGCTTGTTCTGAAGGCAGTGGCGGGTTGAGTAGCAACCTACCTTCGCCGATGAAGACCGCTCCCGTAACTTTGTCGCGAACGGGATTCAGGAAGCAGATGGTGCCCGAGTTCAGTTGAAAGGTGGCTGCGTCGCGCTTCAGCGTGATCTTGTCGACGGTAACGCCTTGGGGCTGGAGGGCGACGTTTCGCAGTTGCACATAGGTCGAGTCGGCGTTGGGTGAGAGTTGGCCCGCGATTTGACCACTCAGCAGGCACACGAACGCAACCAGAGGAAGCGAAGTAGCGATGGTGGGCATGGCAGGCAAAGTTTGCGTCCAATCTCGGAGATACGCAAGCAATATTTCTGACGGTGTCGGTAGCACATGATATGTCCGGTTGAGATAGCACGTGATCTGTCCGCTTTGCAGGCGGCGAGAGTAGGAGACCATGCCAAGCATGGATTGCTACTCGAAGGCCGCGATGGAGCGGGCGATGAAAGTGCAAGAAGTGATCTTACGGGCCATGGCGAAGAAGCTCACCTGGTGGCAGGCGGCCGAGATCATCGGCATCAGCGATCGGTCGATGCGGCGCTGGCGGGAGCGACTGGAAGAGTTTGGCTACGACGGGTTGTTCGACCGGCGGCGGGGACAGCCTTCCCCCAAGCGAGTTCCTCTGGCCACGGTCGAGCAGGTCTTGGGGCTGTATCGGGATCGCTATTTCGATCTAAACGTACAGCATTTTCACGAGAAGCTGAGTGCCGAGCACCAGATCGATTTGAGCTACACCTGGGTGAAACAAGCTCTGCAGGGAGCCGGACTGGTAGCGCGGGGCCGCAAGCGCGGGGTGCATCGTAAGCGGCGGGAACGCCGTCCGCTGCCGGGCATGCTGTTGCACATCGACGGCAGCCGTCATCGCTGGTTCCAGGACGAGCGCTGGTACGACCTGATCGTCATCCTGGATGACGCGACCAGCGAGATCTACTATGCGCAACTGGTGGAGGAAGAATCGACGGCGACGGTGATGGCCGGGTTGCGGGAAGTCATCGAGCGCAAGGGATTGTTCTGCGCCTTGTACAGCGACCGGGGCAGCCATTTTTGGCTGACGCCGAAGGTAGGAGGCAAGGTCGATCCCCATCGCTTAACGCAGGTGGGACGGGCGCTGCGCGAGTTAGGAGTGCAGATGATCCCGGCCTACTCGCCGCAGGCGCGGGGCCGTAGCGAGCGCAGCTTCGGGACCTGGCAGGGACGGCTGCCACAGGAGCTGCGGCTGCACGGGATCACCACGCTGGAAGCGGCCAATGGGTTTCTGCGGGATGAATACATCGCCGAGTTCAATGGTCGTTTTCAGGTGGCGCCGGCGCAACGCGGTAACGCGTTTCTCCCGTGCCCCCGCAAACATCTGGACCTGGTCTTCTCCCTGCAGTTTGAGCGGACGGTAAATCGCGACAACACCGTCAGTTTTCAGAACCTGCAGCTACAGATTGAGCGGGTGCAGTGGCGAGGGACGCTGGCCGGCTGCAATGTCATGGTGCACCGGCACCTGGACGGGAGCATCAGCCTCACCCACGGGCCGCATCGGCTGGGACGTTATAGCGCCCAAGGCGTGGCCTTCAGGTCAACCCAAAACGCGGCGGCAAGCGCTGTGGAAAAGACGCACCGTGGAAAAGTCAAACAACCGACTTTTCCCCCGCGCTTGGAAATCCCGCCCAGAGCGCGGGATTCCCACTTTCCCACAGCGACGACGGCGGGTATATGAGTAAACCCAAAACCAAAACCGGACATTTCACTTGCTATGAAAAGCGGACATTTTGACTTGCTACGAACAGCAATATTTCTGACGGTTCGGAACGCGCCTGACCACCGGCGTATTGCGCTTGGCGGCTCGGCAAGACGAATCGAGGCCTGAGTAGCGCGCGAGCATAGCCTTACATGAGCCATTACTGTGTGTGAATTCCTAAGGCCATGCCCGCCGAAATTAGGGCAGTAAATGTCAAAGAGCGATGAGCCATTACGCTCCGATCGCCTGGCGCTCCGGCGCAGAGGAATCGAGAGCGGCCACTTTACGGGCATAGATGCTGATGCCCGGCATCGCGCTGAGCCCGTGGAGGAAGATGCTCAGTACCACCGTCGCCATCACGGCAGCTCGAATTGCAGGTTCGCCAGGGAGATGAAGTTCCTGCTCCAGGTACACCAATCCCAGGACAATCGACGCAAGCCCGCGCGGGCCAAACCAGCCCATAAAGATAACGGAAGGTCGGCTGAGGTGTGTCCCAATGAGCGCGACTGCGACCGGCAGCATCCGCACTACTGTCAGACTCAGGACGGCATAGACCCAGCTGGCTGGCGTGAATTGTGACCAATAGCGCACTACGATCATGCCGAACATAAAGAACACCGCAAGATTAAACATCTGTCCCCACTCTTCGGCGAACTCGACGCTGTGCTTCCCTGCTTCTTTGAACGGTATCTGTATAGCCAGACCCGCGACGAAGGACGCAATGAACATGCTGGCGTCCACCATTTCCGCCAACAACAGGCAAAGCAGGGGTAACGTGACGACGGCGATCTGTTGAAACGATTCGGCTAACCAACCTCGGCGAGTAGCGGTGCGCAGCAACCAGCCACCGATCAGGCCGACCGCGATCCCTACAACCACACCTAACCCTAATTGCTCCCCCATGAACTGCAGCAAGCTGGCCGCCCCGCCTTCAATCTTGGCCGCCGCAATGGCCATGAAGAACAACATGAACGGCACCGACAGTCCGTCGTTGAGCCCGGCTTCAACGTTGAGCGCCTGGCGAACGGACATTGGCACACGCGGGCTGGTGACGACAACCTGGCCGAGCCCGGCGTCGGTCGAGGCAAGAATGGCGGACAGAATGCCTGCCTCCCAAATTGACAGGCCGGGAAACACCAGTCGGGCAAAAATGCCGCCTAGAAGTATGGTCAAAAGCATTCCTACGCTCAGCAAGCGACCGGGCAGCGTTCCGATATTCCGCAACACTGTGAGATCGGTTTGACTGGCGTCGGTGAATAGCAATAGCACCAAACCTAACTCGGCCAGCCGGAGGAACACATTGTTGGTCACACCAGCCGCGATAACACGCATCCAGTGCGAAGACAGTACCATTCCCGCAGCAGTGAAAAGAATAGGGGCGGTGATCGGTGTCTGCGATACCCTTTTTGATACGAGGGCATACTTAAAGAGAAGTAAGACGAAGATAGCAGCAGTTGTCATGTTAGTCCTTGGTTCTTATGCAGAGAGTTGATCGCAGCGCTGGCGAGAACGGCACAAGTCGCAACCTAACCTGAATCGGGAAGGCTCAGTCTGGATTGTGTATGCCTTGGCGATTTATTGTCAGTGACCTTTATCACTATTTTCAACGTAACCAGATTCCCGCGACACTGCAAAGCACCACCCCCAACAAGGTCGCGAGAATCGTTGCGAGTGTCTAAAACCGTCGCTCGCTAAGGTTGTGTTTTTTCTGTGATGGGAACGTCGGTGGCCTCCAGGGGCCGCCATTGATGGATGCGGCTCACGACGACGAAGAAGTAACCTGTGGACAAGCCGCACATCATGACGCCAACCAAGCCTTCAATTGGTGCGAGCAGCCTCCACGGTTTCGCCAGCACCACATCGCCGTAACCAAGGCTCGTGTAGGTGACTCCGGAAAAGTAGAACGCCGCTTCGGCATTAGCCAGGAAGCCACGCCACAGATAGAACAATCCCCAGATCGAAATCTCCGCCAGGTGGAGGAGGATCAGCCACCAGATAATGCGGAGTAGCCTCCGGATGACAGGCCAGACGTTGTTTGGCTGCAGAGCGTACAAGCTCGTCAAGCGTCGGAGCAGTACCGCGATACCCGCAGTATGCACGAAAACCGTGAGGGCCACCAGCACGCACGCGCTAAGGATTATTGAGGGCATCTAGGATCAGCTTCGCTGGTGCGGGGAGTCTCACACTGGAGCTCAGCCCAGTTCTCTCCGGAGTCTATGCCGTGCTGCTCACTTCTTCAATCTGGATTCTGAGACGGCCCCGATGTTCCAGGGCCTTCGCGACGGAGACACGTAGCGATCCCGACAATCCCTGACCACGCGACTCTAAGCCAAAGGATTTCCGCGTCCAGCGCACGGATGCTTCACCAAAAAAACCCAGAACCCAAGGATTGAGCGCCAAATTGGGAATCCGCTGATCGCGCTCCGGGCGCTTCCTTGACACTGCACGCCGCCTTCTCTACGGTTGTTGTGCATGTTGAGTCCCCAGAAATCCGCGTACGCGGGGAGTGCGTTCGTCCGTAGCCGTCTGGCATGGTTTGCAGTCTTGTTGATTGCGTTTTGCGTCGCGGCCCACGGCGAAAAGATCAGTGATATCCAGCCGCAGGGCTACGTCACGGATCTGGCCCAAGTTATCGATCCCGCGACCCGTCAGAAAATCGAACTGCTTTGTACCGAATTGCAGCAGAAGACTGGCGCGCAGCTAGCCGTCGTTACCGTCAACTCTCTGGAAGGCCAGACGCGCGAGGACTACGCTGCCGATCTCTACAAGCATCTTGGTGTGGGCTCCAAGAAGGACGATCGCGGCGTACTCATCCTCATCGCTCCCAAAGACCGGCAGTACAAGATTGAGGTCGGCTACGGTCTGGAACCGGTGATTAATGACGCCCGCGCGGGCGATGTGGGACGCGACATGGTTCCCGATCTGCGCAAGGGCGACTACAGCGCCGCGGCGCTAGTGGGCGCGACCGGTATCGCACAATTCATCGCAGCGGATGCAGGCGTGCAGCTAACGGGCATTCCCCAGCGTGCGGCGAGGCCTCCGACGAAGGAAACTCCGTGGTGGCTGGCTTGGGTGATCTTTGGCGGGATCTTCCTGTTGATTCGCGCGCTTTCGCGTGCCGGCAAGGGTGGCGGCCGCGGAACAGGTAGCGGCGGAGGAATGGGCAGTGCGCTGCCTTGGATCCTCCTCGGCAGTGGCATGGGCCGCGGCGGAAGTTGGGGCGGTGGCTACGGTGGCAGTTCCGGGGGCTGGGGCGGCGGTGGGGGCGGAGGATTTGGCGGTTTCGGTGGCGGATCGAGCGGCGGCGGCGGCGCCGGTGGCAGCTGGTAGTCCGGCTGCGTGGAGCGAACATGGTGAAGAAGCCAGAAGACAAGTTGCAGGAGCTGGTGAGCCGTATCCATTACGCGTGCGGCGATAACCTGGTTTCCGTCGTGCTTTATGGCTCTGCGGCGCGCGACGACTACCACGAGCAATACTCGGATGTGAACGTGATGGTTGTGCTGCGTAACATGAAGCCAAGCGTTTTTCCAGCACTGACGGGCGTGCTGTCCTGGTGGAGTCGCGAGGAAAAACTGCGGCCTCCGACGATCATGACTTTAGAAGAGCTACGCGAGTCGGCGGACGTGTTCGCCATCGAGATGCTCGACATTCAGGCGGCGCACAAGACGCTGTACGGCGATGACGTGGTGAGTGGCATCACGGTGCCGATGAACCTGCACCGGGTGGAGGTAGAGCACGATCTACGTACCACCCTGCTGCGGTTGCGGCACCACCTTCTGCTGACCGCCGACGGCGATGACGAACTCAAGGCGGTGCTGGGGAGATCTGTGACCAGCGTGGTGACGCTGTTCCGCCACGCGCTGATCGCGCTGGGAGAGAACCCGCCGCACGCCAAGCCCAAAGTGCTGGAACATGCGGCCGAGGTGTTCGGCTTCAACGTGCAGCCCCTACGCTCGGTGCTGGAGTTGCGCAGCGATGGCCAGCACGTAGACAATGTTCGCGAGATTTATCACGCGTATATGGACGCCATTTTGGCCGTAGCTCATGGGCTGGATGTAAAGGTTCCCAAACGGCAGTGGCACAAGCACTAGTAAGGCAGATGCCGGCACGCAATTCGGCACGGTCTAAGTGAAAGCGAGACGAATATGAAAACCGGAGTGATCATTCTCATCATCGTTGTCCTGGTGCTGTTCTGGTTTGGCAGCACGTTTGTTAGCCATCGTAACGAGATGGTGCGCAAGCGGGAGGCGGTGAATTCCGCGTGGTCGCAGGTGGACGTCGTGCTGCAACGCCGTGCCGACCTCATCCCCAACCTGGTGGAGACGGTGAAGGGATTCGCCTCCCACGAAGAGAAGGTATTTGGCGATATCGCTGCCGCTCGTGCTGCCATGATCGGGGCCAAGACGCCATCGGAAAAGATCGCCGCCAACGGGCAACTCGACTCAGCTCTGGGCCGCTTGATGGTCGTGGTGGAGAACTATCCTCAACTGCGGTCCAACGAGAACTTCCTGCGCTTGCAGGACGAGTTGGCAGGGACCGAAAACCGCATCGCCATTGAACGTAAGCGCTATAACGATACCTTGCAGGACTACAACACGTACATCGGCTTGTTCCCGAATAACATCGTAGCCAGCTTATCGGGCTTCACCCGCAACGACGCATACTTCAAGGCGGAAGAGGGTTCGCGGCAAGCGCCGAAGGTGAACTTCAATCCGCCGCCGCAGCAACAGGCTGCGCCGGCACCGACACAGTAATTGAGCCAGTTAGGTCAGGTTATCGGCTAACGCCAGAACGTTCCCGTGTACTCGGACTGAGCGAGTCTGTGCCTCTTCATGCCGGCGTCGAGTTTATTGCGGGCCGCGCCGCTTAGGTGCCTCGGCGCTGGTCGATGAACGATTCGAGGGCGTCGGGAGTCCTGGGCCAGTCGTCGCGCAAGAGTCTCGACAAGGCACGGTCAGCCAGCAGCTTGTCGGCCGTCTGGCAGTGCGGGCAGTAATTCGCCTCGTTGGCTGCATAGCGAATGCGCTGAATCAAATTGCCGCAACGGGGACACTTCTGTTTGTACTTGCCGTGAACCGCCATTTCCTCACGAAATGCGGTCACTCTCTCAGGGAAACGATCTCCGGTTTCAGCGCGTAAACGCTCGATCCATCGCTGCAACGTGGTGCGGGCCGCGGTGTAGAGCTGCTCGATCTGCTGTGCGGTCATCTTTTGCGTCAGCTGCAAGGGCGAGAGTCGAGCCTCCCACAGGATTTCGTCGGAATAGGCGTTGCCGATACCGCTGAACATCTGCGGATCGCTGAGAGCCCGCTTCAGCGTGTGATTCGCGGATTGCAAAATGGCGGAAAAATTGCCGAGGTCAGCGTCGAGGACCTCCAGACCTCCGGGGTCCAAAGAGCGCAGATCGTTCTCTCCCTCCACCACATAGAGAGACGCGCGCTTTTGCGATCCCGCCTCGGTCCAGAGCAGGGTAGCGTCGGCAAAATCGAATGCTGCGAGGCCGCGCGGTCTCACCAGCTTGGCTCCTGCTTCACGCCAGTGCAGGCGCCCGGCGATCATTAGGTGCAGGACGAGCCACAGATCGTGTTCCAAGCCGATGCAGATGCGTTTGCCCATTCTGCGGACTTGAAGCACGCGTTTGCCTTCGGCCGATTGAAGCGGCGGAGTCGCGGTGCGGAGCAAAGACGGGGCGACAACGCGAATGCGTTCGATTTGTTGTCCCATGATGCGCTTCTGCAGCGCTTCGATGTAAACGACGATGTCAGGCAGTTCGGGCACGGCAATCTGAGGCTAAAGCGATTCAAAGGTTAACGCAGTCCGATTGTATGGCCGTGGGCGCTGGCTTGACATCTGCCTCCCGATCCTTATACTTAAAATCCAATATGTTTCACGCCACTCACACCGCGACACGGATTAGCGCCATGGCCATGGCTATGTGCATGTGTACACGTGTCAGTCTGTGGGTTGAGCGTAGGAGCGGCCAATAGAGAACAGCAGGTAGCCGCTAAGATTCCTAAACGACCCACGGTCCCGGAAGACAGTGGGTCGTTTTGTTTTTGAAAGCGAAGTCAGCTTGAAGAGGAGCACCACATGAGCGATAAGCCGGAATTTCACTTTGACACACTCGCCATCCACGGCGGGCAGAGCACCGATCCCACAACCAAGTCGCGCGCCGTTCCGATTTACCAGACGACGTCGTACGTGTTCGACGATGCCGACCACGCTGCGCGACTCTTTGCCCTGCAGGAATTCGGCAACATCTACACCCGAATCATGAACCCGACGACCGATGTTTTCGAAAAGCGGATCGCCGCGCTGGAAGACGGCGTCGCTGGACTGGCATTGGCGTCGGGGCAAGCGGCGGAAACCCTGATCATCACCACGCTCGCGTCTGCTGGAGACGATATCGTTTCGACCACTTCGCTCTACGGCGGCACCTACAACCTCTTCCACTACACGCTGCCCAAGCTGGGCATCACGGTGAAGTTCGTGGACGCCGATGACTTCGACGGCCTGCGCAAAGCGATCGGTCCGAAGACCAAGGCCGCTGTACACCGAAACCCTCGGGCAATCCCAAGCTGGACATCGCCGACATCGAGCAACTGGCGAAGATCGCGCACGACAACGGAATGCCGCTGGTCATCGACAACACCTGCGCGTCGCCGGCACTGTGCCGTCCGATCGAGTGGGGAGCCGACATCGTGATCAATTCCGCGACGAAGTTTATCGGCGGCCACGGCAACTCCATCGGCGGAGTCATCGTCGACGCGGCAAGTTTGACTGGGAGGCTTCGGGACGCTTCCAGGATTTCGTCGAGCCCGATCCGTCGTACCACGGCGTCTCGTACACCGAGGCGTTCGGACCGCTGGCGTTCATCCTCAAGGCGCGAGTGCAGGGACTGCGCGACACTGGCGCGTGCCTGTCGCCGTTCAACGCGTTCCTTCTGTTGCAGGGTGCGGAGACTCTGCATCTCCGCATGGAGCGGCATTCGAAAAACGCGCTCAAGGTCGCGGAGTACTTGTCCAGCCATCCGGATGTGGAGTGGGTGAACTATCCCGGCTTGCCGACCAGCAAGTATTACCAGCGGGCGAAGAAATATCTGCCCGGCGGCGCCAGTGCGCTGATCACGTTCGGCATTCAAGGGCGGCTACGAAGCCGGTAAGCGATTCATTAATCGCTGACCCAGCTCTTCAGCCTGCTGGCCAACATCGGCGATGCCAAGTCGCTGGTCATTCATCCGGCTTCGACGACGCACCAACAGCTTAGCGAGTCCGAACAGCGCGAAACCGGCGTGACCCCGGAGTTGGTGCGCTTGTCCGTCGGTATCGAAGATATTCGCGACATCGTCGCCGACCTGATCGACGGCTGCGCGTGCAGCTGGCGAACTGCCGGCAGAGAAGGTAGTGGCAACGGCGCAGGTGGCGGGAGACTAGCGATGAGCGAACCATTGCAACCAACACGGGAGGGCGATCTTGATATTCGCTCACGGGACACCCTTCCGCCTGGAGGCTGGCGGCGCGCTGCAGCCGGTCTCCATCCGCTACGCCGTGTATGGCGAGTTGAACGAGCGGCGCGACAACGCGGTGCTTGTCTGCCATGCGCTGTCGGGCTCGGCCCGTGTCGCCGACTGGTGGCCCGAGATGTTTGGTAGCGTTTTCGACCTCTCGCGCGATTGCGTTATCTGTACCAATATCCTGGGCTCGTGTTACGGATCCAGCGGCCCCCCTTCGATCAATCCCGTCTCTGGAAAACCTTTCGGTCCTGATTTTCCCCTGGTCACCATTCGCGATATTGTCCGCGCCCAGGCGCACGTGCTGGACGAAATAGGCGTGAAGCGCCTGCGCATCGTGATCGGGGCATCGATTGGCGGCATGCAGGCCCTGCAGTGGGCGGTGGATTATCCCGAGCGCGTCGAGCACTGCATCGCGATTGGCACGGCGCCGCTGTCGGCGATGGGATTGGCGCTGAATCATTTGCAGCGCAAGACCATCGAACTCGATCCTGAATTCAAGGGCGGGAAATATGCCCCCGGGGAGCAACCCGGGCGCGGACTTGGGCTGGCACGCGCCATCGGCATGTGTTCGTACAAGTCGGCGGAGTTGTTCGACGAGCGCTATGCAAGCAAGCCCAATCGCAACGGCGAAGACCCAGTGCATTCCTTCGCCGAGCGCTACGACGTCGCCGGCTATCTCGATCATCAGGGAGAGAAGTTCGTGAAGCGTTTCGATGCGAACTCCTACCTCGTGATCTCGAAAGCCGATGGACACATTTGAGCTGGGACGACGGCTATGCGTCAGAGGCAGAAGCGTTGGAGCGGATCAAGGCCCACGTTTCGCTGGTGGGTATCTCATCGGACTGGCTGTTTCCGGCGAAAGACATACGCGCTCTCGCGGAACGACTGAGGGCCGCCGGCGTGCAGTGCGATTACACGGAGTTCGAATCGTCGCACGGGCACGATGGATTTCTCGCCGAGATGGACGCTATTGCGGCGGTGGTGAACGGGAGTTTTCACGCGCGGCGATTGGCCGTGGTGCATAAGAACGCCCGGAGCAAACTGGGTGGGTAGCAACGTTCCCGATCTTGCCTTGCGCGTGCAGTTTGCGCCCGCAAGGTTGGACATCAGGCTGATCGCGCAAGGCGCATCACGATGAAGCTTCAGTTTTGTTATTCAGGCGAACAATGCCGCTGAGGCAGTGCAACGTCGGCACGAGATTTTGTTGGAAAGGCGGGAGCCGGAGGCGGCGTTACAGACCGCCGTCTAAGACACTTGCACATCGGACGGGACTTGCTCGACTATTTCGATCCAGCCCATCTGGAACACCTGGTCAGTATGCGTGCGTACCAGGCGCCGAACTTCCTCGATGCCGCGCGATTGTATGGCCTCACGCAAAGCGCCTTCATTGGGACGATAACACTGCCAGCGATTGCGTCCGGCCCGCTTAGCGCGATACAGCGCATGATCGGCTAACGCGAGACAGTGGTCCCAACTCAGTAACTCCGGACATCCCGCCGAGAACGGATAGCGTAGGACACCTAGCGATATCGAAAGCTGCTGGCCGGTCTCCGGAAAAATAAGCTGCGGCTCGTCGACGATGGCCTGGCGCAGGCGCTCGGCCATCAACAGGTCTTCTTGCGGCTGGCTGACATGATCGAGAATCAGGAATTCCTCGCCTCCCCAGCGGGTGAGGATGGCGGTGGCGCGCACATTCTGCCGGAGCGTCTCGGCCGCCGCCTGTAGGACTTTGTCGCCCACGGCATGGCCCAATCCGTCGTTGATAAGCTTGAAGTGGTCAAGGTCGGCGAGGCAAAGCGCGATATTCCGCTTGGGAACACCGGGCGTGTTTCGGATGCGGTCGCGCTGCAACTCGGCGATCCAGGGCTGAATCGCGGAATCCACATGGCGACGGTTGCTCAGTCCGGTCAGAGGATCGGTGATCGACGCCGTTTTCAGCTTCTCCACCGCGCTGGTCAACTCCTCGGTGCGTTGCGTCACCTGCTCCTCGAGTTCGAGGGTGTACCGCAACTGCTTCTCTTCCTTCTCCCGCTTGAGTAGGTTCACCCGGTCGGCCAGCGCAAACGCCAGCAGGATGCTCTCCATGCCTGAGCCGATCTGGGCTGCGTTATAGGTAACGAAATTGAACGGAATGAAGCGCACGAAAGCAAAGATGTAGAGCAGGTTCCCGATTAGCTGTACCGCCCACGCGACCAGAAAGAAACGCGCCGGCCGATAGCCACGAAGCCAGAAAAGCACGCCTACAGCTGCGAAGAAGATGGTCGTGATCAGGCCATCAAAGGCCAGCAGCAGGGTGGAAGCTTCGCGCGATCCTGAAATCCTCAACGCACACAACGCCACCGTGAACAGGATGATCGACAGCAGTGTGCGGTCTACCCACTTCGACCGGTCGCGCGTGGCCAGGAATTGGCGGACAAAAAGGCTGCCGAAGATGATCGACAAGGCCACAAGATAGAACGGCGATTCCGATTCGATTACCGGATAACGCGGCCACAGGAACTGAAAGAAGAACCCGGTCCGTGCGATCCAAACGGAGCCAAACGTCAGAACGTACAGCGAGTAATAAAGGTAAGCGCGCTCGGCAATTGCGCCATACAAGATAAGGTTGTAAAGCACCAGCGCAAGGATGATTCCGCCGTAGATTCCTTGCCCGAACAACACGTCGCGACGAGCTGCCTCATTCGCATCCATCCGCTGGATGGTCCCGCCGATCTCGCGCGCCTCGCCATACGGTGTGGTGTCGCCGACTAAATGCAGGTAAAGCGTGACTGCACGATCGGACTCCAACGGCAAAGGCAGCAATAGGTAGCTCGAGGCAAGCGCGCGCTTAGGCGGCGGGAGTGCCCGGCCAGTCTTCAGAATGGAGATGCCGCCATCCTTCTCGTGGAAAAGATCAGCGTAAGCCCATCCGCGAGCGAGTTGCAGCACCCATCCGCCGGGCGGGAGACTCGTAGCCCGCAGGCTGATGCGGAGCCAATAGCCGTGGCATCGATCCGAGGTGGCTTGATCGGTCGTGAGCGGACTGTACTTACCCGACTGGGCCGCTGCCAGTGGCATGTCGCCGTGAGGGTCGCACATCACCTCAGCGGCAGACGAGAGCGGCACTTCGCTGATAGAAGGATCGAGGGTCAGCGCTGCGACTTGGCGCGGCTCAAGGCCGCTGAGAGATTGCGAGCCAACTGCCACCCATAGCCCGAGGAACAGGACAACGCTGCCCAATTTGCGCGCTGCAAGAGACATACGAGACGACGATCCTACGATCCTTCCACAGCATTTCCCGTTGCTAGACTGTTGTCAAGCTGATAACCACGTAACAGTTCAGTGTTTCAGACTTTCGTAATCTCGCCCACTCCACCCTTGTGGCATATCAGCCCAACCGTCTGACGAGGGTTTCGTGGCCGGGACCTGAGTGCCGTGCGCGGCTAGACCGGGATCCTGGCGCCCCTAACGTTTAAAATGGCTGTTTCCCTGAGGTCCTCATGTCCCTTGTCCGTTTCTTGATGCTCCTGTCTCTAGTCGTGTGGGTTGGAGGTATCGCCTTCTTCGCCTTTGTACTCGCGCCTACTGTCTTTCACCCCGGAATTCTCCCTAGCCGCCAACTTGCGGGTGCGGTCGTGAGCCGCAGTCTCGGCATCCTGCACTGGATCGGGCTCGGCAGCGGAATTGTCTTCCTGGTCACGTCGATGATCGACTCGCAGGTCGTGAACGGCGTCCCCAACCTCGTTAGTGCGCGAAACCTACTGGTCTGCGCGATGATCGTGCTCACATTAATCAGCATGTTCGCCATCTCGACGCGAATGCTCGATCTGCGCAACCAGATGGTTTCTATCGACGACGTACCGCACGACGATTCCCGGCGCGTTGAATTCAACCGTCTGCACGTCTGGTTAACGCGCCTGGAAAGCGCTGTCCTTCTGCTGGGGCTGGCGGTTATCTTTCTGACCGCGCGGCGTTTATCATAGAGGGTCGGCCTCAGTCGAAAAGCTTGCTCTGTCTGCTCGGAGTCCCGGTGGACGGCAACGATCGAGCACGGCCAAGTCACGCTGTCTTGAATTAATATCGCTCCCCGGCCCGGCGCGTCCACGACTGATAGCCGCGGAAATAAAGGCATCATCCTATGAAAACTGGAATCATCGGCCTGCCGCAGGTAGGCAAGACTTCGCTGTTCGTCATGTTGACAAAGCAGTCGGTGGCGCATCGCTCAGGAAGTCCGCGCGAAGCCCATCTGGGTGTCACCAAGGTGCCTGACGATCGACTAGACCGCCTGGCCGCGCTCTACGACCCCAAGAAACTGATTCACGCCAGCGTCGAGTACACCGACGTCGCCGCCCTCAGTCAGGAGGCGCTGAAGGAAACCACGTTCGCCGCCAATCTGCGAAACGTTGACGCTCTCGCCCATGTCATACGTGCCTTCGAAGACCCGTCGATCCCCCACGTCGGCCCGGTTGATCCCCTGCGCGACATCAAGAACATCGATCTCGATCTCATCATCAACGACCTCGGTCAGATCGAGAAGCGCCTGGAGCGCGTAGAGAAAGATCTGAAGAAGATGAGGACGGCCGAGCTCGAAAGGGAGTTCGAGCTGCTCAAGCGTGCTAAGGAACACGTTGAGGCGGAACGCCCGCTTCGCGAGATGGAGATGACTCCGGAAGACAAGAAGCGCATTCGCGGCTTCATGTTTCTGAGCGAGAAACCGATCCTCTACGTGCTCAACATCGGCGAGAGTGCGACGTTGAGCAAGGACCTGGAGGAAGCTGTCGCAAAATATGGCATAGCGGAAGTCGCTGCGCGTCCTAACACTGGAGCTCTCGCCGTGTGCGCCAAGGTCGAGGCCGAACTTGCCGAGATGAGCGACGAAGATGCGGCGGAATTTCTTTCGAGCTATGGCCTGCAGGAAAGCGGCCTGGTGCGTCTCATCCGCAAGACCTACGAGTTGCTGGGGCTTATCTCGTTCTTCACCGTAGGCGAGGACGAATGTCGTGCCTGGACCGTCGAGCGCGGCTCCAAAGCCGTAGAAGCCGCGGGTGCTATTCATACCGATCTGTCGAAACACTTCATTCGGGCCGAAACCATTCACTGGGACCAGTTGCTCGAGGCCGGCTCAGAAGCGGAAGCGCGCTCTCGCGGTACCCTGCGACTCGAAGGCAAAGAGTACATCGTGAAAGACGGCGACGTTATGCACATCCGGCATAGTGGCTAGTGGATCGAGCGTTCGCACCTTTTGTCTATCCACTGTCCACTAACCACTACTCTGCTATCCTTCTCGCTGTTCATGGGCCCAATCCTCACCAGCATCGTGCTTGGACTGACGGCCGCCGCCGCCAACGTGTTTGGCGGCACGGTCATTGTGCAGAGGACGTGGGAGCGCCGCTACCTGCGCTACTTCGTGGCGCTCGGGGCTGGCTTCATGCTGGCGACCGCGTTGGTCGAGATGGTTCCTGAGAGTCTCGCTCTTGCTGGTCGCACAGGCGCATTGCTGATTCTCGCCGGCTACCTCATCGTGCATTTGTTTGAGCACACGATAACGCCGCATTTTCATTACGGCGAAGAGACCCACGCCGACGAGTTCGTCCATTCGCATAAGCGCATGTCGGTGCTGGTGGGGCTGATGATCCACACCTTTTTCGACGGCATCGCCATCACCTCAGGCTTCCTGATCTCCAATTGGCTGGGCTGGGTCATCTTCCTTGCTGTCTTCCTGCACAAGATTCCCGAAGGCTTCACCGTCACCTCGGTCATGCTGGCGAGCGGGCTCAGTAAACGCCGATCGTGGTTTGCGTCGGTCATGCTGGGACTGGCGACGCTGGCCGGCGTTTTGACCATGGCGATCGGCCGTCATGAGGTGAGCTACGGATTGCCGGTGGCAGCGGGCGTCACCATTTACGTCGCCGCCTCCGATCTCATTCCGGAAGTTAACAGCGAGCCGGGAGTGAAGATGGCCTTGGTTGTGTTCGTTGGCGTCGCTCTGCTCTTCCTCTTGGATCAGGTAGCCCACCTGCACTAAAGCAATTCCACTGACTTCCCGCCGACGGTGCTGTAACATGTGCAGCCTATGGCCAAAAAGCTCTTCACCCTTTGCCTGCTGGTTGCCCTGGGCTGCTCCCTGTCCGCGAACGGATTTGCGAAACACAAGAAGCAGCCCGCCGCTCCGAGCGACACAGCGGCTGGTGACTTCGACTATTTTCTGCTGACCTTATCCTGGGCGCCGGAGTTTTGTGCGACCAATCCAAACGGAAAGACAAATGCCGAATGCGATCCCAAAAAGCACATGGGGCTGGTGGTGCATGGCCTGTGGCCGCAATACGACAACGGGAAGTGGCCGGAGGATTGTGCCAGCGCGCAGCCTGTAGCCAGCAGCACCGTCGATCACATGATGCCGATCATGCCGGGAAAGGTGTTGATCCAGCATGAGTGGGCCAAGCATGGCACTTGCAGCGGACTCTCGACCCAGGATTATTTCGGCGCGATCGAAAAACTCTACAACGGGCTGACCGTCCCAGACGACTTCAAGAAGCCATCCGATAGCGCTCAAACCAATGCTTCCAAGATCGAGAAGGAGTTCGCCACCGCTAACAACGCGCCAGTGGGAGCGTTTCGTGTGTCCTGCCCGCAGAATGAGTTTTCGGCCGTTGAAATCTGCATATTGAAAGACATGCAGTACCAGGCTTGCCCGACCACGGTGAAAGAGTGCAGAGCCCCGAAGATCGATGTGCGGCCGGTACCGTAGGAACGGGCCACCGGCTGGTCGCTGGACCTATTGCGGGCCGTCCGCCCCCGCCCCCACATTAACCTGAACAGCTGCCTCGGGACGCTGAATTCTAAAAATGCGCATACCTAGGAGTTTTGCGATCCAGAAGACCACGCAGCAGACCCAGAAAAAGCCGAGGGCGTAAGCTGTCGCCTGATGGTGACCAGCTCCCAAGTCCGAGGCCTCAGTAGCTTGTGCCAAGTTCCAGCATGTGTCCCCAAGGAAGGCTGAGGTGAGTAGTGTAATTTGAACGTAATTGCGATCTGCTCCGGAAACGTCATACCTATTCAAAGCCCAGTTATAGAGGACAAATAGCGTTATCTGAATACAACATATAGTCACATTAAGCTTGAAATCTAACGTCGCGTAAGGAACTGAATCCTTAGCTCCGATTGAGTTAGCTATCTTTGTTCCAGCGAATGAAAGTGCGAGAACCGCAACGCTAATGGACGTGCTTCGCGCGAACCGCAATTGTTCCGCATGCTCTTCCTTGGTAAGGTTGTTTCCGCTATCGATCGATAACAGCAGAGTGAGGGCGGCAACCAGATAAGCCGGTACTGCTACCCACAGCCACAGGTCATTTCTTTGCACATCACATGCGAAGAAAAGCGCAACGCAGGCAGCCAATCCGCTCGTGTAATACGGCGAACGAGTCGGATTGAAATACGCGAAGACGGTGCTGATGGACTCGATCCCGGGCATTCAATTCTCCAGAAAGTCCAAAGTTGAACTTGCGATGAGTGAGAGTGTTGCTCAATATGTTTTTTCCTGCAATGCCACTTAGATGGGGTCTTGTCTATTCACATTTCAGTTGCCAACCTGGTGCATGAAGAAAACGAAGGAAGCCGCCGCCCTGTGATATCTCGGGATGCGTCATGCCTGGCATTCGACTGCAGGAGAATCCATCAAGGCGAGTTCAAAACTCTCGACCACCGTCTATGCCCCCGGCGACCTCGGAGCCTGTTTAGAAAGATGGTAGGGCCGGCTGGGATCGAACCAGCAACCCTCAGCTTAGAAGGCTGATGCTCTATCCAATTGAGCTACGGCCCCATCGAGGCAGTACCCGTAAAGCCGGGCTGCCCGCAACCATTATCGCAAATCACAGCCCCAAAGTGATTAGCACACCAGACACTCGCGTGATACCTCCGGTCCACCTCGTCCGCGCCTCGGTCCCATCGTTGCCGTAGCCAAATAGATAAAGCGTGATGTAAAAGCCCGATACAGGCTGGTCATCAGCACGTGAATCGGCGTGGTACCAGCAACGTCGCACAATCAACTCGCAAGCGATCGGGTGCGGACCAATATTGTGCAACCTCATCGTGGCCGACTTCACCCACTGCTTGTGTTGCTCGAACGAAAAGCGTTCTGACTCGTTGCGTCGCACTATGTCGACATACGAGCACATCTTTAGCTTGGCGTCGTAGACATCCTCTGCCTCGCCCAATTCATTCTCGATCCATACGTCGCACTTTGCGGTCAGCCATGGAGAGAACTTACCGTTGAGTTCGAGCAGAAATCTGGCGAGCTCCGGATATCGCGCAGCTTCGGGAATTTCATGGACCGCTTCGGGGTGCTGCGCCAAATCCACAAAGGCTTGAGTGCCATCGGGCGATGACCACGGGAATTCCAGCGACGGATCGTCATGACCCAGCTCGACCGACCAGTCGGCGTCCATCAGCTCTGCGCCCAGGCTGGCGCGATTACGGACTCCCCACGCTCGACCAACTGCACAAATGCAATCGCCTGACGTTCAGCCCAGCGGCCGTCGTAACCGTCGGCTTCGGCGAGAAACGCGCAATGCCCGCCGTGTTCGGTCTCGAGGTACGTGATGTGCGGGTTCTGCCGCAGCTTGTCGCGGGTGGCGGGCAAGACGCGAATGAATGGATCGTCCTCGGCATGGATGATAAGCGATGGCATCGCGATGCGGTCGAGCACCTGTGCCGCCGCCGCGCGCGTGTAGTAGTCTTGGGCATCGCGAAAGCCGCAGTAGCGGGCCGTAATCTGGTCGTCGAAGTCGCGTATGCTACCCAACCCTTGCAGGTAGCGCGTGTCGTAGCGCCCCGGATACAGCGCAGCCTTGCGCTCGATGCGTCGCTTCAGGCCGCGCAGGAACCTCCATTCGTAGATGCGGTTGGCGCGATCGTGCAGCGCGTCGGCCGACGCCGCGAGGTCCATCGCGGGTGAAACGCCCACGCCCGCTACGACCTCCTTCGGGGCTTCGGCGCCCCATTCTCCCAGCAGCTTCAGTACCAAATTCCCGCCCATCGAGAATCCGGTGAACGCGAGCTTCTGCAAGCCTTCCTCGTGAATCAGCGTTGTAGCAACAACTCCCACATCGTCAGACATGCCGGAATTATAGAGCGTCGGACCGAGCTGCTCGGTGCCTCCGCAATTGCGCATGTTCATGCGTACCACGTTCATGCCGGCGCGCCAGGCCTTACTGCCGGTTCCGATCACATATTGAGATTCGCTGGAACCTTCGAGTCCGTGCACGATAATCAACGTCATCGCGCTCGCCAGCTCATCCTGCCAGTGGCAATGGCACAGCACCTGCACATCCGCCTCGACGCGAATCAGGCGCTCTTCTGGCGCCGGCAATTCGTTGCGGCGCGGCAGGAAGTTGCCGGTGATGGTCTGCGCGTGTCCCCCAACGAACGGACGACGAGGGCGAAACGGCTCTCCGAAGAAGTCATGCGCGCCAGTGGTTTCGGCCGCACGCAAGGAGTGGGAGACCGCGGTCATCTCCTCGCGTACCGACCGGTCGCTGGACGGAGTGGGTTCGTGTGGCTGCATCTATAATGGTGTCAACGTCAATCGGCTTCTACCATTATGGCAGGCGAGTCGGTGCCGGTGGACGGGACCTGTCATCAGGGAGCAATCATGCCGATTTTCGAATATCTGTGCGGAGAGTGCGGCCACAAGTTTGAGGCCATCGTATTGGGCGGACAAAAGGCCGAGTGCCCCAAGTGCCACACCGCGAAGCTGGAGCAACAGCTATCCACCTTCTCAGCCCACAGCCATGGCAGCGCGGTGCCGGCGAGTGGGTGCGGACAGTCTGCCTGCTGCATGAACAACGGTGGCGGCTGTTCCGTGAACTAGTGCCGCGAGGCCAATTGTCATGCTTTCCGGTGCTCGATTTGGATTCTGAGGGACAAATCCATTCCGAAGACGAATGCTATAATCGAAGATCTGCGGTGGGTGTAGTTCAGTGGTAGAACTCCGGACTGTGGCTCCGGCTGTCAAGGGTTCGAATCCCTTCACCCACCCCAAGACACCTTCGCGCTACTTCTTGTCGCGTCACTCTGCACAGATGTATCACTTTTTGCTTGCATTTTGGTGCGGGGGGGGGGATATTATCCTGCCCACCCCGGTGATGGGCTGGCTATTCCCGCTGGGTAATCGTACAGAAGGAAGGTCACACAAACATGCAAAATTCAAGGCAGCTAATCAGCGCGATGTTGCTCACACTAATGTTCACTTCGCATGCGTTTGCTTGCGGTAGCACGTACTCTACAGGACAGAAGAAGTGCTGTGGCATCACGATGACGATAGGACTGTGCGGCGGCGTTGGCAATGCATGCGACTTTGGGGCTGACTGGCGCGACTGTGGCGACACCGGCTGTTCGATCAACAGCGCCGAGGCGGCCTGCATTAACACGAATGCAAAACGGGAAGTTGCGTTGTTCCGTGATCCGGCTCCTGAGTTCCAGCGAACCACGCTGTTGGCTTGCAACCCGCAGCAAACCACCGCCTTCAACGAGTGGCTCAACGAAAAACTGCAACACCGGAATCAGTAACCGAGGAGTGAGCATGATTGTCCATTGGCACCGCTGGATGCCTTTGCCATTCGTTGCGGTGTTCCTATTGGTGTCGGCACACGCCCAAGTTACGACGAAGTCTCCCGCACGTGAGCGCATCATCACGGACGTGTCGAAAAAGTCGTTTGACGTTCCTTTGTTCGCGTCCTGGGGGGCGCCTCAGTCGGATTCCGAAGGAAACTTGTTTTTCCACGTGGATGAGGGGTCCATCAATACTCCAACAATAATGCGTCTGAGCCACGACGATGGCTCACCTATGTTGTTCAAAGCGCCATCAGATCTCGACCCCAGTGCTTATTTTTCACAGTTCTGCGTCACTCCGGACGGGCGCCTAGTGACGTTGCTTGCTGCCAACCAGGAGCGGGATTATTATGTGCTGCGCTATCGGTCGGACGGCGAAGTCGCCAACATGATTAAGATTCCCCTTGAACAGGCAGCTGTTGTTCAAGACTTCGCGGTTCTTGAAACCGGCCAATTCGTGATCGCCGGATATTATTCCGGGGACTCATCCACGCATAATGCGGGTCGGGGGCTATTTCGCTTGTACGGCGAGAGCGGAAATCTGATCAAGGACCTGAGCACAAACCTGAAAGCCATCGACATCGCCAAGGCTTCTCAAGTGCTACGCGCCGGTGCTGCGGTGCCAGCGAACGGGCGGCTCTACATACTGCACGACTCGGACTTGTACACTCTTGATCCGAGTGGCAATTTTTCGCGTCAGACGCTGTCCCCTCGACCAGGTGGTTTCACGCCTACGCAGGCTTTTGTATCACAGAGTTACCTAGCTCTTGCCGAGTACAAGCCAAGGACAAAGGGCGCAGACGAGCTCCGGATCAGCGTCTTTGACCTGCGCAGCGATGAACTCTACGCAACCTATACTCTCCCCGAAAAGTGGGGGAACTCACTGGCTCATTTTTCGGTGAGCGACGGCTTTTTGTTTATGGCACCAGAAAACGGTCGCTATAAGTTCCTAGTGGCGGATTTTAAGTAGTCCTTACATCGCCGCGACTGGGAAGTGATGGTTGACGGGCTACCCCTAAGCCACCTCAGCGCCGGGTTCCCTCCTACACAGATTTCGCGGGTCCCAGCGGAATCTTCGCCAAATCGATCCAGCGCTCTCCGCCCCCTTTGACAAACGTGATGTTGTCGATACGAACCCTGCGGCTGTCCTCGCAGCAGTCCCACCGTGGGCGCGCTAGTCCGACCACCTTGCGGGCCTCGTCCACTGTGTCCATTTTGACGATCGTCAAGTGCGGCATATAAGGCCATGGCTCGCAGCAGTGCAGCGCGCCGCGGTTGAGGTGATCGTGTAACTCGCGTATGCGGTAAGCGCCGTGCGCGACCCGGATAAATACCGTCGGGGTCGAAGGGATGAAGGTTTCCACATCGCCCATAGTCACTTCGAAGGGAGCGGCCACGCGGCAGATCTCGGTGAGTTCCTCGATGGCCTGCTCTTCGGTTCCGTGCAACTGGCGTGGCGGAAGGATGGTAATGTGGGCGTCGGCGTGCGTGTGCGCAGGATGCAAATCACGCCGCATTTCTTCTACGAAAATCCCAGCTGGACTGCGGACGTACGTTACGGCCGCATACATGAGGCCCATCATGAAGAACTAATTATACCGATAGCAGCGCCGTTCCATAGTTGCCGAAAGCGCCCACACAGGCGGCCGCGAAAATCATTGTTATAATCGAGGAAGTCGGGGCGTAGCGCAGCCTGGTAGCGCACCTGCCTTGGGCGCAGGGGGTCGGAGGTTCAAATCCTCTCGCCCCGACCAAATCTCAGTACCCTTCACTGAGTTACCGGTCAAGAAGTGTATGCCGGTAACCACGAGATCCGCACAGAAGAGCCATTCGAGCTGCTGCACTGTCTCGCGTAAGCTCCGACGAACCCTTATTCACAGGTTGCACGCAATTCGTTACGACCGATCACGCGGCGCAAAAAAATCCGGGCCACACGGTGAAGGACTCTGGCCGATATCCTTTTCCGCGTGGCCCGATTGCGCCACTTCGTCTGCTGTTAGATATAGCAAGCACATAGCCAAACTTGATGCCAGCAAATTAAAGGACTTAGCGGAGCAGTCGGGCATCGGTACCGCGTAAAAAGCTTACGCATGCGGTAAATACTTCCTGCGGTTCGATGTGGAAATCTTTTTTGCGGTTCCGATCATCTACGTTTTCGGTTTGTAGGCCTTTCCCAAGGTCTCGCCTTGAAACAATCGCTCGTCTACGCGATGAAGTTGTTTGACCGTTCCAGGCCGCAGGAGCTTGAAGTGGTGAATCTCGCACAGATAGTTGGGTATGAACCAGATCGGCTCGTCGGAGGTCATCCAGTCGAGGTCGTCGAAGCGGGCAAGATTCACGGGGCGCGAAAAGTTTCGCAAGGTGCGCTCGCGGCGCATGTTGAAGTAGATGTTGAAATAACTCATGGCCAACTCGCGCAGGGTGCGATACACCGGCTCGCGATAACGGCAGCCGCTGTAGTTGGATTGGGCAACTGCGCCCCAGTGTCCCTTGATGCGGTAGACCGCGAGCACGTGGTCGGTATCGTTCTCGGCTTCCAAGTCCACGAGCAGAGGAGGAAACCCGAGCGCACGCAAGGCGGCTGCCGCAAAGATCGCGCCTTCCAGACAGTGAGAAGTGCGCTCGCGCAGCACCTGTCGTGGCGACCAGGCTGTGTCGGCCAAGTGATAGGGCATGTCGTCGAGGAAGCGTTGAACACCATAGGGATCTTTGAAACTGCGGAGCTTGCGCAATTCGGCGGGAGTGAAGGCAGCCAAGGGATCTTTCATGTCTGAATAACATGAAGTTTACCGCATTGGACGTGGATGACCGCCTCCGCTAATTTCGTGCCAGATTTGCTGTGCGCGCCTCATTTGTTTTCATTGAGTTAGCCGTAAATTGTTCGCATGTCATTAATTTTATTGGTAGTTACAGCTATCTATGTCTGCCCGTTGGACTTAGGTCTTCATGGGCGCAAGAAGGATATGTCGTCCCCGGGGGATTCGGGATCGTTTTCTCCCGCTACCTAGGACTCTGCCTACGGCTGCGTACTGGGCCATCCTGTCCCCGCCCCCTGGGGGCTGCTTCTTGAGCTGTCGTATCACCATGGCAACCACAAACCTTAGTTCTTGCTCAGGTTGCAAGCACAGCTCTCCCTACGGCTCCAAGTTAACGGCATGCTTGGTCGCGGCTCCGCCAGCAGGCGAGCTCGATCGATCCGGTTATCAGGCGATGGACAGGGCCTCCTGTTCGGTTGCCGCCGCGCTTTGGTGAATGGTGCTACCGGGCGGCTTTCTGGTTTCGATTGGTTCGGGCTCGGGGTTTTGTGCGGCGGCGCGCCCGGCGAGTTTCTGTTCGGCCAGTCTTTCGGCGGCGAGGCGCATGTTCTTCTCCAGCGCGATGGCGGCGTAGCGCTTGCGGCTGGTGACGATCTGGCGGCGACGACGGTTGCGCTGCTGTTGTTGGTAGCGGATGCCCATGGCTTCGTTGCCCTGGGTTGCCTGGATTTCGCGGAGCTCGGCGAGTTCCGGCGTCTCGGGGTAGTCGGCGCGGATAGTGTGTTCGGGACAACCGGGACCGTGCTGGCAGTAGTTGACGGTGGGCATGGGGGAGGGGGCGAGGGAGGCCTTCCGCCTCGGCACGATGTGCCGAGAAATAGGGGTCCTTCGACTCGTCGCTCCGCTCCTCGCTCAGGATGACACTCCGGGGGAAGGCGACTTCGGGCGGGGTGTTGAGGTCGAGGGTGTTGGGGAGACCGTATTCGGATTCGAGGTTGACGGCAGGTGCGGGCTGGTCGGAGTGATAAGGACTGGCGGGCCACTTGTCGGACTTGAGCAGGTTGCGGGACGCGATGTTCAGTACACGAATGAGGCGGTCGGCGCGCTTGAGTTCGATCATGTCGGCGGCGAGGGCCTCGGAGAGTTGAGTGAGCGCCGATTGCACAGCGAACATAGATTCGAGCGGCGGGAGTTGCAAGTCGAAGCGCTCGCTGCGGGCGCGATACTGGGCCATGCGCATGAGCCGGGCACGGTGCCGGAGGTGATGAAGGCAAAGGTTACGGTCGGTGACGGCGGCGGAGTTGCAGATGCGGCCGTCGTCGTGAATGTAAGTGCAAGTTTTGTATTCGGTCATGAGTCTCCCTTGGCGCGCGACGGGTGACTGGTAACTGGTCACTGGTAGCTGGTGATTAGTGATTAGTAATTAGCAATAAGCCAAGTACCAAAACCCAAGTACCAAAAAACCGAATTCAGGACCAATGGCAGCCGGTTCGCCGCCCGCGCGATTCGAATTGTGGAACCGTGCTCGGCGTGGTAAGACGGCCCGGGCAAGGTTCTCCAGTATTGAGAGTAGGGAGGAGTCAAGAGGGGAGGGTGAGATTTCGGGGAAGTTGGCGTTACGAAGGTAACCAAAATTCCCGAAATAGGAAAGCAGTGGGCAGTTGTCGGTGGTCAGTGAATCCAAGCCACTCTTGCGGGGCCGGGTAATGCCGGGCACGAAGGAGGATGCGGTAGTGCAACGAAAATCCCCACTCAAGCGGCCAACAGCGGGCCGCTTGAATGGGGCACCCGACTCATAAATTTCGCAGCTTGAGGAGGTGGTTGTTAGTGCCACCCGCCTATTCAGTTGGCCAAGGCGCTTCACCTTCCCGGCATCTACGAGATCGTGCGCGGGCAGCGGTCCATTAGCGCTGATGTCGCGCTTCGGTTGGGAAAGTACTTTGGCATGACACCGCAGTTCTGGATGAATCTTCAGACGGACTACGATCTGCGAATCGCAGCCACCACCGCCCCGCTGAATAAGATCAAGACTCGCAAAGCGGCCTAGAGACACGGCGTCATACCCGGCAGTGAGTGGAAGTCAAAAAACCCACCCCGCCAAAAGAAGGCGGGATGGGCCACCCTCGTGTAAGTTCATTCGCAACAATAAGTTGACGGGGCGGGCCACCCGCGTAGGATATCCGCGGGTACAGGGGTCCTTCGACTCCGACGGCAAGGCCGCCTCCGCTCAGGATGACAAACGAAAAACAGGTGTGGGACGTGGCGCTGAATCACCCCAGCAAGCGCAAAAGCGGCGCTCGCCGGAGACCCGGTCGCGCCGCACTACCCAGAGTCTAGCGGCCGCCGCGGCCCAACAAAAGAATCTTCATAGTCGCGAAGAGAATGTAGATGTCGAGGCCGATGGAGACGTTCTTGATGTAGAAGAGGTCGTAGGCCAGCTTTTCTTTGTGGTCTTCGACGGTGGCGTTGTACCCGCGATTGATTTGCGCCCATCCGGTGGCGCCCGGCTTGATGAGCCAGCGCTCCTTGTAAAAGGGAATGACGGCCGCGCATTCTTCTTCTTCGTGGGGCGGAACGGGCCGGGGGCCTACAAATGAAATGTCGCCCTTCACGATGTTAAAGAGCTGAGGAAGCTCGTCGAGCCGGGTGCGCCGCAACCACTTGCCGACGCGCGTGATGCGCGGGTCATCATGCTCGGCGGGCGTACCGATGTGGTTCTGGTCAGGGTCGGCGTGAATTTCTTTGGCGCGAACGGGCAGAGGCTTGGAGCTGTCGTACATGCTGCGGAACTTGTACACCGTGAATGGGTGTCCGAATTCACCGACGCGCAGTTGCCGGAAAATGATGGGCCCTTCTGAGTCGAGCCTGATTGCAAGGGCCGACAGAAGCATGAGCGGCGAGCTGACGATCACTCCGAGGACACCGAAGGTGAACGAGAAGATCCGCTTATAGATGCGGAGCGGTGCGCGCACGTGAAACCCTGGAGAAAATAGCAACCAGCTCAAGCGCAGCGACTCCAGTGGGATCTTGCCGGTCACTGTCTCGTAGTACTCCGGTCCATCCTGGATCTGGACGCCGCCGGCTTTCAGCTTGAGTAGATCGCCGACTGGCAACTTTCCGCGCCGATCACCCATGGTGACGATGATCTTGCTGACGCCTTCGCGTCTCACGAAGTCGGCCAGTTCTGTTGGTTCTACGGAAGGGACGGTAGCGACCTGCGCGTCGCCGCCTACGTACCCGGCAATGCGCAAGCCGAGTTCCGGGCGTTGCAGGATGGCGTCCATTAGCGGAGCCGCCAGCGGGCCATCTCCGTAGATTACGGTGCTCTCGGCAAAACGAGCGGAGCGATTGAGCACGAAAAAACAGCTTCGCCAAAGTGGAACGGCGATGGCGATCAGGAGCACGCCGGTCCACAATACGGTCCCGCCGAGGCTGGCTTCGGGAAAAGTGTAGTACAGCACGGCCAGGGCCACGAAAGTACAGCCCAATACGCCCACCAGGCGGGTGACGACTTCACGCCGGTTGGTGAGGATGCCGGAGTTGTAGAGGTCGAAGTAGTACATCAGCACCAGGAAGACGAGGACTACGAGTGCAATTCTTTCGGCGCCATTTTCATAGAGGAGGTAGATCCTTGCGTCCACGGCCGTGCCGGTGGACACCAGCACGGCTAACAGAAAACCCAAGGTGACAAGAATCGCTTCCGACAAGGTCAACAGTAAGGTCCGTGTCGGAAAATACGTGTTGAACAATCGGATCATGCAAAAGCCGTATGATCGGTCTTATCGTCCTCATCACCATTCGATTTCTTTGATCCGTAGTAGCCGTATCCACCGTAGTAGCGCTCGTAACCGACCTGCACCATAGACGCTTCATTGAAGATGAATCCGAGCTGCTTGCTTTTCTCGATGGAGGCGAGAGCGCGGATGAGGGTCCGTTTGCGAGTATGACCCTCGCGGGCGACCACCAGAACTCCGTCGCACAGGCGCGACAGCGATGTAGCGTCGGCCATGGGGAGCATCGGTGTGCAGTCCAGCAGGACCCAGTCAAATCCTTCAGAGACAGCAGCCAGCATTTGGGCGAAGGCATCCGACTCGAGAAGGGGAAGCGGCTCTTCGATACCTTTACCCGCCGACAGGAGCCACAAGGGAAGGCCCTCGACCTGATAGAAGGCATCCTGCAAGGCGAGCTTGTGGTCATGCCACTCGCTGATGCCGCGCAAGGCAGAGGACGCGAGCAGGGTACTGGCAGTGGGACGGCGCAAGTCGGCTTCGATCAACAGAACCCGCTCTCCAGTGCGACGCGCCAGGGTCAATGCGAGGTTGACGGAAACCACGGACTTGCCTTCGTCGCCCACGGCGCTGGTGATGAGCAACTTCTTCAACGGACGCTTGCGGCGAAGGTGTGCCAGGCGCGTGCTCAGGACGCGAAAGGTTTCGGCGCCCGGACTGTTCGGATTGGTGATGGTGATGAGACGCTGTTCGGGCGTGGGCATGGGTCGAAGGATGCGGTCGGCGGGAACAGCGAGCCACGCAGCGGTGGGAGGCGCCTGGGTAGCGAGCGCATCGAGCGCGGCCGTATCGTCGAGCGGCAGACCTGCGACCGGGGAATCCGGTTGGTCGGGAGTAGCCAATGGCGAGGCACTTGGAGCTTCACCCTGAGACTTCTGCAATGCTTCGTACAATCGACTCATTTCTAGACTCTCCTGCCGTCAGCGGACGGAACGGGTTTCTCTTCCAGCGACTGGTTACTGTCCATAGTGCGTAGTGCGCGGAACAACGAGCGCAACAGGCTCTCATTGTTCTGTTGTTGAGCTTCATTGGTGCCAACAGGCTCTTCGGGCGTTGCGATGGATCCGATAAGCCGGAAGTCGGCGGCAACCTCGGTGATCATGTCAGCAGTGACGGTCCGCTGCTCGCGGGCAAATGCATTCACCATGGCATTCTCACAGAGATTGTTGATGATTCGGGGAATGCCACGCGAATATTCGGAGACTTTCGCCAGCGCCTCGGGCTCGAAGATGGGCGGCTCCGGTTTCGCACCGGCCCGCTCCAGGCGCGAGAGCACATAACCGCGCGTCTGCTCTTCATCCAGCGGCAGCAGTTGGCAGCGCAACGAAACGCGCTGCTTCAGTTGTCGCAAACCGGGCGAGTCGAGAACGCCTTCCAGTTCGGGCTGGCCCATGAGCACGATTTGCAGCAGCTTCTGCTGCGACGTTTCCAGGTTAGTCAGCAGGCGGATTTCTTCCAGCAACTCCGGCCGGAGCGCTTGAGCTTCGTCCACTACCAGCGCTGTGATAAGGCCGCGGGCGTGGCGCTGAATGAGGAAGCGGTTCAGGTCGAGCAGCATTTCCGTCTTGCTGCGTCCGCTGTACTGCAGTCCGAGATCGGCCATGATGTATTGGAAGAACTCGGTGGTTGACAGCAACGGGTTGAAGACATACCCGAACGCGATGTTGTTCTTGCGCAGTTCCGCGAGCAGGCAGCGCACCAGTAACGTCTTGCCCGTGCCCACCTCGCCGGTGATCACGATGAAGCCTTTTCTGCGGCCCACGCCATAGTGCAAGTTGGCCAACGCCTCGTTATGCCGGGGCGTCGCGTGGTAGAAAAATGGATCGGGGCTGATCTCGAACGGGTTCTTGCTCAGCCCGAAGAATTGTTTGTACATGCCTTATCCCCAGAAGTAGGCGTACCAGATCCCCGTGGGGATAATGATCGCCACCAGAATGGCAGCGGCAACTGCGATCCATGGTTTCCAGCGCTGCGCTGCGATCTCACGATCAGTCGGGAGCGGCGGAATTTCCGCCAGCACCGGCAGAGAAGCTGCGTCGAGCAGGTCTTGTTCGCTGCGGATGCGGTCATCGACAAATTCCATGCCGACCCCGAAAACGAAAGCCAATGCCAGGCCTGCGCCCAGTCCGACGAGCGAGAATCTGAAGCGGTCAGGGAACGACGCCTTCTCCGGAAGGCTGGGAGGATCGATGACGCGGAACTGATCACCCTGCTGTTGCCGGTTCAGGCTGGTCGCCAGCGAAGATGCCATGGTTTTGCCCAGCAACTCGTCATAGCTCTTCTTCGACTCATCGTAATTGCGCATGATGTCGGAGAGTTCCTGTTGCCGGCCCGGGGTGGCATTCAAGCGCGCCTGGTATTGGTTCACCTTGGCTTCCATACGGGCAATCTGGGCCTCGCGGGACTGTATCTCCAGCTTGTTGGCTTTCATCTGGCTCTGGATCTGCATAACCGGAGTCATGGCTGAGATCTGGGCTGGCGACGACTTTTCAATGTCGTCGGCGGCCTCACCGGACTTTGTGTCCTGCGTGTCCTTTTGCATCTGCTCCATCTTGGCGATGGTGTCCTTCAGGTTCTTGACGTCGGGATGGTCGGGAGTGTACTTGGATTCCAAGCTGGCAAGTTCAGCCCGCATCGTCTCAAGTTGCTGCGCGGTAGTGGCGGGCGTCGCACCTGTCGATTCGGTCACGCCCATCTGGTCGTACTGGGCGGCCAGCGAAGTCAGATAGGCCTGTTGCTGCAGGGCCTTGTCGCGGGCGTCGATTGCGGCCTGCAATTGCGCCTGAGAGCCACTAAGAATCTGCAGGTTGCTTTGCAGCTGGTCGGGCAATTCGCCCATATGGGCGGCTTCGTACTCCCGCATCTTCTTTTCCTGGGTGGCAAGGACACTGGCTGCCGCGGTCAACTGCGAATCGAGGAAGTTGGTCGTGCTTTCCGACTGCTGCTGACTGGCGCGCACATTTTCATCGATAAACAAGGTAGCCAGCTGGGTGTTCACCTGCTGCGCGACCTGCGCTTTGTCCGCGACATAGGCAACCTTAAATGCGGTCAGCGCGCCGGGCCTGCCATAGGAGGCAGGGGCCTGGATGAGATCGAGCTTGATGTCCTTGCGCATCTGGATGATCTGATCGTCAGGGGTGCTGAAGAACAAGCCCTGATACAGATGCAGGTTGTTGATGATGGCCAACAAGCGCGAGCGGCTCAATACCTGGTTAGTGATGGATTGCAGGCGCTCATCCAAATCCACCTGCACGTTCGGCAACACGAACTTCTCCGGCACCTTTTGTTGCTCGACCAGGATCACGGTTTCCGACGTGAACTTCGGCGGAATGATCCACGCCGATGCGAACACGATCAGCCAGCCCAGGAAAAGCGGGCCGATAATCCACCAACGGCGGCGGACCACGATGGCCCAGTAGTCGTCCAATCCTCGTAATGATTTCTGGTCGTCAAATTCTTCCGTCATAATTCACCGTCCAAGGGGGTGGTTCCAGGTGTAGTTGAGTGAAACCTCAACCATGTTGGTACTGTAGTTAGTGGGGCCCAAAAGAATGGTGTTCGATTGGGTCTGGTGAATATAGCCATATTGCGCCGTGGTATGCAGCGACTTCGTGAACTTATAGGTGAGACCCGCGTTGAGAAAGAAGTTGTTGTAGGAGCGGCTCGACACCGTAGTGGAAACGTCATGGAAGTACCGCGCGCTCAACGTAAGATCCATTTTCGGCGTGAACATCCGGCGATAGGCGCCATTCACCGAATTCACCAAGGTGGTTGCAATGATTCCTCCGCCATCCGAGACCTGCCGACTGAAACCCGCAAGGAACGAGTCACGACGACGTTGCCATCCGAAGTTCGCTCCCACCGCCGTACTCCACAGGGAACTGTGATGGATGCACACGATCTGTAGTACTCCATTAATAATTTCAGGAATGCAGGCGACAGTTTTCGTGGAGGTGTACTCAGGCCCGATCCAGCCGGAAATCGTCATGTTCGGACGGATCAGGTAATCCCCAGTCATTGATATCGTCTGCACACCGGAGCGCTGCTGGCCCTTGCCGAAGTCGAGACTGTTGAAGTCGTAGCCGGCTCCCAAAGAGAGCCGCGGCGAGAACTGATGAGAGTATGCCGCCCGTCCGCCGTAGGAAACCAAGTTGTAAAAGGGAACGGTGGTTAGCAGGTTGTAGGTGGACGTGCGACGCAGATTCGCGGAACCGGTAAATGACAGCGTGTCAGTCTTGCTCAGTTGGTCAGTCAGCGTCATCAGCCCGTTATTGATGGTGTATTGTGTCAGCGGGGAGTACGTCACCGGATTGGGATTGTTCATCGTCGGGGTCCCGGGCGTAGTCAGGAAACTGTCAAACGGGTTGGCGGAATACACGAATGCGTCATTCGCCATGAGCTGCCAATGCGGAGACATTTGCCAGAGGAACCCTGCGCTCGCCCTTTGCGAGAGCAAGTTATTATTCGACCCTCCGGCGCGTTGAATATAGGTGTATGTCTGATAGCCTGGCGCGTAATACACATTCCACGACAGCTTCGGCCGAAACTGCTGGATCTTGATACTGGGTGTGACGTGAAAAAGCCAGTAGTCCTGATTACTACCGGTTGTCGAGTAGGCGTTGCTAGCATAGGAAAACCCGGCCCCGATTCCCAGCGTAATACTGCTGTTCTCCACTGACTGGGATAGGAAGTCTAAAGACGGCGTCGTATCCGGATAGGTGTACGCCGGCTTCGGGCCGGGTTGGGTCGGCGCCGCCGTACTCTGCCCCCCGGTGTCGTTCTGTGCCCAGGCACACGTACCGCATAAGATTCCCATAAGCACCAGGATTGGCCCGAACCGTCGTGTCATCATAGCCTCCTGTTAGGGAACGACGATCGTGTCCCGCGGCTGCAGTTCTATATTCTGCTGCTGATTCTGGCCCTTGATTACTTGTTTGTAGTTGAACGGCAGTCGCTCCTGCGTCCCGCTGGAAGATGTCCGCAGCACGTAAACCTTCGTTGTTTTCGCAAAGTCCTTAAAGCCTCCCGCCATCGCGATGGCGTCGAGCACGGTCATGCGGCGCGTCAGCGGGAAATATCCGGGATGGCTGATTTCCCCGACGATATTGAAACTCAGGCTGCCAATTTTTTCGACTACCACTGTCACCTGCGGGTCCGAGATCATCTTCTTCATCGCTGCAGCAAGTACATCCTGCAATTGCACTGGAGTGTAGCCGGCTGCCTTAACTTCACCGACCAACGGCAAGGAAATCATGCCATCGGGGCGGACTGGCACCGACTTCGACATATCCGGCTCTTTCCAGACGTAAACCGATATCACATCCTCGGCGCCAATAACATATGAGTCCGGTCGAATTGCGGTGGACGCTGGGGGAGGGTTGTCGGTTGCGGCCGGTTCGGCCGGTTTTGCGGCTGCGGCATCCTGTGCCACCGCCAAGCTCGTCAAAACTGCGAGCAGCAGCGCGAAATGCAGCAACGGTTTTGCGGGGATCTCAACTCTGCTTTTCTGCCAATTCATTCAGGTCACCTTCCAAGGTTACTCCGACTTGTCATCTTCCGGGCGCAGCGCGGGGGTAACCGCGCGGCGCTGGGGAATACCGACTTCCTTTAGCTTATACAATAAAGCCCGATAGCTGATACCTAGCGCCCGGGCAGCCTTTTTCCGGTTCCAGTTGTTCGCGTGCAACGCGCCCAGAATGATGCGCGCTTCAATCTTTCGAACCGTCTGTCGGGTCAGCTTCTTGAGCGATACCGGCCCGTCAAAGGTAAATTCGGGAGTGGTATCGCGATCACTGTTCTGCACTAACTCGCTCACAATAACGTCGTCGGTGCCCATCACCACATAACGCTTGATCACGTTCTCAAGTTGACGAATATTCCCCGGCCAGGAGTACCGCTGCATCTTCGCCAATAGCGCGGGACGAAGCATTGGAGCGCGGCCGTTGAGTTTATCATTGTAATACTGCAAAAGGTATTCGCATATTAACGGAATATCAACTGCTCGCTCGCGTAAAGCGGGCAGATGAATGACCATCGCAGCGACCCGGTAAAACAAATCGTGGCGGAAGTTGCCGACGTCGATTTCCTGGTGCAAATCCCGATTCGTGGCACTCACGACCCGTACTTCGACCTTTTTGTCTTCTTGCGATCCAATGCGACTGAATTGCCCATCCTGCAGCAGTTGCAGAAGCTTGGCTTGCAGCGAGGGATCGAGTTCCGAGATTTCGTCGAGGAAGAGGGTGCCTCGGTGGGCCATTTCCACGCGACCCGGCTTGTTTCCGATCGCTCCCGTGAACGCTCCCTTCTCATACCCAAACAGTTCACTTTCCAGCAATGAGCCCGGAATTGCCGGGCAGTTGACCTTTACGAAAGGCCCGCTGGACCACGGCGAGTAGAGATGCAACAGGCGCGCGATGATGTCTTTTCCAGTACCGCTCTCTCCCGTGATCAGAATGGAGATGTTTGCGCCAGCAACTCGCTCTAACTTCTGGCGCACCTCTCGCAGGACAGCGGTCTGTCCGAAGATGACGGATTCCGGGGGCATTTGTTGCGCTGCGATGGTTCCCTCAATGCTTCCGCTGGCCGATGGCGGCATTATCCGATCCTCATAGACGGCTCACATCGAAAAGTGACAAACGATGTGAAAAGGATTTGCATTTCTGTGGCCACGGACGAACGCATCGCAAAATTTTGCGCAATTTTATTCTAAGATTAGCTTATTCAATAAGTTAATTTAGCACAATTCGGAAGAACGGAGATTCTATTTAAACACGAAGCGGTAAGTGAGCGTGGTCAGATGTGCAAATGTTTTCACTTAAGGGAAGCGACTTTCTCAATCCTGATGGGAAACCCTTTGGGACTGTGCTTCGACCGCTGTTGCTATCAGAGGCTCCTCGAATTGCAGGCCGAGAAGGAAATACTGGCGATCTGGAGTACAGCGCAGGACCGTGGCATGGAGCAGGGAAACCGAACGAGGCAATTGAGCCTTGTTCACGAGCGCGATAGGGATCTCGAGCGAAATCTGAGTGCCGGGATCCAAATACCGCTTGGTAGCGAGTAGTACGCCGCCGGCTGAAAGATTCAACGCCGTCGCGAACTCAAGAAAGTCCTCACCCGTCAGCTTTCTGCCGCGGACGAAGAAAGGGATCGAAATAGGCAGACGATCCCAGTCACGGCGCTCCGCGACTGAAATTGGACGACGCACTGTTGGGCTCTCCTGCATCAACATGTTGCACATGGACAGCCAAACGGGCGGCGGCGGAAGCCCTTTAAAATACAGAGAGTTAAGGGATGTTACCGAGGGGTTGAGCTGTGCGTGACTGCAAAAAGCTGCAATGATTTGCGGTTGGGGAAGAAGGTATTTTCCTTCTTCTCGGTGCAAAGGTTTTCACATTATGGCAACAATCTTGCGATATTGTTCGCATAGGCACTGATTTTAAATTGACTTCGTGGGCGGTTGCGCTATGATCAAGACTCCCCTCGGGGGTGCATGAAAATTGCGCTCCCGCTCTCGATCCCCGATGTTTAAGTTGCTCTAACCTGTGGGCTTATTTTGTCGTAGGTATGCCTATGGAGAACAAAGTCGAATTAGTGCGTCGCGGTTGCGCCGAGAAACAAGAACATAGCTGATTCGAAGACTCGGAGATGGAGCCCTTTCCGATGGATGCGGCCAAACTTGGGTCCGCCAAACCGGCGATTGATCATCTCACCGATGACGGCCACTGCGTTGCCTGCAGGGACGCACTCGCCTCGGCTGCGCATGAACTCAAGACTCCGCTGGCGATCATGGGTGGTTACTTGCATCTGCTGCTTACGCAGAAGCTTGGCCCTTTGACTCCGCAGCAACTCGAAGTGCTGACCGAAATGCAGGACAATGGAGCGCGGCTCACCAACTTCATTCAAAACGTGCTCAGCTACGCTGCGCTCAAAGTAGATCGCTACGAGATCCAGTATGAAGTCGCCGACATCAACGCCTGTCTACGCGAGATTGCCGAATTCTGGGCGCAACGCTTCCAGGACAAGGCGATCGCGTTCTATTTTTTCGCAGATGAAAAGTTGCCGGCCTTTCCGTTCGATTGGTACAAGGTGCAGCACGTCGTTTCAAATTTGCTCGATAATGCGATGAAGTACACTCCTGGCTCGGGCACGGTATGGCTGCATATCGAACCATACTTCTGGGAGCGCCGCACCATTAAGCGCAAGCCACTTGTGGAACGACGTCGGCGGCTTGTCGCGAGTCCCAACTGCTGCCGGATTTCGGTGGCTGACACGGGACCCGGCATTGCACCAGAATTTCAGCAGGAAATTTTTGAGGAGTACTTTCGCCTCACCAGTGCAGGAACCAGGGCAGAGGGTCATGGACTGGGACTGGCGATCGCCCGCCGGCTGGTGCAGGCCGCTGGCGGAAAGATCTGGGTCGAAAGCGAACCGGGAAGCGGCAGCAAGTTTTCGTTTCTGTGCCTGTTGAATCCACCTTCCAAAGAACCAGACGTGACTGAAAAACAATGAGTGCTGGCCACATCCTGATTGTCGACGACGAGCCGGGCATGCGGCGCTATCTGCAGACCGTGCTCGAACTCGACTCGTACCGAGTGTCAACCGCAGCCGATGGAGACGAAGCGCTGATAAAAGTGCAGCGCGACCAACCCGACGTGGTGCTGCTCGATATGGTGATGCCCGGGCCCGACGGACTGGAGACCCTGAAGCGCATCCGTGAATCCCGTCCGACGACCAAGGTTGTGATGCTGTCGTGCGTCCGTGACACTCGCAAGGTAGCAATGGCCATGCGGCTGGGAGCGCACGATTATCTGTCCAAGCCGGTGCAGAAGGAAGAAATGGACGACGTGCTGCGCTTCTGCCTCGAGCACCCCGGTCCCACGGCGCCGGGAGCTGGTGAGGCCATTGAAGTGGTGCAGGGCGTCTACTTCTTCGCTGCGACGGAACAGATGCGGCTGATTCGCGCCCAGGCGATGCAAGTTGCTCGTTTCGATTTTCCAGTGCTGCTGTTAGGCGAGAGTGGAACCGGCAAGGAAGTTCTGGCGCAGTTGATCCACAAGTACTCCGAACGGGCGCATCGGACGTTTCTCAAGGTCAATTGCGCGGCCATGCCCAGCGAATTGCTGGAGAGCGAGCTATTCGGCTACGAACCAGGGGCGTTTACCGGCGCGGTCAAAGCCAAACCAGGTAAATTCGAAATCTGCAATAAGGGCACAATCCTGCTCGACGAAATTGGTGAGATGTCGCCCGCCTTACAGGCCAAGCTGCTTCAAGTGCTGCAAGACGGCCAATTCTCGCGTCTGGGGGGCAGACATTCCGTAAAGGTTGATGTGCGGGTGCTGGCTGCTACCAACATCAACATGGCGGAGTCGATCTCCAGGAAAACGTTCCGTGAGGATCTCTACTATCGGCTCAGCAGCTTTGTCTTGAGCATGCCGTCGCTGCGTCAGCGGAAAGAAGAAATATCCATGATGCTGCGACACTTCATGATTCAGGTCGCCGAGCGCTACGCGTGCCCCCTATTGTCTGTGTCTCCGCGGCTGGTGACAGCATGCGAGAATTATTCCTGGCCGGGGAACATTCGCGAACTTGAGAATTTCGTAAAACGTTACCTTGTGCTTGGCGACGAGAACGCAGCGATCGCCGAGCTCGAGCGGGGTACGGTGCAGGAGAGCGCACCAGTACGAGCGGCACACGTTGAGCCCCAGAACCCTGACCTCAAGCAAATGGTCAAGACCCTGAAAAACGGTGCCGAAATGGAGGCCATCGCTAACGCTCTCGAGGAAAATGGTTGGAACCGCAAACGCGCCGCCAACATGCTGAACATCAGCTATAAGGCACTGCTGTACAAGATCCGCCAATACGATATTCGGCCGCGCCAAGCCGGATAGGGAACTTTCTACTCAAATTGTGCAACAGCTTGCACTCCGACATGGCACTGTGAGGTGAAGTTATCCCCGCCAGCCACTTGGCAGGAACTAACCTATTTAATCGTCATGACTTGCGCTGGTTTCGAGGTCGCAGAGCCACGAATCCATGTGGCACTCCGCGTGCAACGTTCCTGCTATGGAGTCGGATGCTGTCTCCAGTGGGGTGGATTGCGAGCGCGCCAATTCAATCCGGAGAACGTCGCAAGAATCCCCGGTTCGGCATGCATTTTTCCGCGTTCGTCCGGGCGATTGGCGATCCCTGGTCCGTTAGCGAGACGACAGATGTGAGCGTCGCCGGCGCGTCTTTCGTCACCGATCGACCGTTCCTGCTGAATACCCCAGTTGAATACGTGCTGACCTTTCCTCCAGATCTAACGAAGGCGGCCCAGCCATTGCGGGTGCGGTTTTTCGGCATGGTATTGCGATGTGAGCGGATGGCCGAAGGCCGGGGCATGTTCGGAATCGCCGTGCACAACACAGCTCACCGCTATCTCACGCAGCAGGAAGCCGCGGACTTCGAAGCGATGGAGCGACGGGTTCAGTCAAACGCCAACGCAACGGTTCCCACCCACCCGCGCAAAGCAGGCTAGAAAGCTTACATTTTCGCGATAGCTCTCCGCGTATTTCGGCGGGAAGAGGCCCTCTCTTATCCATCTGCACCTGTGTCCGCAACAAACAGAAAGGGCAGACCGACGTGGTGTGCCCTAGAGAAAAAGCAAATGCAGTGAACTAGAGTCCGAGACGCCGACGGCCGTAACCGATAACACCCAACAAGCCCGTACCAATCAGCAGCAGGGAGCTGGGTTCAGGAACCGAACTCGTGGTGAGATTCACGATTGCGGCGTAGTTATTGGTTAAGGTGAAGTAGCTGATATCGGCGGTGGATTCCTTAAACCCGTAGAAGGCGCCAGTGTCATTGCCGCCACCCGTCAAGAAAGTCAGGTTGAAGGACTCGATCAGGGTCGAGCTCGAATCGTAAACCGCGATGATGGCCGGTGTGCCGTAATCAGGTACATAATTCAAAAATCCGCCGACCGCGGAAACTGGAGTTGCGAACGCGAAGGTCATCGTGTCCGTTACGCCGTAAACGGCGAATGCGTCATTCAGGCCGACCATCGGCCCGAGTGCACCTGTCCAGAACCCGTTGCTCAGAAAGCCATAGCCCCCTGTGTAACCGAACACTGAACCGCCCTGGGTGCTGGCATTGGTTGAACTCCAGGTAATTCCCGTGGCGACGGTCTGTGGTCCAGGCCCGAAATAGTTGATCGCCGGGAACGGGTACACCGTGCCTCCGGGAATCGAAGTAACGACAGTCGCTCCGGCCTGGGCGACGGTCAACAGAACTGCGACGAACAGCGCTGCAAAAAGCCTTTTCATGGCGCAATCTTCTCCTTGAACTTGATCGAGTAACAGCAGCTCAACCCCACACTTGCCAGAGGACAGAAATTATCACGAATGGTTACTGCATGCCAATAGCTATTAGGTGGCGACCTGTCTGCAGAAAAACATTAGATAAGTTGAGAATCAGGCGGCCAAATCGTTGCAACATTTTGCGACCCGAAGGGAAACAAAATACTTCCGGCGCGATGTGGCTGAGGTACAAACCTACAGAAGGCGTGCCGCTTCTTTTGCGAAGTAAGTCAAGGTGATGGAGGCTCCTGCGCGCTGAATGCACGTCAGCGATTCCAGCATTACGCGCTGATAGTCGATCCAGCCATTGATAGCCGCGGCCTTGATCATGGCGTATTCGCCGCTGACCTGATAGGCAGCCAGCGGAACGTCGAATCGCTCGCGCGCCTCGCGGATAACGTCGAGATAGGGCATGGCAGGCTTGACCATGATCATGTCGGCGCCTTCTTCGAGGTCGAGTTCGATCTCCCGAATGGCTTCGCGCAAGTTCGCAGGATCCATCTGGTAGGAGCGGCGGTCGCCAAAGTGGGGCGCAGAATCGGCGGCTTCGCGGAACGGTCCATAAAAGCCGCTGGCGAACTTGGCAGCGTACGACAGGATTGGAATGTTCTCGTAGCCTGCGCTGTCGAGTGCCGTGCGGATGGCGTCAACGCGTCCGTCCATCATGTCAGACGGGGCGATGATGTCCATGCCAGCCTTGGCTTGCGAAACGGCGGTCTTTGCGAGTAACTCCAGCGAAGCGTCGTTGAGGATTTCATAGTTCTCGGCTGCTGCCGCCGCCACTGCAGCAGACGAGAGTTGCGTACTGGTTTTGACAGCAATGACTTTCTTGCCTTGGGCTTCTAATTCGTGCAGCGCTGCAAGCACCTCGCGGCGAGACGCGTCAGATTCTACGATGCCGCAGTGGCCGTGCGACATGTACTCGCACAAGCAGACGTCGCCCATCAACAGCAGACCCGGCACCTCGCGCTTGATGGCTCGCGCCGCCTGCTGGACGATGCCGTTGTCGGCCCACGCACCGGTGGCGATCTCGTCCTTGGTTTCGGGCAGACCGAACAGGATTACGCTGGGAATGCCCAGCGCCTTCACCTCAGCACATTCCTTCACGGCCTCATCGACCGAGAGGTTGAAAACGCCCGGCATGGAACCGATGGCCTTGCGTACGCCTTCACCCGGACAGACGAAAAGCGGATAGACGAACCCATCGGGGCTGAGGCGCGTTTCGCGGACGAATGAGCGCATCGCTTCGTTGCGACGCAGGCGGCGTGGACGATCAGTTGGAAATGCCATAACAGGAAATTTTAGCACCAGCAGAATGCCGCTCATCCGCTAAAAATGCGGGTGGAGAGACTCTCGTAGATTGTGATGCCGATCACTGACGGGATTGGTACTTTCAAGGGGGCTGCTAAATGCCTGGGGACTTAATTCCCCAAAGTAAAGAAAGCTGCCACCCATGCGGCTACGATCATTATGAGCAGTCCGGGAATAATCTGCATGGCATAGTGGCGGCCTCCGCTGGAAACAGCGACCACGATCTTGCTGACGGTGTTGGTTGTGAGTCCGGCCAGGATCGGCAGAATAGCTTCCCGCCCTGTGAACTTTCCGGCGGACACCAGGGAGGCCACCGCAACTGCTGCTGAATGGGTATCGGCGAAACCCGCGACGGCAGCACCCGCCAAAACGCCAGCTTTGCCGAGCAGCGCGTTCAGCGCGGCCGATAGGAGCAACATCATAGCGATGAGGCCGCCGAACAGCACAGCCTTCTTCAGGCTGAAGGCCCTTCCGGACTGTTTGGATGGCGTCGCGTCCCGGCGCGCGGTGCGGTATGTCAATAGCATTCCGTAAGCGAGTGCGGCAACCCCCGATGCAATCAGGGGATATCGCATCTGGTACAACGTCGCGCGACTGGTGGCCGCGAGTACAAGACCCAACTGGAGGATGGTCGCGACGCTGGACAGAACGGCCCCAGCCACGGCCGACTGCGCCAATGCCGGCTCCTGCAAGGCGCGTGTCCCCATCGCTCCGATGGTGGCAGTGCTCGATATGAAACCCGAGGCGAGTCCGGCGATTGGCAAACCCAAACGCGGGCCCACCAGACGCACCGCGATGTAACCTCCGGCGCTGATGGACATCATCAGAACCACGATCTTCCAGATAATCCACGGGTTGATGGCACCGTACGGCCCAAGATATCGATTCGGCATCAACGGCAACACCACCAGAGTCGCAGCCGCGAAAACCAACGCGTCAGTCAACTCTTCTTCGCTGATCACGTCGGAGACGAAATGGTGTAGCTTGAGCCGCGCGGCCAGCAGAACAGTCACGACTACTGCGATGGACGATGCCATTGCAGTTTCCGTCTGTGCCAGGCCGCCCAGCAAAACAGTCAATACCAGCGCGAATTCGGAGGTGAGTCCTGGGTCCTGTTCGTGGGTTCGCAGGTATGCGATGGCGGAGAAGGCGGCGGCCACCGCCGTCGTCACCGCGAGCAGAAGATTGCCGCCCAAGACGAAGCTCACACCGCCTATCAGCGATGCCAGCGCGAATGTCCGGATTCCCGCAGCGGAACGCTGAGGGCCTTCTCCCTTGCGCCGTTCACGTTCAGCTCCAATGAGCAGGCCGAGGGCCAAAGCACTGGCTAAACGGAAGGCCGGTTCACCTATGGAGAACACGCGGCAATGCTAACACCGCAGCAAGTCGGGACGCTGTGACTGAAGAGAGTCCTACACTGTGGGACTGGCTTGCAGGCGTTCCAGCAGGTTAATCCCCGCTTCGTCGGCTGCGCGGCTCTTGAACTCTCTCTCGAGCACCACCGTCTTTGCGGACGGAGCGAGTTGACGGAGCACGTTCAAGGTAGCCGAGGAAGACAGAGTACCGCTGTCAGGCCCGAGTACGATCACGTCAACGGACGACGCCGTCAACAGGATCTTGGCGTCACCCATCAGTCCAGTGGAGAGCACACGGTAACCATGTCGCGTCAAAAGCGCGCGTACGAAGGCGCAAGTGTCGGGCGACGGGTCGAGAAACAACACACGCGGTCCTTTGTTGACGGATTCAGCAGGCGTGCTCGCGCCCTCTTTCAGAAACGACACGATGGCCGCTTCTTCGTCGGGATAGATGCGAAACACGGCGGAGAGTTTGGTCATCTCCAGCAGTTTGGTGACAAAGGGCGTCGGACCCGTGAGGCGCAGGTCGCCGCCCCGGGTGCGAGCATGCCACAAAAAGCGCACCAGCAGCCCCATCCCGGAGCTGTCCACGTAATTCACTTCGATTACGTTCAGCACCAGGCGGTTGAACTCTCGCAAGCCCCGGTTGAGGGCCTCTTCCAGGAGCGCTGACTCTTGTCCAGTGGCAATGCGGCCTGCACAGCGAACGACGTAAACCGATCCGCAATGTCGCGATTCCAGAGCAAGGGACATGCTCATTACCTGCTTTCCGTGGCGCGCGCAACTCCGCGGTAATCTTACAGCAGACATCTGGTTGCGGCGAGTGCCAATCGCCACGGCCATAAACGTGGCGCGCCAGCGTGGCCCAGCAGTGGCGGAGTCCCGTAGGACAAGTGCGCGCGCCGGCAAGGGGGCGAGTGGTACGATTTCAGCTAGCGACGGCAAGCCTTTGCACGGCGCGGACTGAGTGGACCTAATCGTCCCACAGGGAGATATCGCCAATGAAGACCCGTATTTTCGCAATTCTGGCCATGGCGCTGCTGTCGGCAACGACCGCAATCGCGCAGAAGGTAAATGTCGATTGGGACCGCGGTACCAACTTCAGCCAGTTTCACACCTACGCATGGCAGCCCAGCACGCATCCCGCGAAGGGACTGTGGGACCAACGCATCATCGACGGGATCAACCAGCAGCTTCAGGCTAAGGGATACCAGCTTGTCCAATCGAATCCACAATTGTGGGTGGTCTACAGCAACAGCATCAAGAAAGATCAGCAGGTATTGGGCACGGGTTACAACATGGGACCAGCGTGGGGATGGGGTTACGGTTGGGGCGGACCGACGACGACAACCTATCAGACTTACACCACCCATGAAGGCACGCTGATCGTTGACATCGCGGACGCCAACGGTCATCAGTTACTGTGGCGGGGCTCGGCAACCAATACCATCTCGGACAACTCGGACAAGAACATCAAAACCCTGAACAACATGTTGAATAAACTTTTCAAGAATTTCCCGCCCAAGCCGGGAAGTAAGTAGCACGCGCGCTGGCGTAACTTCTGGAACCCAACCCTGCAGATCCCCATCCTCGTACACAAGGCGGATGGGGATTTCACTTGTGGCCCGTGAGCTCTTTGGAAGTCGGCAGGAACCTGTCTGACTAGGGAGGCACCTCGCCGGGCAGTTCGGGCTCGGGGTCGATCACAGGCTTTCCGTGCGGCAACACTATGCCATCCTGCTCCAGGAGTGCTTCGTAGATTGGTGTGTGCTGGTAGTGGCGCGCCAGCGCGTAACTGGTCATGTTCGCAACCATGAGCGGGAGCACCAGTCCATAGCCACCGGTCATCTCGAAGATGATGAGTATAGAAGTCATGGGAGCGCGAATGATGCCGGCGAAGACCGCTCCCATCCCTACGACGGCGAAGGCGCCGATCTCCTCCGTCGGATGATGGAAGACAGCGACATCGATGTAGCCTACGGTGCCTCCCAACATGGCACCGATGAACAGTGCCGGCGCGAAGATGCCGCCCACGCCTCCGCTACTGTACGAGAAGACTGTCGCGGCGAATTTCAGCACGCAGAGTACGGCCACAACTTTGAGCGGAAGAGAACCCATGAGCGCGCGACCCAGGGTTGCGTATCCGCCTCCGACGACACCTCCGGTGTGAAGCCACGCGAGGCCAATGACCGCCAAGGCGCCGGTTACGGCACCGCCGATAGCGGGGTGTACCCACTTAGGCACCGAGGTGAGCCGCTTGAATTGCGCGCGCAGTCCCAACAGCGAATCGGTGAATGCTACCGAAATGAGTCCCGACAGCACGCCCAGCACGGCATACCACAAAAGCGAACTGGCGGATCCCAGGGTGTAAGTCCGCATGATTTCGAGAACAGGATGCTGACCGAGTATGCTGCGCTCCACGACGGCGGCCAGAGCGGCAGCCACAATTACGCCGGACAGCATTGTCTGGTCCAAGTCGCCGATGACTTCTTCCAGCGTGAAGGTCACTGCGGCGATTGGCGCATTGAAGGCGGCTGCAATGCCGGCGGCGACTCCAACCGAAGCCATGCGTCGCTGGTTCTGCCGCGACAATTTTCCAAACTTGCCGAGCATGCTGGTGATGCCAGCGCAGATCTGCACCGTCGGGCCTTCGCGGCCTAGAGAAGCTCCGCTGCCGATCTGGATGATGGCGAGAACAAACTTGCCGATCGCATCTTTCATGGGCACCCGACCCGCGTCGCGTGCGTAGGCATACTTGACCTGAGGAATGCCACTGCCCACGGCTCCGGGGACCCAATAGCTGAGCCCTAGACCGGCCACCAGGCCACCCAACGTGGGACTTAGAATCGTGAGATAAATCCAGGAATGATGCGGGGCGGAAGCGGCGCGGTCGATGAGAAGCAGTGACGCTTTGTCGATACCAACGTGAAAGGCGACGGCCACCAAGCCGCACACGCCTCCGCTGAGAATCGTCAACACAAGCAGGCGCTGCCGCTCGGTGGGAACGAGCCGGAGAAGCAGCGAGAACAGCTTCTCGCGGATGGAGCGGGATGCTACGCGATCTTTCGCGGTCGCCATCATCACTAGCTATTGATAATGGTAACCCGAACCGAACAGCTCGGTAATTGGGGTGCTGCGTTGATGCTGGCTTAGCGGAAGTTCTCGACCAGCATGAGGTCGGCGGCGCGATCGTCGATCTGAGCCCAGGCGATCTCGCGACCGTCTGGTGAGATTGCCATGGACCAGTCGGTGAGAAATCTTTGGTCGTGGAAAACCTGGGTCACACTCGCTTTGTCGAAGTGAAAGAACAGCAGGTCTCCATTTCCATTGATGAGGTAGATTCCAGATGCAACCAACGCCCAATGCGAAGGATCGAAGGGCTTGGGCACACCGAGGACCTGCTCTTCGGAGCCACCTTTAAGCGGAATGCGCCAAATCGTCGGGTCGAGCGCACTTCGGGAATAGTAAAGGTATTCGCGGTCGAATGACTCGACGGCGTAGATGCCGCTATTGCTGGTGACGGGTTGCGGAGGACCACCCTCTACCGGCAGCTTCCAGATGTTGGTGACACTCTTATGGTTTGAGGAGTAATAGATCCATCTTCCGTCGCGCGAGAAGGCCGGCACTTCGCCGCCCGCTGCATCATTCGTGAGTGGTCGCGGCTGGCCGCCGTCCACGGAAACCACATAGACCTGCGACACTCCGTTGGCGCGTGAGTCGAACACAATCTGCTTTCCGTCTGGCGACCAATGCGGAGTACCGCTGAGCGGTCCGCCAAAGTGGGTCAATTGGATGGCGTTCGACCCGTCGCGGTCGCACATCCATATCTCCCAGCTGCCGCTACGATCGGACTGGAAGGCAATGCGCGTGCCATCAGGCGAAAAGGACGGAGCGGCCTGTTGGCGTGTGCTCGAAATTAGCTTGGAGGGATCTCCCGCAGCGTGGGTCGAGTCACGCAGAGCCAGCTTCCAGATGTTGGCATTGACTGCAGCCTGCACGTAAGCAAGCAGGTTACCGCGTATTGCTGGAAACGTCGCGGGACCGGGCACGTAAGAGATGTTCGTAATTGACTGTCCGCCTCTGGTAGCGGGGACGCGCCGCAATTGATTTCCGCCAAAAATGATTTCGCGGTCGTCGGAGGTCCAGGCGAGACCGTCGATGAAGTCGCCAATGAAATCAGAAGTGAGCACGCGTGTATCACCGCCGCCCAGGATGTATATCTGCACCAGGTCGAGGGTGTTGCGCTGGAACGCCAGGGTCTTGCCGTCGTGCGAGAATGCCGGGTCGCCGTCCCCTTCAGAGTTTGGCGGCGGATTGGTGATCTGGTGGGACTGTAGCGTGCCTATATCGAGCTGAAACAGGGCTACAGTCTCCTGGCCGGGAACCTCATCGGGATAAACCAGCGCGTGCCCAGTCGGCGATACGTCAAAACGAGCCCGCCGAAGTCGACGACCGGCAAGGGACGTCACAACCAATTGACGAGCAGGCCCGCCTTCGACAGGTGCTACGTAGATTCCGGACTGTCCGCCGCCGCGACGAAAAAAGTAAATCGACTTTCCGTCCGCAGACCACATGGGATCTCCGTCAGCTGCCCCGGCCGGCGTCTCCGCAAGGCGACGGGCTCTATCGTCGGTAATTGGTCTCACGTAGACACTATAGGGATCTGTGGGGTTGGGACCGGTCCAGGCGAACGCGAGTCGCTTCCCGTCAGGCGACAAAGACGGCATATATTCCAAGCCGGGATAGGTTGTGAGCGGCAAGACTTTGGGGTTTGCGCTCTCCGGCTGTGCGCGCAAAAGCCAGATCGCGCCAAATACTCCGATCCACAAGATCATTGACAGCCCGATCCGTCTGATCAGAACAGTGCGGCGAGAAGCTTGCAATGAAATCGATGTGGCCGGCGCTGGCGTTGGCAGTTCGCCATCCTGTCTGCTAGACCCGAAAACATCCTGTACGCTCAGTTCGGGCCCAGCGACGTTTGTCGGAGCTTCGTGGACGGTTACTGGATACAACCAGCGATAGCCCCTACGAGGCAGCGTTTCGATGTACTGAGGACTCTCTGGATCATCGCCAAGGGCCTGGCGAAGCTTGGCCACCGCCACCCTGAGACTGTTGTCGCAGTCGCGGACACTGTCGTCCGGCCACACCCGTTCGCGAATCTCATCCCGCGTAACGACCTCGCCGGCACATTCCAACAGTACTTGCAGTACGCGGAGCGGCTGGTATTGCAGCCGCAGGCCTTCCCCGTTCCGACGCAACTCTCCTGCCCGTACCACGAACTCGAATTCGCCAAATCTAAAGATGTGGTTGAGCTGGTAAGGGGTCCGCACCGACGACATCGCGCACCTCTGTGTAGTATTGCTCTGATGATACTCACCCTCATGGTGGGCCAGCAAGGGCACAATGGTGACTCGCGAAGAATTTATCCAAAATGAAACTGGAGTTCACCGCGCCGGCGATTGCCCTGCGACGCGTTAAGGCGAATTGAAAAGGCGCGCAGCAACTTGATTCCTCGCCCGTTGGAGAGCGCAAGCGCCAGAAGGAAAAAGCCCAGTCCGATGCCACGGGCTGGGCTTCTGGTTTCCGGTTACGGTTGATCGACTACTTAAGGTTGACCTTCGCAGTCAGCGGTAGGTCTTTCGATGATCCGCCAGCCATGACTGTGTAGCTGCCGGGAAGAAGCTTCCAACTACTCGCGTCCGCGTCGTAAATCGACAGATAAAGTGGAGGCACTGTCACTGTTACCTGCTTGCTCTCGCCGGGGCCTAACTGCACCTTGCTCCAGCCCACCAGTCGCTTCGGCGGCTCGCCTGACTCGGCGGGGAAAGCGACATAAACCTGGGCAATCTCTGCTCCGGCCCGGCTGCCGGTGTTCTTCACGGTGAACGTGACGGTGGTGTCCTTGCCGGGAGTGACTTTCAGATCCGAGTACGCGTACGTTGTGTAGGAAAGTCCATAGCCAAACGGGAAGAGCACCGGCTTGTTTTCTGCGTCGTACCACTTGTAGCCGACCTTCAGGCCCTCGTCATAGTGCACGTCAAACGTTGGGCTGGTGAGCACCGCTCCGGTTTCGGGACCGCGGTCGCGAATGGGAGGTTGCGTAACCGTTGTATGCGGGAGGTCATTGACACTGAGTGGGAAGGTCATGGGCAGCTTGGCGCCGGGGTTGACGTCGCCGAAAAGCACGTTGGCGACTGCGTCCGCGCCTTTACTGCCGCCATACCAGGCCTCGAGGACTGCGCCCACTTTGTCAATCCAAGGCATGGTCACGGCAGTACCGGTTTCAAGGACCACGATAGTGCGCGGATTTGCGGCAGCCACGGCGGCGATCAGGGCATCCTGGTTATCGGGCAGCGACAAGCTGGGCAGGTCCATGCTCTCACTCATCCACTGATGCGCAAAAACGATGGCAACGTCGGATGACTTCGCTAAAGCTGCGGCGGTTGCGGGGTCTGTGCCCGGATTGAACTTCACTTCGGCGGAGCGGGCCTTCGCTCTCACCGCTTTCAATGGCGACGTCGGGAACCACACGTGCGAGAGCCATGCCGGGGCGCTACTGCCTTGTGGATCGACTTGTGCGGAACCTCCACCCGAAATCATTCCGATGTCCGCGTTGAATCCGATTATGGCGATGCTACGCAGATTGGAATGGTCGAGAGGCAGCACGGATTTTTCGTTCTTCAGGAGAACGATGCTCTGCTCCTCAATCTTTCGGTCAATTTCGAGCCCGCCTTCGACGTCGACCACGCTCTTCCTGGTCGGATAGTCCACAATTCCGCTGGCGAACTCGGAGCGCAAGATCCGTCGCGCGTGGTCGTCAATCTGCGACATCGGGACCTGTCCCGATTCCACGGCTTGCTTGAGTTTTGGTCCAAAGAAATCGGCCATGGGCTCTTCGTTGTCGAGTCCCGCTGCGGAGGCCTTCACCGTGCTATGGGTCCCGCCCCAATCGGAGACCACAAAGCCTGGGAACTTCCACTTTTCTTTCAGCACGTCGGTCAGCAGATACTTGTTCTCACAGGCGAAGTCGCCGTTGATCGCGTTATAAGAGCACATCACCGCGGCAGGTTGCCCAATGCCGATGCCAATCTCAAATGCCAGCAGGTCGGTTTCGTGCAATGCGCGCTGGCCGATGATCGAATTGACTTCGTTACGGCCGCTCTCCTGATCGTTCACCGCGTAATGCTTGATATCGCCAATCACATGCTGCGCCTGTTCGCACTTGATGCGGTTGCCGACCAGCGTTCCGGCCAGAATGGGATCTTCTCCCATGTATTCGAAGGTGCGGCCGTTGCGCGGCTCGCGGGTAATGTTCACACCGCCGCCCAGCGTCATGTTGTAGCCTTGGGCACGCAATTCGCGACCGATCAGCGCTCCGTATTCGCAGGCAGCTTGCGGGTCCCAACTTGAGGCCGAACCCAGATTGGACGTAAGTGCAGTCGAGTAGCGACCGTTGGCGGCGCTGCTTCGTACGCCGTAGGCCGCATCCGAGATATCGATCGGAGGAATGCCCAATCGCTTAATTCCCTCTACGTAGCCTGCGCCGCCGTTCGCGAGGTAGGTCAGGGGCATCTGCCATTGCGGCTCACGCGACATGCCGTTGCCGTGCAGCAGAGAAATTTTTTCGTCGAGCGTCAACCGGCTGAGCACCATGTTCGCCCGGTCGTCGGGAGAGAGGGTCCTGTCCATCCAGGGGAAAGTCGGCGTGCCAGAGCTTGGAGGCTGTGCGGAAGCAGTGGCGATTGTGAACAGCAAAGAGAGGATTGCAAGAAAAACTAGGCGCCTACAAAACCGATTGTTCATTGTAGATTTAGCCGTCCCGGGTAACGAATTAATTACGTACCCACGATATCAGCAGATGTCGAAATGAGCTAAGAGAATGATGAGGAACCTCTGGCGCCCCGGTGTGACCGACGAACTTAGGACGTCGCAGGGGCGAAATACCCGCTGGACGGGCAGCAGGGGTCGCTCGGCGTATCTGACATTGTAGGGGTCAGTTGATTACTGGGGCGGCGGAGTGGACGGAATATACCCGTGTGGTCCGACTGCCGCTTCGCCTGGCTTGAGCTTGCGGCAACAGCCATTCACGATGTTGCCCTCCGGAAGATAGACCTGTCCCTGGTAAAGGAACTCCTTGGTGTCAGGCTGGGTCTTGTCGATGCACTTGCCCTTGGTGATGGTCGCGGTCAAGCCGCCGCCGCTGCCGGTCGCAGGATTGCCGTGCCAGGACCACTGCCCATCGACGTACATGAATTTGCCGATCCAGTATGTGTCACCTTCGCTGATGCCGAGGGTGCGGGCCGCAGTATCGCCGAATTGAAAGCTCCACCGCGGATTGTTGCCGAAACAGACCATGTCGGGAACGTGCGTCGGCTGGGCCGGCGGTGCGGCTTGCTGCTTGCCAGTAGGGGCGGGGCCGCTCTGCCCGAACGGACTGTCCTGGGCAATTACGGTCAACGCGGAGCAAAGCAGAGAGACGGCGAGACAGGTACGCAGAAATCCAAATGACATGAGATGCCCTCCGGGAATATCTGATTGTAGCGCCTGCGATTCGACTACGGCTTAGGTGTGCCCTCTGGCTCGGGGACGCCAAGCTGCGTCAACAGGAACGCCCAGTTGAAGGCCACCTCGTGGATCCGGTCATAGCGGCCGCTCGATCCTCCGTGCCCTCCATGCATATTGGTATAGAAGATGAGCGGATTCTGGTCGGTCTTCAACGTACGTAACTTCGAAACATACTTCGCCGGCTCCCAGTACATGACTTGGCTGTCGTCGAACGAAGTACGCACCATGATCGCCGGGTAATCCTTGGCAGCCAGGTTGTCGTAGGGCGAATAGGAGAGCATGTAGTCGAATGCCGGCTCAGTGTTGGGATTTCCCCACTCCTCGTATTCCGGAACGGTCAGCGGCAGCGACGCATCGAGCATGGTGTTCATTACGTCGACGAAAGGCACTTCGCACAACACTACGCGGAACAGATCAGGACGCATGTTGGTGACAGCGCCCATGAGCAGGCCACCCGCGCTGGCGCCTTCGATGCCGATCTTGGACTTGGAGCCGTAGCCGTGACTCGTGAGATATTCGGCGCTGGCGATGTAGTCGGTGAAGGTATTCTTCTTGTTCATCATCTTGCCGGCATCGTGCCAGGGTTTCCCAAGGTCGCCTCCGCCGCGGATATGCGCCAGAGCCACGATGAGGCCACGATCGACCAGCGGCAAGCGCGCCGCGCTGAAGGTGGCCGAAAGCGAGAAGCCATACGACCCATAGCCGTACAGATAAAGTGGGGCCTCCGCTTTGTTCTTCAGGTCTTTGCGATAGAACAGCGAGATCGGGACCTTCGTTCCGTCACTCGCCGTGGCGAAGACGCGCTCGGAGACGTAGTTGTTGCGATCGAATCCGCCCGGAACTTCGTTTTGCTTCAGCAGCGTCGATTGCTTTGTGGTGACGTTGTAGTCGAACACCGAGGGCGGCGTCACCAGCGACTGGTAGTTATAACGAAAGTTCGCGGTATTGAACTCGGCATTGTTGGCTGCTGTGGCGAAATAGGTCGGTTCGGGAAACTGAATGGACGCCACCGATCCATCGCTGAACTGCACGACCCGAAACACCGGCAAACCTGCAACGCGCTCGGTCAGCGTGTAGAAACTCTGGAACACATCGAAGTCTTCCAGGGGGACGTCCGACTGGCTGGCCACGAGTTCTTTCCAATTCGCTTTGCCGGGACTGGCGACGGGCGCTGTCACCAATCGGAAAGTCTGGGATGTGTCATTGGTGCGGATGTAGAAGGTGTCGCCACGGTGATCAACGTAGTACTCGACGTTATCGACGCGGGGAGCGATGAGCGTCCATTGTCCTTCCGGCTTATCTGCCGGCAGGAAGCTCACCTCGCTTGAGATGTGGCTGCTCGCAGTCAGCAGCAAATACTGTTTGCTGCGAGTACGACTGACATAGATGTCGAAACGCTCGTCCTTCTCCTCGTACACGATTGGATCTTGCTTGGCGTCGCTTCCCACCGTATGCCTGTAAAGACGATAGCTGCGCTTCTGCACTTCGTCTTCAACGGTGTAAAACAGCGAGTGATTATCGGCTGCCCATGCGATCGAAACCGCACGCTCGGCAGTATCGGGTAGGTCCTGCATGGTGCGCAAGTCGCGCACGTGCAGGTGGTATTGCCGGAACCCAACATTGTCAGTGGTGTAAGCCAGCAGGTTGCCATCGTCGCTGACTGACCACTGTCCGACGGCCATAAACTTCTGGCCCTCGCCCATCTGGTTCAGGTCGAGGATGATCTGCTCGGGAGCCTGCAGCGATCCCTTCTTGCGGCAAAGCTGGAAGTACTGCTTACCCTTTTCGGTCCGCGTGTAGTAGTAATAGCCGTCCTTGAGAAACGGCACGGTGTCGTCGCTCTCTTTAATATGGCTCACGATTTCGTCGTAGAGCTTTTTCTGCCGCGCTTCGGTCGGCTTCATCACGTACGCCGCATAGGCATTCTCAGCTTCCAGCAGCGCTTTTACGTCAGGATTGGAACGTTCCCGCAGCCAGGCGTAGTCATCGGTGAGCGTCTTGCCGTTGACCGTCTTTTGGGTGTGGATCTTTTTGGCGACCGGCGGCTTGACTGCAGCGTCTTGTGTTTGTGACGACGAGCCCGCTTGCGCGTTCGTTTCGGAATCTTGTGAGTTTGCGTACATGGGAATCATGATCAGAATTGCGAGTAGAAATCGCAGCATGGATGCTCCGCTGGGAGTTGGGATAGGTCCTTCCGTCGCACTGTCGAGCGCTGATTATACGTGAGCTGCCGAGAGCGGGTTGCGAGCTCGGCGTCCCGCCTGAAGCCGTTGCGGCAGGCAGATAAAGATGGCGCGGCTATTTCGGTCTGCCGATCCAGGACCATTGCCAGGCGACCGAGACGCTTTGATAATTGCCGCCAACCCGGATGTAGGCGCCATCGCTGTAGCTGAACTTAATATTTTGGTGCTTGTCTAGCTTGAGCGATCCCGTGAATCCGATGCGCGAGCTGGTTTGGCGGGTTGACGGATATGCGACGCCGTTCAGGCTGGAGGTCCCTCCGAACCAGAAATTGCCGTCCAGCGATACCCAGGTGCGCGCCTTCCAGTCATAACTCAGGTGACCTTCGAAAGTGCCAACCGGGCTTTCGGACCGGTTCTGTGCCCCGGGGACGATTGGGTTGTGCTCGAAGAAGTTCGAGTTGAGCGTATAAAACCAGACCCCGCCGTAGGCGTCCAGCAAGGTCTTGCCCCAGCGCCGTGAATATCCCATCTCCGGATGGAAGGCCCAGCGGTTCTCTCCCCAATTGACAAGCTTGGTCTGGTCGTATTGCCCGGTCGGCGCAATCACTTTCAGGCTCACACCAATCAGCGTTTTCTGGTGCCACTGGTGGAACTCGGCAGGAGTCAGCGGAGGGCCGCCCTTCAGGTTCACCGCCAGCCGGTATGTTGAGTCGAGCAGACCGGAGCGATAAAGCCCCGTCGGAACCGTCTTGAAATCTCCGTTAAAGTTCCCCACCGCGTACGGCAGCGCAGCCACCACGTTAGCGAAGTGTCCGAGCATATTAAAGGAGTGGTAATAGCTGAAAACCGGCACGTTGTACCGACCAGTCGCGTTGCGAATTGGTAGCGCCGAGCCGAACAGTAGGCCGCCATCGTAGAAACCATAGGTCAGGGTGATGGCGTTGGCGTGAAGCGGGGTGATGACATACGCTCGCGGCGAGAGGTCCTGGGCGTAGAGCAAGCCGGGAACGCACAGGGCGATCATCGCCGACAAGGCGAGCTTCAACAATGATCGTCTTTTGCCCAACACATTGAACCCGATGTGGAATTTGTACCCGATACCGCTGAGACTTACAAGAGTAACGATTAACGGTGCAACAGTGGGCCGGCCGGATCGCGACGGTGGAAGAAACTTGACTCGCCGACATCTGTTGCCAGGTCCAGAAAAAGCCAACGAAACGCCCCGGTCCTTGAAAAGAATTGAGGGAGCTTGGGGAATCATCTTGCGACGCATCGCGCCCAAGATACCCGACCGGGCAAAACCAAACTGTCCGAGACGGAAGCGAAATAGTTGCTGGGTAACTAACGCTCGGATCTCCGTTACGTTGAGGTCAAGAACCGTCTCAGATTTCCGTACTTTCTGAGTTATCAACACTAATCCATGAGACTGGTATCGACTGGGCTGTACGACTAATGTGGGAAACCGTGAAGAATTCGACAGCTATACCACCTAATGTCCTTGCAAACGGACATCGTTCTGAGCTATAAACCGCCATTACGTGCCATTCTCAGGAGGCCCAGTGAGTACGCCGCTGCGTGCCGTTCGTCTCTCTCTATCTTTGCTATTGGCATCCATCATTTTCCCCATACTCTTGCATGCCGGCACAGACTGGGTGCCGCTGAATCCCGCCGAGCTACAGATGAAGGACCTACCTGAGCAGCCAGGCGCTCCTGCGTTCGTGCTGTTTCGCGAAGAGATCGACAATGATCAGCAGGGCTCTCACTCGGTTTACATGCGGATCAAAGTGCTTTCGGAGGCGGGACGTAAGTACGCCGATGTGCAGATTCCTTATTACAAGGAGGAATTCAACATCTCCGATGTACACGGCCGAACCATTCACCCTGATGGCAGTATTGTCGAGTTTCAAGGAAAACCATTCGACAAGGTGGTAGTCAAGAGCAAGAACCTTAAGGTGCGGGTAAAGGCTTTCACTCTGCCTGACGTCCAGGTCGGGAGCATGCTGGAATATAAGTACATGCTCCGCAGAGAGAACAACTCAGTATGGCCTCCTCTATGGACAGTGCAGAGCGATCTATTCCAGCGCAAAGAACATTTCAAGTTTGTTCCGTACGGGGGTCAGATACAGATGGGCCACGGCCAAATAGGTACCGGACTGGCCTATAACTCGATGTTGCCCAAGGGCAGCGAGGTCAAGAGCGTCCGCGATACCTATGAACTCGATCTCGCCAACGTGCCGGCGTTCGTCGAGGAAGAACATATGCCGCCACCGCGGGAGTACAAGTACTACGTCCACTTTTACTACCGCGGGGTCAGCGACGCCGATCAGTACTGGCGAGAGGAAGGGAAGTACTGGAACTCCGACACCGAGAAATTCCTCAGCAAGAAACATGGTATCCCTGAGGTTGTTGCGGGCGTCGTGTCAGCGAGCGACACTCCGGAGCAGAAAGTCAAAAAAATCTACGCCTACGTGGAGGGACTCGACAATCTCACCTACAAGCCACAGCGCACCCAGCAGGAACAGAAGGTGCTCGGGGTAAAGGACAACCGCGGCGTCGAGGACGTCCTCCGGCTCAGGTCGGGAGACCGGCAGGAAATTACTTTGCTGTTTATCGCCATGGTACGGGCAGCAGGAATTCCGGCGTATGCCATGTACATTGCTGACCGCAGCGAGGACGTATTTCTGAAAACGCACCTTAGCCTCGATCAACTTGACGCCTATGTGGCCGTCGTGCAACTCGACGGAAAAGATGTGTTCCTCGATCCAGGCACCAAGTTCTGTCCCTACGGCATCATGGATTGGAAGTACACGGGGACCCATGGCCTCAAACAATTGCCGGGCGGCGGTACAGAGATCGCGCAGACTCCGTTGCCAGACTATATGAAGGCCATTACCAAGCGAGTCGCCCGATTGCAGTTGAACGACCAGGGGCAGGTAGAAGGAACGCTGGCGGTTGGCTACTTCGGGCAGGAGGCATTGACGCGTAGGCTTGAGGGCTCCCGAACGGACGACATTGGCCGCACCAAGATCCTGGAGGACGAAGTCAGGAGCTGGCTGCCTGCGAATGCCCAGGTCACCATCAGCAAGCTGCCTCAATGGGACGCGGTCGAGACTCCCTTGGTGGCGGAATTCCAGATTTCCTCGCCGATGCTCATGTCGGGCGGGAAGCGTGTACTGTTGCCGACCAATATATTTCAATTCAGCCGTCCTCCCATGTTCGCCCACCCTGATCGCAAACAACCCATCTACTTCGAGTTTCCCAGCCGCGAGATCGATGATGTGCACATTAAGTTGCCAGACAACCTGCAGGTCGAAAGCCTGCCGGCCAACCAGGATGTGAAGATCGAATATGCGCTTTATCGCGCCGGCCGCAAGCAGGACAAGAACGAGATCGATATGACACGCGACTTGGCAATCGGGGCCTTTGTTTTTGCGCCTGCCGAATATAAGAGCCTGAAGTCCTTCTTCGACAAGGTCAAAGAAGGCGATGACGAACAGGTACTTCTGAAGCAGGTGGCCCGTGCAGCGCAGAACTAGCTACGCATCGACGGCTGTCCTCGCACTTGTTGCCAGCGTGACGTTGCTCGGTTCGTCTCCCACGGCACCGGATTGGTTGCATCAGGCTGCCGCGAAGGCGCCAGGAAAATATGCACCGGATGCTAACGCCGTGGTCCTGCTCGATGATGTGACGCTTACGGTCACTGGGCCGGGGCAAGCTGATGAAACACGAAGGAGGATCGTGCGAATCCTGCGTCCTCAGGGGCGCGGTGAATCCAAGCTGCATGTCTCAGTTGGCCCCGGCGACAAGGTGCAGTCGATCCATGCGTGGACGATCGACAGCTCGGGTATTCAGTACGAAGTCAAAGACAAGGAATTCCTGGAAGTCAGTCCCTACCAGGATGCGCTCTACACCGACATCCGATACCGCGCAGTGGAAGCTCCGGCGGGGAATCCGGGCAGTGTGATCGGATGGGAGTACACCATCCGGCGGCACATCTGGATGGACCAGTGGCATTGGTTCGTGCAGGAAGATATTCCCGTCGACGAGACTCGGCTGACCCTACAGTTACCGGCCTCGTGGGAGTACAAAGCGAGTTGGGCAAACCAGGCGGCGCAGCAGCCTACCCAGGCCGGACCTAATCGCTGGCAGTGGGTCTGCCAGAACCTGGCGGGGATTCCCGAAGAGCATCTGCGCCCCAACGCAGAGGCGTTAGCTGGCCACCTGGAGTTGGCCTTCTTTGAACCGGCGGCAGCGTCGAACTTGGGATCATGGAGGGCCATTGGCGACTGGTACTACAAACTGGTCGAGGGACGGCGCAACCCGTCTCCGGAATTGTCGGCGCGAGTCCAGCAACTCATCGCCAGCGCCACTACGTTTGACGCGAAGGTGCGAGCCCTGACCGGGTTCCTGCAATCGGATGTCCGGTATGTCGAAATCTCGATTGGAATCGGCGGATTTCAACCTCATCCTGCCTCGGATGTGTTTCGTTCGCGCTACGGTGATTGCAAAGATAAGGCGACGTTGCTGAGCAGCATGCTGAAGGAGGCGGGGATCAACTCAGAGTACATGTTGGTCGACACACAGCGGGGAGTGGTCAAGCCCGATGTTCCCTCGACACTGTTCAATCACGCGATCCTGGCGATTGCACTGCCGAACGATACTCCTCCGGATGCCTATCGCAGTGTGAGTACCACCACGGCGCGAATGCGTTATTTGATTTTCGATCCTACCGACGAATACACGCCGGTCGGTGATCTGCGCACCCCGCTGCAGGGCAATTACGGCTTGCTGGTCACGAAGGCGGGTGGCGAACTCATCAAGCTTCCAATCCTGGCGCCTGACACGAATCGCCTTGATCGCGAGGGCAAGTTCACCCTGCAGGCCGACGGCTCGCTCACTGGAACGGTCACGGAAAGGCTGACGGGGACTCACGCCGCCCGGCAACGCGCATGGCTTGCCACCGAGAACGAGAGCCAACGGGCAAAGTCGCTTGACCATCGCCTGAGCGAGTCACTCAAGAATGTCAGCGTTCAGGAGCTGAAGGTGCAGCACCTTACTGCACGCGACAAGACCCTCACTCTAACCTACCAACTTACGGCGCAAAGCTATGCCCAGAAGACCGGGCCGCTCGTGCTGGTGCGGGGACGCGTGTTGGGCGAGAAGGCGGTTGACATCAACTGGGCAAAACGCAAGTTCCCGGTAGAACTCTCGGGCGCGACCTTGGAGAAAGACAGCTACGAAATCCAGATTCCCCCAGGATACGCAGTCGACGACCTCCCCGAGCCCAGGCAGATCGACGTGGGATTCGCGAGCTACAAGAGCAAGGTCGAAGCCAACGGATCAATCTTGCACTATTCGCGCGAGTACATCGTCCGCGATCCGGACGTTGGGACTGACCACCTGACCGATTTGCGCAAGTTGGAAGGCACCATCGGTAACGATGAATTTGCCAGCGCGGTACTCAAGAAGACACCCTAGGCCGCGAGAAAAATCCAATGGTCTGAATATTAGAATCAACCCCGCTCAATCGCCGCGGTTCGCGTGTCGCCAGGCATCTCCAGTTCAGCCACAAACAGATAGACAGTTAGGCCGACCGCTGAAACGTCTCGTTCACTTGCAGCCGCGCATCGTCCGTTTCCTGCGCCGAGGGAGTGCCGATTTCCAGCTGTCCGTTAGTGTTGGGCTTGCGGTCGTGAAAGAACAGATTCTGATTCATCATGATGGATTGCAACAGCCGCCCCAGTGTGCGGGAATGAAAACCATTCGAGAACGAAGGCCCGTCGGACCACCCAGGATTGACCGAGTAGTTGCAAATCAGGCTCCAGTATTCGCGCGCGGAGCCCCAAATGGTCAGGTTTTCCACGGAGCCATCGGAACCGATGTGATACTCAATCCTGACCTTGCCGGTCGGCGAAGCGGTCAGCGCCTCCCAGTTGAGCACGACGGCACTGGTCAAAATCCGGTCGATTAGTACTGGTGGAAAGGACTTCACAATGATTTCGGGAGCGACAGTTTTTGCCATTGAGCTTCCATTCTTTCTTGAGCGGATGGGTGGGACGATCTATATTCCTATTCCTATGAGCTCGGTCGGATCACCGGCGCTCACCCGGTTGCGACAGAGACGCCTTGCCTCATGCGTCGGGCAAATCAGGGACGAAATCGAGTGAACTTAACACCGGCACACTGGTTTGGGCGTTATTTTGCGGAGCGCCATTTATTTTTCTTCCGGCTGCAATCCGCCACGTGGCTTCCACCAGGCCGTTGCGTTGCAACAACGAGTCGCAGCTTTCGCGGATCGCCTTTCGCATGCCATCTCCCCATTGCACGCCATACTCTTCGGCAACATAGGATCCCAGCAGCGGCTCCAGATCAATGAACTTCGGCCTGCCCACCAGGAAGGCGACAATCTGGTGCGCGCTGTCTTTCTTGATCTCGTCGCGAAACGCCATGCATCCCCTATGATCGGACCGAATGTCGATGAGCACCATGTCATAGCGGTCGCGGTGCCAGATGGAGCTGGCCTCCGCCAGATCGCTCGCACCGACGATTTCGACCCCGTGAACGGCCATGATCTTCCGGCGCATGGAACGGCGCTCAGAGTTGGTGTCGATCAGAAGAATACTGATCTTGTGCCCGTTCTTGTTCCATTGTGGCGTTGTCTTCGGCGTCTGATTCCCCTCATTCATGCCTGGTTACCTCGCGCGAGATGGTGGCGCCTGACAAGAGCCTGTTTGCAATTGCAGGTTCGGCAGGCTGTCAGGAGAACGCGGGTGAGGAGGGCCAAAGGGTTTCGCTTTCTGCCTCGAGCGGAGAAAGCGCGAAGTGTCTCTAACTATTCGGGAAAATTCTATTATACGCCAAGTTTGGAGCGTTCCCGTGCTGACGGATGCAAAGAAGAGGCGGACACCAGATTGACACACGTGAAGCAAGAGCATAGCGTCGAAGTTGAGCGAGACATTCACCTCCTCTTTCAGATTTCCTGAACTAAGTCAGCTCATCTGAAGTAGTCCTTCCTTAGTTCGACGAGTCGACCAGGATTCAGCCCGTAAAGACTGACTCAACATGAATTGTCCTCAGTGCAGCGCAGAAATGTCGAAGAAGTGGCACCCGAGAACCACGGTGAAATTGGCCGCCTCGCAGTGGGAATGCGGAGTGTGCGGCTGCCAACGCACACACGCCGACATGAAGACGCCGACGAAAGAGCAGAACGAGGCCGCGCTGCTCCGTGGTGCTGGCTCCATCGCGGTGAAATAGTCCACGCTGAAGCTGAAGCGCAGCGATGGGTCAGCCGCGATATCATACGTTCGATGTCGAAGCCTCGCCGCAATACACCTCTCTTGTCCTTGGATAACGGCCTCGTTCCCGGCAAACCACGCAAAGTTGTTCCCCACGAGTTTGTGCTGGACGCGCTCGCTCCGCTGTCGCCGTGGACGCGGCCCATGTTTGGCTGCCTCGCCGTCTATATAGGGGACAAGATCGTCCTGATCCTGCGCGACAAACCAGACAGTACTGCGGACAACGGCGTATGGCTCGCGACTACCGTGGAGCACCACGCAAGCCTGCAACATGAGTTTCCGAACATGCGGTCCATCGCGGTATTTGGAAAAGAGGTCACCGGCTGGCAGGTGTTGCCGGCCGATGCACCGGATTTTGAGGAAACGGCAATGCGGGCGTGCGAGCTAGTTGCCGCCAGAGATCCGCGAATCGGCAAGATACCAGGAAAGCGTCGCGCGGCCGGATCAGCCGCCAAGAAAGTACCCAAGAAATCCGCCCATGCTGCCGCCAGCAAAACATCCACAAAACGCCGTCCGAGTAAGTGAGAAGCCTTTCAGTCTTGCGTCCTGGCAGCCCACATCCCTTAGAGCTATTCGATCAAGCGACTTGGTCGCTGAGTACGAGCCGCTGATGCTCCCGCGCGGTGTACACGGTTTCCGCCGTGGTAGATAATTGCTGAATCCCGACATGCGTCCCCAGCCGAAGCCCAACAAGTCCATTCCCGTCAAGGCTATGGTGATTGTTGCCGTCGCTGTGGCTGCTTGCGCCTTCGGGGTGTGGCGCTGGTCTTCTGGAGTACACGGCCAGGAAACCAAGACTGCGTCCGAAGCCACTTATGTCGGCAGCAAGCAATGCGCTGGATGTCATGAGTCGCAAACGAAGGCCTGGAGCAGGTCGCACCACGCTCAAGCCATGCAGGTGGCCAGCGACTCGACCGTCCTGGGAAATTTCGACAATTCCCAGTTCACGAAAGATGGAGTCACCTCAACCTTCTCCAAGAAAGATGGCAAGTTCTTCGTTCGCACCGACGGCGCCGACGGCAAGCCGCAGGATTTTGACCTGCCCTACACATTCGGCGTTGCCCCGCTGCAGCAGTATCTTGTTCCATTTTCGAATGGCCGGCTGCAGAGCTTCGTCGTGGCTTGGGACTCGCGGAACAAGCCCGAGGGCGGGCAGCGCTGGTTCAACCTTTATCCCGACCAGAAATTAGCGCCCACCGATCCGCTGCACTGGACGGGACGCAACCAGACGTGGAATTACATGTGTGCCAACTGCCACTCCACCGACCTGCGGGCGAACTACGATCTGGCCAAGGACAGCTACGACACCAAGTGGTCTGAGATCGATGTCTCGTGCGAATCCTGTCATGGGCCAGGGTCGAAGCACGTGGCCTGGGCGCAGACCCATAAGAAGGGATCGTACAAGCCGGGCAACGGCCCCAATGGCTTGGTCGTCGATCTAAGGCCTGCTAATGGTTCGTGGGCGAGCCTCGATCCCGACACCGGCACCATGCACTGGAAGGGTGATCCTCGGTCGCACGATGAGATTGAAACCTGCGCCGCCTGTCATGCGCGACGCCATCCCATCGTCAATAATCCGAAACCCGGTCCAGCGTTTCTCAACGAGTTCGTGCCCAGTCTCCTCGAAGAAGGCGTCTATTATCCCGATGGCCAAATTCTTGAGGAAGACTACGAGTGGGGTTCGTTCCTGCAGAGCAAAATGTATCAACAAGGCGTCACTTGCTCCGACTGCCACGATGCGCACAGTGCGAAGTTGCCGCCAGTTAACTTGAACGCCGTCTGCGGCAAATGTCACTCGCTGGCAAAGTTTGGCTCGGAACAGCACCATCATCACAAGGCCGACACCGCGGGCGCATGGTGCGTCAACTGCCACATGCCAACCAAGACATACATGGTGGTCGATGCCCGGCGCGACCACAGCTTCCGAGTACCTCGTCCGGATTTCTCGGTCGCTTACGGAACCCCAAACGCGTGCAACCAGTGTCACAAGGATAAGAGCAATCAATGGGCCGCCGATTCAGTCGCAAAATGGTACGGACCGAATCGCCGGCAGGAAACGCATTTCGTGACTGCACTTTACGCCGGCCAGCATGGACAGCTACAGGCAGCAGGCGCGTTGTCAGGATTAATCACCGACGCCTCGCAGCCTTCAATTGCGCGCGCGACTGCGCTGACCTTGCTTCCCGAATACTTGTCGCCATCTTCGCTGCCGGTAGTGAAAGCCGCGCTCAACGACCGCGATGCGCTCGTGAGGCGCGAAGCGGTGCGAGCGCTCGAGCCGCTTTCCCCGCAAGAGCGTGTTGCCATGGCCGCGCCACTGCTCACCGACCCCATCCTTTCAGTTCGCATCGAAGCAGCACGCCTGCTGGCGGGAACACCTCCCGATAGCCTGAAGGAGCCGCAAAAGGCCGCTCTCGACCGCGCTATTGCCGAGTTGATCGCGTCGGAGATGGCATCCGCCGAGCGCCCCGAGAACCACGTCAACCTGTCTCTGCTTTATGCTCAGATGGGCCGACCGAGTGATGCTGAAAGCGAGTTGAATACCGCGCTCCGGCTCGATCCAAAGTCCGTTCCAGCTATGGTCAATCTCGCCGACCTGTACCGCGCCCGAGGTAAGGATGCCGAGGGCCAGAGCTGGCTGGAGAAGGCGGTCGCAACCGCTTCAGACGCAGCGGAGCCAGTCTATGCTCTCGGCCTTTTGAAGGTCAGGCAGAAACAGTATCAGGAGGCGTTGAGCCTGCTGGCTAAAGCAGCAATGCTTCAGCCCTCGAACGCTCGCTACAGCTATGTGTATGCGGTAGCGTTGAACTCCACCGGACAGCCGGCCCGGGCGATTTCGACTCTGCAGCAAGCCCACCAGAGGCGTCCTGCAGACCGCCAGGTGCTTGATGGCCTGATTGCCTTCGAACGTGATGCAGGGAACGTGCCTGCGGCCATCGCCTATGCCCAACAGTTAGTCGCACTGGCTCCCGACGACCCCAGCGCGAAGGCAACGCTCGCCGCATTGCAGGGCGGAGGCCGCTGAAGCTCGCCGCTCCGTTTCCCTGAGCCTGCCAGTCACACCCTTCTGTGACGCACCGCACTGGTCGCTAGTACATGACTTCCTAGAATTGTTTAAGGCAACATGAGCTACGACAACGATCCGCTGTCCCCGCCGCCGATCTATCCAGGAACCCGGCCGCGCTTCCACGCCATGGTGAAGCCGACGGGAGCGCTCTGCAATCTTGACTGTGCTTATTGCTATTACTTGCACAAAGAAGAACTGCTGGGCAGTCACAGCCAGTTCCGCATCAGCGACGAAATACTGGAGAACCACATCCGCCAGAACATCGAAGGCCAGCGCGGCGACGAGGTCGTCTTCTCTTGGCAGGGCGGCGAGCCAACACTGCTCGGCGTGGGATTCTTCGAGAAGGTGCTCGCGCTGGAAAAGAAGTACCAGCGTCCCCACCAGCGTATCGAGAACGATCTGCAAACAAACGGCACGCTGCTCGATGACGAGTGGTGTGCCTTCTTGCGCGACAACAAGTTTCTTGTTGGACTGAGCATCGATGGCCCGCAGGAATTGCATGACACGTTCCGCGTCAGCAAAGGCGGGCAGCCTACCTTTGACAAAGTTTTCGCCGCCGGCGAGAGGTTGCACAAGTACAAGGTCCCGTTTAACACACTGACCGTCGTCAACCGCGTCAATGCGAAGAAACCGCTGGACGTCTATCGATTTCTCAGCCGTGAGTTGCGCCCGCGGCAGTTACAGTTCATTCCCTGCGTCGAGCCCAAGGTCTTCCACAGCGTAGCTCCGCAGAAATGGGACCCAGCAACATTGCCCATGCAAGGATCGTCAGCAGCGCATCCCGGCAATCCCGATTCCGTGGTTACCGAGTGGTCGGTTGATCCAGACGACTGGGGCTATTTCCTTTGCAAAGTTTGGGACGACTGGCTCCGCCGCGATTACGGCAAAGTACACGTCAACCTGTTTGAGACGGCGGTCGCGCAGTGGATGGGCTTGGGTTCGCAACTCTGCATCTTTGGCGAATTCTGCGGAAAGGGCGTGGCACTGGAACACGATGGCAGCGTCTACGCCTGCGACCATTACGTGTATCCGGAATACAAGCTCGGCAACATTAGAGAGAAACACATCTCGCGCATGATCTTTTCTGACGAGCAGAAGAAATTCGGTTTCGCCAAGCGCAATGATCTCCCGCGACAATGCCGCGAGTGCAAGTACCTCTTCGCATGCAACGGTGAGTGTCCGAAGAACCGACTCATCCGCACCCGCGATGGCGAGCCCGGACTGAATTACCTATGTAGCGGCCTGCAGCAGTTCTGGCAGCATATCGATCGTGACATGAAAGATGTCCTGCAGCGCGTGGAGCGCACTGGAACGCCTCGCGACCTCCCGGCCTTCCACGTGTAGGGGCTCCGCGGCCGACCGGGCACGACCCGGCGTTCAAGTGGCGTCTGCATCTCCTGAATCGGCGACTCGAAACAAGATGTACGAAAGAGTCAGGCGCAATTATATAACGGGCGCAATTGTCTGAACGCTCAGGCGCCAGCGTCGAAACGGGAAACCGCAGGTCCCTACTTGACGCCTGGTGAATCCTGCTGCCGCACCAGCATCGCCAATCGTGGGAAGACGAACCGTCCGGCGGCATCGTCGATCACGTTGACCTGGCAAGTGTAGAAACCCGGCTTAAGTTCCGAGAGCGGTACGTCGAGTTGGAATACCGCCGCCTTGCGTCCCGGAACTGAGAGCTGTTGCACTTTCACCAGTGGAGTCTCGTACGACTTGACGTCACCCTGGAAGAACGCAACATTGCTCATGACTCGCACGCCGGGCTTGGCGTTCTTGTCCGTCGAGGCAGCAGGGGCCTCGGCGGCGGATTCTTTCGCGGGATCGTATACCTCGTAATAAAGATAGAGATGCTGGTTCGCCGAGAATACACGGGTAACACTGGGCACGATCTCCTGCCCATCTTGCACCAGGGGATTGCTGCTGTCCTTCTTGGGCGCGGCCTGCAGTTGGCTGGCCAGCACGATCGAACTCATCTTCAGTGGCGTGGACTTCAGGTCGGGAATCGTGAAGTCGGTTTCGAACGAACCCATGCGCCCGGCCTCGTTCTCGCGCACCACAACCTTGAGGTGATACTTGCCCGGCGGCAGCGTCAGTCCGGTGTCGTACTGCACATTTTTGCGCTGCACTTCGTTGGACGCGTTCACCGCCAGCTTCACCGTTTCGCGAATTTCGCCAAAGGGGAATTTCTTCTCGTCGGTAACGAGCGCGAGGATGTCGAGCGTGGCCTTGTCCTGATCGCGGTTGCGGCTGAACGGAATCTCAGAGCCAGGCACGATCAGCGACAACGGAACGTAGAACCTGTTGTCAGACACGCGGAAGTACGCTGTCGCGAGATAGACGGGCAGATCGGTACTCGGCAGCTCCGACATTAGTTCGTCCCGCAGTTGGCGCTCGCGATCATCCTTGTTGGAGTGGCGATAGTCGGCCTCGGCGTAATATCCGCGACGGAAATCGACCTTCACGCCAGGACGGTTCACCTTTACCGTGATGCGTCGATACTTGCCGTCCTTCGCGGTGTTGGTGCTGTGATAGCCGAGCAGGTAGTACATCGACGTGTCGTCCTGTACGCCCTTAAAGACGCGTCCGAAATCGTTAGAATCGAGAAACGCCTTTCCGCCCGTGTCGGCCGCCAGCGTGACCAGTGTCTCCTGCGTCTGGAAATTCGAATCCAAAGCATTCAACTGCGCCTGCCCGGAGTACGCCGAAGTTCCACGCAGGCTCGCGTTCTGCGCCTCGCCACCCGGAGGCAGCGCCTGTAGTCCGCGAATGTCCAGCGTATAGATCGACAAGTTGGCCAGGACCGCTGAGTTGATCGCTGCTCGCAGTTCCGATTGGTTCTCGATGCCCGTGCGTTGCATTCCGCTGGAAAAATAGATCAGCGACTTCTTTTGCGGTACGTTAGCCACTTGTTCGGCGACAGCGCGCAGAGCCTGCAATCGCCGGTCGGTGTTGAAGATGTTGTATTCGGTGTCGTCAACCGTGAAAGATCCCCCCGTGTCGGGTGTCCCCTCAGTGGTGCCGGTCGATCCCAACTCGAATCCAGCATTCGCGCCCACGTTGAACGACTGGAGTACGGCCCGCAATTTTTCGCGATCGGCCGTAAAGTCCTGGTTGACGGTGATCGTGTTACCCAGCGACACAATCGAAACCAGGTCGGCAGGCTCCATCTGCTTGTTGAGGTAATCCTGCGCGGCATTGGCAGAGCGCTCGATCTCGTCGGGCTGCATGGCCGACAAATCGAAGAACAGGATGATCAGCCGGCGGTCCTTGATGCTCGATTCTTGCGCGCTGGCAGCGGGAGCACTGGGCTTAGTCTTCTTTGCTGGCGTACTCAACAAGTTCGCCTGCTGCATCGGGACTTGCGGCGTGTTCTGCGTATTTTCGATATCGAAGGACGCCACCTTCTGCGGCTTGTTGTCTTCGAGCACAGTGAAGTCTTCCGGCTTCAGATCCCGCACCGGATTGCCACTCTTGTCACGTACGGTGACGTTGACCAGCACCAGTTCTGTCTGCGCCTTGAAGGTATACCCAGTTTGCGACTGCTGCCCCAGTACCACAGTTGGGAACAGCAAGCCCGCTATCGCAACCAGTGCGGTGAACCTCCGTCCGAATTCGGCGAATGGCTGAAACATGAAGGCTCTCAAAACCGGAACCTCGCCGTCAGCAAGACAGCCCGCATCGAACTGACCGAGATCACGCGGCCAAATGTTGGTGAGTTCAACACCGTATCGATCGACGAATAAATCGGGTGATTAAAAACGTTCGTGGACGAGAACCTCAACTCCACCGACCGCGACTCCTTCAGCGGAATCAGCTTGGTCATGGCCATGTCAAACAGCACCTCGCCGGGACCGATGATGCTGTTGCGGCGAGCATTGCCGTACTGCCCCGTCGGAGGGATGACGAACGCCGCGGTGTTAAACCATTCGTTGATGCTGGGATTCGGGATCGTAACCGCCTGCCCGGTAACGTCGGCGCGCAATGTCCCGTTTACACCGCTGTTGACGTTGGAGTACGAACCCAGCACTCGCGGCGTGAACGGAAGCCCGGACGCAATCGTCCAGTCGCCGCTCCATTGCCAGTTGCCGAGAAGATCCTGCGCTAATCCGGCGCTTGACAACCAGCGCCTGCCCTTGCCGAACGGCATTTCCCAAAGATAATCGCCGGTAAAACGGAATTCTTGGTTGAAGCTCGACAGTCCCCGCTCGGCGGATAGGTCGAAAGCATTCTGTGCCACCACGGTAACACCCGTGATCTTTCCATTGGCGCTGACAATTGAGGATCCTGCGCCAATCGTCGAAGCGTTGTCGAGCGACTTCGACCAGGTAAACGTTCCCCCGAGCGAGACGCCTTGACTCAACCGCTTCCGTACGCGTACCGACCCGGCATTGGCCGACGAGTCGCCCTCTGACGACTCGTAATAGTAGGGTTGAACGCCGGGAATGAGAAGTCCGTTGGCCGTCGAATTCGGCGCCGTCAGAACGTCTAGCCTCGTACCCTTGGTGCCGGTGTAGTCCAGGTTCACGATCAGCGTGCGGGTGATTTCCTGCTGGATATCGAGGTTCCAGATCTGCACATAGCCCAGACCATAATTCGGTTCGATGCCGTAATTGTTGGTAATCGCCGTGGTGTTCGGGAAGCCGTTCTGCAGAGTCAAAATGCTCGACTGGGAAGCGACGTTGGTCTGTGTGATGGAGAACGGTGGCTGGAACGCCATGTTCTGCACGATGTTTTGATAGGCGGCAGTATTGTAGTTTATCCCGTATCCAGCGCGCACCACGGTATTCTTCGCCGCCTTCCACGCCACGCCGACGCGCGGCGCAAAATTGTTGCGGTCGGGATTGACCAGTGTGATGGGATACCGCATTCCCGATATCGGTCCCACCTGTCCCGGCAGCACCGGAGCGACCGCGGTAAACGTGGAGTTGGTGTCCAGATTGACGATGCGGTTATTGCTCTCCCTGAATGGTGACACATACTCGTAACGCAATCCGATGTTGAACGTCAGGTTCCCGCGCGCGCGCCACTCGTCCTGCACAAACAGGTCCCACGAGTTTCCGCGGAAGTAGTAGCGGTCATAGCCGTATTGCACCGATGTTTGCTGCGCCAGGCCAAGCAGGAAGTCCGCGAAGTCGTATCCAGTGCCCGGCACGGCGGTGCCGTTCGCGAATTGCGACGTCAGCGCCCCGGTGAATACAAAGCTTCCGCGAGGATTACTGTCGGTCTGCGTGTTGAGTTGTATCCGCCGGAAGTCGCCTCCCCAGCGAAACGTGTGTTTGCCGTGCGACCAGTTCATGTTGTCGCTAAACGTCCAGGTCTGGTTGCGGTCGTTCACCGGATTGGTGTCTGTGATGCCGCCGAAATGGGTGAACGACAGATTGGGCAGTCCCCAGGCAAATGGGTTCTGGGAAACGCCTGTGATCCCTAGTTCTCCGGTGACGTTGGTGTTGTAGGCGTACAAGTTGTTGGTGTTAATCGTGCTGCGATTGAAGTCGACACGGAAAGTGTTGACCAGCTTGCCGAAGCTCCGGACATAGCCGATGGGAATGTCGTAACCGCTAGAAGTGGTGTGCCCGCCGACCGTGGGATACGAATTGATCAGAGTCTGGTCAACGTTGTGGTAATGGAATCCAATGCTCAGGTTGTTCTGCGGCCCGCGTGCCCGCCCTCGGCCCTGCCCCACCGACGATCCCCCGAAGGCCTGGTTGAGTCGAATGTTCAAGTCTGTGCTGTTGTTGGTGGCCGCCGTGAGGTACTGAAAGTTCTGCGTCGTCCCTGGCAAGTTGGGCAGCGGGATGTAATTCAGCAATCCCTTCGATGCCGAGTTGATCAAATTCTGCGGGATCGTCGCATTAGCAAACGGCAGCCCCGTGGCCGGGTTGAAAATCTGCACAGGCTGGCCGTTGATAAGGGTTTGCGAAAAGTCGCCATTGCGTTCCAGCGCGGTCGGCACCGTTGTGAGAAAGTTATACGGTGTATCGCCGTAACTGCCGTTGTAATTCACGAAGAAAAACGTCTTCGAGCCACCGTGGTAAATGTGCGGAATATTCAGCGGTCCACCAACCGAAGCACCAAAACGCTGCTGCAGAAACCCGGGCTTCTCCGCCGGCTCGCCCGTCAACGCATAGGGAGTAGCGTCCAGGGTCGAAGTATTTGCCGAGTAATAAACCGTGCCGTGCGGCTGATTGAAATTGAAGCTGCCGCGACGCCCGCCAAAACCGCCGCCTCCTCCCAGTGGACCGAACCCGCCCCCGCCCGGACCTCCACCTGGACCGCCGCCGGGTCCGAATCCTCCGCCGGGTCCCCCTTGCTGGTTGCGATACTCCTGGATGCGCGACCTCATCTCGTCGCTGTTCATGTCGAAAATGTTTCCAGAAGCCGACGAGCCCGAGACCGCGACAGATTCCGTGGCCATCGACGGCGGAATGCCCGGCACCGGCATGCCTGCCGGCGCAACCGATTCACCGCTGCCCGAGCCGTTAGCGTTATTGCCGGCTTCGGCGGCCATCACCGACAGTTGCTGAAATCCGCGGTTACCTGCGGCGCCGCTACGCGCATATGCGCCTCCGCCCGCGTTGAGCGCCTTCGACAGCAGCGTAATTTGCACGTCGAGCTGCGGATGGGAATTGGCTGCGGTCACTGTCACGTGTTGCGTCGCAACCGCGAAGCCGGTCATCTGAACGCGGACAACGTACTCCCCCGCCGAGGGCAAAGCCAGCCTGTAGCTGCCGTCGACTTGCGTCCAGGCCACAACTTTCTCGCCGGTCGCGGGATTAGTAGCACTAATCGTCGCTCCAGGGACAAACGTGCTACCTGACTTGATCTTCCCCTCGAGCGTGCCCACCGGGCCAGACGCCGTCGGCTTCGCGGGAGCTACGTCAGATTTCTCAGAGTTCGAAGTGGCTTGTGTAGCAGGCGAAGGTGCCTGCCCCAGAACGCTTCCCGCAACCAGCAGGGCAAACAAGACGCCAGCCAGCGATTGCCATCGAAGCCGCGTCAAGGCGCACGAGCAACTCTCCCACGCGCTCGACCGCGCATCAACGAGCCGAACGAACCACTGCCCAACAGACGACAGAAACGTTTGCAAGGCAACTCGAGTTTTCAACGCAGGCAAAATGACGACGTGCACCTCGGAGGATCACTGCAACCTGGGGCCAAAACTTCCAACGTAAACACCAAACCTGCGTCCTCAGTAGATATTCAGAAGGGCAGCGGAGTGGGTTCCGGTAAATAAGCCGCGTCCGGCTTGGTTTCGGACGTACTATTCAGCGAATTGTCACGCCGAGTTCCATTAGTTTTGTAACGAAGAAATCTGGAAACATATTTTCAGCAAACGGGTTTCAGGGCACGTAGTCAGATTCACACTCGACTTGGAATGAGGGACTCGTGGCGCGCATTTTACGAAAGATCGGCAGTCTTTGGATGACGATGCTGACCTCGAACGCACCGTTCACGGCAGCCACGGCATTCGTGGTGGCCTCACTCTTACAGCGAGTGTCCGGGAGCATGGAACAATGAAGAAGAACCTGTTATTCGCAGCCGTGATCTTTACGATGCTGACGGGCGGTACCGCGGTTTACGCGCAGATGGGCCAGGAGCAGGGCGGTGGCCAGTGGAGTGGTCACGGCCAAGGGCAACCGATGACGGTCGATCAGCGGTTGCAGAACATGACCACGCAGTTAAACCTGAGCGAGGCCCAGCAGCAGCAGATCAAGCCCATCTTGGAGAACGAATCCAAGCAGATGCAGACCCTGCGCGAAGACTCTTCGCTTTCGCAGCAGGACCGCAGGAGCAAGATGATGCAGATCCGGCAGGAGACCGCCGGCCAGATCAAGCCCATCTTGAATGCCGATCAGCAGAAACAATATGACGAGATGATGATCCGGATGAACCGCGGACGCGGCGCGGGCGGACCTGGGCAGCCGCTACCTCCAAGCGCCGGCCAGCCTCCCCAACAGTAGGCTTACCGGCCTGACAACCTTTTGATAGCCTCTGTGGCGGGTTCCACTTCCCCTTTCAGGGGCTGTCTGTCTTTATAACGAGCGCGTTAACGGCATTGCCGGCCGGCATTAGCTTGCGGACGGCGCAACACCCAGCAGCCTCTCCCGCCCCAGACTGCCCAATTCATTGCAAACAAGCTTCGACCGTGGCCCAGCCGAAGCCCAACTTTCGGCCCGGGCATAAACCCCGCTTATCGCCTGCATAAATAGAAGTTGTCGCCATCTTTCTGATCGCCCCCATAGAAAATATGAGTTGGACGCGTCAAACCGCGTCCGATAGTTTTACCTCACTGGCGATGGTGCCGGGACTATTCCGATCGCGGCAATCCAGGAAGCAAAAGGAGAATTTATGGCGGAGAACACCTCAGTTGAGATGAAGCAGACGTTAGGCCTCACCGGGCTGACGATGAACGCCATGGCGCTGATCGCGCCCGGCGCGTTTTTGTGGCTGACCTTTTACATCCAAGCGACCACCGGAGTGACCTCGCCCGCCATGTGGCTCGGCATCGTCCTTGCGCTGGTGCTTTGCCTGGCTACCGCGGTCTGCTATGCGGAGTTGGCGAAACTCTATCCCGGAACCGGCAGCTCCTACTATTTCGCTGAACAGTCGTTTCTCAATCACGACAAAGCGTGGCGTTACGCCCGGCTCTCAAAGTTCATCGTCGGATGGGCCTCCCACCTCTACTACTGGATCTATCCCGGAGTGATGGTGGCTGTCATGGGCATCCTCTGCGGCTACCTGGTCGGAACCATCTGGCCGAACTTCATGAGCGCCTCGAATCCCGGAATCGCGTTCATGATGCTCGTCGCCGTCGTGTTCTCCTTCGTAGTGGCCTACATCGCTCACCGCGGAGTCACGGGTTCTACGGCAGTCAGCATCACGATCAACGTCATTCAGATCGCTGCATTGGTACTCTTCGCGGTACTGGCGCTCGGCTACCGCATGAACCATCCGCCGGGGACGGTCGCTTACCAGTTCGATTCAGTGTCCGGCGAAGCTTACACCTACGAGTTCGCAACCACCTCGACCATGGTCGAAGGCAAACCCACCGATACCATCGTTCGCGACTCCGCTGGTGTGGTACCGCAGCCCAAGCTGGACGCTGCTGGCAATCCCGTGCCCTTTAAGATCAGCTACCCCGAAACGGATAGCTCGGGCGCCTTCTTGTCGCATCCCAACGCCAAGTCGGTCATCAAAGCGCACAACTGGGGCTGGGTATTTATTCAGGCTACAGTCGCCATCCTGATCCTGGTCGGCTTCGAGTCGGTGACCTCCATGGGCGGCGAGGCCAGGAACGCCAAACGCGACATTCCCATCGCCGTAATTGTCTCGCTTCTGGTGCAGGGATTGTTCTGTTACCTCTTTGAATATTTCGCCGCAAACTACTTCCTCAATAGTGGATACACCATGGCGAATGCGTCGGCCTCGGCTGCGCCAATCGGAGACATGATGGTCGTCGTTGGCGATGCCTTGCTCGGTCCCGGACATGGCCGGACCTTCATGCTCTGGGAAGCCTTCACCGTGTTCCTGGCGTTGATTGGCACCACGCTCTCCTGCATGAACACGGGAGCGCGCGTCACCTATGCCATGGGCAAGGACAAGGAAGCGCCCGAGCACTTCGGCATGCTGCACTCGGAGAACCTCAGCCCCCACCGCGCTATCTGGACGCTGGCGGCTATCTCGGCCGTCGTCGGCTGTCTCGCACTCGTATTCGTGTTTGGCGATGCCGGCGCCCCGACTGATACCGCGATCCAGGCGCTGCCACACGGCTTCTGGTCCAGCTTCGGGTACGTAAGTCACGACAAGGAAGCAGCCATGCCTAACACGCTGCTCACCATGACGCTTGCCTCCAACTTCGGGACCTTCCTGCTGTACGGACTCAGTTGCATCATCTGCCTGGTCGGCTACCACAACCATCCCAAGTTCAAGCCTGTACGCCACCTGGTGATTCCTGTATTTGGATTGCTCGCAAATCTGGCCTGCATGGTCTTCTACCTGATCGGTCCCTTCATGGGTTATGGAACCAAGAAGGAGCCGCTGCTGGCCTTAGGAATCGCGCTGGTTTGGTTCATCTATGGCGGGATCTACTTCCTCCGCTCCAGCAAAGCAACTGGACGAAACACGCTCGTTGAAAGGAGCGGAGTAGCGAGTGCGGTCTAAATCCGGTCAATGAACAGACGACCTTGAAGGGCGGGCATGGGCCCGCCTTTTCGTTTGTGCGAGTACTAAAATAAATATTCTCGTAACTTGCCCAGGGTGTTCCCCCTGGAAGAGTTGCATCCTTCAGGGTTCTATGCTCGACGTCGAGTTCACCCAACTTTCCGATCCCGGACGCGTAAGGGAACATAACGAGGATTACCTGGGATACGTCCTCCCTCACGCGACCGCCCAGTTGCGCTCCCATGGCTGCCTGTTCGCACTCGCAGACGGGGTCGGCGGACAACAGAAGGGCGAAGTGGCCTCACGCATGGCCGTGGAAAGCGTACTCGCCGGCTTTGTAGCCGCGCGAGAAGGAGAAGCACACAAGGCGCTGCTGACCCGCCTCATACAGGCTGCCAACACCGAAGTGTATGAGAGTGGCGGATCGTCCGGCGCTCGCGCTGGAATGGCCACAACCCTGGTCGCCTGCGCGCTCCGCTTCGATCGTGCCATCGTCGCCCACGTAGGAGACTCGCGCTGCTACTTGATTCGCGCCGGCCAACCGAAGCAAATCACCACCGATCACACCGTGGTCAGCGAACATAAGCGTCTGGGAATCCTCTCAGCCAAAGAGGCTGCGGAATCGTCCAACAGGCACTTACTCAGCCGCTCTGTGGGAAACGATATGTTCGTCGCCGTCGAGACCAACGAAGTACAGATACAAAAAGGTGATGTGCTGGTGCTCTCTTCTGACGGACTTCACGGCCCCGTTTCCGAGTCAGATATCGCGAGCATAGTAACCCAAAATGAATTCCTCTCCACCGCGGTTGAGAGACTCGTCGAGCTCGCGAATCAGCGCGACGGTGGCGACAATGTCAGCGTCCAGTTGATACGTATCCACGACGTCGAGCGCACCGGCATGTATCGCGGGCGGCCTTACAAGATCCGGTGACTTCTGTCTTGTGGCACTCCCGAATTGCAGTTCGCGGGGGAAGGGAAAGCCGCATTATTCGAACAGGTACAGGCGTACTCCTTATGGATTCTTTATGCCGGGCGTCGATCTTTTCTGGCATGATTAACATGCGTTCTCGATTGACCGGCAATTCCGATCCGAGTTTCGCGATCCAAGGAAACCCGTAGCCCGGGTGGCATGACTTCAGTCCGCGCCGACGAACAACTCGATCACTATCGCATTGACCAGCTCATCGCGCGCAGCGGGATGGCGTCGATCTATCGCGCCACCGATCTTCGCAACGATCGCAAGGTGGCCATCAAGATTCCTCACCCCGAGATGGAGAGCGATCCGCTTCTCTACGACCGCTTCAAGCGCGAAGAGGAAATCGGCAAAAACATGGAGCACCCCGGCGTAATGAAAGTCTTCGCTGATCCTGACCGAAGCCAGGTGTACATGGTCATGGAATGGGTGGACGGCCGGCTGTTGCGCGAAATCCTGAACGAACAGAAGAAGCTGCCACCCGAGCGCGCCATCAAAATCACGACCCGCATTCTCGACGCGCTGCAGTACATCCACGATCACGGTATCGTGCACCGCGACCTCAAGCCGGAAAACGTGATGGTGGATGATCAGGACAACATCAAGCTCATCGACTTTGGCATCGCGTCCGATCTTCGTGGCCGCCGTTTGACGTTCGCCAAGCTCTCCCAAACCATGGGAACGCCCGACTACATCTCGCCGGAGCAGGTCAAGGGCAAGCGCGGTGACGGGCGCAGCGACCTCTATTCGGTTGGCGTGATGCTCTACGAAATGCTGACCGGAAAAGTCCCGTTCACTGGAACCAATCCCTTTCTCGTCATGAACGACCGGCTGCTGAATAATCCAGTTCCGCCGCGCGAAATCGATCCCGAAATCTCGCCCCAGTTGCAGGAAGTGATCTACCGCGCCATGGAGCGCGATTGGAAGAACCGTTATGCGCGCGCCAGCGAATTCGCCTGGGACCTCGAACACCTGGACCAGGTTGGCGTGGCCGAGCGTCCCGAAATGCGCGACTGGAAGACCCGGCGCAGCCCGTGGCCCAGGAAGATCGCCTTCTACGTCGCCATGGCCCTCATCCCCGTCGTTGTTTTCACCTTGCTTCTTTGGGTCGCCCGCCACAGTTAGTCCGGCGCAGTCGGACTGGATGGAAAGGGTAGAGCTGGCCTTTAGGCCAGCGTCTAAGCCTTTTGTATTTGCCATCCCTGCGGACTTCAGTCCGCGAGGCGTACGTTCCGTTATCACAGTGCCATGTGTCCTGCGTCCTTTCGCGCTGGGTTAACCTTCGTCTATGAAATGGATTGATGAGGCGAGGGACAAGTGTCTCTTGCCGGTCCGCACCCAGGCTGCGGACAAAATCGGCTCTTTGAAAACTACAGGCACCCGGCACTGCTGGTTTCAGTTTCTCGTTTCGGAACCCAAATCCAGCCAGCTAAGTCCTTACGGCTGACATGGATAGCTATAAATATATGTAGATTCAACGTCTTACAAAAATTTTCCGCCTAACTGATTGATTCTAAACAACACGTGAACAGCAAAATACAGAAAATTTGATAGTGTCCTAAATCTGCGTTGATTGTATTCTTGGACTGGACAACGCCGGGATGTCCCGTCCGAGCCTAGACGGTGTAGGCTGTTCGTAGGTGACTGATATGGAAGCCGCCCGATTTGTAGCCATATTTGTAGCCCTTTTTGTAGCCATTTTCCTCCCGCTAATTCTGTCGGGAGAGGGCTGGAGAGCAGCGGAGGACAGGGCGCACGCGCGCCGTATCGCTGACGCTAGGATGAATGCAAGACTCCTGAGGCTCAACATCTGAGCGTTCCTAAAGGCTCTCCTCAAGGTCTCGCAAAGGGTTCGCCGGAAGTCCACGCGCTGTCGTCTTGATTTGGGCAATCGAAGGTTGCAAACCGATCAACGCAGATTTAGGACACTACCGAAAATTTGCAGATTTGTCACACCATGTGCCCAAAATGCCACAATCGCTATTCCTAGCTAGTGCTGGGTGAACTCGTCAGTATGCACCACGAATTCCGGATAAGCCCCGGCGCCCAGCTCGTGCAGGTCCATACCTTGCCGCTCGCCATCCGGCTCGACCCTTTGCGGATACACCAGGTCGAGGAGCCAATTCAGCGAGTAAGCGACCGGCAGCACAAAACCCAGCAGGGTTGCTATGCCAATCAGTTGAGCCAGCCATTGCCCGCTACCAGACCCTTGGCCGGGGAGCCTGGCGAACAATCCCACAGCTAACAAACCCCAAATGCCCGCCAGAGCGTGTACCGGAATCGCTCCCCCGGGGTCATCTATCTTGAGCCACATTTCAAACCAGTCCACCGCATAAGTCACAAGGACACCAGCGATGATGCCGACAATTAAAGAAGCTGCGGGATTGAGGAATGCCGGAGCCGCGCTGCTGGCGACCAATCCGCCCACCCAACCATTCGCGGTGATCGAGGCGTCCGGTCTGCCGAAACGTATGCGAGTGATGACTAGTGCCATTAGCCCCGCTGATGCCGCTGACAAGGTTGTGTTCACCGCAATCAGCACCACTCGTCCGGGTAGTGCGTGACTAAAGAGAATCGCTCCCGAAGAATTCAAACCCAACCACCCCAGCCACGCGAGAAAACAACCGAACACCACAAACACTGGACTATGGCCTGGAATCGCGGCGGGCATGCCTTCCTCGGAGTACTTATCGCGGCGCGGCCCGAGGATCCAAACCATCGACAGCGCGGTCAATCCGCCGACGACCTGAATCGTGCTGGCACCACCGCTATCGATGAACCCACGCCCGAGCCCGAAATTGTCGCCCACCTGGGCCAGCCATCCTCCGCCCCACACCCAATGGGCAAATATTGGATAGGTGCAACCGGCAAGCAGTGCAGTGGAGGCGCAAATCGCACTCAACCGCCAGCGATCCATGGTGGCGCTGAGAGGGATGATGGCCGTAAGTCCCGCTCCGAACATCTGCAAAAGCGCCGCCAAGGAAGCGGGCGAGCCGTCGAGTTCAATGCCGCGCAGGAAGAACGGTTGGGCAGCGATCCAGTTCCAAGGTTTTCCTCGCAGCACTAAAACTTGCGCCGGGCCGCCTGCAAAGCCGTCCCAGGAGAAGCCGCAAACGACGTACACAATGGCCGCGACCGAGACCGCGCACAACGATGCCAGGATGACGTGGGTGGCGCTGCGTGAGCGTCCAAGGCCGCAGCTGATCAGAGCGAGGCCGGCCATAGCCAAAGGGACCAGGAGAATCGAGACCAGGCAAATTGCCCCAGCCGGCGTCTCAGAAAACACGGACACGGAGCCGGGAATCAACGAGTCTCCTTGCGCAGCGGTAAATGAGAGCGGAACAGAAAGAATAGCCCGATGCATTCAACTGCGACACCAGCTAATACAAAAGCGACCAAAGCGGTGCTCGACCGGAGAAGATCAAGCGCGTACAGGGCGATCATCTCGCCCGCCAGCAGAAATAAGATGCCCGCAACTTTCATGAGTGGTCGAACGACAGGGGTGAAGTCCGCGACAGATATGCGCCTGGTCGCCCGGATATCCTTCCCGGCGACAGCATACCAACGATTAAGCGTATGGGCAGCCGTGAAGTGCGTCCAATCGATTTTTTTGATGGCGCTTAAAACTGGAACCAAGTCGCGGTGCGTTCGCCGTGTGCGAATTCGCCAAGTGTCTTACTGTGACACTTTCTGGTATGCTGCGTCGATTCGGCTGGAGGACATCCTATGATCCGCAATATCGTAGTCGCCTTTCTCGTTCCGCTGGTGGCGGGGCTTGTGCCCACCTTCGGCCAGAGCGCCACGCCCGGCGTCGCGAAAGAAGTGCGGGATAACTTTGTCGATGTCGACCGCAAGATACTGGAAATGGCCCGCGACTGGCCGGCCGACAAGTACGATTACAAACTCCGGAAGGAGATGCGCACATTCGGCGCTGTGATGGTGCACATCGCTTCCGGCAATGTCTATGCGGCCAAGGCGGGACGCGGTGAGAAAGCGAAATGGGACGAACTGGATCCCGCGAAATATCCCGATAAGGCTGCCGTCGTCGCGCTGTTGGAGAAGTCGTTCGGAGACTCGGAAGCGGTGCTGAAAGGCCTGCCCGACGCCTCGTTCGCCAAGACGGTCGAACCCTGGCTCGATGTGCTGGAACATTCCGGCGAACACTACGGCTTGCTGGTCGCCTACTATCGCGCCAACGGGATGACGCCTCCGGAGTCGAGGCCAAAGCCGAAGAAGTGATAGCGCTGCCCAGCCAAATATCAGATCGCCACGGAAAGAGTATGATCAAGCCGTGGCGAAATGAATTTGTTCTGTCCCCATTGCCGTGTGTGTGGAGGACGAATCTTCAAAACTGTGCCCGCAACAGGATGGGTCGAGAAATTCCTCTTGCCCCGCGTCTTCATCGTTCCAGGACGCTGCACCGCCTGCGAAAAGCGCCGCTACTGCCCCTCGTTCCAGCACTGGGACACTTCGCCCAACGTTTGGCGGTGACCGCAGCTTCAGCAACTGGGCACGAGCAGCGTCATGGCGACCGCAAAGACTTGGAACATTAGAGTGTTCAACGTTGCGCAACCGCAGTGGCTGCAACAAGATCGATTGGTGGTGCGTCTTCGAAGCTTACGCTGGTCTTTGGCATACTGCCCAAATCGGCCGCAGTGGGCGCGTTCCACGACCACACTAGAAGCAACTTGCGGTGGCGGGTCACGGCTACGGCTTCGTTGCGACGTTGTCCAAGGGGCTGCCCTTCGGCGTGTTCGCCCACCACCCCGCTATACTCGGCGAAGAGATGGTTGGCGTACATGGCCAGGTTGGTCGAGCGCAACTCGCCGGAGGCTCCCAGCATCTGCAGGTACGCGCCAAGCTCCTCCGCCCCTAGACGGTCGGTGATCGACGCTGGCGCCGGCAGCCCGAGGCAGGTCTGGTCGATGGCGCGCAGCGTAATTGTCTTTGTGCTGGCGCCATTTCCCTCGGGGGCATGGGGCGCAAGGCGCAAAAGTTGGAGCGAGCAGGCGTTCAGTACATCGCGAGCACGTTGCTCGTTTTCATTTTTCGCCGGTGGGTCGGGCTGGTTTCTTAGCGGCTCCCACTCTGTGGGATAGGTGTAGGTCAGTCCCATGTCCTCGTTCCGGTAAACTCCAGGGGCAACCTCACCAGCCTCGATCACCTCCAGTGCAGGTTGTTCGTCGAGCGCCGCGTTTACCAGCGCGTTGGGAATGGTCGGACCCTGGTAGCCTTCGCCGGGGGTAGGAACGATTTTACCCTGCTCGTCGATAAGGGTGCCGTCGTCCCGCGCGCAATAGAATTTCACGCTGCCTATGGCCGTCTTCGTTCGGCTCACGAAATCGCGGTCGTTCGACTCCACCTTAATGCGAATGAGGTAGTTCTTGATGAACGTCCAGTATTGGACTGTGGTGACGTCACCCTTGTGTTGAGAGATGTGGTAGAAACGGCCGGTGCGAGTCATCCAGTCAGGAGGCGTGATCTGGTGACGCGGGTTGCCCTTGGCCCAAGCCTGAAACTCGGCCTTGCGCTCGTCTTCCGTCATCTCGTGGATGGGATTATTGGGCTCCGACGCGGTGATTAGCAGCGTGCCGGAACGACGGCCTTCCTGAAAGCCCAGGGCCAACAGCGCATGCTGCCCTGGGGGCATGAGTGGCATCATCAGGCGATGTCCGTCGACGGGAAGCGGCGGGTCGAACACGAATCCGAAGTAAGTGCTGGCATACGACGTGTTAGAGAGATAGCCCGACTCGGGCAAACGCGGCTCGCCGTGGCGCGTCGAGGAAGTGACCAGCGGTAATTCGGGAGGAATGTCGTCGTTAGGGTCGTTCACCGGACACTGTGCCGCGAGCCATCCGCTGAGAGACAGCAGGAGAAACACCGCAGCTAAGCCGCGTTGCAGTGCGCTCGTGATGGAAGGGACCGCCATCGCTTTGAAACCGCCCTCGCGGAGGAGAGTTGCGTCATGATGGCACCAAGCGAGCGACGGCGGCAAGCCTGTCGAAGCTCTGCGAGATGCTCTTTTCCAGATAAGGGGCTATGCTCCTAATTGAGGATCGGCTTGAGATCGAATTAAGGGGCCGAGTGTGCTGGGACTGCCAGCACCAGAAAGGTATTCCATGTCATATCGCAACGGTGACCGATCGCGAGAGAACAGGTTGCGCAAGGCCCGCATCGCCAGGCGGCTGAAGATCAACGCGGTTCGTGAGGCCACAGCCAAACCTGCGGCGGAAGCCGGCACCGCTGAGCCGGCGAAATCCAAGTAGAGCGGGGTCGCTGTTCGCGCCGATTGGTACGTCGCGAACCGCAGCGCTCGGCTTCTATAATCGTTCCGCTATGCCGAAGATCTTTCCCGGCAGGCCGAGTCCAGGTTCTACGGTAAGATAACGCAAACCAAATCCATTTTCCAGGCGAGGGTGAGCATGTCGAACCGGAAAGAAAAGTCGCCGTTCTCCCGCAGGTTGTTCCTGCAATTGTCCGCAGCCGCTTCCGCGGCTTTGGCCGGCCGCATCGTGACTGAGCCCATGCTCGCCTACGCGCAGTTGAAGTCGCCTCCCAAGGGCGGAATCCTGCTGAACGCCAATGAAAACCCACTGGGGCCCGCGGCGGTTGCGCGTCAGGCTGTGGCCAACATCACGCCCGACGGAGGACGCTACCTCTTCAGCTTCACCGAAGAACTTATCAACACCTTCGCTCAGCAACAGGGCGTGAAGCCGGAATATGTTGCGGCTTTCGCGGGGTCGAGCCCGGCGCTCTACTACGCGGTGGCCACGTTTGCATCGCCCAAGGCGAGCTACGTAACCGCCGATCCGGGCTACGAGGCCGGCAGCAAGGCGGCCGAAGCAGTCGGCGCGCGGGTGGTAAAGGTTCCACTAACCAAGGCGTGGTCGCACGACGTGAGAGCGATGCTAGCTGCCGCTCCTGACGCCGGTATCTTCTATGTATGCTCGCCGAACAATCCGACGGGCACGCTCACCAGTCACGCGGACATCGAGTATCTGGTGGAGAACAAGCCCAAGGGTTCGGTAGTGATGGTGGATGAAGCCTATATTCACTTCTGCGATGCGCCTACAGTGCTCGATCTGGTCAAGGCGGACAAAGACGTTATCGTGCTGCGGACGTTCTCCAAGATCTACGGCATGGCGGGCCTGCGTTGCGGCTTCGCTGTAGGACGTCCCGACCTGATCAAGAAGCTGAACGCCTACGGGGGATGGAATGCCATGCCGGTGACCGCGGTTGCCGCGGCCATTGCCAGCATGAAGGACGCGACCCTGGTTCCGGACCGCAAGCGGATCAATACGGAAACGCGCCAGGCCACCTTCGAATGGCTGGACCGTAATGGTTATGAGCACTCGCCATCGGTTTCAAACTGCTTCATGCTCAAGGCGGGCAAGCCTGCGCGGGATGTGATTGCCGCGATGGCGCATCAGAACGTCTATATCGGACGCCCGTGGCCCTCGGTGCCCGACTGGGTCCGGATCACGGTAGGTACGCCGTCGGAAATGCAACAATTCCAAGTGGCCTTCCAGTCAGTGATGAAGGGGACGGTCGTTGGACGGTTGCACGACAAACTCCTGCATCGCAACCTCGATGGGATGGTAGTGCCGGGATAGAGTTTGGAGTTAACTCTAGAACGCTCCTTGCAAGAGCGAAGTTCCGACTCCTGCCACGATTCCCAAGACTGCTACCGCTCCGAACATCGCGGCTGCGGTGCGCCATGAAAGACTCCTGCCGACAATCAACATCGGGTAGATGCTGAACGCTCCCAGCGTGCAGAGCAGCGTCACCACGTAGGGCAATGGAACTCCGCGCGACATCAGCACGAAGGCTGCGGCCACGTCGAACGCCATGGGCACGGGCAGAAATGTGCCGATCAGGGCGAGCACGATAATCCCCAATAAACTTGCGGTCGCCGGGATACTGTGTGCGGGCAGAAGTTCGGCGACCAGGGACCCGAGGAGCGCGGCCAAGACCATCAAGGGCAGCGTAATCGCGGCGAGCCGCGCCAGGTTCTTCAAGAAGCCGAGGAGCGTGGCGGAGATGTCGTGGGGCCAGCCTGCGTTGTCTTCGGGCGGGAGCGCAAGCTCGATGCCGTTGGTCTGGCGCCCGGCGATCAGCGGTACGAGTGCCAGCAACACCAGCGGAATAGCCAGCCGAGTAAGTGCGATGGGCAGCGGGAACAGCGTGAACGCCATCGCCAGCACTACGACATTCAGCAGCGGCGAACTGATCATGGTGGCCAAGGCGGTGTATCTGCTGGCCCCGGCATTGATCAGGCCCTGTCCGATGGGAGCTACGCAGTTGGCGCAGACGCCCAGCGGGGTGCCGAGGGCGGCGCCCATTAGAGTGTTGCCGATGGGGCTGCTGAAGCGACGGCGCGAGAAGAGAGGCAACAAGGTCAGGGCGGCTGCGCCGAAGCATACGCCGAAGGTCATGCCGATGCGGTTGGCCCACATCCAGTTCAAGGTGGTGCGTCCTACGCGCGTGGCCAGTGGCATGTCGGGTGAGACCGGCAGCTTGGCGTCGAAGGTGAGCGCGGCGGTGACCTTCACCGCCTTTCCGGAATTCAGCTTTTTCAGCAGGGCGGGATAGCGCGAGTCGGTCCAGAAGTAGAGGGCCATGCCGAGCGCGAGAGTGGCCGCGACCGCGATCTGCAACACCCTGTGTTTGCGCGCTGAAACGACCGGTGCAGGACAGACACCTGCGTAGTTGGAACTCATGATGGTTTGTTTCCTTCCGACAGAATGGAGCACCCCAAATGTGTGGAGGAAGCGTAACGAGTGGGTTGAGTGAGGGGCAATAACGGAAAAGGACTAGAGTGTCGCTCGGTGAAGGCTCATGACCGACTTAATCCAAAGACGGGTTTAGTCGGCCTTGGCATTTTGTGTCGATCTCGCCACTTGTGTTGCAAACTTGCCGCGTTTGGCAAATTCTCGTGAATCGCTGTTGTTTGTTTTCAATGGTTTGGGAGGGCAATAATATAGTTGACAAACCAATCTCTTTACTCTAAACTGGCCTTGCAGTCGAGTAAGAGGTTGATTATGAGCGAGTTTAACCCCAAGACCCTACAAGAAGCCATCCAGTACTTTACTGACGAGCAGGTTTGCATCGAAACCTTTGCCCGAATCCGCTGGACAGATGGCAAGCCTGAGTGTCCTGCTTGTGGCCACAGAGAGCATTACTACCTCGCCAAGCAGCGCCGCTTCAAGTGCAAAGAGTGTTGGAAGCAGTTCACCGTCAAGGTGGGCACTCTGCTGGAAGATTCGCCTATCCCTCTTAGCAAGTGGCTTCCCGCGCTTTGGATGATCGTGAACGATAAGAACGGAATCAGCAGCTACGAGTTAAGTAAGGCGCTGGGAATCACTCAGAAGTCAGCGTGGTTCGTTCTGCATCGGCTTCGGACTGCGTTGCAAACTGGCGGATTCACCGACAGAACCAAATTGGGTGGCAGTGACTCCGGCCCCGTCGAAGTCGATGAGACTTTTGTAGGTGGCAAAGCGCGGAACATGCACCGCTCACGTGCCAAGCGATACGCGGAACCCGGAAGCAACAAGGGTAAGACTGTTGTCATGGGGATGCTTGACCGCGATCTTCGCCAGGTACGCGCGAAAGTTGTGCCGAACGTGAAGCGCGAAACCCTACAGGCCGAAGTGCTGCGCGAAGTGAAACACGGCTCAAAGGTCTACACCGATGAGCACGTGGGATACGACTTGCTACACTCCCGCTTCGTGCATGAATTCGTGAAGCACACCGAGCAGTACGTGAACGGCCAAGTTCACACCAACGGAATCGAGAACTTCTGGAGCCTGTTGAAACGCACCCTGAACGGCACTTACGTCGCGGTTGAGCCCTATCATTTGGCGAAGTACATTGACGAGCAAGTGTTCAGGTTCAATCACCGTGGCGGGAAGAAAAAAGAAGATCGGATTACAGACGCGCAGCGATTTGAATTGGCGCTGTCGCAACTTGCTGGCAAACGGCTCACCTATGCAGAGTTGACAGGCAAGGTGGGAGAAACGCCTTTCTAGCTCTTACCGCTGGAAGCGCGGCCCGAAGCGGAAGTCTTAGGCTTCCGCTCTTTTCTTGCTTTGTGCTGGCGCTCGATCTCAGCCATGACCTCGGCTTTGGGCACCGAGATCACGTGACGCAAGGCGTCCTCGAATCTCGTGTACTCAGGTGACGGCTTGGGCGTAGACTTCATGCGCCCATCATAACGCAATCTTCTTGCTAAAAGTTCTACCCACGGAGGAACTGCGAACATGCCAGAACCTACCATTCTTTCGATTCCAGATGTCGTAGGATATTTGCGCGAATGGGCGAGAGATCGACGGAAATTGCGCGTAATTGCCCGCTTGGGGATTGCCGATTTCTCGGCTTTCTGTGTTGTCGATGCGGCGGATGAAATCTCATTCAATTTGCTGATTGGAGAAGAGCCGCGCGATATGTTCGGTGTATACCTCGAAGGGTGGACGTTCGCGTTCGGAGAGGCACCCCCAGATTCCGAAGAGGAAATTGAAGTGGGTGGTATGGTCGAGAAAGGGATTGTAGGTTTACGCGGACGATCAACTTTGACGATCTTGGCGCTACGAGAGGATTGAGTTGTCATTGTGGCTAACTCCGTGCAATAGTGAAGTCAGCCAAGAACGCCAAAGGTACCTGAGTTGTTGAGCGACAAAACCCCGCTGGCAGGCGGGGTTTACTCTTCCAAGGCGAACCTCTCCTTACTCTTGTATCGCGCTTCCGCCAAACGCTGCAAGTTCTCTAGGTCGTAATGCATCATCTTGAGCACTGGCTCGCCCTCCCGCACCGTCACTTCTCGCAAGGCTCTTGGTAGTTGTCGGCTAGACTTAAAACTGCGCCAAGTTTTGAGCGCGATATTGGCCAGCATGTCCGCTGCCTGTACGGGCGGATGGCGTCTGTCATCACAGAAACACAATGAACTCAAATGCTCCCGATATTCTGCGCTCTCCGCTTTTAGTAATCGGTAGCGGTCATACAGGCGTGGGGCATTGTCGGATTCATCCATCTGGACTGAAACCCAATCGCTGATGTGGAGGATGGCGTATAGCCCTGCATGAAAGCATCACGGCCACTTCAAAGCTGTGCTCGTCGGGAGGGCGGATGTATTTCTTTTCTATGTCGGTTAGCCTCTCATATGCTTCACACTCTGTAATGACGCAGATCGGAACTGCTCCGCCGGACAGAAGGGTATCCTGTACCGCTGCAATGAAGGGAGCCAGTATCAGGCAAATGTCATCATCCGTTATGGCTTTGTCCGAAAGCCAAAAGCGACGGAGGTAATGTGTTGTATGCAAGTAATCTTCGCCCAACTGCTGAAGGGACATCCCCCAGCGCCAATTGAACTTCTTCCAGTCTTCCGAATATGCCACGTAACCGGCAACGGCACTCATGCCGTCTTTCTTGCAGTTGCCTACGTCATCCAGAGTCGCGTGTATCTGCGTAATCATGCGGCTGTCTGATCCATTAAGCATATCCAATAAGCCACATGAGAATTCATATGTTTGGCGTAGAGACTCGTAGAGAGGTGCACTCATCGGCGCACCTCACCCTCTGCGCTGTCACGGCACCCCGACGATAACAGATTTTGGTTAGCTTTGTATATTGACACCTTTGGGAGGAAATTGTCCGCAAGAGATTGATTGCAAAGATAGTTATAGCTATCCAAGTCACCCATAAGGGTTTATATCTGCAAACTCTTGCACATCCCGGCGTCTTCGCCAGGCCATCGATCTGTCAAAGAACGTGGGGGGCGCGGAACGGGACTGACCCGGGCCGGGCGACGCCGGCGGAATGACAGCTTCCGTCGTTGTCGAGTTTCGCTCTCTCAGGCGAAACATCCCGGCTTTATGGATAAAGCAAATTGGGATTGAAGGTCACGCAAAATCGGTGGGGCGAAGAAACGAAAGTAACCTGCAGTCCCGATTTGGGAAGCGCGCCCCACATTTGCCAACGACAGGCAAATATGGGCCACCCATGGGATGCGACTACTCCATAACCAAAGGCACCACCACGCTGCCGGTTCTGCCATCGAGGTTGTCGCGGACGACGAAGTGAAGCCTAAGACTCCCGGCCGGAACGCGCAGTACGTTTTTGTAGAGAATGCCTTCTTTCGCGATCCGGGCGGCGACTTCCGGCTTCAAGACTCCTCCTACGGTCTGCGAGATCTGATCCACGGCCGTGCCCTTAGCAGTACGCGCGGTGCACACGATCTCGAGGTTCACACCGTTGTTGTCGGATGCGTCGGCGAACAGAGACGCTGGTGGTATTTGCAGCTCGAATTGCAAGTCCTGTAAGGGCTTGCTGCTGGCCGTAGCGGCGGGGTGTAAACGAACAGCAAAGGGAAACCCCGAAAAATTAATTGGCGAAACCAACGCTGACACAACGTCGCGTTGTCGCGCTTCCTTCGAATCGGGTTTCTCAGCGGAATAGAAATATCCATCGCGAGCCAATACGTCCACGCCGTCGCGGTCGACGGTAACCTTCAACTTGCGCCAGCCGGGTTTATTGTCCTTTCGCTCGCGGTAATAGCCGAGGAGATAGTAGGAATTGGAGTCGTCGATCGCTGCTTGCAGACAGGGCCCGGCATCGTTGCTGCCAAAGCAGGGCTCGCCGCCGGTATTGTGAGCGAAGGTCCGCATGCCCTGGTGCAAAGCAAAGTTCTTTTGGGACCTCTCAGTCATGGCGGCGACGACGGCACCCATGTCCGCAGAAGGAACGTCCGATTCTGGAAAATAAGTGAGGACACCTCGAGTGTCCACTGGATAGACGGCCACGTTCGCGTCAGCCAGGGATTTCATCGCCTGCTCGTACAGAGGCCGAAGCACGACCAGGTCGCTAGTACCTAAGGCCGAAGCTGACGGTAACTGGAGCGCGGGTGGACGCGGCCCAGCGGCTATCCCATCCCTGCCGGTGCCACCGTGCGGAGTCATGTCCTGGTATTGGTTAACAGCAGATGGCGAGAGATAGGAGTTAGGATTGTCGAGATCGAAAGGAAAGTTCCCGGTCAGCCAGATAAGTGTCTTTCGACCGGGAATACCGGCGAGACTTTCGGCCAACATATTGAGGCCGCGCAACTCCATCTCAATTATGTCCCTGAGTTGAATGTTCTTCGCTGCCAGATCGGCAGCATCGTCTCCATACTGCGGTTCAAACCGGCCCAATTGGTTGCCGAGCAGAGTGCTCGCGCTGAGCGCGTCGCCTCCGGACCGTAACTCGGGGAGCGATCGAGGCAAAATACCCAGAATTTCCGGCTGCGGAGTTGCGGGCTGATGTTTGGCGTCCGGGCTGGGAGCCCCGCCGCCAGACTGGACTTGCGCAGAGTCATTCTTCTTGCTGGGATGGCGCTCCACAAGAGCGGCCAGCACGGCTGGGTCAGTCGTGAAGTCTTGGACCACCCTCACGCCCGACCGCTGGAACGAAACCACCGCGGTCGGCCCTCGATGCGCTGCATCGTAGGTTAGAAACTTGAGGAATGAATCGCGCACCTGCGCCTGGTCGGCAAAGGGGATGTTGGCCGAATCGACTACGACGACGGTGACTCGGGGAGTTTCACCCCCGGTGTCAAGCTCGTTGCTGAACACGTTCTGGCCGCCTTCATGCTTGAGTACGACGCCAGTGTTTGTTGTTTTCACAAACGCCAATTTCTGGCGGCGGCCGTCTTCAAAGACAGAAAAATCAGCTTGCGTCAGGTCGGAGACGTGATCCTTTCCCTTTCGCACGACAACCGGTACCAGGACGAGTTCCGTGCCCGTGGTAAAAGTTGTTCCGGTCGAACTCTGGGGAGTCTGGGGTACGGTAGTTTGAGCGTTCGCAGCGACCATACCCAGGGAAAGGACTAGAAGAAATAACGACGGCAGGGAAAACGACAGCTTGCGGATTGGTTCCATGACTTGCCCTCCAGAACCTCACCTTTGCTCATCTATAGAAACTCTACAGCAGCAATGTAGTTGCGAGTCAAAATAATATTAAGAGAACTAGCGATGTTGCATTACGGAAGCTTCGCGGCCAAACCACACTTCCGGCTATTGGGCTGGCACGACACGGGTCTGTGCCGTGAATTTGTGGCAGTTTTGAAACGTGATGACGTTGCTAACGCAGGTCAGAGTCGTCCTCATAACTTCATATCCGCGTATACAGGCGTTGGTTTGTGACGATGTTGGGAGAAGAAAGACGCCGGCATCCCCTAAGCCGACTTCGGCATAATCGACTATCGTGCTGCCGCTCTTGAGGTCAAATTGGGGCGGCAGGTGGACCGGCTCCACTTGCAGGCGCAAGAGTCTTCCCGTCCGCGGTTTAATCCACAGTTCGCCACGCAACTCGGGTTTTATGCTCCCGTTGCGGTCTCCATAGATCGTCCAGAATGTGTTCTTATCGGCGGGCAAGTGATATTGATAGACCAGGACGGAGTCGCCACGGAGTGTGGTCTCCTTGCGGAACTTGAACTCGGCCACAATGGGCGGCGTGAACAAACTGACCAAGTCGCTGCCGAATTCGCCTCTCGTCAACAGGTACTGTTTTCTCCTCCCAGCAATCTCGTTCGCTGGCACAGGCTTGCCGTCGATTGTTACGCTCGAGTAGTGTTCCTGACCGTTCAGGTAGGTGACCAGTGCCTGCATCGCGGGGCCCTTGCTGCCAGGTGTCCCTCTGCATGTACTGCCAGGTGTATGGTCGCAGATGCTGACCGTTGTCTGGTCGCAGGTGAAGTCGGGAAGGTTGTGGCGGAACTTGCGTGCAAATTCGCATACGTTGGCAAGCGGAGCCATTTGCGGGTCGGCGAAAAGGGCGGTGCACGGCGACGCTGGACTGGTATCCGGTGAAGAGCTCACCTGCGGTGGAGCAGTTGATGGGTTGGTCGCAGCGTCGCCGACTTGCTGGGCTCCGGCGAACATTGAAAACCCGCACAGCATCAGCGAAACGAAGCATGCCTTCACGAGCTCATGATAATGGAAGCTGGATGGGGGCCGAGCGCGTTCTTAATTTGTGTGGCAAAACGAGCTTCTCATTCCGGGAATGCCCGAAGTTGAGCATTACGGGGAAGCCGTGCCCTGACGCGAATCAAGAGACCCACCCAAGCAAAAGAAGTGGGACACCCGTCTCGGGAAAAGTCGGAACAGCAGATTCCCCGCTGGCTAAAAGCCCTGAAGGAATGACAAAAATGAGGGCTGTATGGCGCAGCTAAAGCTGTAAGCTGCGCCTGTTCCAAAGACCCGAGGCTGAATGCAAACGCCTCGCGCCAATTAGCGCAGGGCTGCTGACACGCTGTTAGCGGCGGGTGGGATGCCGGCTGGAGTAGTGGGATGCACGCGGGCTTCGCCGTTTGCAGTGGGGCGAAGGTCGACCAGGAGGATCTTGCTGTCGGAATAGTAGTCCTGGCCGGAGGCGGTCTTGGCCTTATACACCGGCTCCGCACCCTCTATATAGGTCTCGCGCGCGGGCACGGGGGTCTGCGACAGTTTTGCGCCGATGAAGTCGCGCTCCGAGTCGACGTTGGGGTCGATGCGATGGTTGAACAGGCGGCCATGTTTCGCGACTTCAATCGCAACATCATAAGTCGCGGCGCCCGCCCAGACGGGATTGCCATCGACCTGCTGGCCGGTCTGCCAGATGCGGATGTGATGGCGGTGCGACACGACGAATATGGGATCGGGCATCGCGTAGGCGTAATCCTGGGTGCGGCCGAAGAGGAAAAACCGCGACATGGGTTGGCGGATGTAATGGGTGCGCTGGGTGAACACGTGCCAGGCAGCGGACAACTTCCAGTGCTCCGGCTTGACCCAACCGGTGCTGTCAAAAGCTGCCTGCAGGTCTTCTTTCTTTCCGATGAAAAGCAGGTTCACCATGTCTCCCTGATGTCCTTCACCGTCGAGGACACGCGGGGGCAAGAACTCGGTGACCTGATTCAGGTCGGGGGCCTTCGCGGTGGCCAAAGAGAAATCGGTGGATGCCAGGGAAGTGTTGCCGTCAACGTGGGCGGTGATTTCGGTGCTCTTGAGGGCGGTGCAATTGTCTCCGCGGGTGAGCAGGAAGACGGGAGCGACGGGAAAATAGAAGATGCTGGTGACGGCCACACCAGCAGCCATTCGCCAGGTGTGGGATGTTCCTTTTAGTTCTTTGCTGGCGCGCAGGGCAACGTGATCTCCATTGGCCAACTCGACTGAATCGATGGTGAGGACGAGTTTGCCGCCCATTCCGAGGACGCGACGGCCGTGTACGCGGGTCAGCGAGCCGGTTGCTTTACTGCCGGCTGGAATGACGGTGAAGCCCTGGACGGTCACATCGCGCACGACGATGAAACTCAGCGGATCGCCGACGCGGGCGTGGGCCGACGAGACGGTCTCTTCGAGTTGAAGGTCGACGGGAGTTCCGTCGGTCAGTACGAGGGTTTCTGGGGATTGCGCCCACAGAGGACATGCAGCAAGACAGAGGGCGACTCCAACGAGGCGCGCGAGTCTGGAGCAACGATTCATCTTCAAAGTCCTGAGTTGCTGAAGTGGCCGATACCGACGCTGGATCGCCGGGCCCGACGGTCCTGCCACCATCGTCGCCATCACGCGAAAGGATGGTGCTGGCTGAAATATGCAAGTGAAACAGTCGAAGCCGGCTGGCGGGATCTGTTGTGAATCCGCTGCCACCACAAGCTGGATGGCAGATCGTCCCTTTAGCAGTTGCATTGACCCCAATGTTGCTGCCGCCTTGGAGCTGGGCGCAGAACTTTGCCGTCGCTGAGGCGGGTATCCTGTCCCCACATCTGAAACTAATCCTTACACTAGGGGGGTTGCTGATCAAAATAGAACAGTTGGCGAGTTTATGCAATTGTACTTTTGGGCAAGGTAATCGTTCGGATAGTAATTGCCGCAATACCAAGTGTTACAGAATCGACGCAAGAGGCGAGGATCGGACCCGTTTTGGGCCGAAAAGGGCGCGCAGAACCCGGATTGCGGCGGCGGGATGGGCTTGTGGTGGTACACTCAGGCCACATGCACACCTATAAGTTGATGCGCCAGGCTGGCTTAGTACAGGTTTTCGTCGATGGCCAATCCAACGGCAAGACGCTGAGCGCCAATCAGCGTAATGAACTGCGCGACTTTATGGCTTCGTTCGGCCTGACGCAAGCCGATATCGACTACAAAGTGCATGAACTCTACCTGACGAATTCGACCAGTTTCACCGCCAATTAATACGCAGCGTCACAGACGCAACAAGCGGAAGTTGGGGTTGCCATAGTGCTGGTAGGCGCCCCAGGTTTGTGTGTCGACAATCTTGCGGCGCGCCAGGTGAACAGCCTGAGTCTCGGGGAGTGGCGAGTTCGAGGTCGCCGGTCCCCCACTCGATAACGCAAAGTGGGGGGACCGGACGAGTTAGCTGATCGATGTTGTTATTTCTTTGCTTGCCAAATTGCGAAAGCCGCCCCGGTGGGATCGGCAAAGATGCTGAACCAACCCGTGTTCGGAACCTCCTGAACTTCCTTTATCGGTGTGGCGCCGAGTGACTTGGCTTTCGCAGTCGAGGCGTGAATGTCGTCGACCAGGACATACGACAGCCAGAATGAAGGGGCGCCAGGCATGGGATGCTTCATCATGCCGCCGATGGAAGCGTCGCCCGTCTTGATCATGGTGTACTCCATGCCTGGAATGTCTTCGAGCTTCCAGTCGAACAGCTTGCTGTAAAACTCCTTCGCTTTCGGTACATCGGTGGTGTTCAGTTCAGTGTGTACAAACGGATTGGGCATCGTGATTCTCCTGGTTAGAAGTGAAATTAATCGCGGGCGGGGTGAAAGGCTTGCCCTGCGCCGTCCTTATATCACTTCGACGTTGGGACACGGTGAAAATCGACAACGCCGGAGAGGAAAATTTAACTGCGGGGCGGGCGCGCAGTGGTATTAACGAGACTGGGTCTAACTATGTGCCGAAGTCCCGCGAAAGTAGATCCTCTGGCGGCGAGGTCACTGGTCAACGGACCCGGCTATCAAGGTGTGGCAGTTCAGGCGGTGCGATCCAGGATCCGGAACGCCGTGAATGCCGACGGCTGGGATGCCGCGGCCTGCTGGTTAGGTGTAATATGACGAGTTTGCCGACAGTTACGCATCGCTCCGGCGCGCTGCGCATCTATCTAAGAGCCCCGGTTTACCGTCGAATATTATCCATCGAGAGGACGCATTTATGTCAACCCTGACCCATCCTGCGCGCGAGGCCAATCGCGCCGCCGAAAACAGCACGGCTGTCACCGCTCCTGACCGCTTCGTCAACGAGCCCATGATCGACTGGAGCAATCCGGAGAATGTGCGGAAGATGCATGCCGCCATCGAGAAGGTACGGGCTGAACTGGGCCGCGAATATGACCTGGTCATCGGCGGGCGCCGCATCAAAACCGGCGATACCGCACCGTCGGTGAATCCGGCCAAGCAGTCGGAGGTGGTTGGAATTCATCACCAGGCCGGCCCGGACCAGGTAGAACCTGCCATGCAGGCAGCGTTGCAAGCGTTCGAAACGTGGAGCCGCACCTCGCTGCAGGAGCGCGTACAACTACTGTTCCGCGTGGCGCAGATCCTGCAACAGCGCAAGTTCGAGCTGGAAGCCTGGCTAGTCTTCGAGGTTGGCAAGAACTATGCCGAAGCCGATGGCGACGTTGCGGAACTGATTGACTTCTGCCAACTGTATGCGTTGGAAGCGCTGCGCCTGGGCAAGGCCACTACGCTGGTGCAGTTGCCCGGCGAGAATGACCAGTTCCGGTACATTCCGCTGGGAGTGGGCGCGGTGATTTCGCCGTGGAATTTTCCTGCCGCCATTATGGGCGGAATGACGCTGGCTTCTATCGTCAGCGGCAATACGGTGATCCTCAAGCCTTCGGGCGATTCGCCTACGATCGCCGCGAAATTTATGGAGATCCTGGAAGAAGCCGGGCTGCCCGATGGCGTGGTGAACTATTGTCCCGGACATGGCGTGGATTTCGGCAGCGCTGTGGTGGCGCATCCGAAGACGCGCTACATCGCGTTCACCGGTTCGAAAGAAGTGGGCCTGAACATCAATCAGCGGGCCGCTACCCAGCAACCGGGCCAGATCTGGATCAAGCGCACCGTTCTCGAAATGGGTGGCAAAGACTCCATGGTGGTCGATCCCGACGCCGACTTCGACGCTGCTGTCGAGGGCACTGCGCAGGCCGCGTTCGGTTTCAGTGGGCAAAAGTGTTCGGCCTGTTCACGCATTATCGTTGACGAGCGTATTTATGATCGGTTCGTACAGGCGCTGAAGGCTCGCGTAGAAAAGATCACAGTTGGCGATCCGACCAAGAACCCCGACATGGGACCGGTCATCAACGAGAAGTCGATGAAGTCAATACTCGGCTACATCGAGAAGGGCATCGCCGAAGGCGGTCGTTTGATCACGGGCGGAGCTGCGGCAAAAGATGCGGGCGAGGGATACTACGTGCAACCCACGGTCATCGCCGATGTCGATCCCATGGCCACCATCTCGCAGCAGGAGATCTTCGGCCCGGTGCTGGCAGTGATCAAGTCGCGCAATTTCGAACACGGCATTGAAATCGCCAACAACACCGAATTCGGGTTGACCGGGGCCGTCTATACGACGTCTCCCGACAAGATCGAGTATGCCAAGACGGAATTCCACGTGGGAAACCTGTACATCAATCGCAAGTGCACAGGCGCAATCGTAGGCGCGCACCCGTTCGGAGGATTCAATATGTCGGGTACGGACTCGAAGGCAGGCGGGCCGGATTATTTGTTGTTGTTCACGCAGGGCAAGTCGATCGGGGAGAAGATCATCGCTTAACCGCGAAAGAACGAAGAACGAAGCTTCGCACCCCTTCACCCTGTCCGCGGTTTCGGGCAGGGTGAGCTTTTTGCCCTTGCAATCGATCTCAACCCCGTCATGCCGAATGCGGCGAAGCGAATCCCGGTTGAGTGGCGGCTCCGCAGAAAGGGCTTGCCACGATTGACATGCGATTCATAATGATGGGATGCAAAACTCCCCGTCGCGATTTTCGCTGCCTTTCCCGCTGGGTATCCTGCTGGGGCTGCTGCTGATCGGCGGAGGCCTGTACTCCTTGTACCTTCGCTATTGGGCGCCCGCCTCGAGTGCCAGAGCGAAGCTCACAACCGGGCTGCTATGCAAAATCTATCCTGCGGTTAAAGCGGAGCCCAACAGCGCGGCATCCGCAGCTCCCGCCGAGCCCACCTTGCTGACCGGTGCCACCCTGAAACTTAGCGGCGCGACCAAGGCATCGGTGAACGACACAGTTGTAGTGAGCTTGTGTGTGGAGTCCAAGGCAGGATTGCCTGAGCAACGTCAACAGGCTCTCAAAGACCATTTGCTGGTCCAGCTCTCCGCCACTGGACTACAGGTTGATCCCCACGGGAAGATCCCTGCAAGCGTCTCCACCGCTGAATGCCTGGGTACCGCGGAGTGGACAGTCCGGGCCAATACTCCAGGTCGCTACGCTGCGGTGCTGGTGCCCACATCCACCGACCAGCTAGTCACCCTCCCGGCCGCCAAGCCACGCTGGGATTTCGACCTCCAACAGCCGGCCCGGTTGGACATTCAATTTCAGAGCGGGTGGACCGACACCGTACAGAAGTTCTGGGGAGTGGTCTCAACCACGCTCGGTACCATCCTGGTGGCGACCCAGATCATGCTGAACCTGCGGCAGCGCAAGAAAGGCCAAGCCTCCTGACAATGGCCGCTCGGACCCCAGAACAAGCCCACCCTTGAGTTTACTGGGAGTTACCATAACGCTCGGCTGTCGCCGTGATCTTCCCGTTGCCTTCCGCAATGTTCATACCTCACAGAATTTCCCGGTGTCCGCGAGTAGACTTAAGAGCTACTCGAGAGATATCCCAGAGTGGCAGGTCATCATCTTTGGAGGCCGCCATGATCAAACATTACGTGTTTGCTTCATTGCTGTGCGTTTTTGTTTTACCCGCTGCATCGCAAGAGACCCAAACCAGCGCGTCCGACACGTGCTCCAATCCTGCTGCGGTCAGCAAGATGGTCAATCCCGTAAGGCCCAGTGCCGAGTCCCTGGCTCAGGGCAAGAAATACTACGGCTACGATTGCGCCATGTGCCATGGACAAACCGGGGATGGCAAGGGCGAGGTTGACAACGGCGGGAAGCTACCTGATTTCAGCAATCCCGCCACCACGAAGGACATGAGCGACGGAGAGATGTTCTGCTCGCTGAAGAACGGCAAGGGACACATGCCGCACGAGAACATTCGCGTTACTCCGAACGAGTTGTGGAACCTGATCAACTACGTTCGCTCGCTGAGCAAGTAAGAGACGCCGCGGGATGACACGCGCCGTGATCGTCCCACGTGCTTTTGCCGCGCCGGATCTCGCGCGCCGGCACCCCAGGTGCACTGCGTGTCCCACATTGTCGCACTTGCGGTGCGAAAGGTGATTCGTCCCTCGGCGATGTAGGTTCATCCATCCACTAGCCATTCGTCCCCGCTATTCATGCGGAGGTCACGCACCACGTGCGGACCGTCCATCCGCCCTGAAACCATCGATGAATTTTGCATTCTCCTGGGTTGAGTGGTGGCTCGCACCCGCGCGGTTTCGCTTCATGCCGCAATCCGCTGTGATCGTCCCAACGGCGCTTCGCGGGGAGAACTTTGCAGGCGCAGTCGAGTCTATTGCAGCAACCATCGTTACACACAGAGCCGCGACGCAGGACAACGAGCCGATGTTCGAGGCCGATGATGGCGAAACCAAACGAGGAGAATGTCATGCAGAAAACCGTTCGTAATTTCGTGGCGCTAGTGGTATTCGTGATGGCGATTACTGGACTTTCCGTGGCGCAGGATTCCACCTATCGCGTGATTGCCAATGTGCCGTTCGACTTCTACGCCGGCGACCAGCAGCTTCCTGCCGGGATGTACCAGTTCGAGGTGAACTATGAAACTCACGCGGTCGTGCTGCGCGACAAAGCCACCGGCCGCAGCTATGCATTGCTTGCGCGTCCGGCGGATGGCGAGCGCGATGGAGAGGCCGTGGTGGACTTCGACGTGATCGGCGACAGGCACATGCTGGCCGACTTGAAAACCGCGAGTGCTGGGGTCACCTTCCCGGAGCAGAAAGGGATGGTGGCGTCAGGGAAGCGCAGGGGGAGCGTCGCGATCGTGGCGTCACTTCGATAGCTAGCCAATTTCGCTACTAATGGCGATGGAGGGCAGGGCACCGTAATCCCGCCTACGATTTAGTTTAGTGAGCGCGGCGAAGCGCGATCCGAAGATGTTACAAGACCGACACATTTGACGTCAGCAAGCCGCCTGTCCCCTCTATTCATGCGGTCAGGAAGCATATGGCAGGTTTGCCGGCAGTCGCAGGATGACTACTGAGTTGCGGTGGCGGGATTAGTTGAGCGCCATTCAAACCTCGCGGGTGTGGTTTCATCCCATCGGGGGCTTTGGAGAGAAATCTTTGTTCGCGGCAGAGCATCTAGATAGACAGCAGCGTTCTTCGCGAGCGATGCCGGGGGCAGATGACGGCAACGACAAAGGAGGAGATAGTCATGAAGAAAACCATTCGCAATTTCGTGATGCTGATGGCTGTCGCGCTGGCACTGACCGGACTCTCGCTGGCGCAAAGCCTTACAGATCGGGTAGTCGCTGATGTCCCGTTCAGTTTCTACGCCGGTGACCAGCAATATCCCGCCGGTACGTACGAGTTTGCGCTGAACGATCAAAACCACACCGTCATCCTGACGAACACTGCAAGCAATCGCAGCAAGATGATACTTGCGTTGCCGGGTGAATCGCTGGGATACGGAAACCAGGCGCGTCAAGGCTTCGGCAACCCCGGGCTGCAGTTCGACTCGATCGGCGGGGCGTACGTGCTGGCCAGCCTGAAGACGAATGTCGCCGGCGTCAACTTTCCGGAGGAAGCCGTTCGCCTTGGATCCATGGAGCGTGGAGAGCCCGTGACAATCGTCGCGTCGCTGCGATAGTTGTTAGTTTTGTATCAGCGATCGAGAAGGCCGGATACCAAATCCGGCCTTTTGTTTGTGTGCCGAGCATGAGAAAGAGTAACGGAGTGTACCCGCACGGTTAACCCCGCGCACTAGCGAAACCAAGCTAGTTCACAGTAGTCTCATAGCGACACATATTCCTTCTATCACCAATCTTTAGTCTTTCATGCGCCTGAGTCATTCCCGATTCGCGATTCTACTTGTGCTGTCGGCATCGATCGCAGCGGGCGCTGCTGAGCCGGCGGCGTTATCCAGGTTTTCTTGGCAGCCGCAGCTGCTGGTGAACGGCTCTGCCTGCCTGTTTTCCGTCGCGGTGAAAGGCACACCGCAAAAAGTCACCGCGCAGTGGATGGGACACGAACTAGCGTTCTCCCCCGGTTTCAGCGGAGCGTGGTACGCGTTGGCCGGCGTTGCTCTCGAAACCAAACCGGGAACGTACGACCTCGCGATTGACGCAGTAACGCCCGATGGACGTGTGTTGCATCGGACTTGGCCGGTGACGGTTCATGCGGCGAAATACAAGACTTCGCGCCTGAGGGTGCCGCAGAAATACGTTACGCCCGATCCCGAAACGCTCGAGCGCATCGAGGCCGAGAAGGAAATCAAGAACGCCGCGTTCGCGCACGTCATTCTCGTGCCGGAGTGGGCGGGCAATTTCGTCGCGCCTGTATCCTCTGAGGTTTCCGAAGGTTTTGGCACCAGCCGCACCTTCAACGGCAAGTTGGCCACGGTGCATCGCGGCACGGATTTCCGCGCGCCAATGGGAACTCCGGTGCATGCTTCGAATGCCGGTGAAGTGGTGCTGGCGCGAGAACTGTACTACGAGGGCAACTGCGTAGTCATCGACCACGGCATGGGGTTCATGACGCTGTACATGCACCTCTCCAAGTTCGAGGTGAAAGAGGGCGACAAGGTGGAGAAGGGTCAGATCATCGCGCTGAGCGGTGGCACCGGCCGCGTCACCGGTCCGCATCTGCACATGTCGGTGCGTTGGAGTGGCGAATATTTGGATCCCGGGAAGCTGCTGGCGCTCAAAATGCCGCAGCGGCCGTAACGCTCATTTCGGACGAACCACCTGACCAGGGATCGTAAGCAAGCCTGTAACATAGGTCGCCGCGAAGATGAGTGCGAAAGGGAGCCACGTCCCCAACACACTGTTGAACATTACGTAGCTTTTCTCGAAGACGGATGCCACGAGAAAGAGATCCAAAGCTGCGACTAGCGATAGGAAAGTAATCGCCGTCTGCAGCGGCGTAGTGAAAGCGAAGCGGCGAAAGTAAAAGCGCGAGATCAAGGCAAATCCGACCGGCGCCCCAATTGCATGGACTATGAGCGCCGTTTGCAGGGAAAATGCCTGTCGCATCACTCCGATCAGGGCGCCGCAATAGGCCCAACCGACCAAGGCGTGCAACAGGACGACAAAAGACTTGTACAACCTTGCAGAGTTCGTAACCCTCTTCCCTTATCGCGCACCCTGTGAAAGATTTTATGATGCTTCGGCGGAAACGGCGGAATAATAAGTGCGCTGAAAATAAAACGCCACATTCACCAGCGCGATCATCACCGGAACCTCAACCAGCGGACCGATCACTGCCGCAAACGCCGCTCCTGAGTTGATGCCGAAGACGGACACCGACACCGCAATCGCCAGCTCGAAGTTGTTCGAGGCGGCGGTAAACGCCAGCGTGGTGGTCTTCGAGTAGTCGGCGCCCAGCTTGCGTCCCATGTAGAAGGACACCAGGAACATGACCACGAAGTAGATCAACAGTGGCACGGCGATGCGCAGCACATCCAGCGGCAGGCGCACGATGTACTCGCCCTTGAGCGAGAACATCACCACGATGGTGAACAGCAACGCAATCAGCGTCAGCGGGCTGACACGCGGTACAAAGTGATGCTCGTACCACTCGCGTCCTTTCGCCCGCGTTAATACTGTTCGCGTCAAGAACCCTGCCAGAAACGGGATTCCCAGATAGACGAACACGCTCTTCGCGATCTCGCCGATCGAAACATGCACGACCGTCCCACTTAGGCCGAATTTCGCCGGCAACACGGTGATGAACACCCATGCATAGAGCGAATAGAAGAACACTTGGAAGAGGGAATTGAATGCCACCAGGCCAGCGGCATACTCGGTGTCACCTTTCGCCAGCTCGTTCCACACGATCACCATCGCGATACAGCGGGCCAGCCCGATCATGATCAGTCCGGCCATGTATTCGGGATAGCCGCGCAGAAACACGATGGCCAGCACAAACATGAGCACGGGCCCGACTATCCAGTTCTGCACCAGCGATAGTCCAAGCACGCGCTTGTTGCGGAAGACCTCCGGCAACTCCTCGTACCGTACCTTGGTGAACGGCGGATACATCATCACGATCAGTCCGATCGCGATGGGGATTGAGGTAGTGCCGACGCTGAAGCGATTCAGGAACGGCACGACACCGGGAACGAGCCATCCTGCGAGCACGCCGAGCCCCATCGCGGCGAAAATCCACGCCGTCAGATAGCGGTCGAGAAAGCTGAGACGGCGGCTGGTCTTCACATGCACCACCGGCAGCGTCACTGGCCCTGCGCTACTGTTTGCCAATGCGGTCGATCTCCTTCTGGATCGCCAAGCGATCGAGCGCCTGCAACGGCAGGCTGAGGAACAACCCGATGCGGCGGTCGAGCGAGACAAATGCCTCGCGAAACGCGCGCTGCACCTCGTCTTCGGTGCCTTTTACCGCAGCAGGGTCGGGGATGCCCCAATGCGCGGTCATGGGCTGCCCCGGCCAAATGGGGCAGATCTCTTTGGCGGCGTTGTCGCACACGGTGAAGACGAAGCTCATCTCCGGTGCGCCGGGTTGCGCAAACTCGTCCCAGCTCTTGCTGCGCACGCCGGCGGTGGGAAGATGCGCTGCTTCGAGTTCCCGCAGCGCCTCAGGACGCACCTGCCCAGAAGGATGGCTGCCCGCGCTGAAAGCAGTGAATTTCGGCTTGCCACGGTAATTCAGAATGGCCTCGGCCATGATGGAGCGCGCTGAGTTTCCCGTACACAGGAAGAGCACGTTGTAGTGGTCTTGCATTTGTCTACTCTCGTTTTACTTTCTGCCATGAAGCTTGATGGAGGCCACAGCCGCGGCGGCCTGGCGAACCAGTTCATCGGGGTTCTTCAATGATGTGATTGAAACAGTCGATCCGCAGCACGAGCTACCCTTGCCGTCGGTAAAACCCTCAGGGGCCAGCACCTTCACCAGGTCGCAACCATGCGCGACGCGAGGGATGCTGAGGTCGCGCAAACCTGCCGCGAGAGCGGTGCTGAGGTACTCCGTTAGCAGGCTCGCGCCAGAGATGCAGCCTACGTAGGCGCTAATGTCATGCAGCAGTGCCTCGGGCAGCGTCTTCAAGAGCACGATGTCGCTAACGGCGAAGTGCCCGCCCGGCTTCAGCACTCGGTCGATCTCGCGGAACACTGACGGCTTGTCGGCCGACAGGTTGATCACGCAGTTGCTGATAACGTAGTCCACCGTGCCGCTTTCGACTGGAAGACTTTCGATGAATCCCTTGCGGAACTCAACGTTGGTGGCGCCGCGCTTGGCCGCGTTTTCGCGCGCCAGGGCGAGCATGTCGTCGGTCATATCGACACCGATAACTTTCCCCGTGGGCCCGACGCGATGCCAAGCCAGGAAGGCGTCGAAGCCGGCGCCTGAGCCAAGATCCAAGACTGTCATGCCTGGCTTGATCTCGGTCAGCGCCAGCGGATTTCCACATCCCAAACCCAAGTTGGCGTCGCCGGCCAGTGCCAGCTCTTCGTTGGTATATCCGATGGATCGCGCCACGTCGTCAACCGGCGCGCCGCAAGCCGATGTTTCGCCTCGTGCGACGGCCGCGTAATGCTCTTCGACTGCAGTTGTGATGGCTTCGTTCTTCATTTCTGCTCCTTGATCTGTGTCAGTGTCGCCACCGGCGCATTCAAGGCACAGCAGCCGGCGCTGTCGATGGCGCTGTTAAGAAGTGCGAGCGCCTTCAGAACTTGCGGGCGCTGTTTGAGTGGAATGGAATCAACGATCTCCCGGGTGCGGCTGCGCATGAGTTCGTCGAGCAGCTTGCGAGTACGACGTCCAGCCGCAGTGATACGCACCATCGCAGCCCGCCCGTCCGAATGAGTGCCACGCACTCGTTCCACCAGCCCGCGCGCCTCCAGCTTCTCGAGTACGCGGGTCATGGCGCTGGGGGTGATGCCGGAAAGCGCTGCAAGGTCCGACAGCCGGGCGCCTTCGCTGGAAACCAGTACGCGTAGGATGGCGGTCTGGCGCTGACTGAGTCCGTCGCAACAGACCTCGTCGGGGCCGATCTGTCCGAGAATGCGGGCCAGACGTTCCAGTTCGTCCCACCAACTCTGGACTGTATCGGGGTTGGATGAGCTCCTCATGCCGGTAGAATAGCGAAAGCACTTGCATGCGTCAAGCAAATAGTTTTCCAACTGTCCCTTGAAGAATCTTGTTGGCAGCTCTTCGGGCGCCGCATGTTTGACAATGGTCGCAACCTGCTAAACAATGACAACGAGCCGGGATGCCGGTGGCCCCCTTCATCAATAGCCTGGCATTATCGCCGGCGGGAAAACTCTGGACTCATTGCTATGGGAAGAATTCTCTGCGTGGACGACGAGCCGCACAGCGCCAAGCTGAAGTGCATCATTCTGGAAACCGCTGGACACCAGGCTACTCCCGCTACTTCCGCGCATGAAGCCATAACGCTGATGGAATCCAACTTGTACGATGTGGTGGTCACCGATTGGCGCCTAGGCGATGCCAACGGCCGCGACATTGTGGTGGCCGCCCGGAGAATGGCGGACACCCCGGTGGTGGTGATCTCCGGCTTTGTCAACGAGGCGTTTCAGTCCGAGGACCCGCTCGCTGACTACTACCTTGAAAAACCGGTCAACCCCGACGAGTTGATCAGTGTGGTGAATGACCTGGTGAATGCCGGTCAGACGCAGAGTTAGGTCACTGCCTTACTGAAGAGACGGATGCGCAGATGACCAAGTGTCGTCGTTGCTAGAGGCGCCAGGCCTTAAGCTCGAAGTGAACGTGGGGGAGCGAGGGGATCTCCCGTCATGCGTTTTGGCCGTGGAGCGTCAGATTCGATACGAACTGTCGCGGTTGCATGCGCCAGCATGCGATGATGAAGGACAAACAATGCCAGTTCCAGGCGGTCAGACACGCCGATCTTGTCGAAGATAGCACGCAGACCATTCTTGACTACTTGTTCGGTAGTAAAGAGCTGCATCGCAATCTCGCGGTTCTTGTAACCACGAACTACAGCAGCGATGATGCGCAACTCTTTCTCCGATAGCCGCTCGCGCACACGCGTGCCGACAAGGTCTTCGCTGATCTCGTTGACCGCCGAGTGCGGGGTGTGGACAAATGTCTCGCCGCGCGCCAAGCGCCGCACTGCCTCTACAATTGTCGATCCGTTGACTGACCGGTACACGACTCCGCGCGCGCCTATGGCAATGAAAGCCGAAGGTTCATCGCCGCTTTCGGCCAGCACAAGGGTCGCGGTGGAGTGGCGTGCACTGAGTTCCTGGATTTCAGAGAACTGCGGCAGGAAACTGGTGGAAATCAGGAGCACGTGGGCACGCAAGTGCTCGATCGCGTTGACCATTTGGCCGGAAGACTGCGGCTGTCCTACGATGCGAATGTCATCTTCAACCGCCAGCACCTTGGCCACACCAGCGCGAAAAATCGCCTGATAGTCCGCAATGATAACGTTGATCATAACGTCACTTCACAGCACTGCATGTGCACCTCGCACCAGCGTCCGATAGTCGTGCAATTCGACGCGTTTGCGACCGTCACTGGAGCGCCTGCGCTTCCCAAGAAATTCTCTGAGGAAGATTAACTCAACTGCTACCACGAGCGTTCGGAACCGCCACGCCTGCGAGTTGTTATAGCATCTGTCAACCGGAAGAACTATCATTTTCCATTAACCTTTTGAATATTGCAACTAAAGTTGCATACTATTAGCCACTTACGTGCAGTTTGCACATCGGAGAATAGGACTATCAATGTTCTTGCTGGCTTTGAGTTGCCTTATAACTGTTGGTTGCGATAGCTATGTTATCCCACATTGTGGGATGGCCAGTTGGTGGCGTTCAGCGTAGCTGAGAGCGGTAGCCAAAACCGGCAACGGAAGGCAAATCCCAGTACCGGAAATCTTGTTATCATCGTGCCTTGCCGGTCACTTCAACCTCGGTGCGAGCTTCCACCCGTCCCAACTGGGCCGAAGTGTCGCTCTCGTCACTGCGCCACAATTTCAGGACATTGCAGCGGCACGTAGGCCTAGGCGTAACCATCTGCGCAGTGGTGAAATGCGACGCGTACGGGCATGGCTCCGAGGGCTGCGCCCGCGCGCTCGAGGTGGAAGGTGCGTGCTGGTTCGGGGTAACTTCGACCGATGAGGGTGTGGCACTGCGAGACGCCGGAATCAGCAGCCGTATCCTCATTCTTGTGGGCGCCTGGCGAGGCGAGGAGGAAGACGCACTTCGTTATGGTCTGACCCCCACGGTTTCGCGTTTTGAGGACGTTGAGGCGGTGGCGCTGGCGGCAGCGCGCATCGGAAGACGCGAGCCGGTCCCGGTCCACCTGAAGCTGGACACAGGAATGGCGCGGCTTGGTTTACCGCTTCCTGAACTGGACAACTTTGCGCAGCGCATCAAGAATGTCGGACAAGTGGAACTGGAGGGCGTGTTCAGCCACCTGGCGTCGGCGGAGGTGCTCGACGCCGCCGACGCACTGGGGCAGCAGGAGCGCTTCAACCAGGCAGTGCGCACGCTAGCCAGCCATGGGTTGCATCCGCCCATCCGGCATCTAGCCAACAGCAGCGCTACCCTGGGGAGGCCCGACAGTTGGTACAACTTCGTACGCCCGGGCATGGCGATCTATGGCTACGAGCTTCCGCTGGTCCACCGCGACGGAAAGACCATCGAACAACATGAGTTGCTGGGCCTGAAGCCGGCACTGTCGTGGAAGACGCGGATACTCTCGTTGCGGAACGTCCCCGCCGGGCAGGCGCTTGGCTACAACGGTGCGTACGTGACGAAGGTGCCGGCCCGAGTGGCAGTAATCGCCGCCGGCTATGGCGACGGCCTCTATCGCAAGCTCTCACCAGGCGGGTACGTGCTGCTGCGCGCACAACGCGCGCCGTTTGTCGGCCGAATTTCCATGGACCTTGCCATCGTCGATGTGAGTCATGTTACCGGAGCGGAGATTGGTGACGAGGCAGTGCTGATTGGGCGCAGCGGCGACGAACGCATCACAGCCGTCGATCACGCCCGCTGGTCCGACACCATTGCGTATGAGATCCTTTGCAACCTGTCGGAACGGGTCGTGCGACATCACGTAGAGTAGGTCCGCGAAACTTACCGGCGATTGAGTTTGTGTTTAATTCATAGAGGAGAATTGTCTTCATGAGGACCGCAGCGGCAATCGTCATTCTTGCACCAGTCCTAAGTTGTTTCTTACTCGCGCAGGCGCCGCAACAGGCTGCCGCCCCTGGAGTCTCGGCCCAACATCAGCTCATGGGATACTTCGCGGGCGACTGGACCGCCTCGGGAACTTCCAGGATTAGTCCCAAGACTCCCGCGGCTCCTTTCACGCTGAAGGAACACGGCGAGTTTGTTACTGACGGCTACTTCCTCGAAACCAAAACTTCGATGAAGGGCGCGCTGGGCACGGTGAATAGCCAGCGCGTGATGGGGTACAACGTGCAAGACAAGGTGTACACATACAACGCGTACAACAGCCTCGGCGAGCACCAGGTCGCGCTTGGCCACGTCAACGGCAACACCTGGGTTTGGAACTCAGAAGAAAAGCTAAACGGCCTCGTCATTACGGGCCGATATACCATTGTCGAGACTGGACCCAATAGCTACACATTCAAGTCGGAGGTCGCAGATCCCAAAGGAGGCTGGGCTACAGTAATGGAAGGCACGGCCACCCGAGTGACAACGGCTAGTAATTAGTCTGTACCAACTGACGATCGCGTCGGTCACTCTTGCGTTCGTGGTTGATAAAAACTCAGGGCTGCATCCCCTTGCACAATCTTTCGGTACCGCGCGAGCGCGCCGAACATCTCAGACAGTTCATATTTCTTCTCATGCTCGGCGATCACGATCGATGACGGTCCCACCAGGCGCGACTCGCCCAAGAACTCCAGTGTGCGTTCGTAGGCTCCGCGCATGTGATACGGCGGATCGAGAAAGCAGAAGTCGCAGGTTTCGCCAGATGCATCGAGCGAGCGCAGCGCCGAGGCCACATCGCTTTCGTACACTTCGAATCCCTCGCCGATCTTGAGCGATTTCAGATTCTCGCGCAGCAGCCGTGCGTGCTTCCGTTCTGACTCGACAAAGGACACCTGCCGCGCACCTCGGCTCAAAGCCTCGATGCCCACCACGCCGGTGCCGGCGAAGAGGTCGAGCCACACGCTGCCTTCCAGCGTGCTCGACGACGCCAGCACGTTGAATAGCGTCTCCCGCAGACGATCGCTGGTGGGACGGAGATCCAATCCGGGAAGCGATTTCAGCGGGCGGCCGCGGTATTGACCGGCGATGATGCGCATATCGTTGTCTGGGTAAACGAGTGTATAGAATAAAGGTAGAGGGTTGCGTACGGCATGAGAGGCTGGTCATTCCCGGCGGGCAAGCTGTTTGGCGTTGACATACGCGTTCATATTACGTTTCTTTTTCTGCTGGGGTTCGTGTGGTTCTCCGAATCGCTGTCCATGGGCGTAGCGGGACCTGGTCGTGGCCTGGCGCTGGTGGGCATTATCTTCGGATGCGTGGTACTGCACGAGCTGGCGCACGCAGTAGTTGCGCAGCGCAATGGGATTGCCGTTCGATCGATCATTCTGCTCCCCATCGGCGGCGTAACGCTAATGGAAGACAGCGGCCGCGCCAAGCCTGATCCGGCCCGCGATATTCGCGTGGCGGTGGCCGGGCCGTTGCTGAACCTGGCGATCGCGGCCGTGGCCGGGGGCGTTATTCTCGCCTTCTTCCCGCAGGTGAAGCTTTGGGCGCAACCTTACATTCACGCCAACAATCTGCCGCGGAGCCTGTTCTGGGGCAACCTCTTTCTGGGCGCGTTTAACTTGTTGCCCGCTTATCCCATGGACGGTGGCCGCATACTGCGGGCACTGCTGGCGGAGCGTATGGATTACGTTCAGGCGACGCGACGCGCCGTCACGATCGGCCAGGGCTTTGCCATGCTGCTGATGATGATCGGACTGGTATGGAACGTCTGGCTAGTGCTGGTGGGCTTCTTCCTCTTCCTTGGAGCCCAAATGGAGGACCGCTCGGTGGTCTTCCAGTCGGTGCTGGAAACTGTGCGCATGGAGCAGGTGATGCTCACCCAGTTCTCTATCCTGTCGCCCGCGGACACTTTGGAGGACGCTCTCAGCAAGGCGGTACACACGCTGCAGGATGACTTTCCGGTGGTGCGCGGCATGGAGATGGTGGGGGTCATTAATAAGGCCCGCATTGTGGATGCATTGCGCAATGGGGGCAACGGCTACGTGCAGCCGGCCATGGTGCGGAGTTTCGAGGTCGCGAAGAGAACCGACTCGCTGGCGGAGGCCTTCCGGAAACTGGGCGCACGGGGGCTGAGCATGATCCCCGTCGTAGATAGTGGCCGGCTGGTGGGGATCGTGACCATGCAAAATCTGATGCACTCCATGGCCCTGCTGGCCGAGTCTCGCCGTCTCAAGCGCGCGGAAGAAGATGGCGAATAACGACGTGCGATGGCAACCCGCGACGGCACTGTCGGGTTCGTCGCCGCCCGGGAGCACCACCACCAATAGGTCGGATCGAAGGCGACTGTTGTGCCATCAGCCTGTTAGCAAAGTATTTATCTATTTTTCTTTGACATTAGGCTTCAGTCTGGAGTAGAACTTCTTGCGTAGTCCTTTCGCATAGCCCGGGACGTACGGATCCCCAGTCCGAATTATTCCGAGGCCTCTGCCAACTACATTGGAGTGTCAAATGAACACGTACGCCCGTTCGTCTAAAGGCTTGTGCGCGCCAGCCGTGGTTCGTCTATTCGCTGCTTCCCTAGCTGTCCTCGTAATGTTCTGCCTGGCTTCCACCACAGCGTTCGCTCAGTGCACGCTGACTGGCACGGTATCGACTTGGACTGACGGCAACAGCAATTGGCTGAACGCCACTAACTGGAACAACGGTGTTCCGAATTCCACGACCAGTGCCTGCATCACCGATGGGACCAGCACGGTCACGCTGGACGCAAACAACAGCTTATCGGTTCTCGATCTGCAGATTGGCAGCGGCAACACCCTGACATCCGGACTCAACATGAACCTCAACGTGTACGGGACGCAGATCATCAATAATGGCCAGTTCATCTTGAACGGTGGCGGCGGCGCCAACGACATCCTGTTGCTGCAAGATAATGTGACACTCTCCGGCTCTGGCGCGTTGACGCTCAATACGGCCAGCGGCGGCGGAGCGGCGTACATTGAGCAGTCGGGCGGCTCCTACACCCTGACCAACCAAAGCACTATTCAGGGAACGGGAGTCGTCGGGAACAACGGCTTATCGTTGATCAACTCAGGCACTGTTGATGCAAACACACCGGGCGGAACTTTACAGCTGGTTGGCATGACGAACGGCCTCAACAACGCTGGCGGCTTGCTGCGCGCATCGAACGGCGGCATCCTGGCTATCCAGGGGCTCACGGTGTCCGGTGGTGGAACCATCACGGCCACTACTGGCGGCACTGTGCAGTTGTTGGCCGGCACCACGATCCAGGGCGGTACCCTGAACAATATTGGCGGAACGCTCGGAACCACTCAGAACAACACGGCTACTCTGGATGGGAGCACAGGCGCGGGCGCAATCACAATTAACGGCACCTACACCGGCGACCTGAACACTGACACCTACCTCCTGGGGACGATCAACAACAAGAACAACTTCCAGTTGAACGGCGGAGCTGGCACCGATGGGATCATTTTGGCCGGCAGCAACGTGACGCTGCAGGGCGGAGGCACGGTGACCATGTCCACCGCAAGCGGCGGCGGCGCTGCGTACATTGAGCAGTCGGGCGGCCCCTGGACCCTGACCAACGTCAACAACCTTATTCAGGGAGCGGGAGTCATCGGCAACAACGGCTTGTCGCTGGTGAATCACGCGACGATTAACGCGAACGTATCCGGCGGATCCTTGTTACTTGACGGCATGTCGAGTGGCCTCACCAACACTGGGATCTTAGAAGCCAGTAACGGCGGTATCCTGCAATTACAGGGTATTACGGTCAACAACGCCGGAGGAGGCACGATCACGGCCAACGCCGGTAGTACGGTGCAGTTGATCGCCGGCACCACGATCCAGGGCGGGGTCCTGACGAATAACGGTAGCTTCTTTGGGACTCCTCAAAACAACACCGTCTTTCTGGATGGGAGCACAGGCGCAGGCGCAATCACACTTAACGGCACCTACACCAGCGACCTGAACACTGACACCTACCTCCTGGGGACGATCAACAACAACAACAACTTCCAGTTGAACGGCGGAGCTGGCACCGATGGGATCGTGCAGATCGGCAGCAACGTGACGCTGCAGGGCGGAGGCACGGTGACAATGTCCACCGCAAGCGGCGGCGGCGCTGCGTACATTGAGCAGTCGGGCGGCCCCTTCACCCTGACCAACGTCAACAACCTTATTCAGGGAGCGGGAGTGATCGGCAACAACGGCTTGTCGCTGGTGAATCAGGCGACGGTTAACGCGAACGTATCAAGCGCAACCTTGACACTTGACGGCATGACGAGTGGCCTCACGAACACTGGGATCTTAGAAGCCAGTAACGGCGGCATCCTGCAATTACAGGGTATTACGGTCAACAACGCCGGAGGAGGCACGATCACGGCCAACGCCGGCAGTTCGGTTCAGATCTATGCCGGCACTATAATCCAGGGCGGGGTCCTGACCAACAACGGTAGCTTCTTTGGGACTCCTCAAAACAACACCGCCTATCTGGATGGGAGCACAGTCGCGGGCGCAATCACGATTAACGGCACCTACACCAGCGACCTGAACGCCAGTACCTATTTGCTCGGCACGATCAACAACAAGAACAACTTCCAGGTCAACGGGGGGGCCGGCGTTAACTCGATCTTGTTCGCGGACAGCAGTAACGTGATGCTGCAGGGTGGAGGTACGTTGACCCTGTCCACCGCCAACGGTGGCGGCGACGCCTACATTGAGCAGTCGGGCGGCGGCTTGACTCTGACCAACGTCAACAACACCATCCAAGGTGAGGGCATCCTCGGCAACAACGGTTTGACGCTGATAAACCAGGCAACCATCGATGCGAACTCCAGCGGCATCGGAGTGATCACGCCGCTGTTTCTACAGGGCGGACCGGTTACCAATACGGGACTGATGGAAGCTACCAACAGCGGCGTCTTGCAGATCAACGGCATAGTGGTTAACAACGCGGGCGGAACTATCGCTGCCAATGGTGGCAGCGCCTCGGTGCAACTGTACGGCGGCGCCCAGATCCAGGGCGGAACTCTGACGAACAACGGTGGCTCGTTCTTCGGAACCCCTGCGAGCAACACTGCCTATCTCGATGGGAGCACAGGCGCGGGTGCGGTCACAATTAATGGCACCTACACCAGCGACTTGAACTCAACCACCTACCTCCTGGGAACAATCAACAATCACGGCAACATCCTGGTGAACGGGGGAAGTGGCAACAACACTGTTCTGTTAATCGATAGCGCGAACGTGATGCTGCAGGGTGGCGGCACCGTGACTCTGGTGACCAACGGCGGCGGCGGGAGCGCCTATATCTACGAGTCAGGCGGCGGCTTGACCCTGGAAAACTTCGACAACACCATCCAGGGAGCGGGCATCATCGGGAACAATGGCTTGTCATTGCAGAACGACGCCGGCGGAACCGTCCTAGCGAACGCTACCGGCCAGACACTGTCCATTACCGGGGCAGGAACAGTCACCAACATCGGAACGTTCCAGGCGAATAGCGGTTCCACGCTGCTGGTGGGATCTGTTACTTCGTTCACCAACTTCAGCGGCAACACGCTGACGGGCGGCACTTACAACGTGTACGGTACGACTTCATCGCCGGGGACTTTGCAGATCAATCCTCTGGGCACCACGGGCGGGGAAATCGTCAACAACGCGGCCACCATCTATCTGAACGGGCCCAACTCGAACTTCTTTGACGCGTCCTCGCTGGATGCCCTCTCCAACTTCAGCAACAACACCAGCGCGGGCACCTTCACCATTACAAACGGCCGGAACTTCACCAGCCCCAGCACCTTCGCTAACGCTGGCGTGGTGAATGTAGGCACCGGCAGTACCTTCACCACCGGCGGGATAAGCAGTTACAACCAGACCGGCGGTAGCACGCAACTCAACGGAACCCTTACCCCTGGAGGTAGTAGCGCCAACTTCCTCGGCGGCGTCTTGTTCGGCAACGGCGGAACGGTCAACGGCATCGTCACCGTGGCGGGAACCATCGCACCGGCTGCCACCATCAATGGAAGCAACGTCCCGCTGACCTCCGGCCAGCTCAACATCACCGGCAACTACATCCAAAACTCGACCGGGGTTTTCAACCTCGGTCTCGGTGGGCTAACTGCCGGAACCCAGTTTGGCTTCCTGGGTATTTCGGGGAATGCCCTGATCGACGGCACCCTGAACGTCAACCTACTTAGCACTTTCTTCCCCGCCGTCGGAGATACCTTCACCTTCCTCACCACCGGAGGCTCGGTGACCGGCACATTTGCCATCACCAACGGCCTGAACATCGGAAGCGGGGAGATTCTCAACGTCATTTACGGTTCGAACTTCATTGAGCTGGCAACGGCGTTCCTCTCGACCACCGATCTGTGGAACGGCGGAACGGGTGTCTGGAGCAACGGCCCGCAATGGAGCATCGGCGTGCCTCAGCCACCCTTCGACGTGATCATTTACTCCGGCGGCAACGACCTGGTGACTCTGGATGTTGGGAGCAGCACGGTCAAGTCGCTGGCGGTTGGCGGCGCCAGCAACGGATTCACCTCCGAACTGACGGACGGTGGCACGGCGCAGAACCTCACCATTACCACCGGCCTGAGCGTAGGCCAGCAGGGCATTCTGTCCTTTACGGGCACCGGCAGCACGATCACGGCGGCCACGGTCTCGAATAACGGAAGCGTTACCATCGGCCACGGCGCGACGCTGAACCTTACCGGTCAGCCGCTGGGCGTGACCAGCGTGCTTGCGGGCGCGAGCTGGGCGATTGGCGGGAACTTCGAAGTCGGGGGCGTTGCCAATACCGGCTTCAGCAACCTGTCCAGCGTGAGCGGTTCCGTCATCTTCGAGAACGGCACCAGCCAGACCATCGGCAACAGCCTAACCAATAATGCCGGCGGGTTTATTGATGTGGACGCCGGCAGCACCCTGACCATTACTGGCAACGTTACCAATAACGCGGGCGGACCTCAGGGCATCTACACCGGCTTCTCCGGACCCGGTAAAAACACGATTGCCATCACGGGCAACCTGACCAACAACGGCAAGTTCGGCCTCGAGAGCGCTGGCGACATCGCGACCGTTGGCGGCAACGTCACCAACAACAGCGGCGCGTTGTTCGCTCAAACTGCCGGGTCGTCCGCAACCTTCACCGGCACGCTTACCAACTCCGGGCAGGTCGATCTGGAGAACGGCAGCAGTCTGACCGTCAATGGCGCCGCCACCAACTCCGGGATTCTGTCCACCTCGGGATTCAGCGGCACTGGCGGAAATACGATGACCTTCGCTAGCCTGTTGACGAATACCGCGACCGGCCAGATCAACGTGAACGGTCCCAGCGACGTGCTTAGAGCATCGGCAGGCCTGGTCAACCAGGGTTTGGTTACCGTAAAGAACGGATCGACGATTGATCCGCCCTTCGTGAACAATCTCGGGACCATCAACATCGACGGTACGTCGACGTTCGTCGTGGGTACGGGCACTGCGACAGGCCCGGGCTTTATTCAACTGGCCAACGGAACGTTTGGAGAGATGATCAACTCTGCAACCGCGTTCGGTCAGCTCAACGTGGCCGGGTCAGCTTCGCTGAACGGCACGCTCGATATCCTGCTCAAGTCTGGGTACAATCCGGCAGTCGGCACGTCCTTCACGTACCTCCTGCTCAACCCGGGACAGCTTTCGGGCACCTACGCCACCATCCTGAACGACATCTTCAACGGCGGTACGGAGAAGTGGATAGTTAACTACAACGACGCCGGTGGATTTGTGTCACTGACGGCGGCGCAGAATGTCTCTACAACCCCGGAGCCGGGGACCTTCCTGCTGCTCGGGAGCGGACTGCTGAGCATAGCGTACGGCGTCCGCCGTCGCTGGCTGAAGTAGATCAACTTCGTCTGAGATGCGGCCTGATTGGATGCAGTCAGGCCGTTTTTCTGTCCGTGGCGAATGAATTCAATGCGACAATTTGTCGCCAACCATTTACGATCATTGCGGCCAGCAAGACGGGGCCGCCGGGAGAACCAGCATGAAGCAACGTTGGATTGCATTGTCTCTGTTGATGTTTATCGCCATCATTGTGATGGCGGGCTGCGCCGCACCACCCACCGCAGTTACCTTCACCACTCCGTATCAGGCCGTTCTGCTCAGCAATAATTCTGTCTATTACGGAAAGCTCGCGGGCTTCGGCACGCCCAATCCGGTTTTGACCGAGGTGTTTTATATCGTCAGTCAGACCAATCCTGAGACCAAGCAGGTCTCCAATATGCTTGTGAAGCGCGGCAAGGAACTGCATGGGCCCGACCGCATGTACCTGAACGCCAGCAGCATTGTTTTCGTGGAGCCGGTCGGGGCTGATTCGAAAGTCGCACAACTGATTAACGAAGCCAACAACCAAAAGTGAGCCAGTCGGGCTGCTTGATCGTCGCAATTCCAGCGTCCTGAAAGAGCACAGGCTGCGCCCACGGAGCGCAGCCTGTCGTACATTAGCGATCGACACCCCAAGAAAGTGACCTGTCAGCGGCCGCGGCGAGCGGCACTCTTTCCCGCTTTCTTCGCGGGACGCTTGGTGTTCGTGGCGGCGGTTTTCGGCTTCCGCTTGGCGACCTTGCGGGCCGTCTTCTTGGCTGGCGCACGTTTCTTCGCAGCAGTCTTCTTCTTCGCGGCCTTTGCCGGCGCTTTGGGCTTCGCCTGTGGTTTTGCGGCTGGCTTGGCTTTAGGTTTTGCCTTGGCTTGTGCAGGCGCCTTAGGCTTGGTGGCTGACTTGGCCTCCGCCGCAGTCTTTGCCGGGGCCTTCTTCGCGGCCTTTGCAGGTTCTGTCTTAGTGCGGGCCTGCTTTCCAGGCGCCTTGGCGGGCGCTGCGGTCGCATCGTCGGGAACGCCGGCCGGAACGCTGGTTACGGCAGAGGGACCGTCGGCAAACAACAGGCGCTGGACGTTCCGCATGGAATTGACGTCATAGTCGCTCACCCACCATTTAGGATCGCCACCGCAGGCCGTGAGCATCAGGGGTTTCACCGAGGTGGCCTTGCTGACAGCGGCGCGGAAGTAGTAGTGGTCAATCAACCGTATGGCCTCGGTAGCGAAGAGCCGGGCCACGGCTTGGTCATGGAATGCGAGCAGGTTGTCGCCGTTCTGGGTTTCGCCGCCGTCGGCCAGATTGGATGAGCCGGTGAAGACGACCGGATTGGCGTCGTTGAAGTCGATGACGATGAACTTGTCGTGGATGACCTGTCCGGCGCCGCCGGTAAATTCCTTGTCGAAGGGAGGCGGCACTTGCTTGATCAGCGCCGAGAAAGGTACCAGCACGCCGGGCTGTCCGGGCTTGTAAAGGGTGAAGCCTGCATCCGCCTGCGTCATGCCGTAGGAGAAGACTTTGCCGCTACTGTGCGCGTTCTGCAAGATTTGCAGCACTGAGCCGCTTCCACCCAATTCCATCACAGCGAACATGATTGACGACTTGGCGTTCTGTAGCGCTTGGGCAACCGTTGTCATGGACACGGGGGGCGTGGGATGAGGCGCGAAGCTGACGTCGAAGTTTGGTACTCCGCCACCCAGGTTGGGGAACGAGAACCTCTGCGATGCCAGCGGAGTTTTCACGAATCCATTCATGTCGTTGAACACCGACTCGAACACCTGCTCATATTGGTCTGCAACCTTGGGATCGCTGAACACCATCACATTATTGGCTTGCACATAGAGTCCGCGGATCGAGAAGTTCGCCGACCCGGTGAGCACCTTGGTCGCTTTGCCATTCTTCTTCTGGATGATGATCTTGTCGTGGGCGAAACGTTTAAAGTGTCCCTGTTTGACGTTGGCGGCGCCGGCCGACTTGAGCAGGCGCTCGTGTACCTGTACTTCCAGTGCGGTGCCGAGGTGAAGTGGGGCGTTGTCGAGAAAAATGCGCAACCGGGAGCCCAGGGTCTCGCACAGTTTGAGGATATCGGGCTCGTCGAAGTCGTAGGCGAACATATCGACCGTAATCGACTTGTCATTCACACACTCGTTAAGCAGGGTGAAAACCATTTTGCGGGCATGCCAGCCAAGCCACTCATATTGTTTTTGATATGAAGTGGTGTCGAAGTCCAGGGTCTTCGGCTGCTGCCGGATGTCCTTGTTCTGGAACAGAGTGGCGTAGGCCTGTGAGCTGACGTATCCGCGAGTCAGTCCCACTTCAAAGTTGCCCATCTGCGGCTGGACAAGCTGCACTGTGACTTCTGCCGATGGGCCATCGACCAGAGCGGTGCCCTGGCAATAGCGGGCCGTCACCTTGTACTTGAAATTCCCCGGCATGACCTCTGGCGGAAAATGAACCCAATGAAATTTCTGGAAGGGGGCCTCTTGGGACGAGGTCCAAGCCTGCTGCTGGGGAGCGGTGCCAGACGTTACCGGCTGGGTGTAGTTCAGCCGATTCTGCAAGTAATAAGGCTGTCCAGTCGGAGGCGTGCACTGAATAGCGAATCCGGCCGGATCGTTTTGCTTGAGCACATTGTCGTCGAGACTATAGGCGAGTAGTACATCGCCATCGCCTGCGTAGGCGGCGACGGTCAATCCATTGTTCGAAACTCGGTCGCTGGGAGCGGAAGACATGACAACCTCCGGAATGGCCTCCGTGGGCGAAGACGAAGCAACGATGTTGTGCTGAACCAATTGGCCGGGCCGAGAGGGGGTGAGTTCCCAATTTTCGCGTCCAACACGGATTCTGCGCCCGGGTTAGGTTCGTGAACGAGCGCAACCACTACTTCCATTACAAAAGAGGGAATGATTGTACACCCGTTTTTGACTGATCTGGCGGAAGTAGACAACGGCTTCGGCGACGCCAAGAAATTTGCCGACCAAGTGGGCGCCGACGGCATGAAGAAGCTGAACGAACTGACCGCGGCGTGCGTGGAGGATGTGCATGGGAACCTGTTCTCCTGCAATCCAAAGACGAGCTACGTTGCCGATGCCTGGGTCAAGGCCGATCCGTGATTCTGGAAGCCTGCGGCTGCAGCGCCGGCGCCGAAGCCGGAAACGAAGCCCGCGCAGTAATCAGTACTAAATAGGGGCAGCTTCACCACGGAGCTGCCTCGCAGAGTTGTCAACCAGCGACAAAGAATCGCGGTGAGGGGGATTAAAGACGCTCTTAGGGAGCGTCTTCATCTTCGGAATCTGCGGCAAATGCTTTCTGCAGTCCGTGCACAAAAACCTCCCTGGTACCGTCGGTACCGGGCGTTACTAAGTTGGTCGCTTTGGATTCGAAGGCCACCCACCGGCCATCACGGCTGATGACCGTTCCGCCGGCATAACCACTGTGATTGTCGCCTTGGCCGCCTTCAGAGGAGACAGAAGCCCGAACGGTCTTGCCTTTGGTGATGTCTCGCACAAAAACATCCACTTTGCCGTTGGTGTCTCGGTCAACCAGGTTAGTAGCTGCAGATGCGAACGCCACTCGGGTCCCATCGTTCGAAAGTGATACGCCGCGGAAAGAGTAATCGGTTCCTCGGTCTCGGAGAATCCCAGGCGCGCTGTCACCGTTGCCCGCAAATCCTCTCTTCTCCGCCGACACCAGACTGATCAAGAACTTGGGATCATCCCGCGAGAGCGTCGCCCTAAGCGTTTGCGTTCTGCCGTTAGCTCCAGCAAACAGATTCGTAGCGTCTGACATGAAGGCGATGACGCTGCCGAAGCCACTCGCAGCGGCATTGAAGCTACTTTTGTCACCGAACTCTCCCTTGGGAGACTTAGAAACAACCGCAAGCACCTGCCCACTGAGTACTTCAACCAGGAAGATTTGCTTTTTGCCGTTTGCCGGTGGAGCGACCAAATTCTTCTCCATTGACTCGAATGCCACCAAACGCCCGTCATAACTGACGGCGGGATTTGAACTTGGGCCTCGGGGCTCCCCGACCTTAGCAGGCCGCGAAAGAAGATAGGTTCGTTGGCCAAGCCAATCCCTTAAGAAAACGTCGCGTTCATCGTCGAGCTTGTTGTTGGCTAAGTCTGTCGCCGTCGAATCGAACGCCACCTTCGTTCCGTTATAGTCCATGGAGGGATGAAGGCTACTTGCATTTCCCTCCTTGCCGTCTTTGGTAATGTCGAGGAGAAATGTCCGCGTCTTGCCCGCTCCGTCTTCATCAAAGACTCCGTTCCCATCCGCATCACGATCATGGACGTAGATGTGACTGCGACGAGCGGTAGTCGCTGGCGCGACCAGGTTGGTCGCTCGGGACTCAAATGCGATATACCTTCCGCTGGCGCTGATTGCTACCCCAAAAAGACCGCTGCCGGCGTTTCCGCGAAGCGTTTTTCCATCCTTATCAGGAGTGGATATGGAGACTATCACCGTCTTCGTCTTACCGATTCCTTCTTCGTCGTATACGCCATTTCCGTCTAGATCGCGATCGTGTACATAGACTTGCATTGTTACCCGACCGTTCCCTTGTGCTTTCGAATCGGGGTCCAGGTTGGTTTCCGTCGCGAATGCCACGTATCTTCCGCCGGCACTCATAGCGACCGACTCGCAATCGTCACCAGCGCGGGAAACAACTACTTCTCCATTTTGCATGTACGGAGATGAGACCGACACGATGACGGTCTGGGCCGAGACGATGGAGACGACCTGCGGGATGCACAGCGTTGCCAAGAAAAAGATCGAACCCAGAAATTTCGTTCCGAACGTGGCGCTTTTCATACTGACCTCCTTCCGGTCATGTTGCGGCGGTGAGGAAACTTGCTGGGCAGTGAGGGGCAGCTTCACCGCTTCGCTGCCCCTGCCCAACTTCCTGCCAAACCAAACAGGCTTGGGCGGAAGACGTTCGTTACTACTGCGAAGGCGGGCCGCTTTGTGTGGGCACGTCGCGCACACCCATCGCCGCACCAGCTCCGCTAATTTCGTCGAGAGCCTCGAACTCAACTCCAGTGCCGTCAAAGGACGGGACGACGAAACTCGCCGAGTACGTCCCGTCGTAGTTGTTGTTCAGCAACATATCCATGTAGAACTGATCCCCATTCACCTCCACGCCGACGTCCGCGACGAGAAGGCCCACGACTCGATTGCTTGCTGGCCCCGAAGGCGTGTCCACTTCCACCACAACCTGCACGAAGTAGCCAGTGCCGAACGGGGACGCGGTGATTTGCAGAAATCTCACATCGCCTGCCAGTGATGTAATGTCGGGCCCGGCTGGCAACCGTACGCCGGGGCCTGCCCCGATTTCCTTCGCGGCCTTCTGGAGCCTCTCCAGCCGCCTCTTTAGGAGGTCGTCAAACGAAAGACCGGAAATCGTCTTCCAAAGGGCCTGTTTCTGTTTGTCCGTGAGCTGATTTTTTCCGGTGAAGCGCGCAGCGGCGCTGTCGTACAGCTCAACTGGAAAACCAAGTCTTTGGTCGCGAGCCGGGTAGACCTGGGGATAGATTTCTAGACCGGTTTGGAGGATCGGCAGGATTTTTAGCCACTTGTCCTTATCGATGTTTCGCTGGATGGCTTGAATTGCAAATTCCTCCCACACGAACCACTGGTGGAATTGGTCCATCTCCCGGTCACCGGGATTGCCGACCCGAAGTTCCCCATTTGCGAACATCGCGGTCGCCAATTGGAAGTTGTCGTAGTCAATGCCGCCGGTTTTGTTGGGGAAGTGGTTCTTTATGAGCAGCAACTGCAGGTCCGACAAACGGGTCATTGTGCCGTCGCCGGCGAGCTTGTCGTAGGTGTCTTTAACCTTCTTCTTCTGGGCGTCCGTGGCCGCAGCCCCGCGGATCTCCACGTTAATCGCGTACCCTGCGGCGTCGGCAAAGCCACTGAAGACATCGAGTTGGCATTGTCGTTGGGCCCTCGCAACTTGCAATGGGTCGTTCGGATTCGTCACTCCGTAAACCGCATTTACATAGTTACCCTTGCCATGAAAGGTGTTCATGTCGAACTCTGCCCAGAACGCCCTGGCCTTTACTTTTGTCACCTGGCCTTGTGCGCTGACCGCCAGAAAGATCGCGAACCAGCCGAACAGGAAAATCCGCGCCGCCCGGCCAGGACCCCGAAAGAGCCCGTCACTTTGCTGCGTGCCTCGTTGACGGTTTCCAACGGGGGATGCCTGTGCGAATCTCGCGTGTGGTGACCCACGCAGAATGAAGTCAGCTTCGCGAATCGCCTGGGTATTCTTCATAAACGTTTTCATACCGACCTCCTTCCGGTCATATTGTGGCGGCAATGACGAGTAGCGCGTCGGGGCAGCTTCACCGCTGCGCTGCCCCTGCCGCGTTCACCTCGCTTCGTCGCAAGCGTGCGTCCGATGTCCTCCGCTGCACGGCCGATCATGAGGAACGCCTCCGGCTCTGTTCCGAAAGACGACGGCACAGGCTGGCTGCAACGAGAGCCACTGATCGCAGTCATTGGCTCTATCCAGGTCGAGGAACCAGTACCGGCTGTTCGGCCAGTCCCAGCTCGCGATTGCGACGAAGTAGTGAAACATCTGAATGAACGACATGCAGCGAAGCTGTTTAGGAGCCACAGATTGACTTAGTTGATCCATCACGATCTCCAGTCTCTTCGTAACGCCCGAGCGACCGCCGATAGTGCGGTTGCCCATCGCTGCCCATCGGTATCAGGCCCAGAAGCGAGATTGGTTCCCGGCTCCTGTCCTCCCCGATTCGAGCGGTCCGCCGAACTTGCTCGACTCTGCCGCCCTGAGCGCGCACAGTACGGCGGATGGCCATTTGGATTCAATGGATAACGTCTGACTTCGAGATGGATACGGCGTGACCTTAAGATGCTCGCGGGATGACCGCCCCAACTATTGTGGGCACTGGGGTTAACCGAGGATATGACCAAACAAAACCGGAGTCACGGAGGTCAAAGCGCGCTATAATCCGCACAAAGATTGAGGCAAGTGTGGGGGCACTGCCGTGAGCGCCACGTATCAGCTTCTTCGGTTCGGAGTCTTCGAGTTAAACCTCGATCTGGAAGAAATCCGCAAAAATGGAACGCTCCTGAAGCTCCCGCCCCAGCCGTTCAAGCTACTGGCGTTGCTTGCTAGCCGCTCCGGTCAGGTGGTGACGCGCGACGAGATCCAGCAGCAACTGTGGGGCAGCGATACCTTCATCGATTTTGAGCAGGGCGTGAACAAGTGCATCAAGCAGATAAGGGCTGCTCTTAGCGATAATGCCGACAACCCTCTCTATCTGGAGACGATCCCGCGGCATGGTTATCGCTTTCTGGCGCCAGTCCGGACCAAGATTGTTCCTGCACCGCTCCCTCAGGTGAAGGAAGCCAGTTCAGGCTTGATCGCGAACGTCGCCGGACAAGTACGCGCAAGAGTGGAAGCAGCATCACAATCCGCGGCGTCAGCGCAACAGCAAACGGCTGACGCCACAGCCGCAACGCCGGCACAGGGAACCTCGTCCGTTTCTCAAGCGTCCGCACGGACCGTGGGTTCGCGAATACTTTGGTGGATGGTGCCATTAGCGCTAATGCTTGCGGCCGCGCTGTATTGGTTTTTATTGCGAACGATGCGATGAAATCGGTGTCATCCGGGCCCGCAAGGTATAAGCGAAGGCGCAATCGAAGAGTCTAGTCGGCTGTGGCTGCTTGGGGCTCGGAAGCCGTGAGTGGTTCCTCGGCCCGCAGCTTAATGACGGCGCCCAGCGCGATAACAGAACTGGCGGCGGCCACAAATACCGGCCACTTGTAATCGTGCGTGTAATCAACCAGCACTCCGGCGAGGGGCGGTCCCACCAGGCAAGCAATGCCGAAGCTGGTCATCAGAATCCCCAGCAGTTCTCCGAGTCCTTCGATACCATACCGAACCGCCGCGACTGCCGGCGTCATGGCTGCGATCCCGCCGTAGCCCACTCCCATCAGTAGCGCAAAGATAAACAGTACCGAGTAGGTGTGGCTCAACAGCCATACGCTGCAACTGACCAGCAGGATCCAATAACTCGCTTTGTACATGTTGAGCAGGCCAACGCGAGGGGCCAGCGCGTTCAGCCCCAGGCGTCCTACAACGCTGGCAGCGCCTACATAGCCGATGAGGGCGGCTCCGGCCACGTGACTGGCGCCAATGTCCATGGCGAATGCCGGCAGGAAAACGAATGAGCAGTAGATGGCGATTCCGGCGAAGATAAGCGCGATGTAGAGCAAGACAAAGGTACGAGTTCGCACCATGCCCGTAACGTTGGCCGTGTCTTTGGCGCGCAGGACGGGAGGGCGCGACAATAGCGCGGCACAGCCGAGAAGGATTGCCATGCTCGCCCAGCCGAACACTTCGAATGCGCCTCGCCAACCGTAGAGCACCCTCAGCCGCGCGGCCAGGGGGGCTGCGACCAGGGTGCCGCAGCCGATACCGCTGATGGCGATGCCCAGCGCAATGTCGCGCCGCGTTTTGAACCACTCCCCCACGGCCGCAATTGCGGGAATGTACACACATGCCACCGACGCTCCAACGCAAAGTCCCCAGGTCACGAACAGGAGAGGGAAAAAGTAAATGCGTGCAGTCAACAGCAAGCCGATGCCCATGAGCAAGGCACCCGCGCCTACCACGTAGCGCGGACCGATACGATCGGCGAGGTCTCCGGTGATCGGCGCCAGAAAGAACGACAAAACCGACAAGGTCGAAAAAATGGCGGTCATCATGGCATGACTGACGCCGAAACTTGTAGCGATAGGTTTAAGGAAAACTCCGAAGGAGTAGGTGACGCCGAAGACGACGAACGACCCAAAAAACGCCGCGACGACGATAATCCAGGCGCGAGGCGAATCAATCCCCGAATTCGAATCTGCAGGCATGACTGGTTGTCGTGTTAAGGTCCCCAGCGGATAGGGAACTCCCGTGGCGAAAGCATACTGCCGCAGCGAGGCTGTGCCAAGTGAATTTGGAGGCTAGGCACGAGAGCTGAGCTAGAACCGCTGGTGTGGCGGCTTTGCGGCGCTGGTGATCGACGCTGAAGAGAAAAGGCGCTCGCCTCATCGGTCTCGTGAAAAATGCCGCGACAGTAATGCCCCGCCTCTATAGCGGCGCGTTCCTTCAGATAAAATAGGTGACAGAAACGGTAATGTGACGTGCCCGCAGGACCGTCGCCTCTAGTTCTTTCGTTGCCAGCTCCACACCGGTGCGCCCTTGTCGTCCCTGAGGGTTACGGTGTCATTTCCCTTCTCGACGGCTCGGGCAAGGACGAGGTCCGCATCGCCCTGCTTGACCTTCGATCCCGTTACGGCGATTTCTTCGCCTTTACTGAAACTCAGGCCCATATCCTCGAGAAAGGACTTGGGACACAGATATACATCAACGCTCCCTGACCCACTCTTTAGCATCAAGTGAACGATCTCGGTGCCCTTCGCTGGCACCTTCACTTCCTCTACCGTTCCCTTGATAGTGGTCTCAGTATGGGCGTCGTATTTGGGGGCGCCTGTGTCATTCCCCTGCGCTTTTTGCGCGGCGGCGGGCAAACAGACGAGGAATGCAAAAAAAGCAGCAAGAAGGATTAGTTCCCTGCAAAGATATGGCCGACAAGACTTATGTGAACCACGCATGGCGCTTCCTTTCAAGGAGCCGCCTGAGCTGTGACCAGTCGGCCGCAACAGCTCGCGGGGGTTCCGATTCCCGGTCTGTCTAGAGTGTCTTGGTAGGACGGAGCTCGCTCCGGGCCCCAAGCAATGGTACTCCTCGACCCAATGGCCGCGTAAGGAACTTCGGGGATGCAACCATTCTGCCAAGGCACTTTCAAGCCCGCTGTTGTAGGTGGATGCACCCGAGATGCTGGCGTCCACCGAACCCGACCCCAGCACAGGTCGTACGCAATGTGCTTCGTGACGTCGACCGCGTTCACCCAAGCCGGACTTGCGCTCGGCCCAAGTCTCACATCTTGCGGTGACAACCCTCACAGTCAGATGGTTCGACAGCCGAGGATACTAAACTGTGTGCCTGGGCCGAACGGAATTTGAGACAAGGATGGGAAGTATGAGCGACAAGATCGAAACCGTCACGGATGAACGGATCGTTTACCTGGAAGGGCTGGTGCGCCAGGCCAAGACTGCCGCTGCCGTCTTCACACAATACACCCAGGAAGACGTCGATCGCATTGTGAAACCGATGGTGCTGGCCGGACTCGAGCAGGCGCAGTATCTCGCGCGCCTGGCAATTGAGGAAACTAAGCTCGGGCTGATGGAAGACAAGGCCATCAAGAACATGGTGGCCACGGAGTTTGTCTATAACTACGTCAAAGACAAACGCACGGTGGGCCAGATTGCCGAGTATCCAGAGCGCAATCTTGTGGAGATGGCGGAGCCGATCGGCGTCATTTTCTCGCTCCTGCCGGTTACGAATCCCACCTCAACCGTGCTGTTTAAGTGCATCATGGCGATCAAGACGAGAAACGCCGTGATTTTCAGTCCCCATCCAGCCGCAGGGCACTGTTGCTTCGAGGCCGTGCGAATTATGTACGAGACAGCGGTCAGGCACGGCGCGCCGGAAGGCGTCTTTACCTGCCTGGAAGCTCACGACCTGCAGGACAACGCCTACATGATGCATCACAAGGACGTTGGCCTGATCGACGCGACCGGCGGACCGGGTATGGTGAAAGCGGCGTATAGCTCCGGCAAGCCAGCGTTGGGTGTGGGGCCGGGCAATACACCCGTTTACTTGGAGAAGTCGGCGGATCTAGACATGGCCGTGGTGGATATCATCACCTCCAAGACGTTCGATAACGGAACGATTTGCGCGTCCGAGCAAACGGTGGTGATCGACGATGAGATTTACGACGTCGTTCTGAGAAAATTCGAGGAGCTGGGCTCGCACATCTGTAACGAAAAAGAGACGGAACTGCTGGGGCGGACGGTGATCGATCCCAAGACCGGCTTCATGCAGCCATTAGCAGTTGGGCAGAAGGCCACCGCGATCGCCCGTATGATCGGACTCAAGGTCAAGCAACACACCAAGCTGCTGATTGCGCCGATTCAAGGCGTAGGGCGCGGACATCCCCTGTCAGTGGAGAAATTGTTTCCGGTGCTCGCGGTCTATCGCGCGCATTCCGTCGATGAAGCGCTCAAGGTTTGCATCGACGTGAATTATGCAGGTGGCATCGGCCATACTGCAGTGGTGTTTTCGCGCAACGATGACGTCATCCGGAAATTTGGTGAGGTCATCAACGCCGGGCGGATCATTGTGAATTCGCCGGGGTCGATTGGAGCGCTGGGCGGCGTTTACAACGATATGGTGCCGACGTTTTCGTTTGGCTGTGGGACCGGCGGCGGCAACAGCACCACCGATAACGTGAATGTGTTTCACTACCTCAACATCAAACGCGTGGCGAGGAGGACACAAGCGCATATGTGGTTCCGTGTTCCCAACCAGATTTACTTCAACATGAATGCAGTCGAGAACTTGCGGCAGTTCAAGTCGCGCTCAACCATCATTATTACTAATCCGGCCATGGAGCAAATCGGCCATGTGGACGTTCTGCGGCGCAACATTCCACCAGAAACTCTGGTGCATGTGTCGGTAATTCCTGATGCAGAGCCTGAAGTCCAGGTCGTCATGCAGGGAGTCGAGGCGCTCAAATTCTACCGGGCCGACCAGATCATCGCGCTGGGCGGCGGTTCCGTGATCGACGCAGCCAAGATCATGAAGCTGAAGTACGAGTCGCCGGAGGCTGACCTGGAGGAACTGGCCGCGCCATTCCTGGATCTCCGCAAGCGCGTGGTGCAGTACCCCACCGAAAAGATCACCCGGGCAAGGTTGATCGCCATCTCCACGACTAGCGGAACGGGGAGCGAAGTCACTCCATTTGCTGTGCTGACTGACAAGGAGCACGGGCGCAAGGTGACGCTCGCCGATTACTCGCTCACACCGGAAGTGGCCATCGTAGATCCGCAGTTCGTCATGTCAATGCCGAAAGGCCTGACCGCTGACACCGGCATTGATTGTCTGACCCACGCGCTGGAAGCGGGTGTTTCAATTTATGCTTCACCCTACACCGACTCCAACGCATTCCAAGCGATCCGGCTGGTGTTCAAGTACCTGCCCATTGCGTATGAGCAGCCCAACGATGAAGAAGCGCGGAGCATGATGCACAATGCCGCCTGCATTGCAGCGATCGCGTTTTCCAACGCCTCGGTGGGCGTGAATCACGCGCTGGCTCATGCCTTCGGCGCGCGTTTCCACGTCGCCCACGGCCGGGCCAACGCGCTGATGCTTCCGCATGTTATTGCCTATAACGCGGGAGTACCAGCCAAGTTCATGCCGTCGCCGAATCAGCGGGGGTACATCGCGCACAAGAAATATGCAATGGTGGCGGGGTTGCTCGGCCTGGGTGGCGCCACGGTTGAAGAAAAGGTGCAGAACCTGGTGACCGCTGTCGAACAGTTACTCGACCAGTTGGCGATTCCGCGGTCGATTGCCGACCTTGGGATCTCGAAGGAAGAATTCGAGCGCGCGATGCCAGAGTTGGTCAAGAATGCCTTTGACGATCCCTCCGGGCGCTCCAACCCGCGCATGCCGCTATTGAGCGAATTGGTGGAGCTCTTCTGGAGCGCTTATCACGGGCGCGGTCCGACTAAGGTTGAGAGTGCATTTCGGCAACTGCATGAGGACAAGGTGCTCGTATGACAATGATTGATATATGGGTCGAGATCGATGGAAATTGTCTGGCGCAGACTTTGTATGAAGCCGCCGCGGAACTCGATTCCGGCGGCGACGTGTTTTTGGATTTCTCGTGCGTGCGCCGGCTCGATTCCGGCGGCTTACGTGCGTTGGAAGACTTCGCCGGCGCGGCCGACGGGAAAACGGTGAAGGTCACGTTGCGCGGCGTCAACGTCGATGTCTACAAAGTGCTCAAGCTGGCCCGGTTGTCGTCACAATTCTCCATCGTGAATTGAAATGCGCAGCCGTTCTAGAACTGACTCAGCGGCGGTCCTGCTGATGTGACGAAGAAGTGACTGTTACGCGCCGCGGAGTGCTGACCGTTTTCGTAGGCCTCGCGCCAGCGGACCGCGAACTGGTCCGCTTCACTCCGTGTCACCATCGCCCACACGCTGCCTCCGAATCCCGCACCGAAGGCTGACGCCGCGTAGGCTCCGAGTGAGCGCGCATGTTTCGCAAGCCATATCGTTTCGGCAGTCTGGTTGCCCAGCAGTTTTTCTGCTGCTACTTGCGATTCATCGACCAGTTTGCCGAAGGTGTCTAAGTCGCGCCGAACGAGCGCGTCAGTGGCTTGCGGGACGATAAGCTCCGACTCCAGCCTGAACTGTTCGAAGCGATTGAGCAGCCATTCCGACTCAGCTCCGCCATCGCGACGAAGAACAGCGCGTAGGCGATCCAGCGAGTCGAGCGGACCGCTTGCAACGGCCGCGAGCGTCGAATTACTAGCTCGGGCGATGGAGCGCCAGGCGTTCAGGATCCTCCTGGAGGCTTGCGAAGCGCGGTTATACTGCGCGCGGGCAGCCGCGGTTTTGCTAGCGACTACTCCACTGACCGCGATCACAAACGTGTATTCGTCCGGTAGCGCGACCGAGCGTTCCCATCGTACGGGGCAAAAGGCGTACTGCTTGAGATAGCCGGCCTGAGAGGCGAGTATGGCGACGTGGTCTTCGCTGCCGCCGAAAGTTCCAACCCCGGCATCGCCTGCCAGACCCTGGTACGTCTGACCGTTCTCAATGCAACCGAGATACCCGGCCAGATCTTCAACGCTATGAATGCTAGCCGCGTATTCGGCGCGCTCCGAAAGCTGATTGACCGCACTGAGTGCGGCAAACACTGCAATCACTAGAGCACTGGAACTGCTCATGCCGGCAGCGGAGGGAAGGTCACTGGCTAAGGCTATGTCCGCGCCGCGCAATGCACCAGGAAAGTTGCGCGCTATTCGCCGCGCAACCACCGAGGCGTAAACCTGCCAGCCGAACCGTGGAATCTCCCAGTCGGGTGACATAGTGAACTCGAGAGTCTGCCGGCGGACCAGGTCATTGATTCGCACCACCGAGTCGGATCGCGGCAGGGCGGCAATGCAGAAGCCACGCTCGGCCGCGCACAACAGACTGCGTCCGCCACCGTAGTCGGTGTGCTTGCCGAGCACCTCGATTCTTCCCGGCACAAACCACCGCAGCACCTCAGGGACATCCGGTTGGGACAATTGCTGTTCCACCATGTCGAAGAGTCGGGTCTTGCTGCGGGCTTCCAGTTCGCTGAGCCCGGCATTGAAGAGCGACTCGCCGACTCTCATAGCTGCACCTTCACGTTGCGGAGGCGCTCGGCGACTGCGGCGACGTCGGAGCGGCGTGAAAGGTCGAGCACGCCGCTCCGGCAAATTGCGGCCTTCAACTTTGTGCCGTGCTCGATCGCCAGCCTCGCCGCGAGGGGCAATTCATATTCACCCCGAGGCGAGAGCGTGACTTCCCGGCAGAACCGGAAGATATCCGGTCCAAACCGCCAACAGTTCATACTGACCAGCTTTTCGCTGTCGAAATTACCGGCTGTGGCAGCCTCAGGCTTTTCCAAGATGTCGGCGAGAAACCCATCCTGATCCACCACGCAATACGCGAATGCCCGGATGCGCTCCTCCGGGATATTGCTGTGGCTCACCAGCGTGCCGGCCTCGAACAGCACCGTCCCCGGCTGGCCGAGGTCCTGAATCTCCCGCAATGCTGCAATCGGGTACAAGTTGTCGCCATTGAGAACCGCGAACTCATCGGATCCCGCAAACGCCTCGCCAGCCAGCAACGCGTCTGCCGTGCCTCGGGCTTCGGGCTGCTCCGCGAAGGTCACTTGGACGCGCGTCGGGCGGTTCGCGCGCCCGTAGTACTGGCGCACCACGCTGTGTTCAGGGCCAATTACAAGGCAGATGTGACGGAATCCGGCATCAGCAAGGGCACACAAACCATAGTCCAGAAACGGACGGCCGACGGGGATCATGGCCTTGACTCCGGCTGAAGCTGCGGCTGACTGGGCCGGATCCAGTTGGGTGCCAGAGTCGCCGCTGCGCATGCGGGTACCCAGCCCGCGTGCGAGGATCACGCACTTACTGATGGTTCGAGGGGCGCTCATCGCTCGACACACAGTCTAATGCAGCCAACTACTTTGCAGTCGATCTCGATTCGCTGAGAGGCGCGCTCATTCTTTCTGCTTGATCTGCGGCACTTCCAACCGGAGCAGGTAAACCCGCCCGTCCACATCGCCCGCCGTGAGTACACGATCATTGAGGAACGCGCAACACCAGGCTGCGGCATCGCAGGTAAAAGTAGCGAGTAGCTCGCCGCTTTCGGAATCCCATATCTTCAGCGATTGGTCCAACGAGGCAGAAGCCAGGCGACGTCCGTCTCTACTTAACCCCACGCCGACATAATCTGACTCGCCTTCCATCGTGCGCAGCTCCCGCCCGGTGTCGACGTCCCACACCTTGAGTGTCTTGTCCCGGGAAGCCGAAGCGGCTCGCTTGCCGTCTCCGCTCAAGGCCACGTTGTACACCCAGCCGGAGTGTCCTTGCATCCTGCGGAGTGCGCGCCCGTTTTCCATATCCCAGACTTGGAGGGTCTCATCTCCTGAGGCGGAGACTGCTCGCTTTCCGTCTCCACTCAGCGCCACGCCGTAAATATAGGGAGCGTGGCTGTCCATCGTGCGGAGTTCACTGCCAGTATCCACATCCCAAACCTTTAGCATTTCGTCCCCCGAAGCTGAGATCGCCCGCCTCCCGTCTGCACTCAAGGCCACGCCGACGACATAATCGGAATGGCCCGTCAGGGTGCGCAACTGGCTTCCGTTCTCCACATCCCAAACGATCAGCGTTTGGTCTTCAGAAGCTGAGATCGCCCAGCGACCGTCCTCACTCACCGCCACCGCAGTGACCGCTTCTGAGTGGCCCTTCAGAGTGCGCAACTCATGGCCACTTCCGACGTCCCAGACCTTCAGCGTTTTGTCCCGCGAGGCAGAGACCACTCGTCGCCCGTTTCCACTGGCCGCTATAGCCGTGACGGCATCGGCATGACCTTCCACGGTACGTAATTCCCGTCCGCTTTCCACGTCCCACACCATCAACATTTTGTCCCGGGAGGCTGAGACCGCCAGCCGCTCGTCGGCGGACACCGCGACGCCAAAAACAATGTCAGCGTGGCCCCGTAGGCTGCGCAACTCGCTCCCGCTTTCAATGTCCCAGACTTTCAGTGTCCGGTCTTCCGCAGCGGACACGGCCCGTCGGCCGTCTGCCCCCATGGCTACTCCACGGACGATGCTGGAATGGCCTTCGAGCGTGCGCAGTTCGCGACCGCCTTCGACATCCCAGACTTTCAGGGTTTTATCTGACGAAGCGGAGATGGCGCGCAGTCCGTTTCCGCTTAACGCCACGCCATACACGCCGTCCGAATGGCCCTGCAGGGTGTGCAATTCGCTTTCACCTTCCACGTCCCATACCTTCAGTGTCTGGTCCAGAGAGGCGGAGACCGCACGCCGTCCGTCTCCACTTATTGCTACGGCGATGACCACGTCAGCGTGGCCCAACAGCGTGTGCAACTCGGTTCCACTTTCGAGGTCCCAAACCTTGACCGTGTGGTCCGAAGAGCCGGACACAACGCGCCGCCCGTCTTCACTCACAGCCACCGCATTCACAGCAGCAAAATGGCCCTCGAGGGTTCGTAACGCGCGCCCGCTTTCGACATCCCAAACCTTTAGCGTTTCGTCCATCGAGGCAGACACAGCAAATCGTCCGTCTCCGCTGAGTGCCACGCTGTACACAATGTCGGTGTGACCTTCGAGGGTGCGCAGCGCGCGCCCACTTTCGACGTCCCATACCTTTAGCGTCTCATCGCCGGACGCCGATACCGCGCGGCGTCCGTCTTTGCTCAACGCCACGCCTCGAACGTCATCCGAGTGGCCTTTGAGGGTGCGAATGAGTGAGGTTCCGGGAGGGTGAAGTGTTGGCCAAAGCGATCGAAGCCATGGAGACGGAGTTCCCACGGAGACACTGTTTGTAAAGCGCTGGATGGATACGGATTCCTGGTGAGGCAGCAATCGCCCGACCACTTGTGAGGCAAACTGCTCCGGGTCCCGTGCGATGATGTGCGCCGAAAGCCGAATCGCCCCGTGAATCAATCTGAGGGCCTCACGATCGGAATATCGTGCGCGAACATAATCCAGCTCCAGGTCGTGCAGCCGAATGGCTTCTCCGGCTACGTCGCGCTGCGCCAGGGAGCGGTCCACAAGGTGCCCGCTAATGTAGCGCGCCTCAACCTTTGTCACATCCCACAGCGCTTGCAGTACGGAAATCGGTGCGGACATGTCCTCCAGCAACACTGCCAGCCCCAGGTAATGCTTCTGCATTTGCGGTTCAAGAGACTGGAAACTCACCTCAATGGCCCTGAAGAAACTGTCTTGTCCGGCGGGAAGCAGTTCCCGGATCGCCGACAAGTCAGCGCTGCGCATACAGGCAAGTGCGCCGTGCCAGGATGGCTCGTCAGCTCCAAGCAGGGTTCCTCCGATGACGGAAATTGCCAGAGGAAGCCGGCCGCACTCCATGATCACTTCGTCCGCCTCAGGTGGCAACTGCCCAGCGCTCAAACTCACCCATGACTCCAGTAACTCGCGCGACTGAGAAACATCGAAAAGCTCGGCGTAGTGTTCCTGAGCACCGACCAAACTACAGATGGTTTTGTCGCGCGTGGTGAACAGGAACCGCGAGCGCGGCGACTCGGCTAGCAAAGGCTCGATATCGGCCTTCCTCCATACGTCGTCGACCACGATCAACGCTGCTTTACGGGACAGGGTGTCGCGATAAAGACGTTCACTAGCTAGCGCATTTTGATAGCTGCTCAGGTCCTGGCCCAGCGCTGTGGCGATCGCGCGCATCTCCTGGATGAAGTCCCGCAGCGACTCCTTGCCCACGGTGATCCAAATGACTCCGTCGGGAAACGCCTGTTGCACCACGTCATCCTCAACTAGTGCCCGGGCAAGCGTCGTATTACCGAGTCCGCCCATGCCGGACAAGGGGGTGAGAGCGACGGGCCGACGATGGTCGTCGGCGAAGAGGGCGTCGCGCAACCCGCGCAGTGCCTCGGGCCTCTCGATGTTGTGGGCTACCTGTGACGGAGCTGTTAGCCAGGTGACTCGAGTGCTGCGATACGTTGCCAGCAACTTGGCAGTGTCATCGCCCAGGATATCGGCGACAAGCTTCCCCAGGCTTTCACCATAAGGTGCTAGATCTCGAAAATCACGGACTTGGCGCTCCTCGATGAAATCCGGAAGAAGCGGATCACCCGCGGCCAGTATTGGGATAAGGCGCTTACCTCTGCGGAGCGGACGGACCTGTTCAGCGCGGCATAGCGCCGATTCGTAAGAACTGGGCGTGAGCAGGGCCATCGTGATCTCGCTGGCATCGATTTTCTGCTCGATTTCGAGGCTCCACGCCCCGCCGTCGTCCAACCGCCGGGGATCGAGCCAAACATCGAATCCCTCGCGCGATAGATCTGCCCGCAGGTGCTGTGCCAGATCGGCGCCATCACAAGCGTAGGAGATAAAGATGCTGCCCGATTCAGACGGTGGCATTTGAGTGGTTGCGTCATTATCAACCGGGAAGCCATAAGCGCCAAGATATTTGCGAAATTTTGTCTTGGAACGTCGAAATGTGCGTATTCCCCGCCCCGGTAAACCATGCCGCTACCATGAATTACAATCACGGCCAACCATGAATGCCTGGTACTACTTCTGGATGGCGAACTTCCTGCTGGCAGGATCGGCGTTCGCCGTCATCACAGTGATCGTCCTAGTCCGCGGGCTGCGTGACTTGCGCGAGATGTTCGCCAACTTGCGGGCCGAGGCGCAACGGCCGCGATGATCGCGACGCACTTTTCAATCCTCGATTGGGTCATTGTCGTCATCTACCTCGCCGCCACCCTAGCGACGGGCCTCTATGGCCGCAAGTTCGTCGGAGGCATCGCCGACTTCCTGGTGGCTGGCCGCGAACTGGGCACGTTTCTTGCGGTTGCTACCTTGGCCGCCACGGAGATCGGCACCATCACTTTCATGTACTACGCCGAGCTTGGCTACAAGACGGGCTATGCCTCGTTCATCAACGGATTGATCGCCGGTCTGGTCATGATCTTCCTGGGACGCTCCGGCTTCATCGTCAAGCGACTGCGCGCCATGCGGCTAATGACGGTGCCCGAGTTCTTCGAAGTGAAGTTCAGCCGCAACTTGCGGGTGTTTGTCGGTATTTTGGTGGCCACCGGCGGCATCCTTAATATGGGTGTGTTTCTGAAGGTCGAAGGCACGTTTCTCGCGATTATCTCCGGTGTGTCGTTGAGCCATATCAAGGCTGTGATGACCGGTATCCTGCTACTGGAACTGGTGTACACCGTGCTGGGCGGAATGGTGTCGATCGTCATCACCGACTTCATCCAGTTCGTCGCCCTGAGTGTGGCCACGATCCTTGTGACGCTTTGGTCGGTACATGCTGCCGGAATCTCACACATGTATGACGCAGTACGGCAGACTATGGGCGCAGGCGGCTTCAACCCGTTCACCAATCCAGATTACGGATGGGCCTACATTGCGTTCCAGGTGCTGATCTGGCTTGCGGTGCACACCTGCTGGCAGACGACGGCAATGCGCACCTTCTCCACTCGCAGCCCGGAGATCAGCAAGCGCGTGTTTTCGTGGGCGGGCTTCATCTACCTGGGGCGTGGGATGATGCCGATGATGTGGGGCATCGCCGCGCTGGCGTTGCTCGGCCCATCGCAAAATTCACTGGAGGCGATGCCGCGCATGCTGGCGACGATTCTGCCATCCGGGGTGTTGGGGCTGGTGGTGGCGGGCATGCTCGCGGCGACGATGTCGGTCAATAGCTCGTATTTGCTGGGCTGGAGTGCAATCATCGCGCAGGACATCATCGGTCCGCTGCGCAAGAAGCCACTCACCTCGCTGCAACAGGTAATGCTAAATCGCGGCGCCAATCTTTTCGTCAGCCTGTTCGTAATGGTATGGGGCCTGTGGTACACCATGCCGGGGCCGACCTATTTTTATCTCAACATGACGGCTACGATTTATCTCTCGGGAACCCTGGTCGCCGTGATTGCCGGACTATTCTGGAGCCGGGCTTCGACGCTGGGGGGCTACCTGGCCATGGCCGGCGGCGCGGTCGCTACCATTGGTTTCTTTTTCTTTGAGACTCCAGCTAGTTACGCCGGGGCAGGAGCGTTCGCACTGGCAGGAATCGGGATGGTAGTGGGATCGTTGCTGAGCGGACATAAGGCTGCGCAGGCGTCTGCTTTGTGAATACCATGAATGCACGATCGATACTTCGACTCTTCCTGTTACCGGTATTGTTGTTCGTCAGTGCGCTATGGGCGCAGGACACGCCGGTGTACTTCGGAGGCGATCCGGGCTTCGCCAAGGCAGAGTCGGGACGCGAAGGATTCGGACTGTCTAATGGCGCCCTACACCTGGTTGTGCAGGTTTCAGGTGGCCGCATTACAGGGCTGGAATTCGCAAACCTCTTGGCTCGAACCGACTCCCTCGCTGCAGTGCTCCCGTTTACGCTGCTGCTGGGCGACGGAACCGTGCTACCGGCATCTGCGCTCAAAATACTGGCGGAACCCAAGTTCATCGAGGTTGAACCACAACCCGACGCCTCACGATTGGCTGAGCGCATTCGGGGCCGGGCAGCGGTTGTTGAATTAGAAGATGAGCAAGGACGTCTGCACGTCACATGGCGACTGATCCTGCGTAACGGCTCCAATTATCTGCGGCAGGAAATCACCATCACCGCCAAGTCGGCCGATCTTCCCCTTCGCGAAGTACGCATGGTCGATTTCCATTCGCCGGTTGCCAGAGTAGTCGGAACAGTAAAGGGATCGCCTGTCGTGGCCGGACAGACCTTTGTCGGATTCGAAGACCCGCTGTCGTCCTGTGCCGTGGCGGGCGAACGCGCACGCTGCTGGATCGAGCGCGAGTTGCCGCTGAAGGCAGGGCAGAGCGTCACGTACAGCTCCGCGTTCGGTGTGACCTCCGAGGGCCAGCTTCGTCGCGGCTTCCTGCACTATTTGGAGCGAGAGCGCGCGCATCCGTACCGGACGTTTCTCCACTATAACTCGTGGTACGACTTGGGCTATTTCAGCAAATACGATGAGGCCGGGGCGCTGCAAGTCATCAATACGTTTGGAACTGAACTGACGCAGAAGCGCGGTGTGCCCATTAACTCGTTCCTCTTCGATGACGGCTGGGATGATCCGGCGACATTGTGGCAGTTCAACTCCGGCTTCCCTGGCGGGTTCACGAAATTGCGCTATGCCGCTGCGAATTACGGAACTGCTCCGGGAGTGTGGCTGTCGCCCTGGGGCGGATACGGCAAGCCGAAACAACAGCGGGTCGCTGCGGGCCGTACCGCCGGCTACGAGATCGTGGACAACGGCTTTGCTCTCTCCGGCCCGAAATACTATGAGGCCTTTCGCGATACCTGTTTCAAGTTCGTGCGCGACTACGGGGTTAACCAATTCAAGTTCGACGGCACGGGAAACGCCGACCGCGTCTTTCCTGGCAGTGAATTCGACAGCGATTTTGCTGCGGCCATTCACTTGATTGGTGAGTTGCGCGCGATCAAGCCCGACCTCTACATCAACCTCACGACGGGAACTTACCCATCCCCCTTCTGGCTGCGGTATGCGGACTCGATCTGGCGCGGCGGAGAAGATCACGACTTTCTTGGCGTCGGCCCTAAGCGCGAGCAGTGGATCACCTATCGTGACGGCGATACCTACGAACACGTTGTCTTGGGTGGCCCGCTGTATCCGCTGAACTCCCTCATGCTGCATGGAATCATCTATGCACGCCATGCGAAGAACCTGGATTCGGATCCGCAGGGAGACTTCAAGAACGAGGTGCGTGATTATTTCGGAAACGGGACGCAGTTGCAGGAGATGTATGTAACGCCGACGCTACTCTCTAACTCGGACTGGAACAACCTCGCGGAAGCGGCAAAATGGTCGCGTGACAACGCCGAAGTACTAGTGGATACGCACTGGATTGGAGGAGATCCCGCCCAGCTGGAGGTGTACGGTTGGGCCTCATGGACTCCGCGCAAGGCCATCATCGTTCTCCGCAATCCGTCCGACAAACCCCAAACGACCAGCATCGACATTGCGCACGCGTTCGAACTACCTGCCGAGTCGACCCGCAGCTACGTGCTGCATAGTCCTTGGAAAGAAGATGCCAGGCAGTCGAGTGTGCATGTTGATGCCGGGCAGCTGCACGAGTTTTCATTGCGCCCATTTGAAGTGCTGGTACTGGAAGGCGCACCGGTCAGTGAAGGCCGCCAATCCATCATCGTTCGGCGCAGTAGCTTACCCTACTCATTTTCGCATCACTTACCATAGTGACTCCTGTACTTGTTTCAAGTGATTGCGTCAGCAATGCTCGAGGTGTGCATCAGCAATCATCAGTTCAAAGAGTCGCGTCTATCGCTTCATTGGGAGGGCGAACGTCCAGCAGTTTGGGTTCAAACAGCTGGCCCAGGTGGGCCAGTCCCCGCCTTCGCCAATGGCTGCGTGATCAGCAGTTCTTCGTATTCATCGGAGCGCTCGTGTGTGTTGCGCTCTGGGCCTTGCACGTCAACGCCTCGTTTCTGCAAACCATGGTGATGTCCGTTTGCATTGGCAACGCCCTCAACACGGTCATGAGGTACACCGGCCGCTGGTACGAAGGTCTCAATTCACCCTGGAATTGGTTGGTTTATCTGCCTCTACTCGCGGGCATCAGCGTCATCGGTGTTGCACTTGGCTCCGCCGTGCTTTTCGCCATGACCCCACCTCCGGCGTCATACATCGGCCTGCTCCGCATGACCGCACCTTTCTGCATCGTGGTCTGTATGACTGTCGGCGTTGTCTGGTACGCGACTGGGCGCGTCAAGCTTCGCTTGCAGCAGAAAAACCTCCAACTGCAAAACGCGCTCGAAGTCGAGTTCAACGCCATCCGCGAACAGGAGCAGGAACTCGAGCGCGCTCGCCAGATCCAGCAAGGACTCCTGCCCAAATCGATCCCGCAATTGCGCGGAATGCAAGTCAGCGGAGCTTGGCAGCCTGCCAGCGCTGTTAATGGCGACTCCTATGATGTGATGGCCCTCGACGCCGATTGTCTTGCCATCTGTATTGGTGATGTAGTCGGCAAGGGCATCACGGCCGCGCTCCTCACGGCCAACCTTCAGGCAGCGTTTCGCGCCTTCGCTACCGCCGCCAGCCCCGCCGCGGTTTGCACCAAGCTCAATGCGTTCATGTGCGGCAACGTCGCCAGCGGGAAATTCATTTCTTTTTTCTATTGCATTGTCGACGCCCTGGATCGTTCGCTTGCCTATGAGAACGCCGGTCATTGTCCGGCGCAGCTCGTGCGCTGTTCCGGCGAGACCATCGCGCTCCGCGGTGATGGGGCGGTGCTCGGCGTTCTGCCGGACTGGACCTATACCGACAATCGCGTACAGTTGGAGAGCGGTGACCGCCTCGTGCTCTTCACCGACGGCGTCACCGAAGCCGAAGACGTCCACGGCGACGAGTTTGGCGAGGAACGCGTCGTTCAGTCGCTCCAGGAGTCCGGTGGCCGCAGCACCGAAGACATCCGCCGCAAGCTCATGGACTCCGTCACCGCGTATTGCCGCGGACAGTTTCGCGACGACGCGACCGTCGTCGTGCTGGCGGTGCAATGAACTTAGTCTCCCCGTATCGCTGCCCCGCTCGCGACGAGGTTCGAAGCTCCTTATGATTGGCGATACCCAGGCCCAGGCCAAATTTATCGGCGACGTGGTTAAGCTCATCACGGGCACAAGTTTCATCGTCATCGGGATCGTGGTGCTGGTCGTCGCCGCGATCCGCCGCCGCGCGGGCGGAGTGCGGGCGGTTTTCTTACTCGGTATCTGGAGCGCTATCTACGGCATTCAGAGGCTGAACGATTGTTCATTCCTGATCGAACTCCTGCCGCGCTGGATGCAGGTCTGCGTCCCCTACTCGCACGCCCTGATCACCTACTTCACGCTGGTTGCAGCTGCGCTCACCTTCCGCGAGCTCACGGTAGGCAAGCTGCGCCAGTTCACCACTCTGCAAGCCCTCACCGCGCTTCTCATTGCCGTCTTCGGCATCGGACATTTCGTGTTGACCGGCGAGGAGTACTCGCTTCTTCGGCTGAACAATTTGGTCGCCGCTGTCGGTTCGGTCGTCTTGTTGATCTTCTTTATGGTGCCGAGCCTCAGCCGGCAATATGTCGTCGTGAAGGATCGTCGCGTCATGCTGGCCGGCACCATCTTTTTTGGCGCCGAGGCTCTCGTGACCAACCTTCTCCACCCTCTCGGCTACCACCCCGACAGCATCTGGGACGACATCGGCTTCTTTGTCTTCCTCTCGTCTCTGGGCTACGCCGCCATGCAGCAGGTTTACACCAGCGAACGCCGCCTGCTGTCGATTGAAAACGAACTTGCGGTCGCCCGCCAGTTACAGTTCTCTATCCTTCCCACCACGACGCCTGAAGTCCGCAGCCTTCGCATTGCCGCGGTGTATGAGCCCATGACCGAGGTGGCCGGCGACTTCTATGAGTATCTGCCGGTAGATGAGTACCGGGCCGGATTTCTGATCGCCGATGTCTCCGGCCACGGCGTACCCGCGGCCCTGATCGCTTCCATGATTAAGGTTGCTGTGCAATCAGTCGCCGACTATGCCAGCGATCCGGCGGAATTGCTGCGCCGGCTGAGAAATAGTCTGTCCGGGCAGTTGCAAGAGCAATTCGTCTCGGCCGCGTATCTATGGATCGACGCAGTGACTCGCACCGCGCGGTACTCTGCGGCCGGACATCCACCGCTATTGTGGTGGCGTTCCGCCAAGGGCGCACTCTCACGCATCGAAAGTAACGGCATGCTCTTTGGTGCACCTTTCGACGGTGATTATCCAGTGCGCGAGATTCTTTTCTCGACGGACGATCGCTTCCTGCTTTACACCGACGGTTTCAGCGAGCCTGAAAATGCCGCAGGCGAGTCGTTCGGCGACCGCAAACTAGAGCAACTTTTGCGCGACAACCCGTCACGCCCTGCTGCGGAATTATCGCTGTTGCTGCTGGACGAAGTCCGCAAGTGGCAGCCGACATCATTACCCCAGCAGGACGATATCACCCTCCTCGTTATCGATTTGCTTCAGTCAAGTCTGCATCATGCACCATCTGCCGGCAGCTTGCTTCGTAGTAAATCGTCTACATCGCCAATCTTGTCAGTCAGCAAATTAAGCTTGCGCGATAGGGCCTGAATCTCCGATTCGGCACGTCGATTCACGTCGAAGTCCAGCTCACTGCGCAAGCGGTCCTTCGTGTCCTGCCGGTTCTGACTCATCATGATGACCGGCGCCTGGATGGCGGCCAGCATCGATAGAAACAGGTTGAGCAGAATAAATGGATAGGGGTCCCAGGCCCGGTTCGCCAGCGCGATGTTGATGCTGGAGTAGATCACCAACACAATTCCAAACAGGATGATGAAGGTCCAAGAACCGCCGAAGCGGGCGACGTTGTCGGCGATGCGATCTCCGAACGTCGATTCCTCTTCGAACATTTCGTTGGCATTGCGATTGGCCCGGAGGCGCACCAACTGCTGGGAAGCATGAAATTGACGGCCCAGTACGGTCAGCATGTCCATCCCCGCCATCGGCTTACGCCGCAATAGAGTGGCGATGTCGTCACGATCGACCTCAAGACAAGCGGTTTCTTCCATGGCCATGGCACTGGTCTGATGGGGTGTTTGTTCCAGCATCGAAGCAAAGCCAAAGAAATCGCCATGCCCTGGCTCATCAACCAGTACTTCCTGGTTGTCCTTGTCCACGGTCGTCACCTGCACTCTTCCCGACATCATCACGTAGGCCTGATTGCCGGGATCGCCGATCTTGTAAATGCGCTGCCGTGGCGCAAACCGCCTGATCTCGACCTGAGAGGCCAGGACGGCCGCCTCGTCATCGTCAAGCAGCGCAAATAGCGGGACATGCCTCAACTCCTGCGGGGCACAAGCCATACTTCACCTCGGTTGAACTCCATCGATTGCATCGACGCGGCAGTCGCCAACGTACGCGAAAGACAATAACAGAGGGTGCTCCCGCGTTGTAGCCGCGACCATGATTTTTTCGTTACCGCGTCATGGCGTACCGCCGACGTCGGCATTAAATGTGGTTAATAATTGCCCAACCAGATTGACGACCTGCCCGCCTTTGGTGAATCGTTAGACTAGGAAGTAACCTTCTGGCGATAAGGAGTTGCCATCATGACTACCGTGACCGCCCCCGAACTAGACATACTCAGTGCGTACGGCCCAGCGCGATCGACCGTAACCGGTACACCGTTGAGTGCCGACGAACTCCGCAAGACCGACGCTTACTGGCGCGCTTGCAATTACCTCAGCCTGGGGATGATCTATTTGCTCGACAATCCGTTGTTGACAGAACCACTGCGGCCCGAGCACATCAAGAACCGGTTACTCGGGCACTGGGGCTCGAGCCCAGGCCTGTCGTTTATCTACGTGCACCTCAATCGCCTCATCAAGAAGTACGACCTTGACATGATCTTCCTTGCCGGCCCCGGCCACGGCGCTCCCGGCGTCCTCGGACCAGGCTATTTGGAGGGCACGTACTCGGAGGTGTATCCCGACAAGAGCGAAGACTTCGAAGGCTTGCGCGAGTTCTTCAGGCAGTTCTCATTTCCCGGAGGCATCGGCAGCCACTGCACGCCTGAAACCCCAGGCTCCATCCACGAGGGTGGGGAACTGGGCTATGTCCTCTCACATGCATGCGGCGCGGCTTTCGACAATCCCGAATTGATTGTCGCCGCGGTGGTCGGGGATGGAGAATCGGAGACCGGGCCCCTGGCGACGTCCTGGCACATCAATAAGTTTCTGAACCCGCAACGCGATGGCGCGGTGCTTCCGATCTTCCATCTCAACGGCTACAAGATCAACAATCCGACCTTGCTGGCGCGCATCCCTCACCAGGAACTGGAGAGCCTGTTGCGCGGCTACGGCTGGACACCCTACTTCGTCGAAGGGTCCGATCATGACAGTATGCATCAGGCCATGGCTGCCACAGTCGAGCATTGCGTAATGGAAATCAAACAGCATCAACAGGGAGCGCGCGAGAACGGCGCGATTAGCCGACCGCGCTGGCCAATGATCGTGCTCCGCTCGCCGAAGGGTTGGACGGCCCCGAAGGAAGTAGAAGGCCACCGACTCGAAGGCTACTGGCGGGCCCACCAGGTGCCCATGCCTCATGTTAAGAAAGACTCCGAGCAACTTCGCCTTCTCGAGAGCTGGATGCGGTCGCAGCGTCCAGAGCAATTATTTGATGGCGATGGGAAATTCGCGGCCGAGTTTCGCGAGCTGGCGCCAGTTGGTTCACGACGCATGAGCGCGAATCCTCACGCCAACGGCGGTCGATTGAAGAGAGCGCTGCGCCTGCCGGACTTCCGCCAGTATGGGATCAAGTTCGAAGGGCCAGGCAAATCGCTGGCCGAAAACACCCGCCCTCTCGGCGTGTTCCTGCGCGACGTGATGAAGCTAAACATGAGCAACTTCCGCGTCTTCGGTCCGGATGAAAATACCTCTAACAAGCTGGACGCGATTTACGAGGTCAGCAAGAAGTTTTGGATCGAAGAGTACTTTCCCGAAGATCTGGATGGTGGCGAACTCTCCCAGGACGGCCGTGTCATGGAGATGCTGAGCGAGCACACCATGGAAGGCATGCTCGAGGGCTATCTGCTTACCGGTCGCCATGGCTTCTTCTCGACCTATGAATCCTTCGTGCACGTGATCGACTCTATGTTTAACCAGCATGCCAAATGGCTGGAGATCTGCAATCACTTATCGTGGCGCGAATCGATCGCTTCGCTAAACTTGCTGATCACCTCGACAGTCTGGCGGCAGGACCACAACGGTTTCACCCATCAGGATCCTGGCTTCCTCGACGTGGTGGTCAACAAGAGCGCCAATGTGACCCGCATTTATCTTCCGCCCGACGTCAACTCTCTGCTATCGGTGACGGACCACTGCCTCCGCAGCCAGAACTACGTCAACGTAATCGTTTGCGACAAGCAGAATCACTTGCAATATCTGGATATGGACGCAGCCATCACGCACTGCACGAAGGGCATAGGCATCTGGGACTGGGCGAGCAACGATGAGGGAGGTGAACCCGACGTGGTGATGGCCTCTGCTGGCGATATTCCCACTCAGGAAGCGCTGGCCGCCACCGTGCTGCTGCGCGAGGCTTTTCCTGATATCAAGATCAGGTTCATCAACGTGATCGATCTCTTCAAGATGCAACCCAGCACGGAACATCCTCATGGGTTGTCGGATTGGGAGTTCGATTCACTGTTCACCGTGGACAAGCCGGTCATCTTCAACTTTCACGGATATCCGTGGCTCATTCATCGCCTGGCCTATCGTCGCCACAACCATGACAACATGCATGTGCGCGGTTACAAGGAAAAGGGCAACATCAACACGCCCCTGGAGCTGGCAATCAACAACAATATCGATCGCTTCAGCCTCGCGATGGATGTCATCGATCGTGTGCCGCGACTGCAAAGAATTGGCGGCCACGCCAAGGAGCGGTTCCTGAACCAGCAGATTGAGTGCCGCAATTACGCGCACGAGCATGGCATCGACAAGCCGGAGGCGGCGGGTTGGGTGTGGCCGTACTAAAGAGGTCGCGTCTTACGAGGGATGCGGCTGGCCAAGTATGACGCGTACTGTGTCACGAGCGATGAGCAGCTCCTCGTCGGTTGGAATGGCATACGCTAGTAGCTTGGAATCATCCGTGCTGATGAGTCCCTCGCGGGCAACTGTCAGCTGGTTCTTAGCAGCATCCATCTTCAAACCAGCCCACTCCATGCCTTCGCATACGCGGGCGCGGATATCCGGCGAGTTCTCTCCAATGCCGCCGGTGAAGATGACAGCATCGGCACCCCCCATGCACGCCAGGAACGCGCCAATGTACTTGCGCGCGCGGTAACAGAAAACTTCAATCGCCAGTTGCACCCGTCGGTCTTCGTTATTCTTCAGCTCGGACTGCAGCATCCGCATGTCGTTTGTCAGGCCAGAAATCCCCAGCAATCCCGATTGGGTGTTCAACAGCGTATCGACCTCAGATGCTGACATCCCTTCCTTCGTTGCGATCAGGTTCACAATCGCCGGGTCAAGGTCTCCCGAGCGAGTGCCCATCACCAGACCTTCTAGTGGAGTCATGCCCATCGAGGTGTCCACGGAATTTCCCTCCTTGATGGCAGCGGCTGAACAGCCGTTCCCGAGGTGGAGGGTGATGATGTTGGTCTGCTGTCGCGTCAACCCGCGTAAAGCGCGATAGCGAAAGGCGACGTAGCGATGCGACGTCCCATGGAAACCATATCGGCGGATGCGATGGCGGCGGTACAGGTGGTAGGGCACGGCATAGAGATAAGCCTGCTCCGGAATCGTGTGGTGAAACGAAGTGTCGAACACCGCAACCTGCGGAATAGCCTTGCCAAACAACTCTCGCGCCGCCATGATGCCCTTGATGTTGTTGGGATTGTGCAGGGGCGCAAGATCGATGCAGTCCTCGATCCCCTGCAGCACCTTGTCGTCGATCAGGGCCGACTCTGCGAACATCTCGCCACCATGCACGACGCGATGTCCGACCGCGTGAATGTCAGCCGAGCTCTTGATCTCGGTGATTCCCGATTTGTCCGAGGCGATGAAACGGACGAGGTAGTCCAGCGCCGCCGCAATATCGCGTAGAGAAGCCGTGAACTTGTGCTTCGCTGCGCTACCTTTCTGGAAGGTAACAATCGCCTCCCCGCCAATCCGTTCGACTTCGCCACGGCAGATGCGTTCATCCTGATGCTGCTCGATACGATCCAGATCAGTCGCGATGACCTGAAACTTCAAGCTCGAACTTCCCGAGTTGAGCACGAAGACATTCATCCAGGACGCCCTCTTTCATTTGTCCGACAATGCGATCTATTCTATCGGCTCTCCATGCGCGACCCCGGCGAGCCCCGGGCCGTTGCCAGAATGGCTGATATTCATGTGGCTTTAATAATTCGCGCAGCTCATCATCTCATTTCATACAAAATTCCAACTTGTTCCCGCAAAACCTCCGTCTTCCTCTTGTAATCCACGTCGGCGGCTTCTACGATTTGCTTTCTCCTCCTTGCATGAGGCAACCCAACTTTGTTCTGCAGTAATGTGATGCATCGAAACGATCCGTCAGGCGTGTTCCCCAGAGAGAGGTTCAGATGAGCGAAGGACGCTGGGTCCTGCTAATTGCCAGCGAGGTCGGAGGTACGGACTCGGTCTCCGACCGTGCCATGGAGCGCCTGTGCGATGCGATCCAGGAAGAAGGATACCGAGTTATTCGTACCTCTACTCCTGAGGATGGGCTCGCGCTGGTCAAGTCGGATCCATCGTTCAGCGCGATCCTGCTCGACTGGGACCTGACCGAAAACACTCAGTTCGATGAGCGGGCCGCCCTGAAGATCATTCGCGCCGTAAGGAGACGCAATACCAAGGTCCCGATCTTTCTCATCGCCGACCGCACTCTGGTGAGCGAGTTGCCCCTGGAGGTGATGAAACAGGTGCATGAGTACATCCACCTGTTCGGCGACACCCCTGCGTTCATCGCCAACCGGGTCGATTTCGCAGTCGTGCGTTATCACGACCAGCTTCTACCGCCATACTTCCGCGAACTGAAGAAGTATACCGACCAGGGTGCGTACTCCTGGGACGCTCCGGGACACATGGGTGGAGTTGCGTTTCTCAAGCACCCGGTAGGTATGGCCTTCCACCAATACTTTGGCGAGAATCTGCTGCGCTCCGATCTCGGAATTTCTACAGCAGAACTCGGTTCATGGCTTGACCACATCGGACCGCCGGCGGAATCGGAGCGCAATGCCGCCCGCATTTTCGGGGCCGACTGGACGTTCTACGTTTTGAACGGCTCGTCCAGCTCCAACCAGATTGTTGGGCACGGCGTGATCGGCCGCGATGAGATGGTCTTGGTTGACATGAACTGCCACAAGTCGATCTGCCATTCGCTCACTTTAACCGGAGGACGCCCCGTCTATCTAAAGCCGACACGCAATGGCTACGGCATGATCGGACTTGTGCCCCTGCAACGCTTTCGCCCGGAATACATCAAGGAACTGATCGAGAAAAGTCCGTTCGCAGCCGGAGCTACGTCGAGGCAGCCGACCTACGCGGTGGTGACGAACTCAACCTATGACGGACTTTGCTACGACGTGGCGCGGGTGGTACAGGAGCTTGCCCGCAGCGTCCCGCGGGTACATTTCGACGAGGCCTGGTACGCCTACGCCAAGTTTCATCCGCTCTATCGTGGACGCTTCGGAATGGACGTGCCGACTGACATGCCCGATCGTCCCCTGATTTTCGCCGTCCAATCGACACACAAAATGCTGGCCGCGTTCTCCATGGCTTCCATGATCCACGTGAAGCTCAGCGCGCGCGCGCCCTTGGAGTTCGACCAATTCAATGAGTCATTCATGATGCACGGCACAACGTCGCCGTTCTACCCGATGATCGCCTCCATCGACGTGGCCACAGCCATGATGGACGAGCCCGCCGGCCAGACGCTGATGACGGAGACAATTCAGGATGCGATTAACTTCCGCAAGGCCATGGCCTCGGTGGCGCATCGCCTGAAAGCCGAGGCGGCCGGCAATGGATGGTTCTTCGGTATATTCCAGCCCGACTCCGTCAAAGATCCTGCGGACGGAAAAGAATACCGGTTTGAAGTCGCGCCGGATAGCTTGCTGTCGCAGTCGCCGTCGTGTTGGGCGTTGAAACCGGGCGAAGGGTGGCATGGCTTCAACGATGAAGACATTGCCGATGACTATTGCCTCTTAGACCCGACCAAAGTCACGATACTGGCGCCCGGCATCGATCCGCGTGGGCAGCTTGCCGAGTCAGGAATCCCAGCGGCCGTCTTGACTGCCTTCCTGGATTCGCGGCGGGTAGAGATTGCGCGGACCGGAGACTACACCATCCTGGCGTTGTTCTCGGTTGGAACCAGCAAGGGCAAATGGGGAAGCCTGTTGGAGACTCTGTTCGAGTTCAAGCGCCTGTACGATCGCGAGGCGCCATTGAGTGAGGCGTTGCCAGATCTGGCTGGCAAGTTTCCTGATCGTTATGGCGCGCTCACCCTCAAGCAACTCAGCGATGAAATGCACGCGGCGATGAAGCAGCTCAACCTACCCACACTGCTGCAGGAAGCCTGCGATGTTGCGCCTGATCCAGTGATGACTCCCGCGGCCACCTACCAGAAACTGGTCCGCGAAGGCACCGAAAAAGTGAAGCTTACGGAAATGGCAGGTCGCATTCCCGCGGTGATGCTGGTACCGTACCCGCCCGGCATTCCCATCCGCATGCCCGGGGAGCGACTGGGGGATGCCAACAGTCCCACCATCCGTTTCCTGCTTGCACTTGAGGAGTTCAGCAAGCGGTTCCCTGGCTTCGAGCGTGAAGTACACGGCATTGAACTCGATAACCACGGAGAATTCTGGGTGCGAAGCGTGATTGAAACCGCCGTGACATCAGCGCTGCCCAGACCCAAGCCACGCACCCGACCATCATCGCGGGCTTCCAAGAAACGAAGCTAGCCTGCGACGACTCTCATAGTGCAAGAACTCGCCGCCTTAGTCCCCGTGTGTGTGCTGCTCGGGCATGCCCAGGCTGCGCACAGTTTCGTTTCCGAAGTCGAACTCGATCACAACCGCCGGTTCGTCCCCCACAACCCAGCCGTCGTGACCAGGTTCGATGGCGATCACCTGCGGTGCCCGGAACTCCAGCACGCAACCGTCGGCGAACTCCATGTGGATCTGGCCGCGGGCCAGGAACCCGACATGGGCGTGCATGCATCGGTCGGTGCCCACCAGCGGCTTCATGTGCTTTGACCAGCGGAACCCCACGGGGTAGATCAAGCGCTTCACGCGGGAGTTGCCGGCCGCCACCACGTCCAACTGCACTCCGCCAACTTCGCGGTGTTCCGCGCCCTTCATCGGCGCCAGGAGAGTATCGGTGTCGGTCATACCAGTGCACCTCAATCTTGACTTGCGCTATTCAGGATACGCTCGCCCCTGCTCAATCCATGCAGTGGTTTCATCCTGGGAGGCGCCAGCCTCGCGTAAATGGGCGCGCAAGGCTGTTTCCGACATTGCAAGGGAAGTGCTCCTGATGGAGTGCTCGTCGAAATCAATTCCCACAATAATGAAGACTTCCGGCTCTAAACCTTTGACTTTGACGACCCTGTATCTGGTTGGCATCTCCAATCTCCTTGGGAATTGCCCGGCAAGCATAGCTTAGGGCCGAAGAAAAGCAATTATGGCGGAGGGAGAGGGATTCGAACCCCCGATACCCTTTCGGGTATAACGGTTTTCAAGACCGCCTGTTTCAACCGCTCACACATCCCTCCGCGTGGAGTGAGTTGCGTGGCATTTTCTATTGTAAGGCCTCTGCTTCCAGTGGTTCCGTCCGAGCACCCGCTGACTTAATACAATTAAAAGTGCCCCGGGCTTCTGCCAACGTCGGTAGTTTTCTACTGTCGAAATTCCGCGCTCTCATGAGGTTAGCGGGAATTTCGGCGCAAATTCCTCACTCTCAGTAACTTGCACGCAAAATCCTCATTTGTAAGGAGTTGTCGACGGCCCCGCCCTTTATTGGGCAATACCGTTCAGCTTGTCAATGAGCGTTGGTGGTCTGCGCACGATGCACCCCATGGCAAGAGACACCAATCCTCCGCCTCACGACGTCTTGTTTATAAGATGACGGAACAATCGCGATAGGACACACGACACATCACGTTGTGATTGGGCTGGAGGGCCTCTCAACACAGAAAAAGGCCGGGAGCGATGCCCCCGGCCATGTGAACTACAAAGAGGTTAGAAGCTGAGGCGAATGCCGAATTGCATCTGTCGCATGTAGGAGGTGCTGCCGTAGGTTACCGAACCGGGCAGCGATCCCCATGCTGCAGGATTACTGGTGTCGAGGTACTCTCCGGATGGGTCGCCCCACTGGTTATGGTTGAACACGTTGGTAACTACAAACTGGAACTCGGTGCTTACGCGCTCGGTGATCTTGAACATCTTCTTCAGGCTCAGGTCGACATTCCAGTAAGGCAAGCCGCGGTAGACGCCAATGCCGCCGTCGTGAGTATCGTACCCCAGGACCGGCTGGCGTACGTTGTTATAGGCTGCTAACGGATCCGCGAACATATTTACTGGGAAACCGCCGCCGCCGCCAGGAGTGTTGTAGTGGGCCGATCCTCCCCCCTGGTTCGCAGGCGTAATGGGAATGGCGTTGTCGGAGTTTCCATAACCAAGGTAGTTGAGGCCATCGCCCTCGCCGAAGCCCTGCCCACCGTAGAGGGTACCAAGGGTGAGGGGCAGGCCGCTGCCGGCAGTAAAGACAGGAGCGATTGTCCAGCCTCCGGCCAGGTGGCCGAGAAACCCGGACTGCGATCTGTACCAGTGAGGTTGATAAACGAAGAACAAGTTATAGACGAACCGCCGGTCGAAACCCTGATAACCGTAGCCTGTCCTTAGGTTAAACGGATCCGGCGGCGTGTTTGCACTGGTGGCTTGAACTTCCGAGCCAGTGCCCAGTGCCTTCGACCAGGTGAAGTTCGATTGCGCCGTCACGCCGTGCCAATCCTGCGACTTCACCGTGATAAACATGCCACTGTAGTTGCCGTAGCCGACGCTGGCATTCATGCCGATGCCGCCGGTCACCTGACCACTCGCGCCAAAAGCACCGGGTAGCGGCGTGTTCATCATGCTGCGTGGAAAGTTGAAACCGCCGTTGTCCAGATCGCTGTAAAGGCTCCAGACCGCCTGAGTGTTGAGGTTGCCGAAGCCGTTCACGCCTTCCTTGGCAGCCACTGCGGCGGTGCAACTTGCGAATCCGTTGCAGTAGCCGGTACCCGACAAGGCCGCTTCGAAGAAGGGCTGTGGCGTCACGTTGTTATTAACGTTGCCGTTCGGTCCACCGCAATTCGAGCCGGCGAGACCCTGTATGCCGCCGCAGTACTGCATAACCAAGTTGGCGTAGGCCTTGGCAAAGGTCTGCCCGCCCTTGGTCATCATGTAGGGTACGGCATTCAGGTTTATCCCGAGATACTCGTTGTTGATGAGGCGGCCGATGTAGCCGATTTCCAAACTGACCTTGTTATTAAGCTGGCGCGCAAAGGTCAGGGTAAAGGTATCGACGACGTTAGGCCGGAAGTTGGGATCGAGCCCTTCACCCGCGGCAAATGCCGCGCCATTTACGCCGGGGTAGAAAGGTTGCGGCAAAGTCTGGCCCGCCGGTTGCAAGGGCGCCACCAGACCATCCGGGCCGACGCGGAATGTGTTGTTGGGATTCGCACTGCCCGTGCCGCCACAAGTTCCACTCGCCAGTACATTGGTGCATTGCGTGGCCTGGATCAAACCCGGTCCCAACAGCGGAACCAGGACCAAGTCCACACCGTTCAGGCGCCCGTAGGTGCGGCCGTAACCACCGCGAATCACCGTCCGTCCGTCACCGAACACATCCCAGGCAGCGGCCACACGGGGACTCCACTCACCGTAGTACGGATTGTAGATATACGAAGGGTGGCTGGCTACGTTGCCGATGAGGCTGAAGCCAACCTGCGGATTGAAGACATTACCCTGCAGTGCAGCTGCCGAGCGGGCATTCAGGTATCCTTCCGTGCTGATCGGGGTGTTATCCGGGCCAACAAGGATAACCTGCTTGCCGCTCGCTTCTGTGGGCGGCATTTCCAGCGTCCAGCCCAGACCATAGGTAAGAGTGAACCTCGAAGTCACGCGCCAGGTGTCGCTGCCGTAGAAGTTGTAGTAAGGAATGGTGACCTTGTCCTGTGCCGGGGTGAGGGGAGGATTCAGCGTCAGGCTGTTTCCCGAGCGGGTATAGGCGATCTGCGAGACGGAAACCAGACCCAGCACTTCAGCGTAGTCACGACCCCAGTTCCTTGTAGAACCGGTAAAGCCGGCCGGGATATAGCCGGTCATGTCGATGCCCGCGCCTTGGGACGTTCCCAACTGGTAAGTCGGGTAGTAGTTGATACCACCGCCGTTGTCGGTGCGGCTGTGCCAGTTGAAATTGTGAATGTACATGCCGCCGAACTGCACCATGTGCTTGCCCTTGATCCAGGTGGCGTCATCGCGGATCATATTGTCCTGGCCATCCCAGAAACGAGTACGGGTCTGCTGCGTATTCACGTTATAAGGAGCGAGCGCCGCGGTGGCGGATTCGCCGCCGGGCTCCAGCGCACCGCCCAGACCGGGAAATTGCGTCACGCCTCCATACCTGCCCCACTGCCACCAGTTGCGCAGGAAGCTGTAGCGGATGTCGTTGGTGAAAGTGCTGGAGATGTTGCCGGTCAGCCCAGCCACGAAGAACCATGGCTGCTGGGGAAGGTTGGCTAGTGAGTGCGGGACACCGAGCGTACCGCCCGGCGCCAGTCCACCGATATCCACCTGCTGCGAACCGGCGTTCTGCAGGTTGTAGTAGCGATAGCTGCTCATGAAGTGCCACTTGTCACCGAAGTCATGGTCGACGCGCGCCACTGCGAAATTCGATGACTGAGGAAGCGAGAGGTTAGAGGTAAAGCCGAGAATGTTGTTTCCGTCGCAACGCAGCGACGAAGAACTGCACCCTGTCTCATTCGACGCCGGCATGTGGGTCCAAAGCTGCTGCACCAGCGGGTTGATGCCGAAGCCGCGTGGATCGCACGGGCCGTTTGGGCACTGTGCCGGATTGTAGGTGACGCCGTTATACGTAACTGGAATGGGGTTCAAGTTGTAGGTCGTTCCGCCAAAAGTAAGCAGACCCAGGCGCATTGCCGCCGATGGAACTGCTCGTTCGTAGGTGACGGAGTTGGTGCCAAAGCGGAAGCCCTCGTAGTTGGCGAAGAAATATGTCTTGCCGCCCAGAACCTTCTTGGAAATGATGGGACCGCCTACCGCGCCGCCGAAGCGGTTGTAGTGGTAAAGAGGGATTGGGGTACCCGTGAAGTTGTTCTGCCAGGTATTCGCGTTTATGCCGTTGTCGAGATAGTACTCGTACCCCGTGCCATGCCACAGGTCGGTGCCGCGCTTGGTGGCGACGATAACCTGGGCACCCGCCGAACTATTAAAGTCGGCCCCCTGACCGGCGACGTTGACTTTGAATTCTTCCACGCTGTCGGCCGGCGTCGGCATCACGCCGGTCGCACCCGGAGCCCCGGTTCCGTTCCCGACCTGGGACCCAGCACCACCCGTCGGATCGCCAGCATAACTGGATGTGTAGACGCTCATGCTGCCGTCCATGTCGTTGGTGTTGTTACCGCCATCGAGTTGGAACGAGCTCTGGTCCACCGCCGCGCCCGCCACGCTGCCATCAGGGCTGATGCCCGATTGCAGGGTCAGGAAGGTACTGGTGTCGCGCTGGATGCTGGGCAGGGAGTCGAGGGAGAGTCCGGAGACTTCGTTGCCGACCGTCGCGTTGAGCGTCTGCAACTCGACGCCTGAGGCTTGGACTTCGACAGTCTGGCTTTCGCTGCCGACCTTCATGGTGACGTTGTTGGTGGACGTTTCGCCGACGGTAACGACATCGTTGGGAACTGATACCTTCGCGAATCCTGATTTCGTGAACGACACTTCATAGGTGCCGGGCGTGACGTTGACGAAGGTGTATCGGCCAGCAGTGTTGGTCGTGGTAGTACGCACTGCCTTTGTCGCTGCGTCTGTGATCGTAACCGTCACACCGGGAACGACCGCCCCGCTCTGGTCGGTCACCAGACCAACTACGGTGCCCTGCGAACCTGTCTGCGCCCACGCGGGGAGTGCAGCGCAGCAGAGCAATACAGCAGTGATTACAACTAGGGAAACAAAGAACCACGAGCGTCGAATGTGCGTCATCATCTACCCCCTCGAAAGGTTGCAAGCTCGAAAGCTAAAAGGCCGGTATGACGGAATCGTCCTACTTCCTAACAGCCACTTATCGTCACGTAATTGTGTGCCAGCAACTCTAGGACGTTTGGTGTTTGTCGCTGCCCGCCCCCTAAACCCGACAACTTATCCCGCGGAGCAGCACCCCGTCCCACTTCTATTGCAAAGCACACTAAACCTCGAAACCCCGGGAATGCAATACCACTAAGGTGCCTATAAAAATTAGTTATCGCTGCAGCCGCCCCGACGGGTGCCATACCTCCGAGGACCTGCGCTCGTTCGCCAGCGGCCGATACAAGCCTAGGACCTCCGTTAATGCTCCGACTCAGACGTTTTAGCTCGTACGCTGGCTCACCGGGGGCTCCTCCGCTAGACCGCCAGGCGATCTCGTTCCGGACGCCATCGGTGCCACTCTTCTTGCACCTTCCCGTGGTCTCCATTACGATTACGCGACTCCCAGTAAACGAGGCCTACCTTAAATGCGACGTTGGATTGCAGTTGCTGCACTGATGTGTTCGAGTTTTGCCGGAAGCGGACTGGCGCAAGTCAATACCGCCCTTGTTGGCGGCATGAAGTGGAGGCAGATTGGGCCGTTCCGCGGAGGCCGCGTGCTCGCGGTTGCTGGCGTCCCTGGCGATCCCAATACCTACTATTTCGGCGCGGTTGCCGGAGGTATCTTCAAGAGCACCAACGGCGGTATGACATGGACGCCGATGTTCGATCATCAGAGCATTTCGTCTATCGGCGCAATTGCAGTGGCGGACTCTGATCCCAACGTTCTTTACGCTGGCAGCGGCGAAGCCTGCCTGCGTGGCAATATTTCTTATGGCGACGGAGTGTACAAGTCCACTGACGCCGGACGCACCTGGACTAACGTTGGCTTGAAAGATTCGCGTCACATCGGCGCGGTCATCATCGACCCGCGCAATCCCGACATCGTCCTGGTTGCCGCCCTTGGACATGCGTGGGGCCCAAACACGGAGCGCGGCGTCTTCCGTACTACCGATGGCGGCAAGACCTGGCAGAAGGTCCTATATAAGGACGAAAACACGGGCGCGATTGATGTCGTGTTTGATCCAAAGAACTCCAGCATTGTTTACGCGTCGTTATGGCAAGTGCGACGCCAACCCTGGACGTTCAACAGCGGCGGACCCGGGAGCGGCCTGTATAAGTCGGTTGATGGCGGACTGACATGGAAGCAACTGCAGGGCAACGGACTGCCGGATGGCATCCTGGGGCGCATCGGAATTGCGGTTTCCGGTGCCGACTCCAATCGCGTTTATGCGCTGATCGAGGCCAAGGAAGGCGGCCTGTATCGCTCCAACGATGCGGGCAACACGTGGTCTCGTGTCAACGATGATGAACGCTATCGCCAGCGCGCCTGGTATTTCAGCCACGTGTTTGCCGATCCCAAGAGTGTAGATACCGTCTACGTACTGAATACCGGCGCCTTCCGCTCCAATGACGGCGGCAAGACCTTTGACCTGCTGCCCGCTCCGCACGGCGATCATCACGGACTTTGGATCGATCCCACCAATCCGCAGCGCATCATGAACAGCAACGATGGCGGGGTCACCATTTCCATTGATGGCGGCAAGACCTGGACCGAACAGAACAACCAACCGACGGCGCAGTTTTACCACGTCGCGGTGGACAACCACTGGCCTTATCGGGTCTACGGCGCGCAACAGGACAACTCAACAGTGGCCATCGCCAGCCAGAGCGATGATGGCGTCATCGCCCGACAGGATTGGTACGAAGTGGGCGGCGGTGAGAGCGGCTACATCTCACCCGATCCGCGCGATCCGGAAATTGTGTATGCCGGGTCCGATGCCGCTATTATCACGCGCTACGATCACCGCACCAATCAGCTTACGGATGCGTCTCCTTATCCACTCGACACTTCGGGCAACGGTGCAAATGCGCTGAAGTACCGCTTTCAATGGACGGAGCCGGTGTTCGTGTCGGCCTTCGATTCCAACGTGATTTACAGTGCGGCGCAGAATGTGCTCAAGAGCACCGACCAGGGCCACAGTTGGGCGCCCATCAGTCCAGACCTCACGCGCAACGACAAGGAAAAACAGAAACCCTCGGGCGGCGACATCACCCTCGATATAACCAGCGTCGAGTATTACGACACGGTCTTCGCGCTTTCGGAGTCGCCGTTGCAGAAGGGACAACTGTGGGCGGGTACTGATGACGGACTCATCCATCTCACTCGCGACGACGGCAAAACGTGGGAGAATGTCACTCCCAAAGCCCAGCCGGAATGGAGCATGGTCAGTATCATCGAAGCCTCGCCCCACGACGCCGGTACCGCGTATGCGGCGATCGACCGCCACAAGCTTGACGATTTCAATCCCTTCATCTATAAGACCCACGATTTTGGAAAGACGTGGACGCTCATTAATAGCGGCCTCCCCACGGGCGCCTATGTACGGTCGGTTCGCGAAGATCCGAAAGTCAAAGGCTTGCTCTATGCCGGCACGGAGACCGGAGTCTATTTCTCTATCGACGACGGAGCGCATTGGCAGTCGATGCAACTCAACCTGCCGACTACGCCGATCCACGACCTCGCTGTGAAAGACAACGATCTCGTTGCCGCCACGCATGGCCGCGCCTTCTGGATTCTCGACGACGTTAGCCCGTTGCGGCAGGCTAGTGCTGGCATCGCTAACGACGACTTCCACCTCTATCAGCCCGCCACCGCTACCCGGCTCCATTTTCCTGACGCGGTTGAGCGCAAACGCCCTGTGGGCGACAACCCGCCGAAAGGCGCAATCCTGTACTACTACCTGAAGGCCAAGCCGGCAGAGAAAGAAGAAATCACGATCGAGATAACCGACGCGCAGGGCAAAGTTGTCCGCCATTTGTCCAACCTGACGGACAACAAGCACGAACAGCCGCCCGAGTGGCCCGACTTGGAAATCGCATCCAACCTCATACCAGCACAGGCAGGGATGAATCGCTTCGCCTGGAACTTCCGTTCCGATCCGCCGGTGCAAATTCCTGGCGCGTTCTACCAGGGCGATGCGCCGAGAGGTCCGCTTGTGCTTCCTGGCACTTATCAGGTCAAGCTGACCGTCAAGGGCAGGTCGCAAAGTGCTCCGTTGAACGTCACCCTCGATCCTCGCATTCAGAACCATGTGACCGCCGAGGGATTGCAGAAGCAACTTGAACTCGCCCAAAAGGTGCAAGCTGACATTGATGCCTTGCATCGTGCGGTTAACCAGATTCGCGGACTGCGCACCAACCTGGAGACGTTGGAGAAGTGGACCGCATCCGGATCTCCCAACAGCGATGTGATTGCCGCCGCTAAAGCGCTTGACCAGAAAATGTCACCCGTGGAAGCCAGCCTAATTCAGGTGAAGATGAAGAGTTCGGAAGGCAACCTGCGCTATCCCAACATGCTCAACGAGCAGTACGCCAGCTTCAACGACCTGATTCAGTACGTCGATCAAACGCCTACGGCGCAGCAGTTGCTGGTGTTCGACGAACTGCATACTCGCCTGACCGCGCAGTTGGCGCAGTGGCAGCAAATTCAAACGGCCGATGTCCCGGCGCTGAACGACCTCATGCGCAAGAACGGAGTACCGAGCTTGTCAGTGGGGAACGGCCAGGGAGAGTAGCGGTGTCGCTCCCATAACGTGGAACCCATCCTTCTCATCATTCGGGAGAGGGTGGGGCTCCCGCGTCCGCAACGCGCAGCACATTCCTAGGCTGCGCATCTTCCAGCCCTCCAGGTGAGAGGTCTCGTTTTGCCACAGGGTCGAACCGCGTTCTCGAGGTTCAAGGTCGGGCCCCAAACCGTCGCCACTTGGCGGCGCCGCTGCAATTTGCGTTTGCACGGTTGTTTAGAATCAGTCGGTTAGGCGAAAATTGTTTCTACGTCATTGATTCTTAAACTAGTTATAGCTATCCATGTCTTATCATTGGAGTTAGCGGCGATTTTCCGGGCACTTCGACGTCCTCCTTGAGCCCTTAGGCGAACACAACAACAGGAAGGTGCTTCGCTCCGGCACCCGATATCTGCCTAGGAATTGCGAGTTTTCAAAGAGCCGCGATGGTCCACGCCGTGGCGCGGAGGGCAAGAGACACCAATCCCTTCCCTCACTCTCCGTTTATTACGCGTGGGCGGGCTGGGCACGAAAGGGCGTAGGACACATCGTCGTGTGATAACGACGCGTTACCACTCCCCCACCCCAGCCGCGCAGCGGGTAAATGCCCCACCAGCCCGGCGACTCGCGATAACGGAAAGATGGCGCAAACGCAGGCAATTGGTTGTATAGTGCGGCGACCCATTAATTCAAAGGGCACGGTGAAGAGATTCGTAGGACTCGCTTCTGCGGCAAAGGGTTGCCGGCGTGTGGTACTGGTTCGCGGTGCGGAAGGTCAGAAAGAGGACGACACATGGCGGTGACGGCGGAGGAAGTGGCACAAGCAGGTAAGTCGAGTGCGCCGCGGCGGAACAACGCAGCGCGGCTGTTCGGCTATGACGTGTTCATCTCGTTCGCCCTGGGCGCACCGCCCCGCGGTACGCACAGTTACGCGTCCGACCTGGCGCGGCGGCTGCGCGAGCGCGACTTCACAGTTTTCTTCAGCGAGGATGAAGCTGCGCCGGGCGAGCAACTGGACAGCACGCTGCTGAGGGCGCTGCTCCGCTCACGCACCCTGGTGGTCATTGCGAACCGAGGCACGCTGGAAGAGCCGCGCTGGGTGCGCAAGGAAGTCGAGGAGTGGTTGCAATTCGGGGACAAGATCTGGCTGGACGAGTCGCAGGACGCGGTGGCGCACGGCATTGCAAGCGATGAATTGGTCGAACGCCTGGTGCTGGCGCCGGCCGGGCGCAACTCGAACACAAAGTGGCGATGGGTGGTACGTGCCATCGTCGCAGTCCTTACCGTGCTGACAGTGGCGGCCATAGGGTTCGCAGTTTACGCGAAGAACGAAGCCAGGATTGCCGTAGCGAACGCCCGGGTATCCAAGGCCAGAGAACTGGCGGCGACGGCGACGGCGAACCTGGGCGACGACCCTGAAAAGAGCATCCTTCTGAGCATGCAGGCGGTGAAGGCGACAGACCAGCCGGTGCCCGCGGCGGAAGACGCGCTGCATCAAGCAATCCTGTCGTCGCAGGTACGTATGACCCTGCGCGGCCACCAGGGAGCTGTTTCCGATGTGGTTTACAGCCCGGATGGCAAGCACCTGGCCACCTCCAGTGGGGACGGAACGGCGAAGGTATGGGACGTGGCGACGGACCAGGAAGTGCTGACCCTGCGCGGCCACTCGAAGCCGGTTAATGCGGTGGCCTATAGCCCGGATGGCAAACGCCTGGCCACCGCCAGTACGGACGGAACGGCGAAGGTGTGGGACGCAGGCAGCGGCCAGGAGTTGATGACCCTGAGCGGGCACTCGAAAGCGGTTATGGATGTTTCCTATAGCCCGGATGGCAAGCGCCTCGCCACCGCCGGTGAGGACGGAACTGCGAAGGTGTGGGACGCGGAAAGCGGCCAGGAGTTGGTGACCCTGAGCGGCCACTCGGAAGCTGTTATGGGTGTCTCCTACAGCCCGGATGGCAAGCGCCTCGCCACCGCCAGCGCTGACACCACAGCGAAGGTCTGGGATGCAGAAAGCGGCAAGGAGTTGTGGACCGTGCGGGGCCACGCGGGCGCTGTCAACTCCGTGGCTTATAGTCCCGATGGCAAAAGCCTCGCCACCGCCAGCGCTGACTACACGGCGAAGGTGTGGGACGCGGAAAGCCGCAAGGAGTTGCTGTCCCTGAACGGCCACGAACAAGTTGTCTGGCGTGTGGTCTATAGCCGCGATGGCCAGTACCTCGCCAGCGCGGGCCAGGACGGAACGGCGAAGGTGTGGGACGCGGGAAGCGGCACGGAGTTGCTGACCCTGAGCAGCCACTCGAACATTGTTTACGGTGTGGCCTGGAGCCCGGATGGCAAAAGCCTCGCCACCGCCAGCGATGACTCAACGGCGAAGGTGTGGGACGCGGGAAGCGGCACGGAGTTGCTGACCCTGAGCGGCGACGAGGAAGTTGTTTTCGGCGTGGTCTATAGCCCGGATGGCAAGCGCCTCGCCACCGCCGGTAAGGACGGAACGGCGAAGGTGTGGGACGCAGAAAGCGGCGCGGAGTTGTTGACCCTGAGCGGCCACTCGAAGGCGGTTGGGAGTGTGGCCTATAGCCCCGATGGCAAGCGCCTCGCCACGGCCAGCGATGACAACACGGCGAAGGTGTGGGACGCAACCAGCGGCAAGGAGTTGCTGACCCTGAGCGGCCACTCGAACGCGGTTGGGGGTGTGGCCTATAGCCCGGATGGCAAGCGCCTCGCCACCGCCAGTTGGGACGGAACGGCGAAGGTGTGGGACGCAGAAAGCGGCAAGGAGTTGCTGACCCTGAGCGGCCACTCGGGCATTGTTAACGGGGTGGCCTATAGCCCGGATGGCAAGCGCCTGGCCACCGCCAGCGCTGACTACACGGCGAAGGTGTGGGACGCGGAAAGTGGCAAGGAGTTGCTGACCCTGAGCGGCCACTTACAAGATGTTTACGGGGTGGCCTACAGTCCCGATGGTAAGCGCCTCGCCACCACCAGTTGGGACAAAACGGTGAAGGTGTGGGACGCGGAGAGCGGCAAGGAGTTGCTGACGCTGAGCGGCCACTCGGGCGCTGTCAACAGTGTGGCCTATAGCCCCGATGGCAAGCACCTCGCCACCGGGAGTGATGACAAAACGGCGAAGGTGTGGGACGCGGAAAGTGGCAAGGAGTTGCTGACCCTGAGGGGCCACTCAGCGACGGTTTGGCGTGTGGCCTTCAGCCCCGATGGCAAACACCTCGCCACCGCCAGCGCTGATGGGACGGACCAGGTCTACACGCTCGACCTGAGTGAATTGCTCAAGCTGGGTCGCAGCCGCGTCACCCGCGATCTCACTCCCAAGGAGTGCATGCTGTACTTGCAGACCGAGAAGTGCCCGGCGCCTTAAAGACAGTGGATAGTGGATAGAAAAGCAGATCCCTCGCTTCGCTCGTGATGACAAATCAATGGGACCGCAGGAGTCACCCGTGGCAGATTCGGATGTCCGTAAATACGAAGCACGAGCCGCTTCTACCGACGTTTTTGGCCGCGTTTTATGCAGTGTGCGAGACCACCATTACGTGATCGACGGGCCTGCCCAGAACGGATGCCCCGGCCAAGAGGTCACGCCGGGCGAGCTGTTTCTTTCGGCGGTAGCTGCCTGCGGAGTCGAGCTGGTCGAGGTGATCGCGAAGACGGACGGAGTTCCCCTGCGTGGAGTCCAGGCCGAAATCACCGGAATTATGGACCGCTCCAACCCGGTGCGTCCGGATGTATCCGTGTTCAACTCGGTGAGCCTTCGTTTCCGGTTGAAGGGCGTTAGCGACGATGCCGGCAAACTTCTGGTGGAGAAGTTCAAGGGCAGGTGACCGCTGTTCGGTACGGTCGCGGTCGCGACCCCAGAGGTTCGTGTGGAATGTGTGGTGGAGAAGTGACGCCGTTGTTGTTATAGATGGGTGACAAACCTCAACGTCTTGCCGCCAACACTCGCGCGCGATCTTACTCCGATCGAAGCGCCTGCATGGGATCTAGCGAGGCCGCGCGGCGTGCTGGAATGTAGCAAGCCAGCAACGCAATGGCGCAGAGTAACAGAGCCACTCCGCCGAAGGTGAGCGGATCGCTGGGCTTTACCTCGAACAGGATGCTCGACATCAGGCGCGTGAGCACGAGGGCGGCGACTCCTCCGGCCGCGATGCCGATCAGCGTGAGGCGCGCGCCGTCGCCGAGGAAAGCCCGCAGCACGTCGCCGCGCTGCGCGCCCAGCGCCATGCGGATGCCGATCTCCTGGGTGCGTTGTCCCACAACGTAGGACAACACGCCATAGATGCCGATGCTGGCCAGCAGAAGGGCGACAACGGCAAAACCCAAGAACAAAATCATGGTGAAACGCTGACGCGCGATCGAATCGGCCACGATGGTTTCCATCGGCTCGGGCTCGAATGCCACCGTCTCGCTGTTGAACCGGGCAAGCTTGTTGCGGATTGCCGGCAGGACAGAAGCCGGCGCCACTCCTTCTTTGGTGCGCAAATACACGTGGCTGCCCTGGGCCATAAGGCCCATCAAGCGGTCGGGCCGCTGCATAAACGACTCATAGACCTGCGCGTGCATGGTTTCGGTGGCATCGTCGGCCAATCCCCATTGGCGGACGTGCCCCACGATGCCTACAATCTCCTCGGCGCGGTCCTGTCCAGTGACGGGATCCACAGAGTAGATATGTTTGCCGATGGGGTCCGTGCCAGGGAAGTAGCGCGTGGCAAAATCCTCATCAATGACCACGACCGGCGAGGCGTGTTCATTGTCGCCATCAGTCAAGAACCGGCCGCGCAACAGCGGCAGCTGCATCACCTGCAAATATTGAGGCTGGGCCACGTATTGCAGCGTGTAAGGCAGCTCCGCTTGATGGGGAGGCCGAGACTGACCTTCCACATAGAAGTTTTCTTCATTGTCGCCCTTCATGGGACGCGATCCCCACTCGAATGAAAGGCTCTCGACCCCGGGGACGGAGCTTAGCGACTGGGTGAGTTCGCGGTAGGCGGCGCGAACGGCGTCGGGGCTGCTCTTGGTTAGTGATGGCGGCATCGAGACCACGAAAGAAAGGACGTTGTGGGCGTTGAATCCGGGGTCAAGACTCCACAGGCGCATCAACGTGCGTACCATCAGTCCGGCGCCAACCAACAACACGAGAGCCAGCGCCATTTCGATCACGACGAAAGCAGACTGTGCGCCGCTTCTTGTTCCCGCAACCGAACGCCCGAACTCGCTGAGCGTGGTGCTGACATGGGTGCGCGAGGTCTTCAGTGCCGGCACCAGGCCGAACACGATACCCGCGAGGGCCGAGGCTGCGAGCGTAAACAGCAGCACGCGGCCGTCGAGCCCGACGTTCTCGGCCCTGGGCAGCGCTTGCGGCAAAAGTGTAAGCGCGGTTTGTGTGCCCCAATGCGCCAGCAACAATCCCAGTCCGCCGCCGATCTGCGCCAGCATCAGGCTTTCGGTGAGCAACTGCCGGACCAAGCGTCCTCGTCCGGCACCAATTGCGATGCGGACTGCGAACTCGCGACTGCGCGCCGTCGACCGCGCGAGCATGAGGTTGGCGACGTTGACGCATGCGATGACCAGCACAAACCCCACGGCTCCCAACAGCACCAGCAACGCAGGACGCACTTCGCCGACCATCACTTCCTTGAGCGGGATGATATTGGTCTTGATGTTGGTGTCAACATCGGGATAGGTGGCGGCGAGGCCGCTGTTCACCCGGGCCATGTCCTCGGCAGCGGCGCTGAGGCTGACGCCGGGCTTCAGTCGCGCCACTGCATCGGTTCCCCAGGCCGCGGTACGATTGCGGAACTGCGGCTGGGCGAATTCCCCGATCGGCATGTAAACGTCGGACCTGGCGAAGTTCCACATCTTCAAGCGGAAGCTGGCGGGAACAATCCCGATGACCGTGCGTCCCTGGCCGTCGAGGATGATCGTCTTGCCCATGACACGCGGGTCGGAGGCGAACTTCCGTTTCCACAGTCCCTCGCCGATCATGACCGTTGGATTCGCGCCCAGGCGGTCTTCGTCCGAGGTAAACGTCCGCCCCAGCACGGGCTTCACTCCGAGGATCTCGAAGAAACCGGCGGAAACCATCTGGCCAATCGCGACCTCGGGTTCGCCGTTACCGCTGAGCGTGACGCCGCCCATCTCGCGATACGCGGCCATACTGGAAAAGCTCTGATTTTCGCGCCGCCAGTCGTCGAAGTTGGGGTAAGAAATCGAACCGGTGCGAAAATTCGGCTTGTCATGAAAGAGCACCATGATGCGATCGGGTTGCGGATAGGGAAGAGGATTTAGTAGTACAGCATTCACCACAGAGAAGATTGCGGTGTTCGCTCCGATGCCCAGCGTCAAGGTAAGGACCGCTATGATCGCGAAGCCTGGCGACTTGGCCAACTGACGAACCGCATACCGAAGATCATTCACAAGCGTGCTCATTCTCTACCTCAGACGCGGGGCCTAGTCAGTTCGTTGCAATTAACGCTCCGCTGCAGCGAGGGCTGAAAGACTTATTTTGCAGTAGCTTGCGGAAACCGAGGAAGGTGTGATCGAGGCGGCGTGTGTCCGGTGCTGGACGCTCCCGTGCGTCAGCGAACAAGCGGTAAGGGGTGAGGAAAGTTCTACTACGCCGGGAAGTTCTTACTCAGTTCACTGATTGAACTCACGGCTTCGGCGGTGAAACTAAAGGTCCCGGATTCACGCATCTCGCGCGCGGCGCGGAGAAATCCGCCGAGGGCGGCCCGGCTGAGCCCGCTGCCCACGCTGATGCGTTTGACTCCGATTGCCGACAGTTCGTCCAGGCTCAGGTGAACGCCGGGCAACCCCATCAGCACATTGACCGGACGATCTACGGAACTTACGACTGCTGCGATGTCGTTTTTCGTCGTCAGGCCCGGCGTGTACAGCACATCCGCGCCTGCTTCCTGGTAAGCCTGCAGGCGCTTGATGGTGTCGTTGATGTCGGGCCTGCCGTGCAGGTAGTTCTCGGCCCGCGCTGTGAGGGTGAAGGGAAATGACAGCGCGCGCGATGCAGCGACCGCTGCGCGTATTCGGTCGGCCGCGAGTTCGAGTTCGTAGATAGGAGAGTCCGCTCGGCCAGTTGAATCTTCAATGGAACCGCCTACAACTCCTGTAGCAGCGGCCAGGCGGATGGTTTCCGCAGCAATTTCGGGCGCGTCGCCAAAGCCGTTTTCGAGATCGGCGCTCACTGGAAGATCAGTGGCAGAGGCGATGGCGGAAGCGCCGGCGAGTGCCTGCTCTCGAGTTAGCCCGCCGTCACGCTTTCCAAGGGTAAATGCATATCCGGCGCTGGTGGTGGCCAGTGCTTCGAATCCCAGATGCGCAAGAAGGAGTGCCGTTCCTACGTCGTAAGGATTGGGAATAATGAAGGCACCGTCACGCTCGTGTAATGCGCGAAAGCGGCGGCCCTTTTCATCTTGGGTAACAATGCCGGAGGTGGGCGTCATCGGTGGCCTCCGTGCGCTAGCTTAGCGCCGAATCGGAGGCCGAGGAAAGCCGGGGCGGACTATTAGGGCCATTTCAGGAACGGAATGTATGCCGGCACGTTACGCTGATAGTCCCGGAACCGGTCGCTGAAACGCGAAGCAAGCAGACGGTCTTCGATCCGCACGCGTATCTCCGTGCCCGCTATGAACACAATCGCTGAGAGCACCAGCAGGGCAGGGGAGTAATCATAAAGCCCGTGCCGAGAAGCAAACAGAGCAAAGATGCGTAGATAGGGTGTCGAACTACCCGATAGGGGCCATTCGTTACCAGTTCATGGTCAGAGCTGAGGCCAGCATCGATCCGCCACTGGCGTCCGAGAGCGCGTGCGCCAGTCCATGAAAGAAGGCCCGCGAGCAGCAAAAACAAGATGGAAAGCGCGAGCCGCCAAACAGGCAGCGGTCTTTCCCAAAATTTGCCCTGCCACAAAATAGAATACGCGACGGCTACGAGCAATATGCCCCAGCGCGCACGGTGGTCGACTTCTTTGGCCGGCTCGGTGTTTCGTTTAGCCAACAAAAATGGCGTCACCCAGATGAGCCATCCCGCTGCAAGGAGGATGTATGCAAAGGATGGCATGGGGCGATTATAGCTTCATCGCCGCCGCAGCAGCCCCAGCGCCATCACTGACGCTAGGGCCGCGAATTGCAAATAAGGCCTACGCCACCGGCTGTGGCTGGTCCTGCTTGGTGATCAGCCGCTTCAGCGCGTCGCGGTCGGGCGTCAGTAACTCGGCGATCCGCGCTGAATTCACGCTGGCCACGATGATGAGCTGCCCCTCGGTATCGACCTTGCTGAAGATGCCCAGGCGCTTCATCTTCTGTGCCTGGTGCTGGTTGTCTTCGGTCGGACTCAGGTAGTGCACCAATCCGGTCTTATAGCGATACAGCAGGAAGAGGTGCGCCAGCGTCATCAGCCTCTTTTTTTGCAGCGACGGATCGTAGGTGTTCATGTCGCGAATCGACAGTAGCTTGTGGCCGTGGCGGTCTTGGACATCGACGAAGATGAGGTTGGCGGCTTTGTCTTTTCCGTCGTTCAAGATGCTTAATTCCAGAAAGTCCGATCCTGCGGCCAGCGGACGCAACTGCGGACGGAATGTCGGCGGCAGGTTGTTGTGCTGTGCCCAGATCTGCAACCACTCTTCCAGCACCTTGGGCGGAAATTCTGTCTGCACCAGGTGTTGGTGCTGGGTCGATCCCTTGCCCATGGCCTTGGTAGTGGCTGTGCGTCCCGACGCCGCCATCAGCGCGGCATCCAAGCGCGGACCGCCAACCAGCGTCTGCGGCGTGCGGTACGGCGACTCGATCAGGCGCAGCTTGCGCTGCAGACGCGCCAGCGACAACATGCCATCCTGACGGAGCGCGGTGGCGAAGTCTTCGGCGGCGAGGCCATCGATCTGATGTCCGCCATAAGTAATGAAGTTGAAGACAAACCCGAGTTTGCCCAGCTCTTCGGGAAAGCGTTTCATCTGCTCGTCAGTCATGCCAGTCGTGTCCCAGTTGAACGAGGGTGACAGGTTGTATGCCAGCATCTTGTCGGGGAACTCCGCATGGATGGCCTGGGCAAACTCTTTGGCCTCGTGCAGATCGGCGGTCGCTGTCTCCATCCATAGGATGTCGGCGAACGGAGCGGCGGCGAGCGACTTGGCGATGGCGAATTCCAGGCCGCCCTGCACCTGGAAATAGCCTTCTGGCGTTTTGGCGAGATCGCTGCTCCACGCCACTTCGATTCCCATGCCGCGAGCTTTCTCTCGCGCGGCGTACCACGACGCTCGCTTGGAGAACTCTAGCCACTCCTCGGCATTCAGTTCGAACGACTCATTCTGGCTGATGCGGAAGGCGATCTCTTCGGCCACCGCCTGGCGATAGGTCTTCAGGTCGGCCGCTTCCTGCCACTTGTCGAGACAGCGCCCGACAACCTTGTCGAGGGCGGCTTCGGTGAAACCATCCGCGCTCTTCCTGAAGTTTTCAGCCGCATCGCGGACGACCGGCGACAGCCCGGCTTGATCGAGCCACACGTTGGCCGCGGCGTACTCCTCATCCGACATATTGAACATCATGTGCCCGCGCACCTCATCGACACCTGCGTCGTGGAACTTGCGCTGGATCGCCAGGAACAAGGCCTTATAGCTGGGCACGTCGAGGTTGGTTACACCGAGGATGAACGGCTGATCGCGCTCGTCGGCGCAGCCATCGAGCAGGCTGGCGGCCTCGGCGTCGGTGCGAGCCACGATGATGCCGGGCACACGCATGACGTCGAGCTGGAAGCGCGCGGCGTTGAGGCGCAGGATCTGTTCGTTCTCCGACACCAGCACCTTGCCGCCCTGGTGTCCGCACTTTTTCACGCCGGGCTTCTGGTCTTCGATGTGATATCCCGGCACGCCAACTTCAACGAAGCGGCGAATCAGGTTGCGCACATGCGCGTCGCCTCCGTGTCCCGTATCGGCGTCGGCGATGATGAACGGGCGATAGTCGAATTCCGGAGCGGCTGCGCGTTGTTCCTCCGTCATGCGCGAACGGGCGAAGTGTTGGTTGCGGTCGGCCGTCAGCAACGCGCGCACGATCGAGGCAGCCTCGTCGGGCACCTGGCTCAGCGGATAGCTGGCGAGGTCAGCGCCCGGGTCTTCGGTAATGCTTCCCTTGGCCGAGGTCGCCCATCCTCCAAGATAGATGCCCTCGATGCCGAGCCGTTTGATGGTCACTGCCTGCCCGGGCGAATACGGGCCAAAGGTCGTGATGGATCTGCCGTTTTGGAACAGCTCCCGCAGCCGCGCATAAAAGGCCTCAGCGGCCTGGCGCGCGATGGGATAGTCGGTCACGATGGTACCGCGCTGCTCGACCACTTGGCGGGGCGAATAAAGGCGGATGATTCCCTTGAAACGCGGGCTGGTGAAATACTCGTTGACCTCCCGCACTTTCTCTTCTTGCTCGCTCATCACGGTCAAAGTACTCATAAGTGTCTCCTGGCTCGACGGCGTAGACATTCGTGCGCGGCGGCGCTGCACTTCGCGACTTCCGGAAGAATCGTCAGCTTAAGTAGATGGTGGCGAAGGTCGCGGAAGTCGCGTCGATTTGAATGCTACTCCTGTGCGACCTTATGGGAACGCAATCTGTTGTCTCGCGCAATGAGCGGGGTCACGCGGGGGTGTGACTCGGGGCCGCAATGGTTTGATCCTGGTTTAGGTCCGGAGTTCGACTGCATCCATCGACCTAGCGTATCAGGCGGCTCATCTCCTGCAGTTCGTCCCAATTTCCCCACCGGACGGCCCGCTGCGAGGGTTTTGCGGAACATGCCCCGGCGAGCCTGCGTCTATCAACCCAGCGGGATAAGCCGGTTCGCGTGCCGGCCGGGAGGTTGTATGGAGCGCTTGAACTGGTTCGCCCAGGACGTTCGGTATGCGCTGCGCGGCTTCCGCCGCGACCGTGGCTTCGCGTTGCTGGCGGTCGTTGCGCTTGCCCTGGGGATCGGCGCCACTACGGTGATTTTCAGCGTCATTGAGAATGTGCTGATCGAGCCATTCCCGTACCGCGCCGCCGACCGGCTCGCCGTGGTCTATGTGCACGACACCAGCCGGCCCCAGGATTTCAACAATCCGAGCTACAAGCTGCCGGAGTATCTCGACATCCAGGACCAGAACCATGTGTTCGAAGACATGATGGGCAACTCCGGCCTCGACATTCTTTACACCGATCGCGACGGAACGCTGCAATTCGATGGAGAGTGGGTGACGCCAAACACCTTCGAATTTCTCGGCATGCAGCCCATGCTCGGCCGCATGATTACCCGGGCGGACGGCGCGAACGGTGCGGCACCAGTGTTTGCCATGAGCCATCGCTTGTGGAAGAAGCAGTTCAACAGCGATCCCAACGTAGTGGGAAAGACGTTCGTGTTGAACGGCGAATCGCGCACGCTGGTTTCGGTGATGCCTCCGCGATTCCTGCTGGGGAACGCTGACATCTGGGTGCCGAACAACATGAACCGCAGCGACCCCGAGTCGCAGAAACGGGATTTCTGGCTGCTGGCGCGCCTCAAGCCCGGTGTCACCCAGCAGGAGACGGTGTCCGATTTCGAGGTCATCACGCGGAGACTGGCGAAGACTTATCCCAACGATTTTCCCAAGCAGTTCACGGTCTCGTCGAAGACGCTGACGGATGACGTGGTGGGACAGTTTAAGGGAACGCTGTTCACCCTGCTGGCGGCCGTCGGCATGTTGTTGCTGATTGCATGCAGTAACGTCGCCAACCTTCTGCTGGCTCGGGCCACCGCGCGCGAACGCGAGATCGCCATCCGGGCGTCGATGGGTGCCAGCCGCGGTCGCATCGTGCGGCAATTGCTGGTGGAGAGCCTGATGCTCGCGCTCGGTGGCTGCCTGCTCGGTTGTCTGTTTGCATATCTGGGCCTCAAGGGTGTGACCGCGGCGATGCCGGACCAGACGATTCCCGCGGAGGCGGTGCTGCAGTTGAATTGGCGCGCCCTGCTGTTCGCCATGGGCGTGACCGGCCTCACTACCTTGTTGTGCGGACTCGCACCCGCTCTGCACGCCGTCCGCGGCGAACTGCAAAATCGGCTGAAGGACACGGGCAAGGGCGTGATCGCCGACTCGCGGCACGGCAAGTTTCGCGCCGGGCTGGTGATCTGGGAGGTCATGCTGTCGATCGTCCTGTTGGTTGGCGCGGGACTGATGATGCGCAGCCTGTTTGCGCTGCAACACGTGGAGTTGGGTCTGAACCCGGTCAACATCCTGGTGGCGCGGACCCCGCTTCCCAAAGGCCAGTACGAAACTGCAGAGCAGAAGCGGATTTTCTTTCGCCAGGTGCTGCAGCGAGTGACGGCGTTGCCGGGGGTGATCGCCGCCACTGAGACTTCTTCGCTGCCTCCCTATGGCGGGCCCGAGAGCGACGTCACGATTCCGGGCAAGACACATTCCGAGCCGTGGCGCGCTATGTTCCAGTTGTGCAGCGAGGGCTACTTCAAGACGATGGGGCGCCATCTGCTGCGCGGACGCCTGCTGACGGAGTCGGACGTGGATGCTGCCCGGCCGGTCGCGGTGGTCAACGAAACCTTGGCGAAGACTTACTACGGCAAGGAAGATCCCATTGGGCAGAAGATCAAGTTCAACCTGTTCGACGAAATGCCGCAATCGCCGAAGGACCAGTATTTCGAGATCATCGGCGTGGTCGCCGACGCGAAAAACCGCGGATTGCAGCAGGGCATCGAGCCGGAGGCTTACCTGCCCTACACCGTTACCGGCGCGATGGAGCGCGGCATCCTGGTGCGGACCGGCGTCGAGCCCATGTCGATGCTGATGCTGGTGCGGCGCGAGATCTGGGCCGTTGATCGCAACGTCGCGCTCACCTTGACCGGCACGCTCGAAGGCTACCTGCAGCAGTTCTCGTACGCCGGGCCGAAGTTCGGGCTGATCCTGCTGGGGGTGTTTGCCACGGTGGGGCTGGTGTTGGTGGCGATCGGTGTTTTCAGCGTGATGGCATATTCGGTCTCGTTGCAAACCCACGAGATCGGCATCCGCATGGCGCTGGGCGCTCCGACCAACAGTGTCCTCAAAATGGTGCTGCGCAAAGGCCTGCGGCTCATTGGCGTGGGTATCGCGCTGGGGTTGCTGGCGAGCATCGCGTTGACACGGTTGGTTGCCAGCCAATTCTGGGGAGTATCGCCGCACGATCCGCTGACCTTCGCCGGCGTGTTGCTGGTGCTACTGGTGGTGGGAACTGTAGCGTGTCTGATTCCGGCCCGCCGCGCGACCCGTGTCGATCCGCTGGTAGCGCTGCGGTATGAGTAGCTGGATGCTCGGGACGAACCCGCGTGACATGTCCATGGAATGGATGTACTTTATTTCACACTGATGGGTTTTGTCGGGGCGTCAGCCTTGAGCTGTCCGATTTTTGGTCGGGGGCTAAGCGAGCTTCCGGTGCCGCACTCTTGTTTGTCTTACAGTAGCCGTGCGTTCAATTGCGCGCCGCATAAGTTAGTGGAGAGCCCCATGCAGCCAGAGCAGGCCCGCATACCAGTTTGCCGATGGGTGGTCTACACGCTGTTGGGCTTGTGCGCGTGCCCTCCTTTTGCGTTCGGCCAACGGGGGAACCCCCTCTCGACGACAACGCCGGGAGCCATTCCGCTCGTCAACGTGGGCGGCGGCCCCATGGACGCCCAGTTCGAGAGCATGGACTTCGCCCAGAAGATCTTGGCGCAACAGAACACCAAGCCGAATGCGAAAGAGCAGGAGCGTCAAAAAGGGCTGGTTGATTCGGGAACAGTGTCGGCCCTCGATTTGGCCGCGCCTTCAAGGGCGGTAAACGAATTCAACCAGGCGACCTCACTTTTGAGGGGCCAGCACTCCCAGGAGGCAATCGGGCACCTCCAAAAGGCGATTGCGGTCTATCCGAAGTTCGTCTCTGCCCATAATTATCTCGGCCTGGCCTATCTTGACCAGGACGACAGCGCGCGTGCCCATACAGAGTTCGAGACCGCTGCGAACCTGGACCAGAAGTTCGCCGGTTCGTACCTGAATCTTGGCAGGCTCGCGCTGTCGCAGAACGACTTTGTCACAGCCGGAGCACATCTGGAGAAAGCCGCTGCCCTTCTTCCCAGCGATGCAGCCATCCTGACGGCCTTGGCGTACGCGCAAAACGGCAATCATCAATACCAGCAGGCAATCCAGACCGCAGCACGAGTGCATGAGCTGCAGCACAAAGGAATGGGAAACGTGCACTACGTTGCTGCTGTTGCGGCCGTGGCGCTGAACGATCTCCCTGTAGCTCAAAGTGAGCTTGCACTATTTCTGCAGGAGGATCCCGCGAATCCGCTGGCGCCGACTGCGCGCTACAACCTCGATATTCTCGAGCGGAACCAGCAGAAGCCTGGTCAAGCTGCGAATGCTGGGGCCCAGCAAACGGCCACGCCTGCGACCAGTCCGCCGCAGAGCCTGGCCAATTCCGGTCGACTTAAAGCTCAACTGGCGAGCGTTGGGGACGAGGCTGGAGGAGGTGCCTGTGCTGACTGCGCTGAGGCAAATACCGTTGCAGAAGCAACTCCGGCCGCGGCTTCGATTCCAGCTCCCGATGTCGATCCTGGGCCGCCAAACGAATGGACAATTCGCAAAGTAGTGGACGAAGTGGCTGTGTTTTTCGGCGTGACCAGCGGCGGACATGCCGTTACCGACGTCGCGATTGGCGACATAACGGTTCGCGACGACAACAAGCCGCCTGAAAAGATGGTGCAATTCACGCCGCAGTCAAAGCTTCCCATGCGCCTGGGTTTGCTGATTGATACGAGCGGTTCCGTGCAGTTACGGTTCTCATTCGAAAAGCAAGCGGCTGCGAAGTTTCTGCAGGAGATGCTCAGCAACAGTGCTGACCTCGGGTTTGTTGCGGGCTTTGCCGATGCGCCCGCGGTGACACAGGACTTCACCGGAGACCACGTAAAGCTTGCCGGCGGGGTCAACCAGCTGACTGGGGGAGGTGGCACTGCGCTCTTCGATGCGGTGTCGTATGCCTGCTGGAAACTCGCCGCGTATCCAGAGCGCGAGAGGGTAGCGAAGGTCCTGGTGGTGGTAACCGACGGAGAGGACAACGCCAGCCACGCCAGTCTCCGCCAAGTGATTCGGGACGAAGAAGCGACGGGCGTGACTGTCTACACCATCAGTACAAGCGAAGGCGTGGGCCTGAAGACCGAGGCCGACAAGGTGCTGCAAACCCTGGCAGAGCGCAGCGGCGGAGAGGCCCTGTTCCCCGGCGACATGGGTACCTTGGGCAAGTCGTTCGACAAACTGCGTGACCAGATTCGCAGCCGCTACCTGATCGCCTACAAGCCTGCTGATTTCGAGCCCAACGGAAAGTACCGCACCATTACGATCGTCGCGGAGAAGAACGGAAAGCGTCTGCAAGTCCATGCCCGCAAGGGTTATCACGCGCGTGTGGAAGCAAGCACACCTTAAGTCACATCAGTCTCGATTCCGTTCCGGCGAAGTGGACCTATCTGTCTAACACCACGACAGATGAGCGACTCGTCCCGGCTGGCAGCAATCCAGCCTGATCGCCCTTCCCATAGACGTTCGAGTGGAGTAGGCTCTTCCCATAGACGTTCGAGTGGAAGCACACATCGACCGGACGGGAACTCTAACGAACTATGCCACGCTCTGACAAAAATCAAAAGAACGAGATGCTGCAAGGCACGCTGGACATGCTGGTCCTGCGGACACTGATTACCGGCCCCGCCCACGGCCACACCATCGCCCACGTCATCGAGCATTCCTCTGAAGACGTGCTGCAGGTGGAGCAGGGGTCGCTGTATCCCGCGCTCCACCGGCTCGAGGACCGGGGCTGGGTGTCTTCTTACTGGGGCGCAAGCGAGAACAATCGCAGGGCGAAGTTCTACAAGCTGACGGCCGCAGGCAAGAAGCAACTGATAGCGGAGACCAGTCGGTGGCGCCAGTTGGTGGGGGCAATCGGCCGGGTGCTTGACGAAGCCGAAGGGTAAGCGAGATTAGAGCGATATGCGACTGTCACGATTCTTCCGCCGCCAAAACGAAGATGCCGAACTAGCGCAGGAACTCGACGCTCATCTACGACATGAAATTGACGACTATGTCGCTCAGGGACTCTCTGCGCAGGAAGCGACGCGCCGCGCACACCTGAAGCTGGACAGCACCACGCGGGTTCGCGAAGACGTTTGGAAGTGGAATTCATTTCCGCCGCTGGAAGGTTTCCTTCGCGACCTGTCTTATGCCGCCCGAACTTTATCGCGCACTCCTGCCTTCGCGACCATGGCGATTCTGGTGATGGCGCTGGGTATCGGCGCCAACACGGCTCTATTCACAGTGGTGCATTCCGTGCTGCTGAAGCCGCTGCCGTTCGCCGCTCCCGATCATTTAGTGATGCTTTACGAACGCGCAGTTGACGGCAAGTATCCCTGGAACGTCATTGCTCCCGGCGTGTATGCGGAGTGGCAGAAGCACGCGCAGAGTTTCGAGCGCATGGCCATCTTCGGCGAGGGCAGTTACAACCTTTCAGGCGATTCCGGCCAGTTACCGGAGAGGATCGAGTCAAGCCGCGCTTCGGCAGACTTCTTCCCGACGCTCGGTGTGGGGCCCGCGTATGGACGGGGCTTCGATTCGTCGGACGATCGTCCGCAGGCTGAATCGACTGTCGTGCTCTCCTGGGGTCTGTGGAAGCGGCGTTTCGGCGGGGACCTGTCGATCGTCGGTCGAAACATCCTCCTGGATGGCAAGCCGTACACGGTCATCGGCATCATGCCGGCGTCGTTTGCGTATCCCGATGTGCAAACGCAGGTGTGGACGGCGTTTCACCACGAGATACCGCCGGAGGACCTCGTAGCCCTCGACAACCACGAGTTCATGGCGATCGCGCGTTTGAAGCAGGGTGTGGCCATCCCACAGGCCCTCAGCGAAATCGACACCATCTCGCAGCGGATCCGCGAGCAATACGCAGCGAACCAACCAACCATCAGCGCTGGCGCCAACATGCGTTTGCTGATTGACGACGTAGTGCATGATTTCAAAACGCCGCTTTACGTGCTGCTGGCGGCCACCAGTTGCGTGCTTCTGATTGCCTGCCTCAACGTCGCGAACCTGCTGATTGCACGCGCAGCCTCTCGGCGCAAAGAGGTCGCAATCCGGGCGGCCCTCGGCGGAAGCCGATGGCGGCTCATTCGCGAGCAGCTCACCGAAACGCTTCTGATTACCGCGGTTGGCGGATCGCTGGGCCTGGTGTTCGCCTACTTCGCCATTCACTGGCTGATAAGCGTTCGTCAGGACATCGCCCGGGAAGAATCCATCCACATGGATTGGGTGGCGGTCGCTTTTACGGTGGGCGTAACCCTGTTGAGCGCGCTCCTGGCAGGTTTGATTCCGGCGCTAACCACTAGTGGCAAAGGAGCCCTCGGTACACTGCAGGAGTCTTCGCGCTCGCACACCGGGGGACAAGCGAGGACGCGGCTTCGCAAGCTCCTGCTTTCGCTCGAAGTCGCGCTGACCGTCGTGTTGCTGATAGGAGCGGGTCTGCTGTTGAAGAGCTACCAGAAGCTGCGTGCGTCGGACATGGGCTGCCCAACCGACAACGTTCTCACCATGCGCTTGAGCCTTCCTGATGAGCATTACGGCCACGTGCAGCGCGCCCAGTTCTTCGAGCAATTGTTGAACCGTGTGCGCGGGCTTCCCGGAGTCTCGGCTGCGGCGTTGGTGAACGTCGCTCCTGGGCAGGGATATGGAGGCGACAACCTCGTCACCATTCCCGAACATCCGCCGCTAGCCAAAGGCCAATTGCAAATCGCTCGCAGACGCTATGCGGACCCTGGATACTTCGCGGCCCTGCAGATCCCGATCGTGCGCGGACGCACCTTTACCGATCAGGAGCGGCTCGATAATGCCGACAAAGTGATCGTCAGCCAACTGTTAGTGCATGACTTCTTCCCCAACGAGGATCCGATCGGCAAGCACCTGGTAGTTGACTTGGGCCTGGCGGGTAAACCGCGGGCCTACGAAATCGTCGGTGTCGTGGGCGACACCCGATATGAAATTTCGATGCCGCCCCAGCCGATGATGTATTTTCCGTTGCTGAGCGGTCTGAATCCGCGCGCGGTCATTGTAGTGCGTTCACAGCGCGATGTGACCTTGCTGGCAATTCCGGTGCAGCAGATCGTTCAATCTCTCGATAAAGACTTGCCGGTTGCCTATGTGCTCACGCTAAACCAGCTGATTGGCGCTTCCACGATCGAGGCCAGTTTCACCTCGACGTTAATCCTGGCATTTGCGGTGCTGTCTCTGGTGCTCGCCAGTGTCGGCCTTTACGGTGTGCTGTCGTATCTGGTCGAGCAACGCGCCAACGAAATCGGCATTCGCATTGCGCTGGGAGCGCAGCGTGAGCAGGTATTACGACTTATGCTGTTCGACGGATTGCGCCCGGCATTGATTGGCCTGGGGATCGGTTTGCTTGGCGGCGCCATGGCCTCGCAACTCATCGAGAGTATGTTGTACGACGTGCATCCTCTGGATGGCACGATCTTCGTAGCGGTCGCGACCGTGCTGATGCTTGTCGCCGCAGCTTCCTGCCTGCTACCGGCCTGGCACGCATCGCGTCTCGATCCCATGCGCGCACTGCGCGTGGAATAAGCAGAAGCTCCGCATTTGCCATTGCGCCTTCCTCCACGTGTGCGATACCGTTCGGCACGGAGGTGGAAAGGATGGCGATTCAAAAGCAACCAGCGTGCTGCCGCCGTGTAACCGTTCAGGGTCACGAGCAACTCATCATTGAAACTGCGGCGGGACGGCGCATTACTCTCAAAGATGGCGCGGCATCCGTCTTGATCGAGGATACGAACGGTAACTCAATCCATTTGGAGAACGGCAAAGTCACGGTCAGCAGCCCAGCCAGGCTCGTGTTGCAGGCGGCCATCGTCGAGATCAACGGCACGCAGGTCGAAGTAAATGCCGCTACATTACGGTGCAGCGGCGTGATACAGGCCGACACCGTAATCGCCAATACCGTCGACGCTGCCAGCTACACACCGGGGGCAGGGAACGTCTGGTAGTTCTGGGGGCACAAGGCGAGAGCCCGTCACCTAAGACAGGCTGATCGCGCAGTTCGCACGCAAGTGCTTGCGGCCTCAGTTCCTGTTTCCTAGGCCGGAGGAAGATCGGCGGCGTACCGCACGAACTCAAGCTCCTTGGGAGTGAGGTTGCTGTACCGGCCGGAGTCGATCTGGCGCTCGCGAGCAGCGGGCGGCATTCCACGAAGGGCTCGAATTACATTCTGTACTTCAGGGCGCATCGCAAGCTGACGCGAGGTTGAGCTTACGGGCCGGTAGTTGCTCGACGTGCCGGCGCTTGCATTCGTCGCATGGTGCGGAGCCGTCGAGGTGTACGACGCATTTCGAATGGTCGGCGAGTTCGCGGTAGGAGCGGTTCGCGGTGTAGGAACGTTCGATTGCCGAGTGGGGGTGCTCCATTGCTGTGCTGGAGCGCTCGATTGCTGCGCCGAATAGTCATCGGGAACGTAGGAGCCGCTTTGGTCAGAAGAATAGGCGTTATCGTCACTGCTCGGACTCGAGTTATTAACGTAGCCGGCCGGCGCGGCTGGAACGTAGTAAGGATACGGGTAATAGTACGGATAATAGTAGGGGGCCGCAGCGTAGCCATACGGGTATCCGTATCCGCCCCAGAATGGTCCCCAGTTGAAGCCGATACTGAATCCCCATCCATAGCCGTAGCGAGGAGAGCCCCAGTAGCCGCCTCCCCAGCCACCATAGCCGCCGCGCCAACCGTAGTAGCCACCGCCGTGCCAGCCGTATCCTCCACCGTGATATCCGCCATAGTAGCCGCCTCCGTGATAGCCGCTACCGCCACCGTGGTAACCACCACCGCCGCCGGAATAGCCACCGCCGTGAAACGATCCACCACCGCCGTGAAAACCACCACCGCCGCCACCGTGGAAGCCGCCGCCGTGACCACCACCGCCACTTCGTGCAAGAACCGACTCTGGCGCCCATGCGATCGTGACGATAAAGAGCGCCGCGCAAAGAACTTTCAGAATGGTGGATTGCTTCATTTGGATACTCCTCGAAGCGCGCGGGTGGCCGATGCGCCAAGAACACTTTCAGTCAGTCCAGCACATCCCTTGAGGCCTGAAAACGAAAATATTATACGCCACGGGGGGACTGCACAGAAGGCCGCGATCAGCGAACTCGAGCCACATCGGCCAGGCTAGTACTTAGTTGCAAAGGAATACGTTATATGGCATGATCGGGCGTGAGCAAACGCCCGACAGTGGTCACCCTAACCCAAGAGGACCGCTCCACCCTGGAAGGATGGGTGCGCGCGGGTAAAACCGAACGCCGCCTCGCCGAGCGCGCGAAGATCATTTTGCTGGCCGCGGATGGGCAAGGCACGATCCCGATCGCCCGCACACTGCGCATGCGCGCCGCGCGGGTCAGCAAATGGCGGGTGCGCTTCCGTCGCGACGGTCTGCGTGGGTTGCAGGATGCGCCGCGGCCCGGGGCAGTGCGGCGGTATGACGAGAATACGGAGAACCGGATTCTGGTTACACTGGACGAGCCGCCCCGTCGGGGTACGCCACCTGGAGCGGGGCGCTGCTGGCCCAGTCGCTGGGCGATGTGTCCAAACATGAGGTCTGGCGGGTGTTGCGGGCCCGAGGCATTCAGCTGCAGCGGCGGCGCAGTTGGTGTATCTCGACGGATCCTCAGTTTGCCGCCAAGGCGGCCGATATCGTGGGGCTCTATCTGCACCCCCCGGAGAATGCGGTGGTGCTGTCGGTCGACGAAAAGCCGCATATCCAAGCTCTGGAACGAGCCCAGGGCTATTTGAAACTGCCCAACGGCAAGGCGGTGACCGGCTTCAACCACGAATACAAGCGCCACGGCACAACCACCTTATTTGCCGCTCTGGACGTGCTCACCGGCAAAGTCTTCGGAGGACACGCCCCTCGCCGTCGCCGACGCGACTTCCTGGCGTTTATGAATGAACTGGTGGCACTCTACCCACGGCGGGAACTACACGTGAGTCTGGACAACCTCAATACCCACAAGCCCAAGCACGACCGCTGGCTGGCCCAGCACGGCAACGTGCACCTCCATTTCACGCCCACACACGCCTCCTGGCTGAATCAGATTGAGTGCTGGTTCAGCATCCTGAGCCGGCGCGCTCTGCGTGGAGCCAGTTTCACTTCGCCGGGCGAGGTACGAGAGGCCATCGACCGCTTCATCGCCGTCTACAATAAGAATGCCGTCCCCTTTGAGTGGACCAAACGTGAAGTGCGCAACGTCCACCCGCAACCATATTACGCTAATCTTCGCAACTAAGCACTAGTCGATCAGCGTGACGGCGCCCGTGCCCAGGTCGTAGTAGCCCGCCACGACCTTCAGCTTTCCTTCTTTAACCATGCTGGAAGCGACGGTCGATGCGCGGCTGAGCAAGTTCGCCTGGATTTTGGCATTTGCCTTGATCGCGGCTTCGAGATTCGTCCCGGCCTGATCCACCGCAGGTCGGATCAGCGTAAACAACGTGCTGATTTGCCCAGGAACGTCTTTGCCCTTGATGGCTGCGCTAACCGCTCCACAGTTGGCGTGTCCCATGACCAGGATCACCTTCGTTCCCAGAACCGCGGCTCCATATTCCAGACTGGCGATAATCTCCGGCGTGACGACGTTTCCCGCCACTCGCGTGACAAAGATATGACCGATACTCTGATCGAAGATGAGTTCAACCGGGACGCGCGAATCCGCGCACGACAGAACCGCGGCGAACGGTTCCTGTTTTTCGACCGTATGCTCCTTGAGAATGGCAAGATCATGGTCGTAAGCGGTCATGCGCCCTGCGATAAATCGCTTGTTGCCTTCCATCAGTTCCGCCAATGCTGCATCCGGGGTAAGCGTACTCTGCGCGTCGGCCGACATCGGGAGGGCCAATTCCAGGCCCGAAGCCAGCAATCCGGCCGCAGCGGCGGTTGCGCCCACTTGTAAAAACTGGCGCCTTGACGGTACTTGTTTCACGACAGACGTGTGCATATTCTCTCCCTTTGCGGAATGTATATTGCTTCGCCGCCGAAAGCCGCGACAGCCTGAAGGTATCGGGGATTCTACCCCGGCAGCGTTAAGATCACAACCAGGTCCTTCCCGGTTTGACCCTCCATTCAACTCCTTGTTAAAATTGAGGTTTCCCGCCTAGTGGCAGATCAAACAAGGACCAACCGTGCGCAGTTATACCAGACATCAACTGAAAGAGAACGCGTTCGCGGAAACTACCGCTGACACCATTTCCTGGGCAGTGGAGCACCGCTCCAAACTGATTGCCGCAGCCGTTATTGTGGCGATCGCGGCGGCCGCGGCGCTGGGCATCTGGGCGTATGTGGATTACCGCAACAGGCAAGCCAGCGACGAGCTAGCTGGCGCCCTGCAGAAATACAATGCCCCCATTCGTCCCGCAGGGGAGCCGCCCTCGCCGGAAATTCTGAGCTACGCCTCCTCGGCCGAGCGCGCCAAGGCAGCGAACGCCGATTTCACCCGCATTGCCGACAAGTATTCCTTTACCCGCAATGGCCGCATCGCGCGGTACTTCGCTGGCATAACGCTGCATGACATGGGCGACAATGCCGCCGCCGAAAAGCAATTGCAAGATGTAGCCAGCAGCCGCGACAAGGAAGTCGCCAGTCTGGCGAAGCTGGCGCTGGCGTCGATCGACCAGGACGCCGGTAAGACACAGCAGGCGATCGACCTCTACAAGAGTCTGATCGCGAGTCCGACGACTTCAGTTGGCATCACTACCGCCCAGTTCGAGTTGGCCAACCTCTACGAGGGCAATCACCAGCCGCTGGAAGCCCGCAAGCTCTACGAGCAGATGCAGAAGGCGGACCCGACCGGCCCGGTGGGACAACTTGCAGGCCAGAAGTTGCAGACGCTGCGTCCACCGCAACCGTAGAGTTCGCAAACTCGGTTTCTGTCAGACCGGTCGCCTGCGCGGCCGGTTTCGTTTTGCTGCGAAACCAGGCCCCATCTGCGGACTCCCGCGCGGCTCCGCTATAGAATCATGGCAGGCCTGCTCTTCACACCAGCAAGCGCCTCACCATAATTCTCCAGGCCAGGAGACGGACTCATGCAGGTCATCGAAAAGTGGACGCCCAAAGGCGAGACCATCTACATGGACGGCAAGCGCTACTTGAATTGCATCTTCACCGAATGCAAGATCATTTACGGTGGAGGCGATGTCATGTGGGAGAACACCCAGTTCATCAACTGCCAACTGGTGTTTGACGGCGCGGCGCAACGCACCATCGCGTACCTGACCAACCTTGGATTGATGAAGCCACCAGCAGGCATGCCGGCTCCGATCGGTCCGCCCAGCTCAGTTCCGAATTGAGCACGTGCGGCCAGTCTGCCGCGACCCAACTGCCCCCCCTGCATTTGTGTGTAGTGCCAATTAGGCACAATAGTTCCATAAAGATGCAATAGTTTTCACATTTCCGCCTTACCAAGATTAGGTCGAGTCCATTTGCTCAATAAATTCAATAGCTTAGACCAGCCTTGGTTTGGCGGGTGAATTGCGCAGTATCACTACGGGCTAGTTCGAGTACACTAAGTCCACCAGGAAGTATTAGTGAAGTCCGCTAGGAGGAAATGAATGGGAAAATCAAGAGTAGTCTTGGCTGCGCTGGCGATGCTGCTGTTCTTCGGAACATTTGCACACGCCGGCATCGTCTACAACAACGGTGGCCCAAACCAGCAAAACGGCAACGAGGCCACGGAGTGGGTCCAGACGGAGGACTTCACACTAACGTCCGCAGCTACCATTACAGGAGTCGAGTTCTGGGACATTGAAACGTCTCCAGGATACGCCGGATCCATCACTTGGTGGATCACCGGCGATACAGGTGGCAATCCCGACTTCAGCAACATCCTTGGCACCGGGAACTTGGCGCTAAGTACGCACACACTGACGGCGAATGGTTGCACCGTACTTGGCTTCCTTTGCGAGTACGACGACACCTTCGGTCTTAGCGTCGCGCTGCAGGGCGGTGTTCTATATCACCTTGCATTGCATAACGGCCCAATCACCGACACGAGCTACTCCTCCTTCTACTGGGAGACGACAAACTTCAATTCAACACAGACCGGGCTGGAGTGCAACCTGACGAACGGAGCCTGCTACAACAGTTGGTTTAACAATGGACAGGAGCACGCGTTCAATCTGACCGCAGGCACGAGTACCCCCGAACCGGGCACGCTTGCTTTGTTCGGAACGAGCGTGGTGGGCATCGCTGGAATGTTGCGCCGCAAGTTGCACCGCTAAACAGATTAACTACTCGCTATGCATGCAGGCCGGGTTCACGAAACCCGGCCTCGCTTGTCTCAGGGCCCAACTTTGTCGAACAGTTTCATCCTGCTATGCGCCGCTCGCTTAGTTCTTGTCCCCTTCGCCATGTCTCTGCTTGCACAGTTTGCAGGCTGTCGGCGGCCGCGTGTTGTCGACCTTATGCTTCACCGGTTTGAGGGTGTGCAGGTCGGCGAATATGGCTTTCAGGTCGCTGTCGTTGAGCTTCTTATAGACCACGACCGGCATGATCGGGCTTAGTTGCTGCCGATTCACCGACCCAGTGCGCAGAGCATTTAGGAAAAAGGCCACGTCGCACCACTTAGGTTACCGGCGTACACCTCCTTTAGGCATGGTGGCTGACACCTAGTGGCCATGGCATCTCGCGAATGGGAAAATGCTTTCAACTAAAGTTGCAACCTACTGCAATAGTTGGGCAATAGGAGTGCTGTTACTGAGAGCGTACGTTCATTAACTCAGTAACTTATAAACACCTGCATTGGCGACCCGATTGCACAGCCCCGGTGGGGTTGAGTAATTTTTGCAGGCAGAGCTGCTAGGGAACTGAATTTTAAACCACAGGTAACGTCTTCGGTTGTACCATGAGCTGCTGGCACCCCTCACGACAAGTCCTTGAAAGGAAGTCAAAATGAGAAGCTTGCGCGCATTTTGCGTCACCGCACTGCTGCTATATGGCACTGCCGGTTTCGCAGCAAACATCACGGGCACGATTTACTTCACCACATTCGGCGGAGGGAACAATGTCCACAGCGTTGGCTTCACCTACGATCCGGGTGTGAGCTTCACTCTGGGCACGATCACCGATCTGACACCCACCCCGGGGGCAGACGGCATTTTGTTCGATCCGATCAATAAGAACCTCATGATCGCCGGACAGAGCTCTGGGTTTGTGAGCGAAGAGTCGCCGATGGGCGGACCGGTTACGAACGTGAGCGTGGGATCTGCCGGGCAGTCGTATCACCTGGCATTGACGTCAAACAATTCGGCCGTGTGGAACATGGCCAATGGACAGAATGCATTCATCTCGGTGGTCGGTCTGCCATTTGGTACAGCCGGGACCTCGTATCCCGTGACTGGCAGCGACACCGATATTCGCGGTGTGATCTTCGATCCAGTCACGAGTCAGTACTACTACACGACCGCTCCCGACGGAGGCAAGGGTAACTTCGGTTCCATCGTGTTCAACGGCTCGAGCTTCGTGACCACCAGAATTACAACGGGTCTATGGGCGCACGGGATCAGCTATGATCCTTTTTCCAAAGACCTAATTGTCAATAGTGGCAATTTCATTCAGCAGATCGATACGGCCGGCAACGTTCTGGGGACAATTCAAGGGACCGGGAACTTCGATCAGGCTGCCGAAAACGGAAAGGGGCTTCTCTTCGTTGCGTCAAACAGCGGCTTCCTGGAGTTCGCCGATTACACGTCTACTGGAAATATCGGCACCGCGACCTTTGTCACGGAGCCGTTCCTTGCGAACACCTTGGACGACATCGCTCCGCTGTCGGGGCAGGGATCGCAGAGTCCAGAGCCGGGCACCCTTCTCTTGCTCGGCACCAGCGTCGCAGGTATCGCTGGAATGCTGCGCCGAAAACTGACCCTATAACACCTCAGTCGATTTGTGACACGAAAGGCCGGGTTCACATCGCCCGGCTTTTTTAGTTGCGGGCTGGGTCTAGTTTTTGTCCCCTCCGCCGTGTCTCTGCCCGCACAATTTGCAGGCTGTCGGCGGCTGCGTGTTGTCGACCTTATGCTTGACCGGTTTGAGGGTGTGCAGGTACGCAAAGATTGCTTTCAGGTCACTGTCGGTGAGGTTTTTATAGACCATGACCGGCATGATCGGGTTTAGTTGCTGCCCGTTCACCGATCCGGTGCGGAGAACATTCACGAAAAAGGCCTCGTCATAATAGATGATGCCGGTGGAGTCAGGCGTCAGATTCGCGCTGGCGACGTTTCCCCACGGACCGGGGAACGGCATACCACCCGCATATTCCATGCCAGGCACCGTCTTGCCTTCCATGTGTGGGGTGTGACAGTCGTCGCATCCCGCCAGGTTAGCCAGGTGTTGCCCGTATTTGACAGGATCGGAAGCGATGTCGCCGTCGCTCACCGGAGACGTCAAAGGTTCGGGTACGTTGCGGATCAGATACTTCACCGGAAAGATGATTTCCGTCTTGGGTAGTGGGTTGCGCACAGGTGTCAGCGATCTCAGATAGACGATGACCGACGCCAGGTCCTCATCCGACATCGTGCGGAAATGGGTGTAGGGCATCATCGGGAAGAGCGCCCGGCCATCGTGGCCGATCCCTTCTCTGATGGCACGCGCCAGTTGATCGTCTGACCAAGTGCCGGCCCCAGTTTCGGGGTCGGGAGTGAGGTTGGAAGCGACGATTTTTCCGGGTAGGTCGGCGTACGGCTGTACGTCGCCCGCACCTTCCTTTCCAGCCACGAAGGGGGTTCCGGGAGCGGCCCAATCATGCGGCGAATGGCAGTAGATGCAGCCCGACAACGCAGTTGCAATGTAGCGCCCGCGCTCCAACCGCTGCGGCGTGCGCTCGAATGTGCGATCGGTCAGCGGACGCGCGCGGGGCCCGATGAACGGCCGCCAACCAACCGTGAAGGTAATGCCGATCGCTAACACAGCCAGCAACACGACCCATCCAATCAGCATTCCCCTGCCCACTCGCGTCATAGCTGTTTCCTCCCAAAGCAGTTTGCCATAGCGGCGAAATGCTTTCCTTCCGCGCTACCGGGCGCCTCTGTCACCGTCGAAAACTCGCGTGCCGACGACACTCTTGGCTGCGCTTGTGGGACGGTGGATCGAGAGCGACCAATCACGCCGTCACAGTATCGATAGCGCAATTTGCAGGTCCTCGAGGATGTCATCCACATCTTCGATGCCGACGGAGAGCCTCAGCATCGAGTCGCTCACGTTCATTTCTTCCTTTTCGACGGGCGAGTACTCGCAGTAAATCGTCGATGCGGGATGAAGGATGAGGCTCTTGTTGTCGTTGAGGTTCGTCGCCCGCCGGACGAGCCGCAGGCTGTCCATGAAGGCGAAGCACTCCGCCTTGTTGCCTAGATCAAAAGTTAGAATGCCGCCGAAGCCGTTTGGGAATTGCCGCTTCGCAATCTCGTGATACTTGGAGCTCGGCAATCCCGGGTAGTTTACCGCGCGGACTTTATCGTGGCCACGCTCCAGGAACTCTGCAATCGCCAGCGCGTTTTCGCAGCTCCTTTCCGCGCGCAGGCTCAGGGTCTCCAGTCCCAGCGTTTGCAGGTAGGCGTTGTGCGGCGACAGACACGATCCCAGGTTGCGGTACACGTCGGCGCGCATCCATGTGAGCAGCGCACTGGGTCCAAACTTCGCCACCCAGGGAGCGACCTTGGGATTGCGCCGCCAGTTGAACGTTCCGTAATCGAGTATCAGCCCGCCGACCGAAGTCGCACCGCCGGAAATGTACTTGGTGGAGGCCATCACTTCCAGGTCCGCTCCGAACTCCTTTGCCCGGAAGAGGTAGGGAGAGGTCACCGTGCCGTCGACAATCACCGGCACGTTGCGGGCGTGAGCGACGTTCGCCACTGCCTCCACGTCGATGACCTGGAGCTGCGGGTTGGTGATAGTTTCCAGAAAAACCGCGCGCGTGTTCTCGTCGATGGCAGCGGCCAGCGCATCGGCGTTCGACAGATCGACGTAGCTGATGTCCAGTCCCCACGGCCGCAAGGTGCTCTCGAGCAGGGAATAGGTGTTGCCGAACAGCGAGCGCGTAGTAACGATGTTCGTTCCCGCCTCTGCCAGCGCCAGGATCACGTTGCTGATGGCGGCCATGCCTGACGAAACTGCGATGACACCCAGCGCGTCCGCCAGCAGACGCACGCGCTGCTCGTAGTCTTCGACGGTCGGGTTGGAGATGCGGCTGTAGGAATGCGACGGCAGCCGTCCCTCGAAGGCAGCCTGCATGTTTTCGGCGGTCTCGTGCTCGAAGGCCACGCTGTCGTACACCGGCATCCGCAGCGTGCCGTGCGCGTCTCTCTTGACCGGTTCTCCGTGAATGGCTTTGGTCGTGAATCCCTTCATTCGTTCACCGCTCTCGCTCTCCCGTTTGTACTCATTCCACCACGATCTCTTCGTCTTCGAACCGCTTGCTGGTCTCATCGCCCGCTAATTCGAACGAGTTGGTCTGCACGGCTTTACCTTGATCGACACTGGTAATCATGTACGAGCAGCCTGTCCAATGCGCTTCCTCCAGGTCGCTGGCCGACCAGTTCGCCGGGTCGTCTGGATGCGAATGGTAGAAGCCGATGACGTCTTCTCCTCGTTCGTACGCTTCGCGTTGAATCCGCATCAACTCTCGCGGATCGATCTGATACCAGCTCCTCGTCGGATCGTTGTGTGCGTTCGCGCATTGCACCACCGCTCGCACAATCTTGGCGCCGTCCGGCAGCAGCTCGCCCGTCAGCACGCCGCAGCACTCGTGCGGATAAGTTGCCTCGCCGTGACGGCGCACTTGTTCCAGATGCTCTGCTGTGAGTTTCAAAGTCATGATGTTTGGGCTGCTTGCAGTGTAAATGGCGAGTGGCGAAGTGACGAACGCCGGACAGCGCGGGGACTCCCCAGAATCGACGTCTTTGCTCTTGACAACAAGATACCTTGTAATGCAAGGTATAGTTCGAAATGAAGGCGCGAGCGACGAGCGGGCAGGAAACCAGCGACAAATGGGAGGTCCAACTCCGTAAGGGATGCCTTGAGCTGGCCATCCTGGCGGCTCTGTGGGACGGAAAACTCTACGGGCTCGAGATTCTGCAGCGGCTGGAGAGCGATTCCGATCTGGTTATATCGGAGGGAACCGTATATCCACTTCTCAGCCGCCTGAAGGTGATGGGCCTGGTACGAAGCGAGTGGGTGGAGTCGGACGCCGGACACCCGCGAAAATACTACGCGCTTACGCCAGCCGGAAGACAGCGTGGCCGTGAGATGGCCGCGATGTGGACGCGGTTTTCATCCAGCATGGATCGGCTGCTCGCTCCACTTGCGAAGGGGAAATAGATGACCACGTCAGGCGATGCGCAGCAAGAGATTGAAGCCTACCTGAGCAGATTGCGGCAGCGGTTGCGCGGCATGAACGACGACGACGTCCGCGAGATCGTCAAAGAAATGCGCAGCCACATCACAGACAAGGCGGCGGCTGGCGGAGAAGTCACGGCCGTCGGAGTCGACGCGGCAATCGCCCGTCTCGGTACTCCCGAGGAATTGGCCAGCCAGTACACGACCGACGACCTGCTGGCGCGGGCAGAAGTTAGCCGCTCGCCGTTGCGGATCCTCGAGGGCCTGTTTCGCTGGGCAAGCCTGAGCGTAGCCGGATTCTTTGTCCTGATGGGCTCGCTGCTGGGATATTTTCTCGGGGTAACTCTCGTTCTCTCCGCCCTGTTGAAAACAATCCATCCCCGCACAGCGGGCTTGTGGCTACTTCCGAGTAACGGACAGCGGGGCGCTGTCAGTGGTACCAGAAACGGAATCAGAGTGAGATGCTGACAGCGACGTACCCGGCAGTCAAGGCCGCGGCAAATATGGTGCCCCTGTGCCCGTTTCCGAGTATGGCTCCGGTTCCTGGCGATCAGTGAGTTGGTGGCAGTCGGCTGACGTTGATCAGCTGGCTCGACCCCGTTGGAGAGATTCATAAACCGATTCGCAACCGGGCCGGGTCCGTCTGACTTCAGTTGGAGGGATCAGTCTATGCCGAAAGGCCCGAAGCAACCAAGCAAGCGAAGGAAGACAGCCGGGAAAGTGGATCCGACCGAAGGACTTCCACTACTGAATGTAAATGCAGCGGGGATCGATGTGGGAAGCGCAGAGCATTACGTGGCCGTACCCACAGACCGCGACGCAGAGCCGATACAAAGTTTCGGCAGCTTCACAGCCGACCTCCATCGGATGGCACGCTGGCTAAAGAACTGCCGAATCCAAACGGTAGTCATGCAGGCGACTGGCGTGTACTGGACGGCCCTGTACGACGTGCTGGAAAGTTACGGGTTGGAAGTGAACGTGGCGCATGCTCAGCACACGAAAACACTGCCGGGACGCAAGACGGATGTGCAGGAATGCCAATGGTTGCAGAAGCTGCACACCTTTGGGCTTTTGAACAAGGCATTCCGACCGGCCGAAGAGATCCGCGTGCTGCGCAGCTATCTGCGCCAGCGAGAAAATCTGGTGGCGGCAGCGGCGATGTGTGTCCAACACATGCAGAAGGCGTTGACCGAGATGAACATCCAGTTGGCCAATGTGATCAGCGATATCAGTGGTACGACTGGAATGGCCATCCTGCGAGACATCGTCCGGGGAGAACGTGACCCCGAGAGATTGGCGCGACATAAGCACGCGCGCATTCGCGCCACTCATCAGGAGATCGCTCGCAGCTTGGAAGGAACGTGGCGCGAGGAGTTGCTATTCGTGGTGGCGCAGAGCCTGGAACTCTACGACACGTATCAGGAAAAGATTCGGTCATGCGACCAGCGAATCGACGAACATCTGCACAGGATGGAGGCCAAAGTCGATCCGGCCAGCGACCCAATACCGCAACCCACTCGTCGCGGGAAAGGTTCGCGCCCGCGCCAGCCGCACTTTGATCTGCGGGGGCATTTGTACCGTATCACCGGGGTGGACCTGACTCAGATCGACAGCATCGACGTCCGGATTGCGCAGACGGTGATATCGGAGGTGGGACTGGACATGAGCCGATGGAAAACAGAGAAGCACTTCGCTTCGTGGCTCGGCTTGTGCCCGGACAATCGCACCAGTGGCGGCAAGGTGCTCAAGCGCGGGACCAGGCGCGTAGTGAATCGGGCGGCCACCGCTTTGCGCCTGGCTGCCTGGAGCCTGATACGGAGCCGGAGCGCACTGGGCGCAAAGTTTCGTCGCCTGCGATCCAGACTCGGGGCGCCCAAAGCGATCACAGCGATGGCGCACACCTTGGCTCGACTCGTTTATCGCATGCTCAAGTTCGGTCAACAGTATGTGGATCAGGGAATCGAGTACTACGAAGCCAAATACCGACAGCACCAACTACGTTGGACAGCTAAGCAGGCCGCAGCCCTCAACATGCAACTCGTTCCACTTCCAGAGCTTGCCAGTTGAGTTTCTGGAGAGTGGCCCCGACGATTACGAACTCTCGCTACGGATGGGATTCGGAGCGGTCCCAGTGGGCGGCAGAGAACTGCTGGGTTGGTGGATCGTGCCGGCCGGACTGTTCGTCGGTTGCGGGCTGGTGGTGCTGACCACCCGCTTCGCCTTGTGGTGCGTCCGCCAATATCGCAAATCGCGCGCATTACCGCCGCGCTAACTCCGCAAAAGAGTGCTGATGAGGAATCCAAAAAATGAACAAGCCGATTGACGCCGCCAAGACCTTTTCACGACGGGTATTTGGTTCGGCGCCGTCCGATCCAGGCCCACTAACCGTCGCGCAACGCTGGCTCTCGCTGGCCGAGCTTGTCGTAGGCAGCGCCATCGTGATCGGCCACAACGTCTATCACGTCGTTCCCAACGAAGTGCCCATCCTTTTTGTCATCGGACTGATCTCGCTGCGGGTGCGTGACGGCGGATGGAATGTGATCGGACTCGGCTGGCCTGCTTCGTGGCGTCGCACCATTCTGTTCGCGCTTGCAGCGGCCGCCGTGAGAGTGCTTCTGGGTCAATTTGTAGTCGATCCCCTTACCGCGCACTTCTGGCCCCCGGCAATCGCGCCCAGTGGTTCTGAAGAGATTACAGGCCACGCGATGGTCGCTCTGCAATGGCTGTTACTGGTGTGGACCTTCGCCGCGTTTGGCGAGGAGATCGGCTACCGCGGCTACCTGCTGACGCGCACCGCCGACGTAGGCGGCCGTTCCAAGGCGGCGTACTGGGTGGCCGTACTGATCGTCTCCGTGCTCTTCGGATATGGGCACTACTACAAAGGTCCCGCGGGAATCATCGACTCCGGCATGGCCGGACTGGTGCTCGGCGCAGCTTACCTGTTGTCAGGACGCAACCTGTGGGTCTGCATTCTGGCCCACGGGTTCATCGACACCTTCGGGGTGACGATGGCGTTCTTCGGATGGCAGTCGTAATCTGGTGCCCAGGTTCGCGCCGGCTGTGCGGCGCTGACCAGGTACATCTTGCCGCGTCACCTACTCCGTGCGCAGCGCCTGCATGGGCTCGATACTGGCGGCCCGTCGTGCCGGAATGAACCCCGCCAGCGCCGCCGACAGCGACAAGACAACGATCGCAACCGCAATGCTCAATGGATCGTAAGGGCGAACGCCATACAACTGGTCAGCCATGAAGCGGCCACCGACCAGCGCCATGGACAATTCCCACCGCCAACTCCAATGACCACCAGCAGGAACGCACCGCGCAGCACCATGCGCACCACATTGCCGCGGTCCGCGCCCAGGGCCATACGCAATCCGATCTCGCTGGTGCGCCGCGCCACTGCATACGACGTAATGCCATACAGTCCTACTGACGCCAGCACCAGCGCCAGCGCGCCGAACAACATGGTCAGGCGGGCGATCAGCCGCTCCTGGTTGAAGTTGTCGGCCACCTGGTAGTCGAGCGAATGCAGATCGATGACCGTCAGGTTGGGATCGATGTCGGCCAGAGTACGCCGCACCAGGGTATCCACATTCTGCGGAGGCTGCTTGAAATGCAGTGTAATGGAGTTGATGTAGAGCGACCGCCCTTCAGCCATTACTTCGTTCGGGCGCCGTGACCACCGACTGTTGGTTCAACGGTCGAAAATACATCGGCCGCACGTCCCTGCGAGGGTTGGTGTACTTGGCGTCGGCCACGACGCCCACGATCTCGAACGATCCGGCAAACTTCACTTCAAAAACGCCAAAGTGGCGGCCAATCGGATCTTCTTTAGGGAAGAACTTCTTGACGAACGTCTGGTTCACGACTGCCACCTTCTGCGAGGTGGCAGTATCCGCATCGGTGAAGCCGCGCCCACGAATCACCGGTTGCCCGACGGTTTCAAAAAACTTGGGACTCACCCGGTCCCACGATGACCCGTTGTGGGCGTTCGGCCCCGGATCGGGGCGCCCTTCAACGAAGACTTCCTCGCCCCAATTGTTGCCTTCCAGGGTGCTATATAACGCCAGCCCCGACACTTTGCACTCCGGGCACCGCTGCGAAGCGCTGCTCCAAGGCCTGATACAACGCCGGGCAGCTTCTCCGGGGTGTATCCGGCGCCGGCCGGATCGAGGTGCACCACGTAGCGGTCGGCCGTCTGGATGCCGAAATCCTGACGTTCCATATTGCGCAAACTCTTGGTCAGCATTCCGGCACTGACCAGCATCACCAGCGACAACGCAGCCTGGAACACGATCAGCGACTTCTGCGGCAGCGACGGCGTGGTCGCGCGTCGAGCGGTTCACGCCACGCAGCGCCTCGGCTGGATCGGAGTGCGAAGTGATCCACGCCGGCACGATCCCGAACACCACTCCCGTCAACAGCGACAGCAGGAACGCGAATCCCAGCACCGGCAGTGACGGACTCGCCTCGATCGGCAAGTGGACCGCATCAGGAAATGCCAGCGCCAGAATGGTCCTCGTTCCCGCATAAGCTACCGCCAGTCCCGCGAGCCCGCCCATGCAGGCCAACAGAACGCTCTCCGTCAGCATCTGCCGGATCAGCCGGCTGCGCGCCGCTCCCAGCGCCATGCGGATTGACGTCTCCGCCTTCCGCGTCGCGCCCCGTGCCAGCAGCAGATTCGCTACGTTAGCGCAGGCCACCAGCAACACCAGACCCGAGATGGCCATCAGCAGGTAAAGTCCTTTGCCGGTTTCCTGCTGCAGGTTCTGTATGCCCGCGCCGCCTGGAGTAATCACTACATGCTGCTTCGGAATGACGGTCGATCCGCCGTTTCCGGTGTATTCCTCGCTGGGTTCCCAGCCACACGCGCAGCGTCGTGGACATCTTCGCCTGTAGTGGCCCAATTTGCGTTCCCGGCTTCACGCGGCCGACAGCGTAGAGCCAATTGCTGTCCGGCACATGCAGTAGCGAGTTTTCCCCGTCAATCACCGGCTCGATCGCCAGGGGAATCCATAGCGCCGGCGGACTGCTGCGAATCCGGTCGCCAAAGAATCCCGGGCGGGGCAATTCCCACAACTGTCACCGGCTGGCCCTGAATATACAACGTGGAACCGACGATCGAAGGGTCGCCACCGTAGTCCGACTGCCACGCCTGGTAGCTCATCACTACGGCGGGAGCAGCGCCGGTGGTGTCGTCCGTGGGCGTCAACATGCGCCCGGCGAACGGCTCCAATTCCGAACGTCGAGAAATAATTTCCCGATACGTACTCGCTGCGCTGTGCTTTGGCGGGTTCCGAGCCTCGCCGCACTGTCATGATGTTTTGCCCGGACTGCATCGCCGCAAGTTGCTCAAACTCCGGCGTCGAATCGCGGAGATGCTTGTACAACTCGTACGAGAAAAGATCGAAGTCCCCATCTTCGTCGATAAAACCGCCATTCACGCAGCAGTCATCCTTGTCGCCCACGCGATAAAGCGTTTTGGGATCGACCACCGGCAGCGACTTCATCAGCACCGCGTGCACCAGCGTGAAAATGGCTGTGTTCGCGCCGATTCCCAGCGCAATCGTAAGAATGACGGTCAGCGCAAACCCAGGTGACTTGCGCAATTGCCGAAGCGCGAGGCGAATATCGTGCATGCGAAACTCTCCCTACTATTCGTACAAGCAGTTACGCTGCCAAGCCTCGGGAAGTTCAACTCATTTGTTGCCATGAGGTTGGGTCGGGACCGGCGCCTTCGGTCGTCCATCGCAGAGACTGCGATGACCGAATTCGGACAGCGGATTTCGGGTCAGGTTTCTTTGGCGTCACCGGCTGAAGCGGTAGGTAGCAGAACGGTTATAGCTAGAGGCTCGCAACTGCCAGGCGCAGTCGGGCATTCTAGTGAATACCCATCCGGTCGTCGGAAACTAGAGTGCTCAGCACAATCAACTGCTCGGATTTCGATCAAATGGAGGATGCTTGAAGATTCGGGGGTACCCCCACCCCCCATCCTGAAAACAAATAACTTAGAGCGCCGTTCTGCGTAAAGTCCTCCAAGCAAAGGTACTTACAGGCAAAGTCCTGCAAACAAAGAGCTTAGCTCAGGTTGCGGGGCGGCCGGCGCATCGTAGGTTCCGAAATGGGAAAATTATCAAAGAGCCAAGTGCCCACGTGTCGAGGCCCCGGTGCGGGTAGGGACACATCTCCCTAGCCCACGACTCGGTTCTAAGCGTCGTGGAAGCGGCGGGCAAGAAAGATCGGAGGGCGAAAGAAACGAAAGTAACCAGCCGCACCGAATGACAATTTGGGCTAGCCGGAAACGGTGGTAATATCCTCCTCCATTAATCCTGGGCAATCGGATTCTTAAGTTCGCGAGCGTCCGGTAAGCTGGTGGGGCAATGGCGGGCGGCGCATCCTCCCGCGAGGCCTCTGAAGGTGAGACAGCGTGGCACAGGTCTTCATCTCATACTCGCGCAAAGACAAGGACTTCGTTCGCAAGCTGGGCGACGCCCTTGTTGCGCAGAAACGAGAACCCTGGGTCGACTGGAAAGACATTCCGCTCACGGCGGAATGGCAGCAGGAAATCTTCGCGAACATCGAAGCCGCGGACAATTTTCTGTTCATCATCAGTCCGGAGTCGGTAGCCTCGGCCAACTGCAGGAAAGAGATCGACCATGCGGTAACCAACCACAAGCGAATGGTTCCGATTTTCTATCGTCCGGTCCCAGATGACGCCCTCCCCGAAACTCTAGGCAAGTTTCAGCGCATCGACTTTGATGGCGATGTTCGATTCGATGAAAACTTCGCAGCGCTGATCAAGTCGCTCGACACCGACCTGGTCTGGACGCAGGCGCACACGCGCCTGCTGACGCGCGCCAAGGAATGGGAAAGAGAAGGGAAAGACAGCAGCTTCGTGCTCCGGGGCAAGGACCTGCGTGAAGCGGAGCAGTGGGTCGCCAAGAGTTCAGGAAAAGAACCGTCGCCGACAACGCTGCAATCGCTGTACATCCTCGCCAGCCGGCAGGCGACTACTCGGACCCAGCGCACTATCATTGCCGGTGTGGCGATCGCGTTCCTGATTGCCGTGGGATTGGCCATTTATGCGTTCCTGCAGAAGAACGCCGCCCAGCGCGAGACAGTGATAGCCTCCGAAAACGCGGCAGAAGCGCGAACACAGAAGAGAGCTGCAGAGGATAACGCGGCGGAAGCGCGAACCCAGAAGAGAGCTGCGGAGGATAACGCGGCGGAAGCGCGAACCCAGAAGAGAGCTGCGGAGGATAACGCGGCGGAAGCGCGAACACAGAAGAAAGCTGCCGAGGATAATGCGGCAGAAGCAGCGCGACAAAGGGACACTGCCGTTAAGAATGAAAAGGAAGCAAAGCGGCAGGAAGGCATTGCCAAAGAGGAAACAGCAGAGGCTAAGCGTCAGGCCATAATTGCCAACTCGGGACGACTCGCGGCCATGGCAATTTCTCTGAAAGACAACCGCCTTGATTTGGCGTCATTGTTAAGTATCGAAGCGCGTGAGCCCCTGCATACTCTGGAGGCTTACAACGCGCTCTTCACGACGTTCGAGACGAACCCTCGGCTTGTGACTTACCTCTACCACCCTTCGGAAGTAAAGAGTGTTGCCTTCAGCCCAGATGGTAAGACGCTTGCCACGGTGAGTTCGGTCGAGGTGCGGCTATGGGACGTGGCTAGCCACAAACCTCTTGGCGAACCGCTCAAAGCACGCAGCGACATTTTGCTGACCGTAGCCTTCAGCCCGGATGGCAAGACCGTCGCTGCGGCGGGTACCGGCGGTACGGTTTGGCTGTGGGACGTGGCCAGCCGCCAACAGATTCCGCTCACAGGACATACCGGCTATGTGAACAGCATAGCTTTCAGCCCGGATAGCAAGACGCTCGCATCTGGGAGTTGGGATAAGACGGTGCGACTTTGGGACGTAGCCGGCCGACGGCAGCTCGGAGAACCGCTAACAGGCCATACGGACTTTGTGAGCAGCGTCGCCTTCAGTCCGGACGGCAAGACGCTCGTCTCGGCAAGTGACGACGGTACAGTGCGGTTGTGGGATGTGGCCACCCGCGCTCCGGTTGGAGAGCCGCTCAATGGCAATACGGATCCCGTGGAGAGCCTGGCCTTCAGCCCCGACGGCAGGACGCTCGCCTGCGGAAGTCGGTATGGGACAGTCCGGCTGTGGGACGTGGCCACCCGCGTGGCTCTAGGAGAACCGCTCAGAGGCCACAACGGAGCTGTGCATAGCGTGGCCTTCAGCCCGGATGGCAATACGCTCGCATCGGGGAGTTGGGATAAGACGGTGCGATTGTGGGACGTGACTGGCCGGCAGCCTCGTGCAGAACCGCTCACTGGTCATACGGGCTATGTGAACAGTGTGGCCTTCAGCCGGGATGGCAAGACACTTGCGTCGGCAAGTAGCGACGGTACAGTGCGGTTGTGGGACGTGACTGGCCTACTACCCTTCGCGCAGCCGCTTGGACGCTATAGTGGCCTTGAGGGGAACGTAGCATTTAGCCCGGATGGCAAGACGCTTGCCTCCGGGAAGTCCGACGGCACAGTACGGTTGTGGGACGTAGCCACCCGCCAGCCTTTCGGAGAACCGCTCACTGGCCACAGCGGAGCCGTCTATAGCGTGGCTTTCAGTCCGGATGGCAAAACGCTTGCTGCGGGGAGTCAGGACAAGACCGTGCGACTGTGGGACTTGGCCAGTCGACAGCCTCTCGGAGAACCGCTCACTGGTCACAGCGAAGCTGTGCATAGCGTGGCCTTCAGCGCAGACGGCAAGACTATTGCTTCCGGGAGTGTGGACAATACGGTGCGGTTGTGGGATGTGACCAGCCGCAAGTCGATAGGAGTGCCCCTCACTGGACACACCTCCGCTGTGGAAAGCGTGGCTTTCAGCCCGAATGGCAACACGCTGGCCTCAGCCAGTTGGGACAACACGGTGCGGCTGTGGGACGTGGCGAGCCACCAGCCTCTAGGGGAACCGCTCGAAGGCCACGGCGATCGGGTGATGAGCGTGGTGTTCAGTCCAGAAGGAAAGACACTCGCCTCGGCCAGTGTCGATAAAATGGTGCGGCTGTGGGACGTGGCGAGCCGCCAGCCTCTCGGAGAGCCCCTGAAAGGCCACAGTGAGGCAATAACGAGCGTGGCCTTCAGCCCGGACGGCAAGACGCTCGCTTCGGGAAGCGACGACAAAACCGTGCGACTGTGGGACGTGGCCACCCGCACTCCCCTAGGAGAACCGCTCAAAGGCCATACCAACTTTGCTAGGGGTTTGGCCTTGGAAATTAGTATGTTGAGCTTCAGCATTAGTAGCGTGGCCTTCAGCCCGGATGGTAAGACGCTCGCCTTCGCGGACTCCGATGCGGTGTGGCTGGCGGACGTGGACCCACATTCATGGGCCTCGCGTAATTGTCAGCGCGCCAACCGCAATCTCTCCCAGGCAGAGTGGGAGCATTACATCGGCAGAAATGTCCCCTACCACCGCACCTGCCCGAATCTGCCCGACGGTGAAGGTGTCTCGGCGAAATGAAGGACACGACAAACATACGAGTGATCGCCCCAGTCGCTTCCCACCTTGACACTGAATTTGCAACACTTTATCCTTGTATTTTGCCTTAGTGCGACTCCCGCCTGTCTGTACCTGCCAGAGTGATCCGTGAGGAGCTTGGCCTGCCAGACCCGGTTCCAGCCGGAGACTTTTGGCTATGCGGGAAATAGTTGTGCACGAAGGGGTTAGGCCGGTGTCGCCATGCTGATTCGGGTCTCTGATTTGCAACTCCAGAAGCTGGAGTTCAACCAGGATTTCGCGCCCGGAGCGGTCGACTTTGGTCCCGACTTCCGCCAGATCGGCCCGCTGCATACCAAAGGCCGGGCGGAACTGATCGTCGAGCATCGCGGCCACAAGGAAAACATTGACGACATCCGCGTGGTTGGTGGACTCGATGTGACCCTCGAAGTGGCTTGCGCGCGTTGCTTAGATCCCGTGCAACACACGGTGAATTGGACGTTCGATTTGCTATATCGGCCCCTGGGTGTCGATCGCCGGGCGGAAGAAGTCGCTATAACCGAGGCGGACACTGAAATCGGCTATTATGAGGGCGATGGTCTTCTGCTGGAAGACGTTTTGCGCGAGCAGGTTCTGCTGGCGACGCCCGTGAAATTGGTTTGTCGCGAAGACTGCAAGGGATTGTGCCCGCATTGCGGCGCCAACCTGAACGTCGAGAAGTGTGACTGTCAGCAACCCGGCGACCCGCGCTGGGCAGCGCTGAGTGACTTAAAAAACAAGCTGCAAAGCTAAGTTCCGATCGGTCGCCGCGGCGACGGGTCCTGATGCGAGGTTTTTCATGCCGAATCCAAAACGGCGCCATTCCCAGGCGAGAACATCCAAGCGCCGCTCCCACGATCACCTGACGGCGCAGTCGCTGTCCGATTGCCCCAACTGTCACGAGCGCAAGCTGCCGCACCGTGCATGCCCCAAGTGTGGCTACTATAATGGCCGCGAAGTGATCGAACAGAAAGAAGCCAAGAGCTAACTCACAGGTCCGTCGGGACCGGCAGTGCAGTAACGGACTAACAGTTTAAGTATGTCCACCACAATTGCCCTTGACGCGATGGGCGCCGACCGTGCGCCTAAACCCGAAGTCGATGGTGCGATACTCGCTGCCCGTCACCTTGACGTGGAAGTGTTGCTGGTGGGCAACGAATCCGTCATCCGCAAGGAACTCCGACTGCACCCGCTGTGGCAGCGCCTGCCGATTGAAATTGTCCATGCCTCAGAAGTGATTGGCATGCAAGAGAAGGCCGCGCAAGCGGTGCGCTCCAAGCGCGACTCTTCGATGCGCGTGGGACTGCGCCTGGTACGCGACGGCAAGGCCGCCGGCTTCGTCAGCGCCGGCAATACCGGCGCGTGCATGGCTACCGCCAAGATGGTGTTGGGCACGCTGCCGGGCGTCGACCGACCCGCGCTGGCTGCGGTCTTCCCGACCGCGCCTGGCACGGCGACCATCCTGATCGACGTGGGCGCGAATGTCGATTCCAAGCCGCAAAATCTGCAGCAGTTCGCCATCATGGGCGATGTCTATTTCCGTACGATTTTTGCGGACCGCTTTCCGACCTCCGAGCATCCGCGTGTGGGCCTGCTCTCCATCGGCGAAGAAGAATCCAAGGGCAACGAGCTGACTAAGGAAGCCTTCAAGCTGATCAAGGAGTTGCCCCTGAACTTCGTCGGCAACGTGGAAGGCCGCGACCTGTTCAACGGGCAGGCAGACGTGCTGGTCTGTGATGGATTCGTGGGTAACGTCGCGCTGAAGATTTCCGAGGGTATGGCCGAGGCAGTGCGCTTCCTGCTGAAGCAGTCTTTGCAGGCCACCATCACGCGACAGGTGGGCTTCATGCTTTCGCGGCAGGCATTCGTCGACTTCAAGAAGCGCCTCGACTATTCCGAATACGGCGGCGCGCCGCTTCTGGGCGTGAAAGGCGTGTGCATTATCAGCCACGGCTCGTCCAATGCCAACGCCATCAAGAACGCCATTCGCGTGGCTAGCGAATTTGCCGATAGCGAAATGAACCGGGTGATCGAAAAAGAGATCGCCGACGCCAGCAGCCAGCTTGAAAACCACAACGGCAAGCCCACACTCATTTCGCAAGCCGGCCCGCTGGGCCGAGGCATGGATTAGCCGGGTGCGCGCCGGTCCCCGCTGTGTACTCTTCAATCCACATTTCAGGTTGACTCGATGAGCCATCACAAGCCGATGGCATTTATGTTTCCCGGACAGGGCTCGCAAGCTGTCGGCATGGGTCGCGAACTCGCCGCCATGTATCCGGTGGCGCAGGAAACGTTCGACGAGGCCGACGCCGCACTGGGTTACAAGCTCTCGCAGCTCTGCTTCGAGGGCCCGGAAGACCAGCTCAAGCTCACAGAGATCACACAGCCGGCCATTCTGACCGTTTCAGTCGCGGCTTCGCGTGTGCTGCAGTCGAAGGGGATTACGCCCTCCTACGTTGTGGGACATAGCCTGGGCGAGTACTCCGCTAACGTCGCCGCCGGAACCCTGTCGTTTGCCGATGCGGTCAAGACCGTGCGCAATCGCGGCAAGTACATGCAGGAAGCCGTGCCCGCCGGCGTGGGAGCGATGGCCGCCATCCTCGCGCTGCTCGCCGAGCAAGTACAGCAAATCTGTGCCGAGGCCGCGCAGGGAGAAGTCTGCCAGGCGGCGAACCTGAACTCTCCTGACCAGACCGTGATATCAGGCAATAAAGCCGCGGTAGAACGCGCGGCCGTTCTCGCCAAGGAACGCGGCGCCAAACGCGCTCTGATTCTGCCCGTGAGCGCACCCTTCCATTGCGCGCTCATGCAGCCCGCGCAAGACCGGCTGGCGGAAGATTTGCGTACGCTTACCTTCCACAACCCAGAGGTTCCGGTGATCTGCAACGTTGATGCGACGCTGGTGACAACCGGCGATCAAAGCCGCGACGCGCTCATCCGCCAGGTGACGGGAGCGGTGCAGTGGGTCAAGTCAATGCGAGCGCTGATCGCGTTGGGTGTGGAGAATTACGTTGAAGTCGGTCCCGGCAAGGTTCTCTGCGGCCTGATGAAACAGATCGACCGCTCACGCTCCTGCGTGAACGTGCAGGACGAAGAGTCACTGCAGAAAGCCGTCAACCACTTCAGCGTACCGTCGGCGCACCCGGAGTAGGAAGCAGTCGCTATTAAGTTAGCGCCAGAACGGACGCGAGACTGACGCAACCGGCAGGACTCACTTCTCGTGCCTTGGACGGAACGTTCGCATTACGTTTGCGCAGCTCTGATCTACCATCGCCAGAACTTCCACCATGGTTCCTTGCCAAGCGCCCCGGCCGGAAATATTGACACAACCTTGACCAGCTTAGTCCGATGCATTGGCCTGTTGCTTTTCTCCGAGGTTATTAGTTCCTCAGCGCCAGCGAAGACTGCACACGCGATATGCACTGCATCAAGCCCTTGGATGCCAGTCTTGCACGCTTCTTCGAGCGCATACTCCAAAAGCGCTTCGCTTGTTGGTATGGAGCGAGTGGTGGTTGTAAAAAACAGGTTGTAGAACTCAACCTCTGCCGTCCGCTTGTGAAAAGTGGCCTTGGGCAAAACTTCTAAGCGAACATAGTCGCTGGTAACGTATTCCCGATTCGGATCGGCGAGAAAGGGAAGAGCTAGTGCGGCGGCATCGCTTGTTCCCTGTGCCGCGAATATAAGGACCCCTGAGTCAATGTACGTGAGCGTCGCCGGCAAACTAACGTCTACCCCTCATCTCGTCGATCTCCCTAGTCAAAACCTCAGGGCTTTTCAACGGAACGCCAGACTCTTCTATCTTGCGGCGCGCCGCTATTAAGTTCTCCCTTGTCTCTACATTGATCTGCAAAGGGGAAGCATATACGACTCCGGAAACCTCCGTTGTTGCGGGGTACGCAGACTTATAGTTTTCAGCTGCTATCGGCAGATCCGAAGCGAAAACCGCGTATCCCTTGTCGCTGGATTTGAGCAATTCTGCGATTTTGCTTTCATTTATCGATAACAACATGGATCGGCTCCTTATTCAAAGGTTGGTCGTAATAGTGTTTTCGGCTAATCCACTTGAAATTCTCGTGTTTCGTGATTGCAGCAATCTCAATTGGGCCACCGACAATATTCGGTCCTGGCGAGAAGCGGGAGAACATGATTGCCGAATGTACCAAGAACCGGGCAAGATCAATGACATCTTGAATTGGCATTGGCGCAAAAACCAGAGGAGCTTGCAGTTGAACAGCCAACACTGGCTGAAGCTGGCTAGCAAGGACCGCAGGATTTTGCGGCGGTTGCATAACTGACGCCAGAGCAGGAAAGAGCTGCGGGCTGAAACCAACAATCATACGCTGCAACACCTCCGTCACACCGCCCCAACTCAGTCCTACCTCATGATCTTGCCTCAATTTCTTCGGTGGCTGAGGAACTCCCTGCTGTATTTCCACTGACCACGATTCGCCAAGGTCTCCCGGCTTGGAGTAACCCCCTAGGAGAAATCCAGTGTTCGTGCTGGACTTTGCGGACTGCTCCAATTTCCCGCACTCCCCCCCCAAAAAATCCGACAGGATTTTTGCGACTCCCTCCATGGAGTATTTATCGGCATCGAATCCCCATTTTGAAGGACTCTCTGTTAACTGTTTTCGAAGATCCTTTATCAATGTGCCAATTGAAGCGTTGCCGATGTTACCGCTCCCGAAAGTGATGCAGCCGATGGGTTGACCCTTCACCAAGTTGAAAATCTTGTTTGCATTGTCGTATACATTGCCGACAACGCCCTGCTGCCCCGGCGGGAGCACAACGCCTGGCTGCACAGGAAATGTCAAAGTTGACGCGCTGTCCGCCGCCAGCACTACGCCATCATGAACACCGATTAGGACTGCTACACTCATTTAGTCGCAATTTCTGCGCTCTGTTGGAGTGCCCACCCGGTGGCGCGCTCCCCGGTAAAGCGCATTATATGACGGTATCCCGCATGCACCATTAGAATCTCACATCAGTCAACAAAGTTCCCAACTGAGTTCGCATTTGCAAAAAGCTAGTACGGCGAGAACCCCAGCGTCTTGTCAGATTTCTCCACCCAGATGTGGGCTTTCTGGGCGACGCGATCGTTCACCGTCACCACCACCACGACGCCGCTACTCGTGACGTCGAACTTGGTGCCGTTTCCGCCCTTTGGTTCCGCCGATCCGTCAATGTGGTAGCTCTTGATCAGGCCCCACTCGCCGCCCGGTCCCCAGTCCTGCATGAAACTCTGGAAGGTGTAATTCGAGTACTTCTGAGGATGCTGTTTCCAGTCCGGATCGTGGTTCCAGACGCCGTAAGCCTTTTCGTAATCCTGTTGCTGGAGGGCCGCGAAAAAGTGATCGACCTGGCGCTCTTCGGGGTAGTGGCGGAAGTTCCACGCCAGGATCGCGCACACCAATACGATGGCAACGATGGCGATGATCCGGTTGCGCTTCTTACGTGCGGCCACGGGATCATAAGGCGCAGTTTCGAACAAGGTCATGACGAGTACAGTTTACTACCCGCATGTCCCGCTGGCGGAACACCGAGGCCGCGCGAGCAGGCCGCTCCGAAAGGCGCCCTAATACTTGCCCACGTGGATGCTGCCGTCGCCAGTAGTGATCTCCAGCAACTCGCCGCCGCCGTTCAGCTTGCCGCGGACCCGCGAGCGCCCGACGTCTCCGTTGACCATCACCGGGAAGTCGAGCGTAATGCGGCCGTCGCCGGTATGGGCCGAGAGTTCAGCCGCGAAGTCGTCCGGCAGCCTCACTTCCACCCGGCCATCGCCGGTGTGGACCAGCCAGCCGCGGGCCATCTTCGATCCCGGACGCGCTGTGAACTCGATGTGGCCGTCTCCGCTGCTCAGGTACACTTCGCTCACCACGCCATCGACGGTGATGTGCCCATCGCTGGTACGGGCGCGGATGTTGCCGGTGAAATTGTGCACTTCCACCGCTCCGTCGCTGGTGTCGATCTTGGCCGGCCCCGTAGTTCCATCCACATTAATGTGGCCGTCGCTGGAGTGTAGATCGAGAGCGGTCTCCTGTGGCACCTGCACTTCGATTCGCGCCCGATGGTTGTTCCAGCCAAGGTGAAACCCATTTTCGTTGGGAAAGTGTACGGAAAGCTCGACCTTGTCGCCATCCTGATGTTCGGTAATGTGCAGGTCCGAGGCGCCATTTTTATATCCCTGCGTGACTACGCGAGCAGAAATCGTGCTGCCGGCGCCGCGCGTGACTTCGATGGCGGCGTCGTTGGTATCGACCCGCAGCGACGGCTTTGCCCCAACGGTGTAGGTCTTCGACCAGTCCTGGGCAACGGCCGACAGGGCCAGCAAGGGGAGAGAAAAGGATAGGACCAGAATGAGTTTGCGCACGGGCTCCTCCAACGAGTTGTACGTGAAGGAGCCCGCGTTGGTTCCGTGTAAAAGGAGAGTAGTTTGCGGTGCTCGGGGCATGCGGTTCCAGCGGAGAGGAAGCCATCGCATGCCCCTTGCAGCATCGCTCCCTGCAAAAAAATAGACGTGCGGCCAGGGAAATGGTTAGCGCGCTCAGCAGCCGCAGATTCGGGCGTCGAAGCACCTGCCTTTACGCGAAACTTGAAACTCGAAACTTGAAACTGTCTTTCCCTACCGGCTGTACTGGTTCTTTTTTTTCTCGCCGTGGCGCTCCAGCCCAAACAGAATGAGCCGGTCGATCAGCTCGGAATACGTCAAACCACTGGCCGCCCACAACTTGGGATACATGCTGATCGACGTGAATCCCGGCATGGTATTGATCTCGTTGACGTATATCTTCCCCGAACGCGGATCCATCAGAAAGTCCACTCGTGCCAGTCCCGCGCAATCGACTGCCTGGAACGCCGCGATCGCCAGCCGTTGCACTTCCTTCAGCTTGCCTTTCGGCAGCTTTGCCGGAATGATGGGCTGCGACCCTTCCACCAGATACTTGGCATCGTAGTCGTAAAACTCCTTGATCGGCACGATCTCACCCGGTACCGAGGCCATAGGATTGTCGTTGCCCAGCACCGAGCACTCAATCTCGCGCGCCTTGCCGTTCTTCCCGCCGACACCCTGCTCGATCACCAGCTTGCGGTCAAACTGCGCGGCCTCGTCCATCGCCGCAGCCAGCTCCGAAGAGTCATGCCCCTTGCTGATGCCCACCGACGAGCCTAAATTCGCAGGCTTCACAAACACCGGATACTTTAGCGCGCCCTCAATCAGCTTGCGCGCCTTCTTCGGTTGCTCGCGCCACGCGCTGCGCAGCACCGTGACGTGTTTCACGATGGGCAAGCCGGCATCGCGGAACAGGCGCTTCATAACGTCCTTGTCCATGCCGGCGGCTGAGCCCAATACGCCCGCGCCCACGTACGGAATGTCGGCCAACTCCAACAACCCCTGGATAGTTCCGTCCTCGCCGAAGGTGCCATGCAGCACGGGAAAGATGACATCCACATTTATGGAGTTTGCCGTCGCGTGGACCTGTGCAGCGTCGGTCTCAAACGGCACCAGCGACGAATGATCGTGTCCGGGCATCGGCGGGACCACTACACCTTCGCCCTTGGCGAGCACTGCTGCGACCGAAGTAGTCTGCGGATCGCCCGCGCGCAAGTGGCGCGGCTCCGGATCGGTCGCCGCATCGCCTGTTAGCAGGCGTTCGGCATGACTCGCTGTCACCCAGCGGCCCTCTTTGGTGATACCGATGGGCACCACTTCGTACTTCTTCTTGTCGATCGCGTTCAGCACCGAGGCCGCCGACAACAGCGACACCTCGTGCTCGCCACTGCGCCCGCCAAACAACACACCAACCCGGAGTTTCTTCATGCTTGCAGTGTAAATCGGCAAGCTGTGGATGGAGTTAGCTGGCGAGATTCACCGCCCTAATTACTGCAGGACAAGAGCGATCTAAGACGAAAGCACGCCGTTTCGAAAATCCGTTTCCGCTTGCTCAAGGCTCCCGACGGTCCCCAAATCTCGCCAGTAAGCTCCGTCCGCCCCAAACGCCACGATTCTCTCGCCGCATGCAGCGAGTCTGAGGTAGGTCTCGATGATGGAGAATACTCCGTCTTCCGTCATCAACCTCAGCAGTCGCGGCGAAATTACGTGAATCCCGCAGAACGCCAAAGCCTGCAAATCTGCCGAAGGACGCGCCAATTCGGTGCGATCTTCCCGCTCGAACCGCCGTCCGCACAGCAATCCATTTGCATCGAATAACAATTGCCGCGAGCTTTTCCGCTCCTGCACCGCCAGCGTAGCCAGCGCCTGGTGCTCGCTATGAAACCGCGCCATCCCCGCCAGATCAATCGCGCTCAGCACGTCCACGTTGTGCAGCAGGAATGGTTTCGTGGTGCGAACCTTCGAGAAAAAACCACGCCGCCTGCTTCAGCCCCCCGCCCGTGTCCAGCAAAACATCCTCGCGCGAGACTTCAATTCGCATGCCAAAATTTTTCTTCGCCGCCAGGTAATCAACAACCATTTCGGCAAAGTGATGTACGTTGACGATCACCTCGCGTACGCCAAACTCCCGCAAGCGCGTCAACGTTATCTCCAGCAGTGTGCGGCCTTCAATTTCCACCAGCGCCTTGGGCCGATCGTCAGTGAGCGGCCGCAGGCGCGTGCCCAGGCCCGCCGCAAGAACCATTGCTTTCATTGGCCCGCACTTTCCAGTTCGCGATGGCGCAACACAACGTCTATTCCGCTATGTTCGCGCAAGTGCTTCGCCAACTGCTCGGCCAGATACACCGAGCGATGTTGCCCTCCAGTGCAACCGAACGACACCGCCAGGTACTTGAAGCCGCGCTCCTGATAGTTGCTGATCGCGGCATCGACCAGCGACACCACATTCGAGAAATACTGATGCACGCTCTCCTGCCGCTCCAGGTATTCAGCGACCGGCGCGTCTTTCCCCGTGAGCGGTTTGAAAGCCTCCTCGCGCCCCGGATTTGGCAAGCTGCGCGCATCGAAGACGAATCCGCCTCCGTGCCCCGTATCGTCTTTCGGCAGGCCGCGATGAAAAGAGAAGCTGGTGATCCTCACGGTGAGATTGTCCGACTCTGGCGCGACGTCCTGCAACATCTCGGACGCCAGGATGCTGGTGAAGGCGGCCATCAGCTCCGGCAGCTTGATGGGGAGTGTCGCATTGTGCAGCAGCCAGCGGATGTTCTTCAGCGCATAGGGCACGCTTTGCAGGAAATGCGATTTGCGCTCGTAGAACCCGCGAAAGCCGTACGCGCCCAGCGCCTGCATCATGCGAACGTAGACGTAGCCATAGTAATAATGCAGAAACGCTTTGCGATCGAGCTGAATGAACCCGGCCAGCGTGTCGAGGTAATGATCGAGCAGTTGCTCGCGGAGTTGTGACGGCAGGTCGGCCTTGGAGTCAAAGAGCAGGGAAGCAATGTCATATTGCAGCGCGCCCTTGCGTCCGCCCTGGTAGTCAACGAAGAACGGCTCGCCGCCGACCAGCATCACGTTGCGCGACTGAAAGTCGCGATAAAGGAAGTAATCGCGGTCAGCGCTCAACAAAAATTTCGTCAGCCGCGCAAAATCCTTCTCCAGAGCTTGCTCGTTGAACGGGATTCCCGCCAGCCCCAGAAAGTAGTACTTGAAATAATTCAGGTCCCAAGCTATCGATTGGCGATCGAAGCTGGTCCGCGGATAGCACACTTCGTAATTGATATCGTGGCGGGCTTCAACTTGAAAGCGCGGCAACACTTCCACAACTCTGCGATACGCCTCGACTGCCTCGGGATCAATTTCGTCGCCGGCGCGATGCTTCGACAGGAACTCATAGAGCGTGGTATCCCCGAGGTCTTGCTCTAAATACGCGCCATGCGCCAGGTCTGCGGCGTAGATCTCCGGCACCGGCAACCCGTGGCGGCGAAACGTCCGGGAGAACTCGACAAAGGCGACGTTCTCCTCGCGTACACCATACAGAATTCCGATAGCAGTCGCTTGTTCATTGGACAGCCGAATGATGTTGCGTCCCGAGCCGCTGAGTTGCGCCTGCAGCGGGGTCACGCGCGTCGCCGGCGCATGAAAATGTTCCTCGAAGAGCTTCTTGAGGATGTCCATAGATGTGGTCGCGCTGAATTTCGGTTGGAGCGCCGCTTCAGACGCTGCTGAAACCCTTGAATTGCGATGGTTTTGTGTCAGGGCCCGACTTCAGTCGTGCCGATACGCCCTTCATTTTGATCCGCCGCGCGGACTTCAGTCCGCACGGCGCGAGTGCTTCAGTATTTTTCAGCAATCCGTGAAGGCGTGCCTTAGCCATCGCAAAATCAACACTTGCTTCAGCGCGACAGACCCAACGCCCGCTCCAATTCCCCCAGCGAAACTCTGGGCTCATGGCGTTCCAGAGCTTCGATAGCTGGAGAGTAGTCCTCGAGGTCGTCTAGATACTGGCGTATCGCCACGTTGGTTAGGTGGCTTATACTGCGCCCGGTTTGCCGTGCCAATCGCTCTAGGCGTTTCTTCACATCAGGATCCAGCCGAACACCCACCGCACCAACTCCTCTCTCAAGGTCTAACCGCAGCTACAGGATCTTCTTCCCGAACGCCGACAGTGCCAGCTCCACCGCCAGCTCGGCCGTCTGGTTATGCTCGTCGAGTACTGGGTTCACTTCCACAATCTCGAAACTCAGCATGCGTCCGTGGTCGGCGATGATCTCCATTGCCAGGTGGCCTTCGCGATAGGTCGCGCCGCCCCACACCGGAGTCCCCACTCCTGGCGCATCTTCCGGATCGATCCAATCCATATCGAGCGAGACGTGGTAGCCCACGGTTCCGCGTCCCGCCAGGCGCAACGCCTCTTCCATCACGGTGCGCATGCCGCGCTCGTCGATATCCCTCATCGTGAAGACGTGCACTCCCGAGCGCTTGATGTTTTCGCGCTCGTGGCTATCGACATCGCGAATGCCCACCAGCACGCAGTTGTCGGGTTTGACCTTGGGGCTGAATCCAAAAATGTTGGTGAGCGGCGAGTCCCAGAGCCCCATGATCGCGCCCAGAGGCATGCCGTGCACATTGCCGCTGGGAGAGCTGTCGGGCGTGTTGATGTCGCTGTGGGCGTCGATCCAGATCAGTCCTATCTTCTGCTTGAGTCGGCGATAGTACTCCGCCACACCGGAGACGGTGCCGGCAGCGATCGAGTGGTCCCCACCCAGAACGATAGGAATGTGTCCGCTCTCCAGCGTCTTCAATACCAGGTCGGCTTCCTTGGAACAGGTTTCCGTGATCTCCGATAGGTACTTGGCGCGCGGGTCGCCTTCAGGCCTGGTTTCCAGCAACTCCACCGAGACATTGCCGGCGTCCTCGACCTCATAGCCAAGGGCTTCGAGTTTGGTCTCCAGCCCGGCGACACGGACAGCCGACGGCCCCATATCGACCCCGCGGCGCGATTGGCCGAGATCAAGAGGAACGCCGATGATGCGAATCTGTTTTGGTGTGTCAACGTTTTGCAGCGGTTTAGTGGCTGGACTCGTCGCCATATATGTCTTTCTGAGCGCCCGCGGTCTTTACTCCACCCGAGGACATGAGAATCACCGCTGAGGCACCGAGATCACTGAGGGACTTCATCTAAATAAAGACTCCGTGCTCTCCGTGTCTCCGTGGTGAACGATTTTCATCCCAGCGAAGTCAGGCGCGAATGCCCGCTCCTTAGCGCACCTACGGATACAACCGATGCAAGGTCCGCGCGAACGGAATGGTCTCGCGCACGTGGTCGAGGCCGCAGATCCATGCCACCGCGCGCTCGATGCCCATGCCGAACCCGGCATGCGGGACGCCGCCGAACTTGCGCAAGTCAAGGTACCACTTGAAGGCCTCTTCCGGCAGCTCGTGTTCGTGAATGCGCTTGAGCAACAATTCGTAGGACGCCATGCGCTGCGAGCCCCCGATGATCTCGCCGTACCCCTCGGGCGCCAGCACGTCCATGCACAACGCCAGGTCCGGACGCTCGGGATCGGGCTCCATGTAGAACGCCTTCACCGCCGCCGGATACCGATTCACCATGACCGGCCGTTCGAATTGCGATGAAATATAGGTCTCGTCAGGCGAACCAAAATCGCCGCCGTACTCGAACCGGTTCTCGATCAAGCCCTTGGCGTGTGCGTCCTGCAACATCTTGACCGCATCGTCGTACCTGAGGCGCGGGAACGGAGTGTCAATCTTTTCCAACTTGCTGAGGTCGCGCCCAATCGTCTCCAACTCCGGACGCCGCTTCTCCAGGCAGCGCTTCACGATGAACGTGATGAACTCTTCTGCCAGCACCATCAGGTCATCGAGCGTGGCATAGGCGACCTCGGGCTCGACCATCCAGAACTCAGTCAGGTGCCGCCGCGTCTTCGATTTCTCCGCGCGAAACGTTGGCCCGAAACTGTACACCTTGCCCAACGCCATCGCCGTGGCCTCAATGTAGAGCTGGCCCGACTGCGTCAGATACGCCTGCTCGTCGAAGTAATCCACGGGAAATAGCGTGGTCGTGCCCTCGCACGCGGCGGGCGTCAGAATAGGCGGATCGGTCAGCGTGAACCCGCGCTCGTCGAAGAAATCGCGCGCCGCTTTGATGATCTCCGCGCGTACCCGCAGAATGGCCGCCTGCCGCGGCGAGCGCATCCAGAGATGGCGGTGCTCCATCAGGAAATCGACGCCGTGCTCTTTGGGAGTGATGGGATAAGGATCGTCAGGATTTACCCGCTGCACCACCTGCGCATCGGTCACGTCGAGTTCATAGCCGCCGGGAGCGCGCTGGTCGGCCCGCACCGTGCCGGTGACGATCACGCTCGACTCCTGCGTCAGCCCCTTGATCGCCTCGAACAGTTCGGGCGACACCGCGTTCTTCGCCACCACTCCCTGGATGACGCCGCTGCCATCGCGGAACTGCGGGAACAGCAGCTTGCCGCTGGCGCGCAGGTTATACAGCCAGCCTCGGATGGTGACGCTCTGGCCTTCGTGGTTGCCAATTTCGCGAATCGTTGAAATGGTTGCTGTCGATGTTTCCATGAACCCTGTCTTTGAAGGGGCACGCTTTCAGCCGTGCCTGATCTTTATTTTGCCGTGTCATCCTGAGCGAAGCGAGTCGCCGTGGCGACGAGCGGAGTCGAAGGACCCCTATTAATTCAAAACCTCCACACTTACACCTCCAACTTCCTGTACCCTTCCGCCATCTTCCCCGCCACATTCTCGCTCTCGACGCCCTCAATCTCCAGCAACAGCGCCGGAACCTGCGGCGCCCCTCGCAACAATTCCATCGTCTGCTTCCAATCGATGGTCCCGCTGCCCGGCCACAGGTGCGCATCCCGCTGCCGGTCGTTGTCATGCACGTGCGTCGTTCGGATCAACTGTTTCAGCGTCTCGAAAGCCTGCGGAATTCCCGGTCCCATGTGCGCATGTCCCACATCGAAGCACACCCCGACATCGGTAAAGCGCGCAGCGTGCAGCAACTCCACCAGCTTTTCCGGAGTCGAAAGCTCATTATTAATGTTCTCAACCACGACCTGCACTCCCAGCGGCTTGGCGAACGCGCGCAAATGTTCCAACGAGGTCATCGCCGATTCCATCTTCTGCTCCGTCGCGGTTTCTCCACCGACGCCGACATGCTGCACGAGGAACTGAAATGGCGACTGCTCGGCCACTTCCAGCGCCCGCTTGATCTCGTCCATGGCGGCGATGCGATCGCGTTTTTCGACAGCCGCGATATTCAGCGGCGGAGCTCCGCTGCGTCCCCATTCATCGTCAGCGTGCATCGGCGAGTGCATCGAGTGGAACGCAATCCCCGTGCTGCGAAACCAGTTGGATATCTCGCGCACGTGCTGCCGGTCGGAGTAGTTGAAGTGTCCGCGCGCAGCAAAAACCTCAATTGCCTCCGCGCCGCCCGCGACCATCTGGTCGAGCAGCCCCGGATGCAGCCTCTCCCGCCGCGCATACACCAGCGTTGACATCGCACGCCGCATCAGAAGCCCACGGCCCTGCCGTTATTGCGGCCATCGCTGGCGCCCAGGCGCTCACCGGACTTCTCGTCGATGGCGATGCACTCGGCATCGCCCCAGAAATCGCGGTCGCTCTTGATCTTGTGCCCCATGTGTTCCAGCACGCTCACCGTGTCCAGCGAGAGTCCGTATTTCTCCATATAGATCTGGTCGGGCAGCCACTGCTGGTGAAAGCGTTCCGCGTTCACCGCTTCCTGAATGTTCAGCCCGTAATCGATGACGCCCATGAGCACGTTGGCCACCGTCGTGATGATCGTCGGGCCACCCGGCGATCCCAGTACCAGAAACAGCTTGCCATCCTTCAGGACAATCGTCGGAGTCATGGCCGACAACGGACGCTTGTTCGCCCCCACCGCATTCGCCGGACCTTGGATCAAGCCGTACATATTGGGTACCCCCTGCTTGGCCGCGAAGTCGTCCATCTCGTTGTTCATCAGGAACCCCAGCCCTTCGGCGGTCACGTGCGATCCAAAGCTGTCGTTGAGCGTTGTCGTGACCGACACCGCGTTGCCCTCGGGATCGACCACCGAGTAGTGCGTGGTATGCTCTGGCTCCTTAATCGACTGCGGCTGGGGATGAGTGCTGGCGTATTGATCGAGCTGGCTGAAGATCGCCGGACGCTTCACTTCGTCGCTGGCTGTGGCCTTTCGCAGCGGAATCGTCTCCCGCCACGCCGCGCCATAGCGCTTGTCAATCAGTTGCGCCACCGGAATCTTCGCGAAATCGGGATCGCCCATGAACTCGGCGCGATCGAAGAACGCTCGCTGAAACGCCTCGGCGGTCAGATGAATGCTCGCGCCCGAACGGTTCCCCTGCTTGGCCAGGTCATAACCCTCAAGAATGTTGAGGATCTCCACCAGCGCCACTCCCCCCGACGAAGGCGGAGGCGCGCTGATCACCTCGTACTCGCGATATGTCCCGCGAATCGGCTGCCGCTCCTTCACGTCATAGGCAGCAAGGTCTTCGGCCGTGATCAGGCCGCCGCCCTTTTGCATCGCAGCCGCCAGCTCGCGCGCCAGGTCGCCGTGGTAGAAGTCGTCCGGGTTCTTCGCGATGCGCTCCAGTGTGCGCGCCAGCTCAGGCTGCTTGAACACATCGCCTTGCTGGTAGAAATTGCCATCGCGCTGAAAAATGCGCCGCGACTCCGCAAACTTCGTCAAGTCCTTGTCGCGCAGGTCCCTTGCCGTACCGTAGTCCAGCACAAAGCCCTCGCGCGCCAGCCGGATCGCCGGCTCCATCACCCGTGCGAGCGACAGTTTGCCCCAATGCTGCTGTGCGTACGCCAGCCCTGCCACCGACGACGGCACCGCAATCGCTTTGTAGCCGAGCGTGCTCATGTCCTTGATCACGTTGCCGTCTTTGTCGAGATACATGTCAGCGGTGGCCTTCGAAGGCGCCTTCTCGCGGTAGTCGAGGAAATGCACTTCGCCATCGGGACGCCGGAACAGCATGAAGCCTCCGCCTCCGATGTTGCCCGCCTCGGGATGCGTGACGGCCAGCGCGAATCCAACTGCGACCGCGGCGTCCACCGCATTCCCGCCCGCCTTCATCACCTCGACCCCGGCGTTGGAAGCGTCACCCTGCACCGCAGTCACCATGGCCTTGGGAGCGTGCGTCGGCTGCACCATGGTGCCAGCCAGCGCCGGTACCCAGAGGGCAAAAATCAGCGCGAGTTTGAAGAATTGCCGTGTCGTTTTCATTCTGAACGCGCAGCAGAAAAAGCCAGTTACGTGACGGGAGTACAAGTATTCGAGGCTAGAACAGGGGGAGAGGAGAGTCAAATGTGAAGGAGCACTGTTCAGACCAGTTTGCTGGGGCATCGAACGTCCATCGAGGTTTCAACACACTACTGTTTTGTCATCAGGCAAACGTGCTCTTCCCATCGCCTCCAATTCGGCGCATGATGGTGGCGGTCGCACGCGATGACTAAGAGTTCAGCGGTGTCCGCGGTCTGGCGGTTGGCTTGGATCGCGCTGCTGATGAGTATCGCGTCCGTCGGCCAGACCCAACCCGACCCGCCGCAGACATTGCCAAGTACGGTCCTCTCGTCCGTCGGTCACACCGAACCGAACCCTCCCAAGCCATCGCCGATTCCCCTCCTCTCGCCCGCCTGGTCCAACTCCTATTCCTTGGGGACGCCTCCGCCCGAACAATGGCGCCGCGCCACACCCGCTTTCTCCTATGACGGAAGTTGCATAGCGATCGCTGGCGGTAGCGAGGCGCAGGTCATCAGCCGCACCGGCCGTACTCTCTGGAAATGGAAATTCGGCGCGATCAACCGTTTCGTCGTCGCTGGCTCAGTTGCGGTTTCTCCCGCTTGCGACGCCATCGCCATGGGCGGTGACTCGAGCTACAAGTACGTCTGGATCGCCGAAGAGAACGGCCACAAAATATCCATCCCTTTCCCCAGCACGCCCCTCGGAGTAGCTTTCAGCCGCGACGGAACGTCGGTTGCCGTGGGCACGGGCGGCGAACGCTTGTATCTATTCAGCCGTGACGGCAAAGAGCAGTGGACCACTCGGCCGTACAGGCTAGGCCTTTCTTCTGACATCACTTTCTCGCCGGATGGTAAGTTCATTTTGGTTGACAATGGTGGCGCGATCCTGCGCGCCAATGGATCGATCGTTGCCGACTTTCGCGCTGATTACGCGAGCATCACGGCCGATCTGCAAACCATCGTCACCTCGTGGGAGCCTCCGCATGGCCCCGGCCCGGGAAACGTCAGTGTTTGGGATCAGGCCGGAAAACAACTCTTCAGCAACTTCTCCGACGACCCCCGCGGCGTAATTACTCCTGCCGGCGACAAGATCATGGCTCGTGTCAACGAAGATCAAGACGTGCCGCCTAACGGCCCGTACGAAGGCGGCGAGACGATTCTTCAGTTATTCGCGCGAGACGGCATCCCGATTAAGGAGTTCCCCGAACTCGAAGGCCGTCCCGTTGCTATTTCTCCTGACGGCAAAACCGTACTGCTTGAGACGGGCCGCAGCCTCGACGCCATCGACCTCTCCGGAAAGCGGCACTACTCCATCGCGGTCAGCCCGAACATGTACAAAATCGCGCCCGATTTCAGCGCCCTCGTCATCTTCAGTTGGGGTTCCGACGCGACCCTCGAGTACTTCAAATTGAAATGAGTTAGCGGCCGGCCCATGCTCGTGTCTAGGCCTACTTCTCCAGTTGCACCCCGTATCGCTTTGCGGCCGCCTGGATCCGTTTCCATGCCTCGCGGCGTTCCTCCTCGGTCACACCTTCCACTTGATTGAACCGCGCCGCCGCATTGCGAACATGCGAGGCATTCTCCAGCGGCTCCTTGCGCTGCTTGGGAAATGCGAACTTAGTCGTGGGTATCCGTTTGCGTGTTGATGTCGTAAGCTTCACCATTGCTATCCTCCATCAGTTCATCGTCTGCACACGGGCCATGCCCTGCTTGCTCATTTTGTTTTTTGATGCAAGCCAGTGTCACTAGGTTGGATGGTTTATGTTCGTTTTTTTCTTGCCCTACAGCGCCCTGAAGTGAACGAAAAGTCCGCACCAATCTACGAAAGGGCGTATCTTATATGCTGAAATTCGGCCCCGCTCCAGGACGCATGGTTGGACTATCGAAGACGAACAGTGTCAGAGGACCGGCGGAGGGTATAAGGCAGTGAAGTTCGGATTTTTACTGTTTCTCCGAACGGAGCCAACGATTGATCTACGCCGGTCCAGAGTCTGACCCTCCCCCCGGGTGGCCCACAATTGCCTGACTTTGGCAATTGTGGGAAGTAGTCCTCTGGGTGCCCCAGGTTCGCGCCACGCTTTTCGGCGCTAACCTGGGTTCTACTCCGCCCGCATCACCGCGCTCGGATCCACCCGCACCGCCCGCAGCGCCGGTACCAGCGTTCCCACCAGCGTAGTCACCAGGCACAGCAGCGCTGCCGTCGAGAACGTCAGCGCATCAGCTGGTTTCACACCTGCGAGTAGGCTCTCCAGCAGCCGCGCCGACAAGTAGGCAAGCGCAAGCCCGGGCAGCAATCCGGCCAACGCCAGCACCACGCCCTGCCGCAACACCATCTTGAAGATATCGCCCTGACGTGCGCCCAGCGCCATCCTGATCCCAAACTCCTGCTGCCGCAGCGAGACCGTGAACGAAAGCAGTCCGTAGATGCCCAGCCCGGCAAGCAGAATCGCCACTCCAGTAAATATGATCAGCACTCGCATCTGGATAGTCCGCGACTCCGTTTCTCCAGCGACGATCTCCTCCATCGTCCTCACGTCCGAGATCGGCTGCTGCGGATCGGCTCCCGCGATGATCTGCCGCACCTCGGGAGTGATCTGCTCCGGCGCCTGTGACGTATGGATCGCCAGGTCCTTAGGTGTGTACCCGATGATCCATCCATCCGGCACCTGCTGGTATGACAGGTACACCTGCGGTTCGCTCACTCTCTCCAGCCCGCGCACGCGAACGTCATGCACTACCCCAACCACCTCGCGATCATGCTGGCCAAAATCAAAGTGCCGCCCGAGTGGTTGTTCGTCCGGCCAGTAGCGCCGCACAAATGACTCGCTCACCACCGCGACATAAGGATGGTCGATGGTGTCCGTCTCGCTCACATCGCGCCCCCTCTGCACCGGAATCCCCATCGTCGCGAAGAACCCCGGAGTCACGTAACGCAAGCTCGCGGTAGTGCCTTCTGCGCGGTTCTGCGAACGGCCATCGACGATTACCGGCCATATTCCACCGCGCCACACCATCGGCAGAGCGCTGATATAGGCGGCATCAGTCACACCGGGCAGCCTGCGCACCTCGCTCAGCACCTTGTCGTAAAACCGCGCCCGCACGCTCGTCTTCTCATATTTCGGCAGCGGCAACGCCGTTCTCATCGTCAGAATGCCGTCAGTCCTGAATCCCGGATCGGTCGACTGCACCTTCCACAGCGCGCGAACCAGCAAGCCTGACAGGATCAGCAGCACCACCGACACCACGACCTCCGCCACCACCAGCGCGGACCGCGACCGATGATGGCCCGTACCGCCCGTCCGCACTCCCTCGCGAAGTCCACCGAAGCCCGCATTTCTGCACGCCCGTATCGCCGGAGCGATGCCGAACGCCGTTACCGTAACCACCGTGAGAGCAAGCGCCAGCAGCAACATCCGCACGTCGAGCGGAGGCACCTCCTGGATGGGCAGCCCGTGCGGCACCAGTCTAGAAAGCAGCGGCAACGTAGCAGCCGCCACGCCGATCGCGCCCGCGCCTCCCGCCAATCCGAGAAGCATGCTCTCGGTAAGCAGTTGCCGCAGAAGGTTACGGCGGTTGGCCCCCAGCGACACCCGAATCGAGAACTCTTTTTGTCGCGCCAGCGACCGCACCAGCAGAAGGTTCGCCAGGTTGGCGCAGGTGATGATCAGCACGCACAGCGCAGCGCCACACAAGGCCATCAGCAACATTCGTGACTGCTTGGAGAGCTCGTCGCGCAGCGAGATCACCGACACCCCTACCGCTTCGTTCTCCTTGGGATACTGCTGTCGCAGCCGATCGCCGATCAGCTTCAACTCGGTGCGTGCCTGCGCCAGCGAGACGCCGGGCTTCATCCGGCCGATGACGTCCAGCCAGTTGTCATCGCGCTCCTTGTAGTTGTCCTCTTGGAATTGAAATGTCTTCCAGAACAGCGCCTCGCGCGTGGGAAAATGAAAATCCGCGGGCATCACCCCAATCACCGTGTAGGCCTTATCGTCGAGGATGATGGACTTTCCCAACACGCTGGCATCACCGCCGAAGTCGGTTTGCCACAGCGCGTAGCTCAGCATGACCGTTGGCGGCGCGCCCAACTGGTCGTCACGCTCCGTGAAGTAGCGCCCCAGCAGTGCCGGCCTTCCCAGAGTAGAAAAGAGGTTGCCGGTCACCCAGGCTCCCTCCACTCGCTGCGGCTCGCCCTGTCCTACTAGGTTCATCGCCATATCGGTGTATCCCGCCAGCGACTCAAACGAAGTGGAGGTTGTCTTGACGTCCCGATAGTTCGCCGGAGAAAACTCCATCATGGAGTAGCCGGGATGCGTCTCCCAGGCCTTTACCAGCCGGCCTGACTCAGGAAATGGCAGCGGCCGCACCAGTACAAAGTCCGCCAGCGTAAAGATGGCGGCGTTCGCCCCAATTCCGATCGTGATCAGCAGCAGCGCGGTAATCGAAAATCCCGGCGACTTTACCAGCGAACGAATCGCACTGCGCAGGTCGCGTCGTGCAATCTCCCAGTGCAATGCCGCGGCGTTGGAGAACACTTCGCCAAACGCCGCCAGCCACAGCCCGCACTGCCCCGGCACCCCGCTGCTTCGGCGCAATTCCTGTGCGAAGATGGCTGTCATCTCGTCGCCGTATTCCGCCCGATAGGACGACGGATAAAGATGTAGCAACAGTCGATAAAAGTTCATTACGTGGTCCTCGGCTCCACGCCGCACAAGCGCGCCATCTTGAGCAAGCTCCGCAACCGCCCCGCCTCGGCCTGCGCCACCGCCGTTCCGAACGGCGTGATGCGGTAGTACCGTCGCCGCTCATCGTCCATCTCCGGCGCCGGCCGCGTCTTGGTCTCCACGATCAGTCCCGCTTCGAGCATTCGCTGGATCGAGCGATAGAGCGTCCCTGCGCTCAACTTGAGCTCGCCATTCGTCCGTTGCGCCACGTCCAGAATGATCGCGTAGCCATGCCGGTCTTCATCAGCCAGCGACAGCAGAATGTGAAAGGTCGTCGGTTGTAGCGGAAGCAGGGACTCCGGGGTCTCAGTCATGCCGCGAGTATATATGCACTATGGCTATATTTGCAACGCATATACTCTCGTCGCACCGAGCGGGCAGCTAAGGCCGTGGGGCGACAAGGCGCCCTGAAGGGACACGGCTTTAGCCGCGCCGTACATACCCTCTACTTTTGTCATCCCGAGCGGAGCCCGCTTCAGGCGGAGTCGAGGGACCTGCATTTCGCCGCCCCCGCCAACCCCGTCGGTTCACGCGTTGTCAGCCCGAGGTGAACGACGGAAGGAAGCGCAGCGCGGGTACCCACCCTTGTCGTCCTTTTGTTGGACGACAGGACGGGACGAACCGTTCAGTCTGAAACTCCCACAACTAGCCACTAGCCACTAACCACTAACCACTAGCCACTCATTCCGTCTACTTGAACAGATCCGCCCCCGCCTTGGCACACTGGTTGTCCTGGGCGCTGGTCATGCCTGAGACCCCGATCGCGCCCACGATCTTGCCTTCGATGAGCAGAGGAATTCCGCCTTCGGACGGAACAACCCCAGGCAGCCCGAGAACGCGAAGGTTTTCGCCGCCAGTGGCGAGCGCGTCCTGAAACGCCTTGGTAGGGCGCTTGAACTGTGCCGCCGTCCGCGCCTTGTCGACCGATACGTTGGCGCTGCCGAGCTGCGTGTTGTCCATCTTCTCGTAGTACACCAGATTGCCCGACGGATCGACGATCGCCACCGCGATGTTCCAGTTGTTCTTCGCCGCCTCCGCCAGCGCCGGTGCAGCCGCCTTCCTGGCATTTTCCAGCGAGATCGGCGCACCATACGCGTTGGGCATCTGCGCCACAGCGCTACCCAAGCTGCTCAGTGCAAACACCATTACAAGGCAATACCGGACCGCGCATTTCGAAGACATATCCGCTCCTTCGCTGTCGAATGGTGATTACGCGCCCACCAGCTTACTGTCATGCCACTGTGCGAACAAGCGATTTCACGCGTCGCTCAGACTCAACGGCAGACCCCTTCCACGCGATATAATCTCCATTTGCGTTTTACCTTGATTTCTACCCAGCACCTCCGCGGAAGGACACCATGCCTACTGACATAGTCATGCCCCAGATGGGGGAATCGATCTTTGAAGGAACCATCACCAAGTGGCTCAAGCAGCCCGGCGAGAAAGTCCAGCGCGACGAGCCGCTGTTCGAAATCTCTACCGATAAGGTTGACGCCGAAATCCCCGCTCCCGCGTCCGGCACGTTGCAGGACATCAAAGTCGCAGCCGGCAACACCGTCCAGGTCAACACCGTAGTCGGTGCCATCGGAGACGGTGACGGAGCCGCTGCGCCCGCCCCTGCCAAGGCTCAGGCCGCAGTAGCCGCCGCCCCCGCGCAGGCGGCGCAGCCGCCCGCTGGAGAAGAGCCCACTCCCAAACAGGTGGCGCCTCCTGAGCCCGCCCCGCAAGCAGATGGCGAGCCAGAGAACGGCGAGCAGGGACGCGTCCGCTCCAGCCCGCTGGTGCGCAAGATCGCGAAAGACAACAACGTTGACCTGGCGCAGGTTCCGGGCACCGGACTCGGTGGCCGCATCACCAAGGAAGACATCGAGGCGTTCATCGCCAAGCACGGCGGCGGCGCGCCCAGCCCGCAGTTCCGGCCGCATCGCGCCCCTGCCGCGCCGGCCCGAGGCTACGAAGCCCCGTCCGTGCCCGCAGTCACCGCGCCGCTGCAGCCCGTAGGCGGCGTGACGCCCGGCGAACTCGTGCCCATGTCGGTCATGCGCAAGAAGATTGCCGAGCACATGGTGATGTCGAAGCGCACCAGCGCGCACGTGCACGGTGTCTTCGAAGTGGACGTCACCCGCATCGTGAAGCTGCGCGAAAAGATGAAGGCAAGTTCGAGCAGGCCACCGGCAACAAGCTGACCTTCACGCCGTTCTTTGCGCGCGCCGTGGTGCACGGCATTCCGCAAGTGGCCCATCATCAACTCGTCGGTGGAAGGCGACAACATCCACTACCATCTCGTCCATCAACCTCGGCATCGCCGTCGCGCTGGACTGGGGACTGATCGTGCCCGTCGTGAAAAACGCCGAGGAGCGCAGCTTCGTCGGCCTGCAGCGCGCCATCAGCGATCTCGGCGAGCGCGCCCGCACCAAGAAGCTGAAGCCGGACGAGGTGCAGGGCGGAACGTTCACCATCACCAATCCCGGCATCTTCGGCGCGAAGTTCGGCATGCCGATCATCAACCAGCCGCAGGTCGCCATCATGGGCGTGGGCGGAATCGAGAAGAAGCCGGTCGTGGTCACCGACAAGGACGGCAACGACTCCATCGCCATCCGCTCGATGATGCACCTCAGCATCGGCTATGACCATCGCGTCATTGATGGCGCCGTGGCCGACCAGTTCATGGCGGAGGTGAAGAAGTTCCTTGAGAACTGGAATGAGGAGCTGCTGTAGGACTCGATAAGCTCTGATCAAGTCCGAGTTTTGAAGGGGACGGCCTTTAGGCTGTCCATAAATACCCGAATACACCGGGGCTTTAGCCCCTGAGGGAAATCGAATTTCTGCGCGACTGTTATCGACTTTCAGCGGCAGGGCGCAGTCCCTGCCGCTTTGGTTTCTCGGGATGCCCGCCTGCCCGGCCGCTGTACAATCCGCTGGTATGCATTTCCGTCCCTCACCCTCGCAGGCGGGCGCGTTCATGACCTGCTTCTCCGAAGCGCCCGGCCCCGACAACGCCTCGCAGTCCTCCGGACCAGTCCTGGTAATGCCGCCGGTCAAGCAACCCCTCCGGCCGCATCGCTGGCTGCAACGCCTGTGGCTAGTCGTCTTCGTGCTCTTCTGCCTGGAAGTCGGCATCATCCTCATCGTGCTCCCCTGGACCAAACTCTGGACCGACAACGCTCTGCTGGCCTCGTATCCCGCGCTGCAGGAGTTCCTGATGCACGGCTTCGTCCGCGGAGTAGTCAGCGGCCTCGGCCTCATCGACATCTGGATGGGCGTAGCCGAAGCCGTAACCTACCGCGAAACCCCGCGCAGTTAAACACAATTGGGCCTAATTCAAAACAAACGCCGGTCCCTCGCGTCCTATCACGGAGCAGGGCCGGGCAATCGGATAGTAGCGGACGGCCTCCTGCAATGTGGCGGCATTTTGCAGCAACTGCGCGTTCGGCCGAGAGCGTTCGGCGCACAGGCTGTGGTGGTGCTCGCGCGAAAAGGTGTTGCGTCCGTGGTAGCGGTAAAGGTAAAGATGGCCGGCTCCCTTGAGTGCCGCCACCGGCAGGGACCCATAAACGGATTCCATGAACACCCAATCTTCGCCCTGCCGCGCATCGGGACCGCATTCCGGATAGCGGAACCGTAGGTCGCGATGCATCATCAGGGTTCCGGGAGCAAGCTGCATAAGACCGTCGTTTTGGCCGTCGGCGCTCCAGTCAACCCACCACAGCAGCCCTTCCGGCTCAAGGTAGTGCAGGTGATCGGTAAAAAACGATGCGCCGGCGGGCTGCGCGATCATGTGCCGGACTTGGATGGCCAGCCGCTCCGGATGACTGTAGTCGTCATCGTCCCACTGGCAGATGATTTCGCCCTGCGCGGCCTCGAGGGAAATGTTGCGCAGCGCACCCAGCGTCAATCCGCCCGGGCCGGGATAAATCATCCGTACGCCAGCGACGCCCAGCTCCTCTACGCAACGCATCAGGGCGCTGCGGTAGCTTTCCTCACCATCGCTTACGATCACCAGCTCCCGGTCAGGATAGCTCTGCTCTGCGTACGATCGGATGGCCAGCTTGGCTAGTGCCAGCCGGTCTAACGTCACCATCAGGCAACTGATCATCGTCATCGCCGCTCCCGATTGTCTTCGCCACCGCGTTCGTGTGCGTCGCAGCATAGCGCACACCTGATGCCACCGGCAATCGAGATTGTGTTGTTGCGGGCGCGCGGCGTAGTCAGCGGTCTCGACCTGATCGACATCTGGATGGGCGTAGCCGAAGCCGTAACCTACCGCGAAACCCCGCGCGGATAATTCCCGTTTTGGGCTGCCAAGCGGGTACCCTCCCCCTCCCCCTGAAATCTTTGTTTGCATGGAGATAGAGCGGGTTTCCGATGCAAAATACCGGAAACAAAGATAGTTGCGGGCAAAACCTAGATTCGCAAGGAGTTGCGGACACGATTCCAAGGGCGTTCGTGTAGTCGTCGGGTCGTCGGGCTCATGCAGCCTCGGTTTCGCTATCGTCATCGTCCCGTGGCCGGGCCAGGAGTGCTTCCCACGCTGCGCACTCGGCGCGAAGCTCCGCGCCCTTTTCGCTGTCCTCCTGTTCGTCCAGGCGTTTTTGGCGGAGCCAATTCACCTTGAGCTGTTGCTCGTTTCCGAGTGTGTCGAATTGCATGCAGTAGTTGAAGAACTGCAGCTTCTCGGCTTCGGTCATCTTCAATTCCTCAAGCACGTTCTCGGGAACGGGGACGCGGTCGGTAGGGACGGGAGGGTTGTCAGTTGTCGGTGAGCAGTTGTCAGAAGAATCAGACGAAGAAGACAATTGCGGGCGACTCACGGTCGAGTTGCCAGTTGTCAGTGGGCGGTTGTCGGACGAAGAAGACAATTGCTCTTGTAAATCGGGGTCGGTGTCGAGGTCGAGGTTATTGGGCAGGCCGAAGCGCTTCTCGAAATCGGGCAAGTTCACGGCGCGGTGGGGGCGCTGGTCTTCGACGGCTTCGCGCTGTCCGTGCCAGCGAGGGGTCTGGTTGAGGTTAGTGGAGGCCTGTTGCAGCGTGTAGAGCATGAGGCCGGCGGCCTTGTGGTCAATGCGGTGCTCGGCCAGGGCCCAGAGAATCTCGGCGAGGGAGACTTGCACGGCGTGCATGTCCTCGGGAAAGGGCAGGTTGAGAGCGGGATTGTCGCCGCGACGGCGGGCGCGGGCGGCCTTGAGGCGGCGGGCGCGCTGGTTGGTGTGGAAGTAACAGTACTGGCGGCCTTTGATTGCGGGAGAACTACAGAAGACGCCATCTTCTTTGAGATGGTTGCAGACAGGAACGGACATAGTGCCTCCTGAAACGGGCTAAGCTCTTCGTTATTCGCTTTTTGCTTCCCGCAAATTCGCGAAGAGTGAGTTCATACAGGCTGCAGGTATTCCAGCAGCAAAGTCGTACAGCGTCTATGCGGGGGCTGTGCCTCCACGCTATGAAAGTGGCAGAGGGCAAGAAGGAAATGCAAGGATTATTTCGGAAATTTGGGGGAGGCGTTCCCATTTCGGGAAATTCAGGTTTACCACGGAGGGCACGGAGGAAAGACCCCACATTTGCCAAAGTCAGGCAAATGCGGGCCACCCACGTCTGGCAAAAAAAATTGCGGGCCACTCACGGACTCTCTTATCGGCTATTACTCAGGATCACTTACTGTCTCGCGACTGAGTTGCAGAATCGCCCTGCGGCCTTCGGTTCAGACTTTCAGTAGCAAGTAGTCGCCCTATGAGCGATTGTTTAGCAACTCTGCAACAAATAATTTTCATGGTATTCATGTCGCGTTCACCATAACCAGCGGCGTGAATCATAAGCTCTTGCGCGGAGGAACTGCGATGTCTCTGCGTCAAATATTCCCGTCGAAGTGGCAGAAGACTGCCGTAGTGAGCACCCTGGCTCTGCTGTGTCAGAGCATGCCAGCCAGCGCTCAACAACCTGTGGCCGTCGCCACCACAACTCAAACACCCATTCAACACGTGATCGTGATCATCGGCGAAAACCGCACGTTCGATCACGTCTTCGCAACTTATCAGCCGGTCAGCACGGATACGGTTGATAATCTCCTATCCAAAGGAATCGTGCAGGCCGACGGCAGTCCGGGCGAGAATTTCGGTCTCGCGCTGCAATTTTCGGCATACGATCCGGCATCCGAGATGTATCAGGTCAGCCCGGGAGGCCGCTCGCTGTTTTCTAACCTTCCGCCGCCAATCGTCGGTGGCTACGTCGATCCTCCGTTCAGCACGGTTGCCGCCGCCAGGGCGGCGGAAAACGGACTGGATCCCGGGTATTACAAATACTTGACCACTGGCGGCACGGCTCCGCTCAAGAAACCCGAGGCCGACACCCGCATTCCCAACGTGTTCAATCTTCCTCCCGGTCCGTTCCAACTGACCTCACATTCGCTCGCCTACGATGCGTATGCCAACAGCCCGGTGCACCGCTTCTACCAAATGTGGCAGCAACAGGACTGCGACGCGTATTACGCCACTCAGTGGAACCCCAGCGGGTGCCTGGCCGATCTTTTTCCGTGGGTCGAAGTGACGATCGGCGCTGGGAGCAACGGCAAGAAGCCGCCCAAGCCATTCACCTGGGCCTCCACCGGCGAGGGCGCAACCTCCATGGCGTTTTACAACGTGCAACAGGGTGATGCACCCTATCTCAAATACCTCGCCGACAACTACGCCATGAGCGACAACTATCATCAGGCTGTGATGGGCGGTACCGGGGCCAATCACATCATGCTGGGAACGGGCGATGCGGCCTGGTTCAGCGACGGGCACGGTCGTCCCTTGATGCCGCCCCACAACCAACTGGTGGGCATTGGCTCCAAGAACCAGGGCATTGTGGATGAAATCGAGAATCCCAACGCTCTGAACGGCACCAACAACTGGTACAGCGAAGACGGCTACGGTGGCGGCTCGTACGGCGTTCCCTCGTATGGGGGCGGTTCGTACAGCAACTGTTCCGACTCCGACCAGCCAAGCGTCTTTGCGGTGCTCAATTATCTTTCGAACTTGCCGTACCTGGTCAATCCACGCTGCGCCCCGGGACACTACTACCTGCTCAACAATTACAATCCGGGATACTACGGCGACGGCAAGAATGCGTACACCGACAACAGCGATAACAACACGGTGTTCACGCTGCCACCGTCAAGCGTACGCAACATTGGCGACGAGCTGCTAGAAAACAATATCTCGTTCGCGTATTACGGCGACCAGTACAACTTGTACGTGAGTGACCCGTACTACCTGAACCCCAACAACCAGTACTGCAACATCTGCAACTTCTTCCAGTACTCGACGTCGATCATGACCAACCCAGGGGTCCGCAAGGCACACTTGAAGGACACCACCAACCTTTACGCAGACATCAAGAAAGGCACGCTTCCGGCAGTGTCATGGGTGAAGCCAAGCGGGTACGTGGATGGTCATCTCGCATCTTCCAAACTCGACCTGTATGAGGGTTTTGTGAAGAAGATCGTGGACGCCGTGCAGGCGAACCCCACTCTGTGGGCCAGTACGGCGATCTTCATCACGTTTGACGAAGGCGGCGGTTATTGGGACTCGGGTTACGTGCAGCCAGTGGATTTCTTCGGCGATGGCACCCGCACTCCCATGATCCTGGTCTCGCCATACACTACGCCCGGCCACATCTCACATCAGTACAACGATCACGTCTCCACCCTGAAGTTTATCGAATACAACTGGGGATTGCCGACGGTGACCGGACGAAGCCGTGACAATTTGCCCAATCCCATTCCGAGCACCTGGAATAAGTACGCTCCAGAAAACGCGCCTGCAATTGGCGACCTGACCGACTTGTTCAGCTTCAACGGGCAGAAGCACGTGAAACTGCCCAGTGGCGGCGCGCCAGCAGCGGGCACACCCTGAGGAATCAGGAACGAAATAGCAAAGCACGAGAGGGCACGCCGGTCAGCAAATTGCCGGCGTGCCCTAAGCCTTTGAAATATCGAATGCGCGTGCCGCAGTTGCCCGGCAATTGTTTTGTTGTGGAGATGCGCCATTCCTAGCTTGACTTGCCTTGAGGTGCTTCCACTACGATCTAGGTTGGACTGTCCCCGCGGATTGCTGGCGTGAACAGGCCGATGATTACAAAGTATGACGACGACGGAATGCAAGTCCACAGTTCGCTGCTGAACGTAGTGCTACACGACTGACCGCTGTCTTGGAGGCGCAACGGTGGCCGGCTGCAGTTGTGGCCCTTTGCGGATGGCCTGCACTGCGTCCACCACACCCAACACAATCGTGGCCAGCCATCCGTATGCCAAGTAGATTCCCCAATGTTCCATAGGCCCTACCTTTCTGACTTGCAACGTCGGGCGGCCTCAAGGCTTCGTCCCAGAAATCGCATTCGATTCACCCGCGTTAGCCGCCGGTGTGCGACCGTCGCAACGCGACCCGGTGCGCGGCGCGTTTCTTTTTCTTCTTCGCTCGAACCGCCTCGGCGCGCTTATCGGCGACGGGGTCGGGGGTAGTGTTCTTCTTTGGTTGTGCTTGAGCGGGCTCAACTACGGCCGTTGCTTTGGCGACTTCAATTTCTGAGGTGGTCATGGTCACTCCTTTGGACTAACGAACTAATATGTTGATAGATCAGCGGGCGCGACGGCCTCGGCCCCCGGAACCAGACTGACCGCTCTTAGTTGATCAAGCCATGCGAGCACATCAGCCGATAAAGCCTGCTCGCCCTGGGTCGGCGTCGAAGCCGAGACGTCGGAATAAAATTGCAAAACATTGTTGCGCAACTCGGGCGTCGTATGCTCGAACTTGCTTTTAGCCAATTGACCCAGCAGTTTGTCGTAAGTCGCATCCGTAAGCGAGTACTCGGCTATCTTTGTCGGATTCCCGCTATCGAGGTCGCAGTCGGGCAGGACAAGTTTGTCAGCACTCACTTCTTCGAGAAGGACGCGATACTGATCGACAGTAGTGTTGATGCTCTTGATGTAAAGATCTTCGGTTTGCGGAGTTGGGTTATTGAACGCCAGCCCTTTGAACGGCCCAACTTTTGGCATGTATCGCAAGAGCGATGACAGGATCCGCGTGCCCAACCCCGGTTTCACGTAATCCTTCCCCCAGTCCTTTTCATAATCAGAGCGAGAAAGACGGTATAGGAATTTCTGCTTCGCGAAATTGGGCGTTTCTTGCATCAATTCTTTCTTATGGGTTTGCAGTGCGACCTGGGTCATTTTCGGGATCAGTGTGCTGACAGAATAGCGATACGAGCCAACCGCGAGGTCCTCGCGGGGCAGCACATCTTTCAGCTCGAGGCCGTAAACGATTGGGAAAACCCGCTCCAGCAGCGACTTCGACACCTGAAATCCGATGAAATCGTGGTACTGCTCCGAAGCATAACGATTTTGTGCCACTTGCACGGTATCGAAGCCAAACTCTGTCTTCAGATGCGCGGTTTTGTCTTGCGCATACCGAACTGACTTTCCATACTTCGCACGCAGCTTCGGATATTCGATCGCAACCGCTTGGTTGACCGCCGGATGGCCGGCGATATCCGATGCATAGTGCGACAGCGCGCCCAGGGCGAAGGCGTATTCATCTGAGTTGTTGCTCTGCGCCAGCAGTTCACGAACGAAGTCTCCGGTGCGGACATAGTGCACCAGGTTACTGAATTCGACACTGCCGAAGGGGTAGTACCCGAGGTCTTGAATGACTGCTCCGCCATAAGCGTAGGCATGAGCTTCCTTGATTTGTTCTTCCGTTACGGCGGGATAGCGCTTCAAAATCAACGGCCTGATCTGGTCCGCCCACAACAAATCGACGATCTCTTCGTGGGTAAGCACGGAATACGCTGAAACGCCGATACTCAGCATCACAGTTACTAACCACCAGACTAGAATGCGGGTAGAGATCGCCTGGAAGTTCCGCGCCACATCTTTTCTCAAGGCTGCCCCAGTTTCCCTGCCGCATTCTGGCTGTAATTGTTCGTCGCGCTCACACAGCCCCGGCTTTGAAGTTCTCCCGGCAGATTGTTCGTCACGTTACGGTTTGCCGATGTGAATGTTGGTAATAGACTGCATAAGTCCAAAGATATTCAGCAGCCACATCACGACGGCTATCACTACCACAGCATTCAGAATAGATTTGATGGAGCCTGCCATGGGGATGAAGCGATTGACTAACCACAACAGTACTCCCACAACGATCAGGGCTAAGATAACTTGAACTAACGGCATATTCTTTTACCTTCTTCTGCTTCCGGTGGAAGCTGCTCTTTCCTTGTTGTCTCGAGTTTGAAACCACTTTCGTCGGGAGGGGCCCAAGAATTGTATTTCCGCGGGGTCGACGCAGCTCAAAGCACGGTCGCGCTTGACCCCGCACTAGGGAAAGCTTTACATCGACACGCTGATGGCAATGCCGACGTTTGGGTGTCTGCGGTTGTACATGTAATACCCATCGTTCGCATAAACCACATAGACATCGTCGGTCTCATACCAGTTGTTGGCCCATGTATTTGGCCACGGATCGACCACGCTGAACCAATAACCGTTGTACTGAAAGCGTGGGAAGCCACCAACCACCATGTACGGCTGGTTGTAGATTACGAACGCATAATTCGGTCCAAAGTAGCCGTTGTAGCGGTTTTCAGGGATGCGGTAACCGTTATAGCCGCCGCGTTGCTGCCAGTCGCGGTGGTCGTTGTGCCAGTTCTGTGAGCGGTGCTCCTGCCAGTTGGCTTGCTCGACACGCTGCTGCTCCTGGGAGTGCTGTACTGGCTGCTGGTTGTAGCTGGTCCGCTGCGCCTGTTGGGGTGCTGCTGATTGTTCTGGTTCTGCTGTGCTTGCTGAGCCTGTTGCTGGTGCTGCTGATTCCTTTGGGTCTGTTCCGCCTGCTGGGCCTGCTGCGGGTGCTGCTGATTGTTCTTGTTCTGCTGCTGAGCTTGCTGCTGCTGGTTCTGTTGGTTCTGGTGTTGCGCCTGCTGGGTCTGCTGCTGGTGTTGCTGATTCTTCTGGTTTTGTTGCCCCTGCTGCGCTTGCTGTGGCTGCTTCTGCTGGTTCTGGTGTTGCGCCTGCTGCTGTTTCTGTTGATTTTGCTGCTGCGGCTGCGACTGCGCGTGTTGTGGTTGCGCGTGTTGCTGCTGCTGTGGTTGGGCGTGCTGCTGTGGCTGTGGTTGCGCGTGTTGTTGCTGCTCCGGTTGTGCGTGCTGCTGTGGCTGCTTCTCTTCCTTTTGTTCTTGTACCGCGAACGCAGGAATGATCGCGCCGAGAGACACGAACAGTACTGCCGTTCCGATCGATGCGAATGCTTTCATTGAGATTGCCTCAACTAAAGGCTAGGCTCCCGATCGGCGCTTGACTGTCTCCTTTTGACCAGTGAAAGCGCGGCTGTTGCTTGGCACAATCGTTGCGAGCGGTTGGTCACTATTGCTCAGACGTGTTCGAGCTCGAGATGAGAGAGTAATCAGGTAGAGCTTTCACTCCAGGCTTCTACTATAGGCGGAAAGAAAGCATGTCGAACCCATCGAAAGCCCAGATTCTCGTAGTCGACGATGACCCGACTATCAGGGCGAGTCTGGGAATTCTGCTGTTGTCTGAAGGATACGATGTGGCCGCGGCAGACGATGGCGTCAGTGCCGTCTCGCACTTGAATACATCTGTTCCCGATCTGATCGTCACCGATCTCAACATGCCGCACATGTCAGGAGTGGAGTTAATTGCTCATGTGCGCGACTGTTATCCGTCGATTTCAATAGTCGCGATGAGCGGCGAATATCAAGGGGATGCAGTGCCTGCCAGCATCATCGCGGACAGGTTCTACCCTAAGGGACAGCACCCGCAAAATCTATTAGCCACAATCGCGAGCTTGATCGCGATGAATCCGGCCCGTCGAAGTGCAGGCGAGATTCGCACTCCACCGCCGCTAGATTCGTAGTAACGAGGAGGAAACTATGATTGGAACTATTTTGGTTGTCTTACTGGTGTTATTTCTGGTAGGCGCTTTACCGACGTGGAATCACAGCCGTTCCTGGGGTTACTTCCCGAGCGGCGGGATGGGTTTGTTGCTGGTCATCGTAGTCATTTTGCTGTTGCTCGGCCGGATCTAGTTAAGGGCTGCAGCAACGTGTGACAACCCTCCCTTCGCTGCCGCCTGTGGTTAGTTTTCGTCCCGGGTCAACTTCGCCGGAAGCAACGATGTTACGCCTGGCGGCTGAGCGCAACCTACATCTTTCTAAACTGGCCCCATAAGGAGGAAGCAATGCTTTGGACGGTGTTTGTGATTCTCTTGATCCTCTGGCTGCTCGGCTTCAGTTTCCATGTGGCCGGCGGGATGATCCACCTTTTGCTGCTCATTGCAGTCGCGGTACTGGTCATTAACCTGATCAGCGGCCGCAGAACAGCCTGATTTCCCGGCGCACATCGCCATTCACAAGTTCGTCCACACAAACACGGTGGAATGAAGAGGAAGTGTTTTGATGAAGAAATACGCTATTGGACTATTGACGTTATCCCTGGCGACTTTCGCCTTTGCCAAATCGGGACGCCCAGCGACGGAAGATCGCTTACAAGCAGCCGGTACCTCCTTACACGAGATCATGGCCGCGCCGGATAAGGGTATTCCGGAGGAAGTACTCACGGGCGCCAAGTGTATCGCTGTGATTCCAAATATGGGGAAGGGTGGATTCATTGTCGGAGGAGAGCACGGACGCGGAGTCGTCACCTGCCGGACTAAGGGCGGTTGGAGCGCGCCAGCCTTTATCTCGATTGGCGGCGGCAATTTTGGCTTCCAGGCGGGCGCGCAGGAAGTCGACCTGGTTGTGCTGTTCATGAATGACGCAGGCGTGAAGAAGCTGCTTTCCAGCAAGTTCGAACTCAGCGGAGAAGCTTCGGCAGCCGCGGGCCCGGTTGGACGGCATGCTTCAGCAGGCACTGACTGGAAGATGAACACTGAGGCATTGAGCTATTCGCGTACCAAGGGCCTATTTGCTGGAGTTGCCGTAGATGGCTCTGTGATCCAACAGGACAATGATTCCACCAAGGCGTTCTACGGGAAGAATGTTTCCTTCAACAAAACATTGTCTGGTGACGTGCACGCCCCTTCAGGCACGGACTCGTTTCTCGCGTCCGTTAGGGCCGCCGAAAATAAGGCTGCGGCGCATGAGGCTGCCGAAGCGAAATAACGAAGGTGTGGCGGGTCGCCGAATGGCCCGCCACAATCGTTCTCGTCAGGCAGAGGCAGCTTGAGTTGCGCAGTGAATTGCTCCTGCTTCGGCAACCGCGGCTGAAAGTTGCCTTATCTAGAAAATCAACTTCAATCCAAGCTGCAGAATGCGCGCTGGGTGGGTGATGCCTATCCGGAGGACAAGCGCTGCCTATCAAGACTTACTCGCACTCGAAGGGAGCAGCCCTTCCACCAGCTAGCCTGGCAGCCCTATATGCGATAGCGTGTAGAAGTTGACCGCGCGTTCACCCGCGACTGATATACCTATCCTGATGCCCGATAAAGACAAAGACGATCCCCTCCCGCATCCCAATCAGCGGGTGCCGTTGGCGTATGAGAACAAGAAGTTCCTGAACGGACCGGATGGCCGCATTCTGCGCATTCTGGCCGAGTACCAGGAGCCGCTCTCGAAGTTTCGGCGCGAGCGCATTCAAGACACCATCGTGTTCTTCGGATCGGCCCGCTTTCACAGCCAGGAACAGGCGCAGGCTGCGCTGCAGGAGTTGCAGAAGGCGGGAGGCGATTCTCCTGAGGCGCGGCAGCGCATACTGCGCGCCAAGACCGATCTCGAGATGTCAGGCTATTACGAAGCCGCCCGCCAACTGGCCTTCCTGATCACGAAGTGGACGCAGACCATCAGCCAGCCTCGCCACCGCTTTGTGGTTTGCACGGGCGGCGGGCCGGGCATCATGGAGGCGGCCAACCGCGGCGCGTTCGAGGCGGGCGGGAAGACCATCGGGCTGAACATCAATCTGCCGTTAGAACAGGTCCCCAACCCGTACATCACTCCCGAGCTGAACTTCGAGTTCCACTACTTTTTTATGCGCAAGCTGTGGTTTGCTTACCTGGCTAAGGCGCTGGTGGTGTTCCCCGGGGGCTTTGGGACCTTCGACGAGATGTTCGAGCTGCTCACCCTGGCGCAAACCGAAAAGCTGGCCAAACATATCGGAGTGGTGGTGTACGGCAGGAAGTACTGGGAGACGGTGGTCGATTTCCAGGCGCTGGTCGATGCCGGAACGATATCCGCGAAAGATCTTGGCCTGATCCATTGGGCCGATACCCCGCAAGAGGCGTTTGAGTTCCTGCGTCGCGACCTGGAGGAGCACCACATTGAGCACTCCGGCCCAGAAAAAGTGCCGGACATTGCCAAGACCCGGCCATGAGGGTGGCAGTTAACGGGGAATTAAGGTTACCGAAGCGATTTGCCTCCAATGCCAAATTCGCGAGGAAAAATGGCGCAGAATCGCCACCGAAATGCCAAAACCACCACTTTCGTCACATGCGCGAAATCTTCACTCAGCGTACACTTATGCCCGCATGCATTTGGGACTTGAGGTGGTGGGACGAAGCGACGTTGGCCGGGTTCGTCCTTCCAATGAGGACAGCTTCGGCTTCGACCTGCGGCAGGGCGTTTTTGTGGTGTGCGATGGCATGGGGGGACACGCGGCTGGCGAAGTTGCCAGCAAAATCGCGGTCGACACCGTTCTTTCCTACTTCCGCGACAAAGAGCCCCTGGCCGCCGATGCCAGTTTGGTCGACGCCCCCTTGGGAGCTCAGATGCTATCCGATGCCGTCAACAAGGCCAATGAGTGCATTCTGGAGTACGCCGACGGGCACGAAACTGCCTCCGGGATGGGCACTACGTTGGTGGCGGCCCGGTTCCTCGACGGCAAGTTCACCATTGCCCACGTCGGAGACAGCCGCATCTACCTGCTGCGCGAAGGAGCCCTGCTGCAACTCACAGAAGACCACTCGCTGGTAATGGAGCAGGTGAGACGCGGCGTTCTTACGCTGGAGGAAGCCAAGAAATCTTCGGCGCAACATATCATTACTCGTGCCCTCGGCACCGAAGAAACCATTCCTCCTGATCTTGCCGAATTTCCGGCCCAGGACGGCGACATTTTGCTGTTGACCACCGATGGCGTTCTGCGCCACCTCGAAGACGACCAGATCCACGACATTCTTGCCAACTGCCATCCTCTGCAGCTCGCCTGCGACCGCCTGATCGAAGCCGCTCTCGACGCTGGAGGCGAAGACAACGCTACCTGTGTCCTGATCCGCGTGAAACTGGAAGACGGAGACAGTCCGCTGTCCAGCAACAACTGATTCGCTCCGTCGGCCTCTGTTAAACTCGACTGTTTTGCGGTGCGGCCGGGCCGCACCTGGGGCCATCATGGAAATCAAAACCGTAGGCGTAATTGGCGCGGGAACCATGGGCAACGGTATCGCCCATGTTTTCGCCCGCAGCGGCTGCGAAGTAGTACTGGTCGATGTCGAACAGCGGTTTCTCGATCGCGGAATGGACACCGTTCGCAAGAACCTGGAGCGCGAGGTTGCCAAGCAAAGGATCACGGCAGAGGCCCGGGACGGTGCACTAGCTCGTATCACTCCTACGACGGAGCGTTCGAGGGTGGAGGCTTGTGACTTTATTGTCGAGGCGGCCAGCGAGCGCTTCGAGATCAAGTCAGAACTCTTTCGAGACCTCGACCAATTGTGTCGGCCGGAAGTCATCCTGTCGTCGAATACTTCGTCGATTTCGATCACGAAGTTGGCAGCCGTGACCACGCGTCCGGACAAAGTCATCGGGATGCACTTCTTCAATCCGGTGCCGGTGATGAAGCTGGTCGAGGTGATTCGCGGGCTGGCGACCTCCGACGAGACCTACGCGACCGTGAAGGCGCTCGCCGAAAAGCTTGAGAAGACACCGGTTGAGGTCAACGATGCGCCGGGATTCGTTTCGAATCGCGTGCTGATGCCGATGCTCAACGAGGCCATGTACGCCGTGATGGAGGGAGTAGCGACGCCGCAGGCAGTGGATGAAGTGTTCAGGCTGGGCATGGCGCATCCCATGGGACCGCTGACCCTGGCGGATTTCATCGGGCTCGACGTCTGCCTCGACATTATGCGGGTAATGCACTCGGGACTCGGAGATCCGAAATACCGCCCCTGTCCCCTGCTGATCAAGATGGTTGACGCGGGATGGTTGGGACGGAAGTCGGGGCGCGGGTTCTACCAGTACCCTGCGTCATGACCGATACAACGTCCCGCACCAGTCCCTTTATCTACCTCTTCGCTGTCGGCGCAGGTCTTTTTTCAGGCTGGGTCAACCAGATTGTCGATGACGCGCTGCTGACAGCGTTATGCATGCTCGCGTTCGCGATGCTGCTTGGGGCGTGGAAGCCGCAACGGCCGTGGAAGTGGGTACTGCTGGTGTGGATTGGAGTGCCGCTGGTGCTCGCCTACTACCAGTTCATCGTGAAATGGCCACACGACCGCGGGCAGGTCTACGGCGCGTTCCTGCAGATACTCGCCGCCAGCGCCGGAGGCTTCGGTGGCCACTTCATGCGGCAGATGATCGACAACGTGTTTCGCGGAAAGGGCGACTGACGCCGCAATAACAAAAGGCGCGGTTGCTCGCGCCCCTTGTTCCCCACCCTTTCCCAAAATATGGGAAAGGATGGGGCACACAGCCGGGGCTGAAGCCCCAGATCATTTATTGGACCCGCAGACGCCGGACTGAAGTCCGGCACTACCCTCAGTCGTGCACTCCGTCCATGAACGCGCGCAGCTTGCGCGAGCGCGACGGATGACGCAGCTTGCGCAACGCCTTGGCCTCGATTTGGCGGATGCGTTCGCGAGTGACCGCGAACGACTGTCCCACTTCTTCGAGGGTGTGCTCGGAGCCGTCTTCCAGACCGAAGCGCATCTTGATCACCTTCTCCTCGCGGGCGGTCAGCGAACGAAGAACGTTCGATGTCTGCTCCTTGAGGTTCACGTTGATGACCGCCTCGGCCGGTGAGACCACAGCGCGATCTTCGATGAAGTCGCCGAGGTGGGAATCTTCTTCCTCGCCGATGGGCGTCTCCAGCGAAATCGGTTCCTGCGCGATCTTGAGCACCTTGCGCACCTTGGCCACCGGGATGTCCATGCGTTTTGCAATTTCTTCCGAAGTAGGCTCGCGACCGAGTTCCTGGACTAGCTGCCGCGAGGTGCGGATGAGCTTGTTGATGGTCTCGATCATGTGAACCGGAATACGGATGGTGCGCGCCTGATCGGCGATAGCGCGGGTGATGGCCTGGCGTATCCACCACGTCGCGTACGTCGAGAACTTGTAGCCGCGGCGGTATTCGAACTTATCCACGGCCTTCATCAGGCCGATGTTGCCTTCCTGGATGAGGTCGAGGAACTGCAGCCCACGGTTCGTGTACTTCTTGGCGATCGAAACCACGAGGCGCAGGTTGGCCTCGATGAGTTCGCGCTTGGCGTACTCAGCATCGACGTCGCCCTGCACGATCTCGCGCTGGGTGCGCTTGAGCTCGGCGAAGGTCGCGCCGGCGTCGCCTTCCATGCGTTCCAGGTCCGAGCGGATGCCGCGCACCTGCTTGCGCAACTCCTTCTTCTGCTCGTCAGAGCGGCTGGCCTCGGCGCGCTTCTCGAAGTTGCCGGCCTGCTTATCGAGCCCGCGCATGCTGTCAACCGTCTTGTTCACGCGGTCGATCAGGCGCTTGCGCTCGTTGTTGGTGAAGCCCAGCTTCCGGATGATGCGCGAAATGCCAACCTGCTCGCGGCCCAGTCCCCAGCGCGTCTTGCGGTGCAGCCGGGGGTTCTTCTTCTGCGGAACGCCTGCGAGTTTCTCCACCAACTGCTCGGACTTCTTGTAGTGCTTGTTGAGCTCATCAATCTTGCCGGTGATGTCCTTCATGCGATTGACGAGCACTTCTTCCGTAATCTCGTCCTCGTCGAAGAGCACCACTTCCTTGATGGAGCGCACTCCGCGCTTCAAGTCCTCGCCCATGGCGACAATCTCGCGGATCACGATGGGTGAGCGCGACAGCGCCTTGAGCACGCGCAGTTGACCGCGCTCGATGCGCTTGGCGATTTCGACTTCGCCTTCGCGGGTGAGCAGTGGCACGGTGCCCATCTCGCGCAGATACATGCGGACAGGATCGTTGGTTTTCTCCAGCGCGCCGGGCGTGAGATCGAGCTCGACGTCTTCGCCGGCTTCGATGTCGCCCTTGTCGAACTTGTCGAGCGCGCTAGGTGATTTGGGACCCTCGAGCACATCGATGCCCTGCCCACCAATCGTGGTGATCAGGTCGTCGAGGTCGTCGGGAGAGTGGACATCGTGAGGGATCAGGTCGTTCACCTCGTCGTAGGTGAGGTAACCCTTTTCCTTCCCTGCATCGATTAATTTCTTAATATCGTCGAACTTATCTTCGAGAGCCAAAGCGGAATTTCCTCGGCGTCCGCCACGGCAGACGCTCTTGTTTGGTGCAAAATACGGCGGGAGCGGTACAGGAGTACCACCATGTGCGGAAACCTTCGAATTTTAGCACACGAAGGGCCGCCTCCCAAGCGTTTTTTTCGGCGCTACTTGACTGCCCCTCGCGCACCAGAAACAGAAATGGTCAGTCATTACTGGTTAGATGAGCCATGGGGCCAAGTCGCTTCACGTATTTCCCGATATTAAGCTCGCACCAAAGGCAATTAACTATTGTTTTAACAGCTACTTAGGGACTGGCTCCGGCACTTTCGCCGATCGAGCCCATGGCTTGCCGCAGCTTGACTCGCTCCTGTAGCAGACGCGCAGATAGGGCCGCGTCATTCCGCCGCTCGGCGTCCTTCAATTGATGCTGAAGCTCGTCGAGCTGCCGGAGAATCGCGCGCCGGCGCAACGACCGGATCGCGCTTTCCAGCAGCTCGGGCGTAAGGTCCTCGCGCTCATTCATTAGGATAGACGCGACCCGGCTGCGCTCGTGATCGTCGAGTTGCAAGCTCATGGGGTCCAGTCCCTGCTCATGCGCGGTCAGCAAGGCATCGATCAGCGTCTGGGCTTCCGTGCCGGCGTGAAGTCGTTCCTGGGTCAGGAAGAAGTGGGCCTGGCGCGCCGGGTCGAAGTCGGGGTCCTGTCCTTCGCGGTTGGTATGCGGACTGTGGCCCAAGTCTCGGCTGGCGAGGGCGCGAATCAACACGCGCTCTGCGTCGGTGAGCTGTGCATTTGCTGGCGCGGCGACACGTGCGGCTGCACGGGCGGTGGCGGCGTGCCGCAATTCCTGCCGCAGTACCGACGACTCGATGCCAAGGCGATGCGAAATTTCGTTGGCGAGATCGTCGCGCACGATGCGGCTCGGTACCCGCTGGATGTGCGGCAGCAGGTAGTTCAAGGCCTTCACTTTCCCTTCGGGCGTGCGAACGGAGTGCAGCGATCGGGCTCGCTCGATGAGGTAATCGAAATACTTCTGCGAATGGCCGAGCGCATCGGTGTACGCCGCGACTCCCTTGCGGCGGATGTAGAGGTCGGGATCGAAGCCGGCCTCCAGCGTAAGCACTTTGATCTCGAAGTCCTCGCTCACCAGCAACGCGAGCGAGCGCTCGGCAGCGGCAGCGCCGGCGGTGTCGGGATCGAAGTTCACCACGATCTTCTTGCTGAAACGCGCCAGCACGCGCGCTTGCGGCTCGGTGAATGCAGTACCGGAGCTGGCGATTACGTTCTTGAATCCCGCCGTGTACACCGAAATGCAATCCATCTGGCCTTCGACCAGTACGGCGTAGTCGAGCTTGCGGATGGCCTTCTTCGCCTTATCGAGATTGAACAGCACGCGGGATTTGGAGTAGATCGGCGTCTCCGGCGAGTTGAGATACTTGGGCCCGGATTTCTCGTCGGTGGCTAGAGTGCGTCCGGTGAAGGCAATCACTTTGCCCTGTTCGTTGGCGATGGGGAACGTGACGCGGTTGCGAAACTTTGAGTAGAGCGCGGTCTTGTGCTGCGCCTGCCCGTCGGGTGACTGGTTACTGGTAGCTGGTAACTGGTCCTTGTCTTTCCAGGAGAATAAGCCCGAGTCACGCATGATCTCTTCGTCAAATTGACTGCGCAAGGCATCGCGGAGCAGGAAGCCTGACTCGGGTGCCCAGCCGATACGGAATTCGGCGATGATCTCGGGGCTGAGGCCGCGTGTTTTCAGATATTCGCGGGCGTGTGCGGCCTCTGGTCGCTTCAACTGCTCCTGGAAAAACGCGCATGCCCGTTCGTGAATTTCGATCAGGCCGCCGCGCTGTTTCGCTTGGCGCGCCTCTTCCGGCGACGAGTAAGTCACCTTGGGCATGGGGATGCCCAGCTTTTCGGCGACCATGCGCACGGATTCAGGGAAGGTAATGTTTTCGATCTTCTGCACGAAGCTGAAGACATCGCCTCCGGCGCTGCAGCCGAAGCAGTGAAAAAACTGATTGCCGGCGTGCACAGAGAACGAGGCAGTTTTTTCCTGGTGGAAGGGACACAGTCCTTGATAATTTTGCGCACCGCTTTTGCGCAGCTTGACGTACTCGCCCACAATGCGGACGATGTCGGCCTGCTGCTTGACGGTGTACGCAAAATCCCCGAGATTGGCCATTTGAACTAGTGTGCAGCAAAGGGCGAGGGGGATGCAGCCGGATTCGGCGCAGGTCTGTGGATTAATTGTGCAATTCACGGCGAAATTCGTGGAGAACGTCTGGTTTATTCGCCTGCGCCGACGATCAAAATCGGCGAGGTGGGCTTGTCGCTCCCGGCTTCGTTTTCCAAGGTCACCGCAAATGCCTTGGCTACAACGCCTTCGGGCATGGGGTGATCCATCATTACGGCGTTGCCATGCTCATCGGGCTTGAACATGCCGGCGGGCATGGGGGCACCCTGGGTCGGAATGATCCACAACTCGTACGCCTTGCCGGTTGGCACGGGCGCGAGGTTGGCGGCCACCAGCATCAATCGCTTCTGCCCGGGGCTGTAAATCGCAGTGGCGTGCGGCTTGCGCGGTTCGGCCTGCGGATTGAGTGAGACCTGCACGGCATCGGGCGCCGACAACAGCCGCAAGCGCTCTTCATCCTGCGCAAGCTGCGTCGACGTCTGAGAAAGCTGCGCGGAAGTGTTCTGGTAAAGGCCTGTGAGCTTGGCCAAGTCGTCGCGCATGGTTGCGTTCTCGCGCCACAGCTTGCCGACGGCGAACAAGAGCGCCAGCGCGACCAGCGCTGGAAGGAATGCCCAGCGGAATCCGCGGCGCGACGCTTTCTCGGCCGCAGGAGCCGTCACGCCGCGGGGTTCGGCGGCGATGGCCCGCATCAGGCGGTCCTTGCTGCGAGCGGGAGGGTTCGGTCCAGACGTCGACAGCGCCAGCAATCCCAGATCGCTGCGCAGGTACTGCACCTCGCGACGGCACGCGGCGCACGTCTCCATGTGCTGTTCGAACTCCTGGCGTTCAGCGCCGGTCAGCTCGTTCAGCGCGTAGAGCGCCTGGTCTTCCGCGAATTGTTCGTGCGTCTTCATTTCGCCGTCTTCAAGTTGCAAAGCGGGTGCGTAACATCTGCAGCCCACTGCGAATGCGAGTCTTGATCGTGCCCAAGGGCTCGCCGGTTTTCTCCGCAATCTCCGTGTGCGTCAGTCCCTCAAAAAAGGCCATTTCCATTGCGGTTCGCTGGTCAGGGCCCATCTCGTTCATCACAACGCGAACTTTTTCAATCACCAGCGAGCGCTCAGTCTCGTCCCGCAGGTCGGTGGCAGTCACAATCACACAATCTTCAATATTCGTCTCAGGGCGCCGCTGCCGCAGCCGGTCAATCGACCGATGCCGAGCGATCACGGCCAGCCACGCCGCCAGGCTGCCCCGGCTGCTGTCGAAGGCATCGGGCTTGCGCCACAGTTGCAGGAAGATGTCCTGCAAGAGGTCTTCGGCCGCTCCGGTGTCGTGCAAGATGCGCAGCGCAACTCCGTACACCACTTTGGAATACCGGTCATAGAGTTCGGACAACGCCTGCTGGTCTCCGGCGCGGACGCGCGCCACCAGTCGCATATCGTCAACCGCCTGGTTGTTGCGGTTCGCCGAACTGTTCTCCATCGGTTCCATTTGTTAATACGCACTAGCAGGGCCGGCAGATTGTCGCGTCCCACTCAAGTAGCAGGGGGGCGGAAGCGAAAGTCCTTCTCTTCTACAAAATCCGGTTTCCAGCTTAAGCTCGTAGTCCATCCAGCAAGCGGAAACCACGTGAAGATACCAGCAAATGCGGCCTGCGGACAACTGGACAAAAAGCGGCTAGTGGCTGGTGGCTAGTGGTTAGAAAAGAGAGTTGCCCGTCGACAGCGATCAGTTGTCCGGGATACCCGACGCTGGCCGCAGGCCTTGCTGGCCACTGACCACTAGCCACTGACCACTTTTTCAGCCTTGCTTCCGCCGCCGTTGCATTTCCGCGAGCATTTCGGCTCGGGCGCTCTCAGGCAGCGATTCGCGAATGGCGGGGAAGATTACCGCCTCTTCGAGTTCGAGGTGCGAACGGAAGATTTCGTCCAGCGCCGAGGTGAGGGAACACATCTCGCCCCCGACCTGCGCCAGCGCGCCGGGGTTGCGCTCGAGCAGTTGCAGCAGCGGTACCAGCCTCTCGACGAAATCGTAGATGCCCTGGTGCTGATCGGCCATGGCGAGTAAAGCGTGACGCACGCGCTCGCCGGCGACGGGGTCCAACCGCGGGCGCACCGTGTCTTCCTCGTCGGCCTCATGTAACGGCAGCGACACAGAATAATAGCGGTAAACGGCTGCTGCGGCCTGGCGAATCTCGTCGTCCGTCGCGCCCTGTGCATGCGCCAGCTTAACCGCGGCTGCGGTGAAATGGCGGATGCGCAGATGGCAGCTAATCAGGAGATCGACCGCGTCTTCCGGCAGTTGACGGGTCGAGGTCGAAGGTTTGATCTGGTTCAGCACTGGCTTCTATTATCGCGCAAAAGCGAAGGCAGCCACGGATTTTCACGGCTGGTTTGTTCTTACTTCTGGAACCTCATCTCCACTGTCACCTGCACTGGCACGGCTTTCCCGTCCTTTTTCGCAGGAGTGAACCGCCACGTCTTGACGGTGGACTCGGCACTTTGTTGAAAGGCGTCGTTGGAGGCGCGCAAGACGTGAACCAACTCGACGCGGCCTTTGGCGTTGATTCCCACTAACATGACGACTACGCCGCGTGGTTCGGCATCGGCGGGGATCTGGGGATAGTCGGGATCGGGCGACTTGGTGGCCTTCGGCGGCTTCATGCCCTTGGTCACACGCTGGTAGGCGGTGAAGGCTTCGTCATCCACCGTGTCAGCGGGAGTGGTCGTTGACATCTTCGACGAGTCGCCGCCGGTGCTGGCGGATTGCGCGAAGCCGGATGAAGTGAAGACGAGAGTCAGGATCGCGAGTGCGATCAGCGAGAGAATGCGCATGAAGTTCCCTGAGTAATCCGAACGGCTGGAGCTATCTTAACCGCACGCGCGCTGATCGGAAAATGTGATGGCGAGGCGGATCCGTCGGGCGCGAGCAACCGCTTCAATAGAGACGAAAATTGGTGGAGACTTCGAACTGCACTGACACCGGTTTGCCGTCTTTCGTCGCGGGAGTGAATTTCCATTTTTTCGCTGCATCGGCCGCATTCGCATCCAGGCCTGGTTCGAGCGAACATACGACCTTGACCGCATCCACGGTGCCTTCAGCATTAATCGCCAACGCCATGAGGACCGTTCCCTGGATCTTAGCTTTGCGTGCGGACTCCGAGTATTCCGGATCAGGCGCTGACACGGCGCGTCCTACTTTCACGCCATTGCCGAGCAAAGGGTACTGGCTCGGGTCGAACCACGCGATTTTGGTCTCAAGAGTCTCTGGGCAGGGGCCTTTGATCGTTGGAGGCGGCGAGAAGGTGGGCTGTTGCTGCCCCGTTGCCGCTGCGGCAAGGCACAATCCGCACGCGAGTAGAGCTGCGAAGCGAAGCTTCATCGTTGCACCTCCTACATCTGCGCCCCGACGATGTCCGGTATTGTAAACTGTAAGGTACCGGTTCAGAACTCCGTTGTTGACCTGATCACACGCGGTTCCCCGCAGAACTATCTCCGACACGCAGCGGAGCCCAACCTCCGCAGGCCTCAGGCCACCGGAACCCCTCAAATGAGGGAAAGGACTGTCGTTTTGAGCAAAAGCCTACGTAATATCGCCATCATCGCGCACGTTGACCACGGCAAGACCACGCTGGTCGATGCCATGCTGAACCAGAGCGGCACCTGGCGCTCCAATGAAGCCCACGCCGAGCGCGTGATGGACAGCAATGAACTGGAACGCGAGCGCGGCATCACCATCCTGGCGAAGAACACGGCGATTTTCTACCACGACATCAAGATCAACATCGTCGATACCCCCGGCCACAGCGATTTCGGCGGCGAAGTGGAACGCGCACTGAAGATGGTAGACGGCGTGATGCTGCTGGTGGACGCCAGCGAAGGTCCGTTGCCGCAGACGCGCTACGTGCTGAGCAAAGCGCTGGAAGCCAAGCTGCCGCCGATCCTCGTGATCAACAAGATTGACCGGCCGGATGCGCGCGCGCAGGAAGTGCTGAACGAGGTCTATGACCTGTTCATCGATCTCGACGCGGGCGAGGACCAGATCGATTTTCCCGTGCTCTACACCAACGCCAAGGCGGGTACGGCGACCACCGATATCGACAAGCCCGGCGAAAACTTGCAGCCGCTGTTCGAAGCGATCGTGAAGACGATTCCGCATCCCACGGGCGACGCGCGATGGGCCATTGCAGGTGCTGGTCGCGAACCTCGACTACAGCGACTACCTCGGACGCCTTGCCATCGCGCGCGTGTTCAACGGCACGCTGCGCGCAGGCGAAGACGTAGCCATCGCCAAGCGCGACGGCTCGATGGAAAACACCAAGATCACCAAGATGTTCTCGTTCGCCGGGTTGAAGCGCACCGACATCACCGCCACTGAGTTGGGCGATATCGTTGCGGTCGCCGGCGTGGAAGGCATCAACATTGGCGAGACCATCACCGACGTCGAGAACCCCGCGCCGCTGCCGGTGATCACTATCGACGAGCCGACCATCGCGATCCAGTTCATGGTGAACACCTCGCCGTTCGCCGGACGCGAAGGGCAGTACGTCACCTCGCGCAATCTGCGAGACCGCCTGGAAAAAGAGCTGCTGACCAACGTCTCGCTGCGCGTGGAAGAAACCGAGAGCACCGATTCGTTCAAAGTGATGGGGCGCGGCGAACTGCAACTGGCGATCCTGATCGAGATGATGCGGCGCGAAGGTTTCGAGCTGGCCGTGGGCAAGCCCGAGATCGTCACCAAGCATATAGACGGCAAGCTGATGGAGCCGGTCGAGCTACTGACTATCGACGTACCCGAATCGTTTGTCGGCGTGGTGATCGAGAAGCTGGGCGTGCGCAAAGCGCAGATGCAGAAGATGCACAACCACGGCTATGGGCGAGTGCGCATGGAGTTCACTGTTCCCAGCCGCGGCCTGATCGGACTGCGCAGCGAACTGCTGACCGACACGCGCGGCACCATCGTGATGAATTCGCTCTTCGACGGCTACACCGAGTGGCAGGGCGATATCCCTCATCGCGTGACGGGCGCGCTGGTGTCGGACCGCAGCGGTTCGACCACCGCCTACGCGCTGTGGGGACTGCAGGAGCGCGGCGAATTGTTCGTCGGCCCCGGCGTTGAGGTGTACGAAGGCATGGTCGTAGGCGAGAACTCGCGCGACAACGATCTCGACGTGAATATTGTGCGCGAGAAGAAGCTGACCAACATGCGCTCGTCGACCGCAGACGAGGCCATCCGGCTGGTGCCGTTCAAGAACTTGAACCTGGAGCAGGCCATCGAGTTCATTGCCGACGATGAGCTGGTGGAAGTCACGCCTAAAATGCTTCGCCTGCGGAAGAAGATCCTGCAGCAGAACCGGCGTCCCAAGAGGAATGCGCAGCCCAAGGAAGTGGAAGCGAGCTAGCTGTTAGGGGCGGGGCGCTCCAATCCGAGCATGTCTGCAAACTCGTCGAAGCTATCGGCGCAATGTACCCACGTGTTAGGTTGCTTCGGCTCTCGCCATAATAAGCGAATGACCGCCGGGTTGCCATGGTCTTGCCGGTAATCGAGAGCCACCACAGTGTCTGACCCAATACCAAAGTCGCCAATCGCGACGGTCAGCTCGGGCGATATTTCCTGCAGCGCTCCCCATCTCGACCAATATCTGTTCGCCGCCGCCGCATTCAATTCTTGCGCGATCGTGTCAAACGGCGGTGGATAAAAAACGATCGTGTTTTCCTCGGGAGCGAAAAGCTGGATGCATTCCGCAGAAACCAGTGGATTCAGGTTCTGTCGCATTGCGTCGTCACTGGTGCGCGGCCACCGCCCGGACTCAATCAGCGCGAGCAATCTTTCGGGAAGTTTCAAGCCGCTAACTGCCGTAGGATCGAGGCCCACAAAATACCTCAAGCGCACATCGTGATTATTTCTTCTTCACCGGATACTGTTCAAACATCTTCTCGACTGCAGTGTTGACCTGGTCGAGCAACTTCTCTCGTTGATCGCTGAGTTTCTGCTTGGCGACTCCGCGCCAGACCAATTGCTTTTGCCGGGCGTCGATCAGATCGACCACCAACTCGCCTTTAGAGATAATGACGGTGGTGTTGGTCCCAGGAATGTTGTGCCACAGCATGATCCCGGAGTTGATGGACGGAATAGTTCCGCCATAGATGGGATCGTGGTAGTGCGTGGTGAAATCAGTGTCGGTTGCGCCGTACACCTGCACGTAGAGGTCGGGATTGTCGGCGACCTGCTTCACCCCGCGCTTGGTCAGGTCGTCCTGGACGGCGGCCAGAATAGCAAGGCGCAGCATCGGTTTCGCCGATTCCTGGTACACATCCATCGCAAAAGTCTTGTACTTTGAGAAATCGAACGACTTGTCATATTCGACCTTGATTTTTTGCGCCTGCGCGCCAACGCAGGCGAACACAACTAACACGCAAAGCAGGAATTGCGCACGCCTGGAACTGAATAACAGCATGAATTCTCCCGAACGAATGATGTGCTGGATTTGAGTTAAGAAGAATTAGAACACAGCGGCAGAACTGTCTTACAATCCAGGTGTTCTCGGCATCGGAGTTATGGCATGGCGCGCTGGCTGATTACCCCGCTGGCACTCATATTGGCGGCGACGAATTTATTCGGCCAAGCCGAGCCCCAGAATCCCAACCAACCACAAAAACCAAAGGCTGAAGGTAACTGCAGCGTGATTGGCCGGGTCGTCAGCGCGACCGATGGTTCACCGCTGAGGTCTGCACGGGTGGGATTGGCGCAGGCCGACGTTCGCGATCACCCACAGGTCTATGGCGAGACCACCGACAACGAAGGCCGTTTTGAATTGAAGAAGGTAGTGGCCGGCAGGTATCGATTTTTCGCGTCGCACATTGGCTATCTCGATCAGAGTTATCAAGCCAAGAGCACGGAGCGCGGACAGGGGGCCATGTTGTCCTTACTTCCCGGGCAGGAGATTACGGACGTGCTGTTTCGTCTGGTACGCGCCGGAGTCATCACAGGGAAGGTAGTGGACGACGCAGGCGAGCCGATGATTGGAGTAAGTGTCGCAGTGCTGCACAAGCCAAGCGAGGAGGAGCTTGAGGACGCTGGGCCGCGGGCCAGGAAAGTGGAAATGAGAACCGCTTCCGTAAGACAGACCGATGATCGGGGCGAGTACCGTATCTTCGGGCTACGGCCCGGCGAATATTTCGTAAAGGCCACAGAGACAGGCACCTACATGGGTGGTGGTCAGGACAGCGGCATGGGACAGCAACGAATGATTCTGCAATCGCTTGGCAGCCAGTTTGCACCGATGTATTTTCCCGGCGTGCTGCAACCAGATCAGGCACAAGCCGTCGTGTTGCGGGCGGGCGAGGAAGTGCAGGCGGATTTCGCGATGCGGCGCATCAAGCTGGTTGAGGTGGCTGGGCGGGTGATGGGAGCTGATGGCGGCCCACAGACCGAGGCGTATGTGCAACTTTCGGCGACAGGAGTAGAGGACTGGTTGAGTGGATTGGGTACCAGCACAGACAGCAAGGGTGAGTTCTCGATCAAAGGAGTGCCTCCGGGCAGCTATTACATCAGTACCGGTACATACGAACGAGGGAACGTACACAACACTCGCAGGAGGATCGAAGTTGGCGAGTCAAATGTTGGTTCGATTGTGTTGAGCCTGAGCGGCGGGGCAACCATACACGGTCGCGTGCTAGGGGGCAATTCGCGGGCGCCGGGGCACGAGGGGGTGATGCTCGAGCCCACTGCGGAAGAAGCGGAGAGCGAACCGGGCTATACGGAAGTTGAGAAGGATGGATCGTTCGACCTCAAGAGCGTTATGGATGGCGGTTATGCGCTGGGGGTGTATGGGCTGCAACAAGGCTGGTTTGTGAAATCGGCACGTCTGGGCAATGAGGACGTATTCCAGAAAGGCGTGCAGGTCGAGGATGGGGCGGTGAAAGGGAACTTGGAAATCGTCGTGAGCAACGACGGGGCGCAAGTCGAGGGAGCGGTTACTGAAAGCGACGAGAACAAGCCACTGGTAGGTGCACAGGTGAAGGTTCGTGTCGATCCGGAAAGTGAGTACAATCGCAGCCGCTCCGAGCAAGTGAACACCGACCAGAACGGACATTATGTGCTGAAAGATTTGGCGCCGGGCAAATACAAGGTTACCGCGAAAGTTCCTTCATCGGGCGCCGATGCGCCGTCAATCAAGTCAGAGCCCGTCACGGTCACTCTTGGTGAGCGAGAACACCGCGGTCTCGATATCAAGATCACCGTTCCCAAGAGCGAGTAAACGGCGAAACGGTTGAATCTTTTGAGTCTTCGATTACGTATCAGATGCAGGGCGTAGTGCACCCGCCCGCCAGCGCGAGCGCCTTGTCGCCTGGGACGGAATGCACGGCCGGAACCTGGAAGACTGCTAAACTTGGACTTACCACACTGTCGAGAGCTATGCGCCTATGACGACCTCCGAGGCAATCCGAATCGCCCTGCTCTCGCTTTGGGCCAACAAACTGCGCTCAATCCTGACGCTGCTGGGAGTGGTGATCGGCGTCGCCGCGGTCATCGCGGTCGTGACCTTCGTCAACGGCATCAACGGCTACGTGGCCGAGAAGGTTTTCAATCTCGGCGCTGACGTCTTCATCATGAGCAAGATGCCCAACGTCATCACTGACGTCGATCAGTTCATCGAGGGCAACAAGCGCAAAGACATGACCATGGAGCACTACCAGGCAGTACTCGATGGCTGTAGCGCGTGCAAGATTGTGGGCGCGGCGGTTCGTAACTTTACCGGCAAGGTCGTCTACGGTACTGAGAACAGTACGGACACCGTTGTCCGGGGCTGGACGCCCAGCATGGGCCCTATCTACGACCTCGACGTCGTGATGGGCCGCCCACTGAATGACTCGGACCTGAACAATGAGTCTGCGGTCGTCGTGATAGGCCAGGACATTAAAGAAAACCTGATGGCCGGCACCGACCCCATCGGCAAGGAAATCAAGGTCGACGGCCATGTGTACACCGTCATCGGAGTGGGCAAGAAAGAGGGCAAGACCCTGGGGCAGAGCCGCGATAACTACGTGATCATGCCCATCAGCACGTGGTTCAAAGCCTACGGCTCCCACAACAGCCTGAACATTTGGGCCAAAAGCTACGACGTTGGCGCTCCCATGGAGCAGGCCATCGACCAGTCGCGCGTCATCCTGCGCGCCCGCCGTCACGACCAACTCGGGGAGAAGGACAGTTTTTCCCTCGAGACCAACGACAGTTTCCTGTCGCTCTGGGCGAATCTGAGCGGAACGTTCTTCATCGTGATGATTGTGATCGCGTCGATTTCGCTGATCGTCGGCGGAATCGTCATTATGAACATCATGCTGGTTTCAGTGACCGAGCGGACGCGGGAAATCGGCATCCGCAAGGCGCTAGGGGCGCGGCCGCGCGACGTGATGCGCCAGTTCCTGATCGAGTCGAGCACCATGGCGCTGATCGGTGGATTCATCGGGGTGGTGGGCGGAATCGGCATCGCCAAGCTGGTGACTCTGGCGATTGGGATGCCGTCGGCGATCGAGATATGGGCCATCTTTGCGGGTCTGCTGGTGTCGGCGAGCGTGGGAATTTTCTTCGGCGTCTATCCGGCGCGCAAGGCCGCCAAACTCGATCCCATCGTGGCCTTGAGGTTTGAGCTATGAGCATGCGTCGCGGCGACTACAAGGAAATCCTGCGCATGGCGCTGGAGACCATCGCCAAGAACAAAATGCGCTCAGGCCTCACCGTGCTCGGCATTGTCATCGGCGTAATGATGGTGATCCTGATTTCATCGGTCGTGCGTGGCCTGAACTCCAACGTCGAGAACATGGTGAAGGACATGGGATCCGACATCATCTTCGCGTTTCACATCAATGTGTTTACCTTCGGGCGTCCCACAACCGAGATGCTAACGCGCAAGGAGCTCACCCTCGACGACGCCATTGCGATGAGAGACCTGCCGCATGTGAAGGCCGTGACCGACGGCGTGCGCCTGCAGTTGCCGGAATTCGGCACTGGCAAATATTCGGTGAAATATGAGGGCCGCAAGACCAAGAACACCATCCTCGATGGCGACCTGCCCGACACCATGAACGTCTTCGACCTGAAGCTCGACAAAGGCCGCTGGTTCACGGAAACCGACAACGAGCATCGCAGTCCGGTGATCGTGCTGGGTCGCGATACTTCAGACAAACTTTTCGAAAACGAAGAGCCGCTGGGCAAGGAAATCAACATCGAGGGCCAGTTGTTCACCGTGATCGGGGTGCTCTCCAAGCGCAAAGCCGCGTTTGGCAACGGTTCGAATCCCGAAGACAACCTGGTGTACTTTCCGATTGCGAGCTTTCACAAGCTGCATCCCGAGCTGAAGCAGCACTGGATCAGCGTGAAAGCCACCTCGCACGACGACATGCCACTGGCCATGGATGAGATGCGTGCCCTGCTGCGGCGCCGGCGGCATCTTGCGCCGAACCAACCCGACAACTTCGCCGTCTTCAGCCAGGATGCGCTCAGCGACACTTGGAACCAGCTTACCGGCGGGATCTTTGTGTTCATGTTCGCTGTGTCGAGCGTTGCACTGATCGTGGGCGGCGTGGGCGTGATGAACATCATGCTAGTGTCAGTGACCGAGCGAACCCGCGAAATTGGCGTGCGCAAGGCCATAGGTGCGCGCAAACGCGACGTGCTGCTGCAATTCACGTTGGAAGCGATCACGCTCACCGGCATTGGCGGCATTCTCGGCATCGTTATCGGAGGCATCCTGACCATGATGGTTCCGCTGGCTTTTCCGTCGCTGCCGGCGAGCATGTCGTTGTCTTGGGTACTGACGGCGACCCTGGTGTCGGTCGCAATCGGCCTCATCTTCGGCATCTATCCCGCATGGAAGGCCGCAAACCTCGATCCCATCGAGGCGCTGCGTTACGAGTAACGAGCCAACGTAATTCCGTTCGGCGTGAGGGTATATGCGTCGAGGCGACTACCAACAGACGGTGCGCATGGCGTGGGAAACAATTGCCGCCAACAAGATGCGCTCCGGCCTGACCATTCTCGGTGTCGTAATCGGCATCATGATGGTGATCGTCATCTCCTCCGTGGTGCGCGGACTCAATTCCAATGTGGAAGGCATGCTGAAGGACATGGGATCCGATATGATCTTCGCCTTCCACTTTTCGCCTTTCACCTTCGGACGTCCCAGCAGTGAACTATTGACCCGTAAGGAGCTGACACTCGACGACGCGCTCGCGATGCGCGAATTACCTCACGTGAAAGCATCGACAGCCAGCCTGCGGATCATGTTGCCGCAATTTGGGACCGGCACGTTCGCCGTGAAATACCACGGCCGTAAAACCAAAAACACCATCCTGGACGGCAACCTGCCGGCCACGATCCTGACCGATGACCTGCAAATCGTACGTGGCCGCTGGTTCACGGAGACGGAAAATGAGCATCGTAGCGCAGTCGCCATCCTAGGCAGCGACTCCGCTGACAAGCTCTTCGAAAACGAAGACCCAATCGGCAAGGAAATTACCATCGAGGGACATGTTTTCCAGGTCATCGGGGTCATGGACAAACGCAAATCGGCGTTTGGCAGTGGATCGAATCCGGAGGACAACATTGTCCGCATGCCAATCTCCGTGGTGCACATGATGCATCCTGAGGTGCGGCAGTACTGGATCACGACCAAGGCGACCTCGCACGCTGACATGGACGCAGCTATGGATGAGATGCGCGCCCTGCTGCGGCGCCGCCGGCACCTTGCGCCGAACCAACCCGACAACTTTGCCGTTTTCACGCAGGATGCCATGCGTGACACATGGAACCAGATTACCGGTGGCATTTTCGTCTTCATGTTCGCCGTGTCGAGCGTGGCGCCGATTGTGGGCGGGGTTGGTGTCATGAACATCATGCTAGTGTCAGTGACCGAGCGAACCCGCGAAATTGGCGTGCGCAAGGCCATAGGTGCGCGCAAACGCGACGTGCTGCTGCAATTCACGTTGGAAGCGATCACGCTCACCGGCATTGGCGGCATTCTCGGCATCGTTATCGGAGGCATCCTGACCATGATGGTTCCGCTGGCTTTTCCCTCGCTGCCGGCGAGCATGTCGTTGTCTTGGGTACTGACGGCGACCCTGGTGTCGGTCGCAATTGGCCTCATCTTCGGCATCTATCCCGCATGGAAGGCCGCAAACCTCGATCCCATCGAGGCGCTGCGTTACGAGTAGGCGCGGCGCGGTCTGCTAATCTGATCAGCTTGTCATGCATCTCGCTCTCACTGTGATCGCGGCTGTCTGCGCGGTGCTAGCGCTTGGCGGTGCGGCTTATTTCGGGCTGTGTATCTGGGCTGCAGCGCGGTTTCGCCGAAACAGCTCTGCGGCGGTGCGCGCCGATTTCGCGTCGCCAGTCAGCCTGATGAAGTCGCTGAAGGGCCTCGATCCGCACATGTACGACGCCTTTCGCAGCCACTGCCTGCAGGATTACGGCGAATACGAGTTGCTGTTTGGCGTGGACAGTCCCGACGAGCCCGCTCTGGAACTGGTGGCGCGCCTGCAACAAGAATTTCCCCAGCGAGCGGTGAGAGTGATTCCGTGTCCCAAGAGCCTGGGGCTGAATGGCAAGGTCAGCACACTGGCGCAAATGTTGCCACATGCTCGTTACGAGCACATTCTGATCAACGATAGTGACATCGTTGCCGCCCCGGATTACTTGCGGCGGGTGATGGCTTGTTTCGCCGGCGAAAGAGTTGGCATGGTCACGTCGCTGTATCGCGGGCTGGCAGGGAGCACACTTCCGTCGAAAGTCGAGGCACTGGGATTAAGCACCGACTTTATGGGAGGCGTGCTCGTGGCACGCGAGATGGAAGGCGGCGTCCACTTCGCACTGGGCGCGACCATCGCGACGACGAGGAGCGTCCTGCATGCGATTGGCGGCCTGGAGGCGCTGGTCAATCACCTGGGCGATGACTACGAACTCGGGGCGCGTACGGCCGCAGCGGGATACACGGTCGAGTTGGCCGATGCGGTGGTGGAGACGGCGTTGCCCGATTACACGTGGCGCCAATTCTGGGCACACCAGATGCGCTGGGCACGCAATGTGCGAGACCGCCGCCGCGCGCAGTACTTCGGCCTGATCGTTACGTTTGGACTGGCATGGGGGATTCTCGCGGTGTTGGCCGCGCCGCTGGCATGGTGGACGTGGGGCGCGCTCGCCGTCGTCATCGTGTTGCGCATAGCCGCTGCGATTGCGGTTGGGCGAGGAGTACTTGCCGATCCTGATGTTCTCGCCAACCTGTGGCTGCTGCCGCTGCGAGACTTTGCGGCGCTGGGGGTTTGGCTGGCAAGTTTTGCTGGGAACGAAGTCGAGTGGCGGGGACTGAAGTTTCGTGTGCGGGATGGGAAACTGGAGCACATGTGAGCGTCGCTACCGGGGGGAACGGCGAACTCGTGACGACAGCCTTGAGATCGTTCCGGGCGGGCGATCTGTTGTTCGCCCGGTCCGACGAGAAGGAGGTTTCTCGCACCCAAAAACCGGGCGCTTGTGACCATCTTCAATTAACGCCGCTACTTCTTGCCCTGTACGGCAGCGAGGCATCGGCCGTATAGCTCCAGGAGGTTGGTGGCATACTCCTCCGCCGCTTTGGAGAGCGCGCTGCCCTGGAAACCCACTCCCGGCGCTCCGGTCTTACCATAGCCGGTCGTGGCGGCGACAAACTTCATTAGATCAAGCGCAATGTCCTCGTTGCGGCGCATGCCAGCGCCGCTGGCAACAGATTCTTCCATAACTGCCGACCCCCCGCGATTCTATCGAGACCGAATCATAGCAAAGCTCCGCCGTCCACTTCAGAGCGGTGGCTCGGCGCGCCGGGCACGGCCTCACACCTCGACGGCGATGTGACAGACGCGGCCGACGATGTATTCCGCAAAGCCTTTGCCGTGGGGGATCTCCACCAACTCGACCGGCCAATCCGGATTGTGCGGACGCAGCACGATTCGGTCCGGCGATATGGTGACATAGCGGATCGCACACCTGGTCCCGTCGCGCACGGCGTACATGTTGGGCGCTCCTGGCTGGTAGGGGTGCAGCGAGTTGTAGTGACGGTCGAGGAGCAACACCGCTCCCGCCGCCAAGCGCGGAACCATGGCGCGAGCGTTACTAACGTCCGCCTTGATCAGCACGAAGCGAAGCCAGCCGGCGCGATCGCCAATGGTATCGGGCTTGAGGCGCTGGAGAAATCGCTTGCGGAACTTCAGGGAGTCCCGCGCATGCCGGGGCGGAATGCGGGGCGCGAACACAGCGTCCTGCAGCGAAACCAGGGGAACGCTGTCGAACGACGAGGCGCGCTCCGGACGCTGCAAAGCGCGGAAGCGTAGTTCTTCGGGATCGGCGAGGTCAAGAACGTCAACTTGCAGCACATCAAGTAGACGGTCCATTGCCTCAGGGCTGAGGCCGCGACGGGCATTAAGAAAGTTCGACATGTGGGCCTGCTGAAAACCGGCGTCGCGCGAGAGTCCTGAGCCGGTCAATTCCCCACGGTGGATGCGGGCCCAGATGTGGGCGCGCAGGTTGTCTTCGAGGTCAGCGATTCGCATAGTATTGCTTTAAGCAATACATGTACCTTCGTAATATTCCTATAGCAATAAAGTCATTGACCGGCCGATTACCCCAGTGCCATAGTAGGAACAATTTCCGGATGTAGGAATCTGGCCGAGGGAAACGATGAAAGATGGAGATGAGGAAGACCGAGCATTCCAGCAGCTTCGTCGCAAGATCAGGGACGCGAAAGTGCTGTGTCCATCGGTGGAGTCGCTGCTGGCGGGCCTGCGGTTCACAGGAAGGTTGAGCGTGGTGGTGCAGAACGGGAGGATCTTGAAATCGGGATACGAAGAAGGCTACTTTACCCGCCGGCAGGAGGAGCGGTTGGTCGGTTAAGCAGGTAAAGCGGTAAAACCATCATAAGCAACAGGTCATCGTAACTGAAACGAGCCCTGTGGACGGTTCCCAGACAGTGAAGGGGACGCGTCGCAGGGCTTTCGTTATTGGACACTTGAGCGCCACGGGGAAGGGACATGGAAATCATCAGCTATGAACTGAAGTATTGCGAACGGTGCGGCACTTTAAAGCTGCGCCCCATCGACTCAGGACGCACCTATTGCCGTCACTGCGAGGGAGTGCTGGCACGCTACAAGTTTCCCCTCAGCGCAGGTGACACGAACGTCGCTGCGCTGCCGTCAGAGCAGGCGATGACGACTCTGGCACAAGTACCGCTGGCAGCGGTCAGCGACCGGCTCGCGGGGATGGTGAAATGAGCGCCGCCGGCCTGCTGCAAAGCAAATTTCATCTGGGCGTAATCGTAGGGGGTCGCGCCAAAACGAAGCCCAAGGAGGTTCTCTGTACGCGCACCGACGGGCTCCACTTCCGCGGGCAGACACTGGCCATCGTACGTCACTTCTTCGAGATCTCCTGTCAGGTCGGCCGGCTGCCCTCGATCCTGGGCCGCGAATTCTTTCGCGCTAAGGTGTCACATCACGGGATACCGAGCTTCGAGGAGCAGGCGGTATTCGTGCACGACGTGGAGCGGGCGATGGCCCGCCTGAATCCGCAAGACTTTGAGGTGGTCAATCTGGTGGGGCTGTATCACTATTCGCTGGAGGAGGTGGCCATTCTTTCGGGACGCTGCCGGACCACGGTGATTCAGCGCTACGCCGGCGCGATTGACACGCTGGCTCAGGTTTTCCTGGAGGCGGGGCTTCTGCGAGAAGGCAGGCCTGATCGCCACATTCAGCGGTTCAACTCGGATGGAGCCGAGCCGGAGGAGGAGGATTTGGCGCTGAAAAAACCGGCTGCCTCGATCATGGCTGAACCGACCTTCGTCGTAACGGAGGAAACCGCGAAGTATTCGTTCGTCGCGCGGCAGGAGATGGCATGACCGCCCAGGTCGAGACGCTTTCAATGGCTGGCGGGTGTCGCAGTTTCGTTGAGGATGGCCGGGAGGCCGAGGCGCTGGCGGCAGTCGTCGAGCATCTCGGCGGTGCGAGTTGCGCCTACGCGGGTAACGCCGAGCGCGCGCACTTCCAGCAGCGCGTCGAGGGTGCGGATTCCACCCGCAGCTTTTACCTGCACGGCGGGCGGGGAGTGGCGGCGCGTCAGCACGAGATCGAAAAGCGTGGCTCCGCTGGGCGCGTAGCCAGTGGAGGTCTTCACCCAGTCCACACCAATTGCGCCACAGATTTCGCACAAGCGAATCTTGGCTGGGTCGTCGAGATAGGCGTTTTCGAAAATCACCTTGATCTTCGCGCCGGCGGCGTGGATAGCCTTAGCGAGTATGCCAATCTCGCGTTCGACGTAATCCCACTGGCCGCTGCGGGCCTGGCTGATATTGATCACCATGTCGAGCTCGGTGGCGCCGTCTTTGAGGGCCTGCTGCACTTCCGCGAGCTTGACCGCGGTGGTGTGGCCGCCGTGAGGAAAGCCGACGGTAGTGCCGGGTTGTACCGTGCTGCCGGCGAGCAACTCGGCGCAGGCCGCGGCATAGTAGGGCAGGATGCAGACGCTGGCCACGTCGTAACGCAACGCGAGCTGACATCCCGCTTCGAGTTCAGGCCCGGTGAGCGCGGGGTTGAGCAGGGAGTGATCGATCATCTTGGCGACGTCGGAATAGGAATAGTCGACGCTCATGTGTGACTCCAGTATTTACTGGCTTGCCCGAGCGCTGGTTGCCGCGATGCTGGGGAGCGGCGACCGGCGCGGTTGCAATCAGTCTAGCGGTTTTGCAACGCGCGTGGCAGGGAGCGCCGCGACGACGAACAAAACAAAAGGCGAGCCGCACTCTGCGGCTCGCCAGGCAGATTAATCAACTTCATCCGGAGCTTCCTCAGGGGAAGAGGGTCAAGACTCCTAACACGAAGTTGATGCCGTTTGGAGTGCCATTGCCGGTTACATTGTCCCACCCCGGCGCAGCATCGAGCGAGGAGTCGAGACCAAAGCCCTCGTCGTACCAACGCAGGCTCGACGGGCTGTGATACAAGGCGCTGACGAATTTGCTGACGCCATCCAGCGGAGCCATCAATCCGGAAGGCGACTGGTAGGAAGGCGGCCCCCCGGTGAAGATGCTGCCAGCCACGTTAGTTGGCGAGCTTAGATTGACAACATCGTAAAGCGAGCCAACGGGCACGAAGTAGGTGTAAGGCGCTGCCTGGCCCGCCGGGATACCAAGACCGAATTCGACTATTTGGTTCACGTCAGTCCACAGGCCGGAGAACATGGGGCATGCGACGCTGGTGCCGCCGAATACCTCGATCGTGGCGCACGTACTGGTATCCCCGCAAGGCGAGAAGACGATTTCCACGCCGGTGTATGGGTCGCCAATTAAGGCAACATCGGGGACTTTTCGGAAGGAACCGGGGAGCGCACTCTGGAAGGACGGTTTGGGGAAGACGCCGCTGGTGCCGCCGCCGGCACCATAGATGAAGCCCTGATGCAACGGCGGAATCACCGGAGTACCGTTGGGATTCGCCAGCCGAGTCAACTGCGTGCCCCAGCCCGTCTGGAACTTGATGGAATCATCGGGGTTGAGGAAGACGCTGACTCCGCCAACGCCGCTGGCGTAAGGCGAATCGGCGCCATAGCTGACGGTCTTTACTCCGTTCGATGCCACAAAGTCACCTGAATCGCCAGACGAGAAGTCCACCGAGATGCCCAACGCAGCGGCAAGCTGGCAAATGGAGTTCATCGTGTTGAGATCGGCGGAGTCCACCAAGGCTTCGGGAGCTCCATAGCTGTTGGAGATGACGTTGCCCAAACCGGCCTCGATCGCAAAGAGCACAGCATTATTGAGCGAGTTGAAGCTGTTGTCGATACCCTCGACAAGAGCTAGATTGGCTTCGGGAGCCATGGTATGTCCCCATTGCAAATCAATGGACTCCTCACCTCCCCATCCTGAGTTATCCGGCGGTGGGCCTTCCGGCTGGTAGATGGCGAGGTTGGGCGCGGGCAGGCCGAATACACCGGAAAAGGCCGCCAGGTCGGTTGCCAGTGATGGCCAGTCGAAGGCATCGACAATCACCAGGGTCTGACCTGCGCCTGTAGCCCCTTCCGCAAACAAAGGAAGCATCTGGTAGGCCGTCAGGGCCGCCAGAGGCTCGTAACCGCAGGGAGGGAGATGGGGCGGCGGAGATCCCGGGTCAGCGCCGTAGCGATTACCGGAGTAAACCGCAGCCGGCAGGAATCCGCCGGTGGTGAAGGCCTGGGTCTGTAGTCCCCTCCAGCACTGGTCTTCGTAGAAGATTCCCGGAGTGTGCACAGTCTGCTTGGAGAGGACTGACGGTGCACTCTTGCCGAGGTCTTTGCTGGTGAGCGGCCTGCCAGGGTACGGCTGGCCGGTGTCTGGGTCAAGGGGACGAACCGAGTTCGGCTTCGCGCCCAGGTTGTGAAGTCCACTTACGGCAGAAATATACGCAGCTGCCGCGCCGTCGATTGAAGGCGCAGCAGTCGGCGCGTGGAACACGGTGCCGTTCTGTTGGTAGCGGTTGATCTGAACGTGGAAGGCGTTCTGAGCGTCACCCACGGTGCCCCTGACCGTCACAGCGAGGTTGGACTTGCTCACCGACATGACTTCGAGCCCGTGCGAAGTGGCGAAATCCTTGACCACCTGCACTTGCTGGTCGCCGAGAGCGAACTGCGATTTGAACTGTTCCAGCGTCAGGAACTTGTGATAGTTTGCGGACCCTTTGGTGTAGATTTGCCGGGTCAGATCGTCCAGGGCGGCTTGGTTGCGGACCTGCGTCCAGAGAGTCATGTTGATGACCTTGGACGTGCTTTCCGGTCCGAGGTTATTGGCGGTCGCGACTGCACTCGGCGTGCTATTGGGTAGGATGCGCGCGGTAGCCGCGAAAGCAGAGCCCACCAGCGCGAGAACCATCAGAAGCGTGATACCGGACGCCAGTCCGGGATGCACTTTGCGAATTGACATATGCTTACCCTCCTCGGAAGCGTTTGAGGCTAGGGTGTGTGACACACCACGCCAGCGGCCGTTCAGCCTGGACAGACGACCGCGCAATGCGAATTGCGGTGGGAACGCTGCGGCACGCGCGGCGTTCCGAAATTAGCGCATCAACTTGCGGCGCACGAGTCCAAAGATACCAACCATCCCGGAGCCGAGCAGCAGAATGCTGGAAGGTTCCGGAACAACAGATGAAAAGGTCGCGGTGCTCTGCTGACGGGCGGCATTCAGAACCGAAAACCATTCCGAGCCGTCGCCAGTGGCTGCAGTCTGGGCGAGGACGATACTCACATTGTAGGTGCCAAAGCCGAAAATCGGGGCAAACGTGGCAGTGCCGGTGACGGTAGCGAGCGTGTGGCAATATCCGCAATCGGGAAGGAAGAAATCACCGACGAACACGCCGTTGATGTAAACGTCGTTTTCGTACATAGTTCCTGGGCTTCCGCCGTAGTTGTCGACGACACCCCAGTTGGCGGTAAGGTCGTTCACAAAGGCGTCGCCAGTGAAGAACGTCTCGGTAATGAAATCACCGGTCACCCACATAGGAGCGCTTAACCCACCATTGGCTCCCATGAAGCCGCAGCCGTTGACGGCACTACAGTAGAAGGTGTTGTCGCTGGGAAAATTGACGGTTGTGGTGCTGGCAAAAGCAGCGCCGGAGGTCAGAAGACAAAGCGCCACAGAAACCGTGGCGCTGAGAAATAAAAGGCGTCTCATGCAGGGTCTCCTTTTAGCCGCCGAATTGTCGAGGACAAAAATATAGGCTCCGGAACAGGCAAATGCAATCCTTTTCCGCCGAAAATTCCCGAATTGGGAATCCTATTACCGTAGTGGATGCTGGCGTTTAGAGCTCAAAACTGACGTGCCCGGACTAAAGCAGCAGGTCGAGCGGGTGACACTGGGCAAGGGTGGGAGATGGCAAACTGAAGCATCCAAAGAAAGCCGGAGCGGCGGGCTCCGGCCACAAGGTAATTACGTTATGGAGAGCGCAAGCTAGCCGTTGGTTCTTTCGGCAAGCTTGGCGAGAGCGATGGTGAGTGCCGCGCCACCCAGAGTCTTCACCAGCGTGGGGTGTTCGGCATAGAAAGAGCTGGCCTTGTCGATGATGGAAGGATCAGCTTTTTCGGCATGGGTGGCGAGTTGCTGAACCGCCTCGGGCGAAATCTGCGCCGCCTGTTCGGGCGTGATCTTGGACTGACCGGAGCCGAGCAAGGATGCCAAGGCAGCACCGCCGCCACCGGCGGTGAGTTGGGAGAGCACGCCCGGTCCGGCGGAGGCCAACAACTGGTTCACGATGCCGGCCTTCTGCTCGCCCGACGACTGGTTGAACAGGGTGCTCAGCATCTCTCCGAAGGCGGGAGTGCTGTTGGAGTGAAAGGCCGCGGACAAGCCTTCGGCGAGAACGTTGGGAGGGCAGCTTGGGCCACCTGGTCGAAGTGCTGATTGACGTCGGCGGGTGGCTGTCCGGAAGCCGCGTTACCGCTGTACTGCTGCAAAACGCTGCTGAGTTGATCGAAGAGACCCACGGGATAGCTCCTTTGTCGAAGCGACGCTCACACAGGTACCGGGTGAGCGCCGGAAAAACGGGATCAGGCGGGGATGGTCAACTTCTGCCCCACCTTGATTTTGTCGGGATCGGCGAGGCCATTGGCCTTGGCGATGTCCATGTACTTGTTGGCATTTCCGTAGAAGTACTTGCTGATCTTGGAAAGGTTGTCGCCCGGCTGAATGACATAGACCTGCTCGCCCGCCTGCACCTGGATGTCGTGCTTGAGATCAGAGAAGCGGGGATCGACCGCCTTGATGCTGTCCCAGACACGGTTCTTGCTGGCTTCTGAAACGACGGTGGCGGAGAGTGCGAGTTGCTCGCCATTGAGGCCGAGGTTTGTCACTTGGGCCCCTTCAATCTCAAGGGTGTGAAGAACCGGAGCGTATTTCTGCTTGAGTTGTTCTAAGTCTGCCATGTGCAGTCTCCTTTTTGTAGCTGGGTGGATGGATCGCGAAGGGGGCGCCTAGATTTTATGCCGCGGGGGGATGGAACGGCGGTCTCAACGGTAAATATTCGTGAAAAGTTTCGAGTCTGCCTGGGCCGTCAGATGCAGGCTGCCTGGCAACCGAGTGAGCGGCGATAGACCCGCTTGATGCAAATGCGTGACTTTGGGCGGCAGGTTCGATACCTTAGGGTTCTTGCCAGCCAAACTAGGTTCCGGTGCTGCCGGATCTGCTCAGCAGTCTGTAATCGAAGAGACAGCCTGGTCGCCACGGGCTGCGGAGGCTTCATGCGTCATCTACTGCTAGTCGTAATGTCACTGCTTGTCGGTTGCTGCGCTATCGCGGTGCAGGCACAAACTCAGACTGCGGCCCCCGCGACAGCGACCGCCCAAACCACGGCTAACGCGCCGCAAGCTACTCCGAAGCCCGCGGTGCAGGAGACACCGACATTCTGGGTACCGGCGCCGGAGGAGCGGCTGTTCCTGCCGACGGGGAACTGGATCTATGGCTACGGGGAGTTTGACCTGGCGCCGCAGCACAACGAGCCCGACCCGAATTTTTGCGCGGCGAATTCAGGTAACTATGGAGGAGCGAATTCGCAGTGCAATCTGTTCGCGCGTTACTTGCTGGGAGGACAAGTCTGGGTGCGGCCGTTCGGCAGAACAGCGCTGCGGCGGATCAAGATTTTTTGGGACCCGACGTTCGCGTTCGGCAAGAACGTGCCGCAGTATTTGTACACGTGGTCGTGGCAGGGCATTGGGTTTGAGAACCAGTGGGGAGGCGACATTTACCTTGGCAGGCGATTTGACCTTCGCCTGACCCAGCAAACCCTGTTCGAGCGTTTCGGCTCGCGTCCCTTGGGGCCGGGATACCTGGGCCCGAACGGGCCGTGGGGACGATTCTTTACGATCGGAGTGCGGAAGTATTTTGGTAATCCCAAGGTGCTAGATGAGGGTGCCAAGTAAAACCGCCGATGTCGCGCACTTGCAAATCGGTATCCGCGATCGGAATACGAACGGGGCTATCGATGACGTCGCCCGAACTAGCGTGCATCCAGTTGACCGTGCAGTGGCATGGGTATCGCGGCGGTCGGGGCTGTTTGCGCGCGGGTGGGGAGATGAGGCGATCCTGGCTGAATTCTCTGATCGCGCGCGCTACCTGGCTGCGCCGGGTCCTATCAATGTGGAATGGCAGGCACAACACAAGCGCGAACGCGAGGTCTGCCGCGATGGGACATTCCTGTCGCCGTTGGCGGCGCTTCCCGAAGCTGTGAAAATAGTGCATGTGCGGGCGCTGACGCGGGAAGGGAACTCCGCGGCTTGCGTCATGTTGGCGGCCTCGCGTGATGAAGGCTACTGGATTCGGAAGCGCGTGTTCGGTTCGCTTACGGCGCGTGGGATTGACCTCTACCTCATCGAAAACCCTTACTATGGACTGCGCCGGGATGGGCGCGGGCCTTCGGACATTACAGTCAGCGATCACGGGCTGATGGCGCTGGCCATGGTGCTGGAGGCGCGAGCGCTGCTTTCTTATCTGCGATCCGGGTATCCGAAACTGGCGATCGCCGGGTACAGCATGGGCGGCCACATGGCAGCGATCACGGCGGCAGTGACGCCGTTGCCAGTGGCGTGCGCCGCGCTCGCCACGGGAGCTTCGGCCAGCGCCATCTATACGCGCGGGTTGCTGTCGTGGAGCGTGGACTTCGACGCCTTGGGTGGAGGAGCGGCACGCGAACGTCTGCGGGAATTGTTCGATACGGCGGACGTGACAGGGTATCGTCCACCGGTCAGGGTGGACGCGGCGGTGGTGTCAGGGTGTACGCGCGACGGGTATGTGTTGCAAAGCGAAACCGAGAGACTGCATAGTCATTGGAAGGGGAGTTCGTTGCGGTGGATTGAGGCGGGACATTTCTCGGCGCTGGTGACGCAGAGGCGAGCGCTGTGCGATTGCGTGGAGGAGGCGGTGGGGAAGTTGTGAAACACAGTTTCGAGTTTCAAGAAAAGACCCACACAAGCAAATACGGCTTGAATGGTTCACCCGCACCCGTCCGTACCACCTGATCCCGAGCACGATCGCGCCATCGGAAAACTGATGTGGCAAGCTACTTGACTTCGCCGCCCGGAAGACGAATCATGATGCCCCTATGAAACGAATCCCCTTACTTCTCCTCTGCGGAGTGTCCCTGATCTCGTTGGTGTCGGCTGCGGCGCAGGGAGGAGATGCTACCAGTCCGAAGAAACAAGAGGCAGCGGAAGTGAAGGCATGTACAGAGATGGCCTTCACAGGATTCCGTCCGATCGCGGACACACGCGCGCAGCGTTTTCAGGGCAAGGTGACCGAGCTCACGGCACTCTGCCGCGGGGGCACGAACGCGGTCAAGTTTCGCATGACGCCCTGGATCGACTTTACGAATTACTGGGGCACGGGCGACCTGACTTCGCTGCCCAAGGGTTATCTTTCGACGACCGCACCGCAGTTCCGCGGCGTCTCAGGCGCGCTGCTCGATCTGGAGTACCAGCGAATCGAGCTGATCAAGTTCAACCTGTTCGACAACAACGGGACATACCAGGATTACATTGCAGGGCGAAACGGACTGGTAGGCGCGCCGCTGAAGACGTGGCCGCAGTTGCGTTTGCCGCAAAGCGATCCGAATTACGCTACGGTTGGTGGCGATGGCGAGCAGATTTGCAAAGGGCAGTTGATTCGCGCGCGCACGTTGACCGGAATCTGCAACGACATTCGCAATCCGCTGATGGGCTCGACCGGCACGCCGTTTTCTCGCAACGCGGAATTTGAGACGACGTTTCCCGACCTCGAGCAGACGCAGCTTACCAAGAATCGGCACGGAGGCAGGATTAACCTGCTGACGCCCGATCCGCAGGTGATCAGCCGCAAACTGTTCACGCGGGCGCAGTCCAATTCGACTGCTTGTAATAACGGTTTTGGGTTGCCGAATAGTTCTCCCGAGGCCAATTGCGATTATCAGAAGGCGCCGTTCTTCAATGTGCTGGCTGCGTACTGGATCCAATTCATGACTCACGACTGGTTCTCGCATATGGAGGAGGGGCACAACGCTCCGGAGCTGATGGAGGTTGGCTGCACGACGGAGCTGGTGAATAACGTCGCGACACCGCTCAGTCCGGAAGATATCCAGAAGCTGGGCTGCCGTCCTTCTGACCGCGTGGACAAAACGTATGTGCTGCAGGATTCGCCACCGGGCCAGTTCACTAGTGGTGGCCGCACGTATCTGATGCGGGCGCCCAAGACGTTCGCCAACAACAACACGGCGTGGTGGGATGCGTCGCAGCTTTACGGTTACGACGACGTGTCGGTGAAGCGGGTGAAGCGCGATCCGAATGACCCGGCGAAGATGCTGCTAGAACCGGTGACTGGAGTTGGGGGCGGCTATCTGCCGGTGCTGTCGGCGGGCGATCCTTTTCAGCCGCAATGGGCGGGGCAGGAGTCGGTGGCCTTTCCCGATAACTGGTCGATTGGGTTGAGTTTCTATCACAACCTTTTTGCGCGGGAGCACAATTCGTTTGTGGATGAGTTTCGCAAACAGGCGCGACTGAAACCCAACGCCGATAGCGGACTGCGTAATCCGGCGGACGCGAAGCGGGTGATCCGGAACCAGGACGTGAGCAACGACGAGTTGTTTGATGTGGCGCGGCTGGTGGTGGCGGCGGAGATCGCCAAGATCCACACCATCGAATGGACTCCGCAACTGCTCTACAACGAGCCGCTGTACAAGGGCATGAATGCGAACTGGAATGGTTTGCTGGGGACGGGCGATCCGGATGATTCCAAGGCCATGGCGGAGATTGTGACGCACGGCTTCGGACACTCGACGAACGCGACCAAGGAGTCACAGTGGTATTCGGTGTTCGCGTCGGGTCCGGGAATTTTTGGTATGGGCAGCAAGTCTCCGCACTACGACATCACAAATCCAAACGACGTGAATGGCGGTGTGAACCATTTCGGTTCGCCGTTCAATTTCCCGGAGGAGTTTGTCACGGTGTACCGACTGCATCCGCTGGTACCGGACCTGATCGAGTATCGAGATGCAAGCAAAGATCCTAACCAGATCGTGCAGAAAGTGGCTGTGATCGAGACCTTCGAAGGCAAAGCGACGGACGCGATGCGGTCTCGTGGACTGGCGAATTGGGGATTGAGTCTGGGGCGGCAGCGGCTGGGAATACTGGCGCTGCACAATCATCCGCAGTTTCTGCAGAACATTCGTCTGCCGCGTTTCGACACGCCCACGCAGCAGGTCGATATCGGCGCGCTCGATTTGATCCGCGACCGCGAGCATGGAGTCCCGCGGTTCAATGAGTTTCGGCGGCAGTACGGTTTGCGTTCGCTGACCGGTTACGACGACTTTGTGGACCAGCACCTGGCGGCGGACTCGGCGGCACGGAAGGAGCAGATGGAGACCGTCAGCCAACTGCGCGAGGTCTACGGCACGCATGTTTGCGACGCGTCGAAGGTAATCACGGACGCGCAGGTGAATGAGGATGGCTCGCCGATCAACGATTGTTTGGGACATCCGAACGGCTCGGTGGTGGACAACATTGAAGACGTGGACACTGTGGTGGGCTGGCTGGCGGAGTCAACGCGGCCGCACGGCTTTGCGATTTCGGAGACGCAGTTTGTGGTGTTCATCGTGAACGCGTCGCGCCGGTTGTTCAGCGACCGGTTTTTCACTTCGAGTTTCCGGCCGGAGTTCTATACGCAGCTCGGGGTCGACTGGGTGAATAACAATGGACCTGGGGCGCCAATGATGGAGGCGGGCACGCCGAATGGACATAAGCAGCCGGTGTCGCCACTGAAGCGGGTGCTGCTGCGAAATGTGCCGGAGCTGACTCCAGAGCTGCAGCACGTGGTCAACGCGTTCGATCCTTGGGGACGCGATCGCGGGCAATACTACTCGCTGGAGTGGAAGGCGCGGCCGGATGCCGTGTCAGATCCGGCGTTTAAGCAGTAACGGGACACCTGGCTGCACCTTCATCCGGGCTCAGGACTTGTTTTCTGACTGCTTGCCGAGCGGCGTGTCGGCTGCGCCGAGTTGTACGCGAGTCGGTTTCCACAGTCGTTCCGGCGGCACGAAGAAAACCATCACAGAGAGTAGGGCGGCGACGTTTAGCACAACGAAGCTGCGAGCCGGGGAAGAAATACGACGAAGGAAAGAGCCGTTCGGCAGGATCAGGTCGAGTGCACCCAGGGCAAGCACCGCTAGCGCGAGCGCCAGCAGCGTCGAGCGGACCATCCCAGCAGGGAGCAGGAAGGCGGCGATCAAGCCGGCGAGGATCAACCAGGGAAGGACGACGCGGCCGAACTTGTGCGGCAGAAAATGCAAACGCATGCGGTCGGCGGAGGTGAATAGCTTGGGCAGGCGGGCCCAGATTTGCCACACTCCGGCGAGGGTGCGCAGTTTGCGGCGAAACTCTCCACCCGTGACGACGCCATAGTCAAAGGCCAGAGCCTCGGTATCGATGACTACGCGATAGCCGCGGAAAAAAGCCTGCAAGGGAATGATGCCGTCGTCGACGAGAGTGTCGGGAGGGATCGGTTGCGCCAAACTGCGCCGGATGGCGTAAATGCATCCAGTGGTGTTGAAGATGGAATCGATTCGCGAATGGCGCTGACGAGCCCAGATTTCGTACTTCCAATAGACGTCGATATCGGCGGCCTCGCCAACATTGTCGGAATGCACAAAGCGCAACTCGCCGGTGACCGCACCTACGGAAGGGTCGGCGAAATTTGCCACGAGATGCTGTAGCGCTTGCGAGTCGAGCGTCTGGCGAACATCCACGAAGAACAAGAGTTCGCCCGTGGCGTGACTGATGGCGGCATTCAGGGCGGCGGCTTTTCCCCCATGCGGCACGCGAACCAGCCGAACATTGCGGTGAGGGTACGATTCGACGATGCTGTCGGTGGCATCCATCGATCCGTCGGAGACAACGACCACATCCAGCAGGTCTGGCGGGTAATCGAGGCGCAAGAGATTGTCGAGTTTCCTGGCGATGAATTCCTGCCCGTTGTAGACCGCCAGCACCACGGAAACGGTCGTGCAGAAGTTGAGGTCCTTGCGAATAGGCGGGCCGAAGCGCTTCCAGGCGGCCAGCAGCAGGGGATAGCCGAGAAGAATGTAGAGGCCGATAGTTGCGGCGATGATCAGGATGAGTGCAGCTATCATTGCCAGTTCCCATTAGGAATGTGTGCGATTGGGGTGCGGCGCGCCAGAGCATCGAAACCGCAATTCACCGGCCCAGCGCCAGCTACGTGGCGTGCGGTATATACGACCTGCAAGGTCAGAATAGCATGGGAACTCTAATCGTCGTTGCGGACGAATTTCGCCTATTCGGCGGGTGAAGACGGTTCAACTCATTAATTTGGCTATAGTTTTCAACGCTGGGGAAGATGCAGTCGAGTTTCCTGAGTGGCCACGTGGGATGCTCCCTCGGCCGCGGTCGTGAAGTCTGAAAGCACTGGCTGCCTGTTCCGCATCCCAAAACGGGATTAGTGTCTCGCTAAACCACACAAAGTCTATCTTTTTAATAAGGATTGTGAGAAGATGTTGTTGCCGATGAATTCGGCGAGTGGCAACCCTATGAAGATTTCGCAAAAAGGTCTTTACGCCCTGCAGGCCATGACGATGCTCGCGAGGCGCTACGAGCAGGGCGCTGTTCGCATTCGCGACATTGCCTACGAAGAGGCCCTGCCGGAAAAGTTCCTGGAACTGATCCTGCTTGAGCTGAAGAATGCGCGTCTACTGGAGAGCGTGCGCGGAGCCAAGGGCGGTTACAAACTGCGCCGTCCTCCTTCAGAGATTTACCTGGCTGAAATCATTCGCCTGATTGACGGGGCCCTGGCGCCGTTTGCCGATGCCGAGCAGCTACGGGAACTGATCGAGAACGATGTCGAGCGCCGAGCCTTGTACCAGGTCTTTCTGGATGTGCGCGACGCGGCGGCAAAGATCCTGGAGAACACATCTCTGGCTGACCTTATTAAGGACTCCAAGGCTCGCGGCGCCAAGTCGCATCGCAAACCCAAGGAACGTCCCACAAAGGTTTTGCCGATAGCCGGGCATGGAAAGCGGGCCCAGGAATAGGAATGAGAATCAAGGCGCTGATCATCGTCGCTTTTCTTTTGTTCGCGGTTTCCCATGGATTGAGCCAGACGGTCATACGGGTTGGCGCGTTCCCCAACATCACACATCCGCAAGCAATGGTGGGCAAAGCCAGTGGCTGGTTCGAGAAAGCGATGGGACCCAACGTCAGGATTGAGTGGAAGAGCTTCAACGCCGGACCTTCCGCCATCGAAGCCATGTTCGCGGGAGAAATCGATATGACCTATATCGGTCCCAATCCCACGATCAACGGCTATGTCCGTTCGGAGGGCCAAGCCCTCAAGGTAGTTTCCGGAGCCGCGAGCGGGGGAGCATCGCTGGTGGTTCGAAGTGATGCCGGCATCAACAAACCGGAAGACTTTCACGGAAAAAGGGTGGCGTCGCCCCAGCTTGGGAACACGCAAGATGTCGCTTTGCGTGCGTGGCTCAAGTCGCACGGGTTGAAGCCGACAGATAAAGGGGGAGACGTTAAAGTGCTGCCTTTGGCCAATCCCGACCAGCTGACACTGTTCCTGAAGGGGGAGCTGGATGCAGCCTGGGCTCCTGAGCCTTGGGCCACACGCTTGATCCAGGAGGGCAATGGCCGACTGTTTCTCGACGAGCGCGATTTGTGGCCCAACCGGCAATTCGTTGTGACCAACCTGATTGTGAGCGCCAAGTTCCGGCGCGAGCACCCCGACCTGATCAAGAACTGGGTGCGCGCTAATGTGGAATTGACCGATTGGATTAACGGTCATACGCCTCAGGCCAAGCAACTCTTGAACGGCCAGATCCAGAAAGAAACGGGCAAGGCGTTGCCTCCCGCGCTCATCGACGCGGCATTCGTACGCTTTGAAACTACGTACGATCCAATTCGCAGTTCATTGCTGATATCGGCTCAATCCGCGTACGAGGCTGGCTTCCTGGGCCGTCAAATGCCCGATTTGTCGGGCCTGTACGACCTGAGTTTCCTGAATCAGGTGCTCGCCGAGAAGGGACGAAAGGCCGTGCAATGACGACTTCGCCACAACGCGTCCAGAGTGCCGACGACCGCTACGCCTCCTCACGCCTCGCCGTCTGGCCGACTTCGGGTGTGGCTTCGGCGCAGAGCGTGCAAACCGCTGTCGAGGAGCGGACTCCGAAAGTTGCACTCCAAGACATTACGCTGGAATACAAAACTAATGGAACGACCCCGATGGCGCTTGACCGGATCAACCTGCAAGTCAAAGCCGGCGAGTTTCTCTGCATTGTCGGTCCTTCCGGATGCGGCAAGTCCACACTTCTGCATTTGATTGCGGGGCTGCAGCGCCCTACATCGGGTGCGGTCCTGATCGACGGAAAGCCGGTACATGGGCCGGGCACTGACCGGATCCTGATTTTTCAGGAACTCGGCCTATTTCCGTGGCTAACGGTCGCGGACAATGTCGAATTCGGCCTAAAGATGAAGGGCATTCCGAAGTCGGAGCGCAAGCTGAAAGTTGGATACTACCTGCGGCTGGTACAGCTTTCGCAGTTCGCCGACAGCTACATTCACCAGCTTTCTGGCGGAATGCGTCAGCGCGTAGCCTTGGCCCGTGCGCTTGCCACTGAGCCAGATGTCCTGCTTATGGATGAGCCGTTTGCTGCCCTCGACGCTCAGACCAGGGACCTGCTGCATGACGAATTGGAACGTATATGGGCCGAGACGGGCCGGACCATCATCTTCGTCACGCACAACGTGCGGGAAGCGGCAAGACTGGGAGACCGGGTGGCGATCTTTACCTTCCGGCCGGGCCGCATCAAGCGGGAGTTCGCGGTGGACCAACCTCGCCCGCGTCAGATCGAAGATCCGGCGATCTCCCGGTGTGCGAAAGAAATCCTCGGCGATTTGCGCGAAGAGATCAACAAGAGCTTGGAGCAGGAGTACCGGGTTTCGTGATGAAAACAGTCGCCAGACAAGTCACCTTTTACGCAATCGCGATTGGAGCATGGCTCGTGGTGGCGCGGCTCCACATCTGGCCGCCGTATCTATTTCCGCCCCCCCAGGGAGTACTGGAATCTCTTTGGGCGGGCTTTGCCGACCACAGTTTTTGGATTGCGATAGCCGTCAGCATGAAACGCATAGCGATCGGATATGCACTTTCGGTGGTAATCGGCGTAGCGCTGGGCGTAGGAATGGGCAGCAGCAAATTTTTGGAGCAGACCCTGGGTGGTCTGCTGGTCAGCCTGCAGAGTCTGCCCAGTATCTGCTGGCTTCCCATGGCGGTGCTGTGGTTTGGGCTGTCTGAGAAAGCGATCCTTTTCGTGGTGGTGATGGGCTCGGTGCTCTCGGTCACCATTGCGATGGAATCCGGCCGCAAACAGCTGCCAAAGATCTATGCCATGGCAGGACGAAATCTGGGTGCGCGCGGCTTCAAACTCTTTCTCTACGTGCTTTTTCCCGCGAGCCTCCCCTATTTGCTTACAGGCCTCAAGCAGGGTTGGGCCTTTGCCTGGCGCTCGTTGATTGCGGGAGAAATGATCTTCGTCAGCCTCGGATTGGGTCAACTGCTGATGATGGGTCGCGACCTGAACGACATGAGCCAGGTTATCGCGGTGATGATCCTGATTGTCGCTATCGGATACATCGTGGATGGCTTGATCTTCAGGACGTTCGAGCGGCGACTGCAATACAAGTGGGGCCTAACAACGACGTAGGCGAACCGAGTACAGTGGAGGAATTTTCACGGCAGTGATGTCTACTATAAACATCGGCTTACTAGATTAAATGCTTTGTGGTTCATGCGAAATCTGGTCGAGGTTGGTCGAGATTCGAAAGTTTGAGGAGAGACGATGAAAAGAGCATTTGCATTAGCGCTGTTGTTGACGATGCCAGCCGGCGTATTCGCGCAAACAGACGCCACTACGTCCCAGCACAAGGCCAGCGCTCGAACGAGTGCGGTCGGCTCGAGCGAAATCCAGCAACTGAAAGACGCGCTTGCCAAACAGCAAGATGCGATTGCAGCGCAGCAGCAGCAGATCCAGCAGCTGCAGCAGCAGGTTCAGTCCCGCGACCAGGCCATCCAAACGTTAGAGCGGCGGGTGGACCAGGCTGACTCGGCGGCAAGCGGCGCACAGCGGACTGCACAGTCGGCATTGAGCAGCGAGAAGAAGGAAGGCGAAATCTCCGCCGGTGAGTTCAGCGCGCTGCAGCATGACGTCACCGACTTGAAAGCTGCCAATGCCAGCACTGTCGAGTCACTCTCTGCAACCGAGAAGCGGGTGGGCGATCTGGAGAGCCCGCTGGCCATTCACTTCAAAGGCATTACCCTCACGCCCGGCGGCTTTGTGGCGGCCGACACTGTCTGGCGTCCGCACGCAATGTATAGCGACATTGGCACGCAGTTTAACGCCATCCCGTTCCCGGCTTCGGGGCAGGCGCGCAGCTCCGATTTTTATGGCTCCGGACGCGCCTCCCGCCTGTCGCTTCTAGCGAAGGGCAATTGGGGGCAGACGGTTGTGACTGGCTACTATGAAGCTGACTTCCTGGGCGTCGGCGTTGCCTCGACCAACAATCAAAGCAATAGTTACGTGCTCCGGCAAAGACAACTTTGGAGCCAGGCCGCCTTCCACAATGGCTGGTCAGTCGCGGGCGGCCAGATGTGGAGCTTGGCAACTGAGTTCAAATCCGGCCTCGACCCTTTCACGTGGCTTAGTCCGCAGGTGATCGACACCCAGTACAACGCGGGATTCAGCTATTTGCGGCAGTACGGAGTCCGCGTGACCAAAGACTTCAACAATAGAGTTTGGTTTGGCGTGTCGGTGGAGAACGCGCAAACCCTGCTGACCGTGTCCGGGAACCCGACGAACTTCCTGATCGGCGGTCCCGGTAACGGCAGCAGCGGCGGTTATAACTCCCTCGCTAATTACTCGTCGAATCTCTCTCCTGATTTCGTTGCTAAGTTGGCATTCGAACCGGGCTTCGGGCACTACGAGGTTTTCGGAATAGCTAGTATCTTCCGCGGCCGCATCTATCCCAACGCTACCGCAGCGACACCGTCCGCTGCCGGCGCGTTTAACAACAACACGGCAGGTGGAGGCTTTGGCGCCAACGCCCGCTGGCTCGTGGCCCAGAAGCACCTCGAAATCGGTGTTCATTACCTCGGGGGCAACGGAGTTGGCCGTTTCGGCGCGTCCCAGCTGCCCGATGCGACGGTCTACGGGAACGGTTATGAACACCTTGTTCGCGCCTATCAGGGCCTGCTGTCTGTCGAATATCACGCGCCCAAGTGGGACCTTAACCTCTACGGCGGTGGAGAGTATGCCGGACGCCAGGCATCACTATACAAAGGCAAGCCAGTCGGGTACGGATCGCCGCTATTCGTCAACACCGGATGCGGCACCGAAACGCTGCCCACCCTAGCCAATGGTTACGGCCCTGGCGCCCTGGCCAACTGCGCCGGAAACACTCGCGCAATTTTCGAGGGCACCGCGGCATTCTTCTACAAGTTTTACAACGGACCCAAGGGCAGGTTGCAATTGGGCGGCCAATATTCCTATCTCACGCGTGATGCGTGGTCGGGCGTTGGTGGGCAGCCTGAAGCGATCGAGAACATGATCTTCAGTTCCTTCCGTTATTACCTTCCGTAAGCGCCACGGGTGCCGGGCACGCGCCGGGCACCCGTACGACGGGCAACGCCATGCGCGCTCCGCAAGTTTGGTTGTACTCTCCGGTACCTGGGCGCTGTGCGAGGCGCTTCAGCAATCAAATGAATTGGGGAAGATCAGCCCACGAGCGCTTGATCGACGATGCGAATCACGCTGTCCCAAATGCCGCTGCCACTAGCGACCAATCCGGGGAGAAGCGTCTTGGATTGATTGAACTGCAGCCGTCCATCGCGGATGCAAGCCACGTTTCCGCCTGCGGAAGTAACGAGTGCTACCCCGGCTGCAACATCCCATTCGTGTTTTGGGGACAGGGTCCACGTCGCGTCTGCCAGACCGGCGGAGACGAGCGCCAGCTTATAGGCGACAGAGCCAGTTTGCCTGACCGAGATTTGTTTGCCCTCAAATTGTGCCCACTCGCCGCGTTTGTATTCCTGACGACTGGCGAGCACCACGGCTCCGTCTAGATCCTTGCGTGCACTCGGCTGTGCGCGACGCCCGTTGTACGTTACTCCTGAGTTCAGGCCTCCCAGAAAGAGTTCGTTGGTCACAGGGTTACAAACCCCGCCAGCCACCGCTATACGGTCGATGACCAGCCCCACCGAGATGCTCCATTCAGGGATGCCGTCTACAAACTCGCGGGTGCCGTCCAGGGGGTCAACCACCCAGACAATTTGCTTCGACAGGCGGCCAAGGTCGTCCACATCCTCTTCGGAGAGCCAACCCTCGCCGTCCTTAAGCAATGCCGTGCGCAGCACATCGCTCACGGCCCGGTCGACCTGGGTAACGACATCACGTCCGCCATTGTCGCGGACGCTGAAACTGCCGGGAGCAAATTGTCGCAGGACGGCCAACGCTGCTTGCAATGCATTCTGGATGCGGGCCAGATATTGTTGTTCGCCGATGTCAGTGAGCATGAGAAATGGAGACCCATAACATTCTTGTGCCGACCACCACAAGAACAGTACAAAGAATTTGTCGAAAACGGCGTGCAGGCAGGAACTTGGTGAGATATGCGCCAAGCAGTCCGCCCGGGATCGATCCCACGATGACGCACGCCACCAGGCCCAGATCGACGTTGCCTAGTCCGAACTGAAGCGCCCCAGTGAGCCCTGCGAGAAGGATGGCATGAACAATGTCTGTGCCAACCATGACGGAGGGAGCAAAGCCATAGAACACCAGCAGGAGCATCAGGATGACGCTTCCCGATCCGATGGAGGTGACGCCCACGAGGATACCAGCAAAGAAGCCGATGAGGGTTATTCCAAAATGGTATTTGGGTTGGCGTATCGCTTCAAGGCTGGGCGTCAAATCGGTCGGGCGTTTCTTGAGGTAATAGGCGATGGGAATAACGATCAGCAGAATTCCGATGACAATCTTGAGGAAGTCGTTGACTCCGCTGCCGTACACTGCGCGTATGCGCGCTAACAGCGTCACTCCCAGGATGGCCCCAGGGATGCTTCCATAAGCAAGGCTAAGAGCAAGTCGCCAACTAACGTTTCCCCTTCGCCAGTGTAGCGCGCCAGCGCCGATTTTCGTGATGCAATTGATAACCGCGTCGGTCCCGACCGCCAGTATGGGAGGCACTCCGAGAACGGAGATCAGCAGAGGCAGCAGTAACATGCCCCCGCCAAGTCCCGTCAGTCCGACCAGGATTCCTACGACAAGTCCAACAGCGATTCTCGCTGAGATGGTGCCTAAGGCCACGATGACTCCATTGCACTCGCCAATAAGCGAGTCACGGCTGGTTCATTGCTCAAGGAGTCTTCGAAGAAAGATATTGCAGGACCGCTGCGACTGTTTTTGAGGAACTCTCCCTGGTACTTTCTTGATCAGTGTTGCAAACGATTTCTGGTGCCAGCGGCGGTTCATAGGGATCATCAATGCCGGTAAAGCCGTGAATCTGTCCGGAGCGCGCCTTCTTGTACAAATCCTTAGGATCTCTCACTTCACACACGGAGAGCGGAGTGCTCACATACACTTCCATGAAGTTGCCGATCGTCCGGCGCGCCTCATCACGGCTAGCCCGGTAGGGAGAAATTGCTGAGACAAGAACGATAGCGCCATTGCGTGTAAGCAGTTGCGAAACGAATGCAATACGGCGTATGTTCTCGTCTCTGTCATGCTTGCTGAATCCCAAGTCCTTGCAGAGATGATTCCTGATGATGTCACCGTCAATCACTTCGACTTGCAGTCCGTGAGCCAAGAGTTCGGTTGCAACCGTCCTGCAGATCGTGGATTTTCCGGCGCCGCTAAGACCGGTGAACCAGACAGTCAAGCCTTGCTGCTGGTTGACGCGAGACCCGGCGGACGATTCATCCAAGCCGTCACTGGCCTGAAGTGGAATCGCATTCACAATCATGCCCGACGCAACCGTGTCGTTCGTGAAGGGGTCGATGACGATGAAGCTGCCAGTGATTCGATTGCGCTCGTAGGGATCGCAAAAGATCGGATTTTGCAGCTCAATCTGGGCCTCGCCGATTTCGTTGAACTGCAGACTGTCGGCCTCAACTTTTGCCAGCGTATTGACGTCAATCTTGTGGTTGAGCTGACTGATTCTGCCGCACAGCACCTTCGTTGTGTGTTTGATGAGATATCGGGTGTCGCGACGCAGAGGCCCCTGAGACATCCAGATCAGGTTGGCCGTTATTCTCGCGGAGACGGTGGGTAAATGTTCGGCCGAGACTAGCATATCTCCCCGGCCGAGGTCGATATGATCCGTGGTGGTCAGTACTATCGATTGAGGTGGAAATGCTTCCGCCAGATTCCGGTCGTACAGAAGTATTTCCTTCACGGTAGTACGGCGTCCGGAGGGCAAGGCAACAACTTCTTGCCCGGGTTTCACTATGCCGGAGCCGACTTGACCGGCATACCCGCGAAAATCCTGATTAGGACGGATGACGTTCTGGACGGGAAATCTAAATTCCTGGTTCGGCTCAGGTTTTGCCGGAATGGTTTCCAGAATCTCTAGCAGAGTCGGCCCTTGATACCATGGAATAAAGCCATTGCAATGAATGACATTCTCGCCGTTCAACGCGCTCAGAGGAACAAACTCGAATTCGACACCGCGCAATGTGTCGGTGAATTCGCTGAACTGATCACGAATGGAGTAGTAGGTTTTCTCGTCGAAGCCGACCAAGTCCATTTTGTTGATAACAACTATCAACCTTCGGATGCCAAGCAGCCAGGCAATAAGTGTGTGCCGGCGAGTCTGATTCAGCACGCCCTTTCTTGCATCCACGAGGATCAGCGCCGCTTCCGCCGTGGAGGCGCCAGTGGCCATATTCCGGGTGTACTGTTCATGGCCGGGAGTGTCGGCAATGATGAACTTCCTGCGCGGCGTGGCGAAATAGCGGTAAGCGACATCGATGGTGATGCCTTGTTCGCGCTCCGCACGCAGGCCGTCGGTCAGTAAGGACAGGTCAAGTTCTACGTTTTTGGCAGACGAAGCTTTCTTCACCGAAGAGAGCTGATCTTCGTAGATGCCATTGGACTCGTAAAGCAGCCGGCCGATAAGAGTGGATTTCCCATCGTCGACGCTGCCCGCCGTTAAGAACCGAAGCAGGTCTCGCTTTTCCCCAACGATGCTCAAAAATAGCCCTCCCTTTTCTTCAGTTCCATCGAGCCTTCCTGGTCATGATCGATCACGCGGTTTTCGCGCTCGGAACGGCGAAAAAACTTGAGTTCTTGAATAATCTCCGGGACGGTCGCAGCCGTGGACCGAATCGCGCCGGTGCAATACGTACAACCGAGCGATCGCATGCGGCACATCACCATCTGCGGCTTCTCCCCCGGCAACAGGTTGATCGAGTGATCGAGCGGGATAAGGGAGTCTCCCCGAACCAACATTTCACGTTCCTTGGCGAAATACAGGGGCACAACGGGAATGTTTTCCCGGTGGATGTACTCCCAGACATCGACTTCCGTCCAATTCGAGAGAGGGAAGACCCGCATGCTCTGCCCTGCCTCAACCCGGCTGTTGTAAAGATTCCAAAATTCCGGCCGTTGATTTTTCGGATCCCACTGTCCCAGGGAGTCACGAAGGGAAAAGACTCTCTCCTTGGCGCGCGACTTTTCCTCATCGCGCCGGGCCCCACCGATAGCAGCGTCGATGCCATTGGCAGCCAGAGCGTCCAAGAGGGCTTTTGTCTTCAACAGAGCGCAGCAGCGCGAGGTACCTAACTTCCAGGGATTGGCTCCCTCCTTCTTCGCTTCCCAATTGGTATGTGCGATTAGTTGCACTCCAAGATCGCCGCAAGTCTTGTCGCGGAACTCAATCATTTCGCGGAACTTGAAACCGGTGTCGACATGCAGCAAAGGGAAGGGGATCTTGCCGGGGTAAAAGGCCTTCTGTGCCAGCCGGAGCATGACTGACGAGTCTTTACCGACCGAGTACAGCATCGCCGGTCGTGCCGATTCGGCGACGACCTCTCTCATGATATGGATACTCTCCGCTTCAAGGGCGTCGAGGTGGGGTAAGGTGCGCGTGACGTCCAACGTCGCGTTCATTTCTAGAGCTCCCGATAGTAATGCAAGTTCGTGCGCTGGCTGACGCTGATCTGAGGAGGACTTATAAACGGGCTTCTCATGGCTTGTGCAATTCCGGGACGCAGCCGTTTTGGGGCCTATGAAATCGCACTAGCCCGTGCCTTAAGACTAACACAGGGGCGCCAAAATGGCTGGTCGGTTAACGGGGAATTCACGGAAAAAAGACCACGGGTCGCTTCACCGACCAGGGGCAATTAGTGATGCGAGGGGTGCCTTTCACCATGCGCCACGGCTCGTTGCGGCACGAGCAGCGCTAAAATCTCTCGAAAACGAACTCGTTGCACCCCAGCGACCCTCCGCAGGTGTGCAATCGGGTGAGACGGAAACCCCGCTCCCGGTAAAAGTCGAAGATTTGCTCCGGAGTTGCGACCTCGAATGGATAGCCACCGACCCAGTCGATCAGGTCCTGCCAGTGCGACATGCCACGCTGATTCTTCTTGCCATACTCTCGGAACTTCTTGAAGGGCTCCCCATGGAGGCTGTCTTTGACGAGCGAGCGCCAGTTCAGTACCCAGAAGGAAGGCCACACGACCAGAAACTTGCCCCCACTGGGTAGCCGGTTGTAAAGCTTTTTCACCTTCGTCCATCGGCGGCTGGCGGTTCCCTGATCGTTGTAAATGGCGATAAACAACTTGCCGCCGTCCATCACTGGGAGAGCAGCATTGGCTAGAGCCGTCCACATGTCTCCGGTATGGTGCAGCACTCCCCAGGAGTAGACGACATCGAATTGTCCCAGCGATAGCAGATAAACTTTGTCGAGCGCCGAGCCCGTTTCCACGGTCCAGGCGTCGTCGTCGTCAAAATAGCGGCGCTTCAACTCCGCGGTACAGCCCACTGAGTGGGGATCGTAGTCGAACGAGTGAACACGGGCTCCTAATCTCCGTGCCGCCAGGCTGAACAGGCCGCTGCCGGAACCGATGTCCAGGAAACTCTCGCCGGCCAGGCTTTCCGTCTCCAGGTTGCTCTTGAGCGACTTGATAGCCTCTTCAATTTTGTCGTCATTGAGCGTCTCTAGAAATCGTGCCCACTTCTTGCCGAATTCGAACCGCTCTCCCGCAGCGATTTCTGTCGCGTGCTGACCCATTCCCAAAAGCCCACCGCTCCTTCGCCATGCACAAATTTGCCTAGACTTTAATTATCGCATGCGGATTCACGTGAAGGTGAGATCGCAAATGATGCAAAAACGGCACCGATGCGGCGGGGAAAGCAGGTCTTTTCAATTTGCGAAGTCCAGAACGGGATCTGAAAAACAGAATCGACAATTGACCTGCGGCAGGGGCTCCGGTCAGCAAAACGGAGTGATAGGATTTGAGTAATATGTGCGGAATCGCGGGGTTTCTACTCAAGAACGGCCAGGCGAGCGTCGACGACGTCCGGAGGATGACTGAGCTGATCCGTCATCGCGGACCGGATGACGAGGGCATCTACACGGACGGCCCTTGCGGAATTGGCATGCGACGCCTCAGCATTATCGACCTGAGTACCGGTCATCAGCCGATGTCCAACGAAGACGGCTCGATATGGATCGTTTTCAATGGTGAAATCTATAACTATCAGGAACTTCGCGCTGATCTGATCAGCCGGGGTCACCGCTTCACCACCAACAGCGATACTGAAACTCTCGTCCATCTGTACGAACAGGACGGAACCGACGGTCTGCAGCGCCTGCGCGGAATGTTTGCTTATTGCATCTGGGACGCACGGAAGCGAAAGATGTTGCTCGTTCGCGATCGTTTTGGGAAAAAGCCTCTTTATTACGCTAATACGTCATCCGGCTTCTATTTCGCGAGCGAACTCAAGTGTTTGCGCGCGGCAGGTGTGCCTCTCGACCTCGACAGCGACGCGCTGCGCTTGTATTTCCGATTTGGTAATATTCCGGACCCGTACAGCGCCTTTCAATCAATCCGCAAACTCATGCCTGGCTGTTGGATCGAGTACTCGGCAGATGGGACCATTCGCCAAGGAAGATATTGGAGACTGCCGGCATTTGCGGAGCGGAACGAGACGGGACTTTCAGAAGCACAAACGGAAGAACAAGTCCGTGTGTTATTCGACGAAGCGGTTCGGATTCGCCTCATTTCCGATGTCCCTTTAGGGGCATTTCTCAGCGGTGGCATCGATTCAAGCCTGGTGGTGGCTTCGATGGCACTTCAATCGCGCGAGCCGGTCAAGACTTTTTCCATTGGTTTCGAAGAGAGTGCTTATAACGAACTGCCGTATGCCCGCCTGGTTGCGGAGAAATACAAGACCGAGCATCACGACATAATTGTGCGGCCGGACTCCTTTTCGCTGATTAACAAATTGGTGTGTCATTATGACGAGCCATTTGGCGACTCGTCAGCCATCCCCACTTATCTGGTTTCGGAGTTCGCAGCGAAACATGTCAAGGTCGCTCTGAGCGGTGACGGTGGTGATGAATTCTTTGCCGGCTACAAGATCGTGGGTGATGTACAAAGATTCCGGTTTCTCGACCGCGTGCCAAGAAGTCTGCGAAAACTGATCTCCTGGACTGCGGATGAGCTTCCCTACTTTGCCTACGGCAAGAACTTTCTGCATATGGTAGGTTCGAAGTCGCCGCTCGAGCGATACTTCAACCTGAATTTTATGCCTTACTTCCTTCGCAACCGGATGCTGAATCCCGATTGGATGATCTCGTCCGATGTGGGGATGCTGGAGCACCTGCTACCGGACAACTTTCTTGCCGATGGTGCTGACATCGTGTCGCAGGCCATGTACTTCGAGGCCACCACCATTCTGACCGGCGATTTTCTCGTCAAGGTCGACCGGGCATCAATGGCGGCGTCGCTGGAAGTGCGCTGTCCGTTCTTGGATCACCGACTAGCCGAGTTCGCCACTCGTATTCCGGTAAGTTGGAAGTGGCAGAGTGGCAAAGGCAAGCGGATACTTCTGCAGGCACTGGGAGACCGGCTGCCGCGGCAGCTGTTGACGAGGGGCAAGATGGGCTTCGGCGTGCCGCTCGACCAATGGTTTCGAGGTCCGTTGCGAGAACTTCTGTACGACTCGCTGCTGAGTCAAAGCTTCCTTGATCGAGGGATGGTGTCTCCCGAATTCATTCGATACATGCTGGAGGAACACGCTAGTGGCCGCCGCAGCAATCACGAGCAGATGTTCCAGTTGCTGATGCTAGAGCTATGGTTCAAGGCACTGGAACAGCCGATCTCCACACCCGTTGCTTCGCTGCAGTGCTGAGAAACGGCATTCACTCGGCATCCCGCGAGGGATGCGTGCCCTGGCCTCATCGAGAAGTGAAGCAGCGTGCGCCTGTGGCGTTAATGCGTCAGCTGCGGTGAATCTGTCCCTCAAGGTCGAGAATAACTTCTCAGGGCCTTTCGAGACAGAAGCGCAACCCCATAAGGAAGCTCCTAGTATGAATTTGGCGCGTATTAACACGCCACAGACGGTTGGCGCCTGAGTATTTCACCCCCGAAGACTGCCAGGCTCGCCTTAAATCCAAACAGGGAAGGGAGCTTTCATCATCCCTCCTCTGGGCCTTCCTTCAGGCTCATCTTTCGATGAGGAAAGACTCATCAATGTCCACTTGGGGAAAGTTTTCCGCCGCCACGCCGAGCGAGAAGTCCGTCATAGATTTCGGTCATGCGCTGGACCGACGCAGTTCGAGAAAATCCTGCGTGCACGAAGTCATGGGCGACAGAGGACAGGCGGGACCGTAGCTCCGCGTTCAAGATCACCTCGCGGAGTTTTCGCGCCAAATCTGTGCTGTTGCCTGGCTCAAATAGCAGTCCGCGGACTCCGTCTTCAAGCAGTTCCGGATTACCTCCGACCCGGGAAGCGATCGGGCAACAGCCGCACGCCATCGCCTCCATCAACGCGTTGGACAGCGCCTCGCTGAAAGAAGGCAAAACGAAGATGTCGATATTCTGCAGCCATTCATCGACCCGATCCGTGGAGGGTTCGAAAATGCAGGCCTCGAATATGCCAAGATTCCGCGCATGCTCTTTTAATTCGACCAGCATCGGTCCGCTCCCAAGAACTAGGAGTCTGAGATCTCGCACTCCCGAATGCACTTCGGCAAATGCGTCCAGCAACGTAGTGAGTCCCTTTTCGGGCCGGAGTACGCCGACAATCCCGATCACCAACGACCCGGCAGGCAAGGAACCAGGCCTCTTTGCGTGTGCCCGGCGAAATCTTTCAAGGTCTAACCCGTTGTAGCAGAGGTGAATCTCCTGGGGCGCGATGCGGGCATCTTCTATCAGGTGGTGCTTGAGAAATTGGCAATTCACCACGACGCCATGGGCCCGACGCTCGGCGAACAGCACGAATTTTCGCTGGTAAGGACTTGCCAGTGAGAGATGGCAGCGCTGGCTGGCAAGGGCAATGGCTGAGGTCATCAAGCGAGTGATTGGGATCGCGTAAGACGTCAGCGGCATGTCAAAAGTGTGGACCAGACGAATGTCGTTCGCTCTAATATATCGGGCCAGCTTCCATGCCGAGGCGACCGTTGAAGGGGACTTAAACGAATGAACGGGAAGGCGCAGGATGGGGATACCTGCCGCACGTAACTCGTCCGCCCGAATACCTTCTGTTCGGAACGCACCCACATAGGGCTGAAATCGCGTATGATTCAGTCCCAACGCAACCTCGGTCAACTGCCGCTCACTGCCTCCGTGGTGCAACTCACGAACCATTAGCAGGATCCCAGGTTTCATTTGCAGGTCACGGCGATGCGCGCTCAGGATAGCAGTAAGCTTCTTGGATTCGCAAAGCTGGCTGATTGACCGGCGCGTAAACCGAAGTTTAAAATCAGATACCTTTATGGAAAGCACAGAGTCTAGTTAAATGTGCGGAATTTCTGGACTTGCAGGCAGCTCAGACCGTATTTACGCAAGGGATTGCGTGCGAAAAATGAACGCTGCCCTGGCCCGTCGGGGTCCCGATTCCGAAGGCATTGAATCCTGGGACGTTGCCACGCTAGGCCACAGACGCCTTTCCATTTTCGATCTCAGCGACGCCGGACACCAACCCATGGTGTCCGAGGATGGTCGAGTAGGGCTCGTCTTCAACGGAGCAATCTACAATTTCTGGGAACTGCGTAGCGAGTTGGAAACTCTCGGCTGCGTCTTCCACAGCCGGACCGACACTGAGGTTCTCCTGCATGGTTATCGGGAGTGGGGGTTGGATGCACTAGTGCCTCGATTGCGCGGCATGTTCACCATCGGCTTGTGGGACGACCGCGAGCGCAAGCTGTTTCTGGTTCGTGACCGCCTTGGGATCAAGCCGCTCTGTTATGCGGTGAAGAACGGAGCGCTCGCTTTCGCGTCGACTCCGCGAGCGTTGCGGAATGCCGGTTTTGTCTCAGAGATTGACCCGGCAGCTATGGCCGAATACCTGGAATTCGGTTATGTGACGGATGATCGATCGATTTACCAGGGCATAGTCAAGGTCCCAGCGGCAACCATTCTGACTTGGAACGACGGCCGCATTTCGACACGCGACTATTGGGTACCGCTTTCCCGTACTGAGTTTCGCGGGTCGTTTGATGACGCGGTAAATGAAACGCGAGGGCTGTTTCTGCAGGCAGTCGAGCGACGACTTCAAGCCGACGTTCCAGTGGGCGCGCTGCTCAGCGGAGGTATCGATTCCAGCCTGGTCTGCTGGGCAATTCAGGAACTTGGCGGCGACATTACCGCCTTCACTGCGGCCGCACCCGGCGACCCGTTGGACGAATCGGAAGATGCTCAGCTCGCGGCAAGAGAATTGGGACTGCGGCATCGCATGCTCGACCTTTCCCATGAGGAGTTTCCGGAAGCGGAAGAGCTGGTGGCTGCGTACGCTGAGCCGTTTGCATGTAGCTCGGGGCTCGGCATGTTGCGTCTCTCCAAGGCGGTAAAATCGTCGGCCACCGTTCTGCTCGTCGGCGACGGAGGCGACGATGTATTTCTTGGCTATCCCGAGTATGCCAATTTCCTTAAGGCTGAGCGCGTTGCGAGACTTACTCCCACTTCGGTCGCCCACATCTGGCCAAGTGTGCGCAACTTGTTGCCGAAGACGGGTTCTCTCGGGCGCGCACGGCACTTCGTGGACTACGCCACCGGGGGATTAGGCTCGGTGGTACGAGTGAAGCCCGGATTCCCTTCGCTGGAGCGACAAGGCGTTTCCGGCGAACGTCTGGAAGGCGCGAGCGTGAGTCGCCGGCTCATTCCGGAATCCGCTGAATCTGCCCACCACCTGCTGGAAGAATTTCTTGAATACGATCGCTGCGGACGTTTTGTGGGCGAATACATGGTCAAAGTGGACGGCGCCACCATGTACTACGCGCTCGAAGCGCGAGCGCCATTCCTGGATGCTGATTTGTGCGAGTTCGCGCGATCGCTGCCGTATGACTTGCGGCTCCGAAAGGGACAATTGAAGGCTGTCTTGCGCGAGTTGGCTCGTCGCGAAATCGGAGAGCGGGTTGCCCAGGGGAAAAAACGCGGCTTCGGCATCCCAGCCGAGCGCTGGATGCTTGGTCGCTGGCGTGCCAATGTGGACGAAGCGTTCGGGCACTCCAAATTGGCGGAGGAGGGATGGATCCAAGCCGCGGGACTTTCGCAAGCGTGGCAACGTGCCAAGCATTCGGGTTCGGTCAGCCTCCAACTCTGGTATCTCTATGTCTTAGAACTCTGGTTCCGCGCAGAGGCGGATTATTGCAAGAACCTCACGTCAGTCGCCGACATGGCGCAACCGTCCAGCGGTCGATGACCGACGATTCCCGACGCAAACTTAAGAGACCAGCGTGACCTCGCGTCCGACACGAATCCTGTTGATTGCGCCGTCGTTAGACATCGTCGGGGGCCAGGCGGTGCAGGCCAGCCGTTTACTTGAGCTATTGCAGGACGCACCCGGCTATCAAGTCGATTTCCTGCCTATCAACCCAAGACTTCCGCGACCCTTTCTGGGCCTGCAGAAAGTTAAATACCTTAGAACCCTGCTCACCTCGGGGAGTTTCCTGTGCAAACTCCTAGTCAGTGCTGGCAGTTACGATATTCTGCATTCGTTCTCCGCCGCGAACTACTCCTTCCTGTTATCCGCAGCTCCGACGGTGTTGGTCAGCCGTCTGTTCGGGAAAAGATCCATCGTCAACTACCGCGACGGACGGGCCAGTCAACATCTAGCTGGGTGGCGAACCTCACGCTTGCTGCGACTTGCGGATCGCATCGTCACGCCATCGGAATATCTAGTCGATGTTTTTGCACAGTTCGGTTTTCGGGCGCAATCGATCTACAACGTGATTGATTTGGAGAGGTTCAGATTCCGCGAGCGCAAACCGGTGCGGCCGGTGTTCCTGCATAATCGAGGTTTGGAAGAACTTTACAACGTGCCTTGCACTTTGAAGGCATTTGGACTGGTGCAGAAGCACTATCCTGAGGCCTCCCTGACGATCGCCCATGATGGTCCGCTGCGCGCCGAGCTGGAGCGGATGGTCAGAGACTGGGGCCTTCGCAATGTGCGGTTCGTGGGAACTGTTCCCCAGAACGAAGTTCCGGCGCTTTACGACGCCGCCGACATTTACCTCACTAGTCCGAATATCGACAACATGCCGGGTTCGCTGTTGGAGTGTTATGCATCGGGTCTTCCGGTGGTGGCGACCAAGGCCGGAGGCATTCCATATATTGCCCTGAACGAGGAAACCGCCCTTCTCGTCGATGTTAACGATCATGAAGGCATGGCGCGCGCCGCCCTCAGACTCCTCGAGGAAGAGGACTTAGCTCTGCGGCTCGCAATTGCAGCGAGACAACAGTGCCAGCGCTACGCTGGGACGGCGATCCGAAATGGCTGGCTCGCACTCTACGATGAATTGCACTCCACCCACCGCTAGGGGTGAGCCCCGCCAACCCGCACTTTGAAGGCTACTGAAAACTCATCCAGGCTGGTTCGAGGGCAGGCTCTGGCAACGAGGCAGGTGTAGGAGTGCCTTGCGGAGGAGGCGCGGTCAAGAGTGGTCGCTGGCGCTGCGCTATGAGAGACAGCGCGCAGGCCAACCCTGCCAAGATAGGAATGTTCGTGTCGTACCCATAGCTGTCAAAAAACGCGATAGTCAGGATAACAACAAATGACGCTCGCAGGGACTTCGCCAAGGCACGCAGGTCGTCCCAGTCTTTCCCCGGATACCTGCTGCGAACGATGGGATTCAAAGACTTGAAGCACCGGTACAAAAACACCAGATAGATCACCAGCCCTGGAATGCCCATTTCGCTCGATATTTCGGTGTACGTATTGTGAGTGACATGCCATGATCCCTTGGGCTCACCGCGCGCGAGAGCAAGTTTGTTTTGCGCAACCTGAAAGTCGTATGGGCCGACCCCAAACACGGGATGCCTCAAGGTCAGGTAGATACTGTCTTTGAGAACCTTCCACCGCTCCTCGGCCGACGCAGAAGCGCCAGCGTTCACGCGCTCCTCGCCCTCGAGATACCTCCCCGTATAATCTTTGCCCGACCCGAATAAGGTTGTGTAGCGCCCGCGGATTCCGGCAGGCGCTAGCACATAAAGCAACGCCAGCAGGACCGGGATCACAAAGGCCATCTTGATTCTCGCGGCGCGAGACGACTGTAAGAACCCAAAAAGCCCAAGCATCATAAGGCCGATCATTCCGCCTCTTGAGCCGGTCTTCGCGAGTGCGAGCAGGATCGCAGCACTAAATAACAACGCGATGAATTTCTGCCCGCCTTTGCCTCGGAAGAGCACAAAAAGTAGAAAGGACAAACCCAGGATTAAGGTCCACGCGAAATCGTTGGCATTCTCGTACCGCGTGCCAAGTAATCCTAGACGACCGGTATTGTCGACGCCCCTTAAGACCAGCGCCATGATCGAGAGCAATCCCACCGAATAGCCGAGGGTTTCAAAAATCGTCTTGCTTTGCTTGATAGTGAGAATGCATCCAGCTACCAGGAAAAAGGATAGAGCGGACTTAGACCAGTAGTCCTCAAACAGTTGTACGCTTCCACCCGGCCAAAACCCAAAGGGAATGCAAACGAAAAACCATGCCGTAAAGAGAGCCAAGGACCTGCCAATGGGATCGTTCAGGATGACCTGGAGTCGTCCGCTGAGTCCGACAATGATGAGGGCCACTCCCCCAAGTATCGCCAAGATTTTAAAGCCGCCCAGGAATGGCATCTTCTCCAAGATCCCGCTGAAAATCACAGCCAAAAAAACCACCAGCACAGGAAAGACACTGCGAACCATCGGATTCGTCGGCGGAATAACACGTCGCACAGATTGACTCCATGAAGTTGATGCCGCACGGGCCTTGAAAGCCGGGGCTCGACGCGACACGGCCCTTCATAATCGGTAACAATAACGACAACAGTCTAACATGAGTTCGGCGCATTGTTTGAACCAGGTGCCGAGGACTCTGGCCTTTTGAACCGCGGCGACGAGGCTTCTAGGCATGGGATACAAAGCGGCAACCTCTCATCGGGAGATCGCGCCGCCCCCATCCCTCTGGCCGCTGCGATCCGCGAGTTTCGCCTGCCTGTGGCCCTCTGGGCAGCCGCTCAGCAAACCGGCGTCTGGGACCTGCTGCAGTCGCTCTGGCCCACGCCCCGCTCCGGACCCTCGTCGCCTATTTCACGTTTACAGAAACGTCGTCGAGGTACATGTACGTCAACTTGCCATTTCCGTTCTGGTGGGTGTTGAAGTAAATGCGGATCGTCTGACCCTTATAAGCAATCAAGTTGAAGTTGACATGCACCCACGACTGGGTGTTGTGGCAAATCTTCATAACTTGCGCCAGCTTGTTGCCTGAATTGTCCTGAATCTGCGCTTCCTGCCAGTCGTGCGCAATCGTGTCGGTGGTCACCGGAAAATAATAGTAGTCCAGAGACGCACGCGTTGCCGTACTGGGTATGGTGACGGTTTGGTAGAGTGCCGAGTCGCTAATAGGTTCCGGAGGCACGCTGGCGCCGAGTTGTGCACTGTAGGTTCCGCTGTGTGCGTGTCCGACGGTGACGAACGGCAGGTAGGAGCCGGTCGCGTTCCAGTAGGTCAGATTGCCCGATTCGAATCCGCCATTCTGAATCTTCTGGGTTACGGAGTTACTTACTTTCACGGATATGGTCGTTGACGTCCCCACGTTTCCGGCGGCGTCATAAGCTTTCGAATAGATGTTGTGGGCGCCATTACTGACCGAAGCCGTGTTCCATGAATAATTCAGCGGCGAAGACGTACCCGAGGCCGAAAGTACCCCGTCGATATAGATCTGCACCGAGGTAACGCCGACGGTATCAGACGCCGTCGCGGTGACGGTCACCGTGCCGGACACCGTGGCGTTGTTTGCCGGCGCAGTTATCTGTGTCGTCGGCGCAGTAACGTCCGTGCCGGTGCCAGTCAGACTGCTTGTCTGCGTTCCCGCGCTGTCAGTCACGCTGAGCGTCGCGGACTCGGAGCCGTACACGGAAGGTGTGAAAGTCACGTTGATGGCGCAACTCGAATTTCCTATCAACTGCGTACCACAGTCGTTGGTCTGCGCGAAGTCGCTTTCGCTGGTGCCGGTGATCGAGACGCTGATGCCCGTCAGCGGCGGCGTCTCGCTGTTTGCCAGAGTGACGGGCTGGGGAGAACTCGTAACTCCGAGCGCCTGGTTGCCGCAGTTCACCGTGCTCGGCGCAAGGGAGACGGTCGCCACGGCGATCGGGATCGAGGCAATAAACACGTCAGCTCGAATAGGAGCAACTGTCGCACCTAAGCCATGTGAATTAGCCGGACAGCTCGCACCCCAAGGGCCAGTTGCAAAAGTTCCATCAGGACACCCAAGCTGCCCTTCCCAGTTGCTCGTAAAAGTCGTAAAGTACTGCCCATACACTGCAACAGGAGATACCGCACCTATTCCAATGTAATCATCGAACGTAGCCGCGTGGGTCTGCTCTGGCGTCGAGAAAGTGTGGGTTAGCCGCCACGGATTATTGTTGACACAGGCCGGATAACACGCAGTAGGTTGAAGGTCAACTTCATCGCCATACTGGAACTGTGGTGTGTCTGGAACTAGATGATTTGTGGCACTTGTTCCCTCTCCTTCATACGTGATCGTTAAGAACGGTGCGTTGTCCGCCGAGTTCGTGTTGTTCGCCCAACTTGTGTGCTGATCGAAGTTCGGGCAATACCACGGATTTCCCAAGTAGTCGTAACAATTAGTAGTTCCGCTGGGGTTTCGTGGTGGGGTAATTTGTACCGCAGTTCCCGGCAGACTGTTGTAAGCATGCAGAAAATATGCCGCGGTGTTATTGTCGCCAACAGCTACTGCGGACATCCAAAGCCCGTAGCCTTGCATACTGTGGCCGTAGTAGGTTCCGTCAATTATAGTTCCACTGCTCCATGACTGTTGAGGATATACATTCAGTCCGGTGGGAGAAGCGTGACCCGTGTATGGCACTCCCGTTTCCCATACGTAATTCGTCCCCCCTGCGCCGTTGTTATCGCCGTCGCAGTTGTTCCCCGGAATGCAACCACCGGATGCTCCCTGCATGAACACCTTGCCGCCATCGTGGAAAATCTGTACTTCGTGAGTATAGAATTCAACGGGCCAGTCAATCCCCGTTAACGAGTTGGCGTTGACGATAGTTCCCGTCCCTCCACCGAACTTAGTCACGGTTCCGGTGAGCGTGTTCCACATGGCGCAGCCAAGGGTACGATTGTAGACAGGCACAAACCCATAGCTATCCTGTCCCAGAGAACCGTTGAGAATACTGGTAAAAGTCTGGTCGTCATCGCTTACGCTCAAAACACCAGTAATGCCGAAAGCAGGTAGTCCGGTCAAGCAACTATTAAAATCAACAATCAAATTGATGCCGCCGTTGGCGATTGTCGGTGCTGTGGACGCAGAAGTAAAATCGTAGGACATAAGCACAAATTCATTTGCACTTACACCATGCGTGCCAACTAGACCGGTCACGGCTGAAGAGTTTTGCAGCGTGTACCACAGATTCGGCGTGATCTTTGAGAAGGCAGAACTCTCGGAGTTGATAGAGAAGCTCGATCCGTAAAGTTTCGTTACCTGCATGTAGGTGCTGGTATCTGCCGGATTGGGGTCAAATGAGAACGGAACCATAACACCCCCCACGGCGTTGGCAATGACAAGTCGCGTAGCGTCCGATGAGAACATAACATCGCCCGCGCCACCAGTAGCCGTTCCTGCCCAATCGGTTTCTGAATCAACAGTATTGGCATCGGTTGCCCGAACAATATGCACATATTGACTATGTGCTGCCGCTGCGCTGGAGCTGCTCGCCGCAAGCTGCCCTCCAGAACACTCTGGATTAGGGAAGCTGGACGACCCTGAGAAGTCGCATTCAGCCCAAATAGAGTTCGCTCCGATTGTAGCTTGGTTGTTCTGCGTCCCGTTATTGTGGCAGTTCGCGCCCGTGGTTGAGGGGCATGGGAGAGGCAGGGAGAAGCCGTGTGTGGCGGTGTCATTGTTGAGGTTATAGGTGGTGACTTGGCCCCACCCCATCGTGCTCAACATTATCAATAGTAACCAAAATCGCATATAAGTCCTTTCCTTTCAATCCCTAAAGGGTCATCGCCGATGGCGGATGCGCTGCACCATGAGTATCAGCGCCTCGCACTCATTACCGTTCAGACATCAACGCCATGGTATTGATATCATTGCAGTTACCTCTTTGGCGTACCATGCGTTCAGCGCTCGGATAGCGTGCATAGGTTCGGATTACCACTTATGTCTGTTATTTGCGGCAAAGCGCCGCGTGCGCATTACGAGAATTACGTCTCCCTGGATCGGAAGCAAGCGCCAACGTAAACTTTTACTTACTAAAGTAACCACCATGACTGTTACTTGGCAAGGCAGGCGTGACGCGCGTTTGCCGAAATAGGTTCACTCCAAGTGCTGCTTTATGGTCACAAAAGGGTCGACTTTTGCGAGATTACGTAGCATTGTTCGGCCGCCGCTTCTCTCATTTCGGGGCACTGGCTACCGCAGGCGGAAGGACATCTGACGCGGCGGCGGTTTGGGGCGATGCTGGGTCGGATTCACGCTACTCTACTAACGGTACCGACGGGATAGATGGCTCGTGGTCCAGTCAGCAGCAGAATCCGGCTATGACTGGTTGAGCAAGGGAGAGGTGTTGCAAAAGTAGGACACAAATGGGGCAATTTGGGCTGTGCTGCTGCGGATGGAGGACCGTCAGGAGTGCTCCCGATGTAAAATCGTTTAACGGTGTCGCCAACAGGCGAGACGGGTATACTATGGTGCGGTTTTCAAGAACAAAAAGGACATTCCAGGTGAAAGCTGGAGCCACGAAATCCTGCACGTCTATCACCGTGGGCAAGACTGGCGCTTCATGAATTCGTTCCCTTGGCGTTTGCGTGTCGCTTGGCGGGTAACCACCCGCATGACTCCATGGTTGCGTTCTTCCCAGGAACGGTACTTCGAGAGCTTAGAAGGCCTGATTCGGCCGCAGTCGCGCATTCTTGACATCGGTTGCGGAAAAGAGTTTCTGGTGAGCTGGTTGCGGCCCGATAAGTACCTCCGTTGGTCTGCGTCGATTCTTGATGAGGCCGTTATTTTCGGCGTTGACCCGTGTATTTCGAGCCTTCGCCAAAACACCAGCCGCTTGACCGCATGCGCCACCGCCGACCGTCTCCCGTTCAATGCTGACAGCTTTGACGTAGTCACCGCGAACATGGTGGTCGAACACCTCGCCGAGCCAGAACCGGCCCTTCGTGAGATCTTCCGTGTTCTCAAACCCGGAGGCGTATTTTTGTTTCACACGCCCAATCTGCGGGCTCCAGAAGTCGGGCTTTCCAATCTCTTGCCGTATGCATTCAAACGCCGCGTGTTAGTCCCAGTCTTCGAAGGCGGCCGCCAGGAAGATGACGTCTTCCCAACTCACTACCGCCTAAACACAAAAGCCACTATTGAATCGGCTGCGGCCTGCTCCGGGTTTCTTGTCGAGCGGATCAACCATGTTTTTACTTCGCCGTTCACCCAGATGCTGGGTCCGTTTGTCGTTTTTGAGCTTCTGCGGATTCGACTGCTGAGCGGGGAACGCTTCGAGTCTTGGCGTCCTGACTTGGTCTGCCTGCTGCGGAAACCCGCAACGTAGTGCATTTTCATCGAGCGAGCCCGCCCTGTCGCGCCGGGTTGCCAAGCACAGCGGAGGGCGCACTTTGCATTCATTGATGCGGCCGGCCCACCCATGACACTTACGGCACCTCACCTAGGGTCTGGGTCAGCGGCTTCTGCCCCCGGGCCACACAGTGAATAACAGGAAGGCTGCGAGTACCGTCTTCATCGGATCACCTTTCTTTCCGATCTGCAAGAGTCTGAAAACCGTGCAGGTTTGGCGATAGAGCACTCCGCGCTTTACGCGGTTTGTCAGTGGCCGCCGAGACTGCCTGTAACCGACTCATAAACAAGCAGTTACTCGCCATTACAGAAACTACGTATCGTCACACTTTGTTTGCTTCATTCGCAGAACAGGAAAGCAGGAAGAATCACACTTTGACGCGGCGGTGAGGCGCCGCTCTACCCGAACGATCAGGGAGACACCCATTATGGAGCCTCTCTAATCGTTCCAGGGACCAGCTTTTTGCTTCCGGCCTTTGCCTACTTGCGGTCGTATTCCCACGACTGCACTGCTGAGCTGTGGTTCCGAAACTCTTCGGCAAGCACCCACCCCACAACCTCATTACCCAACCGATTCCAGTGGCCGGCGTTGTCAGTGCCGACACCGTGCAGGACAGCTGCGTGCGTTACCGCGTATTGACTCAATGGCGGAGCCAGCGCCACAACATGGATCCCGTTCTTCTCGCAGAACCGTTGTAAGCGCAGGTCGGCTTCGTCCAGCGATGACAGCCCCCTGCGGCGCATGAACGCATCCCGCAACGCGACATTGGGATGCGACTGCATTCCGGTGTCCGGGATCACAATCCAGAGTTCCGCACCGTGGCGATCGCATTCCTCCTTTATTTCTCGTACAAAAGCCTCGCCGATTTCCCAATCCTCCTGCAGCTCGGGCAGGTTCGCAAGGTACGGCCACCATTGCACGTAGTCATCGGGGTGGGCGAAAGCAGAAGCCGGGCTGGCCTTGCCGGCGAATTCGCGGTGCAAGCGCATGCGAAAAGTTTCGATTTGTCTTCGCAATTGCACGCGCACCGCCCAGTTGAGCATACTCAGCAAGCTACTGCGGTTCATCCAGTCAGCAGCTAGGTTTCTTCTCGCAATTTGGCGCGGGTCTGAGGATCGCAGCAATTTGAGAGAGAGTGTCGGATCAGCGGGCTCCAGCCGTCCGTTCCGCACGACGTAAAACGGAATCGCGTCTCCCTCTGGGCCTGGAGGATAAGTCTTCAGCGTGTTCTTAAGTGTGAGGAACTTATCAAACATCAACACCACTACTTGCGGATCGTACTTCCAGATGTGGTTTTGGAGCGTCAAGTACTGCTGCGCAAGAGAATAGCCCGCTACCCCAAAATTGAGCACGTCGATGTGCTTGCTTTGCCGCTCGAAGTCAGGCGCCAGTTCGCGCTCCATCACGGCTTCGAACGTTTGCTCCAGTGGCACCTGGTGAGCCTCAGTTTCCGATGCGCCCACAACCGCTACGCGCAGGGTATCCGCCGGACGCTGTACCGGCCGCTCCCGGTCCCGCATACCGTCGCCGTTAATCCGGACATAGGTCTCCCCTTCGGTTTCATTCCAACCTTCGGCGTGCGGCCGCAATGAAAACCCGCGCTCGGGCTCGGGCTGAAACAGCGAGGCGTCGTACCGGTCGCGTGCTAGTCGCAAGCCAGCTTCTAAGACCAGAATCAACGCAAGGAAGACAAGAACTGTTAGAAGTACGTCCCTAAAAAATTTCATAGAGGAATGGTGGATGAGGACCGCCCGAATGAGCCAACAGCAATGCCACACCGAATATCAGCAAAATGGTTGCGCCGCACCAGGCTGACCAGCGGACCCAGCGCGAACCCTCTTGAATGCGGATCAGCCAAAGGTCCGGGCGGAAGCGTTCTCCTAACTCCAACACCGCGTATCCGGCAAGGCCAACCCCAAGAGTCCGCGCGCCCACCGAATCCAGCATCGCCCAGAAGAGGGCCTCGGACGAGCCCAGTCCGCTGAACAAATGGCCGAGCAGCCGTAGTGCGTCCCGCACCTGCGGCGCGCGAAAGAATACCATGCCAATTGCCATTAAATGGAACGTCAACAACCAACCGAGCCAGCCGCCCGCTCTATCCCAATCCGGGTGAAGCTTAAAGAGCTTTGTTCGCCGGCGGGCCGTGAATGCGTCAACAATGAGGTAAAGCGAGTTCAAGGCTCCGAAAGCCAGAAACGTCGTGGTCAAACCGTGCCAGAGCGCGATGGCGATCATGGTGACGCTCATGCTGAATGCCAGTCCCCAGTTACCCGCGTTGCGAGTGGCCATTCGCAGCGGCAGGAACAAATAGTCCACCAGCCAATTGGTCAACGACATATGCCATCGGCGCCAGAAACCGCTAATGCTGGTGGCAGTAAACGGGCGGTTGAAATTTTCCGGACCAGTAATGCCCAATAACCGTCCCGTCCCGATGGCGATATCGGTCAGTCCGGAAAAGTCCGCGTAAATCTGCAGCGGAAATAGATAGAAACCGACCCATAGCGGCGCGCCATGAAGCCCGCCGACATTCGCGTACACGTAGTTCACTGCCGGCGCTAGATTGTCGGCGATGAGCAGTTTCTTCACGAACCCCCACGCGATCCGCGGCAGCGCGTCCGTTACTCGCGCTGGGATCGGCGGCAATTGATTGAAGTAGTCCGCCGGCCGCTGGATCGGTCCAGCCAGTATCTGCGGAAAAAAAGCTACGTATGCCGCAAAATCTCCAAACCGCCGGCAAGCATTCATCTTGCCCCAGTAGACCTCCAGCACATAGCTCATCAGTTTGAACGTAGTGTAGGAGATACCCAGCGGCATCACCAGCCCGGCAATGCCGTGGCTCGGGCCGAGTAGCGCGATCTTGAATGCCAGCAGATATCCGGCCAGTATGACCACGGCCAGCGGCCCCAACCACGTACGGGCGCGCGATCTCAGGCCAGCCTCTATGCCAAGGCCCACAGCGAACGTAAACGCTGTGACTGCCGCCAGCAAGAGCGCCGCGCGTGCGCTCCACGTAAGATAGAACAGATATGAAGCGCCCAGCAGGAATAGGCTTCTCAGGCGCTTGGGACAGAGCTTGCAAAGACTAGCCACCACTGCAAAAAAGACCAGAAAGCTGAAGTCTGTATACCTCAACCGCCGCCACCAAGCTTCGTGTGTATCAGGGCCTTCAGGTCTCCGACGTTCTTCAACGTGGCGATTTCGGCTGTGGTGAACCTCACCTTGAACTGGCGTTCGATTCCGACAATCAGGTTGATGTGCGTTAGGGAATCCCAGTTTTCTACATCCGCCGCGGTCAAGTCATCCCGCAACACAAGGCCTTTGTCGTCAAAAATATCGCGAAAAACCGCCTGCATCGTTTCCTGAATATTGTCCAATTTTTCTCTCCAGCACAGATTAGACCATCGCCGCAGTTTCCCCGGCAAGTTTGATGAACGTGTCGGCAGGACGATAATTGCTCACCGTCAGACGCCAGTGGGCGTGCGCTTCGCTTCCGCCAGTCTTGACAAATCCGAACTGTGTGAAAAAGTCTTTCACCATTCCGTTCTTGGGCGTTTGGATGTATTCGCCGGAGACCGCATTCAGGCTCAACCGAACGGCCTCTTCCACCACGAGGTTCATCACGAACTGCTCCACTCCCCTGGCAAGCACTCGGCAACTCATCAGCCAGTCGCGGATGGCCAGATCATCCCCGTGCGGTTCCAGGATCACAATTCCGATCAGTCCATGATCGCCCATCCGGTCGCTCAGCTTCACGTAGAGGGGCTTTACCCGGTCGTCGTTCATCATGGCTTTGCACTCAGCCTCAGTGTGGCGCCGAGTCGTGAGGTTGAATTGGTTGCTGCGTTGGATGAGCTGAGTGATCCGCCCCAGGTGGAACGAATCGAAACGTGAAACTACGATTCTCATATCGAGTGATCGCAGGAAATCGCTGGCATTGGCGAACCGCGCTTCAGCCTCGCGCCTTGCGCCTTCAGCGCGATACATGTCGCCGCGCTGCAAGTCCTCGGCGGAAAAGGCCGGCGTCTCGAACAGATTCAACTCGCAGATCGCGCGAACGTAGTCGGCAGGATCGACCGGCAGTTCGGGGACGATAACTTCCGGCAGCACCCCTCGCACCAACTCCCGTTCAAAGGGATTGTCGTCCAAAAACACCATCGAGTCGAATCCGATGTTCAACGTATCTCGGATTTTCTGGATGTTTCCGGCCTTTTCGTTCCAATTGGCCATGAATACCGTTATATCCTCGCGGCTTAGCACCATGTCGGGATGCTTTTCGAAGGGCAGAAGCGCGTTGCTCATCTCGTTTTTGCTGGCGACGGCGAGCAGGATACCACGTTTCCGCAATGCCTTCAGAAAGAGTTGCAGCCGGTAGTACGCTTCGCCATCGCCGTGGGCATTCAGCACGATGCCGTCGAGGCCGTCGTCGCCAATCACTCCTCCCCACAGTGTATTGTCCAGATCGAGGATGACGCACTTGACCCCGCGGCCACGTGTGGACATCACAATATCCACGATGTTCTTGGCGGCCTCCGGCAAGTGCTCCGGAGCACAAAACGTTTTTGTCAGGTCCCAGAAGCGTTCGTCAAACCAGTGTCGCCGGCCAATCCACGAGGCTACCCAATCCACATCGTTCAGTAGAATGCCGGCCCGCTGGCGCGCCTGTTCCGCGATGAACCCGTTCAGAGAATGCACTACCGAAGTTAGAGAACCGGCGGTCTTGCGTTCAAAATTCCCGAAATGCCGCTCATAAGGCAGCGGGAAGGTGCTCTGCACAATCGTCGCGGCAGTTCGGCTCTGAATCGCCTCCCACACTGCCAGCAGTTGGTTGGACCGCTCCCGGAGAAAATCCCCTGCATCACCTGATCGCTTGCCGAACGCCGTCCGCAGCGCCTGAACGGAATTCAGCAGCACAACAACGTCGGGCTGAAAGCGGTAGAGCCCGGAGTTCGCGCTAACTGTCTCCAGTTCGATACCGTCAAATGGTCCTTCATAAATGACAGCGTCGATCCCGCGACGGTGAAAGAGCACCCGCATCAACGGCACGAACTGCTGGGTAGCGGCATCCGAGAGAAGCGCGATCCTCAGTTTTTGGGCATCTGCAGGGAAGTCCAGCCGTCGGCTGGAGCGTATCAGAGTCGCGTAGTCCATTGAGGCGGGCAAATTGGACATGATTTCAAGCCTAAAGCTGGTGACGGTATTATTTTGCCGATAGGAACACTTTGAGTCAACCCGCATCAGAGGCTCGTGCAGCCCCTCTCTAGGGCGTGTTAACACCAATTCGTAATTCTGTGATACTCTGCCGTGCATTGAGATCACCGAAGCGCAGTAGCAGAGTATTGCCTGCAGTCTTCCTCGCCAGCGCGGCAACGTGAAGCTCAACAACCTGCAACTGTTGAACGCGCTGCTCTATGTCGCCGAGCACGGCTGCAAGTGGCGCGGACTGCCTAAACGCTTCGGAAATTGGCATACGATCTACACCCGCATGAATCGCTGGTCGAAGAGCGGTGTGCTGGATCAGGTCTTTGAGCAGCTGCAACGCGAACAGATTGTGCGCATCCGCATCGAGGCCGTGAGCCTGGATTCGATCACCGTCAAAGTCCATCCCGACGGTGCCGGAGCTTAAAAAAAAGGACCGCAGGCCATTGGCAAGTCGCGTGGCGGATGGACCACCGAGATTCATATGGTTGCCGCAAATGCTCGAACGGCCATAACCTTTGCCCTCTCGCCCGGGCAGGCCTGCGACACCACCAAGGGCCGCAAGCTACTGGGCGGTATCGGCCCCTTGCCGGCGCCCTTGCATTTGATCATGGATCGCGCTTACACCCCGCAGGCCGTCCAAAGCCGGGATTCGCGGTGCAACAGCGACTTGAGCCTCTGGCACCGCGTTAAGTTCCGGACCAATTTGTGTTAGCTTCACGCTGCCCATCTCGCTATTGACCACGATTAGTAGTTTAGCTCATACACGATTTCTGGCGCCTGCTGTCGAATCGGGAGTCCAGCGCTTTTCGCTTACGCCTGCACCAGTTCAACGAGCAAATTAGCCTCGGTCATAAGCCAAGCGATCTCTCGCATTTCAAATGCTACCGCCGGAACAGGACCGCTAACCAGCAGGGAGCCTTGGTCGGAGAGATAGGCAATTGCGGCATTTATATCGGGTACCTGGTAGCAAACATGGTAGGTGCCTCCGCCTTTTTTGAGCGTGAGATCAATTGGAGAATTTGGTCCAAGAGGAGCTACCAACTCAAGGACCGTGTCTCCTGCTCCGCGGCTCAGAAAGCAGGCCGATATGTTTTGGATCGGATCGTCGAAGGGACCCGATCTCAATTCGTATGCAAATAGCGTCTTAAGAATTGGAATTGCTTTTGATAAATCCCGAACTGCAACCCCAACATGGTGAAAAACAAATTTTTCCATCGGCGATCTTTTCTCCCCCTCCCGCCGATTTCAATGGCAGTAGCTAGAATGCCTTATAGATGATTTCCGGTGCCTGTTGCCGAACCAGGAGTCCAGTTGCGATCGTGATTAGAGCAATCACTGTGAATACCCAATACGGTTGAACATAGCGCGCCAGGAAGTGTCTATTCCCTTCGCAGTACATAACCCACATTTACCGCCAGGGCATCTGTTTCGCATTCCTCCAGAGTCTTTCCCACGTACGGAACGTAGCAAGCATCAACGATCTGGAGACCACTCGATGTGATGATATCCTCCACGTCTTTTCCCGCACGAAACAGCGAAATATGGTCACATGCTGGCGCGTTCATGCACGTGGAAACAAAGACGTGAGTGGAGGGTCCGCATAAGCGGGCTATAGCTGAAAGAAACCGACCGGGATCCTCCACGTGCTCCAATACTTCCCCCATCACGACGCACGAGTACTCCACATTTTCCTCGTTAAAGGTCAAGAAATCAGCTTCAATGACTTCGGTCCGGCATTTCCTTTCAATTTCGAAATACCGGAGGATATCTCTTGTCAAGGCGACGCTGGCGGGACTGATGTCAACGCCAACCATCCGCTCAAAATCACCCAAGCGGGCAGCTTGCATAAAATAATAGCCGTGCCCCGGCCCTATTTCGAGATAAGTGCCCCTCTGACCTCGCGGAAAAGTGCGGATAAAGAAGTCATGCAATACCACATGATTGGGCCATAGAAAACTTGTAATGGCCAGTCCGTACATATACTTACGCATATATGCGTCATCGAAGTAGACGGAGTGGGCCAATTCGTCAAAACGGCTAAAGCGGTACCGCTTATTTTCCGCGAAGAACATCTCCTCCGTCCGGGTATCATTCACGATCACATTGTAACTGGCAGCGAGATAATCTAATGATAAGCCGCTCGACAGGCAATAGTTTAGATAAGCGATTAAATCAGCGCGAGTGTCTTCCCGCAGAGACCGGAGCGAACGCTTCATGAACGAAGTGTGCAAAGGGTTTGCAGCGGTTACCAGGGAGATAAGGTCGTCGACTAGTTCCGTATCAATCATTTGAGAAGGCCACCTCTAAGCGCAAGGACCGTCATCGAAGTTGACGCTTGGTGCTAATACATGATCTCAATCAACCGGGGGCGGAGGCAAGAATTCCAAGCCTTATCGTCCGCCGCGGCCGAGCAGCAGGCACCTTCCCCATTCTTGCACAAAGGATCCGGTATTTCAAAGAACCGCCTCCCTGCTGGACGGACAACTTCCGTCGCGTCGAGGTTCGTGCCAGAGGCGACACTTGCCAGTCTGGTGGATAAAGGTAAACGGAGGTGAGATTCACGCAAAATCCGTGCGGCTAAGAAACGAAAGTACCAAAGCACTACAGCCACTCCGCTCAACCTTGTCAGCTGCTAAAAGGCTTTGTATACGATTTCTGGCGCCGGCTGTCGAATCAGGAGTCCAGTTGCGATCGTGATTAGGCAATCACCGTGCACGAAGCTGTCCGAGTGTATCGCGACAGGAGAACCACCTGTTCACCCCGCCGAAGACTTAAGAGAGCACTGCGTCCGGCCTCCTAGGGCGCGAGCCCAAACGTCGCTGCGACCAGGATCAAACACACAGAAGCGACGATCGCGCTCGCGCCCATCGCCACCGCCAAGCCTGCAAGCTGAGACCAACTCGACCAAAACGAGATCGACGTGAACGCGAACCAAGAGCAGAGTCGGCCCTTGATACCATGGAATAAAGCCATTGCAATGAATGATATTCTCGCCGTTCAACGCGCTCAGAGGAACAAACTCGAATTCGACAGCGCGCAATGTGTCGGTGAATTCTGAAAAAGAGCATGGGCTTCACATGCCTCGCCCAATGCCGTGGATTCGGCCGTTCGGCGTTTAAAAACGCACAAGCTCGTTACTCAAAGAGTAACACAGGGCACGCCAAATGGCCGATCGTTTAGCGTACGAGGGAAGAGTCTCCCAGATTATTTTTCGTTAATCGGACCGGATCGTTAACTTTCATATCCCCCGACGACGGCTGGCCGGTGGACTCAAAGCCGCGTCTGTTCGAGGCTGTACGAAACTGAGTTTGCAACATGTCGCAGAGCTGGATTAAGATCTCTAGGATTATCTGGATCGTCTTTTGGCGTCGGTGAGAAGTGCAGTTTCCTTCGTCACCGACCGCGTTGGCATCTTCGTCACGGGAAACGTCGGCACCCTTCGTCACTGAGCCAATAGCTGGAGCTCTACGGACATGTCGCCAAATTACAGCGGCAGTGCCGCATCAACCGCCGGTCGTGTCGCCGAATTGGATGGCATACGCGCCATCGCAATCTGGATGGTCATGCTCACCTATGTCTACTACGGCTTTCCGATTATCCCAGGATCATTTTCGTCTGTCCCTAAGCCGGTAATGGTGATCTTGGGCCACGGATGGCTGGGTGTGGACCTGGGTTTTCTGCTCTCCGGTTTCCTAATCACCGGGATTCTCTTGAGATCGAAGAGCGGTCCCCGCTACTTTCGGAACTTCTATGTACGGCGCGTCCTGCGGATTATGCCGCTTTATGTTGCCCTCATCCTGGTGTGGTCATTTTTTTATCGCGGGTATGGCCGATATTTCTTGCTGAGCTCCCTATTTTGTGCAAATTTGGCTCAGATGCTTCACATCCGCCACGGGCATGGGCCCGGAACCCTTTGGGCGTTGGCCGTCGTGGAACAGTTCTATCTGTTGTGGCCGCTCCTAGTTTTGCTGCTCAGTGAACGTGGCCTGGCAATCACGGCAGGGGCAATCTTTCTCATTACTCCAGTCCTGCGAGGGATCTTCGCCGCCCACGGGATGAATCCCGAACTGATGTATGAGTTGTCGTGGTTCCGTTTCGATGGCCTCGCGGCCGGGGCACTTCTGGCCATCTGGGCAAGATCTTCTTTAGCCGGCAAGCGTTATAGCATACAGTTTGCTTTGCTGCTGGTAGCTGCTTTCGCTGTGCTAACAATTGCAGGCACACCATTTGGGCTATCGGGAACTCACACGCCTGTCGCCGTGGCTCTGCGCTACACCCAGGCTTGCCTCATTTTCGGTGCCTTTTTTGTGCTCATTGTGGCCTTCCGCGGAACCGTATGGACAAGCCCCCTGCGCTGGCGGTTCCTGCAACTCAGCGGCGCTCTCAGTTATTGTCTTTTCCTGATTTATCGCTCGGTTGGTGACGGTTACGAACACCTGCTTCAGCGCTCAGGTATCCCCTTGTTCTCGTACGTGGGGCCGTCTGGCGCCGTGTTGGTACGCGCTGTATTCATGCTCGGAGTATCTTTTGGTATCGCGCTTCTTTCGCGGAAGTATCTGGAGGAACCGTTTTTGTCTTTGAAGGACAGATTTACCCAAGCCGACGCCTTAAAGCCAAAGGCGGAAGCACCTTCGCTGGTCGATCCTATTGAGTTCCGCATAATAATATAGTTGCAGAGGAAAAAGTTCCGCCTGTTCCCAGAAGGCGCAGACCAGGGTAGGCCGACGACGCATACGTTCTGACGCACGGCGAGTATGCATGCTGAGTTGCCCGAAGTGTTGCGGACAGAAGTTTGGCACTTCGTGATGTTTCCAGTGCGACCACGGCATTCGGACTCTTTGCCAGTCGGAGGTGGGAATTAAATGAGGGTCCTCGATTTAGGGTGTGGATCAGGGAAATCTCTAGTTTACTGGGGTGTTACAGTGTCGGATCAAGTGACGGGTCTTGATATCGACGAGAGTCAGCTTGCGGTCGCCAGAGAACGATTCCCGGGGCGTACGTATCTGTGCGGTGCAGGCGAATCGATGCCGTTCGCCAAGGAGACCTTCGACCGCGTCATCGCACAGGTCTCTCTCCCCTACATGAACATCCAGAATGCGCTCGCGGAAATTCACCGCGTCCTGGTTCCCGAGGGCATCGTCTCAATGAGACTGCATCTGCCCAGCTTTACGTTCTCTGAGCTTCTCCATCATTCGATTCCATCGCCGAAGGCCACGCTTTTTCGGCTCTATGTCATGGCGAATGGAGTCTGGTTCCACTGCTCGGGCCGGACTATCGTCTTTCGTGGAATATCGGAATCATTTCAAACGGAGCGAGGGATGAAGATCGCATTTAAGCGTGCAGGATTCAGCCAATTCTCCTTCACTCGAATACCTGGCCGGACAGGGGAGGGGTTCCAGGTTGAAGCGAGGAAGTCCATGTTGGCGTTAGCTCAAGCAGCGCGAGGTAGAGAGCGACTGACGAGCCTTAATCCGTGACGGACTTAGGCTTGCTTCGCTCAGTTCCTCATGAAATTTGCATTCTTCTTGAGACTCAGTACGGTTCGCCATCATTTCCACAGTGGCCTTGAGATACCGCGAATTCGGCGTCTTTCTGCGAGGATGCACGAGTTTTATATCGCTGGTAATGAGCCGAGATTACCACATCGAAGACTTCCTCGGTTTCGTGCGCCTAACCTGTCAAGCTCGATGTGTGCGACAACTTCTAACGTATAGTAACTATCTATGATTACTATCTAAGGTGGCTAGTAATTACCATGATTACTATCCACATTTAGTAACTATCCATGGTTACTGAATGAAAAGCATTATTGACTTCGTACACTTCGCCTGCCTAACCTAATACGCAGGCATCTATGTGGCGAGTTGCAGCGCCGCTTATGGGTCAGTTTGGTTGAGATATATACCGCCAACACGGGGACTCTTATGCCGCCACCATCTACCTATTTACAGTGGACCGCATTTCACGCAGAATCTGTATCCGCCAAGCTACATAGCGGCAAAGTTCAAATTCAGGCCGGAACTTTGAGCAGGTTCATTGCTAATCTACGAATTTTAGCCCCTGCTTGACGTTGTTAGAAGTTAGAAATCAGGTTCGTCATGCGCCGCTTCGCCTCGCTGTTAGTCGCTTTGTTGTTGTATTCCACTATCGCCCTAGCCCAAGTTCCGCCTGCGGCCGACACCTATGTTGCCAGCAGCGCACCCAACACGAACTACGGCTCAAGTACCATCCTGGCTTTGCAGCCAAACGTATATACCTTCATTACCTTCAATCTCAGTGGCATTCCCACCAACGCGACGGTGCAGAAAGCAGTGGTGCGTCTGTTTGTCAGTGCTCCGTCTGTGCCCGCGACGGGCACCTTCAATGTGTACCAGATCAACACATCGTGGGCGGAAAAGACCCTGAAGTGGAACAACATGCCGGCGCTCGGCAGCTTGGTGGGCGGCCCTGTGTCGCTGGGCAGTAGTAGCTATCAAAATTTCGTGGAGGTCGATATCACCGCTCTGGTTCAGAACTGGGTAAACGGAACGGTCACGAATAATGGCATTGCACTGGTCACGACGACCACGGGCGCTTCGTATTCCTTCAACAGTAAGGAAGCCACTACATATGGGCATCAGCCAGAGTTGGACATCGCGATTCCGGGTGCTCAGGGAGCACAAGGACCGCAGGGCAATCCTGGCGCCAATGGACAGGGCTTCAACTTCCGCAACGCTTTTAGCAACGGCACCAACTACAACGCCTACGATGTGGTGACCTACAGCGGTTCCACCTACGAAGCGACGGTGGCGATTGCAGCTGGGGGTGGTAACCCCAATCAGAACTCGAACTGGGCGCTGATGGCGCAGCAGGGGGCGCAGGGACAAGCCGGAGCCACCGGCCCACAAGGCGCGACCGGACCTACGGGGCCACAGGGCCCGCAGGGCACGACAGGCGCGCAGGGGCCGATCGGACTGACTGGCCCGCAAGGCGCAACGGGACCGCAAGGGCCGCAGGGGCCATCGGGCGGTTCCACCAACTGGCGGGGGACGTGGAACAACACTGCCACCTACAACGCGATTGACGCCGTGGCCTACAACGGATCGTCCTACGTCGCGCTGTCCACGAATGTCAACGCGGAACCAGACATCTCCCAGAGCGTATGGCAATTGTTGGCTGCTGAGGGCCAGGGTTTTAACTTCCGAAGCGCATTTAGCAACAGCACCAACTACAACGCCTACGATGTGGTGACCTACAACGGTTCGACGTATGAAGCTACGGTGGCGATTGCTTCGGGTGGGAACACGCCGGACCTGAACCCGAAGTGGGCGCTGATGGCGCAGCAGGGGGCACAGGGACAAGCTGGAGCCACCGGTTCACAAGGCGCAACCGGTCCACAGGGACCGACCGGGGCTACGGGGCCACAAGGCCCACAGGGTACGCAGGGACAAATCGGTCTGACCGGTCCACAAGGGCCGCAGGGCACGCAGGGCACGGCGGGTGTGAACGGCCAGGGTTTCACCTTCCGCAACGCGTTTAGCAGCAGCACCAACTACAACGCCTACGACGTGGTGACCTACAACGGATCCACCTATGAAGCAACGGTGGCGATTGCGTCAGGTGGAAACACGCCGGATCTGAATCCGAACTGGGCGCTGATGGCGCAGCACGGGGCACAGGGACAAGCCGGAGCCACCGGTCCACAAGGCGCAACCGGTCCACAGGGACCGACCGGGGCAACGGGGGCACAGGGTACGCCAGGCGCGCAGGGGCCGATTGGACTGACTGGCCCGCAAGGCACAACGGGACCGCAAGGGCCATCGGGCAGTTCCACCAACTGGCGGGGGACGTGGAACAACACTGCCACCTACAACGCGATTGACGCCGTGGCCTACAACGGATCGTCCTACGTCGCGCTGTCGACGAATGTTAACGCGGAACCAGACATCTCCCAGAGCGTGTGGCAATTGTTGGCGGCAGAGGGCCAGGGTTTCAACTTCCGAAGCGCATTTAGCAACAGCACCAACTACAACGCCTACGATGTGGTGACCTACAACGGATCCACGTATGAAGCGACGGTGTCGATCGCTTCGGGTGGGAACACGCCGGATCTGAACCCGAAGTGGGCGCTGATGGCGCAGCAGGGGGTGCAAGGACAGGCCGGTGCAACGGGCCCGCAGGGACCGACCGGACCTACAGGATCACAGGGCCCACAAGGCCCGCAGGGTACCCAGGGTGCACAAGGTCCCACCGGCCAGACTGGCCCGCAGGGTACGCAAGGTCCGATCGGTCAGACCGGCCCGCAGGGCCCACAAGGTCCGCAAGGTGTTTCGGGTAATCTCGTCCCCGGTTCGCCGTACTACACTCAGAACGGAACCACCTTGCAGACGGGCGCCAGTTTCAACATTGATGGGACCGGATCCGTGGGCGGTACACTTCAGGGCAGCACGATCAACGCCACGAATACGACGACGAACCAGGCCTTCTCAATTGCAGGTACCGCGTTCCTGGGCATTGGTAGGCCGGCCGACCAGAATGTGTTTATTGGATCCGGAGCAGGCAGCAGCAACGTGGCGGGGAATGGTGTCGGTAATCTCTTCAATGGCTTCGCTGCCGGTCAGTCCAACACCACGGGAAGCCACAACGTCTTCACCGGCCTCAACTCCGGCTTCACCAACACTACGGGGGCGGGGAACGTCTTCACCGGATATCGCTCCGGCTACTACAACACGGGAAACAGCAACGGATTCTTCGGCAATCTGGCGGGCGATAACAACACGACAGGTAGCAGTAACCTTTACTTGGCGAACGAGGGTTGCGCTTATCCGTGTACCGAAAGCAATACGATTCGCATAGGAACGCAGGGCACCGGCAACGGACAACAGAACGCAACCTACATCGCCGGAATCAACGGAGCTACGACCAACGGTGGCGTACCGGTCTTCATTGACTCTAACGGTATGCTGGGAACTGACGGGTCGTCGCAGACCGGAGTTACGTCGTTCAACACCCGCACCGGTGCAGTACTTCCGCAAGCGGGCGATTACGCCGCGGCTCAGGTACTGGGAGCGCTGAATTCAGCGAATAACCTTTCCGACGTCGCCAACGCAGCGACGGCTCGAGCAAATCTTCAGGTTCCAAGAACTGGTGATGTCTCGAGCGCGGGCGTGGTCACGGCTGTGAACGGAACGCCTCTGGGTGCGCTTCCATCAGGCTTTCTCTACAACACGACGGGAACCGGCACTCCCAGCACGGTACCGCCCACGGGCAACAAGTGTTATGTATACGGTGGCACCGGCGGTGTGGGGTGCGACAACCAGGCGGGACCGATGACTCGTACCTGGCTCTTTGCCTATCAGGGGGTGTGCCAAGCTGGAGTTGCGAGTGCGCCTGTAAACTTCCCAACTATCAACGCGCCAAACTATGCGCCTTGTGCCAGCAACAATATGACCCCTGAGTGGCAGATTCCGGCAGGTAGTACTTCAACTACCTTCTGGGTAAAGCTCCGGGTCCCGACGGGACATACAGGGGCATATACACTCACCACCACATTTCGCAGTGTGTCAACAACGAACTCAGCGATGGTGCAACCTGCGGTGGCATGTGTTCAGCCGGGGCAATCGCCCGACCACCCGTCCTTCTCTAGCGCCGGCCTCAGCGCGATTACTCTCGCTCCTTCAGCGAACAGCAATACAAACGTGACGGTCACCGGAACGTTCACGCCAAGCTGCGGGGATGGTTCTGACCTCTATGTAATGTTCACGTTCGCGTCTAACAGCCTAACCGCCCCGCTCAACTTCAGCTATGTGAGCTTGGCAGTACAAGGTGCGTTATGAAGTGGCTAGCTCCCATGCTTCTTCTGTTATTAGCGCCGTTCGCGACGGCAACCAACTATACGGCAACCAAGAGCGGAGATTGGGGAGACTCTAGCGTATGGAGTCCCAGCGGTGTTCCTCAAATGAGCACGTGTGCGACCTGCAACGCAGGCGGACCGAATGGCGATACTGTAACGATCTCCGACAGCTATACGATCAGCTGTGGAGCGAACGAGACGTGCTCGGTAGGCAACAGCCCATCCACGAATGCCAGCGTAGTGTCGTGTACGCACGGTACGGGTGCGGGAGGCTTGGCGATAGCACCGGGAGCGACCTTCATCTATGCGGGACGAGTGCGACTGTGCGCGGGAACGATCACGCTGGGAGCAGGCGCGAAAATACAATACGATTCCTCATGGTCGTCGGCCTCGACCACGGTCAATTACACTTGGGACTTCACCACCCCGGCATCGTATGTTCCTGTGTGGTCGGTAAGCGGGACTTCCGGCTCCCACGCCGTTATCGAGGGCGACTCGTTTTATGCTTCAACGAAAAATGGCGGCGCTTGTACCTCAGCCAATTCCTGTCTTGCGGGAGCGTTCAACCACGACGGTGGCAGCGTGTACTACAACAACCAAGGTCAGGGCACAATTTCCTATCTCGATATACAGGATGTCCAAGGTAGCGCCGTTAATACCCACGGAAATGCGGCATGGGTAACGGCGGTCAAAACGGGCAGTAATTCAGCCTTCGATCATATCACGGTCACCAACTCCGCTACTATGGTTCTTATTGAAACGGCGAGCGCAAGCGTCGGCCTGACGGTCAACGGTCTTGCCATCACCAACAGCCGTTATACGCTGCCACCTTCAAGTTTCAATCCCGCCGCCATGGGGTGTTTGGATGTAAAGGAATCCAGCACTACTGCCGCCGTTTTTTCCATCAACAATGCGTATATGGATTGCTCGGTAAATCAGTTGAGCCTCAGTGCCCAATATGGCGTTTTTACATGGCGTAATGTCGAAATGTATCGCTCTCCGAATGGGGTGAATCCTGGACTATATGCCGGAATATCCAACGGTGGCGGCGTATCGCCCACCGATCTATTCGATGAGTACTACGTTTATCCCGCTATATACAATACAGGCGGCGTCGAGACCGGCGTCGCTCGCCCCCTTATCCCGGTCTTCGCTTTGATAAACAGCATCTTATGGTCGCCCAAGACTGGTGTGGGTGGGACGCATCTTATCACTTTCACCGCGGGCATACAGTTCTTACCTGCCTCGGGCAATCTGGTAATCAAGAACAACGTATGGGGCGCGATGGGGGTGAACACGAGTTCCGGGCAGGTGGCGCAGTTGGTCACTTCCCTAAGTTTTGGCGCTCCCGGTCTGCCCCGTAATGCTAATTTGATAGACACCGGGAATGTGACGCTGTGCGATCAGTGGGGTTATTCGAGCATAGGGTTTGCAGGCGGCAGGTGGACGGGAGCCGTGGCCACGCATACCCTGACTGAAACCATCGAACAGAATACCGCCTGCTCGGCAGTAATAGGGGGTCTGGCAGATATTGCCGGTAACGGCGATAACACTGGGTCAGAGGGGGCAATCGGTTTCGAAGGTCCGGTTACACAATCTGGCTTTATGAGTGTCGATTCCAACCTTTTCTGGAACCTGCTGAATCTCGCCGTGCCCGAGGTATGCGGCAGCGACAATCCGAATTTCGATGCTCCCAACCAGCCCGTGTTGATATTAACCAACAACGCGGTCGCCAACACCAATACGACTTCACCTCCTATCTGTAACGATGGCGGTGCAGGCAATGCTTCCCAATGGGTCGTTACCGGACCGCAGAACGACATCACCATGCTTAACCACCTTCCGGTTATGGTTGATGGACGCCGCAGCCCGATAACATTTGACATCGACTATCTGATTCCTTCCGGTACGATGGGCGGTGTGGTAGGCCAGAGTCCGGCGACCTATTGGGCGGGGAATGGGCTGACGGGCGCTTGGTCATCAGGCACGAACTATGCGGTCGGGAACATCGTCAGCGATAGCCAAACAGGACTGTGGGGCAGCAAGACTACCTATTGGCGCTGCATCCAAAGCCATACCGCGGGAACCATCAACCGTCCCGCAACTGGAGTTGACCCGGCAAATATCTTTCTTGACCAATCCGCCTACTGGGAACCAGCGTACATGCAGTTCTTCCGCCAGCAGGTCTATCTTGGCACAGTGTTCTACGAGGGCGCTGTTCCACAGCTTACGGACATTAACGGCAACCCCGAACCGATGCACATGATTGGATTGCTGAACGCGTGGCTGCGACAAGGTATGACGAGCATGGAGCCGCAGCTGTGGAACGGCTGTCTGAACGGCAGGGAATGCGGTGCGATCCAGCGGACGGCCATCCAGCACATTCCCCCGCCGGCAGCCGTAAACTAGCGCACCGAGGAGCAGGTGCCGGTTTATCCAGTTAGTGCGAGCAGTGAGGCACAGGTATAAGCGCAGTATTGTTCAGGGCAGCCCCGTATTCCGGAAAACAGAGGCTGGCTAAAAAGGCCAGAAGCTGTTTCTTTGGAGAAGGCGCCTGCACGGTCAGCCGCGATCTGTCTGGCTCAACGACTGCCGGAGACTAACTCTGGAACTGTAACAGAGAAAGGGGACCGATCAGGGCTTGGAGAAGTCTCATTCTAGGTGGTCCCGCTTTCGGGGCTAGGTCATTAGGGCTGCAAAACACAATCAGCCCGCTCTATAACGCCAACCATCCGTCAATGGTGTGCTTCCTCTAGCGCTTACCTTGGAATGCCCAACAACCACTCCCCGCCAATATCACTTGACGTTCTCCCGATACAGCCGTTTCGGTCGCGCGCCCGCCATTGGTGTGTGCGCACTCTTCATTGGCATCCCCGGCGAGATCCAATGTTTCCGGTGGGCTGAAGGTGGCGCGATCAGCCGATCAGCAATCATGTTTTAGAGCATTTTCACTCAAGGTGTATAGTTAACTCCGCAATGGCGGAACCAGGCTCGAGCGTTGTCTGGGGTGATGCAAGGGAGAGCTTGGGTAACCGCGTGTTCCAGGGCCTCGGCGGTTCTGGCTTTCAGCGAACGTAAGAACTGTTTCAGTTTGGCCCAAGCCAGTTCGATGGGATTCAGGTCGGGGGAATACGGCGGCAGGTACAGCAGTTGGGCTCCCGCAGCTTCAATCAACTCCCGCACCCCGCTCACCTTGTGGGCGCTGAGGTTGTCCATGACCACCACATCGCCAGGGCGCAGCGCCGGGCACAGCACTTGTTCCACATAGGCGAGGAAGATGTCCCCATCTGTGGCTTCCTCGATGGTCATGGTGGCTAGCAGGCCACGCAGACTCAAGGCGCTGAGGATGGTCAGGATCTTCCAATAGCCTTGGGGAGCCCCTTCCACCACCCGTTGCCCGCCGCAGGCGCGGGCATAGCCGCGCGTCATTTGTGTGGTCACGCCGCTCTCATCCAGAAAAATCAGCCGCTCCGGCGCGATCCCGCGGATCGTCTGCTGAAAGGCTTGTCGCCGCTGCTGATTGGCTTCCGTGTCGCGTTCGCTGGCGTGGAGTGACTTTTTTTCAGCCGCAGACCCATCTGACGTAGCACCTGCCACAACCGTCCGATGCTGACGTGCAGATGGTGAGCCTTCGCCAGCTTCTGCTGTAACTCCGCCAGGGTCAGATCCGGTTGGGCCTGCACCCACCCGCGCAACCGCTGCTCGACTTCGGCAGTGACTTTGCGGACCGTACCGCGCCGCTGCTCGACCCGCTCCATCTGCCCGGTGCGCTTGCGTTGGGCGGAAATCTTCCATGCCCACGGCGCGCTTACCGAGAAGCGCTCGGCCAGTTGCTCCAGGGTTCCTTCCCCACGGTCATGGGCCTGCAGCAACTTGCGCCGCAGATCGTCCCCATACGATTTCGCCATTGCCGGTTTGCCGCAGAGTCTCGCCGCTATTCACTATACACCTACGTCGAAAATGCTCTAGTGCGCCGGAATTGCCAACTGAGATTGGAGCTTCGCGGTGAAAACAACTGCACCAGCCGGGTTGAGATGAAACTCATCTCGGAAGAAGGAGAAGTCCATCGCACCCGGCTCCTCTGGAATCAGGGTTCGAATGCCGGCGCTGTTCCCTGCCGACGCAAGGACGGGGTCGTTGTTCTGCCGTGGTGAGGGAGGAACTACGATTGTCAGTCGGCTTCCGTATTGGTCGCATCGATCCTTCAGTTCTCTGAGTCGCGGCTCGGTTTTCAGTCGTACTGCTTCTGGATCAACGCGGGGAGCACGACGCCGTCAAAAGGCGGTAGCATAGTGTGGATGCGTTGGGAGCTCAAACGGAAATTCCGGTTAAGGCGGCACATCTTGTGCCAGAGACTTGGCCCGTAAGAGAAAGTGGTTCCGAAAGTTCGGAGCTCGGCTCCGTCTGTGGAGTTATCACGTTGCGAAGTTATTTCGCATGCCTGGGAAGGGATCTGCCATGAGTTTGAGGAGGGTGGTTCGCGATTACGTGCATGCCAACAGGGTTTTGTTGTCTGCCTGGCAGAAACTACAATCGGCGAGAAACAGAGTCCGCCATCTGAAGGATTACGGTATTTGGGACTGGTGGTTTGATACAACAAACGGAATCGATTCAGCGGGGTTCCTAGCGGCGGACACTCTCACGGTTCTAGGACCACATGGGCCGGAAGCAACGGGATACTTGCCCGTCCGGCCCCCAATCTTTCTCCACGCTTTGTCCTCGTTGGGAATTGATCATGGTAACTACATGTTCGTGGACATCGGTTCCGGCAAGGGTCGTGCCGTCCTTTTGGCATCCAGTTACCCGTTTAAGAAGGCAATCGGTGTTGAGTTCGCCAGAGAACTGCATGAAACAGCCTTGAAAAACGCACAGAAGTGGAAGCACAGCCGGTGCCCCGTAGAGTTCGTCTGGTCGGATGCTCTCGACTTCCAGCTTCCCACTGAACCGTGCCTGCTGTTCATATATCAGCCGTTCGCCGCTGCGATGCTGCTCAGCCTTCTGGAAAACGTTCGACGGTCTATCGAGGCGTACCCGCGTGACGTAATTCTTATGTACGTCAATCCGGAAGACGAAGAAGTCATCCGGACGTGCTTCTCGCATGGGGAGTGCATTGCAGACTTTACGCGCAAATTCCGTTACGTGGCATATCGACTTGGGTCAGTTGAAGGCAAACCTGCTCAGTGACCCCGCCATGCTGGGACAGGAAGACTCCAAGCGCACATTTGTGGTCGTGAGAGGGGACACACAGGTCACTTTTAGTCCGCCCGGAAAGTCCCGCGAAGTTTGTTCAGCCCGAAGGCTGCGGAAACTTGCACGAGAACGGACATTAGTCGCCTGAGGCCACTGGGTTGGAAACTACCGCCTGGTTCACTGCCGGTTCGAGGTTCGAGGCGAGTTCGTAACCGAACTCTTGCATTGTCGCGCCCCAAGCCTCCTCAATGGTCCTGAGCGCTGTGGTCGAGAGCTTATTGCGCCATCCGCCGGACTTGGCCTCACGGACAAAGGGAATATCCTCGCGCGTACCTTTCGTTTCACCCCACTGCTTTGATTGCTTCCTCTCGAGGGATTGCATGTGGCTGCCGGAACTCAGCCGGACTGCACGGTCGACACGGTCTGGAGTGGGATCGATTCCCAAGAAAGTGGCCAAGTTGGTAAGCTCTTTCTCGGGATCAGCGAGCAGGTCCTCGTACCGCAACAACCTAAACCCGGGGTTGCCGTCTCGCAGCCTCACCCAGCTAAGAACATGATCCTGCCAGCATCCGACTCGATCAGCATAGTCAATAACATTTGCAGCTACAAACCGGTCAACGAATTGATCCATCGAGTATCCATCGGGGATAACTCGCACCTTTAAATTATAAAAATACCAGGAGACCGCTACATCTCGCGGGTCACGGACAATATAGACAACCCGGGGATAACGTGGATCAAAACACTCGTGGCTTTTCAGGACTCGAGGCGATCTGCGAAGCACGCGATCCGGCAACTCGTAGATGAGCGGTACAAGCCGCGCCACGTTGGCGAAGGTGATGGGCTCGTCCTGTTGGATCAGGTTGCCGACTAGGAAGCGAGACCACGTGCTGCCGGACCGGAAATAGCTGACCAGAAAGACGTCATCAAGGAAGACGGTCAAAGCTCGACCAGCCGGAATGCGGCCCAATGCCGTTGATGCTACCGCCTTAAAATATCTGCCGAGCCGAGTCACCTGTTGCATAGTGCTCCATCGCACCCCCGTACCTATGTTATGTATCCCAATTCGCGCATCGTCGGTCCCCAGGCGTGCTCAATAGCTTGCACTGAGGCCTCAGACAATTCATCACGCCAGCCACCAGGCTTAGCTTCACGCACAAAGCGGATGTCCTGGCGGCTTTTCTTAGTCACAAGCCAATCCTTGGATTGCTTTGTTTCCAAAGAACGCATGTTACCGGCCGAACACGCGCTCACCGCTCGCTCAATTATTTCTGGAGTCGGATCAACTCCCAAGACCGGTGCGAGTTTTGCCAGTTCCTTGGCAGGATTATCTACAAGGTCTTCATATCGGACGAGCAAAAAGCCCGGTTTCCCCATACGCAGGCGCAACCAACTTAACACGTGGTCTTCCCAACAACCCATTCGATCGGCGTACGGTACGACATCGGCCTTGATAAACCGGGCGACGAAATCGCCCATGGAATACCCGTTGCTAAGAACCCGCATCTTGAGCAAGTAATAGTAGAACGAGACTGCCACGTCCCGTGGGTCGCGCAGAATGTAAATCACCCGCGGATAGCGCGGATCGAAACATTCGTGGCTCTTTAAGATCCTTGGCAAGGAACGAAGTGTGCGGTCAGGCCAGGCGTAAATCGTCGGCACCCGACGCTCTACATTGGCAAATGTGACCGGATCCGACCTATTTAGAAGATTACCAACCAAAAAGCGGGCCCAAGTGTTGCCCGACCGTGGGTATGAAACCAGAAAAATATCATGAGGAAATACCGTCAGACCTCTGCCCGCAGGCCTTCTGCCTAACGCAGTCAAGGTCACCGCATCGACATAACGCTTCAACCGACTATGCTTATCTGCATGCACACCTAAACTCATCCCCGTCTCTCAGTTGATTTCTTGGATTCGCGTGCCACCGGCTGGCCGAAGTCTCGCAAGCGTCCAAGCCAAAGGTGAATTCTCAGCACAAACCTCCTTAGACCTCTTCTTTGTACGTGTCCACCAGGGCGAGCGTTATTTCATCTTCCTGATTCCCCCACAACTGGCCTACATCCCAGGCGTGACGAGTCCAGAGCGCCCAAGCCAGTCCAAGCCCGTACACTAAACCGCCTATAATCAATTGTATCAGGAGCTGCCTCAACCCATGCGGGATGAACCAGCGTTGCATCAGCAAAAGAACGGCCACCAGAGGGATGCAGAGTCCGAGGGGGAACCCATACGCCCCATAGAGATAGGTCCAAATTTTGATCCGCAGCAAGCGGCAGAGATGGCCAGGCAGGAAAAATATTTGCGAACATACGAGAGGAATGGCCGTACCGACGGCGTCTCCCATGATCCCATAGGGTCGTACTAGAATTACGCTCAAGACCAGGTTCGAGACACCCTCCGCCAGCACCACCCACGCCAAGGTCCGGTGTTTTGCCATTCCCCAGAGCGTTCGTCCGGAAGCAGACTGTGCCAGCATCAGCGTCATCGGATACAGCAGAACCAGGAGTATCGGGTAACTGGTGGCAACATACTTAGGGCCGACCCATGCCTCGATGATCGACTTACCCAAAATCGTAAAAACAGCCGTGATCGGAAAAACAATGTAGGCACAAGCGCGGTTGCCGACAATTAGGATCTTCCGTAGACCGTCGAGATCCCCTTTTGCGTGAGACTGAGTCGACAAGGGCACGAAGATTTGGGCAAGGCTGCTCACCATTTCCGAGGCATAGTCAACCAAGCGTGAGCCGATGGTGAAGTAAGTGATAGCGGCCGCCGACACAAACGCGCCGATGACCACGGCGTCCGTCTTGAAACGCAGGCGCTGCGCGATGATGATCAAAAATGTGGTACCGCTGTAACTAGCGATTCGTCGCAGAGTCGACCATCTGACATACTCGGCCCCGAGTCGGAGCCGTACAAGTGGAAATACGGCAGCGGCATTAATCAGACCGGCGAGCAGCGGCAGGCTGACCGTGATGAAAGCCACCGTCAGCAGCCCCCGTCCATGCCGCAGAGCCAAGACAATGAGGAGCGCGCGGAGCAAGGTCGAACTGGTACTAGTGAAATTCAGCAGGTAGAAACGTTGCAACCCTTCCAGGATGCCGCCGAACATGCCCAGAGGAAAGCCGAGCGAAACAGAGGCTCCCACCATTAAGAGAAGCCAACGCGCCGTCCCTACGAAGTCGGCTGGGATCCGGAAGATCGAGTTCACATAATGGCTGGCGATGAGGGTGATTGCCATGGTCAGGAGCCCGATCCCGCCGTAAGTGAACAGGGCGGTACTCGCCAGTCGGTCTAGTTCCTCGGGTTCGTCGGTCGCCGAATACTTAGCCACGTAGCGAATGATGGAAGATCGAATGCCCAGGTCAAAGAGCCCGTAATATCCAGTGGCAGAAAAGATTAAGATCCAGAGGCCAAAGGCTGTGTCACCAAGACGATGGAGGATGTACGGCGAGAGAAAGATTCCCACCACAACATTCACGCCCAAGGCAAACCAGCTCGATCCGACGTTCTTCAGAATTTGACGTTTGTCGAACTTCATGACCCGCGCTGCGACTGCCTGATCGAGGTGGTCAAGCGTGCGGGCTCCGAGCTTTCTGGCTTCGATCGCGGATTAAGGTCGCGTTGGCTGAGTCTGACTATACCTTCCGCCAGCTTCTCCCCGAAAATGCGGACGTGTGGCTCGCGTAAGATTTCCAGGTGACTAAACTCAACCTCGTGGATTTCAACGCCACTCTGGGTTCTCGTGCCCCACCCCATTTGCGGATCGTTGACGTAATAAAATGGTTGCTTGGGCCGCTTGAACAGAAACACCGGAGCTCTGAATTGTGGGGCAATGAAGTTTTGGGGCCAGTACGCCTGCTGCCAATCTGTCCGTGCCGATTTCTTGCCGGCCAGAATTTGGACCTTGTTCCCCGCCAAGTGGACGTAGTGAATAAGGCGTTCGGTGAGCTTCAAGCCTTTCATTTCCCTCAAACGGTCGGCGTAGTAATGGAATTTCCACAACCAGCGCCTCTGACTGTGCTGCAGGATCCAGGTGTCGAAAATCGCAAATAATCCCACCGCTTCACCTTGCGCTTCGAGGCTTAGCACGATCTGCTCTGCGATGTGGGTTCCGTCGCACTCACCACCCAAGCAGTACGGGCCCGACGGTTGCACCGTCCGCATCGCGGCAATGTACTCGTTCGTTAGAGCACGCATCTCCTGGTCAGAGTAAGGGCGCTTGCTGGCCGTGACAGGCGTATGTCCTTGAATCTTGTAAACGGTTTGTTCGGACCCCATGTGCCGTGCCAGCATGGCATATCCTAAGGACTCTTCACCTGGCGGAACGATGGCAAAAAACGGCAGACGGGCGCTTCCTCCTCGTTGAATTTGCATCACCACCGGGTCGCTGCCAAGCTCTGGTTCCTGCTCGATTAGTTGAGCCAGCGACTCGACGGTCGCAGCGCGAAACAGCGCGCCTAGCGGCACTTTCCGGCCGATTGTCTCATTAATCTGCGAAACCAGACGGGCCGCCATCACGGAGTGACCACCCAGTTCGAAGAAGTCATCCCGGATACTGACTGAATCCACATTCAGAATCTCTTGGAAAAGGGACGCAAGCAAGGTTTCCGTCTGATTGCGGGGCGGAATTAGGTCGAAGCGATCTTTGCGTTCGGGTACCGGCGCGGGCAAAGCCTTGCGATCAACCTTGCCACTGGGAGTGAGAGGGAGCGTTGGCACAATGGAAAACCCGGTCGGCACCATGTACTCCGGCAAAGACTTCGCAAGAAAGGCGCGCAATTCCCGAGTGTCCAGGTCCTCCCCACTTGAGACCAAGTATGCCACCAACCGCTTGTCGCCGGGGGTGTCTTCACGAACCACCACCACTGCCTGCCTTATGGCAGGATACTGGGCTAGAGCACTCTCGACTTCTCCCAATTCAATGCGGAACCCTCGGATCTTTACCTGATGGTCGATGCGACCGAGATATTCCACGTCACCATCCGGTAAGAATCTTGCCAGATCTCCTGTTTTGTAGAGACGGGCACCCGGACGCGAACTGAACGGATCCGGGATGAATCGCTCGCTCGTTAACTCTGGTCGCCTGAGATATCCGCGCGCAACTCCCGCACCGCCGACATACATCTCGCCGGCCACCCCAATCGGGATTGGCTGGCGCTGTTGATCAAGAATGTAGAGTTGCAAATCAGGGATGGGTCTGCCAATGACACTTCCGCCGGCGGTATCACTCATTGACAACGGCCGGTAGGTCACGTGGACGGTAGTTTCAGTAATCCCGTACATGTTGACGAGCAGCGTTTTTTTTTCGCCATGACGGCCGTACCAAGGCTTGAGACTCTGCATGTCGAGCGCCTCGCCGCCGAAGATCACATAGCGGAGGGCGAGATCACGTACACCGACACTATCCTCCGCCTGAATCAGTTGCCGAAACGCGGATGGAGTTTGATTTAGAACCGTTACACGCTCCTCGTGTAGCAGTTGGTAAAACGCTTCGGGCGATCGACTGACCAAGTAGGGCACGATCACGACACGGCCGCCATAGAACAGCGCGCCCCAGATTTCCCAGACTGAGAAATCGAAAGCATAAGAGTGGAACATAGTCCAGACGTCGTGCTCGTCAAACTTGTACCAGTTCCAGGTCGCCTGGAAGAGCCGAACCACGTTGTGATGTGTTATGAGACAGCCCTTGGGTTTTCCGGTTGACCCCGACGTATAAATCACGTACGCGAGGTTGTCAGGACCGGCACCGTCGGTTAAGTTTTCAGCGCTCTCCTGAGCAATCCCAGCCCAATCTCGATCTAAGCAGATGATCTGTGCTCCGTGCTTGGGCAGCTTTTCTCTAAGGTTTTCTTGTGTAAGCACAACGGGAGGATTAGCGTCTTCCATCATGAACGCAAGCCGTTCCGGAGGATAAGAGAGGTCAAGGGGAAGATATGCCCCGCCGGCCTTCAGAACGCCAAGAATACCTACGATCATATCCAGCGAGCGTTCCATGCACATCGCGACCATGATTTCCGGGCCGACTCCTCGCTTCCTCAGATGATGCGCCACCTTGTTCGCTCGCTGATTCAGTTCACCATAAGTCAAACATCGATTCTCGAAGGAAACGGCCACGGCGTCGGGTGTGCGCTCCACCTGCGCCTCGACAAGTTGATGCACGCATTCGATAGCAGGGTACGCGGCAGTAGTGTCATTCCATTCTTCCAGGATCTGGTGTTGTTCAGCAGTTGTTAGAAGGGTTAATCCCGAAACAGCTTGCTCGGGATCTTCTATCGCTGCTCGCAACAAAGTACGGAAGTGACCAATCATTCGCGCGATGGTGGCAGGATCGAACAGGTCAGAGCTGTAAGAGAACCGCACCTCTGTTTCCTCATCGCGCTCGATTACATTGACACTCAGATCGAGAATCTCGGTTTCCGCATCGAACTGCGTAGTTTCCCAGCGGTAATCGGCTGGGTCGATGGATTTCGCGGCTACTCTCCGGTTGAACGCGACCTGAAACAGCGGATTTCGGCCCACATCCCGGCGCACTCGCAGCGTATCGAGCAACGCCCCAAACGGTAGAGACTGGTGTTCTTCAGCTTCGGCCCAGAGTTGGGAAACGCGGCGGAGCAAATTTCGGAAGCTCGGATTGCCCGAACAATCAGCCCTCAACGCGAGTTGGTTTGAGATCGCTCCCAGCACGTTCCCGATCTCGGAGTCATCGCGACCCGATACTTCGGTGCCAATGACAATATCTTCGCCGCCAGTGTAGCGAGCAAGTACGCAGATGAACGCAGACAGCAGCGCGAGGAATGTGCTCGATTGTTCAACGTGGCTGAACATCCTGAGACCAGCAAGGAGGTCTCCGCTAATCGCCGTGACTTGTTCCCCGCCGTGAAAGCTCGGCACCTGTGGACGAGGGCGATCGGCAGGCAGTTCGATTCCGGCCGGTGCGTTCTCCAGTTTATTCGTCCAAAACGCCAGATCGTTCTGATGTTGGCTGCCACGAAGATAGTGCTCTTGAGATCGTACGTAGTCGACGTACTGAGGCCCCGGCGGCGGCAGCGGTGTGTTTCTGACGATGCAATCGTAAGAAACAGCAATTTCCTTTGTAAGTATGAGTGACGAAACCGAGTCGCAGATGATTTTATGGAGAGTGAGCGCAAGCAGATGTTCGGTGTCACTGAGCTGGTAAAGTGTGGCGCGGAATAGAGGACCGGATTGTAAGTCAAAGGCCTGGTGCAGTTCTTTAGCTGCAAGTGCAGAAGCCGCCTGTCTGCGCTGCGGTTCCGGCATTTGGGTCAGGCTGACCACTGGCAGCGACTGGAATCCCGAAGAGCTGATTACAGCCCGTGGTTCGTCATTTTCCAAAATGAAGCGGGAGCGCAGTACGTCGTGTCGTTCCAGCACTACTCGAATGGCCTTTTCGAGCGTTGTGAGGTTCAGCGTGCCTCGAATATCCAAACCAGCGGGTACGTTGTGCGGCGCGTCAGTGCGCTCAAGTTGATCGAGCACCCAAAATCGCCGTTGCTGAGCCGATAGAGACTCGGAATCCTCTCCGGATGTGATGTAAGCGCGGTCCATGCTTTGATTCATCGGCACTTCAATTTCCATCGGCCTTCGGCCCTCGCACTTAAACGATGTAGACTAAGTTTTCCGCGCAAATTCCTCGGCGCGGGCTTCAGAATCGGCGCTACACTTTGGCTGCCAAGGTCATGATGAGCAAGGACTTTGATTGTTGAACGGCGGTACAAGGACAGCCCTCGCTTCACGGTTGCCGACACCGGCAACGTAAGAATTTGCACATCCAGTGCGAGCGCTTAAAACGAGGCTCGTCGGCACCATTGTAGCATTGCCAAATCGGCCAGTTCACGTTCAATCCAGACATCTTGCCGGCGAAGTTCGAAACGTCCGCAACGACAATGCCCACAACCACTTGCAATGCGTTCGTGGAGGAGATGGTCAACGCATTTAGTACTCATCTTACCTCACGATTAGTTCGGCTGAACGCACCGCAAAAAGGAAATCGAGGCAAGAAAGAAGCTTCGCAGTTCTGGCCGAAACCGCCGAAGGCCGTGGCGCCCCTTCGTCTGACATGAAGCTTGGTCTGACACACCTGAAGGCGGCCTTAATTCTTCGCAAATATTGCTTAGATGAATCTATAGAGGGGTCCCTTCACCTGAGGGTCGGCCACACCAGAATCACACTCCGCGAAATGGCGCGTTTGAGAGGGCGCAAACCAGCGGTTCACTTTGCTCGGGCTGGCGTCGGTTCCCCGAGAGTGCATACGACTCTCTTGGGAAGATGGTCGCATCTCTAAGGGCTGAGTTGTACTCACCACAAAAGCGCCATTTTAACGCATGAAGATTCTGGTGTCGGGAAGTAAGCCAATCAATTCCGACCAAATGGGGCGGCGTGATTTCAGCGCCGTTGTCGCTCTTCTGTCGTTCGGATCACGGCAAGCCAAGAACCACCTCAACTATTGTTCAACCATTACCTGCAGCCGACACCCTTCGTCTTAGCCGGACAGTGAGCCACCTCAACAAGCCGCCGACCAGAAGCCACTTCGAAGAATAACCGGGTAGAAACCCGATATAATCTGTCATTACCGAGTTGACATGTTAAGAGCTATGAAATTGCAAGTACTGCGAGCGACCCGCGCCACAGGACTCAATCGAAAGTTGTCGGAGACAGAGTGGCGGCGGAACCAGCTTCTAATTCTTTGTTATCACGGAATTTCACAGGCTGATGAGCATGAATGGAACCCTGGGCTCTTCATGCGGCCGCAGGTATTCGAGCGCAGACTCGAAATCTTGAAAAAGGGAGACTACAGGGTGCTTTCGCTATCGGAAGGATTGGATCGGTTAGCCAAATCCAGTTTGCCACCCAAGAGCGTGGTCCTCACGTTCGATGATGGAATGGTTAACTTTCGATCGCACGCACTACCCATACTTCGTAAATATGGATATCCCGCAACTGTCTATCTGAGGACTGATTACTGCGACTATCGTCGTCCAGTTTTTCCTCCAGTTTGTCCTTACATGTTATGGAAGAAGCGTGACAGCATTGTCTCGGCCAATCCGGAGTTAGGATGGCTGCAAGCGCAGGACCTTCGGACGCAGGAAGGTCGGTCGAGTGCCTTGTTCAACATTCAGCGCATTGACCAAGAAAGAGAACTATCTGCCGACGGGCGCGATGCTATCGTGGCTGAACTGGCGCGCCACGTGGGCATCGACTATTCGGCATTTCTCGACAGCCGTATTCTGCAGATCATGAGCCCAGAGGAGGTCAGTGAAATCGCTCAAAAGGGCATCGATGTCCAACTCCACACGCACAGCCACCAGTTGATTACCACGCTGGTGCGTGGAGAAGGACTAGAAGCCGAGATTGGGCAGAACCGACGGCGGATTTTGCAGTTAACGGGACGAACACCAGTGCATTTTTGCTACCCGAGCGGCAAGTACAACCTTGAAAGCCCACCAGCGCTGCGCCAATTGGGAATTGTGACGGCAACGACGTGCGATCCGGATCTGGCGGCCAGGAGTTCGAATCCGTTGCTCCTGCCCCGTTATGTCGACACTGACGTTCGATCGGAGGGCGAATTTGAGGCCTGGCTGAGCGGAGTCGGCAGTTTGTTGGTCCGCCTCCGGCTCGGTAGGAATCGCTACGGCGATTGACGGCAACCCAGTCTCGATGAGATTTCCCCCCTGCGCAGGGGGAGAATTTTGGTTGCACGGCAGCGCTCTCATCGGGTGGTGAAGAGAACCAAATAGGCTCCGCGGCTTCGATGCGCGCGGAGCCGATGTTTAGTCAAAATGCTCATCTGCTGCCGTTAGCACTATTCCCTTGTGACGGACTGGAGCTATTGACTCCAGGGGGCCTCCCATCGCTCGAAGTTGAAACCGAGAGCTGATAGTTCCCTCCACTAGGGCTTGCATAGACAAAGGGCACTATCATGACGTTGTTGTGGTGCGGAAGTGTCTGTATACCGAGATCGGGACTGTTGGCTCCCGAAATCTTCCCATCGCTAGTATCCGCCCAAGTAGGCACAGAAAGCTGATAGTTCCCTCCACTTGGATTTACATAGGTAAAGGGGACGGTCGAGATATAGTTGTGCGGTGGAAGTGGATACACTTTATCTCCGGGCGCGCACAGAAGACGTTCCCCGATAGGCGCGGTTCCACAGGAGATGGGTCGCCCATGTAATCGGTTAGGACTAAGAAGACTGCCCAACCTCACCCGCAAGCCGGTTGAGTTGGCGGCACAGTACATTGTCCAGAATCCAGACGTTGTGCATCTGCGAAACGGGTGGAGTAAACGAGCCAGTTATGCTGAAATACCACGAGGCTTTGCAGTACCCGAGGTTCGGCGGTGGGACGATGGTGTTGTGCTGCAATACAAAATCCGTCACCCCGTTGTTGATGATTCCACCCCAAGCATTGCCGTTCGTATAGCCGACTTGGGTGGTATCGCCCAGCAGAAACAGGTTGTTATAGAACACGATCCGCCTTGCTTCACCGGGAGGCGTGCAGTTGCAATTAACGTCATGCGAAGTCACGTCAAAGCCGGAACTTACGTTCTTGAAGACATTGTTGCTGATGGTCACATCATCGACGACGGCCTGCGCGCCTCCGGCTGCCACGCCTGGAGTCAACTGAATCGAATAGCCCATCTGCCCGCTAACCCACACATTCTCAAAGGTGTTACCATCCAGCAGCACACGCTGGCCGCTCTTGATCTCAAAGTGATCCTTGACTACCATCGTGGCATTTGGAGGAATCGAGACTCCCGCTTTCGCCCATGCCAGCGGTTTATAAAAGTAGTTGTTCCGCACTTCAACGTCCGAGGCAACATAGGGGTTGTTGATTCCGTCAGCGCCGCCCAACAGAATATCCTCGGTGGCCGATGACAGATAGTTATTGACAATCTTGATTGGCCCCGGTGAGAACCATTCCGCAATAGCCTGCGACTCTGTGGCCATCAGATGTATCTCGGAGATGTGGCTGTCGATGACGGCAAAGTTGCTGCCGTTGGCGATGATGGCGTGCTGTACGTCGATGGTCGGCGAAGCGTGGAGATAGCAGCGGTCAACCGTGATCGAGTCGTTCACCGGGCCCCGTCATCGCCATCGCGGGGTAGATCAACTCATAGGTGTGGCAGTTGACCGGAGGGGTACTGTTCGGGTTGCATCCCACTGTCGAAGCCGTGGTAATCTCCAAACCTGAGAAACAGTAGCGGTTGCTCCGGGCGCAAGAGCAATCGTGGCGATCAAGTTGGGGCTGGACAGCTTCGGCATCTGTGATGTGCTGGCAGGGCTAACCCTTACTCCTGCGGGCAGGTTCGCCAGCTTGCTGCTGATTACGTAAATCCATCCAGTACCAGTTTTGGCAGGGAACGTAAAGTTGCCCGTATAGGTCGCGCCCGCATCCAAAACAATAACGTCCCCAGGTTGTGACGACACGAGCGACGCCGCTAGCTGTGCCGCAGCATGAACAGCCCATGTTTTCCCTCCAATCGGTATCTGGTAAGTTGTGTCGATGTACACTTTCGGCAACTGCGCGACAGGCTTCCGCGCCAGCGCCAGAGCTGGCACTTGTACTACGGTGGCAGCAGTGAATAAAAGGATTACGCCTAACACTTTTGTCATAAGGAACCTCTCCAATCTGCTCTAATCGGTAAAATAGGCGCGGTGCTTGAGTGTGAGGGAGAGGTGTCATCAGAATAAGCGCGACGCAAGGGTAGAACTTCTATGTAGGAGATAAAACGACGTATTGCAGATTAGGAAGTGTTAATGGAGACGCAAGTTGGACGTTTTCTTGACGATGAAGCATAATGGTTCGGCCCCGCTGCTTCGATGCGCGCGGAGCCGAATATCTAGGGAATATCTAGCTAAGGGTGTCGTCTGCTATCGTTAGCACTATTTCCCTATGGCAGAGTTGAGCTGTTGACTCCGGAAATCTTCCCATCGCTCGTATCCGTCCAGGCAGGCACAGAAAGCTGATAGTTTCCTCCACTTGGATTTACATAAGTAAAGGGCACCGTCGAAGTGTAGTTGTGCGGCGGAAGTGGATACACTTTATCGCCGGTTGGCGCATAGAAGACGTTGCCCAATAGGCGTGGGTTCACGGGTGATGGGTCTCCCATATAAGCAGTTAATACCCAAGGGAACTGCCCTACCATCCCACCAGGCCCGTTGATCTGCCGGCACAGCGCATTGTCCAGAATCCAGACGTTGTGTGTCCGCGAAACGGGCGGATTGAACGGAGCAGGGACATTGAAGTACCAGGAGGCTTTGCAGTACCCGAGGTTAGGCGGCGGGACGACGGTGTTGTGCTGCAGTACAAAATCCGTAATACCTTCGTTGAGTAGTCCGCCCCAAGCGTAGCCATTCGTATAGCCGACTTGTGTGGTATCCCCTAGCATAAACAGGTTGTTATAGAAAACGACTCGCTTCGTTTCGCCGGGATTCGTACAACCATTTGCGGCAAGACAATTAGAATCAAACGAAGTCACATCGAAGCCGGAGCCAACATTCTTGAAGACGTTGTTACTGACGGTCACGTCATCGACTACGGCCACGGCAGGTAATGCGCCCCCGATTGGGGTCAACATAATCGAAAAGCCCATCTGCCCACTTGCCCAGATGTTCTCGAAGGTATTGCCGTCCAGCAACACACGCTGGCCTCTCTTGATCTCGAAGTGATTCTTGACCACCATCGTGGCATTTGGTTGAATGGAAACGCCCACTGCCGCCCAACTCAGCGGCTTATAAAAGTAGTTGTTTCGCACTTCAACGTCCGAGGCGACATAAGGGTTGTTGATTCCGCCAGCACCGCCAAGCAGAATGTCCTCGGAGGACGAAGATAGGTAGTTATTGACGATTTTGATGGGGCCGGGTGAGTAGTAGGCGAGCACAGCCTGCGAATCGTTCGTGCTCTGATGAATGTCAGAGATGTAGCTGTCAACGACGGCGAAATTACTGCCGTTGGCTTGGATGCCTTGCCGCACGTCTTGAGTAGGCGAACCGTGTATGTAGCAGCGGTCCACGGTGATGGAATCGATCAGTCGTTGACCGATGGCGGCCGCAGCCCAAACCAATTGATAGCTGTAGCAGTTGACCGGAGGCGAGCTCGTCGTGTTGCAACCGTAGGTGGAGGCGGAGTACACCTCGAGGCCGACCAGTCGATAATGATTGGCTCCTGGCGGAAATGTAAGAGCTGCGGTGGAATTGGGAGTCACAATCTTGGGCATCTGGGCAGCGTCAGTAGCAGGGTTGACGCGAGTGCCCGGGGCGGGCAGGCTGGACAGCGCAGAACCGACGACGTAGATCCACTTGTTATTCGGGTTCGATTTTACGGGAAGGGTGAAATTGCCTTGATAGATGACGCCAGCATCCAGGACGATGGTGTCTCCCGGGTTGGCAGAATTCAGTGCGTTCTTGAAATCTGTGCTTGTATGGGCGGGCCAAGTGACTCCCGTTGGGGGGTTGAATGTCGTATCGATGTAAGTTTGAGGCAACTGTGCGACAGGTGGTTGCGCCACGCCGACAACGGCAAGCAGCAGCAGGAAGACAAAAAGCGAGCTCTTAGTCATTGATCTCTCCTTTGGGAAGAGAGAGCTGGGTATTACAGTTAATCGGCATCTTTGTGTCGGTAACTTTGGTTATGCTCTCACATGACACCTTAGCCCTTAATTGGCCGACGGAAGAACCCTAAGTCGTAAGTATGATAAACTTTGGTAACCTATTACATGATTACCTTACGTCGTGTCTGTTGCCGGTAAGTTTCAGAGAGGTTGGGTTCCCCCGGTCGAGCGCAGGCGAGCGGAAGGCCTGAGGCTTACGTATGCGCCCCCGCTGCATGGTGCATATGTTGCTGGACGCGCATGACGAGAAATCGCTGCTGCGTGTCCAGACGCAGCTCGCCGGCTACGAACCTGCTGATCGGCGATGAACTGGTCTCTGTAGCTTTGTCGAAGTCCGGCGTGGAACGAATGTTCGGGGTTTTCAGCTATCGCTATAAGGGGGATCGAAGACGGTGGCCAGCAACCTGTCGCTCCCGGACTGGGCTGAGGCGCTAGGCTCGGGACTGAGGGGCGTGCCGGACCGAATTACCGACCACGTCCACGTACTGAAAGTGAGCGTCGCGAGGCTGCTGCCTCACGCAGGGGATGCGCAATCGACTAGGCTTGACCAATCCCTGATTCCCATCCATGTGAAAAACGACCCAGGGAAATAGCTTCGTTCCGCACTAAACGCCCCGACCGTCGGGCAGCTCAGGTCCTTATTTTGGACGTCATCCCGAAGTGTCCCCGAACAACTGGCCGGTTTCCAGGTCCAAGGCGCGTCAACCCTGCGCAGATAGCAAACATGTGAGAGCTCCGATAAAAACGAGGTGCAGGAAGGCAAGGAAGACCGCGTCGGATTGACGAAACGTGAAAAGATGCTGCCGAAACGTTTGAGCCGGCGGTAAATAGGGCAGGTTGTTGCACCTCATATTCTCCGCGCTTCGGTGATCTCCATGCAGCGCAGCATAGAACAGAATCACGAATTAGTGTTAGCAGGTCCAAGTCTCACACTGGCCCAGTGATCTCCTTGAGTTTCGCGTTCACCCATGTTACGGTTTGTTACTGACCATGAAAGCGACGGACATCCAATTGGCGGATGAGATAACGCCGATCCCGAATCATATCATCGAGCGATATCGCGAGAGCCGCGACTGGCGACTGTTCGAAAAGGAGTACGTGTACCATCACTCTCCACCTGCAGGAAAATCCTGGATCGATTTTGGTTGCGGGACGGGCGAAATAACCACGCAGCTCGCCAGCCTGGGTGCCGAGCGGGTCATCGCAATCGACGTGGACCCCAGACTTCTCGAAATGACCAAGAGGCGAGCGATTCTCGATGGGGTAGACGATCGCGTCACAGTTCTCAGCGGCGACTTCCACGATCTCCGCCCCGAGCCCGTCGATGTTTTTCTCGCGTATGCCGTGTTGCATCACATCCCCGATCGTTTAAACGAAGCGATACCGATCATCAAGAGCTGGATTAAACCCGGTGGTACGTTTATTTGCGTAGAGCCGGTATCGTTTTCGAGTTCTCTGGAATGGCTGCGCAACCATTCCGGCGTTCCTAAGCCAGCGCTCGATCCCGGCGAAAGGCAATTGACCGAAGCCGACCTCCGCTGCATTGAGAATCAATTTGCGCGTTCGACGCGAACTTACTTTCGTGTCTTGAGTCGCCTCGAGAGATGGTGGCCTAGTGCAATCCGTCTGTTGCGAGGAGTTGACCGGGTCCTTCTCGCCATGCCTGGTTCGACACGGCTTGCCGGCGCAGTAATTCTCACTGGTCACGTGGATTGAACATCGACCACAGGTCGCTAGCCGGTAACGCCCAGTCGCTTATTGCTTCTTCTCCGGCCGCACGGTTGGAGCCTCGGAGCGGGTGGGCAATTTGATTCCGGATTCAGCCGAATAGGCCGAGGCCAACTTTGACTTGTCGACGCCGGCAATCCGACCGTCGGTGGTCTCCATCTTTGCGGGGTGTTTCAGTTGGTATTCACTGCCCTTCGAGTTCGTGAATTTCACATCCGTAGAATAGTTGTGCGGTGGAAGTGGATATACTTTATCGCCGGGCGGCGCATAGAAGACGTTGCCCAACAGGCGCGGATCTGGTGGTGGCGGGTCGCCCATGTAGTCGGACAGAACATAAGAAAACTGTCCCACCATACCCGCAGGCCCGTTGAGTTGGCGGCACAGTACATTGTCCAGAATCCAGACGTTGTGCGTATGCGAAACGGGTGGGTTGATCGGTGCTTTGATGCTGAAGTACAACGAGGCTTTGCAGTACCCTAAGTTGGGCGGCGGTATGACGGTGTTGTGCTGCACTACAAAATCCGTAATACCTTCGTTGAGTAGTCCGCCCCAAGCGTAGCCATTCGTATAGCCGACTTGTGTGGTATCCCCTAGCATGAACAGGTTGTTATAGAAAACGACTCGCTTCGTTTCGCCTGTATTCGTACAACCGTTTGCGGCAAGGCAATTAGAATCAAATGAAGTCACATCGAAGCCGGAGCCAACATTCTTGAAAATGTTGTTGCTGATGGTCACGTCATCGACTACGGCCACGGCAGGTAATGCGCCCCCGATTGGGGTCAACATAATCGAAAAGCCGGACTGCCCACTTGCCCAGATGTTCTCGAAGGTATTGCCATCCAGCAAGACACGCTGGCCTCTCTTGATCTCGAAGTGATTCTTGACCACCATCGTGGCATTTGGTTGAATGGAGACGCCCACTTTCGCCCATGCCAGCGGCTTATAAAAGTAGTTGTTCCGCACTTCAACATCCGAGGCGACATAAGGGTTGTTGATTCCGCCAGCACCGCCAAGCAGAATGTCCTCGGAGGACGAAGACAGATAGTTATTGACGATCTTGATTGGCCCCGGTGAGAACCATTCCCCGATAGCCTGTGAGTCTGTGCCGAGGTCGTGAATGTCCGAGATGTAGCTGTCGATGACGGCAAAGTTGCTGCCGTTGGCGATGATGGCGTGCTGTACGTCGATGGTCGGCGAAGCGTGGAGATAGCAGCGGTCAACCGTGATGGAGTCGTTCATCGGCCCCGTCATCGCCATAGCGGGGTAGATCAACTCATAGGTGTAGCAGTTCACGGGCGGGATGTGGTTCGGATTGCACCCCACCGTCGTATTCGACGTTGTGATTTCCAGACCCGAGAAACGGTAGTGGTTAGCTCCCGGCGCAAGGGTGATGGTAGCAGTCACGTTGGGGCTGGACAGCTTGGGCATCGCAGACGCATTAGCGGGAGTAACCCGCGTCCCTGCAGGGAGTTGCGCCAGTTGATTGCTGATGATGTAAATCCACTTGTTATTCGGGTTCGATTTTGCGGGGGGTGTGAAATTACCCTGATAGGTTGAGCCGGCATCCAGGACGATGGTGTCTCCCGGATTTGCTGCAACAAGCGCATTCTTGAACTCTGTGCTTGTGTGAACCGGTCGAGTGACTCCGGTTGGAGGGTTGAAGGTCGTATCGAGGTAGGTTTGAGGAAGTTGCGGAATAGGTGGTTGCGCTACCCCTACCACGGTAAATAGCAATAGGAAAACAAAAACAAAATCTTTCCTCATACATCTCCGATGAACGATTTCACAGCTCAATACCAGCTCATGCTTGATTGTAACCAACTGCCTTTCGCTCGGGCAATCGGGACGGTGGGCACTTGCCCGCCGGAACAAGACGTGGACAACGTGCTGTGTGCCTTGCATTACCCGGGACCTTTACGCAAAGTGTGATAAATCCGCAGGGGGAGTTGCACGCGGAAGAGGTCACCTTGGCAGGCGGGTTTACTCCGAGGTAATCATGGTAAACTGGCGGGGTGTTTCCAGCCTAGAGGCCGGATTTTCTTGCGCTGAGGGGGAATTCTTATGGCCAGGCTTGGATTTTCATCTCTCCGTGGGAGCAAACAGGTGACCGTACAGATCCAGCAGCGCCCCATCCCATTGTTATGCAATGCGCTTCGTCTGCACGTGATCTTCCTGCTCCGCGTTCTGGCAGTAGGGCAAAACTAACTATATGTGCGGCATAGCGGGAGTTCTTCGTACCGACGGCAACTCCGCCGACGCGCGGGTGATCCGTTCCATGACGGACATCATCGCGCACCGCGGTCCGGATGGTTCAGGGTTTTATGTGCAGGGCGAAGTCGCCCTCGGCCACCGTCGTCTGAGCATCATTGATCTCGCCACCGGCGGCCAGCCGATGTCCAACGAGGACGACTCGGTCTGGATCACCTACAACGGCGAAATCTTCAATCACGCCGACGTCCGTCCAGAACTCGAAGTCGCGGGACACCGCTATAAGAGCCATTGCGACACTGAAACCGTCATTCACGCCTACGAACAGTACGGCGACCATTGCCTCACGCGTTTCCGCGGCATGTTTGCCTTCGCCATCTGGGACGGGAAGCACAAACGACTGTTTTGCGCGCGTGATCGTCTGGGTATCAAACCCTTCTACTATTTCTGGAACGGCCGTCTATTCGCCTTTGCTTCGGAGATCAAAGCGCTGCTGCAGCATCCAGAAATCAGCGCTGAACTCAATGAGCAGTTGCTTCCCGAATACCTGGCGTTCGGCTACACCAGCGGCGAAGAGACGCTGTTCAAAGGAATCCGCAAGCTCATGCCGGGACATACTCTGACGCTGAATTGCGGCAGCGGCCCGAAGCTCGAAATCAAGCAGTATTGGGACGCTCCCTGTCCGACCGAGTTCGAAACCCGACCGGATGACCAGTGGATTGCCGAGTGCCGCACTCGCCTGGAAGAAGTTGTGCGCATGCGTCTGATGAGCGACGTTCCACTGGGCATGTTTCTAAGCGGTGGCGTGGATTCCAGTGCCATCGCTGCGCTAATCAAGCGCATGGCCGACGGGCCCGTGAAGACGTTCTCTGTCGGTTACAACGAATCCAAGTTCAGCGAACTCTCCGAGGCCCGGCAGGTCGCCGAGCAAATCGGGACCGACCATCACGAAGTCCTCGTCTCCATGGACGATTTCTTTAACGCCCTACCCCGCCTGGTCTGGCACGAAGATGAGCCGATTACTTGGCCGTCCAGCGTGTCACTGTACTTTGTGTCGCGGCTGGCGTCGGAGCGGGTGAAGGTCGTCCTGACCGGAGAGGGAAGCGACGAGTTGTTCGCCGGTTACGGGCGATATCGCTTTTACCAGCTTAATCAGCAATGGATGCGCGCCTATCGCGGAGTTCCCGGCGGGGTTCGCAATGCCATCCAGAATGCAGTGGCAGGTTCGCCGCTGTTGTCGGCTTCTGTCCGAAGGAAACTCGGGCACACGGTTCTCGGGCGCGGCCCGAGCATTGAGTCGCTGTATTTGAACAATTTCTATTGCGCCTTCGGAGCGGAAGAGCAACAGCGATTGCTGAACGAACATTTCGCAGCAAGTCCCTATGCGAATTTCCTGGACCGCTGGAACTCTATGACCCAGTCGCCGACATTGAGTCGCTTACTCTACGCCGATCAGAAGACCTACCTCGTCGAACTACTGATGAAGCAGGACCAGATGAGCATGGCGTCTTCGATTGAGAGCCGGGTGCCGTTTCTCGATCACAAGTTCGTGGAGTTCGCAGCTTCCGTGCCACCGCACATGAAGCTTCGTGGCAAGCAGGGCAAGTACATCGTGAAGAAGGCGGTCGAGGACCTGCTTCCGCGCAACATCATCTACCGCAAGAAGATGGGCTTTCCCACTCCCATTACCGCATGGCTCATGCAAGATCAGTCCAGAACGATCCGCGACTATCTGCGCGATCCTGATGGCTTGCTCGCGGCTTACGTAAATTTCGAATACCTCGACAACCTGCTCGCCAAACACGACCGGGGCCAGCACGATGCGACAGACCGTATCTGGCGACTGCTCAATCTGCAGGTCTGGGGTGATATGTACCTGACTGGCCGCCGTGAGCAGTTCTGGGAAGGCCTGATGCCGGTGGCCACCAACAGCGTCCAGGTCGCATGAGAATTCTGTGGGTCAAAACTGACTTCCTCCACCCCACTACGCGAGGAGGTCAGATCCGCACGTTGGAGATCGTGAGACGGCTCCATGCCCGCCACGAAGTTCACTACATAGCGTATGACAATCCTTCGCAGCCCGAAGGTTTGCAGCGCGCGGGTGAGTACTGCTCGCGTGCCTACCCGGTTGTGCTCGAGGTTCCGCCGCGGCGGTCGATGGGTTTTGTAGCTCAACTGGCGCGCAATCTTGCTTCCTCCATGCCGCTCTCGCTGAGTCGCTATCGCTCGGCTGCGATGCGTGATCAGATTGCCAAGGTCTTGAGCATGTTCTCATTCGACACCGTGGTGTGTGATTTTCTCGCGCCAGCGCCCAACTTTCCAGATATGAGTGCAGTGGTGCTGTTTCAGCACAACGTCGAAAGCATAATCTGGCGACGCCACGTCGAGCAGGCACGCGATCCAGCACGCAAAGCCTATTTCAAATTGCAAGCCAACCGCATGTTCGACTGGGAACGGCGCATGTGCCAGGCGGCAGCCCGCGTCATCGCGGTGTCGCCGCAAGATGCCGTGATCATGCGTGAGCAATTTGGGGTCGAGGCGGTCAGTGTCGCCACTGGCGTCGATCTCGACTACTTTGGTCGCCCGCCTGAAGCGCCATCCAAGGCGGACCTCGTCTTCGTGGGTTCAATGGACTGGCTGCCCAATTCCGATGGGGTAAACTACTTTGTCCGAGAAGTTCTGCCGCTGATTTGGCGGCGGAAGCCCGATTGCACCCTCGCCATCGTGGGCAGATCGCCGTCGCCGACCATACGAGCTTTGGCCGAAGGCGAGTCCCGGATCCAGGTGACCGGCACGGTGCCCGAAGTCCGGCCGTGGTTGTGGGGAGCCAAAGTGTCGATCGTCCCGCTCCGAATCGGCGGTGGAACGAGGCTGAAGATTTACGAGGCAATGGCGGCAGGCACGGCAACAGTTTCGACGACGATTGGTGGGGAGGGACTAGATGTAAGCCATCCGGCTAATATCCGGCTGGCCGACACGTCCGAAAGTTTTGCGGATGAGTGCCTCACGCTGTTGCAGGACGATCAGCAGCGGGAATCGGTGGCGGCGGCCGCGCTGCAATTGGTGACCTCCCGTTACTCATGGGACAGCATTACGACCGAGTTCGAGAGCATGCTGATCATGAGCAAACGACCAATAGCGGTCGAGGTGTCTGGCTGAGCCGCTGAGCTAGAACGCTAATTCAGATCAAGACAGAAGGTGAACGGACCGATGGACGCGAACGAAGCACGGCCTTCAATTGCAGTTTTTGGACTCGGCTACGTGGGTTGCGTGACTGCTGCCTGCTTTGCAGAGCTGGGATATCGCGTCGTAGGCGTCGACGTCGACGGCCGCAAAGTCAAGGCCATTCAGGACGGCCAGTCGCCTTTCTATGAGCCCGGTCTTGAGCCTCTGATCGCAAAGCACATCCAGGAAGGATTGCTGTCGGCGACTCTCTCGACGGCCGACGCTTTACGGGATGCCGATTTCGCATTTCTGTGTGTGGGCACACCTTCGGCCGCCAACGGCAACCTCAATCTCGACTACTTGCGTAAAGTCTCTGTCGAGATCGCCGCACACCTGGACGACCGCTCCAAGCCGCTCACGGTTGTCGTGCGCAGTACCGTCTTCCCGGGTACCTGCGATGAAGTTGTCGCTCCCTCAATCGAGCCCCGGGCGGTGGTGGTCGCTAATCCCGAATTTCTGCGCGAGGGAAGCGCGGTCAAAGACTTCATGGAGCCGTCGCTGGTGGTAGTGGGCAGCCACAACCGCGCGGCCGCCGAGCGGGTCGCTGCGTTTTACGCAGGACTGCCGGTGCAGACTTCCGTGGTTGCGCTGCGTACGGCGGAACTCATCAAGTACACCTGCAATACGTTTCATGCCTTGAAGATCGCCTTCGCCAACGAGATCGGAACGCTCTCCGCATCTTTGGGACTCGATGGCGCCGAGGTGATGGAAACGGTTTGTCGTGACACCAAGCTCAATGTTTCTGCCGCGTACCTGAAGCCGGGATTCGCGTTCGGCGGCTCGTGCCTGCCCAAAGACTTGCGTGCGCTTATCTACCGGGCTCGGCACCTCGATCTGGACTTGCCGCTGCTGAACTCTGTGCTTCCCAGCAACGAGTCGCACATCGCACGGGCGTTCCGGCGGGTGATGGAAATGGGCTGCCGCAAGATCGGCATCTACGGACTGGCCTTCAAGCCCAACACCGACGACCTGCGCGAAAGCCCGGGCGTGGCCCTGATCGAAATGCTGATCGGCAAGGGATGCGACGTGAAGATTTACGATCCGCATATCCAACTAGACGCTATTTACGGCAGCAACCAGGCATTCTTGCTGAGTTCGTTGCCGCACATCGGCCGCTCCATGGAGAAGAGCCTGCACGGAATTCTGGAATGGTCCGAGCTGATCGTGGTTACCCAGGACCCGACTGCCGAAGCGCGCAAGGTACTGGCGGAATCGCCCGTGCCGGTCATCAACGTTGCCAGCTCCGAGCCGGCCGCTGTCGCCAAGTTGGAGGCGGTCTGAGTCTATCCACCGCATGCCGTCTTTGAGCTGAGGTCCCCGGAATGCGAAGCTTCAGGGAACTCTCATTCCGACTGCGCCAGGAGGCAGCCAATGCACTCCTCTATTTGTCCCCGCCAAATTTAGGGTTACAGGCAGCTTCGCCACTCGCCGTGCTTCCGGCGCCTGGGTCAGTTGGCGATGCGCTGCGCAATACCGACTACGCTCGCGAAATGGTGGCCATCGCCGACGAAATCGTGCAAGGCCGGATTCCATTGCTAGGCAATGTGGTCGATTACGGCTCGTCGGTAGCTTGGCGGCGCGACCCGCAGAGTGGTACTGAAACTCCGCAAAAGTATTTCCGGTTGATCCCCTATCTCGACGTCGCGGCTGCCGGAGACCACAAGCTTATCTGGGAGATCAACCGTCATCAGCACCTGGTCCTGCTGGCCCAAGCCCGTGTCATCACTGGTCGGGATGAGTACTTCGAAACGGTGGTCCGCCAACTGGAGCACTGGTGGTCAGAGAACCGGTTTCAGCGTGGCATCAACTGGAACAGTGCTCTTGAAGTCGCCTTCCGTGGGCTTTCGTGGATATGGATCTGGCATCTCGTGGGCGAGAGAATGTCCACCCCCTTCCGCCAGCGCTTTCTGGCCGAACTCTATCGTCACGGACTGCATCTCGAATACAACTTGTCGATCTACTTCTCGCCCAACACACACTTGCTCGGCGAAGCGGTAGCGCTGCATGCATTGGGACGACTGTTTCCCGATTTTCCGCGGGCCGACCACTGGCGCCAACTGGGGCGCGATATCGTCCGCGGACACATGGAATGTTGCGTGAAGAGCGATGGAAGCTACTTCGAGCAATCCACCTACTACCACGTCTACGCGTTGGACATGTTCGCGTTTCACGCTGTGCTGGAAGATGTTCCAGGGTCGCACCGTGAGGGACTTGCAAGAATGGCGGAGTTCCTCGCCTCGATTACGAGCGACGGTGGGAAGTTGCCGTTCCTCGGAGATGACGACGCAGGACGCTTCTTTGCTCCCTACGGGCCGCGCAGCCGTTTTGCGCGTGCGACATTGGCCACCATATCTTCGATGCTAAGCCAAACGTTCTTCGCGCACTCGCAACACGACCTGGAAGAGATCGCCCTGTGGTGGCTTGGACCGGAACGCTGTAGGACTTCTGACGGTGGCACGACGGAATTTAAGTCGCGTCTGTTTAATGACAGCGGGATTGTCGTCATGCGGCGCGGTCCAGTGGTCGCCATGTTCGACGCCGGACCGTTCGGTCCATGGAGCGGCGGCCATAGTCACTCTGACACGTTGTCGCTAGTCGTCAGCAGTGGCGACCAAGAGGTATTGATCGACTCCGGCACCTATAGCTACATGGATCCCGAATGGCGAAACACATTTCGCGGATCGTCGGCTCATAGCACGATTCGCATCGACGGCCACGATCAGGGCGAGGCGGAAGGTCCATTTCGCTGGACGAAGAAACCGGAAACATCGTTGCTTGAGTTCGCCAGTGACGCAGAGCGAGATCGTGCGGTCGCAGTGTGCCGTTATCGGGGGTTCTCGCATACGAGAACAGTTGAGCTTGTGAACGGCAGCGTGTTTGACGTCGTGGATCAGGTCGATGGGCCTGCAGGCGAGCACCTGATCGAGCAGTTCTGGCATTTCGCCTTAAGTCCAACAGAACGAACTGCGGGGACATGGCGCATTGGCGACATCGCGGAGTTTACCGCGGAAGGCGGAATATTGGAGGAGGCTTGGAGGTCGCGATGCTATGGCTCGAAAGAGACGGCGCCGGTCATCGCGGTTCGCCGCCGAACCTCGTTGCCGATTACGCTGCACGCGCGACTGCGACTCGGGCTGTGTCCAGAGAGCCGCTCGTAGAGGGTCCGGGGACCTGACCGTGTACACGAAATGGGCAAGCTCTTATTGACTTTGGTTAGTGATTTGAACAAGTTGGCGAGCATGAGGCAGGCGAAGACACAGTAGTAGAAGCCTGCGAGAGGCTGGGAGAGCCGCGCATGGTCTCGGCCAAACGACGAAAGCGCGCCGCCTAGGCGAAACTTCCCAGCGCCGTGGCATCGGCGAGAAGCCGCGTTTGAATCGGGTATGTTTGACCAACTTTAGGTGAATGCCGTACTGGTGACCGCGTCTTCCTCCTCTTCTCCGTGCACTCCTGATCGACATAAGCCAACTTCACGTTGACTCCGGGATCTGCGGCCCATGCTCGGCCAGACGTTCGACTTGTACTCAATCCTGTTAATCGGCGGCGGTGATTTGCAAGGCAGCAGATCTCCCGACGTATCCACGGCCGCGTACACCTTCGATCCTCTGCGGCGTTACGCTCCGCAATAGGCTGCGCGTTCCCGACTCGGGCGTCGATTGTAGTGCGCGGCTGTCGGCGATCATCGCCGTGGGTTGAGGCTTGCGTCCGGCGAACTCACGCAGCAACGAAAAAGACTGCTTGGATTCAACGCCGGGTCTGCTGATACACCACCGGCTACGGCGGCAGATCATTCACACTGCGGGACAATCCCATAGTTCCTGTAAGGGATGTCAAAGTTAATAACAGGCCCTAGGGTTTTCGATGTACCAGTTCGTGGCAGTCCGCGCATAGCGTGATCAGGTTCTGTTCCACGTCGCTGCCCGAATGGCTGCGGAATTTGAGGTGGTGTACCTGCAGGTGCTGCATGCTCCCGCAGAACTGGCAGCGCCAGCCATCGCGCTCCAGCACCTGGCGGTGCAGTTCGCGGTAGCTCGCCGAATCGAGTCTCAGTCGTGGGGTTTTGCTGCTGGACTCTTGTTCATGAAGCCTTCCGGGCGACCTCAGATAGAAAGGCCTCCTGTTGTGGACCGGGCAGGAACTTGTAGTAGCGGGAGATGGATTGCAGCAGGATCTCCGGGTTGTCGCCGTCGATCGAGGCCCCGGCGAGGAAGTCCGCGCAGATCATCTCCAGGCAGTAGCCCCGAGACTTGTCGGACCCAAGCATTAAGGCCGCGGTCTCGATCGCCTGTTCGATGACCGGGATCTGGCTCTTATAGACCTTGAAATAGATCAGCTCCGAAGGCTCGCTGTCCTTGCCCGTCAGCTCTTTCTCCACTTCCCGCTGGAACTCCGCCTTGGGCATCTGGCGGGCTTTGTGCAACCAGGTTGCACTTTCGAAGCGCTGACCCTGCTGGCGCGCCAGCTTGGCCAACTCCAGTCCCTTGCGTCCATCCCACCTGTTTCAGTTCCTTCCGCACCTGGGGTGGAAGATGTTCGTGAATCGACATCAGGTAGTACGCCTTCCTTCTGGACTCCGGGAACCGCCGCTCCAGGAACTCATCGAACGACTTCAGCTTCTCCAGCCGCCAGTACTGGCCCGCCCGTACTTCGCAGAGGTACTTGCCCAGTTCCACGAACCTGGTATCGCGCTCGTTCTCATGCCGTGCCTCCCAGGCCAGGATCGCGTCGATCCTGCTCAACACCAACTCGGCCCGGCGGCGATTCAGCTTGGGCGGCATAGGCGGACTCTTAGTAAGCAAGTTCGTCAAACAGACCAAGATCGACTCCCGGCTTGCGGATCAGCCCAGCCTCAACCAGATCGCGCTGGTCGAGACAGAGCCCGAGGAAGGGACAGGTGGTACACGGGTTCTGGGGGAAGCGAATGCCGCTGTGCGGCAGGAACAGTCCCGACTCGATCCTGCGGACCGTGTCGTCGACCAGGGTCTCGAACTCCTGCCGCTGTTGGTCGGTGATGGTGGCCCGCAGATACTGGACTTCAACCGTGCGCTTACGGACGAAGACGACCTGAGCGACTTCGTTGATCCCGGTCATCCAGGAATAGCAAACCAGCTGCGGATCCAGTGCCGCAATACCGTTCGGCTCCTCGGGATAGCGGGCGGAGGCGGTCTTCCACTCCAGCACACAGGGTGTGCCGTCCAGTTCGCCAACAGCATCGACGAAGGCGACAAAGCTGTTGCCGGAACTCAGCGTGCGTGTGAATCGGATCTGTTGATGGCTGTGCGGCTGGTGAATCTGGACGCGACCGTCCTGGGTGAAGCGCTCGAGCAACTGAATGCCTTGCTGGAGCATGTGGTCCCAGGTGTCGCTTCCTGAGTAGGCCAGCTCCAGGTTCTTACATGGCGCCCACTGCTCAAACAGGACTGCCGCTGGATCTTCGTGACGGAATAAGGCCGCCACCGCCTGCTCGAAGCAGCGGCCGAAGAGCATGGCGGCCCGAACATCTTTTTCCTGCCAGCCATCGAGATAGCGATGGCGGTAACGGCGAGGGCAGGTCAGGTACTGGGAAATCTGGGTGTAGCTGTAGTTCATCGCGATGCCCTTTCCTTCCGCGAGCCCTTACCGTTGCCAGCCGGCGGAATGGGGATGGCAGTGGACAGTTCTTCCCACTGGCTGGCGGGAGCGAAGCCGTCGAAGTTCACCAGCGAGATGCCGTTGATCACGGTGTGGCTGATCTTCACGACCCCGACCAGGCCGCGCAGGGCTCGCTCGTCGACCTCGTCCTGGCTCAACAGTTCGGGGTCATAGAGAAAATCCCGCAGGAACCAACCCAGCTTCCACATCGCCTTTGGGGTGCAGTAGAGACGGCTGACGATCGAGCGCCCGGCAAACTGCTTGGGCTCGAGAATGGAGAGCCGCAGCAGATAAAAGCGCTTCTGAGCTTGCCAGCGATGCTGGGCACCATCGAGCCGGACGAGAAATACGCCGTCGGGAACCTCGGAGTGCGAATCACGTGCGGTATCGGAGAGTCCGGGAACATGACGTTTCATCCCGCCACCTCCTGGCTTGGGGGTGCGTAGCTGTTGAGTTGACAGAGCAGGGCACCGCGGTCCTTCTTGGCCGCCTCGGCAAGCTGCTGGACGAAGCTTTCGACCTGCTCGCGAGTGGCGTCTTTGAGGGCTTTGGTACCGCAGAAGTCGACGGCGTAGGCTTTCACCAGCTCGGGATCGAGCTTGTGCTGGCGGATGATCTGGCACAGCCGGTCGCGGACCTTGTGACCGGAACCATTGCCGTTTCCGTTGGCACTCTTCGGGCGGAAACTTCTGTGCATCAGGAGCCGGCGCCATCGGACCGGGATTGGATCCGATCTCCTCGACCGAGCAGATTCCGATGCCATAAGCCTTACGCAGAGCGCGATTGACGGCTCGGGTCTCGGCGATCCGCATCTCGGCGCCGCGGACCAGCAGAGAAACGTTGGAAGGGTCGGCATCGCCGTAGCCGACGAATCCGGCGGAATCTTTGGACGGATACACCGTCGCCTTGAGGACGAAACGACTGGCCGCGGAATCACACAGCGAATCGACGGCCTCGACATGGATACCGCGGCACCTCTTGCGACGCGCCAGCCGAACAAGCCGGTGTGGGTTACGTACCAGGAATTGTTCAGGATTTGGAGGTCGCCCCTACGCAGAGAAAAGTCAAAATCGTGAGATAGAGTCTTCAGCGAATCGGCTAGTCGAATGGGCAACGTAGGAGAAATGACACGGTGGGCGAAGCGGAGGTTTTCCCGTACTCGAGCCGCGTTCCTGTGCGGGCGCGTCCCGGAGCGTTGTTCTTCAGATTTTTCCATAACGCATCTCCTGATGTATTTGTTATCTTATCGAAACGATAACATATGATACAATTAATTGCAATATGAAAGTTTGATTATTTCCGCTTTTCCATGCGAATATGTTTGTACTATGCCCGTAAATAAGCAGTTTTTGGCGTTCCGGGTTTCGCCAGAGTTGAAGGACGAGATTCAGGAGATTGCTACCAGCGAAGCGAGAAGCGTTTCGCAGATTTGCGAAATGCTGTTGGCTGATGGTGTCGAAACCTACCGGAAAGAAGGGTCCAAATTCATGCAGCGCCTGGTTGCGAAACAGAAGCTGAGGACGAAGTAAACGAATCCTCCCCATCTATTGTCATCATTGGTTCACGCCCCCAAACCGCAGAGTTTCTGTGGCGAAATAACGCGAAATTGATAGACCTCGCACAGGTGCGAAACGGAAGTGGTACCACGGACGAGAGTCCTGACGGATCTCAATCGCATCTAAGACACTAAAGCGAATCGCCGCAGTGCGCAGCTGTCGAGCCGGCCCAAGACTTAAGGTAGGGAGGAGTCGATCGCGACGCGGGATCCCGTGCAAGAGTAAAAGGGTTCACACCGCTCTTTGCCGTTTCTGAGTGTTTGAATCTGGGCGGCGGACGTTATCTCGCGACATCTCGGCACCAATGGAGAGTAGATGGAAAAGCCGGCGGTCATACCAATATCCCTGAACAATGCGGTTCAAGCCCACAACACACCCAACCCGTTGAACAGGGCCGTCACGCCCACTGCCACAGCCCGGGTATTGAAATCGGGCAAGAAGACCAGTGCCGGCGCAGAGCCGTTTAATCAAGCGGTACGACCCAGCGGCGTCTCCAGGTTGCAACAAGACAGCCAGAAATCCAAAACCAAGCCCATCTCGCCGCGGAAGCTGGCAGCAAACCGCCTGAACGCCCAAAAGTCGACTGGTGCTCGAACGGCGCGAGGCAAGAAGGCTTCCAAATTCAATGCTGTGAGATTCGGTTTCTTTGCGAGACACGTGGTGATTCCTGTGTGTGACGGCGACCGGAGTGATCAGCAATTTGCACGGCTGCTCGCTGACCTGCAGCAGGAGTTCCAGCCAGAAGGTCCATCTGAGGAGTTCTGGGTCGTGCAGATTCTTGAGTGCATGTGGAGACTTCGTCGAGCTAATTGGGCGGAGAAAGGCTCGGTCCAAAATGCTGCAAAGTGGAGCGGCAGGCAGCCACTGGCTTATGAGTTGACTCGAATATTACTGAAGAGGCTCGAAGATCTACAGAAGGTGCGGGACGAGATCAGCACCACGGGAACCCTCTCGCCTGCAAGTTACGCGTTCGTTCTCCCCTTACTAACGGTTGCCGGAGAAACCTACGACTCCTCCGAGCCCAAGGTCGATGCCAGTTTGATTGCTTCCCTTGACTGGGTGATTGGGACTGCCGAGATAACGTACAGGTCCGCGATTTCGACTCAGCAGGAGAGCGTAGAGGATCACTATGCCGAAAATGCTCTTCCTCCAGAACGAGTAATGAATAAGATTCTACGATACGACCGCGCAGTCCAGAAGAAGCTTGAATGGGCACTGCAGAAGCTCTTGGAATCTCGGCAGAGGCGAGAGAATTCGCAAACCCTTTCGTGACATTTGTCCACCGTCTTCCCGGAGCCCGATGCAAATGCAATGTGCTCCTCGGTGATCGATGTACTGAAGAGTACTTCCGATCTTCCCCCTTCTCGGCTGGATTATGATCATTCTCAGCGGTCTGTCTCAGTAAAGTGCTTTTTTGCAAAACGAAGCCAACAAGTCTTTTGTTATGAACGATTGGTGGAAGCAGGTGCGCAAGATCCGCCCCGAGTTCAATGAATTGGTGGGTGCTGTTCGCAGTTACCTGCAGCAGGCGCAACCTCAAGGTGAGCGTGTGCTCACCAATTTGAAGACGAGTCTCACCGTTGGGATCGATCGCGCCGCTAGGTTTGGCTGTGCCGAGCCAACTGGAATGATCCATCAACCAGCTGGAGTGTTTACAACGGGTACGCAAAGGAGGACCTGCCATTGGACGGCTTCAAGAAAAGCGCCGCTTCCGCCTTCTGCAAGTCCACAACGTAGCGCAGCCGCGGCAATTTTGGGGAATGAATGCTACGTTTCACAACACTTCACCAAGCAAGAAAACTTTGCACTTCAATCCCTCGCATGACGCACCCACGCTGTCATCGACGAGCAGGACGCGAGCAGATCGTTTGACCATTGTAAAATGATGATGGCTGCGCTGTTACTCTGATGCTTGAAGCGGGCCATGTTTGGCGTTTCAGCTGTTTGGCCAGAGAGCACATTTATTCCGGAGGCAATTTTTATGCAGTTAGCGGAGCAAACCGTGGGTACGTTCCAGGCACTCAAAGAAAAGATCGAGACGAAAACCGCGCGTGTAGGCATCGTGGGACTGGGTTATGTCGGACTGCCTCTCGCGGTCGAGTTCGCCAAGGCGGGTTTCCATGTCACCGGTCTAGACTTGCAGCAGTCGCGCGTCGACCGCCTCATGAATGGCGAGTCCTACATTCAAGACGTTCCCAGTAGCGAGGTCGCGCAACTGGTGAACGCCGCCCGCCTCGATGCCACCACCGACTTTTCCGTGGTCCAGGATCTCGACACCATCAACATCTGCGTGCCTACGCCACTGCGCAAGACTAAAGATCCCGACATGAGTTACATCGTGTCGGCCTCCGAGGAGGTCGCCAAGTATTTTCATCCAGGCCTGCTGGTGATTCTCGAATCTACTACTTATCCCGGCACTACCGACGAGTTGCTGCTGCCCACGTTCGAAAAACACGGACTCAAGGTAGGCGAAGACTTCTTTCTCTGCTTCTCTCCCGAGCGTGTCGATCCCGGCAACCCGGTTTACCAGACTCTGAATACTCCGAAGGTCGTCGGAGGCATTACGCCGGCTTGCACCGAGATGGGCCGTGTCTTCTTCTCGCAGGCGCTCCAGAAGGTTGTGCCCGTTAGCAACACTCGCGTGGCCGAGATGGTGAAGCTGCTGGAGAACACCTTCCGCATGATCAACATCGGCCTGGTGAATGAAATGGCGGTGATGTGCGATGGCATGGGAATCAATGTCTGGGAAGTGATCGACGCCGCTGCAACCAAGCCCTTCGGTTTCATGCCGTTTTATCCCGGACCCGGACTCGGAGGCCATTGCATTCCCATCGATCCCTTCTACTTGTCATGGAAGACGAAGCAATCCGGAATCGAAGCTCGGTTTATCGAACTTGCGGGCTACATCAACGGCAACATGCCGCACTTCGTAGTCGGCAAAGTACAGGGCGCGCTCAACAACCACGGTAAGGCAGTCAAGGGATCGCGGGTGCACATAGCCGGCGTCGCTTATAAACGCAACATCGACGACATGCGGGAGTCGCCGGCACTCGACGTCATCCTGCTGCTGAAGAAGCTGGGGGCGGAAGTCAGCTATAGCGATCCTTATGTTCCGGCACTCAAATTGGATGGCATAGACCTCAAGTCGGAGGAGGCACAGGCGTCCGCGCGCCAGGCAGACTGCGTGGTAATCATCACCGACCACTCTAATTTCGATTACAAGGGGTTAGTGGACTCGGCCAAGCTGATCGTCGACACGCGCAACGCGCTGCGCGGCTTCGAGTCAGAGAAGATCGTGCGCCTGTAGGCCTTTGGCCTCCCCCTTCGGGGTCTTGCATAAATAACGTCGCCCGCCGCCTTTTTCAGCGACTGCATTTCCCTGCAGCCGAACTGCAGGTTGATAGCCCCAGCGTGTGTTTAATTCTCGCGCCCACGGCACAGTCCATACAGTCCGGCGCGCAAGAGCGATTCCATTTAGCGACGGTCGAATCGAGTTCGGGGAAAGCTCGCAAAGTGTGCAAAATTGAACAGTATTACGCCGATGGAACATCGTATCGTTCCCCGCAACCACTGTAGAACCCTTGGCAGTCGGCCTCCACAGAGTGAAGATTAATTCCGCTTTTCCACTGCCAGGGGTTCTGCAGAATTTGGGGTTTCCTGCGGGAGGATCGCAATGCAGTCACCCTACGGGATGGAACTGGTAGAAAACTGTCTTGCCTGTAACCTTTGTGGCGAGGGATTCTTCTGTCGACTGCCAGCTGCGGAAATGGAAGCCTTTCAAAAAATTAAATTCACACTTGCTTACCCCGCGGGTGCAACTTTGTTCGTCGAAGGCCAGGTGTGCCGGGGCATTTACGTTTTGTGCAAAGGCCGGGTGAAAGTGTCGGCAACCTCGACTCACGGGCAGACTCTCATCTTCAAGATAGCTAAGCCGGGCGAGGTGTTGGGATTGAACGACACTGTGTCCGGGACGGTTCACACCATGACGGCGGAAACAGGTCAAGCCTGCCAGCTCAACTTTGTGAAGAAAGCTGATTTCCTTGAGTTTCTGGCGGAGTACAGAGGCGCCTCCCTGCGCGCGGCGGTCCATCTCAGCCACGAAGCCCAGAGGGCATATCAACAGCTGCGCTCTTTTGTGATGCGCTCCGCTCCCGGACGCGTTGCCCGTATGATGCTGGATTGGTCAGTCGACGAGGCGGGAATGGCCACGAGGCAGGGAATCAAAGTGGCGCTGACTCACGATGAGATTGGCCAAATCATCGGCATGTCGCGGGAGACCGTAACTCGTACACTCGCCGACTTCCGAAAACAGCGCATCGCTGTACTGCACGGTTCGACCTTGCAAATCCAGGACGCGGCCGCTCTTCGACAACTGGCTGCCGACTAGACCGGTTCACGAAGTGTGCGATTACGCGGAATGGTTTCCACCCTGACAGGCCTCGGCACACACTTTTCCGGTCCATGCTGCGCCTAGCGCATGCAGGATCAATCGATCTCCGTCGCTCAGTTGTGCAGCGTCGAGAACTGCCGCATACGCATACAAAACGCCGGGGCTGCGGGTAATGCACCAGGACTCGTGCCGAACCACGCCGGAGCAGTGCTCGCAGGCGGATTCTGCGGTGTATTTATTGCTGTGGCGCCAGGATGTGACTTCAGGTGTTGTCATAAGGTTCCTCGTGCGGGATCATCTCCCCGCTGAGCAAGCGAAAGCTGGTTTTGTGGACGAAGGGTAGAAGTCCGACGGGCTGAATGGAAAAATAAGGAAAGCAATCGGGAACAAAGACGGGAATCGCGCGCTGGGAATCTCCGAACTGGGAAACTGCCAAGAGGAGGCTCGGTTCTCGCCGTATTTGCGGTCTTACGCAATCATGGAGAGGCGCTGCCATGATCGAGACTAATGCCGTAAGGCTGGCTCTTGCCATTCCCCAGACAGGGTAATCGGCTTGCGTCTTTCAGGGGAGGGCGCTGGGGGTCAGTTTTCAGTTCGAGAGTTTCGCTAAGTATTAACTCTAAACTTGCCTGCCGATGGAAGCAGCCTCAATCGAAATCACTGGCTTGCGTTCACATCGCAATGAGCGGAGTATCCGACGTCCCTGCGAAAACACGAAAGGCATGTGCCGCATCGCAACACATGCCTTCGCTTCCTTCGCGGAGGGTTGGCCGCGAGAAAACGCTTAGTGGGCGCATCCCTTCTGCGTGACTTCGCCCGTCTGGTCGTCCAGGATCACTGTGCGATAACACGTCGACGGCAGCATGAAGGTGAACATCGAGCTGATGGAATTGGCGACACCATCGAACGATCCCTGGCCGATCCGCTTTCCACCCAGCCAGTTGTCCTCGATAAAGCGGATCATCGAAGTCTGGTCGGTGATGGTGTGATCGACCGTGTTGGCACGTGTCCACGGCGAAATCACCAGCAGCGGCAGTCGCGGACCGTAGCCGCAGCGGCCCTGGGAATGCGGCCCGGTAATGCCAGCCAGAGCCGGAGGAGCGCTTCCGCACAGTCCCGGTCCGTTCAGCGCATCCTGCGAGGATTGTGATTGATTGATGATGGGGCTCATCTGGTGGTCGTACCAGCCGTCCGAGTCGTCGTAGGCGATCACGACCGCGGTATCTTTCCACTCCGGCCGGTTCATCAGGAAATTCAGCGTGTCAACGACGAAGGTCTGTTCATCGAGCGGATCGGAGTATCCCGAGTGGCCATCCTGATAGCCCGCCGCTTTCAAAAAGCTGACTGCCGGAAAGTTGCCTGCCGAAACCGCTGTGAAGAAGTCGGCAATGTCGTACTGGTGATTGGCGGCATCGCCCTGTTGGCCGATCATCGCCACGGACGTGGGCCGCGTGTGCTGAAGGTTCTGTGTCGAAACGTAGTACTGGAACGGCTGATGGTGGGGAATGTAATCGGCCTTGGTGACCCCGGTCACGCTGGAAGTCGTCGATCGCTTGCAACCTGTAGTTCCATTTGGATTGGTGATGCTCAGGTTGAAGCCGCCCTCGAAGAAGCCCCAGCTCACGCCCGCCTGGTTCAGCAGGTCACCGATGTTGGTCCCGCCCATCTGAACCTGCGAACTGCCCGAGCATGAGTCGCCCAGCGGATCGGTGTCACTGACCAAAGTCAGCCCGCCATTACCGTCGGGCACCACGGCGTAATCGGAATTCTTGTTAACGGTGACGTCGTTGGTCTGTCCCGCGATCAAGCTAAGCGCGCCGGGGGTGGAGGGACCAAACGTCGTGTTGTACGAGTTGTCGCTCATAACAAAGTTCTGGGCGTAGTTCCACAGGGCGGTGACGGTATTTCCGTCGTAGTAGCCCATAACCAGACCAGTCGTAGTCACCGCTGGCGGCGGAGGATTGGGCGGCGGCCCTGCGGTTCCAGTCTTTGCCGGAAACAGGTCCATCAAACCACCATCGAAGGCAGCCTGTTCTGGACCGTAATCGTGGTCCTGGTCAGTGGTTGCGGCCTGCGAGCGATCCAGCCGGAAGGGATTTGTGGCGCCGGTGCCGTTCGCCGGATTCAGGTTAGGATTGGCGTTCAGCAGGGCATTGCTGAGGCCGTTGACGGTGGGTGTTCCCGCCGCTGCGTGGAACGGCGGTTCCCCCGATGGGTTGGTGGCGTGGGGATACGTGCCGAAATAATGATCAAACGAAACGTTTTCCTGGAAGATGATCACCAGGTGCTTGATAGGCGTGGCAGTCTTAATGGTGTTGGCTTTTATCTGGGGCGCGCGTGCGGCCTCGCCGGCCATCACGGAATTGGCTAGAGGTCCAAAGGTCATCGACGCCATCAGGGCTGTCGCAAGAATTTGTCGCATAACACACTCCGTTCATGGAATCGAGAATCTTCCATTCACCTTGGTAGTGCGTCCGGGTTGGGCGGGCATGACACTGGAGTGAAAAGAGAGTTAATTACAATTGGGTGAGTTTTAAGCAACAGAGTTCGTCGGAGTCTTACTACCGATAAGTGCACTCTTTTTCACCGCGACACCAGTCACTTTTAGGGGGAGCGGCGCTTACTTGACCGGGTATTCCGGCGCGATCTTTGCGGTATATATTTTGGGGCAGCGCAGAACTGCAGTGGAAGTTTCGGCTTGCGACGCACAAAGTTCACTGCCGGTAATCGCGATTACTCACGGAGGATCGCATGAACACTTTTCCCGTGATGTTAGGCACGCTGCTGGTCTTCGCTCTCGCCTACCGTTATTACAGCGCCTTCCTAGCCGCCAAGGTGCTGGTTCTCGATGACGCTCGCACTACTCCGGCGCACACCTTTGAAGACGGCCACAACTACGTACCGTCGCCGAAGTGGGTTTTGTTCGGACACCACTTCGCTGCCATCGCTGGCGCCGGGCCGCTGGTGGGTCCGACTTTGGCCGCGCAGTTCGGCTTTGCTCCCGGATTTCTCTGGATATTGTTCGGAGCAGTGTTGGCTGGATGCGTCCACGATTTCACCGTCCTGATTGCATCGGTGCGGCACAAAGGCCGTTCGCTCGCCGATATCGCCCGCACCGAAGTCGGGCCTTGGGCCGGACTGGTCACGATGATCGCTTTGCTCTTTATCCTGCTCGTCACCCTGGCGGGTCTGGGAATTGTTGTAGTCAACGCGCTCGCCAACAGTCCTTGGGGAGTATTCACGATCGCCATGACCATTCCCATTGGGTTGCTGATGGGACTGTACATGTTCAAGAGCACCCCTGGAGTGATCAAGATTGCCGGCCCCAGCGCACTCGGCGTGGTTCTGCTCCTGGCCAGCGTGATCGGCGGACGATGGATCGCCGCGTCTTCCGTGGCAGGATGGTTCACCTTCACTCCCCACCAGATCACGTTGCTGATGTGCGCCTACGGATTCATCGCCTCAGTGCTTCCGGTCTGGCTCCTGCTCGAGCCGCGTGACTATCTCTCCACCTACATGAAGCTGGGCACCATCGCCATTCTGATCCTGGGCGTATTCATCGTGCGGCCCGACATTGAATTTCCCATGGTGACCGAATTCGTTCATGGTGGCGGACCGATTATTCCCGGCAAGTTGTACCCGTTTCTGTTCGTCACCATCGCATGCGGCGCAATCTCTGGCTTCCACTCGCTCATCTCCTCGGGCACGACTCCGAAAATGCTCAACAAAGAAACGGATGCCCGCATGATCGGCTATGGGGCGATGCTCTGCGAAGCCACGGTCGCGGTGCTGGCATTAATCGCTGCGACCTCGATGCATCCCGGAGACTATTTCGCCATCAACACCACGCCCGAAGCCTTCCACAGGCTTGGCATGAGCACGGTGGACCTTGATATGTTTTCGCAGCAAGTCGGCGAGAAGCTCGCTGGCCGCACCGGCGGCGCTGTCTCGCTTGCCATCGGCATGGCCCATATTTTCCGCGGCCTGCCGGGAATGGCGTCCCTGATGGGTTATTGGTATCACTACGCCATCATGTTCGAGGCCCTGTTCATCCTTACTACGGTCGATACCGGTACTCGCGTGGCCCGCTACGTGATGCACGAACTGCTGGGCAGGGTACACAAGCCCTTCTCCAATACCGCATGGCTGCCGGGAAGTCTGGCTGCAAGCTTGTTAGTAGTCGCGAGCTGGGGATACATGATCTACAACGGCTCAATCTCTACGATTTGGCCGCTCTTCGGCACCGGCAATCAGTTGCTGGCCACGATTGCGCTGGCGGTGGTTACGACATTTCTCGTCAACATGGGCAAGACGAAATATGCCTTGATCACCGTGGTTCCGATGTTATTCGTGGGCACCACAACCTTGACGGCGGGAGTGCTGTCCATCAAGAACATCTATCTGCCGCTCGCTCTTAAGCCAGGCAAGATGTTCCAGGGATATCTCGACGCAACCCTCATGGCAATCTTCGTCACCGGAGTGGTGCTGGTGCTCATCGAAACTGCTCGGCGGTGCTGGAAGACGCTGCACGGAGCGCCGATACCTGAAGAAGCGTTTGGGCCGCCCGAGGAAACCGTGACCATGGGATGCTGCTGAGCTGCACCTCCCTTCGGTGAAGATAAGACGGCAAAATAAAAAGGAAAAGCGTCCCACGCTTCGCCGGGCGCGGGACGCGCACGATCGGCTACTCCCCACCTAGGGTGCTGTTAGTCCCGTAAAGTCGCCGATCACTTTCGCGTCGTAGGGGGCATTCAGTTGGTTGAAGCCAGTGCCCGCAACGCCAATCTGCCCCTGCGAAAACACAATCGTTCCCTTGGGGTTTATTTCAATAACCTGCATGTTGAACTGATCGCTGATCAGCGTATTACCGTTCTCCAGCCGTACCGCCCGCGTCGGGTTCGGATTCGCTACGCTCCCCTTCCGCGTATTGGTGAAGTACTGCCACACCACGTTTCCGGCCTTCGACACCTCCACAATCCGGTTGTTCAGCGAATCCGTGATGAGCGTATCCTCGTTCTGGAGCCTGCTGGCAAATGCGGCCCCACTGATACCATTACTGTACTGCCACATGATCTGGTGATTGCGATTCACTTCGATCACGCGATTGTTGTTCTCGTCGGCGATCAGAATGTCACCGTTGGCGAGCAGTTCAGCACTGTTGGGATTGTTCAACTGATCGGGGCCCGACCCTGTGACTCCCGTTTGCCCATACTGCCACACGATTTGGTTGTACAGGGTGACTTCGATCACGCGCTCGTTGACCTGGTCGGTAATCAGCACATCGAAGTTCGGAAGGAAGGTCGCCTGCACTGGAGTGTTGAGTTGATTCGGCCCAGAACCGGTCACGCCCGCCTCTCCGTATTGCCAGAGAACGTCGCCGAAGATATCAACCAGCATGACCCGGTTGTCGGGGCAGCCGCTGGGACAGGTCGGTTCTGCACCCGGAGGCGCGCCTGTGCCGGAAATCAGGTTCAGCGGCCCCACCGTTTGGACGTCATTAGGAGCCACAACCGATTTCGGACCGGCTGTGCTCGAGCCATTGCCGAACGTCCATACGATTTGATGCGTCTTGGGGTCCACTTCAATGATGCGGTTGTTGAACTGGTCCGCGATCATAATGTCGCCGCGGACGTGATAGCCAGCGCCACCTATGGGGGCGCTGCCCGTTCTGCCGGCTTGGGGCAACGCCGTGGATGGCGCCAGCAGGACCAGCAGCAGTACCACCATGGCGGTCCAAATCGTTGTTTTCGGCTTGGCCAGAACAGTCCAACGCAGTAGTCGTTGGCTCATGTCGCACCTCACTTCCTGAACCCAAGTCCTTCGGGACTATGGTTCAAGGCGAGGTTACGTCCGCCGTGTTGGCGCATTGTCATTACCCTGTTTCGGAATTGTCAACAAATTGTGTCTGCTAAGGGACCTAATCGCCTTTACCCATGTCACTTGCCCTCTCAACATTCGCAGCGGGCCACCGGCGATGGGGAACAGCCTTTCGTGGTCCCGTTTTTCGATCGCGCCACTACACTTAGGTTTGCTGTCCGAAAGGAAGGAACGCATTTGATGTCCACCAAACCGAGTCGAACTGGCGTCGCAATATTGATTCTCACGATGCTCCCGGTCGCTGCTGTCGCGCAAACGCTGACTGCGGCCGAAGCTATCCAGCGGATCCAGCAGCACTACTCTGCTGCTTTACCCTCGGGCACCGTCGATACCATCAAGGCCGGTGATCCCTCCACACCCGTCGCGGGAATCGCAACCACCTTCCTCGACACCATGGACGTGCTGCGCGAGGCCGCCCACCGCGGCGCCAATCTTGTGATTACCCATGAGCCCACGTTCTACAACCATCTGGACGACAAGGCCTTTTTTTCTGATGACCCCGTCTACCGCGAGAAGCTGGCGTTCATCCAGCAGCACCACATGGTGGTCTTCCGATTGCACGACCAGATTCACTCGGTCTCGCCCGATCCCATCGCGGTGGCGCTCGTCGAGGCACTAGGCTGGCAAAGCTACATGGACGCGGGAAATCCTTTCCGGGCCACGATTCCCAAGACAACGCTCGCGAAACTATCTCTCGAGCTGGCGAAGAAACTCGATGCCAGGACGGTACGCGTAATTGGAGATCCCAACCTCTCGATCACACGTGCAGCCCTGCTCCCCGGCGCCGCTGGGTTGCAAAAGCAGGTCCTCGCATTGCGCAGCGACGATGTTGAAGTCTTGATTGTGGGCGAATCTGCCGAGTGGGAAGGGGTTGAGTATGTGCGCGATGCCAGCGCGCAAGGCCGTCACAAGGCAATGGTCGTGCTCGGGCATGAAGTGTCCGAAGAACCCGGCATGAAAAAGTGCGCCGCCGATCTTCGCGCGCTGTTTCCCAACTTGCAGGTCGTATTTATCCCGGCAGGCCAGCCCATGTGGAGCCCGGACCATCCTCCGAGTTCTGCTGCGAATGGTAGATCCGCAAGATGAACCTCGCCGACACTAGATAGTGACCTTCGTACCTTTGTGTGGACGCTGATGTGGTGTTGTAGCTAAGTAGAACACCACCACAGAAAAATGCTTTTTCATGCGTTGTTTAGAATCAGCGGGTTAGCCGGAAATTGTTCGCAACGGTAATTATCCCCTTGCCTCACGTATACTGTCAAGTGACAGGGTAGCGTGAGTGCAAGGGAGAAAGAGTAAAGAGGAACCTTTGCACTCAGTTTCTTCGCCAAAAGAGTCACCCAAAATAGTACGGGGAGACATCCTCGTAGAAGCCATTTTTGACGCAGTTCGAGCACAGCCAGCCGATATCGCTGATCGTTGGCGCGCAGTAATGCGTGCCGGGAAAATTGCCGAAGCATACTGCGGCGAATCGGAGGAAACTCTAGCTTGGTTGTTCTCCGACCCGCTCTAGGATGACTGTAATGACGGTTCCATTTGGCACGCTAGGAAAGGGGACGGTGGACATCAAGATTGGTTTCCACGCTGGATTTCTCTGGAATTCCTCGTTGATGGTTTTCTGATCTCCTACGACAACGCGGTAATTCATGTCGAATACCTCCATGTCTAACGAACTAAAAGAAACGCTCAAATATCGGAATGACTTTCTCTCTGATGTAGTACAGCCAGAGATTGAGGCTCATGGAAATTTCTATGCCCTTTGCGGCTCCCTCTCCGAACGCTATGCCAGCAACCAGCTTGCTATTCATTTGCACCTGTCCGCCAACGACGGGATACGGCCCGAACTTTGCATCGCGATCAAGCGTGGGAACGGGCCCTGCAGGGATGTTCATCCAAGTCCGCCCATCTTTGTCGATGGAGACATCGGTCATTGTTTCCCGAGCAGCGAGATCGGTTACAGGAATTCGGCAATGCTTGTTGAGATTGGCCAATTCGTCCAAGGCCCAGAGGATAGCTTTCTTGAAGTCCATCCCCAAGTGATACGGCTGCAGAGCTTCGATCTCTGCAATCGCATCGGGATGGACACCGAGAAGCCTTTTGCGATTACTCAAAGCATCCTTGAAAATATCGGGACTGCTGCAGATGGGGAACATATTGTGTTTTCCGGGTTGATTGTTCGCAGCAAGCACAAGTTCCCACACAAGGTAATCGAGAGAGGACCGGAGGTTCTGTATGCAGTCGCCGATAATCAGGCCGAAGCGGGATGGAACAGGCCCCCCAAACGAAAAGAGGATCTCATTGTCGGGAGTGTTTGGTTCTCTCACCAGTTTGCCAGGATTAGCCTGAAAGTACCTTTGCACTTCGGATTCAAGGCTTTGAAAGTGCTCTGCAGCCCTGACGATTTTCTGTTCGACGGAATCAAGAGAGGCCATACATAGAATTCCCTGACTGGACTAGAATTGACGGCATGAAAAACAAACAGGAAAGCACAAGAGTACTGAAACCGCGCGAGGAAACCGAGAAGAAAATGCAGCCGATTAGTCAGACTGCATTTGACGGGATTTTGCAGAAGGCCGTTCAAATGAGCGTTCCGAAACCCGCTCCAAAACGTCATTAAAGATTAGGTTTCCTTTGTGGCGACGGTTGTAACGAAACGAGTATTCATCGAGATAGGTTTGTAAGTATTTGGTTGAAACCGAATGATAAACACCCCGTATTCCGGTCTTGATAAGTCCCCAGAATCCCTCAATGGTCTGCGTATGCACGTCACCCATGACGTAGACACCAGCCGAGTGATTGATGCGGTGATGGCGGTAGTCATTCGCGTGATGGCCAAGATCGACGTAGGACGAGAAATCATCGGTAAAGACCGTGGACTCGGGAAGCACGTATTCCTTAATGATCGGCATGAGCGTGTCTTTCTTTCGGTTGTCTGCGACAACAGCCTTGACCCGTCCGCCGCGCTCGACCATTCCGAATACGGTGGTTTTGTCTCTCTTGGGTTGCCCCTTACGCTGAGTGGTTCCCCCGATCCCGGTTTCATCCATCTCGACGCTAAGTCCCCCCAGTTGCATGTCAGGTTCGGACAGCAACGAGCGAAGTTGCTTAAACATTCTCCAAGCGGTCTTGTACGTTACGCCTGTCTCGCGCTGAATTTGCTTCGCAGAGATTCCGCAGCGTGTCGAGGCCATCAAGTACATGGCATAGAACCACAGCCGCAGCGACGTGGACGAGTGCTCGAAGATCGTTCCGGCCATTGGCGAGACTTGGGTTCCACAGAACCCGCAGCCGTAAACAGGACGGCCTGTAATGCGGTAATGTCTGCGGTCTTGTTCGCACTTCGGACAGTACGTAATGCAGCCGGGGAAGCGCATTTGCATGAGCGCGTCCAAGCAATCCGAATCAGTTGGGAATCGGCGGTTGAAATCCTCGATCGTGAACCGCAACTCTTTTGGGATGGACTGTTTAACTTTCATGCCTCTAACTGTATCCTGAATTTTACGTGATGTCAAGGGATAATTACCTTCGCAACTTATTGAAACATAAATAAGTTACATCTATCCATGTCATTTCAAAGGTAGTTACAGCGTCTATTTTCGTCGATTGTTCGCTGACGCCACAATTTGTAGATTATAGAAGCAAACCGCGCCCGCTAGCCTCGCCAGTGTCTATCGCGCCGCTGCGATGCTGAGCGGAGTTTTCAAAGAGCCGAAATGGGGCCGCAGCCCTAGGCAGGGGCATGGCGAGAGACACATCTCCGTGCCCTCACAATAGTTTCTTTACAGGACGCGGGGTGATTGCGAAAGGACGTGGGACACACCCGCACGTGACAAGAGTGTCGCAGGTGTGAAGCGGTGCTCCACCAGCCACATTCACTCTGCCGACCCGATAGCGGCCCGACCCCAGGGCCGGCAAACTATAAACCTACATTAATCCTCGCGAACGAACTAAAGCGATACTTATGTTGACCGTGGCAGGGAACCATCATACGATTCGCTGTACGAATTGCCCATATGGAGGAGCCTCCGAGTCTCAACCCGGGGCAGATCCTAGGCCACTTTCGCCTCATCGAGGAAATCGGTGCAGGCGGCATGGGTATTGTTTACCGTGCTTGGGATATGCGGCTGGAGCGCGACGTCGCGGTCAAGGTACTCAACGCCAAGACGCTAAGCGACATTTCCGCGCACAAACGATTTCGTCGCGAAGCCCTCCTCCTCAGCCGGCTCAACCACCCCAACATCGAGGCAGTCTACGACTTCCATTCCGAACAGGGCCTAGACTATCTGGTGATGGAATACGTTCCGGGCACCTCACTAGACGAACGTCTGGAGAGTGGTGCGTTGTCTGAGAAAGAGGTGTTGGCACTAGGTGTTCAGTTGTCGCGTGGGCTGGCAGCGGCCCATTCGCAGCGGGTGATTCATCGTGACCTCAAGCCTGGCAATCTGCGCGTGACCCCGGACAACACACTGAAAATCCTGGACTTCGGTCTGGCGCAATTGTTTGCCACGCCGGACGACGTTACTCTCAGCGAGAGCCAGGCGTTACAGCAGCATACACTGGCCGGAACTCCACCTTACCTGGCACCGGAACAAGTTCTTGGGAACGAGCCTGACACTCGATCGGACATCTATTCCGCGGGCGTCGTTCTCTACGAGCTGGCCACAGGTTCACGGCCCTTTCGACAACATGGTCAACCGCTGCGGGATGCCATTGTCCACTCTCCACCTCCGGCTCCGCGAACCAAGAACACCGCTATCTCACCGGGGCTGGAAACGGTCATTCTGAAATGCCTGCAGAAAGACCCGAAACTTCGTTACCAGTCGGCGAGTGGCCTTCAGGGCGATCTGGAAGTCGTCGGTGTCGCTCGGAATACTCGTGTAGCCCTGATCTGGGCTGCGGTAGCGTTGCTCGCGGTCGCAGGCGGATTTCTTTCCTGGAGATGGCTGAGGCCTCCGCCGGAGCCTGCGGTTAAGCACGTAGCCGTGCTGCCGTTCCACATGACCGGCGCGCAGCCGCAAGAAGCGGCTCTCTTCGAAGGCTTGACCGACACGGTGACCAATCGCCTGATGCAACTGACGGCATCCCAACCGGTGGGGATCATACCATTCAGCGAAATCACGGCGAATCGCGTGACCAGCATGCAGGAGGCGCGGAGCAAGCTGGGGGCTAACCTGGCGCTGGATGGCAATCTGCAGCGCAGCGGCGATCAACTCCAGGTGAACCTGGCACTCTCGGAAATCGAATCGCACAAGCAGTTGAGGGCAGATAGCGTAACGGGAACCGCAACTGATTTTAAACAGCTCGAGGAAAAGGTCGTAGAGGCAGCCGTCAGGGTGCTCGAACTGGAACTGCATAAGAATCCGCCACCCGACGAGGCTCGCAATACCACCAGCCGTGACGCCTATGAGGCTTTTATGCGAGGGAGGGGCTATCTGGACCGCTCCCCCAGTCCAGAAAATCTGGATAGCGCCCTCACGGAGTTCACTCGTGCATTGGAACTTGACCCTGGATATGCAGCTGCCTTTGCGTTCTTAGGCCGCGGCTATTGGGAAAAGTACAAGCTGACAAAAGACCAGCAATGGATTTCCAAAATGCGGGATGCCTGCGAGCATTCACGTCAACTTCTGCCTTCGTCGGCCGCAGGGAATGTATGCCTGGGCGTGCTGGACCAAGGCACTGGCCATTATGAACAGGCGGCCTCGGAGTTTCAGCTAGCCCTCGACTCTGATCCGACCTACGACGTTGCCTATCGCGGACTGGCCTCGAGTTATGAGCACCTTGGCCGAATGGAGCTCGCCGAGCAGACCTACATGAAAGCAATTCAGGCGCATCCCGAAATCCCGTCGAATTACGCGTGGCTCGGTAGCCTGTACGCACAGGAGGCACGTTACAGTCAGGCCGCTGAGCAGTATAAAAAAGCGATAGCAATTGCTCCAGATGGGGCTCCATACTGGTCCAGCCTCGGTGGGACATATCTCGTCGCGGGGAAATATCCAGAGGCCGAGCAAGCACTCCAGAAAGCCATCAGACTTCAACCCTCGTACGAGGCTTACACCAATTTGGGCGATACATACTTCCTTGAGAGAAAGTTCCCCGACGCCATTGGTGCTTTCGAACAGTCTGTGGTTTTAGGAGACCGACAAATCCAGGCGCATGGCAATCTGGCGCGGGCGTACTATTGGTACTCACCGGACCATAGCAAAGCCAGGGGCGAGTTAAGGAAGGCCATCGAACTGGCTACGTCAGACCTGCAAGTCAATCCCAATAATGCCGACGTACATACCCTGGTTGCTGAGTATTTCGCGATGCAGGGTGATAAGAGCCACGCGTTGCAGCATTTGCATACCGCTCAAAGTCTTCGTCCTGGGGACGCCGAAACCGCATATTACGCCGCTAAGGTTTACAACATGCTCGGCGATCGGCAGCAGGCACTGAATTGGCTCGAGAAGTCAATAAATTCAGGTTATTCCGCCGCGGAGATCAGCAGCACGATCGAGCTAGATTCGCTGCGGAGCGATCCGCGATTCAAGGCTTTTGATTCCAAGTTGCACTCGTAATGTGAAGCCTCATTTTTTCGGCTGTTTACTTTTATTTATTGCGGCTTCCAACTTCTCTTCGTAACCCTTGAGGATCTTCATATCCTCTAGGTCATTTTGTACTTCCGCCAGGTCGTCTTTCAATTGCTCCGCAGAGTCGTTACGGCCCCCATTGATAATGATATGGGGATCGTAATTGCCGAGAGAGGACTCGAACCTCATATCGTAGACACATCCAGAATAGGTGTCATCAGCTAAGCGCGATCGGAGGAAAGGAAAAATCCCGCTGTCTTTTGGAGTCTTTGGAAACGGATTTTTGGATTTTTTACACGTACCGTCTTTTTTTGCCTCGGGAACGAAGCTGACACTGATATGATCCGCCCCTGGCCAATACCAGATAATTTGGTGAGCGCCCAATGCGTCAATGCAGAGCGGAGGGTGGTCTTTCTGCGGGTCGTGAGGCGCATGAGGTTCGCCTCCATGAGGTTCGCCTTGTGACTTTGCAGCGGCGATATTGTAAATGTGAATTGACCCAAGATTCAGGTAGATGTTGCCGTCGGAGCTCGGACGGCAAGTCCACTCCTGCCCATCGCTGTCGTGTACCTTAGTTTGAGCCCAGCCAATATTCATTGAGATCGCAGCAAGACAAATCAACAGGATCGAAGTTCGCACTTTCATCCCAATGCTCCTTTGCCACAACCGACTTTCGTCGGGTCTGGCGCGATATAAGCGTGGGTGGAGTATAGGCTGGAGGCTTCGCGCTGTCCATAGTAATCCCACGACTTTCGTTATATTAATAATTGGCTTTCGGTTAGTCAGCTAGAGTCCTGCGCGTGTGGCTATGTTCGGGACTATAGTGTGTCAGATCATCGAGTCCAGAGGCACAAGATTTCCAACGAAAGGGTCTCGGTCGTTGGTTACTCCAGTCTCGGAGCCTGCTAGGACGGTTTGAAGGCAAATCCATCTCTTTGGTGCTATAGCCGCTGCCGCTGTGAGGTTGTGACTTGGACCGGACCTACCGAGTGAAATTACGAACCGGAGAAGGAAACCGAGCGCGCCCTAGATCCCGAGTTTCTTCACTTCTTCGTTGTAATACTTGCGGTAGAGGATGTCCCATTCCTGCGAGCCTTCGAGGATGGTCTTTCGCTGGCTTTCGATCTTCTGCCGGGCGGCAGCATCGATTTTGGCCTCTTCGGCCATCAGCACTTCAAGCACGCGGCGGGCTTCCTGCCGGATCGTGTTGCGGTCCTCGATGAAGTCCACGCTGTCGGTCTCGGCCAGCGTGTCGGCCACCGCGTGTGCCAGCTTGTTGATCTTCTCGCGGCTGATCCTCATAGCACGGCCTTGTACTTGCGCACCAACTCGTTCTTGATCTTCTTAAACATCTCCTGGTAGTTGGCACCCGTTTGGCGCATCTCGTCGGAATAGGTCTCAAGAATGATGCGCACTTCGTCGTTGATGCGGTCTTCGAGGGTCAGCTCCTCGAGCAGGGCGGCGTGGATGCGCTCGCGCACCTCCTGCGGATTGGGCGCCTCGATGAACTCACCGTCGATGAGTTTTTTGGTGACTTCGCGGGCTAGATAGCCCACATATTCTTTGGAGAAGTGCATGCTTATCGGAATCGGTTGTCTGAACACTAAATTTTAACACAGGATTTGTAGCGTCTTCGCCCCGCTTGGCCCTGAGAGCGGCCTGGCGTTATCGCCGTCCACTGGCGATAAGGCAGGGAACAAAATGTCCGGCGTGATACGTGTCATTCGCACAATCCGCAGGTATCTTCGCCTTCAGTCTTCCCGGTGTCTCTTGAATCCGTCGTGAATTTGCCGTTCTCGGAACTGGCTGTCACGCTATAATGCAGCACACCTCATGGCCCTGACTCCCGGTACCAAACTCGGTCCTTACGAACTCGTTGCGCTCATCGGTGCTGGCGGCATGGGCGAGGTTTACCGAGCCCGCGATCAACGCCTCGGCCGCGATGTCGCCGTCAAGATTCTTCCGGCTTCTTTTGCCGCTGACCCCGACCGCCTTCGGCGTTTCGAGCAGGAAGCACGTGCCATCGCCGCACTCAGCCACCCCAATATTCTCGGCGTTCACGACATCGGTCAGCACGACGGCACGCCTTTCATGGTCTCCGAGTTGCTGGAAGGCGAGAGCCTGCGCGAGATCCTCGCGCGCGGCCCGCTTTCTCATCGCCGAGCCATCGATTACGCTATACAGATCGCGCACGGCCTGTCGGCGGCCCACGGCAAAGACATCGCGCATCGGGACCTCAAGCCCGACAACATCTTCGTCACACGCGAAGGGCGTGTAAAGATCCTCGACTTCGGACTCGCCAAGACCATCGAAAAATTTTCCGCCACTCAGGACACCCGCGTTGCCACCATGACCTCCGACATTCCGGCCACCGGCGTTGGAACTGTGGTCGGAACCGTGGGCTATATGTCTCCCGAACAGGTTCGCGGCGCCACCGCGGATTGCCGTACCGACATCTTCAGCTTCGGCGCTGTTTTCTACGAAATGCTCACAGGTGTTCGGGCCTTCAGGCGCGACACCACCGCCGAAACTATGACGGCGATCCTGCACGACGATCCGCCCGAGAACCCGCCCGACGGTCGTCCCCTGCCCCCGGCGCTCGACCGCATCGTGCATCACTGTCTCGAAAAGAACCCGGAGCAGCGCTTCCAGTCGGCCCGCGATCTGGCATTTGATTTGGAGTCCATCACATCGACTACGACCTCCGGCGGCCTTTCCGCCGCCAAGGTCAAAGAGCGCAAGACTCGTACGTCCCTCATCGCTGCCGCAGCGGCTCTCGTGTTGCTCGCCGGCTTGGCCGGATGGCTCCTCTCCTCGGCTCGGCATCCCGCCACCGGTGCGCAGTTTCATCAGGTCACCTATCGCCGCGGCACGCCAGGTACAGCGCGATTCACGCCTGACGGACAAAACGTCGTTTACACCGCCGCATGGGAAGCGGCCGAGCCCGAACTCTACACCGTGCCTGCCGACGGAGTCGGTGGCCATCCCATGGGCATCAAGGACGCGCGCCTGCTAGCGATTTCCAGCAAGGGCGAGCTCGCTGTCGCACTGACTCCGCAGCCGATCACCACGCTTCTCGCACCCGGCAATCTGGCCCGCACCTCCGGAAACAGCGCTCCAAAACCTGAGATCGAAAACATTCAGGCCGCTGACTTTACTCCCGATGGCTCCGCTCTTGCCATCGTGCGTTATGTTCCCGCTGACTTCAAATGTCAGCTCGAGTACCCGATCGGCAAGGTGCTCTATTCTGAGAGGCTCATCGACGATCTTCGCTTCTCGCCCGACGGCAAGTACGTCGCCTTCATCGCCCACACCAATCCCAGCGATGATCGCGGCACGGTCATGATCCTGCGTGTCACTGGCGAGAAAGTCGCCGCCAGTCCGTTATATGAAAGCTCGCAGGGACTGGCCTGGAGCGTCGGCGGCGATGAAGTCTGGAGCAGCTCTCCTCTCGAATCCGGAGAGGTACACGCCCTCTCGATTTCGGGCAAGACCCGCGACCCGTTGGCCATGCCCGGCCGTCTACACTTGCGAGACATCTCGTCCAAAGGCCAACTCCTGGTAGGGCAGGGCATCGCTCGTCGCGGCATTGTCGTCTCCAGTAATCACGGTGAGTCGCTGCGCGACCTCTCATGGCTCGACTTCAGCTATCTCCGCGACATCAGCGACGACGGCAAGATGATCCTGTTCGAGGAGGAGGGGTCTTCCACGTCCAATTACAACGTGTATGTACGCGATACAGACGGCTCGTCCGCTGTTCCCCTCGGCGAGGGATACGCGGGCTCCCTCTCGCGCGACAAAAAGTGGGCTCTGGCCATCAAACTCGTCGAACCGAATCACGAGATCTGGCTCTTGCCCATCGGGCCGGGCGAGCCTCGCCGTGTCAATCCGCCCAACCTCATTCCGGCGAATATCCTCCCCCAGTTTTTATCCGACGGCAAGCGGATCGTTTACTCCGCGAGCGAAGCCGGACAACGTTTTCCTCGAGTTTGGCTGCAGGACCTGAATGGCGGAGCGCCCAAACCGATCTCACCTGAGGGAATGGTGAATCGAGAGATTTCTCGTGACGACAAATGGGTGCTCGTGGGCGTCAGAGATGCCGCCACAGGCAAGGTAAGTACAGCTGTGCTGTCCATAGACGACGCTAGGACCGTGGAAATTAAGGGCTTGAAGCCCGGCGAAATGACCTTGGGCTGGACCACCGACGGCCAGCTCTACGTCGCGTCCGCGGACGCCGGCGGCGCAGGCGTCAAGGTTGAGAAACTCAACCCGCATACCGGAGCACGCACCCCGTGGCGCGTCCTTGCCACGGCGCCTATCGGAGGAGTGGTTCCCGACCCGCCCATCATCACCCCCGACGGCAACACCTACGGCTTCGACTACCGGGTACGCTTGTCAGATCTCTATACCGTAACCGGCGTGCGCTGAGGGTTCGTCAGCGTTGGCGACTTACTTCGTCGGGCTGCTCGGCGCCAGGCCACGATACTTCAGCATCGGCTCGATACTGGGCGGCGCCCCTCGCCACGCCACGTACATCTTCTCCAGATCCTCGGTATTACCACGCGATAACACCATTTGGCGGAAGCGATCGCCATTAGCCCGCGTCAAGCCGCCATGGTCTTCGAACCACTGGTACGCGTCGTCGTCCAGCATCTGCGTCCACAAGTAGGCGTAATAACCCGCCGCATATCCGCTACCCCAGATGTGGCTGAAGTAGCTCGACCGGTAGCGCGGCGGCACGTAACTGATCGAAAGATGGGTTTGTTCCAACGCCTGGGTTTCGAACTCATCGGGCTTCTGGATTGGCGCACTGGCCGGAAGCGTGTGCCACTTCATGTCCAGTTCCGCCGCCGCCAGCAACTCGGTAACGTCATAGCCCTTGTTGAAGGTGGCTGACTTCTTGATCTTCTCCAACAATTCGGCGGGCATCGGTGCGCCAGTTTTGTAGTGTTTCGCGTAATGTTGGAACACCGCGGGATAAGTCGCCCAATGCTCGTTGAACTGCGAAGGGAACTCCACGAAGTCGCGCGCCGTTGAAGTGCCGGAGAGGCTAGGGAACTCGGTGTTAGCGAACATACCGTGCAGCGCATGACCGAATTCGTGGAACATTGTCCGGACATCATCCGAGGTCAGCAGCGCAGGCTCGCCCGGAGCAGGCATGGAAAAGTTGGCAACGTTGCTGACGACCGGCTTCATGCCCAGCAACTTCGACTGCGTCACCAGGCTGTTCATCCACGCGCCGCCCTGCTTGTTGTCGCGCTTGAAGTAGTCGCAGTAAAACAGCGCCAGCGAACTTCCGTCGGCGTTGAACACCTCGAACACGCGCACCGTCGGGGCATACACCGGAAGGTCCTTGCGCTCCTTGAAGGTTAGCCCATACAGTTGGTTGGCCGCGTAGAACACGCCATTCTGCAGCACGTTGTCGAGTTCGAAGTAGGGCTTGACCTGCTCCTCGTCGAGATCGTACTTGGCCTTGCGCACCTGTTCAGCGTAGAACTCCCAATCCCAAGGCTGAACCTTGAATCCGCCATTTTGAGCGTCAATCACGTTCTGAATGTCCTGCGCTTCGGTCGCGGCCCTTGCCGTTGCCGCGGGAACCAGCGCGTTCATAAACTTCAGCGCTGCTTCCGGAGTCTTGGCCATCTGGTCTTCGATCTTCCAGGCAGCGAAGTTGGGAAACCCCAGTAGCTTGCCTTTCTGGGCGCGAAGCTGTGCAATGCGCGCGATGGTGTCGCGCGTGTCGTTGGCATCGCCTTTCTCGGAGCGGTTCCAGGAGTTCTCGAACAACCCTTGCCGCGTAGTCCGATTGCTCAACGAGACGAGATCGGGCTGCTGCGTCGTGTTCTGCAGCGGAATCACGTAGCCTTCGACCTTGCGACTCTTCGCAGCCTCGGCGGCAGCGTTGATTTGCGCTTCGCTGAGGCCTGACAATGCTGCTTTGTCGGTGGTCACATACGCGCCCTCTTTGGTGGCAGCGAGCAGCTTGGTAGAGAAGGCGTTGGTGAGGGTCGCTACTTCCTCGTTGAGTTTCTTCAGCTCGGTCTTGTCAGCCTCCCTGAGGTTGGCTCCAGCGTGCACGAATTCGTCGTAGATGTATTTAACCAGCCGCAGCGACTCCGGATCGAGCTTTAGCGATGCGCGTTGGTTGTAAACGGCGCTCACACGCTGAAACAGCTTTGGATCCAGATAAATCGCGTCTCGGTGCGCCGCGAGTTTGGGCGCCTCGATCGACCTGACTTTCTGTAGCTCATCATTGGTGTTCGCAGCGCTCACCGAAAAGAAGGCTGACTGTACCCGCTGCGACAACTGCCCGGCCTTTTCCATGGCCACGATGGTGTTCTCAAAGGTCGGAGGCGCCGGATTGTCGGCAATCGCCTTCATCTCTTTGAGTTCCTCTGCCATGCCGGCTTCAATCGCGGGCTGGTAGTCCGAGTCCTTGATCTTGTCGAAAGGAGGCGCGTGGAACGGCAGTGTGCTCGGCGCAAAGAACGGATTGTCAGAGCCAAACTCCGCGCTTGAGGCAAGCGCAGGGATAGTGGTCAGGCCAAAGACGACGGCGGTAACAACAATTAGGGTGTGCACGCCGATTATTGTAAATCGTTCGAAGCCGAACGTGTGTCGGCAGCTATCCTCCGGTAATTCGAGTGAAGCCATCGGGGCTCCATTGTTCGCTGCCCACGCCGTTGTGGACGAAGAACAATCCGTCCGGGTCGTACTTGGCCTTCACAGCCTGCAACTTCGAGTAATTCGCGCCCCAGTATGCTTGGTGAAAATTGCGTTCGAAGTAGTTGCTCTCAGAGACATAGGCCCCGCCGTTTGGGGCAAGCTTGCGCAACTCGTCCATTGATTTGGCGACCGCATCTGCTTTTTTCCGTGCCGCTGCTAGGTCGGGCCCGTGACCTTGCAGACCGGGATACGCGTGACCTTGGCCCGACGCAATGATGGCGAGCGCGAAAGCATCAAGTACATCGGGATTGGTGGCGGTGTCGCGACCGGCAACGATGGCCTCGGGGGGAGCGCCCGCCAGGCCTTTGTTGAAATGAAGTTCGACCTCCCAGTGGCGGGAGGCGGCGAACAATACGTCGACGAGACGGTCTTGCACTTTGCCATCAAGTAGTGACGCCGGAAGCCAGAGCGACTCGAAGGCATAAAGGAACATTCCGACCTGGCCACCGTCGCCTTCCCACCAAACGTCACCAGGTTTTGCGTTTGGCCGGGAGTCAGCGACAAGAGAATGATTGTTGTGCTGCTCGCGCCATGCCGGGTCCCACCAATGACGCGCGGGCATGCTGCCGATGTGAGGCGGATCTTTCAGCGTGAAGTCCGAGGGTGCGCGGGCGATCCAATCGAGGAATGGCTGCCAGACTTCTTTTGCCTGCTCGGTCGTCAGCCCGTACGAGACCATGGAAATCTCAAGCGAGTTGTCAGGTTCAACGTGGGCCTGTTCGCCCCAGTGATCGTTAAACAGCGCAGTGCTGTAGAAGCCGACGAACTGTTTGAGCAGGCGGCGAAAAGCGTCATCGGACGACGCCTTGACGGTGAAGCTAGCCCCGCCAGCGAATTCGGGCAAATCGCGGACGCGCAAGGTCAGCTTGGTTATGACACCGAAGCTGCCGCCGCCACCACCTTTCAGCGCCCAGAAGAGATCCGGATTCGTGCATGCGTTGGCGATGCGTATCTTGCCATCGGCAGTGACAACTTCGGCCTCAAGCAAGCCAGACGCGGCGGTCCCGTAATGCTTAGAGAAGCTTCCGAAGCCGCCGCTTTGAATGAGTCCGGCGACCCCGACGGTGGTGCAGCCTCCGCCTTGAACGTACTTGCCCGCTTTCGTGGTGACGGCGTCGTAGGCGTGGAGCCATATGACTCCCGCCCCCACGGTCACGGCCGGCTGCGGTGCTTGTTTGCCCTCGCAACCCTGCGGGACAAATGCGTCGTGCGTTGTAATGTCATTCATATGCCGCGTCCAGACCAGCAATGAGTCGGCAGCGTTCGAGGTGCCCTGGTAGCTGTGGCCGCCGCCCTTGACGACTAGGCGCAGACGGTTCTCTCGCGTGAAATTCACGGCCGCAGCAACGTCATCGGCGTTTCTCGCGGCAACTGCATACGCACTGGGCTTGGTCGTCCACGCATTCGCCCAGCCCAAAGTCTGCGTTAGGCCCGGCTGGTCGCCGATGTAAAAGGGATTGTCGAGGTTCTTGAAGAGCTCCTGACAAGCGGCGCTGTTGGATGCGCCTTCGCACGCGGTCAGTGGGAATTGCACGGGGATAAGGTTGCCGCCGACTTGATGCTTCAGCTTCTCCCATCTCGCGGCGCTTGGCCAGGAAGGATCGCCGGGCCGAACTCGCTGGAAGGAATACTTCGAAGCAGCCTTCGTAGACTCGGTGGCTGACACCAAGGACGAAAAAGTTTGCAGCAAGGGCACTGCAGCCAAGTGTTTGAGCAGAGTTCGTCGGTCCATACGCAGCACGTCCGAAATGAAGGAGTTTGTGAAGCAGGGCCCGTCGACGTTGCGGCAATCATAACCTCTGTCCCACGTCTACCGAAAGGCGAACCCCTCTGCATTGCTTCGTCCCGCCCGCTTCGGAGTATGATGAACATTCGTTGGGGCGTTGCGATGCGGCGCGCCTCAGCTCCGAGATACCGCTATGTCCGACGATCTCTCCAGCCTGAAAGACGATATGGTGGCGTTCATTCTTGGTCACGGCATGAGCCGTTTCCAGGGATACGTCACCGAAGATGTGCACAGCGTAATGTGGGACCCGCGCGACAATCCCGAAAGCTGGAAAGACTTTGTCGAGCTGGCCAAGAAAGCTGGCTGCGCCTTCCTTTCCATGGACGAGGAAGTGCTCGAACGCGACGAGCTCGACTACCTGGTGCAGCGGTTGCAAGAGGCGACCTACCCCAGCGACGACGACATCGAGGAGGCCCGCTGGCTGCGCAGTTTCGTGGGTAAAACAGGATTCCTGCAGCTGGGCTGGCCGCACCAGGGAATCATGTTTCTCTACGAAGTCTCGACTGAGTGGTACGAACGCTATCAGCGGCTGCTCGACCTGGTCGAGGACTTCGGTACGCTGACTGTAGACGACTCCGACCAGGACGAAGAACACTAAGTGCGCTGGCAACTCCGCCACTCCAATCCCACGGACATCGAGCGCCTGACTCGCGAGGCCGGACTATCGCCGACCATCGCGCGCTTGCTGGCAGCACGCGGCATCACGACTGCAGAACAGGCGCACGAATTCCTGTCGCCCTCGCTGTCTTACCTCCACTCGCCCTACCTCATGGCTGGACTGCGCACCGCAGTCGAACGTCTCCGCGCCGCCATTGAGCGCGGCGAAACCATCTTTATCTATGGCGACTACGACGTCGATGGCACCACTGCCATCGTGATCCTCAAAGCCGCGCTCGAGATCTGCGGCGGCAAAGTTGAATATCACGTACCGCATCGTATTCGCGAAGGCTACGGCATGCGCGACGAGGTAATCGAGCAGGCGGCGGCCGCGGGCATCCGGCTGATTATCAGTGTTGACACCGGCATTCGCGCCTTTGCCGCCGCGGAGGCCGCCGCGCGCTGTGGCGTCGATCTCATCGTCACCGACCATCACTTGCCACAGTCCGAAGGCCTTCCCAAAGCGCTGGCGGTAGTGAATCCCAACCAGCACGGGTGCGAATATCCCTGCAAGTCTCTGTGTGGAGCAGGCGTCGCCTTCAAGATTGCTCAGGCGCTGATCGAAGGCGTCGGACGCACCAGCCTGCTGCCGTCGTTCCTGAAGATCGTTGCCATCGCCACCATCGCCGATGCGGTTCCGCTGATCGGCGAAAACCGCGTCTTCGCCAAGCTGGGCTTACAGGGTCTGCGCGATCCCCGTAACGCCGGATTGCGGGCCCTGCTGGCCAACTGTCAGCTCGACGGTTCGCGTCCGCTGAGCGCCGGAGACATCGCATTCCGTGTCGCGCCGCGTCTCAACGCCGCCGGACGCATGGATCTCGCCGAGCGCGTCATCGAGTTATTCACGGAGAAGGACCAGGCCAAGGCCGCCGACATGGCGATGCAATTGAACGAGCTCAATGGCGACCGGCAAGTCGAGGAGCAGCGCATCCTCGACGAAATTTTTCGCCAGATAGACTCCACGCCAGAATGGAAGGACGCCTACTCGCTGGTCGTTGCCGGTGACAACTGGCATCGCGGCGTGATCGGCATTTGTGCCACTCGCGTGGTCGAACGCTACCACCGGCCTGCCCTGGTATTCGCCTGTGACAACGGCGAGGCCTACGGCTCAGGCCGATCGATCCGCGCCTTCCATCTGCTGGATGCCCTCGAATCCTGCCCCGAACTCTTCACTCGTTATGGCGGACACTCGCATGCCGTCGGCTGCTCACTTCCCGCCGAACGCCTTCCGGAATTGCGATCGCGTTTCGAGGCCTATGCCCGCCAGCGGCTGGTGCCTGAGAATTTTCTACCCGTTCTGGAGTACGACAGCGAAATCGCGCTCGAAGAGGTGAATCAGGACTTCTGGGAATCGCTGGTCCGGCTGGAGCCGTTTGGCTCCGGCAATCCCACCCCGGTATTTGTGGTGCGCGGCGTCAAACTGGCCCAGCCTCCTCGCACAATGAAAGAGAAGCACCTCAAGTTAAGGGTGTCTTCAGTCGCCTCGAACAGCACAGTTAAGTTTCAGCGGTCGCAGGAAGTTGTCGGCTGGCGAATGGCGGAGCGTGCTACGCAAGAGACGCTGCTCCTGGGCGATGTCCTCGATTTGGCCTTCACCGTGGACTACAACACTCACCCAGACTTTGGTGGTGTTCAACTGACACTGTCGGACTTTGTCCGCTTACCTATAGCAGTAGCGCCACTGTCGCCGGTCGGTTCTGGGGTGTAGTTCAGCTTTACTTGCGGCTACTTCGGCGATAGTATTCAGCGCGATGGCGGTTGCGGCCCAGCAAGTCTGCAGTAATTGCGGCAACCCAGCGTTGCCCGAGGGTAAATTCTGCCTGTTCTGTGGCGACGTGCTGGCCGAGTCGCCGGAAAAGACCTTAGCTATAGCCGATTCTTCCAACCCGAAATCCGAGTCCGAGGCGGCTACTCCGGAGCCGCTGGAGTACGCGGGATTTTGGCTGCGGGTCTGGGCCGGCGCCATTGACGTCTTCATTGAGGCCGTCGGCGCGCTTTTGCTGTCGGTGGTGGTGTATTACGCCATGCGCTGGTTCATCGACCCAAGTTATGGGCTGACCGCGACGACCGCATCGTACGTCAGTGGCATCGCGGCAATCGCCTTTCTTGCCGTTGGGGCGTGGCTGTATTGCGCCTTCAGTGAAAGCTCCGACCATCGCGCCACCCTCGGCAAACGCATCGTTGGATTGCAGGTCGTCACTGCGTCCGGCGGCCGCCTGAGCTTCGGCCAGGCCACCGTCCGCCACTTCATGAAGTTCCTCTCGCTCTTTACCGCCGGCGTCGGATTCATGATGGCTGGATGGACCAAGCGCCGCCAGGCGCTGCACGATATGCCCTGCGACTGCGTGGTGATCCGCGTGCCTCCCGAGCGCTTCTCGATCCTGCGGCGCTAACTCCACATTCGAAAGTTCCAGCGGGTGCCGTCATTGGCCTCGTCCAACCTCACGCGGTAAACTCGAATCCAGATGTTTCAATCTGTTGCCCATGTACGCAAATGGCTGGTGGGATTTGCCGTGGCGCTTCTCGCCCTGGTCACTGTCTCGTACTTCATCGCCAAGGCCAGGGTCAAGCCGCAACTGCACAGCCTTCCGAAGCAACTGGGGATTGACATTCAGCAAACCAGTGAAGGCTTCACCCTCTCCAAGTCCGAGGGCGGGCGCACCATTTTCACTATTCGCGCCTCCAACGCGGTGCAGTTCAAAAAAGGCGGACACGCCGATCTCAAGAACGTGCACATCGTGATCTATGGAAAGGCCCACGATCGTTTTGACCAGATCTACGGTAAGGAATTTACTTACGACCCTGAAAGCGGCGATATCAATGCCATGGGTGAGGTGAATATCGACCTGCAGGGCTATGCGGAAGGCCCTACCAAGCCAGATCAGGCTCCGCCCGAAGAACTGAAGAACCCCATCCACATCACCACCAGTTCGCTCACGTTCAACCAGAAGACGGGCATCGCCCATACCGACGACGAGGTGGAGTTTCGTACGTTGCAGGCGTCCGGCACCGCCAAAGGCGCGCACTACGAGTCCCAGAACAACCAACTTCAGTTGATCTCCGAAGTGCATATCGTTACCACCGGAGACAATGCTGCCGACATCTTCGGTTCCAGCGGCACCATCCAGAAGGACCCACGGCAGGCTGTCCTCTTGAATGCCGCGATTTATGAGCCTGACCGCACCCTGACCACCGACAAACTCACGATGTTTTTCGAGCCCGACAACAGCATTCAGCACGCCCAGGCCGAAGGTAACGTTAACATCGAGGTCCGGGGGCCGACCATCGTGGACATCAGCGGTCCGCGCGGCGATCTCAACATGGGCCCAGAAAACGCAGTGTTGCAGGCCATCGTGACCGGCGGTGCCAAGTACAACACTCGCGGCGACAACTTGAGCCATGGGTCTGCTGACACGTTTGTCCTCGATTTCGAAGCTGACAATCAGCCCAAGTTCTTCCACATGTTGAAGAACGCGCGCATGCGGCAGGATCCACAGCCCGGCAAGCCCGGTTCTCCGGGACAGCCCATGGAAATCGTCGCCGACCAGCTACATTTTGTACTGGAGAACGGCAACGAACTTAAGACCGGTGACACCGTGGGCAAGGCGCAGATCACCATATTTCCGACGCCTGCAGGAACTAAGCCTGCCAAGGGCGCCACTAAGCCCGGTCAGGACTTCGGCTCCGCCAATTCCACCACGGTGGCCACCGCAGGTAAGTTCCACGCGACCTTTGGCGAGGAAAATCGCATGCAGACCTTGCATGGCTCGCCCGACGCGCGCATCGTCTCTCTGTCGCCCGAACAGCCCGACAAAGTCAGCACCTCGCAGATGGTCGATGTCACCTTCGCCCCCGATGGCGGTGCGGAAAAGCTCGTGCAAACCGGCGACTTTACGTATCACGAGCCCTCGTCGAAACCTGATACAGGTGGACGCGCCATGTTCGCGGAGAAGGCAACCTATACTCCCGCTGACCAGATACTGGTGCTCAACGGATCGCCCCGGGCCATCGACGGAGGCATGACGACCACGGCCGATGTCATCCGCATCAACCGCGAATCGGGCGAAGCCTTTGCCGACAGCAACGTCAAGACAACCTACAGCGATCTCAAGCCGCAGCCCAACGGGGCATTGCTCGCCGCCTCCGATCCTGTGCATGTCACCGCGCTACACCTGACCTCACGCAATCAGCCGAGTGTCGCTCACTACTCCGGCAACGTGCGACTGTGGCAGACTGCCAACGTGGTACGCGCTCCCCTGATCGACTTCGACCAGCAGAACCGCACCATTGTCGCGCACGCTGACACGGCCCAGTCGGTCTCCAGTTTGTTCGTGCAGCAGGGGCAGGACGGCAAGCTCACTCCAATTGACGTGACCGCCGACAAACTGACTTACGTAGATGTCGAACGCCGTGCGCGCTATACGGGAAACGTACTCGCCAAGAGCACCAGCGGCACCATCAGCGCGCAGCAGATCGATGTTTACCTGAAACCGGCCGACTCCACCGACGCAAGCCAGCCGGGAACCGAAGCGAAAGCCTCGAAGCCGGCAATTCCGGGCAGCGAAGGACCCAGCCGGGTCGACCACATGGTCGCGGTAGATAAAGTCGTCCTCACGGAACCCAACCGACGGGCAGTGGGCGATCGGCTCGTCTATACCGCCGACGACGGCAAGTATTACCTGACCGGAAAAACTGCTAGCATTTTTGATGCCGTACACGGTACTGTATGGGGCGATTCGTTGACTTTCTATAGTCACGATGATAGGGTTCTGGTGGAGAGCAAGCACTCTTTACCCACCGTGACTCGCGCTCGTATCACTAAGTAAATGCAGACTTTATCGGCGGACGAGATCGGCAAAAGCTACCGCGGACGAAGGGTCGTCAACGGCGTCAGTTTCCATGTAAAGCAAGGCGAAGTAGTCGGCCTGCTGGGTCCTAACGGCGCTGGAAAAACTACCAGCTTCTACATTATTGTTGGCCTCATTCCCACCGACACCGGCCGGGTGGTGATCAACGACCAGGAAATTACCGATGTTCCCATGTACCTTCGGGCGCGGAATTTCGGCATCAGCTACCTGCCGCAGGAGCCGTCGATCTTCCGCAAGCTGACGGTTGAGGACAACATTCTGGCCGTGCTGGAAGCGCAGCCAATTTCGTGGCACGAACGCCGCGAACGTCAGGAGCGGCTGATCGACCAACTGGGCTTGGGCGTCATCCGCAAAAACCGCGGCTATGCCTTGTCGGGTGGAGAACGCCGTCGTGTGGAGATTGCGCGTTGCCTCTGCATATCGCCGTCGTTCATTTTGCTGGACGAACCGTTTTCGGGAATCGATCCCATTGCAGTACTCGATCTGCAGAAAATCATTTTTGATTTGAAGGCGAGCGGTATCGGAGTGCTGGTAACGGATCATAATGTACGTGAGACCCTGTCCGTGACGGATCGCGCCTACATTATTAATGAGGGCAGGATCTTCCGCGCAGGCACGCCCGATCAATTGGGCAACGACCCGGAAGTGAAGAAGGTTTACTTGGGCGAAAGCTTCTCGATGGTTTAGAGCGGGTTGACTTTTGCGACGTGCAACGGTCCGCGCGTACGAATTTAGGTTTAGAATTCCGACAGAGGAGCAGGTTCCCCCCGAGGTCCCGTAGTCATGGTGTTGCTGCAGCCCAAATTAAGTCTCCGCGTTTCGCAGAAGCAGATTCTGACGCCCGGGCTGGTGCAGATGGTCAGCGTTCTGGCACTCAACAAGCTGGAGCTGGCTGACATGATTAATGCGGAATTAACGGAGAACCCAGTCCTCGAGGAACTGGAAAATTCCGTTCCTCTGCTCGATGAAGTCTCGGCCCGCGAAGAGAAGATGGACCGCGATAGCTCCGCCGCGATCCAGGAAGAAGCTCCCAAAACCGCCGAAGAAAAAGACCCCTTCGAAGAAATCGATTTCGGCACCTTCTTTTCGGAATACCTCGATCCCGGTCTTCGCACCTCGATCGAGATGGAAGACAGCGAGAAACCCTCGTTTGAGAACTTCCTGTCCAAGCCCACGACCCTTACTGACCACCTGATCTGGCAACTCGGATCGCTGCATGTGAAAGACGATGTGTATCGCGCGGCCGAGTTGGTCATTGGCAACCTCAACGAAGACGGCTACCTGACCGCGACTGAAGACGAGTTGCTCGGCCTGATGGAATACGAACAAGGCCCCTTGGAGTGGCCGGCCGCGGTGAGTGAGCCGGATGCTGCGCCTGCTGTAACGGAATTCGAGGCCTCCGAACCGCATCCCAACGGACACGAACCGTCAGCAGTCGCAGCGGACAGTCCGATCGCTGAGGAAGGCGCACCGGAAGCGGCCACAGGTTCGCTAGCGCAAGCCAATGCCTCCATCGGCGCGCGTCCTTCGTTGGTGCCGCCTCGCAGCGGGCCGTCACGCGTCCCTTTCAGCCGCGATGCTCTGCGCGAAGCCATCGACCTGGTGCGGCAACTCGATCCCATCGGCGTTGGTTCACGCGATCTGCGCGAGTGCCTGCTGGCCCAACTTCAGCACTTGAAAACCATCGATCGCAAGAACGCCAATGGCAATCATCTGGCTGAAAAGGAATCGATCGACGACGCCATCGTCATGGTCGACCAGCACCTGCACACCTTGCAGAACAAGAATTACAAAGACGTGGCCAAAGCGATTGGGCGTCCGCTCGAGGCCGTCATGCAGGCCATGGACTTCATCCGCACCTTGGATCCGCGGCCGGGCCTTCGTTACAACAAGGCCGAGACGCGCCTGATCGAGCCCGATGTCGCCTTCGTCAAGCAGGGCGACGAATACCTCGTCGTGATGAACGATGAAGAGATTCCGCAGTTGCGCCTGAACCCGGCTTATCGCCGCCTGCTGAGCCGCGACGTCGCCGAAAAGGACGTGCGCAACTACGTCAAAGAGCGCTACAAGTCGGCCATACAGCTCATCAAGAACATCGAGCAGCGCAAGCAGACCATCCAGCGCGTGTGCTATTCCATCCTCGCCCGCCAGCGCGATTTCCTTGACCAGGGCATCGACCAGTTGAAGCCCATGATGATCAAGGAAGTGGCCGAGGAGATCGGCGTGCATCCCTCCACCGTGAGCCGCGCCGTAGCCAATAAATATGCTCACACCCCGCAAGGCGTCTTCGAATTACGTTACTTCTTCAGCGAGAGCGTGAATGGCCCAGAGGGCGGCGGAACCTCGCTGCTTATCCTGAAGCGCCGGGTCAAGAAGATCATCGAAGAAGAAGATACGGCCAACCCGTTGACCGACGAGCAGATCACCCGCATCCTTCAGTCGCAGGGCATCCAGGTCACTCGCCGCACGGTAGCGAAGTACAGGGAAGACATGCGCATCCCCAACACTCACCAGCGCAGGGTAAAAGATTAGCGGCTGTATCCGGCGTCCCCCGGTTCCGCGTGCCTTCTTTGCAGCCCGCGGATGTCGGCCTGCGGGGAAGCCGAAGTGGTGAACAACACCGCGGCCCCATCAAGTCGTAAGCGAGTGAGCTGCGGTGAGGAGGGAGCTCAATGACCGTAGAGTATTTATCCAGGCAGTATGAAATCACTCCCGCCGTCCGCGGTGAGGTGGAAGACGGCCTCACCAAACTCCAGAAAATCCTCGGTGACAACTTCTCCAGCAAGGTCATCCTGACGGTTGAGAAGCACCGCTTCATCGCGGAGATCACCGTCAAGCGCCGCCGCGGGCATCTCGTCGGACTGGCCGAGGCGCCGGACATGGTGGCCGCCGTCAACCAGGCGCTGGAGCACATCGAGACCCAGGCGCTCAAGAGCAACGGACGTCGCCGCGCCACCCACCGCAAACCCAAGGACAAGAGCTGGAAAGAGCCGGTCGAAGCCGACGCCGAGGCGCGGATCACGGTCGGCGCCACCGCGTCCACGGCTGTGCCCGTGGTGGTACACAAGTTTCCCTCGATTGCCCGCACCACCGAAGCGCATCTGGTGAAGTCCACCGACTCGATCGCCATGCGTCCCATGACCATCGAAGAGGCGGTGAAGGAATGCGAGTTCCGCGACCGCGAAGTCTTCGTCTTCCGCGATGGCAAGGGCCAGGTCAAAGTCCTCCATCGCCGCAAGGACGGCAAGATCGAGCTGATCGAAGTGCCGTAGCGACTGCAAGACAACCGAACCACACTGAGGGGACACTCAAAGGTGTCCCTTTGGCGTTGGTTAGGAGTGTTTTGGCGTTGGTGCTCCCCTCCCCCTCTATACAAAATCTCTAGATGGCAGCAGCGGGAGCATTTGGACGGTGCCATTCGGAGGCGGCGTTGGCAGAATCATGAAGCTGGGCTTTCAACCGGTGAACATTTCGGCGACATTCTACGGCAACGGGGCCTATCCGGTGGGAACTTCGTCGTGGAGCATGCGGCTGCAGATTGCGTTCCTGTTCCCCAAGTTCACCAAGGAGCAGGAGAAGATGATGATGGAGCAGAAGCTGAAGCAATTGGAGCAGGAACAGCAGGCTCCGCCACCGAAGAAGTGAGCAGAGGGCCTTCACGGCGACCGCGACTCCGAGAACGCGGGTGGCCGACAAGGCGTCTTGCCTTTTAGAATAGTTCCTCGTGCAAGCGGAATTATCGGGGCACGATAAATCTAAAAGGAGAATTGCAAGATGCTTCACCCAAAGCGGTCCAACGTATTGCTGGCCAGCCTGTTGGTTCTGGTTCTGGTTATCGCCTGGCAAGGTACGCTGGCGGAAGACGTAGTGCACGCCGTTAGCGGGATTGTGAAGAGTGTCGATAAGGGCACCAAGACGATGGTGGTCAAAACCTCTGACGGCACGGAACATACGATCAAGTGGACAGACCGGACGACGGTTACAGGAGCCAAGGACGCCGGCAAGGGCGTCGCGGACGCCAGTGCGGCCACCTACGACGGAGCCAAAGAAGGCACCAAGGTCACGGTCAAATACACCGAGAAGGGCGGAGAGAAGACCGCCGTCGCAATCAAAGATGCGAGCAAGGCCACAGCAAAAGCCGTAGCCCAGTGACGGAGCAGCAGCGCGCGTTGGGGATCGACCGGCGCGCGCTGACTTTTTGGGAGACGACGGTACGCGAGCGAGGATCAGCTTGTCCTTAATCGGTATCTACAATCGACGGAACGCGTGGCTCGCCCTGGGGCTGGCGCTTCTGCTTGCGAGCGTCTGCGTGACGACTGCGGCCCAGACGCAGGCAACGAATCCTCCTGCCTCTGCGGCGAACAAGACTCCAGCGCAGTCCGGTGTCAGCGGGTTGCCGTTGAACTTCTCGCGGCATACCGGCGACCTGGATGAGATGGTGAAGCGCGGGAGCATTCGGGCCCTCGTGTTGTATAGCCGCTCGGGCTTCTTCTACGTTGACGGCAAGCCGGAGGGCATATCTTACGAGGCGCTGCAATACTTCGAGCAGTTCGTCAATCAGAAGCTGCGCAGCAGGCAACACATCCAGGTTACGTTTATTCCGGTGCGACCCGATCAGCTTGAATCGTACTTGAACGAAGGCATCGGCGATCTGATCGCGTACCCGGTGGCGATGACTCCGGAGCGCGCACAGCAGGTCGCATTCACGGTTCCGCTTGAGACGGATGTGAAGCAGATTCTTGTGACCGGGAAGAACTTCGGTCCGGTTGCATCGTTGCAGGACTTGAGCGGGAAGAAAGTCTTCGTCAATCCCGTCACCACGTACTACGGGAATCTGCGGAAAGTGAGCGATTCACTCGTTAAACAGGGGAAGCCGCCCATCCTGATCGAGAGCGCCGACAAGAACCTGCTGGACGAGGACCTAATGGAGATGGTGAACGCGGGCATACTTCCAGCAACCGTTACCATCACGCAGCGGGCCAAGCTGTGGGCCAGCGTTTTTCACGACATCGCTCCTCAGCCCAATATCGTGATTGCGAACCAGGAGGACCTGGCATGGGCAGTCCGCAAGAACAATCCGAAGTTTAAAGAGCTGGTGGATGAGTTCGTCAAGACGCACGCCGCCGGAACGTCGTTCGGCAACACACTGATGCGACGATACCTGGAGAGCAATCAGTGGATCACGAATCCGACGAATGACGAACAGATCAAGAAATTCAACGAGCTGGCGAACTTCTTCAAGACCTATTCCTCGCAATATGGCTTCGACTACCTGATGGTGGTGGCCCAGGGGTACCAGGAGTCCCAGCTCAACCAGGCGGCGAGAAGTCCTGGCGGCGCAATTGGGGTCATGCAGGTCAAGCCGTCGACTGCGGCGGCGCCACCCATCAGCATTCCCGACATCGGGACGGCGGAAAACAATATTCACGCGGGAGTGAAGCTGCTGAATTCGATCGCAGAGAAATATTTCAGCGATCCGGGGATTGATCCGATGAACCGGCTGCTGCTGACTTTCGCGGCTTATAACGCGGGACCTAACCGCATCGCCGAACTGCGGAAGAGGGCGCCGGCACAGGGGTTGGATCCTAATAAATGGTTCGGCAATGTCGAGTTGCTGGTCTCGCAGAGTGTTGGGCAAGTAACCGTGCAGTATGTCAGCAATATTTACAAATACTACGTGGCGTACAAGCTGGTCGTTGAACAGGGCGGATCGTTGCAGTAATGCAAGGGAATCGGCCTGGAGCGCGGGTTGCACAGGAATCAAGAAGAAGGAATGCTTCTCGGTTGAGGCGACGTAGGCTAAGCTGATCGTATGTCTGGAACGAAACCCATAATGGAATATCCGATTTACTTCTTCTTCTTTTCGCTGGTCGTATTGTGGCTGGCAGCGCAGTTTGGGTTCTACATGCGCCAGCGGCGGCCGCTGAAAGATGAATTGCGAGATGACTTCGGACTGATCGAGACTGCTACCTTGACGCTGCTCGGGCTTATCATCGGGTTCAGTTTCTCGATGGCCATCAGCCGATACGACCAGCGCAAGAATTACGAGGAAGCGGAGGCCAATGCGATTGGCACGGAGTACGTTAGGGTGGACTTGCTTCCGGCGAACGCGGCGGCGGCGGTTCGGGCCGAGCTTCGCGCCTATACCGAGTTGCGGGTCAGGTTCTACCGCACGCGCGATCACGAAGAGCTGATGCAGATCGATGCCGACACGGGCAAGCTGCAATCGGAGATGTGGTCGGCGGTGCAGGCTCCAGCGGTGGCGCAACCTACACCGGTGATTGCGCTGGCGGTGGCGGGGATGAACGATGTGCTGAACTCGCAGGGATATACCCAGGCAGCATGGTGGAACCGGATTCCAGGGTCGGCGTGGGCGCTGATGATCACCATCGCCGTATGCTCAAACCTGCTGGTTGGTTACGGCGCACGCACCGCAAAAGGCGTGATGCTGATCATCTTGCCGCTGGTGGTTTCGATCTCCTTTCTTCTGATCGCGGATATCGACAGCCCGCGAAGGGGGTTCATCCACGTAGTTCCGCAGAATCTGGTTGCGTTGCAGCAGTCGTATCCGCAGTAGTGGACCGACGTCATTGGGAAGTTGGATCCCACCCTGTCGCCAGAAGAAGGCGACAAGGATGGGGCACCCCGTGGCACTAATCCGGGTTGTAGGGAACTGCAGTCGTCACGGGCCCGGGGTTTGGGGCTCGGGACTCCGCACAGCCTGCTGACACTCGGCTGCCGAGCTAAGGAGCTTGTCGAATCCAGGAGCTTGCCGTATCTTGCGCAACATTGGATCCAATTGCAGATTGGTGTAGGAGCAGTAGTTCTGGTCGATCGCGGCCTGCAGGAGTCGGATCGCGGCCTGCTTTTTGCCGCAGTCGGCAAAGAGCGTGGCATGGTAGTAGAGGTTCTCCGCGTCGGCCGCGGCCGGGACCGAGGTTTCGGCCTGGCGTGCAAGGTCGTCGGCTTCCGATGCGGGCCGCAGACCCAGGCAGGCTTCCAACAGATCGCGATGGTTGCGGGGCGTGGCGGGCATCTTGGCGACGGCCTCGCGCGCATCCTCGATCCTGCCCTCGCGCAACAGCAACGAGGGTGTAGCGTAAGCGGCCCACTCCGAGCCTGCGTCAAGGTGGATAAAGTCGGCCGCCCGTTTGGTGTTCCCCATGTCCATGAACGCCCATGCACAGGAGCGGAAGGTATAGTTGCCGGGATCGAGCGAGAGCGCCTTGTCACACTCCTTGGTGGCCGGCTCCAGCATTCCAGCGTAGCGGTAGACGTAGCCCATCACGAAATGGGCCTCCGCGCTCTCGGGACGCCGTTGCACCAGTGCCTGCGCGGCCTCGTACGCTTTGGGTAACTCGGCGCGCTCAACGCGATTGGTGATGAGTTGTCCCGCGGCAACGATGCGATTGGGGTCGAGTGCGACGGCGCGCTCATACGCCTGAGTGGAGCGCTGGAACATCTCTTCGCCGCCATCCGAGTAGCTGGAATCGTAATACTCGCGCAGGCCAAGCTCCTCCCACGCAGGGGCATAGTTAGGATCGCTCTGCACGGCATGTTCCAGCACCACGATGGCATCCTTATTAGGCGCGGGGTCGTGAGGCAGGGCGAGACTATGCAGGTAAAGGTCGTAGGCTGCCTGGTCGCGAGGACGAGTGCTGGTATTGATGACGCCTCCCGCGCCGCCGAGCGCAGGAAGCAGTTTCTGGTCCACTTGCGCAGCAATCGCTGATTGCACGGCGATGAGGTCGTTGGCCGGGGCGTTCAGGTTGGTTTGCCACAGCAGCTTATCGTTGGCAGTGTCGATGGCCTCCAGGGTGATCATCAGTTGATCGCCCTGTTTGAGAAAGTGTCCCGTGACCAGGGTTGCGACGCGCAATTCGCGACCCGCTTTTCGTGGGTCCACATCAGCGCCAGTGTAATTTCGGGTCGCGGAGGAAGGCCGGACATCCAGCGCGCGGGTGTAGGTCAGCGCGTTGGAGATTTCATCGGCGAGCGCGAACCGCAGGAAATCGACGCTGACGTCATTGTTCACATTCTGCAATGGCAGCACGGCGACAGTATTACCGGGATGAGCTCCCGGCCGCTGCTTAAACCACCAGGCTCCCATGGGAATGAGAATCGTGAGGAGCAACGCGATCACACCCAGCAGGATATAAAGCTGGCGTCGGCCGGAACCCTGAAACGTACTGCTGGAAATGCGATAGGGCAGGGGCGGCGCATGGCGTTTGCTGGTGGACAAACCGGCATCGGTTTCGCGCTTGAGCGATTGCAGATCGCCCTTCATCGCCAGCGCGTTCGGATAGCGATGGCCGCGGTCTTTCTCCATGGCGCGGCCGAGAATGCCTTCCAGGTCGGGCGGCAAGTTCGAGTTCAGCTTCAGCGGCGACACTGGCTTGCGGTTCATGATGGCTTCGAGCGTGGTTGCCGCATTGTTGCCGGTGAAGGGACGCTGCCCGGTGGCCATCTGGTAGAGCATCACGCCGAGCGAGAACAGGTCGGTGCGCGCATCGAGCTCTTCGCCGCGCGCCTGTTCGGGTGACATATAAACCGCGGTGCCGAAAATGTCTCCCGCGACCGAGAGCGGGTCTTCGAGCGCCGCGTCGCCCGCGCGCAACCCGGGAGCCAGCTTGGCCACTCCGAAGTCGAGTATCTTGGCCTGCCCGCTGTTGGTGATAAAGATGTTGGCGGGTTTGATATCGCGATGGATGATGCCTTTGGCGTGACAGGCGGCCAGCGCGTCAGCAATCTGAACGCCAATGTCGAGGACCTCCTCGATATCCATCGGCTTGCCGCGCATGCGGTCTTTCAGGCTCACGCCATCCAGCTTTTCCATCACGATGAAGGGATGGCCATCGACGTCTTCGATGTCGTGGATGGTGCAGATGCCGGGATGATTGAGTTGCGAGGCGGCGCGGGCTTCCCAGAGAAAGCGGTCGAGCGACTTGCGGTCGTGGACCATCTCATCAGGAATAAACTTCAGGGCAACGTGACGGCCGAGACGCGTGTCGATGGCGTCGTACACCATGCCCATGCCACCACCGCCGAGCCTTCCCACGATCTGGTAGTGGGACACGGTCTGGCCAATCATGCTGGGTGCCGTGACGTCCATTGGCGGTAATGGTAGGCCGCGAAAAGAGGCGGGTCAACCCAAGATCGCGGTTATACGCATTGAGGGGATTTTGCTGGGCGCCCCGAAGCGTAGGATTCATACGTGTAGATCTTCTGGTGTTGGAGCACGAAGACCCTAGGCGAAACATTTTTGCGTTGAAGGAATTCATTCGGGGCACTCGTCAGCGCAGGCTCCCACCGCCAGGGGATTTGTTTCTCCGGATAATCGACTATCGTGTATTCAGGGGAGAAGGTCGTGAATGAATGCTTTAGCTCACTTCGGAGCTCTGGTACAGCGTGACGTATTCGGTTCTCTGAAAGGACAGTCCTCATGCCTAAAGAAGATAGAACGATACACCCCTTCAACGAGGCTGGCCGTCGTCTGTATGCTGCCCTGATCAGTTATCAAATGGGACATTCGGGTGTCGACTCCACGCTGAAGAACATGCCTGATACGGTCGATGTATCCTGGTCGGAGTTGGCGGAACGGCTATCGAGAGACATAGCAGCGCAGATCGCGACGCATGTTGTGCCGAGAGTCACGCACAGGATTCAGTAGCTGGATAGCAAGCTGGCTCCTGGCGGGTGGCCCGGGTAACCCATCTACTTCGGCGAAATAATCTTGAGGGTGCCCCGTTCAAGCGAAGCTTGAGCGGGGGTGTTCGTCGCACGATTCGCACACGCCTTCGTGGCATGCATCACGGCATCCTTAAGGATCGTCGATTACCCTTCCCACTATCCCTTGAGACTCAAACGTTATCAGCAAACCTTCAACCTCCACTTTGTAACCTTCAGTTGCTGTCGCCGTCATGCGATTTCCCTGGTTATCGGTGCCCGCGCCGGTGAAGGTGCTGCATCGCGCCACGCGTCCCTTGAAATGGTAGATGTGCGACGGCTCCAGATTGGGTCCTGCGGGCTGATTGTGGCTGCCGTTCTTGTCGAGCCAGGGAATCGGGTAAGGGTCGGTGCCGCCGTTGGCGGTCATGGGAGCCTGGTCCGCGAGTGCGTAAAGCGCGGAAGGAATTGCGAGTGGGAGCAGCGCCAGGGCGCCGGCTTTCAGAATCTGCCTGCGACTGCAGATAGGGCAGGGCCTAGTGGGTGAGAGCATCTTGCGTCCTCCGGTTGGCGAACAAGTCGCCGAGGAAAATGCGGGGGCCCGGGCCTTTGTGCGCTGGCCGGAGTTACTCTCCGGCTTTGGCTGCCAGCGTTTTAACGACGGCTATATTTTGCATCAACTCTGGAGGAACGCCGTGGCGCTCTTGTAAGTATTCCAGGCTGTTGTAAGAGACCCAGACTTTTCCTTGAGCGTCTTCCGAGACCAGTAACTTCAGTGGGAGATCGATGGCGATGCTGGGCGCGGCCAGCATGAGAGGCGTGCCGGCTTTAGCGTTGCCGAAGATCAGCAATTTGGTCGGACGCATCTTCACGCCTGCTTTTTCGGCTTCGCCGCTATGGTCGACCAGGGCGAAGAGGGTGACTCCTTTCGCCTGCAAAATCGCTTTAATCTTTTCGACCGTCTCGTCAACTGAGTGATTGCTGGGGACGTCGACGATCCCGCGGTTTTGAGTTGGTGTCATAGAAATCTCCTGACCGTTTACAGGATGCGAAGGAGCGGAACTTCGAATCGAAATAAGGTAGACCACCATGGCCAGTCCGACCAATGCCAGGAAGAAAGCCATGGCAACCGTCTGAATTAGCAGGTAAGGGCCGGCTTCACCGCGATCCAACCTCCGAACCAATCGGACATGGCGCCATCCTGAAAACAGGTCCACGATCACGCCCGCAGCGATCAGGGCGGTGCCGAACCATTGCGACAGGCCGTAGGAATGTGGCACGGGAGCGTGCTCGATGATTTGGACTTGTTGCAGGAAGAGTCCAAAACGCGCGACCACGAACCCGAACCCCATCAGGGCCAGGCCGGTGCGAATCCAGGCGAGGAGAGTTTCGTTCGGCAGCCAGATAGTCGCTGAGGGCTGCGGCAGGCGTAGTCTCTGGTGGCCCATTCATTGCACTACCTCCTAAAGGGGCCCGTGCAAGACTAGCTGAACGGCGAGATCGAACGACCGGGGAAAGGGGAATTCCAAAGTGAGCGGCAGGATGTGCGCGCAGCTCACAGTTCGTCAGTATTGCACAATTTTAAGGAAGTTCTTGGGATCGAGGCTGGCCCCGCCGACCAACGCGCCGTCGATCTCCTCTTCCGACATGAGCGCCGTGGCGTTGTCGGGCTTCACGCTGCCGCCATATAGGATGCGCAGGGCAGCGGCAAAGTCGTCGCCGAACGCTTTGGCCGCTTCGTGCCGGATCACGGAATGGGCATCCGCTGCTGTCTCGGGTAGGGCGGTCAGCCCTGTGCCGATCGCCCAGACCGGCTCGTAGGCAATACACATCTTCGCCGCCTTCTTGGCTGAGATGCCGTTGAAGGCACGCATACACTGGCGGCGCAACACGTCTTCGGTCAATCCGGCTTCGCGCTCTTCCAGAACTTCGCCAACGCAGACGATGGGAGTGAGTCCGCCTTCGAGAGCGAACTCCAGTTTGCGGTTGACCGAGTCGTCGGTCTCGTTGAAGTACTGGCGGCGCTCGGAGTGTCCCAGAATCACGTGGGTGACACCGATGTCTTTCAGCATGGGGACTGAAATCTCTCCGGTGAACGCACCTTCTTTTTCCCAGTGCGCGTTCTGCGCACCTACCGCGACGCTGGAGCCCTTGACGGCGGCAACGGCTGTCTGCAAATCGATGTAGGGCGGGCAGACGACAATTTCGTCGCGCGTGTGGTTGGCCACGAGGGGCAGGAACTCCTGGAAAAATGCGGAGGTCTGTTCGGGCGTCTTGTACATCTTCCAGTTGGCAGCAATGAGTTTTTTACGTGGCATTTTCGTGTTGTCCTTGGTTATGAAACAGCATTAGTCCAGAATTGAAAACTTTTGGGTGTGATCTTGTCCTGGGCTTCAGATTTGTAGATCGTTTTCAGCGCATCATAGAATGCTTTGCCAAATTCTGGTAGTCCGAGTTCTCGCAATGATGTGAGAATTCGCGTGATACGAAGGTGGTTATGGTTGTTTAGCGAGAGCCACACCACCGAACGTTCCGACCAATTGGCCGACTTTTGGACGACTAATACGCCGGGGGTAGTGCACAATGTCAGGCCGTAAAACTTCAGCATACGTTCGGATGCCCGTTGGAGCTGCGATCGAAGGTTTGCGTCCGCTAAGAACCGGTCGATGTCGTACTGCGTGAGGGTCGGTGCCGTTGGGTTTGCTCCGCTTCGGGTTCGTAACGGAAAAAGCCATTGGATGAAATCATGGTGGCGCTCAAGCTCGTCATCATCGAACCCGAGTACATCGGCGAGCGTACGCCCGCGACCATCCCGCCCAGCCCCCCTGTAGAACTGTATGATCAGGCTCGCTTCTTCGGGATTGCTGGTTACACTCATCGGCATTCAAGCCCTACTCGCAGCAGGAACGCGCCAACGCAAGCGCACGTCGAACTTGCCGTTTCGACAAATCCGCGTGACTTTTCTCGTTTTGCTGAAAAACAACGATCGTGATCCGACGTAATCCTCGGCCAATTGGGCTTCTTGCGAGCTCGACAAACGCGATCAATATGCACGTGAGAGCCGCCTCGCGGCTGAGACCGCCGTGTCCGCTTCCAATGATCGGCAAAATCAGTTTATCGACCCTGAAGTCAGCCATCTTGCAACCGGCTTCCCTAACGACGCGCATCACATCCTGCGAGGAAGCCTGAAGTCCTTGCTTAGCACGCTTGGTCGTGACCGCCGCGAATAGCAGCCGCCACTGGGTTTTCAGAGGGTTTTCCAAGTAGACGCAAGCCCCAACTCCGAAACTTGCGGCGTTGTGACCTTGTTCCTTTTCGACGAACTCTGTCTTGTAGCTTCGCAGGCTCACAGCTAACAGCTCCCTCAGCTCGTGAATCCTCCCGCCGAGGTGCTTCAAGACAAATGCCCCCAGAGAGCTTTTCGAATCTTGCATGCACTCGTCGTCAAAAAACTCGTTAGCCGGTAAAAGGACAATAGCGTCTTGATGCTGAAGAGCGGCATTTTCGAGCTGACCGAAAACGACAGCGATATCAGCTTGTCCGATCCTTACGAGGCACCCATTTGACTCCTTAGCAATCCCCGACCTCCACAATCCTACTGGTATGCCCGCTTCGACGAGGTGAAAGCCAATACCGGCGATTACAAACAAGATTCCTAAAACAAGCGTCAGATACGAAGGCGGCTGGGGTTGCAAATCTAGCTTTTTGATATCGATGAGTCTGAAGAGACTGAGGAATATCAGTACAGCGCCGAACCCGATAAGCAGTCGGTCTGTGCCTTGCTTCAGTAACTCTTTGATGTCGGCCATCGAAGCTCACCCGAAATGGACTTGTCCTATTGAAAGCACATTACGCCCTGGTCCCAGACTACTTGTTAGTCAGCGCTTCCACACCGGGCAGCTTCTTCCCCTCTAGAAACTCCAGCGACGCGCCGCCGCCGGTCGAGATGTGGGAGATCTTGTCGGCCACTCCCGCGGCCTTGACGGCTGCGACACTGTCGCCGCCGCCCACGATTGAGGTGGCAGCGCCGTTGTCGGCGACGGCATCTGCAATCTTCTTGGTTCCCTTGGCGAAGGCTTCGATCTCGAAGACGCCCATGGGACCGTTCCAGACGATGGTGCGGGCGTTGGCGATTTCCGAGGTAAACAGCTCCACCGATTTCGGCCCGATGTCGAGCGCCATCATGTCAGCCGGGATGGACTGCCCCTCGCCGATCTTCTGAATGCGAGCGTCGGGAGCGACCTTATCGGCCACGACGTGGTCAACCGGCAACAGGAATTTCACGTGCTTTGCCTTGGCCTCAGCGAGAGTCTGTTTGGCGAGTTCGACTTTGTCGGCTTCGAGCAGCGACTTGCCGATCTCGTGTCCCTGCGCCTTGAGGAAGGTGTACGCCATGCCGCCGCCGACTATGAGCGTGTCCACCTTGGTCATGAGGTGATGAATGACGCCGATCTTATCGCTGACCTTGGCTCCTCCGAGGATGGCGACAAATGGTTTCTGCGGATGGCTGAGCGCCTTGCCGAGGTATTCGAGCTCTTTCTCCATGAGCAGACCGGCTGCGTTCTTTTCTACGAAATGGGTGATGCCTTCAGTGGAAGCATGCGCACGATGGGCGGAGCCGAAGGCGTCGTTGACGTAGTAGTCGCAAAGCTTGGCGAGGTGGCGGGAGAACTCGGGATCGTTGGCTTCCTCTTCGGCGTGGAAGCGAAGGTTCTCCAGCAGCAGGGTCTGGCCCTGCTCCAGCTTGGTCGCCATCTCTTCGGCCTGGGGGCCAATGCAGTCGGGTGAGAATCCGACGTTTTCGCCACGGCGCAGTACTTCATCCAGCAGAATGCGCAGCCGCTCGGCCACCGGCTTCAGGCTCATCTTGGCATTGGGCTTGCCCTTGGGACGGCCGAGGTGCGAGGCCAGGATGAGTCGAGCGCCGTGCCGCAGGGCGTACTCGATGGTGGGCAAGGTTTCGCGGATGCGCGTGTCGTCCATTACCCGCCCGTCATCGAGGGGGACGTTGAAGTCCACCCGCATGAAGACTCGCTTACCGCTCAAAGGAAGATCACGTATCGACAACTTCGACATTAAACCAGCCCCCGCATACAGTGGTGTGCCACGTTGAACTGCTCAGCCGAAATTTCGCCCCGTAGCGGCAAAGTGCAAGCCGGAAAACAGACCGACGAGGCGTGGAACAGGAACCGATGGGGCCTGCCGGCAGGCCTCGCGACCTACCGGAATACCGTCATAGCAAACTTCGCGCCCCAGCGCAGCCTGCCTAGTCCTACAGCGTGGGACTACAGGCCCTTGCCGGCAATGTAATGGATCAGGTCTCGCACACGGCAAGAGTATCCCCACTCGTTGTCGTACCACGCGATGACCTTCACGCAATTACCGGCAACCACACGCGTCATAGGAGCGTCCACGATCGAGGACCGCGAGTCACCTTTGTAGTCGGATGAAACCAGTTCGGCGGTCTCGTAGCCAAGGTAGCCTTTCAGCGGGCCGGCGTCAGCAGCTGCCTTGAGGGCCGCGTTCACTTCATCCACCGTGGTGGCCTTCTCCACGAACACGACGAGGTCAACCACCGAAACGTTCGGCGTGGGCACGCGCATCGAGAACCCGTCCAGCTTGCCTTTCAAGCTGGGAATCACAAGCGAGAGCGCCTTAGCCGCGCCGGTCGAGGTCGGAATCATGGACAAAGCCGCCGCGCGAGCGCGACGCAGGTCCTTGTGCGGAAAGTCCAAGATTACCTGGTCGTTGGTGTAGGAGTGAATCGTGGTCATGGTGCCGCTGACGATCTTGAACTTGTCGTTCAGCACCAGGGCCACGGGCGCCAGGCAGTTCGTGGTGCACGATGCGTTGGAGATGATGTTGTCTTTCTTCGCGTCGTACTTGTCTTCGTTGACACCCATCACGATGGTGATGTCTTCGCCAGTCGCCGGGGCCGAGATGATGACCTTCTTGACCGTGCCCTTCAGGTGCTCCCTGGCCTGCTCGGCCTTGGTGAAGCGCCCGGTGGACTCGATGACGACCTGCACGCCGAGCGAACTCCAGTCGAGCTTGGCGGGCTCCTTTTCGGAGAACACGCGGATCTTCTTGCCATCAACAGTAATGGAGTCTTCGGACGCGGTGATGTTGTTGGACAGGTTGCCCAGAACGGAGTCGTATTTCAACAAATGGGCCAGAGTCTTGGGGCTGGTCAGGTCGTTGACGGCTACGATGTCAATACCCTTGTCATTGAGTGCGGTACGAAAAACATTGCGGCCGATGCGGCCAAAACCGTTGATGCCTACCTTAATCGCCATGTCACCTCTCTAAGAATGTAGTTGGAGCCAATGAATCCGAAACCACCGGAGTAGGAATGCAAACCCGCAACAGTTGCCGGAAGTAAAAGGTTAGCATCCAGCGGGGGGAGCAGCAAATGGCGGGTGTCACACAATGGGTATGCCGTAAGTCACATAAGGGTGGGTAATGGCGCGAGGTGGCAATTGGAGGCAGCATTGCCGCCAGCAGCCCCAGCGTGTTACAAGTGCAATATGCGCAGATGGATGCGCGACCGTTCGAAGCGGCGCAAAGAGCAAACCGAAAAACAGGGCACGGACCAGCCGGCGCCTCTCCAACCTAAGTTTCCCGAACCAGTCGTTGACGACAACATTGGCAATCGCGCGGACGAGCCCGAGCATGAAGCGCCAGCAGCCGCCAGTTCGCCGACCGAGGAAAGCCAGCCCACGGCCCAGACCGGGGGCGGGGAACAGCCTCCGCAGGGACCGCGCCGTGATCGCGATCGCAACCGACGCCGGGGACGCCGCGGACGAGGCGGTCGGCCGCAAGTACCGTCTCAGGCACCGGCAATGCCGACGCCGGGTGGGCCTACGGGCGAAGCTTCTGAGGCAGATACGGCTCCGGAATTGACGGACGCGGCAGCCGCGGCTGCGAGGCCGCCCGCTCCGCATGAGTTGAAGAAGACCAAGGGCGCGGTGGTGCTGGCGATTGGCCTCCCCGGCTCGGGCAAGAGCACGTGGTTCAAGCGCCACAATATTCTGCCGCTGTCCAGCGACATGGTGCGCATTCTGCTGTTCGACGATGTCACGGAACAGCGCTACCAGGACCTGGTGTTCTCGACGCTGCGTTCGATGCTGCGCGCGCGGCTGCTGGCGAAGCGTCCGTGGAATTACGTGGACGCGACCAACCTGTCGCCGCACGAGCGCCGCAGTTGGGTGAAGCTGGCGCAGGATTTCGGGTATGAGGCGCAGGCCGTATTTTTCGATGTTCCGCCCGAGGTGTGCATCGAGCGCAATCGCCGACGCGAGCGCAACGTTCCCGAGGACGTGATGCTGCGCATGGCCAGCAAGCTGCGTCCACCAAAGTTCGAAGAAGGGTTCGCCAAGATCACGGTTGTGCGGCTGAAACGGAAAGATGGCGAGGCGGCGACGGTGAGCGAAGTTGAGGAGCCAAGCGCTGAGTTCGCGATTGCGCCGGATGAGGGCGATCGGCCAGAACCGGACGAGTCGGAATATTAAGAGATCAACAATTTTTCACGGGCGCCGATGGAGCAGGTCTCTGGGCGCCCGGTTCTTTTTGCTAGCGCTCTAGCAGCTTCTCCAAATCGTCGAAGAAGCTGGGATAAGAAATCGCCACGCACCCGGAATTGCGAATGAGCGTGTCGCCCTCCGCCCTGAGTGCCGCGATGGCAAACGCCATTGCAATGCGGTGATCGCCGAAGCTCTCGATCTCAGCGCCGTGCAGCTTCTGGCCGCCGGGAATGCGCCAGCCATCGGCAGCCTGCTCCACTTGCGCGCCCATCGCCTCTAAGTTGCGCGCGACGGCGGTGAGCCGGTCTGATTCCTTCACCCGCAGTTCGCCGGCGTCACGCACCACGAGTCCGGCGCCATAGGGAGCGGTCGCCGCCAGCACCGGCAGCTCGTCGATGAGCAGGGCGGTGAGCGCGCCGGAGATCTCGAACGGCTTTGCCTTGCCGGGCGTGAGCGAGATGGTGCCGACTAACTCGCCGTGTACCTCCTCGATATTGAGGACGGAGACGCGGCTTCCCATGCCGGTCAGCACATCGAGCAGCGCCGAGCGGGTGGGATTCAGCAACACACCATCGATCACGAGGTTGGATTTCGAGAAGATAGCCGCCGCGCACAGAAAGAACGCCGCGGAAGAGCTGTCGCCGGCGATGAACGCGTCCAGCGGATGCAGCGCCTGGCCGCCCACGATGGTTACGGAGTTTCGAGAGCGGTACACTTCTGCGCCGAAGGCGCGCAGTGCCAGCTCGCCATGATCGCGCGTGGGTGTGGGCTCTTCCACGGTCGTCTGTCCGTCGGCGAGCAGGCCCGCGAACAGCAGGCAGGTCTTGACCTGCGCGCTGGCGACCGGAACGGCGTAGTCGATGCCTTTCAGGCGCGTACCCGTAATGCGCAGCGGAGCATGGTCGTCGATGGCGGCAATCTCCGCGCCCATTTTGCGCAACGGCTCCATCACGCGCTTCATGGGGCGGCGGGAAAGCGACTTGTCGCCGATCAGCTCGCTGGTAAATGGCTGCGCCGCCACGATGCCTGACAACATGCGCATGGTGGAACCGGAGTTGCCGCAGTCGAGCGGTGTGCTGGGAGCGTGCAATTCCGCCCCGATGCCATCAATGACAACCGCGCCTTTTTCGTCGCGCTCGACGGTGCAACCCAAGGCGTGCACGCAGCCCAAGGTGCTATTGCAGTCGGCGCCGGGAGAGTAATTCTCGAAGCGCGAACGTCCCGGGGCCAGCGCCGCCAGCATGGCATAGCGGTGCGAAATCGACTTATCGCCTGGAACGCGAATGCTTCCCAGAACATTGCGCGCTGGACGAATGACTACTGGCTCATTTTCGGGCATGAAGGATGTGTCCTGAATCTACATTACCGGAAGGAGTGCCGGGAGCAAACGACGCGAGCCGTCAGCGGCGAGTGGCGGCTTCGGCGCGGGCGTCCTGCAGAAGTTCGGCGGGAATTTCGCGCACGCGCAGAGAAACCTCGAAGTCGGGCGTAACCGGACCGCGTCCCCAGCGAGCCACCTCCCAGTGGGCGCGCACATACTTCGCGCCATTGGACTTCGACAAGTCCACCAGCAGGGGGTACTCGCCGACGTAAAACTTCTGCGGCAACGAGGCGACTGGCTTGGCTTCCCAGGCTGCGCCATCGGCCGAGGTGAAGAACGAAAGCTCGAACGACTCCTGCTCAACGATCTTGGTGATCGTAAGGGTGGCGAGAAAAGCCGGATTGGCGGCAGCGCTCACGTCGAGGGGTTCGCTGTCGCCCTTCGCCGTGATGACGGTCTTTTCCGCAATGAGAAAGGCATCGATCATGACATTCTCATTCTACTCAAGAGGGCGAGGAAGCCGTCGTGACTGCGGTCACAAAAGCGGACTACACGCCGCCTGCCCGATTGACTTCCCCTTGCCGCCGACATACTATGTCGGGCACTCAGGGTCCCCGCCGTCGTTATCGAACTCAACTACCAAGGAGCGAACCTATGCGTCGTATCAGCATGTCCCTCACTTGTCTGTTTGTAACTGTGTTTCTCGGCACCTCGGCTATGGCACAGATGCCCATGCCCAAGCCCGCGCCGGAGCTGAGCAAACTCGACTATCTCGCGGGCACCTGGAGCACGGAGGCCGATCTGAAACCGAGCCCCATGGGACCTGGCGGTAAGATGACCTCCACCGACCACGCGGAATGGATGGAAGGCAAGTTCTTCCTGGTGATGCACTCGAAATTCACGGGCGCCATGGGAGACGGTATGTCTCTTGCTGTGATGGGCTACGACCCGGACAAAAAGGTTTACACCTATAACGAATACGACAGCATGGGCCAAGCCAATCACTCAGAGGGCACCGTTGCCGGCGACACGTGGACCTGGACGAGTGACGAGAACATGGGTGGCCAAACCTTCAAGGGCCGCTACACCATGAAAATCGTGTCACCAACTGCGTACACATTCAAATACGAAATGTCGCAGGATGGCACCAACTGGACGACCGTCATGGACGGCAAGTCCATAAAGAAGTAGCAGCCGATGGACTTCGGCTGAACGCCTCAACCGCACGGCAACGTGTCGAAGAATGTCCGCAGCAGGCGCGCGAACTCGGCGGGCTGTTCCATAGCTGCGTAATGTCCTGCCTTCGCTATGACACGGTACTGGCTGCCCGCAATCCGCTGGTGCATCAGTTCGAGTTCGCTGAGTGGAACGCTGTCGTCTTCCCCAGCAATCACGAGGGTCGGGACACTGATAGTAGCCAGTGTCGGAACAGAATCGGGACGATCGGCCATACCGCGTTGCACCTGCGCGACGTCGGCGGGTGACATTTGCTTCGCCATGGCGCGCGCCGCGTCCACGATGTCAGGACGGTTAGCCAGCGTGGTCTTCGAAAAGAGCTTCTGCATTGAGTCGTCGATGAATGCTGCGGTGCCTTCGCGCTCTACCTTGTCGGCAATCTGCAAACGCGCCGAGCGTCCCTCGGGAGTCTCAGCGCCGGCGCGAGTGTTCGTCAGCACGAGAGCGGCGACGCGAGCGCGGAAGCTTCGCCAGAATTCAAACAACGTGTAGCCCCCGATGGAGACTCCAACGAAGATCGCGCGGATGATGTCCAACTCGCGACACAGGAGGTCGAGGTCGTCGGCGAGTTTCGCCATGGTCACGGGACGGTCTCCGGCCTCAGAATCACCGTGCGCGCGCAGATCGGGCAAGACAACCCGATACCGCGTGGCGAGGTGGGGTACGACGGCACCCCAGAAGCGATGGCTCAGCGGAAACGGATGCAGGAGCACCACCGCAGGGCCGCTGCCGACAGTTTCGAAGAACAGTTGGGCATCGCCGCTGCGAATTGTTGCCATGCCAGGGGTCTCCCGCTCCGGTTCGAGATGCCGACGAGATCATGGTAATGCAAGCGGACTGCGGAACGATTGTCACTCAACGCGAGCGCGAGAAAACTGGCGGGGATGCAGAGAATCGAACTCTGATCTCATGGTTCGAAGCCATGTGCCCTGATCCGTTGGACCACATCCCCAGATTTGGAAGGCTCTGCCGGACAAACCGGCATTCCGAGCTTAGCTGAGAGACTAGGAGATCGCAAAATGCTAAGAGCTTGCCATTCGTGAGCTCCGGGTCGAAATCTATCTTCCAACCCGAAGCTCAAGACGATGCGCGAAGGGCCGCGCTACCCCGTGATCTTCTTCGCCGACGCATCCCAGGTCGCGATCTTCTTGTTGAAGTACGCGTAGTTCGCGAGATGGCAGCCGATGGCCGCGTTGTTGCCGAACACCTCGTTCTCGACACAGGGCTTGCGACTGCGCACGGCGCTGAAGAAATTGGCTTCGTGATCCACCACGTCGCTGTATCCCGGCGGCGGGACAAACGTTCCGCCCTCGTCGACCACCTTCGAAGTGAATGGTGCGGGGAGAGGATGCTCCTGCTCCCACTGCGCGACGTACTGCAGGCGCAGTTCCTTGGGCCATCCGACGACTGAGTAGCCTTCCGGTTCCGGGGCCGTATCCTGTGGCGTGTAGGTCAGGGTCGCGTTCTTGATAAGCAGCGTTCCCTTGGTGCCGTAGAATCCGATGAACTCGCCGCCTTCATTATTCAGGTTGCAGCGCACAGCGACGCGGAAGTTCGGGTAGTCATACATGGTCTCGATAAGGTCGGGGAACTGGCGGCCATCTTTCCAGCGGAAGAGTCCCCCGGAGGACTGGGCGCGCGATGCCACCATGTTGGTTCCGGTGATGAACATGATCCCCGAGATCAAGTGGACGAACAGGTCGCCCGCCAGTCCTTCGCCGTAGTCGGTGAAGCAGCGCCAGCGGAAGAAGCGTGTGGGATCGAACGGGATGCTCGGTGCGCCGGTGAGGAATGCGGTCCAGTCGATGTTCTGGTCATTCACGCCGGGAGGAATGGGATAGACCCATGCGCCGCTGGCGGTATTTCGGTCCCAGTAGGCATCAATGTTATAGACATCGCCCAACATACCTGAGGCGTAGATTTCGCGGGCCTTCTCATAAAGGATGGAACTGACGCGCTGGCTGCCGACCTGCAGAATGCGTTTGTTTTTCTGCGCCGCCGCGATCATGGCGAACCCATCGTCCACGGTATGGGAGAGCGGCTTCTCGCAGTAGACGTCCTTGCCCGCGGCGCAGGCATCGACCACCACGCGGCGATGCTGGTGATCGGTGACGGCAACGATGACGGCGTCCACGTCCTTTCGATCGAGCACCTCTTTATAGTTGCGAGTTGTTGCAACCGTCTTCTTGACGGCTTCCTGACCGGCCGTCAGGCGGCCCTCCCACAGATCGCAGACGCCGACGCATTCAATTCCGGGCACGCGCAGCGAGGCTTTGAGCAGTTCGCATCCGCGCACGCCCGTGCCAATGGAGACAAATCGCACAGTATCACTGGGTGCCGCCTGCGTGGCCGAAGCCCAGAGCGCGGAGGGTTCTAGCAAAGTGACTTTCGCAGCGGCACCGGCGGCGACAGCGCCCGCTCCGATGCGCATGAATTGACGGCGAGTCCAGGGATTGTCGATCAAGTAGCCACCTCGATAGATCGTGAGAGTAAATTTGCCGAAGCAATCCTAATTCAGTTGCGTAAGAACGTCACGTTTCTTGCGCGCCCACAAAAAATCCCCACACAAGCTTGGCTTGTTTGGGGATCGTGTCTACCGATTTCAGCGGCCGCCTAACGCCGACGGCCCTTCGATTTCTTCGCGGCTTTCTTGGCTGGTTTCTTGGCCGCTTTTTTAGCAGCCTTCTTCGCCGGCTTTTTCGCCGCGGCTTTCTTGGCCGCTTTCCTCGCTGGTTTCGAGGCGGCCTTCTTCTTCGCCGGAGCGGCTTTCTTCTTCGCTGGGGCCGCCTTCTTCTTTGCGGGCGCAGCCTTTTTGGCCGGAGCCTTCTTGGCCGCCGCTGGAGGAGCGGGCGGAGGAGGCGCGGGCTTGGCGGCCGCAGGCTTCGGAGGCGCGGGTGGTTTCGCCGCCTTGGCCGGTTTAGGTTTCGGCGGAGCAGTCGTGACCGTCGTCTCTTCCGGTTCGCTGTCTTCCACCTCCACCACTTCTTCGATTACAGAAACCGATTCGGGCTCTTCTTCTTCCTCTTCTTCCTCTTCGTATTCCTCGTCGTCGAGCGAATCGCCGTAGGCGCCGTCTCCGTAGTCGTCCATTTCGTCATCACGACCGTAAAGTGTTTCGTCGAAAGCCGTCATGTGTCCTCCTGAGGTTGCCGGACTCCGCTATGGAACGGAGGCAGCTCGCAAGGCTGATTAAAAGTTGAACCGCAAACAATGCCGCATCAACAGGCGCGCGATTATAGCACGGCGAAACGGTGCGCCGGTTGTGGTGTCGCGGCGTGCTCATACTGCGACGCGCCTTGTTGTATCAGATCGTCCGCGACAAGGGAAGGGCACAAACAAATAAGAGTGATGAAGCTCACACACGGGGCGGCGCGGGGGTTACTTTCGGATCACGAGCACCTCTCCTGCCCGCAGGTTGGCGGTCAGGTTGGCGTTGTTCTTTTTCAGGTTGGCGACGGTCGTGTTGTACGACTCGGCGATGCCGCTGAGGGTCTCGCCAGGCTTCACCTTATGAAGCGTGGCGGACTGGGCTGTGCCCGCTTTGGAACCCGATTTGGCCGATTTTGGGGTCTTGTCCTTCTTGCCGGACTTGGGCGGCGGCGGATCGCTGCCCGCAGACCCCGATTCGGCGCTGCTTCCCGCCACCGGCTTATAGATCACCAGGGTCCGTCCAACGGCGACGGTGTTGCCGCGCAGGTGGTTCCATTTGCGCAACTTGTCGACCGGGACCTCATAGTCGTCGGCGATGGATCCAACCGTATCGCCCTTACGCACCTTATAGTGAGTCGGCTTCTTGGAGTAGGCGACGGTCACACCGCCTTTGCCCGGAGCGATAGGAATGATCAGCTTGGAACCGTACCTGACCTCGTCGTCCGGAAGGTTGTTGGCCTCGGCGATCAAGCTGGTCGAGGTGTGGTACTTGTGGGCGATCGAGGCCAGCGACTCGCCATATTCCACCCGGTGGTAGCGCCAGAACGTGCGCATATCCGGTGGAATCAATGCGATGGCCGTCTCGTACTTGTCCTTTGACCCGGCCGGCAGGTTGAGCGTAAAGGTCTGGTCCTTGGGGGTAGTCATTCGCAGCAGGCTGGGATTCAGCTCCTGCAGGGTGGTTACCGAAGTGTCCAGACACTCCGCGACAAGGCGGAGATCAACCGGGTAGTTAATAGTCGCCTGGTCCATCGCAACCGGCTGTTCGGGGACGACGCTCTCCAAGCCGTATTGGGTGGGATTCTTGGCCATGATGGTGACGGCCACAATAATTGGCACGTAGTTGCGGGTTTCCTGGGGCAGAACTCCGCGTCGGTAGAGCTCCCAGAAATCGGCATAACCGGTGCGTTCAACAGCATGCTGGACTGTTCCAGCGCCAGAGTTATACGCCGCCATGGCCAGATACCAGTCGCCGAGCTGGGCGTAGAGATCCTTCAGATAGCGGGCCGCCGCTCGGGTGGATTTCTGCGGGTCCTGGCGATCATCGACCCACCAGTCACGCTCCAGCCCGTATAAGGCGCCGCTTCCCGACATGAACTGCCACATGCCGCGGGCACTGGCGCGCGACACCGCCAGCGGCTGGAAACCCGACTCGGCCATCGCTAGATAAATCAGGTCTTGGGGAACGCCCTCCTGCTTGAGGGTCGTAGAGATCATTTCGCGGTAGCGGCCGGCGCGAGCCAGACCGTGCTCCAGAGTGTGGCGTCCTTTAGTGCTGGAGAAATAGTTGATGAACATCGCGACCTGGTCATTGAGCATGAGCGGCAGGTCGGACTTGGTCGTCTTGATCTCCGCCTCAGCCTGGGCGCGGATTTTAGGATCGACTGGGAACGTAATATCGTTGGCTTCGTCAATCGGGGCAGGCTCGGACCGCTGCTCGGTGAAGCCGTCACCCTGCTGCAGCGCAACCATTTCGAGCTGGCGGACGCCCTCGACGATCTTGTCGAACTCATGCTCCAGGGGAGGGTTGTCGCGAACCTCGATCTTGCTCGACAGCAGGACATTGAAAGCCTGGTCGAAATTCTGCTTGGCGGCGTCGAGGTGTCCCGCCCGGTAGTCGGCCTGTCCGGCAGCGTAGAGTTTTTCCGCCTGGGCGATCAGGGTGTCGGTTGCTTGCGACCGCGGACTCGGAGCCGTTGCCGGCGCTGCCGCAGGCGGAGGAGCAGCGGGGTCTGTCTTGGATGCAACTGCAGTGGGAGCGGTAGCCTGCGCCGGGACCTTGGCGGCGGTCTTCTTGGGTTGGTCGGTTTCGCAGCCCGCGCTGAACAGCACAGCGCACAGCAGGGCCGGAGCTACCGTGCAGCGTAGAAACCTCATGCCTGCGAAAACACCGACTCCTGACGAAAAATTACGGCCCGTTGGCGATGGTACTACGCAGGCAAGAAACGAATCAACGAAACGGGACAAACCGCAGGTCTGCATGAGTCAGACGAAGCATTACCGGAGCCCGGACTCCGACTGACGAGCCTCCGACGCGCTACGCGGTTTCCTCTCTGCTTTGGGGAACCTCTGCTGCGCCGCCTACCGTGGGAAGTATGACGCTGAAGCACGTGCCCGTCTTGCCCGTGGTTTGGCTGACCACTTCAATCCTGCCGCCCACCTTATCCACGATCCCTTTTACTACCCACAGCCCTATGCCAGTGCCTTTCTCGCCTTTGGTCGTAAAAAATGGCTCGAAGATTGCCTTCAGGTTCTCCTGAGGAATGCCGCAGCCGCTGTCACCGATCTTGACCGTGACCTCATTTCCCGCAGATCGCTCGATGGAAAGATGCAGTTCACCTTTTCGTCCGATGGCGTCGATGGCATTGCCGATCACGTTGTTGAAAACCTGGCGCAAGTCGCTGGCATAGATGGTGACCTCGCCCTCTGTCTTGTAGTCCCGATGCAGCTCGATGTCCATGTCTTGCAGTTTGCTGCGGAACACGGCGCAGACATCGTCGAGCAGTTGCGCAATATTCGTCACCACGGGAAGCTTGGTCTCGCGATGCGGAGCCAGCGTTTGGCGGGCGATGGTGGCGAGCCGGTCGACCTCCTGCTCGGCCAGCCTTACCAGTTCCCGCGCACTGGGATCGAGGCTGGCGTCCTGTTCCAGCAGGTACACGACGCTACGCAGCGAGTCGAGCGGATTGTTGATCTCGTGGGCGATGGTGGCAACCAGACGTCCGGTCGAGGCGAGCTTCTCCGACCGCCGCAGCGCCAGCTCCAGCTCGTCGTTCAGTTTGTTGATCTGTTGGTCGGCCAGCTTCCGCCCCGTCACGTCGCGTATCGCGCCGGTAACGAACGTGCCTTCTTCCGTGGTCAACGGGCTGAGGCTTATTTCAACTGGGAATTCGCTGCCGTCCTTTCGCAATCCGAACAGGTCAAGCCCCATGCCCATAGGACGCACTCTGGGTTCGGCAAAAAACGCTCCGCGATGCCGCGGATGCTGCCCACGATAACGTTCAGGTATGAGAGACTCCACCGTGCGGCCGATCAGTTCCGAACGGGTATAGCCGAACAGCTTCTCCACCTGGGCGTTCACCAGCGTTATCTTTCCTGCGCTGTCCACAATCACCATGGCATCGGGAGCGGCCTCCAGCAGCGAGCGGAACTTGTCTTCCGCCCGTTTTCTCGATGTCATATCCCGAATTGCGCTGCTGACCAGTACCCCTTCCTTTGTCTTGATCGGGCTGAGGCTGATTTCAACCGGAAACTCTCTTCCATCCTTGCGCAAGCCGAAGAGTTCCATTTCGGCCCCCATGGGACGCTGGCGCGGATCGGCGAAAAACAAGCCCCGGTGATGCAGATGGCGGTTATGGAATCGCTCTGGGATCAGGACCTCCACCGAGTATCCCAGCAGTTCCTGGCGCTTATATCCGAACAGTTCCTCGGTGCGCGAGTTCACCAGCACGATCTTTCCGCGCTGGTCCACGATCACCATGGCGTCGGGAGCAGACTCCAGCAGCGCGCGAAATCGCTCTTCCGCGCCCCGGCGTTCGCTGACATCTCGGATGGCGCTTACCACCATCATGCCGTCCGGCGTCTTTAGCGGGCTCAGACTGATCTCAACCGGAAATTCCGTGCCGTCTTTGCGAATGCCAATCAGGTCCAGGCCGGCGCCCATCGGACGAGCGTGGGGATCGCCCGCAAAGTAGGCTGATCGATGGCCGGGATGTTTGGACCGGAAACGCGGGGGAACGAGGACCTCAACCTTCCGGCCGAGCAACTCCTGGTTTGCGTAACCGAACAAGTGCTCGGTCTGACGGTTGGCGAGCATAATCCGGCCATGCCCATCCACGATGAGCATGGCATCGGGCGCAGCCTCCATAAGGGCATGGAAGTTGGCCTCAATCCAGCTTCGGTCGGACGAAGGCAAATTGTCGGTGTCCATGTGACATCACCCCAACGGACCGCCACATCCCGCGTGAGCGACAACGACCGTCGGACGTTTCCCTGCTTCGTGGGACCTTTCGAATTCCTTAGGCCGCCGCTGCGACAGAATAAGTCCATATGGCACGAAGGTCAAACTTCGAGTCGATCTGGCGCTTAGGTGCGGGGTTCTAAGTCAGCACGCAAAAAGTTTCCATAAAGTTTGCATGCTCCCCTTGACAATCAAAACCTCAGGCCACAGAATTTCAGCGGCCTTGGCGGATGATCGGCGCCACACCGGTTGGACAGCCGCCAAAACTCTCTTCCGCACCACCAGCGCGCCTCTTCTCTAACTTTCCAACTCCGGCATCACAGAGCCGGCGCTTTTCAGGAGGAACGAGATGATGTCCCCCAAATTACGCACAATCCTTATTGCAACTCTGCTCACTTCGACTCTGTATGCGGCCAGCGGCGTCGCGCAGTCGAAAGAGCCGACCAACGTTCCGCACAACTACAACGAAATGACGGTCGCCCAGCTTGAAGCGGCCATGGCCGCAGGAAAACTCACGTCGGAGAAACTGACCGACTATTACATCGATCGCATCTTGGCCATCGACCAGAACGGCCCGGGCGTAAACGCGGTCATTGAGCTGAATCCTGACGCGTTAAAGATAGCGCGCCAAATGGACAAGTTGCGTCAGAAAGGGATCGTCTTAGGCCCCATGCACGGCATTCCCGTGCTCTTGAAAGACAACGTCGATACCGGCGACCAGATGCAAACTAGCGCGGGATCATTTGCACTGGTTGGTCACCCCGCCCTGCGGGACTCAACGGTAGCCGCCAACCTGCGCGCAGGCGGCGCGGTCATTCTTGGCAAGACCAACCTGTCCGAGTGGGCCAACTTCCGCTCGTTCGAGTCAATCAGCGGATGGTCAGGCCGCGGTGGGCAGACCAACAATCCCTACGGAATCGCCCGCAACCCATGCTGATCGAGTGCCGGCTCAGCTGCGGCAGCTTCCTCAAACTTCGTGGCAGTGTCGTTCGGTACGGAGACCGACGGCAGCATTGTTTGTCCCGCCAATGCGAGTGGTGTGGTGGGCTTGAAGCCGACGGTTGGACTGACGAGCCGCGCCGGCATCGTGCCAATCTCGCACACGCAGGACACCTTCGGTCCCCACGGCCGCTACGTGGCTGACGTCGCCGTGGCGCTGGGCGTTGTACAAAGCCGCACGTATGACGGACGAGATCCGGCCACCGCCGGCGTTCCGCTGGGATGGCAGGGCCGTTTCACACGTCCTACAAACATCCCCACCGACTACACGCAGTTCCTCAATCCGAACGGCTTGCAAGGCGCGCGCCTGGGACTCACTCGCCTGGGACTAACGGGATTTGATCCATTTGTCGTTACGCCTCAGGTGGTGCAGGACGCGTACGAAGCCGCGTTCGCGGCACTCACCGCTGCAGGCGCTACCGTGATCGACTTGGACGCCGCCGGTTTCACAGGGTTCGGCAATGGCGGCGGTCCGGGTGAGTCCCTGGTGTTGGATTTTGACTTCAGGAACGATGTGCAGGCGTACTTCGCCACGCGAGTGGGCGTTCCTGTGGCGGGTGGCACTTTGCAAACGGCGATTGATTTCAACAACGCCCACGCGAACGTCGAGATGCCGTTCTTCAACCAGGACATATGGTTGCAATGTGAATCGCTCCTCCCCGGTCCTAATGACCCGCAACCGGTGTTCGGCGGCCTGACCTACAACCAGGCGCTTGCCGAGGACAAGGCCTATGGAGTGAACGGCATCGACGCCGCGCTGACGATGTTCAATCTTGACGCGGTGGTCACGGCTACCGATAATCCGGCGTGGGCCACCGACTTGATCTTCGGAGACCACTTCATTTATGGCACGTCGAGTCTGGCGGCAGCAGAGGGATATCCGATCATTCAGGTGCCGGCAGGCATGGTGTTTGGGGCGCCCATGGGAATCAGCTTCTTCGGAACGGCATTTAGCGAGCCGACTCTGATCAAGCTGGCTTCCGGTTTCGAAGCCTTCACCCAGGTGCGGGCCAACAATCTGCCGACGTTCGCGCAAACTGTGCCCAACTACAGCATTCAGGGCACAACCCTGAGCGGTAAGCAGAACATTACGGTGCCTGCGCCGAGCAGCACCAAGCAGCCGGCGACCACTCCAGCAGTTCCAGCACAGGGAAAGACGAAGGCTCTGCATCACCTGTGATCGAAGTCTGTTTGTAGGAAATCAGCGGGGCAACGACAGGAAGATCTCATGCGCCGCCCCGCTTTTTCACGCACTCCGCTATTCCGCCCTCAACGCCTTCATGGGATCGATGCTCGCGGCGCGGCGTGCGGGAATCAAGCTGGCGGCCAGCGCCACCACAATGACTGCCACCAGTGCGCCCACAAACGTCAGCGGGTCGTTCGGGCCCACTCCGAACAGCATGGAGCGCAACAGTCGCGAGATCATGAGAGCCAGCGGCAATCCAACGCCGACTCCGATGGCAGCAACCACCAGACTTTCGCGCAAGATCATCCACAACACCTGCTCGCGTTGCGCGCCCACCGCGAGGCGAACCCCGATCTCGACCGTCCGGTTGTTGACCCGGTACGCCAGAGTTCCATAAAGACCGGTCGCGACCAGCAGTCCAGCCAGCAATCCGAAGAACACCGACAGCTTGGAGAACATTCGTTGCTGCGAGATGGACTCCTCAAACTGCGCCTGCTGCGCAATCGGTTTTTCCAGGGGCAGGTTGGGGTCGATGTCGCGCACCGCTTTCGCCACGGTAGGCAACATCGCCATCGGATCGCCCTCGACATGCATCTCGACATTCATCGCTCCTACACCGCCTCCGCCCACCTGCGTGTAGGGAGTCCAGATCATCGGCATGTCCTTCTCGCTCAGGCTTGTGTACTTATTGTTGCCGACGACCCCGACGATCGTTCTTTCGTTGGGCTTTTCTCCGACGTGGTGCCCCAACGGATTCTGATTGGCCAGATAGCGCTCGGCGAATGTCTGGTTGATCACCACGACCTTTTGCGAATCAGCGCTGTCCGACTCGGTGATCCCGCGGCCCTCGAGCACCGGAATTCCCATCACGTGAAAAAAGTCGGGCCCTACATCGTTGCCGCGCAAAGGAGCAAACTTTCCCGTGGTGATGTGAGGATTTGCGCCGTCCACGACCGCCGCGTCATTGTTGCTCCATCCCGAGCCCGGACGATCATCGACTAGCGAAACCGATTCAACACCCGGCAAGGGCCGCAGCCGCGCCAGCAGCGTCTGGTAGAACTGCACCGTCTCCTCTCTCGAATGCAGTCTCTGAGGATTGATCCCGAAAACCAGCAGTCCTTGAGTTCGCATGCCCAGCGGCACCTTCTCCAGGTTGCGCAGCGTGCGCAGCAACAGTCCCGCAGCCACCAGCAACACAATACACATCGCCATCTGCGCCGCCACCACGATCTGACCGAAGCGCGACTTGTGCTTGTCCTGCGTCGCCGCCACGCCCGAACTCTTCAACGCCAGTCCCGCCGGTACCGACAATGCACTGCGCAGAGGAGCCAGCCCAAATACCAGCGCCGCCAGCGCCAATATGCCGAGAGTAAAGAACAGCACCGAGCGATCCGGTTGCAGGCTGGTCTCCAGTTGCGACCATGCAGCCAACGCTCGTGTCGCAGGCGCTGCAAAAGCCCAAGCCAACGCGCCGCCGGCGATGACCAGTAAGAGGCTCTCGGTAAGCAGTTGGCGAAACAGATCCATGCGCCCCGCGCCGATGGCCAGTCGCAAACTGAACTCCCGTTGGCGCGACTGGTTCCGCGCAATCAGCAACAGCGCAACGTTGGTGCACGCGATCAGCAGCACCAAAGCGACCAGGCTCATCAGTAAATACAGTGGCCGTTGATAGTCCTCGGCAAATTCGTCCAACCCACGCGCCGGAGTCAGCGATAGCACCGGCTTCTCCTCCCCCGCCTCTGGATGCTCCACTCCGACGTAAGCCGCGTTCTGAAACTGCGCCTGCAGCCGCGAGACGGCCTGTTGCGGTGTCACTCCCGGAGCAAGCCGCGCGGTCAGCAACAGGCACCACCAGTCCGGCAGACCATAAAACGTCTTGCCATCCTTGCCCGAGTCACCCCATGCATTGAGGTCCACCCGATTCTGCAGTGGGATCCAGAAGTCGGTGTCGCCCTTCCCCCGTTCCAGCCCGGTGAAGCCCGCAGCCGACACGCCGACAATGGTCAACGGCACGCCTTTGACATACAGTGTCTGGCCCAGCACTCCGGGAGCGCGCGCGAAGCGGCGCGTCCAGAAGTCGTAACTCAAGACCGCCACTTGCGCATGGCTGGTCTCATCTTCCAGGGTGAAGCCGCGGCCGCGCGCCATCTGCACGCCCAACCCGGAGAAGAAATTGCCGCTCACGATCTCCCCGGCGGCGACTTCCGGCTCGGTTCCGTAACGAATGCTGACTTTGCCGACCGCCAGCGGCGCAGCGGCGATCAGATCCGAGAAAACGTCACGACGCTGCCGCAACTGCTCAAACGCCGGATACGCAAACGAGGTCTCATCATCGCCCGTGTTGCTGGTATGGTTTGGCCGTCCCGTGACCCGAAGGTTGTAAACCCGGTTCGGCTCGGGCACCGGCAACGAGCGCAACAGCACCGCATTCATCACGCTGAATACCGCCGTATTCGCGCCGATGCCGATCGCCAGCGTCAGTATCGCGGTCAGCGCGAATCCAGGTGACTTGCGCATTTGCCGTACGGCGTAGCGGAGATCGTTGATCAGAGTGTGCATGGTGTCGCCTTCACTGGAGCGGATCGGTCCATACTAAAAGCTGCACGTGTCCAGCCACTCACCGATTCGGCTATTCAACAACTTACCCGCGATTCGATCAAGCCCGGTGTTCGTATGGCGGATTGAGTGTTCGCAATCGAACAGGAACCCAACCCGCAAGAGACGGGTGCGGCTTCCGCCATGCCGCTAAGCCCTTCGCGTTTTGAAGGGGCGTGGCTTTACAGGCTGCTGAAAAACTCGGTGAATGGGTAGTGCTGGCCTTTAGGCCAGCGTTCAAGTCGTTTGTTTTTGTTATTCCTCCCTCGCGGACTTTAGTCCGCGGGGAATCCGCTTTCCCGACTTTTTCCGCAAACTGTTTAGCCGCGCTGTACCAGTCCCTTCTTTCCTGTCATCCCTTGGAGCTTTGGGGAGCGCCGAAAACATGCAACTAATCAGTTGCGTTTCTTCCGCGGGCAGATTAATATGCAACTCGGAGGTTGCGTAACATGAGCGATCGCATCGAGAAGCAAATTGAACTCAAGGCGCCGGTTTCGAGGGTCTGGCGAGCCCTTACTGACCACCGCGAGTTTGGCGAGTGGTTTCGCGTGAAACTGGATGGCCCATTCGCACCCGGGCAGGTTTCGACTGGCTATATCACTTGGCCCGGCTACGAGCACCTCAAATGGGAGGCCGTGGTCCAGAAGATGGAGCCCGAGCAGCTCTTTTCTTTCACTTGGCATCCTTACGCTATCGACCCCAAAACCGACTACTCGAAGGAAACGCCCACCCTCGTAGAATTCAGGCTGCGGAAGACACCAACCGGCACGCTGCTGTTACTCACCGAGTCCGGCTTCGACAAGATTCCCAGCGAGCGTCGCGCTGAGGCCTTCCGCATGAACGATGGCGGATGGGCGCAGCAAATGCAGAACATCGAAACCTATGTCGCACAAACGCCGTAACCTCCAGGCCGCCCGGCGGCAGGCCCGCGCACCCGTATTCGCCGCACTGGGTGACGAAACCCGGCTGGCGCTGGTGACGAAGCTCTGTGATGGGCGGCCTGCTTCCATCTCGGAGCTAACGCGCGGCACTCGGCTGACCCGCCAGGCCATCACCAAGCATCTTCGCGTGTTGGAGAGCGTCGGAATCGTGCGCTGCGTTCGCGCGGGCCGCGAGAGCCGCTTCGAATTCGATCCCCAGCCTATTGCCGGAATGAAAGAGTATCTCGATTCCGTCTCCCAGCAATGGGACCAGGCCCTGTCGCGGCTCAAGTCCTTCGTCGAGGTTGGGTAGCGGTGGCCTTCAGGCCGCCACCAATGACGAAAGGGCATGCATTACGCACGCCCCTCGGTGTTGTGACTGAACAACCGACGGCCCTTTGCGAACCGCTCGCCGGGTTAATGGTTAACTACTGGCCTGCGTGCGCCTTGATCATCGCATCGATCTTGGCTTTCAGGGCCGTGAGGTTAAAGCTCGCCGGGTCCTGCATCGGAGGATAATCGATGGCCGTCATCGCCAGCTTACCCACCTCTTGTTGGACGAGGACAAAGCGCCAGAACTCGCGCGCATAGAACTCGTTTCCGTAGCCGAAGGCGCCATCGAGAGGCGTTTCGCCGCGGAGCGTTGATGTACGCTCAAACGGATCCTGCCGGATATTTGTGATGGTAGGCATGTCGGTGGTGATCTTTTCCCCTGGCCACCCGTACGGCTGCTGCAGGAACTGGAACTTGAAGTCGTCGATGCGCAGCGCACCGAGCTGTGGTCCAGCGAAGTAGAAGAGTTCGTGACGCGCGGAAGGACCAGTGCCCGTCAACATAGCCATCTGGTTGTATCCGTCCAGATGGTTCTTGTAGGTCCGGTCGCCCAGCTTCACGCCCTTCAGCAGTTGATTGGTGATGTCGGGGTTGCCGGCAGCGGCCGAGAGAGTCGGCAGCCAGTCGAGGCCCGAGATAATGCCGTTCTCCACCGTGCCCGGCTTGACGTGTCCCGGCCAGCGGATGATTGCCGGCACGCGGAATCCGCCCTCGAAGGCGGTTCCCTTGGTCCCTTTGAACGGAGTCATGCCGCCATCCGGCCAGGTGAATACTTCAGCGCCGTTGTCGGTGGTGAAGATGACGATGGTGTTGTCAGTCTCTCCAATATCGTCGATGTGCTTCAGGATTTCACCGATGCAGTCGTCCATCTGCGACATGCCGGCTTCTTCGAGATTGTAGTTGGTGCCGTAGTTCATCATCGCCTGGTACTTCGGCGGGAGATAGGTAAATACGTGCATGCGGGTAGTGTTGTGCCAGATGAAGAAGGGCTTGCCGTCCTTCTTGGCCTTGTCCATGAAGCCGTTGGTGTTCTGGACCAGCACCTCGTCAAAGGTCTCCATGTCGTACTTGGCCTTGTTACCCATTTGCCAGTTCTGCATGCCCGTCATGTTCGGGAACGGTGCCAGCGGTCCCTCGTCCACAATCTTCTGCTTACCGATGGGTCCCCACCGCGGCTGCGTGGTGCTATCGGCGGTGTCGGTCGCCCAGCAATGCGTCAGATTGCGTGGCCCGGTTTTGTCGATCCAATCCTGCGGATAGTCGAACCAGTAGGGATCCGACATAGCGTCGAGGTGATAGAGATAGCCGAAGAACTCATCGAAGCCGTGTACGCACGGCAGGTATTTGTTCAAGTCGCCAAGATGGTTCTTGCCGAATTGGCCGGTTTCGTATCCTTGCGCCTTGAGGATGGTGGCGAGGGTGACGGCCTGATCGGGCAGACCCACATCAGCTCCGGCCTGGCCGACCGTCGTCAGTCCGGTGCGTAGAGGAATTTCGCCGGTGATGAAGTTGGCACGTCCCGCCGTGCAGCTTGCTTCGGCGTAGTAGTCGGTGAACATCATGCCCTGCGCCGCAAGCTTGTCGAGGTTCGGCGTCTTGCCCGACATGATTCCACGGTGATAAGCCCCGATGTTGAACCAGCCCACATCGTCGCCCATAATGACGATAATGTTCGGCGGCTTCGCGGCTTGCGCCGCACTCGGGTTTGCACCACCCGCCAGCAAAAAGCTGGAGATGGCAAGTGCTCCCAGTGTCAGTTTTCGCACTCCTGCACCAAAATCCATTGTGTATCTCTCCAAATGTGGATACTGCTGGTTGGCCTCCACGTGGGAGGATTGCAATGGGCGGAGGGTCCCATCAGAGGTCAAGACTCAGGCGGCAACCGAACTGGCTGCTCGCGAAACTGTTCGTAGCAAGTCAAAATGTCCGCTTTTCATAGCAAGTGAAATGTCCGGTTTTGGTTTTGGGTTTACTCATATACCCGCCGTCGTCGCTGTGGGAAAGTGGGAATCCCGCGCTCTGGGCGGGATTTCCAAGCGCGGGGGAAAAGTCGGTTGTTTGACTTTTCCACGGTGCGTCTTTTCCACAGCGCTTGCCGCCGCGTTTTGGGTTGACGTGAAGGCCACGCCTTGGGCGCTATAACGTCCCAGCCGATGCGGCCCGTGGGTGAGGCTGATGCTCCCGTCCAGGTGCCGGTGCACCATGACATTGCAGCCGGCCAGCGTCCCTCGCCACTGCACCCGCTCAATCTGTAGCTGCAGGTTCTGAAAACTGACGGTGTTGTCGCGATTTACCGTCCGCTCAAACTGCAGGGAGAAGACCAGGTCCAGATGTTTGCGGGGGCACGGGAGAAACGCGTTACCGCGTTGCGCCGGCGCCACCTGAAAACGACCATTGAACTCGGCGATGTATTCATCCCGCAGAAACCCATTGGCCGCTTCCAGCGTGGTGATCCCGTGCAGCCGCAGCTCCTGTGGCAGCCGTCCCTGCCAGGTCCCGAAGCTGCGCTCGCTACGGCCCCGCGCCTGCGGCGAGTAGGCCGGGATCATCTGCACTCCTAACTCGCGCAGCGCCCGTCCCACCTGCGTTAAGCGATGGGGATCGACCTTGCCTCCTACCTTCGGCGTCAGCCAAAAATGGCTGCCCCGGTCGCTGTACAAGGCGCAGAACAATCCCTTGCGCTCGATGACTTCCCGCAACCCGGCCATCACCGTCGCCGTCGATTCTTCCTCCACCAGTTGCGCATAGTAGATCTCGCTGGTCGCGTCATCCAGGATGACGATCAGGTCGTACCAGCGCTCGTCCTGGAACCAGCGATGACGGCTGCCGTCGATGTGCAACAGCATGCCCGGCAGCGGACGGCGTTCCCGCCGCTTACGATGCACCCCGCGCTTGCGGCCCCGCGCTACCAGTCCGGCTCCCTGCAGAGCTTGTTTCACCCAGGTGTAGCTCAAATCGATCTGGTGCTCGGCACTCAGCTTCTCGTGAAAATGCTGTACGTTTAGATCGAAATAGCGATCCCGATACAGCCCCAAGACCTGCTCGACCGTGGCCAGAGGAACTCGCTTGGGGGAAGGCTGTCCCCGCCGCCGGTCGAACAACCCGTCGTAGCCAAACTCTTCCAGTCGCTCCCGCCAGCGCCGCATCGACCGATCGCTGATGCCGATGATCTCGGCCGCCTGCCACCAGGTGAGCTTCTTCGCCATGGCCCGTAAGATCACTTCTTGCACTTTCATCGCCCGCTCCATCGCGGCCTTCGAGTAGCAATCCATGCTTGGCATGGTCTCCTACTCTCGCCGCCTGCAAAGCGGACAGATCACGTGCTATCTCAACCGGACATATCATGTGCTACCGACACTGGCTGCTCGCGAAACTTGCTTTTTGCGGTTCTCGGAAGCATAATCCCCGACCCCGGCCTTCGGCCAGCGAAAACCCCGGGTGACGGGCGAGCTGGCATCGCAGCGCACTGGGTCTAAACCACGGCTTCTGCCGACCTATTGGATGACTGCGCTCCTGCCCGGTCGTTAAATGCGGCTCCACGAGCAATACTGACCAGTTTCTGGCCCCCGATCGTTGCATACTCTGCTTCAGGCAAGAAATCCTGCCACTCCCGACCTCAACTGTTTGCAGACGCAAGTGATTGAAGGAGTTTTCGATGAATCTCAATCTAATGGATCCAAAACTGATTGCCCTCGCAGTCGTAGTGGTTCTGGTAATCGTCGTTGCCGTTGCGCTGTTCATGCGAAATCGCAGAAATACTACGGCCGGCCTGAAAAACCGTTTCGGGCCGGAATACGACCGAGCCGTTATACAACATGGTTCGGAACGCAAAGCCGAAGCAAAGCTGGCGGACCGTGAATCGCGGGTTAACCTGCTGAAGATTCGCGATCTTGACCCGGTGGAACGCGAACGCTTTTTGACTGAGTGGCAGACCGTGCAATCCCGCTTTGTCGACTATCCGAAGGGTGCCGTGACCGAAGCCGACGAGCTGGTCTGTTCGCTGATGAAGACACGTGGCTATCCGGTTACTGACTTTGACCAGCGCGCGGCCGACATTTCTGTCGATCATCCCTTGTTCGTCGAGAACTACCGCTCGGCGCACAACATCGCATTGCGGCTTGGCAGAGGCGAAGCCGACACAGAAGAACTGCGCACCGCGATGATCCACTATCGCTCGATCTTCGACGAACTGGTGCAGGTACAAATACCTGCCGACAAACTAGTCGCATAGGGCGAAACCCCTTTTACTGACCAGCAATACGCTTTAGTTGATAGTTACAAACGAAACAGAGGAGACACACCCATGATGAAACCGAGCACGGACGACAAGGCAACAGGCAAGCTTCACGAGGTTAAGGGAACGATCAAAGAAACCATCGGGAAAGTTACCGACGACCCCGCGCTGGAAGCGGATGGCAGTGCCGAAAAGAACGCCGGCAAGACCCTGAACTGGATCGGCAAAGTTGAAAAGGTTATCGGACAGTAAGCAAGTTAACACCACGAGAAACGGAAGAGGTCACGAAGCAATGACGCAATCAGTGTTGGAACAAACGGGCGATCAAATCGCCGAAACAGCGCGCAAGACTTCTCGGGCGACCTCTGCGGTTGCAGACGCATTCGAGGACGGCGTGGAAGCAGCGAGGCGAGTCGTCAAACGAAGCGGCGATGCTGCGGAGGAGTTTGTCGACGACACCACCAAGCGCCTGCAGCGCCATCCGATTGAAACGGTTGCAGCGACACTCGCGGTAGGTGTTGGTATCGGAATATTGATTGGGTTGACGATGAAGCGAAGGTAGCCACGGCCGATCGGATACGCCAGATAGTGGCCTGTGCATGAGTTGTGTCTCACAGAGAGCAATGGGCTGGCTACGATTATCTTTGTGTTACGGACCCTGTGCAGGCTGTCCGCACGGACCCGCAACCCCTTGCCTTTGATGCAATATCGTCACAACAAGTTGGGGTGCATGAGCAGCGAAGCATCGAACGAAATGTTGAGTCTCTTGAAAGAACTATCCGTTTATAAGGCCATGGATGAGGACTATCGGGCCGGTGCCCAAGGCCGAATGGAGGCGGAAGCCTTCGACGACCGGGAGCGAAGACGACTCGAGATAAACCTGGAGATACAGAACCTCGCTGCAGAGCAAGAAAGAGCTCTCCTAAGGTCCGCGCGAACCTGTTTCAGTGCCAAGTGATTTGCAGCGAATGAAAACCAAATCATCCTTTGGGCGTTATCATCCTTGGGAACAACAAAGCCAGTTGAACCTCAGTGTCGAGCTGGTACAAAAGGCGGGCACATGCCGCCTGTGCTCGCCTTGGTAGTTACAAAATTAGTTAGGAGGTCTTGATCGCAGTAGGGTGTCTCTCTGCGCGCCGGCCCTTTCAATCGAGCCAATCTGAGTCTGAATTGGCTATTTCGTCGTTAAATCTGCCAGCTTATCCTTCAACTTAACGACGGCCTCCTTGGCATCACCGATCCGCTGTTGCACTTTGCCGGCATTTTTCTCGGCTTTCCCTTCGGCTTTCAACTCCCGGTCATTCGTGGCTTTTCCGACCTGCTCCTTTATGGTTCCCTTAACTTCGTGGAAGCTGCCTTTGAGCTTGTCTTTCGTACTGGTTTTCATAGTTCTCCTTGACCGTCGTAAGGCTCGGATTGCGACACTTCAGAGCCTTCGAGGCTGCCCTTGTTTTAGTCTTGTGGCGCTTTAGGGTCTGAGCAGAATTGACCAGCATTGGCATGGGCCTCCTCTTCCTCCCGAAACGGGCAAAGGAAGACATGCCGATCGCCGGGGGGTTTGTTACGCCAACAATTAGCGCGATCCCGCACACCACAGAGCGACCCGTGCATTACAAATTAGTGCAACGGCTTGTACAAGCAAGAACGTCCGCGGTTGGTCGGCAATGAATCCATAAACCATCGTCGATTTAGGCGTCGGCAAGGAGTGGTGAGATTCCAAGCACACTGATCTGTATTGACCGTTCTTTCCTTTCGGCGTGTGACATCCTGAGGCTATGACGCAGAAATTCCCAACGAAGAACCGGCCCGGCCAAGCAGCGGTTGCCGACTTTGCGAGAGAAATGGCGAAGCCCAGCTTGGCGGTGCCAGCCCGCGAAGCCGCCGACATTGCCAAAGCAGAAAAAACTAGCGCTCGGCCCCGGGAAGAGAACGAGGCGTAGTGGCAAATCAAATCCAAGCCGGCACGATCATGGTTCGCGACTCAGCGATGTTGCAGTCTCTCGAAGTCAGCAGTGAATCCTACTGCCCGGGCTGGCGCTCGCTGGGCACCCTCGAAAGTTCAGGCTTCGATCGCGATGTTCGGGCCAAGGGATGGAGCTTGTTTTTCATGGCCGGCGAAATCCGGGCCGCGGTGCCTGCCTGGGGAGGCCAAGACACTCTGCGCCCCGGAATCATGCGGCTAATGGCGCAAACTCGACTGCAACATTTCAACTGCTTCGAGATACGCCATATCCGCAAACAACGCTTCTTGGGCATTCCATACATTTCTATAGCCGCACACCCCCGCCACGTCCAGCAAGGCAGCCAGATTCAGTCGCTCAAGCAGCGCGCACTGGATGCCGCACCGGCTCAAGCGGAACCAGCGCGTTAACAGCAGTGATTTACGACGGAGAAAAGAATGAATTGGGACCAGGTAGAAAGCAGATGGAAATACCTGATGGGCTCGGCTAAGAAAAACTGGGGCAAACTCAGTGACGACCAGCTCTTGCAAATCTCCGGCAAACGCGAGCAACTCGCAGCCAAAATCGAGGAGACTTACGGAATCACCAGGCGCGAGGCCGAAAAGCAAGTGTGGGACTGGGGCAAGACCGTAGAGCACGTGTCGAAGAAAATTGCCTAGCCCCCTGCGCGCGCACCTGCTGCAAATAGCCGGTCTGATCGTTTTCCTCTCCGTACCAGGCATCCCTACCTGTTCCGAGGTTGGTTCATTTGGCCATCCTGGTGTCGGCGACGCGTTGGGGCGTGGCGGGCGCTGACATCATTCCCTCCTTTTTCAGGGATTCTTCGAGTTGCTGGCGCTATTGCGCGTGGTAGTCGCGGAGCTCGTGACGATACCGGTCCAGCTCCAGGCGCATCATCTGGTAAGCGTCCTCGCGGTAAACGCGGTAGGCGGGGGAGCCGGGGCGCACGCCGGGCGGCGGCTCGGGCATGGTTTCGACCTGGTGAAATCGCGCTTCCTCCGCGGCTTTCTGCAGGACAGCGTCGGTTTCGGCGTCGATGTCGGCTCCGGACGCGAGACCGAAGTGTTTTTCAAAGTCGGGAAATTCCTGGATGCGGGAGTTGTCGTCTGAACCCAGGTTAGCGCCCAAATGAGGGGCGCGAACCTGGGGCACCGACTCGTCTTTGCTCTTTTCCAACTGCGCGGCTTCGAGTTTGGCGCGGAACTTGATGATGGAGGTGGCCTGCTGGATGGCGTAGAGCATTTTGCCGGCGGCACGCTGATCGAGTTGGCCGGAGCCGACGGCCTGGGTAATTTCCGAGAGCGCGAATTGCACCGAGTCGAGATCCGAGAGAGGAGGAAGTTCGAGGCGATACGGCAGGTTATCGCGCAGGGCGCGGGCGCGACGCAGGCGTCGGCCACGCTGCATGAGGTGGTAATAGCAATATTTGCGCTCCCGTAGAGCGGGAGAGCCGCAGTAGGCTCCGTCGGGGTGGAGGTGACGACAGGTTTCGTATTGCATGATGGCCAGATTTTCCTTTCTAGTAACGCGGTACCCCCTCCCACCCCATCCTGAAAACAAAGGGTTTGCTGCACGACTAGCTGCAAGTTCGGGCAAACAAACTGGCTTACAGGCAAAGTTGCACAAACAAAGGGGTTACGGCGCATAGTTTGCAAAGAACAAAATGGCGCTCGCCCAATGTCCACCACCCCGCGAACCGCAAAGGCGGGGCTCTGTGGGGACCCGGCTGAGGGCGAAGGCTAGTTTCAGGAATAGCGGAGTTGGAGAGGAAAGTCAGGGAAAAAGTGAAGGGTGAAAAAACTTTAGTAACCAAGAAATTTCCCGAAATGGGAAAGAGGAAGCTTCATCACGAAAGCCCGGAGGACACGGAGAAGAGAACGGCCGAAAAAGGCAACCGCGGATTGCGCGGAGGACGCGGATCATATTCTTTATGTGCGCTTCGGCCTGCGGCCTGGGCGCAAGCCTTCGGCAGAGAGGAATGGATTTTTCGTTATTCGCTTTCCCAGCCCGCCGCGGCGGGCTGGGCTTAGATATGTCGGCCCCGCCGGGCCTGACGCCGAGAATCCCCACCTCGCCAACGGAAGGCGGGATGGGCCACCCATTTCAAGATTGATTCGTGGATTGAGGGCGCCGGGCGGGCCACCCGCCGCGGCCTTCAATTAGCAGGGCTCGCTTCAGAATCATTATCCCGGCCTAGTATCGCAGCCAGACGTCGCCGCAGCATCTTACGAAGCTCGGTCATATTGGAATACTCCGGGCAGTTGTATAACTTTAGGTCGAAGTGCCGAACCGTTCCTCCTCGGCAGAACAAGATGGGATGCTTCCCGATTGCGTGGGCATACCCCACTTCGTAATAAACGCTGGGGCGCTCGCCTGTTAAATCCGCGATCAAAAACTCTGAATTATTGATTTCCTCAAGGATTCGATGGGTGATTTCGCCAGAATGTTGAATGTCATCTGCACGAACTGCTTTGATCCCAAAGCGGGCAAATTCCTCCTGAATTACTTGCTTCACATCCTCCAGCTCAGGCTTCCCGCTGTCCATCATCATCATAATGAAAGCGCCTTGCGGCTTTGGTCGGCCACCGGGTGACGTGCCTGCTTGCGTCGGCCACGCTGGAACTGCTTCCCCTAGATCTTCCGCTTCTGCTTGCGCACGCAAGATACCAAGCCGGCGCATGACTGATTCCAACGCGTCGCGGATTATCGAAAGCGCTTCGTGCGGGGAGGTTTTTCGGTCTTCTGAAAACCCTCCCGGGCGGATGCCTAAAACCACGTCTTCGTCGTGAATGACACTAGGCGCCCACTCTTCGAACTGCCTGAAGCGGAGTGCCGCATTGATGCGACGTGTGGCAATCTGAAGCGCTTGCAGATCAACCTGTCCCATCATCGGGGAATGGCGCACTAACGTGGCAATACGAACCAGGGCTGCATCGAAGCGCTTCGAGATCTCGTCCGCCCGCGCACCAATGTCATCACTCAACTCGCGGTGATAGTTGAAGCCATCTTCAGCTACCTCAGAAAGGAACGCCTCGGCATCCCTCCGAGCGCTGTTCAACTGTGTCTCGAGTGAGTTTATTGTTTCGGTGGCGTTCATATGGACAGCTCAATCTAAAAACTAGCTTAGATGCGCACTAGGTTCAACTCCTAAGTAAATCCCTTCTATCGTTGAATCTGCGGGGGGGTGCGTGTAGAGTGTGGCTTCCGAAAACATCCGTAGCACTGTGGAAGGAAGCGAGGTCACGCGGCCATGGCGAATCCTGAACATCTCACGATCTTGAAGAGCGGAGTCGCTAAGTGGAACGAGTGGAAGGCTGCCAATCGAGACCTGACGCCGGATCTAGACGATGCCGACCTCCAAGGCTCCGATTTAAGAGGAGCGAACCTAGTGGGCGCTTCGCTTGCCCGCGCCAAATTAGGACACGCAAATCTACGTAATGCAGACCTCTTTAGGGCGAGGCTCGCAGGAGCGGATCTCGTCGAGGCCAACCTCATTACCGCTGACCTTTCATATTCGGATCTAGCCGACACGACATTCATTACGGCCAAGATGGATGGAACGAACTTGAGGGGAGCACGGTTAGTGCGTGCGACTCTCCGGCAAGTGTCGCTAGGTCCAACCCATCGGATCTGGGCTGAGGCTGGAGATCGAACTTTATTTGCAGAGAATCGTGCGGCAGACCTAACACTATCCGACCTCACGGAGGCGGATCTCTCAGAGGCATACTTGACGGATGCGAATCTGAGCGGAGCGAAACTCGACGCCACAACTTTTGGTCGCGGTGGAAAGTCGGCTGGAGCCCATCTCGGTGGAACTATATTGAACAATGTTGATCTAAGCCGCGCGGAAGACCTAGAGATTATCGACCATAGCGGTCCATCGACGGTGGGAGTTGACACCCTTTACAAATCCAAGGGCAGGATTCCCGAGGTCTTCCTGCGCGGGTGTGGCGTGCCGGAGGAAGTCATTGCATTGGCGCGGTCGATTGGGCGGAATCCGATTGAGTTTTACTCGTGCTTCATCAGCTACGCGCACGAGGACAAGCTCTTCGCGCGGCGGCTGCATGATGCGCTGCAGGGGCGCGGCGTGCGGTGCTGGCTGGATGAGAAGCAGATGCTGCCTGGGGATGACATTTATGAACAGGTGGACCGCGGGATTCGGCTGTGGGACAAGGTGCTGCTGTGCTGCTCGCGGCAGTCGCTGACGAGCTGGTGGGTGGACGATGAGATTGATCGCGCGTTTGCCAAAGAACGCGAGTTGATGAAAGAACGCGAGCGGAAGGTGCTGGCGGTGATTCCGCTGAACCTGGACGGGTATCTGCTGAGCGGGGAGTGGACGAGTGGCAAGGCCAAGCCGGTGCGGTCGCGGCTGGCAGCGGACTTTACGGGTTGGGAGAAAGACGCGCAGAAGTTCGAAGCGCAGGTGGAGAACGTGATTCGGGCGCTGCGGGCGGATGAGGGCGGGAGGGAGCGGGCTCCGGAGGGGAAGCTGTAGGTATGTTCAACCCACTCTGTTTGCTTCGCAAAAGAATGGGGCACCGGCAGCCGTGCCACTAACCGCTATTCACTAAGCACCAACCACTGGGGTGCGACAAGAACTAACGCAGCGCCGCCTCGAGATCCGCAATGAGGTCGCCAGCGTCTTCGATTCCGACTGAGAGACGAACTGTCGCGGGCGAAACGCCCAGCAGCTTCAGGCGCTTGGCGCTCAGTCCGATGTGGGAAGAAAGCACAGGATAAGAAAGGATGGACTCCACTCCCCCAAGACTGGTCGCCAGGTACCACAGCTTGAGCCGCTTGATGAAACGATCGACCGCCGGCTCTCCGCCCCTCAGGTCGAACGAGACCATCATGCCGAAGTCGGACATCTGCCGCTTCGCCAGTTCGTGGTCGGCATGGCCGGGCAGGCCGGGGTAGTACACATGCGAAACCTTGGGATGGCGTTGCAAGGCATCGGCGATGGCAGCAGCATTGTGGCAGGCGCGTTCCACCCGCAGTTGCAAAGTTTTCAGACCGCGCAACAACAAATATGCGCAGCCCGGATCGAGACAAGCGCCAGTCAGAATCATCATTTCTCTCGCGCGTTCCATCCATTGTTTCGACCCCGCAAGCACTCCTGCTGTGAGATCGCTGTGGCCACCAAGATACTTCGTCGCGGAATGCATGACGATATCAGCGCCCAGCGCGAGCGGCTTCTGCAACACCGGAGTTGCGAACGTATTGTCCACCGCAACACACGCCTTGCGACGATGAGCGATATCGGCCAACGCGGCAATGTCGGCGCAACGCAGCGTCGGATTCGTCGGCGTCTCCAGAAACAGCATGCGCGTCTTGGCCGTGAAGTAGCGCGCCGCGTTGCCGAGATCGTGATAGGGAATGAAGCGTGTCTTGATACTGCAGCGCGAGAGCACGCTGTCGAACTGCTTCACCGTTCCGCCGTAGATGTCGAGCATGGAGACGATCTCGTCTCCGGCCTCGCAGCAGACCAGCGCCGCGATGAGCGATGCAGACATTCCGCTGGACGTAATAACCGCCGCGTCTGCGCCTTCCAATGCCGCCATCTTGTCCTCCGCCGCCTTGACCGTCGGATTGCCGTAACGCGAGTAGAGATAGAAGTCGCGGTCGCCTTCGGCGTAACGCCGCAGTTCGTCGAGCGACGGAATGACGAACACCGAAGTCTGCGCGATCGGCGTAGTCAGCGGCGCGGATTGTCCGTGACGGTCTTCTCCGGCATGAACACAGCGAGTAGCGTCTGCGGGAAGTTTCATGAGACCACGATTGTAAAGCAGTCGTTAGCAGCAACCAGAACGGCGCTCTCCGAAGAGAGCGCCGTGAAGACGAAGTTACAACTCTGCCTTACCAGGACAAGCGCAGGGAGAACTGGAACTGGCGCGGATCGTACGACGCAGTTGGCGCTCCAGCATCATTCCAGATGGGATTCACCGCAGCGACGTTGTTCTTGTTGATGATGTTGAACAGGTCCATCGTTCCCTGCAATTGCACCCTTTCGCCGAACTTGAAAGCGCGAGCAATGCGCAGGTCGTTGAAGAAGACATAAGGCGTTGTGCCGGCATTGCGCGACAGGTTGCCGATCAGCACTGGCACTTGGCCAGTAACTAGTGCGTCGGCGAAGCAGGTCGGAATCAGGTAGCCGCTGGGCGAGTACTTGGAGGCAACAGCCACGTCGCCGCAGGAATCGGTTTGTCCCGCGTGCGCGATCGCCGGACGATCGGTGCTGGACGAGAAGTCGAAGTTCTGGTCGGAACCGACCACGATGTTGAAGGGACGTCCGCTGCCCAGCTCAAGGATGAGAGAAGTAGTCCAGTTGCTGAGCAGTTTGCCCTTCGTGTCGCTGCCCTGGTTGCCGCTCTGATAGACGCCACTGATGACGAAGCGCTGGCGCTGATCGAAGAGCGAGGTGGAGCGATCAAGGTTGGGATGGAAGTTATCTTGCGGTTCGAGGGTTGCTTCGAGGTCAGTCGCGTCGTCGATGGAATGCGACCAGGTATAGGAAGCCAACATCTCGTAGTGGTTCGAGAAACGCTTCTTCAAGTTGACTGTCATGCCGCTGTAGTCAGAGGTGCCGTTGGAGTAATTAGCCACCAAGTCGCTAAACGGAATCGCCTGATTGCCGACGCCCAGGCCGTAGAACGACATGACTTGTTGGGCGAGACCATTGAGCTGCGGCGGTGCGAAGAACTGTAACGTGGGGTTGAATCCGCTCTGGCGGAAGAAGCTGACCAGCGCGGGAGGAATGTAAGCACCGCATGCCGGATTGCCGCACTTGGCCGCGACCGCGAGATTGACGCCCGCCACATCCACCGCCAACGGGTTGTTGGCAAAAGCGGACTTGGCTGCTTGCGACAAGTTGGGATCGGTCATGGCGTTGTACCAGTTCTGGACGATCAGGTTGCCGTTCGCGGTATTGGCGTTGATGGGACGATTCAGCCGGCGCCCGCCATTGAAGTTGTAGGAGATGTCGAAGGTCCAACTATCCCCGAACTGGTGCTCGATGCCGACGTTGACCTGGTTGGAGTAGCCGTACTTGAAGTTCGCCGCCGTGGGATATCCGAAGGGCAGCACCGACAGCGGCACCACTTGTCCTTGAGCTGGCTGGTAGTAGTTCTGGTTGACCCACAAGGACGGCGTGTTGGGTGCGGGATTGAAACGCTGCTGGCCGGGAAGATAGGTGAAGGCGGACGGCAAACAGTTCAGAGTCCCGGTGAAGGCGTTGCCGGCGTTCAAGGTTGAGACGATACCGGCCGGACTGGCATCACAGGTAACCGGCGAAGCACCGAACAATAGCAACTGCGGCGCCTGAGTCCCGTCGGCCACAACCGAATCGAAGACCAACGCCATCAGAGGATGGTCGAAGAAGATGCCATACGAGGCGCGTGCAACAGTTTTGCCATCGCCGTAGACGTCCCATGCGACTCCAATGCGCGGCTGGAAATTCAGGTCCGAGGAAGGCACACCCTTGGTGAGTCCGAAGGTCTTGTAGGCTGCCGCGGCGAGTGCAGTGGAAGGTGGAAAGCTGGGCAGGAACTCGACGTCGTAGCGCAGACCGTAGTTCACCGTCAGCCGCGGCTTCACGCGCCAGGAATCCTGGGCGAAGACGCCGAGGGTGTTGTTGTGGAACGCGAGGTGCGGATTGCCGACACCTTGCACCATGTATTGCGGAACGCCCGCGCCATAGGCCTGGACCGCGGTCAAGCCAGGAGTACCGGCGAGAGATACCGCTCCGAAGTCGTAGATGCCACCAAAGTTCACAGTGAAGTCCGCGGTGAGCGGGATCAGGTTGTAATCGACGCCGAACTTGATGTTGTGCGTGCCCTTGGTGATAGAGAAGTTGTCGAGCAACTCCCAGCGCTGCTCGACACGCTGCACGTAAGAGAAGGGTTCGCGGCCAAAGAAGGCGACGCCGGGCATGTTGACGGCGACATCGCTTCCGCCGGGAGAGTTGGAGTACGAATAATTCACGCTACGGCGCGCGTACTGGAAGCGGAATTCGTTGACCTTGTTGCTGCCGAGTGTCCAGGTGTGCTCTGCGATGATGCTCCAGTCGTGAAAGTTGTTCATCGAGGTGCGCGACTGCGCGTTCTGGCCGAAGACCTGCGGGCCTTGGGCGTTGACCTCGATGCCGTCAACGATGTCGGGGCTTACGCTGCCACGCAGCATTAATTGCTGGTTGTTCGTGAGCTTGTGATCGAGCCGAAGCGAATAGATGTCGCCGAGTTCGTGGACCGGGAAATTTCCGACCAGCGATCCCATGGGAACGTAGGAAGCGGGCAGCGGAATGAAGCTAGTACTCGTCGGAGCAAAGTAGCCAGAGCCGAGTCCAATGATGTGCGTGAATGGGTTCTGGCCGGTAATTGCGACAGGACCCGATGTGCCTGCCAGCAGAGCGTAATTGATCGTCGCCTGAGTCACAGGCACCGCGCCCAGGAATGCCGCCTGCGCGGAAGTAACCGGCACCACAACTGTGTTGGGCGGCAGTTGTTGGCCAATGGCGGCGGAGACAAAGCGCGAGATATCAGCCTGGGAGTTGAGCCCGAAATTGCCGGCGCCGATGTTGGAGAAGCCGGTCTCATGACGGTCGGTTCCCTCATAAGCGAAGAACCAGTAAGTCCGGTCCTTCTTGATCGGGCCGCCCATGGCAATTCCGTACTGGGCGCGAGTGTAAGCCGGCTGATTGACGTTGCTGAAAGGATTGGTCGCCTGGATGTAGCGGTTGCGCAAGTACCCAAAAGCGCTGCCGTGAAATTCGTTGGAGCCTGATTTGGAAATGATATTAATCACGCCTGCGGCGGCCTGGCCGTATTCCGCGGCGTAGCCGTTGGTGAGGATCTGGAACTCCTGGACCGCGTCTTGCGAAACCGTGGAGCGAATGCCATTGACCGAGTTGTCGACGGCGTTGGTGCCATCGATGTTGATCAGGTTGCTGCGACCGCGCTGGCCTCCGATGTTGAGGCCCGAGGTCGGGGCAGCGCCGATGCTGGGCGTAGTATCGCGAGCGAGCTGCGAATTCGTGAGAGCGAAATTCACATAGTTACGGCCGTTGATGGGCAGATTCTCTATGCGTGTCTGGTCGATCGTCGTTGCTGACGCAGTCTGTTGGGTTTCCACCAGCGCAGCGTCGGACGAGACCGTGACAGTTTCGGTTGCCGCCGCTACCGTGAGCTGGACTGGCAATTCCGCGACCTGACCGATCGTGAGACGCACCGAGCTGTTCACCAACTTGGCAAAGCCGGGAGCCTCAACCGTCACCGAGTACAGTCCGGGAGGGAGGGACAACAAAATCGCGGTGCCTTCGGCGTTGGTTGTCGCGGTCCGCGACACACCTTTATTGGGCTCAGCCGCAGTGACTGTGGCGCCGCTTACCAACGCGCCCTTGGGATCTTTCGCGATGACATGCAACTCGGAGGTCTGCACCTGCGCCCATGCGCCGGCCAACAGGCATGCAGTTGCGACTAACAAGCACGAGAGTCTGCGTGCAAAGTTCATGACGTTCCCTTCAGGTGGAGGATTTCGACCGGGACGCGGCCCGTGAGAGACACGGCGGAATGAGAGTCTGCGTACCGTCGCCGCGCCGTGCGGTAGACACTGGGGATCATGGGCCGAATCTTTCGAAAGTGCAGGGGTGAACTTATCCCGACAAACGTTCGGGTTTTATAACAGTGAAGGGTGTTTACGCAAGTACCAAATCAGAGTAGTAGTCCGGGCTAGGTCTGGAACTTGATGCCGGAAGAAGTTGAGTCGCGCGAAATAAGGGCCCAGGCCATGCGCGGAGTGTTGTGCGCGATGCCGACACGGCCGCGGCTGTCGAGCAGGATGATGCCACCGTGCCCGTTGAGCCGCGACTTGAGATAGTAGAGAGCGCGTTGGGCGGCTTCCTGAGGAGCCAGTCCTTGTTCGACTTTGTCGGCAGTCCACTTGCTGAGGACGAGCTTCATCATGGGCTCACCCCATCCTGTGGTGCTGACGGCGGCGCTGAGGTTGTCGGCGTAACAGCCGCAACCGATGAGTGAAGAGTCGCCCACGCGGCCAGGCGCTTTGTTCAGGGTGCCGCCGGTGGAAGTGGCGGCCGCGATGTTGCCGTCGCGATCGAGCGCGACCGCCCCTACGGTGTCGTGGGAGCGCATGGGGCCGAACTCGTCGGGCATTTGCAGGTAGCCCTGCTTCTTGGCTTCGCGCAGGCGCTCGACTTCGCGCGGAATGATGAGGTCGTCGTTGGCGCAAAGCTCGATGCCGTGCTCCTGGGCGAACCGTTCGGCGCCACTTGCGACAAAATAGACGTGCGGACTCTCGGTAAGGATTTTCTTTGCGGCCGAAATGGGATTGCGAATGTGCTCGACGCAGCCCACGCCGCCAGCACGCAGAGTGGCGCCGTCCATCATGCAGGCGTCGAGTTGCACGCGGCCATCCATGTTGAGGAAGGAGCCACGGCCGGCATCGAAGGTCTCGTCGTCTTCCATGGAAACTACCGCGGCCTCCACAGCCTCAAGACAGCCCCCGCCGCGTTGCATCGTGTCAAAGCCCGCAGCCGCAGCGGACACTACTCCCTGCAGGTGGGCGTCAACCGCGTCATAGGGGATCGCCCAGGCCCCACCGTGGACCAACATAATAGGATTCGCAGACAATGCAGACCCTTCCAGAAGGGAATCGCTCGCGTTGCGAGGCAAACGAGAAAGGATATCAGAAGCGGTGACTGGTAGCTGGTAACTGGGAATCAGTAATTAGTGATTGGTAATTAGTAATTGGTTTGCTGGGTTCGTGGGGCCGCTGGGTGCGGGCAGTAAACTTACGATATGGGCGACCTGGGACGGATGCTCGTGTTCGTTGGCGGATTGTTGCTGGGGCTCGGCTTGTTGCTGATCCTGGCGGGCAAGATCAATTTGCCGATTGGGCGGCTGCCGGGCGACATCGTGATTCGCGGGAAGAATTCGACCTTTTATTTCCCGCTAATGACGTCGATTGTGCTGAGCGTGATTTTGACGCTGGTGCTGTGGGTGGTGAATCGTATGCGGCGGTGAGTGAGGCTTACTGCGCCACGAAACTAGTCTTCCGCCGAACGTCGGAGCGGAGGTGTTGCCTTTTCGCGCCGGACCTTCGCGGCCTTCCGAAGAGCGGGGACGACGACTTTCTTTTCGAAGGCATCGAGTAATGTGTCCGCCGTGTTGTACTCCAACAGAGGCAGTGCCCAGTGATATTTGCGGGGCAAGTCGTCGAACATGCCGAATGCGGGCTCGCCCCGCTGCAGGATCGTCACGAACGGGACCATGTAGTCTGGCACTGCCGCTTGCAACTCAAGAGGCACGGAGCGGGGATTCGTGATGTCAGCAATTACAAAGCGCGACAACCCAGCCAGGATCTTTATGGTTTCAGTCAGGTCTCGGTCGGTCGGTCGCTCGAAATCGAAGATCATCGGAATATAACCGAGCGATCGGAGCTTGTCGGCCATCCGGTCAAGCAACTCTTTGCGCTCGGTGAACCGGCCTAAGATCAAGACTGCCTTCTCGCCGATAGTCGTGATCACATTACGCAGCTTTTGACGGCTCAGAAGCAGGTATACGAATTGCGCAACTTCGAGGTTGTCCACCCGAATTGGCGACTCTTTACCAGGCGTGATAACTAAGTTTGACTGGATGGCACCTTCCAGTTTTACGTCCCACACTGAGGTTCCATACACGTGACAGCCCGTCAGATTCGCTCCTTGGAGGTTAGTACTAACCAAAATCGCCCCGTCGAGGTCTGCCCCGGTGAGGTCCGCACCGCTCAAGTCTGCCTGGTCGAGGTTCGCCCCTCCGAGGGACGCTTCGTTGAGGATTGCCCCGCGGAGGTTCGCCAGGCTGAGGTTAGCTCCGTAGAAGCTCGCGTAGGTAAGGTCTGCGTTGCTGAGGTCCGCGCCGGTGAGGTCCGCACCAGTGAGCCTCGCATCAGTGAGATCTGCACCAGCGAGTCTTGCATCGGTGAGATTCGCGCCAGTGAGCTCAGTAACGCTGAGGATCGCCTTCCTGAGGTCTGCCCCACGAAGGTCCGCAAAGTCAAAGTTCGCCCGGCTGAGGTAAGCCGATCCGAGGTGGGCGAGGCTAAGGTCCGGACGGATCGCGTCGTTATAACTCCTCCACCGATTCCAGGGCTCGACACCTTTCTTAAGTCTCTCGAGATGTTCGGGATTCGCCACGGCGCTCGTCTAGTAATTGGTTATGGGGTAATTAGTAATTAGCTAAGGCTTCCTGAAGTTGGCTGATCGACTCACGGCGATTGCCAACGCTCACACTTTCAAGTTGCGCATGTAGTCTGCGTCGAGCTTGATGGCTTCCAGCGGAGGCATGTCGAACTCCTCTTGCTCCACGAAATAGTGCGTGATGTGGCCGCCCTTCTTCGCGGCTTCGAAGATGGGGCGATAGTCGATGGTACCCTTGCCAAGCTCGGTGGACTGAAGATGGTCCTTATCCTTCTTCAGGTCGAAATCCTTGACGTGCAACATAGAGATTCGCGTCGGATACTTCGTGAGGTATTCGACGGGGTTGTAGCCGGCGACGGTGACCCAGCCGCAATCCATTTCGAAGGTAACGAGTTCGGGATCAGTGAGTTTGATGAGCTCGTCGTAGGGCACGGTGTTTTTCAGCTTGCGAAATTCGGTGGTGTGGTTGTGATAGCCGAAGCGCATGCCGTACGCCTTGACCTTGGCGCCGATCTGGTTGAACTGCTCGGCGTTCCACTTCCAATCGGCGAGGGTGAAGGCATTGACCCAGGCTTCGTGATAGCCGGGGTCTTTGGGCGCAAGCTTCACGCGCGAAGGGTCTTCAAGCGAAGGCGACGAGCAGACAACGTATTGCAATCCCAACTGATTGGCGTAGGTGATAATCGACTCCAATTGTGGCTGCAGCATGTTCAAGGGGTAGTGCGCGCTGACGCAGCTAAGCCCTGCAGCGGTCATCGACTGCTTGAAGTCCTGCGCGCTCATGGCGTAGAAGCCTGCGGCTTCGACCTCGGTGTATCCGGCGGCCGCGATGGCCTTCAGGGTTCCGTCGAAGTCGGTGGGTAGCAGATTGCGCAGTGAGTAAAGCTGTAAGCCGAGTGGCAATCCCAGAGGATAGGCGTCGAGGGGAAGGGCATCGTGGAGTGCGAACGTGGCGACGGAGGCGGCACCGGCAAGTTTGAGGAAGTCGCGGCGGGAAGTTGTGGTCATGGGTGGGTGTCCTCCGAACTAGTTTATTTGCGGCGCACGGAAGTCCACCAGAGTTTACATCCAGTTGGAGGCGAGCGTCAGTCGCGCTGGGTTACACTGCCTTGCAGACACTCTGATCATGGCCGACAGCGAACAACTCGGGCTGATGTTTGCGGCTCCGCAGCGCAAGGTGTACGCGGTGCGCGAATTGGTGGCGGCGCTGCGCACGAATGTGGAGAGGGCGTTCACTGACATCTACGTGGAGGGCGAGATCTCGAATTGTCGTCCGGCGGAGTCGGGGCATGTGTACTTCACGCTGAAGGACGGCGCGGCGCAATTACGGGTGGTGATGTGGCGGACGCAGGCGCGGCTATTGCGGTTCCGTCCGCAGAACGGGCTGGCGGTGATAGCGCGCGGGCGGGTGACGATTTATGACGAGCGCGGCGACCTGCAGTTACAGGCCGAGATGCTGGAGCCGAAGGGCGCGGGCGCGCTGCAATTGGCGTTTGAGCAGCTCAAAGCGAAGCTGGCCGCCGAAGGGCTGTTCGATGCGGGACGCAAGAAGCCGATTCCGGCGCTGCCGCGTTGCATTGGAGTGGTGACGTCGGCGCGGGGAGCGGCGCTGCAGGACATCCTGAACATTCTGCGGCGGCGGCATGAGTCGGTGTCCGTGCTGATTTATGACGCGAGGGTGCAGGGCGAGAGCGCGGCCAGCGACGTGAGCGATGGAGTGAAGCACTTCAATCGCGCGCGTAACGTGGATGTGATCGTGGTGGCGCGCGGCGGCGGATCGTTCGAGGACCTGTTCGCCTTCAACGACGAGGCGCTGGCGCGAACGATTGCGGCGTCGAAGGTTCCGGTGATTTCGGCGGTCGGACACGAGACCGATTTCACCATCTGCGATTTCGTCGCTGACCTGCGTGCGCCTACTCCGTCGGCAGCGGCAGAGCTGGTGATTCACTCGAAGCGTGAGCTTGCCGGGCGGCTCGCCGGATTACGAGATCGGCTGCGTCAGGCTATGAATTATAAGCTGCTGCGTTCGCATAATGCTTTGTCGAGGCTGGCGCAGCACGCGGCGTTCGTTCGCATGTCTGACACGGTGGCGCGGCGTCAGCAGCGCTTGGACGACCTGCTGCACCGCATGGAGCAGGCGCAGAAGCGCAATCTGAACGGACTGCGGCGGCGGCATGAGTCACTCGATGTGCGCCTGCGACACCAGGATATGCGGGTGCGATTGAGCGCGGTGCGTCGTCAGTTGGAGGCGCGAACGAGTGACTTGAGACAACTATCGAAGCGTCTTCTGGCAGGAAAGAAGACCCGCGTCGATGAAGTGACCGCGGCGGTGGGCCGTGTGGCCGAAACGATTTTGCTGCGACGACGCTCGCGATGGGAGTTGCTGCACAGGAGCCTGAATGGGCTGTCGCCGAGGGCGATTCTCGCCCGCGGCTATGCGCTGGTGTTCGATGCCGCGGGTAGCCTGGTGAAGGAAGCTTCGCAACTGCAGCGGGGTGACGCGATCCGCGCACAACTCGCGCGTGGGGAATTCACCGCCACGGTGAACCAGACCAAACTCGACTCTGACACAGAGTAGGACATCGAGCATTTCGGACTCGATCCGTCGTACCAGCAATCCACTGCATTAGAATAGAGAGGCCGCATTGCCACGCGAAAGGACCGCCGATGTTGCAGAGCTTAGGCCGCATACCGGAGATATCGTGGACCTCGGTCGCCGATATCCTGATTGTGGCGCTCGTAATCTACGGGTTCCTGAAGCTCATGAAGTGGACACACGCCATGCCCGCGCTGCTGGGCCTGGCGGCGGTTGCGTTTGCGCTATACATGGCGCACCTCGAGGACCTGAAGACCATCGATTGGCTGGTGGCGGCGCTGCTGCCTCTCGCAATCTTCGCGGTGGTGGTGGTGTTTGCGGCGGAAATTCGGTATGCTCTGGGCCGCCTGGGGCGCAGTCTTTCGATGTCGCGCATGGGCGGGCGCAGGGTCGAGACCTATGACGACATAGTGCTGGCGGCCAATTTATTTGCCCAGAACAAAATCGGAGCGCTGATCGTCATCGAACGCGAGGACGGACTCGGCAGCTCCATCGATAGCGGCGTGGCGCTGGATGCGAACCTGTCCTACGACCTGCTGGCGACCATCTTCCAGAAAACGGCGCCGCTACACGACGGCGCGGTCATCGTGCAAAAGGACCGCATCGCGGCGGCGGCGTGTTTTCTTCCACTGGCGACGGACCCGCAATTGTCAACGCAACTGGGGACGCGGCATCGAGCGGGCATCGGAATTACGCAGGAGACAGACGCGATCGCGGTCATTGTTTCCGAGGAGACCGGCAAAATCAGCATCGCTTCTGGCGGCGAGATTGAGCGCGACATCACGGCAGAAAACCTGCGAGAGCGAATCAGCGAATTGTTGCGGCGATATATTCCCCACGCCACCTTGCCGACCTCAGCGACCGACCGCGACCTGGCGAACTCGACTCCGACCCATGCCAGGCGAGCGGAGGACGAGACCTTCGCCAACGGGGCGGAGCTCTGAGGATGCTCGAACTCTTCCGCAGATACGTGTTGCACAACCTGGGGCTGAAGGTCCTGGCGCTGGCCATTTCGGTGGGGCTGTGGTGGGTGGTATCGCGCGATCCGATGGTGGAATCAGTTGTGACTGCTCCCATTGAGTTTCTGCACGCGCCGGACAACTTGTTGATGACCGCCGACAGTCCGTTCGAGGTAAAGGTGGCGGTGAGCGGGCCGGAGCGCATCATCCGCAAAATGGACCAGTCGGAGATCAACGCGACCATCGACCTGGCGGGAGTGAAGCCGGGCGAGCGGACATTTGACCTCGGCCCTAGGCAAATTCACGCACCGCGGGGAGTGAAGGTCGAGCGCGTGCTGCCGGCGCAGATCCACATTGACTTCAATCCCAGCGCTACGCGTACGGTTGAAGTGCGTCCGCGAGTGATTGGCACGTTTGTCAGCGGATACGGCATCGCCGACGTCGCCGCCGAACCGGCGACCATCGTGATCGAAGGGCCGGCAAACCATGTGAACGCAATTGATATGGCGATCACCGATCCGGTGGACGCGACGGGCGTGATCGGCCGTGCGACCTTCACCACGCATGCCTACGTGCCTGATCCACTGGTGCGGATCCAGCATCCAGCGCCCATACACGTCACGGTGACGACAGGAAAATCTTCCAAGGGAGCTGGCCAGCATTGAGCGTGACGCTGCAGAAAACTTTCAAACGAGAGCTGTTTGGGACAGACGGAATTCGCGGGGTGGCGGGCGAGTATCCGCTGGACCGCGCGACTGTGTATACGATTGGCCGTGCGCTGGGCCAGCGACTGGCGGAGCGCGACAAGAATGCGCGCGTGGTCATCGGGCAGGATACCCGCGAGTCGAGCGCGTCGATCAGCGAGGTGTTGGCTTCGGGCCTGGCGGCCTCGCAAGTTAAGACGGTCAGCGCGGGCGTGATCACAACTCCGGGGGTGGCTTACCTGACTCGTGCGAACGGGTTTGCGGCGGGCATCGTGATTTCGGCCTCGCACAATCCGTGGCACGACAACGGCATTAAAGTGTTCGGCGCTGATGGCTACAAGCTCTCCGACGAGCTGGAGCACGCCATCGAGGCCGATATCTTCGCCCACGTCGAGCAGTTGGCGGCAGGCGCTTCCAATGCCGACGCCGCAGGTTACAGCATGTTGCCGGGCGACGCGAAGTTGCGCGAGCAATACGCGGAGTGGCTCGCGTCGCTGGTAGGCCCAGGGAACTTCGGCAAGTTGCGCGTCTTGGTCGATTGCGCGAACGGCGCCGCGAGCAGCGTAGCCCCGCTCGTCTTCAAGGACTGTGACATCGAGGCTGACTTTCTGCATGTCGATCCCAACGGCCGTAACATCAATGCCGGGTGTGGGGCGCTGCATCCCGAGCACGTAGCAGCGGAAGTGGCGAAGGCGAACGGCAAGTACGATCTTGGTATTACTTTTGACGGCGATGCCGATCGCGCGATGTTTTCCGATGCTGCGGGCAACGTCGTGAACGGCGACGGCGTGCTGCTACTGGCGGCGCGCGACATGAAGGCGCACGTGCTGCTGCACAACGACACCGTGGTGGCTACCACGATGTCGAACATGGGACTGGAAGCGGCGCTCAAGCGTAGCGGCATTCGCATGCTGCGCGCGGCCGTGGGCGACAAGTATGTGCTGGAGGAGATGCTGAAAACCGGCGCAACGCTGGGCGGCGAGCAATCGGGACACATTCTCTTTCGTGATATGGATATAACGACCGGAGATGGCATCCTGACTGCCCTGCGTGTGATGGAAGTAGTGGCGCGCGCGGGCAAGCCGCTGGCCGAACTCGTGGCCGATATGAAGGTCTTTCCGCAACGCATCGAGAATGTAAACGTGCGCGAGAAGGTTCCCATGGAACAGTTGCCGCCGGTGATAGAGACGATCCGCGCGGCGGAACGCGAACTCGATGGCAATGGCCGCGTAGTGGTGCGCTATTCAGGCACGGAAAAACTGGCGCGCGTGATGGTGGAAGCCGAGTCGGAAGAAGCCATGGAGCGCCATGTGAAGACCATTGCGAGCGCGCTCGTCAAGGCGATTGGGGCGTAAAGCTAGTTTCTAGTTACCGGTTTCAAGTTTCGAGATACTTCAGGTCGCGCGACTGCGTTCTTGCGGTCGCTCTGCTTACGTGCCAAGGCGTGGAAATTCCTGCGCAGGCTGCACTGGCACTGCGCCCACATCGATTTCGGTCGATAGCCCTACCAGATCGGAGCACCGCTGAAGTAATCCGCCGCGACCAACGTCAAAATAAACACCGTGCCGATGGCCATCCAAACGACAAAGCGGCGCGCTGCGTAATCCATCTTCCAGGGGTGAATTGCGAATGCCATAAATCCTCCGCCGCGACCATAATTCCTACTTTGGGAAAGCATTTTCTTGCGCGGCCGCGCCACCTGTCTGTGCCGAATGTCTCACTATCGTGTGACGAACGAGCCCCCGTTAGAGAACAGTCAGTCGGCGTCTATTGCTTGACGCCGGTTTTGGCGTCGGCGAGGGGCGATTCCATAGGAGTCGGGTTGCTGAAGTGCGTGAAGCTGGTGACTTTGCCGGAGGCATCCCGCACGAACTTGAACTCCTCGGCTTCGGTGCCATCCTTGCGGACGCGACGAAAGACATCGCCGCCTTTGGGCTTGAGAAATTCCAGGTCGCCGGCGGGATCGCTGGATGGCAGGTTGAGAAGAGCCAGTCCGCTGGCCCAGGGCAGCACCACCAATTCCGGGTTCCAGGGTTGTTCGGAGTAGCGGCCGACATAGTCCTCCAGCTTGACTCCGGTGGCAGGAAGCGGCGCTTTGAACTCGTAGCCCTTTCGCTTGTCGAGAATGGCGAAAACGGCCTGCGCAAAGGGCCCGGTTCTTTCTGCGCCATTGTCCAGAACAATTACGGCGGTCTGGTCGTCGTTCCGCATGGACAGGAGGGTCTGGTATCCGGGGCAATCGCCCCCGTGTCCGACATAGATGTGATCATCGCGGTGCCCGACCGCGAAACCGAGCCCCCAGCTCGTCTTCCAATCCGGATCCATGAACTGGACCCGTTGCATCTCGCGCAGGGTAGGAGCCTGGAGGACATTCGTCTGACCGGTGCGCAGGAGCCGAAATTGCCACGAGGCGAACTTGCCGAGGTCTTCCACGGTAGAAGTGTAGCCGGCCGCCGGCGTAATGCCACGGGTGTTGAACGGCTTCAGGAGGTCGCGCGTGCCATCGCGCTTCATGGCGCCGTAGCCAACGGCCAGGCGCTTTCCGTACAGGTCCATCGGCATAAAGGTGCGGGTATCGTTGAGACCGAGCGGGACCAGGACGTTGGCCTTGGCGTAGTCCGCGTACGGCTGGCCTGAGACGGCGGCCACGGTCTCACCGACCAGGGTGAGCCCAAGATTGCTGTACTGGAAATAGCGCTCGGCCGGATAGAGCGCCGACTGTTCAGTGATCTTGGCCTGAATTGCCTCGCGCGTCGGGAAGGGGAAGTCCGGTCCCGACCAGTACGGAAAATCAGACTCGCGCGGAATGCCGGACGAGTGCGTGAGCAATCCCCGCAGCGTGATAGGGCCGCTATCGGCGGCCGGCTCGATCTTGGCCCACGCAAGATAGGTGGTGATGGGGTCGTCAAGGCGGACCTTGCCTTGATCGTAGAGCTGCATGAGCGCGACCGAGGTGAAGAGCTTGGAGATCGAGCAAATGGAATAGATGGTCTGCGGCGTAGTGGCAACGGTGTGGCTGGCGTCGATAGTTCCATAGCCTTTGGACCAGACCAGGTCGTCGGCCACGACCACGCCGGCCGAAACCGACGGGATGTGCTGATACGTCTGCACGCTGTCAAGCCACGCATCTACAACGCGCAGAGCTTCGGTCCGAGCTGCTGCGTCTTTCGGCGCTTGTGCATTTGCGGTCGCAGAGAAGAATGCAAGACTGCAGACGAGAGGGAGGATGAGTCGCTTCATTTGGGTGCTCCTGTACTAACCGGCGGCGCAACGAACACCGTCTTGCGTGGGAGCTTGGCGGCGACCTCAGGACTGAGTCCAAGGTTGGTTGAGAGCACGTCGACGGGATTGCCCGCAAGCCACTCGCTGAGGTCCATGGCCTGATAATGAGGGCTGTTAAAGCCGACGAGGATGCGACAAACGTCGCTACCGGTGTTCTTGATATAGTGGCCGGCTCCCATCGGAGCATAGCCAACGTCGCCGGCTTCAAACTGGTCGATGACCGCGTTTCCCTGGGCAAGGAACACGCCCATCTCCGCCGTACCGCTGATGTAGTACTGCCACTCGTCTGCGTTGGGATGCCAGTGCAGCTCGCGCAGAGCTCCAGGCTGGAGCTCGAGAAGCGACCCTGCCATCGTGGTTGAAATAGGAAATTCATCGACGGTTACAGTGCGCTGAGTGCCGCCGCCTGGGACGCGGCGGGGTTGCTGGGTGTCCAAAGGGTAGCGATGCATGGTCGTCAGTTCCGGATTTCTGCGCGGGGTTGCGATGAGCGAGCTGTCGTCGGGCACCGGTCCACGCACGAAGTACGCCTCGTGCGTGGGCAGCGGTGCAAGCTCTGCGATGGACAGTCCCAGGTTTTGCGCGACAACTTCGCGCGGCATTTGCGCCAGGAAGTCTGTGATGCTGAAGGTGTGGTCCTCGGAGAAATCGCCGTTATCGAAGATCAGGATAAAGTGGCATTCTCCGGGGCCGAGTCCCTGGATTGAATGACCATAGCCGCGCGGAAAGTACCAGACATCGCCAGCGTAGAACGTGTCGATATAAGCCGATCCGTCGGGATGAAGGATCGTGGTGCGGCATGAGCCGGTGACCACGTAGGCCCACTCGGCAGCATTGGCGTGCCAGTGCAGTTCTCGAATTGTGCCGGGGCCCAGCCGCATCGAAACACCGGCGATTCCGGTCGAAATAGGAAATTCAACAACGGACGCACCACGCGTTATGCCTCCATTGAATGCCTTCGGGGGCTGCTGCTCAAGACGGTAGCGGAACGACGGTAGTGGCATTGGTCGATTCTCCGGTTGCGATGCGCAATAACGACCTTGATCTTCTGCTGGAGTAGTCGATTGTAATCGACGCTCAGAATATGGATCGATCGGCTGTCGAGATCAACCGAGTTTACCCAATCCGACGTCGTGGTACATCTCCAGGTAATGACAGCGCACGCAGACGATCAAGCGAATCGGCAAAGCGCAATTCGGGTTCGAGCCCTCGTCGCTATCTTTCTTAAGGCGCGGGTCTGTGTATCCGTTGAGACCGAAGGTGGTCTCCAGCAAGGTCCGGTCGCCGTGGCATTTGGGGCATTCTACGTTGAATCCCAGTGACATCGATCGCTCTCCAAGGGAAGCGCGGATTATACGCCTCAGTGAGGTTTGCCAGCCGCTAGGGCTGCGTCGTGCTTCCCGTCTTCTGAACGGCGATCCACTGGGTGACGCGGGCGTGCAGCACATCCAGCGGCAATGGACCAGCATCGAGGATTTCATCATGAAATGCGCGGATGTCGTACTTCGAGCCGAGTGCCTGCTTTGCCTGCTCGCGCAGTGCGAGGATCTCCATCTGGCCTAGCTTGTAGGCCAGCGCCTGGCCGGGCCATGCGATGTAGCGATCGACTTCGGTCTGGATGTTGGGCTCGTCCATGGCGGTATGCTCGCGGAAGAAGTCCACCATCTGCTCGCGAGTCCAGTGCTTGTAATGCACGCCGGTATCGACCACCAGCCGAATCGAGCGCCACATCTCGTTTTCCAGGCGGCCGTACTCGCTATATGGGTCCTGATAGAAACCGACGTCTTTGCCCAGCCGCTCCGAATAAAGCGCCCACCCTTCCGAGTAAGCGTTGTAGTTTCCGTACTTGCGGAAGGGCGGAATGCCGGTCAACTCCTGCGCGATGGAAAACTGCAAATGGTGTCCGGGAACGCCCTCGTGGTAGGCGATGGCCTCGGCGTTGAGCAGCAGGCGGTGCTCGGGATCGTACTCGTTCACGTTGATGCGACCGGGGCGCGATCCATCGCCCGCTCCGGGAGAGTAATCGGCTGGTACTGAATTGGCTGCGCGGAACGATTCCATCGGGATGACTACCAGCTTGTTCTTGGGCAGCCGGCCGAACAATTGCGGCAGCTTGGTGTACATCTGGTCGGTGTAGTGCTGATAGAGGTCGAGTATCTGCTGGCCCGAAGTGCCATAAAGCTTGGGATCGTGGCGGATGTGTTCGTTGAAGCTCTTCAGGTCGGCGAAGCCCTGTTGCTTGGCGATGACCAGCATCTGGGCATCGAGATCCGCCACCTGTCTCAATCCCATCTGGTGAATCTGTTCAGGCTGAAGAGTGGTGGTAGTCATCTGGCGGACTGCGAACTGATATCGGGCATCGCCTTCGGGCAGCGACCAGACGCCCATCTCGGTACGGCCTTTCGGCGCGTAGTCGCCTTTTACGAAGGCGGCGAATTTCGAGTAGGCGGGATTAACTTCGGCCTGCACAGCTTTCATCACCGCATCGCGCAAGCGCTGCTGATCGGATGCGGAAATCTCTGCTGGAAACTTCAACATGGGCTGGGCGAAAGGGCTCTTGTCGCCACTGGCGTTGGCGATGTCCTGCGCCTGCACCGTCACTTTCTCCAGCAGAAACTTGGGCGGCATCAGATGGTCGCGCAATCCGAGCTTCATGTTGGCGGTGACCTGGTCGAGCACGCGTGGCAACTGGTGGAGGCGCGCGATGTAGTTCTCGTAGTCCTTTACGGTGTGGAACGGCATTTGCGTGGGCATGGAGGCGAGGCCCAGATGAATGCCACCGAACTGGTCAACCGGCATCTCCCAGCCGTTGAACCTTGCGCCCTCGATGTGCTGTCGCAGTTCGCGCACCATGAGCTGCTGGTCCAATACCTCTGGTTCGGGAAATCCCGCGGTGTCGATGGCCTCGAAGACTTTGAGTTGCTGTTTGGCGTGTTCGACCTGCTTCGCAACCGCCTCAGGCGAGTAGTCACCGAGGCGGTCGTTATAGCGGGTGTCGCCCACATAGGTCGCAAACTCGGGATAGGTGCGAAGCGTGTACTCCCACTCGGCCTGCAGGGCGTCGCGCAACTGAGCGCGGCGGCCGTCGAGGCTCGAGCTGGTTGCTTGGGCAGAAAGCGCGACGGTAAAGGCGCACACGATGCAGGCAACAACTAACAATCTCATGTCGTGGACCTCGGAGTAGAACGAAAAGAATAGCAGCCGAGTTGCAGGCTTGAGTATCTTGCCACATGCGAAGATGACTGTTTAGTCAGTTTGCGGTCACCCAGGTTAGCGTCCAACAGCGGGACGGGAATCCCCGCCGCGGCAGACTCTTGGGCACCTGCCCAGCAGCGTTCTATCGTCCGAAGAGCAATCGTTCCAGCATGGGGCCGATGGCCAGGGCAGGAAGATAGCTCAGAGCCACAATGACGATCAAACAGGTTGTGAGCAGGACTCCAAACGTAAAAGAATGGGTCGGAAGAGTCCCCGACGAGGAAGGGGTATTTCTCTGACGGCCAAATAGAGCCGCCAATGCCAGTGCGGGAATCGCCAAGCCAAACCTACCCACCATCATCGCTAATGCTGTTGTGAGATTGTAGAAGGGAGTGTTCGCACTCAGACCCGCAAAGCTCTGGCCATTGTTGGCGAAGCAGGAAGTGTAGGCAAACAGAATCTCAGTAAAGCCATGCGGCCCTGATTGACCGTCAACCCGGACAGCCCTGCCCTGGTGCCCACGGCAATCGCAGTGAGTGGGAGGACGAGTAGCGGCGCAGCCAGCGCGTACAGCATGATCATTTTGGTCTCTGCGGGCCCTATTTTCTTCCCCAGGTATTCCGGCGTGCGACCAACCATAAGTCCAGCTAGAAACACAGCGATGGCAGCGGCCATGACCATGCTGTAAAGACCCGTCCCTAGACCTCCGAAGACGACCTCCCCGAGCAGCATGTTTATGAGTAAAACCATGCCGCCCAGCGAGGTGTAGCTGTCGTGCATCGAGTTGTATGATCCCGTGGCCGTGTTTGATGTAACGACAGCGGTGAGGGTCGAACCGCCGATGCCGAAGCGCACTTCCTTCCCTTCCATGTTTCCACCCGACTGGACGCGACTATTTCGGAAATCCACACTTCCGATGTGGGGATCACCCCTTTGTTCAAGGGAATGTACGAAGACCAGGCCGCAGGCGAAGAGAAGCACCATCACGCAATAAAGAAGCCATCCTTGTCGAGGCTCACCGACCATCCTGCCAAAGGTGTTCGTCAATGCCGCAGGCAGGAGGGCGATCGCCAACATCTCGATAAAGTTCGCAAGCGGCGTGGGGTTCTCATACGGATGAGCCCCATTCGCATTGAAGAATCCGCCTCCATTGGTGCCCAGATTCTTGATGATCTCCATTGCGGCTACGGGACCTTGCGGTATGACCTGCTGGGTGCCTTCAACCGTGGTGGCAACGGCATAGCGGCTGAAATTCATGGGAACGCCCTGCCAGACGAGCAGCAAGGCGCCTAGCAACGCGCCCGGCAACAGGACCCAGAGCAGAGCGCGTGTTAGATCAACCCAAAAGTTGCCAAGCGTGTCGGAGAGTTGCCTGGCCAGACCGCGGATAAAGGCAATACCCACGGCCAATCCCGCAGCGCCAGCCAAGAAGTTCTGCGCGCAGAGTCCCACCATCTGGCTGAAATAGCTCATGGTGTTCTCGCCGGCGTAGGCCTGCCAAGTGGTGGTCGTTGAGAAACTGATCGCCGTGTTCAGAGCCAGGTCAGGGGTTAACCGCGTCGTCTGGTACTGCGGGAAGAACGAGGGAAGAAACTGCTGGAGCCTGAAAATGGCATACAACAGGAGCGTGCCGGCAAAGCCAACGAGCACGAAACACGTCGCATACTCCTTGCCGGTCATTTCCACTTTGGGATCAACAGCCGTGATGCGATAGATGAGTCGTTCAACAGGCAGGCATAGACGATCAAGTACCGTCCGTTCCCCGGAAAAGACCCGTTCTATGTAACCTCCCAAGGGCTTTACCAGGGCGGTGACAATAACCACAAATAACAGGTATTGAATTGCGCTATGGAAATCCACTAACCCTACTCAGGAGCAGGCGACGGAGGCGTCGTCCCATCCTTAGAGACCATCTCCATTCGGCCTTCACCTTCATTTTCTATCGAACTCGTTCGTCGAAGCGCGAGATCCGCAAAGCGCTCAAACGCACCAGACGCTCTATTGCCCTGCTGAAAGCATGCTAGTGCCGCCTCGGGTCTTTGAAAAGTGGCAAATTTCGACGGGGCTGCTCTCGAGTGACGGGCGAGTCGGGCGCACCCGCGGATGTTCATCTGCCGCTCCTGCGCTGGGACGGGGGCGCTGAAGCGCCGCACTACCTAAACAACGGCCTACTCCAAATCCCGCCAGTTGGGGCCGACGCCGAGTTCCACCTTCAGCGGCACCTTCAGTTCATAAACCTCTTCCATCTGCTGCGCGACGAGCTGTCTCATCGCGTCGAGCTCGGCTTCGGGGACTTCGAAGACCAGCTCGTCGTGCACCTGGAGCAGCATGCGCGATTGCAGGTTTCGCTCGCGCAGCTCGGCGTCGATGCGAATCATGGCCAGCTTGATGAGGTCGGCGGCGGTGCCCTGCAGCGGCGTGTTGACGGCGGTGCGCTCGGCGAAGCCACGCAGGTTCCAGTTCTTGCTCTGCATGTCGGGCAGCGGCCGGATGCGGCCGAAGAGGGTCGCGACTTTCATTTCGGCTCGGGCCTGCTCGAGTGTGCGGTCGATGAAGGTGCGCACGCCCGCGTACTTCTCGAAGTAGGCGTCGATGAAGCGCTTGGCCTCTTTCTGGTCGATGCCGATTTGCTGCGACAGCCCGAACGCCGAGAGGCCGTACACGATGCCGAAGTTGACGGCCTTGGCGCGGCGGCGATGCTCGGCATTGACTTCGCCGGCCGGCACGCCAAAGACCTGCGAGGCGGTGAGGGTGTGAATATCGTCGCCGCGGCGGTAGGCCTCGACCAGCAGCGGGTCGGCGGAGAAGTGGGCGAGCAGACGCAGCTCGATTTGCGAGTAGTCGGCGGCGAGAAGAAGGTTGCCGGGCTCGGCGACGAAGGCGGCGCGGATTTCGCGTCCCAGCTCGGTGCGAATGGGAATGTTCTGCAAGTTGGGATTGATGGACGACAGGCGTCCAGTGGCCGAGCCGGCCATGTTGAACGTGGTGTGCAAGCGGCGCGTGCTGGGATTGAGCAATGCAGGCAGCGCGTCAACGTAAGTGGATTTCAGCTTGGTCAGTTGGCGGTAGTCGAGCACCATGCGCGGAACTTCGTGCTCGGCGGCGAGGCCTTCCAGCACTTCGACCGCAGTGGAGATGGTTTTGCCCTTGCCGTATTTCATTGGCTTGGGCAGGTTGAGCTTGTTGAAGAGCACATCGCCCAGTTGTTTGGGCGAGTTGATGTTGAACTCAGAGCCGCATTTCTCCCAGATTTCGCGCGCCTTCTGGCTGGCGTCGCGCTCCAGGCGCTTCGACATTTCGGCAAGCACCTCGGTGTCGATCTTGATGCCGGCAGCCTCCATGCGCGCCAGCACCGGCGACATGGGGAGATCGATTTCGTCGTACACCTTGCGCAGTCCGGCGGCGTCGACTTCGTCGCGCAGTTTCTTGGCGAGGCGCAGCGTGAGATCGGCAGCTTCGGCGACGCCCGTTCCCATCTTCAAATTGAAGGCGCGGAGGACGACGTCAGGGAGGCTGTATTTCGTGTAGGTCGGGTCGAGCAGGTAGGCGTAGAGCAGGGGATCGTCGTGTACGCCCGCCAGGGTGATGCCGCGGTCACCAAGTGCATGCGTCGCGGCCTTGGCATCGTAAATTGCCTTGGGAATCGACGGATCGGCGAGCGCTTGTTTCAATGCCTGTGCTGCGGCGGAGTCGTCAAGGGCGAGTGAGAGAGCGGTGCCTTCTTTGGCGCAAACGGCGAGGCGAAGTTGCGAAGGAGCGACGACTGTCTCAGGCACAGCCGAAAGCAACATCTGCGCATCGGGAGCGTCTTCGGCTTCAGCTTCCTCGGGAACGGCTGCCGGAATAGCAGCCGCATCGAGCGCAATCGCCAGCATCGCGCCGGGATCGGCGCCTACTGCCGACAGTACAGCTTCGACATCCGCAGCAGCCGCGGCGTCGCGATAGTCGGTTTCGCCGAGTTCGGTGCCCTCGCTGAGAAATTCCCGCGTCAGCGTATTGAATTCCAGTTCGGTGAACAGCGCGCGCGCGGCCTCAGGGTCGGGCTCCTGCGCCAGCATCTTCTCGGGATCGAAGTCCACGGCGACATCGGTCTTGATCGTGACCAGTTCCTTGCTCAGCAGCACCATGTCACGATTGTTCTGCAGTGACTCGCGATAGGTCTTGCGCTCAACGTCGGCGGCGTGGTCGAGTGCGTTCTCGACGGTGCCGAAGCGCTGGATCAACTCGACCGAGCCTTTGTCGCCGATTCCGGGAGCGCCAGGAATGTTGTCGACGGTGTCGCCGCGCAGCGCCATCACATCAACCACGCGCTCGGGCGGCACACCGAGAATCTCCTCGACCTTCGCGGGGTCGGAGATCAGGTTGTCTTTCGGCGGATTCAACACCCAGACGCGGTCGTTGACCAACTGCATCATGTCCTTGTCGCTGGAGACGACGAAGACCGAGTAACCCGCGGCGGCGGCCTTCCGGGCGAGCGTGCCGATCACATCGTCGGCTTCGAAGCCCTGGGCCTCGAGGATGGGAATGCGGAGGGCCTCGAGCGCGCGGCGAATGTAGGGAATCTGCTGCAGAAGGTCGGCGGGCGTCTCGGCGCGCTTGGCCTTGTAACCGAGATACGCGACGTCAACGTAGGTCTGCGTCTTGGCGTCGAACTTGCGATGGCTGGGCATCGCCGCGGCTTGTTCGTCGCGGAACGTAGGCCCCCAAAGATCGAAGGCAGCGGCTATGAATTGTGGCTGGAAATCGTCGCGCAACTTGCGCAGCATGTTGACGAAGACGAACGTCGCTCCGGTGGGAATGCCAGCCTTATTGGACATGGGACGCTGGTGTCCCATGGCGTGATAGGCGCGGAAGATGAACGACATCGCATCGATGAGGAAGATGCGGCCCTTGGAACCGGCGGGCTCAAGGGGAAGAGCGGGAGCGGTTGCGGGCTTGGGAGCGGCGTCGGAGTTGACGGGTTTTTTCTTGGGAGGCAAACGAGAATTCTACCGGAAGAGCGAAGTCAGTTTCGAGTTTCAAGTTTTGAGCACAAAACAAACGCAACCGCGGATCTACACGGATCCATTGAAATCTTATTCAATGAACATGCAATCCCCATACGAATAGAAGCGATAACGCCCTCGGACCGCATGTTCGTAGGCAGCGAGGGTGCCCTCGCGTCCGGCGAAGGCCGAGACCAGCATGATCAGCGTGGATTTGGGCAGGTGAAAGTTGGTGAGCAGCGCGCCGATGACACGGAAGTCGAATCCGGGATAGATAAAGATGTCGGCTTCGCCAGATTGCGCGGTCATGCGGCCGTCGGGAGATTGGCGCGCGGCGTACTCCAGAGTGCGAACAGATGTGGTGCCCACGGCGACGATCCGTCGTCCAGCATCCCGCGCGCGCTGGATTTTCTCCGCGGCTTCGAGCGAGATCGAGTACCACTCGCGGTGGATCTTGTGATCCTCAACAACTTCAACACGGATGGGCTGGAAGGTGCCGAGTCCGACGTGCAGTGTGACTTCAGCGGTTTCGATGCCACGGGCCCGAATGCGGTCGAGCACCTCGGGCGTGAAGTGCAGTCCGGCGGTTGGAGCTGCGACCGAGCCCAGCGGACGGGCGTAGACAGTCTGGTATTGCTCGCGATCGAGCGGCGTGTCTTTGCGATCGATGTATGGCGGAAGCGGCACATGTCCGATGCGCTCCAGAACGCCAAAGAAATCCGCGACAGGATCGAAGCGCAGATGGCGCTCGCCAAATTCGCTGCGGGCGATGATCTCGGCGGCGAGTTCGTGCGACTCCTCGGTTGCGTCGAGTCCGAAGTAGAGGCGCTCGCCGATGCCCAACTTGCGCCCGGGGTGCACGAGCGCCTCCCACACATTCGGCTCGGTCGAGAGTTGGCGGGTAAGCAGTACTTCGACTTTGCCGTGCAAGAACTGCGCGGCGGCGGGATTCGACGGCGAGATCTGTTGCGCGCGCGAACCGCTGCGATGTCCGAAGAGCCGTGCCGGCAACACGCGGGTGTTGTTGACCACCAGTAAATCGTCAGGGCGGAGCAGGTCAGGGAATTCGCGGAAGGCGCCGTCGCGCAGACGACCAGTATCTCGATGCAAATGTAGCATCCGGGCGGCAGCGCGGTCCGCGAGCGATTGTTTCGCGATCAAATCGTCGGGAAGGTGGTAGTCGAACTCCGAGACAAGCACAAACCGATTATGCCTTAGAGGAAATCGCAAAAACGTCGGGCCGGGGCTATCGCGGAATTCCAAAACTACGATACGATAAGAAGACTGGAGATGTTTTTCTCTTTTAGTGCCTCGGCATGAAGACTGAGCAGAATCATCGCGACGAGATCGTTCGCTTCGGCAAATTGTTGCACCAGACCGGCCTGGTGGCCGCGACGGACGGCAACCTTTCCGTCCGCCTGGGAGACGGCACGTTTTTGTGCACGCCCACTGTAATGAGCAAGGGGTTGATGGAGCCGGACGACCTGGTCATCGTGGATCCGCTAGGCCAGAAGGTCAGCGGACGGCGCAATGTTTCCAGCGAAATCGCCATGCACCTGTTCATCTACCGCAACCGGCCCGACGTGGGTGCGGTGGTGCACGCGCATCCTCCGACCGCGACCGGGTTCGCGGCGGCTGGCATGCCGCTAGACAGCGCGCTGTGTTCGGAAATCGTGATCACCCTCGGTACCGTGCCGCTGGCTAGCTATGAAACTCCAGGTACGCCCGAACTGGCGGAGGCGCTCGCCCCGCTGGTGGGCGGCCACGATGCCATCCTCATGGCTAACCATGGGGTGGTGACCTACGGCGAGGACCTGCTCACTGCCTATATGAACATGGAGACGGTGGAGCATTATGCCAAGATCGCGCTGGTCACGCACATGCTCGGCAAGCAGCAGCCTCTGAGCGACATACACGTGAACAAGCTGCGCGAGATCCGGCAGAAGTACCTCGCGCAGAACCAGGTTGGCGCCGGCCGCGGCGACGATTAAGAAAGTGGCCAGCAGCTTGCGGAAAATCCCTCTTCAGCGATGTTTTGAAGGGGCGCAGCTTCACAGGCTGCAGAAAAACTGCCTTCCATGATGGTTTTGTATCAGGGCGCGACTTCAGTCGTGCCGGCAAGTCCTTTATTTTTGTCATTCCTTCAGCGGCCTTCAGGCCGCGGGGAATCTGCTTTTCCGACTTTTTCCGCAACCTGCTAGTGGCTGGTGTTGCACCGCTGAACCGCTTGGGGGAGAAAGTCCGAAAGACAGACTCCCCGCGGGCTAAAGAGTCGAGATCACTTTCAACTGCGACACTACTGGTCACATCGGGATGTGTCCCACGTCCTTTCGTAGCTGTCTTCCGTCCTGTATTCAAAAAGTATTGTGAGGGCAGGGATATGTGTCTTCCCGCCGAGCCGCGCCCACGTTGCGGCCCAAATCGGCTCTTTGAAAACTCTAATGGCCATCGAGACGCTGTGGTACATCAGCAGACGAACGTCGGTGTGGGCGGCGGCTTCGTTGGAAAAAAAGGCGCCCGCCAACGAAGAATCGACGAAAATCTCCTCTGTAACTGTCTTTAGAATGATATGGATACGTATAAGTTAGTTATGTATCAATAAGTTGCGAACAATTTCCGGCTAACCCACTGATTCTAAATAACACGTGAAACGCTTGTGTCGTAGTGTTGTAGTTAGCTAAAACACTCTGGCCAGTGCGACCTTCTGGCCCTTTTATGGATAAGGCTTCGAGGAGCCTCACTGTATCTCCTCGAAGCCGATTAACAGTCAACAGCGGTGTGCAGGCAAGTCGTCCCCCGAGGTCAGTGTTCCGGAGGTTTGGGCGCATTGGCGTGCGGCTGCTGCTGTCTAGCTTGCGTCCGCTGTTGCTGCTGATGAGCTAATTGCTGTTGTTGTTGCGCGTGCTGTTCCTGCAGGCGCTGCGTCTGCTGTTGGTGTTGCTGCTCCATCTGTTGCTGTCTCGCCTGATTGGCCTGTTGCTGAGCCATTTGCTGGTGCTCCTGCTCCTGCTGCTGCTGGAGCTTCTGTCGCTCCTGCATCTGCTGGGTACGAAGCTGCTCCTGCTGCTGCTGGTACCTCTGGTTCGCCTCGGCGTTCCCGCTATTGGGAGCAGCAGGGTGTTCGATCGGCGGAAGGTCGTTAGGATGAACGGCCGGCGGCCGAGGAGCATTGTTCTGCTGATGAGCGGTCTGGGGATTGTTCCCCGGATGCGCCGGTTGAGCGTTGTTTTCGGGTGGCCGAGGAACGTTGTTCTGCTGACGCGCAGTCTGAGGGTTGTTCTCTGGCCGCGCCGGCTGAGCATTGTTTTCGGGTGGTCTAGGAACGTTGTTCTGCTGACGCGCGGTCTGAGGATTGTTCTCGGGACGCGCAGCCGCATTGTTGTTGGGCTTAGCCGCTGCTGCAGCGTGATTGGGCGGAGGAGTGTAGCGTCCTCCAGCCTGTTTGGCCGGCACTACGCCGCTGCCTTGGAACGCTCCCGGTTTTGGGGTCGCCGCGATCGGTGGCTTGCCCTGGTTCACTGAAGCACGCAGTTGCGTGTTCGACCGAGCAGCCTGCACTTGTTGGTTCTGCGCTGCCACGGGCGGAACGTGTCTCTCGCGTGTGGCGGCCTGTTCCTGCGCGGTTGGTTGTGCCGTTATTCCGCCATTGCCACCGTTGTAGCTGACGTGATTCGAGTTGTTATTGATCACCGTGGTGTTGTAGACGTTGTGAATGTTGGTGACGTTTACGTTGTTCACGGCACGGTTGTAGTAGAACTGGTCGTGGTCCCAACGTCCACCCTCATAGCCGCGGCCGAAGTATCCATAGCCGTAGTTAATGCCGCCATAGAAACCTACGACCGGGCCCCAATAACCCTCATGGAAGAGAAATCCTCCTCCTCCCCAACCCCACCATCCCGGGGTCCAGAGGAAGCCGACCTGAGGCGCGAGAACCCAAGTTCCCGGTACCCAGTAATAGTCGCCAAAGTCGGGATCATAGGCCCAGTAGCCGGGCGTCCAAATGTAGCCGGGGGCGGGACAAAGAGGCTGCTCATACACTGGCAGGGGCGGAGGTCCGAATGAGACCGAAATACCGACGCCGATCTGCGCGAATGAAGCGGCAGCAAGTGCCAGCATTACAACTACGATCCGAACAATTCGAGGGAAATTTCTCGTCATCACGTTTTCCTTTCGCCTCCGTCGCCCTTCGTCCCCCGATTGCGGATGACAGGGATGAGAGGCACCACGCTAGAATCATGACGCTCGGGCACCATGCAAATTCTCGGCGAGTGGCCGAACGGTCAATCTAGTCGTCCGTCCCCGTCGGTCGCATGTTGTAGGAACCAAAGCGCTGCCGCACATTGCCGCCGAATTCCTGTGCTCTCTCCGCAAGCTTGGCCCGAGTCTCCTCTCCATTTGCCGGGGCGATCAGGAGGCCAACGCCGATTCCGATTCCCAGTCCGGCAGCGAATTTCAGTACGCCCCAGAGAGCGTCATGACCGTCGTCGTCGCGAAGCGCACTCGTCGCACGGGCAACGCCGTCTGCAGCAGCCTGGTACGTGTCCTGGGCCCGGTCACGGAGATCGTCAATGTGATCCCCGACTTTTTCTCCGAAACTCTTTTTCGCACGGTCCGATTGGTCGAGAAGAAAAAGACCGGTTCCCAGCGCTATCTTCCAAAACTTTTTCATGTCCATAATCACGATTCGCCTCCGTATACCGCGCTAACGATTACGCACCAATCATCGGACCGCTACACAACGGTGCGGCGTCCGTTTACCAGGTTGATCACAAGGGTTATGAGGGCCAGTAGCAACAGAATGTGAATGAAGCCCCCCAAGGTGTAAGAGCTGACGACTCCCACTAACCACAGAACCAGAAGGATCACGAATATCGTCCAAAGCATGGCCGACTCCTTTTCCGCAGATTGAAAGGAGAGCGCACGCATGATTGCGGACTCTCCACGTTCTCTACAGAAAGTAGCAATCCCACGTACGGATCGGTATCGGGTTAAAGCTGTATGCGTGGACGATACTCTCCCTACAGTACTTAGCGCACGTTTTAGGACGAAACGTACGAAATGTCGAGAGGCTACTCGCCGCCGAGACGGAAGCGCAAACCCGCGCGGAAGTTGGCTTTCAGCGCCGGATATCCCAGCACTTCGTTGTAGTGGTCATTCAACGCGTTGCCGACATTCGCATACGCGGTGACATGGCGCGTGAGGTTGTACCATCCTCCGAGGTCGACGCGCGCATATCCCGCTGCGTAGTAGATGGGAGGAATGTATCCGAAGAGAAAGTCAGAGTCGGGACGCCGACCCACGGCTACCGCGCCGACCGTTGCACCGAACCGCTGACGCACGTAGGTGAACAGAACCGTGCCCGCTTGTTTGGGACGACGCAGCAGCGGCGCGCCTACGCCATAGATAAGTGGATCGCAGAACGGAGGATTGCAGGGCGGAGCCTCCTGGATCTGGGTTGAGGTGTAGGTGTAGCCGCCGGTGAACGAGAAGTGGGTGCCGATCTGGCCGCGCAATTCAACTTCGGCACCATGCGACATCGACTTGTTGAAGTTTACGTACTGGCTGGTGAAATCGATTGGGTTGGTCTGGTACTCGATCTGATTGTGGAACTGGTTGCTGTAGTAAATCGCGCTCAGCGAGAGCTTGTTGCCCCAGAATCCCTGCTCGAAGCCGGCTTCCCACGAGCGGTTTTGCTCGGGCTGCAGATTGGGATTCGGCAGTGTGGGATAGGTTCCGGAGATACCGAACGACTGCTGGAAGCTGGGCTCCTTAATGCCTTCGGAGTATCCAGCGCGCAGGCGGGTTCCACTGAATGTCTCGTTGCCTTGCAGGAGAAGGAACGAAACCGAGGCGCGGGGTACGACCTTGTTTCCGAAGCTGGTGTTGTTAACGTAGCCCACGCCGACCAGGGCTGATACACGCTTCCACGTCAGGAGTTCCTGTCCAAACATATAGTTGTTGAAGCGCAAGCCATGCGTGTCGCTGACGGAAAAAAACGGGGTGCCCGGAGCGAATTCAGAGTGTATGAATCCGTTCTCGTCTTCGAAGGTATAGCCGACGGTGGTTTGCGCCCAAGGGCGAGGCGTCCACTGTCCTTGGTATTCGAACCCGGCGCGGTTGTACCGGCTGAGGTTGGAGAACGGGCTGTCGAGAAACTCGCGGCCGGGATCGACGTAGGCCTGCGAATTGGCTTGCACGTGGTTGTACTCATAGCCGCTGAAGGTGTGCTGCCACGCTCCTGGTCCGCTGACGGCAAGCTCAGCGCTGGCCAGGAAATTGTTCTGGTGGGCGACTTGGTTGGTGTTGGGTGGCAGCACCGGATCTCCGTTGAACCACCAGTTCGATTGCACGCCTGTCCAGTTATTCGAGTGCCGCAGCCGCAGGCGAAGCGCCACGCGCGGCGAGAAACGTATGCCTACGTTGCCGCCCTGCAGGGCGTTCGTGTAAACGTCGTTGACTCCCTGTCCCTGAGTGTCGAACTGGTCCACGAAGAAGTTATAGTCGTAAATCTTGTCGGCGCCCGCGACCGAGAAGTACCCGTTCGCCGTGGAAAATGTCCCGCCATCGGCGCCAAACTCGAACACCGGCTTTAGCGTCGTGCCGGTCGTGGTCCACAGTTGCACTACGCTGGTCATGGCGTCGGTTCCATAGATGGTGCTCTCCGGGCCGCGAACGACTTCCAGTCGCTCGACGTTGTTCATGGGCGTCACGCCGAAGTCGTAAAATCCGCCGGGATCATTGACGGGCACGCCATCGATGAGAACTTTGTTGTAGCTGGATTCACCCCCGCGCACGAAAAGACTAGCCTGTCCTCCGACACGGCCCGCGGTGTTGATGATGGCTCCGGGAATGTAGCTGAGTGCCTCAGCAGCGGCAGGCGGGTTGAGCATCGTGAGTTGATCGCTACTAAGCAAGTCGAGCGAGACCGCCGTCTGGTTGACGGTATTCGGCGAGGCGGTAGCCGAAACCACGACGGTCTGGGGCGTAGTCGCGAGCTTCAATTGCACAACCAGAGGCTCGGTCTGCGGAACCGTAACCGGCAGTGACTGTTCCGCGAAGCCCGGCGCGAGAATGATCGCCTTGTGGGCTTCGCTGGCCAAGCCTGCAAACGTTACGGAGCCGTCACCCGTGGTAGTGAGAATGCCGATGCCCGCATCATCGCTGGCGCGATAGAGCGTCACCTGCACTCCGGACACGCGATCGCCGGACGGGCTTTGCACAATGAGTTTCAGGTCGGCAGCGAAAAGCGCGCTGCTGGTCAGGATACAGAAAAGGAAAATGCGAATGCGGGTCAACTCTCCTCCTCACGCGAAAGGGGTTGGATGAAGGTTCGCGCCGGTCTCCTGACTTGCGAGTTGCGATCGTCGATCGCGAACAACAGCGGAGGCCTTCCCGTTTGCACAGTGGCCTGGCGCCAAACAGCTCGCTTACAGTTGCGCGGCAGCGCGGGATTTACACCCGCTTCCCAGTTCCGCCGCAGTGGCGGAACGCGCGAACCAAAATCGTGGATGATCTGGAAAGAACAGCCCGGAACAAAAATTTGCTCCAGGGGAAACTTTGACTCTACCGAGCCGCCGCAGCAGTGTCAATCGCGAGGTCACGAAAATTGCGATTCGGCGTAGGCGGTCACACGCTCGAGCGCTTCCTGCATTTCGACGTGTGCCGCCGCCAGGCCCTCGTCATCGGCATCAGGAGGAACGAAGATCTTGCGCGCGACACGGATGTAGGCGCGCGAAAACGGCTTGGGAATCATCATGGCATCCCAGGTGTTCAGTACCCACGCTCTTTCCATCGCCACATAAAACGCTGTGATGGGCACACCCGTCGTCCGGGCGAGCAGTACCGGGCCTCGTTTCGCGACATAGCGCGGGCCGCGCGGGCCGTCGATGGTGAACGCCGCTCCGCCGCCGTTCTCGACGAACGAGTGCATCTCCAAGAGGCCGCGTTGCCCTCCGCGAGAACTGGAGCCGCGTATGGGAACGTAGCCGAAGCGGCGGATGACGCGAGCGATGAATTCGCCGTCCCGGCTTTTGCTGGTCAGGACAGCGAAATTCCTGCGGCGGAAAATCCAGGTCGCCCCCAGAACACAACGGTGCCAGAAGGGATAAATCCCCGGATAGACGTTGTCCATGCTCCCGATGGAACCGTCTTCCCAGGAGAAGGTCACGCGAAGGGTACGGCCGATTGACCAAATGAAGACGGAAGCTGCCCATGCGACGATTGCGAATTGCACCCGCTGCCACAGCGTGAACTGGCGTTCGCCGGAATCTTCAACGGCGGCGCTGGCTTCGAGGGGCACGGGGAGATTCTAAATTAGTGGCTAGTGGTCAGTGGCTAGTGGCTAGACAAAGACGGGAGCGATAGCGAGGTTCTCTGTACGGAAGCCGGGTGCTCAATGCATCTCGAAACTGGAAACTCGCTTTTGTCTGACCACTAGCCACTGTACCTCAGCCAGCGCCGCAACTCCGGCAGCGTCGGACGCTTGCCATACATCAGGATGCCCACACGATAGATGCGCGACGACAGCCCGAGCAGTCCCCAGGTAGTGAGCAACAATAACGCGATGCAGAGTACGATCTGCCACATCGGCGGTGTCTCCACCATCACGCGAACAAACATCAGGATCGGCGCGAAGAACGGAACCATTGACGTCCAGAAGGCCAGCGGCGAATTAGGGTGTTGCAGCACCGGAGTGCTCAGCACGATCGAGAAGATGATGGGCAGCATCGCCGGCCACTGCACCTGTTGTGCTTCCTGGTCTGAGTTCACCATCGAGCCGAGGGCGGCGTACATCGTCGCGTAGAGAAAATAGCCGAGGATGAAGAAAACCGCGAACGCAACGATGCCCGCCATCGGGATCTGCACGTTCGACATGATCGAGCGCGACGACGTAAGTCCAGGCAAGGAAAACGCCAGCGCGACCAGCAGCCAAATAATGGTCTGCGTCAATCCGACCGCGCCCACGCCGATGATCTTTCCCGCGAGCAATTGTTTCGAGGTCACCGACGAAAGCAGAACTTCGAGGATGCGCGAACTCTTCTCCTCGATGATGGAGCGCATTACAGCAAAGCCGTACACCAGCATGTTCACGTAGAGCAGCATGACCATGGTGAACGAGACGAGAAACACTGAAATGCCGCTGGCGCCTTCCTTGCCCTTCTCGATGCGGATGGAATCCAGATCGATGGGCTTGAGCAGGTCCTCGACTTCCGCGCCGCTCATGCCTTTTTGCGCCAACTGACGCTTGGTCAGCGCGGTCTGGACGGCGTTGCGCAACTCGATGCTTTCGCCAAAATCGGTCACATCTTTGGCGTTGTACACCACCTTGCGGCTGGCGAGATCGTTGTCGGTCAGCCATAGAAAGCCGTCAATCTTTCCATCGGTAATCTGCTGGCGCAACGCAGTACGCTCGGCGTCCGTGGCATTGGTGTCGATGGTGATGGCATAGCGCGGGGCCTGCTCCGCGGACTTGGAAGCGCCCGGCTCCGCCTTCGTCTTCGTCTGTGGGGTCCTATCACTTACCTGCTGCGGCGCGATCAACTGCTGTTTCACCGCTTCGGCCACCTCAGGATTGTTCGCCACCAGCACGATGCGGCGCGTGCCGCCGGATTTCATCCCGGAAAGCATCGCCGGAATCAGAATCGTCGATGCCATGAACACGGGCATGAGCATAGTCATGATGATGAAGGCCTTGGAGCGGATGCGCTCGAGGTATTCGCGCCTCACGATCAGCCAGGTGTTATGCATTTTGGCCCACCACGTCGATGAAGATTTCTTCCAGCGAAGGCTCGACCAGCTCGAAGCGGCTGATGCGGGCGTGCTGCGACGCCATGTGCAACAGTTCCTGCGAGTCCGCGCCTTGCTTTAGCCGCACCTCAACATAGTTGCCATAGTTGTTGACCGACTGGATGAACTCGCAGCGATCGAACGGCGGATCACCTTCGTACTGCATCTGCACCGTGTTGTTGCCGTAGCTGGCCTTGATCTTCTTCAGATCTCCCTCGAGGATGCTGCGTCCGTGATCGATGAGGCAGATCGATTCGCACAGCCGCTCCACCTGGTCCATGCGATGAGTGGAGAAGAGGATCGTCTTTCCCGCTTTCTTCAACTCGAGCATCACGTCCTTGAGCATCACTGCGTTCGCGGGGTCGAGGCCGGAGAAAGGCTCATCGAGGATCATGAGATCGGGATCGTGCAGTAACGCAGCGATAAACTGGATTTTCTGCTGCATTCCTTTCGACAGCTCTTCCACTTTCTTCTGCGTCCATTCGGAGAGCTGGAGGCGTTCGCACCAATCCAGCGAACGCTTTTGCGCCTCCGCAGTCGACATCCCATGTAGGCGTCCCAGAAAAATGAGGTGATCCAGTACCTTCATTCGCTTGTACAGTCCGCGCTCTTCGGGCAGGTAGCCAATGCGTTGCAACTGTTCGCGGTGGAATTTCTCACCGAAGAGCCAGACCTCACCTTCATCGGGAATGTTGATGCCAATCATCATCCGGATGGTGGACGTCTTGCCGGCGCCGTTCGGACCGAGCAGGCCATACACGCTTCCTTCGCGAATGTTGAACGACAGGTGATCGACGGCGACGAAGCGGTCATAGGTCTTGTGTATTCCGCGGAGTTCGACGGTGTCGGGCATAGTTTTAGCGAGACACGAGATTTGGCCCAAACGTGGCAGGCAGCGTGGTGCTCGTGGGGAGACTGTCCTTAGGGATTGTACCGATCCACGGTGGCAAGGGAAATTCAGGCGGTGTCCGTACTTGCGTCCACCGGCAAAAATCAGCCCGCCTTAGTACTAGGCTCGGCTTCGCGCTGGGCGTCTTCGGCCACGCGGCGGGCCGTAATGTCGAGATTGATTCCGACCATGCGTTGGGGCTTTCCCATTTGATCGTAGAAAACCTGGCCGTGGCTCGCGATCCAACGGACCCGGCCGGTGGCGGTGCGAATGCGATACTCGGTTACCCAGTTGTGGAGCTTGTGAACGAAGAGCTCCTCCAACTGTCTGACGACGCGGTCGCGATCGCTGGGATGCAAGCTATCCACCCACTTCTGGCGCGACGCCTTTTCTTCCAGAGGGAAATCGAAGAGGCGCTGGTAACCGTCAGACCAGTAGACGCTGTCGTTCGCGACGTCCCAGTCCCAAACTCCAGCCGAGACGACTTGCTCTGCAATACGCAGCCGTTCCTCATTCGCTAACAACTGTTGCTGCGCAGCCCGGCGGATTTCAGCCTCACTGGAGGCTTGCACGACCGCCTTGCGACTTGCCTCTCCCAGGGCAGAGATGATGAGACCCGAAATGGCAAACATCAGAGTGCCGACCACAGCATTCGTGTTGGGGAGCCCGAGGGTGTACAGAGGTGAAATAAGAAAGTAGTCGCTCAACGCTACCGTTGTGAGCACGGAAACGATTCCCGGGCCGAGACCGCCGTAGAAGGCGGAGAGCGCAATAGGAATGAAGAGGGTGGCAAACGGAACTCCATCGTCGATGATGAAGTGACCGACCAGCCACCTCAGGGCGATGAAAGCGAGCGAAACCAGCACGGCTCCGCCGTAGCGCCACATGAGGCTATGCCGCGAATCGCGCCGAGGAACAATTCGCAGGATGGAAAAGAAATCGTGCATCGCGCTATTCCCGGGGCAGGTGGCGCTCGATGCCGCCGGGTATCACTCTAAAGTTGACGCCCAACCGCGAGATTTCGCCATAGCCATTAAGTGGCCCTTTTTCATTCGCACGTTTGTACGAAGTTCCTCACCATCTGTTTGCCGTGCTCGGTGAGCACACTTTCAGGGTGGAACTGGACTCCCTCAATGCGGTACTTGCGGTGGCGTAGTCCCATGATCACGCGGCTGCCATCGTGGTCGTGGCACGTCGCGGAAATCTCGAGGTCAGTCGGCAATCCTTTTTCTTCGACCACCAGCGAGTGATACCGGGTAGCAGTGATGGGCGATGGAATTCCCCGAAATATGGTCTTCCCGTCGTGCTCGACCAAGCTGGTTTTGCCGTGCATGAGGTTGGCGGCGCGGATGACATTGCCGCCGAAAGCCGCGCCGATGGCCTGATGCCCAAGACACACGCCCAGGACCGGCACGCGTCCCGCGAAGTGCTTGATGACATCGATGCTGATGCCCGCTTCCTGCGGTGTGCATGGGCCGGGCGAAATTACAATTCGTTCGGGAACGAGACGCTCGATCTCCTCGACCGTGATCTGGTCGTTGCGGCGCACCACGACCTCATGCCCCAACTCCCCGATGTATTGCACCAGGTTGTAGGTGAAGGAGTCGTAATTATCGAGGACGAAGATCATAAAAACAGTTTCAAGTCTAAGTTTCGAGTTTCCAGTTTAGGCCAACTGAGTGCGTCAGCCAGCCCGGCCGTACACGCTAATACCTACGGAACCCCACGGGAATCAGCCTGACGATTCAATGTGGGAGATTCAATTAATCCATTCAGCATTCGCAAGACTTCCTGTGTCCGGGATACTAGTGGCTCGCTGCGCGCTTCTTCAATGTAGTGAAGGTACGTGGCTATGATGATCTGCGTCTCCAACTCCAATAGCGACCCTCTCGCGACGCCCAGAAATTGCCTGAATTCACCCTTCGACAGTCTGCCTTGCCCTTCGGCGATGTTGCTCGGCACGGAGACGGCTGAGCGTCGCATCTGTGCAGCAAGCCCATACACCTCTAACTTTGGAAACTCGCGTGTCTCCAAGTACACGTCCTTGACCAGCGTGACTGCTTTCTGCCATACCAGAAGATCTCTATATGTATGTGACAAGGGGGCCCTTCTCGCCTTGCTCGAAACTTGAAACTGGAAACTTGAAACTGTGCCAGCCACTATCCACTCACTCTTTCCACCGCCAGAAGCAACGCACTCGCCTTGTTCATGCACTCCTGATACTCGCTTTCCGGGTCGGAGTCGGCGACGATGCCGGCGCCGGCCTGCACGTAGGCGCGTCCGCGGTGCACGACCATGGTGCGGATAGCGATACAGGAATCAAGGTTGCCGGCGTAATCGGCATAGAGAATCGCGCCGCCATAAACCCCTCGCCGCACCGGTTCCAACTCTTCGATGATCTCCATCGCGCGAACCTTGGGCGCGCCACTCAACGTGCCTGCAGGGAAGCACGCCGCCACTGCATCCATCGCGTCGAGTTCGGGGCGAAGCTGGCCTTCGAGTGCCGACACCAGATGCATCACGTGGGAGTAGCGCTCCACGTACATCAGGTCGCGAACCTTGACTGAGCCGTAATCGCTGACGCGCCCCAGATCATTGCGGCCCAAATCCACCAGCATCACATGCTCGGCGCGCTCTTTCTCGTCGGTGCGCAGCTCTTCAATGAGGCGTGCGTCGTCCGCGGCCTCCTCGCCCCGCCGGCGTGTACCGGCAATCGGGCGGTATTCCAGATTGCGCCCTGTGATGCGTACCAGCATCTCGGGGGACGCACCGACAACCTGTGTGTCGTCGAGCTGAAGATAGAACATGTAAGGCGACGGGTTCACGGTGCGCAGCGCGCGATAAATCTGAAACGGCTCCGCCGGAGGCTTGAAGTCAAGGCGCTGCGACAGCACGACCTGGAAAATGTCGCCCGCTGCGATGTATTCCTTGGCGCAGCGAACGCTGGCGAGGAATTCGTCGTGCGTGGTACTGGTGTGCACCTTGATGGGCTTGCGCTTGGCGGGAGACGACCATCCTAGCTCCTGCTTATGAATGCCGCGCACCAACTTTCGCTCGAGGTCGTCAATATCGGCGAGCGCGCGATCATACGCCTTGCGCGGCGCTTCGCTGCGAACGTCCGCAGCGGCAATGATGTGCAACTGGTGCTTGAGGTGATCGAAGGCCAGCAGCCGGTCGTAGAAAGTGAAGATGCAGTCCGGCAAATCGACGTCAGCCTTCGCGGTCGAAGGCAGCCGCTCGAACTGGCGCACCATGTCGTAGGCGAAATAGCCGACGCCTCCCGACGTGAAGGGGGGCAATCCCGGAACCGTCGCGGGACGAAACTGTCGCAGCGTCTCGCGCAACACGTCGTTAACATTGCCTGTACGGCGCTCTTCGCTCGATCCCCGGCGGATCGTCAGGTCCTGGCCGCGCGCCGTGAGCACCATGCTGGGCTGCGCGCCGACGAACGTGTACCGGCCAATCTTCTCGCCACCTTCGACCGACTCCAGCAGGAACGAGTACTTCTGTCTGGCGGCGACGCTCAGGAACGCGCCCACGGGAGTCAGCAGGTCGGCGCTCAGCGTCCTGGCCACGGGAATCAAGGTGGCGTCGCGGCTGAGCTGCAGAAAACTCTTGTAGTCGGGCGTAACCATCGGTTCCCGGATGCAAGTTGCGAGGATGATTGCGATTATACGAGAGGCCGTGAGCGCTTCGCGTGCCGGGCTGAATGGGAAGGGATCTCTTACTGGTTGGGAAATATTAGTGCTTCATCCACACACCGTTGATCGAACGGCGCCCTCGCACCCGTAGGATCGTGCGGCGAGGGACTACATGGGGTCTCGCCCCTCGCCCGGACACGATACGCAGACGTTAGGATCCAGGGGTGATGCTGGAGATTCGGATCGTTCTGGTTTGCGCGTCGAGCGTTCCGGTGACTTGGACCGCCTGGCCTTCAAACTGCTTCGCCTTGTCCTGATCATCGAGCGCATACGTGGTCTTGCTGGCGGTGTCTCTCAAGACATACTTGCCGCCCATCTTTATGACCCTGCCGGCGAAATTCTGCATGTCGGCAGCTTGCTTCATCGATTGATCCTGACCAGGATCCGGTTGCTGCTGCTGGGCTGCGGCGGGATCGCGTTCCTGCTGCGCATTCAAGCGCGGTTGGACCATGCATAGTCCAGCCACCAATGCCAACATCAGTAAGAGTTTTGGCAACGTTGATTGGTTCATCACTGACCTCCGAAAACTTGCGTACTTCCCAGTAATAGGAGCAAGCCCGTTGCCAAAGCGCATTGACAATGTATGTAGTTGATTTCAGTTCCTGATGCAGCCTGCGCCTTTTTCATCAGTGCAATTGTGGGTGGGTTCGTAGCGAATAATTTACGCGCTTCCAACATGGCTCCTCAGGCGAATACCTTAGCTGTAATCAGCGAAAGCGGTAGGCTTGCTCTGATGTCTTCGACGAGGAGCTACCACACGGTGCGCATCGACAAGTGGCTCTGGGCCGCCAGATTCTTCAAGACACGTGCGTTGGCTGCGCGAGCTTGTGAACTCGGACGCATTCTTTCGAACGGACAACCGGCAAAGCCTGCGCGCGAGGTGAAAGTTGGGGACATGCTGCAGGTGAGCAGCGACGCCGGCGAATTCCAGTTGGAAGTCCTGCTGCTCAGCGAAATGCGCGGTCCAGCGTCCGTCGCCCAAACGCTCTACCGCGAAACGGACGAGAGCCGCGAGCTCCGGGTGAAGTTGGCAGAAGAGCGCAAAGCGACGCGACAGTTTGAAATTTCGCCAGAGGGAAGACCCTCGAAACGCGATCGCCGCGAGATCAACCGGCTGCGCGGAAGAACTTGAGCGCTCGAGGATAGCAAGACACGCAACCGCAGTTGTCGTGTTTCCCTTGCACGCATTCCGCAGCCTGCATATACTCGTAAGGTTTGCCCGCCTGACGGGGAGAAATTGCGTCTGGCGGACGCTTACATCTGCCGCAATCTTCGGAGAACTTTTATGGAAACCGCATTGACGCTCGAACAAGAAAAAAATCCGTGGGAATCGCAAGCCGCGCGATTCAATGTCGCCGCCGAAAAGTTGAAGCTCGATCCGGGCCTGTGGCGCGTGTTGCAGCAGCCCAACCGAGAAATCATCGTACACATCCCGGTGATGATGGACAGCGGGCAGCTCGAAGTGTTCACCGGCTACCGGGTGCAGCATTCCATCGCCCGCGGTCCGGCGAAGGGCGGAGTTCGTTATGCTCCCGACGTCTCGCTGGATGAAGTTCGCGCGCTGGCGAGTTGGATGACCTGGAAATGCGCGGTGGTGAACATTCCTTTCGGCGGGGCCAAGGGCGGCATCATTTGCGATCCCAAGAACATGTCGCGCGGGGAACTGGAGCGCATGACGCGCCGCTACACGTCTGAGTTGATCGAATTCATCGGACCCGAGAAGGACGTTCCCGCACCTGACGTGAACACCAACGAACAAACCATGGCGTGGATGATGGACACCTACTCCATGCACATGAGGCAGACGGTCACCGCGGTAGTCACCGGCAAGCCGCTGAACATGGGCGGATCGCGCGGAAGGCGCGAGGCCACGGGCCGTGGCGTGATGATCATCGCCGACGAGTCGATCAAGTACCTCAAGATGGCGCGCGAAACCACGCGGGTCATCATCCAGGGCTTTGGAAATGTCGGGTCGAACGCGGCGCTGCTGATGCACGAAGGGGGATACAAGGTGATCGGCATCGGCGAGTGGGATGGCGGGCTCTACAACAGCAAAGGCATCGATATTGCTGCCCTCACGGAATATCGCCAGAAGGAAGGAACCATCCACGGATTCAAGGGCGCGGAGCGCGCCGATACTGACGAGCTGCTGATCACCGATTGCGACGTCCTGGTTCCCGCCGCCACGGAGGCCGTTATCACCTCGCTCAATGCCGACAAGGTGAAGGCGAAGATTCTGGTGGAGGGAGCGAACGGTCCGACTACAGCGGTGGCGGACGAGATCCTCGCTGACAAGCATGTGTTCGTGATGCCCGACATTCTTGCCAATGCGGGCGGTGTGACTGCTTCCTACTTCGAGTGGGTGCAGGACCGCCAGGGCTACTTCTGGAAGGAATCGGTAGTCAATGAGCAGTTGAAAGACATCATGGTCGAGTCGTTCGAAGCGGTCGTTAGCTTCGCCGAGAAGCACCACGTGAACAACCGCATCGCGGCCTACATGCTGGCCATCGACCGCGTAGCGTTCACGATTCGCCAGCGCGGAATTTACGCCTAAAAGACTAGTGTTCATTGGTTGACCGAGCGGCTCCCAAAATGGGAGCCGTTTGCGTTTGGGTTACCCTCCCCCTCCCCTCTGCTCGTAAAATATTGAAAACATAAGGGGCGAAAGGCGAAAGTCCGCGCAAAGTATTAAGGCCGCTGGAGTTACAGGCAAATAATAGATTCGCAAGGAGTTAGGGCACAAGTTTCGGACACATCGCGCCATTTCGAGACTATGGAATTGAACGGTGCGCAGAAGGTGCCCGCGAAAGTTGGAGGAAAAGCGGCGGGTATTGCGGGAGATTCCATCTTCTGCGAGATGGTTACAGATACAGCAGGACATCGGGCCTCCCCCAAACGGGATAGCTCTCGGCGATTAGCAATAAGCAGTAAGCAATAAGCTAACGCCAACAGCGATTTGTTACAGGCTGCCAAACTGTGGCAGCAAAGTCGTACAGCGTCCCTGTGGGGCAACGCCTCCACAGTATGAGAGTGGCAAAAGGCGGAGAGGAATTGCAAGAGATTTGTGGAGAAATCGTGCGGCGAGTTCCCAATTCAGGAAGGTCGTATTCAGCAGGGAGGACACGGAGTTGACGCGAAAAACAAGATTCACCACGGAGAACACGGAGCACACGGAGGAATATTCGGCATAAAGACAAGGGCAACTGCGGATTTCGCCGATGACGCGGATACTTCTTCCGGTGACGATCAAGGTTCACCACGGAGGCCTCGGAGCCCACGGAGGAGAGCGAAGATTGTTTGGATTGTTGGGAACGGGCAGCGTTTTGTTCGAAGCACGTGGATAGGCACCAGGCGACTGCGCATTGCACGGATGGATCTGGGCCGGGTTCGGGGAATTTTTCTTTGTGCGCTCCGCCCGCTGCGCGAGCTGCGCACAACCACCCCATGAAGCGCAAATGCGGCGCTTCATGGGTCCTCGGCCGAGGCACGGGTGAAGCCTGGGCTAATCGCCAGATGCAGCCGAAGGAGGTGGGCACCACCGCCGTTAACCGCGCGATGGGAAGATGCCCACGACGGCGATGATCCAGTTGAGGGTAGCGCCGCTGGCGTCCGTGGGGCCGGTCAAGTTAGGAAGCTTAAAGTTGGTTTGGCCATCACCGCCGTAGGTAGTGCCGATCAGCGCAAACAGTGCTTGGTTTTGTGATATGGACAGCGTCTGCCCCTGGCAGAACATCCAACCCTGGGGCGCGAAATTGAAGGCAACGAGCGATAGTGAACCGATCAAAGCGTCCATAACCGAGTTCCTCTCAAAATTGGGATTGTGGGAAGTGCAGCGAATCATACCATCCTGCCTCGTTCGGAACCTACAATTGCGACTGCAGATTGTGTTGAGTGGGGACGACTGGCGGCGGACAGGGTTGGAACTGTTCGGGCTGAAGCCCTCGCATCATTTGTCGTCCCTGCCGGGACTCGCGGGTAATTTGATCCAGCTTTCCCACCGTTGAAACGGTGGGCTATCTTCTGATGTCCCACAATGTGGGACTTGGCTGTCGCGGGTTCGGGCTCGATTGATTTTCCGACCCGTATGGCCCACCCTAGCGTTCGCCGCGGCGAACGATAAGGGTGGGGCACGCATTATAAAAGGGCGCCCCTTTCGAAGTAGGTTATGGTGGCTGTGCTGTAGCAGAAACCACACCTGACGAAAGGAACACCCGATGGATAGCATCAAGTATATCGGTCTGGATGTCCACCGCGACACGATTTCGGTGGCCGTGCTGGACGCTGAGGGGAAGCTGGTGATGCAGTCGGTCATTGCCACCCGCGCCTCTACCATTCTGGAATTTCTGCAGGGTCTGCGTGGGACGTTGCACGTCACCTTCGAGGAAGGCACGCACTCGGCCTGGCTCTACGATCTGCTGGTACGGCGCGTAGCCAAGTTGGTAGTGTGCAACCCACGCAAGAATGCGCTGTTGAAGGCGGGCAGCAAGAGCGATGCGATCGACGCGCGCAAGCTGGCGGAGTTGCTGCGCCTGGGATATCTCAAGCCGGTGTATCACGGGCAGAACAGCCCGGCGGCGGTGAAGCATCTGGGCCGTAGTTATGCGGCGCTGACGGAAGACACCACGCGGATCATGGGCCGGCTGAAAGCGCTGTATCGCGGCCAGGCCATTGCCTGTGCCGGCAAAAAGCCGTACGGATCACGGCATCGGGACCAGTGGCTGGCGCAGTTGGTCGACAGCGGGCTGCAGCGTCGGGCGCGGCGACTCTATCAGGAGCTCGATCTGCTGCAGCAGTTGCGTCGCGAAGCCCGTCACGATCTGATTCTGGAATGTCGCAAGCATAACGAGACGAAGCTGCTGCGCACGATTCCGTGGCTGGGTCCAATACGCGTGGCGCTGCTGATCGGGCGGGTGCAGACGCCGCATCGCTTCCGCACCAAGCGGCAGTTCTGGGCCTACTGCGGGCTGGCGCTGGAGACGCGTGACAGCGGTGAGTATCGCGTAGTCAACGGACAGATCGAGCGCAAGAAGAAGCCGGTGTTCATCCGCGGCTTGAACCGCAACCACAACCACGACCTGAAGAACCTGTTTAAGAGCGCCGCCACCACGGCCAGTGGCAGTGAGGGAGCGTTTCGTCCGTTCTACGAAAACCTTCTAAAAAAGGGGATAAGAGCGGAGATGGCACGGCTGACCCTGGCGCGCAAGATTGCGGCCATTACGTTACATGTGTGGAAGAAAGGAGAGGCGTTCGACGCCAAGTATGTGAAGCCACAAGCCGCTTGAGCGCGCAGGACCGCAGGGAAAGGGCGAGTTTCACTTCGCGTTTTTCTGTTCGGGCTGCGAGCTCGGGTTCGAGGGTAAGTATCTTTCGGCGGGTTAGGCTGCGTGCGCCGCTGGCGCCAAGTCTCACGGGGCACCATATGCTCCCTCGGATAACCCAAAAAAGCCATACTGGCCGCGGCTAGGACCGCGAGTCTCAGATAGAACCATGGTTGGCCCGCTGAGCGGGACCACCGTCAGGCTTGTGCAGCTTCAGCTAGCGAAGGATGTCGTAGCGCGGATATGAAACCAGTCAGACAACTGCTGACTTCCGCCACCAAGCATGACGAGAAGGGGCTGGATGTCAGAGAACTACCGGCTGCTCCGGCACAGGGAGAAGTGTTTTCTCTTGACATCCCCTTTTATAGAACCCGCATTCATTTTTGACTGAGGTGGAAAGGGCGGGCCTGGGCAGGCTCTATCGCCAACACCGGCCCATAATGGCGGGGTTACCCTGCAAAAAGAAGAAGTAGTACGCCGGAAGGCTTAGATGGGGTGTATACTGTTTGGCCATTGGAAGCTTAACCGGAAATTCCGGTTCCTGCTGGAGTTTCACCCCGCGCCGGCCCCTCAAAAACTCTGCCTATTGTGAGGTTCTATGAAGAAAGTTACCTTTCTCCTGGCTGTCGTGTTGGTCTTTGCGGCTGCGCTTAACGCGTCAACCGTGACCTACACGGACCGAGTTTCCTTTTACGCCGCCAATCCAAGCGTAACCATCGAGGGATGGGACACCCTGGCGAATGGCACACTCATCACCACCTTGAATGGAATTACGTACAGCACCAACGACGGCACCGCTCTGGTGACCAACGCCTTTCTGGCACTTTCGCCACCGAACACGCTGGGCGAGAATGTCAACGGTTTCTTTTTGCCAACCGACACTATGACGTTCGTCTTTCCATCGCCGATCACGGTGTTCGGCATCTCATTCAACACATTTGACACGAGCACCACAGGCGGATACACCGCGACCGACAATCTTGGAGACGTGATCAAGAGCTTCTACGATCCGTTCCCAGGGCAAGGTACCGGACAGTTCGTTGGATTCAGATCAACTGTCGGCTTCACTGCGGTTACGCTTGCGGCTCCTGGCGGATTCTCTTACACGCTGGACGACTTAGCATATGGCGGCAGCACCACCATTCCCGAACCGGGGAGCTTGATCCTGTTGGGTACCGGAGTTCTGGGTTTCGCAGGCTTGCTGCGCCGGAAGCTTAGTCTCTAGCCTTTTCTTCCTCAAAACGACAGCCGGAGCCAACGGCCTCCGGCTGTCTTGTGCGATTAGTCCTTCCGCCGGCGACCTCCGCCGTTCCCGTGACCGCGCCCACGATCGCGACTCCGAATTGGCCGTTCACCTGGGCCGCGGAAGAGTGCCGTTGGCTGAAGCCGACTCCCTCCCAATCCTAATAGCCAGCCCACCTAGCCCGCCGCGGCGGGCTGGGCTAAGCTCTGCTGTCCCGCGAGGCGGTCCGCGAGGCGGGACTGGGAGTGTCGTGGGTTCAGGCTCGATTGATGTCCCGAGTGTGAATAGCCCAACCCTTCGACTTCGCTTAGGGCAGGTTCTGTCGATGCGAAAGGCCCCGCCCTAGCCAAAATCAGGCTTGAACGGGGCACCCAGGCTGGTCGGTAGTTCCGCCGCTCTATTTAAGGTTAGAGAAGGTACGCGCCATATCTCTGTCCGCACCGGTAGAAGAACCTCGCCTCGCGATGGAAGATGATCTGATGATTTTGGATGAACTCAAGTTCGACCGAATTGGTCATATCTAAGACGGCTTCAAGCTCCAGCTCCACTCTCCCATCCTCGCTGATATCTGTGCAGATACCGGCATCGGATCTGTCGCCCGCTAAGCCATGGCTGAGGACCCGAACTGGGATGCGAATCGGAACTCGACTCTGCCGCTGCTTCATGTTCGTTCCACTTCACCGGCGATGATGCCGTTTGGTTTGGATTCATCGAAAATATCTTCGCTTGCCGCAGACACGTCCTCAATGAGAGCAACTGGCTGGCCAAACGGGAATTTGCGTGGAATCGTAATGAATAGTGGTGTTTTCTCGTAGTCCCCATCCATGGAATGCAGCGCGGCGGGTCTAGAAGCACCCGCACTCAATTCACTTTGGGCTGAATCCGCAGCGCTTTCCACATTTATCGAGGTGGGGAGAATTTCCCGGTTGTGGGTGTGTTCCGACCCGGTTTCTTCTTCGTCTGGTGCATCTCGGGGTCTGCCCTCAGGATGATGGCGGGAAGAAGGAACAAGAAACCCAAGTAAGCTGCGCTTGGGTGGGCGACCCGCCTGCTCGAGGTCGGAGCCGCGATTCGGAAGTCCCCGGCTAAAACTTCACATAGGCGAGATACAACACTATGGCGAATGAGACAACTCCAAAACACGACAATATTACTGTCCAAGTGACCAGTATCTGCAGCCGACGCAAATCGGCAGTAACTGATCTTTGGTATTCGTTGAGTGAACGAACCCAGCGCTCCTCCGACGCCTGCAGCGACGGCAGTTTTGCGAAGAGGTCTGCCATTGCACTCGCTAGTTGGTTCTGCATCTCGTTACAATGTTCTTTGAGGGCGTCAATAATCCGATTCGCGTCGGCATCGATGCCCACGGACGGAACCTGCCCCACGCCTGCCCGTCTTCTTTGCACGGGGAATGCTTCTGTTCTTTTCCAGACCCGAACTGTTAACAAGAGGCCAAATACCGCGCCGATGCCAAGCCCGGTTAGGAATCTCCTTTGAGCTCTTAGATCAGTCCCGCGTTTCTTGTGTGATCCAGCAGCGAAAGGACTACGGTTCACACTGCACCTCCTGAGCACATTGGACATACCTATCACATGTGCGGCGAAATGGCATTGCGCGATTACTCTCAAGAACGTGAGGTCTTACTGTCAGCGCCGTCTCGCGGTCAAGTAGCATTCCTCCATTCGTCGCCCTGTCGTGAAAGCCGGATCGCCCTATTTGGTTTCCGAAATCACTTGTAATCGCGGAAGCGAGAGAGGTCACGCGGCCATGGCGAACCCTCTAAGCAGTGGATAGTGGATAGTGGTTAGTGGATAGAAAAAGCGGGTCCTTCGGCTCTGGCGGCAAAGCCGCCTCCGCTCAGGCTGGTTCCGGAGCGCGAAGTTTTGCAGATGCCGATATGCCAGCAATTGGTGCAAATTTCCGCGCAAAGAAAATTTACAAACATGGGGTGCCGCGTCGCCGATTTAGGGGGATAATATTGGGCAAGGAACGTGGCCGTGGGGAACGCCCAGTCCAAGGTCAACATGCTTCGCCTTACCTATACCCTCCGTTTGTGTGCCGTGGTGGTGAGCTTTCCAGTGATTGTGCTGGTCATCGCCTGTGCAACCCTGCTGCATCCCATTACCTCCTTCAAGACAAAATTCCACACATCCCTCCGCCTCTGGATGAGCGTGATGGACTGGATTGAGGGCATCCCCATCGGCTACACCTATTGGGTCCAGTACCACGCTCCTGCCATGCTGGACGAGATCGCGGTGCACCACGACGAATAGACTGCCAAGCGCTGATTTTGCGCGGTTGCTTTCATAGCAACGCGTGAACGATAATCAGCTTGGCAGTGGCGAAACGGCGGCGCCGCGCCCCAGTCCGCTTTTGTGAATCTTCCGAACTACATCACGCTCACGCGGATTCTCAGCATTCCTGTGCTGATCTGGATCCTGTCGAGCAGCCATTTCAGTTCGACCAACGGCGAGCGGGAACTACTGGCTTCGGCGGTCTTTATCGCGGCGTCGCTAACCGATGCGATTGACGGCTACCTGGCGCGCAGGCGTGCCCAGGTGACGACGATGGGGATGCTGCTCGATCCGGTGGCTGACAAGCTGCTGATTGCCGCCGCTTTCATCACGCTGGTGCAATTCAATCCGCGCACCGTGCCGGCGTGGATGGCAGTCATCATCATTGGCAGGGAATTCCTGGTCAGCGGACTGCGTTCGATTGCGGCGTCGGAAGGCTTCACGATCGAGGCCAGCGATTTGGGCAAAATGAAAATGCTGGTGCAGATTGTGTCGGTGGTGGCGTGCATCATCGATCATCACTGGACGCGCCTGCCGTGGTATTTTCTCGGCCTGCCGGTGCATCCCATTGCGCTGGCGTCGATCTGGATCATGGTCGGCCTCTCGCTGGTGTCGGCTGCAGATTACTTTGTAGCCTTCTGGAACAAGATCAGTCAGCACTCGGAGAAGCGCCGTCGTCGTCGGTCGTTTGTGCTGAGCCGGCGCAGGAAACGCAACGATGTCCCCGTGGTCTGAGACACATTTCGTGGCTCCTCCAACAACTGCCGAATATAGTCAGCCAGAACGCGAGCTTTTGCTGAGGTTGGCGCATCAGTCAATTGAGGCGGCTTTGGAGGGTAAGAAGCTCGACCTGACGGCGCCCAACGCGCATCTGGACGAAATGCGGGGAGCGTTCGTCACGTTGCATCTGCAGGAGCGGCTGCGCGGCTGCATTGGATACATCGTGCCGCAGCACTCCTTGTATCGTACCGTAGCTGAGGCGGCGCGGGCGGCGGCCTTCGAAGACCCTCGCTTTCAGCCGGTTACGACTGACGAAGCTGGCAGGCTAGCGGTCGAGATCAGCATTTTGTCGCCGCCACAGCCGATTCGACCGGAGGAGGTCGTGGTAGGGCTGCACGGCTTAATCGTTACCAAGGGCGGGCGGCGCGGCGTGCTGCTTCCGCAAGTTCCGGTGGAATGGAACTGGGACCGCGAAACGTTCCTGTCGCAAACCTGCCTGAAGGCCGGATTAGCATCCGATGCGTGGCTGCAAGGTGTTGATTTGCAGGCATTTACAGCGGAAGTCTTCGGCGATGAAAGTCCTGGCGTCCGGCCGGAGTGATCACGGGCTTTTGGCTGGTGAAACCTCGTAACTCGCTCAGTTTTTCAACAAAAATTCATTGTTCCACAACAAGGAGGTTGCAACCTTCGTTGTGCATCTGTACCATCGGGACGCTTATATGCACGTCTCAACAACCGTTTTCGCCTCCCGTATTCAACGCTTCCGTCTTCCTCGCGTCTGTGTCGCCGTGGTGGGCGAAGATGCCTCCAACATTGTCGACCGCGCCGAGTCGCTAGTGCGCGATAACCCTTTTCTGGAGTTCAGGTTAGACTACCTGGCCCAGCCCGCGGTGGCCCTCCCTAAGCTCAAGCATTTTCTGGATCTGCACCCGGAAGCGACAGTAATTGCCACCTGCCGACGGGCAGTCAATGGCGGCAAGTTTAAAGGCAGTGCGGCAGCGCAATTGGACATCCTGACCAAGGCCGCGGCCCTGGGCTTCCAGTTAGTCGACATCGAACTACAGAGCGCCGAGATCCTGAAGCCGGCCGAACTGGCGCAGCTTAAGGACCGGGTGGGAGTGATTCTGTCGTTCCACGACTTCAAGGCTACGAAGAAGTTGGAAGACACGTTTGCGGAGATGAAGCGCTATCCGGCGGACTTCTACAAAGTGGTTTCGACGGCCACCAGCTTGTATGACAACGTGCAGATGATGAAGTTCCTGCAGGCGCATTCGGCTCAGCACGAGATGGTGGCGCTATGTATGGGTGAGCAGGGAATCATCAGCCGCGTGCTCGGCGTGCGCGCCGGCAGCGTCTTCACGTTTGCGGCCGCAACCCGGGGTGAAGAAACCGGGCCCGGCCAGGTTACGGCCAGCGAGTTGCGCGATACGTACCGCATCGAAATGGTCGATGCCGCGACCCAGGTTTACGGAGTCGTGGGCGACCCTTTAGCACATTCGCTTTCACCGGTCATGATGAACGCCGCCTTTCGGCGCGAGACAGTGAATGCGGTATTTCTCGCGCTGCATGCCAAGACCATGAAAGACCTGATGGCGTGCATTCCGGACATTCCGATTCGCGGCTTGAGCATTACCATGCCGTACAAGCAGGAGATCGTGGAGATGCTTTCCAATTCCGATGCGCTGACCCGGCAGATCGGCTCCTGCAATACCGTGGTCCGCAGCCAGGACGGAAAGCTTTACGGATTCAACACTGACGTTGCCGGAGTGGTAGTTCCGCTGGAGCAGCGGATGACCTTGCAGGGTGCGAAGGTACTGGTGGTCGGCGCGGGCGGCGTAGCGCGCTCGGCTGTGTTCGGACTGAAGAACAAAGGGGCTGAGGTCTACGTCACCAACCGTACCCCGGAGAAGGGCCAGGCGCTGGCGCGACAGGCCAAAGCCAAGTATCTGAAGCGGGCCGACGTGGCCAAGATGAGCTTTGATGTGATCATCAACGCCACTCCGCTGGGCATGGGCGCCAATCGGCAATCGCCCCTGGAAGAGAAGGAACTAAACACCAAGTTTCTGTTCGACCTGGTGTATGTGCCGGCAGAGACCAAGTTGGTCAAGATGGCGAGGGCGAAAAACATTACCGTCATCCCGGGACTGGAAATGTTTGTGCAGCAGGGCGCTCGGCAGTTCGAAATATGGACTGGCAAGCCGGCTCCCATAGCGGAAATGAGCTTCGTGGTGACCAAGGCACTGGAGCGCCTTGAGCCGTTGCCAGTCGAAGAGGAGCCACCAGCGCCGCCCAAGCTGAGTGCGGCCGAGAAACCGGCGCCGAAGCCGCCCGCCAAGGTGGCAGCAAAAGTCGCAGGCAAAGGAACGGCGAAACCGTCAGCCAGGCAACCCGCGAAAAAAGCGGCGAAAAAAGCACCGAAGAAGCTGGTGAAACGCTAGTTTCACCCGGCTTCCCACCGGTGCCGGTGCCTGTAAATTCCACCCAAAGTCCTCTCGGTCGACACAACGTCATTGAGCGATGGCCGAAAACCGCCGTCCAGTGCGGGTTTTGGCGCACCGCCACTTTGCTGGTTACGAAAAAAGCGCGGATTTCCTGCAGTTCTCTGTTGCAGTTTCGCTACAGTTGGGCTTAGGATGGGAAATGGAAGCGGAACTCTCCTGCTTCCACCTTAATCAGAACAAAGCCCCACGTTCGAAGTCGGATAACCCCTTGCGCGCAGGTGCTAGAGCTGTGTGCGAGCTTCCCAGGAGAAGACGGAGATGGCGTGGTACGCGTACTGTATTACCGAGCAATCGGGCCTGCACGGTGGTAATCGGGCCCGTCGCCCATTCGCACTCGAGAACCTAAAGGGCGTAAACGACGCTCCGGTTCTGGCCTATCCCAGCGGAGAATTCGCAGTTGTAGTCAGCGAACATACTCCTTCTCAATCCCTAACACAACAATCCATCGTCGAGCATGCGCGGGTCATCAGCGAATGCTTCCGGACGTTAACCGTCCTACCCTTTCGTTTTGGAACCATTTTTGAGTCAGACGAAGCACTGCGCCGCGCAGTGCGGGGAAACCGTAAGGCGTTCGTGGAGAGCGTGGCACGATTGCGGGGCAAGTCCGAAATGCACGTCAAGATCCTGGTAAAGGACGGCACCGTGATGGAAGCCGTCGCTGACATGCCAGTCGGCGTGGGTGGCGAATATCTCCGCAAACTGCGCGATCAGGCCAGTCGCACTCGTGAGCGCCAGACCAAGGCCAGGGCGGTGTCCATGCAGGTACACAAACTCTTCTGTCCTCTGGAAGAAGATGTGGTCTGCAAGCGCACCGATTCCGGCAGCATGCTCATGGATTTCGCCCACCTTATCGATTCCAATACCGTCGCCAAGTACCAGAACCGCTACTCGGCAGCCACCAGGCATTTCAAGGACTGCCAGGTCACGATTACCGGACCATGGCCGCCCTATCATTTCATGCCCGGTAAACTACGGACCGTGTCAGGCGGGAACTAACTTCAGGGTAATAGGTTTTGTCAACGACAAAGGCGGCCAACCTGGCCGCCTTCGTCGTTTGGCGCGAATCCCAAATGGGGAGAAAAGAGTTCAGCCTAATCTAACGGAGGCTGTGCTTCCTCATTCCGGGTCCTTGCAGTCAGCTTACAGTTGCTTTCCCATCCGGACCTTGCGCATAAGCGCTCCGACGAGGGTCAAGCCGCCGCCCAACATTGCTAGCGACGAAGGCTCGGGGACCGCGGCGGCCGGTGAGTACCCCAGGCCAAAGCCTGCTGTGCCGTCCTGGGCCGACACATACCCAGTTGTGTAATGCAACGCATTGGTTTCGATCACCAGCTTCACCGTCGTCTCTCCAACATTTATTTCATCGGACGCCGGGAAGTTGAAACCGATGACTGGGCCGTTCAGGCTGCGATCGATCGTGGTCGGATCGTGGATTCCGAACGGGTCGGTGCCCACGTCAGCCAGGACACCAGCGAAGTTGTACATCGAGTACCGTTTGTTAACATCCGGTCCGTGGTTGGTGAACTGGTAGACGAAATCGAGACAGCCGTTACACCAAGTGTTGGTCGGGTCGGAATAGACCCACTCGGTGTAGCCGACGCTCATGGTTGCGGTTGTAATCGTGCCCGTTATCGAAACCAGAATTGTCCCGGTCGGGAACAGCGGGCTTGGGGGGACAGAGCTTCCGTTGCTGAGCACCGAAGCCTGGGCGAGCGGCGCCAAGAGAATCAATACCAGCAAGCATGCGAGAGTCAAGGGCCCTTTTGTTGCGCGAATCGACGCCATCAAACACCTCCGAGTGAATTAGGCCTGAAACCGCTTAGATCCTAGGGACGGGAAAACCCAAACCATGTCGCTCTCCCTTGTGGAGACGAGAATGCGACTGATTGGTAGAGAGCTTAACGGAACCTGAATCGTCAGAAAATCAGGTGAAGACTGTAGCCGTGATAGCGAATTTACTTATTAGCGGATCGTTCTGCTCCTACCCTCTGAGATAGCTGGTAGTAGATCGCCCTGTAGTCGTACGCTGTTCACCGGCCATTTTCGTACTTACAGCGCAACGAGTCTCAAATCTGCGTCTTCTAAAGAGTAAGTGCGGTCGCAACAACCGTGAAGCTGACGTGTTCCCGATTTGGAACTGAACGCCGCCACGGGAGAAATAAGGATTTGAGGGAATGTTGACGCGCTTGAACGCGGGGCATATGATCTTCCATTCGTCAGGCCGGAATTTAGGCCAAGGCGACTCCGGGCTGGTAGGCGTGGAGTGTGCAGCTATGGACAAGAAGAAGTTGGACGCATTCAAGAAACGTCTCGAGGAACGGCAGCGCGAACTGCGGTTCAATGTGAGCCGCACCGCACAGGACGGCCGCGAGGCCGATCTGGAGTCCGCGCAGGATGTCGCGGACCGGGCAGCGAACTCGTACACCAAGGAATTTCTATTCAGCCAAAGCAACAGCGAGCGCCAGACACTGCAGATGGTGGACGGCGCGCTGGAGCGCATTCGCGAAGGATCGTTCGGCGAGTGCATCGCCTGTGGCGAGGAAATCAACCCCAAGCGGCTGGAGGCCGTACCCTGGACGCGCCATTGCATCGAGTGCCAGGAAAAAGTGGAGCAGGGTTTGCTGGAGGCGACGGGCACATAATCGCTTGCGCCATTGCCGCGCAGAAACAGAAGCCGCCCTTTTGGGCGGCTGTTGTTTTGCTTAAGCACTGTGCAGCGAACTATTGTGGTGGCTTCTTCTTACTGCCGCCCAATAAGCCGCCGAGCGCGTCCTGCAGTTGTTGCTGCTGCGACGGTTGCGCCGCCGGTTTCCCGGCCTGTGCACTTTGCGGCTGAGATTTTCCTCCCAGGAGCGATCCAAGAATTCCGCCCGCCGACGGAACGATATTGTTCAGCTTCATCTGCGCAATCTTCTGAACATCGGGAGCGACCACCGGGTGGCTCATGGTCCCGGTGATGATGACGGGCAGCACCAGTTCGCCGTTCTTGTTGGCGAGCGCGGTGTTGAGATAGCCGCCCACGCCTGAACCGCCGACCGACTGGCTGAAGCCCTTATCCAGCACCGCGGTGAGATGAAGACCCAGCGCTTCATTCACCAGGTTGATGGTCCCAGTCGCAGCCATGGTGCCCACGTCGAGTGCGGCTTTCAAGTCGTTGGTATTGGCGACGCCGTTATGCACGTCGAATGTCCCGCTCATGCTGGAGATCGAGGTGTAGCCCTTTGATCCTCCCGCGAATTTTCCGATCTTGCCCAGCTCATTCATCAGATCGAGCTTGGTGAGCTTGCCATTGGTGAGGGTGAAAGCAAAAGGTCCGTTCAAGGTTTGCGTTACGTCGCCCGAGGCGGGAGTGGAGAAGGTCTGATTCATCGTGGCGTTTAGGGTTCCATATACGGTGTCTTTGGTATTGGCCACTGCCGTGAGCAACTGGTTGGCGTCGGCGCCGGTGAGCTTGGCGTTGACGGCGAAGCTCGACGTCGCTTGGCGAAGGTCAGCGGTAATGCTGCCGTTAATCTGTCCGCCAAAAATTCCCGCGGTCAAGGGATTCAACGTAATGACGCCGTGGTTGAGGTTGACGTTGGAGTGCACATTTGTCAGCGTGGTGCGGTCATAGATCAAGTTGCCGACGGTGATGGTGCCGCTGCCTGTCGCGGTGTCCAGGAAACTCGGCTGCGGCGCCGGGGCCGCGTACGCCGTGGGCACCAGGCTCCACGATGACTCGGCCTTCTTGGCGGGAGCGGGTTTACTGGCCACCAGCTTCTGGAGCTCGGTGATGTTCAGTTTGTCGGCCGCGAGCGCGAAGGTCAGGCGAGGCGCCTGAAAGTTGGCGACGCTGAGATTACCGCTGGCGCTCGTCGATCCCACCGAGGCCGCCAGGTTGGTTACGTTGAGCGAGTTCTGGGTGAACTGCAGGTTGGCGTTACGAACATTGACCGGCTGCGTCAGCGACGGGGTCTTCAACACGGCGTTCTGCACTGCGCCCGAACCAGTGAAGGTCATCGCATCGGTATTCTTGATGGGGCCGACGGCATGCACGTCGATGGTGACGGCCCCGCTGCCGCTCATGCCCTCGGCCGCGCTGACGCCGTACGCCTTGGCGATGTTCAACAACTCATCCAGTTTGGCGTTGACGGTTTTGAACGTGGCATCCACCGTGGGAGAAGGCGTCGTGTACTGCGCGATGCTCATCTGCCCAGAGAGCGTGGTTGCGCCGGAAGTTACAGTGAACGGATTGGAGCGAATGTCCTGCGGCGTCATCGCTAGATCGATGGCTGGGACCTTAACGGCCTGTGGAATGTCCTTGCCGGTCACTTCGAGGTCGTGGCCGTTCACGGTCCCGTTGAGCGCAAGCCGATCGGTCGGTCCCTGCGCGTGGACATTGGCCGTGAGCTTTCCGGTGATCTTCGCGTTGGGACTGAAAGCGACACCGAAAGCAGCCGCCAGTCGTGCCGCGTCTTCGATGGACGCATTGCTGGCTGACACGTTAACGTCCGCCACTGTGGTCGCGCCGTGAGTGTTCAACGTCCCAGTCAGAGCGAGCGGAGTTGAGCCAAGCTTCACCTCGCCCTTGCCAATCTGAATCACATCGTTGTTGAGGTCGTCGGTCACGTTGAAGTCGGCGGTGATCGGATAGCCCACCTGCACGTTGTGAATGACGGCGTCGTTGATCTTTAACGAGCCCTTGGCCGACATCTTGCCGCCAGCGTTGGTCAAGTCGGTCGAGCCTGAGAGCATGGCATCGGTGCCCTCGAGCGCGGCGGTATTGAGGAACTTCTGCGCTCCGGCCAGCGAAACTTCGTTCAGCTTGAGTTTGCCATCAAAGGGCGTGCTCAACATCTGCGCCTGATTGACGGGGCCGCCCTTGCCGCTGAGTTCGAAGGTCTCCGCTCCCTTACCCGGAACATGCGCCGCCAGGTCGATCGAGAATGGCTGGTTCGGAGCGTAATCCTTCAGGGTCAGGTCGATGTGGTCATACACCGCGCGCGGCTGATGCTTCTGGTTGTCCGTGACGGCGACTTGGCCGTCGGAGATGGCGAGTTTGTCGAGAGCGAACGAGCTGCCACTGCTTGCCGCGGGGGCCGGGGCCGCAGTTGTTGGTTTCGCCTGGGCCGGAGCCTGCGCTGGTGCGGCAGTTGCTCCCGTGGCGGGAGCGGCCGGAGCCTGACCGAGGCTGGCGAAATTCCATATTCCCGCCTCGTCTTTGATCAGCTCAATCTTGGGACGCTTCAGTGTCAGGCTGTCGATGGCGATCGTCTTGCTCAGCAGCGGAAACAGTTTCACGCTGATGTCCAGCTCGCCGACGTCGGCAAAGGGAAGATTGCTGCGGTAGCGAGGATCTTCCCCGATGGTGACGTCCTGCGCCTGCACGCGCAGCGGGAAGACGGCCAGCGACATGGCCCCGAGCTTGACCGGGCGATTGAGGCGGCTCTGCAATTGTGCCTGGATCTCGCCGCGGTACTGGTTGACATCGATGATGTGAGGCAGCAACAACATCACCACGATGACGATCACTATGAGGGCGACGACACCGATTGCGATCTTCTTCATACGGGCCTCCTATTTGCAGACGGCTGGCATGTGCTGAACCAAGTTTATGGGAAATCGTTGACGCAAGACAGACGCTGTCGGGAACTTGCGCTTGAAGCTTCACGGGGGGACGGCAATTCATGACACGTCGGTGCTCAAGCGACGCTGCACGAGATTCTATCGCGAAAATCGCCCCTACGACGGTGCGTTGGTCGTCTCGTCTTCTTCAGCGTGGATGAGGCCGAATTTCTTCAGCTTGTAACGCAGCGCGTCGCGGCTGATGTCGAGCAGTCGGGCGGCGTGGGTCTGGTTGCCGTTGGCTTGCGTCATCGCCATCTCGACCAGGGCGCGCTCGACTTCTTCCAGCGAGGTTCCACCCTCGGGGATGGAGAGCCGGGGAAGGCTGCGGCCATCGGGCAACTGGGTGGTACTTCCGCCATTGCCGCTGCTGCCAGACGACATTTCGAATGCCGTGTACGACGCCTGCTGCTGGGCCACGGCAAACGGCATGTAAGCCGGACGCAGCACGTCGCCGTCTTCCAGGATCATGGCGCGCTCGACTGCGTTCTTCAGTTCGCGCACGTTGCCCGGCCAATCGTACTTCATCAGCAGCTGCCGGGTTTCATCGGTGAGGCCTTGGACCGCTTTGCGGAACTTGCGGTTGTAACGGTCGATGAAATACTCCACCAGCGGCAGGATGTCTTCTTTGCGCTCGCGCAGCGGCGGCAGGAAAATGGAGATGATTGCGAGGCGATAGTACAGGTCCTGGCGGAAGGTGCTCTCCCGCACCGCCCGCTCCAGGTCACGATTGGAAGCCGCGATGACGCGCACATCCACTTGCATGTCGCGCACTCCGCCCACGCGGCGGATGACCTGGTCTTCGAGCACGCGCAGCAACTTGGCCTGCAGCAGCGGCGACAGCTCTCCGATTTCGTCGAGAAAGAGCGTGCCGCCATCGGCCATTTCAAACATGCCCTTCTTCATCGCCTTGGCGTCAGTGAAGGCGCCGCGCTCGTGGCCGAAGAGCTCAGCTTCCATCAGGGTTTCGGGAATGGCCGAACAGTTGATGGCGACGAAAGGCTTTTCCTGGCGGCGGCTCTGGTAATGAATGGCCTTGGCGATCAGGTCCTTGCCGGTACCGCTCTCGCCCTGCACCAGGATCGTGGTGGCTTCGCTGGCCGCAACCTTGTTCACGAACCCAAGCAACTCAGCCATCTTCTCTGAGACGCCTATCACATTGTGGTAGCCGGCGCGGCGGCGCACTTCACCGCGCAGCGACTCGACCTCGGTGCGCAGGCGGGTGGTTTCCAATGCGTTCTTGACGGCGACTGCAAGCTCGTCGAAGTCAAGGGGCTTGCCGACAAAGTCGTAAGCACCGAGCTTGAGAGCGGTCTTGACGTCTTCAAGCTGCGGATCGGCGGTGATCATGATGATCGCCCGCGCATCGCCAGCTTTCTTGATCTGTTCCAGCACATCGATGCCGCTGGCGTCGGGCAGGCGCACGTCCAGCAGCACGAGATCGGGAGACTCGTTGTGGGCCACGCGAAGCGCAGCCGCGCCGTTGTCAGCCTCCAGAACGCGATATCCCCACTCTTCGCACTTCTGCCTGAGAGACCAACGAACCAGCTTCTCGTCGTCTACGATGAGAACCTTTTCCGAAGGCATTGCGTATATCTAGCTTACTACGGTGACGCGCCACCGGAGCAGTCCAGATGTTCCACCTGGAACATAGAATGGGGCCGTACCGGGGCCGGAAGAGCAGCCGGAAGGGCTGTCCGGCGACGGACACGGATTTCGCGTTACGAACAGCTTTCTGGCTGAGTCAGGCGCCAGCGGTGTCTATATTCAGTGACTTCCGTTGGTGGTAAGAATGCAGTGATTCATTCAGGGCTCCGGCTCGCAGGAGACGCAATTATGGAATCGGTAATGCAGGACCTTCGCTTCACCGTTCGTCAATTGCTGAAGAACAAGAGCTTCACCTTGACCGCGATCCTCTCGCTCGCGCTAGGCATCGGCGCCACCACGGCGGTCTTCAGCGTGGTGTATGGCGTCCTGCTCGACCCCTATCCCTACAAAGACAACAACCGCATGGTGCACGTCCAATTGCTCGACAAAAACGGCGCCCAGATGGCTTTGCTGTACACCGACAGCCCCGGCTACAAGGCGGTCCTGCAGGCCAAGTCCGTGGAAGATGCCTTCCAGATGCGCAACTCCTCGGCCACCATCACCGGCGGTCAGTTGCCGGTGTCGGTACAGCTGGGGCGATACAGTCCCAACCTGTTCACCTTCATGGGCGTCCCGCCGCTGCTGGGGCGCCAGTTCACCGGTGCCGACAGCGCCAACGGGCAGAGCACCAAGGTCGCGGTATTGAGCTACCTGTTTTGGAAGAAGCAATACGGCGCCAGCCGCGACGTTCTGGGCAAAACCATCGAACTCGATCACACGCTCTACACCATCATCGGGGTGGCCGCGCCGCGTTTCACCTGGGGCGACTCCGAAGTCTACGTACCTGACACGCTCCAGTCGGATCCGCACGACTTCCCCATGGTCTTTATCCGCCTTAAGCCGGGCGTCACCCTACCTGCGGCGCAAGCGGAACTGGAGCCGCTGGTGAAGCAGTTTGTCCAGCAGGCCCCGAAGGACTATCCGCCTGTCGCGAGCGTAAAGCTCGTAACTCTCAATGAACAAGTACTGGGCCAGTTTGCGGGAGCCCTGCTGATGCTGTTTGCCGCAGTGGCATTGCTTCTGGTGATTGGCTGCGCTAACGTGTCAATCCTTCTGCTGGCTCGGGGTACGGCGCGCATGCACGAGCTGGCGCTGCGGTCGTCAGTGGGGGCCTCACGCTGGCGCATCATGCGCCAACTGCTCACCGAGTCGGTGTTGCTGGCGCTGCTCGGCGCCGCGGTTGGGATACTGGTGGCCTATCAGGGAGTAAAGGCGATCACGGCGACTTTGCCGTTCTACTCGTTCCCGCACGAGGCCGCGATTCATGTGAGCCTGCCCGTACTGACTTTCTCCGTGGTGGTCGCGGTGTTGACGGGCGTCTTGTTCGGAATGTCTCCGGCGCTGCAACTCTCGCGACCTAACCTGAGTGAGCTTATTCAGGCGGGTGCAGGGCGCCACTCCGGCGGGGCAGGCAGTCGCAAGACCCACCGGCTGCTTATCATGGGACAGGTCGCGCTCACCATGGTGCTGCTGGCCATCGCCGGGGCAGCCACGCGGGCGTTCCTGGCGGCCTACCGGGTTCCGCTGGGCTACGATGCCGATGTCGTCACCTCCCTGCAACTTTCCTTGCCCAAGAATTCGCATCCCACGTGGCAAGACCGCGCCAACAAGTTCGAGGCCGTTCGCCAGGCGGTTGCCGGTGCTCCGGGAGTCGAGCAAGCCGGCGTTTCGACTACGTGGCTTCCCCCCATGCAGGGGTTCGTCGACAAGGTTGAAATCGAGAGCAAACCAGACTTGACTGGGATACAAGCTGAGTTGGTTTTGACCAGTCCGGAGACGTTCGCGACTCTTGGCGTGCCCGTGCTGCAGGGTCGGGTGTTCACGCAGTCAGAAATGATGCGCCCGGCACATGTCGCGCTGGTGAACCAGACGTTTGTGCGCAAGTTCCTGGCCGGAACCGATCCCATCGGGCAGCATGTGCGCGCGCCGGGCTTAAAGGTTGACAGGCCGATGCTGGTGACTGCCGAGGGCAACGATGGCTGGTTCGAAATCATCGGCGTGGTTGGAGACGCCCTCAATAATGGTGGATTCGGAGACATGGGCAGCAACACAAGCAAGTCCTCCGTCCAACCTGCGCTGTTTGTCCCCCATACTGTCGTTCTACCGGACGAGATTTCGCTGCTGGTGCGCACCAAAGGCAATCAGGCAGACGCAATACGATCAGTCCAGCAACGGTTGCAGGCGCTGGATCCGGAGGTGGCGGTGACCGTCCAACATCCGCTGACTTGGTTTCTGGACACCATGTTCTGGGGACGTGAACGATTCATCGCCGGAGTCTTCGGCATCTTCTCTTTCCTGGGACTGATACTGGCCTCCACCGGGCTGTACAGCGTGGTGTCGTACTCGGTGAATCAGCGCAACCAGGAAGTGGGCATACGCATGGCCTTGGGCGCCCAACGTTTCGATATCATTCGGCTGGTGTTGCAGTCGGTGGCCGCAACCGTTGGAATTGGTATCGCGCTGGGAACAGCAGTCAGCATCAGTTTGAGCAAGATCGTGGGCCACTTGGTGCAAAGCAGCTCCCGCGATCCGTTGACGCTGCTGGTGGTCATCGTGATCCTCGCGCTGATTTCGCTCTTCGCCTGCCTCTGGCCGGCGCGGCGTGCCGCGACTCTCGACCCGATGAAAGCGTTGCGCACGGAGTAGCATTTTCGTTAATGCGTCTGTGTTTCGAAACGCTGGCGACGGCGGTCGTCAGCTCTTAATGGCGTTCGTCACATCCCGCCGCCGCGGGCCGCGCCGCAGGCACCAACCTGCGCTAAAATCAGCAACCATACTGCTGTTTTGATCGGACCTTGCCAGGGTCCGTCGTCTGCTCATTCGTCGCAGGGTCAAATCAAAAAGGAGGCACCATGAGTGCAAAAGTTTCGCCCATTCCAGCCGGCTATCACACCATTACTCCCCACATTGTGGTGAAGGACACCAGAAAAGCAATCGAGTTCTACAAGCGGGCGTTTGGCGCCGAAGCCCGCGGCATCGCCGAGGGCCCGGACGGCAAGGTCATGCATGCCGAGATCAAGATCGGCGACTCCATTGTGATGCTCAATGACGAATTCCCAGACCGTAAGGTACTAGCCCCGACCTCCACTAACGCCGACACCGGCGTGAGCCTGCATTTATATGTGGACGACGCGGACAAGGTATTCGCCTCAGCCAAGGCTGCCGGTGCGGTCGTAACTATGCCTCTCGAGGACCAGTTCTGGGGCGATCGCTATGGCAGGTTACGCGATCCGTTCGGCCACTCGTGGTCGATCGCGACACACATTAAAGACCTGACCCCCGAACAGATGAAAACCGCGATGGACGAGGCGATGGCCAAGATGCACGCTCATGCCTAGTTTCCGCTATCGCGAGCCTCAGTAATTAAAACCCCGGGACACGCTCTGCGCGGGCGCGTCCTGGGGTGAGCGAATGCGAACGCCGGAGCAAGCGCTCCGTGCTTCACGATTGCTTAGCCTTTAGTAGCGCCTGCTCCGTGCATTTTCGCGCGCTCAATCAGCATCTGAACCTGGTCCTTCTGCTCGTAGTTGGGATTGGTCTTCAGCAACTCCTCCCACGCCACGATCGCGCCCTTGGGATCCTTTTTGCCTTGCCACTTCACGATCCCCACATTGAACAACGTTCCCGGATGGTTCGGTCGAATGGCCAGCGACTTATCGAACTCCGCCAGCGCCTTGTCTGCATCACCCGTGTACCAGTACGCCGTACCCAGGTCGGTGATCACGTCAGCACTCTTCGGGTCGATTGCCAGCGCCTTGTTGTAGTACTCGATGGCCTGCGGAAATGCCTTTCCGTCGTAGTACAGATTTCCTAGTTGCCTGAGTGTCTCGAAATCCTTAGGGTTGGTTTGCAGCTTGGCCAGCAGCGGCTGGGCAGCTTGCGCCAGCATCTCGGGTGATGCTGCGCCTTGTTGCTGGCTGCCGATGCCTGGTAGTTGCCCCGCGCCCATGCCGGCTCCGCCACCCATTCCCGAGAGAGGTGTGGCGGCGGCTGATTGTGCCGTTTCCGACGCGACCGCTGTGGGCGCCGATCCGCGGGCGAAGTAGCCTACCGCGATCCCGATGACCAGCGTGATTACCGCCAGCGTATAAGCTTGCACGTTGGTGAAACCAAGGTTGGTATTTACTTTGTTGTCTTGCGCAGATTCAGTCATGTGCGACTCCTTCGAATGTGGTGCTTTACTGTCAGTTTTCTTGTGCGACTTCGATCATATTGGACGACTCAAGTTGAAACAGCCGATGCAACGCAACGGTCAGCATGTCCTGCCCGGCGCAATCGGGTAGATCTCTCAACTCCCGCGCCAGTGAGCCTGCGATGCGCTGCGTGATGTGCGCCGCCAGCGTGGTCAGCACCTGGTCCTGGTCGTCGGTAAATGGCCCATACTCCCGGCGAACGAAATCTACTTCCTGCTGGCAAAGCTCGTCGAGCCGCTGCCGAAGGGCGACGACGGTCGGAATGACGCGCTCCGCCATGAGCCTGAGGCGGAACCCCATCACCTCGGCTGCGACAATCTTGTTCGCTTCATTGGCCGGTGCGCGCCGCGCATAGATGTCTTTCTTTACCACCTGCTCGAGATCGTCTAAATCGAAAAGGTGGATGCCATCCACCTCTCCCACCCGGGGGTCGATGTCGCGCGGCACTGCCATATCGATCATCACCAGGGGCCTGTCTTTCCTCGCGCGGGCGACCTGGCGGGCGTCTTCGAGGCTGATGATGCTATGAGGGCACGAGGTGGAGCACACCGCAATGTCCGCCGACCTAAGGTGAGCGATGCGATCATCGCAGGAAACGGCAGTCGCATTGAGCTTGAGCGCAAATTCATCTGCCTTCTCGGGTGTCCGGTTCATCACCTTCAGACGGGAAGCGCCGGCGTTCCTCAGACATCGCGCCGCCAGCTCACTCATCCTTCCCGCACCCACTAGCAGAACTTCGCGGCCCGTTAGATCTCCCAATACGCCAATGGAAAGCTCCACCGAGGCATAAGGGACCGTCAGAGTGGAGTCGGCGATGGTCGTTTCATTGCGCACGCGCGCCGATACCGCCAGAGCTTTCTGCACTATGCCATCGAGGAATCGCCCGGTAGTGCCGGCCTTACGGGCCTGTTCCCAGGCTTCCCGCAGATGGGCCGCGATTTCCGGCTGGCCCAGCACCATCGAGTCCAGTCCGGCGGCCACTTGGAACACGTGAGTGAGAGCGACATCGTCCATAAGACGGTAGAAGTGCGACCAGTCGCAAAGCTTCAACTGGTATTCGTGTGTCAGGAACCGTAAGACCGAGTTGGCTGCGGAGGGAACATCGTTGGCCCAGACTATAAACTCGGTCCGATTGCAGGTGGCCAGGACGACCACCTCTTCGATGCCCTCCGACCGCACCAGTTGGTGCAGGGCTTCGTAGCGTCGAGGTTCGCCGATCCAGAACCGTTCGCGCACCGCCACCGGCGATGTCCGGAAGTTCAGGCCGATTACCGCCAATGTCGGTTCCACAGCGCACTCTCCGCCCAACAGGGAATACAACTATCAAAGGCACAGCGAATGCCAAACTCGACCATGCCAACCGCAGTTCCTAAGCGACTGAAAATATGGGATTTAATTGCGAAGTAATACCAGCCCGCTGGGGCTGCGACTTATCAGCTTGCGGCATATCACGCGGACAGCGCGTTTTTTCCCTCGCACTCACCCAGAAACTGATGTGGAAAAGTGGAGTCTGGAGAGTTACATTACTTGCGCCGTCTCCGGACGGTATCTGTTTAATTTTGCAACACTCGCAACCTAGTTGAGGCGAAGGAGATAATGATGACTGTGGTGAAACGAATTGCACTCGTAAGCTTGGCCCTGGCTCTGGCGGTCCCGACCATCGCCTCTGCCCAGAGCTCTGGCGCGGACACCTTCAAGGCGAAGTGTGCCATGTGCCACGGCGCCGACGGCAGCGCCAGCACCGGAATGGGCAAGAGCATGGGACTCAAGCCGCTCGGCAGTCCGGAGGTGCAGAAGATGTCCGATGCCGACATGACCGCCCTTATCACCAACGGCAAGGGAAAGATGCCCGCGGAGAAAGGCAAACTAACGGACGCCCAGATCAGCGACGTCGTGAAATACGTACGCACGTTGAAATAACAGTGAGGATTTTACCGAATAGAGCGACGGCTCGCAGGAGTCGTCGCTGTTCGTTTCTTCGCTCGCCGTCAGAGTTATACTCACCTTCATCGGACCGTTGCTTCGATACGAAAAGCGATTGATGTCGACGCAACTATTTTTCGATTGTGAAACCAACAATTCCCGCCAACGTCTAATTACGAAAATGCTCCGCTCCTAACCACCCGTGGAGGCAAGATGAAAGACGACGACGCGCGCAAGCCCGAATCGACTTCGGGAGTTTCGCGACGCGACTTCATGAAGATCTCGGCCGTCACCGCCGCGGTCCCGCTGGTTCTGGGACCCAAGGTGGTCGAAGCAGCCGGCGAAGAAGTCGCCATACATGGCCCGGGCAAAGTCCCAGTCACCCTCAACGTAAACGGCAAAAAGCTGAACGCGGAACTCGAACCTCGCGTGACTCTGCTGGACGCTTTGCGCAGACCGTTTGATCACACCGGAGCCAAGCGGGTCTGCGATCGTGGCGCGTGTGGCGCCTGTACCGTGCTGCTGGATGGCAAGCCAGTGTATGCGTGCTCGGTGCTGGCGATTGACGCCCAGGGTGCGAAGATCACTACCATTGAAGCCCTGGCCGAAGGCAATTCCCTGAGTCCGGTGATGCAGGCCTTCGTCGCGCACGACGCCCAGCAATGTGGCTTCTGCACTCCGGGATTCGTAGTCGCCACCACCCACTTCCTACAGACACATCCCAAGCCAACCGCCGAAGATATCCGTCACGGCCTGAGCGGCAATTACTGCCGATGCGGCACCTATGACGGCATCCGCGCTGTGGCGCTTGTGCAGACGGAAGGGAAACAGTCATGAGCCAGTACAGTTGGCCTGATCCCGCAACTCGTCCGCTGCTCGGCAAAAGTATTGATCGCGTTGATGGCCCATCGAAATCTTCCGGCCGCGCGAAATACACCTACGACTACAACCCGCAGGGACTGCTTGCCGGCAAAATCTTGCGCTGCCCTTACGCCCATGCCAAGATCACCAGCATTGACACCAGCGCCGCAGAAAAAATGCCCGGCGTGAAAGCCGTCGAAGTCATCCAGGGACCCGGCATGGAAATCTTTTGGGCAGGTGACGAAGTTGTCGGCGTCGCCGCGATCGATGAAGGTACGGCCGAGGACGCACTCCGCGCCATCAAGGTGGAGTACGAAGTACTTCCGCACTTCGTGTCTGACGCCGAGCCGCCCAAAACGGTCGCCGCCGACACCGGGCCCGTCAGCGCCGACGACTTTCAGGACATGGAAGAGAACCAGGTGCCGGATGATCAAGTGGTCGCCGCCATTCAGCAACGGGGCATCAGCTTCAAACCTACCGACAAGGACTATGCCTCATACAAAGGCATGGGAGTCGATTCCAGCATCATTGCCGCTTTGCAGAAGGCGAAGTTCGTAGCGGCCGAAAACAAGCCAAAATCCCCATACAAGAAGACTGCGCTGCAAACCCAGGGCTCGCCCGACAAGGCATTCACTACCGCTGCTGCGACGTCCGAAGGTGTGTACGGCATTCCCTGCATCGTGCACGCTTGCCTGGAAACGCATGGTTCTGTCATCGAATGGCCAGGGGCAACAGAAGTCGTGGTTCACGTTTCTACGCAAAACGTCTCCGGCATTGCGGCACAGTTGGCCGAGCCGCTAAGCGTTCCGGCCGGCAATATCAACGTCCTGCAGCAGAACGTGGGCGGCGGCTTCGGCAGTAAGTTTTCCGTGGACCGCTGGGACGTCAACACCGGCAACCTGTCGAAAAAAGCGGGTGGCAAGCCGGTAAAGAACATGCTCGACCGCAAAGCTGAGGCCGAAGTCGCGGGCATGCGTCCGTCTGCCTACGCACGCGTGAAGGTCGCCGCTGACCAGGATGGCAAACTCGTCGCCTGGGAGTCGCGCTCCTGGGGAACGGGTGGAGTCGGCGGTGGCGGAACGCCTCCGCTGCCCTACATCTTCGAGATTCCCAACCAGCGCAAGCAGAACACGGCCATCTCCACCAACCAGGGCAGCGCTCGCGCCTGGCGCGCACCCAATCATCCGCAGGCAGCGGTCATCACCATGGGGGCCATCGATGATCTCGCGGCCAAGATGAAGATGGACCCGCTCGACATGGTCCTGAAGAACATGGATATCGCCGGCCCGCGCGCGCAGACCTACAAAGAAGAGTTCGCCATTGCCGACGAGATGATGGGGTGGAAGAAGAACTGGCACCAGCGCGGCGACAAGACTCCGGGCAACATCAAGCGCGGACTCGGACTTTCGATGCACACCTGGGGAGGCCGCGGCCACAACAGCAATCAGGATTTCGCCATTAACCCGGACGGCTCAGTGGTGGTCAAGCTGGGCACGCAGGACCTGGGTACCGGCTGTCTCACCATCATTACCATCGTTGCTGCCGATACGCTTGGCATCCCGATGGAGAACGTGAAGGTGATGTACGGCAACAACCACTATCCCCCTTCCGGTGGCAGCGGCGGCAGCACGACTTCCGGCGGCGTAACCAGTTCGACGCGGCGAGGCGCAGTGAATGCTCGCGATGCGCTGTTCGCAAAAGTAGCTCCTTCGCTGAAAGCCCAACCCACAGAGTTGGAAGCCGTTGACGGCCGCGTCCAGGTGAAGGGCGACAAGAGTCGCAGCCTGTCGTGGAAGGAGGCCTGCGCCAAAATAGGCGCAGTACCGCTGACCGTGCAAGGAAAGAATCCGGACAAGGACGAGCCGCCCGACCTTACCGATAGCGGCGTCGGCGGCGTACAGATGGCTGACGTGTCCGTCGATATCGAGACTGGCATCGTTCGCGTCAACAAGATGGTCGCGGTGCAGGATTGCGGCCTGGTCGTGAACCTGAAGACTGCGACAAGCCAGGTCTATAGCGGCATGATCATGGGCATCAGCTACGCGTTGTATGAAGAGAAAATTCTCGATCCCGTGACCGGCACAGTGCTTAATCCAAACCTCGAGTTCTACCGGTTGGCCGGATTGAGCGACATCGGCGAGTTGAAGGTCCACATGATGACCGGCAAAGGCTACGACGAGCGCGGCGTGATCGGCCTGGCGGAGCCCGCAGTGGTTTCGCCGGGTGCCGCAATCTCGAACGCAGTCGCCAACGCCATCGGAGTGCGCGTGCCCTTCCTGCCGCTCACTCCCGACCGTGTGCTGGCGGCGCTCGAACAAGGAGGCGGTCATGCAAGCGTTTGAATACGCTAGCGCCACTAAGAAAGAACAGGTGGCCGCGCTACTCGGCGATCAAGGCGCAATCCTCGCCGGCGGCACCGATCTGCTGGCGCTGATGAAAGACAACGTGGTCACTCCCAAGCGCCTCGTCAACGTCAAACACATCGACGGACTACGCGGCGTCACCTATCAGTCCGGCAACGGCCTTCGCATCGGAGCGCTCACGACTCTGCAGGAAATCTCCGCGTCGGTGAACGATCTCTCCGCGTACCCGGTCCTCACCGAGGCCGTGAACGAAGCCGCCAGTCCACAGATTCGTAATCTTGCAACCATTGGCGGCAACATGTGCCAACGCCCGCGCTGCTGGTACTTCCGCAACGGCATGGGACTGCTGCCCAAAACCAAAGACGGCAAGTCGATGGTGGTGGAGGGCGACAACCGCTACGCCGCCATTCTCGGCAACGACGGCCCCGCCTACTTCGTCAGCCCCTCGACGATCGCTCCTGCGCTGATCGCCTACGGCGCGAAGATTCGGATTTACTCCGCCAAAGCAAGCGGCACCGGCGTGCGCGAACTGCCGCTCGAGAGGTTCTTCGTCATTCCAACCGCCGAAGGCCAGCTCGAGCACGACTTGAAGCCCGATGAAATGGTCATCGAGTTGATCGTGGCTCCGCCGTCGAAGAGCTTGAAAGCGGCCACCTACGAAGTGCGTCAGCGGGCCGCGTTCGACTGGCCTCTATCGATGGCCAGCGTAGCGCTTGAGATGGATGGTGACACCGTTAAGAGTGCGCGCGTGGTGTTGGGACACGTCGCTCCGATTCCGTGGGTATCGCCCGAAGCCGCAGACGCGCTGGTCGGCAAGACCATCACGCCCGACACGGCAATGGCAGCCGCGAACGCTGCGGTGGCACAGGCCAAGCCGCTCAGCCGCAACAAGTACAAGATCACGCTGACCAAGGCAGCGGTGAAGCGCGCCGTTCTCAACGCTGCCAGCGGCCGCACAGGAGGCGTGGCATGATGATGTGGCTCGATCAGGAACGCTTCGACACCAGCGGCGAGACGCTCTGCACCTCACTGCGCTGGAAGCAGCAATTCATCGGCGTCGACCACGACCCCACTGTCCCACCCTCGAATGACGGCCTGTTCTGGTGCATGCACACCCAGTCCTGCATCGGTCCCGACGGCGAGTTGGCCGAGCCGGGAAATTGTTCATCGCCGGGGAGAAAGTGCCACGGAACAGGGAAGTGCGGGTGAGGTTCAAAGTTCTCAGGTGCTGAGGTAATACCGAGCGCCCTGTGTTGCGGACGATATTTTTCAACTCGCGTGGTTTGCGTGCTGGTTGGCGACTGCTGATTTTCGTCGCCCTCTTTGTTGCCCTCGGATTTCTGGCAGACTGGATTACTTCTCGGGTCTTTCACTTCAAGGAACGGCCGTTCCTCGATCCCGTATCGTTCATCAACAATGACGCGCAAGGTCTGATCGTGGCGCTGACCGCCACCTGGATCATGGCGCGCATCGAGCACAATCGATTCTCCCTATACGGGATCCCGACACTACGCAATGCCTTCGGACGCGAATTCTGGATTGGGATTGTTTGGGGTCTCGCATCCGCTTCCGCAGTCATCGGACTTATTGCAGCCTTTGGCGGATATCGCATTCTCGGCCTGGCAATTCGAGGCGGAGCTCTGTGGTACTTTCTCGCCATCTGGACGATCGCCAACCTGCTAATCGGATTTTCTGAAGAGATACAGTTCCGCGCCTACCTGCTCGCTACTACTGCTGATGGCGTCGGCTTCTGGGCCGCAGCCATTCTGCTCTCCGGTGGCTTCGGTGCGCTGCATTATTTCTTCAAGCCGCACGAACGCTGGGTGGATTTTGCATCCACCGCCCTGCTCGGTCTGTTCATGTGCTTCACGTTGCGACGTACGGGTTCGCTGGCCTTCGCAATTGGATTCCACGCGGCCTTCGACTTTGCGAATCTTTTCGCATGGTCGGGTCAAAATGCCGGAGAGTATGCCATCGGACATCTCCTCCAAACTGAATGGCGAGGCCCGCAATGGCTGACGGGCGGACCGCTAGGGCCGGAAGCGAGTTGGATGGTGTTTCCGGTAATTGCGGCCATGTTTGTAATCTTCGACCGGCTGTATCGACAGAGTCGATTCCCGGTCCTTTCGACCGAATCGCCGCAAGATTCGTGAACGTACGTTTGTGCCGCAGGCTAAGTCTCCGCTCTCGGATACTGCGCGATCAACTCCTCGCGCACACCGGTCTGGTAATCGGCACAATCAAACCCGGCGACATGGTCGTCCCCATCAGCGCCACTTACCGTCGGGCGCGGACGAGGAATCGTGCGATATTTAGCCTCCCCGCGTGCGAAAGCATTAAGAGGATTTACGACTATTGGGCCTGGCTCGAGAACCACCTACGTCGAGGTTGAAGCGCCCAGCCAGAGAAAATAATTCTGTCGGGAAATGCGCAAATGGCGCTATACTGCTCGGCTATCAAAGGCTGGAACGGATGTTCCAGTCGGGTAACCCCGCTCAGAACCCGCTTCGTCGTATCCGACCTTGAACAGGAGAAAACCTTGACAAACACCAGGCGTATCCTTGTCGGCCTCTGTCTGTTCGGACTGTCGATCACCGCATGGGGCCAAAACACAAATCATCCTGCGGGCTCTGGTATCCCCGGGTACCTGGATCCGCGAACTGGAACCTTCCGGCCAGTGCCATTAGTGACGGACAATGGTAGCGAGGACGCACCTCCCGTCACACCCACGACTGGCAAGATTGTTCTTAACCTGACCGTCACGTTGACAACGACGTTCGGCTCGGGAGAAACCTACTCCTGCGGTCTCACCGCCTCGGCTTTCGACGCAAGTTCGGGCTTGTCGTTCGCAGACAGTTATCAGATCGTTGCAACGAAGTCCGGGGGCACGTTGACGTGTACGATGACCATGCCGTATTCGTGGGCGCTCGTCAGCCGTGGCTCAGACACGATGATGGTTGCGTATTCGGTCAACGCAGTGAATGGCACCAGTGCACTGCCTATTCGTCTGGCGGAACACGGCATAGCCAATATCATTGTCCCTGTCAGCGGGACAACCACCACCTATACTCTCTCGACCGCAATTTAGAGCGGATGGCTCACACTGCGATGGCGCTTGTCGTGAAGGCAGGCGCCACGCCCTTATCAGACTTGAATTTCCGGCCTTGTATTCCTCATCGCGAAACTGGAATATCAACGCGGCCTGCAGGTGAACCGCGTTTATCAGCAGTTTTGAGTGGAATGCAACTATAGGATTGGGTTGAGCGCGGTGACCAATGCGCCTCCTATCAGGAACGATCTATTTTGTGTACTCCCGAATCATCTCCGCCATTGTGGGATACTGCGCGATCAACTCTTCGCGTACCCCAGTCTGGTAATCGGCATAATCGAACCCCGGCGACATCGTCGTCCCCATCAGCGCCCACTTGCCGCCAGGCGCGAGCCTGCAGCCTTGCCACACATTGCCACGCACCACGACCTGCGGCTCCTGTCCCCTGATGAGGTCGGTGCCGAGTGTCACCGTGCGCGACGTACCGTCGGGATGCAGTTGCAACATCACGGCCGGGTCTCCCATGTAAAAGTGAAAGACCTCAGTTCCGGGTAGCCGATGCAATGTGGAAAACGTCTCGGGCGTGATCATGTAGTAAATCGCCGTCCCGATGGACCGCGACCCGTGTGTGCCTTCCGGCAGATATTCCGCTGAGACCTGCCAGCGTGAGCGATAGGTTTCGCGAAAGAAGCCGCCTTCCAGTTGCAGCGGTGTCAGTTTCAGCATTTCTCGGACTTCGTCGGCAGTCATGATCGCAACAGCGTAGCACCAAAACGGAACACCAAGTCCCCATCCGCGCCAATCGAACATCGCGCACTGTCCGCCGATGGACAAACTCTTCTGATTTTGGACGGCGGATCGTTCACGTGCCATTCACAATAGCTTGTATCCATAAGCGCTGCAGCGACTTGCAGGCAGCCTGAGTTTGGCAGCCAACGTGTACTTGTTACTTATCGAGATTGCGGAACCTAGACGCGGGAAAAAAGAAAGTTCACTAACCATCGCGAGGTTCTCACGTCTTACGAGCAGCGAGGAGGCAGTATGGAGCGTCGGTATCTGGTAGCGACCTTGGCCCTGGTGGCAACCTTTGCGATCTTCTCGCGGGAATTCCGCGCGGGATACCTCGCTAAGCTCCCCCGCACGGGTGCCGAATTACGGGCCGACCTCGCGTGTGCCAAGCATTACGTAGCCGATCAACTCGTCGCCAAGGTTAGTCCGTTTGTCGATCGCGGCATTCCGGAAGAGCAGCAGATGATCGCCGAGTTGAATTTGCCGGTATTGGTCCGCGCCAATGAGAAGGTTGCCGAGTCGCAGGCGCTGGTTGCAGAGCAAGTGGCTGAAAGAAACTGCGAGGCCGTGCAGCGCGAGCAGGAGCGGGCAATGCGCGCCCAGGAAACCGCACTGAGGGCCGAGGAGCGTAATCTTCGCGCTGCTGAACGCGCCCAGGAACGGGCTGCCGAAATGAGCGCAAGGGCCCAGGAGCGGGCTCAGGAAATGACTGCCCGGGCTTCGGAACGCGCCGTGGAAGTGAGCGCTCGCGCCATGGAGCGGGCCCAGAAGGCGATGGAGAAATCCCACAAGTGGAAGTTTGTGTTTCCCAACCCGCCCGCTGCGCCCAGCGCTCCGATCCCGATTGATTTTGAGTTCAGCATGCCGTCCGATATCGATCAGCAGGTGCGCGCCGCCGTCCAGACCCGCGTTGCGGTTCAGTGCGTGCGGACCAAAGTCGCCGCCCAGCAGGTTCAGACGGTCATGATCCAGCGGGCGAACCAGAACATCAGGAACAACGTGAACGTCGTGGTATCGACGCAGGATGTGTCAGGCCTGAGTTCGCTGACACAAAATCCCGCGGCCCACGATGCGATCCACAAGTTGGGGCACGATATTCAGCATCTCCAGGACCACGTCGTGCGCTCGATCGATAACGCATTCGCCACGCTTTAGTCTTCCTCCGAGGTCACGAACAATGCTGCGGTGAGCACCCCGCAGCATTTTCTATTTGTGCTCGCGATTGAACTTTCCCAACCGCTCGCGCAGCGCCCCATTGCGCGAAGGTGTACACTCCCCACCGTCGCAATCTTTCCCCTTTCAGGTGAGCCATGAGCACCAGCGCCATTGTGGCCGCAGTCCGGGAATCGGCGGAGAAGTTCCCTGATAAGCCGGCACTCATAGCGGGCGAACAACAGATCAGCTACTCCGAATTGATCCGCCGCGCGCAGTCCGCGGGTGCTCGCATTGCCCAGCAGGCCACCGGAGATAACGTCGGCATCTTCCTGCCTAACTCGCTCGACTTCGCTCCGTACGTTCTGGGCGCATTGTGGGCCGGAAAGACGGTCGCCGTGTTGCCCACTCTGGCCCCAGCTCAGCTGCTGAAATTCATGTTCGCCGAAGCGCATCTGACCACAATCTTCACCTCCGCTGACCTCGCTCCCAAACTCGCCGAAGCCGGAATGCCGCATGCCGTGCTCAACTCCGCATATCCCACGACGTCAGACTTCGCACCGCAATCGCGCACTCACGATGCGGCGGTGCTGCTTTACACCTCAGGCACCACGGGACGCCCGAAAACCGTAGCCCTCAGCGAGCAGAACATCATCTCCAACATAAAAGGATGCTGCGAAGAAACCGGCTTCGACGATCGCCAGGTCATGCTGGCCATCCTGCCGCTGTTTCACGCCTACGGCCTCACCGTTACGATCCTCTTGCCGCTGATGACGGGCTCAACCGTCGTGATCGCTGACCGCTTTGTTCCGCGTACCGTGCTCAACTTAATTGAACGCCATCGCGTGACCACCATCGTCGCAGTTCCCAGTCAATATCGCGTTTTGGCGATGGACCCCACTCCCTGCGACGCCAGTTCGTTGTGGCTCTGCATCGCCGGAGCCGAGCGCCTGCCCGACACCACGGAGCGCGAGTTCACCAGTCGCTTTGGACATGCCGTGCTTCCCGGCTACGGTGCCACCGAACTCTCGCCCGTAGTGTCACTCAACATCCCAGAGACCAATCGCCCGGCCAGCGTCGGCAAGCCCCTGCCCGGAACTACGGTCACAATTCGTAGTGACGACGGAGCCGTGTGCCCGGTGGGCGAAGTCGGCGAGATCTGTGTCGAGGGCCCCAACGTAATGTTGGGATACCTGAACGATCCCGAATCCACGGCAAAGAAGATCCGCAACGGTGTCCTCTACACCGGAGACAAAGGTTTCTTCGATGCCGACGGCTATCTCTACATCTCCGGCCGCGCCGACGAAATGGTGAAAGTCGCCGGCGAAAAAATTTACCCGGTAGAAATCGAGAACGCGTTGGAGCGCATCGACGGCGTCGAAGAGGTCGCTGTAGTTGCTCTGCCCGACCAGCGCGGCGGAGTCCGCCTTCACGCCTTTGTGCAGCGCAAACCGGGAGCGGCACTGGACGAGAGCGGCTTACGTCTGGCCTGCCGCGAGGTGCTGGAGCCCTACAAGATTCCCCGCACCTTCACTTTCGTTGACAGCCTTCCCCGCACCATGACTGGCAAGACCGACAAGCGCTCGCTGGCTACAGCCGCTGCCGACTAGAGGAAACCCGATGAAGCACGTCTCAGCCCCAATCTGCCCACGGTGCGACAGCAGCGACGATGTCAGGAACGTCGCCTCCGGACTGGCCCGCTCCAGCCCGCAACTCGAGATCAGCCACGACGGTTTCGTGCTCGATGGACACTGTATTCGTCCCAACAGTCCGGAGTGGTACTGCTCAGTCTGCGAAGAGAGCTTCGCAGGCGGACGCGAGTTTTGGGGCAATCCCCTGACCGACCTCCTCCAATAGTCGCTGCCCAGTTTCGTACACTTTGTCGCGCCAGCGGACAAGGCCGAGGGTGGCGAATTCGGTGTCGCGTCCGCAACCGCCCGTCCTGCAATAACATCCACACCATCTTTTCTGGCATCGCAACTGCACATATCGACGGCGAAGCTCCGCGAAAGCAGGGGGAGTCTATGGCCAACTTTGAGCGCACACGGCAGTTGATTGCGGGCCAGTTTGGGCCCGACGAATTCAAACAACAGCTTGAAGCCGGATGGAAGCCCGTCGCCATCGAGTGGGAACGCGAAACTGCGGCTGAAGCTCCCGCCCACACCGCTCCCGCCCCCGAGGTCCCGTTCGGTCTGCAGGTGTCCGGCGACTGCGCCCACCTGGAAGAGAACCCCACCGAGCGCGAGGTCCTGTTCCAGATCATGGAGCTGACCATCCAGGACGGCCCCTACTCCGGCATCGCCGAGGAGCTGAACCGCCGCGGCTTCCGCACCCGCCAGGGCAAGCGCTGGACCCCGGTTTCGGTTTTCCAGATGCTACCCCGCCTGATCGAAGCCGGCCCCGGCATCCTGAACAGCGACGAATGGCATCAGCGCCGGAAGCGTCTGAAAACTAGCTTTTAGTGAGGCCCAGCTTAGTGAGGCCCAGCCCGGGCGGACTCTTTCATCCGCTAATGTTGGCACAACTTGACCCACTTAACTCCTACTGACAGACATGGATACCTATAACTACCTATAAAATCAACGACATGCGAACAATTTATGGCTAAACCACTGAAAACACAAGAACGACGTACAAGCAAATTATGCAAAATCTACCACTTTTTCCACTCCCGGAGCCCCCATTTGCCCCCCTCTCAGTGTGCTGCTAGACTTGTCCGTTTGCTCAAGCAGTTTCAACCTATCCAGCCATGTCGACCTCACTTCCTGAAATCGTAATCGTCAACGGTGCGCGAACCCCCATGGGACGCTATTGCGGCAAGCTGCGCGACTTCACCGCCATGGACCTCGGCGCGATAGCCGCCAGAGAAGCCTTGCAGCGCTCCGGGGTCGAACCCGCCGAGATCGATCACTGCGTGACCGGAAACGCCCAGCAGACCTCGGGCGACTCGATCTACGGTGCGCGCCATGTCGCGCTGAAAGCCGGGGTTCCCATCGAAGTTCCAGCCCTCACGGTGAACCGGCTGTGCGGCTCGGGCATGCAGTCGGTAGTGACCGCGGCCCAGATGATCCAGCTTGGCGAGGCAAAGACTGTGCTCGCCGGAGGCATGGAGTCGATGTCGCAGGCCCCGCACGTCATTCGTGGCATGCGCTGGGGCGTTGGCCTCGGCGGGGGCAAGCTCGAAGACTCGCTGATGGTCGCCCTGCTCGACAGCTATTGCGGCCTGTACATGGCCAATACCGCCGAGCTTTACGCCGGGCAGCACGGCATCACCCGCGAGATGCAGGACCAGTACGCCGTGTCGTCGCAACAGCGTGCCGATGCTGCCTACAAAGCAGGGCGCATCGCGGACGAACTGACGCCGGTAGCTCTCCGCAATCGCAAGGGCGAGCCAACCGGAGAGATGTTTACCGAAGACGACCATCGCCGACCTGAGACCACGATGGAAAGCCTCGCCAAGCTGAAGGCGTCGTTTGGCAAGAACGGAACCGTCACCGCAGGCAATGCCAGCGGAATCGTGGACGGTGGAGCGGCAGTCGTCGTGATGTCCCTCGAAGACGCGGAGAAACGCAGCCTCAAACCGCTGGGACGGATCGTGAGCTGGGGCATTGCAGGAGTCGATCCCAATATCATGGGCTCGGGCCCAGTTCCGGCGACGCGCATCGCACTTAAGAAGGCTGGTCTGACATTGTCGGACATAAATCTGGTTGAGCTGAATGAGGCTTTCGCCGCGCAGTGCCTGGCGGTGATGAAGGAACTCGGGCTCGATCCGGCGAAGACCAACGTGAATGGCGGAGCGATCGCGCTGGGACATCCGCTGGGCGCGACCGGCACGCGTCTGCTGATCACGCTGGCGTATGAATTGCGGCGGCGCAAGGCTCGGTATGGGCTTTCGACCGCCTGCATCGGCGGAGGCCAGGGCATCGCGGTGATTATCGAAAACCTGCAGCGGTAGGGTAGAGCGGGCCTTTAGGCCCGCGTTGAGGCCGCCTCTTTTACTACACCGAGCGGACTTTAGTCCGCGAGGCTCATAGCGTTGATCGAGGATTTTATGGAAATCAAGAAAGTTGGCGTACTCGGTTGCGGGCTGATGGGCTCGGGAATCGCGCAGGTCGCGGCCACGGCGGGCTTCGACGTGGTAGTGCTCGAACAAGAGCAGAAGTTTCTCGACAAAGGCTTTGCCGGCATAGAGAAGTCTCTCTCGCGCCTGGTCGAGCGTGGTGTCGAGAAGGGCGGCATCACGGCCGAGCAGAAGAAAGACGCACAAGCGCGGCTGAAGGGCACCACTAGAATGCAGGAGCTGACAGACCGCGACATCATCATCGAGGCCATCATTGAAAACGTTGCCGAGAAGCGCCATATCTACACGCTCCTCGACTCGCGCGTAAAAGACAGCTGCATCTTCGCCACAAACACCTCGTCCATCTGCGTCGCCGAGCTGATGACCGCCACCAAGCGCCCCGAGCGTTTGGTTGGCCTGCACTTCTTTAATCCTGTTCCCATGATGAAGCTGGTCGAGGTAGCCAAGACCATTGCCACCGCGCCCGAGGTCTTCGAGACTGTGGTCGAGTTCGGCAAGAAGTTGGGCAAAGTCCCGGTGCGCACGGTCGACAAGCCCGGATTCATCGTCAACCGCCTGCTGGTGCCGTACCTGCTCGACGCCATTCGCGCCTACGAAGAAGGCGTGGGCTCCATCGCCGACATTGACGAGTCGATGAAGCTGGGCTGCGGCTACCCCATGGGGCCGTTTACGCTGCTCGACTTCGTCGGCCTCGACACCACTTACTACATCACGCACGTCATGTACGACGAGTTCAAGGAGCGCCGTTTCGCCGCGCCTCCACTGCTGAAGCGGCTGGTGCTCGCCGGCTGGTACGGTCGCAAGTCGGGCAAAGGCTTTTACGATTACACCGACCCGAAGAATCCGGTGCCGGGGAAGTTTGTATAAAGAACTAGTAATTAGTAATTGGTAATTAGTAATCAGCCAGATAAGAAATCCGCGTCTGATCGGGGCTCGGAAAAGTTTGCGATTCGTACCCTTCTTCGTCGCCGACTTGCGTATTGCGTATCGCTAATTACCAATTACCAATCACCAATTACCAACTACCGATTGCTTCGAGGACTCTTATGACCGACTTCCAGAACCTCCATCTCGAAATCAAAAACAAAATTGCCTACATCACCATTGACCGCCCCAAGGTGCTCAACGCACTCAGCATGGCCACCATGGACGAACTGCGCCAGGCCTTCGCCTCAGTGAAAGACGACGCCGAGGTGCGGGTGGTCATCCTCACCGGAGCAGGCGAGAAGGCCTTCGTCGCCGGCGCCGACATCAGCGAGTTGGCGCTGCAGTCGCCCATCTCGGCCAAGGAGTACACCCACCGCGGGCAGGCCATCATTGATTCCATCGAGAACCTGGGCAAGCCGGTCATCGCCTGCATCAACGGCTTCGCGCTCGGCGGAGGCTGCGAGCTGGCTCTGGCCTGCACCCTGCGCCTGGCCAGCGAGAACGCGAAGCTCGGCCAGCCGGAAGTCAAGCTCGGGCTGATTCCCGGCTACGGCGGAACGCAGCGGCTGCCGCGGCTGGTCGGCAAAGGCGTAGCCCAACAGCTCGTGCTGACCGGCGAGATGATCACCGCCGCCGAAGCTCTGCGCATCGGACTGGTGAACGAAGTGGTACCCGCCGCCGAACTCATTCCGCGCGCCGAGGCCATCGCCGCCAAGATCATCGCCAACGCTCCGCTGGCCGTGCAGTACGCGATGGAGGCGGTGAACCACGGCCTCGACATGACGCTCGCCGAAGGCCTCTACCTCGAAGCCACGCTCTTCGCCGTCTGCTGCTCGACCGAGGACAAGAATGAGGGCACGAAGGCGTTTCTAGAGAAGCGCGCGGCGCAGTTTAAGGGAAGATAGTGGTTAGTGGATAGTGGCTAGAGCAGTTTTAATGTAGGTGTATAGTGAATTGTGGCGAGACTCTGCGGCAAACCGGCAATGGCGAAATGGTATGGGGACGATCTGCGGCGCAAGCTGCTGCAGGCCTATGACCGTGGGGAAGGAACGCTGGAGCAACTAGCCGCGCGCTTCTCGGTAAGCGCGCCGTGGGCATGGAAGATTTCCGCCCAACGCAAGCGCACCGGGCAGATGGAGCGGGTCGAGCAGCGGCGCGGTACGGTCCGCAAAGTCACTGCCGAAGTCGAGCAGCGGTTGCGCGGGTGGGTGCAGGCCCAACCGGATCTGACTCTGGCGGAGTTACAGCAGAAGCTGGCGAAGGCTCACCATCTGCACGTCAGCATCGGACGGTTGTGGCAGGTGCTACGTCAGATGGGTCTGCGGCTGAAAAAAAGTCACTCCACGCCAGCGAACGCGACACGGAAGCCAACCAGCAGCGGCGACAAGCCTTCCAGCAGACGATCCGCGGGATCGCGCGGAGCGGCTGATTTTTCTGGATGAGAGCGGCGTGACCACACAAATGACGCGCGGCTATGCCCGCGCCTGCGGCGGGCAACGGGTGGCGGAAGGCGCTCCCCAAGGCCATTGGAAGATCCTGACCATCCTCAGCGCCTTGAGTCTGCGCGGCCTGCTGGCGACCATGACCATCGAGGAAGCCACGGATGGAGACATCTTCCTCGCCTATGTGGAACAAGTGCTGTGCCCGGCGCTGCGCCCTGGCGATGTGGTGGTCATGGACAACCTCAGCGCCCACAAGGTGAGCGGGGTGCGGGAGTTGATTGAAGCTGCGGGAGCCCAACTGCTGTACCTGCCGCCGTATTCCCCCGACCTGAATCCCATCGAACTGGCTTGGGCGAAACTCAAACAGTTCTTACGTTCGCTCAAAGCCAGAACTGGCGAGGCGCTGGAACAGGCGGTTACGCAGGCTCTCCCTTGCATCACCCCAGACAACGCTCGCTCCTGGTTCCGTCATTGCGGGATTGACCATACACCTTGATTGAAAATGCTCTAGTGGTTAGAAAACGATCCAGTGCCCACACAATGCTGATTTTGAATTGTGTGGAAGGTCGCTTATTCTGTGCCGAGCCTCTTCACCGCTTGTCTTTCAATTCTCCTCGGGGATGATCGCGGTTCGATGCGTTCCGGCCCCGACTCATGTCATGCGCCTTTCAGCAGTTCTTCCGCGCTCAGGCCGAGCCGTTGGAGCGTGTCGAATACCCTCGGCCATTCCTCCTCTAAGAACCTTTCCCGTTCCGACTCCAATAACAGATGGCGGGCGCCGGGATTGACGAACATCCCGCGCCCTCGTCGCGACTCGACAAGTCCTTCGCCCACCAGTTGCTGATAGCTCTTCAGGACGGTGAGTGAATTAACGCGAAACTGGCCCGCCACATGGCGGACTGATGGCAGCATTTGGCCTTCTGGCAGACTTCCGTCCAGGATCATCGTCACCAGGAAGTCCCGGAGTTGGCGGTAAATCGGCTGGTTATTGTCCCACTCTGAGTCCATGTCCATTGGGCGGTCCCTCTTTCATTTTTAGCTGTTATACATAACTACAACACCACAACACATATATAAGTTATTTAGAATCAGCGAGTTACAAAACTACTGAACCTCTTGCCAACTGTTATACCTGACTACAACACTAAGTCACCGGCGGAGGCAGTCGAACCGGGGAGCCAGGAAACTGCTGACCGACTGTTGCGGGATAAAGAGCCCATGTTGCCAAAGAGCGATCTATTGCCCGCCATGGCGGACGCAGAGACCGAGAGACAACAATCCCTTTGCCTCACGAAGCATGTTTATCGAAGTGGAGTCCGACGGGATAGGACGCAGGACACAGAGGTGTGTGACGAGTTTGCGAACTCCAGGTTAGCCCAAAGGACGGGCGAACCTGGCGCAAGGCACAACACTCGGAAGGGAAACAAGAGTGGTAGACGCCAACTGTAATATATGCGTTAGCGCGATACAGAGGACATCAATGCCGATTGACAGCCCGAAATATGACGTTGCCATTTCATTTCTCATGAGGGACGAGCCGACTGCGGCGGCGCTTTACCGCGATCTCAGTCAAGCCCTCAACGTTTTCTTTTTTCCCCGGAAACAAGAGGATCTCGCTGGTCCGGATGGCATGGAATCGATGCGTAAGCCCTTTTTAGAGGACTCACGCGTAATGGTTGTTCTGTATCGTGAGCAGTGGGGCAAGACGCGTTGGACTGCTATTGAGGAGGCGGCCATAAAAGAGGCCTGCTTCAACGGAGAGTGGAAGCGCTTGTTCTTCGTCGCCTTAGATCACATTAGCGAACTTCCAAAATGGCTGCCCGAATATCACGTGCGGTACAACTGGGATGATTTCGGAGTAGATCAAGCGGTTGGAGCGATCAAGGCGCGGGTCCTTGAAAACGGTGGACAACCATCTGTTCTCACGCCTTTGAAAAGGGCAGAGCTTCTTGAGGCCGACAATCAGTATCGGATGGACAGATCGGCAATGAACACCCAACAAGGAATGGCAAAGATTCTGGAGAGCTTGAAGGAAATTTTCAACGAGATTGAGAGGCAGTGTGACATTGTCAATGCACAGGGTCACGTACAAATCAGGTACGAAACAGATTTCACGGAAAGAAATGCGTTCCGATCGTGCATCCTGACAGATGGCCGGGCGGGGATGATCGTTATCTGGCAGCAGCAATACACTAACTTGTTGGACAATAGCGGTCTCTATGTCCGGGAATACAATGGCGGACTTATTTTCAACAGTGAATTGGGACGCCGAATGCATCTCGTCCCACCAGACCAGATTGCCGAAACGGCGTACGCACCCGAACTTTCCCGCGCGCGAGAGTACGGATGGAAACAGGATGGCAAATCGACAGAATTCATTTCTTCGTCTGCGTTTGCCACCAAGTGTGTCTTGCAATTCATAGACTTGGTAGAGCGCTTTGCGAGCGGACAGGTTACGAGGCGGCACTGGCGCTAATGCGGGTGGCACGCCCGGTGTGTTTCCATCGTATGAAAAACCTTGAGGGGGTCTGGGTTCGAGTAGGTCCGACAAGAATGTGGGCCACAACCCGGCCCACCTAAGAACGTTTGCGTTGCCCTTCGATTAGCACAACGCAAGTGAGAATCATCGCGCAGCTGAGGGCTAGAATCGTGACAAAGTTCAGGTACTTAACCCAGGCCCAAGGAATCCGCAAATTCATTCCGGCGAGATGCCAGAGCACGGCGTCAGTCAAACTTATCAGGACGCGTGAGAGAGTCAGAGCTGCTGCGATTATCCACGCGACTCGAAGTGGCGTTTTCAATAGACCCCGACGTGAGCATCCCTAGATCAACTCAATACTAACTCTCCGGCCTACAATCGCAGCGGCCCGTTGCAGGCTTGACAGCGTGATGTCGTCCTTGGCGTTGAGGAGCCGGTCCACCTGCGTGCGGCTGGTCTTAAGCAACGTGGCCATTCGGTTCTTCGAAATCTTCTTCTTCTTCATGGCCTCAGCGAGTTGCCAGGCGACCACTTCCTTCACCGCCTGCGCTTGCGCTTCCTCAAAAATGGCCTCCCCCTTGAGAAAGTCATCGATGCTGGAACCCATGTGCTTCTTGCTCATCACATTTACTCCTTGCCGGTCGAGACCAACTCTCGCCGGCGCTTTCGCGCTATTTCCAAGTCCTCCGCGGGCGTGGCCCGCGTCTTCTTGATGAAACCGTGCAACGCCACGAGGTGTTCGCGGTAGAGAGATCAACACTCGAGCCGTCCGTTTCGTCGGTAAATCCGTCCGGACCTCCCACAGACCGTTGCCCATCGGGCGGCACAGCGGCATTCCTATCGGCCATCGCCATTGCGCTCGCATCAGGTCCATCCCGATCGCATGACGTTCGGCCTCTTCGAGGCCTTTCAGCCACTCTCGCACCGGTTCAGTACCCGCGGCAGTGCAGTAGAAAATCAGCGGGATCTTCTGTCGCTTCGGGTCTTCGGCCATGCTGTACCTTACTAAGTACAATGTACTATAAAATATTCATGTCGTATTAGCGCCGGCCTCACCGGATTCCGCGGTCAACGGTGCAGAAACACGTTCCCGAATACAATCGAAGATATATGATCCGCAATCTTATTGTTCCCCGCGTTCTGGGGAAGACCAGAGAAGACTTGCAACCCGCGATTGAGCTGTTTCGCGCCCTGGGGGCGACACCCGGGCGCGAGTGCGATGACGGCAGCGCGCAAGGTTATCAACTCGAGGCGCCCCGCGGAACGATCGAGTTTCTCGCCAGCGCGAGCGCTCCGCTCTCTGACTTGGCCGTTGAGGTCTCGGACGCCGATGCGGCATGGGAGATCGTACGCAAGCATGACGTGAAAGTGTTGCGCGAGATTGCCGATGCTCCCGATGGTTCGCGTTTTTTCGCAGTCGAAGTCAGCGGGATGAAGGTTACGTTTCTGACCTATGCCAACAAACAGACAGGCGTTGAAGGATCGCTGAACGCCGTGGGGAGGAAGTTCGCCATCGTCGTAAGCCGCTTCAATTCGTTCATCGCCGAACGGCTGCTGGACGGCGCCCTGTTGGCGCTGAGGCAGGCGGGTGCACCGAAAGAGGACATCACCGTGGTGCGCGTGCCGGGAGCGTTTGAGATTCCTTCTGCATCGCGGCGGTTGGCGGAGAGCGGGAAGTATGACGCGATCATTTGCATCGGATGCCTGCTGCGCGGCGATACACTCCATTACGACGTGATCGCCAACGAGGTCACGCGCGGGATTGGACAGTCGGCGCAGGAAACCGGTGTGCCGCACGCGTTTGGAGTGCTGACTTGCGACACGCTGGAACAAGCTATCGATCGCGCGGGATTAAAGGCGGGCAACAAAGGATACGAGGCGGGACTGGCGGCGGTGGAAATGGCGTCGTTACACAGCAAAATTGGCGAGGCAACAGCCAGTGCGACTGCGGGGAAGCGATGAGCAAATCCGGAACGCGCAGGAAGTCACGGGAGCTGGCGTTGCAGATGCTGTTCCAACTCGACATGGGCAAGCAGACGACCGACGACGTGCGCAAGACGTTCTGGAGCGAGCGCAAGGACCTCGACGAAAAAGTGCGCGGCTTTGCGGACGATCTGTTTCGCGTTGCGTCGGAGCGTGAGGCGGAGATCGATCAACTGATCGAGAAGAACGCCGAACATTGGCGCATGGACCGCATGGCCGCTGTCGATCGCAATGTGTTGCGTGCGGGGATTGCTGAGTTCCTGGGATTTCCTGATACTCCGCGGCCGGTTGTGATCAACGAGGCGCTGGAGATCGCGCGGAGGTTCTCGACTCCGGAGTCGGTGCAGTTCATTAATGGAGTGCTCGACAGTGTGGCGCGCGAGTTGGGAGACGCCAAAGCGTAGTAGGTGAGGCGCGCATTTACCTCAGCGGCTAAAGCCGGGGTTAGCTGTGGACAAAGAACAAAAGTGGCCGCGGATTTTCACGGATCTTCACGGATAAGAATCGGGCACAAAAGCAAAGGCCAAAAGCAACCGCGGATTACGCGGAAGACGCGGATTGGAAGAAGCCGAAAAACAAAAACAAAGCGACCGCTGATTTGCACGGATTAAGCGGGTCCGACGAATCACCCAGAGAGTCGATTACCTCAGCGGCTAAAGCCGGGGTTAGCTGTGCCTGGCTAATGCACTGCTGAAGAGGCTGCTGAAAAAGTCTGGAGAGGGTGCGCCCCGCGGCTAAAGCCCGCTCGGCGGATCGAAAATAAACAACTTATCGGCACGACTGAAGTCGTGCCCTGACGCAAAGCCACTCCAGGATCGATTTTTGCGGACAAGAAAACGCCCTCCTCAGCAGGAGGGCGTTTGCGTGTTCAGGCCGCGAGATGTGTTCAGGCCGCGAGATGTGTTCAGGCCGCGAGATGTGTTCAGGGCGCGAGATTAGTGAGGCAGCACAGTCACGAGGTTGGGAGCAACAGCGTTTCCATTCGCGTCCTTCAAGCCGACTGCGACTTGCGCGGTGTCGGCTGCAGAGCCAGTGTTCAAGACGTGCACGTTGTTGTCGCTGGCTCCGACGTAAATGGTGGAACCATCAACGGTGATGCCTCCGCTGTAGGCTTGAGCACCGTTTGCCAGCGCGATCGACGTGGGCGCAAGCGTAGACAGGTTGAAGCCGATGACCGAGGTCAAGTCAGAGATCATCCAGACCTTCGAGCTGTCGGTGGCGAACAAGAACTGGCGCGCGTTGAAGCTGCCACCGCCCAAGTTGTAGCTGTTGACGGTGCTCTGCGGCGCAGGCGGACAACCAGGTCCGATGGTTCCGGTGGTCACGACGTCGATGGACGGAGAGTCGGCAACAACAGCGCCCGTGCCGTTGGGTATATGAGCCACGAGCGTGGGATTGTTGGCCGCGAGCGTCTGCTGGTCAGCTTGATTACAGGTGGTTCGAACGTCGATGGCGTGTGAGGCCGAGCTCGATATGTAGGTGAGGCTGCCAGTGGAACTGATGTCGAGCGAGTTGGGAACGTAGGGAAGATTGGTAATGGTAGTTGCGGGGAAGATCGTTTCGTAATACAGCTGCTGTCCGTTAAAGAATGACACCGACCGGCTGTCGGCAGTGAAGGCCCCAGCGTTGGTCGTGAGAGGTTGCGAGATCGTGATCGTGGCGCCAGAAATGTAATAGAGATAGACCGCTGGGGCTGCGGGGTTGGATATCAGCAGGTAAGTGCCATCGGGTGAGATGCCCAGCACGGTTCCAACGATCGCGGTGCTGGAATTGACGGTAAGTGCCACCGGATCCACCGTCATCAAACCGGAACTCGATCCGAGATACAGCTTGTCTCCTTTGAGGCTGGAGACCATGGAGTTAGGCAGGAAAGGCAGGGATATCGCGGTTCCTGCCGCGGCGCCGGGAACGGCAATCGGTATCAGGGTCAACGAGCTGGTGCTGGCGGCATATGCGGTGGTCGCGGTGCTGCCGGTTGTGGTCACGGTAACCACATTTTGGCCGTACTGTGGGCCGACATTCCGGTTGCAATCCGGAGTGCTGCAAGTGGCGGTGACAATGGCGGTTCCCGAGGCGCCAGCGGTAACGGTCGCGGTAACGGCGCCGCTCGCGCCGGTTACGCTGGAGCTTCCCGAGGGGCTGGAAGCCCAGTTCAACAGAGGCACGATGGTAACGCCATTCGTGTCGACGACATCGGCCGTAAGCGACTGCGTGCCTGCCGGAGCCAGGGTGAATGAGGTGTTCGAGCTAGCAGCATCATGGATCTTGATGGAGGCAACGGGACAGACCAATTCGGGCGTGGGCAAACTGTTCAGTCCGGCGACGGTGGCGTAAATGTTCGTGGATCCAGGGTTCGTCGCGGTGAGCACGCCAGTCGTGACGTTGTTGGACATGACTTGCAGGTCGGTACTGGTATAGGTGATGGCGCCGACAGTGGAAGTGATGTTGCAAGGGTTGGTAGTCGAACACCCAAAAGCGGTCGTATTGAAAACGGAGGCCGTGTAGGTGGGCGTGGCTCCCATGCTTACGCACCCGGAAACCGGATTTACGACAATGCGGTCGGCCTGGAGATGGACGTTGACCGGAGCGGTGTTGGTGACGGAACCGGAGGTGGCGGTGATGGTTGCCTGTCCGATACCAGAGAGGCCGGGATTGGGGTTACAAACAATGTAATTTGAGTCCCAGACGCCGGCGCAGACATATCCAGCAGGGGAAACGGTGACCTGGGCGGTATTACTGCTGGTGAAGCTCACATCAGCGACCACGGCGCCGCCGGTCGAGTTCTCGGGCGTCGCGACCAAGCGGACGACCTGTCCGGTGTTAAGCGAGAGCGAAGTCGGGGAGAAAACGATCTGGGTTACGGGAGCGACGGCCGTACTGGTCCCGCTGCAGCCCACTAGAAAGCTCAGGAAAATGACGGAAACAAGAGCAGCCAGAACTTCAGCCGCGGAATAACGACGCATTTTTCCTCCCCGCCGGGTTGGTTCCGACGGATGAATGCAGACCCAGAAAGTGGTTCCTGCCAGAATTTCTCAGTGTAGAAGCTGACCTACGTTTCGGCAAGCTGAGCCGCCGGAGTAGCGTCTTCACGGCGTTCCGCTGCAACCTTCCCCTGCGGACCACCGAACTCTGCAAACACGGATTTGTGCCCCGAGTTGTTAAGGGCAGGAGCGCAGAGATGAGAGGAACGGCGGCGATATTTTTGCTCGGGAACCGATTGACGGGCGGAATCCAAATTGTTACACTAATCAGGTTCCGCGAGTTCTACCTATCCTGCCTGTAGTGTGTGTGGCAGTGTGCAGTAATCTTATGTCCTGTGAGAACGTGTTGCAGGATTCCTCGCTGAAACGAGCCTGCGCTTCCACTGGAGCTTTCCAGTGGGTATGTGGGCCGAAGCAACGAAACGGAGTGCCCTCGTTCCAGAACTCCCTGCCGGATGAAGTTTCCGGTGAGGGGAACGGTCACGGCGCCACCGTCGTTTGCTTAATCTGATCGAACCGAATGCTCCCCGGCCGTATTGGGGAAGTATGGGCAGAAAGGCCCGAGTGGGCCACCGAATTGCTGTCCAGACCCAAAGCTGGGATGAAATCGCGCTGCGAAGCGTGCGCCCATGTGGCTGCCTTTCGTAGCGTGCGATTGCGGCAGGATGCCGCGAAGTTTCTGGGCTGTTATCGCCTCGCGGAGTGAAGTCCACGAGGCTGACAAAAAAAGAAGAAGGCTTAACGGCGCACCTGAAGGTGCGCCCCTTCAAAAACGTTAACGGTGCGGCTGAAGCCGCGCCCCTTCAAGAACGAAGGAGCTGCAAAGAGTGCCTACATTTAATCAGCTGGTGCGCAAGGGACGGACGGCGCCGAAGTACAAGACGGCCAGCCCCGCCCTGCAGTCCTGCCCGCAAAAGCGCGGTGTTTGTACCCGCGTGTACACCCAGACGCCGAAGAAGCCGAACTCCGCGCTGCGCAAAGTCGCGCGCGTGCGTTTGACCAACGGCATCGAGGTAACGACTTATATTCCCGGCGTCGGCCACAACCTGCAGGAGCACTCGATTGTGCTGATCCGCGGGGGCCGTGTGAAGGACCTGCCGGGTGTTCGCTATCACGTAGTGCGCGGCACGCTGGATTCAGTGGGCGTGGCTAACCGCAAGCAGGGACGTTCGAAGTACGGCGCCAAGCGCCCGAAGGCGTAACACGGGGGCTAAAGCCCCCAAGTTTTGAGGCAGGAGTCGGCACGACTAAAGTCGTGCCCTGACGCGAAGCCACATAGCAAGTTTGAGGATCTATGCCGAGAAAAGGTTATATCGCGAAGCGCGAGCAACTGGCAGACCCGGTCTACCAGTCCACGCTGGTCAACAAGTTTGTGAACTCCATGATGTGGGACGGGAAGAAGTCGACCGCCCAGTCCATCTTCTATAACGCCATGAAGAAGCTTGAAGAGAAGGGTGGCGACGAGGCCATCAAGCTGTTCAAGAAGGCGGTGGAGAATGCCAAGCCGGTGCTGGAAGTGAAGACCCGCCGTGTTGGTGGCGCGAACTACCAGGTGCCGGTGGAAGTCAACGCCGACCGCCGGGTTTCGCTGGCGATCCGCTGGATTCTGCAGTACAGCCGCGGACGTGGCGAAAAGGGTATGGTCGACAAGTTGGCGAATGAGTTGCTGGACGCGGCCAATGGCCGTGGCGCGACGATCAAGAAGAAGGACGACGTGCATCGCATGGCTGAGGCCAACAAGGCGTTTGCGCACTACCGCTGGTAGGGAATTCGACCCCGCCTTACCGCCAAAAGAAGGCGGTAGAACGGGACACCCAAATCACCAGGTAATGGTTCGAAGCGGACGAAGAGCCGCATAGCAGGAAACGGAAGGAATTGTGGCGAGACAGGTCCCATTAGAGCGTTGCAGGAATATCGGCATCATGGCGCACATCGATGCCGGTAAGACCACGACCACGGAGCGCATCCTGTTTTATACGGGACGCACACACCGCATTGGCGAGGTCCACGAAGGAACTGCGACGATGGATTGGATGGCGCAGGAGCAAGAGCGCGGCATCACCATCACGTCGGCAGCGACCACCTGCTTCTGGAAAGACATTCGGATCAACATTATTGATACGCCCGGCCACGTGGACTTCACGGCAGAGGTGGAGCGCTCGCTGCGCGTGCTCGACGGCGCGTGCGCTGTGTTTGACGCCGTTCATGGCGTGGAGCCGCAGTCGGAGACAGTTTGGCGCCAGGCCGATAAGTACGGCGTGCCGCGCATTTGCTTCATCAACAAGATCGACAAGGCGGGTGCTGATTTCGAGCACGCGATCGATACGATTCGTAAGCGCCTCAATGCCAAGCCGGTGGCGATCCAGTTGCCGATTGGGCAGGAAGACAAGTTCAAGGGCGTCATTGATCTGATGACCATGAAAGCGATCGTCTGGGCCGACGAGACGATTGGCGCTGAGTATCACGTCGAGGAAATTCCCGAAGAGCTGAAAAAGAAGGCGGCTGCCTACCATCAGATCCTCATCGAGACGGTCGTTGAGAACGATGACCAGGATGAGCTGATGCACAAGTACATCGAAGGCGAAACCATTGGCGAAGCCGAATTGAAGGCTGCCCTGCGTCGCGCCACGCTTAAGATGAAGGTGTTCCCGGTGATCTGCGGAACGGCTTTCAAGAACAAGGGTGTGCAGCCGCTCCTGGATGCCGTTATCGATTATTTGCCTTCGCCGCTCGACGTTCCTCCGGTCAAAGGCAAGAATCCGGATACCGGGGTGGAAATCGAACGTCCGGCCGACGACAAAGCACCATTTTCCGCGCTGGCGTTCAAGATCATGACCGATCCGTATGTCGGCCAGCTGACGTTTATCCGCGTTTACTCGGGCCACCTGAAGACCGGCGACACGGTATACAACAGCGGACGCAAACGGGCCGAGCGTATTGGACGCCTGTTGCAGATGCATGCCAACAAGCGTGAGGAAATCAGCGAAATCTACGCCGGTGATATCTGCGCGTGTGTGGGCATGAAGAACGTCACCACGGGCGATACGATCTGCGACGAGGACGATCCGATCGTGCTCGAGTCGATCGAGTTTCCGGCGCCGGTCATCGCGGTTGCAGTCGAGCCGAAGACGAAGAGCGACCAGGAAAAGATGGGTGTCGCACTGGGCAAGCTGGCGCAGGAAGATCCGACGTTCAAAGTTTCGACTGATCCGGATAGCGGGCAGACGATCATTGCCGGCATGGGCGAACTGCACCTGGAAATCCTGGTGGATCGCATGATGCGCGAGTTTGGCGTGCAGGCCAACGTGGGCAAGCCACAGGTTGCGTATCGCGAGACCATCCGCAAGATGTCGCAGGCGGAGGGCAAGTACATCCGCCAGACCGGTGGAAGCGGCCAGTACGGCCACGTACGCATTCGCCTGGAACCGAACGAGCCGGGCAAGGGCTACGAGTTCATCAACGAAGTTGTGGGCGGCGTGATTCCCAAGGAATTCATCAAGCCGGTCGACCAGGGCATTAAAGAAGCCTTGGAAGGCGGCGTACTCGCGGGCTACGAAATGGTGGACGTGAAGGCTACGCTGTACGACGGCAGCTATCACGATGTGGACTCGAACGAAATGGCGTTCAAGATCGCCGGATCGATGGCGTTCAAGGAAGCCGCGCGCAAGGCGAGTCCAGTACTGCTGGAGCCGGTCATGTCGGTGGAAGTGGTTGTGCCCGAGGAATACATGGGTACCATCATCGGCGACCTGAGCAGCCGTCGCGGACGTATCGAGGGTTTGGAGCATCGTGCCGGTTCGCAGGTGATCAAGGCGATGGTTCCGCTGGCCGAGATGTTCGGATACGCAACGAACATGCGGTCGAATACGCAGGGCCGCGCAACGTTTTCCATGCATTTCTCGCGTTACGAAGAGGCGCCCCGTGCAGTGGCCGAGGAGATCGTGGCCAAGGTGCAGGGCAAGAGTCCGGCAGGCACGAAGTAATCATTGGGCGGACGCTGAGCCCGCCAAGTTAACGCAGTATTCGGACGATTTCATAGAGATACGGAGCTCGAAATGGCGAAAGAAAAATTTGACCGCAGCAAGCCGCACGTGAACGTAGGCACGATCGGGCACATCGATCATGGCAAGACGACGTTGACGGCGGCGATTACCAAGGTATTGCAGAAGCACAATCCGAAGATCGTGTACCGCTCATTCGATTCGATCGACAACGCTCCGGAAGAGCGCGAGCGCGGCATCACGATCGCGACGGCGCACGTGGAGTATGAGACGGCGAACCGTCACTACGCGCACGTGGATTGTCCGGGCCACGCCGATTACATCAAGAACATGATCACCGGCGCGGCGCAGATGGACGGCGCGATCCTGGTGGTGGCAGCGACCGACGGTCCGATGCCGCAGACCAAGGAGCACGTGCTGCTGGCCCGCCAGGTCGGCGTGCCTTATGTGCTGGTGTTTCTGAACAAATGCGATGCGGTGGAAGACCAGGAACTGGTTGATCTGGTGGAGATGGAAGTGCGCGAGCTGCTGTCGAAGTACGGATTCCCGGGCGACGATGTGCCGGTGATTCGCGGCTCGGCGCTGGGCGCGTTGAATGGCGAAGCGCAGTGGGAAGCCAAGATCGATGAGCTGATGGAAGCGGTGGACAAGAACGTTCCGCTGCCGGCGCGCGACATCGACAAGCCGTTCCTGATGCCGATTGAAGACATCTTCTCGATCCAGGGCCGTGGAACGGTAGTGACGGGCCGTATCGAGCGTGGCAAGGTGAAGGTCGGCGAGGAGTCGGAGATTGTGGGCTTCCGCGAGACGCGCAAGACGGTAGTGACGGGCGTCGAAATGTTCAAGAAGCAGCTGGACGAAGGCATGGCGGGCGACAATGCCGGCCTGCTGCTGCGCGGCATCGCGAAGGAAGACGTGGAGCGCGGGATGGTGCTGGCGAAGCCGGGATCGATCACTCCGCACACCAAGTTCAAGGGCGAAGTGTACGTGTTGTCGAAGGACGAAGGCGGGCGGCATACGCCGTTCTTCAAGGGCTACCGGCCGCAGTTCTACTTCCGCACGACGGACGTGACGGGAGTGGCGACGCTGCCGGCGGGCACGGAGATGGTGATGCCGGGCGACAACGTGAGCCTGGAGATTGAGCTGATCACGCCGGTGGCGATGGAGAAGGGCTTGCGGTTCGCGATTCGTGAAGGCGGACGCACCGTGGGCGCCGGGACCATCAGCGAGATTATTGCGTAGGATTGGTTTCCCACCCTATCGCCAAAAGACGGCGATAAGGGTGGGGCACCCAGTTTTCATACCGGGTGCGGTGGCTGTTTGCCGCACCCACTTACTAACCGCGGCAAGAGCCGCAGGGCCTAAGGCGGAGACGCTGGAGGGTCCCAGACATGATCTTTGAGAGAAACTAACGTGATTGGTAAAGAACGAATCCGGATCCGCCTGAAAGCTTACGATTATCGCGTTCTCGACCAGTCCACGAGTGAAATTGTGGACACGGCACGCCGCACCGGCGCGCAGATAGCGGGACCGATTCCGCTGCCGACGGTGAAGAACAAATATTGCGTGTTGCGCTCCCCGCACGTGGACAAGAAGTCGCGAGAGCAGTTTGAGATCCGCACCCATAAGCGCCTGCTCGACATCCTCGAGCCGACGCAGCAGACGGTGGACGCGCTCATGAAGTTGGAGTTGCCCGCTGGTGTGGATGTCGAGATTAAGGCATTTGGGAAAGAGCATAAATAGGTAGCTGGTTACTGGTCACTAGTAACTGGTCAAGAACAAAGCTTCCGTGGCCGTAGGCCCCTGGTTCAACGAAAACCAGACGAGGAAGCGGAGTCAGAGGACAGAGATGGCAGTCAACGGAATATTAGGTAAGAAAGTCGGGATGGCACAGTTGTTCGATGACAAGGGCGATGTTCGTCCGGTCACCGTGCTGAAGGCCGGACCGTGTGTAGTAACGCAACGTAAAACGGTTGCGAAAGACGGTTACGATGCCGCCCAGATCGGGCTGGTTGAGTTCGTGAAGGAGTCGCGGCTGACGAAGCCGATGAAGGGCCACTTCGGGAAGAACAACCTGCCTCCGGTGCGCTTCATGCGCGAGGTGGAGATCGTGGTCGACGGCGAGAACCAGGATGGCGCCAAGGTTGGCGACAAGGTCCTGGTGGAGATGTTCGAGGGCGATAAGTTTGTAGACGTCGTGGCCACCAGCAAGGGACGCGGATTTGCGGGCGTCGTGAAGCGCCACCATTTTGCGGGCGGCGCAGCCTCGCACGGCTCGATGTTTCAGATCACGGGTTCGATCGGATCGTCGGCGTTTCCATCGCGCGTGTTCAAAGGCATGCGCATGTCGGGACACATGGGCGACGAGCGCGTGACCACCCGCAACCTGCGCATCCTGGGAATCGATCGCGACGAGAACCTGTTGGTGATCGAAGGCGCGGTGCCGGGGGCGAAAGACGGATACGTAATTATCTCGCGGGCGAAGAAGCCACCCAGAGAGCGTCGTGGATTTGCCGGCTCAGGCACGGTCGATCCGTTGAAGGCATCGAAGCGGCAGGCAGCGAAGAAGAAATAAGTGACTAGTGACTAGTGTCTAGTGACTAGAACGGAAAAGACTATGGCGACGATTGATGTAGTAAATCTGAACGGCGAAAAAGTAGGCTCGCTGGAGTTGGCCGACGAGGTGTTTGGCGCGGTCAACGAAGACCTGCTTTGGGAAGCGGTTAAGCATTACCGCGCCGGTCTTCGGGCCGGAACCCACTCCACCAAGACTCGCGGTCTGGTGAGCGGCGCCGGCAAGAAGCTGTGGAAGCAGAAGGGCACAGGGCGGGCGCGTATCGCGTCGATCCGGTCTCCCCTGTGGCGGCATGGCGGCACGGTCCATGGACCGAAGCCCCGCTCTTATGACTACGACTTCCCGCGCAAGAAGGTTCTGGGCGCATTGCGCTCGGCGCTGGCGGCGAAGCTGAGTGACGGCAAGTTGGTGGTGGTCGAGAGCTTCGAGCTGAAAGAAGCCAAGGCCAAGCCATTTCGTGCGGCGCTCAACAAGCTGAATGCCAAGGGCACGACGCTGTTGGTGGAGAGCTCCTCGGACGATAACAAGAACCTGCACCTGAGCTCGCGCAACTTGAAGGGCGTGGAGTTGATCGCGGGTAACGCGGTGCATCCGTATCACCTGCTGCGCTACAGCAGCGCGGTGTTCTCGCGCGCGGCGCTGGAAAAGCTGCAGGACTCGCTGAAGGCGACGGCGCCTAAGCGTAAGACAGCGGAGGTGGCGTAATGAAGTCGGCATACCAGATCATTCGCCGTCCAGTGATCACGGAAAAGGGCCTGGGCGTGAAGGAAACGGAAGCCACGCTGGTGTTTGAGGTTTGCTCCAAGGCGTCAAAGACCGAGATCAAGAACGCAGTGCAGAGCATTTTCAAGGTGAGAGTGGACACGGTCCGCACCGCCAACTTCGTGGGCAAGGAACGCCGCCGGGGTAAGTTCACCGGCTACCGTCCTGACTGGAAGAAGGCTTACGTGCGACTGAAAGCGGGCCAAAAGATGCCCGAGTACGCCGAGAACCTCTAAAGCAGTGGTCAATGGATAGTGGTTAGTGGATAGAAGAAACGAGTAGAACTATGGCAATCAAGACTTATAGACCGGTTACTCCGACGCGGCGCTTCACCACGAGTACCGTCAACGACGATCTGACGACGAACCGGCCGCACAAGCCGCTTACGGAACCGAAGAAGCGTACCAGCGGACGCCGCAACACCGGCGACCTGACGATCTGGCACCGCGGCGGTGGACACAAGCGCAAGTTGCGGACCATCGACTTCAAGCGCGACAAGACCGGAATTCCCGCGACCGTCGCGACGATTGAGTACGATCCCAACCGCTCGGCGCGCATCGCGTTGCTGAACTATGCCGACGGCGAGAAGCGTTACATCATCTGCCCGGTTGGCTTGAAGGTTGGTTCGAAGATTGTCAGCGGACCGGAGTCCGACATCCTGGTGGGTAATGCTCTGCCGCTGCGCAACATTCCTCCTGGCACGACGGTACATAACGTCGAGTTGAAGCCAGGCAAAGGCGCACAGATGGCGCGCTCGGCGGGAGCGCAGGCGCAGTTGGTGGCCAAAGAAGGCGACTACGCGCTGCTGAAGCTGCCTTCCGGCGAGACCCGCAAGGTGCTGGTGGATTGCATGGCGACCATCGGCCAGGTGGGCAATACCGACCACGAAAACGTTTCCATCGGCAAGGCCGGACGCACGCGCTGGATGGGCATTCGCCCGACGAACCGCGGTGTCGTGATGAACCCGGTCGATCACCCTCACGGCGGCGGCGAAGGCAAAACCAGCGGCGGACGTCATCCGGTGACGCCGTGGGGCCAGCCGACACGCGGCTACAAGACACGCAACAACAAGCGGACCGATAAGTTCATCGTGAACCGCAGACAGAAGTAGGACTGAGGCGATATGGCACGTTCAACGAAAAAAGGTGCGTTCATCGACAAGCACCTGCTGGTAAAGATCGAGGGCATGAACGAGCGCAACGAGAAGAAGGTTGTGCGCACGTGGTCGCGCCGCTCGACCGTAGTCCCGGAGATGGTGGGACACACGCTGGCAGTGCACAACGGCAAAAAGTTCATTCCGGTGTACGTCACTGAAAATATGGTCGGCCACAAGCTGGGCGAATTCAGCCTCACGCGGACCTTCAAGGGACACTCGATGAAGGCGGCGACAGAGACGGCGGCCAAGCCGGCGCCGGCGAGGTAAGGGAAGAACATGGATTTCACAGCCAAACTGATGTATGTGCGAGTTTCGCCGCAGAAAGCGCGCCTGGTGCTGGACCTGATCAAGGGCCGCCGGGTGGAAGAGGCGCTCGACACGCTGCTGTACACCAAGAAGGGCATCGCGCCCCAGATTTATAAGCTGCTGCGTTCAGCAGTGGAGAACGCCAACTACGTGAGCGCCGAGAAGGGCCTGGACATCGATCTCGACCGGCTCTACGTGAAGCATGCCATCGCCAACGACGGGCCGCGCATGAAGCGTATTCGTCCAGCTCCGATGGGCCGCGCGTTCCGCTACCAGCGCCGCATTTCGCACCTGGAAGTGGTGCTGGCGGAGAAGGCCGGCGACAACCGCAATGCCGACACGGTAACGACGGCGGGAGAATCGGGCGCCGTGAAGAAGCCTGCGAAGAAGATCGTGAAGAAAGCGGCGGCAAAGAAGCCGGCTGCGAAGAAAGCTCCGGCGAAGAAGTTCGCCGGCAAGAAGACGACGAAGAAATAAGGGTTTTGCCGGTCGCTAAGCGGCTGGCAGATGCGGCGATGCCGGAAGGCGATTGCTGCGGAGAGTAAACGAGACTATGGGACAGAAAGTCCATCCTTACGGATTCCGCCTCGGCGTTACCAAGCCGTGGAGGTCGCGCTGGTTCGTAGAGCGCGACTACGACAAACTGCTGCTGGAAGACGTGAAACTGAAGGCTGAGCTGAAAGACAAGCTCAAGTCGGCAGGCGTCAGCTCGATCGAGATCGAGCGTCCCGGCAACAAGCTGCGCATCATCATCCGCACTGCGCGTCCGGGTATCATCATCGGCCGCAAGGGCGCGGAGATCGACAAGCTGAAGGGCGAGATCGCCAAGCGCACAGGCCGCGATGTGTACGTCGATATTCTCGAAGTGCACAAGCCGGAACTGGACGCGCAACTGGTGGCCGAGAACATTGCGCTGCAGCTGGAAAAGCGCGTCAGCTTCCGTCGCACCATGCGTAAGGCCGTGGATTCGGCGCTGCGCTTCGGATGCAAGGGCATCAAAGTGCGCGTGAGCGGACGCCTGAACGGCAACGAAATCGCGCGTTCCGAGTGGTATCTGCAGGGACGTTTGCCGCTGCACACGCTGCGCGCAGATATCGATTACGGATTTGCCGAAGCGCATACCACGTACGGCATCATCGGCGTGAAGTGCTGGGTGTACAAGGGCGAGATCCTGCGCGAGAAGAAGCGCGAGCCGCAGACGGTTGGAGCGTTTTAAAAATACCCCGCCCTACGCTTCGCGTAGAACGGGGCACCCGAGAACTGGGAACTCATTATGTTGATGCCAAAGAAAGTTAAGTACCGCAAGCAGCAGCGCGGTCGGATGTGCGGCAAGGCGTGGCGCGGCGGCGAGTTGTCGTTCGGCGACTTCGGCCTGAAGGTCATGGAGCCGGGCTGGATTACCGATCGGCAGATCGAAGCCAGCCGCGTGGCCATGACGCGTTTCGTGAAGCGCGGCGGCAAGATCTGGATCCGGCTGTTTCCCGATAAGCCGGTCACCAAGAAGCCGGCCGAAACCCGTATGGGCAAAGGCAAAGGCGCTCCTGACCACTGGGTAGCCGTAGTGCGTCCGGGCAAGATCTTGTTTGAAATGGAAGGGGTCTCGCAGGCCGATGCAGCCGAGGCCATGCGCCTGGCTTCGCACAAACTGGGGCTGCGTACCAAGTTCGTGGCGCGTGAAGGCGTCCACTAAGGAATTTTGAAATGAATGCAGACAAGATCCGCAATTTAACCGATGTGGAACTGAAGCATCAGCAGGGTGAGCTGGCCGACACGCTCTTCAAGCTGAAGTTCCAGTTGAAGATGGGCCAGACCGAGAGCCTGAAGAAGATCCGCGACCTGAAGAAAGACATCGCGCGAATCAAGACCATCGAGCGCGAGAAGCAGTTGGGGAATGGTAACGGCTCGGTCAAAGTGAAGGCCGCCCCGGTGGCGAAAGCGCCGAAGGCGCCGAAAGCAACGAAGGTTGCGAAGGCAGAAACAGCGCCCAAGGTAGCGAAGGCGAAGAAGGCGGCCAGTACGACGAAGACGGCTGCGACGGAGAAGAAGTAAGCTATGACCGATACGTCTACTGGAACATCGACGACAACCGCAACGACGGCTGCAAAGACGCAGGGACGCCGCAAGATCCTGATTGGCGAAGTGGTCTCTACCAAGATGGCAAAGACCATTGTGGTCGAGGTGCACCGGCAGAAGGCGCATCCGTTCTACAAGCGCGTCGTGAAACGCAGCAAGCGGTTTTACGCGCATGATGAAAACGGCACCGCCAAGCTGGGCGATGTGGTCAAGATCGAAGAGACGCGTCCGCTGTCGAAGCTGAAGCGCTGGCAGTTGAAAGAAATCGTGCGCAAGGCCGCGCAGGTGGCGCCGGTTGTGGAGCAGGCGGTTTAGACCCCTGAACCCACCCTTTCCCAAAAGAAGGGAAAGCATGGGGCACCCAAGATTGGGTACATGGGGACGGCAAGGAGAGAGTTTTATGGCAGTGATGATGAGAAGCATGCTCGAAGTCGCCGATAATTCTGGCGCGCGCAAGCTGCAGGTGATCTTGCCGCTGGGTGGTGGAACTGGCCTGGTGGCGCACTTGGGCGACGTGGTGACTGCGTCGGTGAAGGAAGCTTCGCCGGATGGCACCGCCAAGAAGGGCACAGTGGTCAAGGCCGTGATCGTGCGCACTCGGAAAGAGCATCGCCGGCGCGACGGCACCTATATCCGCTTTGACTCGAATGCCGCGGTGCTGATCAATGAAGGTGGCGAGCCGGTGGGGACGCGCGTGTTCGGTCCCGTGGCGCGCGAACTGCGCGAGAAGAAATTTTTGAAGATCGTTTCCCTGGCGCCGGAAGTTCTGTAAGACAGTGGCTAGTGGCTAGTGGTTAGTGGCTAGCGAAGAGCAAAAGGCGAAGAGCGAAACAGTTGAGAGTTGGCGGCTAAGAGCTGACAGCCGGTGAGGATTAAGAGATGCAGAAAGTAGTCGACATTCGACGTAACGACCAGGTCCGGGTAATCAGCGGACGCGACAAGGGCAAGGAAGGCCGCGTACTGCGTGTCATGCCTCATGCGGGCAAGGTATTGGTGGAGCACGTGATGATGGTGAAGAAGGCCGTTCGCAAGAACCCGCAGAAGAACGTGAAGGGCGGCATTGCCGAGCAGGAAAGCTCGATTTCCATCAGCAACGTCATGCTGATGTGCGCGGCCTGTGGACGCCCGGTGCGCGTGGGCCACGAGAAGCGCGGCGATAAGCATGTGCGCGTGTGCAAGGTCTGCAGCACGACGCTGGAGAAATAGTGAGTCACTGGTAACTGGTCACTGGTCGCTGGTGAAGAATTCGAGTAGCTGGAGGTTTTTACCAGTTACCAATTACCAGTCACCAGCTACCAAATTGAGTTCCTCACGAACCGGACTGATAAAAGGTCCGAAACCGTGAGAAAGGTGAAGCAGGAATGGCTGACGAGAAAGAGAAGAAACAAAAGAGCGCGGCGCCAGCCCAGGGTGGCGGAAAGCCCCAGGGCAAGAAGGCGAAGCCGGCGAAGGAAGAAGCGGGCGGCGAGCAGCCGTCAGGTAAGCCGGCGCGGCCAAAGGCGAACAATCGCTCGACCGCGCGCATGCGTGAGAAGTATTACAAGGAAGTCCTGCCGGCGCTGATGAAGGAATTCAGCCTGGAGAACACCATGGCGGCCCCGAAGCTGGAGAAGATCGTGGTCAACATGGGAGTGGGCGAAGCGACGCAGAACGCCAAAGTGATCGATCCGGCGTCCAGCGAGGTGACCCAGATCACCGGACAGAAGCCGATCATCACCAAGGCGAAGAAGTCCATCGCGGCGTTCAAAGTGCGCGAGGGAATGCCCATCGGCGTGATGGTGACCCTGCGGGGCGACCGCATGTATGAATTTTTCGACCGGCTGGTGAACATCGCGCTGCCGCGCGTGCGTGACTTCCGCGGCGTGCCGACCAAGTCGTTTGATGGCCGCGGCAACTTCACCCTCGGTGTGCGCGACCAGTTGATCTTCCCGGAAATTGACTATTCGAAGGTCGAGAAGATGCGGGGAATGAATATCACGATTGTGACCACGGCGGGCAACGACGACCAGGCACGTGCGCTGCTGAAGCACATGGGCATGCCGTTCAGAACGGCGCAGTAAGAAGTGGCTAGTGGCTAGTGAAGAAAGTTTCAAGTTTCGAGTTTCAAGTTTCTAGTAAAGAAGTGCAGTGGTTGAGTTACAGAGTTTGTGATACCGCGAAGCAAAGCCCAAAGGGCGGAACATCATTAGCCCAGTGCGGAAGCGCTGGGGAGTAAAGGAAACGATGGCTAAGACATCCAGTATCGCCAAGGCGAACAAGAAACCCAAGTTCTCCAGCCGCCAGCACAACCGCTGCCACATTTGCGGGCGTCCGCGGGCGTTTCTGCGCAAGTTCGGCGTCTGCCGTCTGTGCTTCCGCGGGCTGGCACTCAAGGGAGAAATTCCCGGCGTTTCGAAGTCGTCCTGGTAACTACCCCAACAAGCGCAAAAGCGGCGCTTGCCGGGGACCTTGGAGACTGCTTCCCTCGCGACTGAAGTCCGCTCGGGGATTCAGGAATGCGGCTTTACGGCACGACTGAAGTCGTGCCCTGACACGAAGTAAGTTGTACGGCGTGTGGACAGAAGTAAGTTGTACGGCGTGTGGACAGAAGTAAGTTGTACGGCGTGTGGATAAGTGTTACCGAACGCTGAGGTAAGTCCGTCGCGGCTGGTTCTTTCACGAGCGTTCATCCCACGTGTGGGACAGGGCCTCACGCGAGAAGTTCGCGGAAAGCTAACGGGCGACGATTTGAGGAGATATCGAGCATGAGTTTGACCGATCCGGTCGCAGATTTTCTGACGCGGGTACGTAACGCGATCAACGCGCGGCACCAGAAGGTGGACGTTCCCCTTTCCAAGTTGAAAGTGGAGATGGCCCGCATTCTGAAAGACGAAGGCTACATCGCGAACTACAAGTCGACCGAAGAAGAGGGTCGCAAGGTTTTGCGTGTGTACCTGAAGTACGGGCCTGACAGTTCGTCGCCGATTTCGCAGCTCAAGCGCATTTCGCGTCCGGGCTGCCGCGTATACGTCGGTCACGCGGAGATTCCGCGCGTGCTGGGCGGGTTGGGGATCAACATCCTCACCACTCCCAAGGGCGTGATGACTGGCCGGCAGGCGCGCAAGGAAAAGCTTGGCGGCGAAGTACTCTGCGAAGTTTATTAAATGGTTACTGATAGCTGGTCGCTGGCTGAAGCTAGATGGAAAGAACAAGAGCTGGAAAGTTGCATAATTGCTTTGTGCTAACCAGCTACCAATTACCAGTTACCAGCTACTAAGAGTGAGAGAGACATTATGTCGAGAATTGGAAGAAAGCCGATCCCGCTGCCTAAAGGCGTGACCTATGCCGTCGAGGGCAACACGGTGACGGTACAGGGCCCGAAGGGTAAAGTGACAACCCACATCCCGGGCGGAGTTGCGCTCGAGACCAAAGACGGCGTGCTGACCATCGTCCGCGAGGATGATTCCAAGGCCGCGGTGCATGGCCTGGTACGCGCGCTGGTCAACAATTCGGTGGAAGGCGTGACCAAGGGCTGGACGAAAGAGCTGGACATCGTCGGCATCGGTTACCGCGCTGAGCTGAAAGGCAAGGGCGTTGTGGTATTCACGTTGGGCTTTTCGCATCCAATTGAATATCCGCTGCCGGCGGGGATCGATGTGACCATCGATCCCAAGCTGACGCACTTGACGGTGAGCGGAATCGACCGCCAAAAGGTTGGGTTTGTGGCCGCGGAAATGCGTTCGCTGCGCCCGCCCGATCCGTATAAGAATAAAGGTGTGCGCTATAGCGACGAGCGCCTGAAGAAGAAGGTCGGCAAGACCGGCGCGAAATAGTGGCGTCGGTCTCGCGGAAACTTAATGATGAGCGGTAAAGGGGTCCTTCGACTCCGGCGGCAAGGCCGCCTCCGCTCAGGATGACAAGGTAATTAGGACGGAATGGCGGAAACGCCCCGTCTTCCCGGTTCAGAACCCCGGGAGCAAGGAAGAACAGAGATGCTGGGAAAGACATCGAAGAACGAAACGCGGGGCAAGATCCACTCCCGCATTCGCAAGAAGATTGCCGGCACGGCGGAGCGTCCGCGGTTGAATGTGTACCGCTCGGTCAGCCACATTTATGCCCAGGTCATCGACGACACCAAGGGCGCGACCATCGTGGCCGCGACCTCAGTGGAAAAGGGCAAAGGCATCAAGGGCGAGAAGCGTCCTACCGGAGGCAACCTGGCTTCGGCGAAGGAAATCGGCAAGCTGATTGCGGAGCGCGCCAAGGAAAAGGGCATCAAGAAGGTGGTCTTCGATCGCGGCGGATATCTGTACCACGGCCGCATCAAGGCGCTAGCCGATGCCGCACGCGAAGCGGGATTAGAGTTCTAAGAACAGTGGTCAGTGGCTAATGGCCAGTCGTTAGTTAAGACACGCGGCCGAGAGAGTTTGGAGAAATTTAGGAATGCCAATCGTAAAGAAAAAACTTGACGCCAATAATTTCCAACTGAAGGACCAGGTGGTATCGATCAACCGCGTCACCAAGGTCGTCAAGGGCGGCAAGAACATGTCGTTTGCGGCGCTGGTGGTAGTGGGAGATCCCTCCGCTGCGGTCGTCGGGTATGGTTCCGGCAAGGCGAAGGAAGTTCCCCAGGCGATCCGCAAGGGCATCGAAGCGGCCAAGAAGAACCTGCTGCGCATCAACCTGACGCAGACCACCATTCCCCACCAGGTGCTGGGGCGCTATGGAGCGGGCATGGTCATGCTGAAGCCGGCTCCCGAAGGAACTGGAGTCATTGCGGGTGGAGCGGTTCGCGCGGTCATGACCTCGGCTGGGATCCAGAATGTGCTGACGAAATCCATCGGGACGACCAACCCGCACAATGTGATCAAGGCGACGTTTAACGCGTTGGGCAGACTGCGCGATCGCAAGGAAATTGCGGCGGCGCGCGGCAAGTCGGTCGAGGAGCTTTAATCATGGCGCGTATTCGTAAAAAAACCGAGACGAAGTCCGCTGCCGCGGGGTCGAAACTACATCTCAAGTACGTCCGCTCGGCGATTTGTACGCCGGTCAAGCACAAACTGGTGATCAAGGGACTGGGATTTACCCGCCTGAATCAGGTGATCGAGCGCGAAGATACGCCGTCGATCCGGGGCATGGTGGCAAAGGTCCCGCACCTGGTGGAGATTGTGGAGCGGTAGCTGGTGACTGGTAACTGGTGAACAGCGACTAGCAACTAGCAACTAGCAACTAGCGAAAAGCCAAGAGCGAAGACCGAAGAGCGAAGACCGAAGACGGGCTTCGGTCGAGACGAGAAGTTTAATGAAATGTGATGCGGCGCACAGCGACTCGCCGCCCAGGTACGGTACAAAATGAATCTCAGTAATTTACGGGCACCCCGCAAAGCCAACGAGAACAAGAAGCGCGTTGGCCGTGGTATGGGCTCAGGCATGGGTAAGACCTCGACGCGTGGCCACAAGGGCCAGGGATCGCGCAGTGGCTCCAGCCTGATGCGTGGATTTGAAGGCGGCCAGATGCCGCTGCACCGGCGTTTGCCGAAGCGCGGTTTCACCAACATCTTCAAGACAGAATATGAAGTGGTGAACCTGGAGCGGCTGGCTAAGTTGAACGAGTCGGAGATTACCCCGGACGTGCTGCGCAAGGCTGGCGTCGTGACCTCGAAGAACACGCTGGTCAAGGTGCTCGGGCAGGGTGAGCTTTCGAAGGCGCTCACGGTGCACGCGCACAAGTTTTCCAAGTCGGCCCAGGAAAAGATCGAAAAGGCCGGCGGCAAAGTAGTAGTTGTCGGTGGTCAGTTGCAAGTTGTCAGCAACTAGCAATTAGCAACTAGCAATTAGCTCTGGCACATGAACAGATCCGATTCAGGTAGCCCGGTCAAGAACTGGCAACTGGGTACTGGTAACTGGCAACTGAGGTTTAGTAATGCTTGAGAAGCTGGCCAACGTATTTCGCGTTCCCGATCTTCGGAAGCGCATTCTGTTTACGCTCGGACTGCTGGCCGTCTACCGTTTCGGTGGGCACATTCCCACGCCCGGAATCAACGCCGACGTGCTGGCGCAGTTCTTTGACCAGAACCGCGGCACCTTCCTGGGATTCATCGACCTGTTCAGCGGCGGCCAGTTGCGCCGACTGACGATCTTTGCCCTGGGCATCATGCCATATATCACGGCGTCGATCATTCTGCAGTTGATGACGGTGGTTTACGAGCCACTGGCGAAATTGCAGAAGGAAGGCGAGCTTGGCCGCAAAAAGATCACCCAGTGGACCCGGTACCTGACGCTGCTCTTAAGCGCGGTGCAGTCGTTGGGAATCGCCTTCACGCTACAGCGCACGCCGGGATTCGTGAACAACCCCGGATTCGGATTTGTGTTGATGACCATGCTTACCCTCACCACGGGCAGCGTGTTCATCATGTGGCTAGGCGAGCAGATCACTGAGCGTGGTGTCGGCAACGGCATGTCGCTGCTGATCTTCGCCGGCATCGTGGTTGGACTGCCCCGCGCGGTCGCGGATCTCTATGACAAGGTCCGCACCCAGGCTTGGGGCGCGTTCACGGTCCCGGCGATCCTGATGCTGATCGTGGTCATGGTCGCGGTGGTCGCCTTCATTGTGTTCGTGGAGCGAAGTGAGCGACGAATCCCCGTGCAGTACGCTAAGCGAGTTGTCGGTCGGAAGGTTATGGGCGGCCAGTCCACCCATCTTCCACTGCGTGTAAACTCCGGCGGCGTGATGCCGGTCATCTTTGCCTCGTCGGTGCTGACATTGCCGCAGACATTGGGCGCGCTGCCGATGTTCAAGGATAACCGCTACTTCGGCCCGATCTTCAACGCATTGCGCTGGGGAGAGCCGCTGTACACGCTGCTGTATGCGGTGGGAATCGTGTTCTTCGCGTACTTCTACGTTTCGATTGTCTTCAACCCCAACGAGGTTGCCGACAACATGCGTAAATACGGAGGATTCATTCCGGGCATCCGGCCGGGCGCGCGGACGGCGAATTACATTAACGACATTCTGACGCGAATCACCCTGGTGGGCGCGTTGTACCTGATTCTGATCTCATTCATTCCGGAATGGATGATCACGGGCATCCACCTGAACCATCTGTACGGCCCGGTAGGAGCGTTCTTCGAGCACCTGCCCACATGGATCACCAGCGGCTTGAACGTGAACTTTTACTTCGGCGGTACTTCGCTGCTGATTGTGGTCGGCGTGGCCATGGACACGGTCAACCAGGTCGAGTCGCAGCTCATCATGCGCCACTACGAGGGATTTACCCCGCGCAGCGGACGCATTCGGGGACGTAGAGCCACGTGGTAAGGCAGTGGATAGTGGTTAGTGGATAGTGGATAGAAGCTTTCAGTTTCGAGTTCGCGGCGAAGTTGAGTGCGAGCTGGGTTGATGTGGCGAGTTGCGGTGACCAGTGGATAGCGCGTTTAACTATCCACTGACCACTGACCACTATCCACTATCCACTGGTTTCACGGGGCCACCGGGAGGCTCCGGCCCGTTTGGTCGGGCAATGGGTCGGTGGGACGGCCCACGGGGGCGTGACGTGCAGGCACAGACTTTGTCGTCAGCATTGGGCGTCAGCAAGACAGAGCGGGTAGTCGGCCCCATCATTGTGATGGGACCGCCGGGCGCCGGTAAAGGGACCCAGGCCAAGCTGATTTCCAGTGCCTATGGCATCCCGCAGATTTCGACCGGCGACCTGCTGCGGGCGAACGTCGCCCGTCGCACCAAACTCGGCCTCATGGTCAAGAGGGTTCTGGAACGCGGGGACCTGGTTTCCGACGACCTGGTCAACGACATGGTGGCGGAGCGGTTGCGCCAACCGGATTGTGACCGGGGGTACATTTTGGACGGCTTCCCACGAACCGTGGCACAAGCCGAGTGGCTGGACAGATATTTGAAAAGCAGGCAGTCGGGAGCGAACGCGGCGCCGTTTAGTGCCCTGCCGCCGGTTGTGATCCGCCTCGTAGTCGAGTATAATCGTCTACTGCAGCGAATCACCGGGCGTCGTTCTTGTCCCACCTGTGGACGGATCTACAACGTCTACTTCCAGCCTCCCAAAGTTGAAGGCATCTGTGATGTCGACGGAGGGCGACTTGTTGTGCGTCCCGACGACACGGTAGAAGTTGTCGCCGAGCGGCTGAAGGCCTATGAGAAGCTGACCCTCCCCCTGGTGGGTTATTACCACGCCAAGGGACGGTTGGTGGAGCTTAACGGCGACCAGGCAGTGGAAGCGATTGCTGCACAGGCGTTTAGTGCGATAGAGAATGTCAATCGTTTGTAAGTCGGTGTCAGAGATCGAGAAGATGCGGCGCAGTGGGCGCATCGTCCGCCAGGTGCTCGATAGCGTCAAAGAAGTGGTTGCTCCCGGCGTTAGCACGATGGACCTGGAGCGGGTGGCGGAGCGCAAGATCCGGGAGTTGGGCGCCAAGCCGGCGTTCAAGGGGTATTACGACTACCCTTGTGTGCTTTGCACCTCGGTGAATAATGAGATTGTGCATGGCATCCCGTCGGAACGAAAGGTGTTGAAGGCGGGCGACATCGTCTCCATCGATACCGGCGTGGTGCTCGATGGTTTTTACGGTGATGCGGCAATCACGGTGCCGGTCGGCAGCGAGTTGACCCCCGAGTTGCAAAAGCTGGTCGAAGTGACCCGCGATTCGCTGTACCGGGGAATTGAAGCCGCGCGGATCGGCAACTCCGTCGGAGATGTAGGGGCCGCGGTGCAGTACTTGGTCGAGGCCAACGGCTTCAGTGTGGTTCGTGAGTTTGTCGGGCACGGGATCGGCACCAAGCTTCACGAAGATCCGCAGGTGCCGAATTACGGAACGCCTGGAAGCGGCCCGAGGTTGCGCGACGGCATGGTGCTGGCGATCGAGCCAATGGTCAACGTAGGCCGGTCGGAGACGCGGTTGCTCGACGACAAGTGGACGGCCGTGACGCAAGACGGCAGCTATAGTGCCCACTTCGAACACTGCGTTGCAGTGACGAAGAATGGGCCGGTGATTTTAACGGAATAGTTGTCAGTTGCCAGTAGTCAGTTGTCAGTTCTTAAAGCAACTGCCAATTGCCAACCATCAAGGTCTCTGACAACTGACAACCGAGAACTGACAACTGGAGTTGAATGAGTAAGGAAGACGCGATTGAAGTGATGGCAGTGGTGGTGGAGCCGCTGCCCAATGCCATGTTCAAGGTGGAGCTGGAGAACAAGCACCAGGTCCTGGCCCATATATCGGGCAAGATGCGCAAGAACTTCATCAAAATTCTTCCGGGCGACCGGGTGGCCGTGGAGCTTTCGCCCTACGACCTGACCCGTGGACGCATTGTTTATCGTTATAAGTAGTGGCGATTGCCGGGCGTTTGAGACCGGCGCCGCTATCCTGAGCGGATTGAAGGATCTGCCTGGGGTTAGAAATAGCACCGAAGGGAATTGACGTCATCATGAAGGTCCGGGCATCGGTCAAGAAGATTTGCGACAAGTGCAAGGTAATTCGCCGTCACGGAGTAGTCCGCGTGATCTGCGAAAACGCCAAGCACAAGCAGCGGCAGGGATAATTTAAGTGGCTCGTGACTAGTGGCTAGTGGCTAGTTAGGAGCTGAAAAGGTTCTGGAGCAACTATGGCACGTATCGCAGGCGTGGATCTTCCGCGCAACAAGCATGTGAGCATCGCACTGACCTACATCTTCGGCATCGGGAATTCCCGCGCGAAGAGCATTCTGGCTTCCGCCACCGTGGAAGGCACGAAGAAGGTCAGCGATCTCAACGAGGATGAGGTCAATCGCATCCGCCAGGTCATCGAACAGGAAGGCAACGTCGAAGGCGATCTTCGCAAAGACGTCTCGATGCACATCAAGCGGCTGATCGAAATCGGATCCTACCGTGGGTATCGTCATCGCCGCAGCCTGCCTGTTCGCGGCCAGCGCACCCACACCAATGCCCGCACCCGCAAGGGACCGCGCAAGGGCACGGTAGCCAACAAGAAGAAAGCGACTGGGAAGACATAGAACATGGCTAAAGCAGCTGGTTCCGCAGCGGACAAAAAAGGCAAGTCGGGAAAGAAGTTCAAGAAGAAGGAGCGCAAGCACGTTCCGCACGGATACGTGCACGTGCAGGCCTCCTTCAACAACACCATTGTCACCATCACCGACCTGGCGGGCAATACGGTGTCGTGGAAGAGTTCGGGATCGCTCGGCTTCCGCGGATCGCGCAAAGGCACGCCGTTCGCGGCGCAGCAGGCTGCGGCCAACGCCGCCAACCAGGCGCGCGATCACGGCATGCGCAGTGTTGACGTGAAGGTCAGCGGCCCGGGTTCGGGACGCGAGTCGGCAGTGCGCGCCCTGGCATCTTCGGGGCTCGATGTGCGTTCGATTCGCGATGTCACGCCGGTTCCGCATAACGGCTGCCGTCCGCCGAAGCGCCGCAGAGTGTAGAAATTCAGTGGTTAGTGGATAGTGGATAGTGGTTAGAACGGAAGTTCGGCCACAAATCCTATCCACTGACCACTAACCACTGGTTTGATCGGGACGAAGGGACGCCAATCCTGTAAACCGATCCATAACACGTGAATAGTCCAGGTAGATAGAGGACTTACTAACCACTATCCACTAATCACTAGGAGAATAACTTGGCACGGTACAGAGACGCAGTATGCCGCCTTTGCCGCCGCGAGGGGATGAAGTTGTTCCTCAAGGGCGCAAAGTGCTACACGGACAAGTGTCCGATCGAAAAGCGCAATTTCGCGCCCGGCCAGCACGGTAAAGACCGCAAGGCCAAGGTCGTGGGCTACGGACTTCAGCTTCGCGAGAAGCAGAAGGCGAAGCGCACGTACTTCACCCAGGAAGGCCAGTTCCGCAACTACTTCGAGAAGGCCGCCCGTTCCAAGGGCGTCACCGGCGAATTGCTGTTGCAGCAACTCGAACGCCGTCTGGACAACGTCGTGTATCGCTTGGGCTTTGCCTCCGCGCGCCGTCAGGCCCGCCAACTGGTGCGCCACGGCCACGTGACGGTCAACGGCCGCAAGGTCGATGTGCCTTCCTTCCAGGTGAACGCCGGGGATGAGGTCTCGATCCGCGAGAAGAGCAACAAGCTGATCGTGGTCGAGTCGGCGAAGGAATTCGCCAGCCACCAGGCTCCGCCAAACTGGCTGCAGGTCGATCGCGACGCCTACAAGGGGCGTGTCCTCGGGCTGCCGAAGCGCGAAGACATCAACCTTCCGATCAACGAGCAGTTGATCGTGGAACTTTACAGCAAGTAATCACCCGCGGCGCCTGGCGTGGTTGATCAAACCCATGGGCGCTGCGTTTCCTACAATGTCGAGCCAGATCAGCCGGTCGTGACTGTCTTTGAGAGTCACCCGTGCAGCATGGCCGAACAGAGAGACAGGAGTTCACAATGCTTTGGAAAGGCTTTCAGAAACCTAAACGACTTGCCCATGACACCGAGACCCTGACCGACAAGTACGGTCACTTCTGGGCGCAGCCGTTTGAACGGGGATTCGGTACCACCATCGGCAACGCACTGCGCCGCGTGTTGCTTTCGTCCATCGAGGGCGCCGCAGTTACGGCGGTCAAGATTGAAGGCGTGTTGCACGAGTTCCAGTCGATCCCCGGAGTAGTGGAGGACGCGACCGACATCATCCTGAACCTGAAGCAGGTTCCGTTCCGGCTTAACGGAGACGCGCCGAAAGCGATTTATCTCCGTGCTGATCAGCCAGGCGTGATCACTTCGGGAATGATCGAAGCGGATTCGGATGTTGAAGTACTGGACAAAGACGTTTACATCGCGACCATCAGCGAAGGCGGCAAGCTCGACATGGAAATGCGGCTGAAGAAGGGCCGCGGCTATGTTTCCGCCGACAAGAACTTCGACGAGGACCTTGGCCTGGGATTCATTCCCATCGACTCGGTTCACTCACCAGTGCGCAAGTGCAATTACTCGGTCGAAGCCGCCCGTCTGGGACAGATCACCGATTACGACAAGTTGGCTATCGAAATCTGGACCAACGGCTCGGTGACTCCGGCGGATGCGCTCGGACTCGCTGCAAAATTGCTGAAGGACCACATGTTCATCTTCATCAACTTTGAGGATGAGCTGGAGGCCCAGGCCGCAACCGACGCCGGCAAGCCGGAAATCCGCAACGAGAACCTCAACCGCTCGGTCGAAGAGCTGGAGCTTTCGGTGCGCAGCTACAATTGCCTGAAGAACGCCAATATCCAGACGATCGGCGAGCTGGTGCAGAAGTCGGAAGCGGAAATGCTGAAGACCAAGAACTTCGGCCGCAAGTCGCTCAACGAGATCAAAGAGATCCTGGGGACGATGGGCCTGAGCTTGGGCATGAAGATCGACGAGCACGGCAATGCAGTACCGGGCAGCGGATCTTCAGCATCGGCACTGCCTTCGGCCTTGAGCTACGGCGGAAGCACGGAACCGAATTTCTAAAGGGGCGCACGCCCAGGTTAGCGCCAAAACAAGGCGCGAACCTGGGGCACCCGATTCTTTGGAATTGTTTTGCGCGGCGTAAGAGCCGCGACTTTTACGGGATTGTGAAGGACCAAAGACATGCGTCATCGTAGAGCAGGTTGGAAACTAGGACGGAACACCGAGCACCGGCGCGCCTTGCTGCGCAACCTGGTGACCTCGCTGATCGTGGAGGAGCGCATCGAGACCACGCTGACCAAGGCCAAGGCCATGCGTCCGCACGTGGAAAAGATGATCACTCTGGGCAAGCGCGGAGACGTTGCGGCGCGGCGGCAGGCTTTGGCCTACCTGATGACGCGCGAAGCCGTGGACAAATTGTTCGATAAGATTTCGCCGCGTTACGGCGATCGCAATGGCGGCTATCTGCGCATCATTCATGGCGGCTTCCGCCAGGGTGATGGTGGCGATATCGCCTTCGTCGAACTGCTGGGAAGCGAAGCGACGCTGGACGAGAAGCGCCAGAAGCGCAATGCATTGCGCGCCAAGCGTGCCGAAGAAAACCGCAAGGCCATGGAAGAAGCAACCGCCGAAGCCAAGCCGGCTGAAGGTGGCGAACCGCCGGCGGAAGAAAAATAACACTCGACCAAGAGTAGTTGTCGAAGTTTCAGGCGCACCCGGCCAGCGGGTGCGCTTTGTTTTGCGGAGTGCGACGGGAGATTGTTCTACTGGGTGAGCGACAGCTCCGGCTCTTCCACTGAATGTCGCCGCCGGCGGTTCATTGCGTGCGCCGCCCGCGCATACAGCAACACTTGCATGAGAATCGCTCCGCTGGTATCGATGGCCACATCCTGCCAGCGCCCAGTACGTGACGGAAGAAACGTCTGGTGGATCTCGTCTAGGGACGCCGTGATGAGTGAGAACAGCACCGCGATCAAGGCCCAGTCAAACTGCCAGGTATCCCGGAAAAATGTTCCCCAGGTGCGTTGCAGCACAGGTTGCAGGCGATCGTGGTGGGTGTGCTTCAGCGCCAGGAACACCAGCACACCAAGGATCGCGTAACCGATGAAGTGTCCGCTCTTGCGCAGGATTTCGTTGATCAACAGGACCAGCCGAAAATCAACGCGGCCGAAGATGCCGGCGTAGATCCGGTAGAGCAGGCCGAAGGTATTTCCTGCGGAGGCGTAGTCGGTCGATTCCAGGCGGATGATCGCCAGCCAAAGCGCGACCGGCCACCAGTTCCTGGCCAGGACTCTCAACGAAGGCGTTAGCACAAATCGAAACTCCAGCGCGGGCGATGCCGTGCGAGCAGTACTTGAAGCCGCACCATGCGTGACAGGCTACTCGACACGATAGTTGGGGGCCTCGCGGGTGATCATCACGTCGTGGACGTGGCTCTCGCGCAAGCCTGCTCCGCTGATGCGCACGAACCGCGCGTTCTGCTGCAACTCGGCGATGGTCGAGCAACCCACGTAACCCATGCCGCTCTTCACGCCGCCTACGAGTTGATAAGTGATCATGCCAACTGTGCCGCGGTAAGGTACGCGTCCCTCGATGCCTTCGGGAACGAGCTTAGCCAGACGGTTGCTATCGGTACCGTCGTCGGACAGTACCTGGGTGGAGGCGTCATCGTTGGTGGTCTGGAAGTAGCGTTCACTGGAGCCTTCGGCCATGGCAGCGAGGGAGCCCATCCCACGATAGGCTTTGAAGGACCGGCCCTGGTAAAGGATCGTCTCGCCCGGGCTCTCTTCCGTACCGGCCAGTAGCGAACCGATCATCACGCAGCTCGCACCCGCGGCAATTGCCTTGGTGATGTCTCCGGAATACTTCACGCCGCCATCGGCGATGATCGGAATGTTGGAGTCGCGAACCGCGCGTGCCGACTCGGCGATGGCCGTGATCTGCGGCACACCGGCGCCGGTAACAATGCGAGTGGTGCAGATGGATCCTGGCCCGATGCCGACTTTGATGGCGTCGGCCCCAGCTCGCGCCAGTTCGCAGGCCCCTTCAAAAGTGCCGACATTGCCGGCGATGAGATCAACCTCGGGAAACTTCTGCTTGACCAGCCTGATGGCTTCGATCACACGCGTCGAGTGCCCATGTGCGCTGTCGATGGCCAACAGGTCGGCCTTGGCCTCCACCATCTCTGCGGCGCGCTCGAGAAAGTCACCGGTCGCGCCAATGGCGGCGCCCACCCGCAAGCGCCCTTGGGCGTCCTTCGCCGCATTAGGGATATTTCAGGCGCTTCTGGATGTCCTTGACGGTGATCAGCCCCTTGAGTTGAAACTGATCGTCGACAACCAGCAGTTTCTCTACGCGATGCTGATGCAAGATCGCTTCTGCGTCATTCAGCGTAGTTCCGACCGGGACCGTGATCAGGTTCTCCTTCGTCATCACTTCGCTGATGGGAATATCGGTGCGGGTTTCGAAGCGCAGATCGCGGTTAGTAAGGATTCCTACCAGCTTCTTGTTCTTCGTCACCGGTACGCCAGAGATGCGGTAGTGACGCATGACCTCCAGGGCGTCGGAGATCTTGTCATCGGGCGACATGGTGATGGGATCGACGATCATGCCGCTTTCCGAACGCTTCACCTTGTCGATTTCGCTGGCCTGCTGCTCGATGGTGAAGTTGCGATGAATGATGCCAAGTCCGCCCTGCTGCGCCATCGCAATGGCCATGCGGGATTCGGTCACGGTGTCCATCGCGGCGCTGATCAGCGGAATCTGGAGAACGATGTTGCGGGTCAGGCGAGTTGAGGTATCCGCCGCGGCAGGAACGACATCTGACTTGGCAGGAACTAGCAACACGTCATCGAAGGTAAGGGCCTCAGGTACAGGAAAATGAATCATGGCAATTGATCCGTGGAGGGATAATCTTTCATTGTAGAGTTGGGTTGGCGGTTAGGCAAACGCCCGTTAGCGACGCACAAGTAACAAGTCATTTACCTCCTGCCAAGAGGCCGGAATGGGAGGGACCAGTTTCCCGGTGGCCGTTGAATTTCCCCGGTTTCGGGCGTATAGTTAGAAAAGTACGGCTGTGTGTTGATGGCTTCCGATCGCTCCCGGCGGGGAGACGGAAACCTCCAGCGTATTCGGCGAAGCACACCGGTGGGCGAGAGCCCACTTTATTATTCCACCCTTGCAATCCGCTGGTTCTTGGCGAGTCCGGGCGGCAACGAAAGCCTGACGGGCGGATTTCGTTTGATCGCCGAGAGCGAGTGTACGAAAGAAATGGCGGCCGGTTTAGACAAGATCGAAGAGATTGCCGAACGGGTAGCGAAATCGAGCGGCCTTGAAGTCGTGGAAATCGACTTACGGGGCGGCGGCAAGGCCCGCATGTTGCGCATCTTCATCGATAAGCCGGAGGGCGTGACGCACGAAGATTGCGCGCTTTTCAGCCGCGAAGTTGGGACAATCTTCGACGTGGAAGATGCCGTGCCCGGCGCAACGTACACGCTGGAAGTTTCGTCGCCTGGCCTGGACCGGAAGTTGTCGAAGCCGGCCGACTTTGTGCGCTTCACTGGCAGCCTGGTGAAGCTGATGACGCGCGACCCGGTCAGCGGCAACCGGCATTTTGAAGGACGCCTGAAGGCGTTTCATAACGGCCGGCTGAGCCTCGAGCTGAGCGGTCGCAAGAAGAGCAAGAAGCAAGAAGAAGTTGCAGCGGGATCGGCGGTCGAGATCGACCTGGCCAATGTCGAGAAGGCCAACCTGGTTCCCGAGTTCTAGTTTCTGGTGAACAACAATTTGGACACGAGTTTTTCAGTAAGGTGGCAGGTATTTTATGGCGAGTGAACTGTACAACGTGATCGACGCTCTGAGCCGGGAAAAGGGCATCAATCCGGACATCGTCGTGGGTGCGGTGGAAGATGCCATCGTTGTTGCCACCCGAAAGTACTACAAGACGCAGGAGAACCTGCGCGCCGAGCTGAACAAAGAAACCGGCCAGATTAAAGCCTACGCGGTGAGGACCATCGTGGAGAATCCCGATCTGGTCGAGGACCCGAACGCGCAGATCTCCCTCGAAGACGCCAAGCGCATCGACCCGGCAGCGGAAGTCGGCGGCGAGTTGCGCACTGAAAAGCCCACCGAAGTGCTTGGGCGCATCGCGGCGCAATTGGCGAAGCAAGTCATCTTTCAGAAGGTGCGTGAAGCTGAGCGCGACACGATTTACAACGAGTACATCGGGCGCGTAAGCGAAGTGATCAACGCTACGGTCAAGCGCGTCGAAGGCCAGGACGTGATTGTCGATCTCGGCAAGGCCGAAGCGCGCATGCCGAAGAAGGAACAGTCGCGGCTGGAGTCGTTCGCTCCCGGTGAGCGCGCGCGGGTAGTCATCGTTCGCGTGGAGAAAGCGTCCAAGGGGCCGCAAGTTGTGGTTTCCCGTGCGGTGCCGGAATTGGTCTCGCACCTGTTCCAGACGGAAGTCCCCGAGATCTACGACAACACGGTCGTGATTCGCGCCATCGCGCGCGAGGCCGGGGAGCGCACCAAGATCGCCGTCATGTCGAAAGACAAGGACGTCGATCCCGTGGGCGCCTGCGTCGGCATGAAGGGAATGCGCGTGCAGTCGATCATTCGCGAACTACGCGGCGAGAAGATCGACATCATCGAGTATCACGAAGACGCCGTCACCTTCGCCGAAAAGGCGCTGCAACCTGCAAAGGTCAGCCGCGTGACCGTGCTCGAAGGGCAGGACAAGCACCTGGAAGTGATCGTCGACGACAGCCAGCTTTCCCTGGCCATCGGCAAGAAGGGGCAGAACGTCCGCCTGGCCGCCAAGCTGCTGGGCTGGAAGATTGACATCAAGAGCGAAGAAGAGAAGCGCCAGGAAGTCGAGGCGCAAATGTCGCAGGTCATGGGCCAACCGAGCACGCCGCTGGACATCGTGCCTGACCTGGAGCCCGGCATCATCGAGAAGCTCGTTGCCGCCGGCATCACCACCGTCGAGCAGGTCGCGGACATGACGCCCGAGCAACTGGAAGAAATCCCCGGCGTCGGTCCCAAGACGGTGGAGAAAATCAGTATCGCGGTCAACAATTACTTCGCCAGTCTCGACGCAGTACCAGTCGAAGAAGCTGTGGCGATCAGCGACGAAACTGCCCCGGCTGAAGAACAAGTTGCCAGCGACGAAGCCTCGATCGTCGAAGAAGGCGAAATCGCTGGCGAAGTAGCAGCGTTGCAGGCCGAAGGCGAAGAAGCCTCGGGCGAAGGTGAAGACGTCCCGCTCGGTGCCGAAGAGCGCCCTCCCGACACTGACACGCAGTCGGGCGACTTAACCGGATTGTCGAAAGAACCCGTGGATTCCGACGAGTCGGTGGAAGAGCTGGTCGAGGAAGGCCAGTACTTCGAAGCCGAAGTGGTGGATGGCGTGGAGAACGCTCCGCCGGCCGACGAGGCGGAGGTCCACACCCACGAACGCCCCGTTGTCGAAGGGGAGAATGTGCCGGACGAAGAGTTGCCCGGCGAGCAGCGATAGGATTCGAAGGTTCGCGGTCCATATAACCCGGTGAGCACCCTTGGGGCAGCCGGGAGCCCGGTCCAACCGCGGATCTACAAAGTAAAGGGTGAGAATGCGTATGAACGCGTAAGCGGACGGGACAAAGCGGAGGAAACAGGGCGGAATGCAGCAAAAGGTTCGAATTAACGACCTGGCGAGAGAACTCGAGGTCAAAAGCAAAGTGATTCTCGATCTGTTACTCAAGGTCGGAGTCACAGAAAAGAAAACGCACTCCAGCTCCATTGAAGTGGATGAAGCGGAGCGCGTGAAGAAGTATTACTGCTGAGCACGGAGAGCCCGGCAGCACCAGCAGTCGTAGCTCGCGCGCACAGGCCGAAGAGTTCAAGCCCAAGATCGATCTGTCGCACATCTCCAAGCCGGGAGACGTGCTGAAGGCGATCACGCAAAAGGCCGCGCAACCCGCTGCACCTCCGCGCGCAGCCGCAGCGCCGGCAGCGCCGCCACGTCAGACCGTTGCACCGCCGTCGGCTGTGCCCGCGCGTCCTCCGAGCAGCGTGTCCAAGCCGCCTGTGGCGGCCGTGACTTCCGCGCCGGCTGCACCCGTGGAGGCGCCCAAGCCAGCGCCGCGCTTCATCACGCCTCAGTCCGTGGCGCGTCCGCCGGCCACGATAACGATTCCCGCAAAACCGGCGGCTGTTCCCCCTGCCGCGCTTGCGACACCTGCCTCGACGGCCACGAAGGAAATGCCCAAGCCGGTCGAACATACGGTCGAGGCGCAGGTTCCTTCGGCTGTTGAGGTGGCCCCCGAAGTTGCAGAGCCAACAGTTGACACCGTGCCTGTGGAGGCGCAAATAACGACCACAGTAGCGAGCGATGCACCCGGAGGTCTGGCTGCTGCATCGGCAACCACGGCTCCAGCGACGAAACCAGCAGTTGCCCCTCACCGGCCTGCGCCGCCACCACGCAGATTGATCGTTCCCCAAACTGGACCTCGTCCGGTTTACGCCGCGCCACCGCCGTCGCTAACGCAACCGCGGCCTTCGGCAGCTCCGCCACGAGGAATGCCGGAGCGTGGCAAGCCCATCTTTCAGCGCCCGCGGCCCAGTGGTCCCGGGCAGGGTCAGGGACAAGGTCCGAGCCAGGGACAAAATGCCTTCGGAGCCAACCGGCCTCCACTGCGTCCCGGCGAACGAAGAGGTCCACATCCCACGCGCTCGGGACCGCCGGGCAGTCGTCCACCGTTTGGAGCGGGAGGTGGTGTAGGAATTGCGCCGCCTCCACCGACAGGACGTCCCATGGGCCGCCCAGCGCGCCCGGGTCAGCGTTACGTTCCACGTGGCGTGAAGGAAGGCCCGATGAAGGGCTTTACTCCACCACCGCGCTTGTCGCTGTCGAGCGAACCGCTGCCGATTACGCGAGCCATCACGATTCCGGAAGGCATCAGCGTAAAGGACCTGGCCGAGAAGCTGGAGATTCGCGCCAAAGATCTCATCGCGCGATTGCTGGCTCGTGGCGTTTTTGCCACCGTCAACCAGACGCTCGATGCAGAACTGGCCACGGAAATGGCGCGCCACTTTGGCGCGACCACTGACGTCATCAGCTTCGAAGAGCAGTTGGCCAAGGACACGGCTCCTGCGGAAGGCGCCGGCGAAGAAGGCGGCGCAGTAGCAGTCACTCGTCCCCCGGTGGTCACCATCATGGGCCACGTCGATCATGGCAAGACCAGCTTGCTCGACGCCATCCGCCAGACCAGCGTCGCCGAAGGCGAAGCGGGTGGAATCACGCAGCATATCGGCGCTTACAAGGTGGCGATCACCGACACGAATTCGCCGGCTTATGGCCGTGAGATCGTCTTCCTCGACACGCCCGGCCACGAAGCGTTTACTCGCATGCGTGCCCGTGGATCGAAGGTCACTGACATTGTCGTGCTGGTAGTTGCTGCCGATGACGGCGTGATGCCGCAGACTCTGGAAGCCATCGATCACGCCAAGGCGGCGAACGTGCCGATCATCGTCGCAGTAAACAAGATCGACAAGCCCGACGCTCTTCCGGAGCGAGTGAAGAAACAACTGGCCGATCGCGGCCTAATGCCGGAAGACTGGGGCGGCAGCACGGTCTTCGTTGAGGTTTCAGCCAAGCAGAAGACCAACCTCAATCTGTTGATGGAGATGATCTGCCTGGTAGCCGACCTGCAAGACCTGAAGGCCGTGCCGGATCGTCCCGCAAGCGGCACAGTACTGGAAGCCAAGCTGGATCGCGGACGCGGTCCCGTGGCAACCGTGCTGATCCAGAACGGTACGCTGCACGCCGGAGACAACTTCGTCGTAGGCAACGTGTTCGGCAAAGTCCGCGCGATGTTCAACGACCGCGGAGTAGCCTTGGAGACGGCACCTCCGTCTACTCCAGTAGAGGTCCTCGGATTGGATGGATTACCACAAGCCGGCGATCAACTGGTGGCCGTCGTGGATCGCGAAAAGGCGCGCGATATTTCGGAATACCGCGAAGGCAGGGCCCGCGAGGCGCAACTGGCCAAGAGCTCGAGGGTGTCGCTCGAAGGCCTGGCGGAACAGATCAAGTCTGCCGGACAGAAAGACCTGCCAATCATCCTGAAGGGCGATGTGGGAGGTTCGGTCGAAGTGCTGACCGATCTCCTCGCCAAGTTGTCCAACGAGAAGGTGAAGATCACTATCGTGCGTACGGGCGTGGGCGCGATTACCGAGTCCGATGTGCTGCTGGCCTCAGCCTCGAACGCCGTTATCATCGGCTTCAACGTCCGCCCCGAACGCAAGGCGCAGGAATTGGCTGAGCAGGAGAAGGTGGACATCCGGCTGCACTCGATCATTTACGAGTTGCAGGACGAAATGAAGCGCGCCATGACCGGCCTGCTCGAGCCCATCATTAAGGAAACCTACCAGGGACGGGCCGAAGTGAAAGACACCTTCCGCATCCCGAAGGTCGGTACGATTGCCGGCTGCCAGGTTGTCGACGGTGTGATCAAGCGCGATTCCGATGTGCGCCTGCTGCGCGACAACACTGTCGTGTTCAAGGGCAAGATCGGATCATTGCGGCGCTTCAAGGACGATGCTAAGGAAGTTACGAACGGCATGGAGTGCGGCATCGGCATAGCGAACTACGGTGACATCAAAGTTGGAGATGTTATTGAGGCTTATGTTGTCGAGAAGGTGGCGGCGGAAGCCTTCGCCTAAACAAAACTCGTCGAAACAGAAGTCCCGGAACGCATTCCTCGCAGCGAGGCATGTCGTCTCCGGGGCTTTCCGCAACTGGACCACGGCATGATCGCTCACCTCACTCTGGAGATCCGCATCGAGGGCGCACATTCGCTGAAAGACAAACGGCAGGTGGTGCGTAGCGTGAAAGACGGCCTGCGGACCCGCTTCAACGTGGCGGTGGCCGAGATCGATCCCAGCGATGCCTGGCAGCGCGCCACTTTGGGCGTGGTCAGCATCTCCTCGTCCCGCGATTACCTCGACGGCCTGATGCGAAACGTTGAGCGTTTTGCCGTGCGCGCCACCAACAATAGCGGCGGCGAAGTCATCGACTCTTTTCTCGACTTCCTCAACGAAGCTGAATTCGGCGACCGGATAACCGGGGAACCGTGATCGTCATCACCACCATCTTAACGGATTAGCGTATCCTCTAACGTTCACCTTTTTTGCGGGGTGAATCTGGACAGATGGAAAACCGAACTCAGAAATATCTTCGGGCGCGCCGCAGTGAAGCTCTGCGCGAAGAAATCACCACGCTTGTCGAAGGCGAGTTGGAAGACCCGCGCATCGGGCTCGTAACGGTGAACGAAGTAGTGATGGCGACCGACGGCAAAGTCGCCCGCGTGTTCATTGAAGTCACGGGAAGTGACGAAGAAGTAGAGGAGAGTATGGAGGGCCTCAACGCGTCGCGCGGATTTATCCGCCACGCGCTCACCGCCAATCTGGGCCTGCGACATGCCCCGGAACTCTTGTTCATCCTCGACCATCGCGATGAACATGGCAGCCGGGTGGAAGAATTACTGAAGCGTATCGACAAACGAAAACGCAACAAATAAACCGGGACCAAAGGGAATGTTAGACGAAGTCCTGAACCAGATAGGGAGACGACAGAGATTCATTTTGACCTCGCATGCGCGGCCCGACGGAGACGCCGTCGGATCGGCGCTCGCCTGCTGCCAGATCCTGCGCAGCATGGGCAAGCAGGCGGATGTCGTCCTCAGCGACGGCGTTCCGGGCCTTTATCGGCCGCTGCCGTATGCAGATTCCGTACTGTTGAAAACGGAAGAAGCCCCGGAGGCGGAAGCCGTCATCATTCTGGAATGCGACGGAATTGCGCGCACGCGGCTCAGCGGATTGGAAAAACACTTCCTAATCAGCATTGACCATCACGCCACCGCTCAGCCTTTCGCTGACGTGAATTGGATCGATCAGAGCGCTTGCGCTACCGCCGAGATGATCTTCAAACTCGCGCGCGAGGCTGAAGTGGAAATTTCTCCGGAAGTCGCGACCTGCTTGTACACCGCGGTCCTTACCGACACGGGCGCGTTCTGCTTTAACGGCACCACCGAGCGCACTTTCGCGCTGGCGCAGGACCTGGTACGGTGCGGCGCCGATCCAGCGAAGATCGCGCAGCACGTTTACTTCTCCACACCATTGTCGAAGATGCGCCTGCTCGGAGCGGCTCTCACCTCGCTTCACCGCGATGGCAGCCTGGCGTGGATGCACGTAGCCCGCAAGACGATGGAACTCTGCGAATCACAGGAAGAAGATTGCGAAGGGCTGGTCAACTACGCGCTTGCTATCGAAGGCATCGAGGTCGCGTTGTTCTTTCGCGAGCAGCCCGATGGTCGCTTCCGCGTCAGCCTGCGCAGCAAAGGCGCGGTGAACGTCGCCGCCGTAGCGGCCTCGTTCGGCGGCGGTGGTCATGAGTGCGCCAGCGGATGCGCCATCGAAGGGCCGCTGTCAGTGGCGACCGAACGCATGGCGGCCCAGTTGCGCATTCGCGGCTACGAGTGCAAGGTGCAATAGCCATCGCGCTGAAGACTTCCAACTTGCGAAATGACAAGCAATACAGGGAACGCGCTCGCCGTTCCACAGACCTGATTGCGCTCATTGCATTCTGCGGATTCCTGTTCTTTGCCGGCCTGCAAGTGATCGGCCTCCTCGGAGCCGATGAGCCGCGCTACGCGCAGATCGCGCGCGAGATGCTGGCGCGTCACGACTGGGTGACTCCCACATTGTGGGGGCTACCGTGGCTGGAGAAGCCTCCGCTGCTTTACTGGGGAGAGATGCTCGCCTACAAAACGGCCGGCGGCGTAAGCGGCTGGGCGGCGCGTCTGCCCTCGGCGGTTCTGTGCACGCTGATGGTGTTCTTCATCTACGTGTGGGCGAGGCGCTTTCGCCGAGGCATGCAACTGGATGCGGCGCTGATCACGGCTGCATCGGTGATCGTCATCGGCTTTGGCCGAGGCGCGAGCACAGACATGCCGCTGGCCGCGACGTTCACCATCGCCATGCTGTCGTGGTGGGGCTGGTACGAATCGCAGAACCGCGCATGGCTGCTGGCATTCTACGGCTTCGCCGGACTCGGAACGCTGGCCAAGGGGCCGGTCGCTGTGTTCCTGGCAGGACTGATCGTTGTCGCATTCGCAGCGTTGCGGCGTGACTGGCGACTGCTGCTGCGCACGCTGTGGCTTCCGGGAATCGTGCTGTACCTCGTGGTTGTGCTGCCGTGGTTTATCGCGGTGCAACGCGCCAATCCAGAATTCTTCCGGGTCTTCATCCTCGAACACAACCTGGCGCGTTACACGACTGACGTTTATCGCCACAAGCAACCCTTCTGGTATTACTTGCCGGTTGCTCTGATTGGGTTGGTTCCGTGGACGGTGTTCGTCATTACCGCTCTGGTCGATGCCATCCGCGACTGGCGCTTCTCGGTCGCTGAGCCGCAGGGCAAGGAAGACCTGCGGACGTATCTCGCGCTGTGGTTTCTTCTGCCGATCTTGTTCTTTTCGCTCTCGCAATCGAAGTTGCCAGGATACATTTTGCCGGCAATTCCAGCGGCGACGATTTTGCTGGCTGACTTCGTTTTGCGGCGCGAGCAGGAGGGCGACAAGCCAAGCCTGTGGCTGGCGATAACGCATGCAGTGCTGTGCGCCGCGCTTCCGGTTGCAGCGCTGATCGTTCCGTTTAAGCTGCTGCACGTGGAAGTGAGCAAGCCCGCGATGATCGTGGCAGCCGCGCTGGCAATTATCACGGTGCTGACGTTGCTGGTGAGCTTACGCTCGCAAGGCTATCGACTGCTGCGCTTCACCACCCTGGTTCCACTGCTGATCACTTTCGCGCTGGTGCTTCGAGGAACCGCGCCGATCATTGACGTGCTGCAGTCGGCGCGACCGGTGCAGATAGCTCTCGGCGAAACTGCGATCGGGGAGATTCCGACAGTCGCAGTCTATGACGTGCCACGCAGCGTCGAATACGGACTTGGGTTCTACCGCAACCAGAAGATCTTGAGCTACGAGCGTAATGAAATTCCGGAGGGCGACCACCTCGTAGTGGCGGCAGCTGGATCCAAAGCCGAACTGGAGTTTCGGCTGAAGGGCCGTCGCGTCACCCGAGTTGGGGGATTCGCACCGCAGCACGTGGACTTCTATGTGGTGTCGGGCAGGGCGCCAGAACCACCTCAACCGTAGTGCTCATTCCTGTTCTGTCGTTTGATTAGTTTACCGCATCCGCACTAGACTGGCACATCGCCCAATGTTGACGCGCGAGTGCGCTCGCGATGCGACTCTTGGGCCGTGAACCATGGCGGTGCGCAATCCAATTCGGCCGGCGACGGGGGCGGAGATCCTCGACCTGAGGCACTTCTCGTCGGCGGACCTGCGGCCGCTGCTCGCTGAAGAAGTCGAGAGCTGGGGCGAGACGCTGGCGTGGGATTATCGCAGTTCGTCGGAGATGATCCTGCGCTATGTCGATGCCAAGATTCTGCCGGGCTACGCTGCGGTGGAGCGCGGCAGCCTGGTGGGGTACTCGTTTTTCGTCTATGAAGGCAGCAAAGGCGTGATTGGCGACCTGTTCGTGTCGCCGCGGCGGGCGGATACGCGCGCCGTCGAAGTGCGGCTGCTGGAGCACGTGATCGAGACGCTGCAACAGTCGCCGGGAGTGCACCGGGTGGAGGCGCAGTTGCTGGCGCACGATACGGGGGAAGTCGCCGCTCCGTTTGTGAGTAACGGATTTCAACGCTTTCGCAGGCTGTTTCTGAGTTTGAATCTGGCGGGTGGAGAGGGTGCTCCGATGGCGGCGCGGGCGTTGAAGGATGTCGCGATTCGGCGCTGGACGGAGGCGGACTATCAGCCCGCGGCGGGCATCATTACGGCTGCGTACCGGGCGCACATCGATTCTGAGATCAACGACCAGTATCGCACCAACGCTGGGTCATTGCGTTTTCTGAACAACATCGTGCGCTTTCCGGGATGCGGCGTGTTCGATTCGGAGGCGTCGTTTGTCGCGATTCATCAGCCGACGGATTCGCTGATTGGGGTGATCTTGTGCTCGCGGGTGCGCGACGATGTCGGACATGTGACCCAGGTCTGCCTGCTTCCGGAACATCGCGGCGAGGGCATTGGCGAGGCGTTGATGGCGGCCACGAGTAACGCGCTGCGGCGTCGGAGATTCAATCTGCTAACGCTGACCGTGACCGAGGCGAACCATCGCGCGGTGGATCTTTATCGCAAGCTGGGGTTTGAAGAGAAGCGGGTGTTCGATGCGTTTGTGTGGGAAGGGTAGAAGACAGTGGTTAGTGGATAGTGGGTAGTGGATAACAAGAACTTCTATCCACTATCCACTAATCACTACCCACTGTTTTTTAGTGTTTCAGCAGCCACATCGCCCACGAAGCCACGATCACTCCGCCGACGAAGAGGGCGAAGCAGTAAGCGCCGTAGCGAAGCATTTCGCGCGTAGTGTTGCGCTGGGTGATGCCGAATACCGTTGAGGCGCAGGCAGCGAATACGACAGCGGCGGTGAAGTGCGAGAATTCGATGGTCATTGTTTCTTGCCGATCGCGATGTGGTAGGCGTCAACTGCGGAGATGATGTTCAGCAGGCCCGCGACCACGATGTACTTGGTGCCGTAGTCGGCCACGGCGCGATGAATGTTGCCGGCACCCCAGTCCATGGCGCGCGCCACGAAGTAGAGCAGTCCGGCACCAATGTCGCCCACGAATCCCAAAATGTCGAGCAGGTCGCCGGTGTTGAAGGCGTAAACCTTGCCCTGCATGCCGAGCCCGGCGAAAAACATGATGAAGACCGCCAGCATGAGCAGAAGGCCGCGCGTCCAGCGGCGCTGAATGAGGTGCCCGAGGCCGGGAAGCAGCCATCCCGCGAGAGGCGCGATGATCGCCATGTTGCTGTTGGTTGCGGTGGGACTATTCGCGGGACGCGCACCAGCAGACGTTGTGTTCTGGACGTTCGCCATCAGATGAGCACCAAGTCAGTCTGGATCCGGCCGGTGACTTCGGCCTTGCCGTTGCGAATCATCATGTCGATTTCGCTGCGCACGCCGAAGTCGGGCAGATAGACGCCCGGCTCAACTGAAAAGCAGGTGTTGGGCAGAATCAGCCGGTCGTCCTTGGTCTCGAGATTGTCGAGGTTGGCGCCGTTGCCGTGAATATCGGAGGTAATGGAGTGCCCGGTACGGTGAAAGATTTGCGGGCCATATCCCTTGCTGACGATGAAGTCGTGGACTGCTTGATCAACTTCCCAGCCACGGATCTTCCTGCCGGCTTCGAACGCTTCCTTCACTTTGTTGATGCCCACGTCGCGAGCGTCACGCACGACGTTGAAGATCTCGCGCTGCTTATCGCTGGGAGTTCCGATGACGCCGGTCCAAGTGATGTCGTAGAAGACAGAGTCCGGCTCATCGCACTTCGCCCAGATGTCGAGCAATACGAAGTCGCCCTGCTTGATCGGTGCCGAAGTCGCGGCGGTGGGCTCGTAGTGCGGGTCGCCACTGTTGGCGTTCACGCTGACGTTGGGCGGATCGCAGGTAATGAGATTCTCGCGGCGGAAGGCTTCCATGATCCACTGCTGAATCTCGAACTCATGCGTGCCGCCGTTTCGAACCCGCCGGCCGATCTCCTGGAATGCGCCAGCGGTGATCGCGTCAACCTTCGCCTGCGCTTTGTAGTGCGAGGCGATCTGCGCCTCGGTCAGCGTGGCCTCGAAGCGCGCGACCAAATTGGCTGAGGTCTCGATCTCCTTGCCGAAGCTGCGAATGAGGTCGAGCATACCGGCATCGACCAGCGAGATGTAAGGAATCTGGTTGTTCGGCGAATACTGCATGACCACCTTGTGGTAAGGCTTGACCATCGTTTCGAGGTTGGCCCAGAGTTCCTCCCACGCCGAGTATTCGAGCTTGCGGCCGGGGAGCGAGTCGAGATGGTGGCTCTCGATGCGGTGGACCAGCTTCACCGGTTCGCCGTCGGCAGGAATCAGGTAAAACCAGCGACGGGTAGTGAGGCGGTCGGGGGGCAGTCCCAGAACGCGGTAGGCGATGGGATCGCGGTGATGATGGTCGTAAAAGAGCCAGGCTTCGTGGTGGCCGTCGCGCAGGGCAGCCTGAATTTCGGTTAGGTTCATGCGAGTCCCATTGTAAATGACCGGGCTTATTTGCTGCGTTTCCCCAGCACGCGCTTGCGCGTCGCTTCAGGCAGCGTCTCGCATGTAGTCCGCAAGACCAACCGCGGCGTGCGATCGCGGATCGTCATGAGGTAGGCGACGGTTTGGTCAGGATTGGCTTTGGCGGCTTCGCGCAGCAGCCATCCCAGACCTTTCTGCACCATGTCATCGTCACTCACTAGAAGTAGTTCGGTGATGCGCTGAATGTGGTCGAAGTTCTTGTGCTGTCGGGTGCTGTGAATCAAGCTGACGGCGGCGGCGCGTTGGTGCCAGATACTTTTCTTTTTTGCCCAGCGCGGGAGACGCGTCAGGTAAGTAGCATTGGCGGCAACCATGGGCCCGATCAGATAATGTACCAGCGCATCGTGATCGGCCCAACTACTCACGCGGTCAAGCCAGCTTTCGAAAAGCTTGAACTCAGCGCGGCCGAATTGGCCAGTCATGTCCTCCAGCAGCATTACGGCGAAGGCGTTCTCCTCCATCATTTCATCGCGAAACAGCTGATCGGCAACCAGCAACAGGTATGGCAAGCCGTGCTCGGCGAGGATGGCGCGGCGGAAGCGTTTGGCGACCTTGCGCAGTTCAGCCGTGTACCATCCGCGCGATTGAACTTCGTGCTTGAAGAAGCGTTGGACTTCCTCGGTGTGTGGCGCCGATCCACCATTCTTCAGGACGGTACGAATGTGGGCGGCAATGTAGGCGGGCGGCTTTTGAGACTTTGCGGACATGGAATTCGGCCTCGCCAAGGGCAACAGCAATCAGAAGAAGAATATCACCCCCCTCCCCCATGACCCTTTGGAATCAATGAGATATCTAGCAAATGCCGTGCAAAGATGCAGAAACAAATAACTTACATCTACTTAACAGAAAACATTGGACTTACGAGGTCGCATTCCGCTCCAAACCTGGGTTTGCGGCCAGTTTAGGTAATCGAGCTTTGCAATATTTCAAAGGGCAATTTGGGGCCGCGTCTTGAGCGCGGCCTACAAGGGACACCAATCCCTTGCCTCACGAATTGTCTTGTACGCGTCGGGCTGGAATGAGGAAAGGACGTGGGACACAGGGGCGTGTGACGGCGACGGATGCTAGCAATTAGCAACTAGCAATTAGCAATTAGCAAAAAGGCTACGTGCTCTTCGGCATCATCAATTTGTCATACGCCAACAGTAACACCGCCGTCACGACGCCGACGCCGATAATGACCCACCACATCCCCGCGGGCTCATGCTTCACCTCGCCGAAGTGGTGAATCAGGAACCCTCCGAACGCTCCCCCAATTAGCGAGCCGATCCCCAGCGGCAGAAAAGCGAAGCCCATGTAGGTGCCTTGCTGTCCTTCGGGAGCCAAGCGCGATACATAGTCGTAATACCGCGGAGACATCACGATTTCGCCCAAAGCAACTGCAACCAGCGTCAGCACTGCACCGAGGCCCGACGGCATCAGGATCAGGAAGATCCAACCCAGTGCACTGATTAACGTCCCCGTGGTAATCGCCATCAGGGGAGCGACCTTCTGCATGAGCAGCGTGATCACCACCGTCAGCGCAATCACCACCAACGGCCCAGTCATCAGCAGCAGTTCGGTATCAATTGTCGGGTTGATGTAGTTGTGCACATACAGCGGCAGGGTGAGGAACTCTTGCCAGTACACAATCCAGTAGCCGGTGAAGATCGTGAGGAACAGCATGAAGCGCGGGTTCGACAGCACCGTCAGGAAATTTCTGCCGGCTTGTGCCATCGACGGCGTCTGCGTATCTCGATCGCGGTTCGGCTCCCTGAAGAAGATCAGCACGCCGATGAACATCAGGAACACGCTGAGCGCCGCCACCCGGAACACGTTTTCGACGCTCATGCGCTGGTGGACGTACGAGGCCACGTAAGGTCCAGCAGCACCGCCGATGTTCACCAGCGTGTAGTAGATGGAGTAGCCGAAGGAGCGCACGTCCTCATGCGACGAGTGTGCCGTGGTGCCCACCACCGTTGGCTTCACCAGCGCCACTCCGAACGCTGGGAGTGCCAACACCAGCGCCACCAGCACGACCAACGGTACGGTCTGCCGCACTGGGGCCAGCCACGGCGAGCCGAGCGATCCCAGCAGAAAATACGCGCACGACAAGATCAGGTACGCCAGCGCGAGCGCTTTGCGAAATCCCATCCGGTCGGCCAGCGTTCCGCCGAATACCGGCAGAAACCACACCAGGCCGCCGAAGAATCCGGTGAGGGTTCCGGTCTGCTGCGTAGGAAAGTTCAGGACCTCGTGCAGTAGCGCGCCAGCGAGGCGAACGCCGCGTAGTAGGAAAGCCGCTCGAACAACTCGCTGATGTTGGCGACCCAGAAAGGCCGTTCGAAGCCGGTGCGAATGTCGTGCCAACGCTGCGCAAAGCTCATAAGAAGTTGTCAGTTTCCAGTTGTCAGTTGCCAGTGAAGCAACTAGCAACTAGCAGCTAGCAACTGGCTCGACAACAACGTCAAAATCAAAAGCGAAAGGCGTCTCGTGTATCAGCCTAGGATCGCGCGTAGCGTTTCTTCCACCTGCGCGGCCCGAAGTCCGGCGATACGAATCAATTTTTGTCGGCTGGTTTCTCCGGCGGCTATCGTAACTGAGGAACGCGGAACATTCAAAAATTCAGCAAAGTAGGCGATGCAGGCTTCGTTGGCGCGGCCTTCGACAGGCGGTGCCGTCAGCGATAGCTTCAACGCATCGCCGACTGCTCCGGTGATGGCATTCTTGCTTGCGCGAGGATGGACTTTGACTTGAAACGTCGCGCCCGCCGGTGTATCGCGGATGGGAATCATGGTTTGGGGCGCGAGCCGAAGATCGCGGTGCCGATGCGCACGCAGGTCGAACCTTCTTCGATTGCAACCTCGAAGTCATGCGACATGCCCATGGAGAGGACGTCGAGGTTCGACGCCAGAAAAACTGCGAGCTGCGAGACGATCGCGAAGCTCGCTTAGTCGACGGAAGTAAGGCCGGGCGCCTTCGGGGTCGTCGGTGAAAGGCGGAACGGTCATCAGTCCGCGAATGCGAAGGTTCGCCCACTCGGTCGCTTGCCTAAGTATGGCATTCGATCTCGGGCGAGTCAGGGGCGAGGCCGCTCTTGGCCTCTTCGCCGCCGACATTGATTTCGATCAGGACGTCGAGCGTCTTGCCGAGTTCTTGCCGCCGCCTCGTTCACACGTTGTGCGAGTTTGGCGGAATCGATGGAATCAACAGCGTGGAATATCTCCGCCGCCTTCGCCGTCTTGTTCGATTGCAGGTGACCGATCATGTGGAACTTGGCATCGCTCAGTTCCTTGAGGTGCGGCGAATTTCTCCGCGAACTCCTGCACGCGGTTCTCGCCGAAGAGGCGCTGGCCCGCAGCGTAAGCCTCCAGGATGGCTGAGGCGGGAAAGGTCTTGCCGACGGCCATTAGGGCGATGTCGGCGGGATCCCGTCCGGCACGTCGAGCCGCAGCGTCTATGCGCTCGCGAGTGCTGGCCAGCTGTTCTGTGATACTCACGGGAATCCCAGTCTAAAGCAAAAGGCACGGATGATCTCTCCGTGCCTCTCTGTCTCTGTGGTCGTATGTTCCCTCTACATGATCGCAGTCGGCGGGGCCGGCTCGTCGGGGCTGCCCGCATTGGCCAGCGGCACCCGCATCATCACCACTGCAAGAATCACCAGCACGATGAATCCCGACACCACGCTGGGATGCTGCGAAGATCACAGGCAGCGGCCACTGCTTGTACTTGAAGATCGCAATCACGATACCCATTAACGCCTCACCCGCGATGAATCCTGACGCAGTCAGCACGCCTGCATTTTCCACCCGGGCCTTCTGAGCTTCGTTGAAGTCGCGCTGTCGCGCATCTTGTCGGTGATCCAGCGAATCATGCCGCCGAGGAAGATCGCAAAAGTAGTTTCCAGCGGCAGATACATGCCGACGGCGAACAGCATCGGACTCTTTACTTCGATCATGATCAACGCGATGCCCATCAGGATGCCGACCACGATGAGCGGCCACGCCATTTCACCGCCGACGATGCCGCGCGAGAGCATGGCCATCAGACCGGCTTGAGGCGCGGACAGTTGGCGGTCGCCGAACCCGATGCCGCCGCCGTTGATGTTGGCCTGGTTCAGCAGCATGAGTACCGGGAAGAGGGCGAAGCTGGCGACAGCCACGCCCATGAAGTCGCCGATCTGCATCTTGCTGGGAGTGCCGCCGAGGATGTGTCCGACTTTCAAGTCCTGCAGCATCTCGCCAGCCACCGCCGACGAAACGCAGACTACGGCGGCGACTCCCAGAACAGCAGCAACGCCGTGCATGCCGGAGACGCCGATCAGCACCATAAGCAGGGCGGCGATGACCAGGGTTGCGAGGGTCAGTCCGGAAATCGGGTTGTTGGACGAGCCGATCAGGCCAACCAGGTTTCCAGAGACGGCGGCGAAGAAGAAGCCGACGATGATCATTACGATTGCGGCGACGATGCCGGCGGTCCAGGAGTCGGCGTAGCTTCTATATAAGAAGATCATGCTAAGCAGTACGACGAGCAATCCGCCGAAAACGAACTTGGCGTTCAAGTCGCGCTCGGTTCGCGCAGTGCCAGCGTGGGCCGCGGCCGACTTCTTCAAGTCAGAAACAGCGCGGGCCATGCCGGAGCCCAAACTCTTACGCATGCGGAAGAGCGTGTAGCACGCGCCGACCAGCATTCCACCGACGGCGATGGGGCGGACGATGAAGCTCCAAACCGCTCCCGCTTGACCCGCCCAGAAAGCTGTATCGGGCGTGGTACCGGCGGGCACAAACTGGGCGACAAAGGTCGGTCCGCCGAGGAAGAGAATCAGCGGAACCAGCAGGCCCCAGGCGATGACGCCACCGGCGAAGTTCAGCGATGCCAGTCGGGGGCCGATGATGTATCCCACGCCGAGATACGCCGGGCTGATTGCCGGGGCCGAGACCGTGGTTACGGCGCCAGCGGGCAACGTGGGAGCCGTCGCCGAACGGCCCATGCGCACAAAACTCGTGCCCAGGTTTCCGACATTGACGATGAAATCTTTGCTGGCGTTAAACAGCTTGAACTGGCCCAGCAGGTAAACGGCTCCGCCGAATCCCATGTTGCCGAAAAGAATCTTTGCTGCGCGGCTGCCTTGCTGTCCGGCGATGTGGATTTGCGACGCCGCAACCGATTCCGGGAAGGGGAGCTCGGGATCTTCCACCATCACCCGCCGCAGCAAGGTAACGAAGAGAATCCCGAGCGTGCCGCCGACCAGCATCAGGATCGACGACTTCCAATAGGCATGCTCGAAGTCGAACACCGGCCATGCGCCGGAGATCACGAATGCCGGAATGGTGAAGATCGCTCCGGCAGCAACCGATTCGCCGATGGACCCGACTGTACGGGCGATGTTCTCCTCCAGGATCGAGCCCTTCATGAGGCGAAGAACGGCCATACCAATGACGGCCGCGGGATAGGTCGCAGCGATGGTCATGCCGGCGCGCAGTCCCAGATAAGCGTTGGCGGCGCCCAGTACGACAGTCATGATCAGGCCGAGCAGAACGGCGCGGAGCGTGAACTCCGGCATGGTGGTGTTCTCAGGAACGTAGGACCGGAAGGTCTTTCCCGGCGCCGAAGTGGTTGCACTCATAGAAGAAGACCTCGCGTGGAGCCAAATAACTGTGACGGCGCAAGTTAGCACGTCGAACGCACTCGGTACAAGTGCGGGCTAACATCGCACTCATTCTATCGTGAGCAACGGCGTCCGAATTCGAACCGCCGCGAGCCTGTACGATGTTCGCCAGCGCCCGCATGAATTGCTGATGAATCTCATCGCCGCGAATCAGCCTCGGCATTGCACCATGTTGCGCAAATTTACTATACTGGTCACGCAAGTGCTTTCCGGCTACGGTAGCGCGGGCGTGCGTTGCGGGTCGGAGGCACAATCGACTGGAGGGTAGTCTTCAGCAGTCGTGCGACCCTAGACCGACAGCGACGAGCCGAGCGCGCCGAGCAACGTACGTCCTTCGTCGCGCCAATTGTTGCCGCCGTCCAAAGCGTTTTTTCCGTCCTCTTTCCATCCGACTGCAGGCTCTGTGATGTCCCCCTCGTAAATATTTCTCGTCTGCCCGTATGTCAGGAGTGTCTGGATTCCATCGGGCCAATCCGGGTGCCCCAATGCGTGCAATGCGGCGAGCGCTTGTTGCCGGCACAGTTGCTGATCGGCGATGGACGTTGCCAGGGCTGCCGCGACTTCGAGCCGGAGTTCGACCCCGCCGTGTCTTTTGGGGAATATGCCGGGGCGCTGCGCGGGCTGATCCATCTGCTGAAATACGACAAGGTTTTTCCGGCGGCTCCACTTCTCGGGGACATGCTGGCTCATGCGATCGGGCAGCTCAGTGGTGGCGGCGAAGATTTCTGGCCGCTGATCGTTCCGGTCCCGCTGCACGCCAGCAAGCGGGGAGAGCGCGGCTTCAACCAGGCGGAGCTGATCGTTCGCGCCGCTAAGAAGCGGCTACCGCAGCGGTTTGAAATCGCTAGCGGACTTTTGAAACGGCAACGCCCCACGCATTCGCAAGTCGGCCTATCGCGCGAAGAGCGCGTCGTCAACATGCGCGGAGCGTTTCGCGTGACCGACCCTCAGCGGGTGAAAGGCGCGACGGTGATCGTCGTCGACGACGTGATGACGACGGGGACGACCGTTTCCGAATGTGCCCGCGTGCTGAAGAAGGCCGGGGCCGAACGAGTTTGGGCAGCGACGGTGGCCCGCACCCTCAAGGGCGCGGTGCTGCCGAAGGTTGGCGAATATGGGGAAGAGGAGGCTCACGAAGCGGCCGAGGCGGCTGTTTCGGTTTAGATACGATATGTCCATGGCAGCTCAAAGCACAGCGTCCCGATACGGAAAATCACTGGCCGGCTGCATGCACGATGCGCGGGTGAATTCGGAGGAGCGTATACACCGCTCGCCGATGCACGCCCCCGTGCTGGTGCTGAACGCATCGTATGAACCCATCAACGTGTGCGCTGCCCGGCGCGCCGTCATCCTGGTGCTGAAGGGCGTCGCCATGATGGAAGAAGAAAACGGGCAGCATCTGCACGCCGCTCGCATCGCGATCAATGTGCCCTCGGTGATCCGGTTGCTGGAGTATCGCCGCATACCGCACCAGACGCGGGCACTGTCGCGCAAGAACATCCTGCTGCGCGACCGCAACACCTGCCAATACTGCGGGAAGATCCTGGCCGCAGGCGAACTGACTCTCGACCACGTGATTCCGCGCTCGCGCGGAGGCGCGTCAACCTGGGAGAACCTGGTGGCCTGCTGTCACAACTGCAATCGCCGCAAGGGAAGCATGCTGCCGCACGAGGCCAACATGCGCCTCACGCGCGAGCCGCGTGCGTTCAATCTGCACACCAGCCGCCACATCATGCGACTGATGGGCCGCTCCGACTCGAAGTGGCAGAAGTACCTGTACTACTGAGATTGGTCTATTGCGATTTACGTATCCCCTGGACGGAACTCGGGTCTCACGCCGGCGATCGTGGGTGTATCAACTTCCAGCTAATTGCTAAGCGCTAATTAACGAGTTACCAGCTACCAGCTACCAATTTCCTATTTCGGTGGCGGCTGACTTGCGACCGGAGGCTGCCCGTTAGCTGGTGGCGTCGTGCCCGGCTTGTCCTTGGAAATCTCCTGGCCTTCGTAGGTGATCTTTGACTTTGCCCCGAAGCGCTTGTAGTCGGTGTATTTCACGACTTGCCGGATATGAATGTCGCCGGTGGAGAAATGCAGGGTATCGTCAACCTTGGTGTAAACGGGAAACCAGTATTTCCCATCCACGCGGTCGCGCCAGGTAGTGAAGTTGGGAAACAGGTTCTCCTGGCCGCCCCTTTTCTTGGTTCCGAGGTCGGGCACATTCTTGCCATAGGTCTTCACGATCTGGAAGTCCTGATCGTCCACCCAGATGCGGCCCTGGAAATATCGCCTGTTCTTCTCAATCTGCTTGGGCGCAATATCGAAGACGTAGGTGCCGATTTCATCGATCCGCTGTTTGCCGACATAGAGAATCTGGTATTCGGGGATCTCGTCCGTCGTCAGCACAAATGGCATGCGATTGCGGATATCGTCGTAGTCTTCTTTGGTCATCAGGATGCCCTGCAGCGTCGATCCCGGCGCGAAGACTACGTGCTCAACACGGTTTCCCCGATCGTCGAACAGCACGTCTTCCACTTCCTTGAACTCACCGTTCACCGTGTCGCCGTCCAGGGTCTGCACAGTCAGCGACTGGCGATAGGCATATTGCTCGCGCGCAATCTTGAATTCCTTTTCCTTGGCGGCAAAGCGCTGGATGATCTCCTGCTCGGTGATGCCCTTCGGCGGGGATGAGTCAAGCTCGCTCTCGCCGCGCTGGGCGAAGGCGAACGAAATAAGGTTCAGCAGGAGCAGGCTAAGCGCCAGGAAATTCAGAAGCGATCGTGGGGAAGTCATCGAGGTTCCTGTCATCATTGTATTCGATGAAAACCGCAGGAGAGGCGATTCCCGCAGCTCTGCCAGGAGCCGCCAACGTTATGAAAACCCGAAGATAGGCTATTTGTTGCCGGGGCGCCCAGTGCGAGCCTGTGCCCCTTCCAGCGAAGCCTGCGCTTGGTTTCACTTCGGACGGATACAAGCATTGGATTTGCGGCAACTACGCATCAGCGCACGCTCGGCCAGTTACTTATAAGATGGCGATGTCACAACAACTATTGGATTGATTAACCGCTCGGAACGGTGATAACGGGCGCTCGCATGGCTACCAAGTGGTCGAGGCGGGGCTACCTAATCGTTAATCGCCTGGTAGGCCAGCGTGTTCACTATTTCTCTAATGTCCACACTGCCCGTCGGGTGCAGTTGCGCCATAAAGATCACGATCATCTGTTCCTTTGGATCGATCGAGAAACCCGTGTAATAAAAACCTCCCCAGTCGTATTCCCCGACCGAACCGAGTTCGGACAGGGGCGTTTTGACGCCTTCCACGCCGAAGCCAAATCCAAAGCCCTGATCGGGAGCGATCTTGCCGAGATGATCTGAGGTCATGAGCTCGACCGACTTGCGGCTCAACATGCGGGTGGCTTTCACCTTACCGTCGTCCAGCATCATTTGGCAGAAGCGGGCATAATCCGATGCGGTGGTAACTAGTCCCGCACCGCCGGAGAACAGCCTCTTGGGCCCGCGATACGGATAATCGGCGGAATAAACCAAGAAGTTTTCATCCGTGACGGGCGTGTCGGGGAAGCGGCTCAATCCTTTGTTGTCCTCGAAGCTATAGGCCGCGGCAAGACGATCAAGTTTGTTTATCGATGCGGCCTCGCCGCAATCGAGACATTCTTGGAACCCGTAGCGTCAGCGGCTTCTTCGTCGAAACGGATTGTGGCTCCTACGATTGCCGACAGAAGGCCCAGAAAAACGAGAACCGGGGCCAACAGCCACTCAGCCCATAATGGTTCGTCTTGATAGGGATGTAGAAACAACCAGCCGCCTATGGCTACCGTGGCTAGTCCGATCAGAAGCAGCGTATCTCGTCGCCTAAACATAAGGCCTCCCCGCTAACGGCATTTAGTAGGCGCTTTCTTATCATTGCGAGACGAGACGCGTCAGTGACCTACGTTACAGAGCGATGTGAGGTATTTGCTTCGTCACCTCGGTACCCAACTCGGGCAACTCAGCATCGAACCAGACTCGCTCTCCTCCTCACATGGAATCGCAATCAATCAACTGCCCAGTCCCTGCAAAAGTGTCTGCTACCGGTGGTTGGTCTCCTCGGAATGTCACTTGTTGATAACAGGCATATCACAACCAACCCTTCCCATTCCAAACGGCTCCTCCCTCGAGGTGCTCGTTTTGCCTGTCCGGTGATTTAGACTGGAACGTTTGTGCGGACATCCCGGCCCTCTCCATGCCGGCCCCGCCTCGGAGGCGTCATGCTACGTCGCATTCTTTTCTTCCTGCTCATCTTCTCGTTATTCGGCTCGGCGCAAGCCAAGCACCCCTTCACCTTCGAAGACATGATGCAGCTCAAGCGCGTCGGCGAGCCAACAGTCTCGCCCGACAGCAAGTGGGTGGCCTTCAGCGCAGTCGATGTCAGCCTGGAGGCGAACACCAAGACGCCGCATCTGTGGATCATCCCCGTCGCCGGCGGCGAGGCGAAGCGGCTGACGCCGGCCACTGGCCCGGGCGAAGACCGCTTTCGCTTTTCGCCGGACGGTACGCGGGCGATCTTTGAGTCGGACCGAGGCGGGGGCACACAAATCTGGGTGCAGGATTTCGACAGCGCTGCCGGTGCGCTAACGGGCGAACCCAAGAAAGTCACCTCGATCTCGACCGAAGCCTCGGGCGGAACCTGGTCGCCCGATGGGAAGAGTGTGCTCTTCGTCTCCTCGGTTTTTCCCGACTGCAAGGACGACGCCTGCAACAAGCAGCGCGACGACGAACGTGCCAAGTCGAAGGTGAAGGCCATGACCTTCGACCACCTGATGTTCCGCCACTGGACGCACTACGACAACGGCAAGCGCAGCCACCTGTTCATGGTTCCGATCGAGGGAGGAGTCGCACGCGACCTCACGCCCGGCAATTACGATGTGCCGCCGTTCAGTTTGGGAGGCCAGGACCAGTACGTTTTCTCTCCCGACGGGAAAGAGATCGCCTACACCTGCAACACGGATGAAGTTCAAGCCACGAGCACCAACAGCGATGTGTTTGTCGTGCCTGCTGCAGGCGGGGCGGCAAAGCGAATTACTACCAATCCGGGCAGCGATAGCACGCCGATTTATTCTCCCGATGGCAAGTACATTGCCTACCGCTCGCAGCTACGCGAAGGTTATGAGAGCGACCGCTTCCGGCTGATGCTGCATGAGCGCGCGACGGCAAAGATCACCGACCTCACCCCGAACTTTGACCGTTGGGTTGACTCGATCGCCTGGGCACCCGACTCGAAGACCATCTACCTCACCGCCGGCAACGAAGGAGAGAACCCGATTTACGCTCTGCGCCTGGCGCAGACCAACCCCTGGCCCGAAGAGCTGGTGGACGGTTACAACGACAGTCCCACACCTACTCCCGATGGCAAGCTGCTGGTGTTTAACACCCAGTCGATCGCGGCGCCCAACGAGATCTACGCCGCGCCTCTGATGTTCGCGCAGTGCCGCATGGCCTTTCCCCCGAACGCGTATTCGGTTCCCGACTGCCTGATGTCAAAAGCCAAGCCGCTTACCCATATGAACGACGAGGTGCTCTCCACGGTGGCTATGAAGCCGATGGAGTCGTTCTGGTTCACAGGAGCGGCGAAGGAAAAGGTCCAGGGGTTCCTGCTGCGTCCGCCGGGATTCGACAACAACAAGAAGTATCCCGTGAAATTCCTGATCCACGGCGGCCCGCAAGGCGCCTGGGGAGACGACTGGTCGTTCCGCTGGAACCCGGAGCTGTTTGCCGCCAATGGATACCTGGTTGTCACCATCAACTTCCATGGCTCGACTGGCTACGGCCAGAAGTTCATCGACGCCATCAACGGCAACTGGGGCGGAGCGCCGTACGAAGACCTGATGATGGGCCTCGACTACGCCGAGAGGAGCTACCCGTTTATCGACAAGGGCCGCGAGTGTGCCCTCGGCGCCAGCTACGGCGGCTATGCCATCAATTGGATCGAGGGCCACACCGATCGCTTCAAGTGCCTGGTTTCGCACGACGGCATGTTTAACACCGAGGCGGCGTTCGGCACAACTGAAGAATTGTGGTTCAACGAGTGGGAGTTCAAGGGTACGCCGTGGACGAATCGCGAGATGTACCGCAAGTGGTCTCCACACCTCTATGCAACGAATTTCAAGACGCCGCTATTGGTCGTGCACGGCCAACTCGATTATCGGCTCGACGTGTCGGAGGGCTTTCAGCTATTCACCACGCTGCAGCGGCTGAAGGTTCCATCGAAGATGTTGTACTTCCCAGACGAAGGCCATTGGGTCCTGAAGCCGCAGAACAGCCGCTTCTGGTACCAGACAGTTAACGGCTGGGTGGACGAGTGGACGAAGACAAAGTAGGTTGAAACCGGCAGAAGAAGAAAAGCCGGAGCCGCACGGCCCCGACTTTTTCAATTGCGAGGGTTGAAGTTTACAGATTGATCTTGCGGCGCACTACGCCGACGATTCCGATGATCCCGGAGCCAAACATCAGCAGCGTGCCCGTCTCGGGAACGGTAGAGGTGTCATATTCTCCCGCGCGGCTGGTGACCGTTCCGGAGGTGTCAACCTCCATATAGCTATTACCGCAGCCGTTGCAGACGTTCGCCTGACCCGTGCCGATGATCTCCAGCAGCAGGTTGCCATTAGCTGCATTAAAGTTGAACGGGTTCGTGGAGATTGTAATCATGGGGTTGGTATTGGTTCCGGCGAGGAAAGAGCCTACCAGGGTCCAATCCGGGCCACGGTTCAAAGCCAAGTTGGAGCTCAGCCCGTCAACAGCAGCTGTGGTAGTCGACAGATACAACGAGTAGGTGCCGCCAATGACGAGTGTGCTGCCTGAAAAGTTGATGTTGTTGTAGAAGTCGACGCTGGTAATTGACTGGGAACCTACCGCAGAACCCAGATAAACCTGCTGATAGTCAATCGTGGCCACTTGTCCGGAGACGTTGCAAAGGAAGGGAATGCAATTGCCGGTGGTGGGTACGGATGTCCCGACCGTGGTGGCGTTGAACGTGGTCACCAAGCCGTTAGAGTCGTTGAAGCTGAAGATCGTACTGGCGTGCAGCAGCATTGAGCCTGTCAGCAGCGCCAGAAGGGTCAGCGTCTTTAGCGCAATTCTCACTTTCATCAAATCCTCCGTTGTTGTTTTCTCGAGAAACCGATAGACGAGAGTTGGCGCTTTTGGACTAGCCCATTTGGCTGAAAGCACGTTAAGTTCCACAGTTTCGACGGCGAAGTCGATATGAATCAGGTATTTAGACGGCTGGCTGCAATGCCGTGTGCAAAGCCTTGCACATCCGTTGGAAGGCAATAGGCATCACTATTGGTATGGATTCCCTATTGTTATTGCGCAGCTTGATTCGGGTGAGCGGGTGGAGGAGATGAAGTAGTGCCGGACTTCGTCGGGCACAGATGGGTACGCCTTTCGGCTCGCACACTGCGACTAGGCCTTTTTTACCAGGGAGTTTACGCGCTTCGCTTGAAGTACTGCACTGCTCGTTCGTGCGCCTTCGCCTTTTCGCGAGTGCCAAATGTGCCGAGGTTACGGCGCTTACCAGTCTTAGGATCCTTCTTACGCGAATAGAGCCGGTACTCCCCTGACTTCAGTTTGCGAATCATCTAAACCTCACGTTTCTTCCGGGAAATTGATTCAATCCGAAGCGCGAGAGATTCGTGGGAGCAACGAATTCTGTTGGTAGAAAATACAGGAGATTCGCCATTCAAAAAGGGCATTATAACTTTTGTTATAAATCTCCCCCGTTTCCAGCCCCCGACCCCCCGGCTTATTCTGCCGTGGCCCGTTGCGCTTCGATGCGGTCGCTGTGCTGGGCGGCTGAGAGGTAGGCTCCGCCCAACAGGAGCAATCCACTGCAGAACGACCAGAAGATCAGCGTGACCGACACGGAGAAAGGTCCGTAGACTTCCTGGAAATTCAACCAGGGTAGCACTAGGACGTAGAGATACTTCGCCACCTCGGAGAGAAATCCCATGGTGACCGCAGCCGGCAGCACGGCGCGCACCGGGACTTTCCCGTTGGGTAAAAGCCAGTAGATGAGGAAATAGATTGCAATAGTGGTGACCACTGTGAATGACTTCATCACTACAAAGCCGAGGCCGCGAGAAACAAAGTTCTGATCGCCAATCGACAGCCCGAGGATCTTGAGGTCCTGCGCCGTGAGATACACCGAGAGCAGCGCCAGCGTTCCGCAAGCCAAGGCCAGTCCCACTGAAACCAACGCGTTCATCAGATAGGAGCGGTTCTTGGTGAATCCCCAGATGCTGTTCAGCGCCACCTCCAAGGGAAGAAAAATGCCGGTGGAAGTGATGAACAGCATGACCAGCGACAGCACCTGTCCGCGCCCACGCACGCTGGCGAGAAACTGCAGGTTGCGGATGACAAAATCCTGGTTGCTGGGCAGAAAGTCGTGCAGCAGTTGTAAAACTACGTTGTACATCTGCTGGGAGTGAAACACCCGGCGAACCACCGTAAGCAGCAGCACAATCAAGGGAAAGACAGACAGGATGGAGTACGCTGCGACCGAGAACGCGTAGGTGTGTACCTCGGTCTGAGTCAGGTAGCGAAGCGTGGACCAGCCATAGCGGTGCAACCGGTAGAACAAGCCACCAGCCCTCGCTCCACCCTGAATCACTTGGTGGGAATCGTCCTGTGCCAGCAGACGTTTGGCGGCCGTGCCAGTTTGCAGCGCGGTGCCCTGTAAGTCGTTGGATTCTGGTTTCTTAACTTGCGATTGGGGGATCCCGATCCCCGGCGGCGACTTACCTTGAGAGCCTTGGACCGGCGGTTCGAGTTTGCTGCTCATTTGCTTTCCATCGTAGCAAGGAAAACGCGGTCGGTTCCAGCGGCGGAGCATCCGGCGACGCGCAAACTCTTTGGAGCGTCTCCAAAGCACTGTGACAGAAACACTTGCCAAAATGGAGAGTTCCTGTAATTATTCGTAACTCCCCTCCGAAAGGGCGGATGTGGGAGCTTCTGGCTTAGCCGGAATGCGGATTTGGGTTGATGTTTCTGTCAGCAGTCGACTTTCTCGCATTGCACGGGCTTCACGCAACTGTTGGAACGCAAAGGCACTAGCGCGTTCGAGCAGGTGCGTGAGCTTTTTTCATTGCGTAAGAGCTGCGAACTGAGCGGCAACCCTGTTTCCCGGCAACGTGGAGACGTCTTTCGTGCGTGCCTCAGGGTCGCGCCCGGAGCGTCCGCGAAGCAGGGCTTATCTCAGGAAGCACAAGCGAAAGGAGTTAGATGTGAAGGAAAAAGGCACAGTCAAGTGGTTCAACGGAGCCAAGGGATACGGTTTCATTCAGCGCTCCACGGGCGAAGACGTCTTTGTACATTTTTCGGCTATCCAGGAGAGCGGATATCGGAGCTTGAATGAGGGCGAAACCGTCGAGTTCGAACTAACCAAAGGTCCCAAAGGGCTTCAGGCCGCTAACGTCGCGCGCGTGTAGGCGTTCCCTGCCACGCGGAAGAGCCGGGGTCGCTCGCCGCGCTGTTCTCATGCGTCCGGCTGTCTTCCGAGTTAGCGACATAACCACCGAACCCTCCCGCACAGGAGGGTTCACGTTTATGTGCAAATTAAGCCACGAGCTTTGTGGCGAAACTCTCGACGACCGACGACACTTGCCGAATCGCGTTTTCGGTGGCCAGTTGGGCTGCCTGCCCGCCCATACCCTGGCGATCGGCATGGACGAACGTGACATCTGTAAGCCCAATCAGGGCGAATATCTTCCGGAGATACGAAACCTGAAAGTCCGTCGCTTCCTGCGCGCCCTCGGGAGCGTAAACTCCACCGCGCGACAGAACGGCAACCACCTTTTTGTTCGATGGAATCAGGCCTTTCGGGCCCTGGTCGGAGTAGCTGAACGTCTTTCCAGCGCGAGCGATCTGGTCGATCCACGCCTTGAAGGTCGCTGGTACCGAGAAGTTGTGCATGGGAATACCCAACAGAATCACATCGGCGGCAAAGATCTCGGCAATCAGCGTGTCTGACAACGCCAGCAAGTCACGCTGCGCTGGTGTGCGCTGCGCTTCAGGTGTGTAGGCAGCTTCAATCCAAGACTCGCTCAGGTAGGGAATTGTGCCATCGGACAGATCCCGTTCGACGATCCGGCCTTTCGGATGCCTGGCTTTCCAATCCTCGGCGAACTGATGCGTCAGTTTGCGCGAGGTCGAGTTGCTGCGAGGGCTCGAGTTCACGATCAGAAGGTTAGTCATTGGAAGGTTCCTTGGGCGTTCGGCGCAATCCCAGTCTTGCAACGCCAGATTATGTGTTACAACACATAAGATGCTGGCGAAATAGATGAGGATTCAAAGTCGCAGGAGTGATTTACATCAGTGGGAATCCGAGCATTTGCCGTGCGCAACAGGGTCGTCCTCAAAGATCACGGCGCACAGGCGGCTGAGTTCGTGACAGTCTTTGTCGCTGAGTTTGTGGAGCCGGGCCGCTGTCTGAGCTTCGAGCTCCGGTTGCATGCTTTGGAGCAATTTGAGTCCCTTGGCGGTGATGTGGGTAATGGCCTGCCGCTGATCATCGCCGCCGCGGGTGCGCCGCACCAGGCCGCGGGCTTGCAGGCGGTCGACTAGCCGGGTGATGTCGGGAGCGCGTTCGACCATGCGCTGCGCGACTTCGCAGCGGGGATGCCCCTGCGGGTGCACGCCCCGCAGGATTCGCAGGACGTTGTACTGTGGGCGGGTAATTCCATGCCTCTTGCAGATCTCGTCGATCAGGTCGTTGAGGGTGCTGGCGGCGACTGCCAGGCTGAGTAAGGCTTCCTGCTGAGGGCTGGAAAAGTGCGACTGTTTCAATCGACGGCTGAGAGCTTGGGTCATCGTGTCTGTTATAGCCAGAATTGAGCGCGTTGTCACACCCGACGATCAACATGGCGTGCTGACGCCTGTAGGTTTGCCGATTGCGCCAGAAAAAACCCTCCGGCCTGGAGGACGCCGGAGGGCTCGATGCCCCGGGGCTTAACCCCCGAGTTGGGTGCGGTCGGGCATCATCCGTCGGAGGAACGAGCGAGGACTCGAACCTGCCAGCGGAACCTTAGTTCGATACTCGATGCCATAGACGTCTCAAAATGCAAAACGTGAGTTGTTTTCGTTTGATGGCGGCTGATCAGGCGCGTGCCTTCCGCGTCGTCGAGCACATCGGCGTTGAGTTTTGATCGGGCAATCACTCGTCAGGGGCCAAATCTGATCTCGACCGAATTCGGCGAACTGCCCACTCAGCGTGTTCGGCGACGCTGGCATCGGGATGACGGCTGAGGTCTTCGAGTAGGGGCAGAAATCGCGCCTCGCCGCTGTTACCCATGGCTATAGCCACATTGCGGAGCAGGCCGGCGTACTTAGCGCGCTTGACGGGCGAGCCACGAAACATTTCACGAAACTCATCCGGGCTTAGGCGGGCCAGCCATTCCAGATCCGGATTCACCAGCTGAGGCCGAGGAGCGAATTCAGGTGCCCCCGTAACTGGTGCGTGGCGATTCCAGGGGCATACGTCCTGGCAGATGTCGCAGCCGAATACCTGCCTTCCGATTCCAGCCCGAAGTTCTTCGGGGATTGCTCCACGTTTCTCGATGGTCAAATACGAGATGCATTTTGTGGCATCGAGCTCATACGAAGCGGGAAAGGCATTGGTGGGGCAGGCATCGAGACACCGAGTGCAAGACCCGCAACGGTCTAGGGGTGGGACATCGGGTGTCAGCTCGACCGAAGTAAGCATAACGCCGAGAAACAGCCACGAGCCGAGCTTCTGGTTCAGGATGCAGGTGTTCTTGCCGATCCAGCCGATGCCGGCATACTTGGCGAAGATGCGCTCGATTACGGGGCCGGTATCGACATAACACCAGGTGCGCGGAGTAGCGGCTCCTGCTGTCTCGCAACTGGCAACAAAGCTGGCTTCGAGTTGGCGCAGCTTGGCGAGGACCACGTCGTGGTAATCGCGTTGCGTCCAGGCGTAGCGAGAGATCCAGCCTTGTGAGGTAGCCCCGGCGTGAGTGGAGTACGGCCGATCGGTGTTGTAGTTGAGCGCGCAGACTACGACCGATCGCGCCCAGGGAGCAGCAACGGCTAGCGAGGCCCGCTTCAGGTCGCCAGCTTCGTTACGGGCTTCGAGATACTTCATGTCGCCGGCCCGTCCGTCGGCAATCCAATTGGGAAAGAACTGGTGCTCGGGAGAATCGCTGACGCCAGCGACGCCGGCGAGATTGAACCCGGCGTCCAGCGCCAGACGCTTGATTTCGTTGCTGAGATGAAGATCGCTTGGCACGTTGATCCGGGGGCTGCGCTGATTATAAGGGCGGAGACGAGACGCTATTTCGCTTTCCACTGATAGGCGTCGAGCTGCGGCAATCCGACATGCGCCAGCACGCGGTTCACGTATTCGTGAGCGATTTCGTCAGTCGAGGCGGGTCGGAAATAAAACGCCGGAATCAGCGGGAAGATAGTCGCTCCGGCCTCGGCGGCAAGCGTCATGTTGCGGAGATGGATTCGGTTGAACGGGGTCTCGCGCACGCACAGAATTAACGGCCGCTGCTCCTTGAGGCAGACATCGGCAGCGCGTTCGATCAACTGCAGCGCCAAGCCGTTGGCGATGCGCGCCAGTGTCCCCATACTGCATGGCAGCACAATCATCGCGTCGGTAGGATACGAACCGCTGGCGACATTGGCGCCGATGTCAGCATTGCTCTGCTGGCGAATTTTTTGCGATGGCCGGCCTATGAGCTTGCTAACCAGGTCGCTGCGCCCCCCAACTTCCAACTCTTCGACCATCACGCGCAGTCCGCTGTCGGAAAAGATGAGGTTGACCGTTCCGACGCGGTCGTCGTGGTCCAGTGCATCGAGCAGGTGGTTGACGAAGATGGATCCACTTGCGCCAGTGACGGCCACGGTCAACGTTCGTCGGCTCGGTTTCTCGGAAGCGGGCATGGCAGGTTTTTATCGTAACACCGTGAGGTCGATTGCCAGGTGGAGCAACTTACGGCGTCAGGACTCAGGTGATAATCTCGCAATGCGGCGTTCAGTGCTGCGCGTGCCAATGAAATCGGAAGCTATCAAGGTACTTTTCGAGCAGGTGAAGAAGGGGAAGCTCTCGCCCGACGAGGCGATGCAGCAGTTGAAGCATCTTCCGTTCGAAGACCTCGGGTTCGCCAACGTAGACCATCACCGGGCGCTGCGGGTAGGCATGGCAGAGGTAATCTTCGGACCAGGGAAGACTCCAGCCAACCTCGCCGCCATATTCGGGCGCCTCGCGCAGCATGGCAACAACGTGCTGGCGACGCGCGTCACGCCGGAGCAGTTTCGGGCAGTGAAGCGCAAATTCCGCAAAGCCGAGTTTCACGAATTGGGGCGAGCCATAACGCTGCTGCAAGACGAGACTATTCGCGGCAAGGGAAAGATCGTCGTCGTGTCGGCTGGCACCAGCGACATTCCAGTCGCAGAAGAAGCGGTGGTCACGGCGCAGGTCATGGGCAACGAAGTGCAGCACGTCTATGACGTTGGAGTCGCCGGGATCCACCGCCTGCTGGCCCAACGCGATGCGTTGACTGGCGCCCGCGTGGTCGTCGTTTGTGCGGGGATGGAGGGAGCGCTACCCAGTGTCGTCGGAGGCCTGGTCGGCGTGCCAGTCATAGCGGTGCCCACCAGCGTTGGCTATGGAGCTTCATTCGAAGGCCTGTCGGCTCTGCTGGGAATGCTGAATTCCTGCGCGTCCAATGTCTCGGTGGTGAACATCGACAACGGATTTGGCGCGGGTTACGTGGCTTCGATTATCAACCGTCTGCCCTAGGCGGTGGCGAATGTCCTAGACACCCCAGTCGCCGCTGGTCTCGCCGAAGACGCGGTGGAAGATCTTGTCGACATTGCGCAGTGGGCGCTTCAGGTCGAATGCGTGTTCCAGCGTGTCGCGTTTGACCTTCGATGTAATTTCCTTATCCTTCATGATCAAGTCGTGAAAATTCAGTTCTTCTTTCCATGCCTTCATGGCATTGGCTTGGACAAGGCGGTAGGCGTCTTCGCGCAGGACGGCCGCCTCTATGAGATCAAGCAGCAACTGTCCGCTGAACACTAGTCCACCTGTGGACTCCAGGTTCTTCATCATGCGCTGGGGATAGACCAGCAGCGTTGAGATCAAGTTGGTTGTCTTGTTGAGCAGGTAATCGACGAGAATGGTAGAGTCGGGCAGGATGACGCGCTCGACCGACGAGTGGGAAATGTCGCGCTCATGCCATAGGGCAACATTTTCCATCGCAGCCTGAGTGTTGGCGCGTACCACGCGTGCGAGGCCGCTGATTTGTTCGCACGTGATGGGATTTCGTTTGTGCGGCATTGCCGACGAACCCTTCTGCTTCTCGCTGAAGAACTCCTCGGCCTCACGTACCTCGGTGCGCTGCAGGTGGCGAATTTCTGTAGCGATGTTGTCGAGGGTTGAAGCAATGACGGCCAATGTAGCGACGTAGAACGCGTGGCGGTCGCGCTGGATCACCTGCGATGAGACCGCCGCAACGTTCAAGCCTAAGCGCTGGCAAATCTTCTCTTCATATTCTGGGTCGAGATGAGCTCCGTTGCCGACGGCTCCGGAAAGTTTGCCCACGCGCATCTGCTCAGCTGCCAATTCGAAGCGCTCGATGTTGCGCAGCATCTCGGAGTACCAGTTGGCCAGCTTCAGCCCAAACGTGATGGGCTCAGCGTGCACTCCGTGAGTGCGGCCGATCATCGGCGTGTCCTTGAATTCCCACGCGCGCCGTTTGAGCACGTCGCGCAACTTCTTGAGGTCTTCGCGAATGATGGCCGAGGCTTGCTTGATTAATAGTGCCTGCGCGGTGTCCACCACGTCGTTGGACGTTAGACCGTAATGCAGCCACCGCGACTCGGGGCCAACCTTTTCTGCGACCGCGGTCGTGAAGGCGATGACGTCGTGCTTGACTTCGGCTTCAATCTCATTGATGCGGTCGAGTTCGAAGTCGCCCTTTTCGCGAATAGCGACAGCCGCCGACTGCGGAACCAGTCCTGCTTCTGCCAAGGTTTCCGTGGCCGCGAGTTCGACTTCCAGCCAGGTACGGAACTTGTTCTGGTCGCTCCAGATATGCCCCATTTCAGGGCGGGTATAGCGCGAGATCAAGGAGAGCTCCTTTATGGGCCGCGACGTCACGCGGCAGGCAACCCTTCATTGTAAATGTTGGGTGAAGCGGAGGAGTGTTCGTAGCAAGTCAAAATGTCCGCTTTTCATAGCAAGTGAAATGTCCGGTTTTGGTTTTGGGTTTACTCATATACCCGCCGTCGTCGCTGTGGGAAAGTGGGAATCCCGCGCTCTGGGCGGGATTTCCAAGCGCGGGGGAAAAGTCGGTTGTTTGACTTTTCCACGGTGCGTCTTTTCCACAGCGCTTGCCGCCGCGTTTTGGGTTGACGTGAAGGCCACGCCTTGGGCGCTATAACGTCCCAGCCGATGCGGCCCGTGGGTGAGGCTGATGCTCCCGTCCAGGTGCCGGTGCACCATGACATTGCAGCCGGCCAGCGTCCCTCGCCACTGCACCCGCTCAATCTGTAGCTGCAGGTTCTGAAAACTGACGGTGTTGTCGCGATTTACCGTCCGCTCAAACTGCAGGGAGAAGACCAGGTCCAGATGTTTGCGGGGGCACGGGAGAAACGCGTTACCGCGTTGCGCCGGCGCCACCTGAAAACGACCATTGAACTCGGCGATGTATTCATCCCGCAGAAACCCATTGGCCGCTTCCAGCGTGGTGATCCCGTGCAGCCGCAGCTCCTGTGGCAGCCGTCCCTGCCAGGTCCCGAAGCTGCGCTCGCTACGGCCCCGCGCCTGCGGCGAGTAGGCCGGGATCATCTGCACTCCTAACTCGCGCAGCGCCCGTCCCACCTGCGTTAAGCGATGGGGATCGACCTTGCCTCCTACCTTCGGCGTCAGCCAAAAATGGCTGCCCCGGTCGCTGTACAAGGCGCAGAACAATCCCTTGCGCTCGATGACTTCCCGCAACCCGGCCATCACCGTCGCCGTCGATTCTTCCTCCACCAGTTGCGCATAGTAGATCTCGCTGGTCGCGTCATCCAGGATGACGATCAGGTCGTACCAGCGCTCGTCCTGGAACCAGCGATGACGGCTGCCGTCGATGTGCAACAGCATGCCCGGCAGCGGACGGCGTTCCCGCCGCTTACGATGCACCCCGCGCTTGCGGCCCCGCGCTACCAGTCCGGCTCCCTGCAGAGCTTGTTTCACCCAGGTGTAGCTCAAATCGATCTGGTGCTCGGCACTCAGCTTCTCGTGAAAATGCTGTACGTTTAGATCGAAATAGCGATCCCGATACAGCCCCAAGACCTGCTCGACCGTGGCCAGAGGAACTCGCTTGGGGGAAGGCTGTCCCCGCCGCCGGTCGAACAACCCGTCGTAGCCAAACTCTTCCAGTCGCTCCCGCCAGCGCCGCATCGACCGATCGCTGATGCCGATGATCTCGGCCGCCTGCCACCAGGTGAGCTTCTTCGCCATGGCCCGTAAGATCACTTCTTGCACTTTCATCGCCCGCTCCATCGCGGCCTTCGAGTAGCAATCCATGCTTGGCATGGTCTCCTACTCTCGCCGCCTGCAAAGCGGACAGATCACGTGCTATCTCAACCGGACATATCATGTGCTACCGACAGGGTGAAGCGGAGGAGATGTACAACGCGTGACGGGCCGCTTAGCCTTCGTCCACCACGCCGAGCAGTTCGCTCATCTCTTCATAGAGAAAACCTTCGCCAGGGCGGTAGGGCTGGACCCATCTGCCATTGAGCACAAATTGAGGGATGGCGCGCTTTCCGGTCTGGCGGATGACCTCTTCGGCGGCCCCTGGGGTGGCTTCGATGTTGATCTCCCGAAAAGGGATACTGTGCTTCTCGAGGAAGCGCTTGGCGACGCGGCAGTCGGGACACCAGGTAGACGAATAAACCAGCAAATCCATGTCTCTTGATCATAAACGAGCCGCGAGATACGGAGAAGTGCGTAGCGCCGGTTGTATCCGACGTGTTTCAAGAACGCCCAACGCGATTTGGTGCTAAAACGCTACCCCACGCCCGCTACTCGTAGCGCAGCGCTTTCATGGGATCGATGGTTGAGGCATGGTGCGCCGGGAAGAGGCACGCAATGGCGGCGACTGCGGCCAATAGTCCGGAAACCAGGAGCAGAACGATAGTGGTGATGGGGCTGCCCTGCGCCCAGTGGGTAATCATGCGATTCAAGGCCAGGCTCAAGACAATACCCACCACAAGTCCGGTACCCACGCTCCCGGTGGTCGACTGCACGACCATGCGTAGGACATCGCTGCGTTGAGCGCCCAAAGCCATGCGAATTCCGAACTCGTTGGTGCGCTGTGCCACTGTGTAGGACACGACGCTATACAACCCCACTGCCGCGAGGATCAAGGCCAATGTGGCGAACGCTCCGAACAGCATCGCCACCAGATGCTGCTGCGCCCACTCCCGTTGGTTAGTAATCCACTCTTCCAAACTGCGGACATGCCCCGCGGCCTGCTGGTCGGCGTCCACCGAGTGAATCTGCTCTCGCACGCTGTGGAGTACCGTCAGCGGCGGGACGTCGGTCCGCACCAGAATCTGCGTCCAGGGTGGCATGAAGATGGTGTATGGAACATAGATGCCGGGCTTAATCGGCTTTCCCAGTCCGTCATCCAGAGCGTCGCTCGCGACCCCAATGATCTCGAACCAGTCATTGCTCTCCGGAATGGCCTGCGTGATGGGCGGATCGGCCTTCAGGTTTGGCATCCGGATCTGGTGCCCCACGGCGTCGCCCGCCGGAAAGTACTGCTTCGCCAGCGTCTGGTTGACGACCGTCACGCGCGCTCCGCGCCGGGTCTCTGCATCGTCCCATAGCCGGCCCTGCATCAGCGGAATCTGCAGGACAGGAAAATATTCGTGGCTCACAAAGTTCAGCCGTGCTTGCTGATCTTCCGCAGCCGGTTTGCCCAGAATCTCGAACTTGTTGGTATTACCATTGTCCGGCGGCGTGGCGTTGGTCGAAAGCCCGGCCATCTTCACCTCCGGCATGGCCGCGACTTTTTCCATCAGTTGGGTGAAATACTGCGTCCGTGATTCCCATGTCGTGTAAGTGTTGTCGTGCACCGGAATTCCCACCGACATCACATTGTGCGGGTTGTAGCCGAGATGGCTGTGGTTCAGCTTGATGAACCCCTGAATGGCCGCCCCGGCACTGGCCAGCAAGAGCAGGGTCAACGCAATCTGTCCAGCGATGAGCATGTTGTGCATGCGCTTGCCGCGCACGCCTCCCATCACCTTCTTTGTGCTTGCCTGCATCACTTGTGAAACTTCCGGACGGCTGAACTGTATCGCGGGTGACAGTCCGAAGAACACACCGGTCAATATCGCCAGCCCAACGCTGAAGCACAGCACGGGCAAGTTGATGCGGATCGCCGCCTCATGGGGAAAAGACGATTCCGGCAACATGGGAACGATTACGGCCACCAATCGATAAGCGACTAACACGCCCAGCGCAGCGCCGCTCAGCGAGAGCACCAGCGACTCGGTCAGCAGCTGCCGCAGCAGGCGCGAACGTCCAGCACCCACTGCCGCGCGCACTGCAAATTCGTGCTCGCGCGCTGTCCCTCGTGCCAGCAAGAGGATCGATACATTTCCGCAGCCAATCAACAACAGCAGCGCGACCGACCCCAGCAGCAAATAGAGGGTCGGGCCCAGTTCTTTCATAAAGCGATCGTTGAATCCTTTTACGTTCACCCGGAAGCCGTCAGCCGGAAAATGCTTCGGCGTCTCCTTGGCGAACTGCTCGAACAGCGACTGGAACTCGGCATCGATGGCCGCGTGGCTCACGCCCGGTTTCAGCTTGACTCCAACGTAGTATCCTCGCGACGGATCCGCCGACACCTTCAGGGGCAGATACACATCGGCGTCGCCCCAACTGAACCGTGGTTGCGCCACGCCGACGATGGTGTAGTTCTTGTGTACAAGCTGAATATCCTTGCCGATGACACCTCGCTCGCCGTTGTAATGCCGCAGCCAGAACTTGTAACCCAGCACCGCAACCGGCTGCGGGTCTTTTCCGTCAGGTGCGTCGCTGGGCAGCAGGCCACGACCCATGAGCGCCGGCACTCCCAGCTGGTTGAAAGCGTTTCCCGTTAGATAGATCGCGCTCACGTCTTCGGGAAGGTCACCACCGGTCGTGGTCAGGCTCCAACCGTCCTGGGCAAACGCACTCTCCGCCGATGGCGATTTGCGTATCTGCTGATATTGCGGCCCGGTGAAATTCAGCCACCAGTCCTCGCCCCGCTTGGTCGTTATTACAGGGTGGATCATGCGGTCCACCTCGACATACGGGTACGGATCGAGCACGACGGCATACACCACGCTGAACACCGCCGTGGTAGCGCCAATGCCAAGCGCCAGTGACAGGACTGCGGTGGCGGTGAACCCGGGGCTGTGGCGTAGTTGGCGTAGCCCGTAACGAAGATCCTGAAGAAACCCGTGCATTCCTTCACCTCGGCGAAGCCAATCCGATTACTAGTCTAGTTTGCAGTTAGACGGCCACTAAACGAGTTCGGTATCTGATTGGTGCGAATAGAGATACGGTGGGACGGAATGCAGTGCGGACAGGACGGGCTGTTCGGATGCGGAGGGAATGTTCAGCGGCGGACAACTCAGCAAAGTAAAAGGGGAGCGATATCGCTCCCCTTTGATTGGTTTCTGTCCCTGAGTCTAGATCAACGGTGCGCTGTAGAGCAGGACGCCTTCGGTCTTCTCCTCGCCCACTGGGCGGTAGAAGAGCTGGTCGGCCTCGAGATACACCTCGATGAACGCCGGGCGTTGCTCGAAGGTTCCCTGGATGAGCGCTTCCGAAAGCGGGTCTTCGATGTATTTCTGCAGCGCGCGACGCAGGGGACGCGCACCGTAGCTGCGATCGACGACCGTCTTATTGAGGATCCACTTGCGAGCATCTTCGGTCACGGTGACTGTGATGGCACGTTGTGCCAGGTTTTGGTTGAGCTGGTTCACCATCAACTCGACGATCTGGATGAGGTCGGCCTCAGTCAGAGCGTTGAAGATGATGACTTCGTCCAGACGATTCAGGAACTCGGGGTTGAAGGTGCGCTTGACCTCGCTCCGCACCATGTCCTCGACCTTACCCGAAACCATGTCTTCGGCGTCGGACTGGAAGCCCAGACCGGTGCGCTTCTGCAAATGGCGGGCGCCGATGTTCGAGGTCATGATGATGATGGCGTTCTTGAAGTCCACCGTGTTGCCGAGTCCGTCGGTCAACTGGCCGTCTTCGAATACCTGCAACAGGATATTGAAGAGGTCTGGGTGCGCCTTCTCCACTTCGTCGAGCAGCACGACGGAGTAGGGCGCGCGCTTCACCCGCTCGGTCAACTGGCCTCCCTCTTCGTAACCCACGTAGCCCGGAGGCGAGCCAATGAGTTTGGAAACCGAATGCTTCTCCATGTATTCCGACATGTCGAAGCGGACCAGCGATTTCTCGCTGCCGAACATGAACTGCGCCAGCGTGCGCGCAACTTCCGTCTTGCCGACGCCTGTCGGACCGAGGAAGAGGAACGACCCGATAGGCCGGTTCGGGCTCTTCAGGCCGGCGCGCGAGCGGCGGATGGCGCGGGACAACGCCGAGATGGCGCGGTCCTGCGAGATGACGCGCTTGTGCAGCTCCTCTTCGATGCGGAGTAGCTTCTGGCTCTCTTCTTCCTTGATGGAAGCGATAGGCACGCCCGTCCAGCGGGAAACGACGTCCTCGATATCCTCGCGGCCGACAACGCCGGTGGAAGACTCGTCGAGGTGATACTTCTCGCGCAGGGCACGGAGGTTATCGCGCTCCTTGCGCTCTTCGTCGGAGTAGAAGCGCGCCTTCTCGAACTCGTGGTTCGCGATGGCGTTCTCCATCCGGTGCACGATGAACTTGATGCGCTTCTGCACCTCGGTGATGTCCTCGGGCAGGGAAGTCTGACGCAGCTTCACGCGTGCACCCGCCTCATCAACGAGGTCAATGGCCTTGTCGGGGAGGAAGCGGTCGGGCAAGTAGCGGTTCGAGTGCGAAACCGAGAAGGTGATGGCGTCGTCAGTGTAAGTGACGGCGTGGAACTTCTCGTAGCGCTCCTTGATACCGAATAGGATCTTCACTGCGTCGACTTCTGTCGGCGGTGGAACTTTCACGGCCTGGAAGCGGCGCTCCAGTGAGCGGTCCTTTTCGATCGACTTGCGGAATTCTGCCGGCGTGGTTGCGCCAATGCACTGAATCTCGCCACGCGACAGGGCAGGCTTGAGGATGTTGGCGGCGTCGAGCGAACCCTCAGCCGAGCCCGCGCCAACCAGCGTATGTAACTCATCAATGAAGATGATGGAATTTTGAGACTCCATCAGTTCCTTCATGATCGTCTTCAGGCGCTCTTCGAACTGGCCGCGATACTTCGTACCGGCGACGATCAGCGAAAGGTCGAGGGCCAGGATGCGCTTATCGGCCAGGAACGACGGTACCTCGCCATCAGCGATGCGCTGCGCCAAGCCTTCCACGATCGCAGTTTTGCCGACGCCGGGTTCGCCGATTAGAACCGGATTGTTCTTAGTGCGGCGGCACAGGATTTGGATCACGCGCTCGAGTTCGCCGTCGCGTCCAACCAGGGGATCAAGCTGGTTATCCATCGCCGACTGCGTCAAGTCACGCGAAAATTCTGACAGCAGGGAAGACTCACGATTGCGCTGTGAAGGCTGCGCCTTCTCCTGCGAAGTGCGCGCCAGTTCATCGCGAATGGTCGACAAGCGCAATCCGCGTTCGTGCAGGATCTCCGCGGCGAAGCACTTCTCCTCGCGGAGCAGTCCTAATAGCAGGTGCTCGGTACCAATGTGCTTGTGCGAGAGGCGCTCAGCCTCCTCAGCGGCGTAGGCCAGTACGCGCTTGCACTCATTGCTCAGAGGGAGGTCAACGGACGTCGATACTTTTTCCCGTATGGTGGTATGGGCCTCGATCTGCTTGCGGATCGACTCAACCGAAGCATGTGACCGTAGAAACCGATTGGTAAGCGCCTTGTCCTCGCGCAGAAGTCCCAGCAGTAGGTGCTCCGTCTCGATGTATGGAGAACCAAACTGGCTGGCTTCGTAGCGTGCGAAGAAAATAACGCGTCGGGCCTTTTCCGTGTAGCGTTCGAACATTGGACCCTCCAAAAGCTCTTGGGACCGTTCCGTGTGTTTTCGATCTGCCGATCCCACGAGCCTTCTGTTGCTGCCTCTCCCCTGACCGCCGGCCCCCAAAAATTACTGAGACCGAATGATGAGGACCATGACTAAAGGCCCTCGATTACTGCAAACCCACATTTGCTTCGCCGGTTGCATCAGGCAGAGAGCGATTGCGGCGACACCTCCACCATGCGGCCGTGCTCCAGATGGAGCACGCGGTCGCAACGACGCGCGAACACATGGTTATGTGTAACGATAATCGAGGTAAGCCGGTAATCGCGATGTAACCTGGCGATCAAATCAAATACCGCATCCGCTGTCCGGTTGTCGAGGTCTCCCGTGGGCTCGTCCGCCATCAGGATCTTCGGTCTGGTAACCAGCGCACGGGCCAGCGCTACCCGTTGCTGCTCTCCTCCAGACAATTCGCCGGACCGATGACTGGCCCGGTCTATCAACCCCACTTCCTGCAACCAGTGCAGGGCCTGCTGTTCCGCTTCCTTGGCGGTGACGCCTCGCATCAACAAGGGCATCGCCACGTTCTCCACGGCCGTGAACTCGGGAAGCAAATAATGAAACTGCCAGACAAATCCGAGTTCCCTGCTTCGAAATTCCGCGGCAGCTTCTTCCGACAGCCTCCCCAAATCGAGTTTGGCGAAGTATACGTCACCAGCGGAAGCGCTATCAAGGACTCCGAGGATGTGCAGCAAGGTACTCTTCCCGGCACCCGATTCGCCGACGATGGCAAGCATCTCACCGGTCCGCACCTGGAACGACAAATTCTCAAAGAGCACGAGCTGCGAATTGCCCGAGCGGAAAACCTTCTTGAGGCTTTGCGCTCGTAACAGCTCAGCTTGTTGCGTTAGATGCAGAGTTACTCCCTAAGTCTCAAACTCGGCCAATGCGTCACACCATCGCCCTCAAAAGCGTTGGTTTCAGGCCGGCAATTCCTAAATTAGAACACGCCTGGGGCTGCAGCGTCAGTGACACTTTAGGCTGCATTCGAATGGATACGAATTGCCGAATTACGTCAGATTTGGTCGCCTATTCGTAGCGCAGCGCCTCCGCGGGTAGCACCCTGGCTGCCGACCACGATGGGTAGAGCGTGGCCACGAATGAAATGCCGATGGCGACGAGGGAAACCAGCAGCGCGTCCCAGAGGCGGGGCGCGAACGGAACGTAGTCGATGGAATACACTTCGGCCGAGAGCGACAACAAGTGGTAGTGCCCTGCGGCCCAGGAAATCGAGTAGCCGAGCACCAGTCCGATTACCGTGCCGACCACGCCGATCAGCACTCCCTGATACATAAAGATGCGGCGGACCTGGCGCTTCTTGGCGCCCATCGATACCAGAACGGCGATGTCGCGCGTCTTCTCCATCACCATCATGATCAGCGAAATCAAAATGTTGAGAGCAGCTACGAAAACGATCAGTCCAATCGTGATAAACGTGACTACTCGTTCGAGACGTAGTGCGCGAAACAGGGCACGATTCTGCTCCATCCAGTTTGTTGACATGAAGCCCTTGCCGGCCACGGTCTCCAGATTGCGACCGATCTCAGCGGCCCGGTAGATATCGTCAACCTTGAATTCGAGGACGGAAACGACATCGCTGAGGTCGAAGAGGCGCTGGGCGTCGGACAAGCGAATGAACGCCCAGGTATTGTCGTAGTCGTAAAAGCCAGAGCTGAAGATACCGACGACCTTGAAACGTGCGTATTTGGGAACGATGCCGAAAGGGGTGAGTTCACCTTGCGGACTGGTGACTGTAACGAGCGATCCAACGGTTGCGCCGAGCTGGTCAGCCATGTCTTTTCCGAGCACAATCGGTGCCAACGACGACGTAATGCGGGCAGAGAGGGGGTTGGCTTCGTCAGGGCTGGCGGGGGTTTGATCCGTTGCCGGAGTTTGGGAGGAATCCAATGCTGCGGCGGAGCCCATTTTGACCGAGCTCAACAGGTCGCTGACTTTGTCCTCTTCGGAGGGAATGATGCCTTTGAGCACAGCGCCCTGAGCTCGCGCCCCGCGCGAGATCAGTACTTGTTCGTAGATAGCGGGCGCGCCACCGATTACGTGCGGCTGCTTTTCCAGCTGCGAGAGCAAGGGTCGCCAATTGCGAATTCCGTCGGCTTCTACGCGCAATAAATTGATGTGGGAAGTGGAACCGAGTAGACGGTCCTGTAGGTCCTGGCGAAAGCCGTTATTGATAGCTAGCGCAATGATCAGCGAGGCGACGCCGGCCGCGACTCCAATGATCGAAATGACAGTGATGACGCCGATAACGGCCTGGCGACGCTTGGCCCGGAGATATCGCGCGGCAACAAAAAGTTCAAATTGCATCGAAAGAGATACCGGCCACGGCCTCGCTTAGGCCAAATATCATTGTAACGAAGTGGGAGCACGGAACTGGCTACTCGCGCCGCTCAACATTTCATAATGGAAACTTCGGCAGCAGCGCAGGAACTTGGTTTCGATACTGGCGATACGCATCGCCGAAGCGCGCCTCGAGTTCGGCGTCTTCTTTGTGAATCATGATCGCGCCGGTGACCACCGCAAACACCAGCAAACCGCAGAGGGCAATCGAACCGGTACCGAGTGTCCAGCCCATGACTTCGCAGAGGTGTCCGAGGTAAATGGGATGCCGAACCTGGGCGCGAATGCCGGTGACAACTAGTACCTGCTCGTGCTGGCCGAGTTCCAGTTCGGCGAGGCCAGAGACCTGCGCGCGATCGAACCCTTGTGACGCCGACCCGTAAATCGATAGGCCCGCCAGAATGAATAGGACGCCCATGATCCACGGCATATTGGTGTCATACAAGTGGAGATGCCGGATCGGCCAGCCCAGCGCGAAGGCAGCCGCAATGAAGACTCCCCAAGCGGGCATGATCGCCAGATAAGCCTTACGCCCGTACTGGCGCCATCGCTCGACGAAGGGATGAAACACCAGCCAGAACAGCGGGATGGTGCAATAGACCGATGCGATCGCAAGTCCGGCCGCGTCGAGAAACGAGTGCAATCTCATAGGTCCTCGCCGGGAAAACTCACCGCTTGAGACCACTTGGCGTTGCGTTGATCACGGTCTTTGCGACGCCGACATTCTCGAACCGATCGAACACTCGAACCACGATGGTGTGTTCGTCACTGGCCGGAGCGGATTGTTTCCCCTCCGGCACCACTGGGAGCGGAACCGTCAGGTCGTAGTTCTCGATCTTGTAGTCAGAAATTTGTCCTACCGGCTCAGCGGTCTGCCAGTCATCGGCGTCGATGGAGTACTCCGCGCGACTGATTGCAGAGAAGCTGTCTACCGCCCGAAATGCGAGATGCAATCTGCCGCCTGCGATACCTGTCGTCGTGAACTCGACATGCGGCGGCGAGTTGTCAACCTCAAAGCGCTCGCTGTTCTTTTCTCCTGTCAGGGCGTCGCCAGGCGAGTGCGACGGCTCGTCAGTCGCCACAATGCGAATGACGTAACCGCCATCGGGGAAGAGGTCGGATTCAAGATCTACGTAGCGCTCCTCGATGCCGTCACGCAGCAGCTTCCATTGGGACTCGCCGTCGCCACGGTAATAGACGCTGTAAAGCAAATCGTCGTCGTTGGCGTCGTGCGCCCTCCATTTCACAGCGATCGAATGTTTGTCGGGAACAGTGGGAATCGGCAACTCATAACCACCGCTATCGGAAGTGGTGTTGCTGGTGTGGGTGGACGAAGGCACGTGCGCTCCCACCAGCACCGCCACGTCATCCACTTCAGGAGCGACGTTCTTGGGAAGATAGTTGAATGTAACGCTGTCGATAACAGATGCAGGATTGCCGGAATGCAGCACAGTCTTCCATTGGATGAATCGAGCCGAAGGAACGCCAACGGGAAGCTCCTTCTGCAGATCGACTTTCTTCCAGGGGCTCCAATTGCGGTCAGGATTGTCCACGTTGCCGGTGCGGGCGAACAGTTCGAAAGTGCCAGCGCCGCGAACCTGCGCGCGGCCCCACTGAGAAAAAATCTTGGCATCGAACACGTCGCTCTCGTAGCTGCCTTCTGCGACGTTATCAGGACCAAGCACGAAGACTTTGCCGAGATTGCTGGTCGCAGCGTAGAGCCCTCCCTTGGGCGCACGCGCAAATGCTGTCACCTGGTTGGCACTGGCCTTGGAGAGGTCGGAGTAGTCGCTGCCGCGGATGGCGTAAATCTTTCCCCTGTTTCCGGTGCCAGCCAGCAAGCCGCCGGCCTGGTTGAAGGCGAGCGCATAGACCAAGTCCTCTTTCGAGGTCCAGATTGTCTTGGGCGAACCGTCGGGCGAGATGCGGTAGATCTCCGAGCCGCCCAGGTTCATCACGTTGGGAAAGGGGATGGCAACGATCCCCGGAGTACCACCGGCAGCTTGCACTTGTCCTGTGTGCGCTGATTACCGTTACCGGGCCCGCGAGGCGCCTGCGGAGGGTACTCCGGGTTGAGAAGGCGGAATCGCCCCTCGCTTCTCCCCGGCGCCTGCGGCGTAGATGTTACCCTCGCCATCGACTGCGAGAGCCGTGATCTCCTTCTTGGGTGCGCTGTAGAGCACAAAACCTTCGCCGTTCTGAGAAATGCGATAAATCAAACCGCTGCCATCAGTGCCGGCAATCAGGTTGCCCGCGTGATCGAAGTCTAGCGCGCGAATCTGGGCTTCGTCGCTCTGGAAAAAGACGCTTCCAGTGCCGTTCTTCTCGACCCGGAAGATCTCGCCACGATCGCCGCTCCCGATATAGAGACGTCCCAGCTTGTCGAGAGCGAGGGTCCAGATGTATTTGGTTTTCGGGTCGAAATAGACGCTCGCGCTGTAGGCGGGATCGACCACGACCGCGGGCCGGGCTCTTTCAGCAGTAGCGCCGGTCCTGTCGCTCTCCTGAAGGGACTCGGTAGACTTTCGGCTGACTGGCGCGCCCCGAACGATCTTGTACACCTTCCCGTCCGGCGAAGTAGCAGCGTAAATCGCGCCACTTCCGTCGATCGTTATCGCCTGCACCTGCAACTCTTGGGGCGCGAAAATGACGCTCGCCTTGCCGTCGGGTGTGATCCTGTACACCCGCGCAGGCGATCCCGCGGCAGCATAGACATTGCCGTCAGAGTCGGCGGCGAGGTCCCATATGTAGTTCGACGGCGATGTGTAGAGAGTGGTAAACGCCGGCGCCAGCGACAAACTGCCATCGCTGTTAATGGCAACGCCCCGGGCGGTCCCCTTCTCAAACTCGTCGTATTTGGATTGTTGCCACGTGCGGGTGCCCTGTGCCATGGCAATTGACGACAACAGTGCCCCTAGCAGTGCCAGTTGAAGGATCCTTATCATTGGGGACAAGCTTATACGAAGCGCAAGGCCAGCTTACGGTCGACGAAACTCAAAAGGGTTCTGCACGGTTACGCCGAAGTACTTCTGTCCGGCATTGAGGTCCTCTGACCAGATGCATTCGCAACCTGCGCGCTCCGCTGCGGCAATGATAAGCGAGTCATAAAAATGCACTCCGTAACGGTCATGAACCTCGACGGCGCGGCGAACCATGTCGGTATCCGTGGAAATAACGGTAATAGGAGCGAGCGCATCCAGTGCTCGGGTGCAGTGTTGGCGCGTCTACCCGCGGCGACACTTTGTGCAACAGGGCCGCCGCAAATTCCCCTAATACTTGCGTTGACGTTACCAAGCCGCCGGCCAAGGCCCTCCGCACCAAACCCCGCGCAACTTCCTGCTTGCGACGGTCTGAGATGTCGTAGCTGTAAACCAATACGTTAGTGTCCAGAAACTCAAGCCCGCGCATGCAGGTCTTCGCGCCTCCAGGTTGGTTTCCCAACCTTGATCTGCAGCTGCGCGAAGCTCCTTTCCAGGGCCTCGCGTCGCGGCGCTTCCGCCCTCCGGCTGCGTTTTCGGCAGCCAGCCTCTCCATGTAATCGCGAATGAGAGCGCTCAAGGTGGTGTCCCGCTCAATGGCAATCTTGCGGACTTCCTTGACTAGTTTCTCGTCGACGGACAGCGTGATGTTCATGTTCACATAATAAGGGTTTACCTTAATATGCGCAAGATTGCATCCGGCACTTTGTCAAGCCGGACGTGCCTGAGGCATGACTCTCTATTTGATTGTCAGCGTGATGATCTGCGCGCCCGACACTACGTAGTCCACGGCCGCCGAGGCCTCATTGGTCGCCGACTCGCCCACCACGACCATCTCCTGTGTTCCACGCATTCCGTCCATCACATTCATGACAGAGAGCGGCAAGGTCGGCATGACATTGTCGTTCACCATGGCCTGCGGATTCGCCTCCAGCAGCGAGACGTAAACTTGCGAGTTTGTGTGCTCCTTGTTTAACAGCGCGATAGTCGAGCCTAGTGGAAGGCGACGGCTCAACGACGGTGGCACGCGGCGAAGCTTGTCGAGGGTTTCGCCGTCGCTGACCAGAATGCGGAGAGTGCCTTTGGGAGTCGAAGTCGGAATCTTGACGGGAATCTGCCGTACGAGGCTCTCCCCGCGATACGGTCGCAGCATGGTCTCGATGGTGATCTCATCGCCCGGGCGAGCTTCGGTCACGTCGGTGCGGGCGTTTTCCAGACGCGCCGAGCGCCGCTCCGGCACAAGTTCGAAATTCAGCTCGACGCCCTCAATTGTCGGGGTGTCGTAGGGATTGTCGTAGATGCGCCCGAACCGCTCGCCGATCGAAACCGCGATGCCGTAAGCCGTAGGAGTGCTCCCATCGACCGGCGCATACATATTTTGGACTCCGAGTTTCGGATAGCCCAGAACAGAAATGTTGCCGGTCAATCGATACGTGGTGTCTTCGCCATACTCGTTCATTCCCTGTAGGGCGTTGAAGACCGTAGCCATCATCGCGGTCGGAGTGATCTTCGCATTATTCAATACTTCGTAGTGAAACTGCTTGGCGTGCGCGGTGCCGTGGAAATTGAGCGTGACCGGGATCATGTGGGCCTCCCGATCAAAGCGCCCCATGATGCCAGTGCGACGGTCCTGCACGAACGATCCGACAGATTCCGTGGTGTTGACGATCTTGAAAGAATTGGAAGGTGAGGCCAAGGTTGCCAGCACCGTTGCCTTGGTCATCGGCATGTCGACGTTTCCCGACTGCAGCAGCGGATGCCCGCAAGCCAACAGGTTGGTCGCGTCGAGGTAGGTCACTGTGCAAGTGCCCGCGATATCCATGTCGCCACGTACCAGGATGGCACTGACGGCTGATCCTGGCTCCAACGGTTCTGGCTGCTTATCGTCGCTGACCGAACCAGCTCCCATGACAGGTATCACGCCCGCGGCGGCGAACTGTTGCGAGAACATCCGAATCGTGCCTTCGCTGAATCCACTGAAGACGAGAGGAGTTTCGATTGGCTTAAGAAGGTTGGCATAGTCCGCGTCCGGCTGCCCCGCCATGCTGGGGGTTCCTGGTCCGGAAGTGTGACTGGCTGCAAGTTCAGCACCTGCCTTGGCCGCCTCCATCTCGGGAGAAGGCGTCTTGTCCAACTCGTTGATTTCCATCATCGACGCGGCGGGGGTGATGCCGGCGATGGGCTCCTTGGAAAACTCGCCGATGCGGTAGGCAATCGCCCCCACCAGCTTGCCGTTGATGTAAACCGGGCTGCCGCTCATACCCGCGACTACGCCGGTGTATTCCACCCTGGCACCGTGCAAACGCGCCAATATCACGTCTGACTTGGGTCCCGCCATGTTGCGCAGCACGCCAAGGATTTCAACCTCCATGGGCTCGGGCTTTACGCCTTCGAAAACCGTGAAGGCAACGCCACGCATGCCGGCTTTGACCTGGTCTACCGGCATGATCTGGACTTTTGGCTTGGGAGTGGCAGCCGGAGCAGCTACCGACAGAAGACAAAGCAGTACCGACGAAATCACACAGCGCATCACTAAGATCCTGACCTCAACTGGTCGAAGTGCGAACATCGCACCTGTCCGGAAGTCCCGCGGTGCCGGACATGCCGACGCGACCAGAGGGACACTTCCCGCCCAAGATCGCCGCGACTGTTTAGACGACTCAGGGTTCAATACGTCTGGATATTCCGCCGCGCCGAATCAAAGTGGTTGAAGGTGCATTTATACTAGCAAAGACTTATGCCGACGAGGCGTCCGATGCATCAAAAGAAACAATTGAAATCCGACGGCAATATACATTTTACCAGTCGGTATTTGATCGCCGTTGTAGCCGTTATAGCACTTACGTTGATGGTGTCGGTCTCAGGCCAAGCCCAGTCGACCGATACCCAATCGGCGTCGCAAAGCCAGGCTACCCAGAAGCCGGACCCGACGCCTGACGAGGCGGGAGGCCCCGGAAACGAAGTGGGACCCATGTCGGTCCCCAAGAAGAAGGAATCGACCGACGACACGCCGCCGCCTCCCAAGCCCAAGAAACAAGCGGACATTCCGGAATACTCCCTGCGAGTTGACGTCCCGGTTGTTACGGTGGACGCCCGTGTGGTCATGAAAGACGGCCGGCCCCTGGCCATACCGCCGAACGTCGCGAAAGAACACTTCAAGATATGGGAAGACGGCGTCCCCCAGAAGATCCAGACTGTTACCCAGAGCGAAGCCCCCATCACGGCGGTGCTGTTAGTTGAGTTCGCCTCCACCAACTACAACTTCATGCGCGATGCGCTGAATGCCTCGTACATGTTTGCGGCAAACCTCAAGCCCATCGACTGGGTGGCCGTGGTTGAGTTCGACATGAAGGACCACATCCTGGTGGATTTCACCCAGGACAAGCAGGCAATCTTTGGCGCCCTGAATACATTGCGCATTCCCGGATTCATGGAGACCAACCTCTGGGATGCGATGTACGACACGCTCGATCGGCTGGACCGCATTCCCGGACACAAAGAACTGGTGATTGTCGCAAGCGGCCGTGACACCATGAGTCACATGACCTATGACAAGATCCTGAAGAAGGTCAAGTCCACTCCAAACGTGACCATCTACTGCATCACCACGGGAGCTGCGTTGCGGGTCATGATGGAGGCGCGGTACGGAAACAATCCAGAGTTCAATGCCGCCAACATGGACTATCTCGTGGCCGACAACCAGATGAAGACGTTTGCCCAGCTCACCGGCGGGCGCTGGTATTCGCCTCGCTTCATGGGCGAGCTGCCCGAGGACTTCAAGGAGATCGCGCAGTCCATTCGCAACCAGTACACCATCACGTACCAGTCCACCAATCCGAAGATGGACGCTACATACCGGAAGCTGAAGGTGGAACTCGTAGGACCGGACGATAAGCCGCTTGAGATCAAAGACGAGAAGAACCACGACGTCAAATACCAGATCATCGCGCGCGACGGTTACACCGCGAAGCACGAGGTTGAGTAAGCGTTGTCCGCTTCCGGAGCGGAAGTTATAGCCGTTCGTTTAGGCGCTTCACTGGCCACGAACGGCTTTCCTTTTGGAAGCGAATGGGAGCGCGCGAACCCGATCAGGTTTTCCCACGACTGGCAGGGCAGGAACGAAGACCCCCAAAGACAAACGGAAGTCCGGCTTCTGTGGAGCGAGCAGGAGTTGTATTTGCGATTTTGCTGCCGCTATCGTTCCCTCGACGTATACAGCGACTGCGACGCGTACGGAAGGCGAGACTTTCTGTGGGAGCGTGACGTAGCCGAGGTCTTTCTGCAGCCCGATCGCTTTGGCGAAAAGTACTACAAGGAGTTCGAAGTCAGCCCGAATGGGCAATGGCTCGACCTCGACATAACGCCCGAAGGACTCCAGCATATCAGCAGCGGAATGCGAAGTTTAGTCAAGCTGGATGAGTCGAAACAGGAGTGGGTCGCTGAACTTGCTATCCCCATGACTGCTCTGACCTCAGGCTTCAATCCCGCGCAAAGCTGGCGCGTGAACTTCTTTCGCTGCGAGGGAGTTGCCCCGAACCGCTTCTATAGCTCATGGCAGTCTACTTGCACTCCTGAGCCACAATTCCACGTGCCTGAAAAATTCGGTACGCTGCGCTTTCAGCGCTGACTATTTTCCCATCACGAGCTTGGCGATCGTCTGCAACTGCATGTTCGACGTGCCCTCGTAGATCTTGCCGATCTTCGAGTCGCGGAAGTACTTCTCCACCGGATAATCCTTAGTGAAGCCGTAGCCACCGTAAATCTCGACGCACAGCGACGCCACGCGCTCGGCCACCTGTGAGCTGAACAACTTCGTCATGGCAGCTTCCTTCACGAAGTTCATTCCTGCGTCTTTCATGCGGGCACAGTTGTAGAGCAGCATGCGAGCGGCTTCGATCTCCGTCGCCATCTGCGCAATCTGGAACTGGATTCCCTGGAACTCGGCGATGGCCTTGCCGAACTGTTTGCGCTCCTGGGCATATTTCACGGCGAACTCCCATGCGCCGCGGGCCAGTCCGAGCATTTGGGCGCCGATGCCGATACGGCCCTCGTTCAGTGTTTCGATAGCAATCTTGTAGCCCTTGCCGACCTCGCCCAGCACGTTGGCCTTGGGTACTCGGCAGTCGGTCAGGATCAACTCGCAAGTGCTGGAGGCGCGGATTCCCAGCTTGTCTTCTTTCTTTCCGACCGCAAATCCGGGAAACTCTTTCTCCACGATAAAGGCTGTGATGCCTTTGTACCCCGCTGACGGATCAACGGTCGCCAGCAGGATAAAGACGCCCGCCTCCTTGGCGTTGGTGATCCAGAGCTTCTGGCCGTTCAATATGTACTCGTCGCCCTTCAGTTCTGCGCGCGTCTGCAGCGCGAACGCGTCGGAGCCTGAATTGGCCTCGCTCAGCGCATAGGCTCCCACAGTGTCAGAGCACATGCGCGGAAGGTAGCGCTTCTTCTGGTCTTCAGTAGTCCAACGCATCAGAGCATTGTTCACCAGGGTGTTCTGCACATCGACGATCACGCCGACAGAGGCATCGACCCGCGACAACTCCTCCACGGCAATAATGGCTTCGAAGAACGTGCCCCCACCACCGCCGTACTGCTCGGGAACCTCGATGCCCATCAGCCCAAGTTCGAAGAAGTTGCGGATCAGCGACGGTTCGAATACGCCCTTCTCGTCCATTTCCTTTACGTGCGGTCTGACCGTCTCGTCAGCGAATTGCCGAATGGTGTCGCGAAAGAGGATCTCATCCTCGGTCAGCGCGACTAAAGGTGCGGGAGGCGTATCGATTGCTGTGATATCTGACATGGCATAAGTCCTCAAAGCTGGGCTACAAAACCCTCGATTTTAGCACCGGCCGCAGACGACGAGTGGATCGCATTTCAGTTCCCAATCCCGAATCACACCCGGCATCGCGGTAGTATGAGATTGCTGGCGACTGGTGCCAGAGAGAATCCCGATGAAGACCGCTCTCATGATTTTTTTGCTCGCTCTCATAACCACCTGTTCTGTCGTCACCGTCGCCAGCGCCCAGGATTTCGAGGCCTTGGGCAAGGCGCTCATTACCCAACTCGTGGCGCGCCAGTTTGACCAGGTTGAAGCGCAGTTTGACCCACAGATGAAAGCGGCCTTGCCCGTCACTAAGCTTCCGGAGGTTTGGGACTCGTTGCTTGGGCAGGCAGGCGCTTTCAAAGGCATCGTCGGTACGCGCGTGACGGAAAGAGAGGGGCTGCATGCCGCTATCGTCACTTGCGAATTCGAACGCGCGACGCTCGACTCCAAAATTTTCATGGACGCTCAAGGTCAGGTGAAAGGACTGTTCTTCGAGCCAGCATCTACCACCCCCGGTGCTCCAGCAGGCGCCGCTGAGTGGAAAGCGCCCAGTTACGCCAAGCCAGACGCGTTCCACGAACGCGAACTGACGCTGGTCAGCGGGCGCTGGGAGCTTCCGGCGACACTGACACTGCCCAACACGAAGACGATGGTGCCCGCAGTGGTGTTGGTCCAGGGATCGGGCCCGCAAGACCAGGACGAAACCATCGGACCCAACAAACCGTTTGCGGACTTGGCCGACGGCCTGGCAAGCCAGAACATCGCGGTGTTGCGCTACGTGAAGCGCACCAAGCAATATGGCGCCGACTCCAAGTCCGACTCGCCCTTCACCGTGAAAGATGAAGTCACGGACGACGCAATTGCCGCGGTTGCCCTGTTGACCAAAATGCCCGAGATCAACAAGAAGCAGATCTATGTTCTCGGCCATAGCCTGGGAGGAATGTTGGCGCCCCGCATCGCCGCTCAGGATCCGCAGGTCGCCGGAATCATCATCCTGGCAGGTACGGCTCGACCGATCGGACAGGTAGTTCTGGAACAGATAAAGTACATCGCCGGATTGACCGGCGCCCCGACTCCCGAGGACAAGAAGGAAATCGAGAAAGCAGAATCCATTGCGGCCCAGGTAGCCAGCCCAACACTCAAACCCGACGCTATGGTGGATTTCTTCGGCTCACCCATCCCTGGATCGTACTTTCTGGATTTACAGAAGTATGATCCGGGCAAGACTGCAGCAAGTCTGAAGATTCCGATCCTCGTTTTGCAGGGCGGCAGGGACTATCAAGTCACTACCGCTGATTTCGAAGTTTGGAAGAAGGCCTTGGCCAGCGACCCTCACGCGACCTTCAAGTTTTATCCGGCCTACACCCACCTGTTCATGCCCGGAACCGGTTCAGGGACAGCGAGTCCAGAAGACTACTCGGTCGCGGGAAATGTCTCAGAAGATGTGATCAACGAGATCGCTAAGTGGATCAAGTCGAACGTGGCGACCCGGACGTCGCAGTAAGCACAAAAATTCTTGCGTTTCTTTAAAATCAATGGTTTAGGGTAAAATTGTCTCTAAGCGATTGATTCTTAATGGAGGTATATGTATCCATGTGTGGCCCTGGTACTTAGCTGGCAAAGTTGGGCGTTTTAGCTTGGTATTGCGACATACTTTACATACTTTACATACAGCTCACGTGCATACAAAACATACTTTACATACACTCCGGCACCCAAAAGCGTCATACAAAGCATACTTTGCATACAGGTTGGAACCCGTCCGCGGCGTGCTGACGGGAATCTTGCCCTCGGGAAATTGTCAAAGAACGGAACTTGCCGTGCGCTGGGCGCGGCGCCGGCAAGGGACACAAATCCCTCGCCTCACGTTCCATTGTTTACGCGAAATAGGTTCGGGCGATCAAGGTCGTGCGGCACAGGACAATGTGACATGGGAGCAGCTAGCAACTAGCAATTAGCAACCAGGGATATGAAAGCTCGCCGGTCCTGCGCTGTCGCCGATGGAGGACGAAGCGGTGGGGCAGCCGGCCACGGTCGAGATTAGTTGCGATATGGCGATTTCACATTCGCTATTCGAGCCGATCGGATGGAGCAGTTCTAAGCCGCTGATGTATTAGGATTTTATTCCCTAGGTCCTCGAATCGAACTCGCCCACTTTCGCTGAACGCGAACAATCGAGCACTTTGATAGCGGTTCTTCGTTATCACTTTTTCGGTGGCGCTCCCTGCTGCTGTTCCTGCTCCAACTGTTTGAGCTTCATCTCCATCATCATCTTCTCCTGCTCCTTGGTGAACTTGGGGAACAGGAAAGCGAGCTGCAGCCGCATGCTCCACGACGAAGTTCCCGCGGGATAGACCGCGTTGCCGTAGAACTCCCCGGAGATATTCACCGGCTGGAATCCCAGCTTCATGATTCTTCCTACACCGCCGCCGAAGGGTACCGTCCAAATGTTGCCGCTGCTGGCCCTCCAGTTGGCGGTGAGGATGGGCGACATCGACAGATACCAGCCCTTTTTCATGTTGTAGTTGATGAAATACTGCAGCAGAAACTGATTGACTGGTGGACGTCCGCCCGAACCTGCAACCGACCAGACGTTATTGGCCAGTGCGCCAATTGTCCAGTGCTTGGGCTGGGCCAGCGCGACGAACGACGGTCCCATGCTGAGCTTGCCCTGCCCCGTAATGGTGCTGGTAGCGGTTGGTATCACGAACGCCGGGCCGACGCCCCAGATCACCTTGCCGGGCTTGGCGGGCGAGAGGAAGAACGAAGGATTCATGTCGCCCAGCCCGTATTCGCCGCCGCTGTTCTGGTTGGGATACGGCTGCCACACAATCGGCTGAATGATGCGGGAGATGAGCAGCCACTTTTTGCCGAGGTGCGCGGGTATGACCGGCTGGATGTTCAGCACGTCCTGAGTGCGGTTGTAAGGCCCATAGCCGAAGTTGGTGTTGTTCTGCAGGGGAACACTGATGAGGTTCGCGACCGGGTTCTGCGTCGCCTTCTGCAACGCCGCCGCCTGGGCCTCCTCGGAAACTGCGGCCTCTGGCTTTTGATCGGTAGCGGGCGGCTTTGCCTGCGGATCAGGAGCGTCCGAAGGTTCAGGATCCGCTGGCTGTTCCTTATCGGCGACGAGCTTTAGCGGCCCGGCAGCGGTCGAACGTTCGGGAGCCGCCGTCGGCATGCTCGGGGGCGAACCCTGCGGAGTCAAGATGACCTGATTCCCCTTGAAACTCACGGAACTGTTCGTGAGTCGTGCCAGCGCATCGACGTCAACATAAGACTTGCCGTTCACCTGGACAATCGGTATTTGGCCCGACTGGCCGGCTACGACAAGCGTCAGCTTCTGCGGCACATCCTGCGACCAAGCCAGCCCCGACAAGATCAGGGAAAGCGACAACAGCAAAATCCGTTTCATGATTTCAGTCCTCGTAGTTCGTCTTTCGAGCTAGTGGGCCAGACAATTCTGTAGCTTGTGGTCCGCCGCCCGGCGCACGGCGAAAGCTGAGATCGGACTTCCGACCAAGAAAATGACCGGGACGGTGATCTTTCGCCCCAGTCAAAATGAAGCCCGGCCTACTTTGCCTCGTTGATCGCCGGCGGTTTCCAGCTCCCATCGAGGATTGATGGTGGGGTCTCTTTGGGCCAATACAGCCGCAGCATGGGAACGAACTTGGCCTTGGGAGCGGGCAGCCAGTTGGCTTCCTTCGCCTTGCCCGGTGAATCAGCCTGGAGATACAGGTCGACCGAACCGTCAGCGTTGGTGACGAACTTGTTGCGCTCGCTCAGGGTGTAACGGTTGAGCGGGTTCGGCACGAAGAAGTAAGTTGCATCGTACATGGTGAGCGACCAGAAGCCGTTGACTGGCGGCATCTGTCCTTTGTCAAAGTGCATCACGTACTTCTTCGAGGCGGCATCGAAGTCGTCTCCGCTCCCGTCCTTTTCGCCGGTGGGATAAACCGCGTCCTGCGGACGGTTAGCGCCGAGCCCGATGGCAGTGATTAACGCACGCTGCAAGTAATCTGTGCCGTAGATGCCCGTCTTCGTCGTGAACATCCACCCGTTAACGGGCTGGCCCGCCTTCTTGAAGTACTCCATGATCTTCACTTGAGCGAGTTTCGGCACCACCTTTATGGCCTCTTTGTCGAACGCCCCGAGCTTGCTGGGATCGAAATCCTGCCCCGGCACCAAACCGATCTTCGCCATATTTGCCACCATCGGTGCATCTTCAGCCGCTGGGGGATTGCTCTTCATCAATTGCGCCAGGTAAGTGAAGTAGGCGACAACATCCAGGTGATCGACCTGGTCGCGGATCGCGGTCTTCATGTCAACGTTGGCGTCGACCTGACCTGCGGGAGGCGCGTAGGGCTTGCCATAGGAACTCAGCGGAACGAGGGAGAATTTGTCCTGCAGGCGTGTACCGCTGCGTAGTCGGCGGGGGTGCCAGTGCAGTAAATTCGGCCCAGCAGCCATACCATCGCAGTTGGCGACTTGTATTCCGTCACCCCTGCAGGCAGCGTGCCAGACCATCCGGGTCCAGTGATGGCGTACTTCTGGGCCTTATCGCCGGCGGTGCGCTTACCGGGAACCTGGAAGACGTCCGTCCAACCGTCGAGCATTGGCAGCAGGTAGTAGCGGTCCCCCATGTCGGGAACACTCAGAATGTACGGCTCCTTGGAAACGTCAAGCCACGCCGTCGTGTACAGGGTATCCGCGTTGGGAGCGGTGACGGTATGGTTATCGAACGCCGGATACGTCCGAAACTTGAGAATCTGTCCCATGGGGGCGTGCGCCGCGTCGGGCGTGGCTACGTTTGTAAATTGCTTGCGGGTCATATCCATCGTGACCAGCGGGTAGCCATAGACATAGGCATCGACTGCGGTGTTGACCGCTTCTTCGACACCGGGCTGAGCAGTGGCGGCTGGCTTCTTCTCTTCAGAGCACGCGATGAAGCTGAGCGCAACGGTGAGAACCACAAACAAAAATGTGAGTTTGGCTTTCATATTCCCTCCAAAATCAGGCGAGCCGATAGGTCGGGCTCGCGCTAGTCGAACCAGGAGCAATCGCGATACGGCTGCCGCAGGGCGCGGCAATCGAATCGAGGACGCGGAAGAATTAAGTGCCGTTTAGCCTAAACTCCACCACGGGCAGAATTCAAGCGAAATTGTCTTAATGGCCGTTTGTTGAACTCTTGTAAATATGGAGCACACGGCGTACTCGGCCGCAGACGAGTAGCTGTTGAAAAAGTCCGTTTCTTCGAAAAGGGAATGACCAGAAATGTATCCCCAGTCCGAGAAAATCGTTCATAGAGCATCCTGAGGCTTTGTTTTTTCGGCATGAACGCTCCCAACGAGTTTTTCAACAGCTACAGGCCTTATCGTAAGCGATCCGACAAATGGCTCGCATGGGAGTCTTCGTGAAAGAAGTGTCGCCGGCTGAAGCCGGCTCGGAATTTGACAGAGGAACAGGTACCGCGGGCTCGCGCCCACTCGGGCTTGGAAGTAGTGGCAGCCAGCAATTAGCAGCTTAGAGCTATGAGTTCACTATCCCACCCTTTTCGCCCGCAGAGGGCGAAAAGGATGGGGACCCACAGTGTTTTCGATTCGAGCGAAAAGACCCACCCAAGCAAAATCGGCTTGAGTGGGACACCCGTCGAGAAAAGCCCAGCGAGGGCGAATCTCGCTGGGCGTTGCAACGTCGTCCCTTCGGTCGGCGCGGCGACCTCCGGGACTTGGGGAAAATTTTCGTGCCTTCCCACCGTTGAAACGGTGGGCTTAGATATTCCGTCCCTCGCTGCGCTCCGGGACGAGGTGCCCAGCATATTACGGAAGGCTGGCAGTTCAAACAAACTGCGCGGTTGGCTGTCGGCTACTCCGTCCTGAGTGCCTGCATGGGTTCGATTGAGGCCGCCCGCTTCGCTGGTATCAATCCTGCGACAACGGCACACAACGCAAGCGATAATGCCGCGAGGCCGAGGGCCAGGGGATCGTGTCCCTTTACTTCGAAGAGCTGGCTCGAGATCAACCATCCGCTCAACAGTGCAAGCGGAATCCCAATCGCCAATCCCAGAGCTACCTGCCGGAATGCACCGTTCAGCACCATCCCTACTACGTTGGCGCGAGTGGCTCCGACAGCCACACGAATCCCAATCTCACGAGTGCGCTGCTCAACCGTGTAAGCCGTGACGCCGTAAAGCCCGACGGAAGCGAGGGTCAGCGCCAGCAAGCCGAACAGGCTGGTCAACCGTGCCAGCAGCCGTTCCTGGTTGAACGCCTCGCTGACTTGTTCGCCAAAGCTGGTCATGCGCAGGACGGTCAAGTCCGGATCGAGACTCGCCAACTCGTGCCGTACGGCACTTTCGAGGTTTTCAGGCTGACCGACAACGTGCAATTCGATGGCCTGGATCCTCTGCGACTTCATCTGGCCGGCAATCAGGGATGGATCGGCGTACTCCACGTTTTGCAGGTAAGGCAGGAAAAACGTGGAGTACGCTTGACCGTGCGTGTCCTGGTATTTGGCGTCCTCCACTACACCGACGATCTCAAAGTCAGTGGTGTGTTCGGGATCGTTGCTGCCGAAATGCTTGCCGATGGGGTCCTGGTCCTTGAAGAACTTCTTGGCAAACCGCTCGTTGACGACCGCAACCTTCGTCGAATTCGGCGTGTCCTGTTCGCCGATCGTACGTCCCCGCAGCAGCCGTGTTCCAATCGTCGCAAAGTAGTCTGGCCCGATGCGGAGCCAAGACGCGTGATCGCCGTTTTCGCCCGAAAGATGGGTGCGACCCAGCATGTAGACGGAGGTGCTCCAATTGTCGCCTCCCATGGGGCTGTACATCGAATAACTTGCGGTGATGACACCCGGTATGCTCCTCATCTGCTGTTCAAGCTCGCGATATCGCTCGGCCTGTTGCTCGGGCGATAGGCCCAGGAAGGCGTGGTCCACTCGGACGATGTAACGCGCGTCGGTTTGAAATCCAAAGCTCTGGTGCTCCAGTTTGCGCAGGCTCTGGACCATTAGGACTGCTCCCGCCACCAGCACGAGCGAAAGTGCGGCCTGCACCACCACCAGGGTCTTCTGGGGTATGGAAGCGCCGTGGGTGGTCGATCGGCCCGCGCCTCGTAGCGCATCTGACGGGTCTGCATGGGACGCGATCCAGGCTGGTGCCACTCCGAACACCACGCCTGTGATGAATGCGAGAGTGAAGGAGAACAACAGGACGGGCGTCGACGGGGCGGGATCGATCGGGATGTAGTCGGATCCCCGGAACGCCATGGCCAGAATGGTGCGGGTTCCGAGAAACGCAACCACCAGGCCTACTGCTCCGCCGAGTATTGCCAACAAAACGCTTTCCGTAAGCAGTTGCCGAACTAGGCGAATCCGCCGCGCTCCCAAGGCCAGCCGAACGGACGTCTGCAGCTTGCGGGCCACTCCGCGTGCCAAGAGCAAGTTGGCGATGTTCGCACAAGCGATGAGCAGCACCAGTCCGGACAGCGCCATCAGCAACCGTAGGCCCTTCGCCGTGTCCCTGGCCATCACAGCGACACCGCTCGCTGCTGGTAGCATCAGCACTTTTTGTTTTGCGATTAGGCTACGGTCACCGTCGCCGACGGTGCTCGCGCCCTCACCACTGTTGAGCCATTGCTGCAGTTCGACCGTGACTTTCGACTGCACCTGCGACGGTGAGACGCCGGGCTTGAGTCGCCCCATTACATAAAGCCAGTGCAGATTGTCACTCTTCAGCATTGCTGTTTTCCCGTTCACTGCGGGTTCTATCGCCAAGGGCAACCAGAAGTCGGGAGGCGTCTCGGTGAGCCGATCACCGAAGAATTCGGCGGGGGCAATACCCACAACCGTAACGGGAAAGCCATCGATCGCGACGGTCGAGCCAATGATCGAGGGATCGCTGGCGTAGTAGTTTTGCCAGGCGCGATAACTCATCACCGCGGCCGGAGCCGCATTCCTTTGATCGTCGGATGGCGTCAGCAGGCGACCCAACGAAGGGCGCAGTCCGAAAAGTGAAAAGTAGTTTCCGCTGACGTACTCGTCGTGGAGAGGGAGGGCAGGGCTATTGTCGCCGGCACGCCGGACGCTGATATTCCAGATTCCAGCCTGGAGTGCGGCCAAGTCTTCAAACTCGGGGGTCTGTTTTTTTATCTGTTGGTAGAGCGCGTAAGAACAAAGGTCCCACTCATCCTGAAAGCCGCCGGTCACGCAACAGTCCACCTCGTGTGCGCCCAAGCGATACAGTGCGCCGGGATTCTTCACCGGCAGCGGCTGCAACAGAATTGCGTGCACCAGCGTGAAGATCGCGGCATTAGCGCCGATTCCCAGCGCTAGCGTAATCACCGCAATTATCGTGAAGCCGGGCGACTTTCGCATTTGGCGAAATGCGTAAAGAATGTCGTGCAATAACGTGGTCATGCCGTTGCCCCCGCGAACTCAGACAGATACGGAGTGCAACTGCGTCGCCACCTTCTTCCCCCGGACAAACACTTGTGAATCAGAAGCTTGGCTTCGGGCAGGCTGCATCGTATTGCGGAAGACTTGTCCGCAACCGGAGGCGTCGTCCATTTACGAACACCGGGAAACGGAGACTCGCCGAAGTATCTGCGGCTTGAGCTGGAGATTAATCTGGCGATCGTTAGGGGATTACGGCTCTCGGCGGAAGACCATCTTGAGTTTGTCGCCTTCTAATATCCGCGCAATCTGGTTCCGCGCGTGCACCGACCACGGTCCTATGCGATCGAGTCGTGCGTATGCCTTCCAGTGTTCCAGCGCCCGGCGAGGCTGACGTTGTCGTTCGTAGGCCAGGGCAAGGTTGTAGTGTGCATCTGCGTAGGTCGGAGCCAATCTGATCGCTGTGCGGTAAGCGGTGATCGCATCGTCGATCCGCGCGGTTTCGTCCAACACATTGCCCAGGTCGAAGTATGCCAGCGCGTAGCGCGGATCGGCCTCAATCGCCAGCCGATAGTGCTTTTCGGCAGAGACGAAATCCTGCCGGTTGTAGTAGAGCGTTCCCAGGTTGATATGCGTGGCCGGATGCTTTGAATCAAACTCCAACGCCCGAAGATAGACCGCAATGGCTTCGTCATGCGTGCTGGGGTGTTCTTCGAGGGCGACTCCACGGGCGAAGAGGTCGGCGGCAGAGTCGGCTCGGACTATCGGTCTAACCTTTGTAGAGACGACAGCGCCTTGAGGTTCATATTCGAGCACGTACTGTCCGGCGACCGGCTCCACAGATCGGCCATCATGGCGAAACGCCACCCGATTCCCGACGCTGAAAGCGCTGGCTTCGAGCAGCGGGTTCTCCATTCCGGCAACCTGCTTCCGCATGGCGACGAGCGACTCGCGAATAACCGCCGAGCGCAACCGCTTGGCGCGAAGATCACGCACTTTCTTGAGTTGAATGAGGTCGAAGAACGAGAACTGATCGGAAACCGGCGCCAATCCAGCTCGCTGCCACCCAGTGAGTTGCTTGGTGGTGATGTGCAGAATCCGCAGTACGTCAGCTCGGCAAAATCGATTCATGTAAGCCCGTAGTGGCTCCGGAACTCTACGATGATTATCGGCGGACTGGCTGCCGAGCGCAAGTGCATTTCGGTGTACCTCGGTGGAAAACCGGGACTTAACCTGGCTTTACCGGGTCTCCAAGTGCATTTACAATCCAAGAGAGGCCGACGTAGCTCAGTTGGTAGAGCAGTCGATTCGTAATCGACAGGTCATCGGTTCAAGTCCGATCGTCGGCTCCAGGTTTCAGAGCACTTAGGCGCTCGCCCGAGCGCCCGTTTTTGAACTTGGCCCAAGAGTTGGCCCACACCCATTGCGCACGTTCCTCCGATTGATGGCTTTACGCGCCTCCTTGTGTACTCAGGGTGTTGGTAACGCATCATCATCTTCGGGTTGGTATGTTCCATTACATCCATGGTTACGGCAAGGTTTTTCGTGCCCTCCAACACGTCCGTGCCAAAGGTATGACGGGCCGGGTACAGCACGACACTTTTTGGCAGTCCCGCCCGCTCACGGGCGATTGCGAACATCTTGGAGACCGTAGTCAGGTGTCCGCACTTGGAGTCGAACTAGCCCAATCTCCTGCAATTCTCGAGATACATCTCGCCAATCGGAATTCATGAAGGTAATTGAGAATCATCGCAGGCGAGCCGCTAGGAAGTACAAGCACACCGTAGGTCCAGAAGCGTGTGAAGAGCGATCCATCCGACTCCAAGAAATGAAACGTTACCCCGTTCTGAGCTGTTTCCGCGGCCGCTGAAGGTACCAGATTCATCTCAAAGTCCTCTTGCGTCACCGCCCGCTGAAGCTTGGAGCGCTCCACAGTGAGGGCGCGGGTCACCCCGGCCCTCGCTCCGATCTGCCGATTGTCACTGCCCGGTCGCCGCGCCCGCTTGCAGGCATAATCCGTGGCGCTGCATCATTTGCCGGCGGATATTCTCCGGCACCACTACTTTGGAACGCGCTGGGTTAACAGACTGCGCGCTCGTCGATTCCGTCGCACTGGAATCCCAGCCATCGCCTCGCGGGACTGCCAGGAATGCGGGTGTTTCGCTGTTGCTCGTGCAGGCTCCGTTGATTAGCACGCAAGCCTGGCCGGCAATCACCCCTTCGTCGTTGATGTCGTTGGCCGACAGCAGATAGAGTTGCGAACCAGCCGGAATCAGCGTGTTGAGATCGACGATCTTGCCATTCTGCCAAAGTACCGCCCGAGGGTTGGAGAAGCCTGCGCCATACGACACGCCGACTACCTGTCCCTGGTCGTTGACCCCGGTGGCTTCGCTGATCGCATCGCCCGGGAGCGTTTTGAGGTCTTGCATTCCGCTGCTCTTTGTCCAGATAAACGCGTGGAAGTTCGGATTGCCATCTTCGTCTCCAGGCAGGTCAGAGAATCCGACGACCACACTGCGGTTGTTAATGGCGACTGGTGTATTCCACGCAACTCCACCGAGGCTCCCCAGGTTGGTCACGTTACCGTTCTGCCAGAGCAGGGCATGCGCTGCACTGAACGAACCAACCGCGACAAAGCAGGTGCCGGAAATGCCAACCACCTGTCCCTGATCGTTGATGTCCGTGGCAGCGCCGTCCGGATCGCCGGGGAAGGTTGGCAGTTGCTGAATTTTGCCGCTGCCGGGACCATAGACGACCGGCTCAAACTGCAGCACCTGCGGCGCGACGCAGGTAGGATCGTGAACCGTATTCTCGGCCCAACCCGCCACCTGACCGCGGTTGTTTATCCCGGCAGCGTATCCGTTGTAACCGCCCAGAGTCGGCAGAGGTGTCATGACGCCCCACTGCCAGACAAATCCAAGACAATTATGGAAGGTAGGCGCAGTGGGGAAAAACGCCGAGCAACTCCAACCCTCTCCCAGAGGATTTAGAGTCGCTGTCTCCGCAATGCCTGCAATCAAGCCGGCGTTGTTCTTGACCGGCCACGCCACGGCGCTGTTCAAGCCGCCGAGAGTGCCCAGGTCGAGTTCCAGTCCATAAGCCCAAACAGTAGCGTGGCCGGCGGTGTTTCCCGTCAGATTGGCCGCCCCGATCGCCCATCCTAGATTGTTAATTGTGTTGGCGGAGCTGGAGGTCCCTCCCAGCGTACCCAGGTTAAATACGCGATACCGCGCAGACGGGTTGTCTGCCTTCTGGCTTGTGTCGGTGCCTTGTCCGTGGCCGGCCATTGGAACCAGCAAAATCATCGCCGTCATGCACGTCAGAATCGTGGTTTTCATTTTGTCTCCCTCGATCGTTGGTGGAAAGGTTCATCGGTAAAACGCGGGAACGCGGCTGGTGGCGTGCCGGCCGCAGTCCCGCTTATGGGTTGTTTTTCGAGGGAACCGGTCGGTGGGCGACCAGTCCGCTCATTTCGTCCACCCTAGATCGAATCGCCGAACGCGATTGGACGTTTCGGGACTTCGATGTCCGCAGCTTGGACGTTTGCGGGCGTCGCTGTCTGCGGCACTTCTCTTCACGCTGTCCATCACAAGGCCACAAAGAAAGTGCATGCTGTTTTGCATTCACTGGCCCATTCCGCACTCACGTCAGAATAGTGCGGCCACTGGGCTGGGGATTTTTCGGAACCGATCAGAACGCGGTCCGAAAACGTCTACTTTTCGCTGCGGGATGGGTTACCCTCGGTGGGGAAAGCGAAATGATGCTGGACTGGCGGATATGTTCACGGGCGAGGCTGTCGCGCGATCCCCGCTTCGACGGCAAGTTTTTTATCGGTGTAATCGGCAGCCACGTGTACTGCCGTTCGATTTGTCCGGCGCCTACAGCCAAAGAAAAGAATTGTCGCTATTTCCCGACAGCCGCTGCGGCGGCGGAAGCCGGCTTTCGCCCCTGTTTGCGATGCCGGCCCGAGTGCTCGCCCGGAACCCCTGCGTGGGTGGGAACGCCAAGCACGGTGGCGCGGGCTTTGCGATTGATCAGCGAGAGCGGCCTCACAGACGGTGGAGTAGAAGCGCTCGCCGAGAGACTTGGGGTTGGCTCGCGTCATCTTCGACGGCTTTTCCTCAAGCACCTGGGTGCGACGCCTAGCGCTGTGGCCCAGACCCGGCGTCTTCATTTCGCCAAGAAACTGATCGATGAAACCACATTACCGATGAGCGAAGTCTCGCTGGCTTCCGGCTTCGGTTGCGTGCGCCGTTTCAACGAAAACATTCGCAAGACTTATCACCGCACCCCGACGCAAATCAGGGCGCTGGTGCGGCAGTCGCGGATCCAGCCGGAAAATCAGTATGTCTTCCGGCTTCGCTTCCGCCCTCCGTACAACTGGAAGGGCATGCTTACGTTCCTTTCGGAGCGCGCGGTTCCTGGCGTCGAGATGGTGGAGGGCGGCAGTTATCGCCGTTCGATTTCTCTCCGCGGCAGCCGAGGCTATTTCGAAGTCTCATTCGAGGAGTCAAGCAACTCGCTGGTCGCGCGCGTCCAATTCGGCGACCCCAGCTTGCTTTATATGATTGTCGAGCGCATTCGCGCCATGTTCGATCTGAATGCGGACTGGTCAGCCATCGTACGCACTTTGCGAACCGAACCCGAGTTGGCGAGAAGGGTCAAGCAGGAGCCAGGACTGCGAGTGCCGGGCTGCTGGGACGGCTTCGAACTAGCGACGCGCGCCATTCTCGGCCAGCAGATTACTGTCAAGGGAGCGACAGCCCTCGCAGGCCGCATGGCTCGAACCTTTGGACAACCGTGCAGCGCGGCAGGCAATCTGACTTACATATTCCCCACCGCCGAAACTCTCACCGAGGCCGACCTGCGCACCATCGGGCTGACCACGACGCGCGCTGAGACAGTTCGCCGCCTCGCTCGCGCCGTGAGTGACGGAAAGATCCGGTTCAGCGGTGACATAGATGCTGACGCCTTTGAGGATCGACTTTGCGAAATTCCAGGTATCGGCAAGTGGACGGCGCAATACGTGGCAATGCGAGCTCTCGGTGAACCTGATGCCTTTCCCTCTGGTGACCTTGGCCTTCTGCACTCTCTGGGTTTGACAAGTTCGCGAGAGCTGGAGGATCGCGCCGAAGCCTGGCGGCCGTGGCGAGCGTATGCCGCCGTGTATTTTTGGTACAGTGCATGCCAGGAAAAGACCAGCGGAAGCAAAACCGCTCTTCGCAAGTCACTCGGGGCCGTGACACCCTTTCCCCCGCGCACGGTATTGGCCGGATGACGGGCAGTTGCGCGCAAAATCTCCAGATTGGTATCTGCGTTCGTCCACATTCGTGTCAGTTGACGGAAAATCGACTTCGCGTAGTGATGTCAGGCGACTCACATGCCCCGGTGCGTCGTGCCTTGTACCGCCAGTCGGGTCAGTGTGTTCGCGACTTATTCACTTTTCCGGCAACCCGCTGCGATCGCGTTGTTGCTGCTGTTCTCAGGCGCGTTTGATTGTGGAATTTAATGGAGGGAAACACAAATTCTTACAATTCGGCAAGAATGGATCGCTGCGCACTTTGACTTTTACTTATCATGAGCCGGCAACGCGAGCTGTCCTGAAGTGGCGTTGTTATGAAAGCTCAAAATCGCCCGAATGACCATTTCGTCCCCAGCTGCCGTATTGAGCATCGCGTGGTAAAGCCACCGGTTTGGCCATTTGACGTGGAAGTATTTCTTGATGAAAGCGGCGCGTTCACGGTCAACGGTCTCGACCAACGCTCTCGCCTCGGATTCTGCCCAGCGTACCCATAAGTAGAACTGGATCCCGATCCACAGGTTCAAGGCTACGAAGAGAACCTGGACACCAAGGCGCAGTGCCTGCGAGTACTCGTGATCGTCGCGGCGAACAAGTTTTTTGCGCCCCGGCTTTGGACCGCCGTTGGTACGCACCAGAAGAGGAGAGGAGAAGGCGACGGAGTTCTTGGATACAGCGTCGATCTGATCCAGGACTGACGCTGACGATCCGGAGCTGTATAGCTGCACGACTGGCACGACTGCATCCTTTCCACTTCAGGTTATGGGAAGCTCGGACCCGCTAACTATGACTTAGGTCACAACCGATCAAATGTGTTGTAGCTGCAAATATCAGTAGGGGACGTATCGCTGCAGCCCAACAAAAAATGCTGCTGGAGGAAACCAGCAGCATAGGTCTGGATCACAATCGCGGAGCTAGTCACCCGAGTTCACGACTGCCATCGCGATCCATAACTTCTTGTATTGCATGAAGACCATGCCTCCAAACAAGAGAGTTGCTTGCTGAACCGTGTGCCGTTAGTTAACCCTTGGCTTCCATTGCGACGACACGTGGGAAAAGAATGTTGTTTTCCAGGTGGATGTGTTGATGTAAATCAGACTCGAAGCCCTGCAACGCCTGGTATAGCGTGCGATAGCTGATGCACGCGTCTGCCGGGAGAGTGTACTCGCTGGTGACCGACCGCAGCGAACGTAGCGCTTCGCCAGCCCCATCGTGCTCCCGCATCATCATGCGCACGGGGTTCATGACCGTTCCAAACATCGCCGGTGGAGCCGGCTCTCCTGCCAGTGAGCTCTCTTCCATGAGCAGCACGTAGGGGAAAAGAACTTGCTCTTCCTTCATCAGGTGAACTCGTAACTCCTCGGCGAGCGCGGAGAAGATTGCCTGCACCTGCGACAGTTCCGGATGGTTCTTACCGTGCACCCCAACTACTTTTGCGGCGAGGGCTTCGATGCGCGGGCTCTCTTCGCGAACAAAGACGTGGTGGGCGCTGGTGATGTGAGCGATGAGGTCGGCCAACAACTGGTTCTGCCAATGCGTGCTGTCGCCGGACTGAATGTACGACACGCTTTTTTCCAAGCGTGCCAGCGCCTCGTCAATCGGGATGTTGGCGGCCGCGCAGGCCTCGCCCAAGGTGCGGCTTCCGCCGCAGCAATAATCGATTCCAAGCTTTTCAAATTCGCGCGTCGCACTGGGCGCCTCCGCTGCAATCTCGCCCACGGTTTTGGTTGCGGTCAGTGTCATTTCAATTTCCTCCTGCGAGTACCGGAGCAATGCACCGGACCCGCCTTGGAAGTCAGACTAGTTGCCGATGCGCACGGCCACTATGACTTCTGTCACGGCTGAATGAAATCATTATTCCTCGGGAGAATTTCGGTGGAGTGGATTGCTGCGCCTGTGCTAGCCGCCGGAGGCTTGCAATTCCGCTTCGAGACGCTTTAGCGATGGAATCTGAAGGGCGCGATTGTCAACCTGAATTAGTCCTTCAGCCTGTAGCCGGCTAAGGTTGCGCGACACCAGTTCTCGTACGGTTCCGATCTGCGCTGCCAGTTCGCTGTTGTTGACTGGCAGGGTCAGAGTGATGGCATCTCCGTTCCGCGAGCCTTCCGCCTTGCCCAGTCGCACCAGCAACGCGATGAGCCGATGGCGGACCGTGGTGAACGATAGCTCTTCGATGATGCCCACTAGGCGGCGCAGGCGTCCGCCGACCACCCGCAGGACTTTGAGCGCGACCTCCGGATGCTGCAGACATAACGCCTGAAAATCCTGCCGACTGAAGAAAAGCAGCGTGCTATCGCTGACCGCTTGGGCTGATGCAGGATAGTTTCCACCATCGAAGACGGGCAATTCGGCAATTGAGCTGCTCGGGCCCTCGATGGAAAGCACTTGCTCCCGTCCACCGGCCGAACTCTTAAAGATTCGAACGTTACCCGACTGCACTACGTACAGCCCGGAACAAGGGTCGCCTTCGCCGAAGATGATTTCACCGGGCGAGAACTTGCGCTGCAAGAGGTGAGAGGTCAGGAAGGAGAATTCCTGCTCGGACAAACTCGAGAAGATAGGTACGCGTTTTAATACAGCGAGCGAGCCAGTTTCCTGCTCTGTGGGCATGGCGATGATTTTACGCGACTGGGTGCGACATACGGCTAACTCTGCGGGACAGTACCAACACGTGATCCGCTACGGCTGAGTGACGGAGAATCGGACGTTGGGTGTCATTTGGCGAAAACAGGGCTTCTTATGAACATTTAGGCTGCGCTTGAAGATCTGCACTTCCTCACCCGATATCCCCGATGCAGTGTCACGGAAGAATCCGACGTGATCGGCGAATGGTCTCCCCGCTATGTTCGTAGCAAGTTAAAATGTCCGCTTTTCGTAGCAAGTGAAATGTCCGGTTTTGGTTTTTGGGTTGACTCATAAACTAGTAGCCGTCGTGGCTGTGGGAAAGTGGGAATCCCGCGTACTTTGCGGGATTTCCAAGCGCGGTGGAAAAGTCTGTTTTTGGACTTTTCCACGGAGCGTCTTTTCCACAGCGTTGGCCGCGGCGTTTTGGGTTGAGATTATGGCCGCACCTTGGGCGCTATAGCGTCCCAGCCGATGCGGCCCGTGGGTAAGGCTGATGGTTCCGTCCAGATGCTGGTGAACCATGACATTGCAGCCCTCCAGCGTCCCTCGCCACTTCACCCGCTCAATCTGCAGCTGCAGGTTCTGAAAGCTGACGGTGTTGTCCCGGTTGACCGTGCGCTCAAACTGCAGAGCGAAGATCAGATCCAGATTTCTACGTGGACAAGGGAGAAACGCGTTGCCGCGTTGCGCCGGCGCCACCTGAAAACGACCATTGAACTCGGCGATGTAGTGTTCCCGCAGAAACCGGTTGGCCGCTTCCACCGTCGTGATCCCATGCAGCCGCAGCTCCTGTGGCAGACGCCCTTGCCAGGTCCCGAAGCTGCGCTCGCTGCGCCCGCGCGCCTGTGGCGAGTAGGAGGGAATCATCTGCACTCCCAACTCGCGCAGAGCACGTCCCACTTGCGTCAGGCGATGAGGATCGACCTTGCCTCCCACCTTGGGGGTAAGCCAGAAATGGCTGCCGCGGTCGCTGTAGAGGGCGCAGAATAGCCCTTGGCGTTCGACCACCTCCCGCAATCCGGCCATCACCGTCGCCGTCGATTCTTCCTCCACCAACTGCGCATAGTAGATCTCGCTGGTAGCATCATCCAGGATGACGATCAGGTCGTACCAGCGCTCGTCCTGAAACCAGCGATGACGGCTGCCATCGATGTGCAGCAGCATGCCGGGCAACGGCCGCCGTTCGCGCCGCTTGCGATGCACTCCGCGTTTGCGACCCCGCGCTACCAGCCCGGCTCCTTGCAGCGCTTGTTTCACCCAGGTGTAGCTCAGGTGAATGCCGTGCTTTGCGCCCAGCTTCTCGTGGAAATGTTGCACATTCAGATCGAAATAGTGATCCCGATACAGCCCCAGGACCTGCTCGACGGTAGCCAGAGGAACTCGTTTGGGAGAAGCCCGCCCCCGCCGCCGGTCGAACAATCCGTCATAGCCAAACGCTTCCAGCCGCTCCCGCCAGCGCCGCATTGACCGGTCGCTGATGCCGATAATCTCGGCTGCCTGCCACCAGGTAATCTTCTTCGCCATAGCCCGCAGAATCACTTCCTGTACCTTCATCGCCCGCTCCATCGCGGCCTTCGAGTAACCAACCATGCTGAGCATGATCTCCTACTCTCGCCGCCCGCAAAGCGGACAGATCACGTGCTATCTCAACCGGACATATCATGTGCTACCGACAAATGGTCTCCCCGCTATTGGCAGACAGGATGTGCTTCGAGTACCCTTGCGAACTATGCCACTTACCAATCTGCGTTTTCACTTTGCCGTCGCCTTGGTCCTGAGCATCACACTGGCTGCATGGGCGCAGTCTCCGTTCACCCTCGAGCAAGTCTTGAGTTCGCCCTTTCCCACCGGGCTGGTGGCAGCCGAGCACGGCAGTCACGTGGCTTGGGTCTTCGACGCCAAAGGCGTCCGCAATGTGTGGGTGGCTGACGGCCCTGACTTCGCGAAGACCGCGCGCCAGGTCACGCATTACAACCAGGATGACGGCCAGCCCATCGCCAGCTTGCGACTCACGCCCGACGGAAAAACGGCACTCTACGCGATGGGCAGCGAGCTGAACGGAGCGCTGGAGAGCGCGAATCCTGCGAGTTGGACCAAGGGCGCCAAACAGCAGGTCTACGCGATCGATGTGGACGCCAAAGACGCGGCGCCTCGGCTGCTCGGTGACATGGGCTGCCCCGAGGAAGGTTGCGAAGACATCGCGATTTCGCCAGACGGCAAGTGGGCGGTGTGGTCCGCGAAAAAGAAGTTGTGGCTGGCGAGCGTCGATGGCAAGCAGCAAGCCAAAGAACTAGCAACGGTGCGCGGCGCCGCGGACCAGCCCAAATGGTCACCTGACAGCAAACATCTCGCCTTCGTCAGCGAGCGCGACACCCACAGTTTCGTGGCCATTTACGACTTCGACCGCGACTCGGTTCGCTACTTGGCTCCGAGCGTGGACAAAGACTTCATGCCGCGGTGGTCACCGGACGCTAAGTGGATCGTCTTTGTGCGTATCGCTGGGACGGAGGAGAAGCAACCGCTGATTCCGGTGCGCCCCACGCCGTGGTCGTTGTGGGTTGCCGACGCCTCCACCGGAACCGGTCACTTGCTCTGGCGCAGCGGAACGAAACCCGAGGACTCGCTGCCCGAACTTACCGAAGATGGCTCGCTCAATATTGCGGCCGACGGACGCGTAGTTTTTGCCTCCGAGCAGGATGGACGCAATCACCTGTATTCGATTGCGGCCAACGGTGGTGCGGCGACGCTGCTCACGCCGGGCGACTTTGACGTGGAAGATGTCACCCTCAGTGCGGACAAGGCGTGGGTGATCTACTCCTCGAACCAGGATGATGTTGACCGTCGCCACTTGTGGCAGGCGCCGGTGGCCGGCGGCGTGCCCCCGAAGGCGCTGACTCATGGCGAGACCATGGAGTGGTCTCCCGTTCAAACCGGCGACGGCAAGAGCATTCTGTGCTTTGGTTCGACGGCGACCATCCCCGCCATGCCATACGTCGTCACCGCAGAAGGTCGCGACATGATCGCGAAGGAGGCTTTGCCGAGCGACTTCCCCTCGGCTTCACCGGTGACGCCGAAGCAGGTGATCTTCAAGAGCGCCGACGGAGTAACACTTCACGGCCAATTGTTCGTTCCCCGCAACACGACCGGCAAGGTTCCGGGGCTGATCTTCACGCACGGAGGGCCCATCCGTCAGATGATGCTCGGTTTCCATTACATGGACTACTACCACAACGCCTACGCCATGAATCAGTACCTGGCCAGCCGCGGATACGTCGTGTTATCGGTGAACTACCGTCTCGGTATCATGTATGGCCGCGCGTTTCGCGAACCGCCCAACACCGTCTGGCGAGGAGCAGCGGAGTACCAGGACGTTGTGGCGGGTGGGCGGTATCTGCAGTCGCTTCCAGAGGTCGATGGCGCGAAGATTGGGTTATGGGGTGGTTCGTACGGCGGATTCCTGACCGCAATGGGTCTGGCGCGTAATTCCGATCTCTTCAAGGCGGGAGTGGACTTTCACGGCGTGCATGACTGGAGCGTCTTCCTTACTGAACGGCCCTATTTCGGCAACCTCGCGACGCGACCGCCCGATGCAGACGCCGCTGTAAAGTTGGCGTGGGAATCCTCCCCTGATGCGTACGTGAGCACTTGGAAGTCGCCGGTTCTGCTTATCCACGGCGATGATGATCGAAACGTGCCCTTTAGCCAGACGGTGGATTTGGCGCAGCGGTTGCGAGCGCAGAACGTACCCTTCGAGCAACTGGTTTTACCAGATGAGATCCACGGCTTCCTGATGTGGAAGGACTGGGTGCGGGCTTACACCGCCACTGCAGATTTCTTTGACCGGACCCTGAAGCAGGGCGAGCAGATTGGTACTGGCAATTGAGCCGCGGGCTGGGCTCGCGATGCTCGCGACACCTTAGGTCGGAGTCCCCGCTAACGGGAGCCAGACCTGAAATCGCGTGTCACCGGGGCTGGAATTGACCTGAATGTTTCCCCGGTGTTTCTTCACAATTCGCTGGACAGTGTCTAGGCCGAGGCCTGTGCCTTCCCCAACTCCCTTGGTTGTAAAGAAAGGCTCAAAGATGTGGGGCCGTACCTCGCCGGGAATTCCGGGTCCGTTATCGCCAATCTCGACTACAGCGCAACCATCGTCGCGGTAAGTTCGGACGCGAAGCTCGCCTTTTCCGTGCATGGCGTCAATCGCGTTGTCGATGATGTTGGTCCACACCTGGTTGAGCTCACTACCGAACGAATTCACCAGCAGGGGATCGCGTTGGTAATCGCGCTGGACTACCACTCCTTGTTTCAACTTGTGATTCAAGATCGTAAGCGTGGTTTCCAGGCTCTTTACCACGTCCACGTTTTGCACCGGCGCCTGGTCCATGTGGGTGTATTCCTTGATGGCACCAACCAAGTCCGATATCCGCGAGGTGCTGCTCTCGATTTCGTGCAACAGACTGGCGATTTCTTCCGAAGCGGCGATCCTGAACAGAGCGGCTCGGGCGGTATCTCGATCAAGGGTTGCGAACAAAGATTCGACCACCTCCGGCTTGATGTTTCGACGCGCCAGACCAGCGGCCAGAAGCCACAAGTCGTTCTGTCCATGACTGCGCAACAGAGAATCAATCTGGCCTTCCAAGTCGCTTATTGTCAGCGCGTCCGGCGGAACTACATCCTGCTGCGTGAACGACGCTTCCAGTCTCTCGATTTCCGACTTCTGCGCGGGCGTGAGATCACGCCTTCCCAACTCGACACTCGCGTCCCTGATTTTCTTGAGCATAACGCGCAATTGACTGGCGGCACGCTTTGCGGCAGAAGCTGGATTGTTGAGTTCATGCGCAAGTCCTGCCGAAAGCTTTCCCAGAGACGCCAGCCGGTCCCGCTGTTGTTCGAGCCGCGTGGTTTCGCGGATCCGGTCAGACATCAAGCCCACCAGACGCTTGGTGAGCTCCGGCATTTTCTGCACGAGCTCCGGAAATTTCGAGCTAGGAAATCGCAGCGCGCGGCTGTCCGTCAGGGCTCGGCCGCTTACGGTAAACTGCTTCATCCTCGAAAATGGCAGTAATCCGGTTACGTCGCCGGCCTCAAGCTCAAAGACAAAGGTTTCGCCTCCGAGCTCGCCGCGGCCTTGAAGTTGCCCCTCGAGAATCACGAACATAGCGTCGGCTGGATCGCCTTGGCGTGAGTAGACATCACCCGCTTTGAGATTCATCTCATGCGATTGGCTGATAAACCAGTCGATCTGATCGTCTGGTAAATCGGCGAACACCGGAACGCGAAGTAGTTGAGATTTGTCGACCATTTACACCTTGCTCAGATACTGATGGATAAACTGCACCGCTACCGATCCTTCCCCAACTCCGGAAGCCACGCGTTTTATGGAACCATGCCGTACATCCCCCACGGCAAAGATGCCGGGAACGTTGGTCTCAAGCAGGAACGGATCGCGCTCGAGTGTCCAGCCCTTCGGGTGCTGTCCGTCGTGCATAAGATCAGGCCCGGTTAACAGGAAGCCGCGGTCATCCCGTTCGACGACATCGGCCAGCCAATCCGTCCGCGGCAACGCTCCAATGAAAATAAACATCGCATTTGCCGGTACCCGCTCAGTCTTGCCGGTATCGGAACAGAGCACCGAAATCTCTTCCAGATGGGTATCGCCATGCGCTTCGGCCACGCCCGCATGGGTCCATAGTTGAATGTTAGGCGTCTCTTGAATCTGGTCGATCAAGTATTTCGACATGGTGCTGGAGAGCGATTCGCCGCGCACAAGAATAGTGACGCGCTCCGCAAATTTAGCGAAGTTCATCGCGGCCTGGCCCGCCGAGTTCGCGCCTCCCACGATGAAGACAATCTCGCCCTTACATGACAGCGCTTCCGTGGCGCCGCCACCATAGTAAATCCCCGCACCCTGCAACCTGTCGATGCCCGGTGCCTCAAGTCGCCGCCACTGCACTCCTGTCGCGATCATCAGCGCGTGGCACGAAATCTCGTTCCCATCCGCGAACTTGATGATTCGGTAGGGCCCTTCCGCTCGGGCGCTAACTGCTTCCTGCGACAAAATTTCCACTCCGAAACGCTGGGCTTGCACTACGGCCCTCCGCGCCAGGTCGGCGCCACTGAGACCGGTCGGAAATCCCAGATAGTTCTCGATCCGGGAGCTCATGCCGGCCTGTCCGCCAGGTGCCTCCCGCTCGATCATTACTGTGTGAAGACCTTCCGAGGCTCCATAGACGGCAGCCGCCAAACCGGCTGGTCCCCCACCAACGATCGCCAAATCGTAGAAGCTGGTTTGGGCTCGCGTGCGCAACCCGACCTTTTGCGCTACGTCCGCGGGTACACCCTCTAGCAGTTTTGTCCCATCAGGGAAGAGCACCACGGGTAGATCGGCCGCCTCCGGTCCCAGCGCTTCCAAAAGCCGCCTGGTTTCCGCATCGTTAGCCGAAAGCTCGACGTCGATCCACTGATACGGTACGTGGTTGCGCGCCAGGAAGTCCCGCAGCTCATACGATCGCGGCGACCAGCGAGTACCTAGCACACGAATCCCCTCAAACGTCGGACGAAATGATGCTTGCCAGTCATCCAGCAAGTCATCTAGTTGCGGATACAGGTGGTCTGCCGGAGGGTCCCACGGCTTCAAGAAAAAATAGTTGATGCTCGCCTGGTTGATGGCGCTGATCGCAGCGTTGGTATCGGCATACGCGGTAAGCAACGCCCGCTTCGCGCTCGGGAAGATATCCATTGCCTGTTGCAGGAACTCGACACCGTCCATGCGCGGCATGCGCTGGTCGGCAAGCAGCAAAGCGACGCTGTCATTACGCACCTTCAACTGCTTCAGCAGATCGAGCGCGCCCTCGGGTGAATCGCTTCCTATGACCCGGTATTCAGCTCCGTACTGCGAACGCAGATCGCGTTCTATCGCCCGCAAAACATCGGAGTCGTCATCCACGCTCAGTAGTATTGGTTTCGCCATGCTTTGGTCTCGGAGTTAGGTAAGAAATAATTACACACTCTTGCGTTGTCGGGTTGAGTTGGTTAGATACACAAAATTGCATTCGGTCGCGCCGAAGGCCCGCATTCCTGTGCAAACGTTTTGGCGCACGGTTGGGTCAGCTCCAGTAACCCTCTAAGTCTCTTCCACTTAGCCGCCACAGGGCCGGTGGTGTAATAACTCATCCGGAATTCCTCGGGAATAAAACGGTTCCCCGCTGGTTTTACTCTTATGGGCGTGCCGGAGGAGCGTTCACCGTCGGAGTCGTTCGAGGAGCTGGCAATGCCCCTCTTTGATCGGCTTTACAACTTTGCTCGGTGGCTAACGCAGGACCGGCAGGAAGCCGAGGATCTGGTGCAGGAGACATACATCAAGGCGCTCAAGGGGTTCGCTTCGTACCAGCAGGGCACCAATTTTCGCGCTTGGATGTACCGCATCCTTCGGAACACGTTTCTCACTTCCCGCACTGGCCTGCAGTCCGCCGCGACCGTGTCGTTGGATGCGGACGGCGAAAACGAGACGCTCGTGCCCGAGGTGAAAGAGACTCCGGAGAGCATCCTGCTCCGGCGCTCGGACCAGCTACTTGTCCAGGAGGCTCTGGCCCGGTTGCCTGTGCCATATCGCGAGGTTTTACTGCTCTGTGAATTTGAAGAGATGTCGTATCAGGACATTTCGACGACTCTCGCTATCCCGATGGGCACGGTTATGTCGCGTTTGTCCCGCGCGCGGCGGGCTTTACGAGACATCGTGCGAGAGTTACAACGAAGCTGAACTATGGCGTGCGAATCCTGGACAGAAAAACTCGATGCCTACTTCGACGGCGAACTCACTGCCGATGACGCGCGCGCCTTGCAGGAACATTTGCGCGGATGCTCCTCCTGCGCCGCAGAGGGCCTGGCCAGGCTTCAGCAGAAACTAGCCGTCCGCGCGGCTGGCCAGCGGTTTACGCCGGACCCTGCCTTTCGCGCGCGCATCGAGAAAAGCATTGCGGCGCGCAAACCCTCTCCGTGGAAGCGTTACTGGCTTCCCGCACTGGCAACCGCTGCCGTTCTGCTGATGGTCAGTGCGTTCCTTCTAACCCTCAACCGTGAACGCCGGCGCGAGCGGCAACTGATCAGCGAACTAGCGGATCTGCACGTGGCTACGCTAGCCAGCGCCAATCCGGTGGATGTCATTTCCACCGACCGGCACACCGTCAAGCCGTGGTTTGCGGGCAGGATCCCCTTCACCTTCAACCTTCCCGAGTTGCAGGACTCGCCCTTCACCCTCGTAGGCGGAAGGGTCAGCTACCTTCACCAATCGCCAGGTGCGGAGCTCATCTATCGGGTGCGGCAGCACCAAATTTCAGTCTTCATCTTCCAGGAGAAGGACCTGAAAGACGTGCCAGGGGTTGACTCTGCGCTGAGTTCGCTTTCCTTCCAGGTTCGCAGTTGGACTCATAACGGTCTGCGCTATTTTGTGATCGGCGACGCCAACGCCCAGGACATGGACAAGTTGAGCGAACTGCTGCAATCCGCAGGGTGAGCAACGCTTCAGCGCCGTGCGCAGGCGCACTCTGCGAACGAAGCGGGGTTTCAACCCCGTGGCAAAATCGGCTTACATTTCCCGATAGTTCAGCAGCCCCGCGCCAATCAGCACAAAACAGAGCGGCCAGATCCACGAGGGAATTGCACGATTCTCCTCAGGAAGCCGCAGTTCCAGCCAACGCGCCCATCCCGCAAAAACAGCGATGATGCCCATGGGGACATGGCTCAACTCAACCAGCAGGTTTTCCTTTACGTTGGTGATGGCGTGCGAGTGAGTCAGCAGGACCGCGCCGCCGATCGCGCACATCAACGGGAAGACCAGCGCCATGCCGCCGTCGCGCTTTCGCTGGCGCACCCGCAGTTCAAAGATCGCGAATCCGACGCACACCAACGCAGCCATGCGGTGCTGAAAGACCTCGGGGTCGGCCCAGCATGCCCCGAAACTCTTCCATCCCACCGGCCAGCATTCCGTGTCGGCTTGGAGAAAAATGAAGATGGCGATGCCAATCAGCAGCAACGGCCAGTACTCAGCCCAGGGAGCTTTGCCGGTCCGTGCCAGAAGTGCCAGCAGCCCCATCGCCAACACAACCAGTCCCATCCAGTGGTGATTCGACTCCGACTCAATCGAGTTGTTAATGTGGCGAGGGGTCAGGGGTACTCCGTCCACGTTGTAGACCGGAGGTTTCTGTGGGTCAGCTGCCCCACCCGCAGCTTCCGTCCCCGAACTCGGCGAGGCCGCCTCGGCAACGTACTCATAGGTAAGCCGCGGCACTGCAGGCTTGAAGCGATGATAGATCTGCTGCAGTGTAACGGTTTCATTGAGCTGATCGACCGCCGGAGGTTGTGAGGTCAGCGACGCCGCCGTCAGAATCACGGTGATGCCGATTCCTACTTCCGCTTCGATCAGGCGTCGCAGTCGCGGCAACGCATTTTCTCTTGGCGTGTTCCGTAGCAGCAGGAAATTCACTCCGCCCAGCAGCAGCAGCGCACCCAGCATCGTTGCCTTGGCGCCCACCATCACGCCATACGCGGTCCCCACCACGGCGCTCCACGACCCGATGTAGAGCACGCTCATGATGGTGCCGCTGAGCACCAGGAACCCCACGCACACCAGCGCCATGCGCGAGAAACGCTCGGTCACATACCACTGGGTCGTGATGTCTTTGGCGCGGTACAGTCCGAGGACCAGGAAAGGCAGCCCGCCAATCCAGAAGCCGGTGGCCAGCTCGTGGATACACGACAGCGCGATTAACGCCGGCCGCCCGTCAATGCGCGACGCGGCATGATTGGTCATCACCGACGCGCCCATCACGATCACCGCCAGCACCGGCAGCGCGTACTTCGCGATGTTCTTACTGCCGCTGGCCACGACTGCGGTCATCAGCGCCGCCGTCAGCACAATGCAGCCCGAGACAAAGAAATTGGCGCCGATCACCCCGTCGAACCCGATCTCTGCCGTTGCCATAAGCACGGCCGAGTTCACGTAGAGGTACAGCAACTGGAAGATTGCCAGACCGATCGCGCTGATTCGCAGCATTCTCCACGACGATGCCTGGATTCTCTCGATGCTTTCTGGCGCCGCTGCAGCCGAGCTTCGCGCCACCCACAGCACGAACAGCACTCCTCCCAGCAGCAGCGACTGGAACACCAGCGTGCCTGCTCGAAGGATTACCGAGAGAAATGCGAACAGATCGACCAGTTTGAGGATCATGTCCGCCTAGGTCACCGTAAAAGGAATCTCGCCGCGGCTCATGTGGCCATCGGAAGCCAGCACCTGCCATTGCAGCTTATAAGCGCCCGGCTTCAACCCGGCAGCGCGGGTCTGCAAAGTGTCAGGACTCGCCTGGCCGGCCAGAGTCAACGTCGACACGGTCCCGTCGGGCGCGACCAGGCGCACACGTGACCGCCCGCCGTCGATCCGCACGTTGTAACGCAGATTGATGCCGAAGTCCGGCCCTTTGACCGTGGAATTCAGCGCGGGCGTGGATTCCATCAGGATGGCATGCGCCCAGCAGACCTGGGTTGTTCCGGCGACTAGCAACAGGATGAGTACGAGTGAAGCACGGCGTGATAACGCAGCGAACAAGATCTTCTCCTTTGCAATCGCAATAGGGTGTTTTGTCGGTGCTGGGTGCAATCTCCAGAATACTCGTGCGCCAATCCGCGCTCAACCGTTCGCCTATCGGCACGATCTCGAAACTCGAAACTTGAAACCCGAAACTCGCCCTCTTGATACCATCGTGCTTTACTAAATTCCCTGATCGTCGAGGCACGGCACATCATGCAATACCGCAAATTCGGACGCACCGGTTGGACTGTCAGCGACATCGGTTACGGCTTATGGGGCATGGGAGGCTGGTCAGGCTCAGACGACCAACAGTCCACCGCGTCCCTGCAGTTCGCCGCCGACGCAGGTTGCACCTTCTTCGATTCAGCTTGGGGATACGGCGAAGGCAAGAGCGATCAACTTCTCGGCCACCTATTGGCTTGCAATCCCGCCAGGCGCCTCTACGCGGCTTCGAAAATTCCGCCAAAGAACCTCAAGTGGCCGGCGCTGCCTTCGCACTCCTACGACGAAGTCTTTCCTCCCGAGCACGTATTCAAGTACGCGGATGTGATTCGCACCAGTCTGGGCGCCGACGCGATCGACCTGCTGCAATTTCATGTCTGGCAGGACGGCTGGGCCGAAGAGCCCGACTTTCGCATGACAGTCGAGAAGTTGAAGCGCGATGGCGTCATCCGCGCTTTCGGCCTCAGCCTGAATCGCTGGGAGCCGGCGAACGGCCTCAAGGCTATCCGAACCGGCTTGGTCGATGCCGTGCAGGTGATCTACAACATCTTCGACCAGGCGCCGGAAGACGAACTCTTCCCGCTGTGCCGCGAGATGAACATCGGCGTCATCGCCCGCGTTCCGCTGGACGAAGGCAGCCTGGGCGGCAAGATGACTCTCGAGACCCGCTTCCCAGAAGGCGACTGGCGGGCGCGCTATTTCACTCTGGAAAACCTCAAGCCGACCATCGAGCGAGTGGAGAAGCTCAAGAAAATCTTGCCGGAGGGGATGAGCCTTCCCGAGCTCGCGTTGCGGTTTGTACTCTCCAATCCAGTAGTTAGCACGACCATCGTCGGCATGCGCAGTCCCGAGCACGTCCGCGCCAACATCAGCTACAGCGACAAAGGGCCGCTGAGTGCTGACCTCAGCGCCGAACTGCGTAAGCACCGATGGGACCGCAAACCCGCCCCTTGGTCGGACTGAGCACCGCTCAGACGCGTGACTCAATCCAGCCTTCCTGTCCCGGTCTGATGGGTTTCTGCGTCGCTTGGGCAGCATTCTGCCACCGGCTTGCTCACCTGCGAATCCCCCTGCCGTCCAACCGCCGCATGCCACCGTCGGGGTTGGTGGTCGCATCTGCATGGTCATCCGCCAGCAGAATCTCCGCACCCAAAGGAGTTGCGCATGTACCAACGTCGCTCTCTACTTCTAGTATTAGCGCTGGCCTCTGTCGCCAGCTTCTGCTCGGCGCAATCCGCGCTGCTCGACTTGCCGCGCAAAAGCCAGAACGCCGAAGTAACCCAAACCATCGGCATCACCAACATCACTTTGAAGTACAGCCGGCCGCCGACCAACGGACGGAAAGTCTGGGGCGGACTCGTCCCCTACGGTGAGGTCTGGCGCGCCGGCGCCAACGAGAACACCGTTATCACCTTCGCTGATCCCGTCAGCATCGAAGGCAAGCCGCTCGACAAGGGAACCTACGGCCTGTTCATGATCCCCACCGCGGACCAGTGGACCATCATCTTTTCGAAGATCAACACCGCTTGGGGAGCCTTCACCTACAAACAGGACGAAGACGTGTTGCGGGTTACCGTAAAGCCCACGGCGTCCGACTTCACCGACGCTCTGCGCTACGACTTCGACGACCTCAAGCCCGACTCCGCGCTGGTGACCCTGCGCTGGGACAAGCTCGCCGTCCCCTTCAAGGTCTCAATCAACGTCCCGCAGACCGTTGAGGCCAGCCTGCAGAAGCAGTTCCGCGGCATCGTGCAGTACACCTGGGTCAGCTACGATGACGCCGCCAACTACTTCCTCGACGCCAAGACCGATCTGCCCGAGGGCCTCAAGTACGCCGACCTGTCCATCCAGAACGAGGAGCGTTACGACAACCTCATGACCAAGTCGCGCATTCTTGCTGCCATGGGCAAGACCGACGAAGCCAAGACGTTCGCTGCTCAGGCCCTGGCGAAAGCCGACGCCCCGCAGTCGTACCAGTATGCCCGCCAGTTGCAACGCGACAATAAGCAGGACGAGGCCTTCGCCATCTATCGCACTATCGCAAAGAAGTATCCGACCAACCTCTTTGCCTATGCTGGACTGGCCCGAATCGCCGTTGGAGACGGAAATTACGACGAAGCCGTAAAGGAAATGAAGCTTGCCAAAGACGCCGCGCCGGAAAACGCGAAGAACCAAATCCAGGGGCTCATTAATAGGCTGGAGGCGAAGGAGAACATCAACAAGTAGCGGTTGGGCTGGGCGAAGGCCGATTCGGTTTGGTCTTCGCCTTTGTAATTATCGTTACAACATCGAACCCCGCCCTACACCGTCTCCCGATCCAGCACGTCCGCGGCATCATTCTCGCCCGCGACGCTGCCATTCGCGCCCACCTCTTCCGGCACATCGCCCTCTCCCGGAGCCAGGAACAGGTTCCGCTCGATGCCGTGCTGCTTAGTGTAAAGGTCGAAATACCGACCGCCGAGCTCGTAAAGCGATTGGTGTGTCCCGCGTTCCACAATCTGTCCCGCTTCTACCACAAGGATCTGGTCGGCGCGCCGAATGGTGGACAGCCGATGGGCGATCACGAACGTCGTGCGCCCCTGCATCAAGTACGACAGGCCAGCTTGAATCAACTGCTCCGACTCCGAATCCAGGCTAGAGGTCGCCTCGTCGAGGATCAGGATCCGCGGATTCGCCAGGATCGCCCTCGCAATCGAAACCCGCTGCCGCTGACCGCCGGACAGCTTCACCCCACGTTCGCCAATGATGGTGTCGTACTTTAGCTCGAACTTCTCGGCAAACTCATCCACTCGCGCAATCCCGCACGCCCGCATGATCTCTTCTTCCGTCGCGTCCGGCTTCGAGAACGCCACATTCTCGCGAATCGTCCCATCGAACAGGAACGAGTCCTGCAACACCATCCCAAGTTGCGTGCGGTAGGAATCCAGCCGCACCGTCGCGAGATCGACGCCATCGACCAGAACTTTGCCGGAGTTGGGCTTATGAAAAGCCGCAATCAGCCCGATGATGGTCGACTTGCCCGACCCTGACGAACCCACGAGCGCCGTCACAGTTCCCGGCTCGGAATGGAATGAAATATCGTGCAGCACGGTCTTCTTCGCCTCGTAGGCAAAGGTCACGTCCTGAAACGCAACATCCCCGTGGATGACCGGCAGGGTAACCGTGCGGTTCGGGTCCTCGTCTTCAGGACTCTCGCTCATCACCTCGCGCGTCCGCTCCAGCCCCGCAATCGCCTCGGTAATCTGTGTGCCCACGCTCACCACCTGGAACAGCGGCGCCGCCAGATATCCCAGGAACATCGTGTACGTAAAGAATCCACCCAACGTCAGTTTGCCCGCCAAAATTTGCCGGGTTCCCATGAACATTACGATAGCGCCAATGATCCCCATCAAACTCGATGACGACAGGCTCATCACCGACGTCGCGGTCAACGTCTTGAACACGTTCTGCAGCAACCGCTCCACGCCCGCGCTGAACACCGAATGTTCGCGGGCCTCCGCGTGATATCCCTTAACCACCCGCACACCGCCCAGCGACTCGGTCAGTCGTCCGGTAACCTCGGCGTTGATCTTCGAACGTTCGCGGAAAATCGGCCGTATCGTCTTGAACGCTTTACGCAATCCAATGCCGAATACCAGCAGGAACCCGAACGCGATCATCGTCATGATCGGACTGATGCGCATCAGCACGCCGAACGCAATGACCGCCGTCAGCAGGCCGCCAACGAAATCCACCAACCCGGTGCCGACCAGGTTGCGAACGCCCTCAACGTCACTCATGATGCGAGCGACCATGGTGCCGGTTTTGTTGCTGTCGTAATAGGAAACTGAAAGCCTGCCAACGTGCTCCTGCACCCGTCGCCGCAGCTCGGTTATCAGCCGCTGCGCCGCCTTCGAAAGCGTTTGTGTCAGCGCGAACGACGTCAGCCCCTGGATAAACGTCGCCAGTAGCACGACGCCAACCAGCATCGGCAGCAGCTGGATATGACGTTTGCCGATGATGTCGTCCACTAGATATTTGGTCGAAGCCGGCAGCACCAGCCCCGACACGCGATTGATTACCATTAACCCGAATCCGAGGGCGAGCAGACCGCGGCGCGGGTGAATGAGCTGCCAGATTTCCGGCAGCGCCTTGAAGACAGGAGTCTTGTCTGCAGCCTTCGCGGGTTCGCGGTTCATGCGCGTGAAGTGCTTATCTTCAGATGAGTGTGCCAAGCAACTTTAGATTCCCCTCGAGACCTGTTGGGTTCGGAATACGCAATTGCGGATAACACCAAACTCGTTGTCTGAAGCGATCGACTTCGAGATGAAGCGAGTGCGAAGTTGCACCGCATCGGGAGCAACTCTTCAACGCGATCGCCTTCCCATCGCCCTCAACCAAGGTTTTTCAATTCCACGCACAAACGAAAAGGCCACCCGGCAACAGGGCGGCCTTCTCTTCAAGGGAGAATAGTTCCAACGGAGGCTAGACCGTCAAAACTTTCTGCACAAATAGTAGGTTCACGCTATCAGCGTGTCAAGCAATTTCTAGGACTTAAATTGCTGTATTTTCAACAACTTACATAGGATTCATCGGATCTGCGGAAAACCGCCGAAAACCTCTGGTTTCACCCCTGTTGCCCACCAAATAGCTACCTTTTCAACTACTTATCGCCGCCTGGCCGTTCGCGAAGGTGGAGTTGCAGGATCTCTACATTCTCCGGCAGGTCCAGCACCGTGCCGGGGAAATATCGCGTCAATAGGACGCGGATGCCTCCAAAAAACAGTCCAAAGAGCAGTGCGAAGACCAGCAGTATCCCAATCAGCCCGAACACCGCGATTAAGAGATTGCCGACATTGTCTCGCTTGCTGATCGAAGTCGCTTCATTCCATGTGACCTCGGCTTCATAGTTCACCGAGTTCAGCAACGCCTTGGCATCGCTACTGCCGACCGCTCCACTCTCGATAACGATGATTGGTCCCGTCCTGCGCGCCACAAATGCGTTCCCGGATTCCGGCACCGCCTGTATCGCTCGCAGCCGTTCAATCGCAATCTGCGGCGTCGGATACTGCACCAGCATCAAGTTCACCGGTCCGTCGCTGGTCGTGTAGCTCTGCGTCAGGATTTCCGGATCGACCGCGAAGTTTACCAACTCGCTCGACAGCGGACTCTTGGCAACCGCCATCGCTTGCGGACCAAGAATGTATTTCGCTGAATTCTCGACTGCGCCCTGCTTCGGTAGATATTCCGGCAAGTTAGGCAAATTCGAGGCATTAGCTGGAGCCTCCGGCAACATGCCCGCGAGTTCGCGCAGTTCAGCGGCCGACATGCCGGTCACGCGATCGAACTTCGCATCCACCAGCACGTTGCTGCGGAAAAAGAGGATGCGCTCATTGGCCGACGCCGCCTTCGTACCAATACGCTCTTCCTTCATCGCCGGATCGCGATAGAACGTGAACGCCCCGTATGCGCCTGTCGCGTCCTTGAACCGCGCCGCTTTCACGGTCATCTTTCGCCCATCGGGACGCGTATAAGTCGCCGTCTCAGCGCCGGTGAACCCGTATTCATTCAGCACAGCCGGATAAGCAGCGTCAGCTTGCGCCGGCTGAGTCGTGGTCGTGACCTCGCCGGTCTGCGTCCAACCCGCAAACGACTTGGGAAGGAAGTTCTCGCCACTGGCAGCAAACGCCGACACAACCAGTAACGTGACTACGAGGATCGATTTGAGCAATTGCTTCATGTGAAAATGATGCTGCCAGACAGGGAACTGCTCTCAGCTATAGCATTAGACTACTTTCCGGCGGCAAAGTTTCCAACTCCAAGTCTGCGCCGGCCCACTAGGTAGCCGACACTCTGCGTTCTTCTGCTACAGGCCCTCCCGCAGCAACAATTCATCCAGCCCATCCAGCAGGGCGTTGACTTTCTCCGCAGTACCGCTTTCGGGCCTACCGACCGACTCCAAGAGATCCCTCACCTGCTGCTCCATCTTCGCCGGAACCTTCAAGCAACTCGCCTCGGCGTGTTGAATCAATCTCTTCTCACCCGGATGCGGCAGCTCGTTGAGCGCAAACAGCGCATCGAAGTAGCTCGCCAGCAATGCAGTCACCCGATGATTCACGCTGACGATGTCTTCGCGCATAACCGCCAACTCGATCTGGTGCAAATACGACGACTGGTTGCGCCGCAGCAGCGGATAGTTCTTCGCGATTATCGCCCGCCGCAAATCCTCGGGATAACTTTGCCTGGTCCGTCGCTGCAACGCCTCGAACCATCCCGTCCGATCGAACAAGGTCTGCGAGTGCAGCACGTTATACCAAAAGCAGGTCGAGTAACCGACTGACGCCTCGCGACGCACCAGCACTCGATCTAATTGCTCTTCGATCCAGCGCACTTGCCGGTACATCACGTCAACCGATGTGCCCGTCTCCGCATCAAGCCACTCGTCTCCAGGCTCCCAAATGACGTTTCCAACCTCCGCTCGCGGCGAGCCCGACGCAATCTCCGCCCTCACCTCAAGCGGAATGTCCTCAGTCACATAGACATAGAGATCGATATCTGATTCCGCGTCAGCGAGCTCGGAACTCCGCGAACCGGCCTGCGCCACCGCCTCAACCTGCAGCAGGGAAGCGAACCGCCGCGTCACGCGTTCAGCGAGAGCGAACGCGTCCGATGGCTTTGAACTTCGTGAGATCATGAGAATCGCACACCGCGAAGGCAGGATATACGACCAGCCAAGTCCAACTCATTTTCACTGCAGACTCGGGGGTGGTTGATTTCGCTGACAACTGACAACCGACTACTGACTACTGGCAACAGCCATCGGCAACTGCCTTCTGACTAGCCCACTAGCACTAGTGCTTAGTTGCGAAGATTAGCGTAATATGGTTGCGGGTGGACGTTGCGCACTTCACGTTTGGTCCACTCAAAGGGGACGGCATTCTTATTGTAGACGGCGATGAAGCGGTCGATGGCCTCTCGTACCTCGCCCGGCGAAGTGAAACTGGCTCCACGCAGAGCGCGCCGGCTCAGGATGCTGAACCAGCACTCAATCTGATTCAGCCAGGAGGCGTGTGTGGGCGTGAAATGGAGGTGCACGTTGCCGTGCTGGGCCAGCCAGCGGTCGTGCTTGGGCTTGTGGGTATTGAGGTTGTCCAGACTCACGTGTAGTTCCCGCCGTGGGTAGAGTGCCACCAGTTCATTCATAAACGCCAGGAAGTCGCGTCGGCGACGGCGAGGGGCGTGTCCTCCGAAGACTTTGCCGGTGAGCACGTCCAGAGCGGCAAATAAGGTGGTTGTGCCGTGGCGCTTGTATTCGTGGTTGAAGCCGGTCACCGCCTTGCCGTTGGGCAGTTTCAAATAGCCCTGGGCTCGTTCCAGAGCTTGGATATGCGGCTTTTCGTCGACCGACAGCACCACCGCATTCTCCGGGGGGTGCAGATAGAGCCCCACGATATCGGCCGCCTTGGCGGCAAACTGAGGATCCGTCGAGATACACCAACTGCGCCGCCGCTGCAGCTGAATGCCTCGGGCCCGCAACACCCGCCAGACCTCATGTTTGGACACATCGCCCAGCGACTGGGCCAGCAGCGCCCCGCTCCAGGTGGCGTACCCCGACGGGGGCGGCTCGTCCAGTGTAACCAGAATCCGGTTCTCCGTATTCTCGTCATACCGCCGCACTGCCCCGGGCCGCGGCGCATCCTGCAACCCACGCAGACCGTCGCGACGGAAGCGCACCCGCCATTTGCTGACCCGCGCGGCGCGCATGCGCAGTGTGCGGGCGATCGGGATCGTGCCTTGCCCATCCGCGGCCAGCAAAATGATCTTCGCGCGCTCGGCGAGGCGGCGTTCGGTTTTACCCGCGCGCACCCATCCTTCCAGGGTGGAGCGGTCCTCTTGGGTTAGGGTGACCACTGTCGGGCGTTTGCTCACGCCCGATCATGCCATATAACGTATTCCTTTGCAACTAAGTACTAGCCACTTTTTCTCACTGGCCAGCGAACTTCGCCGCCACCTTCACCCCGCTCAATCCACCGGCATACTTGGCGATCCCCTTATAAAGTGAATCCGCAATCTTCTGTCGGTATTCCGGAGTCTCCAGCTTCTTCTCGTCGACCGGATTCGAGACGAACGAGATCTCCGCCAGGATGCTAGGCATGTTTGCGCCGATCAACACCACGAACGGCGCCTTCTTCACCCCACGATTGCGCAGCGTGGGGCTTTTTGCCGAGAGTCCGGTGTAAAGCGACAGTTGGACATCGCTCGCCAGTTCCCGCGACTCTTCGATCTTCTCCTTCAGCGTGATCTTCTTCACCAGGTCCTGCAGTTCGTGTATTGATTTTTCCGACACCGCATTCTCTCGCGCCGCGACTTCCAGCGCCTCGGGGTTCGAGGTGAAGTTCAGGTAATAGGTTTCAACCCCTCGCGCCGACGGATCCTGACTCGAATTGGCGTGGACCGAGATGAAAAGGTCCGCCTGGTGCTCATTCGCGATCGCCGTGCGCGTCTCGAGCGGAATGAACGTGTCGTCATCGCGGGTGTAGATCACCTCCGCGCCCAGCCTTGCTTCCAGCAGCCTCCCCAGTCGTAACGCGACGTCGAGTACCAGGTCTTTCTCTAGCAAGCCATTCGGGCCAATGGTTCCGGTGTCGTGCCCGCCGTGTCCGGCATCGATCACAATCCGTCCGATCTTCAGTCCGAGCGCGCGAGTCAGGCTGCGGTCGCCATCGGCCGTTGGCGAGGCTTCATGGACGGCTGGCGCTTCACTCGCCGAGGCGCTAGTCACCGTTTTGTTGCCGCGAGACTTTTTGTCCGGCGACACGGTAACCGCAGTCGGAGCAGCAGTAGGCTTCGTGCTGGTTTTGCCTCCTGCTCCCCCCGGGCTGGGCAAATCCTCGTCATCATCGACGTTATTGGTATTCGCATGCGCCACCGTCACGGCGGAGTTCAGCGGGGTCTTGGAAGCAGTGGTCTGATTGTTCTTCACCGCCGCTATCTCGCTTGACGGCGCAGGTGCAGCTGCGTTGGGCGCCTTGCTCGCAATAGTCGTCGATGCTTTCGCTGCAGCCGACCTCAAAGAACTCGCGGGCGCACTCGTTGGGGCGTCCGAGGATGCCGTGGCTCGATCGCCCGCCGCGTTACCTGCCGGAGGCGACGGCTTAGCGGAAGTGGTTGGCGTCGGCGCATCTTGCCCCGACATAGCAGCAGAATTCACAGGCGCGCCACCGGCTGTCACCCCAGTCTGGCTCTTGCCGCCCTTCGTCATGCTGGCCAAACTCGCGGTGTTGGAGGGCGCAACCGGCCCAGCTTTCGCCACATATTCATCAGCCGCAACTCCTGACGGCGGGTTGCCCGCCACCTGCGACTGCGCATGTGGCTCACGTCCATGGATGTCGATGATCAGCCGGTATGGATTGGGTAGCAGAAATGCCGAATACTCCGCCACGTCATCGACTTCGAGCACCACGCGAGTTGACCCCAACTGATACTGCGCCACGCGGATCTTTTTCAGGAAGCCATCCTGCACATCGAAGCTCTTGCCCACCAGCGTCGAGGCCAGCCGCGTGTCCGGCAGATCGAAAAATATGCGGTCCGGGTCCGGCACACGCCCGGCCTGGTATTTCACCTCTGCGTCCAGATCGATGGCGACCCGCGTGTAGTCGGCCGTCGACCAATGGCGAATGCCGGTCACTCTGGGCAACGATGTCCTCTTCGCTGCCACCGGCTGCGCCTCGGCTGCCGCGGGTTCAGCATCGGTGCGCGCCGCCATCTGGGACGTCTTCTTGGCCTTTGGCTGGTTGAGCTCCGCCAGCGCCTCCTGCGCCTTTGGGACCAACTGGTTGCGCGGGTAATGTTTCAGGAATTCTTCGAAGGTCGCCCGCGCCTTGGCCTCGTCGCCCAGGTCTTCTTTATAGATCTGGCCAATGGTAAAGAGCGCTTCAACCCGGTACTTGCTGCCGGGATACTCGCGCCGCAGGAACTCGTACTGTCCGATGGCCGCGTGCAGGTCCTTGTCGTCCGGAGAGAACTGCCGCCCCATCTCGGCCAGGATCTCCGCCACCGCTACCACGCTTGCATCGGCCTTTGAAGATGCCGGAGACACGTAATAGACCCTGCGATACGCGTCCGCCACTTTCTGATAATCGCGGCGCGTGCGCTCGCTCTCGGGGCGGCCGTTGAGCGCCTCCCGCATCCGCTCGGCAGTCTCAAACTGCGTGCGTGCCTGCTGTTTCCGCACCGTCGGAGACCCGCTCAACGCCGCGAATGCTCCTCCGCCAGCCACTAGGCAAACCAGAAGTGTGCAAACGATCCTAGTGCCCGTGAACTGGGCCAGTCCAAGGGGTTTGGCTCCCAGAGTTTGATTGGAGATTCGTTCCTGGTTGCGCTGGAGAAACAAACGACCGAATATGCAGTCCCGGAGGGACGGCCGATCATAGCCCAGTGCTTTAGCGCTGGGTCGGGGCAGAGAAAGATCAGAAGTTCCGGAGGGACGGCAGATGTTCGTTTCAATCCGCTTTTCTAGTTCTGAGGAAAGGAGGTCCGCCGCGGTGGAGCGTCCGATGTGTTCGCCTGATTTGCATAACCGGCTGGTCATCGCGACATGAGCTTCCGGATACACCACGCCCAAGCGCCACGGGGGCTGGCTGCAGTCCGGCGGATCGATCGTCAGAGCATCTTAATTATAGGCCGCCGAAAGAGGGGAATAATCAGCGAAAGCGGGCGGAATCAGGGGAGTGACCCCAACGATCATTCTCCCAGCGTCATTGACTGCAGCGCTATGGAATTGCATCGGTTAGCTGCTGCGAAATGCCGCCTTAACCTGCGGTTGCATGAGGTACCAGATAATCAGCACGCTGATCCCGAGGCGTAGCACACGGTAGCCGCCCAGAAACAGGTTCATCGACATGGCCATCAGAAACAGACCGGGAAGCGAGAAGAAAAGCGAGATCACCGCCATCACGATCGAAAGAATGCGTCCCCACTCCCGCATCGTCCAGATCCCCCATGCCGCCACCGCATACACCAGCGCGAACACCAGAAAGAAGATTCCTCCCACCACTCCAACCAACAGGCCAAGTCCAGCGAACACGCCGCTGTTGGCCCCGCCCATCAGCGCGCTAAAAATCGTTCCCCCGGCAAACAGCGAAACCCCGACCAGCGCCAGCATCAGTGCAGCCAGGAAGTGGTAAACCGCGATCAGCACGACTCCGGTTGGACGCAAGTGCACCCTCCGCTTCTAGGCCGTAGAGTTTAGCACCTCAGCGATCCGCTTCGTCCTCCAGCGAGCCTGAGCTCCGAATCGCCACATTCATCCGTGATGCGCAGGGCCACGTGACTGGTTATACCTACCACATGGCTGACGGACAGGAAATCCACGTCAAGAAAATGAAGTGACGTCGAATGGCGCCGTCATACAGGGGTGGGCCCTTGTCTTCCAGACCCGCTATACTTCTGCTACTGCCATGCCGACCAAGCTGGAAGAAATCCTCGCCGCAACCCGCGAGCGGGTATCTGCCGCAAAGCTCGCGACTGACCATAGCAAGCTTGCGGCCGCTGCGGCACGTCATATCCCGAGAGGCTTCCGCGCTAACCTCCAGCGAGCTTCCCGCTCCGGCGCGGCGATCATCGCCGAGCTAAAAAAAGCCTCGCCCTCCAAAGGACTCATCCGCCCCGCCTTCGAAGTATCTGAACTCGCTGCAGACCTTGAGCAAGCCGGCGCTGCAGCGCTTTCCGTTTTGACCGACGAGCAATTCTTTCAGGGCTCGCTCAAAAATCTGGAACTGGCCTCGGAGGCCACCACGATCCCATGCCTGCGCAAGGACTTCATCGTGGATGAGTTCCAACTGCTGGAAGCCTGCGCCCACCGCGCCGACGCCATTCTCTTGATCGTAGCGGCACTCACGCAGGACGAACTCCTCGCCCTTCACAATCGCGCGCTCGAACTACTACTCGACGTCCTCTGCGAGGTCCACGATGCCGCCGAACTCGACCGCGCATTAGAAGCCGGTTGCGACACCATCGGCGTCAACAATCGCAACCTTCATACTTTTCAGGTTGAGCTCAACACCAGCCTGCAACTTGCCAAGCGCATTCCAGCCGAGGTAGTAAAGGTCGCCGAGAGCGGCATCGAATCCGCCACCGACATCGCCCGCCTCCGCGATGCCGGCTTCGACGCCTTCCTTATTGGCGAATCCCTCATGCGCGCCGTCCGCCCCGGCGACGCTCTACGCGCCCTGCTCGGCAAGCCTGCGATCGTATCCAAATGAAGTCGCCCGGCGTCCTAGGCTGTTTTAACTTGAAACTCGAAACTAGAAACTCGAAACTGTCTTTGTGATCTGGATCAAAATCTGCGCCACCACCAACCTGGACGACGCCCTCGCCAGCCTCGATGCCGGAGCCAACGCCCTCGGCTTCATCCTCACCGCCAGCCCACGCCAGATCACGTCCGCATCCGCCGCCGCAATCATCGCCGCCCTGCCGCCGCGCACCGAAAAGATCGGCGTCGTAGTCAACGAAACCCCCGATGCGCTAGCGAAGCTTGCCAACGACATCGGCCTGACCGGACTCCAACTCCACGGCGACGAGCCGCCCGACCAGCTCCCCGAATACCGCCGCGCCCTCGGCCTGCGCAAAATCATCAAGACGCTCCAGGCCCGTGAACTCCTCGCCGACCCTTCGAAACTCGAGGCTTACCTCGCCGCACGCGATTCCATCGACGGCATCCTCCTCGACTCTGGCTCCCCTACCGCTCGCGGCGGTACCGGCATTCCCTTCGACTGGAACGCCGTCCTCCCCATCGTCGAGCCCATCAAGCAGGTAGTCCCCGTCATCATCGCCGGAGGCCTGACCCCAGCCAACGTCGCTGACGCCATCCGCCTCTTCGATCCCTGCGGAGTCGATGTCGTCTCCGGCGTCGAACTCTCCCCCGGCAAGAAAGATCCCGCCAAACTCCGCGCCTTTATCGCCCGCGCCCGCGCCCGCGCCGCGACACCAGAAGATTCGCATTAATTTGGTCGTGTTTTGAAGGGGCACGGCTTCAGCCGTGCCGTAAAGCGAGGATTTCAAATGATACCCGGGCGTAACCCCCTTTAGGCCAGCCTCGCAATCCGTCATAATAAGGAACGGGCTTTCAACCCCGGCAAACCTATGTCCACCACAACCACTCCTCCGAAACCCAAGAAGATCGCTGGCCGATTCGGCCCCTACGGAGGACGCTACGTCCCCGAGACCCTCATGGCCGCGCTACAGGAACTTGAGGCCGCCTGCGCCGCCGCGCGCAAAGACAAATCGTTCCACGCCGAGTTCCAGAAGCTACTACACGAATACGCCGGACGCCCCACCCCGCTCTCCTTTGCCCAGCGCCTCACCGAGCACCTCGGTGGCGCCAAGATTTACCTCAAGCGCGAAGACCTCCTCCACACCGGAGCCCACAAGATCAACAACTGCATCGGCCAGGCCCTGCTCGCGCGCCGCATGGGCAAGCACCGCATCATCGCCGAAACCGGAGCCGGCCAGCACGGCGTCGCCACCGCCACCGTCTGCGCTCTCTTCGGACTCGAGTGCGTCGTCTACATGGGCGCCGAAGACATGCGCCGCCAGGAGCTCAACGTCTTCCGCATGCGTCTGCTCGGCGCCGAAGTCCGCAGCGTCGATTCCGGCTCCCGCACCCTCAAGGACGCAATCAACGAGGCCATGCGCGACTGGGTCACCAACGTCCGCACCACCCACTACCTGCTCGGCAGCGTCCTAGGGGCGCATCCTTATCCCACCATGGTGCGCGACTTCCACCGCGTCATTGGCGAAGAAGCGCGCAAGCAAATTCTGAAAGCCGAAGGCAAGCTCCCCACCGCGATCATCGCCTGCGTCGGCGGAGGCTCCAACGCCATCGGCATCTTCCACGCCTTTCTCAACGACCCCGGCGTCCAGCTCATCGGCGTCGAAGCCGGAGGCCGCGGCCACACCCTCGGCCAGCACGCCGCCCGCTTCGGAGCCCGCAGCCACTCCCTCGACGACCCCGCCGCCGGCTTCGACCGAGAGGGCGGTAGTCCTGGCGTTTTGCAGGGCACGTATTCTTATGTGCTGCAAGACTCCGCCGGACAGGTCGCCCTCACCCACTCCGTCTCCGCCGGACTCGACTACCCGGCCATCGGCCCCGAGCACGCCTGGCTGCACGATCAAGGCCGCGCCGAATACGTCTCCGCCGACGACCGCGAAGCCCTCGACGCACTCCGCCAGCTCGCCCATCTCGAAGGAATCATCTGCGCCCTCGAGTCCGCCCACGCCGTAGCCGAGTGCATCAAGCGCGCCCCCAAGATGTCTTCATCTGATGTGGTGATCGTCAACATCTCCGGCCGGGGCGATAAGGACATAGGCATCCTCCGCGAAAACCTCGCGCTGTGAATTGGAGAGATTTCGGAATCGGTTGCCCCATTCAACCCTGAGCGAAGTCGAAGGGTTGAGTGGGGGTTTTGACTTTTACTAGCCACTAGCCACTAACCACCAGCTACTGATTGGTCATCCCGAGCGAGGACGCGTCCAAGTCGAAGGACCTGCTTCTTCTCCGAACTGGCAACTGTCTAGTGGCAACTGACCCCTACCGATTGTCTCCGTCACCCTACTCCTCTTGACACTCACTCAATTAAAACGTACATTTCCTCCCTCCGTGAGTCACCGCCTCCACGGCAGCATTCAGTTGAGTGAATACGAAGCCACCAGCTTCTGAGGTAACCACATGCCCGACATAAAACTAAGTGACAACGCGAGCCTCTCCATCACCTTTAGTGCTGCCACCGGCTCGGCATTTAATCGATACTTGAGCAGTACCACGCCGATCAACATTCAACTCAAAGAAAAGCAGCCGACCATCGGTGGCCTGGCCCAGTTCATACCCAGCGGTCTTTCGTTTACGGACAAGTTCCGGCTCGGCGGCGCAACTCCCACACTCACCGTCAAGGATGGTGTTGAGGGCACTGCTTCTCTCAAGACCGGCACCATGTTCGACCCCAACAAAGATGACTTCGGCGATTCGCTGACGATTCCCGACGGGCAAGCCTATCTGGCCGCTGGTTTCAAAGCCACAGTTGATGCCGGCCTCACTGACACCATGGGACAGTTAAAGTTTGGTGTGAATGCCACCTCTGTCGTCACCCTGACGAATTACGCTCTCTTTCCGGTGACCAAGCCCGTCGGTGCGGCGATGAAGCAGGTACTGCAAAACTTCGTCATCCCCGGCGACCTCGAAGACATGCGGACCATGCAGCCCAACACCATCGCCACCGCCGAAGGCAGTGGATCCATCAAGTTTTCTTTCAAAGGCAGCTACCCTCTTCTGTCGCTCCCCATGGCGTCCGTCGCCACCGGTCCGCTCAAGGGCTTTTCTGCTGGCAGCGGAGGCTTGTCCCTCGCCGTCACCGCCGGAGTTTCCGGCGGATACCAAATCCGCGTCAGGAAGCTCGACTCGCAGACCTGCGAACTCAGCTACCAGAAAAAAAGAGGCACTTCTTTCCAGGTCACCGCGCAGGCCCAATTCGCGCCAGCCGCGGCCATCGGCGGATTCGACGTGCTCAAGCCTTTCATGCAAGCCATCACCAAGGAGCCCGTCGTCGACAAAGACACCTTCGCTAAAAATACGGGGCTCAGCGACGACCAGATCGCAGCCATCGCCGCCGCTGTGAAGGCCGGCATCGACCGTTCCCTGTGTCTTTCCCTCACCACCGACGTAAACCTGGCCTCCGAAGACGCCGCCGCCTTCAGCTACCAGATCGATCTCAACCAGGTGAAGCCCGGCTCCGACGCTGCCAAGGCCGTTGACCAAGCCCTCCTGGGCGACCTAAGCCGCATCGAGTTTCTAGATTTTCCCGGCATCATCCGTTTGCGCACGGTGCTCTCGTCCTTGCGCGAGCAAAAATATACCTTCAAGGTGAACCTGCTGGGCATTTACAACTACGGCTCCGTCACCGACCTTCTTTCCAAAGGTCGCATGGTCGTCGACCACGCCACCGGAGTCATCAGCATCCTCGACCAGGCATCGGCCAGCCGAGTCCAGTTCAGCGCCGATCTCATCGCCAAGCCGGGTAAGCAAGCCAGCCAGTTGCGCGCCGTCATAGCGACCGGCGTCACCATGACCGCCGCCTACAGCTTCGGTAAGTCCATTCCCGACGATCCCGATCTCAAATGTAACTGTTGGTTCTTCGACGAAAATCAACGCAGCAAGCACGCCGACTTCACCGCTTACGTTCGCGACGCCACCACCTTCGGACTCTCATTGTCCGTGCAGGCAGCGCAGCAGTTTCAAGCCACCGCCAAGTTGCCCGAAGACTCCCTGGGAGCCTCGACCCTGCTGATGCAATCCACCTATGGCGCACCCGCGTTTCGCTCCATGTTCCTCGACGACTCCCAACAGCCGAAGACCTACCTTGCCTACGAAAAAATTGCCCGCGAAGCGCTGGCCATGCAATTGGTGGGTGATAGCAACAGTCTGGTTCGGATACACGCGCTCAAAGACCCTGACCTCTACGTCCAGTTTGTGCGCGTCGGTGATAAGCAGGACATATTTCAGATCCTGGACCAGCAAAACATCAAGGACGATACCGTCAAAGAGTTCATCTTCGACGATTCCGTCCTGGTCCGGTGGTGGGCCTCGGCCATGGCCGACGTCGCGCAGCGCCTGAAAAAGCTGCTCGACTTCCGCACCGCCAATCCTAAAATCGACCCCAACGACAAAACTTTCAAGAAGATTCGGCAGCAATTGAATTCGGCGATGCAAGAGGTCGCCAGTCGCTCCAGTGATCCCTACGTTGATCACCTCGGAGGACCTTGGGGCATGCGCGTCATGGCGGAGTCGTCCGGCTTTCACGATTCCAGTTCCGCTACCGTGGTGAGCTCGCACTTCGCCTTCACCGCATCTCGAAATCCTCTCCCTGCCGCACCCTCCACCGCCGCCAAGCCTAAGACCAGCAAGTGACCGCTGGCGGCCGACAACTGACGGCTGGCGACTGACCATTTTTTCTCTGTCATCCCTCGGTCGTCCGCCGCGGCGGCCGACCGGGGGATCTGCTTTTTTTCTATCCACTATCCACTATCCACTATCCACTAATTTGTCATCCCGAGGGCGATAGCTTTCCTTCCGAACGGCACCTTCGTGCGATATAGAACGTCGAGTTAATGCCGAATTAATGACTGTCCAGAAGTCAAAGGTCAAAAAACTAACTATCTTACCTTAGAGCACCTTTGAGCCATTGACTTCCATCTTCACTACGCGCACTATCGCACCACTTTTTCCATGTAAGTGGGGATTCTTAATTAGCTATTGATAGGTTTGCTCCGGGACTCGGCTACTTCGTCTATCCGCCGTTAGCTCCCGCCGATTGCAATATAGTCGCCCAGTAGAAGCTTCAGAGATGTGCGATAAGTAGCTAATTTACGTGACAGTGCGTCGCCGCCTTGCGGCTTTTGGTCGGCAATGCGGGACTGCATCACTCTATCGCTCGCAGTGCCACGGCTGAGATCACACCTACAAAATTTGGCAAAGTTGGAAAAGAAGGGGCACAGATGGCAGATTCAATAGAAAAACAAAATCTAATGCGGTGGTTCACCTACCTACACGGCCTACAGGCGGATTGCTCGTTCAATACCTCCGTGAAAACGATGACTTTGTTGGCATTCGCTAATGCGACGATCACCACAATTGTCCCATCGCCGAATCAGCAAGCGCAGTTTATCCTGAGCGCCGCCACCTCGCCAGGTTTCGATATCTCTACTGACGATCTCACAAACTATGCGACGTTTGAAGCGCTGCTGGATCACTTCAATCCCCTCCCGAGCTATGTGGGCTTATATCTTCAGACAGCTTCTGCCGGCACGTACCCAAACGGCAGTTTTGCTGACTTCCTAAATGCATTGATTTCCTCAGCCTTTCCGGGCGGCAGCTCCGGAACCTCCTGGAAGACTGCGATGGGACTACTCACCTCGGTGATTCCAGCTGTCTGCTTATCAGCGAAACTTCAAGCAGATGTCGCAAAGACCGTTGACGACCCAACTAAGAAAGTGAGCGACCTGGTAAACCAGATTGCAACCTTAGGGTGACATGATGGATCGGACGAAGATGAAGATTCTCGTGATGTTCTACTTGGTGGCTGCCGTTTTGCCGAGCATTTGCAGCGCACAAGCGGGCGGCCCGCCTATATCCGTGAAGAACCTCAGCGTGACTCCAGAATACTATGTCACATACCCCTCACTACAACCTGTCATCGCAGTAACCGTAGCTTTGGCAACTCCGCCAGAAATGGTGGGCCCGGGGGGCCTGATGTCACGCGCGGTCGGTGCTGGGTGGGATTGTACTAAGCCATCTTCGTACAAAATTGCCGTAGTCTCAAGTCAGGGCGGCGGTCCGCCGAAAGAGGTCGGTACTGAGGCAATCACGGCGGTAGTCCTGGAAGGCAATGATCCAACGACCGGCAAGCGATATACGGCCTGTGACGGAAAGGGAACAGTCGGAGCTGTGAATCTAATCTTCAATTACACCGCTGTGGCAAATGAAAACATACAGGTGTCGTTAGTGGGTCTTCCAGCGGGCTTGACCGCTCAATCTGATGGCAAGGCGCAGCTAAAGAAAAGCCTCGTCACCTTCTCGGCTACGCCCCAAGCCGCTCCAAACGAAAAGCTAACAAACGGGAAGAGCCGCGATACAGGACAGCTGAGTGTGTCGTTCGCCGATTCGAACTTGTTCCCCGGGGGCCACCTTCCCTTTGACACGTATGTGAAGAGCACCGACCTGTTCTCTACCGATGAAAAGGATGCGAAGAGCGCCTTCTCCGGAACAGTTGGAGTTCAACGTGGGATTTTCCCAACATGGTACACCCCTCTCCATTTTGATGAGACGGTACAGGGGAACCAGACGGCGACGAACCTTTCGGCTGTAACCACTCTAGGGATAACGACTCTTCTCCCATGGAGTTGGTCGGATCCTCTCTTTTACAATGCTGTCTTTAAGGCTCCGCTTCCGCCCGATATCACCATTAACAACCAGTACACAAATCACATCAACCAACTCGTCATGAAGAACTCGAAACCATTGGCGACAAATGATTATTCACTGAATCCAGTAATGTCCTGGTCGTCGATTAGCTTCCCATGGGCTTGTAGCTTGTTTAGCGCATTGAAGATGACCAGTAAAGGTGACAACGCTAAGTCAGGTAATGGCACAGTTAAACCGGATGGTACGGTGAGTCAGGGAGTGCAGTATTGCCTCGGTACTGCCATCGATCTCGGAATGTACTATCTACCGCTTGACTTGACGAAAGCTGGTCACCAACAGGTCCAAGGATACGGGGATGTTTCTATCCTAATCCCGCTATCGGGTTTGAGCTTTGCCAGTAAGATTTTCCCCTATTTAACTTCAAATGATCCGACAAAGTCACAGATACGAATAAAATACTCAGACACTGTGAATCCCGCTAATAATTATGCCAGGTCGAAGGGCTGGACCTACGGAATTGAACTCATCAAGTGAGGTATTTGGCGGATGGCCCACCAGCGCACATAAGGCAAGCATTTCTGGCTGACTGGTCAACCGGTGACACCTACGTGGCGATCGCCGTTATACAAAGCGGAAAGGTCATTGGCGCAGTCAATGACGGCGAACCTGATTAACCCCGGAGGGTGGCTCGGCTTACCAACAATTTTAACTTGGGTGCCCCGTTCTAGCCCGCCTTTCGCTAGGGCGGGGCATTTCGCTACCCAACCCGCATCACTCTAGTCCCACCCCGTGGGACGGCAGGAGATAGCTCACGGCTTCGTCCGTGTGTTGGCTGTACGTCATCCCCGAAGCGCACAAAGATATAAAAACCAATCCGCGTTCATCCGTGCCATCCGCGGTTCGTTCCTTTGACAACCGACAACTGACAGCTGACGCATCTGGTTACCAAAGTACAGTACCCATGTCCTTTCGTAACTTGCGTGCCCATCTCACCTCTGCCACCCTGTATTGCCGGGGTCAGGTCTTCGTGTGCGCTGTCGACTTGTTTCTGACAAATGACAACGGACCACTCGCAACTGTTTCTAGGAGGCTCCCATGCCCTATCCCACCTGCAACTTCATCAAGTACGACGACGTCCTTTGCGGCTCGCCCGCCCTCCGCGGACAGGACTACTGTTTTCACCACACCCGCCAGATCCACGACGCCTATTACGGAGCCCGCGCCCGTCGCCGCCGCTCTGAAGTTCAGTTCACCCTTCCCGCGCTCGACGACTTCGAGTCCATTCATGAAACACTCCAGTGGGTGGCCGACTCTCTAGCTGCCGACACCATCGACTACCGCCGCGCCAGCGCCATGCTTACAGCTCTTCGCATGGCCTCCGCCGAGCTTCGCAACCCTACACAGTGGTAGAAAGCGGCCATGCAACTCCTTGTGAATGAAGATTTTACGTGTAAGTTACTGACAGCAAGGATTTTGCTCAAAAATTCCCGCTATCTTTATGAAAACGCCGAACTTCAACTACGACACTCTTTCTTTTTGATGTGCGTTGTTGCGTCCCTCGCCGCTTCGCGCACCGTGCAGAGCGTCCCCAACTCTAATCCATTCCCAAAACGGGAAACACACTTCGAGCTACAAAACCTCTCCCCTGTTAACATACTTGTTCATGCCTATCCGGTTCACGCGCAAGCCCGGACTGGTCGCCTACATCACCTGCGGCGATCCCAGCCTCGAAGTCTCACGTGATGTTGCACTTGCAGCCATCGATGCAGGCGCCGACGTCATCGAACTGGGAGTCCCTTTCAGCGATCCCGTCGCCGACGGCCCCGTCATCCAGCGCGCCAGCGAGCGAGCCCTAGCGCAAGGCACTGATTTAGCAGGAGTTATAGACGCAGCCCGCCAGATCCGCCAGCAATCAAAAGCCGGACTCATCATCTTTAGTTATCTCAATCCCATCCTCCAATTCGGATTGGACGACTTCTGCCAAGCTGCTGCAAATGCAGGAGTTGACGGGGCACTGATCACCGACCTCCCCGTCGAAGAAGCGCACGACTACCTGCGCGCGATGAAAGCAAACAAGTTAGCGCCGGTGTTTCTAGCCGCGCCCACCAGCACGGACGAACGCCTGAAATCCATTGCAAAACGTTCAAAAGGCTTCGTTTACGCCATCTCGCGCACCGGAATCACCGGCACTCGTCAGGAAGTCGCGGGCGACGCCCGATCGCTAGTCCAGCGCCTCCGCCAGTTCACGCAACTACCTGTAGCCGTTGGCTTTGGCGTCTCGAACGCCGAGCAGTTTGAACAAGTCGGTCAATTTGCAGACGCTGTAGTAATCGGCAGCGCAATCGTGCAACTCATTGAACAAAACTCGGGACATGAGGCGGAAGCTGTGTCAGAATTCCTGAAGGGCTTGCGGCCCGAGCTTGCAAGTAATTGACAAATATGGACATCGCTGAATGGCGGCTCAAGATCGATGAACTCGACCGGCAACTGGTCGCGCTTATCAACCAGCGCGCCCACTGCGCCGAGGAAATCGGAAAGCTCAAGCGCAACTCGAGCCTGCCGATTTATGAGCCCGACCGCGAACGTACTATCTTCGAGAATATTCAGCGCGAAAACCACGGCCCGCTGACCGAAGTGCAATTGCGCCAAGTCTATGAGCGCCTGGTAGATGTGATGCGCCAGGTTCAGCGCGACGAAATGGCTCCCGAGCAGGTACCGGAGCGCCAAGGCGATCCGACGGAGCTGGAGCCGAATGATTGAGACGTAGCTTGTTACTGGTAGCTGGTAACTCGCAAGAGGCTCTACCAGCCGCAAATGGTTGTAAATACTGGAGATTTCACACGAATGATTGTCGCGATGTTGGAAACCGCCACTGAGGACCAGATCCAGGACGTGACCGACCACCTGATGCGTATGGGCTTCGCCGTTCATCGCACTACTGGCGCGCGCCAATCGGTGCTGGCCGCCGTGGGCAGGCGTATCGACTTCGATACACGAGACTTAGAGGTCCTCTCCGGCGTTGAAAAAGTTCATCGCATCAGCGCGCCGTACAAATTAGTTGGCCGGCAATTCCGCCCGCACGACACAATTGTCAAGTTTCCCAATGGCGTCGAGATCGGCGGCCGGCAAGTCATTGTAATGGCAGGGCCTTGCTCAGTTGAGTCGCGCGAACAGCTCCTCAAGTCGGCCGAACAGGTGGCTAAGGCCGGCGCAAAAGTACTGCGCGGTGGCGCTTTCAAGCCCCGCAGCTCTCCCTATACCTTTCAGGGACTCGGCCTTGAGGCGCTGAAACTCTTACGCGAGGCGGCTGACGCTCACGGGTTGTTAGTAATCAGCGAAGTCATGGAGATCTCGCAGATCGATGTGATGATGCCCTACATCGACATTTTCCAGGTGGGTGCGCGCAACATGCAAAACTTCAACCTGCTGCGCGAACTGGGCAAAGTGCGAAAGCCAGTACTGATGAAGCGCGGCATCGCCGCCACCATCGAAGAGATGCTGCTGTCGGCCGAGTACATCATGTCGGGCGGCAACTACGAGGTCATCCTGTGCGAGCGCGGCATCCGCACGTTTGAAACCTACACGCGCAACACGCTCGATATCTCAGCCATTCCGATCGTGCACAAGCTGTCGCACCTGCCAATTACGTCCGACCCATCGCACGGCACCGGATTGCGCGACAAAGTCGCGCCGATGGCGTGTGCCTCGTTGGCCGCTGGAGCGGATGCGCTGCTGATCGAGGTGCATCCCGATCCAGATCACGCGCTGTCGGACGGCGCGCAGTCACTGTTCCCCGAACAGTTTGCGGAGTTGATGCAGCGGTTGCGGATGATTGCGCCTGCGGTGGATCGCACGATTTAGCTGCGTGTTGCGGTCGGACAGAAGTCCGCCCGCGCGATCTGTCGTGCCTGCCGGGACTCGGGACAGATATAGACGTTTCCCAAGCGCTAAAGCGTTGGGCTATGATATTTCGCCCGTTGGGGCTGCGGTGTGGCGTCTGAGTAAAGTAATTCCTCATGCCGATTCAGCAAATCACGATCGTCGGCACCGGCCTCATCGGCGGTTCGCTAGCCCTCGCCCTACGCCAGCACGGTTTTTCTGGGACGATTGTGGGCTGCGACAAGCGCGCGGTGCTCGACACGGCGCTCGAACGCAAAGCTATAGACCGCGGCGAAGCTGATCTTGAACGCGCCGTCGCCGGCAGTGACGTAATCGTTTTTGCGACGCCAGTTGGGACCATTCTGTCGCAGTTCGAGGCGATCGCCCCCACGCTTCCGCCTACAACTCTCGTCACCGACACTGGCAGCACCAAGCAGAAGTTCGCCGAACGCGCCCGCATGATCTTCGGCGCCGAGGCAGGGAAACGCGTCCTGCCCGGGCATCCCATGGCGGGCAAGGAATTCAGCGGCATCGAGCACGCCGATGCCAGCCTATTTCAAGGCGCGGTCTGGCTCGTGACCCCCATCGTCGGCAACCAGCAATACACGCCTCGACAGGAGGAATACACCGCGCTGCTGGGCTCGATCGGCGCTCGCATGATTGTGCTTGATCCCGAACGCCACGACATTGTGTGCGCGTGGATCAGCCACCTGCCCCAGATGATCTCGACGGCGCTGACATCGGTGCTGCACGAGGAACTGGGCGACGACGAGATTGTAATGCAGATCGGCGGGCGTGCCCTGCGCGAGATGACGCGCATCGCTCACAGCCCGTATTCCATGTGGCGGGACATTGCGCTTACCAACGGCGAGAATCTCGAAGATGTGATGCTGCGCTTCGAGCAGCACTTGACCCACCTGCGCGAGAACCTGCGCGGGCCCGGGCTGCGGGAGATGTTCGAGAGTGCCAACCGGTTCGGGCGGGTTTCGTAATCGATTGTTGGCACTCTTCGTAAACCCACATTTGCCAAAGGGCGGCAACTGGGCCACCGATAGTAGTGCGCCAGTGTTGGAATCGCTGTAACATTATGGGCGGAGGGGCAGATGGCGACCACGAAAGTGAGGCTCGAGGAATATCTGAGCACGAGTTATCGTCCGGATGTTGAGTACATCGACGGCGAACTGAAGGAGAGGAACGTGGGAGAGTTGGAGCATGCCCGGATGGTAAAAGCCATTCTGCAATGGTTCGAGCCGTACGAGAGCTCTTGGGGGCTGGAAGTACTGCCGGATGTGCGGGTGCAGGTCAGCGCAGAGAGTTACCGTGTGCCGGATGTTTGCTTGCGTCGAACGGCCAATCCCGATGTTCGTTTCGTTACCGCGACTCCTGCCGTGGTGATTGAAATCCTGTCTCCTGAGGACAGCATCAGCGATTACCGGGCGCGGATTGCCGACTATAGACAGAAGGGTATCCCGGGCATTTGGATAGTCGATCCGAAAACTCGCAAAGGGTGGGATTGCTCGAGCGGAAACTGGATCGAAACGGTTCTCTTTCGGCTGCCCGATTCACCAGTTTATCTGGACTTGAGCGCGGTTCGATAACCAAGACGGATGATCTTCAGCGCGCTTGTTAACAGAGAATATCTCGAAGAGGTGATTCTGCTCTGCGAGCAGCAGATGTTACATCTGCGCGATGACCTTCGCGGCCCCCTGGATTGGGGGGGATATTGGAGAGCGCGAACAAGTCTGGACGCAATCATAGGACGACCTCAGCAGCATCTTATTGCAGCCACTAACCCAATCACTCTTTCCTCTTTACTACGGCGACATCCACTAAGTACAACGCCGGTTCGGAACTTACTCCCATGTCAATGAACAAAGTGTTCGCGAGCGCAGAGGAGGCGGTCACCGATATCAATGATGGCGCGACCATTATGGTGGGCGGCTTCGGACTGTGCGGCATTCCCGAGAATCTAATTCGTGCGCTGGTGAAAAAAGGCGTCAAGAACCTCAACACCATCAGCAATAACGTAGGGGTCGACGAGTTCGGCCTCGGTCTTATGCTCTATGCGGGACAGATCCGTTCTCACAAGGGTAGCTACGTCGGCGAGAACAAATTGTTGGAAGACATGGTGCTCACTGGGCGCATCGATCTCGAGTTGATTCCACAAGGGACATTCGCCGAGCGCATCCGCGCTGGTGGCGCCGGGATTCCAGCGTTCTTCACTCCGGCGGGCTATGGCACAGTTGTGGCTGAAGGAAAAGAGACGCGGGAGTTCGATGGGCGGCCCTACGTGCTCGAACACGCGCTCAAGGCTGACTTTGCGCTGATCAAGGCGTGGAAGGGCGACCGCTGGGGCAACCTCGTTTATCGCAAGACCGCGCGCAACTTCAATCCGATGATGGCGACCGCCGCGAAGATCACCATCGCCGAGGTCGAATATCTGGTCGAACCCGGCGAGATTGAGCCCGACCAGGTGCATACGCCCAGCGTGTACGTGAGGCGCATCCTTCAAGGCCTGGACTATGAAAAGCGGATTGAGCGCAGGACATTGCGGAATGTGTGACGTCGTCGCAACCCCAGGGAAACGAATTCACCACGGAGGCACGGAGAGCACGGAGAAATCTAAGTCAAAGAACCCCGTCTCCTCTATGTCTCTGTTGTGAATGAATTTCGTACGGGCAAGCTTTAAGGAGATTTCTTCAGGAACGAAATCCATGGCTGACCCAAAGCTGGACAAGCAAAAAGACACCGAAAAGCGAGACCGCATCGTGCGCCGCGTTGCGCAAGAGTTGCGCGACGGATTTTATGTGAACCTCGGCATCGGCATGCCGACGCTGGTGGCCAATTGCGTTCCTTCCGGAATGCAAGTCGTTCTGCAGAGCGAAAACGGTATGCTCGGGGTCGGGCCATACCCGCTCTCTGGCGAGGAAGATCCCGACCTGATCAACGCCGGCAAGGAGACGGTCAGCGAACTACCCGGCACCGCGTATTTCTCCAGCGCCGAGTCCTTCGCCATGATTCGCGGTGGCCACATCGACCTTAGTGTCCTCGGTGCCATGGAAGTGGACGAGGAAGGCAACCTCGCCAACTGGATGATTCCCGGCAAGATGGTCAAGGGCATGGGAGGCGCGATGGACCTGGTCGCGAGTGCCCGTCGCGTGATCGTCGCCATGGAACACACCACACGCGACGGTGCTCCCAAAATCCTCAAGCGCTGCACGCTTCCCGTCACGGGACTGCGGGTCGTCCACAACATAGCCACGGAGATGGCTTATATCCGCGTGACCCAGTCCGGACTGGTGTTGGACGAGATAGCCCCGGGCCTGAGCGTGGAAGAGGTGCAGCGCGTCACCGAGGCCTCGTTAATCGTAAGCCCCGCATTGAAGACGATGGGAATTTAACGGCGGCGCTACTCGCGGACTGAAGTCCGCTTGCGATGGAAAAATGGAAGAGCCTATACGGCCCAGCTAAAGCTGCCCCTTCCAAACATCGTCCGAAGCGAGTTTTCCGCGGGCTGTGAAACCGCGGCCTTCAAAACATTTGCCAACTGTCGCATTCCCTCGTATCCGTCAAACAATTCCCAAATCGGGAATTGTGACCAGGCCACCTTCCAAATGTGACGCCCGTCGCTGACCCAGTTGCGGGCGGTAGTTGATAGTGAAATGTATTGATCATTGACGATTTGGAAAGAAGGCAATTATGTCCTCTCGTATCGTGTGGCTGGCGGCGATTGTGGTGCTGGTGTGCTCCCTGGGCCTGAGCGCGCAGACAGCGCCTGCCGCTGCACAGCCCACAACTCCGACCATCAAGCACGTCGCGGCACCCTATACCACTCCTTCCTCGGGCAAAGAAATGTTCAATGCGTATTGCGCCTCCTGCCATGGCACAGATGGCAAGGGTGACGGCCCTGCGGCTCCTGCATTGAAGATGCCAACCACCAACCTGACCACGCTGGCCGCGAAAAACGGCGGCACATTTCCGGCCGCTCACGTCGCGGCCGTGATTCAGGGCGATGCCATGACGCCCGCCCACGGCAGCAAGGACATGCCAGTCTGGGGCCCGATCTTCCTGTCAATCGCGGGACATAGCCAAGCCGAAGTACAGCTCCGCATTCGGAACCTGACTAACTACCTGGAGTCGTTGCAGAGTAAATAGCAGGCCTCGTGGCGTCGGAGGGGGGGCCGATTCCGTACGACCATCTTCGAACGCAAGGCAAAGAAAAAGGGCGCACACCGTGCGCCCCTTGCTTTGACGATCAATAGTCATCGAGGTTTACACTGCGACTGGCTGCTTCACCGGAACTGGCGTTAGCCAGCCGTGCCGGTCTTCCGAGATGCCGTTCACGATGGAGTAGAACTCTGAGCGAACTGCCCGGGTAATCGGGCCCACTTCACCTTTGCCTACCTTGATCCTGTCCACGGATCGAATGGGTGTGATCTCCGCTGCGGTCCCGCTGAAGAAGACTTCATCGCCGAGATATAACATCTCGCGGGGAATCACCTGCTCGACAGTTGGGATCCCGAGGTCTTGCGCGATGTGCAGCACCGAATTGCGAGTGATGCCGGGCAGAACGCTGTTGCCCAGGGGCGGCGTATAGAGGCGGTCCTTGTGGACCACGAAAACGTTTTCGCCAGAGCCCTCGCTGACGTAGCCATTCACGTCCAACGCGATGCCCTCACTGTAACCGTTGGCAACGGCCTCCATCTTGATCAACTGTGAGTTCATGTAATTGGCGCCGGCCTTGGCCATCGTCGGCATGGTGTTGGGAGCTAGCCGGTTCCACGAGGAGACGCATACATCGACGCCTTCGTCACCTTCGCCGCCGAGGTACTTGCCCCAATCGTAGTTGACGATGTAGACATCCGTGGGCGAGCCGGTCGGATCTACACCGACTGTCCCGTAGCCGCGCAAAATGATCGGACGGATGTAACAGGGCGAAACTTTGTTCCTGGCGACCAGGTCAACCGTCGCCTGTACCAGTTCCGCGACGGTATAGTCCACGTCGATGCGATAGACCTTGGCTGAGTCCAGCAGCCGCTGTATGTGATCGTGAAGGCGGAAGACCGCGGGCCCTTTCGGTGTGTGATAGCAGCGGACCCCTTCAAACACCGACGAGCCGTAGTTGATGACGTGGGCCATCACATGCAGCTTCGCGTCATCCCACGGGATCAGGTTGCCGTTGCACCAGATATATTCACTTGCATTGATGGCCATTGCGGTGCTCCTTGAATTGGTATGGGAGTGAATTCCGTGTCAGAAGCTGTCCGGCCATCTTCTTGATGCGTCCACCGTCAGCCACGAGCGGTTCCGCACTGCGAAGAAAATCGAAGGACATGATGGACTCAGCTTGACTCAGAATTATAACTGAGCCGTAAGGCATGGCGTTCGCTGTGCTTTTGATGCGTTTTTATACGGTATCGCGTTAAGAAAAATGCTGCAGTTAAGCCCTCAATGCTCGCAATTCACGCCCAGTTTGTTGCAGTTGGGGACTGTTAACCCCATATGCAGCAAATAGTTGCGGAGAACTTTCGATAATAATCCGCGTTAGTGTGTGTGGTTGCTAAATCGGGTTACTAAGCCTGAGTTGCATCCTCGCTCTAACCGAGTCCTTACGCCCACGGTGCCGCAGCAGTTCGTCACGACTGGGCCGGAATGTAAAGGGTAGGCAGAGAGCAATTTCAAGTTCTGGTTTAACAGGAGACAAAAGCAATGAAGAAATGGATCGTTGTTCTCGCATTCTCGCTATTGTTCACTATGGCTGCCTTTGGGCAGGATTACCCGAAGTTTGAAGTTCCAGTGGGCTTCTCGTTCGTCAACGTTCACCCCGGCATCACCCAACTCACCAGCTTCAACATCTTCGGCGGCGGCGGCGGTTTCGTCTACAACGTGACCCCGTGGATCGGCATTAAGGCCGACTTTGACGGTTTCACTCAGGGCAGCGGTCTGAAGAATCAGCTGACCAAGCTCGGCTACGCCGGCCAGGCGAACGGCAACGTGTTCACCTATATGTTCGGCCCCCAGATCAAGAAGCACTCGGGGAAACTGCAGCCCTTCGGAGAGGCCTTGTTTGGCGCGGCGCACAGCAACCTGTACGCCCAGATCTACAACGCGCAGACCGGACTGACCTCAGCCAGCAGCAACAACAACGCCTTTGCCATGCAGTTCGGTGGCGGCTTGGATTACGCCCTCACCCCGCACATTCAGTTGCGGCCCGTCGAGGTGGACTACCTCTATACCCGCTTCGGCGTTAACGGCACCAACTACACCGGTAGCCAGAATAACTTCAAGTATTTCGCCGGCCTCAATTTCACCTTCGGCGGCAAGTAAGCTGTAAGCAGTAGCAGTCGAGCACGGCGTCACCTTCGGGTGACGCCATTTTTTACTTTGAGCACGTAAGCGAATTCGGGATTCACGCATTAGCGTTCCAGCCATCGCCAGACGTACAGCAATTCCCCAGCGACAAATAAGCTGCCGAAAATAACCTTATTGTTTTGCGCGAGCCACAGCGGCAGAAAAATGTCGAAGTTCGCTGCGCGGTCCGCTGTGAAGCCTGCAGCAAGATCGGTGAGTGGGCAGCGACCGCCATTCAGCGCCAGCACGATGCACTCGGCGATTATCAGGGCACTGAGCCAAGCGGCCAAACCAAACCGGCGGCGCATCGCAGCAATGGGGATGGCAGCGATCGCCGTAGCCATGATGGCCCAAATCGCTGTGTGCGCGAGTTTGATCAGCGTCAACGTTTGCTCAGCCCGCATAGCCAGTCTCCCTAGCGATTGTAGTTTCCACGCTGTCGTGTCGTATGTGGCGTGGCTGCTGTTTACAATGGACAGACAGAGCCTTTGGCACTGGGAGTCATCCGCATTCGCACCTATAACCTCGGTATCGTGGGACTGGGCAACGTTGGCTCGGCTCTCGTGGCACTGCTGCAGCGGAAAGAGTCGGAACTCGCCGATCGCTACGGCATGGCATGGCGTGTGACTGCCGTGGCCTCGCGCCGCCTCGGCTGGCTGGTTGCGACGGATGGCTTCACGCCTTCCAAACTATTGGCCGGAGATTTCTCGGAAGGCAGGCCGGTTGGCAACGCGTGCAGTTGGATGCATGCCGCAAAGCCCGATGTCGTGTTTGAAGCGAGCTCGCTTAACGCCGAAACCGGCCAACCCGCGATTACCCACATTCGCTTCGCCCTGGAAACCGGGGCCCACGCTATCAGCGCCAACAAGGGGCCGGTCCTGCACGCCTATCGTGAGCTGACCCAACTTGCCGAATCCAAGGGCCGCCATTTCTATTTCGAATCCGCGATGATGGACGGAGCTCCCGTCTTTTCACTCTTTCGCACCGCGTTGCCCGCGATCGAGATCCGCGGATTTCGGGGCGTGATTAACTCCACCACGACGGTCATCCTCGAAGCCATGGAGGCAGGAAAGAGCTTCGCCGATGCGATCGCCGAAGCGCAGCGTCTCGGGGTCGCTGAAACCGATCCCTCCGCCGATGTTGACGGTATCGACGCCGCTGTCAAGGTGGTCGAGGTTGCCAACGTTCTCATGGGCGCTGTTCTTACACTTGCCGACGTTGCGCGCACGGGTATTCGCGACATCACTCCTTCCCAGTTGCGCGAAGCCCACGAAAACGGCGAAGCTTGGAGATTGGTGAGCCGCGCCCGGCGCCAACCTGATGGCAGCATTACCGCCTCGGTCACGCCTGAACGGCTCAAGTTCGACGATCCGCTGGCACAGGTACATGGCACATCGCTGTTGATCGCCTTCGAAACAGATATCTTTAAGGAGTTGGTTATCAGCGAGCGCGATCCGGGGCCGGAAGCCACGGCGTACGGAATGCTCTCGGATTTCGTCAACGCGGTCAGGAGTTCATAAGCATGTCAGCAAGTGCAAGAGTCGCCCCCCAAGTACGCAAACTGGATATCGAATGGGTTCGCCAACAGTTTCCTGCGTTGCGCCAGACCGTCAACGGCCATCCCGCAGTCTTTTTCGACGCGCCTGGCGGGACGCAGGTGCCGCAGCAGGTGATCGACGCCATCTCCGAATACCTATCGAAGTGGAACGCTAACCTCGGTGGGGCGTTCCTCACCAGCCAGCGCACCGATCTCATTGTCGAGCAGGCGCACCAGGCGATGGCCGACTTCTTCAACTGCGCGCCCGACGAAGTCGTCTTCGGCGCCAACATGACCACCCTCACCTTTGCGCTGAGCCGTGCCATCGGGCGCGAACTGAAAAGCGGCGACGAGCTACTCGTCACCTGTCTCGATCACGATGCCAACGTGTCGCCCTGGGTGTGTCTTGAGGAACGCGGCGCAAAGGTACGCACGGCTGACATCAGGCCTGCCGACTGCACTCTCGACATGTTCGACTTGCAGGCAAAGATTCGCCGCAACACGCGCCTGGTGGCGGTGGGTTGGGCAGCGAACGCCGTAGGCACCATCAATGATGTTCAGGAGGCTATTCGCCTGGCGCATGATGTTGGGGCGGTGACGTTCATCGACGCCGTGCACTACGCGCCCCACGGTCTGATTGACGTGAAGGCGATCGATACGGACTTCCTTGCCTGCTCCAGCTACAAATTCTTCGGGCCACACCAGGGCATTCTCTGCGGCAAGCGTGAGCAACTGCTTCGCCTGCGCCCCTACAAGCTGCGTGTCTGCAGCGAGAAGCTTCCTGACCGGTGGGAGACCGGCACCCAGAACCACGAGTGCATGGCCGGGGTCACCGCAGCTATCGACTACATTGCTGAGGTCGGCCGACACCACAGCTCCGAAGTGCACACCCGGCGCGAGGCTATCGTCGCGGCCTATGAAGTCTTTCAGCAACACGAGCGTGAGCTGGCCGCCCAACTCATCGCGGGACTGCTCGCCATCCCGGGCCTCACTTTTTACGGCATCACGGACCCAGCGAAGTTCGATCAGCGCACTCCAACTGTCGCTATTCGCATGGAGGGCTACACTCCACGCGAACTCGCCGAGCGTTTGGGCGAGCGCGGCATCTTCACGTGGGACGGCAACTATTACGCCATTAACCTTGCCGAACGGCTTGGCGTGCAGCAAAGCGGCGGGATGCTACGCATTGGCCTGGCGCACTACAACACGGCAGAAGAGGTTGATCGCCTTCTCACGGAGTTGCGCGCGCTGGCGAAAAAAACGAAGACGACTTAGTCGCGGATTTTATGCGGATTGCCACGGATTATTCAGGCGGTCTTGGCTTTGTTGTGATTCGTGAGATCCCCGTAAATCTGTGGCTCAACGTTCTAATTCGCGGCCCTCTCGGTCGCTGTGCCTCTGTAGTGAAAGCCCTGCCCTGCGTTATAATCCGCTCGTTCCGCGGAGGGTGACGATTCATGCGCGGCGTGCCTCGCTGGGTGGCAGTGCTGGCGGTAGTCGCGATCGTCGCCATGGTGTGCGCCTTTACCTTGCACCGCGCGCTGACTCCCGCGGGCATGCTGATCCAAGCTTCCCAGACCACTCTCCCTGCTGACGGGTTCGCTTCAACAGAACTCACGATCCATTCCTCCACCGGCCGCGATCTACGTGGACTTCGCGTCGAAATCGACGATCCCCACCGTGCGGCCGTGAACTCGGTCACCGTTAGCGGAAACTCCGCCGTGATATCGCTGCGCGCAGGCGTGCTCCCCGGCGAAACCAAAATTCAACTCACCGCTCCGGGCTTCGCACCCCAGCAAACCACTTTGCTCACGACTCTCGACGTGTCTGACTCTGTGGGAGACGGCACACCGGGCTTCCTTCGTTTGCACGATCCGGCGGACCGCGCGGCCTTTCGCCGATGGTTCACCTTGCTGGCGGAGGCACAGTACTATCGCATCCCCTCATCTCCCGCTGCGATCGACGACTGCGCTGCGCTGCTCCGCTACGCGTATCGCGAAGCACTGCGCCAGCACGATTCTGCATGGGCCAATGCTGCCGCACTTCCAGTCGCGCCCTCAGCCGATGACGTTCGCCAGTATCAATATCCATATACTCCGCTTGGCGCCGGACTGTTTCGCGTACGCGACGGCAGCTTCGCTCCTGACGACCTGAATGACGGAGCTTTCGCCCAGTTCGCCGATGCCAAGACCCTCTGGCGACACAACTCCTACTTTGTAGGACGCGACATCAACCGCGCCCGTCCCGGCGACCTGCTGTTCTTTCGGCAGGAAGGCGAGGAAATGGCGTTTCATGCCATGGTGTTCCTCGGTCCCAGTCAAATTGAAACCGGGAACGGCCACGAACCGTTGGTGGTCTACCACACCGGGCCGATCGGCAAGTACCCTGGCGAAATTCGCCGCCCTACGCTCGCGCAACTCATGAACTTTCCCGATCCTCGTTGGCGGCCCGTTCCATCCAATCCCGGATTCCTCGGTGTCTATAGATGGAACATTCTGCGAGGTGCCGACTGATGCGAATGCATCGCGCCATGCTGGCCATCGTGCTAATCCATGCGCTGCTGTCACCGCTGCTTGCGCAGGAGCCGGATGTCCAGCCGTACTTCTCGCTCACCAGCGATCGCACCTACTTGCCCGGCGAGAAGGTAGAGGTCGCAGTCTACTCGCACAATGTCAACGCGCTGCAATTCCGCGTGTACCGGGTCAACGATCCCATCAAATTCTTCGGCCAATTGCAAGAGATGCACAGCTTCGGCGGCCAGGCGCCGCGCATGCCCAAACAGGCGCACACCTGGCTCGAACGGTTTCACGCCTGGAAGCACCGCATCTGGGCGTGGTTTCGCGATTTCGTACGCGCCCAATTTTCGCCCGACTCGCGCCATCAGATTCGGCTGTGGCGGATGGAAGAAGCCGCGCCCCAAAAGAAGGGCCCGCAGGTTGACGAGTACGCCCAGGTGCCGGTTCTCAACCAGCAGCAGTTGGTCTCGACCTGGAAGTGGAGCGCCCCGCCCGGCGAGCGCTGGCAAAGCCAGAAAGTCACCGTGCCGGTCGGCGACAAAGGTGTTTATCTGGTTGAAGCTACCGAAGGCACGCTTCGCGCCTATACCATCGTCGTGGTCACGGAGATCGCTGTTATCACCAAGGCCGCGCCCGGACGCCTATTGAGCTATGTGGTCGATCGCCACACGGGCAATCCCATCGCCGGGGCACTAACGAGACTGTGGATCGACCAGAAGGAAATTGCGTCCAAGGCAACCGACCAGCAGGGCCTGATGGATACGACAGTGGCCCAAGACAAGCCCGAGAACGTCGCCGTCCTCACCACCTACAACGACCAGTTCGCCGTGAATACGCCTGGCGCGTGGAACCTCGGTTCTGGATCCGATCGCAATCTGCGCGGTTATACCTATACCGATCGTCCGGTGTATCGGCCGGGCGACACGGTGCACTTCAAGACCATCGTGCGGTCTGAGAACCCCAGCGGCTACACGGTTCCACAGCAACGCGATATTCGTCTCGAACTGCGCGATCCGCGCACTTATCAGCCCATCTGGCAGCAGACCGTGACGCTGTCTGACATGGGCACGGCACACTGGGACTATGTCATTCCCGCCGACGCTAACCTCGGCTTCTACTACCTGTCGATGCAGTCGGGCGAGCGCTACATCGAGGGCACACGCTTCTCGGTGCAAGACTACAAGAAGCCTGAGTACGCGGTGAAGATCAACTTCCAGACTCCGCGCGTGCTCCAGGGACAGCCGATCAAGGCCACCATCGATGCTCGTTATTACTTTGGCGAGCCGATCGCCAACGCCAAGGTGAAATGGGTGGTGCACACTTCGACATACTGGCCCGCGGGTCGCGACGAATCTGCGCCCGAATACGAAGACGAAGGTTATCAAGGCGACGAATCGGAGGGCGAGGCTGACACCTATGGGGGCGAGCAGGAGGCGGAGAAGAGCGGCACGCTCGACGCCGATGGCAAGCTGCAGATCACGATTCCGACGCGCGTCAATAGTCAGAGCAAACAGGATTTGACTTATCGTGTTGAGGCGCGCGTCACCGACGAAGGGAATCGCGAAATCGCGGGCCACGGGTTCGCGCTCGCGACCTATGGCAGCTTCTATCTCACCGCGCAGCCCAACTCCTACGTGTACACCAAGGTCAGCGCTGCCGTCGTCAACGTCTCGGCGCAGGACTACGACAAGAAGCCTGTCGCGACGGCCTTTCGTGCCGAGTTCAGCCGCTGGAATCCTCAGGCGCGTTCGGCCGAGCCGATCTCGACCACGCCAGGCCAGACCGGCGCGGACGGCAAAGGGCAGGTCCAATTCACCATTCCGGACGCGGGCGAATTCCGCGTTCGCATCAGCGCCGTCACGCCCGAGAAGCGCGAAGTCGAAGATACTGCGTACCTTTGGGCTCCGGGCGAAACACCGTGGTGGGCCGGCACCACCCAGGAACGCATCCAAATCGTCGCCGACAAGAAATCGTACGTGCCGGGTGACACGGCGCATGTACTGATCGTCACCGGGAAGGAGCCGGCGTCCGTGCTGGTTACAGCCGAAGGCAATGGACTCTACTCCGCGCAAGTGATCAAGAGCAGCGGCGGCAGTATCACCGTCGATGTCCCGATCAAACCGGAGTTTGCGCCGAACTTCTACGTGTCTGCGATATTCATTCGCGGCAATAAACTGTATCAGGGCAACAAAAGCTTGTCGGTGCCACCCACGCAACATGAACTCAAGGTCGACCTCCAACCGTCGAGGCCGCAGTATCAACCCGGACAGCCCGGCGCCTTCACCATTAAGGCCACCGACTCCAGTGGAAAGCCCGTGTCAGCGGAGTTCAGTCTCGGCGTGGTTGACGAAGCGATTTATGCCATCGAGCCCGAGTCGGTAGGCAGCATCGTGAACGCCTTCTACGGGACTATCTACTCGAAGGTCTCGACCGACAGCTCGCTGACCTATTACTTCAGCGGACAAGCCGGCAAGCGCGCAATGCAGTTGGCAAATGCACCGGGCAACGGAGCTCGCAGCTCTTCTGCGCTCGCGCAACTCAAGCCCGAACGACTGGTACAGCCCAAGATCCGTAAGGCCTTTCCCGACACTGCTTATTGGGTAGCCGACGTTCGCACAGATAGCAACGGCCAAGCCAGCGTCAAGTTCGACTATCCGGACGCGATCACTTCGTGGCGCGCGACCACGCGCGGCATTACCCAAGACACCAAGGTCGGCAGCGCCGTCGAGAATACAGTCGTGCGCAAAAACCTGATGGTGCGGCTGGTAGTGCCGCGGTTCTTCCGTCGTGGCGACCAGATCATGCTCTCGACGATCGTGCAGAACTACTTGCCCATGGAAAAGACCGCTCGCGTCTCCATGGACTTCACCGGTCTGCAGGTGATCGACGGCGGCACGAAAGATGTTCCCGTTCCAAGCCGTGGCGTTGCCAAGGTCGACTACCAGGTTCGCGTGCTCGATGTGGATTCTGCGAAGGTTCTGGGCAAGGCTCTGACCGATGTCGAGAGCGATGCGATGGAGCTGACGCTTCCCGTCATACCCTTCGGCGTGAAACTTGCCATTGCGAAGTCCGGTTCGATCGTGGGAGCAGGGAACAGCGATGTCACGCAACAGGTCACCTTCCCCGCTGGCGCCGAAACCGGGACGCGCAAGCTTACCGTAGAAATGACGCCTTCGATTGCCGGTACGATCTTCGCCGCGCTCGACTTCCTCACCTCGTACCCCTACGGATGCACCGAGCAAACCATGTCGAGTTTCCTTCCTGACGTGCTGGTCTCCGATGCCATGAAGAAGCTTGGGGTGGGATCGAACATCAATCCGCAGACTCTGAACAAGCAGGTGCAGGCCGGGCTCGATCGGCTCTATCAATATCAGCATCCCGACGGCGGTTGGGGATGGTGGCAAACTGACGACTCCCAGCCTTTCATGACCGCTCACGTTCTTGCCGGACTGGTGCAGGCCAAGGCTGCCGGTTATGACGTCGAGCAGGACCGCATCGATCGCGCCCGTAAATGGCTTGTGCCGGAGTTCACCCGTTCGGCGGCGGTGAAGACTGACCTCCGCGCCTATATGGCGTATGCCCTGGTGCTCAGCGGCACGGAGTCCAATGCCACGATTGTGGATTCCGTCTGGAGCCAACGCTCCACACTGACCGCATATGGCAAGGCCCTTCTTGGACTCGCCATGGCGCAGATCAACGATTCCCGCGCCAACGATTTGGCGAAGCAGTTGACCGCCGACGCGAAGCAGGACGACGCACAGGCGTGGTGGCCAACCGATACGAACAATCTGATGGATTACTACGGCGACACCACGCCGCAGGCCACCGCATTTGCCTTGAAGCTGTTGGATCGTGTCGATCCGCAGAGTTCGCTGTTGCCGAAGGCCGCGCTTTATCTCGTCAATCATCGCAGTGAAGGCTATTACTGGGAATCGACGCAGCAAACCGCCATGGTGATTTATGGGCTCACCGATTACCTGCAACGGACGCAGGAACTCAAGCCAAACTTCAGCGTGGACGTGCAGGTGAATGGCAAGACCGTCGCCACCAGGAAGTTCACGGCCGCTGATGCCACCGCTCCCGCGGCGACAATCGCGCTCGCCGAATCGCAACTCGCACAGGGAGCCAACCAGGTTCGGCTGGTGAAGTCTGGCGAAGGCCGCCTCTATTGGTCAGTCCGCGGCGAATACTATTCCAGCCAGCCCAACGTTGTGAACACCGGCAGCTTCCAGCTCAGCGCCGTCCGTGAATATTACAAGCTGACGCCGCAGCAGACTGGAAACAGGCTCATCTACCATCTCGACAAACTGTCCGATTCGGTGCAGGTGGGTGACACGCTTGCCGTACGTATCACGGTGGGCGGCAGCGACTGGAAGTACCTGATGATCGAGGACCCGATTCCTTCCGGCACCGAGTCCATCGCGCGCGACGACCTTTATCAGCTCGATCAGCAACCGCCCTGGTGGAGCAACCACTGGAGTAGCTATCGCGAGTTGCGCGATGACCGCACCACGTTCTTCAACTACGATTTCCGGCGCGGCCAGTCCGAATACACCTACTTGCTGAAGGTAGTGAACTCGGGCGTCTTCCGTGTCAGTCCAACGCGGGTCGAGCCCATGTATCAGCCGCAGTACATGTCCACCAGCGACGCGGCGACGGTGACGGTGAAATGACCAACACCAGCACAAATCGCACCGGCATCATGAAGCTTTGGCTTTTGAACTTTGTAGCTAACGCCGTTGTGTTAGCTGGCGCTTACTACTGGCTGCTGATTCCCGATGCGCGCGGCTGGCAGGTAGCCGGCTCAGCCTTGATCGCGATCATCGTGGTGGCTCTGGTGCTCTGGCTCCGCGCCGGAACTCTCGCCTATTTCCGGGCTATCGAGTTTCGCAAGAACGGAGCCGTCTGGCGCGCCTACCGTCACGCCCTGCGCCACGTGCCAGCCCTAACTCTGTGGGTCTTGGTGTTCCTTGTGTTCGCGTGGTTGTTGTTGAGTCTGCGTCCCTACGTGCCGCAATTCGCCGTTTGGATCCGCCAGAAGCTCGGTGGCGGCCCGTCGCCGCGCAACCTCATGGCTTACACGAACTGGCTGCTTCTGTTGTTGGTCGGAGTCGTCCTGCCTGGGCTTTGGCTGCCCATAGCGACGACGGTCTCAGCCGTCGGATTCACGCCCGAACACATCGTGCGCTCACGCCGCGTATGGAAGAGGCCTCTCTATTGGCTACGGTTCAGCCTGCTGCTCGGCTTCGGAATCTATCTGCCGTACAAGTTTGTGTGGTGGATTCCCGATCTGCAAACCATCCGCCAGCAAGTATGGAGCATGAGTCTGCGCTTCTTACTCGCCTACGTGATTGGCGTCACCGCGTTCCTTGCCGTGGTTTGGATGACTGCCTCGCGTACGGATCGCGAAGACCCCATCTAGCGGCGGGACAGCTTCCCGGTTCACTTGTTGGGACTGCGGGATTCTTCTTTGAGCCGCGCGGCAACTCGGTCTTCCAATATCCGGAAGAACTTTTGGACATCGGCAAACGTTGTTGTGGGGTCATTGTTATAGTCCATCAGTCGATGGTTGTAGTTTTTCGCGTTAGGCGCGATCTCATCGATCACGAATCGCGCCTCTTGCATCGCCGCGCCCCGGTGTTCGAATTTACCCGTCACTTCTGCAGTGGCCTTCTCCAAAGCGCAATATAGGCTGAAACTCTTAGCATCCGCTGGGCAGACGCGCGTATCGGCGCGGTTCCACTTCGACTGCGAGTTGAGGATGTCCTGCGCGCGCAGCACAATCTGCACATCGTCCTTCGTCACGGGTGGCCTGGCATTGGGATTGTCGGCGCCGTCGCTGCCGGTCGACTGACCCGTAAGCCACCGTGTCGGTAGCATGACAACGAAGATCACGAGCGCCGCGAAAATCAAGGCAGAAGGCTTCTGCTTCATAGCATTGCTCTCCTTTTCACCGTTTCACCGCAACCTGTGCGGGCACTCCATTCTGCAACCAATCCACTAGTGGCTCTTTCCCATGTTCCCGCGCCATCTTCGCCACCCGCGACTGCGCGCCCGCATATGCCTCTCGGAATTCCTGCTCGCTTGCAGGAGCCCGTAACGCTTTCTCCAGCGCCGCCACGCTATCAAACGTCGCGCTGCCTCGCGGCTCCGCATTCGGCTGCGCCAGATACAACACCAACCCCTCGCGATACCACAACGGAGTCCCCGCCTTGGCATGTTCCTCTACCAGCATGTGCAGCAACTCGTGGTGCAGCGTACTCTCCAGCGTACCCGCATCGCGCAGCACGTCGGTGGGCTGCTGGCGGATCGTCCGCCCGCGCGTTGATGCTGCGACCCATCCAGGCTCACCCGTCGCATCGCGGAACGCCGATACAGTGGGGTAGACCTTCAACTTGGCGACTCCGCTGTACACCAGCCCGGTGCTCTCCTCGGCTTCGTGCATCAGTCGCGTCGCCAGCGGCAGTAGCACGCGGTCCCGGTCCGGACGCGTGGTAAATAATTCAACCTCCTCGCTGTTCAGTTGCTGCCACTGCGTGCCTTGCGCACTCACGCCGAGTTTCGTGCCCGGATAGTAGAAGCTGAGAATCTCGCGATAAGAGTGGCCCTCGTCGCCCATGACTTCGGCGCCGGACTGGCACAACCCCACGCCATGTCCCGAGCCGCGTCCCTGAAATGCAATGCGGTCGCCCTCGACGCGTACGTCGTACCAATTGCTCTTCAACCTATCCCATCCAATGTTGCGGCCAATCGCCTGTCGAAATGTCAGTCCCGGCACCGTAATGCTGCGGCTGCCAGCCACCGCCAGGAACTCCACTCGCCCGCTCGTGGTGCGATGCAGCACTGCTACTGAGCGCAACTGCCCCGGCACATTCACACCCTCAAGAGCCAGTGCGCGTTGTAGTTCGTGCTTGCTGACTTCGCTGTGCCACTGGTTCGTTCCACCTCGCACGCAGTAGGTGTCGGAGTGCTGCTTCAGGAAAGGCGCACGCTGCTCGTCGTTGCCTAGAATGTAGTGGCCGTCCTCTGTCGTTCCGCCGCAATTGGCGTGATAGTAAGTGGCTGCTGGCTCGCCGTCATACCACAACACCTCACCCACGGTCGCTGCGGCGATCTGCCGCAACCGAGCCGTGACATCGGTGATCCGCAGGTTCTGGCAATGTGTGGAATCGCAGAAGTCGAAGCCATCTACGGAATGCCGGCTGCCAAAGTGCATCGCATAGGTGCGCGTCGCGACCGCCATCGCCTTCAGCGCCTCGTCGGACTTGAAATTGCCCGTCTCGCCCGCCAGCACGCCCGTGATGTACTCCTCCATTGGCATCGACGCGGTGAGCAGCAGATGCCCCTCGCTGGCTCGCACGTCGACCGGGAAGTCGGCCCTGATCGTTGGGGCATTCACTGCGGTGACCTGATACGCGCCGCTAACGCGCACCTCGGTCGCCGTTTCCTTCATTCCTCCGAGCTGGATCCGCGATCCCGCTGCTCGTAGCGTTAGCGTCGCGAGTGCGCCATCCCCGCAGCGCGCACATTGGCGAAACTTCGCCTGTCCGTTCTCCGCATGCATCTTCAGTTCCTGCGGTGGATGCAGATACCACAGTCGCACCCGAACGATCGTAGGAAATCCGCTTTGCGTGCTGGCGTCCTTGGTGGGGCTATTATGCTGGGATTGCGCATCACCTCCGGCCCATAGCAGCAGCAACGCGGTCAACCCGAGCGCGAACCGCCTCAATGTCCTACCCCATGCGAGACGCCTTGCGAACGTTCAGCCGCATACGCTCCGAAGATTTCCCGAGCCACACCCGACGCGTCGATTGGCCCATTTCCCTTTTCCAGGAAAACCACCAGCGCAATCTCCGGCTTGTCCGCTGGAGCATAGCCGGCGAACCAGCCATGTCGCCACGAGCCTTCGTCTACCAAAGAGGTACCCGTCTTGCCCGCCACCTTCATCGGCGAATTTGGCTGTGCCAGGTGTCCCATTCCGTAAGCCACCGATCCCTCCAGTCCCGCGAAGACCGGGTCCAGCTTCGCCTCATGATTCCGCGATAGCAGTGCTACCTTTTGATACGCGAGCACCAACTCCAGCGGGGTCACCTGCAAACCCCACTCTCCGATTGCCTGCATTTGCAACTCGGCCTGCGTGCCCGCCAGGGCGATACTGCCCGTTGCCTCGTTCTGCGCGAGTTCGCTGGGAGCACCGAATCCATACTTAAGCAAGCTGTTGCGCAACTCTGCCGGAGTCAGCCGCGCAGCCAAAGCGGCAAAGTACGTGTTGCACGAGTAAGCCAGCGCAGTCGCCGGATAGAACGGCTGCTTCATATTGGGATGGGTACAGTCCAGGTGATGCCCACCTACCGTGAGCCCGCGTTTGCACATCAGAGCCGTTTGTTCGTTGACTTTGCCCGCATCCAGCAATGCGATCAGCGTGAACGTCTTAATGCTCGATCCTGGCAGCGCCAGCCGTCTCGCGGCGACTTCCGGGTGATACGTGGCCAAGATCTTGCCAGTCGCAACCTCGACCACTACCGCCGTCCCGCTGCGACCGGCCATCGCGCGCGTCACGACCTGCTGCAGGGTAGAGTTGCCCGTCCCGCCCGTCTGGGCCTCTGCCGAATCCCACAACGTCAGACAAACAACAAGGAACACCGCTGCCCCAGCTAGCAATGCTCGCGAACCTATGTCGCGTCTCATCCCTCGATTGTATGTTTGGAAACGACGGCCCGCCGCGGGACTTATTCCCCCGGTACCCGCCTGCTAACAAACGCCTTTCTTTGAAGCTGGAAACTTCCTTCTCTACCCCACTACCAGCACGATTTTCCCCAGCGTGCCCGAATGCTTCATGATCTCCTCGTGCGCCCGCTCGACCTCCGCTAGCGGAATCTTCTGCCCAACCACTGGGCGCAGCGTGCCGTTCTCCAGGCCCGCTCCCAGTGCGGCGTGCATCTCCTTCGCCTCCTGCTCGCTCGTCGCGAACAGCGTGAGCCCGCGAATGTCCGCCTCGCGCGACATAGCGTCCCGCGGATTGATCTCAATCGTCCCGCGATTCCCGATCACTACCACCCGCCCTTTCTTCGCCAACAGCCCGAGGTCGTTCGCGAGGTTCTTGTTGGCGACCATTTCCAGGATCAAGTCGAACCCACGTCCGCCCGTCAACTTCATCAACTCGTCGAGATAATCCGCCGCGGTATGGTTCACCGCGTGCTGCGCACCTTGCTTCTTCACCAGCGCTAGTCCGGCGTCGCTGCCAGCCGTGCCGGTCACTACCATGCCCGCTGCACGTGCTAACTGCACTGCCGCCGTGCCTACGCCTCCGCTCGCGCCGTGCACCAGAACGGTTTCGCCCGGCTTGCCGCCGCCGCGCTGGAATACGCCTCGATACGCTGTGCCGTATGCTACCCCCATCGCCGCACCCTGCTCGAAGCTCACGTTCGCCGGCAGCGGATGCACCTGCGCTTCCGTGCACAACGTCTGCTCGGCATACGTCCCGCTCAAGGACCCTGACGTGTATACCCGGTCGCCCACACTTACGCTGGTCACGCCTTCGCCCACCGCTGCCACCACCCCAGCGGCATCGGCTCCCGGTGTGTAGGGAAGAGCGGGCTTCATTGCATAGGTGCCTGTGCGCACGTAGGCTTCCACGGGATTCACCCCCGCCGCATGCACCTTCACCAACACCTGCCCGGGTCCGGCATGCAAGTCAGGCACTTCCTCCAGCGTTAACACCTCCGGCCCCCCAAACTCATGCACGCGAATTGCCTTCATGATTGCCTCCTGCAGATGAACTCCTCCGCACCGCACAATATTAAGCCACCCTGCACGGTGGGCGCGCAGCTCACCGCAGCCCGCAATTCGAGCCGCAATAAGTGGTTGAATTAGTATTATTCTGCCCGCAGTGTGATCGCCGGATCGACGCGCGCCGCTCGTCCCGCGGTGGCGGCGAATCCAGGGTTCTTGCGCAACTGCCGGAATGCATAGCGGATGTCCTGTATGACGCCCTCAATCGTGAACCCAATGACGTCGTGGCTCTGCTCCTTCAGCCGGAGTTCGTTGCCGAACCGTCGCCGCGCCGCGTAGCGAGCTTCCTCCGCGTCCATTCCATCTGCGCGCAAATCCTTCTCCAGTTGCTCCCGGTGGAAGGAAAGTTCATCGTCCAATTCGCGGTTGTAGCGCCCTCGCCGCGCCAGCATCCCCAGCTTCTTGAAAAATGAATTCACGGAATCCATTGCCATCTCCTACGCGTTCTGCAGCACCCGCCCGATGGCCGCAATCATCTGCTCGTACTGTGACAGCTCCACGCCCAGTTGTTTACGTCCCGCGGCTGTCAGCGTATAGAAACGCGCGCGGCGGTTGGTCTCCGTGGTCTTCCACTCCGCTTTCACCCATCCTCGCAGCAGGAGCCGTTGCAGCGCCGGATAGAGCGAGCCTTCCTCCACGGTCAACACATCGTCGGAAAACCGCTTGATCGCGAGAGCGATTCCGTAACCATGGAGGGGAGCACGGGCGAGAGTCTTAAGGATCAGGAGATCCAGGGTCCCCGGCATCAAATCAGATTTGGTCGCCATAGGACACTATACATAGAATATCTATGGATAGGTTGTCAAGGGGCTAGAGAGGGAGAGGGGTGGCCGACCCCTGTCGTCTGCCGCGGCGGCGACAGGGGCGGACCAGGCCTGATTCCTTATTTCGTCACTGCCATTTTCTCCCGTAACTTCGCCGACTCCTCCCGGTTCGGCCCATACGTTCCCGGAGCCGCTCCGCCCGCCAGCCGGCACAGCACCGAGAGCTGCCCGCGATGGTGAATCTGGTGATGCAGCACCGCCGACCACAGAATTTCGCGGATCGACATCGGACTGCCCGTGAAGAACATCACCTGCCGATCCAAATCCGCGGAAGTCAGTTTGCGAATTCGTTCCATCGAATCCGCATGGATCCTTTCGTAATCCGGACCCAACGCCTCAATCGTCCTTGGCCGCTCGACCCCCGGAGGCCTGACACCGATCTCAAATGCGCCACGCTCGATACCGAAACCCGAATATGCCTCGATCTCCGCCAGGTGCCATGCCAACTCGCCCAAAGACCGTCCGCCCGCATCGGGCTGGAAATCATACTGTCCCTCGGGCAGCGCTCGTAGCATGGCCGCGGTCTTCTTGGCTTCCGTATCCCAAATGCTGATGAATGTTTGCAATTCGTCTGCCATAGTACGTCTCCTTATTTGCCGGACTCCCGTCCGGCACTTTCTTTGTTAGGTTGTTGGTCAATTGCATTCGGACCCAAATTCTTCTTGCCGGCCCTGGTTTCTACGGTCGCTGGCTGTCTTCAATCACAGCCTCGCGGCACGTTCTCAGGATCTCCTCCGACAGGCGGCTGCCATTCACCGCGCGCGCCAGCATAAGTCCCCCCAGGCACAATGACACCGTGGTAATGGCCCGGCGGCGGTCAGGCAACGCCGCGTCGAACTGCTGCCCGACGGTGTCGAACATGCGCTGCAGGTTGCGCCCCATCACTGCCCTCGACTTACCGCCAATCCGTCCTACCTCTCCGGCCAGAGCCGCGACAGGACAGCCCCTGTCGGGCGTATCGCGGTGCTTCTTGCTCAGGTAAAACGCCGCGAATGCACGAATCCACTCCCGGCCCCTCAATTGGCTCAGCCGCTTCGGCCGGTCGTTCCTCGCTTCGCGAAACACTGTATCGAGCGCCTCCGCCAGCAGGTCTTCTTTCGAGTGAAAGTGCGAATAAAATGCCCCCGCCGTCAGCCCCGCCGATGCCATCACCGTATCCACGCCCGTCGCGGCATAGCCTTGCCGTCGGAACAGCTTTCCCGCTGCCCGCAAAATCCGCTCGTTGGTCGCATGTTTGTGTCCGGCTGGATAACGCATGCGCGGATAGTATTACGAGCGTAATTCTATGTCAACAGATCTTTCCCATTCCCTTTGGATGTCCGATAAGCAGCGCGTCGCTTTTCTTAAGACTCGAACCTGGCCACTAATCACTCGGCGTCTTGCGCCCTGCCGCTACAATCCTCAAATGGATCACCACACCCTCGCGGCGATCAGCATCACGGGTACCTGCCTTGATGTGCTGGGTAGTTTGTATCTTGCCTACGACCTGCTGGGTGGACAACACGGTCCGTTGCGGTTGCTGACGCGAGCGGTAACGTATTCAATTGTCTTCGGGGTTGGGTATGGCCTCGGCTTGGGTCTCTTCTTTGGAATAGCTTCCGGCATCGCAACCGGTGTCACGGTTGCGATTGAACTCAACCGCGTCTCCCGTGGTCTCGATCACCACTCTTTGCCTTGGGAAGGACTATTCTCCGCCATTCGCGCTTTCGCTTTCGGGGCCGGACTCTATCGAATGTTGGGGCTAAGATTCGCAATTACATTCGCCATTCTGATTACGGTCGGCCAAATAATCGCCTATTCGCGAGGCATACGTCCTAGCGCCGATTACGCCGCGTCGCGCCGAGCGCGTCTTAGCCGTCGCCAGTTTTGGGGAGCGGTAGAACGCACCGTCGGCTATATTGCAACCGCTCTGGTCTGCAGCGCATTCATCCACCACGTGGACCACGCCTGGTTGTTTGCGATCCGGGTAGGCTTCGTAACGGGCATTGTCACCGCGGTCGGTGGCGCGGTTGTTCCTCACATCGAATACTTCGCCGATAACCTGCCCGAGCGCCGCCTTGGAGCGTTCGGCATCGCCCTCATCCTCTGCGGCTTCACTCTGCAATCGCTTCAGTATTGGCTGGCGTTATTTGATGTACGCCTAACGTAGGTCGGTTTCTCTCAAGATGTTCAGTGGTGGTTACTTTAGTTTTCTCGGCCTGCTGATTTCTCTTGCGTTCCCAACCTCGACCGCGATACACATCCAACAGGGTAGGGATTGGCGTCCCTGCCCTTCGCCGCACCCACCGTGCCGGCGCGGTCGGATTCCTGTGCCCTTACCTGGCGACACAGGCCGCATTGGCCCACGGTTCTTTGACAATTCGCCGTCGTCGGTCTTGCAGCGGCTCTCTGATTTCGACTGCTCTCATAGCGTGAGTTAGTGTTGTAGTTATGTATAACAGTCATGGCAATGTTTCTATATCTATGTATATCACTGATTCTAATAAACATATTATCTGTGAGTCGGTGTTATAGCTATGTATAACACTAAAAAATGAAGGGGCTGGGCGACGAAAAAGCCTCCGCGTGCACCGCGGGCTCGATAGCCACATTGTTATTATCGGCATTTGGCGATGATCAAGGTCATGTCGTCGGACTGTTCATGAGGACTGAACGCGCTGACGTCATCAACGATCGAAGCAATGAGCTCCGGGGACGGCTCGTCACGATGCCGCCGCAGCGATTCGACAAGGCGCTCCTCTCCAAATTCTTCTCCCGTCGCGTCAAAGGATTCCGTTATACCGTCGGTGTAGAGCGCGAACATATCTCCGCACAAGAGTTGGCAGTCTCCGGTCGAGCAGTCCCATTCTTTGAAGAGCCCCAGCACCGTGGATGTGGAACCGAGCCGGTCCAGAGAGCCGTCTTGGCGCAATAGAAGCGCAGAAAGATGTCCGCAATTCACGTAACGTAAGTGCCGTGCCCGGTCGTCGTACTCCGCAAAGAACAGGGTGGCGTAGGCGTTTTCAGGCGAATTCTCATAGAACAAGCGATTGGCCAATTGCAGGAAGCGCTGCGGTTGATTGAATGCGATAGCACACTGGCTGCGCAGATTTGCCTGCAGATTCGCCATCAGGAGCGCGGCCGCGATTCCTTTTCCCGCAATATCACCGACCACGAGGCCAAGCCGCTCCTGGCCAAGATCGAGGAAATCATAATAGTCGCCGCCTACTTGCCGCGCCTGGATGCAGGTCCCTGAGTAGTCGAGCGTGCTAACGGGTGGGAACGTCTGCGGAAAGAGCCTGATCTGCACCTGCTTGGCAATTTCCAGTTCCTGGGCGGAGCGCCGCTCATGTTCCAACTTCGTCGCAACGACGCGGCGCTGCGCTTCGACGGCCCGGCTTTCCTCGTCAAAGCTCACCAACGCGAAAGAATTCCCGTCGGGGTCCTTGAAGTGTGTGAACACGCCGCCCCAGATGGGCGTGTGCTCTCCGTGCGAGTGATCAGTCGAAGCCAGCGCCTGCGGCTGTCGCTCGTACGTGATCTGCTTCAAGCGTGGCGTATAAAGAAACTGGACTCCGCGCTTACGCCACTCGCGAAACTTGGCCACCACGTCGTCCGTGATAAAGACTACCTGCGTGGACCTGCCGATGAGTCCGTACGCCTTTGAGTCTGCCTTGGGCTCGACCAGCGAAAGCACCGCGCTGCCGTCCGGAGGAGCAACCGCCACCCACCGTTGCCCAGATCCAAAGCGGACATCGCCGACCAGATTGAATCCCAACTGGTCTAAGTAGAATCGCAGGCTTTGGTCCTGATCGCGAACGAAGATGTTGATCGCGTGAATACGCAGATGGGGCTGTTGTCCGTCCGGGGGAAGGCCCTGCTCGTCCGGGTAAAGGCGTGTGGGAGTGCCGTCCATCGTCGCGATTATAGCGACATTTCATTTTCCGTCGGCCATTCCGCTGCGACTTTGCATTGAGATCAGAAGCCGGGCTGACTGCCGCGCACGCGATCTGCTTGCGTTTGCCGTTAAATCCGTTACTATCGGATGCCGTAGCCACCAAGCACCAAATTCCTATGTCCGATTTCACTCTGCGCGTCAACGGAACCGAACGCAAAGTCAACGTCGCGCCTGACACCCCTCTGCTCTGGGTTTTGCGCGACACTCTCGACCTCACGGGCACCAAGTACGGCTGCGGCGCTGGACTCTGCGGCTCCTGCACCGTCCACCTCGACGGCGAAGCCGTGCGCTCTTGCGTCACTCCGGTCTCAGTCGCTGCGGGCAGGGCCATCACCACCATTGAAGGCCTCGCGCAAGCTGGCCCGCATCCGTTGCAGGAGGCGTGGATTGCCGAGGACGTTCCTCAGTGTGGCTACTGCCAGTCCGGACAGATCATGCAGGCCGCCGCGTTGCTGGCCAAAACCCCGCACCCCACCGAGCAGGAAATCATCGACGCCATGAACGGCAACCTTTGTCGCTGCGGCACCTACCTACGCATCCGCCGCGCCATCGCTCGCGCCGCCTCATCCGCAGGAGGTGCGCAGTGAGCCCCGTATCCCGCCGCCAATTTCTCGTGGGAGGCGCAGTTGCCGGCACTGGCCTCGTCCTCGCTCTCTACTTGCCCCACCACGGCCTGCATCCCTTCGCCGAGCGTGAGTTCGCGCCCAACGCATACCTGCACATCGCGCCCGACGGCCGAATCACCGTCGTCGTTGCCCGCTCCGAGATGGGCCAAGGCGTGCGAACCGCGCTGCCCATGATCCTCGCGGAGGAACTAGACGCCGACTGGTCCCAGATTTCCATCCAGCAAGCAGGAGCCAGCACGCTCTTCGGTGATCAATCCACCGGAGGCAGCGCCAGCGTCCGCACCACTTGGGATCCGATGCGCCAAGCCGGTGCCGCCGCGCGCGAAATGCTCATCGCCGCTGCTGCCCAACAGTGGAGCGTCTCCGCTGCCGAATGCACCACCGACAAGGGATTCGTTCTCCACGCCGCCTCCAACCGTCGCGCCAACTATGGCGATCTGGCCGAGCGCGCTGCCAAGCTGCCCGTCCCTAAGGGACCCAAGCTCAAGGACCCGTCGCAGTACAAACTCATCGGCAAGTCCATGCCGCGCCTCGATACGCCTTCCAAGAGCAACGGCACTGCCGAGTTTGGCATCGACTTCCACATTGCCGGGATGAAATACGCCTTCCTGGCGCGCTGTCCGGTGATCGGAGGGAAAGTAGCCAGCTTCGACGACACCGACGCCCGCAAAGTCCCTGGCGTTACCCACGTCACAAAAGTCGGCGACTCGGCCGTTGCCGTCGCCGCTGATTCAGCCTTCGCCGCGATACAAGGGCGCAAAGCGCTCAAGGTCACCTGGGATGACGGACCCAACAAAGCTCTCGACACCGCTGCCGTTTTCGACATTTTGCGCCAGGCCACGAACGACAAAGCCGTGTCGCTGCAAACAGCTGGAGACGTGAACGCCGCAACGGGCCGTCGTCTGGAGGCCGCCTACCAAACCCCCATGCTGGCCCATGCTCCCATGGAGCCGGAGAACTGCTTCGCTCACTTCCTCGGCTCAACATGCGAAGTCTGGGCGCCCACGCAGGTGCCCCAGGACGTCCGAGACACCGTGGCCACCGCTGTCGGCCTCAAGCCCGAAAACGTTCACGTAAATGTGACACTGCTCGGTGGAGGTTTTGGCCGCCGCCTTGAGCACGACTACGCCGTCGAGGCCGCGTTAGTTTCGAAAGCCATCAACGCTCCGGTGAAGGTCATGTGGACGCGCGAAGACGATATGCGCTTTTCCACTTACCGCCCGCCCAGCGTCCACCACGTGAGTGCAGCACTCGACCCGCAGGGCTACCCACAGGCTTTCACCCATCGCCTCATCTCGCCCACCATCTCGGGCCAGAAGGGCCAGCCCGGCGACGGCGGCATCGATCCCGATCTGAAGGACGAAGCTTCTTTCCTCTATCTCGTTCCGAACCTCAGCATCGAGTATGTCGCGCCCAACTGCGCCGTTCCGCTGGGATGGCTGCGCTCGGTCTACGCCGCGCAGATGGCGTTCGCCAGCGAGAGCTTTATCGATGAACTCGCCCTCGCGGCCGGCAAAGATCCGCTGCAGTACCGCCTTCACTTGCTCGCGGAAGACAAGGAAATCACGTACTTCGACACCAGGTGGAATACCGCCCGCCTGCGTGGTGTTTTGCAATTGGTGGGAGAGAAATCCGACTGGGCGCAACCGCTGCCCGCAGGCCGTTATCGTGGCATTGCCGCCTTCGGTTGTTTCGGGACGTACGCCTCGGAAGTTGTCGAAATCACCATGCAGAACGGCGACCCACACGTCGAGCGCGTCGTCGCCGCCGTGGATTGTGGACAAGTCATCAACCCCAACATCCTCGAGCAACAAATCCACAGCGCAGTGATCTTCGGCTTATCGGCAGCCTTGCGAGGACAGATCACCGTCGAGAACGGCCAGGTCCAGCAGGCCAACTTCGATACCTACCCCATCTTGCGCAACAACGAAGTGCCCGTCATCGAAACTCATTTTGTCGCCAGCCAAGAACCGCCCACAGGAATCGGCGAACCGCCCGTGCCTCCGCTCGCGCCTGCGCTCTGCAACGCCATTTACGCCGCCACTAGAGCATTTTCGACGTAGGTGTATAGTGAATAGCGGCGAGACTCTGCGGCAAACTGGCAATGGCGAAATCGTATGGGGACGATCTGCGGCGCAAGTTGCTGCAGGCCCATGACCGTGGGGAAGGAACCCTGGAGCAACTAGCCGCGCGCTTCTCGGTAAGCGCGCCGTGGGCATGGAAGATTTCCGCCCAACGCAAGCGCACCGGGCAGATGGAGCGGGTCGAGCAGCGGCGCGGTACGGTCCGCAAAGTCACTGCCGAAGTCGAGCAGCGGTTGCGCGGGTGGGTGCAGGCCCAACCGGATCTGACCCTGGCGGAGTTACAGCAGAAGCTGGCGAAGGCTCACCATCTGCACGTCAGCATCGGACGGTTGTGGCAGGTGCTACGTCAGATGGGTCTGCGGCTGAAAAAAAGTCACTCCACGCCAGCGAACGCGACACGGAAGCCAATCAGCAGCGGCGACAAGCCTTTCAGCAGACGATCCGCGGGATCGCGCCGGAGCGGCTGATTTTTCTGGATGAGAGCGGCGTGACCACACAAATGACGCGCGGCTATGCCCGCGCCTGCGGCGGGCAACGGGTGGTGGAAGGGGCTCCCCAAGGCTATTGGAAGATCCTGACCATCCTCAGCGCCTTGAGTCTGCGTGGCCTGCTAGCCACCATGACCATCGAGGAAGCCACAGATGGGGACATCTTCCTCGCCTATGTGGAACAAGTGCTGTGCCCGGCGCTGCGCCCTGGCGATGTGGTGGTCATGGACAACCTCAGCGCCCACAAGGTGAGCGGGGTGCGGGAGTTGATTGAAGCCGCGGGAGCCGAACTGCTGTACCTGCCGCCGTATTCCCCTGACCTAAACCCGATCGAGAAGGCTTGGGCCAAACTGAAACAGTTCTTACGTTCGCTCAAAGCCAGAACTGGCGAGGCGCTGGAACAGGCGGTTACCCAAGCTCTCCCTTGCATCACCCCAGACAACGCTCGAGCCTGGTTCCGCCATTGCGGAGTTAACTATACACCTTGAGTGAAAATGCTCTAAAAAGCGAATCCGTAAACTCCCCATCCTGAGTGGATGACCTACTGATCCTCTTTCACTTCGCTCGCTTTGCCATCAGTGAACGTGACCGTCACCCGATGCCCATTGTTCGGGTAGTTCACAACCTTGGGATTTGTCGCGCCTGAGCCCTCGGGTATCCCCACGCCGATGGCGAATGACGCTTGCAACTCATTCATGCCTATCTTCATCTGATGGTTATCCACGGCTTTCCAAACCTCCGCCGGCCAGTGCTTATACAATTCATGCGGGTCCTGAATGAACAGCATCTCGTCGGAATAAATCTGGACCGCTCCCTTGTCCTCCACGCCGATGGGAAACGCATAGCGCTTGCCATCTTTCTCAAACACAGCCATGACCTGCCGGTTCGCGAGACTCGGCGCTCCCTGCATCACCACGTCCTTGATCTCCAACCTCTCGATCGGACCGAGCGTTCCGGCCGGCTGTCGAATGTCGATCTTTGGATCGACGGCGTAGTACGCGTAACGATATCCCTCGCGCACCCACACTGGCTGACGAGTCAACTCCTTCGCGTCTTTCAGGTCTTGCGGATGCAGCTTCTTCGGGGTGACGTAATAATCCGGGTCCAGTGTGGTCGCCGTTTTTGCGGGAGTCACAAAGCCCAGCTTTCGCTCGCGAAATGTGAGGAAAAGTCGGATACCCGCTAACATCAGCAGCACCAGCAATATAGCCTGAATGAGCTTTGCGTTTTTTGACATGTTCCTCAAAGGTCTGTGCGCATAGACCTCAGCTCTTTCCGCGTCTTCCGTGTGGCTCCCTGGTTCTGGTCTTTTCCACGCCTGGATTGCCCGCAAAAGACGGACCCGGCATCAACCCGCTACAATCTTATCCAGAGGATGGAATGCCAGTAACCCAGGAAGAAGTTTACGCAGCGCTCAAGGAATGTTACGACCCTGAGATCCCGGTCAACATTGTCGATCTCGGACTCATCTACGAAGTTCGCGTCAAGCCAACCGCAGTCGTCAATACCACTGGTGAAGATGTGGAAGTCGAGATGACGCTGACTGCCCAAGGTTGTCCGTCGTCGGGCCAGATCACCGAAGACGTCAAACGCCGCCTGCTCCGAGTTCCGGGAGTCACAGACGCCAATGTCGAAATCGTCTGGTATCCCCAGTGGACACCGGAACGTCTCAGTGCCGATGCCCGCAAACAACTGGGGATCGAATAGTCACCTGCCGTTGGGCGAGGAGACATCAGAATCCCCCGGTTGCTTGTGGTTCTATGGCCAGAGTTCTATCCGTGAAATCCGTGTAGATCCGTGGTTGGTGTTGGCTTTTTTGCGCGCCCAAGGACCGCTCCAATAGAAACGGGCCGAATGGTGGCCCTGGGTCCTGCACCCTGAGAAACCTTCAGTCGCCCATTTGCGCCTGCATATCGCGCCATGCGTTCACGCCGCGCCGCTCGGCATCTTCGGCAAAGTCCGCGCCCACCTTCTGCAGCGTCGCAAAAATCTCCATACCCTTGTGCAGATAATCGGGTGCGTTCTCCCAGATGCCTTCAAATTTTTCCGGATACTCGCTCGCCAGCACGGCAAGCCCACCCGCAGCTACGGCCATGCCCACAGACCGCCGTCCGCTGAGAACCAGCAGGGCTCCTGCCCCAATCGACCCGAACACAACTGCTTTTTTCCAGTTGTGCATGCATCACCTCGGTTTGCCTGAAAGCTCAATCCTGCAAAACGCTTTACATTGTAGCGGAAGGCCCGTTACGGCAGCCCGGCGCGTATGATGTCGCCAGCGCGGCCGGGACGAAATACAACAACTCCAACAACTCCTTCACGATTCTGCGGCTGCGACCCTTGGGAACGGCGCCCATCTCAGGGAAGATCCTCCTCCGCGTGTATAATTTTTGCTAGCGCGCCCGTAGCTCAGCTGGATAGAGCGATTGCCTCCGGAGCAATAGGCCGGGAGTTCGAATCTCTCCGGGCGCGCCAGATTCCTTCAATTCCCTCATTAGTTTGGTTTCGCGTAAAGCGTGCCGCTCGCTCGTCATCGTAGCGAAACATTCCAACTAGAATTCATCGCAATTTCATTCCGCAGTGCCTGTGGGTGGCTATCATCGAAGCAAGTCACGCCCCCTCGTCGCAACCAATCCATTCTTCAGTACCGCGAAAACTCGATGCCAAGGAGGCAGACAATGAGTGTGTTCTATAAATCCACGAGAACGCTCACCGTGGCAGTTCTTGTCACCGTGATCAGCGTAACCGCATGTGCCGCACAAACTTTTAACGCCCAGACCTTTGCTACGGGAGCCGCTCTAGGAACAACTTCCCCAGACTCTGTATTGTTTGGCGACGGATCGATCTGGATTTCCTTTCAGAACGGTGCGGATTCGACCGGACTGTTCGGCTCCAGCACCGTCGTGCGTTATACCCCGTCGGGCGTCGTCCAGAACACTTGGAGCATCCGGGGCAACGTGGACGGACTCAGAGTCGATCCCTCAGGCCTGATCTGGGCCCTACAGAACAACGATGGCAATTCCACTTTAACGACGATCAATCCCGTAACCAATAGCACCACCGGATACACCTACGGCAACACTTACACCAATGTGCCCAACCGGGGGTTCGATGATGCCGTGTTTTCCAAGGGCAACACGTTTCTGAGCGAAACCAATCCTGCAAGCCCGACCGATCCAATCGTTCTGCGCTTGACCACTGGACTGAGCTCGCCGTTACAGGTTTCCGGCATCTTGAACTCGCAATTCACGGGAACCAATCTGGCAACCGGCTTGGTCGGAACCGACACGATTAGCGACTCTGATTCGCTGATTCTAACTCCTAGCGGCGACCTGGCCCTGACCGGCGAAGCGGACAAGCAGGTTGTCTTTATCCACAATCCGGGCGCGCTCAACCAGTCCGAGGGCTTTATCAATCTGCTGGGTGTGGATGGTAAGCCTGTCCCTGGAAATGTGGATGACACTGCTTACGCGACCGCCAAGTCGGGGTATTTCATACTTGCCGACACCGGCGCAAACACGGTGTACAAAATCTACGCAAGCGGACTGACCGTTGGGTCGGTGTTCGTCGACGTCGGCACCGAGTTCGGCTCTCTGGATCTCAGCACTGGCATCGTGACTCCCATTTGGATCGGAACCAGTCCTCATGGACTTGAATTCGTTCCCGCTCCGGAGCCCGGCACCCTGGTAATGTTCGCATCGGGCGCAATTGGGCTCGCGGGCGTGCTGCGCCGCAAACTGAATCTCCGAGCATAATTCAACATGGACATTCGAATGCCGGAGCGATGAACTCCGGCATTTTTGTCTTCGCCCCTTCCGTTTCGCTTAAACCGCTCCTTCTGCTCTAATAGCAATCAGTCCCTGATCCGTTAGATTCTCCCGAGGAAGGAACCCGCACCTTGCACTTCCTGCGTAAGGTCTTACTTGCTTTGTTGATATTCGTAGGTTTTCTTCTAACTATCTGGGCGGCTGCGGCGCTGTACTTCGATTCGCCAATCGCGCCACTGCGCACGCCCGCTGCGATCCTGTATCTCGTTGTGATACTGGGCGCTTTGCTGTTCCTCCGCCGCGGCCACTTCGGCCTGGTGATTGCATTCGCCGGCTTCGCCATCGTCGCCATGTGGTGGTTTTCGCTCAAGCCGTCCGGCGACCGTAACTGGCAGTCGGACAACGCCCAAACCGCTTGGGCCGACATCGCTGGCGACCACATCACGATTCATAACTTTCGCAACTGTAGTTACGTTACCGAAAAGGACTACACCTGCCAGTGGGAAACCCGTTCCTTCGACCTGGCTAATCTGACCGGCGCTGACCTCTTCATCACTTGGTGGGGGCCGACCTTGATCGCCCATCCCATCGTCAGCTTCGACTTCGGTGCCCAGGGCCATGTGCCCATGTCCATCGAGACTCGCGACGTGGTCGGTCAAGGCTACTCCGCGATCCGCGGGTTCTTCCGCCAGTACGAACTGGCATATATTGTCAGCGACGAGCGCGACGTGGTCCGCCTGCGCACCAACTTCCGCAAGGACGAAGAGGTTTATCTCTTCCGCACGACCGTGAAGCCGGAGCTTACTCGAAAGATTTTCCTCGACTATATCCAACGAGTGAATGAACTGCACCGGCAGCCCGAGTGGTACAACGCCGTGACCAACAATTGCACCACCAACATAGATGTGTCGGCATCGCAGGCCCAGGACAGAAGAACCGTTTATGACTGGCGCGTTCTCTTGAACGGCAAAATGGACGAAATGTTATACGAGCACAACCGCCTCGTTACCGGCGGACTGCCTCTTCCTGCGCTGAAAGCGCAGGCCCACATCAACGCCGCCGGGATCGCTGCCGACGATAGTCCCCAATGGTCGCAGCTCATCCGCGTCGGACGCGTCGGCTTCACCCCGCAAACCGGAGGCGCTCCACCCGCGCCCTAGGACACCTTCTCGGCAGGTTTTTGGCTGGAGCACCATCTCGGTAGCGCGATACAACATGCTCCAGAGCTGACTCTAGGAGCTGAGCACCCGGTCTCCGTGGCTGGGCGGTTGGCTAACAACCAGCATTCGGACCTCCGCTCCGCTGCGGTTGATCGCCTGGTGCTTCTGCCCCGGATGGATCTCCAGCCCGTCACCCGGCCTGAGCTCGTACCCGCGCCCTTCCACCTCGAGCCTCAGCTCTCCTCTGATAACGAAGAAGAACTGTCGCGCGTGTGAATGATGGTGCTGCACCTCGCTGGTTCGTGGCGGCATGTGTTCTTCAATCACGCTGAGACTCGGCTGTTTCACGAGGTGCCAGCCATCGCAGTTCGCACCCCAAACGTAGTGCTCCGCCGTTTCCCGATTGATCGGACGGCCCGGATCGTCAGTAATATCCATCGCAAATTCCTCTCAGTCTTCTGCCGCCGAATCTATCCGTGGCGATGCGTATCAATCCGCGGCCGCCTTTGCTTTTTTTGGCTCGTGGACAAGCACCCAGACTACCTCGCCACAAAAATCACAAAATAGTCCATCCGGTCGGCCTTCACCCAGTCGTCATGCTCCTCGACCAGGGCATAACCGGCCTGCTCCGCTTCCCGCAGTACGACCTTCTTCTGCACTCCGTGGTTCTCGCCATTACCTTCGCGATCGATTATGCCCACCCTGGCTCCCGTCTTCAGTGCCGGCCGCAAGTTGCGCAGCAGGTCCACCGGCTTTGCGATCTCGTGATACGTCTTCAGCATCAGCACCGCATCGACACTGTCTGGCGGCAGTTCCGGCGAATCGCCTTTTCCCATCACCGTCTGGACGTTCGTTAGCTTCTCTTTCTCCGCCCGCTCCTTGATATACCGAATCGCCTCCGGATTGATCTCGACCGCGTACACTCTCCCCGTTGCCGTCACGCGACGGGCCGCGCGGACCGTGAACCAACCTGATCCCGCTCCGATATCAGCCACGTTCTTGCCCGGCTTGATGCCCAGCGCGTCCATCACCTGATCGATGTGCAGCTTCTGCCCTCGATCGGGATATTCGAAGATGGAAAGATCGCCGGTGTACGGTGTGCTTGTCTTTCGCTGCGACTCTTGCACAGCGGTTGTGTTCTGCCCCTGGACAGCCGAAGTCGGCAGGCCGAACATCACAGCGGCGCAAATCAAAGCCGCTGCATATAGGCGTAAAGCTTTCGCACCAGTTCCCATTGAGCGTTTATACACAAATCGCATCTCGCGCGCCGAGGGCGGCGCAGCCCGACGCCACTCTCCTCACGGTCAAGGTATGCGTTCCGGGTTGCGAACGTTTACCATGGTGCTGCACCGCGGGAATTCGACTTGCTCCTCCTGCGTCCGTCGGAGTACCTTTAGTTTCTTTGTCGTATCAGCCGTCTGCCGTTGGAGCAGTCGTACTCCGCGCAGCACGTTTTCAAGGGCCATGAGGACATTCATGTCAGCGTTGAAGCGCTCTCTTTCACTTTCCATTTGTGTTTTCGTGTGCGGCTTTGCACTCTCGTGCGCCACCGGGCGGCCTCCCGTTCCAGTCGGTCCCCTGGTCATCAATACCACCCAGCCGCTGCCGACCGCCGTTATCGGCGTTTCTTACTCCGCGACCTTGACCGCTAAGGGCGGTTTGCAGCCCTTCACCTGGGCCCTCGCTTCCGGAACGCTGCCACCGGGCCTAAGCATCAGCGCTGGCGGTGTGATCAGCGGAACGCCCACTGCCGTGGGCACCACGACCTTTAAGGTTCAGGTCACCGATTCGCAGACTCCCACCGCGGCCGTTGACATCGCAAGCGAGTCCGTCACCGTTAATAATCTTTTGTCCATCACGACCTCTTCGCTGACCTCCGGCTCGGTCAATGTTCCCTATAGCGCTTCGCTGGTTGCCGCGGGAGGCGTGCCTCCCTACACCTGGTCGGTGGTCTCCGGCAGCTTGCCTGCCGGACTCACTCTCTCGACATCAGGATCCATCTCCGGCACACCAACCGCCATCGGGACCGCGAACTTTACCGTGCAGGTGGCCGACTCGCAGACGCCGCCCGCCACCGCCACCGCACCTTTGAGCCTGACCATCGGCGGGCCCACATCACGATTGAATGGCAACTACGTTTTCTCCTTATCGGGATACCTCCAAGGCGCCCTCGAGCTCCAGGCCGGCAGCTTCACCGCCGACGGGCAAGGCAACATCACCAATGGCCTCATGGACTCCAACAGTCCCTCCGGCGTGCACACCAAGTTGTCCTTCACGGGAACCTATTCGCTCGACACCACCAACACTGGGCCCATGACGCTGGTGATTCCGGCCCTCGGAACGTTCACTTACCAGTTGGCGGTTCCGGCCTCCGGGACCATCCGCTTCATTCAGAACGGCAACGCCGGCAATCAGGGGACAGGTGTTATTCGCAAGGTGGCAAGCGCGACCAAGGTCACCATCGCCTCGCTCGCCTCGACTTGGGCATTTGGTTCGTTCGGCGGAGACGCGGTCGCCAATCGCTACGCTGCTGCCGGTACCTTCGTGGCAGGCAGTACCGGTGCATGGACCAGCGGCGCTGAGGATACGAACGACAACGGCACCGTCGCCAGCAGCGTCGCCTTCACCGGTTCCTTCGTTGCCATCGACCCCATCACCGGACGCGGTACCGCAACCCTTTCCGTTACCAACGGCGCAACTACCAACTACAGCTTCTATCCCGTTTCGTCCGGTGAACTCATCATGCTGAGCACTGACCCCGTTTCCAGTACGGCTCCACTCGCCCTGTTGACGCTTGACACCGCCGCTCCACCGCCCGGCGGCTACACCAATGCCTCTCTCAACACCACGACAGTCGCCGAGCTTCAGAGCGTGGCCCTCTCCAACGGCAACCTTGTCCCCGACGCTCTTCTCGCTTTCGTGACCTTCGATGGCAAAGGTGGGCTGACCGCTTCCACCGACGAGAACCAGGGTGGGACGCTTACTTCCAACAAGTACACCGGCACCTACACCATCGGATCCAACGGGCGCACCGCTTTGACCGGTTTCGGCACCAATCCCATCGTCTTTTACCTGTCCTCGTCTATCGCGTTCACGGTGGGAGGCGATCCGGCCGTCACCGCGGGGACCATCGTGCCGCAAGGTGGATCGCCCTTCACCAACACTTCGCTCAGCGGTTCTTACCAGGGAGCTTCCATCGTCGCAGTTACACCCAGCGTCACCGTTGAGGCCGACTCCGCGACCCCCGACGGCAACGGCAACTACCCGCTCTTTTATGACATCAGCGGGCCCGGCGGCCCCCAGCAGGGACTGACCCTCACTGCGACCTATAGCATCGACGCCACTGGCCGTTCACCGTTAACCGTGAATGGCAATACCGCCGGAATGGCGTATGTCGTGAATCCGTCGAAGGTGCTGGTGCTCTCCACCGACACGAAGCCGAAGGTGAACTCACTCGAGAAGTAGATTTACACCGGGCCGATGTCCACAACAGGGGTGCCCCATCCAAGCGTAGCTTGGGTGGAGTTTTTATGTGGAGTCGTGCCGTGCCTCACTGATTCCGAATCCCGTAGCGACCCAGCTACCAAGTGAACTTCTGCGCCGGTTCTTGCCGCGCCGCGTCGTCCAATATCTTCTTCTTCCACTCGCTTGGGCTGCTACCTTTCAACTCTCCCACCCCCGCAGCCGCCAGAATCAACGCGCGGTACGATCTCATCCACGGCAGCTTCAGAAACGATGCATCCGGAGTCTCCGCCTGCTGCACCAACGCCAATTGCGCCACCTTCCAATCCTCCGAAGGTATCTTCCCCAATTGCAGATGGCTCAGCGCTTCCAGGCCGGCGGCTCCCAGCTTTTGCAGTTGCATCACACGACTAGTACCATCCTGCAGGACAGGTGCGGTCGCTACCATCGCGGCAAAACCCGGCTCCATGCCACGCCACTGCTCAAACGTCCGCGCTAATTCTTCCGACGACGCCTTGAATTTGGGAGCGTCGCTAAGCAACCGATCGACCAGCGCCGCGAACTGCCTCCGGTACGGAGGATCCGGTGCCACCGCATCCGTAAGATGAACCAACGGGGTGAGCTGCGTATTCGGAGTACCCCTACGCGTGATCCCCTCCCGCACTCCGACGCCCTCCGGCGACGTGATCTTGCCCAGCACACCCAGCGGGCCCAATTCAGCCCTTCCCGACACCTGACGCAGCATCTTGCCCGTGCTCGACAGCTGCAAGGTCCCATCCTGTTCCAGCCACACGGTCACTGCGTCCAGACGCCGATACATGTCTGCAACGTCGGTCACCTCGCGTGGCGACCAGAACCGCTCGGCAATCGCCGCCGTCCGCGGCCATATCCGGCTGTCAATATTTTCGGGCGATAGAAACTCTCCCCACGCGCAGACCTCGCCTCCCACAACGTGGGATGCCTGTTCCGGCATCAGATTCGCGTCCGCTGGCAAGGGATCGGAAAGATAGTGATATTCGGCCGGCCCCATGTGGTCCAGGTAATAGGTCGTGGACCAGATCGCGTTGTATCCCTCGCGCGCTGCCTGGTCGAGCGACTGGTAGCCACGCCACGACTGCACCACCGTCTCCTTAGGCAGATTGGGCGTCAGTATCTCGTCCCAGCCCACCATCTTCTTCCCGTGTTTCTGCACAATTGCCAGCACCCGCCGGTTGAAATACGTCTGCAGCTCCGCAGTCGTGCGGTAGCCGTGCGACCGCATGAATTCCTGGATCTGCGGATTAGCCTGCCACTGTTTTCCGTTGTTCTCGTCGCCCCCGATATGGAAGTACTCGTCGGGAAACAGCGCCGCCATCTCCCCGATAAATCCATCGAGGAACTGATAAGTTTCCTCGCGCGTCGGGTCCATCACGGGATCGAAAATGCCCCATTGTCTCTGGATGTCGTACGGTCCCGGCGCGCTCGCCAGTTCTGGATACCCCACCATCCACGCCCCGGCGTGCCCCGGCATGTCGAACTCCGGAATCACCCGCACGCCGCGGTCAGCAGCATAGGCAATCACCTCGCGCACCTGCTCCTGTGTGTAGTACAGGCCGTCGGAGCCCTTCTCGTGCAGCTTGGGATACAGCTTGCTCTCAATACGAAATCCCTGGTCTTCACTCAGGTGCCAATGGAACACGTTCATCTTCACCGCAGCCAGGCCGTCGATGTTGCGCTTGATCACCTCCACCGGTTCGAAGTGCCGTCCAACGTCGATCATCAGCCCGCGCCACGGAAAGCGCGGCTTGTCTTGAATATTCACCGCAGGAAAGTAGTAGCCACCGGCATCGCCCGACACCAGTTGCAACAGCGTCTCCATGCCATGCATTGCGCCGACCACCGTGTTGGCATCCAGAGTCGCGTGGTCGCCCATGATCTCGAGCCCATACGATTCGTCTTCCCCCAACTTGGGATAGGTCGCTCCACCTTGCTTGACCTTGATTGTCACCACGGCAGCTGCCCCAACAGGAGTAACTCCCAGTGGCACGACAATTCCGGTGCGCCCTTCCAATCGCTGTTGCAGGCGAAGGACTGCTGTCTGCAGCCGCGCGTCCGTATACCCGCTGGTCGTAATCGCGAACGAGCTGTCCAGCTTTAGCTTTCCCGGCTGCACCTGCACAAACGCAGGCAATGGCATGACGTTGATTGTGGATGGCGCATTCGTCCCGGATTGGCCGGCCGCAAACGCGAAAATAGGCAGCAATAACATTGGGATGAGTATTCGCATGACGGTTAAGTTACGGTCTGAGCCCCAGTCAGAATCGCACAACACCTCGACGGTCTCAAAGATTTGTCCTCACGAGGTCGCGGGGGCGACCGAGGGATCGGCTTTTCGCTCGGTCCGGCGAAATGGCTCTCCGACGCTCGCGCTCATAATGACAACGGAATCGAGTGTAACAAATTGATCATTTCTGATCGAAAATATGATCGTTTATGTTCTTTTGTGCTAAAATTGTTAGGTGGGGCCGCGCCGTGGTGGGCGGTGTTGTGCCCCGGCTTTCTAAGGAGCTCTTGCCGTGTCGCCATCCGATCAGTCACGCACGTTCCCCAATCAGATGCTGAAGGAAGTCTACGAGCAGCCCGAGGCTATACGGCAAACCATCCTGCAGCACATCGACCCGGCTACCCGCACCGTCCAGCCTGACCGCTTTCCCTGGACACCTGCCGAGGTTGCGGCTCTCCGGCGCGTCACCATCGTCGCCAGCGGTGCCAGTCGCCACGCCGGCCTCTGTGGCAAACTCATGATCGAAGACCTCGCGGGAATTCCTGTCGATGTTGAGCACGCCAGCGAATACGGCTATCGCAAGCCCACCAACGGCAAGGGCTCGCTGGTCATTGCCATCACCCAGTCCGGCGAAACCGCCGACACCACAGCCGCGCAGCGCATTGCGAAGGACAATGGGATGAAGACCCTCTCCATCTCCAACGTGGTTGACTCCACTATCGCTCGCGAGGCCGATGCCAACTTCTTTACCCGCGCGGGAAGGGAAGTCGCGATTCCCGCCACCAAAAGCTTTACCACGCAACTCACGGCGCTCTACATGCTGGCGCTGTTCCTCGCGGCGCAGAAAGAGACGCTGACCGCCGCCGAAGTCACCGCCCGTGTTGAAGCCTTGTCAACGCTCCCCGACCTCATCGAGCAGTCACTCGACCGCTTCAATGCCGAAGCCGAAATCATCGCGCGCGATTTCTACCGCGACAAGATGTTCGTCTTTCTGGGACGCGGCGTGCACTACCCGATCGCTCTCGAAGGCGCATTGAAGCTGAAGGAAATCTCCTACGTTCACGCCGAAGGCTATCCCACCGGCGAATTCCGCCACGGCCCTACCGCTCTCATCACCGAGAGCCTCCCCGTAGTGGCCATAGTGACCGTTGACCGCCGCGATCCCGAATCGATCGTGCGCTACGAAAAATCGATTTCCTTGATCGAAGACATTCGCCAGATTTCCCAACGTCAGATTCTGCTCGCTTCCGAGGGCGACGAGATCGTACGCAACATGGGCGTGGCGTCGTTCTATCTTCCGCACATCGAAGAACTGCTACTGCCCATCATGGAGGTTGTCCCGCTACAGTTCCTCGCTTACCACATTGCGCTTCTGAACGGCCTCGACGTCGACCGTCCCCGCAACCTTGTGAAATCCGTAATGGTGGACTGAGGTCTCCCGACTGTCCACGCCAGGTGGTCAGTCGGTTTTACTTAGGCGCAGATTTGCCCATAATCCGCAAGTTTCTTGCTTAGCGATCGCATAGGCGTCCATGCCATCCCCGTTGATCCGTGGTTGGCTTTGTCTTTTGAAACTCGAAACTGGAAACTGTTTCCTGTTTCCTCTTCGCTATTGATCGAATAAGATCGTATGCGAACGCAGGTTGGACCATGCCCGTCAAACGCACTTCCGTGATGAACGAGGAACGCCGCCGGGCCATTGTAGATTTCGTGAACCAGAACGGCCGTGCCCTGGTTCGCGAGCTGGCCAGGAAATACTCAAGTTCTGAAATCACCATCCGCCGCGACCTCGAACTACTTCACACCCGCGGCCTCATCTACCGTACCCACGGAGGCGCGTTACCCATCCGTGCCGGCTCGGACTCCGACCGTAACCTCACCGAGCGCGAAATGCAGCACCCACGCGAGAAGCAACGCATCGCGGCGGCCGCCGCCAAAATGGTCAAGGAAGGCCAGTCGGTCATCCTCGACTCCGGCAGCACTACGACGGCCATTGCCCGCGCCCTGCGCGACTTTCAGCGCCTCACCATCATTACCAACGCCATCAACATTGCCAGCGAACTGTCGGGGAGCGCCCTCGACGTCATCCTCACTGGCGGAATGTTGCGCAGCAACTCCTATTCGCTGGTCGGCCCCATCGCCGAGGAGAGTCTCCGCCGCCTCAAGGCCGACATCTTGTTCCTGGGTGTCGATGGATTCGACACCCAATCCGGCGTCTCGACCCCCAACTTACTGGAAGCGCAGTTGAATCGCCTGATGGTGCAGAGCGCGGCGCGCGTGATCGCGGTGTGCGACTCTAGTAAGTTCGGACGCACCAGCCTGTCGTCGATCGTGCCGCTCTCCAACATTCACGGCGTCATCACCGACAAGCAGATTCCCCGCCAGCATCTGCGGGCTTTAAAGAAAGCCGGTATCGAAACCATCTTGGCTTAAGTTTGATTTGCTAATAACGAGGTACTCACATGACCGAACCAACTTATGAAGAGCTAAAAGCCCAACTTGCAGCGTTGCAGGAAAAAAACAAGGCACGTGGCCCACGCGCCATCGATTTCAAAGTGAGCGAGAAAGGCGGCGTCAGCGTTTACGGCCTTGGCCGCTTTCCCGTCACACTCTACTACGAACAATGGGTCCGCTTGCTCGACCAGGTCGACCAGCTTCGCGCTTTCCTCGAAGAGAACAAGTCAAGCCTGAAGCTGAAGAACACCGAATCTTAGTCCGCGGACTGTTCCTTACTGTGGGTGCCCCGTTCTACTGCTCGTCCGCGAGCGGTAGGGCGGGGAATTGCGCTCCGTGCAAATCCGCGGCCTGGGTTTTCGTTCCGAATCACTTACCTGCCTCGAATAGCTGCAAGTTTTGCGATTTCCACTGCATCGCCCGGTGAATCCGGTTATATCCGCTGGGATGATCAAAGAACACCCACTCCTCGATCGGCCCCGGCTTCATCTTGCGATACTCGCCCAAGTGGATCGCCGCCTGCGCAAACCCATCCGGCTGTCTGCTGGCGTTCAGCCCGAAAATGTCAGCCTCGGCTTCTGTCGTCCGAGTGTGCGTGTTCAAGATCGGCGTCAGCACAAAGAAGAAGATCGATCCCAGCAGCACCACCAGTGGCAGCACCGCCGGATCGCTGACTCCCCGTATCCCCCACTTCGCGCCCCAGCGTTTCAGGCTCCAGTCCAGCGACCACTTCAGGAAGCCGAATCCCGCCAGCGTCACCAGTGTGAAGAACGTTATGTCCTTGGGAATGTGATTGAGCACGTAGTGCCCCATCTCATGTCCCATCACCGCCTCAATCTCTTCTAGCGAGCCGCGCCGCAGCAGATTGTCATTCAGCGTGATGCGCATCGTGCTGCCGAACCCGCTCACATTGGCGCTCATACGCGTGGTCTGCTTCGACGCATCCATCGTCCACACGTCGTGCGCCGGAATGCCGTTCCCCCGCGCCATCGCCAGGATCGGCGTCGTTACCTTCGGGTCGTCCAGCCGCGTGACCTTATTAAAGGCAGGCACGATGAACACCGGCACGATCATGATCGTGAACACCATTAGTATGACGCTGGCCACGGCCCCCCAAAGCCACCAGGTGCGCGGCAGCTTCCGCACTACCCAGAACAGCACCACCACGAACACGCCGCCCAGCAGCGCGTTGATCCCCAGCGCCTTCGTCTGGTCCCACATCCAGGGGCCAAACGTCTGCGTCGCCAACCCATACTTCCATTCGCGGAAGTAGCCCTCATACACTGCCATGGGGAAGCCGAGCACCGACGTCAGCAAGAGGTATTCAACCCAGTAGATAAAGGTCTGCAACCACTTCCAGCGCGTGATGCGCTCTGCCAGGTTGCGCATCCATGCTGACCAGCCCAGGTTCAGCAGCAGCAACGCGATCACCGCGCCGATCAGAAAATCCCACAGAATCAGCCAGTATCCGCCCTCAAAATAAGCATCCGAGCGCGCCTGTGCGCTGGCCGGCATCAGCGCCAGATAGGCATCGGTCGCGGCGTCCACGTCGAAGTGGTCTGACGGCTGCGCTGCCACTGGAACTTTGGTGATGTCGGGCTGAGCTTCGGGAGCGGTCTGCGCCGAAGCCGCCAAGCCAATGAGCAGAACAGAGGTCAGAACAACGCCGAGCAAGCGGGTGGCGACTGCGCGCGTGCGCAAGATCTTCATCATGGTCAGGGACGTGCCTTTCTAGGATGCAGTACTCACGTAAGACTGTTTGTAAGCAGAGTCTATTACGGCGCAGCAGCCGGAAAGGTTCCCGGGGAGACCCGCGAAGTTATTGAAGTTGGTTCTGAGATCTACGAACAGAATCCTGGTTTGGGTGGCCCACACAAGCTGTTTTGCTTGTGTGGGAGTCATTGCAGTTCCCGTCCGAGCGTCGTTTGCTCGGTCGGAGTGTCGCATTCACAAATCGTCAGCACAAGCCGACGTTCCCCCCGATCAGCTTTGCGGAGGGGGCTCGGTTGTAGTCGTGGTGGTGGTAGTTTTCTTCTTTTGCTCCGGCTGGTCCGTCGTTGTTGTGGTCTTGGTGTCAGACTGTTTCACCTTGTGGTGCTTGCCGTACTTCGTCGTGGTGTCGGTCGTCTGAGTGGTCTGCGCCGGAGGCTGTGCTTGGTCCTGCGAGGTCGTTGTGGTTGTGCTGCTCTGCGTCTGCGCAGGCGGTGGATTCTGTGTCGTCGTGGTGGTCGTCGATTGTGTGGTGTCCTGCGCCATCGCAGGTACCGACACCGCGAACACGATCGCCAACCCCAACATCATTGCTAGTAGATTTCTCAACTTCATTCGTTACTCCTTCCGCTTGATTGGTCAGACCCGACGGAAGGGCTCTCGCTGCCACGGTCTGGCCGCACTTGCTCTTGCGGCAGGTACGATGGCGACTTTACCTCGACTCCCTTACAGCGGCAATAAGGCTATTTCCGCAGAAACCGCCCGAACTCTCCGTAATCGCCAGATTCCTCTGCATTCTGACGTTCTCACTCGTGAGATGAAATGGTGTTTCCCAGATAGAAATAATAATGAAGTATCGTCTCGCGGCCACCAAAAGAGTTCCTCTTCTGTTCCTCGAAGCGAACCTTTCTCGCGGCGATATTGAGGAACCAAAGCCACCCCAAGAAGAAGAATTGGCAAAAATCAATCTCGCGATTTCCTATAGGTCTAACCACGCGCGGGGAAGGGAGGCTTCCAACTTTGACTCCGCTTGACTGGCGACTCGCCGTTCATAAACCAAAACAGACCGCGGTACGAATGGGCAGTCAACCCTTCGCGGAGTGCTGCGTGTATCGCCATTCGAGCAGGAAGGCGAAGCCAACACCGATGACGACGCTGGGCCAAAGCCACTCGCGACTAACCTGTACTGCGTTGAGGTCGGAAAGCAAGAGCAGGAATCCAACGATGAGAAAAAGTGGGCCTGCAATCACGCAATGAAGGGTGCGGTTCCTAAGCCAATTGGCACAGCATCCGATTGCCATCGCCAGGAAAATAGTAGCTGCTGATGAAGCCCGCAACGGACGCCAGTACAAGCCGATGAGCGAAAGGCTTCCCCATGCAATCAGGGCTACCGCGAACCAATAGCACAGCGCCGCAGGCGAGCTGCAGCAGGCTTGTCGTTGTGTCGCCATAACAGATGAATGCTACCGCGTTCCTGGCGCGGCGGCCATCAGCGCAGTGCGAAAGGCAGGTCCTTCGCCCATACGGCGGCCTCATGATGACAAATTCTATGAATGATGACAGGCTGTGGCCAGCCAGCAGGTCCGACTGGTGACAGAGACTCGTCGAACAACCTCCCGGGATCGGATCCGTCCACGTTTTCCTTATCCGGAGGGCGAAGGGCGGGTCTTCCCGCCACTTCGCACCACCGACGGGGGGATAACACATAGCAGAGGCTCTGCAGATTATTCGGTGTCCGGTTTGGTTGAACCGTCTTTTAGAAGGGCCTGTTTCTGTTCCAGTAACCGAGCGATGTCGGAATTCGCTTTGGCCAAGCGATCTTTTGCGAGGTTATCCTTGTTGTCCAGTAGTCGATTAATTTCGGCGACGAGCGCCATGAGCTTTTCAGAATCCTCTTCGTGGGATGCTAGCTCAGCCAGCTCCTCCCACAACTCGAGCCTGGCATTGTTGGCCATTTCTTGCTCCACGCCGACTACGTCGGCAAAGCTGGCCGAAGCAACTGAGCGATCTTCTCCAGAAGTGCCGCCGGCCCTTCGCCCTTGGTGAAAAAGCTGTCCACGCACGCAAGCGTTTCTGTCTCGGTGAGCATCCCTGAAACCAGAATGATCGGAAGCTGCGGCCTGTCGGCCTTGATCTTCCGCGCCACCTGTTCGCCGTTGATGCCCGGCATCGAATAGTCGAGCACCACGAGATCAACCGGCACCGCCGCAAAAAAGTCCAAAGCCTGCTCGCCGTCGGCCGCACTCAGCACGTCATATCCTGCGGCTTGCAGCAGCTTCTGCCGGGAATACAACACTCCCGCCTCATCATCCACGGACAGAATTAGCCAGCTACTACTCGTCATAGCATTCGAAGACGTACGAGAATGGAACTGCTGGACGTGCATCTCTACCCACACCGTTCTGGCCAGTGTGTACGACTTTAGTAGGAGAAAACTTTTGCCGTCTGTCTGGTGTCAGACGCAAAAATTAAAATAAAAACTCTTGGTCACAGCAATGACAGGCGCTCAAACTCATCGCGCACAATGCCATAGCACTCACACGCGGTCGCCTCCAGCTTTTCGCGGTCCCGAATCGTGACCACGCCCCGGGAGTAGTCGATCATCCCCGCCCGGTGCAGCAGGCCCGCCGCCAGCGTAACTGTGGTGCGGGGAGCCCCGAGCATCTGACCGAGAAAGTCATGGGTAAGGTGAAGCTGGTCGGTCTCCATGCGATCGCGGCAAGCCAGTAGCCAACGGGCTAGCCGTTCCTCGATGTTGTGCAGCCGGTTGCAGGCTGCCGTTTGTGCGGACTGCACCAGGAATCCTTGCATGTAGCGGTGTATGTGACGTCGCAACTCGCCGGAACGTTCGAACTCCTCTTTGAGAGTGGCCGCCTTGATGCGAAAACCCGAACCGGCAATCTGAACAAACGTCCTTCCAGGAGCTCCGCTGGCGCCCAGCAGGATGGGAATTCCCACCACACCGTCCATCCCGATGATGCCGACCTCGACCGTGCTCCCGCCTTCAGTTGTCACCACTACTGAGGCAATGCCGTTTTCCAGGAAGTAGGCGTAAGGAGCGGTTCCGTCTAGCAGAGTTTGCTCTTGCTTAAGAGTCACCAGGGAAAGATGAGGCTGAAGCCGCGCGATTTCAGCTTTTGGTAGGGCCGCCAACACACGATTCCGATACGCTTGCTTGGGCAGGTACATAAAGCTTCCTTCGAGGCGAAAAACGCCTAATCAGGATGCGCAAATGAACCAGCCCCTTGGCTGGGAGACGTGCGTATGGAGATGTACCTCAAGTCTACGCTTAATTGGTTAGCGCCATTTGTCTGATATCAGACTTACGGACCAAATCGGGCTTTGCGGGTGGCCGCCCCTTCATCCGACGCGCCAGCACGGCAACAGGTCCGCCTCCGCGGGCGCGGGTGCCCCGTTCAAGCGCAGCCTTGAGCGGGGGTTTTGACCTTGCTGACAACCCACAACTGTTCTTCGGGCCTTTCTGACAACTGACAACCGTTCGTTGTCACACGCCCCTGTGTCCTGCGTCCTAGCCCATCGGAGCCCGAGTTCGCTAAAAGATAGTCGTGAGGCAGGGGATTTGTGTGCGTTGCTTCACCGGCCGCCAAGGCGGGCTCGTGAGTGTGCTCTCTGACAATCTGACTGTCGCTGCTATCTCATGTGTGAGTTGTATGTAAAGTATGTAAAGTATGATTTGATGTATATGTAAAGTATGCAAAGTATGTCAGTTTTTACCCAAGAAAATGCCAATTTGTGCCGCTAAGTCCTACGGACAGACATGGATACCTATAAATACTCATTAAATCAATGACATACGAACATTTTCAGCCTAAGCCATTGATTCTAAAGAAGTGTGATTTTTATTTCCAAAAGTGGCTCGGGACACCTGGTTCTGTCGAGGAACGCGCAAAACGTGGCCGCGGCAGGGTAAGTGGGGAAATGCACGTCCCTCGGCTCCGCTCGGGATGACAAATAAATTAAGCGGGCTGCGCTGGCGCGCGTCTTGTCGTGTGATCCAGTGGCTCGCACCGAGCGGCATGCAGTGGAATATTGGGCGCGGGCATTCAGCCTCGCGCCACCGATGAATCCTTATCTGGCGTTGCCGTCAGGGGTCCACACGTAGAAATACTCTGCGTCGCTTGACGTGGCTACGTTTAAACCCTTCTGGTTCGTGGCACGATTCAGGGCGGAGCGGATGTTTTCTTTGGTGTCGGGCAGTTCGGACAGCGGAATCTTCAGCGCCTGGCCGCGTTGCAAACGCTCGAGGTCGCTGAGCAATTCCAGAACAATAGTCTTGTGTTTTCCGTTGCGGCCCTGCGGAAGCTCAGTCTGGGGGATCGACTTAAAGTTCATCGCCGCGGGTTTGGACTTGTCACGTATGCTCATGGCGCACCTCGCGTGTTATCCCAGTGTTGTCGTTAAACTAACGCAGTACTCGTTAAACTAACGCACTACTAACGTATCACAAACCTAGTCTGTTGGCAACCCTACGCAGCGATAAAAATCAACTCTCCTAACCGCTTCCCTCTCGCTCCCCTACATCTATCAGTTAATAAAAGATTTATGACGTATCCGAAAGATGCTGCTAGGGTCAGTTCTGGAGGCAGCCCCCCGATGCCGTCAGAATTCAAGTTCGAAGTTGTCCCTCTCTCGCAAGTTCCCATCGAGAATGCGCTCACGCCAAGCGATGTCACAGTGAAAGATCTCGAGGCGCTCTCCGCCGACGATGGAAAGAACGACGACCCTTCAGATGTCTTGCAAAGAGCAGATGCATTGGAAATTCCCGGACTCCCGCGCGGACACAAAGCATGGATCACTCAGCAGCCAGGCAAACATCGCGTCGTGCTGGAAACCCGCAATGGCGACGCCGAATTGCTGGGAGAATATTCCAGTCTGAAGGGTGCCATGTATGCTTTGTCGACCAAGTTGCGGACAAGGTAGATCTCAGCGGACTCGCCGGCGTCGCGAAGGCGTTCGTCAGCTCGTCCGAATCTCGCCCACTGCTCGCCATGCCTGGTCGATGGCCGCGTCCGTGTACGCTTTCGCTCCCGCATCGGAGTTGGCGATGGTGATGCGACCGAAAGGCTGACGTCCGATCACGCACGGCCGCTCATCCGGAGCAAAGTCCGGATCCCACAACGTGCTGTACTCATACGCATAGCCGTGGGTCCAACGATTCACGGTTACGGCAAGGATGTCGCGCGCGGGATCGAATCCCTGCGAAGTAAGCATTCTTCCCAGCTGATCGCGAACGTTGTGTTCGATCGTAGCGTAGGGCGTCTGGAAGAGTTCCATGTGGCCATAACGATACTGGTCGCGCGCAGGCAGTCCCGGCTTGCACGGTGTGCGCAGCATAAATAAGACAGCGGGTTCGTCTGGCTGGCTTGGGAATTTGTACTCGCCCAGGCTCACGGGGAAATCAAGTGCGGTGTAACAGTGATAGCTGCCGGGTGACACGATGTGCTGCACCCCGAGTTTGGCGAACGACTGCCAGTTGCGCAGGGCGACGTGAGTGTAGAGCAGCGGCACCTTCACTCCGTATTGCAGCGCCTCCCTCTGTTTCTGGGATAACTCCGGACACAGATACGGAACCATCATGTTGTAGCAGGCCATCACGACGTGGCCGGCGCGCACGCCTTGCAGGCGACCGTCGCGCATGTAGAGCACGTTGACTTGCTTGGCGCTCGTGGACGAGCGGTCATGCTTCACCTTGACCACCGTGCTATTAAGCCGAATGCGGACCGGCGAAGACGCCCGGTCGAGCTGACTGTAGTCGGCACGCGCCGTCACCACGTCGTACATGTCGTGCCCGGGAATGGCGGCGGGAATGAGCGAGCGCACGAGTAAACGCGCAATAGATGCGTTGCCGTCGGGGAAGTGGAAGATGTAAGGCTCCTCTTTCTCACGTTCGCCAAGATCGAGGCCGTCGAAGCCGGGATAGAAAATGGCCCCGTAGTCGTCGCCCGCTTCGTAACACGACAGCGCTGGCGCGGCGTCGATGCCCACTCCGAAGAGGTCGTGCGACCAGGTTTGGAAAAAGGGCAGCGCTTCGGACGTGACGTTGCAAACTTTGGTGAGGAAGTCGGCGTAGCTGATCTTGGCCAGCTTGGCACGCTTCTCGTCGCGCGTGAAGTTGGGAAGGTAGTCCACCTTGTCGCTGTAGACGCGAGCAATGTCGCGGCGCGCGGCGTCTCTCAGCGGAGCCTGCGCCAGGAACTCGGGCCATGGCGTGGTGTTGAGTCCGGTGACAAGGCGGTCCTGGCCGAACGTCTCGCGATCGAAGAAGACTGCGGTGCCGAGTTTGGAGTAGAGCTTCTGGTCGTACGCCTTATAGAAGACCGAGGTGTCGATCCCGAGGTCGGTGAGTACGCCTCTGGCGACCTGGCTGTAGTCGTCGGGACTCTCGATAGACTGCGTGCCGCCGTAGCTGAGCACCATGCGGTTGCCGGCGGTGAACTCGTTGCGCTTGGCGTGCCCGCCGAAGTCGTCGTGATTGTCGAGGATGAGAATGCGCGCCTTGTTGCCGCTCTTCTGGCGATAGAAGTAGGCGGCGGCCAGTCCGCTGATGCCGCCCCCGACGACGACGAGGTCGTAGCTCTCAGTGGCGGCAGAGGCCTTGGGAGCAGCGTCCCAGAAACCATCATCGCGCAGCGCGTGCGCGTATTGATAAGTCGCGTCGTAACTGCCGCGAAGCCCGGTGAGCGCGGGAGGATAGTAGTTGGCGCTGGCGGGATCTTTCGTGGCGAGGTCTTCGAGCGCAGAGAGTAGTGGTGCGTTCGAGGCGAGCAGGGCGCCTCCAACACCGAGGCTAACGCCGTTCAGGAAGTCGCGGCGCGTGATGTCGCGGGTCATGCCGAGTTCGCGGTCGCGGTTGTCGCGGCTCATTCGTGTCTCCAAAATTTACCTGTCCCGAATCACGCGACGCACAATCCCACCGCGATTGGCCGGAGGATTTTGCGCGATGATAAAACTGCCGGCCAGTAAGTCCCGCGCCCGTAGCATGCGCTCCTCTGAGTTGTGGACCACGGTACAGAGCGACTCTCCCGCCTGCACCGGATCGCCGGTTTTCTTGTGCATGATCATTCCGACCGAGTGGTCCACGGTGTCGTGCTCGTGCTCGCGGCCGCCGCCAATGAGGACGCTTGCGTGTCCGATCTGTTCGCATTCCATCGCGCTGATGTATCCGGAACTCGCGCTCGTAATGTCCGTACGAAACTTCGCCTGCCGCATATGCTTGGGATCATCCACCACTCGCGCGTCTCCTCCTTGCAGTTCGATCATGCGGCGAAACCTCGCGAGCGCCGCACCTGACGCGATTAATTCGCGCGCCAGTTGTTCGCCTTCTTCCACCGTCGCAGTGCGCTCTCCCAGGTGGAACATCCAGGCTGCGAGCTTCAGCGTCAGGTCGCGCAGATCAGCGGGCCCGCCACCACGGAGAAATTCCAGCACTTCTTCGACTTCGAGCGCGTTGCCGATCTTACGGCCGAGCGGATGGTCCATGTCGGTGATCAGCGCCACCGCGCGCACTCCCATGCGCTTGGCGGCATCTACCATCAACTCGCCGAGCAGCACGGCATCTTCTTCGCGCTTCATGAACGCGCCCGAGCCTGTCTTCACGTCGAGAACTAGCGCGTTGATGCCCTCGGCCAGCTTCTTGCTCATGATGGAGGCGCAGATCAGCGGAGGGCTGTCGATGGTGCTGGTGAAGTGGCGAAGTTGGTAGAGCTTGCGGTCGGCAGGGGCGATTTCCGAGGTCTGCCCGATGATGGCGCATCCGCACTGCTCGAGCACGCTGGTGAATTCGGCGATCGAGAGGTCCACGCGGAAGCCGGGAATCGCTTCCAGCTTGTCCAGCGTTCCGCCGGTGTGTCCGAGACCACGGCCGCTGATCATCGGCACCGCAAGGCCTCCAGCGGCCACCAGCGGCGCGAGAATGAGCGAGGTCTTGTCACCCACGCCGCCGGTCGAGTGCTTGTCCACGGCCTTCGAACCAAGCGAGATCAGGTTGAGAATCTCACCCGAGCGCAGCATGGCGTCGGTGAGGTGAGCAGTCTCGGCGTGCGACAGTCCTCGCACGTGCGCGGCCATAAGCCACGCGGCGGCCTGGTGGTCGGGAATCTCACCGCGCATGTGGCCGTGCACCAGGTGCTCGATCTCCTCGCGCGACAGGTCGACCCCACTGCGCTTCTTGCGCAGAATGTCGAGGACGTGTGGCGGCTTCGCGGAGTTCTCGTGCCTGGACTTGCTCATGGGATCCGATTATTTGCGCCTGCAGGATGCTCCAATGTTTGTCACCCCTCACTCGGCATCACGATCCAGAGAATGAGATACAGTAGCCCGCCGGTGCCAGCAAACAAGAACAACAGCAGCCACAAGATGCGGACGGTGGTCACGTTCCAGTCATAATATTGCGCCACTCCGGCGCACACGCCCGCAATACGTCTTCCCGCTCGCGGACGCACCAGGCGCCGCTCGGCAACGCCGCCGATCAGCGGTGCGCCGCAATAGGCGCACACCCGCGCATCATCCGGATTGGCCTTGCCACAATGATTGCAAAACATTGCTTTCTCCTCCCCGCGTGCGCCTTGAATTCCGGCAGCGACGGTTGGCAGATTTTGTCGCACTACGATTCAGCACTTCGATAATGATACCGATTCACGCCGTGACTAAACCCCGCCCGGAAAAGATCGAGATCGCAACTAGTCTTTACGCCATCTGAATCGTCGAACGATTGTCGTCGCAAACTGCATCGGGTGATCGCGCCGAGGCATCTATACCAAACAGCGACGCCACAAGAGCGTTCGTAACCCAACCAGAACTCTAGCTGCCCGGCCCCATGCCGGGCGTTTTTTTGGACGCAATCTTGGTTCCGGCAAAAATCACCGCAACCATAGTATTCCTGGCTCCGGCGTCACGCCCTTGTGACATTCATTTTGCTTCCCGATGACAACAGCCGTTAAGTCTTCGGCCGCACGAAGGAGGCAATTGTGAAATTGTTATGGGTCGGAATTCTAGCTCTCGTCATTAATTTAGGTTGTGGAGGATACGGCTCGGGCATGGGGATGACCACGGCGCCTGCGCCTGCGATTTCGCCCGCATCGGGCACGTATCCCACTCCGTTGACCGTCTCGATTCAAGATGGCCTGCAGGGCGCCACCATCTACGTCACGGTCGATGGTTCGATGCCAACGCTTTCGTCGCCGATCTATCGCGGACCCTTCAGCATTACACAATCGGCGAAGGTGCAGGCGATCGCGGTGGTGAATGGATACTCCACCAGCCCAGTAGGGGTTGCCAACTTCACCCTGCAGTAGGGCTCCTGACTTAGAGCGGGGTGACGTAACCGGATCGGCCAGAAGCCGGGCAAGTTGGCGCCGGGGCCACTCGTTGGGTGGGAACGAGTGGCCCATGTTTCGTCTGGCATCCACCATGAACATTTCAGATCGGAGACGTCAGCTCCTCGGCTCCCAACGCGTGCAAGAACGGCGCGGCTGAGTCCGAGGGACCTTTCCTACCTGCGGCACTGCTCGCAACTCGATTTCTGAGCAAGCCAAAATCTCGAGCACGATTTCCATTCTTGTTCGGCGGTTTCGATACGCACGGATTCAGGATTGTTACAGCTTTGCGCTGGTGCTATGCTACGGCGAACTCAGCACACGACGACTGCAGGAGCGCTGGATGGGCGAGGTTGCCAATCAGGAGCTGGATCGCGCCGATTTCGAGCGCATAGTGGCTGTCCTGGAACGAGAACAGGAGGCCATGAAGCTTACGCGCGGGCAGCGGATCTCGTACCGGCTCTATACCATCTTTATTTTCTGCTTCATTCTCTGTCTGTTCGGAGCTATCACCTCCGCCATTTTTCTGAAAGACAACGAGCCTGGTAGAGCCGACAAGCTGTTAATAGTTTGTATTGTGCTGGGCATGATTTGCCTCGTGGGCGGAGTTGTTTCGCTCCTGTTGAATTTGCCGCTCATTTACAAGATCATTCGGCAGAGGGTGCTGATTCACCGAATGGGTTTGTCCGGCGCCTCCAGCGCTCTGTGGAAGGCCCAGCGGCACACGCAACGCTGGAGGGTCATCCTAAGAAGGGTTGGATTGGGAGTGGCGATCCTGGCCTTCGTGACAGGGGTCGCAATAGCATTCGCCGGAGTCGGGAAGAAAGGTGGCAGCTGGTCCGCACTCGGTCTTGGTGCTCTCTTTCTCATGACGTACGCCCTGAGCCGAGGCAAAGAGTGGCTCGACATGATGTCAGCGCAGGCCGCCGACGCCGCGAAACTGAAAGAGGTCATGCTCAACCTGAGAAAGCAAGAGGGGAACGGGGGCGCGGCCACGATCGTAGTCCCCAGCGAAGCCATTCTGGAGTTCTCGCGGATCGAGAGCGAACAAATTGCCCGCAGCCGTGTGAACGCGATTGCCGATTCGGTGAATGCCTCGAAGGCGGAGTTCTCCATCCTTTCCAGCAATGACGTGCGCAAGATGAAAGCGGAACTCAGCCCCGAGGACCGCTTGAAGGTCGAAGAGGCATTCGATGCGCTGATGCTTCAGCCCCGGCCATCGGACGCGCAGGCAGACAGCGCTACCGGCCTTCTGCGGCGCAAGGTCGAAGGCACCGAACTTGAACTCGTGTATGCGGTGGACGATGCGGCTCGGCAACTGAAACTAGTGTCGCTGCTGCGGCCATCTGAGGTGGGGAGAGTGGCCCATGCCTGACACGCCTGTCGAGTCCACCGAGTACGCGTACGCCTATACTCCCGAGGCGCGTAAGCTGCGCGACCAGCTCCCGGCCGAACTACTGCCTAAGCTGCTCAACGTAATTGACGATTTGGCGAGCAACCCCGACGCCTACCCGTTGCGCGTACAGTCCCTCGGAAAAGATGAAAGCGGAGAGTTGATCAAATACATCCATCCCGACCTCCCGGTGGAAATCACCTACCAGATCGACCGCACGAACCACAAGATCAGATTCATCCATTTCGCCAATCGTATCGTGGTGTTAAAACGTGTATTCGTCAGCTACAGCCATGATGACGACAGGTGGCTCGCGGAACTCAAGAAGTTCCTCAAGCCACTGGTGGACCGGGGGCTTCTCAATACCTGGGACGACAAGAAAATACTCGCGGGGTCCGATTGGCAAAGCGAGATCGAGAAGGCGCTGCAGTCGGCCAGTATGGCGATCTTCCTTGTCTCGCAATCGTTCCTCGCCTCCGATTTCATCGCCCATCAGGAACTGCCGCCCCTGCTGGAGAAGGCCAAAAACCAGGGCTTAACCATCATATGGATTGCTGTCAGTGCCAGCACGGTGCGCGACTCCGTGCTGTCGCAGTTTCAGGCAGCGAACGATCCCGAGAACCCTCTCGATGCGATCCCCAAGCCGGAACGCAACAAGGTCTTGGTGAAGATTTACGATCAAGTCATGAAAGCTGCCGCGATCTAATCAATCGTTCCTCATTCAATCCGGTTTTGCTTTTGTGGAATTTTTCGCGCCACAGCAGGCTGTAATGTCCATTTGCTATCATCCTGCAACGAGGAATGCGCAAGTTGAAAACCATCCTTGGACTTTTCCTGCTGGTGAGTCTTTGCACTGCCGCGGTTGGACAACCTTCGAACCAGCCCGCAGCGAAGCCGAAGACTGTTCGCGGTTCCGGCTGCATCGAGAATGCAGTCGAAAGCAGTTGCCACGTTCTCGTCGATTCCAAAAGCGGCGATACTTACAACCTCTTCTTCAGCAGTAAGGTCCCGAAGTCGGGCACCGCCATCCAATTCAAAGGCACCGCGCACCAGGGGATGACAACTTGCATGCAAGGCAAGCCGGTGAATGTAACTTCGTGGAAGAAGGAAAAGGGAATCAAGTGCCCGCCTGCTCCCAACCCTGCGGTCGCGCCTTCGCCTACGCACTGAGGAACGACATCTAGGGCGCCATCCCTTCCTCCATCCATTGCTTAAAGAGGCCGATTCGTTCTTTCGGCCACACCTCGTCGCAGGGCATTGAGCCGTCTTCTACGCGCGCCAGGATGTTGCCTGCCTGTGAGCGCACGTCATCATAGGACGAGAGGTCGAGGCCGAAAGGCTTCATGGCCTCCACATCGAGCTCGTCGCGAAACAAGGGGCGAATATCTTTGCCGAAGCTGAGGGCCACACTTCACCTCCGGGAACTCGTGCTCCATCCTATCGCACGCTAAGCCAATCACAAATCCTTGGCATACTCATAGGGTGGGGCACTTGCCCAAGGCTTCATTTCCCGCCCAGCATCTCCATCAATTCGGTTTGGGCCTGGCTCCAATCCTCGTCAGGATGTTTATTGGTTCGGTCACTGGACTCGTAGATCTGGTAGGCGCGGACCCGTATCTCTTCGTCAGAAAACACACTTGCTGAAACGTTCTGGATAGGCTCCACGGGAGGGATAGCGGCCGGATTGATTCGGGCTTTGGATTTGGACATGGCAACTCCTACGATTTCACAACTAAGAGGAGGGAACTCCAGAACGGCTGACCTAGTTCAGGGGGTCTGAATGAGAGGTAAGGGGGGCCTCTCATCTTCGATCATACTCCGATCAAAGGCCACCGTCCGAACTGTCAGCTCCCACGAAAAAATGCCACTCAAGCATTGAGCCTGAGTGGTGCGCCTGGGAAAGCGAGATCGGACCACTCTCCGAGGAACAAGTAAGACCGATTTTCCGCGATTAGTTCTGCAGGGGCGGGGTTGTGGTGGTCGTGGTCGTGGTTTCCTTCTTCACTTCCGGCGCCGGAGTGGTTGTGGTGGTCGTGGTGTCAGTCTGCTTTACCGGCTCGGCTGCCGGCGTGGTTGTGGTGGTGGTCGTGTCGGTCTGTTTCACTTTCTGATGCTTGTTGTATTTCGTATTGGTATCGGTCGTCTTCGTGGTCTGGGCCGGCATGGGTGCCGCGTCCTGCGAAGTCGTGGTCGTGGTGCTCTGGGTTGCGGGAGGAGCCTGGGTCGTGCTCGTCGAGGTCGTAGATTCCGTGGTGCTCTGTGCCATCATCGGCAATGACAGGGCGAACACGATAAGCGACCCCAGGACGACAGCAAGTAGATTCTTGGATTTCATTCGTTTCTCCTTAATACTTCTCTGGCCAGACATCATGGTATGGTTTCGTGCAGCCGGAAGTCTGAGCACAATAGCTCTCCCTCAGGGAAATCACAAAGTCACAATGACGTCATAAGTCCTTTAGAGTGATGATCCGCGGGTTGTTAGAAGCAGAAAGTATCTAACTTGGATTATCGAAAAGGTCTGTCCTGAGCGAAATCGAAGGCTTCGAGCGATGCTTGTTCAGTAGCTCTTACATTGACAAGGCGGACCCTATCCTGTAGAGTCGGAGTTGAGGCAGTGTCGACCTTCCCCTCATTCAGGTTCCCTGAATATAAGTCAGCCCATCTGAAGTTGTCTCCATCTTATATGGCTTACTGACCAACCTTTAGGAGGTTGAATATGTACGCACGTAATGTCTCTTTTCGCCTGAAATCCAATATGCAGTCTGATTACACCCGCACATTCGAAAACCAGATCCTTCCTTTGCTGCGCAAGCAGAAGGGCTTCAAGGAAGAAATCAGTCTATGCAGCACCGGCTCGCAGGACGCGGTTTCAATCAGCCTGTGGGAGAACAAGAATAACGCAGATGATTACAACACCAACACGTACCCCGAAGTGTTGAAGACCCTGGCGAAGGTAATCGATGGAACGCCGCGGGTTCAGACGTTTGAGACGGTCATCTCGACCTTTCATAACGTCCCCGTAGCTGTGTAGTTCCGGCGATCATGTTGCCCGGGAAGGCGGCCAAACCTGCCTTCCCGGACTACAAAATATACTTTCATAACCAGCCGCCAGCTTACTAACTTATCTGGCCGTTAGCGGCATGGCGCGATTGGTTTCTGTAGGCAGCCCGATTGCGTAAAGGATAATTATTATGCGTCTTATGGCAAATGCCGAAACTATCGATCGTCTAGTTGACCAGGGTGCACTACTCTTGCAGGCCTTTCATGCTGGGCATAAGAATGGTCCCGCCGGACCTGAGGCCGAATTTCTGCGTGGCGAACTCTCCGGCTGGCGCAGCACGCTACACACCGAGTACCACGAGTGCGCCGAACAGATCGTTGACCGGGTTCGCGCGAAAACGGGCTTGTCTATTCCATCCTGCGAGACCGATGCTGGTGTAACTGGCGCCTGATGCAGGCGTGCCACCCAGTCTCGACCTAAGTGACCTGCCTGTACACGATTACGAGGATGTTGAAATGCAATTATCCAATTATGAGAAGCGAAAGATCGACATTTGGGAGCAGCTGCGAACGATTGAGGGCGAACTGTTTCTCCTGACCGCAAGATCGGGAGAGTTGGACTCCGAGAACCGGAGCCGCATCGGACGCCTGTGTGGCGAACGTACCCACCTGGCAAGTCAATTACTGCTCTGCGAACTTCGCTAGGGTTCTCTTGGCTCCGCCCTTTTCCCGTTCCCATTCAAGGCCCTCTCCGTGTCTTGAATGGGGATTCTTGTTTGGGTAGTCGAGTTGAAAATCGCTCAAAAACAAATCAACGACTGTTTAGAATCAATGGTTTGGGCGGAAATTGTTCGCATGGGTAAATATCCCTTGACGCCAAGTGAATAATATGCGAAGATGATTCTGCTATGAAAGTTAAACAGAGCATCCCAAAGCATTTACGCTACACTCTGGATCAGTTCAAAACCCAGTTTGCGACCGATGACGCTTGCCTTGAAACCATCAAGGAACAGCGCTATCCGGGCGGCGTGACTTTCTGCTCCGATTGCCAGCAAGAGCGCAAGCTGTACCGTATTGCTGGCCGCCCTGCGTATTCCTGCGAAGTCGGGCACCACTTCTATCCGCTGGCGGGAACCATCTTCGAGAAGTCCACCACTCCGCTGCACATCTGGTTCTATGCGATGTATCAGATGGGATCGACTCGTTGCGGCATTTCCGCGAAACAGATTCAGCGCGAAACCGGAGTGACCTACAAAACCGCATGGCGGATGTTTCGCCAGATTCGCTCGTTGCTGTCCGAGGCAGACATGCGACTGGAGGGGTCAACGGTCGAGATGGACGAAACTGGAATCGGTGGAACCACTCAGCGCAAAGGCCAGCCCAAGAAAGACAAGACCACCGTGTTCGGCATGGTCGAGCGCGGCGGGCGGGTTAAAGCTGTGGTTGCAGCCGACCGGAAGAAAGACACTCTGATGCCGATTATCAGGCAATACGTTCTTCCCGAGTCCACCGTCTTTACTGACGATTTTTCGTCCTACGTTGATCTTGCTCACGATAAGAACGACTACAGACATCACCGCATCAATCACTCGGCTGGCGTGTACGTCATGGGCGACGTGCACACTCAGACCATCGAAGGATTTTGGAGCTTGATTAAGCGCGGAATCGGCGGCGTGTACCACTCTGTCAGCACCAAGTATTTGCAGACCTACTTGGACGAGTACAGCTTCAGGTACAATCGCCGCGAGAGCGGGAACCTGATATTCCACGCGATTTTGGAGAGGGTTTCAGAGCAGGCGTGCTCGAAGCCTTCTGTACCAATCGCAAAAAATCTTCCCGTGTAAACGGGCGCGTCTCACCCTCAGAAATCTTGGCGGAGGACTTAGGGCGATTCGGCATAGATTCTAAAGGCGCAATATTTCGATCTGACGCATCGCGCTTAGATCGGAGTATCGCGCCGTGCTGTGCAAAAGTCAACTTCAGTACATTTCCCTGCGCCATTTATGGCCTTGCTCCGAGAGCCGTTTTCGCAGGAGCATATACGGAATGCTCGCTACCTTTATCACCTATTTCGACGAGAGCTGTGACAAGATAATCGCGTTCTCGTTGTGTGTGGCCTTTTCGCTCGCGGATCAGCAATCGACAAGCTGGAAAGAGGATGGGCAGCAAGGATCGACAAAACAAACGCGCGGCTAATTTCCGAGGAACGGAAGCCTATATCTAGGTATCACGCATCCGAACTGAATGCACGGGATAATGAGTTCAAAGGATGGACGCCTGACGAATCCAGAGATTTCAGCAAACATCTCTTACGAATCATTCGGCGAACCGAATTTTACGTGATCGCCCATGCAGTTATTTTGAAGGACTTGGTAGAAGTGTTTCCCGACACCGCCAAAGACCCGAAAGGCTGGGCATACCATCATGCCATGATGAAATGCCTGCTTCGGATTGGAAAGTTATTTGGATTGCATATCCCCGAGGAGAAGCGCGCTGCCCACGGAATATCCGTTATCTTTGATCGATCGCCAGAGTTTAGAGATAAGGCTGGGAGCGCGTTCGGGAAAGTCTGTGACGACCCAGACATTGAATATCGGGATTGCTTCAACTCAATCACGGAAGGTAACGCCCTATCTCACATCGCACTTCAGCCAGCAGACTTATTGGCCTACGAGGTCATGCGCGAAACCGCGAGGAAACTGTTCTCATCCTCCGCTGACATGCGAAAATTCTTTAAAAAGATGGTCGGTGGCAACAAAGTTCAGGTGCACGCGACTTACTCTGACAAGCAATACTTTATTGATTTGATGGACGCGGAAAGACGTCGGGTTGAGCGGGGTCACTAAGAGAAAAGCTCAGCTCAAAATTTCCCACATCCCGGCGTTGCCAATTGCTGAGCGCAACGATGATTCCCAACACTGCTGCGTATGACGGCTCTTGACCAGAACCCCAAAGCATACGATTGCATCCAGGGCAAAAGAATTGCTTTTGCACTTGGGGAACGTCCATCGGGAGATTGAGAGTAACCATCGCAGCGCAATTCAGACAGCGAATTTCAACGCTCGGGATCTCCCTAAAATCTGCTCGAATGATGTTCTTCGGGGTCATTCGCTTTTCATTCTCCCACGACTGTCAATGCCCTGTCACGGCATCCCATTCTACCACTTGGCTTGGGGGGATAATTACCCTCGCATGTCGCTGATAAATATAGCAGTTATACGTATCCATTTCTGCCCGTAGGAGTTAGAGCGTAAATTCGGGGGTTTTAGCGGACAGTTTTGTCATACTTTACAAGTCATACTGACATAGCCGAAATCATGGCGGCGCCGGAGAAGCGCCGACGAGGGTCGCCTTTCTCCTTATGGGAATTGTCAAAGAGCAGACTCTGCCGCACGGCGGGTGCGGGCAGGGACACCGATCCCGTCCCCTGTTCGATGTATATCGCGGTGGCGGGTGGACGTGCCAGAGAAATCGACGAGGCGATATGACGAAAGTAACCAGCGCTTCCCGAAATGGGAAGAGATTGGTCTTCGAGTTTGGATTGACGCCCACGGCCAGTCGGTGGGATTTGCGGGTGGCGATTGGTCGCGGGTTTGTCGTGAGTGGAGAACCCAAGTTAGCGCCGAAAATCACAGCACGAACCTGGGGCGGGACTCACAAGGATGGCACCTCCATCACGTGCACATCACGTTCTCGCCTGAGCGCCGTCCACTCAGACTCGATCTCGACTGAACCGATCTCACCCATCGCGTAATGACAGAAGCTACTCCATTGCCAATCGTCCGGACGCGTTGCCAGTCCACGAACTACCGGGTTGCGGTGTATGTACTTCAATTTCTCGATCATCTTTGGCCGGCTCCATGCATTGAAGTCGTAGAAGCGTCGTTGCCAGAATTGCCACGGTTCTTTCGACCGGATGTCCTCGAATTCAGTGGGTGCCCTATCCTTTTCCTTCTTTTGGAAAAGGATAGGGTCAAGAACCTTCCGTGCCCAATGTGACACCGGTTGTTTCAAGACCTGTAGGGTTGCTCAACCGCAAGCCGACGATCTACGTCGGCAACATCATCGGCCTGGCGATGAACTTGCTGATGGTGAATGGCATACCTCCCCCTCCCTCATCCTGAAAACAAAGGGCTTATAGCGCGATGCGTATTCAAGTTCCTGCGGCAGGCAAATGTAGGCCACGGGATATGTGGGCCACCTGTGTACGACAAGCGTTGACCGGGCCACGCGCCGCCAGCCGAAGAACAATATTGGTTCACTCGGAAGCTCCGGTGTATAAAGGATGACCATCCAGGGGGCGAAACTGTAATACCGGTTTCAAGGAGATGAAAAATGGATACCGACAACTCGAACGAGCAAGTCTCGCGTCGCGGATTCCTGGGAGTCAGCTCGGCGGCCCTGGCCGCTGCCGTCACCGGTTTTTCTGCCTCCAGTGGGGTCGCTCAAGACCAGAAGAGTTACCAAAACGCCCCAGGCGATCGCGGCAGGAGCGACCCCGGCCCTGCCAATCCTCCTCTCGATAGCGAAAATCCAGATTCCATCTGGCCGCCTTCGACCGATTCCAAGAGCCTGGTCCAAAATTTCAAATATCCGTTTTCTTTCGCCAACAACCGCGTTTACGAAGGCGGCTGGTCCCGCGAAGTCACGGTTCGCGAATTGCCCGTCTCCAAGACTTTGGCCGGCGTCAATATGCGCCTCAACGCGGGTGGCGTTCGCGAACTTCACTGGCACACCGCCGCCGAATGGGCCATCATGCTCTACGGTTCGGCGCGCATCACGGCGATTGACAACGACGGCCGCAGCTTCGTCGCGGACACCAACAAATACGATCTGTGGTTTTTCCCCAGCGGCATTCCCCACTCGATCCAGGGCCTCGGGCCCGACGGCTGCGAATTCATGCTGGTTTTCGACGATGGAAATTTCTCGGAATCGGAAACTGTCCTGCTCAGCGACGCCATGGCACATATCCCGCGCGAAGTGCTGGTCAAGAATTTCGGCCTTCCCGAGCAGGCATTCCACGATACTCCCCGCGGAGAGCTCTTCATCTTCCCGGTTGCCGTCCCAGGCCCGCTGGCGAATGACCAGCACGCTGCCGCAGGCTCGCTCCCTCCATCGCCGATCAATTTTGCATTCCGCACGATGGACATGCCTGCAACCAAGAGCACCAAAGGCGGAAATGTGCGCATCGTCGATTCGAACAGCTTCAAGGTCACCACGACCGCGATGGCCCTGGTCACTCTCCATCCCGGCGGCCTGCGCGAACTTCACTGGCACCAGAATGCCGATGAGTGGCAGTATTTCATTGCCGGCAAAGGAAGGATGACCGTCATCTCCACCGGCAATAAAGCCCGCACGATGGACTTTCAAGCAGGCGACGTCGGCTACGTGGAAAAGACCCTGCTGCACTACATCGAAAATACCGGCGACTCGGATATGGTCTTCTTGGAAATGTTCAAGAGTCCCATCTACCAGGATCTGTCTTTCACCGAATGGCTGACGCATACGCCGCCCGAGCTGGTAATGGCGCACTTGAAAATTGATCGCGCCGCCTATGACGCCATCCCGCGAAGCAAAGCCGTGATTCTTCCGGAATAGCGGCGGGTTCTATAAAAGGGGATGTCAAGAGAAAACACTTCTCCCTGTGCCGGAGCAGCCGGTAGTTCTCTGACATCCAGCCCCTTCTCGTCATGCTTGGTGGCGGAAGTCAGCAGTTGTCTGACTGGTTTCATATCCGCGCTACGACATCCTTCGCTAGCTGAAGCTGCACAAGCCTGACGGTGGTCCCGCTCAGCGGGCCAACCATGGTTCTATCTGAGACTCGCGGTCCTAGCCGCGGCCAGTATGGCTTTTTTGGGTTATCCGAGGGAGCATATGGTGCCCCGTGAGACTTGGCGCCAGCGGCGCACGCAGCCTAACCCGCCGAAAGATACTTACCCTCGAACCCGAGCTCGCAGCCCGAACAGAAAAACGCGAAGTGAAACTCGCCCTTTCCCTGCGGTCCTGCGCGCTCAAGCGGCTTGTGGCTTCACATACTTGGCGTCGAACGCCTCTCCTTTCTTCCACACATGTAACGTAATGGCCGCAATCTTGCGCGCCAGGGTCAGCCGTGCCATCTCCGCTCTTATCCCCTTTTTTAGAAGGTTTTCGTAGAACGGACGAAACGCTCCCTCACTGCCACTGGCCGTGGTGGCGGCGCTCTTAAACAGGTTCTTCAGGTCGTGGTTGTGGTTGCGGTTCAAGCCGCGGATGAACACCGGCTTCTTCTTGCGCTCGATCTGTCCGTTGACTACGCGATACTCACCGCTGTCACGCGTCTCCAGCGCCAGCCCGCAGTAGGCCCAGAACTGCCGCTTGGTGCGGAAGCGATGCGGCGTCTGCACCCGCCCGATCAGCAGCGCCACGCGTATTGGACCCAGCCACGGAATCGTGCGCAGCAGCTTCGTCTCGTTATGCTTGCGACATTCCAGAATCAGATCGTGACGGGCTTCGCGACGCAACTGCTGCAGCAGATCGAGCTCCTGATAGAGTCGCCGCGCCCGACGCTGCAGCCCGCTGTCGACCAACTGCGCCAGCCACTGGTCCCGATGCCGTGATCCGTACGGCTTTTTGCCGGCACAGGCAATGGCCTGGCCGCGATACAGCGCTTTCAGCCGGCCCATGATCCGCGTGGTGTCTTCCGTCAGCGCCGCATAACTACGGCCCAGATGCTTCACCGCCGCCGGGCTGTTCTGCCCGTGATACACCGGCTTGAGATATCCCAGGCGCAGCAACTCCGCCAGCTTGCGCGCGTCGATCGCATCGCTCTTGCTGCCCGCCTTCAACAGCGCATTCTTGCGTGGGTTGCACACTACCAACTTGGCTACGCGCCGTACCAGCAGATCGTAGAGCCAGGCCGAGTGCGTGCCTTCCTCGAAGGTGACGTGCAACGTCCCACTCAGACCCTGCAGAAATTCCAGAATGGTAGAGGCGCGGGTGGCAATGACCGACTGCATCACCAGCTTCCCCTCAGCGTCCAGCACGGCCACCGAAATCGTGTCGCGGTGGACATCCAGACCGATATACTTGATGCTATCCATCGGGTGTTCCTTTCGTCAGGTGTGGTTTCTGCTACAGCACAGCCACCATAACCTACTTCGAAAGGGGCGCCCTTTTATAATGCGTGCCCCATTTCAGGGCCTTCGTTTTGAGTGGGTTTTTTATTTTTACAGCCGGACTGTCCTTGGTGCAACCGAAAATCCCCGCTCAAGCTTCGTGCTTGAACGGGGCGCCCGACTAGGATTTCTTGGTTGGGGAAGGGTCGTTGACCGGGCCACCCGCCCTGCGTCTCCGCTTACTTCCAGTCAGCTAACACCTGGAGAATTGTGTCCTTGAACGCTGCCGAGCCCTTGACGTTGGGATGGCCCGCCGAGGCGATGTAACAAGCCATACGGTCAAGCGGGTTGGGATGAAACTTGTCGCAGGCTATCTTCCTTGCCGCCGCCACCGGATCTTCAGGAACGAGTTCAACGCCCTTGAGATGGACCTCCCACAGCCAGGGATCATGCGCAAACATCGCGTTCTCGTCCTGGAACGGAACCTCGGCGAAACGGATCCGCGTGGACCCGACACTGGTTATCGACGCTTTGAGAGCAGCGGTGGACTCGTGCCAGAAGGCCTGCGCGTTCTCAACCACGCGATCGAGGATGATGACCCGCTGGCTAGCGAGTTCCTGCTGTTGCGGCACGAGCACCAGGTTTCCGATCAGATATTCTGCAATGCGGTTGAAGTCCGACGCTTTGCTGAAGATGGGGAAATAACTGGTCAGCACAACACGGGTGGAATTACGGGAGAATTTTTGGAGCACCGCGGTCAGCAGTTTCGTCATCTGGGTCCCGCAATACAGCCGGGTGAGTCGCGCAATCTCGTTGGCGGGTACCAGGGGGTTGATGATGTTGCGCACCGAGACGTTGTTAATGCCGCCGTTGACGAGCACAATATCGGCCGTGCTCGGGTCGAAGCTGTAAGTACTTAACTGCTGCACTACGGTTGGGCAGGAGTACGGAACTTCGCCGTCGGTGGAACCCGGGCAGTCGGCGTCGATTCCGATAGTTGCGCCGGAATGCGCAGCCATTCGAAGTTGCAGCCCGAAGTAGTCAGCAACTTGTTTGGCGTATTTCTATGGAAGCAAGTGTCCCTGCCCCCATGGTACGGAGTCTCCGAAGTTGGCCAGGTCGTTCATGGCGGGCGAGTATAACGCAGTTTTTCCAGCAGGTACGAAAAATTTTTGTGAAAGTACGTGAACCACTGACAAGATTGGCGAAAGCCCCCACCCGCGGGGATTTCGTTTGTACATGTGGATTGTCGCTGGTGGGGCGAAAACCCCTGCTCAAGCTTCGTGTCGAACGGGCCACGTGCCGCTCGAGTTTCGCAGGCACGAATTCACGCTAGAAGATTGCGTGAAGTGAGTCGGTGACGGAGGACACGTGTGAAGGTTCGTACTTCCCACCCTTTCCCGAAGGAGGGGAAAGGATGGGGCACCCACATTCATGGTTAGTGATGGAAGAGGGTGGGGCATCCGCCCCTTTTGGCGTTGAGTGGGGACTTTCGTTCGCATGACCGGACTGTCGCTGTCACACCCGAAAAACTCCGCTCAAGCTTCGCTTGAACGGGGCGCCCGCCCCGTCTCACAAATTCCACGCCGGGTTGTCCTCGAGATGAATGTTGTTAACCTGCAACCAGTGGACGGGGTTCTCAGGAGGAACTGTGGCACGGGTGAGGCCAACGCTTAGTAACAGTCGGACGCCGCTGTCAATGCGTGCCTGGGTGCTTTCGACGACCGTCTCGTTAACCGTGATGAAATCGTCCTTGAAAAAGCGCACGTCTGTGATTCCCAAATCAAGTTTTCCGAGAAACGGGTCCGTAATGGCGAGTCGTAGACCGGCGCGCATGAGGCCAGGATCGAGTCCTCGAATGGAGATCTTGGGGATGCCGAAAACCTGCAAACAGCCCAGCGAAGCCACGCCGCAGCCCCGATTTACCGCGCACGACCAGCGCCCCCGTTTGACTAGATCGTCTCCAAAAATTGAGTCAAGAGTTGGCTGGGCGACCTGCTTCAGGCGCCTCCAAAAGGTTCCGGCATCCTCCATAGCCACAAACTTGGCGAACGCTGGGTTGAAGCTGCAATCCTCAAGTTCGGGAGGGCTGCCGACATCCTTTACCACTCCGAGATCGACCACGGCTCCGATTGCAAATGGACCGCCATTTGAGCACAGCAAGCGTTTATGCAATTGTCCTGCCGTCACCGCGCGAACAGCATACTTATCATGCAGTCCAGCCGCGCAAATGTACGGAGGCCGCATCCTTGTAAGGTGGCTAACGGTGATGACCATTACAGACTCATAAATGTGCTATCGCGAAGCTGCCCCAGTGAGACTGGAGATATTCGAGGACAAGCCGACGGTGACAGTGCTGGGGTTCGAATTCGCTGCACAAGAGGACAGTTCGCACTTCAAAATCGGCTGGGTGCAAGTGCTCTTCTATCTTCCGGGCGGCCATGAGACGGAGGAATTCACTCGCGTACTCATCCCAGGTGGAGGATTTCGTTTTCTTGTAGCTATCGAGTAATTTCGGTGGCGGCGCCAGGATTGGATCATGGACGTAGGCCACGTCGCAAATGCGACGAAGGAAGTATTCCAAGTCGTCTTTCTTGGAAAACCCAGCTAGTTGAGAAGAATTGTTGAGCCTTACATCCAGCAGGCGTTGGATCCCATGCGACTTTATCGTCTCGAAGAAATCTCTTGCCGATCTCTTGGTAAAACCGATTGTATAGATTTCCATTCGTATAACCGATCTTGGTTCGGTATTTCAAACATCTCGAGCTGCGCGGTAGCTGCGTTCGAAGCTAATTCCGCCTCAGATTGCAGTGTGCCAGTCCCCCGGATGTGTTGAACAGAAACCCCATTCTCGGTCAATACCCTGGCAATCAGCAGCCTGCGATGGCATGTGTTGGGATCTTCTTCGCTGCAAAGCACGGCAATGCGGAATTCCCCATTTCTTTTCAGGAGACGTGATATGCCGTCCTTGAATCTTTCAGACGCCGCGACGCGAAAGTACAAGACCCGGCCTTCGGCATCGTAGTACTCGGTCTCGGGCGGCCTTCCGCCCAATTCAGTGCCCATGTAGATATATCGAATGTTGCGGGATTCCAAGCTGGAGCTCAATAACTCCCGGTCGAAATGGGGGACATACTTGGAATAGGGATACGACCGTGAGTCAACCACGATGCGAACGGAATGTTGCGTTAGAAGGCCGAGAAACTTCTCAATCGGATGATTGGAGTGGCCAATCGTATAGATCTCTCTCGCCACACCCTGGCTGCTACCGTCAATTGCCATCGGCATACCCGAGCAAAAGAAAATCCGCTCTCATCATTTAAACATATCCCTGCCGCCTGTGGAGATTGCTATGCTGGCCAGCCTGAAAGATTGAGAGGGCAGGGATTGCTCTGTTCCCCCTCCTTCCTGTGGGTTTACGCATAACGTGAGAATGGCGGGGCTGTAAAAACAGCGACTAAGATTGAGCTTGCCCCCATAAGGTGAGAATCGGGAACCCCATGAGATGAAAATATCGCCAGAAATTGACGCATAAGATGAAAACGCCGACTTCCCAGATGCCGGTGTCGAGCAGTCCGACAGTACTTGACGGTCGTTTGTGAGTAACAGTTGCTCCGAAACAAGCTAAAGGAGTTTGCAAACGAGGCCGGCCTTACACCAGCGGCGGCGCACCGTCAGAGTTTTGACATCATTACGGTTACCAGAAACGTGATCGACGCGCGGGATGGACGCGCATGTTTCCTCGGCAGTTATTGGCGGGTTTTGTTGGGGTGCCTAGGTGTCAAAAAACTGACACCTGTCGCTTACGATTCTTGTGCAGTCCGTGCGAAGCAAAACAGCGGTATGATTCATTCTCGTCGGCTTGCATTGGGCCATGCTTGTCTGAGACCGGAAGCTAGCAGCAGTCCTCTACAGCATCTGGGGCAGGAGGTTGTTGATGGGCGGACTCTTCATCGGGCGGTCCGCTGATGTTGAACATGAGCGGCGGGCAGCCGTCATTCTGGCCGGCATGTACCAGTTCGTCGCCCTCTTGAACCCTGAAGGTGACATCCTTGAAGTCAATCGGGCGGCACTCGAGGGCGCAGGTCATCGAATCGAGGAGATTCGCGGCAAGCCATTCTGGACTGCCCGCTGGTGGCAGGTTTCCGAAAAGATTCGCGAGGAACTCAAGGCCGCGATCAGGCGGGCAGCGGCCGGGGAATTCGTCCGTTACGAGGTTCAGATCTACGGCGAAAAGGCGGGGCTTATCCCGATTTCGATCGATTTCTCCTTGCAACCGATCGGGAGTAAATCAGGGGAAGTTGAATACCTGCTGGCGGAAGGCAGGAACATCACCGAGCGCAAGCGGGCCGAAGAGGAGGTAGCCCGTCAGTCGCAGGAACTGCGCGCCCTCAATGAGCGGCTCAAAGAACTGGACCGGCTTAAGACACAGTTTTTCGCCAATGTCAGCCACGAGTTCCGTACGCCCCTCGCGCTGATGCTCGGTCCACTCGAGGAAGTGTTGAGGGAAGGGCACGAGCGGCTCAGTCCGGAACATCACGAGCAGTTAGCGACGGCCCGCCGTAACGCGCTCCGATTACTCAAACTCGTCAACACGCTTCTGGATTTCTCGCGTATTGAAGCCGGACGCGTGCAGGCGGTCTATGAGCCGACAGATCTGGCCGCCATCACATCGGAAATCGCCGGAGTATTCCGTTCAGCGATGGAGAACGGGGGCCTACGGTTCTCGGTGGAATGCCAACCAATCCCCGAACCGGTGTACGTGGACCGCGAAATGTGGGAAAAGATGGTGTTGAACCTTCTGTCCAACGCGTTCAAGTTCACGTTCGAAGGCGAGGTTGCGGTCACATTGAAACCTGTGGATGGCGTCGTGGAATTCCAGGTCCGCGACACAGGGGCGGGAATTCCCGAGGACCAGCGCGGGCGCGTATTCGAGCGCTTTCATCGGATCGAGGGCACTCACGCCCGGACGTACGAAGGCACGGGGATCGGGCTGGCGCTCGTTCAAGAACTAGTCAAACTGCACGGCGGCAATGTGCGGGTGGAAAGCGCGCTGGGTCAAGGCAGCACGTTTACGGTGACGCTTCCGCGCGGCAGGGAGCATCTGCCGGCAGAGCGAATTCAGGCCGGGCGATCGCTAGCATCCACCGCAGTGGCAGCCGAAGCGTATGCCGAGGAGGCACTGCGATGGTTGCCAGACGAGTCGGGCGCGGCGGTTCATGCGGCGGCGGTTCCCAAACCAGCGCCCCTGGCTCCCTCACCGCGTTCAGAACCGGCGGCGAAACGCGAATTGATAGTCGTCGCGGACGACAACGCGGACATGCGCCAATACCTCAAGCGGTTGCTCGACGGTCGCTATGAGGTACAGCTGGTCGCTGACGGCCGTGAGGCGCTGGAAACCACACGGCGGTTGCGGCCCAGCCTAGTGCTGGCGGACGTCATGATGCCGCAGCTGGATGGATTCAGCTTGCTGCGGGCCATTCGCGACGACGCGGCCCTGGCCAGCACGCCAGTCGTCTTGGTTTCCGCGCGGGCGGGCGAAGAGTCGCGCGTGGAAGGACTGCAGGCCGGCGCCGACGATTATCTGGTGAAGCCCTTCGCGGCGCGGGAGTTGCTGGCACGTGTCGAGGCGCACCTAAGAATGAGCAATCTTCGTCGCGAAACTGCTGAACGTGAGGAGCGGCTGCGTAACGAGGCAGAGCTGGAACGCCAGAAACTGCGCGCAAGCGAGGAACGGCTGGCCGAGAGCAACGGCTTGTATCGTGAGCTCCAGAACCGTGAAGCGAAAGTCCGGCGCTTGGTTGACGCCAATATTGTCGGGGTCTTCATCTGGGATCTCGACGGCCGGATTCTTGAGGCAAATGACGCGTTTCTTCGTATGGTTGGATACCAACGTGAGGATCTCCTTTCAGGTCGTTTGCGGTGGAGGGATCTAACACCGCCGGAATGGCTTGAGCGCGACGAACGTCTCTGGGTTCCGCAGCTCAAGATGACAGGGAGCTTACAGCCGTTCGAAAAGGAGTACTTCCGAAAAGATCGCAGCCGCGTATCTGTACTGCTCGGCGGCGCACTGTTTGAAGCAGGCGGGAGCGAAGGCGTCGCCTTCGTGCTCGATTTGACTGAGCGCAAGCAGGCCGAGGAAGCCTTGCGTCGGACCGAAAAAGAATTACGCGATCTAATTGAGAACATGCCGGCAATTGCAGGAGTGCTTCTCCCGGATGGGTCCCACCCTTACCTTACTAACCGATGGCAGGAGTACACCGGCCTGTCTGTAACCGAAACCGATTCCGAAGGTTGGAGACGTGTTGTTCACCCGGAAGACATCGATTTGTACGCTGAAAAATCCCGCGCTGCGGCCGCCGCTCGGAAGCCATTCGAGAACGAGTTGAGGCTCCGCCGTGCCGCCGACGGCGAATATCGCTGGTTTCTCGCCCGCATTTCGCCGTTGTGCGATGGACGCGGGAACATTGTTAAATGGCACGGGGTCCTAACTGATATCGAAGATCGCAAGCGCGCCGAGCAGGCATTGAAGCGGAGTGAGGCTTACCTGGCCGAAGCCCAGGAGCTCACGAAAACGGGCAGCTGGGCGCGGGATCCACATTCGGAGCGGTTGGTCTATTGCTCGGATGAAACCTATAGAATCTTCGGGCTCGATAAGGCCGAAGGAATCCCGAGTATTGAAACATTTATACAACGCGTACACCCCGATGATCGCGCCATCGTTAGGGCTCAAAGCTTACAGGGCGCCCGCGAAAAGGCAGAGCGTGCATTTGAATACAGAATCTTGCTGGCCGACGGCACCGTCAAGCATGTCCGGACTCTGCGACGGACGGTACTCAATGATTCAGGAGAAGTCGTCGAGGTCGTCGGCACGACTATGGACATTACGGAGCGAAAACTCGCGGAACAAGAGCGGGAGAAATTACGCAAGCTCGAGGCGGAACTCGTGCATATGAATCGCGTGAGCACAATGGGAGAGATGGCAGCGTCCTTGGCTCACGAAGTCAAGCAGCCAATTTCCGCCGCGGTGATGAACGCGGAAGTGTGCTTGGAACTGCTTCAGCGAGAGCAAGCGGATATTCCGGAACTGACCGACGCTACTTCAGCGATGCTCCGATCCGCCAAACGCGCAGCCGACATCATCGACAGCGTGCGCTCGCTCGCCAGACGAGGCGCTCCGAAGCGAGAAGTGGTTGTCGTCAATGATGTTATTCGTGAAATCGATGCTCTATTACAGAACCAAGCACGGCAGTATTCGGTGGGTGTTCATTTGCAACTTAAGGAAAACGTTCCTTACGTTGTGGGTGATCGCGTGCAATTACAGCAGGTAGTGATGAACCTCATGCTCAACGCCATTGAAGCCATGAACGATGCAGGAGGCGAACTTGTTGTGAAGTCGGAGCTAACCGACGCGGGATACGTATTAATCTCTGTCAGTGACACGGGCGTAGGGCTGCCAAAAGAGAATGAAGGCCACATCTTCGAGGCTTTCTTTACCACCAAATCGCAAGGGAGCGGAATGGGTCTCGCGATCAGCCGATCGATCGTGGAATCACACGGTGGTCGGCTGTGGGGGACAGGGAATCCCGGTCGCGGCGCTACCTTTTACGTTCAACTGCCTCGGCAGGTGGCAGAGCCGGCATGAGTTCCTCGGCTTCAGCTACCGTGTTTGTCATTGATGATGATCCTGAGATGCGTGCGGCGATGCAGCGCTTGCTGAAAACCGTCGGGCTCCATGCGGAGGCATTTGCCAATGCAAAGGATTTTCTGCAACGGAACTTGTCCGAGGGTCCCAGTTGTCTAATTTTGGACATCCGACTTCCTGGAATGAGCGGGCTCGATGTACAGCGAAAATTAGCTGAGGCGGGCACCAGGATTCCGGTCATTTTCATCACCGCACATGCTGACGTCCCTCTGGCGGTGAAGGCCATGAAATCCGGTGCCGTGGAGTTTCTGACCAAGCCGATTCGAGGGCAAGATCTCGTAGATGCAGTCCAGCAAGCCCTCGCGCGTGCTGAAGCGACCAGCCGGGAGCGCAGCGACATCGCGGCGTTGCAGGAACGATACGGCACACTGACCGCACGTGAGCGCGAGGTAATGGGACTTATTGTCTCCGGCATGCTGACGAAAAACGTAGCCTCAATGCTCGATATGAGCGAAATCACCGTTGCCGTACATCGCGGGCGTGTCATGCGAAAGATGCACGCTGCTTCCCCCGTTGAACTGGGCAGAATGGCCGAAAAACTGAACCTTCCCTCGATCAAATAGCGTCTGAGGCCGTTCATCCCGGGTTTTCACCTGCGCTCGCTCTTCCCGGTCCCATTTTTCCGGCTAAATATCTTTGTACGAGAAATAAAGCTTTTGACAACTAGTCCATCTTGAGCCGATGCGGTACGCTCCGAGTGGGTTGATTCTCAAAATGAGGCTTCTCGTGATCGCTGTCGTCGATGATGATGAAATGGTTCGGACAGGGCTGGAACGGCTGCTGAGAACGTCTGGATACCCCGTCAGCGCATTCGCGTCAGCCGAGGAGTTTCTTGCCTCCGGCCGCTTGCAAGAATGTCGTTGCCTTATTGCCGACATTCGAATGCCGGGCATGTCTGGCCTCGATTTGCAGTCGCGATTAAACGATGACGGCCACGCGATTCCCATAATTTTTATCACCGCGCACGGCGACGAAAAAATGCGAATTCGCGCGATGAGAGCTGGTGCGGCGGCGTTCCTGGCAAAGCCTTTTGACCGCGTGGTCCTGTTAGAAAGGGTCCGAGCCTGTTTGGAACGGACGTGACGGAGGGAAACGGGTAGCGCCTGTGGAGAAGTTTGTGGGGGAGAGCGAAAACAGCGTTCAGCGAGCCCGCGAGGGCAGAGACTCCCAATTCGAGCAGATCGTGGGCAGTAGCCCCGGGTTGGAAGCGGTGCTCGAGCAAGTTGAGCGCGTGGGGCCCACGGACGCCACTGTTCTGATTCTCGGAGAGACTGGCACTGGCAAGGAGCTGATCGCGCAAGCCGTCCACAACATCAGTGCTCGCTGTAATCGCCGGCTTGTCAAAGTGAACTGCGCCGCGATTCCTTTCGACCTTCTAGAAAGCGAGTTGTTTGGTCATGAGAAAGGAGCTTTCACCGGCGCCATCGCGCAAAGAGTTGGCCGATTCGAACTGGCCCACCAGGGCAGCCTTTTCCTGGACGAGGTTGGCGATATTCCGCTTGCCTTGCAGCCCAAACTGCTGCGTGTATTGCAAGAACGGGAGTTCGAGAGATTAGGAAGCGGCCAGACTCACAAGGTGGACGTTCGGCTCATAGCCGCCACGCACCGCAACCTCACGGACCTAGTGAAACAGGATAGATTTCGCAGCGATTTGTACTACCGGTTGCATGTCTTTCCTATCCGGATACCGCCTTTGCGGGAACGCAGAGAGGATATTTCTCTGCTGGTGAATTATTTCGTCCAGAGGTTCGCCAAACAAATGGGAAAGAATATCGAAGCGATTCCTGGGGCTATGATGAGGCAACTCACAGCCTGGGATTGGCCCGGAAACATCAGGGAACTGGAAAATTTTATCGAACGCGCGGTGATCCTGACGCGCGGCAGGTCGTTGGAGGCGCCGCTCGAAGAGCTACATAAATCAAACACGGACCAGGCAACGCATGGCGCAGCGGAGCAGGATCCGGAAAGCCTTGCCCGATTTCTGAAAAAGGCCGTGGATGCGCTGAAGCAAAACAAAAGTGTTGCTGACGACTATGCCAAGAAGCAGCGGGAAGAGATCGTGACCGCACTTACCGAAAGCAAGGGACGCGTCGGTGGCGCTGCCGGAGCTGCCGTACGCATGGGCATCAATCGCAACACTCTCGTCTCGCGGATGAAAAAGTTTGGCATCTATCCGAAACAGTATGTCTGATTGGGCAACTGCCCGTCCTCCCTTTCCTGCTACCAACGTTTTCGGGTTGAACCTGCCTTTCAACAATTTCAACTGCTCCACTTCCATTGTGTTCGTCCCCTGCTGAAAACGCATTGAGTTACGACTCCATCAGTTTGGCCTTTGTCTTGCTTTTATCCAACTGCGACGAAAAAAACGCATGCTGAAGATCTTAGTGAGTCGAACTGCTGACGTTCAAGGCCGATGGCTGCGGGAGGTATTGATGGTTGCCATTATTCGTATTCAAAAGAACGCTCTGATCTTAGCGATTTTCTTCTTCCTTGCCACCTCATCGGTAGCGCAGGATACGACGGCATCCGGTTCGCAAAGCGCGTCAGAGACTGACGACGCACACCTGCAGAAAGACGTGCAGAATCCGGTTGCCAGCCTTACTCTCGTTCCTTTCCAGAACAACACCAACTTCGACGCCGGGCCCTTTAACCGCACGCAGAACGTGCTCGACATTCAACCGGTGATCCCCGTCAACATCAGCAGTTACTGGAAGGTGATCGTGCGCATCGTCCAGCCGTTGGTGTGGCAGCCCTCCCCAAACCAGAGCACCGGCGGGGAATACGGGCTGGGCGACATGGCGCCCGATTTCTTCTTCTCGCCGCGTCATCCTGGAAAACTAATGTGGGGTATCGGCCCAGCGTTCGCGATTCCTACAGCGACTAACAACGTCCTCGGGCAAGGCAAGTTCAGCATCGGGCCGTCCGCTGTGGTGTTGGTGCAACCGGGTAAATGGACGATCGTCAATCTTGTGAATAACGTCTGGTCGGTGGCCGGTTCAGGAAGCCGCCCGCCCGTCAACCAGATGCTGGACCAGTACTTCATTACTCGCAACTTGAACAAGGGGTGGTATGTCACCTCAGCGCCGATCATTACCGCCAACTGGAATGCCTCGAGGGGCAACGTTTGGACCGTGCCTTTCGGCGGCGGTTTTGGAAGAGTGCAAAAACTTGGGAATCAGCCCGTCAATTGGAAAATGGAATTCTTTGGCGACGCCGTGCATCCACAAGGCGGTTCGTCCTGGAGCATGCGGCTGACTCTGGCTCTCCTGTACCCCAAGAACTCGAAGAAATAGAAGAAAGCGATGATGGAAGCGAAACGTTCAAGAAACCTTTGAAAGGAGCAAAACAATGTTCTATGAGCGCAACAAAGTCTTAACCATGCTAGAGCAAAAGAACATTCCGCTGGGCATTCAGTGCTTCACGGGCAACACGGAACTGGTCGAAGTTATGGGCGCAACTGGCTTCGACTTCGTCATGTTCGATTGCGTGCATAGCGGCAACGATGTGCGGGCGATGGAGGAACTGGTCCGCACGGCGACGCTCGCAGGAATGGCATCGTATATCCGCGTGCCTGACGCACACAATGAGACCGACGTGCGCCGCGCGCTGGAAGCGGGTGCGGAGGGGCTTGTTCTGCGTGAGGTTCACTCGGTGGACGATATCAAAGCCGCCGCGAATGCCGCATATTTCCTGCCCAAGGGCGATCGTCGCATCTGCCCGTCGACGCGCTCGGCCAACTACAATTTCCGCCGCTTCGTCGAGTTTACAGAGCGCAACAACCGTGCGGTAACGCTGGTGCCGGAGATTGAGAACCCGGACGGGGTCGCTCACATCGAGGAAATCTGTGCTCATCCCGACGTGCACATGCTCATCTTCGCGCAAGGTAATCTCGCCTTCAAGCGTGGCGAAGGCAATGCCATGGATAAGGGCGCACAAACAGCCCTGGATTTTCAGACGGTTCTCCGGGTGGCAAAGAAGCACAACGTGGCCGTGATTGGCGGCCCGGTCTTAACGCCCACGGCTGAGTCTTGCCGCCAGGCCTTGCAGAACGGCGTCACCGTGTTCTGCCTTGGCCTCGACACGATGTGCTTCCGAAGCTGGTGCGAGGACACAGTCCGCGCACTCGCCGACGGTGTGGAGGGTGTATCGGAATGGACCCGCCCGCCGGTTCCCGAAAGCGGCTTCACGGATGATCGACCTGTGCAGAGCAATGCTGCACCGAAAGCGACTCACGCTGCGTAACGACGCGTCCCAAGGCTTCGAGGGTCAGTACGGTATCCGGTTACGACCCTCGAAGCACGCAAGGCATCTGCTCTTTCAGCCTTCTCGCAGTGTTTTCCTCTAGTTCCCCAACTCTGCTGGCGCCCGCTCATATCCTACAGATCGTCTCTGCCTAAAAGGGCCCTGTTCTCCCACTGGCAAGCCTAAATCAATCACGTATATACCAGGGTATACATCATCGAACTATCCGCGCGATCGCAGGCCCTCTTTCCCCGCAGCAATCGTTTCCCGATGGGTGGTGTTGAGAAGCCATCAACACTTTAAACACACAACACCTCTTGCTCATTCTTCCGCGATGAGCCGCTTCATTTCGCTGAATTTATCGTTTCGGAGAGTATGACTGCTTTGGCACTGCGATTGCCTCTATTCAACTACGAAAGTTACAAATTGCAACTCAAAAGGAGATTTTTCATGGCTTCAGTACAAACACTTGACGAAAAGATGTCTGAGTTTGGATTTCCGCTACCGACTGGCGATCCGAGCGTGCTGCCCGCGGGCGCCAAGCTCGAACGCGTGTTCGACGCAGCCTGCTTTCTCACCGAGGGCATCTCAGTGAGCCCCGACGACGGCATGGTCTATTTCTGCGACATCACGTTTACCCCATTGTGCAAGGATCCTTCGGGCAAGTACCCGGGGGCTGGGAACATCTGGAGATTGGACCCAAAGACCAGACAGGCGACCATTTTTCGCTCGCCAAGCGGGCAGGCAGCCGGGACGAAATTCGATGCCGAAGGCAATCTCATCATCGCCGAAGGCAATGATTTCGGCGGTCGCCGTATCAGCAAGATCGATATGAAAACGGGCAAGAGCTACATCCTGACCGGGCTCTATAACGGCCGACCCTACAACGGGCCCAATGATCTCACCATCGACGAGAAAGGGCGCATCTACTTCACCGATCCGCGCTACTTCGGTTACGAGGCGATCGAACAACCGATCTTGGGGGTGTACCGAATCGACCCAGACGGCAAGGTGACGCGCATCATCACCGACGCGGGCAAGCCGAACGGGATCTGTGTCTCTCCCGATCAGAAGACGCTTTACGTGATTGCGAACGACAACGGCTCGCTTGACCAGTACCGGATGGAGAAAGGCGAAACGTCGCAGAGGGGCCTGACTGCGTTGCTCGCCTACGCGCTCGCTTCCGACGGCACGGTCAGCAATCGCCGCGTCCTGGTCGATTGGTTCCCCAACGACGGCGGCGACGGCATGACGGTCGATGTCGACGGCAATCTCTACGTCGCGGTGCATGAACCGAATCCCGCGCTCTTTGTCTACTCCCCGGAGGGCAAGGTGCTCGCCACTATCCCGACCGGCAACCCGCATTCGTCGAACGTGTACTGGCCGACCAACGCCGCATTCGGCTACGGCGCCGATGGAAATCTGCTCTATCTCACCGCGGGAAAGTTCGTCTACGCCATCCGCATGGCGAAGCAGGGCTACCAACTGAAGCGTAGCGGCCGCAGGGAGGGAAAGGCTGCTTAGTTGCGTGGCCAACGCCTCCGGGGGCGTCGGATGTCAGCAGAGGTACTGGATCAATAGAGTCTGTGTGAGAACGAAGCAATCGTTGTGGGGCACGGCTTTAGCCATGCCATAACTTGACCGCAATGAGGGCGGCCTTAGCCGCTGGCCGTTCCAAACTGGCGTTCTCACACAGACTGCAATAGCCAATTGAGATGGGAGGACAAAGATGGCGACTACCGAACAATTAGTTCACGTAAAGACGGGGACTACCGAGCAATTAGTTACATTCTTGATTGACACAGACTATTCTCATTTGTCCGAAGCAGCTAGAGAAAAAGCAAAAGAGTTGGTGTTGGATTTCGCAAGGGCGGCTCTGGGGGGAGGCACAAGTCCCCTTGGCAAAATCGTCCTGGACCGTATCAAGGGTGTTGGTGCCAGGGCCGAAGCTTCTGTCATCGGAGGCAAGTTCAGAACGACCACTGCTTATGCAGCATACGCCAATGCCGTCCTCGACCATGCTCCAGAGTTAGAGGCGGTAGGGACAGTAGGACCGAACATCTCTCAAGACATAGCCGCGGTTCTGGCATTGGGCGAGAAGTTGAAGGCTTCGGGTTCAAAAGTCATAGAGAGCATTGTCGTCGGGTTTGAAATTCAGGCCAGAGTCTGGAATGGAGCCATTGCTGCTGCATCCTCGAGAGGATGGGTCCTACCATTTAATCACGTTGGAGCCGTGTCCTCAGCTTGTAAGATACTGGACCTGGACGTCGACACTGCAAGGGCAGCTCTGGGTATTGCCCTGGGGAATGCGGATGGGGTGAACCCCCAGGAGAATTTTTCTCATTATCTGCAATTGGGGGTTCCTGCTTTTTCGGCAGTTCAAGCTGCGGAATACGCTGCCAACGGGGTGACCGCAAATTCCTCAATGCTTGAGGCGCCTCAGGGGTTTTGTGAGCAGTTCGCTGGCCAAGGTGGTGCAGACTTTAGCCGCATGACTCGTGATCTAACGGGAGCCTCTGCCATAGTTCCCCCTGGAACCCACATGAAGAAATATCCGTGCTGTTACCTTGCGCACGGTGCGATAGATGCCACACTGGAATTATTGAAAGACAATGGCATTTTATACGAAGGAATAAAATCCGTCGAGGTAGAGGTAAATAAAGCTACTCAGTCCATGATGCAATACTCTGAGCCCACTAACGGGCACCAGGCAAGGTTCAGTTTCGAGGGTGTGCTAGGTGTCGCGATACTCGATAGAGACGTGTGGTTGCCGGCTCTTACAGATTCGAGCGTATCAAGCCAGCGTTATCGCGACGCTCGCGCTAAGGTAAAAGTGATCTTCCATCCTGAGTGGTCGCCTGGTTTGGATGCGGCATTTCACGTTCCTGTTACCATCCGCCTCCAGAACGGGAAGACGTACTCCAAAGAAGTAACGAAACCATCGGAACCCTCAAAGGATGACGTCATACGACAGTATAAGGAATTGGCTGAGCCAATTCTAAAAAAGGATGAGATAGATCGATCTTTAGACATGATACTCACCTTAGGGAGACTCTGAACAAGTACTCCGATTTCCACCGATCTGCAGGCTAGAGTGAGAGGAAATTTGGTGGAGGCCTGTAGAGCGATGAAGCAGCAGACACTGGCGATGGCGAACGGGTTCGAGCCGTACGCGAAGAAGACGCGGCGTGCTTTGTTTCTGGAAGAGATGGAACAGGTAGTGCCGTGGGCCCAGTTGTGCGGCTTGATCGAGGCTCACTATCCAAAAGCCGGCAACGGGCGGCCCCCGGTGGGGCTGGAGCGGATGCTGCGCGTGTACTTTCTCCAGCAATGGTTCAACCTGTCGGACCCTGGGCTGGAAGAGGCGCTGTACGACTCGGCGGTGATGCGGCAATTTGTGGGCATCGATCTGGGGCGGGAACCAGTGCCGGACGAGACGACGGTTTGCAAGTTCCGTCACTTGCTGGAAGAGCACGGTTTGGGCGGGGAGATTCTGCAGACGGTGAACCTGTATTTACAGAGCCGGGGAGTGCGGATCATGACCGGCACCATCGTCGATGCAACCATCATTCATGCCCCCAGTTCGACCAAGAACCGGGGGCAGAAGCGCGACCCTGCCATGCACCAAACGAGGAAGGGCAAGCAGTGGTACTTCGGGATGAAAGCACACGTGGGCGTGGATAGTAAGACGAAGATGATTCACAGTGTGGTGGCGACAGCGGCCAACGTGGCGGACAGCACGGTATTGCCGGAGTTACTGCACGGGGAAGAGTCGAAGGTTTGGGGCGATCAGGCCTATCGGGGGCAAACGGAAGCCATGCGGGAAGTTGCGCCCGGAGCGCAGGACATGACCCACAAGCAGTACCGTTTCAAGGACCGCGTCGACGAAATAGAACGAGCCAAAAACCGCACCAAGTCTCGCGTGCGCTCGAAAGTGGAGCACGTGTTTGCGGTAATGAAGCTGAAGTTCGGGTTTGTGAAAGTGCGCTATCGAGGATTGAAGAAGAACGCCAACCGGGTGTTCGCCACCTGCGCCCTGGTCAACCTGTTCTTGGTACGCAAGAAGCTGCTGTACTCAGCGGCGTAGTGTCTTTCCAGGACGCCCGACTACCGGAACGGGGCCAGCCGGGGGGCTCAAAGAGCCAGTGGGGATGAAGGCATCGATCTGAACCTCACCTTTCAAGGCATTCCCGCTTGAAAGACAGGGGGTAGTTCAGAGGTTCCTTAGAAAAAGTGAAAGACATTAGTCAACTTATGAACATACTTCGAGCCGGATAAGACGAGTGGGGTCGAATTAAGTTTTCCCAGACGTTCCCTGAACGAAGGGGGGAGTTTTCGTGAGGGAGGCCTGGATGGATGGAAGCGCCGACACCGCGAATATGAAAGATGAAGGACCTCGGCATCAACCGGGGACGAAACGGCGCGGTAGCGAGGCCATCGCAGCGCCCACCTTCGAAGTCTGTAACGGCGTGGATAATCATGTCCATGTAAAGAATCCTAAAGAATTAATTCAGGACGCCAAGAATCGTCGTCGCCACGATAATAGGGTCCTGTATTATAACGACATTGTTTTAGAGTGGATCACCAACCACCTCCTCGCCTCAGTGGTTTTCTTTGACGTGGCGTTAATCGTGCCCCTGCTCATACTGAACGCGTCAGATACCGTTAAGATCACTCTTGGCGTAATTTCTAGCAGCTGGATCCAGTGGTGGGCATTGCCGGCGCTGCAGCGCAGTCAAAACAAGACCCAAGCGCAAAATGAGGCCAAAGCGGAGGTTGACCACCAGACGCTCACTTATCTTGCCAAATTGCAGGATGAACAGATGACGGAACTCAAAAGCATTGCGGAAAGTCTGCGTAATTTAAAGAACACATAATCAAATATCCCCGACTGGCTTGTGGCTTTCCGCGATCAGCAGTCGATTGGCAACCTTCAGGACGATTCGGTCTCCAGATCCCCCGGTCAGCACGGTGCAATGCAGCATGACGTAAGCCTCCCCCTCCTGATGGGTGGTGTTGAAGAGGCATCAACACTTCAAACACACAACACCTCCCGTTTAACCCTTCTGCGACGAACCGCTTCATTTACCTGAATTTATTGGTCTCGGCCAGTCTGCTCGCTTTGGCGTTCCGGTTGCCTTTACTCAATACGAAAGTTGGGCATTGTAAATGCTCTCAATCTAACGAAGGAGACTGATCATGGCAAAGAGGAGTCTCCGATGAACGTCGGATTCGCACTGGCCCTAGCATTCGGAATCGGTGTAGTCGCCGGGCTGCGAACCTTTACCGCTCCCGCCGTGACGGCTTGGGCGGCTGGTTTCACGCTTTTGAGTCGTGCTAACGCTCTTCGCTAGAAGGTCGAGATTATGTTCAAGCTCAGTTACGACCAGGCATAAAACCCTTGCGAGGCTGATGAAGGGACACGATCTCTAGGAGAACTCGGCCAAAACCAGTTGAGACCGGGCCACAATTTCAGGAGGAAACTATGACTCGTGAAGCGACATTGATGTCCGGGATAATTCTTATCGCCGTTCCCGGGGCTCAGTACGGCGGATATTTCCTGCTCACAGCATTGATGGACCGGAGCAGCCGCTATATGGACAATCCGTTGCGCCAGAACTTTTTCCGGGCGGGCCATGCCCACGCGGCCGTGATCCTTCTTCTGGCGTTGATTTGCCAGATCCTGGCCGATGCGGCGATGCTGCCGGCATGGCTGCTGTGGTTTGTGCGGATCGGTGTGCCAGCGGCTTCAATTCTCATGGGCCCGGGATTCTTTCTGTCTATGCCTTCGCCCGACGCCCTTAAGCCGAACCGTCTGGTACGACTCATCTCTGTGGGAGCGGCGACGCTCGCGTTGTCTGTCGTAATACTCGGCATTGGACTGCTTCGATCGTTCGCGGCGAGGTGAGCCGCCGACTCGGGACCCGAGATGTCACCTGACGAAATCCTGATCCGCCATCAGCCGATCCGCGCAATTTCCGCAGATCAACGTGGTGATGTTTGCGCGGATCCACGGGATACGATGCTTTGACCGTTTTCGAAATACCGCGTAGGCCGATTGCAACACATCGAAGATCCGACAGTTTCTCGCATTGCATCGTGTGGATGATGCTTCAACACTTCAACAATCGACACCGGCTCGCTTGCCCCGTTTTCAATCAACCATTCATTTCGCTCAACTTATTGGTCTCGGCCAGTCTGCTCGCTTTGGCATTCCGGTTGCTTTTACTCAATACGAAAGTTGGGCATTGTAAATGCCCTCAATCTAACAAAGGAGACAGATCATGGCTCTGGTCAAACGTACCGTTATCGGCGCGAATGCCGATAAGAAGTCAGCGATTCTTTATCACGACTCACCTAACGAGCAGGACATCCCGAACGTCGTACGCCGCTCCACCTTGTGGGCAACAACGGAATTGCCAATAAACAATTCGATTAAGGGCGACCGTGGCGCAGATGTTACCGTGCGCGAGCCGACGGAGAACGGGATGATCTACCGCGTACTCGAAATTCCGCCGGACATGAAGGACAAGAAAAAGCACATCGAAATGATGAAACAGATTAATCAGAACGTAAAACAGAAATATCCCCCGACCGAGATAGACATGGCGCGTCACCCGACGATGCACCGCACCGACACGCTGGACTGCTTCATCGTGGCGCGAGGCGAGATCTACCTAGTCTCGGACACTGACGAGGTTCTGCTCAAGGCGGGTGACACAGCGGTGGTGCAAGGCGTTAATCATGCCTGGAGCAATCGCTCCAATGAAACGGCACTGATCGTCGGCACAATGACACACGCGAACCCGTTGCCGAAGGAACAGTATCCGGCGCCGGGTCTATGAAACACCGGCGAAGCTTGCGGTCGCCGGCTGCCTAAACACTGCGGCTGGCGACGCAAGTCACCTTTGCTTCGAATCACGACTCGAAATAGGGGATAACTGCGATGACTACATTTACCGTAGCGACGTTGGAAGCGCCAGGTGGCAGCAAGGCTGCCATCGGTATCGAGGGATCATATTATCTGCTGGAAGACATCCAGCCCCTCCTTCAACCCGCTTCCTCTAAGAGACTGCTCGAAACGTGGGACACGTCATTGCCGTTACTGCAGGAGCTGGCCGATTCCCTCGCCACAAATGGCGCTACAAAGACCGCGGGGATCCCAAAGGAGACAGTGAACCTGCTGGCTCCAGTCCTATACCCGGACAACCTGCTTGCCATGGGAGGCAATTATGCGGGGCATCTGAAGGCGATGGGCCTGGAGGTCAACAAGTGGGACGTGATGCCATTTTTCATTCGGCCACCGAAGTCCACGCTAGTGGGACCCGGCGAAACCGTCCGAATACCGAAGACAACCCATCAATTCGACTGGGAATGCGAATTGGCTGTATTCGTGGGCAAGCGGCTGAAGGACGCAGGACGAGATGAAGCGTCGGCCGCTATTGCTGGCTATGCGATCGGCCTCGATCTGACCTGCCGAGATCTCATCTGGGTCGACAACGACCTCAAGGTCGATCTCGTGCGTGGCAAGGGACAGGATACGATGGCGCCGTGTGGGCCCGCAATCACACCGGCAAAGTTCGTCAAAAATCCGAATAACCTTCGCATCCAGTTATATGTGAACGACGAAAAGATGATGGATGCGTCGACCAGCGAGATGATCTACAAGATCGACGAACAGCTGAGCACCATTAGCCACTTCATTACCCTTCAACCCGGCGACATCCTCTTCACGGGATCGCCTTCTGGATCGGCAAGAGAGCACGGGGACCGATGGCTTAAGCCGGGAGATCGAATCCATGCGGAGATCTCGGAGGTGGGAGTCCTGAACGTGACGATGCGCCGGGACTGAGGTCACAGCGTGGACCAAAAGCTCCAAAACCCATACCAGCCGTTGAATTTCGGCGGTCAAGCTGTGCATCGCAGCTTGACCGCCTCAAGAACGCGGTCAAGGAGAAGGCTTATGTGTGGATTGACGTTGCAAGAGGCGGACACCATCGTGAGAGGGGCGTTAGCGAAGGCTCGTGAACTGAAGTGCAAACCGATGACCGTTGCTGTAGTCGATGCCGGCGGCGCTGCCATTGTGATGAAACGCGAAGACGGAAGCGGCGTACTAAGACCAGATATTGCATTCGCCAAGGCCTGGGGTCCTATCGGGATGGGGATCGGGGGGCGAGCGATGGCGAAGCGAGCGGCGGATACTCCCACATTCTGGGCGTCCCTTAATACCATTTCAGCTGGTCGCATTGCGCCGGTCGCTGGTGGTGTCTTGATACTGAAAGAGGGGAAGGTGGTGGGTTCGATCGGAATGAGCGGAGATCTTCCCGACAACGATGAAGCTTGCTCCATCGCTGGTGCTCAATCTGCTGGCTTCGAGACCGAAGTCGGCGAAGCCGCTCTCGGAAAGCAGTAGAACTTCGAGCCGCAGGAGGAGTCATATGGCGAAGCCGGTCCGGAGTTGGCTTGACGACCTGGTTGAGGAGAATCGGCGGCCACAGGCTGCGCCTTATGTGACCGGGCGCGCGGTGTGCGTCCTCTAGCACCGCCCGCAGTTGCGAACGGCTCATTTCCGGCTGGTGTAGTCGGCAAAGTTTCCCAGCCCCCCGAGCCTCGGAACTCGGTGAACTCGAACACGATGAGTTAACAGTGGGGACTCCTGACAGCCTCTCGAGACGGGCGGAGCGAAAACGATGAAAGAGACAATCGGTAATTTCCTGTTGCGGAGACTCGAAGAGGTCGGGATTCGACACATCTTCGGTGTGCCCGGTGATTTCAATCTTGAGCTTGTTCAGCAACTCGAGAATCGCGGACGACCGGAGTGGGTCGGAAACTGCAATGAACTCAATGCGTCCTATGCGGCAGATGGATACGCGCGTCTCAACGGGCCGGCCGCTCTTGTCGTCACGAACGGCGTAGGAGCCCTCAGTGCCATCAACGGGATTGCCGGATCGTATTCTGAACATCTTCCGATCGTTTGTATCTGTGGCTCTCTCCCCCTGCGGTCGATCGCGCGGCGAACAATGATGCACCATACCCTGGCAGATGGTAGCGAGGATGTATTCCTGCGAGCGTACCGGCAAGTGACGGCAGCGCAGGCGCAGCTAACGCCGCAGAATGCGGCTGAAGAAGTAGATCGTCTCATTCGCACCGCATGGAGATTGAAGCGTCCGGTTTACCTGGAACTGCCTTCCGACATCGCCTATCTCGAAATTCAGGTTCCAGACGAGCCTCTCGTGTTGCGGGAACCTGAAAGCGACGAAGAGCGCCTCGCGTCGTGTGCTCGCCACATCGCCGGTCGCCTATCGAGTGCTCGGCGTCCCGCTGTGCTCATTGACATGGATGCTGAGAGGTTTGGTGTCCTGCAGGAAGTGACTGAGCTCACTGAAAAGCTCCAATTGCCCGTTGCAACGATGAGCAGTTCAAAGGGGACCTTCTCAGAACAATCTCCTCTCTTCGCCGGCATCTACTTCGGCAGCGCCAGCAGCCAGCAACTGAGAGATTTGGTTGAGGGGAGCGATTGTCTTATTGCAATCGGTCATCGCCGCGTCGATAGCACCTCCGGTTTTTTCACAGACCGCCTACCTGATAGCGTGATTCGACTCGACGCGTATTCGGCCGACGTTTCCAACGAATATTACGAAGGAATTACCCTTCGCGCCGTGTTGCGTCGGGTGATCGACTCGGTTCCAGTGCGCCAGGCCGAACCCACAAGGCACCGCACTGTCGCGAACAGTACCGCACTCGAAACCTCCGACACGGCCCTGACACAAACGGAGTTCTGGGGAGCGCTTCAGAATTTTGTCCGTCCCGGAGACGTGATTATCGCAGAGGATGGCACCTCAAGCTCTGGCGGAACCAGACTGGTCCTTCCAGAAGGGTGCACGTTCATAACCCAGGCGATTTGGGGTTCCATCGGGTACACCCTGGGAGCTCTTCTCGGTACATTGAAGGCCGCACCGGAGCGACGGCATATTCTGCTGATAGGTGATGGCTCGTTTCAACTGACAGCACAAGAACTTTCTACGATTTTGCGTCATGATCTGAAGCCACTAATCTTCCTGACTAACAATGGCGGCTATACGATCGAACGCACCATCCTGGGTTTGCATGCCAAGTACAACGATGTCGCAAACTGGCACTATGCGGACCTTCCGCGAGTCTTTAGCCGCCGCGAAGTGGCGTCACATGTCGTTGCCACGTCTAAGGAGTTGTCCGAAGTTCTCAGGACAGTTGATGATTCCTTCATCTTCGTAGAATTGCTGATGAAACCGGACGATGCGCCACTTGGTTTAATCCGAGGTGGGCACGCAAGTGCGAATCTCGATTACGGACCTCGGGGCCCGCAATCCGCTCCTGAAGCACAAATCCCGGTTCCAAACTCGTGAAATCAACGTACGTCGAGGTGAAATCGGTCTGCATCCGTCATTAACCCATCGCAAAAAGGGAGTGAAATCATGACCCAGGAGACATTAGGAATGAATACCGAGCAGCGCATCAGCGGGAATGATCGCCGGACATTTCTAAAAGGAGCCGGAGATCTGGCGGCGTCCCTCGTCGTGGCCGAAAGTGCCCTCGCTCAACAGGCACATAATGGGCAGCCGGCGCACGGCGATCGCCAGACTACATCGCAAAACAGGGGCAAAATCACGACCAGCGTTCATGACGTGACATATGACCTGTTGCGCAAACATGGCCTCACCACAGTCTTCGGCAATGCCGGATCAAACGAGTTGCCGTTCCTGAAGGATTTCCCGTCGGATTTCCGCTATTTCCTCGGTCTACACGGGGCGTTGCGGTGGGCATGGCCGATGGATACCCCAGACCAGATCCTTGTAGACGGCAATCACGGACTTCAATTGTTCTTTCAGGTTTCCAAACTTGAAGCGACGCTTTCATGTAGTGTTCAAAGTTCGCAATAGTCAACGAACCATACCCGGGACTCCATTTTCATCATGTCGGTCCAATTCTCATCTTATGGAGTCCTATTCTCATCTCATGCGTCCACCCACATCCTCCTCCTTTGTGGGTTTACGCATAACGTGAGAATGGCGGGCCTGTAAAAACAGCGACTTAGATTAACCGTGTCCCTATATTGGTGAGAATCGCGGACCTCATGAGATGAAAATATCGCCACAAATTGACGCATAAGACGAAAACGCCGCCACAGTCGAACAGCAAGCTTCCCCCAACGGCGGACCGTCAGTTTGCTGTATCCGACACTTCCCCGATGCCGGCACTAGGGTTTCTGGCCAACCCGACCCTGCGCTTATTCCCGAGATCGCCGGATAAATGTTTTCGCTGCCTCGAAATGATCTTTTCTTTGGAGTGGCTGGCGCAGCTAGCGGGCGAAGAGGACAAGACTAGTACTTAGTTGCAAAGGAATACGTTATATGGCATGATCGGGCGTGAGCAAACGCCCGACAGTGGTCACCCTAACCCAAGAGGACCGCTCCACCCTGGAAGGATGGGTGCGCGCGGGTAAAACCGAACGCCGCCTCGCCGAGCGCGCGAAGATCATTTTGCTGGCCGCGGATGGGCAAGGCACGATCCCGATCGCCCGCACACTGCGCATGCGCGCCGCGCGGGTCAGCAAATGGCGGGTGCGCTTCCGTCGCGACGGTCTGCGTGGGTTGCAGGATGCGCCGCGGCCCGGGGCAGTGCGGCGGTATGACGAGAATACGGAGAACCGGATTCTGGTTACACTGGACGAGCCGCCCCCGTCGGGGTACGCCACCTGGAGCGGGGCGCTGCTGGCCCAGTCGCTGGGCGATGTGTCCAAACATGAGGTCTGGCGGGTGTTGCGGGCCCGAGGCATTCAGCTGCAGCGGCGGCGCAGTTGGTGTATCTCGACGGATCCTCAGTTTGCCGCCAAGGCGGCCGATATCGTGGGGCTCTATCTGCACCCCCCGGAGAATGCGGTGGTGCTGTCGGTCGACGAAAAGCCGCATATCCAAGCTCTGGAACGAGCCCAGGGCTATTTGAAACTGCCCAACGGCAAGGCGGTGACCGGCTTCAACCACGAATACAAGCGCCACGGCACAACCACCTTATTTGCCGCTCTGGACGTGCTCACCGGCAAAGTCTTCGGAGGACACGCCCCTCGCCGTCGCCGACGCGACTTCCTGGCGTTTATGAATGAACTGGTGGCACTCTACCCACGGCGGGAACTACACGTGAGTCTGGACAACCTCAATACCCACAAGCCCAAGCACGACCGCTGGCTGGCCCAGCACGGCAACGTGCACCTCCATTTCACGCCCACACACGCCTCCTGGCTGAATCAGATTGAGTGCTGGTTCAGCATCCTGAGCCGGCGCGCTCTGCGTGGAGCCAGTTTCACTTCGCCGGGCGAGGTACGAGAGGCCATCGACCGCTTCATCGCCGTCTACAATAAGAATGCCGTCCCCTTTGAGTGGACCAAACGTGAAGTGCGCAACGTCCACCCGCAACCATATTACGCTAATCTTAGCAACTAAGCACTAGATCGCGAGTTTGTGGCAACACTAGGGCGGATTGCGTCGCCGTGGAATCCCGGGAGCTTCATTCTCGAAACACGGTTCTACGCGGCTCGCGGCGTCCCTGCGTTCGCCTACGGGCCAGGTCTGCTAACCGTCTCTCATGGGCCCAATGAGTTTGTTCCCATTCGCAACATTGCCCAATACGCGTTAATTTACGCACTCACTGCGGCAGATGCGCTGAAGGCCGGCGTTCTGCGATGTCTTGCAGCTCTGATGAGCCCGTGCCCAAGCGTCCTTAGACTAGGTAAAAAGCAGCCGACCCAACCGGACCGTGGATTGGGTATTAAGCTGCCGATCGCTGTTGATGCACGTGCTCTGGATTTTGGCCGTACTTATTGCGGAAACGCGTTGACGCATCACGGGCGATAGGTTCGCCATGACCGAACCCGGCCGCATCGAATGCAAGACTGGCAACCTTTCGCTGGCTTACACGGCCTTCCTTCAAGCTCTCGAAGCCGACGGGATCACCAAGGCCCATGACGTTCATGCACACGTCGCCCGCGAACAGCATTCGTCCCGGACGCCACAGCAGCGCGACCTGTCCGGCGCAATGGCCCGGAGTATGGATAACTTCGATGCCGCCAGCAATGGGCAATATTTCCCCTGGGGCTAAAGGCTGGTCGATTGCAACTGGCTCGAGTCGTTCGTCGGGACGGTAGAACAGCCTGCACATCACTTGCCGCAACAGACCGGGTGCCGGCCTCAGAGGCCGAAAAGGACCTCCACTCTCAGAGCGATATCGAGCGGGTGCATGTAGGTCCTCGCAGCGGTTTCCCGCACGATCGCGGCAGCGCTACCAATATGATCAGGGTGGCCGTGAGTGAAGATCAGGTGCTTGAGTTGGTGTGGGGAACGGCTAAGCCTGCGGATCGCCCCGAAGACCGATGCCTCCTTATTCGGGAAACCAGCGTCGATCAGTGTCAACCCGTCGTCGCCCTCGATCAGGAAGGCGTTTGAGAACCCCATCGGGATTACGTGCACACCTTTGATTACTCGCTTCACAGCCATATGCAGAACCCTCAACCGATCAGAGAGCAGTGATTTGAGAACGTCAATCGGGCAAACACCGTAAGTTCGTCCACTTTTCTCATGCGTTCCAATACGCGTTAACTTACGCACTCACTGCGGCAGATGCGCTGAAGGCCGGCGTTCTGTGATGTCTTGCAGGTCTTCGGTGAGGAGCGGAACATGTCGCTAAGAGGCCTTTGTTGCATCACTTGCGTGCCGCAGCCGGTGCGCTACGCCGCAGCACGCGGTCCGAACCAAGTGGTCAGCGCGTCGGCGAGCCCCTGCTGGGTCAGGTCTCCCACCCAGGCCACGTATCCGTCGGGCCGAATCAACACGGCGGAGGGAGCAGTGACCGCCCCGAGTGCCGGAAGCTCCCAGGCGCCATCGTACTTGGCGTCTATCAACTTGACCCGGCTTGCCCACGGCGTTATGTCGATGTCGCCTGGCTCACCGAGGTTGAGCAGTACCGGGCGGGCATCGCGCAGCAAAGTGAAGACCCGCAGCGGGCCTTGGGCGGTGACCAGGTCGAGATCGGGCATGCGACGACCGAGCAGCGAGTGTCCTTCGCCCAGGTCGTAATGAATATCCAGCCCGGACATCTCCGCGGCGAATCGTCTGCGCGGCTCCTCCATGCTCAGGAGCTCGGCCATTGTGTCGCGGAGTGCCTTCGTGCGTTCATCTTCGCGGCGAAGCGCAACTGAGGCCATCGTATTGCGCAGGGTACGGGCAGCGACCGGGTGGCGCTCGGCGTGGTAAGTATCGAGGAGGCTCTCCGGCGACGTCCCTTTGACCACTTGGGCCAGCTTCCATCCCAGATTCACCGCATCCTGCACACCGATCTGGAGGCCCTGTCCGCCGTCCGGTGGATGAACGTGTGCGGCGTCGCCGGCGATCAGCACCCGTCCCTTGCGGTAGGCCGCGGCCTGCCGAGTCATATCGGTGAACCGGGAGATCCAGATGGGACTGTGGACGCCATAATCGGTCCCGCATACCGCGACGGGCGCCTCGCTGAGATCGCGGAGAGTGGGTTCGGTCGAGGGTCCGATGTGCTGTTCGGTCACCATGACCCGCACCGGCCCCCTATCCATGTAGACCACCTCGCCGTCGCGGATCTCATACTCCACCCTGCATGCTCAGTCATAGCCACGCTCCGGGCCGGCATCAACCACGTGGGCAGATGAAGTTGTCGCGCCAGTGCGGAACATCGTGCCGATGAGCGACGAAGCAGATCCCGTGCAACTGTCGATGATAGGAATTAACCCTGCAACGGCCTACCTCTTGCTGAACCGATACGTTTCCCTGATGCCCGGCGACTGGATCGGTCAAACCGCGGCCAACTCGGCCATGGGACGGTACATCATTGCGCTCGCGAGGCTCGCAGGAGTCAAGACGCTGAATGTCGTTCGCCGCGAAGAAGCTGCCGAACAGGTGCGGGCGTGGGGAGGTGACCGCGTGGTCCTCCAAGGTGACAACTTACTCAAGGATATTGAGGAGGCTGTCGACGGGAAGAAACTCAGCCTCGTGCTCGATTCGCTGGGCGGAACTCCTGTAGGAGAGTTGGCCAAGTCGCTCAAGCCTGGAGGCGCGATTGTCGTCTACGCCATCCAAAGTGGGCAGTTCCCAGCCATGCCGCCCGGAGAGTTCATCTACCGTGGCCTTAGCCTCCACGGATTCTGGCTCATCAATTGGATACGCAACGCGCCGCGCACAGAGATCGAGGCGCTTTACCAGAAGCTGGGAGACCTCGTAGCTGATGGATCGCTCTCCGCCGCAGTGGACCATGTGTACCCGCTCGACCAGTTCAAGGAAGCGTTCGAGGAATCCTTGAAATCGAATCGCAGCGGTAAGATCCTGTTCCAGTTTGGGGCTACTGATGTGGCCGTGACGGGGTAAAGATGGAAAGATCACGGAACGGAGGACTGACGGGCAGTAAGATGGCGCGAATCAGGTTCTGGCCGAACCGAGACGCGTTAAGATGCTCAGCGAAATCGCGGCGTGCAAAGAAGCGACGCCGTGCGCTAGGCTGCACCGAATTCACAGCGTGAGGGCCGCAACCTCTCTCATCACATTAAACAATTGAAGATGGCGGGCTTGGTCGAAAGCGTTCGTGAGGGCAAGTTCGCCAGCCTCATACTCCAACGCGATGTACTCCGCGCTTACGTCGATCGCCTCTCGACGATTTGACCCACCTTCAAGAAGTTCAACACAATCGCGCCGGTCGCTAGGTAGCGCACCTTCTACGTTCTTTTGCGCGTTTTCCTTGATGACGACGATATCCTCTACGGCCGCCTTTTTCTTCTTTCTTTCTTTCTTTCCCCTTTCGACCCTAAAGGGTCGTGCTTCCACCCTAAGAACAACCACTGGTGGAGCCGCAGCTCATGCAGCGGTAGCAGCTCCCGTTCCGCGTCATGATGGCGCCGCAGACCGAGCAGCTGGGCGCGTCGCCCATGTCGATCAGCTCTTTCAGTGCGTCGGCTGCGTGGTGGTGTCCGGTGACCGCTCCACCGGGAGCGCCGGCACGGGTGCCCGTGAACAATGTGGGTTCATGAGCGCCAAAGGGGTCCTTCGACTCCGGCGCTGCCGCGCCTTCGCTCAGGATGACACTGGAAGAAACGCCGCCGTAGTTCGGATCATCCGGTGCGCTGACGGGAGCCACGCCGCCCATGTACTTGGGACGCAGGCCGTCGAAGAGCGCCTGCTGCTGTCCGGTGAGGAAGCGCAACTGCAGCCAGCGGAAGATGTAGTCCATGATCGACTTGGCATAGCCGATGTCGGGATTGTTGCTCCAGCCGCTGGGCTCGAAGCGGGTGTGCGCGAACTTCTCGCACAACAGCTTGAGCGGAACGCCGTGCTGCAAGGCGATGGAGGTGGCGCAGGCAAAGCTGTCCATCAGGCCGCTGACGGTCGAGCCTTCTTTGGCCATGGTGATGAACAACTCGCCGGGCATGCCGTCGCGATAGAGTCCCACAGTGAGGTAGCCCTCGTGTCCTCCCACCTTGAACTTGTGGGTGATGGAGAGGCGCTCGTCGGGCAGACGGTGACGCACGGCGCGCGGGGGAGCGGCCGAGGGATCCTCGACTTCTTCCGACCCACCCTGTCCGCCTGCGGCGGACAAGGATGGGGCACCCGCTGCGTCGCCCTTTTGCGACTTGTGCGTGGCAGAGCCCATCGAGCTGAGCGGCTGTGCCTTCTTCGAGCCGTCACGATAAATCGCGACTGCCTTCAGGCCCAGCTTCCAGGCCTGGATGTACGCCTCCATGATGTCGTCAACGGTGGCGTTTTCGGGCATGTTGATGGTCTTGGAGATTGCGCCCGAGATGAACGGTTGCGCGGCGGCCATCATCTTGAGGTGGCCGGAGTAGTGAATGGTGCGCGTGCCCTTCTGCGGCTTGAATGAGCAGTCGAAGACAGGCAGGTGCTCGTCCTTGACGGAGGGCGCGCCTTCAATGGTGCCGGTGGCGTCGATGTAGCTGACGATGGCGTTGGTCTGGTCGCTGGAGTAGCCGAGCTTGAAGAGCGCGGCGGGCACGGTGTTGTTCACGATCTTGATCATGCCGCCGCCGACCAGCTTCTTGTATTTCACCAGCGCCAGGTCGGGCTCGATGCCGGTGGTGTCGCAGTCCATCATGAAGCCGATGGTGCCGGTGGGCGCGAGCACGGTGACCTGCGCGTTGCGGTAGCCGAACTTCTCGCCGTGCTGGAGAGCTTCGTCCCAGGTGGCCGCGCTGGCTTCGTAGAGCGACGTGGGAACGTTCTTCTTGTTGATGTTGTTCACCGACGCGCGGTGCATGCGGATCACGTCGAGGAACGGCTCGCGATTGACGTACCAGCCTGGGCACGCTCCGCCTGTGATCTCGACGGTATGAGTCAGCGGGGTTGCGGGCTCGGGTGACGGACAGAGTTCGGCGATCTTCGACGACTGCAGGTACGCCTCGCCGCACATGATGGCGGTCACGCAGGCAGCGTAGTCGCGTCCGGCGTCGGAGTCGTAGGGCAGGCCCGAGGCCATGAGCAGCGCGCCGAGGTTGGCGTAGCCGAGTCCCAGCGGACGATAGTCGTGCGAGTTGCGTCCGATGGCTTCGGTAGGATAGCCGCTGTTGTCGACCAGGATTTCCTGCGCGGTGATGACCACGGCACAGGCGTGGCGATAGGCTTCGACATCGAAGGTGCCGTTCGGCGCGAACTTCATCAGGTTCAGCGATGCCAGGTTGCAGGCGGAGTCGTCGAGGAACATGTACTCGCTGCAAGGATTGCTGGCGTTGATGCGCGCCGTGTTCTTCGAGGTGTGCCAACGGTTGGTGGTGGTGTCGTACTGCATGCCGGGATCGCCGCAATGCCAGGTGGCGTCGGAGATCTTGCGCAGCAGGTCGCGCGCCTTGTAGGTCTGAACGGGATGGCCGTCTTTCACGGCGCGGGTGGTGAACTCGCCGTCGCGAACAACGGCGTACATGAAGTCGTCGGTCACGCGCACGGAGTTGTTGGCGTTCTGGAAGAACACCGACGCGTAAGCCTCGGAGTCGGGACCCGAGCCGTCGTATCCGTGCTCGACGAGCGCCCACGCCTTGGCTTCTTCTTTCTGCTTGCACTCGATGAAATCAACGACGTCAGGATGGTCGATATTGAGGATGACCATCTTGGCGGCGCGGCGCGTCTTGCCTCCGGACTTGATGACGCCGGCGAAGGCGTCGAAACCTTTCATGAAGCTGAGCGGACCGCTGGCGGTTCCTCCGCCGGAGAGCGTCTCGGCCGAGGAGCGCAGCGGCGAGAGGTTCGAGCCGGTTCCGGAGCCCCACTTGAACAACATGCCCTCGGTCTTAGCCAGGGTCAGGATGCTGTCGAGCGAGTCCTGCACGGAGTTGATGAAGCATGCCGAGCACTGCGGCTTCTTGTAGCCGACGGAACTGTATTCAACTTTCTGTTCCACCTCGTTCCAATGCCAGTTCTGCGCATCGGAGTTGGGTTCGATGCGGTCGCATCCGACGTTGAACCACACCGGCGAGTTGAAGGCCGCCTTCTGCTGCAGCAGCAGGTGTGCGAGCTCGTCGTGGAAGATGGCAGCGTCGTCGGCGGAGCGGAAGTATCCGCCCTTGATGCCCCAGTCGCGGATGGTCTCGGCGACGCGGGTGACGAGCTGGCGGACGCCGGTCTCGCGCTCGGGCGTGTCGATGGTGCCGTGCAGATATTTGCTGGCGACGATATTGGTCGCGGTCATCGACCAGTCTTTGGGGGTCTCGACGTCTTTCTGCTCGAAGATCACGCCACCCTTTGCGTCGGTGATCTGGGCAAGACGGAGTTCCCACTCGATCTCGTCGTAGGGCGAGACGCCAGCCTTGGTGAAATATCGCTTAAAAGTAAGGCCTGGCGCGGCTTTCTTCTTGGTGGTGGTTGTGGCTGTTGCGGTCGCGCTCGCTGTCGCGGTGGTTGTCTTGTCGGTTGTTTCGGCCATGATTGTTGCTCCTTGCTAATTTTCTGGGCGGACTCAAGGCCCGTCTTAAATCTTTCGCCCGATTGGTCGGCGGGCGCCGCGTCACGCGCAAATTCAGGGGGCCTCTTCGCAGCCGGAAAAACTTAGCGGGGAAGAGGCCCGATTTTCGCCGTTCGGTGTCACCGCAATATGACTTCGACATGCTCACAACTGCCTGAGCACGCGTCGCAGATGTCGCAATCTGAAAACGAGTGCGGCTGCTTGCGTCCGAACGGAACGTTAACTCGCGGCGCGCTGCGTGACTCGCGCACCGAGAGTGCTACCTGGACTTGGAAAGGATCACGACTGATGCGATCGTTGCGCGATGCGCCTCAGTGTCCTGGACTATCAACTTCGCCCAAACTCGCGGGGGAAATTTGGGGCAAACCCGACCCAAAACAACGACTGCTTTAAGCCCTGATCGGCGGGATTTCAACCCTGCTCCCGATTGGGCCAACTATCGTCCGAAAACGGTCACCTCTGCCGGTTCGGGCCTCCGGTTGGGCTGAAAAAATACTGGTCAGCGCTCCGGGTGTCGAATCAAGTGAAATGGACAGTACGCCCACGATATTGTGGATGTCAAGTAACTAACGCAACATCTTGTATTTTACACCTCGCTGAGGGAATCCGCAGAGTAAACATTGGCACGAAAAACGGTACCTGGCGCCCCCTAAATCATTGGTAGCAAAGGACGGTCGGCGCGGCACCTCAGGAGAGCCATTTCGGCCTGAGTTACATACCAAGTTTTCGAGGCGCAACCCCGATTCTCGGACTGTAAGCCTGCGCGTCGGCCCATACAACGCCCATTGTTGGTGCAAGCCTGTGGAAGGCTGTGGATTGGGAGGAAAAGAGGGTGGAAATTAAGAGGCTGCGCTAGAGGGTTTGGTGTCTTAGCCAACGGTGGTGGCCGGGGGTCGAGGAAACACTCACTCAATCTGCGCTGCGGTGGGCAGCCGACCGAACTCAGTCCGAAACGTGTACCAAAGGACAGAAAAAGACCCGCTCAAGCTTCGCTTGAACGGGGCACCTGCTTGGACTGGGTCACCGCGCGCGGCCTACTGCACCGGCGGCGGGGTCATGCCCATAAATACGGTACCGAGGAATTTGCCGGTGGGACCGAATTTCCAATTGAACTCGGCAAACCCGGCGTGGGCGCAGGCGTGGCATCCGTTGCGCAGGGGATAACCGAGAGTAAATGACACGCCGCCCTCGGAGTTGCTTCCCGAGTTGGGCCAAGTGGTACCGTCGCGATCGCCCGGCCAGAGGTTGACGTTGGGGAACTGCGCCTTAGTGTTCTGGAACTGCGGACTTTGTTGCATTCCTACCTGGTCGAGCAGTTGCAGGTTTTCGGCGTTGACGATTTTCGGCATGCCGTTGACGAACAGGAGGCCGTTGTTGGTGTTGGCGCGAAGAGGATAGACAACAAAGGCGACATCGACCGCCGGGCCGACCTTGTTGAAGCCACTCATGATGCCGACGTCTCCGTCGCTCTGCTGCTGGAGCGCGCGAGTGAAGGCGACGGCAGCGGGTGACGCTCCCGCGGTAGACATCTGGTTGATGAAGCAATCGGCGAAACTGGGCGGCGGAGCGCTGTCGCAGGCCTTGTGGGCGGCGGCGAGAAAGGTTGGTGGCATGTGCCAGACGGAGGATGGGCCGATCCGGCCAGCGGAGGCGGGTAGCGCACTCGGTGGGGCGGCGGGATTCTGGGCGAAGGCGCATGTGGCAATAAGCAGGAAGGCGAACCAAGCGATGGATTTCATTTTTCGGGATCCTTAACGGTAACAGTGTAATGCATCAGGAAATCAGCTTCCTTGCGGCCTGATGTCACCCCACGCGCAAGTGCGGTGCATCCGCGGCTCCGGGTTCGCGCGTTGGAACGACAACAATAAGGGGCTGCTATGGCGCATCTGAAGAGGCTGGTCAAAGAGTTGAAGGGGCATGTCCCGAGCGGACTAAAGTCCGCTCCAGGGGCAAAAATACACACCTTGTACGGCGCAGCTAAAGCTTGCGCCCCTTCAACGCGGGGAGATCAAACCGAGAAATGAGTTGTAATGGGGATCCTGATTCGTACTGCGGTGCCGTTCTGGTCGGATTCGAGTTGCATCGTTCCGCCGAGTTCGCGGGCACGCTCACGCATACTCATGAGTCCCACACCCGATGGAGCGCCGGTGTCGAGGATCTGACGTACCAGCTGCTGAGGAATTCCATGGCCATCGTCTTTCACTTCGAGCGTCACATCGTGGGCGGAGCGCGCTACCATAACATCCGCCTTGGAAGCGCCAGAATGCCAATGCACGTTGCTCAGCGTTTCTTGCAGCGCGCGGAAGAGTGAAAGTTCGACTTCAGGAGGCATACGAGTCAGGCCCTCCGAGACGTTCAAGCTGACTCGGAGCCCGCTGCGCTCAATGAAGCCCTTGACATACCAATTTGCAGCAGAGGCAAACCCGACCTCTTCCAGAGTAGGCGGGTGGAGCAGATAGGAAAGCGTCCGAACCTCAGAGACGCACTGCTTCATTAGTTGTTCGGCCCCAACCCAAAGATCCTCGCGCTCCGGCGACTTTCTGAGCACGTTGAGGTTCAGTTTCAACGCGATCAAGTGCTGGCCAATGGTGTCGTGCAACTCGCGCGCCAGCCGACGACGCTCCCCGTCCAGCACCCTAAGCAGTCGCGACGAAAGCCGTTGCAAGGCTGCGGTGCGTTGTTCGACCAGCAGTTCAAGCTCGGCGGCGCTACGTCTTAGTTTGTTCTCGATCCGCCCGCGTTCATCCATCTCGGCCTGGAGAACTTGCGCCTTCTGTTGCAAGCGCGCGACGGTGCGCATGCGCTCGTCTTCCGCGATTAGTGTCGTATAGCTCTCATCCGGAACCACAGCGGTATGCTGGGCGCAGATTCTGGCGAACGGGCCGCCATCTTCCTGGTGAGAAAAACTTGCTATGGGATAAGCGCACCGGAGAGAAAAAGAGTGGGTTCGAGACAATGCATTCCATAGCTCTTCGAGCCGGACTGCGGCGTCCGATTTCCCTTGTGCCCACAGCAGGGCGACCATCTCTCCGAAGGCGGCGATGCGCGCCGGATCGCCCTCGGCAACCGATTGGGCGCGCGATATGACCGGGCCCATGAAATCGGCAAAGCGCTGCGCGTCCGGCCAATCGTCCACCATGAATTGGGCAAGCGTTTGAGCCGCGTCCAATTGCACGTATCGTCCCGTATCTACGGCGCGAGAGATTTCAGGCCACCGAACTTTCAGCCGTTGCGAGAGTCCCTCACGGTGGGCACTCGTGCAGATCACGATGGCGGCATCCCCTCTCCCCAGGGCCGTGCCAATGAAGCGACTCATTTCGTCCATGAGGAAGGCGTCGTCTGCATAGAACTGCACCGTGTGAGATTTGTGCTCGCCACTGTCGCCAGGCGCGAATGTAGACGGGTGAGGGCTCGGAGTGTCAAAGGTACTCATCGTGAATGACTGGCTTTCCGGGGGGGCAAGAAGAAAGCGGCTTCCTCAGAATTACCCGGAAAGCCGGAACAATCAATCAGGTCGATACCCTAGGTATCTTTTTCACATTAGACGCGCGTATGCGGTTTTCTAAGGCGCAAAGAGCGCCAGAAACCGAGGAAGAGAATGTATCTCGCGGGCATTTCCAGTGCTCTGATATCTGTGGCAAAGCGAGCTGCCAAGTCGGTGGAGCGGGTTCCGGAGACGTCGTCCCGCGCTCACAAACTTCCAGCGAAACAGGAGGCACTCTTCCGCGAGGTACTCACGATATTTGAGAAGGAAAAGCTGCCATACGCCGTGGCGGGGGCATTCGCTTTGCGTGAGCACACGGGAATCTGCCGCTACACCAAGGATCTGGATATTTTCGTTAGCGCGAACGATGCGTCACGGGCGCTGCAACTTCTGCAGGCACATGGTTTTGAATGCGAGGTGCGGGACCCGGTGTGGCTGGCGAAGGCGCATCGCGACAATTTTTTCGTGGATCTGATCACGGGCATGAGCAATGGCGTGCTTGCGGTCGATGCGTCGTGGATCGAGCACTCGCGTCCCGCAACCGTTGTGGGAGTCGAGACGCGAGTGCTGGCTCCTGAAGAGTTGCTGGTCTCCAAGCTGTTTGTCATCCGCCGGGAGCGGTTCGATGGGGCCGACATTGCCCATATCATTTACGCTTCTCGCGGAAAGTTGCAGTGGGACCGCGTGATGCAGTTGACGGGGCCGCATTGGGAAATTCTGCTTTGGGCGCTATTGCTGTTTCACTATGTTTATCCGGGTCAGGCGGACTACGTGCCGGAGTCCTTGTGGCGAGACCTGATCGGCCGGCTGGAAGGGGAAGTCCTGTCGCCTGACCCCAACGCTCGCTTCCGGGGCAGCCTGGTTGACGACAAGATGTTTGCCATCGATGTGAAGGAGTGGGGACTAGACAATCTTCTTGAGGAACGCCGGGAGCGAAGCGTCCAGATCAGCCTGGAGGATGAAGAGAATTGTGCATGACGACCGTCCGCCTCTTCGTCGTCAATGCCCATGAGAATAGCAGCTACCGCCGATATCCATTTCGTTCCGCAGAACCAGAGCGTCCTGCATGATCAATTGCAACACGTGCGCGACCAAGCCGATGTGCTGGTACTTGCCGGCGACCTCACCAACTACGGACAGCCTGCGGAGATGGAACCGCTGCTCAACCTGCTGGTACGAACGCGTGTGCCCACGATTGTGGTGCTGGGCAATCACGACTATGAGTGCGGACGCGAAGACGAACTGCGGCAGATGCTGACGTCAGGCGGAATCAAAGTGCTGGACGGCAGCGCCTATGAGCGCGACGGTGTGGGCTTTGCCGGAACCAAGGGGTTTGTGGGCGGCTTTGGCCGAGGGGTCCTCACCGCCTTCGGAGAGCCCGAGATCAAGACGTTCGTTCGAGCTTCGATCGAGGAGGCCCTGAAGCTTGAACGAGGCCTTTCGCAATTGCGCTCTCCCAAGCGAGTGGTGGTGCTGCACTACTCGCCGATTGTCGCCACGGTGATTGGCGAGGCTCCGGAAATCCATTCTTATATGGGTACGTCCCGTCTGGCGGAGGTCATCGATCGGCACGGAGCTGACCTGGTCTTGCACGGCCATGCTCACCATGGAACCCTCGAGGGCCAGACAACCGCCGGAATTCCCGTGCGAAACGTTGCGATCACGCTGCTGCAGGCGCAGACGCCTCCTGCGCATTACCGCATATTTGAGGTCTAGGGTTTCCGGCGGACGAGCGTGACGTTTGGCGGACTGTACCGTCGAACCACTGGCCGGTGATCCACGTCACAGACCATTGTTCCCCGAATCTTCACAATCGTAGGGTCGGTCATGAGCAGCACGAGCTCAATCCGGAAGGCACTGACGGCGATGCTGATGTTGGCGATCGCGCTATGGGCCGAAGCCGGACTTGCGCTGGTCGCGGGCGACCAGGTCATGGAGTGTTCCATGACGATGCATCGCGCGCAGGCGATGGCTGCAGCAGATGACAGCGCCTCGCATGCAATGCCGTGCTGTCCGGAAGAGCAGGCGCAAGCGCCGGCGAGCGGGCGTCCGGAGTGTTGTACGAACGGCGACGCGGAGGAGCGGCCGCTCGGGTTCGTGGTCAGCTCGGAGCGGCACGCCGCGCATTCGCTGGAGAGCATGGCGGAAGTGGCCGCAGGTTTGGCGCCGCAAACGGCAAAAGGTTTTGGAGTATGGCGGAGCGCGCTCGCGTCCCGCTTCGTGAAGCCCATCCTTGAATTAAAGACAGACCTCAGAATCTAGAGCGCGCATCGCTGCGTCTGGGCGGCGGTGGAAGTGTGCCGTCGCAAGCGGTGAATGGCGGGCAGTATTTGCCTGCGCAACGAGATGATGAGGAAATCATGAAAACGAAGGTAATGGCAGTGGTAAGCATGCTGGTGTTCGCACTGGCGATGATGGCACAGACGGCTACTCCGACGGCCCCAGCGACGGGAGACGCGGCGAAGACGTGTGCGTGTTGCAATCAGGCCGACGCCAAGACTGGCGAGAAAATGGACTGCTGCGGCAAAGACGGCGGCTGCTGCAAGGACGGCAAGTGCGACATGAAGGCGCACAAGGAGGGCAAGATGGCATGCTGCTCCGGCGATAAGTGCCCGATGATGTCGCAGAAAGACGGCAAGCCTGGTTGCTGTGGCGACAAATGCCCCATGATGAAGGGCGGGAAGTCGTCGGCCGGATTGTCAGGCGGCGGCAAGGATGGTTGCTGCAAGAGTGCCGCGGCGTCGTCCTGCTGCGCCAAAGGTGCGGCCTGCTGCGAGGGTGGCTATATGCCTTGCTGCAGCGGCGAGAACAAGGCCGCGTAACACGGTTGTCTGTTGAGGGAAGTGCGAGGGGCACGGTGAAGGCCGTGCCCTGTTCATTTGCAGCAACAACGGAGTTGAAAGTCGAGAGTGGCGGCTAACGACGAAATACTCTGCGTATTCCTCATCTGGTGCAAACTGGTTACCCGCCGTTCCCCAACTTCTTTTTTGCTAGCGGCCGGGCGAAGGCGTTCGTCGGACTGTGGGAATTGATGGTCAAGACCTGGCGGTAGTACTTCATGGCCTCGGAGTGGTTGCCCGACTTCTCGTAAGCCTGCGCGAGCAGTGCGAGTATGAAGGGGTCTTTCTGGTCGGCGTTCTGCAGTTGTTCCACCGCCACCTTGTAGTTGTCCGAATAGAACTGGATATATCCAACGAGATAGGGATAAAAGCCCTGTTGGTCGGGTATCTTTCCCTTGTCAAGAATGGCCTTGGCCGCGGCGGCGGAAGTGTCGGCTTCCGAGTGGTTGGCTTCGCGGATAGCGACGCGGGCCTTTGCGTTATCCCAACGGAAGGTCCAGAGATCGCGGTCGGCTTCGGAAAGGTCGGTCTTGCGCAGGGCGGTGTCGTAGCCGGTCTGGTACCACTTTGAGGCTTCGGGTACGTCGCCGCACTCGAGGTAAATACGCGCCAACTCGTTGGCGGTGCCCGCTGCGTCGGTGAGTTTCTGGTCCTTCATCTGTGCGTCGTAGGCGAACTGCTCGTACTTTGCGACCTGGGGCAGGTCGCACTGGAAAGCATAGGAGACGGCGGTGGTGCGATAGGCCTGTACTCTGCGGTCAGGGGGCGCAAGTTCGATAGCTTGCAGCAAATACGTGTGCGCCTTGTTGTAGTCACCCTTCAGGTCGAGAACGATACCGGTGTTCAGGTTGGCATCGTAGTTTTTCGGATCGCTAGCCAACAACTGGTTGAGGATGGCGAGAGCTTCGTCCTGCTTGCCTTCGCTGTTGAGTTGCTGCGCCTGCTTGATCAGGGGATTCGCGGCACCCTGAGACGCTACCTGCGAGAAGAGCAGCGAGGAAATCAGGAGGAGAGCTGCGCACGGAGCGATTTTCATGGCGCGGCAGATTATGACACAAGTTTTGAGTTTCGCACCCGGAGTGTAGAGGACCAGACAACAAAAAGCCCCGTCCTACGTGAGTAGGCAGGTAATTTTGGGATTGCAAGAAAAACCCCGCCCAAGCAAAGGCGGCTTGGACGGGGCACCCAGATCCGGTCGAGATTGGCAGTCTTCAGAGTGGCTTCAGCGCGATGCTATTTGCCTGACTGGAAGCGCTGGTTGACTTCAGGCCAGTTGACCACGTTCCACCACTCTTTGAGGTAGTCGGCGCGGCGGTTCTGGTATTTGAGGTAGTAGGCATGCTCCCAGACATCGTTGCCCATGACGGGATAGAAGCCCTGAGAGAGCGGATTGTCCTGGTTGGGGGTACTCATGATGCGCAGCGCGCCGGAGGCGTCGCGCACGAGCCAGGCCCATCCACTGCCAAACTGCTTGACTCCGGCGTCGTTGAATTTTTCCTTAAAGCTGGCGAAGTCTCCGAAGGTGCTCTTGATGGTTTGGGCGATGGCGCCGCTGGGTTCGCCTCCGCAATTGGGCCCCATGATGGTCCAGAACATGGAGTGGTTGATGTGGCCTCCGCCGTTGTTGCGGACGGCGGCACGGACGGCCTCGGGCACGTTCTCGAGGCCCTTGATCAGGTCCTCGACGGTGAGATCCTTGAGCTCGGGAGCCTTGTCAACAGCGGCGTTGAGGTTGGTCACGTAAGCTTGGTGATGCTTGTCGTGATGCAAATGCATGGTCTGGGTATCGATAAACGGTTCCAGAGCAGAGTAGTCGTAGGGCAGGGGTGGAACTTCGAATGCCATTCTGGTTCTTTCCTCCGAATGTCAGTGATGCCAGGGAAACTCAGGTGGTTGCAAAAGCAGCCGTGTGTGACGCCGGAGACATTATAGCGGGTGAGAGGAAGATAGTTGCCGGTTGCCGGTAGTCAGTTGCCAGTACCACATTCCGAATTGTGCGAGAGCCGGAAGTCTTTAGCGGTATTTTTCGGCTTGGGCGCGTTCCTGGGGAGTCATCTGCTGCCAGAGTTCCTTGCGGTTCTGCTCAGCCCACTCGCTGGTGGGGTCGACGGCGAGGGCGGACGACATCAACTGATAGGCCCTGACGCGGTCGCGCGCGACGCAAGTGCCGTTGGCGTAGAGCGCGGCGAGGCGGTTGCGCGCCGGTGCGTTGTCTTTGGCGGCTTCGGAGCGCAGCAGTACGAGAGCCTGTTCGCAACTGTGGGGAACTCCCTTGCCCTTGATGTACATGTCGGCCAGACGAACCGGGGCGACGGGATTGCCACGGGAGGTGGCTTTCCAGAGCCACGCCGCTGCGGCTGCGGGATCGCTGGCCTGCAGGGCGTTGGCCAACTCCTGTTGTCCGGGATCGGGCCTGGACTTGGGCTTGACGGTGACAAGTGGCGGCTCACCTGTCATTTCATGTTTTGTCGTCGTGTCGGGAGCGGGACTTGGCGGCGCGTCTGCCTCAGGCTTTTTAGTTACAACGGGAGGCGGGGGCACCGAAGCAGAAGGGGTAGTTGAGGTGTCGGTAGCCGGGGCGGATTGCGCCGACGTGTCCGGGGACTTCGACGGCTGCTGATCGGGCGTGGCCGCAGGCTGCGTCGCGGGCGCAGCCTGCGAATTCGAGTTGTCCGAAGACTCTGCCGGAGACTTTGCGGCAGACTGCTCTGGGGACGTTGGCTTCACTTCCGATAGAGGTTGCGCCGCCGGAGACTCGGTCGGAGCGGCCGGTGCAGGGGCTATGAGGTTGGAGACCCGTTGGCGCAGTTTGACGTATTGCTCCTTGATGATGGCGACGGGGCCGGGATATGCGTGCGTCATCTCGGCGCGGCCTTCGAGAAAGCCAAGCGCTCCGAAGACGACGACTAGCAAGACGACAAACGTCCACAAGAGCCAACGGGTGCCAGAGGGGGGTGAGACTTCATCGGGCGATAGCGTGGTGGCGACGGGGTCGTTGAGTCCGAGGAACGAGGTTGGGGAAGCGGATGCGGCGGCGGTATGGGGCGAATCTTCGATCTCCAGGAAATGAGCGCGGTCAGAGGATGCATCAGCGTGCGAGTAGTATTCCTGGCCCGTGGGATGCGGACCAGCTTCGGGCGGAGGGGGTACGTCGTCGTCGAACGAAGGGTGGCTGGGCGTAACGGGCGCCTCGGCGTCGAGCACCGGAACTTCGCTGCGCATGGTCAGCTCGTCGACCGACTCCTCGGGCGGGCTATAGCGGAAGCTGGCGACAAACTCCTGCAGCTCGCGGTCTTCATCCGGGAGCTTCTCTGCCTGCGGCTCGAATGGGCTGATGGCGGGCGCGCCGGATGCTTCGGCGACGGACTGGAATGTGGGCATCCCGGCCGATGCCGGCGGCGGTGTTATGGGAAGCGAATCGGGTGACGGATGAGTGGCCGCTGGCGCGCGAGGAACGGTGTCGGTACGCGTGGGCGCAGCTGGGCGCGGCGCGGCCCGTGGCACGATGTGAGGCGTCCAGCGGCGGATGTCGTCCGGCGGTGGAGTGGGCGCGCCGCTGGGAGCAGAGGGCGATTCCGGCTCAGGCTGCACGGCACCGACCGACGGCGTGGGCTGCTCAACAACGCGGATCGGAGGAGCAGGTGGCTCGACGTCCGGCTCGCTGGCTGCGGTGACGGCGACGTGCGAATCTTGAGGCGGTTCGGAGTGAAGGACCGGAACGGACTCCTCGTGGACATGGATCGGCTGTGGTTCAGGAACCTGGTAAACAGCCTCAGTTCCTGGTCGAGCGAGTGGAGCTTCGTCAACGATAGGAGCGGTCACGCCGGCGGGCGGCTCAACCGTAGGTGCAACAGCTTCAGGAGGCACGATTTCAGGGACAGGCGCGGCGGGTTCGTCCGAAACATCAGAACGAGAATGCGAGAAGGGCGGTGGCTCGACGGTCTCGGCCCCGCGAGGCGCGGAAGTCTCGCCGGTGGGAACAGCGAGCGGCGACGGCGCAATCTCAATCGGAACGCTGGTGAAGGTCAGCGTGCTTTGGGCCTCGGGCACGGTCAAGGAGCGATGAGGGAATGGCGTACCGCACATTCCACAATAACGGTGCTCGCGGGGATTGTCGTAGCCGCAACTACTACAGAACAAGGCGCCTCCTGAGGAACCATCGTAACTCATGAGGCGCGGGAGATGAATGTGGGGTATGGGGAGGCAAAAGCGGCCGCGGATTTCCGCGGATTGGACGCGAGTAGACCTGTGTCATCAGCAGCAATCGCGGAGTACGCCGAAAGTGCGGATAAGTCATGAGGTCACCAAGACAAAAGGAATCACGGATTTGGACGGACGACACGGGGCACTTCAGGGCAGGTATCGTATGCGGCAACAGCTCGACTATGGCCGAGTGGACGAGTGCGCCCTACAATGGGGGGCGGATGGCAGCACAGATGCGCCGCGAAAGTCCGGCGAAAGTGGCGGAGATTCCGCCCCAAGAGCGGAAGAAACACAGGGAAATAACGGCGCAAACGGCCAGGAACGGGTGACCGAAGCAAGTGGCGATGCGGGGCACGGTTGAGGCCGGGGCCTGCAAAGCGACGTGAAGCGTTAATTTTTTCAGGAGCCTGAATAGCCGGTTGTTTCAGGAATTCGGGGAGGGTTGAGGATGATGGATGCACGCGAAGTGATGAACATCCGGCAGGCATCGCAGTATCTGGGCGTGTCGCCCGACACTCTCTATAAGTATGTGTCTGAGGAGAAAATTCCCGCGTTCAAGCTGGGCAACCGCTGGAAGTTCAAGAAGAGCATTCTCGACACCTGGATGGAGAACAAGAGCCTCAACACCGAAGAGTCGCGCTCGCGCAAAGTGATGAAATCGCCGCGGGCTGTGGTGGGCTAACGGAAACTTCGGGTTCCCGGTTTGGAGAGGCCCGTCGAATTTCGACAAAAACCCAACTAAGCAAAACTCAATCAACTGCCGATGCAATGAGCAGGCGCGCCGAGCGCTCCCTGGAGGTTGTATGCGCGGATGGTTGTGTGCCCTGCTGCTGTGCTCGTTGGCATTTGCCCAGGAAGCTAACACCGGAGCGGGACCGGATTTCAGCCGCGCGGTACGCGAACGGGGCTCGTTCTATCTGAACGGGATCAGCTATCAATACCTGCAAGGGACGAAGTACACGGTGCTGGCGTCGGCCGTTCCGACGTTGAATGGAAAGTATTTCGGAGTGAAGTTGCACATCTTGAATCGGGGAAAAAGCTCCGTGAATATGGTGCCCGAGTCGGTGACAGTGGAGGACTCGGTGGGCTCCAAGGCACTGCAGTTGCTTTCGGCAGCGGACATTGCGGACCGCATGCGGCGGCAACCGGCGTGGGCGAAAGTCGCGGCTGCAGCGGTCGGGGGGCCTCCGGCGGCGGGTCCCGCGGCCTTTTCAGGCGTTCCGACCATGGCCGACTTGCTGCGCGAGCTGACGAAAGAATCGGAGGGCAACGGATTCGTCAGCGCCTCCGACCCGGCGTTTCCGACGCTTGCGGTGCGTGGGGCTCCGCGGGCCACGGCGCACGATTCGGCGGCGTGCGATCTGGGATGTGCGTTGCGCAACCGTGAAATTGGCGATGGCAGCGGTCCGCAATTGCCGTCGCGCAATGCGCGTCCCGAGCAGGTGGAGCAGAGCGAGTTTCTGGCCAACACGATTCCTCCGGAGGGCGACGCGGAAGGCGTGCTGTACTTCTCGATGCCGAAGCTGACGGACCGCGCTCCGATCTCGCACACTGGCAAGAGGAGCTATCTGGTCACAGTGACAGTTCCGGTGGGCGAGGAGAAGTTCCAGTTCGCGTTTCCGCCGGAATAAGACCTTCCCTAGCTTCGTTAGAACGGGCACACGCCGACGATCGAGCCGTAAGGGCGGCGGCCTAATCTAAAACTACTATTCATGCCGGACGCGCTTCGCAATAGACTTGCGAAATTCCTAATGCGAAAGCCCTCGAAACGAACCTTGTCGATTGTTGCGATTGTGCTGCTGTGCCTTTGGGGCAGTTTTCTGACGTTCATCGGATGGGCGATGCGGCAGCCTCCGGAGAAGTTCGGCCGGGTGATGTCGCACATGCCGATGCCGGCGTTCTTCCTGTTCCCGTTCGAAACTATGTGGACGCACGCCCGTGTAGGGACGGTGACGCCGGGCGAGATGGCGCCGGATTTCCTTCTGCCGACGTTGGATCACCAGTCCGAAGTGCAGTTGTCTGCGTTGCGCGGCAAGCCCGTAGTGTTGGTGTTCGGCAGCTACACCTGACCGCCTTTCCGGCGGGAGGTTCCTGCCCTCAATAAACTCTACGAACAGTACGGCAGCCAGATCGCGTTCTATGCGGTGTATATCCTCGAGGCGCATCCCAGCGACGTCTGGCAGATGCAGAGCAACGTCAAGGACAAGGTGGTCTTCGCCAGTCCCAAGGATGAAACCGAGCGCGCGTTTGTAGCGGGCGCTTGTGTGCGCAAGCTGGGGATCAAGTTTCCGGCGGTGATCGATGGCTTCGAAAACCACACCGAGATCGCGTACACGGGATGGCCGGACCGGTTGTACCTGATCGACGCCGACGGGAAAGTCGCCTACAAGAGCAAGCCGGGACCGTTTGGATTCCATCCTGCGGACCTGGAGGCGGCGATTAAGAAACTGCCGCAGGCAAGGGCGGAGCGGTAAAAAGAAAGTTTCGAGTTTCCAGTAAAGGCTCTTTTCCCATCCTTTAATTATTCCGCAGCAGGCCACCCCCATGAACTTCTTTGGCGCGGAAGCCGTACCAAGAAGTCGGAGGGTGCGCGTCATGAAATCGCTTCCGGCGTTGCTGGTTAGTTTCGTCTGCAGCGCTTTTCTCTCTGTCTCGGCACTTCTTCCTACCCACTACCTATAATGTCTGCACCATGATTCAAATTCGATCGCGATGGATTGTGCCTGCGGTAAGGCTCGTGCTCGTGTGCGGCGCGTTGTCGGGTTCGTCGGCGCAGGCCCCACTATCCATGACCACGACGACGCTGCCGTCGATTTCCACCGGATCGAATGTGCGGTTGAAAGTCAACGTGACTGGAGGCGCGCAGCCGCTTACATGGAGGTTAACGGGCGGAAAGCTGCCCCCGGGACTCAAGTTGAATGCGATTCGAGGCTCGATTTCCGGCGTGCCGACGGCAGCGGGTGCTTATCGGTTTGAGTTGTCAGTGACGGATTCGAGTGTTCCGGCGATGCAGGTACAGCGGGAGTTCACGCTGGTGGTGACGGCGGCGCTGGGCATCGAATGGAAGCAGTTGCCGGCGGTCCACGGGGAGAAGATCGATGGTTCGGTGGTCGTGACCAACTATACGCAGCAGGACTTCACGCTTACCGTGATCGTGATGGCGGTGAACCAGATTGGACGGGCGACGGCCCTGGGGTATCAGGAGTTTACGCTGCGATCGGGCGGGGAGCAGGTGATTCCGTTCGGGTCCGAGCCGGGGCCCGGAATGTATATCGTTCACGCGGACGCGGTGGCGGAGGTTGCCAGTACGAATTCGATTTATCGGGCGCGCAAGCAGACGGAGGCCCCGCTGGTGATTCAGTCGCCGGAGTAAGCGCCGGCATGGCGACCGAGTGGCGTAGCAGGTAGCGAAATCTCTTCTGATCGCGACCGCCAGCCCGTGCGTACAATGCTGAGGATGGATTACTCCGGCCGGCAGAAGCAATTCCAACAGACGCTGATCGATGAAGACCTGGACGGGTTTGTGGTGACACATCCCGCGAATTTACGGTACCTGTGCGGATACACCGGCAGCAACGGGTTGCTCCTGTTTCTGGCGGGGCGGCGGGTGTTCTTCACTGACGGGCGCTACACCCAGCAGGCGCGCGAGGAAGTCCTCGGTGCGCGCGTGGTGATTTCCGCCGGGTCGTTGATGCCGGAGGCGGCGAAGCTAGTGGGAAGCCTAAGCGGGGCGGCGATTGGGTTTGAGGCCGACCTCACCACTGTCGCGGCGGCGGCACAGATGAAACAATTTGTGCCCCGGCGCATCGAGTGGACGCCGACATCAGGCTTGATCATGCGGCAGCGCATGATCAAAGACGCTGATGAGTTGAAGCTGATCCGCGGCGCGGTGATACTCGGCGCGAAGGTGTATCAGCAGGCGCTGAAAGCGATACGTCCGGGGGTACGCGAGGTGGAGGTCGCCGGCAAGCTGGAGTTCGCGGCGCGGCTGGCGGGCGCCGACGGGATGTCGTTCGATACCATCGTGGCGGCGGGCAAGCGTGGAGCGTTGCCACATGGGCGCGCTTCGGTTCAGCCCATCCCGCGACGCGGGTTCGTGGTGATCGATTCGGGTGTTATACTGCGGGGCTATTGTTCTGACATGACCCGGACTGTCCACGTGGGTCGGGCCAGCAAAGTGGAGCGCGGGTGGTACGACGCGGTGCTGGAAGCACAGTTGGTGGGAATTGCTGCCATCAGACCGGGGATTACTGCGGGAGAAGTGGACGAAGCGGCGCGTTCGGTTCTGCGGAAGGCCAAGCTGGACCGGTGCTTTACGCATTCCACGGGGCACGGGGTGGGGCTGGAGATTCACGAACCACCGAGGCTGGGAAAGAAGCAGGCTGAACGGCTTGCGCCGGGTATGGTGGTCACCATCGAGCCCGGAATCTACTTGCCGGGCAAGGGTGGCATTCGCATTGAAGATATGGTGGTCGTCACCAGCGCCGGGTGCGAGGTGCTGACTCCGGTGACGAAAGATCTTATAGAGATGGAGGCAGGGTAGGCGTCGCTGGTTTGTGCCAGCAGCCATCGAGACGGTGCGGTCTCGGTAAGGCTTGCGGGGCGCGGGTAGGCCGGCGGCATCCTCCGAACGGAACGTGATGAATCACAAAGAAATCAAAGAATTGATTGAGTTGCTGGTCGAGAAAGACGTTGCCGAGTTCGAAATGGAACGCGGCGACGTGAAGCTGCATATTAAGCGAGGTGGCCTGGGTCATCATGCTCCGCAGGTGGTGCAGGTGGCAGCGCCCGCTCCTGTGCTGATTCCCTCGCAGTCGCCGGAAAGCGTGTCGTCGCAGGTGACGAAGGGAGCGACGGAGACGCCGGCAGCTCCCAAGGACGCGGATGCCGACCTGCACATTGTGAAGTCGCCTATCGTGGGGACGTTCTACGAGTCCGCATCGCCTGGGGCACCGGCGTTCGTGGCTGTGGGTGACACCGTGAGAGAAGGCCAGGTACTGTGCATTATCGAGGCCATGAAGCTGATGAACGAGATTGAGGCTGATGCCTCGGGTGAGATCGTGAAGCGCTACGTCAATAATGGCAGTCCGGTGGAATATGGGATGCCGCTGTTCGGGATACGGAAAGCGTAGCCGCCGCCGGTCCGTCCGCGGCCCGCAATAACCAGCAATTCAGCCCCACGAATTCATGTTCAAAAAGATCCTGATAGCGAACCGCGGTGAAATCGCCCTACGGGTGATTTGCGCCTGCAAAGAACTGGGCATCAAGGCGGTGGCGATTTACAGCGAGGCCGACCGCAATTCGCTGCACGTGCGCTTTGCCGACGAAGCAATCTGCATTGGACCTCCGCGGCTCGCCGACAGCTACCTCAACATTCCCGCGGTGATCAGCGCAGCCGAGATCGCCAACGTCGACGCCATCCATCCGGGCTACGGACTGCTGAGCGAGAACGCCAACTTCGCCGAGGTGTGCCAGAGCTGCGGGATCAAGTTCATCGGGCCTCCGCCGGAAGTGACGCGGCTGATGGGCGAGAAGGAAAAGGCTCGCGCCACGATGAAGAAGGTTGGGGTGCCCATTCTGCCGGGATCGGACGGGATCATCGACTCGGCGGACGAGGCGCAGGAGTGGGCGCGCACGATCGGGTTTCCGGTGATCGTGAAAGCCTCGGCGGGCGGAGGCGGCAGGGGCATGCGGATCATCCGCAGTGCTGACGAACTGCCTAACCTATTTCACGCGGCGCAGTCGGAGGCAGCAGCGGCGTTCGGCAATGGCGACCTGTACATGGAGAAGTTCATCGAGCGGCCGCGACACATCGAGTTCCAAATTCTGGCCGATGAGCACGGCACCGTGATGAGCCTGGGCGAGCGCGAGTGCAGCATCCAGCGGCGGCACCAGAAACTGGTGGAAGAAGCGCCGTCGGTCGTGGTGAGCCAGGAGTTGCGCGATCGGATTGGCGGCATACTGGTGAAATCGCTGAGCGAAATTGGCTACATGAATGCCGGCACCATCGAGTTCCTGATGGACGAAGACCGCAGCCTGCACTTCATCGAAATGAACACACGCATCCAGGTCGAGCATCCGGTAACGGAGATGACGACCGACGTGGACCTGGTGAAGTCGCAGATCATGATTGCCGCGGGCCTGAAGATGAGTGAAGTCGTCACCCAGCCTGTAGTGTTCCGCGGACACGCGATCGAATGCCGCATCAATGCCGAACATCCGGAGCGTTTTACGCCGTCGGCGGGAAAGATCACGGCGTTGAACCTTCCGGGCGGGACGGGCATACGAGTGGATACAGCAGCGTATGCGGAGGGCGTGATTCCGCCGTACTATGATTCGTTGATCGCAAAGCTGTGCGCTCGAGGGCGCGACCGCGATGAAGCGATCTCGCGCATGTCGCGCGCCCTGGACATGTTCGTGGTAGAAGGCATCTTCACCAGCATTCCGCTGCAGAAACGGATTATGGCAGATGAGGACTTCCGCGCGGGTAACATTGATACGAAATTTATGGAACGCTTCCTGGCGCGGAACAACTATAAAGAGGCTGGGAAGCCGTGATCATGGCAAGAGAACTGCAACTGCCGAGGTTGTACGCGATCGTCGATGTGACCTGTTTTGCTCCGCAGTTGCGGACGACGAACTCCATCGTCGAATTCGCGCGCGATCTGGCGGAAGGCGGGGTGACACTGCTGCAATATCGCAACAAAGATGGCGACACGCGGGCCATGATGCGCCATGCGCGCGAGATTAAGCGCGTGCTCGAGGGCAAAGCGAAGCTGATCATGAACGACCGCGCCGATTTATGCGTGGCGGCGGGCTACGACGGCGTCCATCTTGGGCAAGACGATCTTCCGGCGGAAGGTGCTCGCCTGGTGGTGGGCGACCATCGGATCGTAGGCGTCTCGACTCACAATACCGAACAAGTAAAAGAGGCCGATGCGAGTCCGGCGGACTACATCGCCATCGGACCGGTGTTCCCAACTACCGGCAAGAAGAACCCTGATGCGCTGGTGGGGTTGGAGGGAGTGCGGGCGGCACGCGCCGGCACCAAGAAGCCGCTGGTGGCGATTGGGGGAATTACCCGGTCGAATGCGAAGTCCGTGATTGAGGCGGGCGCCGACGCGGTGGCCGTGATATCCGGACTGTTGAGCTCTCCGCGCAAAACGGCAGAAGAATTTCTGCGGCTGTTAGTGTAGATTCTTGCGATACACCTTTCAGACCGAAGAGGCTGTTTGAGCACCCAAACCAAGACTGTTTCTCTCGCATCCGGCGAAAATGAGTTTGTAAAAGGACTGGGCCTGACCAGCGCGACCACGCTGGTGATGGGCTCGATGATCGGCTCGGGCATCTTCATTGTCTCGGCCGAGATTGCTCGCGAGGTCAACTCGCCGGCGCTGCTGATTGCGGCTTGGCTGGTGACCGGATTCATGACCATCACTGGCGCCCTGGCCTATGGCGAACTTGCGGCGATGATGCCGCATGCGGGCGGACAGTACGTTTACCTGCGCGAATCGCTAGGGCCACTGTGGGGATTTCTGTATGGCTGGACGCTGTACCTGGTCATACAGACAGGCACAATCGCCGCGGTCGGAGTAGCGTGCGGTAAGTTTCTGGGTGTCTTCTTTCCTTCCGTCAGTTCGTCAAACTGGATCTGGCATATTGCGCATGTGCCGCCTATCGCAGTCGGGCCGATGGTGCTGGGCAACATGGATGTCGGCCTGAACACCCAGAACCTGGTGGCCGTGCTGGTGGTGATCTTCCTATCGGTACTGAACATCTTCGGCGTCCGTACCGGCGCGGCGGTGCAGAACGTCTTTACCTTCGCGAAGACCGTGGCCTTGCTGGGGCTCGTGATACTGGGAATCTTCATAGGCCGCAACGCGCAGGCCATCGCCGCGAATTTTGGCGCGAACTTTTGGCACAACGCAGGATTCTCAGCCTTGCATCCAGTGCAGGTCGGCGTAGGAGGTCCCATCGCGCTGGTGGGCACGATCACGATCCTAGCGATAGCGCAGGTGGGGTCATTGTTCTCGGCCGATGCATGGAACAATGTGACATTTACGGCCGGGGAAGTTCGTAATCCGCAGCGCAACCTGCCATTATCGCTCGCCATTGGAACGGGAGTCGTCATCTTCTTATATGTGATGGCGAACGTGGTCTATCTGAGCGTTCTGCCGCTGGTGGGGGATCCGAACGGAACCACCATTCTGGCGCGTGGCATTCAATACGCGTCTGAGGACAGGGTTGCAACCGCGGTGATGCAGGTGATCTTCGGCCCATGGGGCGCGCAGATCATGGCCGTTATGATCCTGATCTCAGGATTCGGCTGCAATAACGGACTGATTCTGTCAGGTGCACGCGTGTATTACGCGATGGCAAAGGACGGCTTGTTCTTCAAGGGAGCAGCCAAGCTGCATCCCAAGTACCGCACGCCGGCGCATTCGCTGATGATGCAGTGTGTGTGGACGTGCGTGCTCTGCATCTCGGGCAGCTATAGCCAACTGCTGGACTACATCATTTTCGCGGTTCTAGTGTTCTATATCTTGACGATTGCTGGATTGTTCGTGCTGCGAGTGAAACGCCCAGACATTCCACGGCCCTACCGGGCAATTGGATATCCGGTGCTTCCCGCAATCTATATTCTGATGGCGGTTTTCATTGATATAGTGTTGTTACGTTATAAGCCTCAGTACACGTGGCCGGGGTTGATCATCGTGTTGCTAGGCATCCCCGTGTATTACCTTTGGTCCAGTCGCAATCGCGCAGAGAGGCGGCCAGCATGATCTCGGAGGAGAGACACACCGGAAAGACCGATCTGTTCAAGAGAAAGCCGATGAAGGTGCTGCTGGCCGAGGCACACGAGCACGGCGCGCACAGCCTGAAACGTGAACTAGGACCGGTATCCCTGGTGGCGCTTGGCATCGGGGCAATCATCGGGGCGGGCATTTTTGTGCTGTCCGGGCTGGGCGCGCATTACGCCGGGCCGGGGTTAATGCTCTCCTTTGTGCTTTCGGGACTGGGATGCGCTTTTGCTGGCCTGTGTTATGCGGAGTTCGCGGCAATGATTCCGCTGGCAGGCAGCGCTTACACCTACGCGTATGCCACGCTGGGTGAGCTGTTCGCGTGGATCATCGGGTGGGACTTGACGCTGGAATACGCGATGGGCGCCAGCACTGTGTCGTCGGGCTGGTCGAACCACTTCATCGAGTTTCTCAAGATTTTCAAGATCCACATGCCGCTATGGCTGGCGTATGACCACTGGACGGGAATCCGTACTGCGCAAGACACGGTGGCGCACCAGATGGCCTTGTCGCAAAACCCAGGAATCGTACCGGGCACTCAGGCTTTCATGCAGGCAGTGGATGCGATCAAGGGCTCGCAACCTACAGAACTGGTACAGAGAGCGCACGATCTGCTGGCTGCGCCAAGCATTTTCGGGGTTGAGATTGGCTTCAACCTGCCGGCATTCATCATCGCGCTGATCATCACGTGGATCCTGGTGGTGGGCATCAAAGAGAGTGCGCGCTTCAACGCGACGATCGTAGCGATCAAATTGGCAGTCGTGCTGTTCGTCATCATCCTGGGCATTAAGTACGTCGATTTTTCGAACTGGGGAAGCGACTGGCACAGCTTCGCGCCATATGGTTTTTCGGGAATCGGCGCAGGTGCGGCATACATTTTCTTTGCGTACATCGGGTTCGACGCCGTGTCGACCACGGCGCAGGAAGCCAAGAAGCCGCAACGGGACCTTCCGATTGGCATCATCGTTTCGCTCGTGGTGTGCACCGTGCTCTACATTGCGGTGGCGGGCATTTTGACCGGCATGGTGCCTTGGCGCGAAGTGAATATCGAAGCGCCGATCGCGCGCGCCTTCATGGACCGCAACCTGATATGGGCCTCGCACCTGATTACGGCGGGCGCGCTGGCCGGCCTCACCAGCGTGATGCTGGTGATGCTGCTGGGCCAGACTCGCGTGTTGTACGCGATGGCGAACGATGGCCTGCTGCCACGGAAGTTCTTCGCCTCGATCCACCCCAAGTATCGGACCCCATGGAAAAACACGATCCTGGTGGGATTGCTGGCGGCCATTGTGGGCAGCGTTACTCCCATTGACGATATCGGCAAGATGGTGAACATCGGCACGCTGCTGGCGTTTGTTATTGTCTGCATCGCGATCATGATTCTGCGAAAGACCAATCCCGGACAGGCGCGACCGTTCCGCACCCCGTGGGTGCCGTTCATCCCGATCATGGGCATACTGTTCAACGGCTACATGATGTACAAGCTGGGCTGGGTGAACTGGGCGCGGCTGATTATCTGGCTGCTGATTGGCTTAGTCATCTACTTCTGGTACGGGCGGCACAACAGCCGCGTGCAGCACATGCCGGTCGACACCGAAGAGGGTGCGCGCTGGTAGCGCAATATCGTTACGTCGGTTAGTTAACGCCCTTCCTTTTGGAAGGGCGTTTATTTTGCCGGCGTGAGATGCGTCATTGCGCGAAGGCGCTGCCATCGCGCAGAATGGCTGACGTGAAAGTCCCGTACAATCTCAAACTGCTTGCGATCCTCCTGGTGCTGCTGGTGATTGTGGGGATTGCGGGGTTCCACTTCATCGAAGGCTGGACGTTCTTCGATGGCTTCTACATGGTACTCACCACCATTACCAGCATCGGGTATGGAGAGATTCATCCTCTATCGCACACCGGACGACTGTTCAACAGCTTTGTCATTATTACCGGTGTGGGACTCGTGCTTCTGCTAGTCGGAGGCGCGTCGCGCACTTTGCTAGAATTCGAGCTTCAATCAGTATTCGGCAGGAGACGCATGGACCGCGAGATCAGCCGGCTGACGGGTCATTTCATCATCTGCGGAGCTGGTCGCGTGGGGCGAAGTGCGGCCCGCGAGCTGGCACGCAGGCCATTGCCGTTCGTTGTAGTCGATACCAGCGAGGAGAAACTGCAGAACTACTCGTCGGAAGGCTGGCTCACTCTAGTGGGCGACGCCACCCTCGCGCCGGTGCTACACCAACTCCGCATTGAACATGCGCAGGGGCTGGTGGCGGCGACGACCACAGACGCCGTCAATATCTACATCATCCTGACGGCGCGCAGCCTCAATCCCAAGATCAAGATCATTGCTCGCGCGGCGGAAGAAGATGCGGAAAAGCATCTGCTCACGGCGGGCGCCGATTCGGTGGTATCGCCGTATCGTTTTGCGGGTTATCGAATTGCGCAAACGTTTATGCGTCCCAACGTAGTTGATTTCTTCGATACCGCCATGAACCAGAAGCGTCCGCTGGAGATTGAGGAAGTCAAGGTGGAAAAGGGGGCGCGCTTTGCCGGGCAGACGCTGGAAAGCTCGCGCATTCGCCAGGAGTTGGGCGTAATTGTGTTGGCCATTAAAGGCGAGCACACTGCGATGCGCTTTAACCCTCCGCCGGATGAGGTGATTCATGTTGGCGACCACCTGATCGCCATGGGCGATCCCGAAGGCCTGCGGAAGCTGGAAGAGTCAGCTTCGGAGCACGCGTGAAGATCACGACGGCGGCGGAGATGCGCGAGATCGATCGCGCCACGACTGAAAAATTCGGCGTGCCGTCGCTGACGTTGATGGAAAACGCCGGCACTGCGGTGGCGCAGTTCATACTGGAAAATTTCAGAAGTGCGGACCGCATCGCCATAGTGTGCGGCAAGGGCAATAACGGCGGCGATGGCTTCGTGGTCGCGCGCCGGCTACACCATGCGGGCCGCGTGGTTGAGGTGCTGTTGCTGGCGTCGCCTTCTGAGCTGAAGGGCGATGCCGCGACGATGTTCGAGCGGTTGCCGGTGCGTCCTATCGTGGTGCAGTCGTCGGCGGAATTGCAGGCGGAAGCATCGCGCAGCTTGGGGAATTGTGACTTGCTGGTCGATGCGATCCTTGGCACAGGATTTAAGCCTCCGGTGAAGGGGCTGTATGCAGAGGCGATCGCGGCGCTCAATCGCGGCGGCAAGCCGGTTGTGGCGGTGGACATTCCGTCGGGTGCCGATTCCGACGCTATGATCGCGCAGGCAGGCGAAGGGATCGCGCGGGCGGATGCCATCGTCACCTTCACCGCTCCGCGCCCGGCGCATTTGTTCGGCGAACTGACGCGCGGCGCGGTAGTGGTTGCGCCGATCGGCTCGCCCGATGCGGCGATCGAATCCAAGCTCAAGCTCGAAGTCACGACGGCGCACGACCTTGCCGCATTCCTGGCGCCGCGTCCCATGGACAGCAACAAGGGAATGTACGGCCATGTGTTGATCGTGGGCGGTTCGCTGGGGAAGTCAGGCGCGGCCGCTATGGCTGGCATGGCCGCGTTGCGCGCGGGCGCGGGGCTGGTGACGGTCGCAACCGCGAAGAGCGCGTTACCCAACGCTGCAGGATTCGCAGCCGAGTTGATGACCGAGCCGCTGCCGGAAACCAACACCGGCGGCATCGGCATCGCTTCGCTGAGGAGCGGCAAGCTGCAGCAGTTGGCCTCGACCATGACCGTAGTGGCGATCGGGCCAGGGATCGGAAGGCATCCAGAGACGGTGGAGTTCGTGCACGAAGCGGTACGCACGCTGAAGTATCCGCTGGTGATCGATGCCGATGGACTGAATGCGTTCGCGGGCAAGACGGAACTGCTGGATGGCAGCAAGCGTGCCTTGGTTTTGACGCCGCATCCGGGTGAGATGGCGCGTCTGGCGGGAATTTCAACCAAGGCCGTGCAGGCCGATCGGCTGAACGTGGCGCGCGATTTCGCGCGTGAGCATCGCCTGGTGCTGGTGCTGAAGGGCAACCTCACGATCATCGCGCTGCCAGATGGTACGGCTTGGGTGAATCCCACGGGCAATCCGGGAATGGCGACCGGAGGGACGGGCGACATACTGACGGGTATGACCTCGGGGATTCTCGCACAGATGCCGAGTGATGCGGCCCGAGCAGCAGTAGCCGCGGTGTACCTGCATGGGCTCGCAGGTGACGTAGCGGCAGAAACCGTTGGCGAACATTCGCTGGTCGCGACGGATTTGCTCACTGGATTGCCAGGGGCGTTTCGCAGGGCGACGCGGTGGGCGCACGACAGGGTAGTGCGCATTCGTGGATGAGCGCGGCAAAGAGTTTCCAGTAGTCAGTTGCCAGTTGCCAGCGCGAAGAGGTCGGGCAGTTTTTAGGAGCAGGGTGTCCTTGGACTTCGGCGCTACGTGCTTTCGCTCAAGATGACAACAAGAGAAACGACGATCAGGCCGGTCGAGATGACCACCCGCGAATACATTACGCATTCAGCTGACGAGACCATCGCCCTGGGGCGCCACCTGGCGGCTACTCTGAAAGATGCGCGTGTGGTCATCCTGCGGGGCGATCTGGGGACCGGCAAGACCACGCTGGTCAAAGGTATCGCCGAAGGCCTCCAGACCGCGTCGCAGGAAGACGTGACCAGCCCGACTTTCACACTGATCCATGAATTCCACGGACCCGAAGTAAACCTTTACCACGTGGACCTCTACCGCATCGAGACGGAACGGGATCTGGCGACGCTGGGTCTCGACGAACTCTTCGCCGAAGATGGAAACCTAGTGGTGCTGGAATGGGGAGAGAAGTTTCCGCGACTAGTGAAAGAGCGCGATGTAGAGATCGCGATCGAGCGGCGGGGGGAGTGGGAACGGAAGATTGTCTTACGGCGACAATCGAGAGACTAGCTTTCGCGGCCGAACATCTCAACCAGAACTGCCGACACAAGTTGAGCCGTCCTAGCGGAAATGCTCCCAAGCCTTCGCACCAGGCGGTCGTGATCGATGGCGCGAATCTGATCAAGTGCAACCTGTCCAGCTTTTCCCTGAAACGTCAAACCAACACGCGTGGGATAACGGCGCTCGGTGGTGGTCATTGGTGCGACGATCACGGTCCGCAAATGCTGATTCATTTCGTCAGGCGATACCACCAGGCAAGGGCGCGTCCTCTTGATTTCAGAGCCGCGGGTGGGGTCGAGCGATACCAGCCACACTTCGTCGAGACGCGGCGAGTGAGCTACCACTTCCATTCGCTCCGGTCGAACTCGTTGCCCTCGATAGAACCCAGCAACAGCTCATCATTTTCCGAAGATCCAGCTTTGGTAAATGCCTCGTCCCATCCGTGACGCAGGCTTCGCCCCGGAGATACGACCAAGCGATCATTCTCGACCGACAGCTCAACGGTACCTTCCAAGCCGCACTGCTCGATCAGGGGTTTCGGGATGCGAATCCCTCGTGAATTGCCGATACGGACGAGTTCAGTCTTCATGATTGGCAAGTCCTCTTTGTGTAATTACATTGTAATCACGCCAGTCAATTGAGTGCAAGTCGAAACAGGTGCGGGACAAGTCCCGACGAAGGTCGTGGGCGTTCGCTCCCACCTTTTCGCAAAACCGGCGCCACGATGGGGCATGGGGCTTGATGGTGGTACCCCCCTCCCCCTGCTGATTAGAATCATGGACTTACGTTAAAATTACGTGCAAAGTAGTACAAACAAATGGGTTACATGTAAAGTATCACAAACAAAAGAGTTAGTTCTTGTTTTGCGGCGGACGGTCGGGGGGAATCAGGGTTCTTAGATGGTATCGGGCTTGGGACGGCATCCCGTCGGGATGATTGTGGATTTGTCAAACCCGCATGACCTAAAGGCCACCTTAGGCCATGAAAATGTGTCTCGGTATCCATGTAGACTCTTGCGCGCAGAGCCCCGGGAAGGCCGTAGTTCTATGTGGTGGTCCGACCCCACTTGTCAAACTGGTCCGGTCGGCGTTGAGAGAACCTAAGGATGGTGCCCTAGTTTTCAAAGACCCAACCCGCCCACGGGACCTCCTGGGAGGTATTTTCGAAGCAAAGAACCGACCGAGCGACGCCTGTGTGGCAAGGCCTGACTAGCAGTGTCACGAAAAATCGGCAGGTCAGACTGACGAAAGTAACCGAATGATCCCATTTTGGGAACTGGGCAGCCGGCAAGCCTATCTGACCCTCATCGCCCACGATCCCGGCCACGTGAACCAGACACTGAATCCAAAGTCAGCCTTAAGGTCGAGCTAAGCACGAACTCGCATCGACGATCAGGGTTGACAAGTGTTAAGCTACAGGCTACAGTCGTCCGGTGAGAATACGGAACTTCTCTCATAAGGGCCTGGAAAAGCTCTACGAGGACGACAGCGTAAAGGGCGTGCCACCCGATACGGTGGACAAACTGCGCAAGATGCTGGCCTTCCTCGATGATATGGAAGACTCCGACGAATTGCATGCGCTCCCGGCGTGGAAGGCGCATAGGCTAACCGGCGACCGCAAGGGTACATGGAGCCTCAGCGTTACCCGGAACCGGCGTCTGACGTTCCGCATCGACACGGCAGAGCACGAAATCTACGACGTAAATCTGGAAGACGACCACTAGGACAGAAGGAGCCAACGCCATGCCTATCAAGAACCCGCCCCATCCCGGAGATTTCATCCGTACAGAGATACTTGTCCCCGCTGGCCTGTCGGTCACGGCAGCGGCGCAGGCGCTTCATGTTTCGCGGCCCGCGCTATCCAGCCTGCTCAACGGCAAGGCCGGCCTCTCGGGAGACATGGCGCTACGCATCGAAAAGGCTTTTGGGGTGAAGATGGATACACTGATGAGAATGCAGTCGTCATACGACATCGCCCAAGCCCGCAAGCGCGAGAAGCAAATCCACGTGCGCCGAATTTACCAACTAGCTGATGCTCGCGCGTAAGTGAACTGGCCGTTGCCTCACCGAGACTTTTCTCGTACTCTAAAGCCGATGGAAGTGCATTTTAAACCCGACCTGCAAGCCAAGCTTGACGAGCTGGCAAGCGAAACCGGACGCCCGACGGACGAGCTGGTGGAGGACGCCGTGCTTGGGTACTTTGACGAGCTGGCACAGACACGGGAAACGCTCAATGGTCGCTATGACGACCTGAAAAGCGGCAGAGTGAAGCCCATTCCCGGCGACGATGCCATAGCCCGCTTGCGCGAGAAGAGCGCGGCCCGGCGATCTCCGCGAGCTTCGTGACCGGCTACGATTTCCACCCGGAAGCGGTCATCGACCTCGACGAGATTTGGGATTTCATTGCTGAGGATAATCTCGACGCCGCTGACCGAGTGATTGCGGACGTTTTGGCGAGCTTCGACGCACTCGTGTCTTTTCCCGATCAGGGCCACAAACGCCCGGACCTCACGTCGCGCCCATTACGATTCATATTGGTTCGTGACTTCCTGATCGCCTACGCGCCGGAAGAAAGACCCCTATGGATCGTTGCAGTGTTGCACGGACGGCGCAATCCCCGGGTGATGGCCGCGATCCTCAGAGACAGAGGGTAGTTTGTGCCGGGACTCAAGTGCGGCGAAGGTCGAGAGCGTTCGCTCCCACCCTTTCGCAAAACCGGCGAAAGGATGGGATACCCGGCACCCCGACAGGTCCTCTTAACAGAGTGAAAGATGAAGTTCGAAACTTACGCGACGTTCGAGGTCATGCATGGACGAAAAAGTACCACCGAGGAATTGATCTCGTTGCTTAGTGTCGCTATTCGCGGGAATCGATCCTATATCTATGCTCAGTGATCGGGATGATCCTCAAGCTTTGGCAGGGCGGTGACGACCGCACCCACTACGAACTCCTGATTAGAGCTTTCTTTGAACCAATACGTGCTGATTGGTACTGCCTAAGTTCGGGAATGACGAATCACGACGCTGTTTTTCATCGGCGGCAGCTTCTATTGATCATGAAGCTCGCCATTGAACATTGCCCGGAAGATGGCGGTGACATTCTCAACGAAATGCCTGGCCTGTTTGGGACGATTTGTTTGATGGCTAATGACCAGTTTCATTACAGCCTTCTCGCGTCTGCCTCAAAGAGCAAGTTAATTGATCGGGACAGGATCATGCGAGTATTGACCGAGTTTGTCGCGGTGTCGGAGTATGGTGGTTCGCACGGAGAGAGACGTATCGTTCGTTCGCACCTCATGATCGCCGACCACGCTCGAAGACTTCAGCAAGACCCCGACTTCATCGATATTGCATCCGAGTTTAAGAATAAAGTGCACATCAGCCTAGACGACTATGAGGCGCTGGCATTCGGACTCTATTCGCGGTGTGCGACTGTGGATCTGTCGGCCTTGCAAAAGCATGCTTGGGCAGCCGCTGTTAGAGAAGAGAATTTTCATACGACCGCTATACAGCGCGACGTCATTGAACGATTTATCTCAGAGTTGAAAATTCATCCCGAGGAAGCGGTGGAACGCATTCACAGTCGGGACTTCGGAGCAAATGACTTTACGGTCTTTCGTGACAGGCCATTACTCGTGGAGCGGTACGGGATGTTGCCTGCCGACGTCCTATTTTTGCTGGAGAAGTTTGCGTTTGGGCCCTATTGGACCGTGAACAACAGCAATCGCGACGTTGGCAACAAGCTGCGTCGTTTTTGGGGGAGAGTCTTTGAGTCGTACGTAAATGAGCAGCTCGCCGTGGCAGCGAAGCAATCCGGTGCTCTTTTCATACCTGATCCTCGGCGTGCGGACGACCCTGCAGTTCAAGTGTGCGATGGGCTTCTTCTTGTTGGGGACGCATTGGTTGTTCTGGAGTATAAGTCGAGCATGTTCAGTGCCGAGGCCAAATACAGAGGCGATCATCTCCGGCTTCTCACGCAAATCGAACGGAAGCTCGTGCGAGATGAAGAAGATGGAAAGAAAAAGGGGGTGGATCAACTCGCTGCCGCCATCAAGCAGTTATTTGTGGCTGACGGCAGGATGATCGTGAATGGCTTGGACACGAGCAAAGTCAAAACGATCTATCCACTGCTAGTAACATTAGATGACCTTGGTGGGAATTTGCTAATGAGCTGCTTACTGAACACCTATTTTGACGATTTCTTGGGTAAACAGGACCTCACGTCAGCATCCGTTCGCCCCCCATTTCTGCATAGACGTTGAAACTTTGGAACTAATCATACCTTTCGGAGACTGCCTGCCGCTCCACGGCTTCTTGCAACATTGGCTGAACGCCGATGAAAAGCTGATGGCTACACTCCAGGCTTATCTTCCAACGGGTCTGCCCGCCCGGAGCAACCAAATATTGGAATCCGCTTGGGAAATTCTCTCGGACAGAATTGAGCATCAGCTCTTCCCGAACGAGGTCGAAGGAGCAGCTGGAGCGGGCATTCAAACCTAGAATCGCTGGTCACATCTCATCATGAAATTGAGCGTCGCAGCGTCCCACCGCCAGGATCGCAAGAGTATTAGCTACCCAATCCCTCAGAACCCCATGATGTTGTACCCACAGTCGACGTGGATCGTCTCTCCGGTGATGCCGGTGGCGCCGTCGCTGGCCAGAAACACTGCCGTTGAGGCGACCTCGCTCACTTCGACATTGCGGCCCAAGGGAGCCTTTTCAGCGTGGGACTTCATCATTTCGCCCAGGCTGCCAATGCCACGCGCCGCCAGAGTTTTGAGGGGGCCGGCAGAGATGGCATTGACACGAATCTTGTGTTTGCCGAGGTCGGCAGCGAGGTAGCGCACGCAGGCCTCCAGCGCGGCCTTCGCCACTCCCATGACGTTGTAGCGAGGGACGACCTTCTCCGCGCCGTAATACGTCATCGTGAGGATGGCTCCGCCGTCGGTCATCAGGGGAGCCGCGCCGCGGGAGATTGCGACCAGCGAGTAGGCGCTGGTGTCGAGGGCAATGCGGAAGGCTTCACGGCTGGTCTGGACGAACTCGTTCTGCATCGTCTCCGCCGGAGCGTAGGCGATGCTGTGGACGACAGCATCGAGCTTGCCGTATTTCGCCTTCAACTCGGCGAAGAGCGAGGCGATCTCATCGTCGCTGGAGACGTCGCACTGGAATCCGGTGGCGTTGGGTAGGGCGGAGATCATGTCGTCGGCTTCCTGCTTCAGGCGCTCATTTTGATAAGTAATCGCAAGCGTCGCGCCCGCCTGTTGCATGTGCTGCGCGATGGCCCAGGCAATGCTGCGCTTGTTGGCTACTCCAAAAACAACCACCGTGCGTCCTTCCATGCTGAGCGCCATGCGGGTGAAGCCTCCTTAGGAGCTGTCAGGTCAATTTTTGAGGATAGCAGCGTTGCTGCGGGGATGTCTTGCACGGTATTGCCCACCCTATCGCCAAAAAGCCGCGATAAGGTTGGGGCGCCCACGGGCCAAATCCTCACAAAATCGCGATTTTTCTCTTTGCTTGACGGGCGAGGTACGGGCTATACTCCCTCCGATTGCGGATGCCCACTTCTCAGCCCCCCACTTCGGCGGAGGCACTATGGCAACGATTCGAGATTTGCTGATCCATCGAACGATTCACTATGTCCAACCAGACCAGACAGTGATTGAGGCCGCCGGTTACATGGTTGAGTGCAAGGTCGGCGCGGTCCCCGTGCTGGATGGCACCACCCTGGTTGGAGTTTTTTCCGAGCGCGACATCATGAGCAAGGTGGTGACTCGAGGCCGCGATCCGCAGACCACGCGCATCCGCGAGGTGATGAGCACGGAACTCAGAACGCTGGCGCCGGGCTCGAGTTGCGAAGACGCCATGGTCATGATGCAGACGCACGGCATCCGGCACCTGCCGGTGTGCGACGGAAGTACGCTGGTGGGGTTTCTCTCACTGCGCGACCTGCTGCGGCATACCCTGGACGAGAAGTCGGGCGAGGCGGATATGATGCGCGCCTATATTCAGACTTCGGTGAGCTGACACGGGATCCGGCGCACCGCTAGCGTCCGCGGTGCTAAACTCAGTGGCGTCCTATGCGCATCCCGGCGGTGGTCGATCAGCTGCGGAAAATCGCGGGGCGCGACGCCGTACTGGACCGTCCCGAAGACCTGATGATGTACGAGTACGACGCAGGAGTGCGTAAGCGCACCCCTTCCGCTGTCGTATTTCCCCAAACTACGGAACACGTTTCGCAGATCATGCGACTGGCCGGCTCGGCCGGGTTTCCGGTTGTCGCGCGGGGCGCGGGCACGGGACTGAGCGGCGGCGCTATCTCGCCCGAGGGCGGAGTGGTGCTGGCCTTCGCGCGCATGAACCGGATCCTGGAAGTCGACGCGGAGAATTATCGCGCGGTGGTGCAGCCGGGAGTCGTAAACCAAACGTTATCTGACAATGTGGCACATCTGGGACTGTACTTTGCGCCCGATCCTTCAAGCCAAAAGGCGTGCACGATTGGCGGGAACGTAGCGGAAAATTCCGGTGGCCCGCATACGCTGATGCACGGCGTCACGGTGAACCACGTGACTGGCGTGACCGTGGTGCTGCCGAGCGGCGAGGTCGTGCGGTTCGGCGGCAAGGCAGCCGAGTGCAGCGGCTACGATCTCACGGGTTTCTTTGTCGGCTCAGAAGGGACTATTGGCGTCGTCACCGAAATTACGGTGAAGCTGTTGCGGCGTCCCGAGCGCGTGGCGACGCTGCTGGGAATCTTCGAGACCATCGACGACGGAGCTCGCACCGTGTCAGCGATTACGGCTGCGGGCATTACTCCGGCGGCACTGGAGATGCTCGACGGTTGGACGTTGCGGGCGGTGGAAGCCGCGTGTCATGCGGGGTATCCGCTGGATGCGGGGGCAGTGTTGCTGATCGAGCTGGAAGGCCTGGCAGAGCAAGTGGAGGAGCAGGCCGAAGCGGTGCGGGAGGTCTGCGTCCAGCAGAGGGCGCGCGAGGTGCGGCGCGCGAAGGACGAGAATGAACGCGCGCTGCTGTGGAAAGGCCGCAAGAATGCCTTCGCTGCGCTGGGGCGACTCGCACCTTCGTACTATTCGCAGGATGGCGTGGTACCGCGGACGCGGATTCCGGCAGTGCTGCAGTTTATCGGAGGCGTGGCGAAGAAGTATGGGCTCCGGATTGGCAACATCTTTCATGCAGGTGACGGGAATCTGCATCCGTTGATCCTGTTCGATCCGCGGGACCCGGCGCAGTTGGAGCTGGTACAACAGGCGGGCCGCGACATTTTGGAATACTGTGTGTCGGTGGGTGGATCGATCACGGGAGAGCATGGCGTGGGACTGGAGAAGCGCGACCTGATGCCGCTGCTGTTTACCGACGAAGATCTCGACGTGATGCTTAGCCTGCGCAACGCATTCAATGCGGCGGGAGTGCTAAATCCGGGCAAGCTGTTTCCCACCACGCGGGTGTGCGCCGAGACGCGCGGGGCGTCGCGAAACCCGGTGCTGCAAGCGGAGGGCATGTGAGCGCGACGGGAATCTCGCTCGACGTAACGCGCGAGCTGCGCGCGATATGCGGGGAGGAGCACGTAAGCGAAGAAGCGTCATTCGCGCACCACATTTGTGTAGAGGGTGTAGCTGGGTATCCAATGCCGGTGGTAAAACCCGGCTCAGCGGAAGAGGTCGCAGCCGTTGTGGGGCTGGCCAATGCGCGTGGGCTCGGCCTCTGTCCCGAGGGAGGCCTGACGAGTCTTGGCCCCATGGGGAAGTGCGACATCGTTCTGCAGACTTCGCGTCTCACAAATGTCGAGCACTACGACCACGCCGACCTGACGGTAGGTGTGGGCGCGGGCGTGACACTCGCACAGCTGAGCGCCATGGTCGCGCAAGACAACCTGCTGTTTGCCTGTGATGCGCCGTTTCCCGAGCAAGCAACGATCGGCGGTGTTCTCGCCACCGGAAGTCACGGTCCGCTGCGCCACGGCTACGGGGCATTGCGGGACTTCTGCATTGGAATTCGGTTTGTGACGGGCGATGGGAGGCGCGCGAAGGGCGGCGGCCGCGTGGTGAAAAATGTCGCGGGCTACGACTTGATGAAGTTGCTGATCGGCAGCTACGGAACTCTCGCGGTCATCACGTCGGCCAGTTTCAAGTTGTTTCCAGCGCCGAGGCAGACGCGAACATTTCTGGCAGAGTTCGGGACAGCAGACGAAGCAATAAACTTTCGCGATCTAGTAATGCGCTCGCCGCTGGCTCCCATGTGCCTGGAGTTGGTGTCGCCGGGCGCCCGCAAATTAATGCGTCCAGAGATGACCTCTGATGCCTGGGTGATTTGCGCACGTGCTGCGGGCAGCGATGCGGTGCTGGCGCGGTATCGCAAGGAGTTGGGAGCGGCGATTACGCGAGAGCTTGAGGGAGAGGACGAGCGGAGGATGTGGCTCTCGGTAAGAGACTTTCGACCTGCACCTGACAGGACCGATCCGTGTAACTGGCGGGCGATTGCAGGTATGCGGCCGACCCTCGAGATTACCGTGGCGCCAAAAGACGTCCTTCGCGTGGTCAATGTCTTGAACTCCATCGACGATCGAGGAGCGATAGGTGTTGCGTTCATTGGTCGGGTGGGTGTTGGGCATGTTCGGGCGGTGACAGAGATCATTAACCTGGAGGTTTCCTCAGCTCTATCTGTCGTGGACGACCTGCTGCAAGAATTTGGAGACAATGTCAGCATTAGAGTCGACTGCGCCAACAATCCGTGGAGAAATACCCGTGGGAATTCGGAAAGCATGCGGGCAGTGAAACGGGCACTCGATCCAAACAACGTCTTGCGCGGGAGGGATATCCTCTGAGCACCGCGCCCACAACCACCGTGACCCACCACTCGAACTTCTCTGCGCATGAGAAACCAACGTGGGAGTTGTACTCGCGTTGTGTGCACTGTGGGCTGTGCCTTGACCAGTGCCCGACGTACCGTGCGCTGGGGACGGAGATGGATTCGCCGCGCGGCCGCATCTATCAGATCGTGCAGGTGGACGAAGGCCGGCTGGCGCTGAGCGATTCGTTCGTGACCCACATCGATCGCTGCCTCGGTTGCCTGAACTGCCAGACGGCGTGTCCGTCTGGAGTCGCGTATGGCAGCCTGCTGGAGCAGGCGCGGGCGCAGATCGCCGAGAACTATAAGCGCCCGTGGCTGGCGGCGAAACTGCGCGACCACTTCTATGCGGACATTCTGCCGTCGTTTAGGAGCCTGGCGCGCCACGCGCGTTTCATTCGCTTCTATCAGCGGTCGGGATTGCAGTCGTTGGCCCGCACGACCGGAGTGCTCAAGCTCCTGGGGGTAGAGCAACTGGATGCGCTTTCACCGCGGATCGAAAGCGAGTTTTCGTTCAAAGACTTGGGGCGCGTTTTTCCGGCGGAAGGGGAGCGGCGCGGCAGAGTGGCGCTGCTGGTTGGATGTGTGGCGAGTGTGGCATTTGCTGAACTGAATCGGGCTACGATCCGCGTGCTGACCAAGAACGGGATCGAGGTGCATATTCCGGCGAGACAGGCGTGTTGCGGCGCGCTGCAGTTGCACGCTGGTCTGCTTGATCTCGCGCGCCAGCAGGCGCGGCGCAACATAGACTCAATGCTCAGCCCGGAGTTCGATGCGATCGTGACGAATGCAGCCGGGTGTGGCTCGACGATGAAAGAATACGCCACGCTGCTCCACGATGATCTAGCGTATGCGGAGAGAGCAGAGACATTTACGGTGAAGGTTCGGGACATCAATGAATATCTTGCCGAGGTGGGCTTGTTGAAGCCCAGACAGGCGCTGCACGTGAGGGTGACCTATCAGGATTCATGTCACCTGGCGCATGCCCAGGGCGTGCGCAGCGCGCCTCGGCAACTGCTGCGCCATGTGGGCGCGGAGGTGGTCGAGTCGCCACGCGCCGACTCGTGTTGCGGTAGTGCCGGAGTGTACAACGTGGTGCAGAACGAGATTTCGATGAAAGTGCTCGACGAGAAGATGGGTTACGTCGCCAGCGTCCAGCCGGAGATCATCGCCACCGCTAACGTGGGGTGCGTGCTGCAATTTCGCGCGGGCGTAAAGCGCGCGAAGATGAATGCGCGGGTCGCGCATGTGGTGGAGTTGCTGGATGAGGCGTATTGACAACAGTCCCAGCGCTCGCGCGCCGTATAGGATTTTGGCTCTCCTGCGAAGGTAGATCTTCGACCGAAGCCAGAAGAGCAGGGTGGGTTCACCCTGCCGATCCGGCTAACTGCGGTGCTGCCGCTCTCCTGGCCTGAGATGGCGGCGTCACGATTTCCTTTATCGGCAAATGTCCCGGAAATGTTAAGGGGCGAGTACTGCCTGGCGCAGAGCAGTCGCGAGCGCCTCCGGGTCTTCGATTGGCGATTGGCAGGTGAAGTTGGTGCAGATCACTGCGACCGATTTCTTCTCCTTCAGCGCAGGCAGATTTGGAATCGTTTCGGCCAGCGCGGGAGGTAGGTTTTCCGCAACAGCCTCGCTGTCAGTTAAATGCACTACCGACAAGTTGACGGCGTACGGAGCGGAAGCGGCCCTAAGCAACGCCTTAGCCGTCTCGTCTTCACCGACGATGACCACTTGGGTATGGGGACGAGCTAGCCATGATGCCGCAAGGCCGTACGTTCCCGCATAGATACCGAATTGTTCAGCGGCACCCGCGAAAACCTCCAATGTGTCTTCGGCCTTGTCGAGATACTTAGCGTCGTTGGTGTAGGCATGCAGACGCAACAGGGCAATGGCGGCGCAAGGATTACCTGCAGGCGTGGGGGCGTCCTGAAAGGGCTTGCGGCGGGCAGACAAAGCGCCCAGCTTCAGACGTTCTTCCAGCGGAGGCTCGGTGTCGAAGAAGCCGCCAGAAGTGGGATCGGCGAAGCGGCTGATCATCTGGTCCGAAATTTGCTGGGCGAAGCGGAAGTAGCTGAGATCGCCTGTGATTTCGTAGGCATCGAGACAGGCGATGGCCGTGTAGGCGTAGTCATCAAGCAGGCCGCGCACGAAGCGTTTGTCGGCGCTGGCGTCACCGTAGGCGATGACGTGCGACAGGCCACGCTCTTGATCCCAGGCCTCGGCCAGGATGCGATCAAGGGAGCGCAGCGCAAATTGGCGCGCTTCGGGCCGTCCCAGCGCCCGCGCATAGTGCAGGTAGGCAGAGACACACAGTGCGTTCCAATTGGTGTAGATCGTCTTGTCGATAAATGGAGTGGGACGCTGCGCCCGCGCAGCGCTCAACTTGGCACGAGCGACGGCAAACAGTTCAAGAACATCGCTAATGTCACGTCCCATTGTGGTCGAGACTTCGTCCGCCAGCATGCGCACCCAGAGTACGTTTTTAGCCGGGTTGTGTTGCATCTCGCCGACTTCGGCAATGTCGTAGTGGAGCGAGATGGCCTCGAATTCATCTGGGGTCAGGACCGCCCTGGCTTCGTCGACAGTCCAGGTGAAGTAGTCGCCATCGTCATCGAGGTTGATGTCGGCATCCTGCGAACCGTAGAAGCCGGCACGCTCGCGGTCGGTGAGCCACTCGTCCATCCAGCGAACAATGTCTCCGGCGATTTGTTTGTAGAATTCGTAGCCGAACACTTGGTAAGCGTGCACATAGTTCTTCAGCAACTCGGAATTGTCGTACGACATCTTCTCGAAGTGTGGCACGATCCAGCGGTCGTCGACCGAGTAGCGATGGAAGCCCCCGCCGAGCTGGTCATAGACTCCACCATTAGCCATCTTGGTGAGGGTAGTGGTGATCACGGTGGCGACGCGCTCTTCCTTGGTGCGCGCGTACCAGTCGATTAGCAGGTCGACGGCAGAGGAATGCGGGAACTTAGGAGCGCCGCCGAATCCTCCGTGTTTCGCGTCGAAGATAGGCAGCGCCGACTGCACCATGATGCCGACGATGCGCGGCGAGAAATCGGCGTGGCGTCCGGCGTAGCCTTCCGCGTTGGCAAGCATGTTCATGCTCTCATCGGCGGACTTCAGGACTTCGTCGCGGCGCTCACGATAGGCATCGGCAATCGCCAGCAGAATCTTTTGGAAGCTGGGCCGCCCGTAACGATCGACGGGAGGGAAGTACGTTCCACCATAAAACGGTTTGCCTTCGGGGGTGAGGAAGACGGTGAGCGGCCATCCGCCTGTGCCGGAGATCGCCGACACGGCAAGCTGGTAGCGGCTGTCAACATCGGGACGCTCGTCGCGATCGACCTTCACCGCGATGAACTCGCGGTTGATGATCGCAGCGATTTCGCTGCTCTCGTAGGACTCCCGGTCCATCACGTGACACCAGTGACACCACACCGCGCCAATGTCCAGCAAGATGGGCTTGTTCTCGCGCTGGGCCAGGGCAAATGCCTCTTCGCCCCACTCGTTCCACTGGATCGGCTGGTGCATTGCGGAGCGCAAATAGGCCGACGAAGCACTGGCAAGCGCGTTGTGCGCATCAGGCATAGGGCATCAGTCTAACAGGGAGATGGAGGCCCGGTTGGCGGCATGAATGGGCGCTTCGGCGAACGAGAGGTTTCTATCGTGCCGGCGATACTTCGCCGGCCTTCATCGGAATGAAATGTTAGCCGGTTTGATACCCTGAACAGCTACTACTGCCGAGCATCCTGATAGAGGCACAAACGGGATGGCGGTTTCGTAACTTTTTAGGAGTTCGCTGATGCAGAAGCACGACGCGCTGGCCCGGATCGCGCACGGAGTGGCCAAGTTTCAGACAGAGATTTTTCCGGCGCAGCGCGAGATGTTCGAACGCTTGAAGCGCGGTCAGGATCCGCTCGGGCTCTTCGTGACCTGCGCCGACTCGCGCGTGAATCCCAACCTGGTGACTCAGACCGACCCAGGTGAAATCTTCATCGAGCGAAATCCCGGCAACATGATTCCGCCGCACGCGGAGTTTGTCGGCGGTGTGACAGCGGGCGTCGAGTACGCGATGCTCGTGCTGAAAGTGCCGGTGATCGTGGTATGCGGACACACCGACTGCGGTGTGATGAAAGCGCTGCTGGATCCCGGTGCAGTACATGGAATGCCAGGTGTGCAGCAATGGATGAGTCACGGCAATGCGGCGCGTGACCGAATGCTGCAAGAGGTTCCATTTGGCCCTAGGGAAGAACAGTTGCAGCGCCTCACGGAATACAACGTCCTGCGGCAGATCGAGAACCTCAAGACACATCCCAGTGTCAACAAACGCATGCGATATGGCGAGCTTGAGATACGCGGATGGGTGTACGACATCGGCGACGGTTCGATTCGCGAGGCTAATCCAGAAAGCGGAAGGTTCGAAGTGATGGGCGGGTAAAACTAGCGCCTCACTTGGCGACGAAAATCGCCACGCTGCGGGCTTTGACCGGATAGCTCTCCTGCGACTGCAGCGGAAACTCGTGACCTTGGTCGGCGATGTCCTGCGGCGAGGGCAGCGCGGTATCAACCAGCCGAAACCAGTTGCGTTGGCCGATATCCGGCAATTCGAACTCCTGGTCTTCCCAATGGGCATGCGCGATGAAGTGCAAATCGTCGCGACTGCCGTCTTTGTTTAGTTGCGTCCACTGCATCGTGACAGAGCGCGATTCCGGACCCCACTCCGCAGCCATACGTTTCGGGCCCGTGCCACGTGACGTGGAAGCCGGTGTCCCCGTCGAGCGCGAACGTGTTGCGTCGTAGCATCGGGCAGCGCTTGCGAAAGGCAATCATGAGCTGGAAGAACCGAACCAGATCGGCGTTGGTTTTCGCCATGTCCCAGTTGAGCCAGCTCACGTCGTTGTCCTGGCAATAAGCGTTGTTGTTGCCTTGTTGCGTGCGCCCCAGTTCGTCGCCGGACAGGAGCATTGGCACGCCGTGCGCGAAGAGCAGGATAGCCGCGAAGTTCTTGCGCTGGCGTGCGCGCAGTTCGTTGATGGCCGCGTCGGTTGTGGGACCTTCGACTCCGCAATTCCAACTCAGGTTGGCGTTGTTGCCGTCCTGGTTGTTGTCGCCGTTGGCCAGATTGTGTTTCTCGTTGTACGAGACAAGGTCGTTGAGCGTGAAGCCGTCGTGGCAGGTCACGAAGTTGATGCTGTGATACGGTTCGCGCGCGCTGGTTTCATAGAGATCGGGGCTGCCTAGCAGGCGCGTCGCCAGCGCCGAGGTCATGCCCGCATCACCCTTCACAAATTTACGAATATCGTCGCGGAAGATGCCGTTCCACTCCGCCCACCGTCCCCAGGACGGTAAGGTGCCGACCTGATACAGACCAGCTGCGTCCCAGGCTTCGGCAATCAACTTGATGTTCGCTAGCACTGGGTCGTAGGCAAGGTTTTCCAGCAACGGGGGTTTCTTGAGCACTCTGCCATCCTGCCCGCGTCCCAGGATCGACGCAAGGTCGAAGCGAAAACCGTCCACATGCATTTCGGTGACCCAATAACGCAGGCAGTCGACGATGAAGTCGCGCACCACGGGGTTGTTGCAGTTCACGGTATTGCCGCATCCGGAATAATTCAGATACTTGCCGGTGACGGGGTCGAGGATGTAGTACGTGGGGTTGTCGATGCCGCGAAACGACCAGGTTGGCCCGGTTTCATCATTCTCGGCGGTGTGGTTGAAGACCATGTCGAGAATGACTTCAATGCCGGCTTGGTGCATCGACTTGACGAGGCGCTTGAATTCGCGCACCTGCTCGCCGTCTGCGATATTCGAGGAATATGCCGTATTGGGCGCGAAAAACGCAGTTGGCTGATAACCCCATAGGTTGACCAGAGGCTCACCCGTGAGCGGATTTACCCGATCGGTGTCGGCCTCTTCAAACTCATTCACCGGAAGCAGTTCGACCGCAGTCACACCCAACTGCTTGAGGTATGGAATTTTCTCGATCAGTCCGGCGAAAGTGCCCGGATTAGCGACGCCTGATGAAGGATGGCGCGTGAAGCTGCGCAGATGCGTTTCATAAATGATGCTATCGACCAGAGGAATGTTGAGCTGCTGATCGTCTCCCCAATCGAAATGGTTCTCAATTACCACGCAGTGTCTTCGGGGATGAGTCCCGGCCTTGTAAGTTCCCCAGGCTGCGCCATTCGATATCACACGAGCGTAGGGATCGAACAGGCTGCGGGTGGGATCGAAGCGGTCGATCTGTGGTTCAAGATTGGGTTGCATGTCGAAGCGGAACGCGTAGTGGGCGCCGACGTCGAGGCCCTCGACGAAGATGTGCCACACCTGGCCGATCCGGTTGACGTGAGGGTCCAGCGGGATTTCACTGAGGACCCGCTCGAAGCCTGGCTCGTAGAGCAAGAGCTTGCACGAAGTAGCGGGCTTGGAAAAGATCGCAAAATTCACTCCGGTGCGGTGGACGGTGGCGCCCAAAGGCAAAGGATGTCCGCGGGTGACTTTGTAGATTTGCGGAGGCGAAGAAGAATTGACTGCCGGTACCGAATCGGGGCTTTTCGCAGTAACCATCATGGACGGCCGCGTCTTACCGTCAAAGATTGGATATCAGAAACACCGTGCGGGAACAAGCCAAGAAACACTGTTGTCACAATTCCCAGTTGAGGAGGGCCGCACTTTATGCCGGGCTAAGACTCGCCCTCGGTTACCAGGTGCCGTGCAATCCGCGCGTAGAGATCAACCGCCTCGACCAACTGCTTCTTCTCGATGTATTCGCCGTCGGTGTGCGCCACATGAGTCGAGCCCGGGCCGATCAATACCGGCTTGCCCCAATTAGTGAGAGCGGGGATATCGGTGGTGAACGCAGCGATCATCGTGTCCACGCCGGGCACGGTGCCAAGTTCCATGAACGGAATCTCAAGGATGAAGTTGGCTTCAGCGTTGCCGGACACGGTCGCCGTGATTTGCCGCCGCAGTTCATCGGTTGGCCCGACCAAGCGAATCAGCAGGTTCGCGGTGGCGTGGTCGGGAATTACGTTGGGCGCGCGGCCTCCTTCGATAAGGCCGATATTCATCGTCGATGGCCCGGCCTTGGGATGCACCGGAAGCTTTATTTTGCGGACATTCTCGAGCGCGTCGAGCAGCTTTTCGATTGCCGACTCGCCCAGCTCAGGATAAGCCGAGTGCGCCATTCTTCCCGTGGCGACGACTTCCACGCGCAGCGTTCCCTTGGAGGCGAGGGCGATGCGGTTTTCGGTGGGTTCGCCGTTGATCAGGAACTTCGCTCCGCGTGGATCCTGGTTCGCTGTCTGCGCGCCCTGGCTGTCACGCTCTTCGCCGACGAGAAAAAGCAAACCCACATGAATTCCTTCGGCCTTGAGTTTCTCGGCCGCTGCAATCTGCGCCACGATGATGCCTTTGGCATCGCACGAACCGCGCCCGTAAATACGTTCCGGCGTCTCGGACGACGGGATGAAGGGAGGCACGGTGTCCATGTGCGTCGAGAGAACTAGCTCGGGACGCGGTTGATCGGGATGAGTGGCCCATACATTGAAACGGTCGCCTTCCACCGCCATGCGCTCTACGACATAGCCCAACGCGGCGAGTTCGTCCGTGATGGCATTGCCCACCTTAGCTTCATTGCCGGTAACGGATTCGATGTCGATGAGCTTGCAGGTCAGGGCGAAGGGGTCCATGTAGCCAGAATAGAGGATTTCACCACAGAGGCACAGTGAGACGGATACGTCGGAACCGTTGCTGCCGATTTACGTCGTGGCCGAGCTCGACCTAGCGATTTCGCCGGCGAAGACTTCTTCCAGGGCCCGCTTCCGATGCTCGAAGATGGAACGCATCACGCGTTGAAAAATCATCGTCTCGAGCATTTTTCCGACAGCGCCAAAGCCGACTTCATATTCGACTTCATCACCGACGACGGTGCCCTCGCGTCCCTCTACGATTTTTGGTTCAAAAGTGTGCGTGTGATGCCATGACTTGAACGGGCCCTGCTTTTGCGTGTCGGAGAAGTATTCATTGAATGCGAACTCCGTGATCAGCGCGGTCCAGCGTTCGTGGACCGGTATGTAGGGAATCGCACGAAATTTGAAGGTGATCTCAGTACCGGGTCCTGCCATGTGCTCGAGGCCATGCGGGCGCACTCCTTCCGGCAGTCGCGGCGGCACCAGGTTGAACTTGATGAGCTTTGCGCCTTGCGAGGGAGGCATGATCCGCGGCAGATTATGCGGGTCGGAGAAGAACGCAAACACCTTCGGCACGGGAACAGGAACCCAATGCTCGACGTAGAGACGCTGGCTCATGACGCTGGGTTACAGGGGCGATTCAGGACCCAACGACTATACTGCCCAATCTCAGGGTTTCCAAACTTTGTATCCATCCATAACCGGGTACTCGAGGCCTAATTGAAGATCACTACAGGCCTCGTCGCCTCCCTCGAGGGCGGCCTGTCGCTCCGATACTCGGATTTATGCCGACAACTTAGGGTTTCTTCGGGAATTGACCCGACGCCGAAGGTGGAGAATCGCCTCAGTAAACGCAAAGTGTTGTGGAGGTCGTGGCGAGTGAGCGCAACCTGTCGTTGTCGCGCAGGCTCAGAAAAACTTTCACGTAAAACTGCAGATTTCCACTTGACACGATATAGAAAGGGCGTAAGATTCAGCCCAATGGTGGTAGATTGTGGGAGCGAGTGGAATACCCGGTATCTCCCGTGGAAGCTGCTAGAGGTTCCCGGACACCAAATAAGTTCAAGGCCAAGGGCCAGTCTTTATGTTTCGCGGTTCGCACTTAACCCGGCTGGACGACAAAGGGCGCCTAAAAATGCCCGCGGAATACAAGCGCCTCGCCGACGAGAAGTACGGAAGCAAATTCTATATCACAAGCTGGGATGGGAAGAGTGCCTATGTATATCCCATTCAGGAGTGGGAGACGATCGAGCGCAAGCTGGTGGGCCTGTCCACCTTCAACACTTCGAAGCAAAAACTGTTGAAGCGGACCAGTTTCTACGGGCAGGAAGTGGAGTTCGACGGGCAAGGGCGTCTGCTGCTGCCGGCGGTATTGCGCGAGTCGGCCGACCTGAAGGGCGAGGTTTCGGTGGCAGGGCGATTGACGTACCTCGAAGTACAGAATGCCGAGGCGCTTCGCGAAGAAGTGGCCCAGCCCTTTACCGATGAGGATGCGAAAACCCTGGACGGTCTGGGTATTTAGTGAGGCAGAACGATCCATTCAACGTCTCGGAACGGGAGTGAATGGACAACGACTTTCCAAGAGCGGACAGCGCCAGCGAGCGCGAACATGGCGAGACGGGCAAAAAGCAGTTTGGCCACGTACCGGTTCTTTTACAACCAGCGATCGAATTCCTGGCCGTGCAGCGCGGCGGGACCTTTATCGACCTGACCCTCGGCTTAGGCGGACACAGTTGGGAAATCGCAAGACGCCTGGGCGCAGCGGGTCGTTTGATTGGCTTCGATAAGGACCCGTCGGCGCTGGAACGGGCGCGCGAGCGGCTGATGAGCCCTCCCGCGGAGTTGGCGGCCGATTGGCCAAAGCTCGAGTTGGTGCATGCGAGTTTTGCGGAAGTCGCGCAACACCTTGCACCGAGCAGCGTCGATGGATTGCTAGCCGACCTGGGCGTCAGCTCGATGCAGTTAGAGGATGCGGCGCGCGGATTTAGTTTTCAGGCGGACGCGCCCTTGGATATGCGGATGAATACGCTGTCCGGGCAGACCGCCGAACAAGTGGTAAACCGCTTCGACGAGCGCGAGCTTGCCGATGCGATTTACGAATTCGGTGAGGAAAGGAGGTCGCGGAGAATCGCCAGAGCCATTGTTCGGGCGCGGCCGATTCGCTCCACCGCACATCTTGCGGAGGTCGTATCGGCTGCGGCCCGGCCAATGAACCGGGCTGAGCGGCGCATTCATCCAGCGACGAAGACCTTTCAGGCTCTCCGAATTCTGGTGAACCGAGAACTTGAGGACCTCCAAACGCTGCTGAGTAAAGACGCTGCGCCGAAAGTCCTGAAGAAGGGTGGCAGGCTGGTGATCATCAGCTTCCACTCGCTGGAAGACCGCATTGTGAAAGATGCGTTACGCGAGGGAGCGCACGACGGAACGTACCGCGTGCTGACCAAGAAGCCGGTGACCGCCGAAGAGGAAGAAATCGATCGTAATCCGCGGTCGCGCAGCGCGAAACTGCGAGCGGCTGAGCGGACATAAGTTTTGCAGGATTGAAACATTTGATTGATTGCGAAAGTTTGCAACATATCCCACAGGCGGTTTCGCACGCTTTGTGGAAAAAACTGTGGGAATTGTGGATATCCCACGGAGTGTGGCTCGGGACGTATTCGGCAGTGAGCGAACTTGGGACAGATCCCAGGGTCGCCAGGAGAGCACGATGGCAGCAGGAGTGATGTATCCCACAATGCAGGACGCCAACGGCTGGGGCGAGCAGGTGTCGGAGACCCGTGGCATGTTCATGGGGACGCCGGAGATCTATTTCGCCAAACGCATCGACAATTCGCGCGTGGTGCGCATGGTTGATCCCAAACGCCGCCGCGAGATGAAGTCGTTTGGTGTGACGTTGGCTGTCTTCTTTCTGCTGGTGATGGTGTATCTGCTGCAGCACCTCAGTGCCATCGAATACGGCTACCGCATCGAGCAGGCGAAAGCCGAGCAGACGTCGATCGTCGAGAGCAATCGCGAGTTGAAGCTGGAGGAGTCGTCGCTGAAGGACTTGGAGCGCATCGATATTGAAGCACGCAAGTTGGGCATGATTCCGCCGGTTGCGGGACAAGTGCAGATCATCGAAAGCGGCAATGGCGACAACGCCGGTCCAGTCATGGCGAAGGTGAATCCCAACGGGATCATGGTGGTCTCCATTCAGCAGTAAACGCCTGGAAAACAGCGCGACGGGCTGAACCCGGGCGAGAGCTTCACGGCGGCGGTCCGCTCATGTCGGACCGCCTTCCGCATGTCAGTACCACAGTGTCAGGCTGTACCACATAGTAAGACAGCGATCCGGACAAGGATTGCGGACACGAGGAAACGGGAAATGCGGGCAAGCGCAGCGGCCAAGGCGCCAGGCAAGAGGCTGTACATTCTTGCGGCCGTGCTCTTCCTTTGGGTGGCGGCGGTTCTCGGACGTCTGGTCTATCTGCAAATCATCAAGTACCAGTTCTTTCTGAATCTCGCCTCCCGCCAGCATGGAAGAACCATCGATGTGGATCCGCGGCGAGGCACGATCTACGACCGTAACGGCGCGGAACTGGCGATGTCCATCGATGTCGATTCAGTGTTCGCAGTCCCCAGCGAGATCCCCGATCAGGAATCCACCGCACAGATCCTGGCATCAGTCCTCAACCTTGACGGGCAAGAATTGTTGGCGCACTTGCGCTCGCAGAAGAACTTCGCATGGGTGAAGCGCAAACTCGATGCCGAGACGAGCGACCGCATCCGAAACCTGAACCTGCGTGGGATCTACTTCCGCAAGGAGCCGATGCGCTTTTATCCCAAGCGCGACTTGGCGGCTCAGACCATTGGCTATGTGGGAGTAGACGATGAAGGGCTGGGCGGCATTGAACTGAAGTTCGACGACGATTTGCGCGGCATGCCAGGCCGGGAGATGATCTTCGTCGATGCTCGCCGTAAGTGGTATGGGCGCGTCGAACGCCAACCCGATCCCGGGCAGAATCTGGTGCTGACGCTCGACGGCACCATCCAGTACATCGCCGAGAAAGAACTCGAGGAGGCGATGGAGGAGACTAAGGCCGTAGCGGGCACAGTGGTTGTGCAGAACCCGCGGACTGGCGAGATTCTGGCACTGGCCAACCGCCCCACGTTCAATCCCAACGTCTTCAACAGCGTTCCCAAGGAAGCACTGAAGAACCGCGCGGTCAGCGATGTGTACGAGCCGGGGTCGGTCTTCAAGACGGTGACGTACTCAGCGGCAATTGAGCAGAAAGTAGTCACACCGGAAGACCATGTCGATTGCCAGGGCGGCGCCATCACCATCTTCGGCATGACCATACACGATGCCCACAAGATGGGCGTGCTGACGATTGCCGAGGCTTATGCGCACTCCAGTGACGTTGCGGCCGTCAAGACAGGAATGAAGTTGGGCGACGTTCGCTTCGATGAGTACATCCGTTCCTACGGCTTTGGAGCGCCGACCGGCATCGAGCTCCCGGGCGAGAGCCGGGGCTTGAAGAAGCCCCTCAATCGCTGGTCGAAGGTGTCGATCGGCGCCATGTCGATGGGGCAGGAGATTGGTGTCACCGCCGTGCAGGTGGTTTCCATGGTTTCGACCATTGCCAATGACGGCATCTACACGCCGCCGCGCATTGTGGCCGGGGAGTTGCCCCCCAACGCCGCACCGAAGCCGGTGGTGTTCCATCCCGCGTCGCAGCACCGCGTGATCTCGACCATGACCGCGGTGCAGATGAAGAAAATGATGGAAGCCGTCGTACTCGATGGCACCGCGCGGCGTGCCATTCTCGATGGATACACCGTTGCCGGCAAGACCGGCACCGCACAAAAAGTCGATCCGGCGACAGGGGCCTATTCCAAGACGAAGTATGTGGCTTCGTTCGTCGGTTTCGCGCCCGTCAACAATCCGGCGATCACGATCGCGGTGATTCTCGATTCGGCGCAGGGACTCCACCAGGGCGGACAGGTTTCTGCCCCAGTCTTCAAGCGTATCGCCCAGCAGGTGCTGGAGTACATGCACGTGCCGCACGACATCGAGCCGAAGAACCAGGCGATGCGGCAGACACTGGTGGCTTCGTCAAAGAACGATGACGCCGCGGAAGAAGGATCAGACCGGCTAGGCCAGCCGCTGATCTCCGATACCGACGATGCGAACGGAAAGCCCATTGCCAGCGCTGAACAGCACGTGGCCAGCGCGCCCAACCCGACAATGCCTCGACCCGGTGGTGCGAAGGTGGTTGATACTTCCCGCCAGACGGTCGAGCCGTTGCCGCCGTCTCAAGCTGCAGATATTTCGGTGGCGCTCCCCACATCAGGTCCGACCGCAGCGCAAGCCGCCGCCGGAAAAGGCACCGTGGTGCTCGACGTGGATAGCGGAATCCTTGTGCCATCGTTCATGGGCAAGTCGCTTCGCTCGGCCGTTGAAGTGGCGCAACAGACCGGGCTTGAGATCAACGTGCTGGGTAGTGGAATCGCGCGCCAACAGTCACCCCTTCCTGGAAGCCACCTGCTCTCGGGTCAGAAGGTCACGATTCGGTTCAGCCACTAGCCAATGCCTCGTGCCATTTTGGAACGGCGCCATTCAGCACGTTCAACAGCGGCGTCAGCTCTCTGGAACGCAGATATAATGCCGGTAGAATGAACTTCCTACAGTTGCTTGACGGTGCGGAATACCTGGAGGAGAGCGGCAATCCGCCCATTGCCGGCCTGGATTACGACAGCCGGCGGGTTAAGCCCGGGTGGTGTTTCGTCGCCATGCGCGGCGAAACCACCGACGGCAACCGATATACCGATCAAGCAATCGCCAATGGAGCCGTGGCCGTCGTCAGCGATTCCGTTGCCCCGCGCAAAGGAGTTGCGTGGGCAAGGGTCCCGCATGGCCGGCGGGCGCTGGCCCGGCTGAGCGCCAACTTCTACCGCCATCCCGCTGAGAAGCTGGCGATCACCGGTATCACCGGCACCAACGGCAAGACCACGACGTCGTTCATCCTGAGCCGGATGTTGCGTGCGGCAGGGCGTGAGATTGCTCTGGTAGGAACCGTCGAGTATCGCATCGGACAAAAGACCTATGCTGCTCCCCACACCACGCCCGAAGCTCTCGAGCTAAACCAAATCTTCTCGCAGGCAGTAAATGGCGGATGTACGGAAGCGGTGCTGGAAGTTTCCTCGCATGCACTGGAGCAACAGCGGGTTTTCGGGATACCCTTCGAAGTCGCGGTTTTCACCAATCTGACTCGCGATCATCTCGACTACCACGAGACCATGGAAAAATACTTCCAGTCGAAGGTCATTCTGTTTAAGGGGTTGGGAGTGGAGCCACCGCGATTCGTCGCTATAAATATCGAAGACGAATACGGCGAAAGGCTATTGCCACTTTGCAAGAAGCATCATGAAGTGATTACCTACGGCGTTGATCGCGGCGACTTCCACGCCAAAGACCTGAAAATCAGCAACAACGGCGTCGGCTTCCAAATGGTTACGCCGCTAGGCGAGATGCCAATCTGGAGCCCGTTGCTGGGGCGCGTCAACGTATACAACTTGGTGGCTGCGGCGGCCGCCGCTTATGCGCGCGATGTGGGACCAAGCTCGATCGCGGAAGCTGCTGATCAGCTCGCGCACGTGGCGGGCCGCTTCCAGCGGCTCGATCTTGGCCAGCCCTTCACGTTGATCGTAGACTACGCGCACACCGACGATGCCATTCGCAACCTTACGGCAGTGGCCCATGATTTTCTGCATCAGCGCGGTGGACCGGGACGCGTCATCACTGTCTTCGGCTGTGGCGGCGACCGCGACCGTACGAAGCGGCCCCTCATGGGCGAAGCCGCGGGACGGGGCAGCGATTTCGTAATCCTGACCAGCGACAATCCACGCAGCGAGGACCCTATTGCCATAATGAACGATGCGCTGCCCGGGCTGCAGCGCACAGGCGCCCGCTACACGCTGGAGCCCGATCGCCGCAAGGCTATCGAACTGGCGATACATGAGGCCGAGCCCGGTGACATCGTCCTGGTAGCCGGTAAAGGCCACGAGAAACATCAGGTGACGAGCCACGGTACCGTCCCATTCGATGATGTGGAAGTCGCCCAAAGGGCCCTAAATAACGCCGGATATGCCGACGCGCATCCGGTCAAATCATGAAGCTGACCCTCTCGCGCGCTGCCGAGTTCATGCAGGCGAGCGGTAAGTTTGATCCTCAAGCCGTCGCAGACGGCTATTCCATCGATTCGCGGACTGTTCAGCCGGGCCAGCTATTCTTCGCTGTCACTGGCGACAAGCTCGACGGGCACGACTTCGTAGAGGCTGCTTTATCGAAAGGCGCGGTCGCGGCAGTGGTGCGGAGCGACCAGGCGGCGCGCTTTCCGGCGTCGACCCCGCTGCTGGCGGTGGATGACACGCTTACCGCCCTGCAGAAGCTCGCCGCGGCGGTCCGGCGGGTATGGGGCAAACCGCTGGTGGCCATAACCGGGTCCGCGGGCAAGACGACGACCAAGGAAATCGTGGCCCATGTCCTGGCGACGCGCCACAGCGTCCTGAAATCGCAGGGTAACCTCAACAACCATTTCGGGCTGCCTCTACAGTTGTTGAAGCTGGAGCCCGGACATGAGATTGCCGTGATCGAGATGGGCATGTCACACGTCGGCGAGATCACGGCGCTGGCGAAACTGGCGCAGCCCGACTGCGGCGTGGTCACCATGGTGGCTCCAGTGCATCTCGAGTTCTTCGAGTCAATCGCTGCAATCGCCCGCGCCAAGTACGAGTTGATCGAGTCACTGCCCGCCGGAGGAGTCGCCGTGCTCAATGCCGACGATGCTTACGTGTCCCAGTTCGGACGCGACTTTCATGGCAAGGTCGTACTGTTCGGGTTGCAGAAGCTCTCGGACGTCCGTGCGGAGAACATCGAGGCGCTACGTCCCGTGGGCTCGGCATTCGACATTGTCTGCGACGGCCGGCGTGAGCGCGCTACGCTTCCGCTGCTCGGCGAACACAGCATCTACAACGCGCTGGCGGCAGTAGCAGTTGGCTTGCAGTACGGCGTGACGCTGAAGGCCGCCGCAGAATCGTTGGCGTCGCTTGCCCCCGGCGACAAGCGCGGACAGGTGCTCGAATACGCTGGAGCCACTATCATTAACGATTGCTACAATTCAAACCCGAAGGCCCTCGACAGCATGGTGAGATCGCTGGCCCAGATGCCAGCGCAAAGGCGCATCGTAGTGGCTGGCGAGATGCTTGAGTTGGGGCCGAGCGGTGAAGCAATGCATCGCGACTGCGGTCAGCTCATGGGCAACTACGGAGTGGACTTCGTGCTCGGTGTGCGGGGCTTGGCGCGGTTCATTGTGGAAGGTGCGGCGGCAGCTAACGTAGTGGGGGAATTCGTGGCCACTCCTGAAGAGGCGGGCGAATGGCTGAGGCGAAACGTGAAAGCTGGTGACCTTGTGCTGCTGAAGGCATCGCGTGGTGTTCGTCTGGAGCGCGCACTGGACACTTGGATCGGTAACACGGGTGGCGCCCCACACTAAGGCACCGGGCCGCAAGATACTTTAACGACGGGGAACAATTTGCTCTATTGGCTGCTCTATCAGAAGGGTTTCGTCGTTCTACACATCGGCCCGTTCCGAATCTTCCGCTATTTAACGTTTCGCACTGCGTTCGCCAGCCTCACCGCTCTGTTCATGGGATTGGTGATTGGCCCGGCCGTGGTGCGGCGACTGCGCGACTTCCAGATCGGCCAATACATTCGCGAAGACGGCCCGCAAGCCCACCAGCGCAAGGCCGGTACTCCAACGATGGGCGGGGTGCTAATCGTTGTCGCCATGGTTGTTCCGACCTTGTTGTGGGCCGACCTGAGCAACCGCTTCGTGTGGATCGCGGTCGTAGCGACCCTGGCCTACGGCGGCATCGGGTTCGCTGACGACTACCTTAAGGTGGTCCATCGCCGCAATCTCGGATTGACCGGGCGCGCCAAGCTCTTTTATCAATTCCTGGCCGCCCTGGTGATTGGCCTCACCCTGATCGCATTGCAGCGCTACGGCCTCTACTCCACGCGTCTGATCGTGCCGTTCTTTAAGCATTTCCGTCCCGACCTGGTGGTCGGACGCCTGCTGCACACAGGCCTTTGGCCGTTGGCCTACCTCCCGTTTCTCGTTTTCGTCATGATCGTGATCGTGGGATCGAGCAACGCTGTGAACCTTACCGACGGCCTCGACGGCCTGGCAATTGGCTGCACGGTCATCGCCGCCGGGGCACTTACCATGCTGACTTACGTTAGCGGGCATGCCCTGTTCGCCGACTACCTGGAGATTTCCAAGATCCCGCAAGTCTCGGAACTGACAATCTTCTGCGGCTCCATGGTCGGTTCGGCCATCGGGTTCCTGTGGTACAACGCGCATCCGGCCGAGGTTTTCATGGGCGACGTCGGGTCGCTAGCCTTGGGAGGCGCCATAGGCACCGTGGCCGTCCTGATCAAACAGGAGCTGCTGCTGCCGTTCATCGGCGGGATTTTTGTCATCGAGGCGCTATCGGTCATCCTGCAGGTGGGCTCGTACAAGCTCCGCAAGAAGCGCATCTTCAAGATGGCGCCCATCCACCATCATTTTGAGCTGGTGGGATGGAGCGAGTCCAAAGTGATCGTCCGCTTCTGGATTGCCTCGCTGGTGTTTGCACTCTTTGCTCTCACCACGTTGAAGTTGCGCTAGCAGCGAGGCAAACGTGGCACAATGACCCTTCGGATGGACCTTCCATGGATGTAAAAGGCAAGCGCGTTCTGGTGGTTGGACTAGGCAAATCGGGGATCGCCAGCGCTCTCTTTCTGGCGGACCGAGGGGCGCGCGTTGCCGTGTCCGATACCAAATCGGAAGAGGAACTGCCCCGCGAGATTCCGTTGCTTCTCGACCGTGGCATCGTGGTCGAGGCGGGATATCACGGCGAGCGCACATTCAAAGAGCAGGAACTAATCGTCATCAGCCCGGGCGTGCCCGCCGACGTCCCACAGTTGTTGCAAGCGCGGCAAGCTGGCATTCCCGTGATTGGCGAAGTCGAACTGGCAGCACGTTATCTCAAAGGGAAGATCGTTGCGATTACCGGCTCGAATGGCAAGACGACCACGACGACCCTGGCGGGCGAAATCATCGCTGCGGGCGGACGACACACCTTGGTCGGCGGCAACATCGGAATCCCCGCCATCAGTTTCGTCGAAAGCGCAACCGACGAAACCTGGATTGTGCTCGAGGTCAGCAGCTTCCAGTTGGAGACGATCGAGACCTTCCATCCCAAGATCGCAGTCGTGCTGAACGTCACGCCCGATCATCTTGACCGCCACCATACGTTCGCCAACTACACTGCCGCCAAAGCCCGCATATTCGAGAACCAAACCAGCAACGACTTCGCGGTTTTGAATGCTGACGACGCCACCTGCGTCGCCATGGCCGCCAAGACCAAGGCCGCTGTGTACTGGTTCAGCCGTCAACGACCGGTCGAGCACGGTGCGTTCGTACGCGAAGACAGCATCATCTGGCGCGGGGCGGATAAGGAGCAGGCCGTCATGCCCATCGCTGAAATTGCGCTGAAGGGCACACACAACGTCGAAAACGTGCTGGCGGCCGTATGCGCGGGCATGCTTGCCGGCGTCGATCCGGCCCATATTCGCCGAACCGTTGTAAATTTCAAGGCAGTCGAACATCGCCTGGAATATATCGCGACGATTCGCGGCGTTCAGTACTACAACGACTCGAAAGCGACGAATGTCGATGCAACCATCAAAGCGCTTGAATCGTTCCCCAGCGGCATTCACCTGATCCTCGGCGGCAAAGACAAGGGCAGCGACTACAGCGTGCTGAACCCCTTGCTGGAGAAGCGGGTCAAGCGCGTATACACCATCGGAGCCGCCGCCAACAAGATCGAGTCACAGGTGCGCGGAACCGAGGTGGTCAGCGCCGGCACGATCGACAATGCCTTGCGCCGCGCCAGCGAATTGGCGGTGCCGGGAGACATCGTGCTGCTGGCCCCCGCCTGTGCCAGCTTCGACCAATTCGTCAGCTACGAACATCGTGGGCGAGTCTTCAAGGACCTGGTGAAACAGATGGAAGCACGGGAGCTGCAGCACACAGGAAGCGCTCGCGCTGGAGGCAAAAACTAATGGCGAAGCGTGTCAGCGTCGACAAGTGGCTGTTCACGGTGATCCTGCTGCTGGTGTTTCTGGGGCTGATCATGGTGTTCAGCGCATCGGCGGTGATGGCGCGGGAGCGCTTCGGCTCCTCGTACAGCTTCCTGCTGCGGCAACTCGGATGGGCAGGCGCAGGCATCGCCGCCATGCTCGTAGTCATGAACATCGACTACAAGCAGTATCGCCGGTCGTCCATCGTTTTCACCTTCCTTGGCTTCACCTCTTTGCTGCTGGTAGGCGTATTTCTGTTTCACGACGCGCACAATACTCACCGTTGGATCAAGCTCGGGCCACTGTCGTTTCAGCCATCCGAGTTGGCCAAGCCCGCTATCATTCTTTACCTCGCATACTTTCTGGAATCGCGATGGCAGCAGATTGCCGACTGGAAGCACGTGCTGCTTCCCGCCGCCGCGCCCAGCGTGCTGCTGGCGGCGCTCATCGTCAAAGAGCCCGACCTCGGCACCGCGGTTGCCTGCATGGCGATCACGACTTCAGTGCTCTACATCGCCGGCATGAAGATGCGCTACCTCGGTTACGGACTGCTGGCATCGTTGCTGCCCTTGTACCTGCTGATCGTGCGCGTCCCGTGGCGCTGGCACCGCATCATTGCGTTTCTCGATCCGTGGAAAGACCCGCAGGGACACGGCTTTCACATCATTCAGTCCATGATCGCGGTCAGTACCGGTGGGCTCATGGGCGCAGGCCTGATGGAAGGTAAGCAAAAGCTCTTCTACCTGCCAGAGCCGCACACCGACTTCATCTACGCCAACATCGCGGAGGAACTCGGGCTGTGGGGTGCGGCACTAGTCGTGATCCTCTTCAGCATTTTCTTGTATCGCGGCATTCGCACCGCGCTGCGCAACCAGGATCCCTTTGCGCGCTTCCTCGCGACCGGCATCACCGCCATGGTGGTGGTGCAGGCGCTCATCAACATGAGCGTGGTTCTGGGCATGATGCCGACCAAGGGAATCCCGCTGCCCTTCATCTCCTACGGCGGGTCGTCGCTCTTCATCACCCTCGCCAGCGTGGGAGTCCTTCTCAACATCACGCAGCAGACGGACTAGCAATGCGCGTAATCATTGCCGGAGGCGGTACCGGCGGACACGTCATACCTGCCCTGGCCATTGCGCAGGAGTTGCAGTCTCGCTATCACGCCAATGTACAGTTCATCGGCACCGCTCGTGGGATCGAGACCCGACTCGTGCCGGCCGCTGGCTTTCAGCTTGAATTGATCACAGTTGGAGCGCTGAACCGCGTCGACCTCGCAACCCGCGTTAAGACGCTGTTCGATCTTCCGCGTGCGATAGCGCAATCCGTGAGCATGATCACAGAATTTCGTCCAGACGTGATGATCGGCGTCGGCGGCTACGCCTCAGGGCCCGCGATGATTGCCGCGTCTTTCATGAATGTTCCCATGATGGCGTTCGAGCCCAACGTCATTCCCGGCATCGCCAACCGCCTTGTCGCGCCCATGGTGCGCGCGGCCGCGGTACATTTCCCGGCCACGCAACGCTACTTTCGCAACGCGGTGGTCACCGGAGTGCCCGTGCGCCGCGAGTTCTTCCACGTCCCGCAGCGTCAGCCCGACGCACGGCCAACCCTGCTTGTGTTCGGCGGTAGCCAGGGAGCGCACGCCATCAACGTCGCAGTGATGGAGTCGCTCACGCCATTGGCGAAGGCCGTTCCCGGGATCCACCTTATCCACCAGACCGGCGAAAAGGATTACGAAGCTGCTCAGGCCGCCGCTTCCAAAGCAGGAATCTCCGCCGAGGTCTCGCGTTTCATCGACGACATGCCGGGCGCATTCGCCCGCGCCGACCTGCTCCTGTGCCGCTCCGGAGCCAGCACCGTAGCCGAGATTACGGCGGCAGGGAAGCCCGCGATTTTCGTTCCGCTACCGACCGCGACCGACGATCACCAGCGGCATAATGCGGAAACTCTTGCCAACGCCAATGCCGCTCGCCTGTTGCCCCAGGCCGAGCTAACTCCCGACCGACTCGTAGGGGAACTCGCATCATTGTTGAACGACCGCGCCCGGCTGAAGCAGATGGGCGCCGCCGCCCGCCGTTTCGCTCATCCCCACGCGGCTGCGGAAATCGCTGCCCTCGCTGCTCGTATCACTGGCATACCAACCCCCAACGATGTAGCCTAGTCGTTCGCTGCCAACTGGCGACTGGCTACTGGCAGTTGGCTACTAATCATGTTTGCGAAAATTCAGCGTGTCCATTTTGTAGGTATCGGGGGCATCGGCATGAGCGGCATTGCCGAAGTGCTGCTGAACCTCGGCTACAAAGTTTCAGGCTCCGACCTGAAGGCCTCTCCCATCACGCAGCGCCTTGCGGCCATGGGAGCCATCACCTTCGAAGGACATCGCGCCGAGAACCTGACAGGCGCTGAAGTGGTCATCACCAGCTCCGCCATCTCGCGCGAGAATCCCGAGGTTGCCGCCGCCCATGTCAGCCATATTCCAGTGATTCCGCGCGCCGAAATGCTGGCCGAGTTGATGCGCCTTAAGTACGGAATCGCCGTTGCCGGAATGCATGGCAAGACCACGACAACCTCGATGGTAGCGGCTGTGCTTGCCGCCGGAGGACTCGATCCCACCGTTGTCATTGGCGGACGCGTCGATGCCATGGGCTCGAACGCGCGCGTGGGCAAGTCGGAATATTTTCTCGCCGAAGCCGACGAAAGCGACCGCTCTTTTCTCAAGCTGTGGCCGATTCTTGCAGTCGTCACCAATATCGACCGCGAGCACATGGACTGTTATCGCGACATGGCCGACGTCGAGCGGACGTTTGTCGAATTCCTCGATCACGTTCCGTTTTACGGCATGGTAGTCGCCGGCAACGACAACGACGATCTGCGACATCTGTTGCCCACCGTGCGGCGCAGGATTGTCACCTACGGCACGCATGAGGGCTCGGACTTCCTGATCACCGACATGCGCAGCGGAACCCCGATCGACGGCCGGCTCGCGACCAGCGCCTTCCGCGTGAACTACCACGGCAGGGACCTCGGCGAATTTCACCTGCACGTGCCGGGCGAGCACAATGTGCGCAATGCCACGGCGGCCATCGCGGTTGGTTTTGGACTGGATATACCGATGGAAAAAATTCGCGAGGGGCTGGAGAAATTCAACGGCGTTGACCGCCGCTTCCAGCTCAAGGGCCGGGCAAACGGCGTCACCGTGATCGACGACTACGGCCACCATCCCACCGAGATACGTGCCACTCTCGCGGCTGCGCGCCAATGCGGCTTCTCCCGGATCCACGTCATCTTCCAGCCCCACCGCTACACCCGCACTCAATTGCTGCTCGATGACTTTGCCAAAGCGTTCCGCGATGCCGACTCCGTGACGGTGTTGGACATCTACGCCGCCAGCGAAACTCCCATCGCTGGCGTCACCGGAGAACTGCTAGCTGAACGAATCAGGCAGAAGGGAAGCGCCCAAGCCGGCTACTCCCCCTCATTCGCCGAGGCGGCCGAGTTGGCGGGCACGAAAGCGCAGCCTGGCGATCTCGTCCTCACCCTTGGCGCAGGCAATGTGGTTCAGCTGGGGCCCCTCGTGCTCGAGCAGTTGGAGCGGCGCGCAGCCGTCGGCACCGCGCCGTAATCAGCGATTGATTCGCATACATCGTACGAACTGGATATTCAGGCCGGTCTGCTTCGCAATCTCTCCGATGTGCATGCCGAAAAGGTATCGCGAGCGTGCGGTTGACGCAACGGCGCCTACCTATTGACCCGTTCGGAGGCCATTCCGCACCCGCGTGTTTACTCGCAAGGTTCGCACAGCGCAGATTGCACAACTGCCGTCCGTTCTGCACTCCGCAATCCCGGCGAAAACGGATATAGTGAGGCGAATAGCCGAAGTTTTCGGCAGTTCTCACTGTCTTCATGGCGCGGAAAACGACTTCCACATTGCCGGAGGGAGTTCGAAACGGCCGCCGAGCAGCGGTCCTCCGCCCGTTCGTTACGACGAGTCGCCGCTAGACGCCCGCATGCTCGACCTCGACGATGAGGCCGAGTCGCCATTCCTGCGCGGACAGAAGCGCGTACCGGTGCGACGTGGTGCGCTGCCCGCGCAAGGCCGCTCGGTCGCATCAAGCTCCTGCTGATCGCACTGCTGATCTTGGGTGTGGTCGGCTTGGTTGGCTGTCACTTTCTATCGCTACGGAATGCAGTCCTGGCGCTTTCGCATCGATTCCAGCGACAACATCGCCCTCTTCGGCAACCGCAACGTTACCCGCTCGCAGGTACTTGAGGTGATGGGCGGCGACCTCGACCGCAACATCTTTTTCGTTCCCCTGGCGGAACGCAAGAAGCAACTAGAAGATATTCCTTGGGTGCAGTCGGCTGCGGTGATGCGGCTCTATCCCAATCGGATGAGGATCGAACTCCATGAGCGCACGCCGGTTGCATTTGTGGAGATCAATTCGCACATCGCGTTCATCGATGCCCACGGCGTGATCATGGATTTACCCGCAGGCGCACAAACCACCTATTCGTTCCCGGTGATTGTCGGCATGAGCGACAACGAGCCGCTCTCCACTCGCGCTGCTCGCATGAAGATCTACGCGCGAACTGATCAAAGAACTCGACTCCAGCGGTGCGCATTACTCGCAGATCTTAAGCGAAGTCGATCTCTCCGATCCGGATGACGTGAAGGCAACGGTCTCGGATCCGCAACGGCGCAGTGCTGGTGCACTTGGGCTCGTCGAACTTCCTGGACCGTTTCAGCGTCTACGTTGCCCACGTGCAGGAGTGGAGATCGCAATTTCAGCAAGCTGGAGTCAGTCGACCTGCGCTACGAACATCAGGTGATCGTGAACCCAGAATCGTCTGCCCGACCGCACGAAAGTAGCGCTGCTACAGAATCGCCGACTGACGGTATCCCGGCGCCGAAGAAGACTGCACCGCCAAAGAAGACAAAGAAGCACTGATAAACTATGGGAAGTCAAACACGAAAACCTGCTTACTGTAATCGACATTGGAAGCGCCAAGACCTGCGTCATCGTCGCCGAAGTCAACGACTACGCTCTGCGCTATCGTGGCCACGGCATCTCCGATTCGCGCGGTATGCGCAAGGGAGTGATCGCCGATCTCGACAAGGCGGTTGACTCGATCAGAAGGCGGTGGAAGAAGCCGAGAACGTCGCGCAGGCGCCGGTCGAGCATGCCATCGTCGGCGTCGCCGGCTCGCACATTCGCGGCGTGAACAGTCACGGCGGCATCTCTTTGGGCTCGCGTTCGCGCGAGATCAGCCGCGACGACGTTCGCGCAGGCGGTCGAAAAGGCGCGCAGCATCGCCACTGCCCGACGATCGCGAGCCTTTGCACCTGTCTGCCGCAGGAGTTCATCGTCGATGGCCAGCGCGGCGTGCACGATCCCGCCGGACTGATGGGCAAGAAGGCTTGAAGTGCGCGTCCACGTCGTGACCGCAGGCACCACGGCAACGCAGAACGTTGTGACCGCCGTGAACCGCGCCGGCATTCACGTGGACGACACCGTCTTCGAGGCGCTGGCCTGCGCTGACTCGGTGCTCCAGACCGACGAGCGCGAACTTGGCGTTTGCCTGGCCGACATCGGCGCCGGATCGACCGACCTCATCGTGTACTACGAAGGCGTCGTGATTCACACCGGCGCCGTCCCGATCGGCGGCGACCATTTCACCAACGATGTTGCGGTCGGCTTCCGCACGCCGCATTCCCGACGCCGAGAACATCAAGAAGATGTTTGGCTGCGCCATCGTGACCCGCATTCCCGCAGGCAACGAGATTGAAGTGCCTTCGGTAGGAGACCGCCCGTCGCGCCTGATGCAGCAACGCATGCTGGGCGAAATTCTCGAGCCTCGCGCGCGTGAGCTGATGGAACTGCTGCGCGATCACCTTCGCCAAGCGGGCGTATACGAATTGCTGGGAGCGGGCGTGGTGTTCACCGGCGGCGGCTCGCGGCTCAACTCGCTGATGGAAGTCGCCGAAGACATTTGCGTCGCCCGGTGCGCCTGGGCTATCCCGTGCCTATCGCCAAGCTGCCGTCGAACTTGCTGGAGCCGGAGTTCTCGACCGCAATCGGCATGGTGCTGTACGGACACCGCGCGCGCCAGGCGCGCATCAACGTCGATCGCGGACTTGGAGCCAGGCTCAAGGCTTTGTTTGCGCGGCAAGGCGTTTAGATTTGCGTCAGGGCACGACTTCAGTCGTGCCGTAACAGCGGTTTTTAATTTTTCCACGCGGCGCTTTAGCCCGCGAGAGGTAACCATGATCGAAGACTTCAGCAACAAGAGCGCAACCCGACAACGACATTCGCATTCACTTCAACGAAGAGCCGCTGAACAGCGCCAAGATCAAGGTCATCGGCGTCGGCGGCGGCGGCGGCAACGCCGTCAACCGCATGATCGAGTCGCACCTCGAAGGCGTGGAATTCGTGGTCGCCAACACCGATCTGCAGGCGCTCAAGCTCTCGCACGCGCCGGTGAAGATCCAGCTTGGCGTCAAGCTGACCAACGGCCTCGGCGCGGGCGCCAATCCCGAAGTCGGGCGCAAGGCCGCGCTCGAAGATGCCGACAAGATCATCGAAGCGCTCGAAGGCGCCGACATGGTGTTCGTCACCACCGGCCTTGGCGGCGGCACCGGCACCGGCGCCGCGCCGATCATCGCCTCGCTCGCCAGCGAGATGGGCGCCCTCACCGTCGCAGTCGTGACCAAGCCCTTCGCCTTCGAAGGCAAGCGCCGCCAGAACCAGGCGGAGCGCGGCTTGCAGGAGCTGATCGACTCGGTTGACACCACCATCGTCATCCCCAACGAGAAGCTGCTGGCGGTCGCCAAAGACGCCGGCTTCTTCGAGTCGTTCCGCGTCGCCGACGACATTCTGCGCCAGGCGGTGCAGGGCATCTCCGACATCATCACCATTCCCGGCATCATCAACCGCGACTTCGCCGACGTGAAGACCATCATGGCCGGCATGGGTTACGCGGTGATGGGCACCGCCACCGCCAAGGGCGAAGGCCGGGCCACGCCGCGGCGCAGGCTGCCATCGCCTCGCCGCTGCTCGAAGCCGGAGCCATCGACGGCGCGCGCGGCATCCTCATCAACGTCACCGGCTCCAGTTCGCTGCGTCTGGCCGAGGTGAACGAGGCCTCGACCATCATTCAGAGCGCCGCCCACGAAGACGCCAACATCATCTTCGGCGCCGTGCTCGACGAGAAGATGAAGGACGAGGTCAAGATCACCGTCATCGCCACCGGCTTCAAAGACGCGGCCCGCAGCCGCGAACACGCCAACGCCGCAGCCAATGCCGTGCTCAACCGGGTGCCGCATGTTCGCGGCTCGCTTTCTGGCGCTAACCTGGGAGAAGCCGCAGCCAGTGCGACCTTCCAGGTGCCGTCGGTCCCCGAACCCGAAACCGCGTCGGATGCCCCATCCTCATCGCCCCAGGGTGCCCCATCCTTATCGCCCGGGTATGGCGATAGGGTGGGTTCGGGACCGCGCATCAACGAGCGGCCGCGCAATGTCCCCTATATTCCCGACTCCACCGACGATCTCGATCTGGAGTCGGAGATCGTTCGTCACGCCGAACCGATGCACGCTGAACCTGTGGAAGAAGCGCGGGCGGCAGCGGCGACCTATTCGCGCGAAGCCGAAAGCACCTACGCGACCTTACGCCGCAATTCGTCCGACCCAGCGTCTGAGCCCGAGGAGCCGCCCACCATCGATACCGTCAGCAGCAGCGTGAACATCAGCTACGACGCTAACGATCTGGAGATCCCGGCCTTCCTGCGCAAGCGGGGAGAAAACTGACGAGCTAATTCGAGGATGCGCAATTCGGCTCTCTTATCTAGGTTTGTCATTAGGAGCTCTGGATTTGTCATGACGAGCGCAGCGAGGGATCTGCTTTTCTAGCCACTAGCCATTAACCACTAGCCACTAACCACTAGCCACTGGTTGTCACTCGCGCTCGCTGACCGGCCGATCATTCAACGGCTGCAGCGGCCGCGCCGTGTTGTTGTAGCGTTTCGTGTATTCCGCGATCTGCGCTTCCGACATCTCGATCGGGTTTTGCATCACGTACCACTGCACTACCTCATTGCAGATGGGAGTTGTCAGCGATCCCGGAAATCGATAAAAGCTGCGGTCAGCAGGCAACAAATCCATCGGATTGATCTTCACCCCGGCGACTTTGTTCTCTTTGCCCGGATCCGGAATGTGCTCCCAAAGAGTTTTAATCACCGGATTCTCCTTTCCGGCAATCACCGGCACTTCGATGATCAGGAAAACTCCCTCGGGCGAGAAGTGGACAAATTGCACTGACATCCTCGGCCGTTTTCCCTTAACTGCGTTCTCGCCCGGCGCCCGGAAGTGAAGTTCCGTGAGGAAGTACGGTTTCTTGCCCACCGTCAGCCAATAATTGTCCGGAAACTTCACCAGAATCCGGTACTGGTTGCAGTCGTTGATAACGTCCAGATCGGCCGGCTGATAGTTAAACTTCAGATCGTTGATCCGCAGTTTTTCCGCCTGCTCGATGTCGATTGGCGCCTGCATCTTCCCCGTCGCGCATACTCCCGGCCAGTGACTTGGCCCCATTGGTCTTTCCTCATACGTGAACGTCGGGGCGCATTTTTCCTCGCCCATCGGCAAATGCAAATGATGGTGGTCGTGCTGCGAGTGTTGCGCGTGCTCCATTGGCTCAGCAGGCTCGGCCACTTGGCCGGCAGCCGGGAATGCATACACAAGAAAACAGACACAAAGAATCTGGACTGACGTTCTTACAACGCACAGCATTTGACTGCGCAACATCCCTAATGCCTCCAGGAGTACCAGGAAGAGACCAGCTGTTAGAAGGAAAGCGGCCTCAGAGTTTCGCCCTGAAGCCGCCAGTTTTCATTCTGGATTTCCGATCACCACCGCCGTTAAGCTACGGTACTACCCGGATGATCGCCATCATTCCCAGGTCCTCATGCGACAGAATGTGGCAGTGATACACGAAGTCACCGGCTATCATCCCCCGGAAGTCCATCAGCAACTCCACCGCCGGCGCCTGGCTCTGATTCGGATTCTTTACGTTGTCCCAGAACGGAACCTCGATCATGTCCATGTACTGTCTATCGATTCCCGGCGCTTGTGGCGTCCCGTTGATCTCGAAGTTGTCCTGCGAGATCACCTTGAAGTGGATTTGATGCATATGGAACTCGTGGTTCTCCTGCGCCAGGTTCTGAATGATCCACTTCTCCACGGTTCCCAGCTTCACGGTGACTGCCGGAGGATTGTTGCTGTCGAAAACCACCGGCTGCTGGCCCACCTCGGTAATGAAGAACTGCGTCGGCTGGATTTCGCTGAACTGGAACACGCGCGTGTTGACGACCGGCGCTTCACCCAGCCCTTTGAACCGCTGGCCAGCCGTGCTAAAGCCCGTTGACTTGCCCACGTGGCTGTCGGCGGCAAGCTTGCTGTCATCTTCCTCGTTCAGTGCAATGTTGAACACAGGCCGGGTAGGATCGCAATCGCCCTGCGGGCCGGTGTTGATGTTGCTGGTCACCAACTGCGCCACTCGCACATGCCAGGACGGTGCCGTGACAAGAAATTCCACCCGGCCCGCCGTCGGCAGCCGGTACCGCGTCACCGGAATCAGTTGCCCCGGCCCGGTGCCGTCTTGCGAGTTTGCCGGCACGCCGTCAATGGCGACCACCTGTAGCGTCTGCGGCACACCGTCGTACATCACCTGCAAATCGAGGATGCTGTCCGCCGTACTATTCGTGACCCGCCAGAACTGCGTTTCCCCAGGCGACATGTTCAGCACCGCCGGCGTAAAGACGACGGTTCCGCTCTGCAGTTGATGCGAATCGATGGGAACGTAATTAACGCTTATGTCCTGGAACGGAACTCCATTTCCGCAATTGCCTGCACTCTCGGCCAGCCCCTTCAACTGCGGCTGGTCGCGCATCACCAGGATCTGCTGGCGAAGCCCCTGCACCGCCGGCTGCATATTTTCGATCCCGTCCACCACCAGCGCTCCCGAAGCGCCACCCAGTAGGTCGCGCTCCGCCAGTCCGTGAATGTGCGGGTGATACCAATACAGTCCCGGAGGCTCGTTCGTCGGGAACGTGAAGCTGTACTGGAATGTGCTGCCCGCGTTGATGATCGTCTTCGTGACATTGTCTCCACCGCACGCCGGTGAAACATTCGTCCCGTGGTAGTGGATGTTCATCGCCGCGCCCACCGACGCAATGCCGTTGGCCGGAGGAGTGAACTCTACCGTGTTGTCACCACAGTTGGGTGCGTTGAACATTTCCCCCAGCGCCTGTGGAGGCGTGTTATTGGTGACGGTGATGTTCAACGTGTCGCCCGGATTCACGTGCAGCGTCGGCTCTTCCAGCCCGGTGTCGGTCATCAGGCAGTGCAGCAACCGTCCCTGTGCATCGGTGGTTTGCTGGTACGAAAACCGCACGTTCAACACCCCATTCTGGCTGAACACTGCAGGCGATTGGTTGACAACGCTGCCTGCCGCGAAGCGCTGGCACGGGTTGGCAACCGGATGAACTGGCTGGGTCGCAAAAGCCGACGTACAAGCGATCGCGCAGAGCGCTACCGCTACTGTCAAACGTGCAGAACAACGCGGGAAGATGCTCATTGCCTCTCCGTCCTCATAGTGTGCTCGCTCGCACCTTAGTTTGTTACTGAAGTCTGTTACTGCTGGGTACCCAAGTGCGTTGCATTCTATGGGAAGCGGAAGGCAAATTGATATGGCACCAAGATGGTTGTAGTAGTACTGTATTTCGCGCTGTTACATTTCGTTTTCATTGTGTCAAAATTGTCAAAATACTCATTTGCATAGACATAGGGCCAATTTTTGCGCAAAATATTGCACGCTCTGTGGCTTTACCCGTAAACCATTCATTTGCAATGAGTTGTGTGGCTCGGTGCCCCGTTCAAGCGAAGCTTGAGCGGGGTTTTTCGTCTGGATCGTCGGGTGCCCCATCCTATCGCCCGTTGTTGGCGATAGAGCCTGCCCTGAGCTTGTCGAAGGGGTGGGACGCACACTCGGTACGTCTTTCAAGAGTTGTCATCACGACGTCGCCGCGGCAACCGAGGGATCTGCTTTTGACTTGTCATTCCGAGCGAGAACGCGCAGAGCAACGCGCCGTTCGAGTCGAGGGACCTGCTTTTACTGGCAACTGACAACTGGCCACTGGCAACTGCCTTTTGAGATGTTCAGGGTTCGCCATGGCCGCGTGACCTCGCTTGCTTCCGCGATATTACGGATGATCTCAGAAGGCCACACTCTACCGGCCCCTCCCCTCCCAGTCAACGCGGGAAAGTATCAGACTAAGACATAGATCCAGTCGAGGAAGAGCCTCAGCCGCCCGACGATGACGTTGCATGTGCCGTTTTGGGGCGCTCCACGTTTTCTGTTTGCAGTTGGTGTAAGCCGCCGTATGATCGGTTCCAGCGCCAGTGTCGCATTGGAATGTTGGCCGCGTCGCGTTCCTCAACAATCTGCACTGGCAAGGTACGGCACCACGGGCCTGCGATCGGAAAGACATGTCCTCACCAACGGTCAACTTACCGACAATTCCACCGAGCCATTGCGAGTACGCAAGCGGTGCGTGCGATCAGGACTTTGGAACCGTTGCAACATCCGACGGGTTTTTCCTATATCCAGCACAGCCCCCGATCATCGCCAACACAATCGAATCAGCGATTCAGGATTTGCGCATTCGGACCGGTTCCAGTGCGTGGTTGTCGTGGAAGGATCTAGGTGTCTCGGGCCAGATCATCTTCTGCCAGGTTTGCAAAGCCATTAGATTTTCGAGGCTGGTCGTAGCTGATGTGACGACCCTCAACTTTAATCTTTTATTCGAGATCGGATACTCGGTCGGTGTCGGCATCCCGGTCCTCCCAATTCGGGACACGTCTTATTCGAAGGATAATAGGTCCTTCGATGAACTCGGCCTTCTAGATACCCTTGGATATCTGGACTACCAAAATTCAACGGAGCTGTCCCAGAAGATTCGGGAGCGCGGAATCCCCGACGCAGTCATTTCTCAGGTCCCGGCGCTCAACCGCGAGCAGCCGTTGTATGTCACTAAGACCCACGTCCAAACGGAAGGCTTAGTACATCTCATGTCAGCCTTGAAGAAGTCTGGCCTCCGATTTAGAACGTTCGATCCACGCGAGGTTTCCCGGCTCTCATTGCATGAGGCAGTCAAACAAGTATTCTCGTCGCTCGGAGTCATCGTACCGCTCTTGAGCGACGCCCGAACTGAAGCTCTTGTTCACAATGCCCGTTGCGCTCTGGTTGCAGGGCTGGCAATGGCGAGCGGCAAACATGTACTGATGCTCCAAGAAGGCGACCAGAGGCAGCCGATTGATTACAGGGAGGTTGTGCGAGCATATGAGTTGCCCAGCAAGGTCCCCGATCTTGTTATACCGCTAATCAAGAGCGTTGTTGAGACACTTCAAGAATCGAAGTTTGTACCTACAGCCTTGCCATTGAAGCTTCTTGAGCAAGTGGACATTGGCGACCTTGCTGCTGAAAATGAGATCAAGGGACTGTCAAGCTACTTCGTCCCAACCGGGCAGTATAACGAGGCTAAGCGGGGACGCGCCCGCCTCATCGTTGGTCGCAAAGGCGCGGTAAGACCGCAATTTTTTACAGCATTCGATCAACGTACAAGCCGAGCCGGCAACATCTCGTTCTCGATTTAAAACCCGAAGGACACCAGTTTGTGAAGTTGCGCGAAACGGTACTAACTGGCTTGTCGCCGGGGGTGCAGCAGCACGCTTTGACAGCGTTTTGGAATTACTTGCTGCTTATGGAAATCGCTCGAAAGATATTGTTCGAAGAAGCAAAGTACTCGTATAGCATACCGGGTTTGCGTTCGGCATATCTGAAAATTGCAAAAGCCTACGGTGAAGATTTAGGAACCGAACAGGGGGATTTCTCAGAGAGGCTGCTCGCACTTGTCGATGAGATCGCCTCACGACGACAAGAAATGTTGCAGGTGTCGACGACGGCCCAAGTCACAGAATTGATTTATAGACACAATATTCAAGCGTTAAGTGAAGCGTTGAGTGAATACATGACAGCCAGCCGCAAGGAGGACATCTGGCTTCTGTTCGACAACATAGACAAGGGCTGGCCAATATACGCGCCTCAACCAGAGGACATTTTACTTCTAAAGAGTCTTCTAGAAGCGACCAGGAAACTTCAGCGCCAATTTGAACACAAGAACGTGGAATGTATAGGCGTGGTCTTCTTGCGCAACGACATATATCATCACCTGGTGCTTGATCCTGCGGACCGAGGCAAGGAAACCGCCATCCTCCTTGATTGGAACGACCCGCAGGTGTTTAAGGAAATCATACGCCGTAGAATTATCACGAGCACCGCACTGGACCGTCCTTTTGACGATCTTTGGCCGATTTTATTCGACTCACATGTTCGGGGCGAAGATTCATTTGCCTTTATCCTTGGTAGGACTCTAATGAGACCCCGTGAGTTGTTGAGGTTCGTTCGCGAGTGTATCGGTACAGCAATTAACCGGGGACACGATAAAGTGTTGGAGGCGGACATCCTATTCGCGGAGCAGTCGTATTCCGACGATGCTCTGGTAGACCTGAATATGGAGATGAAGGACGTCAATCCAGAATTCAGCGAAGTTGCATATGCGTTCATCGGTCAGCCAAGAGTACTGTCTGAAGAACAAGTTTTGAAGGCTCTCAAAGATGCAGGAGTCGCGGCTGATGTTTCTTATAGAGTGATTGAGCTACTATTGTGGTTCGGCTTTCTTGGGATTGTGGTTGGCCGTGACGAGGAGAGATATTCTTACTCTCATCAGCACGACATCGAAAAGATGCTACGCGGTTTCTCGGAGTTCTCGTACACCATCCACCCAGCATTTCGGCTAGCGCTTGGCTGCAAGTAAACAGCCGCCGGGTTCCCAATACAAGCCGCCTTTGCTTGCGTGGATCTTCTGCGAAACTTTACCCAAAGGCGGGTGGCCCGGCTAACTTAAGAAATCTAACCTGGGTGCCCCGTTCTAGCCTGATTTTGGCTAGGGCCGGGCCTTTCGCAGCGACAGGTTTTGGCTATGCAGACTGGGAACATCAATTGAGCCCGAACCCACGACAATCCAGTCCCACATTGTGGGGCGGCAGAAGATAGCCCAGCCCGCCGCGGCGGGGTGGGTGTGCTCGTTTTATAGGAGCCCCCGCAGGGACGGCACTCTTCCGCGAGGGCGTGAGCCCGAGCGAATTCAACCCCATCCACCGCCCTTCCACACGATCCGAACACCCTTCCAACCCGCCGCGTCCTCCGTGCCCTCCGTGGTGAAAATCGAATTTCCCCGCTGGCAACTGGCAACTGCTTTCGATTACAAGTGTGTCATCCCCGGCGCAGTCCATATTTTCCGGCGTCATCCTCAACCCTACATGTTTGTATGCAGGTTATTGTGAGATGTGGATGCGTCCAGCTTCAATGCAACATCGGCGAAGCTGACCAAAGTCCAACCCTCACCGAGGAGAATCGTTATGAAGTGCGAGGTATGTGGTTTGGTTCATCGAGTGCCGGAGCGCAGTTGCGCCGACCAAGTCAGTCAAAATCTGACCTGGTCCAAAGTTGTGAGGTACGCGTTCGAGGTGGTGCTGGACAGTGCCAAGCTCACCCTGCACGACCGGCTCATATTGCACGCCCTCGGCGTCGCTTGGGTATAAAGACCGGGTCCGCCACCCGACGCCACGTGCCCAACCCTTGTCATCCGCTGCGGCGGACGATAAGAGGTGGGCTTCACAAACCGGGGGAAATCGATTGACCCCGAACCCACGACACTCCAGTCCCGCTTCGCGGACCGCTTCGCGGGACGAAACACCTTAGCCCAGCGCTTCAGCGCTGGGGAGGGTGAATCGCAAACCCATTCCACTCTGCCGAAGGCTTGCGCGCAGCCCGCGCGGCGGGCGAAGCGCACAAGAGAGAATTTCCAAAATTGGGAATTCACCACAAGATTTCTCCACAAAACTCTTGCAATTCCTCTCCGCCCTTTGCCACTCTCATACTGTGGAAGCGTTACCCCCACAAGGACGCTGTACGACTTTGCTGCCACAGTTTGGCAGCCTGTATCAGCTAGTCGCTAATTGCTAGTTGCTAATTGCTTTTTTGGAGGCCCTATGTCCCTTCGTACCTGCGACCATCTCAAAGAAGATGGCATCCTCTGCGGCTCTCCCGCCCTGCGCGGCCAGAAACTCTGTTACTTCCATCAGCGCGATCACAAACGCAGCCAATACGCCGCCGGTGCCATCCGCCGCGCCGACGTCCTCGGTCCCCGCCTCCCGCCGATGAGATCCATCCCCCAGATCCAGGCGGCGCTCTACGAGATCCTCACCGCCCTTGTCGCGAAGCGAGTCCCACTTCAGCGCGCCGGTGCCAGATTGTTCGACCTGCAGCAGGCTGCAGCGGCCCTCCGCAAGCCAAGTTCGGCCCCAAGATCAAGATAAAGAGCAGCCATGCAACCCCTTGCGGCTCAATATTTTAGATATAACTCCCATGCCTGCATAGGTTTGCGTGGCTTTCCGCCTATCCCATTGAAAATGAATATTTTGCGAGGTGGGGGGAGGGGGTACCCTTCGCGCCCTCTACTGGAGCGACGCGGGCTTTTGGGCCATCAGATCGGCGAAGCGAGGATCCGTTCGCAGGCTGGCGAACTCGGGAGCGGTGTAGACCTTGTCGATCCCCTTGTAGCCTTCTTCCATCGCCCTGCGAAGGTACTCGAGGGAGCGCTCGAAGTCTCCGGCCTGGGCGTACATCTTGGCTACCATGAAGGAAAACGCCGCGCGGTCTTCGGGAGAGCTGGTCTGCGCCATGACTCCCATTTTCGAGACGCGCTGGAAGATGTCGTTATCGAGCGCGTAGGCCTGGCGATACTCGGTGGTCGCCTTGTCGAAGTCGTGCTTGGCGAAGTAGGCCGCGCCGAGGTTGTAATGGAAGGTCGCGGAATTCGGCCGCGCCACCAGCGCCTTGTTGTAGTACTTGATGGCTTTGCCGTAATTCTTCTGCATCTGGGCGATGAATCCCAGGTTGTTCAAAGACTCAGGCGAGTTCTTGTCGATTTTCAAGGCTTGCTCAAAGCATTTCTGCGCATCCTTTTGGCGAGTGAGGAAAAGCAGGGCGATGCCTTCCTTATTCCAGAGCAGGGCGGTTGGCTGCAGCTTGATGGCGGCCTGGTAATAGTCGATGGCGTCGAGATAGCGCTTCTGGGAGCGCATCGCGTCTCCCTGCTTCTCGAGTTCCTGAGGAGTTCCGGTGGTCAGCGACACCAGTGGCGGAGGCGTGGTTTGCTGCTGGTCGGTAGCCTGCCCGCTAACGGAAAGTGCTCCGACAAATATGATGGACGCCAGACCAAGAGCGAAAATGCGCGACGCTTGGCTAGGAGACATACCTCTACCCCCGACTGCCCCGTTCCCCATATATTAGACCCATTATTGGGGTGGATTGTTCCCTTTTTCAGGCTGCGAGGTTCCACTATTTTGCGTCTGGGCTTGCTGGTTGCCTTTGCCTCCGAAGACCCGGCTAAAGAAACCCCTCTTCTTCTTCTGCTCGGGAAGAGGCTGTCCGTCGGCCTGGGTTGCGGGCTGTCCTGCGATGGCGGTTCCCGGCTGACTTGCTACCGGACCGTTGGTGGTCGGAGGCGGTGCCGCCACTTCGGGTGAACCTAGCCCGAGGATCTTGGAGAAGAAATTGCGATGATCGGAGAAGGCCTGCTCGCAGGTTTCTTTGGGCTCGGTTCCGGCGATGAATGCTACGTAGTAGGTTTGCGGACAGGCTTCGGTGGCCAGGCGGTTGGTGACTTTATCCAGCTGGACCTGGACCACTCCTGAGGGCGCGGGAAAGCCCTTCATGTCGGCGTACTGCGGGATCTTCTGGGCGCGCTTCATGAACTCAGCCCAGATGGGCGCGGCGGTCGTTCCTCCCGCGAGCTTGATGTCGGTGTAGTCGTCGTTGCCCACCCATACGATGCAAAGCAGGTTGCTCGTGTAACCAGCGAACCAGGCGTCGTGCGAGGTGCCGGTTTTGCCCGCGGCAGGGGCGGTGAAGCCGCGGACACGCACTGTGGAGCCGGTTCCGTTGTCGATGACCGCTTGCATCATGGTGGTCATCACGTAAGCTACGCGCGGGTCGAGAACGCCCTTGGAATCGCCGTGGTAGTCGTTCAGCACGCCGCCCCGCGCGTCGCGCACCGACTTCACCATCAGCGGGGAGATACGCGTGCCGCCATTGCCGAAGACGGTGTAGGCTCCCGACATTTCCAGCGGACTCGCGTCGTAGGCGCCGAGTGCGATCGCGGGCGTTGCCCGCACGCTGGTGATTCCTGCGGCCTTGGCGAGCGCCGCTACGTTGCCAAATCCAACGCCCTGGGCCACGCGCACGGTTGCGTTGTTCAGCGACAGGGCGAGGGCGTAGCGGGCGGTGACTTCGCCGTGAAAGGTCTCGTGGTAGTTGCGCGGCTCATAGACCGTGTCGCCGTAGGCGATGCTCACCTGTGAGTCGTCAACCAAGGTTGCGGGGGTGAAGATTCCCGGCTTACCGCTGGTATCGATGGTAGGAGGAGCGTTTCCGCCAGTCTCAGGCGCGCTGGCCGTGACGGTCACGAGCTGCCCCGTCAGAGCGGTGTTCACTGCTGCCGCGTAGACAAAGGGTTTGAAGATCGACCCCGTGGGACGTTTCGCGACGGCGTGATCGAGCTGGCTGGTTCCGTAGTTGCGACCTCCGACCAGCGCGAGGACTTCGCCGGTATGAGGATCGAGGACGACAACCGCGACTTGCGGCAAGGGACCGGAGTCAACGCTCACCTCGGTTTTGGCGGCGGCGCCAGTCCCGTTCTTGGTTTTGTGGGTGCGTTGCTTGAGCACCTGCTCATCCACGAGCTTCATCCCCACTTCGACGGCGTCCGCGGCCGCACGCTGCAGGTCGGGATCGAGCGTGGTGTAGATGCGCATCGCCTGCTCGTTCAGTTCGCTCTCGTTGTACTGATTGGTGAGCTGGTCTTTGACGAGGTCAACGAAGTAGGGCGCGTCGCTGGCCTCAACATTGGGAGCAGCCAACTTCAGCTGAGTGGCCTTGGCGTGATCTGCCTGCTCGCGCGTGATGGCTCCGGTTTCGACCATTGAGTCGAGCACCAAGTTGCGGCGTTCGAGCGCACGCTCGGGATGGCGATAAGGCGAGAGATAGCTGGGACGCTGAATGATGCCGGCGAGCAGGGCGCACTCGGGCAGCGTCAGGTCCTTCATGTCCTTGTTGAAGTAGGCGCGCGAAGCCTCGCCGAAGCCGTTGATGCCGAACGAGCCGCGCTGCCCCATTGGGACTTGATTGGCGTACATCTCGAAGATGCGCTGCTTGGAGAACTTCTGCTCCAGCTCGATGGCGATCAGCATCTCAGTCAGCTTGCGCTTAACGGTTTTTTCGGGGGTCAGGAAGAATCCGCGCGAAAGCTGCATGGTGAGGGTCGATCCGCCTTGGCCGCGATGGCCGTGCAGAATGTCGCTGCTGGCGGCTTCCAACAGGCGGAAGTAATTTACCCCGCTGTGCTGGAAGAAGCGGCGGTCTTCGATCGCGATGACGGCATTGACCAGGTTCGTCGGAATGGCGTCGAAGGTGACGATCTGGCGCTTGGAGCGGTCCACACCGCCGAAGAGCGAGGTGACCATCTGAGGTTCGAGCTCGTATGCGGTCAGGGCCTCGGCACCGCGCCCGCTAGCGGCAATCGAGGCGACCTTGCCACCCGCGAAGTGGATGACCACGTTCTCGGGGGAGTGGAAGGACTCCTCACCGGGCATTACCGCAAGACTGCCACCCGAGAACCGGAAACGTCCGATAGGGGAATCGCTGTCCTTGCCTTGCTCGCTGTAGCCGGCACGCCGCAGGTAGTCGGCCACCTCTGAGGCATTGAAGGCTTGGCCGACCCCGATGGTTCGCGGACGCGCATAGATCTTCGCGGAGTTGTTGAACAGCGGGCCGGCCATGCGGCGGTCCACGATGCCCTCGTACTTCACGTAAAGGAACGCGAAGATGGCCATGAACAGGATTCCAGCGACCAGGAAACCGGCCACCAGCATCTTTACGGTCGGATCACTCAGGGTGAAGTGGTGGCCCGGGGCTGGTTTGCGGGCGCCAGGTCGGGATGTCCCTTTTGGGACGGTGCAGGGCCTGCTTCCGGCCATTTTGATTTTGATTGCCACGTTAATCGTTACGCGAAGATGCCGTCCATTGTATGACGGCTATAAGCGGCTTTCTGTTATCCGAGCCGGTAACTATCTAGGAGACTCTGCTGCTCCTGCGATCGGAATGGAGGAGTGGAATCGTCTACCGGCTACACGCCTATTGCCGCCGTGCTGAATCCAGGCTTCCGCCAGAGCTCTGCTTCTATTGTAGAACACACGGCGATGGAGGATGGGACCGAAGCCAAGCCGTCCCGCCAGCCGAAATTCATTGCTATATTGGGAGTTAGAGAATCTCGCCTGTGAGGTGCGTAATATGCGTAAAACACTCGCCTTAGTTGTTCTTGGACTCTTTCTTACGGCTATGGCCTCGGCTGCCAACAAGGAATCGGGAAGCACAACCCTGAAGGACGTTCAGCCCGCCGGCACCACCGACAAAAAGCACAAGAAACAGCAGTTCGACCTGAGTTTCGCAGGCTCGAAAAACGAATACACCTGCCGCACCAATGAGAACCAAAAAGTGAACGCGACTGACTGGGTCGTCGGCAGTTCCATCAGCTACAAGGTCAGCGGCACCAAGGGTGAGGTCAAGAATACGGAGAGCGGTAAGAACGTGAAATGCATGGTGGTGCGGGTGGCGGCGGTGACGACGCCAGCGGCTACGCAGTAAGAAACAGGACAACTTCGTCTCCGGTTAGAGGCTGAAGAATGATTCGCTCCGACGGCTGGCCCATCCCGGCCAAGGAAAAGCAGAAGGCCTTCTTCGAGGTGGGGCAACGCTTTCGCGAGGCCCGTGATCTCAAAGAAGTCGAACGGCTAGGCGATCAGTTGGGACATTTTGTCTGCGGTGAATAATGCCCTAGATCGGGAGCTAGTGGAAAATGCCCGCCGCCATCCGGCAACATCTCATCGAGCGCATGCACAGGGTTCGCGTCCGTGGTTTGAGCACTCACTTGGGTGCATTAGACGACGAACGCAACGGTAAACGACGGACAAAGAACGGGAGGCCCTTTCGGCCTCCCGATTGAACCGGGCCAGTGGCGTCAGGCCGCCGCCCGGGCTAGTCCTGTTCAGGATTACCGCACTGCGGCCATTGCGGCTGTGGCTTTTGACTTGAGTATCTGGACCTTCGCTTGAGCTTCCCGCTCCGCTGCCTGGCGCTTTTCTTTCGCCGCCTGCAGGTGAGCCTGGATCTGAGTATCGAGCTGGTTGATCTTCTCTTGAAGCTTTGCTTTGCGGTCAGCACGCGCCTGCGCGTGTTCGGCCTTGAACTGAGCCATATCTGCCTTCATCGCGGCGACGTTCTCGTGGTGGATCTGGTGCCTCACGTCCGAGAGCGCACGGCGGAAAACGATGCCGCCGATCGCCTCCATCCGAGTGTCGACAGGAGTCGTCCAATCCTCTTCAATCTCCGCCACCACGGCCACCTTCGACGGCAGCAAGTACTTGCTGACTTCGTCGATGAAGTCCTCACCAACGCCGGCATTGAGAAGGTCAAAGCTCGCGCCTCCGGTAAACCCTGCCGTCGCGCCGACTGCCAACCCGACCGGCCCAAATAGGACACCGATCAGACTTCCCAGCGCGGTCCCGGCCAGCGTTCCGAGTGGCCCGGAGTCATCGCCCTGTTTGATCGATGCTGTGCCGTCTGCTTTCTTGGCAACGACCGCGTAGGCGTACAAGCCGATGCTGCCTTCGTTGTCTAATTGCAGAAGAGCTTTCTTGCCTTCGTACGCCTTGGTTTCGTTGTCAAATACCACTACCAACATTCTGTCCATGATGATTCCTCCTCTTGGTTTTGCTGTTACTGCCTCGGTTGTTGTTGCGTCTGGCTGCTACTGTCGTAAATCGAGATGACAGCGCATCACGAGACACAGTGTTTTCTAGCTACCTCGGAAGGTCTGTGGACGGGTGCCCCCGTCGGGGCACGGTGGCGCTGAAACTGGTTACTTTCTGTTTCGTTCTCTCGCAATCCACTCGAGGATGCAGGCGGGGCAATTGTCGAGCTTGGCGCCATCCGCTTCGCAGCGTGTAAGAAACCCCACTGCATCGCGATCCACGGATCTTACCTCTTTCAGGCCAGAACGAACTCGCTACCTTCAACCGTGTCGCTAACGTTGCAGGAAGACCAGCCAGCTAGACTCAGGGAGTAAGTCTAGTGACAGGCTTCAGCTCTGTCAGTGTCCGGGGTCACGACTCTCGGTGACTTCATCATTGAGCCACAAGGGTCTCTCGATGGCATGGACATCGCCGATCCGGGGCTTGTTATGACGAGACGTTGTGAAATGGATAGATATAACATCTTTTTCCCTCAACAACTTAGCGACAATTTCCGGCTAAGCCGCTGATTCTAAACAATCGTGAAAATCGATCTGTAAAGTTTAGCGCAGCACTTCCGCTAATTTTCCACTGGCGATTAGTTCGGCGGTCCGGCGAAGGTCGCCAGTGAGAATTCGGTCTTGCACGATCGACGGAGACACGGCGCGAATCGGGGACCCCGCTCCACCCTGGGCTATCATTGTCCCGCCCTACGGGCTCGCAGCTTGGAGAGGAGGAAACATGGCCCACCCGGGCGCTGTATCGGATGGACACAAACAACACCGTAATTGCTCTAGAAACACAACACGGCGACAGCACGTTGGGGAACCGTGCCACCGCCGCTCGGGGGAAAGCCGTAAGTTCGGGTGTCCGGACTTTACGGGCAACGTCCAGGTGTGTCTCCCTCAGCCAGGTGCTGATCAAAGGCCTGGGGGAACGCGACGCTGATGGTTTGCAGGTTGCTGCTGCCGGGAGTCCCGTGGCAGACAAACACATTGTGCATGTCCAGCACCCAGCCGGCATAGCCAAGGAAGCCAGTTCCCGTACCTGCGATGATTGTGCCACCATCCGAGATGGAGCCGGGAGCAAACAGGGTGTACCACTGATCCATGGCCGTGCCCTGCCTCTTTACGAAGTCATCGAAGTTGACTGTACCCAACTCCTTCGTCCACAGAAACGGTCCGAACTGGAGACTCAGGAATGGATTGCCGCTCAAGCCCGCCATGACGTTGCCGTCCGCCGAAAGCGAATAAGGGGTGAGCGGAGTGGCATTGGAGTTGAGGGGCTGGACGTACTCGAGGGTTGTCGAGTTGGTAGGTCTACGCCAGCCGCTGCCATCGTAGGGAAACTGACCGTCGAAGAGTTGACCTGCGAGAGTGGATCCATCGCCACTCACAGTGAACGCTTCGCTTACGGGATTGCCAGCCGCATCGGTGATCAACTCAGGCCGGCCGTTGTGCCAGACCGTACCCAACCAGCCACCCCATTCGGCTTCCTGCCATCCCACAGCAATTGAACCGTCAGCCGATACCTGGTCGATTCGGGAATTAGCCCAGCGCCCGTCGGAGCGTTTGAATGACGACCTGTACTCGATCGAGCCGATGGCCGTGTTGGGAATCCAGCGGAACGCCTTGTAGTCGGTGCAGGTGTTATAGGTTAAGCCGAATACCGACCCGTCGTCGCTAACTGCGAAATTCGAGTTGGTATCAGTCCCGCATGCTCCGTTCGGTCTGACGCGAATCCAGCCATTCTTCGCATCCCAGCGATAGGCGCCGAGGCTAGTGTCGGAATTAACATCCAACAGATTGCCGGACATGTAGCTACCATTGTGCGAGATCGACACCGTTTCGCCGGTGCCGGCTACATTCATCGACTGCACGCCCTGTTTTGCGGTCCAGCGGAAGACCGGTCCCCCGCGGCCGTAGCCACCCACGGCGACGCTGCCATCTCCACTGAGCCCGGTGACGAACGACCCATAACCCAACTGATAGAGCAAGGGTGCACCCGGTACGCGAGCGAAAGTGATGTTCGCCTTCGCCGGAGTGGCGGGACTGGCGGTGATTGGAATGTAGGTGCATGGGTTGTAGCTGTTAGTGGTCTGGTTTCCGTCCCAGAAGCGCTCGGCCGAGGGCAGGAACCACAGCGGCGGCGTGGGGAAACCACCTGCCATGATTGCGTCCACGTACACCACGTACTTTGCGCCCGGCTTCAGTCCGTGCAGCGTGTAGCTGCCGTCCGGTCCAAGCAGGCCTTGCGTCATCTGTCCTGTCATCGCGGAAGTCGAGTCAACGTAGGGGTTGGCCACGTTGCGGGCAATTACGTTGACACCCGTCAGCTCGGTCTTGCCGTCAACGTCGTACACCTTGCCGGTGATAGTACCGTAGGAATTTGTCCAACCCGGACCGGGGTACAGGTCAGAGAACGAAGCGAGAGTATCGGTGGTATGGAGGCTCGCCTGAGCTAGTCCTGTGCCGCCAACATTGGGATTGATGTACGGGTACATCGTCTCCACGTCTGCGCTGGTCAGGTTGTTGGTATAGGGCAGAGAGGTGCAGCTTTTCGGTCCCACATTGGCCTGGTAGAAATACGCCGCGCCGTTAGTCTGCGTGTGCGCCATGCCAAGGGAGTGTCCAAATTCGTGGGTGGCCACGCCCTGGAAATTCATGGCGTTGGGGTCCGCCGGGTCGATGGCCGTACCGTTCAGTACTGCGAAGCTCTCGGTAATGATGGTCGTGCCAGTGATGGAGAATTGCGGGCTGGAAATTCCCAGAATACCGTCACCGACGCCGAAGAAGTTCTGCATGATGCTGCCGTCGGCGTCGAAGATCACATAGATACCGCGGCCATTGGACTTACCAATAATCAAAGTCACATTGGTCGAGTTGATATCGGGCAGGCCCTTCAGCGAAAAGTCGCCCAACACGTCCGCCCGTAGAGATGCCGTTGGGATGGCCGACCAGTCGGCATAACCCTTTTTTACCAGTCCCGCTCCGGTGGCATTGTCAAAGATGACTTGCACTGGAGGGGTCTGAGAATAGTCGGTGACCACGCCCAGGTTTCCCAGATCGTAGTACACAGGCACTGGTGTCGAGGTGTCGTAGTGATAGGCGCTCCTGGTCTTGGGATCGACCAGCAGAGGCCCTCCGGCAAACGCCGCTGAAGTGAAAGCGGCAAGCGAGGCGAGCACGAGAAGGGTGACAAAGCTCTTACTTTTGGACATGTTTCATCCTTCCGGTCTCGACCCACTGGCCATCGATGGCCTGCTTTACGAGACTGACAAATGCGTTGACGTTGACGGGGCCTTGCTGGGTCATCATGACCCGCTGCTCTTTCGTTCCCATGAGGGTGGGGTCAATCGTGACGTTCTTGAAGAGGCCGGCGTTATTCGACTGATTGGCTGCGCCAGCCATAGCGACAGTGAATTTGCCTTGTCCCAGGCCCACCGTGGTCTGCATGCCAGTCCATGCGGCGTGTTTGTTGAGGAACAGGATCGCTTCTTCGCCCTTGGAGTAGGTGGCCCAGCCAGCAGGCGTGACCATCAGGTTCGTCTGTCCGTTGCCCATGTCGCGAGGCTTCAGCAATCCGAACTGGCGGAAGGTGTAGTCACCGCTCACCTGGCCGCGGATGGCGTCGGCAACGTGCATGGTCACTTCGGTGTAGGGAATGCCGCGCTGGTCAATTCCGTCGGACACTTTGGTGATGGTGCCGCGCAGGATGAGTTCAGAGTTGGCAACGAGGTCAACCAGGTTGACCTCACGCCGTGATGTGGTGGCGCTCGCGAGGGTCGTCGCGAATAGCAAGGCTAAGAGTGTCCAGGCGCACAAGCGCGGACCTCTGGGTTTCGTCATGGGTGGTGCTCCTCGTGGATAACGCGGTTGCCGCTGAGACAGACTTGGCGCTTGTCGTCGGTATAACTACCGTGCGGGGGTGGAAACAGGGGCCGGAGATCACGGCTGTAAGGCCTGATGGCTGGCCGACTCAATCGTGCATTTTGGAAACGGAGTGGTACGGGATACGTTGGTGCTGTAATTAATTATACAGCGTTAAACAAACAGCGTCAATGCTAAAATCTTGCAGTTCTTTTGCGCCGAGGCCGAAGGCATGCCAAGAACGCCCGATCCCGAGTTGGAAGACAGAATTGCCGCTGCCGCGATGCGCCTGCTGGATCGCGGCGGCGAAGCCGCCATCACCATGCGAGCCGTAGCTCAGGAGGCGGGAACCACCACGCCTACGCTGTACGAGCGCTTTCCCGACAGGGAGGCCCTGATGCGGCGGGTGGCCCAACGTGCCACTGATGAGATGTTCTCGGTCTTGCAGGCGTTCATGACCGTGGACAAGATGGCGCGCGAGTATCTTCGGTTCAGTTGCGCGCATCCCCAGCGCTTCGATTTGACGGTTGAAGTCTTCGGTGAGAGATCGGTCGCCGGCGAGTCGAGGCCGGTGTTCGAACTCTTGAAGGCGCGGCTCACCGAGGAAGTGGGCGTCACCGGGCACAGGTGCGAGGACCTCGCGCTCGCGATTGCCTCATTGTTTTTTGGCACTGCACGGGGAATGTCGGCCGCTGCAGCGGATACCCGCTATGCCGACGAGTTGCGTCGTGCTTCGCTGTCGGCGCTGCGGTTTCTTCTGGATGCGTTTTCAGAGAATGGCCGCCCCAGAGCGCGCTCCAGATAGTCGGCCCGCAAACGAGTGGACGCGTCTTTGCGCCGGCGTTAGTGCAGTACGTCTGCCAGTTTTCCACTGGCAATCAAGTCTGCAACGCGGGCGAAATCCTGGGTCAAGATGCGGTCCTTCGTAATGGTCGGAGAGACGGCACGAATCGCCGCGTGAGCGGCCTGTCCGCGTTTGCCCGTCTTCATGGGAGCGCGAAAGTCGAGCGCCTGCACAACTGCCAGGGCCTCGATCGCAAGCACGTTGCGAGTGTTGTCGATCACGTGCAGCAGCTTGTTGGCTGCAGTCATACCCATCGAGACAAAATCTTCCTTGTTGCCAGAGGTGGTGATCGAGTCCACCGAAGCTGGATGCGACCACACTTTGTTCTCGCTGACGAGCGCGGCGGCCGTAACCTGCGGCATCATGAAGCCCGAGTTCAAACCCGCGCCTGGAGCAAGGAAAGGAGGCAGTCCCTCGTTGAGTGCCGGGTTGACCAACCGCTCCAGGCGGCGCTCTGAGATGCCGGCGAGTGCGCTCAAGGCGATCGCGAGGAAATCCAGCGCGAATGCCAGTGGCTCGCCGTGGAAATTACCGCCGGAAATGATGTCGCCCATCACGGGATCTCCGATCTTGGCTTGCGGCGCACCAACTCGCTTTTCGCGAGGGAAGACCAGTGGATTATCAACGGCGGAATTCATTTCGATCTCGAAGACTTCTCGGCAGTGCGCCAGGGTGTCGCGCACGGCGCCATGAACCTGGGGAATGCAGCGCAGCGAGTAGGCATCCTGCACCTTGCCGCACTCGCGATGCGATTCGCGGATCTCGCTGCCCTCCAGCATAAGTCGCAGATTCCGCGCCACTTGCAACTGCCCGGGATGCGGCCGCGCCTGATGAATGCGCTCGTCGAAGGCAACATCGGTGCCCTTCAGTGCATCGACGGCAAGCGCTCCGAGGACGTCGGCCGTGTCCGCCAGAATTGACGCCTGAATCGTCGCCAGCAGCCCCACGGCCAGCATGGCCTGCGTGCCGTTGATCAGTGAAATGGTTTCCTTGGCTTCCAGCATAAGTGGCTTAATGCCGGCTTGTTTCAGCGCGTCAGCGCCTGTCATGCGCTTGTCGTGGAAGCAGGCTTCGCCCTCGCCGATAAGCACCAATCCCAAGTGCGACAGAGGTGCCAGGTCTCCGCTCGCACCCACGCTGCCTTGTGACGGAATCACGGGATGCACACCGCGATTCAACATGTCACAGAGGGTGTCGATGACCACTCCGCGCACGCCGGAGCAACCCTTCGCCAATGAGTTCGCGCGCAGCAGGATCATGGCCCGGCCGACTTCCTCGCTCAACGGTGCGCCCACTCCCACGGCGTGGGAGCGCAACAGGTTGACCTGCAACTGGCGGATGTCATCGGGAGGGATGCGCACATCGCTCAACTGGCCGACGCCGGTGGTTACCGCATAGCCGACCCGGGTGTTCTCAACCAGGTCTTCGACCACGGCGCGCGCGCGATCGACCGCCAGGCGGGCCCCAGGCTCCAGCATCACGGGACGCCGCTCGTAGACCACCGCGCGGACATCGTCGAGGGTCAGGTCGTTGCCATTGATGTGCAACAGCTTCATACGTTCTCATTCTGTCGCGGCGCGCCGTACGTCGGCGCATTCCACGACCGTAAGTCCAATCGCCTATTGTTCAGCTTTTCCCGGCGGCCTTCAAGAACGGCGCCATGTATTTCTTCGGCAAGTGAATGCGCTTGAACTCCGAGTTCACCACAATGTGGATGCTTTCGCCCTCGGCCAGCGGCTTGCCGTCGGCGGCGCGCACAATTTCGTAACCAAAATGCAGCAATGACTCGCGCACGTTCATCAGCCGGGTGCGGATGGTGATGAGGTCGTCGTAGCGAGCCGGCGATTTGAAGCGGCAATGCACATCGGCCACCGCGATGTGGGTGTCGTCCTGCTGCTCCATGTCGCGATAAGTGAAACCAAGCTTGCGCAGCATCTCCACCCGCCCCACCTCGAACCAGACGATGTAGTTAGAGTGGTACACCACGCCCATCTGATCGGTTTCGGCGTAGCGCACGCGGAGTTGCGCCTCGTACACTTGAACTGCGGATGTCTTGTTCGGCTGCATGAACCCCGAGTTCCAACTTATCATGCAGCCGCGTTTCGAGCCGGGCAGCCTGGAGCTTCCAGCCCTACTTCTTCTCGGCTGGCGCTGCCGGAGCGCTGCCATTGTGAACGAACTGTCCTCGGACAGGCTCGCCCACGGGCACCGCGACGCCATCGGCGACATAATCGACGAACTGGGCAGGCAGGGTTTGCGGCAGCGGCCGACCGCTGGAATTTTGCAGCCGGTATTCCAGATGTGGCGCTGGAGAGTTTCCGCTGTTGCCGCACTCCCCGACTACGTCACCCTGCTTGACCTTGGCTCCCTGCTTCACCTTAATGCTGTTCTGCTTCAGGTGCATCAGCAGCGAATACTCTTGCTTGCCGTGCGAGATCAGGACACGATTGCCTGTGGGCATCACCTCTTCCGGCCGGCCTGGCACATTATCGGCATATGAATCGTTGACCAAGACGACCGTGCCATCGGCGGGCGCCACCACCGGTTGTCCATAACAATAAAACTGCTCGTTCTTGGTGCCGTCACCCGAATATGGACGGCCGTCTTTCAAGACCGTAAAGACAGTGGAATACCGTTCCGCGTCGCGGTATGCATCGGAGTTCTGATAAATGAATCTCCCGCCCTGGTACACGAACCACTCATCGTTAAACGGCAGTCTTAATTTGGCTGTGTCTTTGTAATCGACGAAGCGATTTCCAGTGGCCGGCGGGGTGGGTTGAAACTGAATCACCGCGATCTGCCCCTGTTCGTCGACGGCAATGATGGTGTAGATCGGGTCTTTGCTCTTGTCGAATTGCGAATACCTCGAGTACACCGTCTTGGCCGACAGTATGTCTGGGCCAAAGTTCTCCCCAATCATTTTCTGCTCGCGTCCCCACTCCGTGCCGATCTTCTTCGATAACGTGGCGAAATTCGCGGCGGTGCCGCGTTTCTTCATTTCCGGCGAGAACGTAGCGTACAGCGCGGCCGACTGGCCACTCTCAAACAGCGCAAATAACTGCCGCGACCGGCTCTTGGCGGCAGCGCTCATCACCGGATAGTTCCGGGAGGAAGCCGCGGGTGCTGGGGCCTGCTTCTTGGCTGCTGGCGACTCAGTCTGAGCAAACATCAGGGCTGGGAACAGCAACATCCCTACCACCAAATACCGGCGAAGTTTCACTTCTACCTCCCTGTCCAATTAGGTTTACGCTTCTCCAGGAAGGCGCTGATACCTTCCCGAAAGTCGTGTGTCGTACGAATACGAGCGTTCTCGTCCACCGCCGCCGCGATCTGGCGGTCGAGTTCCGCGTGAGAATAGTTTTTGAGCAGCCGCTTGGTGGCGAGCAAAGACGCCGGGCTGTTTGCGGACAGAGTCTCCGCCAATTCGCGCGCGCGAACAACCAAATTCTCGGCGCTCACCACTTCGTTCACCAGCCCTATGCGATGGGCTTCTTCGGCATCGATGATGCGGCCGGTCAGCAACAGATCGCGCGCCTGCTTTTCGCCTACCTGCCGTAGTAGAAACGTCGCCACGATGGCGGGCACAAACCCGATGCGCACTTCGGTGTAGCCAAACTTCGCCTCGGCCGAGGCCAGCGTGAAGTCGCACAATGTGGCGAGCCCGCATCCACCCGCGATGGCGGCCCCGTTCACGGCGGCAATCGTTACCTTGGGGAAGTCGTATAGTGTCCGGAACAGGTGCGCCATCCGGCCGGAATCCGCCAGGTTTTCCTCTTCGGTATGTTTGGTGATCTCCCGGAGGTTGTCCAGGTCCATTCCTGAACAAAACGCCGGGCCTGCCCCGGTCAGGACCAGAATATGCGCCAGCGCTTTCAGTACGTCATGCAACGCATGATGGAGTTCCTCGATGAGTTCGTAGCTGATCGCATTGCGTTTGTCCGGCCGATTCAAAGTGAGCGTGGCGACGGGTCCCTCGTAAGCGAGAGTCAGCGTCGCGTATTGGTGAGGATGCTGGGGCATCGGCTTATTTCAGCGTAACCAACCGGCGAACCCGGAACGACCGGCTGCTCTCCGCATGCTATTGAGGTTGTTTGCTTCGCTAGGCATTATCACACCTAAAGACTTGCATAACCGATTTCTTTTATTGTCGTCGGCGGAAAGCCACGCCAGGGTGCCCGTTTTGGGAGGTTCAACGATGCGTGCTGACCCTTGCCCTACATTTTCGGGCCGCTGAAGCGCTCGCCGATTTCGGCCGCCAGTTCGACGAGCCCGGAAATGTTTTTCCTGATCGGTAAAGGCTCGTTCCGCTGTTGCAGGGCCTCCAGCACTTTTTCGGTGGGCAGGTTGCCTACGAGCACGTCCTGAGCGAATGGACAGCCCCCAAGGCCTCCGATGGCGGAATCAAAGCGGCGGCATCCGGCGTCGTAGGCGGCCAGCACCTTGTCGACAGCCTCGTCGGGGCGGCTATGCAGGTGCGCGCCGATCTCGATGCCTTCGAACCTCTCCAGCACCGGGCCCACCACGTCGGCGATCTGCTGCGGTGTCGCCAGTCCGACAGTGTCAGCCAGCGAGATGGCCTGCAAATCCATGTCAGCTAGAAGACTTACGCCAACGATTAACTCCTCTTCGTTCCACAGGTCGCCATAGGGATTCCCAAAGGCCATCGAAATGTATGCGATGGTGTCGAGCCCGCCTTCGTCTGCTTTCTGCTTCACCTTTTCCAGGATGTCCAGGTTTTCTTCCAATGTCTGGTTCTGGTTGTTCTTCAGGAAGGTCGGCGACAACGAATAGGGAAAGCCCACAGTCTTTACCGCGTCAGTGGAGATGGCGCGTTCCACTCCGCGCTCGTTGACCACGATCGCGATGATCTCGACGTCGTCGGGCGGATCGAGCTCGCTGAGTACTGTTTCCGAGTCGGCCATCTGGGGAACCGCCTTCGGTGAGACAAACGAAACGGCGTCGATGTGCTTGAACCCTGTGGCCACCAGCGCCTTCAGGTATTCGACCTTGGTCGCGCTGGGGATTTGCCCGGGGAGGCCTTGCCAGGCATCCCGCGGACATTCGATGAGTTTGATGGAGTCGGGCATAGGAAACTGCCCATTCTATACGTGAGTCGCGCGTGAGGACGATACCGGCGCGTGACCTTCCGACCGACACTGGATGACGTTGAGGTGAGTCGATCGCGCAACCTTCCCCGAACCAGCAACTTCCGCGCTCACTCGTCTTACACCCGCAAGTCATCCCCTGTGCATTGTGCATTCTTTGCCGCGCGAGCAAAGTGGGCTCGTTCAGCAAAGGAGCCAGGGCTCCAAGGAGGATGAAATGAAACGTACAGCTTACATGATTACGGCTTTGGCGACGCTGCTTCTGATGGCGCTGGCGCCTGCATACGCTCAGAAGACCTCAGCGACCGTCAACATTCCCTTCGCCTTCACCGTGGACGACGTCCACATGCCCGCCGGCCAATACCTCATCACCGAGCCCAGTGAGAAGGTGATCAGCATCCAGCGGGTGGGAGGCTCGGAAGTGAAGGTCACCCTGACCACCAGCGGATCAGCCGCCCGGACCACGGGGCCAGCCAAGCTGGTGTTCCATCGCTATGGCAACGCCTACTTCGTGGCGGCGGCGTGGATGCCGAACTCCGATCACGCCCGCGAATTCTTCGCCTCGGCAAACGAAATCCGAGTCGCCCGCAACGGCGGACAGGACGTCGTCGAACTCGCCCTGCTGATCAAAAAGTAATTCACTTCCTCAACTCAGGCAAAAGCCCGGAGCCATCCGGGCTTTCTTGCTGCCTGAAACGCCTTCAGGTTGCGGGCCGTATATCAACCAGAGATCTGGCCCGGATTGTGATTTATAAGTTACAATAGACCAGTGATTGAGATCCGCCGCTATGTCACCCGGTCCGGCAAGGATGTATTCGGCGACTGGTTGTCGCGTCTGGCCGACACTCAGGCGAAAGCAAGAATTGTGGCGCGAATCGACCGGCTGGCGGTCGGAAACCTCGGCGATACGAAACATCTTCGGGGCGGTGTCTCCGAGCTACGGATCGACTGGGGAACGGGATACCGGGTTTATTACGCATTGCTGGGGAGAACATGCGTGCTGTTGCTGTGCGGAGGCGACAAACGCAAGCAGTCCTCGGACATTCGCAGGGCCACCGAATATCTGCGCGACTATCAGGAAAGGACGCAATGAAAATGAAACACCATGCGAGCATCTTGCACGACGAAGCGTTGGTCTGTCAGCTTCGTGAAGATCCGGATTTCGCGGCTGAATATCTGCGCGCAGCGCTGGAGGACACCGACGAACCGCGCGTGCTGCTCATCGCGTTGCGGCGCGTCGCTGAAGCCCGCGGCGGCATAGCGAAAGTGGCGAAAGCGGCGGGCGTGGAACGCGAGAGTCTTTATCGCGCACTTTCCCCCAACGGTAACCCTCGGCTCTCGACACTCGCTGCTGTGGCCAAGGCGATGGGATTAAAGCTCACAGTTGAAGCGGCGTAATCGGGCCCCGAGGAGGGTGGTTTTCGCGCCGGACGAATGAGGGCAATTCTAGCGATACTCCACATCCAGCGCATACACCTCATCCACGCTGCGATCCAGCATCACCAGCACGTGGTCGTCCGGCGTGAGCCCAAACCAGTCCCTCCATTCCACAGCAGCATAGGCGAAATCAGCGCCCGCCAGACTGACAACGAGTTCCGGTTGTCCCCCGGGTGCCCTCACCTTGTAGATGTTTCCGTCGCTTGCGTAGAAAAACAGGTAGCGACTGTCGTGCGACCACGAAGGGTAGCCCACGATGGCTGGTTCTGGCTGCTTCGGTACGGGCACTTGCTGCCAGCGCTGCTCATGAAAGCTGTACAGGAACAACCGCTTCATGTCGTCAGACTGAGCTGCAAGATAATGTCCGTCCGGCGACCAGCGGGGAGCGAACAGTCCCTGCGATCCTGGGACGGTCTTCGACTGCTTCGTAGAAAGATCGAGAATTCTGACTTCCGTTTCTCGCCTCTCTTTTCGGATTTCCCACCTTGAGGACACGGAGGACTCTCCTCCATACACTAGGAACTTGCCGTCCGGTGACCAGTCTGGGTCAGCCGGTTGGAGGTCGCCGGACAGGAGCAACATGGGAGCACCACCATCTGCGCTAGCCAGATAAATCTTTCTCTGGCCTCCCCACTCGGTAAACGCAATAAATCGGCCGTCCGGCGACCACTTGGGCACGATGACCGGCCCCATCGGCGGAAAGCTAAGCTGCCGGCGTTCGCTGCCGTCAAGACGGCTCCGCCAGAGATTCCCCTCCGGGTGCGTTACATAAGCCACCCACTGGCCGTCGCGTGAGAAGTCCGTGGAGCCGGCGGAAATTCCGGTGAGATACTTGCGAAACATGCCTGCTTGAGCATCGTAGATGCTCAACTCTCCCTGCTCTGCTTTGCCAATTGCGTAGATCTGCTTGCCATCCCGTCTGCCCACAGCGCATTCGAACGAAACGGGACCGAAGGTGAGTTGCACAGGTTGTGGCTGCCGGCCGCGCAGCCAACCCGACTCGCTGATCGCCCACACGTTGAATATTCCCTCCTTGGAGCTGGTCAACAGAAATAGCTTGTTGCCTGCGGCCCAGTCCGAGCAGTGGGTTTCTCGAAATGCCTCCGTGAGGAGGCGTTTCTGTGTTCCATCGATGCGGCTTTCCCAAACCTTGCCGTCGGCAGTGGCGTAGCGGATGGACCTAGCGTCGGGTGAAATCGCAAAATGCAGGGTTACGGGGTCACGCGACAGTTGCAGGAGAGGGTGCGCGTTGCCGCCGTCAACGTCGGACGCGAACAGGTGGAGAAAGTCGGATGGTTGAAAGTAAACGATCTGTGAGCTGCCCGGTAAGAAACTGGCGCCGGTGACCCTACCTTGAATAAGTCGTGGGGTGCCGGCCGGCAGTGGCACGACCCAGAGCGAAAAAGGACCTCTCCCGACGCCAACCATCAGCTCGGAGCCGTCAGCGGAGACATCCATGATAATGGGATTGTCGAGTTGTGTCTCAAGGTAGGAAACCTCTCCACCCGCCGTCGAAACTTGCGCCAAACGCTCTTTATCGCCGCTGGTTTCGTCGAAATAAATGCGTGTTCCGTCGGTTAAGACTCGATAGGTAAGTGCATACGATTTCCGATGACCCGTGTGCGTGAGCTGATGGATGCCGGTGACGACCGGCGTGCGCGGGCGCAGGAGTTGGTAAGCGACACCTGCGGCCACTGCTAAAACAGCGAGCGCAGCGACAGCCCACACCCAGCGGCGAGATTTCGGCTCCGCTGTTTCTATTTGCGGGGGAATACATTGAGGGGCAGGCGGCGAGGCGGCAGGCGGTTCACCCGTGCTCTTCGCAAGCTCCGCGACGGCGTCCGCTGCGCTTGCGGCTGTCTCCACCTTCGCAGCGAACCGGTACCCCTTTTTTGGCAACGTCTCGATATAACGAGGCGCGTCGGGATCGTCGTCGAGCGCCTGGCGCAGCTTCTTGATGGCAGTGTTGAGGCTGTGCTCGAAATCGACGAACGTGTCTTTCGGCCAGAGGCGCTGGCAGAATTCTTCGCGGGTGACGACTTCGCCCGGACGTTCGATCAGGATGGCAAGAACTTCGACAGGTTGGCCCTGCAGTTTCAGCTTCTGGCCGAGCTTGAAGAGTTCGCCGGATTGAGGGTCGAGCTCGAACGGTCCGAAGCGGACTTTGCCGCGAGTGAGGACACCCATCGCGCACCCTCGCTGCAGTGACGATAGCGTAGTGCGCACAACAGGTCTGTGACCGATGGATTAGGTTCGTGTGACGTTCAACGCCTACGTCTGCAAGACCCCCACATTGAACTTCGCCACGTCGGGGTTCAGCGCCGCCGCGTCCAGCGCAGTAATCAGCGCCTCGCGAGTCTCCATGGGATCGATGATCTTGTCGATCCACAGGCGCGCCGCTCCGTATCGCGGATCCATCTGCTCGTCGTAGGCAGCCTTCGTCTCGTCGAACAGCTTCTTCTTGTCTTCCTCGCGCAGCTTCTTGCCGCCACGCTCCAGTTGCTTGAGCTTGATCTCGACCAGCGTGCCCGCCGCCGAGCCGCCGCTCATGACGGAATACTTCGCAGTCGGCCAGGCAAACATGAAGCGCGGATCGAAAGCTTTTCCGCACATGGCGTAATGCCCGGCGCCGAACGAGCCGCCGAGGATCACCGCGATCTTAGGCACCACAGAATTCGACACGGCATTCACCATTTTCGCGCCTGCGCGGATGATGCCGCTCCACTCCGCGTCGCGTCCCACCATGAAGCCGTTGACGTCATGCAGAAAAATGAGCGGCACCAGGTTCTGGTTGCAGTCCATGATGAAGCGCGCGGCTTTCTCAGCCGACTCGGTATAGATCACGCCGCCGAACTCGATGCGTTTGTTGCCCGAGTGGTCCACCTGTTGCACGTGCGTTTTCTGGTTGGCGACGATGCCGACCGCGTACCCGCCGATGCGCGCGTAGCCGCACAGCACGGTCTCTCCGTACTCGGCTTTGTACTCGTCGAACTCACTGCCATCGACGATACGGGCGACGATCTCCTTCATGTCGTACTGCCTCGAAGGGTCGCTGTCGAAAATGCCGTAGATCTCTTCTGCCGGATACAGCGGCTCGCGCGACGGCTTGCGGTCGAAGACGCCGAGCTGGCGGTTGCCCATCTTGTCCACCAGTGACCGGACGCGCGCAATGCATTGGTCGTCGTCGGGCTCGCGGAAGTCCACAGTGCCGCTGATTTGCGCGTGCATTTTCGCCCCGCCCAACTCCTCAGCCGTGTACTTTGCGCCAATCGCGGCCTGTACGAGCGCCGGTCCGGCGAGAAACAGTCCGCTACCCTCGGTCATCAGGATGTGGTCGCACATGACCGGCAGATACGCGCCGCCGGCGACGCACATTCCCATGATGGCGGTGATCTGCGGGATTCCCATTGCCGACATGACTGCATTGTTGCGGAAGACGCGGCCGAAGTCGTCGGTGTCGGGGAAGACATCCTCCTGCAAGGGAAGGAACACGCCGGCAGAGTCGACCAAATAAATCGTCGGGATGCGATTATCGATCGCGATGTTCTGGGCGCGAATGACTTTCTTGGCGGTCATCGGAAAGAATGCGCCGGCCTTCACCGTGGCATCGTTCACAATGAGCATCACCAGACGCCCCTGCACCCGCGCCAAGCCGGTCACAACGCCGGCAGACGGTGCGCCGCCCCACTCTTCGTACATTCCCCACGCCGCGTAGGAGCCCAGCTCGAAGAACTCCGTGCCTGGATCGATCAGTCGCGCGATGCGCTCGCGAGCAATGAGGCGCCCCTTCTTGTGCTGCGACTCGATGGCCTTTTCGCCACCACCCTGGCTTATGGTTTCCTCGTCCGTGCGAACCTGGCCAACTAGTTCCGCAACAGATTGCTGGTTGTGCTCGTAACGAGGAGAGGTACTGTTTACCTTGGTGGGCAACTGGGCGGACGATCCGGCGTGCTGGTGATCAGTCATGATGGACGATTACTGCCCGAGGGCAGACCGATAACGATAAAGCAGTGGAGTGAGTGGGCGCAACGGATCGACGCGATTAGCAGTGGTGCAGTTTGAAATCCACGGGGATTGAACCCCAGAGCGGACGGCGTAAACTGACGGCATGGGAAACAAGAACGCATCAAAGCCCGAAAAGAAGAAGCCCGCCAAGTCCCAGCCAAAAGCATCGCCGGGACGAAGGCGGGAGGATTTCAACCAAGTCGCTGCGCGCATCGTCAAGGAACCGTCAGAAAAATAGTCAACTGTCGCCTGTGCACACAGTCCTGAATCTCCTTCGCGATCACTCTTATCACAACCGAGTGTGTCCGGCGTCCTTTCGCACTCGTGCTCCGTTTCGGTAAATTAGAAGAATGTGAGGCAAAGGGATTGGTGTGCCTTGGCTTTCCGCGCTCAGGCTGCGGCCTTTCACAGCTCCTTGAAAACTACGAATTTACCCGAATCAACCGCCAGGGTGCAGGATTGGTTGGTCTCTAAGCCTTTGCAGATAAGCGAGTTATGTTGCGGAAAGCGCTATTTGTCATACTTGTATGACTTATATGACTTATATGACTCAAATCTTGTCATACTCGTCATACTTGTCATACTAGAATTGGGCGTCTTTGGCGAACAATCGACGAAACGAGCGACTCTAAGTCCAATGCCTGGAATTGGATACCTATAAGTAGCATAATTTTCAATTGCTTAGACACAATTTCGCCGTAAACTATTGATTTTAAAGGATTGCTAAAAGGATCTCACAACAATAACTAGGACTAGGCCCCGCTTCGGCATCCGTCTACTTGCTGACCGCCGATTGTCCCCGCCAGCGCGAACGCCACGATCGTCTTGCCGCCAGTACCAGACTTCTCCAGATCAGCTACCAGTTCCGCTTGCAAGGCGGTGGCTTCTTCAAGGTTCATTTCACACGTCGCGATCTCATTAGGAGTCGCACCGTGGTAGCACAACTCGCACACGCCCAGGCCACCATCTGACCGAACGGGAGGTCCGAAGACGCGGCACGTAATGGGACGCCATTGGTAGAGGTCGCAGGTGCCACGCTCCGGATCAAGAGCGGGACACGGCTCGAAGTCGGCAAATTCCTCAAAGCGAGCGGCAGCTTCGTCGTTGTCGCCCAGCAGGCCTGTCGCTAAATCGCCGGGGAACTCGGCACCGATTCGCGCGATTGACTCTTGGGTGCGCTGGCGCACCCGCGCGAATCGCTCCGGGTCGTCGGCTTGTAGGTGGGTCAGTCCCTCTTGCAGGCGAAGAACGTCCAATTGATCAATGGCGAAGACTCCAATGCAGCAGGGCGTACAACCTGGCTTGCAGATCAGCCACTCGCCACTGCGCCGTTCGGCGTCAGCCAGGGCGTTGTCGACGATCTGCACCAATTTTCCGTCGAGATGGGGGAGAGAGCAAGGCATCCGCTTAGCATAGCCCATGATCCGAACTTTGTGGCTCAGGGCGACCCATCGCAGTGCTGGATCAGAGGCTGGATAGCGCTGCCGCCAACGGATCATCGGCGATCGATTCGACAAGTCCACAGCGAAGAGCCTCGCTTGCATGCAGCTTCTCGGCCGCGAGAAACATCTGTAACGCGCGGGCTTTGCCCACGAGGCGCGGCAGCCGCTGGGTACCGCCCCAACCTGTGATGAGGCCAAGCGCTGCTCCACGGTGGCCGAAAATGGCGTGAGGCCCTGCGACACGACGCGAGCACGCCAATGCGAGGTCGAGTCCTCCGCCCATGCAGTAGCCATGCACCGCCGCGAGAGTTGGAGCAGGGAAGTTGGCGACAGCATTCATCAGGCGCTGCCCCAACTGGGCGAATCGTAACGCCTCGGCCCCGTGAAGTTCTGCAATCTCGTTGAGGTCAGCTCCGGCGGAGAAGAAATGAGCGTTCCCGGTGATCACGAGGCGCGAGGGCCGACGATTGGCCAGATCATCGACCATCGCCGTCAGGCTGACCACACGCGCCCGCGTCAGACGATTCGTGCCGTCGTCGGAGACCATGCGCAGGACGGCGATGTCCTCGCGCATTTCGACGGAGTAAAGGGTCTCGGCGGATTTGGGTGCTTGGTCCAACTGAGAGCAGGGTAGCAAACGTCGCCCTATTCTCTTTGTCTCAGCATTCTGCGGGTGAACAGCATCACGCCTCGATCATATGCGCCAGCTCGCAGCCGTCATCGGACAGTTCGAAGCTGCCGAAGCGCATGGCCTCGCCGATAATCCGGTGCGATACCGGATCGCGCGCCAATCGCGTAATCCACTGCATGCCAACGTCAAACTGGTTGGGTGTGAACCAGCGCTGGGGCAAGACTTCGACCAGTCCGGCATGCGGATATACAACGTAGATCGCCGCCGCTGCATCGTCCTTCGTCTTGGCGCCGTACTGCGTGGGGATCAACAACTCCTCGACGCCTTGAAACTCTACGGGTGCATCGATGGAGTGCGTACCCTCTTTCAGCATGGCGCTTACCGAGAACTCAGCCAGCGGCGCAGTCGCGGAGTAGATGCGTTCCGGCGAGGGCTTAAACCAGCCTGCAATTTCTTCATAGCCGAACGCCTTCAGCGCGTCGAGTTGGAACAGCACAAAGCGCAGGTTGCGGCCATCAGGACACCAGATTCCCAAGCGATGCGGATCGATTGCGAACGGCCGGCAGTACGAATTCAGCGCCAGCCTGGGTTTATCGGGTTCCGACCTGAGATGCAGTGTAACGAGGTAGGCGAGCTGGCCTTCGCTGCCGTGGTGCTGCCAAGTGAAAATCTGCCCCGCGGGGCCGCGCAGTTCGGGAAATGTTTCCCAATACCATGGGGCCGGGCCCACCGTTTGTTGGAGAAGACGTTGCAGGCGACTGCTCTGAGGATGGGGCGGCGCCATCAGCCACCGGCCGTTACGCCGCGTGGCTTCACGTTGCCGCGAATGAACTCGATGATCGAATCCATCGGCGTGCCTGGCTGGAACACCGCGGCCACGCCCGCTTTCTTCAGCGCGTCCACGTCCTGGTCGGGAATAATGCCGCCTACCAGCAGCAGCACGTCTTCCATCTGGTTCTGCTTCAGAAGGTCCATGACGCGGGGCACGATGGCGTTGTGCGCCCCCGAAAGAATGCTCAGGCCGATGACGTCGACGTCCTCCTGGAGCGAGGCGGTGACGATCATCTCGGGAGTCTGGCGGAGGCCGGTATAGATGACTTCCATTCCGGCGTCACGCAGAGCGCGGGCTATGACTTTCGCGCCGCGGTCATGGCCGTCGAGGCCGGGTTTGGCAACAAGTACACGGATCTTGCGGTCGGTGGGCATTAGGGCATCTCGCAGCCGTCAGCTCACAACTTTTCGCTGAACTCAGAATCATAAACCTTGGCTGGCGGTTTCGTAAGTGATAGCCGAGTGCGAAGTGCTAGCGGACAGTCTTGTTTGCGCACGTGGTAAGGACCATGCGCTTTGGAACCCAGATCAGCGTGTCGGCCGAATATGTGCTGGGAAGGAGCCAGTACGGCCGGCTGACGGCGATGCTGTACGTGCGAGAGCCGTCAGGCGACGTCCAGGTGTAATCCTTCAGCGCCGGAACTTCACTGGACGCAAGCAAATTGCGCTCGACTTCATCGGCGGGCATCTTCTCCTGCTCGGCGACGAAGCGCGCCGCTACTTTTCTCGAGTCGCTCAGATAGTCGAGGTTTTCCGAAGGCTCGCGGCTGAGGCGTTGCAGCTTGTCTTCCTCTTCACGCGTGGGAACCTCAATTTCCGTGCTTTTGCAGCCTTTGGCGAGTTTCGGCGTGGCGTGCGAAAGCGGCGCGAAGTCCACTGGGTCCTCGAACCGGTTCGTCACCAACTCGACCTCGGAGATAACGAGGCGCGCATTGGGATGCTTGATCTCACCGGATTTCATGCCCACAGCCGGCCCAGCGAAAAACCGGCCGTTCAGCGTCGCCCGCAACATCTTGATTTGTCCGGTGGCGTCAGCCGACTTCATCAGGCGTTGCATGGTGTCGTAATCGGTGTCCCTCCGTAACGGAACCGTGCTGGCTTCGAGCCGCTCTCGCGACAGCCGGAAGCGATCTTTTGGGTCAGAAGGGTTGCCGCCGAATTCCAGTCGCAACACACCATAGTCGTCGGTGCAGTCGTAGGCGTGCGAGCTGAACTCCTGCTGACCGTAAAGAACCAGTCCGGGCACACTGACCAGGGATTCATCGTACATACCAGGATGCTTTAGCAGTTCGCAAGACGACACCGACCAGGGCCGCTCCTGGGCGAGCACGCAGGTCGGCGAGCAAAAATAAGCAGCGGCAGCGAGGCACACCACAGCACGCGTGGCTGCAACCGATAGTTTTTGGAACATTTCTCTCAGTCTACGGCAACAACGTGCGGCTCGAGCGAGGCGCACACGCCCAATGCTGCCGGTTAGCTGACCTGGTGACTCCAGATTTTATGAGATCTAGAACTCTTACACTCCTGTAGAAATTGCACGGCAGATGGGCGTTGCTCCCATCTAAGTACAGGTTTATCAATCGATTGATATGGCACGGCGCTTGCACCTATCGCGTCCGGAGATTGGAGGCGAACTATGCAATATAGGCGACTTGCGACAGTAGCAATACTGCTCACGCTGGTGTTCGCAAACGGATGTCACAAGGCATCCACACCCAACACGACGGCCTCTGCAGGCCAGACTTCTACGACCCAAACGACTGCAAGCGGAGCGGCTCCTGACAACAATCCCGCCGATCCATCGGCGGCCTCCACGACTCAAGGCACACGAGTTGCTCAGGATGCGACGCCCGCGACGCAAGGCGCACCAACCGCTCAGAACGCAGCTCCCGAGGAATTAGTAATACCGGCAGGAACGCCGATTACAGTTCGTCTGCAGCAGCAGCTCTCCAGTGCCTCGGCGGTACCGGGTGAGCGTTTTGAGGCAGTGGTCGACGAACCGGTCGTAGTTGGAGATCGAGTCGTCATACCGGTTGGTGCGCGGGCTGAGGGGCATGTCATCGTGGCGCGCCACTCGGGAAGGCTCCACCACCCCGGTCAGCTGGGACTGACTTTGGACAGGGTGACCCTCGACCGGCAGATCATAGTGCTCAACACATCGCACGTGGTTGCGCGTGGCGGTTCGCACAAGAAGCGTAACTGGGGCTGGATTGGCGGCGGCACTGGTGGTGGCGCTGCGATCGGTGCACTGGCTGCGGGAGGCCAGGGAGCTCTCATCGGCAGCGGAATTGGCGCAGTCGCTGGCACCACCACTGCGTTTATCACCGGCAAGAAGAACGTAGTCTTTGGCAACGAGCGGCGGCTCCGGTTTCGTGTGAACCAGGACACGACCTTGTTCGGATAAATGGGGTGCTTGTGATGTTCCAGAAGCAAGAAGCAATTGCGGTTGTCGCCCGCCGTCGCGGTGCTCGCGGCCTTAGAAGTTTTGACGGTGATCGACCCGGGAGGTGGACTGCGACACGCTTCGTCAGGCTTGCGATCCTGCAAGTCTTGCTGGTCCCGTTGTTAGTGGCAGGTCTCGCCGCAGAAGGTGATGAGCCATCGCCCAATGATCCTCTGGGCCGCACGACTCCGCAGGACGCCATCGTCCAGTTCCTTGAGGCGTGCCACGCCCGCCAATATGGCAAGGCATGGCATTATCTCGATCTGCGCCAAATGTCGCCCGCAGACCGCGAAAGGCAAGGACCGGAGCTCGCGCGCCAGTTGGAAGACCTGTTGGATGATACTCCGTTCGACATTGCAACGCTCAGCCGGAGTCCGCTTGGAGACTTGGATGACGGCCTGGCACCGGGGCGCGAGCGCCTGCTCAGCTTTCAAGTCGATGGTCGCCCGCTGCAGTTAGAGCTTGAACGTGTGGAGCTCAAGCCCGGACTCAAGGTCTGGCTGGTTTCGGCAGACAGCATTCCTCTGATTCCCAAAGCTCACCAACTCCTGGGTGAGACGCCCTTTGAGAAAAAATTGCCTCAAGTGCTGGTAATGCACGAAGTGCTGGATACCCGGTTGTGGCGCTGGATCGCGCTTCTGCTGAGCGGTGTGGTGATTTGGTTTGCGGCGGGGTTGGTGACTCACGCGATCGGCGTGGCGTATCGCCGGTTGGCGAAGACCCGGAATATCAACGCGGAATTGCTGCTTGAGCCCGTGCGCGTGTGCCTGGCCATCACTGCTTTTCGTGTCGCAATGGAATTAGCGCCGCCGTCGGCGATTGTGCGGCTGTACCTGGGGAGAGCGCTGGCCTTGTGCTTCTTCCTCGCGTTAGCGTGGGCGGGCGCGGTGGTCACGGACCTCATCGCTGAGCGCTGGCGTTCGCGGCTGGATCCTCGCATGAAGGCGATGACCTATTCCGTGCTTCCGCTCGGCAGGCAGGTCTTTAAGCTTTGTCTCTATTTGATTGCTTTTCTTGCAGTGCTGAGCGCATGGGGATACAACACCACGACAATTCTCGCGGGCCTGGGAGTTGGCGGGATTGCGATCGCATTGGCGGCGCAGAAAACCATCGAAAACCTTTTCGGTGGTATCTCGATCATTGGCGATCGGCCGGTTCTGGTTGGCGATTTCGGTCGGTTTGGCAAATACGTCGGGACCATCATGCACATTGGACTGCGATCGACACGGATCCGAACTCTCGATAGGACTGTGGTCAGCGTACCCAACGGCCAGTTCTCAGCCATGGAACTGGAAAACTTCAGCGCGCGCGACAAAATCTGGTTTCACCAAACGCTGGGCCTGCGCCGCGACACGACTTTGGAGCAACTGCGGCGCGTGCTCTCTTCGATCAGGGATGTCTTGAAACAGAATTCAAAAGTGGAAATCGGAGACATCCCGGTGCGCTTCGTTGGAATCGGAACGTACTCGCTCGACATTGAGATATTTGCCTACGTTCTGACGCCAGACTTTGACCAGTTCCTGGGGATTCAACAGGAATTGCTGCTCGAGTTGATGCGAGCAGTTGAGCGCGCAGGCACAGGATTAGCCGTGCCGCTGTACGAGAGCCTCAACGCCGAACATCTGATGCCCATGCCGCGAGCCGGGTAGCCGACAGACTCGCTTACGCGAACGCGCTCTCCTCGTAGGTACCATACACCTGGCCGGAATGGTGACTGAACTCGGGGATTGACAATGTGACACATAATGTGACACATTTTGAATATGCCGAGTGTTAACATGCGAGAGCTCCGGGACACCCGCCGCCTCAAGGCCTGGCTCAAGGCAGGTAAAACGGTCGAGTTGCGAGACCGGGACAAGGTGATCGGGCGCATCGTCCCGGAACGATCCAAGGAACCACCGAAGGAATGGCCGGATTTTGAGGCGAGAGCGAAGGCAATTTTTGGGGATCGAGTCTTCCCGAATGCAGTGATTGAGGAGCGGAGGCGCTCACGGTATTGAGCACCTACCCAGACTCAAGTTTCCTGGTTTCGCTGTATGTCCCGGATGTTCACTCGCAGCGTGCCCGTCGGCAAATGGAGCAAAATCCGCGCGTTTGGCTGACGCCATTTCACCAGGTGGAGTGCGCTCATGCCATTGTGCAGCAGGTCTTTCAGCGCAGAATCTCTGCTGCCGAAGCTGACCGGGCTTATGACAACTTTGAAAGTGATCGAAGGGCAGGCCTGTGGCTTGAAGCGCCGGTGACCGACGCCGCCTTTGATTTGGCAGTTAACCTTGCGAGGCGGCACGTTGCGCGCCTCGGTTGTCGCACCTTGGATACGCTGCACGTGGCTTGCGCGCTTGAATTGGGCGCAAAAGAGTTTTGGACCTTCGATCAACCGCAGCAGAAGCTTGCCAAGGCCGTAGGGTTGGCGATTTCGTAACGAGTCTACGCGAACGTATTCTCTTCGTAGGTTCCGTATACCTCGCGCAGGGCGTCGCAGATTTCGCCCACCGTGGCGTAGGCTTTCACTGCGTCAAGGATGAAGGGCATGGTGTTCATAGGAGAGATTGTGTCGTCGCTTGGAGCCTGGGGTTCTTGAGCTGCGGCCTTCTTGAGCGCGTCGAGTTTGCGGCGGACTTCGTCGTTGGAGCGCCGTTGACGGAGCGAGTTGAGCTTCGTGGTCTGTGCCTGCGCGACCTCTTCGCCGATATAGAGGATGTTCGGTGATGGTTCTTCGACCACGAATTCGTTGGCGCCAACGGTGATCTTCTCTTTCGCCTCGGTGGCGCGCTGGAATTGATAGCTGGCCTCGGCGATTTCTTTCTGCGGGTAGCCTTTTTCAATGGCAGCGACCATGCCTCCCATGGCATCGAGTTTGTCGAAGTAGTCGAATGCGCCTTTCTCCATGTCGAGGGTCATGCGCTCCACGAAGTACGAGCCCCCGAGCGGGTCGACGGTCTGCGCCACACCGGATTCGTAGGCGATAATCTGCTGCGTGCGCAGCGCAATGCGCACAGCCTCTTCGGTAGGTAGCGCGAGAGCCTCGTCGTAGCTGTCCGTGTGCAGCGACTGGGTGCCTCCCAGCACCGCCGCCAACGCCTGGATGGCGACGCGAGCGATGTTGTTCATCGGCTGCTGCGCGGTAAGCGAGACGCCTGCGGTCTGGGTGTGGAAGCGCATAAGCCAGGTGCGTTCGTTCTTCGCGCCGAAACGGTCTTTCATCAGGCGGTACCAGATTTTGCGGGCGGCGCGGTACTTGCCGATCTCCTCGAAGAAATCGTTGTGTGCGTTGAAGAAGAAGCTGAGGCGCGGACCAAACTCATCCACGTCAAGGCCGCGGCGCTGCGCCCACTCGACGTATTCGACGCCGTCATAGATGGTGAAGGCCAGTTCCTGCAACGCAGTCGAACCGGCTTCGCGAATGTGGTATCCGCTGATGGAGACAGTGTTGAAGCGCGGCGTGAACTTCGTGCCGAACTCAAAGGTGTCGATCACCAGCCGCATCGAAGGTGCGGGAGGATAGATGTATTCCTTTTGCGCGATGTATTCCTTGAGGATGTCGTTCTGAATGGTGCCGGAAATTTTCTTCCAGTCCGCACCCTGCTTTTCAGCGACTGCGAGATACATGGCCCACAGGACCGATGCGGGCGAGTTGATGGTCATCGAAACCGTGGTCTTCTCCAGGTCGATGCCGTCGAAGAGGATCTCCATGTCTTCAAGCGAATCGATGGCGACGCCACACTTTCCGACTTCGCCTTCGCTCATCATGTGGTCACTGTCGTAGCCCATGAGCGTCGGCAGGTCGAAGGCAACGGAGAGCCCCTGTCCGCCGTGCTCCAGCAGGTACTTGTACCGCTGGTTGGTTTCTTCGGGCGAAGCGAAGCCCGAGAACTGGCGCATGGTCCACATCTTGCCGCGATAGCCGCTGGCGTGAATGCCGCGGGTGTAGGGAGGTTGGCCGGGATAGTTGAGGTACTGGTCGTAGTTCCAGTCGGCGGGAAGGTCGGCCGGCGTGTAGAGGCGGCGAATCGGCATGCCCGAGATGGTGGTGAAGCGGGCGTTGCCGTGCTCGTCGAGATTGGTACCTGTCGGCGCGCCGATTGGTTTTTCGGGAGACTTCTCTAGGGACGGCGCGAGCGTCTGCTCTGCCCACTGCTTGCTCGGACGCTGAGGGATGGCGGCCGTTGGTGAAGAGATCGGTGACCGGTGTGTCGGCGAGAATTTTCCCGCTGGGTTTGGTGCTATCGGACATGAACTACCCCACAATATCCGCGCTGAAGGCAGACGCTGCAGTTTAGTTGATGCTCGGGTACTGAGCAAGGGAGCGACGGCGGCCGAAACTGGGTCTCCTCCGAATTTGTCGCGGTCAGCGTCGAATGAGTGACGAAAATCACCGACAGATTGCGGAACGCGGTACCATCATCCTCGCCATGAGCATCGATCTTTACGGTTGTGATTGTCAGGAATGCCACACGGAAATTCTAGTCAACCTGGAGTCGGCGCATCGTCCGTTCGGGGACAACGAAAAGATGCTGTACCGCGTGGTGTGCGGCACCTGCGGGCTTTCGTACGATGTGCACTTCGAAGACCTCCGTCTGTGCGACAAGTCCAACACTGAACTAACGCAACGTGCGGCGATTACGGCCTTCGCGCGTAAGTGACCGTCTCCGGTGTGCCCGCCTCATCTGCTCGCCTTGAGCTCGGCATTATTTCTTGCGGCTCAGCTCCCACGCCTTCGCGTACTTCCAGCTCACATATTGCTCGTGATACAGGTGCAGCAGGAGACCTTCCCGGCCGTCGAGGAAGCCGAGGCGGAGGAAGTAGTTATAGAGAAAGGTGAGCCGGGGCCGGATCGCGATGTCAAGCAAGCTGAATCCACGCGCGCGCTTCGCCACTGCCATTTGCGCGCCCAGTGACGAGTAGCGATTCATGTGATCGAGGTAGTCCTCGATTGTGGGATAGGCATGGTGCAGCAGATTGTGCTGGAGCGAAGCTGTTGTGCCATCGACGCGCAGGTCTTCGTGCACTAGACGCTCTTCGAACTGACCGGCGCCGCGGCGAACCAGACGTAACTTTGGGTCGGGATAGAATCCGCCGTGCCTGATCCAGCGGCCCAGAAAAAAATTCTTGCGGGAGATCCAGAAGCCCGCGACGGACGGATTGGCAGCGAGTACGCCGCGAATTTCCTCCGCCAAAGCTGGTTCGACCTCTTCGTCGGCATCCAGCGAGAGAATCCAGTCGCCGGTGGCTTTGGCCAAAGCCGAGTTCTTCTGGGCCGCGAAGCCTTTCCATGGTTCCACGTAGAACTTTCCGTGAAATGATTCGGCGACCTCGCCTGTGCGATCAGTCGAGCCAGAATCGACGATGATGATCTCGTCGGCCCACGCGACACTGGCCAGCGTGCGCCGGAGATTGGCTTCTTCGTTCAGTGTGATGATGACGACGGAGAGACTCAAGCAGTCCCATGCTAACCGCGCGGCCAATGTAACCGAAGCAAAAAAACATGCCGCCCTCGCCGGACGGCATGTTTGGCGATGCATTGTCGACTGCTACTGCTGTGGTGAATTCGGGGTCTGCGGCGTTGCCTGGCTCGGCTTCGGTTCCAGCGGGCCGGGGTTTTGCGGATTAACCGGCACGACGCCCGGTACTTTCGGCATCTTCTGGACTTTGCCCGACTCCGCCTCATCCATGTTGATGCCTAGCTGGCTGATCGTAGCTGCGGTGGAAAGATCGAGTTGCACCTTCGACTTTTCATAGTTGGTGGCCGCAGCCAGCACGTTCGACTCGGCCTGAGTCAGAGCGCTGGATGCTTGTAGCACCAGAGTGGACGTAGAAGCCCCCAGAGAGTACTTCTTCTGTTCGGCGTCGAGGTTTTGCGATGCATAGTCGCGGGCGGCGACTGCGGCTTGTAAAGCTGCGTAGTTCTGCTGCAAGGCGAATTGCGCGTTGCGCACCTGCAACGTGATCGTGTTGGCCGCCTGCAAGGCCGCCATCTGCGCCTGCCGGTACTCAATTACTGACCGCACCTGGTCGGCCTGGTTTTGCCGGTTCCGAAGCGGGATGTTTACATTGACGCCGACTCCCTTGTCGGGTGCCGAGCTGTTGAACATGTTGCCAAAGCCGTGCCAGTAGCCTGTATCAGGAATGCTTCCCGGGGGAAGGCATTGGCTGGGCGGGGCGGCGGGATTACCGCAGGTGATATACGGATTCTGGTTACCCGCCAGACCCTGGCCGCCATAAAAGGCAAACACATCCACAGTCGGCAACTGCAGGTTCTTGATCGCCCTCAATCCGACTTCCCGATTCGTCAGGTTAAGACGCGACTGAATAATTTCCGGCCGGTTCTTGAGTGCAGTACCGATAAGCTGTTCGACCTCCGGTACCTGGAAAGGTTCGCTGATCTGGAGGGTATCGGTGGGAACCACCGGTGCAGTCGCCAGGATCGGATCGGTGTTATTGCGCGTGATCGCGTTCTTCATCAGCAATTGCTGCAATTGCAGATTAGTCTGCGCAGTGATCAGACTCTGCTGGGCAGACGCTACCGAGCTCTTCGATTGCACCACAGTGATGGGCGCCAAGGTTCCGATGTCCACCTGCTTTTGCGTATCGGAGAGGGTCTTATTTGCCAGTTCCAGTGCGCGCTGCTGCACCTTCACATTTTCGTAAGCGTTGACCAGGTCCCAGTAGATGTTTTCGATCTGAGAGACCGTCTGCATGATCTGGTTCTGGAAGGCGGCGTCCATAATCGCCTTATCGTTGCGCGCGATGCGGATCCAGCGAAGGTTCGAGTCGAAGCCGAATCCCTGTAACAGGTGCTGACGCAACTGAAACTGGAAGTTGGAGCTGAGACTCGGATTCACCGTGTTGAAAGTCGAATTTGAGCCGATGCGGTTGTTGTTAAAGCCGACGGTCATGAGCGTGCCGGTGGGAAAACCCTGTGTGTACAGGAGGTTGGCGGTCGTCGTGGCCTGGTTCAGCGACGTGGCGCCAGCGAAAATGTTGGTGGTTGGCGAGATTGCGTGCTGTTCCTCACCGGTGCCCGTAAGGACCGGATCGAAATTGTCGATCGGCGCGCCTTCGCCTTGGGTGGAGGCAACGATGCCCGCTGCGCCTGCTGCGGCTCCGCCTGCGCCAATGGTCGTGCCGCCGGCTCCGCCTCCGGTCGAGCCTGTAGCTGCCGTGCCGGTTCCACCGGAAGCAGTAGATCCAGGCGTGCCTCCGGGAGTGCCTTGCACCAGTCCGGTATTGACGCCCAACGCGGCTGAACCGGACGAAGTGCGAAGAATGTCCGTGTCGGCAGTGATGAGGTTATAGCGCTGGATCGCGATATCGAGGTTATTTTCCAGCGCGAGGGCGACGGCATCGTCCATCGACAGAACCATCTTGCCGTCTTGAATCACTCTGTCGATAAGCGGTGAATTGGTGAAATTCGGCGGCGCCACGCTGCGCACGCCCCAAACCGACCAGAACTTCGGAATTTGCTTCTGCCCCTTGGCGTAATTCTGGTCCGAGTAGAACTGGTATGCGTTGCCTTGAGGACCAGGAGCCTGCGGTAACGGCGTCGTGACTTGGGAAACGGGGTTCGGTGTGGTTGGCGCTGGCTGGGCTGGTTGCTGCGCAAAGCTGCCCGTCGTCAGAATCCCAACCAGGCCGAGAGCAAGGACTTGGCGAACCACTACATTCACCAAACGAAAAACGGGCATTCCCTCTTCTCCAGAAAAGTGCATGTGAACTCGGTGTCCTAAGTGTGAATTCCTGTCGCCTCTCTCTAATACGGGAGAGAGCCCTGAAAGGTTCAAATCCAACCAGGCGCCAGGCTTAGTGCTGTTAATTGGGCCTCGTAAGTTGCAGTAATGGCTTAGTATATCTGACGCGATACCCTTAACGGTTAGTGCGGGCGCCAGATTTACACTGCTTAACATTCCAACTCTGGATCGCGCTTGCGGAACAAGGACGACGACGTGAGTCGCAACCTGAAAATTACTTTGGCCTACGATGGCGCCGACTTCCACGGCTGGCAGATTCAGCCGGGGTTCCCAACGGTGCAAGGCATCCTCGCCGAGTGCCTTGGACGGATCACCGACGAGAACGTTTTGCCCCAAGGTTCGGGACGCACTGACGCGGGAGTGCACGCGTTGGCGCAAGTCGCCTCGGTGCGTCTCAATTCGCCCATCCCAGAACGGAACTTGCTGGTCGCGCTGAATGACATTCTTCCCCCGGCCATACGCGTGACTGGTGTAGAAATAGTCGGAGACGGTTTTCACGCGCGCCATTCCGCGACCGCGAAAACATATCGCTATCGCATCTATCGGGATGACATTTGTTCTCCCTTTCTGGCGCGTTACGTGTATCACGATCCCTATCCCATGGACGAAGAGGCCATGATCCGGGCTTCGGAATACATTGTCGGGACTTTCGATTTCACTTCGTTTGCAGCTACTGACCCGGAGCGCACCGCTCGCATCGCCGAGGCTAAGAGCCCTCGAAAGACAGCCGCACAATCCGGCGCGATTGCAGCGCACGACTTGGCAGTCGACGCGGACGGGGAGGACGTTGCCGACACTCTAAGCCTGAAGCAGGGCAACGTCCGGACCGTGCACTCGGCGCAGTGGACCAGGACCGACGAAGAGTTCAGTTTTACCGTGCGCGGTAACGGATTTCTGCACCACATGGTGCGCAACTTGGTAGGGACCTTTCTGCAGGTGGGCAAAGGGTCCTTGAGGGCGGACGACATACCCGCCATCATCGCTGCGAGAAACCGAAGCGCCGCCGGAGCCACCGCGCCCGCCTGCGGACTGTTCCTGGTGAGCGTGGAGTACGGAAGGTTATGAGCACAGTGACCGAAGTCGCGACTCAGAGCACGATCATCAGCACCAATCCAGCTACCGGCGAGAAACTGGCGGAATTGCAGTGTGCCACTCCGGAAGCGGTCCATGAGGCAGTGCGGCGGGCCCGGCAGGCACAACCCGCATGGCAGGCACTTTCTGTGGCGGAGCGCGTCGCGGTGTTGAAGCGCTTCCAGCATTTGCTGAGCGAGCAGCGCGAACAGGTGGCAACACTGATTTCTCGCGAGGCCGGCAAACCTGCGGTAGAAGCCTTGACCACGGAGATCCTGGTAGTGTTGGACGCCGCGGAGTTCTGTATTCGCACTGCGCACAGTTTTCTGCACGACGAACCGCTGCCGCACGGCAACCTGGCGATGAAGACCAAGCGCGGCAAACTGGTGCGCGAGCCATATGGTGTGATCGCGATCATCGCGCCGTGGAATTATCCGTTCTCCCTGCCCGCCACGGAGACGCTGGCCGCTCTAGTGATGGGCAACGCCGTTATTTTGAAGCCGTCGGAGCTGACACCGCTCGTTGCCCTGGAACTGCAGAGGCTGTTGGTGACGGCTGGGCTCGATCCTGACTTGATGCAAGTTGTCATTGGCGCGGGCGCTGTGGGCGGGGCGCTGTTGGAGTCGCACATCGACAAGGTGGTTTTCACGGGAAGCGTGGCCACCGGAAAACGCGTAGCCGAAAGCGCGGCGCGCAGGCTACTTCCCGCTGTGCTGGAACTCGGCGGCAAGGACCCCATGATTGTGCTGGAAGACGCGGACCTCGAGGTGGCGTCTAGCGGTGCGGTTTGGGGATCGATGATGAATGCCGGTCAGACCTGCCTTTCGGTGGAGCGCTGCTACGTGCAACGCGCCGTCTACGAAAAGTTCCTCGAACTCTGCCGCCAGAAGATCGAAAAGCTGCGTGTGGGCGTCGGACTCGGATCCGACGTCGAAATGGGACCGCTGATTAACGAACGCCAGTTGCGCACAGTGGAGGATCAGGTCAACGACGCGGTTGCGCGGGGCGCCAGATTGCTGGCAGGCGGCCGGCGAATGACAGAGCTCGGACCAAACTTCTACGCCCCCACACTGCTCGCCGATGTAAGTCACGAGATGCGAATCATGCGCGAAGAGACGTTTGGTCCCGCGCTGCCGGTAGCGCCTTTCGATACCGACGACGATGCCGTGGCGCTTGCCAACGACAGCGAGTTCGGTCTGGCGGCCAGTGTATGGACCGGTAATCGCAAACGGGGCGAAGCTATCGCGGCGAGAATTAAGGCGGGGACCGTGATGATCAACGACGCGATTTCGGGGTTTGGGATCGCTGAGGCTCCCCACGGCGGATTCAAGCAGAGCGGCATTGGGCGTACCCACGGCAAACTCGGACTCGCCGAAATGGTGCAGGTGAAATATATCGACGTGGACCTACTGCCTAATATGCCCAAGGTGTGGTGGTACGGCTACGGCCCAAACTTTCAGCAGCAGATGTCGGGCTTCATCGACATGTTGTTCGGCAGCGGAGTCAGACGGCGCATCAAGGGAGCAGTCGCCGCGATCGGTGCGTTGCGGAGATCCAACCGGATATGATTCTGCAAGTTGTTGCGTCGCTGAAGCCCCGGCGTGCTGGGTTACAATGTGCGGTTACGGTTACGTGACCGGGCACCCTGTTTTTTGACCTGGCAAGGCAGCGGGCGGCCCGACCCGGAGGTTCCCGCCGCCATCATGCCTGATCAGTCCGACGATACCCCAGCCCAATTGCCGAACCATAAAGTGAAATACAAGAAGCCGCTCCAGCGTGCCTGCAACGAGAAAAACGATAAGGGAAAGTTCTGCGGTGGCCATCTGAAGCGCTGGTACTACACGGCCGACGTGGTAGAGCAGGGCTGCGGAGACGTGCTGCAAGCCTTCGGCGACAATGGCGAAGTGTACCGGTGCGAACACTGCAAGACCCTTTACCTGCCGAACGCCGAGGAACCTCGGGGCAAGAATGTGGCAGGCGTGGGCAAGCTGTCGATCTTTGGAGTGACCGTGGTGCCGAAGACTCCGGTGGCTGGAGCGCCGGCGGAAGAGAAACACTAATTCGATTGCTGCGATGATTTGCGACGCGTAGCGATCAAACTCCATCTGTGGGGATGGAGGATTGTTTCGGTGCTGTGGGGCACCGAAAGCCGAACTAAGAGTTCGCGCTGATCGACCTCGAAATAAACGGAAGGCCAGAGTTTTGGTGACGGCAGGGAATCGTGTCCACAGAAGTTTCTGAACTGATCTACGACTGGAACAAGGTGTACGCGCGGTCGATGGTGCCGGCTGGGCGCGTGTTGCTCAATGACGAGTCGTTGCGCGACGGCTTGCAGTCTCCTTCCGTCAAAGATCCCACTATCGAGCAGAAAATCGAGATCCTTCACCTGATGGAGGCGGTCGGCATCGACATGCTCGATATCGGCTTGCCAGGAGCGGGGCCGCGCGCTGTAGCGCACTGCGAAGCTCTCGCACAGGAGATCGGACGCGCTCGCCTGAAGATCAAGCCCAACTGCGCCGCCCGCACTCATGAGAACGACATTCGCCCCATCGCCGAAATCGTCCAGCGAACGGGTGTCCCGATCGAAGCAGCAACGTTCATCGGGTCAAGCCCAATCCGCCGCTACACCGAGGATTGGACTGACGACTTCCTGTTGCGCACCACTGAGAAAGCCGTGAAATTCGCGGTGTCCCTGGGCCTCGAGGTCATGTACGTCACCGAGGACACCACGCGTTGCGATCCTGAGACGATCCAGCGGCTGTATTCGACGGCCATCAATTGCGGAGCGCACGCTATCGTGATCTGTGACACCGCCGGTCACGCGACTCCGATGGGAACAGTAGCGCTCATGCACTTCGTGGTGAACGAAGTGGTGAAGCCATCTGGCCAAAACATCCGCGTGGAGTGGCATGGCCACTGCGACCGCGGATTAGCGGTGGCCAACTCTATCGCCGCCCTGGTGGCGGGAGCCGAAGTGGTCCACGGCACCGCGTGCGGCATCGGCGAGCGGGTGGGAAACACCCAAATCGACCAGATGCTCGTAAATCTGAAGCTCATGGGCATCGAACCATGGGCCAGCCAGGAGCTTAATCGGCTCAAGGAGTATTGCGACACCGTCTCCAACGCCACTGGCATTCCCATTCCGGCCAATTACCCAGTGGTGGGCGGAGACGCTTTCCGCACCGGTACGGGAGTGCACGCGGCTGCGGTCATCAAGGCTTATCGCAAGAACGATGTGATGCTCGCCAACAGCATTTACTCGGGCGTCCCCTCCCACTATTTCGGCATGGAGCAAATTATCGAGATTGGCCCCATGAGCGGCAAGTCCAACGTGCACTTCTGGCTGGAACGCCACGGCATTCCTGACACGCCAGAACTGGTGGAGCTCATCTTCGCGCGGGCCAAGAATTCCGCGACCATGCTCACCGAGGCCGAAATACTGGAGTGTTGCCAGGCTGCGGGTGTCCGGACTCTCGTTTGTTTCGTAGCGCTCGCACCGGCGCGAATCCAAAACACATCCCTCAGGTCCCCGCTAAACGTATTACCATCGGTCATGGCCTTGGGTCCTCAGCAGCGGCCGCCGTTGGAGGAATCGATTTCGCCTGCCGCGGACAGGTCGCGCCCGTCCGGCACGCCGCTGCACATAGTGGCTCGGGTGGCGGAACTGCGTCCTGTGCACACGGCGTTCGCCTGGTTCCGCGCGCAGGCTCGCGAGTTGGAGGACCTGCAGCTCGAGGTGACTGCCATCCCGGCGCCCCCATGGGGCGAGGCTGCGCGCAGCCACTGGCTGAAGGCGCGTTTCGAAGAGGCGGGATTGTCGGACGTCCATCAGGACGAACTGGGAAATGTCTTTGGCGTCCGCCCTGGCACAGAAGTCGGCTCGCCACACTTGGCACTGAGCGCGCACCTCGACACCGTGTTTCCAGCGGAGACCTCGATCACTGTCTCGCGCGAGGGAGGCAAGCTCTACGGACCGGGCATCTCTGACAACGGTTCCGGCATTACAGCTTTGTTGGCGATTGCGGGCGCACTGCGCGACTCGGGCCTTGCCAATGCCGCGCCGATTCTGTTGATCGGCAACGTGGGCGAAGAAGGCGAAGGCGACCTGCGCGGCATGCGGCACATCTTTCAGCAACCCAAGTGGCTGGAGTCAATTCGAGCGCTGGTGGTGCTCGACGGCGCGGGCACCGACACGATCATTGCCGAGGGTCTGGGTAGCCGGCGCTACGAGATCACGGTTAGCGGGCCGGGCGGACATTCCTGGAGCGATTTCGGTACTCCCAATCCCATCGTGGCTCTGGCGCGTGTCATTGACCGCTTCAGTCAGACTACGGTGCCCAGCGCTCCGAAGACCACGTTCAACATCGGAATCGTCGAGGGTGGGACTTCGGTGAATTCGATTCCGCAGTCGGCGACCATGCGCGTGGACACACGCTCCGCGTCGGTGGAGCAACTGGATCGCCTGGAACGCGCGTTGCGTGAAGCTGTGAAGAGTGGGACCGAGGAGACCAACGGCCGCAAGAAACAGGCTGCACTTTCCGCCGAGGTGCGCGTAATCGGGAACCGTCCGGCCGCCGACCTGCCAACGGATTCGCATTTGCTGAAAGTCGTTCGCGCGGTGGATGCTCAGTTGAACAACAGCTCGCGAGTGCAGCGAGCTTCGACCGACGCAAACATTCCGCTGTCCCTCGGCCGCGAGGCCATCGCGATTGGCGCCGGTGGCAGCGGTGGCGGCGCGCATACCTTGAACGAATGGTACGATCCTGTCGGCCGCGATCTCGGTCTGAAGCGAATCCTGCTGTTGACCCTGGCCATGTGCGGAGTTGCGGAAGAATGAGATTGTTCCTGTTCACTTACGTTTCGTTTGTGGCCTTCGTAATGACGATTTCAACTCCCGTCTCGGCGGCGGATGACATCTTCAGGTTGCCCGACACCATGTTCGTTAACGGCGACATCTATACTCAGGCCACACCGCCTCGAGCGCAAGCCATCGCGATCAGCCAGGGGAAGGTGGTAAGCGTCGGTTCCAACGAAGATGTCCTGAAGCTCAAGCAGAAGAACACACAGGTCGTCGATCTCGGCGGACATTTTGTGATGCCGGGATTCAACGATGCGCACGTGCATCTGGCCTCTGGTGGCTTCGAGAAGATGAATGTCAACCTGGTTGGCTCCAAGTCCTTGCAAGAGATGCAGCACCGCATTGGACTGAAGGTGAACCAGGCTGCGGCGGGAGAATGGATCGTCGGCGAGGGCTGGGACCACACACTCTGGCCAGGTCAGGCGCTGCCCACGCGGCAAGACATTGACGTGATGACGAATGGGCATCCCGCGATTTTTGTGCGGGTGGACGGACACATTGCCGTTGCCAATACGGTTGCCCTGCAGGCAGCGGGCGTTACGGGTAAGACGCAGGCAGCCGAAGGCGGTAAGATCGATCTCGATGCCAACGGCGGGCCGACGGGAATCCTTCGCGAAGGCGCGCAAGGCCTTGTTTTCTCCAAGGTTCCGCCACCAACGAAAGCCCAACGCCGTCAGGCTGCGGAACTGGCGCTGGCTAACGCCGCCCAGTGGGGAGTGACCTCGGCGCAAGACTGTTCGCAATGGGAGGACTTTCTCGTCTACGAAGCGCTCGAAAAGGAAGGGAGGCTGACCCTGCGCATCAGCGAATGGCTGCGCTTTAACGATCCCGTCGAGACGCTGCAACAGCAGCGCGTGCACCACTCGCTCGACGATCCCATGCTGCATACCGCCATGCTGAAAGGCTATATGGACGGCTCGTTGGGCTCGCGAACCGCGGCGCTGCTGGCACCGTATTCCGATGACCCCGGCAACTTAGGGCTTCCTCAATACCAGCAGGGAGCGCTGAACAGAATGGCGGTTGAGCGCGCAGAAATAGGGTTCCAGATGGGCTTTCATGCCATCGGAGACCGCGCCGCGCAGATGGCGCTCGATGCCTTCGCCGCTGCCGAGAGTAGCCCGCAGGCGCATGCGGCTGACGGCTTGGCCTCGGCGCGCGATTTTCGTTTCCGTATCGAGCACGACCAAGTAATCGCACCCGATCAGTTCGCACAGTATAAAAAGCTCGGGGTCATTGCATCGGTCCAACCAAGCCATCTGCTGACTGACATGAATTGGGCGGTCTCGCGCATAGGACCTGATCGCGCCAAAACTTCTTATCCCTGGAAGCAGTTTCTTGAGAACGGCGTTCCGCTGGCGTTCGGGACAGACTATCCGGTAGAACCCATCAACCCGTTTCGCGGCGTCTATGCGGCTGTGACACGGAAGAATGAAGCGGGAACGAAGGAGTATTACCTGGAACAGAAACTGACGATCGAACAGGCGTTGGCGGCATACACGACGGGTTCGGCCTACGCCCAGTTTGCCGAGACGGAGAAAGGAACTCTGGCTCCGGGGATGCTCGCTGACTTCGTGGTTCTCGACCGCGACCTCACCAAAGTAGCGCCGCCGGAGATTCTGAAGACACAGGTGTTGCGGACTGTAGTGGGCGGAAAGACAGTGTATGAAGCGGGGAAGTAGACGCTCGAGGGTCGCCGAGCCCATTGTGGTGGTCAACTAAACATTTGGTAACTAGCTGCCAGCTATAGCGTCTAACCAGTCCAGAGATGGCTTGCGCTGTCCACGGCAATTCAGTCTCTGCTCACTGAACGTATAATTTGAGTTTGGGTCTAATCGTTGGAGGACATGCAATGGATCGGCAACACATGGGCTTTGGGGAGAAGTTGAAGGCCAATCGCTTCGCCTCAACCCTCGTCATACTGGCGACCCTCTCGCTGGGCATTCTGATTGGTACGGTGGTATCGGCGGGAGTGAAAGGAAAGGAGAAGGCGGTTTCGTCGTCGGATGCGACCCCTCTCCAGGTTCCCTCGCCACAGCAGCTGTCGAGCCAGTTCTCGCAGATCGCGCGCCAGCTCGAGCCGACCGTGGTCAATATCGCTACTGAATCCACCATCAAGAATCCGCATCGCAAGGGCGGCAAGCCGATCCCGGGCACGCCTGATGAAGACGGTGGCGATGACAATCCCATGCAGGACTTCCTGGATCGCTTCTTCGGCGGCCAGGGCGGGCAAGGCGGCGGTCAGGGGCAGATCCCGGGTGGTCCGGGTGGCGAAGACTTGCGTGAGCGTTCTCTAGGCTCGGGTGTGATTGTCGACTCCAAGGGCTACATTGTCACCAACGCTCACGTCGTGGAAAAGGCAGATCGTATCCGTGTAAAGCTGATGAACGATCCCGCGACGGTGACCTACGACGCGACAGTGATCGGCGTGGACAAGGAAACCGATCTGGCTGTCATCAAGATCGACGCCAAGAAAGCACTGCCGGCGGCGAAGATGGGCAACTCGGACAGCATGCAAGTGGGCGACTGGGTGCTGGCCATAGGCAGCCCGTTTAACCTGGAAGAAACGGTGACCGCCGGTATCGTCTCGGCGCGTGGACGTAACATCGTTCCGCAGCGGCAGTTCCAGTCATTCATCCAGACAGATGCGGCCATCAATCCCGGCAATTCGGGAGGTCCGCTGGTCAACATGTCGAGTGAGGTGATCGGCATTAACACCGCGATCTACACCAGCGGCGGCGGCTATCAGGGCGTCGGTTTCGCCATGCCTTCGAACACCGTAGTGCAGGTTTACAACCAGCTAATCAGCCCCGACCACAAGGTTTCGCGCGGCTCGATTGGCGTGGAATTCAACGCGGTTGTAAATCCCGCGGTGCAGCGCGTGTACGGAGTCAGCAGCGGCGTGACGATTGCCAACGTAACTCCTAATGGGCCTTCCCAGAAGGCAGGCCTGCTGACCGGCGATACGATCGTCTCCGTTAATGGCAAGACCGTTGCGACCGGTGACGAACTGGTGGCGGAGATTTCGGCCATCAAGCCGGGCACCACCGCCAAGATCGGTTATGTGAGGAATGGTAAGCAGAGTACTGTCGATGTCACGGTGGCCGACCGCCAGAAACTCTTCGCCACTCGCCTGGGAGACGAAGAAGAAGGTGGCGAGGAGGCCAAACCGCAGGAAAGCAAGCTCGGGGTGACGGTGAAAGATATTACTCCGGAGATTGCCGATCGGATGAAGCTGCCGAACTCCAAGGGCGTGATTGTCCAGGACGTGAAGTCCGACGGATTCGGCGATAACGTGGGCGTGAGCCGCGGCGACGTTATTCTGGAAATCAACAAGCAGCCAGTGAACAGCGAAGCCGATTTCCATAAGGTGGAAGCGCAGCTCAAGGCGGGACAGGATGTGGTCTTCCTGGTGAGGCCGCGAGGTCTGGGTCCGAATGCCGGAACCATCTTCATGGGTGGATCGCTGCCATAGAGGCAGCGGCCGCCGAGTGGGGCTGGCAAATATTCTTCGGGCGATCCGGTGGAGGAGGCTCCGCCGGGTCGTTTCGGGAACATTTGATGCCAAGAACAAGAGGGTATCTTTCTTGGCATGGGCTTACTTTTGTGGTTCCCATTTGGGTTAACGGGCGGTTACAATTACCCCGTTATTCAGGAATTCATAGATTCCCCCCAAGGAGTTGCGTTTGCACTTAGATCTACGGATTCTTAAACCAATCGCTCTACTAACCGCGTCGTTGCTGCTCGCTGGCACGGCGATGGCAACGACGACCCAGACAAAATCGAGCACGTCGACCAAGTCGTCCAAATCAACTTCCAGTTCTCATAAGTCGTCCAAGTCCGCTAAATCCGGCAAGACGTCCACCAGCAAATCGAAGAAGAAGTCTGCCAAAGGGCCTTCCCATGGTCAAAAGGGAATCGACCAGGAGCGGACGGTGGCTATCCAGCAAGCCTTGACGAAGCAGGGCTACCTCACTGGAGAACCTAGTGGCAAGTTTGACCAGACCACCAAGGACGCCCTTGTGCGCTTCCAGGCAGAGAACGGCTGGCAGACTAAGGTCACCCCGGACTCGCGCGCTCTGATCAAGCTTGGCCTGGGACCAGACAAGAAGGGCCTGTTGAATCCGGACACGGCGGTCATGTCGTCTCCCCATGAACTGGGAACGCAGCACGAAACGACGCCCGGCGGGTCCTCCCGGCAGTAGCACAGCAGTCCAAGATTTGGAAACGTACAGAGGCGCGGCCGAGTCCGCGCCTTTTGCTATTTCGGGACGTCTGGCCGCCTAGGCTTTTTTTGCGAGCTTCCGGCGACTCTGGCCGGTGTAAAATGCCGTGTCCCCGAAGTTGGCTTGGGAGTTGAAGTCGAATACGAGTTCGACTGAACACTTATTTTGGTTTGGGAGACTCACCATGAGCAGGATCGTCTTAGCCCTTTCGTTGATTGGAGCCTTGTTTCTACCAGCAGCCCAGGCGCAAACCGCGCCCGCAGCCGCGGCCACGGCTGCAACTGCAGTGCCCACTACTGCACCCGTTCATGCCGGCCGGAAAAAGCGCGTAGCGGTATTCGATTTCGACTACGCAACCGTACAGAGTTATTCGTCGGCGATGTTTGGCACCAACGTAGACGTGGGCAGAGGAATGTCCGACCTCACCGTGAAATATCTGGTGCAGGATGGGACGTACTCGGTGATCGACCGCAAGGCGATGGACAAGATCCTGGCCGAGCAGAACTTTTCGAATAGCGACCGCGCCAATCCCAACTCTGCGGCCAAGCTCGGCAAGATACTGGGGGTCGACGCGATTATCGTAGGCAGCATCACTCAGTTTGGCAACGAGACCAAGAACACCAACCTGGGTGGCGCCGGCGGCAATTGGGGCGGGTACGGTCTCGGTAAATTCGGCCAAAAGAAGAGCAAGGCAATCGTCGCCGTTGACGCTCGCATCATCAACATCGACACGGCTGAAATTATGGGAGTGGCGTCGGGCAAGGGCGAGTCGTCCCGCGAGAGCACGTCGATGACGGGAGGCGGAGGCAACTGGCACGGTTTCGGCGGCGGTAACGCTGACTTCGGCAGCAGCGATTTTCAGCAGACCATCATCGGAGAAGCCGTCAACCTTGCGGTGAAAGACCTGAGTGCTGGCTTGATCGCTGACAACACCAAGCTGGAAGCTCGCACGATCAAGGTGGAAGGCCTGGTCGCTGCCGTCGATGGTGGCCAGATCGTTCTCAACGTAGGCGGCAAGGCGGGCCTGAAGGTCGGAGACCAGCTTAACGTCGAGCGGATCACGCGCGAGATCAAGGACCCGTCCACTGGAGCAGTGATCCGCAAAATGAGCTCCACGGTCGGCGTGATCAAGCTCACCGATGTTGATGACGGTTCTGCGATCGGTACTACGGTTTCGGGGTCTGGCTTCAAGGTCGGAGATGCAGTGAAGACCATTACTGAATAGGGCAAATGATTCGCCGGACCCGCAAATAGAAGCCGCAAGGTCTTCCGGCAATCAGCTTCCCAGTGCTTCTGCGATCGCTTCCGCTAACTGCTCGACTGCCCAGCAAACCTCTTCCGCGGCGAGGACTGCCGGGGGCGCGATCATGACGTGGTCGCCCCGCTTGCCGTCCACGCACCCCTGCATGGGATAGAGCATGACTCCGCGTTTCAGTGCACACTCATTCACTCGGGCCGCGAATTTCTTCTCGGCAGGATAGGGCTCTTTGCTCGACTTGTCGGCGACAAACTCCACCGCCCACAGTAGACCGACTCCCCGCACATCACCCACGCTATCGAGCTTCCATAGTTTTTGCAGCTCGTCCTTCAGCACCGATGCGATGCTGCCGGGCCGATCCGAATCGGCGGCTTCAATCAGTTGGCCATCCAGCATGCACTTCAGCACCGCGCGTCCCGCCGCAACGGCCACTGGATGCCCGTTGTATGTGAAGCCATGCAGAAGCATGCCGGAACCATTGGCGATCGCATCGACGACATGGCGCTGCGCGATGACGGCGCCCAGCGGAGCATATCCACTGGAGATTCCCTTGCCGGTGGCGATGATGTCAGGAGCTACGCCGTAGTGGTCCATAGCAAAGGGCCGTCCAGTGCGGCCAAAGCCGGTCATGACCTCATCGGCGATGAGTAAGACTTGCTGCTCGCGGCAGATTTCGGCGACGCGTTTCACGTACGACGGTGAGGGCGCAGCCGCTCCCAATGTCGCTCCGCCGATCGGCTCCATGATGAAGCCAGCCGTCGCACCTTTCGTTTCGGCGATCGCTTGTTCAACCTCGGCAGCGTACTTGAGACCGCAGTCGGCGCATCCTTTGCCGCAATCGTAGGAACACCGATAGCAGTAAGGAATGCTGGTCTTGGGAAACTCTCGCATCATCGGCAAATAGATTCCACGCCGCGCTTCATTGCCGCTAACGGCCATGGCGCCGAGCGTCGCGCCGTGATAACTCTGGCGGCGGCTTACGATCTGGTATCGCTCGGAGTGCCCGCTCTCGACTTGATACTGCCGTGCCAGCTTCAGCGCGCTTTCAACCGACTCCGAGCCTCCGCTGGTAAAGAAGACCGCGCCGCCGCGAAAGGCAGGACCCGCAAAGTCGAGCAACTCCTGCGCAAATAGCTCTGCAACCTCGGTGGTGAAGTTGCTGGAGTGCGCGAACTCAAGCTGTCCTGCTTGCCCAGCCATGGCGCGCACGATGGTGGCATCCCCATGCCCGATGAAGTTCACGACCGCGCTGGAGGAAAAATCGAGATACTTGCGACCGCCGTCATCGAATAGCCACGCGCCTTCGCCCCGAACGGCCACGGAATAGGTCCTGTTCAATGCGCGGTGCATGACCGCAGGACGAGTGGTTGCGAACACGGTAGGGCCTTTTTTCTTCACCGGCGGATTATGCGGGAGCCAAGGCCAATGTGCAACCCGGCCAAGCTGCACCAGCCGGAATCCCGCGAGCTAACAGGTTTCCCGAAGGCCGAACAAAGCCGGTGTGCTAATCTTGCCCGCTGATACCCAGCACGAGGTTAGACATGGACCAGCAGGACCACAACTTCCAGATGGACTACATCGAGTTTCCCGCGACCGACATCGAGGCCACTAAACGGTTTTACAGTGCTGTGTTTGGTTGGACGTTCACCGACTATGGCCCCAACTACACCAGCTTCCACGATGGCCGATTGGGTGGAGGCTTCACCATGAGCGCCAAGCCGGTGAAGGGCGGCCCGCTCGTCGTGTTGTACGCGAAGGATCTTGAAGTCACTCAGCAAAAGGTTGTCCAGTCTGGCGGGAAGTTGCTGATCGAAACGTTTGAGTTTCCCGGGGGACGCCGCTTTCACTTCGCCGATCCAAACGGAAACGAACTTGCCGTATGGAGCGAGTAAACGGTCACATTCTCGTCGAAGCACGAATCTTGGGAGGCGTCACGGGTGGCCGGCAAACTTAACTTCTATTTGGTGAAAAGCATTATCGTCGGGGCCGTTGGCGGTCTGTTGTTCGGCTTCGACACGGCGGTTATCGCCGGAACCACTCATCAATTGACGCAGGTGTTCAACCTCTCCGCCGGCGAGTTAGGTTTCACGGTCTCGATTGCGCTGGTGGGTACCATCATCGGCGCCATGTTCTCCGGAATTCTCGGCGACCGTCTGGGTGGGCGCGAGAGCCTGCGCATCCTGGCTCTCTTCTACGTGATCTCGGCCCTCGGCTGCGCCTTCGCCTGGAACTGGCCGTCGCTGCTTTTCTTTCGCTTTATTGGCGGACTCGGGATCGGGGGCTCGTCAGTGTTGGGCCCGGTGTACATCGCGGAAATCGCTCCCGCGAAATGGCGTGGGATGCTGGTTGGTTCGTTCCAAATCAACATCGTCATCGGCATTTTAGTCGCCTACCTCTCTAACTTCATTATCGGGCGCTTTGACCTCGGCGTAAATGAATGGCGCTGGATGTTGGGAGTCGCCGCGGTTCCGGCGGTGCTGTTCCTGATTATGCTGTTTGGAATTCCGCGCAGCGCGCGCTGGCTGGTGACCAAGAACCGCATTCCCGAGGCGCGCGAAGTGCTCGACCGACTGGGTTCGCCCGACGGCGCCGGCGAACTGGACGACATCATCGCCTCGATTCACGTTGACGGCAAGGTGCATTCCGAACCGCTCTTCCAGCGCAAATATCGCTTGCCCATCTATTTGGCGTTCACGGTGGCGGCGTTCAATCAACTCGCCGGCATCAACGCCATTCTGTACTACCTGAATTACATTTTTGCCATGGCCGGCTTTAGCAAGGTTTCCGGCGACCTGCAGGCGGTAGCGGTGGGAGCCATGAACCTGGTCGCGACCCTGCTAGGGATGTCACTCATCGATAAGCTTGGCCGCAAAACGCTGCTGATGATCGGCGGAATCGGGATGACGTTCTGCTTGAGCGGCGTGGCAGCGGTGTTCTATACCCAAAAACACCAGAATTTGCTGGTGTGGCTGCTGGTTGCTTACATCGGGTTCTTTGCAATTTCGCAGGGCGCGGTCATCTGGGTGTACATCAGCGAAGTCTTTCCCAATCGCGTGCGCTCCAAGGGGCAGGCCCTTGGAAGTTCGACCCACTGGATCATGAATGCGTTGATCGCATTTATTTTCCCCGTCTTCGTCCAACATTTCGGAGGCGCATTCCCGTTCGTGTTTTTCGCCGCCATGATGGCTCTGATGTTCTTCGTGGTCATGTTTACGTTCCCGGAAACCAAGGGAGTCACCCTGGAAGAGATGCAGCACAAACTGGGGATCGAGTACTGAGGCGCTTGCCGCTGTAGCAATTCAGAGTTCGGATTTGAAAGAGCCGCTATGCGGCGACATTTGGGTTAGCCGTGGGCGTGAGCCCGCGGATGGGAACAGAGATAGATTATCGAGCCGCGTAGCGGCGGCACGGCGTATGGTGGTTGAGTTCAGCTGCTGTGCGCCGTTGTTTTGAGGCTATCCTATGAAACTTTTCCGTCACTATTCTCCATTCTTGGTTTTGTTTTCTTCTTTATTCGCATTCGCGCAGGACAAAGCCCCCGCCGATCCCTACAAGCCCGTCCTCGATCGGCTGCAGGCGATCACAACGATGCCGCTGGATAATTGGAAAGTGATCGCTACGGACCTGCCGCACGGCGAGACCCCCGGAGGCTTCTTAGCCGAGGCGAAGCCGCTTGCGCCGAAGCAAAACCTACAGTTGCCGGTCTGGACATATGAGAGCGTAGAAATTCCAGCAGCGTCGAACGGTTATTCGCTCACCGGCTCGCGGGTATCGCTGAATCTGAACGTCGGCGGCAACACCGGTATTCTGATCTCTGTTTTCCTGAACGGCAACATGGTTGCGCGCGGCGACAGCGACTCGCAGGTGCCGATAGCACTCACGGAGTCCGCACTGCCCGGCCAAAAGCTGTTGATTGCTGTGCGCGTGTTGCCATCGGGGACGGTCGGCTGTTGCGGCGGGCCCCCGGAGACACGCATCGACGCGGCTTCCCTGATCTTTGAGCCACCCGGCAACCGTCCCAACCCCACCATACTTCGCCAGGAAATCATGGCCGCCGAGTTGCTCATCTCCGCCTATCCCGACGGCAAGTCCCAGCGGCAAGAACAACTCGATGCTGCGGTGAAGGCCATCGATCTAGGTGCTCTCGACAAGAGCGATCAGGCGGCCTTCGTCGCCTCGCTTAAATCGGCGCAAGGCAAGCTGGATGTGCTGCGTCCCTACATGAAGCAGTTCACCGTGAAGGCTGTAGGCAACAGCCACATCGACATGGCGTGGCTATGGCCGGAGACTGAAACGGTCGAGGTCGTCCGCAACACCTTCCGAACCGCGCTCGACCTGATGCGCGAGTATCCTGACTTCAAGTTCGCTGCCTCAGCCGCTCAGGCGTACGTCTGGATGGAGGAGAAGTACCCGGCGATCTTCAGCGAGATCGAACAGCGGGTGAAAGAAGGCCGCTGGGAGATCGTCGGCGGCATGTGGGTTGAGCCCGACCTCAACATGCCCGATGGCGAGTCACTGGTGCGCCAGATCCTCTACGGCAAGCGCTACTTCAAGCAGAAGTTCGGCGTGGATGTGAACATCGGCTGGAACCCCGACTCGTTCGGCTACAACGCGCAGTTGCCGCAAATCTACAAGCGCTCGGGGATCGACTATTTCGTAACCCAGAAACTGTTGTGGGCGTCGGAGTTCACCAAGTTCCCCTACCGGCTGTTCTGGTGGCAGGCACCGGACGGCACCCGCATGATGACCTACTTCCCCAGCGACTACGGCAACGCCATCGAACCGGTGCGTATGGCGCGCGATTCGTCGGTGTACGGCCCGATGATGTGGAAATATAACGGCGGCACGAACTCCGCACCTGACGGCGCTTTGCAAATGATGTACCTCTACGGCGTGGGCGACCACGGCGGCGGTCCTACGCGTGTCGATCTCGACACCGCCATACGGTGGCAGAAGCCCGACGTGGTTTATCCCAAGGTCGAGTTTTCCACCGCGGCCAGCTTCCTAAACAATCTGAGCAAGAACGAGAGCGAGCTGAACCTGCCGGTATGGAATGGCGAGTTGTACTTCCAGTACCACCGCGGGGTACAGACCACCCAGTCGGAGACCAAGCGCGGCAACCGGAAGAGCGAAGTCGCGCTGCTCGATGCGGAAAAGCTCGCGTCAATCGGCACGCTGTTCGGCCAGTTCTATCCGCAGGACGGCTTTGACGCCTCTTGGAAGAAGGTACTGTTCAACCAGTTCCACGACATCCTGCCGGGCTCGGGGATTGGGATTAATTATGTGGATGCCGCGCGGAAATACGCCGAAGTGTGGCGGTTTAGCGGAGACACTATAACCGCTACTATGAACGATCTAGCCGCGCGGGTGAAAACCGATGACGTGAGCGTTCTGGTCTTCAATCCGCTTTCATGGGAACGGAGCGGAATCGTCGAAGCGGATGTGCAGCTCCCCGAAGGCTATGAACTTCGTGGTCTGCAGGATTCGTCGGCTCGCGTGGGATACGATCTCATTCGCTCAGACCCTGGTACGAACAGAATGAGAATTCGCTTCAAAGTGGAACGTGTTCCGCCAATCGGGTACAAGGTGCTTAACGCCCTGGTTGTGAAGCCGGGCACTCCCGACTCCGACGGGATTGTCCCGATGCCAGTGATCTCCACCGAAACCTCACTTGAAAACGGATTCCTCCGCCTGACGGTCGATCCCCAAACCGGTTGCATCACCAGCCTCTACGACAAGCTCAACAATACCGAAGCACTTGCGCCTGCGGTGCCCGGCGATGGCGCTCCGGCTACGCTACCTGACGGCAAACCCTGCGGCAACCTGCTGCAGGCCTTCGTCGATAAACCGGAAAAGTGGGACGCATGGAACGTGGACGCCAACTTCATCGAGCACCACACCGATCTGCTCCACGCCGACGAAGTGAAGCTCATCGAGAACACGGGACTGCGCGCCGTCATTCGCGTCAAGCACACGTGGCAGAACTCGACCTTCATTCAAGACATCACGCTCAATATGGGTATGCCTCGCGTCGACGTCAACATGCAGGCCGACTGGCACGAGAAGCACATACTCCTCAAGGTCGCCTTCCCGCTCAGCGCTCGCAACGACAAGGCGACCTTCGAGATTCCCTACGGAACGGTCGAGCGGCCGACTACGCGTAACACGCCAGCCGAGAAGGCGCAGTTCGAAGTCCCTGCGTTGCGCTGGGCCGACCTGTCGGACGCGACCCACGGATTCAGCCTGCTCAACGACTCGAAATACGGGTATGACGCGCGTGACAACGTGCTGCGGCTGTCGCTGCTGCGCGGGCCGGAGTATCCCGATCCCAACGCCGATCAGGGTCATCATGAGTTCACCTACTCGCTTTATCCGCATGCCGGCACGTGGCGCGAGGCCATGACGGTACGCCAAGGCTATGAAGTGAACTACCCGTTGATGGCGGCAACCACGACACGACATCAGGGCACGTTAAATTCGTCGCAGTCGTTCTTCGCGACGCAGGAAGACAACGTGGTCATCACTGCGATCAAGAAAGGCGCCGACGACAGCTCGCTCATCGTGCGCTTCTATGAGTGGGCCGGGAAGAAGGGCGACGTGCACCTGACTCTGCCGCAAGCCGCGTCGGCGGCATGGCAGACGAACCTGATGGAAGCCGCGCCGAGCCCGCTCACACTTGATTCAATCGGCAAGGTCGTCACCGTTCCAACGAATCCCTACGAGATCAAAACGGTGAAGGTACAATTCGCAAAATAGTCAGCATGCCGGATCGCATGAAATAGGGCGGAGCGCCTTCACAGGCTGCGGAAAAAGTCGATGTTCTAGGAGAGCCGGCCTTTAGAGCCTGCCCTGGTTACTTTAGTTTCTTGCTGCCCCCAAAATCTCTTGCGTTTGCCCCGCCGTCCAACTACAACCAACTCTGTGAAGCTAGGGAAACGTGCTTCTAGCTGGGCTCGCGGCGATGCCGCGAATGGAAATCGCTCTTTGACAATTCCCAAATTGCTACGGAAGTGCGTCGATAACACCCGAAAAAACTCGCTAAGTCTTACGCGCAGACATGGATACGTATAAATAGCCACGGAATCAATGACATGCGAACAATTTCCTCCTAAACCATTGATTCTAAATGACAGTGATTTCGCATTTTAGGTGATCTACACAACTACATCACCCCCACTTTTGCGCCAGCGTAAAGCGAGGTTGCAGGGTGAAGCAGTGCTCCAGCGAAGCCCTTCCAGCAGGTTTCTTACTGCTCCGTGCTCACTCACGCAAAGCCGCGGCTTTTTTTGCTTTTCTCTACGCTTGAACGATAATTGCCGCCTATGTCCTTCACCCTGCTCGACTGGTCCGCCATCGTCGGATATCTCTCCATCACCCTCGTCCTTGGTCTGTGGTTTCGCGGGCGCTCGGGCAAAAGCGTTGACGACTACTTCGTCTCCGGACGCAACGTGAACTGGTGGCTCGCTGGCACCTCCATGGTTGCCACTACCTTCGCCGCCGACACTCCGCTAGTCGTCACCGGGCTCGTGTACACCCAGGGCATCTCGGGCAACTGGCTATGGTGGGGCTTCCTGTTCTCCGGCATGATGACGGTCTTTCTGTTTGCCCGGCTATGGCGCCGCTCGGGATTGCTCACCGACGTGCAGTTTGCAGAGATTCGCTATTCGGGCAAACCTGCGGCGTTTCTGCGCGGCTTTCGCGCCATCTATCTCGGCCTGCTGATGAACTGCGTCATCCTCGGCTGGGTTACAAAGGCGATGACGTCTATTGTCAGCACCACTCTGGCCAACACTCCGATGCTAAATAACATCAGCAGTTTCATGTCGCGCTTCGGCTCCGTCTGGAGCGGCAATGACGGCGCAGCTCTCGCCATCTGCGTGCTGTTTCTGATCCCGTTTACTGGCCTCTACGTTGCGCTCGGCGGCCTGTGGGGCGTGCTGTGGACCGACCTCTTCCAGTTCGTGCTGAAGATGAGCATCGTCATCGCGGTGGCATACTACGCGATCGCGGCTTGCGGCGGCATGAGTGCCGTCATTGCCAGCCTGCAACAGATGCAGGCGCATGCCGGCGCGAACGCTGAAAGCCCGCTGAGTTTCCTGCCAAATTTCTCGCGCGGCGTGACCTCCGAGCCAATGTGGATGGTCCCGCTGGCCAACTTCTTCGTCTTTATCGGGCTGCAGTGGTGGGCGTTCTGGTATCCCGGAGCCGAGCCGGGCGGAGGCGGCTACATCGCGCAACGCATCTTCAGCGCCCGCGACGAGAAGCAGGGCCTGCTGTCGGTGCTGTGGTTCAACATCGCGCACTACGCCATCCGACCGTGGCCGTGGATTCTGACCGGCGTTGCGGTGATCGTGCTCTATCCCGGGCTGGCGCATCCCGAGACCGGATACATGCTGGTGCTCAACAACCATCTGCCGCACCAGTATCGTGGCATCGCCATTGCCGGATTTCTCGCGGCGTTCATGTCCACCATCGCCACGCAGTTGAACTGGGGCGCCTCGTACCTGGTGTCTGACTTCTACCGGCGCTTCGTAAACAAGAGGGCAAGCGAGAGCCACTATGTGATGGTCTCGCGACTGTCCACTGTGCTGCTGGTGATCGCGGCGGCCTACATCTCGGTGCAACTCGGCTCAATCGCCTCTGGCTGGGAAATCGTGTTACAAGTCGGAGCGGGTACGGGTGCGGTGTATATCCTGCGCTGGTACTGGTGGCGCATCAATGCCTGGAGCGAGATTTCCGCAATGGCATCGTCGCTCGCGATCAGCCTGGTGTTGAGCCGCTGGCATCCCTTCAGCGGCAATAGTTCGCTGGTGTTCGCAAAGGGCGCGATCATGACGACCCTCGTGACGACGATCGTGTGGGTCACAGTGACGCTGCTGACCCAGCCCGAACCGCAGGAAGTGCTGACGCGCTTCTATCGCAATGTGCGTCCCGACGTTCGCGGGTGGAAGCCCGTCGCAAGGCTGCTTCCGGCGATTCCGGCGAATCGAGACCTGGGCGCGAATCTGGGGGCTTGGCTGCTGGGCTGCGCCATGGTGTACACCTGCCTGTTTGGCACCGGAAAGCTGCTGCTGCACCAGCCTGTGATCGGTTTGGTGTTGTTGGTCGTGTCGGCCGTGTGCGCCTTCCTGCTGTACCACCGCGTGGTACGCAACTTCGCAGTGGAATCGCAGGAACCCGAAGGCAGCGTACCGGATTGGGTGGAAACACCCGCGACAACGGGACACTGAGAACGCATTCAACCACGGATTGACACGGATCGCACGGATAAGACCAAGTCGTTAGGCGAGAAGAAGAGGTACGGACATGGCGGCAACTCCCGCAACAATAGCCAATCTTACTCAGGTCGTCCCCTTTCTCGGCGTGACCGATATAGAGCGCTCCATCCGCTTCTACATCGACGGCCTTGGCTTCACCATGAAGAACAAGTGGGAGCCCGAAGGTCGAGTCCGCTGGTGCTGGCTTACGCGCGGTGGAGCGTCGCTCATGCTGCAGGAATACCTCCCAGGGCGGCGGCCCGAGGGAGTGCTCGGCCAGGGGGTCAACCTGTGCTTTCAGTGTGAAGATGCCGTCGCGCTCTATCATGAATTTCGGTCCCGCGGCCTCGATCCCAGCGAGCCATTCGTCGGCAACTCCATGTGGGTCACGTCGCTCCGGGACCCCGATGGCTACAGGGTCGAATTCGAAAGCATGACCGACGTTCCGGAGGACACGAAGCTGTCGGAGGTGGAGAAGTAGAGTAACCCTCTCCGCCACCTTAGTTGCTCTTTTCCAACTTCTCCGCCATTTCGAGCAAGTTCATCACGGAGTTCCAGTTTCTGGCCGTGCCCGCGTTCTTCATTGCCCTTGCGAGAACAGGCACCAGCTTCGAGCGTCCCTGTCCGTCGGGAAAATAGATGTAAAGTTCCCGGCCAAGCAGGTATAACTCCTCCACCTCCGGTTTGATCTTGCGTACCGCAGCTTGGACCTCCGGCACCGGCTCGCTTGCGAGGAACGTTACTGCAAGTTTGGCGGGCTCGATTCCTTTGCGTTTGGCGAACGGATTTTTCGCAATCACCTCGCGCATTTCAGCCGCGGTGCGCAGTACCACGTCAGGCCGGAAGCCGTGTTTCTTCTCAATCGCGCTCTCGATTTTCGCAGCCAGCTTTGTGGTATCACGTTCGCTCGTCTGGAATACGACATTTCCGCTTTGGATATAGGTCTGCGCGTTGCAGAGCTTGAGCGATTCGCAGAGGGCGCACAGCGCATCCATCTTGATCTGGTTGTGCCCGCCAACATTCACTCCGCGGAGAAGGCAGATCATTGCGGTCATAGTCGCTCCTGTTTCCTCGGGTTGCATTCGTTTCTTACAGCAGCGCCCGCGAGACACACAGTGCCGCCGCTCCCGCAATGCCCGAATCCGCGCGATACTTCGCTTCAGCAAACGGGATCTCTCCACACCGCGCATTCACTGACCAGAAGGGAAGCTGCGAGGCGATGCGGTCGAACCAGCGCGCCATAAGTGAACTCAGCCCTCCGCCAACCACGATGATGTCGGGCTCCAGCAAATCGACTACGTTGCCAAACCACACGGCGAGAATGTCGGCAGTCTCGCGCAGCATCTCGGTGGCCAGCGGGTCGCCCTCGTCCCATGCCTGGGCCAGGGTTTCGCTGGTGACCTTTTCGACCTTCCCGCCCGCCAACTCGACAATTCGCTTGCCTCGCGTGGCCTCGCGCGCGAGCTTCTCCTGAGCGCGCGCGGCAATCGCCCATCCCGCAGCAAAGGTCTCAATGCATCCTGACTTGCCGCAACGACAACGCACGCCGCGATAGTCGATGCTCATGTGCCCGCCTTCGCCCGCTGCGCCCGTGCGTCCGAGGTAGAGCTGCGCGTTATAGGTGATCGCCGTGCCCACACCCGTGCCTAGTGTGGCGTAAAACATGCACTTGTATCCTGCGCCTGCTCCCCATAGCGCTTCGGCCAGACCGGCAGCGTTTGCATCGTTGTGGACGTGCGTGGGCAGGGCGTATGCTTTGCGAATTTCGTCGGCCAGCGGATAGTTGTGCCAGCAGGGAAGATTCGAAGGATTGAGCACCATGCCCGTTTGAGGATCGACCGGGCCGGGTGAGATGAGGCCAATGCCTCCCACCTTCACGCTCGGATGCTCTTGCCGTATCGCGTCGATGGCCGCGCGCACGCAACCGAGAGCTTCTTCGGCCGTCCCGCGCGCAAGCATGGGAGTGCGGGTCTTGTGCAGGATTTCGCCCTGCGGGTTCACCAATCCGGCGGCAACCTTGGTGCCGCCGATATCCACTCCGATGTAAACCTCTGCCGCGTCGGGCATGAGCGCTCCAGAATTAGTTCGTGATCTTACTCTAGTCTGCAGCGGGGGAGCAGTCATTTAGCGAGACCCCCTCCCCTATACCATTATTAGAATCAGATAGTTACGCAATGAATTCTGGTCAACTTCGTACAAATAAGGGAGTTACATGTAATTAATAGAATTCATTGAAGTTACAGGATCAAACATCAGCATTTCAATGACGTATGCCCGTCGAGGTGGTGAGGGTCTGTCGGCACAGTTCTGGTTGTGAAAGATCACGCAAGACGGCCGCTAGTTTAAGCGGCAGGGTGCGAGGCACACTTATCGTCCCTCGCCACTTCATGATTTACGCGAGTCGATCAACGTGCGATAGGAGCGAGGACACATTGCACTGTGATAAGGATCAGCGGATTTCGTCAGCGATTTTATTTAAGTGCCCGCGGCGCGCGAATACACGCCAGCGGACTAAAGTCCGCTCGGCGGACCCCAAAATAGGCACGACTGAAGTCAGGATGATTTACTTGACGCAAACCAATCCGTATTCTGACCGAAGTTGAACTGAAAGTTGGTTCAAGTGGCGGAGGTGAGTGCCTGAATGTCGAAGTCTGACAAGTTGGCTGTGGCAGTGGCGGCAATAGGGATCGCGATGGGCTTTCTGTTCGGAGGGCCAGTGTGGGGTTTCGCCTTTCTTCTAATAGGTGTCGTGTTTCTAGTTGCCTATTTGAATCACGAATCATCGGGGGAACAGGCGGATCTTGCCGGCGGACCGGGAATGCTGTTCCTAAATGGCGTCCCTGAAACACAGGATCATAACCAGCAGCAGGAACGAGTGTCTTCGGCTGACAAGCCCGATGTCGCTCTCGTTTGGGATTGGCAGGAAGATGTACGTAGAAACAAGTCGCTTCTCGGTTATACGGAGAAGTTGATTCTCATTCATAACCGCAGTGACCGTTACATCTACAACGTTAAAATCGCGCCGATCCAACTTAGCCAGACGCTAGCTTTTGATCTTATAAATGAAATTCCTCCCGGCGCAGAACACGTTGCGATAGGACGATGGAACGGAAGATCAAGCGCATTTACTAACTACGTCTACTTCTTTGGCAATACCGAAAACGAAAAGGTCGCCTCCGAGTTAGGCTGGGTTTACAAAAAGGCTCACAATCGTGGGATAAGCGACCTATTCTTGAAGATTCCGATGACTGTAACTTACGACGCAGGTGGAGTTGTGTGGGAAAGCACTTTCGACTTCGATTATGACCCCGGCGATGAGAGTTGCTTTGTTAAGCGGCAACCTGCTTGAACTCAATTAACCTCGACTGAAGTCGTGCCCTGACGCAAACCTTTACTCTACCGTGCTTCGACACGGTCTTGGAAAAGGCGCAGAATGAACAGCGGTGAAGCGCAGTGTCGGAGTCTACGCGAGGTGACATTACGGTGAAGGTACCCGAGATCGCCAGGGTTGAGGGCGTTGAGGAAGGCTCTGCGATCATCAATGGCCTCCGCTGGCGCTATCTGCACGCCGGTAGCGGTCCGGCGCTGCTGTTGGTACACGGCTTCATGGGCTATTCGTTCTCATGGCGCTTTGTCATGGCAGAACTGGCGCGCCACTTCTCCGTGTACGCAGTGGATCTGCCCGGCTGCGGATTCTCGGAGCGCGATGCTTCGTTGGCGGGAAGTCTGGCTAGTGATGCGGAGCACTTGCTGAGCTTCGTCGACCACCTCGGCATTGAGCAGTTCGACGTGCTCGGTACATCGCGCGGCGGTGGGCTTGCGATCGCGCTGGCAGGCCTGATGGCGGAGCGCGGCATGCTGCATCGCATCCGGCGGCTGGTGTTGTCAGAGCCCATCAATCCGTGGTCACACAAGGGGCTCTTGCGGGTCCGTGTCTTGCGCACTCTCGTCGGCAGGATTTACGTTGTCCACCTGGCGAAACGGTTGCCGTTCATTCTGGAGAGCTATTTCGATGGGCTCTATGGCGAAGCGGCGAGCATTCCTTCAGACAGTCTAGCTGGCTACGATGCCGGACTAGTGCCTGCGGGTAGCTACGAGCATGTGTGGAACATGATCCGCACATGGATGGCCGGACTTAAGCAAATATCGGCGGTGCTGCCGGCGGTGGAAAGCATCCCGACGCTGCTGTTATGGGGAGAACGCGACAGGGCGGTCGATCCTGCGTCGGCCGAGCAGTTGCATCGCCGCTGGAAGAACAGCGTGGTGCTGATCATGAAAGCCATCGGACACATGCCTTACGAAGAGGTCCCGCAAGAATTTACCCGCATCGTGCTGGATTTCTTCCTGCACAAGACTCCCGCCGCGCCGCTGCAGACCGAAGCGCCTCTGGCGATGGCGCAAGCCGCTGCCGAGAACGGTCGCGCGTGATCCTACTGCCCGACCTCTTTGAGGCGCTGCGCGACCATTTCACCACCCACGGCTACTGGACGCTCGCCATTACACTGCTGCTGGAGAACACCGGCATTCCGCTGCCCGGCGAAACCATGCTGCTGTTCGCCAGCTTCCTCGCCTTCCAGCACCACGAGCTGAACCTCGGACTCATTATTGTGGTCGGCACGTTGGCATGCACGTTGGGAGACAATCTCGGCTACTGGATTGGACATCACGGCGGACGTCCCCTGCTGCACCACTATCAGCGGCTGTTCCGGGTATCGGACGAAAAGATCGAGCGCGGCGAGAAGTTATTCGAGGCATACGGCGCGGTGACGGTATTCTTTGCGCGCTTCGTCTTCGGGATGCGAGTGATCGCCGGTCCACTGGCCGGTGTGCTGCGCATGCCCTGGCGACGCTTCGTGCTGTTCAACTTTCTGGGAGCGGCGTTGTGGGTGACCGTCATCTCGTGCGTGGGGTACGTTTTCGGACAGCATTGGCAAAGGCTGTTGGAAATTGTTGGTCGCGTGAATGCGGTGCTGTTCATCGCGGCAGCATTGGTCGTCGCGTTTTTCTGGTGGCGGTATCGGAACCGCGAGAAGAAGTAATCTGCTGCAAGAATCGCTCCGGCCGATGTTTGGAAAGGGCAGTCGGTCAGAGGTCCCGGAAAAATAGTCAGGAGCCGGTATGCCTCGCGGAATAGAGTCCGCTCGGCGGATCGAAATAAAGGCGTGTACGGCGCGGCTGAAGCCGCGCCCCTTCCAAACCCGCGCAAGCTTGTACGGTGCGGCTAAAAAGCCGCACCCCTTTAAAACCGGCGCAAGCCGGGCGTCCTAGTCCGCAGCATTGTCGCTTGATTCCAACACCAGCTCGGACTTGTGCACCGGCCACCATGCAGCGAGCGCGGCCCCGAGATACATCGACGCCACGATCCAGAAGCCGTATTTCAGGCCGTCGCGGTGCGCGGCTTCACCAGCCAGCAGCGCAGTACAGATCTGCAGCGCACTGGCGAGAAAGAAGAAGGTGTTCTGCACTCGTCCCATAAAGTATTTCGGCACCATCTCCATCATCTCGGAGGAGATGGCGATGCCGCCTACGCCGCGCCCCGATCCCATGACGAAATAGACGGACACAGCAAAGGCAATCCAGGGAATCTCGGGCAGCAGAACGAGCGCCACTGCGATCACACACATCGTCATGGTCACCGAACGATGGGCCCCGTTGCGGCGGATGAATTGCGACGCGTAGAACATGCTGGTAAACGCCCCTGACGCCCAGCCGGCGTTGATCCAGCCGTAACCCACGGCGCCGCGATGCAGGATGCGTTCACTCAGCGGAGCGGAGGTGACGCCCTGCGTCATCATGGCGGCGATGAAGAGTGCCCAGGCCAGCCCCAGCAAAAGCACCCGGCGGTGACGACGCACGTAACCGAAGCCTTGTCCCAACTCGTGAAAGTAGCGTGCCACGGCGGTGACCGGCGCAGCCACGGACGGCGGCGCGAGATGAGAGACCGTAACCCGTCCCTTGCGCACGTGGTACACGCACGCGATGGAGACCGCATAGGTCGCGCAGTCGAGCAGCAGGATTCCGCCAAGCCCGATCTTGTTGTACACAAAGCCGACCATGGCTCCCGCCAGCACCCAGCCGCCTTGCACGGCGGCCAGCATGAGCGAGTTGGAGTCCAGCAGCTTGTCGTCCGGTGACAGTTCCTGCACTAGCGCGTTGATGGTCGGCCAGAACATCCAGAAGCCGATGGAGATGAGGATGGTCATTCCGTACAACTGCCACACGCGCACGTGGTGAGTCAGCGCGAGCACTGCGACCAGCAGGATCACGAGCCCGCGGCAGACGTCGAGCCACATCATGAGGTGGCGACGGTCTTCGCGGTCGATCAGCACTCCAGTAAATGGCAGCAGGAGCAGCGACGGCAGGGTCTGCAGCGCGACCAGCAGGCCGAGTGAGATTTCGGAGTGCGTGGTCTGCAGGATGTACCAGATCACCGCCGCGGCGTTCATGCCGCTGCCGACCATGGAGATGAGGTTGGCCACAACCAGTAGCCTCATTCCGCGGTGCTGTAACATCTCGCGCATGCTTCACTGTAACCCGGTTCCGAGCCGCAATTACCGTCACATATACTGAGTGAGCAAACATCGCCGTTGAACGCGGGGAATCGACGCTGAATTGCGGCCGCGAAAGGCAACCTTTGGGACTGAAGGGTCTGTTCGGGAAAAAAGAAAAACAGGAACACCGCATCATGCGCGAGGCCAAGGAGCGCGCCGGCGCACTCGTCCCCGAGTATCACCGGGCCACGCCGGAGTGTCCGCACCCCGAGCGCTGGAGCATGTACGACTCGATGACCGCAGAACTCGAGGTGCTGGAATTCCTGCGCACGCTGGTCACGACTATCAAACCGAATCTGGTGGTCGAAACTGGTACCTTCATGGGCGTTAGCACACTTTGGATCGCCGAGGCGATGCGGCTGAACGGCTTCGGACGAATTGTCACGTGTGAGTACGATCCCAAGGTGTACAAGACAGCCGAGGAGAAGTTCGCGGCGTCGGAATTCAAAGACCTCATCGATCTACGCAACGAGTCGAGCCTGGAGATGAAGGTGGATGGCACGATCGACCTGTTCTTCAGCGACAGCGACATGCCTATCCGCGAGCAGGAGGTGCGGCGCTTCTTACCTCAGATTTCGCCTTTCGGCTTGATCCTGATGCACGACGCCAGCTCACACCTGAAGCAGGTGCGTGACGCTGCCCTGAAGCTGGAACGAGACGGGCTGATCTCGGTGGTGCTGCTGTCCACCCCTCGTGGGCTGGTGGTGGCGCAGAAGCGCGAAGGCCGGAAGTAGTCTCTCACTCTGCCGTGTGCGATATCTCATAGCGTCCGCGAGATAAAAGCAGTAGCATTCCTTGCGGATAAACTTCGCGGGCAGCTTGGCGCGCGAACACTCTGCGCGACGGACTACGTTCGGCCCGTTTGCCGCCCGCATTTCTCTTAGAGGTGCAAAAATGCGCGTCGTACATCGCACACTGTCGGTACTCATTTGTGTCTCACTTTTCTCGCTCTCCGTCTGGTCACAGAACACCAGCATTGTGATTCCCGCAGGGACTCCGGAAGACAAGGACCTCTCCGTCATTGCGGCCGAGTCTGACGCCCAGAAGCGGATCGCGGCCTACCAGGAGTTCCTGAAGAAGTATGCCGACAACAAGCCGGCGACGGCGTATGCCGAGTGGCAACTTTCGCAGCAGTACCTCGCTGCCGGAGACACGGCCCAGGCGCTGGAGTACGGCAATAAAGCTGTAGATGCCTATCCCAACAACCTCGACATCATCATGTCGCAGGCGAGTGTGGCGCAGGCGATGAAAGACAACGGCAAAGTTGTGGACTACGCGGTTCAGGGAGCTGGGGTGTTCCATTCCATCGCAAAACAACCCAAGCCCGCCGACGTCCCGGATTCCGAATGGACGACGCGAATCAGCAACGAGCAGAGTTCAGCGCAAAATGCGTATGACTTCCTGGAAACCTCCGCTTACAACGCGATCAGCTCCGAGCAGGATCCCAACAAGCGCATGGCGGAAATCGAAAAGTACACGCCTGCGTTTCCGAAGTCAAAGTTCGACGACCAGATCACTCAGCTCGCGTTGTACAGCCTGCGTCAGCTCAACCAGCCGCAGCGAGTCATCGCATATGGGGAGAAGACGCTGGCCACGAACCCTGACAGTATTCCGACGCTGCTGATGATGGCCGACGCCTATGCGGGCGACCCCAAGGAGGCGGCGAAGGCGGCGACTTACGCCAACAAGGTGATAACCCTGGTCGGTCCGAATCCGCCGAGCGATGCCAAAACCAAGCGGTCTTACGCCGGCCTGGCCCACACCACGCTGGGCCGCGCCGAACTCAATCAGGAAAAACTCGTGCCTGCGGTCGCGGACTTCAAAACGGCGGTGGTCCTTTTGCAAGATGACCCTCAGGACCAGCAACCCGCGCTCTTCTACCTCGGCTATGCCTACGCCAAACAGAACCATAAGGCAGACGCGGTAGCGTCGTTACAGAAAGCGGCGGCCATCAGCGGTCCCTATCAAGGGCCCGCGAAAGACATGCTGGCAAAGGTGAGCGCGGCTGGTCCGCCGACGAAGAAATAATCATTGCGTCTGGCATTGATTGGGAAAGATTTCGAGAGCGGGTCCTTGCCTCGAACTACTTCTTGATGAGCGCGTCGGCGAGCAATTGCGCTTTCTTGGCGAGATTGTAAGCCCGCTCGAAGTCGCCGTCCGTTGTCGCCTTGCGCGATTGCTGCAAGTACGACTGGATCTGCGTCTTCATGGCTTTTTCCTCATCGTTGAGCGACCGGGACAGGTTTTTCAGGTTGTTCTCCGTGGCATCGACAATCTGGGCAGTGTCTTCTTTCTGCCGGTTAATCGCCGCACTGGGCATCGCAGCAGCGATCGCCGTGTCAGGAGGTGAGGGAGGCCGCAGAGTGGCAACGGTCTGATTGTTGTTGGTCGCCGGAGGTGACGCGGCCGGAGGCGTGCCGGCCGGAGGAGAGGCCTTCTTGGCCGCCGTGCGGGTCGTCTTCTTGGGCTTGGTCTTAACGGGCGGTGGTTCGGGCGGCTCCTCCTTCGCCACTGGAGCTGGGGTTACGTCGTCTGGATTCTCGGGGATCGCGTCTGGCAGATCCACCGCAATCGTTGGCGCAGGAGCGTGGGAAGGCAGCACCGGCTTCTTCTTGTTGCAGGCTTCAATAAACAGCAAGCCAAAAACCAGAAGCAAAGTGACGAGTTTGCGCAGAAGGATCATTCAGTTTTGGTGCTCATATTCTTCGGTCTACGCCGAATAGCCAGTGAGCTGTATCAATTCTTTCAGTATATTCGCTTAAGTCAAAATCGATAAGCCGTCTCCATCCGCAACCAGCCATGTAAGATTCGCCCTCAATTTCAGGTGCTCGTCATAATGACACTGTTTTCTTGCGTTTGCGCGCCCGCCAGCGGCAAGAAGAGCCGGAACGTTGTGCCCGAGCCGACTTGCGTCGTGAAGTCAAGGGAGCCGCTGTGCATTTGCAGGACGCGGTAGCTCATGGCCAGGCCTATGCCGCTTCCTGACTTCTTGGTCGTGAAATATAAGTTAAAGACTTTGTCGCGGATCTCGGGCGGTATACCGCAGCCTTCGTCGCGGACTTCAATGGAGGCGGCCCCATCGTCGCGCCGCGCAACTATGGTCAGGGTCCCACCATCGGCCATCGCCTGCACGCCGTTCAACACAACATTCAGCAGGGCCTGCTTGACGAGGTCATGATCGGCCTTGACCGGCAACGCATCGGGAGCCAGTAGCGTGTCCACCTTGACACCCTGGCGGGCGGCTTCCGGTGAAGCCAGCATGGCGACATCCTCAACCAGCCGTCGGAGGTCGAATGACGTCAGGCGAAGATCAACGGGACGATTGAAGTCCACCAGCGTCTCCACCACTCTGTCGAGCCGATGAATCTCGCTGCCAATAATGTCCATGTGGCGGCGGGTGTCGGGATCGACTTGGCGCATCTTCTCCCGCAGCAGCTCGAGATGCACGACAATCGCGTTGATCGGGTTCTTCACCTCATGAGCGACACCGGAAGTGAGCCGTCCGATCGCCGCCAGCCGTCGAGAGAGTTCAATCTCATTTTCAATGCGTCGTACCGACTCGGCATCGCGCATGGTCAGCAGTGCACCGATGCGCTCTCCTCGCTCGGCGATGAAGTCGAGCGCAATCTGAACGCGGCGACCGTTTTCCAGCTCAATCTCGCGCTGCGGGATGGAATGATGCAGCGCAAACGAGTCAAGCACGATACGCCCAAGCATGTTGGCATCGGTAAAAATCTGATCGACCTCTTTTCCAAGGATCTCCTCCTGGCGCAAGCCGATGAATCGCTGGGCGGAGGCACTCACCAGCACCACGTGGTTGTTGTTGGTGAACAAAACCAGGCCGTCCTGCAATGTACCCATGATCTGCTCGAGGTTGCCTTTGAGAGCAGAGAAGACTTCCTTGACGTCGCGAATCTGGCGGCCGAGACGGTCGATCTTGGTGTTGACCAGGCTGTATTCATCGACGCGTCCGGGATCGGGCAGAGGGTGGGTGTCGGGCACCTCGGCAGTCATCTGATCCAGCCGGCGTCCAATCGCCTCAAGCGGGCGCAGTGCAATATTGGAAACTGCAGCCGCGAGAGCCAACGAAAACAGGATCGCAATGGCGGAGAGACTCAGAGCACGAGCCAACTGCTGCTGCACTTCGCCGCGCAGCAACACAGTGGAGATCCCCACGCGGATATTTCCAAAAGGTTTGCCGTCGCCGCGTTGTATAGGCAGGTAAAAATCGTAGACTCGCGGCTCTCCGTAAAGTATCTGGAGTTGGCGGAGAAGGTTGGCTGAGGAAAAATCCTCGTAGTGCTCGCGCCGTTTCAATTGCGTCCCAATGGGGGCCGTGCTGTGTACGATGGCACGGCCATTCACATCGGCGATGCCGGCGTCATAGGTGGTATCTGAATAGGACACAATGTCCAGAAGAAGGTCGTTGAGTTCCTTGTCGTTCTGCAAACGACTTTCCAGCGCGTGTTGCAAGGCTTCAGGGTCAGAGACGTCAACGTCCATCTGGCGCAAATCGACAGAGGTCGCCTGGCGGGCGGCTGCCTGGATTTCCTTGGCTATGAAGTCTGCCCGGTAGTTGGCCGCGCTCGTACTCTGCCGCACCCGATTTGAGATGTAGACATAGCAGAACAGCGCTACCAGCACGAACACCATGCCACTAATAGCCAAAACCAGCTTAGTTTTTAGGCGAACTCTTACCATGGAAACGCTCGTGACGAGCGTGGCGATGGGGGCATCATAGCAGCAATGGCCATGCGGTTACAGTGATTAGGAGACACGCCATGGTCATGCAACGTCTTGAGCCAGCCTGCAACTCTGCATGGCCTGCGTTTTGGATTCGCCCTTGCGCCAGCAGATGCCGTGGCGGCCGCACCAAGGGCGTTGGTTTTGTGCTAAGGTTTTCGAGGTATCCCTCGGTGTTAAGTCGTACGGGTGAGGCCGATTGCGGGACAAGTTTGCGATGGAAGATGTACCCAGGAATATGGACAAGGAAACTGTGGCGAAACTCCGGGTCCTGGCACATGACTTAAGCAACTCCATCGAAAACGTCATGCAGGCTTCCTATTTGTTGGCACAATCAGAACTGGAGGAGGCCAACAAGAAATGGTTGAAGATGATCGACACGGCTGCCCAGGAAGCAGCCAAAATCAACCGCGAAATCCGCGAGATACTACGTTCCCAAAGTTGACTGGTAACCCCCCGGGCGCCCTTCTGCAGGTAATTTCTTCGTTCGCGCTGTTGGCGAATTGTGATGTGGCCGTTAAGACAACTGCGCGGGAAATGTGATGGTCAACGGCGGCCCGACCTCAGCCAGGCAGCCAGTTGACGCCCATAGGCAAGAAAAACGACGGCACGGAGAATCCGCAGCTAGGAAATCAGCTTCGCGTCCATCGTGATTTTTGCGTTGAGTACGCGCGATACAGGGCAGCCCGTTTCGGCGTTCTTGGCGGCCTCCTCAAACTTTGCTTTGTCGGCGCCGGGAATCTTGACGGTTACGTCGAGGTGCGAGGAAGTGATGGAGAATCCCGCGTCCGTCTTGTCTAATGTGACCGTCGCGGTGGTGTCGATGCTTTCGGCCGTCAGTCCGGCGTTGCCCAGTTGGGCCGACAGCGCCATGCTGAAACATCCAGCGTGCGCGGCGGCAATGAGCTCTTCGGGGTTGGTGCCGATGCCGTTTTCAAAACGAGTGCTGAAAGAATATTGCGCGTCCTTAAGCACTCCACTGGGCGTGGAAACCGTGCCCTTGCCGTCTTTCAGTCCACCCGACCAACGGGCGCTGCCTTTTCGTTGCATTTCGTCCTCCTGCAAAGTTGTGGGATACCGCTGGAGTAAAATTACACGAAGGCCAAATTTCTTGCCGGTGAGGCACCGGCATCGCAGCTCTCTCGAAACATTATTGCCCATCGATAGTCGTGCCGGCCGCTGTCGTCGTGTTGTGACAGGCTCAGGTAAGAACCCAGGAACATACCAGTTTGCAATGGTATTTTGCAGCAGAGTCGAACGGTTGGGACCGACTTGTGTGGCACACACCGCATTGAGCGATCTCCGATGGCTGGAGTCCGCGGAATTAGTACCGTCGGTATTTTCCGGCAAATCAGGGTTGGTCATTCGTACCCCCAACATAGCAGACAGCACTGCATTCTGGCACGAAAGTAACAGTTATTCCTGGATCCTGGGCTAGTAGTAACTATAGTTGAGCGCGAAAGTACATGTACTCCCGTGTCTTATAAGCTGATAAAAATCGCAACATGCCTTTTCAGCTTGACTTCTATAATGCGAGGAGGCGCAATAGGGTCAGGCTATCATAAACGGGCGTTTTTGGCTCAGGGTTGGGGTTTACTCCGTCCAACGGGAGATTGCCTTGGATGGCGTCAGATGACCCATTTGTAGTAACCCTTTAGTAACGATTACCCTCCGAGCGCCCGTGCGCACAATTGATTACTGCAATGTCTGAGGCTCTTTCGCAATATTTTGCGAGCTTCAGCTCGATTTGGCCAATTCGCCTAAGGAGAACTCAAACCGTGAAAAAAGTGTTCGTCGGAGCTTTTGCAAGTTTGATGCTGGCTGGTGCTATCACCGCGGTCAGCGGAGCGCCAACCCATACGACACCTGGAGTGATCGTCATCGTTGGCGAAGGTTCGGCGCCAATTCCTTCCGCGCCGGCAACAGAAATCAATACCAGCGATGGACCATCGCTCGGAAAATAAATCCCCACCGGAGCCCTTTGCGGCTCAAGGAGAAATGATCATGAAAAAGTACTTGCTCGTATCCATCGTCGTTCTGGCCGTGTTAGCTGTGACAGCAGGACTTGTCGGTTCTCAACTTGGGCGTGTCCAATCGAGGCACAATTTTCAGATTGCAGGCGATGGCACGGGACCGATCCCGACCTGCCGTCCCGGCACCAACTGCAGCGAGGATGATCAACTGCGGCAGATTGCAGGCGATGGCACGGGGCCGATCCCGACCTGCCGTCCCGGCACCAACTGCAGCGAGGATGACCAACTGCGGCAGATTGCAGGCGATGGCACGGGACCGATCCCGACCTGCCGTCCCGGCACCAACTGCAGCGAGGATGACCAACTGCGGCAGATTGCAGGCGATGGCACGGGGCCGATCCCGACCTGCCGTCCCGGCACCAACTGCAGCGAGGATGACCAACTGCGGCAGATTGCAGGCGATGGCACGGGGCCGATCCCGACCTGCCGTCCCGGCACCAACTGCAGCGAGGATGACCAACTGCGGCAGATTGCAGGCGATGGCACGGGACCGATCCCGACCTGCCGTCCCGGCACCAACTGCAGCGAGGATGACCAACTGCGGCAGATTGCAGGCGATGGCACGGGACCGATCCCGACCTGCCGTCCCGGCACCAACTGCAGCGAGGATGACCAACTGCGGCAGATTGCAGGCGATGGCACGGGACCGATCCCGACCTGCCGTCCCGGCACCAACTGCAGCGAGGATGACCAACTGCGGCAGATTGCGGGCGATGGCACGGGGCCGATCCCGACCTGCCGTCCCGGCACCAACTGCAGCGAGGATGACCAACTGCGGCAGATTGCAGGCGATGGCACGGGGCCGATCCCGACCTGCCGTCCCGGCACCAACTGCAGCGAGGATGACCAACTGCGGCAGATTGCAGGCGATGGCACGGGACCGATTCCGACCTGCCGTCCCGGCACCAACTGCAGCGAGGATGACCAACTGCGGCAGATTGCAGGCGATGGCACGGGACCGATCCCGACCTGCCGTCCCGGCACCAACTGCAGCGAGGATGACCAACTGCGGCAGATTGCAGGCGATGGCACGGGACCGATCCCGACCTGCCGTCCCGGCACCAACTGCAGCGAGGATGATCAACTGCGGCAGATTGCGGGCGATGGCACAGGGCCGATCCCGACCTGCCGTCCCGGCACCAACTGCAGCGAGGATGATCAACTGCGGCAGATTGCGGCTCAGGCCGGAGACGCGCGCGTGAAACTTGTGGGTTTATATGGGAACAACGAGAAGGCTCTTGTCGAACTGTCCTGATCGTGCCAGATCGACTAGCCCAAAGAGGGTGTAGATACGACCGAAAAAGGTTATTAAGTACAGATTAAATCTGCAATTTTGGCGAGTACAAAAGTTCGAAATAACAATTGATCTTGTTTCGCATGGCCATCGGCTATACCATTAGCATGCTGCTATGCGAATGCACACGATTGATTACGTGCTGTGGTGTCTCACGCCCGTCCTCATGATGGCGATCGTGGCATCGATGTATCGGCGCGGACTGCATCGCCAATTCCCGTTCTTCTTCAACTACGCTGTCTTTCAAGTCTTGACGTTCACAGTGGAGTTTTCGCTCCACAAGTGGGTCAACTATTACTACGTTTATTGGACGTTCAGCGCGCTTAGCGTCATCGTGACCTTCGCGGTCTTGCAGGAGATTTTCAAGGACGCCTTCCGCCCATATGAAGCCCTGCGCGATTTGAGCGTCATTCTGTTTCGCTGGTGCGCGCTGGTAGTCCTGCTGGTTGGCGGCATGTGGGCGATCACTTCGTGGCAGGGAAGCCAGATAGACAATGTCACGAATGCGATCCTCTTGATCGACCGTACGATGCGCATGATGCAGTGCGGGCTAGTGTTCTTTATGTTGCTGTTCAGCGAGTATCTGGGAATTTCACGGCGAAATGTGCTGTTCGGAATTTCCGTCGGGTTCGGGTTCTTTGCTGCCGTCCACATGCTTGTAGCGGCCGCTTTGGCTCATCACACAATCTTCTCGAAGCACGTGCTGAGCAGGATTAGCGGCGTTGCGTACGCTACGACTATGCTGGTTTGGCTGGCGTACACGGCGCTCCCCATGAAGGAACGCGGTGCGGTTAAGGCCACAGCCGCTGCGTCGCAAAAATGGGACTACGCACTGGAAGATGCGCGCAATGCGGCTCCGGTGGAGAGCATGTTAGACAACATGGACCAGACTGTTGAGCGCTTGCTCTATCACCGGCATTCGGACGCTAAAGCCGTAGTCGCTACCCGCCGCTGACAAAACCCTGGTTGGATGACTGCCGCCGCCCTCTTCGGGGCGGTTTCGCTTTTTGCAGAGGATGAACCAGGATCACTTGCACGCACGCGTTCCGGCTGCGACTCGAGAGCAGCGTTTCGTTCCGGCGTGCGGTCGCCTAGACAGGTGTCTTGGTCTTTCGCGGCGGATTGAAGAAGGGCAACTGTCGCACCGTCGCGGTTGCGCGATGCCGCACCGCTTCGACAGTCAATTCGATTTGCAACTTGCTGCCCGCCTTGGCGTGCTCCGGAGCAACACTGGCCAGCGCGATCAACTGCTTCAACAGCGGGGACCATGTAGTCGAGGTTGCTTTCCCCACTTGATTGCGTCCGCGATAGACGGGCACATGGACGCGCGATGCCGTCGCCGGCGTCTGCGGCGGAAGCCCGGCATCATCGAACAATGTTTCCACCTCGTTCCAGTCGATTTCCAGTCCCACCAGCACGCGTTGAGGACCGCGCTTATTTTCTTTCACCAGGGCTGGCTTTCCGATGAAGTTATCTTTCTCCAGGTGCACCAGCTTGCCCAGTCCGATCTCATACGGCGTGTACTTCTGCGAGGCAATCAGCGCCTTCTTACTGCTGACGTAATCAACGTTGGCCAGGATCAGCCCCGCCTCGATACGCGCGACGTCAAGCGCCAGCATGCCAGTGGGATGAATATCGAAGCCACTTCCTGCTTCCATCAGCGCATCCCACACCTTCACCGCATCCTGCCAGGGGATCCAAATCTCGTACCCGAGATCGCCAGTGTATCCTGTGCGCGAGATGTCCACCGGCACTCCAGCAATCTTTCCGCTTGTCTTGCGGAAGTACTTCAAGTTCTCGATATCGGCTTCCGCCACGCTTTTCAGTAATCTGCCTGACGTCGGGCCCTGCAAAGCCAGCGCGGCCAGTTGTTCGGTGATGTCTTCAATCTGAACGTCGAAGCCAATTGAGTTCTGGCGGAACCACCGCAAGTTCGGATCCGCGGCCGTCCAGCGATAACGATTTTCTTCAAGGCGCGTGATCGTCCCGTCGTCGATGACCTTGCCATCTTCATCGCACCAGCAGCAATAAATGACCTGATTGACGCCGACCTTGTTAATATCGCGCGCAAGCAGCCGGTTGACGAAGCGCGTGGCATCGTGCCCGGTTATCAAGTACTTGAATAGCGGCGTCACGTCGATGAGCGCGGCCGCGTTGCGAATGGCGTTGTACTCGTGCTCATGGTGCGTTTCATAAACGCTGACAGCGTAGAAGCCCGACCACTCGCGATAATTCAGGCTGGTGCATAGTGGAAGCGTACGTTCATGGACGGCTGTACCGATGGGCAAATGAATTCCTCGCAGGAACCGATCAGCGCGGATTATAGTGGTGCGCACAAGCCGTCGGCAAGGACACATGAACGCTAACGCTGAATCGCTTCACATTCGTCGCGCTACAGACAAACCCTCTGCGCGCCATTTAGAATGGCGCTTCCTTACTTGCTGCACTTTCATTTCGCTAGGATCCTATGGCTTCCAACTCATCTGGAAAATATGACGCCATCGTAATCGGCGGCGGACACAACGGCCTGGTCAATGCCGCCTACCTGGCTCGAGCCGGCAAGAAAGTTCTGGTGCTCGAGCGCCGTCACGTTCTCGGCGGTGCCGCCTGCACCGAGGAAATTTTCCCCGGCTTCAAGTTCTCCGTCTGTTCTTACGTCGTCTCACTGCTGCGCCCAGAAATCATTCGCGAGCTCGACCTGCCGCGTCACGGTCTTGAGATTCTCCCTCTTGACGGTACGTTCACTCCGATGCCCAACGGCGACTACCTCTGGCGCGTCAACGATCACGGACAGACGCGTCGGGAAATTGCGCGCCACTCCAAGTTCGACGCCGAGGCTTACGAGGAATTCGGCAAATCGATGCTGCAGATGTGCCGCTTCGTGAAGCCGATCCTCGCCATGGTGCCGCCCGACCCCACAACGCTCAATCCGAAAGACCTGATGAAGCTGCTCTTCCTGGGCCGACGCTTCAAAGACCTCAACGGCGAAGACAAGTACAACCAGGTGCAACTCATGACCATGAGCGCCATCGATTTCCTCGACCAATGGTTCGAGACCGACGTGCTCAAGGCCACCATGTCGGCTTCGGGAATCATCGGAACATTTCTCGGAGTGCGCTCGCCGGGTACCGCCTATGTCCTCCTCCACCATTACATGGGTGAAATCGACGGCGCATTTCGTGCCTGGGGCTTTGCCCGCGGAGGCACTGGCGCAATCTCCAACGCCATTGCCGACGCCGCCCGCGAAGCTGGCGTGGAAATCAAAACCCAAGTCGCGATCGCGCAGATCTTGGTCAAAGACGGCAAAGCAGTCGGCGTTGCCACCACTACCGGCGACGAATACTACGCGCCCGTTATCTCGTCGAGCGTCGATCCCAATCTGACGTTTCTGAAGATGATCGACGCCAAGCATTTGCCCGACGATTTCCGCCAGCAGGTGAAGCGCTACAAATTCCGCGGCTCGTCCGGCAAAGTGAACCTCGCACTCGACGCATTGCCCAACTTCACCTGCCTGCCCGGAGCAGGGAAGCACCTCCGCGGCGCGATCTCGATCTCTCCCAGCGTCGATTACATGGAGCGCGCCTACGATGACGCCAAGTATGGCCGCTACTCGCGCCGCCCCTACATCGACATGGTGATCCCCAGCCTCACCGATCCGTCGGTCGCGCCTCCCGGCAAGCACGTGATGTCGTGTTTCGTGCAGTACGCACCCTACAAGCTGAAAGAAGGCACGTGGGATGAGAAGAAGGAGGAGTTCGGCGACAACGTCATCAACACCATCGCCGAATTCGCGCCCAACATCAAAGACATCATCGTCGGCCGGCAGGTGGTTACACCGCTCGACCTCGAACGCGAGTGGGGACTGACCGAAGGCAACATCTTTCAGGGCGAACTCACGCTCGAGCAATTGTTCTTCCTGCGCCCGGTGCCCGGCTACGCGCAATACAAAACGCCGATCAAGAACTTGTGGATGTGCGGCTCAGCCACGCATCCCGGCGGTGGCATCATGGGCGCGAACGGCCGCCTCGCCGCGCAGGAAATCCTGAAACATTCGAAGGGAAGCAAGTAGGCCATGGCCGAGACTCGCGACATCGTCATCATCGGTGGAGGACACAACGGGTTGATCGCGGCTTTCTATCTCGCCCAGGCTGGATTCAAGCCACTCATCCTCGAGCGCCGTCCGCACGCGGGCGGATGCGCCATCACCAGCGAATTTCACCCCGGCTTCCGCTGCTCAACACTGGCCCACGCCACCGGGCCGGTGCGTCCAGAAATCATCGCCGACATGAAGCTCGTGAGCCACGGCCTGCGTACTTACACGCCCGAGGTACGTGTGCTCTCTCTTGCTCCGTCGGGACAGAACCTCGCGCTCTATTCCGACACCGGCCGCACGCAGCAGGAGATTGCGAAGTTCTCCACCAAGGAAGCCGCCAACTACGCAGAGTTCCAGAAGGCCCTCGCCAACATCGCCGTCGTCATCGATCACCTGATGCAGATGACGCCGCCCGACATCGACGACCCCGCGTCGGCTAATGTCTGGGACCTGCTGCTGACGGGGCGCAAGATTCGCGGCCTCGGCGACAAAGATTTGTACCGGCTCTTTCGCTGGGCTCCTATGGCCGTCGCTGATCTGGTGGCGGAGTGGTTTGAGAACGAACTGCTGCGCGGAACTATCGCAGCGCAAGGAATCTTCGGAACTTTCCTTGGCCCCTGGTCGGCTGGATCAAGCGCGTCTTTGCTGCTTCGCGCCGCCTCTGACGGCAACCCTGCGGGCAACGCAACCTACGTTATGGGCGGAACCGGCGCGCTCACTACGGCAATGGCGATCGCGGTGCAAGCTGCCGGCGTCGAGATCCGCACCAACTCCGAAGTCGCGCACATCAAGGTGAAAGACGGCAAAGCCGCGGGAGTCATTTTGAGTAGTGGCGACGAAATCGACGCGCGCGCGGTCGTCTCCAACGCCGACCCCAAGCGCACGCTGCTCGGCATGGTCGATCCGCAGCATCTCGCACCCAGCTTCCTGCAACGCCTTCAGCATTACCGCATGAACGGAACTGTAGCCAAGGTGAACCTCGCACTCAACGGACTGCCCTCGTTCAACGGCCTCAATGGGAATTCAGCTCGGTTGCTCGGAGGTCGCATCCAGGTCTCGCCTGACGTGGACTACCTCGAGCACGCCTTCGACGCCTCAAAATACGGCGAGTTCTCCCAGCATCCTTATCTCGAAGCCACGATTCCCACGCTGCAAGATCCATCGCTGGCGCCCGGCGGCAAGCATGTGATGTCGATCTACATGCAGTACGCGCCTTACAAACTGCGCGATGCCGACTGGGATTCGCAGCGCGATGCGCTCGGCGATGGGGTAGTCAACACATTGGCGGAGTACGCTCCCGACCTGCCCGGCAAAGTCGAAGCCCGCGAGGTCATCACTCCAAAAGACCTGGAGCAAACCTACGGCCTCACCGGCGGACACATCTTCCACGGCGAACTGGCGCTCGACCAGCTCTTCACCATGCGTCCATTATTAGATTGGGCGCAGTACCGCACCCCGGTCGCGGGCCTGTATTTATGCGGCTCCGGCACGCACCCCGGGAATGGTTTGACCGGTGGATCGGGAGCTAACGCCGCGCGGGAGATCGCGAAGGACCTCCGCAAGAAGTAAGCGCTGTGGGTTCGGACTGCGTGCTAGGCGCCTCAGGTTCTTCTGTTGGACGCAAACATTGGAACCAAACTACTACAATTCTTTCTTCAAATCCCCCGCCAACAATCTGTGAAACAAATGTTCCCCCGCCTCTCTCCGTACCGACAACCGTCCCGCTCCGTACGCGCGCGAATGTAATCCCCGTTGTACCGACTCGCAAATCCCGACGTCCTCATCATTCACCCGCTCGCCCACCGCGATGCTCTGGTGATTGCGTTCGGCGGCCGCTTCGCTCACATCGTCGAAATAGAAATCGAAGATCACCGTGCAGCGGTCCACGCCGTCCGGCAGCACGAGGTTCGTGTCCATATATCCGCGATAAAGATTGATCATGAAGTTGGGATACTGCCAGAAGTACCACGCCCGTTCACCCTGCCGCGTCGCCGACGTTGCCGCATCCGCTTCCGACGAAACCATCGGACTCGACTGCAGGCAATAGCGGTCTTCGTTCTCGATGGTGTATTGCTTGTACTCGAGCACGCTGTTGAGCGCCTTGTGCAGGTGCGGCACGTGGTATCCGCCGTCGAGATAGTTATCGACGAAGACCTTCCAATTGCATCCCATCGAATACACTCGACGCTCGAAAAAATGCACCGACGCCAGATTCAGAGGCGCAACCCGCGCCACCAACCCGCCCAGAAAATCCGACAGCGGCGCCGCACGAGGATCGAGGTTCACGAACACGAACTGCTCCCACGCAGCGCACTGCACGGGAGCAAGCCCGTTCTTCGCGCGATCGAAGCTGCAAACGCCTTCGAACTCGGGAGCGCCTTTCAGGGTGCCATCGAGTCCGTAGCTCCAGCCGTGATACGGACAGCGAAAGATCGTCGCATCGCCGTCAGCTTCCGTGACCACAGCCGCCGCGTGATGCCGGCACACGTTGTAAAACGCCCGCAACTCGCCGTCAGCCGACCGCACAATCAGCAGCGGCTCGCCTGCAAGTTGGGTCGTGACAAACTGTCCGGGACGCTGTAGCTGGTCAACTCGCGCCACTACCTGCCATGTCCCGCCGAAGACATACTCGCGTTCCAGGCGCGCGATGCGCTCATCCACATACCATGCAGCGGGAATGGTGGATGCCTCCGCCAGCGGGCTCTGATCGTTGTAGGAATGCAGGATTTCGTGCAGCGGCAAGTCCATCGGGCCTCCCGAGATGTTCGCGGGAGGCCATGATAACAGGCAGGTCGTAGTGAGTTAAGCCCGCTGCGGAGGCCCGATTGCGCCGCGCAACACAGTGACGAACTGGTCGATCATCTGGTCTCGGTTGCCGTTCAACGCGGCGGCGCGATGAAAGAGTTCCGGATCAATCTCCTCGGTCAGAAGGAAGTCGTGCATATGTTCGAAGGTGCACTCCAGCATCTTCTTGATGAGAGATTGATCGACATCGGTGCGGACCTCGCCGCAATCGATCCCCATCTGCACAAATGCTGTCATCCCCAGCGGGTCCTCGCTGGCAACAAAACTGACGATGCGTTTCTTGAGAGTCAGGTCTGAGCCGTAGTTGCCCAGCAGAACGACGCGATAGGGAACGCGGTATTTTTCCAGAAACTGCGGGGCCAGCGACAGACGATGGCGGACCACTGCAAAGAAACCCGCGTCCCTGACATCCACCGGCACCTCGAGGTAAGGCGGCAACGACCGCAGCGCGGATTTGTAAGCCTCGAAGAACAGTCCATCCTTGCTGCCGAAATGCTGGAATACCGATCCCTTCGCAATGCCCAACTGGTTCGCCATGTCTCCCATGTGGGCCGCTTCGTAACCGTTTTCGGCGAAGTGACGCATCGCGGTATCGAGGATGAGCGAGCGCTTCAGAACAGAGCGCTTCATGGGCGCCTGCACGGAAGTGGCACCGTCGTTCATCGTGTGGTCGGACATACGAACTCCTCTGGCCTTGCGATGGGACTGACTTCAGCGTTGACTTTTCCGGGAACCCGCTTGCGGCGCGCATCCGCGACCGCGGACGTAGCTTGCGCACTTTCGTTCTTGCGCGAATCATAAACTATTTCTAGCGCACCGCGACACGGTCGCCGAAATAATCGCTGAGCGTGGCAAAACTACGCTTGTAGTACAAGCGGATGCCTTTCGAGTTGGCAAACCTCCGCGGCATCGCGCCACTTGGCGTTCCCCCAGAGCCACAAAAAGGTTGACGCGGCCGGGCTGGCGTGTTTCTTTGTCGGAATGCACTCCGAAGCCCTCCAAATCGAAGTTGTACAGGCTACGCCCGCTGACGTTGGCGCTGTTGCCCCATTGTTTGACGCCTACCGGCAGTTTTACAAGAAGCCGTCGAACCAGGAAGCAGCGCGCCGTTTCCTGTTTGCTCGCCTGAGCAAAGGCGAGTCGGTGCTCTTCCTCGCCCTTCACCAACGCGACGCAGTGGGATTCGTACACCTTTATCCAGTGTTCTCCTCGACCAACCTCACGCGCCAATGGATCCTCAACGACCTGTACGTGGTTCCAGACGCGCGCAAGCATGGCGTCGCGCACGCGCTGATGGATCGCGCCCGCCAGTTTGCCGAGAGCACGCAGGCCGACGGACTGACGCTCGAGACTGCCACTGGCAATCTCACCGCACAGCGCCTCTACGAACGCCTCGGCTGGAAGCGGGACGAAGAATTTTACCGTTACTTCCTGGCAGTCTGACAATCACGTGAAAACCACAGAAACGAACGCCGCACCGGCAACGACCCTTGACTCCGCCCACCCCAAGCGCGTTCTCGGCTTCCGCGATCTCGTCATGTTCTACGTGGTCACGACCCTGAGCCTCCGCTGGATCCCGGTCGCCGCCAGCGTCGGCCCCAGTTCCATCGTCATCTGGATCATCGGCCTGCTCACCATCTTCATTCCGCTGGCGCTGTGCGTCATGGAACTCTCCTCGCGGTATCCGCAAGAGGGCGGCCTCTATCTCTGGACCAAGCGCGCCTTCGGCGACTTCCCCGCATTTCTCACCGGCTGGATTTACTGGACCAGCAACCTCCCCTACTTTCCCGCCGTGCTTTATTTCGCCGCCAGCAATGCGCTCTACATCGGCGGCACACGGTGGAACGCCTGGCAGCGCAGTCCGCTGTACTTCATTGCCTTTTCGTTTTTCGGCATTGGCCTCGCGCTCGCCCTCAACGTCGTTGGCCTCAACATCGGCAAATGGCTCAGCAACATCGGCTCGCAGGGCACGTGGATTCCGGTCGGCCTGTTGTGCGCCGTTGCGTTCGTGGCGTGGATGAGATTCGGTTCCGCCTCCAGTTTCGACGCGGCCAGCATGACGCCTTCGTTGAACCCAGGTGTGTTCGGAGTGTGGGCGACCCTCCTTTACGCGTTCAGCGGCGCCGAAGCGGCGTCATTTATGGGCGATGAGATTAAAGACGCGCGCCGCACCGTTCCACGCGCCTTGATCGTCGCGGGGTTCATCATCACCGCCGGCTACATTCTTGGGACGATCGCCATCCTGGTTGCTCTGCCCACATCGCAGGTCAACAACATGGAAGGCATCATGCAGGCCATCACCAGCGCTGCCGCGCGCGTGGGTTGGTATGGCATCGGCCCCGCCGTTGCGCTGCTCATCTGTCTCGCCAATCTTGGAGGAGTCGGCGCCTACCTCGCCGCATTGGCCCGCATTCCGTTTGTAGTAGGAATCGACCGCTACCTGCCCCCTGCCTTCGGGCGTGTGCATCCGAAGTGGGGAACACCCGCAGTGTCGTTGGTCACGCAGGCCGTCTGCTGCATGGTTTTCATTGTGCTCGGACAGGCGGGCAGCACGGTCCACGGAGCCTACCAGGTGCTGGTCACCATGACCATCATCACCAACTTCGTGCCGTACTGGTTCATGTTTGCTGCGCTGATCCGCCTGCAGCGCGAGCCGGTCGAGGCCGGCGTGATCCGTGTTCCCGGCGGCAAACCCGCCGCCACCGCCCTCGCTCTCGTCGGCATGGTGACGACCTTCGCCGTAATTGTTGGCTCTGTCGTCCCCGATCCCAGTGAGCCCAACAAGCTGCTGGCGGTGGCGAAGGTGGTGTTGTTCAGCGTGCTGCTGATCGGCGGAGGAGTGCTGCTGTATAAGGTGGGGAGAAGGCGCCAGGGTCGGTTGATTGGCTAGTCTCGTCCCTTAGCATGCTACCCACTCACTCTTCAGAAAAATCTGTTATACATAACTACAACACTAAACCACGTTTCGTAAACTGTTTAAAATATTGCAGTTAGTTAGACAGGAGAAAATCTCGCATACTGTTATACATAACTACAACACCACATCACTGTACCGCAATCGCGTGATGACACGCTCCCAGGACTCCCCAGGAATACATATTCGGTTTTCAAAGAACGATCCCGCTGGGGGCAAGGGACACCAATCCCTTCGCCTCACGAAGCATTGATTACACAACAAACTCACGGGGATAGGACGTAGGACACAGAGGCTGGTGATAAGGCAGAGTCGCCGCGGCCAACGTTGCGGCTGGTTTCGCTAGCTCAGTGATCATCGCCCTCATCTCTGCTGCCCTCGCTTCGTAGCCAGCGCCCTCACGACCAACGGCTGTCGCGTTGGTTTGCGATCTCCACCCAAAACTTGAGTGCCGCCTCTTGAGTGGCATCCAATCCTAGGAGTAGGACAGGCTCTAGAGTTGAAAAAGCACTTCCAGCTCTGTTCACCTCCTTATGGACGGATGACTACCCATCTGTGAAGGTCGTGTTGACGTTTGAAGATAATTCAGTGGCCGTTGGTCTTTATCCCGGCGGCCCCGGCGGTCCTGGTGGCCCCTGCGGCCCGGGTGGCCCGGGTGGCCCTGGCGGCCCTGACGGTCCTTGCGTGCCCGCTTGTGAGAGTAGCTGCACCTGTCCCGCTAACACGTTTACCTGTGCACTGAGGCCTTCATTGTCGAATTGGGCAGCGTCTAAGCCGGCTTGGAGATCGTTCACATGCTGTTGTAGCGCTTGAATAGCGCTGACCAGATCGAGGCCCGCGCCACCTACGTCTAACTTGCCGGTGACCGTCACATTGCCGTCAAAGAAACCGGCTAATCCACCCGGGTTATGGCCGGACACTGCGGACGAACTAAGAGTATGGGATACGCCTCGCACGCCTTCTCCCGCCTGGCTTTCACCAAATACACCAGTGCCTGATTTGCTTTCACCGACGACGCCCGTACCAGTGTCGCACGTCCCAAAGACACCATTCCCCCCGGCAGCGTCGCAAATGCCGACGACCCCGCCGTGGTTAGGGTTGTGGCTGATGCCGTGCACGCCTTCTCCCGCCTCGCTTTCGCCAAACACACCTGTACCCGATTTGCTTTCACCGATGACGCCTGTACCAGCGTCGCACGTCCCAAAGACACCATTCCCGCCCGCAGCGTCGCTAATGCCGACGACCCCGCCGTGATTAGGGTTGTGGCTGATGCCGCGGACCCCCTCGGCGAGTTGGCTTTCGCCGATGACGCCATTACCTGCGTCAGTATTGTGACCGTAAACCGCAACCTGAGCGGTATTGGAATCGCCTTCCAAGGGGGTTCCCATTCTTTACCTCCAAGTACTAGAGTTCTGCACTACGACGAAGTCTCCCTATACGTTCGAGATCTCCTGCATTGTAGAGATCGTTTTGGAACAGGAAATTGCCACTGGTCGTAAGCGGTGCCTTGCCTTCAGTTCTGGCGCCGGCTGGTGCGGTAACAGAAGACCGCTCCTGTCCCGATCAGCAGGAGTGAGAACGGTTCGGGAGCAGCAGCCGCGGCCTCAAGATCGACGTAATTCGGGAAATTCTGGTTAATCACATAAACGACATCCCACTTTTCCGTGCCATGATTGAAGTATTGATTCTGGACGGTCGCAAATTTACCCGTAAGTGTATTCGTATAGATCAGCTGGTAGATGGTACCGATCGGCGGATTGAATCCGTTGGCCAACTCGATATTCAGTGTGCCGTCCAGAGATGCCGAGGTTGTGAGGATTTGTCCAAAGCCCCCAGAAGTGATGACTTCGTCGAGAACGCCATTGGAGTACTGCACATAGCCAGCTTGCGGTGTGCCGATGCCCACCAACATGGTTCCACCGCCTCGTCCGACCATTACCGTTCCGTCGTTTTCGAACTGCGGCGTGGCGATTATTCCTGCTCCCTCGGGAAACAGGGAGAATGTGTTGTGCAGTACACCATTCACCGAGAGGATGCCACCCGACGCATAAATATCGCCGGCATTGTAGAGGTCGTTCTGGAACACGAAATTGCCAGTGTTCAGTAAGGGTGACTTGAAATTCACATAGCCTGTCCCTCCCACCTGCACAGATGCGTTGTTGGTAAGGCTGCCTACCGTACCAACGGTCAGGTCATTCGCAATCTGGAACTGCGCCCCCGTATCAATCGTGAGACTCCCGCCGGCGCCATTGTTCCCGATCTGCAGAGAATCCATTGGGTAGAGTTTTCCCTGAACTTGATTCTGGTTGGCCATCACTGCCAGCATCGCGCTATGCTTTGGATCGGGGATGACGACCGCATCGCACGCCATCGGTGCGAATCCCAAACTCCAATTCAAGCTGAATTCCCAGGCAGAATTAACGTTTCCCTGCCAGTAATCGGTGCCACAGCTGGCATAGGCGGTGAGCGCTGTGGAAAGCAGAAGGAGGGTGCTCACAACGAGCACAGAGATGGGCCGCATATACACCTCCGACGCGGCGCATACGTCGGCGTGATTATATGTCGAAATCGGCAGCGCCTCGGAGAGAAATCCAATGGCGAGCACCTGGCCATGGGATGGAAGTCGCATTATTGGGAGGCTCTCGAGAAGTTTCTGAGCTAGCTCCGTTCGAACCGCCGAGCCAGAGCGCGGTCACCGTGCCGCATTCGCCGCACTCTCGATACAATTAAACTGCCTGAAACTTCGACGGAGTCTTTATGTCGCACAACCTCAATGACACGCTCTCGCTGCTTGCCCGCACCCCCGCCACTCTCAATACTCTTCTGCGCGATCTGCCCGAATCCTGGACACTGCGCAACGAAGGCGAAAACACCTGGAACGCCTTCGATGTCGTCGGCCACCTGGTTCACGGCGAACGCACCGACTGGATGCCGCGAGTGAACTGTGTCCTCCAGCATGGCGAGGCGCAGGCGTTCGATCCCTTCGACCGTTGGGCGCAAGATCGCGAGAGCAAGGGTAAGTCGCTCGCGCAGTTGCTGGACGAATTCGCCAGCCTGCGCTCCGAAAATCTCGCCGCCCTGCGCGTCTTGAATTTGCAACCTCAGGACCTGGCGCGCCGCGGACTGCATCCCTCGCTCGGGACCGTTACTCTGTCACAGCTTCTCGCGACCTGGGCAACTCACGACATGACTCACCTACACCAACTCTCGCGAATCATGGCCTGGCAATATCGGGAGGACGTCGGCCCGTGGAACCAATACCTCGGAGTATTGAAGTGCGCCGGTCACAGCTCCTGACTTCCTCAACGCAATCGATGCCTGATCTGCGCCTACGGTTAACACCTGACTCGAGCCATTTTTTGCACTCAGCGTTTTTTCGCTTCTCGGGTTCAGCTAACTCGTAAATCAAACTCTCGCCGCATCTTGCGCCGCGTTTCACCACAACGACGCTCGCCATTCCGTTGCTGCGCGCCTGAATCCTACCTCGCTCCAGCATCGTCGATTAATTTGCGAAGCCATTTCGACCACTCAGCCAGAGGCACGGGAAAGGAATGGCCATGACGACGACTCAATCGCATCCCTGGTTTGATAGCAACCGGTATCCTACCCAGATTTCCTGCGAGTATTGCCAAAGGGACGACCACCACGAGTTCTGGTGCATAACGCAAAACCTCGAGGTCTTGCGAGCGTGGCAAGCCGTCCTCGACCCAACCAAGTTGAGTTTGCACGACGAACTGATCCTGCACGCTCTTGGCGTCGGCTGGGTTGACAAGAACCAGGCCGCACGCAGAAGCAGGCACGCAGTCGTCTGACCTTTGCTCGCTCTTAGACCCGGAGTCCGAAGGGGCGGTACTGGTCGGCTAGGCGTTAGCCCTGGCGATCCCATAGGAAGGCCGCGATTCTCGTCGGCCATAATCTCCACTCCGCAGCGCGACGCTTCGCGCCACCTGAACCTCGCTCCAATTCTGCGGGACCGCGATACTGCTTCACAAAAATGACTCGCGTCCCGACACGAATCTTTACACAGTGTCGGGAGCCGCTTCTTCATCTCACCCCGGAACACGCTATGATCACGTCGTCCGTCTCCGGACGCGGGCCAAGACAAGCTACGGAAATCTCGTTGGCTGATTGATAATGAAAAACTGGAGAACTAAAGTTGTCCAGGCGGCTGCGGTCCAGTTGCATTGTTTATTTCGGCCTCGCGGTTCTTACCGCGCTGCTTGTCAGTCGCTCTATTGCGACTGCTGCTGACCTTGCGCCCGATTCCTACGTCGGCAATGAAGCCTGTGCACGCTGCCACGCCGCAATCTACGACTCTTATCGCCCAACCCCGATGGCGCATGCCAGCGGACCCGCGAGCGAGAACCTGATCGCCGGCGGCCTGCGCAGCAACAAGTCAGGCGTGGACTACCGCATCTACACACAAGACGGGAAGGTCTGGCTCGGCTTCGAGCGTCCCGGCGATCCCCTGGTGCGCGGCAAACGCGAGGTTCTCTACTACATCGGACAAGGTCGCCGCGGCCGCACCTACCTGTTTTCCATCGACGGGTTCGTCTTCGAGTCGCCGGTGAACTGGTACACCGACCGCCACATGTGGGACATGGCGCCGGGTTACGCTAACGCGCCCGAAGCTCCGATGAATCTTCCCGCGCTGTCTTCGTGTCTCGACTGTCACGTCAGCGGCATTCGGCCGCCCATCGAAGGCACCGAGAATCGCTTCAAGATGCCGTTGTTCGCGCAATCGGGAGTCAGTTGTGAGCGTTGCCACGGGCCAGGAGCCGCTCACGCAACCGGAGGCGCCATCGTCAATCCAGCAAAACTCGCGCCCAACCGCCGCGATGCCATCTGCATGCAATGTCATCTCGAGGGCAACGCCGCGATCGAGCGCCCGGGCAAGCATCTCTACGAGTTCCGTCCTGGCGGCGACCTCTCCGACTATGTGCGTTATTACGTCGAATCCGGCCAGCCTGCTACGGGACTGGGCGCGAACAGCCAGTTCGAAGCCCTCGCGCAGAGCGCGTGCAAGAAGAAGTCCGGCGACGCGATGTCGTGCATCAGTTGTCACAACCCGCACGGTTCGCCGTCGCCCGAAGAGCGCACAGCCTTCTATCGTGGAAAGTGTCTCGCCTGCCATGGCGCGGCGTTTGGCGAGAAGCATCATGCCAATCAGCCCGATTGCACCAAATGTCACATGCCCGCAGATCCCAGCACCGACATCGCGCACACCGAAGTCACCGACCATCGCATTCCGCGCCGAGCCACCACGACGCCGCCGCCCGAACTCGCGCCCGCGAATTCGTTGCCCTCGGTGCCGCGCCTGGTGCCGTTCCCTGCATCGGCTGCGGCCGACCACGATCTACGCGACAAAGCGTTGGCGTGGGAAACCCTCGCCGAAGGCGGCAACGAAGCCGCCGCCAAGCCCGCCGAACAATTCTTGCGCCAGGCATTGGCCGAGTCGCCCAACGACCCCGCGCTGCTCTCCGCCTTGGGATACATCGAGCAGAAGCGCGGCCATACCAACGATTCCCGCGAGTTGTACCAGCGAGCGCTGGCACGCGATCCCAACCTCATCGACGCCGCCACCAACCTCGGTGTTCTCGAGGCCAAGTCCGGACACATGAACGATGCCATCGTGCTCTGGCAGAGCGCGTTTCAGCGGGCACCCGGCAGGAGCAGCATCGGCATGAACCTGGCGCGCGCCTTCTGCAGCGCCGGTCAAACCGACAAGGCACGCGATACGACGCTGCGCGTGCTCGAGTTCAATCCCGACCTCGACGCCGCGAAACATCTGTTACACGACTTGAACCAATCTCCGTCGAAGTGTGGAATGTAGTTGGCGCGCTCCCGCACTACCTGACCTTCTTGACTTGTCATCCTGAGCGCAGGCGGCCTTGCCGCCGAAGTCGAAGGACCTGCTGCTCGACACGGCGGCGAACGCGACCTCGTTTACAGCAGCCGCAAACCACCCTTAGAAGTCGCTTGAGGGCCCGGATTCCAGAGCGTGGCCGTGCATGATATCGTCTATCGCGCCAAACTTCGTATCTCGATTCGGAGGCCCAAGGCGATGGGTATGAAACGGCCAAGTCAGGGAACATCACCAGCTCTTGTTCTGATTGCGGTCATGCTGCTCGCGGCGTCTGGCTGGGGACAAAGCACCATCCAGGCGCGCATTACCGGCGGAGGCGGCAACGGCAAGTGCACCTTCGAAGTGCGCGTGGACGGCGTGGCCAACGTGCAGATTCGCGGCAACCAGGGTTACATCCAGACCAAGAGCGGCATGCCCGCGCAGTGGGTGCGCCTGCAGTGCAACCAGCCGCTGCCGCGCTATCCCAACAACTTCCGCTTCGCGGGCGTCGATGGGCGCGGCCGGCAATACATGCTCAAGGACCCGGCTTCCAACAACGGGGTGGCGGTCATCCGCATTGAAGATACGCGCAGCAGCATGGAAGGCTATACCGGGGACATCTTCTGGAATGGCGGAAACAATAACGGTGGCAACTGGAACGGTGGCTGGTGGAACGACAACTGGAACGGCGGCGGAGGTTGGGGTGGCGGCGGCGGTGGCAGCGCCCCTTATCCTCCTCCGGGAATGGGCAATCCACAGTGGAGCAACAATTTGGTTCCCAACTGCCAGAACAACATTCGCAACAAGGTCAGGTCGCAGACCGGCGGCGCGAACGTTTCGTTCAACGGCAACCCGAGCCGGAAGCAGGCGGCCTCCTTCGTGATGGTGGACGGCAATGGCCATGTCCGCGGCAGTAACGGCCGGCAGGGCAACTTCAGCTATCACTGCACCATGCATCCCAACGGAAACGTGGCTGACTCGAGTTGCAACTGGACCAGCGGGAATTTCAATCCGCAGCCGCAGCCGCGGTAGAGGGTGCGGGGCATAAGAACGGCGGGCTGCGAATTGCAGACCCGGCACTTAGTTTCGAAACCTGTTAACCGACTTCCGGAAGCGTTGCGGTCAGTAGCGCTGCGCGATTTCCTGGTGCCGCAGCTTCGGCTCTTCGTAGCCATGTGACTTCTGTCGCGGCGGCAGTTTCGGGGCCTTGTAGGGAATCTCCTCGTAGGGAATCCGGCTCAAGATGTCAGCAATGCAGTTCAACCGCGCCCGCTTCTTGTCGTCGGAATGCACGATGTACCACGGCGCTTGCGGAATGTCGGTTGCCGCCAGCATCGCGTCGCGAGCCCGCGAATAGTCGTACCAGCGGCGATGCGATTCCAGGTCCATCGGGCTGAGCTTCCAGCGCTTCGACGTGTCCTTGATGCGGGCAAGGAATCGCTCGTGCTGGACCTGCTCGCTGACTTCCAGCCAGTATTTCAGCAGGATGATGCCGTCGCTGACAAGTGACATCTCGAAGGATGGGCAGTTCTTCAGGAACTTGGTGTACTGCTCCTTGCTGCAGAAGCCCATCACTTGTTCTACACCCGCCCGGTTGTACCAGCTCCGGTCGAAGATGATGATTTCTCCGCCTGCAGGCAGTTGTTCGACATAACGCTGCATGTAAATCTGTGATTTCTGCCGGTCTGTCGGCGAAGGTAACGCGACGACGCGAAATACACGCGGACTGGTGCGCTCTGCGATGCGCTTAATGATTCCGCCCTTGCCCGCGGCGTCGCGGCCTTCGAAGATAATGACGACCCGCGTTCTGGTTGCTTTCACCCACTCCTGCAGCTTCACGAGTTCGGTTTGGAGCTTGAACATCTCGCGCTCGTAGTCCTTATTACCGAGCCTCCCGGATTTGCTGGCTGCCGCTGGCGCAGATGCCTCGACGGCTGCGTCCTGGTGGTGCTTCTTCTTCGATCCCTTGCCCATGGGACCTCCTGATTGTGGTCGAGATGTAGTGCAATGGAACGCACGATTGTACGCCGCGGCGCCGATTCCTCGCCATGATTACGAATGAGGACCCGGGTGCCACAGTTGTGGAGCCAAGTTGAGTTCGACGAACTTTATCCCGGGGGCCACTTCATGTCGCGCCCGCCGAGTAAGTGCAGATGCAGGTGGAAGACGGATTGTCCTGACTTAGGGCCGACGTTATAGACAGTGCGGTATCCGTCTTCGATGCCACGCTCGCGTCCGAGTTTGGCGGCGATGAGTTGGCAGTAGCCGATGATCTCGGCGTCTTCAGGAGTGGCTTCTTTCAGTCCAACGATGTGCCGCTTGGGAACGATGAGGACGTGGGTCGGGGCCTTGGGGTTGATGTCTTCGAAGACCAAAACTTTTTCGTCCTCGTAGACTTTGTTCGCCGATACTTTGCCTGCGATGATTTTGCAGAAGAGGCAGTTTTCGCTCATGAGCAAATGTTAACTGATGACAGTGGTTTCGGCCTGTTTTTCGCTAAGAGTGGTAAGATTGTCTTACCATGGTTACCAAGGTTTCCACCAAGGGACAGGTAGTACTTCCAAGCGCAATTCGCCGCCGGCTTGGATTGCGGCCGGGCGATTCGCTGGATGCAAAGATCGAGGGCGGACGAGTGATTTTGACGCCGCAGAAGAAACGGACCCAAAAGAAGGGAAAGATCGTGACCGATCCGGTTACGGGCTTCCCTGTTCTTACGCTTGGCCCCGGAGCACCGGTTCTAACCAGTAAACAGGTAGAAGAAATCCTGGCTGACTTTCCGTGAAATATCTCCTCGATGTGAACGCGCTTGTGGCGTTTGGAGTCGCGGAGCACGAGTTCCACGATCGCGTGGCGGATTGGATGCGCGACTTGTTGGTGAAGAGTTCTCTCGAATTTGCTACTTGCTCGATCACGGAGATGGGCTTTGTTCGTGTCGTGGGGCAAACCCCGCAATACGGATTCTCCACATCGGAGGCCTGTGCTCTTCTCCTGCAGATTAAGGCACGAAAGGCAGAAGCATTCACGTTTATCTCCGACGACCACGATGTGTCGCAGCTTCCCCGCTGGGTGAAGGGGCCAAAACAAGTTACGGACGGTCATCTCGCGCAGCTCGCGAAAGCAAATGGCGCAGTGCTGGCGACACTCGACCGCGGAATACCTGGGTCATTCCTGGTTCCGGACTAGCAAAAAGTCGATTAGCTTTTTTCGTTCCTGCGGGCCAGCAGGTAGGCGCGCATCAGTTCGTTGAGATCGCCATCGAGCACGCGATCCACGTCGCCGATTTCGGTTCGCGTCCTCAGGTCTTTGATCATGCGGTAAGGCTGCAATACGTATGATCGGATTTGTGAACCGAAGTCGATGTCGAGTTTGGAATCTTCAATGTGCTTGGTAGCGGCCTTCTTCTTCTCGAGTTCGTACTCGTAAAGGCGCGAGCGCAGGATGCTCATCGCCTTGTCTTTGTTCTTGTGTTGCGAGCGCTCGTTCTGGCACGCGGCCACGATTCCCGTCGGGATGTGTGTAATACGCACCGCTGAATCCGTGGTGTTAACGTGCTGCCCGCCCTTGCCGCCAGAGCGGTAGGTGTCGATGCGAATGTCGTCAGGCTTGATGTCGATTTCGATGCTCTCGTCGATCTCGGGCGAGACGTAGACGCTGGCGAAGGACGTGTGGCGGCGCTTGGCCTGATCGAAGGGCGAGATGCGCACAAGGCGATGCACGCCGATTTCGCTGGTCAGCAGCCCGAAGGCATAGTCTCCATTCACTCCAAACGTGGCTGATTTAATTCCCGCTTCTTCACCCGGCTGGTATTCGTACATCTGGGTGGAGAAACCTTCGCGCTCGGCCCAGCGCAAGTACATGCGCATGAGCATCTCGGCCCAGTCTTGTGACTCGGTGCCGCCCGCGCCAGGATGAATGGTGACGATAGCGTTGCGCTCGTCGTTGGGGCCTGACAGTAGAGTCGCGATCTCCAGCTTGTCGACTAGGGCGCGCAGGCCGTCGATCTCGCGGCGCAAATCCGCCGAAACATTTTCGCCTTCCTGTGCCAGTTCGAAGTAGGCGGCGATGTCACCGGAGCGGCGGGCGAGTTCTGACTCGGTGTTGAGTGCGGACTCCAGGCGCTTCTTCTCGCGCATCACCAGTTGAGATTTTTCGGGGTTCAACCAGAGCGTGGGATCGGCGGTTTGCTTTTTGATCTCGCTCAGTTTTTCGCGCAGCTTGGGCGCGTCAAAGATACTCCTGAAGGTCGTGGACCTTGTCGCGGAGTGCGGAGAATTCCTGTTCCAGTTCTTCGACCATGGGGTGTAATGCCTTCCAAACAATTCCGGGCTAAAAGCACCCAAAATCATTTACCACGGAGACACGGAGGACACGGAGGTTTTTGAATAAGATTTCTCCGTGATCTCAGTGCCTCCATGGTGAATCTCGTTCCCAGGATGAGCTAAAGGGCCATTCACACTCGGTCGGAGTATAAGGCCAGCTTCACCTGCTAAACCGGCGCGGGTTGCATCACTTCCGCAGGTTCGCGGAAGCGCAACACCACACCGGCCAAAGTGATTATCGCACAGATAAACGGGAACCAGTCGCCGTGGCGGGTGTAGAACGTGGTGGTTTCCACCAACGAATAAGCGCCCTGCAACGAAGTACGCTGGTTGCGCGGAGCCTGCGCCACGATGCGTCCGTAGGGATCGATCACGGTGGTGATTCCGGTGTTGGTATCACGCAGCAGCCAGCGATCGTTTTCGACAGAGCGCATGCGGGCCATGTTCAGGTGCTGCAGCGGCGCGGAGGAGTCGCCGTACCATCCGTCGTTCGAGACATTGACGAACACCTCTGCGCCGTTGAAGGCGAACTGCCGTATCTCATTGGGGAAGACGGACTCGTAACAGATGAAGATTCCGACCTTCATGTTTCCGGCATCGAGGGGCATGCGGCTGCGGCCGCGGGCGAAAGTGCCGATCTCGCGGGTGAGCGGCTTAGCGAAGGCGATGAGATTTTCGAACGGGATGAATTCGCCGAAGGGTACGAGATGGATTTTGTCGTACCGGGCAATCCACTCGCCGCTGGGCGCGATGAGCGCGGCGGAGTTAAAGATGTCGGGCGGCCGGTTGCGATCGCCAGCGTGCTCGATGCCCATCGATCCGGTGATGATGTAGGAATCGGTGGAGCGTGCAAGTTCGCCGAGGGTGGCGCGCAGATGGATATCGGTAACGAAGAAGGGCGAGGGCGATTCGGGCCAGATAATCAGGCCGGGCGAATCCGGCTTTGCATTCTGCGGACGCACGCTCAGTGCGCGCAGTTCGCTCAGCGTCTGCTGCAGATATTCGAGGGTCCAGGGATCGTCGAGGATTGGAATGTTGGACTGCACCAGGGTGACTCCGTGGTCACCAACCGGGACGGGAGAACGGACATACTTGCCCGCGTGCAGCACCAGGGCCGACGCGAGCGAGGCAGCCAGCAACGTGTTTCGGCGGGCGCGTGGAACGAGGAACGCCGCTGCGACTGCGGTGTTTACCAGCGCGATTTCGAATGAGATGCCGTAGACGCCAGTGACGGTCGCGATGCGCGACAGCGGGATGTTGTCGATCTGTGTAGTGCCCAACAGGTCCCAGGGGAATCCGGTGATGTAAGAGCGGGCGAGTTCGACCGCGACCCAGGCGAAGGGAGCGAAGACTAGTGCGCGCAGGCTGTAACCGTTGCGGCGGCGCGCGATAAGGGCGAGCAGCAACCCGAAGAGGCCGTGGTAGAGGCCGAGATAGAGCGAGAACAATACAAGGATGATGGCGGAGGTCGGAGCGTTCAGTCCTCCGTATAAATGCATGGTGTGGTAGACCCAGTAGCAACTGCCGAGATACCAGATGACGCCGCTGGCGTAGCCGAGCAGAAAGCCCTGCCATGCGGTTGCAGGCGCGAACCACTTGCCGTCTTCGACCATGGTGAGAAGCGCGTCCTGGTTGCGGCATTGGAGGATGGCGTAGATGAGCGGCGCGAGGGCGACCCAGCTCAGGAAATAAAGCGCGGGTTTAGGGAAGATCAGGACCTGCAGAACGCCTGAGGCGCAGGCACAAATCCAGGCGTTGCGTCGGACTCGGGTCACGAGTTGAGTGTAGCAAACGATTATGAATGCAAAATCGAAAGTGCTAAGCCAGAGACTCCCACTCTTCGGGATCGATGTGGGCCTGGCTCAAGATGCTTCGCAGAGTTCCGACTGGAATCTCATGTTTTCGAGGAACGATGGCCGTGTCCACCGCGGCTTCAGAGCGTCGCACAAACTTGACGTGGCTGCCCTTTTGGGTGGTTTCGACAAACCCGACAGATTCCAGTCGCCGCTTGACCTCGCGGAACGGCAACGGCTTAAGCCGCCCCAACCTCAACCTCTATGGTGCGAACTTTAGGCGGGCGCGTAGCTTGCGGCGGCTCGAAGTGGAGTTCCAGCGCCTCTTTCAGATTGGACAGCGCTTCCTCTTCGGTTTCGCCCTGACTCGCTACATCAACTTCGAGGCATTGCGAAACGTACCAATCTCCTTCGCGCCAAACCGATGCGGCAAATGGACGGATCATGGGTGTATTTTGGCACACGACGGCATGCCAATCCAAGTCAGGACGTGGGCTTTGGGAAGATGAAGACCTGCAGCCGCGGTTATAGGGCTGTAATATTCCGTCTGAGCAGCGATCAATCCTGCGTCTTCTGTGTCCAGTTGGAGAGGTCGTAAACGAAAGAGTTTTCGAGTAGAGGTGCGATCCATTGACTGCGAATAACAACTTTCTTCTGCAATTCGGCGACCTGGTCGCCTCGTTCAACGGTAATGTTTTCTTGGACGGGGAAATGTTGAAGCGGCTGACAATTGCCGCGGAGGGTAACCTTTCACTGGTTTGGGCCCCTTTTGAGCACATCTGCGAATCGGCGCGAGTCGTAATCGTGGGAATCTGCCCCGGTCGGACTCAAGCTGAAAACGGCCTTCAAGAATTTCGCACTGCGAAGCGCGAAGGAACGCCGGTCGAAGTGGCTTTAAGGCGCGCCAAGCTTACTGGCAGCTTCAGTGGCGCGATGAGGGCGAACTTTATAGACATGCTGGATCATATCGGGCTGAACCAGGTTCTCCGATTGAAATCGTGTAGCCAGTTGTTTCGCGCTGAAAGTGAGTACGCGCATTTCACATCAGCCCTCCGTTACCCGGTGTTCAAGAACGGTGACAATTACAGTGGGAATCCAGATATGCTGCGATCGCCGATGCTCCGCCAATTGATCGATTCGGCCCTAGTCGAAGAAGCGCGAACTCTCCCACATGCTGTTTGGATCTCTATGGGGCCAAAACCCGTGGGCGCGCTGAACCATTTGGCAGCTAGCGGAATACTTCGCAGCGATCAGATCTTGGCGGGAATTCCGCATCCCAGTGGTGCGAATGCGGAACGTATCGCCTATTTCTTGGGAAGGAAGAAACGAGAAAACCTATCCGAGATGACGAACCCCATCGCGATTGACGAGGCTCGTGAAGCTCTCAGGCTTACCGTTGCCGGATTGACGGAATGTGGAGCTTGAGTCGACGGTCAGCTCGTTTCCTCTCCCGCGCCAAGCTACTTGATCGCTACCAGTTTGTTTATCAGCTCTGAGTAATCCTTCTTCTCTACGCCGTGGACTTGTTTGTTGTACTCGTCCACTTTCGCCGAGTAGTTCATGGAGCAGAATTTCGGGCCGCACATGGAGCAGAATGCCGCCTCTTTGTAGTAGGCGTCGGGCAACGTTTCGTCGTGCATGCTGCGGGCGGTTTCGGGATCGAGTGACAGCTCGAACTGTTTGTCCCAATCGAAGGTGTAGCGGGCGTAGCTGATGGCGTTGTCGCGGTCTTGCGCGCCGGGACGATGACGCGCCACATCGGCGGCATGGGCGGCGATCTTGTAGGCGATGATGCCGTCCTTCACGTCCTTGTCATTCGGCAGGCCGAGGTGCTCTTTCGGCGTGACGTAGCAGAGCATCGACGCGCCGTGCCAGCCGATCATCGCCGCGCCGATGGCCGAGGTGATGTGGTCGTAACCGGGGGCGATGTCGATCACCAGCGGTCCGAGGGTGTAGAACGGCGCGCCGTGGCAGAGCTCGACTTCCTTGTCGACCTGCTCCTTAATCTTGTCGAGCGGAACGTGGCCGGGGCCTTCGATCATCACCTGCACGTCGCGCTCCCAGGCTTTCGTGGTCAGCTCGCCAAGAGTTTTCAACTCGGCGAATTGCGCTTCGTCGCTGGCGTCGGCGATGCAGCCGGGACGGAGGCCGTCGCCCAACGAGTAGCTCACGTCGTGCTTGGCGAGAATCTTGGTGATGTCGTCGAAGTGCTCGTAGAGGAAGTTCTGTTTGTGATGGTGGGCCATCCACTGCGCCAGGATTGCGCCGCCGCGGCTGACGATGCCGGTGATGCGGCTGGTGATCAGCGGCAGAAATTCGACGAGCACGCCGGCGTGGATGGTCATGTAGTCGACGCCCTGCTCGGCCTGCTCCTCGATGACTTCGAGCATGAGGTTGATGTCGAGGTCTTCGATGCGCTTGACGCGCGAGACCGCCTCGTAGATCGGCACGGTGCCGATGGGCACGGGCGAGTGGCGCAGGATGGCTTCGCGGATTTCGTGGATGCCGCCGCCGGTGGAGAGGTCCATGACGGTGTCGGCGCCGTAGTGCACGGAGGTGTGAAGCTTCTTCAGCTCTTCGTCAACGTTGCTGGTGATGGCCGAGTTGCCAATGTTGGAGTTGATCTTGCAGCGGGACTCGATGCCGATGGCCATCGGCTCCAACTCGGGATGGTTGACGTTGGCTGGAATGATCATGCGACCGACAGCAACCTCGTCGCGGACAAGCTCGGGCGCGACTTTTTCGCGTTCGGCAACGAAGAGCATCTCTTCGGTGAGCAGACCTTTGCGCGCAAAATGCATTTGCGACATGTTGGTGTCGCCGCTCCGCGCGGCCTCTTCGCGGCGCTTGGTGATCCACTCGGAGCGAGGTTTCAGGACACTCGCACCATTGCCGTCGCTGCCGTTGTTTGCGGTCATAAAGTTGGGAACCCCTCCGGACTTACTGTTTATTATAGCGCCGGGCGACAGGCGCAATGCGTGCCGGCCGACGGCGGGTGTTACTCCGGCGGGGATGTGGATGAGCTGAGTGGTCGCGTCTCTCGCTCAGGATGGCAGTTGAACGAAACGAAAAACCCCACTCAAGCAAAACCGGCTTGAGTGGGGCACCCACCAGACCCTTCGACTCGGACGCGCTGTGTTTGGCGCGTCCTCGCTCACGATGACAAGGCGGAAGAAATGCAAAATAAAACCGGTCGCTTGCCCGACCGGTTGAAACGCAGGTCCCTCGACTTCGGTCACCAAGGGTGACCTCGGCTTGGGATGACAACGCAATTTGTTAGTCACCGAAGGCGGGTTCGGGTACTTCCTTCGCGGGAGCAGGCTTGATGCCGCCGATGCTGCCTAGCGGAACGAAGCCACCTTTGTCCTCTGGTGCCTTCTCGCCGAGCACGTGCTCCTTGTAAAGCGCGAGCATGCGGGCGTTTTCGGCTTCCGCTTGATCTCGCTCGTCGCGCGCCTTGAACTTCTCCTGGCGGGCGTTCTTGGCGATGCCGAGATCGTCGAGCGTGTGGTTAGCCTCGGCGTTCACGTGCTCCTCGCACCAGCTTGAGCGTGTGGTCTGTGGTTGCCAGGCCGACCTTCTTGCCGCCGGCGAAGATCTCGTGACGGCCGTGCTCCTCGTACCACTTGGTGAGGGTCGCGGTCATGTGCATCTTCTCGACGATGTTGCGCCAGCCCACGCCGGTGTTGTAGGCGCAGAAGCTGATCTCGCCTTCCTGCGTGGCGTAGGGGATGATGCACTGCTCGGTGCGGCGGAAGTCGTAGTTGAACAGGTCCTGGAACCACATGCCGGCGATGAACAGGAAGTTCCAGCGATCGCGGCGGCGCTTCTCGATGTCGGTCTCGGTGCGGTCTCCGCTGACCTTGCCGTAGTCCTTGCCGGTCGCGCCGAAGGTCTTGTCGAACTTCTTCAGCAGGTCGGTGAACTTGAAGTGCGTCGGCGACTTGAACGGATCGTAGTTCTTCAGCAGCGCCAGCGTCATGCCGGCGATCGACATCCACTTGCCGCGGGCGGCGTCGTTCACCTTGGCGATGTCCTTCGCGATGGTGTCGCCGTTCAGGAACGCCGTGACCGGAACGGCTTCCTTGGTTTCCTTGTCGATCATGACGGCCATGCCGACGCCGCAGTTCGGGTGGCAGCCGCAGCTCAGCGAGCCCCAATCCTTGTCGGGCCCGTGGACCAGGTCGGCCCAATCGGAGAAGGTGCTCATGAACGAGATCGGGAACCAGTCGCGGGTGGGCTCGCCCAGTCCGGTCTGGTTCTTCACGTCGTGCGCCAGATGCGACAGCGTGTAGCGCTGCGCCTGACGGCGCTCGTCGGTGATGGCCTCGTCGCGTCCGGTAAACGAAACCGGCTGGAACGACAGGAACGAGATGCGCTTCGGGTTGTCGAGCGCGAACTGGATGATGCGTCCGACCTGCTCGTTGTTGAGGTCGTTGACGATGGTGACGACCGGAACGATGTCGACGCCGGCGTTGTGCAGGTTCTCGATCGCCTGCAGCTTCACGTCGAACAGGTTGCCGACCAGGCGATGCGAGTTGGCGGCGTTGCCGATGCCGTCGAACTGCAGGTAGGCGTAGCGCAGACCGGCTTCGGCAGCCTGCTTGGCGAACTCAGGGCTCTTGGCGAACTCGATGCCGTTGGTCGCCGCCTGCACGCTGTTGTAGCCGACCTTGCGCGCGTAAGCGACCGCGTCGAGGAAGTAAGGCGACAGCGTGGGCTCGCCGCCGGAGAACTGCACCGACATCTGGCGGCGCGGCTTGATGGTGATGGCGTTGTCCAGCATGGTCTTGATCTCGTCCCACGTCAGTTCGTGGACGAAGCCGACCTGGTTGGCGTCCATGAAGCAGGGATCGCACATCATGTTGCAGCGGTTGGTCAGGTCGATGGTCAGCACCGATCCGCGGCCGTGCAGCACGGTGCTGCTGCCGTGGTGATGCAGCTTCTCATCGTTGTGGGCGCGGATGTCGCGGCCGGGGAAAACTTCTTCCAGGTGCTTGAAGAACGCGGTGTCCATGGCCATCACGTCTTCGAAGTGGCCGTGAATGGGGCAGTCCTTCACCATCAGGATCTTGCCGTCGCGCTCGATGATCTGCGCCTTGATTTCGCCGACCTTCTCGTTCATCAGGACTTCGACCGGCAGCTTGCCGTCGATGATCTGCTGGCGGATTTCGGGCACGCACTTGGGGCAGAGCGAATCGGTCGCGCGCGGCCAGCCGAGCGGCGGCTTGGACTTCTGGTACGACTTCAGGAGCGGCTTATCCGACCACTTGGGCGTAAACGAAGGATTCGGGATTGATGCTGTTCACTCTTGTCGAATACGACCCACGCGCCTTTGGCGGCAATAGTGACCGCTTTTTCAACGTACTTGATAGGCTTATGCATTCACGCCTCGCGATGAAGGTTGGTGGCGGCGTTGTCCCATAGAGACAGATAGGCCAAGTGCCACACATTACGACATTTACAGATTACGGGGTGGGGGCGCGGCGGCCAATGAAGATGGGCCAAATGGGTGCAAATGGCAGTTCAGCGGGAATATCCCACATCGAACGGTGGAGTGATCACAGAGCTATGTTATTGAAAAGGAAAGCCAGTTTCGAGTTTCCAGTTTCGAGTTTCGAGCTGAAAGACCCGTTCAACCCTAAGTGGTCTGCCAGAGGCAGAGTTCGTTGCCATCGGGATCGTTGAAGAGCGACAGAAGGCCTCCGACTTCCTGCTTCGCGGGAGTCGCCTTGATGCCTTTGGACGCGAGATAGCCGATAGCAGCCTGAATGTCGGCGACACCGAGACTAAGGCGGGCGTTGCCCGGACCGGTGATCGAGTGGCCTTCGGGAACGGGGACGAGTTCGAACAACACACCGTCGACCTCGAAACGGGCGACATAGTCGCGCGATTTGAGAGGGAAGCCGAGCACGTCGCGATAGAAGGCGATCGCTGTATCCATATTGCGCACGTGATAGTACACAGCATCGAAAGAGAATTTGAATTCGGGAGACGGCATGGAAGTAACCTCCTTGAACAGGGCGGAGAGCGCCTATGGCGAAAAGGTAACGCGGTCCGCCACGGTTGGCAATAAGGGGCTCACGGGAGAAGTGTGCAAGCGTGAGTTTCGAGCTTACCAACTCCAGTTCGACCAAAGCTATTCGTATGGGACAACCTGGCAAGCTAGACTGACCGAATTAGCCACATCATGAGCACGTACGCGATCGGCGATATACACGGCAATCTGGTTGCGCTGGAAGACCTGCTGGAACAGGTGCTGCCGGAACTGAAGCCGGAGGATGCGGTGGTCTTTCTCGGCGACTTCATCGATCGTGGGCCCGACTCGCGCGGCTGCGTGGAACGAATCGTCAGATTGAAAGCTGAGGCGGACTTCACCGTGATCGGGTTGCTTGGTAATCACGAACAATGGATGTTGCAGACCTTGGACGATCCGACACGACATTCGTGGGTGGTAGCAACTGAGGCGCTGGAAACAGTCCGCAGCTACTCAGAAGAAGCTGCAGTGAACATTACGAATGCCATGGGGGAGTTGGGCGTCCGATTATTCACCGAAAGATTGCCTCTGCCGTATGAAGCATTTTTCCAGTCGGTGCCACAGGAGCACCTACGATTCTTTCGTGAGCTAAAGACCTACCATCGAACGGCGGACGTCATTTGCGTTCACGGAGCATTGTCTCTCGACGGTATCCCGGATCCGCACGATGCCAACGTTCATGTGTGGGGGCCGCTGGGATTTCCCGAGGACTACGAAGGGACCGATCCGGTGGTGTATGGTCATCGAGACAACGGCATTGTCAGGGCCGACGGAACTGTATGGCCTTGCATCGGAATCAACCGCACCTATGGGATCGATACCATCTCGCACGGAGTGCTGACGTGCATGCGGTTTCCAGATAAGAAGGTGCTGCAGAGCATCCGCAGGTAAAACATCAAATTCCCACCCTTTCCCAAAAGAAGGGAAAGGATGGGGCACGCATTATAAAAGGGCGCCCCTTTCCAAGTAGGTTATGGTGGCTGTGCTGTAGCAGAAACCACACCTGACGAAAGGAACACCCGATGGATAGCATCAAGTATATCGGTCTGGATGTCCACCGCGACACGATTTCGGTGGCCGTGCTGGACGCTGAGGGGAAGCTGGTGATGCAGTCGGTGATTGCCACCCGCGCCTCTACCATTCTGGAATTTCTGCAGGGTCTGCGTGGGACGTTGCACGTCACCTTCGAAGAAGGTACGCACTCGGCTTGGCTGTATGACTTGCTGGTGCGACGAGTGGCGCATCTGGTGGTGTGCAATCCGCGGAAGAATGCGCTGTTGAAGGCTGGCAACAAGAGCGATGCGATCGACGCGCGCAAGCTGGCGGAGTTGCTGCGCCTGGGATATCTCAAGCCGGTGTATCACGGGCAGAACAGCACGGCGGCGGTGAAGCATCTGGGGCGCAGTTATGCCGCGCTGACCGAAGACACCACCCGCATCATGGGGCGGCTGAAAGCGCTGTATCGCGGCCAGGCCATTGCCTGTGCCGGCAAAAAGCCTTATGGAGCGCGGCATCGGGACCAGGGGCTGGCGCAGTTAACCGACAGCGGGCTGCAGCGCCGCGCCCGGAGACTCTATCAGGAACTCGACCTGCTACAGCAGTTGCGTCGCGACGCCCGGCAGGATCTGATTCTGGAATGTCGCAAGCATAGCGAGACGAAGTTGCTGCGCACGATTCCGTGGCTGGGCCCGATACGGGTGGCGCTGCTGATCGGGCGGGTGCAGACGCCGCATCGCTTCCGCACCAAGCGGCAGTTCTGGGCCTACTGCGGACTGGCGCTGGAGACGCGTGACAGCGGTGACTATCGCGTGGTCAACGGACAGATCGAGCGCAGGAAGAAGCCGGTGTTCATTCGCGGCTTGAACCGCAACCACAACCACGACCTGAAGAACCTGTTTAAGAGCGCCGCCACCACGGCCAGTGGCAGTGAGGGAGCGTTTCGTCCGTTCTACGAAAACCTTCTAAAAAAGGGGATAAGAGCGGAGATGGCACGGCTGACCCTGGCGCGCAAGATTGCGGCCATTACGTTACATGTGTGGAAGAAAGGAGAGGCGTTCGACGCCAAGTATGTGAAGCCACAAGCCGCTTGAGCGCGCAGGACCGCAGGGAAAGGGCGAGTTTCACTTCGCGTTTTTCTGTTCGGGCTGCGAGCTCGGGTTCGAGGGTAAGTATCCTGGCCGGGTTAGACTAAGTGCGCCGCTGGCGCCAAGTCTCACGGGGCACCATATGCTCCCTCGGATAACCCAAAAAAGCCATACTGGCCGCGGCTAGGACCGCGAGTCTCAGATAGAACCATGGTTGGCCCGCTGAGCGGGACCACCGTCAGGCTTGTGCAGCTTCAGCTAGCGAAGGATGTCGTAGCGCGGACATGAAACCAGTCAGACAACTGCTGACTTCCGCCACCAAGCATGACGAGAAGGGGCTGGATGTCAGAGAACTACCGGCTGCTCCGGCACAGGGAGAAGTGTTTTCTCTTGACATCCCCTTTTATAGAACCCAGAACCGCAGTTTCCAGTTTCCAGTTGCGCAAAAAGCCCCGCCCTAGCCAAAATCTGGCTAGAACGGGGCACCCGGATCATTGTCCCACGCAGGTCATCGTTAGTCCCACAGTATGGGAGTTTAGGACTAGCTCAACTTGCCGGTCGCGGCTAACTGGGCGTACCACTTGCCGGATTCCTTGACCGTGCGCTTCAGGGTGCGGAAATCGACGAAGACGAAGCCGAAGCGCTGGGAATAACCTTCGGCCCACTCGTAGTTGTCCATCAGGCTCCAGGCGTTGTAGCCGCGGATCGGGACGCCCTCTTTGTGTGCCCGAGCGACGGCGCCGAGGTAGCCGCGGAAGAAAGCGATGCGGCGCTCGTCGGGCACGACGCCTTTCTCGTCGGGCACATCGTTATAGGAGCAGCCGTTCTCTGTGACCTCGATGGCCTTCGGTTTGTAGCGGGCGTTGACCTTGGTGAGCAGGTTGTAGTATCCGTCGGGCCAGACCTCCCAACCGTTCTCGGTCTTGGGGCCTTGGTCGCCTTCCTGTGTGTCTACCTTGGCCGGGCCGTTCGCGTCGGCTGCAAAACAGACAGACCGTTGGTAGTAGTTGATGCCGAGGTAGTCGAGGGGAACCTTGATGATGTCCATGTCACCGGGACGGACGTCCATCGATGCGAGTAGTTCGTCCGATGCCAGGGGCTTGGGGTACTCGCCCTTGAGCGCGGGATCGAAGAACCAGAAGTTGCGATAGGCCTCATAACGCTCAGTGGCAGCTTTGTCGGCCGCCGAGTTGGAGCGCGGAATGCAGTCAGCCATGGTGACCGAGGAACTGGCTTCGGCCTTTGGCGTCGTGGCCTTGATAGCGCGGAAGGCATGGCCCTGGGCAAGATTGACCACGTGCGTGGACTTCATGAACGCGGTCCAGTCGCTGCGTCCCGGAGCATGAACGCCGATGCCGTAGCCCAGCCAGGTAAAGATGTTGGGTTCGTTGAAAATGCCCCAGGCGCTAACCTGGTCGCCAAGATTCTTGACCAGGAGATTGGCGTAATCGGCGAAGTATCCGGCGGTGTCGCGGTTGGGCCAGCCACCCTTGTCTTCGAGGGTCTGCGGCAAGTCCCAGTGATACATAGTGACCAACGGGCGGATGTTGGCCTTGTGCAACTCGTCGAGAACGCGCTTGTAATAGTCGAGTCCCTTGAGATTGGCGGTGCCGGTGCCGTTAGCCTGAATGCGGGGCCAACTGATGGAGAAACGGTAGCTATTTAAGTTTAACGATTTCGCAAGCGCTATATCTTCTTTGTAACGATTGTAGGAGTCGCAGGCGACATCTCCGGTGGCAGCACCCTTGATCTTGCCGACGGTGTGGGCATAGCGGTCCCAGACGGACTCGCCTTTGCCGTCAGCCTTCCATGCGCCTTCGACCTGATAGGCGGCGGTGGCGGATCCCCAGAGAAAGCTTTTAGGAAACTGGTAAGGCTCGGGAGGAACGCCGGGCGCGAAGGAAAGGTAGTCGGGCTGAAATTTGCTGTCCTGATCGAAGGGGAGGGCTGCACCTTGAAGATTGGTTTTGGCGAGTAACGTAGCGGTCAAGCCGCCAGCGGTTACGCCAAAGAATTTTCTGCGATCCATGCGGACTCCTGAGAAGGCCTGTGTGGCGAGTTCTGCAGTACAGCCTATGGAATAGGAAAATCGGTGGGAAGGCAAGCGTAAAGTGGCTGAAAGTCCTTTAGAAGATCGATTTTTCTCGAATTGGGATCGAAGACATACGAAGGCGAAAAAGACCCCACTTAAGCTGCGCTTGAATAGGGAACCTGTTTGAGCCTTGATCGCTGACTTATTGCTGCGGCGGGCCGCCTCCGCCGGGAGGCATCATGCCGCGCATGTCCATTTTGCGGTAGTCGGCCGGGACCTTGAAGAGGGCGGCGTCGGGCTCACCTTCCTTGATGTTGGACAAAAGCATGGTCGAGTTCTGAGATACAGTTTTTATGGGGAAGTGCAGTTTCTGATCGATCCAGAAATTTGTCACCCTGCCTTCTTTGTCGGTCATCTCCCAGTGATCGCAGGTGCGGCCGTTGATGTCTTCGACGCCGATCTTCTTGCAGGTCAGGTCGGGCTGAGTGGAGCAAGGATGGTCCGGGTCATAAGGCTTGAGGTCCTGGGTCAGGCTGCCGGGGCCGCGGCCGGGCATGTCGCCGGCCTTGTGTTCGATGTACATCTGCTGCGGCACCAAGAGGATGTCAACGGTCTTAGTGGCGAAATCGGTGATGATGGCGGTTTGGCGGCCGGTGGGGTTGTCCATGTTCATGCGCATGTGACCGCTGGCGACGAATATTTTGCCCTCCATATCTCGTGCACCCCGATCCCCGCCCGTGGAACTGATCTCTAAATCGGCGGAGAAGGGGGTGAGATGGGGAAGTTGCGCCGATGCGAGTTGGAGCAATAGCAGAACAGTTACAGCCGGAAGCAGAGAACGTAGTAGCGCCTTCAAGTGAATCTCCTTCAAGGTTGGGGCGGATGCGCCCCGCATGAATATCCGCCAATCAGTTTACGACAGGCGAGGAGTTTCGAGTCGGCGCCAAGTGTCTCCCCAGCGCCAGCGCCCGCGCTCAGGGCACGCGGCACGATGGTTTGGCATAGAAGAAGCGAACTATACTGGATGATTGGTTTGCGTTTGGAATATATTCCTTGCTTACCAATCTCGTAAAGTTCTGTCTGCGGCGATCAGGAGGAGAACCCTAACATGGGCGCAACTGGAATGTGGATGCGCAAACTCGACCATTCGACCGGCAGCGACCCAATGGTGCTGGTGGTGGTCGAAGGTACGGACCGTCGCAATATTGTGCTGGACCACTTTCCGTTTTCGGTTGGGCGCCGGACCGATCGCGACCTCGTCCTCACCGATCCGCGGGTGTCGCGCGAGCACGCGCTCTTCATGCGCGAGAACGACGGGATCTACCTTGAGGACCAGAACAGCCGCCAGGGCACCTTCATCAACGGGGAGCGGGTAACTCGCCAAAAGCTGCTGCGCAACGACCGGCTGGAATTCGGGGTGCAGGGCGCGTCGTTCGTACTATTCAACCCTGACCGCTCGGTGTCGAGCGTAGCGCAACAGTTCATCAGCCAGTTTTCGTCGTGGAAGCCAAGCAGCGGAGCAGGCTCCGATTTCGAGATGCTGAACGTGTTTCTCGAAGCGGCGCGCAAGCTGAACAGCACTGGCGTACTGGAAGACGTGCTGCACACCCTCCTGGAAGCTTCGCTGCGGTTGACCAAGGCAGAACGGGGTTTTGTGTTTCTGCGCGACCCGATGGGCGAGCTGCGGATGGCGGCCGGTCGCGATAAGACCGGCGAGATCATCGTGGATGACAGCACGATCTCCAAGTCGGTACTGCGGGATGCGATGAGGAGCGCGTCTGAGTTCCTGGTCACCGACACCTCCGACAGCGAGAAGTTATCGGGCCGGGAGAGCATCGTCGCGCAAAACCTGAAGAGCGTGATCTGCATTCCGCTGCGCAAGACGAATATCCAGGAGAAGACCCTGGAGGAGTCGAAGACAGGAGGTTCGGAGCTACAAGGCATCCTGTATCTCGACTCGCATTTCTTGTCGGGAAAGTTGTCGTCGGTGAGCCAGGACATTCTGCGGACCATCGCCAACGGCGCGGCGACGCTGGTGGAAAATGCGGCGCTAGTGCAGGCGGAAGAAGCGGCCCGCCGGGTGCAGCAGGAAATGGCCATCGCGGCGGAGATCCAGCAGCGGCTGATGAGCGTGACCGTTCCAGAGGTGCCGTTTGCCAAGGTCAATGCGGTCAGCTATCCCTGCAAAGATATTGGCGGAGATTTTTTTGACCTGGTGCACACGGAAAAGGGCCTCTCGCTGGTGGTAGCGGACGTGTCAGGAAAAGGGGTGTCAGCTGCGGTGGTGGCTTCGACGTTGCAGGGCATGCTGTACTCGCACTTGACAGAAGACTCTTCGCTGCCTGCGATGCTGGGCACGGTGAACCGGTTCTTGTTCGAGAAGATTGGAGGGCAGAAGTATGCGACGCTGGTTATCGCACGGCTGTCCTCGGACGGACAGCTCGAACTGGTCAACTGCGGGCATGTGCCACCGATTATCGTGTCAGGCCTTACGGTGACCCGCGTGGAACACGGCAACCTGCCAGTGGGATTGATGCCCGGCGTGAAATATACCGCGGTCATGCACCAGCTTAAGCCGGGGGACCGGCTGGTGGTGGTTACTGACGGCGTCACAGAAGCCGAGGACTCCAGCGGCGAGTTCTTCGGCAGTGAACGGTTGGACAATTGCTGTTCGGGAGGCTTTCTCGGGATCGAGCAGGCCGTGACAAAGTTCCGCGGGGATACTCCACTCAGCGATGATTGCACCATGACAGAGATGATTTACCGCGGGTAACCCAAGGTTCGTTGGCCGGTTTGAGGCCGGTGCCGTGTGTCCCTTTCCGGAGGCGCGAGGATAGGGACAGCGATGCCACTTTTGGTGTACTTTTTTGTGCCGGAAAGACTTGGTTCTTAGGCGATCAGTGTGCTTTAATGCTGGAGTAATATAGTTGTTTACGCCCTTCACCCCTTAATCATGAGAGTGCAACCGCTGCAGGATATTTTGTTTTCTGGCCAATCGATGATTACCGGACAGCCCCGAGCAGGGTTGCGGCTGCAGAGCGTGTCGCTCTGTTGCACGGTACTGCTGCTGTGTGTCCCCTCGATAGGCGCGGTAAAGAGCACCCAAAAACGTACTACACATAAAACCGTTTCCCCTTCCTCCTCGGCCCACTCCAAGAATCGCCTGCATTACTCCAAATGGAACCCGATGTATCCCGGATCGCATGACTTGCTGGTAGAGCAGAATGCCGAGTTGGATCGGCAGCAACTGCCGCGTATGAACAACGAGTACCAGCTGATTCAGTCGGAGATTTCGAACGACCTGGTTCCGGTCAACGAGAGCGACGAGTTGAAGATTGCGGAAAACCTGACGGACAGTCATCGCTATTGCCGTCCGTGGACCCGTGACTTCCTGCAAGATCTCAGCCACGCCTTTTACGAGGTGTTCCACTCACCGTTGCAGGTGAATTCCCTGGTTCGTACCGCCGATCAGCAGCGGGCGCTTCAGCGCCATAATCATTTTGCGGCACCCGCCGAGGGCGATACCGCTTCCACGCACCTGGCGGGCGTGTCGGTGGACCTGTCCCGCCGCGGACTGAGCAACACGCAGTACCAGTGGATCCGGGCCTACCTGCAGCCCCTGCAACTGAAGGGGATGGTCAATCCCATTGAAGAGCGGCAGCCGGTGTTGCACGTGGTGGTGTTTGAGAAGTACAGCGACAAGTACGTTGCGCCCAAGAGCAATTCGGAGGCGAGCGAAGCCACCGAGGCTGAAGCTTTGGTTCGTCGGCAGCCAGCCGTAATTGAGAATCCGGAACACGAATCAGGCGCGAAATCAGATTGGTTTCGCGCCTTTTGTTTTGGGCAGATATTCCTAGCGCAGGGCCATGACCAGCAGCTTGCGCTCGGTCATATCTTCAATGGAATAGCGCAGGCCCTCGCGTCCCAAGCCCGAGTCTTTCACCCCGCCGTAGGGCATCTGGTCAATGCGGAAGCTGGGCACGTCACCTACGATCACACTTCCGACTTCGAGCTCTTCGAAAGCGAATTGGATGAGACCGGCGTCGCGGGTGAGGACTCCGGCCTGCAAGCCATAGCTGGAGTGGTTAACGTGTCGCACGGCATCGCGGAAGTCGTCGTAGGGTTCGACGGTCACCACTGGGGCAAAGACTTCCGCCGAGTTCACGCGCATTTCGGGAGTGGTGCCTGTCAATACAGCTGGTTCAACAAGTGAACCTTTGCGCTTGCCGCCGCATAAGAGCTTGGCGCCAGATTGAACTGCTTCTTCAATCCACTGCACGGCGCGGATGGCGTCCGACTCTCGAATGAGCGGAGGGATGTCGGTGTCATCGTGCATGGGATCGCCCAGCTTGAGCTTGTGAACACCATCGACCAGCAGCTTGGTGAACTGGTCGAAGACGGACTGCTCGACCAGGATGCGTTGCACGGAAATGCAGGTCTGACCGCCATAGGAGAAGCCCCCGGCGACGCAGCGTTGCGCGGCGTAAGCGAGATCGGCATCGCTGTGAACGATGACGGCGGCGTTGCCTCCTAACTCCAGCGTTACACGCTTCTTGCCCGCTTTGTTCTTCAAGGCCCATCCGACCGCGGCGCTGCCGGTGAAGGTCAGCAGCTTGATGCGGTCGTCGGCGACTAGCATCGCGGCATCGTCGTTAGAGAGCGGCATGACGGCGAGCGCGCTCTCTGGCCATCCGGCATCGTGAACGATCTCGGCCAACATCAGTGCGGTTACAGGGGTCTGTGGCGCGGGCTTGAGGATGAGCGGGCATCCGGCGGCGATAGCGGGGGCAACTTTATGGGCGACGAGATTCAGCGGGAAGTTGAACGGCGTGATCGCGAACACGGGGCCGAGCGGGAAGCGACGCACCAGTCCCCAGCGCCCAGCAGTGGCTTCGATAGTGTCAAGCGGGATGTACTCGCCGTAGATACGAGTAGCTTCTTCGGCGGCGACCTCGAAGGTGTAGATGCCGCGGTCGACCTCGATACGGGCGGTCTTGATGGGCTTGCCGGCTTCCTGGCAAATGGTCCGCGCGAACTCTTCGCGACGATGCCGAATGCCCTCGGTGATCTTGCGGAGGACAGTGGCGCGCTGAAATGATGTCATCTTGCGAGTGATGGTACAAGCCTGAACCGCGGATTGGATGGCGGTCTCGACGGCGCCGCGCGAGGCTTCGTAAACCACGGCGACGATGCTGTGGTCGAAGGGTGAAGTCACGACTGATTCCCGGCCGCTGGTGCTCCAGTTGCCGTTGAGGTAGTAGCCGAAGCTGCGGGTGGGAATCGATGTGGTGTGGCTCATAGAACACCTCGCTGCGCGAGTTACGGTCGCGCAATCTTGCAGATTCAGTGAAGGCGAGGGGGGATGCAAGATGTCCCGCGTCGCCAGACGAGCCCCCTCAAGACACTGCCCGGAGAGCGATTAGCGAGCGGCGGCTGCTCGCTTAGCTTGCACCTGATCGAGAGCGCGGGCGATGGTGTCGACCGCCTGATCGATTTGCGTGCGAGTAATTATGAGGGGCGGCTGTACGCGTACCACGTTGCCGTACACGCCTCCGAAGCCGACGAGCACTCCGGCGGCGAGGCAGTAGTCGCGGACAGCTTCGGTCTCTACCGTGACTGGGGTGCGCTTGTCGTCCTGCACCAGCTCGATGCCGACCATCAATCCAAGGCCGCGGACTTCGCCGATCATCGGCATGTCTCCCTTCAGTTTGTTCAGGCGATCCATCAAGTAGGCACCCTTTTCCAGCGTCTTTTCGCACAAGCGCTCTTCCAACATGTATTCGATGTTAGCGAGCGAAGCAGCGCAGCAAACCGGATTGCCGCCGAAGGTGGAGAGGTGGTCTCCGGGCTTGAACGATGCAGCGATTTCGTCGCGCGTAGTAAAGGCCGCGAGGGGGAAACCGTCGGCAATGCCCTTGGCGGTGACGATGATGTCAGGCTCCACTCCGTAGTGCTCGATGGCGAACATCTTGCCTGTGCGGCCGAAGCCGGACTGGACCTCGTCGCATATGAACAGGATGCCGTGACGGTCGAGGACCTTCTTGATTTCGCGGAAGTAGCCGGTTGGGGGAACGATGATGCCGCCTTCGCCCATCACGGGCTCGGCAATGAAGGCCGCCACGTCGCCCGCGGTGGAGAAGCGAATGATGTCTTCGAGAGTCTGGCTCCAGAAATCAACACAGCGCGCGGGATCGTCGGGCCAGGGCGAGCGATATACATAAGGCGCGGGCGCGAACGACACGCCAGAAGCGTAGGGACCGCCACGCTTTTTGCGTCCCTGGTTGCCGGTGATAGAGAGCGTGCCCCAGGTGCGTCCGTGGAACGAGGCTTGCAGCGAGATGATTTCGTGCTTGCCGCTGTAGAGGCGCGCGACCTTCATCGCACCTTCGATGGCTTCGGCCCCGCTGTTGGCGAAGAACGATTTGCGCAGGCGCGGCGAAGGCATGATTTGCGCCATCTTCTCGGCGAGCGCGCCGGTTGCCGGAGAGTAATAGATGTAGGACGCGCAGTGCACCAGCTTGTCCATCTGGGCCTTGGCGGCGGCGATGACTTTGGGATTGCAGTGCCCAGCGTTCACGACGGAGATGCCGGCGAAGCAGTCGAGGTATTCCTTACCGGAGGCATCGCGAATGATGCAGCCTTCGGCGCTTTCGACGATCACAGGCTGGACGGATTTCATGAAGCTGGTGATGACGTAGTCTTTGTATTGTTGGATCGTGTCGCTCATGTCGATTCTGCTGTTCTCCCCGCGGGAGCTATGCCCAGCGCTCGATAACTACTTTCTTTTCGGTGTAGAACTCGATGGCGTCGCGTCCCTGGGCGTGAAGGTCGCCGAAGAAGCTCGACTTCCATCCGCTGAACGGGAAGTAGGCGATAGGCGCTGCGACGCCGATGTTGATGCCAATGTTGCCCGCGGGTGCTTCGTATTTGAAGCGACGAGCCGTCGCGCCGTTGGTGGTGAACAGCGACGCGGCGTTGCCGTAGTTGCTCTTCTCGATGATGGCGATGGCGTCTGCGAGCGTGTCGGCGTGCACGAGACTCAGAACCGGGCCGAAGACTTCCGTCGCAGACAGCTCGCTCGAAGGAGAAACGTCGTCGAGCACGGTGGGTCCGACAAAGTTGCCCGACTCGTACTTTGAAACCTTCACGCCGCGCCCGTCACAAACGACTTTCGCTCCGTCGCTGGCGCCTTTGGCGATGAGGCCTTCGATGCGTGAGCGGCTATCAGGAGTGATCACCGGCCCCATGCGTACTCCGTCGTCGAGGCCGTAACCCATCTTGATCGACGAGGCGAGGCCGGCGATGGAATCGCGGAAAGCCGTCTGCGCACTACCCACGGTGATCGCCACCGAGACTGCCAGGCAACGTTGACCGGCGCAGGCAAAGGCACTCTCGCCGACGACCTTGGTCGCGGCGTCGAGATCGGCGTCGGGGAGCACGATGGCGTGGTTCTTGGCTCCGCCCTGACATTGCACGCGCTTGCCGTTGGCTGCCGAGCGCGAGTAGATGTACTTGGCGACGGGAGTGGAGCCGACGAAACTGATGGCGCGGATTTTAGGATGGTCGAGGATGGCGTCAACGGCTTCGCGTCCGCCATTGATGAGACCGACGACTCCCTTGGGGAGGGCAAGGCGCTCGAGCAGGCGGAACGCCAGTTGCATGGTGAGCGGAACTTTTTCCGACGGCTTCAGCAGAAAACAGTTTCCGCAGGCGATGGCGTATGGCAGGTACCAGAAGGGGATCATCGCGGGGAAATTGAAGGGCGTGATGGCGGCGACGATTCCTACAGGCTGGCGGATCATGGACTCGTCGATACCCGGCGAGATGTCTTCCAGGTTGTAGCCCTGCATGAGCATGGGAATGCCACAGGCGACTTCGACATTCTCGATGGCACGGCGCACTTCGCCTTTGGCCTCGGCGAAGGTCTTCCCGTTCTCCATGACGACTGTGCGGGACAGGTCGTCGATGTGGTCTTCGAGCAGTTGCTTCAGGGCGAACAGGTATTGCACACGCTCTCCGGGAGGCGTGCGGCGCCACTGGCTCTTGACCAGTTCAGCGGCCTCGACGGCGGCGTCGACTTCAGCGGTGGTAGACATGGGGACACGCGCAATGATTTCCGCGGTAGCGGGATTGACTACATCGAGCGTTTCGGTGGCGGTGCTCTTGCGCCATTCGCCGCCGACGTAATTCAAGACGTCGGCGATTTGGGTGGGTGCCGTAGTGGTCATAGTCGCGAAGTTCCTCAACGTTGGGCTAAAGCCCCCTTTTTTCAATGGAGCAGCATGGCGCCGACCTAAAAATCGGCACTATCCAAAACCTACGAATGTACGGCCTGAGGCCTCGGTCTTCGCGCCGACCGCATCAGCAATGGCAGCCTCCATCACGTCGAGCGCTTCGTCGAACTGCTCGTCGGTGATCACCAGGGGCATAAGTAGCCGGATCACGTTACTAAACGATCCGGTGGATAGCACAATCACACCGTGCTCATAACAGTATCGCGTGATCTTGCTGGTTTCGTCGGCGGCAGGCTGGCGCGTTCCCGGCTCAACCAGTTCGATGGCGCACATCCCGCCGAGCCCGCGGACGTCGCCGATGATTGGCCAGCGCTGTTGCCAATCGCGTGCGCGTTGCTTGAAGTGCTCGCCCAAGGCCTCGGCGCGTTCGCAGAGATTCTCGTTCTCGATGGCGTCAATCACGGCGAGACCAGCAGCGCAGGCGACGGGATTACCAGCGAAGGTACCGCCTAGCCCGCCGGGACCAGCGGCGTCCATGATCTCGGCCTTGCCGGTGACAGCGGCGAGAGGTAAGCCTCCGCCCAGCGATTTCGCGGTAATAAGAATGTCGGGGACAAGTCCGAACCGCTCGCAGGCGAACATGGCACCGGTGCGGGCGAATCCGGTCTGAACTTCGTCGGCTATGAGCACGATGCCGTTTTTGTCGCAGATGGCGCGCAATCCGGCTAGGAATTCTGGAGGTGGCACGACAAACCCGCCTTCACCAAGGACCGGCTCGACGATGATAGCCGCTACGGTCTCTTGCGCGACATGGCGGCGGAAGAATTCGTCGAAGGCCTGCGAGCCGCAGTGGACCTGACAACTCGGATACGTTTTGCCGTACGAACAGCGATAGCAGTAGGAGTAGGGGATGCGATAGATGTCGCCGGGGAAAGGGTCAAATCCGGCCTTGTAGGGATGAGTCTTGCTGGTCAGCGCCATGCCCAACAAGGTGCGGCCATGAAAGGCGTCTTCAAAGCACACGATCGCGGGGCGCTTGGTGTAGGCGCGCGCGATCTTCACCGCATTCTCGACAGCCTCTACGCCGGTGTTCACGAAGAGCGTCTTCTTAGCGAAATTGCCCGGCGTGATCCGGTTCATGGCCTCGGCCAGCGCGATGTAGTCCTCGTAGGGCGTGACTTGCGCGCAGGTGTGGAGGAAGCGCTCGACCTGCTGATGGATGGCGGCAGTCACTGCTGAATTACGATGTCCCACATTGAGGCACCCGATGCCTCCCGCGAGGTCCACGAAGACGTTGCCATCGACATCTTCGAGCAACGCGGCTTCTGCCCAGGCGACGTAAATGGGCGTGGCGTGCGAGAGTCCACGAGGGATGGCCTGCTCGCGCCGCCGGTGAAGTTGTTGCGAGTGCGGACCGGGCACCGCGGTTCTTAAGAGAATTGCTCCCATATCAATACCATCCTATGGGCTGTTCATTGAGGTTGATGTGGACCTGCTTGGTTTCGAGATATTCTTCGATGCCCCACGGCCCGAGTTCGCGGCCGAAGCCGGACTGCTTATAGCCTCCCCAAGGCGCTTCGACGTAGGTGGGCTGCATATGGTTCACCCAAACGATGCCGGCGCGGATCTTCTTGACGGCGCGGAAGGCCTTGAAGATGTCGCGCGTCCAGACGGCTGCGGCGAGTCCGTAAGGTGAGTCGTTGGCGATCTTCACGGCGTCAGCTTCGTCGTTGAAAGGAATGACGGTGGCCACGGGGCCGAAGATTTCCTCGCGCGCGATGCGAGCGCTGTTGTCCACGTCGTAGAAGATGGTGGGCGAGACGTAGTAGCCGCGCGCTATGTTCGCGGGGCGGTCGCCACCTGAGGCAAGCTTGGCTTCCTGTTTGCCGATTTCGAGGTAGGAGCGCACTCGATCGTATTGCTCCTTGCTGACGAGGGGGCCCATCTTGGTGTCACGATGCAGTGGCGGCCCGAGCTTGATGGTCTTGGCTTTCGCCGCCATGGCTTCGACGAATTTGTTGTAGATGGGACGCTGCACCAGGATGCGGCTGCCGGCCGAACAAACTTCGCCCTGGTTGATAAAGACACCGAAGAGCGCGCCGTCGATGGCGGCTTCGAAATCGGCGTCGGCGAAGAAAATGTTGGGGGATTTGCCTCCGAGTTCGAGAGTGACGCGCTTTACGGTGTCAGCGGCCATCTTGACGATCTGCTTGCCTACCACGGCGCTGCCGGTGAAGGCGATCTTGTTAACGTCGGGATGTTGAACTAGCGGTGCGCCCGCGCTTTCGCCGAAGCCCGTGATGACATTAACGACGCCGTTGGGGAGCCCGCAGGCCTCGAAGTGTTTCGTGAGTTGGAGGACGGTGAGCGGTGTTTGTTCGGCGGGCTTGAGCACGCAGGTGCAACCGGCAGCAAGCGCTGGAGCCAATTTCCATGCGGCCATGAGCAGCGGATAATTCCAGGGAATGATTTGTCCGGCGACCCCGACGGGTTCCTTGAGCGAGAGACTGAGGGCATTATCGGGAACGGGATTGACGTGACCTGAGACCTTGGTCGCCAGCCCGCCGTAGTATTCGAAGCAGGTCGCGACATCGCCGAGGTCATACTCGGCTTCGACGATAGGCTTGCCACTATTTCGGGCCTCGAGTTCTGCGAGGACGGCGGCATTCTGGCGAACGGCGTCCGCGAGTTTGAAGAGGACGCGTCCGCGTTCCTGCGCGGTACTCGATCCCCAAGGGCCGTTCTCGAAGGCGTCTTTGGCGGCGGCGACGGCGCGGTCAACATCCTTCGCGTTGGAATCGGGAACCTCGGCGATGATCTCTTCGGTGGAAGGATCGTAGACCGGGAAGGTCTTGCCGCTGCTGCTCTCGATCCATTCGCCATCGACGTACATCCGGTACGTCTGTGCCCGTGTAGTGGCCGATGAACTCATAACTTCTCCATGAATCTAAGCCCCTGTGGGATTCACCTGTGGGGCGGTCTTGCGGTTTCCGTAAACGAAAAAGAAAAACCCAGCGAGAGCGAGAAGCACGATCGTGCCAACCCACATCTTGATCTCGAACGTGCCTTTCGAGGTAATGTCGGGCGGGGGGAAGAAAGCAAGCGTCGTGCCGAGACAGGTCACGAGGAATCCACTAATTCCGGCGATGCGGAGCGTCGTCTTGCTGTAGTAACCCGCCTGAGCAGAATCCCGCGAGGCCAGCCTGATCAACGCTGCAAACATATAGAGGAACGGGACGAGCTGCAGCACAACTGCAAGGTTCAACAGCGTCTGGAAAGCTTCTTTCACCTGAGCGCCGATGAAGCTCATGGCAAGAAACAGAATGGAGATTCCGGTTTGCACGATCAGCGCGACGTAAGGAGTCGAGAAACGGGGGTGCAGTTTGCCTAACGCGCTCGGCAAGTAGGAATCCAGTCCCGCGACGAAGGGGATACGCGCAGAGCCCGAAAGCCAAGCGGATGCGATGCCGGCAATTGAGATACTGAGCACAAAAGCGAAGGGAGCGACTAGCCAGGGGACCCCCACTTTGTCAGACATGCGACTGACGGCCTGCGGGATGCCTTGCAAGGCGGAGATTTCGGTTCGCGGCACGGCAATCAGCAAGGTAAGAGTGCAACCGATATATAAGAGGCCGGAGATCACACCACCCCACGCGACGGCGAATGGCACGGTCTTGTGGGGCTCGCGGATTTCGTCGCCCATAATTGACGCCAGCTCAAGGCCGACCAGCGCGAAACATACAACGCCGAAGGCCGAAAGCAGGCTTAGGTCGAACGGGATCCGCATATCGTGTAGCGTGAGGTTCACACCGAAACGATGGGTCATCGCGACACCCAGGCCGATCAGGATCAGTGAGGCAACTGCGGTACCGACGCCTCCAATGTTGTTGACCCACTTGCCCACGCCAAGGCCGACAACGTTCAAGGCGGCAAGCAAGATTAGAAGAACCAGTGCCGTCGCAAGGGTGAAGAGCTGATTATTGGCGAGTCCGACCGCACTTGGCCCGGCGGCGAACACGGCGATGCCGAGGAAGATCAACACTACAGTCGGTACGTAGAAGATGTTGTTGGTCCAGTAGCACCAGCCGGAAAGGAAGCCGTGAAAGTCGCCGAAGATCTTTTTGGTCCAGAGGTAGATGCCGCCTTCTCCGGGATATCGATGCGAGAGTTCGACGACGGCGATGCCTTGGGGCCAGAAGAAAAAGACGAGAGAGATAAGCCATAGCCAGACCGTCATTCCACCACTGGCGGATATCGAGGGAACCACATTGAGGTTGACAATTGCCACTACGAAGAGCAAGACGAGGTCCCAGCGGCCAAGAACCCGCTTGAGGTGTGCCGCGTCGGTTTGTGGTTCGGTGGACATTTCGCATGTGCCACGCGGAATAAGATCGCGCGGGCCGTTAAGGACGAACTTGTGTGGCGCAGCTGAAGCTATGCCCCTTCCAAAACCGCCCGCTAGTGCGCCGCGACGGCGACGGGTTTCTCTTTCTGGGCCTCCGCCAAGGCCGGAGCAATTTCAGCGAAGACTTGGAGGTGCATCGCGATGTCTTCCTCGGTGTGCTGCACCGAGATGGTCCACTGCTCGTCCCACCAGTAGGGTTGAGGCATCACACCGCGATTCACCATGGCGAACCAGTATTGCTTCCACAAGTCAGTGTCGACCTTGAGCCAGTCGCGATAGTTGCGAATCTCCTTCGGAGCAAACATCAGCGCGCCGTTGGCTCCGGCAAAAATGGTGTAGGCGTTCAATCCGACATTGGCGACAGTTTCGCGGTAGCCTGTCGCAAGCTTATGGCTGAGCTTCTCGACGTGAGCGTAGTTTTCGCGGCTGAGGACGTCGTGAAACGTCGCCAGGCCCGCGGCCATCGAGACCGGATTGGTGTTGTAGGTTCCGCCGTGAAAGACCTTGTGCTGCGAGATGAGGTCCATGACCGCTTTCGACGCGCCGAAGGCGGCGAGCGGAAAGCCTCCGCCGATGGACTTGGCGAGGCAGATCATGTCGGGCTTGACGCCGAAGTATTCAGAGGCGCCGCCCCAGCTCAGCTTGGCGCCGGTCTTCACCTCATCGTAGATCAACAGAGCGCCGTACTTGTCGCAGAGTGCGCGAAGACCTTCGAGAAAGCCAGGCTCGGGCATGCACAGACCCACGTTCATCATGATGGGTTCGAGAATCACGGCCGCGATTTCGCCGGGGTACTGCTTGAAGCGGCGCTCCACTGAATCCAGATCGTTGAAGCTGGCTATTGGCACGTTGGCGATGCTGGCCTTGGGTACGCCGAGTCCGCCAGGAACTGAGTTGGGAGCATTAAAATCGCCAACTTCATCTGCATGTGGTTTCACGCTGACTAGCGCTGCGTCATGCAGTCCGTGGTAGCCACCTTCGAACTTGATAATGCGGTCGCGCCCAGTAGCAGCGCGCGCTAGACGCACCGAATGCATGGTAGCTTCCGTTCCGCTATTACCGAAGCGAACCATTTCGACAGGGAAGCGGGCGCAAATTTCTTCGGCCAATTCCCACTCCATGTCGTGCGGCATACCGAACATCGTGCCGGTGGTGAGACGCTTCTCAACAGCCTTCATGACGGCAGGATGGCAGTGGCCGGCCATCAACGCTCCAAAGCACAGGTTGTGGTCGATGTACTCGTTGCCGTCGAGATCGCGAAACTTGCTGCCCTTGGCTTCTTTCACGAAAATTGGATAGGGATCGTAGGCGCGGTAATTGCTCGCGACGCCGAGTGGTAGATGCTGCAAGTTGTGCTTGTGGGCCGCTGCTGATTTTGGCGTACGCTTCTCGAAAATTGCGATTTCATCGCGTAACTGCTCGTGCATAAAAAATCTCCTAAGAACCATCAAGAATGCTGAGCCGGCGCATGGCCTCCGGCCTAAACGTTAGAACGACACTTTCACCGCGAACTGGATCAACCGCGGGTCGCGGGTTGTGGTGACCTGGCCGAATTGCAGGCTGGTGGCGTCGCCCACCGGGTTGTAAAACTGGGTATGGTTGAACAAGTTGAAGAAATCGACCCGGAAGAGGGTATTTACGCGCTCACCAATCTTAGTTGACTTCTCCAGGGTCATGTCGAAGTTGGCAATGCCGGGGCCGCAACAGATGGTGCGTTGGGTATTGCCGTATGTGCCCAACAGCGGCTGGCCGGTGAGATAGTTGATGGAGTTGGGGTCGATCGAGAAAGTATTGGGGTTGAAGTAGTAGTTCCCATTGCCCTGTGGCGAAAGTGTCTTAAAGGGCTGCATCTGATTCGGCTCCCCCGCCGACTCGAAGAAGTAGCTTGTGTTCAGTTCGTTGTCCTGCCCGCCTGCGGTGATGCGAATTGGGAAGCCGGATTGCAGCGTGAGGATGCCGGACATGGCCCATCCGTCGAGGAGGGTGCCCTTCGCGCCCTGGTACTTCGGGACGGGGAACTCCCAGTAGCCGTTCACGACCAGACGCTGGCGCGCGTCGAACTCTGAGAGCGCGTAGCTCAATCGGGGATCGACGGGATTGAGCTGGCCCTCAAAGCTGGAGCCCTGGTCAAAGGACTTGGCCCAGGTGTAAGCGACCTGGAACTGCAGCCCCTTGGAGAAATTCCGTTGTACCATGGCCTGGAACGAGTTGTAGTTCGAATTGCCGATGGTGTCTTCGGCAAAGATGCTGGAGAAGACCGGGATGCCGTCAGAGGGGCATCCGGTCCCGCTCAGGGGCTGGCACAGCGGTGAAGAATAGCGCCGCAATCCCACCAGAGTTATGCCGTTGGGCGCCACTGCCGACACTGGCGTGCCGTTGGGTCCGCCACTAACGGTAAAGGGCCCGCCGTTGGTTCCTCCGTAAGGCAAGTGCAAAGTGAAATTCGCGGGCAGTGTGGCGGACGGGGGAATGTAATACGAGTTGTCGGACGAGTTCTGCGAGCAGTTGTAGCTGGGATCATTGTTGGCCGTCGAGAGATTCATGAGGTCAAGACACGATTGGGCATTTCCATAGTTGATATCGTGCGAGACCAGCAGGCGGTGCGCTTGCGAGCCCACGTAACCCACCTGCATCATCATGTTCCGGCCGAGAGCGCGCTGGATGGTGAGGTTGTACTGCTCGGAATACTGCGTGCGAATGTGCGGCTGCATATCGCCATAGAGCAGGATAGGGCGATAGGTGGACCAGTCGATTGGAGTACCTCGCGGTGGCGAGATGATGCCGTTGAAGGGATTGGGATACTGCGTGCCGGTCTGACTGACGTATGGGGTGTTGAAGTTGGTGTTGTAGATGGTGCTGCTGCCGCCAAAGGGTGGTTCGGCGCCGAACTGCTCAAGCACCAACTGTTCGATCGGATTATAGAAAAGGCCGAAGCCGCCCTTGATGGTGAACGTGCCAGGATCGCCGGTAATCTTATGCAACCATCCGTTGCTGGCGCTCGGGCTCCAGGCGAGGCCGATGCGGGGCGCCCAAGCCTTGTAGTAGGTCTGGGTCATTCCAGGAGGGATGCCCTTGTCTCCCGGTACCACCAGGCCGAGCGGGTTCACGGCGTTCGCTGGGCCGGTGGGGCTGCAGTCGGTGGAGCCGTACACCTGCACGAGAGGATTGTTGGGACTGAGCTGACAAGGATACTGCGTGGTCGCCTGTCCGGGACGATACGTTTGCACATGGCCAAGAACGTCGGCGAGCGGAGTATCCAATTCCCAGCGAAGGCCGTAGTTGAGGGTCACGTTCGGCTTGATGCGCCAGCTATCCTGCCCGAAAAGATAATAGGCGTTGTTGCGCACGTGCTCGGTTTGCGCCGAACCCTGTGAGTAGCTGTAAGGCAAGCCGAGCAGGTAGTCAGGTAGATAGTTGTAGATTCCGTTGACCGGATCGGCGAGCAGTCCCGGACTGTTGGGATCGGTGCTGCTGTACTGGAAGTATCCGTTGACGTTGTAGTAGAGCGTCTGGTTGAACTGCATGTAGCGAATGTCAGCGCCGAATTTCAGAGCGTGCGCGCCCAGTTGCTTGCTGATGTTGTCAGCCCAGACGTAGCTGTTGCCGATCTGCGGAAGCTGGCCTTCGAAATTATTGCCGATGGAGAACGAGCCAGGAACCACGATGAAGGGAACTCCTTCGAAGTTCTTACCGAGTCCGGGGGTGATTCCGGCGCTGGGATTGTTAGGGTCACTAAAACACTGGCTGGAGGGGACAAGGCTGCCGCAGGAGTTTTGCACAAGGTTGGTGCGCGCGGGAGCCTGGAACCCTGTCTGGTTTTCACGCATGTAGGTGAAGCGTGCCTCGTTAACCAGGCTGTTGCTGATGGTCCAGATGTGGGCAATGTTCAATTGCTGCACGGTAGTGGGAATCTGGGCGCCAAAGCCGGGCACGTTGGCGCCGGCGGCCTGGAAGAACGAGAAGGCCTGGTTCGTGATCGAATCGTTGATGTAGTAGTAAACGTTCAGATTCTGGTTGTTGGTGAGACGGTAGTCGAACTTCATTGATCCTTGATCGCCGTTGACGATCTGGTTGGGCACAGACTGAAACAGGTTGCCGGGTTGGTTGGGAAGCGGGACGTAAAGCTGCATCAAGGCGACCGCCGTGGGGTCCATGCAGGGTGTGGGAATCTGGTTGTTGGGGAAGATCGACGCGTAAGGAATCGGGACGGTGTCGCCCTGCGTCGAGAGCGGAGAGGAGAGACCGAGTGCACCCAGGCAACCCGCGCGGTTGTTGAACAGGTCGGCAACCGCCTGATTAGCAATCTGGCCCGAAAAGCCACCGGTTACGCTACTGAAGTCTCCATTGCGCTGGTTCTGGTTAGGCACGTAGAACTGCGCGCTCGGGATGCCCTGTTTGATGCGACGTCCCTCGTACGACAGGAAGAAGAAAGCGCGGTCCTTCTTGAGGGGGCCGCCGAAAGTCCCGCCAAACTGGTTCTGCTGGAATTGGGGCTTGACGACGTTGAAGTAGCCCTGAGCATTTAGTACGCTGTTGCGGAAAAACTCGAAGGCGTTGCCGTGAAATTCGTTAGTGCCCGACTTGGTGACGACGTTGATTACCGCGCCAGAGTTGCGTCCATATTCGGCGTCGAAGGTATTGGTTAGCACCCGGAATTCGGAGATGCTGTCGGGGCTGGGTTGCACCGTGGGAAGGTTCGCGAACAGATCGTTGGCATCGCCGCCGTTTACATTGAAGTTGTTGGCGCGGCCACGGCCGCCGTTGACCGAAACTACGCCCGGCTGGTCGCTTCCGTAGGCGATGGAGTTGCTGCCGCCGACGTTGGACATCACGCCCGGCTGTAATTGCAACAGCTGATAAGTGTCGCGTGTGTTGAGGGGCAACTGCGTAGCCATGAGGGCATCAACCGTGGCGCCGAGCTGGGTAGAGCTTGTGTCCACTAGCGGAGCTTCGGAGGTGACCTCAACGGTTTCGGATGCCGCGCCAAGTTCCAAGGTGCCGTTGATGGGGAGGGTCTGGTTCAGGTCAAGGGCAACCTGCTTCCGCGTCAGCTTTTTGAATCCCGTGGCCTCGAACTCAACGGTGTAGGTGCCGACGGCCACCGTCGGAAAGGAGTAGTCGCCGCTTTTGTTGGACTGGGTGTGATTGCTGACGCCGGTTGCGTCGTTGGTAATGGTGACTGTGGCGTCGGGAATCACTGCGCCACTGGGATCGGTGACGCGGCCGATGATTCGCCCGCCGGTGCTCTGAGCCAGGGCTCCGAGAGCCAGTAATACCATCATGAACGCGGCAGGACATGCCCGCGCGCAGAAACGACAAACAAACCTGGTCATAGACCCCCTTCTGGAAGCGATCGAATTGTGGACGCGGGCGCGTGGACAACAATCTGCTTGCAGCGACAGCAAACCTTGCTATAATCCAGCAACGTTAGAGAATCCATTTCCTGCTTGTCAAGCAAAACTTTGAAAATCCGCGCTCAGCACGGTTCTTCGCCGTCGAAGACGGCGCCCGACGCCAGTCCTGCGGGATACCTGAAGATCGGGGACGTCGCAGAGCTCACCGGCGTCTCGGCCTCGGTGATCCGTTTCGTGGGAGAGGCTTGGGATCATCCATCCCAAACGCACCGGCAGCAAATACCGGCTGTATTCCAGAGACGACCTCAAGGTGTTGAAACGCGCGCGCTTTCTCAGCCGAGTGCGCGGCTTGAATGGTCCCGCCATCGTCGAGTTATTGAAATCGCAGGGACTGGCAAAGGCGGCGCGGCGCGATGGCGGCGGCGCGATGGGCCCGCGTCTGCGTCAGTTGCGAGTCAGCCGGGACCTTTCGCTGGCGGAGGTGGCTGGCGCCGTCGGTATTTCAGTCGGGTTCCTCAGCGCGATTGAACGGTCACACATGAGCGCATCGGTGGGAACGCTGCGCAAATTGGCGCGATATTACAAGCTGAACATCCTGGACTTCTTTGATCCTGCGCAATCGAATCCGTACCACGTGCGTCCCAACGAGCGGAAGCGTTTGGATGCCGGACCTGGCGTGCAGATGGAACTGCTGGCGTGGGGCAACACGGTTATGGAGCCTCATTTGTTCACTATCGCTCCCGGGGCCGACAGTGGCGATTCTTATGCGCACGAAGGCGAGGAGTTTCTGTATGTGCTGCGCGGGGCTCTGAATATCGCGCTGGATGGACAGTGGTATGTGCTGCACCCGGGCGACAGCTTTTACTTCGAGAGCAACACGCCGCATATTTGGCGGAACACCGGCAAGACAGAGACGGTCGTTCTATGGGTGAATACGCCGCCGACCTTCTAGAAACTTGTTTGAGGTGAACGCATGTCGAGGTCTGCATGAGCACCAGCCGTAGGGATTTCATCCGGTTTGTTGTGGCGGGCAGCGTAGCCGGGGGGTGCCCCGTGGAATTGTCGATGTTGGCGGCAGAGCCATCGAACATTGAGGTGGATGGCGAACACAACCAGGTCTGCCATGAGATTCGCGATGGGAAGAAGTTCGCGCATCCTCCCGCTTCGCAGAAGCACGACGTTGTAATCGTCGGCGGTGGGGTGAGTGGTCTTATGTCGGCGTACCTGATGCGAGATAAGGATTTTCTGCTGCTGGAGAAGGAGCCGCATTGGGGAGGGAATTCGTACCTCGAAGCGTACAACGGCGTGGCCTACGCAACTGGCGGCGCCTTTACCGAGGGCGAGACCATGCGGGAGTTCACGACGGGGTTGGGGCTACCATATCTGCCCGTCGACAACTGGGACGGAACGATCGCGAACGGTGAATTTGTTGCCGACACCTGGGGCGAAGGTCTCGAGCGCCTGCCGTATCCGCAGAACGTGCGCGAGAGCTTCCGGAAGTTTCGCGACGAAATGCTGAAGATTGACCTGAAGAAGCGTGCTGCCGAACTGGACAACCTGCCGCTGTCGCAATTCACCGCAGGTTACGGGCCGGAGTTGCAGGCATGGTGGGACGGATTTGGACCGTCGAATTGGGGAGCACGCAGCGACGAGAGTGCTGCGATGCTCGGCATCTACGAGGTGCAGAACGCAGCGGGAGCCAATCGCAAAGATGATCGCATGACGTGGCCCGGCGGGCTAGGAGCCATCAACAAGAAGCTGACAGAGATCATGCAGCTACATAGCACTCGCATGTTGCTGAATGCAGCTACCGTTGCGGTGGTTCCTCAGAAGCACGGGGTCAACGTCACCTATCTACACGAAGGCAAACCGCAGACAGTTGAGGCCAAGGGCGTGATCATGGCGACACCGAAGTTCATCACAGTGCGGATGGTCGAGGGTATGCCACAGAAACAGAAGCATGCGATTGCGAAGATGCGCTACATCCCGTATGCCGTGGTGAACCTGGTGTACGACAAGCCTATTTTCAATAGCGGTTACGACACTTGGTGCCCGGGGAATAGCTTCACGGACTTTATTGTCGCCGACTGGACCGTCCGCAATCAGCCGGGCTACAAGCAGAAATACAACATCCTTACTTGCTATACACCATTGCGCCGTGAACAGCGCGGAATTCTGCTCACCGAAGAAGGCAGCAAGCAGCTCGCGGCGAATGTGCTGCGCGATTTCAAGAAGCTTTTGCCGGAGACCAACGCCGATCCGGTCGAGGTGCAGATCTATCGGAGGGGACATCCTATGTACCAGTCGCTGCCGGGTAACTACACGCAGGTCCTGCCGATGGTTAGGCAGCCCATGGAGCGCGTCTTCTTTGCCAACACCGATTCTGAGGGACCCGTGTCCACGACGCCCGAGGGAATCAAAGCGGCCCGGAGAGCTGTAAAGGAATACGAGAAAATGATCGCGGGTGGTGGGGTTGCAGCTTCAACCTAGCTCGCTCGACCTTTACCCCTTAGCTGCATCGTGAAAGCAGCCGCTTTTCCTCCACCAAGTGGAATAAAATCGCGGTCAGCATGGTACCTGGCCCGCGCACGATTTTTCATGTCGATATGGACGCCTTCTTCGTTTCGGTCGAAGAACTGTTCGATCCATCGCTGAAAGGTAAGCCCGTGGTGGTGGGCGGCCAGGCCCACGAGCGCGGTGTGGTTTCGGCTGCGTCCTACCCGGCACGCAAGTTTGGAGTGCATTCCGCCATGCCGTTGCGGACCGCCGTCAAACTCTGCCCGCAAGCCGTGTTTGTTGACGGGCATCCGGAGCGGTACCGGGAGTGTTCCACCAAGGTCTTCGAGGTGCTGAACCGCTTTTCGCCGAAATTGGAGATGGTCTCCATCGACGAAGCCTATGTCGATATGACCGGCACCGAGCGGCTGCACGGGTCTCCGTTGCGAGCCGCTCATGCTCTGCACGAGGCGATGAAGGCGACAACCAACCTGAACTGCTCCATCGGTATTGGGACTTCGCGATTGATTGCGAAGGTTTGCTCTGACCAAGCCAAGCCGAACGGTGTCTTGTACATTCTGCCCGGCGGAGAGATCGCGTTTCTCGCCCCACTCGACGTGCGCAAAATTCCCGGCGTTGGAAAGGTCATGGAAAAGCGGCTGCAGGAGCAGGGCATTTGTAAAGTCGGCGACCTGTCAACGCGGGACGAGCACTGGCTCGAACATAATTTTGGTGCGCTAGGCTTGGCTCTCTCTGGCAAGGCACGCGGTCTGGATGCGGGAGCGTGGTTCGAGGGCGATATCGGCATGGATGACGGACCGCGCTCCATCAGCCACGAACATACCTTCAACCACGATACGGCTGAGGCGCAGGTGCTGGAAGCGATGCTCGCACGGCTCTCGGAGATGGTCTGCAGGCGTCTGCGCGACCAAAATTTGCATGCGCGTACTCTGCAGCTGAAGCTGCGCTACACGGACTTCACGACAATCACACGGGCTCGCACTCTCGACCATCCGACGGCAGTCGATTCGGAGGTGTTCGCCGCAATCCGCGAATTGTTTCGCGCGAACTGGAACAGTGGCGCTGTGCGATTGCTCGGCGTGCATGCTGCCCACTTCGATGATGAGAGCGAGCAACTGAGCCTGGAAGGCCGGACCACCCATGATAAGTGGAATCAAGCCCTATCAGCCGCCGATAGGTTGCGCGAAAAGTTTGGGGAGAACGCGATTTCGCTCGCTACCGGCATGAAGACGCGATTTCGCGAACGGACACATGAAAATCCAGCCGCGCTCCCCGGGAAGAAGAAAGAGAAATAGCCGTTCGCAGCCGGTTGGGAACTTCGCAACACGCGACTCCATGTTGGTTGTCGCGACAAACGCAGCGCCACTCTAGCCATCGGTGACGCTACTACCGCGGGCTGTGGTCAGCCATCACAGACACGCGTGATAATGACGCCTAGTCTGAGACTGTGGGAACGAGCCTAAACCAACGTGTCCGGATGGTCATCCGCGGGGCCGTGCAGGGCGTCGGTTTCCGCCCGTTTATCTACCGCCTGGCAGAGGAGATGGACCTCAAAGGCTGGGTGATCAACAATACCCAGGGAGTGTTCATCGAGGCTGAGGCGGCGCCGGAAGTGCTGCAGAAGTTTCTTCTGCGCATCGAGCGGGAGAAGCCGGCGATTTCGTTCATCCAGAGCTTCGAACACAGCTTTGTCGATCCCGTACCCTACGAGAAATTTGAGATCCGGGAGAGTGCCGACGGCGCCAAGACCGCGCTGATCTTACCTGACATTGCGACCTGCAGCGAATGTCAGCGAGAAATCTTCGACTCCGCCAATCGACGCTACCGTTATCCCTTCACCAACTGCACCAACTGCGGACCCCGCTTCACCATTATCGAAGCGCTGCCTTACGATCGTCCGCGCACTTCGATGCGAATTTTCGAAATGTGCCCGGAGTGCTCGGAGGAATACCACAATCCGCGCGACCGGCGGTTTCACGCCCAACCAAATGCCTGCCCGACATGCGGTCCGCATCTTGAGTTGTGGGACGGCACCGGCGCGGTTACCGCTCGCGGCGACGACGCCTTGCAGTTGACGGCGAATGCGATCACGGCGGGGCAGATTGCGGCGGTGAAAGGGTTGGGAGGATTTCACCTGATGGTGGATGCGTCCAACGAAGCGGCGGTTGTCAGGTTGCGCCAACGTAAGCGCCGAGAAGAGAAGCCGTTCGCCCTGATGTTTCCTTCCTTGCAGGACGTGGTTGAGTACGCCGTCGTAGATCCGATGGAAGAACGGTTACTGCGGTCGCCGGAGGCGCCAATTGTGTTGCTGCGCCGTGTGGAGCGTGATGGCCTGGCGTGCTCGGTCGCGCCGGGAAACCCGTACCTCGGTGTCATGCTGCCCTATTCGCCGTTGCATCATTTGCTGATGCAGGAGCTAGGAATACCCGTAGTGGCTACCAGCGGCAATGTGTCCGACGAGCCGATCTGCATTCATGAGCAAGAGGCGATTCTGCGGCTGCAGGGCATTGCCGATCTGTTCCTGGTGCACAACCGCCCGATCGTGCGCCACGTCGATGACTCCGTGGTGCGAGTCATGGCTGGGCGAGAACTCGTGTTGCGCCGCGCCCGTGGATTCGCGCCCTTGCCGGTGCTGGTGGACAACGCAGCCCCCAACGTAATTGCCGTTGGCGCTCATCAAAAGAATACAATTGCAGCCTCGGTGGGCAATCAGGTTTTCATCAGCCAACACATCGGAGACCTGGAGACGGTGCCAGCTTACGGCGCATTTGAGCAAGTACTCATCGACTTTACCGACTTGTACGAACTGCAAACCAAAACCATAGCCTGCGACTTGCATCCTGAGTATTTCTCGACGCAGTACGCCCGCAAACAGAGCGACGTGGAAGTCGTCGCGGTGCAACACCACTATGCGCACGCGCTGTCGTGCATGGCCGAAAACCAGGTCGCCGCGCCCGCGCTGGGCATTGCTTGGGATGGCAGCGGATACGGTCCGGACGAAACGGTCTGGGGCGGGGAGTTTCTGCGCATCACGCAGACAGGGTTCGAGCGTGTCGCGCATTTGCGGACCTTTCAGTTGCCCGGCGGTGAGAAAGCGGTGAAAGAACCGCGACGGGTGGCGCTGTCCATTCTCCGAGAAGCGTTCGGTGCAGATTTGGTCGAGTGCGGAACGCTAGCAGTGATGCAGGAATTCACCGCTCAGGAGCGCCGAGTACTCGATGGAATGATGGAGCGTGGAGTGCGCAGCCCGCGAACGTCCAGTGCCGGGCGTTTGTTCGGCGCCGTGGCTTCAATCATCGGATTACGCCAGGTTTGCCGATTCGAAGGACAGGCTGCGATGGAGTTGGAGTTCCTCACCGACGAGATCGAAACTGACGCCTCGTACGAATTCGACATGAGCGAAGATGCGGACGGCCGAGGCATAGACTGGGCAAGAATGGTGCGTGCCATCGTCCGCGACGTTCATGATGGCGTACCTGCATCGGTCATCGCGACGAAGTTTCATAACACGCTGGCGGAGATGATGGTTCGAGTCGCAGAGATCTGCGCCGAGGAAAAGGTCGTTCTAAGCGGCGGTTGTTTCCAGAACCGCTATCTCACGGAACGCGCCATCACCCAACTACGCAAAGCGGGATTTCGCCCATACTGGCACCAGCGGGTCCCGCCCAACGATGGTGGAATTGCCTTGGGCCAAGTGGCGGCAGTGTCTCGCATGAAAACTAATTCAACGAAGGAAGAAGTCCTATGTGCCTCGCAGTTCCAGGAAAAATCCTAAGCATCCACGGAGAAGATTTCGCACGTATGGCGCGAGTCAGCTTTGGCGGGATCGTGAAAGAGATCAGTCTCGCATACGTCCCCGAGGCGAATGAGGGTGAGTACGTGATTGTGCACGTGGGCTTTGCCATCAGCGTGGTCGATGAGGCCGAAGCGCTGCTGACCTTCGAATACCTGAAGAAGATGGGCGAGCTGGCGGAACTCGGGCCGGAGGCAGGTGAGGCGTGAAGTACGTTGAGGAATATCGTGACCTTGTCGCGGCGCAGCAGTATGCCGACGCCATTCAACGGACGGTAACGCGCCCGTGGAAGTTGATGGAAGTCTGCGGCGGGCAGACCCATTCCATCGTGAAGTATGGGATCGATGAACTGCTGCCCCAACAGGTCGAACTCGTGCACGGGCCAGGATGTCCGGTCTGCGTCACTCCACTGGAGCTAATCGACAAGGCGTTACAGATCGCGGCGCAGCCTAACGTCATCTTCTGCTCTTTCGGAGACATGCTGAGGGTGCCAGGATCGGGGGGCGACCTGTTCAGCGTCAAGGCATCAGGTGGCGATGTACGCTTCGTTTACTCGCCAACCGATGCAGTTCGAATCGCTGTCCAGCATCCCGACAAGCAGGTGGTTTTCTTCGCGGTAGGATTCGAGACAACCGCGCCGGCGAATGCGATGTCGGTCTTCCAGGCTAAGCAGATGGGCGTCAAGAACTATTCGGTTCTGGTGTCCCATGTGCTGGTGCCTCCTGCGATGGAACTGATTCTCGGATCGCCCGAAAACCACGTGCAGGGGTTCCTCGCCGCGGGCCACGTTTGCACGATCATGGGCTACAAGGAATATGAGCCGATCGCGAAGAAGTACAAAGTCCCGATTGTCGTGACCGGATTCGAGCCGCTCGACTTGTTGCAAGGTATTTACATGTGTGTGTCGCAACTCGAGGAAGGGCGGTACGAAGTCGAGAATCAATACGCGCGCGCGGTCCGCAAAGAAGGGAATGTGCCGGCGCAACAATTGGTCGCCAGGGTCTTTCGGGTGGTGCATCGGAAGTGGCGCGGGATTGGCGAAATTGCGCAGAGCGGCCTGGGTCTGGCTCCCGAGTTCGCTGAGTTTGATGCGGAGACCCGTTTTGGGGTTACGGGATACACCGCAGAGGAGGATCCCGAGTGTATTAGCGGTCTGGTGATGCAGGGAGCGAAGAAGCCGGAGGAATGCACGGCGTACGGCAAGCGCTGCACACCCGACCATCCGTTGGGAGCGCCGATGGTGTCGTCCGAGGGCGCTTGTGCGGCGTACTACCGTTATCGCCGATTGCGGAGCGATGACTTGGTGAACGTCGGGAGCAAGGCACATGTCTGAGGCCAAAAGCTTTGAGTTGCAATGCCCCACTCCTCTCAATGACAGCGAACGCGTTCAACTCGCGCATGGAGGCGGGGGACGCCGCATGCACGAGTTGCTGGAAGGATTGCTGTTACCAAGTTTCAAGAACGATCTGTTGTTGGAACGGCATGACGGGGCCACTCTGAACATCGCAGGGGCCAGGCTTGCCTTCACCACCGATTCTTATGTAGTCAAGCCCCTGTTCTTTCCCGGCGGCGATATCGGCACGCTGGCCATTAATGGGACGGTCAACGACCTCGCAATGTGCGGGGCGCGTCCGCTGTATCTGAGTTCGGCATTCATCCTGGAAGAAGGCTTTCCCATGGAGTCGCTGCGGCGGGTCGTGGAATCCATGCGGATCACTGCGGCCGACGCCAAAGTGCAACTGGTGACCGGCGACACCAAGGTCGTGGATAAAGGAAAGGGGGACGGCATCTTCGTCAATACAGCGGGAATCGGAGTGATCGAGCATCGCCTCATTATTGCGCCTTCGTCGGTGCGTGTAGGTGACGTGGTCCTGCTCAGCGGAGACCTGGGTCGTCACGGCGTCGCGATCATGGCCATGCGCGAGGGATTGTCGTTCGAAAGCACCATTGAGTCGGACTGTGCACCGCTGTGGGAGCCGGTTTCGTCCCTGTTGGAGGCGGGTATCGAGATCCATTGCCTGCGCGACTTGACCCGCGGTGGACTTAGCAGCGGGTTGATTGAAATCGCGGAAACGGCGCAGCTGCGCATCTCGATTGACGAGCTGGCGATACCCGTTCGTGAAGATGTGGCCGGTGCTTGCGAAATTCTCGGCCTCGATCCACTTTACCTCGCTAACGAAGGACGATTCATCGCAATCGTGCCCGAACACGAAACCGTGCGGGCCCTTGACATCCTGAACCGGCACGGCGTGAGCAGCGGCGCGATCAGGATCGGCCACGTGCTGGAAAAGCCAGTCGGGTTGGTCACCATGAAAAGTCGGCTGGGGACGGAGCGCATTCTCGACATGCTGAGCGGAGAGCAGCTACCGCGTATTTGTTAGTCCGAAACAATCGCTTCGGCAAGAAGACCCACCCTATTAGCAAACGTTGATCGGTATCACCTTTCGACGTGAGTTGTCTCACATTAATTCTGTCCGAAACAGTCAAAGATAGTGACAGGCGCAACTCTTGAGCGGGTAAGTCATGCCATCGTTCGCATGCCAGCGGAGCTATGACCTTACATCTAGAGTTGCGGAGCCGTCTGGGTGAGTTGCCGGACGAAGCCAGGGAGGGACTAGTTGGCAAGAGTGCTGATCATCGGATACGGTAGCCCGCTGCGCGGTGACGACAACATCGGCTGTCACGTTGCGCAGATGCTGGAGCAGTACTATCGCCAGGATCCAGAGGTGCGGGTGCTTGGCTCACATCAACTCACGCCTGAAATGGCCGAAGATGTCGCGGCCAGCGAGTTTTGTGCTTTTTCTCGATGCGGCAGCGGGACCAGAAGCTGGCGAAATTAAGCAGATTGCGGTTAAGCCGCAGCCGGGGCCCTTCAGTTTTGCCCATCAATCGCATCCTGACTTGTTGCTTGCCGCCACCATGGAGTTGTACGGTAGCGTCCCGCGTGCGGAATTGCTCACCATCGTTGGTGCCGCGTTCGAATTGGGCGATCGCCTTTCGCCCGCGGTGATGCGGCGGTTGCCGGAGTTCTTCGAACGAGCCCAGGCCATCGTGGACTCTCATCGCTGTCCGCTCGTCGGGGGATTGCTCCGTTGAATAGGATCGAAATTACCGAGGACCACGCAAAATAAGACACATCGCTAGAGATGTGTCTTAAGAGAATCCGGAAAGTCTCAGTTACGCGCCCACTAACTTTTCCAGAATCGCCTTATTGCGGATAGTCAATGTCGAACCCTTGAGCACCGCGATCTGCCGCTTACGGAAGTCGGCGAGAACGCGAGTGACGGTCTCACGCGAGGTGCCAATGATTTGCGCGATCTCTTCGTGCGTCAGCGCCAGTTTCACCTTGGGTTCGGTCTTATCGACGCTGGTGGCCGTCCACTCCAACAGGAGCCGCGCCAGGCGCTCGGGCGCAGAATGCGACAAACCGAGACTGCGAATCTGCTGATACGCGGTCTGGCAGTCTTTGCTCAGGTGCTGCGCCGCCTTGAGGCAGGCGTCTCCGTGGGTCTGGAGGAAACGCAGAAAATCGTCGCGCTTAATAAAGTTGAGCTGCGAGGGTTGACCAGTTTCAGCCGTAATCTCGTAAGCAGTTCCCGACACCGTGGCGTGCATTCCCAGCACTTCGCCGGGCTGTGCAATCTTGAGGATTAACGTCTTCCCTTCAGCCGAGGTGGTAGACAACTTAACCCGGCCCTTGCATAACATATAGATTCCACGAGGTGATTGACCTTCCACAAAGAGAACGGCGCCGGCGGGATAGGATGCGGTGTACTTGATTTTGTCGAAAGCTTCGAGTGCCCCTTTGGGAAGGGAACAGAAAAAACTATCGCTGCGCAATTTACAGATGAGGCAGTTTTCTACTAATTCAAAACCGTAAGGTGACCCCACAGGTGCCTCCGTCGCGATTACTCAACATGCTAACACCACTGACATCAAAGTGATACAGACGAGAGTGATGCTAGTCAGCGCCTCTCTCGGCGAGGGCGCCAGCCCACTCAGGTGATGTATATCACACGAATCCGTATCCAGCGTCACAGACCCTTGCCCATGGCGCGACAGAAAATCCGCCCACAACGGCTCAATACAAAGGCGGGAGGCGTACAGGTCTAATCACCGCAACTTGTCGGGCCCGGATAGGGCGATTCCGCCCTCCGCCGGGCGTCCGGAATTCTGGTTCCGGTTTGCATCAGGCAACAGACAGTCTGCGGACAACGACCACTCTCCTCTACCCCAAGCGCTTCCCGCCCCTGGTTTTCTGAGCCGCCTGCGCGCCCAGGGCAGGCAGACGTGGCAGTTGCAGATTGCCGAGTTCCGGAGGTCGAATCGAGGTTGGCAACAATGTCCGGGAACCCGACGCGCCACCTGCCGATGGCGTCCAGCCAGAAGTGTAAAGCAGTCACAAATTTCAGATTGTTGTCGGGAGGGCAGGGTGGTATGGTTCTTCACGCCATGGAAAGGGAGACATCAGATGAGCGCAACAACGACAAATAGAGCCGACTCAATCGAGGTCGGGAGTACTGGGCTGAACCGCTGGTGGCGCGTGGTCGGCGGACTGCTGATGAACATTGCTTTGGGCACCCTGTATGCGTGGAGCATATTCGTCGCCCCGCTCGAAAAAGAGTTCGGATGGAAGCGAGCGCAGACTTCGGCCGTGTTTGGAATCGCCGTCGTGGTATTCGCCCTTACGTTTATCGTCGCCGGACGGCTGCAGGACAAGTTTGGCCCATTCTGGATATCTCTCACCGGCGGAATACTGGTAAGCCTCGGCTTCTTCTTATGCAGCTACACCCACAGCCTGATGTGGCTGTACTTATGTTTCGGCGTGATTGGTGGTTTGGGCAACGGCTTTGGGTATGCCACGCCCATTCCGGTGATGGCCAAGTGGTTCCCCGATAAACGCGGGTTGGCCGTGGGGTTGGCAGTGGGCGGGTATGGCGCGGGATCAGCAATCTTCGGCCCGCTTGCCAATCTGAAGCTCATCCCGGCCTACGGTGTCCACACCACGTTCCAGATTCTTGGTGGCATTTTCCTGGTCATGACGGTAATCGGCGCATTCCTGCTGAAGAACCCTCCTGCCAGTTATCGGCCAACCGGGTGGACGCCCGCACCGGCGACTGCCAAATCAGGCGCAACAACCCAGGAGTTCACACCGGGCGAAGTGCTGCGCACACCGACGTTCTATTTCATGTGGATTGCCTATGCCTTGGGCTCGTTGGCCGGGTTGATGGTCATCAGCCAACTGGTACCTTTCGCCAAAAGCGTGGGCATTCCAGGTGCAGCGCTGGCCACCATGGGGCTAGTCGTGGGGGCGGTTGGCAACGCCTCAGGCCGCATCCTGTCGGGATGGATGTCGGATACCTTGGGCCGCTTGAACGTGCTGCGGCTGATGATCGGTATCTCGATGATTGCCATGCCTGTGCTCTACCTCGTCGGCGGCAACGTGACATTGCTGTACATTGTCGTGTTTATCGTTTACTGGTGCTATGGCACGCAGCTCTCGGTAAACGCTTCCACTACCGCGGATTTCTTTGGAACCAAGAACGCGGGTATCAACTACGGGATGTTGTTCACCGCGTGGGGAGTGGCGGGCTACTTCGGCGCCAAGATCGGCGGTACGATGTACGACAAGTACCACAATTACCAGATGGCATTCTATACAGCCGGCGTGCTGGCGGCAGTGGCGCTGGTTGCCGAGCTTCTGGCCAAGCGGCCGAAGCACGTATAACCGTGTTGCCCGCGGGACGCTTTTGCTGGGACTTAAAGGCGGGATGCGCGGAAGCGCATCCACGCCATTTGTATGGGGAGTTTAGGGCCTAGACGCACCAACGAATTCATCCATCATAAGGAGTACGGATATGGGCACCGTAGCCAACGTGTCGGAACCGCAGGAAGCAACGAAGTTGGCCTTCGAAGAATATGCGTCCCCCGGCATCGTGCGCCAACAGGCGCTGCTGCAGGACTGGCCGGCCGAATTCAGACGCTTCGAGAGCGATCCGGACAAGTTCTGGGAAGAAGTTGCGAAACAGTTTGTCTGGTCGAAGCCGTGGGACAGGGTCTTCGAGTGGGACGGCATCCATCATCAGTGGTTCACGGGTGCGCGCACCAACATCACCGTCAATGCCCTGGACCGGCACGCGAAGTCCGAGAACCGTAACAAGGCCGCGTTCATCTGGCTGGGCGAGGACGGCACCGAAAAGATCGTCACCTACGGTCAGTTGTTCCGCGATGTTTGCCGTTTCGCTAACGGCCTGAAATCGCTGGGCGTGAAGAAAGGCGATCGAGTCGTCATCTACATGCCGCTGACGCTGGAGGGAGCGATTGCCATGCTGGCGTGTGCGCGCATCGGAGCGATTCACTCCGTCGTTTATGCGGGACTGGGGCACACCTCGCTACGCGACCGCATAGAGGATGCGCAGGCAAAGGTTGTCATCGTGGGCGACCAGGGATTCCGCCGCGGAAAACCCGTGCCGCTGAAGCCGATTGTTGACGAAGCTCTGGACGGCCTGGAGATTGTGCAGAAGGTGGTGGTGTTTACGCGCCATCCGGCTGACTTTGCGGCGGCGAGCCATCGCGAAGTTGACTTCCGCAAGCTGATGAAATTTTCGGCGGATTGTCCAGCGGAAGACATGGATGCCGAGGATCCTCTTTTCATCCTGTACACCTCGGGTACGACGGGGAAGCCGAAGGGCGTAGTGCACGTGCACGGCGGATATATGGTCGGCGTTACCTATTATCTGTCGTCGTTCTTCGATGTCGGGCAGCGTGACATCTTCTGGTGCACCTCGGACATTGGCTGGATTGTCGGACATTCGTACATCGTGTACGGTCCCTTGTGCGCCGGAGTCACCACGCTGTTCCGTGAAGGTGCGATCGATTATCCTGACCCCTCGATTGCGTGGCAGATCGTCGAACGCTATGGCGTCAGCAAAATGTTTACTGCTCCCACGGCACTACGCATGTTCATGCGCTTTGGTGAGAAGCATCCGCAGGCGCATGACATCAGCAGTCTGCGGGTCATCGCCTGTGCGGGCGAGCCTCTGAATCCCGAGGCTTGGCGTTGGGCCCAAACCTACCTGGCCGGTGACGGCAAGTGGGGCTACGTGGTGGATAACTGGTGGCAGACCGAGTTGGGTGGTCCGGCGCTGGGAACTCCGCCGACCATGCCCATGCGCGGTGGCAAGGCAGGATTGCCGCTACCCGGATGGGGCGCGGACGTGGTGGACATTAACGGCAAGCCGGTTGCCCCTGGAGTAAGCGGACGCCTCGTCCTGACGCGCCCGGCTCCCATGATGATGCGCACGGTGTGGGGCGATGCGGCGCGGTACGAGAAGGACTGGCTGGAAATTCCGAACACCTACATCACCGGCGATCTTGCGTTAAAAGACGCGGACGGATATATCAGCGTGATCGGACGCACGGATGATGTGCTCAACGTCGCCGGCCATCGCATTGGAACGGCAGAAGTGGAGAGCGCGTTGGTATCGCATCCAGCGGTTGCGGAGGCGGCGGCCATCGGAATTCCGGATGCGCTCAAGGGCGAGGCCATCGTGGCCTTTGTGCAACTGCGGGCGGGGCACACGGCATCGGATACGCTGCTGGCTGGACTGATCGAGCACGTACGCCGCGAGATGGGCCCAATCGCAACCCCATCGGCGATCAAGTTCTGTTACTGCGCTGCCGAAAACGCGGTCGGGTAAGATCATGCGCCGCTTGCTGAAGGCGCAGGAAACGGGAGCGGAGATAGGTGATCTCTCGACGCTGGAACAATAACTGACTGCGCAACCGACCGGCCGGCTGGCCAGGCGGACCGGGACATGCAAGGCTTTACCTGTAAAGCTCAAGTACGAGCAAAGGCGTTGAAGTGACCCACAGAATGTTTCATTATATGGGCTTGAACGGAGCACGAAGGCGAGCTCCGTCTACCCAGGAAACACCGGCGAAGAACTGCCGGAATTGCATTACAATTTCAGAAATCTAAGGAGTGACCGATATGCCTCGAACTCTTCCTGAGCAGAATGCGGTGGTCGAGACCAGCGCGGCTCAGATCGCAGTCCATTGGCGGGAGGAAGAATACTATTATCCTTCCGCGAAATTTGTTGGCCAGGCAAATCTGACCGATCCCGATGTCAACGAACGCTTCAGCGAGAAGAATTTTCCGGAATGCTTCCGGGAGTACGCCGACATGCTGGACTGGGACCAGTACTGGCACACCACGCTCGACACCAGCGATCCCCCGTTCTGGAAGTGGTTCGTAGGCGGCAAGATCAACGCCTCGTACAACTGCGTGGACCGGCACCTCGCCAAGTACAAGAACAAAGCGGCGCTCATCTTTGTCCCGGAACCGGAATCCGAAGCGCCGATATCAGTCACCTACCGCGAACTTTATGTGAGAGTGAATGAATTCGCGGCGCTGCTGCGCGATTTCTGTGGGCTGAAGAGTGGAGATCGGGTCACCATTCATATGCCGATGGTCCCCGAGTTGCCGATTTCCATGCTGGCATGTGCCCGCCTGGGGGTGATTCACTCCGTTGTATTTGGAGGCTTCAGTGGCGAGGCTTGCGGCCGGCGCATCGCCGATTCGGGCAGCCACATTCTGATCACAATGGACGGCTACTATCGCAATGGCAAGCTGCTCGACCACAAAGCGGCCTCTGAGATATCGCTGGACATAGCCAAGCAGGATGGTCAAGACGTGGAAAAGGTCTTGGTGTGGAGGCGTCACCCAGGCAAGAATGCGTCTGCTTCACCGTTTGTGGAAGGGCGCGATTTCTTCGTTGACGAGATCCTCCCGAACTACTCGGGTGAGACCGTGGCTCCCGTTCCCATGGATGCGGAGGCACCACTGTTTCTTATGTACACCAGCGGCAGTACGGGAAAGCCCAAAGGCTGTCAACACCGCACTGGGGGCTACCTCGCCTACGTGACTGGCTGCTCCAAATATATCCAGGACATCCACCCCGAAGATGTGTACTGGTGTATGGCCGACATTGGCTGGATTACCGGTCACTCGTTTATTGTCTATGGACCCTTGGCGTTGGCCGCCACCAGCGTCATTTACGAAGGTGTCCCGACTTATCCCGACGCCGGCAGGGTATGGAGAATCGCCGAGCGCCTGGACGTCAACATCTTCCACACCTCGCCCACGGCCATCCGCATGTTGCGCAAGGCCGGTCACGATGAGCCCGCCAAGTATAAGTACCATTTCAAGCACATGACCACGGTGGGAGAACCCATCGAGCCAGAGGTTTGGCGCTGGTATTACGAAATGGTCGGCAAAGGTGAGGCCGTAATCGTGGACACCTGGTGGCAAACCGAGAATGGCGGCTTCCTATGCAGCACCAAGCCGGCGCTGAATCCAATGAAGCCGGGAAGCGCGGGCCCAGGTATGCCGGGCATCTACCCCACAATCATCGACGAAATGGGAGAGGATATGCCCGCCGGTTCGGGGAAGGCGGGGAACATCTGCATTCGCAATCCCTGGCCAGGGATCATGCAAACCATTTGGGGCGATCGCGCGCGCTTCGTCGAGCAGTATTACGCTAAATACTGCAAGGATCGCAACAGCAAGGACTGGCGTGACTGGCCATATTTTGCAGCGGACGGAGCCGTGCTGGCCGTGGACGGATATTTTCGGATCTTGGGTCGCGTCGATGACGTCATCAACGTAGCTGGCCACCGCTTGGGCACAAAGGAAATCGAGTCTGCGTGCCTGACGGTTCCCGAGGTGGCAGAGGCGGCAGTGGTGCCAGTAGTGGACGAAATCAAAGGCCGCGTGCCCGAGGTCTATATCGTCCTGCAGCCTGATATACTGCCGACTCAGCATCAGGAGATCCTGGCCAAGGTCAATCACGTCATTGAGACGATGATTGGCAAGATTGCCCGCCCGCGCAGGATTCTCATTGTTCCGGATATGCCAAAAACACGGTCCGGCAAGCTCATGCGGCGTGTTCTCGCGGCCGTCTCCAACAACATGAACACTGGAGATATCACCACGTTGGCCAATCCTGACGTGGTGGAATCGGTCCGGGAAATGGCTCAGGGCAAAGAGAAGGTAGCACTGCAAGAAGGACCAGAAGACCTGAAATCATTTGGGTCAGTGGATTGAAGACTGACCTCAAGGGCACTAAGCCGGTCTGCAGGCTGAAATATGGTACGGGGCGCGGCACGCGCCCCTTCTTCACGTATAGGGTCGGCGGTCGACGCTTATGGTCGCTGCGGCGGGTCTTCGGACTCTGGCAACGGCTCTGTCTCGGGAAAGCTCGGTGGCAGTTCGATCACTTCGACCTTAGTCGGTGTCGTGTAGTCCACCGCGTCGGTTGGAAACATTGCTGCATGCCGCCCATACCAGGTGACTGCACTCGCCCGTTGCCATAGCCTCGTCGCGAGCTGCGCCACGATGATCAGTTCAAGCAACACGAACACGAGTGGGGTCACCGTCGGCGGCAGATGCGCCCAGATGACGAGGCCGATGACCAGTGAGGCCCACGCCAGCAGGCTGATGACGAAATAGATCCGGAAGAGTTGGCCCAGATTGCGCCAGGTTATGCCGAACGCCCTCCACAAGTTCCGCAACATGCGGTATTCGTTCTGGGCGACAGCGCGAACCTGGGCGATATCAAACCAGAGGCGTACTAACAAGCCACCGAGCAACAAGATGAAGCAGCCGCCAGCCAGAATCCAGAAGCCGGCGGAGGCCGGCGTGACGCGGTCGTCAACGTACATCGACAGCTTGTCCACTGCGCTATACAAACCACCCAAAATCGCAAACGGGATCAGCGACAACAGCAGCAGCCGCACAAAGCGCCAGAAGTAAGCGCCACACGCCCCAAAGAATTCTCCCGCTTTCAGCGTACGGTCTTCGTGATACACCGTTAGAATCCCGCCGCTGACGAACAACATGAACAGGAAGAACAGAATGCCAGCGTGGAAGGAGTCATGGTGCGAACGATAAAGATTGGATTCGGGGACACGAAAAAGTTCGATGAACATCCCGAAATCGAATCCGTTGGTAAGCGGCCGGCCGGCGAGACTGTGTCCGAGAACTTCCTCCAGTTGATGATGCGCCGGTGCGGTGCCCATAGCGGCCAGGGTCAGGTTCACCGCAAACACCCACCAGAAGACGCGCTGATGACGCCACACCAGGCTTGCGCCGGCAGAGATGATTCCTTTGCTTTCGTCCGCCATCGTCATCTCTCCTAAGTGAGCCAACTCAACATCTGGCCGACGAACTGCGTCAGGAAGAGCCAGTACGTTGTGATCTTCATGACCGCCCCGCCTTGCCGCTCGTCGGTGTGGCTGTTGTTCAGGTAGTTGCGATCGAGGGTGACGCGGTAGTCAGGATCGATCTGCACCGATTCGATCTTGGCCTTCTTGCGATAGCTGTAGCGCATCCAGCGATCGCGGCCGTCCCAGGTTTCGCGAATGGTTTCGCCGTTGTCGAACTTGATTTCAGCCACAACCGGAAACACAAAATCGTCACGCCGATGTAACAAGACCATGGAGTTGTATTCGGTCTCGCCTTTTTTCTCGTCGAGGTCCTTCACATACCAGTTGACGGGAGTCGAGTCGCTGCGTAGCACTTCATAGTCCAGCATCTGTGTGTCGTACACCGCCTGTTGCCAGTACCAGTTGAGGTCCTGCCCGGCAACTTCGTTGACGGTGCGCAAGAAATCTTCGGTCGTCGGGTGCTGGAAGCGGTACTTCATGAACCAAACGTGGATCGCCTGGCGCAGCGTCTTCTCTCCGACGATCGCCTCCAGCGACAACAGCATCGATGCGGTCTTGCCGTACGTGACGGATCCATACGATCCCCCACTCATCGTGGTGTAGCTGGGACGCGCAAGCGAATCGGCGTCGGGCCTGCCGAGGTATTGCAACCGCTGCAGCTCCGAGTCACCCATTTGAGCGCCCATCCAGTTCAGGACACTGGTGTTCTTGCCGTACAGGTCATCCGTCACCTTTACTTCGGTGTAGCTGTTGATGCCTTCATCGAGCCAGCCATTCTCGAACTCGTTGGTCGCGACCATGCCGTACCAGTACTGGTGGCCGAACTCATGCTCGGTCACGCCCTCAGGGAATAGTTTCTCGCCCTGAAACGCCCACCAGGCCGTATCGCCAGTAATAAAGGTCGGATACTCCATGCCCCCGGCTTCCAGCGCGCCATGCGGCGGATCGACGACGGTGATTTGCGCGTACGGGTACGGGCCATACCACTCATCGAAGCGCTTCATCGTGCCCTGCATGACGTCGATGTAGCGCTGCCATGAACTCTTGGTGCTTTCGTACGTCAGCAGCCGAATCTTTACCGGCCCAACGCTGCCATCAAAGTTGCTTTCGACGACCTTATAGTTCGGGTCAGCCGTCCAGGCGAAGTCGTGGACATCCTCGGCATGAAAGGCGACGGTTTTCGTGCCATTGCCGTTGTCTGCATCGCTGGTCTGCACCCCCGTCGCCCCGATGACGTAGTTCCTGGGCAGCGTGATCTTCACGTCGTAGGTCCCGAAGTCGGCGAAAAACTCGGTCATGGCATGAAATTGGTGGCAGTTCCAAGCGCCGTGCCACCAGACTCCTACTTTCGGGAACCACTGCCCCGCCAGAAGGAAGGTCCGTTTGTACCCAGTGCGCGCAATGACTTCAGGAAACTTCGCCTTGAAAGAAATCTTGAACTGCACGTCCTGGCCTGGGGCGACCGGTCGTGGCAGTTGCACCTCAAAGACGGTTCGGTCGTCGGGATTGCCGTCATCGGGCGAGACGAACTTCATCTGTTTCGTGAGATCGCCGACCCCAACCACTTCGAACCTCGTGACGTCGTTCGAGCCGGACCGTTTCTCGTCCCATTCTTTAAACGTGCTGGAACGGAACGATCCATCGCGATGGGCCTCGCGCACCCAGGTGGACTTCGGATTAAACGCGTTCAGGTAGAGATGAAAAGGGAAGCGGTCGAGAGGGTGCCCGGTGAGGTTGTGATAGGTGAGGGTTTCTGTGGCTTCCACCACATGATTTTCAGGATGGTAGATGGCATCAATCTGGTAAGCCACCACCCGCTGTGACAGAGGCCCCGTGACTTTGGGAGCGAACGGGCTCTGGCCGTGGGCGAAAGCCGCCAGCAAGGCCATGCAAAGAACCAATTTGGTCGACAAGGTGAACCTCACGGGAACATTCTGCCGTCCGATCATAATAATTGGGGCCACCGTTTCGCGCGTCATTTTCTGCGATGACGATCTTTTAGAATCAATAGGTTGAGCAGAGATTCTGTGCAACTGATTGATTGCATGGAAGTTATATGTATCCATGTGTGAGTGTAGGAGTTAGCACGTGCCCAAGGTATTAGTGCCGCCCGCTGCGCGGGCTCGAGCGTTGAGAAGGAGCCGGCTCCCGCGCGCTCACGCGCACGGCTAACACAAATTTCGCCGCAAGCGGCTCGGGTTGTTCGTGCGTCGCGCATTTTCGGCATCCTTTGTAGCCTCGTAAAGCAGACGTTGACGTCAACGGGGTGAAGCCCGCTTTCAGTTATGTCGTCCCCGGGGGACTCGGGGTTTTCTATCACCCTTTCCCAGCGATGAATCGCTGGGCTTTCTTGGGCTTTCTTGTGTCGTCCCGCCGGGGCGGGACTCCGAGATCATATCCTCGTTGACCCAGGACTCCGCGCGAAGCGCGCTACGTCCTGGGCTGTCATATCACGCCCTCCGGGCTCAGTTATTCGGCGATCCATTCCGTCATCGCACCCCAGAGCACGTTGTCCAGACAGCCTCAACCAAATGAGGCGACTTTGAACTCCTCTCACGCCTCTCGGGCGCAGTGATTCGGCGAGTCATTCCGTCATCGCAACCCGGAGCACGTTGTTGGGGGGCTTCACCAATCAGGCGATTTTAACCTCCTTGCCGGCGAGGCAGGCATCGATCTCGGCGGTGGCGGCGGCGCTCTTCTTCATGCCCTCGGCGACAGCCGTGTCGAAGTCGACAGGCTGAGCATCGGCGGCGGGAGGAGCGATGCCGAGCTGCGCCAACTTTTCGGCGAGCTTGCGCTCGGCCAGGCGCTCAGCGTTCCGCTTCAGGTTGAGGCGCATGGCGATGTCGACGTAGCGCTTGCGATTGCTGCGCAGTACGCGACGGGCGCGGTTGCGCTCGAGCTGGTTGAAGCGCAAGCTGGCGGCGTCGGAACCATAGGTGTTAGAGATATCACGGACTTCCAACCACTCGGGGGAGACGGGGAAGTCGAGGCGGAAGTCGACCTCTTCACCCGTGCCAGCTGCCGAGACAAAGGGGTCGTTCGACTCGTCGGTCGCCGCGGCGACCTCCTCGCTCAGGATGACACTTTGTGGGAAGGCGACTTCGGGAGGCGTGTCGAGGTCGAGATCGCGGGGGAGGCCGTATTCTTTGGCGACGTCGACTTCGGCGGGCTGATCGGAGTGGTAGAGGTTGGCCTGCCACTTTTCAGGATGGCGAAAGTTGAGGGACATGAGATGCAGCACCGACATCAGCGCATGGGCGCGTTTGAGGTCGATCATGTCGGCGGCGAGAGCCTCGGCGAGTTGCGAGAGCGCCGATTGCACGGCGTACATGTCGTCGAGCGGAGGCAGCTTGATGTCGAAGCGCTCGGCGCGAGCGCGGGCCTGGGCCAGACGGAGTTGCCGCGCACGATAGCGAAGATGGTGGGGACAGTATTTCTGGTCTTTGGCAGCGACGGAATTGCAAGTGCGGCCAGTTTCGTTCGTGTGGGTGCAAGTGCGAAGTGGTTCAGCCATGAGTGCTCCTTGGTGTGGCGGGCAAGGGTAACTGGTAGCTGGTAGTTGGTAATTAGTCAAAATCAAAGACACCAAACTACCCGCTGCCACGAGTTTGTCCTGCCCGCCCGAAATTGATGTCGTGAGGCTCCGCGACAGGGCGAAGCTCTCCAGTTTTTAGCGTGGGGAGGTGGCGGGCAATGGGCAAGAGAATTCGCAAGGGGGCAGGTTACGTCGGTAACCGGATTATTCCCGAAATGGGAAAAGAGTTTTCACCACAGAGGCACGGAGGACACGGAGGAATTGAGGCAGAAAAGCACATTACGCTTGGTCGAGCAATCGAAAACAACGGCGACATGAGAGGCGCAAGATTGCGTCAAGGGCTAGAGCAGGCTGCGGAAAAAGCCGGAAAAGCAGATCCCCCGGCGGCTACGAGCCGCCGAGGGATGACAAAATGAGGGACGACTTTGACGCTGGCCTAAAGGCCGGTACTACCCAAAGGCGCCCTCGACATCCGCACTACTTCTTATCGCTCTTCAGTGGCTCGCTCATCCCCAGCGCGACATCGACCAGCGCGGGATCCACCAGCCGATTTTTATTGATGGCCTCAGTGAGTGGCACCGAGACAATTTCGTTTCCGCGCAAAGCGACCATGCAGCCGAACTCTCCGCGGTGGACCATGTCAATCGCCCCGATTCCGTAGCGTGACGCCAGCACGCGATCGAAGGCGCTAGGCGAGCCGCCGCGCTGGATATGTCCCAGCACGACATAGCGTGTTTCCAGGCCGGTACGCCGCTCGACTTCGCGGGCCAGCACTTGCCCTACGCCGCCGAGACGTACGTGGCCAAACTCATCCTTGCCCATCTCGGTGACCACTGGAGCGCCCTGTGCAGGATCAATGTCGCTGGCGAATTTGGCTCCTTCGGCGACCACAATGATGCTGAAATAGCGGCCGCGGGCGTGCCGCAGGCGAATACGCTCCGCCACTTCCTCGATGTCGAATGGCCTCTCTGGAATCAAGATTACGTCGGCGCCGCCGGCGATTCCGCTGTACATGGCGATCCATCCGGCGTCGCGACCCATGACTTCAACCACCATGACGCGCTGGTGGGCTTCCGCAGTGGTGTGCAGACGGTCAATGGCTTCCATGGCAGTGTTTACTGCGGTATCGAATCCGAAGCAGAAGTCGGTCCCGCTCAAGTCGTTGTCGATGGTCTTGGGAACCCCCACGACTTTGATGCCCTGCTCGAACAACCGCTGGGCGACGCTGTTCGTATCGTCTCCACCGATGGCGATCAGGGCGTCAAGATTGTTGTGCTTCAAGGTCTCCATGCAGCGCGCCAATCCGCCTTCGCGCTTGGACGGATTGGTACGTGAGGTACGCAGGATCGTTCCGCCCCGCGGAAGGATGCCCGAAATGGCTTCGTAGTCCAGGGCCATCGTCTTGTTCTCCAGGACGCCCCGCCAACCTTCCATAAACCCAACAAACTCATCGTCGTAGTGGAGAACACCCTTGCGCACAACGGCCCGGATTACCGCATTAAGGCCAGGACAGTCGCCGCCACCCGTTAAAATGCCAATTCTCATCGCCAGAGTCATCCTTCCATGGAGTAAGCGTACAAAGATGGTATCGTATGACCGCATATTCTGCCCGCCGCGGCACACTTTTTCGCAGACTCGCGTGAGCCAATAAGGACCGAAACCATGACCGATTCCAAGAAGTTCGCATCCTATGACGAGTTCTTCGAGTTTTACCTGCAACAACACAGCGACTCGCGCAATCGCGTCTTGCATGCGATCGGCACAACGCTGGGAATAACAGTTGTACTGGCGGCGCTTCTACTGGGACATCCGTGGTACGCGTTACTGTTCTTTCCGATCGGGTACGGCTGCGCCTGGACCGGGCATTTCCTCCTGGAGAAGAACAGGCCCGCCACATTCGGTCACCCCTTCTGGTCATTCATCAGTGACTTCCGCATGGTCGGCCTCATGTATACCGGGCGCCTGCGTTCGCGGATGAGTGAGCGTCCCTAGATACTCAACCCCGAAGCCTCGCCGAGCCTGCTAAACTCGGCGAAAGACCATGCGAGTCCTCGGCATAGATTGCGGCGGCGAATACACCGGCTACGGCGTCGTCGAGCAGGACGAGCAAGGCGGATTATGTCATCGCTGCAGCGGGGCAATCAGGCTCCTTCCGCGCGAAGCACTGGAACTCAGGTTGATGAAGATCTGTCAGTGCCTGACCGAGATCATCGCCGCCTACGCCCCTGAGGTCGTGGCGATCGAAGACGTGTTCTATGCCGTGAATGCAAAGTCGGCGCTCAAACTCGGACACGTGCGCGGCGTCGCCATGCTGACCGCTGCCCAGGCTGGCCTGTCTGTGGTCGCCTACTCTCCACTGTCTATCAAATCGGCGGTGGTCGGTTACGGGCGCGCCGAAAAGTCGCAGGTACAGTTAATGGTTGCGCGCCTGTTGGCGCTTCCCGAACCACCCGAGCCGCCCGACGTCGCCGATGCGCTGGCAATCGCAATTTGCCACGTTCACACTGCGGCTACGTTGAGCCGCCAACACGCTGGAGTCCGGTGAACGGTGGTTGCGAACCATCACGCGAACATCCCCTGCCTGTTGACCGCAGGCCCTCGGGAGTTCGAGTAAAATCAGTCGCGACAATGAAAGCAGTTTGGCTGAAGTATCTGTTGGCATCCGGATTGTTGTGGGCATTCTGTGTGGGCGCGCAGGTCGTTCATCAAGTTACCCCGGTTGAAACGCCGACCGGCTCCTATGTCACGTTCAAGTTTGATTGGGACCAGGGCCGCCCGTGGCTGCAATATTCGATCGCCGTCGATGACGCGGGCAATACTCACTTCGAGGGCGTCGGCAATCCGATCGAGAGCGGCGACTCGGACACGTTTTCGCAAGACTTCGTCATGACCGACGCCAACCGGCACAAGATCTTCGAACTGGCCGGCAAGCTGGACTATTTCGAGGGCAACTTCGAGGCCAGGCAAAAGAACATCGCCAAAACCGGCCAGAAGACGCTGGCTTACCACGGTCGAGGCGCCGCCGGCGGGCAGCCAATAGCCCACTCCACCACCTATAACTTTTCGAGCAACTCCGACGTGCAGGAACTGACCCGGCTCTTCCAGGCGATAGCCACGACCCTCGACTACGGGCGCAAACTGGAATTCCAGTCTCGCTTCGATAAGTTGGGGATGGACGCCTGTCTGAGGACCCTGCAAGATATGCAAGCCAGCCACTACATCGAAGAACTGCAGGCGATCGAGCCCATTTTACAGAAGATTGCGGACGACCCGAACATGATGCACATCAACCGAGTTACCGCAAAACAACTGCTGAAATCGATGGGAGCGAAGGCAGTTACGATCCAAACGACAACTCAGCCCTAAGTCCCGCTCGTAGTTCCCACCCACAAGTCCCGGAAGACAGCCCTCGGGTTCGTCCACAGATACGGTTCGGGACTGGGAAGGCGACTGCCATCCGCACCGATTTTCGGCAACTTCGGGTCAAACGGGTGTTTAATACGTATGGGCGCAGCAGGATTTGCTCTGCCTGTGCCGTCTCGAGAAGTCAACCTGCAACCAACGTGGACAGGGTAACGGGTCGGGGAGTTAGCAGTATGGCAAACCTCAGGAACAACACATTAGCGATTGTGGCAGTGATGCTGGTAGCAGTTGCGTCCGCCCAGGCGACGTCGCACGTCCGTATCGTCAGGTTGAGTTACGAAGACGGCAGTGTCCAGATGAGCCGTGCCACCGGTCAGGGCTTGGAGCGCGCCATCCTGAACTCGCCAATCGTTGAGGGTTCCAGCGTGGTGACCGGCACTGATGGCCTGGCGGAAGTCGAGTTCGAGAACAACAGCACGGTGCGGTTGGGCCAGGCGACGGACGTGAGGTTTCGGCAACTCCTGATTAATGATGCCGGCGAGTTGATCAACGAAGTCGAGCTGGTGCGCGGCACCATGTACTTCGACACCCGCTTCGGCAAGAACAACATCTATCGGGTCGTGGCTGCGGATCGGACCTTCGTCGTGCCGCGCAAGTCGCAAGTGCGCTTCATGATGAACGGGGACGAGGTTGAAGTTTCCGTGCTCAATGGCGAAGCTCAACTGGTCAACAACAATGCTGAGATCGTCAAGATCAAGAAGAACGACACGCTGAACAGCGACGCTAGCAATTCCGCAGGGTTCACCATTGCCAAAGGGGTCGACGGCATTCCCCTGGACCGCTGGAACAATGAGCGGGCCGCCTATCAAACGGTTTACGCCTACAACAACACCGGATACGGTTTCGTACGGCGTGCCCGGCAGTTTGGGGGGATACGGTTTCCAGGACTTGGCGTATTACGGTGGCTTCATGTTCCTGCCCGGTTACGGAATGGTCTGGCAACCCTATGGCGCCTCGAATTGGCTTGGTTGGAATCCTTACCTATGCGGCGCATGGGCGTTCACGCCGGGGTTTGGTTACGCGTGGGCATCGGCCTATCCCTGGGGTTGGTTGCCCTATCACTATGGCGCGTGGGGATTCTCGCCCGGGGTCGGCTGGTTCTGGGCCCCCGGCAATACGACCGGAGGTGGCGGGATCGTAACCAACTGGCAGCCGTCCTCGCCGGTAGTGAAAGGCCCTCCCGGATACGCGGCGCCTGTTCCTCCCGTGGTGCCAACCAACGGGCCCCGGCCGTCGATCTTGGTGGGACGAATTGGCCAGGCGCCGGCTTACCTTCCTGGAGGACCCGTTCCGCCGAACTTCGCCAGCGTAATCGACCACTCAAGGATTAATGGATTGACCGCGCCGACAGGCAGTGCGACCGGTGGCGGAAGCGGCGTCATAGCCGCGCGGAATTCCCGGGCAACCAATATGCGCGCTTCTTCGACAGCGAGTGGCGCAGCCAACACTTTCGCCGCTCCCGGAACGGGGTCGTCAGCGGTCAGTTCCAGCCAGTCTGCCAATAATCGTTCCGGCCACGTGTTCGCTATGCCAGCTCAGTCAACCTCACAAAGCAGCGTCGCGTCGTGGTCGCCTGGACTCGGTATGGGTCAACCCTCGGGCCAGGGATCATCGGCTCCTATGCATAGTTCCGGGGTCGTCAGCCACGCAGCCGGGGCAGGCGGAGGAGCTCACGGCACGAGCCCCAAGTAAGCGACTTGGTATTTGCGAGAAGGGCGGCTTTGCGGCCGCCCTTTTACTTTAGACCGTAGAGGCCTGGGTTAGTACACCGCGATCCCGGCGTATCCCACTACCATGTCGCGGTCTCCCGACGCGTCGCCTGAGGTCGCATAGCGGATGAGCTCCGCCTTGGTGGCACCCATCTTTCGCGCAGCGGTAATCATGATCGTCGCGGGACCGTAACCGCACATGCTGATGCCACCCTGTCGCACCGTGTCGTATAAGCCCCGCGCATCGAGCGCCAGAATCTGGTCTATCGCACGGCGATCTTTCACCCTCGTCACGCTGTCACTCTCGTAGTGGTTCATGTCGCTGGAAGCAATTACCAGCGCCGGCTCAGGCAAACTCGCCAGGACGTCGCCAATCGCGCTGCCAAGCGCACCCAGCGCGTCGAAGCTACTGGTGCCGACAGTTATGGGTACGAATTGAAAGCCGGACCGCAAAACTTGCAGGAAGGGGAGCTGCACTTCGAGGGCATGTTCGTAACGATGCGCCTCTGGGTCTTCGCTGAGGAGAGGCATGGCGTCCTTCAGCGCCGCCGCGAGTTCGACATCGACACGCGCGTCGCCCAACGGAGTGCGCCACGCACCACTGCTCATGATGGCGAGCGGCTCGCCCATCCCCGTGTGATTGGGGCAGAGAATAACGTAGCGCAGGGGAAGTTCCAACCGTCGATAGACGGCGCCGGCGACCGCTCCAGAGTAAACGTAGCCTGCGTGGGGAACTACGCATCCGACTGCCGGGATCTTTTCTTGGACTGTTGGCTGCCCAGCAGCGGCCCGCTCCGTGGTGAACGTTTCCACTTCGGTGCGCAAGTGTTGTGCGTTTCCCGGATAGAAGCGTCCCGCAACGGCTGGCTGGCGAATCGCAGTGGTCATAGCGGTCGTCCCTTCGCTCGCCCGGCGATATTCTCAATCGAATTCTACGCCGGCCCTAACATGCGGAACATGGCTGCCATTTTTTCAAGAGGTAGAGCTTCTGCCCTGACGTCTGGTCGCACTCCCGCGACCTTCAGTGCCGCGCGCACCGCCTTGTCGTCGTACCGCCCTTTCAAGTTATTAACCAGCGTCTTGCGTTTTTGTGCGAATGCCAACTTCAGCATTTCTAGAAAAGGTCCGGCATCGATTTGCAACTCCGAGCTGCGGGGCGCCATAGTCAACCGCAGCACACTGGAATGCACTTTAGGGGGCGGATCAAAGGCCGCAGGCGGAAGCGTGAATAGGTTCTCAACTCGGGCAAACAACTGAGCGGTGGCTGACAACAATCCGTAATCGCGGCTGCCCGGTTCGGCCGCAATCCGGTCAGCAACTTCGCGCTGCACCATGATGACTGCGCGCCCGATATTTTTATGCTCTTCAAGAATGCGCAACACAATGTCGGAGGTCACGTAATACGGAAGGTTGCCGACGACATCGACCGTCTCGGGCTGGGTAGGCCGAAGGTCGTGGAGCGGACCAGGCCGCCGTCCGACCATGGAAATCCATTCCACCGTAACGAAATCAGACTCGAGAATCTCGACATTAGTTAGGGTCGCATAGCGCATGCGCAGTTGAGCCGCCAGTACATGGTCAAGTTCGATGCCGATAACTCTCCGCGCGCGCTTCACCAGAACGTCCGTGAGCATACCTCGGCCCGGCCCGATCTCGACCACACTGCGTGTCGAAACGTCGCCGAGCGCTTCGACGATCCGGCGCGCCGCCGAGTGGTCGATCAGAAAGTTCTGTCCCAGCTTGGGTTTGTGCTTTCCGCTATGGTTCACAGCTTTTTCATGGGACAAAGACTTGGCCACGTTGACCCTCTTTCGATGCCGCGGTTAGACTCAAGTGTTTCGTTCGCCGCAATATCATAAATGCGCGCGCTGCATTGTGCTGTCTGGAAGCTTGCCTCAGAGAAGGTCGACCGAGTCTGGAGGTTTCATGCATATCGCCTTTGCGGCATCCGAATGCGTCCCCTTTTCCAAAACCGGCGGGCTCGCAGATGTGGTCGGATCACTTCCTCCGGAGTTAGCACGACTCGGACACAAAGTGACCGTCTACCTTCCTCGGTACCGATTGACGAAGCTTGAGAACCCGCAGGTGGTGATCCGCAGCATCACGGTACCCTTCGACGATCGCTATCGCTTTTGCTCTGTGCTCGATGGCGGCTTGCGGAATGGCGTCCAATTCTACTTCGTTGACTATCCACCGTTTTTCGATCGCGACGCCCTGTACGGAACTCCTCTCGGCGATTACCACGACAACGCCGAGCGGTTCGCTCTCTTTTGCCGCGCCGTCCTGGAAGCAACCAAGATCCTCGGGAAGCCCGACCTGTTTCATTGCCACGACTGGCAGACTGCGCTCATTCCGATCCTGTTGAAGTCGCTCTATCGCGAAGACCCGGCCTTCGCACAAACACCGTGCGTCTTCACCATTCATAACCTGGGATATCAAGGGCTGTTTCCGCCCGAAGTGCTGCCGCTGCTGATGCTGCCATGGGACCTGTTCAGCATGGCAAAGCTGGAGTTCTACGGAAAAGCCAACTTTCTGAAGGGCGCAATCAGCGAGGCCGACTTCATCACCACCGTCAGCAGAAAGTACGCCCAGGAGATCCAGACAGCCGAATACGGCTTTGGCTTGGAAGGGCTGCTTCGATCGCGGGCCAGCACGCTGGTTGGAATTCTCAATGGCGTCGACTATTCCGAGTGGAACCCCGCGGCCGATCCAATTATCGCAGCCAATTATTCGGCTGACGATCTCTCTGGCAAAGCGCAGTGCCAGCGGGACCTCTTGAAGGAGTTCGGGTTGGCTGCAGACACACTGTTGCCGGTGGTGGGAATCGTCTCGCGATTCGCCGGACAGAAAGGCTTCGATCTGATCCAGCAAGTGGCAGACCGTATGGCGCGCGAAGACATGATCGTGATCGCCCTCGGTACCGGCGATCGCGAGTATGAAGACATGTTCCGGAGACTCAACAAGCAGTATCCGCAAAAGTTCGCGGTGAAGATTGAGTTCAACAACCGGTTGGCGCACAAGATCGAAGCGGGTGCTGACATGTTCCTGATGCCGTCGCGATACGAACCTGCGGGGTTGAACCAGCTCTACAGCCTCAAGTACGGAACTGTGCCGATCGTGCGTGCAACTGGCGGCCTTGATGACACCATCGAGCAGTTCGATCCCGTCACTGGCAAGGGGACAGGTTTCAAGTTCAAGGAGTACAGTGGAGAGGCGCTCCTCGATACGGTGAAGACGGCGATCATGGCGTTCCGTGACACCGACAAGTGGCGGAACCTGATGCGCAACGGCATGGTGCAGGACTACTCGTGGGCCGCTTCTGCCCGTGAGTATGCCAAAGTTTATGAGCGTGCGAAGCAGGGAAGACCAATACCAATACCAATCGCACCGTAGTTTTATTGCATCGCCCGCGCCAAAAGCTTCGTCATTTACCGGAATGACTCCGACCAACTCCAACGAGAGACCTGCCTTGTGCCTAAGCTAATTTTCAGAATCGCGTGCTTATCTTTCGCTCTACTCTTGATGGCTTCGTGCTCCACAGAAGACAAGAAGACTGGGACAGAAACTTCCGCGCAACCGACCGCCAAGCCTGCGGCCAAAGAGGCGCAATACGATACGGGGCGCACCGCCTTCCAGCGCATGTACGTGGCTGCGCGTGCGTGGGCTCCGGATGCGAAGCCTTTCCGGCTGCAATCGCAATTCACGGCTGATGCGCCGACCAGTGAGGGTAAAGCAGGTTTGTGGCGCGCATCGTTTGCTGCTCCATCGAAGCGGATGATGAAACTCTTCGTGTGGTCTGGGCTGGTTGGGCCAGACGCACCGGAGCAGGGAATCAGCTTTTCCGCCGAGGACAGTTGGAGCGCGAGCAATAGCGCGACGCAGCCGTTCGACATCGCGTTTCTTAAGGTCGACAGCGACAAGGCCTACGAAGTCGCGCAAAAAAACGGCGGCGAGAAGCTGACCAAGAAAGATCCCAAACAGCCCGTGATCTTTCTGCTCTCCTGGGACGCGGCTACCAACCAGTTGGTCTGGCACGTGATCTATGGCGAGAATCCTACGGAGGCCAAACTCCGTCTGGCAGTCGACGCTACCAGTGGAGCGTTTCTGCGAGTCGAGAAGTAAAAGCTTCCGCGTATGGGATACCGGTTTCTGGTGAAAACCTGGCTGACCTAGGCCCCCGCAATTTGGTGGGCGCGGCACCCTCACAGGCCTCCGTGGAGCCGTCCGAAGGTATGGGCAAGCATCAGCGACATCACCAGGATGCCCGCACCGAGGACGAGCACGTGCCGGGTGTTGCGCAGATTGAAATCGCCCACCCGGCAGATCAGCAGGTAGGCGACGGCCAGGTTGAAGAGGCCCCACAAGACGTTGACCATCGAGGAGGACAAGCCTACTCCGGGTGGCGATGCGAATGGGCTCTGAAAGGCGTTCCCCGAGACGCCATTGCCCAGATGAGGCAAGGTATTCGCGAGGAAGGCTCCCCCGAAAAAAGTACGCCAAATAGTGGTACCAGCGCATGGTTGCTCCTTTCAGGCTGCCCCCGGCCCGGGCCCCCGGCAGTGGTGTTAGACCACTATACAAACTTTTTTATCACGGTCATTTAGAATCAATGGCTTGGGCGGAAATTGTTTGTATGTATTTATTCTACAACTACTTACACGTATCCATTTCTCGGCGTAGGACTTAGGGGTAAAAATGAGGGGTTTTTAGCGGCGATTATTGTCATACTTTACATACAAGTCATACAGGCAATGTGCATACTTTACATACAAGTATGTAGCCACGTTCGTGGGGTTTTGGGGAAACTGTCAGAGAGCGGATCGCTCGCGCGCTAGTGGGGCAGTCGGGATTTCAAAGAGCCGTTTGGTGTCCGCGGCCTAGCCGGGGGCGGCAAGAGACACCGGTCCCTCGCCTCATCGGTCGTTTTTATACGCGCCGAGTCCCGGTGCGAAAGGACGTGGGACACAGGGCAATGGGATAACGGGATGCGCTCGGCACGGTCGGCCACGAGCTCCTTGATTCTTACGGGGCGGGAATTCCTAAATCGCGACAGATTTTTCGCGCCAGGAAATCATTGATCTCGGTATGGCGCGGTACGGCTGAGGTCTTGGCCGCGGCGCGGTTTACGTAGATGGAATGGTTGGACCCCTCGCGTAGCAATTCGCAATGGTGCTGCTCGAGGTGATGAACGAGCAGCCGACGCTTCACGCATCGACCTTGAAAGTCTCTCGAATCACGTCCTGGCCCGAGACCGCTTCCTCGGCGAGCGTTCGATTGGCTTCAAGGACCAGCGTGACGGCCTCTTGCAGGTTGGCGCGCGCCTCATCGAGGGTCGCTCCTTGGGTGTTCGCGCCGGGGAGTTCTTCGACGAATGCGATGTAGCCCTCAGGGACGCGACGGAAAACAGCGGTGAACTGAAGATCCATGGCAGTATGATACGCCGAGCGCGGCTGCTAGTTGGCAGTTCGCTCGGGCTGAAGCCTTCGCGTTCATCTGCTATCCCTACTGGGACTCCCGGGTCAGAAATCGAGCCTACCCAGCACTCCGCTGCGCTGCGTGCTGGGCTAAGATCTGCCGTCCCGCTAGGCAGGACTGGAGTGTCATGGGTTCAGCATCGATTGGTGCCCACGTCTACGTAGGCGAACCTCGGCCTGGCAGACCTCGGCGGAGAGAACCTGCTTAATGCTGATCTCCGCGGCGCGGAGTTTCTCGTGGCGAACCTCCACGTTACGAACCTCACAGGAGCCGACTTCGGCAATGCCTGGGCTTGGGGAACGCAGTTTGATGACGTCGATCTGAGCGTTGCCAAGGGTCTCGAAACAGTGAGACACTTTGGGCCTTCCTCGATTGGCATTGACACCATTTACAAGTCGCATGGCAAGATTCCTGAGGCATTCCTGCGCGGTTGTGGGGTGCCGGACGACGTCATTGCCTACATTGGCTCGATGATAGGGCGGCCCATCGAGTACCATTCCTGCTTCATCAGCCATTTGAGCGAGGACCAAGAGTTCGCCGAGCGGCTGCATGCCGACCTGCAGGCCAAAGGCGTGCGCTGCTGGTTCGCGCCGCAAGACATGCATGGCGGGCGGAAGATCAACGAGCAAATCGACAAGGCCATCCGCAAATATGACAGGTTGCTGCTGATCCTCTCGGAGCGAAGTTTGAATAGCGATTGGGTGAAGACCGAGATCGCGAAGGCCCGCAAGCGAGAAACGAAAGATAAGAAGGTGCTGTTTCCGGTTCGGCTGGTTTCGTATGAGACGATGCAGAGTTGGGAGTATGTCGACAGCTCGGGCAAGGATCTGGCGGAAGAGATACGGCAGTATTTCATTCCGGACTTCAGCCGGTGGAAGGAACATGATTCGTATCAGGCGGCGCTGGGGAGGCTGGTGGGGGACCTGAAAGCCAGTGGGTAGTGGATAGAAAAAGCAGATCCCCCGGAGGCTGACGCCTCCGAGGGATGACAGAGCGGAAGAGAAATGGAGATCCTTCGACTCGGACGCGCGATTGTTTGGCGCGTCCTCGCTCAGGATGACAGATGAGAAATGCAGGTTCCTCTGAATGTCTAGAACTTGTAGACTCGCGCTTCCCAGCCTTTGAGATTCAGGGTTTCGCCGCGCTCGTCGGTCTTGCCCAGATTCGAAATCACCAACTGGTTCACCTTGATTCCGGCGGGAAGTTTGTAGGTTGTAGCGTCGGTCGAGAAGTTCAGGACGACCAGATATTTCTCTGCGCCATTCACTCGCGTGTAGGCGAAGATCTTGGGGTTCGCTGGATCAAGGTCTTTGTAATCGCCGTAAACGAACGCAAGGGAACTGCGGCGCACATCGGACATCTGACGGAAGTAGTGATAGATCGAGCCCTTGTCGCTCAGTTGCTGTCTGGCGTTGATCTCCAGGTAATTCGGATTCACGGCGAGCCACGGCTTTGCCGTTCCGGTTGTGAAACCGGCGTTCGCTGAGTTGTCCCACTGCATGGGAGTGCGTGCGTTGTCGCGGCTGACCTTGCGCACGTTGGCCATGAACACGTCGGCTGGAACTTGATTGGTCACGACCAAGGCTTTCCATGCGTTCTTTACCGCGATGTCGTCGCACTGGTCGATGCTGGTGAAGGGAAAATCGGTCATTCCTAGCTCATCGCCCTGGTAGATGAACGGAGTTCCTGTCAGCGTGAGCAGCAGGGTGGCCAGCGCCTTGGCGGACGCCACGCGATAGAGCGGAGAGTCATTGCCAAAGGCCGATACGACGCGTGGATTGTCGTGATTGGAGAGGAAGACGGTGTTCCAACTATGGACGTCGAGCGCCTGGTTCTGCTGGGTGTAGATGGCTTTCAGTTCGGGAAGCGTCCAATCGCGCCACGCATCACCGTTGCGGTTTAGGCGCACCGCGTCGAAGTTGAAGACCATGTCCAGCTCGTTGCGGCGCTCGTCCACCAAGGTGGGCGTTTGTGCGAGCGTGACGCCGAAGGCTTCGCCGACGGTCATGACGTCGTATTTGGAAAGCACTTCGCGATTCATCTCCTCCATGTATTCGTGGTAGTGCGGACCCATGGCGTAGAAGTATTGCGGCTTTGCCATGTATTCCGGAGGCAGATCCGGCAGGCCTTCGCGCTTCGAGATGAAGGGAATCACGTCCATGCGGAAGCCGTCGATACCCTTGTCGAGCCAGAACTTCATGAGGTCGTAAACTTCGGTGCGGACCTTGGGGTTGTCCCAGTTGAGGTCGGGTTGCTTCTCGGCGAAGAGATGCAGGTAGTATTCGCCGGTCGTGGGATCGAGCTTCCAGGCCGAGCCGGAGAAGAACGAGGTCCAATTGTTGGGGACATTGCCGTCTTTTGCCGGACGCCAGATGTAGTAGTCGCGATAGGCGTTGTCCTTGGACTTCCGGCTCTCGACAAACCAGGCGTGCTCGTCGCTGCTGTGGTTGACCACGAGATCGAGGATCAGCTTCATGTGGCGTTGCTTGATGCCCTTAAGCAGTTCATCGAAGTCGGCCATGGTGCCGAACTCGGTCATGACTTTGCGGTAGTTGCGAATGTCGTAACCGTTGTCGGCGTTGGGCGAATCGTAGTGCGGGCTAAGCCAGACGACATTCACGCCCAAACCCTGGATGTAGTCGAGTTCGGAGGTGATTCCTTTGAGGTCGCCGATGCCGTCTCCGCTGGAGTCCTTAAACGATCGCGGATAGACCTGATAGACGATGGCTTCTTTCCACCACTTTGGTTGGTAGCCGTTGATGGTGCCGGTGGAGTTTGCGCCGGTTTGAGGCGGTTTGTCCGCCGGGGTTTCGAATGCCGTCATGGAAACCGCTGTCAAGCCTAGAACTGCGAATAGAGCGATTCTGGTCAGTATCACTTTGGGAGCCTTCCGAAACCGTTTGCTGTCAATGTTATACCAACGCTATGCTACATCGGCGAAGGCTCGCGGAGGGCGGCTCACACCAAGGGTGGATTGAAGTTTGGCTCTTTCGTGTGCATAATCTTGCAGCGTCGGCTTCCAGCTATAACAAGGACGATGTTGTGCGCCCTTCACCCTTTGCTCCGCGGTTTCTGACCCGGCTCCGAGCTACAGGGCTGCGGTATGAGAACCCCCGCTTTGAACGGGTTTTGGGCATCGCGAGGGTGTTTCTGGGCGGGACGGCGCTGGTCGTTGAGCTGCTTCATCCATTAGCTCCCGACCCTTACAACCAGTTGCTGATCTTTCTGTTGCTGGTGTACTGCGTCCAGAGTCTGGGGTTCCTGATCTGGCTGCTGATGAATCCTGACCATGGGACGGCGTTCGTTCGCATCATGCAATTGAGCGACGTGTTCTGGCCGATCGTTCTTTGCTTATTTGCGGATCCTCCCAGCAGCCTGGTGTTCGTATTTTTTCTCTTTGCGCTGATGACGACCGCCTTCCGTTTCGGGCTCTATGAAACGGTGTTGACGTCGCTGATTAGCGTTGCGCTGCTATTGCTGCAGGAGACGGTGGTTGCTTACGGGCCGGCGCAGCTCAACCACCTGTTGTTCACTCCGCTGGGGTGGTCGCGGCTGGTTTTGCGGTGTGGCTTTCTGGTGATGAGCGGCTTCTTGCTGGGCTATCTCGCAGAACGTGAGAAAGAGTTACGGGCTGAAATTGCGCTAACCAATCATCTGCTTTCGCAAGCCAGAGTTGGGAGCCGCCTCAGCGAGGCATTGGCCGAGAGTTCGGCGCAACTGGCAAGGGTGTTCGGTGGTGAGCGGGTGTACGAAGTGGTGACGCAGACGGGCTCAGGCAGGCTCTACCGTTGGGACATCAGGCAGCTTGCGAAGCCGGTCCACGAGATGCGGGAGCTTGGGGGGAGTGAGCGCAGTTCGGCACTGATGGAAGAGTATCCTCACACGTTCTACATGAGGCGCGAGAAGTACGGGGGCTTGGCGATTGATGCCATTGACGACGAAGGACGGCGGCTGAACTCCAGCGAGTTGAAGGCATTGCGGATGCCCGTCGAGGGAGTGGAGTCTGTGCTGGCAGTAAAACTAGAGGTAGGACGGGAGTGGAGCGGGCGGTTTGTGCTGGTGAATGGTCGGCTGGGTTGGAACCGGGAGCGGGAATTGCGTTTTGCGCAGAGTGTCCTCGGGCAAGTCGCTCCTGCACTTTATTCGATTTATCTTTTCCGGCGGCTGCGATCGCGTGCCGGGGCGATGGAGCGCGCTCGGGTGGCCCGCGAACTGCACGACACGGCTATACAGTCCCTGATCAGCATAGAGATGCAAGTGGACGTTTTGCGGCGGCGGGCCAATGGCAATTCCCAATCCGCCGAGTTGGGTCACATTCAGCAATTATTGCGGGAAGAAGTGCTGAACATGCGGGAACTGATGCAGAGTATGAGGCCAGTCGAGATTGGACCACATCAATTCCTTGACTTTCTGGTGCAACTCGTAGAACGTTTTCGCAGCGACACCGGGGTTGACGCACGATTTGTTTCCGAATTAGAAGAAGTTACTCTCCCCGCATCTGCTTGCCGAGAGTTGGCCAGAGTGGTGCAGGAAGGCCTGGTGAATGTCAGGAAGCATAGCCAGGCGCGGTCGGTCTACGTGCGGTTCGGGGCGCAGAACGGCCTGTGGAGGCTGGTGATCGATGATGACGGTCGGGGATTTCCGTTCACTGGGCGGCTGACGCTGACAGAGTTGGACGATCTTCATCGGGGCCCGACGGTCATCAAGGAACGGGTTCGAGCCATCGGAGGCGATCTGGTGATCGAGTCGAGTCCTGGCCACGGTTCGAGGTTGGAAATAACGGTTCCTCAGAAAGGGTATGAATTTTATGGATAGTAAAGTCGCTACAGTGCGTATCGTCATAGCGGATGATCACACAATCTTTCGCGACGGGCTCCGCCGATTGCTGGAGGCTGAACCGGAACTGGAAGTCGTGGGGGAGGCCGCCGACGGCAACGAAGCAGTGGCCCAGACCAGGGAGGTTGAACCAGACGTGTTGCTGCTGGACCTCAATATGCCCAAGATGCCGGGCATGGAAGCCATGCGAGAACTCTCCACCGCCGGCGAGGGAAAGAACACCAAGATCATTGTGCTTACGGCCGCAATTGAACGCATTCAAATCGTGCAGGCGTTGCAGTTAGGAGCCCGCGGTGTGGTGATGAAGGAGGCCGCCACCCAGTTGCTCATGAAAGCCATTCGCACCGTGATGGCAGGTGAGTACTGGATCGGTCGCGAGGCTGTGGGCGATATTGTGGAGTTCATGCGGCTCAACGCTTCGGGTGAAAGGCCGCAGAAGAATTTCGGGCTGACCAAGCGGGAAATGGACATCCTGACGACCATCGTCGCGGGATTGAGTAATAAAGAGATTGCCCGGAAGTTCTCGCTCAGCGAAGACACGGTGAAACACCACCTGACGAACATCTTCGACAAAGTAGGAGTCAGCAGCCGGCTGGAGTTGGCGCTGTTTGCCATCAACAACCGCGTGACCGACGCGCCGAACTGAACGTAATGAGTGTCGAACTACTGCGAAAGGGCCGGGGCACATTCCTGGCTTTTTTCTCGTTGACGCCCGCAGGTTCTTATCACTGAGATATCCCGGTCTGGTTCTTAGCGACAAGTTGGCGGAATTCGGGTTTAGTCTTCGAGAGGTTCTTGAGGAAGCACCATGAACGACAAGTCCCGACTGCTTGGAATAGCGGCGATGCTTGCCGCGGTCGTCGCATTATCAGCTTGCAACAAAGCCCCAGCCGCACGGATGCGCAGGTCGCGGCTGAAGTGCAGGGCAAGATCAGTCAGGATTCCCGGATCGGCAGCCGTGAGATTGGAGTCCAGACCAACGATGGCGTGGTTACGCTTAGCGGCGATGTAGACAGCGAGGTCGAACGGACTTCAGCAGCAAGCGATGCCGCCACCGTGCAAGGCGTCAAGACAGTCGTTAACAATCTTGTAGTGCAACAAGCGCAGTCCTCGACCAGTGGTATACAGGCAGAGGCGAACACTCCCGCGCTTGCGCAGTCCAGGAAGAAATCGGCCAAGAGTCAGGCTGTGGGACACGACTTGGATACGGATTACGGGCCAGGTGCCGCGAAGAGCAGCGACAGCAGTAGAGGCGCCCCGAGCACGCAGGTGGCATCCGCGCCAGCGCCTGCTGTCGCCCAGGCCCCACCACCGCCGCCTCCGGCACCCAAGAAAGTCACAGTTCCCGCCGGGACGCAGTTGACGGTTCGGCTCAACGATGCCCTCGACACCGAACGCAACCAGACAGGGGATTCATTTCATGCCACGCTTGGCGCTCCGATCATGATCGACGATGAGACGGTGATTCCATCGGGAGCCGACGTAGCGGGACACGTTGTCGATGTGAAAAGCGCTGGCCGGTTTGCGGGCAATTCGGCGCTTACTCTTGAGCTCACCTCACTGTCCGTGAACGGCAAGACCTACAACATCCAGACGAATCAGTGGTCGCGCCAAGGCAAGGGCGAAGGGAAGAACACGGCTATCAAGGCCGGTGGCGGCGCGGCGGTGGGTGCGATTATCGGCGGACTCGCCGGCGGCGGAAAGGGCGCAGGCATCGGTTCGGTGGCCGGTGCGGGAGCTGGGACCGGTGTGGCGGCGACGAAGAAGGGTGAACAGATCAAGCTCGCTCCGGAAGCCACCCTCAGCTTCTTGTTGATCAACACGGTAACCGTAACGGAGCAGGCTTCCAATAACCGCAACGCGGGGCGCACACCTCTGCAGTAGTGGGGCGCAGCCAAGAGTTACGAGATGCGCTCTTCCATCCCTCGTGGGAGAGGACGTACTCTAGTAGGCCTTGGAAGTTCTTCTCGAGTGCGCGCTGTTCGTCGTGGGACTGGCGTTCGGCAGCTTCCTCAACGTCTGCATTGCGCGCATCCCACGCGATCAGTCGATCGTCTCTCCACGGTCACACTGTCCGCACTGCCAGAAGCCGATTCGCTGGCGGGACAACATCCCACTGCTGAGTTGGATCGTTCTTCGCGGCAGATGTCGTGATTGTGGGCAGCCCATATCGCTTCGCTATCCTCTCGTGGAGCTGCTGACGGCGGGCCTTTTCGTCGCCTGTTACAGCAGCTTCGGAACCACGTGGCTAACGCTCAAGTTTTGCGTGTTCTGCTTTCTGATTGTTGGCCTCATCTTTATGGACGCCGAGACCGGGCTGCTACCGCATGAATTTACCTACCCAGGAATAGGCATCGGACTCGCGACGGCGTGGTTCGGATCGATCGATGCTTCTGGCACGCAGTTCCTGCTCAACGTAGTTGGCGCGCGCAGCGCCCCGTCGAATTCCGAATTGTATTTTCTTGATTCGTTTGTTGGTGCGGGGTTCGGAGCGGGATTCTTCTACCTGGCTTGGGCGCTGTATTACCTGCTGCGCGGACGGCACGGCGTGGGCTTCGGTGACATTGCCCTGATTGCGATGGTCGGAGGGTTTCTCGGGCTGAAGTTGACCGTGCTGGTTGTCTTTCTGTCGCCGATCATGGCGACGGTCTTCGCCGTGACCATGCTCCTGTTAAATCGAAAGACGAATTTTGAGCCTGCTCTTGTCCAAACGAACTCCGACGGGGGCGCTCGCTCGTTCCTCCTCACCGAAGTGCCCTTCGGCGTGTTTCTGGGCGCAAGTTCTCTCATCGCGTTGTTTGTCGGACGACCAATCTGGGCCTGGTATTTGGAGCTTTTTCGGTGACGTTTTCGACACCTAAGATTGATCGTTGACTCGGGCGACTACCTGTCTCAAATGATGACGTCCGTGGACCTGGTGAAACCGTCGCCACTCTTGTGCGGTCAGCGGACCGAGAACCGGGTGGTTGAGTACGCGGGTACCACTTCCGAATCGCTTCTCGGCATCTGCGAGTGTCGCATCCATGGCAACCAATGCATCGTTAAAGCGACGAAGCGGCTCGGCGCCCAGTTCCGGACGAGGTACCGTATGTTGCGGCGCTTCAATTCCCGCGGGAAAGCGGCCGATTCCCAGAACGTAAATACGCTTCAGCCGTTGCTTGAAATCGGGCTTTCCGCGCTGGGGTTGCCCGGCGTCCATGGTGCGCAACATCCCTTTCGTGGTGGCCGTATAGGTGAGCAAAAGATGTTCCAGGATCTGAGCCGAATTCCACTTGCCAACCGGCGCCTGCGATAACGCAGCGGGAGGCACGCCGCGGGTAGCGCGTTCGGTTTCGCGCCGGATGAATTCCAATTCTGGGGACACTTACTTCACCTTGTTGCGCCGGCTCTCTGACGGAGCCTTTAGAATGATCACAATATATTGACCTGAGGGCATTTACTCAAGCGGCTTCGCCCGATTGCTGTGGAATTCCGTCAAGATGCCTGTGTCTGAACGATTGCCAGGGCAGCTCACGATCGACTGCATCACCACATTGATATCGTTTATAGTCCAATCTGCTGTCGGCTGAACACGCCACCAAAAATTCTCCACGTGACTGAGACCAATACCAAGGCCCCAACACTGCTTCGCGAGTTGGGTGTAAGCCAGGCCAGTGCCATTGTTGTCGGCACGATCATTGGCAGCGGCATCTTTCTGGTTCCCGCCGAGATGATGCAGGCGGTTGGCTCGGCGCGACTGGTGTACCTGGCATGGATCGTCGGCGGCCTGCTTTCCATGGCAGGTGCGATCACCTATGCCGAATTGGGCGCGATGAAGCCGCAGGCCGGCGGAGAGTACGTCTACATCCGCGACGCCTATGGTCCTTTGCCGGCGTTTCTCTATGCGTGGACGTGGTTCATTGTCGCCAAGCCGGGGTCGATCGCGACCATTGCAACGGGTATCGTGCGCGTCCTCGGCACGTTCCCCGCGCTTGCGTTCTTCAGCGAGGCAGCCATGCGCTGGCCGTTCGTGGTTACGTATGGCCAGCTCGTGGCTATCAGTGCTGCCGTGCTCATCACCTGGCTGAACTACCTGGGAGTGAAAAAGGCGGGCGAGTTCCAGTTGGTCTTCACCATCCTGAAGGTGGTGATGATCGTCGGCGTGGCCGTGGTTGGATTTACCGCGGCCAGCGGTACGTGGAAGAACTTCAGCACTCATTACGCTGGCGCCGCAGGTGGAGTTGCAGGTTTCATGGCCGCTCTCGTGGCAGCGCTGTGGGCTTACGACGGCTGGAACGATCTGAACATGGTTAGCGGTGAGATAAGGCAACCGGAGCGCACGATTCCGATCGCGCTGATAGCCGGTGTCGGCATCGTTGGCGTGCTGTATATGCTGAACAATGCCGCTGTGCAGTACGTCTTGCCCGCTTCCCAGATTGCGGTGGCGGCGCGTCCGTCGTCGGACGCAACCGCCATTGCCGTGGGCGTTTGGGGAGCAGCCATCGTTTCGATCGGCATGGCATTGTCGATGTTGGTCGGGCTGAATGGCACCATCATGAGCGGGGCACGCATTCCTTACGCCATGGCGCGTGACGGATATTTCTTCAAGGCCATGGCAGACGTTCATCCGCGCTTCCACACCCCTTCGGTCGCGCTCATCGTGCAACTGGTGTTGTCGATTGTGCTGCTGCTGTTCGGCGGGAACTTCCGCCAGTTGTTTTCGCTGACGATTTTTGCCGAGTGGCTGTTCTACATGATCGCCGCAAGCACGGTCTTTGTATTGCGCCGCAAAGAGCCGAACGCGCCGCGGCCATATAAGACCTGGGGCTATCCGGTGGTTCCAGCGGTCTTCGTGCTGGTGGCGGCAGTGTTGCTGTACTACACGTTTCAGGAGAACCTCCGGATTTCGATGTGGGGTTGCGTCCTGATCCTGTCGGGAATTCCGATTTACTCCTACTTCGCACGGAAACGGGCGCGAGCGTAGTCACGCGTCAGCGTGACGGATGTACATAGCCAATGGTCGGGAGGGTACGGATCCCACATTTCCCAGCGACAGGGAAATGTGCGCCACGCGCCGTATCCCACATTTCTCAACGACAGGGAAACGTGGGCCAACCGCGCAGGCGGAGCGCACGATGTGATCCCCACCCTGTTCGGCAGGGTGGGGCGGTTGCGCTTGAGCGGCTCTCAGTTCCAACGCAGACGGAGTTCAGAGCTTCGTCTGGACGTCACACTAGGGGCCGACTTTGACGCACGTACTGGTGTGGTTGTCGTACTCCAGTTGCAAATCATAGTAGTGGCCGTTCCAGTTCTGGTCGGCCAGACCGCCATCCCAATCACCGCTGATGCCGCCGAAATTCCACGCACACAGGTCGCCAATTTCCTCACCGTTCGCTGAATCCCACCAGGCATTGAGCTCCGGATCCGTGGTCGCCTCGGTAATCTCGTGGCTTGTAACGTTGACATTTGCGTCGGATGGGATGTCGCCGCTCGGATCATGCTGATGGGTTGCAGGATCGTAACAGTAGGTGGGGTTGGCGTAGGGCATGTTGGCGTAGATCGTCGGGCTGGTGGTGGTGCCGAAGTAGCCATGGTAGGCACAGTAATTGGTGTACGCGCAGCTCGAAGAGGTGCTGTTGAAGCATGAGCCCTCGCCGATGGAGGTGAAGACAATGAACATTTTGTTCAAGCCGGGTGTCCACTTTTGCGCTGTCAACACCTTGGAGATTTCCGCCTGCAACTGAGCATCAGTGATGCAGTTACCCGGGGTCACGCTATCGGAGCAGCCGCTGGCGGGATAGGGATCGGTATCCACCACCGAGCCAGCCAATCCACCAATGCCAACGAAGTAAGTGTTGACACTGTTTTTGGTGGAGTAATACTGAGTGCTGTTGTTAGCAATTCCGTGGTAGGGATAGTCGGCAAGGAACTGCTTGGCCACCGACTCGTATTTGGCCGTGAGGCTGGTGGGGTTCCCATTCTGCAGTTTCGCCGGAACCCAGAAGATGGCGTATAGAGTTACGCCAGTCATGATTGGGCCGCCGTGGTAACTCAGCACTCCGGGCGCGAGTGTGGGGCCCTGCTGGGCCATGAGCTGGCGGGTCATTTCCGGCGTGAGATGGATGTGGACAGTACCGGTTTCACCGGTGACCACGTAAGGGGAGTTGAAAACGTCCTGCGCTGTCATCATTGCGGGCAGCAGCAGGGCAAGCGCAGCGAAAGCGAGCATTCCCTTCGCAGCAAGCGAATTGGTCATATTGACACCTCAATTGGATTTTTAGGTTTCCTCGGGTTTGGCCAGGCTGGAAAAAACTTGACGAAGGGAGGCAAGGTGGCGCAAACGATACACCAACTCGGCGCAGCAATCCTACAGACAAAGGTGCCAGAAGCAAAAGAATTTCGACGGGAGAGAAAGAATTACATTACCCGCTACGGAAGAACTCGCCTATGCCGCGAAAGCCTTGGCCAGCCGGTAGACCGACTGTGTGCGCTAGTGCGCCAGCAGAGCGACGCCGCCGGCGACGCAGAGGGCGGCCATCCAGCGGCGACGGTCCACATTTTCCTTCAGATAGACATGGGCCACGAGAGCGTTAGCGAGGAAAGTCAGCGACGCTGACGCCGGGCCGACGATGCTCACGTCACCCCACGACAGGGTGATCAACAGGCTGAAGAAGCCCACCGCCATGAAGCCCAGGCCGAGCATGAAGCGGCCGTTCGTGATAACGCGGCGAATGACTGCCCACAGTCCTTCGGACTTGCGAACCAGTCCAAGGTCACCGATTTCCTTCATGGCGCGCGATTGCAGTACGTCGCCAAGAGTTGAGGCGACTACGACCGTTGCGATGCCTCCCCACACGGCGACGTTGCTCATGCTTCGCCCGTTCTGTCAGCGACCTCTCCCAGCGCGCCGACCGGTCCGTAGACTGTTTCAATGCGATTGTGGTGGTGCGCGCCGGGAGTCGCCTCGGGACCGCTCGCCACGAAGCCTACACCAGTGACGATGAGCGCTACGCCGAGCCAACGCCAGATGGAGACGTGCTCGTGCAGGAAGAACCTGGCCAGCAGCACCATCAGGATGTAGCTGAGCGATGTGGCAGGCAAAACGTAAGTGAGGTCGGCCCAGGATAGGGCAGAAAGATAACTGGCGAAGAAGCCGAGGAGCAGCAGAATGCCGAGCAGCGTCCACGGGTTGAGCAGCGCAGTGTAAAGGGTCGGAAGGTTGGCTAGCGTGACCGCGCCAAAAGCCTTCATGCCGCGCGCGAGCGAGACGTCACCGCAGGCGGCGCAGACGATGACGAGCAAGAGAACGAGATATTTGCGGGCGGTCAAAAGAAGCAATTAGCAACTAGCAATTAGTAATTAGTAAAGACATTGCGCGGGCTGAAGCCTGCTCAAGATGAAAAAATGAAAGGTTTCGGCGCGACTCAAGTCGTGCCCTGATACAAAGCGTTGCGGAAAATCCGCTGGGCAAAAAGCCCTGAGCTAACGCCCAAATATAAGCGCCGGCCCGCTACGATCGTCGGACAAAAACCCCGCTCAAGCTTCGCTTGAACAGGGCACCCGACTCGGAACGGCAAAAATAAAAACGAGCTAGTCGTGGGCGCTGGTGCCGGCTTGCGAAGCAGCCGTGGTCAGTGTGCCCTGGATCTTGCGGGCTTCCTTGACCGCACGATTGCGCGATGCACGAAGAGTCATGAACTGCTTGGCTTCCACGTAGAGGCGCTTGCGTTCCTCGTTGTTGAATACGGCCTTGCGCACGATGCGGTAGATGGCTTTCGGACGGAAATAGTACTCGTCGTAGAAGCGGTGCACCATCTCCATCACGTAGTCGCGGGGCAGACCGGGATACTCGATCATGGCAACCTGGTGGCCGGAATCGTCAACCATCTGAGCGCCTTCATTAAGGATGAAGCCGTTGGCTTTGGCGTAATCGTACAGTTCGGTTCCGGGATAGGCGTGGGCGACCGATACCTGAATCGTCTCGACGTCGAGTTCCTTGGCGAAGTCGATGGTAGTACGAATGGTTTCCTTGGTCTCGCCGGGCAGGCCGAGAATGAAGTCGCCGTGGACGATCAGGCCCAGCTTCTTGCAGTCCTTGGTGAACTGGCGCGCGCGTTCTACGGTTGCGCCCTTCTTGACGTTCTTCAGGATCTGCGGGTCGCCTGACTCGTAGCCGACGATCAGCAGACGGCATCCGGCTTCCTTCATCGCCTTGAGCGTCTCGTAATCGGTGGTGACGCGCGAGGTGCACGACCAGGTCATCTTCAGCGGCTTGAGCTTCTCGCAAAGCTCGATGGTGCGCGCCTTCTGAATGTTAAACGTGTCGTCGTCGAAGAAGAATTCTTTTACCCAGGGCCAGTATTCCATGGCCTTCTTCATTTCGGCGGCCACGGCGTCGGATGAACGCTTGCGCCAGGGATGTCCGCTCAGCGTCTGGGGCCACAGGCAGAAAGTGCACTGCGCCGGGCAGCCACGGGTCGTGTAGAGCGAAACGAAGGGATACAACAAGAACGGGACGTTGTAGCGGCGGGGATCGATGTCGCGCTTGTAAACGTCAACCACATCCGGCAGCGCGTCGAGATCCGACACTGCAGGACGGTCAGGATTATGAATCACTGTGCCGTTGGGGCCGCGGTACGAGGCGCCCAGAATCTCGCTGAGAGGCTTGCCATTGGCGTATTCCACGGTTGCGTAGTCGAACTCACGGCGCACGATGAAGTCGATGGCCTGTCCGTCGGCGAGCGACTTTTCGGGCAGAGTCGTAACGTGAGGACCAACGAAGCAGACCTTGAGATTCGGATTGGCCTCTTTCATCCGGGCAGCGAGTTTGATGTCGCCGGGGAAGCCGGGCGTGCTGGTAAACAGCACGAGGAAGTCAAAACCCTTGCCAATCTCGATGGTCTCTTCTGCGCTCACGTGATGCGGCGGAGCGTCGAGCATGCGGGAGCCTTCCAGCATGCCTGCCGGATAAGCCAGCCACACGGGGTACCAATAGGACTCGATCTCGCGGGTTGCAGGCCAACGCGAGCTTGCGCCGCCGTCATAGTTCTCGAACGAGGGTGGGTTTAGAAACAGAGTTTTCAAAGGCATAGTCGTACCTATCATTTTAACACTGTTTGGATGATGTGAGTCGCGTGGAAGCTCTTGAAAATGTTTCAGTTAGAGGGCTTTTGTGACATGCAGCGAATGGTGACTTATAGGGACGGAATGGCCCAATTTTCCAGTTCTCCGGTAATCCTCAGCAGTTGGAGTCCGGCGCGCGCCAGTTCGAACTCGGTATCAAGATAGGCAGCATATTTGTCATTCACGTCGAGTTGGGAGACTTGCTCGTCGCGGGTATTGGCAGCGCCAGTCTGAATGCGCGCCCGCACCGCCTCCAAGTCTCCTTGCGAAACCTGCCACTCCAGCTTGGCGACGTCCCTCGCCGCCTGCAATTGCCGCAACGACCGCTGCAGTTTGAGGGCGTTCTCGCCGACATCGTTCCGGGTAAGGTCCGCTTGTTTGCGTGCCAACATGGTGTCGGCGTCGGCTTGGGAAGCCCGCGCCTTCTGCACCGGGTTAAAGAAGGGGAACCTTATGTTGAGGCCGGCAGCGAGATTGTTGCTGGTGTACTTCAGGAAATATTGGTCGTAATTGTTGTACCGCGCTAAGTACGCATACTGCGAGGCCAAGTCGGCATAGGGCAGGTTGGCTCTATGTTCACCCTTGGCGCGCGCCGCGGCGGCTTCGACTTTCTGGTCGGCCAGCTTGACGACTGGACTGTTGGCAACAGCTCTGGCTGAGAGGTCGTCTTCCTGCGAAAAGAGTGGGAGTTGCGGCATGGATTCTGGATCGGGTTGGACGTCGGCAGGGGTCAAGCCAGTCAGTTTCGCAAGGTGCTCGCGCAGGACGTCGAGCTGACCTTGGGTGTCGGCGATGCGCAGGCGAATGCGCGCGGCAGCGAGCTGACTTCGGGTGAGTTCGAGCTTGCTGTCAACGCCTTCCTTGAGGCGCTGCTCGGTTATGAACTCGGCCTTATCGGCGGCGGTCTGAGCGTCTGAGAGTGTCGTGAGCTTGGCCGTGAGGTCTACCAGTTGTGCGTAAGACAGTGCCGTATCCAGGATTACCTCGGCGCGCTTGTCCTGCACATCGAAAGAGGCGGCTTTCCAGTCGATCTTTGCCGCCTTGAGGAATTGCTTCAGGGAAAGGTTGAATACGGATTGCGTCGAGGTGAAATTGAACACCGACGGCGCGGAACCTTCGAGAGTGAGAGGAAAGCCTAAGGAATATCCCAGCCCTGAACCGGCGGTGAGCTGAGGCAGCCAGTGATTGCGGACCTCCTCATAGGCCTTCTGAGATCGCCACTGGTTGATGGCCGCGATGCCCATCACGCCACTGTGCTGCAGCGCCAAGTCGACTGCTGTGCGAAAGCGAAGCGATTCGGCGGGTGGAGCAGCTTGGGCGCAGAGGTTGGCAACGAGACACGACAGAGCGCCGACGACGCCGAACAGTTTGGCGACGCGGTGCAGGCGAGCCAGCGCGCGAGACGTCATTCCATACGGCCTAATCCCGCACATCGTCATTCCGCAATGCCGGGTTGCGTGGGACGAGCGCCGATGGTTCGATCGCAATCTCATGCCGACAGTCTTCACTGCAACCGGCCCAGTGCTTTTTGGGCAGGCGCGAAACCAGACGCTAACGCGAACGACGCCTTGTACTCGGCCACCGCGCTTGCCTTGTTGCCCATTTTCTCGAAGATCTGACCCAGCAAATAGTGAGCGCGGAAGGCCGGTGCATCTTCCACCATGGCGTTCGACGACAAGTACGTCTTCACGTATTGCGCGGCGTTAGGGAAGTCCCGGCCGGACTGGAGCAGCTCGCTCGCCGCATTGTAATAAACCTCAGCGTTCTTGTTGGGTTGCGCCAGGGCTTGGGAAATCGCGTTCTGCATGTCATCGAGGCGGGAGCGCCGCCGAAAGAAGGATGCCAGGTTCATCCAGTACTGCGCCGGGTTCTTCGCGACCTTAATGGCTTGCCGAAGTTCGTTCTCGGCATCAGGGTATCGCTTTGCTTTTTCCGCGATGATTGCCAGGATCCAATGCGAAGTGGCTTGATCGTACTTGGCAACTTGCGTGGCCTGGTCGCCGGCCTTGTCAGTGCCTCCCCCCATGATGGATGGAGCGTCGGTGTAGTACTCGGCAAGGTCGGCGTGAGCTTGCACATTGGCCGGGTCGAGCTTTACCGCCATTTCGAACTCACTCTTCGCCTTGCGCGCCAATGACGCTGCCGACATTGGATTGGATGCCGATGCCTTCTCTCCATACTCACGTCCCAGCCAGAGGTGATAGAGGGCGTTGTCTGGACTGGCGCTGACAGCGCGCTCGCCATTCTTTACAGCGTTGTCCCACTGTTCAATTTCGTAATAGGCGCGCGACAACAGGTTGAGCGACGCCGCGTCATTCCGGCCGGAGAGCGTTTTAATGGCATCGTCGATGCTGCCGGAGGCGAGCATCTGTTCCACGGCGGAGTCGGCCGCCGAAGGAAGCAGGCCGCAAAAAAGAGTCAGCAGTACGATCGAGATTTTGCGCAGTAACGATTTCATTACGTCGGGTTCTTGACCGGCATTCCGTCGCGCAGCGGTTGCATGTTCACCGCGCCCAGCGCCAGCACGGCATCATCCGGAATTCCGCTGGTGATCTCGACCCGGGTGAGGTTCGACACCGATGTCTGGACGTTGCGCCGCTTGAGCTTCCCGTTGACGACCTGGAAAACGTACTTGCCCTCTGCGTCCTGACGGACCGCCTCTCGCGGCAACGTGAGGGCGTTTTCGTGGCGCGCCAGCACCACGGCCACGCTCACGTTGGTGTTGGGCAAAAGTTTGAGGTCGGCGTTGTCAAGCAGGCACGTGACTTCACCCACCATGCGAGTTCCGCGCTGAACAACGTTGGTGGGTAGAGCTTCGATGGTGGTTTTCCACACGCGCCCGGGAAGCGCGTCCCATGCGACTTCGACAGGCTGGCCCTTCTGCAGGCGGCCAATCTCCGGCTCGTCGACGAACGCGCGCACTCGGACGTGGTGCAGATCAGCGACCTGTACCAGAAGGTCGCCCGCCGCTACGAAAGTGTCCTTACGCACAGGCAGGTTGTACGCCATGCCAGAATGAGGCGACGAGATATTCAGGTTGTGGAGCAGGTCGGTGGCCGCCGCAAGAGCGGCGCGGGCTTCGGCGAGTTGGGCTTCCGCGTGGCTGATTTCAGGTTTAGAGAACCGGTCGTGGAGCTTTTGTTCGAGGGTGTGAAGATTGGCTTCGGCCACGCGCAGTTGCGCCTGCGCCGCATCGACTTCGCCTTGCGAGGCAGCGCCGCTTTGCAGCAGGCGCTGCATGGCATTCAGATTTTTCTGCGCGGTGTCGCGGTCGGCCTGCGCTTTTACCAGCGCGTTGCGCGTGGTGAGCACTTCTTCCTGGCTGCCTCCGGCCGAGACGGCCAACAGTTCAGCTTCAGCGCCCTTGACTTGCGCCTGGGCGCGCGCGACTTGCGCACGGGCGTCGGAATCATCCAACTGGAGGAGCAACTGGTTCGCCTTCACCCATTCCCCGGGAAGAATTGTGGCCCGCTTGACTGTGGCGGACATGGGAGCATGAGCTTCGAAATTGTCGATGGGCTCGATTTTGCCATTGGTGGCGATACTTGAGGTGATGGTCTCGCGGTATGCTCGCGCGGTACGAACTTGCACCTGCGAACGGCGGAGCGACACGACCGACACCAGGATCACCGCTGCCAGAATGACACCGACGGTAATGATCCAGCGAGGATTCCAGCTCAGTCGAGTTCGGCCGCGCTCAGTTAACTCTTCCATCAGTGTCCAAAGGGAACAGTATAGCGTAGGCTATGCTCCGAACCTTCACCCAGTGGAGCAACCAAACGATGACAACAGGCGCAAGATTTCGAAGTGAATCGTGGGTCGCAGGGCAGGATTCACGCTGCCGTTCGTCAGGGCTTTGCGAATCGGTGAGCCAGCCGCCGATTACAATTACGTCATGGCAAAAAGCAAGCGCTACACCCTCGAGCATGCCGAATCAGGTCTCGACGCCAAACTCCCCGAGATCGAGACCTGGCCAAACCAGTTCCCGAACTACGAGATCGTGATCGATGTTCCCGAGTTCACGTCGGTGTGCCCGAAGACGGGATTGCCCGACTTTGGCATTCTCTGGATCCGCTACATGCCCGATAAGGTCTGCCTTGAACTGAAGTCGCTGAAGGAGTACCTGACTTCGTATCGCAACCTCGGAATCTTCCAGGAGAACATCGTCAATCGCGTGCTGGAAGACGTGGTGCGAGCGGCCAGGCCGAAGTGGGCGGAAATTAAAGGTGAGTTTCGCCCGCGCGGTGGGATCGGGACGGTGGTGATTGCGCGTTATCCAAGGCCTGAGAAGCCGGCATAGTGGAACGGGAGGTCCCGTGATATCCTCCGCCAACCGATGACTTCGAAGACCAACGCCTGGGTCGCTTTGCTGCTGCTGACCGGGCTGAATTTCATCAATTACATCGACCGGTCCATCCTGTTCGCGGTGCAGGAGTTGGTGAAGGCGGAGTTTGTCCTTAGCGACAAGCAGGTTGGATTTCTCACCTCGGCGTTCTTTGCTTGCTACATGATCGCTGCGCCGCTGATCGCTCCTTTGGCGGACCGGTATCCGCGCAAGTGGATCATGGCAGCGGGCGCGCTCGTCTGGAGCGTCGCAACCCTCTTAACCGCAGTTACCCACAACTACGACGAGTTGCTGCTTCGCCACTTAATCGTCGGGATTGGCGAAGCGACGTTTGTCGTCATTTCTCCGGCGTTCATCGCTGACCTTTTTCCGGAGAACCGGCGCGGGCGCGTGCTCTCGATCTTCTATCTGGCAATTCCAGCCGGCACGGCCCTGGGATACCTCGTCGGCGGCTACCTGGGGCACGCGCATGGCTGGCGAATGCCTTTCCTCGTGTGCGCCATCCCCGGGCTAGTGCTGGCGTTTGGGGTTTGTCTGCTCAAAGAGCCGCAGCGTGGCGCGAGCGATCACCTGGCCGACAGCGTGGAACGAGGGACGGTGTTGGGCCTCTTGCGCAACAAGGCGTATTGGACGGTCAGCCTCGGGATGGCGATGATGACGTTCGCGGTAGGAGGGCTTCAGGTCTGGATGCCCACGTTCTTGTCGCGCATGCGCGGCGTGCCGCTGGAACACGCCAATCTTCTGTTCGGCCTGATGACACTGGTCAGCGGAATTGTGGCGACTCTGTTCGGCGGCTGGATCGGCGATCGGCTGCTGCGCCGCACGCCTGCTGCCTACCAGCTTGTTTCGGCAGTTGGGATGGCCCTTTCGATACCAGCCATGGTAGTTGCGATCTATTTCATTGGAACGCCGATGTACGCGGCAATTTTTCTGGGCGAGTTTCTGCTGTTGCTGAACACTGCTCCACTGAACGCCGCCTTGGTAAACAGCGTGAGTGCCCGGATTCGGGCTACGGCGATCGCGGTGAATCTGTTCACGATTCATATTCTGGGAGATGCTTTTTCGCCGACACTGATTGGCTGGATATCCGATAAGACCAATCTGCAGGCAGGGTTCTTCTCGACCATCATCGCGGTTGTGCTCTCGGCCGCGATTCTGTTCTACGGTATGAGGTTCGCTCCTGCGCTTCCCACTGGCGATAGCCGACCTGTGTCAGAGGGAGCCAAGGCCTGATGTGGCCTGAGTTTCTGCGCCATCCCCTGGTCTGGAGTTGCAGCGTCTTGCTGGGTGCGGTCTGGCTCTCACGCCTGTTTGCCGTCGCACTCAACATGAACAAGATCGTGGAGATCACGCTTCCCGAGTACGATGTGCTTGCCGCAGATGCGTCCGGATGCGCGCCCCGAGTGACGATCATAGTTCCGGCGCGAAACGAGGCGGACCATATCGAGGCGGCGCTGCTTTCATTGCTGCAACTTGACTATCCCTACTATGAGGTCATCGCTGTTGACGACCGCTCGGAAGACGCGACCGGCGCTATTCTCGACCGGTTGGAGACTCAATGGAGGCAGCGGGCAGAAGCTGCACATCATCGACTGACAGTGCTTCACGTGACGGACCTTCCGCCGGGATGGTTAGGCAAGACACATGCCATGTGGCAGGCGGGGAAGCGGGCAACCGGTGACTGGTTGCTGTTTACCGACGCTGACGTGGTGTTTCGGGCCGATGCGCTGCGTCGCGCGATGGTGTACGCAGAACGGGCAAAGGCAGATCACCTTGTGCTGTTTCCAACCATGGTGATGAAGTCGGTGGGTGAGCGAATGATGATCGCATTCTTTCAGTCGCAGTTCGTGTTCGCGCATCGGCCATGGAAGGTCGCCGACCCAAAGTCGCGCGATTCGATCGGCGTGGGGGCGTTCAACCTGGTGCGCCGTGAAGTGTACGAACAAATCGGCACCTATGAACGCCTGCGGTTGGCGGTGCTGGACGACATGATGCTGGGCGAGGTGGTGAAGCAAGAAGGCCATCGGCAACGGGTCGTTTTTGGACGCAACTTGATCACGCTGCGATGGGTATTTGGCGCCGTGGGCATGGTGCGAAACCTGACGAAGAACTTCTTTGCCATCCTCCACTACAACACAGCCTTCGCCACGCTTGCGATTTGCGGAATCCTGGCGGTGAACTTGGGACCATTTGTTGGCGTCTGGCTGGCGCGCGGATGGGCGCAGGCAGGATTCATCGCGTCTCTGGTCAGCCTAGTGGCAATTTACATTGGCATGGCCGCACGCAGCGACATTTCGCCGCTCTATGTCTTGCTGCATCCCGTCGGCACACTGCTATTCACGTATGCCATCGCGCGGTCGGTTGTCCTGACCCTCGTGCGAGGGGGGGTGATTTGGCGGGGAACCTGGTATTCGCTCGCCGAATTAAGAAAGTTCACGCGAGAGAGGCCGCGCTGGAACTGGTTATAAGTTAGTAGCGGTTCTTACTTAGTCGGTTCCATTCGCAGCGCATCATTGAAGCGATTGAAGTAGTTGAACAGTCCGATTGCCGCGAGTAGTTCGATGATCTCGCCCTCGTCGTAGTGGCGGCGTAATTCCGCCCAGAAGGCGTCGTCGACTTCATGGGGATCGCGCGTGGTCCTTTCGGCGAGTTCGAGAGTCGCTTTTTCCGCTTCGGTGAAATCGGAACGGTTGCGAAAGTCAACAAGATTCTCGAGTTGATCGTCGCTCCATCCGTGCCGCCTTGCCAAGGCGGTGTGAGACGACAGTCAATATTCGCAGCGGTTGATCTGCGAGGTGCGTACGATCACCAGTTCCTTCAGCTTGGCCGGAACCGTGCCAGTGTTCATCACCGCGCGGAAATGCGCGATCATGGTCCGAAAGATTTCCGGCCGATGCGCCACTGTGCGGAACATGTTGGGAACGTTGCCGCGTTCCTGAAGATAAACGTCGTAGATCTTCCCGGTTTCGGGATCGACCTGTTCTTTATCTAGACGCGGAATGCGGGACATGAATTGATTGTAGGGCAGACAGGCTGCGGCGAGCAGAGGCAGCCGTGGAAGCGAGCGCCCTTCCGCTGCACGCGAAAGGGCGTCTGGCTTTCCAAGGGGCCGCTTCGGGCCGGTACAGGTTAGTTACTTGGTGAAGGACTTGATAGCGTTGGCTTCGTCTTCCTGCACATCGAAGACCGTGTAGAGCTTGGTGATCTGCAGCAGGTCGTGCACCTTCTTGGTGAGGTGCAGCAACTTGAGGTCGCCACCCTGGCGCTGTACGGAGGTGAACGCGCTGACCAGTTCGCCGATGCCGGAGCTGTCGATGTAGCTGACATCGCCCAGGTTCAGCAGAATGTTCTTGGCGCCTTTGCCGAGAACGTCCTTGATGGTGTCGCGCAATACCACACTGCCTTCGCCCAGAGTGATTCGCCCGCTCAAGTCAACGATGGTCACGCCATCCACTTGCCGGGTACTTGCTTTCATGCTCACGTGGAAGCCTCCTGGCGGTCCAGTTCGGTACCTGGGATCCGCTTAATCAAAGTAATTTCAGTGCCGGGTTCCAATTTGCGGAACCGAACCTCGTCCATAAATGCCCGGATCAAGAATATGCCGCGACCGGACTGCTTCATCAGGTTCTCCGGCGCAAGGGGATCAGGCACTTCGTCGGGCTCAAGTCCCTTGCCTTCGTCCCCAACGGTAATTATCAACTCCCGGCCGTTCTGTTCAAACGACAAATTTACACGCTTGTCGGGATCATAAGCGTTGCCGTGCAAAACCGCGTTGATCATGGCTTCCCGCACCGCCATCGTGAGTCCGCCGCGAGCGTCCTCGTCGAACCCGGCCTGAGCGGCGAACTGGTCAGCCATCTCTTCTGCTTTGTTCACGCTTTCCAGCGTGGATTCCATTCGGTATGAAACTTTAGCTTGCGCGGTCATGAGTCGGCTTGTTCCACCTGGGCCCAGTCCTGACCGGGCGTACGGGACGCAATCCTCAGGATTCTGCAGTTTGCCTTGTCGGGCAGATACTTGTCAACGTAAGTGTCAGCGAACCGTCACCTTACGCGAGTCGCGCCGAAATTGCCAGCAAAAGTGAGGGCGGTAATTCCGGCCGGTACTTTTCAGGAATTTCAAGACCGTGAGACTCATTTGTCCGAAGACCCGGGGATCTGTTAAATTAGAACGAACGTTCGAATGAAAGCTGCTGCGCCTGCGGCGACTCAGGAGCCCGTTCCATGACAGCGTCAGCGACCCCAGTCCAGCCTCGCGCTCCTGAACAGGATACCCGCTTCGACCGGCGGTTCTCCGAGATTCTCGCCTACGCGGCCGAGGTTTTTGCCGAAAAGGGATATGAGGGCGCCTCCATGCGCGACTTGTCCCGCCTTAGCGGCATGTCGCTGGCCGGACTTTATTACTATTTCGACTCCAAGGAAAAGCTGCTTTACCACATCCAGAAGCACACCTTCACCACCATCATCGACCACCTGCGGCAGCGGCTGTCAGGAAGCACTTGCGCTGAAGAGCGCATCCGCATCTTCGTGCGCAACCACGTGGATTACGCGATAGCCAACCAGAGGGCGATGAAGGTCCTGGCGCACGAAGATGATGTCCTGAAGGACGGCCACGGGGCGGAACTGGCGGCAATCAAACGGGAATATTACCGAATCTGTGTTGGATTGGTAGAGGACCTGAAGTCGAAAGCGCCGAAGCGATCGGAGCAAGTCGCCACCAAGGGAATATCGACGCGCACTGCGGTGATGGCGCTGTTCGGGATGATGAACTGGCTATACACCTGGTACAAGCCACGCGTCGATCCGAGCGCCGACGTGATTGCGCGGCAGATGAGCGATATCTTTCTGCAAGGGTTGCAAGGCAGGATGGACTCGTCGGGGCTGCTTCTGGATCGTAATACCGCGGTTGCTGTTCCGGCGAGGGCGCCACGGAAGACACGGGCCCATGGCCGGAGGTAACGCCATGACGAAGTTAACCGACAAAACCGCATTCAACCGCATCATCGTGGACGTGTCGGTCCCAGCGGTCCGGATTACGCTGAACAACCCGCCGCTGAACGTGATCGATATGCAGATGATGGGCGAGTTGTTGGCCGCGTTGGAACAAATCGAGACGATGGCCGAGATCAGTGCCATCGTTTTCGTGAGTTCGGAACGCGCGTTTTCCAGCGGTGTAGACATTGCGGCGCACACACCCGAGAACGTGCGTAACATGCTGACTGCGTTTCACGGCGTGATTCGCGCCGTGGTCGCAACCAGGAAGCTGACAATCGCTGCGGTGCGTCGTCATTGTCTGGGAGGCGCGGCCGAGTTGGCGTTGCTGTGCGACATCGTGTACGCCTCACCTGATTCCGTCTGGGGATTTCCGGAGATCAAGCTGGCCTGCTTTCCTCCGGTGGCTGCCGCAGCGCTGGCGTCGATTGTGGGACAAAAGTTGGCCGCCGAGATGATCCTCACAGGGCGCGCAATCAACGGCGAGGAAGCGCTGGCCGCCGGTTTGGTCAACGGATTGGCCGATGATCCCGAAACGCTGGTTGCCGAATGCATTGCGCGGGTGACGCAGTTGAGTCCTGCCGCGGTGGGCCTGGCCAAGAAAGCTTTCTACGCGTGGGACTCGATTCATTTCGACAAGGGTCTCGCCCGCTCCGAACAAATTTACTTCGATGAACTCATGAAGACCTCCGACGCGCAAGAGGGCATTCAGGCGCACCTGGAGCAACGAAGGCCGCAGTGGACAGGGAAGTAGTTACAACTGCCACAAAGTAGGAGTTCGATGGAGTACGAGATATCAGTTGCCGATGTGAAGTCGATGCGGGATGCAGGGCAGGAATTCATCGTGCTCGATGTGCGCGAGCCGTGGGAGATTGACGTCGCGCGTATCAGCGGAAGCAAACACATCCCAATGGGAGACATTCCAGCGCGCTTTAACCAGGAGCTTGATCCCGACGATCACATTATTGTTGTCTGCCATCACGGAGTGCGATCGATGAACGTCACAGCGTGGCTGCGGCAACAAGGCTTCGAGAAGGTGCAATCATTGCGCGGAGGCATCGACCGCTGGTCGCGCGAGATCGACTCGTCGGTGCCGCTCTACTAAGGACTCTGCAGATGAAAAAAGAACTGATTGAACTCCGCATCAACGGGCGAATGCACGAACTGGCCGTCCAGCCGAACAGCCTGCTGCTCGATGTCCTGCGCCAAGACCTCGACCTGACGGGGTCCAAGCGAGGTTGTGACGACTCGTCTTGCGGCGCGTGCACGGTGCAGGTCGATGGAGTGCCGATGCTCTCCTGCACCATGCTGGCGGCGAGCTACCAGGGTTGCGAGATCACCACGGTAGAGGGCATATCGGATGGCGGCGGACTGGCAGCTTTGCAGAAGGCATACGGTGATTTCGGCGGCTCACAGTGCGGTTTCTGCACGCCGGGATTCATGATGACGGTGCGTTGGCTGCTGGCGAATAATCCCGATCCCAGCGAGGAGGAAATTCGCGGAGCGTTGAGCAGCAACTTGTGCCGGTGCACAGGGTACTCGCAGATGTACCAGGCCATTCGGGCCGTGATCGAAGCCGAGCGGAAGGGCAGCCAACCGGAACTGGCAGGAGCGAGGCGGCAATGAGCGATTTCTCCGTAATCGGTAAGTCGATCGCGATGGTCGACGCCGCAGGCAAGACGACCGGGGCAGGCAAGTACACCGACGACTTCAACTTGCCGGGAATGCTGGTGGGCAAGATTCTGCATTCGCCTTATCCGCATGCGCTCATCAGGCGAATTGATACTAGCCGTGCGCGAGCGCTGGAAGGCGTCGTCGCCGTCGTTACTGGAGAAGATGCTCCGAATCAATACGGAATTCTGCCAGTTGGGCACGACGAGACGGCGCTGGCGGTGGGCAAGGTGCGCTACGTCGGCGACAACGTAGCTTGCGTGGCGGCCGTGAGCGAAGAAATCGCCGAGCAGGCGCTCGAGTTGATCGAGGTCGAGTACGAGCCGCTGCCGGCTTACTTCGATCCAGAAGAATCGATGAAGGCTGGGCGCGACCTGATCCACGAAAACCGGCCGAACAATATTGAGAAGGATTATCACCACGTTTTCGGAGATCCTGAAGAAGGATTTGCTGAGGCGGATTACGTCGCCGAGGCGCGTTACATTGCGAACGAAGTGACGCACGCGGCAATGGAGCCGCATTGCACACTGGCCGCCTTCGAGGTCGATCCGCACACCGGCAAGCAGGGACGGCTGACGGTATGGTCGTCGACGCAGGTGCCGTATTATCTGCAACACAAGCTGTCGCTGGTGCTTGAGCTTCCTATGTCGCAGATCCGGGTCATCAAGCCGCTAGTCGGCGGAGGCTTCGGTGGTAAGAGCGAGATCATTCCGCTGGAGATCATCGCGGCTGTCGCCGCGCGCGCGGCCAAGGCTCCAGTGAAGATCACTTACACGCGAGAAGAGGTTTTCTGGGCTCATCGCGGACGCCCGCGTACCATCATCGACCTCAAAACTGGCGTAAAGAAGGATGGCCGCATCACGTCGGTTTGCTGCCGGGTCATTCAGGATGGCGGCGCGTACTGCTCCTACGGCGTGGTGACGATTCTTTACTCAGGCGCTCTGCTCGGTGCCCTGTACGACATCCCAAATATTCGCTACGACGGCTTCCGCGTGCTGACCAACAAGCCGGCGTGCGGCGCAATGCGGGGGCATGGCACCGTGAATGTGCGCTTCGCCTTTGAGTCGCAGATGGACGAGATCGCGGCGACGCTTGGCCTCGATCCCGCGGAGATGAGGCGGACCAACCTGCTGAAGCCCCCGACAGTCACGGTGAACGGATTGCGGGTACTGAGCTATGGCCTGCCGGAGTGCATCGATCAGGTGATCACGCGATCCGGATGGGAAGAGCGCCGCGGCAAGCTGCCTAATGGTCGAGGGCTGGGCATGGCCTGCAGCCACTACGTGAGCGGCGCGGCAAACAGCATTATTCGTTCCGACATGCCGCACTCGACGGTGAACATCAAGATCGATCGCGACGGTGGCGTCGTGGTCTACACGGGAGCGTCGGAGATTGGGCAGGGCTCCGACACGATGACGGCTCAGGTTGTAGCTGAGGTTCTCGGCTGCAGCCTGTCGCGAGTAAGGGTGATTGCTGCCGATACGGACCTTACCCCGATTGATCTCGGATCGTACTCCAGCCGGGTTACGTTCATGGCGGGCAACGCCGCGCTGCGAGCGGCGGAAGACGTGAAGAAGAACATCGTGAGTGCGGCGGCCAGGCGCATGAATTGTGCGCCCGACAATGTTGTGATGCGCGATGATCGCGTGTTCAGGCGGGACGCGGCGTCGTTGGAAATCGATTCTGTTTCGTGCGAGGCGGAGGCCGCCCGAGGCCATGTCGATGGACAGATTTTGCGCGGCTCGGTGCTGCAGACGCGGAAGGAAGAGGGTGCGAAGGAGCACATGAGTTTCGAAGAAGCCGTGGTCGCAGCAATCGATGTCCACGGCGGACTGACCGGCACGGGCTCGTATGCTCCGCCAGTCGAAGCGCGAGGGGGCAAGCACAAGGGCGCAGGTGTGGGTCCATCGCCTGCATACTCCTACTCGGCGCAAGTGGCTGAGGTCAGTGTTGACGAGGCCACAGGGGAGGTCACCGTCCATAAGATCTGGGCGGCGCACGACTGTGGGCGGGCGCTGAATCCGGTCGCAGTTGAGGGACAGGTGATTGGATCGGTATGGATGGGGCTGGGCCAGGCGCTGCAGGAAGAGATGGTTTGGAAGGACGGATTGCTCATGAATCCTGGGATGCTGGAGTATCGCAGTCCGTCATCGGTTGAGTCTCCTGAGGTTGAATGCGTGATTGTCGAGAGTATCGATCCCGAGGGCCCATTCGGAGCCAAAGAGGCAGGCGAGGGATCGCTGGCCGCAACGATTCCTGCGATTTCCAATGCCATCTACGACGCTGTGGGAGTACGACTGCGCGAAGCGCCCTTCACGCCAGAGCGTGTTTTGACGGCGCTGCGGGTCAAGCGCGGACTGAAGAAGATCGATATGACGGAAGGTGTTGACCCGACGCAGCCGGCGAGGCTCCGCGAGCATGGCGGCTCGCTGTGGTTTCGCGGCAAAGGTCCAGAGCGGCATCCGGCTGATCCAGCACGGCAGGGTACGTCAGCAGGAGGTTTGGAGTGAGTCTGCCCACCTTCCAGTTGCTGCGGCCAAGAACGCTCGATGAGGCCGTCTTGTTTCTGTCCAAGCACGCGGACGAGGTGAAGGTCGTTGCCGGCGGAACCGATCTGCTGCCTTCGATGAAGCAGAAGTTGTTCACGCCTAGTTATGTGCTCGATCTGCGCGGAGTTGGCGAGTTGCGCGGAATTCATGAAGCGCCCGGCGGAGGAGTGAGTATTGGTGCTCTGACGACGCTGGCCTCCATTGAACACTCGCAACTCATTCGACGTGACTATGCGGTGCTGTACCACGCCACGAAGACGGTTGCGTCTCCGGTGTTGAGGAACATGGGCACGCTAGGCGGCAATATCTGTCTCGATACACGCTGCCTGTGGTACAACCAGTCACTGCTGTGGCGGAAGAGCTGCGGTTTCTGTCTCAAGAAAGACGGCGACCTGTGCCATGTTGCTCCGGGCGGAAAGACTTGCTGGGCGGCCTTCTCGGGCGATACGCCTCCGGCGCTGCTGTGCTTGGGGGCCGAGATCGAAATCGCAGGTCCCGATGGAGTGCGGCGCGATCCGCTGGCCGAGTTTTACGTGAATGACGGTATCGTAAGACTGCATCTTTCTCCTCAAGAACTGGTCACGCGAATTCATCTGCCCGAGGCATCTAAGGGCTGGCGGGGCAGTTACCAGAAGCTTCGCGTGCGGGGCAGCATCGACTACCCGCTCGCGGGGGTGGCCGTCGCCCTCAAGCTTCGCGACGGGCGAGTCGAAGACGCTCGGATGGCAATCACCGCTGTCAATCCGGCGCCGCATCTTATCAAGGACCTTGATGCCCGGCTGGTCGGCATGGAAGTTAATGCCGAGTTTGCGGAGCAGATTGGCGAACTGGCTTCGCGAACGGCCAAGCCGCTCACCACATCGGCGCTGACGCCCGAGTATCGCCGCGAGATGGTCAAGGTGTTTGCCAAGCGCGCGATCCTGGAAGCAGCCGCCAACTAGATGATCACCGACTGCCACGTCCACATTGCGCCGATGGATCTGTTCAAGCCAGAGGCGCTGGCGCTGATGAAGAAGTCGCGCAAGGACTTCGATCAGATCGAGCTGTTCTGCCGGTCGCCCAAAGCGTTTCTCAAACATCTGGATGAGATTGGCGTCGACCGGGCGGTGCTGATCAACTATGTCGCCCCCGAGGTGATCGGCTTTACGCCGGCGGTGAATGAGTTCGTCGCCAACTACGTGAAGGAAGACCCGAAGCGACTAATTCCGTGCGGCAGCGTGCATCCGCGTCACACCAAGAACGTGCTGGCCGACATGGAGCAAATCGTCAGGCTCGGCATCCGGCTGATCAAGATCCATCCGCCGCATCAGTTGCTGTATCCCAACGATTACCTGAACGGCGTCAAGGAGCTGGAGATCATTTATCGCGCGGCGGAAGCCAACGGAATTCCGATGATGGTGCACACGGGCACATCGATCTTTCCTGGCGCGCGCAACAAGTACGGCGATCCAATGTATGTAGACGATGTAGCTGTCGATTTTCCCAATCTCAAAATTCTGCTAGCGCACGGCGGGCGTCCGCTGTGGATGGACAGCGCGCTCTTTCTGGTGCGGCGCCATCGAAACGTGTATCTCGACATCAGCGGAATTCCGCCGAAGTCGCTGCTCAAGTACTTTCCCCGGCTCGAGGAAATTGCGCACAAGACGCTTTTCGGGACTGACTGGCCGGGGCCGGGGGTTCCCGAGATCGCGAATAACCTCGCCGAGTTTCGCAAACTACCGCTCACCGAAGCTGCTAAACACCAGATCCTGTCGCAGACCGCTCTTGGGATTTGGCCAGCCTAAGGGCGCCCATTTATCAGTCGTGAAAGAACAAAACACCGACTTATTGTTTTCAATGGTTTGGCCGTAAATTGTCGCTAAGAGATTGAAAATTATGCTACTTGCATTGATTGGTTTGCAAGCATTGGACTTACAGGAGCGATGTTCGTCGTATGTTCGCTTTTCGACGGGGATTTGTGTATGAAAAGTATGTAAAGTATGTCGAGGTTCGGCATACAAAGCATACAAGTCATACAAGCATGAACATAACATCCTCGTGGTGAGATAAATATCCTGCCTACAGAGACTTACGAAGCCAAGAACCCGGTATCCTCGATTGTTTACCTGGGCCGGAATGAAGTTTTCAAGGAACCGCACGTGGCCGCAACCTGAGCCGGGCACGGCGATGGACACTCATACCTTCCCTCACAATCCATGGTTTACATGTTCGCTTATCGAGTGGGAAAGGAAGTGGGTCACATCGTTGTGTGATTCGCGGGTGGGGTTGCCGGTGTTCAGTTTCGCGTGAGGCCCCAAGTCATGGGAGAAAGATAATCAGTATTTCCAAGGGATGAGGGTGAACCCGCCCTTAATCGTGATTCCAGCTTTTGGCAAAGCCCCACATTTGCCAAAATCAGGCAAATGTAGGCCACGGGATATGTGGGCCACCAGCCGTAAGAACTATTTATTCGCGGGGTCGGAAACCGGAGGCGAGCGAGCAGCTGCGATCTATAGCTTGATCGGAACAGCAAAGCTGAATGACTGTGATCCAGAAGCCTACTTGCGAACAGTGCTGTCCCGAATCGCCGATCACCCTGTCAATCGGATTCAGGAGCTGTTGCCTCGGAAGCTTGAACCGGATGGAGAGTTCTGACCCGGCGACCACTGGTGACGTTCTGAGCGCAAACGCCTGTTAGCGACAGAGGTAATTGACTGCGAACCTTCCGATCCTTCCTCAGCGCCCATCGGGCACCTGTAGAATCAATTCAAAGATTGAATCTTCGAGTGGAGAAAGAGCGATGACGATAGACGAGGCTCGGAATCTGGCCGACCTTTGGGTCGCAGCGTGGAACGCCCATGATTTGGATTTGATCATTACGCACTACGAGGATACCGTCGAGTTGACTTCGCCAGTTGCCGCCCAACTCTTGGGGACATCTGATGGCAAGGTGGTCGGAAAGGCGAGCTTGAAAGCCTACTTTCGGCGGGGGCTAGAAGCCTATCCGGAACTGCACTTTCGGCTTGCCGACGTGCTGTGCGGCATAAACAGTGTGGTGCTTTACTACACCAACCAAAAAGGGACGCGCACGGCAGAGTTCATGGAGTTGTCAGCGACGGGTAAGGTGGCAAGAGTTGTGGCGAACTACGGCACATAGAAGAGAGCCTGCCCCTCGCCATCGACCTATTTTGCCATGCACGATCCAGAAGCAACTGACGTAATATCGCGATAACGCTCACAGTCTCATCGGTCGGATGCACGGAGCGGGCGTCGCGGGCTCCGGCGGACGCTTACATTTATCCATTCGGGACATCGCTTGCTTCTATCCTCTTTCTTCTTCCGCCACCAAAACAAACTGAAGCGTTGGAATCGGTTCAAGTAACTCGGCAGCTTAGTGACGGCCATTACGCGAGCATACAAGTTACGCGGACTGAAGATGGCACAAGACAGCTACTCCTCCTTCCCGGAGACAGAATCGAGTGGAAAGACTGAATATTCATTATGTCGTAGGCTAGCTTCCCGAATATGGGCCACGGGATGTGTGGGCCTCGCCACTACTCTGCGGTTTGGTCAACGACGGGGCGAATGGCTACTGCCTCCAGGATTGCGTTCCATAGAGCCGCGTGTCCCGCACGAGACTTGGATGAGAAGGGAACGATAGCCCGGGAATCGACTCCGAGTTCGCTCGACAAACTCGCCAGCGCTTTTGGCAACTGATTGTTCGAGATTCGGTCAGCCTTGGTCGCTACGACGAGATAAGGCCGGTCGTGGTGACGCAACCATTCGTGCAGTTGAATGTCGGACTGTTGCGGCGGAATCGAAATGTCCACCAGCGACACACACAGCACCAGCGACTGACGCGATTCGAGATAGGGGTCGATGAAGCCTGACCACAACGTACTGATGGCTTTCGGAACCCGCGCGTAACCGTAGCCTGGAAGATCGACGAAGAAGAACTCGGGATTCGGCTTGCCGGGACGGCGCAACTCGAAGAAGTTGATGGTCTGGGTGCGGCCGGGAGTGTTGCTGGTCTTGGCGATCTTGTCAGCCACGAGTGAGTTGATCAGGCTCGACTTGCCGACGTTGGAGCGTCCCAGGAAGGCGATCTCGGGAGCGCTGGGGGCAGGGAACTGCTTGGGATCGGCCGCGGAGGTTACGAATCGGGTTACAACCTTCATGGAATCAATAATAGTGGTTAGTGGATAGTGAATCGTGGATAGAGAACTTCGTTATTTCAGGTTCAAGGGATGTTTGTTGTCGACGTCGTCGATGCGGATGGGGTGGAGTTTGTGCCAGAAGTACAAAATCCCCGCCACTACGACAGCAATCCCCACGCTAATCGCAAAGAAAATTCGATATGCGGGAAGCAGGATGAGCAGAGCCACGACGGTGGCAATGGCAACGATAAGGGCGGCGCGTCCTTTCTTCCACGAGCCGGAATCTTCGCTGGGGCCCATATGCGGACGTTGTAGTGCGGATGTGCGCCACGCGAGTGGATAGTGGATAGTGGATAGAAAGACCCACCCGGCCAACGTCAGGCCGGATGGGGCACGGCTCCCACAGTTGCCAACCGAAGGCAATTGTGAGCCACCCACGGGCCTGAAAAAAGTTAACCCCACCCTTTCCCAAAAGAAGGGAAAGGATGGGGCACGCATTATAAAAGGGCGCCCCTTTCGAAGTAGGTTATGGTGGCTGTGCTGTAGCAGAAACCACACCTGACGAAAGGAACACCCGATGGATAGCATCAAGTATATCGGTCTGGATGTCCACCGCGACACGATTTCGGTGGCCGTGCTGGACGCTGAGGGGAAGCTGGTGATGCAGTCGGTCATTGCCACCCGCGCCTCTACCATTCTGGAATTTCTGCAGGGTTGTTCGTAGCAAGTCAAAATGTCCGCTTTTCATAGCAAGTGAAATGTCCGGTTTTGGTTTTGGGTTTACTCATATACCCGCCGTCGTCGCTGTGGGAAAGTGGGAATCCCGCGCTCTGGGCGGGATTTCCAAGCGCGGGGGAAAAGTCGGTTGTTTGACTTTTCCACGGTGCGTCTTTTCCACAGCGCTTGCCGCCGCGTTTTGGGTTGACGTGAAGGCCACGCCTTGGGCGCTATAACGTCCCAGCCGATGCGGCCCGTGGGTGAGGCTGATGCTCCCGTCCAGGTGCCGGTGCACCATGACATTGCAGCCGGCCAGCGTCCCTCGCCACTGCACCCGCTCAATCTGTAGCTGCAGGTTCTGAAAACTGACGGTGTTGTCGCGATTTACCGTCCGCTCAAACTGCAGGGAGAAGACCAGGTCCAGATGTTTGCGGGGGCACGGGAGAAACGCGTTACCGCGTTGCGCCGGCGCCACCTGAAAACGACCATTGAACTCGGCGATGTATTCATCCCGCAGAAACCCATTGGCCGCTTCCAGCGTGGTGATCCCGTGCAGCCGCAGCTCCTGTGGCAGCCGTCCCTGCCAGGTCCCGAAGCTGCGCTCGCTACGGCCCCGCGCCTGCGGCGAGTAGGCCGGGATCATCTGCACTCCTAACTCGCGCAGCGCCCGTCCCACCTGCGTTAAGCGATGGGGATCGACCTTGCCTCCTACCTTCGGCGTCAGCCAAAAATGGCTGCCCCGGTCGCTGTACAAGGCGCAGAACAATCCCTTGCGCTCGATGACTTCCCGCAACCCGGCCATCACCGTCGCCGTCGATTCTTCCTCCACCAGTTGCGCATAGTAGATCTCGCTGGTCGCGTCATCCAGGATGACGATCAGGTCGTACCAGCGCTCGTCCTGGAACCAGCGATGACGGCTGCCGTCGATGTGCAACAGCATGCCCGGCAGCGGACGGCGTTCCCGCCGCTTACGATGCACCCCGCGCTTGCGGCCCCGCGCTACCAGTCCGGCTCCCTGCAGAGCTTGTTTCACCCAGGTGTAGCTCAAATCGATCTGGTGCTCGGCACTCAGCTTCTCGTGAAAATGCTGTACGTTTAGATCGAAATAGCGATCCCGATACAGCCCCAAGACCTGCTCGACCGTGGCCAGAGGAACTCGCTTGGGGGAAGGCTGTCCCCGCCGCCGGTCGAACAACCCGTCGTAGCCAAACTCTTCCAGTCGCTCCCGCCAGCGCCGCATCGACCGATCGCTGATGCCGATGATCTCGGCCGCCTGCCACCAGGTGAGCTTCTTCGCCATGGCCCGTAAGATCACTTCTTGCACTTTCATCGCCCGCTCCATCGCGGCCTTCGAGTAGCAATCCATGCTTGGCATGGTCTCCTACTCTCGCCGCCTGCAAAGCGGACAGATCACGTGCTATCTCAACCGGACATATCATGTGCTACCGACAGGAATTTCTGCAGGGTCTGAGTGGGACGTTGCACGTCACCTTCGAAGAAGGTACGCACTCGGCTTGGCTGTATGACTTGCTGGTGCGACGAGTGGCGCATCTGGTGGTGTGCAATCCGCGGAAGAATGCGCTGTTGAAGGCTGGCAACAAGAGCGATGCGATCGACGCGCGCAAGCTGGCGGAGTTGCTGCGCCTGGGATATCTCAAGCCGGTGTATCACGGGCAGAACAGCACGGCGGCGGTGAAGCATCTGGGGCGCAGTTATGCCGCGCTGACGGAAGACACCACGCGGATCATGGGCCGGCTGAAAGCGCTGTATCGCGGCCAGGCCATTGCGTGTGCCGGCAAAAAGCCGTACGGATCACGGCATCGGGACCAGTGGCTGGCGCAGTTAACCGACAGCGGGCTGCAGCGTCGGGCGCGGCGACTCTATCAGGAGCTCGATCTGCTGCAGCAGTTGCGTCGCGAAGCCCGTCACGATCTGATTCTGGAATGTCGCAAGCATAACGAGACGAAGCTGCTGCGCACGATTCCGTGGCTGGGTCCAATACGCGTGGCGCTGCTGATCGGGCGGGTGCAGACGCCGCATCGCTTCCGCACCAAGCGGCAGTTCTGGGCCTACTGCGGGCTGGCGCTGGAGACGCGTGACAGCGGTGAGTATCGCGTAGTCAACGGACAGATCGAGCGCAAGAAGAAGCCGGTGTTCATCCGCGGCTTGAACCGCAACCACAACCACGACCTGAAGAACCTGTTTAAGAGCGCCGCCACCACGGCCAGTGGCAGTGAGGGAGCGTTTCGTCCGTTCTACGAAAACCTTCTAAAAAAGGGGATAAGAGCGGAGATGGCACGGCTGACCCTGGCGCGCAAGATTGCGGCCATTACGTTACATGTGTGGAAGAAAGGAGAGGCGTTCGACGCCAAGTATGTGAAGCCACAAGCCGCTTGAGCGCGCAGGACCGCAGGGAAAGGGCGAGTTTCACTTCGCGTTTTTCTGTTCGGGCTGCGAGCTCGGGTTCGAGGGTAAGTATCCTGGCCGGGTTAGACTAAGTGCGCCGCTGGCGCCAAGTCTCACGGGGCACCATATGCTCCCTCGGATAACCCAAAAAAGCCATACTGGCCGCGGCTAGGACCGCGAGTCTCAGATAGAACCATGGTTGGCCCGCTGAGCGGGACCACCGTCAGCCTTGTGCAGCTTCAGCTAGCGAAGGATGTCGTAGCGCGGATATGAAACCAGTCAGACAACTGCTGACTTCCGCCACCAAGCATGACGAGAAGGGGCTGGATGTCAGAGAACTACCGGCTGCTCCGGCACAGGGAGAAGTGTTTTCTCTTGACATCCCCTTTTATAGAACCCGCACCGCTTGTGTCGGGAACCTGCCGCTTACTGATGGGCCGCGGGAGCTTCGGCGGCTGGAGGCAGCGCGCCAAGTCCCGGAGCTTCATCTGGAACGTCGGGCAGCGGGCGCTCGAGCGCGAACGCCAGCACGTCGTCCATGGTCTTGACAAAGCGCAGCTTCATGGCCGCGCGCAGGTTGTCCGGAACCTCGGGCAGGTCCTTCTCGTTATCGGCGGGTAGGAGGACCTCTAAGATGCCCGCACGATGCGCTGCCAGCAGCTTCTCCTTCAACCCTCCGATAGGCAGTACTTTGCCTCGCAGCGTGATTTCGCCGGTCATGGCGATATCGCGCCGCACCGGAATGTGGCTCAAGGCACTGGCAATCGCCGTCGCCATGGTGATGCCGGCCGACGGGCCGTCCTTGGGGATGGCGCCCTCAGGCACGTGTACATGGATGTCGAGGTTGCGGTAGAAATCGCGCGGCAGTCCCAGGCGGTGCGCGCGGGAGCGCACGTAAGACATGGCGGCCTGCGCCGACTCCTGCATAACGTCGCCGAGTTTTCCGGTCAGTGTCAACTTGCCCTTGCCGTCAACGATGGCGACTTCGGTAGTGAGGATCGAGCCGCCGACTTCGGTCCAGGCCAGTCCGGTGACCAGCCCGACTTCGCTGCGTTCGTGGGCTTCCGTGTCGCGGAATTTCAACACCCCGAGGTACTCATTGACGTTTTCGGCAGTGAGAGTGACGGAGTACTTGTCGCCCTCCTTCACCACCTTGCGCGCGACCTTTCGACAGATATTGCCGATCTCGCGCTCCAGGTTTCGGACTCCAGCTTCGCGCGTGTAGTTGCGAATTACGGACTGGAGTGCTTCGTCGGTAAAGACGATGTTCGCTTCGGTGAGACCTGTCTGCTCGCGCTGCTTGCGGACCAGGTACTGCTTGGCGATCTCCACCTTTTCCGGCTCGGTGTAGCCGTGCAGGCGAAGCACTTCCATGCGATCCTGCAGCGCCGGAGGAATGGTGTGCAACACATTCGCCGTCGCGATGAAGAACACCTGCGACAGATCGTATTCCACATCGAGGTAGTGATCGACGAACATGAAATTCTGCTCGGGGTCGAGCACTTCGAGCAGAGCCGCCGACGGATCGCCGCGGAAGTCCATCGACATCTTGTCGACTTCATCGAGCATGAACACGGGGTTTTTGGTGCCGGCCTTCTTCATCATCTGGATGATCTGGCCTGGCAGCGCACCGATATAGGTGCGGCGGTGTCCGCGGACCTCGGCTTCGTCGCGCACTCCGCCGAGAGACATGCGGACAAACTTGCGTCCCGTGGCTTTGGCGATGCTCATTCCTAGCGAGGTCTTTCCAACACCCGGAGGTCCGACAAAACAGAGGATCGAGCCTTTCGGGTTCTTCACTAACTGGCGGACCGCGAGGAATTCGAGGATGCGTTCCTTGATCTTCTCCAACCCGTAGTGATCTCCGTTCAGGACCTTCTCGGCCACGTCAATGTTGCGGATCTCTTTGGAGCGCTTCTTCCACGGAACCGCCAGGAGCCAGTCAAGGTAATTGCGCGAAACCGTCGATTCTGCTGACATCGGCGGCATGGCTTCGAGCTTCTTCAGTTCCTGGATCGCCTTCTCGTGGGTTTCACGCGGCATGCCGGCAGCATCGATCTTCTTCTTCAGTTCGTCGAACTCGCTCTTCTCGCCGCGGCCGAGTTCCTTCTGGATGGCCTTGATCTTTTCGTTGAGGTAATACTCTTTCTGGGCGCGTTCCATCTGGCGCTTGACGCGCGACTGGATGGAGCGGTCCATGTTGAGTTTTTCGATCTCAACGTCGAGCACATCGCCAATTCGGCTGAGCCGCTCGGCGGGATCAAAGATCTCCAGCAATTCCTGCTTTTCTTCAATCGACAGCTGCAAGTTTGCAGCGATGGTGTCAGTCAGCTTCGACGGGTCGTCATTGCGGACGGCGGCGATCATGGTCTCGTAGTTGAGCGACTGGCAAAGCTTCACGTATTGCTCAAACAGTCCGGTGACGCGCTGCATGGCAGCTTCAATCTGCGGCGTCAAATCGGTGCCGTACTTCGCGGTACGAACGGTGGCTTCGAAGTATCCGTCGGTATCGACGACCTGCAAGGTCTTGCCGCGCTCCAGGCCCTCGACCAGGACTTTGATGTTGCCGTCGGGCAGCTTCAGGCTCTGCACGATGTTGACGATGGTGCCGACCTGATAGATCTCGCTGGGTTTGGGTTCGTCGATGCTGGCGTCGTGTTGGGTCGCGAGGAAAATCTTCTTGTCACCGGATAGCGCCTCTTCGAGGGCGCGGACGCTTGACTCCCGGCCCACAACGAACGGAGTCATCATGAACGGAAAGATGACAACGTCGCGAATGGGCATCATGGGGAGTTTTTTGGTTTCGAATTTTTCTCGCTGAGTCACTGGAACCGCCTTGTCGTTCAGAGCGCCACCGCTCTGACGGAGAAGTAGCCGTTAATCGGGCCGCACTGGGGAGCATCGGGATGCTGCAAGCGGTCGCAGCACAGCCTGACCTCAGGGTTAGGATAACACGCGGTGAAAAGGGGTTTCCGGTCCGCAAAATTGCCCGCCGATGGCGGACTTGGTGCGGAAAATGACAAACGGCGCGACCGAAATCGCGCCGCTTAAAAACTCAGGAAACGAACCTAACCAGCCTTCTCCATGATGGGGAGGTTGACGTTGCGGTTCTCCACCATTTCCTTGGTGACCTCGAAGTCTTTCACGCGCTTTTGGCTGGGCAGGTTGTACATCAGGTCGAGCATCAGTTCTTCCAGGATCATGCGCAACCCGCGCGCGCCGACCTTGCGTTGCATGGCCTCGCGAGCGATGCAACGTAACGCATCTTCGGTAAAACGCAACTTGACGTTCTCGAACTCGAAGAGCCGTTGGTATTGCTTGACGATCGCGTTTTTCGGCTTGGAAAGGATTTCAACCAACGCGTCTTCGTCGAGGTCATTCAGGACGCCCATCACGGGTAGCCGGCCGACGAATTCGGGGATCAACCCAAACTTGATCAGGTCTTGCGGTTCGGCCTGCGCCAATATTTCCGTATCGCGCTTGTTGGATTCGGTGAAGGCGGCCTCTTTTGCTTCATCCGTTCGGAAGCCCATGGAGCGCTTGCCCATGCGCCGGGCGATAGTACGTTCGAGGCCAACAAAAGCCCCGCCACATATGAACAAAATGTTAGTGGTATCAACCGGCGTGAATTCCTGATGGGGATGCTTCCGCCCGCCCTGTGGCGGAACGTTTGCGACTGTGCCTTCGAGGATTTTCAGCAGCGCCTGTTGCACGCCTTCGCCCGACACGTCGCGGGTGATGGACGGATTTTCATCCTTGCGACCAATCTTGTCGATCTCATCGATATAGATAATTCCGGTCTGGGCGCGGGCGACGTCTCCGTCTGCGGCTTGCAGCAACTTCAGGATGATGTTTTCGACGTCCTCACCGACGTAGCCGGCTTCGGTGAGCGTCGTGGCGTCCACGATAGCGAATGGCACATCGAGCATTTTCGCCAGGGTCTGCGCCAGCAGCGTCTTGCCGGTTCCGGTGGGACCGATCAGCAAGATGTTCGACTTGGCGAGCTCGACGTCGCCCCCGCGTTGGCGGTTCATGTAGACGCGCTTGTAATGGTTGTAAACCGCAACCGCGAGCTTCTTCTTAGTCTGGTGTTGCCCGATGACGTATTCATCGAGGAAGGTCTTTACCTCAGACGGCTTCGGCAACTGGTGCGGAGTTGCGGTGGTTTCCGTCTCGGAGCGGTCATCCTCGAGAATCGAATTACAGACGGCCACGCACTCGTCGCAAATGTAGGCGCGGGGATAATCGGTGGGAGACGAAATGAGCTTGGCAACGGCGTCCTGCGATTTGTGGCAGAACGAGCAACGAAGCACTTCGTCGCTTCCAGTCCTGGTTCTCACGGAAACTGACTCCTTTATTTACTACACGCCCCCCAGTCAGGACTCGGTGTCCCGAACCGTGTTTCCCGGCCGCGCGAACCCGGCAGGAGCCGTGCCGCTCCTGTGAGAACTACCATCGTTCCAGACGTCGCGATTGGCGCTCTCGCGATAACTGCTCTGCGTATGCCCTTATTGAAGCACAACTAAAACGGCCGTGCGCGTATGCACCAAGAAATCCAATACAACTTTTGAACCAGTCTGGTAAATCTTGCGCAGGGCCGTTATTGGGAATCCGAATCGGCCCCCGGATTCCTTATTTGTGTTTATAAATAATATCGTCGATGATTCCGTATTCCTTGCCCTGTTCGGCATTCATGATGAAGTCGCGCTCCACGTCGCGCTCGACTTTTTCCAGCCTCTGTCCTGTGTGCTTGGCGAGAATCTGGTTGGTGATCTCGCGCATGCGCAAAATTTCCCGCGCATGAATGTCGATATCGGTCGCCTGACCGGACAGGCCGGACATAAGTGGCTGGTGGATCAGGATTCGCGAGTTTGGCAATGCGAAGCGCTTCTTCGGCGCGCCACCCGCCAGCAACGTGGCAGCCATGCTTGCCGCCTGGCCAATGCAGATTGTGGTTACATCCGGACGGATGAACTGCATCGTGTCGTAGATAGCCATGCCTGCGGTAATCGAGCCACCGGGCGAGTTCACGTACAGGGAGATGTCTTTCTCAGGGTCTTCGGCTTCCAGAAACAGCATTTGCGCGATGATCAGGTTCGCGACATTGTCATCGATAGGAGTGCCCAGAAAGATGATGTTGTCCCGCAAGAGGCGGGAATAAATGTCGTACGCCCGCTCGCCCCGGCTGGTCTGCTCAATCACCATGGGTACAAGCATGGATTGCGGCTCCTTCGAGTACCTACCCACACTTCTTCCTCGCGGTTGAGGTGGGGAGGCGGAATGCAGACCGCCTTATGCGGACCTGCGGTAAAGATGACTTAAGGCTTTGTCGTTGCGGATGCGATGCCGAATTCTATCCAGTCCGCCATCCTCGGTCAAACGGGCGCGAACCTGCTCCACAGGCTGCTTCGCCTGCTGCGCCACGCCTGCCAATTCTTGTTCCAGTTCTTCGTCGCTGACTTCAATCTTTTCCTGGTCGGCAATCTGCTCCAGGATCAGGGAAGCCTTGACTTCGCGGAGCGCACCGTCTCGCTGGCCAGCGCGCAGACGGTCAAAGTCCATCCGCTTCATGTCTTCGGTCTTCATTCCCTGAGCGGCCAGGGCGCGAAGGCCGCGCTCGAGGCGGAGATCGATCTGCTGATCGACCATGGACTCCGGGACAGGGAAGTCATTGCGCTTGACCAACTCTTCGACGATCTTGTCCCGTCCCTGGTGTTCGGCTTCGTGTTCCTTCTCGGCCTTCATGTTTTCACGCAGCCGGTTGCGCAAGTCGCCGTAAGTGGTGAACTCGGCTGACAACTCCTTGGCGAATTCGTCATTCGGTTCGGGAGTGCTGCGCGTCTTGATGGCCTTGATCTCGACTTCGTAAGTCATTGTTTTGCCGGCGAGCCGCTTGTCGGCGAAGTCGTCGGCATACTTGACGTCGAATGAGCGATGCTCGCCCGACTTGGCGCCGCGAAGGTTCTCGCTGAACTCCGGAATCGTGTTCTCGCCGCCGATCTCGACCATGACCTCATCGACCTCGACCGGTTTCGAGTCGGCATCCTGCTCGCTGTCTTTGGGAACGCCACGGAAACTGACGACCGCAAAGTCGCCGTCCGCCAGTCCGCGATCCTCTTCGACGGCGTTGTAGGTAGCGTGTTGCTGGCGCAGGTTGTTCAGTGCGCGCTCCACGTCTTCTTCGCTGACGCTGGTATCGATCGTATCGGGCTTGATGTCGTCGTAGGCCGCCACCTTGAAGTCTGGCAGGATTTCGAATTCCGCCGTGAACTTCAGCGGTTCGCCATCGTGCAGGTGCAGGTCGGTGACGCGCGGCTGGGAAACCGGAAGCAGGTTCTGCTTCTTGGTTTCTTCGCGGAAATAGCGCGGCACCAGCGACTCCACTAAATCGTTCTTGATCTCTTCGGCGAAGCGCTGACGGACAACTGTGGCCGGGACCTTTCCCTTGCGGAAGCCTGGTATGCGTGCCAGTTTCGCGTAACGGTTCACGATCTTCTCGCGTTCCCCGTTCACAACATCCGATGGGATCTCGATTTTCAATTCACGCTTGCAGGGATTGATGGACTCAGCAGGTTTAGTTTCCGCAGTATTTGTTTCTGTCGTCAAAAGAATGCCTTCAGTGGATAAAGATAAATTGGATTCGGAGCCCGGCGATCAACCGATCTTCCTCGCCTGATCGCGAGGCGCTCCAAAAAGTGCAGCCTCCACTGGAATCAATTGAGGCCAGCGTTGCCATCTTTTAGTGTAAGAGAGGTGCGTAAGCCGGTCAAACGACGACCCGGCAATCAACAGGCGATCGACCAACATTTACGGAGCTTGCAGGGCCTTTAGCATGGAGTCGTACGCAGGCTTCTTGTTGTAGTTTGCATCAAACGGCAGCGCCCAGCCCTGCTTACCGTGACGGTAGCTGGGGATCCATGAGTACTTGTCGGTGAATCCCCATGTTTGCAGGACGCGACACGTTGGAGTTTGCAGGCAAATTTGGGTGACTTTCCCATACACCGCGGCTTGTGCTGCGAAGCTGGCTGGATCGCCGGAGTCCAAGGCAACATCGAGCTCCGTGATGTGGACCTCTACACCGAGGTCGCTAAAGCGTTTCAGATTGCGGGCGAAGGAAGCGACGGTCGCAGGATCGTTGAACTTTAGATTGACGTGCATCTGGAAGCCGACGCCATCGAGGGGCACGCCTCGCGAACGGAAATCCCTGGCCATCGCGTAAATCGCGTCGGACTTGGCGTTGATGCGCTCGGTGTCGTAATCGTTATAAAAGAGCTTGGCGCCCGGATCGGCTGCGCGCGCCCAGCGAAACGCCTGTTCAATGTACTGCGTGCCCTTTCCGGCGAAGCCGATTCCCGGAGCGTCGTACCAGACGGTTCTGCGCAACGTGCCGTCGTCGTTGAATGCTTCATTGACGACGTCCCACGCCCAGACTTTCCCTGCGTAGTGTCCGGCGACGGTCGATATGTGGGAGCGAAGAATTTCGTTCAGTTCGGCAGGGCCGTATTTCCCGCTGGCAACGCCCGAGGTCATCCTGCGACTTGCTGATGCCAGACCAGGCAATGTCCGCGAACCAACATGTTGTGCTGCTGCGCAAATGCGACGAGCTGGTCCGCGGGAGAGAACTCATACGCCGATAGGTCGTTTCCGGGACGAGGATGTATGGGCCCGAACTTCATCTGATTCTCAGGTTCGAGCTGCAGGAATTCTTTCGCCAGGGTGGTGGCGTACCCCATTTCTCCGAGGTGGCTGGGATCGGCGGCCGCGCCGATTACGACGTGTTTCGCAACGCCGGCATCCTGAAGGGTCGCGGCTTGGGTCGCAGCCGGACCGGGGAGAGGAGATCTAACTTGGCAACTTCCAGCGATGGGCGATAAACACAGAAGAAGAAGTAAGTTAGCCGCGAAACGGATTGTGACAGGGTCTCCCATATATGCGACCAATGAAATCGCCATGCGACTGCTGTCTTGTTGAAACAGGACACAAGTGTGACCCTGAGTTTGCAGGACTCGCAGCCGTTAAACTAATATCATCCCGACTGTTTCCCATGAATCATCTGGCCTCAAACCTGCGAACTAAATAGTTCGTACCTGGAGACTCGCGCATGCTGCGCATTATTTGGCAATTTCGCGCTAAAGCTAATAAAAAGAATGACTTCGAGCGTGTTTACGGCTGGAAAGGGACGTGGGCGAAGCTGTTCGGCCGGTCTCCGGAATACCAGGGAACCATACTGTTGCAGGATGTCTCAGACCCCTTGATGTTCATTGTGATTGACCGGTGGGCTGAGCGGGACTCGTTCGCCCGCTTTCGAGAGCAGTTTGGTGCCGAGTACGACCGACTCGATGAGGATTGCAACGCGCTGACCGACGAGGAGAAGCTCATCGGGATCTTTCGCGACGAAGCGGTGTAAACCCAAGGCTGGCTGATCCATCAAGCGGCGTCAGGCGGTCGGAATCATGCCGTGTTCGCCCGGCATTACAATTCTTCCGAATGCCTTCTCCGCTTGAAATTCTTGACAGCGAAATCGTCGTCTGTACAAAGTGCCCGCGGCTCGTGGCCTACCGGCTGCAGATTGGTCGCGAGAAGCGTCGTGCCTTTCTGGACCACGACTACTGGGCGCGTCCGGTGCCGGGCTTCGGCGATCCGAAGGCCCGTGTCTTGATCCTCGGATTGGCGCCGGGTGCTCATGGCTCCAACCGCACAGGCAGGCCGTTCACCGGAGATGCATCCGGCAAGTTCATGTATCCCATCCTCTACAAGGTCGGGTTCGCGTCCCAGCCCAACGCCGAACATCGCGACGACGGTCTTAAGTTGATCGGCTGCTATATCACTGCTGCGGCTCGCTGCGCTCCGCCCGACAATAAGCCGCTCCCGAGCGAACTGAGTAACTGTGCGGAGTACCTGGACCGTGAAATTGCGATCCTAAAAAACGTGAAGGTCGTTGTCGCTTTAGGCAAGATCGCTTTCGACGCGTATCTGGCTCACTTGAAGCGTGCCGGTGTCCTCAAGGCCAAAGGCGGCATCGTGTTCGGGCATGCCAATCAATACTCCTTGAGCAACGGAGTGACCCTGCTGGCGTCGTATCACCCGTCGAATCAAAATACTGCGACCGGCAAGCTCACCGCCGCCATGTTCGAGGGGGTATTTCGGTCGGCAAAGAGCATCGCCGACGGTGCTCGCTAGATCTGTTTGACTGGTTGGTTTCCCTACGCACTTTTTACGGCTCGGACCTCGAGTACGTCTTGCCACGCCCCAAGATTCCGGGCATAATTGATCGTGCACCCCTACAAGCTCCACCTTGATCGCGCTGCCTGGCCAGCGCAAGGGGCTCCCTGTTTTCCGGGAGCAACGGAGCGGTATCCCCGGCTGCACAAATCCCAACATCAGAGGAACCAATGGCGGCAAAGTACATCTTTGTGACCGGTGGCGTTGTGTCTTCGCTTGGCAAGGGACTGGCAGCAGCCTCGATCGGCTGTCTGATGGAGAGCCGGGGCCTGAGAGTGTCGCTGCAGAAGTTCGATCCCTACCTCAACGTCGATCCCGGAACCATGTCCCCATTCCAGCACGGGGAAGTGTTCGTCACTGATGACGGCGCCGAAACCGACCTCGACCTGGGACACTACGAGCGCTTCACCCACAGCCGCCTAAGCCGCGACAACAATTGGACCACCGGACGCATCTACGAAAACATCATTGCCAAGGAGCGCCGCGGCGACTATCTCGGCAAGACCGTGCAGGTCATTCCCCATGTCACCAACGAAATCAAGAGTGCCATGAAGAAAGTTGCCCAGGACGTCGACCTGGTGATCGTCGAGATTGGCGGCACCGTCGGCGACATTGAATCGCTGCCATTTATCGAGGCGATCCGTCAGATGCGGCAAGAGCTGGGGCGCGAAAACACTCTGTTCGTGCATGTCACGCTCGTGCCCTACATCGCAGCCGCTGGCGAACTGAAGACCAAGCCGACACAACACTCGGTCAAGGAACTGCTCAGCATCGGCATTCAGCCCGACATCCTGTTGTGCCGTACCGATCGCTATCTCTCGCACGATATCAAGTCGAAGATTGCGTTGTTCTGCAACGTAGAAGAGGAAGCAGTAATTACTGCGAAAGATGTGGCGTCAATTTATGAAGTCCCGCTGGTCTTCGCCCATGAAAAAGTAGACCAACTGGCCCTTCGCTACTTGCGCATTGAGGCCCCGGAACCCAATCTCGCAAAATGGGAAGACCTGGTCCATCGCGTTTACAACCCCAAGGACGAAGTCACCATCGGCATCGTCGGCAAGTACGTTGAGTACGAGGATTCCTATAAGTCGCTGAAGGAAGCCTTGGTACACGGTGCCGTCGCCCACAACCTCAAGCTCAATGTGGACTGGATTGAAGCAGAGGGACTGGAATCGAAAGATCAGTCGGTACAGGCTCAGTTGGAAGAGGTCGATGGGATTCTGGTTCCGGGCGGATTCGGCAAGCGGGGCATCGAAGGTATGTTAAAGGGAATTCAGTATGCCCGCGAAAACAATGTGCCCTATTTCGGAATATGCCTGGGTATGCAAACGGCATGTATTGAGTTTGCCCGTAATGTATGCGGTCTGGAACAGGCCAATTCCAGCGAGTTCGATCCGGCTACGCCGCACCGCGTGATTTATAAGTTGCGTGAACTTCGTGGAGTAGAAGAATTGGGTGGGACCATGAGGCTTGGTGCATGGGACTGCCGCCTGGAAGCCGGATCGCTGGCGCAACGGGCTTACGGACAAACCGAGATCAGCGAGCGCCATCGGCACCGCTACGAATTCAACCGCGAATACGAAAGCACCCTGACCGCTGGCGGTTTGCGAATTAGCGGTTCCACGCCGGACGGGACCTACGTTGAAATCGTCGAGATTCCAGGCCACCGCTTTTTCCTGGGATGTCAGTTCCATCCGGAATTCAAATCAAAGCCGCTTGAGCCGCATCCGCTGTTCAAAGCTTTTATCAAGGCCTCGTACGAGAATCGCAGCTCCCGCCGGCAGAGGCGCGATACCGAGTTGACCGAACAGTTCCTGCGTCCAGAAAAAGTGAAATCGTGATTTGCCATCGGCTTAGCGACCAATCCTTCACTGCCTGGGCTAAGTAACTTGCTTAGTATTACCTGCCATATAGTCAGAAGTTAATACTTCCCACAGAGTTATTGCTAATCCGGTTATAGGGTCAGCGCTTGAAATCCTCGTAAAACCTGTTACTACAGCACAATTAGGCTAGTTGTATTTGCCTAGCCAGTACCCTCTTTCCGCAAACTATTGCACATTCGCTCCATAGTGCCGTCCTAAGTAACTGTTTTTCTGACCTTTGATTTTGGCATGGAACGTGCCCTCTCTAATTGCGCAATTGAGTCATTCCGATCAGTAAGATCCAACGGTGCCTGTGCCTGCGGATCGAATGATTGTCCTGATGACTAATTGTGGTGAGTAATTGGAAGGGCATTACCCTGAACGGCTCACGCCGCGGCTGTTCGGAGGGTCGACGGAAGAATGCTAGAGGCGCGGGTACCGAACCGAATCGTCCCCGCCCTCGGAGGATAGATAGGATCATGAAGAAAGCTACTCTGGCCTTGGGATGCCTCGCGCTCCTCGTCTCGTTTACCTCCGCTGCTCGCGCCGACGCGATCAGCTTTAACTTTGTCTTCTCAGCCAATCCGGTGACAATTGACGCCACCGGACTGTCCGCGGGACCGGCCCTGGCGTTGCTCGTCAGCGACAACCAAAAACAGTCGGTCTTCAGTCTCGTCGGTACCGCCACTATCTCGACTGGTCCATCCTCCACCTACATTGCTGCCGGCAACACGCTAGTCGCCGACTACCTCGCGGGAGTTGGCATCGAGGTCGAAGTGGATTCGGCGCAGTGTGTTGGCGGCACGATGCCCGGAATTTGCTTGCAGGGTATCTTGAACAGTAATGGCGAGTACGCCGCAACCTTGCACGGAACAGGTTCGTTCCAGGCGTTATTTACGGTGACATACGTGAGCCCCTACATTCCATCACTGTTCGGCGACCCGAATGGATGGCAGCCCACAGGTTCCGACTCGTTGACGACGAGCATGAACCAGTTCAATAACGGCGGTCAGTTCGACTCCGCGATCTTGGGAGGTGGCTCGATCACCTATCAGACGCCGATACCAGAGCCTGGCTCGCTCTCGCTACTTGGCACTGGGATCATCGGATTGGCCGGCATCATTCGCCGAAAGCTCCAATAACGTCTCGGCTGCGAATGAGAAGAACCTCCGCCAACTTGGTGCGAATGGAAGCGCCGGAGCCGAAAGCTCCGGCATTTTCTCTGATTGGAACTCTTGTCCGACTAGCACTATCCGCCGAGTAAGGTAATCACTCATCGAGCAATCTGCGATTACCTTCCATTAACAACTAACGCATTGCCAAATCCAGAGTTAGTTCCGCAGTCGAAAACTAAGCCGGGGGCTTATGGGCCGCTGTAGGGAGAAAACCCAGATCTCTCAGAAACCGAGCGTCGGGGCATCACGGTTCCGGCGCTTTTTCGTTCCCCGCCCTCGTGATTCAGCTCGCAGATGCGCTCGTAAGGCGCTCCGTACGACGCACCGGCGGGATTCTGTCCGAGTCCCTCGGGCGGAATGAAGCCAAAATCACGTATTTGGATTCTTCCAAAAAAAGTTCATGACACCACCTTCTGGCTATTGCCAGACGTGATGGTAACCAGTATGGTAAGTACCTCATGTAGGTTTTTCCAGCAGGCTGGCTGCAGTCATCAGAGCGGATTACTTCTGCCTGACAGTGGCAGAACTACCGCACAACGGCATTTTCAGTAGATGTTTTCACGGAGGAACGGTTGATGTTACGAAAGCTGATCGGGATTTTGTCGCTTCTTCTTGTGGCTGGGGCGCTGACTGGTGTCAGTTACGCTACCGCCATTCAAATCACCATGGGGCAAAACACGACTGGCACGGCCACGGCCGGAAATACCGGAGCCAGTTTTAGCAACGTGTCTGGTTACGCCTACCAGGGCACAAACGCAGGTACCTACTGGTTGAGTGACGCGACCCTTACAGGATCCAATTGCAACTGGGTTTGCTCCCTCGGCTCGAACTCGGAAACGCTGACGGTAACAATCGGAGCCGATACCTTAGTCGGGACTCTCTCGCTGAATACCGAAGCGCTCGGCGCGTTCTTGGATGGATCGCTCTATATCGATAGTTCCACCGCAGGCTTCGTCAGCACGGGCTACGCAGTGGGCCAAACCGTGGGAGCCGACCTTGTCGTAATAGGCGGGCATGTATCGAGCGGTCAGATTGAAACGGACGCCGTTCCAGAGCCGGGAACCATCGCTTTGATGGGATCTGGTCTGCTCGGTTTGGCTGGTTTTCTACGCCGTCGGCTCTAGGCGCCAGGATTGAGTAAAATTCGCAAGCGACATTTCCCGGTACTGACAGACTGTTCCGGTCCCCGGCTTCTTTCAAGATGCCGGGGATTTATTTTGCGCACTAAACAGGGTTCAATTGATCCCTTATCACCAGCCTCGGTGTCCTGCGTCCTATCCCTTCGAAGTCCAGTTCTGTAAAACATGCTTCGTCAGATAGGGGATCAGTGTCTGTCTGCCTCGCCGCCCGCCTTGGCCGGAAAAAGGGATTGCTTTTTGACAACCGAAATCAGCCGACTCTAATTCCCGAATAGGGACGGCAAAGCGCCGGACCAGCGAAATCTACCATGCTAAGTTCAATGGTATGACATGGATACATATAACCATCTTTGTAATCAACCCCCTAGCAACAATTTCCTCCTAACACGCTGATTCTAAACGATCGTGATAAAGTTTTTTGCTGCGCAACCACGAAAAACTGCCATAAATGTGCGTTTAGCTGCATATAACTCTGAAACTCACAACGCAGCGGCTTTGTGGCAGTGACGTGTGTCTTATGTGTGCAGTAGGATGTTCGTAGACGCGGGTCGTCGATCCGCTGACTGTCGGGAGCGGGCGCATGGCTCAAGGATTCACCGTCGGGCAGGTCAATATCGGGAACGGAGGGTTGTTCCTGATCGCCGGGCCCTGCGTCATCGAGAGCGAACAGCACGCGCTGAAGATGGCCGAGTCCATCGCGCGAGTTGCTGCCGATAAGAAGGTCCCGTACATCTTTAAGGCCTCGTACGACAAGGCCAATCGCACCTCGATTCGCAGCTTCCGCGGTCCCGGCCTGGACGAGGGCTTGAGGATTCTCGGCCAGGTTCGCCGAACCGTAGGGGTGCCGGTGCTTAGCGATGTCCACGAAGCTGCCGATGTGGCGCGCGTGGCCGAGGCGGTTGACGTTCTGCAGATCCCCGCATTTTTGTGCCGGCAGACCGATCTTCTCATCGCGGCTGCCAAGACAGGACGCGCTGTCAATGTAAAGAAAGGCCAGTTCGTCTCGCCGTGGGACATGCGACACGCGGTCGAAAAGGTCCGAGAAGCCGGGTGCCAGCGGGTGTTCCTGACTGAACGCGGCGCCTCGTTTGGCTACAACAATCTAGTGGTGGACATGCGCTCGCTGGCAATAATGCGTGAATTCGCGCCCGTGGTGTTCGACGCTACTCATTCCGTCCAGTTGCCTTCTGCTGGGAATTCTAACGGTAAGGACGGGGGCCAGCAGAGTGGGGGGCAGCCTGAGTTTATTCCGCTGCTGGCCAGGGCGGCGGTTGCGGCCGGAGTGGACGGTGTCTTCATGGAGGTGCACGACAATCCTGCAGAGGCCAAATCAGACGGGGCCAACGCGCTTAACCTCGAGATGCTACCTGCTGTGCTCGAGCAGTTAATCGCAGTCCACAGCGCGCTGACGACAGTGACTCAACCAGGATTGCGGCCGGCCTGATCGGGCGATCGTGAGATTTGCAATATCTCATTGCAGCAAATAGTCGTTAGTGGGTTCCGGCAGCTCAAAAGGGAATTCGTGTTGGCTGCGATTTTGCGCCATTCAGTCCCCGATTCGTGCGTTTAGGGCTTAAAATGTAGGGAGCAAGCCAGCTCCGTTGTTATTCTTATAGAGGCTTCTTACGGCCACAGCGCCACCGTGTCCAGCCTAAGCGATCCCAGTTGTTGACCACGCATTAGATAGGAGTTTTACATTGTCCAACAAGCGTTATCTCTTCACCTCAGAGTCGGTGACGGAAGGTCACCCCGACAAAATTGCCGACCAGATTTCCGATGCCATACTTGATGCCTGCCTGAAAGAAGACATTTACAGCCGTGTGGCGTGCGAAACCCTGACCGCGACCGGACTGGTTGTAATCGCAGGCGAAATCACCACCAAGGCGTATGTTGACTTTCAGGCCCTGGTTCGCGGCGTCGTCGCCTCCATTGGCTATGACAACGCCCTTTATGGTTTCGATTCCAACACATGCGCAGTGATCTCCAGCATCAACAAGCAGTCTGGCGACATCGCAATGGGTGTTGACACCGGTGGCGCCGGCGACCAGGGCATGATGTTCGGATATGCCAGCAACGAAAACGCCGAACTGATGCCCACCCCGATCGCGCTGGCGCACAAGCTAACGCTGCGCCTCACCGAAGTCCGCAAGAACGGCACCCTCTCTTATCTCCGTCCCGACGGCAAATCCCAAGTCACAGTTGAATACGACGAGAACCACAAGCCCGTCCGCATTGACGCAGTAGTGATTTCGTCGCAGCACTCCGAGACGGTTTCGACGGAGGAACTGCGCGCCGACATCCTGAAGCACGTCATCCAGGCTGCGCTACCCGCGGACATGCTCGATGCCGACACCAAGTATCACATCAATCCGACGGGGCGTTTCGTTATCGGCGGCCCGATGGGCGACACCGGATTGACCGGACGCAAGATCATCGTCGACACTTACGGCGGCATGGGTCGTCATGGCGGTGGAGCGTTCAGCGGTAAGGACCCGACGAAGGTGGACCGCTCGGCCTGCTACATGGCGCGTTACATTGCGAAAAACGTGGTGGCAGCCGGATTGGCTGATCGCTGCGAAGTACAGCTCGCGTACGCTATCGGCGTCGCGGAGCCAGTCAGCGTGCTGGTCGATACCTTCGGAACTGCGAAGATCGACGAAACCAAGATTGCCGACCTGGTTCGTGCCAACTTCAAGCTGACCCCCAAGGGCATCATCGAGTCGTTGAACCTGCGGCGTCCGATCTACCGCAAGACCGCCGCCTACGGACACTTTGGACGCAACGACGCTGACTTCACCTGGGAGCAGACCGACAAGGCTTCCTCCCTGCGTGAGCAGGCGGGGTTGAGCATAGCTGCTGGGCAAAAAACAGCAACAGTCTCGAAGTAGTTTCGGTTCTGGGGCGCCTGCAAAGCGGGTGCCCCTTCACACATTCTTGCCATGCGGGCGCCAGCCGGCGAAAGCGCATCGGTCAAGTCACCAACACAGAATCCTTCAGGAACGGGAGCGTATGGCTACGACAACTACACAAACAGCAGGCGATATCGCCAACATTGAACTGGCAGACATGGGCAAGAACCGCATTGACTGGGCCAACCAGTCAATGAAGGTGTTGCAGATTATTCGCAAGGACTTCATCAAGAACCAGCCACTGAAGGGTATTCGAATTTCTGCCTGCCTTCATGTCACCGCGGAAACCGCAAACCTTGCGATCGCTCTCCGCGATGGCGGCGCTGACGTGGTGCTTTGCGCTTCCAATCCACTTTCCACGCAGGATGATGTGGCAGCCTGTTTGGTGCGCGATTACAACATCCCGGTCTATGCCATCAAGGGTGAGGACAACGACACGTATTACTCGCACATTATGGCGGCGCTCGATCACAAGCCCCACGTCACGATGGATGACGGTGCCGACCTGGTAACGATTGCTCTTACCAAGCGCAAGGAAGTCCTGGAAGGCGTGATTGCCGGTACGGAAGAGACGACAACCGGCGTCATTCGTCTGCGCGCGATGGCCAAGGATGGCGTGCTGACCTATCCCATCATCGCGGTCAATGACGCTGATACCAAGCACTTGTTTGACAACCGCTACGGCACCGGGCAATCCACCATTGACGGCATTGTTCGCGCGACTAACTTTTTGCTCGCAGGGGCGAAGTTCGTAATCGCGGGCTACGGCTGGTGCGGCCGCGGACTGGCAAGTCGCGCGCGCGGCCTGGGTGCTGAGGTTATCGTGACGGAGATCGATCCCACGAAGGCGATCGAGGCGGTAATGGACGGCTACCGCGTGATGAGCATGGACGAAGCCGCGAAGATCGGCGACGTCTTCTGCACGGTCACGGGCAACAAGAGCGTGCTTCGTAAAGAACACTTCGAACTGATGAAGGACGGAGCGATCATCGCCAACTCCGGACACTTCAACGTAGAGATCGACATTCCCGCGCTGGAAAAGATGTCGTCTTCCAAGCGCACCACTCGCGCATTTGTCGAGGAGTATTCGCTGAAGGACGGTCGCAAGATCAATCTTCTGGGCGAAGGTCGTTTAATCAACTTGGCGTCAGCCGAAGGACATCCGCCGTCCGTGATGGACATGAGCTTTGCCGACCAGGCGCTTTCGGTTGAATACCTGGTGAAGAATCACGCCACGCTCGAAAAGAAGGTCTTCCCGGTTCCTGAGGACCTGGACAAGCGCGTCGCGAAGCTGAAGTTGGAGTCGATGGGCATCAAGATCGATCGCCTGACTCTGGAGCAGGAAGAGTACCTGGCAAGCTGGTCGGAAGGAACGTAAGACCAGTTGTCAGTGGTCAGTTGCCGGTGGTCAGTTTTGGAATTGTGAGCGGGGCGGCAGCGATGCCGCCCCTTCTCTTTTGGGTGCGTCGGACGCTCATACTATTTGCGGCTACTTCCGTACGCCAAAAGGACCGCCAATCCTGCAATTCCCATCAACAGGATTACGCAGGCTCGCCAGCCATCGGCAACCCACGTCCAGCCGGTCACGATCGCGCCAAGGCTGCCGCCGAAGTAATAGAACGTGACGTAGAGTCCGGCGGCTGAAGAGCGCGCACGCTGGGCTATGATTCCCGTTTGAACAGTTCCGACGGCCTGAAAAATGAAGACGCCGGACGAGAACAGCGCCAATCCTGCGATGATCAGCGGGAGATTCCGAACCAGCGTCAACGTAAGCCCAATTAATGCGAAGCCGAATGCCAACAGCGCAGTATGGCGAATTCCATAGTGGTCGAGAAAGCGACCTGAGAGCGGCGTGACAATCAAGCCAAATAGGTAGACAAAGAATACGCTGCCCAGTTGGGCGGAATTGAGGTGGAATGGCGGATCAGCGAGATAAAAGTTCACATAGGTGAAGACCCCCACGAGGCAGAACAGCGCCGCGAAGCCCATACCGAAAACTGCCAGCAGCCGCAGGTTTCGCAGATGCTCGAGGCCGTCTGTTACCGATGTGCGCCAACCTGTGGAACGCACGAAATTCTTGGCCTTCGGCAGGGCGCGCTGTACCACGATGGCGCCAACGAGATTGAGCAGGCCAATTGCAACGAAGGAACCTCGCCAATCGAGGTGATGGGCCACGAGTCCAGAAAGGTAACGTCCCAGGAAACCACCCAGCACCGTTCCGGTTATGTATGCCGACATAGCGCGGCCAACATAGGGGCCAGCGAACTCCTCGTTGATATACGCCATCATCACGACGATCACTCCCGGCACGAAGAGACCCTGCATGAAGCGCCAGAAGATAAGCGCCTGCAGGCTTTGTGATGTCGTGGCCAGCAGAGTGGGAACGGTCAGTGCATAGAGCGAAGGAACAATGACCTTCTTGCGTCCAATCGATTCCGCCATCAGTCCTACGACCGGCGCCATCAACGCGATCGCAAGAATTGTGGAGCTAACGGTCAGGCTGATCCCAATGACCGATGAGTTATAGACTTGCTGCAAATAGGGCAACAGCGGTTGTGTGCAGTAAACGTTTAAGAAAGTACACATGCCGGCAAGCATGCAGGCGAGAATCGTGGCGGGTGCAGGGCTTTGCGATCGTTCAGGGCTTACGGCCGCAGTGGCAGTCGCGAAACCAGTCACAGCACAACCAAGGTGATGCCACGGTTTCCTCTGCCCAGATCGCGGTCTTCTTTCAACTCGGGTGAGTGCTTAAGGAGTGCCCAGGCACTCTCATCCGCTTTGCGCCAGTTCTCGCCGTAAATGCAGGCGCGAACTTCTCCTCGGTCGGTCATCTGGCGGAGTGTCGCTTGCAGCGCGATTCGTAGCTCTCCGCCGACGCCGCTCGAGCCATACCCATGGATAAGTTTCAGTACGCTTACACCGGCCTTCCGGGCGACGGTGATTTCACTTTGAAGACGAATGCGGGCCTGCTCGACCGTGGGCATTCCGTCTTCGAGATTTACGATCTTGATGAGCTTCGACACGTGAGCAGTGACTCGACGGCACTCCTACAAAACACGATATCATCGGTGACTTGGTGAACCGTAGATGAAAGAAATCGGATCGTTGGCGCTGGACACCGCCAAAGTACGCGGCGCGACGCACGCCGAGGCGCGAATCGTCGACGAACGCAGGCGCGCGCTGGCCACCAGAAACGGCCGTATCGCCAGCGCCTCGGATTCCGAGTCGTTGGGAATTGGCGTAAGAGTCATCGCAGATGGGAGCTTCGGATTCGCTGCGACGGACGACCTGACACGCGAAGGAGTGGAAGGCTGCGCAGCGCAGGCCGTTCAAATCGCCAGGGCGTCGGCGCGAGTCAAGTCGGCCGAACTCCATCTCGTGCCCGAACCAGCTCACGTCGCCGAGTGGGCGTCACCCTGCAAGATCGATCCATTCGGTATATCGATTGAGAAGAATCTTGAACTCTTGTTCGCGATCGACACAGAGTTGCGCAAGGTGAGAGGTGTGACGCTGGCCGAAACCGGCATGAACTTCAGGCGTTACGAGCAGTGGTTCTACTCGACCGAAGGCTCGGAAATCCTTCAGACCTTTGTCACGACCGGTGCGGGTTACGCCGCGCATTCCTTCGCCGGCGCCGAGATCCAGAAGCGATCGTATCCAAACTCCTTTGGAGGCCAATATCAAAACAAGGGGTATGAACTAATCGAGGAGCTTCACTTGCTGGATCACGCTGGCGCGATCGGTGAGCAAGCCGTAGCACTGCACTTGGCGGACCAGTGTCCGCAGGGGAAGTTCGACGTCATTCTGGCATCGGATCAGCTCAGCCTCCAGATTCACGAGTCGATCGGGCATCCCATTGAACTGGATCGCGTACTTGGCATGGAGGCGAACTTCGCGGGGACCTCGTTTCTTACGCTCGACAAGCTGCGTACCCTGAAGTACGGCAGCGACCGCGTTAACGTGGTTGCCGATGCGACGGAGTTGCACGGGCCTGGACTTGGAACCTTCGCGTTCGACGACGAGGGGGTGGCGGCACAATGTACGCCGATCATCACCAATGGACTGTTTACGGGATACGTGACTTCGCGCGATACCGCCCCATTCATCGGCGAGACTCGCAGTGGCGGATGCCTGCGCGCGGAGGGCTGGAACCGGTTGCCGATTGTGCGCATGACGAACATCAGCATCTTGCCGGGAGAGTCGCCGCTGAGTTTAGAGCAACTCATCGCCTCAACCGATCACGGCATTCTGATGGAGACCAACCGTTCGTGGTCCATCGACGACAAGCGCTACAACTTTCAATTCAGTTGCGAGGTGGGATGGGAGATCGTAGGTGGCAAGCGACAACGAATGCTGAAGAACCCTTCCTACTCGGGCATCTCGACCGACTTTTGGAATTCGATGGACGCGATCTGTTCGCGTGACGAGTGGAAGCTGTGGGGCACTCCCAACTGTGGTAAGGGTCAGCCGCAACAGGTGATGGGAACAGGACACGGCGCCGCACCTGCGAGGTTTCGTGGAGTCACGGTGGGCACCGCGTACAAAGGGAATAGTTAGATATGCTCACCCGCGAGCAGGCGTCGGCCATTTTCGATAAGCTCCGCAAGTACTCGTCAGCAGATGAGGTCGAGCTGCTTATTTCCAGCGGAAGAAGCGCGTTGACACGATTCGCAAACAACGCGATTCATCAAAATGTTGCCGAGGAGAGCCACACCCTGTCGTTAAGGGTGTCGATCGATGTCGGGACTGGTAAGGGCGGCCGCACCGCGCGAGCCAGCACCAACAAGCTGGATGACGATAGCCTTCGCCGTTTGGTGCAGAGCGCGGAAACGCTGGTGCGCATGCAACAGACCGATCCTGACCTGCTTCCGATGCCCACTCCAGATGAGGTGACTGAAGCTGAAGTTGATGGCGATGGGATAGTACGGAGACATGTTGAACGGACATCGCGCAATGACGCAGGGGACCGCGCGGAGGCCGTGTCTCGAATCGTCGACGTTGCGAAGAAGAACAGTCTTGAGTCGGCAGGAATCTATGCAACTTCAGAATTTAGCGAAGGGCTGTTTAATTCTGATGGCGTAGCGAAGTGGCACGAACAGACGTCGGCAGAGGTGTCGATCACGATGATGGGCGACACTTCGTCGGGATGGCAGAAGGCCAACTCGCCCGACGCGGCCGACCTGGATCCGGTAAAGCTAGCCGAACTTGCTGCCGAGAAGGGCGTGCGATCGGCAAACCCGATCGAACTGCCGCCTGGAAAGTACACCGTGATCTTGGAGCCTTCAGCGGTGCTCGACATCGTGGGTTTCATGTTCTGGGACTTCAGCGGCTCGGCGCTGTTGGAACAACGATCGTTTCTCAACGATCGCGTCGGAACGAAATTGTTTGGCGATAACATCACTGTCGAGGACGATGTGTACCATCCGCTGCAAGCCGGGGCGGCGTTCGACGGAGAAGGAATGACGAGGCAGCGTCTCAAGCTGATCGACAAAGGCGTGGTGCGAGAACTCGCCTACTCGCGCGGAGCCGCAACAAAGATGCGGCACTCGGAATTGGCAGCCAAAGTTGGTTCGGTGAGGCCGACGGGGCACGGGTTTATGTTGCCCAACGAAATGGGCGAGGCACCGTTGAACATCGTTTTCTCGGGTGCCGAAGCCGGCAGTGCGCAGACAGTCGACCAAATGATTGCCTCGACCGAGCGAGGGATTTTGGTGACTCGCTTGTGGTATATCCGCGAAGTCGATCCTTACGAAAAAATCATGACTGGCATGACAAGGGATGGAACATTCCTCGTGGAACACGGCAAGGTGCAGAGTGGAGTCCGCAATTTCCGATTTAACCAGAGTTTGGTTCAAATGTTACGAAACGTTGAAGCTTTGGGTCAGGCTGTGCGAGCGAGCGGGGAGGAATCGATTGACATGGTCGTTCCGCCCATGACCGTTCGCGAATTTAACCTTACGGAGACCACAAAATTCTGACCGCCGACGCTCGTCGGCTTTGCACAATCAATATACCACTTTAGGGCTACAAAATTGTAGTTTCATGGTGCCATTTTTGGATGAGATGGTTACCCTCTCAGTGGGGCACTTCGGTGGGACATTCGTAAGTACCTGATAATACAATACTGAAACGGGAATCTTTTCGCCTTGAGGATCATTTTTCTTGGCCAAATGGTGACTTCGGTGGTACTTTAGTAACTTCAGGTCGGGATGCAAGTGGATGTATTGTAAGTTGAACTCACTTTTATGACCACTGAATCCCATCCTGACTTGCGAAACGCCGTTCGGTTTCCTCTCCATCTACCGGTGACGCTTAAGACGTCTACCGAGGAGCACCGGGCGCAGACGATTGACATTTCGGCAGGCGGGATTCTGTTCCGTACCGAAACCGATGTTCCAGTCGGTTCCGTAGTTGAGTTTACCGTCGCCATGCCGGGAGATGTACTGGGCTCAGACCACGATGTGCTGGTCAGGTGCCAGGGTCGCGTAGTTCGATGTTCTGAAGAGTCTTCTGGACGGAGCGTTGCGGTTGTCATCGACGAGTACCAGTTCGAGCGGCAGTGATCAAGTCGGGGCAGCGGTGCCGCGGCCTGACATGGACCGCGCATCTTTTCGCGCTGCTTCCTCCATTCACTCCAGTCCCCTGGAGACACAAAATTCCCCGGTTCGAATTATTGTTGCGGACTCCGAAGCCATTTTTCGCGTCGGAATGGGAAAGATTTTCGCTTTAGAAAAAGATCTGGAAGTCGTGGCCCAGACCGACACTTTGCAGGCGACTCTCAACGCGGTGTCCAACACTCCAGCCGAGATCGTCCTTTTTGAAGCTGGGTTGTCTCCCAATCCTCCGGAGGCGATTTCTGATGTAATTCGACGGGCCCAACCCGACGCCAAGGTGATCATCATTGCTCACAGGACCGGCGAGGAAGAGACCGTTGATTATCTTCGCCGCGGCGTGCGAGGAATCCTGACCCGCTCCGTGTCGCCGGACCTTCTGGTTCGGTGCGTTCGAAAAGTTACAGCGGGGGAAACCTGGCTCGACAACCAGGGAGTCAACTGGGTGATCGAGGCTTATCGCTCGCAGGCAGAGCAGGGAGCCACTCCAAAACAGCAGCTTCGACTTAGCGAAAAAGAGATGTTGATCATCGGTGGTGTGACCCAGGGTCTCAAGAACAAAGACATCGCCCAGGAAGTAGGCACCACGGAACAAGTCGTCAAGAATTACCTGCGCAAGATCTACGATAAGCTTGGCGTTTCCGACCGGCTGGAATTGGCGCTGTATAGCATGCATCGCCGCCTGCTCGACGGATATGTTCCTCCCGCCGGGCGCGAGAGCCAGCCTCCGCAGCCACCGATCCAGTCCGGGTCTAATCCGGATATGGCGTCCGCCGGCACTGTGCCCTGGTCCAACGGCACTGGGAAGAAACAGTAACGCTCTCCTCCCCAACTTAACGATTCGGCGATTCTCAGTTTTGCGACTAACCCCGTTGGCATTTCCGACGCACGCGTGAGGCGAAGGCTGTGTTGGCGGCTACGCGCTACAATTATCAGTCCCCTTCGGGTGCTTCGTCGATTCGTGTAGCCGATTGGGTCGGCATTTACTTCAATCTGTTGAATTCCTGTGAGGCGAAATGAAGGGCGACGCCAAGGTTATTGAATTCCTCAATCAGGTGCTGAAAGCCGAGTTGACGGCCATCAACCAATATTTCCTGCACGCTGAAATGTGCGAGAACTGGGGTTATGAGCGGCTTGCCAAGCTCATCCGCAAAGAGTCGATCGAAGAGATGGTGCACGCTGAGAAGCTGATGGAGCGAATTCTCTATCTCGATGGCGCGCCCAACATGACCGACTACTTCAAGATCAATATCGGCCAAACCGTCGAGCAGCAGTACAAGAACGATCTGCAGTTGGAGTACGACGCGGTCAAACGGCTGAATGATGGCATCCAATTGTGCGTGGCAGCGGGGGACGGCGGCTCGCGCGAGTTGGCGGAGAAAATCCTCACCGACGAAGAGCACCACATTGACTGGCTCGAGGCACAATTGCACGCGATCGGCGAGATGGGCTATCAGAACTACCTGGCGCAGCAGTTGAAGGAAGAAGAGTAGCAGGAAGTTCACTCCCTACACGCGCCTGTAACGCCGGCACCAGCGGGCGCGCAATACGCTACAATGAAAAAGCGTTGGTTTTGCAGCAGTTCTTCGACCTGCGCTTCCCGAACGGAGAGATGGCCGAGTGGCTGAAGGCGCACGCTTGGAAAGCGTGTGTACTCGAAAGGGTACCCAGGGTTCGAATCCCTGTCTCTCCGCCATTTTTCTCTTACCTTATTGCCCCTGATGTCGATGTGCTTTGGCAGAAGTCCCGCGAACCCCGGCGGGTTATAATTCACCGCTGTGTAATCAGCAGACAAAAAGTCTCTCGGTGTTCCGCCTTCGACAAACCGCTTCGAATGACGAGAAAGCCGCCGAAGCTGAAGTTTTTGCACAAGGAGCAATCTGCATGCGCCTGACCCTGATGATCATTGTTGGGATTCTGTGCTCGACCGCAGTCGCCACTGCACAGACGGCTGAAGAACTCGTCGCTAAGAACCTGCAAGCTCGGGGCGGCGTCGACAAGATCAAAGCCATCAGTTCTTTGAAAATGACGGGAAAGGCTTATGTAGGGATTGAGGCGGGAGTCAGCCAGGCGAACAAGCGTCCAGACATGATCCGCCAGGACTTTACCGTGCAGGGTATGACGCAAATTCAAGCCTATGACGGTAAGGTTGGCTGGCAAATCTCTCCGTTTGGTGGCCGCAAAGATCCCGAATTGATGGGCGAGGACGATTTCCGTGACCTGATGGAGGAGGCCGATATCGACGGCCCTCTTGTCGATTACCAGGCCAAAGGCAACAAGGTTGAGTACCTCGGACACGACACGGTCGACGGTGACGACGCCTACGAATTGAAGGTCACGTTGAAAAACGGTGACATCGTCTACTACTTCCTTGATCCTGATACCTACCTGGAAATCAAGAAAACGAAACAGCAGTTCATTCGCGGATCCGTGCGCGAATCCGAACAAAGCCTCGGATCGTACAAACAAGTAGCCGGCGTCTACTATCCGTTCTCGATTGAATCCAGCTCAAAGGACAATCCAGGCGACCACGCGAGAATTACGTTCGATAAGATCGAGGCCAACGTTCCGTTGGATGATTCTTACTTCAAAATGCCCTCCGTGAAAAAGTGATCCGAGTTGATCCCGCCCTTGCATGGCGTGTTTCGTCACAACTATTGATTGAGAGGAATTCGAGATTATGGCTGCCACACGTTCTGCCAATACCCGTCGGCCCACCGTTAGCTGCTGCTGGTTTTGGTTGGCTTTCGTTGCCGTAAGCGCGGTAGCGCAAACGCCCATAAAGTTTGATTCAGCATCCGTCTCTGGCTTGCCGGCCCGGAATATTGGTTCGGCAGTAATGAGCGGTCGCTTTGCGGCGTTGGACGCTGTCCACGACCACGGGCGTCTGACGGTCTTCGCGGGCGCGGCCAGCGGTGGCGTTTGGAAGTCGGTGAATGGCGGCACGACTTTTAGTTCCGTATTTGACAAGCCCGACGTGCAGTCGATCGGAGCGGTGACCATAGATCCTACAAACCCGAAGGTAGTTTGGGTGGGCACTGGCGAATCGTGGGTGCGCAATAGCGTTTCGGTGGGCGACGGCATTTACAAGTCGACGGACGGCGGTGACAACTGGACCAACATGGGTCTGAAGGATTCCGAGCACATCGCCCGCATCCTGGTTGACCCGAAGAACGGCAGCACGGTCTATGCATGCGCTACTGGCCATCTGTGGAATGACAACATCGAGCGCGGCGTTTACAAAACCACCGACGGCGGCAAGACATGGAGCAAGGTCCTCGCGGGCAAGAATGGCTCGACCGGTTGCGGAATGCTCAGCATGAGTCCCTTGGACCCGCAGGCGCTGTATGCCTCAATGTGGGACTTCCGGCGCGAAGGGTGGACGTTCCGCTCCGGCGGTGACGGAAGCGGCCTCTACAAGTCAACTGACGGTGGCGAGCACTGGACGGAAATCACAGACGCGAACAGCAAAGGCCTTCCCGCCAAGCCCTACGGCCGTATCGCCGTGGCTGTGGCTCCGTCGAACGCGCAGATCGTGTACGCCATGATTGAGTCCAAAAACAGTGCTCTCTATCGCTCCGACGACGGAGGCAAGAGCTGGACGAAGCGGGACGCGAGCCAATTCATGGTGTGGCGGCCATTCTATTTCGCCAACTTGATCGTCGATCCTAAGGATCCCGAGAAAGTATTCAAGCCCGATCTAGTATTGTTGCTGAGCGTGAACGGTGGTAACAGCTTCAGCCCGGTCTCGAGCAAGGCGCATGGCGATTTTCACGCCGTATGGATCGATCCAGAGAACTCCAACATCGTGTATGCCGGCGACGATGGGGGTTTGTGGCGCAGTCAGGATGGCGGAACCCGTTGGATGCACCAGATCAATCTTCCGGTTTCGCAGTTCTATCACGTGAGCGTCGATGATTCCGATCCCTACCGTGTTTATGGAGGGCTGCAGGACAACAGTTCCTGGGTGGGCGACTCCTCTTATCCAGGTGGTGTGAGTTACTCCCGTTGGGAAAACATGTTCGGCGGCGACGGCTTCTGGATGTTTGAGGACCCTTCCGATCCTAACTATATCTATGCCGAGGCGCAGGGCGGCACGATCGGCCGGGTCAATCGCTATAACCACGAGAATCGCGCGATTACGCCGTATCCAAACTACGGTGAAAAGAAGCTACGTTTCAACTGGAATACGCCGATTCACATGAGCCCGAATGAAAAGGGGACGATTTATATCGGTGCGCAGTTTCTCTTTCGCTCGCGCAATCACGGCCAGTCGTGGGAGCGCATTTCGCCTGACCTGACGACCAACGATCCCGAGAAGCAGAAGCAGGAAGAGTCAGGGGGAATCACCGTCGATAATTCGGCGGCCGAGATGCACACCTCCATCTATTCCATCAGTGAGTCCCCCAAGAATGGCCAAATCATCTGGGTCGGCACCGACGACGGAAACCTGCAGATCACACGCGATGGTGCTAAGACCTGGACGAATGTGGTGGGAGGCGTTGGAGTGCCCAAGAACTCATGGGTCTCGACGGTAGAAGCCAGCCGCTTTGATGAGGGGACGGCATACGTAACCTTCGACCGCCACACGTTTGGCGACCTGAATCCGTATTTGTACAAGACGACCGACTACGGAAAGACCTGGAAGGCTTTGCCGGTGCAGGACAACAACGTGCGCGGCTATGCCCACGTCATTAAGGAAGACACGGTGAAGCCGAATGTTTTGTTCCTTGGCACGGAATTCGGGCTTTGGATCTCAATCGACGGAGGAGAGCGTTGGGCGCAGTACAAAGGCAGCAACTTTCCGGCTGTGGCTGTGCGCGACATCGTGGTGCATCCGCGGGCGTCCGACCTGGTGCTCGCGACACACGGGCGCGGAATTTGGATTATTGACGATATCTCGCCCCTGCGTTCCCTTACGCCGGAGTTGATGTCGCAGACGGCGACGTTCATTCCATCGCGGCCAGCGGTGGAGTACATCGAGGCGCAAGGAGGCTGGGCCGAGGGCGATGAGACATTTGTCGGTCCCTCCAGACCCGACGAAGCCTTGATTACCTATTATCAAAAAGCGCGCCACATCCATGGCGACCTAAAGATCGAGATTTTCGATCAGCAGGGCAAGCTTCTCGACACCCTCAGTGGCAGCAAGCATCGCGGGATTAACCGCGCGATGTGGCCCATGCGGCTTGATCCTCCGATCATCCCTCCGGCTGCTTCGGCTGCGTTCGGTGCAGCAGAAGGCCCCAAAGTGGTGCCGGGCGCCTACACGGTGAAGATGACTAAAGGAGATCAGACGTACACCACGCAAATCAACGTGGTCATCGATCCACGAGCCAAGTACACGGTCGAAGACCGTAAGGCGCAATTCGATCTGGCCATGAAACTCTACGCAATGCTGAGTCACATGAGCTGGGTTGTGGATGCCATCGTGGAAGTTCGGGACGAAGCCAATCAACGGGCGGCCAAAGTTCCGGCCTCAGACGCGCTTCACAAGAAGCTCACCAGTCTGGCAGCTTCGGCGGACCAACTCCGCGCGAAGATCGTCGCAACCAAGGAAGGCGGCGCCATTACCGGCGAAGAGCGCCTCCGCGAATACGTGACAAACGTGTACGGAGATGTGAATTCCTACGATGGCCGTCCGACCGACGCTCAGATTGCTCGGACGGACGCTCTAGGTCGAGAGCTTGAGGACGTGATCAAAGAGTTTCAGAAGCTCACCGCCGAACAGTTGCCGAGCATCAATTCCGCGCTGGGAAAGCAGAAACTGGATCCGATTCAGGTCATCCCGGAGACGGACTGGCAGAAGCAGCACGCAACCGGCGGACAGTCGCAGGCTTCCGCCAAGCCGACGTGGGAAAGGGACTAAGCGGCTAGCAGGCGACGAAATGCGAGGGAACGACCGAGACTCGTTCGGCTGCCTTGCTTGGTCGTCAGACTCTATTTGCGACTATTTCCTGATGGTCCGGCTTTGATCTTTTTTTGGTTCTTTCCCAGCGGATCCGCGGGTGCGTAGTTGAGTCCCGTGGACAGAATCTTCACCAGTTGCGACAGCACCTTGGTCCTGGCCCAGTATTTATCGTTGCCTTCAATCAGGGTCCAGGGCGATCCGCTGGTGCTGGTCTTGACCAGCATGTCTTCCACCGCATCTTCGTAGACGCCCCATTTCTGCCGATTGCGCCAGTCTTCCTCGGTCAACTTCCACGACTTATAGCCGATGGCCTTTCGCTCTTCAAAGCGGCGAAGCTGTTCCTCACGCGAAATCTGGATCCAGAATTTAACCAGTATCGCGCCGAAATCGTGTAGCTGGCGTTCGAAAGAGTTAATCTCTTTGTAGGCCCGCTTCCATTCGCTTTCTGAAGCGAATCCTTCGACACGCTCGACCAGCACGCGGCCGTACCAGGAGCGATCGAAGATTGCGATCTGTCCCCGCTCCGGCAGCCGACGCCAGAAGCGATATAAATAATGACGGGTCTTGTCTTCTCCGTGAGGCGCCGAAATGGGATACACCACATAGCCTCGTGGATCCAGCTTTTCGGTGATCCGCTTGATGGCTCCGCCCTTGCCCGCAGCGTCCCATCCTTCGAATACGAGGATGACTGGCCGCTTTCGGAGGTACACCTGGTAGCCAAGCTCGCGAAGCTGAATCTGCCGGCGCGACACTTCGCGCACATAGGATTCACGATCGAGTTTTCGCGTGAGATCGATGGTCTCGAGCATCAGAGTCCATCTCCACTGAGCGACTCCATGGCAGCCCTCAACTCCGCGTCTTTCGACAATTCTTCCGAGGAAGCGGTCGAAGGCGGAGCCTTGTCTCCCAATCGTTTCTCTAAGGTAGCAATGATGGTTTCAAAAACCTTCCGCCGCGCGTGCCACTTCGATTTAGCTTCTACGATGGTCCAGGGTGCATATTCCGACTCGGTCAATTCCAGCATTTCTTCGTAGGCTGCCAGGTACTGCTGGTATTTCTTATGGCGGGCCCAGTCAGCGGCAGTGACCCGCCACGCTTCAAGCGGATCGGACTCGATCACCTCGAACCGTTTTTCCTGTTCCTTCTTGCTGATGTGCAGAAAGAATTTCAGGATTGCCGTTCCGTCGTCAGCCAACATGCGCTCAAATTCGATGATGTCGAGATAGGCCTGCCTCCAGGCCTTCTCGGGAATCGTGCCCTCAACCCGTTCCTCCAGCACACGGCCGTACCAACTGTGATCGAAGATCACCATCTCGCCGCGATTCGGTACCTTAAGCCAGAAGCGCCACAACCAGGGACGCTGTTGCTCGTAAGTGCGAGGGCTGGTGGTGGGATAGAGCTTGAAACCGCGGGGGTCGAGCCTCTGCGTGAGGGCTGAGATGGTTGTGCCCTTTCCGGACGCGTCCCAACCTTCGAAGACGACGATCGAAGGCACGTCATTGTCCCAGCAAGCCTTTTCGAGGTCGTAAAGACGGGTTTGCAGTCCCGGGAGAACCTGCTTGAACTCCTCACGAGAGAGCTTCTTCTTAAGATTGATTTTTTCCAACATGGACGAAACCACGATTCTATATGGCAGACGGTGAATTCGATGGTGATATGTGACCGGGGAGTGGTTCACACGTCCTTCGACCCGCCACGGCGAGGCGTGTCGGGGGAGTGGAGACGATGACGAAGGCTAGAGGGCCGCGATGCTGACAGTAGCTTTCATGCAGTGTCGCTGGCCGGGCGCGACGTCGACGCCGAAACCGAGCACATTGCTGGTCTCGATGCAGAGCATTTGTGTCCACTCGTTCTCACCCAGGTCCGACATCTTGTTGGCCTTGTCCGCCCACGGATTCCACACGACAGTTGTAAGCGAGTTTTCTTTGGTGACTTGGAGGCGCCGGCGCAGCACGGGGTCCTCAAGTGCAACTGAAGTTTTAGTATTGAGATAAACGCGGTCGGTTTCGCCTGTGACGACAACGTCACCTTGTTGGTTCTTTTCCCGGTATGAGTCGGCCTTGTCGACATAGCGGATTCCATCCAGACCCACGAGTCGCGCCATCCGCACATCTCTCACCCGGTGGTAGGAATGTAACGCCTCCTCGAAGTGCAGTGCGGTCGTCCCGATGTTGTTAATCTCCAGTTCCATGCCGAGTTCGGCACCGAATGTGACTCGGTGAATCAGGTGAAAGTCGGCAGACCAAAACCGTTTCGTGCTTTCATCGCTACCGGTGGACATAGTGACGGTTACGCCGTCTCCGGAGAGCGCAATGGCATCGAGTTGCCACGACTTGGTGCGGACAAATCCGTGTGCTGGAGCCGTAGGGTCATCGGCTTTGTCACCAAACCAGGGAAAACAGATGGGCACTCCTCCGCGAATCGCTACGCCGTCCTGCCACCACGATTTCGAACTGACAAAAAACACCTCCTCGGCACCGGTTGGTCGCCATGAAGTGACGTGGGCGCCGTGCAAATACATCTCTCCGACAGCCGCGGGGGACGTGATCTGTACCTTGGGCAGCCCACCATTACCTTCGAGGAGGTGGGCAATTCCCGGAATTCCAAACCGGCGGTCGAGTTCGCTGATAGACGCTATGTTCCCCATTGAGTCGGTCAATTTTATCCCCTCGTGTGGCATGCAGGGCGTTTGCGTGCGCCCGGTTCCGCGAAATAGGACACCCGTCCGAGAGTCAAAGTTACAAGCCCATGAATCGATTCGACCTTCGATCGGATCAGAAAGAATATGACACCCATCGCGTGTCGATCGCTGCGATTTGTGGGATCATGGATGACTGTGTGGCGGGCGAAATCCCGGTTGTCCGCATAGCTCGGGGCTGATAGCTTCGAGGGCATCATGGCGAGGAGGCAAAATGAAACCGACGCAATTACTTCACGATTTGGGGCAGAGTCTTTGGCTGGATAACATTACTCGGGATCTCCTGGACAATGGCACCCTAAAAAGTTACATCGATGAATTCTCGGTGACGGGACTGACGTCGAACCCGACGATTTTCGATCAGGCGATCAAGAAGAGCGCCTCCTACGATCCCGCAATTCAAGAAGCGATGGCTCAGGGCCACTCGGGAGAAGATCTCTTCTTCGATTTGGCTTTGGACGATCTTACTCGCGCCGCCGACCTGTTCCGGCCCATCCACAATCAAACGAAGGGCGTCGATGGGTGGGTGTCTCTGGAAGTCTCGCCTCTGCTGGCGTATGACACTGCCACGACACTGGCGGCTGCCGAAGATCTGTCGGCTCGCGGGGCGCGCCCGAATCTGTTTATCAAGATTCCCGGTACGCCGGAGGGACTGCCTGCGATTGAGGAAGCAATCTTTGCCGGAGTATCCATAAACGTGACCTTGCTGTTCTCGCGTGAGCAGTACCTGGCCGCCGCCGAAGCGTACTTAAAGGGCATTGAGCGGCGCATAGCAGCCGGACTTCCGACCAACGTTGGATCTGTGGCGTCGGTGTTTATCAGTCGCTGGGACGTTGCGGCAAATCCCAAAGTGCCCGAGGAATTGCGCGACAAGCTGGGAATTGCCATCGCCAAGCGGACTTACAAGGCGTACCGCGACCTGTTGTCGACGCCCCGCTGGCAGAAGATCGTCAAAGCCGGTTACAACCCGCAGAGACTGCTGCTTGCGAGCACGGGCACCAAGGACCCGAAGGCCTCCGACATTCTTTACATCAAGGCGCTGGCTGCGCCGGACACGGTCAACACGATGCCCGAGGCCACACTGAAGGCGTTTGCTGATCACGGCGAAGTCGGAGAGGTGATGCCCCCTGACGGCGGCGACTGCGAGCAAGTACTGCAGCAGTTCACCAAAGCCGGTGTTGATATCGATGCCTTGGGACTGCAGCTTCAAGTCGACGGAGCGAAAGCGTTTGTGAACTCCTGGAATGAGCTCCTGGGAGTGATCGAATCGAAGAGCGCAGTCCTCAAGTAGCGCAGTGCAGTTTGGATCTGCTGGATTGGGATGAGAAGCGGTTCGGGAAAACCGGGCCGCTTCCCATGTGCCAAAATTCCCGAGCGAAGCGATCGAGGCTTGCGGCTTACGCCGCGAAGGCGCAGCGGAAATCACAGGAGCAGATGATGGCAGGCAGGTTGAAAGGATTGACCCGTCGTTCGGCATTTAAGGCCCTTGCCGACAACTACAAGCAGGTCCGGGAAATCCATCTTCGTAAACTGTTCGCCGATGATCCAAATCGCGGCGACCGTTTTACGGTCGAGGCGGTCGGTCTTTCTCTCGATTATTCCAAGAACCGAATAACTGAAGAAACGCTAAAGCTGTTGCTGCAGTTGGCTGAGGAATCCGGTCTTCGCGAGCACATTGACGCCATGTTTCGCGGAGAGAAGATCAACGTCTCCGAGAAGCGTGCGGTCTTGCACGTTGCTCTGAGAGCCCCCAAGGGAGAGGTGATCAAGACCGACGGCAAAGACGTTGTCCCGGCCGTCCACGCTGTGCTGGACCAGATGACAGCATTCTGCAATCGCGTTCGCAGTGGAGAATGGAAAGGACACACCGGCAAACGCATTCGCAATGTCATCAATATCGGGATCGGGGGCTCCGATCTTGGCCCGGTCATGGCGTACGAGGCGCTTAAGCATTACAGCCAGCGCGACATGACTTTCCGCTTCGTATCCAACGTCGATGGCACCGACTTCGCCGAGGCTGTGTACGGCCTCGATCCCGCCGAGACACTTTTCATCGTCTCTTCGAAGACTTTTACGACGCTAGAGACAATGACCAACGCCCACACCGCCCGAGACTGGGCGCTGGCTGGTCTCGGAGGGGATGAGGCGTCGATCGCCAAGCATTTCGTCGCCGTGTCAACCAATGCAGCAGAGGTAAAGAAGTTTGGCATCGACACCGCCAATATGTTCGAGTTCTGGGACTGGGTCGGCGGACGCTATTCCATGGATTCAGCCATCGGTCTTTCGACCATGGTGGCGATCGGACCAGACAACTTCCGCGCCATGCTCGACGGCTTCCACCAGATGGACGAGCACTTCCGCACGGCTCCGTTTGAGAGAAACCTGCCGGTGCTGATGGGTCTGTTGGGATTCTGGTACAACAACTTCTTTGGCGCGCAGACCGTCGCTGTCCTGCCGTACGAGCAGTACCTCAAGCGTTTTCCGGCGTATCTTCAGCAGCTCACCATGGAGAGCAATGGCAAGCACGTTACGCTCAACGGCAAGGAGATCGAGTACCAGACCGGACCGATCTACTGGGGCGAGTCGGGAACAAACGGACAGCATTCTTTTTATCAGCTAATCCATCAGGGCACGAAGCTTATCCCATGCGACTTTATCGGGTTCTACAAGACGCTCAATCCGCTCGGACGGCATCATGACCTGCTAATGGCTAATGTCTTCGCTCAGACCGAGGCACTGGCATTCGGCAAGACCGCCGAAGAGGTGAAGGCTGAGGGCACTCCGGATTGGTTGGTGCCGCATCGGGTGTTCAAGGGCAACCGTCCGTCGAATACCATCATGGCCGACGAACTGACTCCTGAAATCCTCGGCAAGCTCGTGGCGCTCTATGAACACATTGTGTTCACCGAGGGCACAATCTGGAGCATCGACTCGTTCGACCAGTGGGGTGTGGAGCTCGGCAAGGTCCTGGCGCAACGGATCATCCCCGAGCTGGAGAGCAAAGACGAGCCTGCACTCGCGCACGACAGTTCAACGAACCAGCAAATCCGCCGCTACCGCGAGCGTAAGTAGCGATTCAAGCGATTTCTTTCTGAAGGAGAGTGTGTTGCATGCAACTCGGAATGGTTGGTCTTGGAAGAATGGGCGCCAATATGGTTCGGCGATTGATGAAAGGCGGCCATACCTGCACGGTTTTTGACATGTCTCCGAAGTCGGTTGAAGAACTGGCCAAAGAGGGCGCAACGGGCTCATCGTCCATCAAGGATTTTGTGAGCAAGTTGCAGAAGCCGCGCGCGATATGGCTGATGATTCCGGCGGCCGTCGTTGACTCTACCATCGCTGAAATCGTGCCTTTTCTGGAGGCGGGTGACATTCTGATCGACGGCGGAAACTCTTACTACATTGACGATATTCGTCGGGCGAAGGAACTGGCCCCGAAAGGCATCCACTATGTTGACGTCGGCACAAGTGGTGGAGTCTGGGGACTGGAGCGCGGCTACTGCATGATGATCGGCGGCCCCGATGCGGCAGTACAGCATCTCGATCCCATCTTCAAGACAATCGCCCCGGGAATTGGCGATATCCCGCGGACAGCAGGACGAGAAAAACTCGGAGGCACTGCCGAGCTGGGCTATTTGCACTGTGGGCCTAGCGGCGGCGGTCACTTCGTCAAGATGGTGCACAACGGAATCGAGTATGGCCTCATGGCGGCATATGCGGAGGGCTTCAACGTATTGAAGTCCGCCAACGTTGGCAAGCAGACCCATGCAACGGACGCCGAGACGACACCGTTGCGCGATCCCGAACACTACCAGTACGACTTCAACCTGGCTGACGTATCGGAAGTGTGGCGTCGTGGCAGTGTGATTGCCTCGTGGTTGTTGGACTTGACCGCATTAGCCCTCATCGAAGATCCCAATCTCACGAAGTTCGGCGGACGCGTTTCGGATTCAGGCGAAGGTCGCTGGACCATCAAAGCCTCGATCGACGAAGCGGTTCCGACGCCGGTGCTTACCACTGCTCTTTACGAACGGTTTAGTTCGCGGGGAGATGGCGATTACGCCAACAAACTTCTTTCGGCAATGCGCTTCCAATTCGGCGGACACTTGGAAAAGCCGGAGAAGTGAGGCCAGATCCCAAGCCCTTCATAGAGAGCGAACTGGAGACTTTGGAATGACGTTTGACGTGGTTGCCGATCCTCAAGCTGCCGCGGAAAAAGCTTCCGCCATCATTGCCCAGGATGCTCGAGAGGCGGTCGCCGCTCGCGGTCGGTTCGTCATGGCGGTCAGTGGAGGCCATACTCCATGGATCATGCTGCGCGCCTTGGCGAACGAAGATGTGCCCTGGGCCGGCGTTCACGTTTTTCAGGTTGACGAGCGCGTGGCTCCCCCTGGCGCTCCGGATCGAAATCTAACTCATCTCCATGAAAGCCTGCTCGAGCATGCTCCGATTTCACTCGAACAGATTCATGCCATGCCGGTGGAAATGCCCGACCTCGAAGCAGCGGCGAAGCACTACGCCCGGACGCTGACAGGAATTGCGGGTGCCCCACCAGTGCTCGATCTCGTACATCTTGGTCTCGGGCCCGATGGCCACACCGCTTCGCTAGTGCCGGGCGATCCAGTGCTCGATGTGACTGACTCCGACGTTGGTCTGACAGGCGTATACATGGGACGCCGCCGCATGACGTTGACTTACCCGGTCATTAATCGCTCCCGCAAGATTCTCTGGTTGGTAACGGGAAGCGAGAAAGTCCCGATGCTGGCTCGCCTGAGAGCTGGCGACACCACCATCCCGGCTGGAAGAGTTAGTCGCGAACAGGCAGTGGTTCTAGCCGACCGCGCCGCTGCGGGAGAACCCGCCGCCTGACGTTGGACCAATGTGCGCCAAACTTGCCACGAACGTTCCTCAGAAATCGTAAACGCCCCTGCCGCGAAACTAATTGCTGGGCACGAATACTACGCACACCGGTGTGGACACCTGCAACGTATGAGAGGTTGGTGTCAGCCGGCCGTTGTCAGGGTTCACCCGGAAAATCGAAATGGAATTTGAGTCCTGATTGGCCGCAAACAGCCACTTGCCCCTCGGGTCGAGTGTGAAGTGGCGAGGCGTTTTCCCACCGGTCGGCACGCGCTCAAGGTAAGTCAGCTTTCCATCCTGAGGATTGATCGCGAACAGTGCAATGCTGTCATCTCCTCGGTTCGACGCATACAAGAATTTTCCCTGTGAGTCGACTTCAATCTCGGCCGTGGTGTTTTCTCCCGTGAAGCCTGCGGGAAGTGTCGAGATACTCTGTTGCTCCTGAAGCCTCCCAGAGCTCGCGCTGAAGCCAAACACGGTCACAGTGGATGCCATTTCGTTCACGAGATAAACGAATTTGCCGGATGGAGCGATTGAAAAGTGTCGTGGCCCAGCGCCGGGACTGATTTTCGCAAACGCAGGATCGTTAGGCGCGAGCGAGCCAGTTTTAGGATCGAAGCGGTACACGAGCAGTTCGTCGAGTCCAAGATCAGCCGTCAGAATGAACTGATTGTCATTGCTGGCCTGTATCTCGTGGGCGTGGGGACCAGCTTGCCGTTCTTTGTTAACGCTGGAGCCGGCATGTTGCACGAACGCCGTGCGCGGACCGAGCTGGCCGTCTCTTAAGACAGGGAACACCGCGATGTTGCCGCTGGTGTAGTTCGCAACCAGAAGATACTGCCCGGTCCTATCCAACGACAAGTGAGCGGGATCCGCGCCCAACGAAGAGACTTGCTGCAATAAGGCTAACCGGCCCGTGACTTGGTCGATTGCAAAGGCACTCACGGCTCCAGTGTGGCCACCGCTGAAATTGTCAATTTCATTAACCGCATATAAATACTTACCGTTCGTATCGACGGCGAGAAATGACGGGTTCGCCGTCTCTGCGGCCAGTCCAAGTGCTTTTGCCTCGCCGGTATTAGGATCGAAGCTGTACGTGTAGATCCCTTTACTGCCCTTGTCGGTATAAGTACCGACATAGATCAGGTAAGGCGCACCGGCCGCATGAGCCACTGTCGAGCCGAGAACTACCAAAAGTGTAATGAGTCTTAGTAGCCTGAAGTACAACATGCGAAAGATCATCCGAGGATTCTATTGCATCACCGCCCGCCTGGGCATCGCGGTGCCAACGGCGAAACATGAAGCGCTCCCATTGTCACATCAGCCATGGGGTGAATCTGTCTAGTTTATGATCTCTGGGTAGCGAAAGGACTTCCACCCGTGCCCACTCCCCCATCTCAGGGTCGATCCGCTTGGTCAAAACGCTTAGATCGAGCGGAGGAGCTTGCGGACCGTAACCCATGGGCGCGCGAGGTCCTAACGTTTTACTCCCGCATTCTGCAATTCCAGAGGGACCTTTACCACGGACCCGATGGCGTCGCCGGTTCTACAACGACCCACCAGGATGGGCTGCGCAGTTCCCTTAATCTGGACGGAGCCGTACGGGGTTTTTCAGATCTGGTGACGGTAGTATGCAAGAGCGGCCCGCCAAAACTGGCAGAAGAGGCCGGTCGCCTACAGGGCTCGTCCGCTACACAAATTCGCGGAATGCTGGAACAGTGGTTGGCTGCGACTGACCCGCCAGATGACGGGAGTGCGTTCTTCGCACGTGTACTGTTACAACCGCAGGCGGAGCGGCTCGCCCGGGCCGAGGGCTTCGGGCTGGAACAGGTTGCTGGGAACAAGTGCCCCTACTGTCAATCCGACCCCCAACTCGCCGTTATCCGGCCCGAAGGCGATGGTGGAAAACGGCTGCTGCTGTGCTCGCTCTGTCAGTCGGAATGGGAGTTTCACAGAATTCTTTGTCCAGCCTGCGGGGAAGTGCACCACGAAAAACTTCCCCGGTATTCGGCAGAAGGCATTTCGGCCGTTCGGGTCGAGGCCTGTGATGTATGTAAAAGCTACCTCAAATCCGTTGACATGACGGTCGACGGACTGGCCGTTCCGGTCGTGGACGAAGTGGCGACCGCGCCCCTCGACCTGTGGGCGGCGGGGCAAGGCTACCGCAAAATACACCTGAACCTCATGGGGTTCTAAACGCCTTTCTTACCCCTGATTTAAACCTACGTCCTACAGCAACTTCCCCATTGACCGGGTTCGGTTCGCGGATGTACTCTCATTGGGTTTTTCGGGTTTTGATTTGGTTGTCCTGTATCGGGTCACGACGGATGAAGGTTGTGGATCGATCGTTCGACAACGCGGGTCTCACTTCTGCGGGGAATTCTCTCTCCCGTCTCTGCTTCATTCCGCCTATATCAATTTGTGAAAGCTCTGTTCTCGGAGGTCTCCTCGATGGATGTTTCTAGACGTTCATTTGTAAAGACTGGGTTGGCGGGAGTCGTCGGACTTACCGCATTTGGCTTTGATGCCGAGCCGATTTATGCGCAAACCCAGGAGCTGAAGATTTCCCGCACCACGGAAACGCGCAGCACCTGCCCCTACTGCTCCGTGAGTTGCGGCGTCATCATCCATACCATCGGAGACAAGGCGAAAAACGTTACGCCGCAAGTCATCCATGTGGAAGGCGACCCCGACCATCCCATCAACCGTGGCACGCTCTGTCCTAAAGGAGCGTCGCTTGAACAGGACATCCTCAATGATCGCCGTCTGCTGAAGCCGCAGGTGCGGCGTCCCGGTTCCGACCACTGGGAAGATATCCCGTGGAACCAGGCCATCGACGAGATCGCCCACTGGACCAAGAAAACCCGCGACGCGACCTTCATTGAGAAGGACCCGCAAGGCCGCACCGTGAACCGTTGCGAATCCATCGCCTTTACCGGCGGCTGCACCGACACCAACGAGTTCAACTATCTCGTGGTGAAAAGCATGCGCGCCATGGGCCTTGTATATCTGGAAAACCAGGCAAGAGTTTGACACGGCCCCACGGTCTCAAGTTTGGGACCAACTTTCGGACGCGGGGCGATGACGAATGGCTGGATCGACATCAAGAACACCGACATGATGTTGATCATGGGTGGAAATCCGGCTGAGAATCACCCTTGCGGATTCAAATGGGTCGTCGAAGCGAAGCGCAACCGCAACGCCAAGATCATCGTTGTCGATCCGCGCTTCACGCGCACCGCCACGCAAGCCGACCTCTTTCTGCAGATCCGCGCAGGTTCGGACATTGCTTTCCTGGGCGGCGTCATCAATTACGCGCTCCAGAATGACCGGATCGCCAAGGAATATCTGGTCAATTACACGAATGCCTCCTTCATTATCAAGGACGGCTTCAAATTACCGGACGACGGCCTATATTCCGGATTCGATGCCGAGAAGCAGACTTACAACAAAGACACCTGGAATTACGAAGCCGGCGGTAACGAGACTGGCAAGCCTGCTGGAGTATCGGGCGCCGTTGTGACTGCCTCCGCTCATGGAGAACAGGCTGGCTCGCACGGCACTGCTGGCGGTGGTGCGACGCCTGTGCCTGCATCGCTGCCGCCGAATGTCGCGTATGACCTCGACCTGCAGCACCCACGCTGCGTTTATCAATTGCTCAAGCAACAGTACTCGCGCTACACGCCCGAAATGGTGGAGCGCATTACAGGTATCCCCCAAGCCGACTTCATCAAGGCCGCCGACCTCTACACCTCCATCCGCAAAGACGGCAACATGAAGAAAGCCGGAACCGTTATCTACGCCGTCGGCTGGACGCAGCATAGTTTTGGGACGCAGATCATCCGTACCGCGGCTATGTTTCAGCTCCTCATGGGCAATATTGGCCGCGCTGGCGGCGGGGTGAACGCATTACGCGGGCACTCGAACATCCAGGGCGCAACCGACGTGGCAGGCATTTTCGACATTCTTCCCGGCTACCTCAAGGTGCCCAACCCCAATGACACGGACTTGAAGACGTATCTCGATCGCGTCACTCCGACGAGCGCCAAGCCGGGCGAGTGGGAATCGTTCAATTACTACTCGAACACTCCAAAATTCACCGTGTCGTTGCTAAAGGCGTTTTATGGCGACGCGGCAACCAAGGAAAACGATTTCGCGTTTAACTATCTCCCCAAAATCGACCGCCGCTACTCCTGGACGGAGATTTGGGACGACATGTACCGAGGCGGCATCAAGGGCTTCTATGCCTTCGGCATGAATGGAGTGATGATCGGTCCGGATTCGCAGAAGAACATCGACGCCCTCAAGAAGGCGGATTTCGTCGTGGTCTGCGAAATCTATCCCGATGAGACCAGCGGGTTCTGGCAGGCACCCGGCATCACTGCCGAGGAGTTGAAAACCATTAACACGACGGTGTACCGGCTTCCGGGAGCAGGTTTTGCTGAGAAGGACGGAACGTTTGTCAATTCGGCACGCTGGCTGCAGTGGAAGAATGCCGCTGTCCCGCCGCCGGGAGACTGCCGTCTGGATCAGGACATACTGGCCCAGATCTTTCTGAAGATTCGTGAGCTGTACAAGAAAGAGGGCGGCAAATTCCCCGACCCGATTGTGCACGCATCATGGAGCTACACACTTCCCGAGCACCCGTCGCTCAGTGAGGTAGCCAAAGAGCTCAACGGGAAAGCAGTAGCAGACATCAGCGACGAGAAAGCCGGTGTTTCACTGAAAGCTGGACAACAGTTGCCCGGTTTTGCCATGCTGCGCGACGACGGGACGACGATGTGTGGCAACTGGATCTGGAGCGGATCGTGGACGGAAGCCGGATCGATGACGCAACGGCGTGGCACCGAGGACCCTTCGGGTCTGGGAATTTATCCCAACTGGGCTTGGTCGTGGCCGGCCAATCGCCGCGTCCTGTACAACCGTGCGTCCTGCGATGTATCCGGTAAGCCTTGGGACCCGGACCGGAGGCAAGTCTGGTGGAACGAAACAGCGCAGAAATGGGTAGGGAACGATGTTCCCGACTTCAAGCCTGATTCCAAACCTGCCGAGCACATGGGCCCATTCATCATGCTCCCGGAAGGTGTCGGGAGACTCTTCGTGCCCCTCGGCGGTCTCGCCGACGGGCCTTTCCCCGAACACTATGAGCCCATCGAAAGTCCCATTGCGAATCCTCTGCACCCCAACCAGTCCAATAATCCTATGGCCAAGAAGTTCAAAACTCCGTTGGACAAGTACGGCACCACGCAGGAAGGCTACAACCTGGTTTGCACCACCTATCGCCTCACCGAGCACTATCATTACTGGACCAAGAACAACCCAATGAACGTCGAGTTGGTTCCGGAGCCATTCGTGGAGATTCCTGCTGAACTCGCCGACGAAATGGGGATTCGTGGGGGCGAGAAGGTGAAGGTCACCAGCATCCGCAGCAACTACATTGCCAAGGCAATGGTGACCAAGCGCATCAAGCCGATGATGGTTGACGGCAAGAAGACTTATCAGATCGGCATTCCAATTCACTGGGGCTTCTTGGGCATTGCGGAGAGCGAAGGAAAAACGGCCAAGACGCCGGCCAATCTCCTCACACCAACCGTCACCGATCCAAACGCTTACACACCTGAATTCAAGGGCTTCCTGGTGAAGCTCGAGAAAGCATAGGGGACGAGATGGCAGACCGAAAAACACTCCAGATTCAGCAAATCTCGGCCCACCCTGGCCCCATTGCCGGCAAGGACATGCAGCGGCAATCCGAGGTCTGCAAGCTCATCGACGTCACCACTTGCATCGGGTGCAAGGCATGCGAGGTGGCTTGCGTGGAATGGAACGATATGCCGTTCCAGCCCACCATGTTCGACAACACCTACCAGACGATGCCCGACACCAACTGGAACTACTGGAACCTCATTAAGTTCAACGAGTCCCAGCATTCCGACGGAAGCTTTGCCTGGCTGATGCGCAAACACCAGTGCATGCACTGCGAAGACCCGGGTTGCTTGCGTGCCTGTCCCGCCGACGGCGCAATCGTGCAATATGCCAACGGCATCGTCGATTTCCAGCAGGAGAACTGCATCGGCTGCCAATTCTGCGTTTCCGGGTGTCCGTTCAACGTTCCGAAATTCAATCCGACCACCAAGAAGGTCTATAAGTGCACGCTCTGCTCGGATCGTGTGAGTGCAGGTCTTGAGCCCGCGTGCATCAAGTCCTGCCCTACCGGTTGCCTGCACTTCGGCACGAAAGACGACATGAAGTACCTCGCCGAACAGCGGGCGACGCAGTTGCGCGATGTGTCGGGCTTTAAGGACGCCGGCGTGTACGACCCCGACACCATCGGCGGCACACACGTAATCTACGTGCTGCATGACATCACCAAGCCGGAGAAGTACGGAGAACTCCCCGCGAAGCCGCGCATTCCGCTGAGCTTCACGATATGGAAGGAGTGGTTCAAGCCGGTCGGGCTGTTTGTTTCGATGCTGAGCTTCGTCGGCGTAGTCATGCATTACATCCTCGAGGGACCGCTCCGGACACAGCCGCAGCCACCGGTGAAGGAAATTGATGGCGGCATCGACCGCGGGAAGGAGAACTAGATGGCGACACCAGCGGAGCGATTTGAATCGGCGGGCTTTATCAACCATCTGGGCCGCACCGTCGTGTACGTCGGTGAACTGCTGCGTCACCGCGCTTATGCCCGCTTTCTGCACTGGATGTACGGCATCTTTTTCTTCCTCGCGTTGCTCTCGGGCTTCGGCATCTACTTGCCGTGGATCTTCCGCTTCTTCACACCGCTGTTCGGCGGCGGGGCCATGACACGTCTGCTGCATCCTTGGTTCGGGCTCGGCTTCGTCTTCTTCTTCACGCTCCAGGTCATAAATTGGATAAGCGTCATGAGGTGGGGGCCCAGTGACTCGAAGTGGATGAAGCGTTTGCCCGACTACATCACCAGTCGTCACACCATGGAGCCTGCCTACGTTGGCTTCTTTAATGCCGGGCAGAAGGCGATGTTCTGGGAAATCGTCTGCGGTTCAATCGCATACTTAATCACCGGCGTGATCATGTGGTTCCCCGAAATCTTCGGCCGAATTCTCGTATCCATTTCCTATGTGATTCACGATATTTCGGCGCTGATCATGCTTGCAGGCATCTTCGTGCACATATATCTCAGCACCTTCGGCGAACCGGGCACCATTCAGGCGATGACCCGCGGCACCGTCAGCAAAGAATGGGCCTGGACGCACCACCCCGCGTGGTACAAGGAAGTGACCGGCCGCGATCCCGCCGAGGACATGGAAGCCGAGCGCGAACGGCTCTACGGCAAATAGCGTTCCTGATTTTGTCATCCCGTGCTGGGTGCCCCATCCTTGTCGTCCGTCTTTTGGACGACAGGGTGGGCTTGAGAGTGATTGGGGACGCCGTCGGGTGCCCTACCCTTGTCCGCGCTCTTTGCGGACAGGGTGGGCGCGGGTGAGCACGAACAGAGTGGACACCGAAGTGTGATTCCCGTCACGGAGAACCCCTGAGAGGAAGGATAACTTTGTCCCGTGACCCGCGGCCTCTACCGTTTCCAACAATCCGGCGATCTTCATTTCGTCACCTTCAGTTGTTATCGTCGGGCGCCTCCACTCGCACTCCTCAAGCACGCCGAGTCTTCGAAGAGAATCTCGAACAAGTCCGCCGCTGGTACTACTGCGAAAGCGTTGGCTACCCGCCGAACACCTTTCGGAAACGGTGCAGGAGTGCGGTTAGGTTCGCCAGCTCCTCCGAGGTAAAGGACGCGAAGGCCGCACGAAACCTAACCAGGTTCTCCTTGTGCTGCTTTTTGATCACGGCCTTGCCTTTCGCGGTCAATCGCGCGATCAGCTTGCGGCGGTCATCGCCGTCTACCTGCGATTTCACTAAACCATCGCGCTCGAGAGCTGCCATGAGGCCGGACACGGTTGCGCGCGTCACGCCCATGGCCGCTACGATGTCCGAGTGCGAGATGCCCTTCCCTTCACTCGCCCACAGCGCCATCAGGATCTGATAACGAGCCACCGATCCTACGGAACCGGCCATCCACTCGCTGATCGCGTTGTCAACACCTTGCGCAGTCGCGCGCAGGGTGAATACCGTTCTCAGCCCCTGCACCTCCCTTCCCGAGAGTCGCTGGCGAATCTTCTTCATGACCGCAGGCGGTGGTCCCTGAGGACGCTCGACCGGCGTTCGAATGCCCATGACATGTCTCCAGAATAAGTTTGGCGCCTAACTATCTGATACGTCAAATACATTTTCCGGCCTCGAAAATATTGCGACTATTGTTAGGAACCTAACATCTTGTCGTTAGCTGGCTAACCATTAGAAGAATTGGCCCAGCGAAAAGGAGAGTTTCCCATGAACACCGAGATCATCATCCATCCCAAACTGCAGCATTACGGACTTACCACCGCAAACCTGGATGCCATGACGGACTGGTATCGCAAAGCGCTCGGCATGAGCGTCAACCATCGTGCGACGGTACCGCCTGAAGCACAGGACCGGGCGCCGTTTTCCGCCTTTGCATTTCTCAGCAACGATGAGCTGGATCATCGCCTCGTGTTGTTTGAAGTGCCTGGTGCCGCGGTCGACCCCGACCGGCGCCGGCACACGGGACTGCAGCATGTTGCTTTCGAATGCGCCACCTTGGACGACCTTCTAGGCACTTATGTTCGGCTAAAGAACTTAGGAGTCCAACCGGTGTGGGCCGCGGACCATGGCGTGGGCATCTCGCTCTATTACGATGATCCTGAGCAAAACAGAGTCGAGATCAACGCGAGCAATTACAGTGATGCCTGGACCGCGACCGAGCACCTGAGAGTCTCGCGCGGAATGATGATGGCCCATGTGGATCCAGAAAAGATGGTCGCGGCACGCAAGGCGGGAGCGTCGGCTTGGGAATTGCACGAGCGCGCCGTCGCCGGAGAGTTTTCTCCGGCCAAGCCGCACAATCCGAGCGCACGCCCATAAGATATTTGGACTAAGAGCCTCAGAATGCACGGGCAGCTCCTTTCGCGTTCACGACGTGGTTCAGGGCGTCGACTTTCGTCCGTTTGTCCACCGGCTCGCGCACGTAATCAGAGTTACCGGCGCCCTGAATGGGGACTCAAGAATCGCAGGTGGCCCACATCTGCCGGCCCCATCCGGCCTGATTCTGGTCGGTCGGGTCTTTTGCTTGTTGATATTTGCGAGTTGCTGCCCTTTCCCATTTCGGGAATTTTTGGTTACTTTAGTTTTTTTGCCCTCACTTTTTTTCTTGGCTTTCCCCCTGCGTTGCGTTACTCGTCATTTAGGCGATCCGCGCCAGAAGGCTCGGGTCGCCTTTTGCTCTTTGAAAACAATTTACTAACCCCTTTGTTTCTGCGACTTTGGCCGTAAACTTCTTTGTTTGCCCAAACTTACGCCTAGTCGTGCAATAAACCCTTTGTTTTCAAGAAGGGGCAGAGGGGGTACCACATCATCGGAAAGGAGTCTGGCCTTATGCAATACGTAACCTGTCGTCACGTCCATCCCGAGGGAACCTACTGCGGCTCTCCCGCTCTCCGGCACCGCAAATACTGTTATTACCACCTCATGGAGCGTGGCCGCCGCCTGCGTCGCGCCCGAGCCCTTCGCGATAACGTACCCTACCGGCTCGAAATCCAGTCCCTCGACAATCTTTATGCCGTACGTGCCGCCCTCACCGACATCGCTCAGGCCCTCGCTGCCGGACAGCTCGAACCTCGCACCGCCGGCAAGCTGCTCTATGCCATCCAGCAGGTCAGCGCAACCAACCGCCGCATCGAGCAGATGGAAGCCGCACAACTGGAAGCGAGGAAGGACGCGCCAGACCAACCCGACGACGATTCCCGAGTCCAGGAATACCCCGGCTTTGAGAAACAGTTCGGTCTCCCGCCCGGCGCCGACCTCGACGCCGAAACCGACGCCGTCGTGCGAAAGGCCGATGAGGAGGCGGAACTTCGCCAGAGCGAATCCCTCCCCGAGCCTCCACCCGGCGTGCGCGTTGGTTCTCCCGCCTACCGTCTCTTCCGCGAAGAGGCCTATCAATCGATGCAACTGCAACTGACCCGTATGCGGCACCAGCTTCGTGACTACAACGAGCAGAAGCGTCAGCAGTTCGAAAAAGAGAAAAAGGAGATGATGTCAGCGATCTCCGCGCCCGAGCCTCTCGCCGACAGCGCTTAGACCTGCGGTTGGCGCACCGACGGAAGAAGATGGGCGGGGTACCCGGCGACGTTTGGAAAAAAGGGGTGGCGACTTCAAAGTGCCGCGGCGCTGATATTCTGGATTCGGTTCTAATTCATCATGTCTGATCCCAACCATCCCGCAACGCCTGAGACTCACGAAACTTCCGAGGCTCCCGAAACTCCCGAATCCACCGAATCGTTCGACCAGCTTCTCTCCGAATACGAGCGCGAGCATGCCCGCGTTTCCGAAGACGGCGCTCGCCAGATTGAAGGTACGGTGGTCGCCGTCACCGCCGACGCTGTCTTGCTCGACATCGGCTTCAAGAGTGAAGGCACGTTGCCGCTGACCGATCTACCGAACGCCAAACCCGGCGACAAGATCATCGTCTCGGTTAAAGGCCCGCGACGCCGATGGCTACTACCTCCTCTCGCGCACCCGAATTGCGGTTCCGAAAGATTGGTCCGCCTTGGAGAAAGCCTTCACCAAAAAGGCGACCATCGTCGGCACTGTTACTGCCGTAGTCAAAGGCGGCCTGAGCGTTGACGTTGGAGTCCGCGCGTTCATGCCCGCTTCGCGAAGCGGCACCCGCGACGCCGCCGAGTTGGAGAAGATGGTAGGTCAGGAAATTCGCTGCCGCATTACCAAGCTCGACGTCACAGAGGAAGACGTGGTGGTCGACCGTCGCGCGATTGCGGAAGAAGAGGAACGCGCGGGCAAAGAGCGTCGCTATGCCGAGGTCAAGGAAGGGGACACGGTGCAGGGCACGGCACGGTCCGCAGTCTCGCAGATTACGGCGCTTTCGTCGATCTCGGCGGAGTCGACGGGCTGCTGCATGTCAGCGATATCGCCTGGAGCCGCGTCAACAAGCCGGAAGACGTGCTGACAGTTGGGCAGGAGATCGAAGCCAAGGTTCTTAAAGTCGATACGGACAAGCAGCGAATTTCGCTCGGGATGAAGCAACTTCTGCCGCACCCCTGGGATTCCGTGCCTGAAAAGTACAAGGCGGGTGATCGCGTGCGCGGCGCCGTCACGCGCGTCGCAGACTTCGGCGCCTTCGTCGAACTCGAACCTGGAGTCGAGGGATTGGTGCACATTTCGGAGATGTCTTGGGCCAAAAAGGTCAGAACGCCCAGCGATCTGGTGAAGCCCGGGGAAGTTGTCGAAGTCGTAATCCTTGGAATCAAGCTGGAGGAGCGTCGCATATCGCTCGGCATCAAACAGGCACTCGGAGACCCTTGGGCCGACGTTGGGCAGAGGTTTGCCGTGGGATCGGCCGTCGAAGGAACAGTCACCAGCCTGCCCAAGTTCGGTGCGTTCGTGCACCTTTCCGAAGGGATAGAAGGCATGATTCATGTCAGCGAAATCAGCGCCGAAAAAAGGATCAACCATCCCCAGGAAGCGTTGAAGGATGGCCAATCGGTGAAAGCGCAAATAGTCGCCGTCGATACTGAGAAGCGTCTCATCCGTCTCAGCATGAAACAACTCGTTTCCACCGGCCTTGATGAATACCTCTCTGAACACAAAGAAGGCGATGTAGTGACAGGCCGCTTGACTGAAATGACGGGCAACACCGCAAGGGTCGAGCTGGGCGAGGGCGTATTTGCCACGTGTGAAATTGTCCCGAAAGAGACGCCAAAGGCGGAAACCGGCAGCGGATCGAGTGGCAATGTGTCAGAACTGGGCTCCATGCTGATGGCCCGCTGGAAAGGTGGCGGAGGGCCCGCCGTTTCCTCCAAGCCGGAACCGGTTCGCGAGGGGCAGATCCGCAGCTTCCGGATTGCGAAACTGAACTCAGAGACTAAGAAGATCGAATTGGCGCTGGCGTAGCCCCCGGCCCGGCATTGCGCTTTGCCTCTGCCGGTTCCGTAATTTTCTGGATGAGTTTTGGCAGGTTTGCTAGTAAGCTTGTTGCCATCTGGCATTGAGCGTGGCACCACTGCATCATTCTGTGATTAGCAGGTGGGTGTTGCTTCACGCCATTGCAGGTGAAACGATTTTGCTGACCGGTGGCGCGGTTCGCAAGCTGGACTGTGAATCGCGGAGTTGCAAAACGGGACACACTGTTCCGTTACGTGAAGCAATATAAAATGGCCATTTAAGGCCGACATGGAGGAATACATGAAGAACTTCTGGACGATGTTCGTCCTCTCAGGATTGGTGGCGCTGGTGGCGATTATTCCGGCGGCGGCGCAGAACACTTTCAACGGCGATGAGCTCAACGTTAGTTTCTCGGCTCCAATGGCGTTCTATGCCGGTGACACCAAAATGCCGGCCGGCTCCTATCACATTACGCGGAGCGTTGGCCCAGGAACGCTGCTGCTCAGGGCCGACAAGGGCAAGCACGAAGTCATCCTGCCTTATGATGCGAGCCCGTCCCCCGCACCGGTCAAGAAGATCGAGGTCACATTCAACAAATACGGTAACGATGATTATTTGAACTCGGTTGCGTTCGGCAGCATATCGAGCACGCAGGGGAGTTGGGTCCTGACGATCAAGCCCAGTGCCGGCGAACAAGCAGCCGCCAAGGCTGCGAGCGCGGCGCCTCATAAGATTCCAGCCGCCAACACCCCGAAGTAGAAGGATTGCGGCGCGGTAGAACGAATCTGGGTTAGTCGATTCGTTTTTTTGTTGCCTGCTGTTCGCACCGGACGAAAGGGTGGCGCTTGCGCTGCCCTTTCTCACTTGCAGCGACAAAATTGCTTGCGTCCCGGCTTTAATTCTGGCTAGTATCCAGTTTCAGCCAACGGCGTTGGCGCATCAGTTCAACGCCAACCCGTAGTGCAATGAGAATCGCATGTTGCGACTGATCCGCGAACTGGTTCGCCCTTACCGTGGAACGCTGCTCATCATCCTGCTGGCGATGCTAGTGGAAACGGCGATGAGCCTGGCGACTCCCTGGCCACTCAAAGTCATACTCGACAACGTAGTCAGCCATCACAAGATGTCGCCGTGGCTGGAGGACTTGCTCCATCCCTGGATGGACGGCCACCACCAGATGCACATCGCTGCCATCGCCGCTTGCGCCTACGTATTGATTGCCATTCTCGGCGCAGTCGCTACCTACATCGATAATTACTACACCGAAAGTGTGGGTCAGTGGGTGGCCAACGACTTGCGCCTGCGCACATTCCACCACCTGCAGCGCCTGTCTCTGGGCTATTACAGCACTCACCAGACGGGCACAATGCTGAGCACCATCACCACCGACATTCAGACGATTCAGGGTTTCGCTTCTTCCTCAACCCTGAATATTCTGGTCGATCTGCTGACCATCGTCTGCATGCTGGCGCTGATGTTCTGGCTGAATTGGGACTTCACCTTGATTGCCGTAGGTGTTACACCCTTCCTGTTACTTTTTGTGTCGCGATTCAAGAAGGCGGTCAAAAAGGCGACCCATGAAGTGCGCAAGCAGCAGTCCGAAATCGTGGCGGTCGTGCAGCAGGACTTGGAGTCGATTCAGTCGGTAAAAGCCTTCGGGCGCCAGGACACGGAGCAGAAGGCACTGGCGGCAGTCAGCAAGGCAACGGTCGATGCGGCCTTGAAAGCGCGCAGCATAAAATCGCTATTGTCACCCGTGGTGACTGTGACGGTTGCGGTTTGCACCGCGGTCGTGCTGTGGCGCGGCGCATACCTGATCTTGGCCGAGGTGATGACGGTCGGCGCGCTGACCGTTTACCTTTCGTACCTCAGCAAGTTCTTCAAGCCGGTGAAGGACCTCGCCACTACGACCAATGCAATTGCACAAGCCGCGGTCGGAGTGGACCGGGTTCGCGCAATCCTGGACACCGATACGGTCATTCCCGAGAAAAGCGACGCCGTTGAAGCGCCGCCAGTGCGTGGAGAAATCGAGTTCGAACATGTGGCGTTCGCCTACGACCTCCAGAATCCCGTATTGCAGGACGTCTGTTTTACTATCAAGCCTGGCCAACTGGTGGGAATTGTCGGTCCTACCGGAAGCGGAAAATCGACTGTCTTCAGCATGATCCCCAGGTTTTACGATCCCGTTCGGGGAACCGTCAAAATCGACGGACGGGATGTTCGCGACTATAAGTTGGCGTCGCTGCGCCAGCAAGTCGGCTACGTCTTACAGGAGACGGTGCTCTTCCATGGGACGATCGCCGAAAACATTGCCTTTGGTCGTCCCAGTGCCACGCGCCAGGAAATTATGGAAGCGGCAGAACTCGCTAATGCGCATGAATTCATTTCGAAGATGGCACAGGGCTATGACACCATGGTCGGCGAACGGGGTTCGACGTTGTCTGGAGGACAGCGACAACGCATCGGAATCGCGCGCGTCATGGTTCGCAATAATCCGATTCTGCTGCTGGACGAGCCGACCGCAGCGCTCGATAGCGAATCGGAAAAACTCGTGATCGAGGCGCTGGAACGCCTGATGAAGGGTCGCACCGTCATCACCATCGCGCACCGTCTGACCACGATTCGTGACGCCGACCAGATTATTGTGATCGCCGGCGGCGTTGTGGCTGAGAGTGGAACGCACGATGAATTGATGGCGAAGAACGCTATCTATGCTCAACTGCACCGCACCCAATTTGATGAAACGGCGCAAGCGACGGCTGGAAGTTCGAAAACTGTTCAGCCGGCTTAGCGGACTTCGTGCGCGAGCTACTAAGATAGGAATGATATGTCCCGGTCCTTAGTTGTTCTACCCGATGATTCTGCGCATCCCATGCTGGACGCGATCAACCATGCATCCAAATCGCTGCGTATCAAGATGTTTGTCTTCTCCGACCCGGCGATTCTGCAGGCTGTTATCGCTGCCCACAAACGCGGTGTCGATACGAAGGTGATGTTGAACCCCGCGCGGCGCAGCGGCGAATCCGAAAACGAAGAGAGCCGTAAACTACTGACCTCCTCGGGCGTCAATGTTCTCGACAGCAACCCGACGTTTGACCTTACCCACGAGAAGTCCATGGTGGTCGACGACGAAACCGCGTTCGTGATGTCGTTCAATTGGGAACCGAAGAACCTCACCGAAACACGTGACTACGCCGTAGTCACCAGCGCACAGCACGAAGTGGCCGAGATCATGGAGTGCTTCGACGCCGATTGGACGCGGAAGACGTTCACGCCCGGCGAGCAATCGCATTTGATCTGGTGCGTAGGCAACGGGAGGCAGCGCATCGGACAGTTCATCGATGAAGCGCAGCACACTCTGTTTCTGCAAAACGAGCGCTATCAGGACCAGGTCATCATCGAAAGGCTGGTGCGGGCTGCCGAGCGCGGTGTGAAGGTCCACGTGATGGCGCGGCCAGCCCACAAGCTGAAGAAGGAAAAGCTCGAGGAAGGTGTGGGCGGATTGCGCATCCTCGATGATGTGGGAGTCAAGGTCCACAAGCTCAAGGGGCTCAAGCTGCACGCCAAACTACTGCTGTCGGATGGCGTCCGCAGCATCATCGGCTCGATCAACTTGGCCCCCGGCAGCTTTGACAGCCGGCGCGAGTGCGCGATCGAGGTGAGGGATGAGGATGTCGTGTCCCGCCTGCATGAAGTAACCCACACTGACTGGAAGAACTCGGTGCCGTTGGATCTCACGGATGAAGGCCTGAAGGCCGAGTTGGAAGACTACGACGAAAACGCGTCCGAAGACCTGGCACTCGACGTACCCGACGGCAAGCACAAGAAGCACTAAACCTGATCGCCTTCCGTTGCTGCAATCTCGGAGAAGGGGTGGAGTGTACAGGTCGGGGTACCCCCCTCCCCCATCTTGAAAACAAAGGGTTTACAGCACGAGTTGCGGTAAGTTACTGCAAGCAAAGCTACTTATAGCTAAAGTCCTGTTAACAAATAACTTAGAGCAATTCCATCGTCGATGTATCCCGTTCGTTGCCGGAGGTGGCACCGGGTTGAAACCCGGCTCAAGTCAAGAAAACGGACGTTGACGCTGCCCGCCGCGGCGGGCAGCTCTACCCTTTTTGCATGCGGGATTCAGCAACTGAGGAACTGCTCTAGCTCACGCACTTCCTGTTTCCCGATGTTTGGACCTCGGGCGGATTTTGGGTTTTCAAAGAGCGGCAAAGGGCCCAAGCCCCGACAAGGGACACCAATCCCTCGCCTCACGATTGACTTCTTACACCACGATAAATTGCGCGTGAAAGGACATGGATCACGTGACCGTGTGATAAGGGAAGGCCGCTCCCGAGACGCCGCCAGAGCATGGTACTTTCAGGCAATTGCCCTCCACAGCATGCGATACTACCCTTGACCTTCACCAAAAAATGCAGCTCGTGAACCCCTGAAAAGGAGCACGGGCTTATTGAATTTAATGGGTCAAAACCGTCTCCGAGGAGAGAGGAAAAGTGGATCCCAGAGTAAACGTTCGAACACTGAAATTGGCAACGCTTGCCTTGTGTAGTCTGTTCGTGACCGCGCAGGCTTTCGCCGCCGACATCAAAGGTCAGGTGCTTGGTGCAGGCGCGCCTATCGCACAATCCACCGTTACCCTGTGGGCGGCGAGTGGGGGCGCACCCAAGCAGCTCTCGCAAACCAAAACCGACGCCAACGGCAATTTTTCGGTCCATGGAGCTGCGGCCCCGGACGCGAGTCTCTACCTTGTAGCCACTGGCGGCGTACCGGCCGCTAACAAGGCGGGCGGCAACAATCCGGCCATCGCGCTATTGGTGGTGGTTGGTGGCAAGCCCCCGACCCGTCTGGTCATCAACGAGTTCACCACCATTGCTTCGGTGGTGACGCACGCGCAATTCATCGACAACACGACGATCAAAGGCTCGCCGCTTCAGCTCGGGATAGCGGCGGGCAACGTGCCCAATTTTGTCGATCTGGAAACCGGCAGTTACGGCGCGACCATTCTGGACGCGCTCAACAGCGCGCAGACGCCGACCATGGCCAACTTTGGCACACTGGCCGACGTGATGGCCGGTTGCATCACGCGCGTGAGGCCGGATGCTTGCAGCCAATTTTTCGCGGCGACTACACCTCCCAGCGGAGGGCCTCCGCCGGATACGTTGCTGGCGACCGAGGTGGTCGCATTCTTCCCCTCGCACAATCCAGACAAGATTTTCGCGCTACTCAATGAGTTTTATCCGCTGCCCAAGCCGGGAACTCCCGGCAAGCTTTTGCGGGATACGCCTTACCTTCCCTATCTAACGTTTGCGCCCAGTGCCTTCGTGTTTCCGCTCAAGTTCACGGGGGGAGGCTACAGCGGAGGCGGCAAGCTCATGTTCGACAGCGAAGGAAACGCCTGGGTCGCCGATAACTTTACGGTCGGTGCGCAAAACCTGGACGCCTCGTGGACCGGCGGCCTCACCAAGTTCGCCCCCAACGGCAAACCGCTTTCCCCCAGCCCTTTGGGCTTCAGGGGCGGAGGCATCGCAGGTCCCGGTTTCGGTTTGACTCTCGATGCACAAGACAATGCATGGGCCACAAGCTTTACCGGCCAGAACGTCACCAAGTTCGACAAGAACGGCAAGCCGCTCTCGCCGCCGGAAGGCTGGAACTTCAACCGCCAGATCAGCCAGATGCAGGGCATTATCGCGACGCCGAGCGGAGACATCTGGACCCTCGACCTGATCAAAGGTCAGATCCTGAAGTTCCCACAAGGCGACCCGTCCAAGGTCCAGTTCTATTGCCAGAACAAGAGCGGCGATCCGCTAAAGAACCCCTGTCAAATCGTCGGGCCGTTCGCCCTCGCCATTGATCAGCAGGACCGCATCTGGGTTACGAATGCCATCGCGGACCACGTGGTCCGCTTTCCCGCATCCGATCCCGGCAAAGTCGAGACATTCAAAGTGGGGTATTCCGCCAGCGGTCTCGCCGTAGACAGCCAGGGGAACGTCTGGATCACTAATAAATTGTGCAGTTCGCCTCGCGGCGCATTGAAGTTCGCGGAAATGCTCGCCGCGTTCAAATTCAACTTCGATGGCGATCCCGATGCTGGAGCAACTGGCGTCCCACACTCTGCTGGCGCTCCCCATCCTTCGGCAGCTCGGGGAGATGAAGCTCGAACCGGTCACCGTGACAATCGGCGCAACGGTCATGTCTGACACGCTGTCGCTTATCGTGTACGCGATTTGCGCCGGGATTTATCACACCGGTTTTTCGGTGTTGAATCTGGGAGTGCAGCTCATTGAGATCGCCATTTTTGTTCCGCTAGTCCTGTTCGGCCTGAGCCGTTTGGGGGCGTACTTCCTCAAGAAAGTGGAAAATGACGAGAACGCCTATTTCATTCTCATGCTTGCCCTCATGGTGGTGGCGGGCCTTCTTGCGCAACTAATCAACCTACCCGGCATCGTCGGCGCATTCTTGGCTGGGCTGGCGGTCAACGCCGCAGTCAAGGACAAACCCGCTACGGGCAAGTTGGAATTCTTTGCCAACTCTCTTTTTATTCCAGTTTTCTTCCTGGTGACAGGGTTTCTCATCAATCCGCTGGTGTTCTTTCGCAGCCTGATCGACAACTTCCCGCTCGTGTGTGGCGTGATCCTCGCGCTGCTGGTCGGCAAGTTTATCGCGGCGGAAATCGCCGGGCGCGCTTTCCACTACAACTTGGCGGAACGGTTGACGGTATGGTCGCTGACTTTACCGCAAGTAGCGGCAACCCTTGCGGCCGCACTGGTTGCGTACGACACGTTTAACAGTGCGGGGCAACGCCTTGTCGATGACCGATTGCTCAACGTAGTGCTCGTGCTGATGCTCACGACTGCCATTCTTGGGCCAGTTCTGACAGCGCGCTTCGCCCCGCGCATGCTGGCAAAAGGGGCGTCGCGAAACGCCGGTTTAGCAGAGGCATCCTAAGCGGGAAACTAGTGTGCGAACCTAACAGCTGCCGACCGCCGGGGTTGCCGCGCCAGCCCTGTATCCGTCAGGGAAATGGGGCTAAGCCCGCTGAAGAAACTCTTGGAGATGCCGAATAAGGTACACATAGTACTTTGGTGCCAGTTGCCCGCGAATTCCGTTGCGGCTAAGCTTATCGGTACCGAATACGTCCCCCAAAAGCAGCGCATTGCCTAACCGGCGGTGCGTACCAGCGGCAATAGCCGCGTCGTTCTGTCACGAGGAGATGCAATGAATTCGAACTGTAAGACCTTTTTAATGGTGGTCGCGGTGACGCTGACCCTGATGCTTTGTATACCTGTAGTTGCGCAAGGACCGGCAGACTTGACGGTTGCGGACCCGGCAACTCCCACTGCCGCTGAACCCGCTGCTGCCACACCCGCTGCCGCTGACCCGGCCGCGGCCACGCCCGCGGCAACACCCGCTCCGGCTCTCCCGGCGAATCCGGTTCCGCAGTTTGGTACTAGCGGCGCAGTTGGCGACAGCTGGCACGGCGCGATCGCGTTTTATGGGTGGTTCCCGGGCGTACACGGTACCGTGGGAGCGCTCGGCCATGATGCCGGCATCCATGTACCTTTCTCCGATCTCTTTCATTACCTCAAAGGGGTAATTCCAATCGCAGTAGAGCTTGATAAGGGCCGCTTTGTCATCCCGGTGGATTTCTTATGGATGAAGCTTGGTGACAACAAAGGCCTCCCCTTAACCGACCTGAACCAAACCTCAATCGATATCCATCTAACGCAGTCGCTTCTTACCCCGAAGTTCGGATACAGGATAGTGGACGGCGAGCACTTAAAAATCGATGCACTCGCGGGAATTCGCTATTGGTATATCGGCCAGAACCTCACCTTGGTGCCCTCCGGCATTGGCCAGTCACAATCGGCGAACTGGGTCGATGGTCTTGGCGGCGCCAGAATCATATTGCCCTTGGCCGAAAAGGCGTCGATCGTGATATCGGGTGACGCAGGTGGTGGTGGCGCCAATTTGGACTACCAGGTCATCGGCTTGTTGAACTTTAAGGTCACCCAGCATCTCGGTCTAGGGCTGGGCTGGCGCTATCTGGATGTGGACTACCGCGGCAATCATCAGTTCATCTACGACACAGCCACCAGCGGCGCGCTGGCCGGACTTTATTACACTTTTGGCGGCAAGCCGCCGGTTCCGCCCTCCGCTTCGTGCTCGGCTTCGCCGACGGAAGTTTTCCCGGGCGATCCGGTCAACGCCACTATTTCTACCCAGTACTTCAATCCCAAGCACACGCTGACGTACAAGTGGGGCTCGGCCGGCGCGAAGGTCTCGGGTACAGGCACCTCCGCAAGCGTCGATACGACTGGACTGGCGCCGGGCAGCTATACCGTTACGGCAACGGCCACGGACGAAAAAGAGAAGAAGAACAACGTAGCTTCGTGTAGCGCCGGATTCACCGTGAAGGCGCGGCCAAACTATCCGCCGACGGCGAGTTGCTCAGCCAGCCCGGGCTCGATTGCCATCAATCAGAGCGCGACCGTTAGCATCACTGCCAGCAGTCCCGAGAATCGTCCGTTGACCTACGCGTGGACGAGCACCGGCGGCCAGCTGACCGGCAATGGCACGTCTGCGACGTTGGTTGCGACCAATGCGGATGCGGGCAGCACCATCACCGTCACCGGAACCGCGACTGACGATCACAACCTGAGCACGAGCTGCACGGCGAACGTCACCGTACCGGCAGTGCAAAAGGTCTCGGAGGTCGAGGACTGGGGCGAGTGTACGTTCGAGAAGAACCCCAAGAAGCCGTGGCGCGTGGACAACGACTGCAAAGACGTGCTCGACAAGCTCGCGCTTCGCGTCCAGCAAATGCCGAATGGGAAGGTGGCGATTGTGGGCTTCACCGACCAGGAGGAAGTGGTCAACAACGAGCAGTTGGGCGCGCAGCGCGCGGTCAACGTGAAGTACTACCTGACCACGGACGAGATCGGGCCGAAGCTTGATGCGACTCGTCTGGAGCCGCGCAAGGGCGGAGTGAAAGGCAAGACGACTCACTTCTACTTCGTTCCGCAGGGCGCAACGTTTACCCAGGAAGAGTCGGTAACCGTGGACGAGAGCGTGATGCAAGGACAGTCGCGGTCCGCGGCTGCTCCTGCTCCGAAGAAGGCAAGGAAAGCCAGCACGCCGCCTCCGAACCAATAAGGTTCAGGTGGTTGGCTGATTCATTAACGAGTGTCGCCTGTTAGCAGCCCCATTAGAAGGCGATAGCGCTGGGTCATGTGGCCCCACATGACCCAGTATTTTTTGCGGAGGAATAAGTATTTGCCGCCGGCGAAGCAGCTCCGCAAGATCGCATTGGCGGGCTCCCGCGTCCGTATGAGGCGCTTTGGTGTCCGCGATCCACCCGCATCAGGAGATCGTGCCGTCGTTCACAGACCTGGACCGTTCTAGGCGTCCCCGGTTTCATCGAAACTGCCGAAGAGCTTCGGATCAAGCCTGTTAAGCATCTTGCGCAGCTTTGCGACGGATGTTTTGGTTGTCGCTTCCCCGATACGCGCCATTTCATCGGCCCGAGTGAATTCCGATATATCAAAGGACGTCACGTCGGGCGCGAGCACAAAGTCTGCCGGTTGGACTCCGACGGAGTTCATGTTGTAGTCCTGGACCATGGTCTGTCGCATGATCACTTGAATTGTTGACGAGGAACCGGCCGGTGAACCTGGAACTGATTCCTTCAAAATCTTTCTCCAGCTTTGCGGTCACAGTTGATGCGATGACAAAGTTGCATCCCTTGGCTACCAGCACGTTGGCGGGAACATTGTTGAGCAACCCGCCGTCCACCAACGCCTGGCCTGACTCAATGATAGGAAGCGACAGGGGAGGAAGATTGATACTTTCCATGACGCCGACTGTCGCATCGTTAGCCCCGCGCACCACCGCTTCTCCCTGGACGAGATCGACGGAAACCGTAAACGTCGGAAGCATCAATTGCTCCATCCTGGCTTGACCCAGGTATTTCCGCAGCATGGAATCGAATTGGCGCCATCTGTACTTGTAGAGCAAATACCAGTAGCCGGCACCGGGCAGCTGTCGAAAGAACCACGATGGCTGCAATTCGGTCTTGAAGCGACGAGCAATGTAGTCGGGATCGAAGCCAGCCGCGTAAATTGTGCCAACCATCGCACCAGCGCTCGTACCTGCCAGCATGTCGACGTAGATGCCATGCTGCTCCAGCGCTTTGAGCACCCCGAGATGAGCCATGCCTCGAGCTGCTCCACCTCCGAGTGCCAAACCGATCTGGATGCCTCGCAAGTGATGAACGATGCGTTCGAATCCATGCTGCAGCAAACTGTTTTGGTTTGCTCCAGCAGCGTCAAAAGAAAGCTTAAAGTCTCGTTCAGCGAGCTTGATGCAACCCCGGCACATACGGAGCGATGGGCTCATGGCTGTCGAGAATCCACACGATCCGGATCTTGTCTCGCCATCTGGGTACGCTCTTCACCAGTCCTTCGAGAAGCAGAACTGCCGCGCGCGCATCTTGCGGCCGAACACACCAAAGCACCACGTCGACGTAACTCAACAGCCGCATCATTGCCTCTGATGAATGGTCCGCACGAACATCGATCAGGAGTCGCCTATTCAAGGGCCAGTCTTTCAGGAGGTCATGTCGAATCTGGCCTTCTGCAGCAAGGAATTTGAAGGGGATGTCGCTGTCTGGCTTCCATTGCTCGTCATCGCCGATCACGCCCGGAGACTCGTCCAAGTCTCTAAGTCGACGTGCCAATCGAGCCACGAATGAACGGCTCGCCTCGCTGTGATGAATAATGCCCACGATGGATGGCTTGGGAAGGGAACGGTCGACCAGCGCGTATCGCTTGAACGCGTTCACTGCCAGGCGAAATAGAGCAAGTTGAAGGTCTGGATGCTGTGCTGCCAGTTGCAGTAGTTCCGTCGGCGTCAGTCGTATTGCTGTCGAAGGTTCAATAGCCTCGACGCGCAGGAGAGAGCGGTCCGAAGAACCCAGGGCAACCAATGCAATGGCAAGCCCTGGAACGATCGTGTCTCGCTGAATCTCCTTGCCTAACGAATCGTGGAACGTTGACTGCACGCGGCCTGTAATCAGAAAGTACAGATGGGTAATTTCTGATTCAAGATCAATGACCACTTGTCCAGCATGAAACCGGACCCACTCACCCGCGGTCGTGATCGCCGTCAACGTATCCTCGCTGAGTCCCACCGCCCAGTCGAGCCGACGAAGATCCACGCGAAGTTGTTCAGGAGTAGGGCGAACCGGTTTTTCATCGCTACTATTCATCGTTCCCCTCGAAGCTCGGAATCGAGAGCACCGTCTGCGGTTTCAGAACATGAAAAAAGTGTGCCCAGATAACAAACTGAGCTGGCCGATCTCTTGTAGCAGCCGGATAAAGAGCATGTGCGGAGCAGGCATAGCTGGGTCGAGCTTCAGTTTCTCCCTTCGTCGATGCAGCGTTGGCATGTTCATCCCTGCCGCCGAACGGATCGATGAGGCAAGATCGTTGTAATCGTCCAGAACGAGAAACACATTCGGTGCGCCCTTGGGCGCTCGACGGGGTCGCGCTTGTAGTTAACGGTTGAAGAGAGGCGCTCGCTGACATCTTACGCGACCTCCGGGTTGGCTAGCGTTCTTTCCTTTGCTTTTATTCCCAGGCAAGATAGTGATTCATTACCTAAAGCTCAAAGCGACCGGCTGAAACGTCAAGCACCGCCGCCGATTGGGCCCAAGCAAAAGACGGCCCGCGGATTCCCGAAACGGTAATTCGCGAGCCGTGCCTTAAATGCTAGTCCCAGGTGAAATGCGGGACGAATGAACCGATTTGCTACGGAAGGATTACGAGTTCCGGCTTGCTGCCGCCGCTCATTCCGTAGGTTGCACCAGAGTAGAACGCACCAGCGTCGTACTTGTAGCAGCCAGGAGTAGCTGCCTTCACGGTGATCTGCTTGTTAGCGCCCCCGATGATCGGATCATCCGGATCGAAGGGCGAGTCGGTGCCGAACGAGACCATGAATCCGGTGTTCTTGTTAGAGGTCATCCACACCACGGTAGTGCCTGCCTTGATGCAGAAGAACTGGTTGTTCTTGGCGTTGGGAACGCCTGGTTTAACGTTGGAGGAACTGCCGGCCTTGGTAACGTCGACGGTGCAGGGAGCCGATGCCGAACCGCAGGTATTGGCTGCGTTGCACATACTAGCTGGTTGCGCTTCGTCGCAGACATATTTGCTCTTTTTCTGCGCCTGCGCTGTGGCAGAGATCAGCAACACGATGCAAGCCAGTAGGAGCGATACTCGATGAATCTTCATGATTTTCCGCCTCACTCGAAGTGATAGTTCAGGTTCTGAGATCTCGTCGCGAGAAATGACATGCTTCGCTTCCCCGCGAGTTGGACACGAACACGGCCAACACAAGTCCGCTGAGCAAACTACCATCGGGAAGCCGACCGGTGCTCCGCGACAATTTCACCGGAGCGATCAGGACTAGTTCTCAGCCGTGCCCTTCCAGTCGATGATGTTGCTCAATCTCCATGCGTTCTGATTCAGATCAAGCTGCAAGTCTCCGTCCTTGTTGATGATCAACTGCGCCGCCGGATACAAGACACCGCCGCTCTTGCTCTTGTCCTGATCGTTGATGTCGATCTGGCCCGCGGTAAGGTCAAAGCTCTGGGACTGCGAGTCCGCGTACGCTTCGCCGAAGGAGATCTTCCGGTTGGTGACGAACTTGATGGTGCGGCCGGTTGGCGTTGGGATCATCCGGATAAAGCTCAAGTCATAACCGAGCGTGCCGGGAATCTGGATGCGGCCCACTGCCTTCATCTTCTCCAACGCGTTGACCAATCCCTTGTTCTGGCCTTTCTGGAAGGCGTCGACGAGGATCTGGCGGTCTTCCGGCGTCGAGAACTCGTAGATGATGACCGTCACGCCGACATTGCGTCCCAGCTGTGTGCTGGTGCCGTAGGCGGTGGCGTCGATGGTTTCGTATTTGTCCCGGGCAAAACCGGGCAGGCTGATCATCGCCACCAACAACAGAACTGCAAGCAGAGACTTCGTTACTTTCGATGCTAGGTACATAACTCTCTCTCCCCGTTTATCTGAAACGGACCCGTTCGGTGTTACGACTTGCGCAAATTGTTGTGATGCCAAAGGCTAAGTCTATGGCGAATAAGACGGTAATTGGTAACCGGTCCGAATTCAAGACAAAAATTTGCGCTCACATTGCGGACCTCGGCCAAATGCCCTGTAGGGAACCGATTCTGGGCTTCCCGGGGGCCTGCTTCTGCCGGGATTATCCACGAAAACGTTGACTCCGCCGCGTCGCGTTCTGCTAGTATTTGCTGTAATCGCACTTAGTACTGTTAATTGCGCTGTGACGCGAATTTTGCGCCGCGAACAGCATCCCCCTGCTGGAGATTGCCTGCAGTGCGACGCGGGCGACCCCCGAGTTTCTAACCCGCCGGTGAGCTATATCCGGCATTCATCATGAAGAGAGGCAAGAGAGATCTATGAACACGAGCGTGAAGTTTAAAGCTGCAATCGGTGCAGTTGCAGTTCTGATCGTCCTGTCGCTGACGGTGGGCACCGCCGCCGCGCAGAGTGCGCAAGTCCAGGGCGTGATCAATGGACGTAACGGTCCGAACATGACTGTCAAGACCCCGAACGGCAACGTGGTCGTGGTTCTCAACAGTATGACCGAGGTCGAAGACGTGTCAGGCATATTCCACGCCCGCAAGAAGCAGATGGGTGTGACAGCCCTGGTTCCTGGTCTTCAGGTCCAGGTGCAGGGAACTTACGACGCCCAGAACCAGTTGGTGGCCAACACCGTCAAGTTCAACAGCAAGAGCCTGCAAACCGCTTCTGATATTCAGGCTGGGGTTGCTCCGGTGGAGCAGCAGACGCAGCAGCAGCAGCAGGAGCTAGCGCAGCAGCAAGCAAAGATCCAGCAGCAAGAGGCCCAGATCCAGGCAACGCAGGAGGAGCAGGCGAAGCACACGGCGGAAATCGCTCAAGAGAAGGCTGCGGTTGCCGCCGTCAACAAGCGCTTTGGCGAACTGGGAGAGTACAACATCTGGGATAAAGTCGAGGTGCTGTTCGCAAATGGCAAGGTCACCGTCGATCCCGAGTATTACCCCAAGTTGCTGGCGCTGTGCCAGAAGGCCCAGACGGTTAAGGGCTACGTCATTCAGGTGAAGGGGTATGCCTCCGCCGTGGGCTCTGCGGCCTTGAACCAGAAACTGAGCCAAGAGCGGGCAGCCAACGTAACCGAGTATCTGGAACAGAAGGGCGGCATTCCGCTGACCAACATCCTGGCGCCTGGAGCCATGGGCACCAGCAACCAGGTCGCGCCTGATAACACTGCCGAGGGCCAGGCGGAAAACCGGCGTGTTGTAGTCATGATTCTGCAGAACAAGGGAATCGCCGGAACATAGAGCGTGAGCTGATAAGAAGGGCCGGGCGACCGGCCCTTTTTTAAATTCACCGCACCTGCAACCCTGCCACAACAGCGAAATCCTAGTTGCGTCCCAAGGCCCGAGAACGGATCATCAGACCTGGCAATCGCAGGCGAACTTGGCGCGCTTTCTTCTGTCGAACCTCGAGCGGGCCCGCTGTCGTAATGACACACTTAGTTTTCTCGAACTGAGATACGCTGACCCCGCGGACGTGTAATAATTCCTCCAAGATTTCGGTGAGTCTACCCGGGGGGAGTCATGGTGGGGACGGTGGCGCTCGTAGTTTTGTTCACGCTGACCGCGCTGGCAGTTGTTTTGTATGCAGCCTATTGCGAAGCTGGAGAGGACTTGCCCTGCAAGCGAGCTCGGACGCGCGAAGAGTCTTCGAATACCAGAATTGGGGGGTCTCCACATCAGAAAGGCAATCCGTGAAGGGAAGGCTGCGTCGTGCCGCCCTTTCAACGGCTTGGTCTTCGGCTGCGGATTGCGGCGGCGTGCTTTGATGCGGCGTCGGCCCAGGACCCGGGATGGGCGCAGAAGATCACCTAAGAAGAAACATCCAAGAAAAGAAGGCGCGAGACGGTCGTTGAGTCTTGGTTTTTGTACGCTGTGGGAAGGGAAACAAATGTCTTTTAGGCAACTTCGTGCGCGCTCCAGCGCAATTCTGCTTCTGGTTATCATTACGGTTTTGTGCATTGGCGCCCGGGCCGAGAAGATTCGCGTCCACTACGACAAGTCGATCGACTTCACAAAGTATAAGACGTATGGCTGGGCTCCGGTTGGCGCTGTCGCACACCCTATGCTTGCGCTCGACGTCGTGGGGGCCATCGAAGGCGAATTGAATGCGCGCGGGCTGACGAAGGTCCCGGCGAATCCCGATCTCATCGTCCAGATCTATGGCGCCGTCGATACGGAAGTGAGCATGACGTCGAACAATCCCATTTACAACGCGACGGGTGGCATTCCGCCGTTCGATCCCAGCATGACCTCGCCGGGCAATTCGTTGTACTGGGATGGCTACTACGGGAATTCGACAGTGCTTGTCCATCCTGGTCAGTTGATCATCGATTTGATTGACGCCAAGGCCAAAAAGCTGGTGTGGCGCGGCGTGGGGTCGGAAGCGATCAGTCCGAACAATCCCGACAAGCTGATGGAAGAAGCCAACAGCACAGTTAGCAAGCTGTTTAAGGAGTATCCCGTAAAGAAGTAGCACCCTTGGCCTCGGGGGCGACGCCTCTCCTGTAACGCGGTATTCATTTACGCCAGTAACGCATAAGGCTCATAGAAATTTTGGATTGGACTCCGCTCGGGGCCTGGGACAGACTCTCCCTCAGCGAGGCGAAGATGAGCCTGGGTGAGGTTTTCCTGCGAAGTGCGCCGGACGTGCCCGTCTCTGGTGGCCCAACGTTTCTGATGTGTCCTCCGACCCTCTATGACGTGAACTACGTCATTAATCCCTGGATGGAAGGCAACGTCCATCGCTCCTCCCGTCAGAACGCCGAACGGCAATGGGAGCAGTTGCGGACGGCCTTGGCTGGTTTGGCGCGGGTGGAACTGGTCGAGCCGCAGGCGGGTTCTCCCGACATGGTGTTTACGGCGAACGCTGGGCTGGTGCGCAAGGGCTTGGTCGCATTGAGCCGGTTCCTGCACCCAGAGCGTCAGGGCGAGGAGCTACATTTTCGTAAGTGGTTTGACGATTCCGGCTTCGCAGTTCGTGAACTTCCGCGTGCCGTGCCATTTGAGGGCGAAGGGGACGCGCTATTTGAAGCCGACAATTCACGACTGTGGGCGGGACATGGGATGCGTAGCCGGGAGGCCAGTCATCCTTACCTGCAAGACACGTGGGGCATCGAGGTCATTTCGCTGCGGCTGGTCGATCCCCGCTTTTATCACCTTGATACCTGTTTCTGCCCGCTCTTTGGGGGCTATGTTCTCTATTTTCCGGAGGCGTTCGATGCCGTCTCACAAGCTAGGATTGCGGCGCGCTATCCTGAAGAAAAGCGCATCGCCGTTTCCCGGAGCGACGCTCTGCGATTTGCTTGCAACGCAATCAATGTTGGTAAGACCATTCTGCTGAATGAGATCAGTCCGCAGTTGTCGAGCCGGTTGGAGTCGGAGGGGTTCCGCGTGATTCAAGTGGCGCTGAGCGAATTCCTCAAAGCCGGAGGCGCCGCTAAGTGCCTGGTTCTGCGGCTTAGCGAAATGGAAGCGACTCACGGAAAAGTGGGATTTTCAGCGAGCGCCGCCGCTTGAACGGCAGCGCTCCTCGCTTGACGCTGCAATAAGCCATTGCCTAGTATCGAAAGCCAGGATGTACCGTCCTCCCCTGCAAACCTATTTCCTCCGCGTGATGACGCGGGTCTCGCTAATTTTTGCAATTCTGCTGGCCTTGACGGCCTTGGCCACGGGGCAGTCAGCGAGCCAGGGTGCTCCTAAGTCCGTCGCGAACTTCGTGGATATCGCCGAGAAGGCGGGACTCACCATGAAGAACGTTTTCGGCGGTGTCGATACCAAGAAATACATTATCGAGACCACGGGAACGGGAGTTGCTATTTTCGATTACGACAACGACGGTTGGCCCGACATTTTGTTGGTCAACGGAACCACGCTGGAAGACATGAAGGCAGGGAAGTCGGGGCCGACGAATCATCTCTATCACAACAATCACGATGGGACTTTCACCGACGTCACGGAGAAAGCGGGACTCGCCGATGCCACTGGGTGGGGGCAGGGCGTTTGCGTGGGGGACTATGACAACGACGGTTGGGAAGACGTTTACATCACCTACTACGGGAAGAACCGTCTATACCACAACGATCACGGTGTCTTTAAGTTGGTGAGCGAAAAAGCCGGCGTGGCCGGAAACGGCAAGGAATGGGGCGCGGGGTGTGCCTTCGTCGATTACGACCGCGACGGCCACCTCGACTTAATCGTCGCCAATTACGTTGACTTTGACGTGACGACCGCGCCCGCCCCGGGAGACAGGGCGTCGTGCATGTGGAAGGGCACGCCAGTGATGTGCGGACCGCGCGGGCTGCCGCACCATAAGAACATCCTGTATCACAATCGCGGCGACGGCACTTTTGAAGACGTTACTGTAAAAGCGCACATTGACCAGACGAATGGCCACTATGCGCTTGGCGTTTCCACGCTGGACTATGACAATGACGGCTGGCCCGACATTTATATTGCCTGCGATAGCACGCCGAGCATTCTTTACCACAACAACCGCGACGGAACCTTCACTGACGTGGCAGTGGTGGCCGGCGCTGCTTTCAATGAAGATGGCCGCGAGCAGGGCGGCATGGGCACCACCATCGGGGACTACGACGGCGACGGCCGCCTGGACATCTTTAAAACCAATTTCTCGGACGACACATCGACGCTGTACCGCAACAATCCGGACGGAACATTTACCGATGTGACCACCGCTGCAGGGCTGGGGCTTCATACGAAGTACCTCGGTTGGGGCACGATGTTTTTCGATTTCGACAATGACAGTTGGCCCGACCTGATCCTGGTGAACGGGCATGTCTATCCCGAGGTCGATAAATTTCACCTCGGCAGCGACTACCAGGAACCGCGCATCCTGTACCGGAACAACGGCGACGCCACGTTCAGTGACGTCTCAGACTCGGCAGGTCCCGCTATCATGGCGATGGCTTCCTCACGAGGACTAGCTGTGGGAGACTTGTGGAATACAGGACAATTGTCCGCAGTGATCAGCAACATGAATGCAACGCCCAGTCTGCTGAAGAACGAGCAGAAATATGCCAATCACTGGATTGCGTTCAAGACCGAAGGAACCAAGTCAAATCGTGACGGAGTCGGCGCGCGCATCACGATTAGGGCTGGGAAGCGATTACTCGTGGACGAGGTGCGAAGCGGTTCGAGTTATTACTCGCAGAGCGACATGCGCGTGCATTTCGGACTGGGCTCAGTGACTAAATTGGACTCAATCGAAATACGCTGGCCCAGCGGACTGACTGAGCGTTTCGAGAACGTCGCAGTCGATCAAATCAATACTGTGAAGGAAGGCTCCGGCGTTGCTGTGAAGAATGAACCGCCGGGGAAAAGCTAGAGAGAATCATACGGTGAGGCACGCATCATATTCCTCTTGTTGTGAAGGGCAACTACTGCGCTTCGGGGAGATACTTAACTGTGCGCGTGATGTCTCATTTGTGCGAGCCATGGCCCGGCATTTTGCCGTGCGCCTTCAGGCTGCCGGTCTCGACATCGACGCGGTACAGAGTGTGCGGATCCCAAGGGACTTCGGGGGCCAGGTGAAGCGCTTTCAGGTGCTCCGGTGAGGGGACGTGTTTACGTGCGCTCGCCAGCGTGATGCGCTCGCGTTCTGCTTGACCGTGCTCGCCGAAGACGCCTGTCTTGCCGTCGCCGAGGAACTCGTGGACTAGAACGATGCGGCCATCGCGGGCGTCATAGACAATACACTTGTGCGAAGTGGGCTTGGATGCCGGGAATGTGGACTGGAACTCCATGGCCTTCCCCTACGACCAGTAATTCAACATCAGGCGCCCGTACGCGAAGGCGCTGATGACGGTGATTTGGATAGAGAGGCTGGTCATTCCCTGCCGCCAGATAGCCAGCGTCGTGTCGCTGAAATTCTCCGTCCCGCTGGCCGAGATGACCTGGATGATGCTGATGGCCGTGTAGAAATTCTCGCCGTCGTCTACGAAGTTGGAGCGACCCAAGGCGACTTCGGCCATGGTGTCGCGGTTATCGATCTGGACAGTAGCCTGATAAATATAGGCCGGACTGCCCCACGCCCACCATGAGTATGCCTGCTGACCGACCATCGCGCACTCCAAGGTTGCGGGTCTGGGCCGCAATCGCTGAACTAGCGAGAGCCCTGATGGTACTGCTGAACCCTGTGCGTTTCAACTGTATTCCTGGGAATTTCTAGATTGGAAGCAACGGGGTGAGGCTTGCTGCTACTTCTTCCTAACGTTCTGCAACGGGGATGCCTTTACGATACCTTTGCCTTCTTCGACCACCACCAGCTGATTCACTTTCACGTCTTTCATCGTGTCCACCTGTCCGCTGGGCCAGCGCACTTCGAGCAGTTCGACCTTGTCCACCTTGCCAAGTCCGAAGTGAATGCGCAAGTCGTTTTGCGAGATGTAGCCCCCGCCGCTGCGAACTTCGTCAATCTGTTGATGCGGTTTGGGGTTGTCGGCCAGCTTAGTTACACATTTGACGCGCGCGCCGATGGCGCTGCGATTTGACTTCACGCCAATGCACTTCACCTTGATCCAGTTGTTGTCGAGCTTGGAATCGCAGCGCACAAGCTGAGGCAAGCCATTCACGGTATTCACTACGAAATCGACATCGCCGTCGTTGTCGTAATCGCCGAATGCACAACCGCGCGACGCGTTTGGCACCGTGATGCCAGGTCCGCCGTTTGCCGTGACCTCCTGAAAATGACCGTTGTGCTGGTTCCTGTAGAGCAGCTTGGTCTGCGGGTATCCGGCCTCGGTGGTCAGTTGCTCGACTTCGGGATAGACGTGGCCGTTGCAGATGAGGATGTCGGGCCAGCCGTCGTTGTCGAAGTCGAAGAAGCCGCAACCCCAACCCAGGTATTTCGTATGCAGTCCAAGGCCAGCCTGGAAGGTGGCGTCTTCGAAGCTCCAGTTGCCTTGATTGCGATAGAGCGAAGGCGTGTCGCCGGCGAAGTTGGTTTTCAGAATGTCGAGGTTGCCGTCGAGGTCGTAATCGGCCGTTGAGACTCCCATGCCCGCCTGCGGCTTGCCGTCCGCGCTAAGCACGCAGCCCGATTCCAGTCCTACTTCGACGAACTTGCCGTTCTTCTGGTTCTGGTACATCAGCGATTGGGTGGAATCATTGGCCACGTAAATATCGGGCCAGCCATCGTTGTCGAAGTCCGCGACCAGAGCGCCAAGCCCGTATGTTCCGTTCACTTTCTTGATGCCAGCAGCGTCGGAGACATCCGTGAACGTGCCGTCGCCGTTGTTGTGATACAAGATGTTCGAATCGCCGCTTAGTCCAGGAGGCCCGCAGGCCACCATGACCGCCTTGTAGAGACAGGGGCCGCTCTCCGGCACGGGCGCGGTCTTGAGATCGAGGTCGATGTAGTTGGCGACGAACAGGTCGAGCTTGCCATCGCGATCGTAGTCGACGAAAGCGCAGCCGGTGCCCCAGCGAGTTCTCGCGCCCGCGACTCCGGCCTTTTCACTCACATCAGTGAAGGTGCCGTTCCCATTGTTGTGGTACAGAACATTCTTGCCGAAGTAAGTGATGAACAGATCGTCGTTGCCGTCGTTATCGTAGTCGCCGATGCAGACTCCCTGACCCCAGCCGGTGTGCTTGAGCCCAGCCTTGAGAGTAACGTCGGTGAAAGTGCCATCGCGATTGTTCTTGAACAGGTGGTTGAAAGGCTCTTCGCCGGGTGGAAAGCCTTCGAGCCGCGAACCATTGACCAGAAAAATGTCGAGCCAGCCATCGTTGTCGTAGTCATAGAAGGCGATGCCGCAGCCAGTGGTCTCGAGCAGGTATTTGTTCTTGTGCTCGCCGCCAAAGATCGTCTTGGCGTTGAGTCCGGCTTCTTTTGCAACGTCGATAAAGGTGACGCCGAGATCACCGCCGAGGGCCGCGGCTGAAGCGTCCTGTCCGAACATCGGCAGCGGATGGGCGACAGAAAGCACGTCAGAAAACGAGAGCACGAGGGCCGAGCGGCAGAGCGATTGGAGAAACTGACGGCGCGACTTTGACAAACGAGATTACCCGCCTTGCTGGAGCCCGTGCACGAAGTGAGCTTTCATTTTCCAGTACAGAACTCAAGAATTGCAAGCCGCCCCGGAAGATCTCAGCGTCTGGGGCTTCTGGCATCGGGCAACGCAATGGATTAGACTCGTACGGTTCTTTGATCCCATCTCGACTCTCAGGGAGCACCTGCGATGCGTCGAAAGTCATGCGTGCTGTTGGTCCTACTATTCAGTCTCTTCGCGGCACTTCCGGTTGTCTCAGGGCAGTCTAAGGCGGTTGATGCCGAGGGCCATCAATGGTGGCAGCACGCGGTGTTTCAGGAGATTTATCCGCGCAGTTACATGGACAGCAATAACGACGGCATCGGGGACCTGAACGGCATCGCGTCGAAAATGGAATACCTGAAGTGGCTGGGTGTGGACGCAATCTGGATTGCGCCATGCTTCCCGTCGCCACAGGTCGATTTCGGGTACGACGTGTCGGACTACGAGAACATCGATCCCATGTACGGCACGATGGACGACTTCACGGCGATGGAGAAGAAAGGGAAGGAGAACAACATCGGCATCGTGTTTGACTTTGTGGTGAACCACACCTCCGACAAGCACAAATGGTTCCTCGAATCGTCGTCGTCGAAGACCAATCTCTACCACAACTGGTACATCTGGAAAGATCCGAAAGGGAAGAACCAGCCGCCAAACAACTGGACTTCGACGTTTGGGGGATCAGCATGGCAGTGGAACCCGAAGCTGAATCAGTTCTATTACCATTATTTCTATCCGCAGCAGCCGGATTTGAATTGGCGGAATCCCAAGGTCGAGGCGGCGATGTTCGACGTCACGCGTTTCTGGTACAAGCGTGGCGTAGTGGGCTTCCGGCTCGACGCAGTGGATACGATGTTCGAGGACCCGAACCTCACCAACAATCCTGTCAAGGGCGAGAAGAACGCCTACGGAGACCAGAAGCAGGAACCCAAGTACAACACCAAGCTGCCAGAGGTGTATCAAGCTCTGGCCGGCCTCCGCAAGGTGGCGAACGAATACAACGCAGTGCTGATCGGGGAAACGTGGACGAGCGATATCGCCGAACTGAAGCAATATTACGGCAAAAACCATGAAGTGCTCCAGATGCCGATGGACCTGATGATGTTGAACTTGAAGCCGCTTTCGGCGGATGTTTTCCGCAAGCACGTCGCCGCGGTGGACGGTTCGGGTGAGTGGCCGGTGTGGGTGATGAGCAACCACGACAGAGTGCGCGCCTATAGCCGCTTTGCCGACGGGAAGCACGACGATGACATCGCGAAGGTGATGGCAGGCATGTACCTAACTCTGCGCGGGACGCCGATCATGTACTACGGGGAAGAGATCGGGATGAAGAACAACGATCCGACCCGCAAAGAAGACGTGAAGGACCCGATCGGGCAGTTGGGCTGGCCCGAGGAGAAGGGCCGCGATGGCGAGCGCACTCCGATGCAATGGAATGACGCGCCGAACGCGGGGTTCACGCAGGGTATTCCCTGGCTGCCAGTTCCCATGACTTACGAGACGCACAACGTGGCGAGCGAACAGAAGGACCCGAACTCAATCCTGAATTTCTACAAGAACCTGCTGGCGTTGCGGCACACGAATAAGGCACTGCTCGATGGTGACTATGTGGCGGTTAATCAGAACGACGCCAACGTGTACTCATACCTGCGCCGTTATAAGGGACAGGCTGTGCTGGTGGTGTTGAACATGTCGGAGAATCCGCAGAACGTCAGTTTCAATCTTTCGAAGCAAGGCTTCAGCGCGGGCGAAGCGAAGACGTTACTCAGCACGATCAATAGCGGCGCAACCCAGAAGCTGTCGGGGATTTCGCTTCCGCCGTACACTGTGTACATCGGCGAAGTGAGCAAGTGAGGATCGTGAAGCGAAGACGCCTCGATCCAGTGGGCAAATAGTTTTCGGAGACAATGAAGTGTTAAGGCGACTTATTGGACTGGCCGCCGCCTTGCTGGCAGGAACCCTGCTTCATGCTGGTGCAGTTCACGAAGTCCCGTCGCCCGCGACAGGCCGAGTGGTCGCGCTCGACCTTGCGGGGAAGACGGTCGATCCGTTTGAGAGCGCGGGCGGGAAGCCGGTGGTATTCATTTTCGTCCGGACGGACTGTCCCGTTTCCAACCGCTATGCTCCGACGATTCAGGCACTCAGCACGAAGTACGCCGGCAAGGCGCTACTCATACTCGTTTATCCGGATAAATCAGAAGCCCCCGCTGCGATTGAAAAACACTTGCACGAGTACGGTTACAAGAACGAAGCACTGCGCGATACCCAGCACAGCCTGGTCAAGCTCAGCCAAGTCGAAATTACGCCGGAGGCGGCGGTATTCAACGGCAAGGGCGAACTCATTTACCACGGACGAATCGATAATTGGTACAAAGAGTTTGGCCACGCCCGCAGCGCCCCCACAACTCACGAACTTGACGACGCGATTGCTGCAGTGCTGACCGAGGGACGCCAAGTGCCCACATCCGTTGGCGGCGTCGGTTGTTATATCTCGGACCTGCAATGATACGGGTGAGCTGGAATTTGTCGCGAGCGATGAGTGTTGTTACGTGTGCAGTGCTCATCTTGACGGGCTTTGCGGCAAGGCTTTGGGGTTCGGACGCCAACACCGTTTCAGCCAAAGTTACATTCAATCGCATCGTCGCTCCCATCGTTTATCAGTATTGCGCCTCGTGCCATCGGCCGGGTGAGGCGGGCCCGTTTCCCCTGCTGACATATCAGGATGTTAAGAAACGCGGACGCCAGATTGTCGCCGTGACACAGACGCGCTTCATGCCGCCGTGGCTACCCGAGTCGGGCGAGTTGAAGTTTGCGGATGAACGGCGGCTTTCGGACAAACAGATTGCCACCATCCGGGCCTGGGTCGACCAAGGCATGTTGGAAGGTAAGCCTTCGGACCTTCCTCCCAAACCGACTTTTGTCGAAGGTTGGCAACTCGGCCAGCCGGATGTGGTCTTGAAGGCAGCGAAGCCATACCTGTTATCCGCGACGGGGAGCGACCAATATTGGAACTTCATCCTGCCGGTGCCGATCCATGAGACGCGCTGGGTGCGAGCGGTGGAGATTCGACCGGGCGATAAGCGGTTGGTGCATCACGCTAATATTCTGGTGGACCGCTACGAATCCGCACGCCGCATGGAAAATGACAGGGGCGCTGGCTTCGGAGGAATGGAAGTCCGGATCGACTCAGAAGTGTTCGATCCCGACAGCCATTTCCTTTTCTGGAAGCCGGGTACGGTCGTTACTAACGAGCCCGACGGAATGGCGCTCCGCCTCGATAAAGGCGCTGACCTCGTTCTCAACACCCATCTGCAACCTTCCGGCAAAGAGGAACCGATCCAGCCAAGCGTTGGACTGTATTTCACCGACAAGGCGGCAACGGTACGCCCCATGCTGCTCCAAATGCAGAACGATGCGGCCCTCGACATTCCAGCAGGCGAAAGTAAGTTTGTCGTTACCGATGAGTTCACGCTGCCCATCGATGTTGACCTGCTCGGTATTTACCCGCATGCGCATTACCTTGGCAAAGACATGCTGGCTATTGCCACGCTGCCCGACGGCTCGACGAAGACGTTGATTCACATCAAGCACTGGGACCTCAACTGGCAGGCTGTTTATCGATACACGGAGCCGGTATTTCTGCCGAAGAACACAGTGCTAAAGATGCGCTATGTATACGACAACTCCGAAGACAACACTGCGAATCCTAATCATCCGCCCGCTCGCGTGCTTGGGGGAAATCGATCAACTGATGAAATGGCGCACCTGTGGCTGCAGGTGCTACCAAGAAACGACGCCGCTCGACCGGGCGATCCGCGAATGGTTTTGCAGGAGGCCTGGGCACGCCACGAAGTGGAGAAGGATCCCGGAATCTTTGAGGCGCACTACAACCTTGGTGAGATGTTGCAGGCGCGCGGCGCGCTCGATGAGGCCGTTGAACAGTTTGATGCGGCGGTGACGATTCGTCCTGCTGACGCCGTCGCCAACAACGCGCTGGGTGGAGCGCTGCTGGCAAAGGGGGATCTGACTGGTGCCGAGAAGCATTTCAACGTAGCGCTGACTTCACAGCCTGATTATTTCGACGCGCATTACAACCTTGGGAGTGCCCTGGCGTCGCAAGGAGAGTTCGCGGGGGCGGTCGAACAATTCCAGGCCGCAGTTCGCCTGAATTCTGAGGATGCTAACGCCCAGGCAAATTTGGGAACCGCGCTGGCGCAATTGGGCAGATTGACGGAGGCTAAGTCGCACTACGAAGCTGCGCTGCGGATCGATCCCGGCAATCAGTTAGCGCGCGAAAATCTGCAGCAGATTGAGCAGATGACGAAAGGGTCTCCCCACTGAGACCGGTTTTCGAGTGGCACGTTGCAGGCTACTGAAAGTCTGTCTGCTTGTTGCGAAGTTGCTCAGCGATCTTTAACTCCTGCTCCGCCTCATCGGTCTTGCCGACGTCGCGGTACGCCTGACCCAAAAGCTGGTGAGTCATGGGGTTATTTGGATCCATGGTCGCAGCGCGTTGCAGCGTGCGAAGCGCCAGCACCGGCTCACCTTTCTTCTCCAGCACCTTTCCCAGCAAGATGTAGGGGCCTGTCGAACTCGCATCCAGCCAGATAGAGCGCTGAAGCTGGCGTTCGGCGTCGTCGTATTTTTGCACCCGAGAGTAGGCGTCACCGAGCTTGTAATATGCGGTGGAATTCCCGGGATTGATGGCCAGTTCCTGTTGGAAATCGCTAATCGCTTCAGGAATTTTCGATGTGAACATGTGGACCTCTCCCAACAACTGATGGGCGAGAGGGAGTTTGGGATCGGCAGCGATCGCTTTCTGCGCGTATTCCTCCGCGATTGGAGTGAATTCCTGGCGGAACAGCATGCGCGCGGTCACCAGGTACGCCGCACCGGAATCGGCCGATACGTCGAACATCCTCGCGAAGGCCTTGCGCGCATTGGGATAGTCCTTCGCCTGGATGTAACTCACACCTAAAATGTACGAAGCATCCACGTTGGCTCGTGGGTACCATCCCTGAACTTTTTCGAGATAAGGAATCGCCTCCGCCGGTCGCCCTGCGAGATAGTACGAGAGGCCGAGCAGTTGCACCGCTTCCTTGTCGTTGGGGTCTTCAGTTACGGCCTGCTTCAGAGAGTCGGCCGCTTTCAGGTAGTCACCCTTCTTGTAATACACGGTGCCAAGTTCGTGGGAAACGCCCGCGGGCTTGGGCGAACGGGCAGCGAGAGGTTGCAGCGCGGCGATAGCCTCGTCATATTTGCCCTTTTGGGAAAGCTTGCGCGCTTCAGCGAAATCAGTTTCGGCACCGGACTTCGAGACCTGCGAAGTTGCAGCCTGCGTGGATTGAGTCGGGGACTGGGCCGGCAGCAACGTGCTACAGAGAGACACGAGCAATAGTGATCGAATGAAGTTCAGCATGGGTGAACGCTTGGAGTGCCTCCAACAGAATTAGAGCATATCGCGGAGGTTCGAGAGTTGCTCCGCTGGCCGGCCGTGGCGACAAACCGGAGCTGAAGTCGGCCAGCTCGTGTGCTCGATCAGCGCAGCAACGCCGAGGCGCACCAGAGGATTGGCGCCTGGCCATGGAGGTCTCCCGTGTTGCGCGCCCGCCGGAGGTAATAGTTGATATCGTTCTTTCGGCCCGTCCCCTCGCATACGTTTCTGATGTCGCCATTTGCGTCCAGATTGGCTACGAGCGCCAGCCACCCTTTGTGCGCGGCCGGGCCGTAGGTCTTTGTATCGAGCCATCCACTCTTGACGCCTGTGATCATCGCGAATGTAAACATCCCGGTGCTCGAACTTTCTGGCCACGCCTCAGGATGATCGAGTAACTGCCGCCACATTCCGTCGGCGCCCTGCAAGGCAAGGAGAGTTTTCATCATTGCGAGGTAGGCCGACATAATCCGGGCGCGCTGCGGATGATTGGCCGGGAGCGACCGAAGTAGCTCTGCCATTCCCGCTGCCACCCAGCCGTTGCCGCGACCCCAGAAGAACGGAGCATCGGGCGCGTGGTAGAAGAGTCCGTTTGGTTGCTGCAACTTGTTGAGGTAGGCGGTCATTTCGTTGGCGGCCCGATCGATGTACTTGGGGTCGCCAGTCGCGCGGAAGGCCTGGACTTGCAGGATCGTGATCATGAACATGTCGTCGATCCAGTACCTCGTTTCGCGGCTCAGGCCGTCCGGGGTCGGCGATTCCCACTGGTGGTCCGCAAACGCCATTCCGCTCGTGAGGTATTGAGGCTGTTTCGACGTAATGTAAATCTGCAAGGGAACGGCGCCGGAAACGGAAAAGTCCACGTGCCGCTTCTCGAGGGCAAACTGTGCGAGATCAGGAGTGAACTCTTCCTCGAAGCGTTGAATCAGACGACGCGAAAGATCCGCGTCACCGGCAAGCTGCGCAAAAGTCAACGCCCCATACCAGGTGCAGATTACCGAATAGATCGCCGTCGTCTTGCTTAGTTGCACTGTCGACACAAAGCGCTCGGCCACTCTCTTCCCGACTTCTCTGGGAGAAGCGCCGGCTGGCCATCCGCGAAATTCCTTCGGTTGTGAAGCGCTGAGTGGCGTTGCTATTAGAGCATTTTCGACGTAGGTGTATAGTGAATAGCGGCGAGACTCTGCGGCAAACTGGCAATGGCGAAATCGTATGGGGACGATCTGCGGCGCAAGTTGCTGCAGGCCCATGACCGTGGGGAAGGAACCCTGGAGCAACTAGCCGCGCGCTTCTCGGTAAGCGCGCCGTGGGCATGGAAGATTTCCGCCCAACGCAAGCGCACCGGGCAGATGGAGCGGGTCGAGCAGCGGCGCGGTACGGTCCGCAAAGTCACTGCCGAAGTCGAGCAGCGGTTGCGCGGGTGGGTGCAGGCCCAACCGGATCTGACCCTGGCGGAGTTACAGCAGAAGCTGGCGAAGGCTCACCATCTGCACGTCAGCATCGGACGGTTGTGGCAGGTGCTACGTCAGATGGGTCTGCGGCTGAAAAAAGTCACTCCACGCCAGCGAACGCGACACGGAAGCCAATCAGCAGCGGCGACAAGCCTTTCAGCAGACGATCCGCGGGATCGCGCCGGAGCGGCTGATTTTTCTGGATGAGAGCGGCGTGACCACACAAATGACGCGCGGCTATGCCCGCGCCTGCGGCGGGCAACGGGTGGTGGAAGGGGCTCCCCAAGGCTATTGGAAGATCCTGACCATCCTCAGCGCCTTGAGTCTGCGTGGCCTGCTAGCCACCATGACCATCGAGGAAGCCACAGATGGAGACATCTTCCTCGCCTATGTGGAACAAGTGCTGTGCCCGGCGCTGCGCCCTGGCGATGTGGTGGTCATGGACAACCTCAGCGCCCACAAGGTGAGCGGGGTGCGGGAGTTGATTGAAGCTGCGGGAGCCCAACTGCTGTACCTGCCGCCGTATTCCCCCGACCTGAATCCCATCGAACTGGCTTGGGCCAAACTGAAACAGTTCTTACGTTCGCTGAAAGCCAGAACCGCCGAGGCCCTGGAACACGCGGTTACCCAAGCTCTCCCTTGCATCACCCCAGACAACGCTCGAGCCTGGTTCCGCCATTGCGGAGTTAACTATACACCTTGAGTGAAAATGCTCTAGCGCCAGACACAGCGATAACAGCAGCAAGCGTCTCAATCGTGGTAGAACGAATAGGCTCAATGGATGGGCTCCGCGGTCATCGGATCGCAAACCACATCAGCGCACCTGCACAGCTTCGGCCACGCCGACGTATTTATCAGCACCGCCGTAATAGAACAGATAGCCGTCGCCGCGCGGCACTATGCCCTCGACGAAAATGACGTTGGGAACTTGCCCTACCTTCTCCCATTCTCTTTCCGGGGTAAAGATTGGCTTTTCGCTTCGGTAAAGCACTTTGCGCGGATCGTTGCGGTCGAAAATCGCTACGGCGGTGCGGTACACCAACTTGTCGTCGGCGCCGTTGTAGATCAGCACGATACCTTCGGGCGTCAGGATGGGTGAGGGACCCGGCTCGACTACGCGGGAATCAAATTGCCCGGGCCTCCGCGGCAATACCGGAGTCTTCGTGGCCTCGATCCAGTGGATAAGGTCGGTTGAGTACGCTAGCCCCATCTGGTCGTTTTTGTCAGGAGTTGTGCCCAGGAAGTACATCCAGTATTTACCGTCGATCTTCTCGGGAACGATCGCGCCTGACTTGGTCCAGCCCGTATTCCAGTTGCCCTTGTAAGCGGGAAGGATGACTCCCTTCCGCTCCCAGTGAACGAGATCGCGCGAGGTTGCCAGACAGAGTTGGGCGTCTTTGGTGTTGTACCCGGTGTACGTAAGGTAATAAGTATCACTAAACTTTACGAGCCGAGGATCTTCAACGCCCCCGTCTTTTTCGTACTCAGCTTCAGGCGACAGTACCGGCTCAGTTCGACGCGTGAAGTGAATGCCGTCGGTACTTTCCGCGTAACCGAGCCGCGATGTGCCCTGCTTGTCCTGGGCTCGGTAAAGCATCACGAACTTGCCATCATAGGTGACGACCGCGGGATTGAAGACGCCGGCGGATTCCCAGCCAGCGCCTTCAGGAGAGAGGATTGGCGTCTCGGACACACGGCTCCATGCGCCAAACGGCAGTTTGAGGTCCGCTGCCCAGAGCACGCAGCAGCAAATCAGCAAGACGGCCGATTCCCCGACACAGATCCTAAGATGCGACCTTCGCAAATTGTTCACGCGATGCAGATTGTATTCCTGCTCCTCGGGCATAGGGCAACAATAGCGCCGTCTTGAAACAACTGTGGTCAACGCAGTAGCCTCTCTAAAGTGCATGGTTCATCTCCATCCGCTGTAAATTGTTCCCGCCGGTTACGGATTGCATCAATCACGGCAATGCTTGTGGTCTTTGCCTCAGTGCAGCTCTGGGCGCAGGCGAACGCGGCGAATACCGCGTCAACCAAGGCGTACGAGAGCGGGTTAGCGGCTGCTCGCGCAGGCGATATCGTAAAAGCGGAGTCTGAACTCGAGAAAGCAGTGAAGCTGAATCCGGGTAACGCTGACATGCAGTTCGTGCTGGGACAAGTACTGCTTCAGCGAGGCGACTATGACGGGGCGGTCACGCATACTCAAACGGCTCTGCGATTGAAGCCCGGGATTCCTTCGGGACATCTTGTCCTCGGCGAGGCACTGGCGGCGAAAGGGTCGCTTGACGAGGCAGTCGTCCAATTGCGCGAGGCATGCAAACTCGCGCCAAGAGAGCCGGAACCGCATCGCGCGCTGGCGCGAGCGTTGAGCGCGCAACACAAAACCCCAGAAGCCATAGAGGAAATGAAGGAAGCCCTCGCGTTGGCTCCGCGGAGCGCGGAAATGCACGACGAGATGGGTTCACTCATGGCGCAAAGTGGACAGAATGCAGATGCTCAACAGCAGTTCGAGGCTGCGCTCCAAATCAATCCGGAATACCAGCCGGCGCATTTCCATCTCGGCGTCGTGCGGCTGAATGGCGGGGACGCTGCGGGCGCTCAGAAGGAATTGACCAAGGCGACGGAACTCAATCCTAAAGATGGCCGCGCGTTCTCCTATTTGGGAGATGCCTACCAGGCTGCCGGCGACAAGGAAGCGGCGTTGCGAGCTTATGAGCAAGCGGCTGTGCTATCGCCGGAGTCGGCCGCCGTTCAGACCAAGGTCGGATTGCTGCTGCAACGCACGACCGATGTCGATGGTGCTGCGGCCGCTTTCAGGAAAGTCACCGAGCTTACGCCCGAGGATGCCGATGCGCACAATAACCTCGGACTCGTACTGATGCAGCGTGGCCAAGGAGACGCCGCGATCAAGGAGTTCCAGGAAGCCATAAAACTGCGCCCGGCAGACTCCGGCTTCCGCGGCAATCTGGGGGTCGCCTACCTGCAACTCTCGAACTTCGACGCTGCCGAGGAACAGTTGAGGCAGGCGCTCAAGATGGCGCCGGACAACGCTTCGTTCCACTACGATCTCGCGCTGACCCTGAAGTTGAAAGACAATTTGCCGGCAGCAATCATCGAGATGCGTAAGGCCATCGAACTCGATCCCAAGTTGGTCGATACGTATTACACGCTGGGAGTCACGCTGTGGCAGCAGGGAGAATTCCCGGCGGCCGTCGAGCAGTTGCGCAAGGCCGTGGAACTCAAGCCTGACTACGCCGAAGCGTATTACACCATGGGGTCCGTGCTGAAACAAATGAACCAGTTGCCGGAGGCCGCGCAGGCGTTGCGCGAGGCGATCCGGCTGCAGCCCACATTCGCGGGAGCGCACACCACACTGGCTGCGGTGCTACGGCAGATGGGGGACACGGCAGGTGCGGAATCAGAACGGCAACTTGGAGATTCACTGGTCAAACAAAAGATCGGACTTCAAGGAGCGACATTTGCCACTAATTCCGGCAAACGTATGTTGAATGCCGGTGACCTGGATGGCGCGATTTCGCAGTTTCGGGAAGCGATAAAGTTGTCATCTTCTTATGCTCCGGCGCAATACGAGCTCGCGGTCGCGCTGACACGAAAAGGCGATAAGGCGGGAGCCGCCGACGCCTTTCAGAAGGCGTACGAACTCGACCCGAAGCTGAGACCGAATCCATAAGCGAATTACTTTTCAGGTACCCCCAAAAGGCGATGGCAACAGCCAAATCGGTTTTGTTAGGGCGGGAATAATTTTCCTGGGGAATTTTCGGTCATAGTGGAAAGCAATTATTGACGGAAACTCGTAACCCCCCTTGACATCGCCCTTTTCTGACTATAGCGTTACAGACGCTCACGTCGGGGGACTGGGGGGTTGCTCCCTACCCGACTGATTCCAAACAGGACCAGAAACTGGACGACATGATCATCAGTTGTACCTCCGCCGTCGCTCGTACATCAGTCTCCGCGGGTTCTACTGTCTTTATTGATGCAAGCTCTTCTCTTCTCCACTTCAACGGTAGCAACAGTTTCCAGCGACAAGATGCGGGGACTTCGCGAGCCGGTCGGCTATCAAGCCGGACGGCCAGAATTCCACTGCGGAGGGTGAAATGACGAAACGGTGGGTATTGTCTTTAACAGTGTGCGTGATCTTTGCGCTGGTTTCGACCGCAGCGTACGGTCAGGCAGTGTTCGGAAATATTGTCGGTACGGCAACGGATCCGCAGGGTGCGGCAGTGGCTGGTGCAAAAGTGACGGTGACCAGCGTTACCAAGAACACCTCGGTTACGACCACAACCAATGACTCTGGCAACTATTCCGTGACGCACTTGATCCCTGACATCTACAAGGTCAAGTTCGAAGGGGCAGGATTCAAGACGTTCGAGCAGGGAGATGTTCCGGTTTCTGCCGACGGCACGCAGCGTGTGGATGTGCAGTTCACCGTGGGCTCAACCAGTGAGACGATGGAAGTCACGGGCGAGCCGCCGCAGTTGCAGACAGACAAGTCGGACATCGCGATCGAGTTCAACAATACCTACGTGCAGGACCTGCCGACGCTGAACCGCAACTTCACCACGTTTGAGTTGCTGTCTCCGGGCACGCAGAAGCTGACTGGCTGGAGCCACGCGAACACGGAGAATCCCCAGGCCTCCCAGCAGATTTTCGTGAACGGCCAGCACTTCAGCGGAACCAACTACCAGTTGGATGGCACCGATAACCAGGACCCAATCCTTGGAATTATCGTGATCAACCCCAACCTGGACGCGGTTTCCGAGGCGAAGATCGCGCTGCAGCAGTATGACGCGGAAATGGGCAAAGCGGTCGCCGGGTATGTGACCTCGCAGACCAAGTCTGGCAGCAACGACTTCCATGGCAGCGCATTCTGGTTCCGGCGCACCGATGCCAATCAGGCACGCGATCCGTTCTCTCAGTTTGCGCCAGATCCGAGCACTGGTCGCTACATTCCCTCCAGCAAGTGGCAACAGTTTGGTGGCTCGATCGGCGGCCCTATCATTAAGAACAAGCTGTTCTTCTTCGCGGACTATCAGGGCACGCGGCAGAACACTGGTATTACCAACACGTACAGTATCCCAACGGCCTTGGTGCAGAGCACGTGCAGTCAGACCACGGGTTTCTGTAACTTGAGCCAATATCTTGGGGCTACTGGCGGCGGCGGCGACTCGCAAGTCATGCAGGGTCAAGTGTTCGATCCGACCACCGGCACCGGCACCGGTAGCTTGCGCACTCCGTTCGCAGGGAACCTGATTCCCAACAGCATGATTAACCCGCAGGCGCGCGCCCTACTGGCGTTCTTCCCGTCGCCCGACGTGGCCGGCGGCGCCAATGGCACGGTTAACAATTACGTTGCCGGCGGCGCGGGTCCGTTCAGCCAGAATGCCTTCGACACCCGCATTGACTGGGTGGCGACCTCAAGCCTGAATGTATTCGGACGATACAGCCAGAGCTATTTCACTGTTTCCGGCCAGCCAGGACTTGGAAAGGCTGGCGGTACGGGCTTTGGATCGGGCGGACTGGCCGGCAGCTCGAACATTCACAACTACAGCATTGCCATCGGTGCGACCAAGACCTTCAGCCAGACTTGGCTGGCCGATTTCCGCTTCGGCTGGTTTAAGTACAACCCGATGACGCAAAAGGCATTCACTGGCACGACGCCGATGACTAACATCGGCGCCAATGGCTACAACATTTCTGATCAGGGAGCCGAACAGGCGCTGTTTACTTCAGGATTACCGGCGTTTCAGTTCAACAGCGGAAGCAGTGGCGGTACCCTGACCAACTTTGGTGAAGGTCTCAACGTTGGCCGTTGCAACTGCCCGCTGATTGAAAATGAGAGCCAGTTCCAGGGGGTTAACAACTGGACAAAGATCTGGGGCAACCATTCGTTCAAGTTTGGCGCTGATATTCGCAGCGCCAGCAATCTGCGAGTCCCCAGTGACGCAAATCGCACTGGCGTCTTGAACTACACTCCTCTGACCACTTCGGGTGGCGACCCGAACAACCCAAATTCCAACAGTCTCGGCGGTCTGGATCTTGGGACCTTCCTGTTGGGTGATGTTTCGAGCTTCAATCGGTTCGTCAGCGCCACCCTGAATGCCGCGGAGCACCAGTGGCGGTTCTTCTTCTATGGGCAGGACACCTGGCGTATTACACCGAAGTTGACTTTGAACTATGGACTGCGCTGGGAGATCTACACGCCAGAAACGGTCAACGCCAAAGGCAACGGCGGCATGGCCAACCCAACCCAGGGCATCATCCGGGTCGCCGGCTATGGTCCCTACAGCCTGAGCGGGAACATCAACAACGACTTGCACGCGTTCGCGCCGCGATTTGGCCTGGCGTACTCGATGAACGAAAAGACCGTCATCCGCATGGGCTTTGGCATCAGCTACGACATTGGCGTGTTCGGTTCGAACTTCGGCCATGCATGGACACAGAACCTGCCGGTGCTGGCCAACCAGTCGCTTTCTGCGTCTAACAACACGCAGTCGGCGTTCAACCTGACCACAGGTCCGGTGGCACTGGCGCCGATTGTCATCCCTGCCAGCGGGCAGCTCCCACTGGGTGGGCCGGCGGGTAACGTGCAGCCGAGAATGCGTCCAACGACACAGACGCTACCTGCGATTGGTGCGTGGAACGTAGCCATCCAGCGTCAGTTGACGAATAGCATGACCTTGGATATTGCGTACGTAGGGAACGAGGGTCGTCACGGGTTCAACGGTGACGGTCCGTCTTGGAACCTGAACCCGATCAACATTCAGAATTTTGGCGTTCCGGGCATCACCCAGAGCCAGCGAACTTACTTCTATAATAAGTTCAGCTACCCGGGGTACATCGATCCGAGTACTGGGCAGACACTCATGTGCTGCGGCACCTCCAACAGCATCATGGGCAACTGGTTTGGCAACGATGCCAACAGCAGTTACAACGCCTTGCAGGTGAAGGTGCAGAACCAGATGTCGCACGGCCTGCAGTTCATCGCCCACTACACGTGGTCGAGAGCGTTGAACTACAACCAGGGTTACTTTGAAGTCAATCCCCACGTCGCCTACGGCCCAGACGACCAAAACCGTCCGCAAGTGTTCGTGCTGAACTTGGTCTATCAGTTGCCGTTTGGTAAGGGTAAGGCCTTCGGCAGCGATGCCGGTAAGTTAGAGAATGCGTTTATCGGCGGATGGCAGGTTACTTCGACCAGTAACTACAGCGCAGGCTTGCCGTTCACTCCGACCTTCAACGAGTGCGGTGCGATAAATGACGTTGGTGTCTGTTGGCCGAACAAGGGCAACCTTGCAAATTGGTCCATGGGCGGCGGATCTTACAACAACATCACTCACACGGTGACGTTCTTTACTCCTCAACCTCTGGGTAACGCATGGCTGGAGCCGACAGTAGGAACGCTTGGCAATGCCGGCAATTACTCACTGAACGGACCGCGCTCGTTCACGACCGATGCTTCGATCATGAAGAACTTCTTACTGACCGAGCGGTTCAATCTCCAGTTCCGTATGGATGTGTTCAACCTGTTTAACCATCCGGTGCTGGGCTTTAACGGCAACCAGGGCAACACCTGTATTGACTGCGTCAACAGCACTGGCCAGGTGTTCAACAACGCCGGCGTTGTGACCAGCCTGGACGGCAACGTCGTAATGCGCGAGATTCAGTTCGCCCTGCGTCTGTCGTTCTAGCGGTTCAGTTAGGGCTTCAACAAATACGTGGAGGGGGCAAGTCCCCCTCCATTTTTTTGGTTTCGCGAGAGTCGACTCCTAACACTCTTGGAGTACCGAGTCGACGTTGCTAGCGGCCCCTTGCTATCCCACTGGCGGGGGCTTTTCTCTGTCTTGCTAACGCGTCAACTTCTGGCAAAGGCATCCGCCAAGAGCCGGCAGCTTAGATAACTGATTTCTGTCTGACATAGCAATAGTCGGGACTAGAATAATCGGGTGCCCACCGATACTTCGGCACTGAGTGGTAGCGTCTCTTTGTTTGTTGCAACAGCGAAAATCCCTTATGTATAGCAAACGGACGACACTGTGGTTCCTGGGCACCCTGATATTGATCGTGCTGGGCTTCGCGTTTGTGATTACCCGGCCGTTTCTATATCCATTTGCGGCGGCAATCATCCTGGCCGTAGTCTTTTATCCTGCTCACCAGCGGATTCTGACATGGACAAAGGGAAGGTCCGGCACCGCATCCCTGTTGTCGACCCTCACTTTACTGATCCTGTTCGGGATACCGTTATTCATTATCATCATGCTGGCCGCGAATGAGGCGGTCACGGCCGCGCAGTACCTGACCCGGCGAAGCGCAGAGCAGGGTGGGTTCACGTTGTTCCTGACCACCATGGCAGAGCGTGGATTGAAGTTCCTCGGGCACTGGGTCGACGTCTCAAAATACGACATCAGGGGAGCAATCACTTCGCACGTTCAACAGGCAGGGGTGATGGTTCTGGGATCCGGAGCCACGATCCTCAGCAATTTCGCTCGACTTCTCGCAAAGTCTTTAATCGCGCTGGTGGTGGTCTTCTTCCTTTTCCGTGATGGTCGTGGCTGGATTCATAAAACCGAGGAGGTCATTCCGCTGACGCCTGTGCAGGCGCGGCGATTGTTCAGCAATATATCCGACACCATTGTTGCCAACGTCTATGGAATTCTCTCCGTAGGATTAGCGCAAGGGGTATTGACAGGCATCGCTCTCGCTATCGTAGGAGCTGAATCTCCGCTTCTCTTGGGTCTGTGCGCGGCGTTCGCCTCCATTGTGCCCGTTGTTGGAGCGGCCCTGATATGGGCCCCCGCTGGGCTCTACATGATCTTCACGGGTGCGACCTGGAAGGGGGTGTTCGTGCTGGTCTGGGGATTGGTGGTGATCAGCGCGGCCGATAATGTAGTGCGACCGTGGGTCGTCAGTGGGAAGGTTGAGTTGCATCCGTTAGTTCTGCTATTTTTTATTTTGGGAGGCGTCGAGGCCTTCGGGTTTCTGGGACTGTTTCTGGGGCCCGTGATCGCGTCCGTGCTGGCAGTCCTCTTCGGCATGGTCCGGGAAGAACTCGCCCAGGGCAGCGAGCATCCAGAAGCCACACCCGCGGACAGCGTGGCCTGACGGTCTCATAGTGTGGCCATGCATGCCCTCTGAAACATTCGTTTCGCGCTTTAGCTGGCAAGGCGGGCGCCGCCATTAGCGGTTGATCTAGATAGCCTGAATCTGTACTGTCCCTGGCTGAGTGCATCAGGGTGATACGGGTGCAACAAATGATGTAAATCGCGAAAAGCGCCTGCAGGCTTTGCGAACATGACTATCGAAAGTTGTTGACACAGGCGCGCCTTATACGAAATCCTGCCTTGGTGATGACTCGCAACCACGCGACCGCAAGACTGTCCGCATCTCACGGGAGTTTAGCCGAAAAACTAAAGCACCTGAGTCCTAAGCGTCAGGAGATAATTCGTCCTGTTCTAGAGAATCCGCGTCCCTTTGTGCTGCTTAGTGTACGTGCACTTGCCGGGCGCTTGGGCACCGATCCTGCAACTACGGTTCGCATAGTACAGGGATTGGGTTTCGCGACATACAAAGACTTCCAGCGGCATCTGCATGACCTGTCTGTTGCCTACGCAACTTCGCTTGATACCATGAAGGCGGCAGAGAGTGAAGGAAGCGGCCCAGAATCCCTGGTGCATGTGGCGCTGCATCGTGATATGCAGAACCTTCAGGCGCTCAGCAACAGCCTGGATGCCAAGAGGATTTGTGCCCTGGCGAAGCGAATGTATGAGGCACCGAAGATCCTTCTGCTAGGTGGAGATGCAGCAGCCTCTCTGGTACACCATCTGGAATATCACCTCACCATGATTGGCCTGCCGGTTGTGTCTGCGACCACGGCGGGTCGGGTCAGTCATGTTGTCCGCAATGTCGCCCGCAAAGACCTGACAATTGGCATCAGCTTTCGTCGCGGATTGCGGCAGACCGTCGAGGGGCTGCAGGCGGCCAAGCGCAACGGCTCTTATGCGATCGCAATCAGTGATACATTTGTTTCACCCTTGGCGCGGGCTGCCGACGAGTGCTTTATCGCTTCCGTGGAAACTCCGTCGTTTGGCGCCTCGTACGTCGCTCCAATGGCACTTCTGGACGCGATTGTGGCCGCCGTCGGGAACCTGAAACGTAAGAGCATAATGTCGTTGATCAAGCAGGCGGACGAGGAACAACGGCGCGGCTTCCGCTGGTATCAGGCTGAATTCTAGACCTGCAGCCACCTGATGAATGCGGCGACCCCGAGCGAATACTCCATTCATGTCAGACCCTGCAATCACAATCCGCCCCTGCCACGCAGTCGAGGAGTTCGAGCAAATGGTCGAGCTTGAGATTCGCGTGTGGGGGTTCGTCGAGCGGGACGTGGTGCCATCACAGATGTACGTCGTGGCAGCCAAGATTGGCGGGCAGGTGCTAGGCGCTTTTGCCGGAGGCACGATGGCGGGATTCGCTCTGGCCTATCCGGGAATTCGCGACGGCAAGCCGTATCTGCACTCCCATATGGCCGCGGTACTGCCTGAGTTTCGCGATCTCGGAATCGGCCGGCAATTGAAACTGGCGCAACGGGAAGAAGCCCTCGCCCGCGGAATTCCGTTGATTGAATGGACATTCGATCCGCTGCAGACTAAGAACGCGTACTTCAATATTTGCCGCCTGGGCGCCGTTGCCCGGCGGTACTTGTCCGATGTTTATGGCTCCACGAGCAGCCCCCTTCATGCGGGATTGCCGACCGATCGACTGGTTTCGGAGTGGTATCTCGATTCACCGAGAGTCGTAGGCATCCTGACGGGTAAAGCACCAGCGCGTGCTCCACGAGTTGAGAGTGTACGAATCGTGGTGGATCGTGCCTCGCCCGAAGTCGTGGCCCAGGTGCAGACGGAAACGCGTGAGCGGTTTCAGAAGCTATTCGCAGCGGGATATACGGTCACTGGATTCGAGAGAGAAACTGAGGGTGGTTCCTACATTCTGGAGAAGCAATGAAGACGGCAGGAGCACCGGACTCCTTATTTCGTTCGCCTGCGATCCAATCGTGAGTCGTCGTCAAGCAGCGAGTAAAGCTCACCCTGCGTGCGCTCACCAATGTCCTTCAGCGCGGTAACAGCGTATTGCTGAAAGTGAGGCGACTCGCGGTGCGCTTCCAGTGCGACATTGTTATGGTATTGCTCATAGATGAAAAAGTGCCGTGGATCGCTGCGATGCCGATGCACAATGTACATCAGGCAACCTGGTTCCTGGCGCGAGGCCGCCTGCAGTTTGGTGAAGATCTCAGCGACTTCGACTTCATGTCCCGGCTTGGCCATCCAAGTCACAGCCAGCACAACCATGGCACACTCCTCTGTGGTTAGGATTCGCCACTTACCGCGTCAAGCGTGCGAGAGAATTGTTCGACAAACACTGTCTGTTCGCGGTCCGGACCAGTGGAAACAATGCCGACCTTCGCGCCGGTTTCTTTCTCCACGAACTCGAGATAGCTCTTTGCCTTCGGCGGCAACTTATCGTAATCCGCTATGCCATACGTTTCGCAATGCCATCCTGGAAGCTTGGCATAGACCGGCTCGATCTTTTCGTAACCCGAGGCTTGTGCTGGAATTTCCTGCGTTTCTTTGCCGTCGACCTTGTAAGCGACGCAAACAGGGATTTCAGCCAAATCGTCAAGCACGTCGAGTTTGGTGACAACCAGCCAGCCGGTGCCGTTAATCATGTTGGAGTAGCGAAGCAGCGGTAGATCCAGCCAACCGGTGCGGCGCGGGCGTCCGGTGACAGCGCCAAACTCGTTGCCTTTCTTGCGCAGCGCCTCACCAACCTCGTCATTCAATTCAGTCGGAAACGGGCCACCGCCTACGCGTGTGCAATAGGCTTTGGTCACGCCGGCCACCATCGTGATCGCGTTTGGCGGGACACCGGTTCCCGTTGCCGCTCCTCCCGACGTCGCGCTCGACGACGTGACGAAGGGATAGGTGCCGTGATCGATGTCGAGCATTGTGCCCTGTGCTCCTTCGAACATCACCGACTCGCCATTGGAGATCGCGCGGTTCAACAGCAGCGCGGTGTCGGTAACGAACGGCGCCACTCGGTCAGCGACTTCAGCATAGTCGGCGTACATCTTGTCGGGATCGATCGGCTCGCTGTTGAACAAGGCGTGCGCGATCGTGTTCTTCTCCCTACACGCATTCTCGATGTGCTTTTTGAGGAGCGCCTTGTCGAGTAGGTCCTGCACGCGCAGGCCGCTGCGGGCCATCTTGTCTTCGTATGTGGGGCCAATTCCGCGCGAGGTAGTGCCAATCTTCACCCTGCCCGGAGCGTTCTCCGCGGCCAGCTCGATCATGCGGTGGTATGGCAGGATGACGTGCGCGCGGTTGCTCACGAACAGGTTGCCGTCGATCTTCACGCCGTTGGCGCGCAAGGCGTCCACTTCTTTCATGAAAGCAAAGGGATCCAGTACAACGCCGTTCCCAATCACACCGCGGCAGCCTTCGCGCAGCACGCCGCAGGGGATAAGTTGAAGGATGAACTTCTTCCCTTTGATGATGACCGTGTGACCGGCGTTGTGTCCGCCGGAATATCTGGCTACGACCTTGAAACGCTCGGAGAGAACGTCGACGATTTTGCCTTTGCCCTCATCGCCCCATTGCGCTCCAACGATGACCGCCGTCTTGGCCGATTTCAACTTGCTACTCCGCTCCTGGTCGCAAACAGCGGCAGACGCTGAGCGACCGCTCAGATTTCCACACAACTCGCCAATGGCTTACGAAATGGGCACTGGATGCAGGGATATGCGCGAATGGGCGGGCTGCGTGACCCTTAATTTTACAGGTTTGGCGCTAACCGGCGCAAATACCGAGCGAGAGAAGGCGCGCCTTGGACAATGCCGTACACTGGATTTCCATGCCAGAACTGCCCGAGGTCGAAACCATTGCCCGTGGCCTGCATAAGCGGGTGGCAGGCGACACCATCGAATCGGTATGGCTCGGTGAGAAGCCGGAGCCACTAAAGTCTTCAGCAAGTGAGATAGCCGGCGTATTAGAAGGGTCACGAATCCTGCAGGTACGGCGGGTTGGAAAGCATATTGTGTTTGACCTCGAACGGATCTCCCGGAGGAAACGCAACCCGATCCAACACGGACAATGGATCGTTCACCTGGGAATGACCGGGCGAATGCAAGTCACAACACCCGACACAGAGTTGGCCAAACACACGCACGCAGTTGTAAAGCTAGCGTCGGGCAAGGAACTACGATTTGTCGATCCTCGCCGGTTCGGGCGCCTGGCGGTTGTTCGCTTGGACACGCGACGAGGGACAGAGGCATTTGCCGCCCCGGGTGATGAGCCTCTGATATCGGAATCAGAACGATTCATTTCATTATTTCGCGGACGCAAAACCCCCATCAAAAGCGCGCTGCTCAACCAAAAGCTTCTGAGCGGAGTGGGGAATATTTACGCCGACGAGGCGCTCTTCCGCTCTGGGATACGTCCTCGTCGGCGAGCTTCCTCGCTGACGCGCGAGCAATTGCGCAAGTTGCACGCAGCGGTTCAGGAAGTGCTGCGCGAGGCGATTGCGCTGGGAGGGTCGTCGGTGAGCGACTATGTTAATGCCGACGGCGAGGAAGGGTTTTTTCAATTGCAGCATCGGGTGTACGGTAGGAAGGGCGAACCGTGCCTGGTTTGCAGCACACCTATCAAACGGGTAGTCATCGCAGGACGAAGCAGTCATTATTGTTCTCGCTGTCAAAAATAAGCAGCGCGGACCTTAGGGTCTTAGAGTCGAACTGTGCAAAACGGAAGGCAGCCATACGGTAGATATGGGTCATTTCTCTATTGGAGTAGATCTCGGAGGTACCAATCTTCGCATTGCTGCTGTCGATAGCGATGGCAAGCTGCTGGAAAAGCTGACGCTCGGCGCCGAGGTCAAACGGGGGCGTGACTTCGTGATTACCGAGATGTGCAATGCAATTCAGGCCCTTCGTACCAAGTATCGCGATTCGAGCGAATTGGTGGGGATCGGGATAGGTGTACCCGGCTTTATCGACATGGCAGCAGGCATGGTCATGGAGTCTCCCAATCTGCCCGACTGGACGAGCTTTCCCGTCCGCGACGAGATTGAAAAGCGGCTGAGCACGAAGGTCATACTTGAGAACGACGCCAACTCAGCTGCGATGGGCGAGAAATGGCTAGGGGCGGCCCGCGAATACGAACACATGGCCATGTACACGCTCGGAACCGGCGTAGGTGGCGGCCTGATATTTAACGGGCGCTTGTGGCACGGGATGACCGGCATGGCCGGCGAACTGGGGCACTTCAACATCTACGCCGACGGCCATCCGTGCGGATGCGGCAGCCGCGGCTGTCTGGAGCAATATGCTTCGGCCACTGCGGTCGTTAGAATGGCGCGCGAAGCAATCGCCGCCAATGAATCTGCAGAGCTGGAGCGGCTCTCGCGCGACCCGGTGCAGTTTACCTCGCGGTCAATCTATAACCTCGCGGTGCAAGGCGAGGCTGCAGCCAAGAAAATCTTCGACAACGTCGGCCGTGCATTGGGGATTGGCGTAGGAGCGATGGTCAATTCGCTGAACCTACCCATTTACGTTATCGGCGGCGGCGTCGCCAGCTCGTGGGACGCATTTGCGCCAGCCATGTTCGAGGAAATCAAATTCCGCTCGGTGATCTATTCGCTGACTTCTCCGGATGTTGTTGGTCACGACAAAGGCACCATCGTCACGAGGGCTCTCCTAGGTAGCGATGCGGGCCTGTATGGAGCGGCTCGGTTGCCCCTGCTCGAGGGATTTTCGCAACTCGAGAGCGGACGGCAGTGATCACAAGATCACGTGGCCTGATGACGGGCTAAGGCTGACGTTTCTTGTTCTTAGTCTTAGCATGGGGCGGTCGCTGGCGCGTTGGCTTGGCTTCCGAAGTTCGATTAGTCGTCCGTGTCCCTGATTTCAGCCGCGCCACCTCTTGCACGTTCAGGTGCCGAAATTTACCCGGTTCGACGTCTAGTTCCAGGGGACCATATCGCACCCGCCTGATTTTCTCGACGTGGTGTCCAATCTGCTCGAACATCCGCCGGATCTGCCGATTGCGCCCCTCGATCAGCGTGATTTCATACCACGGATTCGCCGCATCGCGCACCAGTTTGATTCGCACCGGCCCGGTCCTCACGGCTTTGGAACGGCGGCCTGGCGCCTTGGCATCCAGTTGGCCTTCGCGGGTCTTCAAAGGAGTGCGGTCTGCGGGCAGAAACATCCCAGCGCGCAGTTTCTCGATCTGAGATTCCGCAGGCTTGCCGCTGATCTTGACGACATACGTTTTGGGAACGTGCGACGAGGCATGAGTCAGCTTCTGTGCCAGGGCCCCATCGTTCGTCAGCAGCAACAGGCCTTCACTTAGGTAGTCGAGCCTTCCCACCGGATAGATACGGGCCCCAATTCCGCGGACGAGATCCATCACAGTCGGACGCCCTTCCGGGTCGGTGACGGTAGTGACATGACCTTTTGGCTTGTTGAGGAGCAGGTACACATGATGTTCGGCACCGCCCAGCGGCTGGCCGTTGACCTTGATGTTGTCGACCTCGGGGTCGGCCTTGGTGCCAAGTTCCGTTATCGTTTGGCCATTCACCGACACCAGTCCCGCGGTGATCAACTCCTCGGCCTTACGGCGTGAGGCGATCCCGGCGGCGGCCATGATCTTTTGCAGTCTCTCGGCAGGCATGAGTGTCCATCTTAACAGTGTCGGCAGCACTCCTGAATTGGGGCCCGGTGTCGCAGCGCCGGTAGGAGTGGGATCAGATGGAATCTAGTTCACCTGCAGCAACCAGCCGCTGCCGCCCCTGACAGTGATCTTTTTGGGCGATTTGAATTCGATCTGTCCGGGACTTGTCCCCCCGATGCCGCTAACGAGTGTCATGTCGGTGTCGCCATAGATTCCGCAAGCGTTGGTGGAGAAAACCCAGAAGGCCTGCTCCGACGTGTCGGCTCCAGGTCCTGCGCAGCCGAATTCGGCGTTAGCCATCGGCACTCCCAGTACGGCACCGGGCTGAGGAATTCTCCCGACCACCTGGCCTTTCCACTTCACGACCTTCTGTCCGTTATAAGCGATTTGTCCGCCGATCTGCGACAGGTTCAGGTCCCACACCGAGGTTCCATTTCCGCCGTTGGCATTCGCAGGTTGGCGTGACTGAGCCACCAACTCCATGGGGGCAAAGGCGCGAAGCCCAACGCTAATGGTCACCGGACGTTTGTTGACTTCAATCTGCTCGAACTTCACGGTGATCTGGTACGGATTCCCGCCAGATGCAGGAGACACCGCGACAACATGTCCCAGAATCTTGGACTCACGCTCGATCTTGCCCCCGCCAGGCAGAGGAACGTCTTGCCGCAGCTTGGCGGATATCGCTTCCCCGGGCTTGCTCTTGTCCGAATCGAACGTGTTGTCGAGCATCGCGGGCAACAGAGTGCCCGAGGGAATCTGTTGTCCCCAAAGGCCCCCGGTCGCCACGGCAAGAACGATTAGCCCGATCAGTTTTCGCATGGGAACTCCATCAATTCTGGTGCGATGTAACAAACTCCGGTCGCCGGCCCAAAAATCTTAAGCTATGAGCCTGATGAAATCCTGACCGTGGAAACGCAACGGCGTTACCAGTCTGAAGCGCGTGCAAAGAATCGTGCGGGCCGTGAGCTAAGTCTCGTCGCTCTTGGACAAAGTCTCCATCGACTTGTCATCAGGATTTGCTAGCGAACCATCTTCAGCTTCCGTCTCGAGCGGCACTTGGTCAGTTCCTGATACTTCAGCCTCGGGTTCCGGTAGGCCAGCAGTTTCAGCCGCTTGCTCGTTGGCTGTTTCAAACAGCCCGGCTTGCGGATCACCCAGCTTCTCGAACTCTTCCATGCTCGGCAGTTCGGCCACGTTGTTCAAGCCAAACCGCAGCAGGAACTCTTTCGTGGTCTTGTACAAGATTGGCCTGCCGATCACTTGTTTGCGGCCCGAAGTCGTGATCAATTTTCGATCGAGCAAGGTGGCGATTACCCCTGAAGAATCGACGCCGCGAATCTCACTGATCTCCGGCACCGTTACCGGCTGCTTGTATGCGATCACCGCTAGTGTCTCCAGGGCCTGCATCGAAAGCCGCACTGGAGGTTTCAAGCTCTTGGCGAAGTTGACGACCACATCGTGATGCTCGGGCTTGGTGCCCATGCGATAGCCGCCGGCGATCTGGCGAATTTCCATTCCGCGGTCGCTCTGTGAATACTCGACCGTCAATGCTGCAAGGATCCGGACGAGGTACTCTTTGACCCGCTTCAAGTCCTCTTTCTCACGTTCCTGCTGCTGCTCCGCCGTGGGTTCGCTCGGGGAGGCCGGTTCGATGTCGAGGTGGTCTGGCTGGGACTCAACATCGACTGGCGCTTCCGAAACCTTCTCCTGTTCCTCGGCGATGTCGTCATGTTCGGCTGTCGGCTTGCCGTCGGACACGATTTCGTTCAGCGCCAGTCGCGCTTCTTCCTCGGCGGTCAGTTCAGCCAGCACCGCATCCTTTAAGAGGGAAGCGATCTGATTCAGTGTGACCGGTTCTTCGGTCGCGTAGATAAGAGCTTCGACTTTGGCTTTAACGCTCATTCGTGATCGTAGAGTACATTCATCTTTCCAAGACTTGTACGGTCTTCAAGAGACTCGCACTTGGGACTCGAAACTTACAAGTGCGCAACCCGCGAACCATACTCACCGCCAGTCGTCCTTGACCGGCGGACTCTCAGCCATGAGAGCGTCGAAGTTGGTGTACTTCTTCAGCACGACCTCGCCAAATACGTTGTCTTGTCTCGCCAATACAGCCTGCAAACGTATTAGTTCCAAGACGGCAAGAAAAGCGCACACCAATGCAGTCCGCGACCTCACGCTGCGCAGGAGATGCTTCAGGCGTATCGGTTTCTCTTCCAGCGAAAGTCTCCGCCGTACGTAGTCGATCATTTGCGAAACTGTAACGTTGTCTTCCTCCACCTCGAAAGCGGGCCTGGTTCGCGCACGGTTGAGGATCTGCTGAAATGTTTTAACCAGGTCAACGACGTCGGCGGCCAACTCCGGCTCCGTGCCCTCTGCGTCCCGAAATTCCTTCAATGAAGGGTTCGACCATACCGCCTCTTCGATATGTTGTTTCTGGAGCAGCATCTGTGCTGCGGATCTGTACCGTTCGTGTTCAAGCAGTCGGTTGACCAGTTCCATGCGTGGATCGTCGAGCCCACCCGTAGCATCGGGATCGCGCGGCAGCAGCATCTTCGACTTGATATGAATGAGCAGGGAAGCCGTGTAAATGAATTCTGCCGCGACGTCAACGTCGAGCTGATTCATGTTCTCAACATACTTCAGATACTGCTCGGTGATTTTCGCGATCGGGATGTCGTAGATGTCGATGTCCTGTTTGCGGATGAGGTCGAGCAGCAGGTCAAGCGGGCCATCGTATACCTCGCCGACGAGCACCGAAAACGAAGACTCGTTTGTTTCACCCTTCCTCGCCGTAGCAGTGGGCGCTTCGGGAACCTGCGATGGGGTGTTCGCGGATTGTGCTTTGTCCGGCATCAACTATTGATCTTTCGACTCCGGCTTTGGCGGCTCGTACTTGAACGACAGGTTTGTTGCATCACGCACTTCTTCCATTGTCGACTCCGCGGCCGCGCGCGCTTTAGCAGAGCCTTCCTCTAGTAAATCCCATGCCAACTTGGGATCGGCTTCGTATTTCGCTCGGCGCTCTTGAATAGGACTAAGCACTTCCCAAAGGCTGTCGGCCGCCCACTTCTTACACTCGATGCAGCCGATTCCCGCCGTTCGGCAGCCATCGTAAACCTTTGCCATGGTCTCTGTGCTGCTAAAGATCTTATGCAAATCGCCCACCGGGCAAACGTCAGGATTTCCCGGGTCGGTGCGACGGACACGCGCGGGATCCGTGACCATGGTCTTCAATTTCGCGCGCAGTGATGCTTCCGGCTCGCTTAGCAGAATTGTATTGCCATAAGACTTAGACATCTTACGGCCATCCGTGCCCGGCAGCTTTGCGGCAGGTGTCAGCAGGGGCTTCGGCTCAGGAAACACAAAGACTCGCTGCGGCTCACGACACCCCTGGCTAACTTTGCGGGGATAGAACTGGTTGAAGCGTCGCGCGACCTCGCGGGTGAGTTCCACGTGCGGGACCTGGTCCTCGCCGACCGGCACAAAATCGGCCCGATACATCAGGATGTCAGCCGATTGTAAAAGCGGATAGCCCAGGAAACCATAAGTGCTGAGGTCCTTGTCGTTGATGTTCTCACGCTGCTCTTTGTAAGTCGGGACGCGTTCCAGCCATCCCAGCGGCGTAATCATGCTGAACAGCAGATGCAACTCTGCATGCTGTGGCACGTGCGACTGGATGAACATCGTGCTGCGGTCGGGATCCAGGCCCGCGGCAAGGTAATCGATCATCACCTCAAGCGAATTTTGCTTGATGTCCCTCGTGTCGGCGTAATCCGTTGTCAGCGCGTGCCAGTCTGCGATAAAGAAAAAACAGTCGTAATCGTCCTGCAGACGCACCCAGTTGCGTAAGGCGCCCACATAATTGCCCAGGTGCAGTTTTCCGGTCGGACGCATGCCGCTCAGGATCCGGCCCTTTTTTTCGCATGTGGGATATGACATCAGATTCTCGAGAGGACGCCCAATAACGCGTAAAAGAACTGCAGAACCGGGCTGATTAATATGCTGATGATAGGAAATCCAATCATCGGCAGGACGAACATGACGATCACCAGCCCGAAGTATCCGATCCGGTCGTAAACGCGCAGTGCGTTATAGGAAAGGAAATGACGAATTACGTGGCTGCCATCCAGAGGAGGCAACGGGATCAGATTGAAAACCCCCAAAACAACGTTGATCAGAATGGCGGCCTCGAACAGCTTGGCCAGCGGCGCAGATACGTCCGCTCCGCGAAACAGACGATCAATGCCACCTGTCGAACCGTGCAGGATAAATGCAAGGGCAATGACGGAAACCAGGGCTGTCAGAAAATTGCTCACCGGACCAGCCACAGCGGTGAGAATGTCGTCTTTCACAGGGTTGCGAAAATTTCGGTTATCCACCGGCGTGGGTTTGGCCCACCCGAAGGGCGGAAAGCCGAGAAGGATCAGCATCGCGGGCATCAGAATCGTGCCGAACGGGTCAATGTGGACAATCGGGTTGAGAGACACGCGTCCCAGCATTTTCGCGGTGGGGTCCCCCAGGCGGTTGGCCATCCAGGCGTGCGCCGACTCGTGCACGCTGATTGCGAACAGCAGGACAACGATCTGAAAGAAGGCTTCAACGACGTCAAAGTGCCCAAACATGATGACTTTCTCTCGATACTACCATGTGGCGGAGGCGTCTCTTTGGTCTTGTCGCTGCCGGGGCATTGGCAAGAATTTTCGATCGCTAAGTCCGGCGGATTCGATCGAAACAGTCTTATCGCACCTTTGCTTCAGAGGACGGAGCAGGCACAGTTTCGACGCTCGGCTTCTCTAACGGGCCGGAGATGACGTAAGCGACACCCTTACCAGAGTTTTCGATACGGGCGTCGACAACGCGGCTGAAACTCGCGCCACCCGTGACGTCAAATGACCCGCTGGTCGTTTGCAGCTTGCAACCCTGGCAAGCGATCGTTCCGTTTCGCAGCACAGCCTGTCCGTCGAAGGATGAGAAGGTCAGGGGAGCGCCCTTGCTGTCCAGCGCCACGTGGCGTAGCGAACCGCCAGTCCACCTAAAGCTTGCGGACCCAGATGCGGAATCACGAATCGCAGACGCTGTGACTCCTGTAACTCCCAGGGTGTATTCCCCGTCGATGGTACCGGTAGCCCATGCGTCGTGCATCAATGCCGCGACCTGGGCCATGGCGATCTTTGTCACGGTTCCGGAGCCAAAGTACTTCGGAGGCGTTGCCGTAAAATCGGCGTCCCAGTTCCCGGTGTGATGTCCCCCCAGTGCGTCAGCTCGGATCTCTTTCAAGCTAAGCTTTCCGGAATTCATTTCTACCGTGCTGACAAAATCGGAGGCCTCTAGATCTCCGATGAGAATTCGTCCAGCCGCCAACCGGCCACGAGCCTGCAGCTTCATCAGCGCGTTTTCATCACGCTGTCCGATCGCCAAAAGGTGATACCAGGGACGGCTCTGATAGGACGGATTCAGCAGTTGGTTCAAGCGGGCCTGGGTAATCTCGGGCGTGTGCAGGTCAAAGCGCAGGACGCAGGACTCCGGATATACGCAGCGCAACGGAAAGCTGGCAGACCCGCTTACCGTCGTCCCGTCCTTGAATTCGGCCGAAAAGGAATTTATGGCAACGGTCTGATCGGCAAGAGTGGCAGTTGCCGATGCCAGTTGAAGTGGTTCGCTCACACCTTGCAGCTCCGCAGTGGCGTCATGCAATTGGAGCTTTCCTGACGGGGCCGGCGGCGCGAAGCCAGTCCAGGCACCTGCGATCTCAAGGTCGAGATGGGCGGGGCCTGCCAGCCCAATTGACGGGACACCGATGCCCATCGCCTTGGCAATGCTCATAAGCCGAGTCATTTCGGCATCGCCGGCGAGCGTGATGCGATAGTGCGCCATGTCAAAGTACCCGCCGGCAGTGGTCGGAGACGCGGCTCCGAGGGGCATGGCGAAAGGTTTGACGACTACACGCAGAGAATTCGCGATTTCCAAATAGGCTGATTTGGGAGCTTTTCTTACGCGCTTGCTGGTCGCTACTGCCCCAGTATTGGGAATGCTCAACTGAACCTCGCCAAGTTCGAGGTCTTCTGCCAGAACTCTCGACCGCAGGGCGAATTGGGTGGTACGGCCGCCTCCGGCCCATACTGCAGCGGAGCCTAAGTCCCGGCGCATCGTGAAAACAAAGTCGGCGGTGCCCGTAGCGGTAAGGTCCTCCGGCAAATCCTTCTTGGTATGACGCGCAAGAGCGACCACCCGGTCCAGTGGAATCTGTTCCGCCGAAATGCCGAGATCATATGAGTTGCCGGCCCATCCTATGACGTTGCCTCGCACCATCACTACGCCCGGGCGAACCGGAGATTGGCACTGAATGTCGCGAATCGAATCGTCGGGTGAGGAATAGGTTCCCGTGCAATGCACGCTTAGCCTCATCGCCTCTCCGAGGGCAATGTCATAGCGGCGAAAGTCATCGACGCGAGCATCGATTGTCACTGCCAGAGAGGCCGGAGTCCCCGCCAGCGAGGCGGTGGAAGTCACGCCCCCTCGCCAGCCGCGGTCGCGTCCGTAAACGAGTGCAGTGATCTGGCCGAGTTGGCCCCTCGTGAAATCGATTTTCAGATTGACTGGCGTATTCCGGAGGCTCGCGGAACGTTGAAACGTACCTTCCATTCTGAGCGTGCCGGTATCACTCACCGGAACGTCCGAGCGCATTGGACGGCCCTCCAGCCTGACGCCCCACTCGTTCTCGGATTCCAGCCATAGCGCAAAATCCGCGTCGGAAAATGCGAAGGACTTCTTTACATCGCCGAGTTTGAAGTTGATGCGCCCGGCCGTGGCCCCAACGTACGGAAAGCGGGGCCTTGCCTCCGGTCTGGATTTCGCAGTTGGTGCCGAAGGAACTTGCGACGTGCGCTCCACCAACTCCTCGATGTTCCAATGGCCGTCGGCACGGCGCACCAGGTTCACGCTGGGATTATCCAGTGCCAGCGTGCCGATCTCCAGTCGTCCCCGCCATAGGGAACTCACGCGAATGCTTGCCGTTACGGATTCCGCACGCAGCATCGGTTCCGGGCCATAGCTTGGGTCGTCAGCCACGACAAAGGTTGAAAGCACCATCCCCGGACGTGGCAGCAGTTTCAGTTCGATATTCGAGACAGTAACTTGCCGGCCAAGTGCATTGCCAATTGCCGAAGTTACGCGGTTACGGTATCGGTTGACGTTTACGAACGGAGGCAAAAACAGGGCGAGCAGGACGACACCCAGTGCGGTCGAGATCCACAGTGCCCGCCGAGACCCGCGGCCAGGCATCAGCGCACCACGTGGAACATTCTGGACCAGCGCGTCTGGTCGAAGAAATGGATCACTATCGTGAACAGGAACTGCACTCGTTCTGCGAAACTCGTCCGGGTGTACTCGTCGCGCGGCTGTTGGAACGACCAGTAAATGAACATGGGTCGGCCAATGATGTTCTGGTACGGAACGAAGCCCCAATAGCGGCTGTCGAGACTGACGTCCCGATTGTCGCCCATAGCAAAAATGCTGTTGGGCGGCACGACGAGCTCACCATTCTGTATGTGGGAGGGCAGGGCATCGCGCCATTCCGGCGTCGCACCGTCATAGTCCGTGGGCGGAACGGTGGGGAAGTTATCGCGGTATGCGTTGTAGGTTCCGTTGCGCACGACATACGGCGGATCGAGCCGCTCGCCGTTGCGAATGACCACGCCATCCTGCAGCTTAATGCGATCGCCGGGCACTCCTACCACGCGCTTCACTACGTAAAGCCCGGGCTCGGCGGGCGAGATAAATACAAATACGTCGTCATGGCGCGGGTGGCGATAGGGAATCAGCGGACCAACCCAATTCGACTTCGGGGCCAGATTAATGCGATCCACAAACACATGGTCGCCGATCAGCAGGGTGTTCTCCATGGAGCTGGAAGGTATGACGAAAGCCTGCAATGCAAACGTAATGATGAAGAGGCCGGTCACCAGCACGACAGCGATGGAGGCGATAAACTCCGAGGTCGTTTCCTTGGGCTTTTTCGGCTGGACGGGGGTTTCGACGGGTTCTGGAGCAACCTTTGGAGCAACCTTGTTAAGTTTTTTTGTGACTGCCAATTGCCCCTTCTCTCTCTCTGCTTTCCGTCCGATTAGCGCCAACCTGGCAGCTACTGAGGTACCCGAAGCATGCGCTTCCACCGCAAGCCTTTAACCGACTGTATGGCGCTATAAGCCAAAGTCGAAAGTTTACCAGACGGCTCGCTGTCCCCGGTGTTGGGAGGCACTGCGTCCATCGACCAATAGATCAGTAATGGACGACCGACAACGTTCTCGGCAGGTACCAGTCCCCAATAACGCGAATCGTAGCTGTCATCCCGGTTGTCGCCCAGGACGAAGTAGGAACCCTCAGGGATGATCAACTGGCCGTCCTCCACCAATTTTTGCGCCTGGATGAACCACTTCGACGCGATCTTGTCCGCGAAGAATCCACCGTTGGGGAAGTTGTCGCGGAACTTGTCACGCTGGCCCCAGTTAAATGTGGCGTAGTCATCGTCCTGCTTTATGCCATTTACGTAAACGTGCTTGTTAACCAGGCGGACGTGATCGCCGGGGATACCAATTACCCGCTTCACGAAATGCTGCTGCGGATTCACGGGATAGCGAAAAACGATGATGTCCTGCCGTTGTATCCGGCGATACGGCAATAGCCAGCCCCATACTCCGGCTCCGGCATCGTGCGCCTTGTCCACAAGCAGGTAGTCGCCAATCAGTAACGTCTTCTCCATCGACTCGGAGGGAATCTGGAACGCCTGCACCACGAACGTGATCACGAACACGGCAATCACAATTGTGGTCGATAGCGATTGCAGGGAATTCATCCCATCCGAACTGCCGTGTTCAGTGCGCGTGGCAACCGCCGCTGTCGGGGGTGCTATGACTTCGGGTTCGACGTGGACTTCGCTCATGACTGCGTAGGCGGTTCGGCTCCCGAACTCGCGGTATCCGTCGCGGAACTCGCCTGCAATGATTGTAGATACTCCCATGCCTGTCGTGCAGCCCCTTGTTCGGCACGCTTCTTGGTCGCACCCTCGGAACGGCTCACAAACGCCTCTCCGCCAGCGGCCGGAGCAGGGACGTGCACTTCCATAGTAAAGACCTTACGGTGTTCCGGCCCCTGTTCCTTTACCAGAGAGTAGCGGGGCTGAGGACGGCCGGAGGCGTGGACGAGCTCCTGCAAAGCCGACTTGTAGTCGGTGACCGGCAGGCTGCTGCCCTCGTGCTGCAATTCCTGTAGCGCAGGCTGAAGAATCGTGTTCACGATGAATTGCCGGGCCTTTTCGAAGCCGGCATCCAGGAAGAGTGCAGCGATCAGGGCCTCCAGCGCATTCACGAGCAGTGCGCTCTTAGCGCGGCCGCCGCTCCGCTCCTCGCCTTTGCCGAGGTGCAGATACTTTCCAATCTCCAGATTTCGAGCCGGGCGAATCAAGGCGCGAGCGCTGACGATGTGCGCCCGCAGCTTTGACAGGTCGCCTTCGGCGTACTCGGGGAACCGCCTGAACAACTCATGGCTGACCACAAACGCCAGAACCGCATCACCCAAAAATTCCAACTGTTCGTTGTCGCCCGGTATGGCGGCTGTGGTTCCGGGCGGCACCTGTGATTCGGCTTCACGCGCAAACGACGAATGTGTCAACGCCTGGTCAATCATGGCGCGGCTCTGGAAATGGTGTCCCAAAGCATCTTCCAGCGCCGATCGATCGATTTCTTCCGCCTTCATCGTATTTCTTTAGGAGAGCGGGTCAGCCTAGTGAGGCGTAGTGGGATTTGGAGGGGGCGGCGTCGCACCTGTTGCCGGCGCAGGTGTTGCCGGCGCCGCGCTGGGAGCGCTCCTATCAGCCAGGAGCTTTTGCAAGCGATCTTGCTGCTGCTTGGCGAGGTTCTTTTCCGCGCTCCCGTCCTGAGCGTACTGCGCCGCTTTGTTTGCTGAGTCCAACGCTGCCTGGTACTTCTTTTCGTTGTCTTGCGCTACGGACAAGCGAAGATAAACCACCGCGTCCGGCTGATCTTTCATCAAGTCGGCAGCCTGTTGAAAACTCTGTTCAGCGGCAGCGTAGTCCTTCTTGTTCATCGCGATAACGCCCAACGTGTCATACGCGATGGAGCGAAGATTGGCTTTGGCCGCGGCCACTCGGTCCGCAGGTACATTGGGCGGAACCTGCAGCCCGGTGTCGATGTTGTCGAGGGCAGCTTGGGCATCCTTGGTCGCTTCCGCGAAACGCGCATCGCGGTCCAAATCGTTCTCCCGAGTATCCATGACCAAAGCCGAAGCCACAGCCACAAGGGGAACTGGATCGGTCGGATTCAGCGCAATCGCCTTACGACCCATTGCAACAACTTTGCCCGAGTTATTCTGTTGCTGGTATAAGTTCATGGCGCGAACATAAAGTAATTCTTTAAGGTCGCTGGCAGGAAATTTCTGCGCGAACTCGTCGGCCGCAGCCTCGGCTTGCGCGGGATCGGTTTTCGAAGCCGCCAGGTTGTAGGCATCGAATTCTTCCTTGGACTTTGCCTGTGGCGGATGTTGGCCGGCGGGCGCAGGGGCTGCGGCCGTCTGGGCAGCTTGGGCGGGAGCGGCGGGCTTGGTGGTATCGGCCTGAGCCATCGCCATGCTTGCGGCCACCAGAACTGCCATACTTGTAAGAATTGATCTCATCACTGTCCTTTCAAAGGGAGATGGCGCTGGAGGCCTTTCCCGTCCTGTTCCTATCTTATTGCGATTTTGGCGGCTGCGAAGCTTCGGGCGGCTCATACGGCGACTGCAGCCCGCGCTCGGCGGCACTGCGAGTCTCCTTCGAAGTGTCGCCCGCGCCAAGGGCCGCTTTGTATTGCTCGACTGCGGCGTCCCGTTCGTCTTGCAGATCGAGAATACGTCCCAGGTAAATGTGCGACCATGCGACGGTGTGCGGGTCCTTGGATGAGCTCGCCGCCTTCACGAAATCGTCTTTCGCGTCTTGCATGTTCCCACTCAACGACGCCGCTGTCGCCAGGACGAAGTAGCACCTCGCCGCGTCTTCATTCGCTGCCAGCGCTTCCTGTGCCAATTGGGCAGCACCGGCTGGATTGCCGCCCGCCAGCGCCCGCTCGGCCTGGTCGATCTTCTGTTCAGGCTTACGATTGGCTGCGATCATCACATCAGGCGTGGCCTGCGATGCAAACTGAATTTCGCTGGCTTGCTTTCTGATTTTGTCCACGTCGAGGTTGTGCAGCCAGTCTGGGAACGAGTCCTTCAGGCCTACGTTCTCTTTCTCGAATACCTTGAGTTGATCGTAGAAGTAGTTCGTCAGGACGAACCCCTCAGCTTCGTCCCGATTGACCATTGCCAGCCGGTCCTTTTCGGGCAGCTTCGCATCGGCGGGAGTGCGGGCCTCAATGGCGCGGATCAAACTCTCGATGACCAGCAATCCCGTGTCGTGCTTATACTCCGCTGCCATGGGGGCTCTCTGAACGGCGGCTAGTATCGGTTGCAATCGCGCCAGGGACGTTGCACGTTTCGCGATGAGCGGATCCAGCACAAAGTGCAGGTAGGTATGCCGCAGGTCGTCGATATGAATATCGTTATTCGCCGGCGACACCACGATATAGAAAATGTCCTGCTGGTAGTTCCGGGAGTTGACTTCCCCCGGCGCCGCCATCGGATCCAGGTACACGGTATAAGAGCGTCCGGCGTAACCCGCGGACGGCATCCGCAGGTAATTGTCCGTCGCGGTGATCATGCGCGCGACCGGATCATGGTACTGGTTGATGAGCGCCAGGTACTGGGATTGGTGTTTCAGCCAGATCGCATGCAGCTTCGCCGCCTCGGCATACTGTTTCAGCACCGGAACGAACCCCAGCAGGTAGCTCGCGTCGGGAGGCAAGTCCGCTTCCTGGGCCTTCGGCGTGAACGTCGGAGGATCACCAAGATACAGCGCCAGTGACACGTATTGGGCCAGTTGGTGAGCGGCCCCGTCCTGCCTGTGATCAGCGTAAAAGTTACACATCTCCTTGGCCGACGCCGCCGCTTCCGGCGACTTGCTGGCGGCCACCAAATCCGCCCGCACTTGCGCACGGATGGGCGAAGACGAGGCGACCCCTTGGTCGTAGCCGCAGACATTCATTGCCGACAGCACGCTAAAAATCGTCTCGCTTACATCAATCGTCGATTTCGACTGGGCCGCAGCGACCTGGCTCAACAGTGCCAACATCACGACAATCATGGTGTTGCGGAAAGTACAGCTCAGAGAAGCCTCCTGAAGTGACTTAGGCAGGAATTCAGATCTTTCAGTTTACGAGGTGCCTATCGCACACGCAAATCAGCCCCTTCGTTTGGAACGAGGGGCTGACAAGAGAAAGTCAAAAATGATCCCGGTTATCCCTTAACCTGTATTTTGGAAAACGCCAGAATAGCGCGTCCAGCCGTCGGACGCCCGAAACTGGTAGCGGGACGGAAAGTGGCAAAGATCAGCATGTTTTTCAGTTCCGACAGCACCTCGCCGCCGTTCTCACCACCAGAAAGAACACGGTAGTCCTGGACCCGTCCGTCGGCGCCCACGTACGCTTCCACGATGAGAGGCTCAGAGCGCCCCGGCCCCATTGCCAACTGGAAGGGCGACGACTGCAACTGCGGCGGCGTGTAAAGAGTCGTAGGGACATCATTGGGGTCAACGAATTGGCTCGGCACCAGGAAGTTGATCAGCAAGCCGAATATGATCACCGTCGTCACCAGCCCGCCCGTGGCCGGCACCATCACTGCATTAAATACGTTCTCCCATTTGACGCGTAGTGCCTCCCACCGCGGACGGCGTGAGTTGGCCAGCTCCTGGGAAGCGGACACCCGGATTCTCAGCGCCAAGTCGGGGGGCACGGCTTTGCGCCCCAAGCTGCCGACCAGCCGTTGGGTGCGCTGCAACTTAAGGTAATCGGCCGAACAGGCAACGCAGGCATCGATGTGTTGCTGCACTGCGCTCATTTCGCCGCGCGTCACCGCAGCGTCCAGGTACGCAGACATGAGCCGCTTTGTATCCGAGCATTTCATGGCATTACCTCGACTTCCTTGCCGTTGAGAGCACCGTCCTTGCGGTGTTTCTTGTGGCGAACAGCGGGAACACTCACGCCAAATGCCGGCAGATGGCGCTCCAGCCTTTTTCGCAGTGCGTCCCGCCCTCGCATCAGCCGAGACTTCACCGTGCCCAATGAAACCTCCATTACTTCTGCAATCTGTTCGTATGACAATTCTTCGATATCACGCAAAATTACGGCGGTGCGATACGGTTCAGCCACCGACCTTAACTCTCGTTCGACCCGGGCTCGGAGCTCTTCGTCGTAAACGTTCTCCAACGGCGATTTTGAATCGTCCACGAGCACGTCTTTCAAGCCCGGCGAACAATGCTCCGCCTGATCATTCGCGATCGGCTCGATTGAAGTTTCGCGTCCCGTATGGCGAGACCACCAGCGGCGCTGGTTGTACGCCTCATGCAGTGCAATACGGTAGATCCAGGTCTTCAGGCTGGAATTGGAGTTGAAGCTCCGAATTCCCCGAAACACTTTGATGAACACTTCCTGGGTGGTATCGGCTGCGTCCGACGGATTGTCGAGCAGGCGGTAAACCAGGCTGTAAATTGGCTGGCTGTATTGTGCGATGAGCCAGGCAAAAGCCTCTTCCGATCCGGCCTGTAATTCGGCCACAATCGAGACTTCTTCCGTGCGGACACCTATCGCACTTGCGAGGTTGCTCAAAGTTGGTGCTCCCGCCACGCTACTCATGGCGTTGTCCTCATGATAATTAACCTCGGGGCCGCCAACAACTCTCGCCACGCATGCTTGAATATTGCGAACTCCTTCGTGCTGTCGCCTCCAGAGTGGCTCATCCGCGTGATGGATCCACCGCCCTTGAGACTCAACTGACATAGACCCCGCAGCGCGCACATTTGTTCCCGAAATCGAGAGTGATGAGTTCGTACGGGCCGAGTTTCTCGCCCCCAGACAGTGCCATTGCGGATTCGAAGAAAGATGAGTTTGCGGCATTATAACGTTCGTTATAACATTCGGCAATTTGGGCGGTTGGCAGCCTGGTTTGACTACGGTGCGCGGCTGCGAGAGAATGAAGGAGACGCCACAGTTTCGGGCGTCGTCCCTCCTCAAAGTGGGCCTGTGGCGCAGCTGGGAGCGCGCTTCCATGGCATGGAAGAGGTCGTCGGTTCGATCCCGACCAGGTCCACCAATTTCAATAACTTACGGAACTCCTCACTTGCAGTTTGGTAGCACTTGGTAGTAAATAGCGGAAACTGGTTCACCCGAACTTGAGAATTTACACCCGCACTCCGGAAGCGGTGATCGAGTCGGCTGCCGAGAAGCCCAAGTAAAACTAAGAACTTAGCCGACTTGTGGGGACCTAGCCTTCCAGCAGTCGAAAACGCGATCTCCGACATTATTGTTGACCTCTTCCAAGTCGTGGAAGAGGTCGATTTTCAGACTCATTCACCGGATTCCCACCTCCAGCAACGCCATAACACTCGCTTGGAATGGCACGTGTTGCGGCGGAATCGCTTTGGTGCATGGGTCCAAAGTCACTTTGAGTAGTCGAGGGTAAGGCCATCAACGCGACATATAACTGGTGCACCGCACAGAGTGGTTATGAGCAGTATCTTCAAGACGAAAGGATCAGATTTGTCGACTTGAATCGCGATGAACTGGTTCTCACTTCGCTTCGCGCGCGTTACGCAGAGTTAACGACGATCCGCTTGAAACTGCCTTGACTTCCCCCAAGCCGCTTTATGCCCAATGTGGCAGGCGAATGCTGCGCGGAGCCTACGCCGATCTGGTTCGTGAAGCTCGTTCAGCGGTGATGCTACGGCTGCTCCGCGACTGAGGTCGGTGGCGGCGTAGCGCCAATGGTGTCGCAAGAAGGTATCGAAACTACGGACAACACGAAACGGAATCACCAGCCTTTGCCTTCTACGCGCCCGCGGTATTGGTTGATTTGGCGCTGTTGGGCTCGATCCAGGCCAGAAACAGTTTGTAACCTACCGACAAAACGATCGCGCCGACGAACAGGCCGATGATTCCCATCGCGACGAATCCTCCAATGGCGCCGAGGAAAACCACGGCGGTCGGAACCGAGGCACCACGGCCCAGCAATATGGGCTTCAGCACGTTGTCCAGCAGACCGACGAACGCGCACCAAATCAGGAAGACAACGGCCGTGCTGGTTGTGGAGGTAGCGAAGACGAGGACGACTGCGGGGATGAGTACAAGGATTCCGATCTGCAGGACTGCGGCAATGAGAAAGATCACGGCCCACAAGCCTGCTCCGGGCAATCCCACGACGAGAAAACCGATTGCAGCCAGCACGGTTTGAATGAGGGCTACCCCGAGAATGCCAGAGGTCACGCTGCGGATGGTGGAACCAACGAGGTCCTGGAACTCAGCGCCTCGCTCGCCAAACAGCCGGTTGGCAAACGCACGTGTTACTTCTGCGGCACTTTGGGCGTTGGCCAGGAGCGCTCCTGCAATGAGAATCGAAAAGAAGAATTGCAGCACGGTTAGGCCGATGCCGGCAGACGCAGAAAGTAGTTTTGGAAGGACAGTCTTGATCTGAGGCGCGAGGAGTTTCACAGCCTCCGTGAGGTTGTTCGAGGCCATGCTCCAGATTCGGTTCAAAGGAGCACCGATAAGAGGCCAACTCTCGAGGTTGGGCGGGGGAGGTGGAACGACAAACGTTCCTGCGTCCAGGTGCTCCATTAAACTTTGGACGCCCTCAACCGTACTCTTGGCCAACAGAACGACAGGAACAATAAGTACCGCCAGCAGAAGAATGGCCCAGATAGCGGCGGCCCAACCTCCACGTCCCGTTGCGTGCTGCAGCTTTAGAAAGACAGGATAAGAAGCCACAGCGATGATAATGCCCCAAGCAACGATAGGAACAAAGGGGGCCAATATCAGGAGACATACGGCGGCGAGCAAGGCAACCAGGCCGATGTTAATGGAGGCTTCCACCGCCCGGGCGATGTAGGCATTTTCCGTTGCAGATGTTTCGGTCGTCATAACTCAGTCCTCCCCAGAATCGGGTGTATCGCGCCCACTGCCGGAACAAGCCGATCGCAAACAGCGGGCACTTGGGAATTACCTGACTTTCGCTGCGGCATCATGTACGGCCAGAGCCACGGTGCCGGCGTGGACTGCCACCGCAATCAGAATGCCCGTCATGGTTAGCCCTAGCAGGGCGATTGCGATGGCAATCACCCTTGATACCCTGTGTACCGGTCGGAAATCGCCGTAACCTACGGTGGTTGCGGTGACGAAAGACCAATAGAAGCTGTCGAATGGCGACCACCCTTCGTTCTTTCCCACTAGAAGTCCCAATCCGACTATGGCCGCGGCCAAGCTTAGGAACAAAGGGCAGCTTATCCACAGGCCGAAGCCGAATTCCTTGAGGAATGTGATCGTCAGACCTGAAAACAACAAGTCATTCACCTCACGTTCAGCGGTGTACAGAAAGCTATTGGCCTTCTACGCCCAGCCCGAGAAGAGGGATGTGCGCAGCGCTATTTCGGCTTCTTCTTCGGCAAGATTCCGCCTATTCCCGTCTTGCCGCCGGTCACGCCAGAGACAGATTGCTGTACTGCCCCCTTTGCAGCGCTAGCAGCCATACCCCCTACGTCGGGAACAAAGCTTGGGTTGGATGTTGTCCCTTGAATCCTGAAGGGCACGCCTCCTCCACCCCCACCCCCACCCCGCCCAGTCACAGCCGACAGTGCCCCGGCCTTGTTGCCCTGCAGCTCGGCAATCATCTGGAAATCGAGCGCCCCGGTCGGGCTAATCGTGCCTGCGCCGGTTACGACGCCCAGGGATGGTATCGTCACATTGATGGCGTCGGCCCTCGTCATCTCAGGAGCAATGCGCGCATTCAAGCTGGCATTCTGAATGGTGGTGTCGGGGTTCGATGGAGCCTTTCCACTGAAGGCTGACAGAGCTCCTAACTTCGCACCCATATCGAAACCAGCCAATTTCGTGTTCGACATTCGCACGGGGCCGGCGATCACCAGTTTGTCGAGCGGACCGCTGATTGCCAAGTCGGCAGACAGTGTTCCGCCATTCAACTTCGATCCTGAAGGAAGCACTACGCCAAGGGCCGGGAGCATCGATTCGAGTTCGTCGACGGACATGTCCGGGGCGCTGAGCTTCAGGTTCATCACCTGGGTTTCACCCTGAGTCTGAAAACCGCCTGTGAGGTGGGCAACAGCTTTGCCGAATCCTATGTCCCCTTGGGTTATCGTGCCGGCGTCTCGGTCGAGGTCCTGGTCGAGTGCGTATTTGATGGTCACCGCTTTCGGCGCCGGTGACCCTTTGGGTGAAAGCTTGAGCTTTTCGCAGGTTATTGCGCCCACCGCCTTGGCCTGACTGCCAGTTGAGTTTAACGTTCCCTCAATATCAGCGGAGCCGCCAATGCCGCTCGCCGAATCGATGAAGCCCGAGGCCGCGAGGTCCAGGTTCTTCACCTTTATTGAGGCATCGAAAGGAGTCTTGGCCGAATCCTGCGGATTGATCGGTCCGGCTTTGCCGGTGAGGCTTGCGTTGCCGCCGCCCGGCAGGCTGACGGTCAACTCGAACGGAAACTGAGAGGTGAGCGAGAAGTCCTTAACCTCCGCGTTTAACTTGTCGTAAACCTGCGGTTTGGCAGTGGAGTTGGCTTTGCCGACTGCCAGCTTTCCATCTTTGATCTCCAGCTTGGCGATCGAGAGGCTTTGGGACGCGCCCGACTTTGCTGGTTCAGCGGGGTTGTTTTTACTGGCCCCGCCGAGGCTGGAAAAGTTCCAGGTTCCGTTGGAGGCTTTGAGCAACGTGATCTGAGGCTCGTCCAGCACGATCCGTGTCACGTTTAGTTGCTTGGAGAAAATGAGCGGCATCAACTCGACGCCAACTTCCAACGACTTCGCCGTGAGGAACGGCGACTTACTGAAGGCCGGATCGTCGGCGATGCTGACATTCTCCACGCCGACTTTGCCGCTTAGCAGTGAAAGACTTAGGTCTCCCAAGGTCACTGGCCGACCCAATGCGCTCGTGACTTCCGACTCGATTTTTGGACGGAAGCTGTTGACATTAATGAAAAGCGGAAGGGCGATCAGGATTACCACCACTGCCGCGACAACGATTCCAGCGATCTTCAGAGTACGTTTGCTGATTTGCATCGGCTTGCTCCTATCCTTTCGCGCTTCTCAGGGAGTTACGGAAGCTCCACAGCCCAAGCAACAACCTTCCAACTGGCGTCCTCTTTGGCCCACAACAGCAGGAGAGCGGGTGATTGTTCCTCCCCATAGTTCAGTCGGCTGGCGCTCAAATAATAGGCTCCGTATTTTGCATCAGCGGGCTTCAAGTCCGGAGAAACTTCGGGCAACTGACGATGTTGGCAGAGAAAGCTATTGGCTTTCTGGTCTGGCACGGCCATGATCGCGAAAGCATTCGAGTTTTCCTGCTGAACTGGGCGCAGAAGATCATTGGTGGGCTGCAGACTCGACATCATATCGGAGAGACTGGTGCCGGATGGGATTCTCGCGAGCGGCCCTTGCAGTCCAGACCGGATTCTGGCGACGGGAGTCAAGTTCTTCTGGTCTGCGGAGGGTGCCGCGAGACACGCATACGAGCGCGGTGACGCAAAGACGGAGGCCTGGATAACATTCCGTTTCACGATCCAAGTCTGGTAGAACTTCGTGATGTCTTTTACGGCGACGGGATCACCGGTAATGCTCCGCGGCTCTTCCACCTTAGGTACGGTCTCTGCAGCGTTGTTTGGGACGATGCCCGCATCACTGCTGTCTTCAATGCGGATGGCAACGATTTTCCAGTAGCCGCCCTGCTGAGCCCACAGCAAGGACATAACCTTGTTCCGGCTGTCTCCCTGTTTTCCACGAAATGCAGTGGCGAAGTATTTCTCTTTAGAGCCTTTACTCGTAGCGTCGTTCGGTGCGGCAACGCATTCCTCGTCGGGTGCAATGTCCCCCGGCACACTCACCAGCAGGAATTCCGATGCATACGCGTTCTTTGCCGGTTTCAATGCTTGCGACCATTTGTCGGCAGGTTCGAACACGTCGGCAACGGAACTTACCGTGCCAGTGCTATCGCTAAACTTCTGCATCGCGATCATTGTGCGCAGCCGAATCATGCCTGGCGGCACGGGTTGCCCGCTCTTCTGCGCCACCACCTCCAAACACGGATAGCTGAGGCGCGAGAAATAGGCGACTGACTTATTTGGTTCTTTCCCCACTACCCAGCTTTGCAGGAAATCGTGTGCGCTCTTATCGACGCCCTGATCGGCTTTCACGCCGGGATTCAGGGGAATGTTCCCGAGGCGCGCAGTGGCGTTCTCCTTTGGCGGCTTTCCGCCAGTTCCGAGCTGTCCAAAGACGTTACGCCACCAGCCATTGAGGCCCGACCAGCGGCCGTCATGGCGGTCGAGGTTGTTCCCCGCGCGGACGTCCGAGTTGGAAGCGGACAAGTGCCCATTGACGAGCGCCTTAGGAAAGCCGGAAGAGCGATAGTCGACATCAATGTCGGCCAACTTATGGTCACGCGAAATGGAGAACTGAATCGAGGGAGGTCCCTTCTTCAGCCTGTAACAAATGGGAAAGCCCTTGTGATACACGCTGTTGTCCTTATCGTGAAAGAACTCCTGACTGCGGCTCAGGATGTCCAATGCGTCGGGCTTCAGGTACACATACAGGCGGAACTGGAGGTCGCCGCCTACGCCGGATTCCTCTCCCATCACCTGGTCGACGGCTTCCACCAGGTCAATCGCACGACCCAGGCTCTTGCCTTGCGCGTCGGTCATTTTAGCGTTCAGCAGCGCATGGGTCACAGCGTCGAACGTGGTGCGGATGGAAAGTCGAGCGTTGTCGTAGGCCTGTTCGGTAACAAGCTTGCTTCCGGTGGTTGAGTTGTAGTTGTTTATGAAGTCGTCTATCAGCCGTTTTTGCTCAGGGCGCAACGCGGCATAAGATTTGCCAAGCTCCAGGGTTTCGCTTTTTGGCTCTTGGGAAGTCGCGGCCTCTTTCTGATTCGGCTGCGTTTGAGCAATAACCAAATCGAACGGGAAGAGTAAGAAAACGATGAGAACGATCAGTCGGGCCATTTGTTTCATCGTGAGCCTTCTGTCATCGGTTTGCCGGCCCTGACGGCGCTGACCTTGCCAATGGTGGTAAAGATCGCGCCAAAGGCGACTCGTTGTTACTTTGGTTCGGAATTCAAAGCCGCGATTGGAGTTACTCCGCCTCGCGGCGAGGCGCCGGACTTGGGCCATCGAGACCCTGACTTCTGACCGCCCGTAACTGTCTCTCCGTCGTTGCCAGCATCTCCTGCAGGACTTCAACTAGCTGAGAGGGAGTGTCGGGACTCGACAGCCAGCCTTGAATCACTTCCTTACGCGACTCAAGCTCCATCATCTGGCGCCAGCGAGGTTCTCCCGACATCCCAGGCTGCGTGAACATAGCCTTCTCTCTCGGAGTTGTTGGAACAATCACATTTTCGCCAGAGGAAGCAGCGCTTATCGCCTTGCAGGCCCGGAATTGCCGAAGGTGCCGCAGTGGCTCAAATACCACATGGGAAAAGTGCCAGGTCGGCGCCACGGCTTATCGAACGCCAACCTCAAAGCTGTATCCGCACAGAGTACATCGACAGTTAGTAACGCTGTTCTAGAGTTCGCGCGCCTCTTCAAATTGGGCTCTCTCTTCGCGGTCAGCGCGCGCTCTCAGCGGCGCGAACCGTTTGTTCCGGAGTCTCGCCGAACAATGTGTGATAGATAAAGCCCCCCAAGGCACCGCCCACAATCGGGGCCACCCAGAACAGCCACAACTGTCCCAGGGCCCATCCCCCCACAAACAGAGCTGGTCCCGTGCTACGCGCCGGGTTCACCGAGGTGTTGGTCACCGGAATGGAAATGAGGTGAATGAGGGTGAGGCCTAGCCCGATCGCGATGGGAGCAAATCCGTTGGGCGTTCGTTGCTCGGTGGATCCCATAATAATGAAGAGGAAGAACATGGTGAGGACCACCTCAGCCACCAGGCAGGCGAGAAGTGAATAGCCACCCGGCGAGTGTTCTCCATACCCATTGGACGCGAATCCGCCAGCGAGCGTGAAATCCGCCTTCCCGCTCGCGATTACGTAGAGGACACCCGCCCCCACAATGGCCCCCGCCACTTGAGCAATGATGTAGGCCGGCAACTCCGAGGCGGGAAATTTCTTGCCGGCAACCAACCCCACGGAAACCGCAGGATTGAGATGGCATCCGGAGACAGGGCCGATGGCGTAGGCCATCGTCAGCACGGTGAGGCCAAACGCGAACGAGACGCCCACGAAGCCTATTCCCAAGCTTGGAAACGCTGCTGCCAACACGGCGCTCCCGCAGCCTCCAAAGACTAACCAAAACGTTCCAAAGAACTCAGCAGTTGCACGCTTCGTAATCGACATATCTTCTCCAACCGACTGCTAATTTTCGTCACAATGCATCACGGAGCACAAGACCCCCATCCAGGGGCCCCCACCAAGTACAAAAGGGACCTCGCGGCGATCCCACTTCATGGCGTTAGATTAGCGCGGCGCGAGGTCTGAATGCTACTCCTAGACTCGAAGCCCAAAACTCCTGCGGAGCACTGCCATCCCAAACGAGCTAGCGATCAATAAGAGGCCAAGAACTCCCAACAGAGGCCAACCTGTCGCCGTTTTCGGCAATTTCGTCGAAGCAGGGGTGGTTTCCGCAGTAGCAGTGGTGGTTCCCGCAGCGGTGCTTGCTGCTCCACCCGGCGCAGGGGTGGGAGCGCCCTTAGCGATCAACACCGTCCCACTAGCCGGAATTGTTCCGGTCACCTGAGTGTGCTCGGTCACGGCAGTAACCGGAGTCTCGACAATCTTCGTTGCGGTCACCATCATGCCCTTCTTCAGGCCGAATGCATCCACCTCCTGACCGTCCACTGTGAATTTCTGTCCGTCCGGAATCATGAAAGCCTGATTCTCGTTATTCTCCAATGTGAGAATGACTTTGAGTGGTGGAGTCACGTGCCAAACTTTGCCGGTAACGGTCTGAATGGTTGTGACCACATAGGGCGTCGTTGTTGTTACGGTTGTGCGTTGCAGTTTCATGCCGGGCTTGAGCTGGTGGACACCAAGCTGCTGGCCGTCAACGTTGACTTTGGCGCTCGCGGGGATATTGGGGAAGTCGCGAAGGCTGCCGTCTGGCATCTTGACGAAAAGGTTATTTCCCTCGACCGCTACGACTTCACCACTCTCGACCTGCACTACCTTCGTCACTTGGCCGGTCGTTGTGCTGGTTTGGGTTTGGACTTGCGCGACAGTCGAGACTACGAACGCGAGACATAACGCCCCGGCCGCGAGTGTCAAACTTTTTCTAATCATGCTGCGTGAGTTCATTGTTTTTTCTCCGCTGTGAAATTGTTGAATAAACCCTGGATTAACGAGTCCAGGACCAGACTGAAGCTGGTCAGTCTGTTCGTTTGCTTGCGTATTCGCCGTAATGTCCGTCTGCTCAGACGTTTTTAGTTGCTCGTATCGGCAGCCGTCGCATGCACGATGTAACGCAAAGGAGCGCTTCCAACGAAGTAGAATGGATAGCAAGTCACCAAGGTCAGGGAAGATTTAGCCCGCGGCTCGAGAACGGAGACGTCGTCGGGTGAGACTATCTGGATCTCATCAACCAGGTAATGTGTACTGCCCTGCTGCGAATGCAGATCGATCGTGTCTCCTACGTGAATATCCTTAAGTGCGCGGAAGAATCCATCGCGATGTCCGGCAATTCCTATGTTTCCGCCGTCACTAAGCCATGCGGTGCCAGTAATGTGACCGACTCCTCGGTCCAATGTCAGATCGTCGGTTCCTTCCAGAATCGGCACTTTCAATTGAAGCGAGGGAATATCGAGAACCCCCAATGGTGGTGCGACGTTCACGAGCAGGCTCGCTTCGTACGCCTTGATGCGCTTTTCTGACCAGAGGCGCAAGTCGGGAAGACCACTCTGCGGTGGAGAATCTACTTTGACCGCTGCTTGCGCAGATGCTCGTGAGACCCAGAAGCTCTGCACGCTGGCGTGCGAGTAAACGGCGCTGTAAACCCAATTGGTGACAAAGACAGAAGTCAGTAATATCCCGGAGAACAGCAAGAGTCTTTCCAGCCAGCTGAAACTGCGGATAGTAGGGTTCCGTAGCACGCGACAAAACCTCCCGAGCACGCGTACGCCTAATCTTCGGACTGATGCCTCAATTATCTGAACCGGCTATCTTGTGATCAACTAGGAAAATCCCTAGCCCGCTGGCTCCAATTTTGGTCTCGACGAATGCCAAACTGCCAGCTGTCAGAACGGCTCGATCACAGGCCAGCGGCGAATGAAGCAGGGGATTGGATGTGGCTCGGGCTGCCAGTCAGAAGTTTGCGCGGGCAAGTCTCTGAGGCAGGCCGCCGAGGATTGCCCTCAAACTCCGGTCGCGATCACTTCCAAAACCGAGGAGCCGCCCACAAGAAACGGGCGACCCCAGTGAAGTGCGTTTGACGATCATCAAGCCGAGCGGTTCTTCCGGCTCATATACCACCAAATGATGACAGCCAACACTACAAGAACCAGCAACCAAATCACCCACATCGGCAAGCCACTCGCGGCCTCCGGCGCTGGTGCGGGCGCTGCTGCTGGTTCTGCCGCTGCAGCCGGCACCGCCTCTTCGCTCCCCTCCGCGACCAGGATCGGGACATCCGCGGGCGGCGCAGCCTGGCCCGTCACAGTCTTCGATTGCGTGACTTCAACGGCGGGCTGCTCCGTGATCTTCGTGGCGGTGATGTTCATGCCCTTGCGAATTGCGAAAGCATCGACCATCTGTCCATCCACTTCAAACTTTTGGTCCTCGGGAATCTTGAACCGCTGGTTCTTGCCGTCCTCAAAGGTCAAGATTATGCTCAGCGGCGGAGTGATTGCCCAAACCTTCCCTTTAACCGTCTCTACGGTCGTGATGGTCATTGGAGTTGTGGTCGTGGTGATGGTTCGCTGTAGTTTCATGCCCGGCTTCAGATCGTGAACGCCGAGTTGCTTACCATTTACCGTCACTCTGGCACTCGCGGGCACATTTTCAAAATTGCGGAGAGTGCCATCCGCCATCTTGACTACCAGGTCGTTGCCCGAGACGGTCACGACTTCGCCGCGTTCGACCTTGGTTACGACGTTAGCGTTCCCTGCCGTTGTTGTAGTTGTTGTCTCCACCTGCGCCGTTAAGCTCAGGGTAAAGGCCAAGCAAGCCGTGGTCGTCGCAACAACCGACCACGCATATTTCCTACTTACTACGTTCATCGCTATTTCTCCTTTCAGTGAATAATGCAGTTCGGTCTGAGTTGCAAAGCAGATTGCTGCCCTGGGACTCACGGCGGCGATTTAGTCCTTTTGCCGTTTGAGGACGTTCTAACACAAGACGATTCACTTGGTCACCATGAGGATCCACCAGGAACACGGCCATGAAGAACAGGGTCGTCAACAGCCCCATCCTGTAGAGTTCGCGTTGCGTGAGATGCGCTAAGCTCCTTGTCGCTTCCAACTACAGAATCCGACTTGCTCTCGCCTCGATGTTTCCGCCAACTTGGCGTTCTAGTGTCCCTCCCCCGCGTATTCGTTTCGCACGAAGTTATACTTCGCGCTGATCTGGAACCTGGGTGCGTTGCCCGTTGATCCGTCTTTGTTGTCTCTCCAGCCGTACAGGAATTCGCCTCCCACCGTGAGTGAACCGAAGGGATTCCAGATAAGGTTGCCTCCTGTGTAATTTCCTTGGTGGTACGCTGCACCAAGCTGGGCTTCGGTGTTCTGGACCTGCACGAAGCTGTAGAAGGCGCTGGAACGTACCCGCTCTGACCAGAAGTGCTGCAATGCGCCGTACGTCGCCACTACCGGTAAAGCTTGAATGTGAGGGTTCTGCAGGCTGCTGACGGCGGCATCGAGGCCCAGCCCAGACGTATCATTGATGTAGCGCTCGATTCCGTTCCCGTAGGCCGCCTGGTACACCACAGTATTTTTCCCCCAAAAACGCTCGGCGCCAGCGAAGTTGAAGCCCCAGCCGAACACCGCCTCATGCCGGCCGTCCGGTAGAAACGCCGCAACGCTTCGGAACAAGGCAGAGAGTTGTGCGTGTCCCCCCTCCCATTCCCGCCGCAACCTCAGAGTCCCGTCTGGAGCGGGACTGTTCGGCTCTGCGTTAAACTCCGGGGTCGTAAAAAGTACGTCCGAAGTCGGCTTCTCGGCCGAGATGCTAAAGGTGGTCTTCTCCGCCACAAGCAGGGTGTAGCGGAACTGTGGGTTACGGATGGAGACCATGGCGTTCGGTCCCTGGTAGTCCAGGGTATCCGCCCCGGCGTCGGGATCCATGAAATTCGAGAAGGTCTGGCCGACCAGGAAGTTCTTCGCCTGGCCGTAGGCATGGCGCAGCTTTGGCGTGGTTGCGTTGGTACCGAAGAAATCCATTTCAAAGAAGAATCTATAACTGTCACCCGATTTCGTAGGAACGAGGAAGTCCAGGTTCAAACGGGTCGCCCGTACCGATATGGTCGAGTTGTTAATGCTCGTGGGTGCAGGGATGGGGATGGTCGCCGGGATGAAGCTGTCGACATTACCCGCTGGCTTCAAGTCGTAGATGAAGTCCGTCTTGGCGTATCCACCGATACGCATGAGCGTATTTGTACCGGGAAGGCGAAAATATCCTGGAAACCGGGGATCGAGCGGTTCGTTGTTAATACGCGGCGCCGCGAATGGGTCTTGCGAAAATACTCTGTAGGTCACGGTAGCCTTGCCAAGTTCAATTTTTTTCGGGGTTAGTTCTGTCTCGACCTGGGACGTTTCGCTTTGTTGCTCGGCTTGGATTTCAGACTTGAGATCTGTCACCTGTCGAGACGGCGGTGGGCCGCCGCCGGACAGCCGTTGTAGTTCGCCCTGCACTTCCGCCATCTGGTTCTGCAGCGCATCCAGTTTCTTTTGCAGGGCCTGGATTTCATCAGCACTTGCAGTCGGGACGGCTTGCCCGTAGGCTGTCGGTGAAACAGCCAGAATTGACACTAGAATTGAAAAGCAAGCGAGCCTCTTGGGTTTGATCGAGTGATCCATGAACCACCTCTCACAGCGGACAACAACCGTGCCGCACTCGTTCCCAGACACCTTTCCCCGCCAGTGTCAAACGTCGCTCCGGATCCCTGGCAGGTGGCGTTCCGCCATCGCTCGGCACCCATGGTCTTCGCTGATGGGGCAAACCCTAAACCCTCCGCCGTTCAGCGGCTACTAGGAGTTTCCCTAGTTGTTGAACCAGCGCGCGCTTGTAACTGCCCCCGATGCGCTCTTAATGCGGCCATCTCATGACGCAGTACGGCGCTCGGCGGCCCTCGAAGCGGCAGAACTCATCGCAGGGCCTGTATGTTAGTTACTCTCGCTTTGTGCGATCGCTGTATACGTCCGCCGACGCCTGCTGTGCGCTACTTGACGAGCGGGATGTTTGCGGCAAACTGCAGATCCAGCAGCAGAGTGATGCGCCGGTCCAGTTGAAAGAACAACGCATTCTGTTTTCCGGTAAGCACCTTCGCGAATTTCGGAATCCACTGCTGGCGCAGGACCGCAGTTTGCTCGTCCAACGTTGCCATTTTGTTGACGAGGCTTTCGGCTTGAGCGTCCGTCATGTCCTCGTAGTGGTTCGCGTATTCCTTGATCAGAGCTAAACGACTGTCCCCTAGCTTCGTGGTCTCTTGAGTGTACGCATCGTAGACCGGCCAAAATTTCTCAGCTTGGGCATCGGTCAGCTTCATATTTGCCGCAATGATTTGCTTTTTCGTGGAGCGTATGTCGGATCGCAACAGCTCTATATCTTGCTCACTAACTGTCGGCCCCGATGCCGGTGTTTCAGATTTCTGACCGAACGCCACACTCTGGATCAACAGGAGTGAGGTTCCTATAACAAGGACTATCGCTAACTTCTTCATTGTTTCCTCCGGTGAATCTTTAAATCGACGACCAAGGCAACCAACCTCGCTGAATCACCTTTACATCAATGCAGCCTGGTTACTTCTCCGGTGTCGAGGGAGTAATAGGCCTCGATGATAGAGATCTTGCGTTCTTCAGCGGCTTTTCGCAGCAGTTCGCTCCTCGCCAGGATCTCCTGGGAAACCCTGTGGACGTGGTCACGTATCGCCAGATCAAGGGTTTCTGGCTTCGCGCGATCCATCTTGGTGCACGAGGGAGCGATCGGGCTAACAACCGCTTCAAGATTTTCCGATTCCGGCTTCTCTCCAGAACAGGCTGCCGTCACCGCACCACAGCTTTGATGTCCCATCACCACGATCACAGTTGAACCGAGGTGTTCGACTGCGTATTCGAGACTGCCGATCAATATGGCATCGTCATCCTCACCGGCAGAGCGCACGACGAACAGATCACCCAGCCCTGCGTCAAAGATCAACTCCGGGGGGACACGGCTGTCGGAGCAACTTAGCACCGCAACCTGCGGATGTTGAGTCTTGGCGAGTGATTCCCTTTGAGCTTGCAGGTCGTGCGGCGCGCCTTTCCCGGTGGCGAAGCGGTGGTTGCCGGCAACCAATTGATTCCATATCTCATCGGCGGAACCGCTTTGCCGTTGTTGGGCCATCCCGAACAGATTGAGCACCAGGAGAACGGCCACGCAGGAGCAATCACGTAGAGCTCGAAACATCTACTTTCCTCGCAAACCTGGCGACCGTGGTTCCCCTTTGAAATCAGGGCCGCCAGCTTTCAATTCAGGTCATCGTCTTTGTAGTACTTGGTGCCCTTGGCGGTGATCTCGACCGCCACGCCCTTGTCCGTCAGTTGATACATATAGACACCGGGCGAGACCGAAGCCGCTCCGGTCATCGCTCCGCCCTTCTCCCCGGTTGTAGCGGCGGCTGTGGTTTGTCCGCCGAATTCCCAGCCGGAGTTGACGAAGCTGTCGAACGCCTGATCGTTGTCGAAGACGAAGATCACACTAAATTTCTTTACCCCAAATCCGAGGCCGGCCTGGAGTTCCACCACCTTCATGAACGTCTCCTGGTGGCTCTTGTTGTTCACGGCGAGGCCTTCGCCCTTGCCGGATCCAAGCATGAGGATCTTTACGCCCGTATTGCTGAACACTGCATACCCTGCCGCTCCCTCGACTGCACTTTTGGCCTTCGGCTCGGCCTTATAAAGGCGTTGCAGTGTACCTTGGGCCATTTTCCGGACCTCCTTCTGCTCCTCAGCTTTCTTGTCGTCGGCTGCGTGCGCCACAATCGCCAGTGAGCAAGCCAGCGTGAGGAAGACGAACGTCCGAATCGCGGTACCTTTACCTGTTGTGATTGTCACGGCTTTGTACCTCCTCTTTGTTGAAGTGTCTACTCTCTGCTACTTGATGTCGGGTCTGCGACGTGGTGCTCTTGCCTTCGAGTAAGTTGCCGCACGAAACGACGGCGGCCATTTTCTAACTGATTAGCGATGTCGGATACTGGGAGTATTCCTAGTCACTTAGCTCGTCATCATTCACACGTTCCCGGCGGTCTTAGTCGAGTAAGGTCCCGTCCTTACAGGACGATGAACAACTAGGACGATGCCCGGGCGCGAGGGGCCCCTTACGTGAAGAACAATCTTGCATGCGCCATAGCTAAAGTATTATGATTGCGCAAGTTACCCCCCCGATTAATTGCTGTGCAGGGAGTAATCCGCCCACAGTGCGCCACTGATGACAGACAAAGAAGAGGGCGTCCACCAAAATGGCGGTCGGCATAGCTCCTCCGAGTTGTACGTCAGCGGTCCGTGGCAGTCGGTCCGGTAGCCTCTTGCTCTGCCTAGTTGTCTTCCTCGTTGCGTCCATCGCATTGGCACAAGGCCCAGTCCGCAAAAACGTTCTCATGATCAACATTCTGGGACAGTCCCATCCTGGTCCGGTAATTGTGACCAATCTGGTCGTTTCGGCGTTACACTCAGACCCGCGTTTTCAGGTGGAGTTCTACTGGGAGAACCTGGATGCGGTTTATCACCCGGAAGAATGGAGCGAACAGCTTGATTTCCTTGTCGGGCAGTATCGCCACCTCAAGCTGGATCTGATTGTGTTGGTAGGTCCAGACGCGATCCGAATCCTACAAGAGCCGAAACCGATATTCCCCAATGTCCCGGTCGTGTTCTGTTGCACCGCTCCAGGTCAGATCGACCAGATGAGATCCGGCTACCAATCGACGGGCTCGTGGTTTCAATTGGAGCCCGCGAAAACGGTGGGGGCTGCGCTGGGTTTACTACCGGAAACCCATCACCTCTTCGTGGTCGGGGGGCAATCTGATTATGACCGACGTCTCACCGCGCTAGTAAAGACGGCACTTGCTTCTTATGAGTACAAGCTCGACGTCACCTACCTGACCGACCTGCCGATGAGCAAGCTGCTGGAAAGGTTGAGGCATCTTCCTGACCACTCCATGGTTCTTTATCTCTCCTTCTTCAAGGACGCGCAGGGGCGGGAGTTTCTCAACATCGCCGAGGCACTTCCCATAATCGCCGGCGCCGCGAATGCTCCGGTCTTTGGCATAGTCGACACGCAACTGGGCCACGGTATTGTCGGGGGATTTGTGGTCAGCTTCGAGGAACAGGGCAAGATCGTGGGCCGCGATGCCCTCGAGATCTTAGCGGGCAAGCCGCCGCAGGACATTCCCATCGTGCATGGTCCTAGTCTTTACCTGTTCGACTGGCGCGAGTTGCAGCGATGGAAACTGGATCAAAACAGGCTGCCCGCCGGAAGCACCATTCTGTTTCGCCAGCCGACTCCGTGGGAACAATACAGGCGAACCCTGCTGATCGGATTGCTGGTGCTTGCGAGTCTGAGCCTGCTGACCATCTATCTCCTGTTCGAGCGGAAGCAGCTCCATGCCGCAAGAAACGAGCAGATGCACCTCAGCGGCCTACTGATCAATGCCCATGACGAGGAGCGCAGCCGTCTTGCCGCCGAGATTCACGATGACTTCAGCCAAAGGCTGGCCGTGCTGTCGCTTGGACTGGAAACGGTAGCTGAAGGCATTCCCGAGTCCCTGCTGGAAACCCAGCGGCAGATGCGGGAGCTCATCGAATCGGCCAGCGAATTTGGCGCTGATCTGCATTCTCTGTCACACCGGCTGCATTCCACGACACTCGAGAGGCTTGGCCTCGCTGCGGGAGTGGCATCGTTCTGCAAAGAATTCAGCGCACAACGAGGCCTGCAGATTGCATTTTCCCAGCAGGACCTGCCGCGCTCCGTATCCCATGAGATTGCGCTTTGTCTGTTTCGCATCGTCCAGGAAGGACTTAGAAATGTACAGAAACACAGTGGGGCCACTCATGCGCAGGTGAAAATCGAGAAAGTCGATGACACCCTTCATTTATGCATCTCCGATAATGGGGTCGGCTTCGATGTTGAAGACGGCTCGCGCCCGCAGGGCCTCGGTCTCTGGAGCATGCGTAAGCGGGTCCGTCTTGTAGGTGGCCGATACGAGATTTACTCGAAAAAACACAAGGGAACAAGGATTGATGTTTGGACTCCGATCAAGCCGGACTCTGGTGCGGGCCATACTGACTCGGCAGCCGGACAAGTCCCCGGGACCGCCACCGCTTCGGAACGGGGCGTTAATCGAAATGCTGGCCGTCCGATGCTCGGCGCCACTGGAACCGATGGACTGGAGTGACAAGATGGGACCTCGGCCACAAATCCTGATTGCCGACGATCATGTCGTCTTTGCTGAAGGCCTTCAGCTGCTATTGGAGAAGCATTATCCCGTTGTGGGGACGGTTGCCGACGGGCGAGCACTCATCACTGAGGCTCTGAGGCTCAAGCCGGACGTAATCGTCGCGGACATCGGAATGCCACTCTTAAACGGATTGGATGCTGCCAAGCGGGTACGCGAGCGACATCAAAAAGTGAAGCTCGTATTCCTGACCATGCAGGACGACCCTAACCTGGCTGCTGCCGCGCTTGAGTTGGGGTCGGTCGGGTTCGTCCTCAAGCACTCCGCAGGCTCTGAGCTCTTGACGGCTATAGACCACGTTCTGCGCGGCAAATCGTATGTGACGCCCAAACTCAGACCAGAAGATTGGGTTAAGCAAAAGTCCCGGGCACGCCATTACTCCACGCACTTAACGGCAAGACAACGTGAAATTGTGCAGATGTGTGCGGAAGGACGTCCACTCAAGGAGATCGCTGGACGGCTAGATCTAAGCGAGAAGACGATTCAGTTTCATAAGTACCACATCATGGAAACCTTCAACCTGAAGAGCAATGCCGAACTCGTACTTTTCGCCATCAAAGAGGGGCTGGTCTCCCTCGATCCCATTCCTCAAAAGCAGAACCCACTCTCCTGATTTCGATCGATGCGGTGTCCTACTTCCGCGACTAGGGATTCCCCTAGTTGTCACCCCTCAGTCCCGAACCTACCATCGGGGTGTTGTTGCGAATGTGTCTCGGCGACCATCTGTCGCCAGTGGACGGGCCTATGTCTGAAATCGGAACGCCAGAAGATTCTGGCAATCGTCGGCGCATCTTGCTGGCCGACGATCACCCCCTTGTGCTGGAGCGGGTGACAAGGTTTTTGCAGTCGGCATTCGATGTGGTGGGAGTGGCCCACAACGGTCTCGAGATGGTCTTAGAGGCGATGCGGCTGAGTCCGGATGTAATTGTGGCTGACATATCGATGCCGGGATTAGACGGACTTGCAGCGGTCCGTCAACTGCGAGAGATGGGATCCGGAGCAACGATAGTCTTCCTGACGATCCACGACGGCCCTGAACTGGTGGAGGCTTGTTTGGCGGAGGGAGCACTTGGATTTGTACTGAAATCTCACATGAAGACAGACTTGATTCCTGCCATTAACGTGGCACTGTCGGGCCGCTGCTTCGTATCCACTCCCCGCCACACGAACGGCTAGGGCTTTCCCTGGTTGGGGTCAGTTTGTGCTGCGGTACAAAGACACTGAACGCCGAAGACGGCGAATGGAGCACATACGCGTCTGCAGTGAGGTATATTCTCAATCGGGCGGCAATTGAGCGGGAGCAACCATAGGAAGAACACGGAGACGGCGATTATGAATTCAAGGCACAGTTTCATGAGCAGTATGGTTCGCGCGGTTCGAGAGCTCACGGCGATCCTTTGCGTCGGTGTACTGATGCCCGGAACTTCGGCGTTGGCAGCAACTCAGACGCAATTGCCCGACGCCCCGTCCGAGCAGGCTGCGGCGAAGCTCCCACCCGACCAGCTCGATTCCCTGGTGGCGCCAATCGCACTCTACCCCGACCCACTGCTCAGCCAGACGCTGATAGCCTCCACTTATCCTCTCGAGGTCATTCAGTTGCAGCAGTGGCTGGCCAAGCACAAAGACCTCAAAGACAAGGCGCTCGTAGCCGCGGTGGAGAAGGAGGATTGGGACCCCAGTATCCAGGGCTTAGCTGCCCTGCCTGACGTCGTCAAGCAACTGGCGGACAACATTAAGTGGACTACGGACCTTGGCAACGCATTTCTGGCGCAACAGAGCGACGTCATGGATGCCGTGCAGCGTATGCGCAAGAAAGCCCAGGCCAACGGAAACCTGAAGTCTTCCGAACAGCAGAAGGTGGAAACCAAGACCGTCGAAAGCACGCAAGTCATTGTCATCGAACAGGCCAACCCACAGGTCGTCTATGTGCCCAGCTATAACCCGACGGTCGTCTATGGGGCACCGATCTATCCGTACCCTCCCATCTATTACCCGCCGCCCGGTTACTATGCCGCCGGCATGGCGATCTCGTTCGGTGTCGGAATCGCAATGGGAGCGGCATGGGGCGGCGGATGGTGCTGTGGCTCCAACTGGGGCGGCAATAACAACGTCTACATCAATCACAACAATAATTTCGTCAATAACAGCGACCGCGTCAATGGCGGCAACCGCAACAACATCAACAACGGCAACCGCGTGAACAACGGTAATCGGGGTAACAGCAATTGGCAGCACAATCCTCAGCACCGTGGCGGAGCGCCTTACGGCGACAGAGGCACCGCCAACAAGTACGGCGGTACCACGCGTGGCGACTCGATGCAGAATCGGCAAGCGAACGCCCGGCAGAACCAGGCGCGCCAGCAGCCGAGTGCCGGCAACCGCGACGCGTCGAACCGTGGAACCGGCCCTAGCGCAAGCACGCGCGACGCCGGCAACCGTGGTGCGAGCGCTGGCAACATGAACTCAAACCGCGGCACCGGACCAGACCGCGTCGGTAATCAGCAGGTTCGCAACACCCCCAGCTCCACCAACAGGAACGCATTCGGCGGGGCTAACAGCGGCATGAGCGGCAGCAGCGCACGCGCCAGCAGTACGCGCGGCTCGTCCAGCATGGGCGGCTCGCGCGGAGGCGGCTCCCGTGGCGGTGGTGGCGGTAGGCGCAGGTAGGAAGGCACATCATGATGAGCGAGGAACTTATGAATTCAGGAATGTTGATTGCGACAAAACGGTTTACGACCATCGTCCTCGTCCTGGTTGGCGTGTGCTGCCTGCTGTCGGTCTTGAGCATGGCGCAAGGCCAGCCCGTGCCGAAGACTGCGGCGACCGGCCCGAAAGCTTTTGACACTCCCCAGCAGGCCGCCGATGCGTTGATTAAAGCAGCGGGCGAATATGACGTGTCGGATCTGCTGGCCATCCTTGGCCCCGACGGCCGCGATGTGGTTGCGTCTGACGATCCCGTACAGGACAAAAACAACGCCCAGGCTTTTGCCAAAGAGGCTGCCGCCAAGAACTCGGTCGCAATCTCGAAGTCCAATCCGAACCTGGCAACCGTGATTGTCGGCGACGAACAATGGCCGCTGCCTATTCCCCTCGTGAAGAAGAACGGCAAATGGTACTTCAACGCCAAGGAAGGGCGCCAGGAAATCCTCTTCCGCCGCATCGGCGAAAATGAACTCAACGCCATCACCGTCTGTCGCGGCTACGTCTCAGCGCAGAAAGAATACGCGTCGGAAATTCACGATGATTCGGGAGTCAATCAGTACGCGCAGAAGATCTTCAGCACTCCAGGCAAGCAGGATGGCTTGTTCTGGAAGAATGCCGACGGAACTCCAGACGGCCCGATCGGTGATGAAGTGGCCAAGGCGCTGGAGGAAGGCTACACCGCCGGCAAGGGCGGATTCCACGGCTACTACTTCAAGATTCTGAAGGGCCAAGGCGCGGCCGCCCCCAACGGCGCCATCAACTACGTCATCGAGGGCGTCATGATCGGCGGCTTTGCGCTGGTCGCCGTGCCTGCTGAATACCGCGTGACCGGCGTCAAGACCTTCATCGTGAGCTATGAGGGGACCGTGTACCAGAAGGACCTGGGGCCGGATTCACTCAATATCGTAAAGAAAATGGAGCTGTACAACCCGGACAAGACATGGCAACCGACAGATGACCAGTGGCCGCAGAGCGTAGCAGCAGCCGCTCCATAACCGGGTTCGTGGTTGATTGCAGCCTTTCTGTTGAAGCGCACTTCTATGAAGCGAACCTCACTATCCCTGTGCGCCGTCTTGGTCATCGTGGGCTGTCTCAGCAACGAGCAACTGACTGCAGCCCAGCAGCCTGCGACCCAGCCCCAGTCACTGCCCGGTTCGCAGGCCGGGCCCATCCCGGATAAGATACGGACCGTGCTCATTCCCGCGGGCTCGGTGATTACAGTTCGGTTAGAGAGCCCACTGGACCCGAACACCAAAACCGGGGATGTCTTCACCGCCGTTGTAACCGGACTTATCGCAGTTGGCGGCGAGGTGGTAGTGCCGGCGGGTGTTGCGGCGCGCGGCCAGGTAATTGGGGTGAAGGCCAACAAGAAGGCGCCTGAAAAGGCTCGTCTGAAGCTCGCGTTAACCAGCCTCACCATCGACGGCACGACGTACTCGATTCAGACAAAGCTGGTCACGACGAAAGCCCAAGACAACAGCAAAAGCACAACCGCGACGACGAGTGGCGAATCAGGAGCATCGGCCGACTCCGGATTAGTGTTCAAACTGACGGCTCCGGCTACCGTGAATCGACAGCGCAGTGGCGGCTCCGGGGGACAAGCGGTGCGAGAGCCGCGTGAATGGCACGCTGCGGCGAGAAGGTGTGAACATGAGTATTTGGCCTCGTTACCCGACGTTGTACGAGATCAACACGTGGGTCTGGCTCTCAGAACTCAGCAAGAAGGCGGGAAAACCCCTTGACCTGAGCTCGGTTCCCGCCGCCGAATGGGATGCTATCGCTGCTCTGGGCTTTGATGCCATTTGGCTAATGGGAGTGTGGGAGCGCAGTCCTGCGGGTATCGCAATTTCGAATAAGAACCCTGGTCTGCTGGAGGATTTCCGGCGGGCACTGCCGGACTTCCACCTCGAAGACAATGTGGGATCTCCATATTGCGTGCGCCAATACGAGGTTGCCGAGCAGCTCGGCGGCCTAAAAGGCCTTTCGCATGCGCGCAAAGAGCTCGCGAATCGAGGCCTGCGCCTGATTCTCGACTTCGTCCCTAACCACGTAGCGCCGGACCACCCACTGGTGATCAAGCACCCTGAGCACTTCATTCAAGGAACTGCCGACGACGAGGCGAGTGATCGCGCGTCATACCTCGAGCTGAATGGAACTATCTTTGCCTGCGGAAAGGACCCCTATTTCCCTGCGTGGCCCGACGTTTTGCAGCTCAATGCCTTTCACCCGGGACTCCGGCAAGCGGTGGCTGTAACCCTTTCGAAGATCGCCAACCAGTGCGACGGCGTTCGTTGTGATATGGCGATGCTGGTGATGAACTCAATTTTCGAGCGCACCTGGGGTAGCCGTGCGGGACCGAGGCCGGCTACCGAGTATTGGGTTGACGCTATTTCGGCTGTCAAACGAGAACATCCAGACTTTCTCTTCGTCGCTGAGGCCTACTGGGACCTGGAATGGGAGTTGCAACAGCAGGGATTCGACTTCTGTTACGACAAGCGACTCTACGATCGTCTGGAACATGAGAACGCCGAAAACGTTCGCCTCCATCTGTGCGCCGACCCGGCTTATCAGAACAAGCTCCTGCGCTTCATCGAGAACCACGACGAACCGCGCGCAGCATCAGCCTTCACGCCTGCTAAAGAGCGAGCGGCTGCGGTAACGACGTCGACTCTGCCCGGCGCGAGGCTTATCCACGAAGGTCAATTCGAGGGTCGCAAGGTAAGGCTACCGGTTTTCCTTGGTAGACGACCCGAAGAGCCGATCGACAAAGAACTGCAGGATTTCTACACAAAGCTCCTCCGCGGCATCGACAGTCCGGTATTCCGAGAGGGAGGATGGAACCTGTGTGAGCGCACCGGCTGGCCAGATAATCGAAGCTACGAAAACATAGTGGCTTGGACCTGGAACAAGGAAGGGGACAGGTACCTCATTGCTGTGAATCTAAGTGACACGCCCGCTCAAGCCCTTATCAAACTAGGAATTGACGCACTTAAAGGTAATCAGTGGCGCCTGACCGACCTGCTTTCGGGCGCGACGTATCAGCGCGACGGCGATGGGATGCTCTCACCGGGGCTATACGTGGACTTGCCACCATGGAGCTATCACTTCTTACAGCTATATCGCAACACGTGAGGTGAAGAGACAAGCAGTAGCGTCTGTGCCGAGTTAATTATTTCCGAGAGAGGCTTGTATGAGCAAGAAATCCAAGAAGAAAGAATGAGGCGCACAGGAGCCCAAGCGGAAGCACCGTGAGATAGCGCAGCGTTGGTAACGGAAACCAAGTGAAGGAGGCTGCCATGACCGGCTCACAGAAAAAATCAACGCCACTGTCTTACGTTGAGGTCACCGAGCAGAAGCGCTTGAATGAAGCGCGAGAGAAAGGCATCCCATGGAAGAAATGGGGACCGTACCTCAGCGAGCGCCAGTGGGGAACGGTGCGCGAGGATTACAGTTCCGACGGTAATGCCTGGAACTACTTCTCGCACGACCAGGCACGGTCGCGCGCTTACCGTTGGGGCGAAGACGGGCTGGCCGGAATTTCCGACGATAAGCAACAGCTCTGTTTTTCTTTGGCTCTGTGGAACGGCCGCGACCCCATCCTGAAAGAGCGGCTGTTCGGGCTGACGAATAGCGAGGGTAACCACGGCGAAGACGTCAAGGAATACTACTTCTATCTCGACAGCACACCCACGCACTCATACATGAAGTACCTGTACAAGTATCCCCAGCGAGAGTATCCCTATCGCGATCTGGTGGAGACGAACGGCCGGCGCTCACGCGAAGAGTTCGAGTACGAACTTCTGGATACCGGCATCTTCGACGACGACCGCTATTTCGACGTCTTCGTGGAATACGCCAAGGCGGATCCGGAGGATGTGCTGATCAAGGTTTCGGTACACAACCGTGGGCCGGAGGCGGCGCAGCTTCATGTGCTACCGACACTGTGGTTCCGCAACATATGGTCGTGGGAAGACCACGAAGGCAAGCCCGTTCTGCGTCAGGTCGCGGACGCGAGCATCGTGGCCTCCCACCCAAAGCTCGGCGAGTACACGTTGCACTGCGAGGGGACGGCGGAGCTGCTGTTTACGGAGAACGAATCCAACGCCACGCGCCTGTGGGGCCAGCCCAATACCTCGCCGCACGTGAAGGACGCGTTTCATGACTACGTGATCGCGGGAAAGAAGGAAGCAGTCAATCCGGCGAAGACCGGAACCAAAGCGGCCGCGCGCTACGTGCTGGATGTACCTGCCGCCGGCAGCAAGGTTGTCCGCTTGCGGTTGAGCGCGAAGCCGGCGGCTGACGCGTTTGCGAAATTCGATGAGCTCTTGGCTAGCCGGCTGGCCGACGCCGATGAATTTTATGACCGCATCACTCCGAAGAAGTTGAGTGAAGATGAATGCCGCGTGCACAGGCAGGCTCTGGCCGGCATGCTGTGGAGCAAGCAATATTACTATTTTGACCTCGACCGATGGCTGACCGAGCATGAATCCCATCCCCTCATGGGATCCGGCAAAGGACGCGCCCGCAATGCTGAGTGGTTCCACATGCTCAACAGAGACATCATCTCGATGCCTGACAAATGGGAGTATCCCTGGTACGCGGCGTGGGACCTGGCCTTTCATACCATTGCGCTGTCACTGGTGGACTTCGACTTTGCCAAAGATCAGCTCCTCCTGATGCTGAGAAACCTGTATGCCCACCCTAACGGACAGATTCCCGCCTACGAGTGGAACTTTAGCGATGTGAATCCGCCGGTCCACGCTTGGGCGACGTTATTCCTTTATCGAATTGAGACGGAGTTGGGCCGGGCCGATCTGCGCTTCCTGGAACGCTCCTTTCAGGGACTTATGCTGAATTTCAACTGGTGGGTTAACCGCAAAGATCCCGAGGGACGCAATGTGTTCGCAGGTGGGTTCCTTGGGCTCGACAACATCGGAGTCTTTGATCGCAGCGCGCCGCTGCCGACCGGCGGACACCTCGACCAGGCCGATGGCACGGCATGGATGGCCTTCTACTGCCTGTGCATGCTGGAGATTGCGCTGATTCTGACCGAGTACGACACCGCAATGTATGAGGACATCGCCTTCCGATTTCTCGAGCATTTCTTCTGGATCACTTACGCCATGGATCGAATTGGCGAGCACCACGACGAGATGTGGGACACGGAGGACGGGTTCTTCTACGATCTACTGCATTTCCCCAACGGCGATGCCATGCGTTTGAAGATCCGCTCCCTGGTGGGACTGCTGCCGGTGTGTGCCGCAAATGTATTCGAGCCGGGCACGCTCGCGCGTCATCCCCGCATGAAGGAACTGGCCGAGTTGTTCCTTAAGCGCCATCCCGAGGTGGTGAAGAAGGTCGCTGCAGCCGAAGACTTGTCCGTTGGGGGGTACGGGGGCCGCAGGCTGGCCACGATATGCAACAAAGAAAAACTGCAACGTATTTTGAAATACATGCTCGACGAGAACGAGTTTCTCAGCCCCTACGGAATACGCTCGCTGTCGAAGTATCACCTCGATCATCCTTTCGTGTTTTACCTCAGTGGACAGGAGTACAAGGTGCAATATCTGCCCGCGGAGTCCAATACCGGCATGTTTGGCGGCAACTCCAACTGGCGCGGACCGATTTGGATGCCGGTCAATGCGCTGATCATCCGCGGGTTGCTGCAGATGTATCCGTTTTATGGCCCGGACTTCAAAGTGGAGTGCCCGACCGGATCGGGAAATTACATGACCTTGTTTGAAGTGGCGAAAGAGATTGGCCGTCGACTGTCTAGCATTTTTCTACGCGATGCCAATGGCAAACGACCAGTTTACGGAGGCACAAAGAAATTCCAGGACGACCCCTACTGGCGCGATTACATCCTGTTCTACGAGTATTTCCACGGCGACAATGGCGCCGGGTTGGGCGCCAGTCATCAGACGGGCTGGACCGGGCTGATTGCCCGCACGCTCGATGTGTTCGCGCGCGCCCGCCCCGAAGATCTGTTGCAGGGGGCACAGAAAGCCATTGGCGAAATGACGCGAAAGCAAGTGACGGGACAGTGAGTGCTGGGTCTTTGATCGTAACAAGGCATTTCCTCCAATGGAAAATTGGCTTGTCTCTTACCGGAAAGCATGGCTGCGGCCCGATGTGATCGCCGGGTTGACCACCGCTGCGGTGGTTATCCCCAAAGCCATGGCGTATGCGACCATCGCCGGCCTGCCGGTGCAGGTGGGGCTGTACACAGCCTTCCTGCCGATGGTGATCTACGCCGTGCTGGGCACCTCGCGCGTCCTGAGCGTAAGCACGACTACGACTATCGCGATCCTGGCTGCCGCCGAACTGGGTGAGGTTGTCCCGAACGGAGACCCAACTTCTCTATTGGCTGCCTCTGCCACACTCACGCTGTTGGTTGGAGTCATGCTCGTGCTGGCTTCGATCCTGCGACTAGGCTTCGTTGCCAATTTCATCTCCGAGCCAGTCTTGATTGGCTTCAAGGCTGGCATCGGAGTTGTGATCGTTCTTGACCAGGTTCCAAAGATTCTTGGGATTCATTTCGCTCGAGGTACGTTCGTCCAGAACCTGCTGGCAACGCTTCACGGTGTTCCCAAGACGTCGCTGGCGACACTTGCCGTCGGAGTCTCCGTGATCGTCTTGCTGGTTGCGATGGAGCATTTCACGCCCATGACGCCAGCTCCGCTGATCGCGGTGGCAGCAGGTATTGCCAGCGCTTACTTCCTAAACTTGCATGCACACGGAGTAGAACTGGTCGGCCACATCCCGCAGGGGGTGCCGTCGTTCACTCCTCCGGTCTTATCGCTCGCAACTCAACTCTGGCCCGGCGCTTTGGGCATTGCGCTCATGAGCTTTACGGAGACGATCGCGGCCGGACGTGCTTTTGCAGGCAGCGATGAGCCCTCGCCGAGAGCGAACCGAGAGTTACTAGCTACCGGGCTCGCCAATGCCGGGGGCGCGCTACTCGGCGCAATGCCCGGTGGTGGTGGCACCACCCAGACGGCGGTGAATCGTCTCGCAGGAGCTCGTACTCAGCTATCCGAAGTTGTGACAGCGGCCATGACGCTGATCACCATGATGTTTCTCGCGCCGCTCATCGGCTTGATGCCGCAAGCCACGCTTGCGGCCGTGGTCATTGTCTATTCGGTCGGACTCATCAAGCCCGCGGAATTCCGGGAAATTCTCAGCGTTCGACGCACGGAGTTTGTCTGGGCCATCATCGCGTTTTCGGGGGTGGTGCTGGTAGGAACGCTGAAGGGAATCGTCGTCGCGATTATCGTGTCGATGGTGGCGCTTGCCTATCAGGTCGCTGATCCGCCGGTGTATGTACTTGGACGCAAGCCCGGTACGAACGTATTCCGGCCGCGATCAAAGAAACATCCCGAGGATGAGACTTTTGCCGGCGTACTGCTGCTGCGGCTGGAGGGCCGGGTTTTCTTCGTTAATGCTGAGCACATCGCCGAGAAAATAAGATACTTCATTGATCAAGCACAGCCCAAGGTCGTTGCCCTTCATCTTCGAGGCGTTCCTGATCTGGAGTACACGGCCCTCAAAATGTTGACTGAAGGCGAGAAGCGACAGCACGAGCGTGGCGTGAGACTGTGGCTAGTTGGTATGAACCCGGAAGTGCTTGAAGTCATCCAGAGATCACAGTTGGGTCAGGCGATAGGGCGCGACGCCATGCTCTACAACCTGGAGATCGCTGTCGCCAAGTATCTGAGCGCCAATGCGCCTCCCGGAACTGGTTGATGCCGCCACTCTCCAGCCTTCGGAAGCTGTAGGCAGTCAAGTTAACGGACCATCATCGGCAAAATCCGGAAGCAAAAAATGTCGGAAGCCATAAAAAGAAGATCGCCATCAATAATGGCGGCGGTAATGCGCCGGGGCCAAACGCGGTAATTCACGGTGCGGTGTATGCGGCCCGAGGACATTTCGGGCGGCTGAATCGGTCGCGGCTCGGGCACTTTCTACTTGCTGACTGACATTTGGAACCTCACGCGAATCGCCACCAGCGTGGGGCATAGATCCTGAGACACTGAATGAAAAGCCTACGCGTAAATGTTGGGCAGGGTTTCCATCCAAGTCATACTAAGCACTTGCACGCTGGATTCTGTTGCCAGCCTAGTTAGAGGGCTTCTCGCCGACACGGGCCAGAAGTCGGCTTCTGGGAGACCTGCCGGCGACCATTCACGGAGACTACACACCTGCGACAATGTGACAGAAACGGCATTGGTCGGAATTGGGCATGCTCGAACCAGAGCCTCAAGATAATGTACATAACACTCGAATCAATGTACATAAATGATAGACTGGCGCCGGCGAGGAGCGCTTCGATGACCACATCGACCAAACGAACTCACAAACACTTTCAGTTGGACTCCACCAAGATCAAGCGCGCTCAGCGAGCATTGCACGCAAAAACCGAAACCGAGGCAATCGAGCGCGCTCTGGACTTCGCGATTGCGGAGCATGGGAAGAATCGCTTGGTCCTTCAAGCCACGGAGCGTTTTATCAAAAGTGGTATTGAGATTAAGGACGTCTACAGCACGCTGGCAGGTTAGATGCAGCCCGCCCTTTTCGACACCTCGATTTACATCTCCGCGCTGCGTCGGGGAAACGATGCCGCTCTCGCCATCAGACGGGTAGCTGCTGACGCACCATTATGGTTGAGTTCGGTTGTGCTCGAAGAACTCTACGCCGGCGCCGGTGACCGAGAGCTGCGCGTACTTGAGCGACTGGAGCGAGATTTTGACAGGGTAAAGCGAATTCTGGTGCCTAACATCAGCGACTGGACTCAAACGGGTCGAGTGTTGGCTTGCCTAGCGGCCAAATATGGTTACGAACAAATTGGACAGGGGCGGCTTACCAATGACGCGCTGATTGCGATGAGCGCCGGGCGGTTGGGTATCCGGGTGCTGACCGCCAATGAACGCGACTACCGTAGGCTCGCCGAATTTCGCGCATTTCAGTGGCAGGTGACCACCGTCTAAGACGCCATTGCCAAAGACGCCTTGGTCTTCGCCGCCCCTGTCGCTCCAGACAACTCCAAGGGAGATGAACTAGTTCGTGACCCCTGGTTTCGGGCATCGCGGCAAAGTCGCAGCAATCGACTCCGGCCCTGATCTCCCGGCATCCTGCAGCAGGCGAAAGACGGTTCTGATATTGTCCTTTCCTATCTCCACTTTCTGCACGAGTGTTCGGGTTAGTTCTCGTCTGCGATGCCAATCTGCATCCACGAGGTCCGGTCCGATCGTTGCCGAAAGTTCTCGAAGCCGCTCCGCTGCGAGTCGCACGTTTTCCAGTTGATCGACGTCTCCAGAGTACGCCTGTATCTGGGCGTCAAGGTCAGCGATGCGGCCCTTGGTTCGTGCCATTCGAGATGTGAACTGATCCTTTTCGATCAGACCCTCGGTGAAACTATCGATCAGCCGCTCAAGAGCGTGTTGCTGTTTGAGACGCAGGGCTTTTAAGGACTCCGCGTTTTGTAAGGAAGCATCAGACTGTCCGCCTTCCTTAAACTTCCGCTCCAGCTTTTGTGGATTCCTCAGAAGGTCGCAGACCTCACGCCACACGGCGGCTTCCAGAAACTCAGCCTGGATCTGCCCATTGGTGCAAATGCGTTCGCCCCCAAAGCGGTAGCCATCTGATCCAGTGCAGCGATAGTAACGATAGTCCTTAAGGCAATGGCCTGGGCCTCTTTCGCGAGTGGTCTTGCCGTAATACGCGTAACGGCAGATTGCACAGCAGGTAAGTCCCTGTAAGAGATATCCAAGCCTACGCCGACCGAGGCGAGCGCGAGTCCGGTTTTCCTCCAGTTGTTCGTGTACCACTCGGAACAACCTTTCATCCACTAGTGGCGGAACGGGTACGAACACCCATTCCTTGGAATCAACTGCAACCGGCGTATTGCTTTTCCGTGGTTCCGCTGGCCGCCCACGCGGCGGTCGAGGACGAGTCTTCCTCGTTCTCTGCATCATGCGCGTTTTGCCGTAGGCTGCCCGGCCAACGTACGCAGGATTCTGAAGAATGTGCCAAACCGCCTGCTTGGACCAGACACGCCGTCCAGATGCCGTCAACTCACCCGCCTTCTGTAGTCGCCGACAGACTTCGTTCAGACTACAGCGATCGCGCCCGACCCAGGAGAAGATACGCTGGACGACGCGTGCTTGCTCGGCATTCGGTTCAAATCGGGCCTTGCCTCCGCCCTCGCGGACGGAGACATAGCGGTATCCGAATGGAGCACAGGACATGACATTCAGTGAGCCGCTCTGTGCGGCATGCCGCTTACCGCGCCGACTACGCTCCATGAACTTGGCTCGCTCATATTCGGCGATGATGCCATGCATTTGCAGCAATAGGTCGTCTTCCGGGCTCTTGCCGAGCGACTTGTTCAAAAAGACAACCTCAACATTCGTCCGGCGCCACTCGTCCAAGAGCAACACCTGGTACGCGTAGTTGCGCGCCAACCGATCCGGTGAATGGACATAGATTCGGTCAATTGCGCCGACGGCCGCTAGATCGCGCAGCCGATCCAGAGCTGGGCGAGCCAAAGTGGCCCCGCTGATCCCATCATCGACAAACTGTCGCTCCTGCGGCACTGGTGTGCCGTCACTTCCTGCGCGCTCGTTGAGCGCGGAGATCTGACTTTCGATTGTGTGCGTGGCCGCCTGCTGTTCGCTGGAGACGCGCGCGTAGAACGCAGCTCGAATTGTTGTCATAAAAGCCTCCTACGGGAGGCTTTTAGACCCGCCAATGGCGATCAAGCACCGGCTCTAGCGATGAATTCAACTCTGACAGGAGAAGTAGCCACATCTCTGAAACAAGCACACTCATCTCTCGCGATGGCAAAACCACTCGGGCGGAGCTGGCGCAGGTTCCAACCCCGCCGTCCACGGCAACCCACGTTCCGATCCCTCATGCTGCGGTCGTGGAAGCTCTTGCCGATAGGATCCAAGCCCAGTGTGGCGCGCCACACGTGTACTTCGTTCTGCGGCAATGTCAGAGTGCGAAGTGGATGGCACCATGAGGATTGAGAGGCTATGGCTTTTTGCTAGACGGCAGCCGCGCGGCTTCTAGTGGCCGCTGCCTCGGCTTCGACGAGACAAGCGCTCAGCTTCTCGGCTAGAGCGTCTACGTGTGGCTCTTTGAACATGCCCTCATGGCCGCCGGAAACCGAATGGATTTCCAACCCTCCGCGCACGACGTCGCCCCAACCCATTTCGGGATCCATCGAGAGGGCTTCGAGACGCGGGTTTGGTTGAATTAGTAATACTGGGCCTGGGTATGTCTGAGGCCGATAGTGGCGGACCGCGACATACGCCATGCTGCTATAGATCCGGGGTAGCCCCTTGAAGTCTTCCGTTGCGTACAAACGGAGCTTGTAGGAGATCTCCCAACTCGCGAACTTCAGAAACATCGCTTTCGTTCGAACCCGGTCGCGAAGATATTCCAGCTGTTCCGTCGTTGTCATCCGGCGCAGATTCTTGAAATGATGATGCCGTATTCTCCTTAAGAGCCGACGCCATTCGGATTCTTTTGAGTTCGGAGTGTGTGGCGAGGCGATGGGATTCGGATTATAAGCATCGAATAATACCAACAGAGCAATGGTCTCGCCCTGAGCCAAGAGTTGCCGGGCAGTCTCATAGGCAAACACTCCGTCCGCGCACCAACCGCCAAGGAAGTACGGGCCCGCCGGCTGTATTTCTCGCATCTTTCTCGCCAAGACCTCAGCCATGTCTTCCAGCTTGAAGCGCACCGGCAGGTCCTGGATGTCTTCTTTTCCGAGACCGAGCCCCAGGAACGGCTGGTGAGGGCCGAGACGTTTGGCAAGGGGCCACATCAAAGGCTCGCCGCCAACGCAAAAGAATGGAGGCCTCGAGCCGACAGTCTGGATCGGCAGGATGCCAGGAATTACTTCCAGCTTACGCTGCTCGGAAAGGAGCACAGCCAGCTGCTGAATCGTGGGCGCTTGAAATATGGCAGCGAGGGACAAAGTTCGGCCGAATGCTTTTTCGACTCGTGCCGTCAACTTTGTGGCCAGAAGCGAGTGCCCGCCCAAATCGAAAAAGTTGTCGTGAATGCCAATGCACTCCACTTTCAACACGTCGTTCCAAATGGCCGCCAGTGCCTTCTCGGTCTCAGTACGGGGTGTGACGACCGATTCAGGAGCCGGCTGGACTTGGTCATACGAGGGAGGAGGCAGAGCTCTGCGGTCGATCTTGCCGTTCGGTGTGACGGGCAGTTTCTCCAAGGCCACGAAGGCGGAGGGGATCATGTAGGCGGGCAGATCGTTAGCCAGCTGGGCACGAAGATCGCTGACCGGCAGCGCGGATCCTGCGGGCCGCGGTTCCGCGTAGGCTACCAGGATTTTGTCGCCATGGGAGTCCTCTCGTGCGTCCACAACACATTGACCGACCGCCGGGTGGCGAGCGAGAGCTGATTCCACCTCTTCCGGTTCAATGCGGAATCCCCGAATCTTCACCTGGTGGTCCACGCGGCCCAGGCACTCCAGGGTGCCGTCGGGAAGCCACCGCGCCAGGTCGCCGGTGCGGTACAACCGTTGGTTGGCTGCGAAGGGATGTCTGACAAAGCGCTCCGCGGTCAGTTCCGGGCGATCGAAGTAGCCGCGGGCCAAGCCGGAGCCGCCGATGTACAGCTCGCCCACGATACCCGCCGGAGCCAACTGGCAATGCCCGTCCAAGATGAACACCTGAGTGTTGTCGATAGGCCGACCGATGGGAACCGGACCGTGGACGGAGGTGACCTGGTGGATGGTGGACCAGATCGTGGTCTCGGTCGGGCCGTACATGTTCCATAACTGGGCGCAGCGGGGCAGCAGCGCTTGCGCCAGATCGCTGGGCAGGGCCTCGCCGCCGCACAGCAGTTTCAGCGTTGTGGAACCTTCCCAGCCGGCCTCGAGCAACGCCCGCCAAGTGGCCGGGGTCGCCTGCATCACCGTGCATTGCGACTGGCGGATGCGTTGCATCAGCCGGGCGGGATCGTAGTTGTCTTCACGGCTGGCGATCACCGTGGTTCCGCCGCTGACCAGAGGCAGGTAGAGCTCCAGCCCGGCAATGTCGAACGACAAAGTGGTCACGGCTAGAAGCCTGTCTCTTGCAGTGAAGCCGGGCTCGCGCTGCATGGAGTGTAGTAAGTTCGCAACTGCGACATGCGGTATGGCCACGCCCTTAGGCTTCCCCGTAGAACCGGAAGTGTAGAGTACGTAAGCGAGATTTTCCGGCTGCCTTGCGGGCAACTCCGGCCCCGTCGTTTTTTGCCGCGCGATCGTCTCCCAGTCGGCGTCCAGATGCAGGATCGACGCCGGGCGCACCGGGAGCCTCTGGTCGAGCTGGCGATGCGTGACCAGCACGCGCATGCCGCTGTCGGCGATCATGTACGCCAATCGGGCCTGAGGGAAAGAAGGATCCAGAGGCACATAGGCGCCGCCTGACTTGAGAATGCCCAGCAGTCCCACGACCATCTCCAATGAGCGTTCTACGTATAGCCCCACCAGAGCCTCCGGCTCGACCCCAAGGAATTGCAGGTGCCGCGCGAGCTGGTTCGCGCGTCGGTCGAGCTCGCCATAGGTGAGCTGCTGTTGTTCAAAGATAAGCGCCACCTGATCGGGGTCTTGCTGGGCTTGCTCTGCAATCATCTGATGGAAGCAGAGATCGTTCTCCGGATGCGCCACAGCCGTGTTGTTCCACTCCACGAGCAGTTGCTGACGTTCGGCGTGGGGCAGGATGGGAAGAGCAGAAACGATCTGGGCAGGATCGCGGGTGACCGCCTCCAGTAAAGTCTCGTAGTGTCCGCACAGGCGCCGAATGGTGTCGACTTCGAAGAGATCGGTGCGGTACTCGACCAATCCCCTCAAGCCTGCTTCCGTCTCGGAAACGGCCAGCGTGAGATCAAACTTCGACGTGCCGGTCGTCAGTTGTGAGAGCCCGGCCACGTCCGAGGTCCGGGAAACAGCGTCCGTACTGAACAGGACGAACATGACTTGGAACAGCGGGGCACGACTGAGATCTCTTTCCGGCGCTAGTTCGGTGACCAGTTGCTCGAAGGGCAGATCCTGATGGCCATATGCCCCGACAGCCCTTTGCCGTACCTGCTGAAGCAGGGACTGGAAGCTCTCCTGATCGTGGAACTCTGCGCGCAAAACCACAAGATTAAGGAATAATCCGATCAAATTGTCGGTCTCGCTGCGCGTGCGAGTGGAGATAGGAGTGCCGACCAAGATATCCGTCTGGCCGGTGTAGCGATGCAACAGAGCAATGAAAACCGCAGCCAAGGTCATGAACAGGGTAGCGTCCTGTTGACGACTCAACAGCCTCAACCGCTCCAGCAGTTCCTTGGGCAGCGCGAACGCCTCCGTCGCGCCACGAAAACTCTGCACCGCAGGACGCGGCTTGTCTGTGGGCAGCTCCAGAATGGTGGGAGCGCCGGCCAGTGCTTCCTTCCAGAACGCAGCCTGCTTCTGCAATACCTCCCCTTGCAAGTATCCCCGCTGCCAGCGAACGAAGTCGGTGTAACGGATCGGCAGTTCCGGTAGAGGCGACGGCTCCCCCGTGGAGAACAGGCGGTAGATCGTGTGCAGTTCTCGCTGCAGAATCTCCATCGACGACTCGTCGGCAATGATGTGGTGGAGGGTCAGCAGCAGAAGCTGTTTCTGCTCACTCCAGCGCACCAAGGTGCCGCGCAGCAGAGGAGGTTGCGCCAGATGGAATGGTTTTCGCCCTTCCTCCCGCACCAGCTTGATCCAGGTATCCTCGCGTTCCTTTTCCGGCAGCGCGCGCAGGTCGAGTTCCGGAAACACGATGTCGAGGGTGGGCAAGACGATCTGCATGGGCTGTCCGTCGCGATTGGAAAAGGCCGTTCGGAGCGGTTCATGGCGCCGCACGATTTCGTTCACAGCTTGCTGCAGGGCCTCGGCGTCGTAGTTCCCTTCCAACTGGACTACATCCACGATGTTGTAAACCGGGCTGCCCGGAGCCAGCTGATCCAGAAACCACAGCCGCTCTTGCGCGTAGGAAAGAGGACACCGTCCATTCATGCTGCGGCGCTCGATCCGCTGCATCCCTCCACCCCTGCCCTCTGCTAGAGCCGCCAGGTACGTTTCCAAATGGTCGACGAGCAGGCGGAGAGTTGGATGGTCAAAGATTACTGTCTGCGCGAGAGGGCCGCCTAAGTCTGTCTGAAGGCGGTTGCGCAGTTCAATGGCGATGAGCGAATCGATGCCGAGGTCCATGAACCGCTGATCAGGATCGATCCCATCAGGAGAAGGCAGGCCTACTGCCTTGGCCACCTGGGCGGCTAGGTAGGTAGTCAGCACGAGCCGGCGTTGGTCAGGCGGGCTCTCCTTAAGCCGACTTACGACATCCGAGTCCACCTGTGGCCGGCGGCTTTCGCCGACCGTCTCAAAAAACGGACGCGTGCCCCCAGCGAGGAATTTCCGCCAGTCCATCGGCGAGACCATGGCTTGTATGGCCCCGCGGTCGGAGAGCAAGCGCTCCATCGCTCGTAGACCCGCCTCCGGGGCAATGTCGCCGATGCCGTTCGCGGCCCTGCGCTTTGCGGCCTCTTGCCCAAGCCGGGCCGCCATGCCGGCTTCGGCCCACGGCCCCCAGTTGATGCTTAGTGCCGGCACTCCCTGGGCTCGCCGTTGATGCGCCAGTGCGTCCAGAAACGCATTGGCTGCCGCGTAATTGGCCTGCCCGGCGGAGCCCAGCGTCGAAGCCGTGGAGGAGAAGCAGACGAAGAAGTCCAGGGGACAGGCGCGGCTGGCCAGGTGCAGGTTCCAGGCGCCGTCCACTTTGGCGCCCAAGACTTCCTGCATGTCTTCCCAGCTCATCTCCTGCAACAGGCGGTCGCGCAACACTCCGGCAGCATGAATAATGCCGCGCAGCGGGAGATCCTGCCGATGGGCGGTGCCGATCAGCCTTTGTACTTGTTCCAGGCAAGCGATGTCGGCCTGCACCACCTCTACCTGTGTCCCTTCGCGCGTAATCTCCTCGATAGCACGACGGGCGGACGGCCCAGGCTTGCTGCGTCCACAAAGCAACACCCGCCCCGCTCCCTGCCGTGCCATCCAGGCGGCGACCTTCAAGCCCAGTTCTCCCAGGCCTCCGGCAATGAGATAGCTGCTATCGCACCGTACCGGCGCTCGGCCCACGGATTCCATGGAAAGCACGATCTTGCCTACGTGCCGCCCTGCCGCCATCAGCTGAAACGCATCCGGTGCCTGGGTAATGGGAAACACCCGTAGCGTGGGCGGGCGAAGCCGGCCTTCGCGCAAATCGTTCGTGATCTTGGCCAGCATTTCACGCATCGCGCCCAGGTCGCGTGCCATTTCGGCGGCGATGTCGTAAACGAAATAAGCAGCGTCTGGACGAAGACCCCGAACCCGCTCCGCGTCCCAGATGCCGACCTTGCCGATTTCAAGAAAGCGCCCCCCGCGCCGCAATGCCTCGAAGCTCTTTGGAATAAACTCACCGTTGAGGCAATTGAGCACCACATCCACTCCTTGCCCGTGGGTGAGCGCCAGCACCTGGTCGGCAAAATCCAGCGTGCGGGAATTCATTACCTTCCGAACGCCGGCGGCCTCCAGGAACTCCCACTTGGCCGGACTGGCGGTGGCGAAAACCTCCGCCCCCGCGTTGTGGGCCAGTTGAATGGCTGCCTGGCCGACACCGCCCGCCGCCGCGTGAATCAGTACCCGCTCCCCGGCTTGGATCTTGGCTAACCGATGCAGCCCGTAGCACGCGGTGAGAAAGACAATCGGTGTCGCGGCCGCTTCCTCCATGCTCAGCTCAGGCAGTTTCGGGAACACCAACTTCTGTGCGACCGTCACCCGGCTGGCCATACTGCCTGCGGCTAGCGCCACCACTTCGTCCCCACGGTGGAAGCCGGTAACGCCTTCGCCCAACTCGGCCACCGTCCCTGCACATTCGGAGCCCACGGCCATACCGTCGTGGTGGGGAAGAACTCCCAGCGCGTAGAGCACGTCGCGAAAGTTCAGTGCGGCAGCCGCCACCCGGATCTCCACTTCGCCGGGTCCAGGTCGGCGTCGCGGCGCCGCTTGCAGACGCATTTCCGCCAGCACGCCATTGCCAGGGATCGCAAGCCGGAATGCGTCGCGATCAGGGATCGCCAGTCGCGAGCCTTCCACCCAGCGCTCCAGCCTCGCCACATACCGCGTGCCTCGTCGCCAGCCCACTTGGTCCTCGCCACCGGCATGGAGGATTTCGTCAGCCAGTTCGCGCACTTCGCCTGCTGGCTTGTCCGGGTCGAGGTCCACACATCGGCACCGCAGCTCGGGGCGCTCGACCGCAATCGCCCGCCCCAATCCCCAGACCGGAGCCTGTTCCAGGTTTAGCGCTCCCGGTGCCTCGCCCACCGCTTGTGCGCCACGCGTCACCAGCCATACCTGCTGCTTCGCACGCTGCGCCACATTCATAGCCGAGCGCAGCCCCCCGAAATGGATGATGCCGCAAACACCCGGAGTGTCGATCAGTTCGCCGTCGGCTTCCCCCACCACTGCTTGCTGTCCTCGCTCTCGAAGTTCGGCCGCCAGCTCCCGCCCGATCTCCGTCGAACCGCTCACAATCAGCCACATTCCAGGCTTCGGCTCTGAGAGCTCATGCAGCGGCTGCGTCTTCCAGACGATTCGATAGACCCAGTCCTCGATCTCTCCCGAACCAAGGGCTTCGACCGAAATGCGCTTCAGCGCCAGCCCTTCAATGCGGCATACCACCGCACTGTCTTCATGGAACAACTCGATATCCATCGAATCAGATAGGCTCGTGCGGGCCCAGACGTTATTCCCGGGCTCGCGAAACAGCTCCAGCCGCGCCAGACCGGTAGGCACGTAAGTATGGCTATTGTCCAGTGCCAGCTGGGCTCCCGCGGTGGCTTGGAGACAGCCGTCCAGCAACGCCGGATGCAGCAGATAGTCGCCCGCGTCCGGCACTCCCACTTCTGCCGCCGATCCTTCCTGGGTGCGATGCAGCTTGCGGATGGTCCGGAAATCCTGCCCGTAACCCAGCCCGCGCCCGGCGAATTGCCGGTAAAAGTTACCGACGTCGATTTCCTCGACGCTATCGGGCCATACTGCTGTGCCGGCGGATCCGCTCCCGGCCAACACCCGTCCGGCCGCGTGCAACGTCCAGGAATCGGCGCTCGCCAGACTGTAGATTTCGAACCGATAAGCCCCGGCTGCGTCCGGCACGAGGACCGTCTGCAGGACTGCCTCGACCGTCTCCGGCAGAACGAGTGCTTTGTGGATGACCACCTCTTCCAGCACCAGCCGTCTCGTTCTAAGCGCCACCTCGCCAGCCGCGAGCGCCGCTTCCAGATACGCCGCCATCGGCAGCACGCACTTATCGAACAACTGGTGATCGTCCAGGAACGCAGGGTGCTCCCTGCCAATGCGGGATTGGAAACGCAGCTCTCGCGATCCGGCCAGGCAGATGCGACGGCCCAGCAGGGGATGGACCTTGCTATCTTCTTCAATAATCCCGGGAACAACCCCGTGACCTTCCTCATCCTCCGGTTCCTCCACCCAATGGAGCTTGCGCTGGAACGGGTAAGTCGGCTGCGTGATGCGCGAGGGTGCGTACGGCTCGTCGAATCCTTCCCAGTTCACCCCTGCCCCCGCCACATACAGGCGGCCAAGAGAGAGCAGCATCTGCCGCCACTCCGGCACCCCGCGGCGAAGACTGGCGAGCCACAATCTCCCGTTCCCGTTCTCCGTCACACACTGCTGGCCCATGCCCAGCAGCACGGGATGCGGGCCAATCTCCAGCAATGCGCCGTAGTCCCCTCCGCCCAGTCTTCTCATGCCGGCCGCGAACTGCACCGGCCGCAGCACGTGTTCCACCCAGTACTCCGCAGACGCAATGGCCGCGCCCGCGAACTCCCCGGTCACATTGGAGATGATCGGGATCTCCGGCCGCCGAAACTCGACATGCGCGGCGGCGCGGCGGAAGTCGGCCAGCATCGGCTCCATCAAGGGTGAGTGGAAAGCGTGCGACACAGTTAGCTTTTCGAGCCTGATTCCTTCGGCTGCCAGCGGCGCCAAGACCGCCTCCAGCCTCTCGCTCCGCCCCGACACAACCGTGTGCTGCGCTCCATTTACGGCGGCCACGCATACCTCTCCGCCTGCACCGGCCAGGGCAGCCCGCACCCGCTCCTCCTCGGCAAACACAGCCACCATCCCGCCCCCAGCCGGCAGAGCCTGCATCAGTCGGCCGCGCATCGCGACCAACTCCAAGCCGTCTTCCAGACGGAACACCCCCGCCAGGCAGGCTGCCACATACTCGCCAACGCTGTGCCCCAGCAGCGCCGTTGGCCGGACTCCCCAACTCTCCCACAGCTTCGCCAACGCATATTCCACCGCAAACAATGCCGGCTGCGTGTAAGCAGTCTCGTGCAGCAGTCTGCCGCCGTCGCAATCGTAGAGCACCTCCAGCAACGGCTTTTCCAGGAGCGGACCGAGGATGCTCGCGCAGTCTTCCAGCACACTCCGGAATACCGGCTGGGTCGCATAAAGTTCCTGCCCCATCCCGGGATACTGCGAGCCTTGACCCGTGAACAGAAACGCCACGCCGGAAGGAGTTTCCCCATGCAGCTCCCCAGTAAATAGCCCAAGGCTCTCTCTTTCTTGAACGAAGGTGCTCAGTTCCTCTCGCAGTTCCTCCACCGTGGCGGCCACCGCTGCCAAGCGCTGCTTGAAATGCCGCCGTCCCGTGTTCGATGTGAAGCAGACCGAATCAACCTCTGGCCCGGATGCCAGAAAATCGACGTATCGCTCCGACAACTCACGCAGCGCCTTATCGTCCATCGCCGACAACGTCAGGATGTGACATGGCCGTCGTATCCCACCGGGACGTACAGTTGGACCCGGGGGCGCTTCCTCCAGGATCACGTGCGCATTCGTGCCGCCGATCCCAAACGAACTAACCCCGGCGCGGCGGGGCACGCCGCCAGGGCTCGTCCAATCCTTGAGTTCAGTGTTGACGTAGAACGGACTCGCGGCGAAATCGATCTCCGGGTTGGGCGACTGAAAATGTAGGCTTGGAGGAATCTGCTTATGCTCGAGTGCCAGCACCGTCTTGATCAGGCCCGTCACCCCGGCCGCCGATTCCAGATGCCCCACGTTCGACTTCACCGACCCGATGGCGCAAAACCCCCGTTTTTGCGTCTTCCTGCGAAACACCTGGGTGAGCGCGGCGATCTCCACCGGGTCCCCCAAAGGTGTGCCAGTGCCGTGCGCCTCGATATAACCGATGCTCTCGGGATGCACTCCCGCCATGGCCTGCGCCAGTCCCACCACCTCCACCTGGCCTTCCAGGCTCGGAGCCGTGAATCCCATCTTCACCGCGCCATCGTTGTTGACCGCCGCTTCCTTGATCACCGCCAGTATCGTGTCGCGATCGGCAATGGCCTCCTCCAGCCGCTTGAGCAGGACCACTCCGGCTCCGCTGCCGAACGTCGTTCCACCGGCGGATGCGTCGAATGGACGGCAATGGCCGTCGGGCGACAGAATGTTGCCCTGTTCGTAGATGTAGCCGAGGTACTTGTGTGCAGGGTGTCTCACGCTCACGCCCCCCGCCAGCGCCAGATCGCATTCGTAGTTGTTCAGCTGCTGGGACGCCAGCCACACCGCGACCAGCGACGTCGAGCATGCTGTCTGCACACCCAAGCTCGGCCCTCGCAGGTTCAGCTTGTAGGAAACATGTGTAGTGAGGTAGTCCCTGTCATTGCCGATCAGACGCTGCAGGTACTGGGTCGGACGACGCGTTGCTTCCATCGACGAGTGCAGGTTGTGCTCCAGGTACTGGCTGGAACTCGATCCCGCGTAAAGCCCGACGCGCAAGTCTGTCGTTTTCGATAGATAGCCTGACGATTCCAGCGCCTCCCATGCGCATTCCATGAAAATGCGGTGCTGCGGGTCCGTAATACACGCCTCAGCGGCGCTGAACCCGAAGGTCCCGGCGTCAAAAAGCCTTTCGTCGTCCAGCCAATACCCGGAGCCCACGTAATCGGGGTGGCGGAGAACGTCGGGACCGAGCCGGGTGCGGGCCCGATCTTCGGGTTTCGGCGGCCGCATGGCATCCACTCCGCCCGCCAGGTTGCGCCAGAACTCGTCCACGTTCCCCGCGCCCGGGAAGCGTCCACTCATCCCGATAATGGCAATCCCGCGACCCTGGTCACGGTCTTCCCCTGCCGGCATACTCGCTCGCTCCTGGGAGGTGCTCTCGCGCCGCTGGCTTTCGAAAGTCAAGCCAGTAACGCCTCTTCGACCACCGTGAGGGCAGCGGACCTGCCTTCATTGAAGGGGAAGAAGTGGTCCCCTTCAACCAGGCGCAGCCTGAATGAGCAGCTGGTATAGCGATCCCACTCTTTCAATTCCTCTGGTCTGGCTTCCTCATCGTGAAGTCCTCCCAGAACTGTCAGAGGACATGCAAGCACAGGGTCGGGCGCGGATCGGTACGTGTCGTCGATTTCAAGATCCGCTCGCATCGCTGGGAGTAAGAGGTCCATCATTTCACGACTCTGCAGAACTATCTCGGAGGTGCCATGGACGTGGCGAAGCCACTCCGTCAGCTCCTCTGACGAGAGCTGGGCAACCGGAACACGTCGCAGGCGCAGGTGAGGCGCGGGACGAGCGGAGATAATGACATGACATGGGAGTGGGCCCCGGCGTCCAGCTAAATCTCTAGTTATTTCGAGCGCGACGATACCACCGAGGCTATGTCCAAAGAATGCAAATGGCAGGTCAGTCATGAACGGCCGAAGAGAGTCAATCAGACTTCCCACCATATCTTCCATGCGCCGCAATGGTTCTTCTGCGAAACGGTCTTCGCGGCCTGGAGATTGAATCGGCAAGACTTCGATATGAGCTGGGAGTTCACTAGACCAGTTGCGATAGCTCGAGGCCCCGCTTCCGGCAGATGGCAGGCAGAAGAGTCGGACGCTGGCATCCGGACGCGGCCGGTGACGGGCAATCCAGGGTGTTGTTGTTCTATGACCGCTCAATCTTTTCCACCGCCTCACGTACGATTCGATACCCATCCTGCCGCCCGACCCCTCTCACAACGACGCCTCCTACTTGTTCCGCATCCGCCGCAAGGGATTCGATCGCCCAAGAGCACCGCGGGGACTGCATGCCAGCGCGGACGGTTACCCGATTGGTTCACCGAACGCACTACGGTTCAGTCAGTCTCCTTGCCGCAGACGCCGCCTGTCTCGTGCTTCCCGCCTTTTCGCCGCTTCCAGTTCGATCCGGTCCAGCGCGCTTCCGTCATCGCCCTGGCTCAAATATTCCGCTAGCAGGTTGATGGTCGGACGGCGAAAGAGATCCACCACGCGAATATCGCGACCGAGTCGTTCATTGACTTTGCCGTGAATCTTCACTAAGTCGACCGACGTACCACCGAGTTCGAAAAACGTGGTGTGTACTCCGACGGACTCAAGGCCGAGAACTTCGCGCACGATCTGAGCCAAGGCCCGTTCGACATCCGTCCTGGGCATGACGTTCTCCGGACGGTTCGGCGATAACGCGACGGATGGATCGGGCAGTAACCGTCGGTCGACTTTGTTATTGGCGCTCAGGGGCAGAGCATCCATAAACACGTATGCGGAGGGCATCATATATTCAGGCAGCTTCTCTCGGAGGAAGCTCCGGAGTTCCTGTTCCAGGCTTTGCCGACCACCGTTCCGCTCCGGGGGCCCTTCCAGCCCTCCCAAGAAGCTATGTAGAAACACGTGCCCCGCGTCTAACCGGAAATAGGCACGCACTGCGTCGTAGTCGAGCGCCCCAATCGGGCAGAGACCCATCTCGTGCTCGTGCGCGCTCATCGTCAGCGCCTGGCCCATATAGCCGGCTTCCAGCATGCAGAATCGGTCAGCCAGTTCTTTGCCGTAGATCGGAACGATCGCGTCCATTTGTGCGATGAGGAACAGCGAAAATGCAGCCTGCTCGTACATTGGCCGGTTGTGCTGCACGTGGGCGGCACTCACGATTCGCGCTCCAAGTTCGAGCTGTATCAAGCGGTGGTTGGAGGGATCATAGTAGTACGTTCCTTCCTCCAGCCCTTCTACCCGGGCGGCCTTCACGTGGAGATACGTCTGAACCGGATATAGGCTGCCGGCCGAAGGATAAAAGTACTTCGGCAGCGGCGAGTCCTCCCGCTTCATCTGCTCCAGGCAATCGAGTAGACGGCTGATGCGCTGCAACGGCACCGGGCGCTCAAGGAAAGTCCGGGTGGACCTGCGTTCTTGGTAGACTGCCGCGCGATGCGCGTCAAACTGGCGGCGCGACAGTTCCACCACTTCTTGGTGCGGCTCCGGACACCTTAGGCCGCGTTGCTCAAGCTTGAACTGAGCAGACTCCGGGGAACTTGTGGATGCATGAGTCGCCACCACGTACGCCACCAGTCGTCGGCGTTCGCGATCCTCACCCACGGCGCTAACAACCGCCTCGCGCACCGCAGGGTGATCCCTTAGCGCCGCTTCGATCTCTCCAAGCTCGATGCGGTACCCATCAATCTTCACCTGGAAGTCCATGCGGCCGAGGATCTCCAGATTGCCGTCGGGAAGGTAGCGACCCAGATCGCCAGTCTTGTAGAGCCGCTTCCCCGAGTCAGGATCAATGACGAACCGCGCATCGGTAGCATCGGGATCGCGCCAGTAGCCCCTTGCTAGCCCGATTCCCTCGGCCATTAGCTCTCCAGGAACCCATTCGGGTCGATGCCGCAGGCGCTCATCCATCACGTGGTACCGATTATTGGCGATTGGCCGGCCATACGGTATGCTCGCCCAGGCGGGATCCACCGTCTCAATGGTGTAGTGGACATTCCAAACCGAAGTTTCAGTGGGGCCTCCCGACGCGATCACTTGAATTCCAGGCCATAACGCCTTTATACGGTCGGGAAGGCTAACTGGAATCCAGTCGCCGGCCATCACAACCAGTCGCAGCCCAGGCGGGGCTTTTTTCGGCACTGAAGACAAATGCTCCACCATCATCTTCATTAGCGTCGGCACCGAATTCCATAGGGTGACCCGGTGCTCGGCCATGAGCTCAGCCCAGTGAGCTGGTTCCTTGATGAGGGCCGGATCCGGTATGACAAGTGCGCCCCCGGCGCCCAAGATGCCGAACACGTCGTAAACCGATAGATCGAAATTCAACGCCGAAATGGCCAAAGCGCGATCCTGCGGTCCGACTTTGAATCGCTCGTTGAAGAAACGGATGGTGTTGAGCGGGCCACGATGATCGAGCATCACGCCTTTGGGGTTGCCCGTAGATCCAGAGGTGAAGAGCACATAAGCGAGGTCGTCGGGAGTCTGGACGGTTTCCAGCGGACCTGCGTCGAAGCCGGAGAAGTCAAACTTATCGACCGTCAATCGCTCCACGCCTACCGGCCACTGCAGCCCGGCATCCAGATGCGACTGAGTGAGGGCCACCCGAACCTCGCCATACTCCAGCAGAAACTTCAAACGCTGGCTCGGCACGGCGGGATCTACGGGCATGTAGGGAGCTCCGGAAGCCAGTACTCCCATCACGGCCACGACTTGCTCCCAGCCTTTTTCCATCACCACGGCGACTGGGGCGTTCGGGCGAACTCCCGACTGGCGTAACCACCTCGCCAACCGGTTCGAGGCTTCAAAAAGCTCGCGATAGGTGAGAGTGCGGCCGGGCGCGATCACTGCCGGACTGTCTTCCGAGGTTTGGGAATGCGCAGCTAACGCCGTGTGCAGCATGCCCTCGCGCACCGGCGTTTCGGTAGCATTGGCGGCTGAGCGGATCGCCACTTGCCGAGCCGGCAGCATCGTTATCTGTTGCGCGTGCCACAGACCCTCTTCTGCGGCAAGCCCTTCCAGTAGTCGGTGGTAGGCCTCGAACATGTCGTCGAGAAGGCCTCCCGGGAATAGCTCCTCCACCGCATCCCAACTCGTCGAGAGCGCGCCCCGGTCCTCGAGCACTTGGTGATCGAGCCATACCTGCGGGGTCTGGCTAATCGTGTACACCGTCTCGCCGAACGCGGACGACTTCAAACCCCTGCCGAAGCCCTCCAATCCAAGGACGCTCGTGAACACCACGGGCATCAGAGCGCTCGGCACATGTCCCTGCCTGCGACCCAATTCGCGAAGGACACGCACGCCGCTCATGTACGAATGGTTGAGGTCCTGCCAGAGCTGCTGCTGGAGGCGTCTCGCCCGCTCCGCGAATGTGTCATCCGCAGAGTTGTCTACCGCTAGCAGAACGACGGAAATGGAATTTCCGATAACCTGGTTCACCTGCGGATGAAGTGGGAGGCGGTTGTAAAACGTGAGGTTGAGCGTGAACAGCGGGCTCTGGCTCCAGAATTCGAGTACCTCGGCAAAAGCCGCGAGCAGCAGACCTGAGGGCGTCAACTCGGCGCGCCGGGCACGCTCCTTCAGCGATCGCCACTTTTTTTCGTCCAACACAAAATGCCGTCGCGTGAATCGCTGCTTCTCAATCGCAGCGGGATTCGCGGCCAGCGGTAGCTGCGGGCGCGGCGGAAGCGTTTCCAGTCGGTCTAGCCAATACCGCTCGGAACGCTTGAACAGTTCGGTCCGCTCGATCTCCCGTTCGGTCAGGAGGAAATCACGGAAAGAGATCTCCAGCGCAGGCAGCGGTTCGTCGGGATGCAGGTAGAGGGCCTCCCATTCCCTCAGGAAGACGTGCAGACTGCCCAAGTCCATGATGATCAGATCTATGCTTATATGGAGCCGCATGCGATCGCCAGCCATGAGCGTCGCCCGGATATCGAACAGCGGCCAGCGGTCGAATGCCAGCGCCTGATGCGACATCTCTTCACGGATAGCCTCCAGCACGACCGCCGCATCCCTGTCAGTCTTCGTGCTCAGGTCAAGGACCGGCATCTGGTACGGAGGTACGTCAGACAGGATTCTCTGTTCGCCGGACGGAAGAACGATGGCGCGCAGCATATCCTGGCGTAAGATGAGTTTCTGAAGCGCTGCTGACATCCGCTTGAGATCTACCCCACTTCCATCGATTTCCATGTACGCGTGAGTAGTAACGTTCCCCAACTCGACCGCCCCTGAGCGGCCTACCCAGTACGCCTCTTGGATATCATTCAATGGAAACGGCTCGTATCGCTGCTCGGGATGCGGCGTGAGGCGCGGCAGCGAGGCATCGACCGCCTCGGACTGCCGCTCCTGCAACTTGCGGAGTAGATCGTGCTTATGTAGAGCCAGCAGATCGGGAAGCTCAGCGGTTAATACTCCTTTGGGCGCGCGGACGCGAAGCTGATCGCCATCCGCCCATAACTGCACGCCCTTCTCCGCCAGCAACGCAATCAGCTCGTCCACTTTCGCAACCTGCAAACTCATACGGTGATTTCCTCCGTTTCCTCTTCGATTCGACTGGGGATGACCGTCGCGACTCTGGCTAACGCCAACTGTTCAAGCAGGAGGCTGACAAGTTGCGCCATACTGGTGGCCCCGGCGAAATTTTGTAACGGGATATCGACCCCCAAATTGGACTGGAGGCGGTTTCGGAGTTCGATGGCGATGAGCGAATCGATGCCGAGGTCCATGAACCGCTGATCAGGATCGATCCCATCAGGAGAAGGCAGGCCTACTGCCTTGGCCACCTGGGCGGCTAGGTAGGTAGTCAGCACGAGCCGGCGTTGGTCAGGCGGGCTCTCCTTAAGCCGACTTACGACATCCGAGTCCACCTGTGGCCGGCGGCTTTCGCCGACCGTCTCAAAAAACGGACGCGCGCCCCCAGCGAGGAATTTCCGCCAGTCCATCGGCGAGACCATGGCTTGTATGGCCCCGCGGTCGGAGAGCAAGCGCTCCATCGCTCGTAGACCCGCCTCCGGGGTAATGTCGCCGATGCCGTTCGCGGCCCTGCGCTTTGCGGCCTCTTGCCCAAGCCGGGCCGCCATGCCGGCTTCGGCCCACGGCCCCCAGTTGATGCTCAGGGCCGGCAGTCCCTGGGCCCGCCGTTGATGCGCCAGTGCGTCCAGAAACGCATTGGCCGCCGCATAATTGGCCTGCCCCGGGGTGCCGAAGAGCGACGCCACGGATGAAAACATCACGAAACAATCTAGTGGCATCCCCTGGGTCAGCCTATGCAGATTCCACGCACCCAAGAGCTTTGGTCTAATCACTCGGTGCAGTTGATCGAGTGTCAGTGTGCTCAACGTAGCATCGTCCACCTGCCCGGCGAGGTGATAGACCCCGCACAGCTGCGTGCCGCCCTGGGTCAGGCAATTGATTACCTCGCCGAGAGCCGCGGCGTCCGTGACGTCGCAGCTCTCAACTCGGACGCGCACACCTCTTGCCTCCAGCCCCGCAAGCGTGGCGCGTTGCGGTTCGGTTTCGACACGGCCCCTTCGGCCTATTAAAGCGAGCGACCGCGCACCTCGCTCAGCGAGCCATTCAGCCAATCGCAGACCTAGTGCTCCCAAGCCTCCCGTGATGAGATAGGTTCTGCCCGGCTGCGCCGTGTACGGTGCCTTGAGTGCGGGCAGTGGTAATTCGGTCAACCGAGCGACGCGTCGGCTCGAGGCACCGAGCGCAACATCGGTCTCTCTCTCATCAGCCACGATTTCGCAGGCGAGCGCACTCATCGATGCAAGCGCCTCGTCAGCCACATCGATGGCAAGGCAGCGGAATTCGGGATGTTCGAGAGCAATGACCCGGGCCAGTCCCCATTGAGGCGCCTGCATGGGGGAATCATCGGTCACGGCGCCGTGCTGTCCCCAAACATTGCGGGTGACGGTGACCAGCCGCGCTCCGGCGACCTCTGTGCGACGCAACAGCATCTGCACGACCGCGATCATCGCGCCAGCGCCAAGAGGTATGGCATGCTCAGGGGCCAGCGCGTTATTGAGACTGAGTCCCCAAAGATGAACGATCCCGGCGAGACGAGGACGGCGCCTGTCATTCGGGGTCCGGCATGGCACATCCGTTGCCAGTGCATCTAAGACAGCATCGAAATGGTCCGGCCGTCCGGGGTTCACGATGAAGCATTGATTGCCCATCGCCTTAAACTCAGATCCCGCAAAGACAAGGCTGGTCGTCGCGCCGTGCTTAGAGAGGGCGTCCGCCAGCCGCCGCCCCGAGCCATCATTCGGTGTCAGGACAAGCCAGTGCCCGCCTGAAATCGAGGCACTTGAGGCTACCGGGGCTGCATCCTGCCAAGCCACCTCGAAGACGGGTATACCCGTTGGCGCGCCGCGCAGCCGCTCGCGCGACGCTGGGCGTGCGACCAATCGACCGATCGAGAGAAACGGACCTGTTGTCGGCGGGTCGCCGGCCCAAACATCTAGATCGGCGGCCATCGCCTCCTGACCGGTTGCCTGTTCCTCCACGCGGCAGATGAACGGTCCCCGGCTATCGGGTAAGGCCCGTACCCTTATTTCGCTGATCTCGAATGGCACGAGTACAGATCCTGGTGCTCGGCGCATCTCGGGGATCTTCCGCACCAGCGCGAGTTGGTAGCAACTATCGATGAGCCCGGGGTGCATGTCCTCATAGCTCCCTGTGGCCGGCGGAGTTTGTAACCTACCACCGTGGCCAGCACCATCGAACACCCCGTCAATCCACTGAAAGGCGGGACCGAGATCGTAGCCCAGGGTCGCTAGTTCTGCGTAGTAGTCGGACCCCGAACGCTGCGCGTAACCGAATGCGGCCGGCTTGTTCGAGGAGTCTTCAGGCTCCACTAAAGGTTCGATTCGGCCTTCGCAGCAGACCGTCCAAGAGTGCTCTGCTTTTGTTGAGTCGGCACTGGCCGGGCAAACAACGAACCGAAAGTCGCAGCGGGCGCCATCGGACGGGACTAGGACAAGCTGGAACAGCGGCTCTGCACCCGTCGCGTAGCTCACCGACTGGCGGAAGACCAAATCGCGGATATGACAACGGGGGGAGTCCCAGAGCGCCCGTGCTGCCGCGATCAGCTGCGAAACGTAGTATGCCGCCGGGACTACGATCTGCCCGAAAATTCTGTGGTCGGAGAGCTTGTCGCGCTGCTCGCCTTCAATCCGCCATTCGAAACGGACCTCGTCGGACAGAGGCAGCGACAAGCGCGCGCCCAGCGGTGATTCGGCTGTTATGGTGTCTGGCGCGTTTGTAGCGGCCGACTCTATCCAATAGCGCTTTCGCTGCAGCGGTGTCGGCGGCAACGGGACGATACGATGCTGCCCGTTCGGGTAGATGCGAAGAAGGTCAATGGCGGCGCCCTGCGCGAACAGTTGTCCCGCGCTCACCAGCATGGTCTCACGATCCTGCAACGAAGGATCTAGACTCGGCAGATAGGTCATTGCCGCACCGCCTAGGCACTGGCGAGCCAAGCCGAGCAGTGTCGATTGCGGCCCAATCTCCAACAAGCAGTCGATGCCCCGGGCTGGAAGAGCCTCGACCCCGCGCCGGAATTGGACTGTGCTGCGGAGTTGGCGGACCCAGTAGCCCGGGGAGGTGATCTCGCCTGGACGGCAGAGCATGCCCGTCACGTTCGAGATCAGAGGGATCGACGGCTCCCGCATTGCAACCCTGCCTGCCACCGTCTCGAACGCGTCGAGGATCGGGTCCATTAGGTGCGAGTGAAACGCATGTGAGACCACGAGCGGAACAGAGGCGACACCCTGCGCCGACAACTGGTCGGCAACTGCGGAGACATCCTCGGACGTGCCCGCGATGACGACGCTTCGCGGAGCGTTTTCCGCCGCGATAGCAACCCTCCGCCCACTGCCGGCGATCGCCTCTTCGACGCTCGTTTTATCCGTCATAACCGCGGCCATCACAGTGCCGCTGGGCAGCGCGTCCATAATTCGCCCGCGTGCAGCCACGAAGGCAAGGCCGTCCTCCAAGTCGAAGACTCCTGCGAGGCAGGCAGCGACATATTCGCCCACGCTATGGCCTAGCAGAGCTTGGGGCCGGACCCCCCAAGACATCCAGAGCTGCGCGAGCGACCATTCCAAGGCGAAGATCGCGGGCTGCGTATAGGCAGTTCTGTGCAGGAGCGTCTCCTCTGGCGGGCCATAAAGAAGCGACAGTAAGGGGCGGTCGAGATGCGGCTCGAGGATCTCGCCACAGCGTTCGAGCTCCGCTCGAAAGCTGGGTTCTGACTTGTAGAGACCATGGCACATGCCGGGATACTGGGTACCTTGACCCGCGAAGAGAAAGGCGACCCGCAGTCCACCGTCCTGATCGGCAACGCCCTCGATCAGACCTTTGGCGGGCCCGCCTCGCAGATACGCATCCAGCGTATCCGCGGCCTGCTTCTGCGACTCTGCAGTTATGGCGATTCGGTGCGGCTCTGCCGGTCGGGCCCTGAGCGCGGTGTAGCAAATGTCCCTGAGGTTCTCTTCTCTGTCGTCCGCGACATGATCACGTACGCTTCCGGCCAGCGCCCCCAGACGTTCTCGGGTTCGAGCGGTCAGCACCAGCAGTTCCGGCCGCTCGGGAGCTTGGGGCCTCGCGGCGTGGAACGGGCTTTCTTGGAGGATGACATGGACGTTGGTTCCTCCAACGCCGAGAGAGTTCACGGCAGCGCGGCGGGGCGGGCCTTCCCACGACCGGCGCTCGCGCAAGATCTCGAAGGGAGTGGAGCTGAAATCAATCCTAGGATTGGCCGTATCGAAGTTGGCCGTGGGCGGGATTTCCCTGTGCTCTAACGCCAACACGGCCTTGATGAGCCCGGCGATTCCGGCGGCACCCTCAAGGTGACCGATGTTAGCCTTAACCGAGCCGACGGCGCAGCGCCCGTCCCGGACGCTCTCAGTGCGATAGGCTCTGTCGAGCGCCATTATCTCGACTGGGTCGCCCATCAGCGTTCCAGTGCCGTGCGCCTCTACAAGGCCGATCGTGGCGGAGTCAACCTCCGCTACCGCTAGCGCCCCACGCATGGCGGCGATTTGCCCTTCGGCCCGCGTCGCCCAGAAACTCGTCTTCCGCGCACCGTCATTGGCGATTGCCGAACCGAGAATTACCGCCCGGATGTTATCGCCGTCAGACAGGGCCTCGTCGAGCGGGCGCAAAACAACTACCCCTGCCCCGCTGCCGAAGAGCGTACCCCGCGCATTGGCATCGAACGGGCGGCAATGGCCGTCAGGCGAAAGAATGCCGTCCTTCTGGTGCAAATAACCCGCGTACTGTGGCACCCGGATGGTCACGCCGCCAGCCAGAGCGATGTCGCACTCCCCTGCTAGCAGACTCTGGCACGCCATGTGCACCGCGACCAGCGAGGTCGAACAGGCAGTCTGGATTGTGACACTAGGTCCACGTAGGTCGAGCTTGTAAGATATGCGGGTACAGAGGAAGTCCTTGTCATTGCCGATGTGACCCGCACTGGCTGTCGGACCCGTGAGTCTCTGGTTGAAGTGCAGGTCCGATAAAAGATAGCTCGACATAACACCGCCCGAGCCACCGAAGACCCCGATTGACCGCCCCTCGAGATTTGCCAGATGGCCAGAGACTTCCAGCGCCTCGCGCGCGATTTCCAGAAACACGCGCTGCTGCGGGTCGATAAGGCTGGCCTCCTGCGGCCCGTACTGAAAGAGCTCGGCGTCAAAGAGATCGAAGCCCTCGAGCAAGGGTGCGGCGGCCACATAGTCCGGATGGTCGATCAGGTTTTCCGATACCCCGGCTGCCCGTAGTTGATCGCGCGATAGCACCGTAATGGATTCTGTGCCGGTCGCGACGTTCTGCCAGAAGTGATCGAGGGTCGGTGCACCGGGAAACCGACCTGCCATGCCGACAATCGCGACGGCGCTCGGAGTCATATCGTGGTCGTCGCGCATTATGCCTCCTCGGCGTCCCGCCGCGCGGTGCGTCTGCGCCCGGCCGCGCCACAATCGGGCCCACTTGGGCGGGACGCGCTCTCGGCAGCGGATGCCCTCGCCGGTCGTCCCGCCAAGGCGTCCTCATACACGCGACAGAGATCACCGACGGTGCGGATGTCGGTGATGGGTCGGGTTTCAAACGGATCGACGCCCAATCCTATCTCGGCAAGGGCCACTATGCGGGCTAGATCGATTGACTTAAAGCCCATTTCTACGAGGCCGCGCTGGGGCAGGAATGCCGTCGGCTCAATGCCGCGGTCCCTACCGACTTTCTCCAGAACGGTGAGAATAGTTCGCTTCGGATCGCTCACGCCGCACCTCTCCTTGTCAGCATGACAGGCCCCCGTCAACCGCAATCACCTGACCGTGCACATAGGCAGCGGCATCGGAAAGCAGGAACCGCACAACGCGCATAATGTCCTGGGTCGTTCCCAGTCTGCCGAGCGGGATCCGGCGCTTGAGATTTTCGCGCGCTTCAGCCGCGATCCCGGCAGTCATCTCGCTTTCAAAGTACCCAGGCGCCACCGAGTTCACTCGGATGCCCGAAGGCCCGACCTCGCGCGCAAGGCTGCGTGTGAGACCGTCAAGTGCAGCCTTCGTCGCGCTGTAGACCGAGAGCCCTCGGTGACCCCGCAAGCCGTTGACTGAACTTACGTTAAGAACATTCCCGGATTTCGCGGCGATCATCGGTTTCAGGCACGCGCGAGTCAGGTGCAACGCGGCCGCAAGATTCAGGGCGACGGTTTCGTCGATCTCCCGCTCCGAACTGAGCGCGAGAAGGCCTTCGGTGCCTATACCCGCGTTGTTCACGAGAACGTCGATACCGCCCCAGCGGCGCTGGATGTCCCTGGCGAACTCGCGCAGCGTCTCCGTATTCCGTGCGTCCAGCGACTGCCAGTGAAAACGATCCGGCCCGACGGTCCGCCCCGCTTCTTCAACGAACACGGTGGGCGACCGGCTGAAGGTCGCTACACGGTAGTGGTCATCGAGTAAGGCCTGCACGATCGACTGTCCCAGACCACGGCTGCCGCCGCTGACGATGGCGACCTTTGGCGCGGTGCTCATCACTCCCCTGCCGGGCTGCGCTGCCGTTTAAAACGCGCAGACTGCAGGGGCTCTGCCGTGACCTCGACGAACACCGGCAGCTTGAATTCGGCAAGGCGGGAGGAGCAAAAACGGCGCATCCGCGTTTCGAAGCTATCTCGAAGTTCGGGTATTTCCAGGTTCACCCGGGCAGTCACGACTTGGCCCATCACGGCGCTGTGGCGCCCCTCGACCACTGCATCTACGACATTTGGCATCTGGAGCAGGACGCTCTCGACTTCCGCTGGGAACACTTTCTCGCCACCGACATTTATCATGTCCGACTTGCGTCCGGCGATGCGCAGATAACCGTCGTGTTCCTCTGCAACATCGCCTGTGTCGTACCAACCGTCAGCGTCGAACGGCTGGGGGGCGTTCAGATAGCCCTCCATCCGCCACGGCGCACGGATCTGAACGGTTCCATGGACGAGGCGCACCTCGCAGTCACGCCCTGCGACCCTGATCCAACGCGACCGAGAGCTTTCCGATTGGGTTGGGAGGATGCCGAGCTCGGTCGACCCATAGGTCTGCTTCAAGCGCACGTTCGGCAGTGCCCCGGATAGCGCCGCCAGCGTCGCCTCAGGCATGCACTCGGTACCATACGTGATCAGTTGGAGCGAGCTCAGATCATGGCGTGCCAGTGCGCCCGACATAAGCAGCAGATTCAGGAACGTGGGCGTGGTCGGCAACAGCTCGACGCGATGGCGTTCGATCGCCTCGCACACGGCGTCGGCGGTTCGGTCGCACGGGGCGACGGCGGCACCACCGTTCGAAAACGTGTGGAGAAGCGTGTTCATACCCCCGATGTGGTTGAAGCTGAGAAATGCGAGCGTCCGCAGAGGTGCGCGTGGCGATGCGTAGCGCGACAGCAGCCTGGAGATGCTGAGGAGAGCCGCCTTCGGAGTTCCGGTCGAACCAGAGGAGAACAGGACCACGCCCGGCTCGCACCGACCGCGCAGTGTTTGCAGGAGCGGATGATCCCCGCCCTCGCGACGACAGAAGTCCGTGGCGCCGCCTTCCGCGATCCGGTATTCGGCCGAGACACAGCCAACTCGGCACATCCAGTCGTGGCCGTCTCGGTCTGAGAAGCAGAGAGGAACCGCAACGCAACGTTCGGCGACAAGCGCGAGAAAGACCGAAACCGACGCAGGTGTGAAGGCCGCGTTGAACGCAATGCAGTCGCCGGCTGCGAGACCGTCGCCTCGGAACCGCGCACGCCATTCTGTAATTGCATCGCTCAGGGCGTTGTACGACAACACACGAGCGGGCGTCGCCAGCGCCATGCTGGAGCCGTGCCCCTGCATGCGCGCAAAGAACGCATCCGGCGTCATTGCAGGGTACCATCCTGGCGCATCGCGGCCAGCCAGTGTTCCAGCCCAAACCCCGCACAGCCGCTGACAACGGTCCCGTCCGGTGAGCGGCCTACCCAGTACGCCTCTTGGATATCATTCAATGGAAACGGCTCGTATCGCTGCTCGGGATGCGGCGTGAGGCGCGGCAGCGAGGCATCGACCGCCTCGGACTGCCGCTCCTGCAACTTGCGGAGTAGATCGTGCTTATGTAGAGCCAGCAGATCGGGAAGCTCAGCGGTTAATACTCCTTTGGGCGCGCGGACGCGAAGCTGATCGCCATCCGCCCATAACTGCACGCCCTTCTCCGCCAGCAACGCAATCAGCTCGTCCACTTTCGCAACCTGCAAACTCATACGGTGATTTCCTCCGTTTCCTCTTCGATTCGACTGGGGATGACCGTCGCGACTCTGGCTAACGCCAACTGTTCAAGCAGGAGGCTGACAAGTTGCGCCATACTGGTGGCCCCGGCGAAATTTTGTAACGGGATATCGACCCCCAAATTGGACTGGAGGCGGTTTCGGAGTTCGATGGCGATGAGCGAATCGATGCCGAGGTCCATGAACCGCTGATCGGGATCGATCCCATCAGGAGAAGGCAGGCCTACTGCCTTGGCCACCTGGGCGGCTAGGTAGGTAGTCAGCACGAGCCGGCGTTGGTCAGGCGGGCTCTCCTTAAGCCGACTTACGACATCCGAGTCCACCTGTGGCCGGCGGCTTTCGCCGACCGTCTCAAAAAACGGACGCGCGCCCCCAGCGAGGAATTTCCGCCAGTCCATCGGCGAGACCATGGCTTGTATGGCCCCGCGGTCGGAGAGCAAGCGCTCCATCGCTCGTAGACCCGCCTCCGGGGCAATGTCGCCGATGCCGTTCGCGGCCCTGCGCTTTGCGGCCTCTTGCCCAAGCCGGGCCGCCATGCCGGCTTCGGCCCACGGCCCCCAGTTGATGCTTAGTGCCGGCACTCCCTGGGCTCGCCGTTGATGCGCCAGTGCGTCCAGAAACGCATTGGCTGCCGCGTAATTGGCCTGCCCGGCGGAGCCCAGCGTCGAAGCCGTGGAGGAGAAGCAGACGAAGAAGTCCAGGGGACAGGCGCGGCTGGCCAGGTGCAGGTTCCAGGCGCCGTCCACTTTGGCGCCCAAGACTTCCTGCATGTCTTCCCAGCTCATCTCCTGCAACAGGCGGTCGCGCAACACTCCGGCAGCATGAATAATGCCGCGCAGCGGGAGATCCTGCCGATGGGCGGTGCCGATCAGCCTTTGTACTTGTTCCAGGCAAGCGATGTCGGCCTGCACCACCTCTACCTGTGTCCCTTCGCGCGTAATCTCCTCGATAGCACGACGGGCGGACGGCCCAGGCTTGCTGCGTCCACAAAGCAACACCCGCCCCGCTCCCTGCCGTGCCATCCAGGCGGCGACCTTCAAGCCCAGTTCTCCCAGGCCTCCGGCAATGAGATAGCTGCTATCGCACCGTACCGGCGCTCGGCCCACGGATTCCATGGAAAGCACGATCTTGCCTACGTGCCGCCCTGCCGCCATCAGCTGAAACGCATCCGGTGCCTGGGTAATGGGAAACACCCGTAGCGTGGGCGGGCGAAGCCGGCCTTCGCGCAAATCGTTCGTGATCTTGGCCAGCATTTCACGCATCGCGCCCAGGTCGCGTGCCATTTCGGCGGCGATGTCGTAAACGAAATAAGCAGCGTCTGGACGAAGACCCCGAACCCGCTCCGCGTCCCAGATGCCGACCTTGCCGATTTCAAGAAAGCGCCCCCCGCGCCGCAATGCCTCGAAGCTCTTTGGAATAAACTCACCGTTGAGGCAATTGAGCACCACATCCACTCCTTGCCCGTGGGTGAGCGCCAGCACCTGGTCGGCAAAATCCAGCGTGCGGGAATTCATTACCTTCCGAACGCCGGCGGCCTCCAGGAACTCCCACTTGGCCGGACTGGCGGTGGCGAAAACCTCCGCCCCCGCGTTGTGGGCCAGTTGAATGGCTGCCTGGCCGACACCGCCCGCCGCCGCGTGAATCAGTACCCGCTCCCCGGCTTGGATCTTGGCTAACCGATGCAGCCCGTAGCACGCGGTGAGAAAGACAATCGGTGTCGCGGCCGCTTCCTCCATGCTCAGCTCAGGCAGTTTCGGGAACACCAACTTCTGTGCGACCGTCACCCGGCTGGCCATACTGCCTGCGGCTAGCGCCACCACTTCGTCCCCACGGTGGAAGCCGGTAACGCCTTCGCCCAACTCGGCCACCGTCCCTGCACATTCGGAGCCCACGGCCATACCGTCGTGGTGGGGAAGAACTCCCAGCGCGTAGAGCACGTCGCGAAAGTTCAGTGCGGCAGCCGCCACCCGGATCTCCACTTCGCCGGGTCCAGGTCGGCGTCGCGGCGCCGCTTGCAGACGCATTTCCGCCAGCACGCCATTGCCAGGGATCGCAAGCCGGAATGCGTCGCGATCAGGGATCGCCAGTCGCGAGCCTTCCACCCAGCGCTCCAGCCTCGCCACATACCGCGTGCCTCGTCGCCAGCCCACTTGGTCCTCGCCACCGGCATGGAGGATTTCGTCAGCCAGTTCGCGCACTTCGCCTGCTGGCTTGTCCGGGTCGAGGTCCACACATCGGCACCGCAGCTCGGGGCGCTCGACCGCAATCGCCCGCCCCAATCCCCAGACCGGAGCCTGTTCCAGGTTTAGCGCTCCCGGTGCCTCGCCCACCGCTTGTGCGCCACGCGTCACCAGCCATACCTGCTGCTTCGCACGCTGCGCCACATTCATAGCCGAGCGCAGCCCCCCGAAATGGATGATGCCGCAAACACCCGGAGTGTCGATCAGTTCGCCGTCGGCTTCCCCCACCACTGCTTGCTGTCCTCGCTCTCGAAGTTCGGCCGCCAGCTCCCGCCCGATCTCCGTCGAACCGCTCACAATCAGCCACATTCCAGGCTTCGGCTCTGAGAGCTCATGCAGCGGCTGCGTCTTCCAGACGATTCGATAGACCCAGTCCTCGATCTCTCCCGAACCAAGGGCTTCGACCGAAATGCGCTTCAGCGCCAGCCCTTCAATGCGGCATACCACCGCACTGTCTTCATGGAACAACTCGATATCCATCGAATCAGATAGGCTCGTGCGGGCCCAGACGTTATTCCCGGGCTCGCGAAACAGCTCCAGCCGCGCCAGACCGGTAGGCACGTAAGTATGGCTATTGTCCAGTGCCAGCTGGGCTCCCGCGGTGGCTTGGAGACAGCCGTCCAGCAACGCCGGATGCAGCAGATAGTCGCCCGCGTCCGGCACTCCCACTTCTGCCGCCGATCCTTCCTGGGTGCGATGCAGCTTGCGGATGGTCCGGAAATCCTGCCCGTAACCCAGCCCGCGCCCGGCGAATTGCCGGTAAAAGTTACCGACGTCGATTTCCTCGACGCTATCGGGCCATACTGCTGTGCCGGCGGATCCGCTCCCGGCCAACACCCGTCCGGCCGCGTGCAACGTCCAGGAATCGGCGCTCGCCAGACTGTAGATTTCGAACCGATAAGCCCCGGCTGCGTCCGGCACGAGGACCGTCTGCAGGACTGCCTCGACCGTCTCCGGCAGAACGAGTGCTTTGTGGATGACCACCTCTTCCAGCACCAGCCGTCTCGTTCTAAGCGCCACCTCGCCAGCCGCGAGCGCCGCTTCCAGATACGCCGCCATCGGCAGCACGCACTTATCGAACAACTGGTGATCGTCCAGGAACGCAGGGTGCTCCCTGCCAATGCGGGATTGGAAACGCAGCTCTCGCGATCCGGCCAGGCAGATGCGACGGCCCAGCAGGGGATGGACCTTGCTATCTTCTTCAATAATCCCGGGAACAACCCCGTGACCTTCCTCATCCTCCGGTTCCTCCACCCAATGGAGCTTGCGCTGGAACGGGTAAGTCGGCTGCGTGATGCGCGAGGGTGCGTACGGCTCGTCGAATCCTTCCCAGTTCACCCCTGCCCCCGCCACATACAGGCGGCCAAGAGAGAGCAGCATCTGCCGCCACTCCGGCACCCCGCGGCGAAGACTGGCGAGCCACAATCTCCCGTTCCCGTTCTCCGTCACACACTGCTGGCCCATGCCCAGCAGCACGGGATGCGGGCCAATCTCCAGCAATGCGCCGTAGTCCCCTCCGCCCAGTCTTCTCATGCCGGCCGCGAACTGCACCGGCCGCAGCACGTGTTCCACCCAGTACTCCGCAGACGCAATGGCCGCGCCCGCGAACTCCCCGGTCACATTGGAGATGATCGGGATCTCCGGCCGCCGAAACTCGACATGCGCGGCGGCGCGGCGGAAGTCGGCCAGCATCGGCTCCATCAAGGGTGAGTGGAAAGCGTGCGACACAGTTAGCTTTTCGAGCCTGATTCCTTCGGCTGCCAGCGGCGCCAAGACCGCCTCCAGCCTCTCGCTCCGCCCCGACACAACCGTGTGCTGCGCTCCATTTACGGCGGCCACGCATACCTCTCCGCCTGCACCGGCCAGGGCAGCCCGCACCCGCTCCTCCTCGGCAAACACAGCCACCATCCCGCCCCCAGCCGGCAGAGCCTGCATCAGTCGGCCGCGCATCGCGACCAACTCCAAGCCGTCTTCCAGACGGAACACCCCCGCCAGGCAGGCTGCCACATACTCGCCAACGCTGTGCCCCAGCAGCGCCGTTGGCCGGACTCCCCAACTCTCCCACAGCTTCGCCAACGCATATTCCACCGCAAACAATGCCGGCTGCGTGTAAGCAGTCTCGTGCAGCAGTCTGCCGCCGTCGCAATCGTAGAGCACCTCCAGCAACGGCTTTTCCAGGAGCGGACCGAGGATGCTCGCGCAGTCTTCCAGCACACTCCGGAATACCGGCTGGGTCGCATAAAGTTCCTGCCCCATCCCGGGATACTGCGAGCCTTGACCCGTGAACAGAAACGCCACGCCGGAAGGAGTTTCCCCATGCAGCTCCCCAGTAAATAGCCCAAGGCTCTCTCTTTCTTGAACGAAGGTGCTCAGTTCCTCTCGCAGTTCCTCCACCGTGGCGGCCACCGCTGCCAAGCGCTGCTTGAAATGCCGCCGTCCCGTGTTCGATGTGAAGCAGACCGAATCAACCTCTGGCCCGGATGCCAGAAAATCGACGTATCGCTCCGACAACTCACGCAGCGCCTTATCGTCCATCGCCGACAACGTCAGGATGTGACATGGCCGTCGTATCCCACCGGGACGTACAGTTGGACCCGGGGGCGCTTCCTCCAGGATCACGTGCGCATTCGTGCCGCCGATCCCAAACGAACTAACCCCGGCGCGGCGGGGCACGCCGCCAGGGCTCGTCCAATCCTTGAGTTCAGTGTTGACGTAGAACGGACTCGCGGCGAAATCGATCTCCGGGTTGGGCGACTGAAAATGTAGGCTTGGAGGAATCTGCTTATGCTCGAGTGCCAGCACCGTCTTGATCAGGCCCGTCACCCCGGCCGCCGATTCCAGATGCCCCACGTTCGACTTCACCGACCCGATGGCGCAAAACCCCCGTTTTTGCGTCTTCCTGCGAAACACCTGGGTGAGCGCGGCGATCTCCACCGGGTCCCCCAAAGGTGTGCCAGTGCCGTGCGCCTCGATATAACCGATGCTCTCGGGATGCACTCCCGCCATGGCCTGCGCCAGTCCCACCACCTCCACCTGGCCTTCCAGGCTCGGAGCCGTGAATCCCATCTTCACCGCGCCATCGTTGTTGACCGCCGCTTCCTTGATCACCGCCAGTATCGTGTCGCGATCGGCAATGGCCTCCTCCAGCCGCTTGAGCAGGACCACTCCGGCTCCGCTGCCGAACGTCGTTCCACCGGCGGATGCGTCGAATGGACGGCAATGGCCGTCGGGCGACAGAATGTTGCCCTGTTCGTAGATGTAGCCGAGGTACTTGTGCGCAGGGTGCTTGACGGTCACTCCGCCCGCTAGCGCCAGATCGCATTCGTAGTTGTTCAGCTGCTGGGACGCCAGCCACACCGCGACCAGCGACGTCGAGCATGCTGTCTGCACACCCAAGCTCGGCCCTCGCAGGTTCAGCTTGTAGGAAACATGTGTAGTGAGGTAGTCCTTGTCATTGCCGATCAGACGCTGCAGGTGCTGGGTCGGACGACGCGTTTCTTCCATCGACGAGTGCAGGTTGTGTACCAGGTAGTGGCTGAGACTCGACCCAGCATACAGCCCGACGCGCAAGCCTGAGGTTTTCGCGAGATAACCTGCCGATTCCAGCGCCTCCCATGCGCACTCCATGAAGATGCGGTGCTGCGGGGCTGTAATACACGCCTCAGCGGCTGTGAACCCGAAGATCTCGGCGTCAAAGAGCTTTACGTCGTCCAGGTAATACCCGGAGCCCACGTAATCGGGGTGGCGGAGAACGTCGGGACCGAGCCGAGTGCTGGCGTGATCTTCAGGTCTCGGCGGCCGTATGGCATCGACTCCGCCCGCCAGGTTGCGCCAGAACTCGTCCACGTTCCCCGCGCCCGGGAAGCGTCCACTCATCCCGATAATGGCAATCCCGCGACCCTGGTCACGGTCTTCCCCTGCCGGCATACTCGCTCGCTCCTGGGAGGTGCTCTCGCGCCGCTGGCTTTCGGTTGTTAGCTAGTGGGAGATAGAGTTTAACCAAGTTCGTTGTGCCTTGTCAAAACATCGTACATCCGCAATCTCAATGACTTGGCGAGCATGAAAGTTAGGCTCTGACTCTTCCTTGGCTGGGTCTTCATTGCCTTTCGTTTCCGCGAGGACCCCATCCTTGAGAGTCCCGTCCGATTGCTGGCGCTGCTCACAAACCGACTCTAAACACGTTCTTCTAGGTGGAAATCCAGAGCGGACCCAGTCGCCGTGTCGCGACGCCATCTTCCCGAACCGTGAATTGCGGCTGCCTTCTGCCGCAAACCGCGACACCAAGTCGCGTACACGAGCCCAGGTCGAAAAGAGCAAAATGCCAGGCAGTGCATTCAATGTTCCGCGGCAGAGTGAACATTATTCGCCGCGGCTCCTCGAATCGAAATGACGCCGACGCAAGTGATCCAGAAAGCCCGACGCCAATTGCTTTCAAAAACGCCTCCTTCAAGGTCCACAATTCGGTAAACCGACCACGGCGCATCCCGTCTGAATACTGGCGCAACCACGCGGCCTCCTCTTGGGAGAAGTACCGGTCCGCGATTTCATTCACAGACAGAGGACGATCAGTGAGTTCAAGATCTACACCAAGCGGTTCGCCAAGAGTAACGCCGCAAGCGACACAGCCCTTGGTATGAGAGACGCTAAACGAGATTGCGGCGAGATCAGGATCCCCGCTGTCGATCGACGGCTTCCCATATTCGTTCGCCGTGAATCGCCAGTCCGCAGGCGACACGTTTCCATAAAAAGAGAGTGTCCGTCGCAGAAGGTCGTGAGCGATCGTGAAGTCGCGGCGGTCGGCGGCGAATTGAAAACGGTCGCGACGAGCCCGTTCTTCTATCGAGAGGTATCGGTCAGCAGCCGTTGTGTCTCCGCCGGTAAGACATGCCGTCTTTCGGTACCTTAGGTGAACTTCGGATGGTCTTATATTATTCAGCATCGTCGGTGGCGTTTTCTGCGAGTCACAATATCATGACGGCCCTACAGGAACATCTCTTAATCCACTCGGACTGCTGGACGCTTAAAAGCACAGGGAGTTGGTCGTCAGACCTGTCGACTTGCATTCCTCTACATCACGAGGCTCGCCACCGTTAAAAACCCGGAAACGCCAAACGCAAGTTTGTATACTTGGCAGAAGATCCATGATCGGACTTTGTCACATTGTCCCAGGTGTGTACAAGCCTGTGCGTGCAAGACACTCCCAATTAATTTTCGGTGCGGACAGATTGCAATCATCGTCGACACGAAGTCTCGCGGTACCGAGGCCCCGGTTTTTGAACACGAAATGCCCCGATAAACTTGTCGGGACGCCGTTCTAATCATCCCTTTCAGAACCTGTGGTTCGCCCCTGCCTCTGCGGCTGTTAAGACTAGCGATCCGGCCGATCTGGTTCGGCGACTCCTGCGTGAGAACTAATGGCGTTCGCAGGACGTGAAGGGCCGATCCCCCAGGAATCAGCCCTTCGATCCCACTCGTTCAGTTTGGTAGCAATTTGGTAGCAAATTGCGCTGTTTATGCCGGTTATGCCGGTTTGTCCGGCCATTAACTGCTTTAGAATCAGTGGCCGGCTGCCCTAATGATTCCATGGCATGGAAGAGGTCGTCGGTTCGATCCCGACCAGGTCCACCAAATCTCTCAACAACTTAGACGGCGGTACTCGAAATCAAAGACGTCGCCGAGCATCGCTTGCGCCCGGATGACGGCAAACCGGAGAGCGCCGGTATAAACCGGGATGTTGTAGGGGATGAAAGAGCCCTATGCCGATGATCTTGTGCTGGGCTTTCAATACTAGGCGGATGCCGAGCGGTTCCTGCAAGAGTTTCGGGACCGGTAGGCCAAGTTCGGTTTGGAACTAGAACGACTGATCGTGTTCGGACGGTTTGCCGCTCGCAACCGGAAGCAGTCTGGCAAGGGAAAACCAGAGCCCTTCGCATTCTTGGGTTTCACCCACTTCTGTGGGCAGCGCATCAGCGACGGAGCTTTCATCGTCTGGCGGATTACGGCGAAGAAGCGGATGGTTGCGAAGCTTAAAGTCATAAAGGCTGAGCTACGGCGCCGGAAGCGTCATCGCAAGACCGAGGTCGGTGCATGGCTTCGCGAGGTTGTGCTGGGTTACTACGAATATCACTGTTCCCGGTAACTGGACTCAGTTGCGCATCTTCTGCCGACGGATTGGCCGGTTGTGGCGGAGCGTCCTAGTTCGTCGAAGTCAGCGGGCACGGTGCGGTGGGATCGTCTAACCTCTCTTGACCCGGTGGGTTCCTCGACCTCACATTCTGCACCCTTACCCTGACGCACGCTTCGCCGCCACTCATCCTCGGTAAGAACCGTATGCGTAAACGCGCTTGTACGCAAAGGCGGTTTTTCATCAATTGGCGAAGGAGAGCAGCTTCCCAACTTCCGAGTTACAAAAGATCGGTATGGTCACCTGCCGAGATAGAAGCGATTTAGCTCTTGCAGGCACGAGGCCGTTATTGACTCGCCGCTGTTCAATTTCCTGATCCGCATGAGCAGATACCCTGTCCGCTCCCAAGGGCTTTGACGAAGTAGCATTGCGCCTGGGATGCAGACAATTGCTGATTGCTCAGGGGCGATAAAGCAGCATTATCTTCGAGAATGGCATAGGTGCCATTGCCGGTTGATGCCAGATTGGTAGACCAGGCCGCTACGATGCCTGACGGATTGATGGAACTGGCATCACAATTCGGATTGCCTACATGATCGGCCGCGATGACCTCGACTACGCCATCAGTTGATTGGATTCCGGTAAGCGGATTCGCCATAAGATCATTACGCAGCGAGAGTACGCGCAGTCCGTCTAGCGACACCGGACAACCACAGCACTCGACTAATTGCTGCTTTTGATCAAACACGTAAATCATGGCGCACAGGTCAGTTCCGCTCAATCCAGGATTGGAGATTCGCATTGTCGTATCGGGTCCATTCGCTGGAAGATGGAAATAAACGATATTCAGCTGAGGTTGGACGGTCACTACCGCGGTGCCGACCACGGCCTGGTAACTAGCTTGCACATTTGCTGAACCGACATTCGCGGCAAAGGCCATACCGTGCGCGTCTACAGCAGCTACCTGTACGTTGTCGGAATTCCAGTTCACATAGCTGGTAAGGTCGTATGTCGTCCCATCAGTGAACGATCCGATGGCACTGAGCTGTTGCTTATGCCCAATGGGTATTAACGATTGCTGGGGCGACACATTCACGCTGACGAGGGCGGCCGGCGACACTGCCAACAGGGTGGAACCCGACACTCCGCCGGAAGAAGCGACCACCTTTGCAGACCCAATTGCAATCGCTGATGCAACGCCCGCGCCGCTGACTGCAACGATTTGTTGCGATGAGCTCCACCACTGTACAGACGCAGTCAAATCCTGTGCCGTCCCGTCGCTGTAGGTTCCGGTGGCAGTAAGCTGGGTAGTTGTGCCCGCCGGCAACAGAGATTGCGGCGAACTCACGGATATGATGTTCAAAGCAGCTGCTGTGACAGCGAGGACTTGCGCGCCGCTAACCGGCCCAAGCGCGGCGCTCACGCTGGCGGTGCCGACCGACTTTGCCTGAGCGACTCCTCCAGGGCTGATAGCGACAACATTTTGGGAGGAGCTACTCCACTGTACAGACGACGTCAAATCCTGTGCCGTCCCGTCACTGTAGGTTCCGGTAGCAGTAAGCCTGGTGGTCGTGCCCAGCGGCAAAAGAGATTGCGGCGAGTTCACGGTTATGGCATTCAAAGCGGCACCCGTTGCAGTCAGGGCCTGCGCACTGCTAACCGGTCCAAGCACGGCGCTTACGCTGGCGGTGCCGACCGACTTTGCCTGAGCGACTCCTCCAGGGCTGATAGCGACAACATTTGGGGAGGAGCTACTCCACGTAACCGCGTTAGTGATTTCTCGTGAGGTGCCGTCCGTGAAGGTCCCTTGCGCTTTAAGCTGAGCTTTGCGTCCGACAGCAAGCAGCGTGCTGTCTGTGCTTATGACAATTGCGGCAAGTGCCGCAGCGGAGATGGTGACGTTTGCCGAGCTAGCAATCGTACCTTGAATCGCAGAAACTGTGGCCGCACCTACCGCGTTCGATTTCAATTGCCCGTCTTGAGCGACGGCCGCAACTGTAGGGTTGCTGGAAACCCAGGTGACACTGCCTGAAATATCATGTGAACTGTTGTCGGTAAATCTACCCGTGGCGATCAACTGGGTTCCCTTGCCTAGCGGGAGGGTCGTTGTCGAGGGGGTTATCGACAACGAGATCAGCTTGGCTGCCAATACATTAACCTGTACAGATGCCCCCACTGAGCCGTACTTGGCACGGATTATGGTCTGGCCCACAGCAAGCGGCGTGACTGTTCCCCGACTTGAGACAGTAGCGACGTTAGCACCGCTCGATTCCCAACTTACAAGAGCGGTCAAGTCGCGCTTTCCGCCGTCGCTAAATGTACCAACCGCAGTTATCTGGCCGGGCGCTCCTAAGGAGAGCGCGAGTGCACCGGGCGAGAGTGCCAAGGCCTTGACAATAGGCGCTGAGTTACCGTCACCACAGCCGACCGCGAACAATAAGCAACACGCTCCCACGAGAGCCACAGCCACTGTCCTGTCAGCCTTGAAGAGCGGGTTGCGATTGGTCAGCATGTTTCACCGTCTCCTCTTCTGCGATGGAATGTTGGTAATCGATCTGGCTCTCGGCGCGGAATATCCATACCCGCAGGCGCTGTTTATGAGGACGCACTGCCCTGCGATCGTGCCAATGCCTGTTGTCGTATGAAGGCTACTCGGTATCTCCCGAGCATAGACGCCTGGACATGTCTCTGTTACTGGCATGTGTCTTCCTCACGCAGTGACTTCCTCAGTTGACCTTTCTTCTGGCAAGCCGATAGTATGTTTTGCCCGTTACTCGCATTTCTTTCAGGACACCGCTTTCAGTCAGCTCCTCCAGAACACGCCCGAGAGCTTCCGCTTCCACCCGTATCTGGCCTCGCGCTATCCACCATTCCGCGATCCCGTCGAGAGCCTCCATCGCGTCTGGATGTTCCTCCAGGTAATTCAAGATCGCCTGCCTGAGCACCGAATCGTCGTTTGATGGATTGTCTGATCTCATGTCGTTGTGTTAGAGCATAAGAGCAATTTCCTGGCCAAACAGGAATTTGCGTGGAATCGCAATTAGAATGCGGTTTTCTCGTAATCCTGATCCACGGAATGCAGCGGAGCGGGTCTAGAAGCACCCGCACTTAATTCACTTTGGGCGCTGAATCCGCCGCGCTTTCCGCATGCATCGAGGTGGGGAGAATTCACCGGCTGTGGGTGTGTTCCGACCCGGTTTCTTATCAGCCTGACACGCGGAACGACTCGGGATCGATGCGGTGTCTTCTACGGCAAAGGCCAGGTAGAAGGCTAGCAAGGTGACTTCAGATAACGTCAGGGTGTGGCTCCAAGAGCCGGAAGCCCCCTTAATGAGTAGTAACAAAGCGTGGCGCGAGAGCACAAACACGACGGCGAGCACGCCCGCCTTTGTCGCCCAATCCGCGAGGCGTTGGCGCCACGATTTCATATACCAGAGAATGGGCGATGCTGCGATAGCCACGGTGCCAAGAAGAAGCACGGCGAGAGTCGCGGCAATCATCCGCACCAGTACCTCGAACTCTACCTTCACTCCGGTGAGATAGAGCGACCAGCCCAGGGCCTTTCCACTCGCAAGATCCAAGGCCTCGTAGAACACGCAGGCTATATCGCCGGGCTCATCAGCCGGAACCAGAGCGAGGCGAGGGTATCGCGAAACTCAGGATGCTCAGACATCGGCTCTTAGGCGCAGTCGCCGCAACAGACCGGCCAGCAGCCCTCGCACCTGTTTTCAAAAGAATGTGACGCCGGCCCTGGCAGCTATTAGCAGAGCGGTCGGGATCTGGGAAACCAAACCCGCCGCGTTGGGGTCGACGTATGCGTAAGCAGGAATGATGATGAACACAGTACACAAAAGACACACCACACCAGCAGTCGGAAATTTCCAATGATGCTTCATCAAAACCTCCATCGAAGGTGGCGCAAACCCGGAAAATTTTCATCGCCCCACCTTTGCCAGCCAGTCCGCTATATGCGGCCCGTAATGAAACGCGCCCCAGAGCAGTAAGGCCAGGAGCGCGAGTCCAGTAAGTAGGGCCAGCGTCCAGCCAAGAAAGAACCCGGGCGTGGCCGTTTCCAGTGCTGCCTTTTCAATACTTGTGAGAGGGGCGCCTTCGGGTCTGGGGACAGCAATGCAATCGCGCATCCAGTCTGGATACATGAAAGGGTGCGGAGATCGTAGCGATGAATTGTCCGATTTCATTTCGTTGCGTTAAGGCGTAAGAGCAACTGGCTGGCCAAACAGGAATTTGGGTGGAAGCGTAGTTAAGAGCGAGGTTTTCTCGTGTCCCCCATCCACGGAATGGAGCGGGGTGGGTCTAGACGCACCCGCACTTGATTTATTTTGGGCGCTGAACCCGTCGCGCTTTCCGCATTTATAGGGGTGGGGACAATTTCGTGCTGTAGGTGTGTTTCGACCCGGCTTCCTATCAGCCTTGACACGCGGAACGACTCGGGATCGATGCGGTGTCGCTCGAGCAGTTTCCCGAGATCGCGCCTTTCCTTTTTGGCCGCGCCCGTTGCTTAGCTCACGTTGCCATGGTGCTCGGACATGAGCCGGATCAGGTAATCTCGCTCAGACGCCTACGTGATAAAGTCCGCAACAGCGCCTCGTAAACTGACCATTATGGCTTAGCGCTCAGAGGTTACCCGCAATCACCAAATCTGAATCGCGCGGTACCTCATTCCGATGCCACTATCTTACCAACTATCCCAGAGCGAGTAGACACATCCATCTTAACCATGACTAACCGCAAGAATGCCTTGACCGTATTCGGACTGATATTCATTCGATTAGCAATTTCTTTGCTCGTCAAGCCCTGAAGCAAGAACTCAACTGTCTCTCGTTCGCGACTCGTGAGATCGAAGTGTTTGCTCAGCTCGGTTACGGCTGCCACGCCAGAGGAATACCGCTCCAGCAAGATCCCAATCCAGTAGTGTACTTTTCCATTCTCGCTGCATTCGAGGCGAAACGATCGGCACATATAGCGGCGGTTCCCTGACTTGTAGAGCTTGACGAAGTCGAGATCATGTCCACCTTGTTGGTTCGCCAGGCTAGAGCGCACCTTGTCAAGGATTAAGAGACTCGGTTGTTTGATGCGTTCGGGTTTCGTGGGATATGCCAGGATACGAAGCATCTCCGAGCTGAACGCGACCGGATGGAGGGACGTATCCAACAACATAAAACCTGGCGTTGCGATTCCAATGGCCATCGGATCACTCCTAAGGTTTGCGACCTCATCCTGGGAAAGGCATTTTCCATTGATGAATGAGCCCAGGACGCACTTCATATTTGATCCGGCAGGAAAGCAATTTGATAGTATGGAAGGGACGAAGTAAAAGGCGCTCCCTGCAAATTAAACGATGCGATGATTGCGGCGGCTCGACCTGCAAAAGTTAATACATAACCGCTCTTTCGGGATACCGCTTTCAATCGGCTCCTTCAAAACACGCCTCAGAGCTTCCACTTCCACCCGTATCTGGCTTCGCGCTATTCACCATTCCGCGATCTCGTCGACAGCTTCCATCGCGTCCGGATGTTCTTCCGCAGATCCGCCGGTTTAAGTCCGGCGACGCAGGTAGCCGGCCAGACCTAGAAGCCCAAATCCCATCAACGCGATGGTTCCCGACTCTGGAACAGCGTCGGGAACGAGCTCGCCACTTGACACTTTACCCCCATTGGCAACGAAGTCGGCATCAACCGTTGCGCCAACTGGATAGCCGGTGTTTGCGAATCCCGGAGTCGCGCTTGTGATCGTGTACGTTCCCTGGAGGAATGCGCCCATCGCGACGCTATCCAGCGAGAGTGTGCCATTTAGTGTGTCGGGCCCGATTGACACCGTGAGTGTCTCCGAATTCGACGCCAGTGTGCCGTTGCTTACGGGAATCGTCGCGTCCGAGAGGGCGAAATTTCCGACAGAGGGTCCCTGATATGCCCAGCCGAAGATCCCAGAAAGGATGACACTGCTATTGCTAATTGTGACCGAGCCAGCCGTGCTCGACCCAAAGGAAATCTCCACCGGAATAAGGTTGGCGTAACTGACGCCGCTCAATACCCCGGCCAGAAGAACCAGCGACAACATCCCGATCAACTTTTTTAACATCGACCCTTCCTCCATGTGAAAACAAATCTGAAAATGCCTTTGCACAGCGTTACTCTTCAGTCACACCGAAGCAACCTTTCAACTCGCTGCTACAGATTTCGCGGAGAATCACACCCCGCGAAATACTAACCATACTGGTTACCTAGAGGTCCCGGAATTGGGGTTAGTTCTCTTACTTCGTCACATCAATCTGTGCCGTGGTGGGAATTGCGAAGTCCTTGCCCTCTACCACAAACTTGACCGGCGTTGTTGGCTGGATCGTGTTGCTCGTCCATCCAGTTCCCGGCAGGAAGAGGTAGACCAGATTAACGCTCCACTCCCCAGGCACGGCATCTTTGGGAAGGGAACCGCGAACGACGAACAACGTGCGGCCTGTATCTTCAGGCTTATCTGATCCGAGGGAAATTAATCGGCTCACCTTCGATGGCGATATACGAAGCCAAAAAGATGCACCCTCTGGAAGTGGCTCGTTCAACTTCACCTGGAATGCAATCGAATCTCCTGGGTGAAAATGGGTGTTTGGGTTGTCCATCTGTACGGCAGCGCGTTCTTGAGAGAGAGCAACTGCGCCGGATAAAAGGAGGAGTGTTACCAAGAACTTGTTCATTGTGTTGCTCCTGCAAGAGTGCGTAAACCAGTTGAGTACCTCTTGCCAACAATTTGCGGTTCGTCCAGCCCCTGCGAACACTGTTGCTGGGGTAGCATACGTTTGCTACTTGTGGGACAAACACTGGCTAGTCCGGTAAGGGTAGCGGCTGAATGTACAAATAACATGAATAGCAGTTTCGTCATTTCGGTGGCTCTCTGTCTCGAATATTTCAATACTACTGGTCCTATTGACCGGATCAATCTAAACTGATTTCATCTCGTTGTGCATAAGAGCAACTGGCTGGCCAAACAGGAATGTGGGTGGAATCGTAGTTAAAAGCGCGGTGTTCTCGTAGCCTCCATCCGAGGAGTGGAAAGGGGCGGGTCTAGAAGCACCCACACTTATTTCACTTTGGGCACTGAATCCGCCGCGCTTTCCGCATTTAAAGGGTGGGGGAGAATTTCCAGCTTGTGGGTGTGTTCAGACCCGGTTTCGTATCAGCCCGACACGCGGAACGACTCGGGATCGATCCGGTGTCTCTTGAGCAGTCTCCCGAGATCGCGCCTTTCTTTTTTGGCCGCGCCCGCTGCTTGGCTCACGTTGCCATGGTGCTCGGACATGAGCCGGATCAAGTAATCCCGCTCAAACGCCTCCACGACCTGTCTCTTCGCGCTCTGAAGCGATCCTTCGGAAGACAGCGTAAACGGCGGAGATTGCTCATCGGTATCCAGCGGCAGCCCAAGATCTTCGGTGTCGATTCGCCCGTCCTCGCTGTAGTGAATGCCTCGAATGATCGCGTTCTCGAGTTCCCTTACGTTGCCGGGCCATTTGCACGATCGCAACCAGGAACAAGCCTGGTCCGTAAGGACCATAGTCCGGTCCGAGGGCATATGTTTGCGCAGAAAGTGCTTGGCTAGAGGAATGATGTCCTCCGCCCGATCACGTAGCGGGGGTAGCTGAATTGAGAAGACGGCTAGCCGGTAATAAAGGTCTGGCCGAAAAGACCCTGCGGCCATCTGCTGCTCGAGGGGTCTGTTCGTGGCCGCGACGATGCGAACATCGGCTTCCTGCTGCAGGCAGGATCCGATGGCGCGGAATGTCTTTTCCTGAATCACCCTCAACAGATCGCTCTGGGCCTTCGAAGGCAAAGAGTCGATCTCATCGAGAAACAAGGTCCCGCGTACGGCCTCGGCGATTAACCCCCGCCGGTGGCGGTCCGCATTCGTAAATGCTCCCCGCTCGTGTCCGAATAGCTCGTCTTCGAGAAGCGTTTCGGTCAAAGAACCGCAGTTCACGGCCACAAATGGAAAAGGCGCCCGCGGGCTCAAGTAGTGGACCGCGCGCGCGGCAAGTTCTTTGCCTGTCCCGGTCTCTCCCGTTATGAGTACGGGCGACTCCGTTTTCGCGACGAGCGGAAGCCGCTCGATCGCCCTCAAAAACGCAGGCGATTCGCCGACCAGCTTCGCCAGCGCATGATGATCCCGGAGATGCTTGACTAGATTCTCCATGGAACTTACCAATTATTAGGAACTACCAGCACGTTGGAGACCAAAGACAACTTCTTGCGACGATCGTGCATCTGGTCATCTCGCTCGGCATGGCGGCTCGAATCTTCTTGAAAAACTTAGGGAACCTCTGATTAAGTCTCGCCTTGAAGGGGACGGCCTTCAGGCCGTCCGTAAGAGCCCTCAAATCGTTGCGGCTTCAGCCGCTGAGGGACTTCGACCTGACTTGATCAGAATCTCCTTAGCGATGCGGCGTACGTTGGCCGCGCTCGCGTAACTTACCCTGAATATTGCGACAATTCCTGAACTGGGTCGCAGAACCTAGGCCTTTGTGGAAGTCGGCAAAACAACCGCACGCTAATAAGATCCTAGACCGTATGAGAAGAAGCACCAGAATAATAAGGCGAGATGGAGGTAGTTCAGCAAGACTCTAGTGTGTCTACGTTAAGCGAACTACTCCCTGATGGTTAGACATAACGCGCTAACATCGCGGCACTACGCGGCAGTGGCTATCTGGTTTAGTCTTGGAGTATCGGACGAGAGGGTAGCCTCTCAGAATGTCTGGGAGCTGCCACATTAGAGAATGAATTGCAAGCCGGACACATAGGAGGCAGACTTCGCCCCATTCTGGCGAGTCCACCTGACCTGCATGAGCGTAGGGACTGCTACGGGGGCCCCAGGCAGTGGAACACCGCAACGGAGCAAAGATACGCCCTCCAGAGGCTGTTCCGTGACGAGGCAGATCCCCGCGTTGCTTACGTTTCGGATCCGGCCGTGCAGGGTCTGCGTACGGCGCTGCTTTGATTCCAAGGTGGGTACGACAGTTAGCTCAATCTCTAAGACGTCCGCATACCTCGGACACCGCCGCCGGTCACGATGCAGTAACTCCACCACGTGATACTAAAGTCCGCGATGGCGCCCGTAAATTGACCGTATGGCTTAGCACCTAGAGGTCACTTGCAATGACCAAATCTAAGTCGCGCGTTGTCTCTTTATTCCGATGCCACGATCTTTCCGACTATCCCAGAGCGGGTAGATACATCCATCTTAACCATGACTAACCGCAAGAACGCCTTGACTGTGTTTGGACTGATATTCATTCGGTTAGCAATTTCTTTGCTCGTCAAACCCTGAAGCAAGAGCTCAACTGTCTCTCGTTCGCGGCATGTGAGGTCGAAGTGTTTAGACAGCTCGGTTACGGCAGCTACACCAGAAGAATACCGCTCGAGCAAGATTCCAACCCAATAGCGCGTTTCCCCTTTCTGGCTGCATTCGAGGCGAAATGACCGGCACATATAGCGGCGGTTCCCAGACTTGTAGAGCTTGACGAAGTCCAGATCATGTCCACCTTGTTGGTTCACCAGGCTGGAGCGCACCTTGTCAAAAACGAAGAGACTGGGTTGTTTGATGCGATCGGGTCTCGTGGGATACGCCAGGATACGAAGCATCTCCGGGCTGACTGCGACCGGATGGAGAGACGTATCCAACAACATAAAACCCGGCGTTGCGACTCCAATGGCCATCGGGATCACTCCTGGCTGTATTGCTTCATCGCGGAAAAGCTTGGCGTTTTCCGTTAATGAATGGGCCCTGCGACACACTCATATTTGATCTGGCAGGAGGGCCATCTGATGATGTTGGAAGGGACGAACGGCGCTACCTGCGATAACCAAGGCGGCCATTGTGATGAGTTTGCATATGAAAGTCAATACCTAACCCACTTTATTTTACGGAGTAATCCGGATGCATTACCACGAAAGAGGATGTGATCCAACTGCCTTGAGATTCTCAAATATCTAAACGCAAAGCTAGTCGTGTGGCGTTACGGGATGGCAACCTGAGGGACAGGCGGCACTCTAGTGCCAAGCAGCCAGGTTACCCTCGAATAGCGTGCGCCAACGGAAAGCGCCTTTAAGACTAGCCGAAAATGACTAATATCGACGGAGACTTGAGATGCTGGGACGCGCGGACTATCCTGCAACCTTGGATTACTTGTGAGGGGGGCAACATGCTGGATCATGGAATTAGTATCACGTGGTTATTGCGTCACTGCAGCGCCCCCTTGTTGTCGGGCAGCGCTTGGATTTGTCTGGTCACGGCATCGGTAATGGCTGGAGCTAATCCAACTCAGCCGGCTGCCGTCGTGCCTGCAGACGTGGCCGCGGCCGTGAATACAACGAATACAAAATGCCCGACGACGGTGGGTAAGGAGCAACCGCTTGCGGCTTCTCAGAGAACTTCAGGCCGTAACTCTGTGGCGGCCGCGCTGACGACAACCGGCGCCGAGGTTGCCAATGTGCCCGGACCTCCTAACACGGAAATACTCCATGATAAGTTGTGGTCAACCAGCCTGAGCAGTTCCAGTCGAGACCACGAGGTTCAGAAGGCTCCTCAATGTGGGATTACAACGGACGGTCAGTCACCGGAGGATTGAAACCAAGGGAGATAAGTCTCGGCCGGCTGTTAACGGCAAATTAATAGCCAATCGGATTCGGTTATGCAACGCTTCCAAATTCAAGTCGTGACTTTACTGTTGATTCTGGTCACTAGTGGCTCAGCCAGTGCCCAGGTTCAGTCCGGGCAATGTGACCAAAGTGGCTCATGCTCTCTATCCTCACAGCCCAATCCAATAGACGCCCTGCCCGCCGCCCACCAGGAAGCAACGCCGCAGCTTTCGGTAACCTTTGATGGCAAGTTACTGTCCGTACAAGCTCATGGCGCTTCACTCCGTAGCGTCTTGGCCGTCATCGGCAAGCGGACCGGAACCGAAATAGACTTTGGTGCCGGATCGGATGCAAGTGGAGTGTATGTGGAGATGGGCCCAGCTACGGTTCGCGATCTGCTGAAAGACCTACTTAACGGCAGTCACCTAAATTATGTGATGTTACGCTCACAATCCGATCCGGGATTCGTTGAGCGGCTCGTTATCTTAGGAAGCGAGCATGATCCAGCCGGCGTAGACCATCAATCCCCTATGATTGTCACCGCGCAGCCTGTACGACCAAAGCTCTACGGCGCCGGTTTCGCAGCTGATCCTGAGGAGGGCGGCTCGACCCCGAGTGTTTCTGCTCCCCCTGAGCAGCAATCGGCCCCGGCAGCGGCCTCGGCGCAACCCTCCGCGGCGCAACCCGCTATTGACCCATCGATTCAGAAATACCAACAGCAATATCAGCAGGCCCTCGCTGACGCGGCCTCCAGCGGTAAAAGCCGCGCACAAATTATCGACGAGCTCCAAAAGCTTCAGCAAAAGGAACTAGACGATCAATATTCGCAGTCCCAACCGCATTGAATAGTTATGAAGTTTCACGCAGCATTCTCCATTCAACACAGTGCGTTATTGTCCCCGTCATATGCGCGCGTGTCGGTTTCAGGGTTAGACCCCGTCACCAGGCACAGATGAGCTCAGGCGGGAAACAACTGTGTGATGAGCTCTCGGGTGGATTCCATCTCAGTGTTCGAAATGTCGAGCAAGGGTCCGGCATCCCCCCGGGCTAATCATCGAGCAATCTATCGTGCTGGCGATTACTACTCCAGGAGCACCTTACTTAGAGTAGCCGCGCCGTCCTAGCCCACTTGGGTAGTTGCCGAACTAACCATATCGACGTAGCTTCTAGGGCATGCCAGTTTGGCTTACATCACGTGGGCACTTGTTAACCGGCCAGCCTTTGCTACAGTTTGATCCTGCGCTGCTCTCGCACTATGGAGTTGGTCCCAGCAGATTAGCGCAGAGGAGAATCGAGCATGAACAAGACTTCGTGTAAAACCCTGCCCATTCTGTGCGTTGCGCTCGTCGTCGCCTTCTTGGTGACAGTGTCAGGCGTCGCCGCCGCACAGGATGTGTTCCGCGTCAACTACTTTTCCAACGCTAACACCATAGGTGCGCCAGATGGAACCGTCTGGAGCACTAACCCTGGAGTGGGCTATGTGACTCTTTGTGCGATGGTCTACGTGTTCGACTGGGACCAGCAAATGACGGAGTGCTGCGGATGCGCTCAGACTCACAACGACCTCCGCTGGTTCTCTGTTAACAAAGACCTCACTGGGAATCCGCTGACAGGGAAAAAGTCCACAGACGGTGTCATCAAGATCGTCTCGGCTGCTGTTAACAATGCTCCTTGCGATCCGACCGCAAATGTGACGCCAACTCCTAACCTGCGTCAATGGAGTACCCATATCCAGAACAGAGTGGGTGCGTCGTATCCCATCACGGAAACCGAATCCTCCGATTCGACCCTGGGCGCTACCGAGCTTGCGAACCTGCAGGCACAGTGCGCTTTTATCGGCATCCTGGGGAGCGGAAACGGCGTTTGCACGTGCGGAATTGGTGATTAGACTTTCCCGTTCCGGCAGGTAAATGCCTCGGCATCTCTGCTGGGCAACTGAAAACTGCGCCAGACGAATTTAGTGCTCCGTCTGGCGCACTCTTACCCTCAAACACCATAACTCTTTTCGGGGAGCAGACATGACCACTAAGCTACTTCGCCTCCTTCTCGCTTTCTCTGTCCTTGCCACTGCGGCCCTTAAGGCACAAGTTGTTGCCCAGAGTGACGTTGTTATTGCCGAAGTAAGCGGACGCAATCTCACCGCTCATGACCTGCAACAGAAGGAGAACGGCAAACTTCTGCAGGCACGATATCAGTACTATATGGCCCAGCGTAAGGCTCTTGAGGACCTTATCGACGACCAGTTGTTGGCAAATGCGGCCCAAGCGCAGAGCCTCACCGTCGACCAGTTGCTCGAAAAAGAAGTCTATAAGCAAGTAAAAGATCCGACCGAAGATCAGCTCCAGGTCTACTACGAAGGTATCGATACGAAAGAACCATACGAAGCTGTGCGGACGCAGGTGCTTGAGCATATCCGCGAGGCACGGCGCAACAAAGCTCAGGCTGCCTACATTGACGGTCTACGGAAGCAGGCCAACATCACTGTGTTGTTGATGCCGCCAGAGACTAGCGTGGATATCGCTGGGTCCTACGTACGGGGTCCACGCGATGCTGAGGTGATGGTTGTCGAGTTTGCTGACTATGAATGCCCTTACTGCGAAAAGGTGAACCCTTATATGCAGCAGCTAAGGAAGGAATACGGCGACAAAGTCGCCATCGTGTTCAAAGACTTTCCGTTACCGATGCATCACAAGGCTCAAAAGGCGGCTGAAGCGGCGCGATGTGCGGGCGAGCAAGGCGAGTTCTGGAAGTATCACGACGTGCTTTTCAATAGCGGCGGGGCGTTGGGTGTACCTCAGCTAAAAGAGCATGCGCGAGTACTGAAGTTGGACGGGGAGCGCTTCGATCAGTGCCTGGACAATGGAGAAATGGCTGCCGTCGTGAAGAAAGATCTGGAGGAAGGCAAGAGCCTCGGTCTCACCGGCACGCCTAGCTTCTTCGTGAATGGCCACTTTTTCAGTGGAGCCGTGGACTACGGTCTGGTCAAGCAGATGGTCGAGCAGCAGCTCGCAGTCAACGCTAAGTCGGGTTCAAAGCCGCTGGTATCCAAGCGCTGAACGCAGCCTAGTCTTGACGAGTAGGTCATTGGGTCGGAGATCGAGTCGTTGGTCATGCCGGGAGATGCGCCATGAAGAAATTGAGTGTACTTGCGACTCTGCTGTTGATCGCTGTCCTGTTTCCTGGCTTGGCGGAGGCCGCGATCACCGTTACGGTTTCCCCCGGTTCTGTCTCGCTCTACACGAAGGGTCAGCAACAGTTCTCGGCATCTGTGACTGGTACATACAACGGGATCGTAACTTGGAGCGTGTCCGGGACTGGGTGCTCCGGCTTAGCCTGCGGATCCATTTCGGCGAGCGGTTTGTATACCGCGCCGGCGTCGGTTCCATCTAATCCCGTCATTACTGTGTCAGCCACGTCGATTGTCGATGGCACCCGGGGAACGGCAACCGTCACAATCCAGAATGCGAAGAACATCTCGGTCAGCATCTCACCCACCTATGCGACGATTGCAGTGAAAGGACAACAGCAGTTCACGGCCACCGTCATTGGAACTTCCAACCTTGCCGTGAACTGGAGTGTATCTGGCATCGGGTGCGTTGGTGTCTCCTGTGGAATCGTATCGTCCGCAGGTCTATATACGGCACCGGCGACGGTGCCTATGTCGGCGATTGCGACAGTGACTGCCACGTCCGTGGCAGATCCCACTAAGTCGGCGTCAGCAACCGTAGTCATCCAGTCGGAATCCGCTATCACTGTAACCATTTCACCGACGTCAGCAGCGGTGATGACAGGAGCGCAGCAGCAGTTCACGGCAACGGTAACGGGTACAACCAATGTGGCGGTCACTTGGACGCTTTCCGGAGCAGGTTGCACTGGGGTGACGTGCGGCACCATCACCGCCACTGGTCTCTATACCGCGCCAAAGGCCGTGCCCACTCCCCCAACGGTCACGGTTACAGCTACTTCGGTGGCGGATCCAGCGCGTTCGGCCCTGGCGATTGTCACGCTTCAGGCTGCTCCGGCGGTAACCGTTTCACCTGCAAGTGCAAAGGTGCAAACGGGGAAGCAGATGCAGTTCACAGCTACCGTCACCGGAACAACTAATACCGCGGTGATCTGGAGTGTGTCGGGCAGTGGCTGTGCCGGCCTCTCGTGCGGGACCGTGACGAGTAACGGTCTGTACACCGCCCCTGCCAATGTTCCTAACCCACCGCTGGTAGCCGTGACGGCAACATTGGTGGCATTTCCCACCATATCGGGTTCTGCGACCGTGACGGTCACCTCACCAATTCTGATCACCGTTAGCGTGACGCCAAGCAACATTTCAGTGAACACCGGAGCTCAGCAGCAGTTCACCGCCACTGTGACTGGAACAAACAATACAGCGGTTACGTGGAGCATTACTGGGATAGGTTGCGTAGGTCAAACTTGCGGAACCATAAGCCAGACGGGACTGTATACGGCACCGCCAATAGCCCCTACGCCGTCGTATCTGAACGTGGTGGCTACGTCAGTAGCTGATCCGACCAAGAGTGGATCAGCAACAGTCACCATTGTGGCCTTGATATCAGTGACAATCTCACCCACAACTGCCACGGTTGTCACGGGAGGTCAGCAACAATTTACGGCATCGGTGTCTGGCTCCCAAAACCAGAGTGTGACCTGGAGCGTATCCGGGACAGGTTGTAATGGCTATGCTTGCGGAACAGTCTCAAACAGTGGACTTTATACCGCACCAGCTTCGGTGCCGAGTCCGCCAACTGTCAGTGTCACTGCGACTGCACAGGCGGATCCATCAAAGTCTGCATCAGCCGTTGTCACAGTGGTGCTACCGATTGTTGTTACAGTTACACCCAGTAATGCCCTGGTCACAGTAGGAACCACGCAGCAATTCCAGGCCACGGTGACCGGAACGAAGAACACGGCCGTGACCTGGAGCGTGCAGGGTACGGGCTGCGTCCAGTCTGCTTGCGGCACCATTGACATGAATGGTCTCTACCAGGCACCTGCGACCGTTCCGATGCCGCCGACGGTCAACATAATCGCCACCTCGCAGGCCAATCCAACGCACTCCGGTGTGGCAGTTGTAACCATTGCCCCTACCAACAACTCCAAACTGAATGGGCAGTATGCCTTCCTCTTCCGCGGCTTCGATCAAAATGGCGTGTATCAGGCGGCAGGCACATTCAAAGCTGACGGCCAGGGAAACATTACGTTTGGCCTAGAAGACGTCAACTTTACTTTTGGTCCCGCTACCAACGTAAGCTTTTCCGGCACATACCAGGTGACTGGGGACAATCGTGGCACGATGCAGATCACCAGCCAGCTCGGGACCTTCACCTATGCTTTCGCACTGAACCTGGTCGGAAAGAGCGCCCGGTTCATCGAATCGGACGCCACAGGCATTCGCGGCTCCGGGCTGATGAGGCTGCAAGATCCAAATGCCTTCAACACCAGCGCACTTACCGGAGGCTACGCGATCAGTCTGTCGGGTTTGGATGTAGGTGGCGGCCGGATTGCCGCTTTGGGTTCCATCTATCCCAGCGGGTCTGGATTCATCTCAGGAAGCAGTCTCGACGTGAACGACGCGGGCAACGTGTATCCCACGTTCGCCACGTTCACGGGCCTCTACAATGTCGCCGCGACCAGTCGCGGCACCATGTCCCTTAACGTTCTTGGCTTTGGTACGGGAACTCTGAACTTTGCTTTTTATGTGGTTTCGGCAACTGACATTGTGCTGGTTTCCACTGACCAGCTGTTCACCAGCGGGCAGATACTTGCCGGGGTCGGAACATCACAAACAGGTTCACCTTACCTGATCAGTTTGTTCCAGGGAACGCCGATTTTTAACATGACGGGTTTCACTGGAGCTTTTCCCGAGGTAAGCGTAGGCAGGTTTTCGTTCGACGGCCTTGGGAACGTCTCGGTTCTGTTCGACAGGAATAGCGGGGGGAGAATCTCAATAGCGAAAACGTACACCGGTGCCTACGATGTCCAACTGAATGGACGCGGGGTACTGAATCTGGTCGATCCGAACAACGTGTTTCTCAAGCCTATTTGGTACATCTATGCCATTGCACCCAACCGGGCGTTTGTCATGGATGCCTACTCCAGCAATGTGGGATTAGGGGAAATCAAGCCACAGACCTCCCTCCCACCGTTCAACAACTCGCAGATTGTCGGTAACTACTCGTTTGGTTCGGGTGAACCTGCGGCCTCCACAGTTCCACTGTTCTCCGGAACCGCATATTTCGATGGCGGCAACTCCAATAACGGAATGGGGAATGTAAGCGGCAAGCTAGATGAAAGCACGACATCAAGTTTCCTGCCAAACCAGACGCTACTCGGCACCTATATTGTTTCGACATCCTCCAACACTGGGCGGGGATCGATCCTCCTGACCAATCCACAATCCAGCTATGCATTGTGGTTGATTTCCGGATCGAACTTTTTCGCACTCGATGTAGATCCCTCAAACCCACAACCAACGGTGTTCGAATTCGAGCAGTGAGCGGAGTACACAGAATTTACATCAAACTCGGCGGTGCAACTATGAAGATGAAAGCTCTCGTGAGTATGACAGTATTGGCCACATGTTTGGCATTTGGCCAGGACCAAGATGTGTCTAGCCTGATGGCGAAGGCCAAGGCAGGTGATCCGGCTGCTCAGGTAAAAGTCGGAACCATGTATGCAATCGGGCAAGGTGTCCCCAAGGATATCCATACGGCCATGGATTGGTTTAAGAAGGCTGCCGACCAAGGCAATGCCGACGGGCAATATCGCCTTGGAGCGATGTACGACTTTGGCTCCTATCAACACCAGGACCCCGTAACGGCCATCAAGTGGTATACGCTGGCGGCAAAGCAGCATTTCCGAGACGCAGAATACAGGCTCGGGAAGATGTACGAGCAGGGGCGGGGAGTCACGAAAAACGATACCGAGGCTGCAAAGTGGTATCTCCTTGCGGCCGAAGATGGGCTCCCAGCAGCGGAATACCAGGCCGGTGAACTGTACGAACTGGGTCAGGGCGTTCCCAAGGATTACCACACCGCAATGACATGGTACAAGAAAGCTGCGGAACAGCAGCGTGGCGAGGCCGAGTTCAAGATCGGCTACTTCTATCAAGAGGGTCTTGGAGTACCCAAGAGTGACGATGAGGCCCTCAAGTGGTATACCAAGGCGAATAAGGACGGATATATCCTCGCTAAACCCGCAATCAAGGCACTTGAAAAGTGATCATTGGAGCTGACAGTCAAGAAACCTCGTAGCGATCAGAATCAGAGGACTGAAAATCAGCGGCATCCCTCGCGGCTTGGAGCGCTGCATGTTACTTCGCCAACATGTCATCTCGGTTTCTTATGATGCCGGAGCAGCGCAGTTCTTTGACCGGGCCTTGAAGAACGCCGGCCTGTACATCTCACAGCTCCACAGCCTCCAAACTGCCTTCATAGTCATAGGACACCAGAAATACGAGGCAGTCGTCTTTCATGCCTGTGTCCCGCAGGAGGATGTTGCCATACTCTCTATGCTTACGCGGTGGCGCTCCCCGCGGTCCCGGGTCGTCGCATTACACAGCGTTCCCTTCGACGCGTCGCCCGCCGACATCGACTTGTACGCGCTTGATGACCCGACAACGATCGCCAAGTGCATATGTGATTTGATTGAGGAGAGGCCCGGCAAGATAAGCGCTATGGGGAGCAACTGACGTAGGTAATGACTATGTCAGAGTTGGCCGGATCGATCGAGAGGCTGCCTTGGCGTGCCGCAACAGAGAGATGCGGGCAAGCCTCGCTTTGGTTGGAATTGGTTTCTCCGCGCTCGGTTGCTCCTCGTACATCGGTGTCGTAGTTTGTGTCATAACCCAGCCATCCCTGCCGAGGGCAGTCTGTGTCATGATAAGCATCTCCATAGCAGTTGAAGCAGCGAACAGCGACCAAGCCTCTTGAACACTGCCTCTCGTTATCACTCCGTGTCGTTCGCTGTCATCAACGCGGCATTCCGTTGAGGGAAATGACATGGAAGAGGTTGGCGGTTCGATCCCGACCAGGTCCACCAATTCTCTCAATCACTTACAGCCAATTCCGTGGCTTCATCGCGATCCCACTAGTTCGGGGACCTCGGAAAGTTGGTCGTATTCTTCTTGAGTTAAGCGCAACGAAGCCGCCGCAACATTCTGCTCCAAATGTTCGACCGAGGAAGTCCCCGGGATCGGCAGCATGATGGGAGACCGCTGGAGAAGCCAGGCCAGCGCTACCTGCGTGGGACTCGCACCATGCGCCTGCGCGATCCGGTTCAGCACTTCCCCTGCGACCTTGCCTGCACCAAGTGGAAACCATGGGATAAAAGCAATTCCATTCTGCTGACAGTAATCCACTACGTAGTCCCACTCGCGGTCGGCAAAGCTATATCGGTTCTGCACCGAGACGATCGGCACAATTCGGCGCGCCCGCTCAATATGCTCTTGCGTGACGTTAGACAATCCGACGAGGCGAATCTTTCCTTCGTTTCGTAACTCTGCCAGAGTTTCCACTGACGCGTCGAAAGACACGGCCGGATCCGGAATATGCAGTTGGTAAACGTCGATGCGCTCAAGACGCAGTCTCTTAAGGCTACCCTCAACCGCTTCGCGAAGATGCGCGGGAGTTGCATCGTGGGTCCACTGATTCGGGCCGGGTCGGTTCCAGCCTCCCTTGGTCGCAATCACAAGGCCTGCCGGGTAGGGAAACAGCGCCTCGGCGATCAGTTCCTCACTTGTATGCGAACCATACGAATCCGCGGTGTCGATGAATTGGATATCAAGTTCCACGGCGCGGCGGAGAACTGCCAACGCCGCCTTCCGATCTCGTGGCGGGCCCCAGATGCCTTCTCCGGTGAGGCGCATCGCTCCAAAACCGAGCCGATGCACAGACAGTTCGCCGCCTAGCAAAACACTTCCAGCCAAATTCGCTGAAACTTCCCTTTCGTTCATGACTGACCTCCAAAATTATTTCGTTTACTGTTCCAATCAGTGACGCTTACCGTCCCGCTTCTCCACCGGCCGGCGCCGGAATCAGGAGCCGCCTACTTACCTGCACTGCCGATCTTGGAGTTGCTGGCGCTCGGTCCCGCGCGCTTTTCTGGCTTCCGGCGCCTGTATAGCTGATGCGCCAGATGGAATTTGACCCGTCGTCTGTCACCAGCAGCGATCCGTCCTGAGCTACGGTGATACCCACGGGCCTTCCCCAGACGTGACCGTTGTCGACCACGAATCCGGTCACAAAATCTTCGAACTCGCCGCTGGCGCGGCCTGTCTGGTGCATGGGAACGCGTATCACTTCGTATCCCACCCGCACGGAACGGTTCCATGAGCCGTGCTGGGATGCGAAGATGTCTCCCTGATATTCCGGCGGAAATTGCGTGCCCTCATAGAACGCCATTTGCAGTGAGGCGGTGTGAGGCTGCAACAGCACGTCGGGTGTCAGGGTTTTAGCTTTCAATTCGGGATGTTTGCCTTCAAGGCGCGGATCCTGGTGCCCGCCCATATACCACCAAGGCCAACCATAGAAGCCGCCCTGCTCGACATGAGTGATGTAGTCGGGCACAAGATTGTCCCCCAGGCCGTCACGTTCGTTGGTCGAGCACCACAGCTCTCCGGTCTTCGGGTTGATCGCTAGTCCTGCACCAGCGTTACGAATCCCATAGGCATAGACGCGCATTCCCGAACCGTCAGGATTGAACTCAAGAATGTCAGCTCTATTCTTCTCGTCCGCATTCGTATCCGGGTCATCGACGTTCGAGGATGATCCGACTGCAACAAACATCTTCTCGCCGTCGGATGTGAACTGGACGTCGCGAGTCCAATGCCCTCCGCCATGAGGCAAGTCGGCAATGTGCTGCTCCGGGCCGCTCGCCTTCAAGTCCCCATTGTGATATGCAAACCGAATGACTGAGTCTGTGTTTCCTATATAAATCCATTGGGGGCTGTTTCCCGGTGGATAGAAGGCAATGCCATAAGGCTGGTTGAGCCCGGCAGCAAAGACGCTGGTCTGCTGCGGTTTGCCGTCGCCGGTGATCCCCCGGAACACCTTAATTTTTCCGCTGCTGCTTTCTGCCAGAAAAACGTCACCGTTGGGAGCAGTCCGAATCGCTCGCGGATTATCAAGTCCTGTCGCGTATTGCTGCACGGTAAATCCGGCGGGAGCTTTCGGCCACATACTGTCAGGACGGGGAACCACCTTGGGGCCATTGCTGGCTGACGCGGTAGCGTTGGGCACCGGAAGATCATGCACCGTGATCTTGTGCACTTTCCCGGGTTGTTCAAACCGAAAGTCGGTGAATGGCGGTTGCGGCGGAGGAGCGTTAGTCGCGACCGGCGTTATGTTCGAGGATACAGAACCAGCCGTTGCTGAACTATTCGAATTCTTTAGAGACTTCAGATAAGTGACGATCTGCCATCGTTTCTGCTCTGGCAGGGTGACCCAGGACGGCATGCCGTTATTGACCGATCCTGTGGTGATGAACCAGAAGACTTCTCCTTCCGATGCTGATTGGGTTGGTCCTTGCGATAATGCCGGGACATTGCCGGTTCCGCGTCCGTTAGCTCCGTGGCAGGTGCTGCAATTCGCCGCATAGAGTTTTGACCCTGCCATGACGCTTGCGTGCTGTCCTGCGTAGGGGTTCTTCAGTTGAGCGCTGGACGGTGGCGCGTTATGAAAAAGCTTGCCCTGTGCGGCCAACTGGAACGCCATAAAGATGCATGGAATGGCAAAGATTGCCGTGCTTAGAAAACGTGAGCGGGCACTGACTCTCAAGGTTGTCCTCCATCAACTCCGCTTACTGCAAGCCCGAGCGCAACTCACTTGGCCGCAATAACATAATAGTTGAAGCAAGTTCCTTGCCATTCCGCGAGGGCGTGATTCTACGCTGAGATGATTCGGCTGACAGTTCATGTGTTACCGAGAGTGTCAGTCTCTCGACACGGCCGCCTGCTCGCCGACGCTCGGTAGACAGATTGTCGCTTGCGCCTAGGGCAAAACATAGGAAACGTCGATCGCCGCCGCTACATTTGCGGCAACGCATCGGGTTTGCGCGGTACGGGTTCCAGGACATTCTCGGTGCCTTCCAGGCGGGGGCGAGAAATTCCGAGTTTCTTCATCTTGTGAATTAGCGTGGTTCGCTTCAAGCCAAGTCTGGAAGCGGCGCCTTTCCGGCCGCCGATCACCCAACCCACAGACTCGAGGGTGTTCAGAATCAAGCTGCGTTCTGACTCTCTCAATGTAGTCACTCCACTCGGAGAGATGATGACACTCTGAGTCTCTGTCGCTGGCAAAGGATTGGGTAGCACGCCATCGTTCGACAGAATTACGGCTCGCTCGATCAGGTTTTGCAACTCGCGGATATTGCCCGGCCACGCATACGAGCCAAGCGCAAACATGGTTTCTTCAGGAATGTGCTCGATTTGCTTACCCATCCGTCGGCCAAAAATTTCCGCAAAGTGCGTGACAAGGGCGGGAATGTCCTCGCGGCGCGCGCGTAAAGGCGGCAGCAGCACCGGAAAAACGTTCAGACGGTAGTAGAGGTCGCTGCGAAATTCACCCTTGCCCACCATGTCGGTCAGATCGCGGTGCGTCGCTGCTACCAGCCGAACGTCCACTTGTTGGGTCCGCGTGCCACCCAGGCGTTCGAATTCCTGTTCCTGAAGGACACGCAGCAGTTTGGGCTGCAGAGCCAGGGGAATGTCGCCTACCTCGTCCAGGAATAACGTGCCTTTGTCAGCCAACTCAAAACGTCCAACCTTTTGCGCTATCGCTCCGGTAAACGCGCCTCTCTCATGGCCGAACAGTTCACTTTCGAGCAGATCCAGCGGAATGGCTGCGCAATTCAGTTTAATGAACGCGCGTCCGCAGCGAGAGCTGATGTTGTGAATCGCGCGCGCTATCAGCTCTTTTCCGGTGCCGGTTTCTCCCTGGATCAATACGGTGGAATCGGTTGACGCAACTCGTTCGACCTTCTCGAGCACGGATTCCAGGGCAGGACTATCCCCTATGAGTTGTTCGAATCTGCGCGGACCGCGTCCCGGTTATCCGGTCCGATGCTGTCGAAAGCCTCCACCTAAACCTCCTGGTGCAGTGCGCGCCGTAGTGGGCTCAGCTCTCCAGAGCTGCTCGGACACTCTCTAGTAGAACTTCATCATCAAAGGGTTTCGCCAGGAATTCCACAGCGCCCGCTCGCAGTGCCTGCATCCGCATTTGCGCGTCGCCGTGTGCCGTGATGAAGATCGTCGGAATCCTGCAATGTTCGGCGTTCAGCCTGGCCTGCAGGTCCAGACCGGAGATTCCTGGCATCCGTATATCCGCGATCAGACATCCCGTCTGATGCTGTTGCCCGGAGTTTAGGAATTCTTCCGCCGACGCAAATGCCTGAGCTGGCAAGCCAACGGCTTTCAGCAAGCCCTGCAATGCGCTTCGCATGGAATCATCGTCATCGACAATCGCAACCAATCTGGGTATCCCCTGGGTGGCCATAAACGGAAGGTAGCAGCGCCGCTAATCGGCCGCAATCATGCCTTAGTATGAGTTTGTTAATACCCCTGGCATTTAGCGGGGGAGAAAAAACAAGGCCGTTGGCTATCGAGATCGCAGGCCCAAGCTATTGGTTAGGGGTTGGAAGCTCAAGCTTCGCCGCCATTCGGACTAATTCCGCTAGCGATTCGGCCTGCATTTTCTGCATCACGTGCCCGCGATGAATTTTCACGGTGATTTCGCTGTTCCCGAGCTCGAAGGCGATCTGCTTGTTAAGCATGCCCGCAACTACCAACTGCATGACCTCACGCTCGCGGGTGGTCAGTGAGTTGTAGCGCTTTCGCAACTCGGCGAGTTCAGTTCGTTGTTGGCGATTCGTTCGGTCGCGGTCCAAGGCCTGGTGAATCGCATCCAGCAAGTCCTGGTCCCGGAAGGGTTTGGTGAGGAACTCGATCGCGCCCGACTTCATGGCCCTCACGGTCATCGGAATATCGCCATGACCGGTGATGAAAATGATAGGAATTGACGTGCCTGCGTCGGCCAGCTCACGCTGAAAGTCCAGGCCGCTGACGCCAGGAAGTCTCACGTCCAGGACGAGGCAACTCGGTCCGTCGGGATGCTTGCTGCGCAAGAACTCTTGCGGCGATGCGAAGGTCTCAGAACGCAAGCCCACTGACTTAAGCATGCCATGGATAGCGTCACGCACCGAGGCATCGTCATCGATGACGAACACGATGGGGACATCCGCGAGCGTCATTCCTGAGTCTCAACTTTAGTGGGCAATGTGATGTAAAAACTCGCGCCACGCGGGGAGTTTTTTGCAGCCCACAAGCGGCCGCCATGCGATTCAACGATGGAGCGGCTGATGCGAAGTCCCATGCCCGTGCCGTGAGGCTTAGTGGTAAAGAACGCATTGAAGATCTGGTCTGCCTGCTGCGAGGGAAGCCCTACGCCCGTATCGCTGATCGAAATCATTAGTTGCTCGTTTTCAGCTCGCTCCGACCTGATGGTGATCTCGCGGGTCTCATCTATGTCCTTCATCGCATCGATGCCGTTAAGGATAAGATTCATCACTACTTGCTGCAATTGGACGCGATCTCCTATGACCGAAGGAAGGTCAGCGGCCAGTTCCGTGCGCACTGTTATCGAGTAGCGTTCCGCCTCGCTGCGCAAGAGGGCGACCATTTCTCGAATGATTTCGTTTGCATCAACAGGTTCCCATTCCAGATTACCCTTCTTAAAGAGCAAGCGAATCCGGGTGATGATTTCCGCCGCACGCGTACCGTCTTTCACAACTCGCGTGGCAGCCGCACGCGCTTCTTCCAGATCGGGTTGATCGCGCGTAAGCCAGCGCAAGCAGGTATTGGCGTCGGTGACGGCAGCGGCGATCGGTTGATTGACTTCGTGCGCCAGCGAGGCAGTCAGCTCTCCCATGGTGGTTACCCGGTTGACTCGCGCGAAATCCGCCTGCGCCTGTTCGGCCCGTTTGCTTGCGCTGATGTCCATCGAGATACCCACGAATTGCACCAAATCCCCGGATGCGTTAAAAACAGGGTGGCCGATGCTTCGGGCGTACTTGACCGTGCCGTCCGGAAGAAGGATTCGGAATTCCATTTCGTAATCCGACTTCTCTTCTATTGCTCGGTCGATTGCTCTTTGCCACTTGGCTCGGTCCTCTGGGTGAACGCGCTGTAGGCGTTTTTCCCAGGCCGGCATGCCCTCTGCTGGATCGAAGCCATATATGCGATACCATTCGTCGGAGAGATGTAAGGCGTCTCCTCCCGCAACCTGCCAGACCCAGCTCCCGGCATGCGTGAGCCTCTGCGCTTCCGCCAGATAACTCTCGCTCCGCCGCAACGCTTCTTCCGTTTGTTTGCGCTCGGTGATGTCCGTCACTGCGCCCACAAACTCGATGCTGCCCGATTCATCCCTCTGACCATGAGCCACGACATGAACGTGTTTAACGGAACCATCCGGGGTCACTAAACGATGTTCAAAGTCAAAATTCTTGCCATCCTGTAATGCGGTTTCTATGGTCTGTTTCACGAAGGCGGCGTCTTCTGGATGAACCCGTCGCAGAACAAGTTCCGCGGTCGGATGTATAGTGCGGTCGTATTGGAAAATTCGAAAGGTTTCTTCTGACCACAAGATCTCGCCCGTGGAAACGTTCCAGCCGAAGCTCCCCGTATTGCTCAGTTTCTGCGCCTCGGCCAAATATGCCTGGCTGCGCTGTAATTTCTCCTCGGCACGCTTACGCTCCTGGCTCTCTACCTGCAACGCCTCATTCGTCTTCTCGAGCTTTTGAACTGTTCCCTTCAAGTCATCGCGCGCACGCCTTAGCGATTCTGTGGCACTCCTTTGCGCAGCGCTCACCATCGCCACAAATAGCGCTGACAGGACAAAAACGACGGCGCGTGGTATCTCTTCGGGTATTAGGCCGAACGAATGCCGCGGTTGCAAGAAGTAATAATTGAAAGCGAGAGTGGCGAGTGCGGTTGAGAGCAATCCTGGCCCGAATCCGCCAAGCCATGCACTGACCATGATCGCGCACAGAAACAGTGACACGGGAGCAGTTTCTAAGTGAAGTGACGGCGAGCGTGACATGGCCAGTGCCGCGGCAACCAATAGAAAAGCAATCCCGTACCTCCAAATCAAGGGTGGCCTGCGCCAAAAAAGAGGATCGGAATCGGACATACTTCGCTCCAGCGTCAACGTGGCACCGCCCGGTGCGAGCAAAATCTTAGCATCAGAGATTGTTCCTGCCGAAATGGAACTCGTCCAGGGCGCTCAGAGCTCAGGGTTAGAGGCCCTATTTCATGGCTGGACCCGAGGCTTGTAGTTCAAAGCTGTGCGCTTTGCGCGCTGAAGCACTCAGACTTCACAAGGCGTCGTACTACAGTTATCAGCTTCTCGAGGGGTTGCCGGGTGCTCAGACAAGCATCCACGCATGACGGCAACCGGTCGATCTGACCATCGCTCAGCAGGACGATAGGAACATCTGGCCGAATCCTCCGCAGGCGTTGCGCCACGTCACAGCTGGACTGTTCTCCCTCGTGGCTATAGAGGACGACGCCCGCAACAGGGTGCAATATGAATAGCAGTGCGATCGCTTGCATTGTGCTTTTGGTGCTGACAACTTCATAGCCCGCAGCCTTAAGTGCGACCGATAGCGGATCGCTGCAAGTTGCCAGTTCGGATATGTAGAGAATTGTCTCGCGTGTCATTTTGTCTTCGCCTTCGTTATCAATGAAGCACGTGAGCTTCCAAATGTGCTAACCGATGGAGTGGCGGGCTGGCCGCTTTACAGGCTGTCTGTTTCACTCCGAGGCATCAAACGAGCGATATCGCTTGTGTGGGTTAGTTGACAGCTCTGTCAAAATCCCGACGGAGGTAACCCCATCGCGCCGCTTGCCTGGAGCGCCACAACTTCGTGAGGTGCGCTGTCAAAGATTCAAGCGCCGCTGTTCATCCAAGGCCACATGCTGTCAATAGTCGTCGACCAGTTGACAGTGAGACGCCGTTTCAACCGTTGGAGCATGGTTCGACTGTCTTCGTAACTTAAGCATTGAGAGCGACATGTGTAAACACAACCTCAAAACCTCAAAAATGGCGAGGCGATTGCAATGTATTGAGGTGATCGATCGCTAGTCCTGTATTGCGAGCGTTGAGCTCGTCTTCCAGGCCTGCGTGAACACAAAAACACTAAGGAGAAGCAAATGAAGTACAAAGCAATCGTCGCACTCATGCTGATGGCTCCGGTCGTCCTGTTGGCAGCCCCGAAGAACTCAGCAAACGTCACGTTTACGCAACCGGTCACCATCAATGGAGCATCAGTTCCCCCAGGCGACTATCACGTTATCTGGCAAGGAACGGGACCGACAGTGGAGGCCACCATCCTTCAGGGGAAGAAAGTATTCGCCAGCTCCCCGGCCACGCTGGTCAACGCCAAATCCGAATACGACGGCGCGGTTGAGACCAGCGACGGAACTGACAACTCGAAAGTTCTTGAGGCGATCGACTGGAGCAAGCAGTCATTGCGCTTTGGTCAGGGAAATGCCAGTTCACCGAGCAGCACCTCAACCAGCGCAGCGAACTGAATTGACGGCGAAGGCGCGGGATAATTCCGCGCCTCTCCGCTTTACGAACCCAAACATTGGCGAGGTGGCAAGAATAGGGTGAAAGAGATTCCTATTCGAGGCAGCCAATCTCTTTGAACCACTCGCGAAACAGTGACATCACAAATAAGTATCAGCTGCGACGTTTGTAGCGTGGCGAAACTGGAGGAATCAAAATGACTTTGCATAAGCGTTCGCTCGGCTTGAGTGGAGTCCCAATCACAGTGACCGGCTTTGGAGCATGGGCGCTCGGCGGTGGCGATTGGGCTTACAGTTGGGGTCCGCAAGACGATAACGAGTCCATCTTGACCATTCGCCATGCCTTGGAGCAGGGAATCAATTGGATCGATACCGCCGCCGTGTACGGCTTGGGTCATTCTGAGGAGGTTGTCGGCCGTCTCCTGCGAGAGTTACCCGCATCCGAGCGGCCAATGGTCTTCACCGAGTGTGGCCTCGTCTGGGATAACAGCAATCGCAAGGCAGAGCCGCGACGAGTCCTCAAGCCGGAATTGATACGCAAGGAATGCGATGCGTCCCTGCGGCGGCTCGGCGTGGAACGCATCGATCTTTATCAGTTCCATTGGCCTGATGAAACCGGCACACCCGTTGAAGATTCCTGGGGAGAGATGGCGCGACTGATCAAGCAAGGCAAGATCCGCATGGCCGGGGTCTCCAACTTTGACGTTTCGCTCCTTGAAGAGTGCGAGGCAATCATGCATGTGGATTCCTTGCAACCACCCTTCTCGTTGATTCACCGGGAAGCTGCTGCGCGCGAGATTCCATGGTGCGCGGAGCACGGCACAGGTGTGATCTGTTACAGCCCCATGCAATCGGGACTGCTGACCGATAGCTTCACTGCGGACAGGGTCGCGAACTTGGCCGACGACGATTGGCGTCGCCGCTCCTCCGAGTTCCAGGAGCCAAACTTGAGTCGTAATCTGGCGTTGCGGGACTCCTTGCGCCCCATCGCGAAGCGCTACCAGACTACGGTCTCGGCGATTGCCGTGGCTTGGGTGAATGCCTGGCCCGGCGTAACGGCAGCCATTGTCGGTGCCCGGTCACCCCAGCAGCTGGATGGTTGGATTGCAGCCGCGAACCTCCAGTTGACCGCAGCGGATCTGGAGGAGATTGCAAACGCTATTGAGCGCACAGGTGCCGGAACTGGCCCGACGATGCCGCCGTCGCAAGTGCAAGTTCAAGGAAAGTTACGTGTTGCCTAGGCTGCGAACGCTGGTGGGCCCGACCTAGGTACTGGCGGGCTCATCAGCCGACTAAAGGTATGATTGCTTTTTCCGTGGGTGCGGCAAGGAGGGTTGTCTGCGCCTGCAAATGTCGCATTCGAATCCGGCTTCATCAAGGTAGTGGTGAAGTGCTTAACCGGGCTCGTCACCCCGTCGCTCCTGCCATCAGCCGACATCGAGTCCATCGTATAGTAGTACGTCGTTTGCGGCGTCAGACCATCCACGCGCACCTGAAAAACTGTGTACGAATGGTTCTGGTTTAGCCGGATAGGAGACTTCGCTGTCTGGCTAATCTCCTTGGGATCCGTACCGAAATGCACGACTCCGAAATGCTCGTCCGAGCCCCCAGGGTTGTTGCTGGTCCACCTGATTATGGCGGACTTGTCGTTTGCTAATTCGAGCTCCGGTCCTTGCGTGATCTGGACGCGCGCAGCTTTCGGAGCGGGGGGAAGTACCTTAGGGCTGTAAGGGCTTGTCTGAGCGGCCATTGAGTTTGAGAAGAGCAGGCCGCCGACGGCAACTATCCTCACCAGTTTCACATGGAGTCTATTCATGCGCCGACCTCAGAAAGAACTGCTCAATTCGTGTGCCCTCGGAAAAGCAATCAAGGCGCATGGGCTGTCCCCATGCGCCTTCTCCGCATCCGCTGATTAGGGTTGTTTCATTGACAACTGCTGTTTCATTAACGCGCTGGGGGGGATTATCGTTGAATTACCCTGAGTTGAAGCATTACCTCCGCTCATGCAAGCTCCTGTGTAGGTGTTAATGTCAGGGTAGGGTGTCGTAAAGCCATCGGTGAGGGTTTGCATAAACGCAACGATTTGATCCTCTTCTTGGCTCGTCAAGCCGAGATTACCCACTGTCATATCTTGGTTCTGCGGGACCTCGGCCGCCGGCCAGCAGTTTACTTTTTCAGTGGTTCCTGTCGGGCACTCTCCAGAGGAAACATTCATCCTGTACACATCGCGCGTGTTGTAGAAGTGTACGAGCTGCTTCAGGCTCTTGATGTAGCCATTATGGAAGAACTCCTTCTGGAAGTAAGGGCCTGGGGCCTCGGTAGTTGGACACTGCGGCGGCACCATGCCCACATCGCGCACCGTAGACGTCTGCATTTTGCCATCGGAAACTGCGGCGTATTGTCTCCAACTCGCGTTCGGACTCGCCGCGGTGGCGTACCCGCTTCTGAGGAACTCTCCTAGTCCGTAATCCGTGTAGGCATAGCCTGCCGGATTGGGCGTAAATCCGAGGGCGTCGGGCGTGGTCTCATAGTAAATGGCATCCCGGGGATTCTTGGGTAGACCGAGATTAGCCGAACCGAAGCAGGTGAAAACAGGCGTTGTGTCCGCTGCGGTCCCGGTGTCTTCGGCGCTCGTATTGGTTGGTGAAGGAGCCGTTGACCTACCATCCAGGTGGCATGAGTTGCAATTCGCTTTGCCACGGAACAGGTCGTACCCAGCTTTCTCTTTCGCTGTCAGCGTATACTTACCCGCCAGAAACGCGTCGAATTTCGAGGTGAAGGGGCTGACCGACTCGCTGTGCTCGTATGCGCTAAGAGACTCCCCCCAGTGATCATAGTCCGCATTTGAACGAGTGCGGTCAGACGGACTTAGCGCGACCTGCTCGGCGCTCCCACCGGCATTAGGTATGGCGCATATCTGCGCAGTATTGGAAGGCCAGGTGATGTCGAAAGAGCCAGCGCCCCATACCTCTTCAAAGAGAGGTCTGTAGCTAGCCAGTGAAAGTTTGTACACGATGCAGGCGGTGTCAGAGTTGCCCATCTCCAACGGATCGACCGGAGGGAACTGCGCCTGCTCGGCGTCGGGACTCCTCAGCAAGTATCCGGTTGCGCGTGAATCCCAGAAATTTCCGCCAAAGAAAGCGCCCTGGGTTGCGTTGTACTGAAGCGGAGGGAAGTAGCTTGAGTACGTGTATCTCTGGGCTGTCCGCTTACCGGCTCTATAGTGGTACGATCCCGGATACGCGATCATCAGAAGATTCACCGACGGGATCGGTCCGCTAAAGCCGGCGTACGGCATGTGGCAAGACGCGCAGGCCGAATTTTCGTTGGGCGAGATATTTTTGTCGAAATTCATGAGCTTCCCGAGTATTTCTACTGAGGCAACTCCGGTGTCCTTAAGTATTGGCGGATTACCTGTCAGAGTTGGTGGCGGTATCGCGTGCCACTGTGCAATGGCTTCGCTTTCGATTCCGTTCACCTCGCGCAGGACCCTGGCTAGCTCTGAATTTATATCGCTAGGAAGGATCCCGGTGGGGTACGGGTTGTAGGTCGCGAGGGTTGGAGGCGCGGTCGCACTCTGGGCGGACACTTTTGGTTGTGACGGCGAAATACATAGCACCGCGGCACAAACGACAATGACTGTTATGACGGTCAACATTCGACGGTTCATAGATCCCTCCTTTAAGTCAGCCGTCCGCTTACGTCAGCTGTCGCTCGGGTTGGAACGATGGGCGGCACACTCGATAGCAGAAAGCGAATCGAGATTCCAAGCTGCCACCCAATGGTCATCCGTGGCTACGGACGTATTGGTTTCACCATCCGAAGGGGGATCCGTCCGATGTGGACAAAATTCTCATCGCGATCAAACAGGCCTAACGACACACGGCGTTGTCCGTCCTCGGTGGTTTGCTTCCTTCTCCTCGTTTTCGGCCTCTGACAAATAGAGGCCCCTTGGGGCTTTATTGGAAGAAGTGACGGATTCGAAGAAATGGCGGACTCGACGAAGCGGCGGATTGGGAGAAGCGGTGGCCAGTTGTGGCGCGGCAACCAGCGACGTAGATTAGTCGCCTCAGGCCCGGCTTACACGCTACGGGCGCAAAGATTGTTACTGGATATTGGCTCCGAAGTAAACGCTTGTCAACCGGTTTGTGTTAGCAGATGTTGCTATTTGTTAGCGGATGCTGCTACGCCGCTCGTTGTCGTTGCCCCTCCGGTAGTTAGTGGGTGACACCCCGAAGTGAGTCTTAAATGCACGCATGAAGCTGGAAGTGTGATGATAGCCCGCCTTGCCTGCGATCGCCTTAATTGGTATGCCGGTCGATATCAGCATCATAGCCGCTGCTTGTAGGCGGCAGTCCAGACGGTAACTCTTCACATTGATGCCGATTTCATCTTTGAACAGATGAATCAGCCTCGAGACACTGACCTGGCAACTAAGTGCAAGTTCGGGGAGTGTGCGGGATGGATCTTTCGTCAGAGCCTGAACCACTCTTTGAATTCGAAGATCCTTTTGACGAGACCCCGTAACCATACTCTGAGCCTCACTGGCTCGTTGGCTCAATCGGATCATGTCTAAACACATCCTGCGCAACCGTGAGCGATCATGTTGCGTGTTGCCTGGTTCGCGAACGGTGAGTCCGATCAGAGGTACAACTGGCACCCTTCTGTTGTAGAACTGTTCGGACTCATCAACTTCAGCGGTAAACGACCGGCACGTCAAGCCGGCTATCTGTCGCCGGTACTCGTTTCCCGGATTCCGATGTCAACACTCGCTTGCCGTAGACTCCCCAGAACGCGTACAAGTAATGCCTGCCGTTTTGGACTCGGAATACGAGTTTGGCCTGGTCTGGTTTCACGAGGCTGGCGTCGAGGGGGATCATGGCCGCTTCTTGGACACTTTCGCCATTCTTGCTGCGGAACATCACCATGCTCGATGCCACCACATGTTCAATCTCATAATCGCCGGCAGGCAGAGAGTTGTCTCCAATCCAAAACTGAAATGGAATTGTTGCCTGCGCAATCTTTGGCTGCTGCCCTGTGACGCTCGTTCCAGGAAGCAACAGGGCAGAGCACAACATCACTAGCGCAATCCACTTTCGCATTTGCGTCTTCATATTGCGTGATCCTCCTTCTATCGAATCTACGGAGCATGCGGCCCTGCGGATTACTTCGTGATCGGGACTGAATGAACGGTAGCGATACCTGCGAGTTCTTCCATTCGCCGCAGGACCGCCGAGAAGTCCTCTTCATCGCTGTGTGCCAGCTCATCTGCATTGACGCGAAATGCCGCCTCTGTCACCGGCATCGAGATATGCTCTTGTGCCGCCGCTTCCAGAATCAACTGAAAGTCCTTGTTCATCAGGCTCAGTGGAAACTGCGGACTGTAATCGTTGGTCGCTACCCTTGCCAGCTTTCCCACATGAGCCGGAGCGATGACGGCTGTCTTTGCCAAGACTTCCAGCAAACGCTCGCGATCGAGACCAGCTTTCTCCCCCAGCACAACAGCCTCAGCGATGGCCTGCATGCCCACACCCAGCAGCGTGTTGACGACCAACTTCATAGCAGTTCCAGACCCGGGACCGCCCAGAAGATGAAATTGTTTTGCGACCGCCTGAAATATTGGCTTGGCGGCGCGGAAGAGTTCCCGGTTGCCACCTATCAGTAGCGTCAAGGTGCCTTCCTCGGCGGCAGGAGTGCTGCCGGAAATAGCAACGTCCATGACTTCGATGCCACCTCTGGACCCGAGCCTGTGCAATTCGCGTGAGGTTTCTGGAGAGATCGTGCTCATTTCGAGCACGACAGTTCCTGGCCGCGCTCCGGCAAACACTCCCTCAGGCCCCGTGTAAACGCTTTGCACTGCTTCATCGTTGGTCAAGCAGGAGAGAAGCACATCGGCAGTTTGCGCTAATTCAAGAATGTTCTTCGCAACGACGCCGCCTTGTGCAGCAATTGCTTGCGCCTTGGTGACATCGCGGTCATAGACGTCGAGTCGGTATCCGTGATCGAGCAGCCGTTTCGCGATCCGGCTTCCCATGTTACCCAGACCAATGAATCCAAGTTTTACCTGATCTGCTGTAAGACGTTTCATAGCGTTTCCTTTCTCCCCGATAGAAGGGAGCTTGCGCCGCTGGTTCTGATGGAAGTGACGTCCAAAGGGTTGCAAGAAGTCAACAGCCGCGGCTAGACCGACGAAACCACATTCTGCCCTCCCGATAATCCGTAGCAAGTCCAGTTCCAATTGCAAAAGCGACCGCGGCGGGGCTAGACGAATGCGCCGCCAGCAGTCTTCCCGCCTACGAGGAGATCGGGGACGGCATAGTTGAATCGTGAACGTGTCGAAATGCGGACGCTGCGTCCACCCGAGGGCGTATTTTCACGAGACGTTCCCTGACGTCCCAGTTGATTTATGTCTATGAAAATGCGTGGCTAAGACACCCGACAACCGATTGGAAATCGACATGCATGTTGCGGTAGGGACCGAGCGGGCCAATGCACGCGATTTTGTGGGCCTGATCGGAGATGCTGGCAACCTCTCCAGAAACTCAACTGGCAAGCTCTGGAAGTGGAACGAGTTGCATGTTGAGGGCTGCGGCCTGCTTAGCTGTCCAACGTAGTTGGTGCTGTCGGTATTTGGCTTCGTAGTACTCGATTCCCTGATCCACATACTGTTGACCGAACTTGAGCATGCGATAAACGAGTCGAGCCAAGGTGTGCGCCATCGCTGTGATCGCTTTGGGCGCCCCGAGTCTGGATCGCAGGCGACGAAACTTTGCGCCCAGTGCGCTCCGGCTCCGTATCAGGCTCCAGGCAGCCAGGCGCAAAGCGGTGGCCGCCCGATTCACTACGCGCCTGGTCCCGCGCTTGAGCACCTTGCCGCCACTGGTGCGATTGTCCGGGCACAAGCCGAGCCACGAAGCGAAGTGCTTCTCTGTTTTCCATCGGCTCATGTCCAGTCCCACCTCCGATATCACCGTCTGCGCAATCCGGACGTCGATGCTGTCGATCTGAGTCAGGTCCACCCCGGTGATACGGTACAAATGCCCCCGCAGATCAAAGTGCGGCTGGCGCGGGCGCGAACCTTTCCCGCGACGAGTGGGTTGCGGTATTGGGTCGCTGGCCGGATCGACTTTGGCCTCCATCCTGTGCAGATGTTCGTCGATTCGCTGGTCGCATGACCGAATCTTTTCCTGATACGTGTCGTAGAGTTCCAGGCTCTGCGCCACCACGAATAGCAACTCCTCGCGCCACGTTCCTTCCAAGCTGCGAGCGATCTCCTGATGAGTGGCGCGAATGCGCGCGTGCTTATGTCGCGCCAATCTCTCGGGGTCACGTTCTCCCCGGACGATGTCTCGCAGGATGGCCATTCCAGTCGTACCACTGATATCGCTGATCACATTGGCCAACTGGATGTTCATCTCGGTCAACGCCTTCTGCATGTGTTGGACACACATCGCCGCTGCCGCCACCAGATTTTCTCGCTGGCGCAGATAGCTGCGCAGCACGCGGATCTCTTCGGCCGGTCGGAATGCCTTGTTCAAAAGCCCAAAGGTGTGCAGCTTCTGCAACCATTGGCATTCCTGCACATCCGTCTTGCGTCCCGGCAGTGTTTTCGTGTGCTGAGCATGCGCCACGTTCACTTCCAACCCGTAACTTTCCAGCACGTCGTACAGGGCCGTCCAGTACACGCCAGTCGCCTGCATGACTACCGTTTGGATTCGGCAGTTCTTTAGCCAGCGTGCCATCCGATGGAGGTCGGCTGTGAAGCTGCCGAAACTTTGTATCGGCTCTGCGTCGCGGTCTGTGGGTACGGCCACGTAATGCTCTGCGCTTCCCACATCGATCCCCGCTGCATTTACATTCAGTAGTGGAAGTCCTTCGGTCGGATCCACTTTCCCGGCTGTCTTCCTTCGCTTGCTTGGTTGCTTCGGGCCTTTCGGCATAGACTGATCCCTCCAACTGAAGTCAGACGGACCCGGCCCGGTTGCGAATCGGTTTATGAATCTCTCCAACGGGGTCGAGCCAGCTGATCAACGTCAGCCGACTGCCACCAACTCACTGATCGCCAGGAACCGGAGCCATACTCGGAAACGGGCACAGGGGCACCATATTTGCCGCGGCCTTGACTGCCGGGTACGTCGCTGTCAGCATCTCACTCTGATTCCGTTTCTGGTACCACTGACAGCGCCCCGCTGTCCGTTACTCGGAAGCTCTCGCCCAGGGTCACGAATTTTCGACGGCGAACTGACAACCAACCGCATCTGACAAAACGGGAAAAAGTTCTATGTGGATCGTTCGACTCGCGTTACGCCGGCCCTACACGTTTGTTGTGGTGTCCATACTCATCGTGATCATGGGTGGGCTCGCGATTGTTCGCACCCCAACGGACATTTTTCCGAACATCAACATTCCAGTCGTCAGCATTATTTGGAACTTCAACGGTCTCGTCCCTGAGGACATGAGCGACCGCATCGTTAGTGTTACGGAGCGAGCGCTTACTACCACTGTCGATAACATCGAGCACGTCGAATCGCAGTCTCTTTATGGAATCGCGGTCGTTAAAGTGTTCTTGCAACCAACGGCAAATATTGAGCGCGGGATTGCACAGATTACGGCGGTCTCCCAGACTCAGCTCAGGCAGCTGCCCACGGGAACGACGCCGCCGCTCATCCTTGCCTATAGCGCATCGAGTGTGCCCATCCTCCAGTTGGCCCTCTCGGGGCAAAATCTGTCGGAGCAAGAGCTCAACGACTATGGGCTGAATTTCATTCGGACCCAGCTCATCACGGTGCCTGGGGCGTCGGTCCCCTACCCTTATGGGGGTAAACAACGCCAGGTACAGGTGGATCTGAATACGACCGCGCTGCAGTCGAAAGGCCTTTCTGCACTGGATGTAGTCAATGCGATCAGCGTACAGAACTTAATCCTGCCCACGGGAACGGCTAAGATCGGCCCCAAAGAATACGATGTTTCGATTCCCAACGCGGCACCGCAGACGATTGCGGACCTGAATCGGATCCCAATCAAGACGATCGGCGGCACAACGATCTACATCCGAGACGTCGCTTGGGTACGCGATGGCTTTCCTCCGCAAACCAATATCGTGCGCGTCAACGGGCAGCGCTCAGTATTGCTTACGATTCAAAAGGCGGGGGATGCATCAACGCTGAACGTCATCGCGGGCATCAAATCGCTTCTTCCGCAAATCAAGACGACCGTTCCGCCCCAGTTACAGATCAGCCCTCTTGCGGACCAGTCGATTTTCGTCCGGGGCGCGATCAGCGGAGTAGTCCGGGAAACCTTGATCGCCGCTTGCCTGACCGCTTTCATGATTCTCACTTTTCTGGGCAGTTGGCGAAGCACTCTTATCATCGCGACCTCAATACCACTGGCAATTCTGACCTCGATTATTCTCTTCAGCGCGCTTGGCGAAACCATCAACATCATGACGCTGGGTGGTCTGGCGCTCGCCGTTGGAATCCTCGTGGATGATGCCACTGTGGAAGTCGAAAACATAAACCGCAACCGGGCTGCCGAACCAGAAAAGAATATGGACGAAGTTGTCCTGGACAGTGCGTCTCAGATCGCCACTCCCGCCTTCGTGTCCACGCTGTCGATCTGCATTGTGTTTGCTCCAATGTTCCTGTTGACTGGCGTCGCGCGATATCTCTTTGTCCCCCTCGCCGAAGCGGTAGTGTTCGCCATGCTCGCATCGTATTTTCTCTCGCGAACAATCGTTCCGACGATGGCCAAGTATCTTCTGCGAAACGATCCAATACGAGAGGGAAAGGAGCCGACTGCCAGCCGTAACCCACTGGTGAGACTCCAGAGGCGCTTTGAGGAATCGTTCGAGAACTTTCGTCACAGATATCGCAGCGTCCTGGAAACCTGTCTCCACCACAGGTGGGTTTTCCTCATTGCGTTCTTCGCAGCCTCCCTTGGCTCTCTGGTAATTCTCATCCCTTGGCTGGGCCGGGACTTTTTCCCCAGCGTAGACAGCGGCACTTTCAAACTTCATCTGCGTGCTCCCACCGGAATGCGCATTGAAGAGACCGCCAACCTGTGTGATCTGGTGGAGCAGTCCATCCGACGGCAAATTCCGCCAGACGAAGTCCAAAGCATCATTGACAACATCGGTTTGCCATACAGCGGCATCAATCTCTCTTACAGCAATTCGGCTCCGATTGGCACATCGGACGCCGACATTCTTGTGACTCTGTCTGCCAATCACCATCCCACCGACAACTACATTCACCAACTTCGGCAGACGCTGCCCAAGCAGTTTCCCGGAGCGACTTTTTATTTTCTGCCCGCGGACATGGTCGCTCAGATTTTGAATTTTGGACTGCCGGCGCCCATCGACGTTCAGATCGTGGGAAACGACCTGGAAGCCAACCGCCGCTATGCGGATGCGCTGCTGGCGAAACTGAAATATGTTGCGGGGACCGCCGATCTGAGGATTCAGCAACCCTTCGATCAGCCCTATCTTCGTCTCAGAGTCGAACGTACGAAGGCCGAACAACTGGGTTTCAGCGCCCACGACATTGCGCAAAATCTGCTGGTGTCGCTGAGCGGTAGCTTTCAAACTTCGCCCACATTCTGGGTCGATCCAAAAACCCGCGTCAGTTACCAAATTGCGACCCAGACACCGCAATACCGCGCGGACACGTTACAAGATCTGGAGAACATCCCCGTCACAGGCACAGATCCAAACGCCCCTCCATCGCTCATGGCCAGTTTGGTAGCGACGCAACGGGGGACAGGCATGGGAGTCGTTTCCCATTACAACGTAGCGCCGGTGATTGACATCTTTGGCGAGGTCGCCGGACGTGACCTGGGTGCAGTGTCCACCGACATCAACAAGATCATTGGTGCCACAAGCCAGCAACTACCGCGCGGTTCTCGCGTCGTTGTTCGTGGACAGGTTCAAACCATGCGGTCCTCCTACGTTGGTCTTCTAAGCGGACTGGCGTTCTCGATCGTCCTCGTGTACCTGCTGATCGTGGTCAACTTTCAGTCCTGGCTGGATCCCTTCATCATGATTTCGGCGCTCCCTGCAGCCCTTGCCGGGATTGCCTGGTTCTTGTTCATAACCCACACGACTCTCAGCGTACCCGCGCTTATGGGAGCCATCATGTGCATGGGAGTCGCGACCGCAAACAGCATCTTGGTGGTGAGCTTTGCTACGGAAAAAATGATGGAAGGAAACGATTCGGTCAGCGCCGCATTAGAAGCAGGCTTCACACGTTTTCGCCCGGTGCTGATGACTGCCCTCGCCATGATCATCGGAATGATTCCGATGGCTCTCGGATTAGGGGACGGCGGTGAACAGAATGCTCCCCTGGGCCGGGCCGTGATAGGTGGACTTATTTTCGCGACGGTTTCCACGCTGCTTTTCGTCCCGGCATTTTTTAGTGTTCTGCAGGGTTCACGCCGGCATCCGGCGCAAACAGGAGACAAACTCTAGGCCAAGGCATTGGAGTTACTATGCTGCCTCAAACTGAAGATACGAGACCGACCCAGGGCCAAGTCTTTTCATCGACCGATGTAGTAGTGGGGGAGCGCTCGCGCAAACCATGGCTTGCCCTGGCGGTTGCGTTAGTCGTGGTGGCCGCTGTCCTGTTTTGGGGAATCTGGTCACGAGTCAGGGCTGCCAGGACTGTGCGTGCGGAGACAGCGCAAGCAGCCATAACCTCCGTTTCGGTCATATCGCCAAAACAAAGCGCTCCTGCGCAGGAGATTATCCTTCCCGGAAACGTGCAGCCGTTCAGCTCGTCACCGATCTATGCTCGCACGAACGGGTATCTGAGGAAGTGGTACGTCGACATTGGAGCGCGCGTTAAGCAGGGAGAGCTGCTCGCTGTGATCGATGCTCCCGAAGTCGACCAGCAGGTGGCGCAGTCGATCAGTAATCTCGACACCGCAAAGGCGAACCTCGCGCTTGCCGAGATCACCAAGAACCGCTACCAGGGGTTACTCAAGAGCAAGGCTGTTTCTCAGCAGGACGTCGACAATGCCGTGGGTACCTACAACGCCAATATGTCAATCGTTGAAGCCGATCAGGCCAACGTCAAGCAGCTTCAGGCGCTGCAGTCGTTTGAAAAGATCTACGCTCCCTTCGATGGCATTGTGACTGCCCGTAACACGGACATCGGCGACCTCGTCAATTCCGGGAGCGCCGGCGGGGTCAAAACCGATCTCTTCCACATGGCCCAACCCGGAACCTTGCGCGTTTACGTAAATGTCCCAGAGGAATACTCGCAAGGGATCAAAGACGGCATGACAGCCGATATCACTCTCGCGGAGTTCCCAGGCCGCAAATTTCAGGGAAAACTCGTACGTACTGCCGACGCCATCAATATGACAACCCGCACGTTGCTGATCGAGATAGATGTGGAAAATCCCACGGGCACGCTGCTCACGGGATCTTATGCAGAGGTTCATCTGGCGGTCCCGACGCAGGGATCCGTCTTTGTGATTCCAGTCAATACTCTGATATTCCGCGCGGAGGGCTTACGCGTCGGCATTGTAAAAGATGGGAAAGTCGTGCTTGCTACCGTGACTCCTGGGCACGATTTTGGCAATACGATAGAGATCGTCACCGGCCTTAAGGCAGACGACCAGGTCATCGTCAACCCGCGAGATTCCATTGTTTCCGGGCAGGAGGTCCAAATCGTTCAGGCAACCTTGCCGGGGGATTCCAAGTGAGGAGGCCTCGAGAAATGAGTGTGCCAGTGAACACGCGAAATCCACTCTGGTTGCAAACCTTGCTCGCAGCCGCGGTTCTCCAGTTCGTTGGTTGTACGGTTGGACCTAAGTACCACCGTCCCCCGGTAGAGACTCCCCCTGCCTATAAAGAGATAGGAAACTGGAAGACTGCCCAACCTGCCGACGAGAAGCTGGCAAGTAAGTGGTGGGAAATCTTCCAGGATCCCCAGCTCAACGCGTTGGAAGAGCAGATCGACGTGTCCAACCAGAATCTCAAAGCAGCCTTTGCGCAGTATCAGCAGGCGCGGGCCGTGCTGCGATACTACAGGGCGGATTATTACCCGACCGTCGTTGCCGCTCCCTCGGCTGGCCGAACAAGATACTCAAACAATCGTCCACCTCACAACTCGAGCTTTAGCGGCGTCACTTTTAACGATTTTGTCTTGCCACTTGAGCTGACCTACGAAGCAGATATCTGGGGGCGCGTCCGTCGTACAGTTGAGTCTTATCGCGCCCAAGCCCAAGTCAGTGCCGCCGATCTCGCGGCTGTCAACCTCAGCATGCATGCCAACCTTGCCTTTGATTACTTTGCGGCCCGTAGTTTGGATGCGGAAGAGAAGCTTCTGCAAGATACCGTTGTCCAATACGAAAATGCTCTTAAGTTGAATCAGGACCGCTATGACGGAGGACTAGCCTCCGATGTCGAGGTTGAACAAGCGAGAACCCAATTGGAGACAACCCGCGCTCAAGCGATTGATGTCGGCGTGGCGCGAGCACAATTTGAGCATGCGGTTGCCGTATTGGTGGGCAAGCCCCCTGCTGAATTTACGCTCCCTCCGCTGCCGCTGACCGCCCCTCCACCTTCCATTCCAGCCGGGATGCCGTCCGAATTGCTGGAGAGGCGTCCCGACGTCGCCACTGCCGAGCGACAAATGGCGTCCGCAAACGCTCAGATTGGGGTTGCCAAGGCAGCCTATTATCCCCTCGTGAACCTGACAGGGTCGGGAGGATTCGAAAGCGGCAGCATTACCACACTACTGCAAGGCCCCAGTGGATTGTGGTCGGTGGGAGCCTCGGCGCTACAAACTGTCTTTGACGTGGGGCGACGCCGCGCCGTCACCGACCAGGCGATACAAGGTTACGACTACGCCGTCGCGTCTTATCGTCAGACCGTTCTTGCGGGTTTTCAGCAGGTGGAAGATAACCTCGCAGCCTTGCGGATCTTGGGAGCAAGAGGCAACCGTACAGAATGTCGCGGTGCAAGCCTCGCAAAGCTCGCTTGAGCTTTCCAACATCCGCTACCGGGGCGGAGTAACGAGCTATCTCGAGGTGACCACAGCACAAACTGCTGCACTTGCGGATGAAGTGACAGCCGTAAATCTCTTGGGACGGCGCATGGCAAACACCGTGCTCCTGATTCAGGCCTTGGGCGGCGGATGGGATAGTTCCAAGTTGCCGCAAAGGCCGGAGTGCTGCGGTAAATTGGCGAGCAACGAGAGTCCTCACTGATCGGGTGGCTAAGGAGGTCGCAAGGCCATGGGCAATCGAGCGATCAAGTTATTGCTGACCTGGCTCCTGACCAGTGCTGTCGTGCTGCTTTCGGCCAAGAGTGCGAATCTTCGAGCCAGTGCGGAGCAGGTCTCCGCTTCAACGTCGCAGGTTCTCGCGGGACAGATGCCCGCGGGGTTTGACGCGGACGTCGCGAGAGTTGTTGCCGAGCTCGATCAAATCGAGGCCGACACACTGCGGCAGGCAGACAAAACCACTCTCGATCGGCAAGGACAGATCCACACCTTGGGAAAGCTGATGCTCTTCGATAAGCATCTGTTCGTCAATCAGAACGAGGCCTGCAGTTTCTGCCACACGCCGGAGACTGGATTCACTGGCCCGATCCAATCTTTGAATCTGAGCACCGTATCGTATCCGGGATCGGTGAGAACACGGTTCAGCCAGCGGAAGCCGCAGAGTTACATGTACGCGACGTTCGCGCCAGTGCTCCATTACAACGCGCTGCAAGGCGACTTCGTGGGAGGAAATTTCTGGGACATGCGCGCCAGCGGGTACCGCCTGCAAAGTCCGAGCGCCGAACAAGCCCAGGGACCGCCGACCAATCCCGTAGAAATGGGCCTGCCTGACTCGGCATGTCTTGCATACCGGCTTTCAAAGGCGTCCTACAGAAAGCTATTCGAGACGGTCTGGGGTTCTGACTCATTTACGATTCACTGGCCTCCAGACGCCGAGAAGGTTTGTGCCACTCCAGGTCCTCCACCAACCGACGATCCCTACCCGGTCCATCTCAGCGCGGCAGACCGACAACGCGCCAACAACGTCTATGACGGCTTCGGCCTCGCAATCGCCGCCTACGAGGCTTCGCCGGAAGTCAGTCCCTTCACTTCGAAATATGACCAGGTGCAGGCGGGAAAGGAACAGTTCAGCGCGGAGGAAGCGCGGGGGTATGCGCTTTTCCGCGGTAAGGCAAGATGTAACGAGTGTCACCGTGATGGCGGCCCCGGCGAAGAACCGCTATTCACGGACTTCACCGCAAGCAATCTCGGCGTACCGAGGAATCCAGGACTGCAGTATTACCACGAAGCTACGCCCGACAAACGCGGCTACCGTGCGAACCCCGCAGGCCCAGCCTTTGTCGACACCGGCGTCGGATTGTTTCTACGCACGTTGCAAAGCGATAGCGGCCAATTGAATCCAGATTCGCACTGGATCGAGCTGGCTCCGAAATTCGACGCCAAGTTTCAGGTGCCCACGTTGCGCAACGTCGATATGCGTCCCACACCCGAGTTTGTGAAAGCCTACATGCACAACGGCTACTTCAAGAGCCTCAAAGAAGTGGTGCATTTCTACAACACCCGCGACGTGCTGCCTAAGTGCAATGCCGGAGATGCCGGTGAAAGGGTGACATGCTGGCCTCCGCCTGAAGATCCGACGAACCTCAACAAAAAGCAGCTTGGTAACCTTAAGTTGACCGACCAGGAAGAGAATGACCTCGTCGCTTTTCTGAAGACCTTGACCGATGGCTACAAGGTTCCCAGCGGTGGGCAAAAGTGATGGTTTTCATCGCCGGAAACCAGGACGGCCTTAGTCCCGGCAATACCCCTAGTACCCGGGTCACGTACCATACGTATGTCTCAAGACTGATTGATATTTCTTGGTTCCGGCACAAGGTCGTTGAGCGTCTTGTTGATCGCGGTATCCTCTTTTCCCGCCCGCTCCACCTCTTTACTTTTCACCTTGCTGTACAGCGAACTCCGCGAGATCCCCAACCGCTTGGCCGCGCGATCGATCGAACCGTCCTCTTCCGACAGGATCAGCTCGATATAGCGAGCCTCGAGTTGTCGCATCGTGAGATTGGTTCCCATCGCCTGTGCCGCCGGTCCGTCGTTGGCGCTCACTGCCGCGTTCCCCGGATAACCAGGGAACAATGGCGCCATCGCTTGCTTTGTCCGGTCGCTCCAACGCGACGTTCGCGCAAACTTCGGTAGCAGGAACGCGACATCCTTGCTTTCCAACTGGCGTGCCACTGCGCACTCGTGACGCGCTCGCGTGTAGGCCACTAGCCAGAGCCTCTCTGTCGCTGCTTCCATCAACTTGCCCCAAGGACAGGCAGCCGTCGGATGCGGCTTCGCCATTCCCAGTCCCATTTCACTGGTTTTGGTTTGCGAACCGCTGCCGCCGTTCAGCCCTTACATAGCACTTAAGAACTATGGCGCCATAGCGCTTAAGGGTGGCTACTCAACTTGACTAGCACGTCCGGCGCCAAACCTAGCACCATCGTGCAACCTCTTAGTTTTCTGCGGTGGCGAGTCATTCCCATTTCGACACCAGCAACTAAGCTTGTCCAATTTCCAGAATTCGCACGAGAAAATGTCCAACACTTGGACAACCTTTTTTCCGATTTGGACGCCTGCCCGAACCCCAAGCTCCCCAGTTTGTGATAAAACTCTGCTGATATGAAGCGAACTTTGGAACGCTCACTCTTCCTCGTAGCCATTCTCGGCGCGGTCAGCCTCACCGGTTTAGCGCAGTCGAGTAAACAGGTCGTCACGCTGAAAGACGCTAAGGGAGCCGACGTCGGCACGGCCACCATCGAACCGTCAGGCAAGGGGGTCGAAGTCAAACTCGACGTGAAGAATCTGCCGCCCGGCGTGCACGCCCTGCACTTCCATCAGAACGCCAAGTGCGATCCCCCCGACTTCAAGTCCGCCGGCCCGCACTTCAATCCTGATCAGAAGGAGCATGGCTTCCTCAACCCCAAGGGCCATCACAACGGAGATATGGCCAATTTCACCGTGAAGCCCAACGGCACCGCGAAAGTCACGATCAAGGATGTGGACGTCGTACTGGGCACAGGGAGCGAAGCCAAGTCGCTCTTCGCCAACGGCGGCACTTCGCTGATGATTCACGCCGGGCCAGACGATATGAAAACCGATCCTGCGGGCAACTCTGGAAAGCGCATCGCCTGTGGCGTAATCACGAAGTAGCTGGTCGACTTTATTTGTCGCGCGCGGACTGGCGTCCACGCTCACGCCGACTCCGATTTGCGCCTCCCGTCGCATCACGCTACAGCATTAAAGGCTGTCATTTCTTCGCAGGAGCTACATGCGCGTCCTGGTCACTGGTGGAGCGGGCTACATCGGCAGTGTTGTGGCCGACCATCTTCTGCGCGCTGGACACACGGTCACCGTGCTCGACAACCTCATCATGGGATGGCGCGAGGCCGTGCCTTCGGAAGCTGGATTCATTCAGGCAGACACTGGGGATTATGCGGCGCTCGATGCGCTCTTTGCCGCTCGTGGCTTCGATGCCGTGATGCACTTCGCCGCGCTGATCGAGGCGGGCGAATCGGTGAAGGTTCCCGAACAGTATTTCGATAACAACTCGCTGCGCACGCTGACGCTGTTGCGGGTGATGCTCAAGCACAAGGTTTCGCGTTTCGTTTTCTCGTCGACGGCGGCGGTTTATGGGGAGCCAAGAACCGTGCCCATTCCAGAGGACCATCCGCTGGCGCCCACCAACGCCTATGGCGAGTCGAAGCTCATGGTGGAGCAGATGCTGGTCTGGTTTCACCGCGCCTACGGATTCCGCTACGCCAGCCTGCGTTACTTCAACGCCGCCGGTGCCACGCCGGCGCGAGGCGAGGCGCACCGCAGCGAGAGTCATTTGATTCCTCTGATTCTGCAAGTTCCGCTTGGGCAGCGCGAAGCGTTACCGGTCTTCGGGACTGACTATCCGACCACAGATGGCACTTGTGTCCGCGACTTCATTCACGTGGACGACCTTGCGGTCGCGCACCTGCTTGCCTTGCAGGGCTTGGAAAATCATGAAACGTTGATCTGCAACCTGGGCAGCGGGGAAGGATTCAGCGTGCGCCAGATCGTTGACCTTGCCCGCAAGGTCACGGGACACTCCATTCCTATCATTGCGCGTCCGCGCCGCGCCGGAGACCCCGCTGTGCTCATCGCTAGCTACGACAAAGCCCGCAGCCTGCTGGGCTGGAACCCGCAATGTTCCGACATGGAGAGCATCATCGCGAGTGCCTGGGAGTGGCACAAATCGCATCCCCGCGGCTATTGTGACGACTAGCTCAGCGCAGGGACACAGAGGCACGGAGAGAGCCCGCAGAATGTTTAGCGCTGGCGCGCTTGGAACAGTTGGGCTGTGCAATTACACTCATCCTCATGAAACCAGCACTTCTAGCACTTCTGCTCTGTCTGCCGTCGATCGCATTGGCCCAATCCAGCACCGGCGTAGAGTTGCGTAACTCCGGAACGGACTACGTGCGGATTTGCGGGGCGACCGCGCAGGGACAGGCCAGCTCTTACGCGGCGGTGTGCAACGTCTGGATGACCGGCGTCGTCGACGGCCTGCAGGCCTACAACGCCAACAGCAAGACGCCGTTCTTTGACGCTCCCGACGTCACCGTGGGGCAGGTGGCAAAGCTAGTGGTCAAGTACGTCAGCGACCATCCCGCAAGTGCGAAGCTGCCGACTCCAGGACTGGTGCTGGCCGCGCTGGCGGATGCATACCGGCCCAAATAACCGATGTCCGCAGGTTACTTCTACGTTTGCTGCCTGACTTTGATCTTGTCTACCAGTTGTCGGTCGCCCGCATAGGATCCCGCGACACGAAGGGCAAGTTCATGCTGAGCTTCACTCTCAACCGTCCCCGTTAGAAAGACCGACGCCTCGGTGACACGCACGTCGATTTTGGCGTCGCGAAGGGAGGGTTGAGAACTCAAGCCCTGTTGAATTTGCTGCTGTACTTCTGCAGTGGACATCCTCTGTGGCGGACCCTCTTGGTCGGGCGCCATCTGATCTGGCGGCATCTGTTCCGGCCGAGCCTGCTGTCCCTGCGGAAACGTGGGTGGAGTACTTTGCGGCGGTTGCTGTCCTGGATACTGAGCCAGGGCTGAGGTTGCCAAGAGCAGCGCTAGCCCGAACAACATCTGCTTCATCACGTACCTCCTGCTGTTTTGGATGCCCGAAATCGGGTGCCCTGACACTCGAACTCACCGTATTTCTGAGGAACCTCGCAAAATTTACCAGCCGATTTTCTCAAGGAGGTCTGCCTTTGTTTTCATCAACTTAGGGTAAAATTATTCGCATCTCACTCATTTTGTTGAAGTGCGCGGCACAGGGGAGTGGCGAAAGCGATGGAGGCCCCGGCACAAAAAAAACCACCAGGCGAAAGACGCCTGGGTGGGGGGCCGGACAGTGTTGGTTACGGCTTTTTGTTGAAGTCAAACAGCTCATGTTTCAGAAAGCACGATTGACCAGCCGGGGAGGATTATCCCAGAAACCGAGTGCGCTGTTCAGATGTCGGGAGCAGGCAACTGGGGGCCGAAGCAGAAAGCCGCCGGCGATTGCGCGCGATGAAGCGATATCCCCAATTGCGGATGGAGGCGGGGATCAGCGAGGCGATTGCGGCGAGGGCCGAGAAGAATCCTCCCAAGTAACGCGCCGCGTGCAGCACTGCGTTTGACTCACTCGCAACTTTGTTGCCGTCAACCCACAGCATCGATTCGACAACTTCGAGATGGAACTGGCGGCGTAACTCTTTGCCGAGCGGCGAGTCGCGGGGGACGAATAACAGGTCATGCCGGCGCTCATGGCGCAGGATGAATTGCACGGATCGACTGCAGAATCCGCACGAGCCGTCGTAGACCAGCATGGGTGGAGAGACGGGGTTGTTATCGGCATGTGGCATTTCGGGCATCGCACAGATATAGATGCACCACGGAGGCACGGAGAGCACGAAGAATTCAAGACATCAAGAAATTGATTTCCTCCGTGGCCTCCGTTCCTCCGTGGTGAAGACTTCTTCCTAGCCGTTATATCCCGCGGCGCGGAGCGCACCGCCGAATTTCGTCAGGAAGTCTTGCACATGGTCGCTGGTGGCCAGAGGGCCCATCAGGCCGATCCGGAAGACCTTTCCAGCAAGCGGACCGAAGCCTCCGGCGATCTCGATGCCGTGCTCTTTGAGCAACGTGGCACGCACTTTCGCGTCGTCGACGCCTTCGGGTACCTGCGGCGTGTTCAGGTTCCAGATGCGGTACTCGGCAGGTACGAGCATCTCGAGTCCCATCTCGCCGATGCCCTTGACGAACTCGAGGTGCGCCTGACGATGGCGCTCGCAGCGGTGCTCGAGGCCTTCCTCTTCGATGAGGGTCAGGCCTTCGTGCAGCGCGTAAAAGAGCGTTGCCGAGGCGGTGTGATGGTAACGGTGCGAGACGAACAGATAGTCGGAAATGAGCTTGATGTCGAAATACCAGGAACGGTTGGTCGTTTTGCGCGCCTGCAGCCACTCGGCCGCCCGCGGCGAGACGGTGATGGGCGAAAGGCCTGGAGGGCAGCTCAGACCCTTCTGGGTGCAACTGTAGGCGATGTCAATGCCCGTCTTGTCCACGTTGACGGGCATGGCTCCGAGCGAAGTGACGCAGTCGGCGATGACCAGGGCCCCGACTTCGTGCGCGGCTGTGCAGATGGCTTCGCCGCGCTGAAAGACTCCAGTCGACGTTTCGGCGGTCACGTACATCACGACTTTGGGCTTTTCGCGATGGATGAACTCGGCGGCTTCACTGTCGCCGAAGGCTCCGCCCCAGGGCTTCTCGAAGCGGACGACGTCGGCGCCGTTGCGTTTGGCCATGTCGGTCATGCGGTCGCAGAAGAAGCCGTTAGCGAAGACGGCGACCTTCATGCCGGGCTCGCAGAAATTGCTGATGGCGGCTTCCATGCCACCGCTGCCGGTGGCGGAAATGACGAAGGTCCACTCGTTTTCGGTGCCGAAGACGTTGCGCAACATACGCTGGTTGTCGTGGCTGACCTCAAAAAAGTAAGGATCGAGGTGCCCGACGATGGGCTGGGCCATTGCCAGATACACCCGCGGATGTACCTGCGTGGGCCCGGGCCCGAACAATAGCCTTTTTGGGGGATGGATGGAGATTTCTTCGCTTTCAATGGCTGAGTTTTGCTGGATTACTGGCATGGAGACTCCCTTATAATGTCGGTACTAGTATAGCCACAGGGTTGGGTTCCGGCACGGGGAGCGGTCTTGTCCGTGCGGTGGATTGCCTCGGCTCTGTAAGGAATAATCGCCCTTGGTCTTGCCTCTGGCAATGCCGGAGTTTGCGCCTGGGGCAGCGACTCAGTACGAAGGTGCGCCCTTCGGGAGATGGCGATGATGTTTTGGCGGCTCGTGCTGCTGGTCGGAGCAGCAGGGTTGGTGACGAGTACCGGGTATTTGCTGCTGGTGTTGATCGCCAGTGCCCGCTTTCGCCGCAGCGGGGCACAACGGCTTCCCGATTCGGCGGAGTTGCCATCGGTCACGCTGCTGAAGCCGCTGTGTGGCATGGAACCTAACCTCGAGGTCCACCTCGAGACCTTCTTCCGGCAGCAGTATCCAAGTTTCGAGATCATCTTCGGCGCACGGCGCGACGACGACCCCGCGTTGGAGGTCGTTCGACGCATCAGCCGCAAATACCCGTTGGTGCCAGTCAAGATCGTGACCACTGGCGAGCCTCGTCATCCCAACGCCAAAGTGTGCTCGCTGGTACAGATGTACACAAGCGCCGCGCATGACTACCTCATCATCAGTGATAGTGACGTGAAGGTCACGCCCAACTACATTGCCGAGGTGGTACGACCGCTGCTGCAACCGGAAAACGGCCTGGTGACGTGTCTCTATCGCGGGGTACCTACCGGAGGTTTCTGGTCGCAACTGGAAGCCCTGGGCATGAGTGTGGAGATGACTTCTGGCGCGATCGTGGCGAACCTGATCGAGGGCATGAAGTTCGCTCTGGGGCCGACCATGGCGGTGCGGCGCGATGCGCTGGACGCCGTTGGTGGGTTCGAGCCGCTGGCAGACTACTGCGCCGACGATTATGTGCTGGGCCGCGAGGTCGCCGACAGCGGCCGGCAGGTGGTGATGTCGCAGCACGTGATCGATCACGTGGTCATTAATCGCAGATTCGAATGCTCGATGCGGCACCAGATGCGCTGGATGAAGAGTACGCGCTTCTCGCGCCGCGCGGGCCACGCTGGAACGGTGCTGACTTTCTCCATGCCGTTCGGTGTGCTGGCACTGGTGGCGGCAGGCGCTCTGCATCATTGGACGCTGGGGATCGGACTGTTCGCTGCTGCCTATCTCAACCGGGTGGTGATGGCGGTGGTTGCCGGATGGGGCGTGGTGCGCGATCCCCAAGCGTTCCGGCTGGCCTGGCTCTATCCGGTGCGCGCGTTGATGGGCTTCGTCTTCTGGTGCGCCAGCTATTCCGGCCGCGAGATCGAATGGCGAGGCGATTGGTACCGCCTCGAACCAGGCGGACGCATGGTGCTGGTACGGCCCAGCGCGGCGGCCATCGCTCGCACCCTGGCCGAAACCGAAGCGGCTACACCCGCGGCCGTCGCCGACCGGTATTCGTGAACGACCGACGCACCCGGGGAAATCATTGGTCAAGATAATGGGGGTTGCCGGTCTGCTGCTCGCGGCAAACTTGCTGCTCGTGCCTCCAATGCTCGCGGAGAATCCCACGTCCCAACAAATTGACGCAATCTTTCGTTCGCTGGTGACGCCCGGCTCGCCGGGTCTCGCGGTAATCGTGCTGAAAAACGGCGAGGTGGCGTTCCAGCGGGGCTACGGATTTGCCAACCTCGAGACCCATGCCGCGATTTTGAGCAATACCGACTTTCGCCTGGCATCGTTTACCAAACAGTTCACCGCCACGTGCATCATGCTGCTGGTGCACGACGGTAAGCTAAGCTACGACGACACCCTGACGAAGATTTTTCGGGGCTTTCCCGCTTACGGCAGCGCGATCACGGTACACATGCTGCTGACGCATACTTCAGGATTGAAAGACTACGAAGATCTGTACGCGGCGCAGTTTCCGGGCGTGGACGACCAGAAGGTTCCGCAGATTAAGGACGCGCAGATTTTGGCGCTGATGGAGCGGCAGAGTGGCGCCGCCTTTCCTCCGGGAAGCCAGTGGCGCTACAGCAATACTGGCTATGCCATGCTGGCGATGATCGTCGAGACGATTTCGGGCAAGCCGTTTGGCCAGTTTCTGCGCGAGCGCATTTTCGTCCCGCTTGGCATGAAGAACACGTTGGCCTATGAGAAGGGGAAGAACGAAGTCCCGCATCGCGCCCTTGGCTACACGAAGAAAGATGGCAAGTGGATCGAGGCCGACCAGAGTTCGACGTCCGCGGTGCTGGGTGATGGCGGAATCTACTCCACTGTCGAAGACCTCGCCAAGTGGGACCGCGCGCTGCGCGAGCGCACGCTGCTGAGCGCGGCGGAAATGCTGCCAGCGTTTACGCCAGTGAAAGTTCCTGGTGGCGCGAAGACCGATGATGGCGACCCGACTGAATATGGTTTCGGATGGTTTCTCGATCCCTACAAAGGCCGCAAGCGCATGTGGCATTCGGGGACGACGACAGGCTTCCGCACGTTCATCGATCGGTTCGTTGACGAGGGGCTGACCATCATCATTCTGTGCAACCGCGGCGATCTGAAACCGGGCGAGCTAGCCGATCAGCTAGCGGATTTGTTTGCGGGGCACTAGCGATCGCGATGTTCATGGAACCCTCGCGCCGTCAAAACACGAATACTCAATGTGTGACTACGAGCAATCCCTGGATTCGTGAGCCGGGGCTATGCTTGCGATCATCCAATGGTTAACTGCCAATAGGTGTTGGCCACTTTTCTGCTGTAATGTCTAGACGGACGTCCGAGTGAGAATCCTTTAACAATGAAGCTGATTTCATCCCGTTTTCTTTCCCTCGCAGTCCTGCTAACCGTGCTTGCGCTGATTCCCGGGGCCGTCCTCGCGCAGACGGAGAAGCCAACCACCGCGCCAGCAACTGGTGCAGGATTACGTTCCGATCCCTTACATGTTTTCAGCCAGTCGATTCAGGCGCTGAGCGCTGTCGTGACTAAGTCCGTGGTGCAAGTCGTCGCTACTGGCTACGGCTTCAGTTCCGGAAAAGATGCCAGCAACACCGCGTTGTTCGAGCCGCAAGAGGCCATCGGTTCAGGGGTGATTTTGTCTGCAGACGGATACATCGTGACCAACGCGCACGTGGTGCAGGGTGCGCGGAAGATTCGCGTGCGGCTTCCAGGACTCGAGCAACCCGGCCCTGACGGCTCGAAGCCGCATGGTCCAGTGAACGCCAAGATCGTGGGACTCGACCGGCAATCGGACCTGGCAGTACTGAAGATCGATGCCACCGACCTGCCAGCGCTGGAGCTCGCCAACTCCGACGAACTCAAACAGGGGCAAGTGGTGTTCGCATTCGGCAGCCCACAAGGGCTGGAAAACTCGGTCACCATGGGAGTGGTCAGCGCCACGGCGCGCCAAGTGAGCGAAGACAATCCCACGACCTACGTGCAAACTGACGCGCCCATCAATCCCGGCAACAGTGGAGGTCCGCTGGTCGATGTGGACGGCCACGTGGTGGGCATCGATACGTTCATCCTGTCGGAGTCGGGCGGTAGCGAGGGGCTGGGCTTCGCCATTCCCAGCAACGTGGTGCGCAACATTTATGACCAGATCAGGACCGAGGGGCACGTACATCGTGGACAGATTGGGGTGTATCTTCGCACCATCACTCCCGATCTGTCCGAAGGATTGAAGCTGCCGCGCGACCACGGGGTCCTGCTGGAAGATGTTTCGCCCGATTCGTCCGCTGAAAAAGCGGGCCTGAAAGTGGGCGAGGTGATTGTCACGATAGGCGGCAAGCCGGTAGGCGATGTGAAAGAGTTCGCTACCCAACTATTCAACTACAGGATTGGGCAGATGGCTCCCATCGGAGTATTGCGCGATGGGAAGGAAGTTACCGTCAACGTGACAGTGACGGAGCGGCCCGACGATCCGCAGCGCTTCGCCGACATGGTGACCGGCCCGGCGAATGTAGTGAACCGGCTGGGCATTGTTGGCATCACCATTAATGATGACTTGAGGAAAGCGTTGCCCGACCTGCGGATTCCTTCCGGAGTGATTGTGGCGGCGCGCACGCCAGCCAGTACGCTACTGGGCGAGGGGCCGGAACCTGGAGACGTAATCCATGCGGTCAACACCACTCCCGTCTCAGATATTGCTGGGCTGAAGCAGGCGCTGCGTGCAGTCCAAGCGGGCGATGCGATCGTGCTGCAAATTGAGCGCGAGGGCGGGCTGTCATATCTCGTGATGGAGACGGAGTAGCTACACCTCAACCACGCCGCAGGTTCCGGGAGCGTCGTCCTGGGTGTCTTGTGGACCTTTGGGGCCGCCTTCGCGCATCTTCGCGCTGATTTCTTCAATCGTTACTTCCACGACTGCGGTCGAAGCCAGGTGCGACGACGGTGCGGGCGTGTAGTCGCTGCCGGCCGTGCGTCCCGGAAAGTAACGCGACGTCATGGCCTCGAACATCGCGCGCTTAGCGTCTTCGTCCTCAAGCATGCGGCCGCGGCCAAAGCACATCACGCAACGGTAGTTGGCGGAGTGATACTTAGCGTCCCGCGAGTACACCAGACCGTCGAGCTGCGTGACGGTGACACAGACCGGGATTCCCGAAGCCAGTTGCTTCAGCGTGCGGCTGGCCAGTCCGCTGTGAAGGTAGAGGCGGTCAGGCTGCTCGGGCGAATAGTGATAGAGCATCGGGATGACGTAGGGACGGCCGTCCTGCTCGAAACCGACGTGCGCGACCTGTCCTTGCGCGAGGAACTCCTGGGCGCGCTGCGGGACGGAGCGTTCGGGATGCTGCCGGACTGTCGTCGTCCACTTGCCGTTTGCCTCACCCATGACAAGCCTCCTATATCTCTAGCATGGATGAAATTGGCGCGGATGGGAAGGGCAGAAATCAACTGGTGGCGAGTTCGCGTTGCACTGGTTGTGGTGAGAGCGCGAGGCGCTGCTCGGCGATGCGCAGGAACCATTGGTCCATCACGACATTGCGGCAGAAGGCGTGGCTGCGGAGGAGTTGCCGCCCAAGCATTTCTTTGAGTGTGTGCGGAAGTAGCTGCGACAGAGTATCGATCCGGCTGTGCTCGCGCTGTAAGCGAGAGTTCAGCAGCTCGCAATAGAGCGACAGTTTGTTCGCGCTGTAGTTGCCTTCGGCTGCCAGGATCGCGTGCGCAGCGATCAATCCCGACTCAATCGCAGGACGGATGCCTTCACCACTCTCGGGATATGCCAGTCCGGCGGCATCACCGATGAGCAGAACGCCGTCGTCGAGGACCTTGCGCCGCGAGCGGCCAATCAAGCCATAGGCGTGTCCGGCGATGCCGTCGCCGGGAGTCTCAATCGCGCGAGTCTTTGCCAGATAGCCGACGAAATCCTTCACATGGCGCGAAATTTCGTGGGAGTCGGTACGGCCGAGTCCCACATTGAGGTAGTTGTCTTTGCGGAAGACCCAGCCGTAGCCGAGCATGTCGCGGCAAAAGAACAGCTCGGGAATTTCGCCGGCAACCTTTGATTGGGCGGCCTGCGATGCATCCATCTCAAACTCGATTTCCTGGGCCAATACCGGCGCGGGTGATCCTTTATTGCCGAGATAACGCCCGACGGGACAGAAGTGTCCGCCTGCGCCGATCAATACACGTGCCCGAGTGTCGCCGTTGATCAGCCAGCCACTGTCGATGCGCTCGATCGAAGTAAGCGGCACACCTTCGCGAATACGTGCCCCACTGCGACGCAGAAGGTATTCGTCAAACTCGCAGCGCCGAATGCCGTAGCTGATGATGTGGTCGCCACCGACCTCGACCTGTGGGCCGCCGATGGCACTGAGACGAAAGCCGGTGATCGGCTGCATGGTGCGGCCCGGCAAGTAATCTTCGGGCGTGAATTCCAGTTCGTCGAGCACCAGCGGCGTGATCCATCCGCCACAGAGTTTATGTCGCGGGAAGGTGGCGCGATCGACGACCAGCACATCGAGGCCGGAGTCACGCAGCGCCCACGCGCACGACGATCCGGCTGGCCCGCCGCCTACAATCACTACATCGCACGCGTCCATAGCTCGGTATCCTGTTCGTCGCTGAATGGAGCGTACAAATGCTCTCGGGTCCAGGGAATCGACTGGCAGCGATTGCCGGCAAACAACACCTGGAACAACTGCATCTTGCCAGCGCGGAAGGTGGCGACCGAACCGGCGAGATAGAGGCGCCACATGCGCGCGAACTCCATGCCGCGCTCCAGGACTACGGTGTCGAAGGCCGCCTCAAAGCGCGCCAGCCAGTGTTCCAGAGTCTTCGCGTAATGCATACGGAGATTCTCAACGTCGAGCACGCTGTAGTTATTGGGCTCGAGCACCTCCATCGATTCGGCCAACGTAGGCGGGTAGCCCCCCGGAAAGATGCGTTTCTTGATCCAGGCATTGAGCGGCTGCGGGCGATTGCGGCCGATGAAATGCAGGAACCCGCGGCCGGTGTCGCCAATCGTACGATGAATCACGCGCGCCATCTCGGGGTAGTTCTCGCGCCCGACATGCTCCAGCATGCCAACCGAGCAGAACACGTCGAATTGTCCGGTGACGTTGCGGTAGTCTTCCTCGATAAATTCCACCTGTGAGGTGACTCCGGCGCGCTCGGCCCATTCGCGCGCCCACACGATCTGTTCATGCGAGATGTTGTAAGCCTTGACGTGGACGCCGTAGTTTTGCGCCATGTAGATGGCCAGCGCGCCCCAGCCGCAGCCCACTTCCACGACGGTTTCGCCGGGCTGCAGGCGAAGCTTGCGGCACACCAGGTCGAGTTTCGCCTCCTGCGCCTCATCCAACGAGGCGTCTTCGTTCGGGAAATAGGCGCAGGTGTACAACATTCGCTGATCCAGCCAACGCTGGTAGAAATCGTTGGAGAGATCGTAGTGGCGATGAATATTGCGCCTCGACCCACGCTGGGTGTTGGCTTGGGCCCAGTCCATGAACTTCGAGCGCAGTCGCGTGTAGCGCGTCCGGATTCCCGGAGACTGATACACGCATTCCAGGCTGCGCACCAGGTCGCCTTCGACCTCGATCCGGCCGTCAGAATAGCCCTCGCCAAAGCCCAATTCAGGACTCACGGCGAGCGAAAGCAGGGTTGATCGGTTGGAGATGCGCACCGTCCCGACAAGAGGCGAGTCGGTGTCGGGCAGGTCCTCGGCGCCGCGCATAACCAGCGCAATTGGGACAGGTCCAAGCCGAGAGCGCAAAGCAGCAAGTAGCTTGCAATCCAAAGGGGAAGTCGCAGGTCCGGGGGGCACAGCTTCCTCCAGTTTTCGACATCATAGCCGCAAGATCGGCGGCAATGCCAGTCAAAAGAGACGACATGTTCGTAGCAAGTCAAAATGTCCGCTTTTCATAGCAAGTGAAATGTCCGGTTTTGGTTTTGGGTTTACTCATATACCCGCCGTCGTCGCTGTGGGAAAGTGGGAATCCCGCGCTCTGGGCGGGATTTCCAAGCGCGGGGGAAAAGTCGGTTGTTTGACTTTTCCACGGTGCGTCTTTTCCACAGCGCTTGCCGCCGCGTTTTGGGTTGACCTGAAGGCCACGCCTTGGGCGCTATAACGTCCCAGCCGATGCGGCCCGTGGGTGAGGCTGATGCTCCCGTCCAGGTGCCGGTGCACCATGACATTGCAGCCGGCCAGCGTCCCTCGCCACTGCACCCGCTCAATCTGTAGCTGCAGGTTCTGAAAACTGACGGTGTTGTCGCGATTTACCGTCCGCTCAAACTGCAGGGAGAAGACCAGGTCCAGATGTTTGCGGGGGCACGGGAGAAACGCGTTACCGCGTTGCGCCGGCGCCACCTGAAAACGACCATTGAACTCGGCGATGTATTCATCCCGCAGAAACCCATTGGCCGCTTCCAGCGTGGTGATCCCGTGCAGCCGCAGCTCCTGTGGCAGCCGTCCCTGCCAGGTCCCGAAGCTGCGCTCGCTACGGCCCCGCGCCTGCGGCGAGTAGGCCGGGATCATCTGCACTCCTAACTCGCGCAGCGCCCGTCCCACCTGCGTTAAGCGATGGGGATCGACCTTGCCTCCTACCTTCCGCGTCAGCCAAAAATGGCTGCCCCGGTCGCTGTACAAGGCGCAGAACAATCCCTTGCGCTCGATGACTTCCCGCAACCCGGCCATCACCGTCGCCGTCGATTCTTCCTCCACCAGTTGCGCATAGTAGATCTCGCTGGTCGCGTCATCCAGGATGACGATCAGGTCGTACCAGCGCTCGTCCTGGAACCAGCGATGACGGCTGCCGTCGATGTGCAACAGCATGCCCGGCAGCGGACGGCGTTCCCGCCGCTTACGATGCACCCCGCGCTTGCGGCCCCGCGCTACCAGTCCGGCTCCCTGCAGAGCTTGTTTCACCCAGGTGTAGCTCAAATCGATCTGGTGCTCGGCACTCAGCTTCTCGTGAAAATGCTGTACGTTTAGATCGAAATAGCGATCCCGATACAGCCCCAAGACCTGCTCGACCGTGGCCAGAGGAACTCGCTTGGGGGAAGGCTGTCCCCGCCGCCGGTCGAACAACCCGTCGTAGCCAAACTCTTCCAGTCGCTCCCGCCAGCGCCGCATCGACCGATCGCTGATGCCGATGATCTCGGCCGCCTGCCACCAGGTGAGCTTCTTCGCCATGGCCCGTAAGATCACTTCTTGCACTTTCATCGCCCGCTCCATCGCGGCCTTCGAGTAGCAATCCATGCTTGGCATGGTCTCCTACTCTCGCCGCCTGCAAAGCGGACAGATCACGTGCTATCTCAACCGGACATATCATGTGCTACCGACAGTCAAAAGAGACGACAAAGCAGCGACGCGGGATGCAATATTCCGCCAATTCAAGCTATACACCCTTCAGGGACACCGACCCTCCGAATCGGCGATGCTGGAGCGAACCTTTCCGCATGTGGGAAACCAACCCGAGCCGTCCTCACGGATAGCTTGAAAATTCGGCGACTAGGCAGCCCCGGTCGCCGTTGTGATGGTCTCCAGTCCGTGCGCATTGGGTCCCGTTTCGCGCTGTCGCAGCAGCAGGGCAAAGAACAGAGCCAAGAAGCCGAGAATGGAGAAGATCCACATTCCCAGGGCGTAACCCGGGAAGTTCTGCGGCCCGGCATGGCTGTAATCGTTGGCCTTGCCGATAGCGAGGTTGAAGACGAAGAAGCCAATCTGTTGCAGCAGGCTCATCAGGGCGTAGGCGGTTCCCAGTCGATGCTCGTTGACGATGTAGGCGACCGACGGCCACATCACGGCCGGGATCAACGAGAAAGCGATGCCCATCAGCGTCACCGGTACCATCAACGAAACGTTGCTATAGGCGATCATCAGGTACACCGGCATCATCAGAAACGAGCCGACTACCATGAGCGTTGCGCGCTTGCCGATCTTGTCCGCCAGCAAGCCAAAGAGCGGCGTGGCGATCATGGCCGAGAAGGGAAGGATGCTGTTGAAGAATCCAGCTCGCCCTTCTGCAGCCGCGAACGCCGCTGTCGAACTGGCGGCCGCGCCCATCTGCGAAAGAATTTTGCTTGTGAACAGGTCGATGGCGAAGGTGCGGAAAGGGAAGATGCCGGAGTAGAAGGTGAAGCACAGCGCCACCACGTACCAATAAGAGGGATTGAACTTGAGTCCTTCGGTGAAGCTCAGCTTGTCAGGCTCACCCGACTTGCCCAGGTGATAGCGCGTGTCGGCATAGGTTTCGAGCACCCAATACACGACTGCGCCGATCACGGCCGTCGACCCGACGACCGCTGCCAATACCAGGGGACGGTGCCAGTTCGGTGGGGCGTTCACTCCGTTGGGGAAGAAGGCGAACTTGGCCCAGGTGGGCGAGTTGTCGGCGGCGATGGAAGCCATGCGGGCGATGGTGAGATTGATGCCGAAAGCGAAGCTGAGTTCCTTGCCCTTAAACCAGCGGGCCAGGGCGGTGGTGACAGCGACGATCTGCGACTCTGCACCCAGACCAAGCAAGGTACGTCCGGCGACCATGGTGTAGAAGCTGGCTCGAAACGCGGTCAGGATAGCGCCAAGCAGAATCAAGATGGAGAACAGTAGTAGCGATTTCTTGATTCCCAGGCGATCAACCAGGATGCCACCGATCAGAAGCGTAAGTAAGGCAGCTACACTATAGCTCGCGTTGAGCCACCCGAACATAGAGGCCGAGAAGCCGAGCTGGTCAAGAAAGATGCGCTCCAGGGGATTGATGCTGTCATAGACGTAGTAATTGCCGAACATCGCCAAGCTGACAAAGATCAGTACCAGCCAGCGGTAGAGTTGGCTGGGTCGGGGAAGACTCTGGGTCAGCATCGCACTTTCAGACATCCAGGAACCTCATGACGGGTAACGTGCGCCGTTGCGCCTTTTGGTTTCACCGCGGCTTTGGGCGCCGATGCAGGGAAGGGAAACGATAACAGAAGAACAAGCCGTCGGTCACTGGCGTCAGCTTTCGGTCGGGCGCACGGCAGAATGTCAATTTTTTGCAAACCTTTTCGTCCGCTGGGCCCTCCAACAGCCAGCGGCTATCCGACCGTGGTACGATTTTGCCGCGTCACGTTCGCGACTCCTATCGAGTTGTTCTCGCGCGCTATCCCAAATGCGACCGAGAGCTTGATTTAACCGAAACGCTATGGAGGAGCGATCCCATGACTCACATCAACGCCTTTTGCCGTTACATCACTGTGGTTACCGTTCTCTTGCTTGGCTTCGTTTGCCCGAGCCTGAGTGCGGGTACCCTCTACCTGCAAACGAATCTGGTCTCTGACGTGCCAAATGTCGCGATGACTTTAGATCCCAACTTGAAGAACCCTTGGGGCGTATCGTTCTCGCCGACGTCCCCTTTCTGGGTCTCCGATCAGGGGAAAGGCGTCGCAACGCTCTATGACGGCGCAGGGAACATTGTGCCCTTGGTCGTCACAATTCCTTCCATCAGCTTTCCGTCAGGCCCGACCGGCCAGGTATTTAACGGAACCACCAGTTTCAATCTGCCCACTGGCGGCCCTGCGCATTTCCTGTTCGACACCCTGGACGGGCAACTTCTGGGCTGGAATGGCGGTTCGATGGCGCTGAACGTCGCTACCACGCCCGGCGCTCTCTACACGGGATTGGCGCTCGCTAATGCCGGGGGAGCGAATTATCTGTACGCAGCCGACAATACCGGGCACATCAATGTGTTTGACACGAACTTCACCAACGTGACGAGCACGACGTTCGCCGGGAAATTTGTCGATCCGAACGCGCTGCCGGGTTTCAATCCTTTCAACATTCAGAACATCGGCGGCAACGTTTATGTGACGTACGCCAATGTCAACTCAATGGGTGTCGGCCAGCCCGGCGGTTTTGTCGATGAGTTCGACAGCAGCGGAAACTTCCTGAAGCGTATAGCGACCAATGGCAGTTTGTATGCTCCATGGGGAATTACGCTGGCGCCCAGCCAGTTCGGTAGCCTGGGAGGCGACCTTCTGATCGGCCAGTTCGGTGACGGACAGATCCTGGCCTATGACCCCACCACCGATTCGTTCCTGGGCACACTCGACGGGAAGAACGGTATGCCCATCGTCAATCCCTTTTTGTGGGCCCTGGAGTTCCGAACCGGCGGAAAGAACGTCAATACAGACGCGCTGTATTTCACCGCCGGTTACAACAATCAATTAGATGGATTGTTCGGCGAAATCACGCCGGCCCCCGAGCCGGGAACGATCACCCTGCTTTTCGCCGCAATGGGTTCGTTCGGGGCTCGGCACCTCTTGCGAAGAGGAAAACCGAGGTCGTAAGACGTCGTAATTAGATCTGGGTGCGCTGCTCGTTCCGGGGATGGACTGAGCAGCGCAATCCAGTTCACGGAAGCGACGCGATGATCTTGCGGTATTCGTCTTCGGGGAAAGCCTTCAGAGTTTGCGTAGTGATGTTGCCCTGCGCACCCACCGCCAGCATAAACTTAGCGCAAACGTCATCGCTGGGAAATTCCGCAATGAGCACGGCGTCGTGGTGCCCCATCGTCAAATACCAGCCGTGGACTTTTCCTCCCATGGTTTCGGCTGCTTTGCGGGCAGCGTCGAGTCGCGCTGGGCTGTCCTTGATCTTGGCGATCCCTTGCGACGTGTAACGGAGCAGAGCTACATAGTGTGGCATACAGTGTTCCTCCTGTTTTGGACGGTGCCATTATGCACGGGAGGGGGAGCCAATGCCAAGCTGTCCTCAAAAGTAGTCTTCAGGTTGACACCGAAACCCGCGCCGGAGCCCGGCATCCAGCCGTCGATCTTAAGAGCATTGCATTTCTCGCAGAATGGTCCATTATTACTGCGACGCGGGGGTACGCATGACCGACGCATCGCAGCCGGGCCACCCTACACAAAAATCTGAAACAGGGCGCGAGGGCGCTCTCGTCCGCACGGGGCTTGCTCTCGCCAACTGGAGCGAGCGATGGTTTCCTGACCCACTGGTGTTTGCTTTCATCGGCATCGTCGTCGTGTTCCTGACCGGGCTGGTGCTTCGTGAGAGCCCGTCGAAGCTCGCCATCGCCGGTGGCAAGAGCTTCTGGTCGCTGGTTCCGTTTACCATGCAGATGGTGATGATCATCATCGGCGGCTATGTCGTGGCCTCCACTCCGCTGGTATACCGCGCGATTCGTTGGCTGGCGGGAGTCCCCAAAACACCACGCGGGGCCATCGCGCTGGTGGCGTTGTTGTCCATGCTGACCTCGCTGATCTCCTGGGGACTGAGCCTGATCTTCAGTGGCCTGTACGTGCGTGAGCTTTCGCAACGCGTGAAAGGTCTTGACTATCGCGCCGCCGGAGCTGCCGCCTACCTCGGACTGGGCGCGGTTTGGGCCATGGGACTGTCGTCGTCAGCCGCCATGCTCATGGCAACGAAGTCCACTATTCCGCCTGCGCTGTTCGCCGTCAGCGGCTCGATCCCGCTCACGAGCACGCTGTTTCTGTGGCAGAGCATTGCAATGACGGCAGTACTGATCGTGGTGTCGGTCCTGATCGCGTATCTTTCGGCGCCGTCCGCAGAAAAGGCCCGCACGGCGGCCGATTACGGTATCGAATTCCAGCCTACGGCCGGAGCCATGGAAGTGCGAACCAAGCCGGGAGAATGGCTGGAGTACAGCCCGCTGCTCAACATTCTCGTCGCGGCATTGCTGGGCTGGTACCTGATCGATGTCTTTCGCACTTCGCCGCAGGGCGCACTGGCCGCGCTTGACCTGAATACCTACAACCTGATGTTCCTTACCGTCGGCATTCTGCTGCACTGGCGGCCAAAGCGCTTTATGAAAGCGGTAAGCGAGTGCGTGCCCGCGACCGGAGGCGTGCTCATCCAGTTTCCGTTCTATGCCGTGATCTTCGGCATGATCGTCGGCACAGGCATTTCCGACTGGCTGGCGCGTCTGTTCGCCGCCGTAACCACGCACAACACTTTTCCCCTGCTGGTCGCGAGCTATTCGGCCGTTCTCGGAGTCTTCGTTCCGTCGGGCGGCAGCAAATGGGTGATCGAAGCGCCCTACGTGCTACAGGCGGCGAACTTGCACCAGGTCCACTTGGGATGGGTGGTCCAGATCTACAACGCCGCCGAAGCGCTGCCGAACCTGGTCAATCCCTTCTGGATGCTGCCGCTGCTGGGAATACTTCGCCTGAAGGCACGCGACCTGGTGGGCTACGGGATGCTGCAGCTCGCCGTTCACATCCCGATCGTGTTTTTCCTCTGCTGGTTCTTCGCGCGCACGCTGCCGTATCTGCCGCCGGTGAAGTAGCAGCAGACTTTTCCGAGACAGCTTGGAATTTTCTTCCCAGCCGCGGCAACTCGGTCTATAGTTCCTGCATCCAAGCGAACTATCTAGGTTCGCTAGTGGGGAACTCTGGATGTAGGCAAGCATCACGCACTTCGTTCTAGGTGCGGCGCATCGCCTGAGGCAAGCTCTCCGTGTTTCGCGAGACGTACTCTCCGGGATGACGCCACACTTCGCTGTCTAAGCGCAATTTCCCCAGCAAGGCATCGTGCACGGGACTCTAGCGGAGGCCGGTATGAGCGCGCGAAGTGCAATTCAAGCTGCCAATATTGCATGTCTTCTTTCTCTCGCGGTGGGCTTGTCGATGCTGGCTGGTGCGGCATCAGCGCAGTCCACCTTGATCGACGACGCACACGTAGTGCCGCACGTCGCGCCTGAAGCCGCCAAGTCGTCGGCATCCATTAGCGATCCTGCCTTGCGCACCCGCACGAAACCCATGCGCGTGGATGTGGACCTGGTGTTGGTGCCCGTGACAGTCACGGATGCCTACAACCGGCCGGTCGTCGATCTTCCCCAGCGGGACTTCACGCTGTATGAAGGCGGAGTCGCGCAGCCCATTCGATATTTTTCCAACGAAGATGCGCCGATATCCGTGGGGCTGATCCTGGACTGCAGCGGCAGCATGCGGAACAAGATCGAATACGAGCGGGAAGCGTTGGCCGAGTTCTTCAAGTACGCCAATCCGCAGGACGACTACTTCGCTATCTCCGTGTCGAGCCATCCTGAAGTCATCGCAACTGCTCAGCAATCGGTTGAGACAATCCAGGCGAAACTCGGGGAGACGGATCCGCAAGGAGGCACGGCCCTTTACGACTCCGTGTATCTGGGAATCTCGCGGCTGAAGTCAGCGCAACATCAACGCAAAGCGCTGGTCATCATCACCGATGGAGGCGACAATCGCAGCCGTTACAGCCTCAGAGAGACCCGCGAAATGGTACAGGAGGCTGACGTGCTGACCTACGGGATCGGCATTTTCGACGACGTGCCGGTGCATTTGTTCAAAACATTCGAAGAGCGTTGGGGCCGCAAGTGGCTGAGCCAGATCACGGACCCCACCGGCGGCCGTACGATTGCGGCCGATGACCGAAAGCAAATTCCCGAGATAGCCGCCTTAATCAGTCGTGAATTACGCAACCAGTACGTGCTGGGATACCGGCCGACCAATATTGCTCGCGACGGCAAATGGCACAAGGTACAGGTTATGCTGACAAAATCGGCTACCCCGCTGTACCTGCACTTTAAACAAGGGTATGTCGCGCCGGAGCCGTAACGGCATCCCATGCGGCCCCGGCGTCCTCTACTGTTTCGTCCGATAGACGACGGTCTTGGCGCTGCCCTCAGTGACCTTAAAGTCCGAGGGCACGACGAAGAGCGATGCGTCAGGCTCTCCGCGCTGGATGTTGGTCAGCTTGAAAGTCTGCTCGCCCATTCGCGGATCATTCCGCTTGCTCAGGACAATGGTCTTGAGTTCGGGCGAAGTCCACACTTCGGTCACGATGCTGATGGGACGGTCGTTGCCGATTATGCCGACCCCGATGGTGCGAGTGGTGCGCACTCCGGTGACCTGCACGCCTTCCATAACTTGCGAACCGAGGTTTTCCGAAGTGACATCGCCCTCTGATTCAGCGAGACGCTTTTGGATGAACATCGTGGATGGCGCCGGCGAATCCGGAAGGGGAGGAGGCGGCAGCGGTGCCCCGCTAGCGGAGTGAACGAAAACGGTGTTGGTCGAGATCATCATGCCGGGCGCACCGGCTCCCGCGGGAGGCACTGGGCCTTTCCACGCAGTCTTATCGGTCAAATTCAGGGTGTAAGAGGCGCCCGCGACCGGATCTTGCAGGAAGACCAGATGCGGCGCGTCAGCGGCGGATAGATTGCCGATTGCCGGCAAGGGAGCATCCTGTCGGGTGCGGCCCTGGGAATCGCGGGCGGTCATCCCGCTGCTGCTTTGCGTGATGTGGGTCCCGTCGGCGAGAGTCTGCACGGATTCATTGGTAATGGTGGCGGAGTAAGGAGCACCCGTCACGACTCCACCGGAACCTGCGATCGCGCCGAAGGCAACTGCGGTCACAGGGCCGGCTCCGGTGACCTGGCCAGCAGTGCGATAGGTCACGTTGCCGCTGCCACTGCCATTATCCTGGGCAAGGGCGAAGCAAGATGTGGCAAGAACAAAGATCAAAATGCGTTTCATGGTTGGGTGGTTCTCCTTTTTCAATCTCACTAAATCTCAAAATCACGGTTGCAGGCGGATTCCTTGCACCGATCCATCGGTAAGACTCAAGTTCGCGATGTAGGTGATCCCCTCAGGTACTGCGCCGGGGGGGAACATTGCGTCGGCGGGAATGGCGATTTGAATCGCCGGTCCAGCCATCGCCCAGTCCTGGTTTGGAGCTTTCCGGTGTGTGGCAACGTGTCGCCGTTGGACGGGCTTCAGCGGCTTGGCAGCAGGTTCCAGCGCGATCGGTGGATGAACCACCGCCACTTGTGGAGGAGCCGGAACCGGCTTGACAGTTCGTGGCAGCAACGCCAGCAGCAACAGCACGGTTGCTGCTGCAGCCGCCAAGACAGGCACGAATCGTGGCAACTTCCGAGGGGTCTTGGCCGCAATCGCCGTCCGCGTTGTCGCGGTGTAGTAGGCAGCGAATCCGCGGCTTACTTCCTCATACGCGGTGACCCGCTCACGACAATGCTCGCAAACCCGGGCGTGCTGCTCGACTTCTGCGGCTTCGTGCTCGGCGAGCTCGCCATCCATCCATGCAACCAGACGTCCTGAAAAGTCACACATTGCATTTCTCCGCTAACTTCTTGATCGCGCGCTCCACCGTGTCGGCCACCGTGGAGGTTGGAATCCCCAGTACTTCTCCGATTTCGCGATAACGCAATCCTTCGGCCCTCAACATCAGACACTCCCGTTCCTGCGCGCCCAAAGCGCGGATCGCTGTGTCGAGGCGGCGAAACTTCTCCTCGGCCAGCACTGCTTGCTCAGGCGTAGCCTCGTGCGAAATCGCGTCGAAGACAGGATTGAGCGGCTCACCCAAACGATAGGAATAGCTTTGCTGGAAATTCCGGGCCCGATTATGGGCGACGCGAAACAGCCAGCTGCGAATGTTCTCCTGCGACCCGTCCGCAGTCAGATGCTTATGCAGGCTCAGAAAAGCGTCCTGCACTACATCCTGCGCTTCGTCCGTCGAAAGCCCGAGACCGGCCAGATATCGCAGGGGGGGTTGGCGCAGTTCGCGATACAGGGTGGTCGCCTCGCACGAGTCGGTCGCAAAGCGCGGGAGCGGCAGGTTTAACGGAAACGAATCGCCACTCATAAGGTCCTTAGCATCGCGCCTCTAGTTATAGAACAAGTGGGGGCGGGAAATTTCCGTCGAGACCCCCCTCCCCTCCTCCCATGTATTTTCAGGTACTTGCAAGTGGTTTTCGATGCAGCTTCCTGCAAATAAAGGGCTTCTAGGGTACATGATAGGAAACATTGGGGTTATTGGCGAGGCGCAGACATGTATCCGGCTCGGCAGGGAGGATGGAGGAGGTGAGATCCATGGCCCAGAGAATCATTCGAGCTGCGTCAGGGTCGATACGCTCGGTGGCCAGGACGCGGTTGACTTCGAGCCAGTTGCAAGCCAGATCGCGGAGCGTCTCGGGAACGAGGAGGCGAAGGGCGCGGGGATGACGGCGAGCGCGGGCCATGTTGTGGAGGCGGGAGCGGGCGTCAAGGTGATGGCGGCAGCAGGCGCGTCCGCGGACGGCGGCACCGCGGCAGTGGCGGCCGCTGTCGAGGACGTGAGAGCAGGTGCGAATGACCAGAGGTTGCAGGCGCATTTAGACCTCCGCAGGGTCAATTGATCAGTGTAGGGCAAAGGGGGAGGGGAATACGAGAGGAAAAGAGCAGGGTGCCGTTACGAAGGTAACCAGATTTGTTCCGAAATGGGAAACAACCCCCATATATCCCAAAAGAAGGGATATATGGACCACGCGTAGCGCTGCTGAGCATACCTAAGTTGCGAGTGGTTCGGGCGCCGCCGACGACACAGCCTCGTCCTCAAAGAAGTCCGAATCAATGCGCTTCACGACATAGCTGTTTACGATTGCCACGCCGACACTGTACTCAAACATTAGTTCAGCAAGTTGCGCACCATCTATCAGAATAACTTTGCTCTCTAATGCATCGGCGTACTCCCTCGCGTCCTTGGAGAACGACGAGGTCGTAATGAAGATGCCCTTTTTCGCTTTCTTGCCATATAGTGCACCGACAAACTTCTGAATCTCCGGTCGTCCGACGGTTATGTTGTCCCAGCGTTTGGCTTGGATGTACAGCAGGTCGAGCCCGAGTTTGTCTTCCTTGATCACGCCATCGATGCCCCCGTCACCCGACTTGCCGATAGCCTTTCCTGCGTCGGCCAGAGTCCCGCCGTAACCGATTGTCGTCAGAACCTTCACGACGAGTCGTTCGAAGAACTCTGGTGGACAACCTTTGGTTCGAGCAAGGATCTCCGCCTCAACCTGCTTCCTCAGCTTCAGGTATCCAGAAGACAACAGTTCTTCGGGCGTTTCTGTTCCATTGTCGGAGGTTTCCTCGTCATCCGCAATCGGGCCGCTGCCCGTCTTCTTTGGAGCATGGAACTCAAGAAACTCAGGGTACTGCCGCAAGTAAGCCACGTTAATTTTTGTGGGGCGCTGCGCCAATACCGACTTTCCTCTATCCGTTATTTGAAAGTAGCCTCGTTTAGGGTACTCAATGAGACCAGCTTTCTTGAGATATGTTCGTGCCCATCCAACGCGGTTGTCGAAAACGCTATCCGTGCCGCTGGGCAAGAGTTCCTTGGTCTCTTCTTCAGTTAGGTGGAACTGTTCAGCTAACTCGTTAATTGCTGTTCTGATGTGGTGAACTTGCCCGTCAGCGGCGATCTTCAGTAGAGGAAGCATTGCACTTTGGTAGTCGGGTATGGCCATCTCTGCCTCGGAAGGTCGAAGTATACCTGTGTCCGGATTCTCGCGTAAGCGAGAATCGCCACGAAATAAGCTGGGTAGCCCAGGCATGAGAATCGGGTTAGCGCGGACTCTTCTTCCCACCCTTTCCCAACAGAAGGGAAAGGATGGGGCACCCAGCAACGCGCGAAATGGGAAACAACTCCACATATCCCAAAAGAAGGGATATGTGGGCCACGCGTTCACGGGATTGATTGTGGCGCGCAGAGAAAAACCCCGCCCCGGCAAAACCGGCCGGAACGGGGCGCCCGCTGTGATTCATCTCCACATTCTGTCGACTATGGCGTCTGGATCGCGCTCAGGATGTTGAGCAGTCCGTACCCGAAGACAGCGTTGGGAATCGAACTGCCATTGAGGCTGCCGCAGCTTTGCGTGCTGGTCAGCGGAAGCGCTGTCTTAGTCAGCTGCGTCGTGGTTGAGGCGATCTGTCCGATGAAGGACGGCCTTGCCTGCCACAGCAAAGCCACGCCGGCGGCGACGTGAGGCGATGCCATCGAGGTTCCCTGCCAATAGCCTTGGTACATGTTCAGGTAGGGTATTGCGGCTCGAATGTAGTAGCCGGGTGCAACGAGTTCCGGCTTCAGGCGATTGCTGCCGTCAACCGTTACTGGTCCGCGGCTGCTGAACCTCGCGATCGAGTTGTAGGAGTCGGTGGCGCCAACACCCACGCCGCTGCCGTAGATGGCAGGAGTGGTTTCGACCGTGGAGCAGTTTGGCCCGTAATTTCCAGCCGCCATCGACTGGAAGATACCAGCCGCCGTGACCGCGGCATCGATTGCCTGCAGCGTGGTGAGATTGCAGCCTTCGCTCACCGGACAGTCCCAGGAATTGTTGATGACATCGGGCGCCATGGCTGGATTCGCGAGCTCGGGATGTCCGATGGGGTATGGCGCAATCATGAACTGAAAGCACTCGATGTACTGCGCCGGGGAGCCGACGCCGTGCTGATCCATGTTGCGGCAGGCGATAAACTTCGCGCCGGGCGCCACGCCAACCTGGTTGCCCATACCGTCGTCACCCACCATCTCACTCATAGTAAAGGTGCCGTGAAACTGAGGATCGACCGGAGTCGGGGAGTGGTAGCTGGTGGCATCGTGCCAGTTGTAGTCGTGGTTCACGGTGGTCCCGTTCCAGCCGCGGTAGTGCGATTTCAGGGCGATATGGTCCCATTGCACACCGGTGTCGGTATTTGCAATGACCATGCCCTGGCCGGTGTAGCCCAGCGCCCACACTGCCGGTGCGTTCACTCGCGTGACGTTCCACTCGATCCCGCCCGGGGTCTGTACGGCCGCGTTTAGGGTCTTCGAATTGCTGAGGTTGGGTGAGGGAATCGAGCTCTGCACTTTCGGATTAGCATCGACCCGCAGCACTTCGTTGCGGCCGGCCAACTCGTACAACAAGTCGCGGCTCGCAGTGATCTTGATCATGTTGACGCCATAAAAAGACTGGTAAGGAATGCCACGCTCCTGCAGGAGTTTACGCATAGGAGCCTGAGTGCGTTCTGCGACCGCACGCAGTGCGTTGTAAACGTATTGACCCTTCTGCAGCTTGGTTGGAAGACTGGCTGCTCCACTTAAGTCGGCCTGTTCCTCAAAAATAATCAGCGCTTCGCTGGTGCCGCCGAAGGCTGTTGCGGACGCGAGGCCCGGCGCGATCTTGGCCGAGACTGGGGCGTCAGAAGCAAGAGCGGTCGACGCGGGAATAAAAATGTAAAAAGCTGCGCACAAAACTAATGCGCAGATTAAACGGCGACGCATCTGAGGTAGCCCTGCCGGCTGACTCCAGAAGCCAGTCTTTCGGTGCGGACGTACACATTCCAATGTTTTCATCGGGGGAACCCTTGTTTTCAGATTTTCCGGGTGCGTCTGGCCAGCGTGCGCAATCCGGAAGGCAGATAGTAAATGCATTCAGCGCAAATCCATAGTGTTAATGGAGTTAAATGACAGCGGAACCGGTGGTAAGGTGACCGGCAAGAATCGCAGCCAACTATTTTCAATGACTTAGGGGGAAATAAGGTAACCTAATTTTGGTAAAATGTTGGTTACTAAAGTTTGCACGAGCTCTCTGGGCAATGTTGCACAGGGGAATCCTAGGGCAAGAGAGCACATTGAAAGATGAGGAGCAATGCAGGGGAGCGCGGTCCGTTGAGCCGCGTCAGGTGCGGGATAGAAGCGGCAGTCGGCGGCGACACCTACTACGAAATCTCGAACGAGTTGGCGCCAACAATCCAGACGGCATTATGCGATCCGCGGGAGAGCGGACGCAATGCACCAATGCGATTCGACCGAACCAATCGTGAGCGCGATCAGCTCAGGCGTGCGGCGTAAAGGAAAAAAACAACTGCGACGGAGAAACACATCCATCAGGGCCGTCGATGGATGTGCTTCTCCTGCTCGCGTTTCTTAAACTTACTTTGCGAGACGGATCTTGCGTAGCAGCAGTCCAACAACGGAGAGACCGCCGCCCATCAAGGCCAGCGACGAAGGCTCAGGAACCGCACTGGGGGCGTACGCGAATCCGTAACCCGCCGTGCCATCCTGGGCTGATGCATAACCAGAGGTGTAGTGCCGCGCATTGGTTTCGATCACCAGCAATGGCGTCGTCTGTCCCGGACTTATTTCGTCAGCTGCCGGAAAGTTGAAACCAATGACCGGACCGTTCACGCTGCGATCAATCGTGGTCGGATCATGTATGCCAAACGGGTTGGTTCCGACATCGGCGAGGAAACCGCCGAAGTTGTACATCGAGAAGCGCTCGTTGGCGTCGCCTCCCGTATTCGTAAACTGGTACACGAAATCCAGACAACCCGAGCACCAGGTATTGGTCGGATCAGCGAAAACCCACTGAGTGTATGTGGTCGTGAAGGTTGGGGTGGTAATCGTGCCGGATGTCATGGCCACCTGCAATCCGGTTGGGAAAAGCGGGCTGGGAGGAACTGAACTTCCATTGCTGAGCACGGAAGCGTGAGCGAGGGGTGCCAATAGGGCAATCGCCAGCAAACATACCAGCTTTGCAGGTAGACGGGTCTTGCCGATCTGCTTTTGCATTGTTATCTCCAGAGTTTCTAACAGGTGCTTTGGTCTTCCGAGAAGCGGGATTACTTGCTCGAAGTGCAATCCTCACATGCGTCAAAAGCGAATACTGAGCAAAACTGACCATTACTAAAAATAAGTAACCGAAGGCTGATTACCGTCTCGATTGGTTGCAGGTGTTCAATTTTGAACAGCATCTCCTGGGGAACCAAACTAGTGTGAGCGCACGAGCCTGATTCAGCAGGCTTCGAAGCCGGAGGTGTGGTCATGATCGACGTTGTCATCGCCGACCATCAGGAGCTGTTTCATATTGGGATGGCGGAGATATTGGCGGTCGCGAACGACGTTCGAATCGTAGGGCAGCCGCAATCTCCTGAACTGTTGCTGGGCACATTGAAGCAGGCCAATCCCCATGTATTAGTTCTATCGACGAGTTTCCTGCCTGCCTTGTCGAAGATCCAACGAGCGCTGCGGCGGCGCAAGAGTGCACTGCTGGTACTTGCCGAGGATAACGACCGGATTGCCTACACGCGGTGGTTGCGAGCCCGAGGGGTCGTCTATCGCTCGATGGATGGGCCTGTCATCGTGGATGCAGTGCGCCGGGCAGCGCGAGGCGAGTTGTTTGTTCAGAAACTCAAGCTCCGATACCTAAAGCTCCGGTACCCAGAGAAGCACCGTTCAGTCAGGGATCACGGCCCGTCTCGTTCCCCTTGTCGCTGACGAGGGGACCAGCGGGTGAGCGCCTTTGATTCCATCCGGCAGCAACTGATTACTTGATTGGCCAGCGCACGTCGCTCAAAGCTCCAGCAGGGGTGGCTTCCGGGCCCGCTCCGTCTCGCGCGGTCCGCCGGGCCTTGCAGGCGGTTCTTTCTTGGCGCGAGAGGTCGGCGTCTCGGTATCGGAAGTGACGGTCCCAGTGTCATCGTTTAGCACGACACCGAGCAGCGAGCTATGGATCAGTAAGTTTTCTCCATTGTCGTACTTGATGAAGCCGAGCTTGCGGAATTTGTTCATGAAGAAACTGACCCGCGATCGGGTTGTCCCTACCATTTCCGACAGTGTTTCCTGGCTCAGCCGGGGGATCAGCATGTCTGACACGATACCTTCCTTGCCAAAATGCGCCATCAACAAGAGAATGCGCGCCAGACGCTTCTCGCTGGAGTTGAAAAGCTGATCGACCAGGTCATCCTGATAGCGGATGTTGCGCTTCAGCAAATACCTGACGAAGGTGGCCGACAACTTGGGTTCCAGGCTCATGGCCTGCAGCATCGCTTTCTTTTCGACATGCAGAAGGACGCAGTTGGTCATGGCGGTCGCAGATGACATCCGTACAAGTTGACCGGCGAGACCGCCCTCGCCAAAGAAATCGTCTTCGCCCAGGATGCCCAGGGTCGCTTCTTTCCCGGCTTCCGACACAACACTGAGCTTTACCTTGCCCTGCTGGATGAAAAACAGTCCGTCCGAGGGCTCACCTTGAGCGAAGATTATGGCCCTGCTTTGAAAGGGCAGCATGCGCCTACCCTTTCCGATGGTCGAGAGGAAGGTGCGGGGATTGAATTCACGGGTTTTGTTAGCGAGTGCCATGTCTTTCACCCGGAGGCCGTCGAAACTGGTGGGAGGTCTCCAGATTGAATTGTGCCAAAAGGGAGGGGCAAAAACTGTTCAATATTGCTCACCCGCATAAACGCGATTCAACGCGAAACGGCTCGTTCGGCGGGGTCCCCAAGTGGGCCAAATATGACGACAGTTGGGACAACCGAAAGCTGGCATCGTCGAAGGTTCAACAGGTGTTAACGCGGCGCAAGGCTGAGCTGCTGGTACTTGCTGAGGAAAATGACCGGGATCGCCGGAGAGGATAAAGCTATACCCTACCTCGGAACTCGAGGCAGGGTATTGTGAGCTAAGGGGTCTGGATCGCCTTCAGGATGTCGAGCAGTCCGTACCCGAAGACAGCGTTGGGAATCGAGCTGCCATCGAGGCTGCCGCAGCTTTGCGTGCTGGTCAGCGGAAGCGCTGTCTTAGTCAGTTGCGTCGTGGTTGAATCGATCTGTCCGATGAAGGACGGCCTTGCCTGCCACAACAGGGCGACGCCGGCTGCGACGTGGGGCGATGCCATCGAAGTCCCCTGCCAATACCCTTGATACAGGTTCTTGTAGGGGATGGCCGCCCTGATGTTGTAGCCGGGTGCGACGAGTTCCGGCTTCAGGCGATTGCTGCTGTCCACCGTTACTGGCCCGCGACTGCTGAACCTGGCGATCGAGTTATAGGAGTCGGTGGCGCCAACGCCGACGCCGCTGCTGAAGATCGCAGGAGTGGTTTGGACGGTGGAACAGCTCGGGCCATAGTTTCCTGCAGCCATTGACTGAAAGATGCCAGCCGCCGCTACCGCGCTTTCGACTGCTTGCAAGGTGCTGAGTGTGCAGCCTTCGGATGTCGGGCAGTCCCAGGAATTATTGATCACGTCGGGCGCCATGGCTGGGTTTGCCAGTTCGGGATGACCGATGGGATAGGGAGCAATCATGAAATCAAAGCACTCGATATATTGGGCAGGAGATCCGACGCCGTGCTGATCCATGTTGCGGCAAGCAATCCATTTCGCGCCGGGCGCGACGCCAACCTGGTTGCCCTTGCCGTCGTCACCCACCATCTCGCTCATGGTAAAGGTGCCGTGAAACTGAGGATCGACCGGAGTCGGGGAGTGGTAGCTGGTGGCATCGTGCCAGTTGTAGTCGTGGTTCACGGTGGTCCCGTTCCAGCCGCGATAGTGGGACTTCAATGCAATGTGATCCCACAGTACTCCGGTATCCGTATTGGCTATGACCATGCCCTGGCCACGGTAGCCCAGCGCCCAAACCTGCGGCGCATTCACGCGCGCCACGTTCCATTCCACTGACGGTGTCATGAGGGACGAATTGAGATTGTTTGACTGGGATGAATTGAGGCTGTTTGGCGAGCTGAGGTTGGGTGAAGGAATCGAACTCTTTACTTTCGGATTGGCGTCGAGCCTGAGAACTTCGTCGCGTCCAGCCAGCTCGTATAACACATCGCGGCTGGCGGTGACCTTGATCATGTTGACCGAATAGAAAGACTGGAAAGGGATGCCGCGTTCCTGCAGGAGTTTACGCATGGGAGCCTGGGTGCGTTCCGCAACCGCGCGCAGTGCGTTGTAAACGTATTGTCCTTTTTGCAGCTTGGTTGGCAGATTTGCCGCCCCGCTCAGATCCGCCTGTTCCTCAAAAACGATCAGCGCTTCACTGCTGCCACCGGAGGCTATTTGGGATGCAAGGCGCGGAGCGATTTTAGCCAAGGGCGCGACGTCAGAACCAAGAACAGGGGATGACGAAACAAAAATACCGAGTGTTGCCAACAGTAGTGCTGTGCTGATAAACGGCCGATTTATCGAGCCTAGCCACGATAGTCGATTCCAGACGGCAGTCTTCTGGCGCAGAACGACACACTCTGTGCTTCTCATCGATTAAACCTTTATTATAGAGATTTTCCGGATTCGCTAGAGTGCCTTGCTATCCGGAACGGCAATAGTACCTGCAAAATGAAAAATGCCAATACCACGATAGTACCTAAATACAAATCAGCCGCGACGCGAGGTAATGTGTCCCCTCGCAGTTTTTATTTTCAGTGACTTACAAGACTTAGATGACCAACTGCGCGGATTTATGTGGTTACTTAAGTGTTTCCTGACAACCAGTCAAATATTTCCAGGTGAAAACCCGCAGACGACAACATGTGGCGGGTAGTTCGAAAACCCGCGACTGCGGCACAATATATTATTTGGATATTGGGTAACTAAGAGCCTAGATTACGGATAGTCTGATAACTATCCAGACAGTCAGACAACTACTTGTAGCTAATCGAACTACTAATCAGCAAACTACACCCGCTGTATGCAAAGCACACAATCCCCTCAGCGGCAACCGATCCCATATTTGGCCGATCGCCGGAGTGTTGAGAATATCACCACAAACAAGGAACGCGTCACGGGAAGCACACTCGACTCTCGAGGATAGTGCTTCCCCTTCGCGCGTCCCTAAATTACTTCACTAATCGGACCTTGCGCAGCAGCGCTCCAGCAACCGCCAAGCCGCTGCCCAACAATGCCAGCGACGAAGGCTCGGGAACCAGGCTGGGCGCATACGCTGCGCCGAATCCTGCGGTGCCGTCCTGAGCCGAAACAAAGCCAGGCACGTATTTCCGCGCGTTGGTTTCGATGACCAGCTTTACTGTCGTCTCTCCCGGCGCAATTTCGTCGGAAGCCGGGAAGTCGAAGCCAATCACCGGACCGGCCGAACTGCGATCAATCTGGATCGGATCGTGGACGCCGAACGGGTCGGTACCAACATCAGCCTTGACGCCGCCGAAGTTAAACATCGAGAATCTTTCGTTCGGATCAGGCCCGTGGTTGGTGAACTGGTACACGAAGTCGAGACAACCGACACACCAAGTGTTAGTCGGGTCGGAATAGACCCACTCAGTGTAGTCGGTGCTGAAGGTTGGGGTAGTTATTGTGCCCGTTATCTTAGCCTCAAGCGTCCCAGTCGGGAACAGCGGGCTCGGAGGCACGGAACTACCGTTGCCGAGTACGGAAGCGTGGCTGAGCGGTACCAACAGGGCCATCGCGCAAGCGAGCCGCAAAATCAGGCGAGTCGCACCTTTCCCATATACCATCGAAGACCTCCCAAGAAAACAGGCCAGAAATTCCAGGGTTCTGAGTGGCGTGAAACTAGCATCCTCCTCATCCCTCGCCGGAATGAGCCTATTGATAATCAACCTGCAAGTTGGGTACCACCTGAGAAGGTCAGGGAAACAACCACTTGCGCTTGCTGCATTGTAACCGATGTGCAAGAGTTTGCGAATAGTGGGTAAGGAGTTACTAACCCGCCAGTAAAGTAGTAGCATAACTACTAACATGACCGATAGTTAAATCTGAAGTTCTGTGCGCGCGGGCCGCGCACTGACAACGGGTCTGGCAGCTGGCCAGTGCGACAAAACAAGCGGGGGCAGAGGCTTTCTAGGATCCGACATATCGCGCGTACAGACTTCTGGCGATGGCGGTGTCGGTTGTGCCTTTGATGATGGCGCGGCCGTCGGGAAAGAGGGTGATCTCATACGGCTCATGCCAGAACTTCAGAATAAATTCAGTGTGTTTTACTTGCCCGTGGGGAGCGAGGCGGCGGGTGATCTCAGCGAAGTCGATGGGGCGCTGGCGCTCGTGAATCTGCACCGAGTTGCGGCCGCACAGCGAGATGGGCGGACGGCCTTCGCCAGCGAGATGAATGAAATCGTGTTGCTGGCAGGCGCGGCAATCGACGCGAGGGTGAGCAGCGCTGACCTCCGCGTGCTGGTTGCTCCAAACGTCCCATGAGAGCAAGGTGCGGCGAATCCTATCGGGCGTGCCGACGATGAGCTTCATCGCCTCGGTCGCCGCAATCGACGCCACCAGGTTCACGGCCGAATTCAGGATGCCCGAGGTGTCGCAGGTCTCAACCATTCCTTTGGGGGAATCAGGAAAGATACAGGCCAGGCAGGCGGTCTCACCGGGCAGCACGGTCATGGTGACGGCGTAGCTGCCGACTCCGGCAGCGTAGATCCACGGCAGCTTCTCGCTGACGGCATAGTCGTTGATCAGATAGCGAGTTTCGAAATTGTCGGTGCCGTCGAGGACGAGTTGCACGTTGCCCAGCATGTCAGCGATATTGTCTGGGACGAGGTCGGCAGTGTGCGGCTCGACCACGATTTCGGAGTTGAAGCCGCGGATTTTGCGGGCGGCAGCGATGGCTTTGGGCAGCGATTCGGCGGCGTCGGCCTCGTCGAAGAGCACCTGCCGCTGAAGATTGCTCGGCTCAACATAGTCGCGATCGATGATGCGGAGGTAGCCGAATCCGGCGCGCGCGAGCAGGGAAGACAACGCCGAGCCCGTGGCGCCGCATCCAACGATTGCGACGCGTGCCGCGGCAAGCCGTCGCTGGCCTTCGGGTCCGACGGGTTGAAAGAGGATCTGGCGGGAGTACCGCTCGGTGAATTCCAACAGGGCTACCTGCTCAAGGGATGCGTCCTTAGTTATTATAGGTAACGCCACAAGGGTTTCGTCTTGCGACTCGCACCGGGACGGTCAGCCGTGGCGCGCGCGTTTCCGGTGCAGGCAAACACGGCAGCTTTGAACGTGGCGTCCGGGAACTGGCGGGTCCAGCAAGGGTTACAAGTTTGAGGAAGCCAACCACGCCATGCATCTTCGGGATCGGCTTGCTGGGCGCCGCGCTGACGCTGGGCGTCCCTCTGGCGTGGGCACAGAACCCTCCACCGGTCATCATTCCTGAGAACGAGACGGTCAGTACGCAGGAGCATCCGGCTCCAGAGCTCAACGGCGCGGGCAAGTACCAGGGCGAAACCGTGCGCAAGATTGAGTTTCGCGGGATCGCGGGGACCAATCCTGAAATGCTGCGCAGCCTGTTGCTGCTAAAGTCTGGCGAGCCCCTGGATCGCGACTCGTTGCGCGAGTCGATCAAGGTACTCTATTCCACAGGAAGATTCTCCAGCCTGCACGTTGAAGCCGATGCGGCCGAGCCCAGCGGCATCGTCCTGACCTTTGTCGCAACGGAAAATTACTTCAACGGCGACGTCAACGTCGATGGCCTGAACCCCAAGACCCCTCCTAAGCCGCACCAACTGATCAATGCCAGCAAACTCGACCTCGGGGAGCTGTTCTCCGAAGACAACGTAAAACAGGCGATGGAGCACATGAAGAAGGTGATGGGCGACAACGGATACTACCAGCCAGCCATCACCTACGAGCTGAAGCCGCACGAAGACACCCGGCAAATGGGCATGGTCTTTCGGGTGACGCCGGGGGAGCTGGCGCGCGTCGGGAAAGTCAAGATTGAAGGCGACACCGGCATAGCGCCAGAAGAAATCCTCGATATCACCAAGCTGAAACAGGACTCGAAAGTTAAGAGCCAGAACCTGACACGGGCGCTGGAGCGACTGCGGAAGCACTACCAGAAGAACCAGCATCTGGAAGCGCAGGTATCGCTTACCGACCGTGACTATCACCCCGAAACGAACACGCTGGATTACACCTTCGAAGTGGAACAAGGGTCGAAGGTCGTCATCACTACGGAGGGCGCGAAGATTCCGACCGGACAACTGAAGAAGCTAGTGCCGGTTTACCAGGAAAACGCAGTGGACGACGACCTGCTCAACGAGGGCCGCCGCAATCTGCGCAACTACCTACAGACCAAGGGATACTTCGACGCCGCGGTCGAGGTTGAGCGGCAGCCCGTGCCCGACGCAGACCAAGTCAACATCGTTTACAAGATCAACCCGGGCGAACGTCATGAGCTCGAAGCCATCAAGATCGTCGGCAACAAGTATTTCGATGAGGAAACGATCCGCGAACGCCTCACCATCCAACCCAAGAGCTGGCTCCTGAGTAATGGGCGCTTCAGCCAGCGCATGATGACCGACGATGCTGCGGCCATCAAGGCCCTGTACCAGGCGAACGGATTTCATGATGTGAAGGTCGACGCTTCGCTGGACGACAATTACGAGAAACACGCGGGCGAGCTGGCGGTGGTGTTCCGAATCACTGAAGGTCCGCAAACGCTGGTCAGGAACCTGGTTATAGAAGGGAACAACGGTTTTACAACGGAAGAGCTCGCGCCATTGCTGAGCAGCGTTCCGGGCCAGCCATTCAGCGAACTCGACATCCTGAACGACCGGGATGCGATTACCTACTTCTATTACAACCACGGATATCCGGACGTGCAGTTTGAGTCGTCGATCAAGCCTGTAGAAGGCCAACCCTACCGCATGGACGTGACCTACCAAATTGCGGAAGGACAGCGCGTAAACGTTGACCGACTGATCCTTACCGGGCTGGAGAACACCCGGCGTCACATTGTCGACCGCCAGATTCGTATCCGCGACGGCGACCCTCTGAGCCAGGCTGCCATGGTGGAGTCGCAGCGCCGCCTCTACAACCTGGGCATCTTCAACCAGGTGGACATGGCGATACAGAATCCCGAGGGAATCGAGCCGCTGAAAAATGCGTTGTTTAATCTCACGGAGGCCCCGCGCTGGACGTTCCGCTACGGCGGCGGTATCGAATTTGCGACCGGCAACACGCCGGCCATCAATAACCCACAGGGAACCTCGAGCGTCAGTCCCAACGGCGTGCTTGAGATTACGCGGCTCAACATGTTCGGACGCGACCAGACGCTGAGCATGCGGGCCCGGGTCGGCCTGTTGACCCGGCGCGGACTGATCAGCTACGACGCGCCCCGGCTCTTCAACAGCGAAAAATGGCGCTTTACAATGAGCGCGTTTTACGACAACACCGTCAATGTCAACACGTTTACGTCGGAGCGTCTGGAGGGTACTTTTGCCGCCGAGGAGCGTTACAGCCGAACCACAACCTTCCTGTACCGGATGAGTTACCAGCGCGTGCGGGTGGATCCCGCGAGCCTGGTGATCGATCCCAACCTCATTCCGCTGTATTCCCGTCCCGTCCGCATCGCGATTCCCAGCATCACCTGGGTCCAGGACAGGCGCGATAACCCTGTGGACACCCACAAGGGCAGCTACAACCTGCTGGATATGGGACTCGCGACCAGCGCGCTTGGTTCGGAGTCGAACTTCGGTAAGGTCCTGTACCAGAACTCCACTTACTACACGTTTCACAAGAAGTGGGTGCTGGCGCGCAACACTCAGATCGGTATCGAGCATCCTTATGGGACCAACTACTATCCCGGCGGCTCGGCGACGGCGATCCCTCTGCCTGAGCTCTTCTTTGCTGGGGGCGGCAACTCGCTGCGTGGTTTCGCCATCAACCAGGCCGGGCCACGCGACCTGCAGACTGGATACCCGATCGGCGGGCAGGGGCTGTTTGTCAATAACTTTGAGATCCGCACACCACCGGTGTTGTTGCCATACGCCGCCGACAACATGAGCTTTGTCTTCTTTCACGACATGGGTAACGTTTTCACTAATGCGAGCCAAATCGCGAGCGGAATGTTGCGCTTCCAGCAGCCATCGCTGGCTGCGTGCGCGCCGGCCACCAGCACGGTCGGATGCAATTTCAGCTACAACCCGCAGGCGGTTGGCATTGGCATTCGGTATAAGACGCCGGTTGGGCCGGTGCGCGGCGATATCAGCTACAACTTCAGTCCCACGCAGTATCCCGTGCGCGACCAGAACACGGTGCAGACACTGCGACACGTCAACTATTTTTTCAGCATTGGACAAACCTTCTAATGAGACGACTACTGCACATCACGATTTACATCCTGTTGCTGTCGCCCATGTCGGCTGTTGCCGGCGAGGTGATCGACGGCGTGATCGCCACGGTGAATCGCAAACCCGTGTTGCAAAGCGATTGGGACGACGCCGTGCGCTTTGAAGCGTTGATGCAGCAAAAGCCGCTGCGCAGCGTGACCAAGACCGACCGGGCTGACGCTTTGCGGAGGCTGATCGACCGCCGGTTGCTGGAGATCCAGATGGCGGACCCGAACTACCTGGCGCCGTCGCGCGAGGAAGTCCGCGCCAATTTGGCCAAGCTACGGGACCAAATTCCCGCGGCCAGAACGGAACAAGGCTGGGACAAGTTGATCGCGGCCTACGGGTTCTCGCAGCGCGAGATAGAGCAGAACGTGCGCCATGAGATGCAGATGATGAATTTCATCGAAGTGCGTTTGCGGCCCAATGTCCATGTGCAGCCTGAGGAGGTCGAAGCGTACTACCGCAACCAGGTGTTGCCCGACATGGAGAAAGCTGGAATCAAGGTCGTGACTTTGCAAGAGGTCGAGCCCAAGATCCGCGAGTTGCTGGTGCAGCAGCACATGGACGAGCTGCTGGACGCGTGGCTGCACAATTTGCGGCAGCAGACGCAAATTCAGAACTTGACGCCATTGCCGGCACTAACCTCGACATCGGAACGCGGAGTTGCCGGCGGAAAGTAGTATGACCGAAAACGCTCCAGTCCGTCGCCGGCGCACCCGCCTTATCGTTGGGATGGCGGTGGCCGTCGTGTTGCTTGCGATGGCCGTCGGGAGCGTGTTGTATCTGCGTAGTGCGCGGTTCGAGGAACTGGTGCGGCACCGCCTGGTGAGTGTGCTGGAGGAAGTCACAGGCGGAAGGGTAGAGCTGCAATCGCTGCATTGGAGGCTGTCGCGACTCGAGATCGAGGCCAACAACCTCACCATTCACGGGCTGGAGCCCGTAGGACAGGTCCCTCTGGCGCATGCGGACCGGGTGTATGCGCGAGTGCGCAGCATCTCCTTCGTCGACCGGCAAGTGAACCTCAGGGCGCTGCGTTTGGATCGTCCCGTGGTCCATCTGATCGTGAATCCCGACGGATCAACCAATGTTCCGGAGCCGAAAGTAAAGGCCGGCACTAATCGCAGCCCTGTCCAGCAGTTGTTTGACCTGGCGACGAACCGCGCGGAACTGCGCGACGGCACGCTGATCGTGAATGAGCGAATGCTGCCCCTGAACTTCAGCGCCAGCGACGTTGGCGCGGAGATGAATTATGCGCGATTCGATCGCCGCTACGATGGCAGTGTGCAGGTCGGGAAAATGGACGCGCAATATCAAGACTACCGCGACATCGCTGCCAGCGGGGACGCGGCGTTCAGTCTATGGCAGAACCGGGCCGAGGTGCGGTCGCTGAAGCTGACCTCGCAACGATCGTCAGTGGAGCTGAGCGGAACCATCGATGATTTCGCTCATCCTCGACTGCAGATCAACTATGGAGGCACGATTGACCTGGCGCAAGCGGGCGAGATCGCCCGCTTGCACAAGTTGCGCGGGGGCGGGCTAAACGTCAGCGGTTCGGCAACCATCACTGAGGAGAATTACTCCGCGACGGGGAAGATTGGCGCGCGTGGTGTCGACTACGAAGACGCGGGCGTCGTCCTGCGCGATGCCAGCGCCGCTGCCGATTTCTCGCTCGATCGCGATCACGTCCTGCTGAAAAAGATCAATGGACGTTTGCTGGGCGGAACTGTAACTGGCGATGCGGAAGTTAAGAACTACGCTCCCACGATGGCGGTCACGACCCAGCAGATCAGGAGTGAGAAACCTTCTAAAGGCGCGAAGCCCTCCGCGAACGTCGTGACCAAGTCTTCTGGCGCGGCGCCAAATAGCAAGTCTGGCGCTCTGCCCGTGCAGCAAGGTACAGCGAATTTCAAAGTGAGCGGCGCGTCTCTCGCTGAAGTAGTACGCATGCTGTCGAGCAAGGCGCTGCCCCTCGACAAACTGAACGCCACGGGTGCAGTGAATGGAACGGTGGGGATTGCGTGGCGGGAGTCGATCGCTCACGCGACCGTCGACCTTGCGCTGGATGCCAACGCTCCCGCGCAGGCAGAGACCGGCCACTTGCCGGTGAGCGGAGCGCTGCACGGCCGTTACGATGTGCATTCCGGATCGCTTGCCATCGCCCAGATGAACCTGGCTACGCCTCATAGCGAGGCCAGCGCTTCCGGGGAACTGGGATCGACCCAGGCGCAACTGAAGCTGGCTGCTACCACCACCAGCCTGCAGGAGTTCCAGCCCTTGCTGAATGCGATGGGGCAATCGGCGCTGCCGGTTGAGCTCAATGGCATGGCCAGCTTCAACGGCACATTGACCGGGAAGCTTGCGCATCCCGATATTGCCGGACGCCTTCTGGCGACCGATTTCAGCTATGTATATACGCCTGAAGCGCCGCCCGCGGCAGCGCCGCAGTCAACGCCACTGCACAGGGTGGAATCGTTGCTTCATCTCGGACAGCCCCCGCCCGAACCGAAACCGCAGCCGGTGGCGCGCCGCATCCACATCGATTCGTTCGCGGGTGACGTTCAGTACGGCCGGACAGAAGTGGCGCTGCGTAACGGAGTGATCGAACAAGGCAATGCGCAACTGAACGTCGATGGATCGGCCACGTTGGACGACGGAGCCTTTACCGCCACTACGCCGTTCGAGGTGCGGGCCGCGATTCACAATGGCAGCGTGGCAGACCTGCAACGCACAGTGGGCACCGACTATCCCGTGTCGGGGACCGTGAACTTTACGGTGCAAGCCTCCGGCACTAAGAACGATGCGCGTGGGCGAGGCCAGTTGTCGCTTACAGGAGGCCAAGCCTACGGGCATGCCGTCAAGACGCTGACTGCGGACATCGTTCTGGCGAATCACGAGGCGGGGCTCGAGAATATTCGTCTCGAAGCGTTGGGCGGAGTGGTGGCGGGATCGGCCGCCTACAACCTCAACACCAGGCAGATTCGTTCCGATCTGCGTGGCGACAACATCGACCTCGATAAGATCACGGAGCTGCAAACTGCGCGGTTGCAAGAGAAGGGCACGGCCAGTTTCACCCTCAAGACCTCTGGGACCACCGAACAGCCAGTGGTGAACGCGCACGTCGAAGTCGCGAAACTGGTCTTCAATGATGAGGCCGCCGGTGGGTTGGTACTGGATGCGGTCAGCCACGGCAGCACGTTGCAGGTGACGGCGCGCTCGAATTTCGCGAAGGCCTCGCTCGCGGTTGATGGCTCTGTCGAGATGAAGGGCGACATGCAGAGCGATCTTCGCCTGAAGTTCACTGACGTCGACGTCGATCCTCTGCTGAGTGCCGAACTCAAGGGAAGGATCACCAGCCATTCCGCTTTGGCTGGGCAAGCCAGCATCAACGGCCCGCTACGCACACCACGCGCGCTCAAGGGCACGATACGGGTGGACGCATTCTCGGTGGAGGTGGAGAAGATCTCCATTCACAGCGATGGGCCCATCGAGTTGGAGCTGGCCGACGAAGTAGTAAGTGTGCAGCGACTGATGGTGGCGGCACAGGACTCGAACCTGACCCTGGGCGGTACCGTGGACCTCAAGGGAGATCGTCCGTTGCACCTGTACGCCAAGGGTCACGTCAACGTCGCGCTGCTGAAAGTACTTGATCCGGAGATCACCTCCTACGGTTCGACCGATGCGGACGTGACCGTGGGTGGCACTGTGGCCAAGCCTGTCATGAACGGACGGGTAGTGATCGCTCACGCTGGGTTCTCGCTGATCGACCTGCCCGCCGCGTTGGGCGAACTCAACGGAACCCTGGTTTTCAACCAGGACCGGCTGGAAGTGGAGCATCTCGCGGGACGCGTGGGTGGCGGCCAGGTCAACGTTTCCGGCTACATTACCTATGGCAACACCATTGGCTTTGACCTCACCACCAAGGGCACCGACATTCGCTTCCGCTACGGTGGAGTGAGCGTCACGGCGGACCAGAACCTCCGGCTTAACGGCACACTGCGAGGTTCGACCCTCAGCGGCGACATCACCATCACGCGCTTTGCGCAAGTCCCTTCGATGGACATTGCGGGTGCGTTTGTCGGCCAAACCGTCGAGATTCCCAACCCTTCGTCCCCACTGAACAATCTGCGACTCGATGTGCGGATTGTTTCGGCGCCGGAGTTGACGGTGCAGACGTCGCTAGCGAAATTGTCGGGTGATGCCGATCTGCGCCTGCGAGGCACGGCCATGCGGCCGGTGCTGCTTGGGCGCATCAACATTGCGGAAGGCGACATCAACCTGAATGGCACCAAGTATCACCTGGACCGCGGCGACATCACGTTTGCCAATCCCATTCGCATTGATCCCATCCTGGACATGGAGGCGACGACGCGGGTGCGCGACTTCGACATTACGATCGGCCTGCACGGCACGATCGAGAAGCTGACCACCACGTACCGCTCCGATCCTCCACTGTCGAGCGACGACATCATTGCCCTGCTGGCTTTCGGACGCACCCAGGAAGAGGGCTATGCCGCGGGGGGTACCAGCACCACGAGTCTAGGTGAGGGCGCTGGCGGCCTGGTGCTGGGACAGCTCATCAACCAGACGGTAAGTAATCGGGTTTCGAGACTGTTTGGCGTGAGTTCGATCCGCATTAATCCCTCGGTGGGAGGAGCCGATAACAACCCAAGCGCGCGCCTCACTATCGAGCAACAGGTATCGAACAACGTGACGCTGACGTACATCACCAACCTGACGCAGTCGGCGCAACAGGTCATCCAATTCGAATACAACATCAACACCGAATACACGGTGCAGGGCATTCGCGACGAGAACGGCGTGGTGAGTTTCGACTTGCTGATCCGGAAGCGGAAGAAGTAGCGACCGCGGATGGTGCGGCGCGGGAGCGCCGCGTTTGGGCGCGGTTTTCACATACGAGCCGGCGCCGCCACTCGTCGTTTGCAGGCCCGTAAATGAGCTGGATGAATCCATCATGATTCCCGACCTTGCCCAGCAACGCGAACACATGGTCGAGGAACAGCTGCGCCAGCGCGGGATTGACGACCAGCGGGTGCTGGCGGCGATGGCCAAAGTTCCGCGCGAAAAATTCGTTGCTCCTGAGTTTGCGCGCGAGGCCTACGCCGACAGCCCCATTCCGATTGGCGCCGGTCAAACGGTTTCGCAACCGTACATGGTTGCCGCGATGGTGGAGGCGCTGGAGTTGCAGCCCTCGGACCGTGTGCTGGAGGTGGGCACCGGCACCGGCTACGAAGCCGCCGTGTTGGCGGAACTCGCCGCAGAAGTGTGGACCATAGAGCGGCACGCCGAACTGGCGGAGAAGGCCGGCCAAATCCTTTCGGACCTCGGCTACGCAAACGTACACGTGATCCAAGGCGATGGCAGCCTTGGTTTGCCGCAGTTTGCACCGTTCGACAAGATCGTGGTTGCGGCCGGCGCTCCGCAGGCTCCTCCTAGTCTGGTAGAGCAGTTGGCTGAAGGCGGCATTATTGCGGTGCCCGTGGGCGACCGCGGCCAGCAGCAGTTGCAGGTAGCACGAAAGATCGGCGGCGAAATGGTTATCTCGCGCCATGTCCTTTGCTGCTTCGTGCCGCTGATAGGGGCCGAAGGGTGGGCGTCCTAGCTTGTCAGTGCAGGAGCAACACTGTGGCCGCAGTTACTAAGCCGGCAGCTGCCAGAACCATCCCCAACATCCAGTACTGCTTGCGTCCGGTGAGCAATGTGATGGACGTGACCACCAGTGAGATCTCAAGAAATACCTCGCCGAGATCGAAACGGTTGGCGCGCTGTGTCTCGTGCCTAAGCTCGGCTTCCAGGGCGTGCGCTTCGTTTTGTATTTCTGTTTTTTCTTCCGTGTATTTCTCGATGTTGCCTTCGAAGCGCTTCTGGACCTGCTCGGCCTTTTCGTTCTTGCCTTCAAGTGCGCTCAGAACATCGTTCAGCGCCTGGAGATTGTTGAGCCGCAGATTCTTGGCCTGGTAGTAAGCCCACTGGTCGGTAGTCTTGTTCTGCAGCAGAATCTCCTCGGTGTGGGCGCGGTGTCCCAACAATGAGATGGTCGCCACCAGTACGGCCACGATGGCCATGGTCAGGCTTACCGGGGCCAGGCCCCTGTCTTCCTGCGCTTTTTCGGCGCGTTCCTTGAGTTCGTTGAGTTCTTCCCCGGCTGACATGGGCCTCCTGATCGATTTGTTGGCTTGAGAGAGAGTCAAAAGAAATATTACCGACCAGCAAAAGTGAGTACAAGCGCGTTCCCTGGTCTAAGGTTGATCGTACCGCCCAGCGCCTCACGCGCATTTGGATTCGGCGGCATGGACCGCTCTTCGCAGCTCATCTACCAGCGGTCCGAAGGGACGGCTGTGCTGGGCGTCGAGCTCTTGCAGGCGCTGCCCGATGTCGATGAGCACTTTCTCCGCGTCCTGCAGCGCACGCTGGGCGAAGGGTAAATTTCCGGCATGTAGCTCGCCAAGAGCAGAGTCAACGAGGCCGAAGCCGATCTCGACATCTGCTTCGATCAGTTCCACGCGGATACGTTCCGCCGCTGGATCCTGGTGTTCGTCAGTCATGTGTCCTCACATGGTCTGCGGCGCGCCACATACTTTACCGCATTTAACTGTGCGGCGCAGGCAGGCCGTGCGCCAGCCGGTGTTCGCGCATCTCGAGCTGCATGTGGGTACGGATCTGTAAGTCGGCCAACGGTATGACGCGGCAGAGCAGGACAAATCCGGCAGCCTTGTCTTCGGGGAAGTAGGTATCGGCGTCGCTCTGGTCCACCTCGCCGGAAAGCAGTTGGCCCGCACAGGTCAGGCACCGGCCTTGGCGACAAATGGAGGCAGCCATCCACCTTGGGCGCGCGGCTACATCCCACCCGTACTCATCACCGCCGCGTTCGATGGTCACCCCTTCGTCCGGCATACTCAACAGAACACGGAACGCCGGCGGAGTTGCGTCAATGGTCGAAATTCGGCCCTCCTCGATGGGTTATAGAAGCCAGCGTTCTTACTGGTGCATCGTAACGATTAAGGAGAATTGTTGTGACTACGAGGGCTCAGGTCGGACGCAGTGCTGAACGACCAACGGGACCCTGGGTCCGGCCGTTAGGCCTGCGCGTCGGCTTCTGGATTTGCATCGTGATCGCCGTCGCCGTGGTGATCCGGCGACTGTTTGCGCTGGCCTATCCGCCGCGATCCGCCCCGCCGCAACTGGCCGCGCTTGATGCCGTATTCGCGTCGCACGCCGCGCTCACGCTAGCCCACATTCTTCCCGCGCTGGCATTCGTCATGCTGACGCCGCTGGTCTTCATGCGGCGGTTCGCGCACGCGGTGTGGGCTGAGTGGCTACTGTTTCTGCTTGGCTTTGTGGTGGGCGGAACGGCCTACGCGATAAGCGTCTACTCCGTGGGCGGATGGGTAGAACGGTCGGCAGTCCTGCTTTTTAACACGCTCTTTCTTTTTTCGCTGGCACGGGCTTTCTGGTACTCGCGCCACGGGGATTCGATAGGTAAACTGCGCTGGCTGATCTTGGCGATTGGGATACTGTTGGGGATCGCTACGACCCGGCCGGTGATGGGAGTGTTCTTCGCCACCAGCCGACTTACGCATCTCGAACCGGAGCAGTTCTTCGGCATTGCCTTTTGGATCGGGTTCTCGATCAATACCGTCGCCGTGGGACTTTGGCTGCGCTCTCGGAGGGGCCAATCTTTCGTCGAAAGCTGGGCGGCGGAGGCAAGCTGACGTCCTGGAGCGAATGTGGTTCTGAGGGTCCAAAGAAAAGGAAAATGACCGATGCCCAAGACGCTATACATGATTGTGGAGCACTTCAAGAACGGCGACGCCGTATCGGTGTATCGCCGGTTTCGCGAGCGCGGACGACTGGCTCCTGAAGGTGTGACCTACGTGTCGAGCTGGGTGGACGATAAGTTCGAGCGTTGTTATCAACTCATGGAGACGCACGACCGCCGGCTGCTCGACAAATGGATGTCGCATTGGAACGACCTGGCGGAGTTCGAGGTTTATCCCGTGATGACCTCGAAAGAGGCGGCTGAGAAGATCGCGCCGAAACTGTAAGCGCTCGCAGAGAAAAACAGGGGCGCACCCGAAGATGCGCCCATCTGTCTTACGCGGTTACATCTTTGATGTGCGTCGCGATCCACCACTCGTTGCCGAATGCGTCCTGCACCGCACCGCTGCGGTCGCCATAGGGATGGTCAGTCGGCTCCATAATCGACTTGCCTCCTGCGGCCAGCGCGCGCCGGTACACGTCGTCGCAATTCGGAACGTAGAGGTAGAACATCCCCTCCATCGGCTGATACTGGCCGTGGGCCTCGCCCATCTCCAGGTACGAATCCCCAATTTTGATGGTCGCGTGCTGGACTACGCCATCCGGTGTCGCAAAGCGGCCCAGGTCCTCGGCGTTGAACGCACGCTTCAGGAAGTTGATCACCGGCTCGGCCCGCAACGGATGCAGGAACGGCTGGATGTCAGGAGCGTCTTCCCATTTGTAGTTCCCCTCCGAGCGGGTCGCGATGTACCAGTGATTGCCCGCCGCATCCTGCACGCTGCCTGAGCGCTCGCCATACGACTGGTCTGCCGGCGCAGCGATCGACGTGGCCCCGGCCTCGAGTGCGCGCTTATAGACTGCGTCGCAATCGGAAACATAGTAGTGAAATCCGAATTGTTTTGGCTTGCCGTTCCACTTGAGACCTGGTCCGCCGCCGCCCATCATCAGCATGGAGTCGCCCACTCGGACTTCGGCATGCATGCCGCCCGCCCCTCCGATGCTGCGGAAAATCTCCTGTCCGCCGAAAGCCTGTTTGACGAACTCAAGCAGACCAACGGCATCCTGCGCGACGACGTACGGAGTTAGAGTGCGATACCCCTTCGGAACCGGAGCGACGGCCGGCCGCTCGGGCTGCTTGGGTTGGTGGGCACCCATGCGGCGGTGCATCTCTTCCAGCGACATCTCTTCGGTGACCATGGACACGCTCCACTGGTATCCAAACGGATCTCGCAGCGTTCCTTCCCGGCGGCCGTAGAACTGATCCTTGACCGGAAGGACAATCGTTGCCCCCGCATCCACGGCACGCTGGAAGAAGGCGTCGACGTCAGGCACCGAAAGCGAAATGCTGATCGGCGAGTGCCCCAGTGTTTCGGCGCTGAAGCGGCCGCCTTCCGGCCATTCATCGGCCAGCATGATAGTCGAGTCACCGATCGAGATTTCTGCGTGGGGAATCTGATCGCCGATCGCGAAGCGCATGAGTTCCTTTGCGCCGAAAGCTGCCTGGTAGAACTCGATGGCCTTCGCCGTGTTCTTAAACGCTATTCTTGGACTAGCGACGGTACGGACCGCCGCTACTGGTTCTGTTGTCGTTGCCATTGCAGTACTCCTCTTCAAATCGGTTTTGAGATGTTCCATGAAGTCCGTGCGCGGAAGGTCGCGCAGTTCACTTGCGATGCGAACCAGCGGCGCAATTTCGGGATCAACCACTGCAATCGGCGCATCCGGCCGCGCGAGCAACTGCGTGATTGCCTGGTCCAGTTGGTCGAACAGAGAGCGCTTAGCCATGGGCACCCTCCATGCTGGCACGAAGCTTTTCAAGGGCGCGGAACTGCAATTGCTTGATGGCGCCTTCCGTTCGCTTGAGATCTTCGGCTATTTCGCGAATGCTTTTCTGCTCCACAAAACGCATGACGATCACGCGACGCTGGTCTGCAGGTAACCTGTCGACCAGTTGGAAAAGGGCGGCGCGTCGTTCAACGTTTTCCATGCTGTCGTCGCTTAGCTCGTCGTCTGGCGGATCGCCGGCTTCTCGCGCCCTCAATCGCCATCGGTCGGCGATGGCATTCGCGGCGATCCTTATGAGCCAGGCCGCGAATGGAGCGCCGCGCCACTCGAACCGTTTCAAGTTCGCTAACGCCTGGTGAAAAACCTCGGAAGTAAGGTCTTCGGCTTCTTCACGGTTGGCGGCCCGTCGCGCCACGTAGGCGTATACGGCGTGAAAGTTACGCTCATAAAGTTCGTCGAAATGCGCAGGGTCCCGCTGGGCAGCCTCGACCAGAAGCCGCTCGTCCGCCTGTTCGTTCAGCGCTCTCACCCAGCTCTCCGCATAACGCGATCACTAAGATAAACCGTCGGGAGGCGGAAAAGGTTACGGAGGGAAAAAGCTATTGTGTGCACTCATGTTCAGAGTCGCTCACCGCCTAGAAATCGAAATCCCCATCGATCCGCCACAGCCGCGGCACCGAATTGTAGAACACGCCGTAATAAGGAGACTGGTAGTACTCCTGCACATCACGCGAATTATTGTGATTAAGCACGTTGTAAACGGTCACTCCGAAGCGAAACTGGATCCGGTGGCCATGAAATTTGAAGTCCACGGGATATTGAAGTTTTGTGTCGAACCCGACAAACGTCGGGAATCTTCCCGCCTGGTTCTCCGGACCGAGATACCGCCAGTTCTGGTCAAGCGCAGAGAAGGGAAATCCTGTGTGCACGTCGAGGATCGGGACGAAGTCGAACTTGTAGGGCAGCGCGAGCACGCCCCAGAACAGGCCCCGGTTCGGCGCGTCCGATGAAAGCGGGCCATACTCGTTCTGGCGAATCAGCGGGTAAGGAAAGTTCCCGAAAAACTGGTTGTAGTCGTTGAGGTCGCCAGATGCGCGTGAGTGCACATAGCTCGCATGAATCGACGAGCGTTCTCCAAACTGCCACCGTATCATGGCCAGAAACTCGCGATAGCTTTGGCTGCCATTGTTCAGCAATTGCAACTGCGCGGTTCCGTTGGGTGCCTGAAACGGATTCACGTAGAACTCACGATGTACCTGGCGGCTCTCGTAGCCGATTCGCGCGAGCACTCCGCGGACCAGCTCACGGTCGAGTTGCAGCGTCCATCCCAGGCTGTAGGGCACGCGCAGCCCGGGAGTCGCAAGCACGTGGTAGTAGGTGGCCGGTCCATCGATCGGCGTTATGCCATCGCTCGCATAGTTTGTAATCGTCTGCGTCGGGTACTTCGTGAACAGGGCAACATTGAAAGGAATTTTGTCGTAAAACAGTCCAATGCCGCCGCGTATGGCCGTGCGTCCATCGCGCGTAGGCGCAAAAACGAACCCTATGCGCGGAGCGATGTTCACTGCCTCCGCCGACAAGCTGTCATGGTCGAGCCGCAAGCCGAGATCAAGCGTCAGTCGCGGAAGGATTTGCCAGTTATCCTGAACGAAGAGAGCGAAATCATTCTTCGTGGCTTGCGAAGCCAATCCGCCGCCGTAACTGATCATGCTGCTGACCGTGCCATCCTGCCGCAGGACTGTCACCGGAAAGTTCGACACCTGTCCGTCGTAGGACGAGTACGCGTACGAGTAGCCGACTGTCAGAAGATGCCTGCCGCCTGCCTCAATCGGTCGCCAATGCAGCGCTTGCGACCACTGGTAAAGATTCGTGTTGCGCCGCTGTTGTTCGAAATAGCTGCCGGAGTTGGAATACGGATCGAGCGTCATCTCACGTGGCTGCTCATCGGCCGGGTACACCTGCGTGTCGAGCTGTTTCGCTGAAAAGAGCGACTGTACAAATCCGCCATTCGCGAGAATCCAGCGGTGCGCGGCCGAGACGAAGAAGCCCCGCTGACGATAATCCGCCGTGACCGGCTGCGGATTAAACGTGTTGATGTTGGCGTAGCCGGTGTTTTGCGGATCGAGCGCCAGTGCCACGGAAAAGCGCTGGTTGGCCGAAGGGTTCCAGTCGAGTTGCGTGTACGAGTTGACCTTTTCTACGATGCGAACGTTGTTTGGGTCGGGAATCGAGTACACCCTGACGGTATCGTAGCCGTAGCCAATCGACTGGAAGAGGTATAACTCTCCCTTCTTTAAGGGGCCGGCAAAGGTGAAGTGCGGCGACGCACTTTCCACTCCATGAATGTTGCCGCCGATCCAGCGAAAGCGCGGTAACGGGTCCTCGAACAGAAACTTCCACTCGTCTGTACCGCTACGGGTGTTGACTTCCACCACGCCGCTGGCGAAACGCCCATACTCCGCCGAGAACGGATTCGACAGCACCTGCACCGATTGCACCGCAACCGCAGGCAGGCTAAGCGCCGCCTGTCCCGTGAAGGGGTCAGTCACGCTGGCGGAATTCACCAGCGTATTCGCCTGGTTGGTGCGTCCGCCCTTGATGCGGATCAGCCCGTCAGGCCCACGCACCACACCGGGCAGCAGCGGCAAGGCATCCTGATAATCCTGGTTTAGCTGAACCACCGATTTCAGGATTTTCGCGGTGAGCATCGGTGCACCGCCGGAGCTGGAAGTTAAATCGACGGTCGGCGCATCGGCGGTGACCGTGACGTTTTGCGTCTCGCCTTTCAGCGCGAGTTGGAAGTCGAGCTTCGTGGGCTGATCGGACTTGATCGTGAAGCGCTTTGCAACCGGAGCGAAGCCTGCAAGCGTTACCGTGACCTCGTATTCGCCGTAGAGCAGGCCGGTAAAGCTGTATGCACCGAGATCGTTGGAGATCGTGGAGATCTCTGCGTTCGTGCCGAGGTTCTTCAGGGTGACCCGCGCATTCGGCCAGACCGTCTGCACGTGGTCCGCGTCCAGGGTAAAAATGATACCGCTCACGTTGGAACTTTTTGCGACAGCAGGCTGCACCAATGCCATCGCAATCAGCACTGCTACCAGGAGCCGAGAAGCGGGCGCTCGCAGGTGATAGGCAAATATCCCCACTACGACTATTCTCCCACCGCGAGGCTCGACGGTGAAAGGGGATGCAACAGCGTCTGACAACCGCAGATGGGAAGACCGCGGTCAGTAGTTGCGGTACCCGGTTGGGCGCATGGGACGCTGTCCCAAGCCGCGGATCCAGCCAAACAATAGTGTGCTGGAATCCCTCAATGAGCATATACTGTGGCGCAAGTGGGACTCATCCAAATCCTAAGGAGACATGATTCTCATGACGACGGCACACACCATCCACGAGCAGCATGCCCACCAGCATGGAGCAAATTGCGGACATACCGCTGTGAAGCACAACAACCACACCGACTACTTACATGACGGACACCTGCACTCCATGCATGAAAATCATGTCGATGAACATGTGATTGAGGTTTCCGCCACCAACCCGGCAGCTTGCACTCCCGATCACGTCTGCAATGGCCATGAAAAGGGCCACAAACATGGCGCGGGCTGCGGACATCAGGCAGTTCCCCATGGTGATCATGTGGACTACCTGGTTGGAGGTCATCTGTACCACGTTGACGGCGACCACTGCGATCATCATGGTGCTTTGCAGTTAGCTTAGGCTAGAAGCCATCTGGTTCTATTGACAGTAGAGAGGGAAGACCCGGATGCCCGTTCTTCCCTCTTTTGCGTCATCACACGTCCTCTTCGAATCAATTGTGTTGCCTTCGCCTGACGTTTCCTCTGGTAGCAATGGCAATGCCGAATGCGCTAGAAGTGGAACCCGATCGTGGCCGTGATTGCGCGTGGGGTGACGTAGTGCGTGCCGCTGAACGTGGACAGGAAGTTGTACAGCGCGTAGTTGTTCGTAATGTTGATGAAGTTCACCTGCGCGCTCCACTTGTACCTATCGGTCTTAAACAGGTTGTCATCGCCGATCGCCAAGTCGAACAAACTTCGCGGTGCGATGCGCTGCGGATTGTGATCATCGTTCTCGGTCCCAGGTGCAGGTACCTTGATGAGCGTTGATCCGAACTGCGACGCCAGACAGGTGAACGGCAGCGGAGAGGTTGGGGTTGCGTGCATTCCATTGCAGGTAAATCCGCCCTGGAACTGCTGATCTGCTGTCAACGGCGCACCCGAAATGGTGTTAATCAAATTGATGGCGGGCAATCCATTGAGGGTGGTCGAAGCTCCCGCGCAGGTTGCGGTAAGTGGGTTGTAGCACGGTGTTGCACCCGCAACCAGTCCGCTGTCGTAACGCCAGTTAAAACCGAACCACGGTCCGCGTTTCCACGGAGTTTGATACTGCAGGTGAACAGTCGTGTTAAAGAACTCATCATGGTCAATGCGGAAAACGCCGGTCGAGGGAGGGATGATGGGCAACCCTGCGACCTGCGGCAGGAAGAAGCGGGCAGCAACGCTGGACATAACCGCCAGCGCGGTAAAGCCGTGAGTAACGGGTACGCTGGCGCGCAATGCCCATCCCGGAATCTTGGAGTTATGCCACTCAATCGGGAAAGTGATTGGAGTGCTGCCCACAATGCCAAAGTCGTAGCCATTGTGGGTGTACTTCCAGATGTACTCACCGTCGATCACAAGGTACTTGCCGAATGCCTGTTGCAATCCAGCGTGGAACTCATTGCGCATGCCCGCTGTAATCGGCCCCGCGATACAGGGGACCCCGGGCGGTGGAACCAGCACGGCGAGGAAAGGAATGCTGCACCCGGTGCTTGCAATCACTAGATTCTCGTTGAACGGAGTTTCCAGGGTTCGCGCATACGAGACGCGAAGAACGGTGTTGGTTTTTTGAATGTTGTAGGAGATTCCCACGCGCGGCTCCGCCTGGGTCGCGGTGGAAAGGCCGTTGTAGAAATCACCGCGGATTCCCAGATTGAAGCTCCAGTTGCGCAGGTTGATGTTGTCCAGCACGTACATCGAGAGTTGCTTTACGTCGGTGTGCCCGTGAAAGGAGAACGGGGTGCCTCCCGTGGTGAGGTCATGCGGCGCCAGGATAGCGCACGGAGTACCAGGGATGGGGTTGCCGTTGGCGTCCAGACACGAAGGCGTAATCGACGGGATCAGAGTTGGATCGACGATGCCGATCGGTGTCATTCTCGTTCAGGAAGGTCTGCTCATACGTAATGCCGGCCTTCCAGTTGTTAATCCCTTTCGTGTAGCTGATGTTCGCAAGCGCCCCCGCATTGAGCAGGCGAGCGTTGCTGGGCGACGGATTCGCCTCTGCAGTTCGGGGGACCAATCGTTAAATGGGTCGCTGCTGGGGTAGTAGTTGTAGGCGTCGCGCCTCACCCAGCCTGTCACGTTCAGGACAGTATTCGGATTTATTGTGTAGGACCAGGTAGGCGCGATGTCGAACGTGAGAATCTTGCGACGCTGATCCGGTCGGGCCCAGATTGACGCCCGTTATGGGGTTGGTGAGATAAACGCCGTTGACATCGTGAAACTGCTGGTCGAACGAATTGGGGTTTTGAAACCAAGAACGCGTGAATTGGAAATTCAGGTGCAGCGCGCTCTTTGGTGTAAACACGTAGTCGAATCGGTCGAAGATATTCTCCTCGTTGCCTTTGTCATGCATCACCGCGAACTCCGGCGGATCCAGAAAGCGGCCGGTATTGAGTCCGTTGGCCGCAATGAATTCACCCCAGTTCTTGCCGCCGTAGGAGAAATTCGCATCCACGTTGGAGCTGCCAAACGAGCCGTAGGAAGCGGTGACGTCGCCGTGCGGTGTGGTCGAGCCCATTCCCGAACGGGTGGTCACGTCGATCACCAGGCTGGTTTTGTCTCCGTACTCGGCCGACGGCGCTCCGCCGATGACCGTCATCGATTGCACGGCGTCGAGCGGAATCTGGTTGGAGAAGACCTTGCTCTGCTGGTCGGTGATGGGCTGGCCATCCAGGGAAAACGAATTTTCCGCGTGATCGCCCAATCCGTGAAACAGGCCGTTGGAATCGGCGGCGATTCCCGGGGATGACAGCGTGACCAACGAACTCAATTCCGAGGAGTGGCTTTCCAGCGGAAGCTTGTCGAACAGTTGCCGGTCCATGTCGGTGTGAAACGTCGGATCGTTCTCTATTAGGTCGCTTGCTCCGGCTTCGACTGTGACGGTTTGGGCGGACCCTTGGATCTGTAACGCTACTTTGAGGTTAAGCGGCACGGCGGAACGAACATCCACGTCCTGACGCATTGGTGCGAACCCCTTTGCGGTGACAGCGAGGTGGTAAGGGTTAAAAGGAATGTTCGTGAAGCTGAATCGCCCCGTGCTGTCGGTAGTGGTTGACCGGCTGAATTGGCTGACGGGGTTGTGAATCTCGACGGTCGCGCCCGGCACGACCGCACCGGTAGGATCGGAAACCACGCCGCTCAGCGATGCGCTCCCCGAGGTCTGCGCGTTTCCGCTGCTGACGCAGAGCGCCATGCAGAGAATCGCGATTCCCAAGGTGAACATGCTGTGCAGACAACCGATACTGCGGAGCCCGAGCTGCCTCACTCTGCCAGCCAATACCGCAGGGAAAAAGAGTAGTGTGCCGTTCTGAGATGGAAAACTTCCAAACATTCCAGCCTCCAAGAGTTATCGCCCCTCCGCTGTAACGCATATACACGCGTCAGCGGAAAATGTTTTCATATAGACCTATGACCATGCGGCGAGCCAAATGGCGAGAGCCGATAATCGAGAGAATTCAGCGTCGATTAGAGGTCTTGCGGAGGAGGACGAATGTACGAAGAAGTTACGTGAAGCCGGGACTGCAGTTGTGGTTCCAGAACCGCGATTTGTGTGGACGCCTGGATCAGCGCCGGTGCAGAACTTACTGGAGTGACGACCGCTGCGCTATGAGCGACCACGCACAACGAACAATGCGAAGCTGGCGCAGATTGACTCGCCGTTGCGTCGTGCACGTGTACGGCCTGCACGAACCCGAATCCCGCCATTACCACGACGAACAGCAGCGCCGTCCATCTCCGGACTAGCGTGGGTTCGAATTGGCGAAAGACCTTCATTACGAGAGGCGTAGGGTTTCGTTACTATATCAAGACTTAGACGGGTAAGTCGAAGTCGGGGAAGCAGAAATTGCGGGATTATGCTTTTTTTACAACCCCATGCCGCACTGTCTTCTGGCCGGGATTGCTACCTCTCATGGGATTGCGATCAGCAGGCCGCCCGTTATGCCGAGGGACTGCTCATGCCCTCGCCCGAAGTTGTATTCATAGCCCGGTTCGAGGTACCAACCGAATCGATGTTTCTCGGAGCGCCAGAACATAAAATCCACCACGGCTTCAGCGCTGACGGAGTTCGTAGTCGTGCTGTATTGACTCGTATGGACCCACGCCGGACCAATACCCAGCATGAACTCCACTTTTTTCGAGAGGGTCCAAGGCTTCTTGAAAAGAAGGTCGATGTCCCATTCTGTCGAGTGACGGGTGAAAAGCGGCGTAACTCCCGCCTCAAGTTCCAGCCAGTTCTCGATCGGCGTAACTTCAACCGCGGCAGTAGGGCCGAAGCTCGACCCGCCGTCTTTGACATTCCAGTTCGCAGCTCCCCCAAGCTCCACGATTGCGACAGGCTCCTTCTCGCTCGACTGCGCGAAGGCGTTTCCAAAGGAGAGACACAAACACGCTATCAACACCCATCTTGTCCTGCTCAGAATCAACCTCGCAGTCTGCTGGGCTCACAGGCTAACCATTGGGTTTGCCAAAGCCATAATTCCGAAAAATCGGCATTTTGGGCGCGAGACGGGCCTCAGTCGGAGTCGGACATTGCCGCTTTGACCGCCGGTTTCCCATGAAAATGCTGCAATATGGCCTCGACTTGAGGACGGCTGACCACCGACGCCAGCGCTGCCGCGTCTGCCTGCTTGACCGCCTCCAGGCTGCCGAAGTGCTGCAATAGGCGACGGGTAGTTTGCGCGCCGATACCCGGGACGTCCAGCAGTTCGGTTTTGTGGTCGCGCATCTCGCGCCGCTTGCGATGGAAGGTCACGGCAAAGCGATGCGCCTCGTCGCGCACTAACTGAACCAGGTGCAGCACCGGCGAGTGCCGATCGAGCACGATGGGATCGTCCTCTTGGCCGTACACGTAGATGATCTCCTCGCGCTTCGCAATCGACGCCAGCGGCTGATTGATGATGCCCAGGGTCTCCAGTGCTTCGGCGGCGGCGTGCAATTGCCCGACGCCTCCGTCAATCAGGATCAAGCTCGGCAGCGGCTTCTCTTCGGCTTGCAGGCGCGAATAGCGGCGCGTCACCACCTCCCGCATGGAGGCGAAGTCGTCTACGCCGATGACGGTCTTGATGATGAATTTGCGGTAGTCCGACTTCTTCATTTTGCCGTCTTCCCACACCACCATCGAGGCCACGGTTTCCGCGCCTTGAATGTGCGAGATATCGAAGCACTCGATGCGGCGCGGTAACTCAGGCAGGGTGAGCGCATCCTGCAGCGCTTCCTGTATAACCTTCGCGGCTGGCTTCATTACGCGGAAGCGCTGATCGTAAGCCTGCTTCGCGTTCTGCCCGACCAGGTCCACGAGCGAGCGCTTCTCGCCGCGCTGCGGCACATGGATCTGCACCTTGCGATCGCGTCCCTCAGAGAGCACTTCTTCCAGCATGGCGCGATCTTCGAAATCGACGGGCACGTAAACGTTGTGCGGGATGTACTGCTGGTCGAGATAAACCTGCTTCAGCAGGGCCGAGAAAAACTCGCCGGGATTGAATCCATTTTCGCCCACGATCTCCTGCATGTCTTCCCAGAAGAATTCGCGCTTATCCATGATCTTGCCGCCGCGCATGTGAAAGACGTTCACCGCCAGCATGTGGTTCTCGTAGTGGTAACCGAAAACGTCGGCATCATCGCCTTCGACGGCGTGCATGCGCTGTTTCTGCCCTAGCAACTCGACCGTCGAGATAAGGTCGCGGTACTTGGCGGCCAGTTCATATTGCTCGCGCTCGGCGGCAGCGTTCATGCGCCAATGCAGCGATCGAGTCAGGTCAGCGCCGCGGCCTTCCAGAAAAAGCTTCACATCGTGCACGGCCTCGGCGTAACGATCATCGGTAGTGAGTCCTGCAACGCACGGCCCAAGACAGCGTCCGATGTAGTACTGCAGACACGGCCGCGGATGATTGCGGTTCAAGTCGATCGTGCACGACGGAATCAAAAAGTGGCGGTGGATAAGATCGACAATCCGATAAGCCAGGCTGGTGGGGAAGTAGGGCCCGAAGTAAAGCGAGCCGTCCTTGCGCAACCGGCGCGTCGCGTACACTCGCGGATAGCGCTCGCCCATCGTCAGCTTGATGTACGGATACGACTTGTCATCGCGCAACAGGATGTTGTAGCGCGGCTTCTTCTGCTTGATCAGGTTGTTCTCAAGCGCGAGTGCTTCCTTCTCGTTGTCGACCACGATGTAGTCGAGATCGACAGCCTCGCGCACCAGCGTGCCAGTCTTGGCGTTCTCAGCAGCGCCTTCGAGAAAATAAGAACGCACGCGCGAGCGCAAGTTGTTTGCCTTGCCGACGTAAATAACGCGGCCTTCGACATCCTTGTACAGATACACGCCGGGCGAAGTCGGCAAGGTGCGAATTTTCTGCTGTAAATCCATGCAGGCAAAGACGGAGACTTCGAGAATACCGCTCGAGCAGACCGATAACTCGACGTTACTACCCTGTAAAAATTTTACTACTGCGTCAGGATTATCCGACGCAATCTGACACAACTTCGCCGCCTGCTGGCCAAGTGATTGAAAACAGTGCCACCAACCTCGACGCCGGGCTCCGGTCAATTGGCAACCAACTTGCACCCTTTCACTGGCGTGGAAGCCACTTTGCAGGAGTCAAAGCAATGAACAGAATCTCTCTTGTCGCAGTACTGGTCGCAGGCAGCCTGTTCTCGACTGTCGGTTGCGCAACTAAGAAGTATGTACAGAGCCAGGTAACGCCTATCAACAACAAGATCGGCGAACTCGACGAAATTACCTCGAAGAACACTCGAGACATCAAAGACGTTGATGGCAAGGCGCAGCAGGGCATTCAAGCTGCTAACCAGGCTGACGAGAAAGTCGGCGCTGCGGGACAGTCCGCCCAACAGGCCAACGAGAAAGCCGGACACGTGGCTAGTGGTTTGAACGGATTGGCGGGAACGGTCGAGAACCTCGACAACTACAAGCCAACCGCTAATACCACCATCCTGTTTGGCTCCAACAAGGCGACGTTGACCAAGGCAGATCAGCAGTCGCTTGATGAGTTCGCTCAGCAGATTGCCGGCCAGAAGCATTACATCATTCAGGTGCAGGGCTACACCGATGGCGTCGGTTCGGTCGAATATAACGACCAGTTGAGCCGGCGGCGCGCTGATGCCGTGATCCAGTACTTGGCGGCGAAGCATGACGTTCCGCCGTATCGCGTCTACATCATTGGCTTGGGCATGGAAAAACCGGTCGCGGAAAACTCCAATCGTGCCGGCCGCGCCAAGAATCGCCGGGTCGATGTGCAGTTGATGACGAACTCACTGGAATCGGCGTCGGCCGAAGCGAAGTCACCGTCGTCGTCGCAGCCTCCTTCCGACCGCCAATAGGTCGGCTACATTTCCTCCAGACGCGGACGCCTGACTAACGTCCGCGACGCCCCAGGCCGTTCGCTGCGCGGACGGCCTTTCTCTCTTTGTTGCACTTTTCCGAGACGCGGTATTTGACACGCTTACGCCGGAAATCGCGCCAGCCGAAGCACGGCTGTGCCAGCGAACCAGACACCTTCATGGGCTTGAAGTCGCGCGTAAAGCCGTGATGTTGTCTGCGCGAAAGTCTGGCTCTAGGTTCATTACCTGCCTTGGGATCGAGCAAAAAACGTCAAGTTAGCACCTACGCGGAAGGAGGATCAACCATGACTTCCTCTAACAAATCCCAACTCTTGGCGGGCGCACTCCCCGCACTTCTGGTTGCCATCGTGATGTTCATGGCAACTCCGGCGATGCATGCGGGAACAATCTATTCAACAGGCTTCGAAAATCCACCTTTTACGCTGGGTCCCCTCGCTGGACAGGACGGGTGGCAGGTCTTCGGCCCGACGTTTGTAGATGTGCAAAGCAACGTGGTTTATGCGGGATCCCAAGCCGTCTGGGTGGATGGCTCCGCAGCCAGCCAATCTGGTCCTTACCACAGTGATTTTTCTACCGGCCCGCTGGTCGGCCTCTCTGCCTATATCTACCTCGGCAGCAGCAGTACGCAGAGTTCGTGGCAATTCGCTGGGTTGGGATCGGGTTTGTTCCCGTTCATTGGGGGCATCGACACCAATCCCAGCACCAACAATATCGCCCTGATCACGGCGGGTTTCCCCGTGGTTGGAACGCTCTCCAGGGACACTTGGCACAACGTCTATTTCGTATTTGACTTCACCACGCAGCAGTACAACTTTTGGCTGGATGGCACTCAACTCGGGACAAACGTGCCCTTCTGCGGCGATAACGGCCCGTGCCTTGGCGAGCATGTCTCGTCGTATGGGACGGGTTTCTTCGACACCTTCGGCGGTGGTAACGACTCCGGATATATGGACAACTACTCGGTATCGAGTGTGCCGGAGCCCAGCAGTATCGCGCTTTTCGGCTCAGGCATTCTGGGCCTGGCCGCAGTGTTGAAGCGCAGAATGCGCTGTTAGTTCCCCTTTTAGCAGCAGCGACCAGCCGGGGCTATAACCTCCGGCTTTTTGCTGCTCTCCTACCCACAAGTAGACGAGTCATCGCACGTCATTTCGGGTTGCAATAGAATATGAGTGTGCGGTTGCATGTCTTGATTCTCGCGGTTCTCGGTCTATGCCTGACTGGCGCTGCCGTGGCGCAGAGTCCCGACGATGGACCCATCACACGCGTGCCGGTCGACAAGTCCGCTCCTCCGCCAAAGGACAATCGCAAGGCCCCACCGCGCTCCGACACACTGGCGCCAGATGAAAGTTCCAGCAAGCAGACCGAGATTGACGTATCGGCCCCCGCGGGCGACGAGAAGTATCCCGGCGCAAACGAGAGCGAACTCGGTGAGTTTCATCCCTTCGATCCCCACAAAGCAGCCAAGTGCATCGAAGTCGGCGATTATTACTACAAGGAGGGCAACTACCGGGGTGCCATCAGCCGCTACCAGGAGGCCCTGGACTGGAAGCCCAGGGACGCCGAAGCCACTTACAAACTGGGCGAATCGCAGGAAAAGAACGGTGACTTCAAGGCCGCTCTGTCGAACTATCAGGACTACATCAAAATATTGCCCAAGGGACCATACGCTGCCAAGGCGCAACAGGGAATCGACCGAGTCAAAACCAAGGCTGGCGCGACCGCGGCCGCGCCAGCGCCCAAACCAAGCTAAGGGTTTTGCTTTTGCTGGGCTTGAAGGGGCACGCCCTCAGGCGTGTCGCTAAGGTCCTCTTTTTCCATACTTCCCTCGCGGACTTTAGTCCACGAGGGTTTGTCTGTAAGGCGGCCTTGTCGCTCATTCACAAGTTGAGTCTCTCGTATGCGCTCCTATATGGTGAAGGCTGCTCGTGAAGAAACCCTCCATAACTAAAACGAAGAGCCTCCTCGCTCGCCGCCGCAATCTCCACCCGCGCACGGCGATTCCGTTCGTGCTGCTGTCGCTGTTCGCCTTGCAGTCGCTCTGGTTCATCCAGACGCAGTCGCTCACCTATGACGAACCGGCACACATCATCGCCGGAATCGACGGCTGGCGGCACGGGCGCTTCGAGCACTGGAACGACCATCCACCACTGGGGCGCCTCTGGCTCACGCTGCCCATCGCCCGCATCGACAGCCAGTACGCGTGGCGGGATCTGCCCAGCGGCTATCGTGTCGAGGCCATGCAACCCGGCCCCGAGGAGATCGCGTTGCGTACGCGTCCCATGAACACCTTGCTGGGTATCGCCCTCGGTGTGGCTTTGTGGTTCGCGACGCGGCGGTTATTTTCCGAAGGAGCGGCCAACGTCGCCCTCGCGCTCTTCGCTTTCACTCCATCGCTGATCGCGCATTTCTCCGTGGTTACAACCGACGGAATCGGCGCGCTATTCATCTTTCTCGCCGCGTTTCAACTGGTGCGATGGCGCCGTCGTCCCAACTGGTCGCAAACCTTGCTCATGGGCCTCGTGCTCGGCGGACTGCTGCTGGCCAAGTTCTACGCGCCTCCGTTGGTGCTGCTCGCCTTGGCGCTGATGCTGATACTGAAACCCGAGAACGTGTCGCGTCGGCCGTCGCAATGGAACTGGAAACCCATGCTCGCGGCAGTGGCCCTGGCGCTGCTCACGCTGTGGGCTGGATACTTCTTTCACATCTCGCACCTCAAAGTTGGCGACGGAAAGGTGGTGGCGTCGTTCCCCAACCGCGGCGAGAAGACGTGGGCAACGAGATCGAACGCCCACATCAGCACCTTTCTTCCCGCCGGAGAGTTTTTCGAAGGCCTGCGCGAGGTGGCGTTCAGCAACAAACATGGGCGTCCGGCATGGTTTCTTGGGAATATCTATCCCACGGGCGGGATCAAGTCGTATTACCCGGCGGCCATCGTTCTCAAGTGGCCAACCATCTTGTTAGCGCTGTTCTTGGCGAGCCTTCTGATGGGAGTCCGCAGAGTCTGCCGCTATCCCGGCGATCTGCTGGCTATGTGTACGTTCGCGGTAGTGTTCCTGTTTTTCGCGATTCAATCGAAATACGACATCGGCGAGCGCCACATATTGCCGCTCTACCCCTTCGCGCTGCTGATTGCGGGAGCGATTTGGGAACGTGTGAAAGCCCGTCGTGCGGCGATGATTGTGCTTCTGGTTCTGCTCGCGCTCAACGCCGCCGATGCCTTGCGCGCTGCGCCCGACTACCTCACTTACTTCAACATTCTGGTGAAGCCGGCCAATAGTTGGCGCTACCTGACCGACAGCAACCTCGACTGGGGACAGGGCCTGATTGCGCTGCGTGACTATGAACTGAAACATCCGGATGAGAATCTGCGGATGGCGTATTTTGGCTCGGTCAATCCCGCGCTGTATGGTGTGAAGGCTTTACCTCTCGCCCCGGAAGAGCGCGTAACAGGTAAGGTGGTAGTGGGAGCAAGCGCGTTATCTGGTCAAGTACTGCCCGACCCCAACAGCTATCGATGGCTGCTGAACTACACGCCGAACCAGATGATCGATCGCTCGATGTTCGTGTTCGACATCAAATGATAAATTCGATCGCCCCAGTTCGCGCCGGTCTTTTGGGCGCTAACCTGGGAGCCCTAGCCATTGAAACGGAGGATTCTCAATGAAGCTTCTTCTCTCAATCCTGTTGCTGGCCGCCTTGGCACTCGCTCAAACCGCCACGCCCGCTCCCACCGTCGCCCAGTTAGTCGGCACGTGGAAGCTGGTCTCAATCGACGACACTATGACCGACGGCAAGGTGCAGCCTTCCGCTCAATTCGGGCCGCACCCGCGCGGCTTCCTCATGTATGAACCCGACGGCCACATGTGCGCCACCATCGCCAACGGCGATCGCCCCGCATGGAAAGATCCCGCCAAACCCACCGACGCGGAGAAGATTGCTTACTACGACACCTTCATCGCTTATTGCGGGATCTTCAAACTCGACAGCGCCACCTCGACCGTGACCCACTATCCTTCCGTTGCCTGGACGCCGGCCTACGTCGGCTCAACCCAGCCGCGCCCATTTCGCCTTGAAGGCAGCCGGCTCATCATCACGGCCACCCGTGGTATTTCCGATACCGCAATCCAGAAGCGAGTGCTAGTGTGGCAGCGCGCGAAGTAATTGGCTAGTGGCTGGTGGTCGGTGACTAGTCTTTAATTTCTTGGTTTCGGCGGAAAGGCTGTGGGTGCACCCGATCTAACCACTAACCACTAACCACTAACCACTAGCCACTAGCCACTAACCACTAACCACTAACCACTAGCCACTAACCACTAACCACTAGCCACTAACCACTAGCCACTAACCCCTGACCACTATTCTTCATCCCATCCGGATATTATTTTCCCCAATCACCTGGAACACCGACATCATATGAGTGATGCCAAGCAGTTGCCGCACCGATTTGCCAACGTTGACCAGGTCCAAAATGCTGCCTGCCGACTTCGCATGAACGTACAGCCGCACCAGCGTGCCCAGACCCATGCTGTCCATGTGAGTCACCTCCGTGAAGTCCAGTACGACGCGCTTATATTCCGGTACCAGTTGCTTCACTTCAGCGTAGAAACGGTCTGTCGCCCCCGCCACCAGCCTGCCACCGCATCGCACCACGGGGACGTTGCCGCCGCGGTCAACGGTAACTTTGAGAGTGCGCACGACTGCTACATCGGACATCAGTACCTGCCTCGTCGAAATCGGATCGAGTAACTTGAAATCGATGTCCGGCGATTGTCACACATCGAAGCCGGCAAGGGAACAACTTATCAGGATTAACCATGCTGGTGATGCGCCAGTGAGAACCGCTGCACCCGCGGCAGCCTGGGGTTGCCTTGAGCGAATTGCGGGCAGCAAGACATCGTCAGTAGACTCAGCGGAAGGGGTCGGATGCAACACGCCCGACCTGCAACGAGGAGGACATTGCGAACCGTATCAATCACGTTTTTGATGATGGCGTTCGTGGTGGCACTCCTGGCCGGCGGCAACGCAAGCCCGCAGCCGGCTTCATCGGGCAACTCAGCCGCCGGCAGCCACGTAACTTTCAATCGCGACATCGCGCCCATCATTTATCAGAACTGCGCAAGCTGCCACCGTCCCGGAGAATCCGGCCCTTTTCCGCTTCTGACCTACAGCGAAGTCAAGAAACATGCCAATCAGATTGTCGCGGTTACGCACACGCATTTCATGCCTCCTTGGCTTCCGGAGCCCGGCGAGTTGAAGCTGCAGCAGGAACGCCGCCTGTCGGATGCGCAGATTGCTCTCATTCAGAAATGGGTTCAGCAGGGTGAAGTCGAAGGCAATCCTCGCGACCTTCCGCCGAAGCCTCATTTCGTGGAAGGCTGGCAACTTGGAACGCCAGACCTGATCGCAACCGCTGCGAAGCCTTATACCGTGCCGGCCGGTGGCGGCGATTCGTACTGGAATTTCATTCTGCCGATCCCAGTGGATCGGGTGCGTTGGGTGCGGGCGGTGGAAATCCGCACTAATAACCAGCAACTCATTCACCACGCCAACGTGATTATCGATCGTTACCACTCGTCGCGCCGCAAGGAAGCCGAACCCGGTGTTGGATTTGGCGGAATGGAACTGCAAATCGATTCCGAGCACTTTGAACCAGACAGCCACTTTCTCTTCCTAAAGCCTGGCACCGTAGTCACACCATTTCCCGACGGCATGGCGCTGCAACTCAATCCCGGCACAGATTTTGTGCTCAACGTACATCTGCAGCCGTCAGGCAAGGCCGAAGTCATCCAGCCGAATATCGGAATTTATTTCACTGATCAGCCGGCGACTCTTGTTCCCATGCTGCTTCAACTCGACGCGGACCAGCAGCTTGATATCCCGCCTGGTGATAAAAATTTCGTGGTAAGTGATACTTTCACGCTTCCCATCGACGTGGACTTGCTGGCGGTCTATCCGCATGCCCACTATCTCGCAAGGGACATTCTTGCCACCGCCGCCTTGCCGGATGGATCGTCGAAGACGCTTCTCCAAATCAAGAAGTGGGACCTGAATTGGCAGGAGGTATTCCGCTACGTTGAGCCAGTGAGGCTGCCGATGGGTACCGCAATCACCATGGAGTACGCGTATGACAATTCGGAGGACAACGTCGCCAACCCCAACCATCCGCCACAGCGGGTTAAGGCGGGCAATCGCGCCAGTGATGAGATGGCGCATTTCTGGTTGCAGGTTCTGCCGGTGAACTATTCCGCCGATCAGGGAGATCCTCGGTTGGCATTGGAAGAAGCGTTGATGACGCACCACGTCGAGAAGAGCCCGATGGACTTTGAAGCGCGCTACAACCTTGGAGCGGTCGCGCAGACCCGAGGCAACCTGCAACTGGCGCAGGAGCAGTATGCAAAGGCGATCGAGATTCATCCGGACGACGCAGTGGCAAACAACTCGCTCGGCACGGTCCTGCTCGCTGAGGGACATCCGCAGGATTCTTTGCCCTACTTCAATGCCGCGCTAAAAACCCGTCCTGACTATTTTGACGCGCACTACAACCTGGGTATCGCTCTGGCTTCGACCAACGATATGAGCGCGGCAGTAGAGCAATTTCGCGAAGCGGTCCGCCTGGATTCGTCCGACGCCGGAGCCCAAGCCAGCTTAGGTATGGCCCTCGCTGAGCTGGGCCAACTGGCAGAAGCAAAGTCGTGCCTCGAACGGGCCTTGCAGCTAGATCCCGAGAACGCGATGTTCAAAGAAAGGCTGCAGGCAGTCGAGCAGATGATGGCAAGCCATTGAGAGCTTACGTAGGCATTCTTGCGTAGGGTACTGCCGCGCTTCAGCACGGCGTCAAGCGCGCTTCTCGATCATTGAGCCGGCGGCACCGTTGCTCTGTCACAGTCGCGGCATTTCCTAATCTGCGCTAGCGCTTCTTTTCGGTCTTGACCACGATGGAATGGCTAACCGGCACGATCGCTCCGCGCGAGGCTTCGGCGTTATGCGCGCGGTTCATGACCTCGGTCCGCACGTAGCTCACGAACTCCGACATCTGCCGCTGCATTTCGTCCATGCGCTCGCGCATCTGCAGAATGATCGCGATGCCAGAGATGTTCACGCCCAGGTCGCGCGCCAGCGACAGGATGAGCTCCAGACGCTCCAGGTCTTCATCCGTGTAGAGGCGGGTGTTGCCCTCGGTGCGTGACGGCTTGAGCAACCCTTCGCGCTCGTAGAGGCGAAGCGTCTGCGGATGGATGCCGTACATCTCCGCCACCGAGCTGATCATGTACGCGCCCTGCTTTTTACGCTTGCCCATAACCTGTGAGCCTCTATGTAAAACCTCGAAACCGGGTGCCCCGTTCTACGATTCGCGAAGCGAAGCGTAGGGCGGGGTTTTCGCTTTTAAGCAGCACGGCTCCAGCAGTGCCGGCCTTACTTTCCAATTCCCTGCGTCAGGGCACGACTTTTAGTCATGCCGATCGAGCCCTGCCCATTCACCGGGCTTTAGCCCCTGAAGCGCGAATCGAACTCCTCACGCCGCATCGCATACACCAGGTGCGGCAGACCATAGTGCGTCACCTGCCGCTCCAACGTCATTCCATTGCGCTCCGCCACGCGTCGTGAAGGCACGTTCTCTGGCCGGATCAGCGAGATCACCTTGCCGGCTCGGAAGGTATGGAACGCCAATCCCATGCAGGCGCGCGCCGCCTCGGTGGCGTAGCCGTGTCCCCATTGGTCGCGGCGGAAGTGATAGCCGACTTCCATCTGCACTTCGCCCTCGACGTCCTGCCGGATAATGCCGCAATCGCCGATCATCTCAGCGCTATCTTTCAATGTCACCGCGAAGAGCCCGTAGCCATGCTCGCGGTAACGTCGCAGATTGCGCTGAATCCATTGCGCGGCATCGCCCCTGTTGAACGTGTTCGGGTAGTACTGCATAGCAACGTCATCGCCGATGATCGCAAAGATCGCCTCCAAATCGTCATGCCGAAACCGCCGCACCGCGAGCCGCGAGGTCTCTAAGACCAAATCACAGATCGCGGGTTGCGTTTCCGGAGACATCGCTTCCTGTATTCCATCCTGCCCGTTGTCGGGTGCCCCGTTCAAGCGCAGCTTGAGCGGGGCTTCTTAGCTTGAAACTTGAAACCCGAAACTTGAAACTGCCTTAATGCTGCACTTGCTTCCAAAGTTCTTCCCTTGGATCTTCCGGATTCAGCTTGGCCAGCTCGCGCAGGATCTCCTTGGACTTCTCGTCACGCAGTGACGGTACCACCAGCTTCACCTCGACGATCTCGTCGCCGCGCACGCCCTCCTTCACCGCTGAGGGAACGCCTTTCTCCCGCAAGCGCAGCTTTTGCCCACTTTGCGTACCCGGAGGAATTTTGAGCAGCGTTCGCCCGTCGATGGTGGGCACTTCCACCTTGCCGCCCAACCCTGCTTCCGTGACCGTTACCGGCACCGTGAGATAAATGTCATCGCCATCGCGCTTAAACACGGGATGCTCCCCGACGCGCAGAATGATGTACAGGTCGCCGGCGGGCGCGCCCATGGTCCCGGCATTGCCACGCCCGGCCAGACGGATGCGTTGACCGTCGCGCGTGCCCGGCTTGATGCGCACCTTGAGCGACTCGTTCCGTTCCACTCGTCCCGCGCCATGGCACACATTGCAGATCGTCCGGCTGTGTCCACTGCCACCGCAGCGCGGGCACGGGATATTGAACTTCATGCTGCCGCTCTTCTGCGTGATCTGCCCCTTGCCCTTGCACTGAGGACAGGGCTCGGTGCTTTCAAAGTAGCCGCGCCCATGGCAATTCGCGCAGCTCTCCAGATGCGGCACGCTGAGCTGTAACTCCGCGCCCTGAATCGCCTGCCAGAATCCCACGTTCATCTGGTATTCGAGATCGCTGCCCGGTTCCTGCTCGAGCTCCTCCTGGACGCGTCCGCCGCCGCCAAACATCGAGGAAAAAATATCGCGGAACCCGCCCGCGCCACCCGCGCGGCGTCCCGCTGCGCCAGCGCCTTCCGCGAAGTCGTTGAAGTCAAATCCCCCAAAGTCGAATGGGACTTCTTGCGCCCCGCCGCCACGTCCGCCATTTTCGGATGGACGGCCACCTCCCCGCGCATAGGCCTCCGCCGTCGCCGGATCGATGTTGTCGGAATAGAAACCGAGCTGGTCGTAGATCTTGCGCTTCTTGGGATCGCTCAGTACGTCGTTGGCCTCGGACAGCGCTTTGAACTTCTCTTCCGCCGACTTGTCCCCCGGATTCACGTCGGGGTGGTATTTGCGCGCAAGTTTGCGAAAGGCCTTGCGGATCTCCTCCGCCGAGGCCGTCTTCTTCACCCCGAGAACCGCGTAATAATCTTTCTTGTCCGTGGTGGCCATTTTGTTTATTTTGTTTATAGACTCCGGCTAATCCCTTCGAGCCCGCTCCATGTCCACGAGTTGCTGCAACAGATTCTTGATCTTGAAAAGTTGAAGCTGGGCGATAAACATTACGACTAGCAAAATCAACACGAGGATACTTAGGACCATGGTTGTTGACCTCTCTCGACAGTAACCCGCGCCATGTAGCGAGTCCCTCCGGGCGGGGAGGGACTGCCGACCAATGAAACTCTAACAGAGCGCCCGTCGCACGCCCGGACAACTTAGTTGATGATCGTCGGTCCCTCGCCATCCATGGTGACGTCAACCGTCGCGACCGCGTCATCGTCGTTGATGACGCGGATTGCCTGCAAGCGCCCGTGACTCGGTGTCACCAGATACCAACGCCTCTCGGCCTCGTTGAAGGTCAATAAGAAAGAATGTTCGTTCACGTCTTGATGCAATGCAATTACCTCTGAACCGTGTATCTTGCGAAGAGGGGCGCACGCGGCGCCCCTCCCCGAAAACCAGTTACCAATTACCAGTTACTTCTTCTCATCCACGTCCACGTACTCGGCGTCGATGACACCCTCGTCCTTCTTCTGCTGCGGCTCTGCGGCAGCGCCGTCTCCACTCGGAGCAGGACCGCCCGATGTCGCAGCCTGAGCTTTGTACATTTCCTCGGCCAGCTTGTGCGAAGCCTGTGTCAGCCGCTCGCGTGCCGAGTCCATTGCTTTCGCGTCAGACCCTTCCAGCGCCTTCTTCGCATCGGCCAGCGCGTTCTCCACATCGCCGCGCTCCTGTCCGGAAATCTTGTCGCCGTGCTCGCGTAGCATCTTTTCGATCTGGTACACCATGCCATCAAGCTGGTTGCGCGACTCAATCTCCGCCCTGCGCGCCTTGTCTTCGGCCGAATGCGCCTCGGCTTCCTTCGCCATGCGCTCCACTTCCTCTTTGCTCAGGCCGGAAGACGACGTAATTGTGATCTTCTGGTCCTTGCCTGTGGCCATGTCCTTGGCATTCACGTTGAGGATGCCGTTCGCGTCAATATCGAACGTGACCTCGATCTTCGGCACGCCGCGCGGCGCCATCGGCAGGCCCGTCAGGTGGAACTTGCCCAGCGTACGATTGTCTTTCGCCATCGGACGCTCGCCCTGCAGCACATGCACCTCGACCGAGTCCTGGTTGTCCGCCGCCGTCGAAAACGTTTCGGTTTTCTTCGTCGGAATCGTGGTGTTGCGCTGAATCATCGGCGTCGCCACGCCGCCAAGTGTCTCAATCGAAAGGGTCAACGGAGTCACGTCGAGCAGCAGCAGGTCTTTCACTTCGCCGCCCAGCACGCCACCCTGGATCGCCGCGCCAATCGCGACCACTTCATCCGGATTCACGCCCTTATGCGGCTCTTTGCCGAATAGCTTCTTTACCAGCGCTTGGATAGCCGGCATGCGCGTCTGTCCACCGACCAGAACCACTTCGTCGATCTTGTCAGGGGTGACACCCGCGTCCTTCATCGCCTGCTCGCACGGCTTGATGGAGCGATCGATCAAATCCCGCACCATTTCCTCGAGTTTTGAACGAGTTAGCGTCTTCACCAAGTGCTTCGGCCCGCTCGCGTCCGCCGTGATGAACGGCAGATTGATCTCGGTCTGCATCGTGGTCGAAAGCTCGATCTTGGCGCGCTCGGCCGCATCGCGTAACCTCTGCAGTGCCATTTCGTTACCCTTGGCCCGCAGATCCAAACCTTCGTCCTTCTGGAACTCGGCAATCAACCAGTCGACAATGCGCTGATCGATGTTGTCGCCGCCTAAGTGCGTGTCGCCATTGGTCGACTTGACTTCGATCACACCCTCGCCAACTTCAAGAATCGAAATGTCGAAGGTGCCGCCTCCAAAGTCATATACCGCAATGGTTTCATCCTTTTTCTTGTCGAGCCCGTAGGCCAGCGCGGCTGCCGTCGGCTCGTTGATGATGCGTTTCACATCAAGCCCGGCAATCTGGCCCGCGTCCTTGGTGGCCTGGCGCTGCGCGTCGTTGAAATACGCCGGTACGGTAATGACGGCTTCCGTCACTTTTTCGCCGAGATAGTCTTCCGCAGCCTTCTTTAACTTCTGTAGAATCAACGCGGAAATCTGCGGGGGAGTGAATTCCTGTCCCTGCGCCACGATCGCGACGTGATCGCCCGACTTCACCACTTTGTACGGAACCATCTTCATTTCTTCCGAGACTTCATCGAAGCGACGGCCCATAAAGCGCTTGATGGAGTAAATGGTGTTCTCGGGGTTGGTAATAGCCTGGCGTTTGGCCACTTGACCTACCAAACGCTCGCCATTTTTGGTGAATCCTACCACTGAGGGCGTCGTTCGCCCGCCTTCTTCGTTAGGGATGACCTTGGGCTCGCCGCCTTCCATCACAGCGACCACGGAGTTCGTGGTGCCCAAGTCAATTCCGATAATCTTACCCATGTTGCCCGCCTCCTATAACTTAATTAGTGCGTAAGTTGCTGATTTTTATGCCATTGGCAGACAGCAACCACTTTATAACAGCCCCACTATAAGACTTGAGTGTCTTAGTGTCAAGGTGTTAGATGAGGAAAGCTGAGGATGTGGTGCAGCAAATTGGGAGGGATCTTGCGCTATGCCGGGAAGGGCGGGAGGTGGTTAGTGGTCAAAACCCGCTGAACCCTTTGGCTCGGCTCGGGGGTGACCAGGGAAATCCGGAGGTCTTTTCTATCCACTATTCACTATCCACTAACCACTGTTATAACGTTAATTATAATGTGATTTTGAGCTCAAATTGCATCCGTACGCGAGGAGAGAATGAAGACAAAATTGCGCAAGATTGGGAGCGGCTACGGAGTGCTGCTGCCGAAGAAGGTCATCGACAACCTGCGGCTGTCCGAGGGAGACGAGCTGGAGCTGACCGAAAGCGAAGCGGGCATCGAACTGTCGCCGTTCGATCCGGACTTTGCCGACCAGGTGGAGGCGTTCCGAAGGACAGAGGCGCAGCACCGCAACAGCTATCGCGAGTTAGGGAAAAAGAAATGACCGCAATTAAAGAAATGACGGCGCGACGCGTGCGACGGCTGGACATGCGCGGGTTGATCGCGATCCATCAGGAACTGCTGGCGCGCTACGGGGGAGGGGCGTCTTTTTCCCCGAGCTCTCGCTCGGGCGAGGTGGAGCTGCCGATGCTGGAGCTGTCGATTGCGCGGTCTGAGCTAGTGGTGCGTGAGCGGCACTGGAGAAGCCGGGCGCGGCTGGCTGCGGGGTACGGATGGCGGATACTGACGAATCGTCCCTTCGCCGAGGGGAACAAACGGATGGCACTGGCGGCGATGGCGACGTATCTGGAGATGAACGGCCTCAGGTGGAAATGCGGCGAGGTAGAAGAGACGGCCAGGGTGCTGCGAGCCGCCGCGAAGGGAATGCAGGAAGACGAGTGGGAAGAGTGGGTGGTGAGGAACGTGGGGAAGAAGGAATAGGGTGAAGACCCGCAATTGTCAAAAGCAGTAGGTAATTGTGCGCCATCCGCCCGATCGCCCGCGTTATCACGCTCGTAAAGCGCTCAGAAAAGGATCTTCAACGAGAACTGGATCTGTCGTGATGTTCCTGAAGTCTTGCTGATGTAGCCGAATCCGCTGCCCCGCAGGACATTCGAAGGCAAACCGAAGTTCACGAAATTGAAGACGTTGAAGAATTCGGCGCGAAACTCCAAGGTGCCAAGCTCGGCGCCGCCGCGGCTACCGAAAGGCGTGTCCTTGATCAGCGCGATATCGAAATTGCGATAACCGGGCCCGCGAAACGTGTTGCGACCGAGCGTTCCGAAATAACCCTGGTTCGGTCCGGTACCACCTGGGAGGTTGATTGGGATGCTGAAAAACGAAACGTTGTCGGCTCCCCGGCCGAAGTAGTCGGCGGGCACCACGCCGCTGGTGGAAAGTTTCGGCATCGACACCAGGTCAGGGCGGTCGGCTCCGCTGGCGCCTGCTCCGGTCTGCTGCACTCCGGAGTAAACGGTGAAAGGCGGACCGGTCGTGAAGGTCGTGATGTTGAGAAACTGCCAACCGTAAGTCAACGAGCGCGGGGCCGAACGAAGAAAACTCACTTGATTGAGCGGGAGAACCTGGATCCAACTAAAGGTGAATACTTGTGTCTCGTCGAAGGTCGATAGTGCCTTTTCCGCGGCCGGATTCCACGGGTCCTGAGGAGACGTCTGCAAGATGACGCCGGCGCCCGCGATCTGGCCACCCTGAACCGAACTGGTATCGTCGAGCGACTTGGAGTAGGTGTAGCTGACTTGCAGACCCGTGCCCCAACGTGCCGAATTCTTGCTCAGGCTGGCCTGCAATGCGTTGTAGGACGAATGCGATTCGCTGGAAACCACGTAAATCGTACTGGCGCCTCCGACGGGCTTTCCGGCGGCGTCGAACTTGGTGAACGGAGCAAACGCGGGATCGGCGCCGGTGTAGCTGTTGGGATAGAAGACATAGGGAAGATGTATTCCCGCAGTACCCACGTATGCCAGGGTTGCGTCGAAATCGCGAAAGTTGTGCTCAACCGAGAGAGTCCAGCTCGCGATGTAGCCGTTGCGGAAATTGTTTGCCACTGCAGACAAGGCCGGCAGTTGCGCCTGATGACCTGGAACCTCGGCGGCGACGGCATCCTGGTAGCGCTGGAGATCCATCACAGTGTTGGGCTTAGCGTCGGTGCTCTGCCCATTGGGAAAGATGAGGTTGCCGGAGATGTCGTAAGCCGGCGGCAGGGGTATGACGGCAACGCTGTTCTGGAACGGGACTGCGCTGCCCGGCTGCGCGGTGATAAAAGGATTGAACAGATACGGTACCGAAGCCGTTAGAAAGTTTTCTTGCCAGAGGTTCATGAGGCCGGTGGTGATCGCTCCACCCACATGTACCACCGTGCCTTTGGCAAGGGCATAATCCACGGCCAATCGCGGACCCCATCCGTTCCAGTCGAACTGGTAGGGCGGTTGCGGGTTCACGACGAAAAGCATGTTGGCCCGATGGTCCCAATACGAAGCCCGTTGGCCGTTGGCAAAAAACTCGGGCAACGATGTGCGCTTGGTGGCTTCGGCGATGCGACTGTCTACTTCATAGCGAAGGCCATAGGAAAGGGTCAGGCGCGACGTGGCTTTCCACGCGTCCTGAAAGTAGAAGTTGTAGGCCTGGCGACGGACTCCCGCCGCGTCGAACTTGCTGCCGACGGGAGTGAATTCGGCCGGAAGGCTGATGTTGTAAGAGTAAGGCGTAGCAGTGAGCAGGCCGGTAAGCGAATCGGGCAGCGGATCACCAACGTTGATGTTGTGCGTGCCGCTCAGTGACTGAATCGCTACCGGCGAGTATGCTGTCCCGCCTCCAAACGAGTAAGCGCCATTGGGAGCGGTGCCGAAAACAGTGGTGTCGCGGTTTATGCGGATCTCCGCGCCCCATTTCATCGCGTGATTTCCGCGCACTCCCGTCATATTGAAACGGAACTGATAAAGATTGCCGTACGAGCCAAAGATCGACCCCGCGGGAGCGCCGTAGCCCTCAAACAAACCGTCACCAAAGAGGATGCCCGGTTGCGTGTGATTGGCGGCAGGAAAATTTGGCGTGCTGCGGATATATCCGAGATTAGTCTGTAAGGTCAGGTGGGGATTGATCTGGCGCGCGTAGCTCAAGTCCGCGCTGCGCTGGTGATCAAAGAACTGAATGCCGAAGCTCGGATTGATGGCGGTTTGATCAGGATTGGTAACCGGGCCGGTAATCTGGTTGTAACTGAAACGCCCAAATAGCTGCGACTTGCTGGAAAGAGTTTGGTCCAATCGCACGGAAAATTGGTCGTAATCCGTCGAAACCTTGGACGATGTTTCATAGGTTCGCGCACCAAAAGGACCAGCGGGAGCGTTGGGTAGTGGGTATCCATCCAGTATCGGTTTGATCGCCGGATTCACCGGAACGATGAGCGTATCCCCCGGGAAACTGGTCGTGTCGATCCCCTGACGTTCCGCCAATGTGGGCACCGACAGCACCTGGGTGGTTCCGAGAACCTGGCGGAATCCCTGGTATTCGCCAAAGAAGTACGTGCGATTCCGTCCGTCGTAGCCGGGCAGCACCACCGGACCTCCGACCGTCCCGCCGAACTCATTGCGATTGAACGGGGGTATGCGGCGACCGTTCAGTTCAACGTGGTCGAAGTAATTGCGTGCATCGAGTGAAGCGTTGCGGAAAAACTCGAACAGGCTGCCATGGATCGCGTTCGTTCCCGACTTGGTCACCACGTTGGTGAAACTGGCGGCCCCGTGACCGATTTCGGGCAACATCACGCCGGAACTCGACTGCACTTCCTGGATGGCATCGACATTGAAGGTCGAGAAGGTAGCGCCACCCATCTCGGGGTCGGTGGTGTCGGCTCCGTCCATGGCAAAGACAGAGGTCACGCCGCGCTGACCGTTGACGGCAAACTGCTGCGTAAAATTCGCAGCCCCGTTGGTGTCGGTCATGGTGCCCGCCGCCAGCAAGAGCAGCTTGCTGAAATCGCGCGAGTTGAGGGGCAAACTCGATACTTCTGAACGAGAGAGGTGCTCTCCCCCGCTTCCCTGAGAAGCGGCCGCAGTTTGCGCCTGACCCAGGACGAGACTGGCATCCGCTATGGACAACTGCAAATTTGTGCTGAGTGTCGCGCCTTCCGCTACGACCAGGGATTGCGGCGCCGGGTAGATGCCTTGCTGCGTAACCACCGCGACTTTATAAGTTCCGGGTGCAATTGCTGAAAACGCAAACTCTCCGCCGTCCTTCGTTCTTGCCGTATACGCGCTCTTGCCGGAACCGTCCGAAAGGATAACGGTGACTCCAACGATTGGCGTCCCCGAGTTGTCCCGCAGCACGCCAGACCAGGAGGCTTCGGGGGGAACAGCGAAGTTGCTAGGGCAGAGGCACAGGAAGAGTGCCGACGCAAATAAGCGTGTCATCGAAAGTCGCTGCACTCGCAATTAGAACACGGTAAAGTGTCGAATGTCAGCACAATATCGATTTTGCGAGAAGCTTGTCTCCACCGCGACCGGACCGTGATGCAAAGCGATCCAGGGTTGCGGCGGGGGCCCACATTTGCCTGACGTTTGGCAAATGTGGGAGACGAGTGGTTCGCTGATTATGCTCGCGCGAGGTGGAGCTGCCGAAGCTGGAGCTGTCGATTGTGCGGTCGGAGCTGGTGGTGCGTGATCCTCACTGGAAGAGGCGAGCGCGGCTGGCGGCGGGCTACGGATGGCGCATACTGTTCAACCGTCCGTTCGCCGAGGGGAACGAACGGATGGCGCTGGCGGCGATGGTGACTTACCTGGAGATGAACGGCTTCACGTGGAATTGTGGCGAGGTGGAAGAGACGGCCATGGTGCTGTGCGCCGCCGCGAAAGAAATGAAAGAAGACGAGTGGGAAGCGTGGGTGATTAGGAACGTGGGGAAGAAGGAGTAGGCGCGCGTTTTGAATGTGAACCCACATTTGCCAACGTCAGGCAAACGTAGGCCACCTGCGCAATGATGCTGTCCTTACCAATTTCTATACGGCACCTCCGAATTACGCACGATAGCGTCTTCCAGACCATGCCGTACGAGAAGGCTTCGGACCGAGCGTAGAGATTGCTGCAGGTGTGGTGTTGGTCCAACGATGATTTCATCGATTCTGAATGGCATTTGCTCTGTCCAGAGAGGGATTCGGAAGTATGGGATCAGCATCGACGCGCCCGTGCGATAGCCAAAACGCTCAGTCGAGCAGAACAGCGGGCGGGAGATAATGCGCCATTCGTGTTCTTCGGAGAATGATTTGTGTTTAAGAATCGGAGCGTACCGATTCATGTACGCCACCAAGTTTTCCCAAGGTGGGAATCCAGCTTCGTCGCTGCCATCTGTTGGCTTAGTGATTCTCTGCGAGTTTTCCGCAAGAACATCTTCGAGGAGGTTGCGGACTAATGCGCGCTGCTCGTCTTCGCTGTAGAGCACCGGAACCAGCCAGAAACTCAGTTGGTCGCTAACCGTGCGCAAGAACGTACCGGAGAAGCCGACCGAAAATCCAGATGCCGAATGACCATATGCCCTCCACTGGGAGAGGACATCACCGTCAGCAGAGAAAGAGCAGACGCAAACGTTGACGCCCTCGATTCCCTTGAGGCCCCCGAGTCCCTCCGCCATCTGGCCAAGTAGCATTGCCTTGTCGCCGTACGAATATTCGAGCTTCATACTCGAAAGCTCTTGATCGACGAGTTCGATGGCGTAGCGAAACTCCAGTGAATCATTAAGGTATTGGGTGTGACTCGCCCAAATCTCCTTGCTATTCACTATTCCAAGGAGTCCGTCCTGCGTTGTGTAGTGGTAAAGAACAGGCGGCGGCTGTCGGCGCAAAATCTCTTTGGCATTCATGGGTTGAACAATACTAACAACATCATCGGTTCCACATCATTTTCCGGAACGACGCACACACAAGGCGCGGAAGCTGGCGGAGTAGTCCATGGGGGCGACGGTGGTCTCACCGTCGTAGGAGAAGAAGAACCACGCGTAACCCGAGCCTTTCTTCGTCAAACTCCATACAAAACGGTCCGTCAGCAGGAACGGTTTTCGGATTTTGTTTGCGCTTGAGTTTTGGGGATCGTAGAGTTTCTCCAGTTTCTCGATCGGGGGCAGTTCCGAACCCGATAAACCGGCCAAAGTGAGGCTTTTGCAATATTGGTCCGCCTGCTGCCAAGTGACGTCTTTACCGTTATCTTCAATCGTCCACATCAGGTTCGTGTCAGGGTCGCAATAGGCTTCTTCAGGGCAGTTTTTGGCCACTGGCTTTTTAACATGGGCCGCCGGTGGCAGCGGCTGCTGCACCGTGCTCGGCGTCTTCCGCCCCGTGCCCTGCGGCTGCTGCCCCGCAGTCTGCGGCTGTGGCTCCGTGGTCTGCGGGCGCTGCTGCGTGCTTTGTGGCTGCTGCCCCGCAGTTTGCGGCTGCGGAGCTTGATTGTTTGACCCTCGCGGCCACAGGATCCACACCAACAGCAGAACGACTGCGCCGACGGCAAGCCCGATCATCATCTTCTTTGAGAGGACCGGCCGCGCCTCCTCTTCAGCCCCTTTGCGCTCGCGCTCCTGCTCCTCCCGTTGCACCTTTTCCGCTGCTAGGCGACGCTCTTCTTCAAAGCGAGCCTGCTCGGCGGCGGCCTGACGTTCCTCGTCCAACTTCCGTTGCCGCGCCTTCTCTTCAGCCGCTTTGCGTTCGTGCTCCTGCTCTTCCAGTTGTGCTTTTTCTAGTGCTAGGCGGCGCTCTTCTTGCAAGCGAGCTTGCTCGGCGGCCGCCTGACGCTCCTCTTCCAACTTCTGTTGCCTCTCCCTTTCTTCGGTGGCTAAACGCTCGCGTTCTTGCTCTTCCAGGCGCGCTTGTTCAGTCGCCTGCTTCTCTTCCTGCTCCAGCCGCTGCTCTGCCGTCCGTTCACGCTCGTGCGCATCCGAGACGTCGGCTGCGGTGTCCTCCGGGACGGCGGAAGCTGCGGCACCACCGGCGGCCACAGCTTGCTGCCCTACACCCAATGTCCTGAGCAGTGTCTTCAGCCCGCGGTCGTAGTCGGTCCTGAAATCGACATATTGAAAGGGACGCAGTTGAAAAGGAACCTTACAATCACGATAGAAAACCGGAATGACGGTCTTATGTTCCTCAAGAGCGAAGGCGACTTCGTCTTCGACGTTGGTGGAGCTGACGGAAGAGGGAGACAGAATCCCCAGCAGTCGCTGGCAGTTGTTCAAGGCATCCTGGACTGCGCGCGCCCAGCGCTCACCCGGCGCGATGTCCAGTTGATCGAGCCACACGTTCGCACCGGCTGCCTTCAAGTCTCCGGCCAGGCGAAGGGCGAAGTCGGAATCGTCGCGGCTGTAGCTGAAAAAAGCTGTCTGTGGCTCTGTTGCCAAGCCGATCTCCCTGTGCAGGAAATCTATGGAAAGGACATAGTAGCCGATTTGAATTGGCAGCTGTCAGAAAGAGCAGATCCCTCGGTCGCCTCGGCGACCTCGTGATGACAAGAAACAGTTGTCGGTTCTCAGAAAAGATCAAAACCCCCACTCAAGCTGCAGTCGAACGGGGCGCCCGGCGGCGGAGGGTCGGTAAGGTCTTGATCGACTTGCCCGACTTTTGCTCCGCGAGGCGAATTTCGTAGAGGGTTTGCAGATTCAGCCAGAACTCCGGCGAGGTGCCGAAGAAGTGAGCCAGGCGCAGGGCGGTGTCGCCGGTGATGGCGCGGCGTCCATTGAGGATTTGGGTAACGCGGTTGGTGGGGACGTCGAGGCGGCGCGCCAACTCAGCGGCGCTCATGTCCAACTCGCGCAACTCTTCGGCGAGGTGTTCGCCGGGATGGATGGCAATGACGGGCATAACTGCTCTCCTAGTGATAGTCCACGATCTCGACCTGGTCGGGGCCGGACGCGCCTTCGGGCCATTCGAAGCAAATCCGCCATTGGTCGTTGATTCGAATGCTGTACTGTCCCCGCCGGTCGCCTTTCAGCGCTTCGAAACGGTTGCCGGGGAGCGCCGCGAGATCTTTGAGGCCCGTCGCCGCTTCGAGTCGATCCAGCTTCATGCGAGCGGCGCGCTGGATTCCGTCGAACGCCTTGACACGCTTTCCGGCGGCGAAGTCCCTGGTTCGCTTGTCGCGGTAGCCGAGTATCATGAGTAGTATCTCGAAAAGTATGCGTTACGTCAAGCGTAACGAATGTTTGGTGTCACGAAATGCAAGTCAACAGCAGATCCCTCGCGGCCTGAGGGCCGCTCGGGAGGATTCTACATAGGGTACGTAACGCCGGCCTAAAGGCCGGCTCTTCCACCCTAAAACATTTGGGTGTGGTCGGTTGTCAGTAAAGTCAAAAGACCCACTCAAGCAAAATCGGCTTGAGTGGGGCACCCGACGCGGCTAAGAGCCGCACCCCTTCGAAAACCCTACTCAATCCGTAGCAGCAGCACGGGTTCGACCATAAATTCAAAAGCATTGATCTTTTCGATGGCGCTGCGGACTTTGGGTTCGGAAACTGGTTCTACCGTAAAGAACAACGACAGGCGCGTTTTGGGCGAGTGCGGTTCCTGCTGCACGGAGTCGATGTTCATGCCTTCGCGCGAGAGGATCTCGGCGACGCGCGCGATGATGCCGCGTTCGTCGTTGACCGTCAGGCGCAAATACCAGCCTGCAGGTTTGGGCTCGGGCGCGATCTCCAGCTCGCGCGACTCGAGGAAGCCGACTACGTTCTTAGCGCTGAGGCGTCCGGCGGCGAGATCGCGGGCGATCTCCACTAAATCAGACACCACGGCCGCGCCAGTGGCGTCGCCGCCCGCGCCGCGTCCGTAGAACATCTGCGTGCCCAGACGGTCGCCGACGAGGAAGACGGCGTTGTTCACGTCCTCAACCTTGGCCAGCATGGAGCGCCGGCTGACCAGCCAAGGACGCACGGAAACGTCAAGGCCGCTGCCGGTCTGCTCGGCCGAGGCGACCAGACGAATGGTGCGATCGAGGCGCTGGGCCGAGCGGATGTCGACCGAGCGCACGTCACGAATACCGTAAGTGGGAATGCGCGCCACGTCGAGGCGTCCGCCGAAAGCCATGCGGGCGAGGATGCAGAGCTTGTCGCGCGCGTCCTGTCCATCGATATCGAAGGTGGGATCGGCTTCGGCGTATCCGGCCTTCTGTGCCTCGGCGAGCGCCTGGTCGAAGTCGATGCCGCGGGACTCCATCTGGGTGAGGATGTAGTTGGAGGTGCCGTTGAGGATGCCGTGAAGGGCGCGTAGGCGGTCTCCGGCGGTGGATTCCTGGATGACGCGCAGGATGGGGATTCCGCCGGCGACGCTGGCCTCGAAGCCAATGGGCAGGTTGCGGGCGACAGCGAGGGCGAAGAGTTCGTCTCCGTGCTCGGCCAGAAGCTTCTTGTTGGCGGTGACGACGGGCTTGCCGTGCTCGAGGGCTCCGCGAAGAAGTTGCAGGGAGTGGTCGACTCCGCCCATGGTCTCGACGATGACATCAACGTCGTCGGAGGTGAGAAGGTCTTTCCAACCCGTCGTGACTTTGGCGCCGCGGGGAATGTCGGCCGCGTTGATAGCCTGGCGGCGGCAGACAGCGGTGACGGTGAGCTTTACGCCGCTGCGGCGCTCGATCAGCGAAGCGTGCTTGGCGATGATGTCGGCGGTGGCACGACCGACGGTTCCGAATCCGACAATTCCTATGCGGACTTGTTTCATTGTTTAGTTGTCAGTTGCCAGTTGGCGGTAAAAGCAGGGGCTAAAGCCCCTTCGTGTAAAGTTCGCTGTCGGCACGACTGAAGTCGTGCCCTGATACAAAACTGTTGAGAGAATCCCTAACTCAACTTTACCAGTTCGGTGGTGTGTTTGAGTTGGCCGCAGGCGGCGTAGATGTCGCGTCCGCGAGGACGGCGGATGAAGGCGGGGATGCCGGCGCTGGTGAGCACGGACTGGAAGGCGAGCACGTGGTCGGCGTCGGGCATAGAGAAGGGAATCTCGGGGCCAGGATTGAGGGCGATGAGATTGACTTTGGCGCGGAGTCCGCGGATGAGATCGACCAATTCGCGAGCGTGTGAAGGGCTGTCGTTGACTCCGCCCAGCAAGACGTATTCGAAGGTCAGGCGTTCGCGATTGCGGAGAGGAAAGTCGCGCAAGGCGGCGAGGAGCTTCTCGATGGTCCACTTCTTGGTGATGGGCATGACTTCGGTGCGGAGGGCTTCGTTCGGGGCGTTGAGCGAGACGGCGAGTTTGGGACGGATTTCCTCGGAGCCGAAGTCGGCGATGCGGGGGACGATTCCCGAGGTGGAGACGGTCATGCGCGAGGCGGGGATGCCGGCTTCGGTGACCAGCATGCGCATGGCTTGCATGAAGTTGTCGTAGTTGAGGAAGGGTTCGCCCTGTCCCATGAAGACTAGGTTGATGCGGTCGCGATCGATTTCGACTTGCTGGTCATTGAGGACGGCGAGGACCTGGCCGGTAATCTCTCCGGCGGTCAGGTTGCGGTGCAGGCCGAGAAGAGCGGTCATGCAGAAGGCGCATTCGACCGCGCAGCCGACCTGGCTGGAGACGCAGATGGTGGCGCGGGTGGAAGAGTGGCTAGTGGCTGGTGGCTGGTGGCCAGGAAAAGCAGGAGAGTTTCGAGTTTCTAGTTTCGAGTTTCGAGGAACTGCAGGTCCCTCGACCCCGCTTCGCTGCGCTCGGGACGACAAATCGTGTGGGGAAGCGGCGGGCTGCGCTCGGGATGACAAATTCCCAGGAAGCTCACGTAGTTCTTCGTCGCCGGAGTCGGAGCCGTCGCCGGCTTCGCCGCCGTCGCCTTCGGGCATCCAGACGGTTTCGACGGATTGGCCATCGGCGAAAGCGAAAAGATAGCGGACGGTGCCGTCGGAAGATGTGAACTTCTTTTCTATGACGGGATGGCCGACGGAGTAGTCAGCGGCCAGTTGCTGGCGGAGAGCGGCGGGCAGGGTGGTGAATTGGTCAAGGTGCGGCCATCTTTGGCGGTAGAGGCCGTCCAATAGCTGGCGGAGGCGGTACGGAGCCAGGCCAAGACTTTCGATCAAATCAGTAAGCTGTTGATTCGAAAGGCTTAATAGTTCGCGTTGTTGCGTGCTGCTCATGCATCCAATATGCTGACTAGTTCGAAGCCTGTCTTCCCGACCCCACCTCGGGACTTCGCTCAGCGCGCGTTCATTCTATCGCAGGCCAAGGCAGCAAAAGCTGGAGCTGGAAGCAAGCTACGCAGTTTCTGAACATCTATTTATAGAAAGAAAAAGATCATGGCAGCGGAAGTATTAGAAGTTGCGACCGACCGGATGATCCAGCGGGAGGTTTTGGCCAACGGGCTGACCGTCATCACGGAAAAGATGGACCACATCCGCTCGGTTTCGATGGGAATCTGGCTCAAGGCGGGTTCGCGTAACGAAGGCCCGGAGGTCAACGGCATCTCGCATTTTGTCGAACACATGGTGTTCAAGGGCACCACACATCGCACCGCGGAAGACATTGCCCGCGAAGTGGACTCGGTTGGTGGCCACATGGACGCCTTCACCGGTAAGGAGATGGTTTGCTTCAACATTAAAGTTCTGGATGAGCATTTGCCCATAGCCGTTGATGTATTGAGCGATATGGTGCTGCATCCGACGTTTGCGGCCGAAGATATCGTGCGGGAGCGGGGCGTGATCCTGGAAGAGATCAAGATGGACGAGGACAACCCCGACAGCCTGGTGCACGAGATCTTCACTCAGAACTTCTATAAGGACCATCCGCTAGGCAAGCCGATTTTGGGCACGAAGGAGACGGTGCGCAAGTTCGAGGAAGCGTCCGTCCGGAACTATTACCAGAGCAAGTTTGTGCCAGAGAACCTGGTGATCTCGGCCGCTGGAAACCTAGAGCACGAAAATGTCGTGGCGCTTCTGAGCAAGGAGTTCGGGTCGCTCGCCCGGGGATCGAATGGCCTGCACGACACTCCGCCCAAGACCCACTCCCGCATCACGCTGCGGAATAAGAAGTCGCTGGAGCAGGTGCAGATCTGCGTGGGCGTGCCGTCGTACCGGATCAACCACGAGCGGCGGTTCGTGGCGTACGTGCTGAATACGCTGCTGGGTGGGGGGATGAGTTCGCGGCTGTTCCAGAACATCCGGGAGAAGCAGGGCTTGGTGTATTCGATTTTCTCGGAGCTGAATCCCTACAAGGACACGGGATGCCTGGCGGTGTATGCCGGCACGTCGCGGACGTCGGCACCAAAAGTAGTGCAATCGATTGTCCACGAGTTTTACGACGTGAAGCAGAACTCGATTCCCGAAGAAGAGCTAAAGCGCGCCAAGGACCAGTTGAAGGGGAGCCTGATGCTGAGCCTGGAGTCGTCCACGGCGCGCATGTCGAACCTGGCGCGGCAGGAGATGTATCACGACCATTTCATGGACATGGACGAAATCATCGAACGCATTCAGCAGGTTACAGTCGAGGATGTGATTCAAACAGCCAATGAGATGTTCCGGCCGGAGGGGATCGCAGTGACGGTGCTGGGGAATCTGAATGGGCTGAAGATTACGCGGGATTCGATCAGTGACTAGTGGCTGGTGGCTAGTGGCTAGCAAACAGCAACTCGCGACTAGCGACTAGTGCTTAGTTGCGAAGATTAGCGTAATATGGTTGCGGGTGGACGTTGCGCACTTCACGTTTGGTCCACTCAAAGGGGACGGCATTCTTATTGTAGACGGCGATGAAGCGGTCGATGGCCTCTCGTACCTCGCCCGGCGAAGTGAAACTGGCTCCACGCAGAGCGCGCCGGCTCAGGATGCTGAACCAGCACTCAATCTGATTCAGCCAGGAGGCGTGTGTGGGCGTGAAATGGAGGTGCACGTTGCCGTGCTGGGCCAGCCAACGGTCGTGCTTGGGCTTGTGGGTATTGAGGTTGTCCAGACTCACGTGTAGTTCCCGCCGTGGGTAGAGTGCCACCAGTTCATTCATAAACGCCAGGAAGTCGCGTCGGCGACGGCGAGGGGCGTGTCCTCCGAAGACTTTGCCGGTGAGCACGTCCAGAGCGGCAAATAAGGTGGTTGTGCCGTGGCGCTTGTATTCGTGGTTGAAGCCGGTCACCGCCTTGCCGTTGGGCAGTTTCAAATAGCCCTGGGCTCGTTCCAGAGCTTGGATATGCGGCTTTTCGTCGACCGACAGCACCACCGCATTCTCCGGGGGGTGCAGATAGAGCCCCACGATATCGGCCGCCTTGGCGGCAAACTGAGGATCCGTCGAGATACACCAACTGCGCCGCCGCTGCAGCTGAATGCCTCGGGCCCGCAACACCCGCCAGACCTCATGTTTGGACACATCGCCCAGCGACTGGGCCAGCAGCGCCCCGCTCCAGGTGGCGTACCCCGACGGGGGCGGCTCGTCCAGTGTAACCAGAATCCGGTTCTCCGTATTCTCGTCATACCGCCGCACTGCCCCGGGCCGCGGCGCATCCTGCAACCCACGCAGACCGTCGCGACGGAAGCGCACCCGCCATTTGCTGACCCGCGCGGCGCGCATGCGCAGTGTGCGGGCGATCGGGATCGTGCCTTGCCCATCCGCGGCCAGCAAAATGATCTTCGCGCGCTCGGCGAGGCGGCGTTCGGTTTTACCCGCGCGCACCCATCCTTCCAGGGTGGAGCGGTCCTCTTGGGTTAGGGTGACCACTGTCGGGCGTTTGCTCACGCCCGATCATGCCATATAACGTATTCCTTTGCAACTAAGTACTAGCTCAAGACCGGACGAACACCGCAGAGTCAGACCGAGGGACGGTACCCGAGGCCGTCGCCGTGGTACTGTTTTGACATCGGCGTCACGGTGCTCAATAATTTTCTGTTCTATCGCGGAGACGAACACGGCTTTTCTACGTCATTCCAGTGGCAGAGTTCCGCGCGAATCCGAATGAGGTCCATAGACATGTCCAGACGTAATCGCGATCGCGGCTTTACGCTGATCGAATTGCTGATCGTGGTGACGATCATCCTGATCATCGCGGCCTTTACTATTCCCAAGATCACCAAGTCGCAGATTCCGGCGCACGAGGCGTCGGCCATCGCCAGCATCAAGGCCATCAGCGCGGGAGAGATGATTTACTCCAGCAGCCATCCTGACGTGGGATTCACGGTTGACCTGATCAGCCTAGGTGGCACGTCGCAGAGCGGCGGCGAGCAGACCATCGACACCAACCTAGCCAGTGGACGCAAGAGCGGTTACACGTTCACCTACACACCGGGTGAGAAAGTGAATGGCGCCATCCGGTCGTACACCATCACGGCGGTGCCGGACCAGGTGGGGACGACCGGACAGAGGCGGTTCTTCGCGGACGAGTCGGGGGAGATCCACTACAACGCGAGCGGCCCGGCCGACACGACGAGCCCGGTGATTCAGTAGCGCGAGCGGGTCTTTCAGCTTGGGTTATCAAAAGATGATCTTGAGCACTGATCCATCGGCGAGGCTGCTAGCCGAAACGGTTATGTCGATGCGGCTGCCCGAGGAACTGATCGAGCAACGCGTATCCGAGATCCAACGCGATTTGCTGGCGCAATCGCGCCACCTGCGAGCAGTCGACTTTACGGCCATTCATTTGGTGGACCTCGAGTTTCTGTTTAACGCATACGACACGCGCTTTCTTGGTGGCCTCACACGCCCAGCCCTCGCGGGACACGCACTGACCTTTCGTTTATCGCCTCGCATGACTCGTGCAGGCGGCAAAACCACGCGTCTCATCACTCGAACCGGCGAAGTACGCTACGACATCGCGGTCGCGAGCAGTATGCTATTTGACGCTTTTACCTATGCGGACCGCAGCGTAAGCGTCGCCGGCCTAGAGTGTTGCAGCCGCCTGGATGCGCTGCTGCGGGTGATGGAGCACGAGATGGTTCACTTGATTGAGCAGCTGTGCTGGGGCAGCAGTAATTGCTCGGCGAGTCGCTTCCAGGACATCGCCGCCAGGGTCTTCCGCCATCGGGCCCATACCCATAATCTAGTCACGCGGCGGGAACGGGCTTCTGCTTCCGGTATCGTGGTTGGCTCACGCGTGATGTTTACGTTCGAAGATCGGCAGCTGACGGGTCGGGTGAACCGGATCACCAAGCGAGCTACCGTGCTTGTGGAAGACCCAAACGGCGTGAGGTTTACTAATGGCTTGCGGTACAAGACCTACTACGTGCCAATCCAGTGGTTAAAGCCCGCGACGCCTATTTAGAAACACCTAAGCGACGATGCTGTGAGAGCGTTCTCGATGACAAAGTGAGGAACTGGCGAGTTCTCCGTTCATCCACTTCGAAACTTATAATTGCCGATCATGCAGTCTCTGCTTCGAGACATCGGTTTCGGCGCGCGGGTGTTGCGCAAAAATCCCGCGTTCACGATTGCGGCGATCCTGACGCTTGCGTTAGGGATCGGCGCGAATACGGCGATCTTTACGGTTACTAACGCGCTGCTATTGCGGCCGTTTCCGTATCGCGAACCGGAGCGGCTGGTGAGTGTCAGCGCGAAAGACCAGAACAAAGAGTTCGGGGGAACGCTGCTGCGCTACGAAATGCTGCGCGACCGCAACCAGTCGTTCGAAGGTGTGGCGGCGTTCACGACCGACAACTTCAATCTCACCAGACGTGGAGAGCCGCTGCAGGTGCCGATCGCGCGGGTCTCGGCAAACTTCTTCTCGTTGCTCGGAGTGCAGCCGCAGCTAGGACGGACATTTACCGAAGACGAAGGGCGGCCAGAAGGCAAGCCGGTGGTCATGCTGAGCGATTCGATCTGGCGCAGCCGCTTTAACGGTGATCCGAACATCGTCGGGCAGACCGTGACGCTCGACACCACGCCGCATACTGTTGTCGGGGTACTGCCCGCGAATGTGCAATTTCCGTTTGTCGGTGAGGCCGACGTCTGGTCGCCGCGATATTTCGAATACACGCTGATGAGCACACAGCGACTACGCATGGGAGTTGGCTACCTGGGCTTGCTGGCGCGAATGCGTCCGGGAACAACTCTGACGAGCGCGGAAGCGGAGCTGGCGGTGCTGAGTCGGCAATATCGCGAGCAGAACCCAAACATGCCGGATGCCGATCCGAACGTGGTAATGACGGCCGATCCGCTGCGCGAGCTGGTGGTGGCCGATGTCCGCGGGAAAGTGCTGATGCTTTCGGCAGCGGTTGCGGCGGTGCTGCTGATTGCCTGTGCCAACGTGACGAGCCTGTTGCTATCGCGAGGGCTGGCGCGCAGAAGAGAAATTGCGGTGCGAACCGCACTGGGAGCAAGCCGCGGCAGCGTAGTGCAGCAACTTCTTACCGAGAGCATTCTGGTGGCGGGAATTGCCGGAGTGCTTGGAATTGGGCTGAGCTGGCTGGCGACTCGGGCGCTGGTTCGATGGGGAGCGGGGGAACTGCCGCAGGGGATTCCAGTCGGCATAGACCTGCGGGTGCTGCTGTTTACTGTGGGGATTTCGCTGCTGACAGGAATTGTTTTCGGCACGCTGCCCGCACTACAGCTTTCGCGGACCGACCTGCAATCGACGTTGCGCGATGAAGGCCGGGGTAGTTCGGCCGGGCACGGACGGGTGCGGATGAAGAGTCTGCTGGTGGTGGGGCAAGTGGCGCTGTCGTTGCTGTTGCTGATTGGCGCGGGACTGCTGCTGCGCAGTTTCGGGAAGTTGCTTCAGGTCGATCCGGGATTTGAGGCGAACAACGTGCTGGCGATGAATGTGTCGCTACCTACCGTGAAATATGCGAAACCGGAACAGCAGATCGCTTTCTTTGACGAGCTGCTACGACGCGTGCAAGCACTGCCCGATGTGCGCGACGCGGCCGTATCAGCGACGTTGCCGCTCACTTGGAAGCGGATCACACCCATGTCGCCGGAAGGGCAGCCGAATGTGCCGCTGTCGCAGCGGCCGTTTCTTGACATCGAGGCCATCAGCCCGCGATGGTTTCAAACGATGCGGGTGCCCCTGCGTGGTGGCCGCGAGTTTACTGGCGCTGACAATGCGCAAGCGCCCAAGGTTGTCATCGTGAATGAAACGTTTGCGCGACGCTTCTGGCCGAACCAGAATCCCGTCGGCAAACATGTGGTGGTGGGACGCTGGCCGGATGCGGCGGAGGTGGTCGGAGTCGCGGCGGACGTGAAGAATAAAGGACTGGCGCAAGACACGCAGGCGCAGGTTTACGTGGCTTTTCCGCAACTGCCGTGGGGCAACATGAACCTGCTGGTACGGACAACGGTTCCCCCTCTGAGCATGTCGTCGGCGGTGAGGGCCCAGATCTCGGCGGTGGATCCAGACCAGCCGGTCACGGGCATTCAAACGGTTGATGAGTTGATGGGAAAATCGCGCGCGCAGCCACGGTTCACCATGATGCTGCTGAGTTTCTTTTCGGCGGCCGCACTGGCGCTGGCGGTGATCGGAATCTATGGCGTGCTGGCGTACTTCGTGGCCGAGCGCAGAGTTGAGTTGGGGATTCGGCTGGCGCTGGGAGCGGAGCGCAGCGATATCGTGCGGATGGTGCTGAGGCAGGGGATGGCGCTGGTCATCTCGGGAATCGTCATTGGCTTGGTGGCGGCACTGATCGTGAGCAAGTTGATGTTGAGCCTTCTCTACAATGTGGGCGTCCGCGACGTGCAGACGTTTGTTCTTGCGCCGCTGGTATTCCTGGGGATTGCGCTGCTGGCGAGCTATCTTCCGGCGCGACGGGCAACACAAGTCGATCCAGTGGAAGCCTTGCGGGGAAACTGATCACGGCCACTTCACGGTGAGTGCGTAGATTTCCTGGGTCCCGATATCGCGGGTGAAGACGGCTGAGCCGTCAGGGGCAACACTGATTTGGGTGTTCCCGTCCAAACCCAGCGCGCGGGGCAGGTCCTTCAAGCTGGTGATGGTTTCCACTTTATGATCGGCGAGCCGGACGCGCAGAGCCTGCGGGTCCCCGCCGCCGGTGTTGTAGTACACGTATTTGTAATCCGGCGCATGGGCCCAGTTCGAGACACCTCCTGGTATCGGACCCGGCACCAAGTCAGACCATTTCTGGGTTTTGAAATCGAAGACCACAAGCTTGGTACGGTTAACCGATGCGGCGACCAACAGGTCCTCCGCAACCCACTGCACGCCGGTGAGCCCTTCAGCTTCGGGCACGAAGGAACGGTTTCCGGTACGCAGATCGTAAATCTCGAACTTAATATTACGAGGGTAGTCAGTGTAATTGGCGAAAACGACCCGGTTCCCGTCCGGAGACCAGCTGGCAGCCCATGACTGCTTCTCGGCAATTCTCCGCGGCGGCCCTCCATCCATGCTGATCACATTGATCTCACCCATAGGGTTGCTATATGTGACCTGCTTGCCATCCGGGGAAATGAAAGAGAAGGACACCCTCGCGGGGGGATCAGTGAGCTGCAAACGATCGGTGCCGTCGCTACGGCTGCGCCACAAGGTGTGGTCCGGGTAGGAGGCGTAGGCAACCCACTTCCCGTCACTGGAGAACGTGGGATTAAAAGCCGAGATGCCGGAGAGTATGGGAACGAACTGCTTCGAAGTCATGTCATAACGGACGAGTTCCCCGCGTCGCTTGGTACCAATTGCGAAGATCTGTTTCCCGTCGCTGCTTGGCTTCGCGCCCGCGTAGGATAGAGGTCCGTTGGTGAGTTGAACCGGCGGGTGCACGCGTTGCAGAAACCCGGCCTGGACTTGCGCTGCCCAAAGATCCACCCGGCCATGGGTGCGATCTTCAAAGACAATGTACCTGCTGTCCGGGGTCCATCGGGCGCAGCACACGCCCCGTCGTTCGCTGAAGTCCACGATGGCGCGCTGACCTGAACCGTCTGTGTTGGAGACCACAATGGAAAGGCCAGCAGATCCCCCATTAATCGTAAAAACCATGCGCTTGTTGTCTGGAGAAATATTGGGCCCCCAAATCTGGTTACCTGCACTGAGCAGCTTGCGAGGATTCGCGCCATCCTTGTCGGCAAGGTAGAGAACCCCATCTCGAGAGAAGAGGATGCGCCCTTCTGGGGCAAAGCTTGCATCGAGAGCTTGGAGATCTCCCAGGCGCCGTACTTCTCCTGTGGGTAACAGTATCGTCCGCAAGGGAAGCGTAGCAGGCCCGATGAACGGCCCGACTAACGCCAGCAGAGATGCCCCTTCCTCGCTCAGGCCGACGATGATTGGCGCCTGAAGTCTAACGGGAATAATGGCTGTGGGGCCGCCGATGACTGCGACTTGAGCAATCTTAAGACTGAAGTTTGTGCCCTCGTTGAAGTACACTCGCGAACCGTCGGTCAGCAGATTGTCGTAGATCCACTTCGGCTCGCCGTCATCCGTCAACTGGGTTACGGCTTCGACCACGGAAACTGCCGGTGGCTGCCTCCACCACATAACTAGAGCTACGACGATTGCGATGGCGACACCCGATGCTGCGAGCCATATCCATCGCTTGTTGGGCGCGGCTTCGTGGACGCCGGCGACGGTGGAACCGCTCGAATCGGAGAGCGATTCCAAGGCGAATCCGAGGTCGGACGCGTGCTGAAAGCGCTGCTCAGGGTTCTTTGCCAGGCAGCGGTTCACGATCTTCTGCAACCCCGGAGGCACGCTCGTCGCAACTTGCGAAACCGCGGGCGGATCTTCATTCAGGATCGCGCTCATGGTATCTGCCGAGGTCGCCTTCCGAAAAGCGGGTTTCCCGGTCAGCATCTCGTACAGAATCACGCCCACGGCAAAGATGTCGCTGCGTGCGTCGGCGGTCTGACCCCTCACCTGCTCAGGCGACACGTAGCCGACTGTGCCAACTACGTGTCCGGGATGGGACTGTGGTTGGAGACTGATGGTTTCCCCGTCTGTACTTGCTGCTTTGGCGGGATCGAGCTTGGCCAGCCCGAAGTCGAGGATCTTGAGGCGGCCGTCTTTCGTTATCCAGATGTTGTCGGGCTTGAGATCGCGGTGGACGATTCCGGCATCGTGAGCGGCGGCGAGTCCACGGGCCAGCTCCACGCCGAAGTCCAGCACCTCGCGCAGCCGCATAGGGCCTTTGCGAAGACGATCACGCAGAGTCTCGCCCTGGAGCAATTCGGTGACAATGTACGGGGAGCCGTCGGACTGGCCGACATGGAAGATAGAAACAATGTTGGGGTGGTTCAGGGCGGCAGTGGCCTGGGCTTCCTGCTCAAAGCGGCGGAGACGCTCGGGATCGCGCGCCCAGTACTCGGGAAGTACCTTGATCGCCACGTCGCGCTTCAGCGTGCCGTCTCGGGCCCGATATACCTCTCCCATTCCACCCGCGCCGAGTGGCGCGATGATCTCGTAGGAATCGAGCCGGGAGCCCGCGACAAGTGGCATAGATGCGGTGGATTATACCCTGAGTCACAAGTCTTTTATGTGAGGTGCGAGGCCAGGGAATGTCCTAAAGCTGCGTTGCTAAGCGGCGTCTAACATCTTTAACCGCGTGAGTTCCAGTTCGGCGAGGGCACGCACAATCGAGTACTTCAATTCAAGAAACGCCAGACCTTCGGGATTGAGGTCGTCATGGTCCTGTTCCAAGTGCTTAAGCGTTGCTTGGAGCAGTTCGATCAAGTCGGGAACATAGGGCTGATACATAGGGCACTCCTGGCACAGTCTCAGAAAAAATTGACGAGGTAGTACGCAGGCGGGGGGTATAAGGGCAGGTCCCGAACCGTCCATATGTGATCAGTCGGGACTGCGTCCATCGCTGGCGTGATGCCCAGCGATTTCGCTAGCCGGGGGAAATTATAATACATTTCGGACCCTATCCGACTCAGGCATACCTGCATAAAACAAATCCATTAAAATCAAAACAGTATGTCGTTTCCGTCGTTTCGCGCTTCTGCAGCGCTCATATTTGTCGGACTGCTGAGTTGCTCTCTCTCCGCCCAGTCCGACGTGCACACCATTGCTGACAGGGTTGATCAGCGCTACAACCACCTGCAGACGCTGGAGGCGCAGTTCGCGGAGACCTATTCTGGCGCGGGGATGACACGCACCGAGAGTGGCACGCTGACGCTGAAGAAGTCTGGACGCATGCGGTGGGACTACGAGCAGCCGCGTCCCAAGATGTTTCTCACGGATGGAACGACAGCGTGGTTTTACGTGCCGGGCGAGCGGCAGGTGAGGCGGGCTCCGGTGAAACAGTTGGACGATCTGCGATCGCCGCTGCGCTATATGCTGGGCAAAACCAAGCTGGAGAAAGAATTCGTGGGGCTGAGCCTCGCCAGCGGACAGAAGCCGCTGTATGACGGTGACATTGTGCTGCAGGGGATCCCGAAGAGCCTGGCCGACCGGGTCGCCAATACGCTGCTGGAAGTGAGTTCCGATGGCCTGATTCGCAGAATTGTCATCGATCAGTTGGATGGATCGCTGACCGAATTCCGCTTTCTTCAGCAGAAGGAGAACGTCCAAGTACCTGACCAGCGCTTTCACTTCGTGCCTCCTCCGGGAGTGGAGGTCGTGCAGGGGACGGAACTGACGGAATAGTGGATAGTGGTCGGTGGATAGGCAAAGAGTTGGTCGTCCATAGTCAGTTGCCAGTAGTCCGAAAGGCCTAGCAAGTTTTCGCATACTGACTAACCCCGGGCAACTGCTAAACTAGGGCCAGAACCCAAAGGAATCAGTCACTTTCATGGCCGAGTACACGATCCGGATGGCCGACGAACGAGGCCATGTCCTGGAACAAGTTGAGCTGGGGAACTCGGAAGGCGAGGTGCGCGAGCGCTTCTCCTCGCAGGGGTTCCTGATCTACTCGGTCAAGCCCAAAGGCCTGCTGTCGTCGGAAGTGCGGTTGCCGCGCCGCCGCAAAGTCAAGCAAGACCAGTTTGTCATCTTCAATCAGCAGTTCGTGACGCTGATTCACGCGGGCCTGCCGATCATCCAGTCGCTGGAGCTGCTGATGAAGCGCCAGCGCAACCCGTTTTTCCGCAGCGTGCTGCACAATGTGCGAGACCGGGTGCGTGGCGGGGAACTGCTTTCCGAGGCGTTCGCGGAACAAAAGGTCTTTCCCAAGGTTTACACGACTACGCTGCTGGCGGGGGAGAAGTCAGGCAACCTCGAGGAGGTGCTGGGACGCTACATCGCGTTTCAACGGCTGGCGGTGACGTTTCGCAAGAAGCTGGTGTCGTCGCTGGTGTATCCCGTGCTGCTGGTGGGGATGCTGATCGTGATGCTGACCTTTCTCATCACCTACGTGGTGCCGCAATTCGCCAACCTGTACAACCAGCTTGGCGCGGAGCTGCCGCCCATGACCATGATCATGCTGGCCATCGGCACTAATGCACAGCGTTACGCTCCTTATGTTCTGGTGGCGTTGGTGATTGCGGGATTTTTGCTGTGGCGCTGGGTGAAGAGCGACTCCGGGGCGACGCAGATGGACCGCGTACGGTTAAAGGTTCCGTTGCTGGGAAGTATCTGGTTGAAGTACCAGGTGGCGGTGTTCTCGCGCATGCTATCGACGCTGCTGTCAGGCGGACTGTCGCTGGTTCCGGCGCTGGAAACGGCCGGTGAGTCGATGCAGAGCCGCCTGATCGCGCACGGAGTCAGTGACGCCACGCGCCTGGTGCGCGAAGGCCAGCCGCTGGCGCGCAGCCTGGAGACGGCCACTGTGTTTCCGGAAATGTCGGTGGAGATGATCGAGGTTGGCGAGTCCACCGGCGCGTTGCCGGCGATGCTGAACTCGGTGGCGGAATTCTATGAAGAGGATGTGACAAACGCGCTGGCTACGGCCATGGCGCTGATCGAGCCGCTGATCCTGATCGTGATGGGCGTGGTCGTGGCGTTTGTGCTGATTTCGCTGTACCTGCCGATCTTTAGTCTGGGGGCGGGAGGAATTCACTAAAAGTGGATAGTGGATAGTGGATAGTGGTTAGTGGTTAGCGAATGCACGACGGGGCAGTTTGGGTTTGAAAGGCAGTTGGTGAATGGCCGATAAGAAATCGATATTTGTGAATGGCGGAAACGGCAGCACAATGTCCGTCGAGGACGAGCTGACGCAGGCGCATGACCTGGCGCGCCGCTATCGCTGCGAATACGTGGACCTGAAGAACTTCCACATCCAGCATGAGCTGTTTCGCAAGATCAAAGTGGACCTGATGTTCCGCTACAACTTCGTGCCGCTGCAGGAGACGCAGGAGGGCCGCCTGGTGATCGCGATTGCCGATCCCAGCCAGCTCATGATGATCGACGAGATCAGCCTGAACCTGGGGCGGCGCATCGTCATCAAGGTCGCGACCCTGACGCAGATCAATGACGTGCTGAAGAAGACGGAACAGTCGCAGCGCGTGCTGGAGGAAGCGGGCGAGGACTTCGCGCTGGACGTGATCCATGAAGACGAGAACGCGGACGAGACCATCTCGATTGAGAAGCTGACGGCGGAAAGCGACATCAGCCCGATCATCAAGCTGGTGGACACGATGATCTTTACCGCCCTGCAGCGGCGGGCCAGCGACATTCACATCGAGACGCGCGACGACTCGGTGGTCATCAAGTACCGCATCGACGGCGTGCTGCAGCAGGCCATGCCGCCGATCGCGAAGGAACACCACTCGACCATCATTTCGCGCATCAAGGTGATGAGCGAACTCGACATTTCCGAGCGGCGCGTACCGCAGGATGGGCGCTTCCGTGTGCGCTACAACGGGCGTTCCATCGACTTCCGCGTGTCGATCATGCCGTCGATCCACGGCGAAGACGCGGTGCTGCGCGTGCTCGATAAGGAGTCGATGAGTGAGAAGTTCCACAAGCTGACGCTTGACGTAGTGGGGTTCAACGAAGAGGACTTGCACAAGTTCCGGCGCTATATCAAGGAGCCGTACGGGATGGTGCTGGTGACCGGGCCGACGGGATCGGGCAAGACCACCACGCTGTACGCCGCACTGAACGAGATCAAGAGCGACGAAGATAAGCTGATCACCATCGAAGACCCGGTCGAGTACCAGATTGCGGGCATCACGCAAATTCCGGTGAACGAGAAGAAGGGACTGACGTTTGCGCGCGGGTTGCGCTCGATTTTGCGCCACGATCCGGACAAGATCATGGTGGGCGAAATCCGCGACACCGAGACGGCGCAGATTGCGATCAATTCGGCGCTGACGGGACACCTGGTGTTCACCACGGTCCACGCCAACAATGTGGTCGATGTGCTGGGGCGCTTCCTGAACATGGGCGTCGAGGCCTACAACTTCGTGTCGGCGCTAAACTGCATTCTGGCGCAGCGGCTGGTGCGCCTGATCTGCGAATTCTGCAAAAAAGAAGTGCACTATTCCGACGAGGAGCTCGAGGCGAGCGGAATGGATCCTGAGGAATGGCGCAACGTGCCGTTTTATGAGGGCGAAGGCTGCATCGAGTGTTCGGGAACGGGCTTCCGTGGACGTACCGCCATCCACGAGTTGCTGGAACTTACCGACAGCGTGCGGGAGATGATCCTGGCGAAGCGGCCGAGCAGCGAAATCCGGCGCGCGGCGCGCGAGGAAGGAATGCATTTCCTTCGCGAGTCGGCAATTGATAGAGTGAAGCGTGGATTAACCACGTTGAAAGAGATTAATAAGGTCACGTTTATTGAGACGACGCGGTAGGGGTGACCGGTGACTGGTTGCTGGTAACTGGCAAGCACTTGTTTAGGGCCGGCCAGTTGAGGAATCTGAAGAGATTCTCGTCGCAGCGCACAGTGTGAAGAAGTCAACCAGTTACCAATTACCAGCTACCAGTTACCAACGGCAATTGCGATAGAAGACATGGCATCGAACAATAGTCCGCGGCCACGGGTAGCGTGCGAGGTGTCGGCTGAGCGCGTGGTGGCGGCGCGTGCCTCGGAAGCGGCGCTGGAAGCGGTCCATTCGCAGGCCCTGCCCGCGGGTACGGTTACTCCCGGACTGCAGCACGCCAACGTCAGTTCGCATGATGCGCTGGTGACGGCGCTGCGTGATTCGCTCGCTCCGGTAGCAGGGCGTTCGCGCGATATTACGCTGATCATCCCTGACGCCAGTACGCGCATTCTGCTGCTTGATTTCGACACCCTCCCGGAGAAGCCGCAAGACGCCGATGCGGTGGTACGGTTCCGCCTAAAGAAGTCGTTGCCCTTCGACGTGGACACGTCGTCGGTGTCTTTCGATCGCCAGCCGGCGGACGAAGGTATTCGGGTGGTGGCAGCGGTGACTCCGAAATCCGTGCTGGAAGAATACGAATCGGTGGTGCGCGACGCGGGGTACAATCCGGGTGCGGTGATGCCTTCGATGATCGCTGCTCTGGGCGTGGTGGACGCATCGCGCCCCACCATGGTCATTAAGGTTGAGCCCGGCACCACCACCTTCGCCATCGTGGACCAGAACCAGTTGCTGCTTTATCGCGCACTGGAAAACGGCGGGACGGCTGTGACCGGGGAGTCGCTGGTGGACGACGTCAACACCTCGCTGGTGTACTTCGAAGACCGTTACGGCATTTCGGTGGACCGCGTGCTGGTGACGGGAGTGCAATCGGCACAAGCGATGCAGGCCGCGTTCAGCGCGACCAGCAACATTCACTTGGAGGAGTTGATCTCCAGCAGTATGGCGGGCGTGGGCGCGGGCAACATGGCGCGCGCGGCGCTGGCGGGAGTAGCGGGAGCGCTGGTGTCCTGATGCGCATCAACATCAATCTTGCGTCTAACCCATACGAAGCTGCGCGGGAGTACACCCGCCGGATGGGGATGGTGGTGGCCGCGCTTGCGGTGCTGACCGTGGGACTGCTGGGATACATCCTGTATCAGCGGTCGCACACTCGCGACATCAACCAGAAGATTGCGGTCGTGAAGCAGGAGATCGCGGGCCTTGATGCCGAGAAGGCGCAAGCACAGGCCATCCTCAACCAGCCGCAGAACCGCGAGGTCGCCGACCAATCGCAATTCCTGAACCAGCTGTTCGTGCGCAAGTCTCTCTCGTGGACGCACGTGTTCACGGAAATGGAAAAGCTGATGCCGCCGAACATCCACGTGGTTTCGATGAAGCCGGAGTTCAACCGCGACAATCAGCTCGTGCTGCACGTGGTGGTGACGACCCCCGCGCGCGACAAAGCGGTGGAGCTGGTGAAGCGCATGGAGAAGTCGCCGCACTTCCGCACTCCGCAGGTAGAGGCGGAAAACGCGGTAGGCGAGGGAGCGGCGGGGCCGATGGGCGGCAACATTCAGTTTGAGATTGCGGCGGTGTATGTGCCATTCGCGGAAGATTCGGACACCGGGTCAGGCAGGGATGAAGAGAAAGACAAGCAGAAGGGTGCTCCGGCGAAGTCGGCGGCCAAGCCAGTGGGCGTGAGCATGGCGCAGAAGTCTTCCGCAGCTTCGGGAGGCGCTCGCTGATGGCCAGCATTCGCGAAGTCCGCAAAACGCTGGTGCCCGTGCTGATCGGGCTGGTCGTGCTCGACCTGGCATGTATCGGATACCTGTTGTCTCCAGCGGGACGTTCGCGCGAGGCGCGGCAGCGCGATCTTGACGCCCTGCAATTGCAACTGGCTGCCAAACGCCAGGAAGTGCTGCCCACGCGTGGTATGGATGGGAAGCTGAAACAGGCTTCCACGGACATCGACGCGTTCTATAAGGAACGCTTTCCCACGCAGTACTCCTCGGTGTCGGAAGAGCTGGGCAAGCTGGCGGCGCAGAGCGGGGTGCTGATCGCCGCCGTGAAGTACGACGACAAGGATGCGCCGGTGGAAGGGCTGCGTAAGCTCAACATGGAGCTAGCGCTCTCCGGCAGCTACCTGCAGGAAGCGAAGTTCATCAACGCGCTGGAGCGCAACAAGCTGTTTTTTGTGATCGACGGCGTGACGCTGGGCGAGCAGCAGGGCAATGTGCGGCTGCAGCTCAAGGTGGAAACCTATTTGCGCAGCGGAGCGGCTACGTCATGAAAGTCGGCACCGAGAACAAGACGAAGACCGCCATCGCCGGTGCGCTGGTGATCGTAGCGGCGTTCGCGCTCTACAACTGGGTGTTCAGCAACACGGACGCGGAAACGGGGACCGTCGCCGCCACAGTGGCTGGCACTTCGGCAGCTTCGCAGAAACCGAGCAAGACGGGTGCGCGCAAAGGTGGGAATGTACTGCTGGCGCAGTCGCTCGATCCCACACTGCGCCTGGATGTGCTGAAGTCGAGCGAAGACGTGACGTATAAAGGCTCGGGGCGCGATATCTTCCAGAACCAGCCGGAACCGCCGCCAATTCCCAAGCCTGTTCCGAATCCATTTCCCGTCGAGACGCCGCCACCTCCGCCGCCGATTCCGTTGAAGTTTTACGGTTTCAGCGGCAATAAGAGTGGACCGAAACAAGTATTCCTGTCCAAGGGCGAGGACATTTTTATCGCCAAGGAAGGGCAGATTATCGACCGGCGTTACAGAATCCTCAAGATCGGCCCCAACTCGGTGGAAGTGGAAGACGTGCTGACTAACAATCGCCAGACGCTACCGCTGGTCGCGGGATAGCAGTATGCAGCGGGCGGAATCCATTCGATCACGTGAGACGGCAAGAGAAGCCGAGGTTCGAGGCGCGACGTCACCGCGGACTGAAGTCCGCGCGGAGAATCTCGAAAAGATCGACGTGAACGCTGGCCTGAAGGCCAGCACTACCCGTCGGCGGCGCGAGAGCGGGGCGATGCTGCTGGCGATTCTGTTCATGATGGCGATCATGGTGATCGTTGCCATGGTAATGGCGCCGAGTTTCATTCAGCAGGCGAAGCGCGATCGCGAAGAGGAGATGATCCACCGCGGCACCGAGTATGCGCGCGCCGTGAAGAAGTACTACAAGAAGTTCGGGCGCTATCCCGCCAACCTCGAGCAGCTGGAAAATACTAACCAGATTCGCTTTCTGCGCAGACGGTTCAAGGACCCGTTGACGAAGGAAGGCGATTGGAAGCTGCTGCACTATGGCGACATCCAGGCAATTGCCGGGGTCGGGACAGGGATTCAGGGGGTGGCAGGCTTGCAGGGGCAGGGAGGACCGCAGGGGGTGAACCCTCTGACCTCGCCGTCGTCTGGCGCGAACACTGCCGCCGCGACCGGCAGCGACCAGAGCGGCACCGCGCCGCAGGGAGCGCAGTTGTCGGCGCAACAGCCGGGTGCAGGATTTGGGAACCAGTCGCCTGGCGGCGCGCAAACGGGCACCGGAACTTCTTCGTTTGGCGCGGCGGGTCAAGGCGCGGGGGGACAGTCGGGGTTCACGCTGGCGCCAGGCGTCGGACAGAGCAGTGGTGCAGGCGGCGCACAGGGACAGAATCCGACGGGCCAGACCGGGACCAATAACTCCATCTTCGGAAACAGCGGCGTAGGTGGGCAGACCTTCGGCGGCGGAGCCATCGTGGGCGTTGCCAGCAAGGACAAGGACAAGACCATCCGCATCTACAACAAGAAGAAAACTTACGATGAGTGGGTTTTCATCTATAGCCCAACGATGGATACGGCGAGCAATACATTGTTGCGCGGGCCGTTCAATGGCCAAACTTATGGCGGAGCGCAAATAGGCACTCCCGCCGGCCAGTTGAACCAGGGCAATCAGAGTCCGTTTGGGCAGCAGCCCGGCGGGCAAGCCCAGCAGCCGGGTGGTTTTGGACAACAGAATCCGCAGCAAAATTCGCAACCCAATCAGCAGCTCACGCCTGGAGGGCAGTTCCCTCCCGACCAGACGCAACCGCAGTGAGCAATTGGCAATAAGCAGTTAGCAATAAGCGAAGCCCAAGACAAGCCAAGAAGCTGGTAACTGGTTATTGGTTGCTGGTGACTGGTAGAGCCGCGCAAGCAAACTAGTGTCGGGGTGTGACACCGCAGGGCGGACGCGCGAGGTGGGGCCGCGTTTCGCTATAATGGCTGGGCAATTCCAATCCCCTCGTTTCGACTTTTGACTTGCGCCACTACACCAGGCATGTGCACGGCTGGTGCAGGGGATGGAGGCGCGGACGACGGCCTTGTAGCACAACGGCCGGCGGCTTGCGCATCCCGAAGGCAGGACTCAGCAATTAACCCAGCGCACGGACACGTGCGACCAATCTGTTCCAAGGAGAGAGAATGCAGAAGAAAAGTATCGTTGCAGTTCTAATTGTGGCCGGCGCAATGTTGCTGTCCAGCGTATCGATGTTTGCCCAGGCCGCCGCGCAGAGTGTACCCGGAGCGAGCGCACAGCCACACTCGGTGACCGACCAGGACATCGAGATGCTGCGGGCGGACATTCGCGCGCAGCGGAAAGAGATCACCGCGCAGAACATGACCCTCACCGCCGATGAGGCCACCAAGTTCTGGCCGATCTTCGACCAGTACAGACAGGAAGCCATTAAAGCCAACGACGATCGCTGGGCGCTGATCAAAGATTATGCAGCGAACTATGACACCATGACCGACGCACAGGCGAACGATTACATGAAGAGATCGACTGCCATTGACCAGCAGCTACTGGCGCTGCGCCTGAAGTATGTTCCGGTGTTCGAGAAGGTCATCTCGGCCAAGAAGACTGCGTTGTGGTACCAGATCGATCGGCGCATCGACCTGCTGATCAATTTGCAGTTGTCGGCGGCGATTCCGGTGGTGAACACCAGTAAGTAAGCTGGCGTGGAGTTTGTTACAAAGGCAGTGCATCGCAAGTGCGCTGCCTTTTTTGTTCTGCGGGATTAATTAGCAGGCGTGGGGTTTTCGCGCGGCAGGAGCCATGCACCGGCCACCAGGAGCACGGCGCCGGCGGCGACCATGTGGGCGCCGATGAACGGTCCCACAAAGTAGTACATGAGAACAGCGTCAATCAGAGGAATGAGCGCGAGGTACAGCAGCAATGATCGCCATCCAGGACGCCGGCTGATCCAAACAAAAGCCGGGCTCAGGACCACCAAGTCGACGGAGAAGACAAGCCAAACCGCCTTGACGGCACCCAGATACTTCGCATCGAGACCCGCTTTGACCAGCACCGGGATGACGAAGTGGTAGCCGATCACATGCATGAGGCCGGCGCAGAACAGGACAATGCATGCTAGGAGGATCAGCCAGCGGGCGAGGGTCATGAGTACGTGCTCCTTCAAAGCTAAGTCGTCTTGTTGGATGATGCCCGGTTGGTGAAGTCGACCAGCAACTCCAGCCGCTGGCGGGCGTGACCGCAATCGATTGCATAGGCAGCCAGCGGCAGGGCCTGGCCAATGTGGTCGGCGTGTCCGGCAGCGACAAGCGCGGCGGCGGCGTTCAGCACCACAACATCGCGGCGGGCGGAACGTTCTCCATCGAGCACGGCGCGGATGATGGCGGCGTTGGCGGGCGCGTCGTCGCCTCCGGCGATTTCCGCGAGGGGGGCTGCCTTCAGGCCGAACTCTTGGGGAGTGACCTCGTAGCTCCGCAGCTTGCCGTCGCGCACCTCGGCAATCTTAGTGGGCCCGGTGATCGTGATCTCGTCGAGGCCGTCACGTCCGTGGACGACTAATGCGCGGCGCAGACCGAGTTCGCTGAGGACTTCCGCGAGTTTCTCGACCAGGTCGGCCGAATACACCCCCACAACCTGGGCAGAAGCGCGAGCCGGATTGGTGAGCGGTCCGAGCAGGTTGAACACCGTGCGCAGCCGCAACTCGCGGCGCGCAGGCTGGACGTACTTCATCGCCGAATGCATGGCGGGCGCGAAGAGAAACGCGATGCCGGTTTCGCGCAGGCAGGCGGCAAGACGCGAGGACGGCAGGTTGATGTTCACGCCGAGAGCTTCCATCACGTCAGCAGAGCCGCATTTTGAGCTGATGCTGCGATTGCCGTGCTTGGCCACCCGCACGCCTGCTCCGGCGGTTACGAAAGCGACGGCCGTGGAGATGTTGAAGGTGCCGGATGTGTCTCCACCAGTGCCGCAGGTGTCGACCAGCGCTTCGCGGCCGGTGCCGCTGACGTCAACGGCGTCGCCCTCTTCGGACAGCAGGGGCGTGGCGGCGGCGCGGATTGCCTGCGCGAATCCGACGATCTCTTCGACGGTCTCGCCCTTCATGTGCAGCGCGACCAGTAATGCCGCAATCTGGGCGTCGGTGGCTTCGCCACGAAGTACTTCGGCCATGGCGTCGCGGGCCTCGTCACGAGTGAGCGAGGAGCCGTGGTTGGCGATCTTGTGCAGCGCGTCGAGGATCATGAAGAAGCAACTAGCGATTAGCCATTAGCAATTAGCGATTAGCCATTAGGGTAGCATTCGGCAATCTGTTGCTAGCGGAAGTGGCAACGGGACGGCTGTTCTCAGGCCGTTCCGGCGCTAATCATGGCTTGCTGGTACTCCCGTTCCGACTGCGCGGACAGTAATACCCACAGGCTGTAAATCCCGAGCGCAGTTCCGAGGGGGAAGTTGAATAGAGCCAGAAACGAAAGAACTATGGTCAGCATGCGCGCCCAGGGTTCGAGCCGTAGCAGTCCCCAGCCGGCAACGAACCCGAGAGCTGCCTTGACCAATATGAGGGCCCCGATCGCGCTGAACAAGGAACTCAGGAATCCGGCAGGCACATCTGGCGGCGCCCCCATCTCACGCAAATGCGGGAAAACCGAATTGGCCAGGATGCACAGCACAACTCCTACGATTGCGTTGAGCGCCGAGAGCGCGAGCCACAGGATGGCCAACAAACGAATGTGCTCCTGTACGCGGTTCGGCAGAGGATGGGCGATGGCCACTCCCGGGGAGAACTCCTTGCCACAGCGCCCGCAAAAGCGCTGGTCCGGCTGCACATCGGCACCGCATCGATCGCAGAACATGGTCCCTCCTTCGCCTGGCGACGTTACGCTACGGAGCAATCTTAGCCAGTACGCTGCAACTGGTTTGGCTGTATCCATCGCAGCCCGGGCTCAGTCGAGGCGGAGGGTTTCTTCCCCATGATTTCGGCCTCCGCCTGCACCCAATCTTCGAGGTCGTGACCGTGTTCATAGCCCCGTCTTTCGTAGATGAGATACGCACGCACCCGAATTAACTCCTCCGTCAATTCGAGCGAGCCTTCGTCAGTGTTTGCAACTGACTTATTCCTGGTTTCGTCTGGCATGGCGGACCTCCTGCACCGTTGTTGACGTTTGGAAGGGTGGAAGAATGAGGCCAACTGGAGAGAGAGAGTCGCGCACAGAGACCCGAGGTCGATGCGCTTACCTTGATGTTGCCACTCTGTTTCTAGCACGTCAATGACACATGTCACTGCCGCCCGTGACTGCCTAGGCGGCATCGGGCCGTGCCCACTGGTGGCGGATGAGCGAGGAGCCGTGTTCAGCGGCCTTGTGCAGTGCGTCAGCCCAGAGAAAAACTCGGTTTCTGGAACTGAAGGCTGACGGCTCACGTCTTACGGCCTTCTTCGCCCGTCGTTGCCCCACTCTTCGTCGCTCCGGTACACTAGTCAGTTTCCTGTAGTATCGCCATTCTCATAAGGAGCAGACAGTCCGGCCCTGAGCGGCCAGAGCAGCGGGCACACCGCCCGCGTCCGTCACACTAACATGAAAATTCACGAGTACCAGGGCAAGGCAATCCTGTCGAAGTACGGAGTGGCCGTGCCTCGCGGACACATGGTCGAGAGCGCCGAAGAGGCTGATACGGCAGCACGCGACCTCTTCCACGAAGGCGCAACCGGAGTGGTGGTCAAGGCGCAGATCCATGCCGGAGGGCGAGGCAAAGGCGGCGGCGTGAAGATTGCCAAGTCACCCGAAGAAGCCGTCGAACTCGCCAAGAAGATGCTGGGCATGACGCTGATCACGCACCAGACGGGGCCCGAAGGCAAGAAGGTGCAGCGGCTGCTGATCGAGGAGACGCTGCCCATCGCGCGCGAATTGTATCTCGGCATCGTGCTCGACCGCGGCAATGGACGCAACGTGTTCATGGCATCAGCGGCGGGCGGCATGGAGATTGAAGAAGTCGCGGCCAAAGATCCGGACGCGATCATCAAGGAGCACATCATTCCGGGCATTGGGCTTGCAGGCTTACCAGGCGCGCAAGATTGCGTTCAAGCTGGGGCTCGACTCCAAGTACATCGCCGGTGCGGTGAAGTTCATGATTGCGCTGGCGCGCGCTGCGGAAGACACCGACGCGTCGCTGGTCGAGATCAATCCGTTCATTACGACGACTGACGGACGGCTGTTCGCGCTCGACGCGAAGATGAACTTCGACGACAACGCGCTGTATCGGCATCCCGACATTAAGGAGTTGCGCGACATTACCGAAGAAGACCCGCTGGAAGTCGAAGCCAGCAAGTACGCGCTGAACTACATCAAGCTCGATGGCAACGTGGGCTGCATGGTCAACGGCGCGGGCCTGGCGATGGCGACCATGGACATCATTCAGTACGCGGGCGGCATGCCGGCCAACTTCCTCGATGTGGGCGGTGGCGCCAACGAGGAGCAGGTGACGCACGCGTTCGAGATCCTGCTGGCCGACAAGAATGTGAAAGCAGTGCTGATCAATATTTTCGGTGGCATCCTGCGCGTGGATACGCTGGCCAACGGCGTGGTGAGTGCGGCCAAGAAGACGAACATCCAGTTGCCGATCGTGCTGCGCCTGGAAGGGACGAACGTCGAGCAGGGCCGCGAAATCCTGAAAGAGAGCGGACTGAATTTCATCGTGGCGGAGACCATGAAAGACGCGGCTGAGAAAGTTGTCGCGGCGGCAAAGGGGGTCAAATGAGCATCCTGGTAGATAAATCGACGCGACTGGTTGTGCAGGGATTGACGGGCCGTGAAGGAACGTTTCACGCCAAAGCTTCGCAGGCGTATGGGACGCAGGTTGTCGGCGGCGTGACTCCTGGTAAAGGCGGAATCACGCATGAGGGCTGGCCCATTTTCAATACGGTGAGCGAAGCGGTGGCCAAGACCGGCGCAAATGCGACAGTGATTTTCGTTCCGCCTCCGGGCGCGGCCGACGCCATCATGGAAGCTGCCGATGCGGGCCTTCCGCTGATTGTCTGCATTACCGAAGGTATCCCGGCGCTGGACATGGTGAAGGTGTGGGAGTTTCTGAAGACGAAGAACTCGCGGCTGATCGGGCCCAACTGTCCGGGGATCATCTCGCCAGGCCGCTGCAAGATCGGCATCATGCCGGCCAGCATTCATAAGGAAGGCAATGTGGGCATCGTGTCGCGCTCGGGCACGCTCACCTACGAGGCGGTGTATCAGCTCACGACGCGCGGCATCGGACAGTCGACGGCCATCGGCATCGGCGGGGACCCGATTATTGGGACGAACTTCATCGACGCGATCACGCTGTTCAATCAAGACCCGGAGACAGAAGCCATCATTATGATCGGCGAGATCGGTGGCAGTGCCGAGGAGACCGCGGCTGAGTACATCAAGGCCAATGTCAAGAAGCCGGTGGTAGGCTTCATCGCGGGCCAGACTGCACCTCCGGGACGCCGCATGGGACACGCGGGCGCGATCATCTCCGGCGGAAAGGGAACCGCGGCGGAGAAGATCAAAGCGATGCAAGCAGCGGGAATTCACGTGGCGAAGACGCCAGCGGAAATTGGTTCGACCTTAGTAGAAGCCGCGCCGAAATTGGCGAAGGCGTAGTTCACCACAGAGGCACAGAGAAACTGGAGCTTCAAGAACCCCACATCCTTCGGCTCGGACGCGCGCCCTTTTGGCGCGTCCTCGCTCAGGATGACAACATAGGAAAGAACGAACAACAAGGACTAATTAAAGAATGAAGACATTGCAACGCACGTTATCCATCGTTAAGCCGGATGCCGTTGAAAAGGGCGGCACGGGAGACATCATCAACACGCTGCTGCAGAGCGGATTCCGCATCGTCGGAATGAAGATGCTGCACATCAACAAGACGCAGGCGGAAGGCTTCTATGCGGTGCACGTGCACCGGCCGTTCTTTGAGTCGCTGACGAATTTCATGTCAAGCGGGCCGATCGTGGTAATGGCACTGGAGAAGGAAGACGCCATCGCCGATTACCGTAAGCTGATGGGGGCGACCGATCCGGCCAAGGCGGACGAGGGTACCATCCGCAAACAATGGGCATCGAGCATCGAGAGGAATGCGGTACACGGATCGGATGCGGAGGACACCGCGCGCTTTGAGTTGAGTTATTTCTTCGCCGGATTCGAACTGGCGAAGTAAACTTGGCGCGAGCAACTTCTCGGGCGAGGGGGCAGTTATGGCGCACGTGCAGATCACCATGCTGGAAGGCCGCACCGTCGAGCAAAAACGGCGGGCGGTGAAGCGCATCACCGAGGTCCTGAAAGAGGAGTTCAACGTGAACCCGGAGAAACTGACAATCGCCATCATAGAAGTTCCCCGCCATGGATATGCGCGGAATGGTCTTCTGATGACGGACCGAAACTCTATCTCCTGAGGCGCGGGATCGAATTAGCCGGAACCACACACCGTGGCAATGATGAAGAGCCGTCCCAATGGGCGGCTTTTGTCATTGAGGTCGCCGTTCGCCAGCCGGCAGTCGTAATTTCATGGCGCTTTCGTGGCGCTGGCGGGTGTATACTCCCTGCCGTCCCTTCGCTCCACTCCGTCCAACGGCCTCGTAGATCCCGGCACTCGTATTCGGCAATTCAAATCAACCTAGCAAGGAGTGTGTATGGGGACCCAGGTAACTCAAGCACCACTCAACGAAGCGAAACTCAACGAATTTATGGGCAAGGCCATCGGCGACATGGGAGCAGCCATGAGCGCTTCGCTGATTGCGATCGGCGAGCAATTAGGCCTTTACAAGGCGATGGGAGACGGCGCGAAACTGACTTCCGCGGAGCTCGCAGCCAAGACCGGAACGGCGGAGCGTTACGTGCGGGAGTGGCTGAATGCCCAGGCAGCGGGCGGGTACGTCAATTACGACGCGGCCAGCAACAGCTACTGGCTTTCTCCTGAGCAGGCGTTCGCGCTGGCGCAAGACGACAGTCCCGCATACTTGCCGGGCTTCTTCCTGGCGGCGGTTTCGGTGGCCCATGACGTGGAGAACCTCTTGCGGGCCTTCAAGACCGGAGACGGCGTCGGTTGGCATGAACACCATCACTGGTTATTCGAAGGCACGGAGAAGTTTTTCCGGCCGGGTTACAACGCCAATCTTATTTCGAGTTGGATTCCGGCGCTTGAGGGTGTCGAGGCCAGACTGAAGCGTGGTGCGAAAGTCGCCGACGTGGGTTGCGGACACGGTGCGTCCACCATCATCATGGCACGCGCGTATCCGAACTCGGCCTTCACCGGATACGACTATCACTCCGGCTCGATTGAGCGGGCACGGACGCTCGCGGAGCACGCCGGACTGGGCAATCGCGTGGTCTTTGAAGTTGCATCGGCCAAGGCGTATCCCGGCGGCGATTACGATCTGGTGACGTTCTTCGATTGCCTGCATGACATGGGCGATCCGGTCGGCGCAGTGCGGCATGTCTTTCGTTCGCTGAAGCCGGGCGGCGTGTGGATGATCGTCGAGCCGCGGGCTGAGGATTCCATCCAGGGCAATCTGCATCCGATCGGAAGGATCTTCTATTCCGCTTCGACCATGATCTGCACTCCGGCGTCCATGTCGCAGGAGGTTGGACTGGCGCTCGGAGCGCAAGCAGGAGAGAAACGCATTCGGGAAGTGGTGATGGAAGGCGGGTTCCAACACTTTCGGCGTGCAGCCGAGACGCCGTTCAACCTGGTGTTTGAAGCGAAACGGTGAGCGAGATAGGCAACCACTGCAAAGAAAAGCCGCCCGGAAGGCGGCTTTCTGGTTGCTCAGGTGATTGGTTGCTTAGAACAGCTTGCGGCGAAGCGTGCCTGCCAGACCGAGAACTCCGGTGCCTAGCATGATCAGCGTGCTCGGCTCTGGGGTCGTAGTGCCTGCGAACAACGCATAGGACAAGTCGCTGGTCAGGGGACTGCGCACACCCATGAAGTCCTGGTAGGAGAGGCCATCACCTTGGCTCGATGTTTCCCAGCCCCACTGCGGCGGGAATCCGAGGTCAGGAACCACCGACAGCCAGTATTGCGTACCAGCGGCGGCGGTGAAGTTCACGTTCATGCCGTACAGGTAAGTCGGGTCGCCTACGTTATCGAATTGGAGGAAAGTCTCGCCAGCAGTCCCAGCTACGTGCGTCGAATAGATCGAGGCACCCGGCTGATTCGCGGCATCGGCATAGAACTGAAGCGTCCAACCTGTGATTGGACCTTGTACCGGTGGGTTGAAGTAGGAGCCGATCCACTCGACGGATGACAAACTGGTGGTGGAGCCGAGGGTGAAATTGTCGTAGACGGTGGCAAAGTTGCCAAAACCATTGGTGTCGTTCTGCGATGCGAACGCACCATTGAAGTTGGGGTTCTGGAAATAAACTTGGGCGGGGCTGGCGACGGCGGCCAACAGAACAAAAGTGGCCGCAAAGACTACTGCGACGAAGCGAAGTTTCATGGGCTTCTCCGAAAAAGGTTCAAGTTGATACAAATTAGGGCGCTGGTTGAGAACACCATTCCCATGCCCATCGGTTACCCTGGGGTTACTCCCCTAAGGCGGCGGTTACCAACCATAGCACGTCACGCCAACAATTCGCGTGAAAACTTCTTAAAGATAGCCTGTGTCCGGGGCGCTGCAGCTAGTACCGCAGTTATACTACTGCGCAAGTAGATTGCCACAACAAGATTCACCTAAAGCATTAAAAGCAAACCTCTTAGTTTATTAGCGCCCAAACTGGTGTGCAAGATTATGCACATACATGCCATAGGTATGGAACCATTTTTGGTACTTTTGCGCTATTAAGGCCGGAAGGTGGGGTGGTGCAGCTCACGTTAGGCCCTGGCGCGGTGAAAGGGGCTAAGCCGAGCCGAGCCAGTCTTCCTTGACGGGGTTCTTAGGGCACAATAGAGTTGGCTTACTTTCTCGGAGAACCCAGACTTGGATACCGAAATTGGGCAGAAAATCCTGCATTACACGGTCTTGCGGCGGATTGGCGCGGGTGGCATGGGCGTGGTGTACGAGGCCGAGGACAGCAGGCTGGGACGTCACGTTGCCCTGAAGTTCCTGTCGCCTGACGCGGAACAAGATGCGTTGGCGCTGGAGCGGTTCAAACAGGAAGCACGCGCGGCGTCGGCCCTGAACCATCCCAACATCTGCACCATTTACGCCATCGAAGACTGCGACGGTCGCTCGTTCATTGCTATGGAACTGCTGGAGGGCGAGAGCCTGAGCGACAAGATCCAAGGCATTCCGTTGCCCCTGGACAAGATTCTCGACATCGGCATTCAGGTGACGGACGGTTTAGACGTCGCACATAGCAAGGGGATTGTTCATCGCGACCTTAAGCCGGGAAACATCTTTGTGACCACGCGCGGGCAGGCCAAGATCCTGGATTTCGGCTTGGCCAAGCTGGCCCGTGACCGGCAAGCGGCGCTGGAGACGGTGGGAGGCGAGGCGCCTACGATGGCGCGTCCGCAACTGACTTCGCCTGGAAGCTCGGTGGGGACGGTGGCCTACATGTCGCCCGAGCAGGCGCGAGGCGATGAGTTGGACGGCCGCAGTGACCTATTCTCGCTGGGCGCTGTGCTGTACGAGATGGCGACGGGAAGGGTCCCGTTCGAGGGCAAGACGTCGGCAGTAGTTTTCCAGGGGATCCTGACGGGCAGTCCGCCTCGTCCGACGCAGATCAATGCAGCGATTCCACCGAAGTTGGAAGAGATCATCGATAAGGCGCTGGAGAAGGACACTGATCTGCGCTACCAGTCGGCGGCAGAGTTGCGCGCTGACCTGAAGCGGCTGAAGCGGGACATCGACGCCAGCCGGGGAGCTGCGGCATCGGCGCAATCGGGAGTCGTGACGGCGGCACCGCCATCGTCGCCAACAGTAGCGCCGGTGAGCGGGGTTGGCCAACACGGGTCGAGTGGGCGCGTCCTGATTGACAACGCGAGGCAGCATAAAACCCGTGCAGGCCTCGTGACAGTCGTGGTGGCGGCGATTCTGGCGGCAGCAGCGTTCGGAGTTTACTCCCTTTGGAACCGTCGCGACTCGGGACCGATGCCGTTCCAGAACATGAGCATGGAAAAGCTCACCAGTTCCGGCAAGGTAAAGTTGGCGACGGTTTCGGCCGACGGGCAGTACGTCTTCAACGTCCGCGACGATGGAGCCGGGAAGAAGAGCCTGTGGATGCGCCACATTGCCACCGGCAGCGACAAGGAAATCATTCCCGGCACAGAGAGTACGTACATTGGCCTGACGTTCACGCCCGACGGCAATTACTTGTACTTTGTGCGGATTGAGCCGCAACGTCCCAATATCGGGGTTTTGTACCAGATTCCCGTGCTCGGTGGCACGCCGCACCAACTGATCGAGGACGTGGACTCTCCAGTGACCTTCGCCCCCGACGGACAGCAGATGGCGTTTGTCCGCAACAGCTCAGCCGAGGCAAATTCGAAGCTGATCATTGCCCATGCCGATGGCACCAACGAGCGAGTGCTGGCGACGCTGCCGATTCCGGGTTACAACGATCCGGCGTGGTCTCCGGACGGGAAATCGATTGCGGCGGCAGTAATCGATCCGGGAGGTAAGAGCCTGGGACGGATCGTGACGCTCGATGTTAACGAGGGCAAGGAAAAGACGGTTTACGCGGCCACGGCTCAGTTGAACAAGCCGGTGTGGACCCCCGATGGTCGCAACATCCTGATGATTTTTCGGGACACCACGACCAAGTGGGACGGCCAGATCGGCGAGGTTGACGTCCGGAGCGGCCGATTCCGCCGCATCACTAACGACTTGAACACGTACACCGTGAATTCGCTGGCATTGACCAAAGACGCTAAAGAACTGGTGGTGATTCAGACGATCCCGGAGACGGGACTGTACGTGATGCCGTCGGATCCCAACGCGAGCGCCACGTCGCAGCTGGTAGACACTCACGGAGACATCGGCTTGGGCTGGCTCAAGAATGGACGCTTGCTGGCCCTCGACTACGACGGCCACATCTCCTCCATCAACGCCGATGGCAGCGACCGTAGTGTGACTTTCCAGACCAACTTGCCGATCTTTCAGCTGTCCGTTTGTCCGGACGGAGAACACGCGCTGTTCACCATGCCCACTAAAGAAACCAAGGCCCTGAATATCTATCGCCTCGATGTTGCCGGTGGACGAACCACGCGGCTGACTAACGGCAAGTCCGACCAGGCCCCGCAGTGTTCGCCCGACAACCAGTTCTTCGTCTACGTGTCGTTGGTCAATGGCAAGCAACTTCTCATGCGGATGGCGTTGGAAGGCGGCGAGCCCAAGCGGCTATCTGACGATGTCGTCGAATTCGGCGCAATTTCGCAGGACGCTCAGCAGGTCGCCATGCTTGCCATCGAGGGCGATAGCGTTCAGATCAAGCTGCTGATCAAGGTAATCCCCGCCAATGGCGGCGCCCCGGTCAAGAGCTTCGACGCCCATCGCCTGATCTCCGGCATGATGCAGTTTTCCGCCGACGGCAAGTCGATCTTGTATCCCATAACCGAGAAGGGCGTATCGAACCTCGTGAAGCAGTCGCTAGACGGCGGAGCGCCCGTGCAGGTCACAAATTTCTCCGACCTCGTCACGTATGGATACTCCTACGATTGGCCAAACAAGAAGCTGGCCGTGACCCGGGGCAAGTCGAATTCCGATATCGTATTGATCACGCAGCAACAAGCGGCCAACTAAGGGGTTTTTGGTTTAGCGCCCCGAAGACGGTCGCATTTTCATTAGACAGTGGAGGAATGGATGTTTTGTATCGCGTGCGGACGGCAGATGAATGACGAAGAGCGGTTTTGCTCCCAGTGCGGGACGCGGCGGGCGGTGATTCCCAGCGATACCGACACGCCGAGGATACCGGCGCCGCCAGCCCGAGCAGAGCAGCCCGCGAGCGTTCCGGCTCCAGTATCCGTTCGACCGATTCGTTCGACCGCGGAAATTATGCCGATGCGAGTACCGCGGCCTGCGGCTCCGCCTCCAGTGGAGGCAGCTCCGCCGTCGCTGGATTCAGCGGTGCACTGGCCGGAAGAAGGGGCCGCCCCGCCGTCGTTGTTTACGACGCCCGGACCTGCCGCGTACAGCGAACCTGAACCGGTGAGAGCGCCCGCGCCCGCTTATGCCGATGCGCCAGCGAGGGCTGCCGAAAATCCGGTGGTGACGCACTATGCGTCAGTGCCCTTTGCGGCTGCGCCGGGCTCTGCGGAGGTGAGCGGCAGGAGAAGCAAGATTTCTCCGGTGCTGATCGGGGCCGTGATCGTGGCGTTTCTGGCGGTCGGCGGCATCGTGTGGATGTTGCGTTCGTCGATGTCAGCAAACGCCAAGCCCACCCCGGTCGAGATCACGATGTTTCCAACGACGGCGAAGGTGGCCGCGGGCAAGGGAGTTGACTTCGCCGCAACGGTGACGGGCGCTCCCACTAGCGAAGTGACCTGGAAGGTGGAAGAGGGCGACAACGCTGGACAGATCCAGACGCGAGGGGCATACGCCAAGGAGGGCGCCATCTCGCTGTACTCGACCTATACCGCGCCCAAGACTCCGGGGACGTATCATCTGGTCGCGACCAGCACGGCCGATCCCAGCAAGTCTGCTTCGGCGGAGATTACGGTAACCGCGAAGTAAGTAGTGAGTCTCAACGGGCCTGGACGGACATCAAGACGTGGGCTTCGGCGATGCTCCAGTCGGGAATCGCGCCGGAGCGGCTGGCCACCAGCGCACCTACGGCGTTGGCACATAGCGCGATGCGTTCCGAATCCCATCCCTGGCTGAGGCCGTGAACGAAGGCGGCGGAGAAGGCATCGCCCGCACCCACGGTGTCGGCGACGGTGACGTGGTAGCCCGGTGCCTGGCTGTACTTGCCGTCCTTGAGGATGGCGCAGCCGCGTTCGCCAAAGGTCACGCACATGGTTTCGCAGCCGAAGCGGTCGCACCAACGGCGGCAAAAGTTTTCGATGGAGTGGCCGGGCCCTTCGGAGGCATCGACGCCGGCATCGAGCGACTCGGCTTCGGAATCGCTGAGCTTGGTGACGGTGGCGAGGGACGAAAGTTGCTCGATGGTGGCGAGGCTCCAGTGGCCTTCGCGAAGGTTGACATCGTAAAAGCGTTTGGCCTTGGGAACCGCCTTCAGCAGTTTCTTCGTCGATGCCAACGCCTGCGCTGACATGTGATACAGCGTGCCGAGGTAAATCCAGTCAGGCTTGATCTCGGCAAAGCGCTTGAGTTCGTGGTCGGTAAGATCAACGAAGTCGTAGGCGACGGGCCGCAGGATGCGGAACGAGGGCTTGCCTTCCATGTCGAGTTCGACTTCCGCGGTGCCGGTGGGCTTGTCTTTCAGCACCTGCACGAATTCGGTGGACATGGCGCGGGCTCTGAGCAGGTCGAGGGCCTTGTGGCCACGGGCGTCGGCGCCGACAGCGCTGAGCGGATACACCTCGTGGCCCAGCTTCTGGGCGTGGGCCGCGAAGTTCAACGGCGCTCCGCCCAGGTATTCGTTCTTACCGATCACGTCCCAAAGAATCTCGCCAACGCTGACGATGCGCACCGCCGTGCCTCCTGGCCCGAACTTCGGCTGCCGCTACAGTGGTCCAAAGGGCGATCAACCCAAGCGGACACAATGTATCAGACCGCAGATTATTCGCAAACGGGACGCGATCGGTGAAGTGGTTCGTTCGAATTGCGCGTCAACTTGCTGCTTTGACAACTCCGATGCTCCGTTGTTATATTCTGCCCGACCGTTACCCTCTAATTTTTTTTTGAGCTTCCCCGCGTGATTGGTCAAACTGTCATTTGCTATCGGTGCCACCAGCCTGTGGACATCGCAACTGCTCGCACTGACGAGCGAGGCAAGGCCGTTCATAGCGATTGTTATGCGAAAGCGATCTGTGAACGTGAGCCTCGCGCAGACAAGCTGTCAGAGTCCCCTAGCTCCGCTCAGATCTAAACGGCAGCGATACCCATCGAGCGGGGTGTTGCAATTGCCGCCGGTGGGTTATGATCGAGTTCTTTCCGGGGCAGGGCAATGAGATTTTCTTTCTGGCGAACTGAATCGCATGTTCCCGACGCCGCACCCACGCGTGCTGAGGTTCCTCAGTTGGCGGGAGCCGACATCGCGGGACTGGTGCACGGCCAGCGGGTTGGAGGCGATTTCTATCAGTTCGCGCGCGCCAATCCCAGGCGAGTTCTGTTTGGGCTGCTCGATGTCGCCGGGGAACTGAGCGAAAATCGCGGCATCGTTGCGGCGGCGAACCAGACCTTCCGGGATCAGGGCCCCCTCTGTCTGGCCCATGATGAGTTGAACGAGGCCGACGCCATGATGGAGTTCTGCCACGAGCTGAATGTGAGCATTCGGGCCGCCGCTGCGGGAGTGCGCTCCTGCGCCGCCTTTGTAGGTTGCTACAACGAAGAGCAGGGCACGGTCTGCTACGTGAATGCGGGACACACGCCCGGCCTGCTGCGCTACAACTCAGACATCAGCGAGCTTCCGGCCACGGGACTGCCCCTCGGACTATTTGCAGCGTCAACCTACGAAGCTCCTACGGCTGCCGTTCCCCGAGGCGGCGCGCTGCTGCTGGTTTCGCGAGGCGTAGTAGAGGCAACCCATAAAAAAGAGGAGTTTGGGCTCCAGAGGCTTAAACAGCAGTTCGGGCAGACTTCGTTGACGAGTGCCCATGGAGTGGCTTCGGCGGCCCTGCAGGCGGTTCAGCAATACGCCCATTCGGCTGCAGAGCAGAACGATCTCACTACCCTGGCATTGGTGCGGCCGCCGAAGAGCGCATAGGCAGCCTGGCAAGTTACACTTCTTAACTCCGGAAGTCGCTCCCACAGAGGCTTTAGCGTCGCCCCTCTGGTACTCTTAAATTTGTCCACTCCGCAGGTGGATTCCGCTTCGATATTGGAACTCTGCCTGTCCCGACCGTGAACTATATGGTGGGCTCTTTTTCTCGCATGAAGTTACCTTTTGGGCTGATTTTTGTTGGGATGTTAATGCTCTGGGCGGTGTCGGGGTTCTCCCAGACGCCTACCGGTCAAGACCCTACGGTTCAAGCCCCCGCCGCTACCACGCCGGCAGCACAGGCGCCCGCTACCCCTGCGCCCGGGATCGAGGCGCCGAATCCCCAAGCTAGCCAGACGCCCCCAAGGAAGACCGCCGAGGAAATCCTGGAGGAAGAAAAGAGGCAGAGGATGTTGGGAATCGTGCCGATCTACGGCATGACCAACTATCAATATGCACCGGCATTAACGAAGGGACAGAAGTTCGACCTGATGATTCGCGCGTATGCGACCCCGTTTCCATACCTGTCGGCGGGATTTCAGGCCGGTATCAGCCAGGCATCGAATTCCTTCGAAGGCTATGGCCAGGGAGCTTCCGGCTACGGCAAACGCTTTGGCTCGGCGTTCGTTGACGGGTTCGATTCGGGGTTCTTCAGCAATTACTTCTACCCCGTTTTGTTCAAGCAAGACCCGCGTTACTTCCGCCTGGGTAACAGCAGCACGAAGAAACGTCGAATGGCCTCGGTCTTTGAACAGGAATTCGTGACGAAAAAGGACTCGGACCGCTCCCCGGTTTTCAGCTACTCGAACGTTTTCGGTGCCCTGACGGCGGGGGGCATTTCCAACGCATACTATCCTCAGGAAGAGCGAGGCTTTGGACTGACCATGAGCCGGACGGCTGTGTCATTCGGTTGGGGCATCGTCGGCGATTTCGTTCTCGAGTTCTGGCCGGACGTCTCGCACAAGCTTCACCACAAACGCACGCCCGACGACGTGACGGTGAAGTAAACGCTATCGCGGTTACCTTAACCTCTCCAAAGCAAAAACCGACAAGTCGATTTTCGCGGGTAGTCCCAGTGCTCGCTGCGCAAGGGCTTCGCCCACTGCGGGCGAGTGCTTGAAGCCGTGGCCGGAACACGCCGACGCGAACGGAATATTGTGGCCGGCGTCGGCGAAGTCGACGACGAATTTCGCGTCGGGCGTGACGGTGTAGAGACAGGTCGAAGTGCGCAGGCATCGGCCGCTGACGTCGGGCAGGCGGGGCTCGATGTATTCAGAAAACATGGACGAGGTCGATTCTTCGCTCACGGCGCGCGGAACCGCGTCGGGATCCACGGTGTTCTCGTAGCGCTCAGTAGCGACCTTGAGGCCGCCGTCGGGACCGTCTATGGCGGGGAAGCCGTAAAGCATGTCCTGCAGGCGGTCACCAGTTATCCAGATGAACACCGGAAAATGTTCGGGCGAGTAGCGCTCGAAGTTTTGCTGTAGCGCGAACCAGCACAGCGTCTGGCGATAGACGGCGAAGTGACTGGCAAACTCAGGCGGCAGGAACTTCGCGATCCATGGACCGGCGGTCAGGATGACTCTAGCGGTAGAGTATGTCGCCTTGTTCGTCGTGACTTCAACCCCGCCGTTCGTTGGTGTTATTTGCAGCACGGTTTCTGAGGTGAACACTCTCGCGCCCAATTTCTTCGCCTGCTCGATTTGCGTCTCCACACAGGCTTCCGGCCGCAGGAATCCTGCGCCCGGCTCGAAGTAACCGGCTTCATCGGCGGTGAGCCGAAATTGCGGATAAAGACGGTGAATGTCATCGCCGCTGAGCTGCTGGTGCGGGATACCGAAAGCCCGGGCGGCGTCGATGGTTTCCAACAGGAACGAGTTTGACCCGTGATGCTTGCCTTCGATGTTGGGCGAGGCCAGAATCAGTCCGCCATTACGGGTCATCAGGTCACGGCCGGTCGCGGCTTCCAGTTCGTCCCAGATTTCGTTCGAGCGCAGGACGAGCGGCACGAACTCGCGGCCTTCGCCAATCGCCTGGCGGGTGATGCGCGTCTCGCCGTGCGAAGAACCCTGGTCGTGTGGCGGCTCGAAGCGGTCGATGCCGATCACTTTGCCGCCAAGCTTCGCCGACTGGTACAGCGTAGCGCTACCTACGGCTCCGAGGCCGACGACTGCAATATCAGCGGTGATAGCCATTGCCGCCATGATGCCACACAGCTCGCGCAGCCGCGAATGCTTGTGCATGAGAGACTGATTTGCGGGAAAGAGCTATGACGATTCGGCAATTGAACTCACGCTTGGTGTATCGCAATGCCTGGATGACGGTACGCGAGGATGAGATCGAGCGCGATAACGGAGCGCGCGGCATCTACGGCGTCGTCGAGAAGTGCGACAGCGCGATTGTGCTGGCGATCGAGGGCGACGAGGTGTACCTCGTCGAGCAGTTTCGCTATCCCATTGGGGAGAAGTCGCTGGAGTTTCCGCAAGGCAGCCTGGAACGAAACGACGTCGACCCAGAGGAAATTGCGCGCAGAGAGTTGCAGGGTGAGACGGGACTGGTCGCAGAGAGGTTGGAATGCCTCGGCCAGGTCCACATCGCCTGCGCGTATACCAATCAGAAGACGTATGCCTTCGTCGCGACCGGTTTGACACAGGCAGCACGCCAACCCGACGTCGAGGAGCACGACCTCGTGGTCCGCAAAGTTAGTCTCGTCCAACTGCAGGAGTTTGTCCGCGACAATCGCATCAAGGACGCGCAGACGTTAGCGGCTTGGGCGCTGTACCAGTCGTGCGCGGGTTCGCTGGAGCGTGCATGAGGCATCGCTCCGAGGCGTGGCGGAAGATCGACGGCGCAAGCTTCGATGTCTGTGTCATCGGCGGTGGCGCCACGGGATCCGGTTGTGCCCTGGACGCTCAATTTCGCGGACTTAGTACCGTGCTGATCGAGGCAGGCGACTTCGCATCGGCCACGTCAAGCCGTTCGACCAAGCTGATCCACGGTGGAGTGCGCTATCTACAGGAGGCCGTCACCGATCTCGATCCTGGGCAGTACAACGTGGTGAAGCGGGCGCTGCGGGAGCGGCGGTTCATGCTCGACAATGCGCGCTTCCTGGCGCATCCCATGGAGTTTCTCGTCCCGTGCTATTCGCGGTGGGACGTCTTCTACTACGGCGTCGGGGTCAAGATTTACGACCGCATCGCGGGGAAGCACAATTTCTTTCCCAGCCGATATCGTTCGGCCAAGGATTCGCTAGTCCGCTGGCCGCTCTTGCAAGGCAACGGTCTGAAGGGGACCATCGCCTACGCCGATGGACAGTTCGACGATGCGCGCTACTGCGTTGCGCTGGTGCAGACCTTCGCGCAGGCTGGTGGCGAGGCGGTCAACCATGCCCGCGTTGTCAGGCTGCAGCAGGATACTGTCGGAAAAATCTGCGCGGCAGGGATCGAAGATCAGCTCACCGGGACGAGCACCACGGTGCGGGCGAGGGCCTTTGTTAATGCGACCGGGCCGTACTCGGACCATATCCGCGAGATGGCAAAGCCGGGCGTGGAAAAACGGCTGCGGTTGAGCAAGGGCGTACACATCTTGCTGCCGCTCGACGAACACACGATTGACGCTGTGGTGGTGCCTAAGACCGACGATGGGCGCGTGATCTTCGCAATCCCGTGGCTGGGGCGCTTGCTGGTGGGCACTACCGACGACGAAGTCACGCACGAGGAAGAGCTGGTCGTGAAACGCTCGGAGGCGAACTATCTTTTGCGGCAGTTGAATCGCTACCTCTCGCGGCCGTTCACGATCGAGGACATTGTGGGCGGGTTCGCGGGCGTGCGTCCGCTGGTGAGTTCGGGCAAGCCGGGCAAGACCAAGAAGCTGATTCGCGAGCACGAAGTGGAGGTGGATCACAAGAGCGGTCTGATCAGCATTATGGGCGGCAAGTGGACGACCTATCGCGCCATGGCAGAAGACACGATCAACGTGGTGCAGCAGCAACTCGGCCTTCCGGTGGGTGGGTGCACAACGCGCGAGCACCATCTAAGCGGCTCGGAGGGCTATAGTGCCGACTATCCCCAAACGCTGGCCGCCAAGTATGGCGTGCCCGATTCGACGGCGCGGCACTTGTCAGAAAAGTTTGGGACGAACGCCGGGGCTGTGCTCGACCTCGCCCGTCAACAGTCAGAACTGGCGCTGCCAATCGGTGAAGGGTATCCCGCGATCAGGGCAGAGATCGCTTACAGCGCACGCAATGAAATGGCAGCTACGCTCGACGACGTGCTGGAGCGCCGCACCGGATTGCAATTCTATAGCTGGAAGACGGCGATCGCCGCCGCGCCTGTCGCCGCCGCGGTGATGCGGGGTGAAATGGCATGGGATGAGGCGCACACCCAACGCGAGGTTGACGACTATGTGCGGACGATTTCCGGCTGGACGGAGAAGATTGGACTGGCGAAGGACGGCGCGAAGGCGTAGAACCTTCCTCTTGGGCTGAATTCAACTGCAGGCAAAGGACAGAGAATTATGCCGGATTACGTCGGCGCCATCGATCAGGGTACAACCAGCACGCGCTTCATCGTCTTCAGCCGCTCCGGGCAGATCGTGGCCACGGCGCAGAAAGAGCATGAACAGATTTATCCGCAGCCGGGATGGGTGGAGCACAGTCCGGCGGAGATTTGGACGCGCACGCAGGAGGTCATCGCCGAGGCCATGCAATCGAAGGGGCTGAAGGCGAGCGACCTCGCCGCCGTCGGCATCACCAACCAGCGGGAGACCACCGTAGTGTGGAACCGCAAGACAGGGCAGGCGGTGTACAACGCCATCGTCTGGCAGGACACCCGCGTTAGCGGCTACGTCGAGCAGATGTCGAAATCCGGCGGGCAGGACCAATTGCGCGCCAAGACCGGGCTGCCGCTGGCGACGTATTTCAGCGGACTGAAGATCTGGTGGATCTTGGAGAACGTCGCAAGCGTGCGCGCGCTGGCTGAATCTGGCGAAGTCATTTTTGGCAACATCGATACGTTCCTGATCTGGAACTTGACTGGTGGCACGAACGGCGGAGTTCACGTTACAGATGTGACGAACGCGAGTCGCACACAGTTAATGAATCTCGAAACTCTGACGTGGGACGAGGAGATACTCGGCTTGTTCGACATTCCTGTCGCGGTGTTGCCGCGCATCGCGTCGAGCAGCGAGGTGTATGGAAACGTGGCAGCTGGACCGCTGGCGGGCGTTCCGCTGGCCGGAGACTTGGGCGATCAGCAGGCCGCGCTGGTCGGGCAAACCTGCTTTGAGCCGGGACAGGCGAAGAACACTTACGGCACAGGCTGCTTCCTGTTGCTCAATACCGATGAAAAGCCGGTGCGATCCAAGTTCGGATTGCTTACAACGGTGGCATATCAATTTGGAAAGCAACCCGCGCACTATGCGCTCGAAGGCAGCGTCGCCATCACCGGAGCGCTGGTCCAGTGGCTGCGCGACAATCTGAATCTCGTCCGTAATAGTGCGGAGGTCGAGACGCTGGCGAAGCAGGTGGAGGACAACGGCGGCGTGTATTTCGTGCCGGCCTTCTCCGGACTCTACGCCCCTTACTGGAAGTCGAGCGCGCGGGGCGTGATTTGCGGGCTCACGCGTTACGCGAACAAGGCGCATATTGCTCGCGCTGCGCTGGAGGCGACGGCATTCCAGACGCGCGAAGTGGTCGAAGCGATGGAGAAGGACTCAGGCATTCAGCTGGACGTGCTGCGCACCGATGGTGGCATGGTCGACAATGACGTGTTGATGCAGTTTCAGTCGGACATCCTGGATCGTCCGGTGGTGCGTCCTGCGATCAAGGAGACGACTGCGCTGGGCGCGATGTATGCGGCGGGGCTGGCGGTGGGCTATTACCGCGATCTCGACGATTTGCGAGCTAACTGGTCGGTGGACAAAACCTGGAAGCCCAACATGGCTGGGGAGAAGCGCGAGGACATGTATCGCATGTGGAAGAAGGCGGTCACGCGGAGCTTTGATTGGGTCGAGGAAGAGGCGTGACATGAATTCACCGTTTGTAGGCGAGTTTGCGGGAACGCTGGTGCTGATCCTGCTGGGCGATGGCGTGGTGGCCAACGTTTTGCTGAAGCGCTCGAAAGGCGAGGGCGGCGGATGGATCGTAATCACCGCCGGTTGGGCATTCGGCGTGCTGTGTGGCATCTTCACGGCCATTGCGTTCGGCAGTGCCGATGCGCATATCAACCCCGCCGTGACGCTGGCGTTCGCTATTACCTCCGGCAACTACGCGAAGATCGTTCCTTACTGGAGCGCGCAATTTCTCGGCGCGTTCTGCGGCGCGACGCTGGTGTGGCTGTATTTCCTGCCGCATTGGAAAATGACCGAAGATCGCGACGCAAAACTCGCTGTTTTCTGTACCTCGCCTGCGATCCGTCATTACCCCGGAAACCTGTTCTGCGAAGTAATCGGCACGATGCTGCTGATTGTAGTAGTGGCAGCTATCGGCTCGAAGGCCGTGGCTCCCACGGGACTGACGACAGGACTGGGAGCATATTTCATTTCGATACTAGTGTGGGCGATTGGGTTGTCGCTGGGCGGGACGACCGGCTACGCCATCAATCCCGCGCGGGACTTCGGTCCGCGCGTGGCGCATGCGCTGTGGCCAGTGGCGGGGAAGGGAAGTTCCGACTGGGCATATGCGCCGATACCGATACTGGGGCCACTGCTGGGTGCTGCGCTAGCGGCGCTGATCGTGAAGGCGGCGCACATCGCATAACAGGCTGACAGAAACTGCCGCGAGACGCACCGCCCGACTCCGAAGCTTACCGGCGGAGTCCAATGCGGATACGTGCGAGGTGATGCCAGCTATGCCGAAGTGCGTGGTCCTCAATAACGAACTGCGCGGTGACGGGCGCGCCGAAGCTTAGCGAGAAGGCCGCTGCCCGGTCCAACTCGTCATCGGTAAATGCGCGTACGGCGGCCGCAGCCTCGTGACTATTCCGCCGCAAAAGCTCGAGAGTGGCGTCCCTTGTCGCGTCCGCCTGCTCGTCAGCGTGCTTGGCATTCAACTGGGCGACAAGTTCCCACGTCACGTCTGTAACGGCCTTACCACTGGCGATGGCTCGCGCCAGATCGATCTCGATAGGATAAACAGAAGCGACGTGGTGCACGATGACACCGACCGAACGATGATCGGTGTCTGATACGGGCGCGCGCCATTCCGCATCCGAAAGTCCTTCAGCGAAGGCAGCCAGGAAGGCAGCGCCTTCCTCGATGCGACCGGCCAGTAATGCGGCGCGGCTGCTGCCGGGCTTTTCGGTGGTGGGCTGGTCAGTTTTCTTACCTGTTTCTTGAGCAGTTGTGCCCATTGCGGTGGCCTCCTCGTGTTTCAGGGTTATTGGAGTGCGGATTTCGTGATTCGATTCAAACGGAGTTGCCGCTTAGGGTAGCACTTTCGCCGACACCCGGTACCGCTGATAGTTCGTATAGCGGTGCTCGTTGTGATAGCTCAGCTCGAAGAACTGATCGACGTCACCATTTTGGGAAGTGAACTCGACATACACCTTAACGCTGCTCGGCAGCCACAAGGGTGACGCGATGTCTGCGAGCTGAACCTTGCTGAAGGTAATTTCCGTGGTCTCCTGATTGAGCCCAACGTCCTTTCTCGGTGCAAGCAGATCGGTGCGCATGCGTACGATCTGGAAGTCGCTCTTGTCGATCCACGCGACACCCTGCACCAGCACGTGCGCCGGGGTTTCGCTTCGCCCTCTCATCCGGATGGAGAGAGTTGCCTTAGCTGGCTCCTGGGCAAAGGCGACGACGTAGGAATCATGTTGGCCGATTTTTTCGTCGCCCAGATAGCGATAGGTTGATTCGGATTGAAATCCGGTTGAAAAGTAATTGCAGCTCAACGCAAAGCCCGAGGTAACGAGAAAACCATTTTGCACAACCACCTGGTCGAAGTTGTCTCCCTTTCCATCGGTGCGGTATTCAATGAACTCCGTCTGGCCCCTGCCGCCATGACGAAGGATCAGATAGCTGTCGTGAACGTGCTCGCCCGATAGCTCGGGCTTGGTGTACGGCTTCTCCTGTCTGAGCCGAGTCAGGGAAATTTCCTCGTGGGCCGTCAGATCCGTTATATGCCGGAAGAAATCGTCCACCTGGCCACCGGCCTTCTGCAGAATTATGGGCAACTCCTGCTGATCTTGGGCTGGCTGAAGGTCTTTCAACTGCGGAATTTGCTTCGTGAGTTGCTTCAACGGCTCTTCGATGTAGGGATGTGCGTTGGCGTAGTAATTCTGCTCGCCGTCGAATTGGATGGTGGTGACGCTTGACGCACCACTCGCCGAAAGGGGAACCCATGCGGCGGCCATCACAGCGAAGAGAAAGACAACCCTGGCCTTTACCAGACGTCTTCCCGGTACAGAATTGTCGCGAAAACGCACGCCACAGTTTAAACCGGCGGCGATAGCATTCTCACTTCTTCAGATCTGATAGTCCATCTCGATCGCGGCGTCGAGTGACTCGCTTTCGATGTGTTCGCGGCCTTCGAGGCGCGAGACCTGTTCCCGCAGTGTCTTCACTTCCGTGGCGACGGCGGCCAGCGCTTCGGAAAGAGGATCGTTGATCTGCTTAGGGTCGGTGATGACCACGCGCTTGCCGTTACGGAACACGATGTGTCCGGGCACGCCGACTACGGTGGAATCCGGCGGAACATCGCGAAGCACGACCGATCCGGCGCCGATGCGACAGTTCTCGCCGATGCTAATCGCGCCCAGGATCTTTGCGCCTCCACCAATGACCACCCTGTTGCCGATCGTGGGATGACGCTTTCCCTTGTTGAGGTTAGTTCCGCCCAGTGTGACCCCTTGGTAGAGCGTGACGTCGTCGCCCACCTCGGCGGTTTCGCCGATGACCACTCCCATGCCGTGATCGATGAAGAAGCGGCGGCCGATTCGCGCGCCGGGATGGATTTCGATGCCGGTGAGCCAGCGCGCGAACTGCGAAAGCGCGCGCGCGAGGAAGAGCCACCCATGCTTCCACAGCCAGTGATGGATGCGGTACCACCACAGCGCATGCAACCCGGAGTAGAGCAGCACGATCTCCAGCCTGGAGCGCGCCGCGGGATCGCGTTCGAGCACCGCGGCAATGTCTTCGCGCATTAGGCGAAAGTAGGAACGCATAACTACACCGATACTGGCTCAGTCGGTTGTGCCAGTACTTCGTCTCGCAACTGCTGGAAGAGAATGCTGCTCAGATAGCGCTCGCCAAACGACGGCAGCACCACGACGATCAACTTGCCGGCATTCTCCGGGCGCTCGCCAACGCGAATTGCCGCCACCACCGCCGCGCCCGACGAGATGCCCATCAGCAGGCCTTCTTCGACGGCGAGGCGGCGCGCCATCACCAGCGCATCGTCGCTCGATACCTGCACGATCTCGTCAATGTAGTCGGTGCGCAAAATGCTGGGAACAAAGCCGGCGCCGATGCCCTGAATTTTGTGCGGCGACGGCTGGCCGCCAGAGAGTACCGGGCTTTCCGTGGGCTCTACAGCAATCGCTTTGAACGAAGGCTTGCGCGGCCTGATGTACTCAGAGACTCCCGTGATAGTTCCTCCGGTGCCGACTCCAGAGATCAGGATGTCGACCTTGCCATCTGTGTCATTCCAAATCTCCGGACCGGTGGTCTCGAAGTGGATCTTGGGATTGGCAGGGTTGTCGAACTGCTGCGGGATGAAGCCATCGGGCGTCTTGGCGAGAATTTCCTGTGCCTTCGAGATCGCGCCCTTCATACCCTTTGGGCCGGGTGTCAGCACAAGCTCGGCTCCGAAAGCGCGCAACAACACGCGGCGCTCGGTGCTCATCGTCTCCGGCATGACGATGATCAGCCTGTAGCCCTTCACCGCCGCCACGAAGGCCAGCCCGATTCCCGTGTTGCCGCTGGTGGGCTCGATCAGCACCGTCCTGCCGGGATGGATCTTGCCGGCCCGTTCGGCTTCCTCGATCATGCTGACGCCGATGCGGTCTTTGACGCTGGCACAGGGATTGAAGCTTTCGAGCTTGGCGACGATAAGCGCGCCGACTCCCTTGGTCACTCGATTCAGGCGCACCAGCGGCGTGTTGCCGATGAGCTCGGTTACATCATTGGCTATCTTCATGAACTTTCTCCATGCGGTTAGGACTAATCCCGAAGGTCATTAGTTTCAGATTTCGGAATAACGAGGGAACAGAACGGTTAGCGACAACAACAACAAAGAAAATTGCAGGGAGCAATTTCAATCCGGGGCAATGAGCGCGAGCTGTCGGAAGCCGGATACATGACGCACTGATGGTAACAGCAAGGCAGCAAGGCTGACCAGCGTTTCGTCCCATCGGCTTGCGGTTCGTCGCAGTCGCGTGGCATCATGCCGAGTCTTCTCACTGCGAGGAAAGAATGTTATCCCGAAAATTCGTTTGGTCCAGTCTGTTGCTTTGCGTTTTCGGCTGCAATGCGTTCGCACAATCTCAAGCGGCTCCGGCCAAGAGCGCCGATAGTCCGCTAGCGCCGGTAGCGTGGCTGGTTGGTGGGACGTGGGTGAGTGACGTAAAGGATCCCGATGACGGCTCGGTGACTCACGTCGAGAACCACATCACTTGGGCGCCCAATCACCAGGCCATTAACTTCGTCACGGACTTCGATGGCAAGCCGCACTATAGCGGTTTCTATGCCTACGATCCGGCGAAGAAAGCGATCAGCTTTTTCTACACCTCGGAGTCCGGCCAACTGACGATCGGCACTTCGACTCCCGACCCGGACGGCAAGACGGTGCATCAGGAGTTTGACGTGATGCAGCCTGACGGCAAGACCCAGCACATAAAGTCCACGCTTGGGCGCGACGGCAACGATGCCTACTGGTTCAGCGTGTTCATGCCAAGCAAAACGGGCGAGTGGGCGCAGGTGTTCAAGATTCGTTACGAGCGGAAGTAGAGGTCGGTTTTTTGATGCTATACTTGTATAGCACCACTTGAGAGGGTTCATCATGCTTGCCATACGCCTGCCGGAAGAGATCGAAGCGCGCCTCGACAAACTTGCCAAACGTACCGGTCGGACAAAGACTTTTTATGCGCGACAGGCGATTCTGGAGCACCTCGATGATCTCGAAGACAAATATCTCGCGGAGAGGCGTCTTACGAATCTGCGTGCAGGCCGCACCCGTAGCGTGAAACTGAATCAGGTACTGAAAGCCCATGAATTGGGCGATTGAGTTTGCGCCGGAAGCTGTTCGGGAATTAGACAAGCTGGATGCTCAAGTATCCCGAAGAATTCTGAAGTTTCTGCGGGACAGGGTCTCCAGGCTCAAAGGCCCGAGAAGCATTGGATCTGCACTTCAAGGCACTAGGCTGGGCGAGTTCTGGAAGTATCGAGTTGGCGACTACCGCATCATCTGCAAAATCGAAGATGACCGATTACTGATACTCGTGTTGCGAGTTGGTCATCGCAGGGAAGTCTACCGCTAATACCGCCTAGCTCATGCCCGCCGCTCCACGTCGTATAATCAGCATTCGCGCCGCATATTCCAAGCACAGTAGGTAATCACTCGTGAGCTCCCATACGCACTCGCATGGCCCCGAGCCAGCCGGCCCTCAGCCCCTTCCCGGCGTTGACGCGATCATCGCCGTCGGTTCGGGTAAAGGTGGCGTGGGTAAAACCACCCTGGCCGTTAACCTCTCCATCGCGCTCGCGCGCATGGGCTTCAAAGTCGGACTTCTGGACGCCGACGTCTATGGCCCCAACGTTCCGACCATGCTGGGTACGACTGTCGCGCCCGAGGTCGTCAAAGGCGATCGCATCCTGCCGCCCGAACGCTACGGACTGAAGGTGATCTCCGTGGGCTTTCTGAGTCCCGGTGATAAGCCGCTCGTATGGCGCGGTCCCATGTTGCACTCGATCATGAAGCAGTTTCTAGGCCAGGTCGAGTGGGGACAGCTCGACTACCTCATCATCGATCTGCCGCCCGGCACCGGCGACGTGGTGATTTCGCTGGTTCAGACTGTGCCGGTGACCGGCGCGGTGGTGGTCACTACGCCCAGCGACGTTGCCTTGCAGGACGCGCGCAAGGCCATCGAGATGTTCAAGCAGGTGAAGGTCGATATCCTTGGCATCGTCGAGAACATGGGATCGTTCCTATGTCCGCATTGCCAGCACGAAATCGACATCTTCTCCAAGGGCGGCGGGGAGCGCACCGCGCAACAGTTTGGCGTGCCGTTTCTGGGTAGCATCGAACTCGATCCCGACATCCGCAAGGGTGGCGACACCGGCCAGCCGGTCGTGCTGGAAGGCGACCAGTCGCCGCATGCGCGTTCGCTGTTCAAGTTCGCCCGGCACGTGGTGGATCGTGTCAGCGAGGTCAAGACCACGACCGGACCGGTGATCGAGATCCAGTAGCGCTTCGTCCAGACGCACGAAAGCCCCGGAGTTCCCGGGGCTTTTCGTCGCAAACTAAGTTTTGGTGGCCCGTTCTTCCGTTGGTTGACGGAACTTGGCGACCTACTCCCATCCGTTGCGTCAGTTTCGGCGCGCAGGATGGGAAGAATCTTTTCGGGGTTCCGCATCGACTCGCTGGTTGGCGAAGATACGGAACCTAATCAGAACGTGGGTCCCCATCCTTTCGCATTGTTTCTTGCGAAAGGGCGGGAACAAAACTTAGCAGAACACTTCGCCCGGCAACGCTGCCAGCGTGCGCGAGTCCAAAGTGTTCTTTACGGCCCGGGGCTTGATCGTCGCGCTCTCGAAGCTGTCGATCCGCTTGCGCGCGATCTTCAACTTCAAGGTGCGTTCGATGGCCCGCAACTCGCCGATCTCGGCGCCTGAAACCAGGGTCGAAGCGCGTCCCTTGAGTCCGGCGCGACCGGTACGGCCCACGCGGTGGATGAAGTCCTCCGCCAGGTCAGGCAGGTCGTAGTTGATCACGTGCGCCACGTTGTCCACGTGAATGCCTCGCGAAGCAACGTCGGTCGCCACCAGCACTTTATATGTGCCGGCACCGAAGCCGTTCAGCGCGCTGACGCGCTGCGACTGCGTACGGTCGCCGTGAATCATGGCTGCCGAGAACCCATCGCGAATCAGGTTCTTCGCCAGTCGCTCGGTGCCGCGCTTGGTGCGCGCGAAGATCAGAGTCTGCCCCTGCTCGTCGTAAAGCAAGCGCCGCAGCGTGTCGGACTTTTCTGCCGCCGGCACTTCAAAGGCGTGTAGTTCAACGCTCTCCACCGGCTTGCTTGTCGAACCCAGCGCGACCCGCACGGGGTTAACCATGTAGTCCTTCACCAGTCCGGCAACCGATGCTTCCAGAGTCGCCGAGAAGAAAAGTGTTTGCCGCTGCCTAGGCAGCGAGCCAACAATGCGGCGCAACGCGGGCAAGAAGCCCATGTCGAGCATACGGTCAGACTCGTCCAGCACCAGCGTCTCGACCTTGCTGAGGTCAACGAGCCTGCGCTTCAGGTAATCCTCCAGCCGGCCGGGGGTTGCGACGATCAGGCCGGCGCCCCTGCGGACGGCTTCGATTTGCGGCCGCTCCGCCATTCCGCCGATGACCAATGCTGTCTTCGGCAATTTGCCATAACGGAGCTTGTCGTAAACGTCCTGGACCTGTATCGCCAGTTCGCGCGTCGGGACAAGAATCAGTGCCCGAACGCCTAGTACATGTTTCGCTCCCAGCTTCTCCATAATGGGAAGCAGGAACGCCAAAGTTTTCCCAGTGCCTGTCTGGGCTGTTGCCAGAACGTCTTTGCCTTCCAGCGCATGCGGGATGGCCATTTCCTGGACCGGAGTGGGAGTTGTAAAGTGTGCTGCCGCCAGCTTCTGCTGGAGCCCAGCAGAGAGGGGCATTTCGCTAAATTGTGTCAATCGTTTGTACTTTCTAGGAGGGGCAACTCGCGCATATGCATACTGAGATGCGAGTCGCGAAGGATACTGCTGATGCCGCTCGAGTTAGGTCGATCGCTAAAGTGATTTACGGGAGCCGAGAGGCGGGAATCAGATCAAGAGTTGAGATCGGACTATTCGCACCACATCTACCGTGGCAATAAGCGTCTACCGGGACTATACCACAGCGCCATCAGCGATACCGCGGATCGCGCCAAAAGAGAACCTTTGTAAGCAACTACTTGCCGAAATCGTGGAAGTCAAAGCCCAGTGGCTGACCTTCTTCATCATGAGTGATCACGAGTTCTGCGGGAGCTTCGGAGGGAGAACCAGGTTCCTGCTTGCGTTGGGCCTTTTTCTGGGCCTTTTCCGCCTGCCGTTCCTGGCGGGCACGTTCTTTCTGCCGCTTAGTGAAGGTTGTACGAGAACTTCCTGCCATCCACCACGCTCCTTCCACTCACCCTAGTTAGACTCGGCAGGAACGAAAACGATTCATTTCGTCGCCACGGACGCCAAGTACACCGCTTCCCATCTGTAACGATTGTATCACTTTACACGAGGTTGTAGTGGGCAATACCCTTGTCGTCTGATGTTCGCATTGCGCTTTCCTGTTTTGCGATGAAAGGAATCAAATGCTTACGAGATTGCGGATATTTTTGTCGGGCGCAGTTCTCTTTGGATTGCTGGCCGCCGGTCTCGCCCAAGACGCTACCATTGCGCCCAACGACGCGCTGATCCTGGAGAACATCCCACCGATTCCGGCCAGCATCGCCGCAAGGGCAGCACGATACACCGACTTTCGCACGGCGACGATGTATGGCTGGCATCCCCAGAAGCGCGAGATTCTGATCGGCACGCGCTTCGCTGACACGGTGCAGGTACATCAGGTCACCACTCCGGGCGGAGCACGCACGCAGCTTACGTTCTTCGGCGACCGCGTTACCGACGCCAGTTATCAACCGCACAAGGGCGACTACTTCCTCTTTCGCAAAGACGTCGGAGGAGGTGAGTGGTACCAGATCTTCCGCTACGACGTGGCCTCGGGCGATATCACCATGCTCACCGACGGCAAGTCGCGCAACACCGAGTTTGTCTGGTCGAACAACGGCGACCGCATTGCTTACGCCGGTACGCTGCGCAACGGAACTGACCTCGACTTCTACGTGATAGACCCGACCGCGAAACCATCGGTGTTGAAACCGCTCACTGAAAACCAGGGTGGTGGCTGGCAGGTGCACGACTGGTCTCCCGACGACCGCACTCTGCTCGTGGTCAACGACATTTCCATCAACGAGAGCTACGTCTGGCTGGTTGATGCAGCTAACGGGCAGAAGACCGAACTGACGCCGAAGGGCAGCGACAAGGTCTTCTACCATCCCATCGGATTCAGCCGCGACGGTAAGGGCATATACCTCACTACCGACAAGGACAACGAGTATCTCCGCCTCGCCTACATGGACCTGGCGACGAAGTCGCTGAAGTATCTCACCACTTACAAGTGGGACATCGAAGACGGCGCGCAACTCTCAGAGGATCGCCGTCATGTTGCATTTGTCCTCAATGAAAATGGCATGAGCACGCTGCATGTGCTCGATCTGGAAAGCGGTAAAGAGCTGCGCGTTCCCAAGTTGCCGGCGGGCGTCATCAGCAGTTTGCGCTGGCACGAGAACAATCGCGACCTCGCATTCAGCCTGAATACATCGCAGTCGCCCTCGGACGTGTACTCGGTCGATATCCAGAGCGCGAAACTCGATCGCTGGACGATGAGCGAAACCGGCGGCATCCGGCCGCAGAACTTGGTCGAGCCCAAGCTCATCACCTGGAAGAGCTTCGACGGGCGCGAAATCTCCGGCTGGCTCTATCTGCCAAAGGCCAAGCCCGCAGCAGGGAAGTACCCGGTCGAGATCGTCATTCATGGCGGCCCCGAAGGCCAGTCGCGACCCATCTTCCTCGGACGCACCAACTATCTGCCGAATGAAATGGGAGTCGCGTTGATCTTTCCAAACGTGCGCGGTTCAACGGGATATGGCAAGGCGTTTACGCAACTCGATAACGGATTCCTGCGCGAGAACACCTACAAAGATATTGGCGCGCTGTTGGACTGGATCGGCACCCAGCCTGACCTCGATGCGAAGAAGGTGCTGGTCACTGGCGGCAGCTACGGTGGACACATGACGCTCGCCGTCGCCACGCTTTACAACGATCGCATCACCTGCTCGGTGGACATCGTGGGCATCTCGAACCTGGTCACGTTCCTCGAGCACACTGAGGCCTATCGTCGTGACCTGCGCCGCGTTGAGTATGGTGACGAGCGCGATCCCAAAATGCGAGCCTACTTGGAGAGCATCGCGCCCATGAACCACGTGAAGGCAATCACCAAGCCGATGATGGTGGTCGCAGGAGTTAACGATCCGCGCGTGCCCAAGAGCGAGGCCGACCAGATGGTGAAAGCCTTGGAGGCGAACGGAACCACCGTGTGGTACTTGGCGGCCAAAGACGAGGGCCACGGCTTCGCAAAGAAAAAGAACGCCGACTTCCAGTTCTATACGACGGTGCTGTTCACGCAGAAGTATTTGCTGGGGCAGTGATTCACCACGGAGGCACGGAGGACACGGGGAATCATCGGGCAAAAAACAAAGCCAAAAAACCAGCCGCGGATTTGCACGGATGAACACGGATGGGCCTGGGGAGTGAGGGGCTTTGGGAAAAGTTCGGTGGTTACTTTCGTTCCTCCAACCCGTCGATTCTTCTTTCCGTTGGGGGCCCCGCCACGCTATACGAGATATCTGTGAGGTACGGGATTTCTATGCCTCACCGCTCAGCGCTGAATGCGCAAGCGAAATATCTCTCTTTGAAAACCGGGATCGACGCGCTGCAAATGCCGAGGGACGACCCAAAAACCACTTTGTCACTCGAAATTCGTTCGCTAAGTCCTTTGCTTAGACATGGATAGCTATAATTCATTTAGGATCAATGACATGCGAGCAATTTCCTCCAAACCATTGATTCTAAACAACCGCGTAAAAGCATTTTTAGGTGTTATGGTCGACTACAACACTACACCACCCCCACATCAGGCGCGAACGACTGCGGTAGTGAAACCGGAATTGCACCTGCCCCTTTTTCAATCGTTCCTGCCTTCGCGATTCCGCATGGGCCTTTACTTATTCCTAGGCACCCCTCGGATGCGGTGAGCTATTGGCACTCATATTGGCTGAGTGCCAATCTTGACAGCACCCCTTCCGCTACCTAAAATTAGTTTGCGGATGTGTATCCCTGCTCATTCCGTAAACAATTGGAAAATAATGGCTTAATGCAGCCAAAAGCGAATATGGGATCAGATCCAGGCATTGGCAAGCGCGAGCGCGAAATCCTCACCGCCATCGTCGAGACCTACATCTCGACGGGTGAGCCGGTAGGATCGCGCACGATTGCCCGCGGTAATCGCGAGAGCCTCAGTCCCGCTTCGATCCGGAATGTCATGTCGGACTTGGCGGAAGCAGGGTTTTTGGAACAGCCGCATGCCTCCGCGGGCCGGGTCCCCACGTCGCAGGCGTATCGCTTCTACGTGAAGCAACTGACGGGCGAGGCCACGCTTTCTCCTGCCGACGAGAGCCTGATTCAGGGCAATCTGCAGGGCTCGGCCGACGTGCAGGAATTCATGGAACGCACTTCGCATGTGCTGTCACTGATTTCGCACGGAGTGGGTGTGACGGTCACTTCTACTCACGGACAGCGCAACGAACTCGAGCACGTGTACTTTCAGCGCCAGGGCGACAAAAAGGTGCTGGCAGTCGTGGTGATGCGGAACGGGCTGGTGCGCGACCGTGTGCTGCGCTTGACCGACGATCTCACGGTCAACGACCTGGAGATTGCCGCCAACTACATCAATCAGAACTTCCGCGGCTGGCAGATGGAAGCCGTGCGCAATGAGATCGCCCGGCGAGTGCAGCAGGAGCGGACGGAATACGACCGCCTGATGAAGTCGGTGGAGGAACTGTACGCCAAGGGGGCGTTGGCGACCGAGGCGGCCCCGCAGACCGTCTTTGTCGAAGGCGCATCGAACCTGGTGATCAATGAGCAGGACAAAGATCGGCTGCGTCAGCTCCTGGTCACGCTGGAAGAGCGCCAGCGCATTGTGGACCTGCTGTCGGCCTATCTGGATGCGCGGCAGGAGGCGGTGCGCGTGGTTGTGGGTCTTGAGGACGCTGTTCCGCATCTAAAGAACTTCGTACTGATCGGCACGCCGGCGCGGGTGGGCGACGAAGTGGTTGGTTCGTTGGCGGTGATCGGTCCAACGCGCTTGGATTATGAGCACACAATCACGGCAGTTTCCTACATTGCGCGCATGTTCGATCAATTCTGGAATGAATCAAGTTAGAGACGTATATGTCAGCCAATAAGAAAAACGGAGAAGCGACCGACCTGGACCTCGAGCACGAACTGCCATCTGCCGAGAGCGAAGATGCCATCCCCTCGCGCAGCCAGGGTGGAGGCGCGACGGCGGCCGACCCTGAAGCTGAACTGGAGACCCTGCGCGCCGAACGCGCGAACTATGTCGATCGCCTGGCGCGGCTGCAAGCCGAGTTCGACAATTTCCGCAAACGCAGTATGAGGGAGCAGCAGGACTTTCGTGACTACGCGCTGGCAGAAGCGCTGAAGTCGCTGCTGCCGATTCTCGACAGCCTCGACCGCGCGTTGAAGACCAACGAAGCATCGGTGAAGGATTTCCGGTCAGGCATTGAGCTGATCGACAAGCAGTTTCACGACGCACTGTCGAAGCTGGGTGTGGAACCGATTCCTGCCGAGGGCGAGCACTTCGATCCCAACCTGCACCAGGCGGTGCAGATGGTCGATACCGACGAAGTGAAAGACAATCACATCATCGATGAGTTGCAGCGCGGCTACCGCATCAAAGACCGGCTATTGCGTCCTGCCATGGTGCGGGTGGCACACAACTCGAAGAAATAGCTTCAGAATCCAAGACTGCAAGGGAAACAGAGCTGGCTACCAAAGTAAAACGCGATTATTACGAAATTCTAGGGGTGAGCCGCACCGCCACAGAGCAGGAGCTGAAGAGCGCCTATCGCAAGCTGGCAATGCAGTGCCATCCTGACCGCAATCCTGACAATCCGGAAGCGGAAGAACAGTTCAAGGAATGCAGCGAAGCCTACGCCGTGCTGGCTGACACCGAGAAGCGCGCCCGCTACGACCGGTTCGGCCATGCGGGAGTCGCAAACAATGGCGGCGGTGGCTTCGATCCGTCAGGGTTCCCTGACATTCAGGACATCTTCGGCGACATCTTCGGATTTGGGGATGTGTTCGGCGGCGGACGAGGCGGGCGTCGCTCGCGCGCACAACGTGGCGCCGACATGCGCGAAGACCTCACGCTGGAGTTCGAGGAAGCGGTTTTTGGCGCCACCAAGCAGGTGCAGATCCGGCGCCTGGAGGAATGCGAACAGTGTAAGGGTAGCGGCGCGGCTCCGGGCAAGGCCCCGATTGAATGCACCACCTGCGGTGGCCGCGGACAGGTGCGGTATCAGCAGGGTTTCTTCGCCGTGGCTCGCACGTGCAGCACCTGCCAGGGTTCGGGCAAGCTGATCGTCGATCCGTGCAGTAAGTGCAAGGGCCACGGTCGGGTACGCCGCGAGCGCACGGTGACGGTGAAGGTGCCGGCGGGTGTCGAAGAAGGCCAGCGCATGCTGTACTCCGGCGAAGGTGAGGCGGGAGTCTATGGCGGGCCGTCAGGGGATCTCTACGTGGTGTTGCACTGCAAGGAGCACGAGTTCTTCGAACGCGAAGGCAAAGACCTGCGCTGCGTGGTGCCGATCTCGTTTGTGCAGGCGGCACTGGGCACGGAGATCGTCGTTCCCACGCTGGAAGGCGAGCACACGCTGAAAGTTCCTGAGGGCACGCAGACGTCCGCGACGTTCAAGATCAAGAGCAAAGGTGTTCCGGAGTTGAATGGCCGGGGCCGCGGCGACTTGTACGTCGAGTTGAAGGTGCGGACGCCGACCAAGCTGACGAATCGCCAGCGCGAACTGCTGCAGGAATTGCAGGAGACGTTAAGCGTTGAGAACAAGCCGGTGAGCCGCACGCTGCTGCGCAAGATGCGGGACATGTTCAACTGAGATCGCTTGTCGGCCGTCGCTCTTACTCCGGAAAATTCCTTGGACAACACGCTTCGCATCTACGCGTGGTTTCTGCTGATCGTGACCGCGCTGCCGGCGATTGCCAGGCTGGCCCGGCCGCTCGACCTGGCGCGCATCCTGCTGCTGCGCTACCAGGACCCCAAGCGCCGCAAGCGGGCCCGTATTGGAGGCGCAATTTATCTGGGACGGCGCTGGTGGCGACCCCATTCCTGTTGCGCTCAACGTTGCCCCAGGAACGTTGGCTGGTGATGGCGCTGCTGGTCGGCGCGGTGTCGGCGCTCGAGTTCCTGTTGAACAGCCGCGTCTTTAACGAAGAAGCCATGGCACGCCAAAACCGCTATTTCGGCGGCGTGTATGCTGCCGTTGCGATTGCAGTAGCCTTGTTGTTACTGACCCGATGACACGACGCCGCTGGATTGCCGATGAAGTTGCCGATGGCCACGCCGCATTAACCGGCGATCATGCGGCGCATCTCTCGCGCACGTTGAGGGCGCGCGCGGGGCAAGAGTTCGAAGTAGTGTGCGGCGAGGTGGTGCGACGTGGGACTGTGGCGAGTGTTACAGAGCAGCGCGTAGAGTTCGCCCTTGGAGAAGAAATTGTCGTCGGTACGGCGGTCCCCATCACGCTGCTGCTGGCAGTGTTCAAGTTCGATCGGATGGAGTGGACGATCGAGAAATGCACCGAGTTGAACGTGACGTCGATCGTACCGGTGATTGCCCGGCGAACGGAAAAGCATCTCGCGTTGGCGACGGAGAAGCGAGTGGAGCGCTGGCGGCGCATCGCGCGTGAAGCGTCGGAGCAGTCGCGGCGGGTAGCGCCTCCTGAGATAGCCGATCCGGTCAAGTTTTCTGCGGCACTCGATTTACCTGCGGAGTTGCGCATCGTACTGGCCGAATCGGAGAGGGAAGCACAGTTGAGCGACGTCCTGGGCGCTCGGCCGGAAGCGCGATCGGTGGCGATGGCGATCGGACCTGAAGGTGGTTGGACGGCCGAGGAATTGCAAATGTTTGAGCGGGCGGGATGGATTGCAGCGTCGTTGGGCGACACTATCCTGCGGGCCGAAACGGCGGCTATCACAGGGTTGGCAGTGGCACGCGCCGAAATGACCTAGCGGCTACAGTTTTGCAGTAGGTTTCGTAGCATGCGATAACTCGTGGGTTTCCGTCACCCGCGTTGAAGCTCTGCGCCAAGATACGCGGGCGAACCTAGCGCCGGTTGCCGAAGACAAACAGCTGTCGAGGTACTGCGGGTATTCCTCGTATGAACAAGCGTCCCATCTATGTAACGCTTCTCGGCTACGTCTTAATTGCGGCGGGCGCGATTGGGATCGCTTACCACTTCACCGAATTCAAGAGCGCGAATCCGAGAGAATATTCGTTGGTTCTCATAGTGCGGCTGATCGCGATTGTTTGCGGAGTGTTTGTGCTCAGTGGTAAGGACTGGGCGCGTTGGCTGGCGATCGCGTGGATTGCTTTTCACCTGGTGATCAGCATCTTTCACACCAAGGAGGGGATACTCGTACACGCGGCGGTGCTCGTTGCGTTCTGCGTCCTGCTGTTTCTCCCGGCGGCGAATCGATACTTCCGCTTCCGCGCCTGAGGCGAGATTCCGGCACGGTTTTTCCTCAACTTCCGCGAGCTTTGCACATGAATCCCGGTCGTCGGGCTTGTCTCAGATCAGCCGTTGGCAGATAATGTAGTTTCGCTTTTTCTTCGATAGGGAACGAGGGAAAGAACATGGCGTGGCAACCCCGCGAATTCAGACTTACTTCCGAACAATCACGAGCGGTCGAACATGTTGACGGGCCAATCCTCGCGGTTGCGGGCGCGGGCACGGGCAAGACTACGGTGCTGGCCTGCCGCGCAGTGCGGCTGATCGAAGACAAGCTCGCCAATCCCAGGGAGATTCTCGCCGTGACGTACACGCGTAATTCCGCGCGCGACCTGCTGAAGCGCATTGCGCGCCTGTGGAAGGGATCGGACGATCTCGCAACTGTGGCGCAGGTTGCGGATTCCGGGCTGAAGATTGGGACGTTCCATTCGTATTGCTACGCGCTGCTCAACCAGGCGGGTCATCGCTTTGAACTGATCGACGACACAGATCTCTACGTGCTGTTGAGGCGGAGCATTGCGGACTTGAAGTTGCGGTACTACATCAAGGCTGCTACCCCCGGCGAATTCCTCCAGGGGCTGACTGCCTTCTTCAAGCGCTGCCATGACGAGCTCCGCACGCCCGACGACTACGATGCCTACGTTGCCAAGTTGGAAAGCAGGCAGATCCCGTTGCCGCGGGTGGGACGTTCCAAAGACGCGAGCTTGATGTCGGACGAGGAAGTCCTGGGACGGTGCCATGAGATTGCGCGCGTCTTTCGCCACGTCGAGGACCTGCTAGCTTCGGAAAACCTCGGCACCTACGGTCACGTGATCACTCGCGCGGTTGCTCTGTTACGCGACCCAAACAACGCCGGCGAGTTGCAGCGTGCGCGTCAGGGTGCGCGCTTCGTGCTGATCGACGAGTTCCAGGATTCCAACGTGGCGCAGATCGAACTGACGCGGTTACTGGCGGGCGACCCGGCAAATGTGTTTGCAGTGGGCGATCCCGACCAGGCGATTTATCGCTTTCGGGGCGCGACTGCCGGGGCGTTTGATCATTTCCTCGAGAACTACGGACTGGACAGAGTCAAACGCGTGACCATGAGCGAGAACCGGCGCTCGACCGAAGTAATCCTGAAATCCGCTTATGCCATCATCTCCGGGAATCCGGAGATCACCAGCGTCGAGTTGCCCGGCGGCGAACGTTGGGAGCGCGAGCCGCTGATTCACAAGCGCACGAAGCCCGAGAGCGTACCGGTCGCGCTGGTGCGGATAAAAGCGTGGACGGAATTGAGCGACGAGGGTGCATTCGTGGCGCAGGAAATCGACCGCATGCATCAGGCAGGGCGGCCGTGGCGGGATTTTGCCGTGCTGTACCGCAGCCACTTCAATCGTGTGGCGCTGGTGGAGCACCTCGTGCAGCGCGAGATTCCGTTCACTGTGGATGGCGTCGACTTGCTGGAGACCGCTGCGGTGCGTGACTTGCTGGCCGTGCTGCGTGCGATTGAAGGCAATGATCCCGTGGGACTGCTGCGGGTGGCCGCGCTCCCCAGGTTCCAGGTCGAAGGTGAGGCGATTCGCGCAGCGCTGGCCGCAGCGGAGGAAGACGCAGATCTCGAGACCGTACTGGAAAAGGTGCCGGGAGGAGCAGAAGTCATTACCGGACTGGCGGAAGTGCGTCACGACGTGGAGCGCATGCAGAGGAAGGCGCTGACGGCCTGTGGACTAGCGCTCAAGCATTTCGCGATGGCTCCGTCGGCGGAGACCGAGGGCTTCACGCAGTTTGTCCAAAGCTGGAGCCGCAAGCCACGTCAAGTCTCTGGCCAGGGCACGTTGGCGGAGTTCCTGGAATACCTCGACTACTTCATCGAGGGCGGCGGCAAGGTTGTCGATCCCGAACACGATGACGAGGGCACGCCGGCGACGTTGCAAATGGAAATTGGGAACATTCCACGGGCAGAGCGATCCGCAGACTCGGTGCGGCTCATGACGGTGCACGCCGCAAAGGGACTTGAGTTTCCGGTGGTATTCGTCATGCGCGTGAACTTGGGGACATTTCCCAACCGCTACCACGAGGACCTGGTTGAGTTTCCTGCGGCGCTTCGTCACAAAGATACGATGGATAACGACGATCCCAACGTGCTGACTACACAGGAAGAGCGCCGCCTCTTTTACGTGGCGGTTACGCGTGCAGAGGACCAGCTCGTACTCTGCGGCAAAAAAGGGCGCGGCAAGAAGGACGTCACCCCGCCCGGCTATCTGCGCGAACTCGTAACGGCAGGGGCGACATCTGCTAAGGGGTGCGTGGAGTTTGGTCTGGTCGCGAGCGGTGAAGTGGTTTCGAGTATCCATGCGGGTACACAGCCGATGTCGCGCATCGTTGAGTGGGTGAACCTGCCGCCGTTGCTGCAGACCGTAAGCCGTTCGCTGAGCGCGAGCGCGATTGATCGTTATGAGCGCTGTCCGCTGAGCTACAAGCTGGGACTCGAGTGGAACCTCCCCGAGGAACCCGGAGCGAACATACAGTTCGGAGCGGCCATGCACCTGGCGCTCAAGGCGCATTTTGACGCTGTGCGCAAGGGGCGTCCCATGCAAAACGAGGAAGTGGTGAGCTACTTCCTTGATGAGTTCGCGAAGTCGAAGATTGAGGACCCGGTGCAGCGGAAACTGTATGAGCGCAACGGAGGCCGGCAGTTGACGGCATTCCTGGAATCTCCGGCCGCGACGCCGCACGGAGAGGTCGCATTGTTGGAGCATTGGTTCAAGTGCGAAATCGCCGGTACGCGCGTGAATGGGCGTATCGATCGCGTGGATGAAGACGCTGACGGATATGTGATCGTCGATTACAAGACCGGCAACCCGAAATCGCAAGACGTAGCCGACGAGAGCCTGCAGCTTTCCGTGTATGCGATGGCGATGCGCTCGGACAAGCCGGTGAAGGCCCTCATCTTTCAGAACCTGGAAGACAATACGACGATGCAGACGACGCGTTCGCCGCAAGACCTGCTGAAGACCGAAGCCAGGATTGTCGAGACCGCGGCGGGCATCGCTGCAGGCGAGTTTGGAGCTACTCCAGGGCGGCATTGCAACTGGTGCGCCTACCGCACGATCTGTCCGGAAATGGAAGTGACCGTGTCGGCGGCTGTGTCTGAAACCGTGAACGTCAATTGATGGGAAGGCGGGCTGGTGCGCAGCGGAAGAATTAGCCGGCAACAAAAGGTAAGGGGACGCTTGCGCGTCCCCGTGGTTTACGGTCTGAAGAAAAAAGTTACCGTTTCTTCTTCGCGGCCTTCTTCGCCGGCTTCTTTGCAGCCTTTTTCTTAGTAGCCATGTTGTCTATTCTCCCTTTCCATCTGAGATGGATGATTGCGACATAACATCATCGCAATTTGTTCTTTGTATAGAGTTATCGAAAAAAATAGTCAAGAAAAAAAGTGCATCACGTTGAGCCCTTCGGTGTCCCGTTCTTCGAATCGCAACGCTGCACAATCGCGATGATTCTCGTTTACTTCGCCGCACTTGCCGCAGAAGTTTTCGCAGATGCATCTGACCCGCATGAATACTGGCGATTATCGTCTACCGATTTTTAAGCGACGGAAAGTCGGGTGACGTCGTTCCTCCTTCATGAAGGACGAAGAGCATTTCCTGACGGACCGACGGCCCGAAAATATTTTTTGCGCGACATCGCAATTTTGTCTCAATGAAGACGATTCGAGTGCCATGAGTGACGTGCGGCCGACCTCGATGTCGTCGAATATGAGTTCGCCGCCCGAGTTGTGCGCAAAGAATGTTTTATCGCAACATGTGGAGCACCGCGCCGCTGATGCCGTCGTGCCACGCGTGGGCGATCATTCCGGGACGAAGACTCTTGCGCCACCATGCCAGCAGTCCGAACATCAGGCCGTAGATCCCGACCAGCAACATGCGCGGACCCCCCTCGTAGCCATGCGATGCGCCGAAGACAACGGCTGATAGCAGGACGCCTGCCACCGTCGATCCGGTGAACGCAGCGAACTGACGTTGCAGGTATCCGCGGAAGATGATTTCCTCGCAGATGCCGGCTGTTATGCTGAGGCCGAACCACACCAGCAGCTCCAGGATTGTGCCGGGAATGAGAAATCCGAGTTGCTGGCGCATGCTGTCGAATTTGCCGGCCTGGTCGAGATGCATCAGTTTCGCCCCCGCACCCAGCACCACGATAGCTGCCAGCCAGAACCCGGCGGCGATGGTCAGGTCGATGAGGACGTCTTCGGCGTTGGCCCAGCGTCCGCCAATCAGGTCGCGTAGCTTCATTCGTTTGCGGACGCCGAGGTATACAAAGCCGGCGAGCACCCACTCCCACGCCATAGTCCACAGGTATTGCGGCAGCTTGCTGTGAGCGGATAACGGATGCACTCCTCGCGAGCCGGCCAGCGACGCCCCGATGAGCACAAACAGAACGACTGCCGTATGCCAAAGCGGGGCGAGCAGTTGGAGTTGGCCGGGGGCGGACAGGGGAGCATCGATGTTTGGTGTCGAATTCGGCGTTGAGTCGGGGAGCAAGGTGGCTCCATCTTATAATGGTGAGTTTGCCATTCAGCTTTGGAAGGACTTGTGAACATGGCTTTCATGGAAGATGTCGTCATTGTGTCGGCGGTGCGTACGCCGGTCGGGAAGTTTCAAGGGTCGCTCTCGGACTTGAGCGCAACGGAGTTGGGCTCGGTTGTTGTGCGGGAAGCAGTGAAGCGGGCCGGCATCGATCCTGCCAGCGTCTCGGAATGCATCATGGGCAACGTGGTAAGCGCCGGGTTGGGACAGAATCCGGCGCGCCAGGCCGCACTCGGCGGAGGGCTAGCGTCGTCTGTTGCCGCCATGACAATTAACAAAGTATGCGGTTCGGGCCTGAAAGCTGTCGCCTTGGGACAGCAGGCGATCCAGACGGGGAACTCTGACATTGTGGTAGCCGGCGGCATGGAGAGCATGACCAATGCGCCGTATCTGCTGCCGCAGGCGCGCAAGGGCTATCGACTGGGTGACGGCAAGATCATCGATTCGATGGTTCACGACGGGCTCTGGGACAAATACAACGACTATCACATGGGCAATACCGGCGAGAACGTGGCCGAGAAATACGGCATCACGCGCGAGGAGCAGGATGAGTTCGCATTGAACTCCCATCGCAAGGCCATCGCTGCCATCAAGGAGTGCCGCTTCAAGGACCAGATCGTTCCGGTCGAGTTGCCGTCGAAGAAGAAGGGCGCCCCGCCACAGTTCTTCACCATCGACGAATCTCCGCGCGAAGACACCACCATCGAGGCGCTGCGTTCGCTCAAACCTGCCTTCAAGAAAGACGGCACCGTGACGGCGGGTAACGCGCCGGGAGTCAATGACGGTGCGTCGGCCGTGGTGTTGATGTCGGCGGCGAAAGCGAAAGAACTGGGGCTGAAGCCGATGGCGCGCATCGTGGCCCAGGCCGCCAGCGGTCTCGATCCGGCATGGGTGATGATGGCGCCGGTTGATGCTATCCGCCAACTGTGGAAGAAGACGGGGTGGAAGAACGAGGACGTTGACCTTTACGAGATCAACGAGGCCTTTTCGGTCGCCGCTATCGCTGTGACGCGGGAGTTGGGCATCGGCCTGAGCAAGGTCAATGTGAACGGTGGCGCGGTAGCGCTGGGACACGTCATCGGGTCCAGTGGCTCGCGCATTCTCACGACACTTCTGTACGAGATGGCGCGCCGCGACGTGCACAAGGGAATCGCGGCGTTGTGCCTGGGCGGCGGGAATGCGGTAGGGTTGGCGGTGGAGCGTTAGTTCTGTATAGAGCCGGAGCCTTCGACTCCAGCGCCGCGACATCGGCAGCGCCCCCGCTCAGGACCGAACCGCGAACGACCCAGCAGTGTCATTTACAAATCGTAACAAGGAAAAGGGGAGCAAATGTGCTCCCCTTTTCGTATCCACAAGTGAAAGGCAGTTACGGCTGCGCCGTGCTCTGATTCGACGCATCCAATAGGGCATACATGAGTTCCTCGCCAGTTGCCAAGATCACTCCGGCGGTGCGAGCCGAGAATGTCACACGCCACTATCCCATGGGCGAAAGCCTGATCCGCGCAGTTGATGGCATCTCGCTCGCCATCGAGCCAGGAGAATTCGTCGCGCTCCTGGGCCAGTCGGGATCCGGGAAATCGACGCTACTCAATTTGCTCGCCGGGCTCGATCGTCCGACCTCGGGGTCGGTTGTGGTGCATGGCCGCGATCTGGCGAAGCTGTCGTCGGAGGAATTGGCTCGATACCGGCGCAACGATGTCGGCATGGTCTTCCAGGCGTTTCATCTCATCCCGTCGATGACCATCACAGAAAATGTCGAGCTTCCCATGCGCTTTGCCGAGGTCGAGCGGACGGAGCGGGCGCAGCGGAGTCGTGAATCGTTGGAGCGGGTTGGACTGGGCAAGCGCATGGAGCATCGTCCGTCGCAGCTTTCCGGCGGCGAGCAGCAGCGCGTGTCGCTTGCGCGCGCGATGGCCAACCGGCCGCCACTTCTGCTGGCCGACGAACCTACTGGTAACCTCGACAGTCGCACCGGAGAGGACATCCTCAATTTGATTCGCGATATCAGCCTGTCGCTGGGCATGACCGTGGTGATGGTGACTCATGAGCGCGCGTTGGCCGAACGGTTCGCGCAGAGGCTGATCTTCCTGGCGGACGGCAAGCTGGTGAGCGAGGAGGTGCGGGCGTGACGGGTTACGATCTGCTCGAACTCGCGGTGCGCAATCTCCGGCAGTCGAAACTGCGTAATGGCCTCACCACGGTCGGCATTTCCGTGGGAGTGGCGTCGCTGGTGGCGATGCTGTCGCTTGGGGTTGGTCTGCAACAGTTGGCGACCCGCCGTCTTGCTGGATCGGGCATGTTTGACACGGTCTTCGTGACGTCGCGGCAGGACTTTCGCGGATTCGATAAGGAGGACGACCAGAAGGCGCCACAGCCTGAAAAGTCGCCGGTGCTCGATGAGGCTGCACGCGTGAAGATGTCGCAGCTCAAGAACGTCACCGAGGTCGAGCCCGAGATTCGGGTGATGGGTGAAATTGTTTCGGGCGGTGAGACCCATTTCGGATTTGTGACTGGCCTGCCGATGTCGGCGCGCGAAAACGAGGCGTTCGACACGCTGAAAGGGAAGTTCTTCTCTAGCGACAACGCTGACGAGGCGATCCTGTTACAGGATTTCGCCAAGGAGTTGAACCCTAAGAATCCGTCGGAGCTGATCGGTCAGGACATCAGTTTGCGTTACGGTGAGCGGCAGGCGTTGTCGCAGGATTCGGGCGACCGTCCGCAGGCTCTAGGGGGCGAGACCAATTCCTCGGGCGGAGCTGCCAATGGCGATGATTTCGGCTTTTCGGTAGTCCGTAAGGTGCAAAAGCTGCGCGTGGTCGGCCTCGTCGACTCCGAGCCTTACGGCGGCATGCGAACCGTCTCGCGCGGACGAATCTTTCTTCCGGTTGGCGCGACCGAGCGGCTGAACATGGCGCAGTTCACCGACATGCGCAGCTCTCTGCGCGGCGCCAGCGGCAAGACCTACATGACGCTGACGGTGCGCCTAAAAGATCCGGCCAAAGTCTCTGCCGTGCAGGACGCCATTAACCAGATGGGCTACCGCACCTTCTCCGTGTTGGATGCGACCAAGAGCCTGCGACGCTTCTTCACTGTGCTCGACTTGTTTCTCGGGATCTTTGGGTCGCTGGCGTTGGCGGTAGCGACGTTGGCCATTATCAATACGCTGGTCATGGCCGTGCTGGAGCGCCGACGGGAAATCGGAGTAATGAAGGCGATCGGCGCCAGTGACAGCGATGTGAAGAAGCTGTTCTTCACCGAGGCGGGCGCCATGGGATTCTTTGGCGGGTTACTGGGAATTGCGCTGGGCTTCGCTATTGGGAAGGCCATCAACATCGGCACTGGAATCTACTTGAAGCAGCACCAACTGCCGGCTGAACCCGTATGGATTATGCCAGTCTGGCTGATCGGTGCGGCGATCGCGTTCTCAATCGTGGTCAGTTTGTTGGCGGGTTTGTATCCGGCGAGCCGGGCGGCCAAACTCGATCCGGTGCAGACGCTGAAGTACGAATAGCCAATGAGACCCAGGCCAATCCGCAACTCATACATTCTTCGAATTGCCATTTGCCTGCTCGCGCTGGCGCTGACGCCGGCCGCGTACGCCGAAGGCCGGGCGGAATGTTCGGTCGTTAATTCGGCGATTCTCGGGCGTTCGGTGCGCTACTGCGCGTACTTGCCCGACAGCTTTGATGCTGACAGAAACCGTCGTTATCCGGTGCTGTATTACCTGCATGGCCTGGGAGATAACGAACAGTCGTTGCTGAACCTGGGCGGTTGGGACTTGATTGAAGAGCTACGCCGCCAGGGCAAGATTGGCGACTTCGTTGTGTTAGCGCCCAACGGCGGCCACACGTTTTTCCTGAACTCCGCCGATGGCAAACTGCGCTACGAGGACTTCCTTACCAAGGAGTTCATGCCCCAGATGGAGAAGAAGTACCGGGTCGAAGGCGGGCGCGCAACGCGAGGCATCACTGGCGTCTCCATGGGTGGCTTCGGTGCGCTGCATCTGGCGTTCAAATATCCGCAGCAGTTCGCGGCGGTCAGCGCGCAGATGCCGGCGCTGCTCCCAGAGATACCTGCGAACTTTGCTGCCGGAGGACCGGGTTCGCCAGGGTCCATGATGGGCGACGTGTTCGGCAATCCAGTGAATCGCGCCTATTTCGAGCGCAACAACGTTTTCTACTACGCGAAGACCGATCCCGCGGCGGAGCTCAAGCGGATGAAGATCTATTTCGATGCGGGCAACAACGATGATTACGGCTTTGAGCAGGGAGGCCAGAAGCTACACCGATTGCTCGATTCGCGCGGCGTCCCGAACGAGTTTCACATCTATCCCGGGCGGCACGATCCCCAGTTCGTGATGCGGCACTTTGGCGAAGTCATGCAATTCCAGTGGAAGTCGATCGGTAAGTAGCGGCGCGGGGTGATCCGTGGGAACAGCGCGAAGGTGTCACTTCTGAAGGTAAACTATGACCTCACCGCAGTAGCGCCGCAACGGTGCCAATTGCAGAATCTGATGATCCAGCGCTTTCATTACGCGCCAAAAAGGGCGAGGCGCTAGCGGTGCGTTCCAGTTCGTTGGGGGCAGTTTCGCCAGCCGCTTTAACATGTAAAGCAAGTGACGCTTTTCGAGCTGCACATGGCTAAATTCTTGGCAGAACCTGCGAATCTCATGGTCAGTTAGGGCTGTGTCCCCCGCGTCTGAATGCACCGTGGTGAATCTCCGCGCGAAATTGATGAGGGGATTGTCCCAGAGTGTCTCGTGGAAGGCCACTCTAGCGCGTGGCTTCAGAATGCGAAGCAGCTGCGAATCAGTCCGTGGGTATTTGATCACGTGATGCAAAACTCCGAAGCCGATGACGAGGTCGAAGAATTCATCCGGATAAGTCAGGTCTGATGCGTCCATTTGCGCGAATTCGGCGGCCAAACCATAACGTTGAGCAGCCCTGTTCGCGGTCCCAACCGCGGGGAGAGAGAGATCAAAACCCCACACCTGTGCACCTTTCAGGCTTAGATACAATCCCAGACCGCCGTAACCGCAACCGTAGTCCAACACACGAAGTCCGCTGACGTCTCCCACGGCATCGATGGCTTCTCGTCGCGCATCTCCCCACCAACTCCACCCGCCATCGCAGAAACAAGAGATCTGGCCCTTCACGAATATTCGTTCGAAGTCTTCGAGATTCTCTGGATATGCATATTCAGCATGCATTTCGTAATGCGAATCATGCCACGTGCGCTCGCTCTGCTTAATACGTTCGACCGTGTTTTCATCCGGCGCCAATTTCATAGTTTCAATTCTGCACTGCCCTAGTTCGGAGCTGCCAAACTTCAGGTCCCACGCTGATGGAGGACGCGCCACAAGTAGCGTCCAACGGTCAGTACGCGTCTACCGCGCCAGGGGTTGCGGTTATACGGTCCACGGCGGCCGCCAGTCCGTAGTAGAAAAAGAGAATCATCGCCAGAGGTTCTTCGCCGAGATTGTAATGAACGAAAGAAGAAAAGGTGAATGCGGCGAAACTGGCGAGCACTCCAACTACAACCCCGCTGGCGAACCGGCTCTGATCGCGCAGGCGGCGAATGAGGCGGAAAAGAAACACGACGTAGGCGACACAGAACCACAACCACGCCAAGAGTGCCGGGATGCCGCGCTCCACGGCAATCTGCAAAAAAGTGGAATGGAAGTGCGACAACACGTTGTACTGAATGAATCCCCGGATGTTCCATTCGCGGTAGTGCACGCGCACGGTTTCCATACCCACACCGAACCAAGGATGTTCTCGGACCAGACGGATCCCGTCCTCCCACATCAACACACGAAAGTGGGTTCCGATGTCATTGCGGTCCACCCATTGGATCCGCCGGGTATGCTGAATCCAAAGGACCGCACCGGCCAGGATGGCGAGGAGCACGACAATAGCCGTTGCGCGCGCGACGCCCCGGATAAGCAACAGCAGTGCCAGTAGACAGCTGAGCACAAGTCCTACAACCGCGGCACGGGTCTCGGTCGCGAACATGGCAGCTGTGATGCCGCCGAACGCAATGCCGTACAACAATTGCCAACCGGTTTGTCCACGCCTGGTGGAGAGCAACAATGCCCATGCCATGCAGCCAAGCTGCGCCAGCATCTCAGCAAACACCACATAGTGTCCCAGTGTGCCTTGCGCTCGGATAGGCTTGCCGCGGTCGAGTTTGACGGAGGACGTGCCGAGTCCCGATCGCACAAAGTCATCCGGGCTTGCCACCAAGGTGACTTGTTTGAATCCCAGGCCGCGAAAACACCGGACCTCAACTCGCGCTGCAGGTGCAGTTTCCTCCACAGTGCTTGTCAGCTGCTCGGGGGTGTGTACCTTGTGTCCCGCGAATGAAAAGACGATGTCGCCCGGGGCGAAACCCACTTGCGACAGCCGCGATGATGGCGGAAACTCGAGCAGTCGAACCCCGACGCCGTAGGTGTACTGCCAGCCTGTGAATAGCGCGGCGGCCAATCCCGATAGAACCAGCAAGGTTAACAGCCACCGCACTTGCGACAGCCGCTTCAGGTTTTGTGCGAACACCACACCAACCAGGAAGAGACAGACAAACTTCATCCGGTCCCAACTCAAATAGGGATCGGGCGACAGAATGGTAGAAATTGCGCTCAGTGTTACGTACGCCAGAAGAGGTGCGGCGAGGGGTTGTTTAAACGGCCGAACCCGTTCGATTGCAAGCTTGACTAACCAGAGAACAAATGCGACTTTCCAGGCGCGCTCCGCGCCCTTGATGGAATGCGGCAGCGTTACGACAAACAAAACAAACAATCCGAAGATGGCGGGATCAAGGAACCTCAGCCGGACCGACGGGCCTCTATCTGAACTGTGGACTGAATGATTGGCCGGTGAGGGTGGCTGATTCCCTCCGGGAACGGAGTTGCTTGCTGCAATGGCCATCAGAGAAGTCAAACTAGTCTTATCTTACCTGCAAAAGCCAAAATATCACTGTTGGTGGCTGCCGACGGAACGAGCCTTGAAAGTTCTTAGGTAACGAGTTGCATAACCCACAAACGTGGGCCACGCACCCTTCTGGATATTGGTGTCGAGTCCCTAGGTCACAAGAATTTCGGCCTCCTACATTCAGAAAATCGATATTGCACGATGTCGGCATTTCAACGACTAAACGGGCGTCCCGCCGCATGATGCTTTGCCGCATCGGACGTAGGTGGCACCCTGGTTTACCATGATGTACGTGCTTACATTTCAACTCCAAAATGCCGGTTCATACGGTGTACAATCGTGGTGACAGTCTGGAGTGTCTGTTCTCCGATTTCCCATGTACGAATGCGTAGTAAGGCCGCTATTATGGCCTCCTTGACGATTTCTGCTCCTTTTGCGCTAAAACATCCCTTCGTCTAAATCCAACCAGGATCCCACTAACGCCGTGTTTGATCGACGCTCCAAGTTTCTGAGCACCGTGACCCTGCTGCAAGACCTGGCGGTCACAGGTGTCGCGTTTGCCGCGGCCTACGTGCTGCGCACTTTCCTGGTGCAATTCGAGTTCTTTAGCCGGCATTTGCCCGGCATTTATCCCTTCAGTCATTATGTGCCGCTCATGTTTTGGTTCCTGCTGGCCTGGGCGGTGGTGGGCTATGCCTCCCGGTTCTATCGCGACCTGGAGATGTCGAACCCCATCCAGCTTGTTTTGAACCTGTTGAACCAGCTTGCCCTCGTGCTGGTCATCATTTACGCCGGACTCTACCTTTTCAAGCGCATCGACGTCAGCCGTACTTACGTATTGCTGGTCGGCGTGGTGGACTTCGTGCTGTTGTTGGTCGGGCGTTACCTTTCCTATAACGGTATCGCATGGATGCGAAAGCGCCTAAAGCGCTACCACTACTTCGTCATTGTGGGATGCGGGAGCCGGGCGCGCGAGATGGCGGCGCTCATCGAAGACAGTCGCGGCATGGGACTCCGTCTGGTTGGGTTTGTAGACCCCAACAGCGAGGGATCCAAGCTGGGCGATCACTTCGGCCATTACGAGGTCTTTCCGCCGAGTCAGATGGAGCAGGTCCTGCAGGACCGGGTCATCGACGAGGTTGTATTTGCAGTCAACATGCAGGAACTGGCGCGATTGGAGCCGCTCATGGCGCATTGCGCCAACGTCGGCGTGAAGATCCGGGTGCAGCTGGAGTTTCTGCCCGAGGCGTATTCGCGGATCTATCTGGAGAATTTCCACGACGTCCCGTTGCTCAGCCTCTCCAGCGCTCCGGAGAGCGAATTGCTGTTGTTTTTCAAGCGTGTCTTCGATGTGATCGTTGCAGCTTTCTCGCTGGTCCTGCTGGCCCCGGTACTGGCGGCAATTGCGGCCGCGATCCGCATCACTTCACCCGGCGAGGTTTTGTTTCGTCAGACACGCTGTGGCTTGGGTGGCCGTCAGTTCACGCTCTACAAGTTCCGCTCGATGGTCAACAATGCCGAGCAGCTGCGCGCTGAACTCCACCAGCTCAACGAACGCGACGGACCAGCGTTCAAGATCAGCGATGATCCGCGCATCACATCTGTCGGCCGGCTGTTGCGGCGCTTCAGTCTCGATGAACTACCGCAACTATGGAACATCCTTCGCGGTGACATGTCGTTCGTTGGCCCGCGTCCAGCGATTCCCGATGAGGTGGAAAAGTATGAGGCGTGGCAGCGCCGCCGCTTGCGGATGCGCCCCGGCTTGACCTGCATCTGGGTCATTGAGGGCCGCAGCGACATCGAGTTCCACCGCTGGATTCAGCTTGACCTCGCCTATATCGACAACTGGTCCCTGTGGCTCGATGCCAAGATCTTCCTGCGCACCATCCCCATCGTCATCTCGGGCCGGGGTGCATACTAGGGCTGATGGTCTCAGTCCTCATCGTTACCTGGAACTCGGCAGAGTACCTCGAACAATGCTTCGCGTCGATCGACCGGCAGCAGTACGGTGATGTAGAAGTTGTCGTCGTCGATAATGGCTCCTCGGACGCGACGCGGGCGTTCTTGCGGCCTCGCGAACCGCAGTGGCGGGTTATCTACAACGATCGCAACGTCGGCTTTGCCGCCGGGCAAAACCAGGCCATCCGCGCTGCAAAAGGGGAGTGGCTGCTCTGCCTCAATCCCGATATGTTGCTGGCTGACGACTTTGTGGGACGGCTGGTTGAGGCGGGAGCGGCGCACCCGGAGGCCGGCTCGTTCTGCGGAAAGCTGTTGCGCTGGGATCCTGCGAATGAACCGCATCAGAAACGCATCATCGATTCGACTGGCATCTATTTCACTCGCAACATGCGCCACCTCGATCGCGGCGCGGAAGAAACCGACCACGGCCAATACGATCGCGCGCAGTATGTGTTCGGCTCGACGGGTGCGGCAGCCATGTTTCGACGGGCGTTTGTGGAGGCTGTCTCAGTGGATGGCGAGTTCTTCGATGAGGATTTCTTTTCCTATCGCGAGGACGCCGACCTGGCCTGGCGAGCGCAGGTCATGGGCTGGAAGTGCCTGTATACCCCCTCAGCAGTCGCGTGGCACGTGCGGCGGGTCACGCCCGAGCGCCGCGAGAAACTGCCGCTCGCCATTAACTGGCATTCGCTGAAGAACCGCTTTCTGATGCGCGGCAAGAACGCCTCCGGTTGGCTTTGCTGGAAACTCTTCTGGCCGGTGGCATGGCGCGACCTGATGACAGTCGGCTACGCCGTGCTGCGCGACCGTCGATTGTTCTCGGCGCTAGTCTATCCGTGGAAAGTGCGGGAAAGCATTCGCCGCAAACGGGCAATTATTCAATCACGCCGCAGGGTCTTGGACCGGAACTTGATTTGGTGGTTCAGTGACACTCCGCGAGCTGCCTTCGCAGACGTCACCACTACTGCGATTCCCGTTGCAGCGCCGACGGCCGCTACGGCTGAAACCTCCATCTCCCGGGAGCGGACTTGAAGATTGCGATTGTCGGTACGCGAGGCATTCCCAATCGCTATGGCGGGTTCGAGCAGTTCGCCGAGAAAGTCAGCTCGACCCTGGCGGACCGTGGGCACGACGTCACGGTGTATTGCCGCAAGCCATTCACCACTCCGGATGACGTGTACGACACGCGCGTCCGGCGTGTGATCTTACCCAGCATCCATCAGAAGCATTTGGATACGTGGTCCAGCGGCTTCCTTTCGATGTTGCACGCAGCGTTCGGCGGCTACGATGTTGTTCTGCTCTGCAACGTCGCCAACAGTCCGTTCGCGTGGTTCCCGCGAATGTTTGGCAAACCGGTCGTGCTGAACGTCGATGGCCTCGATCGGCAACGCGGCAAGTGGAATGCGCTCGGACAGGCGGCGCTGCACTTCTGCGAATGGTTATCGGTGCACACGCCCACTCGCGTGGTGACTGACGCCGGGCCTATTCAGGATTACTATCGAGAGCGCTATCGCAAGCAATCGACGCTGATCGGATATGGTTCCGATGTTCCGCAAGGCGAACACAGACTCGACGGATTCAATCTGCAACCGGGGCACTATGCGCTGTACGTCAGTCGTCTCGAGCCGGAGAACAATCCCGATCTCGTGCTCGAGGCCTGGCGCAAGGTGCGCAGCGACTGGCCGCTGGTGATGGTTGGCGACAACCGCTACGACAGCGCCTACGTCGAGCGGCTCAAGCAATTGGCCGACGATCGCGTCATGTTTACCGGAGGGGTCTACGGCGATGGTTACTGGGCACTGCAGAAAAACGCCGGCGTCTTCGTATTCGCGTGTGAAGTTGGCGGTGTGCATCCCGCGCTGATCGAGGCCATGGCTGCTGAAAACCCGGTGCTCTATCTCGAGTCACCTGAAAATAGTACAACGGCGGGCGATGCCGCGATTCGGTTCAGCAAGTCAGCCGACGATCTGGCGGAGAAGTTGCAGGCCCTGCTTGACGATCCTGCGGCGCGCGAACAATGGGCTGCTCGCGCCGGCGCGCGCGCCCGCGAGCTCTATCGCTGGAATGATGTCGCCGAGCAATACGAGAAGTTGTTTGAGGAAGTACTGAGTCGCAGATGAAAGCTAAGTCGGTCTGTCGTTACTTTGTCCGGCCAGACCGATCGCCCACCGCGCCACCCGCGCATAGCTACGAATGGGCTCACCCGTTGGAAGTTCGCGCGGCCCCCCTCCGAAAAGCGACGCGAGCATGCGCAATAGCATCCCTTTGAAGATCGCGAGCCGCAGAACCAGTACTTTCGCGGACGTGAAGTGCTTCTTGGCGTAGCGCACCATGTTCTGATACCAGAACATCTGTTTGTCACCGAATTTCAGGTGTCCAACACTATGGGCTCCGCTGTGATGAAAGCGTGCGGTCGGGCAATAGATAATCGACCCGCCCTGATCGAGCAATCGCTTGCAGAAATCCACGTCCTCGAACCACACGGGATAAAAAGTTGCGTCCATGCCTTGCACTAAATCCCAAGCTTTGCGCGTGACGGCCAGGCACGCTCCTGCCGACTGCTCGACGGGCTGCTGCTTGGAATAGTCGGCATCGAGGCAACGGTAACGCCGATTCACTGGATTTCGCGGCCAAACCTGATTTACCAACAGCACTTCGAAGAGCAAAGTAGTTAGCGTCGGAATCCTGCGGAAGGCGAAGCCCCTCGCAGGTTGGCCGTCGCTCTCCAGCAGCGCCCCACCTGCGGCACTGGCACCCGACGTTGCGAGGCAATCGACAATCGCATCGATCGCCCCCGGCTCGGCTATCGCATCCGGATTGAGGATCAGCAGCACATCGCCGCTAGCAGCACGGACACCTTGATTCACTCCGCCCGCAAAGCCGACGTTGCGCGAGATCGTGAGCAACTGCACGGTTATCTGCTCTTCCAGTGCGCGCACGCGCGCTACGGTTTCGTCCTGCGAGGCGTTGTCGACCACCACGATCTCGCACTCTTGCGGCGCCAGTGCGCGCAGGCACGGCTCGATCTGCGCGCCCGAGTTGTAGGTGACTACGATGACCGAGCAGCGGGGCATGATCAGGAACCACGGATTATAATCTTCCTTTCGCTTCACCCGGTGTCATCGCTGCGCGGTTCGGTGCGCCACCCGAGGGCTTGCTTGGAGATCATTGAAACCTCTCTTCCCGGAGTGCTGCTGATCAAGCCGCGCGTTTTTCGCGACCCGCGGGGGTTCTTTCTGGAAACTTACCGCGCCGATGCGTTGGCTGCTGCCGGCGTACACGAGACCTTCGTGCAGGACAACCATTCGCACTCGTCGCGCGACGTCTTGCGCGGGCTCCATTACCAACTCCGTCACGCGCAAGCCAAGCTGTGCCGCGTAGCGCAGGGAGAAGTGCTCGACATCGCTGTCGACATCCGCGTTGGCTCCCCGACCTTCGGTAAGTGGGTTGGCGCCTTATTGTCGGGCGAAAACTGCCATGCGCTCTACCTTCCCAAAGGATTCGCGCACGGATTCGCAGTGCGCTCGGAGACCGCCGACTTCCTTTACAAGTGCAGCGCCTACTACGATGCCGCGGACGACTGTGGCGTGTTGTGGAACGATCCTGCGCTGGGCATCGAGTGGAACACGCCTTCGCCGATCCTGTCCGCCAAAGATCAGGGCCATCTGCCGCTCGCGCAGATCCCGCGTGACCGTCTTCCCGTCTACGAGCCATGAGTCTGCGCCTGCTGGTCACCGGTAGCACCGGACAAGTCGGGTGGCAACTCCAGCGTACCCTCTCGCCTCTGGGCGAAGTGATCGCCTGCACGCGTACTCAGCTTGATCTTGCCGATCCGGAAGCGGCGGCCAAGTTCGTGCGTGAACTCGCGCCTGATATCGTCGTCAATACCGCGGCATACACCGCGGTTGACAAGGCCGAGAGCGAACCTGAACTTGCTCAGACCGTGAACGCGGTTGCCCCCGGACGCATCGCCGAGGAGCTGGCCCGCACCGGTGGACTGCTCGTCCACTACTCCACTGACTACGTCTTCGATGGAGCCAAAGCCGGCCCTTATGTGGAGGCCGATCCCACTGGGCCGCTCAACGTTTATGGCCGCACCAAGCTGGCCGGGGAACAACTGATCGCCGCCAGCGGATGTGCGCACATCATTCTGCGCACGACATGGGTTTACGACATTCGCGGCAAGAACTTTCTCCGGACAGTGTTGCGCCTGGCGCGCGAAAGGGAAGAGTTGCGGATGGTCGGCGATCAGCGTGGCGCTCCCACCTGGGCGCGCGTCATCGCGGAGAGCACGGCACAGATCGCGGCCCGCTGCGCGCAACGTCGCGATTCTTCAGGATGGGGCGATAATGGGGTGTTCCATCTTACTGCGGCTGGCGAGACAACCTGGGCTGGTTTTGCCGAGCAGATCCTGGAAGACTACGAGTCGCTGGCGTCGTGGCCCGCCGACACCGGAGAGTATGGCTCACCCCTGATGGCCAAACGAGTGGTGCCCATCACCAGTCAGCAGTTCTCCGCACCTGCGCGGAGACCGCTTAATTCGGTGCTTTCCAACGCGAAACTGCAATCGACTTTCGGGCTCCAGTTGCCAGACTGGCGCGTCCAGTTACGCCTCGCGTTGCAGGACGCGATTCGCTAAATCATGGGCGCCGCACTCGTCGAACGAAGAAAGGGGCGGCTCTCATCGCCGCCCTGCTTTCTCCCGCTCGGGAAATTCTTTACGGCTCCAATACGTGCTTCGAGGTATCGCCGCGGAAGGTCATTTCGACCAATACTCGCTCGTTCTTCGCGTTCTCGGTATAGCGCTGCTCGGTGGTCTTCGCCTTTGCATTCAATGGCACGAGGTTGCACTTCGCCGTAGCTTCCGCCCTGCCGCCGATCTGCTTGAAGATCATGATGTGCGTGGTGCCCTGCATCTGGTGCGAAACTTTGTAGTCGCCCGCAGGAACCAGCGTTCCGCCGATCACGGTCGGGCCTGTGAAGGTGATCTCCTGCTTGAGTCCGACGCCGGCCATCGAGTTGTCGGTGGCCGTCAGCAGCGTTACCGCGCCGAGTACCAGCACCGCCAGTAGGATTACGAACATACGTTTCTGAATTTGCATAAAAACCTCCATGAATCCCGCAGGTCTGCGGGCATCTATAATTCCAAGATCAGTTTAGTGCGCCTGCCACAAAGGGGGCGGTGAGGTACGTCACACTAAAGTGTGAGCGTGAACCATATGTTTCATAAAGCCGTCTCGAAGTTCCAAGCGATCAGGAAGATGGCCCGGAAGTGGGTGGCAAATCTTGAACCGTCGCGCGGTTCGCAAGTAACTCATTCTGGAGCCGTTCCGCCATGACTTCGAAGTTCTTGTGGCCCATCGAGTCGATCACGCCGCCCGCCATCATTGCCAGCATCCCATCGACGGACACTTCCCCTTGCCAGCTCACCTGGGTTTCCGAGCCCACGGAACCAAGCTGGTACTGCATGGCGAAAACGAGTTGGCTGCCAGCCACAATCCCCTGGCCACAGTACTCAACGCGGCTGGGCCGCTCCGCCGCGCACAGCTGCATGTCGAGGTTGGCATGACCGCTGATCTGGCCGATGACGATTTTGATCCGCAACGTGAAATGATTAGCGTCCTGGATCGAGAGGCTCTCGAAGTCCGGAAGCAGCGGCGCAAAGCGTTGCGGATCGGCCACAAGGTCAAACACCTCCTCTGCACTGCGGCTGGTGAGAAACGTTCCCGATTGATTCATGATGAGGATCGACTGGTGCACTCCAGATGTGCTCTGGACAGCGCGTATCGTATCAGACCCACGCCGCCGCCATTGCAATGCGCGCGCTCAAGTCGCGTATAGTGAGCGAGGATACGGTCGCCGGGCCTTGCACGGAGACTAGTGCCGCCCTCGATATCGGCCGGCAATCCAATGGACGATTCCTACTCAGTCACGCCTCACGATTTTCGCGCCGCTCTGGGACGCTTCAGCTCCGGGGTGACGGTGATCACCGTCAAGACGACGGAAGGCCATGTGCACGGCATGACTGCGAGTTCGTTCTGCTCGGTGTCGCTGCGGCCTCCGCTGGTGCTGGTGTGCGTCGATCACCTTGCTGAAACTTACTTGCACCTGCGCGAGCGCGGGCGCTTCGGCGTCAGCATTCTGAAGGAAGATCAGGAAGCGCTGTCAGAGTTTTTTGCCGATCCAGAACGCAATTCGGACGCGGCCCGTCGCCTCGGCATTCATTACAATCACATGAAAAGTGGAATGCCGGTCATCGCTGACACCTTGGCTAACTTGGACTGCATCGTTGTGCAGGATCACGCCGCCGGCGATCACACCATCTTTGTCGCTGAAGTCAAGGAAGTTGCCGTCGCGGAAGGCTCTCCACTTCTCTACTTCCGCGGTCGCTACGGTGCCTGCCGCGAGCGCCAGGAACAATAGCACTCTCGGGCCATGTGCGGCCGCACAGAAGATGCAGCGGGCCGCGCATTGCGCTATCCTTCGAAGATAATAGTCGCGAGACTTTGCGCGCTCCGATCAAGATACCCATGTCCGTTGAAGCCATAAAACGGCAGCTGCCCGAGAACGCATCCTCGGCCGATATGATCGCATTGCTGCGTGAAGTCATCCAGGGCCAGGTTGTCTCGCGCGAGTCCGCAACTCAGCTCATGGGTTGTGACGATGCCGTATTTCCGGAGTTGCTGGCGACTGCGTTCTACCTGAAGGAACAATATCGCCCGGGAATCATCACTTACTCGCGAAAAGTTTTCATCCCGCTCACCAACCTTTGCCGCGACTATTGCAGCTACTGCACCTATCGCCGCGATCCCGGACAGCCCGGCGCGCACACCTTGTCGCCTGATGAGGTCCTCGAGGTTGCGGGGCAGGGTGAAAAGCTCGGTTGTACTGAAGCACTGTTCTCGCTCGGCGATAAGCCTGAGGCAGTATTTCCCGAAATGCGCGACCTGCTGCGCAAACGCGGCTATCGCAGTACGCTGCACTACCTCGAAGCCATGTGCGACCTGGTATTGCGCGAGACGTCGCTCTTGCCGCACTCCAATCCCGGCCTGATGAGCGCGGGTTGGATCGAGCGCCTGCGCGCCACCAATCCCAGTCTTGGGCTGATGCTCGAGACCACCAGTAACCGCCTACTGCAGAAGGGAGCCGCTCACGATAACGCTCCCGACAAAGTTCCCGCGCTGCGCCTGAAGACAATCGAAGACGCGGGCAAACTTGGCGTGCCATTTACCACCGGAATCCTGATCGGCATCGGCGAGACTCTTGAGGAACGCGTCGATTCGCTGCTCGCCATCCAGCGCCTGCACCAGCGCTATGGACACATTCAGGAAGTCATCATCCAGAACTTCCGCGCTAAGCCTCAAATTCCTATGGCCAATTCGCCGGAACCCAGCACCGATGAACTGCTGCGCACCATTGCGGTGGCGCGTCTCCTGCTGCGCGACATGAACATTCAGGCCCCGCCGAATCTCACGGAAGTCCATTATGAGCGCCTCTTGGAGGGTGGTATTGACGATTGGGGTGGTGTCTCTCCTCTTACCCCGGACTACATCAATCCCGAAGCGCCTTGGCCGCACTTGCTGGACTTGCAGCGCCGCACCGAGGCCGCCGGACAGCAACTCCGCCAGCGTCTGCCGGTATATCCCGAGTTTGTATCTGGGGTGGTCGATCGCGGCGGGCTGCTCGCCGGACGCCTCCTAGCCGCCTCCGACGATCATGGCTATGCGAGGGCTGCCTAGATGATCGTCGTTCTGACAGGTGGGACGGGCGGAGCAAAATTGGTCCAGGGACTTCGTCACCAAGTTCCTCCTGACAATCTCACCGTGATCGTCAACACGGGCGACGACATTGATTGGTGGGGGCTGCGCGTTTCGCCCGACATCGACTCCATCCTCTATGCACTGGCCGACCAACTCAGCATCGACCGAGGCTGGGGCGTCGAGAACGACAGTTTTCGCTGTCTCGAGCGCATGAAGTATTTCGGTCAGCCCGACTGGTTCAGCCTGGGCGACCTGGATCTTGCCACACATCTCGCCCGCACCGCCCTGCTGCGTTCGGGCAAGCCTTTGAGTGCGGTAACTGCTGAGCTTGCCGCGAAATTGGGGGTGCGTGTTCGAGTGTTGCCGATGTCCGATGATCGGGTTGCGACCATGCTTGACACTGCCAATGGCACGTTGAACTTTCAGGAGTACTTTGTGCGCGAGCGCCACCAGGTTGACGTGCGCGCCGTGCGCTTCGAAGGAGCGGACCATGCGCGTCCCGCAGCCAGCGTGATCGAAAGTATCAAGAACGCGGACGCGGTGATTCTTGCGCCAAGCAATCCCGTCACAAGCATTGGACCGATTCTCGCAGTGCCCGGCATACGCGAAGCGCTGCGCCACACCGATGCTCCCGTGGCCGCCGTGAGCCCGATCGTCGGCGGCAACGCCGTTTCCGGACCGGCAGGCGTGCTGATGAAGCGCAAAGGATGGCCCAGCACCATCGCCGGCGTGGCGCAAGCGTATGAGGATTTCCTCGACCTGCTGGTGGTGGATCTCGAAGATCATGCTGATGCTGACCATCTGCGTGAGGGCGGTTTGCACGTCTTGTGCGCCAACACGATTATGAAGTCGTTGGAGGATCGGCAGGAACTGGCACGTTTTACCCTCCATGCCGCTCTTCAGGCCCGTGGAGTGAAGAGCTAGCGATGCGCGCCGCGCTGCTGGTTCCAGTCAAAAACCTCACCAACGCCAAGCAGCGGTTGGCCGAGGCCCTCGACCAGGAGCAACGTTCAAAACTGGCGGAAGCCATGTTGAGAGATGTGATGAAAGCAGCCGCGGGTGTCACTGACCGGCTCGATGTGTTTCTGGTCACCGGCGATTCTCGCGCGCAATCCATGGCCGCAGAATTCGGCTTCGGTGTCATCGAAGACACCTACAACGAGAGCGAGACTGCTGCGATCGAGATGGCCACAGCATGGTGCGAGCGCAAGCAGTACGACACCACAGTCGTTGTGCCGGGCGACATTCCGCTGATTACCAGTGCCGAGCTCCATCACGTGCTCAATGCTGCTCCTGAAGTAGGGGCCGTATTCGTGCCTGCCTACGATCGTCGTGGCAGTAACTGCATCCTGCGGCGCCCGGCATCGATCATCCCGCTTCGCTTCGGCAACGACAGTTTCCTGCCTCACTGCGAGGCCATGAAGAAAACGGGCAAGCCCCTTGTCATCCTCGAAATGCCGGGCATCGGGCTCGACATCGACAATCCTCACGAACTCGAGTTGCTCGTTCGGCGCACGAGCGATACGCATGCACAACGTTTGCTGCGCTCCTGGGGAATTGCATCGCACGTCACCGAAGCCTGGGAAGCAGCCGGCTAATGCCTTCGCCACGCGCGCCAGAACCCACCGGCATGACCGAACTTCATGCCATTCCAGTTTGGGGGATGGGCGATGTGCTGCCCGGCGATTCGGTCGCGGATCTCATTGTCGATGCCCTCGCCTTGGGCGGCCTCCGTCTGCACGTCGGCGACATTCTCGTGGTCAAACACAAAATCGTCTCCAAGGCGGAACGCCGCATGGTCGAACTCGCGACGGTGCAGCCATCGTTGGCCGCGAAACGTTTCGCCTCGAAAAACGACACCGACGCTCGCGTCATCGAACTCGCTTTGCGGGAGGCGAAGCGAGTGGTGCGCAATCAGCACGTTCTCATCACCGAGACTGTGCACGGTTTCGTGTGCGCTAACAGCGGCGTCGACGTTTCCAATGTGGACGGCGGCAAGACCGCGGTGCTGCTGCCGCTTGATCCCGACCGCTCGGCCACCCGCATTCATCGCCAACTAAAGAAGCGCACTACACTGCACGTTCCGGTCATTGTCGCCGACAGCTTCGGCCGCGCCTGGCGCGAGGGCCTGAACGAGGTCGCGATCGGCGTGGCGGGCATGAAACCTATTCACGACTATCGCGGCCATCGTGATGCCTATGGCTACAAAATGCACTCCACCGAGGAGTGCGTGGCCGACGAACTGGCTTGCCTGGCAGGCCTGGTGTGCGGGAAGAATGCACTCGTTCCGGCTTGTATAATTCGTGGTTATCGCTATCGTCGCGGGAGCGGCAGTGCGCGACAGATCGTCCGTCCCGCCGCGAGAGATTTGTTCCGCTGAACCTCCTGGGTAGAGCTGGCCTTTAGGCCAGCGTCCGGGTCGGCCACTTTTTGTTTTCCTTGGCGGACTTTAGTCCGCCAAGGACACTCATTACGGACCTTCGGCCTAAGATATGTCCTTACGCACACAATGAAGCGAGAGCAGGGAAGTAATGCAAGACTTGAGTTGGTGCAATCGTTGGACACTGCAGGATAGTTCCTGGAATGAGATGTGTGAGCAAGTTTCTCCGCCTGTACGCTCGTCGCTGGAGAAAGTCCTCGCCTCGCTCGACGGCGGCGTGCTCACTCACGAAGAATGTGTTCGCCTCGCCCGAGCCCAGGGCGCGGACCTCTTCGGCCTGGTCGTCGCCGCGAACGAAATCCGGCGGAGGCTTACCGGAGACGTCATCAGCTACGTCGTCACCCGCAACATCAATTTCACCAACGTCTGCTTTGTGGGATGCAAGTTCTGTGCCTTCAGCGTCAGCCCGCGCGATGAGACAGCCTACTTCCTGACGCCTGAAGAAGTCGGCGAGAAATCTCGCCAAGCGGCATCGTGGGGAGCGACCGAAGTCTGCATCCAGGGCGGGCTACCGCGCAATCTTCCGGCGTTCTACTATCGCGACGTTCTGCGGGCGGTGAAGTCGGCCACTCCGAGGATGCATGCCCACGCTTTCTCGCCCATGGAGATGGTGTACGGCACGGAACTTACCCGTATGCCCGTCCGCGAGTACCTGCTGATGCTGAAAGACAATGGGCTCGATACTCTGCCCGGCACCGCCGCCGAAATTCTCGACGACACCGTGCGCCTCGTACTCTCACGCAACAAGCTAACCACGGCGCAGTGGTGCGAAGTCATCGAGACGGCACATCAGTGCGGCATCCGCAGCACCTCGACGATGATGTACGGTCACCGCGAAACCACAGACCACTGGGTCAACCAGTTGCTGTTGTTGCGCAGCATCCAGTCGCGCACCGGAGGCTTTACCGAGTTCGTGCCGCTCGGCTTCATCCACGACAACACGCTGCTGTTCGAGCAGGGGCTCGCCCGATCCGGCGGAACGCTGGAAGAACACCTGAAAGTCCACGCGCTTGCCCGCGTCATGCTTGCCGGATCGATCAACCACATTCAAGTATCGTGGGTGAAACTCGGTCGCGAAATTTCGCAACTATGCATGCTGGCCGGCGCCGACGACTACGGTGGCACGCTGTTCGAAGAGAACATATCCCGCCTGGCCGGTGCGACCGCCGGGCAGTACGTTTCCGTTGACGAATTCCAGGTGCGCATCCGCGAGTTGGGCCGCATTCCCGCTCAGCGCAACACCACGTACACCCACTACTTCGACGGCGATGCACCCGTTGCAACGGATCCCGTTGCCGCCGGGAGCATCGCGTGATCGCCATCGTCGGAGGCACCGGCCCCGAAGGCTCGGGGCTGGCGCTGCGCTGGGCCCGCGCCGGAGAGCAGATCGTCATCGGCTCGCGTGATGCCGTCCGCGCCCAGGCGGCAGCCTCGCAAATCGCCGAGAAGGCGGGAGCGCTGGGCGGCATCGAAGGTCTGGATAACATTCAGGCGGTAAAGATGTGCGACTGCGTCGTGCTCACCGTCCCGTTTGCAGGCCAGGCGGACCTGCTCAAGCAACTCAAGCCATCGTTCCGCCCGGGGACCGTGCTGATCGATGCGACTGTCCCGCTTGCTGCTGCCGTCGGAGGCCGCCCTACGCGTCTTCTTGGTGTGTGGCAGGGATCGGCCGCCGAGCAGGCAGCCGAACTCGCCGGCAAGAATGTCTCAGTCGCGGCCGCGTTCCATAGCCTCTCGGCAAGCGTCCTCAACGGCGACCAGGAAGTTGATTGCGACGTAATCGTCTGCAGCGACGACGACAATGCCCGCCAAGTCGCGTCGGAGCTGGCCGTAAAAATCCCCGGCGTGCGTGCTATCGACGGCGGCAAGCTGGAGAACGCCCGCATCGTCGAATCCATGACCGCGCTGCTCATCACCCTCAACATCCGCCACAAAGTGCACGGTGCGGGCTGGCGAGTGACGGGACTAGGAATCTAACCGATTCGCGGCTAATGTTCTTTCGAACGGACGAGGGGCACAGGTGATTTCAACGATGTCTCCCCTTCTGTGATCTGCGCCAGCAATATCCCGAACTGCTCTATCTGAGCGCCACTCAGCGGATAGAGCACCCAGCGAACGATCTGCGTGTAATTCGATTTGATCTCCGCAACAATAGTCCTGCCCTTGGGTGTGCATTCAATAAGTCTCGCGCGTCGATTGTCGGGGTTCGGGATGCGCTTGATAAGGCCCCGCACCTCCAGCTTATCGATCTGAAACACCATCGCGTTCTTGTCGATGCCGAGGCTCTTTGCCAGTATTCCCTGGTGTAAGTGACTTTCGCCGGCCGCTAGTAGGATCAGGATAAGATTCGGCTCAAGGTCAAAGTTCTTCTGGCAAAACAGAGCTATTCTTCGGCGACAAATCCGCGAAACACACAGCAACCGAAACGACAGGGAAAAAGAAACACCGGGAACGAGTTTGGGAGGGTTCAGCGGTGGAATCTCGGTGATCGTGCGAGGCGGATGTTCCAGCTTCTTCTGCACGGCTGACTCCTGGACCCCCGCGTCATTACTGCAGACATCCAAGCAGCATTCAACTGCCCCGACAAACCCGACGCGTGGCCACTGCATGTTAACCCCTTTTTTTGCGCCTTGGTGACCAGTTCGTCGAGAATCTTATGGCATTTTTGTGCTAGAATCCCAAATTAGTACCCACTAATTGCTCCCCTTTCATTGATCATCATTGTCACTAATAGGTGATGATATGCGGCATTTTGCGGCAACTAGTGCTATGCTCCGGCGCAACATAGGTGGTTGCCGAATGCTTCAGTGGCAAAGCCCACATTTCGCAAAGGGGATACTACCGTGAAACTTCTACGCCTCTGGTCCATCGCTCTCCCTCTCCTTGCACTTACAGCTCACGCCAGCGTCCTCAACTCAGCTAATGCTTTCGGCATTCTGGGCGCCTCGGCCGTGACCAACACCGGCCCGAGCGTGGTTGGACAAGACCTGGGTGTTTGGCCCGGAACATCGATCACTGGTTTTCCTCCGGGAATCGTCCTCGGCACGATCCATAACGATGATGCAGTGGCTCAGCAAGCTCAGGCGGACGCGCTGACCGGGTACAACTTTCTCGCGGGTTTGTCTTTTACACAGAATCTCACGGGTCAGGATCTCGGAGGCCTTACCTTGGATCCAGGGGTCTACTTCTTCTCGTCGTCAGCCCAGATGACCGGACAACTCACCTTGGATTTTCAGGGCATGAACAATGCGATGGTTGTCTTCCAGATTGGGAGCACGCTCACCACTGCAAGCGCTTCTTCAGTGCTGGTAATTAATCCTGGGACGAATGACACGGTCTTCTGGCAGGTCGGCAGCTCGGCAACATTAGGAACAACCACTGCCTTTTATGGAAGTATCATCGCGGACCAGAGCGTCACGCTGACTACAGGCGCCACCATTAATTGCGGTAGAGCCATAGCCCTGAACGCTGCTGTCACCATGGACACCAATACGGTCGACACCGGCAATTGTGTCGGTATGACATCGACACCAGAGCCTGCAACGTTCACTCTTGTTGGCACGGGAGCTGTCGCCGCGGGCGCTACGGCATGGGACTCAACGTTCGCCGGTCTGGGATTAGCCGGAGCGTTCGCCGCCGTTCGCAGGAAGATCCGGCGCTAGCTGCTGCATCGATTGCGCAGTCACACAACTGGATGACAAAATAAGACGGCGCGGTGAAATCCGCGCCGTTTCTAGAAACTAACCACTAACCACTGACCACTGTCTTACGCTTCTCGCAGCGCCTTCGTAATCGGCATCTGCGACGCCCTAACCGCGGGTAGCAGTCCGCCCACGATACCCATCAGCACCGCGAAACTCAGTCCCACGATCACAATTTCCGGCGTGATCTTGAACGCAAATGCCAACTCGCTGAAGCTTTGCGTCTGTCCAGTCCCGGCGGTGAAGCCGTTCATCGGAACCGCGATAAGGCATCCCAGCACGCCTCCGACGAACGCCAGCAGCACGGACTCCATCACGAATGACAGCAGAATGCTGAAGCGCGAGAAGCCCAGCGCCCGAAGGGTTCCGATCTCACGGGTGCGCTGCGACACGATCGCATACATGGTATTCATCGCGCCAAAGACTGCGCCGATTCCCATCACGAAGCCGACGAACGCTGCCAGGATCTTCAGCGCCGTGGCCAGGCCACCTGCCTGGTTTTCGTAGTACACGCGCTCCGAGTCGGCCTGCACTTGGATCTGCGGATTGACCCGCAGGTCCTTGTCGAAACCCGACAGCATCGCAGGATTCGCCAGCCGCACCGTGAGCGATTCGCACCCTCCGTTGCGGCCCACCGCCGGACCGAGAGCGTTGTAGTCACCCCACATCTCGCTTTCAAACGAGCTGCCATCGGCGGTGAACAGGCCCACCACCTTGAACTCCTTGCGCTGCACTCTGACGGTATCGCCGATGTTGAGCCCTTTCACACGGTCGGAGATCTTCTTCCCGGCGATGACCTCGAACACCCCCGGCGAGAACATCCGTCCCTCCACCAGGTTGATACCGGTGCGCACTTTGAAGGCTTCAGGCGTAACGCCTCGCAGCGTGATGTTGGTCGCCTGGTTGTCAGTCTTCTTGGGCTTGCTGGCGATCACCACAATCTCGCACGACGCCAGCGGAGTGCCGCTGCTGTCGCGCGCGATGCGTGGATCGGTCATGATGGTCTGCGCGTTGCCAATGTTGATCCACGACGTCAGCTCCGACATCGAGCCCCGTTGTGTCACGATCGCGTTGGCGTCCGAGCCGGTCGAGCGCAGCGCCGCCTGGAAGCCCGCCGACATCGACGCGATTACCACCACCGCCGCGACCACGAGTGCGATGCCAAAGATTGCCAGCAGCGTCACCTTCCAGCGCTGGCCCAGATTGCGAATGTTATAGCGAATGGGGAGCGCCATCTTACACCTGCCTCAGTGCTTCGGTAATGCGGGCGCGATACGCCAGAATTGAAGGGATGAAGCCTGCCAGCAATCCCAACAGCAACGCCATGCCTATACCCAGCGAAGCGATTTGCGGCGAAAGTCCAAGCCCCGGGAAGCCGCGCAGGATGTCACCCAGGAACGGTACGTTCACCAGCACCGCTATGATCCCCCGGGCAAACAGGATGCCCAGCAGCCCTCCCATCAGCCCCAGCAGCAGTGCCTCACTTAGAATCAGTGTCATCACCAGCATGCTGGAGAACCCGAGCGTTTTCAGCACGGCAATCTCCTGCTGACGCTCGCGTACGGCGATGCTCATGGTATTGGCCGTTACCAACAGGATCGTGAACGCCACAGCCATGCCGATCACGTTCAGTAGCAGTGCCAGGTTTCCGGCAAGCGCGACGAAACCAGCGCGAAACGCCTGCTCGGTTTCCGTCTTGGTCGGGTTGTCGCTGTTGTCGAACGTTTCATCGATGGCCTTGCTGAGCGCGCCCGCTTGCGAAGGGTCGGCTATCTGCGCCGTCAGGGTGCCGATTCCGACTCGCTGCCCGGTCGCTTCGTAGAGGTACTTGAAGTTGAAGTACATCGAATTCAGGTCTGTACCCGGATACTTGGCTTCGTCAGTGTCGTAGATTCCATCCACCACAAAGTCGAAAGGCTTGCCTACGCGATACGGGGGGATGAAGCTCTCCAGCTGAACGTGGTCCCCAATCTTCCAGCCAAAGCGCTGTGCCAGTTTGCGTCCGATAATCGCGCCACGCACATCGCTGAGCCACGCGGCTTTCTGGTCGGGCCGAAGCATCACCTCGGGATAGATCCTGAGGAAGGCCTCGGGCTCGACTGCCAAATTGGCAAAGAAATTCTTGGGATCGCGATAAACCCCTCCAAACCAGGAGACGATGCAGGTGTCGGTCACGCCTGGCACGGCAGCAATCTTCTGTTTGTAGGTGATGGGCAGGTTGTTCGCCAGGCTCACGTAGTCGCGCACCACCAGGCGCCGCGTGCTGCCTGCGTTCAGGCCGAAATTCACCGCCGAGATCACGGTTTGCAACACGCAAATCAGGAGGATGCAAACCGACATCGCTAGCACCGTGCTGAGAGTGCGAATCCAATTCTTGCGAAGATGTTTGAGAACAAGAGGTGCGAACTTCATATCAGGTCGTCAGCACTCCTTTCTCGAGATGCCGCTGAACATGGGCGCGCGCGGCTGCACGCGGATCGTGTGTCACCATCACGATCGTCTTGCCGAATTCCTTGTTGAAGGTCTGCATCAGGTCCAAGATTTCTTCCGCGCTCCTGCTGTCCAGATCGCCCGTAGGCTCGTCCGCCACCAGTACTGACGGGTCGGTGACAATGGCGCGCGCGATGGCCACACGCTGCTCCTGTCCGCCGGACAGCTGCCGCGGATAGTGCTTCGACCGATCGGCCAGTCCGACGATGCGCAGCGCAGTCAGTGCGCGCTCCCGCCGTTCCTTCTTCGACAGGTGGCTGAGCAGCAGCGGCAACTCCACGTTTTCCACCGCGTTGAGAACCGGGATCAGGTTGTAGAACTGGAAGATGAATCCCACGTTGCGGCTGCGCCACTTCGCCAGTTCGCCCTCCGACAGCGGTGTGAGGTCGGTTCCGGCAACCACCACTTTTCCCGACGTAGCGCTGTCGATGCCGGCGATCAGGTTCAGCAGCGTAGTCTTGCCCGAGCCAGACGGCCCCATCAGCGCCAGAAACTCACCCTGCGGCACTTCCAGGTTGAGACCGTCGAGCACTGGAATCTGCTGACTGTCGCGGTAATACACTTTGCGTACGTTCTGCACACTGACGGCGCCCGCTTTGGCCGCCACTTCCGTCGTCGCCATAATTGCTCCTGTATCGTCCCTAACTCTTGATCTTTACTGAAGACCCGTCCTGTACTTTTTGCGGAGGATTATTCACCAATGTCTCCGTGCCCGCGAGGCCTGACTTGATGATGACCCGTCCCTTCAACTCATTTCCGGTCGTCACTGCCACCTCGTGCGCCTTGTTGTTTTCGATCACGTAAACAACCTGCTTGCCGTTGCGGCTGACAATGGCGTCTTTAGGAGCGGTCACAATACGCATCGCCACGGCCCCCTTCTGGTCGCCCTTCTTCTGTGGCTCCAGGAAAGTCACATTGCAACTCATCTCCGGCTTGATCAGGCGGTCCTTGTCGAGAATCGACACCTTCACCGTTACCGTAGCCTTGGTGCGGTCAGCCGTCGGAATCACTTGCCGCAGGACACCCTTATAAGTATGGTCCGGAATCGCCTGCACCGTGATGTCCGCCGGATAACCCTGAAACAGTTGCCCAACGTTGGCTTCGTTGACATCAACTTCTGCTTCCAGTGAGTTCATGTCCGCGATCGCAACAATCGCGCCCGATGACGTCGAAATGTTTACGCCCGGCGGGATGGGTGCCACGCTCTCGCCCACCTCGGCCATCTTCTTGACCACGATGCCATCGAAGGGTGCGCGAATCTCCGTGAACTCCAGGTTCGCCTGTTGCATCTGCAGGGCAGCTTTGTCCTGTCCAATCGTCGCCTTCGCAAGATCGACCCTGGAGTTGGCGGCATCGAGCGCGTCCTGCGAGACCACCTTCTCCTTGAATAATCCTTGCTGCAGACGCGCTTGCCGCTCCATCTCCGCCAGGTTCGCCTCGGCGTACACAATGTCGGCCTTCGCCTTGACGACCGCAGCCTTGTAGTCGATGTCCTCCAGCCGCGCGATGACTTCGTCCTTCTTGACGTAGATGCCTTCTTCGACGTAAAGCCCTGAGAGGCGGCCCTGGATCTTTGACGAAATCACTGACTGATGGCGAGCCACCAGGTACCCCGAAGCCGTGAGAATCGGCGTTCCTGCGCTGGCGCCTCCCGTGGTTTGGACCGCCGCCGGCACGGCTTCCACCTCGGTCGCCGCAAAATTCGTAAGCTCCGGCTTGGTCTTGACCAGATACATGCCCGCCGCCGAGATTGCCCCCACCAACAGCAGCAGGAAGATCCAGAGGCCCCACTTGCCGCGCCTGCGCTCTCCCCGGTCGATCCGCAGCGATGCCAGTTCGTCTTTCAGCTGATTCATGCCAGTAGTCCGACTCTCTTCCAGATGAATGCCACTAGCATCGCATTCTTCGTTCCCCTTTGGAAGTGGGGACGATCGGGTTGCCGCGGGATGGGTCAATTCGTTTTCCTCATAATCAGTTACCTGTCGCATCACGAATACCATCGTCATTTAGTTTCATACCGGCAAGTAGTGTGGATTGTCAGTGATAGCGGGTGACAAATGTCACGCGGCGTGCGAATGAAAGGGAATATTCACACTTAATCGTTCTCGATTTGGGAATGTTTGCTGGGTGACTCGATCGCGTGCTGGACGCCCAATCCTTGCCGCGCGTTTTTGGAGGCAGGGTGGAAGTGGTTCCCTCGAAATGAATGACGGAATCGCTTGACTTCGTTATGATCTTGGCATGTGCCAACGTTGGCTGTACTTGGCAGTGGCAGCGTTAGTGTCCCTGGGATTGGGCTGTCACCCGCAGCCGAAACCGGCGGCCGTTGTGGTTCACGTTTTCCGCGACCTGCATTCGCCTTACGCGTTCGAACTCGACCACCGCATTCTGGAGTTTCAGGCCACCAACCCCAAGTTGCCCTCGGGCGCGCCCATCGTCATCAAGACTTTTGACGACATGGACTACGACACCGCCCTCAAGGCACACTTTGATAAGGACCTGCGAGTTGACGCCGTCATTCTGAACGAGACCGGCGACGCAGCCAAGAATCCGGCTATCGCTGCCAACCTGGTCCACGCCATCAATATCTGCGCTGCAGCCAAAGCCTGTCCCACCAACGTACCGGCGTTCGTCCCTTCCAGTGCCACCGGAGCCCAGGCCCAGGCGGCACAGGTATTTCTCAATGCCCTTGCACAACACAAGTAGTCCACGGCTACGGTTCTAGGCTCGGCCGCCACGCGACTTCTTCTTCGACGTCTGCGGGGCCTTTGATGCAAGAAGCTTCTTCGCAGACTTCTTGGGCGCAGCTTTGTTGGCTGCCTGCTCGCCCGCCATAGGCAAGTCTTTCATCTCCGCCGCCCGCCACAGGTACCAACTAGCCACGCTCCGATACGGACGCCAGCGTTCGCCATATACCAGGAGCTCTTTCGGCTTCGGCAGCTCAGCCATCTTGTGCATCTTGGCAAAGCCCTTCCGGATGCCGTAATCATCGACTGCCAGCACGTCAGGCCGTCCGAGGCGCAAGATCAACAGCATCTCTACGGTCCACCGCCCGATGCCGCGCACCGCGCTCAGCCTGTCGATAAGTGCATCGTCACTCAGTTTGTGTGCCTCACGCACCGTAGGCACGGTGCCGTCGAGCGTTTTCGCCGCCAGATCGCGAATGGCCAGCATTTTCGCCTGTGATAGCCCGGCCGACCGGAGCAACTCAGGCGTGGCGGCGAGAATCTGCTCCGGAGTAGGGAAGGCTGTGGCCGTTCCGTGCCGAGTGCGAATTGTCCCCGTGTTTTCGGGAAACAGAGCTTTCACTCGCCCCGTGATGATCGCGGCCACCTTGCCGTTCAATTGCTGGTAGATGATCGACTCCAGCAGGGCTTCAAATATGTTCTGGGTGTTCTCGCGCTGCAGGCTGCACGGACCCGATTTGGCGATGATGCGCGCCAGCTTGCGGTCCACGTTCGACAAGTGCGCAATGGCGGCAGTGTGATCAAGTTTCTTGGGCATTCGTCTCCTTAATCTAGCGGCGAGATCGCTACCTCTGTAGTTTGATCTGAAACTCCTCGCAAAAGCGCGTTACGGTGTTCCTCAGGCGGTCGTCCAGTAACTTCCATGCCGGGCCTGCGATATGCTGCGGGACTCCGCCGTAAAATGCACCTGCAATTCCGCCCGCGATGCAGGCAAGGGTATCGGCGTCTCCGCCGAGGGAAATAGCTAGTCTGACTGCGTCTTCGTAATCCTCGGATTCCAGGAACGCGCTGATCGCCTGCGGTACCGTGCCCTGACACGATTCATCAAACTCATACGCTGGTCTTATGGTCGCTATTGTGTGGCTCAGGTCGTAGCCAAACTGCCTTTCGACGACTTCGCGGATGTCCGTCTTCGAGGCGCCCCGCCTCGCAAGGAATGTCGCTACAGCCGTCGCTTCCGCTCCCCGCACTCCTTCCGGATGATTGTGCGTGACCTCAGCGCTGGCTCGCGCTTCCGAACGTACCTCCTCCAGTGCGTCAAACGCAAAGGCGACCGGACTTACTCTCATGGCCGAACCATTGCCCCAACTGTTGTAGGGCTCACGGCTGCCACGATGCACCCAGTGAAGGAACCTTAGACCATAACCCCGATCGGAATAGGCGCGGGTGTATTCATGGAATTTATCGACGTAAGACGCTCCCGTCAGCAAGCAGTCAGCCACAGCGACCGTGAGTACTGTGTCATCGGTGAACAGACTCTCCGGAACGAAGAGCGGAAAATCCTTCGTCTTGATACCCGTGCCTTCGTGTACTGAACCGATGATGTCTCCTGCGATTGCGCCCAGCATGATTCTCGATCCTAATCGACGAGACGACTAGGTATTTGGCTCAGGATTACGTTCCAGTGGCTCCACGGCTTCGCTCTCCAACGCCGAGATCGTCTCGTCGTCCACCTCCCACATCTTCAAGATGCGAAAGATAACGCGGCTAGCGAATCCGGCGCGCATCAGCGTGCGAAACACCTTGGCTGCCTGCTTTTGGTCAGACGGTTTTTTAATCCGTTTGCGCTGCAGAAACTCCCGCGCCAACTGCTCTTCGTTCACATCCTGATACGCCGCCCCCACGGTCTTCTCGATGATGTCCCCATGAACGCCCTTGGCCTTCAGGTCCTGCACCACACGCATCCGTCCGAACTTCTCGTTTTCCTTGCGAAAGCGCGAATAACTCTCGGCATAATTTGTATCGTTAAGATACTTCTGTTCCTTTAGTTTGGCGATCACAACTTCAACTAACAGTTGACCTATCTCTTCCTGGTGCCTCACGCGCTCCCGCATTAGGCGCTTCAACTCGGCGACGGTTCGCATCTTCCGCCCCAGCGCCCCAATGGCGTACTCATACAACATCGCCTCGTCGTAATCCTTTTGCGTGCGCTTGAACGCCATGCCGAGATTATCAGGCAAGCAACCAGCGACTAGCAATTAGCAACTAGCTTGGATCGTTTAGCGCCTACGCCTCAAATACCGCGTTCAGTTTGGTCCCGACGTGCCTCAAGGGTTGCCAAACTGATAGGCCAAAGCTAATTGCTCACTGCTAATTGCTAGTTGCTATTCCCCCGCTTTACACTGCTGCCGTCCTCTGGCAAAGTAAATGGTGGAAACCCAATCAATCGTCGTCCTCGACTTCGGCTCGCAATATACCCAGCTCATCGCGCGCCGCATCCGCGAACAGAACGTCTTCTCCGTCGTCCTCCCGTGCACCGCCTCGCTGAAAGAAATCCAGAGCTACGCCCCCGCCGGCATCATCCTCTCCGGAGGCCCTTCGTCCGTCTATGACGCTGACGCGCCTCCCGCAGACGAGCAGGTGCTTCATCTTGGCCTGCCGGTGCTGGGCATCTGCTACGGCTTACACTTCATGACCCACAAGCTGGGCGGCAAAGTAAGTCCCGGCGAGAAGCGCGAGTACGGACACGCCGATGTAGAACTTCTGCGCGACGATTGCGCACTCTTCAAGGGTCTGAGTAGCCCGCTGCACGTCTGGATGTCGCACGGCGACGAGGCCGAGCAACTTCCGCCGGGCTTCCAACTTGTCGCACAATCCTCGAACGCGAAGGCCGCCTTCGAAGACCCTGCACGCAAGTACTACGCTGTGCAGTTTCATCCCGAAGTTCATCACACCAAGCAGGGAACTGCCATCCTGCGCAACTTCGTCTTCGACATCTGCGGCCTGCAACCCAACTGGACGCCGCAGCGCTTCATCGACGAAACTGTCGAGTCCATTCGCAAGCAGGTTGGTGACGGCCGCGTAATTTGCGGACTGTCAGGTGGCGTCGATTCTTCCGTCGCCGCCGTATTAGTTCATCGCGCCATCGGCGATCAGTTGACCTGCATCTTCGTCAACAACGGAGTGCTTCGCAAGAACGAATTCCAGACCGTGCAGAAGAACCTGCGCGACAAGCTTGGACTCAACATCGACGCCGTCGATGCCACCGACCTTTTCCTCGGCAAGCTCGCCCGCGTCAAAGACCCGGAGAAAAAGCGCAAGATCATCGGCAAAGAATTCATCACCGTCTTCGAGCAGGAAGCCCGCCGCATCGCCGAAACGCAGGGCAAGGTCGATTGGCTCGTCCAGGGCACGCTCTATCCCGACGTCATCGAGTCGCGCTCCGTGCGCGGCCCGTCGCAGACCATCAAGAGCCATCACAACGTCGGAGGCCTGCCCAAGCGCATGAAGCTCAAGCTCATCGAGCCACTCAAAGACCTCTTCAAGGACGAAGTCCGCAAGATCGGCCGGGACCTCAGCATGCCGGAGGAGATTCTCCAGCGCCAACCGTTTCCCGGTCCAGGACTCGCGGTGCGCATTCTCGGCGAAGTCACGCCCGAGCGCGTGGCCCTGTTGCAGGAGGCCGACGACATTGTAGTCGGCGAGATCAAGCGAGCCGGGCTTTATACCAAAATCTGGCAATCGTTTGCCGTGTTGCTGCCCGTGATGTCCGTCGGCGTGATGGGCGACATGCGCACCTACGCTTACACCTGCGCCATCCGCGCCGTGAACTCCGAAGATGGCATGACCGCCGACTGGGTTGACCTGCCACACGAGGTTCTGAAGACCATCTCCAACCGCATCGTCAACGAGGTCAAGGGCATCAACCGCGTCGTCTACGACATCACCTCGAAACCGCCGGGAACGATTGAGTGGGAGTAGCTCGGGATGTGACATTCAGACACTGGCGCTGACTCTACCCCGTCCAGAATGGCGGCACTGAATCCACCATTACCGTACCTCGACCAATGTCCCGATCGACGCGAAACAAGGGTCTCCTGCTGGAGTTGTGTGAGCTTTCGGTAAGGCTGCGTAAGGCCGTTCCTGGCTGCTTTGAAAAGTGGTGTTGAGTTTAATCCGTCTTCTAAATGAGTCGGAAGTCGAGAACCCCGGGGTTACGCTACACGTTGCCGATGTTGTCATAAGCGACCGAAGGAAGCGCCATCGATCGCAGGCGTTCTGCGAACCGCGGGTCATCGCGCAGGCTGTCCCACTCCGGAGCGACCGCCAGGTGCACGAGTGCTGGATCGCGCAACGCGATGGCCTGATCGAGATAGTCGAACGCTTCATCGAGCCGCCCTGCTCCCCCATACAGAACGGCGCGGAAGAATGCCATCTTCAGCAGGGGGTCGAAGTCCAGTTGCGGGTTCGTGATCTGATCCACCATGAATCGCCTCACCCCGGAGAGGCCGGCCGTCGCGTACACCTGCTGCACGTCCGCGGTGACCTGCTTCAACACCGCCACCCTCTCTTCGGAAAAGCCCCACACGATGGCCTGGCTGACGGTCCAGGCCGCGAATCTATTGACGTCCCCGATCTTCCAATAGACGCGGTTAATGAATTGGCACGCCAGCACATGCTTCGGGTCGACCTCCAGCGCCCGCCGAGTCCAGACAAGCGTGTCGTCGTACTTCCGTTGACGCCAATACGAGATGGCGATCTCCACCAGAACGCCGGGCGATCGCGGATCGCGCGCGAGCGCCTGTTGCTTGCAACGCAGCCCATCGTCGAGCCGCCCAAGCGCTTCCTGGAGCGACCCATACTGCAGGAGCGCCTCGGTGTGATCCGGATTGATTTCGAGCGCACGTTGCAGGCTGCGCTCCGCCGCCGTCCAGTCCCACTCGCTGAGAAAAAGGACGGTGCCAAGGGCAACCTGCGCGTCCGCCGAGCCGCTGTCCATTGCTAGCGCGCGCAAGGCGGACGCCTTCGCCTCTGCAAACGCTTCCTGGTGCGGCACCGCGCGAAACGCTGCTTGCACGCACCGTGCGCGCGCCAAGCCGGCGTGCGCCGGTGCATAGGTCGGATCGATCTCGATCGCGGAACGAAAGGCGTCCACGGCGGCCGGCAACTCGAAGTACGAACCTGACAGCAGGTGAGACCGGCCGCGGCCGACCAGCTCGTAGAGTTCGACGGGTCGCGTTATGGCGCTCGGTGTCAATGGCTTCTCGTCGGCCGGATCGAAGCTGACTACAGCGATGAAGCGATACCCTGACCGCACGACGGTTTCGATGTAGGCCGGAGGCCGCGTGTCGTCGCCGAGCGCCTTGCGCAGTGCTGCCACGTGAACATTGAGAATGCCCTCTTCGACAAACGACTCGGGCCAAACCTGCGCCAGCAATTCGTCCTTCGTGACCAACCGCCCCGACTGCCGCACCAACAGAACCAGCACATCGTAGGCCTTCGGTGACAAGCGAACGGTTTCTGCGCCGCGCAGCAGCCGTCGCTCTCCCACGTCCAGCACGAACTCGTCGAAATGAAACACTTCCCGGCTAGCCATTGAGTTTTCGGCCAATCTTAACAAATCCTTCGGGACACGTCACAGCCCGGCTGCTACTGTGTGCACATTGATGAGGATTCACGAGATGAGCACACGATCGTCGGTCGCCATCATTCTGATCTGCGGATTCACATCACTATTGCTCGCACAAGCTCCACCAGCGCCACCCAAGCCTGGTCCCGAACACAAGAAGTTGGAGTACTTCCTTGGCAAATGGACTGTGGAAGGCGAGATTAAAGCCAACGAGTTTGTGCCCGCCGGTAAAACTGTCAGCACCGAAACATGTACATTGGGGCCGGGGGGATTCTATGTCGAGAGCCGCGCTGAAGGGGGGCAATTACCGACGCGCCTCGCCATCATGGCCTACGACAGCCATGCGAAGGTCTACACATCCTATTACGTCAGCAGTGTCGGACTCGTGGGTACCGCCACAGGATCGGTTAACGGAAATACTTGGACGTGGATGGAGGAAGACAAGTTTGCGGGCAATGCCATCAAAGGAAGAACTACAGTTACGATGTCATCACCCACTCAGTACACAATGAAGTATGAAATGGCCGACGGAAAGGGCGGTTACACAACCATCTTAGAAGGCAAAGCCACAAAAGTCGCGCCTTAGAGACGCAATCGTAGGAGGCTGCTATGGCAATCACTCGCCGAGGGGTACTCGTTTCGGGGAGCGCAATCGCGGCTCTCTCCACGCTTTATGGCGCTCACGGGACGGACGACTATCGCCAGCATTGATCGCACTGTGATCTGGTCGTAGTCGGTTCGTGGATGGTCGGATACTAGGAATTGATCCAGTTTGACGGGTTGTCGGCTACACGCCGATGTGGTCATCGCCAACGGGATCGCGAGTGGATGACGAGCTAACCGGCAGTAATCCGCCCTGGACGAAGGAACGAAGACTGACCGCCTGAGAATTTGCGGATCAAGTGGTGAAGTCACGCTGGCTGCGGACTAAATCTGTCAACCGTGTGTTTGCTCTTACACCTACAGACTAAGAAGTCTGGCCCTAATAATCCAATCTCACCTGAAGGAGTTACTTTCATGAGAAAAATGAACATCATCGTCCTGGTGGTCGTCGCCATTCAGTTGCTGACCACTACGCTGGCGTTAGGCCAAGGTGGGAACCCGCCAGCGAGCACGAAGGGAAGCGGAGCAACTTCTGGCGAGGGCATGACTGCTGTGGAGCAGACCGCCGAAGGCTCCGGCGATCCTTCTCGCTTCACCTACCCACGGCTCTATTGCGCTCCGGACGGGAATTCGCACTTCCAGAGCGTGACAGGTGAACTCCGCAAGACCAACTTCGCTCCGCCAGCAGCTCCAATCTACATCGGAGGCAACGTTCCAGTCTCGAACGTGTTCTTCGGAGGATTCGAGGCGGGTTGGGGTGCTCATGACCTGGAGACCCGTCTGTACCATCCCGCTCCCGCGGCTCAGTTCCTCATAGTCCTAGAGGGTGTCTTCTCGGTCACCGCAACGGATGGTGAGACAAGACGGTTCCGACCTGGCGACGTGTTCCGGCTAGAAGATACCCCTCCCTGCAAGGGTCACATTACCGTTGTGGGCGACAAGCCTGGATTCCTTATGTTCGCACGGTGAGTGTTCTACCGGAGCGTGCGCCGCGTCGTCATATTCTGCGCGACTGTTTGAACTTGGAGACCAGGATCGCGTGAACGTGGGACTGTGATAACTGTCGATAACCTACTAGGATTCTATCGAGAGTGCTCAGGCGATGAGAGTTCTGAGTGATGCAGAGAGGTGGGCCGCCTGAGCACTGGCGATAGAATCGGTTGAACGGAGCCGCCGCTGCCGGGTTCTATAAAAGGGGATGTCAAGAGAAAACACTTCTCCCTGTGCCGGAGCAGCCGGTAGTTCTCTGACATCCAGCCCCTTCTCGTCATGCTTGGTGGCGGAAGTCAGCAGTTGTCTGACTGGTTTCATATCCGCGCTACGACATCCTTCGCTAGCTGAAGCTGCACAAGCCTGACGGTGGTCCCGCTCAGCGGGCCAACCATGGTTCTATCTGAGACTCGCGGTCCTAGCCGCGGCCAGTATGGCTTTTTTGGGTTATCCGAGGGAGCATATGGTGCCCCGTGAGACTTGGCGCCAGCGGCGCACTTAGTCTAACCCGGCCAGGATACTTACCCTCGAACCCGAGCTCGCAGCCCGAACAGAAAAACGCGAAGTGAAACTCGCCCTTTCCCTGCGGTCCTGCGCGCTCAAGCGGCTTGTGGCTTCACATACTTGGCGTCGAACGCCTCTCCTTTCTTCCACACATGTAACGTAATGGCCGCGATCTTGCGCGCCAGGGTCAGCCGCGCCATCTCCGCTCTCATCCCCTTTTTCAGAAGGTTTTCGTAGAACGCGCCAAACGCTCCCTCACTGCCACTGGCCGTGGTGGCGGCGCTCTTAAACAGGTTCTTCAGGTCGTGGTTGTGGTTCCGGTTCAAGCCGCGAATGAACACCGGCTTCTTCTTGCGCTCGATCTGTCCGTTGACCACGCGATACTCACCGCTGTCACGCGTCTCCAGCGCCAGTCCGCAGTAGGCCCAGAACTGCCGCTTGGTGCGGAAGCGATGCGGCGTCTGCACCCGCCCGATCAGCAGCGCCACCCGTATCGGGCCCAGCCACGGAATCGTGCGCAGCAACTTCGTCTCGCTATGCTTGCGACATTCCAGAATCAGATCCTGCCGGGCGTCGCGACGCAACTGCTGTAGCAGGTCGAGTTCCTGATAGAGTCTCCGGGCGCGGCGCCGCAGCCCGCTGTCGGTTAACTGCGCCAGCCCCTGGTCCCGATGCCGCGCTCCATAAGGCTTTTTGCCGGCACAGGCAATGGCCTGGCCGCGATACAGCGCTTTCAGCCGCCCCATGATGCGGGTGGTGTCTTCGGTCAGCGCGGCATAACTGCGCCCCAGATGCTTCACCGCCGCCGTGCTGTTCTGCCCGTGATACACCGGCTTGAGATATCCCAGGCGCAGCAACTCCGCCAGCTTGCGCGCGTCGATCGCATCGCTCTTGTTGCCAGCCTTCAACAGCGCATTCTTCCGCGGATTGCACACCACCAGATGCGCCACTCGTCGCACCAGCAAGTCATACAGCCAAGCCGAGTGCGTACCTTCTTCGAAGGTGACGTGCAACGTTCCACGCAGACCCTGCAGAAATTCCAGAATGGTAGAGGCGCGGGTGGCAATCACCGACTGCATCACCAGCTTGCCGTCAGCGTCCAACACCGCCACCGAAATCGTGTCGCGGTAGACATCCAGACCCACATACTTGATGCTATTCATCGGGTGTTCCTTTCGTGAGGTTTGGTTTACTGCTTCAGCACAGCAAACATAAACCTGCTTGGAAAGGGGCGCCCTTTTATAATGCGTGCCCCAGGTTCGCGTCCCTCTTTTGGACGCTAACCTGGGTCTGTTTTGTTACTGCGACAACCTTGATGCGGACGCGCCCGAACCCAGCCCGCTGGTGGCCCGAATATCCCTTCCGTTGGGATATGTGGGGCTGTTTACACCGGGCGGCTCTTTTCCCCAATCATTCCCAAATCGGGACAATTTGGTTACCTTCGTAACGTCGGCCTCAATGTTTCCCCTTCAATCCATCCACCACCATCCCCTAGGCTGGCGTAATGACCCTGCGGAGGTCTCAATGAATTCACACTTGATCATCCGAATCTGCCGCCACACTTTCCCCGACGGCCGCCATTGCCGAGGCGCCGCCGTTCGAGGACGCGCCTGCTGCCGCCATCACCTCGATGCCCGTACCCGCCTCCACCACATGGCCCGTGCCCGCCGTCTCGCCTGCATCCCTCGGCTTCGCGTGCCCGTGACCCTGCGCGACCTCGCCCTGAACCGTGCTGAAGTTCTCCGCGCCGTGACCACCGGCGGTGTCGACTTCGCCTCTGCCCGGTTGATGCTCTGGGCCATGGATCTCACCGCCGCCGCCCTCCCCTCCGAGCCTGTATCCCGTCTGCGCCGCTCCCATAACCCCAATGTTTACTATTACGTACACATAAACCCTTTGTTTTCCAGAAGCTGCATCGAAAACCCCTCACAAGTGCCTGAAAACACAAGAGGGGAGGGGAGGGGAGGGGGGTACCACCTCACGCTCGACTTGGAAACCCAACCCGGGAACGTTTGGGCTTTCTCCAGCCCAGAAGGGGCGACCGGGCAAAGCTCCGCTCTTCTGAGAATGTGACGGAACTCTAAATGCGACTTGTGGGTTGGGACGGCTTTTGGTCACGACGGAGTAATTCAGCCGCCAAGCGGCGATGGGGTGTTAGCCGCCCAATCCAAATTCGGTGAGGATGATCTTGGGTCCGAGAATATACAGATCCACGGCAGCCAGTTTGCGGACGTTGATCATGGGAGAGAGCTTACAGCCAATCTCTCTCTTCGCTCAATGCGCCGGATTGCTATCGGTACCGGATTCGGGCGGCCGCGCCGGCTCCACAAATTTTACGGCGTCGATCGGTGCATTGTTCTGCACCTCGTCCAGTTGAATGGTGAAGGCGCCGCTGGGCCGCGCGATGGTCCAGCGATAGGGAGTCTTCACTCCTCCCACGTCGCGGTAGTCGAAATAATCAATCTGTGTGGGGTTGAGTCCTAGAGCAGTGTCGTCATAGTGCAGCATGCGCAGCAGCAGTCCCGATTGCGGATCGAAGTACAGGTGCACTGGCGGCTTACCCTTGGTGATGCCCCAAACCACCGTGGCGGCGTGGCCATCTACGGTTTCCGGGTGCGGCTGCAGCTTCAGGTCATCGAAAATCGCCGCCAGGTTCGCCGGAAACATCACAGTGGCATCGAGCCGCGCGGCGTATTGGTCGGAGGCCGACATCTCGCGCATCGGGCGGCCCGGAACCGCTAGCGACCCCACGTGTCCATTGAACGCGGTAACGCTGTCGCCGTTGGCGGTGTGCATGACCGAAACCCGCTCGTCAGGTGACTTGGCCAGAATCTCGATGGGCAGGCTCCGGCCTCCGGCCAGTACGGCGTTTCCTTTTTCCACGCGGGTCGCGACTTTCTCGAGCGCAGGTTTGCCGCCGAGAGCCTCGAGATACTTCGCCATCACGGAATTCCCCGACGGCCAACTGGCGAGCGAGGCTGCATCGTCCGGATCGCCGTCTGTGGTGCCGGGCTTGGGCGCCTCAGTCGCGATTGCCGGGATCGCCTGCGGGTGAATGCTGCCGCGATGGCAGGTGTTGCACGTGACCTCACGCTCGCCCGCGAAGTTGTTCTGGTTGACGGCGAACATCATGCGCATCATCTCTCTCGCGGTTTTCTTGGCCTTCTTGTCGTCCTTGTCCATCTCGCGTCCGACGTGGCAAAATTCGCACTCTACGCCGAGCGAGGCGCCAATGAACTGCATGGTCGGGATCAACTGGTCGGCGGGAATATTCTTGAGCACCTGAATATTCTTGAACTCCTCCGCAGCGGTTTTTGCCGGAGGCGCGCCAGACGCACCGCGCAGGGGCGACCTGCCGGCAAACAGGACCAGGATGAGGGCGATCGCGGAGACGGCGAGCATTGAGATTGGTCTGGTCATGGTCGATTTCGCAAGGCACAGGGACGAAATCCAGTCTTTCGCCGAGTTGTGCTGGAGTCAACAATAACAAACGCCATAGACGCGGGCGGATTGGCGCTCAGTCGGGTACAGGTTCGCCGGCCCGCACGATTCGAATGTCGTGATCAGTGAACGAGTGGTGCGTGTCGGCAAAGTCCTGCTTCGGCATGTGGCAGCTCGCGCAGTTGTGGTCGGCCTGCGGACACCCCTGGCGGTGTGCCCGGCGTTGTCAGATGACAGCTCAGGCATTTCTCGTCGTAGTGCGCCGAAGTGCGCACGAGAGGCTGGTGCGGGTCATGGCAACCAACACAGGTGATGCGCGCGTCGCCCTTCGCCCAGCACTTGCTGTTCTCCAGCCGGTAGGCTGGAAAGCGCACCGTCGATGCTCCCGTGGCCTCGTCCAATTGCACATCCACCCAGGTCATGTGGCATGCGCCACAAAAATCCACGGATGCGGTGCGATCGAGCCGCTTCGGATTCATGATGAGTCCCTCGCCTCCCTCAACGTGGGACTTCATGGCGGCGACGTGATCCGCTCCCGGACCGTGACAGGCGTCGCACGCCACGCCTGGGATCACGTCACTGAATTCGCCGTCGGCGGTGACACCCGCGGCGTGACACGCGAAGCATTTGCGGATTTCCATCGGAGGCAAGGTGCGTCCGACCGCTGTTCCGATTGAGCTCGCCTGGCGCGGCTGGTTGGTGGTGCGATCGAATGTCCTGGTACCTCCGAAGTAGCTGAAGTGGCTTTCTACCCAAGTGCCGTGATCGTTTGTCATGTAAACCTGGCTTAGGCTTCCATCTCCAAACGCCCAGGTGATGGGTTGCGTGGTGGCGGTGGGACCTTGACCCACGACAAATGCATAGCCCTGAGGAGTTTGCTCCAGCTTGTAATGGTAGGAATCGACCTGAAAGTTCTGGCCGATGTGCGACCGAAGCACAGTCGCATCTTCCGGACGCAGGAGCGCCTTGGCCATCTCGCAGTCCTTCGCCGAAGCCACCACTGACGCATGACACGAGACGCAGGACTCGGAGCCCACAAAGTCCTTGCGCGTCGCTAGCAGCTTGGTAGGCCACCAGCCGGGCTGAGCGATCCGTTCCCCCGTGCTCATGCGGTCAGCCTCAGAACCGGGCCCGGCAGCGCGCACCGCGATCACCGGTACGACCGCTGCCGTCACGCACAACAGTATCGCGACCCGAATACGCCCGCCGCATGTCCCTGGTGCTACTTCCTGCAAACGCAGGCTCTTTTCCTTCGCCCGATTCACAGATGTAAGGCGATTGCAATGTGATTTCGACAATCAGTGAAATAGAAGTTGCGCCTGCAGACACGTCTTAATAGTGCCGCTACGACCGCATCGGACTGCGGTCCTGTGCGCAGCATTCACTGCCGGCTCTTGCCGAGTTCCAGAAAATCTGATGAATATTTCGTTACCGATTCCGAACGGAACCGGCTGGGTAGGATTCGAGATCGGCGCCCGCGTCTCTCACATCGGCGCGAGATCGACGCATCGCTGGCCGATTGGTTGACTCAGACACTTCCTGGGCGGAACCAGCGGACGAATTAGTTGGTGGTCAGGATGGCTGGTGGGTCCCACGTTTCCGCCCCCAGAGGGAGGATGGATGGTGGCGGGGACCTGCGCGGCCAGTACAGTCGCATCACCAGATAGATGGGACCGTTGGGGGCGGGGAGCCAGTTCGCTTTCTTGTCGGGGGACGGCGCGTCTTTCTGGATGTAAATCGTCAAGGAGCCGTCCGCATTCTTCTTCATGCCGGGCACCATCGGCGAGTTGATGAGGTAACGGTTGATGGGATTCTCGATTAACAGTTGCGTCTTGCCGTCATACATGGTGACCGACCAGAAGGCATTGACTGGTGGAAGACTGTTGGCGGCGAACGTCAGCGTGTAGTTGTGTTTGCTGCCGTCGAGAGGAGTTCCGATGGCATCGGACTTGGTTGACGGGTACATGGCTTCAGCGGCGTCATTGCCGAAAACGCCAGCCATGGCAGCAGCGGCGCGGAAAGGAAAATCGCCATGATAATAGTCGCGGTTGCCGAAGGGCGAGCCGACCCGCCAGCCGTTCACGTCCCTGCCGATGTTGTCGCGACGCTCCTGGATAGCTGCGTAACCGTTCTTCACCCCCAGACCAAGGTCGGCTTTCTGCGCCTCGGATAACTTGGAAGAGTCGAAAGGTTTGCCGGGACCGATGCCGATGGGAGTGAATAGCAAGCGGACCGTGGCTTCCTGGGGCACCTCGGGACAGAATTGGAGCAGGAAGTTCAGGTACGCCGGGAAGTCGGTTTTAAATGCGTCCTCGGTGAACTTGGGGAAGTCGATGGGCGGCGCCGACGGAGGAGCGGGTTCGTGCAGATACGCCGACAGCGGCTGCGCCGTGTAACCTGCCTGAATCTTCTTGACGTTGTCGATATCGGAGGCGTTGAAAAGCTGGGTACGGTAGATGAGCAGGCTGAACTGCGTCTCGGACTGGAAAACACGACTGATACCGTGCGGCGTTGCGCCCTTCCAACCGGGTCCCGTAATCATGTAACAGCCGGCATCGTTGCCCGTAGTTCGGCTGCCGACATAGCCATAGTTGAAGGTGTACATGTCGGTCAACTGTACGGAGTAATAACGGTTTTTGGGAATATCGGGAACGCAGAAGACCAGGGGTTCAGCGCGGAGATCGGCCTCCACCATGGAATAAGGCGTGTCGCTGTTGGGAGTGACGATGGCCGTGTCTTTCGGCGTGAAGACCTGGGCCGTATTCAGCACAGTGTTGAACGGCCCCTTGTATTGCGGGTTGGTCTTGTCGACATTGAACTGATACATCGCCTTGTAGGCGGCGATCATGGGGAAGGCGTAAACGTAGGCTTGCTGATAGTCGTCTGTGTGCGAGACTTCCTCATCTGCGGGATTCTTCCGGCACGAGACCGTGTTCAACATCGCCGCCAGCAGGAGTGCCGTGAACACCACCCCGCCAAGACGCCGTGCCATCCAGTTCATGAGCCCTCGCTTTCGCTTCATGGGAACTGAGACATCCTACCAAGAAACTGGGCAAACCTATTACTGGATGGACTGGAAATCACGCGGGTGACTGCCGTGCCTGGAGTTTGGTTGGTAGCTCTAAACGACCGGCTAGCCGGAATTCGTACGCACGGCACAACCGCAAGACTGTTGCGCGGTATAGCCGTTTTTCACCAGTCCAGCAATTGTTTGTCCCCGGCCGCATTCGGGCGCTATCATCGTGAGTTTGGTAACTGTTCCCCAACATTTCTTATGCGCCATACTTTGATCCTTTCCAGGGCCATGCCTCTGCCGTCCGGGCCCGCGGAGGCTGCATGCTGAGAACCTTCTTCATCAAGCTTTCTGAGAACCAACCCATCCGCCATTTTGCCGAGAACTCGGCCCTCGGGCTGCGCTTCTCCGGCCGCTTCGTCGCCGGAACCCAGCTCGCCGACGTCATCCGCGTCACCGAGAAGGTCAATCAATCCGGCGCCAGCGTCAGCATCGACAATCTGGGCGAGAACGTCACCAACACCGACGAGGCCAAGCAGAGCGCCGAGCTGTATCACCAGATGCTCGATGAGATTTCGTCACGCAAGCTGAATGCCAACATCAGCCTGAAGTTGACCCACATGGGCTTCGATGTGAGCGAAGACCTGGCGTTCACGCTGGTGACCGAACTGGTCAGCCACGCCGTGCAGATCAACAACTTCGTGCGCGTTGACATGGAAGGCTCGCCCTACACTCAGCGCACGCTCGACTTCGTCCGCCAACTGCATCGCCAGCCCGGCCACGCCGGCAAGATCGGCACTGTCATCCAGACCTACCTCTATCGCAGCGAAGACGACGTGAACCAGCTTCTCTCCGAGCGCATTCGCATCCGGCTGTGCAAGGGCGCGTACAAGGAGCCGCCGGAGATCGCCTTTCCCAAGAAAGCCGACGTGGACGCGAACTACATCAAGCTGGCGAAAACGTTGCTGAAGAGTGGCGTGTATCACGGCCTGGCCACCCACGACGAAAAGATCATCGAGGAGATGAAGCAGTTCGCCCGCGCGGAGAACATTCCTCCGACTGCTTATGAGTTCCAGATGCTCCATGGCGTGCGTCGCGACTTGCAGCAGAAGCTGGTGCGCGAGGGCTACGGCTTGCGGGTGTACATCCCCTTCGGGACCGAGTGGTATCCCTATTTCATGCGCCGGCTGGCCGAGCGCCCCGCCAACGTCTTCTTCATCGCCCGGAATATGTTCCGCCAGTGAGAATGGATAAGCGATCCCAGCGAGTTGTGCCGCGCGCAACGCCGGTGCTGGTATTGCTGTGGTTCGCGTTCGTGGTGCGCGGGTTCTGGTACTGCGCCATGCTCCCGCCATGGGAGGGCTACGACGAGCCATTCTATTTTGCAGCCGTGCAGCACGTCGCCGGCGGAGACGGCCTTCCCCATTCCGACTCGCTGATTTCGCTCGAAGTGCAGAACTCTCTGCACTTGCTTCCGCTGCCGTGGGAGCTGCAATTTCACAGTATTCCGCAACCGCTTACAACTCACGATGATTTTTGGAAGTTGCCGCCCGCGGAACAGCAACGGCGCATCGACGCCATCCGGGCACTGATGCCGACAGACGGCGGCCGGGCAGCCACGGAGCCGATCGTGAACTACGAATCGCAACAGGCGCCACTGTACTTCTGGCTATTCGCTTTCCCTATGCGATGGGTGAGTTCTCTTTCGCTCTTGTCGCGGGTGTATTGTTTGCGCTTCCTGTGTTTGCTGCTGGCGTCGGCGACGGTTCCACTGGCGTACTGGATCGCCAGGCGCGTGCTGCGGAGTGAGCTGCAAGCTTTGGGCGCCACGGCAATCATCGTCTTGCTGCCCGAGCTGATGATCAATATGGCCCGAGTGGGTAACGAGAGTCTTGCGCTGGTTTGCTACACAGCCATGCTGGCTGCCGCAGTGCTGTCGACGCAAAGGCCGCTGTGGTGGCGCGGATGGCTGCTGCTCGGCGTCACTCTGGGCGGTGGACTGCTCACCAAGGCTTTCGTACTTTCGGCCGTGCCAGCGGTCGTCGTCTTGGCCGCGATTGTTCTTTGGCTGCCCGCCAGTGCCACCGAACCGAGGCTGAAATTTGCGTCAGTCGCCGCGCGCTGCGGGGCGGCGTTGATCGTGGCTATCGTCATTGCCGGCAGGTGGTATGCCAATGTTCGCCGTACCGGCGGCTCATGGACCGGCGTGACCGACGATGCCGCGGTGCGCCACATTTCGATGCTGCAAAAACTGGCAATGGTCCCACACGTGAACTGGAAGAGCGGCGTCCTGTCGGTCCTGATTTCGCACGTTTTGGTTTGGGGCCTGGAGCTTCCTGCGTGTGCCGATCGCGATCTATTTGCTGGCGTTTGTAGTGATCGCGCTGGCGGTGGCCGGCGTTGCGGTTCACTTGTTTCGCCGCCGCGCGTCCCCCGACGAAGTGCGCGACATCCTGGTTCTGGCGGCGTTCTATGGCTGTTTCTGCGCTGGGCTCGCCTACCATGTTCTCATCAACTATCTGAGCCACGGCATCTCCTCCAGTGCCGGCTGGTACTTGTACGCGACGGTTGCCGCCGAGGTGGTCCTACTAGTGTGGGGGTTGCAGGCGTTCTTTCCGGTGCGCATCGTATTTCCGTCCCTGGCGATTGGTGCCGCCGCTCTCGATCTCTACGGCATGCACGCACTGCTCATGCCGTATTACACGGGCGTGACTGCCCACGCCGGCAATTCCGTGCCGCCTGCATTCTGGTCCACGATCACGCATTTGCCTTTCGTATTCGGTCGGCTGGGCGAGCTGCGCCCGGTATGGCTCAGCGCCCCGGTGCTGCTGAGTTGGTGGATCGGCTACTGGGTTGCGACTTTGGGAACGGCGTTGGCGGTTGTCGTGCTCTTCCGAAAGTCTTCCGCGGACGCCTGACACAAATCTGCGAATCGTGTCCGCGTGCGTTCACATCCAATTTTCACCTGTGATGTCAGTCCCGGCTGGATACCGAAGCGCGTTAAATGGATTTGCCGCTCTGGTGGAGCCCACGCACGACGACTCCTCCATCGATCTTGCAGCAGCGGCTCTGGCAATTGCGCGTACCGAATATCCCAACCTGGATGTGTCCCACTATGTGGGACGCCTCGATGCCCTGGCCGGGCGGGTTCGGGGACGCATGCGCAGCAATCCCACGGCGCGCGAGGTGATCGCGCTGCTGAACCGCGTGCTGTTCGACGAAGATGGCCTGCGCGGCAACCACGACGACTACTACGATCCGCGCAACTCGTTTCTGAACGACGTGCTCGACCGCAAGCTCGGCATTCCCATCACCCTGTCGGTGGTTTATATGGACGTCGCCCGCCGCGTCGGTTTTCCTATCGCCGGCACCGGGATGCCGGGTCACTTCCTGCTCAAGCACTACGACGTGATGTCGGGCGAGATCATTATCGATCCGTTCAATCGCGGACGCATTGTGGGCAACGCCGAGTGCCAGCAGCGGCTTAACGAGATCTATTCCGGCGAAGTCGAGTTGCAGCCTGAGTTTCTGCAGCCCGTCACGCACCGGGAGATCCTGACCCGCATGTTGAATAATTTGCGCCAGATTTATTTCACCCAGCGCAATTTTCCCAAGGCCCTCGTAGTGCTCGACCTGCTGCTGGCGATACCTCCGCGCAGCCCGGATCTGTTGCGCGAACGCGGACTGGTGCGACTCAACCTGGAACAGATGTTGGGAGCGGCACAGGACCTGGGGGGCTATTTGCAATTGTGTCCGGATGCGCCCGATTCCGACGACGTGCGCGAGACCCTCGACATGCTGCGGCAGTTACTGGCGAGGCTGAATTAACGCTGTTCGATACTCTAATTCGCCATTCGCTGAACTTTGTTGGTAGAATTTAGGTAAGTAGTTCAGTCTGTGCACAGCGGCGACATCTTCCGCCGGCTTAAGGCCCCAGAGTCATTTCATCATCGCGAACCGGTTCCCATATCGGTTTTGTGGGTTGCGATTTTTAGAATCATCCGGTTTTGGTCATTTCCGGGTTGACGAAAGTGAGTAATCAAACGTATTAACAGCCTTTGCCCTTGCGTTTCAACAGCAAAGCTGAGTACGATAAGGACGTCCTCCAATCGCCGCACTTCCCGTGCTGGCGTTCCTCGCGCCGTGGGTTCCGGGCGCCAGACGGACGTAGCTGATATCTAACAAGATTCCAATCGCAGTAGCGTTTAATTCGCAGGCAAGAACGTGAACACACGGCCAGCAAGCGCCATTGCAAATATGGGAGTCCCGCGACCCGCGGGAAAACGAACGTAATTAAGAGAGCAACATGAATCAAGGATCGAATCCTCCTTCCGGCGGTCAGCCCGGAGGGAAGGGACGCAGACGGCGGCGTGGCCGCCGCGGACCTGCTGCGCAAGGTGCAGCACCGCAACATGGACGTGGCCCCGGACAGGGACAGGGCGGCGGTCAAGGCCAAGGTCAGGGCGGCCAGGGCCAGGCCCGCAACCAAAATCCCCGTCGCTTCGGCAAGAAGCGTCCTCCGGGACGCAAGTCTGGCGGCCGGCCAGGCCAGCGCGAGCCCATCGGCGGGGGCATCTACTCCGCTCCCATGGACCACAGTTACCGCGCCGCCATGGGCAACAACGACGGCAACACGCACAACCCCAACATGGGTCGAGGCACGCAGTCCTTCGGCAAACAGTTCTCGGTCCCCGAGCCCGAGCCGCTGCCGGTGACCAGCGATGCTCCTGCCAGAATTTATGCCTTTGTGGATGACCTTTTCTTTCTCGCCAAGATCCAGGAAACAGCGCGCAAGATGAACATCAAGGTCGAGTTCGTCAAGACCGACAAAGATGTCTACGAGCGCATGGGGGAGAACGGCAATGGCAAGCCAACGCTGATCATCGTTGACCTGAACAATGTAGCCGCCAAGCCGCTGACGGTGATTCCGAAGCTCAAGAGCAAGCTCAAAAAAGAGACCAATATCATCGGCTTTGTCTCGCATGTACAGGGCGAGCTGAAGATGAAGGCGACCGAAGCTGGTTGCGACATGGTGCTGCCGCGCTCCGCTTTTTCCCAGAACCTGGCGCAACTGTTGCGCCGCCACGCGGTTCAAGAAGAAGAGTTGCCGGAACACGGCCAGCCGAACTAGGGTTTCGAGACAGTTGCCTCACCATCGCAACAGGTGGACTTTCGGCTACGCCGCCGTTGTCGGCGCAGCGTTCTTATTGTTTTCATCGGCCCACAGCGAGCCCGTTCCGCCACCTACGAGTAAGCCGACTTTCTACAAAGACATTCTGCCGATCCTGCAGGATCGCTGCCAGGTGTGTCATCGCCCCGGCGGGATCGCTCCCATGCCGCTGGTGACCTATCCGAACACGAGAAACTCAGGCGTGGCCATCAAGCAGGCCGTGGTTTCGAAACAGATGCCGCCGTGGTTCGCCGATCCGCGCTACGGAAAATTCTCCAACGACCCATCGCTCACTCCCGAACAGATTGCGCTTATATCTAAATGGGTCGATAGCGGTGCGCCGGAGGGCTCGCCCCATGACGCACCGCCGCCTAAGAACTGGGCGGCGGGATGGAACATTCCGCAGCCGCAAAAAATCGTCCAGATGCCTGTGCCGGTTTCGATTCCCGCGCATGGCGACGTGGAGTACACCTACGAAATCGTGCCCACGGGATTCACCGAAGACAAGTGGGTACAGTTCTCGCAGATTCTGCCTTCGAGTCCGCAGTACGTCCATCACGCCGTGGTTTACGTCAGGCCGCCGAACTCCACGTGGCTGCGGGCAGCTCCCGTAGGCGTCCCGTTCACGCCATCGAGCTTTTCCGATCCCAAGCTGCGTGCCGAGGCACATGAGACCACAACCGACATGCTGCTGGTGTACGCGCCAGGGAGCGAGCCCGACCGCTGGCCCGACGGGATCGCGAAGTTCATCCCTGCCGGTTCCGACCTGGTCTTTCAGATGCACTACACCGCTAATGGCACCGGCGGCAGCGACCAAACCAGCGTCGGGATGGTGTTCTCGAAACAGCCGCCAAATCAGCGGGTATTGACACTGCAGCTCACCAACAACACGTTCATCATTCCTCCGCGCACCGACGACTACCGCGTCGATGTCTGGGGCACCATGCCTAACGACTGCACATTGCTCAGCTTCTTCCCGCATATGCATCTGCGTGGCAAGCGTTTCGAGTACAACATCCTTCATCCCGACGGCAGCGTTGAAACTCTGCTGCGCGTGAACTACCATTTTCACTGGCAACTCAGTTATCGCCTGGCGGAGCCGCGCTTCCTCAAGGCAGGGACCAAGCTGCAAGCCGTCGCGTGGTACGACAACTCCGAGGACAATCCGCACAATCCCGATCCTAATAAGGCGGTGATCTGGGGTGGCCAGACCTATGAAGAGATGATGGTCGGATTTTTTGATGTAGCAGTGCCGGCGAGTGTGGAAAAAGAGCAGTTCTTCGTGCGGCATTGAGCCCCATTTGCAAAAGGTGTCAACAGCCTCGGCACGGCGCTGCGCGTTTTGCGTCCTCTGGTATCGCCTGAAAAGACAGGGTGTATGCTAGCTTTCAACCTGGAGCCAATGGCGAATGCCGGAATGGTTGAAACAAGCGTGGCACGATAGCGTCTGGAGTAAAGTCATTGCGGGAATTATCATTGCATCTTTCGCGTCGATCTGGGCCGCGTTTAGATTCGGATTGCTTGAGCGTCTTAGAAGCTATTACAAGCCTAGGCTCACAAAAATAGACGTACAGGTGAGTCCCCAACCTGGTCAAACCTATTCCTTAAAGGTCTACGTTCAACTGCGAAACGACTTAAGAAAGTGTGTCGAGGTCTCGCTTTCAGAATATCGACCTGAAAAGATAACGCTCAAGCATTTTGTGCCCGGTACGCTTCAGATATTGTTTCAGCCGAAATGGGTGCCAGAACCTGAAGCGGCAGAGAGAGTTGCCGTATTACCCGGACAAATGTGCCGAGCGTGGGTTGGAGTCGACGACAGCAAGTTCAATGTCGATCAAGTCAGCGAAGTAATTGGTGCTCTTGGGGTATTAGTATTAAAGGTCAACAGAAAAGACCTGCCTATTCAGCTGTGACAGCTGAGATTTAGCCGCCAGATGGCGCAACAGTTTATTCAGCTTCTTCACATCCTCCAGGTCGCATGTCGCGGCAGAACTCGACGAATTGATGTCGCCCTTTCGGACGAACGGGAGCGCGGACCAGCCAGTAAAATAACGTTCTGATGCTCCCACTCTCTCCGCGCGATCTGCGATCGCTCAAACGGTCACTGCTCTACTGGTACGACATGCATCGCCGCGATCTCCCGTGGCGTCGTGACGCCGATCCCTACCCGGTCTGGGTCTCCGAGATTATGCTGCAACAGACGCGCGTGGCGGCGGTGCTCGACCATTACGTGAGCTTCATGAAGCGATTTCCCACGGTGCAGGCACTCGCGTCAGCCCGTGAGCAATCGGTACTCGCGATCTGGAGCGGACTCGGCTACTACCATCGCGCCCGCCGCGTGCATCAGGCTGCGAAAGTTATCGTCCGCGAGCGCAAAGGTGAGTTTCCGCGCACCGCGGAAGCCTGGCGCGAGCTTCCCGGCATCGGACGCTATACCGCGGCAGCCATTGCCAGCATCGCGTTCGGCGAGCCAGTCGCGGTCGTCGACGGCAACGTCGAGCGTGTAGTTGAGCGTGTGTTTGGCCCCACCGAGGGCAGGGAAGACGCATGGCAACGCGCCGAATCTCTGCTCGATCGCACCCGCCCCGGCGATTTCAACCAGGCGATGATGGAGTTGGGAGCGACCGTCTGCACGCCTCGCGCACCGCAGTGTCTGCTGTGTCCCCTCTACAAGTGGTGCCAATCGCGCGGGCCCAACGCGCTCAGGCCCCAGGCACAGCGCAAACGTCAGCAGCTTCGCTACGCACTCGCGATCAAGCGAGATTCAGTCCTCTTGGTGCAGCGTTCTGCGGACGTGGCGCGCATGGCCGGCATGTGGGAACTGCCGGAGACAAGCCCTGCGAATCCTGCCGAAAAAGCACTGGCGAAGTTTCGCCACTCCATCACCGACACGGATTACGAAATCTCCGTCGTACCCGCGCCGCCCACTCTCGTCCGCAGTGTTGACGGCAACGCGCGCTGGTTCACTCGCAAGCAATGGCAGAAGCTGGCGCTAACCGGGTTGACACGCAAGGTGCTGAGCAAGCTGGTGGTTGAGTCCGCGGGCCTTGCAACGGAATCCAATAACAACAGAAAGCAAGCGGAGGTTTTACTGCATGGCTGCATTAGAGGCGGGAGTCGTCGCGCCTGACTTTACACTGCCCACGCTCGATGGCAAAAGAGTTACGTTGAGCCATTTGCTCGAGCGCGGCCCGGTTGTGCTGGCGTTCTTCAAGGTGAGCTGCCCCGTTTGCCAATACGCCTTTCCTTTGTACGAGCGCATGTACCGGGCCAACCATGACGCAGGTGTCGCTGTGTTGGGCATTTCTCAGAACAGCCCCTCCGACGCCAAAGCCTTTGCCCGCGAATATGGTGTGACTTTTCCTATCGCCATCGACAACGATGCCAACCGTTACGCCGTTTCCACCACTTACGGTTTGACCAACGTGCCCACGCTTTTCTACATCGCCCCTGGTGGTGAAATTGAGGTGTCCTCGGTCGGCTGGTCGAAGCGCGATGTCGACGAAGTGAACGCGAAACTCGCTACACTTCGCGGCCAGAAGCCGTCAGTACTTTGGAGCGCCGGTGAGTCGGTCCAGGAGTTCCGTCCGGGTTGAAGCTCAAAAAACTGATCCGCGGTCCGCGGATTCACATTCCCGGTAAAAAACAATCGTCACATCGCGATGACGAAAGAGTCGACGTCTCGGATTTGCTACGCCGATATCCGCTGACGCATCTTCAGGAAGTTCTTCCAGGGATCGCGCGCCAGGCGATCTTTCCAGTCGTCGAAATCAGCGACCTGAAAGACAGGACGCTTGGGCAGCTTGAGATCGGCCCAGTTCAATGGGAGCGCCACAGCCGCCCCTGCTCGTGCACGCGGCGAGTACGGAGCAATGGCCGTCGACCCGCGCTCGTTGCGCAGATAGTCGATGAAGATTCGATCTTTGCGGGCGGCCTTACTCATTTTCGTCAGGTACAACTTGGGCCGCTGCTGTTCCATCGCCAGCGCGAAGTCGTGAGCAAACTGCTTGACCTTCGCCCAATCGAGCTTTGCGTCAATCGGGATGACCACGTGTAGCCCTTTGCCTCCCGTGGTCTTGAGAAAGCTTTCCAGGCCGAGTGACTTGAGTTGCGCGCGGACGTCGGCGGCACTGTCAGCCAGAGTGCGCCACGAGATCGCAGCGTCGGGATCAAGATCGAAGATGAGGATGTCGGGACGCTCAAGGTTCTTGTTGGTCGATCCCCAAGGGTGAATTTCAAGCACGCCCATCTGGGCCAATCCAGCCAACGCCTCGGGAGTCGAGAGCGTGATGTAAGGCTCCTTTTTGCCAGTCTTTTTATCGGGAACATCGACCGACTCCACGCCAGGAGGAAGGGCGCCGGTTGCGTGCTTCTGAAAGAAACAAGGATGCCCGCTGCCTTCCGGACACCGCACCAGCGACACCGGACGGCCCGCGATGTAGGGCAGCATGTGCGGCGCGACCGCCCAGTAATAGTCTGCCAGTTGCTGTTTGGTGAGATTCGATTCGACATCGAGAATTTTGTCGGGATGCGTCAGGCGAACCGGCGCGTGCTCGGTCGCTGAACTCTCCGCCTTTGCCGATTTCGACGACTTGGTGGGACGGGTCGTTTTGGCTGCTACGCTCGGCGGCGCTTCGAGGGAGGCGCGCTTTTCGGCGCGGGGCTTGGGCGACATCGTCGGTTCCTCGCGTCGAACTTCGCTGGCGGGTTTGTCTTCGCGCAGACCTTTGAAGGCAGCCTGACGAACCAGTCCGTCAGAAGTCCAACTGGCAAAATTCACCTGCGCCACCAGTTTGGGTTTGACCCAGATTGCGCCTTTGCGCGCTTCTGCCGGTGGATTGTCAAACGGCGTCGTAGCCTGCCGCAGTTTATCCAACTGGTCGCGCAGAATGCGGTGCGTCTTCTGCGTGAACCCGGTGCCCGTGCGACCTGCATACACCAGCTTGCCGTCTTCGTAATAGCCCAGCAAGAGCGCGCCGACACCGTGACTCTTGTTAGCGAGTTCGGTGAAGCCGCCCACCACGAACTCCTGCTCGTGAACGCACTTCAACTTGAGCCAGTCTCCGCCGCGGCCCGAGTGGTAAGGGCTGGCGGCGCGCTTGGAAACGATGCCTTCTGCGTGCAGTTCGCAGGCCTTGCGGAAGATGACTTCGCCGTCGGATTCCATGTGCTCGCTGTAGCGCAGAACGCCATCAACATCTTTCACGATCGGCTCAAGGATTGCCTTGCGATCGACGAGTGGAAGCCCACGCAAATTGTGGCCATTGAGGTGAAGCAAATCGAAGGCGAAGTAAGTGAGTGGCTTGTTGGCGCCTTCGTGAAAGGCAGCCTGCAGGTCGGCAAAACTGGTCGTGCCATTTTCGTTCAAGACAACCACCTCTCCATCGAGGATCGCGCTCTCGGCGGCAATGTCTTTGACCTGCTGCGCGATGGGCCTCATGCGGTGCGTCCAGTCGAGACCGGTGCGGGTGAGAAGCCGCACACGCGCCCCGTCTTTGCGGACCTGAATGCGATACCCGTCGAGCTTCAATTCGTGCACCCATCCGGCAGTTCTGGGAGGATCGGTAGCCGACAGCGCGAGTTCCGGAGCGATGAACGTCGGCAGCGTCTCTTTCGGCGCCTTGCTGATCGCCGCAGTCAGGCGGGAAGAATATTTTGGCTTAGCTTTGGCTCCACTCTTTTTTACTGCCAACTTTTCTTCCGCAGCGGGAAGGTTGTCGTTGCGATACCACGCCTTGCCTTTGGCCGTGTCCTTCGAGTTCCAGACATGGTCTTCACTGTGGGCAATCTGCTCGATGTCGCGTCCCGTGACGACGCTGTTGGGCTCAGCCTCAGTAATGGGGGGATCGTCGCTGCTGCGCTCGTACTCGTCGTGCTCTTTAATGAGCAGCCAGTTGGGCTTTTTCTCGTTGGCTGCCTTTCCACCCATGCGAATCAGCGCCCATTTGCCCTTCAGTTTTTCCCCATGCAGGATGAACTTCAGAGAACCCGCGCGCAACGCCGCGTCCACATCGGCGCTGACCGCCTGCGGCTCCCACGTCCCCTGGTCCCACACCATGACGGTGCCGCCGCCATACTGGCCTTTGGGAATGATGCCTTCGAATCCGCCGTACTCCATCGGGTGGTCTTCCACCTGCACGGCGAGCCGCTTGTCAGCCGTCACGTAGCTTGGGCCTTTGGTAACTGCCCAGCTCTTGAGGACGCCATTCCATCCCAGGCGAAAATCGTAATGAAGATGCGAGGCCGCGTGCTTCTGAATAACAAAGGGAAGGGCCTGCTGCTTCGATTTCGATGAGGTTTGCTTCGCAGACTTTTTCGCTGGTGTCTCGCCGCTGGGTTCGGCGGTCACCTTGAAGTCGCGCATCTCGCGGTAACGCGCGAGCTGGCGATCGACGGCATTCGAGGCGGTGGCGCGTGATTTCGCGGGCGCCTTGGATTTCTTTGCCATCGTTTATGCAGACTTGCGCTTGGAGCCTTTGCCTGCCTTCACCAACGAAATGCCTTCACGCGCGGTCGCCGCTCCAGCCTTCTGCGGAGTCTTCTTTCCCACCGCCGGCGTCTTGTCGCCCTGTACGCTCTTGCGCAGCGCGTCCATCAGGTTGATGACCTTCGCGGATCTCGGGGCCGGCTCGTCCTGCGGTATCGGCAGGTGTTGGATCTTGGCTTCGACCATCTCACGCAGGGCGGCTTCGTACTGGTCAGTGAATTTTTCCGGATCGAACTTCGCGGTCTTGCGCTTGATCAGTTCTTTGGCCAGCGAAAGCTGGTCGCTATCGACGGTGGTCTTCTTGATGTCTGCAAAATAGCTACCGGGCTTACGCAGCTCTTCGGCATAACGCATGGTGTAGGCGATCATGCCGGGCAGCTTGTCGTCCGCAGGGGCAGTGATGGCGATGAGATGTTCGCGGCCGCTGAACGCGATCTTGCCCAGCGCGACCTTGTGCGTGCTCTGCAGCGCCTTGCGCACTACCGTGAAAGCCTCCGCTTGGGTGTCATCCTCGGGCACAACGAAGTACGGCTTCTCGTAGTATTCGGGATTGATTTCATCCGCATCGACAAACTGCGTGACTTCGATCGTGTGCTTCGACGGGATGCGCAGGTTCTTGATCTCGTCGGGCTCGATCATGACGTATTCGCCCTTGCGATACTCATAGCCCTTGACGATGTCGTTCTTCTCGACTGGGCCTTCCTCGCCTTCCCCCGTAACCTTCTGGTGCCGGATGCGCTCGCCGGTTGCGCGGCTCAATTGATGGAAGCGGATCTCGCTCTTTGATTCGGTGGCAGGAAAGAGGCTCACACTGAAAGACACGAGAGAAATCTGTATTTGACCTGTCCAGAAGGGTCGCGCCATGGAAAATTCTCCAAACTCAGATTTACGCGGCTGCTCGACAGGACCATGCCGCGTGCTTAAGTAACGTCGTCAGCTAATCAAGATGGCCCAAACCGCTGAAATTCCCAGCTCCGGTCCATAGGTCGCGTAGACATGCCAGAAACCCGTTTTCGGCACACGCCTACCCGCGGCCGTCAAAACGGGCATTTATATTCTCGCGTTCCAGGTGAGGGAGTCAAGCGTTACGACGAGGGGCGAAGGAAAGGCGTAAGAGGAAACGATCTGCGAGATTGATTCGAAGGTCGAACTCGCGCGCCTAGCTTAGGCGCTCTCTCCCATCGTTTCACGTACAATCAAAGGTTTGCTTAGTGCTCATGCTGCTCTCCGGAGACCATTCATGTCCAAACTGCTTTCTATCGCACTGTTGATAACCCTGACCTGCGCCCTCGTGTTAGCGCAGGCCACAAGTCCTGCCCCCACGCCTCCAACCACCATGCCGCCTGTTCCGAAAGTAGCAGCGCTGCCTCCAGCGGCCGAGCAGGCCATGGCGGCCATCAATCCCGAGAACATTCGCTGGCACGTCCGTTTTCTTGCGCATGACCTGCTCGAAGGCCGCGGCACCGGCCAGCGCGGAGGGGACATCGCTGCCGAATATATCGGCACGCAGTTTGCGCTCTACGGCCTCAAGCCCGCGGGCGACAACGGCAGCTACCTACAGAAGGTGCCGATGGTTGGCATTCAAACGCAGCCCGACAGCACCTACTCGCTTATCCCAGCCAAGGGCGAGCCGCTGACCTTGCGCGGCAAAGACGACATCGTCGCCATGGACGAAACCAGTCAGACCTCGACCGACATCGATGTTCCGATCGTGTGGATGGGCTACGGCATCGACGCTCCCGAATTCAACTGGAACGACTACAAGGACATCGACGTCAAAGGCAAAGTTCTGCTCATGCTAGTCAACGAGCCGCCCTCCGACGATCCGAAATTCTTCGCCGGCCCGGCGCTCACCTACTACGGGCGCTGGACCTACAAGTACGAACAGGCGGCGCGCATGGGCGCGGCCGGAGTGCTGCTCATCCACAAAACCGAAATGGCCAGCTACGGATGGGACGTCGTTCGCAACTCCTGGTCTGGCGAGCGCTCGTATCTGCGCAACGATTCCGCCCCCAAGCTCAAGATCGCCTCGTGGATCCAACTCGACGTCGCGCGCAAGCTCGCGCAGGACTGCGGCAAGAACCTCGACGACATGATGGCCGCCGCGGCCAAGCCCGGCTTCAAGTCCGAGCCGCTGCCCGTAAAGTTCAAGGCGCACATTGTCAGCAAGGTACGCCCCTTCGACTCCAACAATGTGGTCGCGGTGCTGCCCGGCTCTGACCCCAAGCTGAAAGACCAGGGCGTGATGTACACCGCGCACTACGATCACTTCGGCATCGTGGCCGGCATGCCCGGCGACAACATCTTCAACGGCGCGCAAGACAACGCGACCGGCGTGGCCATCGTGCTCGAAATGGCGCGCGTGTTCGCCGAGAGCAAGACCCCGCCCAAACGATCGATGTACTTCGTCTCGGTCACCGCCGAGGAGCAGGGTCTGCGCGGCTCCGAATATTTCGGCAAGCATCCGCCGGTTCCAGCCAAAGAGCTTTCGCTCGACCTCAACTTCGACGACATTCCGCCGCTGGGCGTGCCGCAGGAAGTGAGCGTCTCGGGCGCCGAGCGTACCACCTTCTATCCCACGGTCGAGAGCACGGCCAAGGCATTTGGACTGGCCATCATTCCCGATCCCAATCCCAACGCCGGACACTATTACCGCTCTGACCACTTCAGCCTGGCGCGCGTGGGTGTGCCCGCGTTCTCGGTGGGCAGCGGCATGCTCTACGCAGGACACGATCGCCAGTGGGGCATTCAGAAGGCCAAAGATTATGTCGCCAACGACTATCACCATCCTAGCGACGAATACCATCCCGACATGGACTTCCGCACCGACGCCGACATCGCGCGCTTCGGCGTGGCGCTGGGATGGCAAGCCGCGAATCAGAGTAGCGAAGTCGGATGGAAGTCAGGCGACGAGTTCGACAAAGCCCGCAAAGCGAGTGGCGCTCAGTAGCTTGGGGCGAAATCCCGTCCCTACTCGTACCGCAGCGTCACCATGGGATCGACTTTGGTGGCGCGCCGCGCGGGCAACAGGCAAGCAATTACGCCCACTCCAAATATCGCGATGACGACCAGCGTTAGTGTCAGAGGATCGGTCGCTGAAACCCCGCGGAACTGGCTCGCCAGCAGTCGCGTTAACGCCAGGCTGGCCACCAACCCGATGCCGATCCCGGTCAGAATCAGGGTCAGGCCACGGTTCAGCATCAACTTCAGAATGTTGGAACGGGAGGCGCCGAGCGCTAAACGGATTCCAACGTCGTGGGTCTTGAGCGAGACGATGTAGGTCATCACGCTGAACAGCCCGACGATAGCGAGCGCGAATCCCAGCGAGGCGCAAGCGCCGGGTGACGTAACTTCGATTGTGTAAAAAGCGAGAGGGTGTAAGTTGGCTTTGGCCTTGACAAGCTGAAGCCATTCTCACAAGGAGACTTACACCCATGGCGAAGGTAACACCCATCACCGAGCAGTTCCAACATTTCGTCAGCGAGCTGAAAGAGAGTTTTTGGGGCGACCTGCAGGGACAGGTGCAGCAGAGCATGCGCCGGCTGTTCGAGCTGCTGTCAGAGCGGCAACGCGACCTGTACATGGTGCGCCCGCGTCATAGCCGGCAGAAGCCGCGTCAGGATTACCGCAACGGCTATTACGCGCGCGACTTTGTGACTCGCTTTGGGACCCTGCGTTTGCGCATTGCCCGCACTCGCAAGCGCGGTTTTCTGCCGGAGGTGCTCAAGAAGTTTCAGCGGCGGGCGGAAGAAGTCTCACTGTTAATTCGCGAGGCCTTTTTGCGGGGCATTTCGACCCGCCAAGTGGGGCGGCTGGTGGGTATTGTGACCGGCGAGGTGGTCAGTCCGCAGACCGTATCCCGCTTGAGTCGCGATTTGGATGAGGCGGTGCGGCAGTTTCATCAGGCGCCGCTGCAGGACGAATGGGCGTACCTGTTCCTGGACGGCGTCAGTCTGCGGATGCGACGGCCCAGTGGGCGGCAGCGAGTGCACATGCTGGTGGCTTACGGAGTACGGGCCGACGGTACCCGGCAACTCCTGGGCTTTCTGCGCAGTAAAGGCGAAAGCCAAAGCGCCTGGGAAGGTCTGCTGGAGGATCTGTATCGCCGCGGACTGCAAGGCGAGAAGCTGCTGCTGATCGTCACCGATGGTTGTCCCGGGCTGGCCGCAGCCATCGAGACCGTCTATCCCCGAGCGCTGCATCAGCGCTGCTGGGTACACAAGATGCGCAATATCCTGGAAAAAGTACGCCGTCGCGACCATGACGCGGTGAAAGCCGACGCGCAGGCCATCTATCGCGCTGACAGCCGTCGCCAGGCGGAGGCCGCTTTTCGCGCCTTTCGCCGCCGCTGGCAGGCGCTGTACGGTTCCATGGTGCGACAACTGGAGCGCGACTTGCCGGAGTTGCTGTCATTTTTCAGCTTTCCCCGGCATCTGTGGAGGAAGCTACGCACCACCAACATCATCGAGCGCTGCTTCGTGGAGGTGCGCCGGCGGACGCGTCCCATGGTGTGCTTCGTGAACGTGAAAAGCGTCGATCGCATCATCTACTCCATCTTCCAGCGCTTCAACCTGGAATGGAAAACCCGCACCCTCCGCGTTTTTACACAAGCAGCTTGACGTCACCCAAGCGCCGAACGACATGGCTGCGAATTCCTGCTTGCCGTACACTAGCCCCTGCATCATCTGGTCAAGCGAAAAGCCCGCCGCCTCCGCGACGTGGGGTTCCACCAGAATCACATCGTGGTCCAGCGACCACAGGACCTGTCTGACCGGATTCACCAGCAAAATGGGCGGCACCCGCGTCTGCATGGCGATCGATCGGTCTCCGAACCCGGAGATGGAATACGGCAGGAACGCTTGTGGCTTCGCCATGTCCGGCGCTCTGGGCACCATCATGTCCCCTTCGAAGTCGTAGGTGCGCGCATCGTTTATCACGCCAACGATCTCGAAGTACGTATCACGTGGGGACTCGGGTAGCTTGTCCAGCTCATCGAACTTGATCTGCCGCCCAATGGGACTCTCGCCGGCGAAGAACTTTCGCGCTAGCGCCTGGTTTACCACCGCGACGTGGCGGCCGGCAGAGATATCGTCGGCGCTCAGCAAGCGGCCTTGCAGCAATTGCCGTCCGAGCGTCTGGAAATAACCCTCGCTGCACAAATCAAGCGTCGCCGTCCATTTCTCCTGGTGCGGCTGCCCGGGAATAGTAATGTCGCTCCCCGGGGAGAGCAAAACTGGCAAACCAATTAATTCCGTTGCGCTGACCACGCCAGGGGTGGAATTAAGCTGCGGCAGCAATCGCTCGAAGAAGGCCTTCTTTTCCTCTGCCTTGGTGTAACGCCCGCGGGGGAAGTGGATTTCGGCAAGGAAGATTTGTTTGGGTTGTACTCCGACGTCGACCCGCACCAGTGCGAGGAAGCTGCGCGCTACCAAGCCGGCGCACGTCAGTAGCAGCAACGAGAGCGCCACCTGGCCAATCACCAGGCCCGAGCGGAAACGGCTGTGCTGGAACGCGGAATTTACGTTCACGCCCGTGCTGGCCAGTCCCTTTTGCAAGTCGCCACGCACCGCATGGAATGCGGGTGCCACGCCACACAGTAGGGCCGACAACAGCGAGATGCCAACCGCGAACGCCAGTACGGGACGGTTCAGGGCAATCTCCGCCTCCCACGGCAGAGGCGCCCGGTTCGAAAGCATGACGGCTTTCAGTCCCACGTAGGCGATGACGCAGCCCACCGCCGACCCGGCAATCGCCATCACCATGCTCTCCGATAGCAGTTGCCGGATGAGCCGCAGCGGGCTGGCTCCCAGTGCGGCGCGCAGCGAGATTTCCTTGGTGCGCGCACTCGCGTGGGCCAGCAAAAGGCCGGCAACATTGCTGCAGGAAATGAACAGCAGCAACCCTACAGCGGCAAACAGCAGGAACAGCGTCCGCTTGAAGTTGCCGAGAACCACATCGTTGAGCCACTTCATGTTCACGCGGAAGCTCTTGGGATACTCGTCAGGACGGACCTTCGCCAGCCGGCGGGCGATCGCGTCTATGTCGGCCGAAGCAGTTTCGAAGTTCACATCGCGCTTCAGAATCCCCGTCGCCCAGAAGTACACGGGATCGTCAACGTCCCACTCGTATCTGCCGCGGATGGGCTCCGGGCGGATCCACGACACCGGTAGGTATACGTCGGAGCCCACGGCTTGGAAACGCGGCGGCATCACTCCGATGATGGTTCTCGTTTTCCCATTCAGCATGATAGTGGTGCCGACGACCTTCTTGTCGCTGTGAAATTCGCGCTTCCAGAATCGGTAATTGAGCAGCACCACCGGTGGCGCTCCCGACTGCACGTCCTGCTCGCCAAACCCGCGGCCAATCAGTGGCGCCACGCCCCAGAAATCCATGGCGTTGGGGGTTGCGCCGACGCCGTTCAGCATTTCGCTGGAATTTCGCCGGATATAGACCATCGAGGGATACACGCCGTAGGCCAGGATGTCTTCGAATGAGTGGTTGCCGTTGCGGAAGGCGGCAACCTCGTCAAGGTGAAACATGCCTCGGAGCCCTCGGTCACCGCGCTCGAGGTCCTGAATGCTGATGGCCGTAAGCCGCTCGGCGCTACGATACGGGAAGGGGTAGAGCACCCCGTTGTAAACCACGCTGAAAATAATGGTGGAGGCGCCGATACCGAGTGCGAGAGTCAGGATGGCAACCGCTGCGAACCCCGGACTCTTCCTCAGTTGCCGCAATGCGAAACGAATGTCTTGAAGGGCCCCGTGCATACCTGTGTCTCCTTGCGAAGTGGTACGCACCATCCGGGATTATGCACGCTCGCTAGCCACCGGAGGAGCCAGATGAGACCAACCTACCGCGTCTCGTGGCGGAATGCAATTCGCGCCGCCGGCAGCAACGAGTTCCTAATTCACTCCCTTGTAATCTGACGCCTTTGGCCCCGCCGCATCAGGGCTGAATCCGATCTTCTGCAGCATCGGCTTGATCTCCGGATTCGACATGAATAGCTTCCACACCAGCCCGGTCCTGTAGTTCTCGATCATGACTGTGATCGGCGCCTGATTCAGCCCCATAAAGATGGGCGACACCCAGTCCTGGCTAAGGTTAACGGCGTCGCGCGGACCGTACGCTCCCCAGACACTCGCGCCCAGGTCACGATAGACATGCTTGAGCATCGCCATCGAAGGCTCCGGGGTATAGGGGAACGAGGAGAAGGCGCCAGTGAAGGTCATCGTGCCATCGTCTACTTCGCGCCTGGGTTCGTGTGGCAGGTAACCGCGAGGTCCGTCGCTTGCTGTAAGGCCCCAGAAGTTGGCGTCATAGCCGGCATGGTGTCCGGGATTCTGAATACAGTACGCCAGGTTGATGCGGGCGATGTCGCGGTTGTTCTGAAAGTAATCCGTGAATCGGTCGTGAATGCCGCGCGGATCGAAACCCATATAGGAATAGTGCGTGAAGAAAAGCGGCCCGCCGCTGCCTACGCCGACCGCTAGCTTGATTCCGTAATAGGTATGACCATTGGTGTAATGCTCTCCCTCCTGAGTGCCCGACCACCCGCTCCGGTATTCCGCTCCCGCCTCACCCTGATTGGCCCATCCCGAGTAATAGAGCTCAGCCGGCACGGCATGAGTGGGAGAGGCAATCGCCAACAGGTAAACGATCATGGTTTCATTGAATCCGGTAAGCCGGTGATTGATGTACCACGACCAGTGCGGCGACCAATGCCAATACAGAGCGTCGCTTTGCGGCGAGTGGCGGTACCAGTCCCACTCCACGGTCTCCCAAAGCCGTGAGATTCGCGCGTGCAACTCGCGCTCGGGTTCTCTCGTGCCATTGAAGTATTGGCGCGCGACGAGCAGGCCCTGCATGAGAAATGCGGTTTCGACCAGGTCGCCGGCGTTATCGAACATGCCAAATACTGGCAAGGACTGACCCGTGTCGCCATCCATAAAGTGCGACCAGACACCGTGGTAACGAGGCGCTTTCTCCAGGAAGGTAACGATTTTCGTCAGCCGCTCCAGCCCCTGATCGCGCGTGATGAAACCGCGATCAACACCCACGACAATTGCCATGATGCCGAAACCACTGGCGCCCGTGGCCACGATGCGGTCATCGCCAGGAATGTTCTCCAGCGTCATCCCAGCCTGGGGGTGTGCGCCTTCCCAGTAGTAGCGAAAACATGCCTCCTGCAACATGGTGAGCAGCTCTTCATCGCTCATTGGTTTGGTCGTGGCACTCGCCTCGCTCGAGAACGCCGAAACACGGTATTCCCGATCAGAGGCGGCCACCTTGTAGCGCGCGGTCAGTCCAGGCTTGCCGAGATAATCCGTAAACCGATTGATGCCTGGAGCCTCGATTCCAACGGCTTTGAATTCCCCGCCTTGAAGGGAGCGGTAGATGACATAGCGGCGCAACTCGGGAGAAACTACTGCATCCCAGCGCACATCAATATGGCGCTCGTAACCTGTTGCCGACACGTTCTGCGGTGCCGGCAGCGCCGCGCTCTCCGATGTTCCGTCTGCCTCAGCCGCTGCATCGTCGATGGTGATTTCGTCGATGAGCAGGATGTGCTCGTTTCCGTCGGCCAGGTCTTGACTGAAAATGAGTCTCTCCGTCCGACCCGGCTCAAAAGCATGGATCGAACCGGTCTTAAATTCGTCCAACGGAACGCGAACCTGGATCCATTTCCTGGCGGGAACATCCTTCACAAATTTGCCGAGATCCAAGGGAGCGGAGAAATTTTTGCCGTTATCTTGCAGTCGAATCGCAGGCAGGTGCTGGCCCGCGATGCCTTCCGGCGAATAGCACCAGAAGTACAGCCTGTCTCCGCGGAACACGATCTCGCGGTTTCGAAAATTGACGACGCGAACATCCGCCTCCCAGCCGCCTCCGGCAACCGAACGCCACTTCAACCGCAGCGCGTTCGGCGGAGTGAAGAATACCTCGCGGCTCACGGGAAGCTTGTTGCGATCAAGCTCGAGCGTGGAAGGCGCGGAGGCTTTGCCGTCGCTGTAGTAATATGCATCGGATTCGAGACTGTTGTCGAACAGCACGTGCCGGTAGTATTCGGTGTCAGCAAGGGCAACAGACGCCAGAAGAAAGAGGCAGAACAAAAGCCGCAAGAGATTTAAGCGCCAGTAAGGGTGCAAAGTCATGGCGAGTGCCCCATAATTGCCTTGTGTTGGCAATTGTTGGCTGCCGGAAATTGTAATACGCACCGCCCATCCTTATCACACGGCCTCCCCGCCGCTCCGTCCGTTCCCCTAAAATCCCGGGAATGAGGAGGAAGGGGATTCTTGTCCCCAACGCATCCGCGCCAACGAACCGCTTTGCCGGTATCCATCACGAGCACCTTGCACGGCACACGGGCCTTGCGCGCCATCCGTCGAGAAGAGCTTTTCTGTTGCATACCTGATGGGCGAGCAGCTAAGGTATTGCAACTGCTTTCCCCAGGCATTCTGACAGCTCAAAGGAGCACATGTGCCAAGCGTCGCCGGACAGGAAATTCTTGCCCCGAAAAAAGCAACGAGCACAAAGAGCACGACGAGCCCGCTCAAAGCGTTCCTAAGCAAATATTTCTACTTCTCGATGTCGCTGGTGTTTGCCGCGCTGGTGGTGTGGGGTTTCAGCCGCACGGTCAACGACAATCTTTTTCACGCCTCTCCGCCGAGGCCGTTCCTTCTGTGGATCCACGGTGCCGCATTCTCGTTGTGGGTCGGATTCTTCATTGCGCAGTCCACGCTGGTTCGCGTACATAAGGTGAGTTGGCATCGCTTCCTGGGCTGGTTTGGAGCCGGGCTCGCCACGGTGATGGTTCCGCTGGGCTTTACCATCGCTGTCATCATGGCCCGATTTGACACGGTGGTACGTCACCAGACCGACGCCGATGCATTTCTGGCGATTCCGTTTTACGACATGATTGCCTTTGGCACGTGCATCGCGCTCGCCATCTATTGGAGGAAACGGCCGGACTTCCATCGCCGGCTTGTGTTCATCGCAACCTGCGGGCTGATGGACGCAGCGATCGGGCGCTTCCAGTTCATTTTCGACAACAACCTTTTCTTTCCTGTCCTCGACATGCTGATCCTGCTCGGCGTAGGGCGCGATCTTGTCATCGATGGTCGCGTCAATAAGGTGTATCGCTATGCGCTGCCCGTTTTGATCGTCGGCCAAAGCCTCTCGGTATACATGTGGCGGGTTAACCCTACGTGGTGGCAGTCGATCACGCACGCGATCACGGGATAGTCCTCGGACGGATTAATTGTGGGCCACACGCTGCCCGCCGAAGGCCGACAATTACGTTCGTTAGTATTCTGAAACGTGACCTTCAGGCCAATTAAGTCTGCCAAGACCCAGCGTTGGAACAAGTACTTGTGGTTGTCTGCGCGGTGGCTTGTGGCGGGCGTTTTGTTTCTTTGGTTGGCCGCCGCGCTGCTGCTCGTGGCGGCGCGCTGGATCGATCCACCGACAACCGCGGTGCAGCTCGAGCGCCGATTCCAGGCATGGATCCATGACAAGCCGTATCAGAAGCGGTATGAATTCGTCCCGCTGAACCAGATCTCGCCCAATCTGCAGCACGCGGTGATTGCGGCGGAGGACGGGCGCTTCTACCAGCACCACGGGTTCGACTGGCACGAGATGCAGATCGCCGTCGATGAAGACTTGGAAGGCGAACGAACCCGTGGAGCCTCCACGCTTACACAGCAACTGGTGAAGAACCTGTTCTTCGGAACGAGCCGGTCCATCGTGCGCAAGGGCGCAGAGGCCACGCTGGTACCGGTGGCCGAAGCGGTGCTTGGCAAGCAGCGCATCCTGGAGCTCTACCTGAACGTGGTGGAGTGGGGCCCCGGGATTTATGGCGCTGAGTGGGCGAGTCGTGTCTACTACAGAACGCCGGCGAGGAACATTGGGCGGGAAGAGGCAGCGCGACTGGCGGCGGTCCTACCCGGCCCGCTGAAACGACGGCCCGAACGCATGAACCGCTACAGCGCGATCATCCTGAATCGAATGCAACAGATGGGATGGTGATGTACCCCGCGTTAGGCTGCCACTGGCCTGAACGGGATGTCGCACCCCCTCCCCCACGCCCATTTGGAATCAGTCGTTTACGCAACGAATCTGATGCAAGTTTGAGATTCTAAAGGTAGTTGCATGTATCTAATTGTGCCCGTGGGACTTATCGGCCACAGTAGGGTTTTTGGCGTTCATTTTGTCATATTTATCATACAAGTCATACTTTATATACTTTTCATACGTACTCATCCCCGTGCCAAGACAACGATGTCAAAGAACAATTCGCCCACGCGCTGGGCGCGGGATGGGGCAGGGACACAAATCCCATGGCTCACGAATAGGTTCTAAATCGCGGCAAGGGGAAGCGGCAGGAAAAACGGAAGGGGCAGAAAACTAAAGTAACCAGTGTGGCCCAAATTGGGAATTGCGCCACGGGTTCTCATTCGTCCTTCGCAAAGATGTGAGGCAGTTGATTCCGGTCGGCTGAGGGGTGTTGGCGTTTGTAGGCCGCCATGGAATCGCTCCACTTTGCCTTGGGTTTGCGGATGCCGGATGCGGCTCCAGTGCAGTCCGATGCCTTGTTTCATCAGTCACAGTGTCAGATGCGATGCTCCCGACGGGTTCCACCACGGTATCCCGTGATCCATCAGCATTCCCTCTGGCACCCCGCAGCGCTGAAACGCACTCTCCGGTTGCTCCCGGACCAACTCCGCTCGCGTACTGCCCACCGCCTGCAACACCACCAAGTACCGGCTGTGATCATCCAGCACCGATAGCGGTCCCACCGTCTGGTGCCACTGTTTCGGATCCTTAAAATCCATCTGCCACAGCTGGTTGGGCTCGGCACGTTCGAAACGCTGCGTCGCCGCAGCCTGCCGCTCGGCCTCCCGCACCAGCCCATGCCGCAGCAAGATGCGGTGGATCGTGTTGCGGGGCAACTGCACACCTCGGCCACATAGCAACACCCTTAGCTTGCGGGCTCCCCAGTCGGGATAGCGCCGCCGCAACGCCACCACCTGCTCTTCCAACTCCGCCGCCGTCTGATTCGGGCTGTGCAGCGGGCGCCGGCTGCGCTCAGTGATTCCCGCCAACCCCGCCTCGCGATAGCGCTGGACCCACAGTAACCCCGTGGGATGCGAAATCCCGAACTACTCACACAATCGGCTGAACGGCCTCTCACCACGCGAAGCCGCTACCACAAACTGCACTCGTTGCTCTTGGGCATTCATAGTCTTCCATGGCATCGTCGCTTACACTCCGGCACTCGCTACGCTCGTGCCGGAGTGTAAAGGATGTCTAGGGACACTTTGTAAAGGATGTCATGGGACTGAACAGCCTCCCAGCCGAAGTGAGCACGGCGGGGGCCGCGAGGTCGGCCATCGCCACGAATGGAAACCCGCTGGAAACGGGTCATTCCCTTGATGTCGAGATGCAGCAGATCTCCGGGACAGGGGTGCTCATAGCGCTGCACAGGGGGAGCGGGGTGGAGATCGCGCCAGCGGCTGAGATGGGCGCGGCGGAGGATGCGGCTGACGGTGGCCGGACTCAGTCCGGTGGCGTGGGCGATGTGATAGGCGGGACGCTGCTGCTGCCGCAGTTCGAGGACGCGCTCGCTCAGCCACGGGGCAGTGGCGCGCGGACTGCGCCGGGGACGCGAACTGCGATCGCCCATGCCGGCAACTCCTTGGGTCTGATAACGGCGGACCCACTTGCGGGCAGTCTTGGCGCTGACTTTGAACTCGGCTGCAGCCGAGTTCAAAGTCACCCCTTGCAACACAACGGTTTTGGCCAGAGCCTCTCGACCGCGAGGCGTAAGTCGGGCATTCTGGTGAATGTCCATTCGGTCGCTCCTCGGAAACTGGATTGCTCAGCACAATCAGCTTCTCTGGTTCCGATCGAATGGACAACGTCTTCAAAGATCACAGGTACCCCGGTACGGGTACGGACCGGGCGCATACCTGACAGAACAGACCGGGAGCCGCGGGCAGACCTATTGAAACGCCTTCAGTGCCGACGCCTGATCGTCATGTACGTCGAACACGGTATAGAGGCGTGTCACCTGGAGCAGGTTGCGAACGTTCTTGTTCAGGTTCATCAACTTGAGTTCGCCGCCTTGGTTGCGAAGCGTGGTGTAGTTCATCATCAACTCGCCGATGCCCGAGCTATCGATATGAATCAGGCCGTGAAGGTTGAGCAGAATCTTGCGGTAGCCGTCACGCGCGAGTTGCTGCACCACCTCACGCAGCTTGCCGGTGCCCTCGCCTAGGCGGAGCTGGCCGCTGATGTCAACAATCGCGATTCCGTCCACCACTCGGGTACTTGCCTGAATCGTCATGTCTTACTCCGAATTTTTAGTTGCGACGGTGGCGACCGTATTTTGAATCTACCCGTGATCGAGCTGGACGGCCAACCCCCCAGTACGTTCCTGACATTTTGTGCTGTGAACCGCGATAAAGCAACCGTGCCAGGAGGACGGCACTCGCGGGAAGCCGTGCTAATCTCAGCAAGTGATCCGCGACCGGTTCCAATCCTGTCATTTGGTGATGCTACGTATGTCGATCGCGTTGGCTGTTCTGCTCGTGGGATCGGCCTCGGCGCAGAAGATCGACTGGTTGATTGTCCCCGGCCAGCGCGTGGGTCCTATCACCGCATCCACCACGCGCGCGGGCCTCGACACGTTGTTTGGCAAAGAGAATGTCCGCGACGGCGGCTTCGAGAACAGCGATCTGCCGGAAGCAGCCACAGTCGTCTTAGGCAACGACACGAGCGCGGCGCTAGCCATTACCTGGGACAAAGAACACGCTTCGACCATTCACATTTGTTTTGGCACGCAAACCGGACCCTGCCGCTGGCGCACGGCCAGCGGCATCCGAATCGGCCTGCCTCTAGCGGAACTGCAGAAGCTCAACGAAAAGTCCTTCCAGGTGGCCGGATTTGGGTCTGAGGGCGAGGGAACGGTAGTTTCGTGGCGTCACGGCATGCTAGAAGAAGACCCGTCTGCTTGCGGACATTTGGTGGTGCGGCTGACTCCGGCGTTTGAACTGGACGGCAGACCGGTGACGAAAGAAGAGTCGAACCTGTTGAAACAATTGCAGGGCGACAAACCCCTGTCATCGAACTATCTGTCGGTCCTCGAACTGAACCCGATCGTGTCTGGGCTGGAGTTGCAGTTCACGGGGACAGGCTGCGGAGGAAATTAGTCTCAGCTATCGCGGCGGAAAAATGAACAGCACTGCACGTGCCACCCTCCGGACAAACTTGCGTTCCCAGGGTGGGCATCTTGAGGGCTAGGGAACCTTAAGTTCAAATACTAATTCGGGCATAATACAAACATGGCAATCTCAAACCCGTCCGAGCTTATTGACAAGCGAATCGCAGAGCTTACGGACTGGCGCGGCAAAATGCTTGCTAAGCTTCGCAAAATCATTCACGCTGCTGACCCCGAGATAATCGAGGAATGGAAATGGATGGGCTCTCCGTGTTGGTCTCACGATGGACTCATCTGCGTGGCCAACGCTCACAAGGATAAGGTAAAACTGACGTTTTCTCAGGGCGCAAGCCTTCCAGATCCGGACAAGCTCTTCAACGCCGGCCTTGGAGGCAATCGATGGCGAGCGATCGATTGCCACGAGGGTGACAGAATTAATGAGCGCGCTCTGAAAAATCTCATCCGTGCTGCCGCGGCTTACAATCGTGCTAAGCGGCGCAGACCTGCTTAACCTCGGTGTTGCGCTGGGCGACGAATGCGAGCGCACCTGTCCCGCAGGGACGCTGCAGATCGATCGCCACATCAGCATTCGTCCAAAGAATAAAGAGCGGCCCGCAGGCCGCTCTTCCTGTAACACAAGTACACTCTCTTAATTCGCAGGCGCTGCCGTCCGAACCATGAAGTGCTGTTCGGGAGCCGGAAGGCCAGCGCTAGCGCCAGTGTCGCGAATCGTACGGTTCGTATCGAAGTACACCTGCCAGTAGTCCTTGTTATTGCAGTAAGGCCGCACCGCAAGCACAGGCCCCGCCAGCGTGAACGTCAGGATCTCCACGTCAGGCGCTGGATTGGTCAGCACGTTGGGAATCTTCGCCAGGTTGGCCTTGAGGAGGGCGATGACCCTGTGCACGTCCGCCGTGTGATCGAGCTGAGCCTGCAGATCAACCCTTCGGTACGGATTGTGGGTGAAGTTCTGGATGATGTCGCTGAAGATCTTTCCGTTGCCGACGATGTTGCGTATGTTGTCGAGCGTGTTGATCGAGGTCACGAACAGGCCGATCTCTTCGACCGTGCCCATTACGCCACCCGCCGCCACGAAGTCTCCTACCTTGAAGGGCTGCAGGATGACCATGAAAACGCCGGCTGCGAAGTTGGCCAGCAGACCGCTCCAAGCCAGGCCGATAGCGACGCCGCCGGCGGCAATCAAGGCTGCAAGGCTGGTGGTCTCCACCCCAAAGAAGTTCAGGATGGCGATGACCAGCACGATGTTCAGCAGGGCCCCCACCGCGTTCTGGATATAGCGGATGACCGTTGGGTCAATTTTCTGTCTGGTCATGCCCCGGCCAATGATGCGCAAGGCCAGACCGATCAGCCAGCGCCCGATAATCCAGATGGCGATTGCTTCGATTACCCGGATTCCCAGTGCGACGACGAGGGTCCAGCCCTTGTCGAGAAGGGAATTCATTCTTGATGTGTCCATTTCAAGCTCCCATTTGGTTGTACGGAGTGAATTTCACGCAGCCGGGGGGCAGCCGCTCGCAAGAATGATACAACCAGTAGCCAGTAACCAGTAGCCAGTTCTTCAGTTGCGATAGGTTAGTTTCAATAACCCGCTTCCGCACAACCTCGTCAAACGCTGCAACTGCGGGTGCGCGGGAAACCTCAAATCCAGCTCACTCAACCGAAACTGAGGCGGTCGCTCGCTTCGGAATGAGCTGTCCGATTCTTCGGATCTGCGCTCCCACTGAACGCAGCTTTTCTTCGATGCGTTCGTATCCGCGATCGATGTGGTAGACGCGGTCGATGATGGTCTCGCCTTCCGCCACCAGCGCAGCCAGTACCAGCGAAGCCGATGCCCGCAGATCGCTGGCCTGGACCGCCGCTCCGCTCAGCGCGGTCTTGCCCCGCACCACGGCGCGGCGGCCCTCGATCTTGATGTTCGCTCCCATGCGCACCAACTCTTGCGCGTGCATGTAACGGTTCTCGAAAATGTTTTCCGTGATCAGGCTGCTGCCGTCTGCCTGGGTCGCCAGCGCCATGTATTGCGCCTGCATGTCGGTGGGGAAGCCGGGATATTCCGCAGTGGCAATGTCGGAGGCTCTGAGCGGGCCGTGGCTGACTACACGCACTGAGTCCGCGGTGGTCGTGACATGAACGCCACATTCTTCCAGCTTGCTCAACAGGGCGCCGAGGTGCTGAGGATCGCATCCCGTGACGGTCAGATCGCCTCCGGTAAGGGCGGCGGCCACGATGAATGTTCCGGCCTCAATGCGATCGGGAATGATGCGGTGACGTGCGCCGTGCAACTTCTCGACTCCTTGGACTCGAATGGTTGAGGTTCCGGCACCCTCGATTCTTGCTCCCATTTTGATGAGCAATGAAGCGAGGTCTACAACCTCCGGTTCGCAAGCGCAATTCTCGAGAACGGTTTCGCCCTCTGCCAACGTGGCTGCCATCAGCAAGTCTTCGGTGCCGGTTACGGTGATTTTCTCGAAGACAATGCGCGCTCCTCTCAATCGCTCAGCGTGGGCCTCGATGTAGCCGTGCTCCTGTTTGATTTGCGCGCCCAGTTCCTCCAGTCCTTTGAGGTGGAGATCGATAGGGCGGGCGCCGATAGCACAGCCGCCGGGCAGCGAGACGCGGGCAGTCTTCATGCGGGCGACCAGCGGACCGAGCACGAGAGTAGATGCCCGCATAGTTTTTACCAGGTCGTACGAGGCTTCGGCGTTGACCAGGTTGGCGCACGAAATAGTGGTGCGGTGCTGAGCGCGTCCGTAGCCCAGTTCGACTTCTGCGCCCATGGCCGCCAGCAGGTTGCGCTCGGTGACGATGTCGCGGACCTGGGGAATGTTTTCGAGGACCACCGTGTCTTCGGTGAGAAGAGCGGCGGCCATCGCGGGAAGGGCAGCGTTCTTGGCGCCGCTGACGCGAATCGTTCCGACCAGCGGATTGCCGCCACGCACTACGAGTTTATCCATCGAGAGAAGTCCTGAGTTTACTGCGTGCGAGAATGCTTCTTCAAATGGCGCGCTATTTCAGCGCCGCGCCGACTACGCCGAGTGTTTGCCGCAGGCGTTTCTCCGCCTGCGCCCTGGTCAGGCCAGTCTTGGACATCACAATGGCCACTTGAACGCTGCCGCCAGCTTTGTCTAACGCTTTCACGCTCGCTTCGTACCCGAGTCCCGCGGCCTGCATCACGATGCGAATGCCGCGCTCCGCCAGCTTGCTGTTCTTGAGATGGACATTGATCATCAGGTTTTCATAGACGAGGCCGATGCGAGCCATCGCTCCGGTGGACAGCATGTTTACCACCATCTTCTGCGCCGTGCCGGCTTTCATGCGCGTCGAACCGGTCAACACTTCCGGACCGGTTTCGACGACGATTCCAATCTCGGAGGCGCGCTGCAAAGGCGTGCCGCGATTGCAGGCGATTGCAATTGTCTTCGAGCCTTTCGAACGGGCGAACTCCAAGGCGGCGACGGTGTACGGCGTGCGTCCGCTGGCCGCAATGCCAACCACAACATCGCGGCGACCGGGTTTGTGACGGGCCAGGTCGTCGCGTCCGTCGGTACGGGAGTCTTCGTCAGCCTCAATGGCAGCTCCCAATGCCTTTTCGCCTCCGGCCATAACGAACCGGATGCGGTCGGGAGCAAGGTTGAATGTCGGCGGACACTCCACCGCATCCAGAGCGCCAAGCCGTCCGCTGGTGCCCGCGCCGACGTAAATCAACTTGCCACCGCGTAACAGCGAGTCAGCGATCGCATCGATGGCCCGAGCAATTTGCGGCAGAGCTTTCTTTACCGCGCGGGCGACCTTGGCATCTTCGGTGTTCATGATGCTGGCGATTTCCAGCGACGAGAGCTGGTCGAGATTCCGGCTGGCGGAGTTGCGCTGTTCGGTGTCCAGCTTGGCGGTGTCGGTGGCAGGCTTGTGTTTCATGAGGTCGAGCGTGACGTCGGGCAAGAGGGCCTGCTCAATTTTATACGTTAGTCACGTCAGGGCATGACGCGGATTAACAGCAGGCTTTGGTCGTCGGTTTGAGTGTAGGAAGCCGACAGAGCTTGGTGGATTGACCGCGCAGTGGCGGCTAGTGGTTGCGTGCGGTTTTCCATCAGCAGCGATCCTAGCTGGTCGAGGCCGAACTCGACGCCCGTCCTTCGCATGATCTGTTCAGCTGGGTGCAACCGAGGATAGCAGATTGGAGCTACAGCGCTTCGATGACGGCGTCGTGCACCAGCGGGCGTATTTGCTTGATGGCTTGCGAGCTGCGATCGGGCCACGTGCGGTTGGTGAGCAGCGTCACACTAAGCTGCCGATCGGGATCGATCCACAGCGAGGTGCCGGTGTAACCGAGGTGTCCAAAGGACCGCGACGAAAAATGTGTGCCGGACGACGATGGCGGTGATGGTGTGTCCCAACCGAGGGCCCGAGACGTGCCGACGAGCGTTGGCTCACGCCGAGTAAAGAGTGCGATTGTGGCTGGTCTCAGGATCGGTGCTCCGCCGCGCATTATGCATTCAGCAAAGCGAGCGACGTCGATTGCAGGTGCGAACAATCCAGCGTGCCCGGCGACGCCGCCCATGACAGAGCCGTTCTCGTCGTTGACTTCGCCCTGAATCACACGGTGCCGAAATGTGCGGTCGTCCTCCGTCGGCGGTATGGCGGACTTCCAATCAGCAGGCGGATTGAAGCAGGTGTGCGACAAGCCGAGCGGTACGAAGATTTCTGTTTGGGAGAAGGCATCGAGAGATGTTCCTGCGAGTTTTGTCAGCGCCTCGCCTAAGACAATAAACCCGATGTCGCTGTAATCGGTTTTCGAGCCGGGATCTGCGACCAACGGCGTCGCCAGTGCGGCGCGAATCAACTTGTCCTTGGTGTGTGCGGTTTCGAATAACTTGACGTAGGCTGGGAGTCCGCTGGAGTGGGCAAGCAGCATACGCACGGTGACTTTACTTCGCGATGCCCGTTGCGAATCCGGCGCGAGCGAGACGAACTCCGGAAGGGTGGCCGCGACCGGAGATTCGAGGTCCAGCACTCCGCGTTCGTAAAGGATCATCGCCATGGCCGTGGTCGCAACGACCTTAGTCACTGACGCCAGGTCGAAGATGGTGTCAGGTTGAACTTCCGGCGACTCTGGTTCGTAGATGAAGCGGCCAAAACCCTGGGAAGCGACGAGCGATCCACGATGCGTGACGGCGAGCGCTGCGCCGGGAAACGCGTGTTGCCGGATGGCATCGCGAATCACCGCGAATGCGCGTGAAAATCGCGACTCCTGCTCGCCGAGAGATGCCTGGAGGTCGTCGTAGGGTTGTGATGTGTGGTTCAAACCCACTCTTGTGCTCTAGCCGCGATTCGACGGCAACTTATAATAACTTGCCCGTTTGAATTCCCATCGCCCGGCATCGGTGAGCAGCAAGTGTCTGTAGGTGAAAGCAGAAAGGTTTCGAGCCACTTGAGCCTTCGTCCATATCGGCCAATTGTTTTAGCCGGCATTCTTCTGAGCGCAATTTTGTGCGGCGCGGCTGCACAGGCGCAGATTGCAGCGCAACCAAACCCAAACGCCCTGGTGATGGATCTCACGACCTACCAGGAGCGTTTTGCGCCTGTCGATGCGGCGATCAGGAATGCGATTCTCCAGCAGCTCATACCGGGCGCGGTGGTTATCGTCGGGCACGACGGGAAGGTGGTTTACCGCAAAGCCTTCGGGAGCCGGTCGGTGGATCCGGTGATCGAGCCCATGACGGTGGACACCATCTTCGACATGGCGTCGTTGACCAAAGTGATGGCGACCACCAGTAGCGTGATGCGGCTGGTGCAATTGGGGCAGATCAAGCTCAATGATCCGGTGGCGAAGTACATTCCGGAGTTCGCGCAGAACGGCAAGGAAGAAGTCACCATCCGGCAGTTGTTGACGCACTACTCCGGACTGCGCGCCGATCTCGACCTGAAACCAGAATGGAGTGGCCAGGAGGAAGGGTTTCGCCTGGCGAATGCAGAGAAGCTAGTGACGCCTCCCGGCTCGACCTTTCTGTACAGCGACATCAATTTCATCGTGCTGGGTGAACTGGTGCAACGGGTCAGCCGGCTGGGGCTCAACACGTACGCCGAGTCTTTTGTCTTCAGTCCGCTGGGAATGACCACGACGAGGTTTCTTCCGCCCCAGTCGTGGTTCCTGCGTCTTGCTCCCACTGCGAAAGATGAGCGTTCCGGCGTGATGCTGCGCGGGGTGGTTCATGATCCGACGGCGCGCATGATGGGTGGAGTTGCCGGACATGCGGGAGTGTTCTCCACTGCCGACGACACCGCGAGGTTTGCCCAGGCGCTGTTGAACGGTGGCTCGCCGGTGTGGTCGCGCCTGATCGTGGAAAAGATGACCACGCCGCAACAACCGCCGAACCTTACAGTGCTGCGTGGATTGGGGTGGGACATCGATTCGCCTTTCGCGTCGAACCGGGGAGAACTGCTGCCGGTCGGGTCGTTTGGGCACACCGGATTTACCGGCACGTCGCTATGGATCGACCCGACGACCGATACCTACATCGTGCTGCTGACCAACGCCGTTCACCTGAAGCAGGGAAACGTGATCGCTTTGCGTACGGAAGTGGCGACGGCGGTGGCCGCAGCACTGCAGTTGAATGTCGCCGAGAGCCAGAAAGTCAGGCTGGCGCGCATCACGGGATATAACGAGGCCGCTGCCGGGAGCAGGCGCATCGTTACGCGCAATGGAGACGTGAAAACCGGAATCGACATGCTCGAAGAACGCAACTTCGACGCACTGAAGGTTGCTGGTATTGCTAAGCCTCGCGTGGGACTCGTTACCAATCAGACGGGAGTGGACAGCCAGGGGCGGCGCACGATTGATTTATTGGCACACGCGCCGACGGTCCAGCTCACGGCGATTTTCAGTCCAGAGCATGGCGTACAGGGCACTGCTGACACGACAGATATTGCGAACTCCAAGGACAGCGCGACCGGCGCGACAGTTTACAGCGTTTACGGTGATACGGATGCGAAACGGCGCCCAAGCCCCGATGTGATACGCAATCTCGATGTTCTGGTTTTCGATTTACAGGACGCCGGAGCACGCTTCTACACCTACGAAGCCACGCTGGGATACTTCCTCGAAGCCGCGGCGAAGGCAGGCAAGCCAATTGTTGTATTGGACCGGCCGAATCCCGTGAATGGAGCTTACGTGCAGGGTCCCGTTTCCGATGCTGGACAGGAAAGCTTTGTGAACTACCACAATGTGGCAGTCCGACATGGTATGACTATCGGGGAATTGGCGAAGCTGTATAACGGCGAGCGCCGGATCAACGCCAACCTGACGGTCGTCCTAATGAAGGGCTGGATGCGCGGCGATTGGTTTGATTCCACGGGGCTGGAGTGGGTGAATCCTTCGCCCAACCTGCGGAACCTTGAGCAGGCGATCCTTTATCCCGGCGTCGCGCTGATTGAAGGCACCAATGTCTCGGTCGGGCGGGGAACGGACACGCCCTTCCAGGTGATCGGAGCGCCGTGGGTAAAGGGGAAACAACTCGCCGCTTACCTGAATGCTCGACTCATCGCGGGAGTGCGATTCGTACCGACGGAGTTCACGCCGGGGTCGAGTACGTACTCGGGCCAGTTATGTGGTGGAGTGAGCATCATCCTGACTAACCGCGAGACGCTCGATGGTCCGGAGTTCGGGATGGAACTGGCTTCAGCGTTGCACAAACTTTATCCGCAACAGTTTGAGCTGGCGAAGATGAGTGTGTTGCTGGCCAATCAGGCGGCTCTGCAGGGCATACAAAATGGTGAGGACCCGCGGCGGATTGCGGAAGATTGGCGCGAGGGAACGGACCGGTTTTTGCAGGTGAGGGTGAAGTACTTGCTGTATTAGGTGTCGCGGCTGAAGTGGTCGAAAAGCTTATCTCTCGGGGCTGAAGGCCCTCGTGATTATTGCTGACGCAGTTTCGCGCCTTCGAGGTTGAGCTCACGTTCCAGGATCATCTCGACCGACGAGCCCGGGTCTAACTGGATCTCGGGTCCGCGGGTCATCAAGACTGTGGCGATTCCGAGTGCACCGCCCGCGGCCGCGCCGATCCCAGCGCCCTTGCCGCTCCCTGAGATGGCTCCAATTCCCGCGCCAGCGGCCGTGGTTTTCGCGATGGTGGCGGCGTCTTTGCCCTTGCTGCCTGGTCCCTGAATGGTGCCTTCTGAACCTTTGGTGTCCACATTTTGCGAGCCGGGAACTCCCTGGACTGTGGCCGGTAGCACCACGGTGTAACCGTTGGGAAAGATCATGGAAGTGAAGTTCATTTGCAATTCGGCGCGGCCCTTGACGCGGCCGGGCCGCACTACCCGGCGCACCACGCCTTGGACGTAAGACCCTGCTGGGATCACGATGCGGTTGTTTTGGGTGATGGGGAATGCCGTTTGCGCGTAGACCGGATCGCCTTCCTTCGCCGTCTTGGTGGTGATGCCCTGGGTAAGCGTCAGCGGTACCTTGGTGCCGGCGGGCACGCTGTAGGCTTGCGAGGAATCGACGTTCGACTGCTGCTGGGGTATTGAATTTCGCGGGACCAGTTGCGGCTGGTCCTGTGCGATCAGCATCGCGGCGAAGGCAAGTACGACTAATGACAAGAGCGTCGTGTTGCGCATGAATCTCCGTGAACGGCGAGAAGTACAAGCTTACTGCGTCAAACGCAGAATCGGCAATAAAGTCGTGGTGCGAGGTGAGGTTTGTGCGCGCCGCCGCTCCGCGAGTGGGGCATGATAGTAAATCGCTGCGACTCCGCTACCTCAGGTTATACATCGCATTCACATGGGACGTCACTGTGACTTTCTGCGCGCCGAACTCCTCGGTGGGCGCGGGAGTGGAGTCAGCGGACTTCATGGCCATCGGGGCCGCGGCCATCATCGGCCTTGGTCGCGGCTGCTCGTAGGTGTCGACCGAAGCATACGAGAGCTCGCCCAGAGTGCGGCTGCTAGCCCGCGAGACTGCGTTGGCTTCATCGTGAGCGCGGTGAAGGGCGTCTTCAACCGCCTTGATTTTGGCTGCGTCCATGTCGTCGAGGATGTAGCTCAACGATTGATTTCCGGTTACGTCCATGTCGGCGAGACCCTGCGTCAGTGGCCCGATCTTGGAGAAATCCTTGAGCTTGATGCTGATGCTGGTGTCGACGCGATAGCCCACCAGCTTGCGCTTGGGATTCTTGTAGTCGTACACAGGTTGCACCGAGAACATCCCGACCTGCGCCTGTTTGGGGTTGAGTCCGTTATTGCGCAGAAGCTGACGCACCTGTTCGGCCGCCTTGGTGGCGCGAGCATTCGCGGCTTGGAGGTTGTCCTCCTGGGCCGAGATGCTGAATTGCATCAGGGCGGTGTCAGGCTCGGCTTCGTACTTCCCGTCGGCACCAACCCAGACCGTGTTAGGAGTCGGGGCAGAACTGCGCTCCTGGCCGCGTAACGTTATTGGAGCGGCAACGGCGAAGATGAAGGTAAGAAGAGCAACGGCGATGAACAGGCGCTGGACTCGCTTCATGATGCCTCTCGGATGCGACCAACTGAATTGGGTGACCATCCAACATTGTAAGGCTGCATTTGATGCAGCGTATAGCAGTCAGAGGTTGGCGGTGTCCACTCTGAGCGCGGAAACAATGCTACAGATTATGTTTTCGGTATCCGTTTTGGGAATCGTGCCAGAACCAAGCTCGACACCGAACAATTGCGACCTGCGATTCATTGAAATGGTGGAGAATGTCGATTAGAGAGCTGGATTGCCGGGATGAAGCTGAACCGGCGACTTCGTCGAAGGAGCGACCAATGCGCAAATGGTTTGTTCCACTTACTGTTCTAGGGGTCAGCGGGATTGGCGCCTTTCTGCTTACTGCCAGGGGAAAAGAGACCTTGCGGCGCTGGCGCGCAGCGTTCGAGCAAACTCCGGAACGTTGGGGAGATTGGAACGAAAACGCTCAACTGGAATTGGAACGTATCCAGGATGCTCTGAACCAGATTGCAGAGTCGCTGCAACCGGGTCGCCAGGCCAGCCAGTAAGAGCCGCGCCTAAGACGTCTTCTATACGTTCGCTACTTCGTTAATCTTTCCCGCCATGCGAACGTCACGCTGCGTAACTCCGCCGGAGTCGTGAGACACCAGGGTAAGCGTGACCTTGTTGTAATTGACGAGAATGTCGGGGTGGTGATTCACCGCTTCGGCGGCGTCCGCTATCTTGTTGACGAAAACCATAGCCTGGGCAAAGTTATCGAATTGGAACACGCGCTCGATGGTGCCACCTTTTCGAGCCCAGCCGGGAAGACTTTGCAGGGCAGCGTCAATCTCGGGTTCGGTTAGGACGGTGCTCATGCGATCTCTCCTCCATTTGTGAATAGCCTCGTGCGCATCGTAGAGGGCTGTAAGTCACCTTTTTTTGGTCGCACCCTGGCCATCGATTTTTTCCCTCAATTCCTGCCACAGATCCTCAGAGATCGACAGGAAGGTTTCCACCACACTGGGATCGAACTGGAGACCGGCGTGCTTCTGGATTTCGCGGCGCGCCGCGGAGATGGACTGCGCCGCGCGGTAAGGCCGGTCGGAGGTAATGGCGTCGAAGGTGTCAGCGACCGCGAATATGCGTGCCCCCAAGGGAATCTGTTCGCCCTTCAAGCCTCGCGGATAGCCGCTGCCGTCATAGCGTTCCTGATGGGAGTACACGATGTTGGCAGCTTCGTGGAGAAACGGAATCTTGCGCAGCATCTGGTAGCCCAGAAGGGCGTGCTCGTGCATCAACATCTGTTCTTCTGGCGTGAGGCGTCCGGGCTTGCGCAGAATGGCGTCGGGGATCGCCATCTTTCCGACATCGTGCAGAAAGGCGCCACGCGCGATGACGCGGACGCGATCTTGCGGCAGTTCCATGGCGCGCGCGATCGTCATGGTGAAAGCGGTGACGCGTTTGGAGTGGCCCTCGGTTTCGGCGTCCTTCAAGTCGAGCGCATCACCCAGGGCCTCAAGCGTGATGTCGTAAGAACGCTCTAGCTCCTTCATGGCTCGTTCGAGTTCGGCCATGGCACGTTGCAGCAACTCGGTACGAGCCGATACCAGCACTTCCAGCTTGTTCTGGTAGGAAAGATTTTCCATCTTCAAGCGGCGGTTCTCGAGTGCTCTTCGCACCGTGGCAATGAGTTGCTCGCGCTCAAATGGCTTTAGCAGGTAGTCGTAGGCCCCCCGGCGAATGGCTTCTAGGGCGACCGAAATGTCGTGGACAGCCGTTACCATGACGACTGGCATTTGAGGTTGCAAGAGCCTCACCCGGTCCAGAACACCAAAGCCGTCCATCCCCTCCATTGCGAGGTCGGACAGCAGGAGGGCGTAATTGTCGTCCGACTGCAAGGCGGCGATTGCCTCCTGGCCTGACGACACGGAGCGGCTCGCGTATCCGGCGTGAGTCAGCATGGAGGAAATAATCTCCCGTATCGACTCGTCATCGTCTACCACGAGTATCTGTTCTTCGAGTATTGGGCGGACGGAACTCATATCCCTGAATCAACAGCTTGCGAAGATTGTAACCACGAATGTTGAATTCGCTGCAGTTTAGCGACGAGTTTCTATAATTATAGCTGGCACAATAGTATCTAAATAGTTAATATGCCGCGCCGTAGCAAGCCATACGCCGACTCTCCTTGGCGGTTCATTTCATTCAGCACGAAGTTCTATCGCGGCCCGCTGCAGCGCGTCTTGTAAATCAGTGAGCTGTTGCTCGCCGGTGAGGTAACTGATCAGCATCATACGGAGCACACTTTGTTCCTGAACGCGGGTCTCGGAAATCCAGCGCTTTCCGTCACGGGTGACCAGTTCCACGAGTTCCAGATGGCGACGGGCGAGCTGTTCACCGGAGCCGGAATTCCGCAGCCGAAAGTTGACGATGGGAACCGCCATCGGCGCTGTGAGTTCGAATTTGCCGCTTCGGGTGATCCAATCGGCGAAGCCAGAAGCGAGTGTCATCTGCCGGTCGATGTGCTGCTCGAATGCCAGTCGGCCGTGCAATTTCAACGTGAGCCACAGCTTCAGCGAGTTCATTCGGCGCGTCCATTGGGTGCTGACCTTGAAGTTGTCGAGCGGCAGGTTCGGGGAGGTCTTAGGCATGTCGGGCGTGCTGACGCCGAACGCCTGCTGCAACACCTGCGGATGCCTGGTGAGAATCACGCCAGCCGCGAACGGCATCGCCAGCCACTTGTGCGGGTCGATGGTCACCGAATCGCATTGCTCGATGCCGCGAACCAGGCTGCGATGTTTGTCGCTGAAAGCGGCGGAGGCTCCGTAGGCGCCGTCGAGGTGCAGCCACAGTTCCTCGCGTTGGCAGATGGCTGCGATCGCGGCGATGTCATCGATCGCGCCGGAGTTGGTGGTGCCGGCGGTGGCGACGACGCAAAACGGCTTGCGGCCGGCGGCGCGATCGTCGCTGATGAATTGTTGTAGAGCGTCGAGATCCAGTTGAACTCGGTCAGTCACCGGAACACGCCGAAGCGCTTTGCGACCGATGCCGAGAAGCCCGACCGACTTGTCGAGCGAATGGTGGGCTTCGTCTGACGCATAAACGAGGGGCTGAGCGCCGATAGAGGCGACTCCATCTTCGACCGAGGAAGGGAATTGGCTGGCCAACGCGAGCGCCAGGCCGCTGAAGTTGGCTTCGTTGCCTCCGCTGGTGAAGGTGCCGTCGAAGGGAGGTTGCCAGCCAAAGCGATCGCCGATCCAGCGAACGGTCTGAGCCTCGATCTTGGATGCCAGTTGCGAGCGCGCCATGGTGGCCAGTTGGGGATTGAGCGCCGCGACCAGGGCTTCGGCTAGCACGGCCGCATAGGCGGGCGTTGGATTCATCAGCCCGAAATAGTTGGCGGCGGGAACGTGAAAACCCTTTTCGATCAGTTCGTCAGAGATATCGCGGAGCCAACGAACAAGTTCGTCCTCGGACTCGTATCTCGCCGGATCGCCATCTAGTTGGCCGAGCGCTCCGGTTTCGGGCATGGCATCGCCGAGTGGATCGAAAGACCGCTGCGCGAACGGCAGTTGTACTGGACGAGAGGGCAGTGACTCAAAATAGCTGTCGATGATGTCGATCAGTTCGTAGCCGAGCCGGCGTCGGGTCGCTGAATCGAGAGCAAAATTCGGGGAAGACACTCAGCGATTGTAAGGGAAGGAACGGTTCACGCTGGGATTACAGCGGGAGCGGCTATTTAGTAGGTGCCGGAGGTAATTTCGCACCCGATGGCGACTGCTCACTCCGTCGAGACTCGACGGAACAGGAGGCGCTCCGTCAAGTTTGCACGCCCAGCTTGGGCAGCAACCATTGCGTAATTGCGATGTAGGCGAGTATGGCTAAAACGATCCAAGCCCAGTCTGACAAATTGTCTCCCAGTCATTAGTGTAATTTTTGGCGGCAGTGAACCGCAAGCGGAATGCCTCGCATGAGAAATTGAGCAATTTGCGTCGAGCTTCCTTCAGGTTAAAGTTTTACATTAAGGCTTGACGAGTAAACCTTTTACATCACTGTCGAATACGGATACATCCGTGGCCCCAAGATACTTGGCGTGAATGCGGCCTTGGCGGTCGATGATGAAGTTGACGGGCAGGCCGAGTACTCCGCCGAAACGGTCGGCGAGTTTGTCGTCACCCACGGCGACAGGGTAGTTCAGCTTGTATTGCTGAGCGAACTCGCGGACGGGTTTGGCGTCGTCGTCCATGGAAATGCCGACCACCTGGAAGCCCTGCGTCCCGTACTGATTCTGCATTTCGACGAAGTGCGGGATCTCGCTGCGGCAAGGGCCGCACCACGTGGCCCAAAAATCGAGCAGCACGACCTTGCCCCGGTAGTTGGAGAGGGTCAGCTTACGGCCATCGAGATCGGTGAGCGTGAAGTCGGGAGCGAGGTTTCCGGAAGCCGCGGGCTTCGGCTTTTGTGCGGCGCGGCGGCCGGCTGCGTAGAGGCCGAGCAAGCACAGGGCGACGATGCCGTAGATGATGAGTCGCTTCGAGGACATAATGTGTGTGCCGCCGGGCTGAAGCCCGGCTCAATCTTTCTGATACGCGTTGACGCCGACCTGAAGGTCGGCTCTACCTTTCTGGTACGCGATGACGCCGGGCTAAAGCCCGGCTCTACCCTTAGTCTCCCTTGGCGACAGGGTAGCCCTGGTTGACCCAGTCGGTGCCGAAATTGTCGGCGATGTAGAGGGCCTTCACGTTGGTGAATCCGAGCGAGTGCAGCAACGCGTAGGCGGGATGCATGTTCGGGCAATGGCCCCAGGGACAGCATCCGCAGTAGATGACGATGGCGGTATTTTTCGGCAGCGACTTCACCCGTTCGCGGAGCTTCTGTTGTCCGGCGTCGCTGGAGCCGGCGCCCATGTACTCAGAGCCAACGATGTGCGCTTGCGCATAGAGAGTGTGCGGACCGACCTCGAAGACCAGTGGTTTTTGACTCGCTGCCTGAAGCGCCTTGAGGAGTTGGTCCGGTGTGATGAGTTGTGCTTGCGGGATGGTCTCGTCAGACGGAGCGTCCTGGAAGCTGAATACGACGGGATTGGTTCCATCGAACAAGACCGGCGCCTGCGCAACGGCAGAACCTGTGAGAGCGAGAGTCGAAACTATGACTGCAAAAAGACAAATGCGTTTCACTTTGATTCCTCGCTACAGCGTATTAATTGGTTGTGGCGTTCTCGTCCGCGACGTCCAAAGCTTCCTCTTCCTCGCGCTTGAGCGGACGCAGCAAGGGGAAGAGAATCACGTCGCGAATAGAGCGAGAGTCGGTTAAGAGCATGGTTAAGCGGTCGATACCCACACCTTCGCCTGCCGTCGGAGGCAGGCCGTAAGAGAGGGCACGAATATAGTCTTCGTCCATTTGATGCGCTTCCTCGTCTCCGCGATCCCGCTCGACGAGTTGGCCTTCGAAACGACGGCGCTGTTCCTCGGGATCGTTAAGTTCGCTGAAGGCGTTGCCGATTTCCAGGCCGCCGACAAAGATTTCGAAGCGTTCCACCCAGTCGGCGTTCTCCTCGGGCTCGCGCTTGTTCTTCGAAAGCGGCGAGATGGCGAGAGGGAAGTCGTAGATGAATGTCGGCTGGATGAGGTGCGGCTCGGCGACGTACTCGAAGATTTCGGCAATCGTCTTCCCGAGGGGCGCGCCGGGATCGTACGGGATATGAGGGTTGGCGGCGTTGTAGCGGCGCACCATGCCGCTTAAGCCTTCGGCGGTTGAGAAGTCGGCGATCGCGGGCTTCGCGCCAGCGTTCTCCGGCCAATATTGAATGATGGCTTCGCGCATCGAGAGGCGCTGGAAGTTCGACCAGTCGATCTCGTGGCCGTTGAAGTGTGCGATCGTCGTCCCGTTCACGTCCTGCGCGACCTGGGCCAGCATGCGGGCGGTGAAGTCCATCATGTCGTGGTAGTCGGCATAGGCCATGTAGAACTCGAGCATGGTGAACTCGGGATTGTGCTGGGTGGAGATCCCTTCGTTACGGAAGTTGCGGTTGATCTCGTATACGCGATCCATGCCGCCGACGACCAAGCGCTTGAGATAGAGTTCGGGCGCGATGCGCAGGAACAAATCCATGTCGAGCGTGTTGTGGTGCGTGGTGAACGGCTTGGCCACTGCTCCGCCGGCGATGGAGTGCATCATTGGAGTTTCGACTTCGACGAACTCATTGGCGTCGAGGAAACGGCGCAGCGACTGGACGACTTTGGCGCGCTTGATGAAGACCTCACGCACTTCGGGATTCATGGTGAGATCGACGTAGCGACGACGGTAGCGGGTTTCAACATCCTGCAGGCCGTGCCATTTCTCAGGCAAGGGGAGCAGGTCCTTCACCAGAAAGGTAATCTCGTCGACGTGGACACTTAGTTCGCCTGCGCGTGTGCGGAAGAGGTAGCCCTTGACGCCGATGTAATCTCCCAGGTCGAGGAGCTTGTAGAGCTGGAACGCTTTTTCGCCGACGTTGTCGAGCTTGACGTAAATCTGGAGACGCTTGCCGCCCTGCTGGAGATGGGCGAATCCGGCTTTGCCCATAAGGCGGATCGACATGATGCGCCCGGCCACGCTGACATCGACGCGCGGCTCCGCGAGCTCTTCGGCGGTCTTGGGCAGGTATTCGTCGAGAATCTGCGGAACGGTGTGCGTGGATTCGTAGCGATAGGGATAGGCGAGTTGCCCCAGCGCCTCGATCTGCTTCAGTTTTTCTTTGCGGAGTTCGTAGATTTTCTGGTCGAGGGCCAAGTGTCAATCCTGATATGCGAGTGAATCCTTAATTATAGATGGCGAGACGGATTCACCCATCTCGCTTATCGCTGTTCGCTATTCGCCTTTCGCTCTTCGCTAGAGCATTTCCAAGCTTGTGTATCCGGTAGCCGAGCCGGAGTGCCGCCGAGTTAAAACCCGGCTCCGTTCAAAAGGCCATGCTGGACGGCGGCGCTGAAGCCCGCTCTACCATTACCGCCGAGTTCGTTGGATTGGTGTACCCCTCCCCCTGCCTCTTTGTGTTTTCAGTCATTTGTGAGAGGGTTTCGCTCAAGCTTTGTGGAAACAAAGGGTTTAGTGCCACGTCATAGATTTCATTGGGGTTAGAAGTGCGGTTTTGGGCACGGCGGGGGCGGCGAGCGGACTCGGCGCGGAGGACGCCGGTAGTCAGATCCATGGCCCACAGCATCAGCAGGGCGGCGTCAGGGTCGATGCGCTCAGTGGCGAGAACGCGGTTGATCTCGGCCTTGTTCCAGGCAAGGTCGCGAGAGGTCTCAGGGACGCGGAAACGGAGGATGAGGGTGCGACGGCGGGCGCGGGCCATGTTGTGGAGGCGCGCCTGGGCGTCGAGGTGATGGCGACAGCAGGCGCGGCGGCGGACGGCGGGCTGCTGACAGTGGCGTCCGTTGGGGAGGATGTGGCGGCAGGTTCGAATGATGAGGCGCGAATTCATAAAGCCCTCCGCAAGGTCAATCGTTCAGGGTAGGGCCGGAGGGGAAGGGATTACGAGGAAAAAAAGAGGGGAGATGGAACGAAGGTAACCAAAAGTTTCCCGAAATGGGAATGATTGGGGGAAAGAGGCGCCCGTCGAGACAGCCCCACATATTCCAAAAGAAGGAATATGTGGGCCACCGTCCGGCATATGAATAGTCTACAAAACAGTTTCCGGTTTGGATGAAAACAATAATCCGACGATCTGCGCGCTCAGCGCTACGTCGAGAGCTTTGAACAGAAATGGGCTCGCAATCCCGTTCCTTCGGAGGAACTCCTTGGAGCTGCCGATATTCAGTCGCTCGCCGATCTCGGCAATGTGCGGCTATTTATTACGTCACAATTTATCAGCTCACCGGCGCCCTCGACAGCTTATGCTTGGTCGGAAGACTTGGGCGATCCCAGGCAATGACCACAAGATCATGTGACGCGAAGGAACCAATATGACAGCCCCGGCAGTCGTTTCGTTCCGCAAGATCAGGCCTCGTTTTCTCGAAGGTCTGGCTCAGGCAGAGATCAATACGATAGTTTCCGCTGCAAAACAGCGCCGCTATCTCGCAAACTCTGTAATCGTGAATCAGGGACACCCAGCCGACTATTTCTTCCTCCTCACCAGCGGACGCGCGCGCTATTTCTATGTAACGCCCGACGGTCGCAAGACAATCCTTTTTTGGCTTCCGGCTGGCGAAATCTTTGGTGGAGCAGCGCTGTTGTCGCAGCCTTCCGGCTATCTGGTCAGCACCGAAGCCGTTAAGCCTAGCTCCGTGCTGGTGTGGAACCGCGCTACCATTCGGACTCTGGTTGCCCGGTACCCCCGCCTGACCGACAATGCGCTCTGGACCATGTTTGACTACCTCGTGGCCTATCGAGCTATCCATGTCTCCATGACCTGCGACTCGGCACGACAGAGGCTGGCCCGCGTGCTCGCCGACTTAGCCACAGGCATCGGCCAGAAAGTTCCTGGGGGCGTTGAACTCGATGTGCGCAACGAGGAGCTGGCCAACGAAGCTAATGTCACACCTTTCACCGCCAGCCGCATGTTGAGTGAATGGCAGCGCCAGGGCATCTTGCGCAAGGGTCGTGGCAAGATCCTGCTGCGCTCTCCGGAGCGGCTCTTCCTGCACGAAGTCTGAAGTAGTTTCGTCCTTCTCTTTACCCTGTCCGTCCCGCCCACTGATTGCTCACGCGCAACTAACGGTATGCCCTAGGACAACGACTCGCCGCTTCTTTTCCTTCATCCTATTCAGTTGTGGTTCAGCACCTGCACCCAGTGGGGAAGCGGTCTCGAACGCACACCTGGGTGGAGGATATCCGTTGGCTGCAGCATCAGTGCGCATTCTCGTCGTGGACGATTTCGAGCCATGGCGGCGTTTTCTTCGTTCTTTCCTGCAACACCGTACGGCGTTCCAAATCGTCTGCGAAGCATCGGACGGATTGGAAGCAGTCGAGAAGAGTCGGGAATTGCAGCCGGACCTGATCTTGCTCGGTGTCGGTTTGCCCACACTCAACGGCATCGAGGCTGCCGAGCAGATTCGCAAGGTTTCCCCACATTCAAAAATCGTTTTTCTAAGCGAGAACACCGTTCCCGAGGTTGTCCGGGAAGCCCTCCGCGTCGGCGGGTGCGGCTACGTGGTGAAAAGCGATGCCGGCGGTGATCTGGTAGCGGCTCTGGATGCTGCGATTGCGAACAAGCAGTTTGTCGGACGTAGGTTTCTAGCTCACGGCATTTTGGACGTGGCCGCGGACTAGCGCTTGAACCAGCACGATTTCGCCTTGAGGTTCGGCAACAGCGCTGCTGGTTTGCCCACCAGGCAGAAGAGAGCATACATGCCAAATTCAACCCCTCCCGTTATTCTGTGTGTCGATGGTGAGCGCGTGGCCCTGCAGGCGCGTGCTCTAATACTTTCTATCGCTGGCTACCGGGTTTTGACGGCTACTAATGGAGAAGACGCGTTGCGTGTGTTCCGGCTCAACCCCGTGGACCTCGTGATCGTCGACTTGTGGCAACCCAAAAGCACTGGAACGGAAGTGGTGGACCAGATGAAGCGGATTCATCCCAAGGTCCCCGTCATTCTTCTGATTGGGCTGGAGGACCTGCCATCGGGATTCGAACGGGCTGACCTGCTTCTCACCAAATGCATTACTCCGCCGAAGTTTCTCGCTGCGATCAGTATTTTGCTGCCAATAAGCCGTCCGGCCGGCGCAGAGGGTGAGTGATAACGACGGGATCGGTCGACTTGTTTTGCGAGACTCGAATCACATCTACAGCCGTCGGAGTGAGCTGCGTTCCGATTGACACGATCCTCTGCGACGACCTGTGATCTACGCCCCGCCGGGGGGATTTAGCGAGTAGTCCGCAAGCCAGAAGTTAATCGCGCCTACACTCTCATTTGGCGCAAAATCGCCTTCGCGTGCACGAGGAAATGATGGGTTCCCTCGGGACGCTACGATAGCGAGTAAGAACAGGCCATATCGAACCCTAACCCGAAGTCGTGCCGTGATACGAAGCGGTCGATAGAGCAAAATACGCGGCTCTGCGGCTGAGGGTGAAGGCTCGCCCAGCGCGGGCTGAGGAGGCTGTTACGAAACGCTGCCGTCCCTAACGGGTCTCGGATCAATTTCCCACTGGACCCAGCACTCCGCCCTCCCACTCCAACCCGCGCAAAGGCGGCGCGGTTCGGGGCCCGGTTCGGCTGCGTGCTGGGCTAGACTGTACCTTGCCGTCCGGCACACGAAGAGCGGGGCATCGGCCGGTGGAAGTTACTCCGTTAGGAGTGCAGTACTATGCGCCACAAAAAACTTCGGCTTCATTTGAGTGCCTGGGCAATCCCGGCGTTATATGCCGCAGCCGCCGTTGCCGCGGGGCTGACATTTCCACGCATAGAGAGCCGCATCTTTCCAGGGCTGGTGCACCCGGCGAGCGTATCAGTCGCGATCGCCCTCTACTCTTCCATCGCCTCCGGCATGCTCGCCCTGACTGGTATTGTCTTTGCGTTCACCTTCCTGATGGTGCAGTTCAGCGCCACGAACTACTCGCCCCGCCTCGTCCTGTGGGTCGCTCGTGATCCCGTGACATCGCACGCCTTGGGGATTTTTGTCGCCACCTTTCTTTATGCGCTCGCAGCGCTTGGAGGGGTGGCCCGTGGCGGCTCGGAAACGGTTCCCTTTATCAGTGCCTATGTGGTCATCGGTCTCGTGCTGGTAAGCGTGGGCATGTTCATCGCCCTCATCCATCGGATCACTTTGCTCCAGATCAACCACATGCTGATTTTTACCGGGGACCAAGGGCGGAAGGTGATAGCGACAATCTATCCGACATTGAAATTGGAGGCTACGGCGGTTGAAACGGACGACTTTCGCGCGCTGCCTCGCACCCAGACTCTAATTCACCGCGGACGGCCTCGCTCGGTACAAGCGGTCGATGTCGCCGCTTTGGTGAATTTGGCCCAGGCTTCGGGCGGAACCATCGAGATGGTCGTGGCGGTCGGCGATTCGGTCGTGGAATTGACGCCTGTGTTGCATGTCTTCGGGGCGCGTGAGCCGGTTGATGAACGGAAGTTGAGGGGAGGTATTGAGTTCGGTCAGGAGCGTACGTTCGAGCAGGATTCCAAGTACGCGATCCGGCTTCTTGTGGACATAGCGATCAAGGCTTTGTCGCCGGCGATCAACGATCCTACAACGGCTGTGCAAGCGCTTGACCAAATCGAGGACCTACTGCTGCGTCTGGGCCAACGGCACTTGGAAATTGGACGGTATCGAGACAGTGACGGCAAATTGCGACTCGTGATTCCATTCCCCACATGGGACGATCTGGTTCGCCTGGCTTTTGATGAGATCTGCTTTTATGGCGCTACCAGCGTCCAGGTCATGCGGCGCATGAACGCGCTCGTCGCTGATCTGACGCAAGCTGTTCCAGAAGAACGCCGCGCAACCCTTAAATACTGGGACACACGCTTGAAAACCACCATTGCCCGTTCGTTCGCCGACAGCGAGGAGAGATTGGATGCCTCGAAGGAAGACCGGCAAGGATTTGGCATACCCCGCCAGCATTCTTCGGGTTGATGGCGCCGATCGGCATAAGTCATCTGGTCTCCGTTCTCACTTGGCGAAAGTCGCCTTCGCGTGAGTGGGAAAATGACGAGGCCCTCCCACTTCCGCCGCCAAGAAGGCAAAGCGAGTTTCGTAACAGCCTCTGACGCAGACGCCTAAGACCACCCTTCGGCAAGCTCAGGGCAGGCTTTGCGGCTCCGCCGCTAAGATTTGTGACGCATGTCATTGAATCGCTGTGCGCGAGGCGGTATAGTTGCGCTTCTTCTTAACGCCGCTCCCGCGCGGAGTGATAATAAGGGCAGCAGACAATGCCGCAGAATTACGTACCGATTTTTATCTTTGCGTTGGTCGCCTTCCTGGTTGCCGCCGGGACGCTGGCGATTTTCACCCTGATTCGTCCCCATAAGCCGAATGCCACCAAGTTGATGCCGTACGAGTGCGGCATCACACCGTTTGACGACGCGCGTGGGCGCTACACGATTCGGTTCTATATTGTCGCGATTCTGTTCGTGGTGTTCGATGTGGAGACGATTTTCCTGTTCCCGTGGGCGGTGCAGTTCAAGGCGCTGGGGTTGTTCGGATTGCTGGAGATGGGCGTGTTTCTCGGCATCCTGATCGTGGGATACATCTGGATCTGGAAAAAGGGAGCGCTGGAATGGGTGTAGGGACCTCTACACCCGGCAAGGGATTGAATCGGCCCATCCGCGAAGTGAAGCGGATGGGTTTTTGTTTGTGCGGGAAAAGGCTGACCTCAGGTCGCATCCGCGCGATGGCAACTCGGAATGTTGTCTGGGTTTTCCGCACTTTGTGATTGGAGTCACAGTCTGTCGTGACCCTCGCACGTCATAGTTCGTAGTCGAAACTGCTACAACTTAGATATGCCGCCGGTGAGGCTGGCGAACCACATAGAGAGACATTGAATGCCTGAAGAAAATAAGGGACCCGATACCGTCTCACCCCAGCCGGAGGGCGCCAAGACGCCCGCAGACAAGGCAGTCCCGCAAAAGCCAGAAGCGACGACCGCGGCTCCAGCCGCCGAGGTGAAGCCGCCCGCTGCAGCTGCCCAATCGGCCGCGCCGGCGGCGAAGACTGCAGATCCCGCTGCCGCAGCCGCAGCGAAGCCGGCTGCTGCTGCTCCGAAACCACCAGCAGCTCCGGCCAAGCCCGCCGGGCCGGTTCCCGAGCCGTGGGAGTCGGAGTGGGTGACGCGATTGCGTCAGCAGTACGGGTCGGGAATTTTAGAGGCTTCACGCTATTTGGGGCAGACATACCTGGTAGTCGATCAAACGATCCTGCCCGAGATTTTGCGGCGGATGCGCGATGTCGAGGGATTCGATTACTGCGTGGACATCACCGCGGTGCACTATCCAAAGCGCGAGCAGCAGTTCGACATCGTGTACGTGCTGTATTCGTTCGCCAAGAATGAGCGGACGCGGGTGAAAACCAGGATTAAAGATGGCGAGCACGTTCCGTCGGCGGTCGCGATCTGGGAGACGGCCAACTGGCTGGAGCGCGAAGCCTTCGACATGTTCGGTATCTTGTTTGACGGGCATCCCGGGCTGAAACGCATTTTGCTGCCGGACGAGTGGAAGGGGCATCCGCTGCGCAAGGATTACGACATCCTGCTGCAGGACCGCGAGTGGGTGCAGATCAACCTGGGAATCGAGAGTGGACAATGAGCCAGCCCATCGATACCTCGTATCTCGATCTCGACACGAAAGACGAGACCTTTCTTGATTCCACCGAGATGGTGCTCAACATGGGGCCGCAGCACCCGTCGACGCACGGTGTGTTGCGCGTGATCCTGAAGCTCGACGGCGAGAAGGTCCTGGGCACCGAGTGCGTCATTGGCTACCTGCACCGGGGCGTGGAGAAGATTGGCGAAAACCGTACCTATACGATGTTCAATCCGTATGTCGATCGCATGGACTATGTGGCCGCTGTTTCGAACGGGTTGGGCTACTGCGAGACGGTGGAAAAGCTGTTGAGCGCGGAAGCGCCACCGCGCGCGCAGTACATTCGCGTGATCATGACGGAGCTCTGCCGGATCTCGAGCCACCAGGTTTGGCTGGGTACGCATGCGCTGGACATCGGCGCCATCACGCCGCTGTTTTACGCATTTCGCGATCGCGAAGAGATCCTGAAGATCTTCGAGAAGTATTGCGGCGCGCGGTTGACGACGCACGCGTTCCGCATCGGTGGGTGCATTTACGAGACCTATGACGGCTTCGAGCAGGACGTGAAGAAGTTCTGCACATTTTTTCTGCCGAAGTTGGACGAGTACGAAGAGCTGCTGACGACCAACCGTATCTGGGTAACGCGCACGAAAGGCGTCGGAATTCTGAATCCGGAAGACTGCATCGCGCTGGGTGTGACGGGGCCGGTGCTGCGCGCCAGCGGCGTGAAGTGGGACCTGCGCAAGGCGCAGCCGTATGAGTGTTACAAAGACTTCGATTTCGATATTCCGACCGGCGTGAACGGCGATACCTACGATCGGTATCTGGTACGTATCGCAGAGATGCGGCAGTCGGTGCGGATTCTGCAACAGGCGGTGGAGGCGATTCCCAGCGGGCCGATTATGGCGAAGGTACCGAAGGTGATCAAGCCTCCAGTGGGCGAGGTTTACCACTCGATCGAGGCGCCGAAAGGCGAGTTGGGGTACTTCATCGTGAGTGATGGATCCACGCAGCCGTATCGGGTGCGAGTGCGTCCGCCGTCGTTTGTGAATCTGCAGGCTCTCGACAAGATGGTGCGCGGCTTGCTGGTGGCCGATGTGGTTGCGGTCATTGGGACACTGGACATCGTGTTGGGAGAGGTGGATCGGTAGAGCAGTGGCTAGTGGGTAGTGGCTTGTGGGTAGTGGCTTGTGGGTAGTGGATAGTGGTTAGTGACTCGTGGATAGTTGGCCGACATCGACAGCACGGCCCAAGTGGTGCCTGTTCAAAGCAGGTAGTAAGCGGTTTTTTGCTATGCAAGGAGTGCGATGAGCGAAGATCTGAAAACTTTTTCGTTTGGTGGATGTACGTTCAATCGTACTTCGCCAGAAATCGCGAAGCTCTCACCCGATACCAAAATGCTCAATATCGAGGTCGGATTCGAAGAGGCATTAAAGCTGCATCTTGCAATCGGGGAATGCATTAGCAGGCTGAATCAGTACAACCGCGCTACAACGTCTGGTAAACGAACGACTCTGAATCTCGCACTGCACCTCAACAGTAGCCGAATTACCGTGAATGAAGGTCGAGCCAAGAAAGACTAGCAACTCGCGAAACAACAATGGTTGACGCAATCAAAACCTATTTGCACTCGACCGTGACCCCCGGCGAAGCGGGCAGCATGTTCTGGGCGACGGTTTATATCGTGGCCATCACGCTGGGAGTGTCTGTGGCCGTGATCTGCATGAACTGGCTGGAGCGCAAGATCCTGGCGCACATGCAGATTCGGCTGGGCCCCATGCGCGTGGGACCGCACGGCCTGCTGCAACCTTTTGCTGATGCGCTGAAGCTGCTGATCAAGGAAGACATCATCCCGGCGAATGCCGACAAGGTCGTCTTCTGGATGGCGCCAGTCGTTGTGACCATGACCGCGTTCACCACGTTTCTTGTCGTGCCATTCGGACGCACGCATGCGGTGACCGATATGAACATCGGCGTGCTATTCATGTTGGGCATTTCATCGCTGGGCGTACTGGGCATCATCATGGCGGGATGGTCGTCGAACTCGCACTACCCGCTGATGGGATCGCTGCGATCGAGCGCACAGATGGTGTCGTACGAGATAGCGATGGGTCTGGCAATCGTGTGTGCGGTGTTGATGACCAGCCTGCAGACGGGCACCGGCACGCTGAGCATGATCGGCATCGTCGAAGCGCAAAGTGCACAGGGAACGTGGTTCATCTTCAAGTTCTTCCCACTGGGGTTTCTGGCGTTCGTCGTGTTCGCGATTGCCATGATCGCTGAGACTAACCGCGCGCCATTCGATCTGCCGGAGGCAGAGTCGGAGCTGGTGGCAGGATTTCACACCGAGTACAGCGGGTTCCGATGGTCGTTGTTCTTCCTGGCGGAGTATTCGGCGATGCTGGCGGTGTCGTCCATCGCTGTCACGCTGTGGCTGGGCGGATGGTTGCGGCCGTTTGCCAATACGTTGCACGGGCCGGCGTGGGATTTGGCGTTTTCTTTGATCCCGGGGCTTTCGTTTCTGGTGATGGCAGCGGGAACTTTCCTGGGCACTGTTCGGATGCCGAAAATTGTACAGATGCGGGTGCAGGCAATCGGGCTGGGCCTGTTCGGCGCACTGCTGGGACTGATCGGCCTGATGCTGCTGCTGCCGGGTGTGCGCGAGCGGGTGCAGGACATCTACTGGTTCGTCGCTAAAGTCGCATGCTTTATGTACTTGTATATCTGGTATCGCGGAACGTTTCCGCGCTACCGCTTTGACCAGCTTATGAAGGTGGGCTGGAAGGTGCTGCTTCCGATTGGGTTGGCCGTGCTGATCGCGACGGCAGTTGTCGGTTTGCGCCAGGAATTGTGGACGGCCATCGTGGGGGTGCTTCAGTGAGCGTGGCTCCGCTGCTTCGCAAAGTTTTTCTGGTTGACCTGCTCAAGGGTATGTCGGTGACGTTCCGTAACCAGTCGGAAGGGGAGCGGATCACAGAGCAGTATCCGCTGGAGCGCCCGGTAATCTTCGAGCGTTATCGCGGGCAGCCGCGGCTCAACAGCAATCCCGACACAGGCGAATCGTTGTGCATAGTATGCAACCTGTGCGCGCTGGCGTGTCCCGAGCAGTTGATCGTGGTGAAGGGCGAGCGCAATCCGGTGACCAAGCGCAAGGAAGTCGTCTCGTGGACTTATGACCTAAGCCGCTGCATGTTCTGCGGGCTATGCGCTGAGGCGTGTTCCACCGACGCACTGGAACTGACACAGGACTACGAGATGGCGCTCTACAGCCGCGAGGGAATGGTTCTCGACCAGGCGGCGCTGGAGCGCGGGCCCGAACCGGTGAGGTATGAGAAATGAAGAAGCTGCCAGTTGCCAGTAGCCAGTTGCCAGTGGGTGGGTTCCCACGATGAATCCGGTAGGTACCATGTTTTTCTTTTACTTTTTGTCGATCACGGCAATTGCGTCGGCGATTGCGGTGATAACGCGCAAGAACGCGGTGCACGCGGCGCTGTCACTGATCGTGACGCTGGTCTCGCTGGCTGGTCTCTACCTGATGCTGTACGCGCCGTTTGTCGCTGGCGTGCAGATCGTGCTCTATGCCGGCGGAATTATGGTGCTGTTCCTGTTCGTGATCATGCTGGTGAACCTGGACCAGAACATCCGCGAAATTCAATTCAACAAGCAGTGGATGGTGGGACTGATCGCGGCGCTGGCGTTGGGAGCGTTGCTGCTGTTTGTGATACGTCAGGGAAGAGCGATATTTCCGATCACGCAGAGTGCGGTGCTGCCGGAGGGACAGAACACCCAGCAAGTCGGGCTGGCACTGTACGGCAATTACATGCTGCCTTTCGAGATTGCGTCACTGTTGCTGTTGGTAGCGATCGTGGGCGCCGTGGTCATGGCGAAGAAGAGGATCTAAGAGACAGTGGCTAGTGGATAGTGGTTAGTACAGGGCGAGTGGCGAGCGTTGAAACGATTTAGGAGTTTATGACTGAGATCACAACATTACATTACCTGGTAGTTGCGGCGGCGCTGCTGATTATTGGCACCATTGGTGTGCTGACGCGGCGCAACGTGGTGATCATCCTGATGTCGATTGAACTGATCCTGAACGCCGTGAACCTGAACCTAGTAGCGTTCTCGCGCTTGTATGGGCTGCATGGTCAAGTGTTTTCGATATTTGTCATCACCGACGCAGCAGCAGAAGCCGCAGTCGGACTGGGCATCATCATCGCCTTCTTCCGCAACAAGGAGACGGTGAATGTGGACGAGGCGGAATTGTTGCGGTGGTGAGAGAGTAATAAGCAGTTAGTAATAAGCAATAAGCCAGAAGCGCAAGAAGAGGGTTTTTTGGGCGAAATTGCGAGATTGCTTATGGCTAATTGCTTATTGCTGAAGGCTAACAATGTATTTTCTTGACCACATCTGGTTGATTCCGCTGTTTCCCGCCGTCGGCGCGGCTTGCATGTTCTTCTTTGGACGCAAGCTGCAAAAGTCGGCGGTAAATGCTATTTGCGTCGGCATGGTCGCGCTGGCGTTCCTGTGGACGTGCGCCGCGGTATGGCAGTACACCGGATACTCGGCCGCCAATCCCGGCAAGCCATTCGAGAAGGTGATGTTCACGTGGCTGGGCACGGGCGACGGTTCGCTGAGCTACGTCACCAATGGCGGACACACCGCGCCGTTCAAGGCCGATGCCGGGTTCCTGTTGGATCCGCTGTCGAGTATCTGGCTGCTGTTTGTTACCGGCGTGGGCATGCTCATCCACATTTACTCGATGGGCTACATGGCGCATGAAGGCGGGTACTACCGCTTCTTCGGATACCTGAACCTGTTCATGTTCTCGATGCTGACGCTGATTCTTGCGAACAACTACGCGCTGATGTTTGTGGGTTGGGAGGGCGTCGGCCTGTGTTCGTACTTGCTAATCGGCTTCTACTTCCTGCGGCACTCGGCATCGACCGCCGCCAACAAGGCGTTCATCGTTAACCGCATTGGCGATGCTGGCTTCCTGCTCGGCATGTTCATGATTGCCTGGTATTTCGGCTCAGTGCAGTACACCTCGGTCAACGCGCTGGCGCGCAGCGGACAGTTCTCCATCGGGGACCCGTGCATCACGGCGGCCTGCCTGCTGCTGTTCGTGGGCGCGTGCGGCAAGTCGGCGCAATTCCCATTGTATGTCTGGTTGCCGGACGCTATGGAAGGCCCGACCCCGGTTTCAGCGCTGATCCACGCGGCGACCATGGTGACGGCGGGGGTGTACATGGTGGCGCGATCGAATGCGCTGTTCGTGCTGGCTCCGCATGCGATGAAGACGGTTGCGATTGTCGGTGCGCTGACGGCAATCTTCGCCGCGACTATTGGTCTGGTGCAGAACGACATCAAGCGCGTGCTTGCCTACTCGACCGTCTCGCAATTGGGATATATGTTCCTGGCGCTTGGCGTCGGAGCGTTCGCGGCGGGAGTGTTCCACGTGTTCACCCACGCTTTCTTCAAGGCCCTGCTGTTCCTCGGTTCCGGCTCGGTGATCCACGCCATGAGCGGCGAGCAGGACATGCAGCACATGGGCGCGCTACACGGGAAAATTAAGACGACGTTTGGCACGATGCTGATCGCGACGTTAGCCATCGCTGGCATTCCCGGTTTCGCAGGCTTCTTCTCGAAAGACGCCATCCTCTGGGAGACATGGTCGCGCGAAGCGGGAGCGTATCGCTACCTGTGGTACATCGCTTTTCTGACCGCGCTGATGACGTCGTTCTACATGTTCCGGCTTATCTACCTGACGTTTTTCGGCAAGCCGCGCATGACGCACGAAGTCGAACACCACATTCATGAGTCGCCCAAGACGATGACGGTCCCGCTCGTCATTCTTGCGCTGTGCTCGTTGGGCGCTGGATACCTCGGCATGCCACACAGTCTCGGGGGATCGAACAAGTTCGAGAAGTTCCTGGAGCCGGTGTTCGCGAAAGAAGCGCAGGTCCTAGAGAATGAAGGCGCAGCCAGACAGGTGGCGGCGGGTGAGAAGCAGGTCGAGCACACTGATCCGCTGGAGTATGCGCTGATGTTCGCGTCCGTGGGCGCGGCGATTGCGGGCTGGTGGCTGGCGCAGCGGGCCTACAAGCATGCCGACAAGGGCTACGGGGAGCCGATCCAAGAAATTTCGCCCCGGGTGTACAAGACGCTGTTCCGCAAATACTTCGTGGACGAAATCTACGACTGGGTCTTCACCGGGCGGAAGAAGCTGGGAGACGTCCGCCTGGGAGCGCTCGGTTTGGGTGAAGCCCTATGGAAGTTCGATTCCGACGTGATTGACAGCGCCGTAAATGGGGCCGGTTGGTCCACGCGCGCGGGCGGAACGCTCTCGACGTGGTGGGACAAGTGGATCATCGACGGCCTGTTTGTGAACGGAGTGGCCGTGCTGACGCGATTGGCTTCGTATCCGGTGCGGTTGATCCAGTGGGGATTGGTGCAGTGGTATGCGCTGGTGATGGTCGCCGGGTTGGTGTGCTTCATTTTTTATTACGTGGTCAAGTGGTAGAGGCCTGCGTTTGTACGAGGTTAGGTAGAAATAACTGAGGAGTATATGCGAAGAGCAGTACTTATATTGGTGGCAATTGTCCTGATAGTTGGAGGAGTACTGACTTGGCAAGCGCGTCGGATACACGTCGATAAATTTGCTGCATTGGATCATGCCAGCGCCGAACTCCATGCGGCTCAGTTGTTGGGCATGCACCAGGGAGAGCATACGACGTTACTCCGAGATGTGTTTGCAGAGTACGACGTACTTGACCGGGGACTTCTAAACGACGCCGAACGGAAGAACTTGTCAGGATATCCAGCGGCCATAAAAGTATGCACAAATGCTCGTGAAGTTTGGGGGGGATTCGAGATCGTTCCGTTGCCATTCGAAAGCAAACGCCACCTTTACAAAGCCAATCCAACAGCACTTGAGTCATTATCGACGATCGGCATCCCTGAGGTTCCCACCCGACTGTTTGTCCTAGATGATGGACAGGACACAATCGTGAGCATGGTGCTGACTACCTGTGATGCGGCACTGCAATCCGCTCGTAACGGCGGAGACGAAGCACAAATTAGATCCGCAGTTCGTTCCGCCATCGGAAACAAATTTCAGGGCTTGAAGGCTATTTTCGCGGGTTCCGCCACGATGCAAAGCGCCACGTGGTTTCACTCGTACGTGAAGGATTGAGCTGATTTCATGTATAACCACATACTTTCGATTGTGCTGTTCACCCCGTTAGTGGGGGCCGCGATCCTGCTCCTTATACCTAAGGAGAACAAGGATGCGATCCGCTGGATGGCGAACATCTTCGGCGTCCTCGGGTTCGCAGTGTCGCTGCCGCTTGTGCCATGGTTCTGGGCGGTCAAGGAGCGCGCGGGCTTCCAGTTCGTGGAAGGCTCGCCCAACAACTGGATCCCCTCGATTGGCGCGGGCTATGTGATCGGTATCGATGGCATTTCGTTTCTGCTGATCATGCTGACGACGCTGCTGGGTGCGATTTCGATCCTGTCGTCGTGGGACGCCATTCAGGACCGCGCCAAAGAATATTACGCATGGTTCCTGCTGCTGCAGACCGGCATGCTCGGCGTCTTCATGTCGAATGACTTCTTTCTGTTCTTCGTGTTCTGGGAGGCCATGCTCGTGCCGATGTACCTGCTGATCGGCATCTGGGGCGGACCGCGCAAGCTTTACGCAGCTATCAAGTTTTTCTTGTACACGCTGTTCGGCTCGGTGCTGATGCTGCTGGGCATCATCTTCCTGTACTTCCACCACCACACGCTGACGGGTGTATACACCTTCTCGATTCCTGAGCTGTACACGACCGCCCCGAAGATTGCGGGCCCTGCGGCACTCTGGCTGTTCTTCGCGTTCTTCCTCGGCTTCGCCATCAAGGTGCCGATGTTCCCGTTCCACACCTGGCTGCCGGATGCGCACGTGGAAGCTCCGACAGCGGGTTCGGTGATTCTGGCCGGCGTTCTGCTGAAGATGGGGACGTACGGTTTCCTGCGCTTCTCGCTGCCATTCTTCCCAGCGGTCGCAATGACGCCCTGGGTACGCCAGCTCATGGTGACGCTGTCGATTATCGGAATTATCTACGGTGCGTTGGTTTCGCTGGTGCAGAAGGACATGAAGAAGCTCGTGGCTTACTCGTCGGTGAGTCACCTGGGTTTCTGCACGCTCGGCATCTTCGCCTGCAGTCCGCTAGGAATTAGCGGCTCGGTGATTCAGCAGATCAACCACGGCATTTCCACCGGGGCACTGTTCTTGATCGTCGGCATCTTGTACGAACGGCGCCATACGCGCGAGATCAGGGAGTACGGCGGCATCTCCACGATCATGCCGATGTACGCGACTATTGCGCTGATCATGTTCATGTCGTCGATGGGACTTCCACTGTTGAATGGATTCGTGGGCGAATTCACCATCCTGCAAGGCACCTTCATGGAGAACAAGTCGTGGGCGGTGTGGGCGGCTCCGGGAGTAATCCTAGCGGCGGCCTACCTGCTGTGGCTTTTTCAGCGCGTGTTCTTCGGACCGAACAACAACCCGAAGAATGCGAGCCTGAAGGACCTGTCAGCGCGTGAACTGGCGACGTTCGTTCCGCTGGTGATTCTGGCTTTTGCGATCGGCTTATATCCGAAGCCGCTGTTCCAGATACTCGCTACGCCAGTAAACAACCTGGTTGCGACGGTTCGTCCGGATTATCCCGGGTTGACCAAGCCGGTGGTTGCCGCGCAACCTGCACAGCCCGCTCAGCCGGACGCGGCGACCCCGTTGCCGGAAGCGCCGAAGACGCCGGAGGTAAAAACACCGACAACAACGAGCCCGGCGGCCACCGGATTGACACAGAAGAAGTCGCCGGTGCCAGTGAAGGTTGCGAGCGCGAGTCTGGCAACCGCGCCCGCGAGCGGGAAGTAGGGATGACACCGTGAGCATCGCGATCGGTCAATACTTCTCTAGCGCTGACTACCTGCTGGCATTGCCCATGTTGCTGCTGGCGCTTTTCGCGCTTGGCATCCTGCTGATCGACTTGATGCTGCCCAAGGAATGGAAGCCGGTGAACGCCTTTATCGCGCTGGCAGGAATCGGGTTTTCGGCCGTTGCGGTGGGGAAGTTGCACTTATCCTATCGATTGGCGGAGCAGCGAGGGCTCGACGTTGCATCGTTCACCGGGTTTATGGGCACTCTGGTCGTCGATCGCTTCGCGCTATATTTCTTCTATCTGTTCCTGGTTGGTGCAGCGATCGCCATCCTGATGTCGATCCACTACCTTGAAGTCGAGCGCGAGAACCACGGCGAATTTTATGCGCTGATTCTGTTCTCGGTGGTGGGCATGATGTGCATGGCCGCCGGCTACGACATTGTGCTGCTGTTCATTGGCCTGGAGTTGATGGCTATTTCGACCTATGTGTTGGTGGGATTCCTGCGGCGCGACAAGCGCTCCAACGAGGCCGCACTGAAGTACCTGCTGCTGGGCGCATTCTCGTCAGGACTGTTCGCTTACGGCTTGTCGCTCTTCTACGGGGTCAGCGGCAGCACTAACCTGGGCGTGATCGCGCAGAAGTTGCAAGAGGTAATGGCGACGCGCCCACACGATCCGATCGTCGCGTTCGCGCTGCTGACGACGACCGTCGGCGTGCTGTTCAAGATCGCTGCGGTGCCGTTTCATCAGTGGGCTCCTGATGCCTATGAGGGCGCTCCAACCAGCGTTACGGGATTCATGTCAGTGGCCGTGAAGGCAGCGGGATGGGCGTTGCTGCTCCGGATCTTCCTGTTCGGCTTGGGGCCGCTGCGCTCGATGTATGTTCCGCTGCTGGTGTTTGTCGCCATCGTGACCATGACCGTCGGGAACCTTGCCGCCATTTCGCAAAACAATTTGAAGCGGCTGCTGGCGTACTCGTCGATCGCGCACGTTGGCTACATGCTGTTAGGGCTCGTCGCCAGCGATGGGGTGAATAACTCGACGGGGATCATGGCGATCATGATCTACCTACTGGTGTACACCTTCATGAACCTGGGCGCGTTCGCCGTGATTACGTCACTGCGACGGCGCAACATCATTGGCGACGATATCGACGACATTGCCGGACTCTACTCTAAGGCCCCGGCAGAAACCATGCTGATGCTGCTGTTCCTGTTGTCGCTGGCGGGCATTCCTCCGCTGGCCGGCTTCTGGGGCAAGTACTTCATCTTCCTGAGCCTGATCCAGACCGGCCACTACGCCCTTGCGAGTATCGCCGTGCTTTACGCAGTAATCAGCATGTACTACTACATGCGCATCGCGAGTGCCATGATCATCAAGCCCGCGGTGGATGCCGATCCGATCAGAATAGGCCCCGCGATGGGATTGGCACTGCTGGTCACCGCGGCCGGAACGGTCGGTATTGGTCTATTTCCGAATTTCTTCATCAATGCAGTGAACTGGTCGCTGGGGCTGATGCAGGGGTCGCACACAGCGATGCTGCTGCATTAATTCGCAGACGCTGCAACGTTATCTTTGCGCAGCGTACCTCGCGCTCGGGCGGTTACGGAATCATGACCAGTCTGCGCCCGTGGACATCGGTCCGTGTCCACGCATGCTCGATATCAGCCAATTGAACAGGCTCGACATTGATCCGAAGTTGGCCGCGTGCAGCGAGATTCATGAGTTGCTCGAATGCGTCGGACAGCACACTCAGGGGCGGCATCGTTCCAGAACCCGTAATCGTTATCGCAGCGCTGCGCAGTGTCATCGCCGGAAGGGAAATGACGGGACCGGCGCTATCGCCAATCTGTATTAAGCGGGTCCCTGACCGGGCTGAAGGGAATCCCCTGCGAGTCACAGCAGCAAGAAATACTTCGGTAGGATGTCCCCACAGATAGTCGAGTACGACGTCAAAGCCTCCTGCCCCTCCTGCTTGCGAAAACGCTTCGGCCACGTCTCCGTCAGCCAGGCCCAGGCGAATTGTGGCGTCCGCGCCCAGTTCTGGCAATGCGGCCAGGATGTCTTCATTTCTTCCCGCCGCGACCACCCTTCCGGCGCCCAGATGTTTCGCGATTTGGATTGCGAGTTGGCCGGCGACTCCGGTGGCCCCAAGGATCAACACGCTCTCACCCGCAGCCAAGCGCGCAGAGGTAATCAATGGCAGCCAGGAAGACAGTCCAGGATTCGGCAGAGCTGCCGCGACCACGTCATCGACGCCGTCCGGCACTGGCCAGCAGAACGATCGTGGAACTGCAGTTCGCTGGCACATTGACCCATTCGGTGCCCGTCTTACGCCGAAGAACACGCGGGTGCCGTCGTCGAGCCTGCCGACGCCTTCCACACCGCATACGACCGGCAATTGCTGTGGGCTGGCGTAGTGCTGTCCGCTCGCAAGCAATCGGGTTGAAGGGTTCAGAGCGGCGGCAGTCACGTGAACGAGGACTTCATCGTCTGTGGGAATGGGTTCAGGGATCGACTCGAAGCGTGGTGGTTGACCAAAGGTGTGCAAGACCGCGGCATTCATAGCGGTCACTATTATCCTTCGTATCAAGCCATCGCGGAAACCGACATGTCCCGGAGAATCCCGCAGCGTCGTTTTGTATAATCGATAGTTTGCACACCATCCTTGAGGTGAATCCTTTGCAGGCGGAAATTGGAATAATCGGCGGGAGTGGTCTGTACTCGATGCCCGGCCTGACGGATGTGCACGAAGTGTCTCTGGAGACGCCGTTTGGAACGCCCTCCGATTCTTATGTGCTGGGCACGCTGAGTGGCCGCAAGGTCGCGTTCCTCACGCGGCACGGACGCGGACATCGCCTGATGCCCACCGAACTGCCGTATCGCGCCAATATTCACGGCTTCAAACAGCTAGGCGTCGAACGCATTCTCTCGCTGTCCGCGGTAGGTTCGCTGAAAGAAGAGCACAAGCCACTGGATTTCGTGATTCCAGATCAGTTCGTCGATCGTACCCGACATCGTGTGGACTCCTTCTTCGGTGACGGGCTGGTGGCGCACATCGCGTTTGGCAATCCCATCTGCGATGAGGCCGCCGAGGTCGTCGCGAGAGCGTGCGAGCGCGCTGGAGTGCGTGCCAGATCGGGTGGAACGTATCTCTGCATGGAAGGACCGCAGTTCTCCACCAAGGCCGAGTCGAACCTCTACCGCAGTTGGGGGATGGACGTGATCGGCATGACCAACCTCACCGAGGCGAAGCTGGCGCGCGAAGCCGAGCTCTGCTACGTGACCGTCGCTATGGTGACGGATTACGACTGCTGGCATCCCGAGCACGATCATGTGACCGTCGAGCAGATCATTGGGGTGCTAGTGAAGAACGCTGAGAACGCCTGCAATGTAATACGGGAAGCTGTCGCCGCCATGCCCAGGAAACGCGTCTGCGCGTGTGGTTCGGCCTTGAAGCACGCGATCGTCACGCAAAAAGATGCGGTGTCCGCGGCTACGCTGGAGCGGCTGAAACTGATTGTAGGAAAATACTTCGAGAACGAAAAGAAGTCAGGAGTCTAAACCTTGTCCATCGTTGTGGTCGGTTCAGTTGCGTTCGATAGCCTTAAAACCCCCTACGGCGTTCGCGAGAAAGTGCTCGGGGGCGCTGCCACGTATTTTTCTCTGTCCGCCAGCTACTTTACGGATGTGCGCGTGGTGGGCGTGGTGGGGGAAGATTTTACCGCTGAGCACGAAGCGGTGATGAACAAGCGAGGCGTGGATACACGCGGAATTCAGCACGCCGAGGGTAAGACGTTTTTCTGGAAGGGCGAATATGGCGACAACGTAAATGAAGCCCAGACGCTCCGAACCGACCTGAATGTCTTCGCCAGCTTTCAGCCCCAGATTCCCGCGGAATATCACAACTCGGATTTCCTGTTTCTCGCGAACATCGATCCCGTGCTGCAGGCGCAGGTCCGCGACGCCATGCCCAAGGTGAAGCTGGTCGGCGGCGACACCATGAACTATTGGATCAAGGACCACCGGCAGAACCTCGGCGAGATGCTGAAGCGGGTCGACGTGCTGCTGATCAACGACACCGAGGCGAAGATGCTCGCGGGCGACAGTAGCCTGCCGCGCGCCGCACGCAAGGTTCTTGAGCTGGGGCCGAAGGCGCTGGTCATTAAGCACGGCGAATACGGTGCGACGATCTTTTTCCGCGACGGACAATTTGCCGGTGGCCATCATCCCTTTCGGGCTCCAGCGCTTCCGCTGGACGAAGTGCGCGATCCCACGGGTGCAGGCGACAGCTTCGCCGGTGGCTTTATGGGATACATTGCGTCGCAAGGGGAAGTGACCCGCAACGTCCTCAAGCATGCGATGTTTTACGGCAGCGTGATGGGGTCGTTTTCGGTGGAGCAGTTTGGCACCGAGCGTTTGCAATCGCTTTCGCGGGAAGAAATTGACCAGCGCTTCAACGTATTCCGCGAGTTAACGCACCTCGATTAGGCCGCGTTAAGTCGATCAAGAGTCGTTCTTTGGCGGCGAATTTCGCTGGTCTTCCGGAAGCGCACTTGCGATCTTTTCGCGAACGGCCGCCATCAGTTCATCGCGGTCCGCGAAATTCACCGGATCGAGCGGCGGATGAAAGATCAGCGTGGCCTTGCCGGGGCGCATAGCCCAGGTTCCCTTCGGCCAGAGCTTGGCAGTCCCCAGGATCGTCACAGGTACGACGGGCACGCTCGCTTCCATCGCCAGGTGAAACGGTCCTTTCTTAAAGGGCAGCAGGCGGCCGTCTGGCGAGCGCGTTCCCTCGGGATAGATCACCATACTCAACCCGCGCCGCAGGACCTCAGCCGCCGCGTGCACACTCTCAATGGCCGCGTCGCGGTTGCTGCGATCGACTGGCACCAGGTCAGCCACCTTCATCGCAGTGCCGAGAATCGGCACGCGGAACACTTCTTTCTTTACGAGCACCGAGCAGCGGCCGGGGACCGACGGAACCAGAATTGGCGGGTCCAGGTTCGACACGTGGTTCGACATGAAAATATAACTTCGCTTGGGTTGCAGGTTTTCCAGGCCTTGAACTTCGATCTCGATGCCGGCCAGCCGAACGCCAGTGATTCCTAATTGAGTGGCGGCGCGGTACATCACCTCAGCACTGCCGCTGAGTAGCGTGTAGAGCAGCAGAAATGGGCCGATCAACAGGATCGACAGGCCCCACCACGTCAGCAGGAACAGCGTGCGAATCACTGTCCACCGCCGGTCTCATCATCGCCATGGATCCAAGCCACGCGGTGAGCACGTTGTTCGGCGGTGACGGCCGGAACATCCTGCAGAATGTACATCTGCTCCTGACGCGTAGTGAGCTTGAGTTTGACGGTGCGCTGTCCCCGACGGTTCGCCACGGTAACCTTCACCGTGGCGCCGGCACGCATCCGGGCAAGTTGATCGTCGATCGACGCCGTCGCTGGTTTTCCGTCGAGCTCTACGACGCGATCTCCAATGGTCATTCCAACGCGGTGTGCATCGCTGTTGACGTCGACGGAAGCCACCTCGGGCTGGCCGCCGAGGTTTGTACTCGTGGTGAATCCGGGCGTAGAAGTTTGGACTGTCGTCTCCGCGACCTGCAGGCCCACGAAGCCGAACAGTTCGTTGTAAGGCAACTCCTGCACTCCAGCTACGAAGTCATGGAAGAACTCGACGAAGCTCTGACCGGCGACCGTTTCTGCTGCCTGCTGCACGCCATCGGAGTCGGGGAAGGGCCGGCCGTTCCTGGCGTAAGTTGCGTTCATCCACTGGAAGAGATCGCGCAGCGACTTCCTGCCTTGCGTGATCTGCCGTATGCGGAGGTCCAACAAGACCCCCAGTACTTCGCCTTTGTTGTAGTAACTGATGCTGCGCTCGGGCGAGCGATAAAAAGGGTCGCCTTCAAACCATGCGTCGAGGCTCGACTCTTCCGCCGATTGCCAGCGGTGTGCAGGGCGCGACTGCAGTTCATTGATCTCGCTGGCGACCCGGTCGATGTATTGCCGGTCACTGAACAGTCCCGCTCGCGCCACCAGCATGTCGCCAACGGTGCTGGTTACGCCTTCGCTGAACCACAGCGCGCGAGTATCCATCGCGCGCTGGTAATCGACCGGCTCGAGCGATTGCGGGCGGATGCGTTTGACGTTCCACAAGTGAAAGAACTCATGTGAGCTAACGCTGGCAACCGCCATCATGCTGTTGTGCAATCGCTGGGCATTGAGCTCGATTACTGAGCCGTACGCGTGCTCCATGCCGCCGGCGCCATGGCCCTGGGGAAAGTGATAGAGAAAGGTGTACTCGTCGAAGGGCCGGTCCGCCATCCAGTCCACTGCGGCGTGGGTGATCTTGCGGACCGTATCCTGCAGCTTACCAGCATCGTAGTCATGGGGATCGCAACGTACCACAATGTGGTAGGTGGCACCATCCTGCTGAAATTCTGACTGCTGGAAGACGCCAACTTCGGCAGGACTGTCCACCAACGCGTCGTAGTTATGTGCGATGCCGACTCTCTGCTCCACATTGCCGGCGGGAGCATCTCCCAGAACGTGAACATCGCGCAGTCCCCAAGTCGCGGGAACATCCAGCAACTGCACACTCATGCTCTGCGCCCGCGTGGCGGGAGAATACATCAGCACCATTGCCCAATTGAAGAAGCCATGCTCCGTATTGAGTTGGGCTCCGAACGGTCCACTGTTGTCGAGGTGAATATCGTAGCCAACCACCACGCATCGTTCCGCAGGAGCAATCTCCCACTGGCTGGTCTTGCTGTTGACGACCGCAACAGGCCTGCCCGCGGCATCAACAGCACGGACGTTCTGCACGTTGGCCGCGAAGTCGCGCACTTGATAAAGCGCGTTCCATACAGGCATGTTCAGGGTGATGGCGCCAGCGGCCTGGGGAAATCGGATGCTCACGTGCGCGAGGTGATGAGTGTTATCGGCGAGCGAAACAAAGTACTCGATGGCTTGCGGCTGCGCGTCAGGAGGAGACGAACAGGTGACCAGCGTCGCTCCCCACGATTGCGCGGTGCAGGCAACCATCAGGCTCAGGATCAACAGGGCAGGGGAGGTTTTGGACGAGTGCATCACGCCGGCGTTGAAACCTCGTGGAGCGACTTCAATTTCGCCGGCAGTTTCTCGTAGATACTTCCGAAACCGCCATTGGAGAGGATCGCCACCACATCGCCCTCGCGCAACTCCGGAGCAATTCCTTCCACGATGGCGTCCGGCGATGGCAGTAGGCGGGCCGGCCGGCCTACTGCCTTGAGCTTGGCGATAACATTTTGCGGATCAAGCCGCTCGTCCTCGGGAATCGCGTCCGACTTGAACACGCCTGCCAGCACGATCTGGTCGGCGTGCGACAGACTCTGGGCCAACTCGTCCTCAAACACTTTGCGGCGAAGGGTATTGGAGCGCGGCTCGAGCACGGCCCACAAACGCCGGCCGCGATAGCGGGCGCGCAGAGCCTGCAATGTCCCAGCGATCGCCGTGGGATGGTGGGCGAAGTCATCGATAATGGTCACGCCGTGCACCTCGGCTATCACTTCGAGCCGTCGCTTCACGCTGCGGAAGCTGCGCTGAGCTTTGGCGATCACTTCCGTCGAAATGCCATAGTTTGCCGCCATGGCCGCCGCAGCGGTGGCGTTCAGGATGTTGTACTCGCCGGCCAACTGCGATTCGAACTCGGCCCACGGAGCACCGTCTCGCGAGACTTTCCACCGGGTGAGAGTGTCGCTGTAATCTGCTCCGGAAATTCGCCACGCCGATCGTTCGCCGAAACCGTAGCGCTGCACGCGACAGAAGGCGTGGCTGACACACTCGTCCACGTTGGGGTGGCCATCCCACGCGATCAGCAATCCCCGTCGCGGTACCAGATTTACCAGACGCTTGAACGCCGTCTTCACTTCATCGAGGTTCTTGTAGATATCAGCGTGATCGAACTCGACCGAGGTAAGAATCACGGCATCCGGAAAGTAGTGGAGGAACTTTGGTCCCTTGTCGAAGAACGCGGTATCGTACTCATCGCCTTCGATGATGAATTCGCGGCCGTCGCCCAGGGCGAACGAACTGCCAAAGTTTTCCGGAATTCCGCCGATAAGGAAGCCAGGGGCACGCAAGGCTTCCGAAAACAGCCACGCCAACAGGGAGGACGTGGTAGTTTTCCCGTGCGTGCCCGCCACTACCAAACGCTCGCGGTCTAGCAGGAATTCGTCATGCACCACTTGCGCCATCGACTGATACGGCATTCGCTGGTCGAGCACAAACTCAAGTTCAACATTGCCCCGCGAGATGGCATTACCGACAATCACGAGGTCGGGACGCGGCTCCAGGTTCTTTTCGTTGAAGGGTTGTGCAATCGGAATTCCCAACGAGGCAAGAAAATCCGACATCGGCGGATAAGCGGCCACATCGGAACCCGTGACCTGGTGGCCACGCTGTTTCAGCATCCCCGCCAGCGAAGCCATGGCTGTGCCACAGATCCCGATTAAGTGAATGTGTTTCTGTTTCATGGCTTGGAGAGCGGCATCTTCGCCTGCTCATGCCGGACGGAAGCGTCAAGGCGCAATGATACGTTCGTTCCGGCGGTGAATTGCGCTTGCGCGCCGAAAGGCAAGGTAATGTTGCCACGGCTGACGTGTCCCGATTTCAGACCGTAGGCGATCGGAATGCCAAGCTCGCCCAGCACGCGTTGCACGACTTGTTGGAGCGTGAAGTCTTCATCGCGGCGAGGACCGCATTTCAGCATTTCGCCAAAAATCACTCCGCGCACGCCATCGAACTTTCCCGCCAGCTTCAAATGCATCAGCATGCGGTCGATGCGAAACGCCGGCTCGGCCAGGTCTTCGAGAAAAAGGATAGTGCCGCGTGCGTCAATCTCGTATGGCGTACCCAGCGAAGCGCAAACCAGCGACAAGCAGCCTCCGTACAGCATGCCTTCCGCGTGCCCTGCGACTAGCGTTTCCACTTCGTCCCCCGAGAACTCGCGCGCATACGATTCGCCGGACGTCATCGCCGCCAGCCACGACACTTCGTCCACCCCGTCGGGGCGCACGTCGATGTTGAGCATGGGCCCGTGAAACACGACCATTCCCGCGGCAGCGCACAAGTAGATCAGCAGCGTCGTCACATCGCTGCATCCGCAAAAAATCTTGCGGTTCGAACGGACCAGATCCAGATCGATCCCATGCAGCAAATAATTGCACCCGTATCCGCCACGCGCGCAGACAATCGCCTTCACCTCTTTGTTGGCGAACATCTGGTGAAATTCATCCAGGCGTCGCGCCGTGCTGCCGGCAAAATACAGATCGCGATCGAGGATCGAGGGCAAATAGAACGGCTGATACCCCCGGCGAAGAAGCCATGCGCAGCCAGCCTCCAGGATGTCGCGATTAATCGCGCCCGCGGGCGCGATGATTCCCACCGTGTCGCCGGGCTGCAGCGCCGCAGGTCGCAGGAGCTCAGGTTGGAGGAAGGTTGTCATTCGGAAAAACTATCTTAAATGAAAAAATCGCCGCGACAGAGTATCGTCGCCGGCCCGTGCAGCAGAAGTTCACGGTCCCACTCCACGGTCTGCGATCCTCCGGGAGCGTGCACGCGCACGGGAGACTTGGCTCTTCCAGTGTCGATCGATGCCGCCGCCGCCGCCGAAGATCCCGTACCCGATGACATCGTCTCTCCCACACCGCGCTCGCAGAACCGCACTTCGATTTCCTGGTCATTGAGCCACTTGACCAACTCAACGTTAGTTCCGTACGGGAAGTCTGGATGCGTGGCGATCTGCGCAGCCCAGGTTTGCCAGCCGGGCTGAAATTCTCGTACAAACATCACGTAATGCGGGTTGCCCATTGACACCGGTGTGCCACGAACGATTTCACTGGCGAGCCGGACCTCCATTTCGCGGCCGACCTCCGGGTTGCCCATTGCTGTTCGAAACTCAAAATCCAGCCCGTCACGACCGGCGAGGTCGCAGATTTTCACTCCCGCTCCAGTCGCGATGGCGACGGATTTCTGCTGGTAGGCCATGCAATACCATGCAGCCACGCAGCGGGTGCCATTGCCAGAGATCTCCGCTTCTGAACCATCGGCATTGATGAGGCGGATAGCAAGGTCTGCATCGGACGAGGGCATCACCCACTCGACACCATCGGCGCCGACTCCATTGTGGCGATCGCAGATTCGCCGGCTGAAACCAGAAATGTCTGCAGGAGCGTGCTCGATTCCGATGATCAGGAAATCGTTGCCGCAGGCGGTCGCTTTTACGAATGGGATGGAGCCCGCTGCGGCAGAAACTGGCATAGTCACTGCGCGGATTGTAGCAAAGCAACGGTACTTGCGCCGTTGACTTGAGCGCCATGGTTTGTCATCGAGCCGAGCCACGCGCACACGACTATCTCGCGGATGGCGCCTGTTGACTGTCCGATCGAGCGGGGCGGTAAATCGAACACTTGGCTTGACCTGGTACCGTGATGGAAAGCAGCTCCTGCAATTCTTGCCGGTGCTCGTGTGCCGCCATCCACACCGGGTCGCCCTTGAAGGCCACGATGATGTCCGCATGGCGCGCGGGATCAAGCAAGGCCCACTCCCAGTCAGGATGGCTCACTTCGCTGATGACATGCCGCAACGGTATGCCGGCTTGTTGCAACGCGCCGACATGCTCTCCCTGGTACATAAGCAGCGTGGCAGACGGAGGCAGCCCCGCGAGGAACTTCGCCAGTTCATTTTCCAGCACCATCCGTGTTCGGGCATTCACTTGTGCTTCTTTCAGGGTGATGGGGACGTCGGCGTAAATCGACAAGTAGCTCGCCGCCACGATGACTGCGAGCAAACTCCACACGACCAGCCGCTTCTTTGGCTGAGCGACGAACTCAGCGAGAAACAATGTCAGCAGCACTGGAAACACTGCGAACACTGGCAACAGTTCCAGTCCGTATCGCACGTTGTAATACGAAAACGGCCACCACGTTGGGATGAAGATCGGCACGCTGCCGTACGCGATCGATAGCGCATAGAACGCCAGCGGCATCCACAGCAGCAGCCACGTTCGGTACTGGCGAAATCGCCACAGCGCAACGGCTGTCCCCAGCAGTGCCAGCAACAGCAGCGCGTCGCCCCAGTGACCGGGTCCGACGTTGAGCTTGGCGGCCTTCAGAAAGTACAGAGCAGCCGTGAATACGTGGTCCTTCCCAGGGTAGGGCGCAGCCCCGCGTGCGGTAGTACGTTCGGCGATAGCTCGCGCCGAATACGGACCATTGGCCCAATCCATGGCGTGTCCCGAGACGCGATGGTTGTAGGCCAGCCAGAACACTGGGACCAGCGCATTCAGGAGCAGAAACTCGATAAGAGACTTCGTCATCGAGCGACGGCGAGCCGCGTCGGACGTGCTACGCCACCACTTCACGAAGGCCCACAGCACGAGCGCGCCCATAATCGTGCCGAAGAACCATCCGTCATAGCGCGTGGCCGCTCCTCCCGCCAAGGCGATGGCGCAGCCTTCGAGCGCGCGTTCTGATCTGCGGTCTTTCAAGGGCGTGCCCTGCGCGGTCGCCAACGTGCTCAGCCACTCATCGAAATACACAATTGCCCAGATGAAGAATGCCAGAAAGAGCGGTTCGTTCATTGCGGTGGTCTGCATGTACAGCAGGTTCGGATTCAGCGCGTAAATGGCTGCTGCTAAGTAAGCCGCAACATCCGGCGCCCGCGCGCTGACCAGGCGAAAGATCCCGAAGGCGCCGGCCACGTAAGCCACCATGCTCGCGATAGAGCCAGCTACGCCGCTCATCCAGAGCGCTTTGTTCCAAACGAACGGCAGCATAAGGATGTGCGGCAACGGAAGCCAGACCGTGCCCAATTGAAAGAACGACGACATCCAGGAGCGGTTATCGAGTACGCGGCGCGCGATGTTGATGTGCGCTACCGCATCGCCGTAGAGCATGATCTGCTGATGCGCGTAGTACCACAGAAGCGCAGCGATCGACACTCCACCGAGCGCAAGAGTCAACACGCCGTCACGGCGCTGCTGCGCGTCGCGCTGTTCCAAAGATTTGCGGCTCGCCGCGTTACTATCGGTGGTTTGATTGGTCAAGAATTTAGTCTACGTCATGAGATATGAGGAAAAAGCGGCGCAGGAATTCCACGCGCGACCAGCCCAGCATTACTTTTTTTCGATCATGCGGGCAGTCAGGACCGCGCCATCGCGGTTATCGTGCAGCTTTATCGGAAGCACCAGCACGTTCCACGTCCAGTGGGAGTTTTTGGTGGGAAGGTGAGCAGACTCGCGAAAGCCGCGACGGTCGATGTAAGTTTCCCTGGTCTCGACAACGGTGCGAACGATCTCGCGCCATTCGTCGGCCAACTCCGGAAACTGCTCAAAGAGGTTCTTGCCGGCAAACCAGGCACGCTTCCTGCCCTTCATAGCGGCGAAGTAGTCGTTGACGAATTGCCAGTTGCCTTCGCTGTCGAGGATTTCCAGCACGATGTCATCGCCCATGGCCATCGAGATGCGCGAGTAATAGAAGTCGCGCGCGTCCACCACCACGGGGCGGCCGCGTTTCTTGGCTTCGAAGGAGCGCAGCGCGTCCAGCAGTTCTTCCACAGAGCTATGGCCCTTGAGCAGGTGCATATCGGCGATGCCGCCGAACTTGCGCTCGAGCGTGGCCGACAGCACGATGATTGGCACCTGCGGACGTTCCCTGCGCAGCGCCTCCGCCACGGCGGTGCCGAACTTCCCGGCGCCGAGGTGGTAGTCGAGCACCGCGATGTCAATCTCGTGCAATTTGGCTTGGGCCTGCTCGATAGAGTTGGTGGGGACTACCTGGTAGCCTTTCTGGCGGAGAATCGCAGAGCGCAGGATGAGGTTTTCCTCGCGGTCGTCGAGCAGCAGAACTCGAATCGGAGAAACCTTTATGAGTTGCGGCCCGACGGCCGACTTGGAGACGGGATGTTGAGTCTCTTCGCTCATGTTCCGGTCGCTAGACCCTTCAACTCCTCTTCGAACTATTTCCCAGGAAACGCGATTCAGTTATACAGCGAGGGTACTGTGGGAGCCGGTCACTCCTTTTGATCGCCGGAGTCGGCGCGCGGTTGCTTCCGCGCGAGTTCCCGGACCGTCTTCGCCAGCTCAGGGAGTTTGCTGAATACGTTGACGGCACGCAGCCATTGCTTGTGCTCGAAAGCCGGCGAACCGCTCACCATGCTTCCGGCCGGTATGTCTCCGTGAGTGCCACTCTGCGCGGTGATGACCACGCCATCCCCGACGTTGCAGTGTCCGGCAACCCCGGCCTGTCCGGCGATGATGACGTTCTTGCCCACGACCGTCGAGCCGGCCAGCCCGGCCTGGGCGCACAGCAGAGTGTGTTCGCCAACCCCAGAGCCGTGTCCCACCTGCGCAAGATTATCGACTTTTACGCCGCGGGCGATGCGGGTTTCGCCAACACTGGCGCGATCGATGCAAGCATTAGCTTGAACTTCGACATCGCTCTCGATCACCGCAGGGCCTGATTGCGTGATCTTTTCCCAGTGATCGCCGTCGCGGGCAAACCCGAATCCATCAGAGCCGACGATGGCTCCGTTCTGCAGAACCACGTTGTCGCCCACCTGGCAGTGCTCTCGCACAATGGAGTGAGCGTGGGCAAAAAAGTTGTTGCCGATCTTCGCGCCGGGATAGATCACGACATGCGGTAGAAGTACGGCGTTGTCACCGATTTCGACCTCGTCATCGATCACCACGTATGCGCCAAGGTGCGCGTTTGCGCCAATCCTGGCCGTCGCTGCCACCACCGCTGTGGGATGAATCCCGGTGGCATATTTCGGCGACTGATAGAACAGGTCGATGGCGCGCGCAAAGCAAAGATAAGGATTCTTGCTACGCAACACCGTGCGCGCTGCGGCGGGGAAGTCCTCTGAAACTATGATGGCAGTGGCGGCGGTGTCTTTCGCTGCCGCGAAGTATTTTGGATTGGCAACAAAGGTAATCTGCCCGGCTGCGGCTTCTTCGATACCTGATACTCCGGTGATTTCCGTCTCGGGGTCGCCGTTTTCCAAGGTGGCGCCAAGCTTGGAAGCGATTTCGCTGAGTTTCATAGTATTTCAGTGAGAACCCTAATCACGGACTCATCTCTCGTGGCTAGCGAACAACCTTGGGACTACCGGATTCGTCTCTTAAGACAGCGTTCCTGCCTTGCCATCAATTGAACATCGATACCTGGCGGGTGTCCTCGGGACGCCGTCCGCGACGCTGAGACTTCTTTTCTCCGATCACGGCGAGCACGGTCATCTCAGCCAGCGCGGCGCGCGGCACGAATATGCGTTGCGTATTCGCTCTGGTGTCGGGCGGGATGATAGAAAATCCTTCGCTGCCATCCTGCACCAGATCGTTCGGCATCATGCCCTCGATGATTTCGTTGTCGCGGAACCGCAGCCTCACCCACAATCCTTCCGTACGCGGACGGGAAGTGAACGTCTTGCGAAGAAGGGCCTCGGTGTCGCCGAATTCGCGTACGAAATACACACCCTTCACTTCGTGCAGGTCGATGGCCACCACATTGCCGGCGGTGTTCAACACCTCGATTTTCCCATCGCAGATCAAGGCGGCCGAAACGTAACCGCTCACGGTGTCGCGATCCATCTTTCGGACTATCACCTTCTTGTGTGTTGTCGCCATAGTGTTCGCCTGATGGAAAACGCGCGGCCGCTTTCCCGATTGTCGCACTTTTGACGAAAATGCGCCCCAAGTAAGGTAGTTTGTAGCCAAATCATCAACGTTGTGTTATTGTCGCTATGCAGCAAACCCAGTGCATAGTGCTGTAAGTGTTGATGTAAGAGCAAGTTGCGCGCAACTTGGAGCAGCAGACTGGGGCGGTTGGCAGTAGTCGAGCCATCGGTAAAGCAACGTTTTGCCGGCTTAAACGGCGGTTTCGCTTTCAGTGGGCTTGGCTATCTCTCTTAAAACAAAACGTTTAGATGGCAGACTACATCTACAGTATGGAGACCAGGCTCACCCCTGACCAACAGCGCGGTGTGAACCTGGTGCAGGAAATCGCCCGCCACGCGGGCCTAAATCTCTACCTTACCGGCGGCACCATCCGCGATCTTATTACCGGGCTCCCCATTCGCGACATCGATCTCAGTGTGCAGGGCAATCCCCTTAAGTTACAGAAAGAATTGGAGAAAGCTGGGATTTCCGTGCAGGGTGTGGACGAAGACCTGAAATCCCTCCACTTGTTGATGCCGGGGAACGTGCGAGCTGAGTTAAACCTCACCCGATCAGAGGCTTACGATAAGCCAGGCAAGCCTCCGACAATAACCACAGCCACTATTAATGAGGACCTGCGGCGGCGCGACTTCACCGTCAACGCCATGGCGCTTTCGCTGAATCCCGGGTCGCGCGGACTATTGCTCGATCCCTTCAACGGGATTGCAGACATCGAAGCCAAAGTGCTGAGGGTGTTGCACAACTACGCGTTCCTGGAAGACCCGATCCGGTTGATAAGGGCTACCCGGTTGAGCGCACGGTTCCACTGGCCGCTGGAAGAGCGCACCCAGGCTCGTTACGACTCGGCAAAAGAGAACAACTACATCGAGTATGTCGGCAAGCGCTCCATCGGTGCCGAGTTGGAGCAGTTGGCCCACGAAGATGACCCCATCGCCATCATGCGGGCCCTGGAGAAGGACGGCTGGCTGAAGATACTGCATCCGCATTGGAGCGTCGCCAAAGCCGAGGCGAGCGACTTGGGACATGCGATCAAGTTGCGGCAGGCGATGGCCGATTTGGGTTACTCGGTTGAGTCCGGACCGATGGCGATGTACTTCCTTACCCGCAAGATGAGCGACAAGGACATTGCCGAGATCCAGCGGATGATCCCGCGTCGCGATTTCGTGGAGAAATGGAAGCACCTTGAGCACCACGCCCAGGACTTGGCGAAAAAGTTGACCAGCAAGGCGGCATCCACGACCTCGGGATCCTGGAAGATCCTCGCCGAAGCCAGGCCGGAGAACATCCTGTTCCTGAGCTTGACCACGCGGCAATCGGCAGTTGACCAAAAGCTTAAAAACTTCCTGGGCAAGTGGCGGCAAGTCAGGGAAAGGTTGCCCTTTCCTGAGATGGCAGAGATGCGCATCACCGCGCAGCTTCCCGAATATCCGAAGATTCTCGACGAGGCATTCCTGCTGTTGCTCGACGGAAAGCTGAAATCCCACAACGAGATCGTTAACTTCCTGAAGCCCTACGAGCCGCCACCACCACCTCCGCCTCCGGCGCCCAAGCGAGGCCGAGGTAAAGCCGCCGCCGCGGCTGAAAGTGCGCCGGGAGCTCCCGCAGTTGCAGCGGCTGCACCGACAAAGCGCGGGCGCAAGCCGAAGGGCGGAGTCACGGCACCGCCGGTTGCGGTCGCGGCGCCAGTTCCGCCAGCTGCACCGAGCAAGGCGACGGCCGACGCGAAAGCTGTGACGCCATCGAAACCGACGCCTCAGGCCGCGAAATCCTCGCCGGTGCAGGCAGCGAAGTCCGTCCTAGCGAAGGCCGCGAAGAAACCGGCTGCCCCCGCGAAGAAGGCTGCGCCAGCCAAAAAGAGCGCATCCGCCAAAAAGCCGGCGCCGAAGAAGACAAAGGCTGCCCCAAAGAAAGCACCGGCGAAAAAGTCGGTGGCGAAGAAGCCAGCGGCGAAGAAGGCTGCGAAGAAGAAGCGCTGATCTGGCAGGCGGAGGATCAATTCGAAGGGCGTGCCGCTATGCGGTGCGCCTTTCTTGTTGTCCGCCGCTTCTATAATCGTCTGTTGTTGCCTCTAGAACGAAGTTGCAGCGGCGCTCGCCGCTGAGGAGAGACTGGCCGGTGGCTTATAGCGACCTGAGGGAATGGATCTCCGCGCTTGACAAGGCGGGAGAATTAAAGCGGGTCAAGGCAGAAGTCGATCCGATCCTGGAAATCACCGAGATCACCGACCGTGTCTCGAAGTGGGGACCGCGCGGCCATCATGGCGCGGGCGGTCCGGCGTTGCTGTTCGAGAACATCAAGGGACATCCCGGCGCCAAGGTGCTGATCAACCAGTTCGGCTCTGAGCGCCGCATGAAGATGGCGCTGGAGGTTGAGTCCTTGGACGAGATTTCGGGCCGCATCAGGATGTTCATGGACGTGAAATCGCCGCAGGGGTTTCTCGACAAGATCAAGATGCTGCCCATGCTCACCGAATTGGGCAAGTTCTTCCCCAGGGAGGTGCCGGCCGGTCCCTGTAAGGAAGTGATCCGGAAAGGCGAGTTCTCGCTGCTCGATTTTCCCATCCTGCAATGCTGGCCTAAAGACGGCGGACGGTTCATCACTCTGCCCTCGGTAATCACGAGGAATCCGAAGACCGGCAAGCGCAACGTCGGCACCTATCGCCTGCACGTGTATGACGAGCGCACCACCGGCATGCACTGGCAGCGCCAAAAGCAGGGAGCGGAACACTACCGCGAACAAATGCGCCGAAAAGCAGCGGAGGGCGCGGAGCATCCACTCACCGCAGAGCTCGACATGATGGCGCGCTCGGGCGGAGGGTCGCGCGTCGCCGAAGGTAAACAGGTTTCCGGACGCATGGACGTAGCAGTCGCGATCGGCACCGATCCGGCGATGATGTTTTCGTCCATCGTGCCCGCACCGCCTGACGTCGAAGAGTTCATCATCGCGGGATTCCTGCGGCAGAAGCCGGTCGAGTTGGTGAAGTGCGAAACGGTGGATCTCGAGGTCCCTGCCAACTCGGAGATCGTGCTCGAAGGCTACGTTGAGCTCGACGAGCTGAGGATGGAAGGTCCGTTCGGCGACCACACCGGCTTCTACACCATGGAAGACCTCTACCCGGTGTTTCACATCACTTGCATCACTCACCGCAAAGACCCGATTTATTCGACCACCATCGTAGGCAAGCCGCCCATGGAAGACGCATGGATGGGCAAGGCCGTCGAGCGCATCTTTCTGCCGGCGATGCGGCTGAGCATCCCGGAGATTGTGGACGTGAACCTGCCGATTGAAGGAATATTTCACAACCTGATGATCGTCTCCATCAAGAAGTCGTATCCCGGCCACGCCCGCAAGGTGATGAACGGCATCTGGTCACTCGGACAGGCCATGTCCACCAAGTGCATTCTCGTGGTCGATGAAGACGTGAACGTGCAGGACCTCGCCGAGGTTACGCTGAAGGTGCTGAACAACATCGATCCCGAGCGCGACATCCAGTTCACTCTGGGCCCGGTCGATTCGCTCGATCATGCATCCCGCCTGCCCGATTACGGATCAAAGATGGGAGTGGACGCTACCCGCAAGTGGCCGAGTGAAGGCTTTACCCGTCCCTGGCCTGAGGAAATTACAATGGATGCCGAAACCAAACGGCAAGTGACGGAGCGGTGGAAGGAATTTGGGCTGAATGAGGAAGGTAACTGGTAACTGGTTGCTGGTGATTCACGATAGCAAAATTAGCCATACCAGTTACCAGTCACCAGCTACCAGAGCTTGCTGAATTCGCACCGGAGATACTCGCAATGATAAGTCGTCCCAACCGCACCGAATACGCCGATTTCTACACCAACTACATCAGCAAGGTACCCAATGGCGATCTGTTCAACTTCCTCGACCTGCAGCCTGACGAATTCGTCGGAATCGTGAACGACCTGACCGACGACCAGGCGACCAAACCGCCTGCGCCCGGCAAGTGGAGCGTCAAACAGGTGCTCGGCCATTTGTGTGACACTGAACGCGTGATGTCCTACCGGATTCTGCGCTTTGCCCGCGGCGACAAAACCGAACTGGAAGGCTTCGAGCAGGACGACTTCGTTGCAGCCGCCGACTCCAATGGCAGAAGCGCGACCGATCTTCTGGCCGAGCTGGGGTCGGTGCGTGAGGCGACCCTGGCGCTGGTTCGGAGCCTGAGCGACGACGCCTCAATCCGCTCCGGCATCGCCAACGGCAATCCTGTCACGGTGCGTGCTTTGGTGTACATCGTCGGCGGTCATGCGCAACATCATCTGGAATTGCTACGGCAGCAAACCGCGCGGAAATCCGAGGGGGTCTAGGGCGTTTAGCTATTCCTCGGCCCTCAACTGGCGCGCAACGGGACGCCTCGCAGGATTGATATACTGTTTTCTCGTATGGGAATCGTAAAAAACATCGCCGCGATCGCCAAAGGCATGAGCATTACCTTTGGGCAGATGTTCCAGCCTACAGAGGTCGAGAACTATCCCGACGGTCCAGGCCCGAATCGTGGTGCCATGTTCCAGGAGCGCTTTCGCGGTATGCACGTGTTGCAGCGCGATGAGAACGGCCTGGAGAAGTGTGTGGCCTGCTTCCTGTGCGCTGCCGCCTGCCCGTCGAACTGCATCTACATCGAAGCCGCGGAGAACACCGAGACCAACCGCATCAGCGGCGCCGAGCGCTACGCCAAGGTCTACAACATCGACTACAACCGTTGCATCTTCTGCGGCTACTGCGTCGAGGCTTGCCCCACCGACGCCATCACCCACGGCCACGGCTTCGAGTTGGCCAGCTTCAATGCCAGCAACCTCGTTTATCGCAAGGAGCAGTTGCTGGCAGGTACTCCTGCGCACGAAGGCTCGAACGCGATCTACAGCATCGAGGGTACAGGCAGACTGGTGCCGAAACCCGCGGAATTCAGCTCCGGAGCTGACGTCCCCCCAGGGACGTAACTCGATCCACCGAATCTACGACTTATATAACGTAGGTCACTGGCCGCCGATAGCAACGTGCTGCAGCACAGCTTCTGGCATGCGCCGGATGCGACTCCGGGACTGCGCAGTACTGGTCTTCTTCGCGCTCGGTTTGCTGGCCACATAGTCGCCAATCAGATATCCCATCACGCCCCCAGCGAAAACGTCGGCAGGGAAGTGGACACCTGCTGTAACTCGCGCGGTGCTGGCAGTGGTCGCGAGCCCGTACATCAGGATCCTCACAGGCCACGATGGATACTCATGAGCGACCACCGAAGCGAGCGTCCACGCCATGGCCGAATGTCCGGAAGGAAATGATCCGCTGGACCAGTTACCGGAAAAGAATTTGCCATCGCCATTACCCATGTAGGGACGCTGCCGCGCCGTGATCGCCTTCATTGCAGCGTACAGAAGCGCGCTGTCGATAGCGGCCTCGGCGGAGCGTATCCCCGTCTCCTGGGCGTGGTCGGAGTGCGTGAACAGACCGGTAACATAGATTCCGCCTGCGGTTGCTGCGGTCGCATAAACCGTCGCACTCGAAACATTGATACTTGTGTCGTGCCACTGCGGCTGAACCTGGTGCGCCACGCTTTCGTCGTTGGCGATGAGGACGCCGGTTGCGCCTATCACCACCGCATCCCAAACCAAGGCTTTTTTCTGAAAGGGCGCCTTGATGATGTGCCACTCATCCAGACCGATCGTTTTGACCAGCGTTCCCGCGCCACCGACAAGCGACTCGGATTTGGATTCGCGCGAAGCTGACGGCGCGTCTGGAAGGGTGACAGCCTGACTTGCCGATGGGGCCGGGGCAGAGTTGGTGGTGGCGACGTCCTGCGCAGGAAGCGTCACTACTGTAGTTAAGAGAAACATCAGAACGAGGCAAATCCGGTGCCTGCGTTCACTCGGGCGGTTGTCAGGATGATGTGGGGAGCGTCCGGAAGTTCTCGTCGTGCGCAGGATCGTAGCCACTAATCGCCTCACAGACTGTGTAAACGTCCTTCGGGTCTCTCTATGTTGGAGCGTCGCGGGCCCAAACTCTCTCAGGTATTTAACCTATTTTCCGCTAAAAATATGCGCTCAAAGGGCATTGCGGAGGTTTTTTTGGCCCCCCGGCTTTCCACTGTGCGCTATGTCCGCCGGGCTTGTGACGTACGCCACAGACTGCCGGGTCGGACCTCAGCAGAATCGATGGTGGAGGAATTCTGTGTTCCCAATCGTCGCAGCCCGCCCTTTGGCGCGAGGCATCAAACTGTTCGAAATCAAAGCCCCGCGCATCGCCAAAAAGCAGAAGCCGGGCCAGTTCGTCATTGTGCGCCTCGACGATGCCGGCGAACGCATTCCCCTGACCATAGCTGACGCGAATCTCGAGGCCGGGACCGTCACCATCGTCGTCCAGGCGATCGGAAAGACCACCATGTTGCTCAGCATGCTGGAGGCGGGCGACTCGATCCTCGACATCGTTGGGCCGCTCGGCAAGCCCTCGGAAATCGAGAAGTTCGGCACAGCCGTAGTGGTCAGCGGCAGCGTGGGAACGGCCATGGCCTATCCCACGGCGCGCGAACTGAAGCGTGCAGGAAACAAAGTGATCTCGATCGTCGGCGCGCGCAGCAAAGATCTGCTGGTGCTGGAAGATGCCGTACGAGAGGTCAGCGACGAGACCTACGTCATGACCGACGACGGCACCGCCGGCCAGAAAGGCCTGGTCACGGAGAAGCTGAAAGAGTTGGTCGATGCCGGCAAGGTGAACTACGTGCTCGCGGTTGGCCCGGTGCCCATGATGCGCGCCGTGGCCAACCTGACCAGTCCTCGGCACATCAAGACCATGGTCAGCCTGAACTCGATCATGGTTGACGGCACTGGCATGTGCGGAGGCTGCCGCGTCTTAGTCAACAACAGCAGCCAGTTCGCTTGCGTCGACGGCCCCGAGTTTGATGCCAGCCACGTGAATTTCGAGGTCCTGATGCAACGCAACAACATGTATCGCGAGCAGGAGAAGCTAAGCATCGAGCGCCTGCAAGCTGATCCCGAGGGTCAACTGAGACAGCTCCGCGAGAACATCCGCAGCCATGAATGTGCGGCGCTGGCGGCGGAGGTGGTCCATGAGTAAGAGCAATAATCCACTGCCCAACAGAGAGCGCATAAAGCTGCCCCGCCAAAAAATGCCGGAGCAGTTGGCCCAGATACGGGCCCGCAACTTTCAGGAAGTGAATACCGGCTTCGATCCCGATCAAGCGCGCCAGGAATCGCTGCGCTGCATTGAGTGCAACAAGCCGGGCTGCATGGACAAGTGTCCGGTGTCCGTCGACGTGCGCGCCGTGATGGACCTTATCGTAAAGGGCGACTACATGGGCGCGGCCGCCAAGGTCCGCGAAGATAATGCACTGCCCGCCATCACCGGTCGGGTGTGCCCGGTCGAAGATCAATGCGAGTCGGGTTGCGTGCTCGGCAAAAAGGGCGAGTCTGTCGGAATCGCCTACCTTGAGCGCTTTGTAGCCGATTGGGAGCGCAGCAGCGGACAGTTTGGCCTGCCGAAGAACATCGCACGCACCGGCAAGAAGGTCGCCATTGTCGGCAGCGGTCCAGCCGGACTAGCGTGCGCCGGCGATCTCATCCAGATGGGCCACCGGGTCCACGTGTTCGAAGCGCTACATGAACTCGGCGGAGTGCTGATCTATGGCATTCCAGAATTCCGGCTGCCCAAAGACATCGTCGCGCACGAAGTTCAAGCCCTGCGACTTCGCGGCGTCGAATTTGAGACCAATGTAGTCGTGGGCAAGACCGTCACCATCGACGAGTTGTTCCACGAAGAAGGCTACGACGCTGCGTTTGTCGCGACCGGCGCCGGTTTGCCTCGCTTCTTAAACGTCCCCGGCGAGCACTTGAACGGGATCTACTCCGCGAACGAATTCCTGACCCGAGTGAACTTGATGCGCGCCTACCGCTTCCCCGAATTCGACGAGCCCCTCTATCCCTGCAAGGACCGTGACGTCGTCGTGATCGGCGGAGGCAACACCGCTATGGATGCGGTTCGCAGTGCGTTACGCCTCGGCGCCAAGTCAGCCAGCATCCTGTACCGCCGCACCGAAGCCGAGATGCCTGCTCGCGTCGAGGAAGTTCACCACGCCAAAGACGAAGGCATCCGCTTCGAGATGCTGGTGAACCCGGTAAAATTTCTGGGCGACGAGAGAGGCAACCTCACGACGGTTCGCTGCACCCGAATGGAGTTGGGCGAGCCCGACGACTCCGGACGCCGCAGCCCGGTCACCATCAAAGGCTCTGAGTTCGACACGCCTTGCTCGGTAGCAATCATTGCCGCCGGAACCACCGCCAACCCGCTGATCCAGTCATCGACCCCGGGACTGCAAGTCACCAAGCGCGGTTACATCGCCGCCAACGACGACACCTTGGCGACTTCCAAGCCCGGCGTCTTCGCCGGAGGAGACATTGTTACCGGCGGCGCGACTGTGATACTGGCCATGGGAGCGGGACGCAAGGCCGCCAAGTCGATCAACGAGTACCTGCAGATATTAGGTTCAGAAAGCTCGGATGAAGAAAGTCTTGGCGAAAAGACCTCCCCTTGTGTTCACCCTTAAGAAATGACTATAATGACCATAATTAACCAGCGCAGGTTGGGAGGTGGACCCCATGAGCACACATACTTGGACGGTGGCGGAAGCGAAGGCGAAGCTGAGTGAAGTATTAGACAAGGCACAATCCGAGGGCCCGCAAACAATAACTCGACACGGGCGCACCACTGCTATGGTGGTCGCCGCGGAGGAATGGAAGCGCAAGGCCAATCGGAAAGGCAATCTGGCGGAGTTCTTCGCTGCCTCTCCGTTGCGTGGCGCCGGAATAAAGCCGAGGCCTCTCGAGCTCCGTCTCAATAAGCGCGTGCTATGAGTTTTCTGCTGGATACGAATGTAGTTTCGGAATCGACTAAGCCCCGTCCGAATCCGGGTGTGGTCACATGGTTGGCCGGCGTGGACGAAGAGAGCGTATTCCTGAGTGTGATTACCCTGACCGAATTGCGATACGGCGTCGAGTGTCTGGCTCGGGGACGGCGCCGGAAGCAGCTCGATCGATGGCTGCAGCAAGACCTGCCCCAGCGGTTTGAGGGCAGAATCCTGCCCATCGATGCCGTTGTGGCCGATGCACGCGGGAAGCTCGTAGCCGACACCGAGTCGCTAGGACGTCCGATTGAAGCTCGCGACGCTTTCATCGCCGCGACCGCGCAGGTCTATCGTTTAACGCTCGTTACCCGCAATGCGTCTCACTTTGAGACGACAGTTAAATCTATCCTGACTCCATGGACATAAAGGCCGGCTGATACGCCTGCCCGCTTCAAACTCGCAAGCTTCCGCGGGCGATCTATTCCACCCACAGCGCCGACGACCCGCCCACCCATTCCAGGTCCCGGTTGTGATCGACGCCCATCATCATGCCGCGTCCCATGCGAATCAGCGGCAGCACCGGCGTTAGCTCGCCGTCCTCAGGCCACACGTACATGATGCGCGTTTCCATCTGCGTCATGCCATGCGGAGTCGCAATCACCGGTTCGAATCGCATGCGCTCTTGCATGATGTAATTGTGCCGCTCTCCGGCGGGGATCGCATTGATATCGGCTTCGGTTGGCGCGAACTTGATGCCCGCTCCGGCAAAGGAATATAGGGGCTTCAGCAGGTAATTCTGGTTGTCGTCGGGGACCGTAGGGTTCTCATCGAGAAACCACGTCTGCGGTATACAACGGTGGTTCAGGTAGGGAATCGAAAACTTGCTGATGCGGAAATACCAGTTAGGATGTCCAGCCCACTCGACATCGAGCTCCTCGCGCAAGTCGAAGGGAAGCGTCACGCCTTTGCGTTCCAGTTCATCGACAATGCAGCGGTTGTAAATGCGCCGCACCTCGATCTCGCGTCCATCCTTGCTGTAGTAGAGCTTCTTGTCGCGCTTCTTGAGCGACAAAATGTCAACGATTGCGATTCCCAGTTCCTTCTGCGTGATCAGGAAGTCCGGCAGCGTCTTCTGGTGCTCGGGATCGATTTCCATCAGGATCACATTCTCGGGATCGTGTTTGCCGACAATCAACTCCCGCATCAGCGCGATGTACGAAATGTGATCGAGACCGCTCAGGTAGATTCCGAGGTCCTTCGACAGGCCGAAATCGTCGATGTAGTGCTGCGCCGACACCGCTTGGTATCCGTACAGCGACGGAAACGCTTGCAACTCGACGAGCTTAGGCTCCAGTGCGCCCTTGGCGTTGCGAATCAGGCCGAAGTCGACTTGCACGAACATTGGGCGTTTGGTTTCGGTGGGGACGTTATATTCCGGCGGGACCGTCTTATCCGATACACGCAGGTACTTCGGACTGGTCAGCAATTGCGCAACTAATTCGCGACCGTACTGCGCCATCTGGTCGAGCAGCGACTTCGGCACGAATACCGGCGTCTCGGACACGCGAAAGCCAATCGGAGTGCCACACGCCTTCCCTAGAGAATCCAGAAAGTTCTGGTACTTCTCCGGAGTGTAGTTCCGGTTGAACTCCTCGCGCAGTGCGGGAATCATTTCATGCCTCGATCAGGAAGCGGCCTTTCTCCATAATCTGCTGGCCGTCCACCCAGATGTCGAACCGAGTTCCGACCACGTCGATGTGCGTGCTGGAGTACCACTCAGCGCCGGTGTGGTGTCCGTAAGGATTCCCGAATGCGATGTGCAGCCCGGGGAATTTTTCGTCCTGCAGGATGTTTCCAATCACGCGCTTCAAGTCGAGATTAGTGCCAATTGCGAACTCGCCCACCCGATCGCTGTTCTCGTCGGTGTGAGTGTAGGCCCAGAACTCCCGTTCCAGGTCCTTGTTCTCGCTAGAGACCTCGGTGATGCGGTTCTTCTTGATGTGGATCGTCAGCGGCTGCCGCTGCAGGTCAGGATATTTCTCGCACAAGTAGTCGCCAACCACGCCATCGACCACGTAAATGCCGTTGACTTCGCCGGGAGTCGTAAAAATCTCGCCGCCCGGCAGGTTGCCCCACTTGTCGGGGCTGATGATGCCGCTGGTCTTGATCCACTTGTAGTTCGGATTGAGATCGGCAACCAGGTCGCTGCCCGCAGGATTCTTCGCGCTGACCTGCTTCGCCTTGCTCACCATCTCCATCACTTTCTTGCTGAGCGCATCGACGCGCTTGAAGTCGGCGCGCATCCCCTCCAGCATGATCTCGTGATTGATGTTGACCATGTGGGCATGGCGCATGCGGCGGCGATTGACGATGTCCGTCATCTCCATGCGCGACTTCAGTTCGTTGCGCTGCACGTTGACCGCAAAAATGCTGACCTGGCTCGTCTCCATGTCGTCCGCGATCTCGCGGGGCAGGCCCGTCAGCGGACGCTCGGCGATTTCTTCCAGCACGAAGGCTTTGAAGGGCGAACCAACTTTGACCAGTTCCTGCGCGATACTGGCCGCTATGTCGCGGCAGGCGTTGTCCGTGATTACCGTCACCTTCTCGTCGGGCTGAATGCGCAGGCAGGTGTTCACTGCGTTGTAAGCGCCCGGCGAAAGCTCGGGGTCGAAGGGAGTGGCGGCCAGGTTGGTCAGCAATGGTGGTGTCAAGTAGCGTCCTCTCGTGCAAGGATTTCCGGCGAACTTCTAACTATGTGCGGGTGCGGCATCGAACACGCCAACCCGCGTCTCTTCTACGATGTAATCCACGACCTTCTTCAGGTCTCGGGTCTCGCGAAAGATTTTGATCTGGCGGTCGGCCCCGCTGCCCATGTTGAGCATCTCGTGGATGTAATTGATCTCGTCGCGCGAGCCCAGCTCATCTACGACATCATCGATCAGGTGCAGGTATTCCAGCATCAACTTTCTGATCGGAACTTCTTCCTGCTTGCCGAAGTCGATGAGCTTGCCGTCGAGGCCGTAGCGGCAGGCGCGAAACTTGTTCTCGCTGATGAGTGCGCGTCCGTAAATGCGATAGCTCTTATTGGAAGCGTGCAGCTTCCAGAGCATCGCCGCCGTGGCCTGAATGAGCGCAGCGATTGCGAGCGTCTCATCGAGCCGCATCGGAATATCGCACACTCGCACCTCGATGGTTTCGAAGAATGGATGCGGCCGGATGTCCCACCAGATCTTCTTGCCGTTGTCGATGCAATTCGTCTTGATCAGCAGATTGACGAACGTCTCGTAATCGGCCCAGTTGGAGAAGACGTCGGGAATGCCGGTGCGCGGGAAGCGCTCAAACACTTTGCTGCGGTATGACTTGAATCCCGTCTCCATCCCCATCCAGAACGGCGAATTAGTGGAGAGCGCGAGGATATGCGGCAGAAAATACCGCATCGAATTCATGATGTGGATGGCAGTATCGCGGTCTTCAATGCCGACATGCACGTGCAATCCGAACACCAGGTTGGCGCGCGCCACCAACTGCATGTCTTCCACTACGCGGTAGTAGCGCTCATCCGGATAAATCTCCTGCACCTTCCAGTCCGCAAATGGATGCGTGCTGGCTGAGCCCAGCAGCAGGCCGTTCTCGGAGGCAAGGCTGATCATCTCGCGACGCAGGTTGCGCATATCTTCGCGGGCTTCTTTGATGTCGCGGCAGACCTTGGATCCCACTTCCACCACGGCCTGATGCATCTCGGCCTTCACCTTTTCAGCGATCTTCAGCTTTGCCTTCGACAGGATCTCCATCTGAATGTGCGAACGAAGATCGCGGGTCTCCGGATCAATCGTCTGGTATTCCTCTTCGATTCCGATGCTGAGGCTTGGCCGCTTCATGTGCATTAACCCTTGGTAGCGCTCTTTGGGACCTTGACGGCTTTAGCAGCTTTCGGTGCCGCCTCAGCCGCGCCCTCTGCCGCATTGCCGCCCAGAAACTTGCTCCATCGATACTCCGGCACTTCGGCGGTGTGCTCTTTCGCCTTGCGGACCGCGAGCTCCGCCACGGCGTCCACGATCCAGTGGAAGTTGTCCTCGCCCACCGAGTTGATGTCCGCGTCAGGTGCGGGGTTCATGAAATCGATCGCGTACGGAATCCCATCCTCGCAGGCGAACTCCACAGTATTCAAATCGTAACCCAACGCGCGGCACAGAGTCAGCGCATCGCGTTCCACGCGTTCCAGCAGCTTGGGATCGACCGGCGGCGGGTTTTTCACATACCGCTCGTGAAACGGCGCCGAGGGATCGTAGTGCATGATGTGCACCTTCTCCTGCCCGACTACATAACACCGGAAATATTCCTTGAACTTAACGCCCCGCTGTAGGGTCATGCACAAGTCGCGGCTTTGATCGTAGGCGTGAAAAAACTCGTCCGGCGAGTTGACCTTGTACACATCCTTCCAGCCGCCGCCGTCGAACGGTTTCAGAAACGCTGGGAACCCGACATAACCAAAAATGCTGTCCCACGGAAGAGGAAATTGCAGGTTCCGCATCGAGCGGTCCGTCGTGCTCGCGGGGTGCTGCTTATGAGGGAGCAGGATGGTCTTAGGAATCGCCACTCCCAGCTTTTCGCCCAGCGCAAAATTGAAGAACTTATCGTCGGCGCTCCACCAAAACGGATTGTTAATCACAATAGCGCCTGACAGCGCGGCATTCTTCAGATAACCGCGGTAGAACGGGATGTCGTGCGAGATGCGATCGACGATGACGTGATAAGGAGAAGGCTCCGCCATGCGGACCTCCCCGACCGTGGCCAGCTCCGCCTCGACGCCAGGCTCCTTCATGAAATTAATCTTGTCGACCAGAGCGGGTGGAAACGTGGTCTCCATCCCGAAGATGACGCCGATTTTCTTCACAACTGCTCCTTTGACAACGACTCAACGTCCCCGCCGTATTCGCTGCAAAAACTCTGTGGAAGCACCCTGGGAATCGGCGCGGCAAACGCCGAACGATAACTATCATTTTATGGGAAAAACGCCGCATTCGCTCGCTAAACCATCGCTCACAAATACGTTCTCGCCATCGGCCGCCACCACGGCCAGTCGTGGTAACTTCGGTCGCCCCACACATGCAGTTCGTGCCGGATTCCCCGCGCCCGCAAAACCGCCGCAAACTTCTCATTCCGGTCCCAGCACATGTCATGCTCGCCTGTCGCCAGCACGGTGCGAATGTGGTTGTACCTCCATCCATCGGTGCAATTCGCGAGATATTCCGACGGATTATTGAAATAAACGTCCTCGCTCGACCAGCCATCCATGAAACCCCTGATGTCAAACGACCCGCCCATGCACACGCACGCGTTCACCATATCGGGATGCCGGAAGGCGAAGTTGACCGCGTGATAGGCGCCGAAGCTGCATCCCGTGACCGCGGTGTAGGGTGTCCAGTTCCTGTTCCACATCAGTGGAAACACGTCGTTGATGATGTAGCGCTCATATTGCAGATGGCGCTGTAGCCGCCAGTACGGATGCGCCCCCGTGTTGTACCAGCTCTCGTCGTCCACGCTGTCGACGCAATAAATCTGCAACTCGCCGTTGTCCAGCTTGTCGGAGACCGCGGCAATCATCTTGTTGTCTTCGTACTCGAAGAAGCGCCCGCGCGAGGTAGGAAACACCAAGATTTTGCGGCCGGCGTGGCCAAAACACAGCAATGACATGTCGCGTTGCAAGTCTTTCGACCACCACTTGTGATATTCGCGATTCACGATGGGGCGCCCCTGGATGAAAAGAATTTGCTGGAACGAAAACCGAATTGCTACTCTAAGGAACCACTTCGCAAGCGGGAACGAAAGAACTAAAGTTGCATTGCTCTGCTTCCCGGGTGGCGTGTGATATTTCAATATTACAAGAATGTCGACCGAACCCGTCACTACCTACGATGCCCCGATCCCGGCTCCAGCAATGACTCAGCCTTCCGCGCCCGCCAGCCTGCAATCGCGGCTGCATAAACATGAACAGTTCGCCTCGCGCCTGATCGATGAAAAGCACGACTTCATCGTTTACGTGCCCCAAGCCTTCAACGACGATCCCAGCCGGTTTTTCCCCGTCTTGTACCTGCACGACGGCCAGAACCTGTTCGATCCCCAGACCTCGTTCATCAAGGGCAACTACTGGCGCGTGGGCGAAACCGCGGATGCGCTGATCGCGTCGGGCCAGATCGAACCCCTGGTGATCGTCGGAATCTACAACACCGGCGTGAAGCGCATCGACGAGTACACGCCCGTCGAAGACCGGCGACTGGGCGGAGGAAAGGCCGATGCCTACGGCCAGATGGTGGTCGATGAACTCCGTGCATTCATAGCCCATCACTACCGCACCCTATCGGGAGCCGCGAACTGCGGCATGGGAGGCTCTTCCCTGGGCGGCCTGGTGACGCTTTATCTCGGAATGCGCTATCCCGACATCTTCGGCAAGCTCGCGGTGCTGTCACCGTCGGTATGGTGGCGCGATCGTGTGATTCTCCGCTTCATAGAACAGCTTCGCGGTAAGACCGGCCAGCGCATCTGGCTCGACATCGGTACCAATGAAGGACGCCGCGCCGTGCCTGACGCGCGCGCCCTCAAGCGCCTCCTGATTAAGAAAGGTTGGAGACCGGGCAAAGATCTCGAGTACCACGAAATCCGGGGCGGCAAGCACAGCGAATACGCCTGGGCCGAACGCGTCGGCCCTATGCTGAAGTTTCTGTTCCCGCGCCGCGGGTAAATGCTAAGGGCTGGCTGAGAAGGACAGTGTGGCATGCATATCGTTCTACTTGGCGACTCGATCTTCGACAACGCGAGCTACACCAAAGGTCGGCCAGACGTGATCTCCCAAGTTCGTCAACTCCTGCCCATGGGCTGGCGTGCGACCTTGCTCGCCGTTGACGGCGCGACGACCGACGACGTGCCTTCCCAGGTTGCCCGCGTCCCGGCCGACGCGTCGCATCTGGGGTTAAGTGTGGGAGGCAACGATGCCCTTAGAAATTCCGGCTTCCTCTATGCGCCGGCCCGTTCGACAGAAATGGCTATAGCGGCATTAGCTGATGTGTCACGAGATTTTGAGGAAAAGTATCGTCGCGCTGTTGCATCGTGCCACGCCCTGTCTCTTCCCCTGGTGCTTTGCACGATTTACAACGGCCGCTTTCCAGATGCTTCTTTCCAGCGATTGGCCTCAACTGCTCTCATGGTATTCAACGACGTTATCTTGAGAGTTGGGATCGAATTCGGTTTGTCGATAATCGACTTACGATTTGTGTGTTCTTCCGCAGCGGACTACGCGAACCCAATCGAGCCTTCCTCCGTCGGGGGCGCCAAGATCGCCCGCGCGATTGTGAACCTGGTGTCGGCAGGACGAATTGAGAATTCCGCCGCCATAGTCGTTATCACCTAGAAGCGGAGCGTTGCGCAGCAGGTGTGCCTCGTCGGATGCCCCAGACATGCCGCCGTTGCTGAGTCTCTCGATCTGTCATCCCCGACGCTGCCTCGTCAGAGCCTTTCATTCCCCACAGTAGTATTACTGGCCACCGATGTCTAATTGATTTGCGCTAGGGAAAAACGTACTCCAACCGAACATTCCGTTGCGCAATCCAGCAACGTACCTGAGTACTCCTTGGTCTAACCAGATAGAAATGCCCGTGCCGACCTGCACGAAAGCGCGTTCCCGCCCTTCGTACTTTACCAACGAGATCCACTCGTTTTAGGAGACCTACCATGAAACGCAAATTGTCGATTACAGCAACTGCACTCCTTTTCCTCGGCACCGCAGGATTATCTACCGCCCTCGCGGCGCCCGCCCCATCCGCTGCCCGTCCCGGCACAACTGAAGTCACCGGCTGCCTACAGCCAGGGCCCGTGGCCAAAGAGTATTTGCTCCGCACCAGCGACGGCGCCACGTGGGGAGTAAACGAGGTGCCCGATTTGATGCTGAACAACTACGTTGGACAGACGGTTACCGTAGCTGGCGACACGATGCACGCGCTGCCGAACGAAAGGAAGTCGAACGAAGCTAGCCATTACGTTCGCGGCCTTGACGTCGTAGTGGATAGCGAAAGCTGCCAGAAGTAGTTCCGGCGTGGCTCAGCCAACGATCTAACCGGACTGGGGTGCCTTGTTTTAGTAGGGTGCCCCAGAGCCTGCTCTGAGCCCGCCGCGGCGAGAATTCGCGCCCGTTTTGGCGCGGACCCGGGCCGCCGGGCTCTCCGTCCACACGAACCTAAGCCGACAAAGCGTCTTCGACAAGCTGTAGTGCGTGGCTCGAAGCCGCGGCGAAAGCCTGAACCGTAGCTGGATCGGTTTCCGCCGCTGCCGTCCAATTGATCGTCAGGCAAAAGTACACCCACCGGTCGTCGAAGAACATGCCTCCGGGAACGCAAAGCGCATGGAAACCGGGAACGTCGATGCTTCCGCCTTTCAGGAACGCACTGACCCCGAGCGGCAGCGGCATCTTCCAAATCGCGTCGCCCATCGACAGAATTTGGCGGAATTGGCTCAGCGTTTGCGGGTTCTTGAAGAACTCTCCCTGCAAAGCGTGCGCATAATAAGACACAAAGTCGTCGGCGGAAGACGCCATGGTGCACACCTTGTTGAGTGGAGCATTGCTCATCGACTGGTTCGCCGCCGCTGTCAGTGCTTCCCAAGTGAAGCCCTGATGGTCCTTAGCCCCCAGCAGATAGCCTATGAAGGCGCGGGTGCTATCGGGGATCGTCGTATTCTTCAATCCCATCGAAGCAATCGACTCGCGCACCTTGTCAGCGCCAACATACTTGAGACACATATCCGTCGCGGTGTTGTCGCTGTGCAGGATCATGGCTTCCAGTGCTGTACGCTCGGAAACCTTGCCGATCAGGTTCGGAGGATTGAAACTCGCGCTGTCGAATGACCATACGCTGGCGTCGAGCGTGAGCTGCTGTGTCGCGATGGTCCTTGACACGTCAGGCGCGTCAGCCTGCCGCAACGCTTCGCAAAGTACAAACGACTTGAAAGCGCTGCCCACAAACAGAACTTTCGCGGCATTCGATTCCACCAGGAATTCCGGCTTGCCGTTCGTCGCCGGCGCATAAATCTTCACGGCCACGTCACCCGGAAGTGACTTGAACAGCGCGAGGATTCCTTGCGGAGTGGCACTCTGTTTCGCTTCCGTCGTCACCGGCTCTAAGGCCGGAATAATGCCCAATGCCGCTGCTCCCGCTGCTCCTCGAACGAACTCCCGTCGTGATGGCAACATATGCACTTTCCTCCCATGACTGTTAGTCATGCGTCTGAATCGCCATACGGATTGGCCTTCGCCTCATCGTAGTTGGCGTGATTGGGGTCCTTTTCGTTCCCGCTCGGCCCGGCACGGAGCGCCTTGATCCCCAATCGGTCCATCATGTTCTGATGGTCCTGCTCTGCCGTCCAATTCGCAGTCTGAGATTGTTGCCCTGCGGCCATCTGACACGCGAGCGCAGCTACGACTACGACAGCGAACGCGGCCGCCCTCGCCGGTGCCTGCTTCGACGGGGTGGCTAAAGTCATGCTTGACGCTCTAACCAACATGTCATCCGACCATAATTCTGAGCTACCGGTCCGTCGCTAAGGCTGATCCTGACGCAATCAAGGAGCGACATGCGCATTGAATTCTCTCACGATGTCAAGTTAATCCCTGATTCGCGGCGCAGCGCGGGGTCACATGATACGATTCCGCGTGGGCGATTCGACTTGGCTTGCAAGTTCTACCTCGGCCGTCCCAGCTACGACGGTTGCCGCGCGGCATTCCGCCCTCGTCCGCGTCACTCACTGGATCACCGCCCTATGCTTTCTTGCCCTGCTGGTCAGCGGCCTTGAAATAGTGGTCTCTCATCCTCGCTTCTATTGGGGAGAAACCGGCAACGTATTGACTCATCCGTTGTTTCAACTGCCGATTCCTTCCTCGAGATCGTTGGTGCCATCGGGCTACGGGTACGTGATGCCAGACCAGAATGGCTGGAGCCGGTATCTCCACTTTCAAGCGGCCTGGGTGCTGGTGTTAACCGGCTTACTGTATGTGATCTGGGGTTTGTTGACCGGGCATTTCCGCAAGAGCTTGTTTCCCAGCGCAGCCGATCGGTCGTGGAAGGCATTCTCAACCGCAATCGCCAGCCACTTGCGCTTCCAGCGGCCGACCGAGTCGGAAGCCTGGTCGTACAACGTGCTACAGCGGCTCACCTACCTGTTCGTCATCTTCGTTCTGTTCCCCTTAGTAATCTGGACGGGCCTGGCAATGTCCCCCGCCTTTGTTTCAGCGGTTCCGGCGGCCGTCAACGTGTTGGGAGGCCAGCAATCCGCGCGCACACTTCACTTCTTCGTCACCCTGGCTCTCGTGCTCTTCCTCCTGGTGCACGTCGTGATGGTTTGTTTCGCGGGATTCAGGAGCCGCATGCGAGCGATGATCACGGGCCGCGTTCGTTAGATAGGAAGACATAGGGAGCGCACATGAGCAAGTTCTCACGCCGCAAACTGATTACCACCGGACTCGCCGCCGCGGCAGGCGTCATGGGCCTGGGCGCGGCTGAGCGCATTGCGCAAAAGTACGGACTGATTCCTCCCGATCACGGCGGAATCTACGGTCTCGGCGAAACCCTGACCTACGCCTCGCAACGGCTGCTGACGAGGCACTCGTTAGCTCGCGAGTTCTCCCGGAGCCAGATTTCAAACCCTCCGCTGGCCAACGAAATGCCGCCCCTGAATGACGCGTTCAAGCGCCTTCAGGCCGGGGGCTTCACTGACTGGCGGCTCGCGGTCAACGGCATGGTCGCCCGGCCCGCCTCGTTTTCGCTCGATCAGCTTAAGAGCTACCCGTCTCACACTCAGATCACCATGCTGCAGTGTGAAGAGGGCTGGTCGTATATCGCCGAGTGGAACGGCGTGCCTCTCTCCCATGTCCTGGATGCCGTGGATACCCTTCCGCAAGCCCGATACGTCGTTTACTACTCGATCGATCCCGACTGGTGGGAAAGCATCGATATGGCCGATGCATTACATCCGCAGACGTTTCTCGCCTACGGAATGAACGGCGATGAACTTCCCGTGGGCAACGGCGGCCCGTTGCGCCTGCGACTCCCCCGTCAGCTCGGCTACAAGAGCGTGAAATTCATTACCCACATGACCGTTACTGACAGCCTGAAAGGGTTCGGAAAGGGCCTGGGCTCTGCATCTCCGGAAGCGGGCTACGCCTGGTACGCCGGCATCTGATGGGTGGTTTCAGGGGAGACGCTCATCTCTAGCTCCGGGCCTTATCACGCGCCTATGTGTCCTGGGTCCTATCCCTTCGGATTCCAGTTCGATAAAACATCCTTTGTGAGGCAATGGGATTGGTGTCCCTCGCCTGTCCGCGCCTAGGCTGCGGGGCAAAATAAGTTCGTTGAAAACCCGAATCGCGCCGGCAACCGGGGGGTGGAACACCACTTCGACCTTGCATAGACCTGTTCCGTTCCATCGACGGCTTTAGGCCCTTGTGGGAGCAAAAGCGAACATCCGGCGAAAGTTATGTCACCTAACTCCTACGGGCAGACATGGATACGTATAACTTATATATTTATCAACGACATGCGAACAATTTCCTCCCAAACCATTGATTCTAAACAAGCGCGTATAACTAATTTTAAGTGTTTTAGTATTGTACAGCACTACAACACCTGCTCGCGTAACGACCGCAATGTTGCATTGAGACTCGAGTGCGGCGTGGGATGATCCCCGTCACATTCACCTGTGACAAACACTCTCGCGGCCGGCGCCACTGACCCTTCAAACTGCTGGATGTCACCCTTATGGTCACTACAGTTCCTACCACCATGTCATCCATCGCCGGCCGCCTCCGCGCCCTCGATCGCCTGATCGGCAACACGCCACTACTCGCCATCGACTACGAAGTGCATGGCCGCAAGCGCACCATCTTCGCCAAGAGCGAGCAGATGAACCTCACCGGCAGCATCAAGGACCGGATGGCCCTGCACATCATCCGCAAGGCCTACGCCGAGGGCCGTCTGCACGCGGGCGACACCATCGCCGAAGCCACCAGCGGCAACACCGGCATCGCGTTTGCCGCAGTGGGACGCGCGCTCGGTCACCCGGTCACGATCTTCATGCCCAACTGGATGAGCCGCGAGCGCATGGACCTAATTCACAGCCTCGGAGCCAACATCATCCCGGTGACCAAGCAGCAGGGCGGATTCCTGGGCAGCATCCGCATGTCCGAAGATCTGGCTATGGAGCGCGAAGATGTCTTCCTGCCTCGCCAGTTCTCAAACACCGCCAACGTCGAAGCCCACACCCAGACCACCGGCCCCGAACTCTACCTGCAGCTCAAGTCCGAAGGTCTGAAGACCGATGCCTTCGTCGCAGGCGTCGGTACTGGTGGCACTGTGATGGGAGTAGGCCGCTACCTGAAGCAGCAGCACCCGGCCACTCGCGTTTACCCAGTCGAGCCTTCGGAGTCACCGACCCTCTCGACCGGCTGCAAGGTGGGCCATCATCGCATCCAGGGGATCTCCGACGAGTTCGTCCCCGCAATCCTGCAACTCGATGACCTCGACCCCGTCATCGCTGTCAGCGACGGCGATTCGATCCTAATGGCGCAGAAACTGGCCGCCGAGTTAGGCATTGCAGTCGGCATCAGCTCAGGTGCCAATTTCCTGGCCGCCGTAAAGGCGCAGGATGACTTGGGAGACGACGCTGTAGTCGCTACCGTCTTCGCCGACGACAACAAGAAGTACCTCAGCACCGACCTGCTGCGCGACGAGCCGGTCAAGTCGCACTACCGCGCTCCGGAAGTTGCGCTGACCGGCTTTCGAACCCTCCGCCGAGTCTGCAACGTCTGCGGTGACGCAAACGACTGCGACCAGAGATTCACGATCGACTAACACCCCAGCCGTTTTGGAATTCATTTACCCCGCGCGCGAAACGGGCTAAATTCTCAAGAAGGAATAGACTCTCCATGCCGGTGGCCATATTGCCGCCGAGCGTCACGTCGAGCCGGGAGGACCTATGAAATTGGACTGGTTCGTAAAATCGCTACTCGTAGTCATCGCTTTATTGCTCGGAGTTGTGGCATTTCGCCCGGTCGCGCAGCCGCCTTCGGTCATGGCCCAGGACGGTTCGCCCTACCCTTTCCACATCGAGCAGGGAATGGTGTCGCTCCGCAAATCCGATGGGACCACGACCTGGGGGAAGGTCGCCGTAGACATGCGCAATGGCGACGTTTGGGGATTCCCCATGCAGGCGCAGAACACGCCTTATCCCGTGTACGGGCCCAGCGAAACTCCGAAGGTGTCCCACCCAGTTTATTTGGGCAAAATGGCGTTCAGCGAAGCGGTCCGCTAAATCTGCGTCGGTTTCGCGACCTTAATCGTGGGTCATGGTTATACTTCTGTGGAAAGGAGCACAGAGACCGATGAAACGAACACGATTGTTTGTGATGGCAGCATTCCTCGTGCTTCCTCTGTTGTGCGCCAGTTCATCTCTGGCGGCTGCGAACGCCACCGCGAATAGCGCCGACGTCACCATCAACGGCGACAGTGCATGGATCGACACCGGCATGGATGTGAACCCCGGCGACAAGCTGCAGATCACCGCCAAGGGAACCGTCGATTTCAAGGACAAGGCCGGAGTCGGTCCCGAGGGAGCACAACGCGGCTGGGCCGACACGCTACGAGCGCTCAGTGTCACCAGTGCCGGACGCGGCGCGCTGGTCGGCCAGATCGGTAACGACCGGGCCGCAACGCCGTTCCTGGTCGGTGCGGACGCGACCATCACGTCACCCACTGCGGGTCGCCTTTATCTAGGCGTGAATCAGGATCAATTCGGCAAGCCAACTGCCGGAAAATTCGAGGTCCACATCGACCGCACCGCAGCTCCCGCGGCCGCTTCCAATCCGACCAAATATGATTTCCGGTCGCTATTCGCGATCGTCGATCAGAAACTGCCCTACCGCGTGACCGACCAGGCTGCCCCCGGCGGAAACGAGGGCGACCTGGTGAATTTCGTGCTGGTCGGTTCCGAGAAGCAGGTCACCAACGCCTTCAAAACTGCGGGTTGGATACTACCTGATAAGACCAATCAGGATGCCGTAGTCAGCGCGCTGATCGCGACTCTCCAGAAGCAGGCGTACGTTACGGTCCCTATGAGCACACTCTTTCTTTTCGGCCGCGGACAGGATTATGGCTACGCCCGCGCCGAGGCCGTGAAAGTCATCGGCGAGCGCGACCACTTCCGCATCTGGCAGACCCCGTTCAAGGGACCTAAAGGTGAAACCCTCTGGGCGGGCGCGGGCACGCACGACATCGGAATCGAGAAAGACAACCGCAAAGAAAACGCCATCACCCACAAGATCGATCCGGCGATCGATGGTGAGCGAGACTTCATCGCTTCGACCCTGCAGCAAGCCGGAATGGTGCAAGCCACGGAATACATGGATCGGCCCAAGCAGATCAAGCAAACCAAGACCGCCACAGGCGGCGAGATCAAGACCGACGGCCGTACGCTGGTGATCGTGTTGAAGCCCTAGTTCGGGTTTGAAAGGGCACGGCTTTAGCCGTGCCGCAACGGTCCTGCGTGGATGGCGGCTTTAGCCGCTGAGGAGTCGCTTCGAACGACGAGTGCGGGGCCACTCATGACGCCTCAGAAAGAATTAACGGCCGGACCCCCATCGGGAATCCGGCCGTCTTACTTCAGACGAAGGAGAACCTTTTAGAAGGTCGGCAACGCCGAACCTGCATCGCCGAACTTGTATGAGCCGAGCATCTTCAGGTAATTCCCGCGCAGGAATGCCGTCGGGTTCTCAATGTTCACCAGGCTCATGCTTCCACGCATCTGCGTAATCGATTGGTACTCGTGCTCGTCCATCCAGCGTTCCAGACCCGCGAGAACTACCCCGATGTGCTCGATACCGTACTTGAGCAGGGCCGAAGTCAGCATGGCCACGTGAGCACCCGCCATCATCGACTTCAGCACGTCGCTCGAATCGTGTACCCCGCCCGTGATGGCGATGTAGGTTTCGACCTGGTGATAGAGAATCGCTGCCCAATGCAACCGCAGCCGCAACTCATGCGGACTGCTCAGCACGAGGTTTGGCGTAACCTCCAGTTCCTCAAGATCGAAGTCGGGCTGATAGAAGCGATTGAAGATGACAACGCCATCCGCCCCGGATTCCGACAGCTTCTTGACGAAGTTTGCCGGCGAAGTGAAATACGGGCCGAGCTTCACCGACACTGGTATCTTCACAACCTTGCGAACGGCGCGGACCAATTCGCAATACCCATGTTCCAACTGCTCAGCGGTCACCGAGGGATCGGTGGGAATGTTGAAGATGTTGAGCTCCAATGCGTCTGCGCCCGCCTCTTCCATGTACTCCGCGTAACGCGTCCAACCACCGCGGGAGTTCCCGTTCAGGCTGGCGATGATCGGTACATCGATCTCTCTCTTCGCCTTGTGCAGCAAGTCGAGATAACGGTCAGGGCCAATCTGATACTTCGGCATATCGGGCAGATAGGTCGTGGACTCGGCATAACTGTTGACGCCGTACTCCATGGCCGCGTCAAGGTTCTCGCTCTCCGCCTCGATCTGCTCCTCGAACAGCGAATACATCACGATGGCCGAGGCGCCCGCGTCCTGCAGCCGTGCGAAGTTCTCCAGCCTTTCGGTCAACGGCGAGGCCGAGACAACAACGGGGTTCTTCAGTTTCAGCCCAAGATAATTGGTAGTCAGGTCGATCATCAGTTTCTCTCCTCGCTACTTCTCGAAGCTCATGGCGGCCATGTGCTGGTACAACTTCCAGCGCTCGTTAACGTTGTCCTGCGCCTCGTGGAGCAGCTTCTTCGCTTCGTCAGGGTCGCTATTGACCAGCATGGTGTAGCGCGTTTCGTTGTAGATGTACTTCTCCAGCGGAATGCTCGGCGCGCGCGAATCCAGCTGGAACGGGTTCTTGCCTTCCTTCGCCAACCCGGGGTTGTAGCGGAACAGCGGCCAGTGTCCGGATTGCACCGCGTTCTTCTGCTGCTCGATGCCGTGCACCATGTCGTAGCCGTGCGCGATGCAGTGACTATAGGCGATGATCAGCGATGGCCCGTCATGCGCCTCGGCTTCGGCAAATGCCTTCATGGTCTGCGTGTCACTGCCGCCCATCGCGATGTGCGCGACATAGGCTCGTCCGTAATTCATCGCCATCATGGCAATGTCTTTCTTCGGTATGCGCTTGCCGCCCGCCGCGAACTTCGCCACCGCGCCCAGCGGTGTTGACTTCGACATCTGCCCGCCAGTGTTGGAGTAGACCTCCGTATCGAGCAGCAGGATGTTGACGTTGGCATCGGACGCCAGCACATGATCCAATCCGCCGAAACCGATGTCATAGCCCCAGCCATCGCCACCGATGATCCAGACGCTCTTCTTGACCAGTTCATCCGCCACGGCCAGCAGGTCGAGAACCGCGGGTGTCTTGTTGCCCGCCAGCTTCTGTTTCAGCGCCTTCACCCGATCGCGCTGGGCGAAGATGCCCGGCTCGGTTGACTGATCAGCGCTCAGCAAGCCCACCGCCAGTTCCTCGCCGATCAGGGACGCCATCCGCTCAACCAGTTCTTTCGCATACTCGTTCTGTTTATCGACCGCCAGCCGCATGCCCATGCCGAACTCGGCGTTATCTTCAAACAGCGAGTTCGACCACGCAGGTCCGCGGCCTTCCTTGTTCACGCTATATGGCGTTGTCGGCAGGTTGCCGCCGTAGATGGACGAGCAACCTGTCGCGTTCGCGATCAGCGCGCGGTCGCCGAACATCTGCGTCATCACCTTGATGTACGGCGTCTCGCCGCAACCCGAGCAGGCGCCCGAGAACTCAAACAACGGCTCCAGCAACTGCGCGTCTTTCACCTGCGCGTGCGCCAGTTTCTCGCGCGACAGTTCAGGAATGCTCAGGAAGTAGCTCCAGTACTCGTTGTACTTCTCGCGCAGCGGCGGCTGGGCTTCCATGTTGATCGCCCGGTGCTTGGCTTCGCTCTTGCTCTTTGCAGGACAAACCGCTACGCACAACCCGCAACCCGTGCAGTCTTCTGGAGCCACCTGCAACGTGTACTTCAGGTCTGAGAATTCACGCCACTTGGGAGCTGCGGTCTGGAAGCCGTCAGGCGCATGATTGATCGCCGCCGGATCGTAAACTTTGGCGCGGATAACAGCGTGCGGGCAAACCATCACGCACTTGCCGCATTGGATACAAAGCTGATCGTCCCACACCGGAATCTCGAGTGCGATGTTGCGCTTCTCCCACTGCGTGGTCGCTGTAGGGAATGTGCCGTCGATCGGCATGGCGCTGACCGGAATGAGGTCGCCATCACCGGAGATCATCAGGCTCTCGACGTTGCGGACAAACTCCGGCGCGTTGGCCGGAACCGCAGGCCGCAGCTCGAACTTCGAAGTGATCGTGTTGGGGACTTTCACTTCGTAGAGGTTTTCCAGCGAAGCATCGACCGCCGCGAAGTTCTTGCGCACCACCGACTCGCCGCGCTTGCCATAGGTCTTCTCGATCGAGTGCTTGATGCTGGCAATGGCCTCGTCCCGCTGCAGCACGCCACTGATGGCGAAGAAGCAAGTCTGCATGACCGTGTTAATGCGTCCACCCATACCGGCTGTTCGCGCGACTTCGACTGCATCGATCACATAAAACTTCAGCTTCTTTTCGACGATGGTCTTCTGTGCCGAGCGCGGCAGGTTGTCCCATACTTCGTCAGGTCCGAACGGGCTGTTCAGCAGAAACACTGATCCCGGATCGGCCGCTCTCAACACGTCGAGCCGTTCCATGAAGCTGAACTGGTGGCAGCCTACGAAGTTTGCCGACGAAATCAGGTAAGTCGAATGAATTGGCTTCTTGCTGAAGCGCAGATGCGAGGTCGTGACCGAGCCCGATTTCTTCGAGTCGTACACAAAGTAGCCCTGCACGTTGAGATCGGTATCTTCACCGATGATTTTGATGGTGTTCTTGTTGGCGCCTACCGTGCCATCCGCGCCCAGACCAAAGAACATGGCGCGTACCGTCTCCGGCGACTCGGTTGAAAACGTCGGATCGAACGCCAGGCTGGTATGCGTCACGTCGTCAGTGATGCCGATGGTGAAGTGATTCTGCGGCGTCGCTTTGGTCAACTCTTCGTAAATCCGGACCACCATTGCGGGTGTGAATTCTTTCGACGATAGCCCGTAGCGTCCCCCTATCACCTTGGGGAATGTCGCCATCGGGGCCTTGGCGGCGGTGAAGCCTTCCATGAGCGCGGTGACGATATCCTGATAGAGCGGCTCGCCGATGCTACCCGGCTCCTTGGTGCGGTCCAGAACGGCGATGCTCTTCACGGTCTTAGGCAGGGCCTGCAGGAAGTGCTCAATCGAGAACGGACGCACCAGGCGGACCTTCAATACGCCGACTTTCTTGCCTTGCGCGGTCAGATAATCCACCGTCTCGTGGACCGCTTCCGCACCCGACCCCATGATGATGATCACTTGCTCCGCATCATGCGCACCGACGTATTCAAACAGGTGGTACTGGCGGCCAACGATCGCCGCGAACTTGTCCATCGCGTTCTGCACAATCGTCGGGCATGCCAGGTAGTAGGGATTGACGGCCTCGCGTCCCTGGAAGTAAACGTCAGGGTTCTGTGCCGAGCCGCGCAATACAGGGTGGTCAGGCGACAGAGCGCGTTCGCGATGAGCACGCACCAAATCGTCATCGATCATGGCGCGCATGTCGTCAAGACTGAGCTCTTCGATCTTGGAAACTTCGTGCGACGTACGGAAGCCATCGAAGAAATGCAGGAAGGGAATCCGTGATTCCAGCGTTGCAGCGTGCGCAACCAGCGCCAGGTCCATCGCCTCCTGAACGGAGTTCGACGACAGCAGCGCGAATCCAGTTTGGCGCGTGGCCATCACGTCCTGGTGATCGCCGAAGATCGACAGCGCCTGTGCAGCGACGGCGCGAGCGGCAACGTGAATGACCGTGCTGGTCAACTCGCCGGCAATCTTGTACATGTTCGGGATCATCAGCAGCAGGCCCTGCGATGAGGTGAACGTCGTCCCCAGTGCGCCGGCCTGCAAAGCCCCGTGCAGCGCGCCAGCGGCCCCGCCCTCGCTTTGCATCTCGATGACCTTCGGAACGGTGCCCCAGATGTTCTTTTCGCCAACCGCCGCCCACGCGTCGGACGACTCTCCTATGGGAGAAGAGGGCGTGATCGGATAAATGGCGGCCACTTCGCTGACGTGATACGCCACGTGGGCGACGGCTTCATTGCCATCAAGGGTCACTTTGTTTCTCGACATCTTGCCTCCAGCACGGGGCTCCTCCTTCGGAGAAGCTTGCGGCGAATCGGCCCCTCCCGCTGTCGCGGATGAATTGGTAACAGGTGCGGCAGCAGGCGAAGCCGGAAATTCGGTAGTTTTCACTTCGTTGTCCCCCGGATCGGGCCAGATGCCCGGTCTGTTCTGTGGTTAGAGAACTGTTAATGTTCAAGATATCCGTGAGTTGCCCGGCTAGCTGTGACCGGGGTACTAACAACCCTGTGACGGGCGTCACATACACGACTTCGAAAGATAGGGACGCACGAATTCCCAGCGCGCCAGGGCGGCCCCGATCCAGGCCGGATCGCGGCGGTGCAAATAGCACAATCCAAGGGTGATAGGGATGGAATTAGCTGGCTTGCTTCATGTGAGACGGGTCAGCCCTTCTTCTGAAGTTCCGCCAGTTCCGTAAGGACTTGCTCGCTATGCTGGTTGATATTCGAGTCCACGTCCGGGTATTCCTTCACGATTTTCCCGTCTGGATCGATGAGGAACGTGTGCCGCTTGGAGAACTTGACCACACCCAAGTTGGCCAGCGAACCGTACTCCTGCGAAACCCTGTAATCCGTATCGGATAGCAGCTTGAACGTCAGCCCTTCCTTGGTACAGAACTGCTGGTGCGACTTGCTGTCGTTCACACTCACTCCGAGAACCACCGCGTTCGCTGCCGTGAATTTCTCCTGGTCGCGCTGAAAGTTGTGCGCTTCGAGGGTGCAGCCGCTGGTCATGTCGCGAGGATAGAAGTACAGCACCACCCACTTTCCCCGGAACTGAGACAACGTGATCGGATTGCCATCCTGGGAGTTAAGGGTGAAGTCGGGCGCGCTGCTGCCCACCGGAGGAATCGGGGCGCCCGGCAGGCTCACGACCAGCACCGCTCCCAGAATGATAACGATCAGGCCAATCCACACGAATCGTTTCAACATGCCGAGATCCCCAAGTTGGTATCTGGTTGCGAACTGTTTTGCAATGCGATCCTATTGATGCCGCGCAGGGTATGACGATTCTGAGTTTACAACTTTGCCCGCTGGACCCGGCCCTTTGTACTCGTTAGTCAACCGACGGATGGAATTGAATCGATGTTTGTCACACGCACTTGCATGACACGTCACAGAACTTCCTCCACAAGGCGTCTAGAATCCAACCGTCAAGCGCGCATCCGCCGGAACGATCAAGTTCCGCCATCCCGGGAGGTATCGTGAAACATGCCACAGCCACTACGCCTCTCGTCATAATCTGCCTGCTGGCGATGCTCTGTGGCAGCGCTTGTTCACAGGAAGCCCCTTCGTCCACGGTTGTGCTCAAGGGCCCGACCATGGCTGCTGTGAAGTTTCCCCATTCCGCCCACACCAGGGTCGCGGGCAAATGCGAAGTCTGCCATCACCCCTCAAAGCCGGAGAAACCCCTGAAGGCGCCGCAGGAAGCTTGTACCGACTGCCACACCAAACCGCCTACGCCTCCGGTCACCGTCGGAATTGAGACGGCATTCCATAACTCCACCGCCACTGCCGGACTCTGTATCACCTGTCACAAAACAGAGAATAGCCACGGAAAAGCCGCTCCAGTGCAGTGTGCCGACTGTCACAAGAAAGAAAGCTCGTAAGGTCGGCGGACCAATCCGCGAGCACACCCATCCCATGCCCAGCGTCAGTGCGCTTCGAGCGCCGTTCTGGCGTTCTTCACCATCTCGGTATAAAACGCATCTGCTCCGTTGAACATGATCTGTATCCCGATGCACACAACGATGAACGCCGACAGCCGCACGACAATACTGGTTCCGTTCGGACCGAGCAGCCGTTCCAGCACGTCGGAGTATCGATAGCAGAGGTAGATGGTTATGCCGATCAGCACGATTCCAATGGTTGATACCAGCGCGCCCTCGATGAGTTGCAGGTGGCTTTCTTCTTTTGCATTGCTGCCCAGCGTGATCGCTACAGCGATCGAACCCGGGCCCACCGTGAGCGGCATAGTCAACGGGTAAAAGGCTCGCGACAGGATCGCGTCCCTGCTGGGTTTTGGTACCTGTCGTTCCGAGAGATTGCTCTGCTGGTTAAGGATGCGCCAGCCCGAAATCATCACGATGAGGCCTCCGCCCAGTTGCACCGCTCCCAGGCTGACGCCGAAGAAGTCCAGAACGTACGACCCGACGAACAGCGACGCCATTAGAAGGACGAAACCATTCACCGCCACCCGCATGGCGACAGTTTGCCGCACGCTTGTGTCGTAGTCCTCCAACATCCCGGCAAAGATCGGCGCCATGCCCAGCGGGTTGACGATGGGCAACAGCGCGGCATACACCAGCAGAATACTGCGGACGATTGCGTACATTTGAGGAAACAGCATATCCGAAATACCAAATCGACGGGAGGGACTGGGCGCCGTTGACCAACCGCTGATTTGCGGGTTCAATGAGAGAACCACTACTTGAGAGAGCCGCGATCGATGACTGACAAGACGGGAATTCCGGCCCGCACCTACGGGGCCATCGAGGTGCAGTTGCGCGAGTCGCTATTTACTCGCGCCCTCGTCTTGCCAATCCAGGAATTCATTCACATCCAAGGCATCAGCAGCGTTTTGCTGCTTGCTGCGGCAGTTGTTGCGCTGGTATGGGCGAACTCGCCGTGGCACGATTCCTACCACCATGTCTGGGAAGTGCAACTCACGCTGTCGAGCATTGAACTTCCGATACACGCCTGGATCAATGACGCCCTGATGGCGATCTTTTTCTTCCTGGTGGGCATGGAGATCAAGCACGAGATCGTGCATGGAGAGTTGTCAGACATCCGCAAGGCCGCGCTGCCAATCGTAGGCGCGCTAGGTGGAATGATCGTACCGGCCCTCCTTTTTGTGGCCCTGAACTTTGGCCGACCTGGACAACACGGTTGGGGCGTCCCCATGGCCACCGACATTGCCTTTTCTCTCGGCGTACTGGGCATGGTAAAGGGGATCCCATCCGAACTGAAGGTCTTCCTGTTGACGCTGGCGATCGCGGACGACATCGGCGCGATCATTGTCATTGCTTTTTTCTATACCGACACGCTGCATGTGCAGGCCCTATTCGTTGGAATCTTCTTCCTGCTGATAATGTTCGGTTTGCGCCGCATCGGTATTTCGCGGACGATCGTCTATGTAGTTCTGGGCATGGCGTTCTGGGTTGCAATCCTGCAGTCCGGCGTACATGCCACCATTGCCGGCGTAATCCTCGGATTCATGGTTCCCACCACTCCTCGGCTCTCGCTCGAGCAATTCCAGGAAATCGGTGTTGATATGATTCAGCGCTTCCGCGCCGCCCGCGCGAAGGGTGACACGGCAATGGCGCATCGGCTGCTCGGCAGTTTTGAGCAACTGATAAATGCCACTGAAGCGGATTCGGAACGCATGACCCGCAAGCTGAACGACTGGGTTTCATTTCTCGTTCTGCCACTGTTTGCGCTTTCGAATGCGGGTGTGACCTTTTCCGGAGGCGCGTTGAAGGAGCTCTTGGCCAGCCGCATCGTGTGGGGTGTTTTGCTCGGATTGGTGATCGGGAAGCCAATTGGCATTGTGGGCCTTTGCAAACTCGCCGTGCGATTGGGCCTGGCGCAGCTTCCCGGCGGCGTGACGTGGCTGCAGATGGTTGCGGTCGGGAGCCTGGCGGGCATCGGGTTCACCGTTTCCATCTTTATCAGTTCGCTGGCCTTCGACGATCCCATCCATCTCATGGAAGCCAAGAGCGCAGTGCTCGCTGCATCTTTGGTCGCCGGACTCGCCGGGTTCTTTGCGCTCAGGCACGAGGCAAGACAGGAAGGCGCTGCCGAAGTTCCTGCCGAGATCTAGCTCGGCTTCGGGGTGCTCCGCATTTCAACCCAGTTTTTGAACTGCTGCGAGTGTGAAGAGGGGGTTTTGGAGCGATACAATAATCCTGTCTTTCGGCGAGTGCGAAGTGTGCCCGCGTGAGCCGATTATTTCGCTTTTGAAGCGCCCAGACCACTGTTAATCTATGGTGAGCGGCTACATCGGTTCATGTGCCCAATCACCCGCATTAGCTGGATTCACCCCCATCCGGCGTTCCACAAAGGAGAATTTCATGCGTTCTAGGATTTCAGCACTTCTGCTTGGAGCACTTCTGTTGATGGCCCTTGCGGCCTGCAGCAAGAAGGAGCAGCCTGCACAGACTCCGCCCGCCGCAGCCGACCAGTCAACGCAGCAGGCGCCCGCCACAAACCCCCCGACCCAGGCCGCGCCTGCGCAACAGGCAGCCGCTCCCGCGACGGCTCCCGCAGGTGCCCCGGCAACGGAAGCCCCGGCGGCCGCACCCGCAGCGCCTCCAGTAGCCGAACAGGCTCCGCCACCTCCTCCGCCTGAACCCATCGTCATTCCGGCTGGAAGGACGGTCACGGTCCGCATGGGCGAGTCGCTTTCGTCCAGGACCGCTCAGGACGGCCAGACCTTCACCGGCACTCTAGCCAATGGAATCGCTGTGCACGGAAAAGTAATCGTTCCTGCTGGTTCGGGCGTTACTGGAACGGTCTCGGAAGCCAAGTCGGCAGGAAGGTTTAAGGGCGAGGCCATCCTTGCCATCCGCCTGACCTCCGTCAACATTAAGGGCGTACCGCACCGGGTTAGCACAGATGAGTATGTGGTCACACAAAAAGGCAAGGGCAAGCGCTCGGCAGTCATGATCGGCGGCGGTGCCGGCGGGGGTGCCTTGATCGGAGGCCTCGCGGGTGGTGGCAAGGGCGCGCTTATCGGAGGCCTGGTCGGCGCTGGTGCTGGAACTGCCGGTGCTGCCTTTACCGGAAACAAGGAACTCTCCATTCCGGCGGAGTCGGCGGTCAGCTTCAAGACCACGTCGTCCATCACCATCGAACCGGCTCAGTAGAAGAATTAGAAAACCTGTCGCGACGCAAGAGGGAGGCCGACCGCCTCCCTCTTTTTCATGGTGCTACTTGGGCTGCTTCTTTTCGGCTTGCAGTTTTGCTCGTCGCTCGGCGGCCCAGCCTTCCTTGTTGACCTGCCGCCCTCGTCCCACCGCTAGAGAGTCAGCAGGAACATCATCCGTGATGCACGATCCCGCGCCGATATAAGCCCCCTTGCCAACCTTGACGGGCGCGACCAGCGTCGAGTCGCTCCCCATAAACACTCCATCTTCGATCACGGTTTCGTGCTTGTTCACGCCATCGTAGTTGCAGGTGATGGTACCGGCGCCAATGTTTACGCCTTCCCCGATCACGGCGTCACCCAGATACGAAAGATGGTTCGCCTTGGAGCGCTTGCCGAGCTTGGTCTTCTTGGTTTCAACGAAATTGCCGACGTGCGCTTCCTCTCCAATGTCGCTGCCCGGGCGAAGATGCGAGTACGGCCCAATCTGTGCGCCGTCGCGGACGATCGAGTCTTCCATGATGCAGCCCGGACGAACCAACACCTTGTCGCCGATCTCGCAGTTGGTAATCACCGAGTACGAGCGAATCCGGCAGTCCGAACCGATCTTCGTCTGTCCAATGATCTGAACGTGAGGCTCGATCACGGTATCTGGCCCGACTTCGACGTCAGCATCGATGTCGCATGTCTCGGGACGGAAGATCGTGGCCCCGTCCTCCATCAGTTGGCGCGCTTTTTTCGCTCGCAGCTTGGCATCGAGTTCTGCCAGTTCCAGGCGCGTGTTCACGCCAAGCACTTCGTTCGAATCCTCGGAGCGCAGCGCGACCACCAGATTTCCCGCCTTGCCAAGCACTCCAGCCATATCGGTAAGGTAGAACTCTCCGGCGGGATTGTTGGTCGTAAGTCTGTCGATGTGCGCATACAGAGGTTCAACCGCAAACGCATAGATGCCGGAGTTGATCTCCCGCACCTCGCCCTCGTTGTCGCGCAAAGCCTTCTGTTCAACGATGCGATCGACTTCGTCGGTGGGCTGGCCGTCTTTGCATTTCCGAAAAGCGCGCCCATAGCCAGTCGGGTTCGCAGGTTCAGCAGTGAGTATGGTCATTGCCGCTTGTCTGACTAAATGAAATTCGCGTACCCGCTCAATCGTCCCGGCATGGATGAGCGGCACGTCTCCCGAAAGCACCAGGACATGCTTGAACTGCCGCAGCGCCTCTCGCGCCGCCATCAGCGCATGTCCTGTTCCGCGCTGTTCGCGCTGCAAAACAAACTGGATGCCCGTGGATTGCAGCGCCTCACGCACCAAGTCAGCTTCGTGCCCGATGATCGCAAAGATATTTGCTGGTGCAACGACTCTGCTGGCTGCAGCGACCACATGGCCTAACAGCGTCTTGCCCGCAATCTGGTGTAGCACCTTGGGATGTCGCGACTTTAGCCGCGTGCCTTTTCCCGCTGCGAGGATCGCGATGGCAAACTCAAAGTCGCCCTGGCCTACAGGATGGGAGGAGTCGGATTTCGCATTCATCATGACCTAACAGGGTACCAAGAGAAGCTCAAGATTCGCGTTTTGCCGCGGCAACAGGAGTTTCGCGGGCGTCGAGCAACAGTTGCAGCAGGTCATGCGCGACGTGATGTGTTTCGTGCCGCGCAATCAGGCCTTCCCTGGGATCCATCTCCTCGGTGAGATAGTCGCCGAGAATCGGCTTCACGCCCATGGCCTCAATGCGGTCGGCATCCACCACGATCTGCGACTGCTGCTTCTCGGCATATTTCCTCACGAGCGTGGAAGACGCAGGAGTCTGGTTGACCAGCGCGTAATCGAAGAACTCGTGGCGGGCGTGCTTGTAAATCGCGAGAATATGTTGCGACGCCGTGAGATTCAGGCTTTCGTTGGCCTGCGTCATCAGATTGCAGACGTAAACCTTCGCCGCTCGCGAGTGCTTAATTGCCGTTGAAATTTCGCGCACCAGCAGATTGGGCACCAGGCTGGTGAATAGCGACCCCGGCCCGATGGTGATCAAGTCAGCCGTCTCAATCGCTTCCAGCGCAGCCGGCGCTGCTTTCGCATTCCAGGGCGCCATGCGCAATTCCGTAATGCGCCTCTGGCTGGCTGTGATATTCGTTTCTCCGCGCACCACCGATCCATCGTCCATGATCGCGTAGAGTTGCGTGTTGCTGGTGGTCGCCGGAAAGATATGTCCTCGGCTGGCGAGAATTGCCGCTGCATACCGCACCGCTTCGCTGAAGTCTCCCGTGATGTCGGTCATTGCCGAGAGAAACAGGTTGCCAAAGCTGTGGCCTTCCAGTCCCTCGCCCGCTTTGAAGCGGTATTGGAAGAGCTTCGACAGCAGCGCTTCTTTCTCCGCCAACGCAACGATGCAGTTGCGAATGTCTCCCGGAGGTGGAACGTTCAGTTCCTTGCGCAGACGTCCGCTCGATCCGCCGTCGTCACTCACCGTAACAACGGCCGACAGATCGGAGATGAAGGGAAGCGACCGGTCGAACGCTTCTTCACCGGCCATGACCACATGCTGTTTCAAACCATGAAGCAGCGTAGATAGCCCAGTGCCTCCGCCCATCGTGACTACATTTACGGGACGCAAGGCGGCGGAATGGAAGGAACTCTGCATCACCCGACTCTCAGCAGTTAGAAGTGCCACTTCTGTGAATCTGGCGGTACTTCGGCGCTGGTATCAGGATATAGCAGTTCGGTAAACCGTGGATCGTCTGCCAGGCTCTTGAAATCGGAATCGTTCCTGGCCTGAAACCGGTTGGCAGGATTCAGGCGGATGGCTTCGTGCAATCCAGAAATGGCATCTGGAAAATGCCCCATCAGGCAGTTGAGCGCGGCTGCGCCGTACCACACAAAGTCCAGCTTGGGATGCTTCTGGGTCAGGTCCCCAAACAACTCGCGTGCGCTGACGTAGTCGCCCAGGTTCATCAGCGAAACCGCATAGTCGTATTGTTCTTCGGGAGTCTTGAACTTATTGGCGTCGCGATTCAACTGCTGGTTGCAGGTATTCAGATGGACCCCGGCGCGATCGGACAATTCCGGGCTGAGGGCGCCGACAACCTTTTCGAAACACGCCTTGGCCTTGTCGTACTTGTGAGACTGCAGCGCCTTGAGTCCGGCCTCGTAGTTTTGCACAGCCTGTGTAAATCGAGGGTCGTCAGTGACCTTTAGCGGCTTGGTCGCCCGCGGGCGCCCATCGGCTCCACCCAGTGATCCCTGTAAGTCTACTTGTTTCTTTGATCTACCTTCGGTTTCCTGAACGTTTTCTGCCTCTTTTTTCTTCATCTGCTTACATCCTTTGAGTCGTAAACGGCAGGCAACCCGTCCGGGCTGTGGAAAACCCAAATATTACAGGCTGTGTGTGCTGAGTTATACCCGCAACCGGCGGCAACGTCAACTGTACCTTAGGACAGGTTCAATCGGTGCGTTAGTTGACGTTCGCGGCAGCTTCCAGATCGATCGATTTCCACTCGCCTTTAATGATCCCGGCGCGGATCTGTGCCGGTGTCTTCTTCAGCTTAGTTTCCTGGAAGGCGTAATAGACCTCTTGCATGCAGATGCCGCAGTGCGCGCCGTGGTTCGACTCGAAACAGGTGTGCAGACTCTTGTGCCCGATGCGCTCGCAATAGCAGTAGCAAGGCATTTGGTTGATCACGCCAGGAATCTTTGACGCCAGTTCGTAGGCATGGACCTGGTAGGGATACTTGAAGATCTCTCCGACACGCTGGTCAGCCGGCAGGATCGGCAAAAACTCTCCCGGCAAAGGCGCGCGGGTGTTGAAGGCGGGAACTGCATCCCCCTGGGCAAAGGCAATCACAGCCAGCACCACCACCAGCGCAAGTACGGCAGGCTTCTTCATCACATCAACCTCGGCGGCTATTTTAGCTGAGAAGGCCGCTCATGCCCAAACGCCAACGCAGGCCCGACCGCCTGTTAGAAAGATCCGCCCTGTGCTTAGTCTTCAATGGCATATTGAGACCGGGACTGCCGCAACCATAGGGCACGATTTGGTGTTCTCTATAATGGATCAGCTACCAGACGTCGTTACGACTTAATCCATGCCTTCGGAAATCCCCAATCAGCCTCGCGTGTCCACCTCAGCCGGGATGCTCGCCCCGCCCGGCGAACTGGAAGGGCAGCCGCGGGGTGGCCGGGTTCGGCCTGTATTCACCCGATGGCTGCGGGACATCTTTATCTCTCTGGCAGTTTCGGCGTTCTTCATCATCTTCCTCTACCAGCCGGTAAAGGTTGAGGGAACCAGCATGATGCCCACGCTCGAGGACCAGGAGCGCGTCTTCATCAACAAGTTCGTCTATCGGCTGGAACCGATCCACCGCGGCGATGTGGTGGTGTTCCGCTATCCGCGTGATCCCTCCAAGAGCTACATCAAGCGAGTCATCGCCGTGGCTGGTGATCGCGTGAAAATTGAGGGCGGACTGGTTTATGTCAACGACCGCCAGATCTCCGAGGACTACGTTTCGCAAATCTACGAAGACGTTCGCTCCTATGCGCCCACGGTAGTGCCGCCGCATTCCTACTTCGTGATGGGCGATCACCGCAACCTGTCCAATGACAGCCGCGACTTTGGCCCGGTCAACGAGAGTTATATCTACGGCAAGGCCGTGTTCGGCTATTGGCCATTCGCCAAACTCGGCAAGCTGCGCTAGGGAGTGCTGACCGGGCTCGAAGGGGCAGCCTTCACGCCGTCCGTAAGCTCCGCCCCCGATCCCCCTGTGAAAAAAAGCGGCAATTGCTGCTCTTATGCGTCGCCTCGATACCTGATAAAATCGATAAAATCCACTCCTCGGAGAAGCAATGCAGGCAATCCTTGCGCTGGAAGACGGACGCATCTTCCACGGCAAAGGCTTCGGCGCCAAAGGCGAATGTTACGGCGAAGTCGTTTTTAATACTTCCATCACTGGCTACCAGGAAATTTTCACCGACCCTTCCTACGCCGGACAAATCGTCGTTCTCACCAACCCCCAAATCGGCAATTACGGCACCAACTCCGAAGACAACGAAGCGACCCGTCCTTATATCGAGGGCCTGATTGTTCGCGAGTTCTCCCGTGTCAGCTCCAACTGGCGTTCGCAGGAAGTCGCCGAAGAATATCTCGAGCGCTACAAGATTCCCGTGCTCGCCGAAATCGACACCCGCGCCCTAGTGCGTCATCTGCGCACGTACGGCGTTATGCGAGGTGTCATCTCGACCCTCGAAACCGACACCGACAAGCTCGTCGCCAAGGCGCGCTCCATCCCCAAGATGGATGGCACCGACTTGGCAAAAGAAGTCACGACCCCGCGCGTTTATCAGTGGGAAGAGGGCGTGCGCTCCTTTGAGCCCACGGAAGTGGTCGGCGTCAAGGACGGCGCTCCGAAGTACAAAGTCGTCGCCTACGATTACGGCATCAAGCAGAACATTCTGCGCCGGCTGGTGGGAGAATCCTGCAGCGTGACCGTGGTTCCCGCGACGACCAGCGCCGAAGAGGTCCTTGCCATGAAGCCGGACGGAGTGTTCCTGTCGAACGGTCCCGGCGATCCCGAACCTGTCACCTACGCGCAGGAGAACATCCGCCGCATGATGGGCAAAGTCCCCATTTTCGGCATCTGCCTCGGCCACCAGTTGATTGGTCTCGCGCTCGGCGGTAAGACCTACAAACTCCGCTTCGGACATCACGGGGGCAACCATCCTGTGAAGCAAATGGCTACTGGCAAGATCGAGATCACCGCGCACAATCACAACTTCGCTGTCGATCCCGACTCGCTCAAACAGAGCGAAGTCGACCTGACCCACATCGACCTGAACGACAACACGCTGGAAGGCCTGCGCCATCGTTCTCTGCCTCTGTTCAGCGTGCAGTACCACCCTGAAGCCGCTCCCGGCCCTCACGACTCCCACTATCTCTTCAAAGATTTTGTGAAGATGATGGATGAGTGGAAAGGGGGCAACTCCTAGCCATGCCACGCCGCAACGACATCGCGAAAATCCTCATCCTCGGCTCCGGCCCCATCGTCATCGGACAGTCCGCCGAGTTCGACTACTCGGGCGCGCAGGCTTGCAAGGCCCTCAAGTCCGAAGGCTATGAAGTGGTGCTGGTGAACTCCAACCCAGCCACCATCATGACCGACCCCGAGATGGCCGACCGCACCTACATCGAGCCGCTCAACCGTACTTATCTTGAAGAGATCATCCGCGTCGAAGCCGAAATGCTCGCCGAAAGCGGGCGTTCCGGCATCTTCGCTGTGCTTCCCACGGTCGGCGGACAGACCGCTCTGAACCTCGCGGTCGAATTGGCCGATAGCGGCGTCCTCGAGAAGTACGGCGCGCAACTCATCGGCGCGCAGCTCGGCGCCATCAAGAAGGGCGAAGACCGCCTGCTCTTCAAAGATGCGATGACCAAGATCGGCCTCGACGTGCCCAAGTCCTCCCTGGTCAACAATCTGAAGGACGGGATGGATTTCACCAGCAAGATTGGATTCCCGGTCATTCTCCGTCCCTCGTTCACGCTTGGCGGAACCGGTGGCGGCATCGCGTACAACCGCGACGAACTGCTCGAACTCCTCGCTCGCGGTCTCGACCTCTCGCCCGTCCACGAAGTTCTGCTGGAAGAGTCGATCCTCGGCTGGAAAGAGTACGAGCTCGAGTTGATGCGCGATCTGGCGGACAACGTCATCGTGATCTGCTCCATCGAGAACTTCGATCCCATGGGTGTGCATACGGGCGACTCCATCACAGTCGCCCCCGCCCAGACACTCACCGATCGCGAGTACCAGGCCATGCGCGATGCCGCCATCGCCGTGATCCGCGAGATTGGCGTCGAGACCGGCGGCTCCAACATCCAGTTCGCCGTCGATCCCCATAACGGTCGGATGGTCGTCATCGAGATGAACCCTCGCGTGTCGCGTTCGTCTGCCTTGGCGTCGAAGGCAACCGGCTTTCCCATCGCGAAAATCGCCGCCAAGCTCGCCGTCGGTTACACACTCGACGAAATCACCAACGACATCACGCGCAAGACGCCGGCCTGTTTCGAACCCACACTCGACTACGTAGTCGTGAAGATCCCCAAGTGGCAGTTCGAGAAATTCCCCGGTGCCGACGAATCCCTCGGTCCGCAGATGAAGTCCGTCGGCGAGGTCATGGCCATTGGACGAACCTTTAAGCAGGCTTTGCTCAAAGCCGTGCGATCGCTGGAGACCGGCAAGCGCATTGGTTCCGAGAAAATTGAGCCGCGCATTCTTACCAAACGCCTGGTGACGCCGCATCCTGAGCGCCTGCAATACATCCGCTACGCGCTCTCGCAAGGGATGACCGTTCGCGAGATCGCGCAGATGACCAACATCGACCCCTGGTTCCTGCACCAACTCAAGGAAATTGCCGACGAGCAGGCCAAGCTGAGCAGCCTTCCGCTCGAGACCATTGGCACCGCCGCCCTGCGCCACCTCAAGCGCGTCGGTTTCTCCGACGCCCGGCTGGGCAACTCGCTCGAGTCCAACGAGGGCAAAGCTTCCTCCGAGAAAATTCATCAGTTGCGTAAGCAGCACGGTGTTCGTCCCGTGTACAAACGCGTCGACACCTGTGCCGCTGAGTTCGAGAGCTTCACTCCGTACATGTACTCGACCTACGAAGAAGAAGACGAGGCCACGCCGACCGACCGCAAGAAGGTGATCATCCTGGGCAGCGGGCCCAATCGCATCGGGCAGGGAATTGAGTTCGACTACTGCTGTTGCCACGCCGCGTTCGCCCTGCGCGACGACGGCTACGAGACGATCATGGTCAATTGCAATCCCGAGACCGTCTCCACCGACTACGACACCAGCGATCGCCTCTACTTCGAGCCGCTCACCTACGAAGACGTCATGGCGGTGTACGAACACGAATCCGAAGGCGGAGCTCCAGTCGGAGTGATCGTGCAGTTCGGCGGCCAGACCCCTCTAAACCTCGCCTTGCCTCTGAAAGGCGCGGGCGTCCCGATCATCGGAACCTCACCCGAGAGCATCGATCTTGCGGAAGACCGTAAGCGCTTCGGCAAGCTGCTCGAGGAGCTTGATATTCCGCAGCCTCCCGGAGCGACCGCGGCCAGCGTCGAAGAAGCCCTTGCCAACGCCAATCGCGTCGGTTATCCCGTCCTGGTGCGGCCGTCGTACGTGCTCGGCGGACGCGCCATGGTGATCGCCTACGATGACGAGTCGGTGCAGCGTTACATGAAGGAAGCGGTCGAGTATTCGCAGGAGCGGCCCGTCCTGATCGACCACTTCCTCGAGTCCGCGACCGAAGTCGACGTCGATGCTCTCTCTGACGGAGAAGACGTCGTGATAGGCGGCATCATGCAGCACATCGAAGAAGCCGGCATCCACTCCGGTGACTCCTCGTGCGTGCTCCCTTCGGTAGACCTCTCGCCGGAAGTATTGGCAACGATCCGCGACTACACCTTCCGTCTCGCTCGTGCGCTGAAAGTCATCGGCCTGATGAACATTCAGTACGCGATTCAGCGCGACAAAGTCTTCGTGATCGAGGTCAACCCGCGCGCCTCCCGCACCGTGCCCTACGTCTCGAAGGCCACCGGAGTTCCGCTCGCCCAGATCGCCGCCCTCCTCATGACCGGACGCAAGCTGCGCGACTTTCTCCCCGAGAACGTCGAGCGCGGCACCGACCTCGACACTGGCAACTGTTACTACGTGAAGTCACCGGTATTCCCTTGGGGCAAGTTCCCCGGCGTCGACACGGTCCTCGGTCCCGAAATGAAATCCACCGGTGAAGTCATGGGAGTGGCCGACACCTTCGGCGAAGCTTTCGCCAAGGCTCAGGCCGCCGCCGGACAAGTCCTGCCGACTTCGGGCCGCGTCTTTATCAGCGCCAACGATCGCGACAAGCCCTTCGTCGCCGAAGTCGCACAGCGCTTCGTTGAACTCGGCTTCAGCCTGGTCGCAACTCACGGCACCGCGAAGATTCTCGAAGATGCGGGCATGCAGGTTGAGCGCGTATACAAGGTCAAAGAAGGTCGCCCCAACGTGGTTGACCTCATCAAGGGCGAGCGCCTGCACCTGATCGTCAATACGCCACACGGCATCGATCCCTGGTTCGACGAAAAAGCGATTCGCCGCGCAGCCGTCACCGCGCGCATCCCGACCATCACGACTCTCTCGGCAGCGCGCGCGGCATGCGATGGAATCGCCGCCCTGCAACGCGGAGACTTGAAGGTCTACGCGCTACAGCAGCTTCACGCCGAGCGCGCCGCCGCCGCAAAATAGGGTAGTACTGGCCTTCAGGCCAGCATCACAGCGGCTGAATCATAAAACCCACCCCGCCCGCCGGGCAGGGACATCCGCCCGATCTTCAGTTACCATGCAGCAGTCGTCTTGTGAGGATCTTCGTTCAAACAGAATTCTCTAATCGCTAGCGTCTCCATCATGCTTTCTTCAGAGCCGAAGAGGGAGAATGCATTCAAATTGTATGCATCAAGCAATCTGAGTACTTTTGGCCGCTCGGCCGCTGGAATCGTAAATTTTATGCAAGCAGCCTGCTGATGTAGGCCTCGATCAAAGACGCTGTCATATTGCTCAAATCGCCACTCGCTGTCGAACCCGAGGCACAGCGTGTACTCGCTCTGCTGCAAAGCGTGCCTGCGGTGCGTCCTGACATATGGCCCATATCGGTAAAGTACGGGCATCTTGCTGCCAGATAACTTGTTTCGAATTTCCGAGAAAACATAGATGGAAACTCTGTTCGTCGAATTCATACTGGCTTTGCTGAACGCAAAGTATCCAGCCACATACGGCGATCGGGTCCAGTCCAGAAGCGGTGACGGAAATCCGTGGTGCCGCAGGTATGCCATATACGCATAGCCGGGGCACCTCCCACTCCAAAGTTGCAGACTGAACGCATCATATTCTGTCGTTGATTGCTCCACCGCCGGGTAATCAGGAATCGGCCATTCTGTTCCAGTAAGAGTCTCGATCTGCGGTTGAATCCGGGAGATTATGTGGTAGTAGTCGGTAAACAGCATCCGCTCCCGTTTGCGGTCAAGTGTCGTCTTCAGTAACCAGCAAGATTCTTCTTGGCCACGGAACAACAACGACGATTTTGGTGAGTTGCAGGATGTCTCGCGCCCCTTCCGCAAGTCTTGCAATTGCATCTCAAAGTCTTCCCAAGTGTTTAAATTGCGTTCTTCCATCTAGTTAATGCCTCAGTCGAATAGCATCTAGCCGGGCAGCTCGGCATGATCCGTTTCTGCCGGGCTCCACCATCTTCGTCATCCTCAGTGGCAGTTTGTGTAGGCAGTTGTTCCGATGTACGTAGTGGTGCAGTTCAGGCCATTGTTGGGCGCTTTGGGCATAGGAAGCTGGTACGGCTGCACTGGTCGCTGACCCATCAAGAACATGAGCGCTGCCTGCCTTCGCTGCTGGTCACGTACCTGAGCCTCTGTCTGAGTGCGATCTTGCTGCGAGACCGTAGGGGGTTGTGACTGCGCGGCGGTGGAGGATTGTGTCGATTGCAACCCCTTGACCTGCGCAGTTAAGGCGGCGTTCGAGTTCATCAGCATTGTTAGGGCATCCTGAAACTCTCCGAAGGTGTACGGACGATATCCCGCGGCCATCTTCGCCTGAAGTTGGGTAACAGGCAGAACGGCTAGCTGACCATCGGGGGCGACCGCGATCCAATAAGGTTCTCCCGTTCCAGGAGCGCCAGCGGGTGTAAGCAGAATATGGTGGTTTCTCAGTGGCGGAGAATCGCTCTGAGAGGGTGGTGCAGAAGTTGGTGTTGCTGGTGGTACGGGCTGCCCCGACCGCCACGGCGCGGCGGCCTGGCCCTGTGAAGCCAACCCGCATAGTGGAATCAGCACAGCAAGAATGACTGTGAAACACATGTGACGCATAAGTGCTCCTAGGGAGACTCTGAACAAGTACTCCGATTTCCACCGATCTGCAGGCTAGAGTGAGAGGAAATTTGGTGGAGGCCTGTAGAGCGATGAAGCAGCAGACACTGGCGATGGCGAACGGGTTCGAGCCGTACGCGAAGAAGACGCGGCGTGCTTTGTTTCTGGAAGAGATGGAACAGGTAGTGCCGTGGGCCCAGTTGTGCGGCTTGATCGAGGCTCACTATCCAAAAGCCGGCAACGGGCGGCCCCCGGTGGGGCTGGAGCGGATGCTGCGCGTGTACTTTCTCCAGCAATGGTTCAACCTGTCGGACCCTGGGCTGGAAGAGGCGCTGTACGACTCGGCGGTGATGCGGCAATTTGTGGGCATCGATCTGGGGCGGGAACCAGTGCCGGACGAGACGACGGTTTGCAAGTTCCGTCACTTGCTGGAAGAGCACGGTTTGGGCGGGGAGATTCTGCAGACGGTGAACCTGTATTTACAGAGCCGGGGAGTGCGGATCATGACCGGCACCATCGTCGATGCAACCATCATTCATGCCCCCAGTTCGACCAAGAACCGGGGGCAGAAGCGCGACCCTGCCATGCACCAAACGAGGAAGGGCAAGCAGTGGTACTTCGGGATGAAAGCACACGTGGGCGTGGATAGTAAGACGAAGATGATTCACAGTGTGGTGGCGACAGCGGCCAACGTGGCGGACAGCACGGTATTGCCGGAGTTACTGCACGGGGAAGAGTCGAAGGTTTGGGGCGATCAGGCCTATCGGGGGCAAACGGAAGCCATGCGGGAAGTTGCGCCCGGAGCGCAGGACATGACCCACAAGCAGTACCGTTTCAAGGACCGCGTCGACGAAATAGAACGAGCCAAAAACCGCACCAAGTCTCGCGTGCGCTCGAAAGTGGAGCACGTGTTTGCGGTAATGAAGCTGAAGTTCGGGTTTGTGAAAGTGCGCTATCGAGGATTGAAGAAGAACGCCAACCGGGTGTTCGCCACCTGCGCCCTGGTCAACCTGTTCTTGGTACGCAAGAAGCTGCTGTACTCAGCGGCGTAGTGTCTTTCCAGGACGCCCGACTACCGGAACGGGGCCAGCCGGAGGGCTCAAAGAGCCAGTGCGGATGAAGGCATCGATCTGAACCTCACCTTTCAAGGCATTCCCGCTTGAAAGACAGGGGGTAGTTCAGAGGTTCCCTAGACTGCAGTGTGAAAACCATGGTAGTCCAGAGCGCCGGGTTACCCAATGTCAATTGTGTGCCAACTAGGCCGGGCTTTTTCCTCTGGGTCCAATATCGTAAGACCTCTGGGAGTGCGCCTTTTAACCGTCGCCATGCAATCGCTTCAGCGCCTACTTCCCTCCAGCTTTCTTACTCTGCCGAGACTCCTTCGTCCCACCGGCTTTTAACTCCCTTTCCCAGGCGGAGAACGCTGCTGTGAGCGCTTTCTGCAGCGTTATGCCCTGGCTCGCAGCCAGGGTCTTAATTCGGCGTTTCTCTTCTTCCGAAATCCGCGCTTGAAACAGATAACTTCTCTCTTCTGCCACTCCAGGCCTCCTGAGTCATACTTGTATGAAGAGTATGACACAACCTTGAGGTTCGGGTGGCCCATCCCGCCTGCCTTTGGCGGGGTGGGGTCTTTTCCTTGCAATCGCGAAAAGTCCGCGACCCAATCTGAGTCTCCGACGACTTACCCACCGACAACTTGCGCTAATCACATCCTCCTGTGACCCGCGCCCTTTCGCCGCCGTTCCCATTTCCTGTAGACCTTGACTCGGCGAGGCGAAAGGGTTGGTGTGCATGGCCGTCTCCCGCTCACTTGCGGGTATTTAAAGTATTGCAAGTATTTGTATTGGTTGTATTGAAACTATTTGCCATAGACGTCAAGCAAAATTAAACAAAATAAACCACTTGCTCTAACTTCGTCCCTTCGCCGGTGGTTCCAGACGCAACGGGTGGGGGGAGGGTACCGCAATGCCGAAGCCTGAGAAATTCTTGATTCAGATCCGCATTTCCGACGTCGACAGGCGGCGCATCAAGGCGCTCGCGGCTAAACAAGGTCTGCCCCTCCAGAAGGCGGTTATCGAGGCCTTTAACGCTTGGGCGGAGAAACTTCGCAACCAGCCTCACGACCGCCCCACCAAAGCCCCTCAGCCGAAACCGCCCGCACCGCCTCCGCCGGACTGGCTCAAGCACGCGCTCCGCTTGGATTGGACGGATTGTCCGGAGGTGGAACTCTTGGACGACGGCGAAAACCGCTTATGGATGCTCTGTGCCTCAGACGCTCCATTGAATGTCGTGCTGGGCGCCATTGCAGAGGGAAGCCCGGTTACCGAGATCGCCGAAGTTTTCGAACTCGAACTACCACGCTTGGTAAAGGTTCTTGAGTTTGCGGCAGCAGCGTACGAATCGAACGCGCTAAACTGATACCGGACCAACCACCGGCAAACTGACATGTTTCTTCACGGAATCTTTCCCCCGATCACCACCCCGTTCTATCCTGACGGCCGCATCTACCACCGCAAGCTCGAGCAGAATGTCGAGCACTATTCGCGCACGCCCACCGTGGGCATCGTGGTCCTTGGCTCTACCGGCGAGGCCATCCTGCTCAGCGACGACGAGCGCCGCGAAGCCTTGAAGACCGCCATCGCCGCCGCCGCTAACGAGAAGGTCATGATCGCCGGAACCGGCATCGAGTCCGCCATCGAGACCCTGCGGCTGACGGAATACGCCTACGACATCGGCTACGACGTGGCTATGGTCCGCACCCCGCACTACTACAAATCGCAGATGGCCAATCCGCAAAACATGCTGGCCTTCTACCGTTTCGTGTGCGACCGCTCGCCCCTGCCGGTCATCATCTACAACTTCCCGCAGGCCACCGGCTACGACATTCCCGCCGAGCTGGTCATCGAGCTCGCCGAGCACCCCAACCTCATCGGCATCAAGGAGTCGTCGGGCTCCATCGAGAAGGTGCAGAAGATGGTCGAGGGCACGCGTCACATTCAACGCAAGGCCACCGTCACCGAGACCTTCGCCGCAGTCACCGGACGCATGCTGCAAGCCGCTGCGGCTCCTGCCAGTGCTGATGGTGGCGCGCTGGTTTCCATCGGAGCTCCCGCCGAAATTTCCGCAACGAGTACGTCAGCCGCCAACCCTCCCTCCACCAAGGCCCCGGCCACAAAACCCTCGTCCGCCGCGGTCAAAGTTGTCGGCTTGCTGAAGACCCGCCAGAAAGAAGTGGGATTCCAGGTGCTTGTAGGAGCGGCCCAGAAGCTCGCTCCCTCCCTCGATGCCGGAGCCGTAGGCGCCATCCTCGCCTTTGCCGACTGCGCTCCCACCGCATGTTACGAGATCTACGCGGCCTGGAAAGAGGGAGACATGGACCTCGCCCGCGAGAAGCAGGCCCGCATTTCCCAAGCCGCCCAACGCATCGTGGGAGAGCTCAGCATCCCAGGCGTGAAGTACGCCATGGACTTCAACGGCCTCTATGGAGGCCCTCCGCGCTTGCCCCTTTTACCTCTGACGGCCGACAAGAAGGCCGAAGTCGAGAAACTGCTGGAGAACATCCGGAACTAGATTTCTTTCTTCACTCCGGATGACACACCCCAAAAAAACACGCGTCCCTCAAGCAGTGGTGATTTCGATCCTCAGCGGCGGGTTGTGATTCATATCCATCGTCGCTGACACGGCTGCCAGCGACGGGATGATGGCGTCGGCGTTGGAGAGCTCGTCCTGCGGGTAGGTGGTGGGGAGGGCGATGACGGTGGCTCCGGCGGCGTGGGCGGCGTGGATGCCGGAAGGGGCGTCCTCGAAGACCAGACAGGTGCGGGGATCGAAGCCGAGGGCGGCGGCTCCGGCGAGATAAGGCTGGGGATCGGGCTTGCCGCGGGTGATGTCGCTGGCGGTAATCATGGTGGGAGGGATGGGGAGTCCGACGGCGTGGAGGCGGGTGGTGGCGAGGCGGCGTCCTCCGGAAGTGACGATGGTGTAGCGGTCGGGCGGGAGGGCGACGAGCAGGGCGCGGGCTCCGGGCAGGACCTCGAGGCCGGCGACGTCGGCGATCTCGGCTTGCTCGATGAGTTCGGCCTGGTGAGGGGCGTCGAGGTGGGGCGCGACCAGGCGGACGGTCTCGACGGTGGGGCGGCCGTGTCCGATGTGGACGACGTAGGCGGCGTCGAGGTGGTGCTGGTTGGCCCAGGCCGTCCAGATGCGGGAGCCGCAGGGAGTGGAGTCGACGAGGACTCCGTCGAGATCGAAGAGGATGGCGTTGACGTGGTAGGTGGGCACGTGGGTAGTGTCGCAGAGGGGCGAGTGCGGGGGAAGGGGAACGGGCCCACCCTGTCGTCCGCCGCCGCGGACGACAAGGGTGGGGCACCCAGGAGGGCTCGGGGATTAGATCGTGTGTTGCGCGACAAGGGTGGGGCACGCATCATTGCGGACGAACGATAGCGTTTGGTTTCACCTCTCGCGTGATGGAAGTGGCGATGAGGATCAGTAAAACGGCGAGGTTGAGCCAGCTGAACCAGTTTCCAAAGCGATCGTAGAGAGTGGACTCGTGTTGGACGGGCACGGTGGCGACGAGGGTTGCGAAGGGTGCGTCGCTGGTGGATCTTTCGGCGAGGACGCGGCCACGATTGTCGCTCACGCTGAGAATGCCTTGCTTGGGGGCGCGGGCGATGCTGAATCCGCTTTCGACTCCGCGAAGAATCGCCATGCGGCCATGCCACCAGCCATCGGCGTCGAAGTCCCAGGCGGGCACGAGTAAGAGACCTACGCCATCGTTGGCGTAGTCGCGACTGAGTTGGGGGAAATCCATGTCCTTGCAGATGGTGATGCCCCAGAGGCCGGAGGGTTCGCGCCATTCGGTGCGTGTGGTCCCGACCGTGAGCTGGCCTTCGTAGACCGGCAACATGTGGTGCTTTTCGTAGGTGCGGATGGAGCCGTCGGGAAAGTAGAGACGCGCCTCGTTCCATTTCGCGCCGGTGGTGGGGTGAATGACTCCGACGATGATGAGCGCGTTGGTGTTGGCGGCGGTGGATTGAAGCAGGGGATCGGCTTGGGGGAGATCGGAGTCGAGCAGGACAGCGATTTTCTCGGGAATGACGATGGCGCGGGCTCCGGCTGCGGCGAGAAGCTCGGACTGGCTGGCATAGTCGTGCAGCAGGCGAAGCGTGTCGGCGGAGTGTTCGGCCAGGAGATTTTGGCGCAAGTCGGAGGCGACAAGTCCGACAGTCACGGTGGATGAGGTAGGCGGCCTGGTGTTGAGACGCCAGACGCCGAATCCAAGTACCGTGAGCAAGAAACACGAGACCGCAATGGCGAGGACTCGGCGATCAGGGGCGCGGCCGTGGCGTCCGATGAGGACGGCGGCTGTGGCGGCGAACAAAAACACGCAGAAACTGATGCTCCAGATGCCGGTGATGGAGGCAATTTGCAGGATGGGGAGGAAGTTCATCTGCGTGTAGGCGAGGTTGCCGGCGGTGCTGTGAGGAGAGGTGAGGGCGTTCAGGAATTCGCAGGCAACCCAGAAGCTGGAGAAGACCAGCGCGGCGCGCCAGGCGGATTTGGCGAGGAGCCGGCGATAGAGAAGAACGTCGAGGGCGAAGAGCAGGGCGGGCAATCCGATGATTAACAGCGTGACGATGAGTGGTGTGGACAGCAAATGGCGGAAGTAGCTCCAGAGATTGAGGCCGCCGATTGCCCAAGCCAGGAATGCTACGGCGAAAGCCATGCGCCGCGAAACGCGAGGAGCGAGGAGCAATACCGGAACGGGAGCGATCCAAATGACCCACCACAGCGGGTGCAGGCCGGTGCTGAAGTAGAGCATGACGCCTGAGGTCAGGAGCGCCAGCAGGGCGACAAGAAGAGGATGACGAGTCGGATTCATGAGGGCGTCCGTAGTGGAGTTTACGCGATGCGGGGCGGAAAGGTTCAGGAGCAGGTAAGACAAAAACAACTGAATTTGTGGGCTGCGGTTCCGCTATATTGGCAGTGATGCCGTCGCTTGCACTTTCGGAACTGATTGGCGCGCCTGTGTACGATCCGTCGGGCACTTCGCCCGTGGGAAAAGTGCGCGAGGTCGCGCTGGTTCCGCAGGAAGATCCCAACCGCGTTTCGGGATTCGTGGTGAAGACGCGGCATGGCGTACGGCTGCTGGCGATCAAGTCGGTGGAGTCGGTCAATGGAGGCGTGCGCGCCGACAGCATGGCCGCGGATTGGACTCCGTACGCGAGCGGCGAAGGCATGCTGCTGCTGGAACGCGACCTGCTCGACCAGCAGATCATCGACGTGCATGGCCGCAAGGTCGTGCGGGTGAATGACGTCGATATTCACGAAGAGCTGGGACATGAGCACATTGTGCTCAAGCTGGCCGCAGTGGATGTGGGCGCGCGCGGAGCGATCCGTCGGCTGCTGAAGGGAGTGGTTCCGTCAGCGGCGCTGCACGCACTGCTGGAGCGAAGATTCCTCCGCGGATGATTCCGTGGGAGTTCGTCGATCTGATCGAGACCGATCCGGCGCGACGCGTGAAGCTGAAGATCTCGCTGGATCGGCTGGCGAAGCTGCATCCGGCCGACATTGCGGACATCGTGGAGGAACTTGGCTCCGACGGAGCGGGAGGCCGTGTTCGAGACCCTGGACGAAGAAGTCGCCGCCGAAACGCTGGAGGAGATCGATCCCAAGATGCAGGTGTCGATCCTCAGCTCGCTCGATTCCGACCGCGCGGCCGACATCGTGGAGGAGATGGATCCCGACGCCGCCGCCGATTTGCTCGGCGACATGCCTCCGGAGGCGACGCAGGAAATCCTCACCGAGATGGAGCCGGAGGAGCGCGCCGAAGTCAGCCGAGCTGATGACCTTCGAGGAAGACACGGCCGCCGGGCGCATGACCACCGAGTACATGGCGCTGAAGGCCGGGCGCGAAGGTGGCGGATGCGATCGAGATGTTGCGCAACTTCGAAGGCGGCGTGGAGAGTGTCAGCACGATCTACATTATTGGCGAGCAAGGCAAAGCTGCTCGGGCACGGTTCCGCTGGCGAAGATGGTGCTGGCGACGCCGGAGACTCCGCTGATGCTGCTGAGCACGCGGCCACATGCACACCGTCCATCCCGGGGCCGATGAAAAAGAGGTTGCGCGAACTGTTCGACAAGTACAACCTGCTGACCCTGCCGGTGATCGACGAAGAAGGCGTGCTGACGGGCGTGATCACGGCCGATGACGTGATCAACATGCTGCGCGCCAAGCTGTAGCGACGCTCCCCTCCTCATAATTCCGCAAAGTCTGGTGAGCATTGGCGCATTTCAATACGTGCAGTTATTCTGGGTGGCTTCACGATCTCACCTGAAACTCCGGTGTCATGTCTGAATCCCGTCGGCTGAAAGTCTGGAGAATCCGCCTGCTGATGTTCCTGGCCGTGATTGGGCCGGGGTTCATCACGGCGAACGTCGATAACGACGCGGGCGGTATTTATACCTACTCGGCGGCGGGGGCGCAGTTCGGCTACCTGCTGCTGTGGGTCATGATCCCTATGACGATCGCGCTGGTGGTGGTGCAGGAGATGTCGGCGCGCATGGGCGCGGTCACCGGCAAGGGACTGAGCGACCTGATCCGCGAGGAGTACGGGCTGCGCATTACGTTTTTCATGATGTTGGGGCTGGTCATCACCAACTTCGGCAACGTGGTGGCGGAGTTTGCGGGCGTCGCGAGCAGCCTGGAGCTGTTTCACATTTCGAAGTACATCAGTGTGCCGCTTGCAGGGCTCGTCGTATGGCTGATGGTGGTGAAGGGCACATACAAGAGCGTCGAGAAGGTTTTTCTGGCGGCATCGTTCTTCTATTTTGCCTACATCATCGCAGGAGTGCTGGCGGGCCCGAGTTGGCGGGAGGCGTTTGTGGCCACGTTCAAGCCGCCCGCATCGTTCGGCGTTCCACGATTCCTCATATATTTACATGGTCATTGGCGTGGTGGGACGACGATTGCACCGTGGATGCAGTTCTATCTGCAGTCGTCGATCGTGGAGAAGGGAATTACCGCTCGCGCGAATACCGGGCTTCGCGATGGGACGTGATCATCGGCTGCCTGTTCACCGACATCGTGGCGTGGTTCATTGTGGTGGCGTGCGCGGCGACGCTGTACGCGCACGGGGTGCGGCAGATTCGCGACGGCGCCGACGCGGCCCAGGCACTGCGGCCGTTAGCCGGTGAGTATGCCTACATCCTGTTTGCTGCGGGGTTGTTCAATGCGTCGCTGTTCGCGGCTTCGATCCTGCCAATTTCAACGGCCTACACGGTTTGCGAGGGGCTGGGTTTTGAGTCGGGCGTGGGCAAGAAATTCGGCGAAGCGAAGGTGTTCTATTGGCTCTACACGCTGCTGCTGATCGCGGGTGGGGCCGTGATCCTGATTCCGAATATTCCGCTGGTGAAGATCAGCATTCTGTCGCAGGTCGTAAACGGAATCGTGCTGCCGTTTGTGCTGATCTTCATGCTGCTGCTGATAAACAAGAGCGAGTTGATGGGCAAACACGTGAACGGCACGTGGTTCAATGCGATTGCGTGGGCGACGACGATCATCATGATCGGGTTGACGATTGCGTGGTTTGTGACGGGCGGGAACAGTGGTTAGTGGCTAGTGGCTAGAGAACCAGACCCGCGTCACAAACAAATATCGCCCTTCCCGTACCGAAGTTCAAAAAGTAAGGCAACACCTAAAGGAGGTCTCCGGAGGCGAGCTGGCGGACTAGTTCTTTGTCGGCATCGAGGAAGTCGAGGGCGGGAAGTCGGCCGTTTACCCAGCGGATCTCGCGAAAGATCCGGTTCTGGAGTTCGTTCTCGTACCGCTCGATCAAGAAGAAATGCAGGTCGACGGAGTTGCCGTTCTGGTAGGTGTGCAGGATGCGGGCAATCTTGCGGCCGATTTCCGCGCTTGATTCCCAACTCCTCGTCGAGTTCGCGGCGCAATGCCTGGGGCGGGGTTTCACCGGCTTCGATTTTGCCGCCGGGAAATTCCCATTTGAGCGGGAGGGCCTGATGCTCGGTGCGCTGACAACACAGGATTTCGTCGCCGCGCTGGATCAAGGCGGCCACCACTTGCTTGGTCAAAATGAGTTCCTCGATTTCGCGGGTGCCGCCGGACCGAAGGCGATCATGAGGCCGTCTCCAGGAATCGGCCAACCAGACTGGCGCAGTGCTCGACCAGTTGGCGGTCCTCGTCGGTGAAGGCTGCCGGAAGATGGCTATCGATGTCGAGTTCTCCCACGGCCTTCCCGTTCACAAAAACCGGCGACGACAATCTCGGACTTGGTTTCGATCGAGCAGGCGAGATAGCGAGGGTCGGCATTCACGTCGTCGACGATCACGGTTTGCGCCGGACGAAACGGCAGCGCCACAGATTCCCTGATTGAGCGGAATGCGTTTGTGCGGGGTTTCCGCGCCGACGTAGGGACCGAGGACGAGCATCGGCTCCGCGCCGTCGGCGCCTTCGTCGAGCATGTAAAAGCCGACCCAGTTGAAATGGGGCAGCAGTTCCTGCAGGCGCTCGACGATCATGCTCATCAGGTGCTCGGCGCTTTCGGCGGAGTCGGCGAGATTCGTGAGTTCGTCGGTTAGCTGTCTGATAGCGCGGGGGCATGAGCCATTTATATCACAGGTCGGTGAGCCGCCGGATTCCCGGTGGCTTGGGGAATCGATCGGGATGCAGTGCCCAGGCGATGGCGTGCAGGCCGCCGATCAAGCTAGTCGCCGGCGTGTTGAGCAACTCGTCGTTGATGCAGAAGACGCGTTGCGCGCGCACGCCGGGCAAGTCAGTCCAGTTGCGTTGCTGCACGATCTTTTCCAGCGGAACACGGTCGCCTGCACCGCACCATGCCGCGAGCAGGACGTCTGGCTGAAGTTGCGCGACATCGTCGGCTGTGAGCGTCTTGGTTGGGTCGCCAACGAACGTGCCGCCTGCAACTTCGATCAGTTCGGCGACCCAGGGTTGCGAGGCGATGATGGGCTTGCCCCATTCCTCGCAGAAGACGCGAGGCCTGGCGACGGCTGTGGAACGGGCGCGGACGTCTTCGATCGCGGCTTGGATTCTGTAGACGACCTGGTCGCCTCGCCCGGGGACACCCATGATACCGGCGATTGCGACGATGTCGGCGTAGATTTCGGCGAGGGTGTGGGGAGCCAGTCCCAGAAACCGTGTACCCGCTTTCAGGATTTCCGCCACAGCTTCGAGTTGATAGGGTACAGACGCGATAACGAGGTCTGGCTGGGCGGCGAGGATCTGTTGGGCTTGGGCAGTCCAAGAGTCGGAGATGATGAGGCGCGAACCGTTGATGGCTTCGGGACAGACGTCAGCGCAGTATTTCGTACAGGCCACAACACGATCGAGCAGGCCCAGGTCGCGCATGGTCAGAGTGGCGCTGGGCTGCAGGCAGACGACGCGTTGCGGAGTGTAGGTTGAGGGCATAGGTAGGTCGATTATACGAAGGGCTTTGTGGCGCCGGAATGGATGCGGTACTCTGCAAGGCGAGAATGTATTCGGCTCAACTTCTAGATCATTTCGAACATCCTCGCAACGCGGGCGACCTTAACCACGCAGATGCGCGTGTGCGGGTGGAGAACCCGGCGTGTGGCGACATTCTAGAGTTATCAATCAAAGTGGCTGGTGGGCGTATCGCTGAGGCGCGATTTCTGGCGAAGGGATGCGTGCCGGCAATGGCGTGTGGGTCGCTCATCACCGAGATGGTCGCGGGGAAGACAATTCAGGAAGCCGGCGCCATTACAAAGGACTCGGTAGTGATGGAGATCGGCGGATTGCCGCCGGCGTCCGGACATGCGGCGCAACTGGCGGTTGACGCGCTGCGGGCGGTGGTGGGGAAGATGGTACGCAATGGGTAATCGCCGACTGACGCTCGGCGTTGTAGCGCTGATTATGATCTGTCCGAGTGTGGGCTTGGCGCAGTACAACTGCACACCGAGCGCGAACCCTCCGAAGCTGCCTGCGGTGCGGGCGAGTGGGCGCATTGCTACGTCTGGCGCGCGCTTGCGGGTGCTGCAGTTGGCGGGAATCGCCGATAGCTGGAAGCCGACGCGCCGGGAAGTTGGGTCTGTTCAAGCAGACACCATGGTCGAGGTGCTGGAGGACCTGATTGTTGTCGACGCGCCCGATATCGTGCGAGTGACCGAGTCCATCGCGGGACTGAAAGTCAAGGAAGGCGATACGATCCTGCGCTACGCGCATCTCGGGGAAGGCTGGGCCGACTTCTGGGCGGAGGGCTGTTTGTACAAAGAAGCCGACGGAGGCTTCATCACTGAGCCTGATGGCGGAGGGTGTGGCGGTTCCAGTTGCTCGGCAAGAGTGACGAAGATGGGAAGGCAGGCGTGGTGGTTCAAGATCAAACTGCCCAGTGGGAAAGTGGGCTGGACGCTTAGCCAAAGCCTCGATCTGTCGGCTGGCGGATAACAATAGCCCGGATATTCCGGCTAAACCGTTTCCAATTCCTCTTCCAACAACTGCTTGTTGTAGAGCTCGGTGTAATAGCCGTTGCGGTCGATGAGCTCGTCGTGGGTGCCGTACTCGACGATCTGGCCGTTGTGCAGCACGGCGATGCGATCGGCGTTGCGCACGGTGGAGACGCGGTGCGAGATGAAGATGGTGGTGCGGCCGTGCATGATCTCGCGAAGGTGATTGAGGATGCGGTCTTCGGTCTGGGTGTCGACGCTGGAGAGCGCGTCGTCCAGCACCAGGATCCGGGGATTGCGAATCAGTGCTCGAGCGATGGCGGTACGCTGTTTTTGTCCGCCGGAGAGAGTCAGGCCCCGCTCGCCGACCAGAGTGCCGTATCCCTCGGGGAAGCTTTCGATGTCGCTGGCGATGTCGGCAGCCTCGGCAACGCGGCGCACAGCGGCGTCGGTGGCGTCGAGCGCGCCGAAGGCAATGTTTTCACGGATGGTGTCGCTGAAGAGAAATGTCTCCTGCGGCACGAAACCGATGTTCTGGCGCAGCAGTGCGAGGGGGAACTCGCGGATGGGGCGGCCGTCGATGAGCACGGAGCCGGGCGCGGCGTCGTAGATCCGTGGGATGAGCGAGACCAGCGTGGATTTTCCCGAGCCGGTGGGGCCCACGATGGCGAGACTGGTGCCGGCGGGAACCTTCAGGTTCACATTGGTCAGGACGTCTTCATCGCCGTGGTGGCGTCCTGAGCCGCGTTCTGCTGCCTGTAAGGTCTGGCCGTAGTGGAAACTCAAGTTGCGGAACTCGATCTCGCCGATGACGTCGGTGGGCGCACCGGATGCGGGCACGCCCGCGTCGGTGATCTCAGGCGACTCGGCGAGAATCGATTCGATACGGAGGGTGGAGGCGGTGCCGCGCTGGAAGATGTTGATGACCCATCCCAGAGCGATGACCGGCCAGGTCAATTGCACCATGTAGGTGTTGAAGGCCACGAAGCTGCCGACGCTGATGCGATGATGGATGACCTCGATGCCGCCGACCCAGAGCACGATCACGATGGCCACACCGAGCAGAGTGTGAGCGTGGGCCAGAGCATCCCCATCAGGCGAACGAGTTTAAGGCTGCGGGCGATGTATTCCTGGTTGGCGCGCTCGAACAAGGCGATCTCCGCCTCTTCCTGCACGTAGGCGCGGATGATGCGCGCGCCGGAGAAATTTTCCTGGGCGCGAGCGGAGATATCGGAAAACATGGCCTGAATGCGCTCGAAGCGCTCGTGGATCTTGCGTCCGAAATACTGCACCACGATGCTGACGATGGGGAGCGGCGCGAAAGCGAAGATGGTGAGCCTGGGGCTGATGCTGAACATGAACACCAAGGCACCGACGGTGAATACCACGGTGTTGGCGGTGTACATGATTCCGGGACCGACTAGCATGCGCACGGCGTTCAGATCGTTGGTCATGCGGGCCATGATGTCGCCGGTGCGTGTGCGCTGATAGTAGCTGTAGGAGAGGCGCTCGAGGTGGGCGAAGAGGTCGTTGCGGAGGTCGAATTCGATTTCGCGGGAGACGCCGATCAGGATCCATCGGGTCAGATACTGGAAAATCGCTTTGACGCCCGCAACGGCGAGCAGCAATGCTGCGTAGGTGAAGAGCTTGTGGCGGGTTACGCCCAGGTTCAGGTCGTCGATGGCGCGACGGATAACGAGTGGGAACAGGATCCAGACGCCGTTGTTGCAAAGCACGCAGAGAGCGCCAATAACAAAAGTGGCGCGGTATTTGCGGAGGTACGGAAACAGCGGACGCAGGTTCTTGAACATGGGTCAGATGAAAGGGTACATCAATCCAATGTTGTCGAAGTTGGTTAGATGATGGATGGGAGGCAGGGATTCGTCGGCCCGTGCAGATCGGATCATTCTAGGTCGGCACACGCAGGAGCAGGTAGCCTCCGGCGAGGGCAAAGATGAAGTCAGGAGCCCAGGCCGCCAGCATGGCGGGCAGTTGGTTGGCGTTCCCCATGGCCTCGAAGAGTCCGGCCGTCACCCAATAGACGACGGCGATGCCGAGCGCGATGGCGACCCCGGCCAATGCGCCACCACGGCGGCTCCGCGCAGAAAAAGGAATGGCCAGCACCGCCATCACCAACGTGATCAGCGGGAAAGCAATTTTCTTTTGCAACTGCACTTTGAGTCGGACGGTGTCGAAGCCGCTTTGCTGCAAGTCCTGAATGTAATTTCGCAGCTCCTCGTAATCCATCTCCGAGGACTGGCGCACTTCCTTCTTGAAATAGCTGGGATCTTCACCGATCTGGGGGAAAGTTGCGACATCGAAGGTGTGGTATTCCTGAATGGAGGCTCCCTTGAGCGATCGCACCCAGCCGTTCTCGAAGACCCACTTCTTGATGCCCGGCTCCCAATGCGCGCTGTCGGCGTGAATTCGCCGGGTCAACTGGAAGGTGGCGGGGTCGAACTCGAAGACGGTAATTCCGCCGAAGCGGTTCATGTCGGGATCGAAGACCTGGTAGTAGTAAATCTGGTTGTTCTCGCCGAAGATCCATTTGCGATCGGCTTGCAGATAGGTTTGCGGAGGCTTGCCCTTGATCTGATTGCGCATGATTTCCTGCTGCTTGTTGGTGTGAGGGATGTAGACCTGGTCGAAGATGAACAGGCCAGTGGCGAAGAGCGCGGATAGAACGATTACGGGAAGAGTGGCGCGATAGATGCTGACGCCGGTGGCCTTCATGGCCGTCAGTTCGCTGGACTTCTCCATCAGCCCGAAGGTGATTAACACGGCAAGCAAGACCGACATGGGAGCCATCAGGTAGATGAGCGACGGGCTGAGGTTCAGCAAATACTCGGCGAGCAGGATAAACGAGACTTTGTTGCGGACGATGTCGGTCAGCAGCTCGAAGAACGTGAAGACCAGCGCGAGGATAAGGAAGGTGGACAGGATCATCACCAGATACATGGCGAAGTCGCGCAAGATCATGTCGTCGAGGATCAGAGGGAACCTGGCGCTGTAACGCTTGCGGGGCTGGTGAGCCCGGGAACCAGCCCACCGGCTGTGGCGCGAGCCGGGCAGCCGTTCGACGATGGCGTTGGTCCACTGGCCCAGGACGCCCCAGATATTGCTCAGGAACGTAAGGTCAAGCGGCATGCGATCGACGCGCCACAGCAGAAGCAGTCCGCAAATGAAGAAGAAGGCATTGCCTGCCCAAACCCCAAGCCAGGGGGACACTTTGCCTTGGCGGGCCAGAGAGACTCCCACCAGGGAGAAGAAGTAATAAACGAATACCAGCACGATGGTCAGCACGAAGCCGGCGCTGCGGCCGCCTTTGCGGGCGGAGAGTCCGAGGGGAATTCCGACCAAGGCCAGCACCAGGCAGGCTGCCGGAAGTGCAAAGCGGCGATGGAATTCGATCTCGTAGTAGCGCGCTTTGAGGAAATCGTAAGAGGAAGAGACCGGGTCGATCTTTACGAGGGCGGCGCCAGCGACGCGTTCGCGCCCTGCATTCTGCAAAAGGCCATGAAGGCCCAACTCCGATACAGGCAGCAGGTCGCGAGGACCATGATCGGCGGCTGAAGGGCAGTTCGATCGGAATGTCGGTGCTGTCGAAGGTGGTAATGGAGTACTGGTCTTTCGTCTTGGCGACCATTTCCTGCTGGGTGCCGTCTTCGAGATGGAAGCGAACCTTGTCGGGAGATTCGCTGAGCAGGGCGCCGCGCTCGGCTAGAGTGATTTTGGGAGACGCAGGGTCGGTGATGTCCGCCAGAAATATGCCGCGCCACAACGACTGGCCTTTTGAGGGGACTGCGTCCTGCACGTAGAGAACGCTGTTCTTGAACTCTTCGTAGAAGACGCGAGGCTGAATCTCGTAGGAGGCCTGCGAGGACTTCAAGCGATCCTGCAGGTTGCTCGAGGGCCGCGGCCGACCGGGGAGCGACGTAGATGCTATTCAGCATCCCCAGCCCCCAGGCGGCGACGGCGAAAATCGCAAGCACGCGAACGAACATTCCGGCGCCCATGCCGCTGGCGCGAATGGCAGTGACCTCGCTATCGGCAGCGAGCCGGCTTAATCCGATCAGGATGCCAACCAATACACCCATGGGCAGGGTGATGGTGAAGGTGGTGGGAAGGGTGTAGAAGAAGATTTCCGCGACGCTGGGCAGGGGAGCGCTGTTGCGGACGACCAGCTCCAACAAGCGTCCGAGGTCCCGCATGAAGATGACGAAAGTGAAGAGCAGCACGCCCAGCAGAGCGTGAGAGCTCACTTCCTTCAGAATGTAGCGGGTGAGAATGCGCACAAACTGTTAGTGTAATGGAAGTTCAGCGCATGTGTAACTTCAGCATATCCCCCGTAAGTGGCTGATTGCGTTAGCCCCTTTGCGTGTAGGTACACGGTCGCAATTGTGCTCTCCCACCAACGTGTCATTTTGGGACACATTCGCGGTATCACGCTCTGTGAATCCCCTGTTACACTTGTTCCGCAATTCAGGATGCGATGAGCGAGAATTCCCCGAAAATCCGGTTGGTGCTGCTCTGGCACATGCACCAGCCTTTCTACAAAGACATGGTCACCGGCGAGTATCGCCTTCCCTGGGTACGGCTGCATGCCCTGAAGGACTACTACGGCATGGTGAAGCTGGCGGAAGAGTTTCCTAACGTCCACCAGAACTTCAACCTGGTGCCGTCGCTGATCACGCAGATTCAGGATTACGCATGTGGGCGGGCGTACGATCCGTTCTTCGACCTGATTGCGAAGCCGGCAGCGGACCTCACTGCGGCGGAGCGCCGGTTTGCGCTGCGCTATCTCTTCCAGGCGAATCCGGTGAACATGGTTGGACGGTATCCGCGTTACCGGGAATTGCTGGAGCGGTATCGGGCGACGTTCGATCGACCCGAGGGAGCTGAGTCGCACTTCGTGACGCGCGACTACGCCGACTTGCAAGTGCTGTCGCAACTGGCCTGGTTCGATGAATATTTTCTGACCGATCCAGAGGTCGCTGCGCTGATTCGCAAGGGCGAAGATTTTGGACGCGAAGACCAGTTGACGATCATCGCGAAGCAGCGAGAGATACTGGCAAAGGTCGTGCCCGCCTACGCCGAGGCCGCGACAAAAGGCTCGGTGGAGCTCTCGACGACGCCGTATTACCACCCGATACTGCCCCTCATCTGCGATACGAACGCGGGGGCCGAATCGACGCCCGGGCTACCGCTGCCTGCGCGCCGCTTCCGGCGGCCGGACGATGCGAATCACCAGATTCAGCGGGCCATCGAATCGCACCAGGCGACATTTGGCGCGCGTCCTGTGGGATTGTGGCCTTCGGAGGGGAGCGTCTCGGAAGAGGTGCTGTCGCTGGCTCACAGGCAAGGCTTCGAATGGATGGCGACGGACGAGGGCGTGCTGAGCCGCACCATCAACTACAACTTCGCCCGCGACAGCGGAGGACGCCTGCATGGCGACAGCGCCGAGCAACTCTATAACATCCATCGCTACGAGAAGGGCGATACGCGGATGAACCTGGTGTTCCGCGATCACACACTCTCGGACCTCATTGGCTTCGTGTACTCGGGAATGCTGGCTCAGGACGCGGCGAACCATCTTATTCATAGCATCCGCGAGTCGGCACGGCCGGTGCTGGAGCGCGGCCGGGATGCGGTCATGTCCATCATTCTCGACGGCGAGAATGCGTGGGAGTATTACCCGCAGTCGGGTCGCGAGTTTTTGCGGCGCTTCTATGACGGGCTGGAACGGGATCCGTCGATCGAGCCGGTAACGGTGAGCGAGGCGATTGCCCGTCACAAGGAGTCAAACTTCAACCGACTCAATCGGCTGGTGCCGGGGTCGTGGATCAACGCTAACTTCAATGTGTGGATCGGCGCGCCTGAGGACAACAAAGCGTGGGACCTGTTGTCGGAAGCCAGGGATTATTACGACCGTTACGCCCACCGGGTTTCAGAGACGCAACGCAAACTGGCGTGGGAGGAGTTGATGATCGCGGAGGGCAGCGACTGGAACTGGTGGTACGGTCCGGAGCACCATTCGGCGAACGATCGCGATTTTGACGAGTTGTACCGCAAGCATTTGTCGAATGTGTATACCGCGCTGGAAGGTGTTCCGCCGGAAGAGCTGACTGTGCCGATCGCCAGCGGGTATGTGCGTCCTAGCCACCATCCACAGACGGCGTATGTCACTTCGAAGGTGGATGGCGTGGTCAGCGGCTACTTCGAGTGGATGGGGGCGGCGAGCTACACGTCGGACCAGCGCACCAGCGCGATGCATGGCAAACAATTCCTGCTCGATGCGGTGTATGCCGGGGTCGATGCCGATTCGCTTTCGGGGAGGCTCGACTTTCACGATGGGATGCCCGAAGGGCCATACCAGATCATCGTGAACCTCGAGGTGAACCGCGATGGCAAGGACCGCAATTCACGGGTGGATTCGTATCGCCTGGTGGTCGATGCCGTGGGGCAAAAGCTGCTGAAGTGGGTTCTGAGCAATGGCGATGAGCGAAACAAACTCGCCAGCTATTCGGCCAACAACGGAAACAGCGGCACTCGCGGAGTCGAGGTCGCGATCAGCGAGATCTTCGAAATGCGGATTCCGTTTGAGGTCATTGGTGCCCGCTATGGCAGCCGGATCCGGTCGCGGTTTGCCGTGTGGCGCGACCAGCTACCGGCGGACTCGTTGCCGGTGGAGGGATGGATCGACCTCTACGCCCTCGCGGAAGAGGAACTGGAGAGCAGCCTGCACACCTATGTGGGGAAGTAGCTTTCAGGGGCGGAATTCAGAGTTGCCGTAGCCCAAACAGCCGATCCTCACCCGCGGCGGGCTCGTGATAACAAACAATAAAATGTATTGGCGCGGCTAAAACTGCGCCTCTTCCCTAGGGAACCTCTGAACTACCCCCTGTCTTTCAAGCGGGAATGCCTTGAAAGGTGAGGTTCAGATCGATGCCTTCATCCCCACTGGCTCTTTGAGCCCTCCGGCTGGCCCCGTTCCGGTAGTCGGGCGTCCTGGAAAGACACTACGCCGCTGAGTACAGCAGCTTCTTGCGTACCAAGAACAGGTTGACCAGGGCGCAGGTGGCGAACACCCGGTTGGCGTTCTTCTTCAATCCTCGATAGCGCACTTTCACAAACCCGAACTTCAGCTTCATTACCGCAAACACGTGCTCCACTTTCGAGCGCACGCGAGACTTGGTGCGGTTTTTGGCTCGTTCTATTTCGTCGACGCGGTCCTTGAAACGGTACTGCTTGTGGGTCATGTCCTGCGCTCCGGGCGCAACTTCCCGCATGGCTTCCGTTTGCCCCCGATAGGCCTGATCGCCCCAAACCTTCGACTCTTCCCCGTGCAGTAACTCCGGCAATACCGTGCTGTCCGCCACGTTGGCCGCTGTCGCCACCACACTGTGAATCATCTTCGTCTTACTATCCACGCCCACGTGTGCTTTCATCCCGAAGTACCACTGCTTGCCCTTCCTCGTTTGGTGCATGGCAGGGTCGCGCTTCTGCCCCCGGTTCTTGGTCGAACTGGGGGCATGAATGATGGTTGCATCGACGATGGTGCCGGTCATGATCCGCACTCCCCGGCTCTGTAAATACAGGTTCACCGTCTGCAGAATCTCCCCGCCCAAACCGTGCTCTTCCAGCAAGTGACGGAACTTGCAAACCGTCGTCTCGTCCGGCACTGGTTCCCGCCCCAGATCGATGCCCACAAATTGCCGCATCACCGCCGAGTCGTACAGCGCCTCTTCCAGCCCAGGGTCCGACAGGTTGAACCATTGCTGGAGAAAGTACACGCGCAGCATCCGCTCCAGCCCCACCGGGGGCCGCCCGTTGCCGGCTTTTGGATAGTGAGCCTCGATCAAGCCGCACAACTGGGCCCACGGCACTACCTGTTCCATCTCTTCCAGAAACAAAGCACGCCGCGTCTTCTTCGCGTACGGCTCGAACCCGTTCGCCATCGCCAGTGTCTGCTGCTTCATCGCTCTACAGGCCTCCACCAAATTTCCTCTCACTCTAGCCTGCAGATCGGTGGAAATCGGAGTACTTGTTCAGAGTCTCCCTAGAGCTCTAGCGGACGCCCCTCGGCCAGTAGACGGGCCAGTTCTTTTCCTTTGCGGCTTGCTCAAGGTCGGGATTGGGATTAATGCAGAAGGGATGCTGGGCGATCTCCAGCATGGCGTGATCGTGTATGGAGTTACCGAAGACCCCATCCGCGGGCTTTCCAATGACTTCGCGGATCGCCAAGGCTTTCAGTTCATCGGTGGGCACGCGCAGGAGACGGTTGGTGGCGCAGCCATCTTCGACGTGAAGGCATGCGGCCAGCACATGGTCGCGCGGAATACGGAAGCGCGTCGCTGCCGCTTCGACCACCCAATTGTTTGTGGATGACACGGCCCAGAGTGCGCAGCCCTGGTCGGCCAAGCGATGGGTCAGTTCCTGCATCTCGGGGAAGATGCGAGGGCTCACGACCTCGACAAAGAATTCTTCTGCCGCGCGATGCAGTTCGTCCGTGGCGAGGCCGTGATGCATGGTGACCATCTCGCCGCACATAGATTCTTCACCGACTTCACCCACTTCGTATAGGCGATAGCGCTCGATCATCGCCTCCGCCACTTCGCGCGAAACGATTCCGCGCTCGATCTCCCAATAGAAGAAGTCGCGACCGGCGTCGCCGGCCCACAGGGTGCCATCGCAGTCAAAGACCGCGATGGCAAGACGAAGCGCCAGGACTGACTCGACAAATCGCGAGGCCTGATCCGGGACCTGCGACGAACTCAAAACGCGGTCCCCGCCGGGATGGTTTCCGAGCGCAACAGTCGCGCGTAGTCTTCGGGCGTATCGATATTGGCGGCAACGCGAGGGTCGGTGACGGGCACGTAGAGGATGTGCTGCTGGTGCCGATGTTCGATATCGCGGGCGATTGAGTCGGCAGGAGCGCGCAGAAATTGTTCCATCATTTCTCGGCCGAGAAGGATGGGATGGCCGTGAACGGCAACGCCTTCGCGCAGAACCTCGGGAACTGCCGCCCAGATATCGGTATTGGACGCGAGAAAAGCTGCGCGGAGATCGTGAATAGTGGAGGGCAGTGCGGGAGGCCGATCGACGGGCAGGAGGAATGCTGCGTCGCGTCCGCGGTTGAGGACGGCACGCAAACCGACTTGGATTGAACTGAACTGTCCGCGTTCAGGCGCGGGATTGGTGACGGTAAACGCGCCGTGGGCGTCGGCGATGGGCTCAAGCTCGGCGACATTCTTACCTGCCACCACGATCACCAGGTCCGCATGCTGTTGCAGCAGGTCGATCGTTGCGCCCAGAAATGTGTTGACGGCGGGCGCGCCTTCAGCCACGGGAGGCCACGGCAGCAGAGCTTTGTCGCGCCCCATGCGGGATGATTCGCCAGCGGCGAGGATGACTCCGCAGATACCGGCGGTTTGGGGCATGGCTTGATGATACCCAAGGGCGGGGAAGATGTCAGCGATGGCGTTACGGCACGGAGCTAGTCGGTGCCGGTGGTCTCTTCTACGGCGTCCTGGGAGTCTGCGGCAGAGGTGCGCAGGGCCGCGTAATCGTAGGCCTTGCTGGGGATGTTGGGGAGCGCGTGGCGGCGGACAGCAATCATCTCAGCGACGATGGCGACGGCGATTTCTTCCGGCGTGACGGCGCCGATCTCGAGTCCAACCGGGGCGTGGATGTTGGCGAACTTTTCCGCGGAAATTCCCTCGGCCTCGAGCTCCTTGTAGATCGAAATGGTTTTCCGCCGCGAGCCGATCATGCCGAGGTAGCGTGTATTGAGATTGATGGCCCAACGCAGCACGCGCATGTCATCGCGATGTCCGCGAGTGACGATCACCACATAGGCGGATTCGGGCACGTGCAGGCGCTCGGTAGCGCCGTCGAAGTCGGCGGCGATGACCTCACGCGCGTCGGGAAAACGTTCGCGGTTGGCGTAGCTCTCGCGGTCATCGATCACCGTCACGTCGAAACCGGCGATCATTGCCACTTTGTACAAGTTGAAGGCTACGTGTCCCGCGCCAAAGATGTAGAGCAGCGCGGGAGGTAGAACGGGTTCGATGAAAATGTCGAGGGTGCCGCCACAAACCAGGCCGGTGTCGTACTTGGGGTTGTTATTGAGGTTGAAGGTGAGAGTGCGCGGCTTCTCATCTTCCATGACTTCGCGGGCGGCCTGCCAGACTTCGGCTTCGACGCAGCCTCCGCCGATGGTGCCCACGATGGAGCCGTCATCGCGCACCAGCATTTTCGCCGTTTGAAACGACGGAATCGATCCGCGCACGTTAGTAATGGTGGCGACGGCGCCGCGGCGTCCTTCGCGGCGGAGTTGCACGATTTGTTCGTAGATATCCATTTGCTAACGGCTGGTTCAATTATTGGGTTTCATCTGCACGAAGTCAAAGAGCTTCGATTGCGCGCCCTTGCGCAGCAGGGCGGATAAAAAGTAGATTCATGAGTCTCGCATATCGATTTGCCGCTGTAGCTGGTGTAAGGAGCGCGCATATATGAAAGCGGTTCGCATTCATGAGTTTGGTGGGCCTGAGGTCCTCAAGTACGAGGACGCTCCCGATCCAGAGTTGCGCAAGGATTACGTTTTGGTGCGCATTCGCGCGTGCGCGCTGAACCATCTCGACATTTGGGTGCGCAAGGGGCTGCCGGGCGTGAAGCTCCCGCACATTCTGGGCAGCGATATCGCGGGCGAGGTGGCGGAGTGCGGGGAGTACATCAGCGATCTGAAACCCGGCACGCGGGTGCTGCTGTCGCCGATGCTGTTTTGCGGACACTGCGAGGAATGCAATAGCGGACGCCAGAATTTCTGTCGGCAGTTTGCCGTGCTGGGCAATAACGCCGACGGAGGGAACTGCGAACTGATCGCGGTTCCGCGGGTGAACGTGATTCCGATCCCCGATTCGCTCGGCTTCGTGGAGGCGGCTTCGGTGCCGCTGGTTTTCCTGACGGCGTGGCACATGCTGGTAGGAAATGCGAAATTGCGGGCGGGGCAAACGGTGCTGGTGCTCGGCGCGGGATCTGGCGTGGGAACTGCGGCCATCCAGATTTGCAAAATGTTGGGAGCGACGGTCATCACGACCGCCGGTGACGAACGCAAGCTGGCCAAGGCGCGAGAACTGGGGGCGGACCACACGATCGATCATCACAAGCAGAAGATCTCCGACGAGGTGAAGCGCATCACGAGTAAGCGCGGAGTGGATATCGTATTCGAGCACGTCGGCGTGGCCACGTGGGCGGAGAGCATCAAGTCGCTCAAGTATGGCGGGACGCTAGTGACGTGCGGCGCGACCACGGGCTACGACGCGTCGCTCGACCTGCGTGTGCTGTTTGCGCGGCAGTTGTCGTTTCACGGCTCGTACATGGGTGGGATGGGCGAACTGGACGAGGTGTTGAAGCACGTATTTACCGGCAAGTTGAAGCCGGTGGTGGACCGGACGTTCCCGCTCAGTGAGACGCGCGCGGCACATGAATACCTGGCCCGAGGGGAGCAGTTTGGGAAGGTGGTCGTAACGCCGTAAGTCTCGCGAGGAACGATGAACCAATCACCAGCGCCGTTTACGATTCGCGTGGCAAAGTTGGACGACCTTGCGGTGCTCCAACGATTGGTCGCCGACTCGGTTTGGGTGCTGCAGGCTAAGGACTACAGCGACGCACAGCGGGAGGCTGCAATCAGACTGGTGTATGGCGTAGATACGCAGTTGGTCCGTGACGGCACTTACTTTGCCGTGGAACAGGACGGTCGGATTGTGGCGTGCGGCGGCTGGAGCCGGCGCAAGACGTTGTTTGGAGGCGACCAGCATCGTCCTAGCCGGGAGCCGGAACTGCTCGATCCTGCCTGCGAGCCGGCGCGAATTCGCGCGTTCTTTGTCAAACCTGGATGGGAGCGCCGCGGCATCGGCAGTGCGTTGGTCCGCGCCTGCGAGCACGCCGCACTGGCTGAAGGATTTCACCACATTGAAATGGCCTCTACTCTGACTGGCGTCGCGCTCTATTCCGCGCACGGATACAGCGAGGTCGAGCGCATCGATGTCCCGCTGGAGCACGACTTGACGCTGACGGTAATCCGAATGGCGAAGAGCTTCACGAATCCATAGCTCTGGTCGCGGTGCATCTTTGGCAGCCTGCGGGGCGTCAAACGAAATAGGTATAATGACTCGATGAATTCTGGCACGCGTATCCCTAAATTCGAGAACCCGGAGACGGGAAGCGAGCGGTTCGGCAACCTGGCGGGCTCCGAAGAAGAACGAGCGCAGGTGTTGCGCGCAACATTTGGCGAGCAGCAGCACGAAGGCGTCATTCTGGCGTCGCTCGACAACGTCGTGAACTGGGTGCGCAAGAACTCCATCTGGCCCATGACGTTTGGGCTGGCGTGCTGCGCCATAGAGATGATGTCGATGGGCGCTTCGCGCTTTGATATTGCCCGGTTTGGCGCTGAGGTGTTTCGTCCCTCGCCCCGGCAATCGGACCTGATGATCATTGCAGGGCGAGTCTCGCAGAAGATGGCGCCGGTGATCCGCGAGCTTTATGAGCAGATGCCTGAACCCAAGTGGGTGATCTCGATGGGCGCTTGTGCGACGTCGGGCGGCGTGTTCAACAATTACGCGCTGGTGCAGGGCGTGAACCAGTGGATTCCGGTGGACGTGTACGTCCCGGGCTGCCCGCCGCGGCCTGAGCAGTTGATCTATGCAATCATGCTGCTGCAGGAAAAGATCAAGAACGACAAAGGTTCATTCAAGCGCGCGTTGAACCTGGGGTAGGATCGGTTTTTCGTTTGTCCGCGCCCGCTTCGGCGGGCCTTTTTTGTTGTCGGTGAGACGTTAGCGAAGGCGTACGTTGTCGCGGACCGCAACAGACAGCAGATCCTCGTGATGACAAACCTTAAGACCGACTCCTGATGGATAATCTGAAATCCCGAACGTGAATCTGAGAGTCGCGAAAACCATCCAATCGTTTGATCTGTAGACGTATCAAAGCGACGGCCGAGCTATCGCAATCGTGCGCGGTACGTCAGAATGATTGCGGGCCACTCAAAATGAAAATTGGAATCACGTGTTATCCCACATACGGTGGCAGCGGAATTGTCGCCACGGAATTAGGGCTGGAGTTGGCCCAGCGCGGCCACGAGGTGCATTTCATCTCGTACTCGCAGCCGATTCGGCTGACCGAGGCGCAGCCCAACATCCACTACCACGAAGTGGAAGTCTCGCGATATCCGCTGTTTGAGTATCCGCCGTATGATCTGGCACTGGCTACGCGCATGGCCGAAGTGGCGGAGATCTACGATCTCGACCTGTTGCACGTGCATTATGCGATTCCACATTCGGTGAGCGCAATGCTGGCGCGGCAGATGCTGGCGTGCGATCACAAACGCAAGAGCCGCAAACTGCCTTACGTCACTACGTTGCACGGGACGGACATTACGCTGGTGGGCGCCGATCCTTCTTATATGCCGATTACGCGGTTCTCGATTGACCAGAGCGACGGGGTGACTTCGATCTCGCAGTATCTGGCGAAGCGGACGGTCGAAGTATTCGAGGTTGCGACGCCGATCAAGGTGATTCCGAACTTCGTGAACTGCGATATGTATCACCGCACGCCGGAGATCATGCAGCACCGAACGAACTGGGCCAAGCCGGAGGAGAAAATTCTCGTGCACTTGTCGAACTTCCGTCCGGTAAAGCGCATTCCGGATGTCATCGAGATCTTCGATCGCGTGCAGAAGCAAATTCCGGCGAAGCTGATCATGATCGGTGACGGGCCGGAGCGATCGCGCGCTGAGTGGCTGGCGGTAGAGAAGGGAATTCACGGCAAGATTGATTTCCTGGGCAAGCAGGACCGCATTTACGAAAAACTTCCGCTGGCTGATGTGATGCTGATGCCCAGCGAACTGGAGTCGTTCGGTCTGGCGGCGCTGGAAGCGATGGCGTGCCAGGTTGTTCCTATCGCGACCAACGCGGGCGGAGTTCCTGAGGTCATTCAGCATGGGAAGACTGGGTTCTTGGCGGAAGTCGGCGATGTTGAAAGCATGGCGAAATATGCGATCGAGTTGCTGTTGGACAAAGAGAAGTTGGAGGACATGGGCGTTTCTGCGCGGGCCAGCGCACAGGCGAGATTTTGCGCCACGCAAAATTATTCCCATGTATGAGGACTACTACCGCGAAGTGCTGGAGCGGGCTTCGTAAAGCGCTCCGGCGACGGAGCCACCCATGTCGTCAGCCAGCAATACGGGAAGCACCAGGCGCACCAGAGTTCCGTGGTCAGGCTGGCTTTCGATGGTGATTTCGGCAGCATCGCCGTACACCACCTGCAAGCGTTCGGAGACGTTGACCATTCCGATGCCGGTGCCTGAAGAACTGCTGGTGCCTGACAGCGGCATTCCCACTCCGTCATCTTCGACTTCAATCACAACGCGGCTGTCGGCCGAGCGGCTGCGAATGTAAATGCTGCCGCCTTCGACCTTGTCGGCCAGTCCATGCTTGATGGCGTTCTCCACCAGCGGCTGCAGAATCATGCTGGGAACGAGGTGGTCGAGAGAAGCCGGGTCGAGTTCCTTAACCACTTTAAGTTTTTCGCGTCCGAAACGAACGACTTCAATGTCGAGATAGTCGTCGACGAATTCGACTTCTTCGCGCAACGGGACGAACGAGTCGCCCTTGCGCAGCAGGCGCCGCAGAATGCTGCTGAGCTTGACAATCATTTCGCGCGCTGAGTCGGGATCGCGGCGCACCAGCGATGAGACCGAATTCAGGGTATTGAACAGGAAGTGGGGATTGATCTGGCTCTGCAGGGCTTCCATGCGCGTCTGCAGTAGCAGGCGCTCCTGCTGCTCGAGTTTCATCTCGATGCGGACGTTGTTCAGGACCTTAAGGGCGATGGCGACCGCCATGACGGTGCCGGCATAGACGGCGAGTTCCACCAGCCAGTTGTCGCTATCGAGCGCGAAGATGCGGCGCGGAAAGGCGCGATGCAACTGGATGCGCACGAATTCGAGCACGAGGATCAGCAGGAAGAAAGAAGTCTGCCAGTCGATCAGCGACTTGCGAATGCTGCGACGAATCCAGTGGTAGATGCTGAGGTCGAAGAGCGGCGAGAACGACCAAATAGCCTCGCGTTCGGGGGCGACGTGACGCAGCACACCAGCCAGCACACCTGCCAGGATGTTCATGGGGAGGGCGAGCCACTCGCCGAGCAATAATGCCGGCAGCGAGACCAGGATGCCGCCCGCTGTGCCAGCGAAGCGGCCGCCGATGACGCCCATCAGGATGGCGCCCTCAAACGAGATGTCGGCGGCGTAGAAGTTGCGGACGCCGCCGCGGACCAGCACGCCGAGTGCAATCGGGATGCCGATAATCAGGACAATTTCGATCTTCTCGCCGAGCGTGCGCTCTTCGCGGAACAGCAGTACACGGAAACGGCGGGCGCGCACCAGCACGCTGCTGATCGCAGCGGCCACGCCGAGGCGAATCAGGAAGGTGACGAGAATGAGTTTGGAATCCAAAATTTGCCTATCGCGCGAGACGAGGGAAATTCACCACGGAGGACACAGAGAACACGGAATTTAGTCTGGTCTTTTTCATCTTCTTCATTGCGTGCTCCGTGAACTCTTTGGCGAAAAACTCTCTCACACGCTTCTATCCTATCGTGCTGGCGGCTTCGCTGAGGGCATGTTCGGCGCGGTCGGCGTCGGGAGCGCCACCCTGTGCCATGTCGCGATTGCCGCCGCCACGAGTTCCTAACTTCTGCAGGGTGTCTTTCATCAGCGCGCCCATGTCATTGGGCAGGCCGGGCGTCTGAGCGAAGACCAGCGAGGGTTGTGCGCCGCCGCAGGCCAGCAAGGCAACTGTTTTGTCCAGGCGGATGAGCTTCTGCGCCAGCATTTTGATGAAGCTGAGATCGCGGTCTGCGAAGAATTCGACCACGAGTTTGAGGCCGCTGCCGCTGGGCCGTTCGGGTGCAGTGCGAAGCAGATTCGCGGCCTGTAACTCTGCGACTTCTTCCAACAGGCGATGCTGGGCTTTCTGGGCGGCCTTGATTTCGTCGGCAGACTTGCGCGCCTGTTGCGGCACCTCCCAGAGGTGCGTCGAGAAGATTGCGGCCGCGTCGGAGAGCGTCTGGAAATCGCGGCGAGCCGTGCTGACGGCGCGCAAGCCGCAGACGAATTCGACACGCACACCCTGTTTCACTTTTTCCGTTTTGCGCAAGAGAATTCCGCCGATTTGTCCGGTGCTGCGGACATGGGTGCCGCCACAGGCGTTCAAGTCGAAGTCGCGAATGTCGATGAGACGCAGCTTTTCGCGGACGGCGGGTGGAATCTTGCGGACCCCCATAGTCCGCGCTTCGTCGGGAGTAGCGAAGCGAATTTCGACCGGACGATCTTCGGCGATGATCTCGTTGGCGAGCCTCTCGGCCGCTTCAATTTGCTGTGGGTTGACCTTGTCGGTCGCGAGATCGATCGAGCAGTAGTCGTCGCCCATGTGAAAGGAGACGGTTGGGAAGTTGTAGAGGCGCTCGAAGGCGGCTGACAGAACGTGCTGGCCGGAGTGCTGCTGCATATGGTCGAGGCGACGTCCGGCATCGACTTCGCCACGAACTGGTACCCCGGGACGCAGCCAACCGGGAGGGCACTCAATAAGGTGCACGATGTCGCCGGTCTGCTCCTGCTCCTGAACGTCGATGACCCGTACGCGGGAGCCGTTGGCGATCCCAAAGATCTCGCCAGTGTCGAAGTTCTGGCCGCCGCTGGCGGGATAGAACGCTGACCGATCAAGGGAAACGAGAGCTTGATCACCCTGCTCTTCAACGGCAGTCACAGTGGCGTCGAACTCTAGCAGCGAGGGGTCGTTGTAATAGAGGCGTTCGGTCAGCATGAGAGTCCTGAGGATGTCGAGAGCATCACGACACAGTGTAACCCTGTCTGTAAGCTGCACAAGGGGTACCCCCTCCCCTGTTGCTGAAAACAAAGGACTTGCAGCACGATCGGCTGTAAGTTCCTGCAAACATTTGAGTTATATGTCAAAGTCCTGTTAACAAAAGACTTAGGGGAGATTTTGTCGGGATGGGCGGGGAGGTTAGCGGGAGAAGCACCAGAAAATCGAGAACAGACAGGATCGGTCACAGGTCGAACCACCTAGTGGGGATCAGGGTTAAAGTTGGGCCGCCGTCTACGTGGGCGACAGCTCTCCCCTCATCCTTCCGGAGGCAGTGTAGGAGGAGTAGTGGAGAACAGCAAGCGAGTTCGTCACGGATCAACGTGATGGACGAACGGTGCCAATGTGAGCCTGCCGCAAAGTTGGTTTCTGGATTGCTAATGGCTCACGCAGAAGGTAGCCATCGACTTGATTGACTGGTACACGGTGACGTGACCCCGGTCACTGCCGCAATTGAGCTTCGGGCGCACACTAGCATCGTTCCACCTTCCTTGAAGGAGCGAACCATGATGCAGTCCAGCCGTTTGTTCCTACTGTCTCCGTTCATGTTATTGCTTACCGCGTCTGGATTGGGGCAAGTGCCTGCCAACGCGGGAACCTCCGAGAACACAACGGCCGCGCCCGTGTTCCGCGCGCAATCGAAATTGGTAGTCGTGGATGTCGTGGTCACCGATAAGTCCGGCAAGGCAATCAGCGGTCTCAAGGTCTCGGACTTTCAACTGACCGAAAACGGCACGTCGCAAAAGTTGCGCGTCTTCGAGGAACACTCGGTTGCACCGACGTCACCGCAAGCGATTCCTCCCCAACTTCCGCCGGGTCAGTACACGAATTTCCCACTCGATGCGCCAAAAAACTCCCTCAATATTCTGCTTTTCGACATGCTGAATACTCGGGCGGAAGACCAGCAGTGGGCGCGGACACAAATGCTCAAGGCTTTACAGAAGTTGCCCCCAAGGCAACAGATCGCTCTGTTTACCTTGGGCCGCAGCTTGCAGATGGTTCATGGTGTTTCTGGTGACTCCAGCACGTTGGTCGCGGCTGCCAACGCGATTCTCGCCCGACCCGATTCGTTCACAGAGGGCACTCGACAACATCAAAACAACGTTGACCGAATAACGATGATCCCTCAAGCATCAGGCATGATTAACGACCCTGCGGCCCCCGTAGGGCCATTCCCCGGTTCGATGAATGTTCAATCGCGACTCCTCCTGGCGCTGGACAAGGCGGAGAACGCCACCAACGATCAGCGAGTCCGGCTGACGCTACAAGCGCTGGAGGCCATCGGGCGCACCGTGTCGGCCTATCCGGGGCGCAAAAGCCTGATCTGGATTACCAGTGGAATACCATTCCAGGTTCTGCCCAACATGCGACTCGATCTCGGAAACCGGATGTATGGATCGAGTGACTACACCCGGGATGTGGCTCGCGCTGCCTCGGTCCTCGCCGATTCACAGATCGCCATCTATCCAGTGGATGTAAAAGGTCTGCCCACCGTTGGGCTCACTGCAGAGGACATCGCCGTTGGTGCGGGTGGCGACTCTACCTCCGTTGTAGCGGGTGCCGGAAAGGCTCAGACTATCAGCAACTGGGATTCGCGGAATTCCATGAATAACCTCGCCCATGAGACCGGAGGTCGCGCGTTCTTTGGCAGCAATGACCTGGCAACTGAAATCGGCGAAAGCGTGGAACAGGGTTTGCATTACTACACTCTGGCGTACGTCCCCACGAACAACCAGAGCGACGGACTCTATCGCAGCATCAAGGTGACCAGTGAACACACCGGGCTGGAACTCGCCTATCGCCGCGGATACTTTGCCACCGATGATCCCAAGCCAACAGGCGATGAGGCTGCGAAGTTGCTGGTCGCGGCGCTGCAACCGGGCATGCCTCCCGCAACTTCGATCCTCATGAAGGTTCGGGTACAGGCGCCCGATGCCTCGCATAAAACCACTCGTATTGACTACGCGGTGCAAACCGACGACGTCCAGATTCAAGAGACACCCGACCACTTCAAGCACCTTACCCTCGATTTTATGGCTGTTGCCTGGGACAACCAGGGCCGAGTCTCAACCAGCGCATCGGACACCCTGAGCCCAGCCCTCAAGCCTGAGTTCGATATCGCTTCGCTGAACACCGGCGTCCCCGGCCAACAGGAACTGACGCTGAAGCCCGGCAGCTATGTACTGAGTCTTGGGGTCATGGATCGAAACACCAGAAAACTGGGGACGGTATGGGTGCCGCTGAACATTCCAGAAGCTCGGTAATCCAATGGCGTTTCATCGGATGAACTTCGTACGAAGCGTTCTTTGGCTTGTTTCGCTCGCGGCCTTCACCACATCGTGCAGCGCCGACAGTGTCATCTACATGCGGATTGACCGGACGATTCTAGAAAAGCGGGTGCAGGTCGCGCCGTCTACGCCGCAGGAACGTCTGAGAACATTGCGTGCCCAGTTTCGCAATGGCGGATGCCCCGATCTGCTGGAGCAGCCCGTGCCTGGCGAAGAATTGCCCAACCTAATCTGCACATTGCCGGGAAACGAAGGCGGGATCATCGTGGTGGGTGCGCGCCTAGATTACAAGTCGCACGGGGATGACGAGGCCGTGGAATGGGCCACACTGGAATTGCTCCCGCTGCTGGCGGAATCGCTGAACGCATCGCCGCATCGTCGCACGCTTGTATTTGCGGCCCTCACCGGACACGATCACAACTTCGCGGGTTCGACGTTCTACCTGAACTCCTTCACCGAGGCCCGGCGAAAGACCCTTTGTGGCATGATCTTTCTTGATCATCTCGGCCGCGCGTCGCCAGCTTACGCCTATCCGTTCGGCCACTCGCCCTCGCGCATGGCAGAGGTCGGTAAGGGATTCGGGTTTCAGCCAGACCCTCGCAGCCTGGACGCGCTGGTTCGGAACGTGAGCTCGGCCGCACACACCTTGATGGTGCCCCAGCCTCTCGAGATCAACGACATCGCCGCCACAGATACGCGCGTATTCGCCAAAGGTAACGTGCTCGCGATCAACTTCCATTCGCTCGGGTACAGCACAATACCCGCTTTCGGCGGCGTCGACGTGCGCGTTATGCGTAACGATCTCGTTCCGGCGGTTTACAGCGACACCTATAACCTGCTCTGCGTGTACGTGCTCTTGGTTGACAAAGCGCTTGACGTTGGACACTCGCCATCGAGTGACAATCCAACGTCGGCACGCTAGATCCACGTTCGAGCAAAGCTTGAGCGGATTCTTCGGTTGTAACAGCGACAGTCCGGTTGTACAAACGAAAATCCCCACTCAGGGCCAAAGTATGGCCTTGAATGGGCACCCGGCGTTCATTCATAAGACCAACGGCGTTGCTATCGATTGACTGTGGTTGCAACCGGTCGACTTTGCTCGCCGTTGGCGCGGGTAGTATGATGGATGCCGCCCCCCATGATTATCCGTCTGTTGGTAAGCGAGATTGGCGTCGCGCGAGAGCTGATCTGTGTTTTCGCGGTGCATGCAAGCCAATCTGCCAAACGAGTGTCGAAGCGTAAGCCGAGTGTCTTCTCAATTCCCGCCCTCCGGCTCGGACTGTGAAGCGAAATGGAGACCGTACCATGAAATTTCTGAGAGAAGTCCTTGCGACCATGTTGAGTGGGGTCGTTCTGTTCGCAACCTCATCGAATGTCGCCGCGATGCCGATGTATGAGCCTCCGTATCAAGAGGCGGAGCAGGCGGCGTTGACGGCATCGGACATCGAAAACATCGTGTCGCCGATCGCGCTGTATCCCGACCAACTGATTGCGCAGATCCTGGGTGCGGCGACCTATCCTGACCAAGTGACGGCCGCCAGTAACTTCGTGAACAGCAGCAGCCTGAAGGACGATGCGCTCATGAAGGCCGTGGACGGCCAGCCATGGGACCCCAGCGTGAAGGCCCTGACGCAGTTCCCGACGGTGCTGGACCAGATGGCGAAGAACCTGGCGTGGACGTCGGCGTTGGGTGACGCTGCTTTCAACCAGCAAAAAGACGTCATGACGGCGATTCAGAAATTGCGCGCGGAGGCGAAGGACGCAGGGAACCTGAAGACCACGAAGGAAATTAAGGTGGTGCAGGAAAGTCCCCAGACCATCGTGATTCAGCAGGCGAGTCCGACGGTGGTCTATGTGCCCACCTACAACCCGACGGTGGTTTATGGCACTCCTTACAACCCGCCGGGGTACAGCACTGCGGCGTTGGTTACTACCGGCCTGATTTCGTTCGGAGTCGGAATGGCCATTGGCGCGTCGATGAACAACAGTTGCTGCGGCTGGGGCTACTACGGCGGCGGTTGGGGCTGCAACTGGCACGGCGGAAACGTGATGTACCAGAACAACGTGTACGTTTCGCGCAGCAATACGTTTTACGGCAACAACCGCTACCAGAACAATTCGTACTACAAGAACAACAATCGTCCGACCCCCTACAACAACAATAATCGCTACAACAACGCCAGCAACAACAAGGCGGCCTGGAACAGCGGGAACCGCAACAGCGGCAATACGGTCAATCGCGGCGGTAACACGGTCAACGTGAACGGCGACGTGAACGTCGGCAACAAGAACAACAATAAGGTCGGCAACAACAACGGCAACAATCGACCGGGAAACAACAACAACGGGAACAACCGTCCCGGGAACAACAACAATGCCAACAATCGCCCCGGCAACAGTAACGCGGGTGCCAATCGTCCTGGGAACAACAATGCGGGCGGCAACCGTCCTGGCGGTGCGGGGGCAGCTGGAGGCAACAACCGGGCTGCTGCTGCCGACCGTGGCTATGGCCAGCAGAGGCCGCAAGCAAGCAACGCAAGTGCCACCGGAGGCTACAAGCAGGGTGGCAATGCGCGGGCTGATTCCAACCGCGGAAAGCAGAGCATGGGTGCAAGCGGGGGCGGGGCGCGTCAGGCTCCGGCTTCACGTCCCTCTGGCGGTGGGGCCCGCAAGAAGTAGGCGATCGCTGACGGTGAACTTGCTATTTGGCGTTTGAAAATTTTTGTTGTTGCGATGGAGATTGCACATGTTGAAGGCGACGGGAATTTATAAAGTTGTGCGGCGGGCCGCTGCAGGATTGATGGCCGCTGGTTTGCTGCTGGTGACGGTGTCTGCGCAGGAGGCCGGGCAGAAGACGTTTACTTCGCTGCCGGACGCCTCGGCGGCGCTCTACGACGCGGTGAAGTCAGGCGATAAGTCAGCGATGGAGACGGTGCTAGGCGCGTCTTCTGCTCCGATCCTCTCGTCTGGTGACCCGGTACAGGACCAGAAGAACGCCGATTTCTTTACCCAGCACTATGAGCAGATGAATCGCTGGGGCAAAGAGACGAACGGCGACGAGACGCTGTTTATGGGCGCAGAGAACTGGCCGTTCCCGGTCCCGTTGAAGAAGAATGCGGCCGGGCAGTGGTACTTCGACAGCAAGGCGGGTGTGGAAGAGGTTCTGTTCCGCCGTATTGGGAACAATGAACTGGCCGCTATTCGTGTCTGCAGGGCGCTGGCCGATGCGCAGAACGAGTACTTCGACCAACTGCATGACGGGGGAACGGTACATCAGTATGCCCAGAAGTTCGTCAGCGATGAAGGCAAACAGAATGGGTTGTACTGGAAGACAGCCGAGGGCGAGCCACAGAGTCCGATCGGTCCGGTGTTCCAGTACGCTGCCGCAGAAGGCTATAGCAAGAAAGCTGACCCGTTTCACGGATACTACTTCCGGTTGTTGACCGCGCAGGGTGCGGCGGCTCCTGGAGGCGCGAAGAGCTACATCGTTGATGGCAAGATGACGGGTGGTTTTGCGTTTGTAGCGTATCCGGCGCAGTACCGTAATTCGGGAGTGATGACGTTTCTGGTCAACCTGAACGGCACGGTTTACGAGAAGGACCTGGGGCCGAAGACGGCGGACCTGGCTAAAGCCGCGAGCGCGATCAATCCGGATAACACATGGAGAGCGGTGAGTGAGCCCACCGAGGAACAGGCGGACGAGCAATAGCTCTGAGCGGATCGTTGCAGTTAAGAAGAAAGCCCCGTCTTGGCGGGGCTTTTTCATGCCTTGCGCAGCAACCCGCCCTGGGTCAAGAGCAGATTCCCCGCCGACTGAAGCCTTCGGGGAACGACAAAGGAACAACGCCTTCACGGCACGGCTGAAGCCGTGCCCCTTCCAAAAAAGACCGCATGTTTATCAGAACAATCAAGCTTTCTGACATTCTCTGAACCCTTCGAGGGGCCATGCTAATCTATTAGTAGACGCTGCGACCCGCCTGAATAGCGAATACCCGCAGTCCCCAGACAAATCATGATCTCAGTCAGTGCAGTTTCCATGCGCTACGGCGCAAAAGTGTTGTTCGAAGATGTGTCCACCGCGTTTACCCCCGGGAAGCGCTTCGGACTTACTGGTCCCAACGGGTCGGGCAAGTCCACATTCATGAAGCTGCTGACGGGAGAGCTCGATCCACAGAAGAGTAGCGTGGTGCGTCCGAAGAAGTTCGGCGTGCTGAACCAGGACCAGTTTGCCTTCGACGCGTTTCGCGTGATCGACACGGTGATGATGGGCAACAAGCGCCTGTGGGCCGCCATGGAAGAGCGCGACGTTATCTATGCGAAGCCCGAGTTCACCGACGAAGACGGCATGCGGCTGGGTGAGTTGGAAGGCATTGTGGGCGAGGAAGACGGCTATTCCGCCGAGGCCGACGCGGCGATCTTGCTGCAGGGTTTGGACATTGCCGACGAACTTCACGAGCGGCAGATGAGCGAGCTGCAGGGCGGACAGAAAGTGCGTGTGCTGCTGGCACAGGCGCTGTTCGGGCATCCGCAGGCACTGCTGCTCGACGAGCCGACGAACCACCTTGATCTTGACTCGATCCACTGGTTGCAGAGCTTCTTGAACGATTATGAAGGCGTGCTGATCGTGATCTCGCACGACCGTCACTTCCTGAACAGCGTTTGCACACACATCGCCGACATCGATTACGAAACCATCATTACCTATACCGGTACGTACGACGAGATGGTGCTGGCCAAGACGCAGATTCGTTCGCAGATCGAGAGCCAGAACGCTCAGCGCGAGAAGAAAATTGCGCAGTTGAATGAATTCATCGCGCGGTTTTCGGCGGGTACGCGTTCCAGCCAGGTGCAGTCACGGCGCAAGGAAGTGGAGCGTCTAGCGGTAGGTGACCTGGCGCGGTCGAATATACAGCGTCCGTTTTTGAAGTTCGAGCAGAAACGGCCTTCGGGCAAGCACGTGTTGGAACTGCACGGCGTGACCAAATCGTATGGTGAGAATGACGTGCTGCGCGGATTCACGACGAGTGTCAACCGCGGCGAGAAGATTGCTTTGATGGGGCGCAACGGCGCAGGCAAGACGACACTGCTGAATGCGATCCTGGCGAACTCGCCGACGACGCCTGAATCCGAATTGCGCCAGACCAGCGGCTATGCGGGCACGTTTCTGGACGATGGCAAGGTGATCTGGGGCCATGAGGCTTCAGTGGGATACTTCGCGCAGGACCATCGCTCGCTGATTCAGCCCGGCATGAGTGTTTCGGATTGGCTGCATCAGTGGGAGCCGGGCGCGTCGTATGAAGAAATCCGCGGACTGCTCGGCCAGATGCTCTTCCAGAAGGAAGACGGCAACAAGCGCACGGACGTTCTTTCGGGCGGTGAAGCGGCGCGGCTACTGTTCTGTAAGTTGATGCTGCAGAAGCCGAATGTCCTTATCTTCGACGAGCCCACGAATCACTTGGACTTGGAGTCGATCAATGCGCTGAACATCGCGCTGCAGCGGTTCCAGGGAACGGTGCTGCTGGTTTCGCACGATCATGACCTGATCGACGAAGTGGCCACGCGGATATGGCACTTCGAGAACGATCACACTATCACCGACTTCAAGGATACGTACGAGGAATACCAGGCGGCGGTGGCGGCGTAGAAAATCAGATCCCCCGCCCGGTTGGGCGAGGGATGACAAACTCTAAGAAGGAACAAAGGCCTCGCGGCAATGCGAGGCCTTTTGACGAGGTGACTAGACGAAACTTAGTCGCCGCCGGCCATCTCGGGCTCGGGATAAAGGCCGATCGATGGCGGCACTTCGAGGTCCGGCATAGGTCGGCCGGCAAACAGCAAGCGGCAGGGCTTGGCGAGCCAGCTTGCGATCTTTGTTGATCGTGCCATGCGCGCGCTGTCGGTGGTGATTCCGGTGTCGGCGTACATCTGGCGGTAGATCTTGGAGATCAGGACGAACGCCGCACGTGCCTTGATTGACTTGAGGAAACTTGACCTTCTCCAGATCGACTCGAAGCTGTAGAACTTGTCCCAAACGGCCTGCGTGCGCTGGCGCACTTCGTCGGCCGACATGGTGGGGTGGAGCCCGAAGTACTTGGGCCGCGACTCCTGCGGGATCAGCCAGCGGCGGGTGAGCGGGATGCCGTTCACGTGCGCAGTTGTCACATCGACGGTCTTCTCCCACTTGGCGAAGTCGACGGTCCCGGGGAAGGGCGTCAGGATCACGAATTGGGCGAAGGTGAGGTCGGCGGCATCAGCGAGCGCGGCGGTGGCGTCGAAGGTCGCGGGCTTGTCGCTGGGCAGCCCGAAGATGAACGAACCCAAAACGTGAATGCCGTGGCTGCGGAAGTTCTTGAGGCGGTCGATCAGCGCTTGGCCGGAAAGATTGAAGTCCTTGTAAACGTCTTTCAATCCGTCGGGAGTGACGGCTTCCACGCCGACGAGCGCTCCCAAGATGTGCGCCGACTTCATGGCATCGAGAAACTCGTCGTCCTCGGCGGCCTCCATCGTGATCTGCGTGTAGAACACGGTGTCTTTAGGAAGCTTTGCCAGACGGGACATCAACTCGAATCGTTCCGCTCGAATCGCCTTCAATTGCTCGAGATGCGCTTTGTTCTTCTGGCGTCCAGCTAGTTCAAGGTCGGTGAGCGTCACGGGGTAGAAATTGTCGTCGGCCAGGGCGATGAAGCGGAAGCCCTGCCGGCGCAACTGCACGATTTCTTCGACAACGGCATCGGCGGGCCTCTGGCGCGGCTTCTGTCCGTCGGTGCGCCAGACTGAACAGAACGAACAATGCTTCGGGCAGCCGCGGACTGTTTGAACTGAGGCCCACATGTAGCTCTTGCGGGGAATCAAGTCCCAGCGCGCCGGAGAGAAATCTTCGGCATCGATGCGGCCGCCTTCGTAAATGGTTTTCGGCGAGCCGCTCACGCAGTCCGCCAGAACTCGCGCCCAGACGACGTCGCCGTCGCCCTTTACTACGCCATGAGCTCCGCCGAGTTCCAGCGATTCTTCGGGATAGAGAGTGGCGTGAATGCCGCCATAAATGACGTAAGCTCCACGAGCGCGCGCGTCGCGGCCAACCTCATAGCCGCGCAACGCGTTACCGGTGTGAATCCCGATGCCGACGATGTCTCCCTCATGGATCGAGGCGGGATCGAGCAGGGCCAGGGTTTCATCGACGAGGATGGGATCGCCGTAGGACCTCGGCGTAGCGCCTGCGAGTACGTAGAGCCAGCGGGGCGTAATGACAGCGGTTCCGAACGAGACATGGCTGGGGTTAATGAGATGAACCTTCACGCGCGTGTAGCTCCCTTCGAGGGTGCCAAGGCGGTCAGCCAGTCACGCGCTGAGGTCGCAGAGGACGCTCTTGAACAACGCCGGAGATTGTCCGGTAAGTGCACTTCATCATACAGGTATCGGTCCGACAAGTCGCAATCCGACAGACCACTTTCGTGTACAGCAGGGTCTCACGCCGGCCGTAAGCGCGACTGTGCAATATTGCTCACATTTGCGGCAAAGACGAAGAACCGAATCGGGACAGGGAAATCCATTAAAGGCGCAACAGTGCGGGACTGAGGATGCCGGACCGCAGAAGGCCTACGTCTCTTGAAGCGACGGCACGGCCTTCTACGAGCGCTTCACGAGGACGGGCTTGCCGCTGCTGAGGTCGACGTACACGGCGACGTGAATCTGCTCGGGTTTGAGGCCGAGCAACTCTGCCGGCACCTCGAGAGATTCAACGCGCTGTCCTTTTGCAGGCACGAACTGCAACACCGGCGCATCGGGTTTGTCTGAGGGATGAAACAGAGCGTGGACTTTTCCAGTCTCGTCGAATAACGCGATGACTTTCATTGCGGCATTCCTTTCGTGATCGACAGCGCAGCTTCGATGCAGAGCCGCGATGGATGGTTAGAACGTGTCGTTCTGCGCCGCCATGACTTGAATGTTCGATACCACGGGCGCTCCCGAACCGGTGGCCTGCAAGTTCGCGAATAGCGGAGTATTAGCAGGATCGGAGAGGTCCCATTGGGAGCCTTCGGAAAGAATGGTGACGGATTGATGGAAGTCGGCGTCTCCTGGGCTTTGTATAGCGGCCCAGATACGCGACCAGCGAAAGGGGCTAATGAAGCCGGGCCAACTTACGAACACGGTTATGGTGCTGTTGCTCGACATGGTCAGCAGACCTGCGGACGCAATGATGACGTTGAAGCTGAATGGGCTCATGGTTCGCTCCGGGCACAGGACTGGTTGCGGGTCTGACGTAGCAGCGGTTGGGACACTTTAGCGCGGTTTGGGGACGCGGTGCAAGAGTAGGGACGTAAAAAACCCCACTCAAGCAAAACCGGCTTGAGTGGGGCACCCGTTTCTTACATCCCACCCTTTCGCCAAAAGAGGGCGAAAGGATGGGGCACCCACCGGGTGGGCGATTAGTACATTCCGCCCATGCCGCCGCCGTGGCCGCCGCCCATGGGAGATTCCTTCTTCTCTTCCGGAATCTCGGCCACGAGGGCTTCGGTGGTCAGCATCAGCGACGCGATCGAGCCTGCATTCTGCAGGGCCGTGCGCGCCACCTTGGTCGGGTCGATGACACCAGCCTTGACCAGATCCTCAAACTTTCCGGTCTGGGCGTTGTAGCCGAAGTTGTTTTCCTTAGACTCCTTGATGCGGCCCACGACGATGGCTCCCTCTTCACCGGCATTGCCGACGATCTGACGCAGGGGCTCTTCGAGTGCGCGGCGCACAATGTTCGCACCGATTAGCTCGTCGCCTTCCAGCTTCAGATCTGCGACGGCCGCAGCCGTGCGCAGCAGGGCAACACCGCCGCCGGGGACAATACCTTCCTCGACTGCAGCGCGGGTAGCATGCATCGCGTCTTCCACACGGGCTTTCTTTTCCTTCATTTCGGTCTCGGTCGCGGCGCCGACTTTGATGATGGCAACTCCGCCCACCAGCTTCGCCAACCGCTCCTGCAACTTCTCCCGGTCGTAGTCGCTCGTGGTCTTTTCGACCTGGCTGCGAATTTCCTTCACGCGGCCGGAAATGTCATCAGCCTTGCCCTTGCCCTCGACAATGGTGGTGTTGTCCTTGTCGATGGTGACCTTCTTGGCCTGGCCGAGATCGGTCATCTGGACGTTCTCCAACTTGATGCCGAGGTCTTCGGTGATGGCTTTGCCGCCGGTCAGGATTGCAATGTCCTGCAACATGGCCTTGCGACGATCGCCAAAGCCAGGGGCCTTGACGGCAGCCACGTTCAGCGTGCCACGCAGCTTGTTAACCACCAGGGTCGCGAGCGCTTCGCCTTCCACGTCCTCAGCGATGATGACCAGAGGACGTCCGCTCTTCGCAATCTGCTCGAGCAGCGGGAGCAGGTCCTTCATCGAGGAGATTTTCTTCTCGTGGATCAGGATGTAGGGGTTCTCGAGCACGGATTCCATGCGCTCGGGATCGGTCACGAAGTAAGGCGAGAGGTAGCCACGATCAAACTGCATACCTTCGACGACTTCGAGCTGGGTTTCCATCGTCTTGGACTCTTCCACGGTGATGACGCCGTCCTTGCCAACCTGCTTCATGGCCAGGGCGATGATGTTGCCGATGGTGTCGTCGTTGTTAGCGGAGATGGTGCCGACCTGCGCGATCATGTCGCCAGTGACTTTCTGCGACAGCTTGTCGAGGGCGCTGCCGCTGCGATTGCCATCTTTATCGACCGTGCCGCAGATAGCGGTAACGGCCTTCTCGATGCCACGCTTTAGGGCCATCGGGTTGGCTCCGGCAGCCACTGTCTTGACGCCTTCGCGGTAGATGGACTGCGCCAGGACGGTGGCGGTGGTGGTGCCGTCGCCGGCCACGTCAGAGGTCTTGGAAGCGACTTCGCGGACCATCTGGGCGCCCATGTTCTCGAGCGGGTCCTTCAGTTCGATTTCCTTGGCTACGGTCACGCCGTCTTTGGTGATGAGCGGCGAACCAAACTTCTTCTCGATAACTACGTTGCGGCCCTTGGGACCGAGGGTGACTTTCACGGCGTCGGCGAGGACGTTTACGCCACGCAGGATCGACTGCCGTGACTCCTCACCATGCAGAATCTGCTTTGCCATTTCTGATTTCTCCTTGAAAAACGGTTGTCGGTTGTCAGTGGCCAGTTGTCAGTTTTTTGCTGCAACCGCGGCTGACTTGCGTTGCTGGTTGAACAAACCTACTTGGCGGCGAGCGCTGGTTTCGCGGCGCCTTCGAGGATGCCGAGGACCTCTTCTTCACGCATGATGAGGAAGTCTTCGCCGTCGATCTTGATCTCGGTGCCGGCATATTTGCCGAACAAAACGCGATCGCCAGCCTTCACGTCGAGGGGGAAGGTTTCGCCCTTGTCGTTGGTCTTGCCTCGGCCGACGGAAATGACTTCGCCTTCCTGCGGCTTATCTTTGGCGCTATCGGGGATGATGATGCCACCCCGGGTGGTTTCGGCCTCTTCTACACGACGAATCACGATTCGGTCATGCAGGGGAGTCAGCTTAGTAGCCATTCTTCAAACTCCTTTTCCCGCCGTGGCGGGTCGGTTCAGGTTGGATTGCTCTACGAGTTGGCCGGCTTTAGAGCGCATATTCTGCGTTAGGCTCGGCATCTTCATCATCAACAATTTGGGCTTGTACCCGACTACTGGACCTGGGAGTGGGGCTGGGAACCCGAAGTTGCTAGCACTCAAGTCCAGCGAGTGCTAATGTACCCCGAATGGGGTATCCGTGTCAAGCCAGATATGAGTCAATGTCACTCAAATTTCAAAATCGCGCAAATTAGGGTAGCGGGGAGTTGCCTTTTTGCCGCTAAGGTGTAGTATGGCAACAATTATCGTATCTCCTTGCGAGGGAGAATCGCCGTCCCGCAAATATAGGGCATCTGCATTTTTAGTTCTTGCATCGAAAGGTCAATTTGGGAAAGTTTGACGCGTCCCCAAATTAGCCCACGCGCTTAGTGATTAAACGAAACTTCTGTTCGCAGTATTCGACTTAGCGGACATAATCGGAATTGCGGGTGTAAGCGTGCAGGTATTCCGTTTGAATCGCCCCGGCTCCTCGTATCACTTTCCCATCCGAAATCTAGGGTTGTCTTTGCTGGTGTTGATTGTGCCGTCCCTGGTGATCGCGCAGTCGAATGCCACGCCGGGCGATACGTCGCCGTCGGCGACTGTGCAGGTTGTACCGACTGAGTCGAGCGCGACCCCAGCCGCTGAGAGTAGTCAAGGCTCAGCCGGCCAAATGCGAACGGCCGAGCAGATTGAGCAGGACGGCGAGCGCGCATCCGATCCCGCGGATGTTCAGTCTGCGGCAGTTGTGCCAGCGAAAAGTGAGGCTGCCGCTGTAACGCCTCCAACTCCCGCGGTTCAAAGCCCACACGAACCGGCAAAATACGATGTGACGCTCATCGGTCACCGCAATGTTGGGACAGGTGTTAACTTCTATTCGATCGAGCGGGAGATCGCGATTGGCCGCGATCTGGCCCGGCAGGTGGAGGAGAGCTCAAGGTTAGTCACCGACCCGGAAATCGTGGAATACGTAAACCGCATCGGCCAAAACCTGGTGCGGAATTCCGATTCCCGAGTCCCCTTCACCATCAAGGTCCTGGATACCGGCGAGGTGAATGCGTTTGCGTTGCCGGGCGGGTTCTTTTATGTAGATAGCGGACTGATCCTGGCGGCTGACAGCGAAGCCGAACTGGCGGCGGTGATGGCCCACGAGATTGCGCACGTTGCTGCGCGCCATGCCACCAAGAACATGACCAAGCAGCAGATCTGGAACATGGCGTCGATCCCGCTGATGTTTATCGGCGGGCCGGCGGCATACGCGATTGCCGAAGTTGCAAGCATCGCAGTGCCGCTGGGGTTCCTGAAGTTCTCGCGCGACGCTGAGCGTGAGGCTGACATGCTCGGCCTGCAATACGATTACGCGGCGGGCTACGATCCCCAGGCGTTTGTCCAGTTCTTCGAGAAGTTAAAGATGGAAGAGAACAAGAAGCACAGCAAGATCGCCAAAATGTTCTCGACCCATCCGATGAACTCGGATCGGATCACGGCAGCACAGGAAGAAATCCGCACGTACCTGCCAGACCGGGACAGCTACGTGGTGGATACCAGCGAATTCGAGGCGATGAAAGCGCGGCTGATCGCGCTGGACGGAGGAATGCGTATGAATGGGCAGAAGGGCGGAATCCGGCCGGTCCTGCGGAAGCCCAATCAAACCGCTGGTGACGAGGCGGACCCTTCAGATACGCCGAAGCCGGCTACGACTGACAACGGTGATGGGCCACCGGTGTTAAAGAAGGCCCCTGCCAGTACGAATTAGAGTTCTGCGGAATGGTCCAATGCCATGCGCAACTCCGGTTCAACCGTTTGCAGGCGTCGGCGCCGGTTGCCTAGAATATCCTCATGAGCCGTTTCCGCCTGTTCGGTTGTCTCGTCTGCACAACCTTGGTTGCAGTGCTGATTCTCGCCAGCGACAAGAAGTCAGACGCGCAGCAGGCTTCGAACCTGCGATTCACTGTGGTGAAAGATGACAACAATAAGCCAGTGCGTAATGCCAGTGTGGTCCTGCATCCAGTCGGGAAAAACGGCAAGCAAGCCAAGGGCGGGTTTCAGTTGAAGACTGACAACGACGGGAAGACAGAATCAGACGGCTTGCCGTATGGCCTTCTGCGCGTTCAGGTGTTGGCGCCGGGTTTCCAGACTTTTGGTGACGACTACGACATCAACAAACCCGAAATGGACATTCAGATTCGTCTGAAACGGCCCACGGACCAGACGTCAGCCTACGAGAAGCCGAAAGACAAAACGCAGACTGCGCCCACCGAACCCAAACCGCAGTAGGCTGCCGGCCCGAGTGCAACACGGCCAGAAAGTCACCCGAATGATGGAAGCGCGAGCTATTTGGACCGACAAAGACCGCTTCGTGGGCGAGGCCAATAGCGGCCATGCCCTGGTTATCGATACAGGTGAACTCAAGACCGCCAGCACTCCGTTAGAGTTGGTCCTGATTGGACTCTGCGGATGCACCGCCAGCGATGTGGTGAGCATCCTGCGCAAAAAGCGCGAGCCATTTACCGGCCTGGAAGTGGCGGCGCAGGTAGAGCGCGCGGCAGAATACCCTAAGGTTTTTACCAGCATCAAGCTTGTATACCGGGTGCGCGGTAAGGTGTCGCACAAGGCGGTGGAAGATGCCGTGCGCCTCTCGAAAGATAAGTACTGCTCGGTGTCGGCCATGCTGGCGAAGACGGCCAAAATCGAGTTTGAGATCGAATACAGCGAATAGCGAAAGTCATCGCGCCGTTCTCGCCGCTGCTTGAATCCAATTGATTACAGTGCCGGTCCGGTTGCGCGTGCGTTAGGTCACGTCGATGCGCGGTGCGGCACGTCACAATGATCTGGGCTGCGCGTCACTGCGCTGGGTTCAGGTCAGTAACAGAATGTCAGATGGCTTTTGGTGGCATATGTCCCCTGGCCGCGGTAAATCGAGGAAAACCAGCATGAGCACACTTGTAACTTCCGCACCAGCAACACTGCACCTGGCGAAAAGAATGTCGCGGCTTGGCACCGAGACGGCGTTTGAAGTCCTGGTTCGCGCGCGCGCTTTGGAGCGCCAGGGCAAAAACATCGTCCACCTTGAAATTGGCGAGCCCGACTTCGATACTCCAGGAAACATCGTCGAAGCCGCCGTCGGCGCGCTGCACATGGGCTATACGCATTACGGGCCCTCTGCCGGCCTGCCTGATCTGCGGGAAGCCATCGCCGAAGATGTATCAAAATCGCGCGGAGTCAAGTTCACCGCCGATGAAGTTGTGGTTGTGCCGGGCGGCAAGCCGATCATCTTCTTCACCATGCTGGCGCTGGTGGAAGAGGGCGACGAAGTTATCTATCCCAATCCGGGCTTTCCGATCTATGAGTCGATGATCAACTTCCTGGGCGCCAAGGCCGTGCCGATCCCATTGCGCGAGGAGCGCGACTTCCGGCTCGACGTGAATGAGCTGAAAAGCCTGATCAACGACCGCACGAAGCTGATCATCCTCAATTCGCCGCAGAACCCGACGGGCGGCGTCCTGACGAAGGGCGATATTTATGACATTGCCGCTGCGATTGGTGACCGCGACGTCATGGTGCTGAGCGACGAAATCTACGGCCGGCTTCTGTTTGAAGGCGAGCAGTTCAGCATCGCGTCGGTCGAGGGCATGAAGGACCGCACCATCATCCTCGACGGCTTCTCCAAGACCTATGCTATGACGGGATGGCGCATGGGTTACGGCGTGATGCGCGCTGACCTGGCGACGCATATCGCACGGCTGATGACGAACTCCAACTCCTGCACCGCAACATTTACGCAGATAGCAGGCATCGAGGCGATCCGCGGCGATCAGAGCGAGGCCGAGCACATGCGTCTCGAATTCCAGAAGCGGCGCAACGTATTCGTCAACGGCATCAACCAGATCAAGGGGTTCTCTTGCCTGTCGCCGAAGGGCGCGTTCTATACCTTCCCGAACATCAAGCAAACAGGGTGGCCGTCGAAGAAACTTGCGGACGCTTTGCTTGACGACGCAGGAGTCGCGGCGCTGTCCGGGACGGCATTCGGAGCGTTCGGCGAAGGCTATCTGCGTTTCAGCGTGGCCAACTCCGTGGAGAACATTGAGACGGCGCTGGATCGCATCGATCAGTGGGCAAAGAAGAACCTATAGAGCACTTGGTTTCGAATCGAGGCCCGCTTGCGAGCGGGCTTTTTTGCTGCCGACCTCCGGATCTCCGTTTTATCCGTGTGATCCATGTTCATCCGTGGTTGCATCTCACTGACAACTGACAACTGACAACTGACAACTGACAACCGACAACTGGCAACCGCCTACTGCCCACCGGCTGCTGATGAATGCGGCAAGTTGGAGGTCACGAAGTTTGTGTAGTCCTTGTGCATCTTGTCGTGCGCTTTCGAGTCCAGGTACACCATGTGTCCTGAAGCGTAATAGGCGTACGAGATGTTCTTGTGCATCTCAGGCGTGATGTTCAGGTGGTCCATGGTGTACTGGGCCGCCAGGAAGGGCGTCGCCAGGTCGTAGTCGCCCTCCATGACCAGAACTTTGAGATAAGGGTCCTTGATCATGGCCGAGCGCAGTGCCGTTGCCACATCGGCATAGCCCATTTGAAAGCCGGCGCCGGGAGCAGTGGCGGGCTGTGGATTGGCCCAGTTCCAATTGAAGGGCGTCCCGAGGTCATGGGCGGAGGTGTAGTAGGGCATGTCCACCTTGTAGTTCAATTCACGCCGAACATAATCGTTGAACACAGCAGTGAAAGGCCCCTGGGTTGCGGCCGAGGTCGGGTCGAAAAAGGCGGTTTCCATGGGACCGGAAGGAGCGGGGCTGGTGTAGCGACCATCCAGGCGACCGACCCGCTTCTGCTGGTCGGCGAGCAGCCACTGGGTGAAGGTGCGCACGTCGATGCGCATATCGGCCATCTGTATCACGTTCTTGGGCAGGCCAGTGTATTGCGACACTTTATCGACCATGGCGGCGCGCTCTTCAGCCGTGAGGGCGTCACCCTTATTCAGCGCTTGCCAATATTCGTTCATGGCAAAATTGCTGGCCTGTTGACGCGTGCGGTTCATGTCTTGCTCGAGGTCGGCAGGAAGCTTGTGATGGTAGCCCGCAATCATGGTCATCGTTGGCAGGATCAGTGGATAAGGCGCGTCGTTCGTAGGCGCAAACGCCAAGCTCTCAAAATTGAGCACCATGGAGAGCAGGCAAATGCCGTTGAAGTTGATGCCCTTGTCCGCCAGGTATCCGGCCACGCCTGCCGAACGGGTCGTGCCGTAGCTCTCGCCCAGCAGGTACAGCGGCGAAGACCACCGCTCATTACGCGAAATGTACATGCGGATGAATTCGCCGAACGACTCAATGTCGCCGTGCAAGCCCCAGAATTTCTTGGCCTGCTCCATGTCGGCGGGCCGGCTGTAGCCGGTGCCGATGGCGTCAATCATGACGATATCGGTCGCATCGAGCGGGGTGTATTGTTGGTTGTCGTGCAGGCGATAGGGGGCTTCCGGCATCCACCCTTCCGGTTGCAGCACGACAGTCCGTGGACCGAGCGCGCCCATATGCAGCCAGATCGAAGCCGAGCCCGGGCCGCCGTTATAGGAGAACGTCAATGGCCTCTTGGCAGGATCGGCGCCATCGAGTGTATAGCCGACGAAGAACATCTCTGCGTCGATCTTCCCGGTTGGGTCCTTGATCGGCAGGCGTCCGGCGGTGGCCGTGTAATGCAGCGTCCTGCCATTGAGGGTGATCTGATGATGCGTCTGGACCGGCGCAACCTCGGTCATGTCCCAGTGATAGTTCGGCGTCGCCGGCTGGCCCGGTGCTCCGCCCGCAGTCTCGGCCGGCGCTGGTGGAGTGGTGGTCTCGCGGCGCTGCTGTTGTTGCGGTTCGCGGTTGGGGGCCTGGGTGGTGGATTGCTGCGGCGAACTCTCTGTCGCGGTCTGTTCGGTTGATGCCGAGGAGGGGTTGGAAGTCCGGGAGCGTTGCTCAGGTGGATTGGACTGCTGGGCAACAGCGCCGGCGGCCAGAATGCACACCAGCGACGCTACAAGGGGAAAGCGCCTCTTCATTATATTAGGCTCCTCGAAAATTGAAGTTGAGATGATTGATGCAGGATTGCCGCCAGCAAAAGCGGTCGAAGTCTGGAAAGGGCTAACTCTCCAGAAACTCAACTGGCAAGCTCTGGAAGTGGAACGAGTTGCATGTTGAGGGCTGCGGCCTGCTTAGCTGTCCAACGTAGTTGGTGCTGTCGGTATTTGGCTTCGTAGTACTCGATTCCCTGATCCACATACTGTTGACCGAACTTGAGCATGCGATAAACGAGTCGAGCCAAGGTGTGCGCCATCGCTGTGATCGCTTTGGGCGCCCCGAGTCTGGATCGCAGGCGACGAAACTTTGCGCCCAGTGCGCTCCGGCTCCGTATCAGGCTCCAGGCAGCCAGGCGCAAAGCGGTGGCCGCCCGATTCACTACGCGCCTGGTCCCGCGCTTGAGCACCTTGCCGCCACTGGTGCGATTGTCCGGGCACAAGCCGAGCCACGAAGCGAAGTGCTTCTCTGTTTTCCATCGGCTCATGTCCAGTCCCACCTCCGATATCACCGTCTGCGCAATCCGGACGTCGATGCTGTCGATCTGAGTCAGGTCCACCCCGGTGATACGGTACAAATGCCCCCGCAGATCAAAGTGCGGCTGGCGCGGGCGCGAACCTTTCCCGCGACGAGTGGGTTGCGGTATTGGGTCGCTGGCCGGATCGACTTTGGCCTCCATCCTGTGCAGATGTTTGTCGATTCGCTGGTCGCATGACCGAATCTTTTCCTGATACGTGTCGTAGAGTTCCAGGCTCTGCGCCACCACGAATAGCAACTCCTCGCGCCACGTTCCTTCCAAGCTGCGAGCGATCTCCTGATGAGTGGCGCGAATGCGCGCGTGCTTATGTCGCGCCAATCTCTCGGGGTCACGTTCTCCCCGGACGATGTCTCGCAGGATGGCCATTCCAGTCGTACCACTGATATCGCTGATCACATTGGCCAACTGGATGTTCATCTCGGTCAACGCCTTCTGCATGTGTTGGACACACATCGCCGCTGCCGCCACCAGATTTTCTCGCTGGCGCAGATAGCTGCGCAGCACGCGGATCTCTTCGGCCGGTCGGAATGCCTTGTTCAAAAGCCCAAAGGTGTGCAGCTTCTGCAACCATTGGCATTCCTGCACATCCGTCTTGCGTCCCGGCAGTGTTTTCGTGTGCTGAGCATGCGCCACGTTCACTTCCAACCCGTAACTTTCCAGCACGTCGTACAGGGCCGTCCAGTACACGCCAGTCGCCTGCATGACTACCGTTTGGATTCGGCAGTTCTTTAGCCAGCGTGCCATCCGATGGAGGTCGGCTGTGAAGCTGCCGAAACTTTGTATCGGCTCTGCGTCGCGGTCTGTGGGTACGGCCACGTAATGCTCTGCGCTTCCCACATCGATCCCCGCTGCATTTACATTCAGTAGTGGAAGTCCTTCGGTCGGATCCACTTTCCCGGCTGTCTTCCTTCGCTTGCTTGGTTGCTTCGGGCCTTTCGGCATAGACTGATCCCTCCAACTGAAGTCAGACGGACCCGGCCCGGTTGCGAATCGGTTTATGAATCTCTCCAACGGGGTCGAGCCAGCTGATCAACGTCAGCCGACTGCCACCAACTCACTGATCGCCAGGAACCGGAGCCATACTCGGAAACGGGCACAGGGGCACCATATTTGCCGCGGCCTTGACTGCCGGGTACGTCGCTGTCAGCATCTCACTCTGATTCCGTTTCTGGTACCACTGACAGCGCCCCGCTGTCCGTTACTCGGAAGACATCACGTTACGGGATCATAACGCGTAGACAGCGTCAAAGGAAAATGGGAGTTGCAGGGTTTAAGTGGAAGCACCACGCGTCAGCGTGATGAAACAGGTCGGCAATTAAGGTCAGGCCTCAGCTCTCGCCTTCTGAAGGCGACCGCACGAATCGGCAGTCTCTAAGCTTCGAGCGATTACGATAAGGCGATTTACCACCAACAATCCCGAAACCGTGACTAGAATGGAGACTTCTAGCTACGGGGAGATGGACGTACAATCGTGCCGCTTTTGAGTCAAAAAGGAGATCCCGGTGTGCATGAATATCTGAGACAGGACAACGAACCCCCAGCTGCAATTGCGAGGAATGGCTGGCGTTATCACCACATTGGTATTCCCACTCAAACCCCGCGTCCCGATGAGATTCACGTGCCCCACCACCTACATATTCACGTGGCGGGATTTCAAACCAGTCCATTTGGCGTTCAGTGGATGCGATTTGATCCAGATGCACCCTATCCCGAGGCGGTCAAGACCATTCCTCACGTAGCTTTCGAGGTAGACGATCTTGCAACTGCACTGGTTGGACAGGAGATTTTGATTCCGCCGAACAGTCCGAGCGCGGGAGTCAAAGTGGCCATGATCCTCGATCACGGCGCACCAATTGAATTAATGGAGTTTGCCCCACCCCAAGAATTGCAAAGAGAATAAGCGTCGTAAGCCAAACCAGAGGTTATGAGGCAGCCGCCATTATTTCCCACTTCGAGAAAATTTGGTTACCTTCGTTTTTTCGCGTGCACATTTTTTCGCGACATCCTTCTGAAATTACGTTATCCCTATCCACGGCCAACGGTGCCAGGGTGCCGGGAATATGCCGTCGTGTCCCTGGACCGGCAGGGTGTTCTTTGACAACTGAACGCTTAACCTCTTTGTTTGTGCGACCTTACCTGTAACTATCTTTGTTTGTCCGAACTTACAGCCAACGGTGCTGTAACTCCTTTGTTTGCAAGATGGGGGAGGGGGTGGCGTTCAAAAACCTGCGAGCATTCCCGTTGTGGGAATTCGCGAGCTCGAGCAAATAACTGATTCCTCGCGGAGATACAATCAGCCATTTGGGGTGACCGAGATCAATGCCCGCCAACGATATTCCGCGATTCCGCATTTTCGCCACGGCCGACATTGGTGATGCGGCATTCGCGCGCCTACGCAAACGAGGCTATGAGGTTAAGGTGTATCCAAACCCCGAGCCCCCACCCAAGAGCCTGATTGTCGAAAAAGTTCGCAGCGGAGTTGACGGCCTGATTACGACCTTGCGCGACAAGGTTGATGCCGAGATTTTCGAAACAGGGAACGGCACACTGAAGGTCGTGGCGCAGTACGCGGTCGGTTTTGACAACATTAACCGCGCCGACGCCAACCGCTACAAGATTCCCTTCACCAATACCGCCGACGTTCTCACTGAAGCGACCGCGGAGTTCGCCTTCTTTGCGCTGGCGAGTCTGGCGCGCAAACTATGGAGCGCGGAACATTTGGTACGAGAGAACAAGTGGGGCTATTGGCATCCTTACCTACCCTTCCTCGGCGATGAGGTGACCGGCAAAACGATGGGCATTCTGGGCACCGGTCGAATCGGGCAGGCGGTGATCAAGAAGTGTATCGGGTTCGACATGAATATCCTTTGCTACGAAGCTCTGGGGCCGAATGCAAAGCTCGTTGCCGACGTGCAGCAGCAGATGGATCTCCGCTTCAACAGCGGAATGCAGCGGGAGCGCACTTCAATCAAGTATGTCTCCATCGAGGAGGTTCTGAGTCAGAGCGACTTCGTCAACATTCACGTTCCGCTATTGCGCGAAGGCGAGAGCGACACTCCCACGTATCACCTTATTAACGAGCGTACCCTGCGCACCATGAAGCCCACGGCGTACCTGGTTAATACTTCGCGTGGGCCGGTGGTGGACGAGAAAGCGCTTGCCAAGGCACTCAAAGAGAGGTGGATTGCCGGCGCTGCGCTCGATGTTTACGAAACCGAGCCGCTGCCGCCGGATTCTCCGCTGCGCGATCCCGATATCGAAGATCGTTGCCGGCTGTATCCGCACTTTGCCAGCGCTGGACGAATCACGCGGCTGTCGGTCGATCCGAACCGCGGAATGGCCGGGCGTTGCGTGCAAGCCTTGATCGATGTGCTGGAGAAGAATTACGGCGGCGACATCCAGAAGATGCCGTTCGTGGTGAACAAGGAGGCGTTTCGGTGAGGGTCAAGAAGTGGTTAGTGGATAGCGGTAAGTGGATAGAAAAAAGCGGTTCTAATCAAGCGGACAACCCTGTAGCCAACGAGATTCGCTACTTCGTTACTAGCGCTGATACGAGAGAGTCGAAGATCTTTACCCCATCGGTCATGCCGAGCTCGGGCTCGCTGGCGCGTTCGGGATGCGGCATCATGCCCAGCACGTTGCGTCCTGCGTTGCAGATGCCGGCGATGTTCTCGATCGAGCCATTGGGATTGGCCTCGGCAGTCACTTCGCCGCTCGATGTGACATAGCGGAAGATGATGCGGTCCTGGTCTTTCAGCTCCGCCAACGTTTGGTCGTCGCAGAAGTAGTTGCCTTCCATGTGGCCGATGGGAATTTGCAGCACTTCGCCTTTAGTCAGATTCTGAGTGTACGGCGTATTCGTGTTCTCGACTCGTATGTAAACCGGCTTGCAAATGTACTTCAGTCCCGCGTTGCGCATCAGGGCTCCGGGAAGTAGGCCGGATTCGCAGAGAATCTGAAAGCCGTTGCAGATTCCAAGGACAAGGCCACCGTCAGCGGCAAATTTGCGCACGGACTCCATCACTGGCGAGAATTTCGCGATAGCCCCGGTCCGCAGATAGTCGCCGTAGGCGAAGCCTCCGGGAACGATGATCGCGTCACATCCCTGCAAGTCGGGCGAGTCGTGCCAGAGGAACGTCACCGGCTGCTTCGACACCTCCGAGATCGTCCAATAGGCGTCGCGATCGCAGTTGGAACCAGGGAAGATGATGACGCCAAATTTCATTGCCGTGCGCTCCGGGAGGGGCTTTCGCACTCAGTGTAGCATGGGGAAAGCGACGTTCAGATTAGGCCCGCATCCAAACAGTCATGCAGTTTTCCACGCACGTCCAAATCACCGGGGGAGCGTTATGGCGCTGGTTGATCGCGCAGTTCCTCGACTCCATCTGCGTAGGACTGTTGTGGTGGGTGGGCCTCAGCTACCTGAACGTTGCGTGGGCGCCGTTCTGGGCTGTGGTGGCCGCGGTCTTTCAGTTCATTCCGCATTTTGGACCGGTGCTGAGCTTCTTTGGACCCGCGACGGCTGCATTGATTGATGGCGGCTTGGAGCGTTTTCTGTGGGTGCTGGGACTCTACGGCGTGATCACAGTGCTGGACGGACTGATTCTGCAGCCGCTGATCATGCGGCGAACGGCGAAGATCCCCATCTGGGCTTCTCTGACTGTACCGATCGTGCTTAGTCTGTTGCTCGGCTTCTGGGGAATACTGCTGGCGGCCCCGCTGATGGCCGTGATTTTTGCCTACCGCGCGGTGGCGAAGAAGCGTGCGGTGGAGGCCGCCGATCGCAGGCCGCGGCAGACGCCTCCTGGGAAGGAAATCACCGGCGGCGTGCTGCTTTCTCCTGAAGAGCCGGCCGTTCATTCTGAAAGGGCGGATTCGTTTTAGGCTGTCCGGCCTTGGGTCGGGGCAGAGTTGTGGCCCTGATTTCCACATCGCCCGCGACTACAATAAGCACGAGCTAACGAAGGCCTCTAACTGAATGTCTCAGCAATTTGTTCATCTCCATCTGCACACAGATTTTTCCATGCTCGACGGCGCCTGCGAAATCGGCAAGCTCGTCGATCGGGTCAAAGATCTCGATATGCCCGCTGTAGCGATGACGGACCACGGCAACATCTTCGGCGCGGTAGAGTTCGCCAACGCTGCCAAAGAGAAGGGCGTGAAGCCGATCCTGGGCTGCGAGCTGTACATCTGCAAGAAGGAAGACCACCGCGCCGCCCCCGAAGGCGACAGTTATAACCACTTGATCGTGTTGGCCGAGAACGACGAGGGTTACCGGAATCTGGTGAAAGTCGTCTCCGAGGCTTCGTTACACGGGTTCTACTACAAGCCCAGGGTCAGCAAGAAGTTTCTGGCGGAACACTCGAAGGGGCTGATTGGCCTATCCGGTTGTCTCAAAGGCGAGGTGGCTGAGGAGCTTACTTTCGAGCACTACGATAAAGCGCGTGACGCCGCGTCGACGTTCCAGGACATCTTCGGCAAGGGAAATTTCTTTCTCGAGATTCAGAACCAGGGTCTTCCAGAAGAGCATCGCATCCAGAACAATCTGCTGAAGCTGGAACAGGAATTGGGCATTCCGATGGTGGCCACCAACGACAGCCACTATCTATGCGAAGACGACGCCCATGCGCAGGACGTCATGGTGTGCATCCAGACGGGCAAGTCGATCAACGACACTAACCGGTTGAAGTTCGCTAATAACCAGTTCTTTGTGAAGAGCTATCCCGAGATGCAGAAGGAATTTCTGGGATATGAGCAGTTTCTGAACCGCACTCTCGAAATCGCGGAGCGCTGCAACACGAAGCTGGAAAAGGTACACGACCCGTTTCCGCAGTTTGAAGTCCCATCGGGCTATTCAATTCCAGACTATTTCGAGCACGTTACTCGCGAAGGCTTCGCGAGCCGGCTAAACCTTCTGCGCGAATTGCAGACGCAGGGCCGGCTCAAACACTCGCTCGAAGATTACGAGCAGCGGTTGTCGCGCGAGATCGGCATCATTCGGCAGATGCAGTTTGCGGGCTACTTCCTGATTGTGTGGGACTTTATTCGCTACGCCCGGGAGCACAACATTCCGGTGGGTCCGGGCCGCGGGTCGGCCGCTGGTGCTCTGGTGGCCTATGCGCTGCGCATTACCGACATCGATCCTCTGCAGAACGAATTGCTGTTTGAGCGCTTCTTGAATCCCGAGCGCATCAGCCTGCCCGACATCGACATCGACTTCTGCATGAACCGGCGCGGTGAGGTCATTAACTATGTGACTCAGAAGTATGGCCGCGACCAGGTCGCGCAGATCATTACCTTCGGCACCATGGCCTGTAAAGCTGCCATCAAGGACTCCGGGCGCGCCATGGACATTCCGTATGCCGAGGTCGAGCGCATCGTCAAGATGGTGCCGCCGACCCTGAACATCACCATCGAGCAGGCGCTCAAAGATTCGCCCGCAATGGCTACGGCGTATGAAACCGAGCCACAGGTCAAAGAACTGATCGACACGGCTAAGAAGCTGGAGGGCCTGGTTCGCAACGCAGGTGTTCATGCCGCGGGTGTTGTGATCTCGCCGCAGCCGCTTACCGATTTGGTTCCGCTGCATCGCACCAAGAACGACGAAATCGTGACCGCCTACGACATGAAGGCGGTTGAGAAACTCGGCCTGCTGAAGATGGACTTCCTCGGGCTTACGACCCTCACCATCATCGACGACGCGCTGCGGCTCATCGAACAAGTGCGAGGCGAGCGGCTGGATCTGCAGACGCTGGCGCTCGACGATGCCGAGACTTACGAAAAGGTGTTTCACACCGGACTGACGTCTGGGGTGTTCCAGTTTGAATCACATGGAATGCGTGACGTGCTGCGCCGCTACAAGCCTACCGCGGTCGAAGATCTTACCGCTTTGAATGCGCTCTATCGGCCGGGCCCAATTCAGGGCGGCATGATCGACGACTTCATCGATCGCAAATGGGGCCGCAAGAAGATTGAGTACGAACTGCCCGAATTGGAAACGATGCTCAAGGAAACCTTGGGGGTCATCGTTTACCAGGAACAGGTCATGCAGATCGCGAACCGTCTGGCTGGCTACTCGCTGGGTGAAGCCGATCTGCTGCGCCGCGCCATGGGCAAGAAGAATGCCGAAGAGATGGCCAAGCAACGCCAGCGCTTCGTGAAGGGCGCGATCGACCGCGGATTCCCGCAGAAGAAAGTCGAGAAGATATTCGACTTGATGGAGCAGTTCGCGGGCTACGGGTTCAACAAGTCTCATTCGGCGGCCTACGCGCTGCTGGCTTATCACACGGCGTACCTGAAGACGCACTACCCGGTCGAGTTCATGGCCGCGCTGTTGACGTCGGTATCGGGCAGCACCGATGACGTGGTGAAGTACATCAACGAGTGCCGTGAGATGGGGATCGCGGTCGAGCCTCCCGACGTGAACGTCAGCGACGCGTACTTCACACCGCACGGTGAGGCGATACGATTTGGACTAGCGGCGGTCAAGAACGTCGGCCACAATGCGATTGAATCAATCGTGACGGCGCGCAAGGAGATTGGCGCATTCAAGTCGATTTTCCAGTTCTGCGAAAAAGTGGACTTGCGGCTGCTCAATAAGCGCGTGATCGAGTCGTTGGTGAAGAGCGGAGCCATGGACGCCATGGGGCGCCGCTCGCAACTCATGGCCGTGGTCGACAGCGCTATGGAGCATGCGCAAAAATCGCAACGCGATGCCGCGATGGGGCAGCACGGGCTGTTCGGCGTTTTTGCCGAAGACAAGACCGCGCAGACTGAGAAGCCGCTGCCGAATATCCCCGACTGGGACGAGCATCAGCGACTGTCGGCAGAGAAGGAGATCCTCGGGTTCTTTATCACTGGGCATCCGCTGGAGAAGTACAAAGACAAGCTGCTTGACTTCAGCGCTCTCACGACCGAAGACCTGGGCCAGTTGAAGTCCTCCACCGGCAGGGACGAAGTGCTCGTGGGCGGCATCCTCAAGGCGGTGCGGGTGTCGAAGTCGAAGAAGGGTGACCTCTACGCGCAAGGCCGCCTGGAAGACATGAATGGCTCCGTCGATATCCTGTGCTTCTCGGAGTCGTTCAAGCGACTTACCGAGAAACTTAAGCTCGACGTCCCCGTGCTGGTGAAGGGAAGCGTTCGGGTAGAAGAGGGATCGAACGCGAAGCTGATGATCAGCGACATCACTCCGCTTGAGCAAGCCGAGCCCAAGCTGGCGCGCAGCTTGAGAATCAAAGTTCCGCTGGAGACGGCTTCGACCGGTACAGTCGATGCGCTGCATAGTCTTTGCGCAGAGCGCAAAGGCGAGGCCAAAGTGCTGTTCGATCTGGAGCGCAAGGGCGACTTCACCGCGGTGATGGAAGTGGAAGGCTATAATGTGTTGCCGGACCGCTCTTTCATCAACCGCGTCGAGGAACTGTGCGGGCGCGGCAGCGTAAGGATCATCGACTAGCCCTCATGAGTGATACAGATAACCCCATGGAAGGCGATTCCAACGCGCAATCGGAGTTGCAACGCGTCGAGCAGCAAATTGAGCAGTTGCAGAGCGCTGCCGGCAGTAACCAGGAAGCGCTGAAACAACTCGAGGGGCTACAAGCACGCGTCGAGGCACTTCGCCGGCAGATCTCAGGGCGACTCACGCCATGGGAGCGCACCGAGTTGGCGCGTCATCCCATGCGGCCCTACCCGCTGGACTATATCGAGCGCATCTTTCCCGACTTCAGCGAAATTCATGGAGACCGCGGTTTCGGCGACGATGCTGCCATGATCTGTGGCATGGCGCGTTTCAAGGGGCGCGAGGTTGCGGTCCTGGGCACACAGAAAGGCCGCGACACCAAGCAACGGGTTTATCGCAACTTCGGCCAGCCGAATCCTGAGGGCTACCGCAAGGCGCTGCGCTTCATGAAATTCGCCGAGAAGTGGAACCGCCCCGTCATCGCACTCATCGACATCGTAGGTGCCTATCCCGGACTGGGTGCGGAGGAGCGCGGGCAGGCGGAAGCTATCGCCCACAACCTGCGCGAGATGGCCCGGCTTAAGGTCCCCTTCATCGCTGCGATTACCGGCGAAGGCGGAAGCGGCGGTGCGCTGGCGATTGCCGTGGCAGACCGCGTTCTGATGCAGGAAAACAGCGTCTATTCGGTGATCTCTCCCGAGGGTTGCGCTTCGATCATGTGGCGCGATTCGACCAAAAAAGATATTGCCGCAGCCGCACTGCGCATCACCGCGAAAGACAATTTGGAGATGGGATTCTGCGACGAGGTGATCCCCGAGCCGCCAGGCGGGGCGCATCACGATTACGACACCGCAGCCGCCGCACTGGCCGAAGCACTCGACCGGCATCTCGGCGAGCTGGAGAAGATGTCGATGCAAGCCATGCTGGATGCGCGCTACAAGAAGTTCCGCGAGATGGCGCAGTATTACGAGACCGTGTAATGCCCCTACACCCCAAGTACATGTAATCGCGGGTGAGTAGAGTAGAGACAGTCCTCGTGGCCTCTGGAGGGAATATTGATAAAGCGCGTGCCGGGATGGGCAAATATCCGATACGACTGGGGGCATGGATGTATCGAGACGAAGCAGATACACGCTGGCTTCCAATTCCTGGCATTCGACTTCATTGTGACCTCAAACGGGGCCGTCGCTGTCGGGTCTGGCGGAGCCTACGCGCTAAGCGATGCCGATAATAAATTGTTCGCAAGTTTTAATCGCTTCTTGGACAGTTTCTTGCCGCCGCAGCCGAAGCTCGAAGACTTAGCGGAGTTCAAACAGTTTTTACGTGCTCGCAAGCCGAGGTGTTCTCACGCACCGGACTGGCCGCGCGTCGGGAGCTCGCCTGAGTTTAGCGACCTACAACACGGAGTAGTCAGCTCATTCTCATTCCGCTCGGAGTTTTTGGATCAGGGCACCTTTGCCCGGAAACAGAGCGTTATTAGCATGAATCACGATTACGTGCTTTACGAGGGCGCCTTATGGACGCTGGATGTCGACCTACCCCTGTGGGAATGTACCAGCGTAATTGACGGAATGCTGCGGCGCGAGAGACAGAGGCTTGACTATCTTAAGAACGGAGGAACATCGATCAACGTTCGAGAAAGAATACCCGAGGCTGTACGAAACGAAGTGTGGCGACGTGACCTGGGCAAGTGCGCGCGATGTGGCAGTCGAGATAAATTGGAATTCGATCACGTTGTTCCTGTATCACTCGGGGGAGGCAACACGGCCCGGAACATCGAACTACTTTGTGAGTCGTGCAACCGAGCGAAATCAAGCTCGATTTGAAATTACGTTGTTCAGGAAGGACGTGGCTACATGGCTCTTATTAAAGTTGGAATGCTACGATTAGTGCATGCAGAATTACGAGATCAACTACGCCGGCTTCACCGCTGTTACGCGTCAAGTAGATATGGGGTTTGAAGTGATTTATTCTGCTCCAAATGGAACCGAACTTGGTCGCGAATTGTTTCCCGGAACTAATGATCCGAAGACTCAAGAATCTCACATCGATTCCCGGCTGAAGAAATTTTGGGAGGACCGAACGATATCTTCGTGAATCAGGCCCGAGATTTTCCCGCGCGCGTGTGCTGCCCCTAGCTAGAAACCGCAGCAGATCGCCCCTTGGTAGGCACACCAACTCTATGGCCACTGACCGGATTACGATCGACCCTGCCGTGATGGGAGGCAAGCCCTGCATCCGCGGGATGCGTGTCACTGTAGGCATGATCGTAGGCATGCTGGCGGAAGGTCACAGTGCCGCCGAGATCCTCGAACTGTACCCCTACCTCGAAGCCGAGGACATAGCGCAAGCCCTTTCGTATGCGGCCCTCCGGTCCGAGGAGCGTGAAATCGAGCTCAAACGGGCTTGAAGATTCTCGGCACCACGAGGTGGTACAGGTCTTGGGATCTGGTGGATTCGATGAATTCCACACTTCTCGCATCTTTCCAGTACATGCCCTTCGCCCCTGCGCAGTTCCCGCCAGCGCCTAGCTGACCTATAATGTATGCACTCCCCTCCACCGTCCTTGTAGAGTGGGGCAACCGAAACTAGGGGTATTGATGGCCACAACGGAAATTGCAGTACACGGCTCGGCCACGTCCGCCGACCGCAAGCCCATTGTCAACGACTTCAGCATCCAGGTAGCAACCGCAAACGGGTCAGGATCGCAAAGCGCCAACTCCATCCTGCTGCGCACGATTTTTCAGATGGGTGTTCCCGTCTCCGGCAAGAACTTGTTCCCGTCCAACATCGCCGGGCTTCCCACCTGGTACACCATCCGCGCCAGCAAGAAGGGCTACGTCGCCCGCAAGAAGGAAATCGATTTCGTGGTGGCCATGAATCCCGAGACGGCGCGTGAGGATGTAATGGCGCTCGATCCCGGCGCCGCCGTTCTGTACGACGAGCCATTGAAGCTGAATGAGCTGCGCTCCGACCTGGTTTTCTATTCGGCGCCCTTCGACAAGATCGTCGCGACGGTCTGCCCGGAAGCCAAGTTGCGCAAGCTGGTCAAGAACATGATCTATGTCGGGGTGATGGCGCAACTGCTTGGCCTCGACATGACGGAAGTCGAAAAGGCGCTGCGCAAACAGTTTGCCAAGAAGGTGAAGGCCGCCGATCTCAACTGGAACGCTGCCAAGGCAGGGTATGATTACGCCGTTACGTCGCTGACTAAGGCTGACCCGTTCACGATCGAGCGGATGGATAAGACTGCCGGGATGATCATCGTCGACGGCAACTCCGCGGCTGCTATGGGAAGCATGTTTGCCGGCGTCACGGTCGTTACCTGGTATCCCATCACGCCTTCGTCGTCGCTTGTCGAAACCCTCATCGATTACATGAAGGCTTACCGAGTTGGCCATGATGGCAAAGCCACTTTCGCGATTGTGCAAGCTGAGGATGAACTGGCGGCAATCGGCATGGTTTTGGGGGCTGGATGGGCTGGAGCCAGGGCCATGACGGCCACCGCCGGTCCGGGTATCTCGCTGATGGCGGAGTTCGCGGGGCTCGGCTACTACGTGGAAATCCCCGGCGTGATCTGGGACGTACAGCGCGTCGGGCCGTCCACCGGACTTCCCACTCGGACTTCGCAGGGTGACATCGAGTTTGTGGCGAAGCTCTCACATGGCGACACGATCCATCCCATGCTTCTACCGTCGTCGGTCGCGGAGTGCTTCTCGATGGCGAGCGACGCCTTCAACCTGGCCGAGCAACTGCAGACGCCGGTGTTTGTGATGTCGGATCTCGATCTCGGCATGAACAACTGGATGTCGGAGCCGTTCGAATATCCCACGGAGCCAATCAACCGCGGGAAGGTGCTGACCAAGGAAGACCTCGACCGGCTGGGCGGATTCGCCCGTTACAAGGACATCGACGGCGATGGCGTCGGTTATCGGACGCTGCCGGGAATCGACCACCCTCAAGGAGCCTGGTTCGCGCGCGGCAGTGGACACAACGAAAAAGCGCAGTACAGCGAGCGACCTGACGACTACAAGAACAATCTCGACCGTCTGCGTCGCAAGTTCGAGCACGCGCGCAACTCGGTTCCCAAACCGGAACTGTATCGAAATGCCGGCAACGATATCGGCATTATTGCCTACGGCACTTCGCATCACGCGCTGGTCGAAACGCTTGACCAGCTGCAGAACGAGCACGGCATCAAGGCCGATTACCTGCGTCTACGGGCCTACCCCTTCACCAGCGAGGTCGAGGACTTCGTCATTCGGCACAAACGGATCTACGTCATAGACCAGAACCGCGATGGCCAGATGTTCCAGTTGCTAAAGCTGGATGTTCCGGCGGAAGAAGTTATCCGGCTGCGCAGTGTGCGCCACTACAACGGACTGCCGATCGATGCACGCTCGGTCACCGATGAGATCGTTTCTCAGGAGGGCAAGTAAATGGCGACCACAGCCGCCCCGCGACCTAAAACCAATCGCGTCGGACTGACCGTGCTCGACTACCGTGGCGGCAAGACCACGCTCTGCGCCGGCTGCGGCCACAATGCGATCTCCGAGCGCATTATCGACGCGTTTTACGACATGGGCATCCAACCGGAACGCGTGGCCAAGATGTCAGGTATCGGCTGCTCGTCGAAGAGTCCAGCGTATTTCATGAACCGCTCGCACAGCTTCAACTCGGTTCACGGGCGCATGCCATCGGTGACGACCGGTGCAGTGCTGGCGAACTCAAAGCTGGTCGCCCTCGGTGTGAGTGGAGACGGCGACACCGCGTCCATCGGCATCGGCCAGTTTGTTCACCTGATGCGCCGCAATCTGCCGCTGATCTACATTATCGAAGACAACGGCGTGTATGGCCTGACAAAGGGCCAGTTCTCGGCCACGGCCGATCTTGGGTCAAAGTTGAAGACCGGTGTCATCAACGAACTGCCTCCCATCGATACCTGTGCGCTGGCGATTTCGCTGGGGGCAACGTTTGTGGGTCGCTCGTTCTCGGGCGACAAGCGGCAACTGCACACCATGCTGAAAGCGGCTCTGGCGCATCGTGGCACCGTGTTGATTGATGTGGTCTCGCCCTGCGTGACGTTTAACGATCACGAGGGTTCGACCAAGTCCTACAAGTACATGAAGGACCACGAAGAGCCGCTGCACGATTTGAACTTCGTGCCGGCATTTGACGAGATCGATGTTGAGTACGAAGAAGGGACCAGCGTCAACGTCACCATGCATGACGGTTCGTCGCTGCGATTGCGTAAGTTGGAGGAGGATTACGATCCAACCAACAAGATCGGGGCGGTCAAACGTTTGATGGAGTCCCATGAAGCCGACGAAGTGTTGACCGGCATCTTCTACCTGAACACCACAGCGCCCAACTTCATCGACATGCTCGACATGACCGACGAGCCGCTGGCGACCTTGCCGGAGAGCGTTACCCGTCCTTCGCGCAAGGTGTTGGAAGAGTGCATGGAAGAGCTGCGATAGTACAACAGCATCGCAAATGAAGAGGCCCTCCATCGCGGAGGGCCTTTGTTTTGTTGAACAGGAAGACGTCGCTTTCGATTCACGACACCGGACTGGAAGTGATGCGACTACCACCCTAGCCCTTCGCCGACGGCTGCGGTAAGATTGCGGTCATGGCCAAGTCTGCGGTTCAATTCGAAGTTGCCTGCCCTTGCTGCGGCGCATCGCTGAAGATCGATGTCGATACCAAGGCGGTGATCGCGCACACGCCTAAAGCTGTCCCGAAGACATTTGACGACATTGAGCACGCCGCGCGCGCTATGAAAGAGCAGGACAGCCGCAAAGAGTCGATCTTCCGTCAGTCGGTGGAAGCCCAGAAGAATTCGGCGGACCTGCTGGAGAAGAAGTTCCAGGAGGCCGTCCGTAAGGCGAAGGAAACTCCTGACACCGGCAAGCCGCTTCGCGATTTCGACCTCGACTGATAGGCCTTCGTGAAATCCAAGCCACTGCTGCTCGGTCATCGAGGCTGCCGCAATGGCAGTACCGCGCATCCCGATTTCGATGTGCTCGTTGAAAACTCGCTTGCTGCCTTCGAATATGCGCTTTCTCAAGGATGCGACGGCTTCGAGTTCGACGTGCGCCAGACTCGCGACGGCCGCAACGTGATCTGGCATGATCGCTACTGGAACCGCACCCCCATCGCTGCCACCGATTATGCCCGTCTCACGGGTCCCAGCGGCGACTGGCTTCCCACGCTCGACGACGTTCTTGAGCAGTTCAGCCACCGGGCATTCCTGGACATAGAATTGAAGGTACGCGGAGCTGAAATGTCCATTGTCGAAGCGCTGCGTGCAGTCCCACCGCAGCGCGGTTATATGCTGTCGTCGTTTGATCCTGTCACATTAACCCGGCTCCACAATATCGACAGCAGCCTGCCCCTTGGGTACATCTGTGAACGCGATTACGCACTCGCAATTTGGCCAAATGTCCCCATACAAACCATTCTCCCGCGCTACGATCTCGTCCAGAGGGAGTTGATCAACGAAGCGCATCGGCGAGGCCGCCAAGTCTCGACGTGGACGGTGAACTCCGAGAATCAAATGCTGAGGTTCGCCGAATGGGGCATTGACGGACTGATTTCCGACGATCCCGCACTTTTGTATCGAACGTTTCACAACGAATAGCGAAAACCACGTCGCCTCATTTACATTGGTTGCGATGCCAACCACGGGAGAGCGATTCGAGCGCGCCGTATCGATCATGGCGCGATTGCGCGGACCCGGCGGGTGTCCGTGGGACCGCGAGCAGACCTTCGACACCATCAAGCCCTACACCCTGGAAGAAGCCTACGAGGTCATCGAGGCCATCGATGCGCGCGATTGGCCGGAGCTGACCGGCGAACTGGGCGACTTGCTGCTGCAGGTCCTGTTCTATTCGCAGATGGCGGCGGAGGAAGAGAAGTTTTCCATCGACGATGTGATCGACCGGTTGTCGAACAAGCTCGTGGATCGCCATCCTCACGTATTCGGAGACGTGAAGGCGGACACATCTAGCGAAGTGCTGCGCAATTGGCAGGCGCTGAAGGCCGAGGAAAAGAAGAAGCGTCAGACGGATGGCGGCGAGGGTGCCACCAAGACTGGTCACCCCGAATCGGTTCTGCACGGCATCTCGTCGGCCATGCCATCGTTGATGGCAGCCTACAAGATCAGTTCGCGCGCAGCTCAGGTGGGATTCGACTGGCCCAACATCGAAGGTCTGTTCGACAAACTCACGGAAGAGACAGACGAGTTGCGCAAGAATCTTGAGGAATATCCGGAGCCCGGCCCGCAACCGGTTGGAGCCTCTTCCACAGCCGGTGCGCGAGGAATGAAGGTCAGCGAAGAATTGCAGGCGCGCCTGGAAGATGAAGTAGGCGACCTGCTGTTTGTGCTGGTCAACGTTGCCCGTTATCTGGCGCTCGATCCCGAGTCGGCGCTGCGCAAAACGAATCGCAAGTTCCGTCGCCGGTTTGAATACCTGGAAGACAAGCTGCGCGAGCAGGGCCGCAAACCATCGGATGCATCGCTCGATGAAATGGAGTTGCTGTGGCAGGAGTCGAAACAGCAGGAGAAGCTGTGAGCGTCGAGACGCTCGTCCTGCGAAATTGCACCGAGCTGGCCGAGTTTCGCGCTTGCGTCGCGCTGCAACAGGAGGTCTGGGGCTTCAGCGACGCGGAGCTGGTGCCTTTGCGGATTTTCTCGCTGGCTCCGAAAATCGGCGGGCAAGTTGTTGGAGCATGGGAAGACGAAACTCTCATCGGCTACGCGATGGCCATTCCCGGAAGCCGCAACGGGCATCCTTATCTGCACTCGCATATGGTGGCTGTGAAAGAGTTTTACCGCAACACGGGACTGGGCCGCAAGATCAAACTTTTTCAGCGTGAAGATGCCATTGCGCAAGGCTACGAGCTGATGGAGTGGACCTTCGATCCACTGGAAATCAAGAACTCATACTTCAATCTCGAGCGGCTCGGCGCAATTGCGCGACGTTACAACGTCAATCAATACGGCATCACGAACTCGCCGCTGCAGGGTTTCTTGCCGACCGACCGCTTAGTTGCCGAGTGGTGGATGAAGTCGCGGCGCGTAGAGACGGCACTATCGACCGGTCACCATCCAGCAATTCATGAGGAAGAACGGGTGGAGGTGCCGGCGGAAATCTACGCCTGGAAGGCGGATACGACAATGCGGTCGAAAGCTGCCCAGACGCAATCGAGAAACCGTGAACTGTTGCAGGATGCATTTTCCCGTGGGCTGTCATGCCTCGGTTACGTTCGCGATGAAGACGGGAACGGCTGTTTCCAGCTTGGTCTCTGGGACGAAGGCTGGTCGTATGTTTCAAATTTGTAGTCCAAGACAGGACACATGAAGATCGAAGCGATTACACTTCGGGAACTGCAGATACCACTCGTGCATTTTTTTGAGACGAGCTTTGGGCGGACGTACGACCGCCGCGTCCTTTTGGCGACGCTGCAAGGCGACGGCCTCGAAGGTTGGGGCGAATGCGTCGCCGGAGAAGCCCCTTACTACTCCGAGGAGTACATCGACGGTGCGTGGGATGTGATCGTTCGTTACCTCGGCCCGTCGCTGCTGGGAAGGACACTGAAAACTGGACGCGAAGTTCCGGCACTGTTGGCCAGGGTGCGGGAGCATCGCATGGCCAAGGCCGCGCTGGAAAACGCAGCGTGGGACGCCGAGGCGCAGGAGAAAGGAACTCCCCTCTGGAAGTTGCTGGGCGGCTCGCAACGCGAGATCGCTTGCGGAGTCAGCATCGGCATTCAGGATTCGCACGAGCAATTGCTGCAGAAGATTGAGACGGAGCTGGCAGCCGGTTACCAGCGCATCAAACTCAAGGTGAAGCCCGGCTGGGACGTGGACGTGCTGGAGAAGGTGCGCGCCCGGTGGCCGGACATCCTTTTGAGTTGCGATGCGAATTCAGCGTATACGCTCAGCGACATCGAACGTCTGAAATCCTTCGACCGTTTCAAGCTGCTGATGATTGAGCAGCCGCTATGGAACGACGACTTTTACTTCCATGCGCGCCTTCAGAAGCAGGTCCAGACGGCGATTTGCCTGGACGAAGCGATTCGTAGCTCACGCGACGCTGAGGCCGCGTTGGAACTAGGGGCCTGCCGAATTGTGAATGTCAAAGTAGGCCGCATCGGCGGCTTTACCGATGCAATCGCTGTCCACGACGTTGCGCAGCGTTTCCGCGTCCCCGTGTGGTGCGGAGGCATGCTCGAGTCGGGCATTGGCCGTTCCCATAACGTCGCGCTCTCGACGCTGCCCAACTTCAAGCTGCCGGGAGACGTTTCGGCCTCGAAACGCTACTGGAAGGTAGACATCATCGAACCGGAAGTTGAGGTGTCTCCGCAGGGGACGATCGCGATCACCGATAAACCGGGGAGAGGCTACGATCTACGGCCGGACTTGATCGAGAGCCTGACTGTTCGGAAAGAAACCCTGCGGGCCGCATCCAGTTAGATGAAGCGCGAAGTCATTGCCGAACTTCTGGACGACGATCTGGGAACGCCCGAAGAGGTCGCACAGTCGCTTAAAGACCTGCGGCATATCAACAACTGGTTTGGCGGAACCTCGACGACCGTAACATTACTGCGCCGCCTTGCTCGCGAGACTGACCAGGCAGAGCTCTCGTTGCTGGAGATTGGTGCCGGTCTGGGAGACGTGCCTCTCGAGGCACGCCGCGCGCTCGCGAGCGACGGCATCGACCTGCGAGTAACCTTGCTGGATCGCCTGTGGTCGCATTTACCCAGCAACGGCACACCTGCAGTCTCGGGAGATGCCATACGGCTGCCGTTTTGCGACAACGCATTCGACATCGTGAGTTGTTCGCTGTTCGCCCACCATTTCGAACCTGACACACTGCCGCTGCTGGTAAAGGAAGCCATGCGGGTGGCGAAGCGAGGTGTGTTGATCAACGATCTGATCCGCAGCCGGTTGCATGTCGCCTTGGTTTACCTGGGCCTCCCGCTTTTTGCGAGTCGCATCACCTGGCATGACGCGCCCGCATCGGTGCGCCGCGCGTACACAATCGCTGAAATGAAATCGCTGCTGGCCAGTGTTCCAGCGAGGCGTGTCGATGTTTCGAAACACTTTCTGTTTCGTATGGGCGTATTGATGTGGAAGTAGCTTCCACAGGCACGCGATGGCCATGAGCGAACCCAACTTCGATATTGCAGTGATCGGCGGTGGCCCGGGTGGCGCGTCAGCGGCCATAACTGCGGCGCGCTTCGGGGCCCGTGTTGTGCTTCTGGAGGCCGGCCAGTTTCCCCGACACAAGGTCTGTGGCGAGTTTGTGTCTGCCGAATCGCTCGACGTGCTTCGTGATCTACTGCGAATGACTCCCGGCGTCGAGCAGCTAATATCGGCTGCTCCAGTGATCGATCGTACGCGATTGCTGCTTGGTGAGCGGGTCATCGAGGCGGATGTATCGCCCCCCGCACTCAGTATTCCGCGCTTTGCCCTTGACTCTTTGCTTTGGCAAGCGTCGCAACAGGCAGGCGTGGAAGCCCGGTCGAATTGCGAGGTGAGCGCCGTTCGAGGAGACGGCCCATTTCAATTGGATATGTCCGGAGGCAAAGTCAGCGCTCGCGCGGTGATCGTCGCGGCCGGGCGGTGGTCGAAGTTCAAGACTCTAACACCCCTTCCGAACGGGCCCAAGTGGATCGGCGTTAAGGCGCACTACCGCGAGACCACTCCGCCTCGTTCCACCGATCTATATTTCTTTGAACATGGATACTGCGGGGTCCAGTCGGTAGCCGACGATGTTATCAACGTGTGCGCGATGACACGCTCCGACTGCGCCACCTCGTTGGAGGATGTGTTTCCGTTACATCCAGCCCTTGCCAAACGTCGCCTCTCCTGGCAGGGGATCACCGAGCCGGTGACCACCGCACCGCTGCTACATCTTCCGCCCCAACCGGTCAGAGACAACATGATGTTTGTGGGAGACTCGGCCGCCTTCATCGATCCATTCGTCGGCGACGGAATCTCAATTGCATTGCGCAGTGGGCGCACGGCCGCTATGGATTTACGCGCATTTCTCGACGGCAGAAACTCGTTGCCCTCCGCGCTGATGGAGTACGAAACCAACTACACGCGACAGTTCCTTCCCCTCGTTACCGCAGCGTCGCGGATTCGCGGCGTCCTCTCCTTGCCGGCTCCAGCCCGGTTGATCGCGTTTGAGCTATTGCGCGCCCCAGGCCTGATGCCGTTCGTGATACGCAAAACGAGGCAAGCGGCCAGCTAGTAACTGGTCTAGCGAATGACCAGCACTTCGCGGATATTGTCCCGGCCCAGGAAGAACTTGATCGAGGTGTAGTCGTGAAACAAGTTCTCGACGTGGCGATTGTTGAAGACCCGCTGCAATTTATAAGGACTGGCGGGCTGCATCTCGAGAGTGTCTTTCGAGGCGATGTTATAGCGGTAGAAGGGTACTTCTGGCCCCGCATCTTTGGTGTGGAAAAGCGAAAACAGGATCGCGCTGGGCTTCATCGCGACATGGATACGCTCGATCACGGGCTTCACTAGCGGCTCGGGAAGATAATCTGCGAGGTCCCAGAACATTACGGCGTCGAATTCTTCGCGTTCAAAGCACAGATTGTCGCGCAGAAATCGGTCAACATCGACCGTCTTCTGACCTTCGCTATTCGAAACGATCAGCGACTTATCGGAGGCGAGGCGGAGAACATCTTCCTGATGGAAGCGATGTCCAAGGCCGATGAAGAACGTGATGTTGGCCGGCGATGTGGCTCCCAGGTCAAGGACGCTCAGCCCTTCTTCGCGTGCCAGCCACTTCATGAACTCGCTGAAGCCGGTCGAGCGCCGCTGCACACGCTCGCCGGACACGACTTCGCCATCAGGTCCGCGCTGGCCCGAGCCGCCGAAAAGTCTGCTGAACATGCTGGGAGACACTGGGCATCATTGTAAGGGTAGTGCAACGCCAGTGCCAGTATTCTGCGCTGTTGGACGAGATTCGGTGAGGTGACCAGGCTGTTAGCGGAGTCAGACGTGAGGTGGATTGCAAAAAGGAACGGGACGCCAACCAGGCGTCCCGCCAATTTTCTCGATAGTCGTTAGAACTTCTTGGGTTCGAGTAATGATCCCTGTGCTGCCGACGGTGCCGCGACCGGAGTGGGCGCCGCAGCCGCCACCGCCGGCTTTGGTTCGAGCCTGGGCGCTGGTTCGGCTTTCTGGATGTCAATCGACCCTTTGAAGAATGCTCCTTCTTCGATGGCGACCCGGGCCGTCGAAATATCGCCTGACAAGGATGCGCTCTTTCGCAATTCCACGCGGTCGCTGGCTTTTATGTTGCCGTCGATGCGGCCGTGCACGATGACATTGCGGGCTTCGACATTGGCGTGTACTCGTCCGTTCGGGCCAATTGTCAGGCTCTGGCCGCGCAGCGATATCGAGCCTTCCACTTCGCCATCGACGTAAAGATCTTCGCTGCCTGACAGCTCTCCCTTCACAACCACTGACTTTCCGATGGTCGCGATGTCGACGCTGCGAGGGGCCTCCGGACGAATTGATTCGGCGGGGCGAGCGACGGGAGTTGCAGGCGTATACGCTGGCTTAGCGGCCGGCTCTGGCGCTGGGGTTGAGAATTCGTCTTCCTTGCGGGTTGCTTTCCACATCATTTGTAGCTCCGTGACGCAATAAAAGCGACGGCGTCGCTGCCACTAGAACGCCTGTTCGGCGTTTTCAAATCGCTCCCAAGAGAATACAGAAGGATTTGCGCGACGGCCAACCCTTTTCCACCCAATGATATGACTCTGGGAGTAACTATTCAGTCACCACCTGCCGGTTTTCCGTGTCCCGATGCTCGCGTGCCCGCTACCGGCGTCCGCCGCGAAGGCACTCGGCTCACATATAATTAAGGGTCTCGCAAGTCTCCCACCGCAGCGTTACCAATTGCGGATCCAGCGCCCGAGCTGTGAATTGGGTGCGGGGGTCGTTATGCGTAGCAAGCGACAGCCAAACTTTTTGGGCTATCTGCGCCAGCGACCCCACTTCCGCGACCTGGGAAGCCAATCCAACGGTGCGAGACGAGGACTCATACCTATGACTCAGATTGAACTCATCGTAGCCCGGGAAATTCTGGATTCCCGTGGAAACCCAACCGTTGAAGCCGACGTCATCCTGGAGAGTGGGGCCCGTGGCCGCGCTGCCGTACCGAGCGGCGCGTCGACCGGCGAGCATGAAGCAGTGGAATTGCGCGACGGCGACAAGTCTCGCTACCTCGGCAAGGGTGTGCTGCAGGCAGTGGACAACGTCAACGAACTGATCGCGCCCGAACTCGAAGGCCTCGACGCCAGCGAACAGCGCGAACTCGACTCCATCATGATTGAACTTGACGGTACGCCTAACAAGGGCAAGCTGGGCGCCAATGCCATTCTCGCAGTGTCCATGGCTGCTTCGCGCGCCATGGCCGACCACCTCGGCGTCGAGCTGTATCAGTATCTCGGCGGATTCACTGCCAGCCTTTTGCCCACCCCTATGATGAACATTCTCAACGGCGGTGCTCACGCCGACAGCAACGTAGATTTTCAGGAATTCATGGTCATGCCCGTGGGCGCATCGTCGTTCAGCGAGGCATTGCGTTGGGGAGTAGAGACTTTCCATACCCTGAAAGGTGTGCTCAAAAAGAAGGGCTACAACACCGCCGTGGGCGACGAAGGCGGATTCGCTCCCTCGCTCAAGTCCAACACCGAGGCCATCGACCTGGTGCTCGAGGCCATCACCCAGGCCGGATACAAGCCCGGCGAGCAGATCGCCATCGCCCTCGATCCGGCGGCCAGCGAGTTCTACGACAAGGACAAGAAGAAATACGTCTTCAAGAAGTCTGACAAGAGCGAACATACGAGCCAGGAGATGGTGAAGTTCTGGGCTGACTGGGCGCGGCAATATCCCATCGTATCGCTCGAAGATGGTCTGGACGAGAACGATTGGGAAGGCTGGAAGACCCTTACCAGCGAACTCGGCAGCAAGATTCAGCTCGTCGGCGACGATCTCTTCGTGACGAACATCGGCAAGTTGCAACAGGGTATCGACTCCGGAGCAGCCAATTCGATTCTCATCAAACTCAACCAGATTGGATCAGTCAGTGAAACCATCGATGCCATCAACCTTGCGCGCGAGAACGGCTACACCGCCGTCATCTCACATCGCTCGGGCGAAACCGAAGACACCTTCATAGCCGATCTTGCCGTCGCAACCGGCGCTGGACAGATCAAGACCGGCTCCGCTTCGCGCACCGACCGTATCGCCAAGTACAACCAGTTGCTGCGCATCGAAGAGGAACTCGGCCCGGCCGCGCGCTTCAACGGACTCAAGGCGTTGAATTACCATGGCGAACTGGCGAAAAAGGCGAAAGCGTAATGCGTCCGAAACCGCTGGTTCTGATCATCCTGGACGGCTGGGGCTATGCCCCGCCGTCCAACGCCAACGCCATCTCGCTCGCCAACAAGCCGAACTACGATAAGCTGCTGGCTGATTTTCCCAACACTCTCATCCACACCAGCGGCCGTTACGTCGGGCTGCCCACGGGACAAATGGGCAACAGCGAAGTCGGTCACCTGAACATGGGAGCCGGCCGCGTTGTTTACATGGACATCACCAAGATCGACCTGATGATCGAGAACGGCGAGTTCGAGAAGAACCCCGTGCTGGTCGACGCCATGATCCAGGCGCGCACCGGGGACCGTCGCCTGCATTTGCTCGGCTTGTTGTCTGACGGCGGCGTCCATTCGCATCAGAACCACATTTACGCGCTGTTGCGCATGGCCAAACAGAATGGAGTTGACCGCGTCTTTGTCCACGCTTTCATGGATGGCCGCGACACTCTCCCAACCAATGGCGCGAAGTACATCGAGCAGTTGCAACAGAAGATGCGCGAATACAACGTCGGCAAGATTGCTAGCGTCAGCGGCCGTTATTACGCTATGGACCGCGACAAGAAGTGGGACCGCGAAAAGAAAGCCTTCGACGCGATGGTCTTTGGTGATGCCGAAGGCGGACGCTTCACCGATCCGGTGCAGGGCGTGAAGGAGTCCTACAATCGCAGCATCACCGATGAGTTCATCGTCCCGTTTGTCGTCGTGGATGGTCGCGGAGAGCCCGTGGGCACGGTGCGCGATGGGGACGTCTGTATCAACTTCAACTTCCGTGCCGACCGTGCCCGGCAAATCACGCGCTGCCTCGCGCGCAACAGTCACTTCACCAAGCAGGACGGCGCCGAACTCGAGGGCGCAGCCGAACTCGACGCCATCATCCCGCGCGACCGCGCCCCCAAAGACCTTACCTACATCTGCATGACGCGATACGACAAACACTTCACGCTGCCGGTCGTGTCTCCCCCGAATCGCTGGGCAACATCCTTGCCAACGTAATGGCCAACCTCAACATGCGCAACCTGCGCGTGGCCGAAACCGAGAAATATGCTCACGTCACGTATTTCTTCAACGGCGGCATAGAGAAACCGTTTCCCGGAGAGGAACGTGTGCTAGTGCAGTCGCCTAAGGTCGCGACCTACGACCTAAAGCCGGAAATGTCTGCACAGGGAATCGCCGACTCGGTGGTCAAGGCGATCGAAGAAAAGACCTTCGACGTGATGGTTGTCAACTTCGCCAATGCCGACATGGTGGGCCATTCCGGCCAGATTCCTCCGACGATCAAAGCCGTTGAGACCGTGGACGCATGCCTGGGACAGATCCACGCGGCCTTAAAACGCGCCGGTGGAGCGATGATCGTCACCGCCGACCACGGTAACGCCGAGCAGATGATCGATCCTGCGACGGGAGGCCCGCAGACCGCGCACACCACGAATCCTGTGCCGTTCATTGTCGTCGCTGAGCACGCGGTTCCAACCGCCGGCTTCAGAGGTGATGCGCGCCGCTTCACTCTCAAGCCCGACGGAGCATTGCAGGACATTGCGCCCACGATGCTGGGCATCCTCGGCGTTCCGCAGCCCAAGGAAATGACTGGGCACGACTTGCGATTGGTGGTAACCGAAGAAGCAAAGTGAAACTTCTTATCGCCCTTTATCACCGCTTCCAACCCTGGATTGCACCGCAATGGTTCTTCCAACGCTTGCGAGCCGACTTTCCTCAACTTGACGTCGTGCAACTGCCAAATTACGAGCGCCTTACCGACGAAATCGCCGATGTGGACATTGCCATTGCCTGGTCTATCCGCGGCGATCAAATCTCGGCGGCCAAGAACTTGCGCTGGATTCATTCCACCGCTGCCGCCGTTCACGGATTGATGACGCCCGAACTGCAAGCCAGCGACATCATTGTGACCAATGCCCGCGCCGTCCACGGGCCGGTTGTGGCCGAACACGCCATGGCACTGGTATTCGCCTTAGCGAAGCGATTGCCCGAAGCGGCGAAATTCCAGGCGCAGCGGCACTGGGCGCAACAGGAGATCTGCGAAACCGCGCCGGTTCCTCGTGAGTTGAAGGACGCGACGATGGTGATTGTGGGATTCGGCTCGATAGGCACCTCGCTCGCCAAGCTCGCACGGGCTATCGGCATGCGCGTCGTCGCTGTAAGAGAGCATCCGGAGAAGGGAAGCGACCTGGCCGACGCGATGTACAGTTTCGCAGACCTCAATCGTGCACTGGCTGAGGCAGACTTCGTGGTGCTGGCGGCCCCAGTCACCGAAAAGACGCGCCAACTGATGAACGCCGAGCGCCTCGCGCACATCAAGCCCGACGCGTACTTGATCAACGTCGGCCGCGGTGTTCTCATCGACGAAGTTGCCTTGCAGCATGCTCTGCGAGCCAATCGGTTCGCCGGGGCTGCGCTCGACGTGACTGCCGAAGAACCGTTGCCTCCAGGCTCTCCGTTGTGGAGCATGGAAAACGTGTTCATCACACCGCACACTGCAGGATATGCGGAAAAGATGTGGGAGCGGCATTACGTTGCATATGCAGAGAACCTGCGGCTGTATCTGGCCGGCCAACCGCTGTTGTGGGTGGTCGATAAGAAAGCGGGATATTGAATGGCGCGATCCTAGGCAACCGGGAGGGTGAAGTGAAACACAGACCCTCTGCCTAATTGCGAGGTCAGTCCGATGGTTCCTCCGTGGGCTTCGACAATGGCCTTGGAAATGGCCAGTCCCATGCCGGTGCCTTGTACGCGATAGCGCTGGTCGCGCCCACGATAAAACTTCTCGAACACCAGGGATTGTTCGAGATCGTCAATGCCGGGTCCTCGATCAGCAACACTGATTTCTATCATCCTGTCACGGGTTTCCGCGCTCACCGTGATCGGCGTGTCCTCTGGCGAATACTTGGCGGCGTTCTCCAGCAAATGGATCAGCACTTCAGCGATTCGCTCCAGGTCAACCCGCACCTCGGGCAACGTCTCCGGAACCTGGAGGCGCAATTCGTGCCTGCCCAGCAATGGCCCAGACTTTTCAAGCGCGAACTGAATGACCTCCACAACGGGGTGGGGCTCGCGGTGCAACTCGACTTTCTGCGCATCCAGTTGCGCCATCTCGGCCGCCTCGCCCACCAGCCGATTAAGCCGGTCCGTCTCTTCATCGATAACATCGAGCAGGTCACGGCGTTCCGCCTCATCCAGCGCCGCCGAGGACAACAGGGTTGACACCGATGCTTTGATCGACGTCAAAGGTGTACGAAACTCATGGGTCACGCTGTCAAGAATGGCGGAGCGCAATTTCTCGCTCTCCCGTGAAGCTTCAGTCCGCGAAAGCGTCTCCACAGCTCCGGCGCGCTCGATTGAAATTGCAATCAAGCTGCCGACCGCTTCCAGCGTCTCGCGGGAGAGAAGCGTGCCTTCCAGTCCTATGCTTCCCACCGGGCGCGCGCCGATTCGCAGCGGCACCAGCGATATGAGCTCGTCGGGCTTGATTACCAATTCTCCCCTGACGCTGACGGCCTTCAGGTCTTCGTCGCTCAGTTCGAGGTGCTCAATCCCGGTCCGGTAAACCTCATTTCGCTTAGGCAGAAACATAGCCGCCTCGGTCAACCCGAAGGCGTCCCGCACAAAGAGCGGTATAGAGTTATTCAGCTCCAGAAAGTTTTCCGTGGAGAGCAACTGCTGGCTCAGGGAATAAAGTCTCTCAACCTCCTTGCGGCGACGGTTGGCGTTTTCCGTTTCGCGACGCGCGCGCTCCGAGAGCCTGCTGGCCAGTATGGCGCTCACCAGGAATGCGAGCAGCGCAACCCAATTCTGGGGGTCTGCAATAGTGAACGTATGGACGGGTGGTAGAAAAAAGTAGTTGAAGGCCAGTGTCGCCACAATCGCGGTAGTCGTCGCAAGAGTAAGCCCCCAACGCGAAGCCACGAACAACACAAGCAGCAGGAAAGTCAACGCGACCGTTGTCGGATTGAATGGCAGACGGGTAAAAAGCCACACCAGGATGGCGATTGCGCCGAACGCGGCCGCGTAACGATAGCTCAGTTTCTTTGCCGTCCGCCACCAGACAATCCCATGTTTGCCGGCAACCGCGTTCTGGGAGGGGTCCACGACTCGATTGTATCGAATCGACATTTTATGGCTGCTGCCGCACAATGAGTGGGCACATGCAGAAGACCCCAGAGCAGTGGCTGGAGGAGACCGCACCCGAAAAGAAGGGTGGCGTTTTCAAGCTGTTCCTTGGTTACGCCCCCGGGGTGGGTAAGACCTATGCCATGCTGAGCGAGGCAATTCGCCGCCAGAGCCGTGGCGAAGACGTGGTGATCGGCGTAGTTGAGACCCATGGCCGCAAAGCCACCGCCGAACTCGCTGCCCGTCTCGAGACCGTGCCGCGCAAGAAAATTGACTACAAAGGAACGCTGTTCGAAGAGATGGACGTAGACGCCATCATCGCGCGCAAACCTCAAGTCGTTCTCGTCGACGAGCTCGCTCACACCAACATCGAAGGAAGCAAGCACGCCAAGCGCTACGAGGATGTCTTCGAGATTCTTGACGCCGGTATCGACGTTCTTTCGACCATGAACGTCCAGCACCTGGAGAGCGTCACTCCCATGGTGCACAAGATCACCGGAGTGCTGGTGCGCGAGACGGTTCCCGACTGGGTGCTCAAGCGCGTGGACGAGATCGTGATGTCTGACCTGACGCCCGAGGCTCTGCAAAAGCGCATGCGCCGCGGTGACATCTATCCCATGGAGCGGGTCGACCGCGCGCTGGGCAATTTCTTCCGTCCAAGTAACCTGATCGCATTGCGTGAGATCGCGCTGCGCCACGTGGCTCAGGTAGTAGATCGCAGCCTGGAGCCCTATCTCGACAAGGAAGCTACCTTCGGGCGCAACGTCAACGTCGCCGAGCGCATTGGCGTTGGCGTCAGTTCCAACCCTGCGGCCCAGTACCTGATTGCGCGCGGGGCCCGCATGGCCCAGGGTATCGGCGGCGAACTGTATGTGGTGTACGTCGATACCGGTTCCGACGATGACGATCCTGAACGGCAGCGCTCGCTGGACGCCAACCTCCGCTTCGCAGAGAACCTGGGCGCTCAGATCGTGAAGATGAAGGGACGCAACGTCGCGGAGATGCTGGCGGAATTTGTGCGCGAGAAGCACATCACTCAGGTTATCTTTGGACATTCGGCCACCAGCGGACTGCGACGCTACCTGTTCCTTTCAGCGGTCCATCGCTTTTTGCTGAACGCTCCGGAAGTGGATGTTCATATCGTGAAGCAGCAACCCGACTAATGCACACGCGCCCGCACATATTGGTTGTCGACGACGAGCCGCAGATTACGCGCGTCTTGCGCACCAGCCTCGGCGCTCAGGGCTATGAGATTCGAGTGGCGAACGATGGCGAAACCGCCCTTGAGATCGTGAAAGACTTTGTCCCCGACCTGGTCATTACCGATCTCGCTATGCCGCACATGAACGGCATAGAGTTGTGCCGCCAACTGCGCAAGACTTCGCAGGTTCCGATCATCGTGCTCTCGGTTCGCGGCGAGGAGCGCAGCAAGATCGAGGCGCTCGACTCCGGAGCCGATGATTACGTCACCAAGCCGTTCAGCACCGGCGAACTGCTGGCCCGCATTCGCGCCTCTCTGCGACGCTCTCCTCCCATTGACAATGTCACGCAGACCCTGATCGAACGGGGTGACTTTCGCATCGACCTCGACGGACATTCGGTTGCGGTCGCCGGCAAGGAAGTGAAACTCACGCCCAAGGAATTCGACGTGCTGGTCTATATGGCGCAACATCCCAACAAGGTGCTGACCCATCGCGCCATCCTCAATGCCGTCTGGGGCAGCAACAACGTTGAACAGAACGAATACCTTCGCGTCTTCGTCGGACAGCTCCGCAAGAAACTGGAGCCCGACGCTGGTACACCCAAGTACATATTGACCGAACCCTGGGTGGGATACCGCTTCGAGCCCGGAGAATAAATGCGTCCATCTCACTCGCTCGATATCGCCGCTCCGATCGCCCATTTCATCTAGCTACTTGCGCATGCCATCTGATACCTTCGCTCAACCCTTGATTGCAATTAAGCAGATTGCGGGGTGGCTGAATTGACACCTGTGCAAAGAGGAGTCAACAAGAGTTCCGATCGCTGGCATGCGGTTACGGCCGGATTTCTGGGCTGGACGCTTGACGCCTTCGACTTCTTTGTCGTGATATTCCTCCTTGATGTTCTGGCGCAGCAGTTTCACGTCGGCAAGAGCGCCATCGTTTTGTCGATCACGGGAACACTGGCCATGCGTCCGGTCGGCGCCCTGATCTTCGGAATGATGGCCGATCGCTACGGCCGCCGTCGGCCCCTCATGGCGAACGTCGTCTTCTTCTCCACCGTCGAACTGCTGTGCGGTTTCGCACCCAACTTCACCGTGTTCTTCGTGCTGCGACTCCTGTTTGGGATCGGCATGGGCGGCGAGTGGGGTGTCGGAGCATCCCTTGCCATGGAACACGCTCCCGTTAAGTGGCGAGGCCCGCTGTCCGGGATCCTCCAGAGCGGATACTCGATCGGATATCTGCTGGCGGCGGTCGCAGCCCGTGTTGTGCTGCCCAATCTCGGCTGGCGAGCGATGTTCTGGGTTGGCGGTATCCCGGCGTTGCTAGCGCTCTACATTCGGACGAAGGTGCCCGAATCGGAAGCTTGGCAGCAACATAAGGTGGCACGGGTCATCGACGGCCCCAAGATCGCCATGCAACACAAGCGGCTCGTGCTGTACATGATCGCGTTGATGTTCCTGATGAACTGCCTCTCGCACGGCACCCAGGACCTGTATCCGGACTTCCTGAAGCACGGCCACGGAATCGCCCCGAACACGGTTGCCTACATCACCATTTTCTATAACATCGGCGCGGTGACGGGCGCGTTCCTCTTCGGCCTGCTGTCGCAGCGGATCGGTCGTCGTTACGGCATGCTGGCGGCGCTCGCGTTGTCTTTGCTGATCATGCCGGTGTGGGCGTTTGGAAGCACAATCATGGTGTTGGCACTTGCTGCCTTCGTCATGCAGATGGGAGTGCAGGGAGCATGGGGCGTTATTCCGGTGCACCTCAACGAGCTCTCACCCAACTCCGTGCGCGGCCTGCTCCCTGGCTTCACCTATCAGATTGGCATCCTGCTGGCCGCTTCAACCCCCACGATTGAGTTCGCCTTGCGCGACCGTCTTGGATACCCCTGGGCGCTGACCTCGTTCGAATTGATCGTGATCGCTGGACTCGTTCTGTTGCTGATCTTCGGAAGCGAGAACCACGGCAAGAGCTTCCTGCGGGAAACCACCTGATTTCTCCTAAAATTGCTTTTTATCGATCGTTTAGAATCAGTCACTTGGGAGGAAAATGTCTCCAAGTAGCTGATAAGTATGCTACTTATACGTATCCAATTCACACCGTTGGACTTACGAGGACTATTTCGGTTTGCAGTCCGGCAGCGCAGTTCCATTTTGGGAAATCTGTCAAAGAGCAACTTGCCGTCCGGGACTAGCCGGGGATGGACGAGGCACTGCGCAGCTCGTCCCTGAACCGTTTGTAGACGGTCGGAGAAGGAGGCGCCAGAGAAATCGGCATGGGAAGGAAACGAAAGTAACCAAGGCGGCAGTGGCGACCGATGAACAACTCGGTTTCAGTGTCCGTTCACAGAAGTTCACCGCGGAGGCACGGAGCACCCGGAGTTTTAGTTGCGTGAGTTGTGGGCGCTAGACAGATTCGCGCATGCCAAAAGCTAAGTCGGAATATCTCATCGAGTGCTGGCGAACTTTGGAGCGGGAGACGGGAATCGAACCCGCGACCAACAGCTTGGGAAGCTGTGACTCTACCACTGAGTTACTCCCGCTAACGAAAAAGAACAGGTCCCTCGCTTACGCTCGGGATTTCGCCTGCGGGCCAAAGCCCGCAAAGCGGCTCAACTTGGGAAGCTGTGACTCTACCACTGAGTTACTCCCGCTCGATGCTGAAGACATGCCGAGTGTAACACTGCTGCAAAATCGGCTGCAATCGAAGGGGGTGCTCACTTGGGCAATGGGAAGTGCCGCCCTCATCGACAATTGATATTGACTGTGTACCCGCCTGCACTATGATGTTTCAAACATTTCCCGATGATTTTGTTTCGGGACATTCATCGTGCAGCCACCGTTCACAACTCGCGAAATCGTGCAACTTACCGGCATCAGCCCGCGCCAGCTGCAATGGTGGGACGAGCGCGGCATCGTGGTACCGGTGCGCGATGGCCATAACCGCGTGTATTCGCTCGACGACCTGGCCGAGGTGGCGGTCATTTGCGAACTGCGCGAGCGCGGTTTTTCGCTGCAGAAGATTCGGCGAGTCATCCGTTTCCTGCAATGCGAACTCAGCAGGCGGCTTGTGGAAACCGTTGGCGCTGCCTCTGAATATCACTTGCTCACCGATGGACGGCACATTTTTCTGAAGGATTCGGCGCAGGGTGTGGTCGATATCTTGAAGAACGCACGCCAGCCGATGCTGGCGGTCTGCTTGAGCGACACAGTCGAGCGGATACAGTCCAGGGTGAACGGATCCAGCGTGAACGGATCAAAGAAGCGGACTGCTTCTGTGCGCCATGTCAGGAAGCAGCCGCGCAAGGCTTCATAGAACGTTGCAGAACCGGGGTTACCCGGTCAAGGAGGGCACGTGATCGGAGAGCTGAGCATCTTAAGCGAATGGATCCCCGAACAAATGGAGCCTGGAACCATTTTCGTCCTGGAGAACGCGGGCGATGTGGGAGACAAAGACGACCCGTACTGGGCCGTTCTGTCGTGCCCGAAATGCGGACAGCTAGGGCTCATCACGCGCAAACAGGTGGCCGGCCTGGTGCCGGTGATCTGCGGCTCGGATAAATGTCCAGCTCAGTTTTTTATCCGCGACGAACAGATTGTTTTGAGGAAGGCCAGCTAGCCGCTTGGGTTGACGGCGAAAGAAGGCACGAATATCCCGAGACGCTTGAATCGTCTATCGGCAAAATTCACCACGCAAGGCACGGCTTCGGTCGTGCCTTATTGTTTGGCTAGAACCATCCCTGCCCCAGGATCGGCGCCGGAACAATGGTCAGCACAAGCAGCGCCACGGCAACCGCGGACATCCAACGCCGTCGTCTGTCCAACTCGGGCCACGCGGGCACGGGTGGATGCCGCCATCCGGTCACTCCAAGAATCACGGCCCACACCAGCCATCCGATCCAGAAGCAAGACATCACGGCGAGGACCCCAACCGACACTCGACTTACCCATTTGTGGGCCCGAGGCGCAACCGCGTAAATAATGTGGCCCCCATCGAGTTGGCCCCCAGGCAACAGGTTCAAGGCGGTAGCGAACATTCCGACCCAGGCCGCGACCGCGATGGGATGCAAAGCCAGCCCACTCAGGGATGCGGATTGCGACGACGAGCGGGCCACGATCCAGTGCGCCAGATGAAAGACGGCAGGGAAGCCGATGCCCAGGCTCTCCACTCCGTAAACCGGCGCCAGCGGCTTTGACAACGCCAATCCCACGAAGAGAAGCGGGACCGCGACCACGAAGCCTGCAATCGGGCCGGCCACTCCGATATCGAACAGCGCACGGCGTGAACGGATAGGAGACTTGATGCGGATAAAGGCCCCCATGGTTCCAATCAGCGTTGGAGCTGGAATGAAAAACGGAAGCGTCGCGTTAACGCCGTACTTTTCGCACAAGAAAAAATGCCCAAACTCGTGCGCCAGAAGAATTGCCATGAGCGCGACCGAGAAAGGAATCCCCATCACGATCCGGCTGGGCTGTTGCCAGATCCACGTAGGGTGAAAAAGCGGCATTAGCCCGTCGCCTAAGGTGAACGCTGGCAGTCCCCGACGGAAATTCTCTTCGAGTTGCGCCCCCACGATCAGCGTGGTGAGCATTGTCAGCAGCAATAGCAGCAGGTGCAGCCAGTAAGGGCGCTTTGGTTGAAGAGTTACGGCGCGGGCTTCGGGATGAGCAGGCACCTCGAAGGTATAGGAAATGGGCTGCGAGGGCTCTGACATCGTTTATTTCGATCGTGGAACTGAAGTAGCCTGGACTTGCGTTCGAGCTCGTTGCGACGGCGCCACGCAATACCCCAGAGTCGCGACGAACGGAGTTGAATGACAGCCGCGTGGCACCGCTACTCGATGGACTGCAATTCCTTGCCCGGCTTGAAGCGCACGGCTTTTCCCGGAGGAATGTTGACTTCCGCACCGGTGCGGGGATTGCGTCCGATCCCGGTCTTGCGGGGGCGAACCGTAAACACACCAAAGCCCCGCAGTTCAATGCGGTCGCCTGTTGCCAGTGCCTTCTTCATGCTTTCGAAGACAGTTTCGACCGCCATTTCGGCCTTGGTTTTGGTGACGCCTGTCTTGGTGACAACTTCGTTAATCAGGTCCAGTTTGATCACAAGTCGCTCCGCAAAGTGGTCATTCCCGGGAACGGCTCAACCCGAGCGCTGGTGCGATTCTACCCGACCTTTGCAATTCCGTTAAGTCTTAGTTTGTGTATAAGTTAGAAAAAGCTCAGTTTCTCGGGCCAGCCCAGTCCCCATTGTCAACCGTGGCTGCCATTCCGTAAGATGGCGTCACCGTTCTACGAACCCACGAACGAGTCCGGCCACCCCGCCGCAAGCAGGAGTCCCATGCCCATTCTCAGCGACCGTTGGATCCGAAAAATGGCCACCGAGCACGATATGATCAACCCTTTTTCGGAGAAACAGGTGCGCGATGGCGTGATTTCCTATGGTCTCTCGAGCTATGGCTACGACCTGCGGGTCGCCGACGAATTCAAGATCTTCACCAACGTGAACAGCACGATCGTCGATCCCAAAAAGTTCGACGAGCGCTCATTTGTCAGCCTGGAATCCGATGTCTGTATCGTTCCGCCGAACTCGTTTGCGCTGGCCCGCTCGGTGGAGTACTTCAAGATTCCGCGCGACGTGCTCACCATCTGCGTCGGCAAATCGACGTATGCGCGCTGCGGGATCATCGTCAATGTCACTCCCTTTGAGCCAGAGTGGGAGGGCTTCGTGACCCTCGAGATCTCCAACACCACTCCACTGCCTGCGCGCATTTACGCGAATGAGGGTCTGTGCCAGATCCTTTTTTTCCTGGGAAACGAGCCTTGCGAGGTCAGCTACAAAGACAAGCACGGCAAGTACCAGGGGCAGAAGGGGATTGTGCTGCCGAAGCTGTAAGTGGACCGCAGGCGCAACATTAGCCGATTCTAAGACCTCGCATCTACTGCGGCTTCACAAGATACTCAACGAACCAATCGGTGATTTCGACGGTCGAGCGGATACGATTGGGCACTTTGCGCCAGCCGTGTCCTTCGTCTGGGAAGAGGACATACTTCACAGGGACTCCGCGTTGCTTCAGGCTGTTTACAACTTGTTCCGCCTCGACCACCGGGACATTCGTGTCGTTGGCGCCGTGAAGGACGATCGTGGCCGCTGCCACTTTGTCCAGGTTGTAAATGGGCGACAAGCTTTTCAGCATGGCGGCTTGAGTTTTCGGGTCCCCATATTCTATGGTGGATATTGCCGCCATCCAAGGCTCGGTGTTGGCGAAAAAAGTCTCGAAATTCACGATTCCGAATAAGTCCGCTGCAGCTTTGAAGAGGTCGGGGTACTGGGTGATCCCGGCCATTGTCATGTAGCCGCCATAGGATCCACCCATGATCCCTACCCGATTCGAATCGGCAATCTTATTTTCGACCAGATATTCAACGGACGCCTTAATGTCCTTGATGGCGTTGAAGCGCAGTTCGCCGTTGTCAAGGTTGACGAACTTCTTGCCAAAACCCGACGAGCCCCGCACATTGGGTGCGAAGACGGCGATGCCCTGGGAGAGCAAGGCCTGGTAGGTGCTGGAGAAACTTGGGAGCTCCTGTCCCTCGGGTCCACCATGAAAGCTGAGAACAACAGGGCCGGGCTTCGTCCACTGTTTTGGCAGCCAAAGCCATCCGGTCAGCGGCAGGCCATCGTGAGCCTTGTAGTGAACCAGCTTTGGTCCGATCAGCGTATCGAGATCGACGCCGGCGTGTGGACTGTGGGTGATCTGGAGGAAGCGTCCGCTGTCAATGTCCAGTACCCAGACATCATAAGGCGAAGCAGCGCCGTTCAGTACGAGCGCCAGCTGCCTTCCATCGCGGGAGAACCTAGCGGACAATGCTGATTCCGTCGGCAGCGGTGGGCCCGCACTCATCTTCTTTGTTCGAAGGTCAACAAAAGCCAACTCGGATTTACTAGCTACATTCCAAATTAAGGCGGCTTCGGTGCCTTGTTCGTTGATTTGGAAGTCGTCCAATTCGGCGTCATCGCGAGCTGCAATGATCCGGATGGGCCCAGGCTGGTGGTTAGAGCCAATGGATTCTTCCGCGAACGCGACCAAATCACGATCTTTGTTTGAAGCCAGATAGACGGTGCGGGCATCAGGCGAGAACAGAGCGGAGAACTCCCCCGGACCTTCGTGCGCTGTGAGGTTCGCCTCCTTTGCGTTGCTGGTGTCAATCAGGTAGATATCGTTGCTGCCGCGGCTTTGCATTCGTGAGACGAGCGCCAGCTTGTTATCACGGCTCACATCCTGCAAATTCCCGACACCCGGATTTTTTGCAATTAGCGCCAATTTGCCTTGAGGGACCGCGAGCAAATACGAATCCATGGCTGCACTCTCGCGCACGTTCGACGACATCATCACCGCCGAACCGTCGTGTGTCCAATCGCCGAGCCAGTTGTTGTCCTTCCCGCCCGGCGTATAGCGTTTCAACTGAGTGCCATCTGGACGGACAAGATATATCTGCTGATTCATTCCGCCACCCGGGGCAACGGAAAGTGCCAGCCAATCGCTGGTGGGGGACCACTCCACGCTTCCCACGGGGTCGTTGAGAGTGGTGACGAGATTCGGCCAGCCGCCACTCGAAGAAGCTGTCCAAACCTGCGGTGTCCCGGTCATATCGCAGATGAAGGCCAAAGTCTTGCCATCAGGCGAAAAAGTCGGGGAGAAGCAGCGGCCAATGCGAGCCATCCGCGTGACCTCTGCCGTTAATTCATCGTTTGCGGAGGGCGTCTCCGCGGCGAATGAAAATAGCGCTGAAAACAGAAGCACTACGGAGGCCATGGACCGCATACTGAAACCTCCAGGATGGATTGCGGCAGGAAGCGCCCTCGCAGTTCGCTAGGCGAATCTGGCTACCCATATTACCAGAGAGCTGCTGCTGCCCCGTGGTGGTGAGGCCTTGCACGAAAAGCCGGGGGCGTCTGAACCTCACGCAAAAACCGCGCCATGAGCGCGGTTGATGCTTGCTTCGAACCAAATGTGATCCGGGCGCTACTTGCCGTCCGCTTCACTCTCTTTGTACATGTATTTAATGCTGGGCTTGTAGATCAGCAGGTTGGGTTTGCCAATTCGGTTCAGCTTCAGGCAATACTTGTCGTACCACTCGATGACGCCGTGGATTTCTTCTTCATCCTGCAGCACCAGGACCATGGGCGTCTTGGACTGCATTTGTTTCTGATAATAAAAATTCTCGGCGTGCGTCTGTTCCGGTGGCGCGATCTTCTTTGCGGTCGCCGGGCTTGGCGTGCGGTCGCTACGTTCGCGGCGGTCACCGTTCTCCGGTCGCACACGTTCGGTACGATTCAAGGCCGGACGAACTAATTTACGATTGCCGAAACTTTCAGAGTCGGGCGCGCGACCCAGGGTGGTGGAGTCCATGGCATCTTTCATGGTGTTAGCTCCTATGGCTTGCACACCAGCCTATACGAGAAAAGCACCAGCCGTGAGAGGTGGATTACGGTCTGGCAAGACTCTGGAGGTGTTTTTTCCCAGGACGTCTTCAGGTGTGAACTTGGCGATACCCTAACACAGCAGAACAGCCATGACAATGCGTAGCGTCACAATACTTTGGTGCCACGCCAGCCTAGCGCTCGAGAGAGGTCGCAAAGGCGTCGAGCGCCAGCGTCCGCAGCAGGTTCCGGCGCATTCCGCTCTCCAACTCGCCAAGCCGGTTAACTGTTTCGGCGACCCACGGGAAATCCACTTGCTCCGCCATCTTTCGTAGTTGTGGCGCTATGTCGGTGTTCCGCACAAACTCCGGAGTCCCCGACTTGAGGAACAAGATGTCCTCGAGCAGGGCATACAGCGTTCGAATGGCCATTTCTGTCTTTTCCTTGCCCTCGGCTCCCGAGCGATAGGAATCCGTGACGCGAAATAAATCGCTATGGTCTTTTTCGCCCAAAGCCGGACCAAGGAGGGCCAGCGAATCCTGCCGGGCCGCAAGGTATTTCGCCAGATCAAAGCTGCGGGCCCGACCCAGTCCTCCACCGGATAGTCGCGCAACGAGCGCGCGCTCCTCTGGCTTGAGTTCCGGCCGAACTTCTGCCAGGTGTTTCTCGACTGCCTCGAAGGTAAGCGGGGACAATCGCAGGTGCATGCAGCGCGACCGAATCGTGGGCAACAATGCTGACGGGTTGTCGGTGAGCAGGAAGATCGTCGCGAAGTCGGGAGGTTCTTCCAGAATCTTCAGCAGTGAGTTCGCCGCCTCTTTCATGAAGTCGGCTTCGCTGAAGATATAAACGCGCCGATTGCCTTCCGCGGGACGATAGTAAATTTCGTGGATGATGTGCCGCACCTGATCAACCTTCACCAGCATCTGTGGCGGGTCCGGAGGAATGATGGTCACGTCCGGGTGAGTCTGCACGAAGATGCGTGTCTCACGCTTGTCCGCGTCGCGAAGATTTTCTCTGGTCTCCACCGCTTCGGCAAAACGCTCTTCCAAGGCGTCGGCTTGGGCGATGCGTGTGCAGTTTGTGCACACGCCGCAAAAGTCAGGGAGGCCATCGCTAGCGGGAGGTTGAAGGCAGTTCATGGCCTTGGCCACCATTTGCGCCAGCGTGAACTTTCCCGATCCCTGCGGCCCCGAGATGATTACGGAATGCGGAAAGTGGTTGCGCGCCAGCATCTCCCGTATCGTGCGCACCACGTCGGCATTGCCGTGAAAGTCAGCGAACGGCATTAGATTTCCCAGCCCGTCTGGTTGGTAGCGTCCTTGTTCCCCAGGGTTCTGACTCCGGCGCCAAGGAGCCTCTGGCGCACGACGCCCACGATTTCCGGGTGCACTACCTCAGCCGGACGGCGCGCATCAACCAGCGCAACCCGTCGGGTTTCGCGATTGGCAATTGCGAGATAGGCCTGCCGCACTCGCGTAAAGAACGCGTGGCTCTCCTGCTCGAAGCGGTTCTCGTCAGGCTGGGCGCCATCGACCGCAGCCAGGTTGCGCCGACGTGCGCGCTTGACGCTGTGCTCGACGTCTGAGTCCATCAGAATCGTTAGATCGGGCCAGATACCGCGGCAGAGAACCTGGTGTACTTGCAGCACAGAATCGCTGCCCAGTTGGCGTCCTCCGCCTTGGTAGGCTTCGGTGGAGTCAGTAAAGCGGTCACACAAGACCCAGCGGCCGTTGTCCAGAGCAGGGACGATTATCTGGTCGAGTTGCTGCGTGCGCGAGGCGAACATCAGCGCCATCTCAGCCCACGGATCAAGTCCTGCCGTGCGGGAGTCCAGCAGCACGGTGCGAATGCGCTCGCCGATTTCCGTTCCGCCCGGTTCGCGAGTAGTCAGAACGTCGATGCCCTCAGCACGTAAGACAGCGGCCAACTTCTCTAGTTGCGTGCTCTTGCCGCAGCCGTCGAGGCCCTCGAAGGTGATGAACTTTCCGCGCTGGAGCTCTTTCGCCACGGGGTCATGATATCAGCCAGTGCGGCTGGTTCCTTCGGATGGGTTTGCGCGGAGCTGCCGATTTCGATATGTTCCAGAGGTCTGGAAAAATCACAGTGTCATCGTTTCAGGAGAGTTCCTATCCATGATTGAGCGTTTGAAAGAGAGCGGCGGCTGGGCGTTTGGATTCAAAGTCACCGGCAAAGTGACTGCCGAAGATGTTAAGGCGTTTCAACCTCAACTTGAGTTCGCCATTAAAGAGCGCAAGAAGCGTCCGCTGGGTATTCTCGCCGACGTCTCTGCGATGGACAGCGTTGACCTCGCGGCGCGCTGGGAAGAGCTTCGCTTCCTGCACAAATACTCCGATCACATTGCGCGCGTCGCTCTCGTGGGCGCCAGCAAATGGGAGGACGTCGTCTCCACGTTTGTGGGCGGAACGGTGCTGTTCGCAGCCGAGACGCACTACTTCCATCCATCGGAGATTCAACAGGCCTGGCTCTGGGTGAAGACCGCTAAACATGCGAACGACGTTCCGGTCCGGCCGATTTACCAGGGCGGAATCTGGAAGGACTACCAGGAAGAGTTCAACCTATAACTGGTTCGCCTAGTGGTCGATCACATCCGCGAACAGGTCGGTCTCAAACTTCGCTTCGTACGGCTTACTGGTGGCCGCGAGGTGAAACATCTCATAGGTCGGCATTCTGCCGAGGTTCTTGCGCAGCCGGTCGAACAGTGGCGCTTGCGTGGTGTGTAGCCGGAACGCCTGGTTCTTTTTCTCGAAGCGGTCTCTGCCCACTTCGACGCGAGCGGTGACGGTCATGGGCGCGATCGGCATGCGGTCCGGCAGCACGAAATCAGCCGTGCAGTAATAAAGTTTTTGCGCGCGATGCGGCGTCAGACCTTGCGCTAACTGGTCCGGATAACGATCGGGACGCCCCGCCCACTCAAACGCCTGCGTCGCAAACGTCCCGGCCATGGCGTGGTCGGGATGCCCGGTCAGTCCGCCATCGGCACCGAAGGTCAGCACTACATGGGGACGCAACCTGCGAATCCTCGCCACCAATTCGCCAACCACGTCGAAGAAGTTAGCGCGATCGAGTTGGCCGTCCAAGTAGCTCAGGACCTCGCAGTGGCTGACTCCGAGGAATTTGCACGACGCCATGAGTTCGGTGGTGCGAAGCTCGGCCAGTTCCTCGTTGGTGGTAGCCGTGCCGCGATTCTTTGCAGCAGTTCCGGCAGTCAGGCACACGACCGAGGTTTCCACTCCGCGTTCGGCATACAGCAAAAGCGTGCCGCCGAAGGCGCCCGCTTCGTCGTCAGGGTGCGCGGTGATGCAAAGCAGCTTTAGCATAGTCTGTGAGACTCTGGTGAATCGTTCAAGGGAAAAGCGCTGGCAATCCTACTTCAGTCAATTGAGCAAAGCGGGTCGGTGCATAACCTTTAATCGAGTTCTCTAACCCAGATATTCCGGAAGCTGATCGGCTCGCTTTTGTCGCCGTGCGCCTGCAGCTTGATCGGAGCGCTCGTGAAACTCTTGTAGAAAGGCTTTCCGATGTACAGCGTCTCGCCCTTTAACTCGAAATGATTCTGCACCAGGACGCCGTTGAAGAAGACCGTGACGTAGGCCGGAGCCTTCAGAGAACCGTCGGCGTTGAACGTCGGTGCCGTCCACACTACGTCATAGGCCTGCCATTCTCCTGGCTTGCGATTCGCGTTCACCAGCGGAATCGACTGCTTGTAAATGCTGCCGGCCTGTCCGTTCACATAGGTTTTGTTGTTGTAGGAGTCGAGCACCTGCAACTCATAGCCGGCGTCGCCAGGCCCGGTGGATGCCAAAAACACGCCGCTGTTGCCTCGCGCCTGGCCTGTGCCGGTGATGTTTTCGGGGATGCGCCACTCGATATGAAGCTGGTAGTTCTTGAAGGTTCGTTTGGTCTCGATGTTGCCCTCTGTCTTGCTCACGGTCAGCACTCCGTCAGCCACGATCCATTTCGCGGGCGACTTGTCGCGAACGGAAACCCACTCGTCCAGATTTTTGCCGTCGAACAAGACGATCGCGTCAGACGGAAGCGCCGTACAGATTGCACCTGGTGTGACCACCGCCGGAACCGGCTCCCAAACTTCCGTGTCCTGAGGTTTCGGTGCGGCTGACTTCGCGTCTTGGGACGGTGTCGCGGTACTTTGCGTTTCGGCGCCCTTAGTAGAAGGGGGCGCCTGCGCGAGAAGGGTGGCAGTTGCAACTATCAGAGCGGCAAGCGTAAAGAACTTAGCAAACTCAATGCGCGTCATTAGTCGAAAATACACCGAATCGCCTCGAAATGGCCGAGACAAGCTTAAGGAGTTCGAGACCGGCAACGCAGAATTGTGAGTGTCGCTGCTTTTTCTCCTTGACAGCTTAGGAGAGACGGCGTTAATCTCCTAACCATCTTAGGGGGAACGGTGACCGACCAAGCTCAAATTCTTCCCGGCAATCTTGATCTCCTGATCCTGCGCGCAGTATCGCTGGGACCATTGCATGGCTATGGCGTCCTTCTGCGCATCGGGCAAATTTCCGGCAACGCTCTGTTGATCGAACAGGGGGCGCTCTATCCCGGACTGTTTCGTCTGGTCCGCCAAGGTCTTCTCAAAGCGAGCTGGGGCACGTCAGAGAACAATCGTCGGGCTAAGTTCTATGAGCTGACCGCTGCGGGCCGCAGGCGTCTGCAGGAAGAGACCGATAATTGGAATCGGCTGGTGACGGCTATCGGCTCCGCCCTTGGCGCACAACCGGAGGAAGTATGAAACTCCTCGACTCGCTTCGCTTTCGCGTCGCCGCACTTTTCCAGCGCTCGCAGATGAACATCGAGATGGACGACGAACTTCGCTCCCACATCCAGCATCGCGCCGATGATCTCGAGCGTTCAGGCCTTCGTCGCGCCGAGGCGGAACGTCGCGCGCGCATCGAGTTCGGCGGATATCAGCGCGTGAAAGAGGAGTGTCACGAGGCGGCCGGCGGAAACTTTATCGAGATACTGATCTACGACCTGCGCTTCAGCTTTCGCGTCCTGCGCAAGTCTCCCGGATTCACCACCGTCGCCATTCTGACGCTGGCATTAGCCATTGGCGCAAACGCCGTGGTTTTCGGTGTACTGAATGCGCTGATCCTGCGGCCGCTGAATGTGCCTGACGCGCAAAGCTTGTGGGGAATTGAGGGCGGGCCTTTTGAGGCTGTAAATCAGTCGTATCCCGATTATCTCGATCTGCGCGACCGCAACCGCAGCTTCGAGGACCTGGCGGCTTATAACGTCGCTTCAGCGGGGCTGGACACGGGTGGAAATCCATCAAGCGCCTGGATCCTGGAAGCAACCGGGAACTACTTCGACATGCTCAAGATTCGGCCGTTTCTGGGCCGTTTCTTTCACTCCTCCGATGAGCATGGTCCTAACAGCGCTCCTTATATCGTGCTGACCTACGCGTATTGGCACAGCCATTTTCAGGATGATCGCGGAGTCGTCGGACGGACCGTTCAGCTGAACAAACATCCTTTCACCATCCTTGGTGTCGCGCCACCTGAGTTCCGTGGGACTTTGTTGTTTGTCTTTCCTGACTTCTGGGTGCCGCTCGTCAACCAGGAGCAGGTCGAGGGACTGAACGTCCTGAATGAGCGCGGGAACCGTGGTCTGCTGATGACGCTGGGACACCTTAAGCCGGGAGTAACTCCGGCGCAGGCGGTTGCCGATTTGAACTTGGTTGGCGCCTATCTGGAAAAGACCTATCCCAAAGACGATGGCCAGATGACCTTTTCCCTGACACGTCCGGGTCTTACCGGCGACTGGTTGGGTCGTCCCTTGCGGGCATTTCTTTCGGGGTTGATGCTGTTGGCGGGACTGATTCTGCTGGCCGCCTGCGCCAACCTGGGCAGCCTGTTTGCGGCGCGAGCCGCTGACCGATCCCGCGAAGTTGCTCTGCGACTCGCCCTGGGAGCGAGCCGCCTGCGCGTTCTCCGGCAACTCTTTACCGAAGCCGTGCTGATTTCGCTGGTAGGAGGAGCTATCGGACTTTGGGGCAGCATTGGGTTGTTGCGCGGGCTCAGCGTTTGGCAGCCGCTTCCAACTGCTCCACTCCAAGTGCCGATCAATCCAGACGCAAATGTGTATTTAGTAGCTGTCCTGCTGAGTTTGGTGAGTGGATTCTTGTTCGGCGCGGTTCCGGTAAGGCAGGTACTTCGCACCGATCCGTATCAGGTCGTTAAGTCGGGATCGACCAGCATGGTTGGACAGCGGATCTCGGTGCGAGACATCTTGCTCGTCGTCCAAATTGCGATCTGCGCAGTGCTGGTGACTTCTTCGTTGGTGGCGGTGCGTGGACTGGTGCGCTCGATGCACAGCAGCTTCGGTTTCGAGCCGCAGAACGCGATGCTGGTGGAGACAGCTCTGAGCACGGGCGGATACAGCGGCGAACAAGTTCCTGCCATGCAAAAGCGCATGATCGATGCGTTGCAGGCCATTCCGGGCGTCGAGTCCGTGGGACTGGTCGATCGGCTGCCGCTGTATTACGGTGCGAACGGCTTCGATGTTTTTACCGACCAGACGGCCGATCTGAGGCCGGCGAATGCGACTGCCAACGCCTGGACGTACAACATCTCTCCCGAATACTTCGATGCCGCTCATACAAGCTTACTGGCGGGCCGAAAATTGTCGTGGCATGACGACAAGAACTCGCCACGAGTTGCCGTAGTCAATCGCGAGTTTGCTGTGAAAATACTTGGCTCCGTAAGCGACGGAGTGGGCAAGTATTACAAGCGGCGGGATGGAACGCGGGTGCAAGTGGTGGGCATCGTGGAAGACGGGAAGTATGCGAGCCTCGCCGAAGATCCATCGCCGGCCATGTTCCTGCCCGTTCTGCAGCAACCGCCGGGGAACGAGATGGCGGTAGTGGTGCGCTCGAATCGCGATCCGCAGCAACTATCGGAAGCCATAACGAGTACAGTGCGGAACCTCGACGCCGGGTTGCCCTTTGAGCTCCACACGTGGAACCAGGAACTGGGGAGTGCGCTGTTTCCTTCGCGGGTGGCGACGATGGCGCTAGGCGTGCTCGGCATGATGGGCGCGGTGCTCTCGATTACGGGCATCTTTGGAATGGCGGCGTATTCGGTTAGCAAGCGCCTGCGGGAGTTGGGCATTCGTATCGCGCTCGGTGCACAGCATAGCGAATTGCTACAGGCAGCGCTGGGACGGGCTTTCAAATTGCTGGCCGTCGGTTCGGTAGTAGGCCTGATTCTCGGAATCCTGGCGAGCCGAGTGCTGTCTTCGATCGTGTATCAGGCAACTCCACGCGATCCGCTGGTGCTGGGAGGCGTGGTTTTGGCGATGGCGTTGCTAGGGCTGCTGGCGACGTGGATTCCAGCGCAACGCGCGCTGTCGGTTGATCCCCTGATCCTGCTGCGCGAGGAGTGATTCTCTCTCGCCGCGTAGGAAAATTCCATTTACCTGGCGGTAACTTAGGGGGTGTACCCCACCCCCCACGCCATAAATCCTTAGAATCATAGCTTTAGCGAATTTTTCCGCGCAAAGTCATGACCCCATTGGAGTTATGGGTAGAGTCCTGCGTTAAAAGGACTTATGGCAGGTAATTTTGCGGGCTGACTCACGACGGCAACTCCGGGGCACGGTTTTTAAAAACCGCGGAGGAAAACACCATTTACCCGGTGGTAACTGTGTGGGCGTACGCCCACCCCCATGCCATAAATCCTTAGAATCATAGCTTTAGCGAATTTTTCCGCGCAAAGTCGTGAGCCCATTGGAGTTATAGGTAAAGTCCTCTATTCAAATAACTTAGGGGCGGGATGTTGGGTGCCAATTTCTGACGGCCACCCCAGCGCATGGTTTTTCAAAGATCGGCTCGGCACGCCGATTGGGCGCGGGAAGGCAAGCGACACCAATTTCCCGCCTCACGATTGACTTGATACACCAAGGTCAACCGAGCGCGAAAGGACGTGGATCACGTGACGGTGTGATAAGGGATGGCACAGGAAGTTCGTTGCCAAGAGACGCGCGAACCTGGACACCTGCACCCGCGGGACCGAGAAGTTTCGTCGCTCTGCGACTTCTAGACCCTAAAGAAGCCAAGGGTGCGCTGGATGAACCAGAACATTGCGAGGCCACCTATGCCATAAGCGGGGACGAGTTCCGCCCAGCGTGGGAGTCGAGCAAGGAAGCGGCTGGCGAGGAAAATCAGCGACAACATCAAGCCGATGAAGAGGAAGTGCCCGGTCTCGACGCCAAGGCTGAAGAACAAGAGCGCGGTTGGAATGTGGGCCGCGGGCAACCCGGCATTGCTTAGTCCGCTAGCGAATCCCAGCCCATGCATCAAGCCAAAGGTGAGAGCCACAATCCATGGAGCGCTGGCGGTGATGCCGATTATGCCGCGGTGCATGTGAATAATTTCCGCTGCCACAAACACGATACTCAGCGCGATGGCTGCCTCGACCGGCGCTTGTGGCACATGAATGAAGCCAAGGGTTGCAGCCGAGAGCGTGATGCTGTGCGAGACCGTGAAAGCCGTAACCGTTTTCACCAGTCTCCAGCCGCCGCGGGTGATAATCAGCAGTGCCAGGATAAACAGGAGATGGTCGACTCCTGAGAGGATGTGCTCGACGCCAAGGACGATGTAGGTGCGCGCAACTCCAAGAATGTCAGGCGCTTCGTTCACCACAAATGATGGGGTTGACGGTGTCAAACGTGTCACCTGGGTGCTGCCGTCAAGCCACTCCACGCGAACTAGAACGTCGGTGATGGTTGCCGGTAAGCCGGCGATCTCGATGCGCTTTCCCGCGAGCCCATTGGGCCCGGCGTTGATCCACTGGCGCTCGACTACCGAATCGGCCAATTCCTGAGTCACCGGCTCCTTGATATTCTTCACATCGTCGGGAAGCCGGAGTGCGAGCGGCATTCGCATACCCGAGAGAATGGGCGTGCGCCACAAGACGCTGAACTCACCGGGCGCAGTTTCCTTGATCTCAAGATAGGCAGGACGAACTTCGTGTGCGGCCGCAATCGAAGTTGTCAGTAGCACCCATGCAAGAATCCAGGCCAACCGGCAACAAATACTACTCATAGCGGCCCCTCGCCCGACGGAGCCGGCACCTGCTTCTTAGGAGGCGGGGTGGGTGGCTGCTCAACGCCTTTTTCCGGCGGGACAGGCAGGAGCACGGCGTACTTGGCGCGCATCTCTGCGTAGGCCTTTTGCCACGCCGTCTTCTTTTGCTCAGCCAGCCACGCTGTTTTCACGTCGGGTTCCATCTCCTCAAAAGCCGGGATTCGCCCGGGAATCACGGTGTCGACATACACCAGATGCCAGCCATAGCCCGATTCGATCGGCCCCTGCCATGAGCCGGGTTTGAGTTTCTCCATGGCGACCACGAATTGCGGACCGAACTCCTTCGCCAATGCCTCGGGAGCACGGTCGCCATAATAGTCCTGGAACATGAACTGGTCGGCGAGCGAAACGGCCAGCTTCGAGTCTTCGGGCTGGCCAGCGATCTTCGCCAGGGCCTTGGCGGCGTCGTCCTGAGCATTCTTGCCGCGCTTGTCGGGAGAAAAGTAAAGATGGCGGAAGCTGTAGCGGCTGGGTAGTGCGAACTTGTTGCTGTTTTTGTCGAACCAGGCCTTGAGCTCGGCGGTAGAAGGCTCGTGAGCGGTCGCTACATCTTCGGCGAGGAATTGCATCTTCTGCGCCATGCGGCGCTTGACGATGGTGTCGTCTTTATCGAGACCCATAGCGAGCGCTTCGCGGTAGAGGACTTCCTCGCGGACCTTGTCTTCCACCATGGCTTGGAACTCAGCAGGAGTCGGTTGGCGGTGCCATTGCGACTCGAAGTAGAGATCCATGGTACGCAGGTCGTCGAGGCTGAGGGCGATCTGCTTTGACGACTCGACTCCGCCGCGGCCCCGCTGCATGTAGGCATACGCCGCGAAGAGAACGACGCCCAGCAACAGAAAATGCAGCAATGGTTCACGTAGCCAGCGCTTGAAGGTAGGTAGAGAGGAATGGCGCGGTCGCGACTGTTTGATCGCAGGCTGCGCCTCGGCAGAAACGACAGGGGAAACACTCATGCGAAACAGTTAACTCCATCTGCCGTCCCTACCGGGACTCAGACCGTTCCGATTGCGACCACCCAGCGCTGAAGCGCTGGGCTATGATCTACCGCCCCTCCGGGACTCTTGTCTCTACATCTCCTGCTTTACCTTGGCTTCCGCCTTCTGAATCGCCTGGCTGCCCATCTGCTCGATCATTTCCCGCCTCTTCTCCTCGCGCATTTCCTGGAACTTCTTCTGTTGGGCGGGATCGAGAATGGGCGTGATTTTGGCATCGATGGCGCTGCCGATTTGCTTCAACTGCTCTACCTTTTCCAGCGGCTTGAGCGAGGTATTCTTCTTCAGCGCACCAAGTTGTTTTATCTCGTCCTGCAGGAAGGGAAGAATCTGCTGTTTCTGCTGTTCGTTCAGGCCCAGTTCTATCGCAAAGGTGTTGAGCGTGGCGGTTAACGGATTGATGACAAACTGTGGGCTCGGAATCATCTCGTAGTTGGCATAGCCGAATTCGTTGCTGCGCGCGCCGTAATAAGTGTCGCCCAGTTTGTAGACGGTGACAGCGAAGGGATCCTGGGAAATGATGGTCACCACTTTGCCGCCTTCAATCTTGTACGGGGTGGTGGTCCCCTGGTAGCCATCGCGCGCCGGGTTGCCGTAGTAGCTGGGAGTTGAGACGTTCCTGCCGATATGCCAGACGTTGCTCTGGCCTTCGGCAGTGTAGGCGATGCTGAACTGGTCACCGGTTACGTCGTTGCGCACCCAGAAGGCCTTGCCAACGACGAGCGCCTTCAATTGCGCATCGCCCAATTGGGTTGCTCCCTTGGCTTTGAGGTCGGTCACGGTCATGCCGGGGGGTGCATTCTTGCGGGCATCGGCGGTAGGCGTGTACCAGATGGGCGAGGACCAGGCGCGTTCCTGTCCGGTGAGCGGAACCACGTCCGGCGGGGTCAAGCCGGCCTTGACTGCCTGGATCAGTGTCCAGCGAGGAGTGGGGATTTCCAGCACGCGGGCGTAGTAGAACGCATGCAGGCTGGCATCGAATTCGGGATCGGTCCAGACGGTTTTGAGTTCCGTGGAACCGACGTCGTTGGTGTAGGTGGCTTTCTCCAGGTCCACGGTGCTCTTGATTGCCGGAACCCGTCCTGACCACTTGTCGGCTTTGCGGTCGCCGGACCAGACGGCATCGAAAATCTTCTCGAAGCTCTGGCCGTTCTTGGTCCAGCCCTTGATGACCTGGATGCGATCGAGATTTCCGGACGTCGGGTCTTTCACCGCCCAGACCACGAACGTCGGAGCCGTGCCCTTTAGCGGCGGCAGGTCGGCACCCATGGGGACTCCGTTCGCATAGGACTGATGCACCCAGTCGCCGGCTTTCAGGATGTCATTGTTGTAGTTCCAGCCTCCGAAGAAGCGCACCTTGATGTGCGGGCCGCTGACGCCGAAGGTTTCCTTGCGATACATGGCATCCCAGAGGGAAGCGCGGGTGTTTTCCTCGGCCCAGACGCCGGTCAGCCCACCCGGGTTCTCCAAGCGAACGTCGATAGTGCCAAACGCCATAACCCCAGCCATGCGATGCTCGAGGGTTCCGTCGATCTGAGCGTGACCGCCATAGAAGTTTTCCTGGCGGTAAGGACTGCCGGTATTGTGGGAGTCGGAGCCGCCAGCCATGCCGAACTTGTAAGGGTTGTAGCCGCGGGTGTCCTGCATGGTGATGCCGTCTTTCAGTGCCTGGCGTGCGAAGCCGCCTTGGATGTGATCGACACGGCCAACGGTGGGTGGTGCACCGAGCAGACCAGTGAAGAGCTCGTAGTTGGCGAACTCGTCAGTGGGTGAGAGCAGGGGATGAGTCTCCGACTGTCCTTTGATCTGCTTGATCTCGACCAGGCGTTCGTTGCGGTCGCGAGCAGATGCCCATGCCGCGTCGATGGGCCTGCCGAAGCTGTCGACGTCAATCGGATACATCCAGCCGTCACTGAGATTGGCGTTATGCGAAATCGCCAGCAACTCATTGCCTGCCTGGCGCTGCGCGATCCACTTCCACAAGTCTTCGGGGTGCGAGGAGTCCAGAGCGCTGTAGGGCATTACCGGCACCTTGTCACAATCGCGGAAGAAGATATTGCGGTGCAGATTCCTGTTGTCAGGGGCGGAGGTGTACTCGTACGAGCAGAACGCCGTGAATTTACCGGGATGGTTGTTGGCATCAGCGATCTTGACGTTGTCCTTCCAGATCGAGCCTGCCACCTCTGGGCTCATCAATGCTTTCACCGGAGGTTTGCTCAGCATATTCACGAGGTAGTTGAACACCTTAGTGATATCCGCCTGGTTATTTGGGTCCTGGAGAATCAGAGGCTGTGCCTCGGGCAACTTACTCAGGGCCGATCCCGGCGTGTTGGCTTCTTTCGTCACGCCCACGTATTCCGAGTGGTCGGTCACACCCATGAAGTCCATCGGCGTTTCGATCTTGATGTCGTAGCCCAGGGGATGCTTGATGGTCTGGCCCTGTGCATACATGAGGGCGTCGTCGGGCCCGGTGAGGCGGTTGCCCATGAGCCATGCGTCCACCGACCAGCTGGTGTGGATGTGTTCCTCCCCGAAGTAGGCGTTGCGGTCGGGATTCTTTTCGACGCGCTGCTCGGCTGGAGCAGCCTGCCCGGCCTGCTGCGTCTGTTCAGGAGCTTTGGGTTTCTCGCACGAAACCAGTGCGAGGATGCTGATGAGGACCAACGCCAAAGCTGCTATGACTGCAACTCTCGACTTCATAAGTGCCTCCGTTCTTGCTGCATGGCATGAGCATAATCCCGCGCAGGGGGAGGACGCGGGCATTATACTCGGCGCAGATCGAAATGCTAGCCGCATACGTAGCTCGCGGCATTTGTAATTATTGGAACGAAACAGTCTAGTCACCCAGTAAAGGGTGTGCAACAGGCAAGCGACATCGGGATGACGAGAAGCGACCTGGGCCTACTTGCCTGCCTCCGGCGGTGTGTACCACACCGGCGACGTAAAGGCGCGCTGCTACACGGTTGCCGCGACGTTCGGGTTCGGCGGCAGGTTCAGCTTTGCGGCCCAATAGGTGGACTAGCGTGGGCTTGGCCGACTGGAACTGATCTGATTGCGCCAGCAGGCACCTCAGATTTCTTAGTTGAGCAGCCGGCAAGAGTGAAAATAGCGGTTACTGACGCCAGTAAGACGAATCCAACTCTCGTTTTGGACATGCGCCTACGCTCGACCTAGAGAACCAGAATCCGATTCACGAACTCCATCCCTCTCTGCTCTTGCCAAGGGCTCCCACTTACGCGATAATTGATGTTTGCCTCCAGCAGCGGGGGTCCAACAGGTGCCGGCTGGTACTTGTTTGGGGTGTGGAGCGGATCTTCGGAGACGCTGGCATATCCGGTCTCGCCTGAGGGAAAAGCTGTACCGACGGTGCCTTTCGGAGCTATAACCTTTCATTTCTGAGGTTTGCCCGGGACACGCACTGGGTCGGAACCCTTTGAATCGCAGGAAAGGAAATACTCTCTGTGTTGATGATTCGTCTGTCGCGCCGTGGTGCGCGCAAGCAACCTCATTACCGTATTGTTGTCATCGAGAAAGACCGCGCACGTGACGGCCGCTCGGTGGAAGTGGTGGGCACTTATAACCCACGGACCAATCCCGCAACCGTCGATCTGAAGAGCGAGAGGATCGCTTATTGGACGGGCAAGGGCGCGCAGTTGTCGGACCGGGTGAAGAAGCTGGTGGACAAGGCTGCGGCGGGGGCTCCGGCTGCGGTCGAGGCGTAGGTTCGCGCGCGGTCGTCGCGGTGAAGTCAGTGCCTCTTGAAGATTTGTGGCGAGAATAGGGGTCCTTCGACTCCAGTTCGCAAGAATGCGAACCTCCGCTCAGGATGACAAGGAAGACAGGCGAACGCGAGTAGTCCCGGGCTCTACGAAGAACGAAGGGAACTGAACGATGGCTCAGGATATTCCCGCACTGATGACGCTGGTGGCGAAGGCGCTGGTGGACGCGCCGGAGGAAGTCGGCGTCGAGGCGTTTGACGAGAACGGCCAGATCGTTCTGGAGCTGCAGGTGGCTGAGAACGAAGTGGGCAAGATCATTGGGCGGCAGGGGCGCATGGCGCGCAGTCTGCGGACTATTCTTGGCGCGGCGGCGGGGAAGACGGGCAAACGGTATCAGTTGGAGATTCTGGAATAGCGGGCGGCTTCATCACGATCGCGCGCGTCCTGGGACCGCAAGGGCGGCGCGGCGAAGTGCTGGCGGAGATTCATACCAGCTTTCCGGAGCGGTTTGCCGAGAGGCGCGAGTTGTTGGCGTTGGCGGCGAATGGCACGCGGCGCGAGTTGCAGCTTGAAGAGCACTGGTTCCACAAGGGTGGCGTGGTGCTGAAGTTTAAGGGTGTCGAGAGTATCAGCGATGCCGAGTTGCTAGCCGGCGTGGAGCTGCAGGTTCCGCAGGAGCAGCGGGTTGAGTTGGAAGCGGGCGCGGCGTACGTGAGCGACCTGATGGGCTGTGAAGTGCTGGTGCACGCGGCTGACGGTTTGATTGCTATCGGAACGGTGAGCGATGTGCAGTTTGGGGCGGGAGAAGCTCCGCTGCTGGTGGTGAAGGGGAAGCAGGAGTATCTGGTTCCTTACGCTGAGGCGTTTTTGAAGGCGACCGACCTTGAGCGGCGGCGGATTGAGATGGAGTTGCCGGAAGGTTTGCTCGAGGCGCAGGCTCCGCTGAACGCGGAGGAGAAGCAGCGGCAGAAGTTGGAAGCGGACGAGGCGCGAGCGGCGGGGGAGCGGCGCAAAGGGCACGAGTAGGGAAGTGCAAGGCGATTTCCCTCAGGGGCTAAAGCCCGACTCGGCTGATACTGGTAATGGCACGGCTGAAGCCGTGCCCCTTCAAGGCGCTAAGAGTTTGGTTGAGAATCCCCTTCTCCCAGCGCGAGATGGGGAGGCCCGAGTGAAGTTCGAGATACTGACGATTTTTCCGGACTTCTTTCGCGGGCCGCTGGATTATGGCATTGTGCGCAGGGCGCGCGAGGCCGGGCTCATTGATATCGGTATCCACGACCTGCGGGGGTTTACGCAGGACCGCCATCGGACAGTAGATGATCGTCCGTTCGGTGGCGGCGAGGGGATGGTGCTCAAGCCGGAGCCTATCTTTGAGTGCCTGGAGGCGATGGCCGTGTCGTCGCGCGAAGAACGGTTGCGCAACGGTGCAAATGAGACGGTGGTGCTGCTGTCTCCGCAGGGGCAGTTGTTTACGCAGGCCGTGGCGCAGGAGTTGGTCAGCCGCGACCGCGTGGTGATGATCTGCGGGCGCTACGAAGGTGTCGATGAGCGGGTGAGCGAGTACCTGGCGGACCGTGAGATCTCGGTGGGCGATTTCGTGCTGAGCGGCGGTGAGTTGGGCGCGGCGATTATCGTGGACACGGTAAGCCGCTTGATCCCCGGAGCGTTGGGGAATGCGGCGTCGGCGCAGCAGGAGTCGTTTACGCGGGATGCGGATTTCTCCCACATTAGCCAAAAGAAGGCGAATGTGGGGCACCCGAAAGGCAATGAGCCTCCTTCGTCAACGTGCGGGTCGGGTGGATTGCTGGATTATCCGCACTACACGCGGCCAGCGGAGTTTCGCGGGATGGCGGTTCCCGAAGTGCTGATGAACGGGAACCACGATGAGATCAGGCGCTGGCGGCGTAGGCAGGCGCTGCAGAAGACGCTGGCGAACCGTCCGGACTTGTTGCGCGGGGCGGAATTGAGCAGGGAAGACCGCAAACTGCTGGAAGAGATTGAAGAGCGGGAGTAACTGGTCCCACCCTTTCCCAAAAGAAGGGAAAGGATGGGGTACCCACTGTTTGTTCCGGGGGCGACAAAAGACCCCCGCTCAAGCCGAAGCGGCTTGAACGGGGCACCCGCCGGCCACGACAGAATTCAAGATTCAGGCCGCCGCGAGGCGTGCGACAAAGAAGGAAGAAAACGAAATGTCGAATTCACCGATTATTGACCGATTGATTGCCAAAACGCGTCGTACCGATCTTCCGGAATTCAAGGCGGGCGACACCGTACGCGTACACGTGAAGATCAAAGAAGGCGAGAAGGAACGCGTGCAGGTATTTGAAGGGCTGGTCATCGCCAAGAGCAAGGGCACGCAGCCGAGTTTCATCGTCCGCAAAATGAGCTTTGGCCAGGGCGTCGAGCGTATCTTCCCGGTGAACTCGAAGGTCATCGACAAGATTGAAGTACTGCGCTCGGCACACGTTCGCCGCGCCAAGCTGTATTACTTGCGCGCATTGCGTGGCAAGGCTGCTCGCCTACGCGAAGTGGACGTACGGACGAAGAAGGCATAGCTAAAGGTCCGGAATTTGAGTGGCGCGCCCATCGTATCTTCGGACGCGATGGGCATTCTTTTTGTATCGGATGTTGCAGACGCTCCTTGCTATTGGCTATCGCTCGCCTTTTGGGCGCACGAACTTCAAGGCGGTGTGGGTCGCGGAGTAGCTGACCACTTTGATGTCAACCAGGCCCGCATCGCGTCCTGAGGCGAGGACCTGCAATTCAGTAATTTCCTTTCGTCCTTTGGGATAGACGATCCATAGCGCCCCGTTGCCGGCCAGCGACGGGATTAACTTCTTAATGCGGGGCAACTCCGACGTTGCTCCGACGCCATAGAAGATCACGTCGGAATCGTTGAGGGGTTTGTCTTCGGCGAACGCCGCGGCGGACTTGCGCGCGTCTTTCAGCAACTCAGGTGATGGTAGGCGAAGTAGCGAGATCCTCGAGCCCGGCTTGACGCCAAGTTTTTCAGCGACGGATTTCGGGTGCAGGATGGCGTAAGCCCATTTCTCAGCTTGCGCTCCCAGTTCGAAAACGGCCGAATTGTCCGGCCATTTGAGATGAAGCTCGCCATCCTTTGCCACAACAGACTTGAGTAATGCGAATGGGACTCTCAAGCGGAGGTCGCCGCGAAATAAGATTTCGTTTGTTTCCAGCAGGGCTTTGCCAACGAAGCGTTTTCCGCCAGATCGCACCGTGCATTGCAGTTCGCGCCCCATCGCACCTCCCGAATATGGGAGAGAATCGCGCAGTGATGAAGGTGTTGTCAATTCGGTGGACGCGGAGTCGTTGCTGGGGAGTGGAAGAGCAGTGCAGATGGAGAGGCGGATGAAAAAACAAAAAGCAGATTCCCCACGGGCTGAAGCCCGTGAGGAATGACAAAAAATAGGCTTCGTGCGACACGGCTAAAGCCGTGCCCTGACGCAACAACCCCATGATCGGCGCAAGAGAAAGCCCGCTCGACGGAGATGGCGAGCGGGCTCTCTTTTACGTGGCGTGGTTTCGCGCACGCATCTTGATGACTGGGGCAGGGCGTTGCTTCGACCCGGGTTACAGCTTTGCGGCGACTTCGAGCAACGCTACCGCTGTGGCAATCCAGAGCGCAAACGCCACCGTGTTAAGGGTGACGCGGATCGCAACGTTGTCGATCAGCCAGTTGTATTTCGCGTCCATGTGAGTCTCCTTCGTTTCGGGTTTGCGTCCGGCTTGCCTTGCGGCTACCGGTTCAACTTCTATGGACATATACGGGCCAAGATCGAAAAGGTTCCCCTCAACATTCGCGATAGGTTGCCGGAAACAGATATTGTGGATGAGAGGCTGGATTGCGGGGACGAGTGACTGTAACTGTGGTACTACTCTGTGGGACTAGGGCAGATCATTCGTTGATAAGACAACATACAGAGTGTTGCCAGCTGAAGAAGTGCAGGCCCCGACGCACGCCTTGCGGACTAAAGTCCGCTCGGCGGTCCAAAAAAGGAACTTGACGGCCGGCTGAAGCCGTGCCCTGACGCAACACCACGGCGAAAGTCATTCGTTAGTAAGCTGTGCAGCGGGTGCTAGTGTGAAACCGCGCTATCTTGTAACACTCTATTCATCGCGGGAGGCGATCTCGGCCAGTTCCCAATAGCGACTTCGCAGGACTGGTGGAACTTTGACGGGGCCGCTGGTCAGCATGCTCTTGAGTTGCAGTGCATTGACTGCGGCTTTGCCTTCGAAATGATTGTTCGCGACCACAAAAGTTGTTTGTGCCTTGGCGGAGATGGTGGCGATACGTTTCTCCCAGCCCAGTAACTCCTCGTGGGTATAGAGGTAGTTGTAGCGATCGCTGCCCGAATCGCTGTCGAACCACTGCTCGTAATTGCGGCCATGAAGTCGCACGTAGCCGACGGGCGACGTCACTAGCTCGCCGGGGACGATGGCCCTTCCCATTAGCGGCTGGTCGATATTGCAGAAGGCCACGCCCTTTTGCGCGAAGTAGCGCAAGATTCCTTCGTTGGCCCAACCGTTGTGGCGAACTTCAATTACCAGGGGATATTGAATGAACTTGTCGAGCAGGGCGTCGAGATAGTCGCGATTCTGGTTGGTGTTCTTGAAGGAGATGGGGAACTGCACCAGCACAGCACCGAGCATGTTCTCTTCAGCAACGGAGTCGAGTCCAGCTTTGGCAAGTTGTTCATCATCGGGACCGACACGAATGGTCGCGGAAGAAGTGCTCTCGACCACGGCGATTGGCGAGTGCGTAAAGGCACGGTTGAGCTTGGCGGTGAAGAGGAAGCGGGGATTGACGCGGCGCGCATTGCGGCACCACAGCTTGCCCCACTCCGGCTTGATGTGTCCGTAGAACGAGGTGTTGATCTCCAGCATGTCAAAGTACTGCGCCATGTACTCGACGGGATGCTGCGATTTCTTGATTTGCGCCGGGTAGACGATGCCTTCCCAGTCTTTGTAAGACCAGCCGGCCGTTCCGATGTAAATATGCGAGGTTACAGGCATCAATGGAGGCAGGGTAGCACAGGGCGCCCGGGACGGCAGGAGCGCCGTAAGGGCTTGTGGGCGGCTGATCCTGACCGATTGTGACCAAAGTCACAAGAGTCGGTGATACGCCACATTGGCCGCGGAGCGAAATGGATTTATTTCTGCTGATGTACACAAATCCATTCTGTCGGGAAGCAGAAATGATTGACCTCAAGAAGAAATGCTGGCGCGAGAAAGTGACGGCGGAACTCACAATGGCCCACGTTGTGCAGTTTGCGCAGGAGATGGGAAGCAACATGAACGCGGCGGAAGTGGCCGAGTTCCTCAACCACAACGGGACGGCCCAGAACGTCTGGATCCACATGATGCAGGCGGGCGAGCAGTACATCAAGTCAAGCCTGAAAACTAAAGGCGTGAATTCGCCGGTCGTTACTCGGCCGCGAATTCAGGCAGCCATGGTGCAGTAGCGAAGGCGGGAGGCGATGCCGGCATCGCCGGATTTATATCAATAGATCACCATTTCTAACCAATACAGGCCCCCTGGGTGAGTCACGCTGGGGGCGAAACACACCCCCAGCGAGTACCCCGAAGTCAAAGGCTGCGCAAGCAGCCTTTTCAAATTTGGGGGGAGCTTTCCCAGATCGCTGGCGTTCCAGGCAACCGCACTGCTCACACCGGGAAGTGCGCCGGCTTTCTTGCTGGCAAGCTGGTCGTCGAGCGCCATGTCGCAAGCCATCTGCTTGAGTTGAGGCCGCGGTCTGCGCACCGGCACCGGAACACCCTGCGCCTTTGCGTATTCGTCGATGGCTTGTTGCGCGACGGCATCGGACTCAAGCTCCGAGTAGTCGGGCAGGACGTGAGCAAAGTCTTCCGTGATGTAGATAAGGTCGTCGCTTTTCACGATGCCGATTCCGACGGCGTTGAATTGGGGGCCGAGGATGTTTTCGCGATGGTGAGGCGACTGCATGAGCATGGAGTGAGCGACCTCAAGATCGCTGTCCAAGGCGATGTTTTCTCCATCGTGATCACAACGCACGTGCTCGTCGCTTACGCGCAGTTGCAACGGCTCCTCGCCGTCAAACTGGTGCGATAGGGAATCGTCATGAACCATGAGCAGGGTGTGCTTGCGGGCGGCACGGGCCAGCCGCTCGTCATATAGCAGCGGAGGGATCCCTGCTTTGACGCGCTCCCGATTGATTAGCGAGTACAGCCGTTGCTCGCCAGCGGAGTCATTGCTCTGTTGCGGGTAAGCACTGGACGCGAGAGCGAGGGCCACAGAAAGCACGCAACCGATCTGAGTCAGCGCTGTCGTCAGGGAGTTGCGGCCGGGCTGGTGATTGGAAAATCGCATGCTGGGGGTTAGACGCTTGGTGCCTGGTTTCCGTTCCCCTCACAGCCAACATACAATACAACATTGGGTTCCGGTACCTATTGATGAACATTGCAGTCGTGATTGGACTGATGCTCGCGGGAATTGTGATTGGGGCTGTGGCCGCATGGTTGGCGGTCCAGGCGAAGAGTTCCGCGCTGAATGCGCGAAAGTCTGAGCTGGAGCAGGAACTGGTTTCCTCGCGGTCGCAACTGGCACAGCACCAGGCACAGAACTCATCCCTTCTGGCGGGCAAAGCGGCGGTCGAAGCGACCCTGGAGAGCGAACGGCGCAACACAGACGAAAAGCTTCGGCTTCTGACAGACGCATCAGAACAGATGAAAGCGCAGTTTCAGGCGCTCGCGGCCTCGGCCCTCGAGAGCAGTAATGCGAGTTTTCTGCAGCTGGCCAAAGGCACGCTGGAGAAGTATCAATCCGAGGCGCGGGGAGAACTGGAGAAACGGGAGAAGGCGGTCGAGACGCTGGTCAAACCGATCTCCGACTCGATCAAGCAGGTCGACGAACATGTTCGCCAAATGGAACAGTCGCGCGCTACGGCCTATGGCGGCCTGACTTCGCAGGTGGCTTCTTTGCTGGAAACGCAGAAAGCACTGCAGGCTGAAACCGGAAACCTGGTGAAGGCTTTGCGCGAGCCTCAGGCGCGTGGGCGATGGGGAGAGTTGCAACTGCGCCGCTGTCTGGAATTGGCGGGGATGCTGGAATACTGCGATTTCCAGGAGCAGGTATCGGTCACCATCGACGAGCGTACCAAGCGTCCCGACGTGGTGGTCAAACTTCCCGGCGAGAAGAACATCGTCGTGGATTCGAAGGTGCCGCTGACGGCATATCTGGCGGCGTTGGAGGCGCCGGACGAGACAACGCGCCAGGAGCGCCAAGCCGACCATGCGCGGCAAGTTCGACAGCATGTCGATAACCTGAGTTCGAAATCCTACTGGAACCAGTTCGAGCCTACGCCCGAGTTTGTGGTGCTATTTCTGCCGGGCGAAGTCTTCTTCCGCGCGGCGATGGATGCCGATGCGGAGCTCATCGAATACGGAGTCAAACGCAAAGTCATCGTGGCTTCTCCAACGACATTGATTGCGCTGCTGAGAGCGGTGGCATATGGGTGGAACCAGAAGAACCTCGCCGAGAGTGCGCGGGAAATCAGCATGGCGGGCAAGACTCTCTATCAGCGGCTGAGCGCAATGGCCTGGAATTTTGAAGACATCGGAAAGCGGCTGGGCGGCGCTGTCGACTCTTACAACAAAGCCGTGGGCTCGATGGAACGGTCGGTTTTCCCGATTGCGCGCAAGATGCCCGATCTCGATCGGTCGTTGTCGTCGGCGGACCTTCCAGACTTGCATCAGGTAGAGAAGGCGCCGCGGCAGTTGGAGTCTCCGGATTGGCAGCTCCAGCCAGATCCTGAGCCGCTGTCGCTGGTCGGGGAGCACGGCAATCCAGCTGAAGAGGAAGGGTGAAACTGCTGTTCGCGGAATGCGTTGGTGCTTTGTCGGCGGCTGAATTTGACGGCGAAGCCGAGTGGCCGCAATCATGCAAGTGCACCGTTTTGACGGGCGTTCTGAGCGGCTGTTATCATTATAGTGTCGGCGCGAAACCCCTTCATCAAAGCGTCCCCGTCGTCTAGTCTGGCCTAGGACATCGCCCTTTCACGGCGGTAACACGGGTTCAAATCCCGTCGGGGACGCCAAATCTTTTCAGAGACTTGCGGCTGATTTGGTCAGTTTCCCGCGGTACAACGACGGTACAAGTTGTTTTTGGCCGGATCATCCCCACCACTCGGCTCTGTGCCGCCCTCTTATCCGGGCTCAAAGCCTGCGTGTACGTATCCAGCGTCATTCGAGACGTAGAGTGCCGCAACAGCTCCTGAACGACTTTCACGTCCTCTCCGTTGCTCTTGAGCAGCGTTGAGAACGTATGGCGAAAGGTGTGCCAGCCGATTTTTTTGTTGATGCCGAGCTGTTTCGCCATCGGCTGGATATGGTCACGCATTACCGTGCTCAGCCAAACCGGCTGCTTTCCCCGCTTCGACCCGGCGCGATTCGCGTCAGTTGCCCACAGGTAATCGGACGGTTGCTGATAAGGCGTTTGCTCGTACCAGGCCACCAGATCGCGAGCAACGTATTCGTCGATCGGCATCAGCTTTCTTGATACCTCAGTTTTGACCGGGCCAACGTGCTGGTCCACCAATGACCGGCTCACATTGAGATGCAGATGCTTGAAGTCCACATCCTCCCATTTGAGGCCGGCCAACTCACCTCGGCGCAGCCCCGCCGGCATGTCGAGAAATACCATCGCCTTCTCCCGCACTCCGAGGGATGCAAGAAGACGTTGCATTTCCTCCACATCAAGAATCTCTGGTGCACGCTCTCGCTTTCCCGAGACGCGCACGCCTGAGCCTTTGTGAGGGCCGGTAATGGGATTCGTGTCGGTGAACTCCCAGCGGATTGAGTGGTTAAAGACAGCGCTCATAGCGTCGCGAATTTTCTCTTTCGTGCCTCCTGCCAAGGGTTTGGGTTTTCCAAACTTGGCGGTCAGAAGGGTCTTCAGCCACTGTTCCACCGCGACGGTCTTGATGGCCCGCAAATCGTGATTTCGCCATTGGGGTAAGACCCATCGCTTCAGCACCAGCGTCTTTCGGTTTCGGGTCGAGTATGCTTTGCCTTCGGCGCCATTGTCGGCCAGCTCATGCTGCATGTAGTGTTCAACCGCGGCTCCCATGGTGACCGAAGTCAGCTTTGTCGGGCCATCGGTGTTTATGTTGAGCCGCAGTCCAGCGAGCAGGTCCTGCAGCTTTTTGCTGTGTTCGGGATAATCTTTGACGAGGCCGATGGTTTTCTTGCGCTCGCGTGAGTTTCCATCCGCAATCTTCTCCAGCCAGCGAAATTGCCATCGTTCCGCGCCGTCTTTCCTGGTCGTCTTTTGCAGACAACCGTTCTGATAACGTGCCAGCATTCATTCACTCCTTGAATTCTGGCAGCGGTCGCTGGTCGAATTTACCTTGGCCCGCGCCCAGGCGTCCAGTTCAGAGATGAGGAATCGCCACTTGCGACGCTTGGTGCCGGCCAAGGGATGCGCCGGAATGGATCCTTCCCGCGCAAAGCGTAGAAGCGTCTTCCGGTTCAACTGGACGAACTCGGCAGCTTTCCCAGCGTCGATGAAGCGTTCTATTCCGTGAATCGCAATCGGACGCAATTCACGGCTCAGCGGAGCGTTATCGGGAGTCTTTAATTGCTCAACTGGCCGGGTGGTATCCGGAGCAATTGCCATCTCCAGGCTGGACGAACTTTCAATCAAACTTCCCATTGTTACCTCCGATAAAACCACCCATCGTGCTCAGTCGCTCTCCGCAAGTTCAGCAGGGGCGTTCGGGACGTCTGAAAATCGTCGAGCCCTTTTGACCGGCTGAGAGTGAGCGGCCGTATAGTCCTCTTGCATGAGCATCCTTGGGTCGCCGACCGCAGGAGCGGCAGACCGGGAAACTCTAATTAATCTGAAATGGATTCTTGGTCAAATGACTGTGGTGGCCCTAATCCTGCGCAGGTCCCCGGCGGTGGGTTTGTTTTGCCCAAGTCGCTTTCGAAACGGCTCCACGGAGTGCCCGGGATCGGCAAAACAGAGGCTTGAACCCAGCCTTTAGGTCCGCATCGGCTCGGCGAGCAGCCAAACCGCTTTGTTTCAGCGATTACGTTTTGACTGGCGTCAGTCAGGAATTGGTACCAAAGTCGCCAACCGGCATGCGGATTTATTTCACCGATTACACTTTGGCTGGGCAAATCAGCTGGTGTGGAGGAATTTGCCGCCAAATTGAATGCCACAAAAGTGGGCACGAATTGGCATTGATTCACTCCGCCATGGACGCTGCGAAATCAATTCCTTCCCCGATACGTTGCCTGACTTCCTTGAGCCACGCTCGCGGATTGGTGCCGTGAATCACGCGCCCCAGAAAGCCAGCCGTTCGGCTGCATTGTCGCGGTTACGGCGGATGTCGTCCTTCGTGATCTTGGTGTACAAAGCGAGAAAGGTGTCCATGCTCCGGGGCTTGGCAAACACGTAGGTCGCGTGACCGAGCTGTGGGTTTCGACGACGACGGCTTTCTCAACGTCGAAAATGTATTCCTCCCGAAACAGATAGATCCGGCGTGCCCGGCGTGCGAGCTGGCGATAGAAGAACGGGTCATAATCAGGGCGCCAGCTGATCTGGGCGACATCAAAGTCACCGGGAACACGCAGGTCGGAACACATTCGCTGCAACTCCGCGCGCTCGACCGCCCGATGCTCAAGCACACCCGGATCTGATCCAGAGCCCGCGAATACTGGCCGAAACGATGATAGGCAGTTTTGGCAGATTCGATTTGCAGCTGTAAATCGGACGGCAGTTTGAACTCCAACCGGCTCGGCAACGCAGTTTCCCAGGTAACGAGCTCCCACTGCTCCCGGCCTTTGCGGTACTTGCCGCTCTGTACGAATGTGCCCTCGACCTCGATCTTTGTTCCCAACAGATGCTTCCACTGGTTCCACGAGCGGTCCCAGAGTGTATGCAGGGCGGCTGGATCGAGCCATAACTCCAGCTTGCGACGCATGTCGCGGCAGAGTGCCCGGTCATCGTAGAAATCACATCGACGCAGTGGCACATGGAACCGCCGTCGCCGGAGATCGGGTGAAAACGCGAGGATGCGACGAGCAAAGAACGTCTCTCCATCGCGGCAAGGTTCGCCGGCAACGAGAAGAGAGCCAAATCCGCCATACGGGAATAAGGCAGGGCCTTCGGGATCGGCCAGCAGTGCGTCATAGCAAGCGCGCAGTTCGGGCTGGCCGACGATGTTAAATGCCCGCTCCAGCGCCACTCGCTCGCGCTGCCGCACGCCCGCCGTCCTTAGCTCCAAACCCACGCAGTTTGAAAGCAACGCGAAGCTCCGAGGGCGAAGCGCTGGCCGGGATACGCAAGACCTCGTACAGGGTGGGGTGATTGACGCTGTCGGCCGCACGCGGCAGGCGATAGAAGTACTCGCGCAGGACCTCGCAATGCAGGAAAATCGAGCCGATGCCAAGGCTTCCCTGGCGAACTTCGGCCGAGACGTAGTACTGGTTTCGTTTGTCCTGCTTGGGCTGGTTGGCGTACTCGGACAACGCCACCATCGGCGCGATCCTTAAAGGCAACGGCTATGCCACGTCGTGGTTCGGTAAGAACCACAACACGCCGGGCTTTCAATACAGCATCGCACGCCCTTACGACCAATGGCCATCGGGGATGGGCTTCGATTACTTCTACGGCTTCCTAGGCGGCGAGACCGACCAATGGACACCGTACCTTTTTCAAGACCATACCCAGATATTTCCGTGGATCGGCAATCGGCGAAGAACCTGGCGTTACAAGCTCAGCGAACTTGACCAGTGGGCTCGTTCTCAGCGAAACTCCCCAGCAACCGGGAGTGCCACCTCTCCAAAGGAGACGTGATGGCACGATTTCAGAACGGATGGCTTCAGAAGAAGCCACGCAAATCAGGGGATATTTGGGTGTTCTGCTACCGTCGGCAGCGACCGGAAGATGGGGCGTGGGTGCAAGCCACGTCAATTAAGGTCGGCAAAGTCAGGGAATATCCAAGCGAAGAAGCAGCCTGGCGGCGAGTGGAAGAACTCCATCTCAATCCTAACCAATCACCTTTCGAAGTCGGGGCACAGTTGCTGTTTGGGGAACTTGCGGCCCACTACATACAGAGAGAACTGCCCGAGGATCAGCGCCAGGCCACGATCGAGAAGGCCTACTCGACGATTCGCAAATACAAACGCTATCTCAGTCGCTGGGCCCTGCCTCGCTGGGGCGCCACTCCAGCTTTGGCAGTCCAACCGCCTGAGGTCGAAGACTGGCTGAGGGAACTCAAGAATAAGTTCGCGCTCAGGAATCCAACCCTGGGCGAGATCCGCAAAGCCATGAACAATGTTTACGTGCACGGACAACGACAGGGATTTCTACCACGCACGCCAGACGGGAATCCCATCGGCTTCGTGCGCCAGTCGCTGGTGAGTGACTTCGAACCGGTGATCCTCACACTGCCCCAGGTTCTTGACATCCTCGACACCCTTGATCTGATGCACCGCACGATGGTTATCACCGATGCGGCCACAGCGCTACGCGTCTCTGAAGTCCTGGCCCTCCAGTGGTGCGATTTGGATTTCACGGACCAGCTTATCCGGGTACGGCGGGCTTACGTCGAGCGCCGTTTCGGCCCGCCCAAGTCGAAGGCATCCAAAGCTCCTGTGCCAATGCACCCGCTGCTGGCGGCGCATCTTCTGGCCTGGAGAAAGGAGACGCTCTACCCCAACGATGAAGACCTGGTGTTTCCCAGTCTTCGTTTGAAAGGGACCAAGCCACCTGCAGCGAACATGCTGGTTGCGGATTACTTGAGAGTAGCGGCGAGAAAGGCCGGGGTGGTCGCGCCACCCCGTACCTTCGGCTTTCACACCTTCCGGAGAACGCTGGCATCGGTGCTGGTGAAAATGAGAGTGGATGTCAAGACGGTGCAGGAGATTCTGCGGCACCAAAACTTGAAAACGACTCTCGAAATCTATGCCAAGTCGATGCCGGCAGACAGGCTGAATGCCCAGGGAATGTTCCTTGAGCTTCTGTTCAGCCACAGGAGGACGGAGCTGATCGGAAGCGCTCTGGTCGGGCAAGACCAATAACTGCCGGTAAACTGCCGGTAATATGGGACATTGGAATGGGACCTAAAGCCTTTAGAATATGGTGGCCAGGGACGGAGTTGAACCGCCGACGCCAGCCTTTTCAGGGCTAGAATAAGCTGTATTCTTAACGACTTAACAGGTCTCGGTGGGCTGCATAAGTATTTCAAAAGCTGAGATAGACGCGTTTATCTTGGGTGGAGTTCTTGGGCGTGAATCCCTCGACATCTGAGTGCTTTGCCAGCACCGGAGTCTAGGCGCGCTTGCTCGCCAAAGATCTGAATTGGAGGGGCCCGGGTTCTGGGAAACCTACGGCCGAAAGTCAAAATGCCCGAAGATACTCAAACTCAGGAACCACCCGGAATGGAGTTGTCGTCGGAGTCAGAAGTTCACCTGCTTGGTCAATCAGTCGCTGTGAAGCGTTGCCAATGAATCTCGAGCCCTCCCGAATATGCACGATTCGGTCGGGTTCGAATCCCATCAGCCTGGAACAGGTCGCGTCGGCGGCCACCGGATCATCGGCGAGCACGATCTTCCCCACGAGACGAGCGGCGCCGTTGAGAGGCCCGTTGCCTTCCATTGCCACAATGCCGTCGGCGATCACGAAGTGGACCGGAACGGTGGCGCAAAGATCAAGGATGCTTTCCTGAATGCCCTTCCAATGGAGGATATTCTTTGGCCACCCTGGCCGATCCGAACCCCAATTCTCGATCGAGGAAGTCCGTTCGTTCTACGCCGCCCAGTTTCCCGAGCTGACCAACGCAGCCATTACCGGACCTGAAACGGTTGGCGAACGGCTGCGTTACAGCTTCGAGCGTGCCATCGGATCAAAGGGCTGATGTGATGCCGGACACCAACAAACAATCGCTGTTACAGGAAATCCGCGAATCAGAGGGTCGGCAGGCCAGCGCCAACCCTCTGACCGGACTGATGCAGAGGTGGCTCGAATGCCCAGACTCGCAAGAAGCAAGCAGTGCTCTCGCACGGGCTCTCTCACTGCAAGGAAGCGGAGATCCCGTCTTCCCCGGACCGGGTATCTGGCCAATCCCGCCAGCCTGATCGGAATTCCGCGGCTCGAAAAAGCTCATGTCGGAAACAAGATCAGCTTCGGTTCGTCCGCCCTTACCGCGCTGGCCCAAACCCTGGTCGAAGATCGATCTCGCCAACGAGGCTGACTGGATCGCCGCAGAGAAAACCCCCTCCACACTGGTCGAGCATGTGCTCCGCCGTTATCTGGCCGACCATGGCCAATCCATCATCGCTGAACACTTCGAACTTTCTTTGACGCTCGGGGAAGCAATCGTCGACAGCGTTTACGGCGAGGCGGAGCCAACCTCCCCCGGACAACTCTTCTTCGTTCTCAACACGGAGTCATCCTTTGCCTTGGGCGTGGGTGACGCGATCACAGAACTTGAAAGCGCCTACGCCGGCATGGGACAAGCGTTTTACGACGCGCTGCGCCAGTCTTTATACCGCTGGATCCGTGTCTATGACGATTTGGACGCCCGGGAACGCATCGAGCAAATGACCGAGTGGGCCGAGGGAGAGGACGATCCTGAGTCTTACGAGATCCCAAAGCTCGAACAGGATCTGCCGCCGTGCTTGAAGGACAAGCCAACGTTCCGACACGGCCCGGCCTCTCGCCTCGTTTCCACTTCCTGCTCTCCCATGGTTGAGGGAGCTGGTCGAAACCACAATCGAGCTACACAGAGTCTCCCACTCGATGGAACGGCCCAGGGTCGACGAGGAGTGGCTCGAACGGGAGCGCAACTACCATTCGCTCGACCTGCCTCTGCCCGCTGTCTTGCTGTACTTCCGAGCTGGCGACGCCGTAATGGCGTGTTTTGACGACGAATGCGAACACTGGGGTCAAGAGACGCCGGAACCCAACCTGATCATTCCGCTGCGGCCGGATGACCCCGCCAGCGTGCGCCAGGCGCTAGCTGTCATCGAGACGCTCATGCAGGTGCTCGTGCTCACGGTGCGGATCAAGACCATCATTGAGGACCGGGAGAAATCCCTAGACGGTTACCGTGAATTCAGCCGTTCGACCGGGTGTCGCCTTGATTGGCCCGCAGGCGCGAAATTCGGCGTCCGCATGAGCCAGTGCCTCATGAGCTTGCTCACACCCCGAGCCATTCGAGCGGTCGCGGACGGAACGCCAGCTTGCCTTTTGCTTTCTGGTTCGTAGCTCCGCGGAGCTTGGTGGCGTAGTAAACGCTATCCGGCCCGGAGTTACGCAGCGCCTCCTCTTCCGAGACGGTTGGCGGTTCGGGCGCGCCAACGAGTTTTGCAAACGCGGGAAGCCACACGGATTGTGCAGCCGGCTGATCGTCAACCACGTTATACACGCCCGGGTCCGCGGTGAGTGCGGCACACGTAGCCGCTGCGGCATCGTCAATATGTACCCAGTTCCAGATACCTTCACCCTTGCCGATCACCGGCACCTCGCGCCGGCGAACCTGGTCGCTGACGTCCCCCTCTCGGCTGAACCAAGTTCCAGGACCGTAGAAAAATCCGTATCGTAACAACACCGCCTCTATCCCGGATTCTCGTGCCGCCGCTTCCAAATCGGCATAGTCCCTGCATCCGGCAGCGATGCCGGGCGAAGCATCAAACGCAAAGGAGGCATTCTCATCGGCCAGTCCTGGCCCGGGGGCGTACCAGAAGGCGGAAGATTGCAGAACGTAACGGCGGCAATTCGCGGCGCGCGCGGCCGCCAGCAGGTTCGCATTGCCCTTCATTCGCACTTCCTTGTCCTTCACAGCAGCTGCCTTCATCTCCTCCGGCGTGTAATGTTTCGGGAGCGATGTGAGTTTGTTAACGATTACGTCAGGCTTGGTATGCTGGACCACGTCCAACACAGATGCGGCATCGAGCGCGTCTGCGACTACCTCGTGGGCTCGTGTCTCCTCGCGCGTGCCAGCAACTTTGAGGGAACGAACCAGCGCAAAGAGCTCGTATCCCGCTTCGTCCAAGTAACTCAGCAGGGGCGTACCAATCGCGCCCGTGGCTCCGGCGATCAGAACTTTCATTTCGGTATTATTCCATGGCGAACTGAGGATTATCGCGATCGTACGTCCGCCCCTGCCCGCGGCTGTTCAGAACCGAGCCCGCGCGTTTCCATGAGTTATGGTTGAGGTGCGACTCGAAAGGTATCTCCTTCGATGTCAATCTCCGGATGGCCGACAGACGTGAGATTGACTCGAAATCGCTGTGGGAGATTACATAGCTCGACTCGTATTCACGAAGATGTACGCCCCTGCCCGTGTGCCATCCTCCGGATGTCAGCTCATCAGAACGAGCTTGTTTTGAACTGAGTTGTCGACACATGCTAAGTGCTTTTCGAGCAATTGAGCCCTGGTGGCATAGGCAAGTTCCGAACTGCGATCCGGGTGTCTGGTGGGATAATCTGTGGATACTTCGCGGTGCCAGGAGGCTTCATACTTCGCTCTGTCCCAATACTTCTCCTTTTCAGTAGCTTCAGTTTTGCACAAGCCTCTCCTCCGGCAACACCTGCGGCCGATTCGCAGCGTCTTCCGGATCTCCGAGTCTGGTCGACGACGCAGGCGCAGCCGAACAGGTACATCGCCGCGCACGGCATTCGCGGCTTCGCTGGCGGGTATTCCGAAGACGGTCTGGAGGTTTGGACGTTCCCCTTGCAACTTGTAAACGGATATCGCCTTAGCTTCGTGTTGCCGAAAGCTGCACCTGTTTCCGCGATCACTATCCTGACCTCAGTCGAGGTCGACCCCCTCGGCGTTACGCGCATCTACACTGCCCCAGACTTTCGTGTGCGGGAGCGTATTACGACGCATGCGGAAGACCCGGGTGTTCTCGTTGGTTTTTCCGTGGAAGGTCGTAGCGATCTTCATATTCAAGTTCACTTTCAGCCGTCCCTCAATTTGATGTGGCCAGCCGGCATTGGAGGCCAGGAGACCTCGTGGGATCAGAATGCAAGAGGCTTCCTCTTGGGCGAACCTTCGCAACAGTTTAGAGCGTTGATCTCGTCGCCAGAGGCGACAGAACACTCGGAGCCGAATAACGATCGCCGAGGTAGCGAGTTCACTCGTCCCCTGGCTCTCACGCTTGAACTTAGACCCTGTGCTAGCGGCCGGTGCGCGACTCTGGTCTTTGCAGGGGCGAGTGAAAGAAGCGAAGAAGTGCACGCCACCACAGCATCGTTGCTGCGCGCGTCCGGCACCTCCGCGTCTGACGACGCGAAGCGTTTCAGCTCATCGCAGATCGTAAAGATCACCACGCCCGATGCCGAAGCGAATCGTGCGATCGAGTGGGCGCAGATCGCGCTCGAGCAGGCTTGGACATGTAATGCGCGTCTCGGTTGCGCGTTTGTCGGAGGCTATGGACCTTCACATGGAGCCCGCCGGCCACAATACGCCTGGTATTTCGCTGGAGACGGTCTGTTGACAACGGAGGCGTTGTTGTACGAAGGAAACTACAAGCGAGCCTCAGACGAACTGGAGTTTCTCTACAAGTATCAGAATTCAGAGAATGGCATGATGTGGCACGAGATCTCTCAAAGTGCAGGTTTCCTGAACTGGGCGAGAGACTATCCCTATCTGTTTATTCATGTCGACATAACGTTCGATTTTCTCCGGGTGATTGCCGAATACGAACGGATCACGGGCGATCAGGCCTTCCTCTCTCGACATTGGCCTGCAACATTGAAAGCATACCAATACTGCCTCTCCACACTCGACAAAGGCGACGGCCTGCCTCGTGTACCCGCGGACAAGATGAGCGGCAACGAGCAGGACCGCCTCACAGACGAACTGACGCTTTCCGCGGCATGGGTAAGTGCAGCCCATGCCATGTCGGAACTTGCTGCGACGATGCACGACGAAGCGCTAAGTCGGCAGGCCGAGTCAGCGAGTCTCCGTGCTCGGCAAAGCATCCGATCGCGATACTGGGATAGCGTGGCGCATCGCTGGATTAGCGGATTTACCAGGTCGGGAAAGGCGGCGGAAAGCATGGCGGCGGCCGATCTGGCGGCCATTGTTTCCGGCGCTGCTACCCCAGAACAGACTTCAGTAACTCTGGATCGGCTTATGACTCCGCCCTATCTGACTCCGTGGGGATTGCGCAGCAAGCCGTCCACAGCCCCAGACTACGACCCGACCTCATACGCGAAGGGAAGTGTGTGGGCCCACGCTACAGCCGCGGCTGCTGACCTGGAGTGGCAGGTCCATCGCCCGGATGCAGCGAACGTATTGTGGCAAAGTCTGGTGCAGTGGGATGCTGCCGATTCGCTTGGCCATATGCACGAAGTGATGTCCGGCAGTTTCTTTACACCGCAAAGCGAATCCGTGCCGGAACAGACATGGTCCTCATCGGCATTTCTTTCTGCGGCGATCCATGGGATGTTGGGACTCGAGCCCGACGGCCGGAACAATGTACTGCACTTCGCACCGCAATTGCCAACGTCATGGCAGTCGCTGCTTGTCGAACATGTGAAAGTTGGGAAGAGCATCATCGATCTCGAATGGCATTCGGAGAATGGACAGTTCACTCTGGACGTGAAGAATGCAGGTCCGATGTTTCATCTCCGCTGGGCGCAGACTCAAGCCGGCCAAAATGCGATTGCTCCTGCCTTTCTTGAGCGCGACATCATGCCTGGGAACACAAGCGTCAGCCTGCCCTGAATCTGCAGTAAACAGATGTGAAACGGCAGTTCCAAGAACACCTCTGCGATCCATCGCGGGGCTTGGTTGTGAAATGGCGATGTATCTCCACCTATCTGCACCAGCCTTGCTTCACGACAGCTTCCGAGTTGCTGACAAACCATCCAGTATCGTCGGAGCGGACTGACGCTCTCCCCTGGGAAGTTCATAACGGCATGCATCGATGCTGTTACCTCTGGCGTGAAACTCGGTCGATATGACGCGAGAGTTGCGTAAGCCGCAAATCAGACCGTTGTGGGCTCGGCCTGGTTGCGTTGGTGGGCCCACAAGAAGTAAACCGGGATTCCGGTCGCGATCAAGAGCAGTCCGGCGACCGACGGAAGCGGTCGCGTCCTCAGCATATTCACCAAAAACCAGCACGCGATCACGACGAACAGTGCCGGGGTTACTGGGTATCCCCACATCCGATAAGGACGTGCGAGGCCCGGCTGCTTGTAGCGCAGTACGATCACGCCCGCGACCATCAGACCATACCAGAGCCACATCGCGAACATCGCGTAATCGAGGAGAGTTTCGTAGGAGCCGCTTACAACGAGCACCGTCGCCCAGATGCCTTGAGCCAGGATCGAAAACCCAGGCGTTTGATACCGCGGATGCACCTCGGCGAACTTGCGAAAGAAAAGGCCATCACGCGCTTGGGCAAAGTAAATCCGCGGACTGGTAAGAAAGCAGCCATTTAGCGTCCCGATGATCGACACGAGAATAATCAGCGAAACCAGGCTGCCTCCGCCGGAGCCGAGCACGCGTCTGGCCAGGGTGGCGCCGACGTGATCGCTCGCGGCGATTTCGGGGATCGGGAGAACGCGCAAATAAGCCACATTCGCCAGTAAGTAAATCGGAATACATGCGACCGACCCAAGGGTGAGCGCAAGAAACACATTCCGCTGAGGGTTGCGGATCTCGCCGGCAACGAAGGTTAACTGCACCCAGCCGTCATAGGCCAGCAGAGACGCGATCAGAGCGACGCCGAAGCTGCTGACTGAGAATCCACCAGCAACTGCTTCCGGAGGCGAAGCGGCTTTGCTGCCCCAAAGGAGGGCGCTGCCGATGATGACGAGCAGGCCGGCGACCTTGGCCAGCGTAAACGTTTTTTGAACGATTGCTCCGGCGTTGACGCCGCGATAATTGATTCCAGTAAATAACGCGATCGCACAGATTCCGAGCAACTTCGACACCGGCGCGGATATCGGAACGAAATAGGAGACATATAACGCCATCGTTACCGCCAGCCAGGCAACCTGAGCGGTCCGCGCAACCAGGAACATGGACCAGCCGCAAAGAAATCCGACCAGAGGGCCGTAGGCTTCACGGAGGAAGACGTATTGCCCGCCGGTGGATGGAAGCGCGGTGCCAAGCTCGGCGCAAGCGAGCGCGCCGAAGAACGAGATCACGCCGGCAAACACCCATACCCCTAGGATCGCGGTTACAGATTTCAGCTCCTGGGCGACCAGATTGGGCACCAGAAAAATCCCGCCACCAATTACCATGCCAATCACGATCGAGAGCGCATCGATCAAGCCGAGCTTGCGCGGAAGGTCCGAGGCCATAGCAGCGGCGATTTTCATTTTTGCTTCTCGGAAGCCAACACTATACACCGAGGCTTCCGACCAGGCGTGCAGCCTCGACTTGAGGTGTTCGTGTTGTTCCGGCACACTCCGGATTGTGCGTGGATCAAGGGGAACATGGAAGTTGGGTGCGCTCCCCGGAGTCGTATCTGCAAACGGCACAAAGGAGAGTTGGCCCTGGGATGCACACGAGCAACGTGTCCGGGAACGAGGATCATCGACTGTTCCTAGCCAAAATCAGGTTAGATTTTAAGGGGCGTGGGCGGCAATGGCGGCGATGTCTGCAATGTTGTCGCCTTTCTTGAGAGATGGGACGGCGTTGATGTGCAAGATGACACCGGAGATGGGAGCGCGGGCTTCGAATATGAGCTTGCCGAAATAGTCGGTGACAAAGCCGATTTTCATGCCCTCTTGAATATAGGTACCGCGCTTCACAAGCGGGTACCAAATGCCAGGGCCGTCGGACAAGACATCCACGACTCGGTCGAGCCAGACCGGATTCTCGATGGGCCGAGGGTTTCCTGAAAGCATTTTGAGAGCGCGCATAGTGTTGAATGTTCCCTCGACGAGGAGGTCGACGTCATCCGCTTCGACGATGCCGGCATAGCCAGCTTCGACGACGATGGAAGGTTTGCCGCGAGCCGTAGAGGTGTTGTCGAGGTATCGAGTGGCGCCCAGGTCGGTGGGACGATCGCGCCAAATAATGATGTGATCGAGTCCAAAGGCGAGGACCATCTCTTTGGATATATGGTCTTGGGTCTCCTTGCCAGTAGGTGCCCAGTACGCGTAAGGGCGAAGGCTCTCGTCGAGATCGCCGCCGTGGTAGTCGATAAGAAAATCACATCGTTCGACCACTTGTTTGGTGATAAGAAAGGACGCACGTTCAGTTTGCGTCCCATCAGCTTTCCCAGGGTAGAAGCGGTTCATGCTCTTGTTATCGATGGGGTTAACATGGGGGACCTTTTGCTCGAAGGACTGAATGTTGACGAGGGGGACAAGAATAACGGTACCCGCGATTTGAGAAGGATCAAGTTGGTTGATGAGTTTTTCAATCGCGATGATGGAGGTGTATTCAGTACCGTGGGCACCAGAGACAAGAGCTAGGACTGGACCACGCTTTTCGCCGTTGATGACGACTACGGGAATATTGGTAGCAGCGTCGACACCAGCGGGGACTTCCAAATAGCCCGTTGATTTTTGGCCGGGAGCGGCATTGGCAGTGCCGACAGAAAAAGGCAAGGCCTGTGCCTGGACGAACAGTGAGAATAAGAGAGAGATCGCGGACGAAGCAAAGGTGCGAACAAAAGACCTAAGCATAGATCCTCCAAGGGGTGGATGAGGATACCGTGAGGGGGATAATTTGAGCAACGCACCTTTTCAACTCTGCGTTGCGACAAGGTTGAGGTCACGTCCGCTAGCCAGGTAGTTACAGGGAGTCCATGTTGCCGAGGCAAGTGAATTGGGAGCTAGCATGTCGGTCCTAGCAGTTTCCTGACGCGTTCTCGTTTCATAATTCCAGAGGGTCCTTCCTTCGTTGTATGCTCCGCCCATTTCTCCACTTGCGTGAGTCGAATGCGGTGCTCGACTGGCTTCCGATAAACGGTGACCGTGAACTCGGTCGTCGGACCAGGTGTCGCCTTTATTGGGCCGGCGGCGCGAAATTCTGCGACTGCATGAGCGACAGCTTCATACAACGAGTCCGCGTCAACCTCAACGGCGTGCAAAATTCCATCGGGTTCGGTGAACGAGACGCGACAGCGGGCCACACGGGGATTATAGCTTTATGTTCGCCTTTTATTCGTCATATTGCCGTGTGAGTCATTGGCATCGCTCGCCCGCCGAAATGCGACGCCACATTGAGACGCTCGAGTTGCAGAAGGGTGCGGGCTATCGCTGTAAGTTATTTCTTAACAATGCTGTACCGGAAGTACTGAGTCTTGTACATCATGATTTCGCCACTCGTCAGAGGGAAAACGCCGCGCCTGTTGCCTGCTTGGGTTCGTGCGTTGCACGAGCGCCTGTTAAAGTGCTAGGCTTGCAGCGAATAAAAGGCGAACGGTCTTCGCGCCGGTCTATATGTCCTCCTCCCAGCAAGCCTTGGCTCCGCGGTCAAGCACGACTCTCGATACCGTTCACGACATTTTAGGAACGTTGGTTGCGCGTTACCGCACCGACGAAGTGCTCACCTGCCTGCGACAAATTCCAGCGCGCGACGCGAAGTTTCGGTCGATGCCGGAGTGGGTGCGCAAGGAACTGCGTGAGGCTTACGTAGGAAAAGGAATCCAAGAACTCTATTCGCACCAGACTGCCACAGCCGAACTGGTGCACAGCGGCAAGAACGTTGTCGTCGTAACGCCGACAGCATCCGGTAAAACTCTTTGCTACAACCTTCCGGTGTTGAATGCCGTGCTGGAAAACTCGGATACTCGTGCTCTCTATCTGTTTCCGACCAAAGCGTTAGCGCAGGACCAACTTGCTGAGTTGCACGACCTTGCCACCCGGCTCGAAGACCGATTTGGAGTGTTCACCTACGACGGCGACACACCACAAGATGCACGAAAGGCAATCCGTGAGCGCGGACACATCGTTCTGACGAATCCTGACATGTTGCATACCGGAATCCTGCCGCACCACACCAAGTGGATGCGGCTGTTCGAGAACCTGCGCTACATCGTTCTGGATGAATTGCATACGTATCGAGGGGTGTTCGGAAGCCATTTGGCGAATGTGCTACGGCGATTACGACGCGTCGCTCAGTTCTACGGTTCGAATCCGCAGTTCATCTGCTGTTCGGCTACGATCGCGAACCCTGGTGAATTGGCGTCGCAACTCATCGAGCGGGAGGTTGAGGTTGTCGAAGAGAACGGCGCGCCCTCTGGGGAAAAGCTTTTTGCTTTCTACAACCCGCCGATGGTCAACCGGAACCTTGGCATCCGGCGCAGCTATATCAATGAAGCCACCCGCGTGGCCAGGGAACTGCTGGCGCGTAAGCTGCAGACGATAGTTTTCGCCAACAGCCGACTCCACACGGAAGTCTTGCTCACGTACTTGCAGGAGGCGAATCCTCCAAAGCCAGGCCATGAGCAGCCGGTTCGCGGCTACCGTGGCGGATATCTGCCCGGGGAGAGACGCGAGATCGAACATGGACTACGCGATGGCCGGATCCGCGGAGTGGTCACGACGAACGCACTGGAGTTGGGAATCGATATCGGGTCGCTCGATGCCTGTGTGATGGCGGGTTACGCGGGCTCCATTGCGTCCACATGGCAGCGTGCCGGACGTGCAGGACGGCGCAGTGGAACCTCCTGCGCAGTCTTCGTTGCGTCTTCCGCTCCACTCGATCAATTCATCGTGCAGCATCCGGATTACTTTTTCGGAAGCTCGCCAGAGCAAGCGCACATCCAGCCCGACAATCTCGAAATTCTCGTGAACCACCTGAAGTGCGCGGCCTTCGAGCTGCCGCTTTCGCCTGATGAGCAATTCGGGAGCGTGGAATTGCCCGAGCTTTGCGAGCGACTTGCTGAAGCCGGTTTCCTGCAACGGAGCGGAGGGAACTGGCACTGGGTGCAGGAGAGCTATCCAGCCGACACGATCAGTTTGCGTTCGGCGACATCCGACAATTTCGTCATTATCGATATCACCGGCGGAGAAGATGGAAAGCCAGAGGTAATTGGCGAGGTGGATTTCTCGTCCGCTCTCACCACGGTCCATCCCAAGGCGATCTACCTTCACCAGGGCCAGCAGTTCCATGTCGAGAGACTTGATTTCGACCATCGCAAGGCGTACGTGAAACGTGTGGATGTGGACTACTTCACTGACGCTATCCGCTATACGCAGGTACGCGTGCTGGAAATCGCGGAAGAGCAGAGAATTCCCGGCCCGGCGTCGCGAGCTCACGGCGAGGTGCTCGTGCGCTCACAGGTCGTTGGTTTCAAGAAGATCAAGTTCTTCACCAACGAGAATGTGGGCTCCGGAAAGCTCGAGTTGCCCGAAAACGAAATGCATACCACCTCGTTCTGGGTGACGCTTCAGCACGAACTGTTAGCGGGACTTGCTTTCACGCTGTCCGAGCGCCAGAGCGGGATTTTCGGACTGGTTTACGCCCTCGCGTCCATGGCGACTCTGCTGTTGATGTGCGACCGTCGCGATCTTGGTACTGCTGTCGGAGAACGCCCTCCGTTCGGAGGAGCCGAACCGGAATGGCAGGAATTCTCGAATCCTGCGGGTGTCGAGAAGGAACTGTTCGAGCCGAACCTGTACCTCTATGACGCATACCCCGGAGGCATTGGATTCAGTGAGCCGCTTTATCACTCATATCAGGAGCTTTTGACGCGCACCCGGGAACTCATCGCAGCCTGTCCTTGTGAGAACGGATGCCCCTCCTGTGTTGGCCCTGCTGGTGACAAGAGCGAGCGCGCCAAGGAAGTGGCTTTGACAATCCTTGAACGACTTTGTGCCTGAGGGCGAGCGCGCTTAAGCAAGATCGCAGTATTAACTCATCGTGAATCACACAACAACAGATCGCTTTGCTCGACTGAAGGCGTTGCAGCGACCGTTAGCGCTGCCCTTGTCAAGACATGACGTCGAGCCGGCAGGGAACTGTGACGAGGCTGGATCCGTCAATCTCGCTTCGGGCAGTGCCGTTGGATCAGACAGGCTCGCCACGCTTTTAGGCGCTTCGGTGAAACGCAATTGCGAGGGTGAACATCTTTCGCTGCACTGTTGGCACGGAGATCACGCCTCATACATTCCAAACGTTGCGGCACTGCGCCTCCTTGCACCTCACGCCCACGAGAGAGTCGCAGACCCTCAGCAATGGCTCTTTCTCGACACCGAGACAACCGGGCTAGCCGGCGGGACAGGAACGTATCCATTCCTGGTCGGCCTCGCTTGGTGGGAAGGCGGAGGTCTCGAAGTCGAGCAACTGTTCATGCGCGAGTACAGCGAGGAACGCTCGCTGCTCGTTGCACTTGCGGAACGACTGGCAGAACGCCCGGTGTTAGTTACATTCAACGGCAAGTCCTTTGATTGGCCGCTGCTCGAGACGCGTTATCGCATGACGCGAACCATCGCTCCTCCCGAACCCTTAGCACACTTGGACTTCCTTCATCCGGCAAGAAGCCTCTGGCGTCTGCGCCTCGGCTCCGTAAGGCTTTCACAACTAGAACGCCATGTGCTGGGATGGGACCGCGGTGCCGATGTGCCGTCCGAGTTAATCCCAAGGATCTATCTTGACTTCGTGCGTGGTGGGCATGCCGAGCCGCTGGTTCCGGTATTCCAACACAACCGGATGGATCTCCGCGGACTGGCGGGACTCTCGGCCCGCATCCTGTCACTCCTGGGCGATGAGGAAGTTGCCACGGAGGATGGCCTGGAGCTGTACGGTGTGTCGCGCATCTGCGAGCGACGTGGTGAGGTAAAGCGGGCCCGCAGACTGTACGAGCAATCGATTGTGTCCGTGCTGCCGGAGGAAACTAATCGTGCTGCGTGCGCGGCCCTCGCACGACTGGCAAAGCGTGACGGAGACATCTCACGTGCACGTGAACTCTGGGAAAACGCGCTAGGCAACTCTCGCGAGGGCTACGAGGCTTATGAGCAGTTGGCTATTTATTACGAACACGAAGTCCGCGATGCGCGACGAGCGCTGACGCTTGCTCGTGAGGCGCTTGACCAACTGTATCGGGCGAAAGCAGTTGGCACGCTCGCGGCAGCCACACACCGCAAAACTAAGGAAAGGTTTGAGTATCGGGTGTTGCGTCTCGAACGCAAGGCCAGCCGTACACTGCTAGACGTATTGGACGCATAGCCAGGCTGCGATCGCTTCCGTGCATGTGGGGGCCCGGTCCATTCGAGACCCAAGTGGCAGCCGAGAGATATCATCACAGGATCAGTTGAATAGCCGTGGAGTGATCAACGATGTCTTCCCCTTCCTACGGAAAACACGCAAGTGGCGCGACGAGCGGTCAGCCCACTGGACCCGAGCCATCGTTTGCCGAGAGGGCTCGCACGTTGATGCACTCGGGCCGTATCGGCAGCCTGTCTACCATTTCGCGCAAACAGCCGGGTTTTCCATTCGGATCTTTGATGCCATACGGGCTGGATAACGAGGGTCGCCCTATCTTCCTCATAAGCACGATGGCGATGCATACGCAGAATCTGCAGGCTGATCCCCGCGCCAGCCTCTTTGTGACCGAACCTGACACAAGTGGCGACGCACTCGGCTCGTCCAGAGTCACATTGATAGGAAGTGCCCTCAGAATACTAGAACCGGAGTTGGCGGACACTCGTGCCGTCTATCTCACGGGCTACCCAGACAGCAAGCACTGGGTTGACTTCGAGGATTTCTTCTTTTATCGCTTGGATGTAATCGACGTTTATTACGTGGGCGGTTTCGGAGTGATGGGGTGGGTGGCGGCTTCGGACTACTCCCAGGCAAAGGCCGATCCACTTGCCGAGCACAAGAAAGACATCTTGAAGCACATGAATGCCGACCACAAAGATGCGCTCATCCTGCTTGCCAAACGGTTTGCCGGCATCGAAGCGCAGCAAGCGGAGATGACCGCGGTCGATCGGCTGGGCTTCCACCTGCGCCTGAAAACCCAGGATGGCATGAAGGGAACTCGGGTCTCATTCTTGAGGGAAGTCTGCGATCCGTCACAAACCAGAGAAGTGTTCGTCGAGATGGTGAAGCAGGCCCGCCAAGGATAACGCAACGTTGGTGTGGCGACCAATCAAGAGGAAAGGAGGCTTCGCAACACATGGAAGATTCTGCCAAAGCCGATTTGAAAGCTGGATTTCCTTTTGACAACCTGAAAGATGGCGGAATGATTCTGGGCCAGGTGGATGGCGAAGACGTTATCCTGGCGCGCCGTGGCGATGAACTGTTCGCTGTAGGTGCGGCCTGCACCCACTACCATGGTCCCCTTGTCGAGGGTCTGATGGTCGGTGACACGGTGCGCTGTCCGTGGCACCACGCGTGTTTCAGTCTTAGAACTGGTGAAGCACTGCGCGCTGGATCTAGAGAGCAGCTTCGGTACAGCGTTCATCAGGGAATGGGGGCTTTTCGACGCCTACACGGAGGCCGCTGACAAGGATCAGTTCCTTTTGCGGCCTGATCTCGGGCGACGTTTCAGCGCCTCATCGCGGACCGAAATACTGCAACGTTGCTCGTCAGGTAATGATCTACAAATCGCAGTCGGGGATGGCTTATCCGTTGCGGCTATATGCGCCCAGGTGCCTCAACTACTCCCGCTGCTTCACCAGGAATCCGCGACCCGTGGCTGGAGTGTAGGCCAGACATTTGTGATTCATCATTGCCGGGTGGGAATTCTCAACGAGATTGGTGAATTGCTGAGTCCGACGGTCGCGGTTTTACTGATCGGCGAGCGCCCGGGCCTCGCCACGGCAGAAAGTCTGTCGGCCTATATGGCTTATCGTCCCCGTCGACATCACTCTGACGCCGACCGAAATCTTATCTCGAATATTCACTCGCGAGGCGTCTGTACCTCGGACGCGGTTGTTCGCATCCTGAATCTCGCCGCACGGATGATGTCTGCAGGGCTTAGCGGTTCTACCCTGAGAGAGGTCCCGGCGGCCATCGTAGGAGAGTGACAGCAGGATCGTTTCAGTTCCGACGGAGTTCAACGGAGGAGGGCATGCTGTACTTCAATATTCCTGCCGTCTCAATCTTCCCCCCTTTCGAAAGCCCCAATCAAAGCCGGAAAGTCCATTTCTATGTCATGGATTGCGTCTCCAATTTCGTCGAGATCTCTCTTCATTGAGATCACCACTTGGTGCAGTAGGTCGTTGTGATCCGCGTCCATCGACAGAAGCAGCGGCAGCGTACGCTCGGCGAAGGATCGCCCCAGCACCGCGACGTGGGCGAGTTCTCGAGCGAGACTGTCCCGAGTTCTATCTTCTAGGCCAACTTGTTGAAGTCGACGGATTAGGCTGGATTGCAGGACGATGATCTCGCTGGTTTCGGGGTCGCTCATACCGCAGATTGGATTTGAGCGCCGCACCAAAGTCAAACTGGGCAGCCTTGGGCGGGTCGGAGTGAGGTCATGGTTGCAAGCCGCATCGACTGGTAGCGATGGTCAATAAGAGTCCGGGCCACACGATAGGGACTCTGGCCGATATCCCAACCGCGTGACCCGAATTGCGCCACTTCGTCTGGCTTTCTTATTAGCAAGAGCGCAGCCAAACAATCCAAAGATAAAACAAAGGGGTTATCTGGTGAGGGATCTCGACATGAAGGTAATTCTTACTCCTGGCGCGAAATTACGATCTTCGGAGGGGGATGAAGAAGATGTGGCTATCAGCGCTACAGTTCCGGATCGCAGCCCAGCCCTGTTCGCACCCTTAGTTGCCGGTCAGCACAAAAGTAAGTGCCGTCCAGTTATCGTCATTGTTTCGCGCCATCAGACGATTTCCCCAGAAATGCGTGTTTGGCGTCTTTGCCTGACGCCTGCCAGGCTTTCACGACTTCATAGACTATTGTGGTTGCGTAAGCGACAGCGATCCACACCACGACGGCCTCTAGCGGCAGCCCTGCCCATGCTCCTATAAATAGACCCATCATCTGTTTTTGCTGGTAACCCCACCAGCCGTAAGGCACTGCCAAGGTCGCTTCCCAGAACATACTGATGAGCAGGAGCATGAAGATAGTCAGACTCAGAGCACGCCAATTGATGAATCGGCGCGCAGCGGGGAAAAAAGTTGCCGACGGAATCATGCCACCGATCACAAGTACCGTGAAGTAGCCAGGAAAACCCTCGGGATAGGGAGAGCGCAGCTTCTTATAAAGGACGGCGGCCACAATCAACAGCAATCCCACGACCAAAGAAGATGGATGGATTGTCAGCAGTCGCTGAACCTGATTTGGTTCGCCATCGTAATTCGGTACCGTTTAAGCTGCCAGCCAATATTCATCCAGCCACACGTAGAGCAAGAGGGTCGCGACGAACCCTGTGAAGTAGAAGATGTATTCCTCAATGGGAACACCGCCGCCGAGAGCTGGAGCCCTGATCCCCATGGTGGCCTGGGTATTGGGAAACAGGAAAAAGTGGCTAGCGAAAAAGAAATCAAGTGCGAAGCCACATGGCACCAGAACCCAAACCGTCCGCCAAAAGGCGCGCTGCGAAATGCGTATCCCTTCGCTGGGCAGGAACCACCACCCGATCACGACAATAGGAACCACAAACAACAGCAAGCTCCAGCTATAGCCATGAGGAGTGGGGTTCGTGCTGGTCATTTGCACGATCGCCGGAGCGCGAACGGTGTGCAGTGTTATGGCCGCCGGGACGGCGACCATCACAAGCATGACGAGAAGAATCCATGCGCTTAGTCCAGGACTTGGAGAACGTTTAGGCACGAATCGCAATTGCGGACGGAACCCCGCCGCAAGTGCAGATTTTACCGCGCACTTCTACAGCGTGCTTAAAATGTTCGCTAAGAGGGGCATAGCGCTGATGGAGATTCGTGTTGAGCGAACGAGGTTCGGGGCAAGTGCCATTCGACGGTCTCGATGGAAGCTAAGAATGAAAGATCGACGTTCGATTCGCATACATACCCAGCCAGCATCTGCAGGCGTTTCACTCAGGGAGCATACGCGGCGTCAGGCGGGCGATTAACGAGGAGTGCTGCAATCACCAAGGGTGCTTTATTTATGCGGCTCCATTCGGACCACCGGGGATTGAGCAGCGGATTCTAGCCAACTTTCCATTTGCTCATGGTCCACTAGCCCCGCCTGCTGCTTGACGAGGTGACCGCAGTAAAAAACGGCGAAGTTTGGAATGCCGCGCACGTTGAACCGGGAAGCCAAGTCCGGATACCGCCCAGTGTCGACCTTGAGTACGATGGCTCGTCCGCTTGTCTCCGCAGCAGTGCGCGAAACTTCGGGAGCTGCCATCCGGCAAGGACCGCACCAGGCGGCCCAGAAATCGACCAGCACCGGCACGCGAGCCTTTTCGACGATCTCGTCGAACGACCGGGAGTCCACCTCGAGCGGCTCAGTCAGCGGACTCAGTGTTGATTTGCAAGCTCCACAGCGTCCGGTATCCGCAATGTGCTCGGCGGGAATTCGGTTCTGTCGACCGCAAGTCTTGCAGGTTCGAACAATGGACATAAGCTCTCCAGCCAAACGTTCCGTCTTCCCTTGGGCTGGCCGTTATCGATCCCCCGGATTCTTCCTCTTTTCATGTTTGGCACGGCGTTGCCCAGTTGCTTCGTCCTTTTTCGATTTCTGCGATAGTTTCTTGGATTGAGACACGCGCACTGCTTCTTTAGCGTTAACTCGTCGCTGTATCTCTCGATCTTCTCCCGTGTCTGGCATGTGAACTCCTACTCAACAGCGGCAAGGCTCTCTGGCTTTGCCAATCTAACGAGATTTCAATGGCCCGTGGAATCTCCGCCCCGGGCTCGCCTCGAACACGAACCTGCCGACTGAGTCCCAAGATCCTTTCCGAGCTAGTCTGGATCCAGATACTCCTCCGGCACGTCATCTTCCAGCACTTCATGCGTGTGGACTTCGCTCGGAGTCACACGCTCCGCAGCTTCAACGCCGGTTACTATGCCTGCCTCAAAAGCGTTTCCTTCCTCAAGCAGCTCATCAGGGCTCTCGGAATCCGCGACTTCGACATCGGACAAGCCCTGTAAATCGCCTGCCTGCCCAGCCGAACGCGTTGCTGCTTCCTGTGCGGAGAATGAGTCCGCTTCCGCAATTCGGCTTCGCCTTCGAGCAGTGCCCCGACGCGTGTTATTTATCTTCTTGGCGGACGCCTTTACTGCCGCCTTTTTGTGAGCGGACTTGCTCACCGACTGTTCCTTGGCAGGTTGCCGCTTACCACCCGCCTTCTTCTTGCCCGTTTTCTTCATCGCAGCGAGTTTGCCGCGGGTCGCTTGTTCCGACTTCGTCTGTTTCTTCTTAGCTTTCTTTTTGGTGGCCATAAGTGCAATCTCCTCTCCGCAAGGCGCGAGCGATAACCTCGTCCGCTTTACGCCACGGCAGCATTTCCGTGCCTGCCGATCTGTTCCTGAATTGTCAGCACAAGGGTTTCGTAATCAAAGGGCCCATCATGACGCTTCCCGTTGATGAAAAACGTCGGGGTGCCATTGACGCCGCTACGGACGCCACTGCTGAAGTCAGTGCGAACACGAGTCTGGTATGTACCCTCTCCCAGCGCTTTTCGCAGCGCCTCAATAGGCAGACTCAGCTGCCCGGCAAGCTTCCAATAAAAGTCCCCACTCAGCCGCTCCTGGTTTTCGAACAGAAGGTCGTGCATCTCCCAGAACTTGCCGTGGGCACCAGCGAACTCGGCCGTCTCCGCCGCGGATTCAGCGTGCGAGTGCAGCTCGCTGAGCGGGAAGTTCCGAAACACGAACCGGAGGCTCTTTCCAAAATGCTTTTGTACGCGCTTGATTATGGAGTGAGCACGCCCGCAATGTGGACACTCGTAATCTCCATATTCGACTAGTGTCACTGGTGCATCTTCCGGGCCCTGGATGTGCTCCTCGGGCGTAACAGGCGGTCTGAGATTAGCCATAGATCTTCTCCGGCTTGGTCAATCCCTCGAGAGCTTCCAGAATCCCGTCGGCCCCGGGATTTACGGCAATCGGAGAGAGGTAGCTCCACGCAATGACTCCGTCTTTGTCAATGACGAAGAGGGCTCGCTCCGAGATTCCGTCCCCACTTCTATAGGCTCCATAGCTGCGAGCAACGGCTCCCTTCGGTTCAAAATCCGAGAGCAGGGGAAAATGCAGGTGTTGCGTTTCTGCAAACGCCTGGTGGCACCAGACTCCATCCACGGATACTCCGATTAACTCAGCGCCGAATTTCTGGAACTCAGGCAAGATTTCGTTGTAGAGCGCCATCTGATCGCCGCACACCGGACTCCAATCCGCGGGATAAAAAGCCAAGATCACCGGATGACCGCGTAATTCCTGGATTGAGAGCTTCTGGTCGGGAGTTACAGGCAGCGTGAAATCGGGCGCTGGAGTGCCCGGCGGCAGGACATCGGACATACAACCTCCTCTAACGCACTCGCTGATACTTCATACACCGCAAGGCGTCGGGTAAATTTAGAACTACTGGTCATGCCCGAAACGCCGATTTCTCTGGGGATGTATTTGCAGGCACCCCATTGGGTTCGGTTCATATCTTCGACGTAAGATGACGATTGACGCTGCCGAGGTGCACAAACAAGAACTTTTGTGCGGCGGCATTCACCCCCCAACGTCCTGACCTTCACTGGAACTCAAGCATTACAATCTCGGGGTTCGATCCCAGGCGCAGCGGCGGTCCCCATGTGCCTGCTCTGCTCGAGGTGAAAACCTGCATTTTTCCGATCCGGCTTAGGCCATATACAAACTGCCGGTAAATCCGCCGGGCCATCCAACTCCAAGGTACGAACTGCCCCAGATGCGTATGCCCTGACAGCTGCAGGGAGACTCCGGCGGTTTCCGCGACCTCCGGATGGTCGGGCGCATGCGTCAACAGAACACTGGCGCGATCGCGATCTAATTGAATACCGTGGAGCACCGCAGCAAGGTCGCTATCGTGGGCCGCGTTGCGGTACGGAACACCAATAATCTGTAAACCGTCCACTTCGACCTTTTCATTGCTGAGCACCCGGACTCCCGCAGCCGCGATGGCACGCAGATATTTGCTGTCATCCCCAAATTGCTCATGATTTCCCGCAACGAAATACACCCCTTTGGGCGCGACAAGTTCGCTCAAGGGCTCTGCTGCTCGTTGCGCGTCAATAGCCGTCCCGTCGTACAAATCACCAGCAATAAAAATCGCGTCAGGCTCTTCCTTCAATATCTTCGTAACCATGCGTCGCAGGAAACTGCCGTTTCGTACATGGCCCAGGTGCAGGTCGCTGATTAAAGCAGCTGTTCGCCCGCGCCAGGCATGAGGGAGGTTCGCGAGCCGCACCGTCGTCCGGGTGATCCGGGTCCAGCTTGCGTTGAAAACCCCGTAGAGTCCGGCCACGGCCGCCGCCCCGAACAATAACTCCACAGTCCGATGAAAATTCAACTCCAGCCCCGCCAGCCGCGCAAGCCCGAAGATCATCCAGGAGGAAAGCGCGGCGATGAAGAGGAAAGACAGCACGCCCAACCAAACGGCAGCAACCCTGTAGAACGCGCGTAGAGCAGCATTGGTGTAGCGAAAGGCGAGTAGCGAAGCGACGACAAAGCTCACCGAGAGGAAACCGAGGAGCAGTTTGGTCCAGAGCGTTCCCGGTGTTTCATGACCTGCTGGCAAAAATGTCCAAGTCTTATAGAGGAGCAAATGCGTCAAGAACAGAACGGACTGAATGATTGCAATGAATCCGATTAGACGTTTGGCTCGCACGGTGCATTAGACTCATGAACCTGCGGTTTGGATTGTTGCGAAGTGTAGCAGGAAGGTCGTTCGCTTCAGGGCATGAGTGGTGGCATTCCCGGCGATTTCTGCTTTTAGTAACTTGATTGCGCTTGGATCGGGCGGTCATGCTCAGGCATCGAAAGAGCAGTCAACAGGTTTCGGAAATGAAGTACTTCGAGAGACTTGAGCAGGAAATATCTTCGTGGCTGGGCGTATCGGCTCATCCTCACCGGTTTGGAGGCAGGGAATTCCGTTTCAAAGCGGCGGAAATCGGTCACATCCATACTGGCGGAACCGTTGACATTCCATTTCCACGCTCAGTCCGCGACGCTCTTCTGGCGGAAAGGCTCGCTCAGGAGCACCATTGGTCCCGAATTCAGGCTGGGTCACATTTCAAGTTCGGAGCGAGGAAGACTTCAAACATGCCATATGGCTGATGCGGCTCTCGTATTTGCGGTACGCGCTGAAGACAGCGAGCGACCCTCGCCGGTGTCTCGATGAATATAGTGAGGAACTGCAGTTGAGCCTTCAGTTGAAGTCGTTGCTCGAGCCCTTCGTTCCAAGATCCTCGGTGGCGTAGCGCAGCGCAGAGGGGAATGTGTTGCTGATGTTAGATAAGCTCAACCGCAGCTACGTGTGTTACGAGGCCTACCGCAGTCGAGCGATCCAGATTTGCCGGCCATAGTACGCAAGATTCAGACCGCAGATGATCACCGCCGCAGCCGTCAGCATCACCGAAGAAATATCCGGGTAGACAAGCTTGTCCAAGTAATGGAGCAGGAAACCACCCTGGGCAGGTTCGACTCCGGCGTTGCGTTCGAGCCAGTTCTCCAACAGAGTTAAAGGACACGGCCAAGGAAGCAGTTCCGTAAGGATTCCCCACACAAGAGAAGCGATATGCAGCCAGCGAAGGATCGGGCGCGAGCGTGTCAGCAACGCACCGAAAACGACCCACAAAATGTACAGCGCATGCAGGAGGAGAACAGAAACCGCTAGTGCGGAATAGAAAGTCGGAGCAAGAACTACTGCATGCATCTGTAGAATTTACCGCAACGAAAGTTAACGATCCGCCCGACACACCGTTCACCTCATTCTGAGAGCCCGAATAGTATTGTTGCCAGAAGATTGTGCGAAAAATCATTCATGTCGACATGGACGCGTTTTACGCTTCAGTCGAGCAGCGCGACAAGCCGCAGTTGCGCGGCAAGCCTGTAGTCGTTGCTTGGCTGGGCAATCGCTCAGTCGTGTGCGCTGCTTCGTACGAGGCCAGGAGTTTTGGCGTGCATTCGGCCATGCCTGCAGGGCGAGCGGAACGATTGTGTCCCGATGCCGTATTCGTGCCTCCAGATTTCACACGCTATCGCGCCGTCTCCCACAGCGTTCGGGCGATCTTTAAGCGTCACACGGACCTGATAGAACCACTGTCTCTTGACGAAGCCTATCTCGACGTCACCGAGAACAAGACCGGCTTAGCGACAGCTACCCTGGTCGCACGCACGATCCGTGAACAAATCCGTGAGGAGTTGAATCTGACAGCTTCCGCGGGAGTGGCGCCAAACAAGTTTCTGGCAAAGCTCGCCTCGGACTGGCGCAAGCCCGACGGGCTCTTCGTCATCCAGCCTGGGGAAATACACGCGTTTCTGCTGCCGTTGCCCGTTGGACGCTTGCCTGGCGTCGGCAAAGTTACCGAAGAGAAACTGGCGAAACTCGGAGCACTGACGGTGAGGGAGCTACGAACTCTCGACTTGGGCGTACTCGAACATCACTTCGGCCGCTATGGCCAGCGCCTGCACGAACTTGCCCTCGGTATCGACCATAACCCTGTCGTCCCTGACAGGCCGACACAATCGATATCCGTCGAGGACACTTTTGAGCATGACGTGCTGTTGGCAGAAACTGAGCCGATGATCCGCGGCCTTGCAGAAAAGCTTTGGTCTGCGTCGCGAAAAGAATCACGGATAGCGCGCACGGTTGTCCTGAAGCTGAAGACAAGCGAGTTCAAGATTCTCACCCGCAGCCATACGCCAGACTCCTCGCCCTCCTCCTGCGAAGAGTTAACTGACATTGCCTTGAAGCTCCGAGATAGGGTTGATCTCGGTCTTGGGCAGCGCTTTCGGCTCGTTGGCGTTGGCCTGAGTAACTTTCAGGAACCCGAAGACGCAGCCGCGCAGCCAGTCCTTTTCGAGTAGCGCGTATATTAGCCCAGCCCAGCGTCAGGGCTCTAGATGGTGATCAGTCCGCGGCGCAGACCAATTGCAGCCGCTTGCGTACGGGTGGACGCGCCCAGCTTGCCCAAGATGGAACTGATGTGAAACTTCACGGTATGGGCTGAGATGTTGAGATGCGCGGCAATCTCTTTGTTCGACAGACCCTCCATCATCATTTCGAGCACCTCCCGCTCCCGCAGGGTGAGGTGTTCTGGAGAACCGTCGACGATGGCAGCGGCGCCTCCCACAGAGTCATCGGCTTCGTCGGGGGAATGAGCGAGCAGACTCTGGCGCACAAGATCGGCCAGATCGGCCGAGAGCGAAAGCAGTCCGGCCACGGCGCCGTGCGCGGCTGCGGCTAACTCGACTCCGGTTGCGTCACCCAAAAGAATGGCCTGCACTCCTGCTGCGAAAGCGGCGTTTGTGCCGAGAAGATCTGCTTCTTCGGCCAAAAGCACGATAGGAACTGCGAGAGCAATCAATTCTTCCCAATCGGTCTCCGATGACTGAGCCTCGAGCTGGAGGAGCAGGACTTCGGGATCGTTCTCCGCGATTGACTGTGGCAGTTCGTTGGCGCTGCTGATCGTACCCACAAGATGCAAGCTGGGCTCATTCTCGACAAGGCGCTCCAGTCCTGCGCGGGTGATCGACGAGGCAGCGGAGATCAGCACGCGCAACGGCTTGACCGATGGCTGATGGTGCTTTGCCTTTCGCACCGTGCTGAGCCCGCTGCTCGACATCGTCATCGCCTTGGCCGGTCGCCCAGCGTTACCTCCACCTCTGAAGCGTTTCCGGCTCGAAGCACACGCAGCTTTACCACTTCACCGGTGTGTTTCAGGGCGAGCATGCGGTAGAAGTAGCGGAATCCTTCGACCGGCTGGGCGTCGACGCTGGTGATAAGGTCGCCCAGATTGATGCCCGACCGCTTAGCCGGTCCGTCGGGCGTGACATGCATGACCAGTAGGCCATGCTCCTGATCGGAACCGGCACTGGCACGCCACTCTTGTGGCACGGGCACTTCCTGCATGGCAATGCCAAGGTAGGGCTGCGCGATATGGCCACGCCCCAGCAGTTCTTTGAGCACGCGATCGACGGTCTCAGTTGGCAGGGTGATTACCGACTCGCGTGCAAGCACCGAGCTGTTGACGCCCAACAGTTCACCCCGACCGTTGACGAGCGCGCTGCCCGACTGACCGGGATAGAGGCGGACGTCGGGCCGCAACAGGCGGTCGATCTGACCCCCGCGCCACGTGCCCCATGGTCCGCCGACGCGGGCAACGATTCCGGCGCTGGCGGAGAGTTCGCCACGGCCGGAACGCGCGACGGCAAGGACCAGTTCACCGACCTTCGCGCCGGAGGCGAGGGGCAAGGTCGTGAGAATGTCCAAGCTTTCAATACGGACTGCAGCGAGATCCGTCGCGCTGTCGCGGCCGGCGACCGTTCCCTTCACCCGGCTGCCGTCCGGCAGAATGACACTCGACCTCTTCGGCACGTCGGACGAGATGGCTCGCTGTGACGATAATGCCGGGTTTCCACTGAACGCCACTGGCGGCGACGCGATGGCCAGCGTCGACGGCGACGATAGCCTTTCCTGCTTGCTCGGCGAGTGCGGCGCTGTGGCTCGAGATTGCTTCCCAGACTTGGTTGGCGGTGCTACCCATTGCTCACTCCTGATGCATAGAATTCTGCTTCGGGTTCAAGCATGGCAGCACGGAAGGGAGCGCACATCCGGCGAATGGGCTAGGGACGGGACTGGAAGGATGGGCGGGTACGACGGGAAGCCGCCCCGGGGACGACGACACAGCTAACTCGTGGATAATGAAGCCAGGCCGCATGTTGCGACGGGTTCGGTTGCATGGCGACAGCGGCATTGGCTGAGCGGACTCGATTCCAGTACGGTCAGGATGCGTAAGGGACCTTCGGTGCCGCTTCTTGCTGGCTCAGTAATACGTGACCTCGCCATCGACAACTACCGCCACGAATCTGTTACTTTCTGCGTCCTTGAATTGCACGACTTGGCGACCGCTCCGTGCCAGCTGTCCCCATCGGCTCGGTTTCTCCGGGTTCTGCTCGATTGCTTGGTATTGGTGACCATCGACACTGAATGCGATCGTTTTCAAGCGCTGGTGGCTTGTTCGGCGGACGGGAGCGGAGTTACCTTCCACGTCCACGGACGTACCCGTCATCAACTGCGCGGCGACCGACTTTAGGAGTTCTGAGTCGAGCATTGGCAAGTATCCAGGCTGGAACTCCAGCCTTTGGGCTCTGCGGTGAAGTCGTTGCTGCGCGCCATCTTACCGTAGGTGTGCCGAAATTGCGCTTGCTGCGGGCGTTAATATTCGTTCTCGCTGGAGCGGCTTGGATCTTGTTTCCAACTGGACCCGTTGTGCAACGTACATTGAGACGGAACAGACAGCCTCGTGGACTTCGGCACACAAAACTCGTTAGGCATCGCCGAAATTGACTAGAATGGGGAGCGCCGCACTTGGCCACTGGCCCAGGCTCCACGGCTCCCCGCCGAGGTCGTTCAATTGAAGAAAATCAAGACTCAATCCCTGCGCAATCCGACCGCCCAGCTGAAGAGGGCGGCTCTGGTTCGTGCCGATGATGAGGCCCGCCGGATCCCCTGGCAGCGCCTTCAGGAGTGTCGCAATCAATACATCGACTGGCAAGAGTTTCAACTGTGGGTGCGCTCAATCCTGGAGGTTGAGCGCAGCATTCCCGATTGGCTGACTGAAATCGTCAATGATCGTTGCCCGGGATTTCTGGAATGCGAGAAAGTATCAACAGCAAGAGCAGCCAAGACTCGGCCGCTCGCTCTCCGCCTCGAAGACTGGATCGATGAGAACATATTCGGCTTTGCTAAGCAGGAAGGCTGGTTTAACGCGATTACATATTACGCGGTGCGAGACCCCCGTTATCAGCGGGCTGAAGTCTGCTGGTCGGAATGCGCGAAGAGTTGGAAGAGGGTCAAGCCGATCCGATATCCGTCATTCAAGGAATGGACAGCGATGGCGGCACAATGTGACGAAACGGCCCATTTGACCGCCGGTGAACGCAAAGCCAGATCATCGGCTAACCTGGTTCACCCCGATCGACTAGCCGACGCTGTTGCCCGGTATATGGATTATGAGGCGCTGGCTTACTGGGCTCGACCCGCACTGGAGCAACGTGCCGAGCTTCCTGCGGAAGTTGCCGATGAGGTGGAACGCCGATGCCCAGGATGTTTGGATACCCGGAGAGCAACACGAGGAAAGGCGCCCGGAGGTTCTGCGCAAGACTGGGAGCACCTGATGCTCTGGGTCGGCGACCACGTCTTTCGAGATGCGCAGCGAGAAGGTTGGTTCGATGCCATCCTCGTCCGAGTGCGCAGCCATGCACGTGCGATACGAACAATGGAATTTGCCGACCACTGCGACGATGCCTGGGAATCGGTACCGCCCAATCCCTACCCGCTGTTTGAGGAATGGCGCAGGGATGCCGATTCTTACGTTGACCTCGACGACTAACCGCTCTACAAGTCCATGGGTACTCGGCATTCTAGAAGAGTCACGTTCCAATTCTTCTACGCGCTAGCCTAGATGGCGTGACGTAGGTCTGTCGTGGCCGTGGTCTGGCAGACCCTGACATGCCGGAAGTATGCGTTGCCGGCTATCTTCCTTCCACAGTGACAGGCTCTGATCACCAAGGCATGCTTTTGAACGCGCGAAACTGTCATGCCGTTTGTAGCGGATTGTGACACGCCGTATTCACTTACCAGCCACCTTGCAGTGGCCGAATCGATCAGGCTCATGTTGATCCGGTCGCCGTGCTTCTTGCAGAACTCCTCAAACGACCTGTCGGTAACAAATGTGTCAACGAGCCTTAGCTGGCCAGCAGAAATACTGGTCTGTACCTCGGCCACGGTTACGCCAAGAAGGTCCGCAGCCCGTTCCCACGTGTATCCTTCCTCTCCCTTAGCGCGGGTAGCCGTGACTCGTTGGAGGGTAGAGGGGGCCAAAGATGGCCGATTCTGATCGCAAAACGCCGCTAGGGAGCTTGCCGATATGCGCGCATCTCGCACCCTCAATAGACCGTTTCCGATGAAATACGTCAGCCGGGAGGGACGCACCCGCAACATCTTCCACAGTGCCCGCAGCGACCACGCATCCGTCACTCTCGCACTCATTCCAAGTGCCGCCATCCGGAAGCGGACCGCGACGACCGAACGATCTAGGCGCTGAGCAATCCTTCTGACTGGTTCGTACCCAGCTAGGTTCAACAACCTGTCGTCATCCGCCGGCGTCCATAGCCTGCGAAACGGCCGCCGGGCGGCAGCTTCCCCTGACTTCTTTGCCTTGGCTGCGGGGCGCTCCTTAAGAGCCACCCGTTTGGCGGCCCTCCGCAACTCGTTGATACGCTGCCAGCAGTCTCCACGCGTCCAGTGAGGTGCCAACTGAAGCACCTTATTGATCGCGTCCTTCTTCATGGTAGGGCCGTGTTTGATTCCCGCGATCAGCAGCCGATCAAACTCGGGCAGCCACGGTAACGTCTTGTTGCTTTTATCGTCCTTTACACAGACAGACTTCCGCATGTACGCATCCCACTGCGCAGAGAGTTCAGTTGGTTTTGCAACGAAGCGAACTTGACGCGAAGAGGGCTGAGTCTTCCCCTATAACTTGAAGAGGTCTGAGAGGCGAAAAAGCTCAACGCTGGATTGGTACTAACGTCGTGGGGCGTAGTGCACTAAGGTTTTTGGCGGTCCAGCAAAATAGTGCTATGCCAGCAGACAAAGGACGATCAGGCCATGGCTCGGTCAATATCGACGCCAGTCTACTGGCCGCTCCGTCGAAGAGGACGATCTCGGATTCATTGAATGTTGCGGAATAAAACCAAAGTGCCAACTATTGGAGCATATCGAGCGCTGTGTTGAGTTGGTCGTCGGTCCCTCCGGCCAATCGCACGGGATCAATCTCGACGCAGATGTCCGGGACCACACCTGATCCTTCGTTGTAATTGCCACCGGGACTGAACCAGCCGAACACCGGCAGGAAGAGGGAATAGCCAGAGCCCACATCGAAAACGTCCGCACCCGCCACTAAGCCAGCAGTTTTTTCGCCCACGAGCGTAGCGAGCTTCGTGTCCTTTGCGAACTGGGCAGCCATTTCGCCGGCAGAGCTAGTCTTTGAATTGATCAAGACAACAGTGTGTCCGTGGAACGGCTGAGGCCCTAATCCCTGCGTAAGCAGCACGAGTGATTTGTCTCGAACTGAAAACTGCGCCAGTCTAAATGCAATTCCGGCTTTGGTGTCCGGCATCCGTACCCGGGGAAGCTGGGCAACGTCGTATCCTCGGCGCTGCCGTTTTCTGGTTATGTCGTAACCGATGGGAACCCGGCCAGAGCACATATAGCTTACGAGCCGCGCGAAGCCGAGACTTCCTCCGATACAGCCACGCAGGTCGACGATCAGACGATCACACCCCTGTGATTTCAGCGACGTCATCGCCGCATCGAGCACCCTTGAGAAGCGAATGCCAAACATTCCGGAGAAGTAAGCGACTCTGACCAAGCCAATCCGGTTCGTCAACATCCTGTAGCTGACGCTCTTGGGCTCAACGAAGGGAAGTCTTGGTCTCGTCGCCTTCCTCTCAGGCACCATTACGGCAACGTCCTGGGTTGCAGTATTATTTGGCGCTTGAATCGTCAGACGGTGTTCTGCTCCAAATCGAAAGGTCGGATATTCAGGCGGAGCGGCCGGGACGCCGTTCACGCTTACAAGCAGATAACCAGGTCTAACTCCGCTACGCGCAGCTGCACCATCCTCGAACACATCAAGGAACATCCATCTCTGCGTCTCCGAAATCGTTACCGATCGGAAGGTCGCGCCAATGGCATGCTCCGGTTTGCTCGGATTCCTATTGGAGCGGTAGAAATCTGTATGGCTGGATTTCAGTTCAGCCAAGAGATCGTGAATTCCCCGCTCAAAAGCGCCGTCGTTCTCTGCAGCGAGTAACGGAGGGGTACGCTCATCGAGTTCCTTACTCCACAGGTCGAGATCGACGTTTCCAATATTGACGTGGCGCTGTAGCACCAGGTTTCGAACGCGCAAGACAATCTTTCTTCGGGCTGTCACGTCAAGCATTTGATTCACTTTTGCACTGGAGATGGGGCGAGTCCCTCCACGGTGAACCCTGCCCAGTAGTAAGGCAGTGCCTTGGTCGGGCCAAAGGTGGTCAACATATCCTTCTTTGCGACCCTTAGCGCGTAGGGCACGGTCTTCTTTTGAGCCAGTTGTGCGTAGAAGCTCTTCATCAGGAAAAGCGTTGAGTTGTCATCAATGGACCAAAGAGTGGATATGACAGTGCGAGCCCCTGCCAGCAGAAACGACCGCGATAGCGTTTCGATTCCTTCTTCTCCTTGTAATGGCCCGACGGCCGTATCGCAGGCCGACAGTACGACCAGGTCTGCATTCAGCGGTAACTGCACAACTTCAGAGGTCTGGAGAAACCCGTCCTCCCCGCTTACCGGATCGCTCAGCAACACCAGAGCTGCGCGATCGGGTCGGGCTTCGTTCACAACAGCGTGAACTGCCAAATGAAACATGGAGTGATTGGTCGACTCCTTGAAGGCGGCCTCCGTCGCCTTGCTGCCTACGAGTAGTGCATTGCGCCTATTGGGCAAAGCCGAGACAGCAGCGCGCGCCTCGTCCGCGGAGCTTGGGAGATCAGAAAGACCTGCGTCGCCGTAGCCGCGGATTACGGCAGTCTCGTTCAGGTTGCTGCGGCCATAAGGAACCCCTCCGACGGCGAGAAGACCTTCGTTTGGATTCTTTGTTCGTGCTGATGTGCGTAACAAGTAAAAGACGGTGGCCGATGGCGCGTAATCCACCGTTTGGGATTCAACCACATACTGGTCATGTTCATTGAGGAGCGCATCGAACGGCACAAGATGAAGTTGGCCGTCGCGGACTACGATGAGTTGCTCTTTAGTTTGAGCTTCGGGAATGGGTTCCAGCAATAATTGATACAAGTTCCTCGCTTCAGCTCGCGCGGGGTGCTTGGCCTTAACCTCCTTCAGATAAGCCGCTACAGCGGGCGATACCGTATTTTTCCCTGCCAGCTTTGCGATTCGGTGTCCATTTCTGGTGATGATCAAGCAGTACGAAGCCGGGTCGTCAACAACGTACTCGAGGACGGCCTCTTGTGCGGACAGGCTGTTCTGAAGCTGCGCAAGGGTGATAGTCTTGTGTTCTTTTGCCTTCAAAATACTGATCTCAGGCGTGATCGATCTTGACTGCTCGGCCAAGAAAATAGCTTCGCGAAGCTGTGCGATGTCCTGATCCGAATGCGCAGACATGAGATTGAGGCGAAGCTCCGCAATCTTGTGCTCGGCCGCGACAGCTTCCGGCGACGCCTTCGCACCTGACATCAGAAGATCGGTCATGACCCGCCCGCGAGCCTGTTCGAGAACAAGGAAGGCCTTAGCCGCATCTCCGCTATGCTCCGCGATCAGAGTAAAGTGCTTTGCGTATAGGTCGCCGGCGCCTTTAATGAGGGCGGTTTTTCCGAGCACGCTGTCAGCGTTTCCTATCATGACGTCCTGAATCGCAGCGGCTCGGTCGTATGTTTGGTCAGCTTCAATGTACTTATGCTGGGCGATTTGAATTTGGGCCAAAACACCAAGAAATATTGGGATCTGAGGGATAATGCCAAAGCTTTGTGCGGATCTGGCTGCTTCGCTCGCGAACTCTTCCGCTTTCGGCAAGTTTCCGCTCAGCCGGTACAGATTCGAGAGCTCACTTTGAAGCTCGGGAATAATCTTCTTGGTGTCAATCAGCACCGCGTCGTTGAGTGCCTGATTCATATATTCAATGGCGCCGGGAATGTTGCCCTGTGCCTGCGCGATTCTTGCAGCTGTTTGCCTCAATTCCGCCATTTGCCCGTGGCTCTTTTGGACGTCCGGCCGAGCCATCACTCTCTTTAATTCCTCCTGTGCAGCTTCGGTTCGCCCCAGGTTGATCATCGAAACAAGCCGGTTTTCCTCGGCAATAACCGGATACCCTGCATCGGGAGTTGCGGTCGCAAGCGCAATAGCTCGATCAGCATAATCCAGCGCCTGATCGTTCATGCCCTGTAGGACAAGCCCGGTTGCCGTAGTCGACAGGAAGAAGATTTGGCCACCGACGTCCTTGATCGCCGTGGCTCCGATGAGGGCTTCAGCCACTTTCTTTTGAGCACCGGAAAGATTTCCGTCATAAAAATCTGCGAAGCCGAGCTGACCCAGCGCGCGGTATTGCCACTTGGAATTGTCTAGGTCGTGCGCCAACTTGCTGACCTCCGTCCAGTCGCGCCGCATCGCTGCGTTATCGATCTCTCCATCGATCTCCCCCTTAACAGCCAGGCAATACATCCGTAGCTCGAGATCGGATTGAAGTATCGGGTTGGTCGCTAATTCCTGCGCAAGCCTGTACGAGCGTTCGGGCAGCGGAATGGGCTCCGCGCCAGCCCTGATCGCAGCCAATTGCGCATACAGAGCGTTCCGTTTATCGCCGTTTGTTTCAAACAATTGCCTGGCCTGAATAAGGTACGGGCGGGCGGCCGTCCAGTTGTAGAGATCTGAGAGGTAAAGCCCGCGCTGCAAGATGGCTTGCGGCGAGTCTTGAGAAAACGCTCCTGTGCCGTAAACCAGTAGGCAAAGGAGTGTGACGAAATTTGTGAACTTTACCGTTAGTCGGCGATCCCGGAACTTTTTCAAGGAATACTCCGTGCGCTCAGTGTTGTTGTTCCGTGCTGTTGGGGAGAGCACTCCTGATCAGAACGGGCACACTGAGCTTTTCGCTGTCTGATGAAACCTGGAGTTGGTAGCTCCCTGTGGATAGGACCTTGAAGTCGGCATTAACGTGCAAAAGGGTGTCACCGTTTTCGCGCCGGCCCTGCGCTGATGCCGACCACACGATTTCTCGCCTCGACGTGAGAGTTATCAAATAGAGCCGCTCCTCGCTTCCAAGAGGCAAGCGCAGGCTCAGATATACGGGTGAGCCGGATGGGATTACTTGCGGCACAGGGTGAGCAGTGCTCTTTTTTGAACCACGCGTTGGAGACGCGCTGCTTAGGTCGATTAAGACCGGGACATATATGACGGTTGCCTGAGTCTGGCCAGGCTTTTCCGGCGCAACAATCGGCGCTTGATTCCGCGGCGCGATGATTGGTGCGCTGCGGTGCTTAGCGAGAAACAAGTAACCAGCGATAGCCAGTACCGCTGCAATTCCACCGGCTACTGCGGAACGCTTGATCCACGCAGTCTTCCGAGTCTTCCCCCTCGCTTCCGCAAGATAGCCCATGTAGGCGTTGAAGCAGGGAGAGCAGCACATCAGATGCTCGCTTAGGGACGCATCGCTGTCGACGGGCCGAATGGCCATCAATCTGAGTGCATCATCGGACGGGCAGCCGGCTCGCTCCGGGTTGGGAAACGCAGCAGAAAGATAGGAGCGGGCGAAGACAAGTAGCTCTTCTTCTTTCCGAAAGGCTTCACGTTCTGTGGTATTTCTTCTCACCATCGCAATCTGCTATACAGGCGCGGCATCGCCCGTCTCATCTCAGTCCAAGCCTTCTCCTGGCCTTTTGGAATGCTTGATTGAACCTAGACTCCGCGGCGTGACTCGATATTCGGTATGACCGACCAATCTCTTTCCACGAAAAGCCCACAATGCGTCGCCAGAGCATGTCGCGGGTAGCCGGATCACACTGCATCTGAAATTCGTCGATTAGAATTTTGTTTTCGATTGATAATCGGGGATCGACCGAGTTAGGCACCTCCCGTGCGTGGATCCGGAGTGAGTCCGCTAAGGACAACTCTCGCTTGTGCCTCTTGTTAACGCGCCGGAGGAAAGCGCGGAAGAGATACGACTGGAGATCCTTTATGGGAGGCTGGCTTATTGCTTTTGCGCTCATGGCGCGCGAGACTGTTGCCGCCGCCTCTTCAAGCAGATTTGCAGCGACGGCGGGATCGATGAGTTGCCGTTCGGCATGACGAAGAGCTCGTCGCCCGATCTCTTCGGCGGCGTTGAGGACAGCAGGGTTGATTACTCGGCCACAACGGTCTACCGGATTGACGCGAACCCCGCCTTCGTTGGGATGTGCCTTTTCAGCCATTGGGCCCTACTGCACTGGCGACAACTTATTCAAACCATCCCGACGAAGCAGCAACACCTAATCCTGGCGCCGACAATACCCCCTACAGAGAAAGAGTACCCGCTGACGCCAAAACCTCAATTGAAAACCATCCTCTCGATCCCGCATGTGCCGGGCCAACAGATTCCCACCCTGCGGCGACCAGCCTTGTTCGATTGGATGCTGGACTCCGCCCGCGTGTTCTTTCCGCGACCCCGGAATTCAGTAGGCGAACAAAAAGCGAATATGATACGCTACCGTCATGGAAGAGGGTCGCAAACGAGTGCTCGCGATTGTGGCTGGAATCCTGGTGGCGCGCCATCTCAAGACGACGGAGGACCTCTTCGATACCAAACCAAGCCCACGGACAGAATCTCTGGTTGCTGCGGCCGTGCAGTGGGCCGATAGGATCATGAGGAAGATTGACGGCGTGTATCGCTAATTGGTGCGTTCCATAAGCGGACAATGGAAGCGCGCTATGCGCGGTCCAAGGGCACGATGTAAAAGCAATCCTTCATCGTTTCTTGCGGGCGCCCTTCGCTATCCGCCTTGCAGGAACGCGGCTCTTCTGGCCTGACTTTGCGTTCTTCTCGATGCGTAGCTGCCATGCAGCGCGCAAGGCGCCGGCCAACACTTCTTCTTTCGACTTTGCCAACCTGATATGCGTCATTCCCATTCGTCCCCATCCGCCAGCGATGGGAACGAAAACCTCAGGCAGTTCCTCGACGAACGCCGCCTGCTGCTCCGGCGTGAGCATCAGGTTGCCGTAACCCTGCTTCGCCGATGCAAGCGTTGCAAAAATTCTGCCGCCAACCCTGAAGTCCGGGCTCCCCATGTGGGAACTCTCCTCGACACCCTCAAGGCTAAGGGCGATCCTTCGGAAATCGTTTGCCTTCATAGAAGCGTCCTTACCGTTCAGCACCCAGCATCCTACACGTATCCGGATGGCGCAAGAGTCGGCACCGAACTGCCGCCAGTTCGGGTCCGAATCCGCGTTTTGCAGTCCAGCAAAACTGCCCTACACTTACCGCGCAGCATGGTTACTGTTTCCTGCAACCCGCCTGTTTCGCTGTGCCGCAAGCGCGTGGTTAGCGTCCAGCCAAACGACGATCCTGCTGCCTGTGTGTTCGCCAATCAAACCAAGCTTCTGCTGTCGCGATTTCTTGCGAAGTCTGTCGCTGTCGGAGACGAAGTCACGTTTCCGATTCCAGCACCAGATGCAGTCGGCTCGGAAATCCTCGTCACCAAGAATGCCACCCCCGGACCGGGCCGTCATATCTACCAGGCGCCAATCGGATACGTCAGCCAGCCCAAGCAGGACAAACGAAATCAGCATTACGTTTCGGCTGAGGTTCAACGTGGAAGCCTTGGAATGGGCACGGTTTTCCTGCCTTGCGAGGTCGTGCGAGAGTACTTCTATCGCCTGCTGCGTGCGGCCGACAGCGTCGATCATCCCAGCCTGTACGAGGTCTTGCGTATCCCGGCCAGCGCTTCGCCCTCAGAGCTTCGCGTCGCTTTCAAGCTGCGCGATCTGGAGCTAAGGACGGCGGGCGTGCGGCATAGCGAGCGAGTCGCCCTCGAACGGGCATTCAACATCGTTGGTCAGCCCGAACTGCGCGCTTGCTATGACGCGCTGCTGGCCGATCCCGAAGCGCCAGCCATATTTCCTTATGGTGGGTTTGGCTCTCTTCTTGTGGCCGGCGAGCCTTCCCGTGACGGAAGGACGTTCTTTGCCCGCCGCATCGTCGCGTTTTCACCCGATCTCCGGCGACGGCGATTCCATGTGCCGCTGCGTCGATGTGATTTCTACGATGACCGGGCACTCTGCCGCGACATGCGTCGAAAGCTGGAATTCTGGCTCGATCCAGCCGCCCTGCATACACTCTGGGACCGCACCTGGAATCAGTGGAAACATCTGCTAGGAACCAAAATCGAGGTCGAGGGCACGTTTGTACAGAGCGGCAAATACCGCAAGCGTCGTGAGCAGTGGGAGCTCGTTACTTGGGAAACTGTGTTGCCGAGCCGGTTGGAGGTCAAACTGCCGTCCGATTTCCAGCAGCAAATCGAATCCGCCAAAACTGCCTATCATCGTTTCGGCCAGTATTCGCGGGCTCTGGACCAGATCCGACTGTGCCTTGAAAATCGGGCAGTCGAGAAAGCAGAACTGCAGCGAATGTGTTCCGAGCTGCATGTTCCCGGCGACTTTGATGTCGCCCAGATCAGTTGGCGCCCTGATTATGACCCGTTCTTCTATCGCCAGCTCGCACGCCGGGCACGCCGGATCTATCTGTTTCGGGAGGAATACATCTTCGACGTGGAGAAAGCCGTGGTCGTCGAAACCCCACAGCTCGGTCACGCGACCTACTTGTTTGCCAAGCCCCGGAACCTGGATACCTTTCTCGCTTTGTACACCCAGATCACGAAGGACGACATCCGGCGAAACCGCGATAATGCAGCCGAGCGACTAGGCTTTCTGGGGCGCGTGATCCACGGCACCAACCCGAAAGTGTGGCTCAAGGAAGTCAGGCAGCGTTTGGGGGAGGGAATTGATTTTGCAGCAGCCATGGAGGACTGAACCACGGACCAATTCGGGCCCACTTTCGTGGCATTCGATTTGGCGGCGAATTCCTGCACACCAGCTGACTTGCACAGTCAAAGTGTAATCGGTGAAATTTAAGTTAGGGGCCCGGATACGGACTGGAATTCCGCTCGTCGGACGATGATGATGGCGGAGCTGTTTCCTTCTTCGGATGTCGCCCACGATGTCCAGCGAAATCCGGCACCCGCAGCAAGAACCCGGCAATCGTCGTGCCATTCAACTAGCGGTTCCGCGCGCCATGATGGCGACAAATCGTGCGGATGCGGCGCAAAAACCACACCCCGCAGTGATTCTGAGCAGAAACCGAGTCACTGAATCCTGCAGGGAACGAGTCACTGCGTTGCTCAGTCAAAACCTGCCATTGACTCTGATTTGACGAATTAACTTTTTGGGCTAGAAATGCACTTCACGGGGCCCTCGTTCGGACCCCAACTTTGGAGTTGAGTATGTTCAGCCAACCCTCTCTAGCGTCGTCCCAATCGGACTTCGACCGTGAACCATTTGTTGCCGCCGACCGGGCTGCCGCGTATCTCGGTGTGACTCGCCGCACGTTGTTGCACAAAGCCCGGCTTGGCAAGATCCCGGCTCACCCGCTGGATCCGGGCGCCAAGAAGAAAGAGTGGCGATTCAAACTCTCGGAGCTAGACCAGCACCTCTGCGCTTCGGTAAACTCTTGCCTGCAGCCCACCTGAGCCATCGCAAAGGAGATTTGAATGGCCAGGTATCAAAACGGCTCGGTGAGAATCGAGCAGCGCAAGGATGGCCCGACGTGGGTGTATCGGTTTCAGGTCACACGTTCCGACGGTAAGCGTGTCGAGCACACAAGTCCTCTCGGTCTTATGAAGGACATAGGAACCAAGGAAAAAGACGCGTGGGATGGAGTCGATCGCCAGCACCTTCGGGAAACCGTTAACCACTTCCAACCCTTTAAGGGAGTGCCTCGCACGTATGGTCAACTCTGTCAGCACTACATGGAAAACGAACTGATGGAGAATCAAAGTGAGGCAACGATCGAAAAGGCATTTGCCACGATTGAGACGTATAAACGGCACTTGATCAAGCGGATCGTACCCCGTTGGGGAAGACTGGCGCCGCTGGCCCTTGAGTCGCTTGCGGTCGAGACGTGGTTCAAGGAACTGAAGAAAGGAAATCCCAAGGCGAACGTCAAACCCTTGGCCGACCCGACGATCGACAAGATCAGGCGTGTGATGAACCTAGTCTACCTGCACGGGCAAAGATGCAATTTCCTTCCTCGGCAACAGGAAGGCAACCCAATGAACTGGGTGCGCCAGAGGACGACTAGCAGTTATCAAGCGCTGATCATGACGCCACAGCAAGCCTTCGATATTCTTCTCAACATTCCTGAGCCGCGGCGCACGCTCGCTTTGAGCGACGCCGCCACCGCTTTAAGAGTGTCAGAGATTCTGGGCCTGATGTGGATGGATCTGAATTTCGAGGATCTGGTGATGTACGTGAGGCGTGCGTATGTATGGGGGCGGTTCAAGGAACCGAAGTCGAGGGCTTCGAAGGCCCCGGTTCCGCTGCACCCCCTCCTGGCCGGGTTTCTGCTGGCCTGGCGCGAGAAGACGCCGTATGCCAGGGATCATGACTTTGTGTTCCCCAGCACTCGTCTGAAGGGCAAAAAGCCATTGTCCGCATCGATCCTCGTGCAGAAGTATCTTCGTCCGGCCGCGGTGAAAGCAGGAGTCATCGAGGATGGGCAGAAGGTGCGCTTCGGGTTCCACAACTTCCGTCACTCGTTGGCTTCGGCCCTGGTGAAGATGAAAGTCGACCCGAAGACTGTGCAGGAGTTCCTGCGGCAGGCGCACATCACGACTACTCTCCAGCTGTACGCCCAATCCGACATGGAGTCGAAGCGGGACGCACAGGGCAGGTTTCTGGAGCAGTTGCTCGGAGACAAGGCACACCTGCTCACGGAGCGAATTCAGTGATTATCTTGGGTGGAATCTTGGGTGGAAGATTTCGGCTCTGTGCCGCTAAGTGTTTTGGAATGATGGTGGCCAGGGACGGAGTTGAACCGCCGACGCCAGCCTTTTCAGGGCTGCGCTCTACCAGCTGAGCTACCTGGCCACGTACGCGAATGCGCGGTGAAGGGTGCTGCGGTAACCAAATTATAACAACCTGATGGGAGTCGCGCCACTGCGCGGGCCGTTTGTAGCTTGTCAGTTTGAACCGCGTGCAAGAACTTCCAGTATCTGCAGATCCGACTTCCAAGGTTGAACTCTTGTCGAAGAGTGAGAATTCCTCAGGTGTGGGGGCTTGGAATATCTCTGCCCATTGCAAGAGTTGATCCCGATCTATGGGCGGATATTCCACTCCCCGGCGTTGAATTCTGTCAAACAGAATATCCACTGGAGCAGTAGAGATAGTGCAACTCAACGGCAGCCCCAAGAACTCGGGCTCCGAGTCGCAGTGTATCCCGCTCGGACCTTCCCCACGTCCCCCAATTCGATGATTACGGTGAGACCGTTCGCAAGGAGCTGTTGAGCGAATTTCCACTGCAGGGCCTCGATCCTCTCGCGCCTTCCTTCGTCATAGAGATCCAACGAAAGAGCATCCATCCACTCATCGGGAGAAAACCGGATCGCCTCGAGGTTGGCCTCAAGCAGCTTGGCATGTGTAGTCTTATCTGAGCCCGGCAAACCGCACACGATGATCAATCTCGGGCCAGTGCCAGAACTTTCATGTCTGGGGATCACCCCTCATCACATCTGTGGCTTGGAGTGGCCACATTCACGCAGATGCCCCAAAAGAACAGGCAGATCAAGCTCGCCAGTAACGAGCATTGACCTGCCTGAAATTATGCGACAGGTATATCCGCCTACAGGCCGCTCAGTTGAAAAAGTAGATCTTCTGGCGGGACGACATCGACCCGGCGATTCTGCTGGAAGCACTGGTCATCCTTCGCTTCGCAGGTCTGGTAAAGCTTGCCCCAGCCGGTGGCATAGCCGATGCGCGATTCGTCAACTCCCCGCTTTACCAACTGCGCCTTGATCCATTGCGCGCGCCGATACGAGAGTACGAGGTTGTAAACAATGTCGCCCCGCGGGTCAGCGTAACCCTGGATCCACATCTTCGCATCGGGATTCTGCTTCAACCACTGGGCGTTAGAGTCCAGGGTAGCCTTGTCGACGATCCGGTTGTAGATGTTGAAGGGGAAGTAGACTTCCTTCACATTCTGATGAAACGCCTGGGTTTGGGGCGAAGCGGTCTGCGCAACCGCCCGGGCAGCAGGCAAAACCATCACAGCCAAAAGCAAAGCTCCGGTGAACATTACTACCGGTAGACGTCTCTTCAGCGCAATCTGATCCATGGTTTCTTTCCTTTTCAAGTCTTGGACAAGGATTCCAACGATAGCCCCCATAGAATACGCCGCCCGAATGTCCAGCCGCCAGTGAAAAGGTTGTAAATAGGGTGTTTTGTTCGAGGGCACCCCTTGGGTTCTTCGCGCAACTTTAACGATTCATTAACAATTCTTTAACACAGGCCGCATACGATTCGGAGGAATGTTGCACAGGTCGGGGTCTGTCAGGTCGCTGTGTTTAGCGGCGTTTCTTACACTGGTTTGCACGGCATCGTACCACTGATTTTTTCAGGAGACAAGATGAAACCTATTCTAGTTCTGGCTCTAGCTCTGTCCCTCTTGCTGATGACGGCGAGCGCTTTTGCGCAGAGCTCTACCTCATCCGAACTTAAGGAACTCAAAGACGCAGTTGCGGCGCAGCAGCAGCAAATCCAACAGCTCCAGCAACAGATTCAGTCACGCGACTCGGCTATCCAGCAACTGCAACAGCAGGTCGGGCAGGCGCAGTCCGCGGCCAGCCAGGCAGAAGCGACAGCGCAATCGGCCCTCGGCGGCGAGAAGAAGGAAGGCGCGCTGAGCACCGAAGAATTCAATGCGCTGCAGCATGACGTAACCGACCTGAAGGCGGTGTCCGCCAATACCGTCGAAGGCTTGCAGGACACCCAGAAACGCGTCAGTGATCTGGAGAGCCCTCTGGCCATCCACTATAAGGGAATCACCATTACCCCTGGCGGCTTCCTGGCGGCTGAAACCTATTGGCGTTCGCATGCCAGCCTCGGCGAAGCAACACCGCTGAATGCGATTCCATTCTCTGCCGCCGGTCAGGCCCGTGCTTCGGAATTCTACGGCTCTGGCCGCCAGTCGCGCTTGTCGCTGCTGGCGCAGGGCAAGTGGGGAACTACGAACCTGACGGGTTACGTCGAAACTGACTTCCTGGGTGTCGGCGTAACGTCGAATCCAAACCAGAGCAACAGCTACGTACTTCGTCAGCGCCAGCTATGGGGCCAGGCCGCCTTCAGCAATGGGTGGACGGTCACCGGTGGCCAGATGTGGAGCCTGGTGATGGAAACCAAGAAGGGTTTGGATAACCGCACCGAGGCCACGCCGATGCAGATCGATCCGAACTATACGGCGGGCATGAGTTGGGACCGGGCCTATGGTTTACGCGTTACCAAGAACTTTAACAACAAGATTTGGATCGGCATGGCGCTGGAGAACTCGCAAGAACTCTTGACCGCCTCGGGCGCTGCTGGCAACTTCCTAATCGGCGGACCGGGAGTCGGCGGCGGTCTGTATAACCAGTTCGCCAATTACTCCACCAACGTGGCCCCAGACATTATCGCCAAGATCGCCTTTGAGCCTGGCTTCGGACATTATGAGGTGTTCGGCATCGCCAGTGATTTCCGGGAACGCATCTACCCCAACGCGACGGGGGAGACGCCTTCGGCGGCAGGGGCCCATAATAGCTCGATCTGGGGCGGCGGATTTGGTGCCAACGCGCGCTGGTTGTTCTACCAGAAGCACATCGAGACGGGCATCCATTACCTGGGCGGCAAGGGCATCGGTCGCTATGGCGACACGACCTTGGCAGACTTAACGACGAATCCAGCTGGCCAACTAAAGGCCCTGCAGAACTACCAGATGCTGTTGTCGTTGGAATGGCACTCCCCGCATTGGGACCTCTACGGTTACGGCGGTGGCGAATATGACGGCAGAACCTGGTACCTGAACTCGTCGAACAAGCCGGTTGGCTATGGCTCGCCGTTGTTCAACAACACCGGCTGCGGGACGGAAACCATTCCGGGTACGGGCGCGGCTTATTATGCGTCGGCGGCGGCTTCGGGCTTTTCGCCCGGTGCTTTAGCAAACTGCACTGCAAACAACAAGAGCATCGTGGAAGGCACCACCGGCTTCTGGTACAAGCCCTACAATGGCCCGAAGGGCCGGTTGCAGATCGGAATGCAGTACTCGTATCTGGTTCGGACAGCCTGGGTAGGTTACGGCACGGGGCCGTACCCGATTGCTGTCCCCAGTGCGACGATTGCGCCCAAGGCGATCGAGAACATGTGGTTCACCTCGTTCCGCTACTACCTGCCATAAGCAACCGGGCAGTCGCAATGGCCGCACACCATGGTTATGCGATTCCTAGTTTCGTTCACCAAGGGGATTATGCTGGCAATTGGCATCACGCTGCCCACGCCGAAGCAGGAGAAGGCGGTCGCCATCGTCTGGGTCGTGGCCTTTTTCGTGATGATCGGAATTATTCTTGGGGCCGGATGGTTGGTGCTGACTAGTTTCGCGACTGCGGGGCACTGAGGCTTGCACGCTGTCCACGAAATATCACGGACGAATGGAGCCTACTACCAGCCCGGCGGCGGCAAGATCCTCGACGGCCAGTCCCAGCGACTTGAACACAGTCGTTTCTGCCGAGGGACGCGGCTTCTTTCCGGCGAGTATCTCGCCCAACTCCGCATAGATCGTCGCGCCCGAGAGAAGGACATCGCCGGACTCTACGAGAGCCGCCTCACGCGAATCTACAACGACCGCACCCTGCATGACGACGTCATCGAACTCGCGCTTGGTGGCTCCGACTGTGCCAACTGCGTTCACCAGCGCTCCGGGCTTGAGCCAACGACCGAGCACGATCGGATCAGACACGTTGGCGACAGCCACGACCACATCGGCCCCTCGGACGGCTTCCTCGGCGGACATTGCAGTTCCGCCGACTTCCGCAGCCAATGCCTGGGCGTGGGCGGGAGTGCGACTCCAAACGCGAACTTCCGAAAAGTCTCGAACCACGCGCAGCGCTTTCCAATGCGCGCGAGCCTGTACGCCGCTGCCCAGAATGGCAAGAACGCGAGCGTCTGGGGCGGCCAGAAGCTTGGTCGCGACTGCTGTGACCGCCGCAGTACGCATCTCGGTGATCAGGCGACCGTCGAGCACGGCGAGCGGTTCGCCCGTCGTAGCACGAAGCAGCACGATGATGCCTTGGTGGGTGGGAAGCCCGATGTCCCCATTGTTGGGGAACAGCGTGACGAGTTTGGCGCCCATGATATCGCCGTATATGGCGGGCATAATTCCGAAAAAGCCATGAAATTGCTCGACTGGCAGTATGTCTCGGACCGGCTGGCGAACCTTACCCGAGGAAAAGTCAATCAAGGCACGTTCCATCACGGGAATCACGTCTTCGTACCGGAGGACACGACGGACAACGGCTTCGCTGAAATATGGAATTTGAGGATCGAGTTCGGACGCATTACCCGGGTGATGGCTCATCTGGCAGAATGAATAGCGATGCTCAAAGTGAAAAGACTATCACCTGATGCTGTTTTGCCCACAGTAGCACACCCTGGGGAGGACATCGGCTATGACCTTTACTCGTGCGAGGACGTTACGCTACCGGCGCGCGGTGCTGCGGGTGTGCATACGGGAATTGCCATTGAACTCGTGCCTGCCGCTGGTGCCATCGTGAAAACCCGCTCGGGCATGGCCAAAAAGCGGCTTATGTGCAACGCTGGCGTCATCGACGCCGGTTATCGAGGTGAGGTCATCGTCCTCATGGAAAACCTGGGTAACGAGCCTTACGCCATTAGGAAAGGCGACAAAATCGCACAGTTGCTGGAACATCCGTTTCTTGCAAGTGAGGTCGTCGAAGATGAACTGAACGATGCGGCCAGAGGCGCAAAAGGGTTTGGGTCCAGCGGAAATTGACGCGTTAAAAGCGAGTGATAGCTAGGAAACTCTGGCGAAGAGGGAAGGACTTGAACTTGAGCCGTAATGCAGGCGAAATCCCGAGCCCAGCGCGGGACCTCTTGAGTCGGAACATCTACGAAAAAAGATGGCGGAGAGGGAGGGATTTGAACCCCCGATACCCGTTAAGGTATGTCCGCTTTCGAGGCGGATCGTTTCAACCGCTCACGCACCTCTCCGCGCGGATACACTGGCAAAACTTACCAGCTCCTTCAGTTTAACAAACGCGCTGGAATGCGTCATTTAGTGCGAAGACACGACGCCGTGCGATCATCCGGTCTGCGCGTTGCGTTTCTCGCGAAAAAAAGCCTGGAGCATGTCCATGCAGCGCGCAGCCAGGACGCCGCAGGTGACCTCGACCTGATGATTGAGCTTGGGGTGGTTGAGGACTTGGAGCATGGAATGGACCGCACCGGCTTTTGGGTCTTCGGCGCCGTAGACCAATCGGCGGATTCTCGCGTGGGTAATGGCTCCCGCGCACATGGCGCAAGGTTCCACCGTTACGTAGAGATCGCAGTCCAACAGGCGATAGTTTCCGACAACATGGCCCGCCTCGCGCAAAGCCTGGATTTCAGCATGCGCTGTTGGATCGTGATCAGTGACCGGGCGATTACATCCGCGTCCCACGATATGGCCGTCACGGACGACGATCGCACCCACGGGAACCTCCCCGAGCGCGCAAGCGCGTTGCGCTTCGCGCAACGCCTCCTCCATGAACAGTTCGTCAGGCTGGGACATGAAGGGGAAGGGTAACGCAGCAATTAGCTCTTAGCAACCATCGAATCTGCGAATTGTCGGTAGCACATGATATGTCCGGTTGAGATAGCACGTGATCTGTCCGCTTTGCAGGCGGCGAGAGTAGGAGACCATGCCAAGCATGGATTGCTACTCGAAGGCCGCGATGGAGCGGGCGATGAAAGTGCAAGAAGTGATCTTACGGGCCATGGCGAAGAAGCTCACCTGGTGGCAGGCGGCCGAGATCATCGGCATCAGCGATCGGTCGATGCGGCGCTGGCGGGAGCGACTGGAAGAGTTTGGCTACGACGGGTTGTTCGACCGGCGGCGGGGACAGCCTTCCCCCAAGCGAGTTCCTCTGGCCACGGTCGAGCAGGTCTTGGGGCTGTATCGGGATCGCTATTTCGATCTAAACGTACAGCATTTTCACGAGAAGCTGAGTGCCGAGCACCAGATCGATTTGAGCTACACCTGGGTGAAACAAGCTCTGCAGGGAGCCGGACTGGTAGCGCGGGGCCGCAAGCGCGGGGTGCATCGTAAGCGGCGGGAACGCCGTCCGCTGCCGGGCATGCTGTTGCACATCGACGGCAGCCGTCATCGCTGGTTCCAGGACGAGCGCTGGTACGACCTGATCGTCATCCTGGATGACGCGACCAGCGAGATCTACTATGCGCAACTGGTGGAGGAAGAATCGACGGCGACGGTGATGGCCGGGTTGCGGGAAGTCATCGAGCGCAAGGGATTGTTCTGCGCCTTGTACAGCGACCGGGGCAGCCATTTTTGGCTGACGCCGAAGGTAGGAGGCAAGGTCGATCCCCATCGCTTAACGCAGGTGGGACGGGCGCTGCGCGAGTTAGGAGTGCAGATGATCCCGGCCTACTCGCCGCAGGCGCGGGGCCGTAGCGAGCGCAGCTTCGGGACCTGGCAGGGACGGCTGCCACAGGAGCTGCGGCTGCACGGGATCACCACGCTGGAAGCGGCCAATGGGTTTCTGCGGGATGAATACATCGCCGAGTTCAATGGTCGTTTTCAGGTGGCGCCGGCGCAACGCGGTAACGCGTTTCTCCCGTGCCCCCGCAAACATCTGGACCTGGTCTTCTCCCTGCAGTTTGAGCGGACGGTAAATCGCGACAACACCGTCAGTTTTCAGAACCTGCAGCTACAGATTGAGCGGGTGCAGTGGCGAGGGACGCTGGCCGGCTGCAATGTCATGGTGCACCGGCACCTGGACGGGAGCATCAGCCTCACCCACGGGCCGCATCGGCTGGGACGTTATAGCGCCCAAGGCGTGGCCTTCAGGTCAACCCAAAACGCGGCGGCAAGCGCTGTGGAAAAGACGCACCGTGGAAAAGTCAAACAACCGACTTTTCCCCCGCGCTTGGAAATCCCGCCCAGAGCGCGGGATTCCCACTTTCCCACAGCGACGACGGCGGGTATATGAGTAAACCCAAAACCAAAACCGGACATTTCACTTGCTATGAAAAGCGGACATTTTGACTTGCTACGAACACCATCGAATCTGCGAATCTTAGGGAGGTGTCCTAAAAGCTAATTGCTAATCGCTAGTTGCTAATTGCTTCCCGCTATTCCTGCTTCAACATGATCCGCTCGATGCTGCTGGCGCGGCCAGTGACAGGATCGCAATCAATGAGCGCCGCGCACAGGCGCACGTCATCAACAGCCGGCTCAAAACGCGATGGCATGTTGGTAAGGAACTTCTGCACGATGAGCTCCTTCTGTACGCCTATCACACCGTTGTATGGACCTGTCATTCCGACGTCAGTCTGCACGGCGGTTCCTCCCGGCAAGACGTTTTCGTCAGCCGTCGGAACGTGAGTGTGGGTGCCGAGCACGGCAGTGACGCGTCCATCGAGATACCATCCCAACGCCACTTTCTCGGAAGTCGCCTCCGCATGCAAGTCAACCACGATGACCTTGGCGGTGATCTGCTTCAGCAGTTCGTCGACGACGCGGAACGGATCGTCATTGTTCGCCATGAACACGCGTCCCTGCACATTGATCACGGCGTAGTCGACGCCGCTGCGGGTGCGTCCCTGATACCAACCAAAGCCCGGGCTGCCGGCAGGATAATTCGCAGGGCGCAAAACACGCCGCGCCAGAGATGCCTCGTTGCCATTGGCCGAGTTCATGTAGTCGATGATCTCGCGCTTGTCCCAGACGTGGTTGCCTGTGGTGATGACGTCGGTGCCCAGTTCAAACAGTTCTTCTGCGATCTGCGGCGTAATGCCGAAGCCGCCCGCGGCGTTCTCGCCGTTGGCCACGGTGAGCTCCACGTCGTACTTTTTTTGCAATTCGGGGAGGCGCTCGTGGACTATGGTGCGGCCCGGTCGCCCGAAGATGTCACCGACAAAGAGAATGCGCAATGCTGCTGTAGCTCCTGAATAGGCGGAGATCGCGTCGAATTTTGATGGTAACACGCGGTTAAGAACGATCTACTCACGAACGAGGTCAGTGGACCAGCTCGGCAGTGCGCAGAAATTCGTAATTGCCTGCAGGACTTAACTCGATGCCGCGCACCCTGTTAGTGTGCACGAGGACATTGTCGAGATACCAGAGATTGATGTAGGGCAGCTCCTCAGCCACGATTCGCTGGATTTCGTCGTAGATGATCCTGCGCTTCTGCTGGTCGAGCGTACTACGGCCCTCACGGATGAGTGCATCGACCCGCGGGTTGGCGTAGAAGGTTCGGTTGGCGCGTTTGGGAGGAAAGCTGGCAGAGTCGAAGACATACTCAAAGATGTCAGGGTCCTGATTGCCGCCGATCCATCGCATGGAATACATCTGGTACGCGCCCTTAGTGATGTCGCTGAAGAAAGTCGCGAACTCAAAGGTTCTAATATCCAGCGCAATTCCGACTTCGTTCAGTTGCTGTTGCAGGACCGCTGCCACGAGCCGGGTCGATTCGTCGGTCGATGACTTCATCGCGATGTGAAACCGGATACCATCTTTCGCTGGGTATCCGGCGTCATCGAGAATCTGCCGGGCTTTGCTCGGATCGTAGGGATACCGCGCCACGTCGCCGTCATAGGCCCAATGTTCCGGCGGCAGAATACTGTAGGCGGGCTGCGCTTGGTTGCGCAACAAGTACTTAATAATGCGTTGCACGTCCACCGCGTGCGCAATCGCATGGCGAACCCGAATATCCTTCAAGATCGGATCCCGCAGATTCAATGCGATGTAAGCGTAGATCGTTCCGGGAGCCTGGATGATTGCCAAGCCAGGGTCATTGCGCAGTACAAGAACGGTGTCGGCGGTTAGAGAATTGATCGCGATATCTGCGCTGTGCTTGCGCAATTCCAGTGCGCGGGTAGTGGCGTCAGGGATCACCCTGAACTCCACTCTTTGCAATTTGGCCGGCGTCTCCCAATAATCCGGGTTGCGCTCTACGACGACTTCCTTATCTTGCTGTGCATTGACGAAACGGAAGGGGCCCGATCCGATTGGATTCTTGTTGAAGTCTTCACCGCTGCCGTAAGGGACAATCCCGATCGCACCGTCGGAGAGGTTCCACAGCAGCGAAGCCATAGGCTCCTTCAGGCGAAAGACGACGGTGTAATCGTCCGGCGCGTCAATGTGGTCGATCTTGTTATAGGTTGCTGCCCTTGAACTGCGAATCTTTCCAGTGAGAAGCGAATCCAGGGTCCACTTCACGTCACGTGAAGTGAGCGACTGGCCGCTGTGGAAGTGCACGTTCTTGTGCAGATGAAACACGTAAGTCAGGGGATCGGGAATCTCCCACGATTCCGCCAACCAGGGCCTCATCTCAAAGTGCTCATCGCGCCGCACCAGGGAGTCGAAGATCAGTTCCCCGATTCGTTGTGACTGAGCATCAATTCCGACGCGCGGATCAAGGTTGGTGGGACTGCTCTCAATGATCATGACCAGCGTGTCGGCGTCGGGCTTTTTGGCGCACGAAGTGGCCAGCAGAAGAACCAGAGCTGCAACTAGCAGCCGGGCGTTACGCATAGGATATTTTGCCGAGGATAACCGAGCGGGTAGCCCCAGTTGCGGATGGAATGTTTGACGGCAAGTGCCGCCAGGTTTGATACGCCAGCAGCGCAAAGGCGACCGCTTCCTTGGCCGCGGAAGGCATGCCAAAGTCGTCGGTCGTGCGGACCTGTATTTTCAACGGCGCGAGTTCTTCGCGAATCATCCGCATTAGCGTCGTGTTTCTGGTACCACCTCCGGAGACAACAAACTGGCGATAACGTGATGGCCACCGTGAGGCAGGCGGCAGGTTATCCGCATCCGTCGGCAACACGATATCGCGGACAGCGACGCCAATCGAGCGGGCAGTCAGCGCAGTAGCAGTTGCGATGACATCGTGGTGGTCGGCGCGGCGGCAGAGCTGCAGTAACTCCAGCGCAAACTGCTGGCCAAACTGCTCGCGACCGGCCGTTTTTGGCGGTTTGTGACGAAAGAATGAGCGCCTCAGCAATCGGCTCACCACCGCTTCAATGGGTTCGCCTTTGGCAGCAAAGCGTCCGTTGCGATCATAAGGGCGATCAAACAGACGTTCGGCCACGGCGTCAATCACCATGTTGCCTGGACCGGTGTCGAACGCGACCACTTCGTCCGGCGTGGCACGGGGCGGAATGGCGGTCAGGTTCCCAATACCGCCGATGTTCTGCACAATGCGGCCGTAGCGTCGATGACGGAAGAGCACGTAATCGAGGTAAGGAACTAGCGGTGCGCCCTTGCCGCCTGCCGCCATGTCCGCGGGTCGGAAGTCAGAAATGACCGGAACTCCCAGAGTGGCGGCGATGATCGCGCTCTCTCCGGTCTGCCACGTGCAAGTAACGGGGCGGCCGAGATACGGACTCGGGGATCCCTGGTGATAAAGCGTCTGCCCGTGGCAGCCAACGAGCTCACATTCGAGCTTGGTCCGCCGTTGGGCAGCGCGGACAGCATTTGCATAGAGGGCCCCGAGCGTGAAATTCAGCCGGGACAGATCGGCGACCCTAGCGACCGAAGCGTTCATTGCCCGCAGCACAGCGCGACGGACTTCAGGCGGGTAGGGGAATTCGTAGTGCGCGAGCAACTCGAGCCGCGAACGAAACCCGCGCCCTTGAATTCGCACCACTGCGACATTGATTCCGTCAGCGGAAGTGCCGCTCATGACTCCGGCGACGATCATCGAGCAAACTCCTGACTGCCATCTTGGAGGTTCACAGGGCGCGATCCTCCGGGGCGACCATAGAATTTGCACGCAGCTCTTCTGTAAACTCCCACACCCGGCGACGTAAGACCTCAACCTTCTTTTGCGATGGCGCCGGACTCAGCCTGGCGCGAAGCTCGGGGGACTTGGCCTTGAAGTTGGCTACTCGCTTCGTCTTCGACGCAACGAGGTTGGCAAACGATCGGTCACTCTCGGCGCGCCTATATACAGCCTCATACGCCCGCCAGACATGTTCTTCTTTCTGGCAAACCAGAAACAAGTCCGATCCGGCGCGAAGCGTTTCCACTGCTGCGTCTTCGATGGACGCCGAATTCAGCACGCCACCCATGTCGAGGTCGTCGGAGACAATCAAGCCCTGATAGCCGATTCTCTTGCGCAGGATGCCCGTGATCCACTTTTTCGAAAGCGACGCGGGAGCGCTGGTACTCGTGATCTGTGGGTACGAGATGTGTGCCACCATGATGAAGGGAAATTCCCCGCGCATCTCACGATAGGGTACGAGGTCTTCTTTCCACATCTGCTTCCAAGACTTGTCGACCGACGGCAGAGCGTGATGGCTGTCGAGGCTGGCGCCGCCGAGTCCGGGAAAGTGTTTGCCGCAGCCCAGGATTCTGGACCTGTGGAGTCCTCGCAGGAACGCGCGCGCATAACGGACTGTCTCACGCGGATCAACCGAAGCGGTGCGCGAGCCCATCACACTCTTGGATTCCTCGAAGCGCAGGTCAACACACGGCGCAAAGTCGGTGTTGAAACCCAGTGCCCGAAGTTGCTGGCCGATCAACCTCCCATGTTTCGCGAATAGCTTGAGCGATCCGGTTGCGGAGACTTCCGCGGCTGAAGGTACCGGTCCGATCACATCGCGAAAACGATCAACGGTGCCGCCCTCCATATCCACACAGCGAAACATCGGCGTTCCAACTGTTTTCTGGACCTCACGCAGCAGCGCGTGCGTCTGCGCAGCCTCGACAATGTTGCGTTTAAAGAGAATCACGCCGCCTGGATGAAGTGTTCCCAGCATAGAGCGCAGGTGCGCCGAAACACTGGTGCCATCGAATCCCATAATCAGCAATTGGCCGACTTGCTGACGAAGATCGAGGCTGGATTTCGAAGGCATGGAGTCACTGGAAGTGTATCGCGACAGTCGAACGAAGCTCAGTGCGGATTGAGGTACACGTTACTCCATCTGCCGCTTGAGCTCGTGCAGCAGGTTAAGCGCCTCGATCGGGCTGATGGAATTGAGGTCCGTTTCCTTGATGCGGTCCACGACCTTTTGCGAGAGTGGCGTAAAGATAGTTAGCTGCATGGGGCCAGAGCCCTTTGCCTCATCTTTGGCAAGATGCGTGACCGCACTTTGCTCGGCAGCTTCATGTTCAGCCAGTACTTCGCGCGCGCGATGAATCACGTCAACTGGGAGTCCGGCCAGCTTGGCAACTTCAATGCCGTAGCTCTTGTCCGCCGCGCCTTCGGTGACCTTGCGCAGGAAGACGATCCCCCCTCCGCTCTCTTTCACCGTGACATGAAAGTTCTTCACTCCACTGAGCCGGTCGGCAAGCTCCGTCAACTCGTGATAATGCGTCGCAAAGAGTGTCTTGGCGCGCGTGTTGGCGTGGATGTACTCAATGGCAGCCCAGGCAATCGCCAAACCGTCGTATGTTGAGGTGCCGCGCCCAACCTCATCGAGCAGGATCAGTGACCGTGGCGTCGCTGTATTGAGAATAGCCGCCGTCTCGGTCATCTCGACCATGAAGGTCGAGCGGCCACGCGCCAAATTGTCCGACGCGCCAATGCGGGTGAAGATGCGATCCACCAGCCCAAGCCGCGTTGAACGCGCCGGGACGTAAGATCCCATCTGTGCCATCAGCACAATCAACGCAACCTGGCGCAGGTAGGTAGACTTGCCTCCCATATTCGGTCCCGTGATGACCAGCACGGAATGCGTGGTCCCGTTGAGAAAAAGATCGTTGGGGACGAAGCGGTCCGCCACGCCAGACAGGTCCTGCTGCTCGATGACAGGGTGCCGGCCGTCCACGATTTCGATGTCATTGGAGTCATCAAATCGCGGACGGCAGTAGTTGCAGTTGGCTGCTTGGGCAGCGAAACTGGCAAGTACGTCGATTTCGGCAAGCGCTAGCGCAGTCTGCCGGATCCGCCGCGCCTCGCCCGCGATCGCAGCCCGTAACTGGGCAAAGAGGCGGCGCTCGATCTCGACCATCTTCTCCTGCGCATCGAGCACCTTGGTTTCGTATTCTTTGAGCTCGGGGGTGGTGAAGCGCTCGGCGTTGACCAGGGTCTGCTTACGCTCGTAATCCGCTGGGGCATGCTGAAGATTGGTCTTGGAGATTTCCAGGTAGTAGCCAAAGACGCTGTTGAACTTGACCTTCAGCGAGCCGATTCCCGTGCGCTGGCGTTCGCGCTGCTCGATCTGCGCAATGTACTGCTTGCTGTTACGACTGAGGTTGCGCAATTCGTCAAGCGCGGTATCGACACCGCCGCGGATCACTCCGCCGTCGTTCAGCGTGATTGGAGGTTCGTCCTCCAGCGTGGTGGCGATTCGGTCGCGCAGATCAGCAAGCTCGTCGCATTGGGCGTGCAACTCTTGCAGCCTCGGTGCAGCGAAACCCGACAACGTCGCGCGAACCGCGCGAAGCTTCGCGAAGGACACCGCGAGCGTCAGCATATCGCGCGGATTAGCGGTTTCCAGGGTCACGCGGCTCAGCAGTCGCTCGAGGTCGAGAACGCCTTCCATCGAGCGCCGCAGCTCTTCGCGCGCGACCAGGTCTTTGACCATCACTTCGACGGCATCCATCCTTCGTTCAATCTGAGTGCGATCGATCGAAGGACGAAGCATCCAAGCCCTTAGGAAACGCTTGCCCATCGGAGTCACGGTGCGATCCAGCGACCGAAAGAGCGTTAGGGTGTCGCCGCCTCCAGAAAACAGCGGCTCGAGAAGCTCCAGGTTGCGGACCGTGACGGCATCGAGCACCAGGCAATCCTGGCGTTCGTAATAGCCGACGCGATCAACGTGATCGAGAGACCCGCGCTGAGTGGAGCGAATGTAGTGGAGTATGGCCCCCGCGGCCGTGGCGGCCGCCGATCGGTCAGCCAATCCAAACCCCTCTAGCGAAAGCACGCCAAAGTGATTCTCGACCAGCGGGATCGCGTAGTCCGGCGCGAAAACCCAATCTTCGAGCGGCGTTTCCGCCCAGGTCGCATTCTCCAGGCTGGCCAGCCTTGGCGCGACGGCTGCCATCGGAGCGGCAGATTGTTGCCGTGGCAGGTCGAACAGCGGCATCGACGAAGCAAACAGGACTTCGCGCGGACGCAGCACAAGCAACTCTTCGCGAATCCGCCGGTCGGCGTCAGGACCCCGGAATTCCGTGGCTCGAAATTCCCCGGTGGACAGATCGAGCGCCGCAAATCCAATGACGTCTTTCGCACTGGCGACGCATGCGAGGAAGTTGTTCTCCTCAGCCCCCAGTTGCGAGTCAGCCGCGGTCCCAGGGGTGACCACGCGCGTCACCTCGCGTTTCACCAGCTTCTTGGCAATCCGGGGATCCTCCATCTGCTCGCAGATGGCGACCTTGAAACCCTTGCGGATCAGCTTGGCAATGTAGCCTTCAGCGGAGTGATAGGGAACCCCGCACATGGGGATCGCCGCGCCTTTCTCCTTATTGCGCGATGTGAGCGTGATCTGCAGTTCGCGCGCGGCCACCTGCGCGTCTTCGAAGAACAATTCGTAGAAATCCCCGAGACGAAAGAACAGCAGGGCGCTGGGATGGTCTTTCTTGATCGCGGCATACTGCCGCATCAGCGGAGTGGAAGGCTCGTTCATCGAAGAAAAAGTTTATACCAGCGAGGCGTGCAGGTTCGCGATGACCCAGGCAGGTGCTAAACTGCGAGGTTTCCGAGGCAATACTCCATTGGCCAAGATTCTTTTCTTCGAATGCAGCAAGTGCGGCGAAAAACTGACCGCCGACGTCGCCCGCAATGTCTGCCCCAAGGACGGAGGGCCGCTTTACGTCCGCTACGATCTGGCGGCGGTTCGCCAGGAGGCATCACGACAATCGGTCAAAGATGGCCCCACAAGCATGTGGCGCTATTCCGCCGTACTCCCTGACGCCGAACCGGTGACACTGGGAGAGGGCATGACTCCCATGCTCCCCAGCCATAGATACCGCAACCTGCTTATCAAGGACGAAGGACTGAATCCGACGGGGTCCTTTAAAGCGCGCGGCATGAGCGCCGCCCTCACTATGGCGAAACACTACGGGTTGAAGAAACTCGCCGCGCCATCGGCAGGGAACGCGGGCGGAGCCCTTGCCGCGTACGCAGCCGCTGCAGGCGTCGAGGCTTACGTCTTCATGCCAAAAGATGTGCCGCTCGCGAATCGCCTGGAAGTCGAGGCCAGTGGCGCTCATCTCACTCTCGTGGACGGCCTGATCAGCGATTGCGGGCGCATCGTCGCCGAGCGTAAGGACAAGGAAGGTTGGTTTGATGTTTCGACCTTGAAAGAACCCTTTCGCGTTGAGGGCAAGAAGACCATGGGCTACGAGCTGGCAGAGCAACTGGACTGGACGCTGCCCGACGCGATTCTCTATCCCACCGGTGGCGGAGTCGGTCTGATCGGGATGTGGAAAGCGTTCGAGGAGATGGAGGAGCTGGGCTGGATCGCGACCGGCAAGCGACCAAAGATGATCTCCATTCAAGCCAGTGGCTGCGCGCCAATTATTAAAGCGTTACGTGAGGGAAAGGCAGCCTCTGAGATGTGGCCTGACGCGCACACTCTGGCGGCGGGTTTGCGCGTCCCGAAGGCGCACGGCGACTTCATCATCCTCGACATCATTCGCAAGAGCGGCGGCACAGCCGTCGCTGTAAAAGACGATGCCATCATGCAGGGCGTGAAGGAATTGGCTGCGACGGAAGGCATCTTCGCTTGTCCCGAAGGCGGAGCCGCGCTGGCGGCGTATCAAGACCTCCTCAAGAGTGGCTTCCTGAAGGAGAGCGACAAGGTCGTCCTGTTCAATACCGGCTCGGGCTACAAGTATCTCGACACCTTTGCGAACTATTGGGGCGTTGAGGCGTTCACACCGCCAGTCAAGTTGCCTGCATCCAGAAGCATCGGTGGCATCATCGGGCCTTACTGAGAAATCGGCGGCCTAACTGTCACCTCACCGGGCCGGCATGCGATATTGAATCCATGCTGTTTGCATCCAGATTCCGGGTGATGTCGTTGTGTGCCGCTGCTCTTTGGCCTTTCATTGCGTCTCCGCAACGAGTGCCAGCCCAGCAGCACCAGGCCTACCTCGGCGTGGACCGCAACGACTATCCGGGCGATGCCAACATGCAGTTGCTGCGAAAGACCTTCGTCTTCACCGGATACTGGCTGAACAATCCTCCCGGAGCAAGCCGCAACACATGGGCAGGGAAGCGAGCCACCTTGCAATCCATGGGCTTCGGATTTCTCTTGCTCTTCAACGGACGAGAGTACAAGGAACTGAAAGCTTCGGGCGATGCTGCGAGTGTCGGTTCGCGGGATGCGGCAGCAGCGGTACAGGCGGCCACGACGGATGGCTTTCCGAAAAAGGCGATCATCTTTCTCGACCAGGAACAGGGAGGCCGCATGCTCCCCGAGCAACGCGCTTATATTCACGCTTGGATCGATGGCGTCACAAAGGCCGGCTACGGCGCAGGCGTGTACTGTTCCGGCATCGCCGTTCGCGAGTCGAGCAATGTGTACGTGATCACTGCCAACGACATCCGCGATAACGCTGCTGGCCGAGATATTCATTTCTTCATCAGCAACGATCATTGCGGGCCGGCGCCTGGCTGCGTGTTTCCGAGCGCTCCACCCGCTCCCGCGACGAGCGGTATTTCGTTTGCCGAAGCGTGGCAGTATGCGCAATCGCCAAGACGTCCCGATATGACCGCCGCTTGCCGGCAAACCTATGCGCCGGACAACAATTGCTATCCGCCGGGCGTCGCGCCGAATTCGGGATTGCACATCGATGTGGATTCAGCCGACTCCGCTGATCCCTCACACGGACGCACCCAGTAGTCAAAACACGAAGAATGTCTGGCTCGATTGAAATCCCATTCCGTTGAACAATTCGGCGTATCCGAGCACCAGATGAAGAGTGCCGCGGAGCTGATTCGCCACGGAAAACTCGTGGTCTTTCCGACCGAGACGGTTTACGGACTTGGCGCGAATGCCCTCGACGCCGATGCGGTCTCTCGTGTCTTTCAGGTCAAGGGGCGACCCAGTTCAAGCCCGGTCATCGTGCATGTCAGCGATCAGGAGATGATTGGCCGAGTTGCGTCGTGGCCCGCTCGGGCGGGCATCCTTGCCGAACGATTCTGGCCCGGACCGCTGACCCTCGTCGTTCCAAAGGCACTGGCCGTTCCCGATATCGTCACGGCCGGATTGCCAACTGTGGGCGTGCGCATGCCGTCGCATCCCGTAGCGCTAGCGCTGATCGAAGCGGCGCAGGTTCCGGTTGCCGCGCCCAGTGCGAACCGTTTTACCCAGGTCTCACCGACCACGGCGGAACACGTACGGCAGGGGCTTGGAGATCTCGTGGATTTCATACTCGACGGTGGTCCGTGCCAGGTGGGAATTGAGTCTACCGTCCTCTCGCTGGTTGATGAGGTTCCGGTCCTGCTCCGGCCCGGAGGCATCTCGCGACAGCAGATCGAGGAAGTGATCGGGCTGATCACGTCAGCCGAGCAACAGTCGACTGGGGCGCATCCTTCACCCGGGATGCATCCGCGCCACTATAGTCCACGCACACTTTTGCACCTCATTCACAACGGACGAGTGCCGACGCAGGGTGCCGGCGCTTATCTTCAGATTACTTGTCCGCCGGCCGGAAATGTGCGGGAAGTAGTTGCAATGCCGAACAATGCCGACGGATATGCTGCTCAACTCTACAGCGTGCTGCATGCCCTCGACACAAAAGGCTACGACTGGATCGCCGTGGAAACACCGCCGCCGAGCGTCGAGTGGGAAGCGGTTCTCGACCGTCTGCGGCGCGCCTCGACCTTTGAAGAGTGATGTCATCGGACTCATGGGTCGCCCGTGTTACATTCGCACAGCCCCACGAAACTGAAGATGCCCGAAGCCACCCAAACCACAGCAGCGCCAAGAGCAGCTCCGGCCCAATTGCTGCGGCAAATTGGCCTGTTCGACGCCACCATGATTGTGATGGGCGGAATCGTCGGCGCTGGCATCTTCATCAACCCGTACGTGGTCGCGCGCCAGGTGCACACGCCCATTCTGATTCTTGCTGTGTGGGTTGCGGGTGGTGTCGTCGCCATGCTGGGCGCGTTCATCTATGCCGAATTGGCCGCGCGTATGCCCGACGTCGGCGGCCAGTACGCCTATCTGCGTCAGGCGTTTCATCCGGTCGCTGGATTTCTCTACGGCTGGGTGCTCTTGTTGGTTATCCAGACGGGCGGAATGGCGGCCGTAACCGTGACCTTCGCGCGTTATCTCCTTGAGCTGACGAACTGGCCAGTGTCCGAGCGCCTCGTCGCGGTGGCGACGATTGTGCTGCTGACCATCATTAACTGCCTTGGAGTGCGGGCTGGCAGCCGAGTCCAAAGCATCCTGATGCTGCTGAAGATCGGAGCCATTGCAACTCTGGTTCTGGCGGGCGTGTTCCTGATTCGCTCACCTTATCCCTTGCTGCATCCCGTCCTGGATCGCGCGCCCTCCATCGATCTGGTTACGGCCATTGGCGCGGCCATGGTGCCGGTGCTTTTCGCGTTCGGAGGCTGGCAGACCGCAAACTTTATCGCGACCGAGATCAAGGACCCACAGCGCAACCTTTCCCGTGCTCTGGTAATGGACGTCAGCGGCGTGATTGTCCTGTACCTCGGAGTGAACTTCGTTTGCGTGCGGGCGCTCGGTGCCGAAGGGCTGGCGGCAAGCACGGTTCCGGCATCTGCTGTGATGCACATGGCGATGGGAAACACTGGCGCGCGCCTGATCGCCCTGGGAATCGCGGTTTCAACGCTCGGGTTCCTGAGCCAGTCGATCCTCACGGCGCCACGCGTCTACTTTGCTATGGCGAGCGACGGCCTCTTCTTTAAAGCCGTAGCGCGGGTCAATCAGAAGTCACACGTGCCTGTGCTGGCCATTGTTATGCAGAGCGTGCTGACGCTGGTGATCGCGCTGTCGGGCAGCTACGAGAAGATCCTGAACTATGTCGTCTCAATGGATTTCATCTTCTTCGGCCTGACTGGCGCCAGCCTGTTCGTCTTCCGGCACAGAGAAGCCAGGTCTTCCTCGGTGGATACAGCCGTGGGGAATTATCGAGTACCGGGGCACCCTTATACGACCGGACTATTTGTCGCCATTTGCTGGTTGGTGGTGGCCAATACGATTTACAAGTACCCCGCAAACTCGCTGTTAGGAATGGGAATTCTCGGCTGGGAGTACCGGTGTACGCCTTCTGGGCGCGGCGCAAACAGGAATTGGAGTAACGGAAGAAAATGTTGCAACGTACGCAGATGGGTTCGCCCTACATGGAGTTTGCCAAGCTGCGCTCCGGCGCTAAGTACAACCTGGCCACCAGCGGAATCATGAGCTACCCGCTGGCAGAGCTACCGGTGCGCATCGAAGATCTCGAGATCAACGGTCCAACGGTCTATGGCTACGCCCCGCTGCAAGAGCGCTTGGCGCGCTACAACGGAGTTCCGACGGAGTGCGTATTTGCCGCAGCGGGAACGTCGTTCGCAAACCACATGGCCATGGCAGCCTGCTTTAATCCAGGCGATGAGGTGCTGATCGAACATCCAACCTACGAATTGCTGGAATCGACGGCGTCTTATCTGGGCGCGAAACTCCGGCGGTTCGAGCGGCTCTTAGAAGACAAGTTTCGCATCGATCCAGTGGAAGTCGAACGGCAGATTACGCCAGCTACCAAACTGATTATCCTTACCAACCTGCACAATCCGACTGGCGCCTACGCCGACGAAGCTACCGTTCGCGCTGTAGGAGAAATTGCGAAAGCTCGCGGCGCGCGAGTACTGGTGGACGAAGTCTACCTCGAAGCTTTTTACGGAAACCGGCCGCGCCCGGCATTCCATTTTGGCGATCAGTTTCTGGTGACCAGCAGCTTAACCAAGGCGTTCGGGCTGAGCGGACTGCGCTGTGGATGGGTGCTTGCCGAGCAGGAACTCGTTCACCGGATGTGGCGCATCAACGATTTGTACGCGGCGACGCCGGCTCACCCTGCCGAGTTGTTGAGCGTAATCGCGCTCGATCACTTGGACAAGGTTGCGGCGCGCGCAAAAGTCCTGCTCGAGGAGAATCGCAGCTCGTTGAATGCCTTTCTCGACGCGAGAGACGATCTTGATTTCTATCGTCCAGAGCAGGGAACAATTGTCTTTCCCAAACTGCGATCAGGCGACGTCGAGGCGTTCGTACAGTTACTGCGCGAAAAGTACGAGACCAGCGTGGTGCCAGGGAACTACTTCGACATGCCACAACATTTCCGCATCGGCATCGGCGGCGATCCGGGGATGACGCGAGCAGGACTGGAGCGCCTCGCTCTCGCGTTGGATGAGTTCCGGCGCGCGGCCTGAGTTCCGGATGTTCATGCAGCCAAGATTGTTTGTATAATAAATAAATAACGTGAGGATTTGGTCGCGCCGAGTAACGGTGCGGCGCCTTACGTCCCGTCATTGATGGGCCTGTAGCTCAGCTGGGAGAGCGCCTCGTTCGCAACGAGGAGGCCAGCGGTTCGATCCCGCTCAGGTCCACCATCTTTTCAACTACTTGCGCAAGCCCCTCAGCCTCACTCCGCTGTTTTGTGTCGTTGTTTGTGTCGTAACCCCCCTCTAGCCCCTCCAAATTGACCGAATCCGCCCGCCGAGTCGAGATGCTGTCGAGCGCCGTGCGCTTCGCCTGAATCCGAATGTGCGAGTAGTGCTGGAGCATCTTGGGAGAGACGTGTCCGGCAATCGCCATGATTGTGCCGTCGCTCGACTGTGATTCGGCAAGTTCGGTAATCGCATGGTGGCGGAGATCATGGAAGCGCAGCCTCGCCAGCGGACTCTTGATTCCCTTCATATCTGTCTTGCATTCGGGTTTGACACAAGCCTCTGCAGGACGTTGGAGTTTGCTACAGGCAGGGCATTGGACTGCTGCCGTCAGATACCGCCATGCGCTTCGCCAGCTTCTTTGAGGCCGCATAGGGTCAAAATGCGCATTCTCACACGCGGCGAACACATAATGCTCAGGCCGCACGTCACCGAACGCTCTGGAGCGCCTGTAAAGCGAAACAATGGCATTCCACGCATCACCGTTTAAGGGAATGACCCGCTCTCCGGCTTCAGTCTTGCTCTTGCGAACCGTGACTGCCCTTTCCATCAGGTCAATGTCTCGCCAGCAGAGTTGCTTGATCTCGCAGCCGCGCATGGTCGTATTCAGGGCAAGGGTCGCAGCCCAGGCTGCCGTCTGCCACTCAGGGCGAGAAGCCGCGATCTTGAGCAGTCTCAGCTTTTCGTCATAGGCGAGTGCCCGCCCGACGTTCTGGCGAACGGGAAGGGGGCGAATCTCGTCTGCAAATAGATGCCAGCGCTTCGCTTTCTTGAGCACGCCGCGAATTACGTCTAGCTCGCGGTTCACTGTCGCATTGGAGATCCCCCCCGCTTTCCGCTCGCGAACGTAGGCAAGCACCGATTCAGGAGTGATACGGCAGACGGGTGTATCGCCAAATGTGCGATTGACCGCCTTTGACCGCTCACGTTCCGTGCTCACGCTCTTAGGAGCCAGGTGCGGAGTGCGGTCTCGCAGAAATTGCTCAGCCGCTTCGCCGAAAGGCAGTCTTGCGGTTTCATTGCGTTTGGCGGAGAGCTTGCCGGCCCTCGCCTCGCCGATCAACTTCTTTTCGATCCGCAGGGCTTCCCGGTAATCGGTCGTGTCCAGCGACTGCCGGAACCGCTGGCCGTCTACGAAGAAATGTGTGTGCCACGTCTTACCGCGCTTTTTTAGTGACATTCCTCTTACTCCTTTCTTGGATCTTTTCCTTATCGAGACGCTTCTTTGCGAGGTCTTGTCGTCGCCATTTGCGGGCTGTTAAACGCCTCGCGCACTCTGGAGAACAAAACTTTCGCTTGTGAGCGCTATGTGGCTTAAAAAACTTCCGGCACTCTTCACAACACAGCACCGGGTCTGTTCGGAATGCGTCGTACCAAACCATCCAACGCAGAGCAGTCTCAAGGTTGTCCAACAGCCACCGCCCTTGGAGGGTGAACCCCTTCTTATGTCGGAGAGCTTTCAAGCCCAGAGGCAGAACAATGGGATATGTTTCCAAAACAAATTGAATTGCGGCGCGTATTTCGGGGAGCGGAGCCTGTTTTGTCCACTCCGAAAGCGCTCCCTGAAGCCTGAATTCCGACCGGACTAGCACCAGAAAGAACGCCTCAGCGTCAGGGTCGTGTGCCGGGGAAAGCCTGTCCGTCTCTGTTTCCGCCAGCACAAACTCTTCAAAGCTCTCCCGCTCCATCCGAGCATTCTGAATCGCGGTCATAAGTCCGACGAAAGCCGCAAGCCATCTTCTCTTCGCGTGGTATTCACTCAGGGGTTGCAACGCGATGCCAGGTATCCGCTGATCGCTGCGAACGTATAGAGGACCCCACGCTTTCACGAAGATGCGAATCTCCTCATCCGTCCGGGCGTTCAGAAACTGAGTGTGGGGACTGCGTTCGTAAGCGTCTTCAAATTCATAGTGCCGATTAGGTTGAAGTGCGCAGTAAAGATTCCCGCCGTGGACCGTCACCTCCGACGGCCTCCACCACGAAGACCCTTTAGGTGCGTCGATATGATGTTGTAGTTTCATATCTACGCCAGCATATGCCACTCTGTTCATGAAAGACAAGAGGTTCAGGAGAAAAATATGCCGATTACCTACACGCTTCGGCGGGCAGCCGAAGAGAGCGGACTCAGTATGCGAACGCTTCAGTACGCCATTGAGCGCGGGGAGCTTGCATCTGTGCAGGTTGGCCGCCGCCGTCTCGTACCGGCGAAATCTCTGGAGCAGTTCCTATCGAAAGGCAGCGGAGGGTCCAAGGGCGGTAACAGGGAGGGCAGCAAGTGACGGCCGCGAGCATTCCCCAACTGCTCACGCTGCTCTCAGTGGCAAAACTGCTTTCTGTGTCTCCCCACACGGTTCGGGCATTCGTGCGAAAAGGCAAGCTGCGTCCCACTCGGTTCTGTAGGCGCTTGCTTTTCCACCCGGACGAGATCAACAGATTTCTGTCGGAGGCGAAGTGAACGCGACCGATGCAACTTGCCCCAAGAGCGTCCGACACGAGGCAGTCGAAGTGATGCGTTGCGTTTGGGAATCGCTCCGAGAGCCTGAGTTTGCGATTGCGCTAGTTTTCCTTGTCGCGGGTGAGGGGTTGGGCGCGAAACCCGAACTTGCGGGCTGCTCACAGTTCGGCGCGTCCGTCCGATATCGGGAGAAGTGATCATGGTGCCCGATGTTCGCGAAGTTGCACGCGCAGTTACGATTCCCCAGATTCTCAGGGCGCTCGGGGCGCGTGTCCGCAATCGCAAGCGAGCAGATTGCCCCTTGTGCAAAGGTTCCTCGAAAGAAACCCTCGCATTTAACGAGAGCCTTTGGAACTGCCATCGCTGCCATGCGGGAGGGGACGTGTACGAGCTGGTGCGTTTCGTGAATCGGTGTGACTTTTCCGAGGCGCTCCATTACGTCGCGGATATTGCCGGTATTCGACTGGAGGACTCCCGCGGAGCAGATTTCCGCCGAAAGCTAGACGAGCACAAACGAAGGCGAGAGCGAATCGAGAATGCAGCAGAGACGCTTGAGCAAGCGGAACGGTTCTTGCGCTGCCAACATCGGCACCGCATCCATGAAATTGAACGTAAACAACGGAAAGCCAGTGAGAGACTTGCAGTATTGAATCGAGGCGAACCTGAGCGCTTCCACGGCGAGTGTGAAGTCCTCTGGCGAATGCTGAAAGCAGCACACACGCTGCTGGAATTTGAGTTGCCCGCATACACGCTGTTATCGTTTGCCGCTCCCGCTGAACGCGCCAGGTATATCGTCCTTCCCGACCAGCGCAACGAGATGATTCGTTCCGTGCGCCAGAACGGTGGCCTGCGCGATGACGCGGGCCGTTGGGTCGAGGTCTTGCAATGAGCACACACGAACAATATGCCCGTCGCGAACTGCTGGAGCAGAACCCGGAATTGCTCAGGGATGTGGAAGGCTTGCCGCTCGAATGGGACGGCATGACTTCTGAGGCTTCAGAGCAAGCCACGCCTACTACAGCGCCCACTCAATTACTTGGTAGCGTCGAAGGTTTCGTCCGACGCTTTTCCGTTCTACCCAATGCCGCATACCTGGCCGTTGCTGTCTGGACAATCGCCACACACACAGCAAATAGCTTCGATTGTTTCCCGTATCTCGCATTGTTTTCGCCAGCGAAACGATGTGGCAAGACGCGGTTGCTGGAAGGGCTGGAGCAATTGGTCTCTAACCCTTGGCGCGGGACCGCACCGTCGCCCGCCGCGCTATATCGGATGTTAGCCGGGGGTCCTACATTGCTGCTCGACGAAATCGAGATGTTCAACCGGAGAGACAAGTCTGAATCGACCCAAACACTCCTCGCAGTTCTGAACGCTGGTCATCGCAAAGGGGCAACGATCCCTCGATGCGATGGCCCTAGGCACGAACTCAGGCATTTTCAGGTATATGGGCCGAAGGCATTTGCGGTGATCGGCAGGCTGCCGGACACATTGACAGACCGTTCCATTGTCATCACTATGCAACGCCGTGCGCCGGAACAAAAGATCGAACGATTCTTGCCCTCACGCGCCGCAGCCGACGCAAAGCCAATTAGGGACTCGGTCGCTGCTTTCGTGGAAGAGAACAAGGCAAGCATCGCGCAAGCCTACACGCGGCTCATGGCAAATGATCTAGCTTTTCTTGAGGACCGCGATGCTGATCTCTGGATCCCCCTATTCGCAACTTGTTCGCTTGCCGCTCCAGATCGACTGGAAGAGCTGAAGCAATGCGCTTTGCTGCTATGTGCTAGCAAGGCTGGCGAAGACGCGGACAATTCGCTGCCGCTGAAATTATTGGCGGATATTAGGGACATCTGGCCGGAAGGCCGGGAGCGCTGCGATACGGCAACCTTGATCGAGCTGTTGAAGCAACTGGAGGAAAGCCCATGGGGAGAATACGAACTGACACCGCGCAAACTGGCGCGACTGCTGCAACCTTTCGGAGTCGCGGCAAGAGTCACGCGCGTAACCGACACTCTACGGGTAAGAGGCTACCAGCACGCGGAACTTTCCTCCGTCATTGCGCGCTATTTGGGCGTGGAAGCGTGACATGCGTGACAAGCCAATAAACGGGCTGGTTTGTAGTGAGTTTTGCATGAGTGACAAAAGTGCTTTGTCACACATCAACAAATGAGGTTTCGCCCAGTGTTTATGCGGGTTCGTCACAGTTGTCACACATTGGAAGGGGGTATGGGGCAAATGGCGACACAAAACGAGATTTTAGAGCGGGCTTTTCGGGCGATTGATGCGCTGCTGGGAACACCGGCCGGTGCAGAAAAGAGCCGTGGGCCTTCTCAAGAGATCGAGTCGGCATCCCGGCAAGGCGCTTCCTCGCCGGGAGTGTTTCCGCACTGCTCACGCTGTGCGAGTTACGCCCTGTACCGCCGAAACAACATCGGCACCTACGAATGCATGACTTGCGGCCTTCAGGGCATCGAAGAGAGCACGGCAAGGCGGGTGCAATAACTAAACCCATGTCCGAGCACTGGGGAACGCCCAGAAAGCCGCCAGGGCTCGTTTCATTTTTGGGAATCAATGCCGGGGCGACTCAAGGTGCCGTTACCGCTAGAATTGTCTTATGCGTCCGGCAGCCGGTACAACCGCCATTGGAGTGCGAGGGCGCATAATTCGCATGGGCACCGCCACCATGCTTCAGTTACTTCAGGGTGCGCCGGATTCCAAATGGCGCGGGCTGTCGGGGCACAAGTTAGCGCGGCTGTTACGCGGCCTTGGCCTGCACCCCAAGCCATCAGATTTCCTTACCATGGCGTCCGCCGGGGATACGATTGCGATCAATTGCGGTCCCTGTTTCTCACCCGCTTGCCGCCGTGCGACAATCCGGGAGCCCATGCCTAACACCGTCGCAGAAAACTCCGCGCAAGAAACAGAATGGATCGCCCGTCGTGAGCCGGGCATTCAATGCTCCTCGCCAGTTTCATCAACCTCAACTCCATACTTTCTGACTCGCTGCGCGTTGATCGGCGATTCCTTGCCAATGCGCTGCAACGCCTCAATTGCGCTCGCCGATATCTTCCTCATCTCAGGTGATGCATTGGTAACATTGTCAAACTGCAGACACGAGTTAATAATCTTGCGCAAATCATCGCCTTTAGCCTGCTTGAAGGCTTTGTAGAATTCATCCACAGGTGCCGCGCTCAGTACCTGAATGTCGTCGGGTCTGCAACCCAGCTTCGCCATTGAAAGCAGAATCTCCTGGACATCGCGCTTTACAGCGATGCTGGCATACTTCGACCGGAAGGCCTCGATGACGTCAGGGTCGCTGATGTCGCCTCGAAAATGATAGTTGTCTAGGTCAAAAAACTCCGGGTCAGCATCTTCACGGTTCTCGACGTAATAATCAAGGAGTTCGGTTGCCTGCTCTGGCCTTCCAAGTTCTTTGAATAAGCGGATGGTGCTATTCATAGTCATGGGGCTGATTGCTTGCAGGCTTTCACGAAACGCGTTATACATGCGGTCTAGCACTTCATTTTGGTTGTCGGCGAACGAGTCGTGGTAGAGTCCCCAGGCATCGACGAAGGAGTTGTTGAGCTTGGCGGCCTTTGCTTGTCTATCCAGCTCTCCGCCGTGTTTCTGTACGAGATGAGGATCAAAGAAACCATTCCGAACCCCATCAAGCAAGACCAGATCAAATTCGTCAATTGAGGTGAATTTATAAACCGCCAGCAGGGAATTCCAGCGAACCTCCTCGGGCGGCACTGGTTCGTTCTTCTTGGTATCGAGCAGGCTGTGTGTGCGACGTTTCAGAAGATATTCAGGTGACGGGGCCCTGCCGGGCTCATACACGCTCCAGCCAAGCAGAACGATAGACTGCACGGCCTGCCTAATCACGGCATCATCAAATGATTTGACAAGGGGAAGAACCCTGCCGACGTACCCTTCCAGCTTCTTGATTAATCGGATATTTGAAATACCGAGCGTAACGCAATTGTCAGCTAGCAGGCGCCCGATCTCCGTGTCGGTGGGAAGAGCGATATCGACGCACTCCTGCGGGGAAGGCGCGAATTTGAGTGAAATATCGACAACTTTTTCAAAGTACGTGAGAAATTGTTTCTTGCTGTCCTCAAGTGCCTCGTCATTCAGAATGAGACAGACTTTGCAATTTTTATGTTCCTTCAAGGTTGACGCAAGTCCCAGAATGTCACGAACTTCGAGACCCTTTCCCTTTCGCTCAATGTCATCGAAGCAGATGATGGTCTTGTTTACGGAGAGGAACAACGCCGGGCCTATCCCTCCGAAGTAATTCTTAAGGACGGGGATCTGCGTAATAAATGGGATCGCTTTTCTTCCGATACGCTTTGCAACTGCTGTTGTGTTGGATTGCAGCGTTTCCAAGCTTGGCTTGACCCCTATGTCGCAGGACTGCACCGTGTTCTCGAAGACGGAATACTTGAGCTCGTCCAGCGAGTTGACTCCAAAAAGAGAAACGTAGGAGTAATGAGCAAGTGCTACTTTTCGCTTCGCCTGTGCATCCGCCAGATACCGATTCCATGCAAAGGTCTTCCCCACACCCCACTGACCGCTGATGCATATGACTTCAGGTTCTTCGGTCGAAAGGAATCGGCGGATTTCACTTTCAACAAGCTGAATAGACATTAGTGGCCCTGCCCTCCACGTACTCGAATCCCTAAAGCGCCGGATCGCATCGGCATGTTAAGGAATTGGGACACCTGTTTTGCGAGTAACGTCTGATTCTTCGTTTCACACTCCCATACGATGCAGGCGTCCCACCCTGCAGCCGTGAGCGTCCTCATGATTCTGCTGTCCCGAGCTGCACTGCCTTGTCTTTTTGTCTGCCAGAACTCGGCATTGGTGGCCGGGGTGACATTTCCCCATCTGGTTCGATGCCCTTAGGTTCGATCGATTGCGAATTGGCGGACTGTGCTGATGCTCCGACCGACCCCACCAGCAGCGTCAAGGCCAAGCACGAGCCGAGGAATCGTGCTTTCATGCTCTTTCCCCTTTCATGCTGCTCAGCCACCCACCAACATTCGGATTTCCAAATTTGGACACGTCTGATTCCGATTGTCGGTTCATTCTGTATCCCAATATTCCGGCGTGGTCTTGCCTTCGCTGATTCGGGTCGCTACCTTCTGCATGAAAGCTCTCACATGATTCATCACACTATCCGACTGCGCCCATGTTACCCGTCCGGTGTCTGTTAAGACTGTTGCGACTGATGCCAATGTGGTTCAAAGACGGCTTTACCCGGACACAAAGCGGAGCTTGCGGGAAGTGAGCAAAACCGATTCACGCCTGGGCCCGTTTTCAGGCAATCGAGTATTTCGGTCATTGAGTCGTGTTCCGTCCCGGCAGAGGAGCGCATTTCGACTTAGGGTAAAGGCCGAGCGGATCGCGTGAGGGACATGGTGGTAACACACCTTTCCTGGTCGCTGAGGCAGAGTCGGTTTTGGCCTTCGTTTATCTTCCCATCCCCTGGGCAGATCGATCCGATAGTGGTTTTGCTCATCGAAGATGACGAAACCGTTCAGCTCGTCCGTTCGATGACCCAGATTTTCAACGAGCTTTTTTTCATTCTGCTTGTCGGCATTTGTGAATTCATCAGGGAAGAGGTAATAGACATTTATGCCGATTCGAACCGTTCCACCGGGTGGGATGAACGGCGGACCATCGACTGTGGCGGCGCTCGCCTGATAGTGGCCGAAGTCCTTAGACAGCGCGTTGCCATGCGTCAGAACAGCGAGCGGCGTGATACTTGCGGGAGTGAACTGATACGTTTGATTCGTATTGTTTTGGACGTTGTAGTAGAAGTCCACCGGATAGCTCGTTTTTTCGTCAGACGCGCCGACCCTGAACTCCATCGTGTCGAACTTCGCAGTTAAAGCTTTCGAGTTCCACGGTGGAGTCGGCTTTGGTCGATTGGAAAACCAGACGGCAGCGCCAATTATCGCGGCGGCTCCGATCGCAAGACCAATTCCGCCGAAGACGGCGCGAATCGCTATTTTCTTCCATGTGGTGATTGGCTGATCCGTCATGAGTGCCCCGTATGTAAACGCCGGAGCAAAACTAAACCGGCGTCACGCCCGCTGAAGCGGGGTGATGCGGCGGAGGAAAAGTAGGCCACGGCCCGGAATCTCATTCGTTTCGCGAACCGACGCGACAGCTAAGTCCACCGCTAGAATATCGCCCAAAGAATAGTTCCAGGACGAACGCAAGGCAAGGATTACCGAGAAACGGCACTACAACGGGGTTGACAGGTGCAGTCTGCACGGGGCTTTGGTCCGTCGCTCTTGGAATAGCGCGTTTCGACGGGCCAAAGCTGCGACCAATGCGCTCGACCACAACGCCGACAATGCCCAGGTCCAGGAGTGGCTCGGCCACGCCAATATCGGGCGGGAGGGCAACCCTGGTTCGAGGTCGCGCGACCCGTGTACGAGGTGGGACGCAAAGACTTGATCGCCAAGACCAGTGTGGATTAATCGACCATCGGGCCGATTGCACAACTGAAAGAGGAGGGACGGCATGGGTCGTCCCTTATCCAAAACGATACAGAAATGATACGGGTTGTTTATTAGAAAGGACTTTACTTGTCCGCCGCTGGATCAACCCTCTTGCACCGCTACTCTGGCAACCGCAGTTTCCTGTTGACAGGAGCTTGCCGTTCTTCTCCCGATGCTAGCCGCAGGTCTCGCAACACCTCCAAGAGCTCTTGCTGCGACTCCCGTAACTCCTGCAAGACATCTTCCTTCACTTCTTGCAATTCCGCCCGCAATTCTTCTGATGACTTTTCCAGCAACGGCTCCAGTCTTTCGAGAATTCGTTCCGAGGTTTCTCTAGAGTGCTGATCTAGAGCTCGCAGTGCAATTCGCCTTGCATACGTGAGCGCTGCCAGCCAAAGAAACCAATTCAGTTGGGTACGTGGTGTTCCATTGAAAAAGATCGTTGACACGGCTGCGTCTAAGGCAAGAATGAGACCGCCTAGGACCAGGACGAAGATATCGTCAACTTCTAAGATCGGCTGCCGCGATTCACGCTTCTTTCTCATGGAGTCTCCGGGCGAGCGACGAGTCCCCAAAATGGGGTTTGAGTTTCCAACACGCCTGACAATCCAAAATACTCGCCCTCGCTCAGGTCGTCGGTCAACAACAATGTGCGCAAACCTATGGTCCCCGCATCCGTGTCTCACGTGATTGTGCGCCACTGGCCAGGCTAATATCGGTCGGTGTCGTTCGAGCTAGTCTATACGTCCTCATAGAACGAACCCGCGCCAGGCTCAAACAGTCGACTGTAATAGTAATAAGCATATCGATCTGTCATTCCCGATATGAAATCGGCAATAAGTCTCTCCTTCGGCGCCACTTTGGCATCGATCAGCTGTTGAAAGTCAATAGGCATCAGGCGATGCTTGCTCTCGCCGTCCTTTGTCACCTCGCTAAATTTGTCAAAGAGCTTGCCGATAATATAGTGGCCTTTTTCCTCCAAAGTCATGACACGTGGATCGGAAAAAACGAGCAGGCTTATCGTCTCTTTGAGCACTGCGATTAGAGCGTCAGCCTCTATCTCAACCTTGAGTCCCAAACGATATCGTACCGACGGCTCAGTCTCACTGCGCCGAACAATCCTTGCCTTTTTCAATCTTTTGATTTGATCTGTAGTCCACTGCTTGAGGTTGACTTTGCGAGTTCGGTAATCGGTTGGCTCCATAACAGATTCCTGAAGGTGCTTCGCCATACCGCGAATTGCATCCGGAGCTGTTATTGTGGGGACGTCAGTAACTCCTCGGTCGTCCTTGGAAGTTTTTTTGAGCAGCCTCTTCTTTGCTCGCGCAGAGATGTCTTCCGCACGGTTACGCATGTCGATCGGGTTGAAGAGTCCCGCCCTAATTGCATCTTCTATGTCATTGACGGAATATGCCATCTGATCAGCAAGATCCGCGATCTGGCATTCCAGGGGCACCCATTGCGGATGCTCGACGTCCGCTTTCAGCCACTTGAAGAGCTCGATGTCTGAGGGTTCTTTCGAGTAAGTAAACTTAGGGTCTTCGTGTGGGGTTATCGGCTCCAGGTCCGGGAAGGATTTGTCATACAGATTCGGATATTTCGTGAGTCCATCGATACAGGCGCGAGTCAGATCGAGACCGGTATTAGGATATTTGGCTTCGAGAAATGTGACGATTCGGATGTTCTGGGGGTTCGCCCCGAAGCCTCCGTACGGTTTCATTTTTTCGTGCAAAAAGTCTTCGCCCGAGTGTCCAAACGGGGGGTGCCCAATGTCGTGTGCCAGGCAGATTGCTTCAACAAGATCGGCGTCTGGGCGAAAGCCGTCGGAAGCCTCGGTTGGCAATTCAACGCACATCCCGCGACCGAGTTGCGCCACTTCAAGAGAGTGGGTCAGACGCGTGCGGTAGAAATCTCTTTCTCCGACGCCCAACACTTGTGTTTTGGCTTGAAGTCTCCTGAACGCATTGCTATGAACGATTCGTCCTTTATCGACTTCGAAATCTTCGCGCACGGCCGCTGAACGATGGCCTCCTCTCCGCGATTTATCGTTGCTGTTGTATTCGTCCCTTTTTGTCATTGGTGTGCTCCGTTGCCTTCGACGCCAGCTATATGTAGGGTAGATTTGAAATGCACAATACTGAGCAGGCTAATCGCGCAATCGTGGCAACACAACAACATTTCAAAGATCTGATCCTGAACGATCTCGCTGATAAGGCGAATGTCGCCCAATTCGTGAGCTTCGACCCGGCTCGGCGTCAACGGTTTGCGCGGGTATGCGGGTACGCCCCTAATTATTTATTTCATGGAGTCGAGGAAGCTCTTGGAATACTCCTTGCAAATTCTCCAGAGAGACGAGTGAACATTCGCAGCTTCCATCCAAACGACCCGCAAGGTCATGAGTTCGTGTACGGCCTTCAGGCGGTTGGCGCTGCGCAGAGTGCGGTCGAGCGACTTACAGGCGAGGGCCTTTACGTGATTGCGAACGAGACGGTAGACGTCACTGATGGCGGAGTTTCTGGGGTTGCGCACGGTGACGTGATCGAGTTTGCGCCCGGAAGCACCCCGAGAGTTGTGGAGACTGGAGACATCGTCAGCACGGAGCGACAGCTTGGGGACAGAATACTGGAGTTGGTATACGGGTTTTCAACTGGGATTTCAGGACAGCAGGACGCGCGAATCGAATTTAGCCTGCACCCAATTCGAAGGGGTTATCGGCACGACCATATGATCGTTTGGGAGATGGAGGCATCATCCGCTATCCACTCGCATCCGGTGCTCATGTGGCCGAATGCGTTTTCCAAGCTGATCGGGGATAAAGCATTTGGGTTGGTGGTGGCCGCAGCGTTGGGAATAAGAGTCCCCCGAGCGACCAACTTATGTCGAAGGATACGACCGTTCACCTTCGGAGAGCCAACAGGCGAAGAAGTTGTTTGGCTCCGAACGTGCCCCAGCGTCCCTGAGCCGGGACTATTTCCAACGGTACGGGGTTGGAAGGACCCATTCGAACTTGTCGCGGAGGTGCCCGGAAATGAAGTGATAGCCTCCGTTCTGGTGCAAGACGAAGTGCCCGCCCAGTATTCTGGTGCCGTATTGACGTCTTTGGATGGCAAGATGATTCTGGAGGGCGTCCCCGGTTTCGGCGACGACTTGATGCTTGGAAGGTCAAAGCCGTGCGCACTACCGCCGGTGGTCGCGGATGCGGTTGGAGAGGTCTATGCCACCTTAGTTTCCCACATAGGTAGTATCCGCGCGGAATGGGCGTTTGACGGCGACAGCGCTTGGGTGTTACAGGTCCAGCCTGAGGCGGCTTTGTCGCAGGATGCGGTGATTGTGCCAGGAGAGACTGAGCGCGAAATGGACTTCGATGTCGCTGGCGGTCTCAGCGGACTTCGCGAATTGCTTGGGCTTATTCAAGGAGGGAGCGTTGGGATCCGACTCAGAGGTCAAGTTGGAATGACAAGTCACATTGCGGATGTCCTGAGGAGGCATCGCATACCGTCACGGATCGTGCCGAAGTAGCCCACTAATTGCATCCGCGACTTCGGGTGTCAAACGACGCCTGATCACCCGCGACATGAACCGCTGATGTGCTCTGATCTGCCATGACTGAAGATCCGTTTCAACACGTAGACGAGGTTTTCGAGTTTCGCCACTTCCTAGACGCGGAGACTGACCGCGGATGCGCGTTAATGGCCGCGGCTTATCTTGCCGATCAGCTAGAAGTCTTGCTTCGGCGAACATTTGTCGATGACAAAGATGTCAACGATGAGCTACTCCGCCCCCTTGGTCCGCTAGGGTCATTTTCTGGGCGGATCGAGATTTGCTATGCGCTCGGCCTGCTGCCGAACCAAACGAGACGAGACCTCCACCTTATTCGCAAGATTAGAAACGATTTCGGTCACGTAGCGAAGGTTCTTACATTCGCCGAACCCGCAATCAGCGCCCGGTGTGGAGAGTTGCGCCACAGCGTGTACGAAGCAGAAGCGCGTCCTCGCGCGAAGTTCACCAATGCTGTTTTGGGAGTATGCGGAGCGATTCGTAACGCCATTAAGGCCGCCAGTCAGCCTGACGTACCGGGTGACTATGATATGCAGGAGGTGAAGCGGGGGGTGCTGGAAATCGTGGAAGCAGTGACAGCGGAGATGACTGAGAAATTGGCTCCGCCCGAAGATCCAATGTCGGAAGAGTCCGACGGTTAACCTAGCACGTCACCTACGCAAGGCTGATCTGTTATGGTGCCCTGTTCTACCGAAGGTGGGGCGGACTGTGCCCGGCTGCTTCTGACCGCCCATTGATCCGCACTCCAAAATTGGAGCGGACCATTCACTGCAGTCGGGCACCGAAATCGCTAGCAGCCGGGACTGCCTGCCGACCACCTCGAACCTCATTCTGAGAGATACTGCAGCGTTAGGGATACCACATCCCGACTCCCTGAGAAGTGGGTCGGAGAGGCCGGACACGCGCCGAAGCCGCGCATCCTGCCGACACCGGACAATGCTGGGCATTTCAAAACACAGTTCAAAGTCCAAAGTCCACTTTAGGAGGCGCCGAAGCCGCGCCCTGATTGTTGCGGTCAGTTCCACACGAGGCAGCGGCTGGCCCGGGGCTGATGCAATCTCGCTATCCACTGTAAGGGCGAGATAAGGGCAACCGGACGCGCAAGCATCGCCCGAGGGATGGCAACTTGTTTGTGTCGTGCCTTGTGTCGTAACCCTGCCATCCCTGCCCGCATCGGGCTGTGTCGGAGGATGTCGCTCGGGAATAGATGAGAGGCAGCGGACAGCGACCCAAGCCCCATGAACACTGCCTCTCCGTATCACGTGCGCTTCTTCTGCGTCTCGCCGTCTCGATTCGGTTTCATAATTCGCAACGAGGAGGCCAGCGGTTCGATCCCGCTCAGGTCCACCATTCTTTTCAATCACTTCCATTCCGCCAAATCCTCAGTACGTCCCATTAACGTCACAATTGACGCCCGATTTCAATTGACCGATACGCTCGCCGGTGTTGTCTTGGCGAGTCTAGCTGTCACCATGTCCATCATCTGCGAAACTGCACGCCGCTGTGCTGCCGGCACGAATTGCGCGTAGATGTCCATGGTGGTCGATGACCGGCTGTGCCGCATCAGCGCCTGCACTGCCTTTGGATCAGCGCCCGCCTCGACCAACCAGGTCGCATACGAACGCCGTAACACCTGCCAGTTCACCCACCCGAGGCCGAGTCTTCTGGCCGCGGGCTTGATGTGCCTAGATAGGACATTGTGATCCGACATTGGGCCTCGCTTGATGAGGGACTGGAACACGAGATCCCCCGGGGCGTCGGAGAGAACCAGCTTGAAGGTCCTCTTGGCTCCTCGCGCTCCCCAGTTGATCGCCACTTCCATGTCCTTCAGACGGTTGATGCGCTGGATGATTCTCTCGTCCACTCCGATTGTCGCGCTGCTCGCAGAGGTCTTAGGGCATCCCCATTCGCCGCGAGAAAAACGCTCGTCGATCGTGAGCGAGTCTGCATGGATGTCCTCCCACTTCAACCCGACTAGCTCGGAGACTCGCAGGCCAGCCATGACGCAGGTGTAAATCATGGTCGCGTATGGCTCGGCTACGAGGTTCACCAGGGCATCAAATTGCTCGGGCGTGATGTGGGGTTTTGTGCGCCTTCCGACCCTAGGGGAGGGAATTTGCACGCCAATGAGAGGGTTCTTCGACAGTAGCCCGAACCTCAATGCGCTGCTCAGGACACTTCCGAGCGCGTCCTTCACCTTCATAGCCGTCGCGTGATTCTTTCCGAGGCCGCTGAAGTATTTCTGAAGCGTCATGGTGTCCAGGTCGCGTAACATCGCGTCACCAAAGGTCGGTATCAGGTACTTGTCGAGGACCCAGCAATAAACCGTTCCGGTTGTGGAAGCGAGAAGTGGAAGGACCGTTCCTCGATAAACCCCATCCACGTATGAACCGAACTGAGTTGCCGAACCGATGACCTCCAAGCCCTGATTCATGGGCCTCAAGATCTCACTGGCAATTGTTCGCGCTTCAGGGAATTTAAGAGTTGCTGGCCCTACTTTCACTCGCTTCTGCTTGCGTTTAAGTCTTCCGTTTGAGAACTGGTCTTGTCTTACTTTGATCCACCACCAGTTCCCCTCGCGGAAGGGTTTTGGGGATTGAAACCTCCGTTTTGCCATTCGCTGAAAGTCGACTCCTCTCAGCGGAAGGCTGGAGTTCGCCTCGGGCAGAACGATAACACGCTCCGGTTGAGCGGTCATCTGCGAGTTGTGGCCGAGGTCTTCCATCCGGTACCTAGTGTCCCTATTTCAAAATCACTTATTTACCCAACGGCTGAATCTGCCTGTCTCAATCTTTCGCGCGCAGTCCTTGCCGCCACCCAGAAACGCGCGATTTTGGAATGCGTGCTCGGCTGACACGTCCTACAGCAGACTTAGCGTCCAAAGCTACCTCCAGCGGCTGCTTCGTACTGAATCTCCTTACTGCGCATTCTGGTTAGCGTCTTTATCTTCGATAATCCGTGCGATCTCTTCTTGGGCTGCTTTACGCTGTTCGTAATCTCCATGCATGAACGCCTCCCAATACTTGTCATTCTGGTTTTTTCCGAACTTCTCGTAGACTTCGTCGACGACCTTGTCTCCGTCGGCACCTAGAAGTTCTTGAATTCTGGCGACGCGCTTCCATGCAAAAGTCCGCCGACATATCCCTGCGCTGCTGTGCTTCTGATAGCGGAACCAAAAATACTCAATGTCCACAGCAACGTTGGCCCAAAATCTTGCCAATTCGAGCAGCTCATGCCGGGTGGGGAGGAATCCGATAACCTCAGCGGCCGCTGACCCATTTACTTCCTCAACCACTCCTTCGCCAAAGTGAGGGCCAAGCCATTCATTGTCAGCATTTCGGATCCGCGCTTCCTTGCATTGCGCCTCGTAAGCAGAAAGCAGGTTGTCGGTACTTTTACTTCCGCGCTTCTTGCCGTGTTGTTATTTTCTTCGTTCATGTTGCCATCTCCTTGTCGCCCGCAGGCGAAATCCATACATCACGTCAGTCTCGGTGCTACTCGGTTATCTTCTGCGGACCCCTTTGATACGTGTTGTCGTTGAATTGTGCCGCTAGCCACTGCCGATACTTCGTCAACAGGTCAGGGAGTTCCATTGGTTGATCGTTGTCCGAGAAACCCTGGATACCCCGAAGGAGTCGCCTGCCCTTGCCGCCCGTGCGTTGATTGAGTTCCGCGATTGCGCCTTGAAGTCCTCGATCCGCGACCAGTTTTCTCATACCAAGAACCTTTAAGTACGCTGATCCACCAAGGCCGACGGGAATCGGCCCGGGCCCTGCGGGCGAGAACTCTATGGGTTCAAATGGATTGATTCGTAGCGCCTGTTCTCGCACCTGCCCCAGCGTGGCAAGCTGCTTCGGGATTCGTTTGCCGCCGTATTGTCGCTCGACGCGAGTAACGATGGCATTCTTCGGCCATGACTTATCGAGAGGCGCCCCGTGGTTTTCAGCGCGTAGCTGAGCGATTTTGTCGTAAATTCGAAAGAGGTTTGGTCGCGCTCCGAGGTATATCGTTTCGACTTCGCGGCTGACGGTAGTGCGATAGGACAGCGTCCCTATCTCGCATCTGGAACGCCGGTTTCTGACGCAGATATGATCCCGGAACCACGTCACCGGAAATCCGTTGACATCCACCGCAAGATCAATCCGCGTCACCTTGAGGGCCAGAACGTCGGTCTGAAACAAGGCGACAGCTTCATCCAGCACACGCCGGTACGGCAACCCGCCAACATCTTTCAGAACCAGTTTGCTTGTTCCGCTCGATTTGTTGTCGATGTAGAGCACCGATGACAATCCCTGTTCGCGCAGGTCAACGACTGATCTGTATCTCCACGCTTGTTGCCTGAGTAAGTGGCGGCGCTTCGAGGGTAGAGGTTCAAGGACCCTGCGAAGTCCGCTTCTCCAGTACTTCTCAGCCGGAGCAAGAATCTCAAGTGTGTCGATTGCACCGACCATCTAATTAGCCGTCCAAAGGGGAGAGATTGTCCCCCTCCGAATGTGGTGAGCGGATACCCGTAATGGTGCCAGCCGGATCAAGGTTGGATCACCTTATTGTCCTCGTTTGACTTTCCGCCTCCCGCGAAGTCTTCGAGGGAGGCACCCGTAACGAGGACCCTCCGGCCAACCCGCTTCACCTGTAAAACACCCGAAGCAATCAGGTGATCGGCCATGCGGGGACTGACCGAAAGCGTCTGTGCGGTTTCCTTCTTGCTGAATAAGAGTTTCGTATCCATGCGCGCACTTTAGCGCACCGACCATCCCCAAGACCGGACGAAGACGGGTGATATTTCGGGTAGGCTTTCGTCCGGTTCAGCGTCACAATTGGAGTATGAAAGCTGCGCTGACCCAGACAAGCAAACCGGCTAGCCGTACTGCCGCAGTCGCATGTAACGGTGAGGATTACGACCCTCCAATTCGGAAGTGGGCGTTAGGATTTGAGAAGTACATTGATCGGGACCCGGTTACACGAGGAGCGATGAAGCGCCTGGTTCGTGCCAAATGCAACAAGGTCGTGATCGTCGAGTTCCTACATGCCGCGGTCGTGCAGGAGCAAAAGATAAGTGAGGACCTGAGAAACGCCAGGGAAGATACTAAGCGGATGGCGCTGGATTTGAGTCGTGAAATGAACCGCCTCGCCAGTCAATTGGAATCTTTCCAGCGCGGGTTCGTTCTTGGGGTCACCAAGGAATGGCCGATAGGATTCCCACTTGAAGGTGAAAAAGACAAGTTTTTTCCGGTGGCGCTTATTGAGCACCTGCCGTCAGTACTGAGAGGTTACGCCGGCCTGTTGCAAACCACCTGGGGAAGCAATGAGTTCCGACAATACTTCCAAGCTCCTCCAATCGACATTCCGATGCTCGTCGCATATCTGGAGTGTTTCACTGGCAGGCCGCATTACCCTGAGCTATGCACGCTATTGGATGCGGCCGAATGCTATACATTCGGTTGCCCAGATGACTCTCGGGCTCGGGGGCCCGACGCCCTGAGGAACTCCGTAAATCGTTTCCGAAAGCGACATTCCAGCGACGCTAACAAAATGAAGGAGTTAGTCAGCCAATACAAGAACACTTATGGCGCCGCACAATTCTCGGCAGGCCATTTCTTGACATGGATGTACCAGAAGCAGTGCGAGGTTCCGCTGTAAACGTGCCGCTGACGCACCTCCCGCTCGTTGAGTTCCGGCCGTAAGGCACCCGGGTCTGTCTCGTTCGGCCTTTGCAACGATTAAGACCAAGGGTAGGTAAGAGTCGAAGCGCCAGCCCAGCCCGAGTCGGGTAGACCGAGAAAAGTTTCGGCTCGGAAATTTTTCTGGGATAATTTTTGTGGCTTGTGATTCTAGCCGGTCAACCGGCAGTCTAAGACTTAGACTCGTTCTCGCTGAGTTTCAAAGTAGCGTCAGGGAATTGACTCTGGTGTCCGATGGTGCAGATGGAATCGCCGCCTCGTGCGCGCGCCGTCCTGATCGAGGCTCTGTAACCCAGGAAACTGCCCCGCCCTGCCTTCGGCAAAACTGGCACCCTTGTTAGATTGTGCGTTGGCTGGGTCACTCGCCACGAATCATCTGAATGATTTGGGCTCCATCTGTTCAGCAAGGCTGCGCCCGACAATTGCCAAAATCAGGCGAGCGTAGGCGACGGGATATATCGGCCACCAGCCAGCTCTAGGGGTCGGAGCCGACCGCCCTTCCCGACGCACTTTTTTTTCGGCCGATAGTAAATATTCTCCGAGTCAGTGTGGCCGGTCGGTTCAACGTGGTCAATCACCTCCTCGATCGGCACCCAAAGATAACGAGCCTTCCCGTCATCCTTACCGAGATAAGCGGTTCTGTGGCCCCCACGTCCACTGACCCAAAAGAAAAACCGCTGTGCGTTCTTGCCTGGCCAAGTGCTTGCCTTCTCGTACTTACTGAACAGTTTTGCTACCTCACCGTGTGTCATTCAAGGTTTTCCCTCATGAATGAGAGTGCAGTAGTGCTGGTGCGCTCGTAAGTGGTCCTGGTCCGATCTGAGGCCGACGTATCCATCGGGACGCACCGCCAGCAGCGTAATGCCATCAATGCCGAGCTGATCGGCTGCGGAGCCATCGATTCTTCCGACCTTGGCTGGCGCGTCGACGGCAGTAGCGATGGCGAACGTCTCTGCAAACAGGGGAGAATCCTTCGCGACCTTCTGTAACGCGGCATGGAGGTCCACTAGCACACGAGCATCTGCGACCGGACCGGCCAGCAGTATCAGAGTATGCCCTGCCCGGTGGGCGAGCTGATGGAGTCCACACGGCGTCGCATCCGGCCAATTCACGGTGACGTTGTCGGGCAAGCGGTAGCCGGGAGCGAGGCCCTTGCACGCATTCCCGGTCACAATGGGCGAGTGAGAATAGTCGTTGATGAGTTCCGTTTCCGCCATCACTTGCTGATGCAGATCCTCCGGATGGTTAAGCATGGTCCTGGTCGCTTGATCTCTGCGGGCACGCTCGGTTGGGTCGGTCAACAGCAGGGCCTGTTCGAAAGCATCGCCGGACTGGGTGATCATTTCGGCAATCGGATGTCGCTCGGCCTGGTAGCTATCGAGTAGTCGGGGATTGGCGGCCCCGTCGTGGACCAGGGCCAGTTTCCACGCCAGGTTAAAGGCGTCCTGAATGCCGGTGTTCATGCCGTGCCCTTCGCCGGGAGAACACAGGTGTGCCGAATCGCCGGCTAGAAACACTCGCCCGGCACGGAACTGTGTGGCCACTCTGGTATAGCAGTTGAATCGTGTGGGGTTCTCCACACTGGTGAAGGATGCAGAAGGCAGGTACATACGAAGGGTGGATGCGGCGTCTATAACGACGTCCGACTCCAGCGAACTCGGCCTGAGATAAACCCGCCAGCGCTTGCCGGGAAGCGGACTCAAGATGATAGGGAGAATGTCCTGATAGGCGAAAATTCCTTCGTAGGTGTCGGTCCAGCCTTCGACGATCGCGTCGAAGACCGCCCACTGCCGGGCGAGTTTGTGGCCTTCGAAACCAATGCCGCTCAGCTCACGTGCGGCACTGTGAATGCCGTCACATCCCACCAGCCAGTGTGCGCCGATTTGATAACGCTCGCCATTGCGGTCAATCTCCGCCACGACGCCGTCAGGATGGGACGTCAGCCCGACCAACCGACAGGAGCGGTTCACCTCCCCGCCCTGCAAGCGCAGATACTCCGTCAGGATGGATTCGGTAACTTCCTCCGACACACCCAGACTAAAGCCATAAACGCTGCCGCAGATTGACAGGTCGATTCTTCCAAGCGATTTCCCCCCGGAGTGGATCGCTATCACGCGCTGCTTGCAAGCGACGTCGAGCAGCTTTTCGACCTGACCGATCGCTTCAAAGATCTGGAGCGAGCGCGGATGTACCAGCGTCGCCCGGTCCCAGTGCAGCGGCGCCGGCTGGGCGTCGATCAGATGACATTGCACTCCGCGGCGTTGAAGTTCGGCAGCCAACAGAAGTCCGGTCGGTCCCGCACCAATGATGAGCACCGGAACCCAGCGGGAGGGCGGTTGGAGATTCTCCCCCTGCGCCCATCTCGCGGAATCATTCCCAAGATCCATCGCGTACCCCTCGCCATCACAGCAGCCGCGCAGCCAGCTTACGCGATTTGATCTTTTTCGCAAGTAGCGGGGACCAGTCCACTTGAGTGATAACGTCCGTAGCTGTTGAAAAAGTCCGTTTCTTCAAAAAGGGAATGACCAGAAATGTATCCCCAGTTCGAGAAAATCCTTTATAGAGCATCCTGACGCTTTGTTTTTTCGACGTGAACGCTCCGAACGAGTTTTTCAACAGCTACTGTGGGTGTTGAAAAAGTCACTCTGATTAGCAGATGAGGTGCGGTACAAGGAAGTATTCCTTCCATGTACTACGTGATTTTGATCCTCGGAGGACTGCTGATCATGATGGGACAACATGCCCGTTCCGAAGCGCTGTTCTACTATTTCAAACTGGAAGAGTACATCCCCGAAGACCACCTGTTGCGGCTCATCGACAAGCACATCAGCTTGGCCTTCGTGCGTGAGCGGCTCAAGGACAGCTACAGCGAAACCGGACGACCCTCGATCGATCCCGAACTGCTGCTGCGCATTCTGCTGATTGGCTATGTGTACGGCATTACCAGCGAGCGCAAGCTGGTAGAAGAGTTGCGCATGCATCTGGCGTGGCGCTGGTTCACCGGTCTGGGCTTCGATCAAGAGATTCCGCACCACTCCACCTTCTCGAAGAACCGGCACGGACGTTTTCAGGCGTCGAAACTGTTCGAGCAGTTGTTTGAAGAGATCGTGCGGCAGTGTGTGGAGGTGGGGTTGGTGCAAGGGAAGCATCTGTCGGTGGACGGCAGCTTCGTCGAGGCGAATGCGGCCAAAGAGAGCCGGATTCCACGCGAACAGTTAGCGGAAGCAGCCCAAGTCAACCATACGGTGCGCCAGTATCTGGTGGAACTGGAAGAGCAGAACCCGGTGGAAGAACCGGTACACGAGCAAGATCAAGTGTCGACCACCGATCCGGACTCGACCTATGCCACGAAAGGCGGCACGCCGGCCCGGCTGGGTTATTACGACAACTATCTGGTGGACAATCAAAGCTGCGTGATTGTGGGAGTGCAAGCGACGGCAGCACGGATGAGTCAGGAGACGGTGGCCGCACAAGACATGCTCACACGTTTCGCGCAATGGCAAGGCAGAGCGCCGGAATCGGTGGCGGCTGACACGACGTACGGCAACGGGGAGTTCCTGCAATGGTTGGCGGATCGGAGCATCACTCCTTACATGCGAACCCGCGATAGTATCCACAGAAAGAACAGCCCGTTCTACGGCCCAGAGCGGTTCACTTATCAGCCGGAAAGCAACAGCTATCGCTGCCCCGCAGGTCAGCAACTCAACTACGGCGGTCGGAGTGATCGCAACCGCACCTATACCTACATCGGAACCCGCAAACGCTGTGGCGCATGCTCGCAAAGACCGCACTGCACCAGCGCGGCCTTCCGCTGTCTTGCCATTCACATGCATGAGCCGGTTCGGCAACGGGCACGCGAACTGGCCAACACGCCAGAGTTCGCGAAGGCACAACGGCAGAGGAAAAAAGTAGAAGCGTTGTTCGCGGAACTCAAGAATCAGATCGGACTACGCCGCCTGCGCCTGCGCAGACTGAAGTTCGTGCGGGAGCAGTTCTTCCTGGCAGCTGCGGCACAGAATATCAAACGGCTAGTCCGGTTCCTCAGCAAAGCACCAAATCCGACATTCGCTGCAGCCGCTTAATCAACTGACAAAGAACATACAAGAACCCAGTCCCCAGTCCCACCTAGGGAATGTCATCTCTGCCGAAGAGACTTTTTCAACACCCACGTCCCTTATCATGCGGGGTGGGCCGGCACCCACGGCTCACACAAATGACGCCCTTCTGGCTCGGGGATTCCGATGCACGATGCTTCGTTCGGTTTCTTCGCTTGAACGGGGCACCCTTAATTTTGTTGTGCTCGTGTAGCTTGGTTGCCCGGGCCACCCGCCCACAAGTCCGATGGATTGTTTGGAATTGCGAGGTGGTTGCCTGGACCACCAACGTAGGATGAATCGAAAAAAAGGCAACAGCCCCACAATTGCCAAAATCAGGCAATTGTAGGCCACGGGATATGTGGGCCACCAGCCCGCCAATAACAACTGAACGTGACGAAGTGCGACAGTCACGATTCGTGGAGACGATTCAGACCGCGCGGTATGGGGAGAGAGTACGCATTGCGGCTTCCTACGTCTGTGATGGCCCCGCGTTAGCCCAAAAGAAGGGCGAACCCGGGGCACCCCGTAGATTCTACATTTGGTACCTGGGCCACCAGCCACCCGTAAATTTTAGTTTTGATACCCGGGCCACCCGCCTGCGGAAGTTAGCGTGTTGTGCTTCCAAATGTGAAATTTACACCGCCGACGTACTTATAACTGTGCTGGCTTCCGCCGTAGGTAGGGATTCCAGTGGCACTGAACCTGGTGAAGAGGCAATCAAACTCCACGGGGCGAATCTGAATGCGGTCGTTTAAAAGAATATCGAGGCCTGCTCCAAATTGCAGGGCGAAGGCGTTTTCGGGGCTGTTGACCCGGGCGGTTTGAATGCTGAAAATCTTTGAGTAGGCGTTCGAATGCGCCCCGCCAACCAGGAATTCACCGAAGGGCCGGAATTTACCCCACTGCTTTTTGACCTGCGGGCCGAACGTATAGGTGAAGAGGTCGGCGCTCCCAGCACCGGCGGCGTGCAGATGTAGGAACTGATCCTTATATCCGCCGCTCGTGGTGTAGCCCATAAACTCGCCCTTAATCCCCATCCACGACCGAATGTTGTACACCGCCGCACCGCCTCCACCAAGAAAGTAGAAGCGGTTGAAACCCGATATTTCCGGGCACGCACAGAGAAACGAAAATCCAGCCGCGAGCTCAATTTCGGGATACCCTTCCACCGGCTCCGAACTTGAGCTGTCGCCCCCGGCAGGTTTTGGACCTGAGGAGTCCTGTGCAGCCGCCCCCAACGCCAATATTGCTACAAACACCGGTACGAGAAGCAATATCTTGATTTTCATGGGCACTTCCTTATTTCACGTCTTGTCGTCTCGCGCAAAGGCCCATGTGCCCGGCAACGCAGTAGGTGGAATTACCTTGCGGCAACTGGGGTTGCACGGATTACAAGGTTAAGGGCCAGCTTCTCGTCAAGCAGTGGCGGCAATTATCCAGTACGGTGGTGACTATTTCGCACTGCCAAGGTCGGCTTGACTCGGGATTGCCATTTCGGCATCCGGAGTCACGCCATTCTATTACTTTCGGGGTCGCACTGGCGGGGAAATAGAAAGTCAATTCGAAATGCGCGCGTGTGGAAGGTAAGACCGACTTGGCGGAACTTCATCGGCTCGAAGCGGTAGCGCACGATTCACCCGGAGCGCCGTCGCACTTCCGATCCGGGAAGTGATCCTGGTCAGTTATCCGGTCTTGTGAGTCTAACTCTTAGACTTCTCGAAGTCTTCAAGTCCCAATTTAGTGGTCGAAATCAACGGCGAAATGGCGCGCCGAAAACCGTCTGTGTTTGTTTCCCCAATTCCTAGAGAATCCTAGAGTTTTGTGCGAGCAGTGCGTGGGTCTGAGGGCTGCATCGTCAGACCGACCGAATATCAAGCAGCTAAGGCAGGTGGGTGGGAACCAGATGACGTGGGACTTCCAAGGAGGGACGCATGGTCAATACTGAGATAGCCGGGACGAAAACAATGAGGGCCACTCCTGGCCGAAAGTAGCCCTCATTACGGCGTCTGCGGAATGAGCCCTTCTTGTTCTTAACCCGCAGAGCCACGGAAACACTAGGTGCTCGGAAGTGCAATGTCCAGCCCACTGACCGATAACTCCCACCGTGACACGTTTGTGGTGCTTTTATCACGCGATATCAGCAACACGCCTTCACGACAGTGCCCAAAATTTCTGTAAACTGTTGCAAAACTAGCAACTAGCACGAAGTTGTCTGCTCGCCATCCGCGAACACCGCGACCCAGGATTGGCAGATGATTTCGGTTTTGGTGACCGGGTTGACAGCGAGAAAAAGCCGCGTCTCGCGCGCGAGGCAGACGCAGAAAGACATCGCAGCCGATGTCCAACACACAACACACCCTTGCCAGAGCTCTAGACGAATAAAAAGCGAAGCCTTATCCTGATTCTACGTGGTGTAAGCGGGAGAACGGCATGGGGCGCAGGGGAGGTTGGGGTAAGTTGACGGTGGAGGATTCCCTCAGCTTTGACGCTGTTGTTTTGCACCGGAAAGGGGTCTTCCGAAGCCTCCCCGGCACCCAATACACGTATGAGTGGTCACGATCGGGCAGCGGCGCCGATCGAAATATAGGTTACACCGTGGTTGAACTGCCCGGAGTGGCCATGGGTCTGCGACTCAATTACGAGGTTTCTGACCGGGGTTCGACGACAAAGCACCAGATGCAATATGTCGTGGAAGTTACCTCCACTCGCTGCCGATTCGGAGGAAGGAGATTCTGGTTGCGATGCCCTCTGGTGCGAAACGGTGTCCCCTGCAAAAGACGAGTCCTGCAACTGTATCTGCCGCCAGGTGGGCGCGTGTTCGGTTGTCGGAAGTGCCATGGCTTGACCTACAGAATCTGCCAAGAGCATGACCGACGTATCGATACATTCGTCCAGAACCCTTACCTGATGAAGATTGCGCTGGACAGCGGTGACCTAAAGATGTCTCTGCTGGCTGCAAAAGCGTGTGCCTATCTCTTGAAGCGGCTGAATCGCTCCCGTCCCGTGGCACGACGTCGCCGGCGCTGTGGCCCCGCCACGCAAGCGCCAAACCGAGGAGAGCACCTATGACGCGCAGCCGGAAAACTTACGAGAGCCGGGAATTCGTCGCTTACAAATCACGCCTCCTAGCGGCCATGATGGCACGCGACTCCGCGACGTCGATTGCAATGCAACTGATCGTTGCCGCAACACAGGTAGGAGCTGACGTAGTTCGCTTAGCAGAAAAGACCGGGGTTCCCATCGACCAAATTCGCCCGCTGGAGCGTCTGTTTCGCGAAGCGCAGCTTTGGAACGGCAGGAAGGTTGATGCGCGCGAGTGGCTCGACATAGCCGATGATCGCGACCGAATGATCGTGATACAAATCCAGGCGCATGTCGCTATGGGATTCCTCAAAAGAGAACTGGTCGATGATGGCGGCGCCGCCTACTCTGACAGGGATGGCAACGAGTTAGTTCGGTTTCCGATTTCCGACCAATCACGAATTCTTTTTCGCTTTCCCCGACCGAGAGTGGGCATTGAACTCAGCGCCTCCAGTGACATCGACGCGAATGCCCGAAGCGATTAGTTGGCTCGGAAGCATTACCTACCGTTGAAACGGCGGGCTAAGTTCTGTCCGGAACAGTTTGGCAGGTGCCGGGAAAGCCCCGCTCAACCGATGGACATCGCTCAGGGTTGAACGGGCCCCCCGCGGCCACCAAATGCATTATGCCGGCGTAGCCATCAATGCGACGCTCGTTTCTTGGATGGCTCCGATCCGGCGCATCATGCCCAATTGATCCCAATTGTCCCAGCCCTCGACGATTTGTCCATCGACAAGTCGAACGATGCTTATTCCGGTGATGTGGACACTCTTTCCACTCGCGGGGATACCCAGGTCGCTGCCTTGGTGGGTCATGGCTGCCGACCATCGCACGGCGACCTTATCATCGGCTCCGAAGGCATCCTCAACCGTCACGTGAATGTCGGGGAATGCCCCTCGCAGTCGCTCCACAAATGCTTGAAACTCGCCAGGGCCGTGGATCGCTGCCTCCGCCCCGCCTTGGCCAACTCCAATAGCGTCGGGTGCCATCAATTCGCGGATGGTTTCAAGACGCCCCTGATTCCAGACCTCGTCGAACCATCGGCGCATGAGGGAAATATTGTGCTCGGACATGCCCCCTCCTTTCGAGGGCAGCAATTCTGACACTTTCTCAACACGTGTCAAGTTATTTTGCCATTGCGGTAGTCGTGCAAATCGTGGACAGCCGCGGAGGTTTGAAAGTCGTGGACAGTCTGAATGCGAATGAAGGACGGCGGGGTGGGGTCGAAATCGCTCGGGCTGAGGTCTTTCCTACCGCGCAAGGCGGGACTGGATTGTCATGGGTTCAGGCTCAATTGATGTCCCAGGTCTCCGTCGCTGTGCGACAAGCGTGGGGCACGGGCGACTATAGGATTTTCTCGATACCCACCGGCGTCTATCACCTAGATTGTTCGTTTCTTGAGCTCGGGCTTGAGCCGGATAGCCTCATTGTAGTCCTGCAACATGCCCTCCGTGTCGCCTTTGGAGCGGCGGGCAAGAGCCCGGTTGAAGAAGGCTTCGGCAAAGTCGGGCTTGAGCCGGATAGCCTCATTGTAATCCTGCATCGCGCCTTCTTGGTCGCCTTTGGCGCTTCGGGTGTAGGCCCGGTTGAAGAAGGCTTTGGCAAAGTCGGGCTTGAGTCGGATGGCCTCATTGTAAAAGCGCATACTTTCATCAAGGTCTGCAGCGGCAAACCCACGCTCAAACCATTGCTGGGCCGTCAACTCTTCTTCCTTGACCACCTGAGCCGCGTTAGCCGCAGCCTTCTGTTCGGTAGCGGCTCGCTGCGCGGAGAGAGACGCTGGATGCAGCACCGCAGTCAGTGGCACATTCAGATACTTCTCGCGCAGTTTGTGCATGGCCGCGTCAAAGTACTCCACCGAGACGCCCATTCCGTTGTAGTTCTTGAGTAAGCCCAGTTTGCCCGTGAGTCTGCTGGCGATACCGGGCGCACCGAAATCAAACCCCTCCAGCATCAGCGGCACGATATTCCGCTGGCCATCCACCGCAGTCTCTATCTCGCGACGCAACCAATCTGCCGGGTCGTCGCAATGCTCCAACGCGGAGGGCGTGAGCAGCACAACGAAGTGCGCCCGCGCGGCTATGTTTCCGAGTATGACGCTCTCGAAGTCACCACTGGCGATACCGTTGTAATCGAAGAAGACATCATAGCCGTGGTAGGTCAAGTCCTTGAAGATCACCAGCGCCCAGGGAGCGTTGGTGCGACGATAGCAAAGAAACACAGTCTTTTCGATGCGTTCCATACCCGAGATTGGGCGCCCCTCGCGGGAGAAGGACAGAATTGAACGATACCAGAATCGCACTTTTCAGCGAGCCGCGTAAGACTTCTTACGCACGATAACTAGCGCGTGCCCGATAGGTCGGCGGGTAGAGTGTGGCCTTCCGAGATTATCCGTAGCATCCCGGCGGAGGCCAGGAGGCGTCGAAGCCGTGCTGGAAGACGTAGGGCATCACCAGGCGTCGGTTCCGGGGTATTTCGGATGGCCTAGATCACGAGCAGCATTGCTTGGCAGAGTACGATAGATCCTCGTATCAAATGGGTGAGGTGCACAATGTCCGCCGTCTGCTGGGATTGTGTCGAGGATGAATACCTCAAGAAGATCATTCAAGCAAAAGGCGAGGTACAACTATGTTCGGAGTGCGGATCGAGCAAGAGGAAGGCGTTCACAGCTGACGATCTGGCCGAAGTTCTTGATCCCGTCCTTCAGGAGCACTATGCACCCGGTGAGGAGGTTCAGAAATTCGGAGAAGATGACGAGCACTGGTGGGAGCAGGAGGGCGATCCGCTTTCCCATGTTGTTCAGGAGGCACTTAACCAGAGCTTTAGTTTCAACGACGAGATAGTTGACGCGCTCATAGAAAACGACGACGCCCGCCCTCAAGACGGCGAGGAACGTTTCTTCTCCAACGAGATTAACTACGTCGCTACGCGACTCAGGCCCTACCGTCTCCATGAGTGGTGGGACTCCGTCGAGGAGGACTTGAAGCATCACAAACGCTTCTTCAGCTCGTCGGCAAAGGAACTATTTGAATATCTTTTCCGTGGCGTTGAGACCAGGAAGTTTTGGGACGTTGCTCAAAAAAAGGACGTGACCGTAGTCCGCGAACTGCCTGAAGGCTCCGAGCTATTCAGAGCCCGGATCTGTGATTCTAATGAGCAGTTGAAAAATGCTATCACGGACCCGTTAAAGCACATCGGGCCTCCGCCTCCCGAGCGAGCCCGTGCTGAACGGATGAGTGTGGATGGAGTTGCAGTGTTCTATGGCGCTCTGGAATCCGAGACGTGCCTTGCAGAGCTACGGCCCACCATCGGTGGCGAAGCGGCAGTGATCACGGTGCGAACTACAAAAACCCTCCGATTACTTGATTTCACGAGAATTAAGGATTCGCACCACGTTCTGAGCTATTTTCAGCCCGACTTCAACGAGCAGGCCGAAAAGAATATCTTCCTTAGGCAACTCGGAAGCCTGATCTCACAACCCGTCAGGCCGGGGAGAGAGTCTGATTACTTAATCACGCAGACGATGGCCGAGTATTTGGCTCATGTCCACGGCGAGCAATCCGATGGCTCACTTTTCAGAGCGGAACCGTTTGACGGCTTGCTCTACAAATCCATCCAAAGAAACGGTGGCACTAAGGAACCTCTGAACTACCCCCTGTCTTTCAAGCGGGAATGCCTTGAAAGGTGAGGTTCAGATCGATGCCTTCATCCCCACTGGCTCTTTGAGCCCTCCGGCTGGCCCCGTTCCGGTAGTCGGGCGTCCTGGAAAGACACTACGCCGCTGAGTACAGCAGCTTCTTGCGTACCAAGAACAGGTTGACCAGGGCGCAGGTGGCGAACACCCGGTTGGCGTTCTTCTTCAATCCTCGATAGCGCACTTTCACAAACCCGAACTTCAGCTTCATTACCGCAAACACGTGCTCCACTTTCGAGCGCACGCGAGACTTGGTGCGGTTTTTGGCTCGTTCTATTTCGTCGACGCGGTCCTTGAAACGGTACTGCTTGTGGGTCATGTCCTGCGCTCCGGGCGCAACTTCCCGCATGGCTTCCGTTTGCCCCCGATAGGCCTGATCGCCCCAAACCTTCGACTCTTCCCCGTGCAGTAACTCCGGCAATACCGTGCTGTCCGCCACGTTGGCCGCTGTCGCCACCACACTGTGAATCATCTTCGTCTTACTATCCACGCCCACGTGTGCTTTCATCCCGAAGTACCACTGCTTGCCCTTCCTCGTTTGGTGCATGGCAGGGTCGCGCTTCTGCCCCCGGTTCTTGGTCGAACTGGGGGCATGAATGATGGTTGCATCGACGATGGTGCCGGTCATGATCCGCACTCCCCGGCTCTGTAAATACAGGTAGAATCTCCCCGCCCAAACCGTGCTCTTCCAGCAAGTGACGGAACTTGCAAACCGTCGTCTCGTCCGGCACTGGTTCCCGCCCCAGATCGATGCCCACAAATTGCCGCATCACCGCCGAGTCGTACAGCGCCTCTTCCAGCCCAGGGTCCGACAGGTTGAACCATTGCTGGAGAAAGTACACGCGCAGCATCCGCTCCAGCCCCACCGGGGGCCGCCCGTTGCCGGCTTTTGGATAGTGAGCCTCGATGGTCTCCGGCTTTCTTCTGCCCGCCACGCATCATTGTTGATCGACGCTACAGACGTTGCCAATCTGTTGCCCAAGAGCTGCCGATTGAGCGCGGTCCACTCCGATTGGTACGACGGAATCCGACCGTAAGAGACTGATACGACGGGCGGCTCTCGGAGACCCCGTTAGGAAACTGCTACTCGAGACAGAAGTTCACAAGGTCGCGCCATCAAAACCCACTCTCGGCAGATCGATCACCAGCCTCGGTGCGCTGCTGGTTTGCGCCGCACGACATTAAAGGCGGGCGGAAGATCCACGAACAGATCGATGACGCAATTCGGTTGCACGATCGGCTGCTGCTGATCCTGTCGGAGCACAGCATGAGCAGTGAGTGGGTGAAGACCGAGATTGCCAAGGCCCGCAAACGGGAGGTCAAGGAAGGCAAGCGAGTGCTGTTTCCTGTCCGGGTGGTGGGGTTTGAGACGCTGCGCGATTGGGAAAGGACTCAGCCCGCGAGATATTCGAGTACTTCATCCCCGACTTTAGCAACTCGAAAGACCCCGATTCGTACCAGGCCGCGTTTCAGCGGCTCGTCAGCGATCTAAAGGCAGAAGCCGCGAGGTAAGGGCGTGAGAGCGCGCACCGTGACCAATACATGACTATCCAACCCTCACAGAACCTCATCGAACTACGCAGACCAAACTGGCCTTGACGCGAAACCCTGTAAATATGCGTGTTTGCTGGACTTCGGAAAAACGGGAGGGGGTCTTAAAATTCGCAGACCCGAAAGGGTCGTGGGGTAAGGCTCCGACCCAGCTAGCAAGTTGCGTCGTAGCCGTTACAATCAGCCATCGGGTTCTTTTACTGGCGATTCCGCCCGCCAGCGTGCCGGGCAAAGCGAGGGTGAAAGTTGACGAGCGTTCCCAAGAGACTGGTAATCAAGGTATGGATGTCCAACGCAGCACCCCTGTTTGGTGTTGCGGTAGCCGCTCTGAAGCGCATTAACGCCCCGCCCAGACGCGGTGGGCAAACGGACGCTTTGGTAAGCATCGTTTTTGCCGCCGCCTCCCTAGGGAGACTCTGAACAAGTACTCCGATTTCCACCGATCTGCAGGCTAGAGTGAGAGGAAATTTGGTGGAGGCCTGTAGAGCGATGAAGCAGCAGACACTGGCGATGGCGAACGGGTTCGAGCCGTACGCGAAGAAGACGCGGCGTGCTTTGTTTCTGGAAGAGATGGAACAGGTAGTGCCGTGGGCCCAGTTGTGCGGCTTGATCGAGGCTCACTATCCAAAAGCCGGCAACGGGCGGCCCCCGGTGGGGCTGGAGCGGATGCTGCGCGTGTACTTTCTCCAGCAATGGTTCAACCTGTCGGACCCTGGGCTGGAAGAGGCGCTGTACGACTCGGCGGTGATGCGGCAATTTGTGGGCATCGATCTGGGGCGGGAACCAGTGCCGGACGAGACGACGGTTTGCAAGTTCCGTCACTTGCTGGAAGAGCACGGTTTGGGCGGGGAGATTCTGCAGACGGTGAACCTGTATTTACAGAGCCGGGGAGTGCGGATCATGACCGGCACCATCGTCGATGCAACCATCATTCATGCCCCCAGTTCGACCAAGAACCGGGGGCAGAAGCGCGACCCTGCCATGCACCAAACGAGGAAGGGCAAGCAGTGGTACTTCGGGATGAAAGCACACGTGGGCGTGGATAGTAAGACGAAGATGATTCACAGTGTGGTGGCGACAGCGGCCAACGTGGCGGACAGCACGGTATTGCCGGAGTTACTGCACGGGGAAGAGTCGAAGGTTTGGGGCGATCAGGCCTATCGGGGGCAAACGGAAGCCATGCGGGAAGTTGCGCCCGGAGCGCAGGACATGACCCACAAGCAGTACCGTTTCAAGGACCGCGTCGACGAAATAGAACGAGCCAAAAACCGCACCAAGTCTCGCGTGCGCTCGAAAGTGGAGCACGTGTTTGCGGTAATGAAGCTGAAGTTCGGGTTTGTGAAAGTGCGCTATCGAGGATTGAAGAAGAACGCCAACCGGGTGTTCGCCACCTGCGCCCTGGTCAACCTGTTCTTGGTACGCAAGAAGCTGCTGTACTCAGCGGCGTAGTGTCTTTCCAGGACGCCCGACTACCGGAACGGGGCCAGCCGGAGGGCTCAAAGAGCCAGTGGGGATGAAGGCATCGATCTGAACCTCACCTTTCAAGGCATTCCCGCTTGAAAGACAGGGGGTAGTTCAGAGGTTCCCTAGAAGCGTTCCTGAGCGAAGTGACGTACTTAGCTAACGAGACTCAGCGAATTCCAGGCGAACCCGCAGTGGTATCCACTTTCGCAAACGTAATGGACGAAGTAGAAAAGTCTCGGGCACAGATACAAGCAAGGTTCCAATTAGCCCATCTTGTTCTGACAGGAAAAACCTACGCCAAAGGTGCCGCACCGTACCAAGACTTTTCCGTACTTATCGAGGCCCGGAACGAGCTGTTGCATTTCAAGGGAGATGAGTACTTTCTATCTGCGGGCGGGCCTAAAGCAACTGCGGGCAGTCCCGTTCGTGTGGTCGAAAAGCTGAGATCCTTGAATATTCTGCATAAGGGAACGCCGGGCTCGATTACGGCTGTCGTTGGCACCACTGTTCATTTCTCCACGGTCTATGACCCCGTGTCTCTGAGTGAAGAGCCACCGGATGCGCAATCGAGTTTCACTTTTTTGCTTGGCACGAAAGCAGTTGCCGAATGGGCCTGTAACACCGCCGCTCAGATGGCGCTCGACTTACTATCGAAGGTCCCGCCGAGCACTTGGAAGCGCCGCATGGAGGACTATCTACAGCCCGCTTTTTCAGTCCCGCTGAAGTAGCGTTCGCCAGCAGTGATTTCGCCCGACCGTGACAACAGAATCCAGCAGGGAAGCTGCACCGGTTTCAATTGAAGAACCGCCCGCTTCCTGTTGTATTGGGCAACATTCGGGCAACAGCCTCAGGAACCATGCTTGCAATCAATAGTTTACGAACGAGCAGCGGTTACTCTAACCGGTATTCACTACTGGCCCACAATTGGCTCGGGACTGCAGATTGCGTGTGAGATGGCGATTTCACAAAAGCTATCGCAAGTGGGATCGAAAGTGGATTTGTAGCTGAAATACGTAGAAGACGACCATCTCGGCGATGAATGTTGCTGGAATAGATAAAAGTGTGGCGGCAGTACCTCGACCGATAAAGCGGGCCAACGGCGTTGCATCCGCGCCAAATTGAAGAGCCGAGAAGATGGCGATTATGAGACTGACTTGGAACACCGCAAACGCAGCAAACCAATACGCGGCATGATGTTGAGCGAGCAAAACATCCTCCTCGCGTCCGGTGAGTCCTATCATGTCGCTAACAACAATCCCCTGGGCGATGTAGAAGATGTGCGAAGATGCGGCAGCAACGGCGAGAGCAAGTGCAAGCAACCAACGAATGCCAAAACTGACGTGCTTGTTGGTTCCGACGCGGTGTGCGGCTGCTTCCATGCACCTCACGCTACATCAGCACGCGACACCGTTCAATAGCTGTTGCAAACAGGCCATGTCGTACCCTATCCAACGGGGCGACCAGCCGGGATTACCTACCACATGGGGATTTCGCGACAACTATCCGAGGGCGTCGCACGGGTGTCAGTTTCCGCATTGCCGACCGGGATGTCGATACCGGAACTTGAGGTGCGGGCGGCCCTTTGCGAGCCGCCCGCCATAAAGTTCGTTCCCCTTAGTTGCTGGGGCCTTTGGCCGCTGCCTCCGCCTCAGCCATCTTCTTCCCCATCTCCGCTTTGAGCGCGTCGAGGTTGAAACTCGCGCCCCGTTGCATCGGTGGGTAGTCAAGGAAGGTTTGGATTTCTTTACCCATTAGCTGTTGGACGAACACGAAGCGCCAGAACTCGTACTTGAACCACTCCCAGTATTGCACCGACCCTTCTTTTGTCAGATCGTTGGCCCAGCCCGTGCGCTCGAATGGATCGAGGCGCAGGTTGACGATGATGGGCACGTCAGGATGGTTCTTGACGCCCAGCCAGCCGCCGGGTTGGTCGATGAAACGATACTTGTAATCGTCAATGCGCACCGCGCCGAGCGTGCTTTCCCCGAGATAGAAGATTTCGTGGCGCACGGACGGACCTTTGCCGGTGATGGCGGCCATCTGGTCGTAGCCGTCGATATGGTTCTTGTAAGTCCGGTCCCCGATGGTTTTGCCCTTCAGCAACTCCTGGATGATGTTCGGATTACCAGCCGCGTCAACAAACGTAGGCAGCCAGTCAAGGCCGGAAAAAATTCCGTTCTGCACCGAGTCCGCTGGTACATGACCGGACCAGCGAAGAATCGCAGGTACCCGGAAGCCGCCCTCCATGACCGTGCCTTTGGACTGCGCGAATGGCGTCTGACCGCCATCGGGCCAGGTGAAGAGTTCGGTGCCGTTGTCGGTGGTAAACAGGACGATGGTGTTGTCGTCCTCACCTATGTCCTTCAGCTTCTGCATCACCGAACCGACGATGTCGTCGAATTGCACCATGCCGGCTTCTTCTTCCGACCAGCCATTCTCCGAGTTGCGCAGAGCTTCATACTTCGGGGAAAGGTGGGTGACGATGTGCATGCGGGTAGGGTTCAGCCACACGAAGAACGGCTTGTTGGCTTTCTTGGATTGGTCGATGAACTTGATCGTGAAGTCGAGAATTTCGTCATCCACGGTCTCCATCCGCTTGGGGTAGAGCGTGCCGGCATCTTCAATCTTTTGTTTGCCGATTGGTCCCCAGCGGGGCATGTCCGTCGGCTCGTTCGTGTTAGTAGCCCAGCAATGAACCATGTTACGCGGGCCGACCACGTTCAACAGATTCTGCGGATAGTCGGGATGCGCCGGGTCTTCCATCGCATCCAGGTGATACAAGTAGCCGAAGAATTCATCGAAGCCGTGAACACACGGGAGAAACTCATTCCTGTCGCCGAGGTGATTCTTGCCGAACTGGCCGGTGTTGTAGCCCATCGACTTCAAGATCGTGGCGATAGTCACCGCTTCGGCGGGAATCCCAATTTTGGCGCCGGCCTGGCCAACCGTGGTCATGCCTGTGCGGATCGGCAGTTCGCCGGTGATGAAGTTAGCGCGGCCCGCCGTGCAACTCGCCTCAGCGTCGTAGTCGGTGAACAGCATCCCTTCCTTTCCCAACTTGTCGAGGTTCGGCGTCCTGCCGGCCATCAAGCCCCGGTGGTAGGCACCGATGTTCCACATACCGATATCGTCACCCATGATGACGACGATGTTGGGCGGCTTCGCGCCGGCTGCTTGTGCCTGTGCCGTCCGACCACCACCCACCAGCATCATGCTGGAGATGGCGAGCGCGCCCAGCGTTAGTTTTCGTACTCCTGCACCAAAATCCATACGCGTCTCCTACTGCGCACTTCTGGTTTGTTCCCATCCGGGAGTGTTATGGTCGACCGCCGCGTCACGCTCATTACGACGGTTTCGAAACGGTGATTCGTAGCGTGGTTAGGAGGATACACCCGCAACCCTCGTCGGCTTATATTTGACAGCCGCGTGCTCCATGGGCGGGTGGCAAGCTGGAAGTTGGACTTTCCGCAGATAGCTGGCGAGAACAGGTGCAGCATGACGGTGCCCGTCACAATCAAGCATGAAAATGGATGCGTGAGAGGTGCAGAATGTTGTTGCCGCTGCCGATTGAGCTTGGAGTTTGGCACTAGTGTGGTAATTGGAGCCTGTTGAACAGGTTGAGCGGGACGCCGTAGGAACAATCAAGTGTTGCCTCCTTCGGGAGAGCGCGAAAGGGAGAATCTCAGAGCACTGGCGTCTTCGGCAGTGGTAAAGGAGCTGCCATGAAGGTGCATCGCAACTGCTGCGGACTGGATGTTCATAAGGAAACCATCGCGGCGTGTTTGATCCGCGAAGATGCCAGTGGAATGACGACCAAGGAGAAACGATTGTTCGGCACGATGACGCAGCACTTGCGGGAGCTGGCGCAATGGTTGCGTGAGGCACAGGTGACCGCCGTGGCGATGGAAGCTACCGGCGTCTACTGGGTGCCGGTGTGGAACGTGCTGGAACGCGAGGGTCTGGAACTACTACTGATTAACCCGGAGCACTACCGAGCGATTCGCGGCAAGAAGACTGACCTCAAGGATGGTGAGCGGATCGCCGAACTGTTACAGGACGGTCGGCTGGAAGGCAGTTACGTTCCTCCGACCGAACTTCGGGTCTTACGCGACCTCACGCGCTACCGAGTCAAACTGGTAGAGCACCAGTGCTCTGTCGCGTGCCGTATTCAGAAGCTATTGGAGCAATGCAACATCAAACTCGCTTCCGTCGCCAGTAATGTACTGGGGGTCAGCGGCACCGCCATGTTGCATGCCCTGGCACGAGGAGAAACAAACCCAGAGCGTTTGGCCGACATGGCCAAGATGCAACTGCGCAAGAAGCTGGCGACCTTGCAACTGGCGCTGGATGGACACCTGCTGCCGCACCATCGCTTCTTGCTGGGCGAGATGCTGAATGAGTTGAGCCACATCGAGGGCAGTATCGCCCGACTGGAAGCTGAGATCGAACTGCAGATGAAGCCCTTCGAGAAAGCTCTACAGGCATGGATGAGCCTACCAGGCATTAAGCACCGCGTCGCCTGGACGCTGGTGGCAGAGATCGGCCCCGATGTACAGGCATTTCCATCTCCGGCTGACCTGGCCAGCTGGGTGGGAGTCTGTCCAGGAAACCACGAGAGCGCCGGGAAACGACAGAGCGGAAAGACTCGCAAGGGGAACCGCTGGGCGCGGCGAGCCCTGTGCGAAGCGGCTTGGGCCGCAGCCAAAGCCAAGAACAGCTACCTGTCGGCGCAGTTCCGTCGCCTGGCTGCCGCACGAGGGAAGAAACGAGCGGTCGTTGCCGTAGCGCACACCATACTCACTACCGGCTACCACCTGTTGCAGCGTGGAACCACGTACCAAGATCTAGGGGCAAACTACTTCGATCAGCGGCACACACTTCGCACAACCAAACGCCTAGTCAAAAGACTAGAAGCCCTTGGGCACCATGTCATTCTGGACTCCCCGGTCTCCGCAGCTTTGAACCGAAAGTTGAATGCGACATCGTAGAGGAGGTGTATTTTCAAGGGAGGCCATGTCGCACGTAATCCCAAAACCGCGCCTCGGCGCGGATTGCGTGTGACTTGGGGATTTCGCAACACCTATCTGCACCGACCTCACTTCACGATAAGCTCCGAGCTGCGGACCAAGTTTGTGCGCCAGCTTAAACTCGACATCTCTGCCCTAACCGTCCCTTAGCGTTTTGCGGAACTCCCCGGTCGCGCCAGTTGCAATTCTGCGCCGAGGGACTGCTCGGATAATAAGATCGTGTCGCGGGGTCACACGGTCGTTCCCGCCCTTCTTGCTCATGGCCAATTTCATCCCTGACGGGACAAGACCAAAGAAAGTAAGCTGAATCTTTCGATGAATAGCATGAACACGGCAGATGCAGCCCTGGAAACGCTCCGCGGCGACGTGATCGATATCGTCCTGGGGACGATTTTCTTGGCCATTGGAGCGACCGCCTGCGCGATCGCAGCGATCCGCTGGCGCAGGGGCGTTCGCATCCTTGGATGGTTCGGAATCTTCAGCGGAATGTACGGCCTCCAAAAGCTGGGGCAGACGCCCACCATTCTGACGGTTCTGCCGCACTCCCTCAAGTCTGTCGCGCCCTACGTGAATACGGCGATCATGTACCTGCTGCTGGTCTCTGCCTTATTCGCCTGGCGAGAGCTGAGCCTCGGCAAACTTAGGTTCCTCGTCCATCTGGAAATCTGCGCCGGGTTGGCAATTGCTCTGGGGGGTATCGTCACATTCGTCCTCGGTGGCCCAGCCAACAAATGGATGTTCTACAACAACCTGCTGGCAGTTCTTGCCATGCTGTTCCTCTTAGCTGTCGTGCTGGTTCCAAAATTCTCCGGGTTCCTGCTGATCCCGAATCACCGCGTTCTCGCCGCTGGTACGCTCATTTTTGCCTTGGAGGTGCTGTACACCAACTTAGGGACCGTGCTGCGCTATCGTCCGCTGCCTTTGGTGGACTCGTTGGGCTTTGCCGTCCTTCTGCTTTCGCTCGGATACGTAGCTCTGGAGATCGTCTTTACGAATGAGCGCCGTCTACTCGCCATTGAGACGGAACTCGAGACTGCAAGGCAGATCCAGTCTTCCATTCTCCCGGCGAGAGTTCCCGAGATGAAGAACCTCCGTATCGCTGCTTCTTACTATCCCATGACCTCCGTTGCAGGCGATTTCTACCAATTCGTCAGCTCAAACAACAACCATCTGGGCATCCTTGTGGCAGACGTCTCTGGACATGGCATCCCGGCCGCGCTCATTTCTTCGATGATTAAAGTAGCCATGCAGTCCGTCGCCGTCCATGCCGATGATCCCGCGCAGGTGCTTGGGGGCTTGAATCGCATCTTATCGAGTGAGGCCCACGGCCAGTTTGCCTCGGCGGCTTATGTTTGGATCGACACAGAGAACCGCAACGCGCTCTACTCGGCTGCGGGACATCCGCCGTTACTGTGGTGGCGGAATACGAGGGGCGAAATGCAGCGTATCGAAAGTAACGGGCTGTTGTTCGGAGTCGTGCCCGATTCTGAATACCCGGTGTGCAGTGTGCCGCTTGACCCATCCGATCGCTTACTGCTCTACACAGATGGCGTGACCGAAACTGAGAATGCCGCGGGGGAGGCCTTTGGCGACCGGCAACTGGAACGGGTCGTACGCAATAATCGATTGCAGCCCGCCTCCGAGCTGTCGCGTCAAGTGCTCTCCGAACTCCAGAGGTGGCGACCTGCTGCGGTGAACCAGCAGGATGACATTACGCTTATCATCGTCGATGTTCTTTAGCTGACGCGGCCCGCATCTAAAAGCCGAATGTTGTTATATCGCGATCTCGTGAGCTGGCCAGGTTGAGTACAAGGTCGGCTAGGGCAAACCGGAAATTGACTGTCCGTACATATCTGGCGTGAACAGAAGCCCATATCGTAGGTAATCCCGCTGGTGCAGTAGCGAGTGATATGGCGATTTCCCGACAGCTATTCACAGCGTGGTGGGGACTACGCACCCGGATCGCCGCTGACTGAGATCGAAGTGGCCCGCTATACCAAGGGCGCAAACTCGACCTGTCGATGAACACCGCTAAGTGAACTGGCGACGCTTAGATGGCAAAAGCCCGGAGCTATCCGGACCTTTAGTGTTCGGTGGCTCTTGCGTCAGCGATACTCCAAATCGAGCGCATACAATTCGTCGGTGCCACGGTCGCGCGTAATGAGCACGTGGATACCAAAACCGGACAGGTAATTTGGTCGCCTCTAAGCTTTCCGATTACGGTTTGCCGCCTGGTGTGCGGCGTACCGGCTTGGGCGGGGCACCCGGCGTCGCAACTCAGCAAGCAATGCGGGTTCCGGTTTTGCGCGGTGCATCGCCGGAACCCAAATACAGCAATCAGTCTCCGTACCAGTAAACGTTCAGGCAGTATGCCCGCCCGAGCGGTGAATTGGCCAGAGCCGAATCACCATCGTGCCCGCACATGCTGACGGCCGAGGGGCGACCCATCGGTCTCCAGATGTGCCCGTGCGCCCAGTCATAAGGATGACCGGAGTAGGCTCCGAGTGAGATTGTGTCCTGAAGCCACGAACTGACGACGGGAGCTCCCCATCCCAGGCTCGAACCGTAAGGACCGCCGGCGCCATCATTGATGTACATGATCGTGCGGTAGCCGACGACGTTGCGGGCTCCGCCGAAGATGGTCCACCAGGGATTCGGCCACGACGAAGTATCGGAGGGCGTAGGAATGACTTCGCAGGAGTGGAGGATCCAGTCGGCCAGATAGCCGTTGGCGGAGCCACCGTATCCAGGATACGGAATACCCCCATTGATATTCACTCCGTCGCGCCAGTTCTGATAGGTAGTGAAATACCACCAATCGCCGTGTACTTCGGTGAGGTTCAGGTTTACTGCGTTCGCATAGTAGTTTTTCGAGCTGGTGAACTCGAAAGGATAGGCCCAGTAATACTGGGAGTTGGTGAAATATCCACCGAACCAGGCACCGGACAAGGATGACCAGAAGCTATTGGCATCGTTCACCCAGCCCGGATCGTCGTTGCGGACGACATAGCGGCCTACCGAGATGATGCCAGGAGTAACCGATCCTGACTGCGCTTCCAGCAAGCCATTCTGCGCAGGAGCCTGCGGCATGTCACCGGTGACGACACCCAGTACCGGCAGCGCCTCATCGGTTTTGCCGAATGCCACGTAGCCGATAACTCGGTCGTCGTGGGCGGCGGCATCGCCGCTCTCAGCCTTCACAATACGAGCAGTGAAGCGATATACCGGCTGCAACAGTTGCTGGTTGCCGTCGTAGTACGCCAGCTGAACGTTATCGATCACGACATCTGAATTCTTGAGTGCGTAATTCATCTGGTTCGTGATCTGGCTGCGCACGTCTAGCGCGGAAGCCTGCACGGTCCCGATCTGCCGGGCTATCTTCCACGAACGCGTCAGACCTTCGACCGATCCGGTAGCGGAAAGCGCCAGCAAAGCGCGCGAGCCTGCACCGTCCACCGGAATATTCCCCACGAAACGGTGGGCCACGAAGTACGCCAGGTAAGGCGCGGTGGCCTTCTCTTCGCGGGTGGTGCCATCGTCCTCGCGGACCAACGTCGCTCCATTCAGCAGCAACGGCTGATCAATCTCGAAGCGAGTGTCATCCGCAGCGATGAAACCTGACGAGAAGATCTGTTGCGCCGTCTCGACCAGGTTCGGAAGGTTGGATTGCGACAGAGGAGCCAGTTTGCTCAGGGTCGGATAGATTGCGGCATCGCCGCTCTTGAGATCTACCATCGCCTTGAGGTGATTGCCCTCGTCCGCGCCCACAACTCCGTTCATTGCCGGCGATGACTTGCCGCTGAACAGAGCCAGGCTGGAAAGCGGCGCCAACTTGGCTCCGTTTCCCTGCGAAGACAACGCCTGACTTACTACACCCGTGGGCGGCGCTGCCGGCGTCAACTTGAACAGCGCCAGTTCGCCGGGCGCCTGCGGGATTGATGCGTCGAACCGGATGACGTGGTTACCCGAAGTTTTCTGGCCCATATCTTGAGCGCTGACAGGCTTCGGAACGGTGAAGGCGCTCGCCAAGAGGAGCGTCAAAACCATCGTCGTGCTGATAGCTCGACTTCCCTCGTTGCGAGTTAGAGACATACTGTAATTCATTGTTCTCTTCCTTTCTCTCTTTGGAGGCTTACTCACGAGCGGTTTCCTCTGGCTGGTTGTGCCCAATTTCGCCACTCACAGGCGCACAGTAGCGCGGTTCTGGACGCTGCTTCAATGTCCAACCGCTGACTTGTCCATGGCCTTTGCGATGACCACCTAAGGTACTGTTGTGATAAGATTTAGCTCCACGTAAGACCGGCGGAACAGGGGTCGGACACTGGACAAAGGGCTTTCATCCGGACGGCGTTCTGCCGATGTGAGGGGCGGAAGGTGTGAACGCCACGGAAAAGCTTCTCCGCTTCGGCGTCTACGAGCTCAATCTCGAAACCGAGGAACTGCGCAAAGACGGAACCCTACTCAAGCTACCACCGCAACCTTCCAAGCTGCTGGTGCTGCTGGCCAGCCACGGCGGCCACATCGTTACCCGTGATGACATCCAAAAACAGCTTTGGGGCGACGAAACCTTCGTTGACTTCGACCAGGGCGTCAACAAGTGCATTAAGCAGATCAGGGCCATTCTCAATGACAATGCGGACAAGCCAAGCTACGTTGAGACACTTCCTCGTCGCGGATATCGCTTTGTCGCGCCAGTTACGCCACCGGAGTCGCCGGCGCCAAAGATTCCTGCCGTTCACGACGCAACCGCTCCAACATTAGCCCTTGATCCGAAGGGCAGCGGGCCGGCACAGGAATCAACTGCCTCGCGTGACACCACCTCTGTCCCGAAACCCGTACCGGCATCTATCGCTACAACGACGACGTTCGCACCCGACGTGCCAGCACCTGAGCTGGCGCTCGCCCAAAAGTCCAGACGCCTCATGCTTTCCGGTATTTTGTTGGCTGCGATCATCGTCTCCCTAGCTATCGCCCTCAGGTACTACTGGCGCTCTACGAAGGTCCACGCCCTTTCTGAGAAGGACGCGATCGTCCTCGCCGACTTCACGAACACGACGGGCGACACTGTTTTCGACGACACGCTGAAGACTGCACTTACGGTGGCGCTGAACCAATCTCCCTTTCTCAACGTGCTCCCGGACAGCAAAGTCGCTAAAACCTTGAAGCTGATGACCCGTCCGGCCGAGACCAAGCTGAGTCCTGATGTGGCTCGTGAGGTGTGCCAGCGTACCGGCAGTAAGGCCATGGTGACCGGTTCGATCGCCGGGCTAGGCAGCCAGTACGTGATCAGCCTGAATGCGGTGGATTGCAATAGCGGAGATGTGCTGGCGCAGACCCAGGAGCAGGCCGACGGCAAAGAAAAAGTGCTGCAAGCGCTGCAGAGCGCTACGGTCAATTTACGAAGCCAGGTGGGTGAGTCGCTCAGCTCGGTGCAGAAGTATGACACGCCACTCCAGGAAGCGACCACGCCCTCGCTGGAGGCGTTGAAAGCCTACAGCCTGGGACAGAAGATGGGGGCTATGAAAGGAAACACCATCGCTCTTTCTTTCTATAAGCAGGCAGTAGAACTCGACCCGAATTTTGCCATGGCCTACGAAGCGTTGGCAGTTGCTTACAGGAACCTCGGAGAACTCGGGCGCACAGCGGAAAATGCACGCCGGGCCTACACGCTGCGGGGGAAGGTGAGCGAGCGCGAGCGGTTCTCGATCGAGGCATTCTATTACACCTCCACGACCGGGGAGTTGGAGAAGGCCGCGCTGGTCTGCGAACAGTGGCAGCAATCCTACCCGAGAGATGCAGAGCCTTACCGGAAGTTGGGATACATTTACGCTAGTCTTGGAAACCGGGAAAAGGCATTGAAAGAGGACCGCGAGGCGCTGCGTTTGGAGCCGAATCAACAAACCAACTATCTCAATCTCGGCGACGACTATGCGGCCCTCAACCGCCTGGATGAGGCGGAAGCGGTCTACAAGGAAGCGGAGGAGCGCAAGCTGGAGGGTGAGAGCCTGCTCGGCAACCGCTACGACTTGGCTTTTCTCAAGGGGGATGCGGTGCAGATGGGGCAGTTGGTTTCGGCCGCCTTGGGCAAGCTGGGCACAGAAGATGTGCTGCTGATTTCGCAAGCGGAAACAGAGGCATGGTATGGGAAATTAAGCAATGCACGCGAGTCCACGCGGCGGGCGATGGAAGCGGCGGAACACAACGACGCCAACGAGACCGCTGCAGAGTGTCAGGCATTCGCAGCGTTGTGGGAGGTGGAGTCAGGCAACCGGGAGCTGGCACGTGCCGAAGCCAATGCTGCGTTGAAGCTGGCCCCGCACCGCGGCGTGCAGTCGATGGCGGCACTGGTTCTGGCTCGAGCAGGCGACACGGCGGGGGCGGAGAAACTGGCTGTCGAACTCGACCGCAGCTTTCCACTAGGCACACTGGTCCAGAGATATTGGCTGCCAACTATTCACGCTGCTGTGGCCTTGCAGCGCAAAGACCCCGACCGGGCAATCGAACTGTTGAAGGTGACAACCGCGACGGAGCTGGGGGGCGACGGCTACCTACTCCCGGTCTATTTGCGGGGAGAAGCCTATCTCATGCTGCGCGACGGTAACGCAGCGGCAGGGGAATTTCAGAAGTTCATCGAACACTACGGGCTGGTGGCGAACTTTACCTGGGGCGCGCTGGCCCGTCTCGGCGTCGCCCGCGCTTACGCCCTCGACGCCGCAACCAACCCTGCCGCCCGCGGTAAAGCTCGTGCGGCGTACCAGGATTTCCTCAATCTCTGGAAAGATGCCGATCCCGACATCCCCATCTACAAGCAAGCCAAAGCCGAGTACGCGAAGCTGCAGTAGTGCCAGAATCGAAAAGAGATCAAACACAGTCCTTCCTGTGGCAGAGCATCCATTGCGCACCTGCGATTTATAGTTGTGTCTTCGTGGTGGTCATGGGGGCGACGACCTTGTTGGCCACAACCCTGCATGCGTTAGAGGCCCTTTTTTGGGCCGCCGCTTACCTGCTTCTCGGCGCTCTACCTGACCTCAAGACCTCGATGCTCTATTCGCTGAACGCGATCACAAGCTACGGGCACCACGAATTGCTTCTGGAAGAGCGCTGGCGCCTCATGGGAGCGATAGAGGCGCTGAACGGATGGCTGTTGTTCGGGCTGACCACCGCTTTTCTGTTCGGCATGCTTGAGCGGGTCTGGTCGTCAGACAGCAGATAGTTGTTGTGAACAGGTGCAGCATGACGGTGCCCGTCACAATCAAGCATGAAAATGGATGCGTGAGGGGTGCAGAATGTTGTTGCCGCTGCCGATTGAGCTTGGAGTTTGGCACTAGTGTGGTAGTTGGAGCCTGTTGAACAGGTTGAGCGGGACGCCGTAGGAACAATCAAGTGTTGCCTCCTTAAGGGAGAGCGCGAAAGGGAGAATCTCAGAGCACTGGCGTCTTCGGCAGTGGTAAAGGAGCTGCCATGAAGGTGCATCGCAACTGTTGCGGACTGGATGTTCATAAGGAAACCATCGCGGCGTGTTTGATCCGCGAAGATGCCAGTGGAATGACGACCAAGGAGAAACGATTGTTCGGCACGATGACGCAGCACTTGCGGGAGCTGGCGCAATGGTTGCGTGAGGCACAGGTGACCGCCGTGGCGATGGAAGCTACCGGCGTCTACTGGGTGCCGGTGTGGAACGTGCTGGAACGCGAGGGTCTGGAACTACTACTGATTAACCCGGAGCACTACCGAGCGATTCGCGGCAAGAAGACTGACCTCAAGGATGGTGAGCGGATCGCCGAACTGTTACAGGACGGTCGGCTGGAAGGCAGTTACGTTCCTCCGACCGAACTTCGGGTCTTACGCGACCTCACGCGCTACCGAGTCAAACTGGTAGAGCACCAGTGCTCTGTCGCGTGCCGTATTCAGAAGCTATTGGAGCAATGCAACATCAAACTCGCTTCCGTCGCCAGTAATGTACTGGGGGTCAGCGGCACCGCCATGTTGCATGCCCTGGCACGAGGAGAAACAAACCCAGAGCGTTTGGCCGACATGGCCAAGATGCAACTGCGCAAGAAGCTGGCGACCTTGCAACTGGCGCTGGATGGACACCTGCTGCCGCACCATCGCTTCTTGCTGGGCGAGATGCTGAATGAGTTGAGCCACATCGAGGGCAGTATCGCCCGACTGGAAGCTGAGATCGAACTGCAGATGAAGCCCTTCGAGAAAGCTCTACAGGCATGGATGAGCCTACCAGGCATTAAGCACCGCGTCGCCTGGACGCTGGTGGCAGAGATCGGCCCCGATGTACAGGCATTTCCATCTCCGGCTGACCTGGCCAGCTGGGTGGGAGTCTGTCCAGGAAACCACGAGAGCGCCGGGAAACGACAGAGCGGAAAGACTCGCAAGGGGAACCGCTGGGCGCGGCGAGCCCTGTGCGAAGCGGCTTGGGCCGCAGCCAAAGCCAAGAACAGCTACCTGTCGGCGCAGTTCCGTCGCCTGGCTGCCGCACGAGGGAAGAAACGAGCGGTCGTTGCCGTAGCGCACACCATACTCACTACCGGCTACCACCTGTTGCAGCGTGGAACCACGTACCAAGATCTAGGGGCAAACTACTTCGATCAGCGGCACACACTTCGCACAACCAAACGCCTAGTCAAAAGACTAGAAGCCCTTGGGCACCATGTCATTCTGGACTCCCCGGTCTCCGCAGCTTTGAACCGAAAGTTGAATGCGACATCGTAGAGGAGGTGTATTTTCAAGGGAGGCCAAGTCGCACGAAATCCCAAAACCGTGCCTCGGGCGCGGATTGCGCGTGATATGGCGATTTCGCATTAGCTATTTCTGTTTGCGACCACCGGCCAAAGAACAACTGCGTCAAGCACACCATCGCCGTAGGATTCACACGTTGCTGGTGGCGATCAAAACGTTAGTGGCAACCCTTGGACCAGGGAGATTGTCTTAAGACAAGCCGAGACACTGAGCGAGCGTCTCGGCTTTCGTGACAACGATATGGAACGAATCATTCGTGCGATTTGGGAGGATTCCCCAGCAAGCGGTAAACCGTCGCAGTCTTGGTTGCACCCAGGTTGATGTAGTCTTCGGCGGAGTACTGAAGTCCGATAAAGAACGCCTCGGTGCGGCGAAGGGCATCGGGGCTGAGCTGGGAGCGGTCCTTGAATTTGAACTGATACGCGAACTCGCCGATGAGCGGGCGATGCTCGCCGCGGGTACGCCAGATGGCCACGTTGGCCTTGCAGGTTAGGCCGTCGCCGAAATCGAGCATGCCGATGTCCTGCAATACCTCCTCGATGATGGTGTCGCTCACTAACTTGATCTTCTCTCCGGGCTGCTTCTTCACTCGCGCGAGCACGGGAAAGACCCGGACCATTGTATCCACGTCTAACGTGTCTTCCTGTCCAAACGGGCCAATACCGACCGCGGAACGCGGAAACTGCACGTTGTGGGAGTAGAGCAGACGGATTCCTCCCAGCTTCTCCTTCAGCGGCAGGGCTTGGACCTTGAACTTGACCCGGTGATCGCCGAGGATGTTTGGCCGCACGTCGGTTTCCGCGCACATCTGCAAATCGGGATGCCGGAACTTGAAAACGATCTCGGGCTCGCCGATGGGGAAGCCGTCCTTGTAAGGGATTCGGCGGCGCAGAATGAACGCATTGTTGTAGAGGCGGAAGTCGTCAGTGTCAACGAACAGCACTTCGCGGATCTTGACCGGCTGTTCTATGAAGCCTTCCGTCGTGTACTTTACCCCGTGTTCTTTTGCGGGCTCACGAAAGACCTTGCCGAAGTCAAAGAAGCTTTCGCGCGAATGAAACTTGTTTGGCCGCAGGATGAGCTTGCAGCAGATGTACTCGGGCGAATGGATGGGCATGCCGTCGGCATATTGGCCCGGCTTGAGTTGAGGGACGCGCCCCACCCAACTCGGAGTTACGGCCTCGCGGTTCTTCTTTAGGGGGTAGGTGACTTTTGTGGGGCTCGGTGGAACTTCTTTGAGTATCGGCATGTTTCTTCCTGACTGGGAGCGCGTTTAGGCTGGTGCTGTAAAAAACCGATTATAAACCGGGGACTGTAATGTTCCTTTAACACACGATCTAATCACCTTCCCAACTCGTCCTCGCAACCGGTGCGATAGCGAGCGTGAACAGGCCATACCGCACGTAATCCCAAAACCCTACCCCGGCGGGGATCGCGTGTGATATTGGCGATTTATCGACGGTGACGGATTAGCGCCGTGGTGGCCCGGGGAAACAAGCGTAGAATCCGAGTCGAGGGTGAGGCATGGTGGACGATCAGCAATACACAAACCAATTCACAGAAGTACACAGGAAAGTCAAGGTTTTCAAGGATCTCGTTCGCGAGGCAAACAAGCACGATGCTGAGCTTCGCGAAAGCAGACAGGTACGGGTAGCCAAGGAAACCATCGAAGGGAATGGGCACATCTGAAGGGTTCGCAAGAACAAACAACCGGCCATTGGCCTAAAATGTCCACAATTGTCCTGAAATGTCCTGAATTGTCCCTTGCGGGGGGGCTTTATCAACCGGATTATTACGGTGTTACGTGATTGCCCCGCTGAGTTAGCGGGGTGAAACTTGAGCCGCCGCGTGGGGACGACGGCGGCTTTTGAAAAAACAGCCCCTCAGCGACGCCTTGACGGCCCTTCGGACGCATTGTTACATTTCCCAATGGCCGATCCGACGGTGACTTGCTACTTCTGCCAAAAACCCATGGACGTTTCAAGTGCTAGTACTGATGAACGAGGCAGGTGCGTCCATGGTGACTGCTATGAGAGGGCGATAATGGAATCCCGAACAGTCAAGGACACGTCAGAGCCACCTAACGCCGCTTAGCTTTTCCCTTCGTCTCTGGAGGCTTCTTTTGCTCTGCTGGGGTTTCTGCGGTTCGACCCGAAATGTTGCCCGATGTGTTGCCCATTACGCCCCGTTCGAGACGGATGTTGCCCGCATCAGATGACGTATTCCGACTGCAAGCGATTGATACGACGAGCGGCCCCTCAGGAGACTTGCTTTAGGAAATCGCTGCTCTATCCAACTTGAGCAAGAGCCGTGCGTGTAGCCGGCCAATTGGCCACACGGACTGCCGTGCTGAGATTACACTCCCGCAATCCCAGGTCGAATACAAAGCGAGCGAGCGGCCGAGTCAGAATCGTGACCAATTCGTGACTGTCCGACCCTTACAGAACCTCGCCGAACCTCACAGAGCGAACTCCTTTCGTCGCCTGAAACCCTGTAAATGTCCATATTTGATGAAGTCCGAGAAAATGGGAAGGAGCTTAGGGGTTGGCTTCACGATTGCCGCATAGGGCGTTTTGCCCCCGATCCGAAACCAGATCTTTCTAGATCCGCACTTTGTTTACACTTATTCCGTTTCCGGGTAACACGAGGGCGCCACGCATGAGAGTCTTCCTGTCCTGCATCAGTAGAATGCGATTGGCTTGTTGGTGACCTTGCTCGGACTGCGCGTCTATCGAATGTCTGAGGTTAGGTCGCCATTCGGCCAGACAATCTCCGCGCGATCGTCATTCGGCTGCATCCTAGCTGCGCGCCGATCTGAACCGCGCTGAGTCCCTGATCGGCAAGCCTTCGAATCTTTGTGGTGCTGACGATCACCTTGGGGCGGCCTCCGATTCGACCCTCTTTCCTCGCCCTCGCGAGGCCGGCCGTTACCCGCTCCGAGATCCTAACCTGTTCTTGTTTGGCAAGCGTCGCCAACAACGACAGCACGACATCTTTAAAAGGACCCAGCGAGTCCAACCAGCTCTCCGAGAATGACCGGAAAGCAACTCCATAGGAATCAAGTCGTTGTAGGTATTGCAGGGTGGGCAGCGTGCCCTCTCGGCTGAATCGATCCAGCGACCAGAACAAAACGGTGTCAAACTCGCGGCGGCTTGCCGCCTCGAACATAGCCTGGAACTGCTCACGGTCGCCGCGCTTGCCGGATGCCCTGTCGATATACTCCCTCACCATCTGCCAGCCCTGCCGATGACAGAAGTCGCGGAGCTGGTCAGTTTGGTTGCGGACATCCTGACCCTTATCTTTCGTGCTGATTCGACCGTAGATGGCCACTCGAACTGCTTTCCCGTCTTTCATGCCCCAAACATGCACCCGAGTAGCACAGAAGTCAAGAAGAATCTGCACATAAACATATGTTTGTGTGCGCCACTTCTGGACGGGGTAAGTCTTTTCTGTCGAGATCAAATTTCTTTGGGCCGCGCAGAGGTTTTTGTGCAGGGTAGCGCGTCAGGCCGGTTGTGAAAAATCCCTTCCAGCATATCGAACCCTGCGTTCTTGCAGGCACCGCATGGGCAAAGCGTAATATCGAAAAGCATTAGCATCGTGGCCGGCGTCGTGCGCGAGATCCCCTGTGTCAAGGGTTCATGTTTCACGCGCTGCGCGATTCGCCCTCGACAGGTCTGTCTAGGGCGGGCGCCTAACACTCGCAATTTCCGGCAAACGCGGTACGATTCATTTCTGTGTTGAGGCTGCGATGAGTGGTTCGAGAGTGGTCGCGGGATTATTCGGTCTTGTCCTGATTGGGCTAGCACTATCCGACGCTGCGAAACTTCATATCTGGACGAACACCCCGGCTCCTGTCGCGTACCTTTCGAGCACTGTGCTCTCTGTTGGCGGGCTCATAATCGTTCTGGTTCACAATCGGTGGACCGGCGGCTGGTATGTGCTTCTCACCCTCCTGGGTTGGCTGGCGATAGTCGGTGGCCTCGCCTGGCATATCGCCCTCTTGGGTTGGCCTGCCGTTGTCGGTGCTCTCGCCCGTTTCGCCATGGCTCCGTGGGGGGGCAGGTTGGGCATCAAAAACAGCAGCGACCAACTGGCCCAGGTAGAGGTTCTTCTCGCAAGTGGAATGTTTCTTATCTTCGCAGCCTATCGTTTCAGGCGGCGTAACGAGTGACGTTCCTCTTGGCCGGCCTTTCTAGAACCCGCCACGGATCGAAAAGTAAGGGGTGGCTACCAGCAAATGGGTGGCCGACCGGCCGACCCATTTGGGCGAGAAAAAGTTTGGTCCGGGAATTTTTCTGGGGTGGATTTTTTGGGTCCGTAAGTCTTGCTGGGCAGTCGGCAGTCTAAGACTTAGACTGATTATCCTTGAGTCTCAGCCGTCGCCCTCGTGAACCCGACTGGCGGCGCTCAGCCCGGATTACCTACGACTTGGCGATATATCAACAACTATCCCAGGAATACCAGAAACAGGCCAATTTCCTGGTACCCGGCCGCACGCTAATAAGAACTAGCCTTTTCTCTGGACGACTTGGGCCACCGACTCGCGGATTTTGCGTTGGTCGGCACTGAGGGTGGCGGGATCGCGGTCGAGCAGCCAGAGGAGGTTGTCGTCCAGTACGGCCCGCGCGGAGACATCTTCCTTCAGGTCCTGAAGTGTCAAGTACAGACCCCATGCCGAGATGGACGTGTTCAGGTGCTCGGGCCCCGGCACTCTGCGGCCCATGACAAGCGCTCCTTGATACAGCTTGCACGCCTCCGCCAAATCTCCCTGTAGAAGCAGCGTGTTGGCCAGGTTGTTCATCGATGCAATCGAGTTCGGGTGCTCGGGACCCAGTTTCCGGCGAAAGATGTCGAGCACTCTTTCGTGCAGCTCGCGCGCCTCAGCAAGATCAACTTGCGCCTGAACTGTACTGGCCAGATTGTTCATCGCGGTGACCGTATCTGGGTGCTCCAGCCCCAGTACTCGGCTGCGGAGCTCCAGCGTCTCTTCCTGTAACTTCCGGGCGCCTGCCCAATCGCCGAGTGCATAAAGTGTCGCCCCCAAGTTATTCATCGAGCTAAGGGTATCGGGATGCTCGGGCCCCAGCACTCGGCTACTGATTGCGAGCACTTCCACTTGCAGCGTGCGCGCCGCAGCCAAATCGCCCTCGGTGTAGAGTGTCGCAGCCAGGTCGGCTATCGAGGTGAGCGTATCTGGGTGCTCCGGCCCCAGTACTCGGCGGCGAATGTTGAGCACTTCTTCATGTAGCCTACGAGTCCCCGCCAAATCGCCTTGCCGGTGGAGCGTGCTGGCCAGGTTGTTTATCGAGGTGAGCGTATCTGGGTGCTCTGGCCCCAGTACCCGGCGGCGAATGGGCAGCCCCTCTTCGTGCAGTCTGCGAGCCCCCGCCAAATCGCCTTGCAAAGAAAGCATCACCGCTAGGTTGTCCATCGATCTGAGCGTATCCGGGTGCTCTCGCCCCAGCTCACCACGGCGGAACTCGAGAACGTGCTCATTGAGTGCCCGCGCCGACAGATACGAGCCTCGTGCCATGTCATATCGCGCCACCCAATGCAGGAGATTGGCCTCTGGTATGGTCGCGGGAAGCGCTACCAACTGCCGCGCGTGCGCCACGTAAAACTCGATCTGCTTGTGTAGCCTTGGGTCAGACGCTGCCTTGGCAATTCCCCCCACCAGCGCCCCTACCACCGCCATGCGCAGAGACCGTACGCGGTCAGGTGCTGATTTCTCATGGAAGCGCATCGTTCGTGAGACCAGGGTGTGCACCGAGCGTGCCTCCTGTTTCTCACCCTCAATCTCTGCCAGCGATGCTGCCGTGACTTGTTGGAAACCTTGGGCCGCGCGCCACTGCGCGTCCCAATGGCTGATATAGTCTACCCTCTCAAAGACAGCCTTGGCCAGGGAAAATGGGATCGGCGCAACTGCCAAAACTGAAGCTAGCCGCAAGAAGTCGCGTCCTTCGGCTGCAACAACTGAAATGCTGCGAAGTAGGGTCTTTGCAATGCTCTTTTCGTGGCCATTTGGTAGCGAATCTGCAAGGTCTTTAGCCAATTCTAGGGCGTCCTGATCGTCACGCTCGAGCTCGGCGCGAAACTGCGTGAAGGGCCGCGCATCGCCAAAAGACACTAGCGCTGAACCCGTCACGTCCAGCGCCAGCGCGTGGTAGCCCAGGTTCCTCGCCAGTTCGCGCGCCTGCTCCTCCTCGTCCTTGTCCGCGGGTACTCGTCGCGAGGTCAGCAGTTGAAACGCCACGTCCGGTGTCAGAACAGAAAGATCGATTCCCCTGGCCATCGCGCTGTACTCGCGGCTGCGCGTGGTCACCAGCGTGCGCGCCAGCGCGTGCGGTGCAAACCAGCGTCGTAGCGCCTCGCCGTCCAGCCCATTCGGCACGTCATCCACTACCCAGAGACATGACTTGCCTTCGCTGCCGATCTCGCGGGACAGCGCTCCCTCGATCTGTTCGGCCGTTATCCCGTGCGTATCGATGCCCAACCGCTCCGCCATCTGGCGCACCTGGTCGGCGCGTAGCGCCTCGCGTTGCTCCGGCCCCAAGGCCGCCTTGGCGTCGTCGTTGCCGTAAGCCCGCACCCAGAAGACGCCGCCGGGATAGGCCGCGCCAAAGTGCAGCGCATACTCTTCCGCCAGTAGCGACTTGCCCACTCCGCCCAGCCCTTGCACCTGCCCGATTCCGCCCGTGGCCGCGGCTGCGCCGGTGATCTGCGCCACGTCTCCCGCATGCAGCAGCGAATGGATCTCCCACATTTCTTTCAGGCGTCCGACGAAGCGCGTGGAGCCCACAGGTGTCATGCCGTACCAGTTGGGAGCAGTGAGCGGACGGATGTCGGCCAGCGGCCCGCCGATTGAGGCAACATGCCTGACGATGGCTGCGACCAGTTGCTGCATCTCGCCGTCATCCTTGGGCCCATTGCGGAACTTGGCGTCGCGCAGTTCGATGGGATGGATGTGGTCGGAGCCCTTTTCAGGATTGATGACCAGCACGCGGCGTCGCGGGTCGCCTTCAGCTTGCGCCGCCAGGAACGCGGCGGTCAGCTCCCATTGACAGGCGCGACGCAGAGGATAGGTCTTGGAGTAGTACGCCAGCAGCGTCTTCGACTTCGCCAGTCCTTCGGTCACCGCGCGTGTGATGCTGGCGAAGTCGTTGATCTCCGCAGCGTCGAACCACACCCGCAGTCCGGCCTTGGTGAGCGCGTCGGCAATTTGCTGGGGACGCTCGCCATCGGCCCAGGCGTGACTGAGGAAGACGTCATAGGTGGCTGCCATGACCGATCCAAAGAATACACGACGTGTGTGGCGTTGCAGCAGTTCATGCCGTCACCTCTGGGCTTTCTACGAATAGCTGCTGCAATCAGGCCATGTAGTACGTTATCCGAGCCGCAGGCCCCCAGCATGGATTACTTACGACTTGGCGATTTACCACCAACAATCCCGAAACCGTGACTAGAATGGAGACTTCTAGCGACGGGAGATGGACGTACAATCGTGCCGCTTTTGAGTCAAAAAGGAGGTCCTGCTTTGCATGAATATTTGAGACAGGGCAACCAACCCCCATCTGCAATTGCGAGGAATGGCTGGCGTTATCACCACATTGGTATTCCTACTCAAACCCCGCGTCCCGATGAGATTCACGTGCCCCGCCTGCATATTCACGTGGCGGGATTTGAAACCAGTCCATTTGGCGTTCAGTGGATGCGATTTGATCCAGATGCACCCTATCCCGAGGCGGTCAAGACCATTCCTCATGTAGCTTTTCGCATTCCGGTCACCTCAAATTATGTGATTGGGCCGGGCGATGAGTTGTTGATTCGCGCCTGGGGGCAGATCGATCTCGACATTCACGCCAGGGTTGACCGAAATGGCGCCATATTCATCCCCAAAGTTGGCAATCTGAATGTCTCGGGCCTGAAGTTCGACCAGCTTCGAGGATTTCTCGCGTCCCAAATTGGCCGCATCTACCAGAATTTTGACCTGAACGTCACGATGGGAGACCTGCGTTCGATCGACATCTTTGTGGTTGGTCAGGCGCGCCAGCCGGGCAGATACACCGTCAGTTCTCTCAGCACTCTGACGAACGCGATCTTCGCTTCGGGCGGACCGGCTGCCACCGGCTCCATGCGCCGCATTCAATTGAAACGCGGAGCGAGGGTCGTTACCGAGTTTGATTTGTACGATCTGCTGATCAAGGGCGACAAGTCTCACGACGTTTCCCTGCAGCCCGAGGACGTGGTCTATTTCGTCCCGGTGGGACCGCAAGTAGCGGTCGGCGGTCAAGTCAATACGCCGGCCATTTACGAATTGAAGGGTGAAACCACCATGGCTGAAGTCTTTGCCATGGCGGGCGGACTGAACAACACCGCATTCGGCGGCAAGGTCTTCGTCGAAGAAATACAGAATCGTAGTTCGCGGCGCGTTGAGGAAGTCTCGCTTGATGCGGCGGGACTCGCTAGGCCTATGAAGGATGGCGACCTGCTCAACGTGACACCGTTGTCGCCTAAGTTCGAGAACGCAGTTACACTCCGCGGCAACGTTGCCAGTCCGGGACGATATCCGTGGCACGAGGGAATGCGCATAAGCGACTTGATCCCCAGTCGCGAGTTTCTCGTGACCCGCGATTACTACAAGCAGCAGAACCAAATTACGCTTGAATCCCAGGCATCCGGAGCGAAGCCTTCTGCGGCTCAAAACGACGTTCGTCGCACCTCGCCCGATATCAACTGGGATTACGCCGTCGTGCAGCGTATGGATCCCGAAGATCTTTCGACCAGGCTGATTCCGTTCAATCTGAGTCGGGCTGTCATCGATCGCGACAGCTCGAACGATGTCCAATTACGACCAGGCGACATCGTGACCGTCTTTTCGCAGTCCGATTTGCGCGTGCCCGAAATAAAACAGACTAAGTTCGTTCGCCTCGACGGAGAACTCGGTGCTGCTGGGGTCTATCGGGCGAAAGAGGGCCAGCGGCTGCGGGAACTGGTGCGGCAAGCCGGCGGACTGACTCCATCGGCGTATCTCTACGGCGCTCAATTCAGCCGGGTATCGGTGGCCGCCGACCAGCGAAAGCGATTGGACGAGATGATCGCCGAATCCGAGCGCGCGCTGAATCGAAGGGCCGCGCAACTTGCCACGAGTTCGACCTCGGCTTCGGAATTGGCGTCAGCCAAGGCAAGCATTGAGGCGGAGCGCGCGAGTCTTGATCTCTTGCGGCAAATCAAGCCCGACGGCCGCATTGTCCTGAACCTTCATCCCGATGACACCACGGTGGACGCCATTCCTGACCTGGCGCTGGAGGACGGCGACGAGTTTTACGTGCCCAGCGTTCCAGCTACAGTGACGGTAATCGGGGACGTCTACAGTCAAGGCTCATTTATTCGCATGCCGGGCAAGACCGTTAATTCGTATCTCCGCAATGCCGGCGGCCCCACGCGTGATGCGGACAAGGGGCGGATCTTCATCGTCCGCGCTAACGGCGGAGTCGTGAATAAAGATGCGGCGTCAAATTACTGGATCGGTGGCTTCGATAGCATGGTCCTGATGCCCGGCGACGCGGTGATCGTGCCCGAACAAACGGACAAAGGGTCGTTTGTGCGCGGATTGAAGGACTGGTCGACAATCCTGTTTAACTTCGGGCTGGCGGCGGCAGCGATCAAGGTTTTGAGCCCTTAGTCGCGCAAGTTGTCGTGACCCACTATTGCTACACCGGAAAAGGCGACGTCCACAGTCGTAGTTGAAAACTAATGGTCGAATCTCAGTCAGCAGCCGTAAACGATATCGATGCATCCACCAGGTCTCCGGAGGAGGGCCATGCCGACCTGCTTGAAATTCTCCTCGTGCTGGCGCGGGAGAAGAAGCGGATTCTGCAAGTCACCGGGGCCGCCACAGTCCTGGCGACAATCATCGTATTCGTGGTTCCCAAGATGTACACCGCGACGGCCACGATCTTGCCACCGCAGCAGAACCAGTCTGTCCTCAGCAGTCTCGTCGGACAGGTTGGCGGCGCCGCTGCGCTTGATCTCAACGACTTGGGACTGAAAAATCCCGCTGATGTTTTCGTCGCCATGCTCCAGAGCCGCACCGTGGAAGACGCACTCGTCAATCGCTTCGATCTTCGCAAGGTGTACAACGTCAAGCGATACCAGGATGCGCGCAAGATCCTGGAGAAGCGCAGTGAGATCAATCCCGAAAAGGAGGGACTGATCTCAATTCAGGTCAGCGACCGCGATCCCAAGCGGGCCGCCGACATCGCCAACGCATGGGTCGACGAACTTCACGCCCTGAATCAGGGCCTCGCTCTCACCGAGGCAGCGCAACGGCGCGTTTTCTTCGAGCAAAAGATGGCGGCAGAGCGTGAGGACCTGTCGAAATCGGAATTGGCGCTGAAGATACTGCAGGAAAAGACCGGTCTCATTCAGCCGGACGCACAGACGCGAGCACTCATCGGGGCGGCAGCCGAACTTCGCGCCCAGGTGGCGGCCAAGCAGGTGCAGTTGCAGTCCCTGCGCACCTATGCGACCGAGGACAATCCTGATGTAAAACGGGTAGAAAGGGAATTGGCCGAACTGCAGGCACAGTCAGCGAAGATGTCGCAGATGGAGCGTAGCGGCGCCGATATTGGCGAGGGGAATCTGCAAGTTCCAACGCGCCGCGTTCCAGAAGCCAATCTCGAATACCTTCGGGTGGCGCGCGAGTTGAAGTATCACGAGAGCCTCTATGATTTTCTCGGCAAACAACTGGAAGCTGCGCGCATCGACGAGTCAAAAAATGCCGTCATGGTGCAGGTGGTCGACAAGGCAGTCGAACCGGAGCGGAAGTCCAGCCCGAAACGCCTGCTGATCGTAGCAGTGACCGCCGTGGCCTCGTTCCTTGTCTCTTGCCTTGGAGTGTTGATCTGGGAAGCGATCCGGCGGAAGCAGCAGGATCCCAGCGAACGCGCGCGAATCGCACAATTGCAACAATACTTACGGAGTTCTTAATAGCCCCTCTATGACCGACTCGATCATCGTTACCGGTGGCGCAGGATTCATCGGATCCAACTTCATTCTGCAATGGGTGGCGCAGGAATCCGCGCCGGTGGTGAACCTCGACTGCCTCACCTATGCCGGCAATGCCGCCAACCTGGCGTCGCTCGGCGGCAATCCCCGTCATGAGTTTGTACACGGCGACATCAACGATCGTTCACTTGTGCAAGGTCTCCTTCGCCAACACCAACCTTCAGCCGTGGTCCATTTCGCCGCCGAGAGCCATGTGGACCGTTCCATCCTCGGGCCGGATGAATTTATCCGTACCAACATCAACGGAACGTTCTCGCTTCTCACCGAAGCGAAACAGTATTGGGAAAGCTTGGAAGCAGCCGACAAGCAGCGCTTCCGCTTTCTGCACGTCTCCACCGACGAGGTGTACGGATCTCTGGGAGAGGACGACGCGCCGTTTTGCGAAACCACCAGCTACGCGCCGAACAGCCCCTACGCAGCCTCGAAGGCCGCGTCCGACCACCTCGTGCGGGCCTACTTCCATACCTACGGTCTGCCCACGCTGACCACCAATTGCTCCAACAATTACGGCCCATTTCAGTTTCCCGAGAAGCTGATCCCGCTCGTCATACTGAACGCGCTCAAAGGGGAGCCGCTGCCCATTTACGGCGACGGCAAGAATGTGCGCGATTGGTTGTTTGTCGGCGATCATTGCGCCGCCATACGCCGCGTGCTGCACGATGGACGTCCCGGCGAGACTTACAACATCGGTGGACGCAGTGAACAACCCAACATCGAAGTTGTGCGAACCATCTGCGCGATCCTCGACGAGCTGTGCCCCAACTCGCCATCCAAGCCGCACGCGAACCTGATTCGCTTCGTGAAGGACCGCCTTGGCCACGACCGCCGCTATGCCATCGACCCGCAGAAAATTCAGCACGAGCTGGGATGGAAGCCGCAGGAAACCTTCGAGTCGGGCATCCGCAAGACCGTCGCATGGTATCTCGACAACCAGCCCTGGGTGCACGATGTCACCAGCGGAAGCTATCGCGACTGGATCGACGCCCAATACGTCAAGCGCACCTCTGGCAGCGAAAGCGAAGTCCAGTCATGAACGCACAAAGCACGCCCAAGGGCATCATTCTCGCCGGAGGATCCGGCACGCGCCTCTATCCCGCAACGCAGTGCGTCTCCAAACAGCTCCTGCCCGTCTACGACAAGCCCATGATCTACTACCCGCTCAGCGTCCTCATGCTGGCCGGCATCCGCGACATCCTCATCATTTCCACGCCGCTCGACACTCCGCGCTTCGCGCAGTTGCTGGGCGACGGCGAACGCTGGGGTGTTCATTTCAACTACATCGTGCAGGCAGCGCCCGAAGGCATCGCGCAAGCCTTTCTCCTCGGGGCCGACTTCATCGCCAACCAACGCTGCGCCCTGGTCCTCGGCGACAACATTTTCTACGGACACAACCTCTCCGGCACCTTGCGCACCGCCGCCAACCGTGAGCAGGGCGCCACCGTCTTCGCCTACGCGGTAACCGATCCTGAGCGCTACGGAGTGGTCGAGATGGACGCCCAAGGCCGCGCCCTCACCCTGGAAGAAAAGCCCAAGCAGCCCAAGTCCCGTTACGCCGTCACCGGCCTCTATTTCTACGACAACCAGGTCGTCGATCTAACGCGCAGCTTGAAGCCTTCCAAGCGCAACGAGCTGGAGATTACCGACCTCAACCGGCTCTACCTCGATCGCGGCGAGCTGCACGCCGAGATCATGAGCCGCGGCATGGCATGGCTCGATACCGGCACGCACGACTCGCTGCTCGAAGCCGCGACCTTCATCCAGACCATCGAGAAGCGCCAGGGACTGAAAATCGCCTGTCCCGAAGAGATCGCCTATCGCGCCGGATACATCGACGCCGCGCAACTCGAAGGCCTCGCCGCCGCCCTCGACAATAGCGGATACGGCAAATACCTGCGCGGCATCCTCGAGTCTCCCGGGGGCCCATGACCTCCGCCGCGCCAACCTTCCCGCCCCTCGGCCACGCCAGCCTGCGCATTCCCCCGGCTGCCTTCGAGGTACTCGCCTACCTCACCGTTGTCGCCTCCGCCACTCTCGCCTTCGTCGCCGGATGGCTCACCGTCAACGCCGCAGTCGTCATCACCGTCATTCTGCTCTCCTCGCTCATCGTCCTTTCCTGGACACACCTCGGCCAGGGCCGCCATCCCTGCTTCCTCTTCATGTGCACGTTAATGCTGTTCCAGGGCGGCCGCCTCCTCGCCTATTGCCTCGGTGTCGAGCCCGAGCCGATGAAGGTAGTCTTGCTGGCATCGAGCTTTAATCTTTCTCGCTTTGAAGAGGGAACCACATTGTTCTGCGTGGCATCCTCGGCGATTTGTATATATGCAGTTTGCAGGTGGAGGTACCAATCGATCCCTCCGCCCGATGCGAGTCCCGTAAGCAGGTTCCTGCCGTACTTGTACCTCGTTTACTTTTGCAGCCTTCCGTTGCAGCTTCTCAAGAACTACCTGTATCTGAAGTATGTTCAAGAGAACGGTGGTTATCTGGTTTTCTTTACCAACTACGCAGGACTTACCGCCAGCGTTCCTCCCATCGTTCGGGTGCTAGCGCTGGTTACATTTCCGGTTTTCATCGCTCTATTTGTTTTTGAAACGAGAAGAGGGCGGCTTTGGCTGATCACCACTCTCTATTTTGCAAGCGCAGCTCTTTTCCTTCTCACCGGCTCGCGAATGGAAACTTTCAGCGTGATTCTGACGCTGTGGTATGTATCGAGGATCAAGCGGGCAAATGGTTCGCGTTTGCTGATGGTTGCGACGGCCGCAACTCTTCTCGTGCTGTTATCGAATGCGATTCAGGCGATTCGATTTGATGAAACCGATGAGCTGACAAACGCCGTGCCCAGACTGGCACTGTTCATAAAGGAACAAGGAATCTCACTTAATGTTACAGAGGTCTCCATCAGGTATCGCGGCGTGTTTGCGCCCTATGTTTCTCAATACGCGCTTCGCGAAGTGATGTCTAAATTCGTTTCGAGTGACGTAACAAATTATCGTCGCGGCCAGCAATTCAGTCTCGACATTCCCTTGTTCCTGAACCGCGGCCTTTTTGAACGGGGTATCGGAACTGGCGGGGCCTATCTGGCACAAGGCTATATCGTGGGAGGAGTGACGGGCGTTGTTATCATCTCACTTCTCATTGGTATGGGCTTGCGGCTGTTGCACACACTCGGGCGAAGGGCCGCCACGCTTTTCTTCGTTGCACTCGTTTTGCCCGATATTCTCATGTTGCCCCGGGGCGGAGTCCTGGTTTGGTTCTCCACTACGATTCGAACTGCCTTGGTTGCCCTTGCCGTGATCGGAGGATGGTTCGTCTATAGCTTCATTGCGTCTATTGGTCGCACACCGCCCTCTCGACCAGGCCTGCCAGTATCGGCATGAAATTCTCGCTCATCATGGCCACGGTTGGCAGAAGCACAGAGCTTCGCAGACTCCTTGAGAGCTTGAGGATACGATCCCTGCGAGACTTCGAACTAATTGTCGTCGACCAGAATTCCGATGATCTTTTGGTGCCAGTGTTGGCCCCCTATCGAGACGATTTTTCGATTGTTCATTGCCGCTCGGAGCGAGGATTGTCTCGTGCCCGCAATGTCGGATTGCGACTGACATCCGGTGATGTTATTGGATTTCCCGATGACGATTGTTGGTATCCCGACGATCTCTTGGAAAGCTTGGCCCGTCTGTTCGCCGGCGATCCCGCGTTGGACGGTATTACCTGCAGGCCGATTTACGCCGGAGTTCACGGTTTCGATACCGCCAGCGGCGATGTCACCCGCAGGAATGTTTTCCGTCGTGGCATCTCATATACCATCTTTTTGCGTGAGCACGTTGTTCGGGCCGTTGGGGACTTCGATGAGTCCCTCGGTTTGGGCACCAAGTCAAGGAAGATCGGCTTGGAGGAGACGGATTACCTCATCCGCGCCCTTTCGCTATCGAGCCACGTCCGTTACTTTTCCGAGCTCACTGTGCTCCACTGTGACTCGCCTTTCATCTACGACGACGCTGCAACTCGCAGGCAGTTTGGCAACGGCCTGGCGCTTGGTTCCGTACTGAAGAAACATCGCTACCCGTTTTGGTTCGCGCTCTACTACTGTATGAGGCCTTTGGTCTCAACCAGCCTTTCGATATTGTCGCTTCGGGTTCCTAAAGCCCGATATCACTTTGAGGCGTTCCGTGGAAGGGCTTTGGGTTGGCTGGGCCACGTCTGAACTGAGAGCATCAGATTAGCCACATGAGCTGTAATGATCGCGACAAAGGCAGATGACCTTTAGCCTACGACAATCGTTCCACGGTGTGCTGCGTTTCGGCTCAGGCGAGTTCGTGGCAAGGGTATTGTCGGTCGCCGTGGTCATTCTTCTCGGCCATCTCTACGGAGTCGTCATCCTCGGCGTGTACGGTCTTGCCGTGACCGTCGCCATGTACCTGATGCCGGTCATCGATTTCGGCCTGCGACACGTCGGCGCCCGCCTGCTGGCCCGCTTTCCCCGTTCCGCCTCCGAGATCGTGCAACGTGTGCAGCGACGCCGTTACCTCATGGCTTCAGCCGCGCTACCGTTTGTTCTGCTCTATGCCGCGGTGGCGCGCCTGCCTCTCGAGTTCAAGATATTCCTCTTCGCCTTCTCCGCCATCGGCACGCTTTATGCCCTTTCCTTGGACTGGGCCGCCTGGGGCAGCGAGAACCTGCTCCTGGCGGGAATGGTCAAGGCCGTAATCCCTGCCTGCTTGCTGATCAGTTTTGTCATCTCCCTGCGTTTCGGTCATCTGCTCGTGTGGCTGGTGCTGGGCAACCTCGTCGGATACATCCTCCAGAGTTGCATCTTCTACCTCTGGTGGCAGCGCCACCGCCGCCGCATCGCCGAACCCGAGCAGGATGTCGCCGAGATTGCCGAATCCCTCGAGTGGCGGCGCACCAGCATCATGGGATTCGCCTGGATGACCAACCTCGCCTTCAACAGCGTCGACATGCTGATGCTGGGCGTGCTCTCGAATCCTTAGCAGGTAGGGCTCTACAGCGCCGCCTACCGCATCATCAATCAGGTTTTCATCGCCTACTACCTGTTGACCGGGGTGCTCTATCCCCAGTTTGCCCGTCAAGACCCTTCCCAGCGGCGCGCCATGCTGCGCCCCAGCATCTTCTTGCTGCTGATCGCCGTGGGTTCGGCCTTGGCTCTTCCGGTGGCATACTTCCGGCGGCCGTTGCTTGGCATTGTCTTCGGACACCCCTTCGTGGCTGCAGCCCCCTTGTTGCTGTTGCTGGCCTGCTGCATTCCGCTCGACTTTCTCACTTCGTATCTAAGCAACGCCTATCTGGCATGGAACATGGAGCGCCACATGTTGAAGTGCGCCTTGCTGGCCGCCGGGACCGACGTCGCGCTCAACCTCTACGGAATCCCCCGCTTTGGCGCCATGGCCGCAGCCGTCAACACCGTGATCTCCTACCTCGTCCTGCTCGCTGCCCTTGCCTGGTCTGCCCGCTACCTGAACGGCCAAACCACCTAGGTTCAGATCCGCGCAATCCGCGGTTGCTTTGTTTTTCACGAACCTCGAAACTGTCCTGTGCGCATCTACTACGACCACCAGCTCACTTCGCTTCAGGATGCTGGAGGCGCGTCCCGCTATCACTACGAATTGCTGCGCTGTCTCGTCCCGGTGCCGGATGTGCAGACCACCACGTTCCTGGGCTTCAACAGCACCGTCTATCCGTACCTGCAACTGGCGTCCTCGAAAACCAAGGTCGTGGGCTTTCGTGGGCCGCTGCCCAAGGGCGTCAAGCGCTATGCCGTGAACGAGGCGTTGGCAAACCTCGCCGCCCCGTTCTACGGCAAGTTCGACATCTATCATCCTTCGCACCAACGCACACTTCCATTTCTCTCCGCGCGCAAGCTGGTAGTCACGCACCACGATTGCATTTACGAACGCTTTCCCATCTTCCGCTTCACCAAGGCAGCCCTGCGCGCCAAGGAGAAGTTGTTTGCTGCCGCCGACGTGATCATCTGCGACACTGAGTCAAGCCGCAAAGATTTGCTTCACTTCTATGACGTTGATACGGCGATGACAAGGGTCGTGCCTCTGGGTTTTGCGCGCCTTCCACGTTCATCGGGAGCCGCTCGGGAGTTAGACCGGCGGCTTCGGAGAGGCTACATTCTCTACGTGAGCGGCCGCTCCTTATATAAGAACTTCCACGGGATTGTGCAGGCGTTCCGCGATACCCGGCTGCACGAAACCATGGACCTGCTGGTTTTGGGTGGCGACCCGCTTACGGCAGACGAACTCGAGTTCATTGCGAAACTGGGAATCGCCGAGTCAGTTATTGCGATCCCGATCGTCACGGATGGCTTTCTGGCGGAAGCCTATGCCCGCGCGCGAGTGCTGGCGTATCCCTCACTCTTTGAAGGATTCGGACTCCCCCCGCTCGAAGCCATGCATCTCGGGTGTCCCGTGCTTGCGTGCAATACGTCGTCGCTGCCGGAAATCTGCGGCGACGCACCCTTTTACTTCGAACCAGAATGTCCCGACTCGCTGCCGGACGCCTTACTTCGGGCTGTAAATGACGATAGTGCTCGTGCGACCTCGATCCAGCGCGGCCGGGCGGTTGCCTCACGCTACAGTTGGGAGAAATGCACGCAGCAAACACTCGCCGTGTATCGGGAGTGTCTATGATTCATTTCGTCGCATAAACGACCAGCGCTGGTTGTCTTTGTGAGGGTGCTAGGGAAACTTCCTTCAATTCGGCTTTCCTGAAACCTGCCTGCATGACCCGGCCGCAAATGTCGCGCAGGGAGTGCCGCCAAAACACAGGAGCCGATTTTGCGCCGCCCATTCTCGAGTCGTGATATTCGGGCTCGCCGAAGAATGCGATCTTGCCGTTCTGGACTTCCGCAGTGTGGAGGGTTGATGGGGTGTCATATAACGGCACGCTAAAAAACATGGCTCCGCCCGGACGCAGAACGCGATAAATCTCCTTGTATCCCGCTACGTCATCCCCAACATGTTCGAAAACCTGGTTAGAAGTCACCAGATCGAAAGACCCGTCCTCGAACGTGAGCTTCTGGATATCCTGGTTCATGACGCCGTCGACCATTGTTCCTGTCGCGCGGTCCCGAAAGTATTCGCTCTTCGTTGTCGAGCGCATGTGTTTTTCCAGCCACTTCAGCGTAGCGCCATAGGTTGAAAGCTCATAGGCGTCTTTGGTCGACGCACTGTCGCCCAGATGCTTCTGAACGACGGGTATGAGGGACAGGTTGGTGACCGTAGCAGCGCATGAGAGGCAGCGGGTCATCAGTGGGGTAGGGCCCATGGACAAAAACAGCCTGCGCCCGCACATAGGGCACTGGCCAATGCTTGTCCGCCATTTGTGGATCGGCTCAGCCCAATAATTCAAGTACCGGTACACAGCCTGCAGGCGTTTTACGTTCAACGAGCTCTTTTCTCCAAGGTTTACGCCCTGGCGTAGCCGTGGGCGATTGTGCTCCGTTCACTCTGGAAAACAACTGTGTGCAGTGTACGGCCTGCTTACAGATGGGGGCCACCGATTGCCAACTCCGTTCCATTTCGGGACATAGACTGCGTTTTTGACAGCGGAGCCGCCGATTTCGCGTGACACGATCCGTTCCCAAGCTTATTCATAAAACTCGAAAGTCTTGCCTTGCACGACCTCCCCAATTCAAGGTCTGCTCGTTTCCCGGCGCAATGCGAGACAACGGGAACGCCCGAAAAGGCTCTTTGACAATTCCCGGTTTGGAACCCGAAGCGGCCCGTGTACCGCCGGAAAATGCCAGTTAAGTCCCACGGGCAGACATGGATACGTATAACTCTTTTAGAATGACAATTTACAAGCAATTTCCCCCTAACCTATTGATTCTAAACAAACGCGATTTCGCATTTTTTCGCTAAATCACAGCCCGCCATGCGCCATCCGTAACCTCCTCGAGCATTACGGACGGGCTATTGGAGTGAGGCCTATCCGGGGACTAGACTGGCAGTCATTCCCCCATTTATCGGAAAGATTTGAGTTGCAAGTGATGCGCGGAACGGACTCTGGCCTCGTACCGTGAATGCATTTGAGTATCAGACCGCATGGACGAGGCTAAGGGCGTGACCGAGTCGTTGCTCGATTTGACGATCATCATCGCGAACTACAACACTCGCGAACTGTTGCAAAGCTGTATCGAATCGGTTTACGAGCACACTGAAGGGATCAGCTTCGAAGTCATTTGCGTCGACGACAATTCCCCCGACGGCAGCGCCGACATGGTAGCCGCATTGTTTCCGCAAGTGATTCTCTTCCGCAATACGGAACGGCTGCTCTACGCAAAAAACCATAACATTGGGATGAGAGCGTCCCGCGCCCGCTACGCGTGTCACCTCGATAGCGACACGTTGTTGACCAGCAATGCGCTTGCCGCCATGCTCCGCTTCATGGACGAGCACCCCGAGGTCGCGGCTTGCGGTCCGAAGCTGCTGAACGCCGATGGATCGGTGCAGCACTGCATCCGCGGTTTCACGGGCGCCGGTACCTTCGCGCTGCAAGCCTTGAACTGGCACCGGCTGTTTCCCGCAAGCCGCGTAATGAACCGCTACTACAATACGGACTTCGACTACTCCCGCGCACAGCAGGTGCAGAGCATCGGTACTTCGGCCTACATTGTCCGCCGCTCCACTTGGGAGCAGGTCGGCATGTTCGACGAGCGCTTCGGGCAGTTCATGGTCGACCTGGCGTACAACTTCACGCTCAACAAGCGGGGATATCGGGTGTTCTACAGACCCTGCGCCGAAGTCATCCACTACGGCAGCCAAAGCATTCGGCAGAATCCGGTGGGCGCGCTACGCGATGAAACCGAGGCGTTTGTTTTGTTCAACGAATCGTACTCGTACTTCCGGCAGAACTGGTTGTTCAAGCGATTGGTCCGGACAGCCTTACGGATCCGCCTGTACATACGGCTCCTGGAGCATCACGCTCGCGCAGAAAAAACTGTCGTCAAGGGACCGGTTGCGGTTTATGGCCGGCGGGGCGTGGAGCCGATCGCCGTGCGGTCCAGCGAAGAATTTTGAGCTGAGTATTTCTTCCAGCGAGGCTGGCGGATGACTCGGCCCACAATGCGCCCGAGACGCACGAATGGTGCGCGCACCAGCCACCAGACCGAACCTGTCTTCAGCATTCGTTTCATTCCTTGGGTCAACGTTTTCCAATGGCGCATTTCTTCCAGCGCCAACGCAGTCGAAATACCCGCGAGCCGAGCAGCGGTTGCCTCGGTTGGAAGTTGTTTGCCCCAATCCTCGACGAGCGACAGAGTTTCCTCCAGAGACTCACGCCGGTAAATGCGCGTCATGTTCCCGGGATGAATGCGATAACGGCAGACGATTTTCTGCACCGCGCGCGCAGAATATCGTCTGGATATCGCAAGATATAAGAAGTAATCAGGAGTGATCTGAATCTGTGCAGGAATACTACCGATCTCCTGGACTGCAGATCGCTGAATCAATGCCGAACTCATGGCGATGAAGCAACCCTTGTTGAGCAGCTCGTCGAAGATGTCGCCTTCTGGAAGAGGAGCAAACTCGTGAAACGCATCGTAGTCTCTTTGTCGCCCATTCGGAGAGAAGGACACAGTTCTTCCGTAAACCAGGCCGACTTGCAATGAATCGGTGAGCGCGACCTGGAGTTCCAATTTGTGCGGCAGCCAGATGTCGTCCTGGTCCAAAAACGCCAGCCATTGTCCCTGAGCTTGGCGCATAGCCAGATCGCGCGCTTCTCCGAGCGAAGTATCGTGTGGCGAGAGAAAGTAGCGGACGCGGGGATCGGCGAATTCGGCAACGATCCTGGCGCTGTCGTCAGAGGAACAATCGTCCCATGCGATCAGTTCCCAGTCGCGATAGGTCTGAACAAACGCACTCTCCAGGGCCGCGCGAAGCGTGGCAGCTCCGTTGCGTACGTTCATGATGATGCTGACAGTCGGCATAGTTGCGCGGAGAGGACAAACGATCAGACAGTATAGCCGGAGGTTGCCAATACCAACGTTGCTTCAGACGCTCTATCGCCGCTGGCTATCAGTCGCGACCGGCTCGATTGGCCCAGGCGATACACGCGCTTGGCCGAGCGTCTTCCACATTGGAGGTCGCACTGTTCTCCGCACAAGGTGAAACACGAAATAGAAAGGCCGCAGCACTTGGGACATGACCGACCCCTGCGTCAACAGGCGCCAGGTTCCACGAAAAAAGGTCTGCGGGTGGCGCATTTCCAGCAAGGCGATCGCAGTAGAGTGACGCCTTTTACATTGCGCGAGGACCTCAGGCGCCACTTCGTCCTGCCATATGTCCATCAGACGAAGTGCTTCTTGCTGCACCTGCATTGCCGTAGTGCGCGAGGAGTTGTCCGGGTGCATGCGATAACGGCAGATGACCTGCTGCACGGCCGCCACAGGAAAGCGACGAGCGATCGCCGTGTACAAGTAATAGTCCGGAATGATGGTGATGTCGTTCGGAATGCCACCGATGGTTTCAATGGTTGATCGGCGAAACATCGCGGAACTCATGGCGATGAAGCACGAGTGGGTGAATAGTTGCGAGAAGATATCGCCTTCGGGAAGATAGGAATATTCGTGGGCCTGGTCGTAGTCGCGCTCAGATCCGCCGGGATAGAAACGGACAGTCCGTCCATAGACGAGCGCCGCGTCGAGCCTTTCGCTCGCCAGCCCTAGTTGGCACTCGAGTTTGCGCGGCAGCCAGATATCGTCCTGATCGAGGAAGGCGATCCATTCCCCACGCGCTAGGTCGATAGCGTGCTGGCGTGCTTGACCGAGAGGGACTTGCCGGTCAGAGCGGAAATAGCGGATACGTCTGTCGTCGTAGCCACCGAGAATGTTGGCGCTGTCGTCGGTTGAGCAGTCGTCCCAGATTATGAGCTCCCAGTCGGCGAAGGTCTGGGCGAGGACGCTGTCGATGGCCTCGGCAATCGTGGCGGCACCGTTGTACAGATTGAGAATGATGCTGACCTGGGGCATTTCCAAGGGAAGTATAGCGAAGCCGCAGGGAATCGAGTTTCTCCCAAGCTGCGAAGCGGTGCTCCACCCAATGCAGATCATTCTTGTAGAATCCGGGTAGCCGAGAACAGTTCATGGACCCCAAGCCGCCGCAGAGCGGAGCCTCCCACGCCATTTACGAGAAAGGAAATCTTCCGGCGATCGCGGGTGGCACGCCCGTACGTTCACGACAGAATCGCATCATCTTCGGTGCGCCTTTACTCGGCGAAGCCGAAGTTGCTTCTGTGACGGAGTGCATCCGTAGCCGCTGGATCGGATTAGGCGAACGGGTCGGACGCTTCGAGCAGGAATTTGCCGTGTACAAGCAAGCCCCATACGCGGCTGCCACGGGCAGTTGCAGCGGGGCGCTGCATCTGGTGCTCGTAGCGTTGGGGATCAAAGCCGGCGATGAAGTCATTGCGCCTTCCATGACGTTCTGCTCCACGGTCCACGCGATTGTGCACACCGGCGCCATCCCAATTCTTGTCGACTCCGACCGCGAAACCATGAACATCGATCCCTCGTTGATTGAGAGCAGGATGACGCCGCGCACCAGGGCCTTGATAGTGGTGCACATGTGCGGTCGCAGCTGCGAGATGGATCCCATCCTTGAGATCGCGCGGAAGCACGGGTTGAAGGTGGTCGAAGACTGCGCGCATGCAATCGAGACTACCTACCATGGCAAGCCTGCCGGACTGATGGGTGATGCCGGTTGCTTCAGCTTTTATCCCACCAAGAGCATCACCACAGGCGACGGTGGCATGGTGACCAGCCGCGACCGTGACCTCATCGCCCGAGTCAAGCTGCTTTCGTATAACGGCATCGCAACCAACACGTGGACGCGGTTTGCCGACGGGGTCCCGGGATATGAGGTCCTCGCCGCAGGTTTCAAGTACTACATGACCGATATGGAGGCTGCGCTCGGACTCCCGCAGTTGCCGTTACTCGAAGAACGCCGGGCACAGCGTGAGCGGTTGTGGCTCGCCTACGACAAACACCTGGAGGGATTGCCGGTGGTTGTACCACAGTCCGCGGCCGTCGAGACCCGGCACGCCTACCACCTGTACACACCGTTATTGCAACTGGAAAAACTCTCGCTCGGGCGGCGGCAAATCGTAGCTGCGATGGAGGCGGAAAACATCGGTGTCGGTATTCATTACGAGCCCGTGCATGCGCAGCCTTATTACTGGGAACGTCTTGGCTACCGTGACGTCGACTTACCGAACTCTTCCTACATAGGCGAGCGCACCATCTCGCTGCCGCTCAGTGCTGGCATGACCGAAGAAGATGTGTCGGACGTGTGTGTCGCGTTGGGGCGGATCTTGCGGTATTACGCAGCGTGAAGCGCGAATCCATCTGTCGTCCCTACTAGCGCGGACTCCATCCATAGGGCCGCTTGGCCACCGCGTCAGGCCACCACGTGAATTGGACAGAGGCAGTTACGTCACGTTGACGGGTGCTCGCCAGCACCGGTTCCAGCCAACTCTCATATTGGACGAAGCCCTTGAACTCGACGTCCGCTCGGGGGCGCAGGACGGCGGAGAAGTTCACAATCTGCTGGGTACTGCCTTGCGGAATGTAGTCTTTCGCGATTTTCACGTTGCGATACGCCGCTTCGAGGCTGGTCTTGGGGCCGAGGTGGTACGTGCTCCAGGCCTGATAGCCGTTGGCTTCGCGGCCAATCCAACTGCCGAAGAGATTGTTGTTGTTGACGTAAACATTGCGATACACAGCTTCGTAGTAGTAGAAAAAGCCGCCGGTTGCCGGAGAGACGAATCGATTCGTCGTTACCCCCTCCACCCTCAGATCGAGCTTCGGTATTCCCGGAATGCTCGCCAAATAGAAACCAGGATTGAGCGCGGCCCTGCGTGGGGCGGCGAGCGGCGTGATTTCGTCGTGGGTGAGCATGTCAACGTAGATGTTGATTGACTTCCACACCTGCCAGGAGAAATCGAAACTGCCGAAGCGCGAGCCGGGATCATTGCGCGAGAACTTGACCTCTGTTGGAACCGCGCCAAAGCTGGTGAAGCTGTTCCAGAACGATCCGAAGGTCATGGGAACATGGTTCTGTCCGGCGAATACATTGGTGCGAGCGAAGCTGATCTCGATGCCCTGGAACGGGTGGTAGCTATTCTTTCCAACGGCAAATCTTCCGAACGGCTTGAAACTCAACTTTTGTCCGTAGATAAAAGGCGCCTGGGGAAAGGTTGTGTGTCCGGATAATTGGCCGAGAAAATTGTCGAGGCGGAATGGACCGAAGATCTTCGAGACACCAGGGATGTAGAGCGGCTCTGTCTGGTTGATTCGCAGCATCCAGAACGGCTCCGCGTTGTTGCTCATCAGCATGGATCCGCTCTCGCTTGGCCCCCAATCCAGGCTCTGTTTTCCGATTGAGATCTCCTGGCCTAACAGTTTTGTGGACACGTAGGTATCCAGCAGACGGAACTGATTGATCTCAGCGAATGGCGTTGCCGGCTGCAACGGCTCGTTGTTGACGGCTGCGATCGTCAAGCGCGCCGACAGGGGATAAGCTGGGGCGGACGGAGCGTGCTGATACTCGCCGCTGACATAGTAAGAGAAGCGGCCATCATCGGCGCGCGCGCTGAAGCCAGTCGAGTTGTTGAAACCACTCTGGTACGGCCTTCCGTAATTGTTGATGAGTGTCTGGCCAAGGTTATTGTCGTTCAGCGGTGTGCCCGCGATTCCGGTCAGGCGCGTGTAAACGGAATCGAGCCGGATAGATTCATAAGGTTTACCTTCGAGCGCGCTCAGTTCGTCCGCGAACTCGACGTTCAAGGCTTGCCGGATGGCATTCATGTCGGCGGGCAATTCAAGGTTGCCTTGCAGGCGTTCGTTTAGACCAGCCAGCATGCGCGCACAGTTCATCCGCGTCCAGGGGCGAAGGCCCATGAAGGGCATCGGGACGTAGCGTTCCACTGCCAAGCGCTCGATTGCGGGATAGATCCAGCTATCGAGTGGAACGTAGGTGCTGGCAAGCTTGCCCGGGACCGGGGCAGTCGTTTGTTTGGCGACGATGGTCAGATCGTCATCGAGTCTCGGCTCGTGACGGTTCTTATAAACCTGCCGGCCCACCTGGTAACCGATCAGGCCGCCGATAAAAACGTCGGAGAGGAAGTGCTGGCCGGCCTCGACGCGCGCGAGGCTGACCGCCGTCGCCAGACCGTAGGCGCCGAGTTGGGCGTACACATTGGGATATTCGCGCGCCACGACCGCCGCGAAAGCCCACGCCACGGCAGCGTGATTCGAGGGAAAGGAACTGCCTCCATCAAAAAAGATGTTCTGATAATTCGACTGGTACGGACGCAAGCGGCCCGTGGCGCCGCGAATCGCAAATTGCATGGGCAACACGCTGATCATGGCTTCCGTAGCCAGCACGCCAGCCTCGCGTGCGCGGTCGTTGTTGGTGATGTGGCCCCAGATGTACATGGCTCCCGTGGTTCCAAGCGCCGCGCCCAGTCCGTAGTTTGAGACCTCCCGCCACGTGTTGGGATGGTAGCTGGCCATTCCAAACGAGCTGTCAGGGTCGGTTACGAACAGGCCGGTCGCAATGCCCGCAGATGGCACCAGCCATTTCGCGTCGCCGGGAGTAACGTGAGCAGGGCTAGTCCAGATGTTCAGTTGGTCGAGTGCCAGATGCCGCAGGAAGTATTTTTCGTTGGGACGAGGTAGCTTTTCGCTAAGCGCTGCCGCGGCCGGCGGCGGAGAAGGAGGGGGCGAATCGGCGCCATCGGCAAGCTGCTGCGCTCCGACGTAAGGACTCAGCAGGGTAATCAAAACAATCAGGTGTGCGACGGACTTCAAAAATGACCCCTGTGCACTGAGTCCTCACTGAGCATTTCTTGGGGATGCCTCACGATTCTACTGAATTGTCACGCTGCCGTCCGGGATGCAGCGAGTTGGGTGGTGAGCAGCAAAACAAAAGCGGCGGGGAAACCGCCGCTCGTCAAAGCCAAATCATGGGCATGGCTCGCAGTCAACGCATGTTGGGTTCGATTACTTCACCACTCGCAAGTTGTTGGTCACCTGGAAGACACCCGGCACACCGTTGGCCGCGAGGGTAGCCAGATTCTTGTCGCTCTCGCTATTCACAAAGCCCGCGAGTGTTACGCGTTGGTTCTCCACAATGATGTGTATGCTGGGCGCGGCCTCCCAAAAGTATCTGGAAAGCCCACCGGTACGGGCCAGGGCCGTATACACTTGCCGACGCACCTGGTCATCCAGCGGAGAGGGCGGGAGAATCCTGATGTTGTTGATGACTTTGTCGACGCCTTCAATGTGTTTGACTACCTTCTCGACATCCGACTTCGTCGCGGCGTGTTCACCCGTTACAAACCCGCTCAACGTGACGGTTCGCCCTTGGACCGTGAACTCTATGTCGTCGAACAGCGAATACCAGGGCAGCATCAAAATTTCATGCCGTACCTCCTTGGCAATCTTTGCCTCCGCGGGATTTTCCGTCGACAACGGTATGCTGTAGTCCTTCACCACCGGGCCGTTGCTCGAGATCTGCGCGATCGCCGTTGAGGCGAAGAGGAACATCAATCCCACTGTGATGAGTTTGCGCACTTGGCACCTCCAATACATAAGAATTGGATGCGGCGCACGACGTAGCGGTTGGCGGTGCGATTTAGTGGCCGCAACTAATTGCAAATACGACTAGTTGCAGTGTGACGGTAGTGACCAGAAGCTGCCGCGTGACCGACCTCCGGTCGAATGTCACACTTGCGATGTGATGCGCAGACTTGCGGTCTCTGGTGCGAGGACTAGTATTGGGCCCAAGAAGGGTGATCGTTCCGCAAGGAGGTGACCCGAATGATTCGGCCCCGCACTACGCGGCTCGCAGTACCATCACGGAGCCCCGCATCGGAGCACGGGCTACTCTCCAGCAAAATCCGTCACAAAACACGCCACCAATCGTCGGACGGCGGCAGTGCCTCGCCGCTATCCAAACGATTTAACGCACATCGAAAGCGACAATTCCGGGTTTCCGTCAGCCCGATTGTCGGCAGGAGGTCATTATGCCGCTCAGCAAAGTCAGGGCCTTCCTCGATGAACATCACATCAAGTACGTGGTCATATCGCATTCGAAGGCTTATACCGCGCAGGGAATCGCCGCCATCGCGCATATCCGTGGCCAGGAGTTGGCCAAGACTGTCATCGTGAAACTCGACGGAGCTTTGGCTATGGCTGTCTTGCCGGCTTCGTACCAGGTGGATTTGCTCGCTCTCAAGAGAGTTGTGGGAGTGAGAGACGCGTCGCTGGCCAGCGAAAGGGAATTCAAACAGCACTTTCCTGATTGCGAGACTGGAGCGATGCCGCCGTTCGGAAATCTTTACGGCATTCCGGTGTACGTGGATGAGACGCTGACGCGAGACACCGAGATTGCGTTTAACGCGGGCACACACCTGGAGTTGATACGCATGTCGTGCGCGGACTTCGAAAGGCTAGTGAAGCCAATCGCGTTGGAATTCTCAACCCGGCATCCTGCCTCGTTCGATCGCGACCTAGCGCTCGTGCTGTGAGCTGAGAGAGAACGGATTTAAGCTTGGTCCCGTGGAGACGCTGCAAATCCAAACATCGGCCGAAGCCCATCCGATGTTGCAACGTCCCGGCGGGACCACCTTTTTGTCGGGAGGTCTCGCCGGAGTCCCTAGAGGACGTGTGCTTCTGAGCTCAGGCCATCGCGGCTACACGGTGCGCAACTCGCTGAGTGTTACCCCAAATCAATCCCACCACGCAGCCGAAAACGAAGTTTGAACTGGTGACTTCGCAAAAGTGAACCCACCGGACCGAATCAGGGAAGAACGGGTTAGGAACAATCAGAGTAGCGACGCCACTGAGGAGCGTAAATGCCAACCCCACGGCGAGCGCGCCGCTCACCACGGGCAAACGGAACATACGCATCAGCAGCAGACAAACCAGCACAAAGACCGGGCCACGCAAGAAGAACTGCAACAGTAAGACCTGGCCGAAGCTTGGGATATGTTGCGTTGCGCAGAAGTCGCGCACGTACGGGATGACGATCGACCCCGCCAGAAAATAGAGAAACACATAGGCGGCGCAGCAGAACGCAAATCTCCACACTTTCTGCAGGACACCACGCTCAGGAAATGCCCACTCATCCGCACCTGCCGCCGAGCTCTTGCTGTTGAAGATGAGTGTCCATAAAGCGGCCGCCAGCGCGTAGCCGACGACCGTCAGCTCGAAGGTGCCGCGCCAGTCGAGCTTGACGTTGGTCAGAAATATCACACCCTCGAGCATGTTAACCGTGGCGATCGCAGCCGGAATGGCAAACAACGCCAGACCCAGTTTCCATCCCTTCCACTCCGAGCGCGTGGCCGCGCCACCGAGCGCCACAACAACAAAGGCGTTCGCCAGCAAAAGCCAGGGAAGCATGTGCGGCATGGGCGGGTAGTTCAACTGAATCACCATTCCTGCTACCATCTGCGCTGCTATCAGCGCTATCCAAGCCAGAACGAAGCGAACGACTAATTTGCCTGCGGTCATGATTTACCTCCACTGCTTTTGTTGTTGGACTTTGTAGATGATTTAGAGTTGTCGGTCACCGCTGCACCGTATGTCTGAATAGCATGCTCCACCCACTGCTGCAGCGCCTGGTAGTTGCGGATTCCGCTGTCGAGCGCGAGCATGCCAGAGAGAGGCATGCTGGGCCCTTTCTCTCGGAGATACTGTTTCAATCCCGGGACGTATGCGCCCAATTCGACTCGCAGCTTTCGCAGAAAAGCGATCGAAGCTTCAATTCCCAGGGCGTGCTCCATGAAGGCGAACCGTAGCATCACCTCGCCCATGCCTCGAATGATCTCGTCCCGTGTGATGGGCTGCGAGAGCCACTTCTTCAGGTCTCGTTCACCAGAAGCGGTGAGCCGATACACCCGCCGACGGCGCAGTCCCGCGCTGTCCTTCACATCACTCGCAATTGAGCCATGTTTCTCCAATCGTGCGAGGGCAGGGTAGATCGCTCCGGGGCTATTGCTGAAGCTGCCCATGGCCGTCTCGGTGAAGGTCTTACGAAGGTCATAGCCGGAGCTTGGCTTCTGGTGAATGAGACCCATCAGGGCATAACCGAGAATGGAAACAGGTTGCATTTTGTTATAGTACGATTCGTACTATAACGCTGCGTACTGTTGATGACAAGATAAATTAAGCATATTCGAGCCAGACATTCCTGTTTTGGGAGTCGTGCAGGCAAAAGAAAAAGCCCGCACGAAGCGGGCTTACTTCGAGCCGTTAAAGTTTCTCCCTAGCGGTTATCCGCAGCCGGAGCGGGAGTGGCGTCCTGCTGCGCGGTCAAACGCGCATTACTGTGCTGGGCCATGGTCTTCTTGGCGTTGTCGGCCAATTCCTTCGCCTTGGGCAGCAATTCGAGGGCTTTCTCCACCGCCGGGTCGGTCTCGGTATGGACCTTCAGGCCTTCCTGCTGGCCAAATTCGTTCACGAACAGCTCGGCCTTGATGTTGGAACGGATCCAATCGTTGTTCTCGGCCAGTTCGGCTTCGGTAAACGTGATCTGCTGCGAGTCGAGGAATTTCCGGAACTCCTGCATCACGGCATCGTCAACCTGGAAGCTCGGCGTGACCTTGTGATTGATCACATAGTGCTTGGCAAAGTTGAAGAAGGTATATTTCTGCAACAGCGTGTCTTCGAACTTATTGCTCTTGATCGGAGCAATCACGATATCCGGATTGATCCCGCCACCGCCGTACACCGTGCGGCCGCTGTCCGTCATTTTGACTTCGCGGCTGGGAACCGGCGGAGTACCGTCACCGCTGTCGCGGCTGTTGTAGTAATAGTCGTAGAGCGAAACGCCGTTGTATTCGCGCTGAATCAGGCGGCCGCTGGGGGTGTAGTACTTGGCCGTGGTCAGCGCCAGACCGGTGTTCTCCGACAGCGGATAAACCGTCTGCACCAAGCCCTTGCCGAAAGTGGTCTCGCCGACAATCAACCCGCGGTCGTGGTCCTGGATCGCTCCAGCGACAATCTCCGCAGCCGATGCCGTTCCGCGATTCACCAGCACCACCAGGGGATAATCCTTGCCGCCATTGCCGTGCGCCGCGCGATAGATCTTCTCCGGTGAGGAACGTCCGTGATGCGAAACGATCACCTGTCCCTTCTTCAGGAACTTGTCGGCAACGCCGACGCCTTCACTTAGCAATCCACCGGGATTTTGCCGCAGGTCGAGGATCAGACCCTTAAGCTCGCCTTGCTCCTGTAACTGATCGAGGGCCTGGGCCACTTCGTGCTCAGTCGTTTCCTGGAAGCCGGAAACGTGAATGTAGCCGATGCCCGGCTTGAGCATGAAATGCACGTCAACGCTGTAGCGAGGAATCTCATCGCGCACCACGTTGAAGTCGATGGGATTGTCCGTGCCTTCGCGCAGCACCGTGATCTTGACGGTGGTACCTTTGGGGCCCTTGAGCAATTCCGCTACGTCGCTGGTGCTCATGTTGTCCGTGGGCTTGCCGTCAACCGCGACAATCACGTCGCCTGGACGGATACCGGCGCGATAAGCGGGAGCTCCGGTAAACGGCGCAATGACAATGACCTTGTTGTTACGGGGGCCGACCTGCATGCCCACGCCGTAGTACTTGCCGCGCTGCTCTTCGCGAAGCGCCGCATACGACTTCGGATCGAAGAAGTTCGAGTGCGGATCCAGCACGCGCAGCATGCCCGGAATCGCGCCGTTATAGATGGCCTTGTCGGGATTGACCGGCTCCGCGTAATTCCGCTGCACCACTTCATAAACTTCGGTGAAGCTGCGGACGCTGTCGCGCATGTCTCCGTCACCCCCGGAGGCGGTGTTAGAGGTCAGGCGCTGGCCAAAGACCATGCCGACGCAACCACATGCAAGGATTACGGTAACAACGACAATGACTGAGCGACGGGTACTACTGAACATTATGTTTTCCTTCGACCGGCGGGGGACACTTCATCGTGCGAGAGTCGCCTCAAAATTGTAGCATGTGGAGCGGCTCGTCCCTCAGATAAGCGGCCGCTGTTTTAACAGATGCCGCCAGTAACTGGGAAGGTGCGAAATCCCCTGCCAAGGCTCCTGTAAGTGACGCGATAGAAGCCAGTTGGTAAGCGGGAATCGGTGGCATCTTTGGGCCAGCCCGAGCGGGTTCTATAAAAGGGGATGTCAAGAGAAAACACTTCTCCCTGTGCCGGAGCAGCCGGTAGTTCTCTGACATCCAGCCCCTTCTCGTCATGCTTGGTGGCGGAAGTCAGCAGTTGTCTGACTGGTTTCATATCCGCGCTACGACATCCTTCGCTAGCTGAAGCTGCACAAGGCTGACGGTGGTCCCGCTCAGCGGGCCAACCATGGTTCTATCTGAGACTCGCGGTCCTAGCCGCGGCCAGTATGGCTTTTTTGGGTTATCCGAGGGAGCATATGGTGCCCCGTGAGACTTGGCGCCAGCGGCGCACGCAGCCTAACCCGCCGAAAGATACTTACCCTCGAACCCGAGCTCGCAGCCCGAACAGAAAAACGCGAAGTGAAACTCGCCCTTTCCCTGCGGTCCTGCGCGCTCAAGCGGCTTGTGGCTTCACATACTTGGCGTCGAACGCCTCTCCTTTCTTCCACACATGTAACGTAATGGCCGCAATCTTGCGCGCCAGGGTCAGCCGTGCCATCTCCGCTCTTATCCCCTTTTTTAGAAGGTTTTCGTAGAACGGACGAAACGCTCCCTCACTGCCACTGGCCGTGGTGGCGGCGCTCTTAAACAGGTTCTTCAGGTCGTGGTTGTGGTTGCGGTTCAAGCCGCGGATGAACACCGGCTTCTTCTTGCGCTCGATCTGTCCGTTGACTACGCGATACTCACCGCTGTCACGCGTCTCCAGCGCCAGCCCGCAGTAGGCCCAGAACTGCCGCTTGGTGCGGAAGCGATGCGGCGTCTGCACCCGCCCGATCAGCAGCGCCACGCGTATTGGACCCAGCCACGGAATCGTGCGCAGCAGCTTCGTCTCGTTATGCTTGCGACATTCCAGAATCAGATCGTGACGGGCTTCGCGACGCAACTGCTGCAGCAGATCGAGCTCCTGATAGAGTCGCCGCGCCCGACGCTGCAGCCCGCTGTCGGTTAACTGCGCCAGCCACTGGTCCCGATGCCGTGATCCGTACGGCTTTTTGCCGGCACAGGCAATGGCCTGGCCGCGATACAGCGCTTTCAGCCGGCCCATGATCCGCGTGGTGTCTTCCGTCAGCGCCGCATAACTACGGCCCAGATGCTTCACCGCCGCCGGGCTGTTCTGCCCGTGATACACCGGCTTGAGATATCCCAGGCGCAGCAACTCCGCCAGCTTGCGCGCGTCGATCGCATCGCTCTTGCTGCCCGCCTTCAACAGCGCATTCTTGCGTGGGTTGCACACTACCAACTTGGCTACGCGCCGTACCAGCAGATCGTAGAGCCAGGCCGAGTGCGTGCCTTCCTCGAAGGTGACGTGCAACGTCCCACGCAGACCCTGCAGAAATTCCAGAATGGTAGAGGCGCGGGTGGCAATGACCGACTGCATCACCAGCTTCCCCTCAGCGTCCAGCACGGCCACCGAAATCGTGTCGCGGTGGACATCCAGACCGATATACTTGATGCTATCCATCGGGTGTTCCTTTCGTCAGGTGTGGTTTCTGCTACAGCACAGCCACCATAACCTACTTCGAAAGGGGCGCCCTTTTATAATGCGTGCCCCATCCTTTCGCGGCTTTTGCGAAAGGGTGGGATCAATTCAGTTTCACCGGCCCACTCTGCAGCCCGTCGTGGGCACAATTGTAGCCCGGCACGTGAGTGCCAGGGAAGCACCAAACCGAAGAGCCTCGCAGGCATGACACGGCGGCATCCCATCGCGTCTTTTGGTTAGCCCTCGCAAGGGGACGGTTGCCATGCGCTGGTGAATACCCGACAAGTGGCGGATATACGCCGCGTCCGCGGTTGCTTTTGGTTCTGGCTTATTTCCCTCAGTGCTTCTGTGTCTCTGTAGTGGGTCTTGCCGTTCTCTTGACCCATTATTCTGGACCGCATCATCCGTGCAAATCCGCGATTGCTTTTGTTCTTATTCCCAGCTCTCTCCGTGCGCTTCCGTGTCCTCCGTGGTGCTTACCGACAACCGCCAACTGACAACTGCTCCCGGTTTGCTGCCATCGCAGCCGCGCATTATGATGAACACATGAATCTTGGCATGCCGGAGATGATCTTCATTTTCTTGCTGGCCCTCGTCATCTTCGGGCCCAAGAAGCTTCCTGAATTGGGAAGACAGTTAGGCAAGGCGCTGGGCGAGTTCAAGAAGGCCAGCAACGAGTTCAAGAACCAGCTTGAAACCGAGATGCTGAACATCGAACTCGAGGAACGCGCCAAGAAACCACCGGAGCCAACCCCGCAGATTCTGCCGGCCGAAAAGCTATTCGACACCGTCAGCGTTCCGCCCATGGAGTCAATTCCTCGCGGACCGCTACCTCCCGCTGCCGAGCCGGCGCCGGCCGATTCCCTGGCTGCTGAGAACCCAACCGACAATCCGTCGGAGACGCAGCCGGTGATGCCGGAAGTCCCGAGCCACAATGCCTAGTCCTGTACTGGAGCACGCCCAAAAGCGCGGTTCAGAAGAGATGACCGGCATGAGTTTCCTCGAACATCTCGAGGAACTGCGCCGCCGCATCATTTACAGCTTCCTCTATATCGTGGGCGGATTTTGCGTGTGCTGGTGGTTCCACGAGCAGATCTTCGCCCTGATGCAGAAGCCGATCATGGCTGCCTTGGCCGCCCACGGACTCGAACAGAAGCTCGTCTATCTGAACCCGACCGACCCCTTCAATATGTATTTGAAGATCTCGTTTATCGCCGGGGTCTTCGTGGCTTCGCCCTTCGTGCTCTACCAGATCTGGCTGTTCATCTCGCCAGGGTTGTATCGCCATGAGCGGCGCTACGTGATGCCGTTCATGTTCAGCACGGTGGGCCTTTTTCTCGCCGGTGGGCTCTTCGCCTACAAAATGGTCTATCCGGCGGCGCTCGACTTCCTGATCGGATGGAGCGCGCAGTTCAAGCCGATGATCACCATCGGCGAATATACCGACCTTTTTCTCACCATCATTCTCGGCCTGGGCATCGTGTTCGAGATGCCGATTCTGGTGTTCTTCCTCTCACTGATGGGAATCCTGACCGCCGGATGGATGTGGCGAAATCTGCGCTATTCGATCCTCATCATCTTCATCATTGCCGCGGTCATCACGCCCACCACCGACATCATGAACATGTGCATCTTCGCCGCACCCATGATTGTTCTTTACCTCGCCAGCATCGCGATCGCCTGGTTCGTGCATCCGGCGCAGCGGCGCAAGCGGGCGGAGAAGTCTGGGAATACAGAGGGCTAACCGCCACTCCACGCCGTTTTTCGGGATCGATTACCACTCGGCCTGATTTCAAGGCCTATCTACGCTCGCCCACAGAACGCGTAATATCAGGGCTGAAGAGGTTACCGAGGTGGAGCCCCACGAACTCACTCCCCCTTACTTTCGCTGGCTCGTACACCTGATACGCCCATTCCCCAATTTTGACTTGTTCTTCGCAAAAACACTGCGGCAAAGAGCGGTTGATGCACTTCAACTTGAGGCCGGAAACCGTGTGCTCGATGTTGGTTGTGGACCGGGAGGCAGTTTTTCGTACCTGGTCGAAGCAGTCGGGCCGTCCGGAGAAGTGGTTGGAGTGGAAATCAGTCCCGAAGTATCCATCAACGCCAGGAGAAGGATAGCGGCGAATGGGTGGAACAACGTTCACGTCGTAGAAGGAGATGCCAGAACCGCTTCAGTAAAAGGGAAATTTGATGGAATGTTGTTGTTGGGCGCACCCGACGCCTATGCTTCTCCGGAGGCTGTCGACAACCTTCTTCGATACATGAACGACGATGCGCGCATTGTTGCCTTCGGCGCCAAGCTTTCCCGCCGTGGCCTGGGGAAGATATTGAATGGGCTTTCCCGATCGCTTATGAAGCTTTCATTCTCTTCCACTCCGAAATTGAGCTATGAGCCTTGGAGTGTGCTTGAAAACCGGCTTGCTGAGGTTCAGATCCACGAGATTTGCTTCGGCTGTATGTTCCTCATTTGCGGTTCGATCAGAACTCACTCTCCAACGGTTAAAAAACCGCCCTGTCGGACCTAATCGACCGATATCAGGAACATGTGCATCTTTGCAGCGCCGAAGAACGCGTTGCGGCGACGTCTCGCCGGCGGCACCGTACTCAAATTTGCCCACCCCAGCAAGAAGCTGCTAGTGTGTCTTGACTCATTCTCGGCTCATGAAAATCACAGCCCGACTATTGTTTGCCGTTCTCCTCGCAGGCACGCCGCTGCTCGCCCAACAAAACCCATCTGATCCGGTCCAGGCTCTGCGCACGCCCGGCTGGAACGCGGGCTTCTACGTCGGCGGCAGTACGTCGTTTGCCAACACACCCAGCGCGCAGACTTTTTTGGTTGCGGGGCGATTGGGACGCGTCTTGACCCACGAGCTCGGCTCGAACCCGCTCCGCGGCAGCTTCGAGATGGCGATCGACATTATTCCGATCAATGAATTTTGGATTCACGGCAACGCGCAATACGCCGGGGCTATCAATCCCTTCATCGCCAAATGGAATTTCACTGGCGGCAAGACAGTCTCGCCGTACCTGGCGGCGGTTGGAGGAGTCGTGTTCAGTCCCAGCAACTTGCCTCCCGGCAACACCTCGCAAGTGAACTTCACGAGTGGACTGGAATTGGGAGCGCAGTGGTTCCGGCAGTCAAAAAACTCGATCAACTTCGCGGTGAAGATCTACCACTTGTCAAATGCTTCTATCGGAACGTTAAATCCAGGCATCAATGGCGCGGTGCAGGGCATGGTCGGCTACACCTGGCATTGAAAACCTAACTCGCTTACGCGTAGGCGGCCATTCCCAGCGGTACATGTACCTTCGTAACTTGCCAGGTGGGTGGGTCCGTGCCAAGCTGCGATCATGGGCTTCATGTCCCACTGTTGGTTTTCGCTGTCTGGCACATCCGGCAGCCTGTTCGACTTACCGATTTTAGGCGGCGCCTTGTCTCCCCCGTCCTGCTTTTCCCAGCTAATAAACACTCCAGGTACCCGCAAGCATCGATGTGTCGGTAGCACATGATATGTCCGGTTGAGATAGCACGTGATCTGTCCGCTTTGCAGGCGGCGAGAGTAGGAGACCATGCCAAGCATGGATTGCTACTCGAAGGCCGCGATGGAGCGGGCGATGAAAGTGCAAGAAGTGATCTTACGGGCCATGGCGAAGAAGCTCACCTGGTGGCAGGCGGCCGAGATCATCGGCATCAGCGATCGGTCGATGCGGCGCTGGCGGGAGCGACTGGAAGAGTTTGGCTACGACGGGTTGTTCGACCGGCGGCGGGGACAGCCTTCCCCCAAGCGAGTTCCTCTGGCCACGGTCGAGCAGGTCTTGGGGCTGTATCGGGATCGCTATTTCGATCTAAACGTACAGCATTTTCACGAGAAGCTGAGTGCCGAGCACCAGATCGATTTGAGCTACACCTGGGTGAAACAAGCTCTGCAGGGAGCCGGACTGGTAGCGCGGGGCCGCAAGCGCGGGGTGCATCGTAAGCGGCGGGAACGCCGTCCGCTGCCGGGCATGCTGTTGCACATCGACGGCAGCCGTCATCGCTGGTTCCAGGACGAGCGCTGGTACGACCTGATCGTCATCCTGGATGACGCGACCAGCGAGATCTACTATGCGCAACTGGTGGAGGAAGAATCGACGGCGACGGTGATGGCCGGGTTGCGGGAAGTCATCGAGCGCAAGGGATTGTTCTGCGCCTTGTACAGCGACCGGGGCAGCCATTTTTGGCTGACGCCGAAGGTAGGAGGCAAGGTCGATCCCCATCGCTTAACGCAGGTGGGACGGGCGCTGCGCGAGTTAGGAGTGCAGATGATCCCGGCCTACTCGCCGCAGGCGCGGGGCCGTAGCGAGCGCAGCTTCGGGACCTGGCAGGGACGGCTGCCACAGGAGCTGCGGCTGCACGGGATCACCACGCTGGAAGCGGCCAATGGGTTTCTGCGGGATGAATACATCGCCGAGTTCAATGGTCGTTTTCAGGTGGCGCCGGCGCAACGCGGTAACGCGTTTCTCCCGTGCCCCCGCAAACATCTGGACCTGGTCTTCTCCCTGCAGTTTGAGCGGACGGTAAATCGCGACAACACCGTCAGTTTTCAGAACCTGCAGCTACAGATTGAGCGGGTGCAGTGGCGAGGGACGCTGGCCGGCTGCAATGTCATGGTGCACCGGCACCTGGACGGGAGCATCAGCCTCACCCACGGGCCGCATCGGCTGGGACGTTATAGCGCCCAAGGCGTGGCCTTCAGGTCAACCCAAAACGCGGCGGCAAGCGCTGTGGAAAAGACGCACCGTGGAAAAGTCAAACAACCGACTTTTCCCCCGCGCTTGGAAATCCCGCCCAGAGCGCGGGATTCCCACTTTCCCACAGCGACGACGGCGGGTATATGAGTAAACCCAAAACCAAAACCGGACATTTCACTTGCTATGAAAAGCGGACATTTTGACTTGCTACGAACACCCGCAAGCATCGATCAAGCCAGCACGATTCCGCAGCTCAAAATCTCGCAGTTAAGTGCCTTGTTTTCTATTATGTACTCGTCAGGTCTGTGTGTTCAGGATTTTACGTCAAAACCATTGCATATGTTGCTGATTCTAAACGAGCACAGGGGAGGGGTGGGGGTGCTACAACCAAGGTCTCGCGAAAGGCGAGTGGCGAAAAGCGAAGAGCGCGAGACCGGTCCGCTAGTTGCTAGTCGCTAGCTGTTTCTCTATCCTGACTCCTTATGCCTACGCTCGTCGAATGCGTTCCTAACTTCTCCGAAGGCCGTGACAAGGCGAAGGTTGATGCCATCCTTGAAACCATGAAGATGGAGGGCGTCTATCTGCTCGACCGCGAGATGGACGTCGACCACAACCGCTGCGTTATTACCCTCGTGGGCGACCCAGTCAGCCTTGCCGAGGCTGCCATTCGCGGCGTGGGGAAGGCCGCCGAACTCATCGATTTAACGAAACATACGGGTGCGCATCCGAGACTGGGCGCGACCGACGTGGTACCGTTCATTCCGATCGAGGGCGTGACGTTGGAAGACTGCGTCGCCATCGCCCGCCGCGTCGGCGAAGAAATTTGGAAACGCTACAAAGTTCCCGTCTATTTGTACGAAGCAGCAGCGCAGCGTCCGGAGCGCCAGAACCTTGAAAACGTCCGGCGCGGACAGTTCGAGGGGATCCGCGAAGAAGTAAAAACCAATCCCGACCGCAAGCCGGACTTTGGTGATGCGGCGCTGCATCCTACTGCCGGTGCGACAGTTGTGGGCGCGCGAAAGTTCCTCGTCGCCTACAACGTATACCTCAATACGCCCGATGTGGACGTGGCCAAAAAGGTAGCCAAGTCGATTCGCTTTTCCAATGGGGGTCTCCGCTACGTAAAGGGCATGGGAGTGCCGGTGCGCGGCCTCGCACAAGTGTCGATGAATCTGACAGATACGGACCAGACACCCATAGCTCGCGTCTTCGAATACGTGAAGCGCGAAGCGGCCCGCTACGGCGTGCTGCCGCTGTCCAGCGAGATCGTTGGGCTGATTCCTAAAAAAGCGCTTGAAGACTCGGCGGAGTGGTTCCTGCAAATCGAGAACTTCGACTCCTCGCTGATCCTGGAGAACCGGCTGGCCGGCGTCATGAGCGGGAAGATGGCTCTAGGCGGGCTTCGCGCAGGCGTAGAGCCGTTTATTGAACAGCTTGCCGCGCCTACCGCAGTTCCTGGCGGCGGGTGTGCCTCGGCTGCGGCAGGCGCGATGGCCGCTGGTCTTGGCAGCATGGTCGCGGGAATGTCGCGCGGTAAGAAGGCCTATTTGCAATACGAGGGCCAACTCAGCGATGCTATTGCCCGGCTCGCAGCGATCCGCGAGGAGTTGAAGTCTTCGATTGATGCCGATGCTGCGTCGTTCAACGAAGTTATGGCTGCGTTCAAGAAAGTCCGGGAGCATCCCGAAGCACAGAGCGAGGTTGAAGCAGCGCTCAAGAAGGCGACCAGCATTCCGTTGGTGGTTGCGGAGCGATCGAGTGAAGTGGGCAAGGTCCTGGAAGGACTGCGGCCGATTACGAATCCAAAGATGGCGTCGGATCTCGCCGTGGGTACCGCATTGGCGCGCGCGGCGGTCGAAGGCGCACTCGCCAACGTCGAAATCAACCTAGCAGATCTTCAGGACCGAGCATTCGTCGCCGACGTACGGAGGAGAGTCGCCGCACTGAAGTCGTAGCTATTCACAGAGGCATTGTCGCGTGTGGTTCCGGATTCTGCGGGGACGGACTTTGCTCGAGCAGTTCGCCTTCGCGACAGTGGCGCATGCAGAATGCGCCAGCAACTCCCTAACGCACGGCGGGTTAAAGCGTCTAAGAACTCAGGTAAAATGATGGCAATGAAGCGTTTTCTTTGTGGAATTCTCCTCGCGACGTTGGTGTGCCTTCCTGCTTTTGGTGCACCGCTCAGCAGTAACGCTCGGACCGTTATTCCGTCAGCAATTCAGCAAGTGATCTCGGTTGACTACCGTTCGTTACGCGGCTCTCAGACCGCGTTGGCGCTCAAGAACCGAGTGCTGCCTGACAACTTGAAGCAGTTTGAGACCGCATTGCGAGCCTTTGGCATCGACCCCAGCAAAGACGTCGAGCAACTCACGTTCGTAACTTACCGGCAAGCCAACAAGGGCCTGTACGCTGTGGGAATTGCGCAAGGTCCCTTTAAACAAAAAGAATTCCTGCAGAAAATGCAGTTGAAAAAGGTCAAGCCGGAGAAATATTTGCTCTCCTACCTCTATCCCATGGGCTCGGGCATGCAACTGGTGTTTCTTGATCCCTCAACGATTGTCTTCGGCGAGAGCGCAGCATTGAAGGGCGCGATCGATGTGCGCGACAAGGGTGCGGAATCGCTGGCGCTGAATAATTCGATCAACGATCTCATCACCGACATCGACAGTGCGCCGATCTGGAGCGTACTTGATCAGCTCGGAACACAAAACATGATGAAGTCGGCACTGGGTCAGGCCTCATCGCTTGCCGATTACGACGTAGTGAAGAAGAGACTCATCGCTTCGGACTACGTGATGAACTTCGATAACGGCGTGACCTTCGACCTGAACGTGAAGACCTCGGACAACATGACCGCCGCGAGTTTGGCATCGTTGCTGAAGGCGGGAGTCATGTACCGCAAGATCAACGCCACGCCTGTGGAGAAGCTGGCTTTGGAGAGCATGGTGGTGGATAATCAGCACGACCTGCTGCAAATGCATTTCAAGACCGACGATCAGCGGTTTCAGTCGTTGCTGAAGTCGGACTTGTTTGCCTCCGTCTCGCACTAAACACTCTGACGTGCAATGTACCCGCCCCATCCGGGCGGGTTTTGCGCTGTAGCTATAATCGGTTTGCCTTGCCCTATTTTCCCAAACAGATTTTTCGCCGACTGGTTTGCGTGGCCTTCCTGATGGCACTGAGCGCCGTGTTTGCCGCCGCCCAGGGGCTACCCGGCACAACCACGGTGATAGTCATGCCCTTCGATAACCATTCGAAGGCCTTAGGCCTCGACTGGATCAGTGAGGCGTGTCCAGAGGTGCTGTCTCAGCGCATTTCCGCGCCGAAGATCAATGTCGTGACGCGTGACGACCGTATGTTTGTCTTCGACCGGGCCGGCGTGCCAGCGACGGTGCATCCCTCTCGCGCCACGGTTTTCAATGTGGCCGAGCAGATGGGAGCCGACTATGTCGTGCTCGGCAGTTATGCGGTCGATGGCAGCGCGTTTCAGGCAAGCGCTCAGCTACTGGACGTCAAGAAGTTGCGGCTTTCTCCGGCGGTGCAGAGTAACGGGCCACTCGCCGATTTCATCGATCTGCAAACCACCCTGGCGTGGCAGTTGTTACAGCAGATGCCAAATCCACCTCAAGTTTCACTGCAGCAGTTCGTTAAGTCGTCGCCGCCGATTCCTCTTACTGCGTTCGAAAGTTACATTCGGGGCGTGACGTCCACGAGCCAGCAGTTGAAGGTCCGTTATTTCAGAGAGGCCATCCGTCTGAACCCCAGTTATAGCCTGGCCGAATTGCAACTGGGCAAAACGTATTACAACAATCACGAATACGAGCAGGCGGTGTCATGGTTTACCAAGATATCGAAGGACGACCGGGCCAGTGGCGAGGCAACTTTTCTCCTCGGCATGTCGGAGTATTACCGGGGAAACCTGGACCGCGCGTATACCGCATTCAGTTACCTTTCAACCCGGCTGCCACTGACTGAGGTGTACAACAACCTTGGCGTAGTTGATGCCCGGCGGGGACGTCGAACGGCGGCGATCGAATACTTCTCCAAGGCGATGACGGCCGACCCCAAGGATCCGGATTACCGCTTCAACCTGGCACTTGCGTTGTTCAAGAACGGCGACAGCGCGGGGGCGGCGCGCCAGTTGCGGGAGGAACTACAACTCCGGCCAACCGACATGGAAGGCAAATCGCTGCTGGAGATGATCAACCGCGGTGTTACCGCGCCTGCTAGCGCGAGCGCCACGAGCGGCCTGTTGCCTCCGCCGATAGGCCAGCCACGCATTCCGATTGAACGCATCAAGCGCGACTATGATGAAGCGCTGTATCGTCAGCTTGAGATGGAAATCAACAATCTGAACCAGCAGCACATGACGAAAGCGGGAAGCGGCAGCCCACACTGACGTTGTCCAATAAGGCGCCAGGACCTGCAGGTAAGAAGCTGCCGTGTGCCGTCTAAGCGCTGGATCGCCGCACTGGAAGCCGCGTTCCCGAGTTAAGATATGAGTGGTCCTCCGGAAGGGGGTCGTATGCCTCGCATTCTTTCGCTTCTCGCTTTCTCTGTCCTCGTGCTTCTCTGTGCCGGAATGGCTTCGGCCAGCGGCGTCGTCAAGATCAAGCTAGACGACACCATTCAACCCATCAGCGATGAATACATCGGCCGCGCCATCGAGCAGGCACGACAGACCAATGCCGATGCCGTCCTGATTGAGTTGCGCACTCCGGGCGGCTTAGTCGACTCCACTCGTTCGATTATTGAAAAGATGCTGGCGTCTCCGGTCCCGGTGATCGTGTATGTCGCGCCTTCGGGAGCACGGGCCGCGTCGGCGGGCTTCTTCATCCTCGAAGCTGCTGACGTTGCGGCCATGGCTCCGGGAACGAACACTGGGGCAGCCCACCCGGTTACCCTCGGCGGCGAAAAGATGGACGACGTGATGAAGCAGAAGCTCGAGAACGACTCAGCTGCCTTTATGCGATCGTTCGTAGGACCGCGAGGGCGGAACGTGGCGCTGGCCGAATCCGCTGTGCGAGAGTCGAAGTCGTGGACTGACAAAGAGGCACTCGACCTGCACCTGATCGACTATGTGGCCCGCGATCAGGAAGATCTTTTCAAGCAGATCGACGGCAAGCCCATCAAGCGATTCGACGGCAAGACGGTCACACTTCATCTGGTGGGCGCGCCGGTTGTCGAACTGCAGATGACGCTGAAGCAGCGCATTCTCGACTTCCTGCTCGATCCGAACATTGCATTTCTGGTGCTGGCCGTGGGAGCGCTTGCGCTCTACGCGGAGTTCAATCATCCGGGAGCGATCCTGCCCGGCGTGGTTGGAGTGGTGTTCATTCTGCTGGCGCTGTTTGCGCTGAACCTGCTGCCTACGCGCTATGCGGCGTTCACGCTGATCATGGCCGCGTTCGTGATGTTTGCGCTGGAGGCAAAGTTCGCCACCCATGGCATTTTGGGCATTGCCGGCATCGCGTTGATGACGATCGGCGGGCTCTTGCTGGTCGACGGTCCGATTCCCGAGATGCGGGTGAAGCTGTGGACCGCACTCGCGGTCAGCGTTCCGTTGGGGGCGATCACTGTCTTTCTGATGAGCATCGCGCTGCGCGCCCGCCGCAACAAGGTTGTGACCGGTGTGCAGGGGATGGTCGGCTCCCTTGGCGAAGCTCGCACAGACATCGATCCAGAAGGGAAGGTGTTTGTGCAAGGGGAACTGTGGAACGCGCGCTCGCGGTCCCGCGTGAAGATGGGCGACCCAATCGTGGTGCGCAAGGTGGAAGGGTTGGAACTCGAAGTCGAATTAGCCCGATAATTCGTGACGAAGCCAGCTAATCAGGGATCTTTTCGCGCAGCGCACAGCTGTTGCCAAACTGGGTAACGCCCTCACATAAGCCTACAATCAACGTGGCCACGCGTTTTAAACTCATCTGTGGCTTCGGAGGCACCTCGTGAACTTGTTTGTGATCGTCCCCGTTGTCATCATTGTGTTGTACCTGCTCAACTCGATCAAAATACTGGCCGAGTATGAACGTGGAGTTATTTTTCGGCTGGGCCGTCTGCTGGGGACACCAAAAGGACCGGGCATAATTTTGGTTTTCGCGCCCATTGACCGAATTGTTCGAGTGTCGTTGAGGCAGGAAGCGCTGGAGGTTCCGCCCCAGGACATCATTACCCGCGATAACGTCACGCTGAAGGTCAACGCCGTGATCTTTCTTCGGGTTATCGACCCCAATCGGGCCGTGGTCGCGGTAACAAATTACCTTTATCAGACTTCACAGTTTGCTCAAACTACATTGCGGTCGGTGTTGGGTGAAGTCGATCTTGATGAATTGCTGGCGCACCGGGAGAAGGTCAACAACCGTCTGCAGTCGATCCTTGACCAGCACACTGATCCGTGGGGTGTGAAGGTGACCAATGTCGAAGTGAAGCAGGTCGATCTTCCTGAGACGATGACACGTGCCATGGCCAAACAGGCTGAGGCTGAGCGTGAGAAGCGTTCAAAGATCATTCATGCTGAAGGCGAATTCGCTGCCGCGCAACGGTTGACGGATGCGGCCCACCTTCTGGCCACCGAGCCGACGAGTATTCAATTGCGCTACTTGCAAACGTTGACGGAGATTGGCGTGGAAAAGAACACTACCATCATCTTCCCGGTGCCGGTTGATCTTTTGACTGGCCTGCAGCAATTGGTGAAGGTGGATACGGCGAAGGCTGCGGCGCCGGCGATCTCGCCGGGACAGTAACGACGGAGACGTAACGAATGGATTCGGACGATAGCGATATCACATTAGGCCCTGGCAAACTGCTGGGACTGTTTTTCATGCTGGTTGCAGTGTGCGGAGTGTTCTTCGCCATCGGCTATTCTCTGGGCAAGACCTCGGCTCGCGAACAGGCGGTCAACGATAAAACGTCTCTCAGTGCTTCGCTCTCGGCTCCGGCGGTCCCAGAGTCGAGTGTTGCGAAGCCATCCGCTGTGATTTCAGGCAAGACGGATCCCCAGTCTGGGACGTCGGAAGATTCGTCGGCTGCAAAGTCAGGCCCCGACATGACCTTTTACAGCGCTGTGAAAAAAGATGATCGCGGGGCCCAGCCCGCAGATCCGGCAGTTGCTTCGTCCGGCGCCAAAACGCCGCAGCAGGCACAGACCGTCGATACAGCTTCTGTGAAGACGACCGCGCCGCTGGAAGCTAGTCCCTCGAAACCTGTGGCAGACGTCAAAGCCGATACGAGAGCAGCAGTTGCGCCTGTCGCGGGCGGGGCATTCGTGGTGCAGATAGCGGCGGTTTCCCGCGAGGAAGACGCCGCCGCGCTAGCGGGGGCACTCCGCAAGAAAAGCTATAGCGTTTTCGTGGTGAACAACCCGGCGGTGCATGACAAGCTCTTCCACGTGCAAGTTGGACCTTTCGCGACTCTGGAAGATGCGGAGGCGATGAAGGTTAAATTGACGGGAGAGGGCTACAACCCGATCGTAAAGCGAACCTGATCGCAAATGAGTAATCGGTTGATGCTGCCGTCTCTCGCGGATGGCATTTTTATTTCTCCGCGACAAGCAACCTCTTACACCGTTCTTGTCCATTCATGAAGTTGCCCGCGATGGCGAAGTCGCAGACCCCGGTCGTGGCTGGCGATGACTAGTTCGGCTTGGCCGAGGACGATGCTGCGCCGGTTGCGACGGAAGCCCCGTCGTGCTCGTCACGTTCATTCGCAGCCTGCTCTGCATACTCCATTGAGGAGATGGCAATTCTGCGTGACTCGCCGGTGATGAGGCGCGCCGAGCGGTCATACGTGAAATAACTCCACGCCCATTCGATCATGACGATGATGCGGTTGCGGAATCCGATCAGGAAGAAGATGTGGATAAAGAGCCAGGACAACCAGGCCAGAAACCCCGAGATATGGACCTTGCCGAACTGCGCCACCGCAGCGGCGCGACCAATGGTGGCCAAGCTTCCTTTGTCGACGTAGTGGAAGGGCGTACGCGGATTCCCGGCGAGGTCTGCTGCAATTTGACGGGCCACCCAGCGGCCCTCCTGCATGGCGACCGGGGCGACTCCCGGCAATTGCATCCCTTCAGCCTGCTTCAACGAAGCCAGGTCGCCGATCACGAAGACTTCAGGATGACCCGCCAGGCTCAGGTCAGCCTCCACTAATACCCGGCCTGCTCGATCTACCGGACCACCCAGCGCTCGGCCCAGCGGGGAAGCGGCAACCCCCGCCGCCCAGAACACGACTGTGGCGTGCGTAATGTCGGCTCCGACGTGAATCTCCGTCGAGCGGACATCGGTCACGGCGGAGTTTAACCGCACTTCTACCCCGAGACGCTCTAGTTGTCGCTTGGCACTCTGGCGAAGGTCGTCGGGGTAGGCCGCTAACAGGGCGGGACCAGCCTCCAGTAGTACGATTCGAGTCTTCTTGGGATCGATGTGGCGAAAGTCGTCTGCCAACGACTGGCGCGCGATCTCGGCCAGCGTCCCCGCTAACTCGACGCCGGTTGGCCCGCCTCCGACCACCACAAAGCTTAGTTGCTGATGCTGGCCGGTTACCGCTGCCTGGCGTTCCGCCAACTCAAATGCGAGCAGCATTCGACGCCGGATTTCCAGCGCGTCTTCTATGGTCTTTAGCCCAGGAGCGAACTGCTCCCACTCGTCGTGTCCAAAGTAGGCGTGGGTGGCGCCGGCGGCCACGACCAGGTAATCGTAACCCAGCTCAAAGCCGTTCAGCTTCGCCGTGCGACGCGCGAGGTCGAAGTCTGAAACCTCGCCGAGCAAAACTTCGATGTTTTCATGTTTGGCAAGGATCTCGCGGATGGGCGCTGCAATCTCAGCAGGGGAAAGACCAGCCGTTGCAACCTGATAAAGCAATGGTTGGAAGGTGTGGTGATTCTTCCGGTCTACGACCGTAATTTGGACGGGCAAGCGAGCCAAGGCTTCAGCCGCCTTCAGGCCCCCAAAACCGCCGCCAATAATCAAGATTTTAGGACGGCTGGAATGATTCATGGGCTCACCTTAGATTGATGCTGCCGCCGGACTGAGGAGTCATTTTAGTGGTGCTGAGGGCAAAGGGAGATAAGGAGAATGATGGCCATACGCAGAATTCCTACCCCGGCGGCTGATATGGAAATTGACGGCCGTCGGCGAATGGCAAACCAGCACGTAGAAATGGCGGAGAGAGGGTAAAAAGTGCCCTCCCCGCAGAAGATGAGGTGCCTCATTTTTTCGCGTACGACCTACCAATGCCCGAGTTTAGCGGCGATCACGCAGCCGGAGCCATCGGCACGTTAATTGCAACATAAATCTCATGATTAATGTAATTTTGGCAGACCACCAGCGGATTTATAGGATAGGTATGGCCAGCGCTCTCGCCGCCGAGGATGATATTCGGATTGTCGGCCAACCACATTCGATCGGCCAGCTTCTTAACGGATTGGAAAAGTTTCGGGCGCACGTGCTCGTATTGTCGTCTGCGTTCATGGGCAACATCGCCGAGATCAAGGAGATTGCCAGCCGCAGCCAAACGGCGATATTGCTGCTGGAGGACCAATCGAACGAGCCTCTGCCTCAGTTTCTGCCGGAAGTCAATGGGGTGATGCAGCGCTCCGCAGATGAGTCGACCGTCGTGCGTTGCATTCGACATTTGGCGCGTGGCGGGAAGGTCCTGCGCTTCGTGCGCGATCACTCAGTCGATCCTCGCCATGACATGGTGGGTCTACGCGTCCGCCGGCGTCTCTCACAACTGGAGTTAAGAATCATCGCGCTCGTTGTGCAGGGATTCAAGAATCGCGAGATTGCTTCCCACCTCGGCAGCACCGAGCATGGAATTAAGAATTCGCTGCGGAGAATATTCGACAAGACGGGCGTCTCCGATCGCCTTGAGTTAGCTCTGTTTGTTCTCCATCACGGCACGATCCTCAGGGCAGAGGCTGCTATGCATCTGGTTCCAAGGTTGAACTCAATCGCGACGATTCATTCCTTTCGAGACCTGGGTCTCCAGAGAACCGTCCATTAGAGCTCGGTGCTTCACCCGCAAGACAATCCGGGATAAGGTCGTACTCTGCGAGTGAGGTTCGGCGCGTTTGAAGTCTCTGTGACGAGACGCGCCCAGCCCTGCCCTTATTTTCCTGTGTTAGATTAAGAAGGTGTGGGGCCCGTAGCTCAGTTGGTAGAGCAACGCACTTTTAATGCGTGGGTCGCAGGTTCGATTCCTGCCGGGCTCACCATTTCCAATCCTCCGGCCTTGGGCGCCGCTTCAAAGTGCTAGGATTTTTTCTCCACATAAACCGCTGTTCCATAGGCTAGAACCTCGGTTACTCCTTGCATGATCTCAGTCGCGTCATAGCGCATGCCGATGACGGCGTTGGCCCCAAGATCTGAAGCGTGTTGCAGCATAAGGTCAAAAGCGTGCTCACGCGTCTGCTCGCACAGGTTCGTCAGCAGGGTGATATTTCCGCCGACAATGGTCTGGAGAGTCGCGCCGATTGTACCTACGATCGACCGCGAACGCACAATAATTCCCCGCACCAGTCCAAGGTTCCTGACAATCGTGTAGCCGTCGAGGGTGAAGGCAGTAGTAACCATCGGATGAGGAATTGCCGGGCTGCGAACGGCCACAGGATCGACGTAATTGCTGCTCATGAAAGCCTCTTTGCTGATCGTGCCTGAAGCATAGCAGACACAAGCTGATAGCGACGTAAGTTCTCAGGCGTCCACGCAATGTGGACGACTTGGATCCATTACTTCAATGTGCTGGTCGCGAGATGGCCGATCTTGACACCGGTATTCGAACGCTCCGTTGGCTTGCCCGCCCATGACTGGTACGGTGTGACTTCATCGAGCATTGAACTTAACTGCTGCGCGGGAATTATGCCATCCAGCCCATTGACATACGGTGAAATCGCGGTAGGCGAGCGTCGCGGCCCGCGAGGTAACATTGCGCGGAGCAGGAAGAAAGCGCCAAGTAGAACCAGCGGTCGCATCATGACAGGCCCTCGTCGAGTGTGGGCGAGCGCGGACATCGAAAGCTAGCGCCCGCCCTTAAGGTCAACTATCGGCATGAATGCCAGAAAGTTGACTCAGCGCTGTCTTGGATGCGGTGCTGCTCGACCCGCAAGCGCTGGTTATCAGCTCCGGTTCAGTTCTCATTAGCGTAAGCTGAATCAGTACTCTTCCAGAGATGAAGGACTCAACGCACACGATAAAAAGCCACGACCAGGGACTGGTTATCGCCATTTCCGTCGCGGTTGTTGTTGGAATGGTGGTCGCGCTGCTCCTGATCTTCCTGTGGCGAAGCTATCCCTCGACGATGAGCCAAGGCGCAGCCTACCGCCTGGCAATGGCGGTTTGTCCTCCATTCATCCTGGTCGGAGTCGTCACCGCATTGTCTGATTCCACGCTAGCCGTCGTCCTGGCCGCAGGCTGCATCGTTCTTGGCAACGCTTCTTTGTACGCCGGGCTAACGGCCTTTGTTTATTGGGTGTGGTCGACCTTTTGGCAGAGTGGCAAGGCGTAGCGGCTAAGCGGATCAAACGGCGGGCTCCTGTTGCGTCATGCAGTGAAGCGCACCCAAGCCCAGGATGAAGTCACCACAATAGATGCCGACAACCGTGCGTCCGGGAAGTAAGTCGGCCACGATGTCTAAAGCAATTCGGTCGTTGGCGTCGTCAAACACCGGCACCAGCACCAGGCGGTTTGCGATGTAAAAGTTCGCGTAACTCGCGGGAAGGCGCTGCCCATCAAAGAAAACAGGCGCCGGCATGGGAAGTTTCACCACCCGGAGCGGTTTCCCCGACTGGTCCGTGCTTTTGCTCAGCTGCAAGAAATTCTCGCGCAGCGGTTCGTGGTTCACATCGCTGGTATCGGGCTCGTAGGCCGTGACCACAACGTTGGGAGCGACGAAACGGGCGATGTCATCGACATGCCCGTGGGTGTCGTCGCCGGCTATGCCGCGACCCAGCCAGATGACCTTCTTGATGCCGAGATAAGCGGCGAAGAGTTGCTCCAGGCGCTCGCGGCTGACCCCCGGATTTCTTTGCTGCACCGTACTCAGCAGGCACTCCTCCGTGGTGAGCAGGGTTCCACGGCCGTTGACGTCGATGCTGCCGCCCTCGAGCACTACGCGGCGCTGCTCGCCCTCAACCGCTACTTCCGGTTGCCATGTGGCGACCTGCAAGCGGCGTCCGATCTCAGTTGAAACCTCAACGTCCCGCCTCCAATCGTTATATTTCGCCCACGCATTGAATCGCCACGCGGTCGCGGCCAGCGGTGGCAGAGCGACTGGCGAGCGTACGCCTCTGCGTAGAAACATCGGTCCTGAATCGCGCACCCAGCCGCGATCGGTGGGAATGCGCCAAAACCTGATGTTGCCGCGGGGGCGCCCAGGAGCCTCCGATTTCTTGGGTAAGACTTCTGCTTCGATCAATACCTGGCGCGCCTTCGCTTCCGTGGATTCGTCATTCACCAGGATGTTGACGCCTTCCACCCGCGCTAGATTGCGAACGATTTCGGCGTAGACCCATTGGATGGACGCGAACTTTCCCGGCCAGTCTGACCGATTGTGGGGCCACGCGATCCACGTTGCTGAGTGCGGCTCCCATTCGCCGGGCATACGGTAGCCGAGCGAGGCAGGAGTCTCTAAAAGTTGCTTTTGCGATTTTGCCAAGGCTTACACCAGGAACCGTTGGGTGATGGGCGAGTAAGCATCGATTCGGCGGTCGCGCCAGAACGGCCAATTACGGCGGACATCCTCGATCAGATGCATATCCACTTCCGCCAGCAAGACAGCCTCCTCGTCATGCGGGGCTTCTGCGACAACGCGTCCGAAGGGGTCCGAAATGAAAGATCCGCCCCAGAATTCCAGCCCTTTGCCAGGAGCCTGGTTGCCGCGAATGTTTCCCGTTTCAAAGCCCACTCGGTTTACTGCCGCCACATAGACGCCGTTGGCGATGGAGTGCGAGCGCTGGATCGTGCGCCAGGCATCGTATTGGGCCTCGCCGTACTGTTCCTTCTCGTCAGGGTGCCAGCCAATCGCGGTTGGGTAGAACAAGACGTTGGCGCCTTGCGCTGCAGTGAGACGAGCACCCTCGGGATACCATTGGTCCCAGCAAACCAAGGTGCCGAAGCGTCCGAAGTCGGCGTCGAACGCCTTGAACCCGAGATCGCCAGGAGTGAAGTAGAACTTTTCGTAGTAAAGCGGGTCGTCGGGGATGTGCATCTTGCGGTAGATGCCGAGCAGAGCACCATCGCGATCGAGGATCGCCGCCGTGTTGTGATACAGACCGGGCGCGCGACGCTCAAACAGCGAAGCGACCAGGGTGATCTTCAACTCACGAGTTACCTCACCCAGACGCTCCGTGGCCGGTCCGGGGATCGCTTCCGCTAACGCGAAGAGCTCAGGGTCTTCCCGCTGGCAGAAATACTGGGTCTGAAAAAGCTCCGGGAGGCACACAAGCTCCGCGCCCTGCTTGGCGGCCGCGCGCACATGCGCGATGGCCCGCTCCATGTTCTCTTCCGGTTCGGAAGTGCACGACATCTGCACGATTCCGATGGTGAAATTGCGCTCTGCCACCGCATAACTCCGTAAGGAATTCGACGAACTGAAAGAATAGCACCCTATTGCAACAGGATAAGTTGATGCGCGAATGTTAAATGTCGATGAAAGCCACGCAGCAGCGACTCCACCGGCTTGGGCGATGATTGACGCCAGCCGCGAGGAAACTGTAGCTTCGAGAGTTCAGCATCCTTAGACTTCAAGCACTGCTGCGTGGTGGCAAATGCACGCGGCTGCGGCCCTCATGAGGTGAACGGTGACCGATCACGAAGATGCAAAAGAGCGGGTGTTGCATGACGGAGTCAGCGACAAACTGGTGCCACTCGAGCCACTGGATTTGACGAAGATCCATTCCGTTGACGCCTTGGTGCGGGCGATGGGGAATACCGCGTTTACCGGCCGTCAGGTAGGCGAAGGCGCCGACGTGCTGGAGGCGATGGCGCGCGACAAAGACTGCTTCGTGGTAATGACCCTGGCTGGCGCGATGACGGTCGCCAAACAGGGATTGATTGTCACCGACTTGATCGATGCAGGCGTAGTCAAGGCGGTGATTTCCACCGGCGCGCTGATGGCTCACGGTTTGGTGGAGGCTGCCGGAAGGTCCCATTTCCGCTATGACCCGCGCATGGACGACACCGAGCTTTACGACGCCGGCTACAACCGCGTTTACGACACGCTGGAGCCGGAAAGCAACCTCGATTTTGTCGAAACCATCGTGGCGCGAATTCTCAAAGGTTGGGACGCCAACGAGCCGCTATGTTCGTACAAGCTGAATCGCGACATTGGCAAGTACCTCAGCGAAAACGTCAAAGAGCGGGGCATTCTCAAGTCAGCGTATGAAAAGGGTGTACCGGTCTTCGTGCCAGCATTTAGCGACTCGGAGATCGGTCTCGATTTCGCGGTGCACAATCGCGTCCGTCGCAGGAACAACCTTCCTGTGCTGCGCTACGATCCGTTTGAAGATCTCGAGTTCTATGCCGAAACTCTTCTGAAACAGAACCGGCTGGGCATCTTCACCATCGGAGGCGGAGTTCCGCGCAACTGGGCACAGCAGTTCGGTCCGTACATCGATCTGCGGCACCGCCGGGGAGGGGAAGAGCTGATCCTAAAGCGCTTCCAGTACGGGGTTCGAATTTGCCCGGAGCCAGTCAATTGGGGAGGCCTCTCCGGCTGCACCTATAGCGAAGCCGTCTCATGGGGAAAGTTCGTCCCATCCGAAGAGGGCGGGAGGTTTGCCGAAGTGTTGCTCGACGCGACTGTCGGCCTGCCACTGATTGCGGGCGCTGTGCTGGAACGGATCAAGGCATAGTCGTGGGGTCAGTGAATTCCCGATTTGGGAATCTTGAAGTCGTGCACCGCTCAAACGCTGGCCTGGACCTATCGCTTACTCGACAATGATTGTGGAGGTCAGCGTATGAGTTCCATGGCCGTCATTCAAGATTTTCTGGCGCAAAAGCGTATCGCTGTAGTCGGAGTCTCCCGCGATCCCAAGGATTTTTCTCGCGGTCTGTTGCGCACCCTGCGAGAACGAGGCTACGACGCTGTCGCGGTGAATCCGGAATTGCAATCAGTTGACGACGCTCCCTGCTTCGCACGGCTTGACGACATTTCTCCTCGAGTGGACGGAGTGCTCGTCATGACTTCGCCGGCAATCACCGACGATGTCGTGCGGCAGTGCGCGCATCTGGGAATCGGACGGGTTTGGATGTATCGCGCTGGAGGCAAAGGCGCGGTGAGCCCGCAGGCGGTTGAATTCTGCGAAGAGCACGGAATCAAGGTCGTTCCGGGCGAGTGTCCCTATATGTTTTTCCGGAAGAGCGGGTGGTTCCACGGTCTCCACGGATTGATCAAAAGGATTTCTGGCGCATATCCAGCATAATTAAGCAGGACGAAGAGTTCGCGATCTATGCAGCGAAGTGTGATAGCTCGCTGAAGCCCCAGCCTGCGAACAGAGTGCCCTAGTCCAGCCACCGGCTCCGGTTCAGGCCCGGCGAGGTCTAAACTCCGGAGCCGGCTTCGGCTTCCGCGGAACTCTTGCGGGATCGGACGGATGTCGAGCGCTTGCGGGTTCGAGTGTTCGGACCGGATGCGCCTTTCCCTGCCTTTGCGCGGCCACCAATCTCGCGAAAGGTCATGTTCATCGCCTTCCGTTTATATTTACGTTTCCAGTCGAAGAAAAGTTCAGCGTAGGATTTTGTGATGTAGTCGCTCCGTGCAACGCGAAGGCCTCGCGCGGTTTCGTCGATCCATCGAGCTTTGCCTTCGATCTCCGCGATGTCGCCAATCGGAGTGTGGTCAAGGACTACGTGACCTTTCCCGTCGCTCCACTCCGAGCGGAATTTCTCGTAAGTGAAAACCGGCTGATATCCGAGCGCGCGGAGAATCTGGTCCATCTGCGCGCCGTTGGAAACTCCCGTTTCCAGTTCCGTGCGCGACTTGTACCTGCTCACCTTGGCGCGGGCCTTGTGGGTTAGCCTCCACTCGTCGCCATAACGACGCAGCCGCAACAACTCGCCCTTGCGGCGCAGCTTCTGTCCCGGCAGGTCATACAGAGTATTGACCTCGTGAGTGGGAGAGGTTACGCAGTGAAAGCCCAATTGTGTGAGCTGCTGTTCCAAGGCCTTCGGATCAGCGACAAGGAATTTGATCTCGATTTCTTGCGGGGCAGCCATGAGCGTGAGTGTAAATCAGAACTAGAGAAAAGATACCTGGCGGGAGTAGCTAAAGTCGTAGGCCGATCCAATACAGGGTCGCAGAGTGTCTAGCTTTGGCGCTCCACTACAAACTCCGGAACCCAGAGCAAGACGCGCTTAATCTCAGAGTCGGGAAACGTGCAGATCGACTCTCTGGCCGCGTTGGAAAACTCGACGGCGCGCGCGTACGCCGCGTCAATCGAACCATATCGATTCAGGATCGCGACGATATCCGCCGGCGTGATCCCGTTGAATCCACCGTTCCCCAGAACGGACTCGATGGTCGCGCGCTCGGCCGGTGTGCAGTGTTCCAGAGCATGAAGGACTGCCCAGGTTGCTTTTCCTTCGCGCAGATCGCTGGCCACGGGCTTGCCCAGAACTTCTTCGGAGGCAGTCAGGTCAAGTACGTCGTCGACGATCTGGAAAGCCATCCCGAGGTTGCGACCGTAGTCGGCGAGCTTCTGCTGATCGGCTTCATTCGCCTGGGCCAGGATGCCTCCCAGCTTCATGCACACGGAAAACAGGCACGCGGTCTTGCGGAAAATTAGCTCGAAGTGCTCTTCGCTGCTGATGATCTTACCCAATCGCTCGATCTGCAAGAGTTCGCCCTCGACCATGGCCTGCGTCAGGTCGATCAGGGTGTCGAGCACCTGAAAGTTCCGCTCTTCGATCGCAACTTTGAAAGCCTGCATGTAGAGCCAGTCGCCCGCCAGCACGCATTTTGAGTTTCCCCACTGGGTGTTGGCCGCCGGCCGCCCTCGCCGCGTCTTGGCCTCGTCGATGATGTCGTCGTGAACCAATGTCGCAGTGTGGATAATCTCCACCACGGCCCCCAACCGTATCGCTCCCTGACCCGTGTAGTTCATCAGCTTGCACGAAAGCAGTAGCAGGGCAGGGCGGAGGCGCTTCCCGCCGCCGGCGCGAAGATACTCTCCGATTTCTGTGATCGCCCGAACGCCAGAGACGGTGTCGCGTCCGAACTCCCGCTCGATGGCAGCAAGGTCATCGTGCAGCAGATCGAAAACCTCTTTCGCGTTGTGGGTTACGGACGTACTCAAAGAGCTTCCCCGTCAGTTGGATCGGTAGTTCGTAAACTGCATATCGATGCCAAAATCGGACTGTTTGATCATCGCAATGATTTGCTGCAAGGTGTCACGGTCTTTACCACTCACTCGAACAAAATCGCCTTGAATCGAGGCTTGCGCCTTCAGCTTCGAGTTCTTGACAAGCTTCACGATCTCCCGGGCTTTCTCAATTGCGATGCCTTGCTGCAACGTCACTTTTTGCCGGACGGTTGAGCTTGCGGCCGGTTCCACGGTTCCATAAGTCAGAGACTTCAGCGAGACGCCGCGTTTGAAGAGTTTGCCTTGCAGAATGTCGTTGACCGCTTTCAGCTTGTACTCGTCGGCAGATGTGAGCACCAGCGTTTCTTTGCCCTCCATCTGAATGTCCGACTTCGAGTCCTTCAGGTCATATCGAGTGTGGATCTCCTTCAACGCCTGCTGAATGGCATTGGACACTTCCTGCAAATCCACCTTGCTGACGATGTCGAAACTGTTCTCGGCCATAAATACTAAGTGTAACAAGCCAGAGGGCGATTGCCGTAATTGGCCCGACCTCCGACGCGAACACTGTCTCTCATAGCGCCGCCACCCGTCTTTGCACCAGGAAAAAATACAAAGCCAGCAAGATCAGCAGTGACCCATTTACGGCCAGGACAACCGGGGCCGTGAAGATTGGAACGAGCCACCCCGACAATAGGTTTCCCATGGGCATGCCGCCGCGGAAGGCGACGTTGTAGACGCTCATCACTCGGCCGCGCATTTCGTTGGTGGTGATCAACTGCACCAGAGAATTCACGGTCGCGAAGACGGCCATCATGGACGCTCCCACCAATACGAGGAGGCCATCGCTCAACGGCATCGACCGCGAAAGAGCGAATCCGGCGATGCCTGCCCCTAGGCAGAGGAGTGAGCCAAGTGCGATCCGTCCCTTGTGCCGGATGTTCCCCAGGTACGCCACCATCAGCGAGCCGCAGATCGAGCCAAATCCCATCAACGCCAGCATGTTCCCGTAGGTTTCCGGACCGCGATGAAAAATGTCTTTCACGAATACCGGAAGGTAGGTGCGCATCGGCATGCCAAGCGCGGTCATGCAGAAAGCCAGCACGATCAGCGCTTCCATCGCATGCTGTTTGCGAACAAACTTGATGCCTTCCTTGAGGCTCGCGTAAACCGAGTCCGTTGTCTTCTGCGGCAGGAATCGCGTGGTAATGATAGTCAGCGACACGATCGGCGCCAGGAACGAGAGCGCATTCAATCCGAAGCACCACTTCTCTCCGAGCTTTGCCAGTGTCTGGCCGGCGAGCGCCGGCCCGATCATGACCGCGACATTGAATTGAATGGAATTCAGCGCGATGGCGTTGGGCATATCTTCCTTCTCAACCAGAGTAGGAATCAGCGCCTGGTACGCCGGCCCGCCAAAGGCCTGCGCAAAACCCGAGACAAAGGACAGGCAAAGAATGTGCCACACGTGTACAAGATTGGTCGCCACCAGAATCGTAAGTATCGCGGCTGTGGCCATCTGCACGTATTGCGACGCGAGCAAAATGCGGCGCCGCTCTACCCGGTCGGCTACGACTCCACCGATCAGGGAGAACAGAAAGATTGGAATGCCACCGAGGAACTGGTCGAGCGCCAGCAAGAACGCGGAGTGACTGAGACGATAAATCAGCCAGCCTTGCGCCACGATTTGCATCCACGTGCCAATGCTCGAGGTGCAGGCCCCGAACCACATCAACCGGAAATCGCGGTATCGAAATGCTTTGAAGACGCGAGCGATCACCGTTGGGGCTCCACGGGCATTTCAGCAGCCTACCATGACACAGTATTCGAAGACGGTTGGCGAACACTGTGTGATGCAACGCCTCATTGGGATCGCGGGAGTTGGAAGAAGCGGTAGAAGTTTGCGGTAGTAAGCTCCGCGATGTCGTCAGCAGGCAGTCCGCGCAACTGTCCAATCTGATTTGCAACCTCGCGCACAAACGCGGGCTCATTCCGCTTGCCGCGATGCGGAACTGGTGCTAGGTACGGGGAATCCGTCTCGATAAACATCTGATCGAGTGGGACGATGCTTGCGGCGTCGCGAATATTTTGGGCTTTTGGGTAAGTAATGTTCCCGGCGAACGAGATTATGAAGCCGAGATCGAGTGAGGCACGAGCATGCTCGACCGTGCCGGTAAAGCAGTGCATCACCCCTCCGAGTCCGGTCGACGCCCAGTTCTCGCGGAGCAGTCGCAGTGTGTCTTGCCATGCGTCATCACTGTTATCAGAGGGACGACAGTGAATGACGATCGGGAGCTTCGCCGAAGATGCCAACTCCATTTGCTGAAGAAAGACTCTTCGCTGTACGTCGCGCGGTGAGTGATCGTAATAATAGTCGAGGCCGATCTCCCCCCATGCGATAACCTTCGGATGCCGCGAAAGGGCAACCAATTGGTCGAAGTCTGCTTGCGTCGCCAGGGCGGCCTCGTGAGGGTGGATACCAACCGTCGCATAAACAGCGTCGTACTGCTGGGCCAACTTGATCGCGCAATCCAACGTGTTGGTACCGGGACCGTCGCCATTGCCGATGGCCAGCATGGTGGTGACCCCGGCGTTCTTCGCCCGTGCAAACACGTCGGGCCGGTCGCTGTCGAAGCGCTTATTTTCAGGATGACAATGCGAATCTGTGTACATTGGCGAAAGGAACGGCCTACTTCAGGCGTGCCCCGTTGGGCACGTCTTCGAGGAAGCCTGCCAGCACTGGAACGCCCTCATCGCCGAGCGATGCCGCGACGATCATGCCCTGTGACTCCAGTCCACGAAGTTTACGCGGCGCAAGATTGGCTACAATCACCACCTTGCGTCCGATGAGCTTCTCCGGGTCGTAGGCCTTGGCGATACCGGCAACAACTTGACGAACCTCGGTGCCCAGATCGACCTCCAGACGCAGCAACTTATCGGCTCCCTTGACCTTTTCAGCCACCTTCACCTGTCCGACGCGCAGCTCGACTTTGGCAAAATCATCGATGGTAATGGTGTTGCTGACGGGTGCGCTTGCAACCGGCGCGGCAGCAACTGCCGGTGTAGCGACCGTCGCCGCTTCAGAGCGGTTGATCTCTTCGGTCTTCTCCACGACCGCCGCCTGACTGCTTTGTGCTGCGCGTTCCTGCTCCATTTGTTGCATCCTTTCGATCGTGTTCTTGTCGGCCCGCGGGAAAACGGCTTCGACGGCTCCCAGCTTCGTATGCAGTGGCAGTTGGCCCCACGCCAGATTGCGGAGATCCAGTTTCGTGATGTCTCCCAGCCCCAGTTGTTCCCAGATGCGCGCTGAAGAATCGGGAACCACGGGATGCACCAATGCCGTAATAATCCGCAGCGCTTCGGCTGAAGTATGCAGGATCGTTGCCAGGCGCGCTCGCGAATCCTGATCTTCTTTCTCCGCCACGGCCCACGGTTCGTTCTCGACGATGTACTTGTTGACCGCCGCAACCAGTCCCCATGCAGTCTCCAGCGCTCGCGAGAACTGGAACTGTTCGAACTGCGCATTGAAATCCGTAATGGTTTGCTGTGCCAATTCCGCTACTGTGTCATCGCCGGCAGTTCGAGCGCCCGGTGAAGGATAAGGAATCTCGCCGTCAAAATATCGCGTGATCATGCTTAACGTCCGGCTCGACAGGTTCCCCAAGCCATTAGCCAAGTCGGCGTTGAAACGTTGCACCAGCGCGTCAAAACTGAACGAGCCGTCACTGCCAAATACAATTTCGCGTAGCAGGAAATAGCGCAGGGCGTCAGCCCCGAGCGTGTCGAGAATGGTTTCAGTCCGCACAATGTTTCCAAGCGACTTTGACATCTTGCTCTCTTCGAAGAGCAGCCAGCCGTGCGCGATGATCGACTTCGGCAGCGGGATTTCAGCCGCCAGCAGAAACGCCGGCCAGTAAACGCAATGGAAGCGAACGATTTCCTTTCCGATCATGTGCACGTCGGCCGGCCAGTAACGTTTCAACTTGGCCTGATCCTTTGGATCATCGGAACCAAAACCGACTGCTGCCAGGTAATTCGCTAAAGCGTCGAACCACACGTAGATCACGTGCTTTTCATCGCCCGGCACAGGGATACCCCACGTGAAGGTCGTGCGGCTCACCGATTGGTCGCGCAGCCCGCTGCGAACAAACGCGATCACCTCGTTCCGCCTGGTCTCCGGGCGAATGAAATCAGGATTCTCTGCGTACAACTTCAGAAGTGGCCCTTCCATCGCCGACAGCTTGAAGAAGTAATTTTCTTCCTGAACGGTTTCGGTCGGGCGCCCGCACTCGGGGCAGGGAGCACCGGGTTCCGTCACGTCGACATACAACTCGTCGAACACGCAATACTGTCCACTATAAGAGCCCTTGTAGATGTATCCGCGCTCCTGCAACCGCTTAAACAGTGCCTGCACCCCTCGCACGTGGTGCGGCTCCGTGGTGCGAATGAAGTCGTCGTACGTTAACCTCATCCGGTCCCAAAGTTGGCGGAACTCGCGTGAGACGCGGTCCACGAACTCCTGTGGAGAACAGCCCGCGGCGATTGCAGAGCGCTCAATCTTCTGCCCGTGCTCGTCCGTGCCGGTAAGAAACCAGGTATCCATTCCCATCATGCGCTGGCGTCGTGCCACGGTGTCGCAAACCACTGTGGTGTATGTGTGGCCGATGTGGGGCCGCGCATTGACGTAGTAGATGGGCGTCGTGATGTAGAACTTTCCGCTCTTATCCATTCTTTTTATCCAGGTACAGGCGAAGCGCTTCCTGCATTACCGTTTTCAGCGGCACATGATGCTCAACTGCAAGGCGGCGACAGTCTTCGTACTCGGGTGCTAACTGCGAGTCGGAGCCTGCCATGCTTCCGACTTTGATTCGCACTTCGCCCCACGGGGTGCGCACGGTTTCATGACGGCGAGCCAAAACGTACCGTTTTTCATTGCGGCTGCGGACACCCAGCGTGCTGCTCTCACGGAATAGTAGATCGCGAAGCTTGGAAGCATCCTGCGCCTTGGCCAGCACCGTAAGCAAAGTCCCCGGGCGCGATTTCTTCATCTGGACTGCCGTGGTGAACACCTCCAAAGCCCCCGCGGCGAGCAGCAGGTCCGCCACGTAGCCAATGATCTGGGGACTCTGGTCGTCAAGGTTCGCCTCCAACACCACCACTTCGTCTTCCTCCGGCGAGCCACCCGAACTTACAGCTAATTCGCCCAGTTCCACAGTCTCGCCCACGCTGATGCGCAGCACATTGGAGTGATGGGGGATATCGCGGGACCCAGCGCCGTAGCCGATCTTCTCCGTCGTCATGATCGGACGCGGTCCGAAACTCGTCGCCAGGACTCGCACGATCGCGGCGCCGGTTGGGGTCACCAGTTCTTTCTGAACCTCGCCGGAATAGACCGGGATGCCCTTCAGCAGTTCCAAAGTCGCCGGCGCAGGGACGGGCATCACTCCATGGGCGCAGTGCACCGTTCCGCCTCCGACGTTCAGGGGAGATGCGTAAATCTTCTCCACGCCAAGCGCCTCGGCTCCTACGGCCGCGCATACGATGTCGGCGATTGCATCGGCAGCGCCCACCTCATGGAAACGGACCTGTGCAACCTCGACATTGTGTACTCTCGCCTCCGCAGTTCCGAGAGCCACGAAGATCTCGCTCGCCGTCCTCTTGGACTGGCTGCTGATCGGAGCCGCTTCGATGATCCCGAGAATTTCCGGCAGGTTCCGGCCGTGGACATGATGACCGTGGCCGCCATGTTCGACCCCGGGGTCATGCGCGCCGGCATCCCCATGTTCGTGGCTATGCCCGGAAGAATGAGGTTCCGAGCGCCCCCAGAATTCCTCCCGCGGCAGGTCCTTTTGACCATCCGCGACCACATCGACCTTGGTGGCGGAAATGCCGTTTCGATCGGCGCGTGAAACCTCCAAGGCAGCTCTCACGCCCAGAGCCGCAACGGTCTCCTGCAGCAGCTCAAACGAAACTCCGGCGTCCACTAGCGCGCCGAGGAACATATCGCCGCTGATTCCGGAAGATCCGTCCAGGTATGCAATTCGCATGGAAATTGCCCGCTTGCAAGCCGCGCCGGCATTCTGGCGGGTGCCCGATGGGAACTTTCATCATAGGTAACGGTGCGATCACCGTCAAACCTGACCGCCTTCGCGCGTTTGTTATAATCACCTTTTTCCTCAGCGATTTGCGAGTCAACATCCTGTCAGATAGAACCCGCAGCCAACAGCCCAGGAGCAGTAAGAGAGACCGAGAGCAATCGTGTATCTAGAACGACAGAAACAACTGGCCACCCACGTACGGGAATTCCTCCGCCAGAAGTACCAGATCGAGCTGCCAAACATTGCCATCGACCAGCCCCCCAAGGTCGAGATGGGCGAGTTCGCCATGCCGTTCCCCTTTGAGCTCGCCAAGCAGCTCAGGAAGGCCCCGCGCAAGATTGCGGAAGAAATTGTCGCCGCGATGCCGCTGCCCGAGGGATTTGCGAAGTTCGAGGTTGCCGGCGGCGGATATATCAATGCTCGCCTCGTCCGCGCCCAGGCCGCACGCGCGCTGACCTGCGAGAGCGCCATCGCCGTGACTGACCACAGCGCCGAAGGCGCAGCGAACGTAGCCGGCAAAATCCTCGTCGAGCACACCAGCATTAATCCCAACAAGGCGGCTCACATTGGGCATCTCCGTAACGCAATCCTGGGCGACACTTTCGTGCGTCTGTTGCGGGCCGCCGGACATACCGTCGATGTGCAGAACTATATCGACAACACCGGAGTCCAGGTGGCCGACGTCGTAGTGGGCTTCGTCCACCTCGCCAAGCTGTCGAAAGCCGACATCGAGAACCTGATCGCGACTACCCCGCGCTTCGATGACTACTGCTGGGACTTGTACGCCCGTGTCTCGCAATGGTACGGAGCGGATAAGGAAAATCTTAAAGCGAGACTTGAGACATTACATGCCATCGAGCAGGGAGATAATGAGATAGCATCGATAGCCGAGCAGGTTTCGACGGCCGTTTTGCGGCGCCATTTGGAGACCATGGACCGGCTCGATATCGAGTACGACTTCCTGCCCCGAGAGAGCGAAATTCTGCACTTGCACTTCTGGGATTTGGCCTTCCAGCAGCTCAAAGAGAAAGGAGTGCTCTATTTCGAGACTGAGGGCAAAAACAAAGGATGCTGGGTGATGACCCGCCCTGCGGCCGCGAGCAAGTCCCAAGCCGACCGCGCCGCCCACCCAGAGACCGAAGCCAAGACTGGTCCCGACGAAGACGCGAAAGTAATCGTTCGCTCGAACGGAACTGTCGGCTACGTCGGCAAAGACATCGCCTACCACCTGTGGAAGTTCGGATTGCTGGGACGTGACTTCGGATACCAGAAGTTCTTCCGCTATCCGAACGGCCATGAGTGCTGGATTTCCGCCGAACATGGCGAGGCGGACCATCCTCACTTCGGAAGTGTGGCCGCGATTTACAACGTGATCGATTCGCGCCAGAGCGATCCCCAGAACACGGTGGTTGAGGCCATCCGGTTGCTGGGCTATCCCGACAAGGCTGCCCATTACACGCACTTTTCCTACGAGATGGTGGCGCTCACACCGCGCTGTGCGATGGAGCTGGGCTACGAGGTGAGCGCGGAAGACCAGGCCAAGTCCTACATCGAGGTCTCTGGCCGCAAAGGTTTTGGCGTCAAGGCCGACGATCTGCTCGACGCCCTCATTGCCGCCGCGAAAAAGGAAGTCGATAGCCGTCACCCCGAACTCGACGATGCAGAACGTCTGCAGATCTCCAGGCAGATTGCCATCGGCGCGCTGCGCTACTTCATGCTGAAGTTCACCAAGCAGTCGGTGATCGCTTTCGACTTCAAAGAGGCGCTCGCCTTCGAGGGCGAAACCGGCCCCTACGCGCAATACGCGGTAGTGCGCGCCAGCAACATCTTTCGCAAAGCGGAAGTGGAACCCGGCCACGCGCTCGCCGCCGATCTCGACTACGCGCGTTTCTTTGCCGAAGAGAGCGGCACCGAAATCTGGGAACTCTGGCTACTGGCGGGGAAGACGTCGGCCATCATCGAGCAGTGCATCGCCACCACCGAGCCCGCCTACGCAGCGAAGCACGCCTTCCAGTTAGCTCAACAGTTCAACAACTTCTACCATCGTCACCATATACTCAACGAAGCCGACGAAGAGCGAAAGAAGTTTCTACTGGCGACAGCGGCAGTCGTCCGCCGCGAATTGATCGCGCTTTTGGCGGTCATGGGAATCACCGTTCCCAGCGTGATGTGAACCGGCCTTGCGGCGCGCCTGCGGCGAATTGGGATTTTGGCCATCCGAGCCTAGGTCACATCGAATAGCACGAATCCGTACCACCGAGACTCAAGGCTCATGGAGGCATTGAAAGAAATGAAAACTCCGTGTCCTCCGCGCCTCCGTGGTGAATTCCTCCCCACGGATACAGGGATCTCCAATTTGTCAGCGTCGTAAAATTGGACCGGAGAGCCTTTCTTTATGTTCACGCCGCGCCCCATTGGTTACGTCCGCAGTCCATACACCGAGACCAGCCAGATTCCCAAAGGACTTGGCGCCAAGCATGACACAGAGGGTGAACTCGACATCCTGCCGGAGTTTGAAGCTGGACTGACCGACATCGAAGGCTTCTCCCATCTCATCGTTGTCTGGTTCTTCGACCGCTCTGACGGATACCAGTTATTCGGTAAGCCGCCTTGCGACGACCGGGCGCATGGCGTCTTTGCAACTCGTTCGCCGCGCCGTCCCAATCCCATTGCGCTAACCACGGTCGAGCTGATTGGCCGCGACGGACCAAAATTACGCGTTCGCGGCGTCGACATGCTCGATGGCACGCCGATCCTCGACATCAAGCCTTACTTGTCGAATATTCCCGAAGAGAAGCTGTGCCGCGGCTGGCTGGCAGAAGCTGAAGCGAGAAAAAAACCGTGATGAATCTGCTTTTGAGCCTTACTTCGGGAAGACTGTGCCGCAGAGCATCAGCATTCACAAGGCGACTTCCGCTCTTGCACCACATTGTGCAAGTACATCCGAGTCGCACGATTATGTGCAAGTAATTTTGTGCAGATATACCCGATGAAAATCACGGCACGATCAGCGCCCGTGTTACCACGAACTGTAAGGGGTACCCTCGCTGGAGTTCAGGTCGCTCCCGCTGTGCACGTCCACGATGCCAGGTTGAGACTGGTCAGGTGTCATGATGCTGTCGTCCGTAACCGGCACCCAGGTTTCGCGGGAGTTGGTGAACGGGTCCTTGGGAAGTTGCTTCAGGTAATTTGCGTCGACCACATCCTGCAGCGATTGCGGCGCCTTCTGCTTATCCAGCGTGTATTCGTCAATGACCATGCGCAAATTGTAAAGGTCGTCTCGCAGTACAGTTTCGCGTGCGTGCAAAATCGATGCCTGGTACCGGGGAATCGCGACCGACATCAGGATGACGATGATGCTGATCACCACCATCAACTCGATCAGCGTGAATCCGCGTTGTCGTGAGCGTCGCTCCATAATCGCACTATCCGAGTGTGCCAACCAAGCTACCACGTCTTATATTTCGAGCCGTCGAGCGCCGTACCCTCCGACTTGGTGTACACGTCGAACACGTTTTGCCCTCCCCACGAATCGGAGTCGGCTTCGTCTTGCATGGAACGCAGGCCCCACTCCGTCTTACCGGTCATGGGGTCCACGGGAATCCTCCGCAAAAAGCGAATCTTCTTGCCGTTCGAATCCACTCCCTTGACCAGTGTGTCCAGGTCGGGTGGGTAGCCCTGGCTGTCAACCTTGACCTGAAAAGAGCCCCGGTCGGCGGCGTCTTTGTAGCGGTCGATGGAATCACGCATCTCCCACAGCGCGCGGCGAAGATCGCGTTCCTTATTGCGCTGGATCGTGACTCGGACCACCGGGACTGCGGCCGCCGTCAAAATCATGAGGATCGTCATTGCCACGATCAACTCGATGACTGTGAATCCACGCCCGGTGTGGCTGCGTTTGTTGTACAAGGCCCCTCGTCGATGATTGCGAATGGCAGAAGGGAGGAACTTCACTCTTCTAATTTTAATCCTCTCCGAAGGCAAAAACCGCCCAAGCACTAACCACTATCCACTAATCACTATCCACTAGCTAGTGAACCGTCACGATCGCTTGCGACCCACCGGCCGGGATGTTTTGCATGCTGGCGTTCTTCAGCATGGCGCGATTAATGCTCAACGTCGCCTGGCCCGGGGCCTTCGCCTGGAACGTCAGAGTGAACAACTGCCCGTCTGCAGTGATGCCATTGCTGCCCGGAGGACGGGAAGCCGTGACTTGCAGAATCCCCATCATGCTGTCGTCGCGATGGACCAATGCGACCGCCTGGCCGTCCTGTTGCAGCACTGGGCCGTTGGATACGTTCAACAACTGCAGGACCTTCGGGTTGTACAGAATCTGCAGCGGCACCGAATACACGTTTTGCGCCCCGGCCATATTGATATTGACCGTGAACGTGCTCCCCACCGCCTGGGTCAACGAAGGAGGATCGAAGCTCACCAATGCGCTGCCCGCCGGAGCTGTGGCCGCCTGGTCGGCGGGTGGAGCGCCTGCCTGTGGCACGGGCGTAGTCGCGGGTTGCTGCTCCGCCGGCTGCGGAATCGTTCGGTGCAACGAAATTGAATTGGCTGTGCCAACATCGATGGCGCGCGTGTTGCTATCGAAAACGTCCTGCGCCCGCACGATGTGCGGTATCAGCATGAATACCAGTTCATTGTCCTGTCGCTGCTTGTTCTCAGTGGAAAAGAAGTACTTGAAGAACGGGATCGAGGCCAGTCCGGGAATTCCGTTAATCGACTTGCTCTCCGTCTCTTCCAGAATGCCGCCCATGACGTTGGCCTCGCCCTCGCGCATCCGAATCTCGTGCTCGATCTTGCGCTGCCCAATAACAGGCTGCTGGATACCGCCGATGTTCTGGTAGGAATCCACGGCCGAGATGTCCATCGTGAGCTTCAACGTGACCTGATCGGTGCCGTGAACGTGAGGAGTCACATCGATGTTCACGCCGACGTCAATGTAATTGAATTGCGTATTCACTAGCGGATTAATGCCGACGCCGCCAATTCCAGGCTGAAACGAGCCGGTCGCCACTGGCACACGCTGGCCAATCTTCAGCGAGGCCTTTTGTCCGTCAAGGGCGCGAATCTGCGGCTGCTGCAGGATCTTGGTCGTGCTGTCGTTGTAAAGGAAGGTCGCCGTTGCCGGCGGGATCGTTATTTGAAAATTCGTGGCGTTCAGGTGTGCCAGGGTGTTCAGGTTGATGGTGCCGGTGGCGCTGCCCGTCGTGGTGGAAACCGAACCGCTGCCGGTGCCCACGTTTGATCCGGTGGTAGAGGTTGATGTGATGGTGTTGTCCACCAGCGTGGCCGATGCACTCGTCGGAGGAGTAATACCCAGGTTGCGCAGCTTGTTGCGCTGCACCTGCATGATGATGACGTCAACCACAACTTCAGGGCGCGACTTATCCAGATCGTCGATCAGCTTCTCAGCCAGCGCAATCTGGTCGGGCGTCCCGCGAATTACGATTGCCTGCTGCGAAGGGAACTGCTGCAGACGCTGCGTGTCCAGCAGCGTGCGAAGGATATTGACCAGGTCCTGCAGTTCGTTCGGCTGCGAAAGATTCGACAAATAAAAAGTGCGGATTACGCTCTGTTCGACTTCCTTGCGTTTGGCCAGAGTGTCGGCGGCAACGAAGATCGTGTTCGGTGTAACCGGCCTCCAAAAGGTTTTCGATTCCAGTGCCGTAATTTCCAACGCCTCTTGCAGCGTGACTCCGTTGAGCTCCACTCGAATCCGTCGCGAAGTGTAGTCCGGATCGAAGAGAACGTTGATACCGGCCAGCTTCCCAATGGTCTCGTAAATCGTCTTGGTGTCTTCGCTAAGCTTCAGCGTGATCGGAGTATTGGCGATGGGCGCAAGTTCAACCGGCCCGCCCGCTTCCTCCATGCGTTTATGCAGGGCCGATTGCGCGGCCTCGTTGGCATTCGGCTGGCTAGGTTGTTCGGTTTCCTTTAACGCCCGGCGAACCTTGTTGGCCTCCTGCTGGGCGATGAAGCTCGAAGGATCGATCGCCATCGCCTGCTCGAACTCGGTCAGCGCTTCCTGCAGCTTGCCGCTCTTCTCCAGGAGTTGCCCTTTATGCACGTGGGAGGCTGATGCAAAAAAACGGATACGCTCGAATGAGGCTCGATACGTAATATCGTCTGGCTTGAGTTCGTAGGCCTGATGGTAGTAGTTATATGCCGTCTCGTAATCTTGCCTGATTTCGGCGTTGAGACCCTGCTTGTAAAGCGCCTTGGCTTTGTCAGTGGCGGCCGCGGGCAGCGTGCCGAAGATCAGTAACAGAGCCAGGACACGGGTGAGCCGTTTCATCAGGTTCCTTAAGACCGGGTTTGCCGGAACGCATTCATAGCCGGCCAGAAATGCTGCTCCAGTATTCTTCAGACTTCCGCCCGCCCAAAACGTAAGCGATAAGCGCTCCTTACAATGCCTTCAATCGCCGCGATACCAGATGCCTGAATTGGCGCGATTATAGCATCCCGACTCCCTGTACATATGTGATTTCACTGTGTGTGTTAGCATACGAGATTCGCACTCGTGCGGCATTTCGCCATGGCCCGTCCGCCACAATCTACAGGTCGCCCGGAGAAGGAAAAGCAGGGCCGGCGCGATCCGACGGCTAGCGGCTTGCGTGATGCTGCGGTCAATCGCTCCGCCTCCTACAACTACTTTCTGCTGGAAAAATTCGAGGCCGGCATCGCCCTGCGCGGTACCGAGGTCAAGTCCATTCGTTCCGGGCGCGCCAACCTCAAAGACGCCTATGGACTGGTGAAAGACGGCGAGCTCTGGCTGATCAATGCCCACATCGGTGTCTACGAGCACGGAAACATCTTCAATCATGAACCCCTGCGCACCAGAAAACTCTTGGTCCATAAGAGCGAGTTGAACAAACTGATCGGGAAAACCCAGCAAAAAGGCCTGACCCTGATTCCAACCCGGCTCTACTTCCGCAACGGCAAGGCCAAAGTGGAGATAGCGCTCGCGAAAGGCAAGCAGCACTGGGACAAACGCGAGACCGAGCGCCGCAAGACCGCCGACAAAGAAGCACGCGAGGCCATGGCGCGCAGCCGAAAATCTTAAATCATTGGATCGGACTAATTCGGATTAATTATGAAAATATTGCTTAATTCTGGAACACCTTCGCAATTTGAAACCGAATGTCTCGTCGTCGCCGTTGTTGACGCGTCCGCGAAAACTGAAAACGGCGAAAAGGACACGCCGAAGCCGCAAATCCTTTCGGACGAACAAGCCGTTCTCAACGCCGCTGCTGACCTCATCGCCTCTGGCGAAGTCACCGGCAAGGCAATGGAAATGACCCTCCTGCACAAGCCCGCGGGACTCAAAGCCAAGCGCCTCCTTCTGATCGGCGGTGGCAAGGCGAAGACGTTCTCCACTTCCGAACTTCGCAAGATTTCTGGAACCGCGGTTCGCGCCATCAAGGCGAAGGACCTAAAGAGCTTCGCGATCGCTGTACCGGCTACCGGAAACTTTAGCGCCGAAGACGCAGCGAAATCCATAGCAGAAGGTGCGTATGTTGGCGCATTTGACGCCGACTACTACAAAAGCGATCGCAAGGAGCAAAAGATCGATGAGCTAGCGGTGATCGTGCCGGCCAACTCCGATGTGAAATCGTTGCAGGCCGCCGTCGATGTCGGAACCATCATCGGCGAGGCCCAGAATTTCACTCGCGACCTGGTTAACGAGCCCGGCAACCGCATGACGCCGACCATCCTCGCCGACCGCGCCAAGAAGATGTCTGACGAAGTAGGACTGCAATGTGAGATATACGGTCCTGACAAAATCAAAGAGCTGAAGATGGGTGCGTTCTGGAGCGTCGCCCAGGGTTCACAAGAGGAGCCCGCCCGCCTGATCGTCATGCGCTACGAGCCCGCCTCAGCGCCAGCGACGCCCGTTCTCGGTTTGGTCGGGAAGGGAATCACCTTCGATAGCGGCGGCATCTCCATCAAGCCCTCCGACGGCATGGAGAAAATGAAGTACGACATGGCCGGAGGCGCGTCCATGTTCGGCGCCATGCGCGCCATCGCGCAACTCAAGCCTAACGTCCGGGTCATCGGCATCGTCTGCGCGACCGAGAACATGCCCTCCGGCACCGCCCAGAAACCCGGCGACGTCCAGATTGCAATGTCAGGTAAAACGATCGAGATCATCAACACCGACGCCGAAGGCCGCCTCGTGCTGGCCGACGGGCTGCACTATGCGAAACAGCTGGGTGCTACCCACCTGATCGACGCCGCCACTCTCACCGGAGCCGTCGTCGTTGCCCTCGGCATGATCAACGTCGGAATCTTCTCCAACGACGACGAGTTCTACGAGCGCTTCAACAACTCGCTCAAAGCTTCGGGCGAGAAGATGTGGCGCCTGCCCGTCGACGAAGAATATCGCGAGATGATCAAATCCAACATCGCCGACATCGTCAACAGCGGAGGCCGCTGGGGCGGCGCGGTCACCGCCGCCATGTTTCTCAAAGAATTCGTCGGCGACACGCCATGGATCCACCTCGACATCGCCGGCGTCGCCTGGACAGAAGAGGCCAAGCCCTGGATCGCCAAAGGCCCGTCAGGCAACCCCGTTCGTTCGCTGGTCGAGTTCGTGCGCACACTGGGAACGAAGAACTAGTTTGTCATCCTGAGCGAAGTGCGGACGCGTAGCGTTCGCACGAAGTCGAAGGACCCCTATTTCGCGCGGGTGCCCCACTCAAGCTTCTTTTGCTTGAGTGGGGTTTTTCGCTGGGATCATTTAATCCCCGCAGAGTGGCCCACATTTTGCCAACGGTTGGCAAATGTGGGATTCGCGCCCTTGTCACAATCTCTTCATGCACAATTCACGGTGCTTTGATGCGCCTTCTTCGCCGCCCAACTAGAGTATTCCCAATAGCAAACCTGATCGGAGAGAGTGGGGAGCTGGTCAAACAGCCGCTCCCCGATTTTCTTGCCCGCATATCCCACAATCAAGTACCACACCTAACTGGTAAATCCTCAAGCCGACCTCCCGCTTGTTTTTTTCTATCCACTAACCACTATCCACTAACCACTGCTAACATTCTTGGGTTATGCCTGTAGCTACCGACTCATCCACGACATACGTCCCAATCAAAGCTCCTCGCGGCAACCAGCTCTCCTGCAAAGGCTGGGGACAGGAAGCCGCCATGCGCATGCTCATGAACAACCTCGACGAAGAGGTCGCCGAGCGCCCGCAAGACCTCGTCGTCTACGGCGGCACCGGTCGCGCTGCCCGCAATTGGGACTGCTACCACGCTATCGTCCGATCGCTGCGCTCCCTCGATAATGACGAAACCCTCCTCGTCCAGTCCGGCAAGCCGGTCGCGGTTTTCCGCACTCACGAGTACGCCCCGCGCGTTCTCATCTGCAACTCCAACCTCGTCGGCCACTGGTCCAACTGGGAGGAGTTCAACGAGCTGGAGCGAGCGGGACTGATGATGTACGGCCAGATGACCGCCGGCTCGTGGATTTACATCGGCTCGCAGGGCATCATCCAAGGAACCTACGAAACGTTTTCTGCTGCCGCCGACAAACATCTCGGCGGCGATCTCGCCGGCAAGCTCATCGTCTCCGGCGGCATGGGCGGCATGAGCGGAGCCCAGCCTCTTGCGGCGACCATGGCAGGCGCCTGCTATCTCGGTATCGAGGTCGATCCCGAGCGCATCAAGAAGCGCCTGCGCACCGGCTATTGCGACTTCATGGTGAACTCGCTCGACGAAGCGCTGCGTATTTTGAAAAACGCTGTCCGCAAAAAAGAGAACATTTCCGTTGGCCTCGTCGGCAACTGTGGAGACATCATTCCCGAGCTCGCCGACCGCGGCGTCGTTCCCGACATTCTTACCGACCAGACCTCCGCCCACGATCCCCTGAACGGCTACGTCCCCGCTGGCATGACGCTCGAAGCCGCGGCCGAGCTGCGCAAGGCCGATCCAAAGGCCTATCTCGAAAAGTCGCTCGACACCATGGCGCGCCACGTCGAAGGCATGCTCAAGCTGCAAAAGATGGGCTCCGTCACCTTCGACTACGGCAACAACATCCGCAAGTTTGCTTACGATCACGGCGTCAGGGACGCGTTCGATTTTCCCGGCTTCGTCCCCGCCTACATCCGTCCTCTCTTCTGCGAAGGACGCGGCCCATTCCGCTGGGCGGCGCTCTCCGGAGATCCTAGTGACATCCATGCCACCGACGATCTCGTGCTGCAGATGTTCCCACAGGACCGTGTGCTCAGCCGCTGGATCGACCTCGCACGCAAGCGCATCAAGTTTCAGGGATTCCCCTCGCGCATTTGCTGGCTCGGCTACGGCGAGCGCGCCGAATTCGGTCTCGCCATGAACAACATGGTGAAGAAGGGCAAGTTGAAAGCGCCCATCGTCATGGGACGCGATCATCTCGACACCGGCTCCGTCGCCTCGCCTTACCGCGAGACTGAATCGATGAAGGATGGCAGCGATGCCATCGCCGACTGGCCACTGCTGAACGCGCTGCTGAACACCGCCAGCGGCGCGGCGTGGGTATCCATCCACAACGGCGGCGGCGTGGGTATCGGCTACTCGCAGCACGCCGGACAGGTGACTGTCGCCGACGGCACCGACGACATGGCCAAGCGTATCGAGCGCGTCCTCACCAACGACCCCGGCATCGGCGTCGCCCGCCACGTAGACGCAGGCTACGACGAAGCCAAACACTTCGCGCAGGAGAAGGGAATCAAAATCCCGATGGCAAGCGAGTAGGGTGCTTCTCAAATGGGTGGAAGTACCACGCTTCAGCGCCGGGTGGCCCACATATCCCTTCTTTTGGGATATGTGGGGTTGTTTCCCCGGTTAGCCCATCGCCGTTGTTGGCGATAGGGTGAGATTGAACGATGTCGCAACCGCTCGCCTTGGGTGGAAGCACCACGCTTCAGCGTGGTGAATACGCCTCCAAACCTCACGGGGCTTCAGCCCTGGCCACTGGCTTCATCCTAAACGAGGACGCGCAAAGGGGGTTCGTGAGCAATTAAGTACGAGATGGCCTGATTACACGTCAACAATCCGTTCCGACTCTTCAAACAGCAGTTATAATCGCCCAAATCACGTGTTTCGTCTGTGCATGTCGTCCTGTGCAAGGGTGTCCGCAGGGCGCAGCGATCGGGACGCCTGTCGAGATGTGCAGGGCGTTGCGCCGAATCCGAACGCATTTGCAAATTTCGACAACGCGTAGGCGTTTGGGAAACCAAGTCGAACACAGGTGGCTTGCTGGTGGGTGTGCGGTTGTAAAGTAGTACTTCCCGCAGAGTATTCGGTAGTTGTCATTATTGGCTTTTTCGGTTTGCGAAGGTGAGAGCGCAATGGCGCGTGCAAGATTACTCCTGGCGAATGCTGCCTTATGCTTTGCTGTTTTGCTGAACGGATGCGGCGGCGGCTCGAGTCCAGCTCCGACCGGGCCGCTCTCGATTACCACCTCAAGCGCACCTCAGGGAGTCGCCGGTACCTCTTGTGCTTACCGCAGATGGTGCCTTCAAGACTGTCCAGTCGCTTGCACTGAATACTGCGCCAACTTCACCTATGGTGTTTACGCTGGACGGGAAATATAGCTTTGCGGCGGTTTGCCCAGGGCCGGGCCCAACGCCGGCCATACTGTCGTTCGCGCGCGCTGCGGATGGAACGCTCACCCAAGTGGGCAGTGTGCCCGCGGGTTCTGGTTGTGTGAAAACAGTGGCGGCCTCGCCTGACGGAAACTACCTCGCAATCGGCGAGCCGGATACGTCTGGTGAGATCGACATTCAGATCTACAGTATCGCTCCGCGTGGGACGCTCACTGCGGCGCTTTCGCAGCCGTTCCAGGTGACCATCGGTAATGGAACCTTGGTCGTTCCGGTGCGTGATCTAACTTGGGACGCGTCCAGCACCTACCTGCTGGCAGCTACCGGTGAGCGCAGAGGCGGCGGCATTCTTGTAGGCGGGTTGGCGGTACTCAGTTTTTCGGGGTCCGCCCTCACAGAAACGACCGAGCCATCCGAAGGTCCCATGCAGAGTGTCGTGAGAACCAATTCCTTCGTCTATGCAATGAGGGTTATTGCTTCGGCTCCTGTTCTTATGGGCCAATCGTCGGCTATAACTTTGAGAATGGCCAATTGACGCCTCTCCCCGGCTCCCCGTACTCGGCTGCCGGACAGATGGTGATTTACTAGGCCACTCGACTCCCATCGGTCCTGCAACGCAAATAGAGGGGCGCTTGTGGAATCGGAGCGTCAAACAACTGTTCCTGTATTTTAGGGTCGCTTGGCCGGTGGCCCACATATCCCATCTGTTGGAATATGTGGGATGTTGCTAGCCACCTAACGGCTTTTTCCGCATTCTTCCCGTTTCGGGAAAACCTGATTACCTTCGTAACGGCTCCATGCACCTTTCCTCTCGAATTTTCCTCGCCCCTGGCCCTACCCTGATCGAATGACCTTGCGGAGGTCCCTTATGCTCTCGCAACCTTTAATCATTCGCATCTGTCGCCACATCCTGCCCGGCGGCCGCCATTGCCGCGGTGCCGCCGTCCGCGGACGCGCCTGTTGCCGCCATCACCTCGACGCGCGCACTCGCCTGCACAACATGGCTCGCGCCCGCCGCTGCTTCCGACTCCCTCGCCTGCTCGTCCCCGAGACTCTCCGCGATCTGGCGTACAACCAGGCCGAAGTTGACCGCGTCCTGGCCACCGAACGCATCGACCCTGACGCAGCCCGAATGATCCTCTGGGCCATGGATCTCACCGCCGCCATCCTCCCCACAGAGCGTGCTGTCCGTCTCCGTCGCGCCCCTAACCCCAATGGTTTCTATCACGCACCTATAAATCTTTTATCTGCAGGAAGCTGCATCGAAAACCCCTCACAAGTGCCTGAAAATACATGGGAGGAGGGGAGGGGGGTCTCGACTTGGAAACCCAACGGGCGAACGTGTAGGCTTCGTGCAGCCCCGGAACGTGATAGATCAAAGCCAAGCCCTTCGGCGCTGGGAAACAGAAAAGGAAATGGGAGTCCCGGCAGGGACGCCATATGAAAGAAAACGCCATACTTCTGACGCACGCCTCTCAGCTGCTTACGCTGCGTGACAACGTCGCTCCACGGCGCGGGAGCCAGATGCGCGACCTCGCCATCATCGAAGACGGCGCCGTCCTCATCGAAGATGGCAAGATTACCGCCGTCGGTACCACCGACGAACTTCGCCAACAATTAAAAAGCTGGGTGCCCCAGGTTCGCGCCCCTCTTTTGGGCGCTAACCTGGGAACGATACCGGAAGAAATTGACTGCCGCGGCAAGGTCGTACTTCCGGGTTTCGTCGATTCCCATACTCATCCCGTCTTCGCCGCACCGCGCCTGATCGACTTTGAGAAGCGCATCTCCGGCGCAGGCTACGAAGAAATCGCAGAGGCTGGAGGCGGCATCCGCGCCAGCATCCGCGATGTGCGCGAATCGTCCGTCGAACAACTCGCCGATCACGTCCTCAAAGCGCTCAACGAAATGACCGCCCACGGCACGACCACGGTCGAAGCTAAATCTGGCTATGGCCTCGACCTCGCGAGCGAACTAAACTCGCTCGCGGCCATTCAGCAAGCCGCGAAACAATGGCCCGGCACCGTGATCTCCACGCTTCTCGGTGCCCACGTTCCGCCGCCCGAATACCGCAGCAACCCTGACGAGTACGTCCGTATCGTCTGCGACGAAATAATCCCCGCCGCCTGCGGGGTGCCCCAGGTTCGCGCCCTTCATTTGGGCGCTAACCTGGGAAACGATGCCCCACACCAACTCGCTGAGTACGTTGACGTCTTCTGCGAACGCGGAGCCTTCACCGTCGTTCAATCAATCCGCATCCTGAAAGCCGCGGTGGCAAACGGCCTCAAAACCCGCATCCACGTCGGCCAACTCACCCACACCGAGCTCGCCCTCTTCGCCGAATTCAACCCCTCCAGCGTCGATCATCTCGACCACCTCAGCGACGCCGACATCGCATTACTGGCAAAAACCGATACAGTCGCCACGCTGCTGCCGGCCGCCAACTATTTCCTCGGACTTGAGACCTTCCCGCCTGCCCGCAAGCTCATCGACGCCGGTGTCGCCGTTGCCCTGGCCACCGACTACAACCCCGGCACCTCGCCGACGACCTCGATGCCGTTCGTACTCTCCGTCGCCTGCACCCACATGAAAATGTCCCCGGCCGAGGCCATCACCGCCGCCACCATCAACGGCGCGTGCGCGCTCAATCTGCAGCAGCGTAAAGGAAGCCTGGAACCCGGCAAAGACGCCGACATCGCTATCTTCGACGCCTTCGACTATCGCGAACTTCCGTACTGGTTCGGAGTGAATCGATGCCACCAGACGATTCTCAACGGAACGTTTCCACGAAATAATCAGGACCGGGGGCCGATGACGATTTCCCCGCCAATCGTCTAATATGCATACAAGCCCACGGAACCACGCGATAGTTACGCACGTACTGTCTTTTACTTGTATCGACGAAATCTTCAGCGTTAGGAATTCACCAATGAAACGAACCTTGCTTGTCTGCGCTATGGCTCTGCTTGTCTGCTGCACAGCGTTGGCGCAAAAGCTTCCCGGCGGCGCGACTCCCGAGCACTACGCGTTGTCCTTCAACCTCAACTTCTCGAACAACACCTTTGAGGGCGACGAGACTATCGCGCTCAAACTCGAGAACCCCAGCAAGACGATCACGCTGAATGCAGTCGAGATCGACTTTCACGAAGTCACCGTCACCGCCGGCGGCCGCACTCAGACCGCAACAGTCTCCAGCGACGAGAAGAACGAGATGGCGACCTTCACCGTCGCCAACGAAATTCCCGCTGGAGCGGCCACTGTTCACATCAATTACACAGGCCATCTGAACGACAAGCTCCGCGGCTTATACCTCAGCACCTACAACGGCCGCAAATACGCCGTCACCCAGATGGAAGCCACCGACGCGCGCGTCGCCTTCCCCAGTTTCGACGAGCCGTCTTATAAGGCGACCTTTGACATATCCGCCATCGTCGATAAGGGCGACACCGCCATCTCGAACAACGAAGTCGTCAGTGACACTCCCGGTCCCGGCGACAAGCACACCATCAAGTTCGCGACCTCGCCGAAGATGTCGAGCTACCTCGTCGCTCTCACCGTCGGAGACTGGAAGTGTGCCCACGATGAAGTCGACGGCATCAAGCTTGGCGTGTGCACGGTTCCCGGCAAAGAAAACCTCACCCACTTCCCACTCGAAGCCACCAAAGCTATCCTGCACTATTACAACGACTATTACGGCATTAAGTATCCCCTCGCCAAGCTCGAGCAGATCGCCGTGCCCGACTTCCAGGCTGGTGCCATGGAAAATTGGGGAGCCATCATCTATCGCGAGACCGCGCTACTCATCGACGACAAGACCGCTTCCTTCGGATCCAAGAACGGCGTGGCTGACGTGATCGCTCACGAAGTGGCGCATCAGTGGTTTGGCGATCTCGTGACAGCGGCTTGGTGGGACGACATCTGGCTCAACGAAGGCTTCGCCACCTGGATGACGCCGCATCCCATCGCGGCGTGGAAGCCCGAATGGCTCGTCAGTCAGGACGTGGTCGAGAACTCGATGGATGCTTTGGCCACCGACGCGGTGAAGAATACCCGCCCCATTCATCAGGAGGCGACCAGCCGCAATGAGATCGACTCGCTCTTCGACGGCATCGCCTACGGTAAGACCGCCGCCGTTTTACATATGCTTGAGTCGTACCTGGGCCACGAGACGTTCCGTGCAGGCGTGAACCTGTACTTGAAAGAGCACGCTTATGGCAACGCCACGGCCTCCGACTTTTGGAACGCTATGGCGCGCGCCGCCCAAAAGCCAGTCGACCAGGTCATGCCGACGTTTGTTATGCAGGCGGGCGAGCCGTTTATCGGCGTCGACGCAAAATGTGCTAACGGCAATACCACGCTGGCTCTCTCCCAGAAGCGCTACTTCAACACCCCTGAAGCCTTCAACGCTCCCAATGACCAGCTTTGGCAAATCCCGGTCTGCGCCAAGGGCATCGGTGGAAGCAATAGTCAGGCGCAATGCTTCCTGCTGACGGAGCGGCAGCAGTCGTTCACCCTGAAGGGCTGCTCCAAGTTCGTGTTCGCGAATGCCGGAGCGCTTGGCTACTACCGCTTTGACTACGATACCGACGCGTTGCATCAACTGGGAGCAGAAGCCCAACAGGGCCTGACTCCCGACGAACGCATCGCCCTCGTAGGTGACGAGTGGGCGCTCATGCGCGCCGGCAGACACCAGGTCGGCAGCTATCTTGGCCTCGGCGCGCAATTCAAGGACACACCTGGATACGTATTGCTCGACAATTTCAGCGGACACCTAGATTTCATCAACCGCTATCTGGTCAACGATGCCGATCGTCCAGAATTCCAGGCGTGGCTGCGACAGACCTTTTCAGCCATGATGCAACAGCTTGGCTACGCTGCCCGCCCCAGTGATAGCCCTACCGAGCGGCAGAAACGCTCCGTCTTGTTCGAGATGCTCGGGAACATCGCCAACGATCCGCAGGTCATACAGCAGGCACAAACGCTCGTACAGCAGTACATGAAAGACCCGCAATCGATCGACGGAACCCTCTCTCGCGCCGTGGTTTCAGTAGCGGCTCGGCACGGCAGTCCGGAACTCTACGCCCAGTTCAAGGCGCAGTTGAAGAACACCAAGTCGCCCGAGCAGTACTACCGGTACTTCTACGCTTTGGGCCAGTTCCCGCAGCCCGCGCTGATCCAGCAAACCCTGGATTCGGCCTTGACTTCCGAAGTGCGAAACCAGGACCTCTATATGCTGCCCCGCATGATGAACAATCCGCCCGCTGAAACCATGACGTGGGACTTCATGCGGCAGCACTATGACGAGCTGAGCAAGAAAACCGGCGGTGGCCTGGGCGGGCTCGGCATCTTCCTTTACGCAACGCAGGGCTTCTGCGATGAGCAGAGAGCGCAGCAGGTCCAGCAGTTCTTCCAGGCCCACCCATTTCCCGGAACCGAGCGCAACCAAAAAGAGGCGCTGGAAAGCATCAACAGTTGCATTTCCCTGCGCGACCAGCAGCAAACCAGCCTCGCGGCATGGCTGAAACAGAACGCTCCCGCCAACGCCTCAATCGAGAAGGGAAGCGCAAACTCCGCTTCGGTTCGCTGAGAACGCATTTAAATCAAGCTGTTCACTTTTGGCGCCTCGGGATTCCCGTTCTGGGAAATGGAGGGGTGAGGTGGTACCCCCCTCCCCCCTCCCCTGTTCTTGAAAACAAAGGGCTTGCAGCGGCAACAAAACGCTTGACACACATGTGTTCTAAGTGTACTATTTTAGACATGGACACGCCTCGCACACTTCAATCTGCAATCGCTTGCTTTGCCGATCCGCAACGGGCCTTTGAAGCGGCTGTTCGCTTTCGCTGGCCAGGTGGGGATGTAACATGCCCTCGCTGTGGACAGGCGAAGCACTCGTTCATCAAGACGCGCCGGATTTGGTTCTGCTACGTCTGTAAGAAGCAGTTCACGGTCAAGGTCGGAACCATCATGGAAGATTCCCCACTGGGTCTCGACAAGTGGATGGTTGCCCTTTGGATGCTGGCGAACTGCAAAAACGGAATCAGTAGCTACGAACTCGGCAAGGCTCTGGGCATTCGTCAGAACTCCGCATGGTTCATGCTGCACCGTATTCGTGAAGCCATGAAGAACAAATCGTGGTTCAAGCTGGGCGGTGACGGTGGAGCGGTTGAAGCCGACGAAACCTATGTGGGTGGACTCGCCAAGAACATGCACAAAAGCCGCAAGCTGAAACTGCAACGGATTCGTGGCGAAGAACGACGCGGCGACATGTACCTCGGCAAGACTGCCGTGCAAGGCATCCTTGACCGTGACCTTCGCCAGATTCGTTGCAAGGTCATCCCGAATGTGAAGCGAGAGACTTTGCAGGGCGAGATTCTCAAGCAAGTGCGCTATGGTTCCAAAGTCTATACAGATAGCGCCATTGGTTATGATCTGCTCCACAATCGCTTCGTGCATGAGTGTGTCAACCATGCAGAGCGGTATGTCAACGGGCAAGTCCACACGAACGGGCTGGAGAACTTCTGGAGCCTGTTCAAGCGCAACTTGCGTGGGACTTACGTGTCTGTCGAGCCATTCCATCTTGATCGTTACCTTGATGACAAGTGTTTCGTTTCAACAATCGCGCTACCAAAGACAATCCGCTGAACGATTCTGACCGCTTCGTGCTGGCCATGTCTCAAGTCGCTGGCCGACGCTTGACCTATGCTCAACTGACGGGCAAAGGAACTGACTCGCTCCACCATCCGGCGGCAGAGACGGGGCAAGAAGAACCGTTCTAGTGCTTAGTTGCGAAGATTAGCGTAATATGGTTGCGGGTGGACGTTGCGCACTTCACGTTTGGTCCACTCAAAGGGGACGGCATTCTTATTGTAGACGGCGATGAAGCGGTCGATGGCCTCTCGTACCTCGCCCGGCGAAGTGAAACTGGCTCCACGCAGAGCGCGCCGGCTCAGGATGCTGAACCAGCACTCAATCTGATTCAGCCAGGAGGCGTGTGTGGGCGTGAAATGGAGGTGCACGTTGCCGTGCTGGGCCAGCCAGCGGTCGTGCTTGGGCTTGTGGGTATTGAGGTTGTCCAGACTCACGTGTAGTTCCCGCCGTGGGTAGAGTGCCACCAGTTCATTCATAAACGCCAGGAAGTCGCGTCGGCGACGGCGAGGGGCGTGTCCTCCGAAGACTTTGCCGGTGAGCACGTCCAGAGCGGCAAATAAGGTGGTTGTGCCGTGGCGCTTGTATTCGTGGTTGAAGCCGGTCACCGCCTTGCCGTTGGGCAGTTTCAAATAGCCCTGGGCTCGTTCCAGAGCTTGGATATGCGGCTTTTCGTCGACCGACAGCACCACCGCATTCTCCGGGGGGTGCAGATAGAGCCCCACGATATCGGCCGCCTTGGCGGCAAACTGAGGATCCGTCGAGATACACCAACTGCGCCGCCGCTGCAGCTGAATGCCTCGGGCCCGCAACACCCGCCAGACCTCATGTTTGGACACATCGCCCAGCGACTGGGCCAGCAGCGCCCCGCTCCAGGTGGCGTACCCCGACGGGGGCGGCTCGTCCAGTGTAACCAGAATCCGGTTCTCCGTATTCTCGTCATACCGCCGCACTGCCCCGGGCCGCGGCGCATCCTGCAACCCACGCAGACCGTCGCGACGGAAGCGCACCCGCCATTTGCTGACCCGCGCGGCGCGCATGCGCAGTGTGCGGGCGATCGGGATCGTGCCTTGCCCATCCGCGGCCAGCAAAATGATCTTCGCGCGCTCGGCGAGGCGGCGTTCGGTTTTACCCGCGCGCACCCATCCTTCCAGGGTGGAGCGGTCCTCTTGGGTTAGGGTGACCACTGTCGGGCGTTTGCTCACGCCCGATCATGCCATATAACGTATTCCTTTGCAACTAAGTACTAGCCCTCTCCACTGCCGGACGACTTGCGGCGTTTAGCCGCTTTCTTCTTGGGCTGTTTCTTCGGTTTCTTCGTGTTGGGAGCCTGAAAAACAGCCCTTGCCAACTTCTCGAAGTTTTCGCTTGCTTCCGGGCCTTCTTTGTATTCTGCTTTCACTTCTCATACTCCTTGATGCCCTTATAGGCCAGTACCCAGAGGGAAACAACTGCGATGAGCAGTAATACGCTTAACACACGAAGGGGCCAAGGCATGTCCGAGATTTCATCCTTAACTTCACAAGTCCAGCAGCTTGGCCAGTCGGTAGATTTCTGGGGCAGCGCGGTCAATGTACTGCTTGCTCTTACTGCAATAGTTGGAGTTCTATACTTTGGCGCCACGATACGCCAATCCACGTTGGCAAAGCGACTCAGGGAAACGCAAGAGCTATTGCTACAGGAAAAAGATCGCCAGTTGGCCATCGATCTGAAATCCAAAGATGTGGAAATAGAAAAAGCCAAAGGTGAGGCGGCGAATGCCAAAGATTCTGCGGGGAAAGCTAATGAACGCGCAGCAGCGAACGAAAAAGAGGCGGCACGACTCAACAAAGTTGCAGAGGATGAGCGGTTTGCCCGATTAAAGCTTGCTAAGACAATCGCACCAAGACGCCTGACGGGTACGCAAAAGGAAACACTGACTAAGTTACTGTCGGCACGGCCTTGGGGAATCGTGATTGTGTCGGTCATCCTAGATTCTGAAAGTTCAGATTTCGCAGATGATTTTGATGCGGCAATTTCAGGGGCAAAGTGGAGCACCAGAAGATCACCAAACCACATCACTGAGCGATACGGCGTGGAACTTGGTACAGCCGCAGGCCAAATTCCAGTCGAATTGAATGCTGGGTTCCATGCCGCCACAAACGATATCGGCCACGCACTTGACGCGATTGGGATCAAGTATGAACGGGTGACTTTTGAGGGCAAGGAATTGCGGACTGTGAGCCCGTATTTTGAACCGGGTGTGCTGTATTTGGTGATTAACCACAAGCCACAACCCCAACAGCAAAAAGATACAAACCAATAAAGCAGCCCTGTCACGGCAACACAAGTGTGCCATTTAGCGCACATGTGCGTCAACAGTTTTATGGCCCTTGCAGCACGATCGGCTGTAAGTTCATGCAAACATTTGAGTTATAGGCAAAGTCCTATTAACAAAGGACTTACATGGGATTCCATGCGGCTGGGCGGGGAGGTTAGGGGGGAACCGCCAGAAAATCGAGAACGGACAGGAAGCGATCACAGGTCGAAGAACCTACTGGGGACCAGGGTTAAAGTCGGGCCGCCGTCTACGTGGACGACAGCTCTCCCTCATCCTTCCGTGTAGGAGTGTAGGTAGAGCGGCGTTAAGCAGCAAGGACGTAGATCACGGCACTGTGTGATAAGAATTGGGTACGAGTCCCACGTGCCGACGGTAGGGATGGCAGACTGATCTTCCCGGGGGATATCTGAGGTTTGGGGACGCGGGCCGGGACATTCGCTAAACCGGCGCGTGCTCTTGTCTAGCGACAAGCTGCTTCGCCGATCAATCAACTCAGTAATTTGCCGGCAAGCCAGTAATCGACACTGAACTTTCCCGGACCAGAGCAGATCAGCCAGATAAAGAAGAGCACGTACAAGACTTCCGGAAGGTAGAGGAAATCGTCGAGCCAGTTGAGAGGCGAAAGTCCTTTAGGCATGGTGGAAAGCGCGTTGGTCAAGGTGGCGACAATCATATCGATCAATAATGTCACGCAGGCCGGGCTCGAAAGAAACCCCACGGTCAGCAAGGATCCGCAAACGAACTCGACACCCGCCACGAAATAAGCCGTCTGACGGGGGAACGGGACTTTGGCCTGAACGAGCGTCTCGTAAACAGGTTTCGTGCCGCCGGCGACAAACAATTTGTTTGCCCCGGAGATGGCGAAGAACAGCCCGATCGAAACGCGTACCAGCATGATGGCATATTGTTCCAAATCACTGTTCCCCAGCAGCGCAAACTGGACCAACCGTTTCCAATCCATCTCTTGTGCCTCCAAATGGCGGTGCCGTTAGCGAATTCTCGCGCCTCGAGATTATGTGTCCATCCGTTCGACCCATTGGGCGCGCCATACGGGAGCCATCAGCGGTTGATACAGGTTATGGCTGCGGGAATCCGAAGATCAACCACGACTGATTGGCTACCCAATGCGGGTACAGCTCCGTCATCTGATCGAACAGCTCCAGGTCGGATGTCGCGGTTTTCTGCACGCGATCGAAGTCCTGCAGGTAACGCTTGGTGTCTTGGATCGTCGAGGGAGAGTCGGGCGTGCCAGGCTTCTTGTGACCGGCGACAACAATCGCCGGGTTCAGCGCCGCGATCCAATTCTGCCGGCTCTCGGGGGTGGTGTCGTTGACGTACATGCGGCACTGGTTGTATACAACGTCGCCAGCGACGATCAGGCCGATCGATGGAACGTGTAGAGACGTCGAATCGGGACTGTCGGTACGGCCCTGCTCGATGATGCGCAATTCGTGGCCCTCGAGAGTGAACGTGTCGTGCTCATAGGGCACAGGTGGAACCAACTTAGTGGCCACTTGCCCAGGAAAGAGCCGGCGGGCCAACCGCTCCACTGTGGGAGAGAAAGACATCTGCATGGCGTTCACCGTCTTGGGCGTTGCTATGTCGTCGAGTTGCGGGACACGTAACGCGGTGTATCACCTCTGCGAATCAACTTCGACGACGGCACAACTATCATCGGTGACGTAGTGCGCCTGCCGACTCCGGCTTTCCTGTGTAATGTTCCTTCGCATGCACTGCCGCGTGGTCTTCTGCCGACTCCAAGTGCGTGAACACTTCCGCCGGCACGCTGAGTTCAGACGGCAAGCGTTCTTCCAAACGCGTCGCCAGCCGATGCGCTTCGCCGACGGCCATCGAGTGCGGAAACAGCAAGTGCACCTCAATCAGCTGCCGGTATCCGGTTGTGCGGAAGCGTACACCGTGATATTCCACTCCCAACTCGCTGCACAGGGAATCCAGCTTGTCACGGATTTCTCTTCCGACTTCAGGGTCGGAATGGTCAAGCAATCCTACCGCCGAGCGCCATACCAGGTGCCCGCCCGACCACAAAATGTTGACCGCTACCGCAATCGCCAGTAGTGGATCGAACGGCTTCCACCTGGTCAGCATCACCAGCCCCAGTCCGGCCACTACGCCGAAACTCGTCCAACTGTCGGTGAGTACGTGCTTGCCGTTCGCTTCCAGAATGAGCGAGTGGCTGCGTCGTCCCGCGCGTATCAGGTACCATCCCAATCCGGCGTTAAGGACACCCGCCGACAGCAGCAGGAGCGCGCCCGCTCCCAGGTTCTCCAGTTGCAGGCCCCTCAACCATTTCTCGATGGCGGAATACAGAATGAAAATGGCCGCCAGCACGATCATCGCGCCCTCGAATCCGGCGGAGAAGAAGGTGATGCGTTCGTAGCCGTACAGGAAACCCGGCTTGGCTGGCTTCGTGCTAAGCCGCAGGCTGAACGCCGCGAACGCAACCGCGACAACGTGAATCACAGATTCCGCCGCATCCGACAGGATGGCCGCCGAGCCCGTCATAAAATAGGCCGCCATCTTGCCAACCAGCATCAACACGCCGAAGGCCAGCGAGATTCGGATAGCAAAACGCATGGCCCGTACTTCGCCTTCGTCACGGTACGATGCGATCTGTGGCGACCGCATTGGCGCATCCTTCATTGAATTGGATTCGGGCGTTGTCAGCTCATCCAAGGCACACGTCCCCAGAGTCGCGCTCTTACCTATAGTTTCATTTCGTACGGGGATGGCGATGTGACGGCACTCACAAACGAACATGAGGGAGACCGAGATCTCCGCACCGAGCGTCCTACTCCGTCATCGTCGGCACTGCCAGCCAGCGGATCCTCACGGCCAATCACGGTCGCAGCTTCGTAGAGCTCATGGACACAATTCAAATTTACGGAGGGACGGTCATCAAACTGGCCGTTGGCCCCAAATGGCTTCGAGGCCATCAGTCCGCGCGACTGGGGAAGCATCTACCGCCAACCGGGGAACTCACATTCGCACCGGAGTAGAAGACTTCGTTTGTGAGCTAAGCTTGAGGCTGCCAATCAAACGATAGCCAGAGGGTCGTGAAGAAACCGTAAAGGTCGCTATTAAACGTTTTGATTAGGGGGCTCTGCTCGCTTCTGCGTCCAACGGGCTTTGCTCCCCACAGGTTCAATGAGATGAGAGTACGTCCGACGTAGGCAACCGACTTCAGCGACCGGTTCGCGGAGATGAGAAAACTACAGTTCGATGTGCAGCCGAAATCCGGGCACAACCACCGGTCCACGGTCGCGGTTGTAGGCTGGATTGACGACATATTGCACGTCGGGCGCAACGTAGAGTCCCTTCCACGCGTGCACGGTGTAGTAGCTCTCAAGAATGTTCTCTCTCCCGTAGTTCAGCGCGCCGTCTCCAATGATGAAACCCACGCCGCCGAGAGCAAGATATCTCCGATGGTCACCCGAAATTGCATTCGATGCAGCAGCGATTCCGAATCGGTCCTGTGTGCGCCCCCACTTCCGGCCATTGACGAAGACGCCCCCGGCAAATGACTGGTCGATCTCGGTAAAAGCGTAGGACTCGGTCTTGCCATTGTTCCAACCAAAGCGCCCATAGGCGGTAACGTTTGGCGTAAGGGCCTGTTCCAGATTCACACCGAAGCCGTACTTCAGCGTGGTCTGCAAGGGGTGGTTGGTGATGTCGGGCCTCGCCACCTTGCCCGCAAGGTACTGATCGATAGCCTCGCGATAAATGCCCATGTTGGCGTAATTGGTGTAGGCCAGTAGGCGGACCTCTCCATCCTTCCTGGGAAGAACTCCGCGATGCAGTTGGAACTCATAGCTCTCGCCCCGCGCCCGGCGAAGGTTCCACTGCATGTCGATTCCGTTGGCCACCGTCGGCATCAACGCTTCGGCGAAACGGAAGCCCCACTTGCGGTCCTGGAACTCCAGGATCGCGCCCCAGGTATAGCCGCGCGTGTCGGCGGCAAAGTCGTAGGCGCCATTCTGATCGATGGCCCAGTTCATGAACTGCATGTGGCTGTCGCTGCCCACTGAGTTGACGTCGAAGAAATCGACGATGCCAAACTTGCCAACGCGGACTTCCAGACGGCGCACAGGCAGCTCGGAGAATGTCGAGAGCGGACCCGCGTCAGCCTCGATGCGCTCCTTGCTCAAAGCAACCACGCCGTGGAACATGGCGCGCGCGATGTAGGGCGACTGGCTGAGGGTCGGATTCCTCACCACGTCAAGATTGGGGAAACCTGCGATCCCCAGCGCCGTGCTCAAGCCCTGCCCGCCCGCCTCTTCGATGTCAACCAGCGTTTCAGTCGAGCCGTTGAACCTGCATCCCGTGTACAGCGTCATCACGCGCGAGGTTGCCTTTTCGTAGTCAGGCTGCAGGCTGTTCGGCCCGGTGTACTGCGCATGAAAAGGCGGATGCGTCTGGAAAATAAAATTGATCTGCCCGGAGATCCAAAGCTTGTTTCCCACCTGACGCTCAAACATGCTCTGGGTCTGGCCGTCGGAGACCGGCTGCGGCTTCTCGGTCTCGGTGACGTCAGGAATCTGCGCCTGCATGGAGCTCGGTGATGCGAGTGCGCAAACCAAGAGGGCCAGGGCAGTCCAGGGCAAGCGCGCGGCTGTGTTGCACAGGATGTTTTTCATGGCGTTCCTCCTGTCGACGGGCGCTTCCCGTCTGTTCAATGCGTCGTTACTGGCCGTCCTTCTGCCGGATGACAGACCAGCGCTCAACCAGCCGCCGGGTTCCATCGCGACCGGCCTCTACGGTCCACCGCGCGCTCACGATGGGAGTGCGAATGACTGGGACGTGCGCGTCGTCGTGGCCGCAGACGCGATCGCAACACGCCTGCGGAAAGCAGAAGAACTTGGGGAAAGTGAGTACGTTGATGGCTGACATGGCTAACCTCCTGCGCCTGAATTCAATCTTTGCCCTCGCGGCTGGCGAGGCAGGCGGGTGTCAGCCTGCAACTTCGGTCTCAGCCGAGAGGGGAACGTCGATGGGGTTCTGGTCGATTCATACTTTCCTCTTTCGTTAACCGTGGTGACCGAACAAGCCGGCCAAGTCGAGCACGTGATAAAGCACCAAGCCCATCATCAGCACCAGGTACGCGCGCAACGACAGCAGCGAAAGCTTCACGCTGGGGGTCATCGCCATCGGTCCCAGATTCGACGTGTCAATCTTTTCTTCTGGAACGTCGTTCAACGGATGAACCACCAGGTAGTGGTTCTCCGGGAGATCGTTCAAATTGATGTCCATGGTCACTGGCATGAAATGCATTACACACCTCCATAAAAAATCCGTCCCTAGGACGAAGGGAACAGGTTGGGGGCAACGACTTGCGCCGCCAGGATGAGCGAAAGGGCAAAGAGAACGATGATGATGGTCCAGTTCACCCAGTTGTTCCACGTTTTGTTGACGTACTGCTCGCCGAGCAGTTCCTTATCGTTCAACAACAGTTGCAGAAAGATGATTGCCGACGGCAGCATGATCCCCGCCAGCACCTGCACGCCGAGAATGATTAACTGCAGTGGCGCCCGCGGTATCAGGACAAGCCCGGCCGCCAGCGCAACGCAGCCCACGTAGGTGAAGTAAAAGCCCTTGGCCTCCTTAAAGGGAAGCTGCAGGCTGTGTGGCCATCCCCGCACTTCGCCGTAGGCCCACGCGCTCGATAGAGAAATCGCCGTTGTGCCCAGCACCGCGGCGTTGATCATCAGCAATAGAATGCCGACCCGAATGCCCTCGCCCGTCATGGAGCGCATCGCGTTGGCCATCTGCGCCGGGTCCTCGAAGTGGACTCCGTGGGTCATCGCGTAGGCGCCGGCCACCATCATGCAACCGGCAACGGTGATGGTGGCGCAGGCCCCGAGAAACGTGTCCAGCCGCGCCCAGTTGATATCCGAGAAGCGCAGTTTCTTGTCGGCGATGCAACTCTGCTGAAAGAAGAGTTGCCAGGGTGCGATGGTAGTGCCAACGATCGCGATCACCAGAAACATCAGGTCGCCGGTCAACCCGCCGTGAGGAATTCCGGGGACCAACGTGTTGTGCACCAGCTCACCGACGCCGGGCCGCAGCTTGAATGCGATCCACAGCCAGGCGAGGTCCAGTACGCACAGCAGCACCACGGTGCGTTCCCAGCGCAGGTAGCTTCCGGTGACCACCATAATGATCAATCCCACTGCGGCAATTGGCACGCCCAGGTAAGGAGAGATCCCGAGATGTTCAACCGCCAGTGCGATCGCGGCAAACTCTGTCACCAGGGTCAAAAAGTTGACCAGTTCAAGGTCGACCAGCGAGAACACGCCCCACCATTTGCCGAAGCGCTGGTAGATCATCGCGGCATGTCCCTTGCCGGTGGCAATCCCCAGCCGAATCACCATCTCCTGAATGAAATAAGTCGTAGGCCAAAGCAGCAGCAGGATCCACAGCAACCGCGTTCCGTATTGGGCTCCCGCTTGCACATAGGTGGAAACCGCGCCCGCGTCATTGTCGGCGACCATCACGATGAGCCCAGGGCCGAGGACCATGAGGAACGTCAGCAGGCGGTGCATCCATTTCGAACGCACCATCAGGCCGCGGACGGTCGGCGCCTCGACTTCGACGGCGGAGATATTCAGTACTTCAGTCTGCATTACTCAACTCCGTTCCGCGAGCGCGCTAAGCTAGCACGATGCAAGCTGTGCACAGCCCAGCGAATCTTCGCCGTCGGCGCTCAAAAATCGCGGATGGCAAGCACGACGGAGCCCAGCCCAATCGTGTTATCGTCCAATTTGCTCTAGGGGTTGAGAACTGGTGCCTCGCGGCACCCGCCTCGATCCCTCGGGTTCTTCAGTTGTCAGGCAGAAGAAGCAGAGGTGAGGCGATAGGCAGGATACAGATGCTTATCGGGACACCTTACCGTTCTTTCTACACCGGAATGCCGCCGACGCTACTCGGAGGCTCTGGTCCAAATTGTGCTTTCATACGTCCTTAATTAATCCTGACGGGCCCTGTGGATTTCCCGCCAGAAGAGTTATATCATACCCCCCTAGGGTACATGCAAGAGAAAAAAGGCAAAAAAGTAGAAAAAAATGAAAGACAAAATTCCCGAGATTTCCAAAGAGAAACAGAAGCTGTTATTTCGCATCAAGCGAATCCGAGGCCAGTTCGCGGCGGTGGAGCGCGCCTTGGAGGCCGGGGACGAGTGTGCTGACATCCTGATGCTGTTGGCCGCCATTCGCGGCGGGGTTAATGGCCTCATGGCGGAAGTTCTTGAGGACCACATCCGCCTGCACATGATGAATCCGGACCAGGAGATGGAGTCACCCGACGAATTGGGCGAAGACCTGATCGGGTTGGTGCGCGCTTATCTGAAATAACCGCCGTGCGGGGGGCTACCTCGGTTTGACTGTTGACCGCATTGCGGAAAGAGACTGACCGCACCGTGCGCAGACCTGTTTGGGGACGAACGTGAGCATCACTACGATCCACTTCACTCTGCGACTCTTTACGGCCCTGCTTCTGAAGCTCTTCTTGGATACGACCCCCAAGGAATGCGGTTCATCCTGATCTCGGCGCAAAGGCCTGACAGATGATGAGACTTATGCAGCGCTTCTCTTTCTTTATCTGTGCCGTCGTTGGCATGTTCGTGTTCCCGAACCTGGTACGGGCGCAGGCTACGAAAGAGTTCGGCATCGACCGCTCAAACTTAACCAGAGAACGCGAGGCGGTTCAGGAAAAAACGCTGCGAGATATTCACGTCCTGCATGCCACATGGTTTCGTGATGTTCTATCCGGCACGACACCACAGGGTATCGCTGCGTTCGTAAATGAAGTAAGGTTAGCTAAACAAAACAATCTGAAGTTTCTTGCCAACGTTCTTCAAGCATCTGGAGACTACGACGATGGATACCAGAGCAAGAATAACGGTGAAGCCTTCCGGAAACGCTGTGGCTGGCCGCAAGGCTCGGCACAACTCAGCCAAATCAATTTGGCCAAACTTGCCCAACGCTTACGTACCCAGCTTAACGCCGTTAAGGCCGCCAATCTTACGATTGATGGGTTCGAGATCGGTAACGAGGACGACTGGATCTGTTTCAACGGTGATGTGCCAGATGGTCATCCACCCAATGAACAAGAATGGATGACCGCTGTTGGAGGCTATGCGCGTTTCCTTAAGGCTGCTGCCGAGGTCATCCACGATCCGCACTACTTCCCGAACGCTAAAATCATTACTTTTGGCATCGCTCACGGTAGCGACAAGTGGGACCATCCGCCACATCATTTCTCAAATCCGGCGCGCATGATTGCCGCTTTACGAAATCTGGATCGGTTCAACTACTTGGATAACTCCATCTATCACGTCGACGGCTACGGCACACATATTTACCCAGACCCGGATAATTTGGAACAATCCGTCACGGACCTGATCCGTCAGGATGCAGCGATTCTGGGGCCGGACAAGCCATTCTGGATTACAGAATGGGGACTGCCTTCCAACAAGTATCCCAATAAACAAGGACAGACGCGCAGTCAGGGCATACAAAATTTCTATGCCGTTCTTGACAAGCTGCACATTCCGTTTGGTCCTCCTTTCTACTATTGCTACTCCCCCGGCGGGAGTCAGCTGATTGACGCAAATGGCGCTTTGTTGCCGGAGGCCAGTGCTCTCGCTGTCCGCGCTGATGAGCGGCCAGTGACATCGAGCTTGCCGCCGCCAGCCTTAGCGAATTTAGGCCGGATTATTCCACGACCCGCGCAGACGTTCCGCGGCTGGGGCATGTCGCTGGCTTGGGAGGCGAACGATCTATACGGCGGCGGACGCCAGCCCGCCCAAATCAAAGACCCGGTCATCCAGAGTCAGTATATGGACCTGCTGTTCGGCGACCCGTCAACTGGTTTAACACTTGGGTTCAATGTCGCCCGCTACAACATCGGCGGCGGTGACGATCCTACGCATACGCATATGCGGGCCGACGCCCAGATGGAAGGCTTTCAAAGCGGACCAAATGCGGCTTTTGACTGGACGCGGGACGCGCCCCAACGGCGCATGCTGTAGGAAGCGAAGAAGCGCGGCGTCAATATTTTTGAGGCGGCTTCCTACTCACCTCCGTACTGGATGACTGTCAGCGGCTGTTCCTCCGGCGCAAATGTAGCGCATCAGGACAACCTGCGGCCCGACATGCACGAAAGCTTCGTCAACTACCTGGCGACAGTGGTCAAGCATTTTCGAGATGTGGAGGGCATTCGCTTTGAGAGTCTGGAGGCGTTCAATGAACCTGACGGCGGCTGGACAGCGCATGGACGCCAGGAAGGAAATGGCGCTTCGTATTCTTCGCAGAATGCACTGATTCCGATGCTGGCGAACCAGTTGAAACGGGATGGCCTCGACACGTTTGTTTCGGGTGTCGATATGAATAACCTCGACGCTGCGGCCGGCGGCCTTGGCCAGTTGAACCCCGCAGCGGTCTCTGCCCTGGGCAGGCTGAACACGCACGATTACCATACGAATCCAAACCCGGGGAGATTAAAGGAGTACCAGTCGTTGGCTCAGAAGCTTCACAAGCCGATTTGGATGAGTGAACTGGGATGTTGTTTCCACGGTCAGGGCGATGGGACCGACATGTGGGGCGCTTTGTTCATGGCAGATTCGGTGCGCATGGACCTCCGCGACATGGGCGCTGAAGCCTGGGTGCTTTGGCAACCGGACTGGAACGTGATCGCCTTCGACCCCAAGGGTGGACCGCCGTATCCCAAGAAACAGTTCTATGCTCTCGCCCAGTACACGCGGTTCATTCGGCCAGGCTTCCAGATTATTTCGGCAGGAGGAGCCTACAACACGCTCGCGGCGTATTCGCCTATGTCGAAACGACTGGTGTTGGTCAGCACGAATTGGGATGAGGTAACGTCGAATGATCTCGACCTTGGCGCATTCGCCAAAATCCCGTCGTCGGCCGCCGTCTATCGAACGACTGCAGATGGGGCTGCCAATCTACAAGAGGAAAGAATTGCGCTTTCCTCGAAAGGCCACCTCATCGATGAGTTGCCGGTACGCTCGGTCACAACCTACGTAATCGACGGCGTCTCGCCATTGTCCATTGCCGCTTCCAGCAGCATCGAAGGCACGCATCAGATCGTTTCCGAGGGAACGAAGCTGTGCCTTAACATCAATCGGAACTCCACGCAAAGCGGCGAAGCAATCATTCCCTATCCGTGCAGCGGCTTCAGCAATATGGTGTTCAATTTTGTCGATCAGAGAAATGGCTTTTACTCGATTCACACAGTGAATGGCGCGAAGGGTCTTTGCCTCAACGTCTCGAATGCTACGGCGTCGCCGGGCGACGGAAAGAAATATGGCGGCCCAGGGAATCTGATTCAGTGGAATTGCAGCGACGGCACGTTGCCTGACAACGAACTCTTTCAAATCGTGGACATGGGCGGAGAGCGAGTGCAAATTCGCGTCAAGAGCAGCGGGCTTTGTCTGGAGGACCCCGGCAGAGGAGGCACCATCCGCCAGAACCGGTGTAATCCGTCGACGCTCAATCAGGCGTTCACCTTAACCGATTAGCCTACTATTTGTGCCCTAGGGCGTGTTCACACTAACTTTCGCAGCGCTTCGACGATAAGCGCAAAGTAGAGGAAGGCCAGGAACACGACATCGAGTTTCTCGAAACGCGAAAAGATGCGGCGGAAGCCTTTGAGCCGCCGAAACAGCCGCTCGATCTCGTTGCGCTTCTTGTACATGGCTTCGATCGTATTCCCACGGTTCGCAGCCGGTTCGGACTTGGGCGGAACCACCGGAATCATGCCGAGATCCAGCACCAGTTGCCGGGTTTCGTTGCCTTCGTAAGCGCGGTCCATCATCAGCGGAAGGCCTCCCGGCAGGGGCCCGATTCTGCCAGCAGCAGCTTGCGGCCCGTGCGGCGCATCGTGCGCCTTCCCGGGCGACAAGGCAGAAGGTTATGGCCGTTCGAGCATTCGCGGCAACCATATGAATCTTGGTGTTCCATCCGCCGCGCGATTTGCCGATGGCTTGCGGGCCGTTTTTTTTAAAGCGCCGGTGCCGTCCGGATGCACTTTCACCGAGGTCGAGTCCAGACTCAACGGCCTCGATCCTGATGCGCACGATCTGCTCCCGTTGCAACTGCTCAAACACCTGATCCAACACGCCGTTCTTGGACCAACGGTTCATGCGCATATAGATCGTGTGCCAGTTGCCGAACCGCTTGGGCAGTCCGCGCCACTTGCATCCGTGCTCGGCCACGTACAGGATGCGCGTTCAACACTTGCAGGTTGGTGAGCTTCACGTTGCCGCGCTGGAGAGGAAGACTGGAGGCAATACGCTGGTACTGCGCTTCGGTGATCTCCATGCACGGCAGAGTATCACAGAATTACGAATTAGTGTTAACACGCCCTAATGCGAGTTAGTGCATCTAGTAGTTGGTATCGCAAAAACGAAGGTGAAGTTTATGTTTCGTCAGTCTGGGTTCGTCGCTGCGCTTTTGCTGCTTTCATTGGCCACACTTCAAGCCCAACAGATTCCTCCGGGCACTGTGCTTCCGATCATGGCGAACACTACACTCGACTCCGCCAAATCGAAGCCAGGGGACAAGTTCTCCGGCAAGCTGATGCAAGACGTCGTGCTGCCTTCAGGTGACAGAATCCGTGCTGGTTCAACAGTCGAGGGAGAGGTCGTTGAATCGTCGTCTCCTGCCGGCGCCAGCGGAGCGCGATTGGTGGTGCGCTTCGATCGCTTGATCTTCGGCAACAAACAGACGCCGGTGATGGTAAGCCTGCGCTCGCTGGCCTCCATGAACGAGGTCTTCAACGCCCAACTGCCGGTTAGCACCTTCGACGAGTACGGCACCTCGAGCAGTGACTGGACCACCGTTCAGGTGGGCGGCGCGGCTGTTTATCGCGGCGATGGAACCGTCCGCTCTGCCATGGACATCGTCGGCCACGCCACTGACTATGGCGCGGTCACGGCCAAGCTCTTGCCCGCTCCGAAGCTGGGCTGCCCGGCGACTTCGATTGACGGCGAACAGTCCTTATGGGTCTTTTCTCCGTGGGCTTGCGGCACCTACGGCTTCGACGACCTGACCATCGCCCACCACGGAAACAATCCTCCGGTCGGGACCATTGAGCTCACCGCGCCCAAGTCTGTCTACGTTCGCGGTGGCAGCGGATGGCTCTTGCGAGTGGTTGCGTCCGACGCCGACAAAGCCCCGACTCCCTCGAAGTAGATGTCGGCGTCAGACGCCCCGAAAGTGCTGGCCGCCGGCCCTCCCAATACCAGGCAATTCTGCGCGCCTTCTCTCCGACCGCGGGTCAGCTCACCTGGGGATAAAATTCCCCGCAAATGTGCCGTGCGTCACAGCGGCCGGTGAGCCATGTCCGCGATGACAAAAGGATAGCTATCTTAAAGTTTCGCGAGTAAGATTCGGGCGACATTTCAGGACCGCTTACTCTCACCGAGACTAGCTTTCTTCCAGGAGGCGTACGCATGGCAGTCCCTTCCGCAACCGCAAAACCGTCACACACCTCGGCTCCCCCCGCTTCGGTAGGTTGGGTGGGCGCCGTTTTTACGCTGGTGGCGATTGTCCTCGCGATTGTTGTGCTGCGTTTGCCCGAGTTCACTTCGGGCTGGCAGCAGCGATACGATCCCATGGGACACTGGTGGCTCTCCACCCTCATCGCGTCACTTCCTGTCATCGTGTTGCTCGGGGCCCTCGCCTTCGGTCATGTCAAGGCCCACTACGCTGCGCTCGCCGGACTTGTCACCGCGTTGCTTACTGCGGTCGTGGGGTTCCACATGCCGGGGCGCATGGCAGCCTCCACCACCGTGTATGGCTTGGCCTACGGACTGTTTCCCATCGGCTGGATCGTGTTGAATGTCATCTTCCTGTACCAACTCACCGTCGAGGCGGGGCGTTTCGAAGTGCTAAAGCACAGCTTGACCGGCATTACCCAGGATCGCCGCTTGCAGCTTCTGCTCATAGCCTTTAGCTTCGGCGCATTCTTCGAGGGCGCGGCAGGCTTCGGCACACCCGTGGCCGTCACCGCGGCCCTGTTGATCGGACTCGGATTCCGACCGCTTCAGGCTTCTGGATTGTCGCTGATCGCCAACACCGCTCCTGTCGCTTACGGCGCGCTGGGTACGCCTATCATCGCCCTCGCCGGCGTCACCGGTTTCAGCGAGATCACGCTGGGCGCGATGGCGGGACGCATCCTTCCCTGGTTCTCGGTGCTCGTCCCGTTCTGGTTGATCTGGGCTTTCGTCGGATTCTCCGAGATGATCGAGATCTGGCCCGCTGTGGCGGTGGCTGGTGTCTCGTTCGCCACCTCTCAGTATTACGTTTCCAACCATCACGGACCATGGTTGGTGGACGTGATCTCCGCCGTACTTTCGATGGCGTGCCTGATCGCATTCCTGATGGTCTGGCATCCCAAACGAGTTTGGACGTTCGAAGGCGAGGCGCAAAAGACCAGTCATCGCGCTGTCCATGGCTACAGTCGGGGCGAAGTTGTGCGCGCGTGGCTGCCCTGGCTCATCCTCAGCGTCGTGGTCTTCTGCTGGGGCACCGTCACCGGCAAAAAACTCATGAACACGCCCGAGAGGGTGTTTACCTCGACGGCCACTTGGAGCACGCCGCCCAGCAAAATCACGGCGCGACAATTTCCGGTGCACGGCTTGAACAAGCTAATAGAGCGCACGCCTCCGGTGGTGGCCAAAAACACGAAGGAGCCCGCCGTCTTCAGCTTTAATTGGCTCAGCGCCACGGGAACCGGCATCTTTATTTCCGCCGTGATTTCCGGGTTCATCATGGGCTTCCCCGCGGGAAAGATTTTTTCCATCTACCTGAAGACCATCGTGCGCGTGAGATTCTCGCTGCTGACGATCTCCGCCATGATGGCCATCGGCTTTCTCACGCGCTATGGCGGTCTCGACGCCACCATGGGACTGGCCTTCGCGCGCACCGGCCACTTCTATCCGTTCTTCGGAACATTGCTGGGATGGTTGGGTGTTGCGTTGACAGGTTCTGACACGTCGTCCAACGTGCTGTTCGGAAGCCTGCAAAAGATCTCGGCGCAGCAGGTCGGTGTATCGCCCGTGTTGATGTCGGCGGCCAACAGTTGCGGCGGCGTCATGGGCAAGATGATCGATGCGCAGAGCATCGTTGTCGCCAGCACGGCGACCGAGTGGTACGGACACGAAGGCGATATTCTGCGCTACGTCTTCTTCCACAGCATTGCCCTCGCATGCCTGGTGGGAATCCTGGTCTTCCTCATGGCTTACGTTGCTCCGTTCACGCATCTTGTTGTCCAGTAGAGGTTGTGCAGTAGCGCGGAAGGATAAGGGTCCTCGAGCAAGTTGTAGCTTCGTCTCGGTTTCCCGGTGGAAGCACGTGCTGCGTCCACCGGGAGACTGCAAACCACTAACGGTCCAGGAGGCTGGCTCCGTCACAAATCGGTGTAGGAATCGATCTTCATGTCCGCGACCGTCCTGACTTCTGCCCCGGTATCTTCCGCCAGCATCAAAACATCGCTCGCGGATCACATCGATGCCGGCCGAATTCTCATCCGTCCAATCGACCTGATCGCCTACGCCTCCGACGCCAGCTTTTATCGACTGTACCTAAGGTGACAAGTTTCGGAGTGTTGAGACACCCCCTGAGCAGAATCGGCTTCGATAGGCCAGCTGCTATTGCACGGGCTGCGACTTAGTAAATACCGCGTCGTGCTCCGGCGAGAGATTTTCGATCAGCACCTGTTTCTCGTCGGGTGAGAACTTTGCGCCACGGCGACCGGTGCCGGTACTTTCGCTGGCGAAGTAATAGGTGAACGTGTCGCCGTCCCAATGCGAGAGTTCGTAGTAGCTTCCCCGGGGAGGTAGCCGCAGGATCAGTCGGTCGTTCTGGACCGACACTTCCAGTGTTCCGAAGTATTCATTTGTGTACTTGCCGGCATAAGCGCTGAAGGGCTTAGCGGGAGCCGCGGTCTTCGCTGGAGCGAGCCTGGCATAGTCGGGAGACGAATCCTCAGTCGATGCGATCATCTGCGAAAAGAGCTTTGCCAGGAGCGGAAGATATTCCCGCTGCGGCTTGCCATAGTGCACCAAGTCGAGGAAGTGCAGGCAGATTGACTCCGGCAATCCGATGGGCATGCTGTTGCTAAGGGCAAGCACGCCGAGATGTTCTTCGGGGACCAGATAAACCGCCGTGGCTGCTCCCAGAAAAAATGCGCCACTGTGGCTGACTTGAGTGTGGCCCTGGGCGTTGGTCCCCACATCCCAGCCGAGGCCGTAGTATCGGTCGCCGGGACACTCGTTGGGCTTGGCCGGATTCGCCGGATTGCGACAAACTTGAGGCTTGTGGGTTTCGGCGAGGACGTTAGCGTCGACGATCTGCTTGCCGTTCCACGTGCCGCCACTCAGTTGCAGCCGCACCCACTCGGCGAGATCACGGGCGCTGGACGACACACCTCCGGCGGGCGCTTCGGCGTCGGCCTCGCGTACGAAACGATTCACGGGCTCGCCGTTAATAAAGATGTGGAGCGCGGCTTTGTTGGCGCGATCTTCATAGTCGGAGAAGCGCGAACTGGTCGATGTCATCCCAAGGCGGGAATAAAGCTGCTCTTCGGCGACCGTCTCCCAAGGCTTGCCGATCTTGGTAGCGGCGGCGAGAGCTCCGGTGGTGTAACCAAAATTGCTGTACGCATATGTTTTGCGGAACTGTCCCGGCAGGGGCAGATACCGCATGCGGTAAAGAATCTCAGGGCGGGAGTAGCCGAGGTCTTCGAGCAAATCGCCGGATTCGGTGGCCAAGCCGCTGCGATGCGACAAGAAGTCGCGAATCGTGATCTGGCGAGTCGTGTCTGGGCTGGAAAGTTGGAAGCCGGGATCGATGTCAACAATGCGGTCGTCCCAACTGATCTTTCCTTGGCCAACCAGCGAAGCGAGGATGGTCGAGGTGATGGGCTTGGAGAACGACGCGATTTCAAAGACGGTGTCGGGATCGACCTGCGCGGGCTCTCCGACTTTGCGAATGCCATAGCCGCGAAGGAATACAACTTGGTCGTTGTAAACAATGGCGACCGCTACTCCGGGAACTTTCGTACTGGCCAAGGAGGGGCGGATGTAAGAATCAAGTTGCGCAAGGGCAGAGTTGACGCGCTGGGGTGAGACCGTGGGCTTCTCTTGAGCGGCGCAGAAAAGACTACTCCAGCAGATCAATAACGTAGCAATCCGATAACGCATACCGGCCATTGGCACGAAAGCCTCGCGCAGAGCATTAGAGCATGTGCTGAGCGAATCGTCGATGGCATCCCGCCAGCCGAGCATTGCGACCGAGAACGATGGAAGCAGGGAAATGTGATCGAACCGTACGCGCCGACAACGGCGCCTGATCGCATGGCCCGAGACATCGAAAAGGAAATTTGCGCTATAAGTTCGGGGCGGTGTGGTTAGCTAGCGATTACCGCGCGGCTTCTCTATAGTGTGGCCATGAGCGCACCGCGCGTTGGTGATGTAGCGCCCGAGATCGTGCTCTCGGATTCGACGGGCGAGAAGCGCAGCTTGTCGTCCCTGACTCCGTGCGTCCTGATTTTCTACCGCGGCCACTGGTGACCCTTCTGCATCCGCCAGTTGGCGGATTATCGTGACCGTACGGACGCCTTTCTGCGGGCGGGATATCGGGTCGCCGCCTTGTCGGTGGATGAGCCGCAGCGCACCGAGCATCTGCGGCGGACGTTGAGCGTGTCCTTCCCAATTTGGTGCGACGTCGAGCGGCAGGTGGTGCGTGACTGGGATTTGTTCAACCCTCACGAGAAGGGGGGCATCGCCGTGCCGGCCACGTTCGTGCTCGACGGCGAGCGGCGAGTGCGTCTCTCCTCCATCGACGGCGTGCGACATCGCGCCGCTGCCGACGAGGTGCTGGCATGCGTGCGCGGCCAGGCGACGCAGGCAGCCAAGCGAACGTTGCGCCCCGCCATGTTGCGCGCGCTGCGCAACATGTTTCGCTACGGCCTCGTCGCGCCCCGAAAATGAATTGACGGCCCGGCCCTATTCAATCGCCGTCTGACGATGTGAACGCGTGGTCGCGGCCGAGCGCAGCGAGGTGATCGACCGTATCACTGTTAGGACGATTCCCCACCGTGGAAATCCAGGCTAGTGCTTAGTTGCGAAGATTAGCGTAATATGGTTGCGGGTGGACGTTGCGCACTTCACGTTTGGTCCACTCAAAGGGGACGGCATTCTTATTGTAGACGGCGATGAAGCGGTCGATGGCCTCTCGTACCTCGCCCGGCGAAGTGAAACTGGCTCCACGCAGAGCGCGCCGGCTCAGGATGCTGAACCAGCACTCAATCTGATTCAGCCAGGAGGCGTGTGTGGGCGTGAAATGGAGGTGCACGTTGCCGTGCTGGGCCAGCCAGCGGTCGTGCTTGGGCTTGTGGGTATTGAGGTTGTCCAGACTCACGTGTAGTTCCCGCCGTGGGTAGAGTGCCACCAGTTCATTCATAAACGCCAGGAAGTCGCGTCGGCGACGGCGAGGGGCGTGTCCTCCGAAGACTTTGCCGGTGAGCACGTCCAGAGCGGCAAATAAGGTGGTTGTGCCGTGGCGCTTGTATTCGTGGTTGAAGCCGGTCACCGCCTTGCCGTTGGGCAGTTTCAAATAGCCCTGGGCTCGTTCCAGAGCTTGGATATGCGGCTTTTCGTCGACCGACAGCACCACCGCATTCTCCGGGGGGTGCAGATAGAGCCCCACGATATCGGCCGCCTTGGCGGCAAACTGAGGATCCGTCGAGATACACCAACTGCGCCGCCGCTGCAGCTGAATGCCTCGGGCCCGCAACACCCGCCAGACCTCATGTTTGGACACATCGCCCAGCGACTGGGCCAGCAGCGCCCCGCTCCAGGTGGCGTACCCCGACGGGGGCGGCTCGTCCAGTGTAACCAGAATCCGGTTCTCCGTATTCTCGTCATACCGCCGCACTGCCCCGGGCCGCGGCGCATCCTGCAACCCACGCAGACCGTCGCGACGGAAGCGCACCCGCCATTTGCTGACCCGCGCGGCGCGCATGCGCAGTGTGCGGGCGATCGGGATCGTGCCTTGCCCATCCGCGGCCAGCAAAATGATCTTCGCGCGCTCGGCGAGGCGGCGTTCGGTTTTACCCGCGCGCACCCATCCTTCCAGGGTGGAGCGGTCCTCTTGGGTTAGGGTGACCACTGTCGGGCGTTTGCTCACGCCCGATCATGCCATATAACGTATTCCTTTGCAACTAAGTACTAGTCCGCCCCTGCGCTTGGGGCTTTTGGTGGTTGCTTGATCAGGTCCAGCGGGGACTTGGCGAGCAACGCTCGGAGCTTCTTTAATTGCTCCACGGGGCTGTCGATCATCCAGTCAGCCACCGGTATTTTCTTGGCCTCCTGCAGCGATTCATCTGCCTTCGCGTCGTCGCCTAATCCTGCGTAGGCTTCCGCAATGGTGGCTTTGATCCAGAACTCGATGTCCCCGGTTGGCGCCGGTGCAGGTGCCTGCGGTTTCAGCGCTGCTTCAGCGATGGAGAGAACTTTGCGCCGGGTGCGCTCAGCCACGATGAAGTCAGTAATGGCTTCGGCGGGAACGGTCTCCCGGTTCATGTCAGCACGGACATTCAGCATGTAGGCCAGGTTGATGCCGTTGTAATAATCATTCTTCACATAGAAGCCTTTTTCCAGGGCCCAAATGGCTTTGTCCATGTGAACTGGGTCTTTGGTCTCCTCCCACAGCCGTTTCTGTACTGACCCATAAAGCCCCAAGGTCTCTGTGTCGGTCGAACTCTCTGGCGAAAGGGTCAGAATTATCTGTTCGGCCTCCTTCAAGGCGTCAACTGTAGTGGGTATTTTGCTCTTGTAGGTAGCCAGTGCCAGCTTCTGCACGACGTAGGAGTCGTTCGGCATCATGCCGCGGACGACGCTCAGCAGGGTCTTGGCGGTGAGGAAATCGCTTGGCTTCTTCTTCATCGCCGCATCGACCTGGTCCATCAGCGCACAAACGGTGGTCTGGTCTGGTCCTGGCGCTGCTGGAGACGGAGCCTGCTCGGCCACAACTTGTGCTGCTTGGTCCATCGCTTCTTTCGCCATAACCGGCGGCTTGAGGTTGCTTAAAAACGTGTATACAGGGCTGTCGCATTCGGCCTTTGCGCCAACCTTCTCGATGGCATTTTTCAAAACACCAATCATGCGCCTGGATTCGGACGCGCCGATATCTTCGCCGAGGTGATGGTACTGGATTATGGCAATCTGGCCGATATCGAACGGGAACACCAATTTGTCTTCGGCGATAGTTATCGTCGTGTAAGGTCTCAGAGCGTGCCGGACGCCCAGCTCGTAAAACGCATTGACGTTATATGTGGAAACGTCGGCAACGACTACATCGGCATTCAGCAGTTGTTCGTACATCTTGACATTGATGTTGCCGGCCTGCGGAATTTCGTCGGAGCGAATGCACTCGTAGTCCGCAGCCTCCACCGCAGGCTTGATGATGTTTTCGTACGAGGCGTTCAGATCGAGCGTTCGGCTCGTCTGATAATCCATCTTTTTCCCGTAGCCCATAACCACGAAGCAGGTTTTCTTGGCCATATATCTTCTCCACCGTACAGGTATGAACCGACCTGCCGATCAGGATCTCCATTCTGTCTCTGATGGTGAGTGATTATGCTTCCGATTTCCCTGGAGAGCAACCTTATTGTTCTGTCGGGCCGCACCATTGATGATCGTGACGGAGGGGAGTTACATCCAGCCATGCTGATGGCGGGCGTCCACAAGAAATGCCCCGCCTAGTCAAAGTCGGACTAGAACGGGGCATGCGTGTTGGTAAACATTTTCAGGTTGGACGGATCGCGCGCCGCGAGCCATCAGTCGCGGCACGGGTTCACCTTCGGAAACGTTTCCACAGTCTTGAGATTCCGATACCAAGGCCAACCAGTGTCATTGAGGCGGGCTCCGGCACGGTAGCGGCCGAAAGATCCGGACCAAAGAACCCATTTCCGCAGCAGGTGTTGGTGGGTTCGGTCAGTACGCCTGACACGTTAAACCGAGACTGGCCGTAGGTTATCCGCGGATCAGTTGTGATCGTCGGATTGCCCAGGGTAAAGCTGTCACTGCCATTCGCAAAAATGTATCCACCGATCACGTAATTACCGGGAGCCAGAGCAGCGCTGATCGCAGTGACCCAGAATCCTCCTACCCAGCTTGAGCCGCAGCCTGGGCCCGCGCAGCCGGTTACCACAATGTTGCCGCTGCTGTCCCAGATTGCCATGGTATGGTCGATTGGGTTGTTGCCAGTTGGGTCGTACCAGCTAAGGTCCCCGACCTGCAGGGGAGTGTTCACAGTGAACGACCAGCCGATGGTCTGGTTATTCACCGAGGGTCCAAAGCTTCCGCCCGTAAAGGTTAGCAATTCGGCGGCGTAGCACGGGACAAACATCACCGCGAAAGCCACCGTCAGAAGAGTGATCCTGACTATTCGTTGGCGTTTCATCTTCGTAATTCTTTCCCCGTCCGGCGGGAGCCGAAACGGTGGTCCGAGGATGGCGCGTGCTGAACTGATGTTTCTATTTGTCCAGCGCTGCGGAATTATCCTTCTGTTTGCCCTTGGAAAGCAATACGGTGAATAGGATGCGGCACTGCCGTTTGGCGGTTACCCCACGCACATGCTATTCTTTACAGCGTAACAACATACGATAAAAAAGAGTAGGAGTGCACCCGAAGCAGTGTTAGCCCGAGAGAGAAAAACCGCCCTGATTGACCAGTACCGTACCCACGACACGGATACCGGGTCGCCGGAAGTGCAGATTGCGATCCTGAGTGAACGGATTGGTGAACTGACGGAGCATTTTAAGACGCATAAGAAGGACCATGCCTCCCGGCGCGGTCTTCTCATGATGGTCAGCCGGCGTCGCAGCCTGCTGGACTACCTCAGAAAGTCCGATACCGAACGCTACAAGGTTGTCATTCAGAAACTGGGAATCCGCAAATAAGCAGCTTGCCAGCCACTGGAGTACCGCTTTTCAAGCGTATTGTGCGTCGAATCACCCCTGCAGGCGCCGGTGTGGCGCTGGCCGGGCTCCCCGAGATAGCGGTCTATTTCGGGAAGGTACACATTTTCGAGACTCAGCGGACGCAAGGATGCGTCCGCAGTCTCGGTTTCAGCCCCTCTCGGCTGACCAGTATTCCATCCTCCCCATCCCGCAGCCGCCGGATCAGGTTCTCGCGTCACGTTGGCAGTGCCCGAGTTTCAGGAATCCGGCCCCTACAGGGAGCGCCGAGCCTGGGAACACATCGGATGCATTCGAAAAGGAAAATAGATGAAACACGAAGTAACAGTTGAGCTGCATGGCGGCAAGTCCATTCACTTTGAAACCGGAAAACTAGCCAAGCAGGCACACGGTTCCTGCATTGTGCGCATTGGCGATAACGTGGTTCTCGCCACCGCTTGCGCCAATCCCGATCCCCGCGAGGGCATCGACTTCTTCCCCCTCACGGTCGATTACCGCGAGTACACCTACGCCGCCGGACGCATTCCGGGCGGATTCATCAAGCGCGAAGGGCGTCCCAGCGAGCGCGAAATTCTTACCAGCCGCCAGATCGATCGCCCCATCCGGCCGCTGTTCCCCGAAGGTTTCCGTTGCGAGACCCAGGTCATCGCCATGGTGCTGTCGGCGGATACCACCAACGATCCTGATGTTCTCGGCATCAATGGTGCTTCGGTTGCGTTGAGCGTGTCGGACATTCCGTTCCACGGTCCCATCGGCGCGGTGCGCGTTGGCCAGGTGAACGGCGAGTTCGTCATCAACCCGACTTACGACGAGCAGCGCGAAGGCAAGCTCAATCTGATGGTCGTCGGCACCATGGACGGCATTGTGATGATCGAGTCGGGCGCGAAGGAAGTGTCGGAAGACGTTGTCGTGCAGGGAATCGAATTCGGCCACCAGGAAATCAAGAAGATCTGCGCCGCCATCAATGACTTGGCACAGAAGGTAGGCAAGGCGAAGCGCAAGGTCGAGCCAGTGGTCACCGACGAAGCTTACCTGAACGAATTGCGTTCGAAGTTCGGTGCAAAATTGACCGATGCGGTCAACACCGAGAAGTATGGCAAGAACGAAAGCTACGGTCTGATCAAGGCCCTGAAGACCGAGGTCAAAGAAACCGTTCCGGAAGAAGACGAAGCGGGCCGCAAGAAGGCCGGCAAGTACTTCGACCTGCTGCGCGAGCAGATCTTCCGCGAGCAGGTGATCAAAGAGAAGCGGCGTCCGGATGGCCGCAAGTTCGACCAGATCCGCGATATCTGGATCGAAGTCGGAGTGCTGCCGCGCACCCACGGGTCGTCGATCTTTACTCGCGGCGAAACCCAGGCGCTGGTTACCACGACGCTGGGCACCGGCGAAGACATGCAGCGGCTTGAGGCCTTCGAGGGCGAGACCAAGAAGCGCTTCATGCTGCACTACAACTTCCCGCCATTCTCGGTCGGTGAGGTGGCCTTCCTGCGTGGCGCTGGTCGCCGCGAGATCGGGCACGGAGCATTGGCCGAGCGCGCGCTATTCGCGGTACTGCCGTCCCAAGAGGATTGGCCGTACGCGATGCGTGTCGTGTCTGACATCCTGGAATCGAACGGCTCGTCGTCGATGGCGACGGTTTGCGGCGCTTCGCTCAGCTTGATGGATGCAGGCGTTCCGCTGAAGGCCTCGGTCGCCGGAGTCGCGATGGGACTGGTGAAGGAAGGCGAGGCCTATGCCATCCTGACCGACATCGCGGGCGCGGAAGATCACTACGGCGACATGGACTTCAAGGTTGCAGGCACGCGTGAAGGCATTACCGCACTGCAGATGGACATCAAGGTGATGGGCATCACCGCGCAGATCATGCGCGAAGCGCTGGAGCAGGCACGGCACGGACGCCTCTACATCCTCGACAAGATGACCGAGGTGATTGGCGAACCGCGCACCACTCTGAGCGAATTCGCGCCACGCTTCTACACGCTGCAGATTCCGACGGACAAGATTCGCGACCTGATCGGGCCGGGTGGCAAGGTCATTCGCGGCATCATCGAGCAGACGGGCGTCAAGATCGACGTCGAAGACACTGGCAAGGTGAATGTGTCGTCGAGCGATCAGGAAGCCGCCGCCAAGGCCCTTCGCATGATCGGAGACATCACGGCAACGGCCGAAGTGGGTAAGACGTATCTCGGCACGGTGACGCGGCTGGCTGACTTCGGAGCGTTCGTCGAGATTATCCCCGGCACCGACGGTCTGCTGCACATCAGCGAAGTTGCCGAGCATCGCATCAACGATGTTCGCGACGAACTGAAGGAAGGCGACCAGATCCTGGTGAAGGTGCTGGCGGTCGAAGGCAATCGCATCAAGCTGTCGCGCAAGGCCATCCTGAAAGAGCAGCGCGCCAAGATGGGCGGCGGAGAAGCCGCGCCTGAAGGTGCTGAAGGCGGCGAGGGCGCTCCGGTTCCAGTTGCATTCGAAGGCGGACACGAAGCCGCCGACGAGCCCAACTTTAATCGCGGCGAAGGAAGCCGACCGCCTCGCCGTGATGGCGGTGGCGATCGCGGACCTCGCCGGGGCGGCCCTGGCGGAGGACGCGGCGGCGACCGCGGCGGTGACCGTGGCGGACGTGGACGTGGCCCGCGCCGGTAACGCTGATACCCGATAGTTAGTACCGTGGGAGAGCAGTGATGCTCTCCCATTTTTGCGATTAGTCATTCATAGCGAACTTCCCGAATGCCCTGCCTGCTCTATTGCTTAACTCGCGCCGACTCAGAGGTCATTGCTACTCCCGTCGGCGTGTGCGACCAGACGATTCAGTCGCACGAGTCGTCGGGCCTGCGCGTCTACTGGAGCGAAATCGCCGATCCTGAGACAGCTCTAGCGGACGGGCCAGCCAGAAAGAATGCCGAGCTGAAGTTCAGACAGGTCTTGCGTGAAGTCGTGACGCACTTCACGCCGATTGCATTTCCATTCCCGGTGGTGCTCACCGACCTTGAGGCCGTCGAGAAGTACGTCACCGAAGAGCGGGGTGTTTACGAAGACGCTTTAACGCGCCTTGCCGATGCCGTGCAATATGAAATGATCGCCAGTTGGACGGCCGACGACCAGGCCGACCTGGCGACTCCGGTCAGTGGCCGGGAGTATCTAAAGCGCCGACAAGAGGCAGAAGAACGCATTGCTGCCATCGACAACAAGCTGAAGTCCGTGACCTCCGGAATCGTGTGCGAGTGGCGCGCCCGCCAAGACCGCCGCAAGCATCACTGGTTCGCGCTGGTGCCGCGTCAGGATCGCGAGAGCTTTATCGCCGCGCTTCGCAGTGCCGGGCCTTCGGAAGGCGTGCGCCTGCGGCTAAGTGGCCCGTGGCCGCCCAGCGAGTTTGTGAAGACGTTATCGGATTCGCAATGAATTTAGGCACGGCGATTTCCCTTGCTCGCACGTCCAACGTAGGTTATCTCTCGAAACATACCTTTATGCGAAAAATCTGGTCTTTATCTATCTGTCTGGTTCTTGCCAGTTCGTCTCTATGGGCTCAGCAGTCGCATACTAAACCGACTGGCCCCGCAGTTTCGCAGGAACCCAAGCCTGCCGCGACTGCCAAGCCTGGTACAACGGTCGACGCCGTCGACTACTCGCAAGAGGCGTTCGTCACCGAGCACTACATCGAGTCCTTCCGCTTCGAGAATGACGGCTCCGGACGTGAGCAGATTGACGTTCGTATCAAGGTCAATAGCGACGCCGGGGTCCAGGCGCTGGGCCAGCTAAAGGTCGGCTACAGCGCTCTCAGCGACAAGCTCGAAGTGGTTTACGTCCGCGTCATCAAGCCCGATGGCACGATCGTGACTGCGCAGGATTCCGCGATTCAAGATGTTACCTATCCCAACGCGCTGATGTACACCGACTATCACGAGAAGCACATCAGCGTGCCGTCGCTTCGGCCCGGCGATGTGCTGGAGTACCAGTTCGTTCGCACCATCGTGAGTCCGCTCACCCCCGGGCAATTCTGGACGAGCTACGATTTCCGTGATCGCGGCATTGTGCTCGACGAACAACTTGAGATCAACGTACCGAAGTCGCGCCAGATCAAGCTCAAGAGCGAGCCAGGCGCGGATCCAAAGATTACCGACGACGGCGACCGCCGCACCTACCGCTGGAAGCATTCGCACCTCGAAGACGAAGACGACACCGCGAAAAAGAAGAAAAGGCCGACGCGACGGCACGACGAAGACGAAGTTCCGTCGGTGCAGATCACCACATTCGAAAGCTGGCAGCAGCTCGGCGACTGGTACGCCGGACTGGAGAAGGACCGCCGCCAGCCCAACGATGCCATCAAGGCGAAGGCCACCGAATTGGTACAAGGCAAGACTACTGACACGGAAAAGGTGAAGGCGCTCTACGACTTCGTGTCACGCGACTTCCGTTACGTTAGCCTGTCTTTCGGACTAGGCCGCTATCAGCCGCACGCTGCGTCCGAAGTCCTGGACAACGGCTACGGCGACTGCAAAGACAAGAACACGCTGCTGGCCGCGCTACTCGCTTCGCAGGGATTCGAGTCAACCTCGGTTCTCATTGGCTCGCAGCACAAACTCGATCCCGATATCCCGTCGCCATCGCAATTCGACCACGTCATCACCCGCGTTCCAGTCGATGGACAGGAGATCTGGCTCGACAGCACCAACGGCGTTGCCCCCTTTCAGATGCTGGCGTTCCCGTTGCGCGACAAAGAAGCCCTCGCCATGCCTCCGGGCGGCACACCCGGCATAGTGCGCACTCCGGCCAGCCCTCCGTTTGCCAGTTACGATCGCAGCCACGTTGAAGGCTCCCTGAACGACACCGGCAAGCTCACCGCGCACTTCAACGTACTCGGTCGCGGAGACTCCGAGCTGGCATTGCGTTTCGCGCTGCGCCAGATTCCCAACAACAAATGGAAAGACGTCTTCGAAATGATGATCAGCCGCACGCCCATGAAGGGCGGCGACATTACCAACCTCAAAGTCGGCGACCCCGCAAACACTGAGAAGCCGATGGAAATCGATTTCGACGTCGCCGTGACCAACTATTTCGACTGGTCCGCTGCCGATCCCAAGCTGCCGCTGCCGATTCTTGACGTATCGCTTCCGCCTGATCCAGAAGACGACAGCAAGACTCCCAAGCCGATCAAGTTGGGTGCGATTACCGAAGCCTCGACCGAGGTCAAGATCGCTGTTCCGGCGAAGTACGGAGTACGGCTGCCCATCGGCATCGACGTCAAGCGCGATTATGCGGAGTATCACTCCAGCTACAAGTTCGAGAATGGCCAGTTGACAGCCGTTCGCAAGCTGCAGGTCCTGCTTACTGAAATTCCCTACGAGCGGCGTGAGGAGCTTGCTGCACTTCGCCGAACCGTTGAGGCCGACCAGGCGCAGAACATCACGCTCGAAAACAAGTCGCCAGGAACCGCGGGCCTCGGCGCCGGACAGTCGCCCGACGACTTGTTTGAGACCGCCATGCAAGCGGGGAATAGCAATAACTTCGCTCTGGCCATCGAACTTTTCGAGCGCTTGTCGAAGACTGACCCTACTCACAAGGGCCTGTGGAACGGCTTGGGCGGCGCCTACTATTCGGCGAACCAGTACCAGCAGGCAGCAGACGCATTCAAGAAGCAAATCGGGATCAATGCCTATGACGAATACGCCTACAAGAACTTGGGGCAAGCCTACGAAGCGATGCAGCAATACGACGATGCCATCGCGCAATTTCAAAAGCAGCTCGAAGTAAACCCACTCGACCCGTCTGCCCACGGCAGCCTCGGCCTGCTCTACAGCAAGCTCAAACGCTGGAACGACGCGGTCCCCGAACTCGAGAAGGCTGTATCGCTGCAAGACAAGAACCCACTGTTGTACACCTCACTGGGAGAGGCTTACATCGCCAGCGGCCAGACCGACAAGGGGATGAGCTCTTTCGATCGCGCGATTGCGCTCTCGCCCAGCCCCGTGGTCTGGAACAACATCGCTTACGCGCTCTCTGAACAGAACGTGCAACTAGATCGTGCCAGCCAGTATTCCGACGCCGCGATCAACGCCATCGAGACCCAGCTTCGCGACGTCAATCTCGACAGCCTGCGTCTCCAGGACGTCGGCATCGCCAACCTGCTCTACAACGTGTGGGACACCAAGGGCTGGGTCGAGTTCAAGCGCGGTAACCTTGATGACGCCGAGCGTTATATTCGAGCGGCCTGGGAAGCTACAGGCAGTGGCAACATTTGCGAACACCTCGGCGAGATCTACGAGAAGCGCGGCAACAAAGACGAAGCCATTCACTTCTATGTGCTCTCGCTGGTCGGCCGCTCTCCCAGCGACGAGGCGCGTCCGCGCTTGGCTGCGCTCGGCCTGACCGGCGATCTCGAGCCCCGCATCGCCAAGGGCCGCGACGAGATGCAGGCCATGCGTACCCGTAAACTCGATACATCGGGAAAAGGAACGGGCGACTTCTTTGCGCTGGTGTCGCCGGCAAAGAATGACCAGATCAAGTTCGTCACCGGCGACGCCGACATCAAGGCGCTTACCGACGCGGTGAAATCCACCAACCTCGACATCAAGTTCCCCAACACTTCGTCAGTTTGTGCGCTGCGTCGCGGAACGGTGACCTGCGGCACGTTGCAACCGCCGCCGGTCACGAAAGGCAAGTCCGCCGTCCAGAAGGGAAGTAAAGGTAGTAGAGATAAAGACAAGGAGCCTACGCCGGCCGCGGCCCGGGCAGACCCTCTTGCGAAACCGGCAACACTGCCCGGACCGTGCTCCGTGGAATTGCTTTTCTCCAACGACGTGCGTTCCATCGATTAAACTGGTCTCTGGTTCGCGCGTAGAAGGTGAATTGAAATGGAAGACCTCCGATATCCGATTGGCAAATTCAACTGGGTCCCAGCCGCGAACGAAAAGGAGATGGCGAAGCGGCGCGCCGAGTACATCGACGTCATTGCCAACCTGCCGGACAAATTCGGAAAGGCCCTTGCGGGACTGACTCCCGCGCAACTCGACACGCCTTACCGGCCCGAGGGATGGACGGTGCGTCAACTCGCGCATCACGTCCCTGACAGCCATGCCAACGCGTACATCCGCTTCAAGCTCGCGCTTACCGAGTATGAGCCCACCATCAAGCCATATAAAGAAGACATGTGGGCGAAGCTCGCCGACACGGCGAACACTCCCATCGACGTTTCGCTGCAAATGCTCGGCGCAATACATACGCGCTGGGTGGCAATCCTTCGGTCCATGGACTCGTCCGACTTCGCCCGCCCGCTGCGCCATCCTGAGAGTGGAGTGATGGACCTGAACCGCATGTTGGGTCTATACGCCTGGCACTCCGCCCATCACACAGCACATGTCACTAAGCTGCGTGAGCGAATGGGATGGTAGTGGTACTGCCCGCTAAATAAGTTTCTAAGACCGGACTCGTCCATTTCCCAGTTTGCCCCGAAAAACAGCTTACTCATCACACGCAAAATCAGTCAGTTCGCCCAGATTCGTGATGAGCGCCGGCCTTCTACGTTTGAACTGCGCAATTCTTGCTGTAAGCAGCACTCCACGCACGTAATCTCGCAACGCAACCTTTACCAAATGGCCTTCGTCTAAATAAGTGGTCAGGGCGAGGCGCAACCCAACGCCGGTGACCCATCTTAGAAGGAGTTCCCTCAATGAAGCGACTTGTCGTACGCGCAGGTTTGTTGGTACTGGCACTGATGATCTCAATTAGCGCATTTGCCAGGCCGAAATCAGAAACCATCACCCTGTCAGAAGATGCAACCATTAGTGGTACGAAGCTGCCTGCCGGAGACTACGTCGTGAAGTACGACGTGAACGGTTCCACCGCGCAGGTGAAGTTCCTCAAAGGCAACAAGGAAGTTGCCTCCGCCAACGGCCAGGTGAAGACCCTGTCCAAGAAGCCCAATTCCACGCAGGTGGTTTTTGACTCCGACGGCAACGCTCGCAACATTAGCGAAATTGATTTTGGTGGGAAAGACACCGCGATCAGCTTCAACCCTGCAGATATGGCATCCGGCAAGTAGGGCCGCAAGCAGGCTGCATAACGGATAACGCCGAAAAACAAATTCCTCGTGGGCTGATACCCACGAGGAATTTTATTGGAACCCTGGCAGTTGATCTTACGCGCTTGCCGCCATGCGCGCCGGCTCTTCCTGGAATCTTACCGACACCAGCTTCGACACCCCCGGCTCCTGCATGGTGACGCCGTACATCACCGGCGCAATGCCCATGGTCTTCTTGCTGTGGGTAATGATGATGAACTGCGTCTGGCCGCTCATCTCGCGCACCAGCTCGGTGAACCGTCCAATGTTCGCCTCGTCGAGCGGAGCATCCACCTCATCCAGTATGCAGAACGGACTCGGCTGATACTGGAAGATTCCCACCAGCAGCGCCAGCGCCGTCAGCGCCTTCTCGCCGCCAGAGAGCAGCAGCACATTCTGCAGTTTCTTTCCTGGAGGCGACGCCACTACATCGATGCCGCTCTCGATGGAATTCTCCAGGTCGGTGAGCCGCATGAACGCCTGCCCGCCACCGAACAGCTTGCTGAAGGTGCGTGAGAAGTTCTCGTTGATGTGGTTGAACGCCTCCTCGAACTTCTGTCGCGAAATGGTGTCGATCCCCTTGATCGTGTTCTGCGTGTTCTCGATCGACTGCAGTAAATCCTGCCGCTGGGTTTCAAGGAACTCGTGGCGCTGCGCCGTTTCCTGATATTCCTCCAGCGCCATCATGTTCACCGGGCCCATGTTCTCCAGGCGCGTGCGCATCTCCTTATAAAGCGCTTCTTCGTTGACGAGTTCTTCGTCCGCCAGACGCGCCAGCGATTCGTCGGCCAGCAATTCTTCGCGCGGCTGGCTCAACTCTTGGATGCAAGTCTCCGCCATGTGCTGCGCGTCCGAATGCAAACGCGCCTGCTCCGCCGCCAACTCACCCTTGCGATCACGCGCCGCGTCGAGTTCAAGGCGTGTTGTCTTCAGCGCCTCCTCCAACTCGCCCAGCCGAACCCGGACCGCCTGCAACTCTTCCTGTAGTTCGCGATCCCGAAGCTGTGCAGCCTCGCGTTCCGCGCTCCACAGGATTTGCTGTTCAGCCAGCCGTGAGTTTTCCGCCTCGCGCTGGAGTTTCTCAGCAGCCGCCGAGTCAATCTGCGCCTTCAACTTGTCGAGACGGGCCGACACCTCGTCCACCATCGCGGCCAGGCGTTCTACCGTAGCCGCGGATCCGCGACGGCGCTCTTCCAGCGTGGCCAAACGCGCCCGCGAATCGCTGGCGAGCTGCGCCGCCTCATCGCGCCGCTGGCGTAGCTCATCAAGGCTGCTCTGTGCCGACCGCATCTCGGTTTCTAGCGCCGTCTTCCGGTCCTCGTGCGCAACCAGCTCAGTGCGGCACGACGCGATGGACACTTCGCACTCGCCGCACTCCGCCGCCAGGCGCTGTTTTTCGCGCGCATAAATCGACAGCCGCTCGCGCACCCGCACCATTTCGCTGTCCAACTGTTGCAGCGTGTGGCCCGACGTCATCGCCTGGCGCTCCGCTTCGCGCTTGTCTTCTTCCAGTCGCTGCAGCAAACCGGTGAGTTCGCCGATGTCCCGTGTTAGCGCGGAGACCCGAGTCTGCTCCGCAGCCATGGTTTGCTCGACGTCACCCGCCTGCCGCAGCACTTCACGCAGCTCGCGCTTCATCGCCAGCGGACCTTCACTGCGTTGCTTTCCGCCGGTGACGGTGACGTTATGGAAGCACTCTCCCGACTGCGACAGGAAGAATGCATCGGGATTCTGCAGCGCGAGTTCGCGACCGACATTCGGGTCAGGCACGATGTAACCATTGCCCAGCTTGGGCAGAATTACTTCCAGCGACTTGCCGAACCCATCCAGCACGCGAATGCAGTGCTTGAGCGGCACAACCGTGTCCCGCTGCGCACCGTGATACGTGCCTTCCTCGCCGAGAAACGAAAACTTCGCCTGCGAATCTTCCGGATGCACCAGGAAAGTAGCGCGGCCATCGACATCGCTGCGCAGCAACCGCAGACCTTCGTCCGCCGCGTCCCATGACTTCACAACGACGAAGTTCAACTCGTCGCGCAGGAAATCATCCACCACATGCTCGTAGCGGTCTTCCACTTCCAGGAAATCAGCCAGCACGCCCACAGGGGCCATCCCGCCAGTCATCGCGCCTGACTTGAAAAGCCGGCGAACAGATTCAGTCGAGTAGCCATGCTCGGTGATGACCGCCTCTAGCGATCCTTTCTTGCCGATCAGGCCGGCATATTCCGCGCGCAACGAATCCAAGTGCTGCTTGCCGCTGGTCTCGGCCGCGCGTTTCTGCTCGAGATGATGACGCGACTCGTCGATCTGCGCTGTCAGCGCCGCAACGCGTTGTGAAGCCGTCTCGAACTCAAGCCCGAGCTGCCCTCGCTGGCCGCCAAAGCTTTCGAGCTGCTGATTCGCGTTGCTTGTCTCTTCCTCCAGGCGCCAAGCCTCACGATCGAGCGCAGCCACGCGTTCCTCCGACTGCGTCATGCGATTGCGCACCGACGACGCTGCCGAAACCGCCTCCAGAATGGCGGCACGCCGCAACTCCTGCTGCCGCTCGACTTCCATCAATGTCGATGCCGTGAGCAAAGCTTCCTGCTGTCGCTGCGTCAACTCGTCCTGTGCCAGCGCCACGTCGGCATTGGCCGACTCCAGAATCCCGCGGTTGACGTCCAACTCCTGTTGCAAGCGGGCAAGCTGCTCTTGCGTGCTGCCCACTTCGGCCTGCGCGCCTGCAGAACGCGCGTCCAATTCGGCGCAGCGTTCTTCGTTCGTGCGGCGCCGGGCAGTCGCGCGCTCAATCTCCATCACAATCGCGTTCAGCTTCTCGCGATTTTCGTTCCCCTCGCGCTCGATGGCGTATCCACGCTGCGTCCGCTCACCGTGTTCGATGTCCATCGCCTGCACGGCGTCGCCCCGTACACGCATGTCTTCGCCAATCGCAGCGAGTTCGGCTTCCAACGTCGCGATCTCGGCGTCGATTTGCGAGAACTTGCTTGCCAGCACCACGCGCAGCTTCGCGCGCATCTCATCGCGCAGCTTGGCATAGCGCTCGGCGTTGCTGGCTTGCCGCTTCAGCGAATTCATCTGCCGCGTCACTTCGTCGAAAATGTCATTGATGCGCGACAGGTTCAGCTTCGCGTCTTCCAGCCGCGCTTCCGCCAGCCGCTTGCGCGTCTTGAACTTCGTAATGCCGGCGGCCTCTTCGATGATGGCGCGACGGTCGGTCGGCTTGCTGCTGAGAATCTGTCCGATGCGTCCCTGCTCGATGATCGCGTAAGACTCCGGGCCCAACCCGGTTCCCATAAAGATGTCCTGAATATCGCGCAACCGGCAGAGCTTTCCGTTAAGCAGATACTCGCTCTCGCCTGAACGGAACAAACGGCGCGTGACAGCGATCTCTCCCGCCTTGAACGTGCGGACGAACTTGCGGCGCCGAATCTTCAGGACCACGTGCGCGCCCGAGGCAGCCTCAACCGTCGCGCTTTCCACTGGAGGAGCGGCCATCGCATCCTGCGACGCTGCCATCTCGTCGTCGCCCTGCCCCGGGCGAACTTCTTCGGTGTAACGTTCAGCGTCGTCGGCCTTGGCCGCGCGAATCGCCGACTCGTCCCAGTCTTCCTCGGGAAGGTTGTCCTGAATGTCGATCTCCGGCTCGCCCACCTCGCCATACACTCCGGGATCCACAAGCGTCAGCGTCACTTCAGCCATGCCTGTCGGCTTGCGGTCGCGCGTGCCCGCGAAAATTACGTCCTGCATATTGACGCCACGCAGTGAGCGCGCCGACTGCTCTCCCAGTACCCAGGAGATCGCGTCCGAGATGTTCGACTTGCCGCAGCCATTCGGGCCAACAATCGCGGCGATGCCGTCACCCTGGAATTTCAGCTCTGTACGGTCACAGAACGACTTGAATCCCAGGATTTGCAGCTTCTTTAGTTTGAGCAACTTGTACTCCTTCTTGCGCGCAACGCTTCAACTCGCCCAACGTCCCACTTGGGCCGATTCCGTCGGTCTTTTAGGCGCTCCGCCCAGCCGCAGCGGTGTTAGTTCAAACCCAAAATTCGAGGTTCTGTGGCCGTTCCCATCACGGCACCTGAGCAACTTTACTTTTGAAAGCCCCAGGGGTCAAGTTAGAAAGCCCAATATTTTGGGTCTAATCTGTGCAAACCACAGTATATTGCACAGGGATTGCAGCAATTGACCAAAAAGCTCGTGGTGAGGAAAGACTGCGAGGAAGGGAGAACCTGAGAGCGAGGTCAGTTTAGGCACCCCGAACGGCCGTTTCAAGGGCAAAACCCCGGGGAGTGCCCAAATGGTTATCTGGGCTAATCGGTGCCAATCCAACACGGCACGGCCCGGACCATGCAGCATTCGCGAGGATGGAAGTCAGCGAACGACAAGAAGCTACCGCATCGCCCTGAGCTCGAACACCTGCACTCGCCCATTGCCGGAGTCGGCAACATACATGCGATTGTCGGAGTCGATCCACAATCCGTTGGGCCCGGCGAACTCGCCGACTCTGCGGCCCAGCTGGCCGAACGAAGCAAGACACTGGCCATCCTGACTGTAAACCATGATCACGGAAGCGCTGTTAGAACTCACGTAAACGTTGCCCTGCTCATCGACCCCCAACCCATTGCCTGCGCCGTCCTGCAGCCGGTAGCTACGAGGAAGGTCGAACCCTCCTACGACGTTCGACGCCGAGTCGATAGTCTGAATCCGTGTGCCCCAGCTATCGAGCACGAAGATGTGCCCATGGTTGAAGGCGATGTCCGTGGGGTGGTTAAACGTTCCCACCCCAGTGCTGTCGCGATACTTGCCATACCTGTCGAGTACCTTGCCCTCGAGATCGAGCACGAAGACCAGATTGCGAGGACTATCCACCAGGTACAGGCGTCCGGCTTTGCGGTCGATGGCGATACCGTGAGGGCTGACGTAATCGTTCTCACCCCGATAATTTCCGATGTAGCGCACGAAGCTGCCATAGCGATCGAACACCACCAGCATGCCTCGATCCGAATCGGCAACGTAGATGTTGTCGTCGGCATCCACCGCTACGCCGGCCGGCTGGTGTAGCCGACGGCCCTCGCCGCTCACGATGCGAAAAGAAGTTTTTCCGGCGGGGTCGAGCACATGGACCGCACCCCCCTCGGGATCACTGATGATGAGTCGATGTCCGGAGTCCGTCGCCACATGTTGCGGCGAATGCAGCACGCTGGGCCGGCCATAGGCAAAAGTGACGAAGCGATTGCGGGTTTCGCCCAGCCGCGTGAGCCCGTGCGCAGTGGCTACCGCGTGGACAGGAGGCTCCAGATTCTCCACCACCCGCTCGTTGGATAACAGCATCGACACAGGCGCGCCACCGGATTGGCCGCCATGGCCCAACGCCGCCGCCGGAGGAATATCTTCGCCGGGGGAATACCCATTCGCGTGCCCAAACCGGGATGGAGTTCGAAACGTGGCATCCGGGCTGAACATCCCCAGATACTCCACCAACTCATTGCCCCAAAGTTGGACGGCGGGAAACGCGCGAGTTGGATGGATCGCTTCGAGGCGTTGCGAAACTGCGGTCACCGAAGCCGCAACCGGTGGGTTCGGCAGGGGCTGGGCGAAACCAAAGCCCAAAACCAGCCCGGCGAAAAGACACATCGCAAACGCAAACTGCATGACACGCAGCAGTTTCATCGCGGACCTCGATCGAGTCGAAGCAATTGGGGGGAGGTCCCGGTTGCATCATACCCCGATCGGGATTGTGTGTGCGACGAATTTCGTACTCGATACCAGAGAAAATCCCAATTCAGGAAAGAAGTGGGTGGGCAGTCACGTCCTCAAAGACTCGCACATTCTCATAGCGCTGGGTCCAACGCACACGCAGTTCCGTTATCGCGCATGCGCAGCATGAACTTGGTCTGCTTAGGATTCACGCTGAACGTCCCTGCGCAGCTCGCCTTCGTCTGCGGATTTGCAAGCTTGATTTGATGTTCACCTTCAGGCACCTGGAATTGGAACGGCGTACTGCCGCTGGAGTCAAAACGTATCTGGCCGGAAGGGTGGTCATCGATGGAAACATCGACGGGTCCGGTCTGGTCCGTGAGCCTCGGGTTTCTCACCAGAGTCACCGTCAGGGTGCTCCCCGGCTTTGGCCCACGGGTGAAGTAGAATGCCGCGGCCGCCGCCACAACCACGATCGCGGCGATTCCGATCACCAGCACCTTTTTCAACTTGTTCAAGTCGTTTGAGCGAAATGCGCTTGAGAATTCAACCGATGCCGTTTCGGGTGCGTGCGCAGGAGTAGCAGGCTCGCCGATTTTCGGGCGGATCGCAGCCACCAGCTTTTGCACGTTCGCGTCCCAATCGAGATGGTTAAGGCTGAGAGCGTTGCGGAAGGCCAGGTCCTTCAAATCATCGGGGAGCTGATCGGCGGTCGGCATCGACGCGCCGCGAATCAGCACAGGGATCAACGGCAGGGTGGCGCTCTTCTTCAGCGCGGTAGCGATTTCCTGGCGCACCGTGTCTTCAGGATTGTCGAGCCGCCGCTTTCCCGAAGGATCGTTAGGAGCAGTGATGTTGAGCCACGCGGGGCCAATGATTGCGAGGAAGACGCCGCAACTCGAAAGGGAACTATCAACGGCGCGCCGAAAATCGGAACCGAGCGCGATCGCTTCTACATCCATGAACACCCGGTCCTTGCCAAACTGTGGAAGCAGGCTCTCGTAAAGGGCCCGGGCTGAGTCTTCAGAATCTTCTCTCCGATAGCTGATGAAAATTGCCGACAACGTTTGGCCTCCGGTAGTAAATCAGTCCAAGTTGGTGGAACAGCCGAACGTATAGCGGAATTCGAGATAGGTCAAGCGACCGCCCCCCTCACCCAACCCGCTCGGCGACATAATTCATATCAATGTTATGGATGTGATTTCGGTCGATGACTCTAAACTTTCCCGTCCATTCCATTCCATTGTCAAACCGTAACATCACGCGAAAGACTTGGTTCGAGAGGTTCTCAAAATCCCAAGCGCCCGACGAACTGATCCGCTGACCCTGGCTGCCCCAGACGTCCTTCTCCACTCCTTCGAACCTCCCATTTTCAAAGTAGTCGACCTGCGTATCTCCGCTCAACGGACCAATCTCCTGATCGACTCGCCACCGGCCAAGAAAGAAATCGCGCGAGGCTACCGCGGCAACATCCTGGTGGTTGACGGTGGTTCCTCCCGGACTGGCCTGAGTCTCCGGGCCGCCGACCCGCGGAGTTATAGCATCCACCAGCTTCTTCACGTTGGCCTCCCAATCGAGGTGGATGAGGGCCAGGCCATTGCGAAACGCGAGGTCCTTCAAATCGTCGGGGAGTTGATCGGCGGTGGGCATGATCGCGTCGCGAACGAGCACAGGAATCACCGGCAGGCTGCCACCCTTCTTCAGTGCAGTTGCGATTTCCTGCCGCACCGTGTCGCTGGGATTGTCGAGCCGCCGCTTGCCCGACGGATCGTTGGGTACCGTGATGTTGAGCCACTTGGGACCAATCATGGCGAGGAAGACGCCGCACGTCGAAAGGGAATTCTCAACCGCCTGGCGAAAGTCGAAGCCCAGGGCGATATCTTCCACGTCGATGAAGACGCGCTCCTTACCAAACAGGGGCACCAGGCTCTCATAGAGGGCCCGCGCCGAATCTTCCGAATCCTCTCGCCGATAGCTGATAAAAATCGCCGACATCGGTTTGCCTCCGGCAGCCGCACAGTTTGAACAAGTAGGACAGCCGAACGTACAACGAGCCTCGCCGATGGGTCAAGCCAAAGCGTCCCTGGGTAGTCGTTCAGTTCGAGTTACGCGGTCTTGCGGGTCTTTGGCGGATTGGGCGTGAGTGCCTCGGCAATTGCTTTTGCGTAGCAATGGCTGTGGACCACCGAGCCACGGTCGTCGGTGCAAGCCTTGGCAATGTCCACTGGCTTGTGGCAGAGGTGACAAACTAGCGCATGACCAATCACGGGGGGTGCCTCAAAACTGTCAAGAGGGTATCGGTCGAGGGAAATATATCAATGGGTGCAAAATGCTGTCAACGGGAATTCCCCGGTGGTAGTCGTCAGCTACTCGACGCATGTCCCAAAATAACGGCCCCCACTATCTCCCCGTCGCTAGAAGCGATACACGTAAGACGTAGCGACCTGAAAGTTGCCCTGGGTGACGATGTACTGGGTCGAGCGCAAGTCGTTGATCGGCGACATGCGTGGGTCGGGATGGTCCGAAAGGTAGCGCACCAGCGTGGTGCCGGCATCGAAGCGCACCGTGGAATTGCGCTTGGGGTAGAGTTCCACGACTCCGCCGAAGTCGGTCGCGAAGCGGGTAAGGCTCGTGGGGTTCGGATCGCCTCCACCGGGCAGCGCGTTCTCGTAGTAGATGAACCCCGGGCGGATCTTCGCGAATAGTCCCCAATGCTGCCATCGTTCGCCGAATTTCACGCCGAACAAGCCTTCCATCATGGGCTTCGCACCCTGCTGTCCAGGGATGAAATTGACCGTGCTGTCAACGGCGAAGCCGCGAGTGAAGTTGTAGTCGAAGTTGCCGCCGAGCCCCGACAAGTTCTTGCGGCATGCAACTCCCGAACACGTGTTACTCAGCACCGGCAAGCTGATGTTGCTGTACTGCGTCGCGATCTCCCAGTGGTCTAACTGCGACTCCGTCTTGGGGTGCTTGACCCTGGGTTTGAAAGTGGGGGGTTGCAACACGAAGTTATTTTCCGCCTGCGGCAGGTCCCACACGGGCTTGCCGGCAAAGACGGCTGCGAAATCGCGACTGGGTTCCAGGCACGCACGCAGGACTCGTCCGCCGAGAATACGGTGATGACGTGCTACCGGCACGACCACAAAGCGATCGAGGGTGTCTTCTCCGATGACCCACAAGTCTCCGATCAACGACGTCGAAACCCAGTCGGTCAGACCGGTGTTATTGGTGGGCGGCTTCGGATACTTCGGATTGTGCAAGCACGATAAATCGGTGCCGCAACCTGGAACGTACTCCCAACCTCCAGCATTACCGAATGACGTTTCGCTGAACGGGCCGACCTTCCACTGCACTTGCCATACGGCAGACCAGAGGGTGCTCCAAGCCAGCGGAATCCAGTAGTTGCGGTTTTTGCTGATTTGAACGTGGCTGCGGGGATCGTTAATCAGATAATTGCGGCTGGTGACGGCACCCTGTAGAGGATGGCCGACATAATTAACCACGAAGTCGTCGCCATCGCCCCAGCGATGGAGGTTGTATCCGCCGTAAGAGGCGAACCAGTCATGGTAGAACGGCTTGTGCGCCAGTTGATAGCGCAGGGAAGGGTCCCAGGCCGCTCGCCACACGTGGTTGAACATAGTGAATTCCCAAGACTGGAGAGTGGAGGCTTTCCAGTTCCACTTTCCAGGAGGCGGCGCCACAGCCGTAGTCGGCTGCTCGGATCCCGCGACCAGAGGCGACGCTACTGCAGGTCGGCTCGAGGATTCCGAGGAGGCTGAGACGCCAGGAGAAGGATGTTGGGGCAACGCCGAAGTGTCGTCGCCGGCAGTTGCAGTCATTTCAGGGGCAGCGTCAGCGACCGCCGCTATTTCAGAGGTTTCGTCCGCTGGATTTTGGGCAGACGACTGCGCCTGCATCGCCGGAGAAGAACAGAACATCAGGACAACAAAACAGCACAGAATCCGTGTAAGGGGGGCACAGACTCCGTGTCTCTCGGACAAACAAGACACGTCAGACTCCCAGTGCGAAAGCCACAGAGTGTAAAGCGTTACATCGATGGTAGCCGAAAGACGGGAGAGCGTCTACAAAAACCCTTCCGCCCCGGCTAATGCGGAACTCATTTGGTAAGAGCTACTTAGCGTCTCCCAGGATCTGGAAAAACCGGATGATCGACTCAATCCCGCGATAGAAATTCGGGATGTGGAATTTCTCGTTCGGGGCATGCAAATTGTCGTCTGGCAGCCCCATTCCCATCATGATGCTCGGGATCTTCAGGTCCTTCTCGAACTGGGTGACGATCGGAATCGAACCGCCCGACCGGATGTACACCGTGTCCTTACCGAACACTTCGTGCATGGCCGCGGCCGAGGCAGCCGCGTAGGGGTTGTCAGTGCTGACCACGCACGCTGGCCCCTTGCTGTGTACCTTGATATTGGTTGTGATTCCCTTCGGCGTGATCTTCTTCACGTAGTCCGTGTACTTCTTCAGGATGTCGTCGGCATCCTGGTTGGGCACCAGGCGCATCGACACTTTCGCCGATCCCTTCGCCGGAATCACCGTCTTGGCCCCCGGCGCAACAAATCCGCCGACGATGCCGTGAACTTCCAGCGTCGGACGCGCCCACGTGCGATACAGCACCGAATATCCCGGCTCGCCCGTCAACACATCGGACCCGACCTCAGCTTTGCGGTACTCCTCTTCATTGAAGGGAAGGCTCGCCCATGCCTTCAGTTCGGCATCCGTCGGCGCTTTGACGTCATCGTAGAAGCCGGGAATGAGCACCTTGCCCTCCGCGTCCTTCAACTTGCTGAGGATCTCGACGAGCCCGAAAATCGCATTGGGCGCAGCCCCACCGTAAACTCCGGAATGCAGATCGACCATCGCTCCGCGCGCTTCGATTTCCGTGTAGAGCAGACCGCGAAGTCCTACACATAACGTCGGAATGCCAGGCGCAAACAGTTCGGTATCGGTCACCAGCGCGAAGTCGGCCTTCAGCTTCTCGGCCTTAGCGTTTGCCTTGACGAACGCTTCGATACTCTCGCCGCCGACTTCTTCTTCACCTTCGATCAGCACCCTGACGTTAATGGGCAGCTTGCCGCCGCCAGCCTTGAACAGCGACTCGAAGGCCTTGAGCTGCATCCAGAGCTGGCCTTTGTCGTCCACCGCGCCGCGGGCATAAACGTTGTTGTTGCGCTCGGTGGGCTCGAACGGCGGAGTAAGCCACTCGTCCAAAGGCTCGGCTGGCTGAACATCGTAATGCGCATAACACAGCGCCGTCGGCTTGGCGGCAGCATGCAGCCAGTCGGCATACACCAGCGGATGACCCTGGGTGGGAATGATCTCGACATGCTCAAAGCCGATGCGCTTGAGGTCGTTGGCGACCACGTCGGCGGCCTTGAGGATGTCGCCCTTGTGCTCCTCGGCCGTGCTGACACTGGGAATGCGGAGCAGGTCTTTCAGCTCCTCAAGAAAGCGCTTTTGATTTTCGCGTGCATAGGAAACGGCTGCTGATGACATTAGGAAAACTCCTTGATAGTAAGAGCAAGTGCGCTGTGGCAAACCAACAAGTATATCGCACCAAGGAGTTGTGCCCGAGAGCCTGCCCTGAGCTCCTCGAAGGGTTCGCGCCCTTCGTCGGCGCCAACCCGAGCCGCCATAACTCACCGCTGCCAAGGTTCTTTTCTAGCCACTAGCCGCTATCCACTAACCACTGCTTTTCCAAATTGACTGATCCCAACAAGCGCCCTATGATCTAGCAACCACTTTGGCCATGATCGACACAACAATCTCGCATTACCGCATAATCGAAAAACTCGGTGGTGGTGGGATGGGCGTCGTCTACAAGGCTGAAGACACCCGCCTCAAACGCTTTGTCGCCCTCAAGTTCCTGCCCGATGAAGTCGGCCAGAACCCCGAGGCCCTCGCCCGCTTTCAGCGCGAGGCGCAGGCCGCATCCGCCCTGAATCACCCCAACATCTGCACTATTTACGACATCGGCGAGCAGGACGGCCAGGCCTTCATCGCCATGGAATATCTCGACGGCCTCACCCTCAAGCACCGCATGGGCGGCCGGCCGCTCGACGTTGAACTGCTCCTGACCCTGGGCATCGAAATCGCCGACGCGCTCGACGCCGCCCACTCTAAGCGCATCATTCATCGCGACATCAAGCCCGCAAATATCTTCGTCACCAAGCGCGGCCAGGCAAAGCTGCTGGATTTTGGTTTGGCCAAGGTAGTTGCGGAGTACGGTGAGAACACCGCCACCAACGCCACGCCGCATATGACCAGCCCGGGCTCGACCGTCGGAACCGTGGCCTACATGTCTCCCGAGCAGGTGCGCGCCGATGAGTTGGACGCCCGCACCGACCTGTTCTCCTTCGGCGTCGTCTTGTACGAGATGGCGACCGGAGTGGTCGCGTTCCAAGGCAGCAGCAGCGGAGTAGTCTTCGAATCCATTCTGAATCGCACACCTCCGCCAGTCTCGCAAGTGAATCCCTCGATCCCCGCCAAGCTGGACGAACTCATCAGCAAGTCTCTGGAGAAAGATCGGGACATGCGCTACCAGACGGCGGCCGAGTTGCGCGGCGACCTGAAGCGCATCAAGCGCGACCTCGACAGTTCCCGCGTGCGCGCCTCCAGTGCGGCGAGTGCTGCGGTCAGTTCGTCGACCGTCCGGAAAGCTACTACGCCGACCGGCGAAACGCCGAAGGGCAAGTCCAACCTCTTGAAACTCGCCGCCGTGGCGCTGGTCGCCTTGCTCGTCGGACTCGCGATCGGCATGCTGCTGCTGGGCAAGCCAGAACAGGCAGCGCTTCCCACGTATCATCCTCTGACCTTCCGTCGCGGCATGGTACGCTCCGCGCGCTTCGCTCCCGACGGCAAGATGATCGTTTACAGCGCCGCCTGGGAAGGCAAGCCGCTGCAGCTCTTCACCACGCGTCCCGAAAGCCCCGACTCGCACGAGCTGGAGCCCGAAGGCGCAGACGTGCTCGCCGTTTCGTCGGCGGGCGAAATGGCGCTCGCGCTCAACAGTCATCCCATCGCGTCGTTCCTCTATTCCGGCACGCTGGCGCGCGTCTCTCTGGTCGGCGGCGCTCCTCGAGAAGTCATGGAGAACGTCGAGTGGGCCGATTGGTCGCCCGACGGTTCGTCTCTCGCAATTGTGCGCTACGAGCAGGGACGCCATCGCCTCGAATATCCCGCCGGAAAGTTGCTCTACACTCCCGACGGCTGGATCGGGCACATTCGGGTCTCGCCCAAGGGAAACTCCATTGCGCTGATCGACCACCCGACCCTTGGCGACGACGGAGGCTCGGTCGCCATCGTCGATCTCGCCGGAAAAAAGACCGTCCTCTCCACTGGCTGGGACAGCATTCAGGGACTGGCCTGGGCCCCCGGCGGCGAGGAGGTGTGGTTTACCGCAACGCGAACCGGCGGTGACCGCTCGCTCTATGCGGTGGACCTGTCGGGCAAGCTCCGATTGCTGGCGCGTGTCCTGGGCGAACTCACCATACTCGATGTCGGACACGACGGGAATGTCCTGCTGACCCGCGGCAACGACCGCGCTGGAATGATCGGCCTCGCTCCCGGCGCCGCGAAAGAACGCGATCTGTCGTGGCTCGACTGGTCCACACCCGGTGACCTGTCCGCCGACGGCAGCACTATGCTCTTCACCGAAAGCGGCGAGGGCGGCGGCCCCAAGTATGCCGTGTTCCTCCGCAAGACCGACGGCTCGCCCGCAATCCGGTTGAGCGAAGGTACCGGCGTGGCGCTCTCCCCCGACGGTAAGTGGGCAGTCATCAGGCCGAACACGCCTCCCGCGCCCCTCATGCTTCTGCCCACCGGAGTCGGAGAATCGAAGCCGCTCATTCAAGACACAATCAATCACCTGTGGACCCGCTGGCTGCCCGATGGCAAGACCCTGGTCTTCTCGGGCAACGAGCCTGGACACGGCTTCCGTCTCTATGTTGAGTCGGTCGACGAAAAGCAGCCGCATCCGATCAGCCCAGAGGGCGTGAGCGCCTTTGTGGTTCTCTCGCCCAAGGGAGACTCGGTGGCCAGCACCGGCCCCGACGGCCACATTTACCTGTATCCCATCGCAGGCGGCGATCCGGTTCCGGTCAAGGGCACCGAAGCGGGTGAGATTCCGACTGGCTGGTCTGCCGACGGCAAGTCGATCTACGTGTACCGCTTCGGCGAAATTCCCGCCCGAGTTTTCCAGATTGACTTGAGCACCGGCCAACGCAAGCCCTGGAAACAACTCGTCCCCAGCGACTCCGCCGGCATCGACACCATCCGTGGCCTCGAACTCTCCGCCGACGGAAAATCCTACGTCTACGGCTACATCCGCACCCTCTCCGACCTCTACATGGTCGAGGGCGTGAAGTAACGAGGATCCCGGGTGCCCCATTTTTTTCGCGCTTGTTCTGCCAACCAGCAACGGACGTTTTTTGTCTTTCTAGCCACTAGCCACTGCCTTTCTGACAACTGGCCACTGGCAACTAAATCAGAAAATATTCACCGCCCTTGCCGCCAGCAGCACAACGATCGTCAGGGAAATCAACGACTGCAACATCATGCCCACCTTTGCCCAGCGCGAGAGAACGGCTGTATCCGTCGGCGAGAAGGCCGTGCTGGTGTTGAAGGCTAAAAAAAGGTAGTCGAGAAAGTTCGGCGACCACGGAGTTTCCTGCTTCTCCCGCGCCACCATTTGCGGGAAAAGAAATGCTCCCGCGGTATACTGCCGGTGCTCATCGCGGCCCAACGGGCCGCCGGCATCCAGTTTCCAGTACCACAACGCGAAGACCAATATGTTGGTGATCCAGAGCGCCGTGGCGGAACGCAGCAGCGTCCCAGGAGGGTCTTTGTGATAGGGCAAACCCTGAATCAGCAGCGCGAGCGAACCGACTAATCCGATGGTGATCGCGATGTTGGCGCCGAAGGTGAGAACCCGCGTCACATTGTAGCGACCGGCGTAATAAGTCGCGTTGATGGGAACCAGCAAAACGAGAATGACAGCTAGCAGTGCCCAGCTAGGGCCGAGGGATATCCTCTCCGGCAGCGCCAGGTACAACATGCCGCCAGCCAGCATGGCAATGAATGCCGGCCACCGCGGTTCGCGGATTTTGTCCCCGGTACGGGAGGATGGTACGGTGTTGTTCAAGCCTTCAGGGTTGCGTGGCATATCAGTGTACATGCCCTCTTCCGGTCGTCCTTAGTTTCCGCTGTGCGAAATTTATTTCTTGCGCGTCTTTTGTTTTCATCGAGTTAACCGGAAATTGTTCGCATCTTGTTGGTTCTATTGATAGTTATATGTATCCAATTCAGCCCGTTGGACTTACAGCCTCCCTTGGGCGGTCATCGTTACAGTGTGCCGCCCGCGGTGCGGGCTCCGGGCAACCCAAGAAATCGTCGTGTCCGCGGCTCACGCCGACGGCTAAAACAAATCTCGCCGCAAGCGGCTGGGTCGTCCCAGTTCGCGTTTAATTCGAATCGCTCGAGGCCTCGTGAGGCACACGCTAACCAATGAGGCCTGACGTCAAGCCCGAATGGCTGAATCCGAGTGGCAGTCCCGACAAAGCAAGTCGGGCTGGTGTTCAATCAGGCGGTGACGGCCTCCTTTGTGGCGAAGGTTTCGCCAGTCTCGACAGCGGCGGAGGGCTTTTTGGCGGCGAGTCTTTCCAGTGCCTCCCTGTCGGCGAGTTTGCGCTCGGCCAGTTTTTCGGCGGCGAGGCGGAGGTTGCGCTCGAGAGCAATGGCGGTATAACGCTTGCGGTTGTCGTGCTGCTGGCGGCGCTGGCGATTGTATGCCAGTTGTTTGGCACGACGGCGGGAGGCATCGGAGCCCTGGGTCTCGAGGACGTCGAAGACCTCGACGGCGTCCGGGGTGACGGGGAAGTCGGCGCGGATGGTGTGCTCGGGGCAGCCGGAGCCGTCTTTGCAGTAGGCGACGGTGGGCATGGGGGAGTCGGGGAAGTTGTCAGTTGTCGGTTGCCAGTTGCCAGTAGGAGAGTCGCCACCCGCGCGAGGTAGCGATACAAAGGGGTCCTTCGACTCGTCGCTCCGCTCCTTGCTCAGGATGACACTCTGAGGGAAGGCGAGTTCGGGTGGAGTGTCGAGGTCGAGATCGCTGGGGAGGCCGTACTCAGCGGCGAGATCGACGGCGGGGCCGGCGACTTCGGTGTGATAGACACTGGGGTGCCACTTGTCGGGGTGCCTAAGGTTTAGCGAAGCGAGGCGCAGCACCGACAGAAGCTGCTGTGCGCGCTTAGGGTCGATCATGTCGGCGGCGAGTGCCTCAGCGAGTTGCGTCAGCGCGGACTGCACGGCGTACATGGATTCCAGCGGTGGAAGTTTGATGTCGAAGCGTTCGCTCCGGGCGCGAAGCTGGGCCATGCGGAGCTGGCGTGCGCGGTAGCGAAGATGATAGGTGCAATAGTTCTGGTCAGTGACGGCGGCGGAGTTGCATTGGCCGCCTTCGTCGTAGAGATGATGGCAGGTGTTGAGTGGGTCGCTCATTATTGCTCCCTTGGCGCGGGCTGGTTACTGGTAGCTGGTAACTGGTGATTAGCAATTGGCAATAAGCAATAAGCAATTAGCCAAAGCAAGAGCCAAAAGCAAAAGTCACAGCCGCAGCGTTATGCCGGCGCGCGCGAAAAATTTCGAGAGACACGGCTGACGGACGCGAATGTGGCGCGTTCGGGCGGGACTCTCCAGCTTTTAGCGTGGGTAGAGGAAGCGACGTTGTCAATGATTTAGAGCGGGAGCAAGTTACGAAAGTAACCAGCTAGTTGCCAGTAGCCAGCTGCCAGCGAGAACGGAGGCACAGGTGTGGGCTGTTCCCAGGTTAGCGGCAAAAGGCGCGGCGCGAACCCTTCGGCAAGCTCTGGGGCATCCAGCACCCGGCAAGCCGGGCACCTTGGGTACAAAGAACTCATTGCGGCTTAGGGATCCCCTCATATCCGAGCAACTCTGTTTTGATCGTATAGTGGAAGGCGTCGAACTTGAGTTGCTGCCTCGTCCGATACCAATTCTCGGTCATGTCGCAATAGACCACGCTTACTGGGACAAGGTGCTCCATATCAGCATCATCATCCCCCAAGAACCCCTTACGTTTCCCGGATCTCACGGCCATGTCCGAATCTTCGATTAAATAAATATCGAGATCCCTATTCAGTGCGGGACCCAATCCGATCCCATCCTTTCTCTCCACAAATGGCGCAAGCTCTATGTCCGAGTCAGAGAGGAGGCTTGCCACACTCTCGAAAGTTACTGTGTATGCTTCCAAATTTATGGGCTCGATCTGTACGTGAAACGCGTCCCCTCCGCGATTTAGCAACTTAACTTTGCGATTACGTACTAGCTTCATGCCCAACGGCTGTGCATACATATCGCGGTGTTCGCTACGGTCAAAGTTAATAATTACCCTCGGGGCGTCTGGGGGAATTGCGTGCGTGTGCCCTGAAGGAGTGGGCGCTTTTATCGCCATCGTGAGTGGGCCAAGCCACGATTCTGGGCGCAGGATAAATGTTTCCGAATATGGCTCGGAACCGTCGCTGTAAACCGTTATTCGGAGATCGTACTCTGGCAGTTCTTCACCGGGTTCCTCGTTCCAGCTTCGCCATTCGTATTCTTTTGCCTTGCCATCCAACAGCCCCCAAACACGCATTGTGGGCAATCCCTTACCTCGCTGGTGATCAACCGTGGCAATGACAAGATTGCGTGGGTGTGATCCAACTCGGACTATGCGCCCAGATTCATTTTCCCATTTGAGGTCGAATGTCCTACTTGATACTTCGTGCGCCTTCCCGCCAATCCGCAATGCGGTCACAGTGCATTGGGCAGACATGTCTCGCGGTGAGCCATTGTTGGCCACCCTTAACACGATCTCAGTGCTCGGACCGCTGGATGGCTCTAGCCGAACGTCTATGGCGTCAATCAATCGCTGAATTTCTGCCAGTCGTTCCGCGGATGCAGACACAGCGGCATCGGATTGGGGTTTTAGGCGCTCAACGTCTCGTTGCAGTCCTTCTATTTCCAGTTGATCCTCTACGTGCAATAAGAAAGCAGTTCGACCGAGATGCCACACCACCAACACGCCGAGTAAATACATGTAAGGTGTTGCAACTGCTAGAATGTTGGCTTTGATGGTTGGCTCAGAGATCAACCCACGTGCTATCTGTTGCCACAGAATAGCGCCTGCCAATCCGAGGCCAACTACTATCTGCGCCCAAAGGAACTCGCCAAATTTACGAATGAACATCTTCATAAATCTGGTTCCGTACCGGCGCAATCTCTGTAAACTCGTTCGCGGCTCCATCTACTCGGATTGTAGCGCCTTGCATTAAATGCACAATCCGGAGTGAAGTCGTGTCTTGATACAAACGGAAGGGATTGAGTTTTTCCGTGAGCCAGCACGCCCACCCTTTGCAGGGCAAAGGATGGGGCACCCAGCTACGCAGAGCTCAGTCGTTTTGCGGCAGACCCGACGAAACCGCCTATCGCACCAAAAATCACTCCCGGCACAATCATCAACAGCGGTAATGTGAAGGCTTCTGCAAGGCCGCCGCTGCCGCGAATGGCCGCGATGGTCGAAGGAGTGTGCGACATCGCGAGGAGAGCCGCCGCGCCCGCGATCGTGAGTGGTGCTGCGACGGCGACGATGGAAATTCCCATCAGGGGACCAGCAGCGAACGATCCCGAGCGAAACGCAGCCCAGAATCCGGCGAGTAGCAGAATACCGACACCCAGGATGGTTGAGAGCGTTGACCGCAGATGGAAATCTGTGGTCGGGAGCAGCCAGTCGATTGCGGTTCGCGCGATGAAGGCTACGGCAAATACGACTGCCCAAGCATAAGTACGACGCGAAACGAAGCCGAGTACCTGCCTCGCGTACCACAGATCTGCTCGTTGTCTTCCGCAACGTGGATAAACACTATCGCGGTACTCGTCCAGCAGGGCGCCAGAGACGCGGTTGAGATCGCTGGGCCTAAGAAATGCTCGAAGCAGCGCTGCGGCCCAACCCGGAGGCGTTGGATTCAGGCTCATACAGATCCCTTAGGCCGGAATAGTACACCCGTCTGGGCCGTTCGCGACGTCGTGAGAACGATTTTCCTCGGGAGCATGCCCGACAGGACAGTTACCAGTGGTTAGTCGTCAGTTGAGGGTGAACAAGTCTCAAGTTTCAGACGGCAAGCATGGAACTCCGTGACTGCGTAAGCCGCAGCTTGTTCCACGCCTTCCGTTCGAGGCCGAATGATGCTAGTTTCATTTCACCGGAAGTGCATTCTCCCGTCAGGTCGCGCTTCAGCGAGTAGCCCCCTTGGGGGAGAGGTGTCTTCGATGGCCACAGCCGTCAGCAGTAACAACTCGTTCGATTTGGTAGTCGTCGGCAGCGGCCCTGCCGGACAAAAGGCCGCAATCTGCGCCGCCAAGATGCGCAAGAAGGTTGCGATCATCGAGCGCAAGCGCTGCATCGGCGGAGTCTGCGTCAACACCGGAACCATCCCCAGCAAGACGTTTCGCGAAGCCGTGCTGTACCTGAGCGGGCTCCGCCAGCGCACGTTTTACGGCCGAGGCTACGCGGTGAAAGACCAGATCGCGATGCAGGACCTGGTGTTCCGCTCGGATGCGGTCATGGCGCGCGAGATCGAGGTCATCAAGTCGCAACTGCGCCGCAACCGGGTGACGGTGCTCGAAGGCAACGCGCGTTTTATCTCGGACCACACGGTGGAAATTCAGAGCGATCTGGGAACCACCCTGGTGCACGGGGACTATTTCGTAATCGCGTGCGGAACGAGACCGGCTCACGACGAGCAGATTCCCATCGATGGCAAGCGGATTTTCGATTCCGACCAGGTACACGATCTGCCGGAACTGCCGCGCGAGCTGATCGTGGTGGGAGCGGGCATCATTGGGCTGGAGTACGCGTCGATGTTCGCGGCGCTCGGGGTGAAGGTCACGCTCCTCGATCAGCGCCCGATCATTCTGGACTTCGCGGACCGCGAGATTGTCGAGAGCCTCTGCTTTCAGCTCCGGCAATTGGGAACCGTCTTTCGCCTTGGCGAGAAGGTGGTTGCGGTGGGATTCGACCAGGACCGCGACCGCGTGTTCGCCAAGCTGGAGAGCGGAAAGACGGTACACGGGCAAGCGCTGATGTATGCGGTAGGACGCTGGGCCAACAGCGATCAGCTCAACGTGGAAGCGATCGGCCTCCATCCTGACGGACGTGGCAAAATCGTCGTTGACGAGAACTTCCAGACCGAAGTGCCGTACGTATATGCGGCGGGCGATGTAATCGGATTTCCGGCTCTGGCCAGCACCTCGATGGAGCAGGGCCGACTGGCAAGCTGCCACATCTTCGGAGTAGCGGCCGCCATCCCGCCGAACCTCATTCCGTACGGTGTGTACACCATCCCCGAGATTTCGATGGTCGGGGCCACGGAAGAGCAACTGACCCGCGACAAAATTCCTTACGAGATCGGCATCGCGCGCTACGCGGAACTAGCGAAAGGCCAGATGCTGGGTGACGACCAGGGGTTCCTGAAGCTGATCTTCGATCCCGCGACCCTGAAGTTGCTGGGAGTGCACATCATCGGTGACCGGGCGGCAGAGATCGTGCACATCGGCCAGGCAGTGCTGGCGTTGGGAGGCACAATCGAATACTTCCGCGACGCCGTGTTCAACTACCCGACCTTGGCCGAGGCCTTCAAGGTGGCGGCGCTGGATGGGCTAAACAAACTGTGAGACGCTCAGTGCATCGCCAGCGCTTGGTCGATGGCCTTTTGCGCCATCGGCGCCATGATGGCGAAGCCGTTGTCGTTCGGATGCAAGCCGTCGTCCGCGAGATCGCGCTTCAGCAAGCCTTTGTCATCGACCATGGCGCTGAAGTAGTCGAGATAGATGCAGCCGTTCCGCGCAGCGTAGTCCTTGATCCAGCGATTGAGTTCGAGGATTTGAGCGGGCGAACGGAGCGGGAAAAACATCTTCGATCGCTCGGTGTAATCGTTCACCGGAAGCACCGATGCAAGCACGACATGAATGCCATGAATGCGCGCCAGTTCCGTCATCGTCTTCAGGTTGGCTTCGATTTCGGCAAGCGTCATCGGACCGGTATTTCCCGCGATGTCGTTGGTGCCCGCAAGGATGACTACCACCTTCGGTTCCAGATCAATCACATCGGGACGGAAGCGAATCAACATCTGCGGTGTCGTTTGTCCTCCGATTGCGCGATTAATGTAAGGCTTGCCGGGAAAATATTTGTCGAGCTTCCAGATGTCGGTGATCGAGTCGCCCATAAAGACCACGCGGTCCTCATTCGCCGAAAGCAATGCAAGTTTGGAGTTGGTTTCGCGATAGCGACCGAGGTTGCCGAAGTCGTTCATCCATTGCTTGATCAGCCCTTCGCGATATTGCTCGAGGTTCTTGACCGCATTGACTGCGTCATCGGCGGTTTGTTGTGCGATTGCAAAAGTGGAGAGCAGGGACAGCACGAGAATAGCAAGCGCGATTCGTCGGAGCATTTCCAGAACATATCACCGGAAATGAGAGATGTCAGCGGGAACGATGTACCGGGTGGTGGTAATTTGCGGCACGAGTTTACGTGCCAGTTGTCCTTGCGGACACACGAGCCGGGGACTTAGCTGTAGTCAGGCTGATTGTGCTTCGAGGCTTGTATGAAGATCGCTGAGTTTCGCGAGTCGCTGAAAAACCCAATTCCGCCCGCAGGCTTGAGTCCCGCGCTCGAAGGCCTGTGGTGGGACGCCAAGGGGGATTGGGCCAAAGCCCACGAATCTGCCCAACGCGACGAGGGGCCGGATGGCTCCTGGGTGCATGCGTATCTGCATCGCAAAGAAGGCGACCTCTCGAACGCCAAGTATTGGTATACGAGGGCAGACAGGGCTGCCGCGTATGGCGATTTCGAGAAAGAGTGGACGGCGATCGTGGCGTGGTTGTTGCGGGTGGCGGGGGAATAAGAACGGCCTCCCGCCCTCTCGCCACGACCGGCGAAAAGAGCGAGAGACCTGGAGCGCGGCTCATTCCTCGTCGCGGTTCGTGGTGATGCCGAGGGGTTGGATATTTGGCCCCTCGGGCAATTTAGGCAACGCCGAAATATTGAGCTGCGACTTCAATTGCGGCAGATCGGTCTTCTGAATTTCCGCCCATTGCTTCAGCAGCGTTTGCGTGGAGTTGTGCAGCACCGGAATTGCCTGCGCCGCCTGATCCGTGGGGGTGGCGTCAACATCCTGCAGGACGCTGAACAGTTCCATCAGCGATCCGCGCACGCTGGAGAGCGTTGGTGCCTGCTGGTTTCCGCGACGACGACGGCCCTCCGCCCCGGCGAACGCGTCGAGCTTCTGGCTGAAGGCATCGAGCTTCGCCGCATCAGCAGGAGCGGGAGACTTCGCCTTCTGGGCCTTCAACTGCGCGCGCAGGTGCTCGACCTGCTCGTTGATGGGCTGTAGAAGGAGGATGTCTTCATAGACCTGGTGCGAAAGGTCGAACTGCTGCTGAAGTCCGGCGAGTGGGGTCTTCACACGCGGGTCCATGGTGATCGTGAGATCGCGAGTGTATTTCTTGCCGTCCGCGGTCAACACGACCTGGTATTTTCCGGGCACGGCCCAGGGCGAAGTCGAAGCTGGGGCGGTGTTCTCATAAACCGCAGCGATGGGATACTCCGGCTTGATGCCCGGTACAGGCTGATAGTGGAGGTCCCACAGGAAGCGATGGAAGCCCGCTTCACTCGATAGCTTTTGCGGCGGACGCGGCCAGTATGCCGGAATCGACAGCTCGGGATCGGGCGGCGGTAGAGGATCAGTGCTGGAGTAGCGCCGCACGAGCTTCCCATTGCTGTCGAGAATCTCCAACGTAATGGGGCCGGAGGCAGCGGACTTCAGATAGTAGTCGAGCACTGCGCCGTCGGGCGGATTCTGCCCGGCCGGGACATCGGGCGGCAGCGGCGTATCGCTGTTCATGTCCCAGCGAACGCGGTAGGTAAGCTCTGGCTCGAACAGGTAGGCGTTGCCGGCAATCACCTTGTCGTCGATCTGGCGCAAGGGAGTGATGTCGTCGAGGATCCAGAATCCGCGCCCGTGAGTTCCGATGGCGAGATCATCGTTCTTGATGGTGAGATCGCGAACCGAAGTCGCCGGAAGGTTGAGGCGGAGCGATTGCCAGTGGTCTCCGTCGTCGAACGAAACGTAAACCGTGCGTTCGGTCCCGGCGAACAGCAGGCCTTTACGCTTGGTGTCTTCACGCACGGCGTTCACATTCTCGTTATCGGGAATGCCGGTGGTGATCTCGGTCCAGGTCTTGCCGCCATCGCGGGTGCGCAGGATGTGCGGACGCAGGTCGTCGAGCCGCAGGGTGTTGATCGCGGCGTACGCAGTGTTGGGATCAGAGTGGCTGGCTTCGAGCACCGAGACCTTCTGCCATGCGGTAAGCGTCGGAGGAGTGATGTTATTCCAGTTAGCGCCGCCGTCGGTAGTGAGCCAGATGAGGCCATCATCGGTGCCGACCCAGATGCGCTTGATGTCGAGAGGCGAGGGCGCGAGAGCGTAGATGACTCCGCGCTGCGTGGGTTTGGCTGAGGGTTCCGACGCGAAGATGCCTACGCTTGCTGGGACATCCCAAGTCTTGCGGGTCAGGTCGGGACTGATCTGCTTCCAACTGCGACCTCCATCGCGGGTGGTCCACAGGGTGTTGGCTGCGAAGTATAGAACATGAGGATCAACGGGCGAGAACATCACGGGTTCGGTTCGAACGACGCGGAAATCCGGAGTACGCAACGCCAGCGGCATGACGTATTGCGCCTGCGCAGTCCGACGATCGAAGCGGGTGAGCTTGCCGCCGTAGACGATGTCTGGATCGAGCGGGTCGGGCGCGACGTAACCGTACTCTTCAGCCGCCACCGGATGCCATTCGCGGAAAGTGATCTCGCCGTCGTTGCCACGGCTGGAGATGCAGACGGAACCGCTCTCCTGCTGTCCAGCGCAAAGGCGATACGGGAAGGCGTTGTCGGCGGCGACGTGGTAGACCTGCGCGGTTGGCTGGTTGTACCACGAGCTCCAGGACTCGCCGCCATTCACGGTGACGATGGCGCCCTGGTCGCTGGTGATGAGAATGGTTTTGGAGTCGTTGGGATTGATCCAGATGTTCTGGTAGTCGTCGCCGCCCGGGGCGCCGCGAAAACCGATCCAGGTTTTGCCGCCATCCGTGGACTTCCAGGTCACGGTGGAAGTCATATAGACGACGTCGGGGTTCTTGGGGTCGAGCATCGGAACGGCCAGGTCGCCACCGCCAATGCGGCCCTTGGGGCGCGGGTCGGTTGTGGCATTGTGCCAGGTTGCGCCGGCATCGGAGGAGGCGTAGAGGTCAACTGTTTCTTTGGTAGCTACCGAGGCGAAGAGGCGCTTGGGATCGCTGACGCCGACGCTGACGTAGGCTTCGACGATGCCTTCGGGCAGGCCGCCGGCAGAGTTGCTTCCACGTCTGGCCGCCGTCGGTGGATTTGAAGATGCCGCCGTTGGTGCCGTTCCATCCGGCGTTTTCCCATGGGCCTTCACGCGCCTCCCACAATGTGGCATAGACCACATTAGGGTCGGTGGGATCGAGGGTGACTCCGGCGGCGCCAACGTTTTCGTCCTTAGAGAGGACTTTCTCGAAGGTCTTGGCGCCGTCGGTAGAGCGATAAACGCCCCGCTCGGGATTGGGGCCGTAGGGATGTCCGGCAACCGCGACGAAGAGCCGATTGGGATCGCGGGGATCAATGGCCATCTGCGAAATCTGCTGGCCATCGCGAAGTCCGAGGTGGGTCCAGGTCTTGCCGCCATCGGTGGACTTGTAGATGCCATCGCCGACGGAGAGGTCAGGGCGATGCAGCCCTTCGCCGCTGCCGACGTAAATGATCTGCGGGTCGGACGGAGAGACAACGATGGCGCCGATCGAGCCGGTAGGCTGTTGATCGAAAATCGGCTGCCAGGTGCGGCCGTAGTCCGTCGTCTTCCAGACGCCGCCGTTGACCGCGCCGACGTAGAAGACGTTCGGCTGGCTGGGAACTCCTGCCAAGGCGCGAGTGCGTCCGCCGCGAAAGGGGCCAATATTGCGCCAACGCATTTCGGTGAGCGCTTTGGTATCGACCTGCTGGGTCTGGGCGTGAATAACTACGGGGAGGGCAAACAACAGGACAGAGAGAAGTGCCAGTTTTATGCGCATGAGCATCCAGAGATGGAGATTTGTGCCAGCCGGTGTAGCCTGTTCGTGGTTCGGTATGGCGAAGTGTAGTCTAATTCAATCTAAATTGCAGGTGTGAGGGAACTTCGATTTGATGGACTCGAAAGTGAAGCGCTCTTCCGTAGGGCTGGCTTTCCTGCTCTTCCTTTTTTTTATAGGCGCGCCGCTAGTGGCGCAAAGCGTTCCGCCTGAACTTTTCAATGCAATGCAATGGCGGCTCATTGGCCCGTTTCGCGGCGGGCGTGCGGTTGCCGTGTCGGGCGTTCCGGGCGACGGTGCGACGTATTTCTTTGGATCGGTCGGCGGGGGTGTGTGGAAGACGCCGAATGCCGGGGTAACGTGGGAGCCGCTGTTCGACGGGCAGCCCATAGCTTCGATTGGCGCGCTGGCGGTGGCTCCGTCGAACTCGCAAGTGATCTACGCCGGCACCGGCGAGTCCGACATTCGCAGCGCTCTGTCGTCGGGCGATGGGGTTTACAAGTCCGGAGACGGCGGCAAGACGTGGGTGAGTGTTGGATTGCGCGAAACCCGGCAGATTAGCCGCATTGTGGTCGATCCGAAGAATGCAGAGGTCGTGTATGTCGGAGCGCTGGGCCATGCCTACGGCCCGAACCCCGAGCGCGGAGTTTACAAATCGACGGACGGTGGCAAGACGTGGAGCCACGTGCTCGATAAGGGGCCGGAAATTGGGGTGAGCGACTTAGCCATAGCGACGGGGATTCCCAGTACGCTATTCGCGGGAACGTGGCAGGCACATCGGCCTCCGTGGAGCACCTACGCGCCTGTGGAAGGCCCCAATGGCGGGATTTATCGCACGACCGATGCTGGCGCAAACTGGACGCAACTCAAGGGCAACGGTTTGCCCGATGGCGATTGGGGACGCGTGGGGGTTACGGTCTCAGCGAACGGCCAACGGGTCTATGCGCTGATCGACGCAGGCAAGAAGTCGGGACTCTATCGCTCGGATGATGGCGGGAATACGTGGACGCTGGCGAATGGAGATGCGCGCTTGACCAGCCGCGCTTGGTACTTCAACCAGCCGACGATCGATCCAAACAATCCAGACGTCGTGTATATGCCCAACGTTGCGCTGTACCGGTCTGAGGACGCGGGAAAGACGATCAGCATCGTGCGTGGTGCGCCCGGTGGCGATGACTATCACCAACTGTGGATCGATCCGACGAACTCGGCGCGCATGGTGCTGGGGACTGACCAGGGAACCAGCGTAAGCCTGGACCGCGGTCAAACATGGTCGTCATGGTTCAACCAGCCGATTGGGCAGTTCTATCACGTGACCACCGACAACAATTTTCCTTACGCGGTTTTTGGAGCGCAGCAGGACAGCGGCAGCGCGGGTGTGTTGAGCCGGACAGATCATGGATTGATCACGGCGACCGATTGGTTCCTGATTGGCGGCGGCGAGAGCGGTTGGATTGTGGTCGATCCGGAGGATGAGCAAATCCTGTACGCGACTGGTGCCTACGGCGGCGTAGTGCGTTACGACCGGCGGACTTCGTTGAGCCAGGAAATTAGTCCCTGGCCGCTGCAAAACTTTGGAACGGAGATCAATGGGCGCAAGTACCGCGATCCGTGGACGCCAATGCTGGTGATGTCCCCGGTCGAGAAGGGGACGCTCTTCCTGGGTACTCAGTACGTAATGAAAACGACTGACGCAGGGCTACATTGGCAGACGATCAGTCCTGACCTGACGGGCGCGGCCGCGAACGCGGCGGCAGACGATGCGAAGACGCCGACGACCGCACAGAACGCGAAGGAGCGCGGCTTCGGCGTGGTGTATTCGATCGCGCCGTCGCCGAAGAAGGCGGAAGTCATCTGGGCGGGAAGCGACACGGGACTGATTCATCTCACGACCGACGGCGGAAAGACATGGAGCGATGTGACCCCGACGGGTGTCAGCGACTGGAGCAAGATCGCGATGATCGAGGCATCGCATTTTGACCCGGCGGTGGCGTACGCGGCGGTCGACAGGCATCGGCTAGACGATCAAGCTCCGTATTTGTATCGCACGCGGGACTACGGAAAAACCTGGCAGCCGATCACAGCAGGGATCGGAGGAACCTCGTTTCTGAACGCGATTCGCGAAGACACGAAGCGCCAGGGGTTGCTATTCGCGGGGACGGAACTCGGCATCTATGTGTCGTTCGACGACGGAGACCACTGGCAGCCGCTGCAGTTGAATCTTCCGGTCTCGTCGGTAAGGGACATGACGATTCACGGTGATGACCTGGTCATCGCGACGCACGGCAGGGCGTTCTGGATTCTCGACAACATCACGCCGTTGCGGCAAATCGCAGCCGAGTCAGCGGCGACGGCTGCGAGATTCTATGCACCCGCGACAGCGGTGCGCGTGGACAACGACATCTTCCTGGGTAGCCCGTTTCCACCTGAGGAACCAACGGCAAAGAACCCTCCGGACGGAGCAGTGATTGACTACTTTCTTCCGGCAAAGGCAACCGAGGTAAAGCTCGAGATCTCGGATTCAACAGGGAAGCTGGTACGGCGGTATTCGAGCAGCGACAAGAAACAGGCGAAGATGCCTCCCATGGCGATAGCGGAGCGGTGGTTCCCCAAGCCCGTCAAACTGGAAAACGTTGCGGGAATGCATCGCTTCGTGTGGGACCTGCGATGGAACAGCTCCGGAACCGGAGAAGAATTTGAAGACGAGGGATTCGGCGCTCCGAGAGGGCCGCGCGTGACTCCGGGACAATATCGAGTGAAGCTCACGGTCGATGGGGCTACGTTTGACCAGACGCTACAGGTCCGGATGGATCCACGGTCGAAAGCAACGACGGCGGAGCTGGAGCAACAACTCAGCCTGGCGCTGGAGATATTTGGAGAGGTGCGCCGCGGACGGCAATCCTTGGCAGAGCTGAACGCCGCAAAAAGCAGCCTCGGGAAGCTGAAGGAACAGCTCCAGGGAAAACCTGCGTTGCTGACGCAGGCCGAAGCTCTGGAGGCGGCGATCAACGGGATCGAGAAGGGAAGTAAAGCCCCGTCAGAGACGATGGGTCTGGAGAGTGCAGTCAGCGGCCTGCAGTCGGCCCTGCGGGTTGTGGAAGGGGGCGACCGCACGACGCCTGCGCAGGCGATTGAGGTCTACCGGCTTTCTAACGATGCGGCGAAGAGCCGAACTGCGGAGTGGAAGAAGCTGAAGCAGGGGCAACTGGTGGAGTTTAACCACGCCGTCGAGAAAGCGGGGTTGCACCCGATGGAGATTTCGGCGATCGAGGCCGCAATCGAATTACAGATATCGCAATAAGAACAGGACGGGAGCGAACGTAACTTTTGTCTGGCCTTGCAAGCGGGCGTGACGATAGAATCCAACGACTAAGTATTTCCTTCGTGGAGTGGCGCTAATGGATGATGTTTTGAAGCAGCGCCCTGCCGCCGATCGCGTGTCGGTGGTGGGGATGCATTTGGGGCCTCTGGAGCTAGACGTAATGGAGGTCATGTGGAACTTCGGAGCAAGCAATTCCCGTGACGTGATGGAACGGATGGAGCGGAACCTGGCCTATACGACGGTGATGACAACCCTTGACCGGTTGTTCAAGAAGGGATTCCTCCACCGCGAGATGACCGATCGCACGTTCGTGTATAGCGTCAAGCTCTCACGGGAAGACTGGGACAGTTGCAGGGCGAAAGAGCTGATGGCGGGGTTTTTGGCGGGCCCAGAGGAATCGCGTCACCTCCTGCTCTCTTGCCTGGTCGACGCGGTGGGCACACACGACTCTGAGCTGCTGGACGAACTCGAGAAGAAGATCCAGCGCAAACGCGAGGAACTGGCCGAGAAGAACCGCTAATGACACTTCCGTACTACCTACGGTTGCTGTGCCTATGCTTCGCTACGTTTTTCGTGGTGCATGCATTGTGCTGGCTCGTCATTCGGAGCGTCGCTCCGGCGGCGGTGAAGATTGCCGAGACGATGAAGCCGGGGGTATCGGCGCGGCTACTCTTCTGGTTACGGATGGCGCCGGCGGCGGCAACGCTGTTTCTCGTGATCGGATTTTGCGTGCCCAGTTACGTTTGGCTGGAGCCGGACATCGCCAGCGAGCGCGTGGGCTTTGCGTGTCTGCTGGCAGCCTTGCTGGGCGGAGCTGTTTGGATGGTCGCGCTTGTAAGAGGACTGCTATCGGTTGCGCGGACAGCACAATACATCCGAGCCTGTCAGAGCAACGGAGTTGAGAAGATAGTCGGCCAAGGCGCGCCTCCTATGCTGGTGCTGAATGGCGGCGTTCCGCTTCTGGCCGTGGCCGGCGTGATTCATCCCTGGCTGCTGGTGTCCGAATCGGTGATGAACGCGCTGAGCGAGGAGCAGAAGGAAGCGGCGTTCCGGCATGAGGCTGCGCATCGGGTCGCGCGCGATAACCTGAAGAAGTTTCTCTTCCTGCTCGCTCCTGACATCCTGCCTATGGTCTCCGGCCTTTCCAACCTGGAGCGTGGCTGGGCCAGGTTCACCGAGTGGGCGGCTGACGACCAGGCGGTGGACGGCGATCCCCAGCGCGCGTTATCGCTCGCCGCGGCGCTGGTCAAGGTTGCGAAGATGGGGGTACATCCTACCCCGTCCTATTTGCTGTCATCCTTGATGTCGTCGCTGGTGGATGACGATCGCGATCTGGAGACACGAGTGGATCGTTTACTGCGGGAACCGGCATATGCGGAAAAGCCCCTCGCTCCACTGAAGGCATTTGCCCGTAACGCCTCGCTCGTCATCGCTGGTGTCGCTGTCACCGTATTGCTTTGGCCCGAGAGCCTCGGCGGGATTCATCGTCTGCTTGAGCGCTTAGTGCAGTAAGTCGGTTAGTTGATTTTGCTTTCAAGCTCTGTCCATCGGGCATACAGCGCGTCAACGAGGCTCCTGGCCTGGTTGTATTCGGCGTGCGCGGCGACAATTCGATCGGCATCAGTCGCGATGGCTGGATCTTCCATAGCCGCCTGCTTGGCGGCTAATGTTGCCTCGGCTTCAGCAACCCGTTGCTCGATGGTGGCGTATTCGCGGGCTTCCAGATAGGACAGCTTCTTCCTGGGCGCCGGTGGCGTGGAGGTGCTCTCTGATTCGGTGGGCTTCGAGGTTGACTGTTTGGCGTTCTCGATTTGCCCGGCTTGCCACACTTCCCACTGCGAATAGTCGGCGAACCGCCCGGCTTCACCAAGTCCATCGAGACCAATCACAACGTTTGATACTCGGTCCAGCATGTAGCGATCGTGTGTGACCAGAACCAGCGCGCCACGATATTCCAGCAGGCTCTCTTCCAGGATCTCGAGTGTCGGAATATCGAGGTCGTTGGTAGGCTCGTCGAGCAGGAGAACGTCTGCCGGCTGAAGCATGAGCTTGGCGATCAGTACCCGAGCGCGTTCGCCTCCGGAAAGATTTGCGACCGGCTGGTTGAGCTGTTCGCCGCTAAACAGGAACCGCGCAGCCCATGAGGCGACGTGAATGACCCGGTCCTGATACACGACTGAGTCGCTGTCGGGGGCAAGGGCACGGCGGAGAGTATCACCCGAATCGAGCTGCCGGTTCTGGTCGAAATAGACGATCTGCAATGAGTCGGCACGGCGCAGGGTCCCGCTGGTGGGAGTGACTTCGCCTTGCAGCAGGCGCAACAGAGTCGATTTGCCACTGCCGTTGGGGCCGACGAGCCCGACGCGCATGCCTGCGGTAATGGCGAAGTCGATCTCCGAAAAGAGAGAACGATCGGCAATGGTGTAGCCGACGTTCTCGAGTTCAATGAGCCGCTTGGTCTGGCGGTCTGTGGCGGAGAAATCGATTCCGGTTTTGGCGGAGCGCGTGCGAGTATTCAAGTCGGCCAGTTCTCCGATCAACTGGTGAGCTTTTCCAATGCGGGCCTTTGACTTGCGGGTGCGGGCCTTGGCGCCTCGTCGAAGCCATGCGATCTCGTTCTTGACCAGGTTCTCGAGCGCTTCCTGCCGTTTGCCCTGGGAGTGAAGGAATTCCTCTTTCTTTTCCAGGAAGTCGGTGTAGTGCCCGCTGGTGCGCAGGAATCCCTCGGGATACACGCGGCTCAATTCGACCATCTGGGTGGCCACGTTTTCGAGGAAATAGCGATCGTGGCTGACGATGACGGATGCGAACGGCGCGTCTTGTAGTAACTCTTCGAGCCATTCGATGCCAGCGAGGTCGAGGTGGTTGGTGGGTTCGTCGAGCAAGAGGATGTCAGGCTGCTGCACCAGCGCCTCAGCGATGGCCAGCCGTTTTCGCCAGCCTCCGGATAACGCGGCTGCATCCTGCTCGAAGTCCTCGAAGCCGGTGCGGCCGAGGGTTTCTTCAGTGCGCGCCTCCCACTCAGCTTCGGGAACCTGGGCTTGTTTAAGCGCTGTATGAATCACGTCGCGAACGGACTGGCCGGAAGGGAACTGAGATTCCTGCTGCAGGTAGCTGAGACGAGTGCGCTTACGCAACGCAACTTCGCCGCTGTCGGAGGACATCTCGCCGGAGAGGATTCGCAGGAGGGTTGACTTCCCTGAGCCGTTAGGCCCGATCAAGCCGATCCGGTCGCGTTCGTTGATGACGAACGAGATTCCTTCGAAAAGGGGAGTAGCCCCGAAGCGTTTCGACAGACCTTGAGCGTTGAGGATAGGCGGCAATTACGTCGGGATTCCTTTGCGTAGGGTTCCTTTTGAGGATAGCAGTTAGCGGTCAGGGAGAAGCGACGATGCCTGGCCAACCGTTGGCAAATCGAGGTCTTTCGAATATGATCGTTTATGATCGATTGCGAGTAGGCGCTGAAGGTTGTGACTCGCGGGTTGCTCTTGTATGTTGGCAGTGGCCGTCGGGCTGAGTTTTTCAGGCACTGGATTGCAATTCCGCGGCGGAAGCACGAAAGGAAGCGATGAGCACAACTCGACGCACCGGTGTCTCGCCCGCCGTGTGGGTGCCTACCCTGTATTTCGCCGAAGGGCTGCCGTTCTATGCCGTCGGCATGATGGCACTTATCTTCTACTCGCGCATGGGAGTGGACAACCGGACGATTACGGCAACAGTTAGCCTGCTTGGGCTGCCGTGGTCGTTGAAGCCGCTGTGGAGCCCATTCCTGGAGATGTACAAGACTAAGAAGTTTTTCGTGGTCTTGATGGAGTTCGTTGGTGGAGTGAGCCTTGGATTGCTGGCGCTCTGCCTACCGCTGCCGGACTATTTTCGTTACAGCATAGCTTTCTTCGCGCTGGTTGCTTTCTGCTCATCGACTCACGATATCGCGGCGGACGGGCTGTATATAGGCGCCCTGACTCCCAAGCAGCAAGCGGCGTATGCGGGTTGGCAGGGAGGCTTCTACAACATAGCGCGATTCTTTTCCCAGGGCGGACTGCTGATCTTGGCTGGCTATCTTGAGAACCGGATGCCGGCGGTGCGAGCGTGGATGATCATCTTCGCCACGGTTGGAATCACGCTGGTGGTGCTCAGCCTGTTTCACTCGCGGGTGCTGCCGTCGGGCGGCGAAGAAAGGCATTCTAAAAACCTGCGCGAAATGCTGGCGACGTTCTGGGATGTGGTCGTGAGCTTCTTCAAGAAGCCCAATATCTATTTCCTTCTTGTGTTTGTGTTTCTCTATAGGGCAGGAGAAGGACAAGTGGTAAAGATTGGGCCACTTTTCCTGAAGGCAGCGCGCGCACAAGGAGGCCTCGGCCTCAGCACCACACAGTTTGGAACGATTTACGGCACGTTTGGCACAGCTGCGTTCATCGTGGGAAGCATCCTCGGCGGATATTTCGCCGCGTGGCTGGGATTGAAGCGCGCGCTGCTGCCGCTGATCCTGGTGATGAACCTACCAATGCTGACCTATTTCTATCTCAGCACGGAGTTGCCCAGTAGTTCGGTGTTGATCACGCTGGCCATGTCGCTCGAGATGTTTGGCTATGGTTTCGGATTTGTGGGCGTAATGCTGCTGATGATGCAGGAGATCGCTCCGGGCAAGTATCAGACGGCGCACTATGCGTTCGCTAACTCCCTCATGAATCTTGGGCTGATCCTGCCGGGAGCCATCAGCGGATGGATCCAGATGAAAATTGGCTATCAGCACTTCTTTGTATGGGTGCTGCTCTCGGCCATACCCGCGATGATCCTTTCACGATTTGTGCCGATTCGCGGCGGTCGCGCGGTGCCAGCCAGTCTTGAGACTGCCGAGGTGTGAGACGCACGGCGACGGTGGGTATTGGTAGTTGCGAATGGCAGCAGGAAGAACAGGTACGGGCAGAATGTCGAATGACTTGAATTCCAATAAGCCGGCCTTGAAGGCCGCGATCCTGGCCGCGGGCAAGGATGCGACTACGGCCGATGGCCAGTCGCTGGTGCTGAAGAAACTGGGCGACCACAGCATCGTGGAATATGTCTTGCAAAACGCGTTGCAGGTCGCAGGACCTGAAGACATTTACGTTGTGGTGGGATACCGGCAGCAGGAGATTCGTGATCACCTCGGTCCGAAGTTTCATTACGTGGAACAGGAGAAGCCGCGGGGAACCGGAGACGCCGTCCTGCAAGTCTCGAAGACGCTAGCGGAGTTTGACGGCAACCTGCTGATTCTTTATGGGGACACTCCACTGTTTCGCCCGGCGTCGATTCTGGGATTGCTCAATCGACATCACCTGAAACGGGCCCACTTGACGCTGCTGACTGCGGTAGTCGATAAGCCGATGCCTTACGGGAGAATCATTCGCAACGCCGGCGGGCAGATCATTGACATCATCGAAGACACCGAGGCGTCGCCCGAAGTGCGGGCCATCCGGGAGGTCAACGTCGGGGCGTATGTCGTCAACGCAAAAGTGATCGCGGCGGCACTGCAGAAACTGTCACCTTCACCGGTAGATGGCGATTATCGGCTCACCGACTGCGTTCACCAGTTGATCCGGTCGAGACTGAAGGTGGAGAACTACCAGCTTTACGATCCGGACGAAGTGCAGGGCGTCAATTCCGATGCGGACTTTGAGCGGGCGGAATTCATCCTGCAGAAGCGGCTGTATCGTCCGCGACGGCAGGAAGAGCAGAACCTGATTACGTTTGGCACCGGAGGCTGGCGGGCGCTGATTGGCGAGGGATTCACCCTGCATAATGTGCGCCGGCTCTCGCAGGCATTGGCCAACGAAATTACGCGGCTGTCGCTGGAGAAGCGCGGCGTGATCATCGGCTACGATCGCCGCTTCCTGTCGAAGCAGGCGGCTGAGGCGTCGGCCGAGGTGTTCGCCGGTAATGACATCCCCGCAATCCTACTGACAGAGGATGCTCCGACCCCGCTGATTACGTATGCCACGGCGATCAAAGATTCGGCGTACGGCCTGGCGTTTACTGCCAGCCACAATCCGCCGGAGTGGAACGGATTGAAGGTGTTTCACGGGGACGGCTCGTTATTGCTGGACCATGAGACGCGGCAAATCGAGAGTGAAGCGAACTCGCTGACCCAGAACGACGTGATCAAGCTGGAGCTCGATCTGGCGCTGGATGCGAACATCGTTGAGAAACGCGACTTCACCAACGAATACGTAGACGCCGTGGAGGCGCTGATTGATCTCGACAAAATTCGCGCGGCTGGACTGAGAGTGATCGTCGATCCGATGTACGGCGTAGGCCAGCTTACGTTGGGCACCGTTCTGACCGAGGCACGCTGCCGGGTTACGTTCATCCACGAACGCCACAACCCTCTGTTTGGGGGGCGCTCTCCGGCGCCGAACGCCGAGGCGTTGCGGCTGCTGAGTTCCGAGATGCAGGAGGGCAATTACGATCTCGGGCTGGCCATGGACGGCGACGCGGACCGTGTGGCGATCCTGGACGAGCGCGGCGAGTACGTTTCGATCAACGACGTTCTGCTGTTGCTGTACTGGTACCTGCACGAGATTCGTGGGGAGCGCGGTGGCGTGGTTAGGAACCTGTCAACGTCGCACATGCTCGATCGGCTGGCGAAGAAGCTGGGCGAGCAGTGTTACGAGACTCCGGTAGGGTTCAAACACATTGTTTCCAGAATGCTCGAACACAGCGCGCTGCTGGGAGGTGAGTCGTCGGGTGGACTGACCATTCGCGGCCACATTCTTGGCAAGGACGGAATCTTTGCCTGTGCGCTGGTTGTGGAGATGCTCGCGAAGACCGGACAGAAGGTGTCGGAGTTGCTGGAGCGTGTGTATGGCCTGACGGGGCGACTGTACTACGTGGAAGAGAGCCTGCCTGCGACACCCGAGATGCGAATCGCCGTCCCCAAACGCTTGAAAGAGGCGCCCAGCAGCCATATTGGAGCGTATAAGGTCACGAGCATCTCGCACATCGACGGAACGAAGTTGTTTCTCGAAAACGACAACTGGGCGTTGCTGCGATTTTCCGGTACCGAGCCGGTGCTGCGGCTCACGGTAGAAGCCGACACTCCGGAAAAAGCGAAAGAGTTGTTGCAGTGGCTACGGCAATTCGTAACGGCGGAGAACGGCAAGTAGAGGCAGTGAGTTCGAGAATGCAGGCGGAGGCGGGTATTGCGATACGGGTATTTTGACAATGCGAACCGGGAGTATGTGATCGATCGGATGGACGTACCCGTTTCTTGGACCAACTACCTCGGAGTGGAAGACCTCTGCACGGTGATATCCCACAATGCGGGAGGGTACTCATTCTATAAGAACGCCGAGCATCATCGGATCACGCGCTTTCGGGCGAATGGCGTGCCGCTGGATCGCCCGGGGCACTACGTCTACATTCGAGACGATGAGACAGGGGAGTATTGGTCGATCTCGTGGCAGCCGGTGGGGAAAGATCTGCAGACTGCGAAATACGAATGCCGTCATGGACTGTCGTATTCGAAATTCTTGTGCGAGTACGGCGATATCAAGGCCGAGCAGACGTTGTTCGTCCCGATCGGTGATGACGTCGAGTTGTGGGATGTGCGCCTGCAGAACACCGGCACCAAGCCGCGAAAGTTAAGCGTCTTTTCGTACGTCGAGTTTTCGTTTCATCACATCGAGATCGACAACCAGAACCTGCAGATGAGCCTGTATGCCGCGGGGTCGAGCTATGCGGATGGCATCGTCGAGTACGACTTTTTCTATGAGCCCTGGACTTTTCACTACATGGCGGCCAGCTTTGAGCCGGACGGCTATGACTGCGTCCGTGATCTCTTCCTGGGGAATTACCGGACGGAAACGGATCCCATTGCAGTGGAGCGGGGAGAGTGCCAGAACACCTCGGAACTGGGCGGAAGTCACTGCGGGGCGCTGCACAAGCGGCTCACGTTGGCGCCGGGCGAAGAGACGCAAGTGACGTTCATGCTGGGCGTGGGGCCGAGAGCCACGGGTAAAGAGATCAAGGCGAAGTATTCCGATCCTGCGGCGGTTGATTCGGCGTTTGAGGCTTTGCGGGATTACTGGCAAAAGAAGATCGACGTGTTCCAGTGCAAGACTCCGAATGAGGGCCTGGACACGATGACCAACATCTGGACGCTCTACCAGGCGGAGACGTGCGTGGTGTGGTCGAGGTTCGCGTCTTTCATAGAAGTCGGCGGACGGACGGGGCTAGGTCATCGCGATACGTCGCAAGACGTCATGAGCGTGGTGCACACGAATCCGACCAAGTGCCGGCAGAGGATCATCGAGTTGCTGAATGGCCAGGTGAGCGCGGGTTATGGACTGCACTTGTTTGATCCTGACTGGTTTGATCCCGAAAAACAGAAGGCGCCGGCATTCAAGTCTCCCACCATTGCGCACGCGCCCGACCGACAGACGATGATTCACGGACTGGAACACACGTGTTCCGACGACGCGTTGTGGCAGGTGGTGACGATCTGTGAGTACGTCAAAGAGACGGGCGACATCGCGCTGTTTGACGAGATCGTGCCATTTGCGGATGAGGGAGAGGCAACGGTCTACGAACATCTCAAGCGCGCGCTCGATTTCTCAGCTCAACAGGTAGGTGCGACGGGCATCTGCAAGGGACTGCGGGCAGACTGGAATGATTGCCTCAACCTGGGTGGCGGCGAGAGCGCCATGGTGTCGTTCATGCACCACTGGGCACTGCGAGCGTTCGTAGAAGCAGCGGCTTACTTGGGTCGGGTCGCCGATGTCGAGAAGTATTCGGCAATGGCGGACGGGGTCAGGGAGGCGTGCGAGCGCGAACTCTGGGACGGAGACTGGTATCTGCGCGGCATCACGGCAAAAGGGTTGAAGGTCGGCAGCAAGGAAAACGAGGAAGGCAAGGTTTTCATCGAGAGCAACACGTGGGCGGTGGTGTCGGATGCGGCGCCGTCCGATCGCGGGAAGCTGGCCATGGATGCGGTCGACAAGTATCTGTATTCGCCGTATGGAATTCACTTGTTATGGCCGGCGTTCTCCAAGCCGAATGACGATATTGGGTTCGTAGGGCGGGTGTACAAGGGCGTCAAAGAGAACGCAGCGATTTTCAGCCACCCCAATCCCTGGGCGGTGATTGCCGAGTGCAAACTCGGCCGCGGCGATCGCGCGATGAAGTTTTACAACTCGCTCTTGCCATATAACCAGAACGACATGATCGAGGTGCGCGAGGCTGAACCCTATTCCTACTGCCAGTTTGTGATGGGAAAGGACCACACCGCATTCGGACGCGCGCGACATCCCTGGCTCACGGGTAGCGGCGGATGGAATTACACGGCCGTGACGCGTTGGATTCTCGGAGTGCGGCTGACGTTCAACGGCATGATCATCGATCCCTGCGTGCCGGGTGATTGGAAGAGCTTTGAAGTCAAACGGCAGTGGCGCGGAGCCACATACAACATTACCGTCACAAATCCCGACGGGGTGCAGAAGGGCGTGCGGAGTGTGACCCTCAATGGGAAACCAACCTCAACGCCGATACCAGCACAGAAAGCGGGCTCGGTGAATGAAGTCGTGGTGACAATGGGATGACAAGCGCCAAATCAGGCGCGCAGGATGTTCAATCACGTCTCTAGGCTACCGAAACTTCTGAAAAATGCGGGTAAATTCCCAGCCGTTTTGCTTAATCCCACTACAACTGGGTGACACAATTCCTGAACAACCGCCGTTGTCACGTCCCACTGACCAGAAAGCCAGCAGGGCAACTACGCCGCTATTGGCCTGAGCATAGTTGAGGACGACCTGCGCGTCGTCCAGAGTAAATGTCTCGCCGGCCGAATCATTGACGCCGATCATTGGGGTAATTCCAATGCGAGCGTTCAGGCCCAACGACTTCAATTGACAGAACGCGGCGGAAGCTGCCGCTACCGCATCCGGTCCCATCGCTCCAGCCGGAATGGGAGAGCCGTAATCCATCGCCATCAGGTTCACGATGGCGACGGGCGTTGCGAATTTTACGGCGCTTTTGATCACGTTGACCGACAAGTTGGTGAGTCCGGCCGGAGTCGCGGGAAGCGTGTAGTTGATCTGGAGTCCGGGATTAGCGGCCGCGAGAGCCTTGAGGGCTTGGCTGCGGCGATCGATTGAGACGGGATCTTCGATGGCAGTGTGCTCGACGTCGAAATCGAGAATCTTCACCTTGTACTTGTCGATCACGGTCTGGTAGGCGGCTTGCAGGCTTGGGACATCGGCACAAGACTGGCCGAGGTCAGTGCCGTCGTATCCGCCGAAAGCGATAAGAACGTCGCCGCCTGCCGCTCGGAGCTTGGCGATTCCGTCAGCGATCGCGATGTCGGTGGAAATGGGAACTGTGCCTCCCCAGGCTGGTGTGCATGGGTTGCCGGCGATGATGAACGCCAGGGTGAATGTCTTGGTTCCCGACATGGCTTGAATTTGCGGCAGGGTATTCGTCAGCTTGCTCATGTCAACGTACGGAGCAAACATCCGGGAAGGCTGCGTCGCCGACACCGTTTGAGCAGAAACGGTGGAGCTCCCGAAGAGGAACGCAACGGTCGAGGCGAGGACCGCCAGTCGGAATCGAGACATGAAGGCTCCAGGTAGATGAGGACTGTCCAAGCTAGCAGAAAGAGCCCGGGTGCTCAACGTGGTGGCAGGTGCTGTGGGCTGATGTTCAGCGAAGGGTGATGCGCAGGCCTTCCTGTTGGGCGTCTGCCGCGGCGGAAATTCGGCTGCAATTATCCACCAGCCAATCGGCGCCGGCCGCGATGAGATCGGCATCGGACAGGGTCGTGCGCAGGGCGATCACCTGAGCGCCGGCAGCCTTGCCAGAACGAATCCCTGCAGGGACATCCTCGACGACCAGGCAAGCGTCAGGGGTGAAGCCGAGCGCTCGCGCCCCGGTGATATACGGCTCCGGATGAGGCTTGCCATTGTTGATGTCGCTGGAGGTGATCATGGTCGGTGGAACAGGAAGTCCGGCGGTGCGGATGCGAACTTCGGCCAACGGCCGAGTGCAGGAGGTGACAATCGCCCAGCGATTGGGCGGCAGAGATGTCAGCAACGCAAGAGCGCCCGGCAGGGGAACGACTCCGCCTGTGTCCTCGATCTCCTGACGTTCGACCTCGCGGTTCTCGGCTTCGTGGTCGGCAGCGGGCAGAAGCTCCCGGATCGACTCGATGCTGGGGCGCCCGTGGGCCTCTCGGACTGTCTTTTCAGGATCGAAGCCATGCCTGATCGCCCATTGCGTCCATACGCGCGCAACGGCTGGGGTGGAGTCGATAAGCACACCATCCAGGTCGAAGAGCATGGCGGAAGCGTTCAAGACCGTCATCCTGAAATGATAACGGACGAACGAGCTGGCAGGAGAAAGATGCCATTGACAATCGTCGGGCAGACGAATAGCGTGTTCGTGTACGTACACGATAAGGGAATCGGCACCATCGGTTCCAGAGGCTGCCCGCGACATGCTGCTACCTGACCTGCGTAACGACGTCCTGCAGGCGAACCTCGAACTACAACGCAAAGGCCTCGTCCTCTACACGTTTGGCAACGCCAGCGGCATATCACGCCATGAGGGGATGGTCGTCATCAAGCCCAGCGGCGTTCCGTACGAAAAACTGACCGCCGAAAACCTGGTAGTGACAGACTTGGAAGGCACCGTGATTGAAGGCAAACTGCGGCCGTCGTCGGACTTGGCGACACACCTGGTGCTGTACAAGATATTCGCGACTATCGGAGGCATTGCACACACCCACTCCGAGTATGCGACAGCCTGGGCACAAGCACAGCAACCGATCCCGTGTTTCGGTACAACTCATGCGGATTCTTTTCGTGGGCCTATTCCGGTCACTCGCCCGATGCTCGACAGCGAGATTGCCGCGGACTACGAGCAAAAGACCGGCGAGGTCATCGCGCGCCTGTTCGATGCGATAGACTACGCTGCGGTCCCTGGAGTGCTGGTCGCCAATCACGGGCCATTTACGTGGGGTCCTGACGCGATGGCGGCGGCGCAAACGGCAGTTGTCCTTGAGCTACTGGCCAGGACTGCGTATCTGACAATCGGTATTAACCGGAGAGCGGGGGAGATCTCGCCGAGCCTGCGGGACAAGCACTTCCTCAGAAAACACGGAACCAACGCCTATTACGGCCAGGTAAGGAACCAAGAATGATTCCACTGATGGCAATGGTCGCAGCGACCAGGCTTGTTCATCCGTCTGCGGTCGATGTAGTGATTATCGCTTTTTATTTCGCGTTAGTACTGGCGATCGGTTGGTATTTGAAAGGCCAGTCGGGCACCGGCGAAGACTTCTTTATGGCGGGTCGCGAGATGACGGCATGGATTGCCGGCCTTAGCTTCCTGTCGGCGAATCTTGGTTCATTGGAGCTTATGGGCTGGGCGGCGGCGGCTTACCAGTACGGCATCTTGGCAACGCATTGGTATTGGATTGGCGCCATCCCCGCGATGTTGTTCCTTGCCCTGGTGATGATGCCGTTCTACTACATCTCCAAGACACACTCCGTGCCGGGATATCTGAAACTGCGGTTCGGAGAAAACGCGCGCACTTTGTCGTCGGTTTCGTTTGCTTTCATGACAGTCCTGATGAGCGGCATCAACATGTACTCGATGGCGCTGGTCATGAAAGTAGTGTTGGGTTGGGACATCAACTTCAGCATCTGGGTGTCGTCGATCACGGTCGCAATTTACGTCGCACTTGGCGGCCTGCGCTCCGCCATATTCAACGAAGTGCTTCAGTTCATTCTGATCTGGGCGGGCGCGCTGGTGATCCCGGTCATGGGGTTGATCGAAGCCGGCGGCTGGTCGAACTTGAAGGCGCAGATTGCCGTTCGAGCTTCTTCGGAATACACGCACCTGTGGTCAACACTGGGTTCGTTCAAGGACAACCCAATGGGAATCCACTGGACCGGAATCGTGCTGGGACTAGGCTTCGTGATTTCGTTTGGTTACTGGACGACCGACTTCCTGGTGGTGCAGCGAGTGTTGTCGGCCAAGGACCTCCGAGCTGCCAAGATGGCGCCGATCATTGGCGCAGCGTTCAAGATGTTCGTGCCTTTTATCGTGATCCTGCCGGGATTGTTGGCGTTGGCCGTGCTGCCGCAGAAGTTGATGGGCGAGGCCAACGCGGTAGCGTCCGGCGGGCACAGCTACAACGAAGTGCTGCCGCTTATGCTGGCGCGCTACGCTGGCCCGGGTTTGCTTGGGCTGGGCATCACGGCGCTGATTGCCGGATTCATGTCGGGCATGGCAGGAAACGTGAGCGCATTTACAACGGTGTGGACCTACGATATCTATCGAGCTCTGATCAACAAGAATGCCAGCGATGAGCACTACGTGAAGATGGGACGCTGGACCACCATCATCGGCGTGCTGATCTCGGTAGGCACGGCGTACCTGGTGATGTCGTTCCTGAGCATCATGGACTACGTGCAGGCCCTCTTCAGCTTCTTTATCGCGCCGCTTTTTGGAACGGTAGTTCTCGGCATGTTGTGGAAACGCGCCAGTCCCAAGGGCGGATTCTGGGGCTTGCTGGCGGGCACGGTGTCTTCCATCGGAATGTGGGCCTGGGTGAAGGTCGATCCTACGGCGCTGCGGTACGTTGCCCTATCGCCGAACGCGCGAGACATGGCGGAAAACATGTATCGCGCCTTATGGTCATGGATTGTGTGCGTGACGGTTACAGTAGTCGTCAGTCTCTTAACCGAGCCGAAGCCCGATAGTGAATTGGTTGGTTTGGTTTACGGTGTCACGCCGATTCCACATGAGGGCGACATACCGCTCTGGGAACGCCCGATGTTTTGGGGAGCGATCGTGTTCGTGGTGTTTGTGGCGTTCAACATTTGGGTCTGGTGAGGAGCGATCATGCGAAAAGGTGGCGGCATTTCTATCTGGTTCTTCGTCGGCGTCTCCTTGCTGGTTAACGGTGCGCTGATCCTTGGCGCGGGCCTGTGGGAGTTCGTGCATCCCCCGGCGAACCCGGTGGTGTTGTTCCAATATCACGCCAATGTGTGGTGGGGAGCGGTATTGCTGATGCTTGGGATTTTCTACAGTCTGCGCTTCTCGCCGAAACGCGCGTCGTAGGCCGGCGGCTGAAATTTCCTCGCAGAGGGACTCCTATGTCGAAAAAGAAAATGACCATAGGCCTGATCGTCGGCAATCGTGGTTTCTTTCCCGATCACCTTGCCAATTCAGGCAGGGAAGAGATGACCGCCGTCCTGCAAACGGAGGGAATAGATGTTGTGGTTCTGTCGCCGCAAGAATCCAAGTGCGGCGCAGTAACGACCCGCGAGGACGTTCATCGTTGCGTTGAACTGTTCAAAAAGAACCGCGACCGAATCGACGGCATCATCGTGACATTACCAAACTTCGGAGAGGAGCGGGCCATTGCCGATACTCTGCGACTGGCGAACCTGCAGGTGCCAGTGCTGGTGCAGGCGACTCCTGACGACGCTAAGAAGATGACCATAGCGTTCCGCCGCGACAGCTTCTGCGGCAAGATGTCGGCCTGCAACAACCTGAAGCAGTACGGTATCCCGTACTCGATTACGTCGCTTCATACTGAGGCGCCCGATTCGCCGGAGTTCGCCAGCGACCTGGAGTGGTTTACGGCTGTGTGTCGCGTGGCCAATGGGTTGAAGAACCTGCGGATTGGCTCGATTGGCGCGCGTCCTACTGCGTTTAACACGGTTCGGTATAGCGAGAAGTTACTGGAGTCGCAAGGCATCTCGGTGGAGACGCTGGATTTGTCGGAAGTGCTGGGTCGCATCGCGCGCACGAAGGACAACGACGATGCCGCGCAGGGTAAACTTGCGGCAATCGAGCAATACGTGCAGACCAGCGGCGTGCCGAAAGAAGCGCTATTAAAGATGGCAAAACTTGCGGCGGTGGTCGAGGCTTGGATGCGTGAGACTGAGGTTGCGATTAGTGCCGTGCAGTGTTGGACGTCGATCGAGGAGAACCTCGGCATCGTGCCCTGCACCGTCATGAGCATGATGAGCAACGACCTGCTATCGAGCGCGTGCGAAGTAGATATCTGCGGCGTGCTGAGCATGCATGCCCTGCGGCTGGCCTCGGAAACGCCGTCGGCGCTGCTGGACTGGAACAACAACTACGGGTCGAACCCCAACAAGGCTGTCTGTTTCCATTGTTCGAACCTGCCAAAGCACTTCTTCCGCGATGTAAAGATGGATTTTCAAGAGATCATCGCGGGAACTGTTGGGAAGGAGAACACGTTCGGCACCTGCGTAGGGCAGGTCAAGTCGGGTGCCATGAGCTTTGCGCGCTTCTCGACAGATGACACCTCGGGCCGCATGCGTGGCTATGTCGGCGAGGGCCAATTCACCGACGATCCGCTGGAGACCTTTGGCGGCGCGGGAGTGGTCGAGATCCCAGAGATGCAGAAGCTGCTGCATTTCATCTGCGAGCAGGGTTTTGAGCATCACGTGGCCGCCAATTTCTCGACGGTTGCGGCGGCTGTTCACGAGGCCACTATCCGCTACTACGGGTGGGAGATGTACCGGCACAATCAGGCGTAGCGAACCGGCCATGGCGATCGTTGCGGGAGTGGATTTCGGGACATTAAGCGTTCGAGTGTCGATTGTGGACAGCGAGCGTGGGCTGCTGGCATCGGCGACCGGTGAGTATCCGCTGCACCGGAAGCGCGAAGATCCGGAATACGCTGCCCAGTCGCACGAAGATCACATGCGCGCGCTGGCTTCCGCTACACGAGAGGCAGTGCAACAGGCTGACGTCAGCGGCGACCAAATCGAAGCTATCGCCCTCGACACTACCGGCTCCTCTGTCGTTCCCGTTGACGCAAATATGCGGCCACTCGATGAGTACTACCTGTGGTGCGATCATCGCGCCAAGGTGGAGGCCGCGGAGATTACCGAGGCCGCCAATGCGGAAGGCTTGCAGGCGATCCAATGGTGCGGTGGCGTGTATTCCTCGGAATGGGGATTTTCGAAACTGTTGCATTGGTTGCGACACAATCCTGAAAAGCGGGGCCAGTTTGCTTCAGCCTTCGAACACTGCGACATGGTCACCGCTACGTTGTGCGGAATAACAGATCCGAAAAGAGTGAAGCGCAGCATCTGTGCGATGGGACACAAATGGCTGTGGAACCGTGATCTCGGCGGTCTGCCGCCGGAATCGTTCCTGACGAGGGTTGATCATCTGTTTGCAGGGATCCGCGAGAAGCTGGATGGCGAATATGTGACTTCCGATCAGATCGCTGGCAGGCTCTCGCCGCACTGGGCAGAGCGACTTGGGCTGAAGCCTGGTATTCCGATTCCGGTGGGCGCTTTCGATGCGCACTGGGACGCGATCGGGGCGGGCTGTCGCACGGACGATGTGGTGAACGTCATCGGCACCTCGGCTTGCATCATCGGGATCACACCTTCTACGAACCTGGTTCCAGGGGTTTGCGGAGTGGTGCAGGGAAGCGTGCATCCCAAACGTACTGGAATCGAGGCGGGGTTGTCGGCTGTTGGTGACATCTTTAATGCCATCGCTACGCGAGCGGGCACCGACGTTGCGACGCTGAGTGCGGGGCTGGAGAACTTCCGAGCCGGACAAACAGGCCTGCTGCGGCTGACCTGGGACAACGGAGACCGAACCGTGCTGGTGAATCCAAATCTGCGAGGCATGACGCTGGGCTGGAACCTGCAGAGTACAGCCCAGGATGAATTGTTTGCCGCGATCGAAGGAACCGCGCTGCATACGCGCGTGATTCTGGACCGCATGGCAGAGTATGGAGTGCCGATCAGCCGCGTAATCAACGCCGGCGGGATTCCGCAAAAAAATGCTGTTCTGAACCAAGTGTACGCTAACGTCCTTGGGCGTCCAGTGCTGGTGCCAAGCAAGAGCGTAGTGAGTCTGGGCGCGGCGATTTTTGCGTTTCTGGCGGCGGGCACGTTTAATGCGGTAGAGGAAGCCCAGGAGCAAATATGTCCTCCTTATAAGGAGTACCTGCCGGACCCGGCAGAGCAGTCAGTGTACGAAGTACTCTATTCGCTGTACTCAAAGCTATACTTTGCTTTCGGAACACCAGGAAGCGGGCCGGTGTCTGACGTGCTTCCGCAATTGATCCAGATAGCACAATCCGCAATACGTAGATCGGCGTCGTCGAACACTGATGCAGTCGTCTAAATTGGTTAGGAAACGAGACAAAATGAAATCGACCCTTCTCCTCGTACTGGTGATGATCGCTATGACTGTCCCCTCGCAATCGAAGGTAACCAAGGAAGCCTATGGCAAGGCCGCAGATGGAACTCCAGTTGACCTGTACACGCTGCAGGATGGCAAGCTCACCGTCCGCATCATGACCTATGGCGGGATCGTCGTTTCGGTGGAGGCCCCCGACCGCAACGGGAAGACGGCGGACGTTGTGCTGGGCTTCGACTCGCTCGACGGCTACGTCAAGACGGGCAATAAGCCGTACATGGGCGCGATCATAGGCCGCTATGCCAACCGCATCGCCGGCGGCACCTTCTCGCTCGATGGCAAGACCTATCATGTCCCCAAGAATGATGGTGACAATGCGCTGCACGGCGGCATTGTGGGATTCAACAAGAAGCTGTGGGCGGGCAAGGAGATCAAGGACGGAGTCGAGCTGACCTACGTCAGCAAGAACGGCGAAGAGGGTTTCCCTGGGACACTGAGCACGACCGTTCGCTACACGCTGAGTGGAAATGAACTGCGTATCGAATACTCCGCGACCACTGATGCGGACACCGTACTGAATCTCACCAATCATTCGTATTTCAACCTGAAAGGCCAGGGTAACGGCAACATCCTTGATCACCAGATGAAGATCAATGCCAGCCGCTACACGCCGGTCAATGCGAACCTGATTCCTCTCGGGGAGTTGGCACCGGTTGCCGGAACGCCGTTTGATTTCCTGAAGTCCACGGTCATCGGTTCGAGGATCGATGCCGATAACGAGCAAATCAAACTGGCGCACGGCTACGACCAGAACTGGGTCATCGATGGCGGCGGCGAGAAAGTTGAACTGGCCGCGGAGGCCTACGAACCGACGACAGGCCGGGTTCTGGAGGTGCTCACCGACCAACCCGGTATTCAGTTCTACACGGGCAACTTCCTGGACGGGACGGTGATCGGCAAGGGCGGGAAAGTCTACAACCGGCGCTATGCCTTCTGCCTCGAGACCCAGCATTATCCTGATTCGCCCAATCATCCGGAGTTTCCCACCACGGAGTTGAAGCCAGGCGAGAAGTTTCATTCCGTAACGATCTACCGCTTCTCCACTCGCTGATGGGTCACGATCTCAATCATTCACCCAACGCCTGTTTCCACGATCGGTCGGCGATATTAACACGACGTTCACTAATGGGGTACCCCTCGCCTGTTTACCGACATTTAACAGTGAAAAACTCTGATCTCGCGGATACTACTTAGTTAGCAGACTGCTTCCAGTTGTCGTCTGCGACTGGTGAACCTTGATGCCCGAACCTAACGAGCTCAGTCGTTCCTACGAAAATCGCATACCGCGCGGTCGCATCGATATCCACAATAAATTCACAGGGGATCGTGTTCATGTTGCTGCGGTTTGCTATCGGATGAGGGATGATGAGCCGGAGTTTTTATTGGTTCGCACTCGCGGAGGGCGATGGACTTTTCCTAAAGGTGGGGTTGACGGAGATGCAACTCACGCCGAAGCCGCAGCGCGCGAAGCCTACGAAGAGGCCGGGGTTGAGGGACGGATCGAACTAGAGCCTTTCCACCGGTACTTTCACTCTAAGCGTGACCGGTTCCGATCTCGGCGATCGGTTGTGTCTGTCCACGCGCATTTGTGTGAAGTTGAACGCCTGGTTTCTCCCGAGGAAGATCATCGTGACCCGACCTGGTTTAACGCCGATAAGGCGAGGCGACGGCTGCGTGAGAACCGCACGGTCGCTTTGGCCGGCGAAGTAATCGAAGTCATTGACCGCGCCGTCGTTCGCATACGCGCTCGCTCTCGTCGAGCCGCCTAAGGCTCATCTCACGGTACCCTTCTAAGTCAGTCTGCCTGCAGCTTCCGCGAGGAGGGTACCCCCTCTCCCCATCCTGAAAACAAAGGACTTGGCGCACCGTTCTGGGTAAGTTCCTCCAAGCAAAGGTAGTTAGAGGCAAAGTCCTACAAACAAAGAGCTTAGCGGCAGTTTGTGCAACGGGTGCGCCTGCGAGTTCCGAAATGGGAAATTGTGCGTCAGATTGTCAAAGAGTGATCCCGTCACACGCCTCGGCGGACGGCGGGGCAAAGGGATACAAATCCCCTTGCCTCAGGACACATGTTTTATCGAAATCGACGGCGGGGCGATAGGACGTAGGGCACAAAGGCACGTGATAAGGCAGGGGAAAGGAGAAGCCGCTCCTACGGCCGTCGCAGATCACATTCACTTCGTGTTTTCGTCATAACTGGGTACAATTGCGCTCGTTTGTAATCTTGCTTTCATGAGGGATCCAATGCGGCTATTCGGAATAGTTTTGGGAGCAGTAGTGTGCTTTAGTCCGATGCTGGGACGAGCTCAGCAAGGAATTCAAGTCGGCGACATTGATCAGAAGGCGGATCCCTGTACGGACTTCTACGAGTATGCCAACGGCGCATGGCGCGCCAGCAATCCTATTCCGGCTTCGATGGACCGCTGGAGCCGCCGGTGGGCGGCGGGAGAGGCCAATAAGGACCAGTTGCGGACCATTCTGGATGAAGTTTCCGCGCAGTCGGGCCAGCCGAAGGGAAGTGTTAACCAACTGGTTGGTGATTTCTACGGTGCCTGCATGGATCTTTCAAAGGTCAATCAGGCCGGCATCAAGCCCATGCAGCCCCTGCTTAGCGATATCGATTCCGTGAAGGACCAAGCGGGTTTGCAAAAGATGATCGGGCGTTTGCAGGACATCGGCATTACCGTTCCATTTGGGTTGAGCGCCGCTTCTGACAATCACAATCCATCGGAAGTACTTGCCGACATCTCAGCCCGAGGACTCGGGCTACCGGACCGCGATTACTACGTCAAGACCGAGGAGCGTTTCCAGCAGGCGCGTGCGAAGTACATGACCCACGTGGCCAATATAGTGAAGCTTGCCGGATACAGCGACGCTGATTCGCAGAAGGCGGCGGCGGTAGTGATGCAGTTTGAGACAGCACTGGCAAAGGCGACTCTAGATAACGTTGCGAGACGGGATCCTGAGGCCACGGACCACAAGACGACATTTGCCGAACTGCAGAAGCTCGCTCCACAATTCGACTGGAACGGGTACTTCCAGGCAGCGAAGTTGCCGGAGATCCCGGTGAACGTGCAGGAGCCGAAGTTTCTCGAAGAGTTCAACCGGCAGTTGACGGCGACCGACCTGGCTGGCTGGAAGATCTACTTGAAGTGGCAGCTACTGCACGCAGCAGCGCCGTACCTTTCGCAGCCGTTTGTGGACGAGAACTTCGATTTCTATCAGAAGACGCTGGCTGGAGTAGGTGAAGAAAAGCCGCGCTGGAAACAGTGCGTGGAGGCCACCGATCAATTCCTGGGTGAGGCAGTGGGCCAGGAATATGTGGCCCGGTATTTTCCCCCCGAAGCGAAGGCCCGCGCTCAGGAGATGGTGAAGAACATTTTGGTCGCCATGAGCGAGACGGTGAACCAGCTCGACTGGATGAGCCCGGCCACTAAGAAAAAGGCGGAAGAGAAAATCGCGACCTTCAACGTGAAGGTTGGATATCCGGACAAGTGGAAGGACTACAGCAGCGTGTCGATTTCGCGCGGGGCTTTCTTCGATGACGTGGTTGCGGCTTCGACGTTTCAAGTGACGGACGACAGATCGACGATTGGTAAACCTGTCGATCGCGGACGGTGGGGGATGACTCCGCCGACATCTAACGCCTATTACAACCCGTTGCTGAACGAGATCGTGTTCCCGGCTGGCATTCTGCAGCCTCCGGCGTTCAGTGTGAAAGCCACCGACGCAGTGAATTACGGGGCCATTGGAGTTGTGATCGGGCACGAAATCAGCCACGGATTCGACGATGAAGGTGCACAGTTCGATGCGCAAGGACGGCTGAACAACTGGTGGACCGCCGACGACCTCAAGCAGTTCCAAACCAAGACGGGTTGTGTGGTGAAGCAATTCGACGGTTACTACATTGAGCCGAACATTCACCACAATGGCAAGCTCGTGCTGGGCGAATCGATCGGCGACCTGGCAGGAGTGAAGATTGCATTTCTTGCGTTCCAGAATTCGCAGAAAGGCAAACCTGCGGCCCCGACCATCGATGGATTCACCCCGAACCAGCAATTCTTCATCGCCTGGGGGCAATTTCGCGGCGACGAGACGCGCCCGGAGACGCAACGATTGATGGTGCAAGGCGACCCGCATCCGGTGGCGAAGTTCCGGGTGATCGGCCCGCTGTCAAACTTTCCGCCGTTCCAGAAGACGTTCGCCTGCAAGGCAGACAGCCCGATGGTGCGGCCGGACGATCAACGATGCGTGGTGTGGTAGGGCGCCCCCAAAACTTGCAAGGCCAGAGAGGCAGTTCAGCGAGATACACGGTGCTGCCGGGCTAGCCTCGTTGATCGGAGGAGCGAGTTTCGACGGCGCTGGAGTTGCGCATGTAGTTTGGCCAGATGAATCGCAATGGAGACTTCAGGCCGTTCACGACCAGGAAGCGCAGAATCTCCAGTTGCTCTCTCGCTCGCACGTCATAGGCACGGAGTCCGACGTATGCGGCGATGCTGAAGCTCACAAACAAATTCAGGATGAAGATGACGCCGATGCCCGCAACCGCTTGATAGAACCATGTGCGGCTGACGCTATCTACCCCAAAGTGTGCGACCGCTAAAGACAGTGTGCCGGTCGACAGCGTAACGTGGCGAACGTCGAGGGGCAGTCCGAAGAAGTGCCCCAAGACCGGCGTGAATCCGAGCAGATACCCCAGCGCAATGCTGGTGCTCCAGCCCCCTAAATTGCGCTTCAAGATGCCGGCGAGCTTGTTCATCCTCGATTCACCGAGGCTAATTCCCATCGGATGCTGCGCGACCGCATCGGTCAGGCGATAGAAGACGGCGAAATTCTCGCACCATCCGCCGATAAGAGCGGCCATCCACAAAATCACACCTGTGACCGCTGCATAGAAAGCAGTTCCAGAGGCGAGGGGATGGAGGGTTTCGTAGACATGGGTTGCAGACTCGGTGGATAGGAAAGGCGCCGCAAACAGGAGCCTCCACAGACGTTCAAAAGCTAGAGCGCCCAAGCTGACGGCGAACACATTTCCAAGTGCGGCTGCCAATTGCGTACTGGTGATGCGGGATACGAAGTCCGTCAGCTTGTTCTCGCGTTCGACGCCCCGATTTTCCCGGATGATGCCCGCGAACGTAGCCGCAGTGGCTGCAGGTTGCTTCGTGGCGAGTACCAGACCCAACATCTGAAGGATGACGAAACTGACCGCGTAGTTGGTGCCGCTGGCAAAGCCTTCCACGAAAGGAGGCAGGTGCGCATCAAGAATACGCATCTTCAAGCCAGCTGTTCCTACGGTTAGCAGTCCACCGCCCAGGGCGGCACGCCACATTTGCCAATACTCCGGACGGTCATGGGCGATGTAATGTTCGCCGCTTTGGCCGGTCCGCTCTACCATCTTTCTGGCGATCAGGTTGAGGTTGTCGCGCAGCAAAGCAGACAAGCTGAGATCTGAAAGGCGGCCCTCCATGAGATGGCCCAGCAATCCGTGTATGGCTGAAACCCTTGCTGCGCGTGTTTCGGCAGTGAGTACATCGACGATGGCTTCCATTCGCGCCAGGCAGGCGGCGATCTTCCGCAGGTCGAAGATGAGCTCGACACTGACGCCGGCGGTTTCCATGTCCTGGTGGACCCGCACCATTTCGGTGCGACAGCGATGGACCACACCTTGCCAACGTGCTAGCGCGGCTTGCATAACCGCTGGCTCGGTTGCAGCGATAAGATCCTCGGTACACGAGACGAGCTGGTAGAACGGTGAGTCGGAAATTCCGGGCGATGAGGCGCGCGCCCGCACTTCTGGCTCCAGGCCAAGTGTGCTTACCCGCGAGCCGAGCAGGCGGAGAGCTTCCTGCAGGTCTTGATGTTCGTGACTAGCGAACTGCGGATCGCCAGGCCGAGTCAATACTGCGACGAGACGCTGGAATAACTCCGGGGGGCTTGCAAGAAACCGCCTTACGTTCTTTTCGGTTGGATATAACGTCACCAGAAGCTTCGCCGCATCGGTCTGTTCGCGAGCAGAGGGCAGGAGCCGGGCGGAAATGCGATATGCGATCTCGGACAAAAAACTATGGTCCGAGGGGATACCCGCCTCGGCAAATAAAGAAACGCAATTCATTTGGGAAAGCAGATCGGCAAATGCAGCTTGAAACCGGGTGCGCTGATCAATATTGGCCTCAAGATACTCGACAAACCCCTGTAGACCAGACAGATCCGCTACCGAGGTTCCGGATTTCCTGATCCATCCGACGAGTCTGATGAGCGCAGCCGTTCGCTCGTTCAGAGAACTTGCCTGGCAGAAGGCCTCCACCGAATCCACTAATTCGCGCGGCGCTACCTGCAATGGAATTGCGTCCGGCATGGACTCGCCGGAAGCGCGGTCTGCCACGCCTCCCACGATGCCCGGAGGATTGGACGGTTCGTTCGTCACGCTCTCATTGTCCGATAGAGCAGCCGCGGTGCCAAGTGCGCTTCGTCGCGCGCTAGGTCACGCCAGTTGGCGGTCGATTACGGTGAACTTGTCCACATCGACGGATCGGGCAGCGTTTACAATGGGCCGCTGCCTTCCACTACCAGGGGAAAACGCCATCATGATTGAACGCCGAGAGTTTCTACGACAGGGATCGCTGGCGGCTTGTGGCCTGATGCTGTTCAACGCTCGGAGATCGGCAATGGCTGCGGCTACCAGCGCCCCGTGCCGCATTGAAGTTTTACTGAGCGAGGAGATTGGCGTCATCTCGCCCAATATTTATGGGCACTTCACCGAGAACCTCAGCGGCGTGGTGTACGACGGCATCTGGGTGGGGAAGAACTCCAAGGTCCCAAACATCGATGGCATCCGAACCGAACTTGTCGAACAGATGCGAAAGATCAAGCCTGGGGTGATTCGTTTTCCCGGAGGATGCTTTGCTGACAGCTACGACTGGCGCGACGGTGTTGGGCCGGCAGACAAGCGCCCACGCCGGACGAATTTCTGGGCAGGGGTCGAGGCCCCTAATGCTCCCGCGAGTCATCGCTACGATCCCAACCAGTTCGGGACCGACGAGTTCGTACATTTTTGCAAACTAACCGGCGGCCAACCCTACTTGGCGGCCAACGTGCGCAGCCTGCCGGCAGAGGAGTTCTATCGCTGGGTGGAGTATTGCAATTCCCCTGCGGGGAGTACCACGCTGGCGGACATGCGTGGGGCGTCGGGTCATCCTGAGCCATTTGACGTTCGCTATTGGGGAGTGGGCAACGAGAGTTGGGGCTGTGGCGGCAATTTCCTTCCCCAGGAGTACGCCATGGAGTTTCGGCGTTATGCAGCGTGGGTTCCGGGATACGGCAAACCGTTGTCGCTGATCGCCTCGGGGCCGAACTCGGGTGAGCTGAGCTGGACGCGTGGATTCTTTGAGGCGCTGGCGAGCAAAGGGAAGGACCAGATCAACAGTGTCTATGGATTTGCTCTTCATCATTACGCCTGGAACCTGTCGCGCGGCAAGACTCAGGATTGGGACAAGGGGAAGGGCGACGCACTGAAGTTCGATCCAGTCGATTGGTATGAGCTATTGCGGGAAGGGCAGAAGATCGAGGACCTGATCGATGACCATTGGAAGCTGATGGGCGAGATCGATACTGAGCATCACGTGAAGCTAGTGGTGGACGAATGGGGGCCCTGGTACAGGCCGGGCAGCGAGCAGACTTCTGGCGATGCGCTGGAGCAGACGCCAACGATGCGCGATGCGGTGTTCAGCGCAATGACTCTCGAGATTTTCAATCGCAATCCGGAAAAAGTCGCGATGGCCAACTGCGCCCAACTCATCAACTGCCTGAACAGTCTCTATCTCGCGCATGAAGACAAGTTCGTCGTGACTCCGGTGGGTCATGTGTTTGAGATGTACGCCCCGCACCAGGGCGGAAAGGCCGTTCGTTCGGTGTGTTCGGCACCGACGATTCAATATGACCGGGATGGTAAGCCCGCGGAATTCTGGGGGCTGAAGGGCTCGGCGTCGATCCACGACAAAGTGCTAGTGCTCACCGTGGTCAACCCGAGCGTTACTGAAGCTCGAGAAACGGAAATCTCGCTGTCGGGCGCTAGACCAACATCGGGGACGGTCACTGTGCTGGCCAATCCCGACATTCATGCTTACAACTCGTTTCAACATCGCGATGTCGTTGTGCCGCGAACCAGCCAGTTGAAAGCTGCTGGCGCGACGTTGGTGCTGACGTTTCCGCCAGCGTCGGTCACGACGCTACAAATCGAGATGAGTTGACTTGGAGATCCGGCATGCGGAAGGAGTGGGAGGAACAGCGGAAATGCTCCCCCCGCTGTCCCTCCATCATATCCCGACAGAACTAGGGCTAGTCGCTGGTCATGATGAACAGTGGCTTTTTCTCAAAGCTCTTGTAGGCCGGCCGCAGACGGTCGACGTTGTAGTGCTCCGCTACGTTCACGACTTTCTTGGTGGCGGTCACGGCGTCGATCGGTATGTTGTCATAACGGCCGTTCTTGAGCACCACAAGCCGCCCGTGGGTTCCGTTCAACAAGAGGTCGAGGGCGAGGTTTCCGTAGGCCATGGGAGCGATGGAGTCAATCGCGTCCGGATCACCGCACCGAACCAGGTAGCCTAGCTTCTGGTTGATGACATCGACGGTTTTTCCGTTGTTGTATTTGGGTGACAGTTCCTTAAGCTTGTCCGATACCAGATCGCCAATACCGCCGAGCTTTTTGTGGCCAAAGGCGTCTGCCGCATCGTGTTCGAAAACCATCTCGCCGCCCTCGAACATTGCGCCTTCCGAGACCAGGACAACCGAATAGCGGCTGGGATTGCGGCGGCGATCGTCGCTCAGCAATTCGGTCAAGCGTTCAATGTTGAACTTATGTTCGGGGATGACACAGCGGTTAGCGGCGCCCGCCATAGTTGGCAGCATGGCCGAAAAGCCGGCGTAGCGGCCGAAGACCTCCAGCACCATAAAGCGTTCGTGGGAGCCAGCCGAGGTGCGCAAGCGGTTGGTCATTTCAATGGTACGAGTGACGCAAGTGCTGAAACCGATGCAGTAGTCCGTCCCTGGGACATCGTTGTCCATGGTTTTCGGAATGGCTACCACTTTCACGCCCTCCTGATGCAGGCGGACGCCGTAACTCAAAGTGTCATCGCCACCGATGGGGATCAGGTTCTCGATGCCGAGCCATTCCAAGTTCTTCAGGACCTCGGGGGTGAGATCGTTCTTCTCTGCAGAATACGCGTCCTGCAGGTGTTTCGGGACGCTTGCCTTACTCACTTTGCTGGGATTGGTACGGGAGCTGTGGAGGAAGGTGCCTCCGGTGCGTCCGGCCCGGTTGACCAGCTCCTCGGTGAGGACCTGGTAGTTGTCACTGTTGTCATGCTCCGGATCGCGAACCGTATCGACCAGGCTCGCCCATCCACGCCGCAGCCCAATGACACTGTAGCCTTCACTAAGTGCACGGATGGTGACAGCGCGAATTGCAGGATTCAGGCCGGGCACGTCGCCCCCGCCAGTCAATATGCCGATAACGCCCTTTTTCCTGGTTGGAACCATAGATGATTACCTTCCTTTGAAGAGTGAACGTTCCATTAAACACGAATCGCAGGCCGGGGTGCTGTGACATGTCGCACAGGCCGCCGACGTCGCGCCAAATCTTCAACCCGTAACTTAAACCGGTAGACGTTTGTCACAGAAAAAGCACTCTGTTCCGGTGCGCCGCAAGCGGCACCGATCTCATCGAAATCGATATACTCTCAGCACGTCGATAGGGGTCGGCGGCTCAAGAGCAATTTCTATGGCCACTGAAGCGCAAACGAAGTCATTGAACGAACAAGACCTGCGGGACCTCGGATTTGGCGCAGTGGTGTCGCGCGAGAGCCAGCAGCGGTTGTTGAATCGGGACGGAAGCTTCAACGTGACGCGTACCGGTCTAAGGTTCTGGTCGTCCTTCAGCGCGTATCACGCCTTGCTGACGATACCGTGGTGGCAGTTTTTTGGGGCGACTGCCGTGTTGTATTTCTTAGTGAATGCTGCGTTTGCTGCCGCGTATCTCGCATGTGGCCCCGGCGCACTGGGCAGCAACACAGTGGGAATGGAGCACCACACTTACCTGCGGGCGTTCTTTTTCAGCGTGCAAACGCTTTCGACGATCGGCTATGGGCAGGTGGTGCCAATTGGGACTCCCGCGAACGCCCTGGTGACGCTGGAGTCGCTGATCGGGTTGTTGGGCTTCGCCATTGTGACCGGCCTGCTGTTCGCGCGGTTTTCCCGGCCGACTGCCAGGCTACTTTTCAGCCGCCACGCGTTGATTGCGTCATACCAGAACATCACAGCGCTGGAGTTCCGCGTGGCCAACGCACGCTCAAACGAGCTGATTGAGGTCTCGGCGAAGGTGCTGCTCAGCCGGTTTGAAGAAGTCGACGGCGTCCGAACCCGCCGTTACTACACTCTCGAACTCGAACGGCCCGGCGTAACATTTCTACCGCTAACTTGGACCGTGGTGCATCCCATCGATGGGCGCAGCCCGCTGTACATGGAAACGGCAGAGTCGCTGCGCAGTTCGCGGTCGGAATTTCTGGTCTTGCTGAGCGCGTTCGACGAGACGTTTTCGGCCACCGTTCAAACGCGGACTTCTTATGTTCCCGCTGAGGTTTTATGGGGATTCCGGTTCGCGAATGCTTTCGTCCTCAGCCAGGCTGCCAACAACAAAGTCGCCGTGGACATGCGGCAGTTTGACAAAGTCGAGTCCGCTCAACCAGCACTAAATCGTTGATCGCGCGGTCTTTGTCTGGGAGAATGGGGGCGCCGACGATTTCGGTGAAGTGCTTCAGGTTCCCATCAATAGCCTTATCCGATTCCGCGGCTGACGAAAGCGATTCGCCGCCGCCTAGCTAAATGGAGGAAGTATGGCCGAAACAATACTGGACGGGATTAAACGAGCCTCGGGCTGGTCCATCGCCCTTGGGGTTCTGATGATTCTGGTGGGCATGATTGCGATTTGCGCACCACTGATTGCGGGGGTGGTGATCGTTTACGTGATCGCATGGACGGCGATTTTCAACGGGGGCGCGCAACTCGTGTATGGATTCCGGGCATACAGCGGAGGACGTTTAGTGCTCGAGATCCTACTGGGGTTGTTGTACATCGTTGCGGGCGTTTTCATCCTCCTGCATCCGGCGGGAGGGCTGGTTGCGCTGACGCTGATCATCGCCTCGTTTCTCTTGGTCTACGGCGTCGTTGCTTTGGTGCTGGCGTTCCAGATGCGCCCGCTTCCGGGGTGGGGATGGGTGCTTTTCGACGCGATCATTACCATCCTCTTAGGTGCTCTTCTCTGGGCGCACTGGCCAAACAATAGTGAATGGGTCATCGGAACGCTGGTCGGGATCAGCTTTATCGCGTCAGGCGTGTCGAGGCTGATGCTGTCACTTACCGTCCGGAATTTGGCTGCGAAAGCCGCTTGATCGCGGACTCTACCGATTCCCAGGGGTCGTGCGGTTCACGGCGACCCCTGTTTAACCCATCGATATACGGCGGTAGCAGGCACTCTTATTGCGCAGTTTGTGCCTGTCGCTGTGCCTCCCAAGGTATCAATCGTCACCGCCTGCGATGATGCATGTCACAGCGGTCCAGTCCGTGCAGCGGTAAAAAAGTATTAGCACGAGACTGAATGGCGGCTGTCGCTCCCATGCCTTTCGTGCCGGCGATTTACGACCGTGACAACCTGCCATTCGACAACCCCCCACCACGTGGGGAGATTGGTCGATTACATGGCCACCGCAGAGTTTGCCGTAACTGGCGTGGGCATCCGTAATGTGCTCATCGCCACGGACTTCTCGCATCATTCCTTCGCCGTCCTCAACTATGCTCTGAATTTCGTCCGTCACTATGGTGCGCACGCTGAAATCGTCTATGTATTGCCAACGGACGAATATGCTCTGGCTGGCCCCGAGGCAGTAGCGGCAGCGAAGGACGCCGCCCGGCGTGATTTGCTGGAGCTGAAAACCAAACTACGCAGCAGCCGCGCGTTCGAAGATGACGCAGACTATCGCGTTACCATGCTCGAGGGCCCAGTTGCAGACTGCCTTTTACAGTGGGCGCAGGAGAAGAAGACGGACCTGATCGTGGTTGGCACTCACGGCCGCAGCGGACTGGGCAAGGTGATTCCGGGCTCGGTAGCAGAAAAGGTATTTCGGCACTCCGACATGCCTGTTTTGACGGTTGGTCCGCATGTCCGCAATCTCATCGAAGCTGATCGCGCCCATCGCATTCTGGTTCCCTGCGATTTGACGCCAAGATCCCACCACCCTGCCGTCCAATTAGCCGCTGCGCTGGCCCGGCAAAATCGGGCACAACTGACCCTCCTGCATGTGGTGGAAAACTTCAGTAAGGGAATGACTTCAAGTTCTGAAAGCGCTCGCCAAGCAAGGGCCGAACTCGCACGAATCGTCGGAAGTCACGGCGATGGAGTGGACGTCGTCTACCGGATCGAGTTCGGCAAAATCTCCTCCAGCATTCTGAGGACGGCGTCTGAAATAGACGCAGATCTAATCGTCTTGGGAGTTCGGCCTTCGTCGGGCGTACTCGACCGCTTCCTGTGGCCCATCGCCTATGAACTGGTTTGCCAAGCTGAATGCCCGGTGTTGACCGTTCGTGGAGGCTCCTCAATTCGCTGAGTCGCCGGGAATACCTGGCGAGTGCACCCAAAACGGCTCACGGCGTCTAATTGTCGATTCGTAGCCGGACCGCGTCGCTACCCTTTCTGCGATATCGGCTCAGTCATTTGGAGGCTGAGTTCGAATGTTATACAGTTCAGCAACAGCAGGAGGAAGAATGCGGCGTGTCATACGCAATGTTGGAAGCTGCGCGCTGGCGGTAACGTTCGGCGCCTTGCTATGTGCTGCGCAGGCGACCAAGACCAATGAGCAGTCCGTTCAGACGCAACCCTCGGGCAGCAGTCCGCAGGAGCAAGCGCCGAGTCCGCCGTTAAGTCAAGAAAGCTTGCTGAAACTGGCCAACAAGATTCGCCACGAATTAGTGATGCTTCCGTATTACGACGTCTATGACAACCTCTACTTCCGCATTCAAGGACGGATTGTTACCTTGCTGGGCGAGACGCCGAACGCGAGCACCAAATCAAGCGCGGGGAATGTAGTCAAGCACATTGAGGGAGTCGATAAGGTCATCAACAATATTGAGGTCCTGCCTCCCAGTCCCGCTGACGAACGGATTCGAAGGGCAACCTACCGCGCAATTTACAGCTATGGGCCGTTATTCAAATACTCGCACGCGCCAGTGCCGCCTATTCATATCATTGTGAAGAACGGAAAAGTGACGCTAGAGGGCGTCGTGGACAGCGAGTCCGACAAGCAGATGGCTGGGATGCAGGCCAACCAGGTTCCCGGAACGTTTCAAATCACGAACAATCTGGCGGTGGCGGGGCCGAGTAGTGCCGAGAAAAAGAAGAAGAACAACTAAGTGCAGCCGAACCTTCTAGCGCTGTTGGGCTTGAGCGACAAGCTGCGAGGCAGAGGCGTCGTTACCAAATGGCCTTGCTCCAGGGTTACCAAATACGATCATCCATTTTTCCCGCAGGCCGTGAACCCGTCGAAGGTCCCGCCCGATATCGATCCACTCGTGGAGCGCTATTCTCAAAGGATTGTAGGTGTTGATATTTGTCGTGAGCCCGTAAATGCAAGGCTCACGTTCGGGTTCGAAGCTTCCAAACCACCGGTCCCAGATTATGAGGATTCCCGCGTGATTGCGGTCGATGTACTGCGGATTGGTCGCGTGGTGGACGCGGTGGTGGGATGGCGTGTTCAGCACCAGTTCCAGAAACCCCATCTTCCTGACCAACTCGGTATGAATCCAGAACTGGTAGAGCAGGCTGATGGCCTGCATGGTGAAGATCATGATCGGTTGGAATCCGATCAGTGGCATCCAAAGCCAGAAGACGAACGAGAAGAAGCCACCCGTCCAAGTCTGCCGCAGAGCGGTACCCAGGTTATAGCGCTGCGACGAGTGATGTACTACGTGTGAGGCCCAGAAGAAACGGCACTCGTGGCTGCTTCGGTGGAACCAGTAGTAGCTGAAATCGTCGGCAAAGAATACCAGCACCCAGGCCCACCGCTGATACCCAATCGGGAAGATCGCGAAGCGGTGTACCCAGGTGAAGATCGCAAACGCCATGCTTTTTGAGATCAGGCTGACCAGCACATTTCCAATGCCCATCGTCAGGCTGGCGGCCGCATCTTTACGTTCGTAAAGATCACGGCGCATGACGGCGCCGATGATCGCTTCGGCCACCACCAAAAGAATGAACGCGGGAATTGCCAGGTGAATCAGGTCGGGCATCGGGGCGCAACTCGCTCTGGTGCTGTATTTTACTGAACTCCCTCTGCAAGCGAAAGACGGGCCGCTCCCCACGCATCTTTACGCACTTTTTACGAACTACTTAGCCGCCACTTATGGGGGGAGTGATCGAATGATGTAGGCGGATTCCTATCAGGTTCGACGGTTGACGAGGCAAGTTTATGAACGTCTCCTTTCTCGGTGTGTGCGGCTTGAGCCTAATGTTCTTTGGGTTCTTCCTTCTGGCGTGCCATCGCGACATGTCTCGTAGAAAGCCGCGCGGGTCTTGCGTTCTAAAGATATCGCCTGAAATTCAAGCCATCGATTCACCTTTCGGACGCCACTATCTCATTCACCTTGAGAAACAAATGGCGGATTTTGTCACACACCATCGATCGGGCACTGTTGCCGGTCGCCCTCAAGTCACTCCCCTTGGCCCGGCAGTTCGGCCATAAAAAGAACAGGGGTCTGTAGGAGATAAGGCATGCAAGATCTCATTTTTGTAGCCATCACCATTGCTTTCTTCGCACTGTCGCTGGGGTATGTTCACTTCTGTGACCGCGTGAAGTAGGGGGAATTATGCACACAGAATCGGCCGTCATGATCGCGATTTGCGCCCTCATGATGATCTATCTCTTCTACGCGTTGTTGCGTCCGGAGAAGTTCTGATATGACCGTTAACGGTTGGTTACAGATCTCGGTTTTTCTGCTGCTGATACTGGCGATTACAAAGCCCGTGGGTGTGTTCATAACCCGGGTCTTTAATCGCGAACGCACGTTTCTGGATCCGGTACTGCGTCCTGTCGAACGCCTTATTTACAGGCTGTGTCTCGTGGATGAGAACCACGAGATGCGTTGGACCGAGTACGCCTTCGCCATGCTGCTGTTCAGCATGGTTTCCATGCTGCTGTTGTACCTGATGCAGCGCGTGCAGGGGTATTTGCCGCTGAATCCGCAGAAATTTGCGGCGGTTGCACAAGCGCTGGCGTTCAACACTGCAGCGTCGTTCACTACCAATACAAACTGGCAGAATTATTCGGGCGAAACCACCATGAGCTATCTGACACAGATGGCCGGTCTCGCCTATCACAACTTCACCTCTGCGGCAGTGGGCATCGCGCTAGCGATCGCGTTCATCCGCGGCATCGCCCGCCGCCAGATGCAGACCATCGGAAATTTCTGGGTGGACATGGTGCGCGCAACCCTCTGGGTGCTGCTGCCAGTCTGCATTGTTGGAGCGTTGCTGCTGGTTTCTCAGGGGGTCGTCCAGAACTTCAAACCTTACGACACAGTCAAGCTGGTTGAGCCCCAACAGGTGCAGCGCGTCGGCCAGGACGGCAAGCCCGTTGTCGATGCTCAAGGCAAGCCGGTGATGGACACTGTCACCACGCAAACCATCGCGCAAGGTCCTGTGGCGTCGCAGGAAATCATTAAAGAACTGGGCACCAATGGCGGCGGCTTCTTCAACGCCAACAGTTCTCATCCCTTCGAGAATCCCACGCCGCTTTCCAACCTGATCGAGTTGTTTTGCATTTTTGCAATCGGTTCGGGCCTCACGTACACGCTAGGTCGCATGACTGGATCGCAGCGGCATGGATGGGCGGTTTGGGCAGCCATGGTCATTTTGTTCCTGGTCGGAGTAACGGTTGCCTATTGGGCCGAAGCGAAGGGGAACCCTCTCTTGCACGGCGTCGATCAGCGCGCCAGCCTTACTCAGCCGGGCGGAAATATGGAGGGCAAGGAGGTGCGTTACGGCATCGCGAATACGGCGCTGTGGGCCACCGTGACCACCGATACGAGTTGTGGCGCCATCAATGGCTGGCACGATTCGTTTATGCCGCTAGGCGGAATGGTCCCCCTCGTCAACATCATGCTGAGTGAAGTGATTTTCGGCGGCGTTGGCTCGGGCATGTACGGCATTCTGATCTACATCATCATCGCGGTGTTTATCGCCGGACTGATGGTGGGCCGCACGCCGGAGTATCTAGGCAAGAAGATTGAGGCCTTCGACGTGAAGATGGCCATGCTGGTGGCACTTGTGTTCCCCCTGGTCATCCTGGGGTTCGCCGGAATCTCATCGGTGCATTCCTCCGGAACTTCCAGCATTCTCAATCCCGGGCCCCATGGGTTGAGTGAAGTTCTCTACCTCTTCACCTCCTCGGCAGGGAACAATGGCTCGGCCTTTGGCGGAATCAATGGAAACACTCTTTGGTACAACACGACTGGCGGATTCACCATGCTAATTGGCCGCTTCCTGATGATCATCCCCATGCTGGCGATTGCAGGAAACCTGGCGCAGAAGAAGTATGTTCCCCCGTCGCTGGGAACTTTTCCGGTGACCACACCGCTCTTTACGACTTTGCTGATCGGTGTGATTCTCATCGTTGGCGCGTTGACATTTTTCCCGGCGCTCAGCTTGGGACCAATTCTTGAGCACCTGCTGATGGCAGCAGGAAAGACCTTCTGAGGGTTATAGCAATGGCAAGCAAGAGTTCCAAGAAAGCTATCTGGGATGGAAAGATCGTTCGTCGCGCGATCGTGGATTCCATTACGAAACTGGATCCACGTCACATGATGGCTAATCCGGTCATGTTCGTGGTGGAAGTTGGAAGCGTCATTACCACGGTGCTGTTGTTCCGCGGCGGCGCGGCTTTCAAGTTCAATCTCCAGATCACGCTGTGGCTATGGTTTACCGTGCTGTTCGCCAACTTTGCTGAGGCCATGGCGGAGGGGCGTGGCAAGGCCCAGGCCGACACTTTGCGGAAAGCCCGCTCCGAGACGGTCGCCAATCGATTCCTGGAAGGCGGCGAGATCGAGCAAGTGCCGAGTTCGAATCTGCGAGCCGGCGACATGGTTATCGTATCGGCCGGCGAAATGGTTCCGTCCGATGGCGAGATTATCGAAGGGGTCGCTTCGGTGGACGAATCGGCAATCACGGGCGAATCCGCTCCCGTCATTCGGGAAGCTGGGGGAGATCGTTCCGCGGTGACGGGCGGCACGCGTGTGCTTTCAGATCAGATCAGGGTGAAGGTAACATCGAACCCCGGTGAGACCTTCCTCGATCGTATGATCGCGCTGGTGGAAGGCGCCGAGCGCCAGAAGACGCCCAACGAAATCGCACTGAACATTCTGTTGGCGGGTCTGACTATCATCTTTTTGCTGGCTGTGGTGACGCTGCAACCTTTCGCGATCTACTCCGGCTCTCCGCAAACAGTGTTCGTTCTGGTTTCGTTGCTGGTCTGTCTGATCCCCACGACAATTGGCGGCTTGCTCTCAGCCATTGGCATCGCGGGCATGGACCGCCTGATCCAGCACAACGTGCTCGCTATGTCCGGACGAGCAGTCGAGGCCGCAGGCGATGTGGACACTCTCCTGCTCGACAAGACTGGAACAATCACGCTCGGCAATCGGCAGGCAGCGGCCTTTCTTCCTGGACCCGGCGTCAGCGAAGCCGAGATGGCAGATGCTGCCCAACTCTCTTCGCTCGCGGACGAGACTCCCGAGGGACGGTCGATCGTGGTTCTGGCGAAGGAAAATTACGGGCTGCGCGGTCGCGAGCTGTCGTCGCACGAGATGGAGTTCGTGCCCTTTACCGCCCAGACCCGCATGTCAGGCGTGAACATGAATGGCAATGAAATTCGTAAAGGTGCGGTCGATGCCATCACGAAATATCTCGCCTCCAATAACACCGCCATGCCAATGGAGGTCCAAGCCAACGTAGAAAAGATTGCCCGCTCTGGAGGAACGCCGCTGGTCGTTGCCGAACGCCATCGCGCCCTCGGTGTGATTCACCTGAAAGACATCGTCAAGGGCGGCATGCGGGAGCGCTTCGATCAGTTGCGCGCTATGGGTATCAAAACCGTGATGATCACGGGCGACAATCCGCTGACTGCCGCCGCGATTGCGCGTGAGGCCGGTGTGGACGACTTTCTCGCCGAAGCCACGCCAAAGGAAAAGATGGATCTTATCCGGCGCGAGCAGTCGCAAGGCAAGCTGGTGGCGATGACTGGTGATGGCACCAACGACGCTCCGGCGCTGGCGCAAGCCGATGTGGGCGTTGCCATGAACACCGGCACTCAGGCCGCCAAGGAAGCCGGCAACATGGTCGATCTCGACTCCAATCCGACCAAATTGATTGAAGTCGTCGCCATCGGCAAGCAGTTGCTAATGACCCGCGGCTCGCTGACAACGTTTTCGATCGCGAACGATGTGGCGAAGTACTTCGCCATCATCCCAGCCATGTTTGCGGGAACATTTCCGGTGCTGAATGCGCTCAATATCATGCAACTCAAAACTCCGCAATCGGCGATCCTCTCGGCGGTGATCTTCAACGCGCTCATCATTATCGCGCTGATTCCGCTGGCTCTGCGCGGCGTCAAGTATCGCCCCATGGGCGCTGCCGCCCTGCTGCGTCGCAATCTTTGGGTCTACGGTGTGGGCGGCATAATCGTGCCGTTTATCGGGATCAAGGCGATTGACATGATCATCACCCGCGTTGGACTGGCGTAAGGACGGACAGTATGAAGCAAAATCTCAAAATCGCAATCCTGTTCACGATCGTCACCACGGTGCTCTTAGGAATCGTTTACCCCCTGGTCGTGACCGGCCTGTCGCAGCTGTTGTTTCGCGACAAAGCCAACGGCCAGATGATTTCCCGCAATGGGGAAATCATAGGCTCACGCATCATCGGGCAGACCTTCGCCGGTCCCGGATACCTGCACTCGCGCCCTTCCGCGGCCGGCAATGGCTATGATGCCGCCAACTCCGGAGGCACAAACTATGGGCCTACGAACCAGAAACTCATTGATCGGGTGAAGGCTGACACGGAGCGTCTGCAAGCGGAGAACCCGGGTGCACCTGTTCCGGTTGAGCTAGTGACGACATCAGCCTCCGGACTCGACCCGGACCTTTCTCCTGCGGGCGCAGAGTTCCAGGTTCCTCGCATTGCGCATGAGCGTGGCCTCTCTGAGGATCAGGTGCGCGCGATTATCGCCAAGTATTCGAGCCCGCGACAATTGGGGTATCTGGGAGAGGCGCGAATCAACGTCTTAGAAGTAAACCTGGCGCTGGACGAGGCCAAACCGATGGCGCACTGACGCGTCTTCTCCGGGATTCACCGCGAATTCATCGTCCTTTCACATGAATGGCCTCCGACCCAATTGTGTGTACTCGCAATCAACCCATAGACTAGGAGGGCACAAACCCAGGAGCCTGCCCTTGTCGCACGCGATCATCGAAGCTCGCGCAGTCGAAAAGTATTACCCCCAGCCTGACGGTAACCGCATTCAGGTCATCGCTCCCACGGATATCGACGTCACGCCAGGAAAGATCATTGCACTCCTCGGTCCCTCGGGCTCCGGCAAGTCGACCCTGCTTCGAATCCTGACCGGTCTCTCCCAGCCGTCCTCGGGCACCGTGCTTTGGCACGGCCAACCGCTCTCTGGCCAGATTCCCAGTGTCTCTATCGTCTTCCAGAGCTTCGCGCTTTTCCCCTGGCTGACCGTGATCGACAACGTTGAAGCCCCCCTGGTGGCGCGCGGCATGGGCGCTATGGAGCGTCATAAACGCGCGTTGAGGATGATCGATACCGTCGGCCTTGATGGCTTCGAAACCGCCTATCCCAAGGAACTCTCGGGTGGCATGAAACAACGTGTGGGCTTCGCCCGAGCACTCGTGGTTGAACCCGAAGTCCTGTTCATGGACGAGCCTTTTTCTGCGCTGGATGTTTTGACGGCTGAGAATCTACGTTCCGAATTGCTGGAACTGTGGCTCAGCAAGAAAATGCCCACCACATGCATCTTCATCGTGACCCACAATATCGAAGAAGCCGTCCTGTTGGCCGATCGTGTCATAGTTCTTGGCCGAAATCCCGCCCGGATTCGTTCCGATTTCGAGATTGACATTCCCCAGTACCGGGATCGCAAATCGCCACGCTTCCTGGCGTACGTTGATTTCATCTACAAGGCGCTTACCAAACCCGACGATGAACTTGCGCTACCTCAATCGGCGACTGCCGCGTCGGCCAATGGCAAGGTTCGCGAGCGCAATAAATTTCAGATGCTGCCGCATGCCCGCCCAGGGGGCATCGCCGGTTTCATGGAGTTGCTGGTGGACCGCGGCGGCCGCGACGACCTCTACAAACTTGCCGACGAGCTGGCGATGGATGTAGACGATATTCTCCCGATCGTCGATGCCTCGGTCATGCTCGGATTCGCCATGCTGCATGAGGGCGATGTCGAGATCACTCCCGAGGGACGCCAGTTCGGTGAAGCGGACATTCAGACGCAAAAGCTGCTGTTCCGCGAAGCCGCGCTGAAAAACGTTGCCATCCTCCGACTCATCGAAAATACGCTGCATGCCAAGCGCGACCACGCCATCGGGGAGGAATTCTTCCGCGATATCCTCGACGAGCACTTCAGCGCTGACGAAGTCGAGCGTCAGTTTGAGACGATCCTCAACTGGGGCCGATACGCTGAAATCTTTAATTACGACTCCGAAACTGGCCGACTGTCGCATAGCGAGGCTGCCGACACCGCTCCCGTCGCGGAAGAGAGCTGATGGCACGTTCGACCTGGCTCCCGACTCGCATCTTCGGCAAGGGCCCTTGGTCGCTGTTGCCCACTCAAACCTGGTCCGTTGTCACTGACTTGTTCGTCTTTGCCGGCGGTCTGGCGCTTTTCTATGGCGTGGTTGTTCTCGGGCGAACCTGGTTTGGGCCGCTCAATCCTCACGTTGAGATCTCACTCAGCCCGGCGATGCTTCCGGTCTACGCGGCCTACTCGATGTTGCGTATCACGGTGGCCTACATCCTGTCGCTTGCCTTCACTTTGGTCTATGGATACGTCGCGGCGTATAACGCCAAGGCTGAGCGCATCATGGTTCCATTGCTCGACATCCTCCAGTCGATCCCTGTGCTCAGTTTTCTGCCCAGTGTCATGCTGGCCATGGTGGCGCTGTTTCCCCGCCACCAGTTGGGGGTCGAGTTAGGCGCCATACTGCTGATCTTCACCGGGCAGGTCTGGAACATGGCGTTCAGCTTCTATTCCTCGCTGAAGAGCATTCCGCGAGAAATGCGCGAGGCGGGGAAAATCTACCAGTTCAACTGGTACCAGAGGTTCACCCAGATCGAGTTGCCTTACTCGGCAATTGGGCTGGTTTGGAACTCCATGATGTCGGTCGCTGGCGGCTGGTTCTTCTTGATGGCCTGCGAAATGTTTGTGTTGGGCGACAAGGACTTTCGGCTTCCAGGTCTCGGCTCGTACCTGCAAACCGCAGCTAGCGCTGGCGATACGCGCTCCATCTTGTGGGGTGTGGGTACCATGATAGCGGTCATCGTCCTGACGGACCAGATCGTATGGCGCCCGGTCATAGCCTGGACCGAGAAGTTCAAGGTGGAGCAGGTCGAGAGCACGGATGTCCCGCAATCATGGTTTCTCGATCTCGTTCAGCATTCTCGCGGGCTGGTGGGACTGCAGCGACGCACCATCCGTCCCGCACGCGAGTGGCTGGCCTTACACTTCGCTCGCCAACATCACTCTGCAGAGCGCGATGCCCCGCCGCCCACGTGGAAAGTCTGGGCAGGACGCGTCATCGCAATAGTTGCTGTCGGCGCGATCCTCTATGCTCTCACGCGCGCAACCGGCATGATGAGCCAACTGACTCGCGAGGAGTATAGGGAGCTCCTGACTGGAGCCTTTGCCACATTTCTCCGTGTGCTGGCGGCGCTGTTTATAGGAGCGCTCTGGACCATCCCAGTCGGCGTGGCCATCGGCTTCAATCCCCGCCTGGCCCGCATTGCCCAGCCGCTGGCACAAATTGCTGCCTCGGTCCCGGCAACTGCTCTGTTTCCGGTCGTTCTCTTGCTGCTGATAAAGATCGGCGGTGGCATGGGAGTAGGTTCCGTCCTGCTGCTCTTGCTCGGTACCCAGTGGTACATTCTGTTCAATGTCATCGCCGGCGCGATGGCGATCCCGACCGACTTGAAGGAAGCGGCGACCCTCTTTCGATTCACTACTAGCCAGCGCTGGCGAAGGGTTATTCTGCCGGGCATCTTCCCTTACCTGGTGACCGGAATGGTGACCGCTTCCGGCGGAGCCTGGAACGCCAGCATCGTAGCCGAGTACTTTCGACTCAAGGACCACACATACACCACGGTAGGGCTCGGAGCAGTAATTTCCCGCGCGACCGATGCCGGGAATTTCGATTTGCTGTTGGCCTCGACCATCGTAATGGCGATGATCGTCGTGACCATCAATCGTCTCGTCTGGCGGCGCATGTACCGCCTCGCCGCTGCCCGCTATACGCTGGAAGTGTGAGGCCCAATCCCGCGCTCTTTCGCTGGACTATTGTTTGGAGTGGTTACCAAAGTACCCGGCTAGCCTCTCATTTTCCTTGCTTTCACCCTTATTCGAAATCACACTGATAAATTGGGTGTGGTGTGGCCACATGCCGTGGGCGCTCAGTGCGCGGTCTCCCCTGTTGGCTCTTTGATAATCGATGTTGGCAATCGTATACTCATCGGTAATATCTCTCCTCCAATAAGTGTGGTAAATGCGACATACTCACAGTGCGCAACCCCTTTTCTTTTACTACTTTACATATAACTGCGTTGAAATGAATAGTTTAGCAGGAAAATGATGCCAAATCGATGATTCTAAGGAACCGGGGGAGGGGGGAACCCCGTCAAAAGCAGGCGAAACCGTCCCATTCTGGGAAAAGCTGCCGGCGGCCGAAAGTTCTCTGACGCAGAAACCTAAACTGCTTCACCCTTCAGCACCAATTGCTCCGCGGGCGAGAACGCGTGTGACTGGATCATCATGGTGCTAAGCAGGGAAGTCAGCCCCGACGATGCCAGGATCATGGCAATCACTACAAACTGGTAGATCGCGGCGTACATCGGATTCGCACCCGAGAGCAGCATCCCCGTCATCAGTCCGGGGATCCACACGATTCCCAGTGAACGCAAGTTATCAATGGCGGGTATGAGGGACGAGTGGATGCTCGATTCCGCGTAGCGCGCTACCGTTACCTCAGGCGCTGCGCCCAGGGCCAGAGCAGTTTCAATCTCGCCCGTGTGTGCCAGTACTTCCGAGCGGAAGCGGTTTAAGGCCAGTCCGTTAGTGTTCATTGCATTCGCGATGATCATGCTGCCGACCGGAATCAGGGATGTAATCGCGGTATCGATCACGCCGGCCCACGTCATGATCGCGGTTACCAGTCCCGCCCCGACTGCAATGGAATAGGTGGAAACCTTTGCTGCGCCGGGAATGTTCTTCGCGCGTTTCGCCGAAATCGATCCCGCCGCCAGCACCATGCCGGTCAGCAGAAACACGCTCGTCCATCGTGGCGCCTTCAGCAGCAGCGCCAAAATCGAGCCCACCGCGACGATTTGCACGATACCTCGGAGCAGGGCGACGGCTGCGTCACTCTCCAGGTGAATATTTCGCCTCCGCGCCAGTAGAACGACCGCCAGCGCCATAACCGCTGCGATGGCGGCCTGAGCTAACCCCAGCGCAATCTGGGAAGGGAACAGCGACTTAAGCATCCAGCACCTCCGTTGCGGTTCCGCTTTGAATTACGTGACCCGCCTCGAGCAGGATTACTCGATTACACATTCGACGAGCCTGGTCGCGATCGTGCGTCACCATCACGCAGGTCAAGCCATGATCTCGAACCAAACTCGCGATCAGTTCTTCGATCCCGAGTTTCGAATTTTCATCCAGAGCAGAAGTTGGCTCGTCGAGCAGCAGCACTTCAGGACGATTGGCCAGCGCGCGTGCCAGTGAGACCCTTTGCTGCTCTCCTCCGGAGAGAACAGACACCTCCCGCGCGCTAAATCCCGGAAGCCCCACGCGCTCGAGCAGTCCGGCAATCTCGTCGTCCGATAAGATCTCTCCTCGTTGCGCAGGACCAAAGCGCAGATTCGACGCTACGTCGCCGGGGAAAAGAAATGGCCGTTGCGTGACCATGCCCACGCGGCGCCGAAGTTCACGTGGTAGCAGTTGTCGATAATCCTGTCCATCGACGTACACCACGCCGCTGGTTGGTTCGTCCAGGCGATTCAGGAGGCGCAGCAAGGAACTCTTGCCTGATCCGCTGGCTCCTACAATGCCCAGCAGATCATCGTTTGCGACATCGAACGATATGTTGCTCAGGATGGTCTTCGCCCCCACTTGCCGGCCCAGCTTTTCGGCGCGCAAAACCGCGGGCGGAGCGGCTTTCGGGGTTGTAGCGCTCATGAAGTCAAGTGCCCGTAATAGATTTTGGTCTCGTATTCGACGACTACCTGGCCATGTTCTTCAAATTTCGCGAAGAGTTCCGGTAGCTTCTGGAGCATTACCTCCGCCGCCGCTCCCTCTTTCGGAACATACGACGAAGACAAAAGCCGCCCCTGCAATCCGTCAAAGTCGAAATGTTGCTGGGTCTGTTGGGAAATGAATTCAACCGGGTTGGGTGCAAAGAATCGTGCGATGACGTCAGGGCTCGCGACGGTCTTATGGTTCACCTGCCGGTAATCGATCGAGTGGAGCCGCAGGAAGTCGTCATAAGCCCTCAGAAAGGGTGTCGATTGCGTATCCCGGTCGTGCCAGATCAAGACAGTCCATCCACCAGGTCTGAGAATGCGCGCGAATTCGGCTCGAGTGGGTTCAGGCCTAAACCAGTGAAATGCCTGTCCCGCCATGACGAAGTCGATCGAGGCATCGGCGAGTGTGGTTTGTTCGGCGCTGCCGTCAATCATGGTGAAATTGGCGAACCTCGTCAGATATTGCTCTCCGGCCTCGCGCATTTCGCGGTTGGGCTCGACGCCGATCACCCGGTTGCCATTCTGCAGCAGAACCTCGGCCAGCAATCCCGGACCGCAGCCGATATCGGCTACGACATGCTCTGGCCTGAGCCCACAAGCTTGCCGCAGTACCTGTACCACGTCAGGAGAGTAGTGGGGACGATATTTGGCGTAATCTTGCGCGCGGTTGGAGAACCGTGTCACGGTATCGCGAACCAACTCAGACATAGGTGTATCTTATCGTGAGCAATGATGCCCAAACCCTCCACTAGACCGCCGCTGGCCGTCGCCTTAGCCGCGGTAATCCGCCGGATTCCCCGCGGACGTGTAAGCACTTATGGCGCGGTCGCCGAGGCCGCCGGCTATCCCCGCTGTGCCCGTCACGTGTCCAAGGTGCTGAATCAAGTGCCGGGCCTTCCCTGGCAGCGCGTTTTGGGCTCTGGAGGACGAATTTCCTTGCCAGGCGAACTTGGTTTTGAGCAGCGATTCCTGTTGGAAGCCGAAGGAGTACGATTCAAGGGCCGACACGTGGATCTTGCGAAATTCGAGCATCACTTCCCGGAAACGCGGCGCAAGCCTACATTGCGTCGGCCAAGAACCAATGTCCCTCGAAAGTAGTATCCAGGTTGGTAACAAGCCCCTTCCCAACGTTGTCGGGGCTGTCTTAAAATAGGCAGGGGTTGTAGGTGCAGTAATCTGTTCATGCTCGATCCAAAGCATACAATTCGTCGGACAGCGCTTGCGTTGCTGCTCTTAACCACAGGTCTCTCGGCGCAGCGCTACACCGGTCATGACCACGCGGTGTTTCATCGTCAACCTCAACCGCCGCCTCCGCCTCCGAAACATCAACCTTCGGCCGCTCCGGTGAGTGGGTCCTCGAATCGTCAAAAGACGGCCTCGGCGGCTTCCGCGTCGTCGCCGCAAGTGCCTCGCAACGGTGCTACGCAGGGTAAACTCGATGGTGATTTGAACCGTACCTCAGGTGCTGAGAAGACCGCCCCGCCCCTCGAAAGCACCCCGCGCTTGTAGGCTGCGAATGTCTGCCCGACTGCCGTGTCACCTTTGCCGTGGTAACCAAAAATTAACATTCCCGTAGCACATCCCAGCTATAAGATATAAATCTATGCAAGAGAAGCCTTTGGAGATCGATCGGGTGGACGATGCGGGCGGAGCCAGCGTCATACTTCGACTGCACGGTCCGTTGTTGTTGGGGAACTTTTTCAGCTTCCAGTCGATGGTGCGGAATGATCAATCAGGTCTGCTGATAGTCGATGTGGCAGACGTTCCTTACATCGATTCGGCAGGTATCGGCTGCCTGGTTGGGGCGCATGTATCGCGCGAAAATGCTGGTCGTAAACTCGTCGTTGTCGGTGCTTCCGAGCGTCTGCTGAACTCGCTCAAAGCAACCAAAGTCGATCAGTTATTTACGTTTGCGAGCACAGTCGAGGACGCCCGCTCCAGCGCATAGGGTTCGATTGCGCGCGGATAGACAGCCTTCAGCCCTGAGGCCGGCTCACGATACGTGTCAATTAGGAGTTAGTGCTGTTTTCGTTTGCGTGCCCGCCAAAATCTCAATCCCCCTCCGAACATCTTGGACTTCGGCGGCGCGGATAGCTGCCACGGCATCGGCTTTGAGCGGTGGGTAGAGAATCGCGCTTCCTCCCACCGAGACCGCCAGGTCCAGTCCGTCAATCGTGATTTCGTGCAGAAACGATGGTTTGTTCGCCAGTCGCTGCGCGGTGAACCATGATGCTTTTCGCGCCAGTCCAATATTGAAGTTGATCAGCGTCGTGCCATGCTGCGGATGGTACCAGACTGGTTCTGCTGATCTCGGGCGGTGGAGTTACGGTTTCACCGACAGACTTTGCCCCGTGTAGCGGACGGTCTTGTCAACATGATCAGCGGAGCTGATTCCTCCCCCGTGGTTGTCGCTTACAAACACAATCTCGAAGGTGCGGCTTCCCAGCATTCCCGGGAACTCACCTTTGCGTTCCCCGAGGTCTAGGGTCTGCGTCGCCTCGTTCCAGCGCATTGTTATGGTCGCGTGGATACCCATCTCGTAGTTGTAGCCGTCGTTCTCGTCTTCGTAGAGAGTGAATGAGCCATCGGCTCCGCGATAAATGCGAAGCTCGATAGGATCTGCAGGCTTTTCAGCCGCGTATTGCAGATCTGGGCCCATCGGGATGATGGAGCCTGCCCGAACATGTAGCGGAATGCGATCGAGCGGCGCAGCGGTATCGATCGTTGTTCCACCGGCTATCTTTTGGCCGGTCCAAAAGTCATACCAAGTGGCGTTTGGTAAATACATACGGCGCGTGTTCGCGGAGGGCTCAGTCACAGGGCTTACCAATACGGCCGGTCCGAACATGAATTCGTCGCCGATATTCAGTGCTCGAGGATCGGACCGAAAATCCATTGCTAGGGGTCGCATCGGCGTGTAGCTGGAACTCGTCACCATCCACGCCATCGAGTAGACGTAAGGCATCAAGCGATAGCGCAAGCGATCATAGCTGATCAGGATTTTCTGCGCATCCCCTCCGTAGGACCACAGCTCATTCTGATCGTTGCTGCGTGTGCCGTGTACCCGGAATATCGGGCTGAATGTGCCGAACTCGAACCAGCGCACGAAGAGCTCGCGATACGCGGGGTCGTCAGGGTTGCCACTGACAAACCCACCAATGTCGGTCGTCCAGTAGGGAAGTCCCGACAGCTCGAAATTCAGCCCTGCAGGGATTTGGCGCTGAAACGTGATCCAGTCGGAATTGATGTCGCCAGACCACGCGGTCACCGCGTTACGCTGGCTCCCGGCAAACGCTGAGCGCGACAGGATGAACACGCGCTTCTGCTCCGACGCAGCGCGCTGCCCCTGGTAGACGGCGGTCGTCGTCATCAGCGGAAAGAGGTTCACGTATCGATCGCCGCTGCCAATGGCCAGCTTGTGGCCGAGCTGGATGTTTTCTTCGCGACCTTCCGTCTCAGGCTCTGTCGTATCCAGCCACCATGCATCCACGCCGATCTTGAACAACGCGTCATCCATAAGTTGCCAGTAATATTTGCGAGCTTGCGGATTGCTCGGGTCATAAACCGCCATCTCGGCCTTGTGATATGGGGGCTTCGCAATCACAGTCTTATCGATGAACCACCCATTCTTGTCCATGGTTTCGTAGGCGGTCGAACCTGGCTCGAAGAATGGCCACACCGAGATCAGCAGGTGGAAGTTCTCCCGATGCAGTTGGTCGATCATGCCCTTGGGATCGGGATAATTCTGGTTGAAGACATGCTCTCCCTTGCGATTCCACCAGAACCAATCCTGCACGATGTTGTCGACGGGGATCTGCAACTGGCGGTACTTCTGAGCAACTCCCAGCAATTCAGCCTGCGATTTGTAACGATTCTTGCATTGCCAATAGCCGTATGCCCACTTACCGAACATGGGCGCAGCGCCGGTCAACTCCCGATAACCGGCTACAACGTTGTCGAGCTCTGGACCGTACAAGAAATAGTAGTCAATGGTGTCAGCGACGTCTGAACTGACGTACAGCGCATGCACAAATCGGTTATTGAAGCGGCTGCGCGAAGTGTTGTTCCAGAACAGACCGTAGCCCGCGCTGGAAACCATCAATGGCACAGCAATGCTGGTGTTGTCCTGTGATAATTCGACGGATTCACCGCGATAGTTCCATACTCCTGCCTGGTGTTGTCCCAGCCCATAAAGCGCTTCAGTCGACCCGTACCCTCCGAGGGTCATGTAGTCCTCGGCCCGATAAGTCTGCTCGCTGTTGACAGTCACGGGAGTCATGGTCTTGGAGTCATCGTGTAGCAGGGTGTGGCCAGCGGCGTCGGTATATGTGATTGCTCCGGTTTTGCGGTCCACCGCGACCTTCATAGCCGAGGTTTGTAGCGCGATTGTGTCGTCGTTCGTTTGCAGCGTCCAAGCGGTTTCGGGCCAATCTGTCTTTATTATTGCGGGGTTGTTTGTAGTTGGAAGCAACGACGTGGGCGAGTAGACCAGGTGAAGGATTGCTGGCGTGCAAACCTGCAAACGGATGGTGCCGGACTTCATGTGGAACATCACCCCGTCCAGCTGTTTCTCCAAACTCGTGACGGGATTGGGTGCTGTCCACTGGGCCTGCGCAGAGGTTGCAAAAAAAAACGCCAGAATCAAGAAAAGGGAATTAGATAGGGTACGTTGTCGAATCATTATGTCGGATCTCGCAGAGATCTTAGACCATGCGAAGGCCGCGACAAAGCGATTACGGAGAACGATTACCGCCCGGCTAAGGAAACGGCGCGAAGATCTGGAGCTCACTTCTAGCGCAAGGTGATAGCTTGCTCGCCCAGTTGTTCGTTGATCAGGCGATTGACCAGCTTCTTGATGCCTTCGCCCGTTTTCGGCAGGATGAAGTCTTTCTTCTCGTCCGACCAGTCGAGCTTAAAGCTGGTCGACAGGGCTGAGATCCAGATCTGCCGCGCTGGAGAATTCGGGGAGATGACAAACTTTCCCGGTGGCTCGTCGAAGCTGATATGCAACGCGCCGGCGTGGTCCTCAGCTTCAAAGTCGGCCTCGCCTTCAGCTTCATACAAACTGCGCTTCAGTTCGTAGATCGCTTCATCCGATAACCGTCGAAAAACCTGCTCATCCATGACAGGATTATAAGCTCCCCGTTGCTTACTCGCGGCAGGACTTCTGGCCGATTCCGGTCAAACATCAGAAACATTCGCGCAGACGCCCGAAGCTGTCTACCTGCATCAGTCGCCCGCCGGCTGCATGACGACGCAACTCGTCGCGCTCCAACATCCAGGTGTTATCGTCGGGCACGAAGACTGCATGCAGACCGGCTTCCAATGCAGGATTGATGTCCGATTTAGGGCTGTTCCCGATCATCCAGGTCACGTCCGGTATCAGGCCATATTTCTCCACAACCCTGAGGTAGGCCGCGACATCCTTTTCAGCTACCACCTCAATTGCGGCGAAATATTCCTTCAACCCTGAGCGTTCGACCTTGCCCAATTGTTCGGTAATGTTGCCCTTGGTCACCATAAACAGCCGATGCCGTTGCGATAAGTCCGCAAGAGTCTCAGGCACCTCAGGCAGGAACTCCATCGGATGCTCTGCGATCCGATAAGCGATTCCTCGGATCGTTTCGTGGAGCTCGGGCGTGATGGGTTCCACCGACAGCTTCTCGAAGCAGACAACGAGCGCGTTGGCGAAGCTGTGCACGCCATAACCATGCTGCAGGATGTTCTCCCGCTCGACGTCGTACAGCACGTGCCGGACTTCCTCCGGCGTGTACTGATGATGATTCAAGAATGAGATGAAATCGGTGATCGCCCGTTCAAAGTAGATGTTGTTCTCCCAGAGAGTGTCATCAGCGTCGATGAGCAGGTTCTGGCCAGGAGGGACCCTCTCCGGGTGGATAGTGGACATGTTTTCTATGTTATCCAACTGATGAGGAATGCGAGGTCAGTGTCGCCAAGGCAATGGCGTCGACCTGATGCTGGGGCGGCTTTGAGCTTTATGGAATAATCGGTTCTGGCTAAGCCGTGACCGCCGTGTCACCCACGAACTCCACATTGGGCTTGTGCGGGATGATGCCACGCTCGTAACCCATTTCGAGCAGCTTGTTTATCGCCTCGCGGCCGTCCTTGCCGTAATCAAGGGTCCGTTCGTTCACATACATCCCGACGAACTTGTCTGCCTGCTGCACGTCAAGATCGCGCGCAAACTGCATAGCGTATTGCAAGGCTTCGTCGCGGTGATCCAGAGCATACTGAATGCTATTGCGCAGCGCGTTGCAGCATGACGTGGCGAGGTCTGGGCCGAGCTCTCGCTTGATGGCGTTGCCTCCCAGAGGTAGCGGCATTCCCGTCAGGTCGCGCCACCACCTGCCCATGTCCACGATCCGGTGCAACCCTGCCTTGTTAAAGGTCAACTGCCCCTCGTGTATGATCAGTCCCGCCTCGTATTTGCCTTCCAGCACTTTCGGAATAATTTCGTCGAACGGAATCACCTCGGTCGCGACATCGGGCGCGAATAGTTTGAGGGCGAGATAGGCCGTGGTCATGGTTCCCGGAACAGCGATCTTGACCTTGGCTATCTCTTCCACCGGGATATTGCGCGAGGCTACGATCATCGGCCCATAGCCTTCGCCTACGCTTCCACCGCTCGGCATGATCGCGTATTTGTCCTGAATATACGGATATGCGTGAAACGAAATAGCAGTGATGTCGTAATAGCCTTCAAGCGCCTTGCGATTCAAGGTCTCGATGTCGCAGAGAGTATAGGTGAACTTTACCCCGGGCACGCGCACCTTGTTCGTTGCCATGCCATAGAACATGAAGGCGTCGTCGGAGTCGGGGCTGTGTGCCACCTTGATTTCGCGGGTTTTGCTGCTAGCACTGCTCATATCAGATGGGCCCACTCAGCCGGTCGGTACCGGAGGAAATACATCGTCACTCTTGGGTGTTCAGCTCAAGCAGAACGTTATAAAGCGCGCTGCAAGCCTCTTGCGGATGCTGCCGCGACCATGACCTTCATCACCTCGGCGAATAAGAACGGCAGCAATCCGAATGCCAGCGCACGTTGCCAGCTCTGCGTCACGATAGCCAGCCAAGAGATTCCAGCGCCGAACAGGACGATCTCGGCTACAAGCCCGGCGATGAGATTCCGCCCGAATGAAGCAACGCCTCGCTCCGATAGCCACCCTGCTACAAACGCAACTGCCGGATAGGCCATCAGGTAGCCGCCGGTGGGACCGAAAAGTTGGGCGACTCCTCCAAGACCAGCCGGACTAAAGACCGGGAACCCAACTGCTCCCCAGCCGAGATAGAACGCTGCGGCCGCGAACCCGCGTTTGCTGCCCAGCGTAAGGCCTACTAGCAGGACTCCAAAGTTTGCCAGGGACAACGGGACGGGTGTGAAAGGCAGAGGTAGTACGAGTCGAGCGCATACCGCAATAACTGCGCTCGCCCCAATAACGATCGCCGCTTGTTTCGCCAAGCTCGACCACTGCTCGGCAGCGTTTTCATGGATGGAAACTGCAGTTCGTGCCATACCATTACCCTCGCGTTCCAAAAACATCAAAACCGGTTATAAGTGCCTGTCATTCGAGGTTTGAGACTCGGAGTCATCCAGTTTAGGACGCGTTTGCGCATCCAGCTCTTCCTGTTTCAGATGCCGCCTGACTCGCAGTAAGAGCGCAATTCCGACTGCCACCAAGGCTGCGGTGCACACGACCAAAAGCACAAACAGGATCTTGATCACCACAGAGTCTCAGGATAACAGATGGCATCCAGGCAGCAACGGCCTAGAAGCTAGCTATGTTGCCGCCCAGACTCTTAAGAACTGATGCCAAACAGCTTATGGCTTGTTACCCGCTTTGCCAGCCATCACGGCTTCAATTTCTTCGGCTGTATGAGGCAACGTCGCGGTCAGGTTCACAAGTTTTCCGTCCGGAGACGCCCACACGATGTCTTCGATGCGGACGCCCAGCTTTTCTTCCGGCATGTAAATGCCCGGCTCGACCGTGAACACAGCGCCCTTGGGAATCGGGGCCATGATATCCCCGACATCGTGAACTTCGAGCCCCACATAGTGTCCTAGCCCGTGGATGAAGTACTGGCCGAGCGGCTGACCATGAAGGTCTTTCCCGTGAGAGTTGATGTAATCGTACGCAACTTGAAACAGGGAATCAGATCCCCGGCCCGAAAGCTTGGTCTTCCCCTGTTTGAAAGCGGCCATCGCGGCCTGCTGAGCTCCGAGCACGATGTTGTAGATCTCGCGCTGGCGGTCGGAAAACTTCCCGTTCGCCGGAGCGGTTCGTGTGATGTCCGATGCGTACATGGCATACTCGCCGGCCACATCCATGACGACCACGTCGCCCGCGTTAATCGGGGCATCATCAGCTGAATAGTGCAAAACGGTTGAGTTTGGTCCGGCGCCTACGATGGGAGCGTAGGCCGGACGTTCGCAACCCCGCTTCATGAACTCGTACTGCATGCGCGCATCGACGTCGTGCTCATTTACCCCGGGTTTGAGCATACGTAGCGCTGCCAGATGGGAAGCGATCGAGGCGTCAGTAGCGTGGCGGATGCGATCGATTTCACCCTGGTCTTTCGCCACACGCAGCTGGGCGATGACGGGTTTCACATCGAGCGTGGAGGCCCGCAGAGGAAACGTATTGGTACGACGCAGCCATTCCACTGCACTGGACGTTGGTGACGTCTCTCCGCTCGCAGGAAGGTCCAGGTAGATGCTCGCGGGTCCGTTACCGAAAATCCGGGAGAGTTCGGCCGGCATCTGGTCCAGATTGGCGACCCGGTCGAAGCCGGTGATTGCCGGGGCTTGCGGATTGTCGGCTCCCAGCTTCGGCCCGGTCCATTTTTCCTGCGCTGAATTGTGGACCGGCAGAAACAGAATTTCGGAGTAGGGCCGTGGCGAGGTGTTCTCTTTGGCCTTGACCTCCGAAACGATAACCAGCGCTGCGCCCGGCTCTGCCCAACCGGAGAAATAATAGAAGTTGTTGTCCTGACGAAACCCGTAGACCGCATTCGGGCCCTCTGCTTCGGTTCCGGCAAAGAGAATCGCCACCCCGCCAAACATTTTCTGTGCCAGCGCTGCTCGTCTGGCGCGGTAGTCGGCATTCGGCTGGCGGTCAAGGGCGACGCCGGAGGCGCCTATTCCAAGTAGCACCAAGAAGGCAAACCAACGCATTAACAGTCTTTTGTTAGCTATTGATTTCATGATGTTTATATTCAGTTAAACGCCGACAGGAAACGGCTTTGCACTGTGCTCGTCGCCGCGCGACGCTACCAAGCTGTCAAACCTGCCTTGCAACAGCGACATCAGGCCCGTGTACCAATAACCAAAGACGAACAGGAACAGAAACGGCACGGTGAAATAGTTTTCGTTGGCGATGGCGTACCACACGGTCAGCGCGAAATAACAGCCGATCAGAAGTTCGATATATGGAATCCATCCCAGGCGCTTGCGATATTTCTTCGCAGCAAAGCTCCTGTCCTGCTTCGTCACGACGCGATATTTCGGAGTCCGGGCAAACGCGGTTTGTTTGCCGACAATGGCCTCCAGCACGGCTTTCGTATTTGTCACCGTAAGCCCGATTCCGAGCGCCATTAATGGCGGCAGGTAAAGAAACGTGCGGAGCCACGTCTTGGGAAACAATTCCTTCTGCGACATCAGATAAAAGCTGGAAATGGAAAACGTCGAGGCCATAAACAGGGGAAGGTCGATGTACAGCATCTGGAACCAGCCCTGGTAAAACCGGATGATCATCGCCGGCATCAACAGCGTGCTGAGGACGATCATCAGCGGATAGCTGAGGTTAGCGGTCAGGTGGTACCAGGCTTCGATCTTTTCGCGCCGCGACACTGGCGCGCGCAGCACCTTGGGCAGGTCTTTCTTAGAGCACTGAATCAGGCCTTTCGCCCAGCGTGCCTGTTGTGTCTTAAACGCCGTCATCTCGATCGGCAACTCCGCCGGGCACTCTACGTCCTGCAGGTACTTGAACTTCCATCCTTTGAGCTGTGAGCGGTAGCTGAGGTCGGTATCTTCGGTTAGGGTGTCGTGCTCCCAGCCCCCAGCGTCATCGATCGCCTGGCGACGCCACATGCCTGCCGTGCCGTTGAAGTTGAAGAACACACCGGCCCGCGAACGCCCGCCGTGCTCCAGTACGAAGTGCCCGTCGAGCAGGATCGCTTCGACCTCGGTCAGGAATGAGTAATCGCGGTTTAGGTGGGTCCAGCGCGTTTGCACCATGCCGACTTGCGGATCGGCAAAGTGGTGAATCACCTTCATCAGCCAATCGGGATAAGGCGTGAAGTCCGCGTCAAAGATCGCGACGAACTCGCCCGTCGAGACTTTCAGGCCAGCGTCAAGCGCACCGGCCTTATAGCCTTCGCGATTAGTGCGGTGGTGATAGCTGATATTGTGCCCCATGGCGGCGTAGCGCTCGACCACGGCACGGGCGACCTCAACGGTCTCGTCCGTGGAGTCGTCGAGCACCTGGATTTCGAGCTTGTCGGCCGGGTACTCCATCTTGCAGACACAGTCGACCAGGCGGTCAATGACATATTGTTCGTTGAAGATGGGGAGCTGGATCGTAATCAGCGGCAGCTCAGCAAAGCGAGAAGACGGTTCCGTTGTCTTGTTTTTACGGTACTTAAAGTATAGATAGACAAGCTGATAGCGGTGCATACCGTAGAACGCCAGTAGGATCAGCACGATGAAATAGGGAATCAGTAGCGCCAGGTCGAAGGCGTTGGCGTGATAAAGGCCCCTAAATGTCGTATCGAGAAAATGGCTGCGCAGATAATGGCGGAGCCCATGAGGTTCCGCGAGCGTGGCCAACAACATCATGAACGAAGCGTTCAGGAACGTGGTCTCCTACACCAGTCGCACTTGCGCGGGTCTGCCAAGCGGCGCAATCAACAACGCGATGATTGTACCTGAGGCGACCTCTGCCAAAACGGGGAACTCACCGGACGGCGGAGTCGAAGTCCCAAGGGGGAGCCTGTGTCATCCGACCGTATTGACGCACGGCCTCGAGGGGCGAAGAATAGCAATGGGCATGTCGGGATGAGTCTGCAACATACATTTCTTAGCGTTGTGATCTGTTTGGTAAGTTGCGCATGCACCGGGGCGAACGCGCAGCTTGGGAGTATCTTTGCGCCCGAGGCGCAGAACGGAATCACAACTCAAGACGACCCGGAAAACGCCTACCTTTCAGCGACCCGCTACACCAATGTCTATTTCGGATTCGAGTTCGATCTTCCTGCGGAAGCTCGGCTGGCGCCGGTCCCGATGCCGGCAACGCATGACCGCCGAATTCAGTTGCTGACGTTAGTCGGACCCTCTCCGCAGCATGCCGGCATTTCGCTTTTTGCCTACGAATACAAGGGGAAGAATTGGACGGACGCCAAAGGCATCCTGCGCCACGAACTTGACCAGGACCTTTACACGGGAGTGGAAGAACTGCACGGCCTGTCCAAATCCACGATCGACGGGCACCAGTTTTATTACTTTGAGACGCGCAAGGGCGTAGCGCAACACGAAGAGCTCGCTACGGACCTGAACGGATACGTCTTGCTGGTGGTCCTGGAAGCCAACGACGCACAGATGGTGAAACTGCTGGCTTCCGCGTTCTCTCGGCTAAGGTTTTTTCCTTCTCAGGAGGCGAAAAAACACGTTGACCCCGGGGCGCTCGCCTATGACGGCCCTGCGGTTTCGTCGCAGCGTCTGCGGCAGCTTAGGTCGACAGCTCCAGCCGAACATATGGATCCCGGAACGATTGACGGGAACGTCTACTTCAACCAGGAAATCGGAATGCGATACGAGTTCCCTAAGGGCTGGAGCATTCAGCCCCAGGGTGCCGTAGAGGCTGCAGTCGTGCGTTATCGCGAGAAGGTCTCAGGAGAGCCCGTGATGGGGCCGCGTGAGCGCGACGTAGTCAAGGCCTGCCAGAAGTACTTGTTCTCCGCATGGAAGACCAAACCCAGCGCGGATGGCGAAGTCCCCTACGACGAGTTCGGCGAAGTGACGCTGTCGGCTATGCCGCTGGCATGTTTTCCGAACATCCGATTTCCGGACGACCCCCACGATGTCGATGGGGTTCGCAGGTTTCTGGTCGGATTCAGCTACAGCCACCCGCTTCAGCGCGACATGAACGACGCCCGCACCTTTGAGGCCAGTGGAAAGACCTTTGTTATGACGCACGGAACCATAGCTTACAAAGAAGAGGGCGACGCGCTTTCGCGGCGGATCTCGGTAGCAATGGTGCTGGCTCATCATCGCGGATATCTGCTGGTGTGGCTTTTCGCCGCTCCTCACGACGCCGAGCTGCGGGAACTGTTGAACGCCAAGATGGGTTTCGATCCCGATCCTAAGACAACTGAAGCAAAAGCGAGCGTCGACAGCAGCCCGAAGAACATGCAAGTCCCTGGAGGATCGGTGCCATCGGAATCAGCTTCCAGCACTTCAGAATTGCCCGCGCCGCCGCCTGCACCCGAAAGCTCGGTCTCGAAGAGTCAGTCTGGGGGAAACGCTGCGCCCGCCAGCGATCCGACGACGTCGCGACCTTCACTGCTGCGGCCCGGGGAGACTGTGCAGGACAGCCAGAACCAGGGAAAGCCGCTTCCCAAGGGCAGCTCGCACTGAATCCGCAGCTACAGGATTGTCTTCCCGAAGGCGACGAACCTAGCGCGCGATGGCCTTTCTAATTTGTTCGATGTGATTGATGTCGTGGCCCGCTACTTGACGCGCCAGATCAGCCACACTCATCCGCCCTCTTTCGGCGTGGATGCCATGGCGCTGCCACTGCTCAGGACTGAGGCGGGCGAACATCCGTAGATTTGCCTCGCGCAACGTTTGAAACACCTGAAGCGATTTTTTGGCATCTCGCGAGGAATACTCTCCCAAGGCTTCCCAAAGGTCCTGGTCGTAACTCGGAAGAGGAGCGCTATCGTGCTCAATCATCTGCCGGTAGCGCCAACTGCTGACGATCTCGGTCTCGGAAAGATGGGCCAGAATCTCGGCCACAGACCACTTGTCCGGAGCTGGGCGCTGGCGAAGCTCGTCTGCTGGGATTCCCGCGATCAACTGTGTCAAATCGTTTACGGCTTCGCGTTGAACCGTCAGGGAGTCTTTGCCTTCCACCAGCGCGAGAATGCGCGCCTTGTATTGCTCTTGATTCTCCATTAAGACTCCAGACCTCGAAGCTAATTCAGGAAGAACTTGGTATAGAGGGTGTCGCGCTGTGCTGGACGGAATCCTGCATCGCGAATGATTCGCCGCAGTTCTTCTTCCGTTGTGCAATTACGAACGCCGGCCGCCCGCACCACATTCTCCTCGATCATCACCGACCCAACGTCGTTTCCACCAAAGCGCAAGCCCATCTGGCAAACCTTCAGGCCCTGAGTCACCCAGCTTGATTGCACATTCTCGAAATTGTCGAGGTAAAGCCGTGCAATGGCCAGGGTCTTCAGGTATTCGACCGCAGTCGCCTCGTCCCAGCCTCGCCCGCCCAGCGCCGTATTTTGCGGCTGAAATGACCAGGGAATGAACGCCGTGAATCCGCCAATTTCCTCCTGCAAATCCCTGAGGACCTGGAAATGGTTGACGCGATTCTCGTAGTTTTCGCCCACGCCGAACATCATGGTCGCGGTAGTGCGCATGCCGAGCTTGTGCGCAGTACGGTGGACATTCAGCCAGTCATCTGTGAGGCACTTCAGCCGAGCAATCTTGAATCGCACTTCATCGTCCAGGATTTCGGCGCCTCCGCCGGGGATAGAATCCAGCCCTGCATCGCGCAATCGCTTGATGGTGTCTTCGATCGACAACCCGCTGACTTCGGCGATGCATATGACCTCCGACGCCGAGAAGCAGTGCAGATGCACCTGCGGAAAGCGCTGTTTCAGCCCGCTGAGCAGTGACTCGTACCACTCAATCTTGAGGTCAGGATGCAGGCCGCCCTGCAGCAGAACGCCGGTGCCTCCCAGTTCCACCGTTTCGCGCACTTTGTCATACATCGCGTCGAAATCGAGGATGTAGCCTTCGGCGGCGAGTTTGCCCTTCAGCGGGCGATAAAACGCGCAAAATGTGCAGTATTCCGTGCAGAAGTTGGTGTAATTGATGTTTCGATCGATGATGTAGGTGACCACGCCTTCGGGGTGCAAACGGCGGCGGACCGCGTCGGCTTCCATGCCGATGCCAATCAGGTCGTCGGAGCGAAACAGGTCAAGCGCTTCAGCTTTACTCAGAGACATAGGAGATCACAACCCATTGTGACATTCTAAAACATTGGGACCTTGCAACGTTCGCGGATCGCTCAAACGCCGTCTGGGGAAGTACCTGTGATCGCTGCCTTCGAAACAAACCTCGTCGAATCGCGTTATATACGGAGTGGGATGGTTGCGCCGATCCCTGTAAAATGTAAGGGTGTTCAGGGCGACCATGTATCATGGCGCTTCATATGACTGCCAGACATCCGCATGAGTTTTTGGCAAAGCCATCAAAGGACAAATCATGAATCGACCTGCTCCATTTGGATTTCCGAACGGAAAGACCATTCGCCTGTTGCTTCCCAGCGTACTGCTGGCGCTCGCTTTTCCTGCGTGGGCGTCCCTGGGTGACAATGTCACCTCGGTGCAAATTGACAAAGCCCGCATGAAGGGGACGCTGCGCAGCGTCGCCACGCAGCGGTATGTCAAGCACGAAATACAGACTCCCACCGGGCAGATGGTGCGTGAGTTTGTCTCGCCCGATGGAACTGTCTTTGGTGTGGCATGGGAAGGGCCGTTTCAGCCCGATCTGCAACAAGTTTTGGGATCCTACTTTGAACCGGTGAAACAGGCCGTGGCGGCGCAACAGCGTCACGGACATGGCCCGATTTCCGTAGAAACCTCCGGTTTCGTTTTTCAGCAGGGTGGACACGCACGCAGCTTCCATGGCCGGGCTTATGTGCCGTCGATGGTGCCACAGGGCGTAGATGTCACTGAGATCCAGTAAAGGAGCACGCGTGCGAATTCTAGGAATCCTTGCGGGAGTGTTTTGCCTCGCTCTGCTGTCAGCTTGCGGAGGCAGCAGCGGAACCACGACCTCTACGATTACCTTGGTGGGCGCGAGTTGTTCGCCGACATCAATCACGTCGCAGCAGACCAGCCAATGCACCGCCACGGTTTCGGGCACGGGTAACTTCAGTTCAACGGTTTTTTGGACCGCGAATACTGGCGGAACGATTAACGCGACCACCGGACTTTTTACAGCTTCTACCGTTCCCTTCAGCACACAAGTCACGATTACCGCTACGTCAACGCAGGACTCGACCAAGACCGGTACCACCACCATTACCGTGACCGCCGCTGGTGCCGTAACCTCGGTGACCGCCATGTGCAGTCCGGCATCAGTGCAGACAGGACAGCTATCCACTTGTTCAGCCACGGTGAACGGAACCGGTGCCTTCAGTCCCAACGTTACTTGGTCAGCCAGCGGGGGAACCATTAGCCCGATCACTGGCCTGTTCAGCGCTGCTACCCCGGGCACCTATACGATCACAGCCACCTCGCAGCAAGACTCCACCAAGACCGGAACCGCGACGGTCACAGTGGCCGCGGGAATCAACAACGTACTGCCCATGGTGGTTGACGGAGGACCAATCCCGAACACCATTTATGTCAACGGCGCATTTGTCAGCGTTACAGTTTGTCCGCCGGGCACATCAACCTGCCAGACCATCGACCATGTGCTGGTCGATACCGGATCTGTTGGCCTGCGTATCCTGGCCAACGGAGCGGCAGGCGGAGAGCTTGACCCGACGGCATTTCCGCTGCAGCAGACAAACGGCAGTGTGGTCGCCGAGTGCAATGTGTTCGTAGATGGCTACACTTGGGGATCAGTGTCCCTGGCCACAATACAAATGTCAGGCGAGACAGCGTCCACCGTTCCGAATGCAGCCGTTGCCGGGGTACCGATTCAGATCATCGGCGACACGCGCCAAGGTATTCCCGCCACGGCGCCCACCAGTTGCTCATCCCAGACCACGGGTGGCAATGAGAGCAACCTCAGTGGGCTGGGTGCCTACGGAGTTCTTGGTGTGGGGACCTTCCAGCAGGATTGTGGGTCTGGTTGCGCGAGCAATACTTCTATTCCCGCCGAATACTATACGTGCGCAAGCGGTACGTGTAGTCCAACACTACTGAGTCTGGGCCAGCAGGTGACGAACCCAGTGTGGGCGCTGCCGCAGGACAACAACGGCGTTTTGGTTCAGTTGCCGGCAATTCCTTCTGGCGGCACTACCGCAGTCGACGGCAAGTTGATCATCGGCATTGGTACGCAAACCAACAACGGTTTGGGTTCAGCGACGGTCTTCAACACCGATGCCAATGCGTTTTTCATTACGAATTACAATGGCCAGACCAATAGCTGCAGTTACATCGACAGTGGTTCGAACGCATACTTCTTCCCCAGCGCCGGGAACCCACTGTTGGTGACATGCACTGGGGGAAACTCGGCGTTTTATTGCCCGGCCAGCTTGCTGGCTCTCACGGCAACGAACCAGAGCGCAGCCAACACTAACAATTCAACTGGAACCGTCGCCTTCAACGTCGGCAATGCCAACACGTTGTTCAGCAACAACAACGGCCAGAACGTGGCATTCAGTGAGCTAGGTGGACCCAACCAACCCATAAACGGGTGCAGTTCGTTTGACTGGGGCCTGTCGTTCTTCTACGGCAAGTCTGTGTTCACCGGAATTGAGCAGCAACCGGTAACCGGAACGTCTTACGTGGGACCCTTCTGGGCCTACTAAAGGCGAATTCGCTTTAGGCGGCGGCCGGAGATTTTGAGCTCCGTCCGCCTTCTTTTTCTTGACGCGCCACGGCGGGCAGCATTTCAATGTGGCAATGACTGCGAAGAAGACACCCTCCAAATCGACGCGTGCCAAAACATCCCGAAAGGCTTCCAGCGGCGAACCGAAATCAAGCCGCCCGGTCATGCCAAAAGGCTACGGTGTGCCGGCGAATTTGAAGGGCAGCCTTCCGTGGGCGTGGGCCCGCGAACGGCTCACCAGTTCCCATAACTACCTCATTACCACCGTGCGACCTGATTGCCGCCCGCACACCATGATTGTGTGGGGCATCTGGCTGGACAATGCCTACTACTTCAGCACCGGTTCGACCACTCGCAAGGCGAAGAACCTTGCCGCCAATCCGAACTGTACTGTGTGCAACGAAAACGTGGAAGAGGCTGCAATCGTCGAGGGGCAGGCCCGACAGCTCGCTTTGGCAGAAATTCCCGAAGCCGCGTTTGGCCTTTACCAGAAGAAGTATGGCTGGAAGCTCGACCCTGACATGGGACCGGTCTTTAAGGTCACGCCCGGGGTCGTCTTTGCCATGCCGGAGAAGCTATTTCCTGCCGGCGCGACTCGTTGGATGTTCGATTAGTCCCGACACCCGTTCCGCGGCCTAAAGTCCAAATTACTTTCTTCCGCTGTCAAACGCGACGGGCCCCAGAAAACGCAGTTCCGGCACCGCAGGAATCAGCCCCTCCTCGTGCGCATAGGTCAGGAAGAGTTGCAGGCCCGCGTGATTCTCGCGGTCGAGATAGTAATGGATGTTTTCTGTCAGGTAGGTTGCCACTTCGGCCTCCGATATTCCCAGCTTTGGGGCCCAGTCTTTAGCCAGCGTCGCAATGCTCGCCGGTAGCAATCCGTGATCGCGCGACTGCTGGAATATCTCGATCAAGTTCATTCCTTGCGGTTGCCGGCGTAAGGCATCCATCCGAACAGCCCATAACGCGAACACAAACGGTTTTCCCGTCAACCAGTGCCAGTCGTGCCCAAGGTCGTAAAGGTGATATTGCGAGTCGTGCATCGAGATTTGCAGAGCGGAGTCGCCAATCAAAAGGGCAGCATCGTGCTGCTTGAGCATCTCCGCCAGATCGGGTGGATGGGGCGTCAACTTCCGTTGTCCGCCGAAGAACCTGGCAAACAAGATCTGCATCAGGGCGACCGAAGTCCGCGAAGATGTGTCGGTGGCCACCGTTCGGATGTCTTCGATGGGCCGTTTACTGACCAGCAGGATCGAACGCACACGGTCTTTTGAGGCAATCGCCAGATTGGGCAATATTACGAGTCCGGGTATCTGGGCGTACGTGATCGCAGGGATGATTCCGATGTCGGCGCGATTGGTCGCCAAGGCCGCCGCGCATTCCGAGGGGATCGTGTATTCGATCTCGAAGTCTCTGGACGCCGCGCCATGCTCGAAATCCCACATCAGAGGGGCCGTATTCAGGAATGAGATGGCGGAAATGCGGAGACCGGGCATGAAAGTTCGAGTCTAACAAAGCAAACGTTCTCAGGGTTTAGTTGAAGGCACGATCGCGTATCGACTTACCCGGCCCCGCAGTCGAATCCTGGCAGAGCACAACCCGGTGTGACGCCCATCCTTGACGGTAACTAGCCAGGAAGTTACTTTCCAGATGCTCGGCATTCGACGCGGGTTTGGGGACGCCATTGATAGCAGCCAAAGTTGACGCCACAATCCAGGATTTTTCCGACACGCGAACATTGAACTGGCTCGGACTTGCCCTCACGCCAGGCATTGGCGCGGCCAGGGGCCGTAAGCTGGCTGAGCTCTTCAATGGTGTCGACAGAGTGTTCTCGGCAACCCTGACAGAGCTGGAGGCTGCCGGGTTGCCGGCGGCCGCGGCGCAAAGCATCGCATTAGGCAAGTCTTTTGAATTGGCCGGTGAGGAACTTGACCGGGCTAAGGCACTCGGTGCTCGGGTTGTGGCCCAAGACGATCCGGACTACCCGAAACGCCTTTACGAGATCTACGACCCACCGCTCGTCTTATACGTCAGGGGAAGCTCTGAAGTTATTAACAAAGATGGACTTGCGGTGGTTGGCACGCGCCACCCCACGCCGTATGGAGTGGGAATGGCGGAGCGCCTTGCCTGCGACCTTGCCGCCCGCGGACTCACCATTGTAAGCGGTATGGCTCGAGGCGTGGATGCGGCGGCTCACCGCGGCGCATTGAATGCCCACGGCCAAACGGTGGCGATATGGGGTACCGGTGTGGATGTGACCTACCCCAAGGAGAATCAGAAGCTTGCAGACCAGATTCTGGCCACTGGAGGGGCGATCCTCAGCGAGTTCCCTTTGGGTACGTTTCCCGCTCCTCAAAACTTTCCGATCCGCAACCGAATTATCAGCGGAATCTCTGTTGGCGTGCTCGTGATCGAAGCCGGAGAGTACAGCGGTACCCGGGTAACGGCCCGTTGCGCACTGGAACAAGGCCGGGACGTTTATGCCGTACCGGGGAACGTCACGAACAAGCTCTCTTGGGGACCTAACACATTGATAAAACAGGGTGCTGCGCTCATCGCCACATGGGAAGACGTGTGGGAGGCATTGCCCGCCGACATTCGACTTTCGCTGACTCCCCCTGAGCAGCCTGCATCCCAGATGCCGGAAGCGGCATCATTGTTTACAGCGTTAGAACTGCCGCCAGATGAAAAAAGGATATTTGCAGTGCTTCGTGCCGACGAATCGACACACATCGACGAAATAGTGGAGCGGCTGGTTTCGCACCTTTCTTCCTCGCAGATCTTTGCCGCGCTCTTCGAGCTCGAGTTGAGCGGTCGGATCCGTGTGCTGCCCGGCAAGTATTACGTCAGAGTGATTTGAGACTTACTCCCGACACCTTTTGGGTCAATCAAATCAGTAACTTTGAAGCGCGAGCGGTGGCAGGAATAGCGTGCCGGCGACAGCATGCCCATTTTGGAAAGGGCTTGGCCAGTTTTTGCCGCCATTGGACATCCATGCTAGTTTCATTACGTATACCGCAATCATAAAGACGAGGTTCCATTGTCAAAAGGCTTAGTCATCGTCGAATCGCCTGCCAAAGCGAAGACGATCCAAAAATATCTAGGGGCTGGGTTCGAGGTCGAAGCTTCGCTCGGCCACATTAAGGATCTCCCCAAGAAGTCGCTGGGGGTCGATCTCGACAACGAGTTTGCCACCGAGTACGAAGTGATTCCCGGCAAGGAGAAGGTCATTGCCAGGCTGAAGAAGCTGGCGAAGTCCGCGGAAACGATCTATCTGGCGCCCGACCCTGACCGCGAAGGTGAGGCGATAGCGGCACACCTAGCGGAGGAGCTGGGCGGTGAGCGCATTGACGGCAAGAAACTGAAGAAAGGTTCGCCAGTAGTAGACATCCGCAGGGTTACGTTTAACGAAATTACCAAGAAAGCCGTTCAAGACGCCTTTCTCCACCCCAGGGACATTGATCGCAATCTGGTCGATGCACAGCAGACTCGCCGCGTTCTCGATCGCCTGGTGGGCTACCAGGTATCGCCGCTGTTGTGGGATAAGGTCCGACGTGGGCTGTCGGCCGGTCGCGTCCAGACCGTCGCTTTGCGTCTCATTGTCGAGCGCGAGCGCGAGATCAAGGCCTTCCTCAAGGAAGAGTACTGGACGATTGCCGCCCACCTGACGGGAGCGAAGCCTCCGCAGTTCGCGGCGAACTTTATCGGCATCGGAGACGAGAAAACGCCGATTCCCAACGGGGAAGAGGCGGAGAAGCTGCGGGCCGCGTTGGAGAACGCGGATTGGTCAGTCAGGTCCGTCGATAAGCGCGAACGCCGTCGTAATGCCGCCGCTCCGTTCACCACCAGCAAGCTGCAGCAGGACTCATCGCGCAAGCTGCGTTTCAGCGTAAAGCGCACCATGATGATTGCGCAGAGGCTGTACGAAGGTGTTGATCTCGGCGAAGAAGGTACCGTCGGCTTAATCACCTACATGCGTACCGACTCGACGCGCGTATCCAACGACGCGATCGCGGAGGTGCGTGAACACATTGCTAAGGAGTACGGCAAGGAATTCCTGCCGGAGACTCCGAACGCATTCAAGTCCAAAAAAGACACGCAGGACGCTCATGAAGCCATTCGTCCGACATCTGCGTCGCGCAATCCCGAGCAGATAAAGCAGTACCTGCAGGAAGACGAATACAAGGTCTACAAGCTCATCTGGCAGCGTTTTGTGGCTTCGCAGATGAATCCGGCAATCTTTGACCAGACCACGGTGGAGATCGATGCGAAATCTGGTGGTGTCTACTATCGCTTCCGTGTGACCGGTTCCGTGCTTAAGTTCGAAGGCTTTTTGAAGGTTTACGAAGAGTCCAAGGACAGCAAAGACGAAGAAGACGAGGCACTCAAGCACAAGCTGCCTGCGCTAACGGAAGGCCAGAAGCTGGCGCTCAAGGCGCTGGATACAGAGCAGCACTTCACCGAGCCGCCGCCGCGCTTCAACGAGGCTTCCCTGGTGAAGGAGCTGGAAGAACGCGGCATCGGCCGTCCTTCGACGTACTCCGCCATCCTCAGCACGATCCAGGAACGGCAGTACGTACAAAAGGTTGGTGGCAAGTTCATTCCCACTGAGATTGGCTTGGTCGTTACCGATCTGCTGGTCGAAAACTTCAAGGACATTTTCGATCTGCAGTACACCGCGCGGCTGGAAGAAGAGCTCGACGAGATCGAAGATGGCAAGGAGCAGTGGAAGATCGCGCTCGCGGAGTTTTACGTTAAGTTCGAGAAGGACCTCCATTACGCCGAAAAGCATATGGAGAACGTAAAGCGGATGGAGAAGCCCACCGACGAGAAGTGCGAACGGTGCGGCTCGCCGCTGGTGATTAAGTGGGGCAAGCACGGCTCGTTCTATGCGTGCAGTTCCTACGACAAGACGGACCCGAATAGTTGCACGTTCACGAAAGAGAACCCGATCGATCTGCCAGATCTCGATTCGGCAGACCTGCAGGAGACGACGCAGGAGGAGTACTGCGAGAACTGCGGCCGTCCGATGGTGCTCAAGCGCGGGCGATTCGGGCAGTTTATGGCTTGCACGGGATATCCGGACTGCAAGACGACGCGACGCCTCGATCAGGGGAAGAAGGTGCCTGACATCCCTCTGGACGAAAAATGCCCTCAGTGCGGACGCAACCTGCTGATTCGGCACGGGCGTTTCGGCGAGTTTGTCTCGTGCAGCGGCTATCCGGAGTGCAAGTACGTCAAGCAGAACCTCATCGGAGTGAAGTGTCCGGAATGTAAGGATGGCGATATTGCCGAGAAGAAAGCCCGCCGCGGTAATTTCTTTTACGGCTGCACCAACTACCCCGAGTGCGAGTTCACCTCGGCGTTCAAGCCTGTGGCAGAGCCTTGTCCCGATTGCAAGAGCCCGTACCTGCTGGAGAAGACCCTGAAAGACGGGACCTTCCTGGTGTGTCCGAACAACAAGCGCACAACCTCAGAAGAGCCCAAGCGGCGGGGCAAGAAAAAGAAGGAAGCTCCCGAGAGTACAGTGAAGTGCGATTACTCGAAACTAATTGCACCTCCCGCGGCAGTTGCCTGATAACTTCTCGGGGAAGCCGTCTTCGTCTGACTCTAACCTCAGCCCGGCGCGCTAGCCGGGCTTTCATTCGGAAAGGAAATTTCCATGAGCGATTCACAAGCGACTTACCAGGATGCCGATCTTCTACTGAAGCTCTACGACCTTCGGCGCGAGCCTGTAATGCGGGAGGCACGCGCATTTGTTGTTCAATTCATGCCGCAATCTGCGGACGACATAATGAAAATCATGCGTTCCTGGGACGCGAAAGAGGGAGCGTACATACGCCAGGTGTCCGGTTACTGGAGCATGGTTGCCTCTCTGGTTAACCATGGTGTCCTGAGTGAGACTCTGGTGTACGAAAACTGCGGCGAAATGTACCTCGTATATGCGAAGTTCAAGCCCTTCCTGGCGAGCGTTCGTGAGGGGATGGGCATACCGGATTACCTGAAGAACATTGAAAAGCTGGTAGAAGCCTCAGCGGAGGGGCGTGCGCGCGTGGCGCACATGCAAGGTCAGTTCAAAGACTGGGCCAAGAGGCGGGAGGAAGCCGCCGCAAAATAGTCGCCCGCTAGCTGAGATATTCCCGAATGTAGGGATCGTGACAGCGCAGCAACTCGGGTGCAGTGCCTTCGAAAATGATCTTGTGGTTGCGAAGAATCACGAACGTCGTGTGCACATTGCGTGCTGAACCATCCTCCAGCGGGACCATCTTATTGAGGTCTCGATCAAAATAGTGGCTTGCCATCGTGAAGGCGTCCTGCAAGCGGTGGGTTACGAGCAGGGAACTGGTCTGATACACGTCGCGCTGCTTTACTACAAGTTCGATGATCGTATTAGAGGTAACCGGGTCGAGTCCGCCAGTTGGTGAGTCGTAGAGCAACACCTCCGGCTGGGTGATGATGGCGCGGGCGATTGCTACGCGTCGGCGCATGCCACCAGACAATTCCCCGGGGAACAGATTGTACGTCTGGGCCAACTCAACAAACTCAAGGGCCTCCAGAACGCGCGCGTGAATCTCCTCTGTGATCTCTCCCGTTTCCTCAATGAGCCGGTAGGCGACGTTCTCTTCAACGGTCAGCGAGTCAAATAGCGCACTCTCCTGGAACACCATGCCAATCCGCCGCCGGAGAGCATACATGTCCTGCTCACGCATGGATGAGACCTCTTCTCCCAGCACAGTGATGGTCCCGGAGTCGGGTTTGATGAGGCCGAGCGCCAACTTCAGGATCAGTGTTTTGCCCGTCCCGGACTCGCCCAACAGAACCTTTGTCTCGCCGTGGACAAGTTGAAACGAAACATCCTCGAGCACTGGTTGCTCGAACCCGATCGAAACATTTTCGAAGCGAATCGCTACCTCACCTGACTTGGCAGGGACGGCCTGCGGTTGCTCGACTGGGGGAGCGAGGCTAGACATGACTAGTACTCAAAAATCCCAATGAGCAGCTTCGTGATGAAGAAGTCGGTGACCACGATAAGCACGGACGCTGCGACGACGGCCTGCGTGGTGGCGCGTCCTACTCCCTGCGTGCCACCCTTCGCGGACAAGCCGTAGAAGCAGCCAATGGTTGCGATGATGAAGCCGAACACAATGGGTTTCGATAACCCCATAAAGACGTCTCCGAAACGGAGCGCCTGATAGGCGGTTGTCCAATATTGGTTGGGATCGAGCCCCAACAGCAAGTACGAAACGAAGAACCCACCGACCAGCCCCACCAGGTCCGAGATGATGCTGAGGAAGAACATCATAACCAAACTGGCGATCACGCGAGGCGTAACCAGCTTCTTGGTCGGGTCCACTCCCATGGCACGCATGGCGTCGATCTGTTCTGTGACTTTCATGGAACCAAGTTCACTGGCCATGCCGCTGGAATTTCGTCCGGCTACCAGGATGCCTGTGAGCACCGGACCCAGTTCCCGGACCATGGACAGGGCGACCAGCTTGCCAGTGAGCGACAGCGAACCGAACTGCTGCAGTGTGCTGGAAGTCTGCAAGGCAAGCACGGCGCCGGTGAACAAGCCAATGAGGACGACAATCGGCAGTGAGCCAACTCCGACCGAATCGGCCTGCAGCAAAGTCTCGGCGTAGTAACGCGGCCGGGCGAACAAGTTACTGAGCGACCGTCCGGCCAGCAGTGAGTACTCCTGCACTGCCACGACGTTTTGTTTCGCGATGTCAGTGAAGTAGGCGATTGCCATGCTCGAATCCAGTAATAGACCCAGAACGAAAATATACCAGAGCGGCTGGGATACTCCGTGAGGCAGGTCGCGGCAGTTGACTTCCGTAGGTCTCGAGGTGACCGACTCTTAAGCGTTTGCAATGCGGGCGGCAATCGCGAAGTTGGCACTCTGGCGCTTGTCTGCCACTCCCGGGTAATTGCACACTGGTTCCCAGTGATTTAGTATCGGTTACCTGGTGAGCGGAGACTGCGGTGCAGGAGGCCAGAGCATGGCATTTCAAGTGGATCGAAGCGCGTTCGACCCCGATTCTGGGTTCGAATACTACATTTGCTTCAAGCCGGAGAGCCAGGTCGACGGAGACGAGGTCACCGCGCGCATCTCCATTGAGGTAGCAGTTTCGGTCTCGGAGACTGGCGATATCGCCGATCTTAGCTTCGTGCTTCCCAAGGCCTGCCGTACCGACTACGCGCTGACTTATATCAAGAAGGACCCGACCGCGATTTGCGTCGAGAATCGCGTCTTTGTTTCCTTGCCCGGCCTGAGCGGTGACGCTGTTCTCAACGCTCCCGGCACCGTGGAACTCGACAACGGGGGCCGTATCGTGGCGATCGAGATCAACGGTTGCATTCCGCATACCACCACCTTTAAGCCAGCGCGCGCCTGAGTCAGGTTGACCTCACTCTGCCCTTCGTCAGGTATGATGACGGCGTGGAAGATGTATCTGCGTTCGTTCTAGCCGGGGGGCGCAGTTCGCGCATGGGCACGGACAAAGCCCTGCTTCCGTTTGGAGAGAAAACTCTACTGCAGCTTGCGCTGGAGAAGGCGAAACGCGTCTCGCCGTCGCCGATCATCGTAGGCGCTCGGGAACGGTATGCCTGCTATGGTGACGTCATCGAAGACCGATTTCCGGGTTGCGGCCCGCTGGGAGGTATACATGCCGCATTGTGCGCGACGCAGACGGACCTCAACCTCGTCCTGTCTGTCGACATGCCGCTGATGAGCGCTGATTTCCTGGCCTGGCTAGTGGAGATCGCCGCATCGAGACAGGAATTGGCGGTTGTCCCAGGGACCCGGCAGCGTTTGCAACCGTTATCCGCGGTCTATCGCCGAGCGGCAAAAGGCGTAATCGAACAAGCACTGCTGCTGCATGATTTCAGGGTCAGCTCGATCTTTACGAGGATCCCGACTCGCTACGTTAAGGAAGACGAATTGGTCTCTGCAGGATTTTCGCCCGAGATCTTCATCAACCTCAACACACCGGCCGAGTACGAAGGGGCCGGGAAGATTCGAACGCCAGATCCACCGCAAGTGTCCGAAGGCCAATGTCGATGAACGAACGCAAACCCTATATCCAATTCGAAAACGTTCACAAAGCCTTCGGCGACAAGGTTGTGATAAGTGACTTGAGTTTCGACGTCATGCCGGGAGAGACCGTGTGCATCTTGGGTCGCAGTGGTGTCGGCAAGTCTGTTTCGCTGCAGATGATTATGGGCTTCCTGAGGGCGGACAGTGGACACATCTGGGTGGCACATGAGGATGTGACCAGGTTCAGCGAGAAAGAAATGGAAGCCATTCGCAAGAAAGTTACGATGGTGTTCCAGAACGGCGCGCTCTTCGACTCGCTCACCGTAGGCGAAAATGTCGCCTTTCCCCTGCGCGAACGGGGCGGTCTCGAAGAGGAGCAAATTTACCAGATCATCGACGGACTGTTGGACATGGTCGGTGTGCGGGAATTTCGCGACCAACTACCCTCTGATCTTTCGACCGGTATGAAGAGGTCCGTAGCCATCGCGCGAGCGTTGGCCGCGCAGCCCGATGCTGTGCTCTACGACGAACCGACCACCATGGTCGATCCGCTGATGGCCCACCTTTTGGGAGACCTGATCAAGAAGCTAAAACGACAGCTCAAGTTGACCAGCATTGTCGTCACCCACGACATGGCGCTGGCAAAGAAGTTGGCAGACCGGCTGCTCTTCTTGCACGAAGCGCGCGCCATTTTCTTTGGCACCTTTGCGGAAATGCAGAAATGCAATGAGCCGATCGTGCAGGAGTTCCTGGAACTCGACTCGCTGGACTTCGAGCACTACTTTGGTGCGCAACGTCCGCCGCACTCCGCGGAAGTTTAGTTGATCCCTAAAATCCCTGCGCTACCAGACGATCAACCGTTAACGCCGCACGGTCGTCGCGTTGCGTCCACTTCTCCAGGTACTTGGCCACAATGTCGGTCTCAATATTTACGGGGTCGCCGGGCTTAAGCGACTTGAGATTGGTCATCTTGATCGTGTGTGGAATGATGGCAATGGTCAGTCGCGGGCCTTCCAGTTTTGCCACTGTCAGGCTGATTCCTTCGACCGCAATCGATCCCTTGAAGACCAAGTATTTGTCCAGGTCTTCGGGGATGTCGATGATCAACCAGAAGTCGTCAGCATTAGCGATCGGCTCGAGCCCAACTAGGCGGCCGGTGCCATCGACGTGGCCCTGCACGATGTGACCGCCCATGCGCGCGTCAACCTTGAGCGGTAGTTCGAGGTTGACTTCCGCGCCTTCGGTCATGCGCGAAAACGAAGTCCGCATCCAGGTCTCTTTCGCCAAGTCCGCGCAAAAGGATTCGGGCTTGATATCAACTGCCGTCAGGCACACTCCGCTGACAGCGACGCTGTTACCTTCCTTGAGCTCCTTCGCAGACTCGGGAGCTTTGATAGTAATGCGGTGATTGCCGCCATTCTCAACGATACTGACAACCGTTCCAACTTCTTCGACCAAGCCAGTAAACATGATGACAACCTCTGATATAACCCGCAAATCCGGGCCGGCTATGAATTCTGTGGTGCTGCATGAACCACGTCCGCGTAGGGATCGCGCAAATATCCTTCCACCGCGAAGTCCTCTCCGAAACGGTGCAACGTCAGCGAGCGCACGTAGGCGGCTTCGCTGATCCTCCGGTATCCCGTACCCAGCGCCAGGGGGATCGAAGCCGTTCCGGCGATGATTTTTGGAGCGTAATAGAAGAAGATCTTGTCCACTATTTCCGCTGACAGTGCCGCCCAATTCACCATGGCACCGCCTTCGATGATGAGGCTGGTGATTTCGCTCTCTCCTAGTCGCGCCATCACTCGCTCCAGGTCAGGTCGGCCATTGGATGTCGCGGCAGAACTGGGAAACGGAATTGTCCCATCTTCAAACGGCTGGCGCATGGGAACCTGTTCCACCATGATGCCGTGCGCCTCCAGTTCCTGCCGTTTGTGCTCCTCCGCGAAACAGCAAAATACGATGACGTCGTAGTTGGCTGTCCTGACGACACGCGAGTCCAGCGGCAACCGCAGTCGCGAGTCGAGAATCACGCGCAGCAAAGGCCGTCGCCGCGGAAGCCCCGTCCGATCGGTGAGCAAAGGGTCATCAGCGATAATCGTTCCCACTCCAACCATGATGGCGTCGTTAGCATGGCGCATCTCGTGGACGTGCGCGCGCGCAACCTCGCTGGTGATCCAGCCTCCACTCGATGCCATTGATCCCATGATGCCGGGCTCGACGCTGTCACCGGGCGGAGGCGCGATCTTTCCGTCCAAGGTCATCGCGGTTTTCAGAGTGACAAAAGGCGACTTATATCGGATGTACTTCGCAAACGCCTCATTCAACTTGCGGGCCTCGGGCTCGTAAAGGCCTTCATGCACCTCGATTCCGGCAGCCTGGAGTCTCGCAAGTCCACGCCCCGCCACCAGGGGATTGGGATCGCGCATGGCGGTAACGATCCGTTTAATGCCGGCGGCGACAATGGCGTCGGCGCAGGGCCCGGTACGACCCACGTGCGAGCACGGTTCCAGGTTCACATAGAGCGTGGCCCCTTGCGTACGGTCGCCCGCTGCTTCGATTGCAAGGACCTCCGCGTGCTTGACGCCATCGTAGATATGGCTGCCCTTACCGACGATCTTGCCGTCTGGCGAAACCAGTACGGCGCCGACGCGTGGGTTCGGCGAGGCCAGGGCTATGCCGCGCCGCGCAAGCTCCAGCGCCTGTTGCATGTATCGCGCGTCGGTTGGTCTGGCAGGCATCTTCAGTTAAACAACGACTCGACAAAGTCCTTGGCATTAAACGGCAACAGATCGCCTACCTTCTCGCCCACTCCAACATATCGCACTGGCAAGCCCAACTCCTTCGAGATGGCAACCACAACACCGCCTTTTGCGGTGCCATCCAGCTTGGTCAGCACGATCCCGGTGACGCCAGCCGACTGTGTGAACAATCGAGCTTGCTGCAGCCCGTTTTGCCCGGTTGTCGCATCCATTACCAGCAGTGTCTCGTGCGGAGCCGACGGGATAAAGCGTTGCGCGGTCCGCCGCATTTTCTCCAACTCGGTCATCAGGTTACTTTTGGTGTGCAGCCGGCCAGCTGTATCCACGATCACGTAATCGGTGTTCCGCGCTTTAGCGGCTTGCAATGCATCGAAGAGCACGGCCGACGGATCTCCGCCGGGCTTGTTCTTGATAACTTCGACTCCTGTGCGGTCGCCCCATATCTCCAGTTGTTCGATGGCGGCGGCTCGAAACGTATCAGCCGCTGCCAGCAGCACGGTTTTTCCCTGGGAGCGTAACGCATACGCCAGTTTGCCGGTCGACGTAGTCTTTCCCGTGCCATTCACTCCGACTACTAAGATTACTTCGGGCTCGCCGTCAACCCTCCGCACGGGTCGTTGATCGGCAACATTGAGAATCTTGAGTAGCTCTTCTTTCAGCACGCGCTTCAGTTCGGTAATATCGGCGATTTGCTTGCGATCCACTTTTGCCCGAAGCGTCTCAAGCACTGCTGACGTGGTTGCTATCCCGAGGTCGGCGCCGATCAGCGTGGCTTCCAGTTCATCCAGCGTGTCGCGGTCAATTTCCTTGCCGATCGACGCGATATCGTCAATGCGCTCGCTGAGGCTCTCACGCGTCCGCGTGACGGCCTCTTTCATTCGCTCCAGGAAACTCGGTTTTTCCTCAGTGCTGCCAAATAGGGTCTGAATCATCGATGAGTCCTTCGCGAGCCGTTATAAAGTGCGCGACGCGGAGAAGGTCTCCACGCGCGGAAGTTGAGGGAGTCGCGAATCTTTTAATTATAGACAAGCCGCGATGCAGCCGATCCGACGGCTAGATTCCAGCCGGGTCGCGGCCCTCTGCGAATCCCGAGTGGCGCGTTCTTCATCGAAGAGAGCGTTGTCGCATTTCAAGGAAACGGGACGAAGGCCTTCCAACTGCACGCTTGAGGACGCTGCTGTACGCGCGAATAGCAGGTCTATCTGGACGCTGCCTCGCGCCCGAGAATCAGTTTGTGTACTCTGTAAGACAGCATTACAGATCCTGTAGAACTCTTTCCGGCACTTGATGGCATTGTTCAAATCGGCGCTACCATTCTCTTCTCGTCTCCGGCGCCTACTCGCCGCGTACTGCGTACTGCTGCTGCTCAGCACCTTGGGGCACGCGCAGGTCCCGTCTCCATGGGTCGACACTAAGCCCCTGTCGGTGGACACAGGGGTCACCGGCCTTAAGCTGACCTTGCGTCGTCTGCATTCGACGGCTCGCCTGATGCACACCGCTGCCCACCCAGATGACGAGGACGGCGGCATGCTGACGCTGGAATCCCGCGGCCACGGAGTCACGGCCCTGCAGTTGACCCTGAACCGCGGAGAGGGCGGACAAAACAAGGTTGGCAGCAACTTGCTCGATGAACTCGGGATCGTCCGCACCCTCGAATTGCTCGGCGCCGATCGCTACTACGGCGTGGACCAGCGATTCACGCGCGTGGCTGATTTCGGCTTTTCCAAGTCGCCCCAGGAAACGTTCGACAAGTGGGGTGGTCACGACGTCGCCCTTGCTGACATGGTTCGCATTATTCGTACGTTCCGGCCGGACGTAATTTGCACCCGCTTTCAAGGCGCCGCTCGTGACGGTCACGGTCACCACCAGGCTTCGGGCATTCTTACGCGCGAGGCATTTCGGGCTGCTGCCGACCCCACGAAGTTCCCTGAACAAATTCGCGAAGGCCTGGCGCCATGGCAAGCGAAGAAGCTTTACATGGACAATGTCCGCCCGACCGAGGAATGGAACGTGGAGTTAGAAACCTCACAAGACGATCCTCTGCTCGGCGAATCTTATGTCAAGTTCGCGTGGAAAGGACTCCAACATCAGCTCTCACAGGGCGCTGGGGGCTGGACGCTTTCGGAGGGTCGTCGAACCAGTTACTACAAGCTCATCGATTCTGCGTTGCCCGATTATCCAGTCAGCGCGACCCACGAAAAAGATTTCTTCGACGGAATTGATACATCGCTTCCGGCGCTGGCCTCGCGTCTGGGTGTTGACGCCAAGAAGGTCCCTTGGCTGCGACCGCAACTCGAAGAGGTTGCCAAGGTGGTGGATGAAGCCAGCGCTGCGGTGGAGAAGAATCCGCAGTCTTCCGGAAAACCATTGTTGCGCGGGCTGACTCTGACGCGCACATTGATTGGCAAACTCGAAGCGTCTAACCTGTCTGCCGCAGAAAAGGCCGATCTCATCGCCAACCTGCGCAGCAAAGAGCAACAGTTCGAGCATGCATCGAATCTGGCTTACGCCCTGGACATGGGCATCGGGCCCGGGACCCCCGATGGCCGTCCCATGGCGGAGGAGTTCGATACCGGAAATGGCAAGGTTCTCGCCGCAGTCATTACAGCTGGGAAGTCCTTCCTCCTGCTGGCCAAGCTGCATAACGGCAGCACGCTGCCGATAGATCTGAAGCAGTTTGTCCTCGATGTTCCGCATGGCTGGCAGTACGAGTTGTTCATGGACAAGGTTCCCGCTCGAATCGCGCCGGGTGACGGATGCGCCTTGACGTTTAAGGTCTCCCCGCCGGCTGACGCGCAGATCACGAAGGCCTACTTCCACCGCAACGATCCCGAAACCGACTCGGTTTATCAGATCGATCAGCCCGAATATGAAACGCTCGCGCTGCCTCCTCCGCCGGTCACGGCCCGTGTGGTGTACAGCATCGAGGGGCAGGAAGGCGTTCTACGCACGGTTGCTCGCACCCCGCTTCACGACACGAAAGGTGAGGCCTGGTCGATGCCGCTGGCCGTCGTGCCTCCGTTTTCGGTGATGACGTCCCCTTCGACCCAAATCATACCCGCCGGACCAGACCCCTCGGCCGAACTGAGTGCGGTGGTTCGATCAACGTCGGATCACGCGTCCGGGGGCGTGCGGCCTGCGGTGCCCAAGGGCTGGCGAGTGGAACCCCAGTCGGCCGTTGTCGAATTTACGAAAAGCGGGGAACACGCCTCCGAATTCAAAGTGCTGCCCGACGGCGCCGGGGAGGGGCGCTATCGAGTCCAAGCCGTCGTGGCTGCCAACGGCCGCGAGTTCAATGAAGGCTACAGTCTGGTTACGCGCCCCGACATCGGTGGATTCTTCTATTACCAGCCCGCCGTCCAGCGCGCCGCAATCGTGAACGTTAAGGTCCCGCCAGATCTTAAGATCGGATACATCATGGGTGCGGGCGACGACATACCCACTGTTTTGCGGCAGCTCGGACTCGCAGTCACCCTTCTAACGCCCGACGACGTCGAGCACGGCAACTTACAGCAGTTCGGTACGATTGTGCTGGGCATTCGCGCTTACGATACGCGCGACGATGTGAAGAAAAGCAACCAGCGCCTGCTCGACTACGCGCGCAATGGTGGAACTCTAATAGTCCAATACAACACCGATCCGACAAGCTTCAACGCCGGCAACTTCTTGCCCTATCCGGCGCAACTCAGCCGGGCGCGCGTCACTATTGAAGAGGCCCCGATTAGCGTTCTCGACCCGAAGAATCCGGTCTTTCACTATCCCAATGTCATAACCGGACACGATTTCGACGGCTGGGTACAGGAACGCGGACTCTACTTCATGGATAAGTGGGACGAACACTACACTCCATTGCTGGCATCCAACGACCCGGGAGAAGACCCGCAAAAGGGAGGTCTGCTGGTCGCCCCGTATGGCAAGGGCTATTTCATCTACAACGCATATGCCTTTTTCCGGCAGTTACCCTTCGGAGTGCCCGGCGCGATTCGCCTGTACGTCAACCTGCTAAGCGTGGGACATGCCCCCCAGTGAGGTCCCCGAGCAGCCCGAATTAATCCGCGGAGTCGGTCTGGCAGGCGCGACTACGCTGAACATGATCGACATGATCGGCGTCGGTCCGTTCATCACCATCCCTCTCATCATCACGGCAGCAGGTGGTCCGCAGGCGATGCTTGGCTGGATCGCTGGCGCGGTCTTTGCCCTGTGTGACGGACTGGTCTGGGCCGAGCTGGGCGCGGCCATGCCGAATGCAGGCGGCTCGTACCAATACCTCAAGCAGGCTTACGGACCAAACTCCCTTGGTCGCTTGCTGTCTTTCCTCTTTATTTGGCAGTTATCGTTTAGCGCGCCACTTTCCATCGCCTCCGGCTGCATCGGATTGGCGCATTATGCGGGATATATTTGGCCCGGCCTGGACCACACATGGCTGGCACATACCTATCATCTCGGACTGCCCCTGCTCGGTTCTGTCGAAGTCAGCACGGTGTTGATGCGGGGAACCCTGGTCGCTATGGCGAGTTGTGCCTTCATCGTTTTCCTTCTGTATCGGCGCATCACGGCGATCGCGAAGTTGGCCGAACTGCTCTGGGTAGGTGTGGCGATTGCGATCGCATGGATCATTTTCGCCGGTCTTACGCATTTCAACGCCGCTCGTGCCTTCGACTTCCCGCCAGGCGCATTCACACTGTCACCAGAATTCTTCACGGGGATGGGCGCTGCCATGCTCATCGCCACGTATGACTATTGGGGCTATTACAACGTGTGTTTCCTCGGCGGCGAGGTGAAGGATCCCGGTCGCACAATCCCGCGTGCCCTCATCCTGTCCATCGTTGCAGTGGCCGCAATCTACATCGTGATGAACATCAGTGTGCTCGGCGTAATCCCTTGGCGCGAGATGACCGGGCATGCCGGCGAACAGAGTAACTACATCGTCTCCGTCTTCATGGAGCGCATCTACGGCAACTGGGCAGGCCGCGCCATCGCCGCCTTGATCATCTGGACGGCATTCGCTTCCGTATTCTCCTTGCTGTTGGGATACTCTCGCGTTCCCTACGCAGCGGCCTTGGACGGTAACTACTTCCGCACTTTCGCCCGAGTACATCCCGAGAAGCGCTTTCCCACCGTGTCGCTGCTGGCGCTAGGCGGTGTCGCGATTCTTTTCTGCCTGCTTCGCTTGGCCGACGTGATCGCGGCGCTGGTGGTCATCCGCATTCTGTTGCAGTTCATCGTGCAGGCCATAGGGGTGATGGTGCTCCGCCGTCGCCAGCCCGAGATGCCGCGTCCTTTTCGGATGTGGCTTTACCCATTGCCCGCTCTGATGGCGATCGCGGGGTTCTGCTACATCCTGCTGGCCCGAAAAAATTTTCAACGCGAAATCAAGTACGCCTTCGTAATTCTGATCGCGGGCTTGCTGGTCTATTTCGTGCGCTCCTGGAAGCGGAAGGAGTGGCCATTTGTCACTTCCCCACACCAGCCCTGAGATAATTGATGACCCCGCGTCACCTTACTGTATCCAGTCACGGATTGTCAGCGTCTGACACCACAGGTATGTGACAAGTTGTGTCTTCACGATGACCTTTCGCTCTCAAGCCAGTCTGATCGTCGATGGCTGCAACCCAAGCAGTGCGACGCCTTTTTTCGCGTGATGTCACCAGTCCATCAGCGACGTTGCCCGTAGCAGAAATGTCGGCGCTCCACGCCGTGTCCGGAAGTCCCATTGCGACAACCCCTCGCCGCACTGTTCTAGGTCCCTTACACGAACCGCTCTTCCGCAGCCTCTGGATTGCCGCCGTCGTGAGCTATACCGGCACCTGGATGCAAAACGTCGGTGCCGGCTGGTTGATGACTTCGCTCACCATGTCGCCCCTGATGGTCGGACTAGTGCAGGCGGCCAATAGCGTCGCAGTATTCCTGGTCGTGCTCCCCGCCGGCGCCATCGCCGATGTTGTCGACCGCCGCAAGCTTCTGCTGCTGACTCAACTCTGGATGGTTCTAGCTGCCACAGGCCTGGGTGTTCTTACGATTGAAGGTCTGGTGACGCCGGCGCTCTTGCTGTTGTTCACCTTCCTGATGGGCTTCGGCGCTGTGTTGAACGATCCGGCCTGGCAGGCCATCACGCCCGAGGTCGTCTCCCGCGAGAACTTCGCCGCAGGCATCGCTCTAAATTCTGCCGGCTTTAACGTTGCCCGCGCCATCGGACCCGCCCTCGGAGGATTGGTGATCTACGCCGCCGGCTCTGGTATCGCTTTCTTGCTGAACGCCGCCTCGTTCTTTGGTGTTATCTATTTTCTCTATCGCTGGAAGTGCGCGCCAGGACGCACATCCCTATCGTTGAAGCACACGTTCGACACCATGTTCGACGGTTTTCGCCACCTGCGAGGCTCCCGCTGCATGCATGCCGTACTGGTGCGTAGTGCCGTATTCAGCATCTCCGGCAGCGCTCTGCTCGCTCTGTTGCCGTTGATATCGCATCCTTTCGGGTCGCAGGGTTTTGGCCTGTTGCTGGGCGTCTTCGGAGTCGGAGCCTTGATCGGCGCGACCATTATGCCGTTCTTGCGCCGCGCGATGTCAGTGGATGCCGTGGTGGCAACCTCGACCGCGGTATTCGCAGTGACCACCTATGCGGGAGGCCGCTGGTGCGGCTTCCTGCCAATGTCGATCACCCTCCTTCTCGCCGGTATCGCGTGGATTCAGATTCTCGCAAGCCTTAATGTCTCCGCGCAGACTATGGCACCACATGGATTGCGTGCTCGTGCTATCTCCATGTATCTGCTGGTTTTGCAGGGAGGATTCGCCGCCGGAGCAGCCCTGTGGGGAGCCGTTGCCGAACGAAGCGGCGTGCAGCAGTCACTGCAGTACGCCTCTATCGGGCTTCTGCTCGGGATCGCAGCCACAATTTGGTTCCGTCTCCATCCGGTTCCGGTTGAGCCGAACACCATCGGTATGGACTAGAATGCTTGGGCACGCACTACCGCTCTCAGATTAGACATTCCGAAAAGGAGTTTCGAATGAAGATGCGCATCGCAATCTGTTGTTTCCTGGCGACTCTCGCTGTCACCATGACGGCAATCGCGCAGGCGAAGCCGGACGCGAAGCCGACCTTTGCCTCTGTTCTCGACCGTCAGCTGGCAAACATAGAGAAGACCGTCGTTCCGGCCGCCGACGCCATGCCCGACGACAAGTACGCCTTCGCACCGACACAAGGGGACTTCAAAGGCGTCCGCACCTTCGGCGCTGAAGTCAAGCACATGGCAGTCGCCAATTACGCCCTGGGCGCCGGAATCCTCGGCGAAAAGCCTCCCGTCGACTTGGGTGGTGGTCCCGACGGACCGGCGAACATCACGTCAAAGGCTGACATCATGAAGTTCCTCAACGACTCGTTCGTTTACGCGCACAAAGCCGTGAACAGCATTACCGAGGCCAACATTCTGGAGCCGATTAAGAGCCCCTTCGGCACAAACATGACCACGCGGCTCGGCCTGGCGGTGAGCTTGATCAGCCATCCCTACGACCACTACGGCCAGATGGTCGAGTATCTTCGCATGAACAGCATCATCCCGCCCGCCAGCCGCAAGTAGAGATCGGATGATGAAGTTGCGTTAGCTGGATTTTGAAAGGGCACGGCTTTAGCCGTGCCCCTGACCCGCCCATTATTGATACCCGCGCGGACTTCAGTCCGCGCGGCGCCCGCCTCTCATTACCTCGTTTACAATCGCCTTCGGACCTCTCGAGCATGCATATCCCTGATGGATACCTCAGCCCCTCCACCTGCGCGGTCCTCTACGCGGGAGCAGGTCTTGGTTGGTATCAAGCCTTGCAGCGAATCAGGCGCAGTCTGACCACGCGCATGATTCCCCTGATCTCTGTTTTCGCCTCCTTTTCCTTCGTGCTGATGATGTTCAATCTCCCGCTTCCAGGAGGCACCACCGGACACGCGCTCGGCGTGACCATCGCCGCCGTTGTGCTAGGCCCTTCGGGAGCCATCCTGGCGATCTCAATCGCTCTCACCATTCAGGCTCTTTTCTTTGGCGACGGCGGGATCACCACCCTTGGCGCAAACTGTTTCAACATGGCGATTGTCGGCTCGCTGGTTGCTTACGCGACCTACCGTCTGATCGCGAACGGAGCTGCCATCACTGCACGCCGCCGCTGGATTGCGGCCGCGGTAGCTGGCTATGTGGCTACGAACGCTGCCGCATTCTTCGCCGCTGTCGAGTTCGGCATTCAGCCGGTGCTCTTTCACAATGCCCGCGGCGTTCCGCTGTACGCCCCCTATTCGCTGGGTATCGCGATTCCCGCCATGATGATTGGCCATCTCGCAGTCGCCGGAGTTGCGGAAGGCGTAATTGCCGCTGGCTTAGTGGCATACTTGCAAGCCTTCGATCCTGCGCTCCTGCAGGCTACGTCCGGCCTCGCGGGCAGCGCCGAACTGTCGCAACCTTGGAAATCCCTTCGCAAATTGTGGATCACCGTCGCACTGCTCATGCTCCTGACACCGCTGGGCATCCTCGCTGGTGGGACGGCATGGGGTGAATGGTCAGCAAACGATCTTGCCAGCTCCCGAGGCCACACCACGATCGCCGCCTCCTCGCAAGACCATCCAGTTCCTTCCGACGCACCCGCCGGCTTGCAGCGTCTCTCTTCTCTCTGGACCGCGCCCATTCCGGCGTACGCGCCGCAATTCGTGAAGAGCCCGTCGCTCGGATACATGTTGTCCGCGATGTTTGGAGTCGGTCTCGTGCTATCGCTCTCCCTAGCTGTGCAGGGCTATCTCCGGCGACGGCGCACCCCAGGACAAGCAGCGTGAGGCGCAATCGGGCGATTAGTTCCACGCTGGTTGGCATCACGCGGGCATTCGGCCACGCCTTGGTCTCCGAGCAGGTGGCGCGACAGCCGGGTCTGCTGCAAGCCCTCGATCCCCGCGTGCGCGTCGCCGGACTCTTCGCTCTGGTGCTCGCCGTCACGCTCGCGCATCGGATTAGCGTTGTCCTCGCACTGTTTTGTGCCGCGATCTTGATTGCCGTGTTGTCACGCGTCAGCCTCGCAACCCTCGCGACGCGGGTTTGGCTGGCAGTGCTTCTCTTCACCGGAGTGATCGCCTTGCCGGCACTTTTCCTCACACCCGGCGACGCCGTATTCACGACGCCGGGCGGAGCCCTCCGCATCACCTCACAAGGTGTGGCCACAGCCCTGCTCCTCGTCGCTCGCGTGGAAACGGCCTTGACTTTCACCACGCTTCTTGTCCTCTGCGCTCCGTGGATGCACGTGTTGAAGGCCCTTCGTGCCTTTCACATCCCTCCGGAGGTGGTCATGATGCTGGCCATGACGCATCGTTACGTCTTTGTGCTGGCTGAGACCGCCAGCCAGATGTTCGAATCGCGCCAGAGCCGCACAGTTGGAGTGTTGGACGGCCCCACGCAGCGGCGCATCACCGCACGAACCGCCGGCGTCTTGCTGAGCCGTAGCGTTGAGCTAAGCAACGAAGTATTCCGCGCGATGCAGTCGCGCGGTTTCCGTGGAGACGTCCAAATCCTCTCCGAATTCCGCATGCGCGCCTGGGACTACATCGGCCTGGCGGCGTTTCTCGCAGCGGGCGGTTTCGCGGTGTGGATGGGCCGATCATGACCGATCTTCCTATCTTCGAGGTCCAAAACGTCAGCTTCGAGTACGAGCGCGTTCCCGCTCTCCGCGGACTTTCGCTCACCCTCGATCGCGGAACGTCGGTCGCGCTGGTAGGTGCAAATGGTTCCGGGAAATCGACGCTGCTGCGTCTACTCGACGCGCTTAGTTTCCCGTCGAACGGGACCGTCAGCTTCTGCGGCGATCGGCTCACGCCAGAACAATTTCGCAATGACGATTATGCGATTTCGTTTCGACGGCGCGTAGCGCTGGTCTTCCAGAATCCCGACGTCCAGCTCTTCAATCCAACTGTCTTCGACGAAGTAGCTTTCGGGCCGCTACAAATGGGTTGGTCAACCGCTGACGTCATCGCCCGCGTCGATAACACCCTCGACGTGATGGGTATCTCTCATCTGCGCGATCGCGCCCCTTACCGTTTGTCGGGCGGCGAGAAGAAGCGAGTCGCGCTAACTTCCGTCATCGTTCTCGATCCCGAGGTTCTATTGCTCGATGAGCCTACGGCCATGCTCGATCCCCGCAGCCAGAGCCAGCTCATTGATCTGATCCAGAATTGGAAAGGCTCGTCGAAGACCGTCATCACTGCCACCCATCAGCTTGAGATCGTTGAAGACATCGCGGAACGCGTCGTGGTGCTGGAGCAGGGAACTGTCACCGCCACCGGTACACCACAGGAGATCCTCTCCAACGGCGAGCTACTGTTGCGCGCCAACCTCGTCCACGCCCATCGCCACAAGCACGGGGAGATAACGCACTCGCATCCGCATGTGCATTCTCACGGTGAACATAAGCATTGACGCGCCCTGCGTGTGGAACGAGACGGACACTGGCGGTGACATCAAGAGTTATGGGACAATGCTGCCCGCTCGGATTGCGACATGAAGCCGGTCACCACAGGCTGTATCACTTTCACCATAGTTCTGTCGCTATATGCTTCCGGTCAGGTTCGGACCCAGCCCGCACCTTCATCAACCGCTTCTGTGACTTCTCGTCAGTCCTCGCTCGCCCGGGATGCTTATGCCGGTGATGACGCATGTCGCTCGTGTCATCAGGACACGGTCGATCGCTTTCACCGCACAGCGCATTACCTCACCTCCCAGTTGCCGAGCCTGACTTCTATCCTCGGAAACTTCACGCCGGGAACAAATATCCTCAAAACAGCGAATCCGCGTCTGTTTTTCAGGATGGATGCAGGCAAAGACGGCTTTTTCCAGACTGCCGTAGAAGGTACGCCCCCTGCGACAATATCCCGCACGGAACGGTTCGGATTCGTAATCGGGTCGGGAGCCAAGGGTCAGACGTACTTGTTCTGGAACAACGACCAACTCTTCCAACTTCCCGTCTCCTATTGGAATGAATTGGGCTGGGTCAACAGTCCCGGCTACCGCGACGGTATCGCCGACTTTGATCGGCCGATTGTTCCGCGCTGTCTGGAGTGCCACGCAACCTACTTCGATTCAGTCCCGCCACCTCGCAATCGTTACAAGAAAACGGGCTTTGTGGTGGGTGTCACTTGTGAAAAATGTCACGGTCCTGGACGCCAACACAGCCAGCGGTACAGTTCCAAGTCCGTTGCGCCCGCAGACCCCGCGATCGCCAATCCGGCGCGACTGTCGCGGGACAGGCAGGTTGATTTATGTGCCTGGTGCCATGCCGGTGCAGGGCTGTCGTTGGCGCGGGCTTTTTCCTATCTCCCCGGACAGCCTCTGGACAAGTACGTCGCTTTGCCGCCTCCTGACCCGGACGCTCGGGTCGACGTTCACGGCAGCCAGGTGGAGTTGCTGGAAAAAAGTCGCTGCTTTCAATCTTCGGCCATGACCTGCACCACTTGTCACGACGTTCACACGCCACAACATGACGTGGCGCTTTTTTCGCAGCGTTGTTTGAGCTGTCATAAGGCCGAAAGCTGCGGTATGTTCCCAAAGTTGGGGCAGCCAATCGTCGGCAACTGCGTTGATTGCCATATGCCAAATCAGCAAACGAACTTAATCGTTTTTGATGTCAACGGCAAAAAGGCAAGACCGCGAATGCGCAATCATTGGATCAAGATCTACCCAGAGGCGGAAGTTCTCCGTTAAAGGCCCGCTGACCACCACGCTATTGGCCACATTAGGTACCCCTTCCCCGATCGCATAACCGACGAGCAACGGATCATCGCGTTCCGCAACCGTCTTATTCATGGTTACGCAACTGTGAGCCACGCGCTGGTGTGGGACATCGTCCAGACGAATCTTCCCAGACTTCGCGACGAGGTCGCAGCCTTGCTGAGCGAGGCAGAGGGCAAATGTGAACCCGCCAGAGAAAAATCACAACTATTAAGATACATCTGGGGTGTTATATCCACCAGACCGGGCACATCAAGCACATCAACTTGAGAGGGGTAGCCCAATGAAAGCGAGAGCGGCGAAGCTCATCCTTGGTGTGGGAATTCTAATGCTTCCACTGTTGATCTCTGAGCCCTTGCGGGCGCAGGTCGCTGACGCCGCGCTGTCGGGCACCGTCACAGACCCTTCGGGAGCAGTCGTACCCAACGCCAAAATCTCCGTCAAGAATTTGGACACCGGCCAATCGACGGCCACTCAAACCAATTCAGCAGGGCTCTACAGCCTGCAGGACCTCACGCCGGGGGAGTACGAGGTTTCCATCTCGGCTGATGGGTTCGACACAAAAGTAGCCAAGATGACGCTCACGGGAGGAGCCACGCTAACCATGAACGCTGCTTTGGCTGCACCGCAGGCGCGGCCCCAAGCCCCCACTGACACCCTGCCGAACGCCCCTTCCAGCAGTAAGACAGGACCTTCGCTTCAAGACTTGGGCTTCCCTCCGGATCAAGACCAAGCAAATGCCAAGCTGCAGGCGTTGCTTGATAAACGGACGCACATGCTCAAGATCCACCAACGGATGGGTTTGATCACGACTATTCCGTTGATTGCCAACCTTGCCACTTCCCTCAACGCCGGGGGCAAGAGCACGAGCACAGCTTCCCGCGATCTGCATGCGGCTCTCGGTGGGGTGACGGGAGATTTGTATGCCATTACCGCTTACTATGCAATCCGCGCGCCCAAGATACCAGGAACCGCAACCCGCGGTCCGATCCGTTTTCACAAGGCCATGGCTTGGATACATGGCCCCGGAATGATCCTGACGCCCATCTTAGGCATTTTGGCTTTCGATCAAAAGGAAGACGGCGAAAAGGTTCATGGCATCGCCTCCGCGCATGGACCAGTAGCCATCGTGACCGCCGCGGCGTTTGGGCTCGCTGTAATGTCGGTATCGCTCAAGTTCTAAGCAGGGCTTATGCATAAAAGAATACTGACAGCCCTGTTACTCCTTGCATTTCCCGCGTTTGGCGGATTGGATAGGCAATGGGTTCTTGAACAATCCACGGTCACGTATCACGTCTCCCACCCGCTGCATTCGGCCGACGGTGTCAGCCATGCCGCCCGAGGCAAGGGCGTTTGTCACGACGGACAATGCGATTTCTTGATTGCGGTACCCGTTAAGTCCTTTGATTCGGGCGATAGTAACCGCGACCTTCATATGCTTCAGGTGACGCGCGGCGCACAATTCCCTATGGTTACGGTGCGCACCCGATTGCCAGAAGCGGACTCCACATCTGCGACCATCCGTGGCGATCTGGAAATCCAGTTCGCCGGTCAGACTGCCCAGTACAAACAGGTTCCATTCCAGTTGGTGACGCAAGGAAATGACACCCGAATCTCAGGAACAATTCCGGCGACGCTATCCGATTTCAAGATCGAGCCACCGACGCTGTTAACGATGCCTGTTAAGAACGAAATTCCGGTACGCGTGGAAATGACGTGGCGTCCGCAGTGATTAGCTTCTGTCCCTCCGCTCTCCGGCGGCCAGTTCAAAAGGGGTGTTTCCGCTTAAAATGAATCTCCTTCCTCTAAGACGGAAATTCCGGGCGCTCTCCTGGCAGTTGCGGCAGGCCCACGTAATCGCCAAGGCCCTGCACTCGCGCTATCACCCCATCGTGGCGCATATCATCCCGGTCCGGCGCTGCAATCTCGCATGTACCTACTGCAACGAATATGACGACTTTTCGCAGCCTGTGCCTACCGAGGTCATGCTGCGCCGCATCGACCGGCTGCGCGAGTTGGGTACGACCATCATCACGTTCAGCGGGGGCGAGCCCTTGCTGCACCCGGACCTCGACGAACTGATCCGCCGCATACGCAGCCACGGCTCGATCGCGACCCTCATCACCAATGGCTACCTGCTTAACCCCGATCGCATCCAGCGCCTGAATCGTGCCGGGCTCGATTCTCTGCAGATCAGCATCGACAATGTCTTGCCTGATGAGGTCTCGAAGAAAAGCCTGAAGGTGCTGGACAAGAAGCTCCAATGGCTGGCCCAGTATGCGGAATTCAACGTCAACATCAATTCAGTGGTGGGATCATCGATTCAAAAGCCCGAGGATGCGATGGTTATTACCCGCCGGGCAGCAGAACTCGGTTTCCAGACCACCATCGGCATCATTCACGACGGCGGTGGCCAGCTCGTGGCCTTGAATGCTAAGCAGCAGCACGTCTATCGCGATCTTGTCAGCATCAGTTCTAAATCGTTCTCCAGCTTCGCCTATTACCAGCAGTTCCAGAAGAACCTTGTGTTCGGAGCCCCCAACAACTGGCATTGCCGGGCGGGCAACCGTTACCTCTACATCTGCGAGGACGGGCTGGTGCACTATTGCTCGCAGCAACGTGGCTCTCCGGCGATTCCGCTGAAGAAGTACGACGCGGCCGATCTGCGAAGAGAGCATGCAAGCGTGAAGTCCTGCGCTCCTTTCTGTACGATCTCCTGCGTGCATCAGGCGTCGATGGTCGACCAGTTCCGCGACAACCCTTGGCAGGCGCTCAGCAGCTTCTTTCCTCCCCATCCCGGCCAGTCGGAGCCTTACGATTTACCCATTCCGCTTCGCCCGCTGGTGTGGCTCCTTCTGCCTGAGCCTGGCAGCAGCCGGGAGCGCATCGCTCAGACGATGAGACACGCGACGCTCCGGTTCCTCGGGGTGAAGTGATACCAATTTAGTCGATCTTGGGTGCAACGAAGGAAGCGACTCGACTTTCTACCCTGATCGTCTGCAGCGCATCAGCGATCGCCCGCCACACGTGCTCAAAGAAAGCTCGAGAAAACGCAAGTATCGGCAGATCATTCGTGCAGGGGTGTTCGCCCAAGAGCGGTCACGAGCACCCCTTCCCCTGGTAAAGCAACGCGGGTTCTATCCCGCCTGCTCTTGGTGGGGTGGGGGTTTTCGCTGGAGTTCGCGAAGAACCTATCCCAGCGGAACGTCTCCACGAAACACAGTTCATCCGCCAAACAGCCTCTCCAGGTCTCGCCGCCCGTGCACAACTCGAAGGATCTGCACTCCTTCATTCTCTACGCAGTACACAACCACGTATTCCCCGACGGCCAGGCTGCGATATCCGGGGCCGAAATCGCCTTCACGCGAGCGTCCGAGATAGGGAAAGCTCGCCAGCGCGAGAAAACGGTCAGTGATGGTATCAATCAGGCGGTCGGCCATCTCCAGACTGCTGCTCTCCGTCGCCACGTAATACCAAATGTCATCGAGATCGGCTGCAGTGCGTGGGGCAAGTCGGTGCGCCATCAGCGGGACGCGTTGAGTTCAGCCATCAGGCGGGCGCGTCCGCGTTCCTTCACTTCCACGGCAAGTTGCTGGATGGTCTCAGGAGTAACGTCACGGCCTTCGCCTCGGGCTACCGACGCCTTTGCCTCGCTCAGCGTGAGAAGGAACTGGGCACGCTGCCGCTCATGCTCTTCCCATAACGCAAGCGCTTGCCTAACGGCGTCATCTTCGGAGTTCAGTCGACCGCTCTCGATGGCACGCTGCGCAAACGCCTTCTGCTCCGGAGTGAGTTCGACATTCATGGGGTCAGAATACGAAACTTCGGCCCACCACGCAACCGGGCGGGAACAGCTGCCCTCAGTAGTGGAACCGCCAACGAAATTCCACATAAATCTGCCGTGGCTCGTTCCAGTGAAACCCGCCAAATGTCAGACTGTTGTCCAGTTGCACGCGGAGGTTGGCCACGTTCAGCGCGGTCACGGAAACGGCGTATTTCCCTTCGGAGAAGCTTTTTCCTACAGCAAGATCGAACGTCGTGTGGCTGGGCAGATAGGGCCCAGGATATTGCGCGTCCGGCGTCCCGTACAACCCGTTGTGGAACCCCGAGCCGTAGTACACATTCACCGAGCCGTAGCTGTGCCACGGAAGGCTCGAATTGACGCCAAAGTTCAAGGTGTTTCTCTGATCATGGTCTACCGGTCCATATCCCGGCGGCGGATATTGTGGGCATGTTGGCGTCTCGGGGGGGCAGATTAAGCCGCCGGTGATGGGTGAGGTTGCCTGCGCGAATTGATTTGCATAAACCAGGTGAAACTGGGCGCGATGCCAGAGGATGGGGGAGCGGAGCGAGAGGTCCCATCCTTGAATCAAGGCCCGATACCAGGTGATCGGCCAGAAGAGATTCGACTCTCCGATATTGTTATGGTCCAGCCAGTTCTTGGCTTTCGTTTGATAGTTATCAACCTCAAGATTCCAGCCGCGGTAGGGAATAATGACACTAGCCTCCCATTGTTCATCCCGCTCACCTTGGATAGGAGCAAAGCTAAAACCCTGGTTATTGGCAAAACCAAAGAGCTCGCCGGTGGCTGTCGCCAAAGGCGGCGGTTGATAGTACTGACCATAGAAGGCGCGCAAAACCCAATTGAGGTGCGGAATCCTTACCGCAACGCCGATGCGCGGATCGGTCGCGTTCTCCGAAATCGTTGATCGGAATTCCGTCTGGCGGAGTCCGCCGATGATGGTCAACCACTTCGTCGCGTTGAACCGGTCGCTAAAGAACTCCTCGGCCAGCCCGCCGTTCACGCTGATGGAGGAAGGTGGATAGTTCAGTGTTCCGTCTGTGAACTGGTTATCGAAGTAGTTGTGCTGGTGCTGGTAGAATCCGTACACTCCGGCTTCCAGATCGTTTTTCCAGAAACTCTTGTTGACGATTCCCTGCAGCCCGAGATAATTGGCAACCTGATTGACCGTCGTGCTAACAGGATAGTCGTTTGGGCCGCCCTGGTAGTTTGCGGCGTTGTAATGATAGAAAGGAGAAAGGGTAAGTAACGTGGTGGAATTGAAGGTGTGCACCCAGGAGAAGATGACGTAGCCATCGGGCTCTCGCTCGGCGTCATGCAGGCCGTAGCTGGGGGACGCGCCCGCCGCTACCAGGATCTGGTTCCCGGTTGAGTTGGGATCAGGGTCGATGGGAATCTGGTAGTAATCCTGCCGCAGGGAAGTGACCACCCGGTACTGGTTCTTGGGATCGTGATTGATGATGAAGGAAGCGAATCCTCCGTAGCCGTTCTGCGCGTCGTGAACCACTTGCGGGATCGGGGTCTGGAGTCCGTAATTGCTGCGATTCCCATTCAAGCTGGCGTAGTAAGCAAATTTCTGTGTGTGTCCTCCGCAACTGATTTGGTCGTCGGTTTGATAGAAGTTCCCGGCGCTGATGAGGAGATCACATTCCCGGTCCCGTTCGAAACCAGTTCGGGGCGCGATGTTAAACATTCCGTATGTACGGTCACCATAGGTGGCGTCGTAGCTGCCTTGTAGAACTTCGAGATAATCGATGTCCTTTGGGTTGATCTGCGGGCCCAAATTTGTGGCGATGTTTGTGTTGGGGATGGAGACGCCATCAATCAGCCACTGCACCTGGTGGCCCCCGTTCATGTGCAGCATGTCGTGAGTCACATAGGTAGCCGGCACGTAATCGGTGATCATCTCCAAACCGTTGGTGCGGTTCGCTCCCGGCGTCTCTTGAATGTCCTGGCGATTCAGCAGCGTCGTCGGCGTGACACTATCCATCGGCGCCGCCACCGGAGTTCCCGAGACTTCCACGGTTTGGCTCGTGCCTGCGACAGCCAATTTGAAATGCAGGACCGGGCTGGTATCGGATTGAACGATCACATCTTGTTGTTGCTGCAGGAAGTCTTTCGACGAGACCGTGACCGTATAAGTCCCGATGGGTACCGAAATGAAGTCAAATTCTCCGCTATCGCTGGAGGCTTGGGACTGTGTCCAATCCGAAGTCTGAGCCTTCAGCGTAACGCGTGCCCCTTGGACAGGTCTGTGTTGTGGATCGTGCACCACTCCTCGTATGTTGCCGAAGACGGTGGCGCAACAGGGAAGGCCCACGGCCAGGATTAGAGGCAATAAAGCAACTCGCAACGAGTGCGAAAGATAGCGACCCATGAAAGTAATCTCCGAACAATCACGTGCGCGACGGGCTACAGGCGCACGACTCACTGGCCATGGCCGTCGTCCAATCGATGGAAGAAAACAGTTTGGAGAGGGAAGCTACGCGGCTGGAGGTCCGCGTTTGTGCGCGTCGTCGCCGAGGTTCGTGCAGAGGGTTATTTCGATTGCCTGTGGGGCGTTATTGGCAGCAACAAAAACAGCGGTATGACGGGTTTCTGTAGTCAGCGCCACCAGCGAAGACGTCATGGCGGCGTGAATACGATACGGACAGGATTGCGGGGCTGACTTGAAGCCGGCGAGCCCGGAAGCCCCCATGGACATTTCGCAATGGTGCTTCCCACCGGTGCGGCAGCACGCTGGCAGCGACGATACAGTCGCTTGCGCCAGCGGCGCGAACGTGGTGGTCAACAGGACCAGCAGCACGGCAATGGATGCGATCCGCCTCATGGGTAGACGGATTCTAGCAGATCGATTGCTGATGTGATAAACACACGTTGCGGAGGTAAACGTTGCGCTACTTGCTCGCCATTCTCGCGATCGCCGGAATCACGGTCTCTGTCCTCGCGCTGCGTGTGCACTACAGCACCGAAACCGCGCCCTGCAGCATTAACGAGAAGTGGGATTGCGGCATCGTGAACCACAGCCCCTATGCCGAAGTTCGTGGCGTCCCTGTGGCTGCTATCGGCATCGCCGGCTATCTGTTGATCGGAGTGCTGGCTATGCTTCGCCGGCGTAGCTGGCTACTGGCTGCCGCCCTGATCGGGATGGCCTTCGCCCTCTATCTCACCAACGTCGAAGCGCGCGTGCTTGGCGTCTGGTGCCTCTACTGTGCGATCTCGCAGGGAATCATCGCGGTGGTGGCTTTGCTCTCGATCGGGTGGGCAGTGTGGGCGGCAATGAGCGGGAAGGCGCCGGCCTGAAGCGTCAGGCCTCCAACTCGCCCGGCTCCAGTTCGTCAACGTAGCACCATATCCAGCGCTCTCCCGGCTCAATTGAGCGGATGAGCGGATGTCCGATGTGGTGAAAGTGTTTGGTTGCGTGTTTGTTCTTCGATGAATCGCAGCAGCCTACGTGTCCGCAGATCAGGCACAGGCGGAGATGGACCCACCGGTCGCCCAATTTCACGCACTCCGGGCAAACATGGGTGGTGGTCGTTGTGACTTTAATCTGGTCCAGATGAGTACAAGTTTCGGGCATATCGCTCGTTCCTTAGCATGACTAACGTTCTAAGCTCTTGCGGTCCCAGCTTCCCAGGATGGCCGCTGCCTCGTAGGTACTCTGGAGAAACTCGAGTAGGGAATCTTTGGGCGATTGGGCACGTCGCACATCGTCATACATGAGCAAGAACTCATGCAGTTCAGGATGATAGAACGCAGCCTGGGGTTGCACTTTGTACTCCGCAAAACCGGACGGCTCGGGCGCAGCATATCCATAGAACGCGGCCCCATCCACGCCGCTTCCTCCCGGCCAGAAACCCGCGCTGCTCACTTCGTGTGAGTAGGCTTCGGCCGTGACCGGGTCGGCGCCGGGACGGGGCGGGGCACGGCGGCCGCTGAAACGTGTCACGGCGAGGTCAAAGCTTCCCCAGAAGAAATGAACCGGGCTTGCCTTGCCGATAAATCGCGCCCGAAACTCCTTGAACACCTCGTCGCTCCACTGGAGTATTCGCCAAAAGCGACTCGCTGCGTCCGCATCGTACGCAGCGTGCACCACGTCTTCTTCGAAGCGAATAGGATTTGGGAATTCAACCGGCATCGTGTAGATGTGGACGTCGATCCCAAGGTCGTGCAGCGCGGCCATGAACTTCCGGTAGAACTCGGCGACTGATTGTGGTTCGAGTTTCAATTCGCGGATGTCTCCGCCGCTGGTTTCGATCACCAACCGATGGTCGACGAAGTCGAAGCGTATCTCCAATGAGCTGCTGTCGTAAGGAATGGGTGACGTGGTCAGGCCGCTCGCGGTTACGTAGAAAGCGATGCCCCACCAATGATTGATCAGAGGACATTGCTCGAGGCGCACTTTGCCAACAATCTGCGTCCACATGTGTAGCGTGTCGTAAGTGGCTTGCCACTCGGACAGAGGCAGAGCTGGCAGGTCGGTCGTGGGGGCTGCGGGTGGTTGCGAGTCAATGGCCATGGGGTCTCCTCATCGACTAGAAATGGGCTGGCAACGGTGCTTTGGGTGTCGCAAATTTCGCATATCGTTCTGAAACTATTTCTTCAGGCATCGTGTGTTTTCAATGATTTGGGGGGGGAATTGATTGCAAACGATTGAGTGCAAGCGAGTTACATCTATCCAATAGAGCCATAAGAACTTATATGCACACTTTCTGGCATATTTTCCCCGCTCTTTGCAGATGGATTCGATATGTCAAAGAAGAACCTGTCCGGCCAGTGAATGCGAACTCGCGTGAGCCGGTGGCCGCGGCCGGAATGACAACTCTGCGTCTTGCAGGGTTCCGCCTTTAGGCAAGACATCCCAGTTTCTGGGATACAGCCAAAGGGGAGTGGGCGTCACGCAAAAAACCGCTAGGCAAAGAAACGAAAGTAACCATGCCTCAAGTATGCGTGGCAACCGCTACACAAATTCCCAAATTGGGCCTAGAACGTAGATGAGCGAGCGGAAGAAAGGCTCCGGATTTCTTCAAGGGATGTTGGCGCCCGCCGCAAAGGTGTCTCCGCAGAAAACTAGCGGGGTTCACCCGTCGGGAGAAACTGCACGCCGGAGAGTTGTGTTCCGGAGGAGAGCTCCTGGCGGATCTTCGACCGGTTGGGGCCGGATCGATATTCCGCTGCGGCCAGGGTTTGCAGCGCCTGGTCCAGGGAGGTGCCCTCCGGCAGTCGAAAGATCCACGGGATGTTAGTCGATGTCAGCGCGTGATCGGATGATATGGCAATCACGGGGACAAATGCCTTGACCGCGATCTGCTCCGCCAGGTGGCTGGACGCGCGGTCCAGAGCAATCACGGCAATCACATTCTGGTCGTAGACAGAGTGCACCAGCTGGCTCGAGGCTTTTCCCCACGGTACGTCTGACGATACTCCTACCACCTCCCACTTCTTGCCGTCATGCTCCAACCCACGAACAGCTTTTAGCGTCTCAGGTGCCTGCACGAGCTTCTCGGCCTGTGGCCCGAACACTGCCACTCGCAGCGTTTCTCCCGGCGCATCCGCGATGGGAGGGCCCTCATAAGGCACGCCGTCCTCTCCGACGCGGGCATACTCCTTTTGCATCGAGATCTTTCGATACTCGATGTGCCCGTTGCGCACGGTGCCCAAGTACATGTCGCGCAGTTGTTTGTCATTGGGATCGAACTGCATCGGCCCGGTAACGCCTTTGTAGTTGACGGTGCTGTAGAGAGCGTCGCGAATCATCGCGCGGTTGAGTCCTGCCATGCAGATAGCTTGCAACAGGATCTGTATCTGGTCATACGCGAGGGCGGCAAAATGTTCGGGCATCTCGTGGTACTTCGCCTGATAGCGAGCAGTAAACTCACGCCACGACGGACTGCTGCTGCTCGGGTCGTAGGGATAGACCGCCTCGAAGCCGTCGGCTGCGGGCCCCGCCTGCGCAACCAACTCATCCCCCAACGTGCGGTGGCTGCCGAAGACGCGCTGCTTCATGCCGAGTTCCTGCATTTGCTTCAGGATCATCGCAGCGTTGGGCTGATCCGTCCACAGCACGATGCCATCGACGCGCGACTCACTGATGACTTTAAGTTGGCGAGTGAAATCTGTATCGCCGGGGAAGAACTTCTGCTCGATGACCGCCGGATGGCCCAGTCTGCGGGAGGCATCGCGAAACTTTCCTACTCCAAAGCGGCCGTAGCGGTCGTTCACACGAAGCAGGGCGATGCGTTTCAGGCCGAGATCGGTGTAGATATGACGAGCGAGGGTGTAGCCTTGCGTGCGGTCGTCCTGAATATCGGTGAAGTACCACGGAATGAGCGTCTCGGGAATGGTGGGATCGGTTGAGGCGCTGTTGACGATGGGAATCTCAGCCCGCAACGCGGCCCGCAAGGCGATGTGCGTGGTGTCGCCGCTGATCGACCCGAAGATAGCCCAGTCCTGATCGTCGTACACCATCTTTACCACTTCGTTGCTCGACGCTCCCCAAATGGCTGAGTCGTTGTGCAGCATCAGCTTGAACGGCTTGCCGCCGTATCCTCCTGCTGCGTTCGCCTCGTCGACGGCCATCGACGCTCCGTTCAGCATGCGCCTGCCTTGTGCGGCGTCAGGATGGTTTTCCAAGGGAGCGATAAAACCAATCCGAACTTCGGTTACCTCTTTCGGAATGGAAAGGTCGCGCGCAGCTCCGTTGTATTCCACCAGGTCAACGTAGTGCTGGTAGTACGGCGGTGTGAACTTCGAGAACGGCTGCATGTCCTCAGGTTCTTGCGCATAGGGCTTCACAGAGCGCAATGCGGGGCGCCCGGGAGGATTGGTTCCGCAGGAACACCCCTTGAACGTCTGCGCCGACGCGCCACACGCAAGCAAGAGAACCACAGCCAGCACAACTGGGCGGCGCATGTTTACTCCTTGGGGGTAGAGCACCGGAACATCGCAATGGCTTCCATCTCCACCAGTAGCTCTGGACGGCACAGCTTCGCCTCAATGCCTGTCGATGCCGGCAGCGGATCGAGCCCCTGCTCCTTGAAGAACGCCGTGCGCTCCTCGTTGAACTCGGCGTAATCGCGATCGATGTCGCGAAGGTAGCACGTCGTGCGCACGATGTCGCGCCACGTCGCGCCCTCGGCTTCCAGCAGCGCCGTGATGTTCTTGTAGGTGCGCCGCATCTGTGCCCGAAAATCGCCGACATGCACCGACACGCCGGCCTCGTCGATGCTCGCTGTGCCCGAAATCAGCAGGATGGCGATATTGCCGATATCGATGCGCATGCCGCGCGAGAACGAACTCGGCTTGGCGTACTCGTACGCTTCGTTGAGCACGTTAAGGTTGGTAATCGCCCGCTTCTCAATGGGCGCATTGCCCGATTTCATCAATTCCCCAATTAACTCCGAAACTGCCATGATGCCTCCTGAATTAGTTGAATGTTCACTTCTGCCGAATGCCATGACTTAAGCCCTTCGCGGTTGCTACCCAGATATCGTCACCCTGGAAATCAACCGCGAGAACATAGTTATGCGCGGGGGCCGTCTCGACCGAGACCGGTGTGATGGCGCCGTCTGCGTCGCGCACGTACATCTCCGGTGCGCTGGTGGTGAGGTTCGGGCGATACACCGCCCAGTTTGTGCCGTCGTAATAGGCGAGTCCCTTGTCCGTGCTGAACCAGGCACGATTGGCGTCGATGGCCTTCACTTGATTAGTGAAGTTGCTGGGGAGACCGCTATCTTTGGTAAGAAAGTTGTGCCAGTTGCGGCCGTCGTAACGGCTGGCTCCGAAGTAGGTTGCGACCCACAGGATCTTGTCGACGTAGCTGACAGAGGTTGTGATTTCATGGATCAGTCCCTGGTCTTTGAAGAGCACAATCTCGTTCTCGCCGTCGGGATCGTTGTAGTCTTTCCACCGCTCGGTTGCGATGTCGTATTCCAGCACGCCCCCGCCCCACACCGCGTAGTAGACCTTGTCCGGGCCGACGGTAACGGCGTATGTCCAGATCTCATACATCGGGGTGTTGCGTTCGTTGAACAAGCTCCACTGCCCGGTGCGCGTGTTGTAACGGCTGGCACCCGCCGCGGTCGCGGTCCAGATGTAGTCGCCCTGCACCGCGACGCCGTACACGACGTCGTTGCTGAGCCCGGAATTGAGTTGATTGAAGGTATCGATTCTTCCGGCCGAGATGCGGCTCAGTCCTCCCATGGTTCCGGCCCAGACATCGCCAGTGCGTTTGTCGAGCGCCAGCGAGAGCACTGCGCGATGCGCGAGCCCGTCCGCAGTTGTGAACACCTTCCATTTGGCGCCATCGTAAAGCGCGAGACCATTCTCCGTCGCAGCCCAGATCCGGTCGCCGTCCACTAACACGCTGAACACGTGGTTGTCGGGTAGCCCATTGGCTGTCGTAAAGTTCTCCCACCGATAGTGCGGCATATCAGGCGTCGCGGCCATAAGCGGCAGAGCGATAAAGAACAGCAAAGACAGTATCAGGCGCGATTTCATAAGGTCCTCAGGTATTCGATGAGGTCGTTCAACTCATCTTTCTGCAGGTCGTTGGTGACGCCGTGGGTATCGTGCGGATTGAATACTGTCCAGATCTCTTCCATCGATCGTGCAGACCCGTCGTGCAGGTAAGGAGCCGAATAGGCGACGTTGGTGAGTTGCGGGACATCAATCAGTGGCGAGCGATCGGTTGGCTTTCCGCTGCCCACGTCTGCAAGTTTCTGGTTGGTGTACTTGGGACCGCTGTGACAATAGGCACACTGATTGGCTTCCGGGATTGGTTTACCGTTCTTGTACTTCGTTCGCTCAAAGATCGCCTTTCCGCGTTCCTGCGATGCGGTGAGTTCCCCTGCCGGCAAGCGATAGCGATTGGGCCGTAAGGGAAGCGCCATTACGTACGTAACCAGGTCGGCCAGTTCAGCGCTGTTGTAGCTCTGCGAGCGATAGAAATATTTCTCGGTACGGGGCCCGCACTCGGTAGCCATGTTTGGATTGCCGCCGTTCCACTTGAAGGGCTCCGTGCCCGACAGGTCTTCGATGGAGCGATTGTCGACAATGTCGACGCCGAAGCCGTCGGGCTCGAGGTCCCATTGCAGGCCGTCAAACGTGGCATCGATGTGACAGTTGGCGCAACTGAATTGCCCCTGAAAGGCGAAGCGGGCGGTATAGAAGACACGCTCGCCTCGCCGCAAGGACGTCATGTCCTGCCTCCCACCAAGGTCGATTGAGGACACGACCGTGTCGGTAGCGGTGTCGATAACGCTGATGTTGTCGTCAAGCCGATTGGCGACGTAAAGGTGCTTACCATCGGCGGATATCACCAGGCCCTTCGGATTGCGACCCACCGGTATCCTCGCCACCACGTAATTTGCCGAGGCAGAGAGATCGTTCGCGTCGGTGCCGCCGGGCGAGTGCGCATAACTCAGCATCTTCGGGATATCGATTACCGTGATGGATTCGGCACCGGAGCTGCTCACGTAGAGCTTTGCCTTGTCGGGCGTGATCACCGCAGCATACGGCATCGCGAAATAACGCTCGAGTTCGTCGATCGGGAGTTGCACAACGCCGCCAACATCCGCACCAAAGATCGCCAGAGAATCGCCGAAGGCCCATCCGTGCTCGACGTGTGCCAACGGGACCAGGTTTTTGGGACGAAGTTGTGGCGCCACGCCGAGTTTGCCGTCGGTCGAGAGCGCAATGTGGAATACTCCGGCCACGTTGTGAAGAGATTTGCGCTCGACGACTTCCTGCCGGCCGGTATCGATGACCGTGAGTTCGGACTCAGGCGAAGTTCGGTGCGGTCCAAGTTTGGGATAGACATGAGTGCAATACAGCAGCTTGCCATCGGGCGACAAGGCTAGATAACTGGCGCCGCGCCCTGCCAGCAGACGCTTGATCTCCTGCCCGCTCTGCAGATCGATTACGGAGATATCGTTGCTAAGGCGGTTGGCGACGTAGAGCGTTTTGCCGGCGCGGTCGGGAACTACACTGTTGGGCTCGAAACCGGTGGGAAGGGTCTGCACAACCTTGAGCGTGCGCGTGTCGAGAACGGACACGGTGTCGTCCCACGAGTTCGCTACGAAAAGCTGTTTGCCATCGGGAGATAAAGAAATTCCTCGGGGAATGTGGCCAACGGGGATGACTTTTACTGTTGCGCTCGACCTTGTATCGACGACCCGGATTTCGTCGCTGGCCTCGCACAGGACGTAGAGGCTGCGGCCGTCGAGTGACAAGACCATTTCCCTCGGCGAGAGGTAACGGGCCTCGTCGGAGTCAGGTTTTGCCTTCGCCGACAATGTGAATGCGAGGAACCCAAACACGACTGCGACAGCCATGGCGACCCAGATTACCTGGGGTTTGGAGGCCACGCGAATGGAGCGCGAACTCACTTCGGCTCCTCCACGGTGAGAATGCGATCGACAGCGAGGTTCTCGAGTACTTGCTGGCGGCCGCTGGGCCAGTGTACCGTCAACTTGTCGACCTTGGTTGCGCCGCCCAATCCGAAATGGAGGCGCCCATCGTCTTGGGACAAGTAGCCAGACCCAGCGACGCGCTCTGCGATCTGCTTTCTTCCGCCGGCAGTGATTTCGAGATGTGCTCCGATACCGTCGCGGTTGCTCTTCGTGCCCTTTAGCTGGATGGTGATCCAGTGTCCAGCGCTGTTTGAGACATTATGGAAAAGCGTGCCGGGCACGCCCAGGTTTACGAGGAAGGCATCGACCTTGCCGTCGTTATCGTAATCGCCGAAGCAAGCGCCTCGCGCTACGGTCTTCACGTCGAACACCGGACCGGCCTGCCGGGAGACGTCGGCGAATTTAGCGTTTCCCAGACCGCGATAGACCGAATGCTCTTCCGGAATCAGGTGAATCAGTCCGCCATGAAATGCAAGGATGTCGAGCCAGCCGTCGTTGTCGAAGTCGTAGATGCCGGTGCCCCAGCTCACGTATTGTGCAGTGATCGGCGAAATGCCTGACGCGGCTCCGATGTCTTCAAATTGCTTGTTGCCCATGTTGCGCATCAGGCGGTTGTACTTCGCGTCAGTTACCCACAGGTCGAGCTGGCCATCGCCGTCGATGTCGGCGAAGACGGGCCCCATGGCTGACGTCGATTCGCCGTTTTGGCCGTAGGCAACGCCTGCGTCAACGGCGATCTCTTCGAACGTGCCATCTTTCTTGTTGTGGAAGAGGAAGTTCTCGGTCCGGTCGTTGGCGACGTAAATATCGGGATAGCCGTCACCGTCGAAATCGCCTGTCGTGACTCCCATGGTTCGGCCCGTGAAGGCACCAATTCCGGATTTCTCTGTCACGTCGGTAAACGTGCCATCGCAATTGTTGTGATAGAGGCGATTGGTAGTGCCCTCGTAGTCGAGCGGGCCGGGATAATTGTCGGCGGCGTAATAGGCGCGATATTTGGGGTCGAACTTCACGTAGCGCCCGACGAACAGATCGACGCAGCCGTCGCGGTCATAATCGAGCCAGGCTGAGCTGATCGACCAGCCATCCACGTTGATTCCAGACTTCGCTGTTACGTCTTCAAAGGTCCCGTCGCCTTTATTGTGGTACAGGATCGCGCGGCCGTAGCCGGTGACGAAGAGGTCTACGTGTCCATCATTGTCGTAGTCGGCGGCGATCGCGGCCATTCCGTAAATGTTGGCAGCAACGCCGGCCTGGTCTGTCACATCAGTGAACTTGCCGTGTCCGTCGTTGCGATACAAGTGATTGTGAGGCGGATTTTCTGGTTGCTGCTTGAGCGGATAGGGGTGCATGCCTGGTTCCAGCGGCTTTCCACTGGTGACATAGAGGTCGGGCAGGCCATCGTTGTTGTAGTCGAACCAAACGCAGCCTCCGCCAGTGCCTTCGAGCAGCGAGCCCAGCTTTTGCGATCCGAAGCTATGCGTGAAGTTGATGCCTGAGGCAGCGGTTGCGTCTTCGAACCGAATTGTGCTGGGCGACGTGGTCTGTGCCAGCACAGCGCTCGAAAGAGCAAGGATGATGATTAACCGTGTCAGCAACTAACGGCCTCCTTCGAGCGGTTTGCCGTTTGGTCGGGTGAGATCGATCGGGACGGTACTCTTCACTAACACCGCAGGAACTTGGTTTTCCGGCGAGCGCTCGGGGCCTGCGTGACAGCCAACACAGATTCGCTGCTCGCCCTTTCTCATCCAAAACCATCCTTGCTCACGCGTCAGGGTCTTACCCGAGACATCCAGCAGCTCGATTTGAAGTGGCTGATCGGCGGGGACTCGCAGGTAAAACGAACCGTCAGATTCGACATGTGAACTGCCAAGCAACGTTGGTTTGCCTGATTCGTTGGCGGTGTAGAGGCGGATCGAGGTGATGGAACCCTCGGCAAATCGATACTTGGATGTGTAGGCGTTCAGGCAGAGCAGGTTTGCGTAATTCCAATCGTGCAATCCGGAAGGATGAAGATTGGGGACGGGCCGTGATGCGATCAGAGCCGGCTGCAGGGCACTGGCGTTTGCCTCTGCGACGAATGAATCAAAACCACCAGTACGGGGGTTCCAGAGCCGCAAGGAAAACTGTGACTGGGCATTTGGACGCCACGCCACCAAGTAATCACCCGTAGGGGTTTGCGCAATGTCGCCGGCGAATTCACCATTCGGTGCATTCATTTCCAGCTGATGCGCCACGGCAGAGTTGAAACGACCGAGACCTTGTTCTTGGGAGAAAACGACGTCGCCGGACGCGACCTGCTTGCCTGCCTGCCGGTTACTGCCGTGATCGCAGCGGTAGGACTCTACGCCGCTGCCGTCGGAATAAACCGTGTAGATCTCCGATGACGATCCGTTGCCGAGTGGATACCCTGCCTCGAAGAGAATCCGTCCATCGCGCAGGACGTCCGTTGGGAGCGCGCTTCCGGGAGCGTAGGTGAGTGGGAGGGGTGCCCCACCGGTCAAAGGCGCGGTTTCGAGAACGAACCGGTTGCTGAGCTTGCGCGCATAAACGACGCGCTCACCAGGCAGGTAGAAGGGACGAACGCAATCTGCACTGCAGGTCGTGACTTGCCTAAGTCCGCCTCCGTCAATGTGAACTTCCCAAACTTGCCACTGGGACTTCGGATCGCGTTTTCCTGAGAAGATGATGCGGGTTCCGTCGAACGACGCGGATGGATCAGCAGTTGCGTAGAATCTCGAAACCAACGCGTGCGATGATTCGCCCTGCTTTAGAGTGACAGTAGCGCCGGCAGGGAAGCGCTCGCCCCCATGCAGCCATGCGGTGGCCTCGTACTTGGGAGCCGAAGTATAGACAGTCGCAACTGACACTGGTTGGCTCGGGGAGTGTGCTGAGACCTTGCTCCAGAAAACGCAGGGGGCAAGCGCGAGCGTGAGGACAGCAATGAATCCGACTCGCACTAGTCGAGCCCTCCCGCGGCAGCGTATAGTTCGTCGGCCGTGCAGCGGAGACTAAGGTACGGCTCGAGGTCGAGCATCATGGAATCGAACTGCGCGAAGGTCAGTGACTGCTCGCCGTCGCTGGCAGCTTTCTCCGGTTGGGGATGAACTTCGACGAGCAAGCCATCGGCCCCGACTACCACACCAGCTCGCGCCAGAACTGGAACCAGCGAGCGAACTCCTGCGGCGTGGCTGGGGTCAACGATTACAGGCAGGTGGCAGACAGCTTTGAGCACTGGGACCGCCGCCACGTCAAAGGTATTGCGGGTGGCGGTCTCGAAGGTGCGTATCCCACGCTCGCAAAGAATGACATTCGGATTGCCAGTGGACACAATGAACTGCGCCGATCGCATCAGGTCTTCCAGCGTGGCAGTCATGCCTCGCTTCAAGAGGACCGGTCGTCCGCAACTGCCGAGGCGCTCCAGCAGCGAGAAATTCTCCATACTGCGAGCGCCTACCTGCATGATGTCGGCGTACTCGGCGACTACGTCCACGTCGGTTTCCGCCATTACTTCGGTGATGATTGCAAGTCCGGTGTAATCCCTTGCTTTGCTCAATAGCTTGAGACCCTCGAGCCCCATACCTTGGAACGAGTATGGGGACGAGCGCGGCTTGTAGGCGCCGCCGCGCAGGATTCGCGCCCCGGCCCGGGCGACCGACACAGCGGTATCGAGGAGCTGGCGTTCCGACTCGACGGCGCAAGGGCCGGCCATAACAACGAAGTCGTCACCGCCGATGGCGATGTCGCCCACTTGGACGATCGTCTTCGCCTGCGCCGACGTTTTAGCGACAAGGTCGTAGCACGAGAATTGTCCGTTCCAGCGAGAATTCACTTGGGCAGCAACCGTTTCATTTCGTGTCAGTACCTTAGCCGTGTGGACGTACGGTGGTCGGTGACATATGAACATCAACGGTGTGACGTGAGACCAATGAAAGGAACTAGTAGTTTTACGTTATTGATTTATGGCGAAAGGCTTGAACCAATGAAGATAGGGCTCTATAAGAGGCTTGGTGTCCGCTCGCCTGCCAGCGCCGGCACATTAGACCATCGCAATCCAGGCTTCGCGACGCGGCTTTTCAAGATTGCAACAAACGTTTCACTGCTTGTGCATAAGCGTGGACAGGCGCTTCGCGACGGACTAGGGGATGGGCTCAAGGTGTGCGGTGAAGTGGCGCAAGAACGGCGCCTCGTAAGTTATGCGCATTCCCTTGATCTGATCGCGGCGGTTCCAGACCTGCAGAATCATTTCCACTACGTAGTCGATATGGCTCTGGGTGTACACGCGGCGGGGAATTGCCAAGCGCACCAGGTCCATTGTGGCAGAATCTGCAAACATTAGTGTTCCGATTTCTACTGACCGGATTCCGCCTTCCAGGTAAAGCTCGGTCGCGAGGGCGACGCCTGGAAATTGATCTAGAGGTATGTGGGACAGAAACGCCCGGGCGTCCAGATAAATAGCGTGGCCTCCCGGGGGTTCCACGATGGGGACGCCCTGTTCTGACAGATGGTTGCCGAGGTAAGCGGTCGAGGCAATGCGGTATCGCAAATAGTCTTCCTCGAGGGCCTCCTGCACTCCAACGGCTATGGCTTCGAGGTCGCGCCCAGCCAACCCGCCGTAAGTGGGATAGCCCTCGGTCAGAATCAGGAGGTCTTTTTCCTGGCGCGCAAGAACGTCATCGTTAGTGCAGAGAAATCCACCAATGTTGGCCATGCCGTCTTTTTTGGCGGACATGGTGCATCCATCGCCCAATGCGAACATCTCTTGCGCGATTTCTTTAGGCGTCTTCGAGTCGTACCCTGTTTCGCGAAGCTTAATGAAATAGGCATTCTCGGCAAAGCGGCAGGCATCAAAGTACAACGGGATTCCATGCTTGTGGCACACGGCGCTTACCGCCCGCGCATTTTCCATCGAGACGGGTTGTCCGCCGCCGGAGTTGTTGGTCACGGTCAGCATCACCAACGGGATGCGTGGTCGTCCTACTCGGGCAATGAGGTTCTCCAGCGCTACAACATCCATATTTCCCTTGAAGGCGAGGCGCGTCGAGGGTTGACGCGCTTCGGGGATTGGAATATCGACGGCTTCGGCGCCCACAAACTCAACGTTGGCGCGGGTGGTGTCGAAATGGGTGTTATTGGGAACGACGTCGCCCTTCTTGCACATAACGTTGAAGAGGATTCGCTCGGCCGCCCTGCCCTGATGGGTCGGAATGACGTGCTCATAGCCGAATATGTCGTGGATGGAGTTGCGGAAGCGATCGAAACTTCTGCTGCCGGCGTAGCTTTCATCACCTTCCATAATCGCCGCCCACTGGTGGGTCGACATCGCCCCCGTGCCGGAGTCCGTCAGCAAATCAATCAGCACATCGTCCGCAGGGAGCAGAAAAAGGTTGTAATGCGCGGCGCGCAGCAGTTCCTCGCGCTGACTGCGTGTGGTCCAGCGGATAGGCTCAACACTTTTAATGCGGAAGGGTTCGATGATCGTCTTGGTCGACATGTCGGCTCCCGTGCGATTCTACTCGAACATTGCATTATGTCTCTGAAGCCAAGGGTTGGTGATGTTTTCCACTTGAGTGGCGGCCGTTTACGTTGCTTCCAGGTTTACGTCGTTGGGGAGCCAGACATCGATGTATGAGCAGTACTGCACGTCATCAGGGAGGAACGACGATTTGAGTTGCTTGAACAGAACGGCGCCGAGCACGAGGTACGCCGAGTTTGTAAGTAGACCCTGGTTTCGGCAACCTCAATTTGGCTTGTGGAGGAGCCGGTGGCATGAGTTCCGTAGGGCCCCAGCGGAGGAAACCCGGCGGTAACTCTGCGGCTGTATTGCGAGTGCGGATAGCGATTCGACGTGCGGCACGTTTAGAAGGTAAACGTCGCCCCTAATTCAATCTTGCGTGGCGCCGAAGAAGATCCATACGGCCCGCCTGCAAGGGCATTCGGCTGCCCGAACAGTGGAGAACTCAGGTTGCCCACCAGCGGCGCGTAATTTATGTCATTAAAAAGGTTTCTTGCGTTTATGCTGAACGTCAGGTTGTAGCGGCGACTGTTCGAACTCCCCAGACCCATGGCTCCGCCCATTGCGCCGCCAAAACCACCGCCGGGTCCTCGTCCGCCGCCAGGGCCACGCCCGCCCCCAGGACCACCACCCGCTGCGCCGCCACTGCCCTTGGTTTCCGGTCCGAACCCGAACGTCTTGCTCAGTCGCAAGTTCAGTGAAAAGCGTCCCGGGCCCAATCCGTAGTACGGAGGGATCACCGTCTGCCCCTGCTGCGGCGTCAGATTGAATGTGCCCCACTTCGTTACGACAATGTTCTGCCCCATCTGCCCCGGTGTGGCAAATGTCGGCCGGTCATTGAAGATCGAGTCGCCGTTGTAATCCTGTCCCAGTGTGATGTTGAACGGGATTCCCGAACTCACAACCAAGAACGGATTCAGGCGAAATCCCCGCGGCAGTGCCACTGTTCCACCGATAAATAACCGATTGCGTACGTCGTACTGAGTTGGCCCGTAGTTTTGCGCCAGGTTGTATTGGTTGTTGGGAAAGCTGCTCGCGCCGTTCGTATTCGCATCCACGTTATTCAGCGTATACCAGCCGAAGAGCGACACCTTCGAACCGACCCGGACGTTCACATTCACGATGAGCTGGTTCTGCTCAAACTCTCCGTCTGATTCGTACTGGTAAATGTTTCCGGCGGCACTCCCTAAGGGACGCACACCGCTGGTCGGATCGTTCGGGTCGTAAGTTCCCGGCAGGGGCGCATTGATATTGCGCGTCAGGAACTGATGCACACCTTTTGAATTCAGATACGAAATCGCAATGTTGGCGTTTTTGTTGATCTGGCGCTCGACGCTCACCGCGGTCTGCATAATGTAGGCTGCCCTAAGGTTGGGCGCGAGCTGGTACGAGGTAGGAAATGTTTTAGCTGTATTCAGCAGCGGGCTGCCTTGTGGCGGAACGAATGGATAGAAGTCCGGCTGATCTACGATGTACTGCTGCTGCGTCGTTCCGTTCAAACGGGCAGCTTGCAGAACGTACTGTTCTTCGAAGCGGTCGTAGAACATACCCCATCCAGCACGCAACACCGTCTTCGGAGTAGGGCCCTTGCCCAATCCCCACGCGAACGATAGGCGTGGCGCCAAGTCGCCGTTGTCGTGGATGTCGGTCTGCGTCTCGAACCGCAGGCCATAGCTGACCGTGAAGTTCGGTTTCCAGCGCCAGTCGTCTGAGAAATACAGCCCCAGGTCGTAATACGTGATGGCGACCGCAGGCGTCCCGTAGGTGATGGCGAACTGCCCCGCGCCGCCACCGGCCGCCCGAATCTGGGCCGGCGTCAAGCCGTTGGCAATGCCTTGTTCGGTGATTTGATATGCAGTCAGAGAGTTGAATGTGAACGTACCGTTGAAGTTCGGGTTGGTGTCGCTGGAATCGCGCTCCGCGCGCAACCTTCCGCCGAACTTGAACATGTGCTTGCCCTCAAGCACACTCGTGTAATTTTGCAGTTCGTAATGGTCTTGCTTGTAGAGGTTGTAGCCCAAGCTACTTCCGCCACCCACAAACGCCCCTTGCACGTTGATGGTCGGGTCTGTGTAGGCGGGGATCTCATTATCGGTATCGTGCAGGTATTGAAAGCGCAGCTCGTTGACCACTTTCGCGCCGAACAATTGCGTGTCGCTCACCTGCACTGTCTGTTCGGTTGTCGTCAGGTTGTATGCCTGGGTCGGTAGCGAGAACTGTCCTACGCCCTGGTCTTGCTGGTTGTTTTGCCAATATTGGTATCGCACACTTAGCGTATTGGTGGGCGTGAGCTGGAAGTCCATGCGTGGGCTCACGTTGGTGCGCGTCTGCGGTATGGGCACCGACGTGTTGTACGGTACTTGCGCAAACGTCGTCGGATCAAGAACGAACGCGTTTACGATCGCGTTGTCGCCAATGTTTCGCCGTTCGAAGTTGACGAAGAACGATGCTTTTTTCCCCACTGGCCCGCCAAGGTTCGCGGTGTACTGGGTCGTGTCATACGAAGGCGTGCTGGTGGCAAACGGACTTGTCGAGTTGAAGTACGAGGAATTGCCCATCACCGATATCTGCCCGTGGTACTGGTCAGTGCCAGGCTTGGTGAAGATTTCGATGCGTCCGTAACCCAGCTTGTCATACTCGGCAGAGAAGGGATTCTGGTTGATGCGTATCTCTCGAATCGAGGACTTCGGAGGAAGCTGGCCGCCGGTGAATCCGTCGATGTAAATCTGGCCGCCGTTCGGACCGGCTGAGGGACCGGCGAGCGCTTGCAGGTCGTCCGCCAGTTCGTCCGGATCATCCGACAGCGCGTCCAGATCCTTGCCCGTCAAGACCATCTGCGTAGCGTTGTTCTCCGCGGAAGTGTCGAGTCCGATCGCCTGGTCCGACACGTTGACGTTTTGCTGCTGCACCTCAATTGATAGCGAGATGTCCATCTTTTGCGATTGGCCGGGGGCGACGCTGATTCCGTCGACTTCGTCCAGCGAGAACCCTTTCGCCGAAACCCTGATCCCATACGTGCCGGCAGCGAGCCCCTTCACTTCATAGGTGCCAGTCTGGCTGGTAGTAGCTTTGAAGACCGTGCCGTTGGGTCCGACGACCTGCACGTCGGCTTTGGTCACCGCCGCGCCAGAGGGATCCGTGACTTGTCCGTGAAGCGATCCAACGGCCGTCTGCCCCCATAGCTGGCCGGCAAATAGCATGATGAACACAGGCGCGATGTATGCGATTCGTATGAATTTCCTGAGCGCGGCAATTCTCCTGAACGCTTCTGTCCGACGAGTCTGATAGCTGGCGCCGAGAGTCATTGAGATGGTCCTTCCGCTGCGCCCCCACTCAAACTCCAAGGGGAAAGAACCATGCCCTGACGACCCGCAGGCGATGCCGTGAGAATTGGCTCTACACCACCGACTAAGGTGATCGCGGTGACGGCGGAATCGGTGCCTTCTGTGGAGACCAGGATTACGGCATCACCTTTCTGAAAATCATTGACCGTCATCGCCGGCAACCGGGTGAGCATCTGCTGGAGATCGCCGCCACCCCCGCGCGCGGCTCCGCCTCCATATGCACCCGCTCCACTAGGCGCGCCTGGGGCAGCGCCCCCTGGAGGACTGGCAGCCGCAGCGTTGGCAGGGGCTCCACCGGCAGGGGGCTGTCCCTCGGGCGTCTGACCCTTCAGACTCATCGCAATGCGCTGCGCCATCATTTGCGGCAGTTTCCGTAGTTGCGAATCCACAGCGACATTTACTACCACCTGCTTCTTAGTCAGGAGATCCATCACGGTCATCGAATTGTCGGCGGCATTCACAGTGGTAATTGTGCCGGCGATGTTGCGGAAACTCCCACTCACGATTTCTTCAGCGGCGAACTCGGTGCCATCGGCATTCTTGTTGCCCCGCGCACGTAGCTGGTCACCCGAATGAACGTCCGCCAGTTTGCTCGGTTTGGCATCATCAAATTTGACTGAGTTCGGCGAGTAACGGCGAATGGCCGTCTTCTTCGTGGTTTGCACCAGGACTTTCTTGCTTCCGGCAAGAGTTGTCACGGAAATGGTGACAGTGCCGGCGGTGGGATCAACTTCACTCACCAATCCGCCGATGCCACGTTTTTGCCAATCGTCCTTTTCCTGTTGCTGCTTGGCGGTGACGTCGGACTGCTTCATCACGACAACGCGCACCGCAATCATCGATTTTCCGTCATCGGAAGCTTTGCCCTGCACCAACACGCGGTCACCCTTCTGCAAATCTTCCACGGTGATCGGAGTTGCGTTCTTCAGGTCAGTTGCGCCCGGCGCAATTCGTACTACCCGAACGTTCTCGGGCAGGGCAACGGTCTCAGTCTTTCCCTCGTCGGTCGCCAACGTAAGACTGGTGCCGCTGAGAGCCCTGATCTCTCCTACCGTTTTGGCCAAGGGAGCCGGCGCCGGTGACTGCTGCGGAGCGGTCTGCGCGAACATGCTCAGCACAGACAAAAGCACAACGGCAGCGACGTTTGCCACACACGTTTTGACCGGCTTCGCAGCTAGGTGCTCGAACAAACTATCCACCCCTGTATTCACCCATTTTAGACACTCAGTTCCTGAGGCGCGAAGTAGGGAGCTACGGTTAGCCAACCTGAGCTGTGCGCCAATGTAGTAACCAGTACGCCAGCATTCAGCAACGCTCGTCAAGGAATAAGTCTGAGACTACAGTTCAATTTTCCTATTGGAAACGAGTTGTCAGTGTGTCGTTTTGTTACGAACGGTTAAGTGATCGTTAATAGCAAATACACAACTTCTATGTGTTTGATTCCGGGGAACGAGCTGTGCGAAGGGTTGATTACGATTTGAGCCCTAGCACTCAATCACGTTCAAGGCGAGTCCGGCCAATGAAGTTTCCTTGTAGCGCGACTGCATGTCGAGGCCCGTCTGATACATGGTTGCGATCACTTGATCGAGCGAGACTTTGTGCTCGTCGGTCTCGCGCATCGCGATCCTGCTGGCGTTGATCGCCTTGACCGATCCCATCGCATTCCGCTCGATACAGGGAATCTGCACCAATCCACCGATCGGATCGCAGGTCATCCCAAGGTTGTGCTCCATGCCGATTTCAGCGGCATACTCGACCTGTCGGTTCGAACCGCCTTGCGCGGCCACCAGACCGCCAGCCGCCATCGAGCAAGCCACGCCGACCTCGCCCTGGCATCCCACCTCCGCTCCGGAGATCGAGGCATTCTCCTTATAAAGGATGCCGATCGCCCCCGCCGTGAGGAAGTAGCGAAACAGTCCTTCGTCCGACGCGCCTTCGACAAACCGCTTGTAATAATGCGCAACCGCAGGAATGATTCCGGCCGCGCCATTCGTCGGAGCAGTGACCACTCTTCCACCTGCGGCGTTTTCCTCATTCACCGCCATGGCATATACATTGACCCAATCCATCGGCGCAAGAGGATCGGCGCTACCTTGTTCCTTGAGTTTGCGCGCCAGTCGCGGAGCTCGGCGCCTAACATTCAATCCGCCCGGCAGAGTGCCCTCGGTCTCAAGCCCGCGTTGCACGCAAGCCTGCATGACTTCCCATATGCGCACGAGATCACTGCGCACCTGCGTCTCCTCGCGCCACGTTTCCTCGTTCTTCAAAACGATTCGCCAGATTGGCATCCGCTGCTGATCGCCGATTTGCAGTAATTGATCGGCACTGGAAAATGGGAAGGGAGGCGCCTTCAACTCGGAGTGACCAGGATCCTCGCCTTCGCGGGCGATGAATCCACCTCCAACGGAATAAAAAATGGCCGAGTACAATTCGCCGCCTGCGTTGTCGAATGCGGTAAATCGCATGCCGTTGGAGTGTCCGGGCAAGACCTGCGTCTTCAAAAACAACAGGTCTTCGTCTTCATGAAAGGGAAGCTCTACCGCGTTCAGGAGGCGAAGCTTTTGCTCCTGGCGAATCTTGCGGACTTTGGCGTCGATGCTCGACGGATCAACCTTTTCGGGCTGTTCCCCCGATAATCCCAATAGCACAGCTCGATCCGTTTGGTGACCATGGCCCGTCAGGGCCAATGATCCAAACAGCTCGACCCGCACCCGCGCAACCCGGCTAAGCAGGTCTCGATCATGCAGATCCACGGCAAACTGACGTGCCGCCCGCATCGGCCCAACCGTATGCGAGCTCGACGGCCCAATCCCGACCTTGAAAATCTCGAAGATGCTCGTTTTCAACGAAACCCTGACTTGTTTAGGAGCTTCCCCACGATGCAAACACTAAGTCGATTGTATTCCGGATTTTGCACGGCTGCGGCGATTTCAGGAGATCGAGGTACGGTGACTGGATACCGCGGAAACCCGATATTTGGCGGGTCGTAGAAGTCAACTAAACCATTAGTTACCTTTTTGCGATTCGGGCGTCAATATCCATGTGAATTCCGAGAACCGGAGAATTAGTTAGGTGCCACCCAAAGCATCCGCGACTCTGACCGAAGCCGAACTGAGGCTTATGGAAGTGCTGTGGCAGCGTGGCCCTTCGACCGTCCAGCAGGTTCTGGACGCCCTTTCCGGCGAAAAGGTGTTGGCATACAACTCGGTTTTGACGACCATCCGCATACTGGAGAAAAAGGGTTATGCGGCCCACGCGAAGGACGGCCGGGCACATGTCTACATGCCACTGGTCGAGCGATCGGACGCTACCCGTTCGGAAGTTCGCCATCTGGTACAGCGGTTGTTTCGTGATTCGCATGAGTTGCTGGTGCTGAACATCCTGGAAGACTCTGGCTTGAATGCAGATGAACTGCAGCGGTTAAAGCAATACTTGAAGGAGCGGGAATAGTATGGATCTCCACGCTGTGACTCGCTTCGTATCCGACGGCCTTCTGAACAGTCTTGTTGCGGGTACCGCCATCGCACTATTGGCTTGGGCGGTCACAAGGGTTGCTCGCCGCCAGGGGGCGGGAACTCGCTTCGTCGTGTGGCTCTTGGCGTTACTCGCAGTCGCCGGTCTTCCGTGGGTCGGTTCGGTCAGTGCAGCCTCCTACCGGACGGTTCCGACCCTCGCGAACGTTTCTTTGACCCTGCCTGAGTCGTTCGCGTTCTTATTTTTCGTGGTGTGGATCGTCGGCGCCGGACTGGGGCTCTTACATCTCGCGCACGGCCTCTACCGTTTGCAGCGCCTTCGCGCAACTTGCACGCCGATCGACTTCAAGCAGCTTGACCCGGCCTTGCGCGCCAGTCTGGCCGCCGCCGCTAGTCAGCGCCGCGTCACGCTTTGTACCTCCGATGCCGTCCGAGTTCCCGCAGCTGTCGGATACTTCCGTCCCATGGTTGTCTTTCCGGCATGGGCGTTGGTCGAGATTCCGCCCACAGAACTCGAGGCGATACTTCTGCACGAGCTCGCGCATCTTCGCCGCTGGGACGACTGGACTAATCTTGCCCAAAAAGTTCTGAAGGTGGTTTTCTTCTTTCATCCCGCCGTCTGGTTTATCGAGTCGCGGCTCACGCTCGAGCGCGAGATGGCCTGTGACGACGCTGTGCTGGCTGCCAATTTCAACGCCCGTGCTTATGCCGAATCCCTCGTGGGCCTCGCGGAAAAGAGCTTTCTCCGCCGGGGCGTGCAGTTGGCCCAGGCGGCCGTTGGTCATGTGCGGCAATTGAAGTTCCGACTGGCTGAGATCCTGCGAAACGACAGAGGTCAGAATGGAAGTGCTCGCTTTCGCAAACCTGCTATCGCCTTGATGTCACTTGCTGGAATCGTCGCGGTGTACGGCGCGGCTCACGCGCCTCGTTTGATCGCGTTTTCCAGCGTCGCCCCGCAGATGGCGTCGGCAGCCTCGCACGCACTTCCTCCGGCGAATGACGTTCACCTTCAGCCGGTGAACCTGAATTACGCCGATCGCCCGCAGCCGTCGATAGCGCCAGGTTGTAAAGTTCGGCGAGCACACCTACGAGTCACTCGTCACGTAGCGGGCGCGCCGCGTATTCTCCTCGCGCAGCGCGCCCGTGGAATGCAGATGGCCGATGAAGTCGTTCCGCCACAGATCGTGCTCTCGAATTTCCCAATCGACTTGAACTCTTCGGCCGCGCCAGTCCTCGTCGTCTTTCAAGGCGAGCAATTCGGTCCGAACGGACCCGTCTTCTGGCGGGTGACGATCCTTCGCCACACGCCCGCGCAACAGCGCGTTATCACCGGAGGCATCCAGAAACAGATTTAGTCGCAGTTTTCGCCCTTTGGGCGGAGATCAATTTGAGCAACTAATTCGTTAGTTGCAAATGAGCCTAGAAACCATGAAATACAGGAGCTATAAACCAATGAACAGCACGTACACCCAATCGGCCAAGCGCCGCATCGGAGCCGCCATCCTGGCCGTCGCTCTGATCTTCGCTGTGGGCCATCACTTCCTCCAACCCACTAGCGCGCGCGCGGCAGCTACATCCAACGCTGCGCCGCTCGACGACAGTAAGATCGCTCCACTGCTTTCGCTTGATCAGGCAATGGAGACGGTCGCCGCACGCGTTACCCCGGCCATCGTCAACGTTGCCGTCACCGCCAAGGTCGACCAAAGGAAGGCGATGATGCAGCAGCAAGGCATGCCCGAAGGTCTGCCCGACGATATGCAGCAGTTCTTCGAGCGCCAGTTCGGCGGACGCGGCCAGATGCAACCGCAACAGCCGCAGTTCCAGCACGGTATCGGCAGCGGAGTCATCATCTCCCCCGACGGCTACATCATCACCAACAATCACGTCGTAGCTGACGCTACCGACATCAAGGTAACGCTCGGCGACCGACGCATTCTTTCGGCCAAGCTGATCGGCACCGATCCGCTCACCGATCTCGCAGTCATCAAGATCGAAGGCAGCAATTTTCCAAACGTTCCGCTCGGCGACTCTTCACAGCTTCGCCCAGGACAAACGGTGCTCGCCTTCGGCAACCCGTTCGGATTCCGGTTCACCGTCACCCGCGGAATCGTCAGCGCGCTGAACCGTCCGAATCCGTATAACGATGATCCTCGCAAGCCTGGCCAGTACATCCAGACCGACGCAGCCATCAACCAGGGCAACTCCGGAGGCCCGCTGGTCAACGCTCGCGGCGAAGTCATCGGCATCAACACCTTCCTTATCTCGCCCTCTGGCAGCTTCGCGGGAATGGGATTCGCCATTCCCACGCAGATCGTTCAGCCCACGGTTGATTCGCTGGTGCGTTACGGCAAAGTCAGCCACTCCTACATTGGGGTAGGCATCACCGACGTCACCCCTGAGAACTCCAAGTTCTTTGACCTGAAGGACGCGAACGGCGCAGTCATCAGCGAAGTGCAGCCTGACTCGCCTGGCGCGAAGGCTGGCCTTAAAGTGGGCGACGTCATCGTTGGACTCGATGGCAAGAAAGTCCTCGGCGCCGGAGAGCTTCAAGCCGAAGTCAGCGCGAAGCACCCGGGAACCAAGGTCACGCTCGATGTTCTACGCGATGGAAAGAGTGTCAACGTGCCGGTCACGCTCGAGGAGCTCGGTTCCAAGGACAAGAAGGAAGAGCTTAACGCTAGCGCCGACAGTGGCAAGCCACGCTGGGGAGTCGGTATCGCCGATCTCACCACTGACGTGCGCGAGCAGTTACAGGCCCCGCAGAACCTGAAGGGCGCGGTGATTCAGCGGGTTCAGCCCGGAAGTCCTGCTGAAGAGGCTGGACTTCAGCCTGGGGACGTGATCCAGAGCGTGAATCGTCAGCAGACTCCTAGCGCTGCCGATGTGCAGAAGGCTCTGGCCAGCGTTCCCAAGGGACAGGACGCGATGGTCCTGGTGTGGGGCAACGGCGGAAGCACCTTCCGCGTGCTCCATGCCACGAGCGGGGCTTAACCTCGGCCCCTAAAGCCCCGCAGCACAGAGAAGGGCACGGCGCAATGCCGTGCCCTTTCTCACTTGAACCGAGCTGGGCCGAATCCAGATTCGTCCACTGCTGGCCGCCAAACTGTCTTATTATGCCTCTGACGTTGGAGGAGGAAGATATGGTTCATTGCACCAAGTGTGGCGCCGAGCTACCGGACACTGCGCAATTTTGTCAGAGGTGTGGTCAACCACAAGCTATTCCGCAATCTGGCGCCGGATTTCGGCCCGCCGCGCCGCCGTATCAACCGGCTGCATCCGGACTCTCAGAAAATGTTGCCGCGACCTTGAGCTACGTGCTAGGCTGGCTAACCGGCATCATCTTCTACCTGATCGACAAGCGGCCGTATGTGCGATTCCATGCCGCGCAGTCCATCGTGACGTTTGGCGGCCTAAGTATCATTCACAGATTGGTGGCAGTCATGTTCGGACTTGGCTGGGCGCTCGGAGGATTCAGTCCGTTTGGAGGATACGGCCACTTCGCCGGCTTTGGTTTCGGAATAATGCTGCTCGGCCTGATCGGACTGCTGATGTTCGTCCTCTGGATTGTTTGCATGATCAAGGCCTACCAGGGTGAGCGGTTCATGGTTCCCATCGCTGGAGATATCGCTGCCAACTTGGCCGGACCAGCTTAGCCAGCTTTCACGACGACGTTCCAGATACCTTCGCAGTACTCGGTGATGGATCGAATTGCTATTACTCGGAAATGTAATCGAAAAAAAAACAAACGCGTTCTGGGGAACTAGCTCACTCTCAGGTAGGTGGAATACTCCTCGTCGGCAATCTGGGTGAATGGCAACATGGTCATGGGACCGCGCGCCGTCTCGACTAGCCAACGTCGGTCGCCAGTTCGTTTGGCCGCGCGCAACTGGTTCCGTGTTACAACTGGCGGGGCATTCGTAGTGGCGAACAGCACCAGAGGGCCGTTCATCAGCGCGACTGTTTCCGGATGCTGTGCGTCAATCGCCTCTAGCCGCGTCGTCATCGGGAGATCCAGTTCGACGCGATCGCCGGACCTCCACTGCCGCCGAACCACTGCGAAGGTGCCCGGATTGATTTCCATCGCCTGGCGCTTGCCATTGACAGAGATCGATGCGCCGGTCGTCCAGGAAGGAATTCGCAAGTACAGGCCAAAGTCGTGGGGTTTCGTCATCGTCAGATCGAATTGCACCACGGTCTCGTAGGGGTAGTTGCTCTTCTGTGCCAGATTGATCCGCGCGTCCCGGTGTTGCCATTCCACCTTCGATGAAATGTACAGGTTCACATACAGACCGTGTGCATCGTAAAAAAACGTATTGATACGATAGTCGCACGCGACCTGAGGCAGCGTACCCGAGCAGCACGGCCAGCGATGGTTTGAGTAATCTTTGTGACCCGAGAAGTTGTAATCGGAGTAATAAAAAGCCGTTCCGTCGGACTGAAGCGACTTGGCACCGAGTACGGTGTTGTACATGACCCGCTCCATGCTGTCGCCATATCGGGCGTCGCGGGTGACGCGCAGCAGCGAGCGCGTCAATTTGAAATGGGCGTACGCGCCACACGGCGTCTCAAAGCTCTTGTGATTGTCGCTAAGGCTTTCGACCAGCGCGCCGCTGTTTGGTTTGCGGAGCATCTCGTCGGGACCCCAGCCACCGGTGGCGAAGCTCTGCGTCGTCAGCAGCATCTCGAACGCATTGCGCGCGGCCCTGAGATGCTTTTCACTGCCCAGCGTGAAATAAGCTTGCATTGCCGAGTTCAATGCGTTCACGTAGCTGTATGCGTGCTTGCCCGGAAGGACATTCTCGCCCGCTGCCAGCGGATCAAAGTATGTAGCGTCGTCAAGGTAGCGGATGCCCAGAGCGCGATAACGTTCGCCCGCGCCTCGCTGGTAGGCGAGGAACAAATTCTCTGGCAGCGTGTACGACTCATCCCAGTTGTATGAGATATCTTTTCCGGCGCGCCAGCTTTGCTCGCGGTCGACCGCTTTGTCGGGCAGATGCGGCAGGGCGATATCGGTGGTCTGTTGCAGGATTTCAAAAGCCTTCGGATCTTGAGCGAACTCGTGTGAGTCGATCAGTCCGCACACCAGCTTGTCGTAGCAGTAAGCAGGGAAGCGGTTGTTCGCAAAGAAGCCGCTAGCGATCGACTGTGAGTACAGGCGATTCAGACGCAGCACCTTCTCACGAGTTACCGTGTCACCCGTGATGGCGTAATCCCTTGCCAGGGCCGACACCCACTGTCCAAACGTTCCACCGGGGCATAGTCCCGCGCTGTCTTTGCGGTAGTCGTAATCGGGCTTGTACATGTACCAGCCACCCAACTCGTCGCCTGAAGCTGGCATCCCTGACATCTCTCGAAAAGGTTTCATCAGACTGTCTTCGTTCAGCCCAATCAGCACCGCGTGGGTATTGTCGAGTTGCTGTTGATGCAGTTCGCTGTTGAGAGTCACGGCACCGTAGTCAAACGACGCCAACGGAGCAGCGGCACTCTGCGAGTTCTCCACCGCCGACCAGACCGCATCCGGCACCGCCAACCCAACGCTCAAGAGCGTTGCGCTTTGCAGGAACTCGCGACGCGAACTTTCCAAAGGTTTCATAGCGAAACATTATCCACCAGCGGCGGTGTGAACCAAAACTGCCGCATTCATCACGAATCAAACCAACGCCGTTTGAGAAGAACGGTCCCGAGACGATAACGGATTCACAAAAGCATTCGTGGCGCAGAAAAATAATGTTCGAAAAAGAACTCGTCCAATCCAATCCGAAACCGCGGTCCTTCGCGTAATCGAGACTGTAGAGGGGTTGGCTGACAACTGCGTGGAAAGCGGCGCCGCTCTCCAGCAATTGAAAAGACGCAAACGTTTCTACCAAAATTCACCGTGAGGTAAATCCATGAAGCAACTAAGAGTATTGCTGGCCATGGCGCTGCTCGTGTTGACGTCGGGCAACATGTTTGCATCCAGCCATCGCGAAGCACCCATCACAGCTCTCGACCGAAGTGCCGACGTTACTGACTGGTATGCGTTCGTGAGTTATGACCACCCTGATCGCGTAACCATGATTCTCAACGTCGATCCCTTGCTCGAACCTGCGAACGGTCCCAACTACTTTCCTTTCGACCCCAACGTGCTCTACGAAATGAAGATCGACAACAACCGCGACGGGGTCGAGGACATCACCTTCCAGTTCCGCTTCAAAACAGAAATCCGCGCGCCAGGCGTTTTCACGGGTTTTGTCGGCGGAATCTTCGGTATACCTCCCATCACCGCATTGAACGGGCCCGGTTCCGAAGGTCTCAGCTTGCGGCAAACTTACACGGTCACAATGATCAAGAACGGCAAAGTAACTGATCTTACGGGTGGCAACACGCTTTACGCGGTTCCATCCAATGTGGGCCCGTTAACAATGCCCAGCTACAACAGTTTGTTCAATCAGGGCGTATACAGCCTTGCGAACAATGTACGTGTATTCGCCGGAACGGTCGACGATCCCTTCTACATCGATCTGGGTGCGGCATTTGACTCGCTGAACTTTCGCATGGGAGTCGGCGGAATCCTGAGTCCGCAGGTCGACGCGGACGATACTCACAACTACGCCCCCGATTCGATCGCGGGCTACAACGTCAACACTATCGTGTTGGAAGTGCCGATCACGATGCTGACATCGGACGGCAAACTTCACGGCCCCGGCGAGAAGGAAGCAGTGATCGGGACGTATGGTGCCACCTCTCGTCCCAAGGTTTTGGTGCGGAGGACCAATGCCTCGGCAGCGGCCTTCCAACAGGTCAATCGTGAAGGCAATTCGTTGATCAACGAGTTGATTATTGGCACGGGCTCCAAAGACAAGTTCAGCACTGACGATCCTAAGAACGACGGTCAGTTTGCGGCGTTCTTTCTCGATCCACTCTTGGCTCACCTCTTCAATTCGGTACTCGGCATACCAGTGCCTCCTCCGCCGCGATTGGATCTGCTGCCCCTGGTGCAATACATGCCTCCGATCTGCCCAGGCTGCGGGCCCAACGATGCCGGGCCAATCGCTGATCTCCTGCGGTTGAATACCGGCATTCCGCCCACTACGGTTGGAAAGCAGAAGCGTTTGGGGTTCCTCGTTGGCGATGTCGCCGGCTTCCCAAATGGACGCCGTCCGATCGACGACGTTGTTGATATCGCAAGCCGCGTTGTCGCGGGAATTCTGGTGGATTCCGTTAAGTATGGTGCTCCCATCGGCGACGGCGTAAACATCAACGAAAACGGCTATGGGACAACTTTTCCATACGTTATGCCGGCGAACAGTGGACGCAATAGCCACCATGTTGGCCCCGGCCAGGACGGTTGCAGCGGACAGCCGAATGGCATCTGCCCAGTGAACTAACACCATACTTCGTGGCCGCCGTCAGAGTTGATCGAGAGGCGGCGGCCACGAACTTTTCAGCAAAGGAGTGGCCAAGGCCATGAAGAAGATTGTTGCAATCACGATTGTGATCATGGGAACGGCGGTAGGGTTCGCTCAAACTTCTGCGTCACAGCGACCCGCTCTTTCGCCGGCGCAGCTATACATCGCTCGCGCCCAGCAGATCATTGACAAGAACCCAAAAGACTACGAAGCCTACAACGCTTTGGCGCTGGCTCTGGCGCGGAGAGCGCGAGAGACTTCGGATCCGACTTTCTATGCCCAGGGGGAACAGGCGTTGGATAAGTCGTTCGCGATTTCGCCGGCGAACTATGATGGCGCAAGAATTCAGGTCTGGCTGCTGCTGGGAAAGCATGAGTTCGCATCAGCGTTGGAAGCGGCCACAAAACTCAACAAGCGAGTTCCCGACGACGTGATGGTGTACGGGTTCCTGACCGACTCCAACGTTGAGTTGGGCAACTACAGCGCGGCGGAGAATGCTGCGCAGTGGATGTTGAACCTGCGTCCGGGCAATCTACCTGGCCTCACACGTGCTGCTTATCTGAGGGAGTTATTTGGTGATCCGGAAGGCGCTGCCGAATTGATGAAGATGGCGCTGGACTCTACGCCTCCGAGCGAAGCGGAAGACCGCGCCTGGATCACGACCCAGATTGCGCATCTCAAGCTGGCGACTGGCAAGACATCCGAAGCCGAAGAACTGTTGCAACAGGCTTTAGCCGCGTTCCCGGGCTACCACTATGCTCTCCGTAATCTTGGTAAAGTGAGGGAACAACAAAAGCGTTACGACGAGGCGGTCGCCCTCTTCCAGCAACGCTACGAAGCCGCTCCGCACGCCGAGAACCTATTTGATTTGGCGGAAGCCTTGCAAATGGCAGGCCGCACCGCCGAGGCGAAAACCGCGTTCGCACAATTCGAGACGAAGTCATTGGCTGAGACCGACCGGGCCGATAACTCGAATCATGAGCTGATTATGTACTACGCAGATTACGCAAACGAACCGGCGAAGGCGTTGGAAGTTGCGCGCCGCGAATACGCTCGACGTCACGACGTTTTCACGCTTGACTGTTATGCGTGGGCGCTGCATGTGTCCAATCAGGACGCCGAAGCGCGGAAGCAGGTTGAGACCGCTCTGGCGGTAGGCATTCAAGACGCCAACATGCTCCGGCACGCGGGCGAAATATCACTGAAGCTAGGAGATCGTGCGGGCGCGGAGCGCTACCTGCAGCAAGCAGCCGCACTGAACGCGCCGGATTCGGAGCGCGCGCGCGAACTATTGGCGACGCTCTCTTTACATACATCGAGGAGCGCACAGCCGTAATAAACGGAAGGACTGCGAGGTGCGGCGGGATTGGCTTTGTGCTCCAGGTGCCCAATCCAATCACGCCGCAGGCTTGAACTAGATGAATGGCCCGAAGTGGGCAGCATCAACCTGCTGCCCGGCCGCGATACCGATGTCAGTCAGGGTTGGAATGTTCACTACGGCATCCATCTTTTGAATGTTGGCCGGGTCGACCTTCGGGAACCCCAGTGTAGTAAGACCTTTTGTGCTTAGATCAACGTTGTAGCGGCAGTACAGGAAGCGCCTGCCTAAATCGGTCGAGAGCGGAATCGGCTGGGTCGCATAGTACAGTTCCTTGGTCGCATCATCGGGTGCTACGCGAGGCACCAAGTCCATGATTTCGCTGTCGATGTGAGCACCGAAGGTGCAACGTCCCACCGTACGGCAGGTAATGTCCTGATCGATCTGGATGGTGTTCATCAGACCGCCAGGAAGGCCTGCGACGTTCGACACCATGTTCAGGCCGGGCGACTCCGCCGTCGTTCCCAACGATTCCGCAGCCCCGGTACCAACCGAAACCACGAGCAGGTTCTTTTCGCCTGTTTCCCAATTCAACCGATACGCAGGCTCGGTAGCCATGCGGTAAAGCAGGAACGCCGGATTATTGTGAGAGGTCACGCCGCCATCGACGAATACGAATGTTTTCGACTGGTCGGCAGGGTCCCAGGCCAGCACCTCGGGGGGAAGAAGATCGGTGCGGCAGTGCTGGCGCGAACAAGCTGCCAGAGCGGAATTTTCAGATTGCAGTCAGCACGCCTGGGATCGTTGTACTTCGCTTCGGGATTGGTGCTCACTGGCCACGGCGAATCAGTAGTAAAATTCTTTGTCACCACGAGGAGAAGGCACCGGAGGCTCTTGTCGTTGGCAGTTTCCGGGGGCGCCAAAGTCGTGTCGTGACCAAATACATCTTGCAGTTTGGCCTTCAGCGGATCGGCCGTGTAGAGACACCGCCATCGCTGCAAAAGATGCGATGACTCGAACATCTGGGCGCCGGCCTCATTGTAGAAAGAGAATATCTCCGCCGTACTCATACCGCGCGCCAGACAGGCCGCGATAATAGCTCCTGTACTGGTCCCGCCGATGTAATCGAAATAATCGCAAAGCCTTTGGTGCCCGGTTTTCTGCGCCACCAGCGCTTCGATCTTCTGCAAAATCCCCAAGGTGAGAATTCCGCGAATTCCGCCCCCATCGAGGGCCAGCAGACGGCGTGGACGGTCTGATTCGTAACGAGGGCGCAGTGACTTCCATCGTTCTGGATGTTGCAACATAATTGGTCCTTTCGCGCCGGTGAAGTTAATCGCATTTGAAGTGAAGCGAGTGTCAGGGTTTTACTTTAAGTTCGCATTCAGAAGGTTCGCGAGCCGCTCACCACCCTGCATGATTCTTTTTTGAGCTACTGCAAGCATTTGATCGCAATACGCCTGGTCAACAGTGAATGGCCCCTTACCAGCGCCGATGGGAGCCACATACGCTTTCGTTTCAGCCAGGGTCAGGCTTTCGCTGGCTCACCCGTCGACATCCTGATCGCTGGCATCCACAGATTGAGCGGAAAGGTTCTTGGCCACGATGATCACTGCTCTGGGGTCCGACGAAGTACGGATCGCTCCATCCCACAACGCCTGTAATTCCGTCGCGGAAGTGTCGTCTTTGCATGGCGAAGCGCCGATCAAGACGAAATTGCCTCCTGCATCGCCCTGCGGAAGGTCTGCACTAAACCGGCTGGCATTATGCAGTGGCTGATGCACATCGCCTACCATATGCATCAGCCACACCATGTCGTAAGACTTCACCGCGGCAGGCTCGTCGGAGCTGAGTGCTTGACTGAATGCTTTGATCTGCGTGTCGGCGTTAGGTGATGGAGCCTGGTCCACAGTCGTGCCATCTTGGATGAACGGGTTATCCACGAAAGGCCAGTACTTATGTAACGCCTTATCGGTGTATCCGATATTCACGTCACCGCCGGTGGCCGGCGGACGGTCCCCAGAGTCTGGGCCATCGGCATGATAGCTGTGGTCACCGCGAATTTGATCCGGCCACGTCGCCGCAATCATGAATAGCATCAAATTTCATTGACTTGCCGAAAGGCCGGGAGGCAACTGCTTCTTCCATGTCGCATAAAGAGGATTCAGGCGGACCAGTTGGTCGGCTCGCGCCCTTATCGTGGCGTCGAGGTGTTGATATGCCACATATGCCACAGCCATGTGACCAAAACCGTTCCAGCCGTAAGAACTTGGAACTAGCAGAAGTAGGGACAACACTAACGTGAATATGCGGCGCATAGACTGCCCTCGATTTCGAGTGCTCGGGTGGTGTGCGCCGAAGCTTAGCACAGGGAGACTTTACCGTGACCATTTATTTTTTAGTGCCGTGTCTGATTGCAGGCACTGCGTTCGGGGAAGAAGTAATCAGCCGCAGAAGATAGCCATCACGTCGGCGGAGTAGCAGCGTAATAATTGCCCATGATCTCCAATACCGACTGGTTCTTGTAAATGTCAAAACGTATGGATCGCTGGTCCGACATCTACATTTTCGCCTGGTCGGCGTCGGCTCGTGCCGGTGTATTGCAGGTAGTTGCTCATCTGGAACCCGATCGGCGGAATGCCGGTAATAGTGCCTGGCCAGATCGCCTTCGGCCACACCTCCGCGTTCGCTGGAGCGCCAAGCATCACGGGCGGAATCTTGAGCATCGATGCGTCGTCCGCCGGGGACTTGAAGCCGGCATCCTTGAATGCCTTGCCGAAGTCGTTGACCTTGGGAAAGTCGATGTGGCATGTGCTGCAGCTCGTACCGTATTGTCTGGCAAAGGCCGGGATAGCCAAACTTTGCTTGGCGGACGCAATTATGCGCATCCCGATGAGTGCTGACCACCAAACGCAATGAGTCTTGCCGAACGGACCTCGTGACATCTCCGTAATTTTGTAAGTAAGTGGGTGCATCAATATCTCTTCACGGCTTCGAATAGCCGTACTCCTCTCCTGGCGCCAGCTGCATCACGCGACTCGACCGAGGCGCTCTCTGCGGATGGCAACCGCTGCTCACCAATACGGGCTGTAGTCGCGGCGGCGGGACCTTCGTCCGCCGCCGTGCATGTGCCGCACTCGCTCTCGTTAGTTTGGCGGGTCTTGGCCGCCATGGGTAGGCACTTCATCACTACACCGCCAAGGAAAACAAAAAGGACGGCCGGAAAGAATGCAAATTTCGCCAACGACACTGGTTGCGGATTCTCTCGATCGGGCACTACCGGTACGTGGTTGCTGAGAGACGCTCCATTAGGGGGCGGCGGGCCGGAACTGACGGAAGCGGCTGTGGTTGCCAGGCCTCCTGGCGGATGCAGCGTCAAGTACAGGTAGATGTCCGCCGCTTCGTCCTCGCTCAAATAGCCAAACACTGGCATCCTGCCTCGGCAGAGTAGCGGCGGTGCACCCATCAGCACCGGCGCCCCGCGGGTCACCTTGCGCGCGAACTCCGGTAGAGTTTTCCGCGTGGTGAGCGTGCTGAGCGGAGGAATCGCTTCTTCCAGCATTTGTTCCGGGCTGGGATTTGGTCCTGTCGCAGCGTGACAGATGTGACAGAGTGACTTTGCGATGTGCTCGCCCACGCGCTCTCGAGATTCCATCAGCGCTGTATGGTCACTGTCCGCGCCCGAAACACCTGCAAGCTGCATGAGGTAAGCCATAAGCGCGCGGATCTCAGGCTCGCTCAAGTGGAGAAATGGCGGCATGTCCTCGCCGCCCTGATGCAGTCGTATGAGCAAAGCCTTTCTGGATTGCTTCGCCATCTCGTCCGCGCTGGTCGGACTCGTCTCCATGCCGACCTTCTTCATCCGCTCCATGACGAGCGCAACCGAGGTAGCGCGCACAGGATTGATGACGGAATTGATTTCCGGAGGGGCGCCGAGTCCGGCTTCGCCATGACATCCCTGGCAATTCAGGCGATATAAGTCGGCACCCCGCAGAGTCACTTTCTGAGGAGCATCAAGCAACAAGAGCTCGGATTCCGGGAAGGCGGCTCCCTCCTCCGTCACGGTAGGTGCTGGCCCAAGGCGGCCGGTCTTGCCCATACTGGTTTCGTTGAAGCTCCTGGCGAGGTGATTGAGCCAGCTTTCGCCCTCGACGTTCGTCACCGCAGGGCTTTGTGCAGGCAAGCGGCATCCCGCCAGGAACACCCCCGCTATTACCAAGCGCAGAAGCTTGTGCATCGTTGTCCTCCACCGCTCGCTCGCGTCGTAGGCGAATGAGTTAAACCTAAGGCCACATAGCGGAGGACTTGTCAGCGATTGGTGACGATGCTGTCAAAGTTATGGCAACTATTGTCGGCGTTTCTCCTGGAGCAATGCCTCCAACAAGTCAAAGCATCCTGTCCGCGTCTTACCGCTTCACCCGCGAGCACGCGTGCTTCGACGTCGCCAATCCGGTGGCAGTAGGGGAGTTCCTGAATGTGGAGCAATGGCGAGACCTACTCGCATGACTTGGAGTGTAGTTGGCCGGACGACTAGAACCGCGATTCGACAAAGCGAGATACGCCAGTACACCGACGTCTAAGGAGACTCTGAACAAGTACTCCGATTTCCACCGATCTGCAGGCTAGAGTGAGAGGAAATTTGGTGGAGGCCTGTAGAGCGATGAAGCAGCAGACACTGGCGATGGCGAACGGGTTCGAGCCGTACGCGAAGAAGACGCGGCGTGCTTTGTTTCTGGAAGAGATGGAACAGGTAGTGCCGTGGGCCCAGTTGTGCGGCTTGATCGAGGCTCACTATCCAAAAGCCGGCAACGGGCGGCCCCCGGTGGGGCTGGAGCGGATGCTGCGCGTGTACTTTCTCCAGCAATGGTTCAACCTGTCGGACCCTGGGCTGGAAGAGGCGCTGTACGACTCGGCGGTGATGCGGCAATTTGTGGGCATCGATCTGGGGCGGGAACCAGTGCCGGACGAGACGACGGTTTGCAAGTTCCGTCACTTGCTGGAAGAGCACGGTTTGGGCGGGGAGATTCTGCAGACGGTGAACCTGTATTTACAGAGCCGGGGAGTGCGGATCATGACCGGCACCATCGTCGATGCAACCATCATTCATGCCCCCAGTTCGACCAAGAACCGGGGGCAGAAGCGCGACCCTGCCATGCACCAAACGAGGAAGGGCAAGCAGTGGTACTTCGGGATGAAAGCACACGTGGGCGTGGATAGTAAGACGAAGATGATTCACAGTGTGGTGGCGACAGCGGCCAACGTGGCGGACAGCACGGTATTGCCGGAGTTACTGCACGGGGAAGAGTCGAAGGTTTGGGGCGATCAGGCCTATCGGGGGCAAACGGAAGCCATGCGGGAAGTTGCGCCCGGAGCGCAGGACATGACCCACAAGCAGTACCGTTTCAAGGACCGCGTCGACGAAATAGAACGAGCCAAAAACCGCACCAAGTCTCGCGTGCGCTCGAAAGTGGAGCACGTGTTTGCGGTAATGAAGCTGAAGTTCGGGTTTGTGAAAGTGCGCTATCGAGGATTGAAGAAGAACGCCAACCGGGTGTTCGCCACCTGCGCCCTGGTCAACCTGTTCTTGGTACGCAAGAAGCTGCTGTACTCAGCGGCGTAGTGTCTTTCCAGGACGCCCGACTACCGGAACGGGGCCAGCCGGAGGGCTCAAAGAGCCAGTGGGGATGAAGGCATCGATCTGAACCTCACCTTTCAAGGCATTCCCGCTTGAAAGACAGGGGGTAGTTCAGAGGTTCCCTAAGATGGAGGGTCTAGTTGGGAAGACGGGGCGGATAGCGATGTAAACGTCCAGCGCCAAGCTTTGAGCGGTATGAAGCTGGTAGCCCTGGGCAGAGTCGAACTGCCGACCTTCGGTTTAGGAAACCGCTGCTCTATCCATCTGAGCTACAGGGCCATTGCGACGTAACCCCATTATCTCACGTCAGTTGAGAGTGGCCGGGGCCACTAGGGGTTCGAGGTTTAGTGTCCGTTCGCTGTCCCGAAGCATGTTGGGAGCTTCGATTCCGCTGGGAATATGCTGCTCCAGCGTTGCCATCGCGTTCCTCACATCACCAGCAGCCGACTTGATGTAGTACGTGTTCGTAGTGCTCACGTTCGTGTGACGAAGGATGCGTTGAATCACAATCTCCGGCACACCCAAGCGGTAAAGGTTGCTCCCTAAGCCTCGCCGTGCCGCGTGCCAGCCGTGCCATTCAGGATACCGGGCGTCCCGCTTGAACGGGTGATCGGCTTTACCGTGGCCTGCTTTCGACTGGCGACAATGTTCGCAGCGGTCGAGCGCCGGAAGAATACCCCGCTTTAGGACATTGTTCATGCACAGCGGCTTTCCAAGTGAGTTGGCAAATATTGGCCCGGTTTTCGGATTGCCACTCCGTAACCGATGCAACTCCAGGCGTTCGGCAAGCTGCCGAATCACCGGAACCGGTGCGCGGCCCTTGTGCGTCTTTGGTGCGGTCACATGCCCGTTCCAAATAGAGCGGGACACGTACATCTCCCCATCGTGAAAGTTCTCCCACAGCAGTCCTTGAATCTCGCCGTGACGCAGCCCCATGAACGCAGCCACAGCGAAAGCCGTTGCAGCGGGTTCCGGTAGCAGCGAAAGTATGATCTGCACTTCCTCCAGCGTGTAGGCATACGTTTCTTGCGGCTCAGGGGCCTCAGGACTGATCCCTGTGTCGCGGGATGGGTTCTCCCCCTCGAAATAGTCCTGTCTTTTCGCGAGCGTGAAAATCCCACTGACGATGCTCTTGACGTGCCGAAGCGAATTGCGGCTCAGACCTTTATTGCCGATTTCGTTCAGCCAGCCCTGAACTGTGAAGGTGCGAACATCCTTGAGCCAGGTGAGCTCGCAAAGCGCCTTGAGGTGATCTTCCCAGACATCACGGTAGCCCTTGAGAGTTGAGGGGCGTTTGCTCTCCTGCACCCAAGGGAGATAGACCTGCTCCACGAAATCGCCCATAGTTCGGATGCGTTCGGGGGGAATTGCCCTACCGTTCTTCTTACTCATGTGCCGCTCAGCTTCTTCCTTGATGTCCGCTGGCGGATTCTTGCCGCGTGTTGTGACAGCGCCTAACTGGTGCGTCACTCGTTTCCGCTCGATAGTCCCGCCGAGGTTGCGCCGCTCCCAATAGCGCACATACCAGCAGTCTCCGATGCGGACAATTTGTCCATTTTGCTTGCGACTTCGCATCAGTGTTTTCCCTTTCTGTTTTGCTGTGCTCGTTTGCGTTCGCGGGCGGCAACAGCCAACTTTGCGATCTCTTTTCGTCGTGCCGGGGAGAGCCGTTCTGCTCTTGCCTTCCCGCCTTTGCTGCCGATCTTGGCGAGTTGAGCATCTGACAGGCTTTCTGCCCGTGCCTTCCCACCAAGAGCACCCAGCGCCTGTGCATGTGGATTCTTCTTTCGACCCATGCGAAGGAGTATCTTACCTAGCGTCAGCTAAGTCAAGACAGAAATCGGTCCTACTGCTGTCTTTTTGTTAGCCATCCTTCTAACGCAGGTGATCCCCACGCAAACCGCACATAACGGCCCAAACGAACGTGCGGGATGCGTTCATCTTTGGGAGTCCGGGCGCGGGTGCGATTCCGAACCCATGATTCCGGCACTTTCCAACGAGACGCCAGTTTCTCCGCATCAATCAACTCGGCGCCGTCGTTCTGGCTACCTAGGGACACCCTCGGGACATCTTGTGTTTTTGTCGTCATATTGTCAGCTACTTAGCAGGGAACGGCGGTTGCCAGAACCGCTGCTCAGGTTAGAAATTGCCCGTTAGGTTCGGCGGATATGAATCCGCTGCGTGTGCGAGAATGAGGCATCACACAGGTGCCTTTACAGGCGACGCGATAACGTCGCCTGTCCTTGGTGCGAGTTGGATTGAACACCTCGACCCCGGCAAGGGCCGAACCTCGAACTCATCAGCTCGATCTGCTATCGGTTGGTTTGACATTGAATCCCCGTAAGCCCCTGATCGCCCAGGTCATCCGAGGTGCCTTCCTTGACTGTGTGACTGGTTGACCGATTGACCGAAAGACATTCCGGTCTCCCAGCTTAGGACCTTGCGAACGACACTGTAGGGAGTAGCTCCATCGGTATCCTCGACCTCAACCCGAGCCATGCGATGAGTGAATATCATCGGGCTTAGCCGATCTCTCCTGGCTGGTGGTCCGCCGGCCGCACGCGCCCATTCAGCCCAATACTTCGATCGCCGGCCGGCCTTTGGTCTCTTGCCTTCGCCACCATTAAGGAAAAACGGTACCGGAGCGATCGCGTGCAACAGGTCAGCCGAGAGCACGTCAAAACTCACACGGCAAACCCATCGCTTGTAGTTCGGGTCGTAATACCAATGTGCGTCGCGAGAGTACGCCCAGTAAGTGCCTGGCTCGATTCGCGGATAATCCGACCATTCGACCTCGGGTTCGCTGTGGTCCCCTGGCATGACAGCAAGGTTGTCTTTGTGGCGCTTCATTTCGCTCCGTCCATCTTGGCCGGCTTCATCGCAGGAGAGCCTCTTTCCGGTGATACTTGATCAGGGTGCGCTGTGCTGTACGCTCCACCTTCAGCAATTGCTTCTGCGGCCTGAAGTGCCTCTGCTGCGGTGCCCCTACGCGCTCTAGAAAAGCCGGCCAGTCGTTCTTTCGTGGCCAGACCGATTGCACGACGCTTCTTGATCCCGGCCGCCTGAAGGGCGAGCGGCACCACGTCAGTATTCAGTGGGTCGAATGCAAGAACGCCTTCTTGGTCGCAATCCTGCGTTAGCCGGAATCCGTTTGAAATGAGCTTCTTTTTTTGATGGGTCCAAGCGCGTGTGCTGGATGCAAAAACGATCAAGCCGAGGAGCACCTGGTCATAGGCAAACACTTCGCCACTTCGACCGAGAATGACGGGATCATTACAGGAGTCTCGGCGCAAACGTAAGCGATAGGTCGTAACGAATTGTCGAAGGTGGTGGGGAATGTCTTGGCTTGCGGACTGTGGAGTCCCAGTGCTACTTTTGTCTTGCATCAGTAATCTCCTTTCAAATCGCCCGCTGGCAGGCGGGCGTTTCTTTTTACTCCTCCGTTCACCGGCGAATTTCGTTACTTGCCGCGGACGCCGTAGCAGACGTGCGCGCCGGAACACCCGAGCAAAATCGTGCCGGCAGTAATCCAGACTACTGGCACGTGGGGTTCTGCATCTTTACGAATACTGCATGTGGAGGGGGTCTGTCTTGGACGGATCGAGTTTTAGTTCCGACGCGATGTACACCTGCGGACGGACGAAGAAATGTGGTTTAACCCTTCCGTCCGTAACGATCAAAGTTCGGCAGCGCAAACATCTTCTTTTGTACGAACCGGAGCAGCTCTTTATCGCTCGGAATTCCACTTTGGCCGAGAAAAGCCTGAATGTCCTTATATTCGTTGTGATGGTTCTTGATGAAGCGATCAATTCTGTGCCGGATTGACTCGTGGTCTGGCACATCCTGCTCGTTTCCTTCTACTACTTGGAATCCGATAGCCAGCAGTGCAGCAATATCGTTGCAGGTCCGGTACTGTGTCTCGTTATGTTTCATTTGAACGGCCAGGTACAGCCATGCTAAAGCTCGACTCACAGCAACTTTCCTGTCACTGAAGTCACTCTTGATTGACAGATCCATTTCCTTCGCCACCAGTGACAGCTTCTTGAGAATGGAAGGCAATGCGGGTAACAACTGTCCTAAGCTCATCTCTTGTCCCTGCGCGAGTGCCACATCGAACTCGCGATATTTTGAGAGAACCGATAGGAATTCTTTCGCCCTCGGAGAACTCAGAAGAGACTTGATTTTCAATGCCAAATGCTCGCTATCCTCTCGCAAACGCTTGATGCGCAACTTTTCAGAAAACTCTCGCCGCTGCTGCGCAGGATAAGGAGCGAGACAATATAGACTGATTGCTCGCTTGATGAACACGTCAGGCACTCCGAAACCAGACCAGCGTTCCATTACTTCTCGGGATTCCGAGTCACGAGTCAATAACTCGTCGAATCGTGCCAGCCATGACTTAAGATCCTCCAGCGAAATGCGACGAGACGTCTTGGGCCGATTTTGGCGGCGAACGGCCATGCCACCTCCCTAGTGGCTCCCATTTCGGCGGAAAGGCGGCAGGCTGGTGGGATACCAGCTTTTCGGTAGCGAGCCTAGCCGCGCTAAGTCACCATACCGCAAGGACGATGGAACGGGGAATACCCAACTCATTGGTGTGTGACAGCGAGCTGTGGTGCCTCCCGTTGAGTTGTTGCTGTGGCTTGGCGACCTGAGAAGCAGGCGTCGAGAGCAGCGATTGAATGGAAAGCTGCTGTCTCTGATCCTCCTACTCCGTTCCCTTAACACCTTTTGGGTGCCCGCCTAGACAGCGGGTCCCGATCCTGCCGCTCGCCTCGTCCGTGCCCTCGCCTTACGGCTACCCCACCCACACCATGCCTGGGCTGCACGATTCCGTCCTTGGCCGGCACGTCTCTGACTGCGCCACCGACAGAAAATCCAAGGGCTGGGTCAGGCGAAAAGGTGGCCGACCGGCCAATCAAGTGCGACGAGAAAAGTTTGGTTCGGGAATGTTTTCTGGGTCGATTTGTTTTTGGTTTTTGATTTCCGCTATGCAGCTTCGGGTTGTCTAAGTCTTAGACTGGTCACCGCCCACGAGTTATGTCGCCGTCATCCTGTGTAATGAAAGTGCAGTAGGCGGCGCGATCTCTACACCGTGGGACTGTCGCTGGGTCAGTCGTATCTCCTATTCAGACCGACTTGTGCGTGCCCGCAGTTCTCTCCATATCGAGAATGACAGCCAGACTGCTAGGACTCCTGCGCCGCCAAGGTCGATAATCTCCCAGTCTCCGCGACTCAAGTGCAACGGGCCGAGCGCCGCAACCGCATTGAGCCGGGTCGGCGGTGCCGCTTGACCTGATGCGCGCCCGCCTGAGCTCCGCGCTTGTGACGGCGCGGCAAAACCTGTTGATGTCGCCGGGCCGGGTTCCCGCTCAACTTGAGGGTGCGCCGCGTGCGGTCAGCAAAGAAGAACTGTGGGTCGAGGTGTGCATGGCGCTTGCCGCGTTGGCGGTCAATGGCAATCGCAGCGGGTTAACCCATGAGCCGATAGATGGTGCCACAAAGTCCCGCATCCTTGGCCAACCCGGCACCTGTGACGCAAATGGTTTCGCCACAAGAGAATAACGGCCTACAATTGCCCTGTCATGCTGCCGTGCTCATGCAATGGCACTAATGAAAACTGCTTCAAATGCTCAGGAACCGGATACGTTGCCGACTCAAATGTGCCGCCCCAACCGCCGTCCGATTTGGAGAGATGGGGACCCAATTCGCAAGACATAAAAGAAATCCCACCGCATCCGTACCGTCGTGACCCGATTAATTGGGGCGAAATCACTTTCTGGATTGTGGCCATATTCATCATTTGGTTTCTACGTTGGCTTTTTCGGCAGTGAAACACGCGGCGTGCACTTGCCCACCGCATCAGCCGAGGGGCGGTAATGAAAGTGAGCACTTGACAGCCGTGCCCGGCCCGGCACGGTGCACCTGATGGCCCAAGTGTCGCAGTCTATCGCGCATTTTTCGGATAACATCCCTTGAGTAAAAGGGGCCTTGCGGTCAAGATGTCTCAGTCGGGATTGTTTCATCAATGCGAGTCAGTAATGGCTAAACTTTGGGCCTTTTATCCGCCAGTCGGCGTCTTTATTGCGTTGCTTGCCTTACTTGCCGTCTTGGTGCCTCTATTCCGGGATTTGGCAAAGATGGGCAAGCGCGAAAGGGCGTTCTGGACTGTCGTGATGTTTGCCTTGATGTTGTTAGAAATCAAGTCAATCTACCAAGACCGCAAGGCACACGACCAAGAACAAGCTGAGGCCCGACAGACGCAGCTAGATAATTTCAAAAAGATAGGCGATGAAATCACTCTTGCCATCCAGCAGAATCAGCAAAACTTCAACACGGTAATGACCAGCACAAAGATGCTGTTGGCGGCGAACCTTGGCGGTGACAGCTTTTGCATTATGACGCTGGAACCGGGAATCTTGGCATGGAAGAATGAAGCGGTGCCGATGTTCGCGCACAAGGGTAAATATCCGCTGTATGGCGTCAACGCTCAAGTCATTGACGATAGAAAATTAAGACAACTCACGAATGGTTTGGGCAAAGGTCAAGGTCTTGTGCTGTCAGCGGCCCTACCAGCAATGAGCGAAATCAGCGTTGGCGACATTCCCTCAGGCACTTTCCTGCCGATGTGGGGTCGCGCTGTCGTCTTACAGGCCCACGACGACATACTTTGGCACGTGATTTTCACCGCGAGAAACGGGTCTTGGAGGGAAGATTTGCGTGTATCTTTCACAAACGGGCAATGGGCTCAAGCTGTCGTGGCCTATCGGATGGATGGCGAGAAACGGCACGTTTTGTACGCTGAGCCAAAGAATGTTGATTGGGATGCGATGACAAAATTGGCTGACTAAAGTCTTGCGTGCTCGCAGGAAAAGTTAGGGTAGTTCGTTGGTCACCGCGCCCGGCCCGCCCGCCGCATCACCCGGCGCAACGGGTGAGACCCCTGGGCCACTTTGCTCTGAAAACGATTTGACCGCCCGCCATGTCACTTCCTGAGCGCGGCACCGTCATCACGACGCCCGGCAATCGATTTCAGAATCGGTTTGTGACACGTAAACCGCTTGTGACACGCCTTGGGTGAGGCCGTTTTTGGTAAGCGCTGATGTGCTTCATCCCGGAAGCGCTTTTCCTTGTTCCCGCTGGCGATGACCTCGTTGGCGAGGACCGAGGGCTTCTCTGCCTGTCCCCGCGACCCTCACGACTGCACGATCCCGCCCTTGGCCGGCCGGTTTCGGACCACGCTGCCGACCGAAAATCTAAGGGGTCGGTTAAGAGCCAAAGCGCCCGCCCAGCCCAAGCCGGGTAGACCGAGAAAAAATCCGGTTCGCAAATTTTTCTGGCGCGCACTTTCTTCTGTTTGCGATTCGGCCATGCCGCCGCCTCGTGCGCGCGCCCGTCCTGACCGAGCCCTGTGACCAGGGAAATGCCGCCCTGCCTTCGGCAAAACTGGCACCCTTTTCAGATTGTGCGTTGGCGGGGTGACCACCCCCTGGTCACCTGAATGATTAGCTCCATCTGTTCAGCAGGGCTGCGCCGGACAATTGCCAACGTCCGGCAATTGTAGGCCAGGGATATGTGGGCCCCCCAGTCGGCCTAAAACGTCCTAAAGAAGCCGCCTTTCGTTCACATTCCGCAAGAGAGGCTTGAAGGCGAGAATCAAGTTATCGACGAAATCAACAAGCTCATGAAGGCTTGGGAGAAGCGCGTTCGCTGGAGTGACTTGCGACCGAGCGACCGCTTTTTGGATTGCGGTTTGAATATCTTTCTCCGCTTGGGTTTCGACTCCGGTGAAAGTCGGATCGTCTGTTTTGGCAAGAAAAGTACCGACGAACCAATCGGCCGTGAACAGGAAACTCTGACCGAATGTAAAGAGGTTGCGATGCTTGTCGACATTGTCGAGCTCGCGAATTCGCCAGAGCGCGTCATTGCCACTTTTGTATGGTTTGAGAGCATCGATCGCTTGGGTAGCTTCTTGAAGCATTCGCTTTGTTTTTCTTGCCTTCTCGGCTTCGTATTTAATGAAAGTCTCTGCGATAGGAGACTCGATTCGCCGAAGCTCCTCCGGCGTGAGAGGGACAACTGGTGCGCACTCCATGCCAACCTCGACAAGCTGACGTGCCAGGTGGTCAAGAGCAGCCCGAAGATTATGGACGATGTCTCCAGCCGTGGCGACGGCATCAAAAGGCAGAGTGGGGACTTGCTGCAAATTTCTGGGATGGTAAATGGATATGGGATGGGGAGGGACACCCGTGTTTAGATCGGGGGCGTGAATTGTCGTGTGTTCGAGGGCCAATACATCGGCTGCGAGGTAACGCAAGTGCTTCTCAGCCCTCTTGACTTTCACGCGCACTAAGACCAAGCGACTTTCAGCGTCAAGTGGCACTCCTAAATCATAGTGGACTCCTTGACGCTAAGGGACTTTTACTTTGGCGCTTAGCTCCTAGCAACCAAGTGAAAATCCCCGCCGCGCCAACTCAAGACGGGATCGGGCACCCGCCTGGACACCCGCTTTTACAGAACTCGCCACGAATCATCTGAATGATTAGGCTCCATCTGCTCAGTAGGGCTGCGCCCCACATTTGCCAACGGCAGCACATATGGGCCACGGGATATGTGGGCCACCAGCCCCCCACTCAAGGCCGCGGCGTGTCCTTGAATGGGCACCCGATTAGAGACTTCGATTTTCTGGGGTTTGCCCGGGCCGCCCGCCAATATATACCCAATCTTCCGTGCTCGCGCAGTTTTTGTATTGGATGGATATCGGGCAGGCGCCGGAACGAGGGGTGGAAGCACCACGGGACGCGGGCGGGCCACCCGCGTCAGCCCTCAAGGTTTCCCTCATGAATAAGAGTGCAGTAGTGCTGGAGCGCTCGTAAGTGGTCCTGGTCCGATCTGAGGCCGACGTATCCATCGGGACGTATCACCAGCAGCGTAACGCCATCAATGCCGAGCTGATCGGCTGCGGAGCGATCGATTCTTCCCACCTTGACTGGCGCATCGGCGGTAGTAGCGATAGCGAAGGTCTCTGCAAACAGGGGAGAATCCTTCGCGACCTTCTGTACCGCGGTATGAAGGTCTACCAGTTCCTGGGCATCTGCGACCGGACCGGCGAGCAGCACCAGAGTATGGCCCGGCCGATGGGCGAGCTGATGGAGTCCGCACGGCGTCGTATCCGGCCATTTCACGGTGACGTTGTCGGGCAAGCGGTAGCCGGGAGCGAGGCCCCTGCACGCATTCCCGGCCACAATGGGCGAGTGAGAATAGTCGTGGGTGTTGAAAAAGTCACTCTGATTAGCAGATGAGGTGCGGTACAAGGAAGTATTCCTTCCATGTACTACGTGATTTTGATCCTCGGAGGACTGCTGATCATGATGGGACAACATGCCCGTTCCGAAGCGCTGTTCTACTATTTCAAACTGGAAGAGTACATCCCCGAAGACCACCTGTTGCGGCTCATCGACAAGCACATCAGCTTGGCCTTCGTGCGTGAGCGGCTCAAGGACAGCTACAGCGAAACCGGACGACCCTCGATCGATCCCGAACTGCTGCTGCGCATTCTGCTGATTGGCTATGTGTACGGCATTACCAGCGAGCGCAAGCTGGTAGAAGAGTTGCGCATGCATCTGGCGTGGCGCTGGTTCACCGGTCTGGGCTTCGATCAAGAGATTCCGCACCACTCCACCTTCTCGAAGAACCGGCACGGACGTTTTCAGGCGTCGAAACTGTTCGAGCAGTTGTTTGAAGAGATCGTGCGGCAGTGTGTGGAGGTGGGGTTGGTGCAAGGGAAGCATCTGTCGGTGGACGGCAGCTTCGTCGAGGCGAATGCGGCCAAAGAGAGCCGGATTCCACGCGAACAGTTAGCGGAAGCAGCCCAAGTCAACCATACGGTGCGCCAGTATCTGGTGGAACTGGAAGAGCAGAACCCGGTGGAAGAACCGGTACACGAGCAAGATCAAGTGTCGACCACCGATCCGGACTCGACCTATGCCACGAAAGGCGGCACGCCGGCCCGGCTGGGTTATTACGACAACTATCTGGTGGACAATCAAAGCTGCGTGATTGTGGGAGTGCAAGCGACGGCAGCACGGATGAGTCAGGAGACGGTGGCCGCACAAGACATGCTCACACGTTTCGCGCAATGGCAAGGCAGAGCGCCGGAATCGGTGGCGGCTGACACGACGTACGGCAACGGGGAGTTCCTGCAATGGTTGGCGGATCGGAGCATCACTCCTTACATGCGAACCCGCGATAGTATCCACAGAAAGAACAGCCCGTTCTACGGCCCAGAGCGGTTCACTTATCAGCCGGAAAGCAACAGCTATCGCTGCCCCGCAGGTCAGCAACTCAACTACGGCGGTCGGAGTGATCGCAACCGCACCTATACCTACATCGGAACCCGCAAACGCTGTGGCGCATGCTCGCAAAGACCGCACTGCACCAGCGCGGCCTTCCGCTGTCTTGCCATTCACATGCATGAGCCGGTTCGGCAACGGGCACGCGAACTGGCCAACACGCCAGAGTTCGCGAAGGCACAACGGCAGAGGAAAAAAGTAGAAGCGTTGTTCGCGGAACTCAAGAATCAGATCGGACTACGCCGCCTGCGCCTGCGCAGACTGAAGTTCGTGCGGGAGCAGTTCTTCCTGGCAGCTGCGGCACAGAATATCAAACGGCTAGTCCGGTTCCTCAGCAAAGCACCAAATCCGACATTCGCTGCAGCCGCTTAATCAACTGACAAAGAACATACAAGAACCCAGTCCCCAGTCCCACCTAGGGAATGTCATCTCTGCCGAAGAGACTTTTTCAACACCCACAGTCGATGATGAGTTCCGTTTCCGCCATCACCTGCTGATGGATATCCTCCGGATGGTTAAGCATGGCCCTGGTGGCCTGGTCTCTGCGCTCACGCTCGGTTGGGTCGGTCAACATCTGGGCCTGTTCGAACATATCGCCGGACTGGGTGATCATCTCGGCAATCGGACGTCGCTCGGCCTGGTAGCTATCGAGCAGTCGGGGGTTGGCGACCCCGTCGTGGACCAGGGCTAGTTTCCATGCCAGGTTAAAGGCGTCCTGAATGCCAGTGTTCATGCCATGCCCTTCGGCGGGAGAAGACAGGTGCGCCGAATCGCCGGCTAGAAACACTCGCCCGGCACGGAACTGGGTGGCCACCTTGGTATAGCAGTTGAAGCGGGTGGGGTTCTCCACACTGGCGAAGGATGCAGAGGGTGCGTAGATACTAAGGGTGGATGCCGCGTCTGCAACGAGGTCCGACTCCGGCGAACTCGGCCTGAGATAAACACGCCAGCGTTTGCCGGGAAGCGGAGTCAAGATGATGGGGAGCAAGTCCTGGTAGACGAAGATGCCTTCGTAGGTGTGGGTCCAGCCTTCGACGGTCGCGTCGAAGACCGCCCACTGCCGCGCGAGTTTGTGGCCTTCGAAACCAATGCCGCTCAGCTCACGTGCCGCACTGTGGATGCCGTCACATCCCACCAGCCAATGTGCGCCGATTTGATAACGCTCGCCAATGCGCTCAATCTCCGCCACGACGCCGTCGGGATGGGGCGTCAGCCCCACCAAGCGAAGGAGCGGTTCACCTGCCCGCCCTGCTGGCGCAGATACTCCGTCAGGATGGATTCGGTAACTTCCTCCGACACACCCAGATTGAAGCCATAAACGCCGGCTGCTTCAATTGCCACCTTCACGGCCTTCGCATACTCTCGATCTTCGGGCGCGTAACTAAGGAACACGTCGAGGCGCGGATCACGGACATCGACAGGCGACGGTTCCGCGCTCGGCGCAGCTTCAAGCGGTAGTTGTGAAATGGCGGGTTCTGGATGCCCCTGGCCCAGCGCATTCGCAACAGAACCACGGAAAGTGACAGGCGACGGCTCCAGGCTCGGCACAGCTTCAAGCGGTAGTGGTGAAATGGCGGGTTCTGGACGCCCCTGGCCCAGCGCCCGCGCAACAAAACCATAGAGGTGTTGGAGCGACTCAGGAGAATGCATAAATGTTTCCGTTTGCCTGAGACTTCGCGGAAGTTGGCTCGGAAGCAGACCTTCGATGTATGTGAAGACCTTTCCCTTTGGCTTCAACCCGCTCATTATGTCGTTGTAAAACGAGCCCCATTCATGTTGCACCCAGCCTGAATCGAGATTCTCAAGAGAAGTGCCAACTGCAACCACAATCGAAGTATTATCGAGTGCTTTGTCAATTGCCTCCCGGTAGTTAGACGCTCCCATGTCCTCGAGTGTTACAGTGCTTATGAAAACATGAATTCCTTTGCTCGTTAGCGAGTCGTAAACCGCTTTGGCAAGTAAAGAATTGTGTTGGTTCAGCGTGAAATGGAGTGCGGGCGCTCTCCGTTAGTGAGTATAGCGCGAGTCTCGGCGGGCCGAGGCGCGGCCGATCGCAACGGTAACCGGCAGGAGGAAGCAGAGACGGAAACTGCAACTGGCTTCAAAAGGAGATCAGGGTGGGCCACAATAGTGCACCTGGTTCACCGGACACAGACATCGTTGCGCTCCGTCCGGGCGGCGGGCTGGGCTTGACGGTAGAGGCTCATGCGCAAAGCGAAGGCCAACTGGCTAGGGGAAAAAAGAACCCTGAATCCAGGGTGCGAGGCGCATTTCAACTTTCAACGGGTGACGCGCCGGCATTGGGGCGAATCAGATGGCCTCAGGGCAGGGTGGCTCGCGGGTCTGGCCCCGTCTCAACTTCCGAGTGGCGCGTCACCCACGACCTGTCCGCTGCCCGAATCCGTTACACTAGCTGATTCACTCGAATGGCGCTCTCTCCAGGCGAAAAACTCGGCCCATACGAAATCCTCTCGGCCATTGGTGCGGGAGGGATGGGGAAGTCTACCGCGCGCGCGATACCCGGCTCGACCGCACGGTTGCCATCAAAGTCTCTCACGAGAATTTCTCCGAGCGCTTCGAACGCGAGGCCCGAGCCATCGCGTCGCTCAACCATCCCAATATCTGTCACCTGTACGACGTCGGGCCGAACTACCTGCTGATGGAGTATGTGGAAGGCGCGCCAATCGCGCCGGGCGGCGGATTCCGGAGGATTCTGGATCTGGCCGCGCAGACTGCCGCCGGATTGGCAGCCGCGCACGCCGCCGGGATCGTCCACCGCGACCTCAAGCCCGACAATGTCCTGGTGACCAGCGAGGGCGTGGTCAAGATCCTGGATTTCGGACTCGCCAAGCGGGCCATGCGTGCGAGCGCGGGCGAGGCCACTCAGACGGTGGTCATGGGGACCACCGATCCCGGCACGGTCCTGGGCACGGTCTTCTACATGAGTCCGGAGCAGGCGCGGGGCGCGCAGTTGGACACGCGCAGCGACCAGTTTTCCCTCGGCCTGATTCTCTACGAGCTGGCTGCCGGCAAGCGCGCCTTCGTGCGCGAGTCCGCCGCACAGACCATGTCCGCGATTATCGAGGCCGAGCCCGACTACAGCACGCTCGCCGGGATGCCTGCGGCGCTCCGCTGGATCGTCGAGCGATGTCTGGCTAAGAACCCGCGCGACCGCTACGATTCCACCGGGGATCTTTGGCGCGATCTCGAGCAGCTCAAGCGGCGGCAGGGCGAGTTGAGTATGTCCGCCGCGGCCGTGGAGGCGCCGCGCATCGCCGCGCGCAGCCGCCGCTGGATCGCGGGCGCGGCCCTGATTGCCGCGATCGCGGGCGCTGTCGGTTGGTTCGGCCGCGCGCTCACCCTGTCGCCGCCCGCGCGTTACCGGATGACGCCAGTGGCCGTCGACACCTCTGCCACCCTGCCCGCGTGGTCTCCCGACGGCAAGGTGCTCGCCTACTCTCAGGAATCCGGCGGTTACTATCAGATCTTCGCCCGCCGCCTGGATCAGCGGTCCGAGGCTCCCGCGCAACTGACCACGCTCCATCAGGACTGCCTGTTCCCATTCTGGAGCCCCGCCGGAGACCGCATTTACTTCAACGCCAACTTCGTTCTGTTCAGTGTAGGGGCGGCCGGCGGCCAGCCGGAGAAGCTGATGGATCAGGTGGAGGCGGCCACCATCTCTCCCGATGGCAAGACCTTGGTTGCGTTCCGCATCGAAAAAGCCAAGGGGGCGTTGTGGAGCGCTCAACCCGACGGCCGGAATCCGTCGCGCGTCCTGGAAATTCCTTCTGACACTGTCCGCAGTCTGGCGTTTGCTCCCGATGGCAAGAGGATCGTCACGGGTGGGTACAATTCACGCGGGATCGAAATATTTCAGTACCCCTTCCACGGGTCCCCGCGTCGCTGGCTCGGCGGCGACTTCCGTCTTCCCGCCGACAGCTTCATCCAGTGGTTTAGCTGGATGCCGGACAACCGCCATTTCGTCGCCTCCGTGGTGTCGGGCTTTTCCTCCTTCAGCCTATGGCGAGGCGATGTGGATTCCAAAACCCTGGAGCCTCTGACCAATTCCGAGATGCTGGAATACGCGGCGGCGGTGTCTCCGGACGGCGCCCGTATTGCGTTTGGAACGTTCACGCTCAACTGGGATATCCTGCAGGTGGATTTCGCTACCGGCACCGTCAAGCCGCTGATCAAAAGCGCGCGCTACGATGGATGGCCCGCGTGTACTCCCTCGGGCGAGCAGGTGGTGTTCACTACCAATCGGCGGAGCACTCCGAGAATCTGGTTGAAGAGTGTGCGCGAAGGTTGGGAACGTCCGCTACTCGGGGTCGCTTCACGAAACGGAATATAAAGTACGCTAAGGCGCGCGGACGGTGGCCAGCTCTATTTTCACTGGCCTACGAATTTGGTCACGTCCACAATCTTAAGATGACCTGTCGATGCGCGTTCAGGGTTCGGGTCGATCTCATCAAACAGAATGTATCTTCCATCAGGGGACCAGCGTGGGTGGCTCTTGAAAGAAGTGTCGCCGGTGCACAGTGGTGACCTGAATTGCTTGGTAAATGGCGCCATCTACGTCAAGCGCGTGACTGGCGGTCCGACTGAAGGAGGAGGTGAAAAGCGATCCATTTGCCGTCAGGCCACCCCTATGCCGATCAATAACTGTTCTGGGCAGCGGGCGCGATCTGTTCCGGGATCGATCCAGTCAGGCCTTTAGCTCCAGCCGCGGATGCGGTCCGCTCGCGTTTACGCGAAGCAACGCGGCAAGGTCTCTGAACGGTCTGCCTTCCAACTCCTTAGGAACCTCGAGGATGACGTGCTTCTCGTCCTCGTCCGGCACGTATTTGACACCACGTTGCAGCTTTTCCGGGTCAAAGAGGGTGACGATGTCACCTTGTTCGTCGTAGCTGACCGCGAGTTTCATGTTGATTTCCCTTTTTCTGATTTAGGTGAGCGACGACCAAAGGGTGTAGGTGACACCCCAATACCCAGGGTTTTTAATAGTAACCTGCCAAGTGTAAGTATAGATGATGTTACCAGCTTGACTAGGGTCCGGTTCCTGATTACAGTGAACGCTGCCCAATTCATATATCAGCGACTGGTTGGTGGGGGGGTTTCCTGCCGGCTCGCCATACCCATCATAGAATGTGGTCTGCGGCTGAAGAAGCACACAACCTGGCCAAGCGTCCTGGACATTATCACCGGCGCCTATGCTGACTGGGCTGCCAAACTGGACATACCAAGTGTTTGCTTTGGGCTTCTTCGTACCTCCAGTGCCCCTTATGTGAACACCTTCAACCCCTGTCACTGGGTTCGCCATACCAAATCCTCCCATTGTTTCGCGCAAACCCGCCGCCCGGCGGGAGCGCCGCAGCCTAGCAAACTACGGCGCGGCAACAGCATAACACAATTTGGCTTGAAAGATGCTGCGTGCTGTTCGCAATACCCATTTTATACACCGCTATGGCTTCAGTTAAGAGGGTGGTTGAAAAGTCGGCATCGATATTTACACCGGCAGCATCTCCGCCGGCTTAGCGTACTTTATATTCCGTTTCGTGAAGCGACCCCTACTCAACCCCGCGGATTTCGACGATCCCTTCACCCAACTGCTGGCACAATCGGCGGTTTCGCCCAATGGACGGTCGCTCGCCGTGCAACGCTATAGCCGGACGGGAACGCAACTCTTCATGACGCCGTTCTCCGGGGGAAAGCCCATCGAGCTGGCCGCGGGCGATCGTGACCGTAAAGACTTTCCGGCGTGGTCACCGTGATGGCGGATGGGTGGCCTTTGTCACGGGGAACGAGCTGCGCAAGGTACGCGCCGGCAGCCGCGACAACTCTGTCCTGCTGCGGAGCGATGCCGCGGCGCAAGCCGTTTTCAACTCCCGGCGGTACGTCCGCTGGTCCCGCCGGGGCGAACTTCTCTACGGCTCGGCACAAGGGCTGACCATCACGGACGAAAACGGCGCACAGGCAAACGTGGTTACGAAGGAGCCTTTGCTGGCCTGGGATTGGTCGCCCGACGGCAAGCTCATCTACGCCATTCGCGAAACGGCCGGACGCGAGATGGAGCTTTTCACCATCGACCCGTCATCCGGCGAATCGCGCAGGGTCGCCCCGCTTGGCCGCCGCCCGGTCACGCCCGACCCGATCGGGTACCCCGACACGATCCGTCAGCTCGCCGTCGCTCCCGACGGCAAGAGCGCCGTCTACGCTTATCTTCAGCCCGATTCGCAGATCTGGATGATGGAGCAAGTGAAGGAGCGTTGACCCGCGCGCACGATTTTACTGTGGCGTCTCCCAGATAGCTCCCCGGATCGTCGGCAAACCGGAAGTTGAGGCTCCGCACCCGCGGCGACGTGCGGATGAACCTATCCAGAACCACGCCCAACGGACGTGAGCTGAACGTCAAGCGGCTTGCTGGCGGCGAATCTGCCGTTGCTTCCGCGCCTCCTCCAACTTCCGGTCGCGCTCCGCGTGGATCTCCTGCTGACGGCCGGCGAGCATGTCCTTCGGCGTGATGTCGCCAATGGCACTGTTCAAGCGTACATCGTTGTAATGTTCCACGTAGCCCTCCACCAGCCGCCGCGCATCCTCCAGCGACAGCGGCGTTCCCGGCCGGATGCACTCTCCTTTTAGCGATTTGTGCCAACGTTCAATTTTTCCGTTCGATTGGGGATAGTAAGGCGAAGTTCTGACGTGGGTCATGCCCGAGACCCGAATGAATTCCTTGAAGTCTTTGGCAATGAACTGCGGCCCGTTATCGGAGATGATCCGGGGCCGCGCTTCCGGGTGAAGCTCCTTGGCGCGCTCCAAGATGATCTCGATGTCCGCCTCGGTCATCGACTCCCGCAGATCCCAGTTCACGATGTAGCGACTGCAGCCGTCCAGAATGCTGCACAGGTAGTAGAACGTCCCGCTGATGTTGATGTACGACACGTCGATATGCCAGTGCTGATGCGCTGCCAGCGGCTGCTCAAAGCCCGTGCCCTTCTTCGACGGCTTGCCGTTCCACTTGGACAAAAGCCCTGCCTGCCCCAACACGCGCCATACGCTGGTCGGACTCACCGCCACGATGTCTGCGTCGAGCATCATGAACGTCAGGCGGCGGTAGCCCTCCAGCGGGTTCTTCAGATGAAACCCGATGATGGCCTGCTTCTCCCAATCCTCCAGCCAGAAGTCGCGGGGAACCCAGCCGTTGTGCTCGTTCACCTTCCCGTAGCGTTCCCGCCAGTCGTAGAACTTGCTGGCGGTGATGTCGAGCCACCCAATGAACCGCCCGGCGCCGATCTCGGTCTTTTCCGACCAGCACCGGACGAAATCCACGATCTGGTCCCGCGTATCGTGCGGAACCCAGTTCCCGGTCAGAGTTCCCCAATGTCTTTTTTTAGCGCGACGTGCTCCGCCATCAGCTCGGCCAGAACCTCGTCCTTCGTCTGGATCTTCTTCTGGAGGTATGCAATCCGCTCCTGGTCAGCGGAATGGTTGGTTGGCCGTTTCTGTTCGAAGGCAGCAGCCCCGTTCTCGAAGAATTCCTTCTGCCAGCGGTAGAAGACCGTCGGCTGGAGTCCCACTTCATCGCACAACTTCGAGATGGGCTCCTTCTCCAGCAAGTGCCGCCTCAGGATGGCGACCTTCTCTTCTGGCGCGTATTGCTTCCGTTGCTTCTTCATGCGTTCTCTCCTTTACCTTACTGGGAGAACGCCTTCTCCATTTCCAACTGAACCGGAACAGAATCGCGCGTGGGAACACCACTCGCGTCAAGATTCTTGAACGAGATGAATACGTCCCAAGCTGTCGTATCGGGGTTCAGAAAAATCCTAGAGTTTCACGTTGATAACGAGTGGAGCGAAGATTATATCGCATCCCTCTCGAACATCATTTGGGGCTCATAATTGCCTTCGGTGTGTCGAGTCCCACGACGGGATGATTCCGGGTTAGCGCCGAAATGGCGCCGAAAACCGGCCGTGCAGTTGCTGTAATCAGCCGCGTGGTTGTCGGCGCTGGGCTCCGTGGGTCTGGGACATCGGGCTGGTGGGTAGCTTCGCGTTGGCCGGCAGTGGTGCTGCGGCGATCGTTTTGACGTGTGTGTAGGCGACAAACGGTCCCCTTACAGGACAGGAGAACGGCTACGAGAGTGTCCCTGAAAGCCTGCGACCTAGGCGAAGTTTGTGCTGCTCCGGTCGAAGAAACGACTGAACTTGACCCGATTCCGTACCAGCCCACTCATTCACCCGCGAGCACTAACGGTCCAAAATAGCCCCACGGCAGTCGCACAACCAGCACCACAGCAGCAACACAACGTCACCTAGGAACACCACAGCAACGGCGTGTCAGGATCACAAGGTGCGCTCTGACTCCCACCCGACGCGGAGGCGCGGGCGTAAAACACGTAGCGGTAACCACACCTAGAACGCGAGAAGTCACTCGCCCTAGACAAAGTCCTGCGTCGAGGCTGGTCATGCGTGATTTTCTTCACCATGTGGAGTGATTTTAGGCATTCCTGTGTGTCCCCGGTGATCTCGGACTTATTCAACCCCACAATATCTTTGAAGTCCATCTAAGCAACTGAGATCTAAAGGCTAAACGACATCAAAAAACGCCTGTCTTTTCGATTCCACAACCCTTGGACAGTGTCGTCAGTGAGGGCTCAATCAAGCCGGGGGTTTCGGGCTGACAGCGAGAGAAACGCCTCTGGTCGCGCGCGAGGGTCAGGGGTCGGAAAATGGACCCCCAATTCATGATTTTGCAGCGGATGAATCGCCCCACCGGCTCGCTACAACGTCGCAGGGGATATGACTGGAGCTCGCCAAGACGACGAGGATTCGATGACGCACGATTGAAAGCTCACCCTGAACGTCCTGTCAGGTCCCCACGGTTGCCAGAAGCCGTGAGCACAACCAGTGCTCGATCTAAGGCCGCCCCCAACGAGCAGAGACTCGGCGCTCGTTGGAGATCCAGATTGGACGGCGGGCTACGCTCTATCGTCCGGAAAGGCGGGACTGGATTGTAGTGGGGTCAGGCCGGATTGATGTCCCCGGCCTGAATCGCCCATCCTTCGACTTCGCTTGTGGCAGGCTCTGTCGCTGCGCGACAAGGGTGGGGCACATAGCCAACAAAAAGCCCCACCTGGGTGGGGCCTTTAGATGTCCGCTGGGGGTCGAGTCTTACTCTTGTATCCTGTTAGCAACCCGGAACGGCAATCAACAGGATTCGAACTTCGTTCCGGTTGCTGCTGTCACCAAGGCAAGCGCGTGGCCGATTACGCGAGTCCTCACGACCCCGCTGGACTAGATCGCTCACCGGTCAGCAATTAGAAGCCCCGCCGGCGAAAATTTCAGATATCACGATGACGGGCATACCTGCACATCGCCAGGCTTTCGCTTGTGGGGAATCCGTCCTATCCTCGAATATATGAGCTTGGTCATCTATAGTGCGGGAAAGCCTACAGATTTTCAGTTGCAGTCGGCTGATTCCGATGCAAACTTCGACAAACTCCGAGCAAACGTTCGGGACCCTCCTTCGATCCCGCGGAAACAACGAAGCTATTCGTCTGCTTTCGCAGTTCCCATTCCGACTCCTCCCGGCGTCTAATCATTTCAATGATGAGTTTGACGTGCTTCATGCTGATGTTCCGCTCGCGCTTTACGAGCAGGCGAGGCTAATGTCTCAGGCGGACCGACTTGCCATAGCTCAAATCGCCAGAACATTCGACGAGCTAGGTGCGTGTGTGCGGATTGTTGCTGTTGATCTTGACATGGATCGCAATACCGAAAGATCAGAGCCCGCCAGGCGTCTCACGCGCGCCGAGATAAACAAGCTCGTGTACAAGTACATCGGAGTGGATGCTGGCTATCTTGTAGGGTTCAGTTACCAGAAGCACCATGATTTCTACGTCGAGTTAGAGCTCGACATTGATCCTTTCAAATATGAGGGGACGACCAGAGAGCGGTTTACGACCATTCTTGGAGAGGCTGGGCCACCTATTCAGGCGCGAATTGTGCGAGGAATCTTAGCGCGGTTCCCGCCAAATTCGGCCCCGTACCGCACGCAGGCTCTGCACAACGAGATTCAAGGGTGGATTAATCGTCTCGTTTCCGACGACGGCGTGCCAGTACCTTTTCTACGCATAACCAGCGAGGTTGTTGAGCGTTCACTGGCTGACGCCGAGAAACTGATCAGCTCCAGCGGGGCTACGAGTGGCGTAGATCGCGTACATACCGCTCTACATGGGTACTTGCTCCAGGTTTGCATAGATCAAACTATCTCAGCGCCTAACGATGCGAGCATTACGCAACTTTTCAAGCTCATAAGGGCTAAACATCCAAAAATGAATGATTTGGGTCCGCGGAGTGATGATATCGCGAGGATTCTAAACTCGATGGCTTCCGTCTTGGACGCGCTTAACCCGATTCGTAACCTAGCCAGCGTCGCCCATCCAAACTCCCGCTTGCTGGACGATGCCGAAGCGCGCTTAGTCATAAATGTGATTCGGACGATCTTGCATTATCTAGATACCAAGCTCCAATCAAGTTGATCAAAGTATCGCGGAAGCAAGCGAGGTCACGCGGCAATGGCGAACCCTGAACATCTCGAAATCCTCAGGCAAGGGGTCCGGGAATGGAACAGCCTTTCCTCCGAGCCTTGGTTTGTTTGAGCGCACCAAGTCTACCGGCGGGTGGGAGCCGACACGGTTATCTAATCAGGCACCCGGCTGTCGCCGTCTTCCCGTCGTTTCTCGGGACGAAACTCAGTGCAGTTGAGCGCTCATGTTCTTGTCAACGCCCACCCCGAATACGTCGGGATGCAAATACTTGCCGCGCTCCTGCACTGGCTTCGGTTCCTCCACTGAAATGCGGTGGGCGTTCGCGTAGGCGTCCTGGCGAATGCCGGTCACCTGCCATGACACTTTCACCCCAGGCTTGTTTGTCTTGATAGTGAAATGGTTGCCGCTGATTTCTCTGGCGACGATCGCCTGAGCAAATTGGCCGATGACGGTGAGCTGATAGCGGAAGTCGCGATTGAGGGACTGGAAGTAATCGGGCAGAGCCACAATCGCCCGGCCGCGCTTGTCGGTCGTGACATTTCCATTGTAGACATCCATCATGTCGGGACTTTCGACAAACGAATGAGAGAGGTACTTGTTCGCTGGGTCGAGAGGGTGGTCGATCTTGAACGAGCCGCTGCCCTTCGTCAGTTTGCCCGTAACGTTCAGATCGCCCGCATAAAATCCGTTGCCGCTCGAATCGACTGCGAAAACGGTAGTGCTGCCGCCAACTCCCTGCAGAACGGTCCCGCCCGGAGCTGTTACGAATTGGCCTGCTGTGCCGCCAGAGCTGTTAGATTGTCCGTGGACACCGATCGCGGGGCCGGAAGTGGCGACGGCGGTGCCGTTGACGCCGAAGCCACTGCTGCTCGCGGTCTGCCCATACACGCCGCTGTTGAAACCGGAAGTGGCGGTGGCGATGCCGGCAACCCCGGCGCCACTGGTGCTCTTGATCGACCCATAGACGCCGGTTGGACTGCCCGAGGTGGCGTTGGCGACGCCAGACACTGCACTCCCTCCGGTACTGGCATTATTAACTCCAGCTACGCCGACGCCGTTGGGGCTGGCAACCGAGCCGTAGACGCCGTTGGTGAAGCCGGAAGTGGCGGTAGCGTTGCCGCCAACCCCGGCCCCACTGGTGCTGGCAATAGTTCCAGCGACACCGGTTGCAGAGCCGGATGTGGCGGTAGCGACGCCGGAGACCCCGGTGCCGCCAGTGGTGGCGTTATTAAATCCAGCTACGCCGACGCCGTTGGAGCTGGCAACCCTGCCGTAGACGCCGTTGGTGAAGCCGGAGGTGGCGGTAGCGTTGCCAGCAACCCCGGCGCCACTGGTGCTGGCAATCGTTCCAGCAACACCGGTCGCAGAGCCGGAAGTGGCGGTGGCGACGCCGGAGACCCCGGTGCCGCCGATGGTGGCGTTATTAAATCCAGAAATTCCGGTACCGTTGGGGCTGGCATCAGACCCAGACACGCCGCTCGTATAGCCGGAAGTGGCGTCTGCGAAGCCGGCCACACCAACCCCGCCGGTGCTCAAACTGTCTCCCCACACGCCGTAGGCGGGACTTCCGGAGGTGGCGGTAGCCATGCCACCCACTCCGACCCAGCCGACGGTTTGTCCGGATACGCCTGTGCCGTTGACGCTAGCGTTCTGGCCATGCACGGCACTCGAGTAGCCACTCAGCGCTGTTGCGATGCCGGTCAACCCACGGGTGGCGCCTGTTCCACGAATAGCACCGACGCTGCTATTACTAGCGGGACTGGCCACAACCTCTAGCTTTGCTCCAGGAGTAGTCGTGCCAAGCCCTACGTTGCCACCGATCTGGAACAGTGCCGAGTTCTCCAGATTTGTACCGCTGGTCCAGATTGGGATGTAGTTTTTCTTGCCCGAACCCGTGATAGGCGGGAACGCCGGCGCAGTGGCGCCGCTAGCTTGGGATAGAGTTGCTGCGGCATTCGTCGGTGCGTTGGCAGCCGTTCCCGGAACGTTGGCGGGATTCGCTTGCACGAATGCCGAAGCGGGCAAGCCGCCCAAAGTCTCCGCTTCGTGCGCTCTAAAGGCGTAAGGCACGCTCACCATCAGCACACGCGCCTGCTCAGGTTGTCCTTCAACCTTCACGCCCAGCCAGCGTTGGTCCTGGTCAGAAAATAGGTCGGCAGGCACGCCTTCGGACTTGGTGCTGCCCAGCATTACATTGTATTGACCATTGGCGTCGGGCGTGACGTTTTGTGTCTCCTGCCAAAGGGGCGCGCCGCCATCCTGCTGCTTGTAGATGGCGAAGGTGACGCCGACTGCGGTGAACGGAATGGATGCCGTGCCTTGCATGTCCTTTAGGGTTCCGTTGTAGCGGATGAGGTTGGGAACGGAGGTGGTCGAGGTCTGTTGGGCTGAGCTGACGGAGATGAACAACAGGGTGGAAAGAGCAAGGACGGTACTTAAACCAATTCTGCGCATGGCGCGCTCCTTTCGTTTCGACTGAATTGACCAATTCCGCTCGCGTGGCAAGGTGCTTCGCGACGTGTTTTCGTGCGTTGACGACGCATGTGACCGGTTCTGTAAGTTAGAAGAAAGAACTGCCAAGATCCGTCGGTCGGGTCTTGCGTAGATGCCCAATGTATCCGATGGGATCTAGCGCCCTGGCTCGCAAAGGAAAGTGCTGCGATGGGGCACCGCGCAGAGCCAAGAACCACGATGGCGGCGCCAATTCAGTTCGGTGCGAAGGAAACGGTTCCCTTAACCCCGTTGCACCGCAAGTAGGTCGGCGGACGCAATGCAGGGTAACCGTGTAATGAGACTCACCCGCTAAGGGCCGACATAATGACGCCAGTTTGCAACGAAGTCAAGTGGTTTCTCCCGGCTTGTCGGTAGCACATGATATGTCCGGTTGAGATAGCACGTGATCTGTCCGCTTTGCAGGCGGCGAGAGTAGGAGACCATGCCAAGCATGGATTGCTACTCGAAGGCCGCGATGGAGCGGGCGATGAAAGTGCAAGAAGTGATCTTACGGGCCATGGCGAAGAAGCTCACCTGGTGGCAGGCGGCCGAGATCATCGGCATCAGCGATCGGTCGATGCGGCGCTGGCGGGAGCGACTGGAAGAGTTTGGCTACGACGGGTTGTTCGACCGGCGGCGGGGACAGCCTTCCCCCAAGCGAGTTCCTCTGGCCACGGTCGAGCAGGTCTTGGGGCTGTATCGGGATCGCTATTTCGATCTAAACGTACAGCATTTTCACGAGAAGCTGAGTGCCGAGCACCAGATCGATTTGAGCTACACCTGGGTGAAACAAGCTCTGCAGGGAGCCGGACTGGTAGCGCGGGGCCGCAAGCGCGGGGTGCATCGTAAGCGGCGGGAACGCCGTCCGCTGCCGGGCATGCTGTTGCACATCGACGGCAGCCGTCATCGCTGGTTCCAGGACGAGCGCTGGTACGACCTGATCGTCATCCTGGATGACGCGACCAGCGAGATCTACTATGCGCAACTGGTGGAGGAAGAATCGACGGCGACGGTGATGGCCGGGTTGCGGGAAGTCATCGAGCGCAAGGGATTGTTCTGCGCCTTGTACAGCGACCGGGGCAGCCATTTTTGGCTGACGCCGAAGGTAGGAGGCAAGGTCGATCCCCATCGCTTAACGCAGGTGGGACGGGCGCTGCGCGAGTTAGGAGTGCAGATGATCCCGGCCTACTCGCCGCAGGCGCGGGGCCGTAGCGAGCGCAGCTTCGGGACCTGGCAGGGACGGCTGCCACAGGAGCTGCGGCTGCACGGGATCACCACGCTGGAAGCGGCCAATGGGTTTCTGCGGGATGAATACATCGCCGAGTTCAATGGTCGTTTTCAGGTGGCGCCGGCGCAACGCGGTAACGCGTTTCTCCCGTGCCCCCGCAAACATCTGGACCTGGTCTTCTCCCTGCAGTTTGAGCGGACGGTAAATCGCGACAACACCGTCAGTTTTCAGAACCTGCAGCTACAGATTGAGCGGGTGCAGTGGCGAGGGACGCTGGCCGGCTGCAATGTCATGGTGCACCGGCACCTGGACGGGAGCATCAGCCTCACCCACGGGCCGCATCGGCTGGGACGTTATAGCGCCCAAGGCGTGGCCTTCACGTCAACCCAAAACGCGGCGGCAAGCGCTGTGGAAAAGACGCACCGTGGAAAAGTCAAACAACCGACTTTTCCCCCGCGCTTGGAAATCCCGCCCAGAGCGCGGGATTCCCACTTTCCCACAGCGACGACGGCGGGTATATGAGTAAACCCAAAACCAAAACCGGACATTTCACTTGCTATGAAAAGCGGACATTTTGACTTGCTACGAACAGTGGTTTCTCCCGGCTGTGGTTTCTCCCGGCTGTGGTTCTCCCGGCTGCTGCTGATCCTGTCGGAGCACAGCATGAGCAGCGAGTGGGTGAAGACCGAAATTGCCAACGCGCGCAAACGCGAGGTCAAGGACGGCAAGCGAGTGCTGTTTCCTGTCCGGCTAGTGGGGTTTGAGACGCTGCGCGATTGGGAGTGCTTCGACGGCGATACGAGGAAAGATTCGGCGCGCGAGATCAGGGAGTACTTCATTCCGGACTTTAGCACCTGGAAAGACCACGACCCTTATCAGGCCGCGTTTCAGCGACTGGTGATGGACTTGAAGGCAGAAGCCAGCAGGTGACGGCGACTTAACGGAGAAGCTCATGGATAACGTGACTCTCATCCGCTGCTTAGGCGTCAGAATTACTCGCATCGGTTCCAAGACCCTGCATCGTAATCATTCCAACGCCGGTGATTAGCTCGGCTTGGTCGCTGGGAAACACTCGACCGATCGGTCGCGCCTCAGCTATTTCATCACGCGACGGAACCGTGAATTCGGAAGTATCAGCGTAGCCGTCCGCCTCTACCAAGCGAAGAAACTCCTCGTGATTCTCCGTACAATCGAAGGAAAGCAAGATCTCATATGCAGGCAATTCGGGATCGCCTACTAACGCCAAAATCCGCGTGTTGGTCGCCGTGGCAAACCCAAATAACCTTCCGAGCCAGTTCAACGTTTCGAGATTGACCTCGGGGTCGTCCTCATCTTTTGGCAAAGGACAGATTGTTACGAGCCAATCGTCTTCGTCCAGCCAATAGGGTTCAAAGTTGTCGTCATTCGACATTTTGTTCTGTCTTTGAGGATATTCCAAAGTATCGTTGATGGCCACGACTGCTTGTCATGCAGTCGTCTGGCCCAACTGGGTGTATGCGATACTGAGCCGCAGTTTTCATAGGGTTCAGTCCAAGGTCGGGGGCCTCGGAGTGTTCCCACGTCAGACCACCTGATACGATCCGGCGCCGGCATGGATGCCCAGCCTGCGGCACAAGGTCGTCGCCCAGCAGTTCACGAGGGCTGGCATGACCGCATGTAGCCGGAGAACGCGATCCTTGAGCCATGCGGGGAGTGTATGGGTCGCATGAAAAGTAAGCACAATTCTCGGCCGAGAATATTTCGACTTTTGATTTCGCGCGGTGGGTGTCACTTGGGACAGCCGTGAGAGCGTGCACCGTGACCAATACGTGACTCTCCGACCGCAATAGCCCATCACCGGACGGCGCTGACCGCAACGGGGCAATTTGCGAAAAGCGTCGCGATTTACTGTCCCGAACGGTGTCCCGAAACTGACTATTGAGGTCACATTGTGTGCGGCTAGGAGAGGGAGTACGACTGTAAGTGATTGGGGTTACGTCGCGTAGCATCGTTCTGGATAATTAGGAAACCGCTGCTCTATCCATCTGAGCTACAGGGCCAGTAGGTCACAGCTAGAGCATTTTCTGTTTTACTGTAGACCATTGAGAGCTAGTCTGAACCAGGCTTGGGCATTGCCGGGAGTGATGCATGGCAGGGCCTGGGTGATAGCCTGTTCGAGTGTTTCTTTGGTGCGTGCCTTGGCCGCGCGAAGCAGTTGTTTGAGTTTTGCCCAGGCTTTCTCGATAGGGTTCAGATCGGGAGAATAGGGCGGCAGATAGAGCACCTCCGCACCGGCCTTTTCGATCCATTCGCGCACCGCTGGCGCCTTGTGGACGCTCAGATTGTCCATCACCACCACGTCGCCGGGCTGCAGTACCGGGTACAGCAGATGTTCGACGTAGGCCAGGAAAATATCGCTGTCGGTGGGCTCTTCGATAGTCATGGTTGCGACCATGCCGCGCAGGCTCATGGCGCCCAGAATGGTCAGGATCTTCCAGTGGCCGCCAGGTGTCGCCTCGCGGATGCGTCCGCCTCCCGTACCGCGCGCATAGAGCCGTGTCATGGAGGTCGTGACGCCGCTCTCGTCCAGGAAAATCAGCCGCTCCGGTGAGATCGACTGGATGCGCGCCGCGAATTCTTCACGTCGTGCGCGGTTGGCTTCGCTGTCCCGCTCGACCGCGTGGAGTGACTTTTTTTCAGCCGCAGGCCCAACTTCTTCAACAGATGCCAGATCCGCCCCAAGCTCAGCGAAATGCCCGCCTCGCTGGACAACTTGGCCTGCAGTTGAGCCAGCGTCAGATCAGGCTTCGATGCCACCCAATCCATCACCTGACGCTGCGCCTCGACACCGGCCCGCCACTTACGCCCGGGTTGGTGCGGCACCCGCTCGGCCTGCCCGGTGCGGTTCCGTTGCGCGGAAATCTTCTTTGCCCAGCCCACGCTCACCAGGAAGCGGTCGGCAAGTTCCTCCAACGTCTCCTCGCCTTGATCGTAGGCCAACAGAAACTTACGGCGCAGATCATCCCCATATGGCTTCGCCATCGCTTCACTCGCCGCAGAGTCTCGCCAAGGTAAGTCTACACTATTAAAGAAAATGCTCTAAAGTATCGCACAGCAAATCCTGTTCAGTCCGCACTCAAGGTGTGCGACTGTGCAGATAACGCTGACACCCAGGCATCGCCGATTTCACCATTCAGTTTGAAGCGGCTCCTTTCGCTGACGGCTGCGAGTTCGGCGCACTCGCCTGCGTTTCATTCCACCACCCACCACCCAGAGCCTGGAAAAGCGAAGCGGAATCGGCGTAGCGGCTGGCAGCGGCGGTAGTGCGGTCCAATACCGTTTGCAGATACTGCCGTTGCGCATCCAGTAAGTCGAGTTGACTAACACCTCCCGCGTCGAATCGCCGAGACACGACCTGGTAGGTACCTTCCGCCTGTGCCGCGGCTTCGGTTCGCGCCTGCAAGGTTTGGGCGTCGTGTTCGATGGCGCGCAGCGCGTTCGCCACTTCGAGAAATGCCTGCAACAGAGTCTGCTGGTACGCACTTCCCGCTTCCTGGTAGGCCGCCACCGCCTTGCGTTTCTCAGCCCGTAGTGCTCCACCGTTAAAGACTGGTTGAGCGAGCGATGCGCCAACGTTCCACACACCAGAGCCGGCGGTAAAACTGGTTCCAACGCCGCCCGCGCTGCCCGACAGAACAATTTGGGGGTACAGATTCGCGGTCGCAACTCCTACATTGGCGCTGGCTTGCTGCATCAAGGCCTCTGCGGCGCGAATATCCGGACGTTGGCGCGCAAGCGATGAGGGCAGACTCAAAGGCAGTTCGATCGGAAGCTGCAGGCTGTCGAGGCTAATGTCTGTAGTCGTGGCTTCGGCCGGTGGCTTTCCGACGAGCACCGCCAGTTGATGCTTCACTACCGCGAGTTGTTGCTCCAGTGGCGGAAGAGCCGCTCGCGTTTGCTCCACCGCAGTGCGCTGGCGGTTGACTTCATACTTAGGTAGCCCGCCGGCCGCGACCCGTCGTTCCGTTATCTCGAGTTCTCGCATTTGCAACTCAAGCATTTCGCGGGTAACCCCAATCTGCGACTGCAATTGCGCTTGGCGGATGGCGGCCGACACGACATTGCCTGCCAGCATGAGCCGCGCCGCCTGCAGTTGCCAGCGTTGATACTCCACCTGTGCGTTTAAGGCTTCGATAAGACGGCGGTTGGCTCCGAACAGATCGAGCGCATACGAAACCGCCACGGATCCATTCAACAAGCTGAACGGCGGCGGATTGGGGAAGGGAACTCCAAATGTGGCCAAATCGAGCTGTTCTCTCTGTACCGAGACGTTTGCGTTCACCGTTGGATATTTCGTCGCTCCAGTCCGCGCGTTGGACTCCTCCTGTGCCTGATGAAGTCGAGCTGTAGCCTGTGCCAGTGTAGGACTGTTGGCAAGCGCTTCGCGCACCAAGCGGTCTAGTTCTGGGGAGTGAAACAAAGTCCACCATTGCGCGGGAACGTCCGCCCCTAAATTGAGGTGCTGCGCCGCTCCAGCAGGACCAACAGAACTGACAATGTCCAATGGCTGAGGCGAGGGCGTGTAGGTTCCCACCGTCGGCGGTGCCGGCGGATGATAGTGGGGCCCGACAGTACAGCCGACGAGTAGACAGATGGCGAGCATAGCCACTCCGAGCTGTAAGCAAACCATTTGTTGCATTGATGAGCCCATTGCACGCACCTCAATCAAGCGTCTGGCGATAAGTCTTCACTGCCACAGTCATCACTACCACTGTGAAAACCATGAGTGGCCAGATGCTCGGCCAGCAGTTAGCCCAGCCATTCCCTTTCAGCATGATTCCGCGAATGAGTCTGTTGAAATAGGTTAGTGGTAGAAGGTCTCCCAGCACCTGCGCCCATTTCGGCATGCCCTGGAAGGGAAACATGAATCCAGAAAGCAGAATGTTAGGCAAGAAATAAAAGACCGTCAGTTGTACAGCCTGAAGCTGATTTCCAGCCAACGACGAGAAGGCGATGCCCACAGTCAAGTTGGCCGCCACAAACAACAGCGCTACCAGGTACACCGCACCGATGCTCCCGAAGAACGGGACGTGAAAGACGAAGCGCGCGGCAATCAGGATGATGGTCGCCTGGGTGAGTCCGATACCGATATAAGGGACGAGCTTTCCGGTCATCACTTCGATTGGCGTGGACGGCATCGCGAGCAAGTTTTCCATGGTGCCGCGCTCGCGCTCGCGAGTAATAGCCAGCCCCGTCATCATGACCATAGTGAGTGTCAAGACGACGCCCATCAATCCGGGCACGACGTTGTATTGCGTAATTCCGTCAGGGTTGTACAGCCGATGAACGTCGACTTCGAACGGTGCTGGACTTCCCGCCAGTGTCGCCAATGGTCCGATTAGCTCCTTCTGAATGACAGACTGCGTGATGCCGCTTATGGCGGCCACCGCATTCGCCGCTGCTGTGGGATCGCTTGCGTCGGCTTCAATCAACAGCGAGGGTCGCTCACGGCGAAGAAGCTGTCGCGTGAATCCCGCAGGTATGTTCACCACAAACAGAACTTTGCCTTGGTCCAATGCCTCGCGACCGGCTGCCTCGCTGGGCAATTCATCCACGACCTTGAAGTAGGCCGAATTCTTCAACGCTGAAATGAAGCTGCGGGTGATGTCGCTGTGATCTGCGCTGATGATGGCAGTATCGAGATGCTTGGGGTCAGTGTTGATGGCATAACCAAACAGCGCCATCTGTAGGATGGGCACCCCAATGATCATGGCGAATGTAACGCGGTCCCGCCTCAGTTGTATAAACTCCTTGCGGACGATGCTCCACCAGCGGACCAGCGAAAAGCCGCTGCGCCGCGTCACGCTTCGCCTCCGAAGTTATCGGCCGAGCGGCTCATCATATAGATGAAAACATCCTCGAGGCCGGTATCGATCTTCTCTGCTCGGACACCCTTGCCCGCGATAGTCTCTTCAATTGCGCGCTGTAGTAGGGCGGCATCGGTTCCGCTCACGTGCAGTACGGTGCCGAACGATACGGTTTGGTCTACACCGAGCTGTCGGCGAAGAGTCTCCTGCAACTCGACCAGGTTGTCGCCGAAGATCGCCCAGCTAGTGAGATGCTGGCTGGCGACTACTTCCTCAGCTGTGCCTTGCGCGAGAAGCTTGCCGTAAGCAATGTAGGCCAGTTTGTGACAGCGTACCGCTTCGTCCATGTAGTGGGTACTGACAAGAACAGAGACGCCGCGGGCCGCCAAACCGTGCAGTTCATCCCAGAAGTCACGCCGCGCCTTCGGATCGACTCCCGCAGTGGGTTCGTCGAGCAGCAGAAGCAAGGGATTGTGCAGCATGCAAGCCGCCAATGCCATGCGTTGCTTCCAGCCCCCAGACAACTCTCCAGCCAACTGCCCGGCGCGGCTCTCCAAGCCAAGGTCTTCCAGCGACTTTTGCACCACTTCGCGACGGTTCGGGATCTGGTAAATGCGGGCGACGAAGTCAAAGTTTTCGCGGATGGTTAGGTCATCCCAGAAGGAAAATCTCTGCGTCATGTATCCGACGTTGCGTTTGATGTCCGCACTATCACGGCGAATGTCGTAGCCAAGACAGGTGCCACTGCCGGAGTCAGGTTTGAGCAGGCCGCACATCATCCGAATTGTGGTCGTCTTGCCGCTGCCGTTCGGGCCGAGAAATCCAAAAATCTCGCCTTTTTGTACGCGCATCGAGACGTTGTTCACCACGTGCTTGTCGCCGAAACGCTTGTTCAAGTCGTGCACGTCGATCGCGTACTCGAAGCTGCCTGCAACACTCACTGCAGTGTGACCTCCAGCGGCTGCCCCGGATGCAAGGCGGCTGCCTTGTCGAGTGGCGGTTTAGCAATCACCAGGAAGACCAGTTTTGAACGGTTCTCGTTGCTGTAGATAATCGGTGGCGTGTACTCGCATTGAGTTGATACGAAGGTGATTTGTGCCGGTACCGCAGCCGAGCAGCCGTCGCAATGCACGCTGATGTCTTGCCCAATCCTTAGCTTTCCCACAAGAGGCTCGGGCACGAAGAAACGCACCTCGAGATTTTCGGGAGGCAGGACTTGCACCACGGGATTGCCGGCCGCAACCCACTCACCTTCGCGATAGAGAGTGTCGAATACGAGTCCGTCGCGCGGCGAGGCAATCTCTTTCTGTTGCAATTTCCACTTCGCTTGCTGAAGGGCGGCGCGATCGGCGGCCACCTGGTCTGCCTGGGCCTGAATCTGTTGATCGCGGGCCGGAAGCGCAGCAACTACCAGTTCGCTCTCGACCTGCCGAACCACAGCCGAATTTGATTCCACCGCGGCGCGGGCGCTGATCAGGTCGGTCAGCGATACTCCCCCTGCCGCGTACTGCGATTTGTAACTCTTGAGAAGGTCGACCGCCTTCTGTTTTTCAGCCTGAGCCTGCCGCAATTGAGCCCGGGTAACGTCTATTTCCGGAGGGCGCTTGCCGGTTTGCAGGTCGGCGAGGCGCTCCTGAGACACCCGCAATGACTCCTCGGCCTGGCCCACCGCTGACGCTTCAGGTTCGTTGTCGAGACTGAAAAGTGGGCGGCTGACTCCTATGGTCTCTCCACGAGTGACGGACAGACGGGTTAGTTGTCCGCCCTGAGGAGATGCGACATATACGAATTTGCCTTCGACGTAGCCCTCGTATGTGGTCGCCGAATGGTGCGAACACCCCGCGAGTATCGTGAACGATCCGAGCGAGAGCACTAGCCAACGGACAGATTGTGTATGTAATAAGCGCATTTGTCCCCCGCAGTTCATCGCCTCTTGCGAAATTTCTTTTGGGATAGGCTTGGAGGATGACGCAGTCCATCCAGCAACAACCCAGTAATATGCCGACGCAGCGCGCTTCGGCTGAGCGGCCGTCGGCGAAAAATATCCGCCCAAACTCTTGCGGTGGCCATATGCAGCATCACCAATCCGATAGAGGAGAACACTGTGAGCAGGGGATTGAGTTCAGGATTTAGGATCTGTCCCGCCTGCCCCTGCCCAATGGCTTCTGCCACGAGTCGAACCTTGTCGAACGGAAGTCGGCCCATCACCTTGGCTCGCAAAAGTCCACCTTCGTTGAGGATCTCCCGCATCCAGATCGACGGGATCCAGGGCGCCCGTTCTATTCCGCGCAAGAGCCGCCACACAACGCCTCGAATCATCTCCGCGGGATCGCCATTCGGCTCGACGGGCTTCCATACGTACAAAATGAAAGGAAAGAGCCGTTCATCCACGAGCGCGTCGAGCAATTGCTCTCGATCTCGAAAGTAGTAATGCACCATGGCAGGCGTGAGACCTGCGCGCTTGGCAATAGTGGAGAAGCTAGTGGCCACCACCCCATGATCGGCAATCAGTTCCGTCGCTGCCGTAATCAGCAACTCGCGGGCGTCCCGGTTGGGGGTTGAGACCGGCCGGCCGGGCCTGTCAGGTGTGCGAAGTCGACGTCGCAGTTGCATAATTAATTAACGCCATAATTAAATAATGGTGCACCAGTCGGTGTCAACCGAGAAATTGACCGCTGTGCCGCAATGCGCCTCGCGCTACTTGTGTCCAGTCTCTGACCTTCTCTGGCCAGAATGTCTCTACTCGGGTAAACCGTCGTCTCCAGTGGGTCGTAAGCTCTCGCGCGTCACGTGAACGAGAAGGAATGCAATGAGACCTTCTCTCTCTTGTGAGAGATTCCACGTCCGCATAGTGTGAGGTTACGAAGAGACCGTGAGCGCGAAATGATCTCGCAAGACCACAACTCGGAGTCAGATGGCCGTTCGCGGGACAGGCGCTTAACCAGGCGCTACTCGATCCCCGGAATCGCATCGTTCCGTTGGACGGCAGCCGACGGCGGATATTCCACAGGCAGTGGAGTAACCCACAACATTGGCAAGGCGGGGGTTTTCGTCGAGTGCGAAGCACTTCCAACTGTAGCGTCAGCCCTCGAACTGGATGTCGCGCTCTCGCTCAACTGGAATCATGACGTGACAGTTCGTCTCCGCGGCGCCGGACATGTTCGCCACATACGGTCCGGGGCGGGTGTGAGGGGCGGTTACGGAGCCGCAGTGGTTTTTCATATGGAGACACCAGCTACAGAAGAAGATTTAGCGGAGGAATTTCGTTGCCGGCCGGGCTTATCGGATCGGCGTTGAGATGGATGTGAGAAAACATGTCGGGCTTCGTATCAGTTTGGATTCTGACCCGACTGCAACAGTTTCGAAGGGGAGAAATACGATGAAATCATTATCAATATTGTCAGTTATCGTCTTACTGTTTGTATTAGCTCTGGCCCTGCCGTCGGCTGCGGCGGCCGCCAATATGCAATTCACCGGCCTTCCGACAGGGAACAACTACTTTGGGATTGCCAGCTATCCCTACGATCTCGCGGTGAACGGAGGCCCCAATCAATGGATGATGTGCCTGGGCTACAACGAACACATCACTGGAGGGGAAACGTGGCAGGCGACGGTGACTAGCGTCGGTAGCCTGGATCTCAACACCCACTTGCTGGATTACGAAGCAGCATTCCTGTTCAAGATGGCGGTAGCCGACCATGGTGCTGACAGCGACCTGAACGCAGCGGCCTGGTGGTTGTTCGAAGGCGCACCCTCTCTGACTCCTGGAGCGCAGTTTCTCGTGACACTTGCGCAGACCCAGAGCTACCAACAGGGTGAATTCTCGGACGTGCTCCTGTACACTGCGATCCCGGGAACAGAGAACAGCAACTTGGGGACAGCGCAGGACTTCCTGAGCACTACCCCGGAGCCTGGGACGCTCGTTTTGGTTGGATCCGGCATGATCGGTATGGCTGGCCTGCTTAGGCGTAAGTTTTCGGCGTAACCCGGCCGTTTGGCGAAATCGGGCTGCTGGGGCAGCAGCCCTTTTCCCGTGCTCCGGTTGACGCTGTTCTTAAGCCGCCCGCTAATTCGAACGCCGCTTTCCCTGGTTGGTTCGAGCTCCGCTGCTTCCGCTTCCGACGAATTCCCTGGACATTAAAGTCTTGCTGCTGCCCGACGATAGAGGAAGAGAGAAGAGCTTCTCTGAGTAGAAGCCACCTATTGTCGCCGGGAGCACTATGACATCACGGGCTAAGGCAATTCGAATTGTGGTAGCTGACTCAAACCAAATGTCCTGCCGGCTGTTGGCTGAGGCCCTGGCGAAACAGCCGGGAATCTCCGTAGTCGCGACTGTGGTTGACGGCGAGTCGATGCTGCGCTCGTTAGAGACCCTGAAGCCGGACGCGGTACTCATGAGTGCCAACTTGCCAGACGGTCCCTTCAATCTGAGATCTGACTGCCACCAGATTCGCAACCGAACACCCCAGTGCCCATGGATCTTGTTGCTCGACCAGACCGAAGCGCAGCTCGTGGTTTCCGCCTTTCGGGCAGGTGCTAAGGGAGTATTCTCTCGCGCCCAATCCGACGTCAGCCTTTTGGCGAAGTGCATTCGTAAGGTGGTCGAGGGTGAGATCTGGGTCGACAATAAGCAAATGCTTTGCCTGCTTGAGGCTGTCACCCTCAAGGAGTCTGGGCCAACCGTCACCCCCTCAGCGCACAGCCAACTCACTCCGCGTGAGGAATCGGTCGTTCGCTTGGTGTTGCAGGGAATGGTGAATCGCGAAATCGCCGACACGCTGCACTTAAGCGAACACACGATTAAGAACTACCTGTTTCGCATATTCGACAAATTGGGTGTTTCAAACCGAGTCGAGCTCGCGTTATATGCCGTGGCAAAGCTCAATCTGTCTGACGGCAGTACTGCGTAAGTTGTTACTGCAACCGCCTAGAACAACTAACTGACTGCTCTCGCAGGAATGGCGCTGTCGCGTTGGAGTATTCGTGCCAGGAATAAGTCAAGGTGGAACGCTGTGCGTAAGGAGCTAGGTTCATCCGAGCATCCGGCGCACTACTTAGCGATACCTCCGATGCTCTTCGAGGAGGTTGTCGAACAACTCGTGAAGTCGGGTTGTGCCAAAGCGGCTCGCGTCGTCGTTGAAAAACCGTTCGGCCACGACCTTGCTTCGGCCCAGGAACTGAACCGGATATTGCTCTCTGCTTTCCCCGAATCCTCAATCTTTCGAATCGACCACTATCTTGGCAAGCGTCCCGTGCAGAACATGGTGATTTTTCGCTTCTCCAACGCTTTCATGGAGCCTTTCTGGAACCGCAACTATGTCGACAGCGTGCAGATCACTATGGCGGAAAGTTTCGGCGTTCAGGGCCGGGGCGCGTTCTATGACCAAACCGGCGCGATTCGCGATGTCGTCCAGAATCATCTGTTCCAGGTACTGTGCAATCTGGCGATGGAACCTCCCGTCCGTTCTGACAGCGAGTCGATCCGCGACGAGAAAGTCAAAGTACTGAAAGCCATTCCTCCACTGGACGCAAGTAACCTCGTGCGCGGCCAGTTCGTCGGTTATCTTGACGAAAAGGGTGTTGCGCCTGATTCGAAAGTCGAGACATTTGCGGCCCTTCAGCTGGAGATCGACTCATGGCGTTGGAAAGGTGTGCCTTTCTTCATCCGAGCCGGCAAGAACTTGCCACTCACCTGCACCGAGGTTATGGGGCGCTTACGCAAGCCACCTTCCGTGACGTGGGAGGTTACCCCGGCAGAAAACTACCTTCGATTCCGCATCAGCCCCGAAATGACAATCGCAGTGGGTGCGAACGTCATGGCTCCTGGATCAGAGAAGTCAGAAGAAACTGTCGAGATGCTGGCTTGCCGGCATCCTCGTCCAGATGACATGGAGCCCTATGAAAGGATACTGGGCGAGGCCATGGCAGGGGACGCAAGTCTCTTTGCCCGTCAGGACTATGTCGAAGAGGCATGGCGCATCGTCGATCCGGTGCTGAAGGCGGTGACGCAGGTCTATCCCTATAAGCCGCAGAGTTGGGGGCCGAAAGAAGTTGGTCCGGCCGTGACGCCCCCGGGAGGATGGGACGAACCCGTGGCGTCAGATCAGGAAGATTTCCGCGTGACGCCGAGCGTGGCGTCATAGTTCCAACGCTCTCACCCGCTGTTGTCCATCGCCGTGAACAGATTGTTGAGCGACTCCACGAGCGTAGGGTGAGCGAATATGCCGTCGCGTAGCGCGGTGTATGGCAATTTTCCCATCATCGCGATCTCAAACGCGGCCATGACCTCGCCACCTTCAATGCCGAGGACCGCCGCACCCAGTATCTGGTTGGTGTCTCCGTCCACTACGGCCTTCATGAACCCGCGAGTCTCATCCACCTCGAGAGCGCGGGCGACGGAACTCATCGGCAACTTCGCAACGCGAATATTTCGGCTTTGCGCGCGCGCTTCTGACTCAGTCAGGCCGACCCTTCCCAACTGCGGGTCGATAAATACCGTGTACGGAACCAGCCGGCCATCCGTCGTGGCGCTCCTCTTCTCGATCAAGTTAGCGCGGATAATTCGAAAGTCGTCGTATGAGATATGCGTAAACGCGGGTCCACCCTTGATGTCGCCGAGCGCGTAGACCCCGCGGGCCGAGGTTTCGAGACGATCGTTCACCATTATGAATCCCCGATCGTCAGTTTGAATCCCTACCGCCTCGAGGTTCAAGGTGTCCGAGTTGGGCACTCGGCCGGTCGCCACCAACAGATGTGTACCCACCAACGTCGTTGAACGCCCTCCCTGTTCAACTTCCAGTCGAATGTTTCCGTCCGCCTTGGCTACGCGCGTCGCGTGCGCGTTCAGCAAGACGTCAACCCCATCCTGTTTTAGGATTGCGGCCACCTCGTCAGCAATGTCGGGGTCTTCCCGCGTCAGCAGTTGTCCGCCAGACTGGACGATTGTCACGCGGCTGCCGAAGCGCCGGAATAGTTGTCCGAACTCAAGCCCAATGTAGCCGCCACCTAGTATCAGCAGGTGGTCAGGAACCGCGTCTAGCTCCATGATGGAGACGTTGTCGAGAAATGGAATGGTCTCCAACCCAGCCAGATTGGGGCGAGCGGCACGAGTTCCTGCGTTGATAAATACATGTTTGGCTGAAAGGTCGAGCGTGGTGCCGTCATTTTCACGCGCGCGGATCGTCAGCGGGGCGGTAAAGCTGGCATCAGCAAAGATTAGGTCCACGTTCGCGGTCTTTTCGAGACGCGACTGGCTCCTATTACGAAAGCTGTCCACTATATCGCGCTTTCGCTGGCGAACCTTTTTCAGGTCGATACCGATCGGACCGGTTCGCACGCCATAATCCCCGGCGCGCCTGGCCAGGTACGCTACCCGACCGCTCGCCACCATCGTCTTGGTTGGAGTGCATCCTTCGTTGACGCAAGTTCCGCCAACGTGTGTCCGCTCGATGAGCGCCGTGCGCATCTCAGCTGCAGCCAGCGCTATCGACAGAGGAGTGCCCGCTTGTCCGGAGCCGATAATAATCGTGTCGTATTTCTGGAGCATGCTCATGGCTCGATCGGAGGCTCGCTGATTGTGTGGCTTTAGAAGCGAGAAACCAGCAGCAATCCCAGCCCCACTGCAATCACGTCTTCCGGGACTGCAATGGCAATATCGGGGACGTGTAGCGCTCGAACGAGCCCGACCCGCGCGTGATAACCGCCAAACGTTCCGGCGATCGCCCCGATTGCGCCGACTATAGCCCCAATCCATCCCGACATGCCCGCAGCGGCCGCGAGGCAAGCACCCGTCAACAGGCCCATCACGGCCCTGGCACCGAGTTGTGCGGGAACCGTGCGCGCAGGAGTAGTGGGAAGTTGATCGGTAACGAACTCGGCAAGGGCGCCGAGAGTGAATATGCCCACCGCCCACACGGATCCCATAAACGCCAAGGGAGAACCTGACAAATTGATCCAACCTAGATGCGCCGCCCACGCAACCACTGCTGGTGCGGTCATGGCTCGAAGCCCAGCATCAACACCGATGCCAAACGACAGCAGCAGCCCGTATGCAGAATTCATAGCCGCTCTCCAATGTGGTGAAGGATTAAAAATCCCGTGAGAAGCTCGAATGAATGGATGACGCTACTGCGTCGCAGATTCACTTTTCGATTGGGTTTGCCGGAGTACGGCTAGCCGTAGCCTGCGTTGCGGGGCTCAATCAGATCAGCGACGATGCCCAAGCCCTGGCCGATGACTCTCTCCCAGTTCCGAGAGTTGCTGCAGTTGAGGCCAGAAAGGGACCTCCGGCGAAAAGTCGGCGACCGCGCGAATCGCCAATGCAACTGATGTGAGAGGCAGGCTGTCTATGCCGGTGACGGCGCCCGCCGGCATGAAGGGCGATCGACTGATATGGGTCGGAGTCGTTATGGGGTCCCCTTCTTTCGGTCTCTCCTGCATCGTTATAATCAAGACAGGCGCGCCACGATGGCAAATACGGCAGAGATGAATCGAATACGCGCTGGAGAAATCAATATAAGCTCAAGCAGGGAACTGATGTAACCCACGATTGCCAACGGCAGGCAATTTAGAGCCCCGCAGATGCAGGTATTGCCGGCACAAGAGAGCGCAGAGGCATCACGGAGACATGACGAAATTCAGCCAACATCCTCTAGAGAAGATCCTCGACAGTCGAATTGCCATCATCGACGGTGCCATGGGCACAACGATCCGCACCTATGGCATGAAGGAATCGGACATCCGCGGGGATCGCTTTAAGGACTCGAGCAAGGGCCTGCTGAACAACGGTGATCTCTTCACCCTGACACAGCCGCAGATGATCGGAGACATCCATCGCAGGTTTTTGGAAGCCGGGGCAGACATCATCGAGACGAATACCTTCGGTGCGACCTGCATCGCGCAGAGTGAATTCTTCGTGGATGATCCGCGGGAGCACGGTGGCCGAAAGGATCCGGCTTTCTACCAGAAGATCATCGACGATCCGTTCCTCGGCAGCCTGGCTTCGGAGATCAATGAGAAGTCGGCGCAGCAGTGTCGCGAATGGGCTGATCGTGTGGGGAGCGCAACCTCGCGTCAACGTTTTGTGGCAGGGGCAATCGGACCGCTGACAGTGTCTCTCTCGAACTCGCCTGATGCCGATGATCCCGGTTTCCGGATGGTTACATTCGACCAGGTGAAGATCGCCTACAAGCAACAGGTGCGTGCGCTCATCGCCGGCGGCGCGGACTTTCTTCTCGTAGAAACGATCTTCGACTCGTTGAATGCCAAGGCTGCACTCGTTGCCATCCGTGAGGTGTTCGATGAGGACGGCAAGGAACTGCCGGTGATGATTTCAGCGGCGGTAGGGCGTGGTGGCGAGACGATGATCTCCGCGCAGACCATTGGGGCGTTCTGGAACGCGGTGCAACACGTGAAGCCCCTGTCGGTCGGTCTCAACTGCTCTCTCGGCCCCGATCTCATGTATCCGTTCCTCGAGGAGCTTTCAGAGAAGGCGGACGTGGCCATCTCGTGCTACCCGAACGCCGGGCTGCCGAATCCACTGTCGGAAACCGGATTCGATTTGGGTCCGCAGGACATGGCCCGTTACCTGGGCGATTTCGCGCGCGCAGGCCTGATCAATATTGCGGGCGGCTGCTGCGGTAACACGCCTGAGCACATTGCGGCGATTGCCAAAGCGCTCGAGGGTCTGCCTCCGCGAAAATGGGGGACGACGCTTGCTGTGGGATCTAACGCCCGCCAGAGCGAGGGAAGACTGTGAGCGTGACCGGGAGCGTGAGCGCGACCGAGATCGTGAGCGTGGCCGACGCGGCGGAACCAAGGCCGCTTCGTCTGTCAGGATCGCAGCCCTTCACTCAGCAGCGCGGCGTCTATATCGTGATCGGTGAGCGCACCAATGTGGCCGGTTCGCCTAAGTTCGCCAAGCTGATCAAGCAAGGTAAATACGAAGAGGCAGTGAGCATAGCCCGGCAGCAAGTCGAAAATGGGGCTAACGTCCTCGACGTCTGCATGGACGAGGGGATGATCGACGGCGTCACAGCAATGACACGTTACCTGCAGTTACTGGGGAGCGAGCCGGAGGTTGCCAAGGTCCCATTTATGGTGGACTCCTCGAAATGGGAGGTGATCGAGGCCGGCCTGAAATGTCTTCAGGGCAAGGGCATCGTGAACTCGATTTCGCTAAAAGAAGGCGAAGAGAAGTTTCGCCAGCACGCCGCCACCGTTCTCAAATATGGCGCTGCTGCGGTAGTAATGGCTTTCGACGAACGGGGCCAGGCTGCGACATATGAAGACAAGATCCGAATCTGCGAGCGAGCCTATCGGATATTGGTCGACGAGGTCGGTTTTCAGCCCGAGGACATCATCTTCGATCCGAATATCCTCACGGTTGCCACCGGCATGGAGGAGCATAACAACTACGCGGTTGACTTCATCAACGCCACGCGATGGATCAAGGCCAACCTGCCGCACGCGAAGGTCAGCGGCGGCGTCTCGAACATCTCCTTCAGCTTCCGGGGCAACAACAAGGTTCGCGAGGCCATGCACTCCGCGTTTCTTTATCACGCCATCGCTGCGGGCATGGACATGGGCATCGTGAATGCCGGAATGCTCGAGGTGTACGAAGAGATTGAGCCTGAACTGAGGGAACTGGTCGAGGATGTGTTGCTAAACCGTCGCCCTGATGCAACAGAGCGGCTGGTCGAGTTCGGCGAAACGCTGAAGGGCGCTGGTGCGGTAGTTAGTGAAAAGAAGGCGGAGGAGTGGCGCAACGGCACGGTTGAAGAGCGTCTTTCTCACGCACTGGTCAAAGGGATCGACACGTATATCGAGATCGATGCGGAAGAAGCTCGCGTCAAGCTAGGTCGCCCTCTTCTGGTTATCGAAGGCCCGTTGATGGACGGCATGGGCGTGGTAGGTGATCTGTTCGGAGCTGGCAAGATGTTTTTGCCTCAAGTGGTGAAGTCCGCCCGGGTGATGAAGAAGGCGGTGGCCCACCTGACGCCGTTCATGGAGGCCGAGAAGGCGGCGATGGTTGCGGCAGGACAAGTGGTCAAGACGCAGGGAAAGATTGTGCTCGCGACAGTCAAAGGCGACGTTCATGACATTGGCAAGAATATCGTGGGTGTCGTCCTCGCCTGTAACAACTATGAGGTAATCGACATGGGGGTGATGGTCCCGTGCGAGAAGATCCTCGAACGTGCCAAGGCGGAGAAGGCGGACCTGATCGGATTGAGCGGACTGATTACGCCATCTCTCGACGAGATGGTACATGTCGCCCGTGAAATGGAACGCCAGGGTTTCAAGTTACCCCTGCTGATTGGCGGGGCGACGACAAGCCGCAGGCACACCGCCGTTAAGATTGCTCCGCACTACACCGAGCCGGTGGTTCACGTTCTCGACGCCAGTCGGGCGGTACCGGTGACGACCAGCCTGCTAAGTGACGACGGCAAGCCCGCGTTCATCGCTCAGTATCGTGCTGACTATGAGGCGCTGCGCAAGGCCCACTCCGCACCGCGTCTACAGGTTGTCTCCCTTGAAACCGCTCGCAGTAGGCGGACACCGATCGAATGGCGTGCCGAAGACCTCCCCGTACCCGCGTTTACTGGCATACGAGTACTGAAGAACTTTCCGCTGGCGACGCTGCGCGACTTCATCGACTGGACGCCTTTCTTTCACACTTGGGAGCTGAAAGGCGTTTATCCCCGCATCCTCGAGCAGGGGGAGCAAGGTGAGCAAGCGCGGCAGATCTTCATGGAAGCCAACGCCCTGCTGGATGAAATCGTTGAGAAGAAGTTGATCACCGCAAACGGCGTATATGGTCTCTTTCCCGCCTGCGCCGTTGGAGACGATGTCGAGCTATACACGGACGCCAGCCGTCGAAATATTCTCGAGCGATTCCATTTCCTCCGCCAGCAGTCAGACAGAGACGGCAACGAGCCGTGCCGATCGCTGGCTGACTTCATCGCGCCAAAAGAAACAGGGTTGTTCTGATCACATAGGTGCATTCGCAGTAACCAGCGGGATTGGACTGAGAGAGCTGTGCGATCGATTCAGGACCGAGCACGACGACTACAACGCGATCATGGCGGAGGCCATCGCTGATCGCCTGGCAGAGGCTTTCGCCGAATGTCTTCACAAGCGGGTGCGCGATGAGTGGGGTTACGGCCGTGATGAAGGTTTAAGCAACGCAGATCTCATTCAGGAGAAATATCGCGGCATCAGGCCAGCCGCCGGTTACCCGGCGTGCCCGGACCATACGGAGAAAGGTCCGCTCTGGAGTTTGCTCGATGTGCAGGCCAATACCGGAATGCTAATTACCGAATCATTTGCGATGTGGCCGGGCTCGAGCGTGAGTGGGCTCTACTTCGCTCACCCGGAATCGCGGTATTTCAGCCTCGGCAAGATCGACCGAGATCAGGTCACTGACTATGCCGCACGCAAGGCGATGAGCGTAGCAGAGGTCGAGCGATGGCTTGGGCAAAACCTGAACTACGACCCTTCCGAATAGCCTGTTGCCGCTAGCAATTAAACTAACCCGTTCGAAGTTTACTTTGGAACCATCCGGCTTGAACGTCGGCGATGTTTGGGTTTCGGACCCCAAAGGGGCTAGACTAGAAGCAGCCGCACTCTAAATGAAACAGGCCACCGTCTGTGCATCGACATCGGCAAGACATGTCTGCGTGCAGGGGAAGGCGACAAATATTGGTCGCCAGTGCCTAGATACAACCCCACACTAGCCATATGGCCGTGACTCAGTTCACTTGCTGGGCAGATCCGTGCGATTCCACCATCCACCGCCAAGAGCTTGAAACAACGCTGCGGTGTCGGCATAACGAGTGGCTTGAGCCTGCGCGAGGTTAATCACGGCTTGCTGATAGGCTTGCTCCGCGCTCAAAAGTGCCAGGTAGTTGGCATAACCGGACTGAAACTGTTTCTTGGCCACGTCGAGGGTAACGGTGGAGGCATCTTTTGCGGTTGCCGCGGCCTTCAGACCATCGGCATCCTGTTGCAGCGCGTTCAGCGTGTCGGCGACATTCTGAAAAGCGGTCAAGACCGTGCTGCGATATTGTTCAGCGGCCTCGTTATAAGCGGCCCGCGCGGCGCGTTCCCGATGCAGGAGAGTACCTCCTTCAAAGATGGGCTGGGTGATGCCCGCGCCAATATCCCAAAAGCCCGTGCCTCCCGCAAAGATTTTGCTGAAGGTCAATGCCATGCTGCCGACATCCGCGGTCAGCGCAATATTCGGGAGCCGGTTTGCAACGGCAATTCCAATTTGAGCACTGGCGGAATGCAGGTTCTCTTCAGCTTGTCGCACGTCAGGACGTTGTTCGATGAGCTGCGAAGGAAGACTCACGGGCAGCTCTTGCGGCAGTTCCAGAGTCGAGAGCTCGAACTTCTCCGGCATATCCTGATTGGGGAATCCGCCCGAGAGCGCAGCCAGCAGGTCACGTTGTATAGCCAACTGTTTCAGCAGCGGGGGCAGGGTGGCGGTGACTTGTGCGAGCTGCGATTCCTGCGCCGCCACATCGAGCCTGCTCACATATCCTTTCGCGTACTGGTTGAGCAAAATCTGCAGCATATTGGTGTTGATGTCGATCAGCTCATGGGTCGCGGCAATCTGCGCCCGCAAGGACGCCTCTTGTATGGCGGCGGCGACTACGTTAGAGCTCAACGTGACATGCGTCGCGGCCAGGGCAAAACGCACCTGCTGTTGCTGGGCTTTCAAAGCCTCCACGGTTCTCCGATTAAGACCAAAAACGTCTGGCACATACGAAACGCTGACCAGCGGCGTAAAAAGGCTGTAAAGGAAGGTGTTAAAGTTGGGTACGGGCGAAAGTTCATCGGATGACTTCGACCGGCTCGCCGAGAAACCAGCCGCAAGACTGGGATAGTAAGCGCCCCGCTGGGCCAGCACATTCTCTCTTGCAACTAACAATGCCGCTTGCGCTGCCTTGAGGTCGGGATTGGCTTTGAGCGCACGCTCAATCAAATCGTTGAGCGGCTTCGAGTGAAACAATGTCCACCACTCTCCGGAAATATCGCCCCCTTGAACAAAGCCTTGCGACTCTCCGCCGCTAACACTCGGCGTGCTGCTGGTGGGCGGAGGTGGGGTCGGTGTGTATCCGCCTGCTGGGGTAGCCGGCTTCTTGAAATTAGGCCCCACCGCGCAACCTGTGGTCAACAGCAAGCCAGCGATCGCGATGATTTGGGCGAGGCGTAGTTTGTGAGCGTTAATCATTCCACTGTTCCTTAAGGCTTACGACTCATGCGGGTTCCGTTGATCGCCCCGGTATTCCTCGTGGTTAGATTTGCCGATCCACCAACGATCGCTGCGTTAGGACTGCGATGGCGAGCATCATCCAGCGGTGGCGCTGCGGTTCGCGTTACACTTGGCGACCGAACAGGCAAGGCGTGGCTGCCTGCTTCGTTCTGGACCAATCCGCCTTTCGCCGCACTGGCCGATGGTCTCGAACCCGGCTCATGAAGATTCATGACGTTCGCCGACGCGGAGTGTTCCTGATGATTCGGAAGCTGTTCAGGACGACTTGTCTTGGACAGGCTCGCCCGGCGGGGCGCGTGATTCTTCGCCAGCGCGGGCCGATTGAGTTGTCGCTTGGCAGACGACTTTTCGCCCGTTTCGTGTTTCCTGCCGTCAACCTGGGCCGCCTGTTCGGAGCGCGGATGATCACTTGTTGTGTCCGTAGAATGCGCGGACGAGCCATGCTGGGACGCTGTCGAAGATGCAGCATAACCTCTCCCACACATCAACGCGGCGTAGCTAATCATCGCCAAAACAAGGCCAGCAGTTTTCATTGGGATTCCTCCTCCATTGTCGTGCCGTTCTCACCTCCCAGGAAGATCATTCGCAGCGCAGGCACAACGAGCAGCAGCATGACAGGGCCAACCAGCATGCCGCCCACGATTACTGTGGCGAGGGGTCGCTGTACCTGGCTGCCAATGCCCGTCGAAATCGCTGCCGGCAAGAGACCAATGCAGGCCGAAAGAGCTGTCATCAGCAGGGGGCGCATGCGGGTCGAGGCAGCGCGGTACATTGCATCCAGCGGCGCCAGGCCGTGGGCCCTCTCCTGGTTGTAAAAGGTAATCATCAGGATGCCGTCCATGACCGACACGCCAAAGAGCGAGACGAAACCGATCGCGGCCGAAATGCTGAGATTGAGGCCGGAGATCGATAGCGCCAGCACGCCGCCGGCAACCGCGAAGGGGATGCCTGCCAGCGTCAGAAGGGAATCCCGAAAGTTGTTGAACAAGCTGTAGAGCGCGCCAGCAATCAGTATGAAACTGATAGGCACAATGAGCTCCAGGCGTTTCTCCGCTTCCTGAAGGTCTCCGAACTCTCCCGCCCAGATCAGCCGGTATCCAGGTGGAAGTTTGACGTTCTTGGCGATGCGCTGCTGCGCCTCTTCGACGGTGCTGCCCAGGTCGCGACCCCGGACGCTGAACTTAACCGGGATGAATCGCTGCACGCTCTCGTGATAAATCCAAGCCGCGCCTGTATCCAAAGAGATCGTGCCCAACTCGCTCAAGGGAATGTAGGCATTGGCGCCGGCGTTAGTCTGATAAGCCACTTTGATGTTGCGGATTGCTTCGATGCTGTTGCGGTAATCCGGCGTATACCGGACAACAAGATCGAACTGCCGGTCGCCCTCCAACACCGAAGTCGCTACCGCTCCGCCCATTGCTGCTTGAACAACGGAGTTCACATCACCGGAGTTCAGGCCATAGCGCGCCGCTTTAGTGCGATCCACCTTGATGTTGAGATTGGGTTGTCCTAGTACCGGAAAGATGCCTAGGTCGGTGATGCCCCGAACCTGGGTCATTTGGTCGCGGACCTGCTCGGCCAGCTGCGTCAGCATTTCGAGATTGGGACCTACGATTTTGACCGAATTAGAGCCTTTGACACCCGAGATCCCTTCCTCGATGTTGTCCTGAATGTATTGCGAGAAATTGAAGACGACGCCCGGCAGCTCGTTGTCAAACTCCGTTTGAATCTGGTCGGTCAGCTTCTCCTTAGTCAAGCCTCTTGGCCACTCGTCGAACGGCTTCAGCGGTGCAAATAGCTCGACGTTGGAGAATGGGGCGGCATCGCTGCCGTCATCGGGCCGGCCATGCTGAGAAACCACCGTGATGACTTCGGGATGTCTCAGCAGGACCTCGCGCATTTTTTTCGTTGCGGCTTCGCCATCTTGCAGCGAAAGCGTGATCGGCATGGAAGCGCGAATCCAGAAGTTGCCCTCCTCCAAATGGGGGAGAAATTCGCTGCCCAACCGCATCCCTAGAAAGCCGCAAACGGCGAGAAAGGCGATGCCGATGCCGACCGTGAGCGGACGGTGATCCAGTGCGAAGCGCAGAGCAGGGTTGTAAAGACGGTGCAACAGGCGCACGACGATCGTTTCTTCTTCCTTCACGTGCTCAGGAAGCAGCATGGAGGCGAGCACAGGGGTAATGGTGAACGTGGCTATCAGCGCGCCGGCTAGCGCATAGCCATACGTGCGGGCCATCGGTCCAAATATCTGGCCCTCGACTCCCTGCATCGTGAACAGCGGTACAAAACCAGCCACGGTGATGAGTGCTGAGAACAGAACCGCCTTGTCCACCTGAACCGCGCTGATCAGAATTAGGCGCATACGGTCCGTCCACATCGGAGCGTGCGCTTCATGCTCCGAGGCCCTGGTTGGATCTGGCCCCCATGCACCCTGCGCCAGGCGCTGCAGCAGGGCCTGTCTTTCTTCTGGATTCCGCTGAATATTCCGAAAGACATTCTCGACCAGGATGACGGCCGAATCTACGATGATGCCGAAATCCACCGCACCCACTGACAGCAGGTTCGCGCTTTCTCCCATGATTACCAGGAGAATTGTGGCGAAGAATAACGCAAACGGAATGTTCAATCCAACGATGATCGCGCTGCGAAGATTACCGAGAAAAATCCATTGGATCAGGAAGACAAGCAGGCATCCGAAAATCAGGTTGTGCAGGACCGTGTGCGTGGTCAGGGCGATCAGCGATGAGCGATCGTAATAAGGAACAACCCGTACTCCCGGCGGCAGGCTTCCGTCGTGATTCAAGTTGTCGATGGCCGCCTTGACTTTCGGAATCATGTCGGCGGTCTTCTCGGTACGTCTTTGTACAACGATTGCGCCGACCACATCATCCTGCTGGTCGCGGCCTAAGATGCCCAGCCTTGGCCGGTAGCCCACCGAAACCTTACCCACATCCTTCATCACCACTGGGACGCCGTTTTCTTGCGTTAGGACGACATTCTCGATGTCTGCGACCTTGTAGCCTTCGGTTAAATCGTCGCTGCCACCGTCATCAATCAGACCGACACCGCGGATATTGATCGACTGTTGGCCGATGGTGATTTCGCGTCCCCCCACGTTGATGTTCGCGTTGCCCAGCGCTGTCAAAATTTGGGGCACCGTGACGTTGTAGCCTTCCAGCTTGTGCGGATCGACTTCAACTTGGAATTCCTTCGTAGGGCCGCCCCAACTGTTGACGGCAGCAATGCCGGGAATGGTCAACAACCGCCGCGCGACGATCCAGTCCTGAACCGTGCGGAGGTTGGTGATTCCAAAATGCTTCGGACCGATCACCTGGTAGCGGTAAATTTCCCCGGTTGAGCTATTAGCTTGGATCGTCGGCACGAGGTTGCCTGGCAGGCTGACATTCTGTTGCATCGCAACCGATGCCTGGCTGTAGGCGAAGTAGTAGTCCACCCCGTATTTGAAGGTGACGCGAACGAACGACAGTCCGTAGAACGACGTCGAACGAATGACATCAATACCCGGCGTGGAGTAGAGCCCGATCTCCATAGGCCGCGTGTAATAACGCTCCATCTCCTCGGCGGAGAGGCCCGGAGCCTGCGCAGTAATCTCCAGGATGACGGGGGTCGGATTCGGGTACGCTTCAATATTGAGCTTCTTGAAGGCGACCAGCCCGGCGCCGGCAAACAACAGCAAGCCCAATACCACGATTGCGCGGCGGCTCAGGCAAAACGCGATGAGAGGCTTAAACATTACTTGTCCTTAGGAAATCACCGGCACTCGATTAATCCGTTGGTGGCGCTTGCAGCATATTGCTGAGGAAAATGGCGCCATCGGTGACCGCCAGTTCTCCGCGCTGCAGCCCTTCGAGGACCTCAACCTGTCCGTCGGTTCGCAGACCGGTCTTGATGATTCTTTGTGAGAAGCGATGGCGATCCGTAGTCACCCAGGCCGTCATTGTGCCGTCGGGTTCCCTCACCACGCCGTTAGCAGCTAAGGCGGTGGCCTCCACCGGCTTCTGGACGCGAATGAGGAAGTTCGCAAGCATTCCGGGACGCAGTTCGTCGTGCGGGTCAGCGATCTCGGAACGGATAGTGACGCGATGAGTATTCGGATCGACCATCTCGTAAACCTTCGAGATCTTTCCCTTGAACACGCGATCGGGATAGGCCATCACTTTGACCTCGACAGGTTGGCCGACGTGAAAATACGAACTCTCACCCTCGGGCGCGTTGGCCAGCATCCATTTGAGCGCGACGTCGGCGACCGAGTAAGGCGCTGGCGCGTTTCCCGGCTGCGCCAGGAATCCAGGCTGAGCATTCTTCGAGGTGATCTTGCCGGAAATTGGACTCCGCACGACCAGGGCGGGATCGATCTTGCGCGAGGCGATCATTTGATCGATTTCGGCGTTCGTCTTGCCAAAGACGAGGACCGCGTCCCGTGCGGCTTTGAGGGCACCCTCAGCAGTCTGTTCATCTGAGGTCGCCTGTTCCAACTCCCGTTCGGAAACCCCGTTTGTTCCGTTAAGCTCCTTGGCCCGCACCAGTTCTTTGCTGGTCAGCTCGTATGTCGCCGCCGCGCCAATCAGGTTCGACTCTGCCTGAATGAGGTCGGGGCTTTTAATCGTGTACAGCGGCTGTTCCTTCTGAACCTGGGCGCCGAGTTCAACAAACATCCTGATGATGGTCCCCTGATAGGCGGGGAAGACTTGAACCGACAGGTCGCCGTCAAAATCAATGTCGCCAACTGCCTCGGTCTCAACGGGAAACAAATAACTCCCGACCGGTGCAATCTTGATCGAATTCAGTTGGCTCGGCGAAAGATCTAAGGTCGTTGCGGGCGTGTTGGAATTCGCACTCGAACTCTTTGGCGCGCTCGCGCTTGCGGCTTGACTGCGACTGCAACCGGATTCCAGAAGTCCCGTTGCGATAAGAACCGCCGCGGCCATCACGGCAACTTTCTTACGAATTTGGGCCCCATATTTCATTGTTTTCGTTTGACCTTCAAGCTTTCATGGTTCGCCAGTAGCTTTAGCATCCACGACCCTTTTTTTCACGACGCTGCTTTAAAGATGTGGCGATCTTCTTGCGTTTCGCCGTCTGCCGGTAGCTTTCTGATTTCTCGAATGCTTCTTGCCAATATCGAAGGTCAACATTCGGGACTTCAGCCCAGCCACGCCGGTAACAACCACCGCCACGTACAAGCAAACAGCGAAAAGAGCGATTCCGGCCAAAACGTAACCGTTCAGAACCTCCAGTTTCACTGGGTACTCCGAGCACGCGGTCGTGCATTCTCGCAAGCCGCTCCATTCCCGTTAGGCGACACTTTTTCCCAGACCTGTCGTACCGGCCTGTATCTGATGTATCCGGGACGTCCGATTCATGGAAGGCACTCAATCGGTATTGGCTGTGGTATTTCGATTGCGAATGAGCGAGCAGTTTTCCAATCGTTTGATTGGGCGGCCTTAAACGTCAAAATAAAAGCTGAGACTTCGGGTCGAAGTGCAATCCTCCGATTGTTCGTCGCCAATCTTGCGGCCAAATCGTTTGATTGTGCCTGGAAGGCGTTGTAATTGATGGGATAATCAGGAATCTGATTGAAATCCATGTTGAACCTTGAATCGATTTGGGAGCCAAAGAACCGGACCGCCGTTCTGCTTTCGAGCCTCGGCATCGTCCTGGCGATCGCCGTGGTGGACTGGTGGACAAAACCGTACTTCTCGCTAGGTTTCCTCTACCTGTTTCCTATCATGCTCGCGGCCGGGTTTCTGCCTCGGTGGGCGATTGCCGGAATGGGTATTGCCTGTGCGTTGCTGAGTGAGCGTTTCAGCAACCTCGATCCCGCGGACGCTCCCATCCGTTTCAGTTTTGAAGCGCTGGCGCTAGCCGGCTGCGGACTGTTCATCTCTGAAGTCCTGCGCAACCGTCGGTTGAGATTGGCATCCCAGGAGCGAACTCGCGTCCTGGTAGAGACGAGTCCAGCGGCAATCGTCACGGTTGATCAGCATGGCTTCATCGAACTTGCCAACGTCGCGGCTGTTGAACTTATGGCCCCGCGGGACGGACATTTGATCGGGCAGCCGATCGCCGCATTCCTGCCCGAGTTGCATCACGCCTTACGATGGGAAGAGGGCCCACAGTTCAGGACCTCCATGCAATGCCGGGCGCATCGGGGCAACGGGGAGTCGTTTCTGGCGGACGTCTGGTTCTCCAGCTATAAAGAAGGACCGAGCCCCAAACTGGCCGCCATCATCGCCGACGTCACCGAAGAACGGAGTAGTACAGGAGAGACAACTTCAGATGCCTCTGGCGACCAGGAACGGGTTCCCTTGAACGGTCGCGAATCGGATGTGCTCCGGCTTCTAGTTCAGGGTCTGGCCAACAAAGAAATAGCATCGCAGCTAAACGTCTCAGAAAGTGTCGTCAAGAACACGCTCCAGCAATTGTTTGCAAAAACGGACGTGCGTACTCGCAGCCAACTCGTTCGGGTCGCCTTGGAGCAATACCGGGATCTCTTATGACAACCTGCCGTGCTAGCTGAGCAAGCACTCGTTCCGCCACGTGGAGTGCCAACAACTTAGTGCGCAAGTGAACCCCGAGCGCCCGGGAAACGATCGAGCAGAATGCTCAGACCGTAGAAGTGGTCGAAATGGGCGTGCGTGATATAGATGGTCTCCAAGTTGCAGTTGTGCAGAGCAACCCAATCCGCGAGAGCCTCGGCCTCAGCCACTGTCCCCATTGCGTCCACCAGTACCGCGTCGTACTCGCCGAAGATTAAAGTCGACGTGATCGGGTCAAAGGCCGAGCGCTTCGCCGAAGGGTTTTGGCCGCTCGCCGACTATTGTCTTTCCCGGGGCCGTAAAAACGTTCACACTAAGCGTGTTCGACGCGACAGGCGCGGTCACGCGCGTGGTCTCTTTCAGTCCATTTGTGCCGTCCATTCGGTACTCCTTTCGATGTCAGAGCCGGTGACTGTTCAAAGCAAAATTGGCAGAAGCGGGACGACGAATCCGCTGGACGAACGTATCGATCAAGACCAAAGTACTGGCTCGACACTGCAGCCCGGAAGGCCTCAAGAGAACATCCGCAACCGTTTAAATCCGAATCCCATCCGGGCCGAGCGCTAACCGTACTTGAGCTCGGTGCTCTGTCCGACCTCGATAATGTAACCGTCAGGATCGCGGATGTAGCAGCGCGTCTCGCCGTACTTGGGGATCGGCTCGGTGATGAACTCCGCCCCTCGACTTTTCCACAATTCATAGCACGCTTGAATATCCGCAACGCGGAAATTCATAAAGCTGTTGATGTGATTTGGGTCGGGGACGCTGAGCGTTACCGTCGGCTTATCCGGGTCGGCCCGCCTCCAACGTTCAGAATCATCCAGATATTCGCAAGCTGAAGGTACCCGGGCGCGTTGCCGTCACCCAGGCTCAGAATGCGAGCGCCGAAGACCTTTTCGTAGTAGCGAGCCGATCGCTCGATGTCGGCGACGGTGAGAAAGTGCGCGATGCTGATCCCCTCTCGCGGGGGCATCTCATAGCTCTTCTGTTCGACTTGTACCGCGTTCATTGATGGCTCCTTTCGATACGGTGCTCATTACAAATACAGTGTCCCGAGTCGAGCGCCGGCCTAGTGCGCGATTTGACCCAGGTAGTATCCGAGCCGATTTTCGACATCCCCCGGCTTGTGGAAGCCGCGCGCCATCAACGCCTTGATCCCTTCCTGGGCGGCGGGTCGACCGAGCGAACCAATGCACGCATACCACCCGGCACCGAGCTCAACGTCCGGCGGCAGGCTGGTATTGACGAGGCGCTTGGTCTGGGCGATCGCCCATTTGTCGAACTTGGCGATCCGGGTCGCGAGCGCCTCTACGAACGCGTCTAGCTCGGCGTCGGGCAGGGCGCGATTAATGTAGCCGTAGGCCTCGGCCTGATCTGCTCGGATGTCTTCCGAGCTCAACAGCACCTCGAGAGCGCGGTTGCGGCCGATGAGTCTGGGAAGCCGGGCCATGGGGCCGCCGCCGGCGACCATCCCCACTCCGACCTCCCATTGCGAGATGATGGCCTTCTCGCGGCTGGCAAAACTCATGTCGCAGGCCAGCGTGATCTCGCTGCCGTTGCCGGTCGCACGGCCGCGGATAAGGGCGATGGAGGCAACCGGCAATCGGGTCAGACGTACGAGAAAGTCAGGCCAAGGCGGCAAGCCCGTGGGTCCGTTCGGCATTGAGGTCAGGTCCTCAAGCTTGGCGATGAAATCGGAGTGATTCAAGAAGTAGTCGTCGACCGCGCTGTCGAAGACCACAACCCTGACCTGCTCGTCGGCCTCGAGAGCGTCGATGACGTCCTGGAACTCCCGGACCATTTCCGGGCCCATGACGTTGATCGGCGGGTTGTCGATCGTGACACGCCAATAGGCGGGTGACCGCCGCGTCACGCGAATCTGTGCGGGCTTCTCAAGTTTGCTTGCAGTTGGCATGAAATTCTCCTGTCTATTTTGTTCTCTCGGAAACCGGTTGATTATCCCCAACGCTTTCTCGAGATTTGGATCATTTGTTGCTTGCCGGCAGTTGGTTGATTATCGCCGCGCCTGCCTGGCTGACGATCTCGTCCTGGGAATCCGTGCCTCCCGAAACACCGATTGCGCCGATAATCACCCCCTGCTCGATCAGTGGAATCCCGCCTCGAGACGCAATGATTCCATCGAATGCGAGGAGATAGTTGAGATGCATAAGCTGGATACCGTCCTCGAATTGCTTCGTTTCGCGCCGGAAGGTCGCAGCTGCTCGTGCCTTGTGCTCGGCAATCTGAATGGAGGCAAGCATCGCGCCGTCCATTCGTTGGAAGGCCACGAGATTGCCGCCGGAATCGACGACCGCTAAGTTCATCTTCCAATCCCGCTTCTTCGCCTCTGCCACGGCCGAGTGAATCACCGCCTGGGCTCGGTCTAGCGATATCGGTGAGCCATACGGAGTGTCGAACGGAATTTTGTCGGGCACAAAGTCGAGAGGATTGGTTTCTATGGGCTGCGGCGCTCGACTCGCAGCGGCGGCGTTTCCTGTTTTCTCATTTGACATGCGTCCTCCTCATACCTCCAGATTGGCTATGGAGTCGGCTAGGTTAATTTTTCCTCGTTGGGAAGACTTAAGGCCCGCGAATCGGTCACGCAATGTGGATACGACGAACCAGGGGATATATGCGCATTAAGAAGAAGTACAGGAACATAAGGATTCAGCAAATTGTTGGTTGGCGTTTTTTTCGTTGATACACGTCGTAGTAGTAGGGATTCGGCGTACGTGGCGCACAATTATGGGACAAAGCCCTAGGATCTCCAGCGAGGATTTCGCACGGGCGGGTGGCTGTGATCTTTCAAGACGTTGTCCATTCGATCGGTACCCCGCGATCTTCACCGCTGCCCCACGCCGTTCTACTTTGCGGGACAGGTCTTATCGGTCTGCGGCGAGTGGTTCACGCCAAACACTCCAAACGGATACTTCGAAAAATCGGACGGCTGAACATTTGAGGCAGCGTTTGGAATGATGCGGTCCCACCAAATCGCACCCGCGCTGATGGTGAAGCCGCGCCAGTTGCCCCAGACATCGTCAAGGGTCGCGGTTGTGATGGCGCACCGTGCTCCCGGCGAGAAAACCGTGTCATAGCTGGCCAGCAGAGCAGATTTGTTCTTGATGACTGTCGCCTTGCCGTTACGGTACGAGTGCAGTGGATAACGGATCATTCCGGCGACTTCCTGCCGCTGATCGACATCAATCGCCTTCTGGAACTTGGTAAAGAAGGCTTTGGCCCGGTCGCAATCAGGTAGAGTGCAGGTGGGTTTTTCGGATGCACTTGCGATGGATGCCAGCAATACCAGCGCAAGCATCGCGGTGCCGACAATGCCGGTGAGGGGTAGGAGCGCTCGGCGCCTTTTCATGAGTGCCTTTCTCACGGAAGCGTTTTGAGGGGACAATTTAGCGCGGCCCTGTAGAGAACAGATAGCCCGAGAGCATCCGCTTCATTTCGGAGACGACTCGATTGCGCTGCTCGCGCGTGGGCTGCTCGAAGGCAAATGCAATCAACCGCTCTCCCGCTTCGGTTACAACGCGCAGCATCAGATCCAGCTCCGGCGTATTGGGAATTCCCAGCCGTTGCAGCATGAAGTTTTTCAACAAGGCCGGCAACCCCATGTTCGGAGAGGCCTCACGTTCCCTGGTCGCGCTGCTGATGTGCTGTCCGAAGGAGATGGCGCGAAAGTCTGGGTTGGCGTCCAGATAGAGGACATAGGCATCCACGACATCATCGAGCAGGGAAGCGGGATTGAAGAGCGAAAGGTCGGAGAGCTCATGCTCAAGCTTCTGCATCACAGTCTGTTCGAGCGACAGGCGAAACTGCTCAACATGACGGACGGCAATCGCGTCAACGATGGACTGTTTGTCGGGGAAAAACCGGTAGAGCGCTCCGATGGAGAGGCCGGCCTCGACTGCAATGCGGGTCGTAGTGAGCTCCTCCAGCGGAAACTGCCGAAGCAAGGAGCTAGCTGCGTCAAGCACGCGCTGCACGGTTTGCTGGCTGCGCAACTGCACAGGCGAACGTCGCGAGGCGGTTGCAACCACGCCGTCTTGCAAGCCGCTATCTGATTGATCTCTATAGGACATAAATTGGCGTCCTAGTGGTTTCGCATTGACATTGTCGCACAAATCAGTTACAAAAGCGAAAGGGAATTCGCGTTCTTATTCGGTCTTAAAGGAAGGTTCCTGCACTATGGGTGTACCGGTTTCGCAGATGTGGACGGTCGCCACTTACGTCCTCAAGCAGAAGATCAAAGGGCGCAAGCGGTATCCGCTGGTGCTGATGCTGGAGCCGCTGTTTCGCTGCAACCTGGCGTGTGCCGGTTGCGGCAAGATTCAGTATCCGGCGCATGTGCTGAAGCAGAATCTGTCGCCCGAGGAGTGCTTCCGGGCGGTAGACGAGTGTGGCGCGCCGATGGTTTCGATTCCGGGCGGCGAGCCGCTGATGCATCCCCAGATCGCTGAGATCGTCGAGGGACTGGTGGCGCGCAAGAAGTACATCTACCTCTGCACCAACGCGCTGCTGCTGAAGGAAAAGATCGACCTATTCAAGCCCAGCAAATATCTGACGTTCTCGGTACACGTTGACGGCCAGCGCGAAGATCATGATTTCTCCGTTTGCCGCGAAGGCGGCTACGACATCGCGATCGATGGGATGAAAGAAGCACTGGCGCGAGGATTCCGCGTGACCACGAACACGACACTGTTCGATGGGGCGGATCCCAACAGCGTGCGGGCTTTCTTCGACGAGATGATGGACCTTGGGGTTGAGGGCATGATGCTTTCTCCCGGATACTCGTACGACAAGGCCCCTGACCAACAGCACTTTCTGGGACGGGCGCGCACTCGCCGGCTGTTCCGCGCGATGCTGGCGAACCGCAAGGCGCAGTGGGTGTTCAACCAGTCGCCGCTGTTCCTGGAGTTCCTGATGGGCAAGCGCGACTATCCGTGCACGCCGTGGGGAATGCCGACCTTCAACCTGTTTGGCTGGCAGAAGCCTTGTTACCTGTTGCAGGACGGTTACGCCGACACTTTTGAAGAGCTGATGCGGGCGACGGAATGGGAGAAGTACGGAACCGAGTCCGGCAATCCCAAGTGCGCGAACTGCATGGTGCACAGCGGATATGAGGCTTCGGCGGTGAACGATACGTTCGGATCGCTGAGTGGTTTTCTCGCTACGGTTCGGGCGACGTTCTCAAGCAAGTATCACGACCCCGAGGCAGAGGCCATGTTGAAGGAACACGTTCGGCCGGTGCACTCTTACAATCCGCTGGTGCAGATCGGAGATCCCACCCTTTCGCCAGACGAAGGTGAAAGGATGGGCCACCCGCTCGAGGAGACGCGGGCATGAGCGAGCCGCAACGCAATTTGACTGCCGACGAACTGGAAGTTGTCGAGGGCACCGAGCACCACAAGATCGAAGGCTGGGTTCCCGAACTTGCGACTGAGGACGACGTACGCAATGCGCTCGAAGAGGCGTTCGACTACCGCGGAGATGTAACCATCACGCTTAAGGATGGAACGCTCGTCGAAGGCTACATCTTTGATCGGCGCAAGGGACCGACGCTTGCGAACTCCCTGGTGCGCCTGATTCCGCAGAATTCTCTGGAGAAAATCTCCGTACCCTACTCGGAGATTGCCGCCCTGGCATTCACCGGACGCGATACTGCAGCCGGTAAGAGTTGGGAGGCGTGGGTCAGGAAATATTGGGAGCGCAAGGCGGCAGGCGAGAAGGGAATCGCTCTCGAGCCGGAAGCGTTGGAGTAGCGTCGAGATGGGCCTAAGAGGGAAATTTTCCACTCAGGCAAGCCAGCCGGCATGGAGCACTCGGCGCCCGGGAACCATCTTTCTCACCCGAACCGTAGCGGCGAAAACGGCTGCAGATCAAAAGCTGATTCGGACCTTGTGATCAGGGACACCATTACCTGCGCGGTGATCGGCGCCAGCATGATCCCGTCTCGATAATGTCCGGTGGCGGCGAAATAGCCGGGCAACGTCGTCTCACCTAAGATCGGGAGATCGTCCGGGGTGCCGGGGCGCAATCCGGCCCACGCATCGTGAATCCGCATATTGGCCAGCTCCGGGAGCGTATCGACTCCTGCCTGGCGCAATCGCTGAATTGTGTCCGGATCAACGCGCTTGTCGAATCCGGCTTCCTCGACGGTAGCTCCCAACAAAATGCGACCATCGGAGCGCGGAATGACGTAGACCACAGGGGTGCGCACGACGTGCTGAATCAGAGGTCCATCGTGATGGGCCCCGGCTTGGGGAACGAGACAAACCATTTGCCCTTTAACGGGGCGCGTGGGAATCGGCACGGGTGGAATGTGAGCAGCCCAGGCTCCGGAACAATTAACAACGATGCCCGCGTCATAATGGGCGTGAGCAGTTTTGACGCCACTAGCGCTTCCGTCGATGGCCAGCACTTCGAGAACGGGCGATCCGGTGACGAAGTCCACGCCGCGATGCTTGGCCGCTTTAATAAGCGCCTGGCCCAGGGCGCGTGGATCGACGCTACGCTCGGAAAGAAACCATGCGGGGCCCTCCAGCATTAGCAATGGCTCGAGTTGAGCGAGTTCGGCACCGGTCAGCGGACGTGATCCCGTGAACTCGGCAGCGTCGTCGCTCCCGAGGTAAGCGATTGTTCCTGTACTGCGCAGATCGACCGACTCGGCCGCTTCGTCCTGCAATTCGTGAACGAAGGTTGGATAGATCTGGGCGCTGGCATCAACCAGCGGGCGGAGACAGGGTGGAATATTGGGGTCACAACTAGCGATCATGCCTCCGGCGGCGTACGTGGCTTCGCGGGCCGGCTCCTGCTTCTCAACAACCAGGACGTCGAGGCCGTGAGCCTTCAGTTTCCACGCCAAAGACAGGCCGATAACGCCGCCGCCTACAATGATCGCGTCCCAAGTTTTCACTCAGCGATTGTAGAGCAGCGGGGAGAGGCCAATGCGGCTCCGACTGCGAGCTTGGAGCAACTTGGGGCCTCATTTTGGGTTTTACACGTCTATAATGTAAGAAAGATCAATCAGAGTATGACTAGCCGGTCGTCGCGGCTTTGCTGTCGAGTTTTGGTGACTAATTAGGAAAGAGATCGCTGCTTCAAACGCCGCTCACCATGATCATCGTAAGTTTCATTTCAAGGCGCTAAATACTCTCCCAGATTTCAGGTTCAGGACGAAAGGAACATAGATGTACGAAGAAGACGTGAGCAACCCCGTGGAAGCCCCCCATAGCGGAGGCGCAGATCACGGCTCGATATTGAAATATGTCTTGCTGGGCGTGGCACTGGTATACGTGCTCGCTTCGCTGTACTTCATGTACACGCTCAAGGGCCGACTGGATCAGGTTGACCAGAAGCAGCAGGCGCTGGAGTCGGCGCAGACTGAGTTGTCGGCGAGGCTGCACAGCACGAAGTCTGAGTTCAAAGAAGCCTTGACCTCTGAGGTCGGCCTGACGAAGGCGGAAATTGCGCGTCGAGCGGCTGAGTTGGAACGAGCGCAGAAGGCCGGAGAGGCCAAACTCTCAGCGGCGCAGTCCCAGCAGGGTCAGCAGATCGCTGCCGTCAGCGGGGAAGTCACCGGCGTGAAAACTGAGGTCGGAGCTGCCAAGACCGACATTGCCAAAACGCAGACCGAATTGCAGGCAACCAACCAGAAGCTGGAACGCACTATTGGCGACCTGGGTGTCCAAAGTGGGTTGATCGCGCATACGTCGGCTGAACTCGACGTTCTGAAACACAAGGGCGATCGCAACTATTTTGACTTCACGCTGCGCAAGGGAGCGAGGACGCCCATTTCAACCGTGAGCTTCGAATTGAAAAAGGTGGACGCCAAGAAGAGCCGATTCACGCTCAACGTGATCGCAGACGACAAGACGATCGAGAAGAAGGACCGCACGGTGGGAGAACCGCTGCAGTTCTACACTGGGCGTGATCACCTGCTGTACGAGGTTGTGGTGTTCACCGCCGACAAAAACAGCATCACGGGGTACTTGAGCACTCCGAAGAACGCACCCAAGCCGGTGACTCCGTCGTAGGGTCTTGCGAGGGAACATAGAAACGAACGAAGCCAGAGCATACCTCTGGCTTTATTTCGTTAGGGCTATTACTTCGCAGGCGCCTTGCCTGTTTCGTGGAGCACGATAGGCTTCTGATCGTAAGGGTAGATGGTGACGTTCAGGTCTTTGCGGGCATAGAACTGATCCTTCGTAATGGGGAAGGCGACCATCACACTGCCCTTGGCCTCGCCTCCGGGCGGGATCTTGGTTTCAACCTTCAAGGGTTCCGTCGCGTAGGGCCGTAAGTCAGGGAAGGCCTGTAGATAGCGCGCATAATCCACCGCTGACGCCGCGTCATCGACAGAGTTGCCTTGATCGGTCGTGATGTCGGCCTTGATTTCCTTAATGTAAAGCATCTTGTCGCCAATGTTGCGCAGGGTCACCTGCATCAGGACCATGGAATACGGGGTGTCCTGTTGCTGCATCGCGAAGGCCTGGTCGACCTGGCCTTGTGCGACGGGTTTGGAGCGAAAGATGTAGGCGACTCCGGCAATGAAGACCACGACAACTAAGAGTGCGACTGCGAGCGGAGCAACCGGGGGCAGGGTGCGCCGGGCGCTGTCGAATTCTTCGGTCATGGGTACGTGGCCCGCGTCGAACCCGGACCCCGGTTTGGGAAAGTTAGTGTCTGCCATAGGCACCTCCTGGAAGGAGCGCCAAGTCTAGCTTACGCTCGGTGGGAGAGGGATTCACTTAGTTTGTTGGCCAGTGATGTTTGATCGCGCTGCGAAATTCTTTTTCGGGAAGCGTGTTAAGAACATCTTTTGCCGTGAGCCAAGCGCGGCGAGCCTGCAGAATTCCATACTTGATCTTTTCAAAGTGTGAAGTATGGTGGGCGTCGGTGTTAATCACGATTTTGACGCTGCGGTCGCGCGCCATGCGCAGGTGAACGTCGTTGAGGTCCAGACGATCAGGGTAGGCGTTCAACTCCATCGCGACCTGCTGGTCAGCGGCTGTCTTCAGCACCGCCTCGAAATCAAATTGGTAGGCTTCGCGGCGCAATTGCAGCCGGCCCGTGGGATGCCCAAGGATTGCGACGTTCTTGTTGTTGATCGCTCGGAGCAGGCGATCGGTCATTTGTGGACGCTCCTGGTTGAAAGCGGAGTGGACACTGGCAACCACCACATCCATCTGCTCCAGTACCGAGTCGGAGAGATCGAGAGCCCCGTCGCTCAGAATGTCGACTTCGATGCCGGACATGATGGTGATGCCATCGATCTGATCGTTTGCGGCTTTAATGCGGGCGATGTGCTTCAGAGCGCGTTTGTCGTCGAGGCCGTTAGCGATCGCCAGGTTCTTGGAGTGGTCGGTGATGGCGATGTACTGGTAGCCGCGTTGCTTGGCGGCCTCGGCCATCTCTTCGATCGTGTTTTTCCCGTCAGTTTCGACGGTGTGCATGTGCACTTCACCACGGATGTCTTGCAGCGTGATCAGGTTGGGAAGTTCGTGCTTTTCCGCTGCCTCGATTTCGCCTAGATTTTCGCGCAGTTCGGGCGGAATCCAGTCGAGCTTCAGGGTGTTGTAGAGCTCTTCTTCGGTTTTGCCGGCAACCCACTCGTTGTCCTTCAGGCGATTCAGGCCATACTCGTTCAAGGTGAAGCCCATCTTCAAGGCGCGCTGTCGCAGGGCGACGCCATGACTTTTTGATCCCGTGAAATACTGCAGGCCCGCGCCATAAGAATCCGGAGCCAGAGTGCGGACGTCTACCTGCAGGCCGTTGCGCAGTTTGAAACTGACCTTGTTGTCACCTTTGGCGAGAACCTGATCGATTCCGGGGAACAAAACGATTTGCTCGATCAGGGCTGCGCGTTGCTTCTCGTCGATGCAGCAGGGACCGGTGACCAGGACATCGAGGTCGCCCACGGTCTCCCGGCCCCGGCGCAGGGAACCGGCGGGAGTGATTGCATCAATCCCCTTGATGCTTTTGAGGTGGGCGGCAAGTTTCTCGGCAGTGCGGTCGGCTTCGTCAATCAAGAAACGTCCCGCAATGCGGCGGTAATCCTCGATCGCTTTGAGGATCTTCTGCTCGGTCTTTGCGCTCATGCGGGGCAGAGTTTGTAACTTGGCTTCTTTCGCAAGCTGTTCGACGCCGGCCAAGTCACTTACTTGAAAAGCGCTCCAGATCAGCGCAATGGTCTTTGGTCCGAGACCCTGGATCTTTAGCAATTCCAACATGGAAGGCCGATACTTCTGCAGCAGTTCCTGATGCAGAGATAGCTTTCCGGTCTGCGTCAACTGCTGGATGTTAGCGGCCATGCTCTTGCCGACACCGGGAATCTCCAGCAACTTTTTCGGATCGTCGGCCAGAGTGGAAACCTGTTGCGGAAGCCCCTCCAAAGCTTCCGCGGCGTTCCGATAGGAGCGAATGCGGAAAGAGTCATCGCCGTTGATTTCCATCAGGTCGGCGGTTTCGTATAAAACGTTCGCGATGGTCTTGTTGTCCACGAGCAGTATCCAAGGGAATTGTAACGTGCAATCGTCGGAGAGTGGCGCGTGCCTCCATTCTGCAGAGTTGGGCATTGCGATGGCGGCGCAAAAAAATCCCAGCGGAGAAGCCGGGATTCTCAGGCGAATACTATCTGGAGCTACTGCATCTTCACCACGTTGGCAGCTTGCGGCCCTTTCTGACCGTCGACAATCTCGAATTCGACTACATCCCCTTCCTGAAGGCTCTTGTAACCCTCAGCATTCAGAGCGCTGTAGTGGACGAATACATCGGGACCGTCGTCACGCCCGATAAAACCAAAACCCTTAGCGTTATTGAACCACTTCACGGTTCCTTTCAATTTCACTTTCTGTTCCTCCGGGCAACGGGCGGTCTGCATCCTCACGGGCAGACACCGTTCGAGAATCGGGTCAAGCAGGTTGAAGCTAACGGGCCAGTCTCCCGTAGAAATCAGATTCCCAGATGGGCGCTGGCGGATCGGAGTCACGCCTGTTGAACCGTCTAGCCAAGATTGTGTAGTAAGTTCGTGGTGTTGTCAACAGAGTATACAGACGGGGTTGTGAAGGTGCTGGTGATCTTTGAGTTGCGACGCTATTAATGCGGAATTAACGGCCAACATCGTTGAATCGTTGCGATTTGCGACGGGTGTTTCAGTACGGGTCATGCGCTGTTGCGCGCCAATTGCTGCTTGTACCAGAGAACACCGGCGATGGTTTTTCCGTCGCGAATTCTGCCCGACATAATGAGATTTACAACTTTCGAGAGTGGAATTAGTTCATGCTCGATGCGCTCGTCGTCTTCGGGGTGGGCTTTGCCGGGCTTGAGTCCGCGAGCGAGAAATACGGTCATGGTTTCTTCGAGGAAGCCTGGGCTGGGATAAAAGAACAGGGCTTTTTTCCAGAGGCGAGCGCGATAGCCGGTTTCTTCCCATAACTCGCGCTTTCCAGCGGCCAAGGGAACTTCGCCGGGATCGATTCGCCCTGCCGGTAACTCAAGCATGTAATCCTGCGCGGCGTATCGGTATTGACGTTCCAGAAGCACGCACGGTTCTGGCGAGGAGTCGTCCACCGCGAGGACAACCACCGATCCGGAGTGGCGTATCACTTCGCGGATGGCCGTGACACCATTCGGTTCTTGCACGCGGTCGCGGGTCACGTCGAAGACCCGTCCTTTGAAGACGGTCTTGGAGGACAAGACCTTCAGCGGCAAGGAGGCGGTTGACTTCGATTTTGGGGGTTTCCGAGCAGTGCTTTTTCGGGCAGGCATGTCCTCCACTATAAAGCAGGGCATACGGCTGCCCGGAAGGAACGGGATGGTTTGCTATGCTGGCGGCGGTGCCAAAGGCGAGCTCAAGACGCGTTACTGTCAGCATAGTGGGTCCGGGCAGATTGGGCTCTGCGCTGGCGGTCAACGTGGCGGGGGCTGGATATCAAACGCAGTTCCTTGTCACGCGCTCCCGGAAGCAGGTTTCGAGGGACGTGACGAAACTGGCTCGGCGGGTGAATGCTGAGGTCGTGGCGCTTGGACAGAAAACGCTCGACACAGGATTGGTGTGGATCACGGTCCCGGATGATGAGATCGCTTTAGTTGCGGCGAAATTGGCGGCGGCCCAGGAGTGGCACGGGCGAACGGTTTTTCACTCCAGTGGAGCACTCACGAGCGACGTGCTGTCACCGCTGCGCGCTCAGGGTGCAAACGTTGCATCGGTGCATCCCCTCATGACTTTCGTGCACCGGTCGATGCCGACACTTGCGGGCGTGCCCTTCGGAGTGGAGGGAGACGCAAAAGCAGTCCGTTTGGCAATGAAGGTGGTCCGCGATCTTGGGGGAATAGCAGTTCCAATCAAAAAGCAGAACAAGGTTCTTTATCACGCGTTCGGGACGTTCGCCTCACCTATGGTGATCGCGCTCATGGCAGCGGTGGAACAAGTGGGTAAGGCGGCAGGCATCAAGAGGTCGGATATCAGAACCATGGCGGGTCCGCTGCTGCGGCAGACGCTCAACAATTATCTGGAGCACGGAGCGGCGGCGGCTTTCAGTGGACCACTGGTGCGCGGCGATGTAGCCACCGTTCGCAGTCATTTGGCGGCTCTACAAGCGACTCCGCACGCGCGAGAGGCGTACATCAGCCTGGCACGCGCGGCGATAAAATTAGTGCCGGTGAAAAATGAGTCAGATATTGCGAAGGAACTTGCAGGACCGGGGAGCGGGAAACGCTCTGGGAAAGCCTGATGTAACTACAAGCTGGTGAACAGGTGGCCCATGCGGTCTTTTTTGGTTTGCAGGTACTTTTCCGCATGTTCGTAGGGCTCGACGTCGGCCGGCACGCGCTCCACGACCTTGATTCCAGAATTCTCCAATGCAGCGACCTTGTCGGGGTTGTTGGAGATCAACCGCACTGAAGTAACTCCCAGCGTCTTGAGCATCTCAGCGGGTAACGTGTACTGGCGATAGTCGGCGTCGTAGCCTAGCTCCTCATTCGCTTCAATGGTGTCCAAGCCACCGTCCTGTAGCTCGTAGGCCCGGAGCTTTGCCATCAAGCCGATTCCGCGGCCTTCCTGCTGCTCGTAAATCAACACGCCGGCGCCAGCCTCGGCGATCAGCGAAAGCGAAAGCTCAAGCTGCTGGCGGCAATCGCAGCGCATGGAGCCGAACACGTCGCCCGTCAGGCACTGCGAGTGGATGCGAACCAGCGGAGGCGCGGAGTGGATGTCTCCCATGACGAGGGCAACCGCCTCCTCCTTACGGCGTTCGAGTTTTCCTTCGCGAGCAAGTTGGCCAACTTTTTCGGCGGCGACGTCTTCCGGTGGGTCCTCGAAATAGCCTTCGAAGCCATAGATCCGGAAATTTCCCCATCGGGTGGGGAAGTTGGCGGTCGCGACCTGTTTGACTCGGGAGCTACTCACACTTCGATTATAAGCTGCTGGGCGGCTATGTGTTGGAGTGAACCCGAGCCAGCGCTCAGCTGAAGCGTGGCACTTACAACGCAAAAAGAAGACGGGCGGCCTTAAGCCACCCGTTTTGATATTCAGCTACCGGCAAACTGTTAGCGACCGTGGCCTCCGCTGTGACCGCCGGAGGCATGCGAGCCGCCGCCACCTCCACCGCCAGAGTAGTGTCCTCCACCGCCCGGTGCGCCGCCACCCGAATAATGCGGAGCAGAGGGAGCCGAGTAATGAGGTGCCGGCTGACTGGTTGCGCGAGCACTGTAGGGGGCATTGCCGTACGGTGCCGCGGAACGGTAAGTCGCGGCGGGGGCGGAATAGGGCCTGCGGCTTGAGGCGTAGGGCGAAGCGCTGCTGGCGTAACTTGCATTGTTGGATGCGCCGCGACCCGAATAAGGCGAAGCGCTATAAGCGGGGGCGGCATGATACGAGTAGCCGGACGGGGGCTGCGGTACTTGCGCGGACGCCATTCCTGGATTCTTTGCCGCCTCATGTGGCTTAGCTTCGTTCTGTTTGCCGCCGTTCTGTTTACTCGGCTGTTGTTGATTGTGCGGAGCGGACGCAGGCGCGGGCGCGTGCTGCACAGCCGTTGCCTCGTGCTGCTGCGGAGTTGCCACATGCGCTGCGTTGTTGGCCGTAGCAGGGTGGCTGGCTGTCCCACTGGGGGCGGCCCCTCCGGCATAAGGAGGTTTGGGTACAGGATGCTGCGAAGCCGGCTGGGCTGTAGACGTCGGCACAGGACGCTGCGAGGCCGGCTGAGCCGTATGCGCAGGATTCGCTGGCGGGTTCAGCGAAGCCGTGCGCTCCGGGGGACGCGGTACGTTATGGGTACCTGCCGCGGCGGACGCAGTGCTGGGATTATGTACGCCCAACGATGCAGGCGCCGCCGGTGTGTTATGCGCCTCACTTACCGCACTCGCCTGCCGCGCGGGAGGTGTGGCTCGCGTGACGACTGGTCTGTTAAACGCCGCGCTAGGTGGCACGCCAGTGGTGCGCGGAGTCTGGCCACCCAGTACGGCTTGTTTGGTTGGCGATACATCGACGTTCCGCATGACCTGGCCCTTGCCCAATTCGGACTTAGGAACGACAGTGCCGACCTTGGCGATGTTTTGTCCGGAGGCCAAAGCGGAATTGGGCGCTGCCGTGACCGCTCCGGCGACAGTGCGATTCACGTAGTGCGTGTTGTTGATCGAGTTGTTGTAATAGTTGTTAGTCACGTTCGTAATGTTCGTGATATGCGTATTCGTGACATTTACATTGCGAATGTAGTTCTGGCTGACGTATCCACCACGGTAGCCGTGATACCAGGGATAGAACGGCTCACCCCAACCCAGGGGGAACCATCCACAGCCGGCTCCGAAGCCGAAGCCAAAGGAAACGCCGAAGCCCCATCCTGCACCACCGACCCAGCCCACAAGGGCAGGAGCGTAGTACGGACGCCAACCGACACCGATAACAGGACCCGGAGCCCAGCCCCAGTAGCCACCGTACGAAACCCATCGGCCATAGTGAAATGGAGCAAAGCCCCACGGAGCGTTGTCGACCCAAGTCCATCCCCAGGGGGCGACCCACACCCAGTGGCCGTAGCGATAGGGGGCCCATCCGACCGGCACGCCAGAGGGTACCCATATGGGTCCGTATGTAGGCACGGTCTGCCAGGTACCGTAGCCATCGAGATCTTCATACCCGATGACCCCAGGGGCAACGTAGCGGGCCGATTGGGAGTCGTCGAGGCGCTTGTCGCGGATCTTGGCCCAGTCATCGAAGCCGTCGGGAGCAGGTGCGGCATACGCCTGGTGCTGCAGCGAGTTCTGACCGGTGAAGCGGACCTGCGATCCATCGCTGACTTTCACCGCGTTGCCACGTCCGGTGGCCTCACCATATCCTTTACGGACCGTTACCCAAGTCTGGTCATCGTTGGGATTTACATCGAAGCGGTATACCCCCGACTTCATTACGGTGAACGCCACGTTGGGCGTGTCGATCTCGTAGATCTCGCCCGGCTCAAGATGCCGCACGGTGAGTTCGAGAACGCCCTGATCGAGTTCGGCCTGAATGGTGTTGTCGCCCACATTGGTGAGGGTCAGGCTGCTCTCGGAGTTCATGCGAAGATATCCGCCGCCGACATTCAGTTCGACACGGGAATCCTTGTCTGTCCAGACGCGGTCGGCGCTGGTCAACGGCCGGTTCAGGCTGGCGGCGACCCAATCGTTGACTCCCCCGGGCTGCATCGAGACTTGTCCGGAGATGTACTGGATGCGCGCCACACGGGCGGGCGGGTCATTGCTCGGAGTCCCGGGACTGGCTTGGGGATCCGGGTTGCTGGGAGGATAGCTGACACTGGTCGGAATGCCAGCGTTCTCCCCGTCTTGCCCGAGCAGGTTCGCCGTAGCGAGCGCCACCAACATCAGCGCCGCGAGGACCCATCCAATTCGCCGGTGTGATTTCATTGCCATACTCCTGTTCGAACTTCCGAAAGCAAACCCATAAAGCTCTGCAGCACGCGGCCAATCGTGACTGCATTACTTTAAACCCGAAAGCGCTTCGCGTGTTTCGGCAGCCCATTCCGGGTAACTGATTTGCCATCAACGACACACGGACAGAAACAAATCTTAATGGTTGCTGCCGAACATCACTCCAAGGCCCGCGCCCGTCCCCGAGCGGGTGCTGGAAGCCACAGGGTTTGTTATGCTCATCGGTTCGCCTGGAGGATGTTCTTGCCGCTACTTAGAGCCCTGATTATTTCTGCCCTTTTGAGTGCCGGATGCTGCGCCCAATCGTCGCCTGCGGCAATGCGTCCCGCCGCCAAAACTGCTGCCACCGCAACTCAAGCCGAGCCGGAGTTGCCCTACACGCCCAGCCTCGACGTCGCAGCCATGGACCGTTCGATCGATCCCTGTGTGGATTTTTATACGTATTCCTGTGGTGGCTGGCAGAAGCAGAACCCGATCCCTCCGGACCAGACTTCGTGGAGCGTCTACGGCAAGCTGTATCAGGACAATTTGCAATACCTGAAGGGACTTCTGGAGCAGGCAGCCGCCGCCAAGGACCGCGATCCGGTCACCCAGAAGATTGGCGACTTTTACGCTTCCTGCATGAACGAGACGCTGGTCGAGCAGCTTGGAGCCAAGCCTATGCAACCCGATCTTGCCGCCGTGCAGAACCTGAAAGACCGAAAGCAACTGGCTGCCCTAATTGCCAAGCTGCAGATGCAGGGGGTGTCGGTGCTCTTCCGTTTTGGCCCGACGCAGGATCCAGATGACTCAGATCAAATGATCGTCGAGATCAGCCAGGGGGGCCTGGGCCTGCCCGATCGTGACTACTACGTAAAGGATGACGCGAAATCGAAGGAAACTCGCGAGCGGTACCTGCAACACGTGCAGAAGATGTTCGAGTTGCTGGGCGATTCTCCGGAAGTAGCCAGCAAAAATGCAGCGACCGTAATGCGGATGGAAACCAGCTTGGCCAAGGCCTCTCTTACACGGGTCGAGCGCCGCGATCCGTACAAACAGAAGCACAAGATGACCGTCCCCGATCTTTACAAGGTGGCTCCTGACTTTGATTGGACAGCCTTCTTCAGCGCTTCTGGTGTACCAAAATTCGAGATTCTGAACGTTTCATGGCCGGATTTCTTCCAGGACGTGGACTCTCAGGTTAAGTCGGCTTCGCTCGAGGATTGGCAGACTTACATTCGCTGGCATGTTGCACATTCGCGCGCTCCGTTTCTTTCTTCCGCATTCGTTAATGCGAACTTCGAGTTGTACCGCAAGTATTTGCGGGGCGCGACCGAGCTGCAGCCGCGCTGGAAGCGGTGCGTCCAATACACGGATGGCGATCTGGGAGAAGCGCTGGGCGAGGTTTATGTCCGCAAGACGTTTGGGCCGGAGCTGAAGGCCTCAACCGTGGAGATGACCAGGCAGATTGAGGATGCGATGGCAGTCCGCATTCAGCAATTGGAATGGATGAGTCCGGCTACCAAACAGCAGGCTATCGTGAAGCTGAAGGCCGTTAGTAATAAGGTTGGCTATCCCGACAAGTGGCGCGATTACAGCTCCGTGACGATTACCCCTTCGGATTTCTATGGGAACGACGTGCGGGCGACGGAGTTCGAAACCAAACGGCAGATCGACAAGATCGGACAACCGGTGGACCGCACCGAGTGGGACATGACTCCGCCCACGGTGAACGCGTACTACAACCCGCAAATGAATGACATCAACTTTCCTGCGGGCGTTCTTCAGCCACCGTTGTATGACGCCAAAATGGACGCCGCACCGAACTATGGCAATACCGGATCGACCATCGGACATGAGTTGACGCATGCGTTCGACGATGAAGGCCGGCAATTCGATGCCAAGGGCAACCTGAAAGACTGGTGGACCAAGCAGGATGCCGATCAGTTTGTGAAACAGGCAAACTGCGTGGTGGATCAGTACGGAACTTACGTTGTTGTTGACGACATCAAGATCAACTCCAGGCTGACGGAAGGCGAGGATGTTGCCGACCTGGGTGGCACAATTCTGGCCTATGTTGCCTGGAAGAATGCGACGAAGGGGACCTCGTTAAGTAGCCAGGACGGGCTTACTCCCGATCAACGGTTCTTTGTGGGATTCGCCCAATGGGCGTGCGAAAATCAGCGGCCCGAAAACCAGCGGGTCAACGCTGTGACCGATCCACATTCGCCAGGGAAATACCGGATCAACGGGGTCGTCGAGAATGTGCCTGAGTTCGGGACCGCCTTCGGATGCAAGGCTGGCGCACCGATGGTCAAGCCTAGCGACAAAGTTTGCCGGATTTGGTAGTGAAGAGAGCTTGGCTGAGCCGCGTTTAAGCTCCCCACAAGGCTGTGACAGGCGTGCCGAGAGCGGCGAACCTATGACTTGTCAGCCAGCCACGGTGAACGAAACACGGTCAATGGGTCTTCGCTGTAGTTGACTTCGATGTCGATGTAGGAGTCGGCGACGATCCAGTAGTACCGTTTCGTGCAATCAATGAGCAGATCGAGGGCCCGATCCAACTGGCGGTTTGTCGTCGCCAGCGCCGCGGGAGTCCGCTCGTGGTCGGTGAAGTGCGGATCCACGTGTTCCTTGAGGTAGGAACTCATACGGTCGAGGTCGGCGAGGTCGTTGGATAGTTCCTTTGCAGTCAGCTTGTCGTGCAACATCTCCGGGTAATCGGAAATCTGGGTTGCCAGCCGCCGCAAAGACAGGTTGGCCTCGGGTGCAAACAACCGACGCAGACGCATCGCAGTGGCATCGGTATAGGCGCCACGCCACATCGAGAGGTACGGATTGCCGCCCTCCGACAAGCTCGAGTTGCGCTGGATGACCTCCGCCTCCAGCTTCTGGTAGAGATCGCGGTCAGTGGCGAGGCCGAGTACCTGCTTGCCGATCTCACGGAACTCGCGCATGGCGCGGTCGCGAAACTGTTTTTTGTTGAGCATAGGCCAGTAGTGTACCGAAAACGCGACGGAGGCTCTGTGAGGCGGATCACTTTCAGATTTCGCGAAAAAGTAGCAAGGCGACGGTTGCCCGTCGCCCTGGGATGAGACGAATTCACCACGGCAGTTGTTGCCGGGGAAGTGGCTAGTTTCGCCTGCGAGGTGTGAGCTTCGACCATTGGCTGGAACGAAGGGCGTGGCTCGCGGCAGACGATCGCCGACTAGCTCTTTTTCTTCTTAGCGGCCTTCTTGGTTTTTGGCTTGGCCGCCTGCTCCCCAACGCCCTGCTTGGCCTTTTTTGCGAACGGGTTTCCTGCTTGTTCTCCGACTCCGGTAGGCATGCGTTCTCCTTGCATTTCTTGGTTAGCCCCAAAACTGCATGGAGCTTTTCTGCTTCCGGCACAATATCATGATTTGTCTCAAGCAGAGTTATCTTTTGCAATTGAGACAGGCACAGCGCGCCTTGCTCACTTCCGCTTCGTCTGCTCATCACGAAGCGCCTTGATCTTTGGCGCTCTGCTCTTCGGACTGTCCAGGCTGAAGGAGCGGGCATCGCCCAGTTGGTCGCGAATGTAGGCTTCGGTTCGCGACACGCATTCGCGCATCGGATCGTCTGCGTTGTCGAAGGAGAACCATGCGATGGAACTGCTTTCCGGGTCGTATTCCCAGAGCCCGACGATTGAACCTCGGTCAAGAATGGCGTTGCTGGAGAGGTCGGAGAGGCTGCCCAGTTCGCATGGTCCCTTGTCCGCGTGGACTTTCTGTTTGCTCGCTTCGGCCGTGAGCAAACAAGAGAGACTCCGCCGTAAAAGGAACATCGAATCCACGCAACTGACTAAGGCATATGCAGGAACCTCGGGAGTCTTGAATTTCGCGAACAGCTCGCAGTCCTCGGGGAACATGAGACGGTCGCTTGCAGGCTCGACCGGGACGAGGCCGAGCGGTTCGATGGCTGCTTTGGCGGCCTTCACGCCTAATCCACTGAACCATTGGAATTCGGTCAACGTTGCCGGTCCAATCCAACGAAAGTAGCGGCGAGCGAGTTCTGTGTAGGAGTCCGCGGCTGAGAGTCGAAACTTCTCCATCGGGCTGGGCTTCCAGAGCGCATAGCGATAACGTTGTTGGTCGAGCCGACCGTTGGTCGGAATGCGCCGAATCTGTCCGGATGCCTGCAGACTGCCGAGCGCCAGAGGCAGGGTCGTGGTCAGGCCCTTTTTGGCGCCCTCGGGGCCGAGGCTCCGCGAAGCGGAACCGGTGGAATCGCGGATTTCGTCAGGCGACAGCGGACCTTTGCGAAGAGAATCGAGGACCGCCGAACATAGTTTTGTTACTTCGCTGTCGGTGACGCCTAATTTGCGAGCGAGTGTCATTTCTCCGCCAGAGAATTGTTCGCCGACGCGAAGCCCGAGTGCAAAATCCTGTTCCGGGAGAATGTAGGTGCAACCCCGAGCGGAGGGCAGCTCGTGGATCTCCAGTTTTGCGACGGCTGTGTCGACCGCTTCACGCGACAGTCCGGCACGCGAGAATAATGCCAGGTAGGGTCCGGACCCGGCGACAGAGCGGGCCCATCCCGCGCGTGCGAGCACATTGCCAGCCGTATTTCCCTTCATGGAACCATCGAGACCTTGACGATGAAACCACCAAGCGCGGAGTTTTGCGTCGTCCATTGCCTGAACAGCTTAGCTCGGAGCAAGATGTTGCGCTAGTCAGTAGGAATGCAGTGAGTGCAAGCGCTTGCTTGCCAAAGCTTCTCCAGTCGGCTCATTTTGGGCGATAAAAGGTTTAATGAAGCTTCCTCAAAAATTGTCTTGACGGCGTCTTACTGCGTCCCATATCGTCAATCCACTCTTGGTGATTTCCGACGGTCAGTTGCTCAATGTGGGGCAAGCAGATGCCAACATTGGGAGGAGCAGTGTGTCGATCAGTCATGAATTTCTGGTCCGCTTGGCATAACGATGGACATAAGCGTCACTAGTTAAACCCGCAACACATTCGCAAGCAAGTTTTACACTCCACTGTGGAAAACACCTCTTCTAATTGAGGATGGCGAAGCCTTGTCCGATAGTCCGCCGATTACTGCCATAGGTGCCTTACCGGTTCCTGAGTCCGTACTGATTACCCCGCGCGATGTTGCGCAGGCGCCAGTTTGGTTGGCTGCTTATACGGCTCCCAGACATGAGAAGTCGGTAGTTCGCCACCTGGAAGTGCGGGATGTCGAGTACTTCCTGCCGCTCTACAAGGCTGAGCGGAGGTGGAGGAACGGCTCCAAGATGGAAGTTGAGTTCCCGGTTTTTCCCAATTATGTGTTTGTGCATGTGGACCGGAGAATGTCGCGCCGGGTTTTGGACGCGCCCGGCGTTGTCGCTTTCGCCGGCTCAGGCAGGCTTCCTGCGTTGGTTCCGGACAGCGAAATCGAGTGGCTGCGGAATGAACTTCCCCTTCGCAAGTTTGAACCTCACCCCTATCTGGTGATTGGGAGCCGAGTGCGCATCAAGTCCGGTCCCCTGAGCGGAATGAACGGCGTGTTAACCCGCAAGAAGAGTGGTCTTCGTGTCGTTCTCTCTATCGATCTCATTCGCCAAAGCGTTGCCGTGGAAGTCGGCGTGGATGAGATCGAGCGATGTGTTTAGTAATTCGCATTGTTCGCTCAACTCCCAGCAGAGGAACAAACTTGTGAAAAACGCCCCGGGCAATAGTGTCACCGAAGCTCGCATCGTCGAGGCGGCCGCACAGTTGTTTTCTCGCCACGGGTACAAGGGAGCCAGTACGCGGGATATATCGAATCTTGCGAAGGTCAACGAAGTTACGCTTTTTCGCTATTTTCCTCGTAAGACAGAGCTTTTCTGGGCCGCGGTGGAATCGCGGCTGAGTCGAGTTCGCATGGGAAGGGAATTGCAGTCCAAGCTGGCTGCTGATGCAGACCTTCCCGTGATCGTTCCCATGCTTTCAAAATTTCTGCTGGAAAAGGTTTTCGAACAGCCGGATCTATTGAGGCTGCTCTATGTTGCGGGCTTTGAAGTGCCGGGTGCAGACCGAATGGTCCGCGAGCATCTCGGTCCGATCTTCGACGTGATTCATGGATACTTCAAGCGGTGTGCCGCCAAAGGGTTGATTGGCGACGTTGAAGCCTCGATGGCCACGCTCAGCCTGGCGGGGATTGTTAGCGCTCACCAGAATCTCTATCACCTTTTCACCGGGAAGAAGCTGGAATGGAAAACAGAACAGTCTGCTCCCGCTTACGCGGACTTCCTGCTGAACGCTCTTGGCCATCCTGGCGACGGTTCGCCGCAGGCCGCAGAATCCTAACTCGGCCGCTGTCGGTGCCAAAGTGGCAGGCGGATATCCCACTCTCATGTTCAAACTAATTTTACGAACGACACTCTGCCTTTCGGTTGTGTTTTCGTTGTGCCTGCACGGGGTGACCCAGACCTCGGCCTCCGAACCTCAAGCGCAGATCGAGTCTCTATTACAGGCGCATCCTGAAGTCGTTGATCAGCTTAAAGCGATTCTCGCTCGGCAACTGCGAGAAGAAGGAAGTGCGATTGAGCCCGAGGCGATCTCCGACACCATGCTGGCGGCGAAGTTTCAATCCGACGCGAAGTTCCGAACCACAGCAGTTCACGATCTTGTCGAACAGGGAACGATCAGCGAAGCTCAAGCCGAGAGCATTCTCAAAGAGTCTGGGGACTCGAACCAACAGACTTCGGTGAGCGCTGCAGCTAGATCTGAGGGGATCTCCGCTAGTTCCACCGAACGGACTAGTACTTCCACGGGACAGATGAATAATTCCGTTGGACAGATGACCGGGGGCACCCGGAGCGGCGAATCCTCTACCGCCAGAACACCGGGTCGAACAGCGGCCAGCGACCAAAAGTTCGACGACTCCTCGATCAATCCGCGGACGATTCCACAACCCAACCCCTACCCGAATCTTGCGTCGACCAAAGCGCTGTACGCGCAGTTTCCACAAGACGCCAGGGGGCTAAAGCGTTTTGGCTCCGATATCTTTCGACCCGATGCGGTTGGTCTGAACCAATTCCCGATGGATTTGCCGGCTGGGCCAGAGTACGTCCTTGGGTCGGGCGATACGGTAACACTCGACATCTGGGGCGGAGTGTCGCAAAAGCTTACTCAGACTGTCGATCGTGAGGGCAGGATTGTTCTACCAGAAGCCGGCCCAGTCGTGGTCGCAGGCTTCTCGCTGGCCCAAGCACAGAAGGTGGTCCAGGCCAGGCTCGAACCTCAATTCAGAAATGCGCACGTGGATCTGTCAGTAACTCGCATTAGGACGGTCCGCGTTTACGTCGTAGGAGACGTACAGCGCCCCGGGGCTTACGACATCAGCGCTCTCTCAACTCCGTTAAACGCGCTTTATGCGGCTGGCGGCCCGACAGCTACCGGGTCGTTGCGCGTCGTTAAGCATTTTCGCGGAAAGCAACTCCTAGGTCAGATGGACCTGTACGACCTGTTGCTGCGCGGCGTTCGCGAAGGAATTGAGCACCTGGAGCCCGGAGACAGCATCCTCGTGCCGACGGTTGGTCCACTTGTTGCCGTCTCAGGGATGGTGCGTCGGCCCGCGATTTATGAACTGCTGGCTGATACACGGCTTGCGAATGTACTGGAGATGGCCGGAGGAGTGTCGGTCTCCGCCTCCATGGACGAAATCAAGGTCGAGCGGATTGAAGCTCATACCAAACGCGTAACTTTGAATGTAAAGCTGCCCGGGGTAGCAGGCGAGCGCCCTCTGCCCGAGGCGGTCGGTTCGTTCTGGGTCAAGGATGGTGACCGCGTGACCGTGGCGCCCATCCTTCCCTACAGTGACAAGACGATTTACCTCGAAGGACACGTGTATCGTCCGGGAAGCTATCCCTACCAGGACGGAATGAAGGTCACTGACCTGGTGCACTCCTACCAGGAAGTATTGCCCGAGCCGGCAATGCATGCGGAGATCGTGCGATTGCAACCTCCCGACTTTCATCCTGTCACCATCGAGTTCAATCTGGCGAGTGCGTTGGCGGGCGACGACACTGTGACGTTGCAGCAATTTGATACCGTTCGCCTCTATGGACGTTATGAGGTTGACGCGCCCAGAGTGGCCATCTACGGAAATGTGGCGCGCCCTGGCCAATATCCAATGAGCGCGGGTATGACAGCGGCCGGACTGGTAAAGATGGCGGGAGGATTCAAGCGAAGCGCTTATCTCGACTCGGCGAGTCTCGCCAGCTACGTCGTGGAAAACGGCCAAAGGGTTGCCACGGATCAGCAAACCGTAAAGATTGGTGCGGCTGTCGCAGGCGAGGCCTCGGCCGATGTAAGGCTCAAGCCGGGCGATGTGCTGACTATCCTGCAAATTCCCGGTTGGGGCGACATTGGGCGTTCTGTGTCAATCCGAGGCGAAGTCTTGTACCCCGGCAACTATGGCATCAATGAGGGCGAGAGACTAAGCGCGCTACTGAAAAGGGTTGGAGGTTTTCTCCCCACTGCTTACCCCTCGGGCGCGGTGCTGGAACGGATCGAGGTTCGGGAGCTAGGCGAGAAGGGGAGAGCCGAGCTGATCCGCCGCATTGAACTCACTAGTTCAACTGTGAAAGTGTCACCGAATGCTTCAGGCCAGGACACCGCAGCGCTGATGCAGGCCATGCAACAGCAGCAAGCGCAGATTCTAGGACAGTTGAAGAGCCAGCCAGTTTCAGGCCGATTGGTGATAACCATTAATTCTGATGTCTCGACCTGGGAAAATACGCCATCTGACATCACGCTGCGCGCCGGGGACATGATAACGATCCCGAAGAAGCCGAATTTCGTGCTGTCATACGGCGAGGTCTATAACCCGAATGCCATCACATATGAGCCTGGGAAGACAGCGGAGTGGTACTTAAGGCAGGCTGGGGGAACAACTGAACTGGCCAACAAGAAGGGGATCTATATCATTCGCGCCAACGGGTCGGTCGTGTCATCTGGCGGCACGGGCGACCTGTTTTCAGGCGGAGTGTTAAGCACGAAGATGCAACCCGGGGACGTATTGGTTGTACCCGAGAAGTTCGTGACCGGCTCATCTGCTTGGAAGACCACTCTCGAAACTGCTCAGTTTTTGACTTCTCTGGCTTTGGCTGCCGCTGTAGTGGCCAAGTTGTAGACATCCTAGTCTTGAACCTGACGATTTATTGGTACAGAGCCGAAGGATGAAGCTCAGATTGCGAGCGATCACATTTGTTTGGGTCTGGTGTTTCCTGATTGGTAATGTAGGCGCATTTGGCCAGGGCCCAGTTGGATCGTCGGCAGTGACGCAGCATTCTCCAACCGCGGCAACGACTTCTGGAACTTCAGTGAATGACGCTGGTACACGGCTAATGCAGCTGTTACACAATCGACCCGAGGTGGCTGGGTTGCTGAAGTCGTATCTGGCGCAGCGTCTTCGAATCGAAGGTGTCGACATCGACGAAAAGTCGATTACAAACCAGATGCTGTATGAGCGCATTCAGACTGACCCAGTGTTTGCGAAAAATGCTTCGCGATGGCTGGCAGAGCTGGCGACACAAACTTCCGCAAGTCTTCAGTCGGGTGCGCCCGCTGGGAAGGCGTCCGAAGGGCAAGCCGCACGGAGTGCAAGTCAGATCGGACGAAAGTCGGAAGCGTTGGATGCAGACGCTGTTCCGACCCAGCAGGCCGCCCCCACGGTGGCGAATGCAGTCGTAGATCCAGCAGCGATGACTCAACATCCTGCTGTCCCAGCGCGGTCATTTAACTCTCCCGCAAGCGAATCCGCTGGTGGTACCATCGCGGCCGCCACATCTCTCTCAAGCCGCGACGAAATGTCTGATCTTTTATTGCGAGCACTGCCGAAGAACTTGCTCCAAGACCAAATAGCATTCTGGACACTGCCGTTTCACTTGGATGTTCAGTCGCTCAGCTTTCTCGTTCCGGCGACTTTTGGCACAGCCGCACTCATTGGCAGCGATACGGCGATTGAGAAGCACCTGCCGACGTCGCCGAATACCGTCAAGATGGCCGCCTACGCGTCCACTGCCGGCATGGCGGCGTTGGTTGGGGTCGGAGGGGGTCTCTACCTGACGGGGCAGGCGACTCACGACGAGCATCAGCGCGAGGCCGGTTACCTGATTGGTGAAGCTGCCATCGACGCCTATGCGGCATCGACTGCCATGCAGTACATCACGCAGCGGGGGCGTCCTTTCACCGGCAACAATAAGAAGCAGTTCTTCTGCGGAGGAAATTCTTTCCCGTCCAACACCGCGGCCATCAGTTGGGCGGCAGCGAGCGTGCTGGTACATGAATATCCAGGAACGTTAACCAGGATTCTTGCCTATGGACTCGCTGCCGGCGTCAGCGCCGGCCGCGTGATCGGCGAGAAGCACTGGACCTCGGACGCCGTGCTTGGGAGCGCACTCGGCTGGTACATGGGAACGCAGGTTTACCGGGCGCGATCGCAAGGACCGGAAATCAACGCCTCCAACTGGGGCACTTTCGAGCGCGAGCCAAGGACTGAGGGATACAACTCTGGTTACATGGGTTCGACATTCATGCCCTTGGATAGTTGGGTGTACCCGGCGTTCGAACGGCTGGCCGCGCTCGGTTACGTGCCAACCGAAATCATTGCCATCCGGCCGTGGCCGCGCCTTGGGTGCGCCAGGCTGGTGGTTGAGGCTGAGGAACAGTTGCAGGCGTCTGATGGAGAGAACTCATCGGTTCGACAAGTCGTCAAGGCGCTGCACCAGGAATTTGCCATGGAGCTGGCAAATCTTGAAGGCGCCCGCAATCTCGGGGTTCAACTGGAATCAGCCTACGAGCGCGCCACGGAGATCGGCGGCATGCCTCTTCGTGACAGCTACGACTTTGCGCAAACAATTTACGACGACTACGGGCGACCGTATGGGCAGGGTTTCAACGCCGTGGCGGGAGTTTCGGGCAGGGCAGAAGCGGGGCCGCTGGCCTTTTACTTTCGCGGCGAGTTTCAGCATTCCGCGGCCATCGCCAACTACACCCCAGCGGTGCAGCAGGCAATTGTCAACGCCAACTTGTCTCCGGAATTGCCGTTGTCTTCGGTTCCAACTTTCAACTCGTTGAGCCAGTTTCGCCCGATAGAGGCCTACGCGGCGCTCAATATCGCCAACTGGCAGATTTCTTTCGGCTATCAGAATTACTTTTGGGGCCCCGACTACGGAAGCTCGCTCATGTTCTCCAATAACGCGCCATCGGAGCCAATGTTGAAGTTCGGGCGCATTGTGCCGTACGAGTTACCGGAGCCGTTTAAATGGCTGGGGAAAATTCGCAATACGGCGTTTGTTGGCGCACTGACCAGCTACTATTGGGGACGCGGCGCCTATCCGTCATTTCCGGTCGTTGGAAATCCCTACCAGAATCTGAACCCTCTGCCGTACACGTGGGGTGACAAGCTGGCCCTGAAGATGACGGAGAACCTTGAGGTTGGAGTCGCACTTTCGGTCGTGTGGGCGGGGCCGGGCCGTCCCGCAACTCTGCAAACCTGGTTGCATACGTTTAACACGAACGGGAACGGTCAGCGACTTGATCCTGGCAAGCGGTATACCGGCATCAACGCTTCTTACCGATTGCCGAAGCTTCGTAACTGGGTCACGTTCTACATCGATGGGATGGCAAACGACGAGCCGAATCCGATCGCTTACCCGCAAGATTCCGCGTTCAATCCCGGCCTCTATTTCGCCCGAATTCCGAAGATCCCAAATCTCGACCTCAGGGTTGAAGGCATTTACACCAATGTCCCGGGCTATCCCGGCGGGGGACCTTATTACGCCAACGTGCGTTACGCGCAGGGCTATACCAATTACTGGCAGATCATCGGTAGCTGGGTAGGCCGTCAGGGCGATGGAATCCAGGCGTGGAGCACTTACTGGTTTTCGTCCCGCAACAAAATTCAAGTAGGCTATCGGCGGCAGTATGTGGATCCGGCTTTCCTGGGCGGCGGGGGTCTGAACGACTTCTCCACCACGGTTGACTGGCTCTACAAGGGCGACTTCCAACTTACATCTACCGTCCAGTACGAGCGATGGAACTTCCTGCTCTTGAGCGCGGTCCCCAAGAACAACGTCAGTGCGTCATTTCAGATCATGTTCTGGCCCACACACGGAACATCCGAAGGGAAGTATGACCGGATCGGACACTAAGCGCTGGCTGGATTATCTCCACATCGGCCAACCGACGTTCGACCGGCAAAGACTGCAATGAGAGATTCCTCCACGATTGAGTTGAATGGTGCGCCGAGCGCCAGTGGAATGCTTGTCGAACCGCCTCGCTCGGCGGCAGCAGCGCTGAAGGCGATTGACCTGCTTGCAAGTTATCGCCGCCAACTTCTGCAGCTTGCGGTTGCCGCGCTGGTGATATTCACAGCCGTCGCGTTCCTAATCCCGAAGCGTTACGAGGCGGTGGCTCGCTTGATGCCGCCCGACCAGAGCAATTCGGCCTCAGCGATGCTCGGAGCCTTGACCGCGAAGGGCGGAGATGTTCTTGGAGCTGTTGCCGGCGATGCATTCGGCTTACGCACATCCGGCGCAACCGTGGTGGGGGTGCTGAACAGCCGCACCGTGCAAGACGATCTGATCAACCAATTCGATCTCCGAAAGGTGTATTCCACCAAGGGCTACGACAACGCCCGCAAAATCCTCCTGCAGAGAACCGATGTCGCAGAGGACAAAAAGAGCGGCATCATCCTGATTAGCGTCCAGGACCGCGATGCCCAAAGGGCAGCGGTGCTGGCGAAGGCCTATATCGATGATCTGAACCTGCGAATCGCGCAGCTTACGACGTCGGCGGCCCGCCGCGAGCGCGAGTTCCTGGAAGCGCGGCTGACCTCCGTCAAGCAGCAACTCGACGAGTCAACCTTGCAACTGAGTAAGTTCTCCAGCCGCAACATGACCTTCGATCCGCAAATTCAGGGCAAGGCGATGATCGAAGCAGCCTCAACCCTCCAAGGGCAGCTGATTGCCGCAGAAACCGAACTCACCGGCCTCGAGCAAGTTTACGGTCCCGAGAATTCCAGAGTGCGAGCAGCCTCGGCTCGAGTTGGAGAACTTCGCTCCAAACTTCGCGGCATGAGCGGAGCCGGCGACAACAAAGCCGGCACCGGACAACTGGGTCCGTCCCTCGAGCAACTGCCGCTTCTCGGTAACACTTATTACGACCTGGCGCGCCAGGCCAAGATCAACGAAACCGTCTACGAAGTGCTCACCCGACAATACGAACTGGCGAAAGTTCAGGAGGCCAAGGAAGTCCCTTCCATTCGAGTCCTCGACGAGCCCGTCGTGCCCGAGCACAAGATCTGGCCGCCTCGCATCATCATTATTCTGCTAGGGACGATGATGACGCTCATCATTGCGATCCTGTGGATTACGGGTGCGGCGGCCGTTGCCGCTCTTGACTGCGATGACCCTCGCCGCTTGCTTCTGGAGAGGCTACGGCGACTGACCTTAGACACACTTGATCGGCGTTTGCCTCCGCGCTCCGCTTGATGTATATCACGCATGAATAATCGATGGCGGTTCTTGAAGAACGCGATTGCGAACCTCGGTCGCGGCGGCCTCACCGGCCTGGTCGCCTTAGTATTGCCCCCCGTGCTGGTTCGCCACATGACACCCGCGGCGTACGGCGTGTGGGTGCTGATTCTACAGGCCTGTGCGTACATTGGATATCTTGAATTCGGACTGCAGACCGCCGTGGGACGCTACATCGCTCTCGCTGCTGAGAAACACGACACCATGCAGCGCGATTCCGTCTTCAGCACGGCATTTGCTGGTCTAGCTTTGTGCGCCTTGCTGTCGATCATTTTATTGCTGGCAATGGCCGCGATTGCGCCCTGGATATTCCCCGCTATTCCCGCGAACTTGATACCGCAAATGCGATGGGCACTCCTGATCGTGGGCGCGGCCACCGCCCTCGGATTGCCCGCTTCGGCCTGGAACGGCGTGTTCATCGGTCTACAACGTAACGAACTTCCGGCAATGACGGTGGGGGGCGTGCGGCTTATTTCCGCGGTTGGCCTGGTCCTCGTGGTTTTGGCACGCGGCTCGGTGGTGGCCATGGCCGCAGTCATGGCTCTTAGTTTGCTTGCTTCCTATGGGGCCCAATACTTCCTGGTGCGGCACCTGGTTCCGGACATCCGCTTTCGCGTCCATCTGGCGCAACGCTCGACGGCCGCGGAGTTATCGCGCTACTGCTTTGGTCTCGTGGTGATGTCGTTTTCCATGCTGCTGGTCACGGGACTGGACCTGGTGCTGGTCGCGCACTTCGATTTCGCGGCGGTCACGCCCTATTCCGTAGCCGCCGGTTTGACTACGTTTGTCGGTGGAGCGTTGTATGCCGTCATTAACGTGATCATGCCGCATGCCGCCGGGCTGCACGCTAGAGGAGATGCCACCGCACTGGGAAAGTTGGTCATCAACTCGACTCGGCTGAGCGTCTTGCTCCTGGTCTTCATCTGCATGCCCGCCGTCATTTATGCCGGGCCAATCCTCAGACTCTGGATCGGCCAGCGCTACGTGCAAACCGGCGCGCCAATCCTGATCGTCCTGGTGATCGCGAATTTTGTGCGGCTAATCGGGGGGGCCTACTCAGTCGTCCTGGTTGCTGCCGGACAGCAAAGCCAGATCAAGGTAAGCCCCCTGACCGAAGGCATTTCCAATTTGATCGCCAGCCTCGTTCTTGGCGCGATGTTTGGCGGCGTCGGCGTGGCACTCGGAACCTTGATTGGTTCCTTCTTCTCGATCGGCGCGCATCTTTTCTATAGCATGCCGCGAACCCGCGCCGCTATCAGCCTCTCGGTTCGCGAATATCTTTGGTCAGGAGTCGGAGCGCCCGTCCTAGTCACGGCTCTTTTATTGGTAGCGGCTGCTTTTTCGGTCCTTGGAACGCAACCGAGCGTGCCGTTCTTCGTGGCGGCGCTGTCGCTGTCTTTGCTCGGCTCGGCGACTTTACTGGACCGCACTGGCAGCCTGCACACGGTCCCTCACACGTCATTGCAAAAGGCCGGCGTCACCCTCTAGCTAAGTCCAACCCTCTTGCTCGACACATCGCCCGACACACCGCTAGCTCTGACTCCACCGAGGAAACTTACGACGGTTTTCACCCGGGCTGCCTCCGCAGACCCATTCCCTTGGGCCCTGTGGCTACTGGCGTCTCGCCTGGTTCACAAGATCAAGAGTTTCTGCCTGGCCCCTCTGTTTCGCGCCCCGGGCCTCTATCTCGGTCCTCGATGCATGGTGCGCGGATCGAAGTTCATAAAGTTTGGTGCTGGCGTTTATGCAACCAGCGATCTGTGGCTCGAAGCCGTGCCCAACTACCGCGACCAGAGGTTTAGCCCGAGCATTGCCATCGGGGACGGGGTCGGCTTTTCACCCTATGCTCACATTAGCTGCATCGACCGAATTGTGATCGGGGACAATGTTCTGACGGGAAGTCACGTCTACATTTCCGATCATAACCATGGTTTATACAAGGGCGAGTCGCAGAGCCAGCCCACCGAGCCTCCTGAGCAGCGACAGCTTGGAGGAGGTGGACCTATCGTGATCGACGATAACGTATGGATCGGCGATAACGTGGTAATCCTCGGACCTGCGAGTATTGGAAGCGGTGCAGTTCTTGCCGCCAATTCAGTTGTCCGTGGCAATGTCCCTTCAGCTTCCATTGTGGCCGGAACTCCAGCCCGCTTGATTAAGCAATTTCAGGCGCCGACTGGCAGGTGGGAGAAAGCGTGAGCTCCGGACGGGTAACGTTTTCGATCTGCATTCCTGCTTATAACAGGGCGCGGTACTTGCCCGCGCTGCTGGACTCCATTTACACGCAGGACTGCAGAGATTTCGAAATCGTCATTTGTGAAGATGTCTCCCGCGAGCGCGATCAGATTGCCGCCGCCGCAGCCGACTACGCCGGGCGCTATCCGGGTACGCTGCGCTACTTCGCGAACGAAAGCAACCTCGGCTACGACGGTAATATCCGGCGACTGATCGAGAAAGCCGTCGGCGAATTCTGCTTCTTCATGGGCAATGATGACCTGATGCGTCCCGGCGCGTTGGGCATGGTCGCCTCCCTCCTCAAGCGTCACCGAAACGTAGGCCTAGTGCTGAAGAGCTATGCGTTTTTCGACGAAGTACCGGAGAAGATTAACCAGGAGATCCGGTACTTCTCGGAGGAGCGCGAGTTCGCCGCCGGTCCGGAAGCCATCCGCGTTTGCTTCCGGCGCTCCGGCGTCATCTCCGGATACATCGTCCACCGCGACACCGCCTACGCTGCGGCGACGAGTAAATTCGATGGCACCCTCTACTACCAGATGCACCTGACCGCCAGCGTACTGGCCACGCGCCGCGCGGTGTTCACTCCAAAAGTACTGGTGCATTGCCGCCTCACACCCCCTGAGTTCGGTTCCAGCAGCAGCGAGAAGGGGAAGTATGTTCCCGGAAGCTATACCCCGGAAGCCCGGCTGAGTATGGTCTCGGGCGCGCTTGCGATTGTCAGGGACTTAAAGCAATCCACGGGCATCGATGTGGTGGATGACGTCACCCGCGACTACGCGAACTATTTCTACCCATATATTAGAGATCAACTAGGCCTGCCCTTCGAAGCCTTTGTGCGGCTGTACCGGGGATATGGCCGCATGGGCTTCGACAAGTACCTGATGTTCCACCTGTACTGCGTGTGCGCCTACGTGCTCGGGCAAGGGAATTTCGACAGGATGACAAGATTCCTGAGGGGCTTACTGGGCAGAAGCCCTCACTTTGGGCAGGTGGGAAAGCGCGCGGCATAATGCGGAGTGGCCGAATGAATCGAACCCGTCTAAACCGGCTGGCGGTACGTCTTATTTCACCCTATGGTTTAGCGCTGGTCTCGTATTGCCTGTTCTTGAGCGCCATACTTTGTCCACCGCATTTTTATAGTTCGGTTATGGATGAACCGGACTACATGTTCTTAGACCCAGCTTCCGTGCTGTTTTTTACTCTTTGCACACTAAGCTTTCTGGCTGGCGTGTGGCTGATTGGCGTCGTGTTTCCGGTCACAGCCTTCGTCGACCGTCCAATCCGGGCAAAGGTGAACCCAATATTGTTTTTGCTCCTGCCGCTTCTGCCACTCCTGGCTTTCGAACTGCTGTCAGACCTCCTTGTTCTCCGGAACAACCCGGATCTTCTTTTCATGCTCTCCTCCCAGGGCGGCAACGACATCAAAGAGGGGCTGGATACCCAGAGTACTTTTGGACTGGCCGGGATATATCTTCTGGGAGTTGTCTGGTGGGTCAGTTGGCGTTGTGATGAATTGGGTTTGAAAGGTTCACAAAGGCGCATCGTAAAGGTAGCCCAATATCTGGCAGCCGCCTTCCTGATTCTGTCTGCGACCCTGAAATTGGCGCGTGGTGAGCTAATGCCAGTGATCACCGGTATCGCCATTATTTACATTGCTAGAAAGATCGTGAGGCGACAAGCGGGAACGAGGTTTGCCCTCAAAGCGGGTCTGGGTTTTGCCGTCGCTGTGACAGCCCTTTTCATCCTGATTTCGTTCGTTCGGGGTACCAGCGATCCGGATCAATTCTTGTCCGATAGTGTGGCCTACACAACCTCGTCTTACAACCGGATGGCGGCCTTGATTTCGGGCCGCCTGCAGTACCCGTATGCGGGGCGCGGAATCTATCTGTTCAGTTTTGTGGGATTCAATAACATGCTGAACGCGGTTATTCCGTTTCGAGAGTTTCTGTCGTGGCCAAGCTTTTATGACTGGTGGCAATCGGAGTTTCAGTCGACTTGGCGGGCCGGACTCAATGGCTTCTCCATCTGGGTCAGCGCTTTCGGTTATGTCTTCGCCGAGATGGGATGGTGGGCGCCAGTTTTTGTCTTTCTTCAAGGACTGTTTTGTGGTGCGACGTGGCAGGCAGTCAAATCTGGCCGGGTAGCGGGAATCGTTCTTTACCCCTGGGTTGCATTTTGTATTTTGTTTTGGTTCGGGACAAACTACCTGCTCGACAATAAGTTCGTGGTACTTGCCATCGACGCTGTCGCATTGCTTGTCTACGAGTCACTCATGACAGTAAAACCTATAACACAGGCGACATAGTCGCGGGCCTGAAAAACGCCGCCAGGGACACCGACGTGCCGCCGCGAGCCGGCATCGAGGATTGCGTCATTACAGCCTCGCAGGGGATAGTAGGGCTATGCGCAGAAAATTGAAGAATGCGGCATGGATCGCTGCGATCACAGCGATGAGTCGCGCAAAGCGAAAACTCATCGGGCCACATGTGGAGGCGCTGCTAGTTAAAAGCAAGAACGGCCTGTTGTTGGTTGACGTAGAGGACCAGGTTGTGGGGCGCAGGCTATCCTACTGCGGTGACTACGCTTCTGACGAGTTGGCACGACTGATGAGCGTAATTAACGACGGGAAGAGCAACGTCCTTATCGTGGGAACCCATATCGGTGCTCTCGCTATTGCCCTCTCGCGGCACTGCTCTGCGCTGACAGCCATCGAGGCCAACCCCAAAACGTTTCGGCTGCTGGAGCTTAACCTGCTGATCAACAGATGCCCGAACGTGCGGGCGATCAACATCGCCGCCAGCGACAAGAAGGAAGTCATTCAGTTTGTGTTAAATCGCGCCAACTCAGGAGGGTCGAAACGGGCACCGGCTGTGCACTCCTATGCTTACTTTTACGACTCGCCAGAGGTTATCGATGTGCAGGCTGAACCGCTGGACGAGCTCTTGGCTGGTCAGGAATTTGATGTCATTTTGATGGACATTGAGGGCTCAGAATATTTCGCACTCAAAGGCATGCAATCGACGCTCGCCTCCGCGCGTGTATTATTCGTTGAGTTCTTGCCCCATCACCTAAAGAATGTTGGCCGCGTGAGTGTTGCAGAGTTTGTCTCAACCATTGCTCCCCATTTTAGGGAGCTGTTCATCCCGAGCAAGAACCTCCGAGTAACTAAAGATGGGTTCTTGCCAGCCTTGCAGGCAATGTTTGACAAGGATGAAAGCGATGACGGGCTCCAATTTTCAAGGTAACTGACAAACAGGTCACGGCCGTCTGAACGGCATGCGCGGCAGCGAGAAGGTGTCGGTGGGTTACGGTCTCAGGACTTTGCGCGGACTTTCGCCTTTCGCCCCTAATGTTTTCAGGACTTTACGAACATAGGGAGGGGAGGGTACCGGCTCTACGCGGTTGAGCCCCTTGAATCCGTTGTCCGATTAGCTCCTCCAGTCCTGATGACAATCTCTGCCGAAGTTCCCAGCCCGGTTCAACCTTCCTTAATGGCTTCTTATCAACGGGTTATGCTCGTTCACGATTATCTAAACGGCATGCGCGGCGGCGAGAAGGTGCTGGAAGTCTTGTGCCGGATGTTTCCACAAGCGCACATCTTTACTCTGATGCACGTTGATGGGTCAGTCGCTCCGGTCATCGAAGACCGCACCATAATTACCAGCCCGCTGCAGCACATGCCTTGGGCGGCGAAGAAGTACCGCCTCTATTTCCCGTTGTTTCCGGCGTTTGCCGAGTTCACCAAAGCTGGCGACTGCGACCTTGTGATCTCGACCTCGCATGCTGTCGCCAAGTCAATGGTGAGCCGTAAGGGAGGTAAACCGAGGCATGTCTGCTACATCCACAGCCCAATGCGCTACATCTGGGACCGCTTCGACGACTACTTCGGGCCCGAGAAAGTGGGGAAGATCGCCTCCCGGTTGTTGTTCCGCCCTATTGCGGCTGGTCTGCAACAATATGACCGCGGAACCACCGACCGCGTGGACGTGTTTGTGGCGAACTCCCGATTCGTCGCCGATCGCGTGAAGCGGATCTATGGCAGGGAAGCGGAAGTAGTTGCACCGCCTGTGGATGTTGAGCGCTTCGCCTCGTTGCATCGCCAACCCGAGGATTGGTACCTGGTTGTGTCGGCGCTTGTCCCGTACAAACGAGTGGACCACGCGATTGCTGCCTGCGCCGCTCTGCGCAAATCGCTGAAGATCGTGGGTTCTGGACCTGACATGAAACCGCTTCGGGCGCTCGCGGCTCGACTTGGCGCTGACGTGGCCTTTCTCGGATTCGTCAGCGACGACGACCTCGGCCTGTACTACAGCCGCGCTCGCGCGCTCCTGTTTCCAGGGGTAGAAGACTTCGGCATTGTGCCAGTGGAGGCGATCGCAAGCGGCTGTCCGGTAATCGCGCTGCAAGAAGGAGGCATCTTGGACTCGATGACCTCCAGCACGGCGGTGTTCTATCAACACGGCACAGTTGACGGATTGAAGCGCGCCATCGGCGAGTTTGAAGGGCGCTCCTTCGATCCATCGGCGTTGCGAGATCATGCTCGGAGATTCTCCGAGGATGCCTTCGTCAGCGGGTTCCAGGACGTCCTAATAAGGGCAATACAAGCGCCGTGAGATCGCTTTGTGTCGATGCCAGGTGGATCTACAGCGGAATTGGGACTTACACCTTGAACCTGTTGAGAGAACTCAGTCGTCGTCAAGAACTTGAATTGCACGGCATCACGCTTGCAGAGCACAAGGCGGCGCTGGAGCCGTTTTGCGTCAGCCTGAGAATTGTGGATGTTCCGATTTACTCTGTGCGAGAGCAATTCGCCATAATGCGGGCTGCACGAACGTTTCCAGTGCTGCATGTGCCGCATTACAACGCTCCGCTGCCACGCTCGGGAACTCTACTGGTCACGATTCACGACCTGACGCATATTCTGGATGCCCGTTTTCGCAACACGCTGAAGAGTCGGGCTTATGCGCGTCCCATGCTGCGGTTGGCGGCTCGGAAGGCTGCCCACATTTTCACCGTATCCGAGCACTCCAAGCGGCAGATTGTCGAGCATCTCGATGTGCCCGCCGAAAAAGTGACCGTGACCTACAACGGAGTCGGACCACAGTTCTTTCCCGAGCCCCGCGAGGAAGCTATGCAAATTGTGCGGCGTCAGTGCGGAGTGACCGGTCCCTATGTACTTTATGTCGGCAATCTGAAGCCGCACAAGAACGTGGAAGGCCTGCTACAGGCCTTCGCGCAGGCGCGGAGCAGAACGATGCGCGATTGTGAGCTCCTGATTATTGGGGATGACGCTTCGGGCGGACCAGCGTTGAAAGAACTGGCCGCAAAGCTTGGAATCGGCGAGGCCACGAGGTTCGCGGGAAGGGTAAGCGATGACCTGCTTCGTTCCGCATATTCCGCTGCGGAACTTACGATTCTGCCTTCTTTTGAAGAGGGGTTTGGTCTACCCGTATTGGAGTCTATGGCATGTGGTACCCCAGTGGCATGCTCCCGAGTGGCATCGCTTCCAGAAGTGGGAAGCAACGCAGCAGCGTTCTTTGACCCCCGCGACATAGAGTCGATCGCCGCAACAATGGAGAGCCTGTTGCAGTCACAGGAAGAGCGCGAGCGGCTCCGGAAATTAGGTTTTTCCAACGCCCGTCGTTTCACTTGGTCGGCATGTGCTGAACGTCACCTTTCCGTTTATCGTCGGTTCTACCCGTTGGAATCGCGGAGCCGAACTGAACACACCCTAGCTTAGAGGTAGGCAAGCCGGTTCCACTTTACCGCGCGCTATTCCCTCCGATATCGCCATTCGGATCACATACAGCCATGCACGATTCGGTTTGCGATTGCTCAGTGCTAGCCGCACACGAGGACCGGGGATATGACACTTCGTCTCAAGTCGTATGATTTCTATATTCGGCTGTGGCATTACTTGCTTCCACTTTTGGCCTTCGGGATTGCCGCGTATGTCCGCCTGTTTGCGCTCGACACCGAGCGCTTCCCGGCAGATTACGATCCCAAATTCTACTTTGCCGTTTTGTTGTTCACGACGTTGGTTTGGGCGATTGTGGTGGAGCAGCAGCGGCTCTGCAGCATTGATGAACTGTTTCGGGAATACACCGGTATGCGCAAGTCCATTTCCGCCTGTTTTACCACCTACACCGCGTTGCTGGCGGTCCTGTTTTTCTACCGGCAGGACAACTTTTCCCGAATCTTCTTTATCCTGAGTTCGATTGCTTTGTTGGTTCTGACTGTAGGCACCCGCGTCGCGCTGCGACACCTGCTGCGCATGAAACGGCACTCACGTCGTTCGGTGCGGGTACTGATTGCCGGCAGTGATCATCATGCGTGTCGCGTCGCGGCGAGCCTGGCGCGCGTCCCTTTTGTGGCCTCAGAGGTAGTGGGCTATCTTCGCATCGGTGACCAGAAAGTAGTGGTCCAAGACGCTCCGGTTTACGAACTCGATGACATCGACTCCGACCGAATAGTTCCGTTCGAAGAGTTGGTCATCGCTGCCGCGCCCGAGCAGTTCTCATCACTAGCAGTTCTGGTATCGCGGTTGGAGAGACTTTGCGTGCCCACACGGATCGCTCTGGATCTCGGCGGCTTGCCCTTGGTACGTGAACGGCTTTTTCAGTTCGGCGATTTGCAGATGATGGATATGGACACTACCCCCGTGGAGTCACCCGCATACTTCTTGCTCAAGTGGGTGTTCGATATTTCCTTCTCGCTCTTTATGATCATCTTCACCGGACCATTAATGTTATTGATCGCACTCGCCGTTAAATTGTCCTCTCCTGGACCCGTCTTGTTCCGGCAGGAGCGCGTCGGACTCAACGGGAAGCCATTCGATATGTATAAGTTCCGCACCATGCGCATGGCAGCCGCAGTAGAGAGTGACACCAAGTGGACGGTGAACTGTGATCCGCGACGCACTGTGGTCGGGGCGTTTCTCCGGAAAACGAGCCTCGACGAGCTGCCACAGTTTTTCAATGTACTGATGGGCGATATGAGCGTCGTCGGCCCGCGCCCCGAACGTCCCCACTTCGTGAAGAGATTTCTGGACGAGGTGTCTCATTACAACAGCCGTCATCGCCTTAAAGTAGGCATCACCGGCTGGGCGCAAGTCAATGGATGGAGAGGCGACACATCCATACAGAAACGATTTGAATTCGACCTCTATTACCTTCAGAACTGGAGCTTCTGGTTCGATCTTCGAATTATCTTGTTAACCGCGCTCTCGGGCATGTTCGGCAAGAACGCATATTGAAGTCGCAGTGTTTCTCTTCCGCGCGACCGCTCCGGAAGAGAGTCTCACGTCTCACTAATGATATTGAAAGCCCATTGTCGACTGGGACGATAAGGGTAAGTCCGTGACCCAGGTCCATTACGAGCCAGATTCAGAGGAAGATACTCGATTGTTCGTGGGAATCCACCGCAGTCTGAGCAATTCTATCGGTAGTGCTCGGTTGGATTCCCTAAGCGCAGTACAACCGTGCGGATGAACGCAGTAGAATCGCCGGGAATCCCGACAGCGGGAAGTTTGTCGTCAGCCGGAGGAGGCGCAATTAGTTTCTCGAATATCAGCTTCGTCTTTCTCGATCGAGATGGGGTGATCAACCGCAAGGCTCCGGATAGCGAGTATGTGACCTCGTGGGAAAGCACTCATATCCTGCCCGGGGCCGAGCAAGCCATAACGTTACTGAACCGGTCATCGCGGAGGGTGATCGTCGTCACGAACCAACGCGGTATCGCATTGGGGCTCTTGTCCGAAGCTGACTTGAACTCGATTCACGAGAAATTACAGTCACACCTGGCGGCCTTCGGCGCGCACATCGATGCTATCTATTTCTGTCCCCATGACCATGGTGAATGTAGTTGCCGAAAGCCGGGAACTGGCATGTTTGAGCTGGCCTTTCGCGACTTTCCCGGCGCCTCGCCCGACAACAGCGTGATGATCGGAGATTCTGCTTCCGATATACTCGCGGGGGCGGCTCTGGGCATGAAGACCATACTAATCACAGAGCGTCCGAATTCCCCCGAGGGTCAGACCGTTCAGCCAAATGCTTCGGGCCGGTCTCTCCTCGAAGTGGTGGAATCTTATCTCTTGTGAAGGTCTATTAGTCGATGGGAAATGACAAAGGCAAGATCGCACTAGTAACTGGGATCACTGGACAGGACGGCGCCTACCTCGCCGAATTCCTTATCAACCGCGGGTACACAGTCTATGGCACATTTCGCAGGACTAGTTCGGTAAACTTCTGGCGCATTGCGTCACTGGGCATTCTGGAACACCCCCAACTTCATCTGGTCGAACACGATCTAACCGATGGTGGCGCCGGAATCCGCTTGCTGGAGCGCACCGAGGCGACGGAAGTGTACAACCTCGCCGCCCAGAGTTTCGTCGGCTTGTCGTTTGAACAGCCGGTCACCACGGCGGAAATCACGGGCGTGGGCGCGCTGCACCTTTTGGAGGCCATCCGGATCGTCAATCCCAAGATTCGGTTCTACCAAGCCTCCACTTCGGAGATGTTCGGCAAGGTGCAAGCAGTTCCTCAGGATGAAAGCACGGCGTTCTATCCTCGCAGTCCATATGGCGTCGCCAAACTTTACGCCCACTGGACGACGATCAACTATCGCGAATCCTACGGAATCTTTGGCGCCAGTGGCATCCTGTTCAACCACGAGTCACCGTTGCGCGGACTGGAATTTGTGACCCGCAAGATTACGGACGGCATTGCGAAGATCAAGCTGGGGAAACGAGAGACTCTTCAACTTGGCAACCTAGACGCGAAACGCGACTGGGGTTTTGCTCGAGAGTACGTGGACGGAATGTGGCGCATGCTGCAGACCGCAGAACCCGGGGTCTTCGTTCTCGCCACGGGCAAGAATGCCACGGTCCGCGAATTTGTGACCCTCGCGGGCAAGGCGGCCGGCATTGACGTAACCTGGCAGGGAAGCGGCGAGCAGGAGTGCGGCATCGACGCCGCGACCGGTAAGGTCATAGTCAGCATAAATCCCAAGTTCTACCGCCCAGCGGAGGTCGAGAAACTCGTCGGTTCCGCCGCCAGGGCAAAAAAAGAACTGGGATGGGAGGCCAAGACGACGCTCGAAGAACTGTGCCGCATGATGGTCGATGCCGATCTGGCGCGCGTGGCTAGCGGCCACGCGCTGTTTTAAGCGATGCGCAAAGTATTGCTCACTGGCGCGGCCGGTTTTACCGGCCGATATCTGCATAAGGCGCTAGAGGAGCGCGGTCACAGCGTCGTTCCGCTGCAAGTTGAGGGGCCGAATCCTTGTGATTTAACCGATCTCGCCACAACTGAAGCCGTCGTGCGCGACGCTCAACCAGATACCGTCGTACATTTAGCGGCGTTGTCGTTCGTAGGACACGACAATCCCGAAGAGTTCTACCGGGTCAACGTGTTCGGTACGCTCAATCTGCTGCAAGCCCTGGCCGGGCTGAACCCGCCGCCTCAGCGGATACTGATTGCCAGCAGCGGTAATGTGTACGGCACTCCGGACCTCGAGGTGCTCGACGAGTCGGTCTGCCCGGCTCCGGTCAATCACTATGCCAACAGCAAGCTGGCAATGGAGCACATCGTTCGTTCTAACTGGTTCAATCGCTTGCCGATCGTGATTACGCGCCCGTTCAATTACACGGGACCGGGGCAGGCAAACCATTTTGTGATACCCAAGATCGTTCGGCACTTCCGCGAGCGTGTTCCGTTCATCGAACTCGGAAATCTCAATGTGTTCAGGGATTTCAGCGACGTGGAAGACGTCGTCGCTGCGTATGTGGCGCTTCTGGAATGCGACGCACGTTCGGAAGTGGTAAACATCTGCAGCGGCCAGGGGATTGCGCTGCTCGACGTAATTCGCATTATGAATCAATTGGCCGGCTACGAGATTGAGGTTCGGGTCAATCCTGAGTTCGTCCGCGAGAACGAAGTGCCCCGCCTGGTCGGGAGCGACGCGAAATTGCGCAGTCTGGTAAAACTGCCTCCACCGCGTCCTTTCGCGGAAACGCTCAAGCGGATGTATGAGGCGCGGGACGCATCCTAAGTTAGCGGCCATGACGACCTAGCAGCCGCAAGTTTGACCGCAAGAACGAACGTGATCGCACATCCAGCCCAGACGCCTGGCGAGTCTGGGCTGATGTGTTTGAGTGCACGATTCTGCTAACAGCGAATCGCATGAAGCTGATATGCGGGGAGCCACCTTCTTCGGAGGTCTCGAAGAAGAATGGCGGGGTCGACGGGACTCGAACCCGCGGCCTCTGCCGTGACAGGGCAGCAAGGACGTGTAACTTATTGATATCAAACGGTGTTTGCGGACGTTGTTTGATACGGGGGAGTACCATGCGTCACGGCTTATTGTCCCCTTAACATCCCCAGCTTTCTTATGCGTCGGCAATGAGAACTTCACGAAGCCTTGCACGTCAGGTACTCCCACGCACGTCCTCCATTCCCTACAGGCAATCCTTCGGTCAACGACCTTTGGATTATGAGGCGTCCGAGGATAGTAATTTCAATAACTTACAAGACGCGGGTGGCTCTGTAAGTGCTTGTAAGTAACGGCAGGGAATCCTTATTGGACAGCTAACGGACAGGCGAGTTGCGGCAGCACATTTGCCTACCTGCGAAGACTTTTGGCCTTGGTTACGACAGCATCCAGGCTCGCCGCGAGGGAATCGAATGTAGGTGTCGGACCTTTCCAGCGTAACTGCTCCACGTCATCGAAGAGGGATATGTCCGTGCGGAGCGTGGCAAGCCGCCGGAACAGCATTGCCTGATCGCGCTCCCGTAAAAGGGTGTCGGCGAGAGTCTTCGCACGCGCGGCGTTCACCCTCCACTCGCGGAAGTCCGCAGGGACAGATTCCAAGTGCCCAAACTTGGCGAGAACCGCAGCCGATGACTTCGCACCCCAGCCCCGCAGCCCCGGATAGCCGTCGGCGGTATCGCCCACCAGCGCCAGATAGTCAGGGATCGACTCCGGCGACACGCCAAACTTCTTGACTACGCCAGGCTCATCCACAACGACGCGCGTACGACGATTCAGCTGAACGATGCGCGATCCCTGAACACACTGGGCAAGGTCCTTGTCCGGGGTACAGATGATCACCTGTTCGACACGTGGGTCGCGAACAGCCGCCATTGCAGCCGCAGCAAGCGCGTCGTCCGCCTCGAATTCCACCATGGGCCAGACAACTATGCCGGCAGCTGACAGAACTTCTTCGAGAAGAGGGAACTGTGCCAGCAGGTCGGGTTCGACTCCGGCACTGGTCTTGTAGCCAGGCCAAAGTTCATTGCGAAAAGACTCGATGACATGGTCGGTCGCAACTGCAATGTGTGTGGCGCCTGCCCTCATCATCGCTAGCAGCGACGTCAGGACACCGCGCACGGCAGCGATCTCGCGGCCCGTCGCATCGTGCGCAGACGGCAGCGCGTAGTAATGCCGGAACAACTCGTATGTGCCATCAACCAGGTAGATTTCCAGGGCTGAGCTCCAGCACAACCCTATCGGAGCCTGGCGCACTCAATCAAGCTGCTGGATTGGACATTTCGGTGTAATTTCCTGTAGCCGACCATCCGAACGAACGCTAACGCAACATCTCCCATAAGCAACGGAGTGAACTTCGTTCAGAGCCGGTTTATGGACAGCTTCGTACTGGCAGACCAGGGATCCTTAGTTATCGGCCGGCCTTCCGGAGGTCTTCTTTTCTTGACGACAAACAGCCAATTCTGCGACTCGCTGTGCCGTCCGTGCCGTCTGCCCGCCTCGGGATGGGAGGTGTCGCTCTCGTCCTCATGCTCGTGGCGGAATTCGGGCTCGTCCTGTGGCTTCGGGGTCTGTCGATCCGAGAGTGCCACGCCACCCGCGACCCTGTGTCGGGTACGGTCCACTACTTAATGCTCGCGCTGTTTGCCATCATGCCGCTTCTGTTGGATAGAATTTAACTTCACTGAGGATCGGGAAAGGTCCGTTCGTTTTGGAGGGCGTCTTGGATAAAACCGCCGAAGCACTGCTCAAGACCTTCATCGCCAAGTTTGAGCCCAAGAATCAAGCGTTCATTCGTGCGGTGCGGGGAGCACTAAAGAAGCGACTGCCAACTGCGAACGAACTGGTCTATGACAACTACAATTTTTTCGTCATCGCTTATTGTTCCACTGAACGCGCTTCCGACGCGATCCTTTCCCTCGCCGCAGATGCGAATGGGATTGGTTTGCACTTCTACCTCGGTGCCAGACTTCCCGATCCGCATAAGGTACTGCTGGGCTCGGGCGTTCAGAATCGCTTCGTCCGGTTGGAGTCCGTGGACACCCTGTCACGACCTGAGATGGAGGCTCTTATCGCTGCTGCGGTTACCCAAGCCAAGACGTCTCCAGCGGCGAGCGGGAATGGGAAACTCATCATCCGTTCTATTTCGCCGAAGCAGAGACCCCGCAGAAAATCAGCCAAGTAACATCTTCGCGGAGGCTATTTCAGCCAGCTTCACTCGCGACAAGCACCAAACGCAGTTGAGGACTGCCAGAAGCTATGCCGCTGCCGCGTTAGCTTTCCTGCCCCTAACCTCGCGCTCGGCTTGAAGCCGTGTCTGGGGAGTTGCGGACAATTGGCACTTCCGCGCATAGCCGACGATTCAGCCAAGTGCTCTGCGTTCCATGCTCGATGAGTGCATTGGCGATTTACCACTCGTCGCGAAAGTCGTAGCGAGTCAACTGGCAAAGATCACTTGCCCGACAAGCCGGTGATACATCCAGAACACGTTCCAGAGGCAATCCGCATTCCCCCGGCCCCTGATGCCAGCGCCTCGACCCTGCCGGCTCGCGCTCCTGCGCAGGTTGCGGTGCGCACTTTAATCGTCAGGTCAATGAGTTATTGCACGAGGAAGCCTATTTCCTAGACCATGCACCCAGCTGAGATGACGCCGCTCATGGGGAAGCATAAATTAGCGCAGGTGTCAGGGTTCAGAGATCAGAGATCAGGGAACAGAAATCAGGAATCGAAAATTCACACTTGACATTGACAGATAATCCACTACCATATGGTTGTGGATAAATTGGGTACAACATTTGCGGCTTTGTCTGATCCAACCCGGCGGGCGATGATCGAACGACTCTCACATGGGCCTGCCTCTGTGCATGGATTGACGGAACCGTTTGCACTCTCGCAGCAGATGATTTCAAAACATATTGCCTACCTGGTGCGGGCGCGGATTGTCATCAAGACGAAGCGTGGACGAGAGAGTGTGTGCACGCTTAGGCCAGAGGCGATAAAGACAGTCAGCGACTGGGCGGTCTATTATCGCCGATTCTGGGAAGAGAGTTTCGACAAGCTGGATGTGGTTGTGAATCAAATGAAAAAAACGGAGGTCAGAGATGACAAGAAGCACGGTTAACGAGACAGAGCGGATGGTTGTCACAAGAGTTTTTGATGCCCCACGCGAATTGGTTTGGAAGGCGTGGACAGACCCGAAATATGTGATGCAGTGGTGGGGGCCGAAGGGTTTTACTGCGCCTTTTTGCGAGATGGATTTTCGCGTGGGAGGAAAATTTCTCTGCTGCATGAAGGCGCCGGATGGGCAGGAGTTCTGGAATGCGGCTGAATACCACGAGATTGTTCTGCACGAGAAGATCGTTTCCTCCATGTACTTTTCGGACTCGAAGGGAAACAAGGTTGAGCCTGCGACATATGGAATAGAACATGAGGCCATAGACGGTGCGTACGACGTGACCATCTTTGAGGATCTCGGGAACGGCCAGACGAAACTCACCTTCATTGGAAATGAACCCATGGAGAGCGCGAAAAATAGCGGGCAACTAGAGGGCTGGAACCAGATACTCGATAAAGTTGCTGCGGTTATTGCGGGGCTAGTGCAGGCGAAATAGGAAGTTGACGTTTTGACGATCGTCATGCGCGAGATACAGCTGAGGCTGGCGGCGAAGGCTTAGTTAGAACGGGCTTCTCGCCGCTCGGCCGAATGCTCGCCGTTCCGGATAAGTGACCCTTGGCCAACTGTTGCATTCAGGGCTTAGCACTCATTGAGCTATTCAGAGCGATCTGTGTCTTCGGCAAGTTGCCGAATAACCGGCTTGTGGGAGATTAGTCGCCCTGCACCCGGCAACCGCATTGGCACCGCCACTTGATTTCATAACAATGTCGGCCCCCTCGACCACCGAGTAGACTTTGGTTTGTCAACGACCCAAGGCTCGGGAGGAAGGAGCCGATATGTGGATTATAGGTGTGGACTATCACCCGAGCGTTCAGCAAATCGCGTTTGTAAATACCGACACCGGAGAATGTGGTGAACGCGACTGAGTCATAGCGATGGAGAAGCCGAGAAGTTCTATCGCGAGCTAAAGGCAGCAGGCTGCAGTGTGCGAGTTGGGATGGAGGCCACCGGCCATGCCCGCTGGTTCGAGCGGTTGCTGGCGGAACTGGGCTTCGAGCTGTGGATCGGAGATCCGGCGCAGATCAAGGCCAAGCGGGTGCGAAAGCAGAAGACGGACCGCCAGGATGCCGCGCTGCTGCTGCAGCTGCTGCTAGAGGATCGCTTTCCTCGGGTGTGGGTACCCAGTGCGGAAAATCGAGATCTGCGTCAGCTGCTGTGGCATCGGCATCGGCTGGTGCAGATGCGAACGCGGATCATGAATCAGTTGCAGGCCGTGGCCATGAATGAAGGAGTACGCCGCAAGAAAGGGCTGTAGAGCAAGTCGGGGCGAGCACAGCTAGAGTCGCTTCCGCTGGCTCCCTGGGCGGCACGGCGCCGGCACGACTTACTGGAGCTGCTGGATCGATTGAATCCGACGATCGAGGAGTTAAGCGCAGCCGTCGAGCAGGAAGCCAAGCAACGGCCCGAGGTATTGCGCCTGATGACGCATCCTGGGGTGGAACCTATTACCGCCCTGGCCTTCGTGCTGATTATTGGCTCGGCGGAGCGCTTTGCTTGTGGCAAGCAGATCGCCAGCTACGTCGGGCTGATCCCTTGTGAAGACTCCAGCGCCGATCGGAGGCGGCTGGGACATATCACCAAGCAAGGCAACTCTCTGCTGCGCTTCCTGCTGGTGGAGGCAGCGCAAGCTGCGGTACGGCGCGACCCCGACTGGCGACGCCGGTATACCCACTTGGCGATGCGACGCGAAAGACGGATTGCCAAGGTAGCGATGGCGAGGAAGCTAGCGGTCTCGCTCTACTGGATGTGGCGCACGCAACGGGATTATCAACAGACTATGAAATTCGGTTCGCACGCGGGAGAGTCCGACTACGTCCATGGTGTGCAGTAAATCATCGCCCACTTGATTGGACCTCCCGCTCCCTCCTAAGAGGGAGTTCGAAGTGGTAATCATGATCGCAGTTGTGACCGGAGAGATGGTTGGGGCGGACTGAATGCCGCCCGAAAGATTAGACGCGAGCCTGGGTCGACGATGGCGAGTTTTCAACGAGAGCGAAATGGCGCGCTCCTCGGAGGGCCGGGAGTAGTGTGCTCAAAAAACTCTTGACACACCCAACATTGTTAGAGATGGACGTAAAACGCCCTATGCGTGGATGTGGCAGTTGGGTTCCGAGCGGATCGTCGCCGACTCTTCCCTTATCGGGTATGGAAGATTTGCCCGTGATACGGGCACGATCACATAGAAAACGCGTGAACGCTTCGGGATACTCAGCTCAATCGAACTTCTTTAACTTCGGCCAGAGGTCCCGCAGATTTTGATGCAACACGCGGCAGAGCCAGAGAGTGAACTGTGCGTCGCGCCGCGAGTAGGGGTGCTCCACGCGTCCGACGGCTTCTACACTCTGGAAGAACTCACGATCACCCCGACCATCGCTACCTAGCACGATTACGATGTCACCTGTGTAGTCGCGCGGTCCCCAATACCAGTAGTTGTTATGGTAGCTGATCGCCCGCGGGAGACGATACCTCGCCCCGAAGAAATCGATCGCTGCGGCTTCGCCCCAACTGTTGCAGAAGATGGCGGTTCGTGCGCGATCCTCCGGCGACAAGCTGTTATAGACGCGCGCGACCTGCTGCACCATGTTCTCCCAACCAAACTCGTCGGCGAAGTATTGCGGCAGAGGACCGTTGTTCTGCCTCTCCGCCACTACTGGCGGGATGTGGAGTACGGCCTGGTAGCGGAGGTAGTTCTCTGGCGAAAGGATGGGGCAATAAATCGGCATCAGCAGGACACCAACGGCTACGATCGCCGCCACGTATGCGGGCCGTCCCCAGGTGAAGCGTTTGCTCGTGATTCGCTCATACCCCACTGCGCCTGCGGCAAAAAGTACAGGGTAGATCGGCGCAACATAATAGTTCTTGCCCTTGAGGACAATGAACATCGTCATCACCACCACACTGGCCCAGCCGAGCGAGCGATACCGACGGCCCTCGCGCCCGAAAAAAAGCCAGAGCGACCCTCCCGCCCACAGCGGCAAAAGTATGGGATTCATGATGGCCACCTGGTCTGCGAGGAAGCTCAGCGGGCCCCGAACGATGTCACGATTGCCCATGCGGATGTTGTGCAGGAGTTGTAGGAAAGGAAAGTCGTGCTCAGTTGCCACACGAAGTTGGGTAGCGCGATGGCCGCCGCCACCAGCATCCCCAACCACAACCAGCCGCTGCTGAGAAAACGACGCTCGGGACCGAGAAGGACTCCGACGAATACACCGAACACTAGAAAGGCGATGGAGTACTTGGTCTCGAGCCCAACCCCTGTGAGCACGCCGAACCACAACCAGTATCGAGGCTCGCCGCAGTTGATTGCCCGCACCACGCACCACAGGCAGCCCATCCAAATAAGCGGCTCAAAGGCGTTCATGGTCAGCCAGTGGTGCATGATCAAATAGATTGGGACCGGGATCACGGCCAATGCGGCCAGCGCCTGGGCAAAGCGGCCCCCACCCATCTCGCGCGCCAGCTGTCCCGCCATCCAGACGAGCCCCGCTCCCGCGATGGCCGGCATCAGGCGCAACCCCAGGAGCGAATTGCCGAATGCGTGCCGGGCGAACCACGCGATGAGTACGTTCATCGGCGGATGGTCAACATAGCCCCAAGCGAGGTGCTGTGAGCACGCCACGTAATACATCTCGTCGCGGAAGACCCCGTAACGTGTCGCGGTCACCAGATGGAGCAGAAGCTTCGCGAGCGCCAAGTAAAGGACAATTGCAGGGCCGGATGTGAAGCGGCTTCGAGGCTTTGTCGCTTCCGGCCCAGCAAACGCAACAGCAGAATCCATGGTCACCCCTTTGCCGACGTGGGGTTGGGAGCCACCATAAGTTATACGCAACAATCGCAGAACAGTTTCCGGAATTTGAGGCTGATACGTTAAGCTCGCTCGACGCCGGAGCCAGAATCCCCAGCGCTGTGCGAACCTGCTTCAGCTAGACAAGATTCTGTTGAACTCACGCTCGTGGGCCCCGCACCTCCTCAGGCCGCTTCGCGGCGTGTGGTCGGCAATTGGGAAGCAACTGCGGAACCGAGACTTTGGATGGAGGTTTCCCTTAATAAGCGCGTAATGCAACTCAGGTCGAGGTCGCTCTGGCTACAAACCCTTAAAGACCTCGAGCGCTCTCTCCAATTGTGTGTCTCTGCCTTCCCGCAGCGCCTCTCGTGATAGTTCCACCGAAACGGTCGGAATGATCCCATTGTTCTCCAACATCCTGCCCTGCCAGGTCAGATACCCGGCAACCGGCAATCCCAAAATGTAACCATGACCGACCTTGTAAGCACTTCCGCTGAGCAAACGACCAGGTGTCTTAGTTCCAACAATGGTTGCCAGTTTGTTCTCCTCCGCGAACGCGGCTACCATCTCGCCCGCGCTCGCAGTGTGCTCGTTCACCATTAGCACAACCCGCCCGTGAAAGCGGCGTGGACCGAGGCCTTCGGTAACGACCAAGATCGATTTGTCCACGAATGCGTACCGGGCCGCCAGCCAGAGTAGAGTCGATTTGCGTGATGGGATGTGACCGAAACGGGTCAGTTCCTCTCTTCGATAGCCACGCTCGCGACGCTTGCGAGTAAGGCTGTAGCCGACCTCGAGCTTCCCGGGAGTCAGATAGCTCATCAGCCGCAGACCGCCGATTCCCCCCCCGGTGTTGCCGCGCAAGTCCACAATGAGCCGACTGCAGCCATTCAAAGTGGCAATGCCCCGATCAATTTCCTTGGCCACGTCGATTCCAATAGCGCCTGGGAACATCGCCACCTTCAGCAGGCCGATTTCGTCGGTTAGCATCTCAGCGTGAACTGCCTCTGGCGCGGTTACTGGATGCTTCTTGGACTTGGGCATAGGCAACTGAAGGGTGACTCCCTGAACTCCGCTGTCCAATTTCTGGACGGTGATCTGCGCTGATTCTCCGGCTGAAAAATTCAGCTCCTCTGGAGGACGAATCTCTCGCTCGCCGGCTCCTAGCAACAAATCTCCCGGTCTAATCCCAGCCAAGTACGCCGGGCCGCCCCTGTGTACATCCTGAAACATCCAACGCTCGGTGCCATTCATCGCGAGGCGATGCAGAGTCGCATTGATCGCATGGCGCGCTGGAATATTTCGCATCCCGGCGTGCCGGAATCCGGTGTGGCTGGTCTTGAGTTCTGCGACCAACCGGTTGACTTCCTTCTCGAATGCTTCGGGCTCGCTGCATGCGATCATTTGATCTCTGCGGCTCCGCACCACGGCATTCCAATCCGCCCCGTTCATCGCGGGGTTAAAATGCTTCGTGTTCACCAACCGGCAGACCTTGTCAAAGATCTTCGTGCGTTCGTCTAGCGTAAGATTCATTGCTCCCTAATCCTAATCGGCGTTGATGCATCCCCAATTGCTACGAACCCGGCCCAATAAAATGGGCTCACCTGTTCGCCGTATTTCGTCAGCAGATCCAGCTTGGCACCCCGCAACGCCGAACTCGTCTCCTCACCAAGGGCCAACCGCTGGTAAAAGCGTTCCATTAGTGCACTGGCAAAGGTGTCATCCGCACTCCACAGGCTTGCAACCACGGTTTTCGAGCCAGCGGCCAGGAAAGCTTCCGCCAAGTCGCTGACGCCTTCCTCTCCTTGCAGTTTGCCCACTCCGGTGTCGCATGCAGAGAGCGTCGTCAGTTCAGCGTTTAATCGCAACTTCTTGATTTCTCGGACCTGCAACAAACCGTCTTCACCAGCTTTCGGATCAGCCCCGAGAACCAATGCAGATCGTTCCGGATACAGCGGGTCGGCAAATCCGTGGACAGCCAAGTGCAGGACGCGAAATTCATTCAGCGGTTCCTTCTTGAACGCACTCTCGGTAGCGCTTGCACCAAACAGAGTTTCTGCGTCCTTTCCCACAATTCTACTGATGCTCTCGACCTCTTCTCGCGTTTGAGGCAGATCATGAAGCGGCATTCCGACGAAATCGGCGAAACTGCGAACAAACCGACCCCGCAATGGCTCGGAAGCTGGGATTCTGTTCCCCTTGCCGCCCCGATTTTCGTAAGCGACGTCCCCAACCCCGAGGAACGGTCGCGGGGATTCTTGCTGTTGGTCCTTCCTTCGCAGCGCGTCGAGAACCGTGGCGGACGGCGCATAGCTGACGGCAGCGGACATTAGTAGATACTGTCCATGGCCATTCCGTAGCGCTTCGAACGGCAGCAGGTTCAATATGCCGTCGGGAACGACGATGAATCGTGTGCCCTTAGATGTCTCAGGAATTGGCTGCACGAGAAACGCATGCAGTTGCTTCGCTTCTTCATCCCCAGCGTCGTGCTTTCAGGTCAGCCAAAATCGTCAAGTTCCGTGGCACGTAGTAGCGATCACCGACTTGTTGGCTTGCAGCGAGACCCTGCGTCGCACGGGCATCCGCGGCAGCAAGATCTCCGGAATCGCGATACAACTTTGCCAATTCGAACATGGCATCGGCTTCCATGCGGTAGAACCGGACGCTTGCTGCTAATCGCCCCGCATCCTCTAAATCGGCAATGGCCTCTTGCCGGTCTCCGTTTTGGGCCGCCAGCTTTCCAAGGATAATCAGTAGTTGTGCCTGATGACCTTGCTTCTGCTGCGATTGGGCCTTCGCGAGTGCGTCCTGGAGTACGCTTTTCGCTTCATCCGGTCTGCCTAACGCGACCAGTGCTTGCGCCTTTCCTTCGTACGCCATGAAGGGAAGTCCGGAATCCTTTTCAGCCTCCGCAATCTTGATAGGCCTGTCAAAGAACATCAGAGCTTCAGAACTGCGGTTGACCTCTACCATGCCGTTACCCAACAATTCCAGGAAGCGAGTCTGACCACCACTATCGCCATTAGCCATCGTTGAGACCAGGGCTCCGCCCAGCAGCTTTGCTGCCCGGCCGGAATCTCCCTCCAGGAAGGCAATGACACCTAATTCGCCAGAGGCCCTGGTCGCCCATTTGTCATCCCCAAGACTCTTTGCAATCTGTTGGGCCTCCAGCCAGTCTTTTTTCTCCGCCCGATAGTCAATCTCGATGTCGGTGTAGCCTTTTGCGGCGAGGCACCAGAGGCGCAACCTTGGATCGTTGCGCATGATTGCGGTGTGCAACTGGTCGTTCAAGAATCGCGACAGATCGACGAAGGACATCGTCTCGGCTTCTGATCTGAGGTGTCCAATCTTGGCGTAGAGCTCATTGCGCGCGTCTCCTCGACTTGCGAACAGACTCTCGGCTTTCGCGTATAAGGGCGCAGCTTTCGGCCCGTTGTTGAGCCAGGAGAGGCGGTTGGCTTCTGCCAAGAGTACATGTGGATCGGATGAACTTTCCGGATGGCCTAACACATCACTGATGTTGAGTTGCTTTTTGGCAGATATTCTTCGGAGCCATGTGTAGGCGGGGCGCGAGGAGGGAATGACAACCGCCAGAACCAAGGCCGCTACAACTAGCGCCTCCTTTGGGACACGAATCCTCACTCGGTGCATACCGGGCCTGGTTAGTGGAGGATGTGCAGAGAGCAAGCGATATGCCACAGGATGTGGACTGAAAACAAGAGGCTTACGAAGCGCGTTGGATATGGAGGCGGGTAAGTTTTACCAGCGCTGGGAAAGACTTGCGGGCCAATCAACTTGGCCTACATTGGCTAGGAGTCGCCATTTTGCACTACCGCAGGGCCCCCCTATAATGCACGCCGACAGCATGGCTCTTGCGTCCTTCAACCCGTCCGTTCATGTCTGCCGGGAGCGCGTGGTCAGCGTACAGCTGCAGGAGGAGCTTGCTGCCTGTGCGTTCGCCAATCAAACCGAGCTTCTCTTGTCGCGTTTTCTTGCGAAGTCTGTCGCTGTCGGCGACGAGATCACATTTCCGATTCCAGTACCAGATGCAGTCGGCTCGGAAATCCTCATCACCAAGAATGCCGCGTCCGGATCGAGCCGCCATATCTACCAGGCGCCAATTGGATTCGTTAGCCAGCCCAAGCAGGACAAACGAAATCAGTACTTCGTCTCGGCCGAGGTTCACCGCGGGAGCCTTGGCATCGGCACGATTTTCCTGCCATGCGAGGTACTGCGCGAATACTTCTATCGCCTGCCGCCTACGGTCGAGAGAGTCGAGCATCCGACCCTGTACGAGATCTTGCGTATCCCGGCCAGCGCTACGCCTTCCGAGCTTCACGTCGCTTTCAAGCTGCGTGATCTGGAGCTAAGAACGGCAGGCGTGGCGCACAGAGAACGAGTGGCGCTGGAGCGGGCATTCAACATCGTTGGCCAGCCGGAACTGCGCGCTTGCTATGACGCGCTGCTGGCCGATGTGGAAAACCCGGCCATATTTCCGTACGGTGGATTTGGTTCGCTTCTAGTGAGCGGCGAGCCTTCGCGTGATGGAAGGACATTCTTTGCCCGCCGTATCCTCGCGTTTTCACCGGAGCTGCGCCGCCGACGGTTCCACGTGCCGCTGCGTCGATGTGATTTCTTCGACGACCGGGCACTGTGCCGCGACATGCGTCGCAAGCTGGAGTTTTGGCTCGACCCAACGGCCTTGCATACACTCTGGGACCGCACATGGAATCAGTGGAAGCATCTGCTGGGAGCCAAGATCGAGGTCGAGGCTACGTTCGTGCAGCGCGGCCAGTACCGCAAGCGTCGGGAGCAGTGGGATCTCGTCACCTGGGAAACTGCGTTGCCGAGCCGGCTGGAAGTCAAACTGCCACCCGATTTCCATCTGCAACTGGAGTCTGCCAAAATTACCTTCATCGCTTCGGCCAGTATTCGCGGGCCCTGGATCAGATCCGGCTGTGCTTGGAGCATCGGGCGGTCGAGCGAGCCGAGCTGCAGCGAATGTGTTCGGAACTACGTATTCCGGGTGACTTTGATGTCGCCCAAATCAGTTGGCGTCCTGACTATGACCCGTTCTTCTATCGCCAGCTCGCACGCCGGGCACGCCGGATATATCTATTTCGGAATGAATACATCTTCGACGTTGAGAAAGCCGTGGTCGTCGAAACCCCTCAGCTTGGCCACGCGACTTACGTCTTCGCCAAGCCTCGGAACATGGATACCTTTCTTGCCCTGTACACCAAGATCACGAAGGACGACATCCGGCGAAACCGCGACAATGCAGCCGAACGGCTTGGCTTTCTGGGGCGCGTGATTCATGGCACGAATCAACGAGCGTGGCTCAAGGAAGTCAGAAAGCGCGCCGGGGAGGCGATCGACTTTGCAACCATCATCGGAGATTGAATCGTGAAACCGATCCGCATACGCCGTGTTCGGTATCTGCTTTGGCCCGGCTTCTGGCTTGCGTGGTGCTGTTCCTAGACAAAGTGCGATCGGTGAAAAAAATCTATTGACGACCGTGATTCCAGGACGCGCCGCGAGCTCTCGCATACGGAGTACCGTCGCCTTGGATTGAGAGCGGTTTTAGCGCGAAACTCCTGCCAGAGCTGCCAAATTACGAGCAACTCCATACGAGGACCCCAGTCCTAAGGCATCGCCCGCGATGCGATGGTTTGACGAACGCTCAATTTGGGGATAACACATGCGGTGGCAGAAAGCTCTGCTTCAGCCCGACAGATAGGAGCGATGCGGGGAAGCAAGCTCGATCTGGCCAGATTTCAAACTGGAATCCCGATCGTACGGGACACGCAACAACTTCTTAGGAGAAAACCTAATGGTCAGTCATCCCATACCAAACGCGACAACCGCTTCACAGATGCTTGCGAACGCAGATGGTATTTCGCAACCGGACCAGGTGTGGGACTGCCAGCAGGCAGCACTTTTCCTGCGTATTCATCCGGCGACCGTGAAACGCTTGGCCCGCAGAGGTCGCCTTCCTGGTTTCCGAGTCGGCAACCGGTGGCGCTTCCGGTCTTCAGATCTAGACGATTGGGCGCACTCTGCGGTAATCTCACCACACTCTTTGCGCCGCGAATAGAGGAGGACTCTTTTGCGGCGAAACACATATCAGTTCGGTTGGATTGAGAAACAGAAAAGGTCCATAGGACCATCGGTCTGGGTTTGGCGATTTCGACAAAAGCAAGCCGATGGAGGGTACAAGAAGGTAACGATATTACTCGGGACGGTCCAGGAACTCAGGACCGAAGCTGAGGCTTGGAGAAAGGCCGAGTCTCATCGTATACATGCGGATTCGGAAAGGGCAGCAGACGGGCAAGTTGTGTTTGGTGCTCTGTGCAACCGCTACGTTGCGGAGGCCATGCCGCCGCGACACTCCACCAAGAAGTCGTACATGACCATTCTGAACAAACACGTCAAGCCAAAGTGGGAGAACGTGCCGGTGTCCCAAGTGCGGCCCATGTACGTGCAGGAATGGTTGAACAACATGGCTTTAGCGCGACCACCAAGGGGAAAATAAAGGCTCTCATGCATCGCCTTTTCGAAAGAGCGATGTTCTGGGAGTTGATTAGGACCGAGCGGAATCCAATGGGGCTCGTTGAGATACCGGGATCAAGTCGGCGCTGGAAGAGGCCGATCATTCTAACCCTGGATCAATACGTCTCGATACTCGAGCTTCTTGCGGAGCCCTACCGCACCATGGTGGTTGTCGCGCAGTGTCTGGGACTTCGCGTCAGCGAAATCCTGGCGTTGCAGTGGCTGGACATCAACTTCGCCGGGCTTACGATGCGAGTTACTCGCGCGGTAGTGGACGGCGTGGTGGATGCGGTCAAGACCGAGTATTCGGAGGATGATCTCCCTCTCGATCCCGATCTCGCTACCGTTTTGCTCAACTGGAAACGGCAGTGTCCCGAGTCGGAGGAAAGCTGGATTTTCCCCAGCGCAGTGACCGGACGCTGTTACCATGCCAGCCCGATCCAGCAGGATTACATCCGTCCTGCCGGTCGCAAGCTGGGCTTGGGCGACATCGGTTGGCACACCTTCCGACATACCTATCGGTCGTGGCTAGACTTGGTGGGCACTCCGATAGGCGTGCAACAGAAGCTCATGCGGCACGCTCAGATCGCCACCACCATGAACGTCTACGGCAACGCGATGATGGAATCGAAACGCGAGGCTAACAGCAAAGTCGTCCAGATGGTACTCAGGCAGGAAGTGAGAAAAGCAAAATGAAAAGAGCTGCCGAAGCAGCCCTTGTTATCGCATTTCACTGTGGGGGCTCAGTTGTTGCCCCTTTTTGCCCCTGCGGTGAAAACGTCCGTTGCTCGTAACCCTATGATTGCGTTGGTTGCGGGGGGTGGATTTGAACCACCGACCTTTGGGTTATGAGCCCAAAGGGCAAGAGCTAAGTCCTGTTGATTCTGCAAGTCTTACCCGCACAAAGTAGCGAAAACACGGCGAAACGATACTAGTTTTGGAGCCATTTTGGAGCCATCCTACAGCCGACCAGCGACCCCACAGCGACCCCGCACCGGGATACCGCTCACTCTCCCTACGCTCACCCTTCAGGTTCCCGATTACCCCTCCAAAGTCGAATACCACTCGCACCAGCGACACGGCGAAGCTAGGCCGATTCGCACCACTCCCGCCGACTCTAAAACCGATGACGTTATCATAGTATTAAACATAGCTGAATCACATAGTTACCATACAGTTACTAATAACTCGTTCGTTACTATCCCTCGGCTTCGCACCATCGTTGCACCTACAAAGTGCGACGCTGTCCGCTCTCTGGCTCAAGTGTCTCAACCCCCGTATTCATTGGCGATAAACCTGTAGACATGACGGTATTTGGGCAGGAATTTGCCCGACTACCCCCGCGTGGTTTCGATGTTCAACTGCGCCCCACCATGATCTATCCTATAGATAACAGAGTAGGTTACAGCATACTCACAGCGGTAGGCACAGGGGTTGCGCTGTACGCTGTTTCTCACACCGTGCTTTACGTTGTGTAGAAATCGCAGCGATGCTGACGACGGGTAATGGTAATGTCTTCGACATGGACTCGACGCAAATTCTCTTTGGCGTTGTAGCACCGCTGGTAATCTCCGCAGGTTCGACATACGCGGTAATCCGTTTCAGCCCTGAACGCCGAGATTTGAAGCGTGTTCGGGAGCTTCTGGAAAAGAACGCTACAGACGAAGAACGACAGCGACTCGCCAATGAGTTCAAATGTGATGTCCAGATTGCAGACATGAACCTCGCAGGGGCCAAAGTGACATTTACGTCGGAGACACCTTTTGTTCTGAAACGAGTGCAGTTAAGCAGTGAACTGGGTGCTCCATTCACCTCGATTGAACCGAAGACTGGATGCTCCACAATTCACCAGATTGATGTCTCGCAAGACGACATTGGCAGACTCTATTTGTCGCAGGGTGGCCGTAATCAACGCATTGGTTTGTTGACGTACACGATACTCGTGGATGGTCGAACGGTCGAACGCGACCGCGCCGTGAGGCTATCGGAGGGCGTAGGCAAGAATCCATCCGGGGCGGGAATGGCTTATTACTACAGGATGGAATAGGCTCTCCGCACACTGTGCAGTGCTGCACAAAAACCTGCTGACAAATCCAAGTTGGCGGTACGCGAAACAGAACCACTTACCCAATACAGGAATAGCTGCACACAAACAGCCCTGAATGCGCGTGTTGCGCCCTCCAACTGCGCACGCTCTACAAGCTACGTGGGTGAGACAGATCGTCTTCTTCCGTCGCTGCTTCGCCGTTATTCTCGGGCTGCGTGAGTGTCTCTTGTCGCTGCTGCCCTCGCTCCCATTCAGACTGTTGCCGATCTAGTTCCATTTCCTTCGCCAGTGCTTGTTTGCCAACTTCCGTGTCCTCCCAGCAGTCGTCCGGCTTGTTCCGGCGTTCAAACCAGTACGGCTTCACCATGCCTTTCCACGAAACGAACTCCTCCGAACAATGAGCTTGGGTTCGCCGATTGAGTTCGTCCACGACGAGCAGCGACACGTTCTGGTACAAGGGAAATGCCGTATGGGAAATCAGAAGAAAATGGTGAGGACTCAGCGGCAACGTTACCTCGATGTCTTTCTGCGCCAAGCCGGGACTTCGGTAGAAGGGTGGAAATGTGTGCAGCTTTGAATTGAACCAAACGCACGGCGCGTCAGAAGTGATGAATCCGGTTTGGTTATCATCCGTACACACTATTGTCATCGGCATCTCGAACAGCAACGGCGTCTCATGTTTCACGCCGAGAGCAATCACAAACTGTTTAGCGTAACGAACCAACTTTTCAGTCTGCTTTGAGGTTCGGGGTTCGACCCCGTGTGCCTTCTCCATATCGACGACCACTTCATGCAGGCGCTCATTCTGCCGTTTCCAGTGTTCTCCCATCCGACTGGTTCGTGTGTGCATCGCGGCTGCGAAGATACACAGCCTCGCCCTATCCAGTTCGGTCAGTTTCTCGCGTTGTCTGATTCGGGCGCGGACACTTAGGGAGTCACTTTCGATGCGGCCAAGAGTATCTTCGATGACCAGATTTCGCTCGCCACTTGGCAGGGTTACGGTATATTTATCGGTTTCGGTGAACGACTTTTCGGGTGACCTGCGCCGCTTCGTGCTGCCGTCTTTCGAGATGCGCCAGATGTACGGCTGTTGGCCTGCCGGGGTGCCCGGATCACACCATGCTTTCAGGTAGCAATTTGGGATAATGTGCTGTTTCTTTCGGTCGGCCATCGCCTCCAATTCTACGACTTCGACTGCACAACTGTGCAGTGGCCCACGGCGCGCCGGGTGTTGATCGTGCTAACGGGCCGGGGGGCTCAGTTATCCGATTGTTGGCTTATCGTGTCCAGCAGGTCGATTCGTAGTTTCGGAATACTGCGCCGTGCAATATCATTCCCGTGTGACTAAGAGCACAACTGAAGGCCTATGACGGAACTCATCTGGGAAGGCAAGTATGTAGACGGCAAGCGGCAGACGCCTGTTCGGGTTGCGCTGCCGTTCCAAACCATCGAAACCGCTAACGAAAGCACAGCCGACCGCCACAACACGTTGGAACTCTTTGCGGCAGGCCGCGAGACCCAATGGCGGAATCGCCTCATTTGGGGCGACAAGAAATATGTGCTCCCGTCGCTGTTGCCCGAATTCTCTGGCAAGATCAACCTAGTCTACATAGACCCCCCATTTGCTACCAGTTCGGATTTCTCATTCACGACGGTGATACCTGAATCCGCCCATGAGTTCACCAAGGAGCCGTCGATCCTTGAGCAGAAGGCTTACCGTGACACATGGGGCAATGGGATTGATTCTTATCTTCCGTGGTTTTACGAGACAGCAGTCCTTCTGCGCGAATTGCTGGCCGAAAATGGCACCATATTTGTCCATCTGGATGTACACATGGGGCCGTATGTCAAAGTAATACTCGATGAGGTTTTTGGGGAAGGCAATTTCCTCAACCAGATAGCTTGGTACTACTACAACAAAATGCACGACTCTCGGAAGAAGATTCTTCCCAAGTCCTACGACGTAATCCTTTGGTACGCCAAGAACCGAGAGTCGAACTACCCTTTCCACCACCTAACGGTTAAGCGCGACGAACCCGTGAAGCAACTTGTGCGGGAAAAGGTTGGGGGAAAAATGGTGAATGCCAAGGACGAAGACGGTCATGTTATCTACCAAATCAAAGACTCCAGAACTCTCGATAACGTCTGGCGGCTTCGATGTCTCCAACCGGCCAACAAAGAAGAATGGGTAGGGTATGAGACGCAAAAGCCCGTGGATTTGCTGGAAAGGATGATCTCACTCGCGTCCGACGAAGGTGATCTCGTACTCGATTGTTTTGTTGGCTCAGGTACGACAGCAGTGGCCTCAGAACGACTCAAACGGAGATGGATAACGTGTGATCTAGGGCGTTTCGCCGTTCACACTGCTCGGAAACGCCTCCTGTCAGTGTCGGGTATCAGGCCGTTCGTGGTACAGAACCTAGGAAAATATGAGCGTCAAGCATGGCAGGATGCAGAATTTCGCACGAGCGCGCATGGCCAGCATGGGCTTGAGCAACAGCGCGACCGGGACGCCGCATATCGTGATTTTATCCTCGATCTCTATCGCGCCACACCCGTGAGCGGCCACACGTGGTTGCATGGAGCCAGAGCGGGGCGCATGGTGCATGTTGGGGCCGTGGACGCGCCCGTTACGATTGCTGATGTGAAATCCATCGCCCGTGAAGTGTGGAAGGCTGTTAGCGGGGGCGAGGGGACGCGCAAAGCTGCGGCTGACATCCTTGGCTGGGAGTTTGCATTCGAGCTAAACGAAACAGCACGACAGGTCGCTGCTGAGTCCCGCGTGGACGTGGCGTTCAAGAAGATTCCGCGTGAAGTGCTGGAGAAGAAGGCAGTCGAGCAGGGAGACATTAAGTTCTTTGAACTTGGGGCGTTGTCAGTTGCGTCCAAGCTGAATGGGCGCGAACTCAATCTCAAGCTGACAGAGTTCGTGATCCCGATTGACGATATTCCTGAAGAAGTGCGCAAGGCCATTAAGCACTGGAGTCAGATGGTTGACTACTGGGCGGTAGACTGGGACTTCAAGAACGACACATTCCACAATCAATGGCAGTCTTACCGCACCCGCAAAGACCCGCAGATTGAGCTTTCAGCCAACCATGAATATGCGGAACCGGGCGCGTACAAAGTGGTGGTCAAGGTCATTGACATTCTCGGCAACGACACAACCAAAACCCTCGACATCAAGGTGAAATAAGCCATGCCCCGCCGGAAACGTGGTGCCGTCAGCGACGCTCAAACCGAACTGTTAGACGTAACATCCAAACTGCGCACTGCGCCGTGTGTCCCTGCTCTGCGCGAGGCAGTGAAGGCTTGGATCGCTGGTGGGTACAAGGGCATCACCGAGACGACTCGGATTCTCCTGAATCACTGGTTCTACACCGACCACAAACTCGCAACTGGCAGACCGTTCAAATATCACCGTTCTCAGCAAGAGGCTATCGAAACATTGATCTTCGTTTGGGAGTTCGAGAAAGTCCGCTCACGAAAGGGTTTACTGGAGCGGTACGCAACGGATTTGAGAGATGTGGCACTCCCGCCCTTTGATGACTTCGCTCGCTACTGCATCAAGATGGCGACCGGAAGCGGCAAAACGAAAGTTATGTCGCTTGCTATTGCGTGGCAGTTTCTTAACGCCATGCGTGAGCAAGACGATGTCGCCAAAGACTACGCGAAGACTTTCCTGTTGATTGCGCCGAACGTAATCGTGTTGGAGCGCCTAAAGACTGACTTCGCTGGTGGCCGCATCTTTCGCTCTGACCCTGTTATTCCCCGTGAGTTGGAGATTTTCTGGGAATTTGATTGCGTGATGCGCGGCGAGGCAGAAAAAGCTCCCGCTGAGGGGATGCTGTTTCTGACCAACATTCAACAGTTCTACGAGCGCACTGAGCGAAAAGGAGACGCGGAACCCGACGCAATGACCGAAGTGCTCGGCCCGAAGCCCCCGACCAAGAAACTGGACTTGACTGATTTCGATGACCGCATCGCGCTTAGGGCTGGGCACGTGCTGGTGCTAAACGACGAGGCTCACCACACCCACGACGAGAACAACGAGTGGAACGGTATCATCCGATCTCTACACACAAAGACGCCAATCACCGCGCAACTCGACTTTTCCGCGACACCGCGCTTTCAAAAGGGCGCAATCTTTCCGTGGACAATCTCCGACTATCCGCTGAAGCAGGCGATTCTCGACGGCATCGTCAAGCGTCCGATGAAAGGCATCGCAAGGATCGTTGAAGCGAAGTCGGATTACGCCAGTGTGCGTTATCGCGCCTACCTTACGGCTGCGGTGGAACGCTGGCGCGAATATCGCGAACAGCTTACAGCATTGAAGCGGAAGCCGATTCTGTTTGTGATGATGAACGACACCGACGAAGCCGACGACGTGGCTTCGTGGCTTCGCGAGAAATACCCGGCAGAATTTGGGGCGGAGAAGACGCAGGTTATTCACACCGACAAATCGGGTGAAGTGAGCAAGAAAGCACTGGATGAGGCGAGAGAGGCTGTTCGCTATGTGGATTCAGCGGACAGCCCGATCAATGCCATCGTCTCAGTACTCATGCTGCGCGAAGGCTGGGATGTTCAAAACGTTACCGTCGTAGTCGGCCTGCGGCCTTATACGGCAAAGGCGAACATCCTCCCAGAGCAAGCAATCGGGCGCGGCCTGCGCCTCATGTTCCGCGACTTGACAGTCGATTTCACCGAGCGCGTTGACATCATCGGCAATCAGAAGTTTCTCGACTTCGTAGACGATCTGGAAAAATTGGAAGACTTGAAGCTTGACACCTTCGAGGTCGGCAAGGACAAGCTGCACATCGTCACTATCTTGCCGTTAGACAACCGCAAGGAATACGACATCGGGCTGCCGCTCCTCTCACCCACACTGATACGCAAGAAGACTCTGGCAGATGAAATCGCGAGTCTGAACGTGATGTCGTTCCAAACGATTTTACTGCCGCTGAGTGCAGACGATCCGCACACCAAGACGTTTCGGTACGAGGGCTACGACATCATCACTTTGCAAAAGGAAGTCGAGCGGGATTACACAATTCCAGAGCCACAGACCGCACAAGAGGTGATTGGCTATTACTCGCGGCGAATTGCTGAGGCGGTAAAGCTGCCGTCGCAGTTTGCCGCACTCGCTCCGAAGGTGCGCGAGTTCTTCGAGCAGAAAGCCTTTGGACAGACGGTAGACCTGTCTGACATTGAAATCGTCAAGGCTATGAGCACTCCGATAGCCCATTACGTTTGCGTTGACGTATTTTCCAAGACCCTAAAGAAACTCACCATTGCGGAGCAAGAGCCGACGTTGCTAGAGCCGGAACGAATGCTCTCAAGCTGTCAGCCTTTCCCGTGGTCGCGGCCCGTGTGGGAAGGCGTCCGCACAGTGTTCAATCTCGTGCCTTGCGATAACCACTTCGAGAGAGACTTTGCGAAGTTTCTCGACAATGCCACTGACGTAACCGCCTACGCCAAGCTGCCCCAACCGTTCGGTTTCTCGATTGACTACACGGATGGGGCGATGAATTTGAGGTCGTATTACCCAGACTTTGTTGCTCTGGATCCCCATGGCACGCGCTGGATACTTGAGACAAAAGGCGCGGAGTATGACGACGTGTCTTATAAGGACTCGGCGGCCAGCAATTGGTGTGAGAACGCTACCCAACTCACGAAGGTGAAATGGCAGTACTTGAAGATTCCGCAGAAGGCATTCGAGGCATTACAGCCCAGTAAGCTGGAACATCTGCGCGCATTTCAGACGACCAATCTGTTCTGAGATCTTCTACACGGTCATTTTCCAGCAGATGCTCGCACTTTCGCATAGGCGGGTTACCGAGCAACGCCGGGTCGTCCCAGCCAACAAAGCGCAAGCCCCTTGTAAGCACTCGGCATAAAATGCGTAGACACAACGCTATATCGCTAGAAAACTTTATTGGCACCGCCGCGTGTCTCCGCTGTTCAACGAACCCCCACCATGATCCATCCAGCGGGAGTAACTCGCCGTAGGGACTCCGCAACGCTGCGTTCCGTGCCGTGCTTTACGTTGTAGGGATAAGGCCATGCTGGACGACCAGACGGCGAAGCTACGGCGTTGCTAACGGATGACGGCGAAGCTACTGCCTACCAGCTATGGCATGACGGTGTTGTGGTTCCTGTAGATGAGCGCGGATGCTCGCACTGACGCTTACGCTGTCTGGTCTGTCTGGTCTGGATAGGTGGAGCGGGGATTCTGCGACCCGACCAGCGGCGCATACTGTGCAGACGTGTACCAGAAAACCCCTGCGAAAACACACGTCGGCAAACACGTGTTTTCAATCGCTTGCGAGTGCGCACTGTGCATACCAGAAATCATTTGATTGTTGGTACTATTTTTCTTGACACGTTCGGGCATAGTGGCGCATGGTAGGCGCATGACAAACGAAAAGCACTTACGTATCGCACTTTACGCCCGAGTGAGCACGAAGGACAAAGGCCAAGACCCCGAGTTGCAACTGACGGAGTTGCGCGAGTACGCCACAGCGCGGGGATGGCAGGTAGTAGGTGAGTTTGTGGACGTGGGCGTATCCGGCGCGAAGGACTCCCGGCCACAACTTGACGCCATGATGAAGCTGGCGAAGTCTCGCAAGATCGATGTCATTGCCGTGTGGAAGTTAGATCGCTTCGGGCGCAGTCTCCGGCATCTGGTCGATGCGCTGGCAGAGTTGGAAGCGTTGGGAGTTGCCTTCGTCAGCTTGCGCGACAATCTGGACATGAGCACGCCAGCAGGGAGGCTTATGTTTCACGTCATTGGAGCAATGGCGGAGTTTGAGCGTTCGCTGATACAGGAGCGCGTACGGGCGGGGCTGGTACTCGCTCGTAGCAAGGGTAAGACTCTTGGACGGCCAAAGGTCAAGCGTGAGCGGGACACCGACGCCGGACGCATCCGGCAGATGCGGGAGGACGGCCAGAGTTACCGCGAGATAGCCGACGAGCTAGGACGTAGCACGATGGACGTGTACCGCGTGGGAATGACACTGGGGTGTGCCGGGGCGGACTGACGCGGGGCGAAGGGATAGCAATGCTGGCCGCAGTCTATTGCCGATGCCGTACAGACCACGTAGCAGTCCAGCGATTGAAGGAACTGCGCGACTACTGCGACGAGATGGGATGGGAGATCGTTGCCGAGTACCGGGACAACCGCCACGGCAGGCGGTATCAGCTAACCAAGCTGATAGACGCCGTGGAACGGCGCGAGGTCGAAGCCGTTGCGTTCTGGTCGGTCAATGACATCTCCCGCAACGATGCGAGGGCTGTGCTGGCACTGTTAGGCTGGCTTGGGGAACGGGCGCGATGGGTCACTGTGAGTGACCACTTCGCAGACTGGTGCTTGCGGGGATAGGGCTGGTCTAGGCGGGGGACTGCCGCAGAGTGTGCGGACGCCGTACGTGAAGTCGTGTGTGTTAACACATATCTTACGGAACCCGCATGGATAAATGGTTTCTCCGATTAGTTAAGGAATGTTGCAACTATGCTAAAACGTAACATATTGCAAATAAGACACTTGCTGGTACACGATGTAGAAACAGGTTGATTTTCAGGGAAAATGCTACTAGGTACGAGGAGAATTCTAACATTTTTAAGTTTATCTTGGGCTTGTTTTCAGTAGCTTACAGAGACATTGTGACGTACATCACAGACAATGGAGAATAGCGTGCTATTCTGGTTCTAGGTCGAGATAGGCAAACTTTTCGACACCACGCCTCCGAATCGGGAGGCTTTTCTATTGCTGGTCGAATTACAGAGCCGTGACCAGCGGCGACAATCGAACAAAACACAACGGGCACGTAGGCGGGAAAACGCTGACAATAGCAGGCAGCGCCGTCGAAGACCGTAACAGCTTGGAACCGATAGCGGACTACGAAGACCGCTCGACTAGAGAATCCTTGCGTTGAACTGGACTGTACGGCGGCACCGTGCGGAGTTCACCAGTTCAACGAGTGCGCGGGTCGTGAGACTGACTAGGCGCATGTGGGGCATAACAACTGCACAGGCCAGCTTGACCGCTGGATAGTACATAAGTCCCCAGTCGGTTGAACCAGCATAACGAACGATTGTCAATCACCAAAGAGACCGCGGAGATGGTTACGAGGCGACTTGTAACCGGAGCTTTCTTTCACTGGATAGCGTACTGCACTCTGGTATCCCAGAGGTGCCCACCACTGACGTACGGTGGCTTTAGCAAGTGCTAGGGGGCAGCCCCACAGCGGAAAGTCTGTACTAACACCACAACAGTAAAAGCGAGGCACAGCAAAGGCTGTGCGTAAGTCTGGATAGCAGTATGAGTCCGGCAAGCAAACCCGATGAGGCCACGGCACAACAGTGTCAAGAGTCTCATATTCGGGTAAGCCCTCCACTGTTACCACGGTGTAAGTAGCAGCCCTAATCCCCTGTGCAGAGTGAAGGAATAAAGTCTCACTGTATCTAGCAGTATCCCACATTGTGGGACATACCGATTTTCACCCATACATTCAAAACAGGAGTAAATGACATGCCGACAGCATTGCCGCCCCCGTCCGTTTTCCCAGACCTTGAACCGCTAATCAACTTGACCTGTGCGGCCTACGTGTTGGGCATGTCGAAGGATGCCCTCCGCAGGCTGTGCAGATCGCGCCTTATCTCCTACCGCAAGTTGGCGGGGTCGAAACGGTACATGTTTTCCGGCCATGACCTCAAGGCGTATATCTCTGGGACTGCCACCGAGGCCACGCAGTAAACTGCACCACGACATCCAGCCCACCAGCTATTTCCTTCCCTTGCTGGTGGGTGGAGCGGCAGAGAGGTTGTAGCACGCCCTGTGGGAGGGCGGTGCTCCCCGCTGCTATCGACGCCGCACTCTATGCGCGAATGCCTTCGGTTGCCGAGTGCGGCGTAGAGTTTTTGTAATAACACGGTGAGTCCCACTTGCCGTGCATCCCGTAACAAGAAAAGAGCAATAATCATGGGTTTGAACCTTGAAGGACTGAACGAGAAGGTAAATGGAACCGACAACGACAACGACGACGGAAACAACGGAACACCAGCAGCCCCCGTAGCAACCGCCGAGCCAACGGCGGACTATTTTCGCGGACAGATTGCCGAAGCGAACGCACGTATCGCCGCTCTTGAGTCTGAGAAGCTGGAAGCCGCCGAAGCCTTCGCCAGTGAACGGCTGAGGAACATTGCCGCCACGGTAAAGAAGCCGTACGAAAAGTTGGGCAGTGGCGCAGCCGATTTAGCAGTTCAGCGTGCCATAAAAGCATGTGGTGGGCTGGCTCTCTACAACCAACTCAGCCCCGAGGCGAAGCTAAAGATGGAAGGCGTGGAAAACAGCACAGCCGTAAAAGACTCCGACTTAAAACGCTGTTTTGGTAAGGACTCGAACGCGCAGGACGCGCAGCGCCTCGCAAAATCCGACCCTGCTGCTTACTCTCGAATGAGAAAAATTGCTCGGGCACGCGGCATCCTGTAAGCGAATTGTGCAGCCAACACATCCCGCGTGAACAACCCATAAGCGTTATGAAGATTCACGCGGGGTCTGCACCGTGTGCAACGGCTACGGCTGGCGAACCTGCCCCCGTACCGTTGCCGTTGTGCGGCCTAAACAACACCTATCTGAAAAGAGGAACGATGAACTGTGAAAACTGCGGACTGCCCGAAGGATGCTATACATCGCCGGGAGAAAAACTGACAGTAAACTGCGTGCAGAAATACAAGGGATGCCGCAGAACCAAACTAATCTGGGTGTGCTCCGCATCATGTGCGACACAGCAGAGGGCAATCTCGGAGATGGGTTTGCCGACGTCGAACTGGCCGATAACACTGGCTGAGTTTGCTCGACGAGAGCGGACGGCGAAATTAAGGCTTCAGGACGGTCTAACCGTCACGAAACCCCTAGCTGTGACCCCTATAAACATTGGGGCTGAAGAAGCCGATTTTGAGAATGTGGGGCTACCCCCTTCGGAAGGGGCGTTCGTGACGCCACGCGCCCGTAAAGGCGGACGGCCACGGCAGTACAACCATCTCGCACCAGCAACCGCCGCCGAGAGAGCACGACGGTATAGGGCACGGAAAGCGGCGTGATGTGCTCTGCCCTCGGAGGGGGCAGTAATGCGGCGGTGGTAAGCTACCGACAGGACTTGCAGAACCAACAGGCGAAAGGAAACCTGTTGGCACGAAGAAGATTTCAACGAGGAACAATCACCCCGCGAGGTGACAAGTGGGTCGCACAGTGGCGAGAAGATGAAATCCGACCCGGCATGGATAAGCCGTATCGGATTCGTCGCAAGCGCGTCATTGGCGACAAGAAAGACTTTCCCACAAAGCGCCTTGCACAACGTGAACTTGAGCGCATTCTGGCCGAGGTCAACAACCCAACTTATCAGCCAGCAATCGCCATAACCTTTGCGGAGTTTGCCGAGCAGTGGCAAGCCAGTGTACTGGGTCAGATGAAACCGTCCTACCAGAGTTCGGAGCGGTCTCGGCTGAAGCATCAACTGTGCTTTTTCGATGCCTTCGCTCTGCGCGACATACAACCGCAAACTGTGCAGACGTTCGTGTCCACCTGTACGGCCAGCGCCAAGACGATTCGCAATTCCGTGATGACACTGCGAAGCCTTTGGAACACGGCAAAGTCTTGGGGATACGTGAAGCATGACCCGTTCGATGGAGTGCGGCTACCTGTACTCGAAAAGAAAGAACAGCCGTTCTTCACCGCCGAGCAGATGCAGCAAATCATCGACGCCGAGTCAGACCCGAAACGCCAAACGCTGTATTGGATGGACGCCGAGACGGGCTTGCGTGCTGGTGAGTTGTGCGGTCTGCAATGGCCTGATGTGAAGCAAGGTTACATTGATGTCGTTAGAAGCGTTTGGAGGGGTGCAAAGCAATCCCTAAAGACTCCAACCGGGGTACGGAGCTTTGCTATCTCGCCAGAGCTTCAGGCGCGTCTGGAAAGTATGCGTGAGGAATCCGGTTACGTGTTCCACTCGAAAAACGGAACGCCGTGGATTGCGAACGATATTCAGAAGCGCCACCTTGTTCCACTGCTGAAACGTCTGGGACTGCCGCAAGCCGGGTTCCATGCTTTCCGACACGGCAACGAGACGATACAAGACCGCCTATCGACCCCGGTAGCACTGCGGTTAGCTCGTCTGGGTCACGCTGACACGCGCATGATGGTCAACTACAGCCATGTGGTATCGGCAGATGATCGACAACTTGCGGCAGAGCTTGGCCGCATGTTGGCTCCAAATTCCAAGGCCATTTTGGAGCGTTTTGGAGCCACAAACGAAAATGACTTAGACGGTGCAATCGCCTAAGTCATTGTTGAGGAGCAGTTTAATTGGTTGCGGGGGGTGGATTTGAACCACCGACCTTTGGGTTATGAGCCCAACGAGCTACCAGACTGCTCCACCCCGCACTTCGATCATACCCAGATGTGAACATCAGGTCAAACAAACGCAGTGCAAGTTTGAGCAGCAATCAGTAATGTTTATTGTTGAATCGCATCGACAGAAGTCATGATGGATCGCTCCGCGTTGTACGGAGCGCCAATGAATAATGCGGTGGTTGGTCTGCTGGCTCCGGACGGGTTGGTCGGTCCGAAATCCGCCGTCTCGCCAGTCGTTTTGCCCGGTAGGATAGTCGCGTGAAAGCCGACAATGTTAGGCTGACTGCATGCCCAGCGAAGAGCGTGACAAGAATTCGAACAACCCGGCTGTCGTATGGGCGCGCTACTCTGAGATCGCGTTCATCATCCCGGCGGCGGTGGTGGTCGGGCTGCTGGCGGGCAAACTACTCGATTATTGGCTTCATACGCACTGGCTGTTTCTCGGCGGTATCGTATTCGGCGCGATCGTGGGATTCGTGCAAATGATTCGCATGGTCGTGCGCACCAAGGATTAAAGCGCTGTTCAGCACCGCTGCCTCGGGTTGCCAGTGGTTACCGGCTTCGCCGCGGTCAGATCTGTGTGATGCACGTAAGGTTTCGGTTCCGCGCGACTGACAAGGCACAACGATGGAGGCTCTCGTGACACGGACTACGACGGCAATTCGCTACTGCTTCCGTTGGCTCGCAATCTTGGTCGTCGCCAGCCAAGCGGTCACTTCTAGTTCGCAGGAAATCCAGAGTACTTTCGCTGACTTGACGATTCCCGGGCAGTGGCAGCCGGGCCAACAGTTTGTAGCGCAGTCCGGCTTCGACATTTACTACGATGCTGCAACAGGCGCAGTACTCCAGATCGGACAACAGGCTGGCTTGCAGAAGGTCGGGGAAATCGCAAAGTTTTTTACGGCAAGCAACGCCACCAGCAGAGACGCGGCCGGGCTCATGTCGATGGCAGCCTTCCCGATCCCGTTTGTGTACACCGAAAGAGCTTCGAAAGACATGGCAAAAGGTACGAAACCTCCCAGGATCTGGGAGGTGAAAGAAGGCGACGGGAATCCCATGTGGTTCTACGCTTCGCAATTATTCGACGCATATCAGATGCATGATTCGGGCGGTTCTTCCGAGGTCAGGGAGGAGTTCCTGCCGGTTCGGGTGATCCGGGCTGAACAAAAGTCTGTCATCGGCGGGGACGCGCTGCTGTTTGAAGTGGAGAGCGATAAGCCAGCCGCGGAGGCATTGCTAAAGCATTTCCATATGCCGGCATCGTTCAGGGACCAGCGGGTGCGCTTCGGGTGGGTGCAATTTGCTCCTGGCGGCATTGCCTCGGGCCAGGGAGTACTCTCGGTGGCATTTGCCACTCCCGCTAATTCAAGTTTGAACATCGAGGAAGTTCTGAAGCAGGCGTCAGCCGCGAAGATTAAGCCGCTCTAGCTGTGCGCTGACGCAAAGAGCTGCAACGTGCGTTACAGTGAACAGCACGAATGCCTGCGACCGATTCCACCCCGCCGGATAGCCCCGCCGAGAAATTTTACGGCTCAGCCTTGCCACGTATCCGCCGATTCATTCTGATTTTGGGTGGCGCTGGACTGGTTATTTGCCTGTTCAGGTTCGGTCGAGTGGTTGCGGCCGGATTTCTGGTCGGCTCGATCATCTCCTACGTCAACCATGTCTGGCTTGAACAGATGATTGAAGGCCTCGGCGAACGCATCACCAGCGGTCGAAGCCGTGAGAGAGGTGGAGTCATCGTGGCCCGCGCAGTGCTCCGTTACCTCTTCATCGCAATGGGGGCATATGTTATATTTAGAGTTTCTCTGGCAGGACTTTACGGCTTCTTAGGCGGGGTTTGCCTCACCATTGCCGCAATCGCCTGCGAGGCCGCAGTAGAAATATACGTCGGGCTGCGGCGCGGACTCTGATTTCCAGGTCATATTTTTAACGTCATGCGTGCCGCCAAGTGTGGGCGTGTGTCGGGAAGTACAACAGCAGGGATTCATAAGATTTACGGTCGCGAGATTTATGCCTGAACAACTTTGGGTAACTGCATTTCTAAATAAGTATCTCGCCGGTGTGGCCAATGCGATTCTCGGCCTTTTCCACCTGCATTCCCCTCATCCCGAGGCCCCAATCACGAACTATGTAGCCATGCAGTTGGTGGTCTTCGTGTTACTGGCGCTCGTATTTGCCGCAGTGCGGTCGCGGTTGTCGGTGGAGAACCCAGGCAATCTGCAGCACGTCTTCGAGAGTATCGATTCGATGATCAGCCAGCAGGGCCACGAAGTCATCGGCCACGGTTATGAGCGGTACACGAACTACCTGGTCACGCTAGGAATTTTCATCTTGACTTGCAACTTGATCGGATTGATTCCGGGATTCGAGGCGCCGACGGCGGTCCCATCTGTTCCGTTAGGGTGCGCGGTCGTGACCTGGATCTACTACCACATGCACGGATTGCGCGAGAACGGTCCGGTTGGCTACATTAAGCACTTCCTGGGACCGGTATGGTGGCTCGCACCTCTCATGTTCGTGATCGAGATTGCCAGTCACTTGGCACGTATTCTGTCGCTCACTGTCCGTCTATTTGCCAACATGTTTGCGGGCGACATGGTGACACTGGTGTTTTTTTCGCTGTTCCCCATCGCGATCCCAGTGATTTTCATGTTGCTGCACGTCGGCGTCTCGTTCATTCAGACGTATATTTTCGTGCTGCTGGCGACCGTGTATATCGGCGAAGCGGTAGCGCACGAGCACTAAAAAGTTTGCTGCGAGCGTGAGGGCGTCTGCTCGAGGATGACGTCAACCACCCACTGGCAGCATTTCATAAGGAGAAACGCAATGCGGAAACTGACGATTGGAATGTTCTCGCTGCTGGCCATCATGATGATGACCATGCCAGCCTTCGCGCAGGGCGGAGCCGCCGCTGCACCAACCACCAACTGGGTCGCAATTGCCTCGGGATTCGGCATGGCGATCGCCGCCGGTTTGGCTGCTCTCGGCCAGGGCAAGGTCGGCGCCGCTGCCTGCGAGGGCATGGCGCGCAACCCGGGTGCCCGTCCTGGAATTCAGCTCGCGCTGATTCTTGGGCTCGCGTTCATCGAGTCCCTGGTGCTGTTCACACTGGTTATTATCTTCGCCAAGGTCGTCTAGTTTCGGCTTCGGCAAATAGCGACGCCCTGTCTTCGGACAGGGCGTTTTCAATTTGGGTGCGGCTCGCAACGGACTATTTCATCAGGTCCTGCGCCCCTCGAATGGCGTAATCCAGTACGTGGTTGGGAAGCACTCCAAGGTAGATTACGGCGATCAAGCTGATGACCAGTCCCGCTCCCAGGCTGAAAGGCATCGGGGCGACCGGCGCCTCGACAGCACATTGATCGCGCATGTACATATATACGATGATGCGCAGATAGTAGTATGCAGCGATCGCGCTATTGATGACACCGATGATCGTCAGTCCCACGAGATTCGATTGCAGGGCTGCCGAAAACACGTAAAACTTGGCGAAGAAGCCACCAGTAATGGGAATGCCAATCAACGACAGCAAAAAGATCGTGAGCAGCGCCGCGATCAGCGGAGAGCGGCGGCCGAGTCCGGCGTAATCATCCAGCGTCACATATCGCTCGCCTTTGCCAGAGAGATGAGCGACGATGGCGAACGCTCCCACATTCATTGCGGCATAAGAGGCAGCATAGAACATCGCTGCTGAGATCCCCATTGTCTGAGCCGCAGCGAACGCGACCAGCAGATAACCAGCGTGGGCAATCGACGAATACGCCAGCAACCGCTTGACGTTGTTCTGTACCAGCGCGCCGATGTTGCCGATCGTCATCGAGAGCACCGCGGATATCCAGACCAGCCAGAACCATCCAGGAGCGCCAGTAGCAAATAGCACACGGAGAAGAACCGCAAATGCCGCCGCTTTCGGCCCGGTGGACATAAATCCCACCACCGGTGCAGGGGCGCCTTCGTAAACGTCGGGTGTCCAGACGTGGAAGGGAGCCGACGCAACCTTGAATCCGAGTCCAACGAACATCAGAGCGACGGCCAGATAGACCAGCACCGAGGTGTGCGTCTTGAGTATGTCGGCAATGAGGTAAACGTTGGTGCTTCCCGTCGCGCCAAACACCATGGCGACGCCGTAGAGGAAGAACGCCGTGGCGAACGAACCCAGCAGGAAATACTTCAGCGAAGACTCGGCGCTTTCTGCAGCACGGCGGCGGAATCCGGCGAGGATGTACGTCGAGATCGACGAGATTTCCAGGGCGATGAAGATCAGCACCAGTTCGATTCCAGACGACATCAGCATCATGCCGACAGTAGCGAAAAGAATGAGCCCGTAATACTCCCCGGCTTTGATCTGCTGCACTTCCAGATAGTCAAACGAACTGAGAACGACGACCAGGGCAACCAGAAGGATGACGAGATGAAAGAAGATACTGAAGGCATCGACGCGAACCATGTTGTAAAACGCGTCGCCATAACAGCCCGATTGATAGAGAGTAGCGGCCAGGCCCACCAGTATGCCGACCAGCGCAATTAAGCCCAGCGGCTTCTTCGAGTCCTGTGTAGGAATGACCGGATCCACCAGCATGACCAGAATGCCGAAGACTGTAAGCACCACTTCAGGAAGGATCCGGATGTAGTCAACGGTCGGAATCATCGTCCGATCACCTGCATAAGGGCTTGCGTAACGTGGACAGCCGAAGGCACCGCAGCCTGGAATCCACTGGAAAATTGCTTGAGGGCGAAAGCCACCGATGGATCAATCGAGTGCAGCCACAGGTTGGGAGCTACTCCCATAACCAAAGCAGCAACTGCGAGTGGCCACATCGAGACGCGCTCGCGGGCATCCATGTCCTGCAGATTCTTGTTCACAGGATGCGTGATGTTGCCGTAGAAGACGCGCTGATACATCCACAGCAGATAGCACGCGCTCCAAATAACTCCGGTTGCGGCGAGGATGCCGTAGATCTGTCGAGCCTGGAACGCTCCGCTCAAGATCAGGAACTCGCCTACAAATCCGTTCAGCAGCGGCAGGCCAACCGACGACAGCATGATGAACGCAAAAAACGTGGCAAAGACTGGCATCGGCGTCGCGATGCCGCCGTACTCGGAAATTTCATACGTGTGACGGCGCTCGTACATCATTCCCAGCAACATGAACAGCGCGCCCGTGGAGACGCCGTGATTCAACATCTGGTACACCGCGCCATCTACGCCGATCTGCGTGAAGCTGAATATGCCGAGCACTACGAAACCCAGGTGGCTGACCGAGGTGTAGGCGACTAGCTTCTTCACATTGGGCTGCACCATGGCAACCAGCGCGCCAGAGATTATGCTGATGAGCGCCAGCACGATGATCCAGGGTGCGTTGCTTTGCGCCTGTTCAGGAAAGAGCCCGACGTTGAAGCGCAGCAGTCCGTAAGTGCCCATCTTCAGCAGCACACCCGCCAGCAACACGGAGCCGGCAGTCGGCGCCTCGACGTGTGCATCGGGCAACCAGGTGTGAAAAGGGAAGAGAGGCACCTTGACGGCGAAGGCCACGAAGAACCCGAGGAACAGCCACTTTGCGGCCGCCGAGAAGCCTTCGATCTGGCCGTTCTGGATAGCACTCTGGATGGTGACGAAGTCAAAGCTTCCCGTATGGACGTAGAGCCAGATGATCGCTGCTAGCATGAACATCGAGGCGATCATGGTGTACAAGAAGAATTTGACTGCGGCGTAAATGCGCCGGCCATGCCCCCAGATGCCGATGATGAGCGCCATCGGAATCAGCGTGGCTTCCCAGAAGAAGTAGAAGAGGAACAGGTCGAGCGCGACGAAGACCCCAATCATCGCGGTCTCGAGTATCAGCATCAGGATGAAGAATTCCTTCACCTGCGCGTTCACCGACTTCCACGAAATCAGCACGCACAGTGGTGTAAGGAACGTGGTCAGCACCACCAGCCACATCGAGATACCGTCGATCCCTAGGTGGTAGTGAATGTTAGGATGCGAAATCCAAGGGAGGTTTTGCTCAAACTGGAAACCGTCTAGCCCGCGTACGTAGTGCCAGGGAAGATGCAGCGACGCCAGCAACGTGACCAGCGAGATCCCCAGGGCGAACCAGCGGATATCGCGATCGCGGCGCGGAAAGATGGCCAGAAGCAGCGCCCCGGCAAATGGCAGGAAGGTAACGATGGTAATGATGTTGCTGTTGATGTAGTTCATCGCACTCCCTTCCACACCATGAAGGCGATGACCACGGCCGCACCGAAGGCGACCCATCCTGCGTAGGAACGAATGTTGCCCGACTGCATGTGGCGCATACCGTCAGAAATATCCTGCGCACCGGCAGCGCTTTCGTTGACGGCACCGTCGATCAGAGTAGCGTCAATGCCCTTCCAGAGAATATTGGTGGAAGCCAGCACGATCGGCCGAATGATCGCCGCCCCATAGAATTCGTCCACCTTGTACTTGTCGAGGACAAGCGTGTAGAGGCCACCCGCGGCTGCCGCCATTTTGGCAGGAAGATCAGTGCGCTTGTAGTACAGGTACCATGCGCCCAAAAACCCAAGCGCAGCGGCTGCCACCGAGATCCCCATGAAAAGCAATTCAGTGCCCGTTTCCTCATGGTCGGTGTGGCCTTCACCGGGCGAGGCCGCAGTGTCCGCACCCGGCGCAGCTTCAGCTGTCGAATAGAAGACCGGCGCCAGGAAATGATCGAAGTGGTCTGAGCCGCCAAGTGCCGCCGGAATGCCCACCCATCCGCCGACGATCGAGAGCAACGCCAGGATCATGAGCGGAATGATCATGATCATCGGACTCTCGTGCGGAGTCCCATGAGCGTCGTGGCTATCGTGATCGTGATGAGCGTCTTCCGTCTGCGCGCCGCGATACTCGCCAAAGAATGTCATGAACCACAGTCGGAACATGTAGAACGAAGTCATAGCGGCGGCGATCAGTCCGATCAACCATAGCAAGTGGTTTCCGCTCGCCCAGGTCGCCCAAAGAATTTCGTCCTTGGAGAAAAACGCCGCCAGGGGAGGGAAGCCCGCGATCGTGAAAGTCGCGACCGTCATGCACCAGAATGTCTTCGGCATGTATTTGCGCAGGCCGCCCATGTGCCGCATGTCCTGTTCGCCGCCAAGCCCGTGAATGATCGCTCCCGCGGAAAGAAACAGCAGCGCCTTGAAGAAAGCGTGGGTCATCAGGTGGAAGATGCCTGCGCCGTACGCCGCAACTCCGCATCCCATGAACATGTAGCCGAGCTGCGAAATCGTGGAATAAGCCAGCACCTTCTTGATGTCCGTCTGCACGATACCGATCGACGCAGCGAAGATCGCAGTCAGCGTGCCAATGACGGCCACCACCATCAGCGCAATCGGCGCGCGATTAAACACGGCGTTAGAGCGCGCCACCATGTAAACGCCCGCCGTCACCATGGTCGCCGCGTGAATCAGGGCAGATACTGGCGTCGGACCTTCCATCGCGTCCGGCAGCCAGACATACAGTGGAATCTGCGCCGACTTGCCGCTCGCGCCCACCATCATCAATAGTCCAATCGCAGTCAGTAGCCCGGCAGAGGCTTCGATCGGGTAACCCGCTAGTGCCTTGAACACCGTTTCGTATTGCAGGCTTCCGAAGTGTTTGATCAGTAGGAAGAGCGCGATCAGGAAACCGAAGTCCCCAACCCGGTTGGTGATGAACGCCTTCTTGCCGGCGTTGACCGCTGAATCCTTAAGGAACCAGAAGCCGATCAGCAGGTACGACGCCAGGCCGACGCCCTCCCATCCTACGAACATCAGCAGGTAGTTGTTCGCCAGGATGAGTGTCAGCATGAAGAACATGAAAATGTTGAGATAAGCGAAATAGCGGTAGTAGCCGCCTTCGTGCTCCATGTAGCCGACAGAATAAATATGGATCAGAAAGCCCACGCCGGTGACGATTAGCAACATGACCAGCGACAACTGGTCGAGGTAGATCCCGTACTCGGCAGTGAACGCTCCGGCGGTCATCCACGTGGCATAGCGTTCGATGTGGGGAATCTGGTCGGCAGGCAAGCCCATGAACTGGACCGCGACGTAGAGCGCATATGCAAAAGCAGCGGCCGTTGACCCCAGGGCGATGGCGTTCACCACTGCCTTGGGGAAGCGCTTGCCTAGCAGGCCATTGATGGCGGCGCCAGCAAGCGGCAACAACGGAATGATCCAGAGATGAAGGCTCATAGCTTGAGAAGGTTCACACGATCGACGTTCAGGGTTTCGCGCGTGCGGAATACGGAAATTATGATTGCCAGTCCAACGGCCGCTTCAGCCGCGGCCACCACCATAACGAAGAACACAAACACATGCCCGCTGAGCATCTTCAACTCTGCAGCGAATGCAACGAATGTCAGGTTCACGGCGTTGAGCATCAGCTCAATCGACATGAAGATCGTAATGATGTTGCGTTTGATCAGAAACCCAGTGATACCGCAGGCAAATAAAACCCCGCTAAGAATGAGGTAATAAGATAGAGGGACCATCTATTCCTCCCTCCGGGCCAGCACTACGGCGCCCAAAATCGCGATCAGGATCAGGATCGAGGTAACTTCAAACGGCAGCAGGTAATCGCGGAAAAGCAGTTGCGCCACCGAGCGCGGGTTGCCGAAACTTTCCGTGCCGTTCAGCAGGCTCGGGCCTCCGATAGCGATGCGGTCCAGGCCTGCGTACCGAACCACGACCCAGATGCCAATGCTCAGGCCGACGATAAGTCCAGGCACCCCGAGCATGGTGGCGACGCGGCTTCCGTGCGGCGTCCGCTCTTCCTCCCCGGCATTCAACAGCATGATGACGAAGACGAACAGCACCATTACTGCGCCTGCGTAGACAATCACCTGCACGGCGGCGACAAACTCCGCGCCCAGCAGCAGGTATAGCCCCGCCAACGAGCCCATCACCACGATCAGCGACAACGCGCTGTTGATGGGGTGCTTCTGCACCAGCAGGTTGATCGCCCCGCCAATGCAAAACGTGCCGAAAATCAGGAAGAGAGCTAAATGCATGGTTCTCACGAATCCGGCGCCATGAAAGCGCCGGTAAACTCACCACAACGCTACTTCAGCGCCACAATCAGGGCGGTGACAAGAATATTTGCAATCGCCAACGGCAACAGGAACTTCCACCCAAATGCCATCAACTGGTCATAACGGAAGCGGGGCAGCGTACCCCGGACCCAGATGTAAATAAAGATAAAGGCCAGCACCTTCGCAACAAACCAGACGATGGGCAAGAACGCCTGCAAAATTGCCGGCCCAAACACCGGGCCCGACCAGCCTCCAAAAAACAACACCGTCGCCAGGCACGCGACGGTGAACATGTTGGCGTACTCGGCCATGAAGAACATGGCAAACTTCATCGAACTGTATTCCGTGTGATAGCCGGCAACTAACTCGGTTTCCGCTTCCGCTAAGTCGAACGGAATACGATTGGTCTCGGCATAGGCAGCCATGACGTAAATAAAGAATGCTACGAACTGCCCCGTGAAAATATTCCACTTCGGAATAAAGCCCAGAAACGTTCCGGACTGCGCATTTACAATGTCACGCAGGCTGAAGCTACCTGCATAGATCAACACTCCCACCAGCGATAGGCCCAAGGCGATCTCGTAGCTCACCATCTGGGCCGTCGCCCGCAGGCTGCCCAGCATCGAATACTTGCTGTTCGACGACCAACCCGCCAGCGCCACGCCGTAGACGCCGATTGAGGTCAGACCAAGAATGATCAGCAATCCAATGTTGACGTCGGCAATCTGCAGCGGGGTGTGAATTCCCCCAATCGTGACCCATGGACCAATCGGCACCACGGCAATGGCCGTCAGCGCCATGGTCAACGACAGCACCGGAGCTAGCAGGTATAAGGGTCTGTTAACAAAGGGCGGTGTGATGTCTTCCTTAAAGATAAACTTTAAGCCATCCGCCAGAGGCTGCCAGATCCCGAACGGCCCTACGCGCGAGGGCCCCCACCGGTTCTGGATGTGCGCCACTACCTTGCGTTCCGCCAGTGTCGTGTACGCCACACCGGTGAGCAAGACGAACATGGCGATTACAATCTTGATCACCGATACCAGGATGTAGGTTCCTATAGTCATTGAATGAATGCGTTCTCGCTGCTTTGTCTCGCGCGGCCGGTGCCGCGTCGTCTTCAGCTACCTACAAAGGACAGGCGCAAGACAGCGCGCCCACTGCTAGTCAGCGGCGACCTCTTTGTCAGCCGGTGAAGCCTGATGCCGCTCAATAACCGAATTGAGCGTGGTGGAGTAGCGTCCCAAAGTTCCCGACGTGAATAGCGTGTCGTTGGCGGGCAGAATCAATTCCGGGTGCCCGGTTCCCGTCGCCCCTGTGATCTGCACCAGTTGCGTGTGCTCGTCCTGTCCTGCCAGCAAGCTCAGCCGCGAAACGTCATAGCCCGGAACCAGCCGCTGAATCTCATCCAGCATGGCGACAGGATCGTAGGGGCTCATCTTTGGCTCGAGATTGCGGCCCGTAAGCCAAACGGCATTCTGGTCAGACTCGCCGGACTGCGCTCCGCGTGTCTGCCCCATGTCGGCGCGAGTGCCGCCATTACCAAAGGAAACCAGCTTGCTGACGTCGTACCCCGTGGTCTGCGCGATACGCACGATGCACTCGAAGTCCGTTCGCGTCCCGCCAAAGTCGCCAGCCTTCCTGAGCAGTTGCAGATCGCCGGCAGTGTTGGTGTACGTCCCGGATTTTTCGTACGCGTTCGCCACCGGAAGCACCACATCAGCAATCCTCGCTGTCTCGGTGAGGAACATATCCTGCACCACGACAAACGCCTTCGACAGCGCGAACGGGTCGATGTTGAAGCGCGCCACCGGATTCGATCCGACCACATAGAGCGCTTTGAGCTTGCCGTCCCTGGCAGAGTCGACCATCTGAAGCAGGTTCAGCCCGGCAGCTTTGGGTATAGCGTCCAGCCACTTCTCGTGGAAGTTAGTTGCGCTATCCACCGGAGCGTAGCCAGGCAACAGGTCGGGATACAGTCCCATGTCGGCCGCGCCGCGAGAGTTGGCGTAATCACCCAGGCAAAGGAACTTCGCACCCTGCGCGAGCCCTAGGTCGACCAGCGCCTTGACGTCAGCACCTCGTAACTCCGAACCGAAAATTACGACCAGCCCTTGCTCCGCCTTCAGCTTGTCGCGCAATTCGCTGAGGGCGTCGCGCGTCAAATGAGCAGAAGCAATCGAGTCCGCAGCGGAATCATTACCCGCGAGAAACTGAACGAAGCTGCCTTCCGAGCCGGGCGCGATCTGCGCAAATGCAACCGCTTGGCGACGCAGCTTGATTGGCGAAGAATTCACCACGTACAGTTTGGCGCGATGCAAACGGACATTGGTCCGTATCTGCCATGCCAGCAGCGGATGCTGCTCGGTAGGATCGTTTCCGATCAGCAGAATTGCCGGAGCGTCGCCCACGTCTCGCATCGAAGCCGTGGCGTTCGACTTTCCAGCCAGCGCCGATGCGAAGCCAGGGAAGTCGGCGGTGCGATGGTGGTCGATGTTATTGGTGCCCAGTACCAGGCGCGCAAACTTCTGCAGCAGGTAGCTCTCTTCGTTGCTGGTACGGTTCGATCCAATCACGCCAACAGAAGCCGGACCCGAAGTCGCCATCCCCTCTTTGAACTTCGAGGCGATCAAATCGAAAGCCTCGTCCCACTTGGCGGGAACAAATTTGCCGTCCCTTTTAATCAGCGGAGTGCTAAGGCGCTCGCTGTTGTTGGCAAAATCAAAAGCGTAACGGCCCTTGATACACAGGAAATCGCCATTGATGCCGCTCTTGTCGCGATTGTCCCCACGCACGATCTCCATGCCGGTATCGGCGCGGCGCACACCTAACGTCGTCTTGCAACCGTCGCCGCAGTGCGTGCAGACGGTGCCAAGGTGCTTCATCTCCCACGGACGCGTCTTGTAGCGATACGCGCCGGAGGTCAGCGCGCCGACGGGACATATGTCGATGCACATGCCGCACTCTTCGCACTCCAAATGGTCTTCCTGATTCGGAGCAATGATGGAACCGGAACCACGGTTCTGAACCCCCAGCGCCCAGACGTCCATGCCTTCGCCGCAGACGCGAATACACCGGTAGCAAAGAATGCAACGCGGACGGTCGAAGTACACCACGGGAGACCATTGCTGCTCCTCGCGGTGGTTTTTCATGTCCATGAACTTCGATTCGGCAGCGCCATACTTGAAGGTCATGTCCTGCAACTCGCACTCGCCGCCCGCATCGCATACCGGACAATCCAGCGGATGATTAGCCAGCAGCAGTTCCAGCATCGACTTGCGGGCCTGCTTGATCTTGTCGCTCTCCGTGGTGACAACCATGCCCTCGCCGACCGGCGTAGTGCACGCGGTCTGCAGCTTGGGCATCTTCTCAATTTCCACCAGGCACATCCGGCAAGCGCCCTGCAGCGACAAGCCAGGGTAATAGCAGAAAGAGGGAACCTCGATGCCCGTGCTCTTACAGGCTTCGATGAGCAGCGTTCCTGCTGGAACCGTCAGCTTCTTGCCGTCAACAGTGAGTGTTACGTCAGCCACAGTCTTCCTTGATTAACAAAAATCTGGGTGCCCCATCCTTTCGCCGATTCTGCGAAAGGGTGGGAACGAGCTTCTATCCACTACCCACTAACAACTTCTCTCTTCAGACCAACGCTGGCTCGGCGACATTCTCAAACGGACACGGGTTGCCGTCGAGGTGCGCCTCAAACTCTTCGCGAAACTTCTGCACATAAGAAATGATCGGCATCGCCGCCGCATCTCCCAGCGGACAAAACGTCCGGCCAAGCATGTTCTCCGCCAGGTACTTCAGGTTGTCGATGTCTTTCGCAACCCCGCCACCTGAATGAAAGCGTGTCAGCGTCTTCTTCATCCAGTCCGTGCCTTCGCGGCATGGAATACACCATCCGCAGCTTTCGTGCTGATAGAACTTAGTCACCCGCAACGCGAACTTCACGATGCACTGCGCGTTGTCGAGCACGATCACGCCGCCCGAACCCAACATTGTTCCGGCCTTCATCATGGCGTCGAAGTCCATAGCGACGTCGACTTCGTCCGCCTTCATGATGGGCACTGACGATCCGCCCGGCACAACCGCCTTTAGCTTGCGGCCATTTGGAATACCCCCCGAAACCTCGTAGATCATCTTCTTCAGGTTGTAGCCCATAGGCAGTTCGTACACGCCCGGCCGCTCCAGGTTGCCGCTCATGCAGAAGAGGCGCGTGCCGCCGTTTCTTGGGGTGCCAAGATTGGCGAACCACTCGCCACCGCCGAGGATGATGTGCGGAACACTGGCCAGAGTCTCAGCATTGTTGATAACCGTCGGGCCGCCCCACAGCCCCACAACCGCGGGGAAAGGAGGACGAATCCGCGGAATGCCGCGCTTGCCTTCGAGCGACTCCATCAGCGCGGACTCTTCGCCAACTTCGTACGCGCCCGCGCCGGAGTGAACATAAATTTCTAGATCGACACCGGAACCGAAGATGTTCTTGCCGATGATGCCCCGCGCGTAAGCGTCCGCTACCGCCTTCTCCATGATCTGGACGAGATACCGGTATTCGCCACGGATATAAATAAACCCGATGTTCGAGCCGACCGCTAGCGCTGCGATCATCACGCCTTCGATCACCGAATGCGGATCATGCTCGAAAATCAGGCGGTCTTTGCATGTACCCGGTTCGCTTTCGTCGCCGTTGCAGAGTACGTATTTAGGCTTGGCAGACTGCTTGGGCACGAATGACCACTTCATGCCGGTGGGGAACCCCGCTCCGCCGCGGCCCCGCAGGTTCGATGCCTTGACCTCATTAATGATGGCGTCAGGCCCCATTTGCAGCGCCTTCTGCAGCGCCTTGTAGCCGTCGAGTTCGAGGTAGCGGTCCAGGTTGGTCGCGCCCAGGCCAAAACGCTTGGACACGACCTTCACTTCGTCGGGATGTGAGACCAGATACGCCATTCGCTTTTCGCTATTCGCTATTCGCTTTTCGCTCCGGTTCTCCTCTTCTGCTCCGGCGAGGAGCGAGGAGCGAAAGGCGAAAAGCGTCCTACTGCTGCTCCTTCTGCTTGATCCCCTCTATCAACTCATCCACCTTTTCCGCGGTGAGATTCTCATGAAAGTCGTAATTCAATTGCATAGCCGGGGCCCATGAGCATGCGCCGATGCACTCAACTTCTTCAAGATGGAAGAGCCCGTCAGGTGTCGACTGTTTGTGCCCCACTCCCAACCTCTTCTTGCAGTGCTCCAGGATTTCTTCGCCGCCGCGCACTAGGCAGCTCACGTTCGTGCAGATCTGGAAGTTGTACTTGCCGATGGGATGCGTGCGCAGCATCGAGTAATAGCTGACAACATTCCGCACCTCCAGATCTGTCAACTCCGTCCGCTCCGCGATTTCGTGAATCGCTTCATCCGTCAGCGCCCCAACTTCGTCCTGGATGTAAAGCAGCATGGGCACTAGCACCGATCGTTTGGTCGGATAGTGCGTGGACATCTCGCTGAACCGCTGTTCCAATTGGTCAGAAAATTTCATGAAATCCGGTTGTCGCAATTCGCTAGTCGCTAATATTCGCTCCAGTTGCGAAGAGCGAAGGGCGAAAAGCGAAGAGCGTCTTTATCTGTCGCAATCCCCCAGCACGATATCGATACTCCCGATCGCCGCGACAACGTCCGCGATCAAACGTCCCTCGCACATCTTCCGCAGCGATTGCAGATTCGCAAACGAGGGCGACCGCATGTGCACTCGATACGGCTTCGCCGTTCCGTCGCTCACCACGTAGTAGCCCATTTCGCCGCGCGGCGATTCAATCGGCATATAAACTTCGCCTTCCGGCACCGTGAATCCCTCTGTCACAATCTTAAAGTGATAGATGAGGGCTTCCATCTGCGTCTTCATCTTCTCGCGATCCGGAAGCACGACCTTGGGCGCATCCGCCTTCACCGGACCTTCAGGCAATCCTTCAAGTGCTTGCACAACCATCTTCCGCGATTCGCGCAACTCGGCCACGCGCACCAGGTACCGGGCATACACGTCGCCGTCTTTCGAGACCGGCACATTGAATTTGAAGTTCTCGTAACCCGTGTAAGGATTGTCACGTCGCAGGTCAACATCGATCCCGCTGGCCCGCAACGTCGGACCGGTGGCGCAGAGTGCCAGCGCATCTTCCGCGCTGATTTGGGCAATGCCTTTGGTCCGCATCACCCAGATCGGGTTCGAGGTCAGCAGATTCTCGTACTGATCGATCCTTTCAGGGAAGGGCATAATGAAGCGCTTCACCCGATCGAAGAAGTCCAGAGGCGGCTCGATAGCCACTCCGCCAATACGGAAGTACGACGTCATCATCCGCTGCCCCGAGACCGCTTCGAACAAGCGCAATATCTCTTCCCGCTCGCGGAAGCAATACAGGAACACAGTCATCGCACCGATGTCCATGGCATGGGTGCCCAGCCATACAAGGTGCGAATTGATTCGCGTCAACTCGTTCAGCATCACCCGCAGCCACTGGGCGCGCGGGGGTATCTCCAGCCCTAACAACTTCTCGACCGCCAGGCAGTATGCGAGATTGTTGGTCATGGGGCAGAGATAATCGATGCGGTCGGTCATCGGCACGACCTGCTGATAGAACTTGGCTTCGCAGGTTTTCTCGATCCCGGTGTGCAGGATACCCGATGTCGGGCATGATGCGCACGATAGTCTCGCCATCGATCTCCAGCAGCAGGCGCAGCACGCCATGGGTCGAAGGATGCTGCGGGCCCATGTTGAGGACCAGCGTCTGGTCCGTTGCTACGTCCAGAACCGGAGTTGGTGTCATCTCAGCCATGATTTACCGGTAGCCCTCAACGGGGTAATCTTTGCGCAGCGGATGTCCCTCCCAGTTATCAGGCATCATGATGCGCTTGAGGTTGGGATGTTCGTCGAAGCGGACCCCGAACAGGTCGAACACTTCGCGCTCGAAGAAATCAGCTCCAGGCCAGATCGGCGTGAGGGAATCCACGCTCGCGTCGTCGCCAGAGAGGCGAACTTTCAGTCGCAGACGCTTCTTGGTAATCGTCGAGAACAGGTGATAAATGACCTCGAAACGTGGATCGCTGGGTTCCCAATCGACGCAGGTAAGATCGGCAAGCGTGTCGAAGTTGAGTTCCGGATCGTTCTTCAGCGTCGAGCATGCCTCGCGCAGGGAAGTGCGCTCAATGTAGATCGACAGCTCGTTGTGATCGAACTTGGCGCCCTGAATCGCATCCGCTTTCCAAGCCAGCAGGCGGGCCAACTCAGGCCTGTCTTTAAGTTGCTCAAGATCTGTGATCGCCGGTTCCAGAGCCATGGTCAGATCCTCTCCGCCTTGCCCTGCTTATTCCAGTCGATGACACCCTTTTTCCAGATGTACCAGTACCCGGCCAGCACGATGCCGATGTACACCAGCATCTCCCAGAATCCAAACATCTTCAGGTCCTTGAAAATGATCGCCCAGGGATACAGGAAGACGGCTTCCACGTCGAATAAGATGAACAACATGGCGACTAGGTAGAACTTGACCGAAAAGCGCTGGCGCGCGTCACCCACCGGCTGCATGCCGCATTCGTACTGCGACATTTTGGCCTTGTTGTACTTGTGTTGGCCGATAAACCACGACAAAACGACAATGGCCGTGGCCAAGCCTCCGGCCACAAGGACGTGGATCAACAGCGGCAGATATCGTGCGAAATAAAAGTCCGGCATTTTGCGCTAACACTTAAGATTCGCCGTGCTACTAGGGCGGGTAACTTACTGAGTTTATTTTGCGTTAGTGTTCATGTCAACCAAACACGCCGCACCGTTCACGGGGATTTCACACCCAACATCAGAAGCCGCGAAGATGTTGCGCATCACGAAAATATTCCGTTTCAAATTCAACGAGAATCGCATCCACCACCGACGAAGTGGACGATCTCCAGCCGATCACCATCGTGCAACTGCACCTCGTTCCATTGTGTACGTGGCACGATTTCGCGATTCAGTTCTACGGCCACGCGATCTCCCTTCATCCCAAGCTGCTCGATGAATTGGGACAACGACGTTGGATCGGCGCAACTTTTCGACTCTCCATTTACTAATAATTCCATGGCAGCAATGTACCCCATTGCCCGCTTGGATTTCACAGACACGGGAACAAATCGTGGGCCGGGTGCGTACTCCCTGTCATCATGTCCACCCAGGTTCTGGAGAGCCGCGCATTGCACCGCGACCGCAAGACTACCGGCCTGGCCCTGTTGGCCGCCTACATCGCGATTTACGCCGCAACCCTCTACGCCATGGTCCGCTTCGGCCAATTCGATGCAGGCGAGGCCCTGGGAGTCTTCGCAATCCTTGGAGTCGGATTCTCCATCGTCGCGTGGGTGTTGACCATCGGAATGAAACCTCTCCCCTACCGTGTGCTCGAACCCGGCAGGGAACTGACGACTCTGGTTGCGTACTTGGTGCCGCTGACTGCGTTCATTGCATTTGGATTTTCAGCGATTCACCGATACGTCACAGGCGAGCCGGCTGACTCGTTCGCAATACTGGCCGCAAAACTGGCGGCATTTGTCGTGATTCCGGCCTGGATCATGATTGCGCGCTTTCGATATCGATTGCCCCAACTGGTTCCAATGTCAACCAAGACCAGCCAGATGCTGGTGGTCCTTGGAATGTCGCTGGTGCTTATAGTGTTCCAGTCCGTCGCTGGCCGAGGACTGCGAGATATCGGCGATGCCCACGTCCCCGGCAATACCCTTTTGTTCGGCGTGCCGCTGGTTTTCCTCTGGCTCATACTCGAGGTCGGAGTGGTCGAGGAATTTTTCTTCCGCGTCCTGTTGCAGTCTCGGCTTTCGGCGGCGATGCGTTCTGAACTCGGCGGCATCGTCGTCATGTCTCTTATCTTCGGACTGGTCCACGCACCCGGGCTCTACCTGCGAACCAGTGCGACCCAGGAAGGCCTGTCCTCACATCCATCGCTTCTAATGGCCGTGGGATATTCGATCGTGATCACCTCGGTCGCCGGATTCTTCCTCGGCGTGTTGTGGGCACGGACGCGCAACTTCCTGGTGGTCATCCTGGTTCACGCCGCCGCAGATCTCCTGCCGAATACCCTGCCCACTCTCCGCGCCTTCCACATCCTGAAATAAAACGTCCCGGATTCGACTCCTCGAATGGCATGAGGAAACGGTCAATACGCCCACGAATTTGCTGCTATGAACTCAGCCCTGCACGAACCGCATCTCTTTGCTCCGGTGCTATAATCCATGTTTGCCCAGCATGTCCGCCCTCACCGAAGCGGACCATTGGTCGTGCCCAAATGGCGGCGAAGCGGGCATTCTGTAGTCATTCATCTAACGAGGTTTGTCTATGTCCGGCCATTCCAAATGGGCGACAATTAAGCACAAGAAGGGCGCGCTCGATGCCAAGCGCGGCAAGATTTTCACCCGCCTGATTAAGGAAATCAGCATGGCTGCCAAGAACGGTGGGGACATCGAAAAGAACCCGCGTCTTCGCACTGCCGTGGCTGCTGCCAAGGCCGAGAACATGCCCGCCGACAACATTAAGCGCGCCATTCAACGCGGTACTGGCGAGTTGCCGGGTGTCAACTACGAAGAAATCACCTTCGAGGGCTACGGTCCCGGCGGCGTCGCGATTCTGGTGGAGGTCTCCACCGACAATCGCAACCGTACCGTGAGCGAAATCCGCCACGCCTTCTCCAAGAACGGCGGGAACATGGGCGAAGCCGGCTCGGTCTCCTGGATGTTCCACAAGAAGGGTGACATCGTCATCGCCAAATCGGCGGCCAAAGAAGACGATCTGATGAACCTGGTCCTCGAACACGGCGCCGACGATCTGGTGGACGATGGAGAAAACTGGGAGATCCTGACCGACCCTGGGTCCTACGAAACCGTGCTCGAAGCCGTAAAGAAGGCCGGCATCAAGCCCGAGGTCGCCGAGATCGGCATGATTCCTCAGACCTACACCAAGCTCGAAGGCCATCAGGCCAACACCATGATCCGTCTGCTCGAAGCCCTCGAAGACGGCGACGACGTCCAGCACGTCTATTCGAACTTCGACTTCGACCAGGCCCAGTTGGAAGAGGTCGCTGGGTAGGAAATGAGTCGCGAGACGCTTCAGCGCGGCGTCCTCGCCCTTCATTAAATGACCGCGGCTTTAGCGCTGCGCGGCCGCTCTTCGGCCGGTCGATTGCATTTTCTTGGGGCGCGCGGCGCTTCAAACCGTATGCGGGTGCGCGAGGTAGTGCTGCCGCAACAGGTCCTTCCCGTAGTCATTCCCGTTGGGCGTTCGCACCACGCAATGAATATGCTGCTGCGTCGGCTTATTGGGATCGGCCGCAAACTTGCCCAGGTTCGCCGGACGCTGGTGGTCGAATTCAATCACAATCACCGGACTCTGAATGCGGTAGTAGAACGCGCTATCGTCCTGCGTGCCGCCGATCCATGTGAACCATGTGTTGTCGATGTGGCGATCCACTTCGTCCATCTTCACCCGGGCGTGTCCCTCGTCCATGTTGCTCACGTAAAGGTTGACCAGATCGCGGAGTCGGCCACGCGCGGAGGTCGTCAGGTCGTTTGTGCGCAACCCGGCATAGTCGATGACGACGTTGTCCTTGAAAGCCTCGGTCAAGTTATTGTTACCGGTCTTGGAGAAGCTGAGGACCGCGCGGCTCCGCTGAGCATCTGAGAGCGCTCGCAGCATTCCCAGACCGTCATTTTGTTCCTGTTGCAGGATCACCAATCCCTTGTATTTGCCAGAGGTCGCACGGACGGGCTCTGAACCCACGAACAGCGGCGTCATAACCACCTGATCGCCCAGGACGAAATAATTGATGATGGCGTGATGGCCCTGGAACTGCCATCCCCACGGTTGGGTTGCGGAGGGTTTACCCAGGATGGCGATGAAGTATGGCCATTCGCCGAGGAACACCGGGTCATTGGCCAGCTCCGCGAGGGTCTCATTCAGGCGCATGATGTTGCGCGTCAACTCGAAGCCTTTCGCGCTCAGCGATGCGTGCATCAGGCCGAACGCCGCATCCCGCTGCGCGTCGGTCATATCTTGGAAGCTGATCCCATGGCGTACGTAAAAGTGCTGGTTCATCCACTTTCGCCATTGGATGTCGTCGGCTGGGAACATAGCTCTGATGAGTTGTACGCTCGTCAGCGATGCGATGAACCTCTCTGCGGCGTTTCGGACTGGCTCGGTAGAAACCCCGCTCGGGCTGATCTGAAAGAGATCAGGTACGACTTTCCCGTCGGTGGTGATTCCCTTGAAAGGAGCTGCGAGGCCTTCGTGCTCATAGTCCTCGGACATTTGGCGAAAGCGCTCGGCTGTATCGACCGGAGTCTGTGTCTGGCCGAATGCCCACGGCACGAACACGGCCGCTGAGACGAGCGCAGAAAGAAAATCGCGGCGGGTCGAAGACTGCAGCCCGTGATGGGTGTGAGTGTGACCGGGATGACCAAGCTTGGGTGCCATGTTCACCTCTTGTCCGAAAGTCTCGGGAAGATAGCATGTGCCGCACAGCTCGTGCAATCGCGGACTTCCAACCCATTGGCGAGCCCTGGGGCGTAGAGTAATGCGATGAAGTGCTTGACCATCCCGGTTGTGGTTTTGATTCTTGGGTTGGTCGCTTCGGCGCAGACTGGTTCAAACGCAGCAGCGACCGCGCTGCGGAAATTAAACACGACCGTAGATTGGAATGTCAGTTCAGCCAAGATCGCGGATGTCGATTGCGATGGCAAGCCGGACACGGTGATGCTTGGCTCCAAAAAGGACACGGTCGTTGTCGGCGTTGTGTGGGGAAAAGCATCCAAGCAGCCGCAGGTATTCATGTTTCCAGTCGGCCGACCCGCCCGGGACGAATTTTGCTCAAATCCTACGACCATTGACGTGTCGCCTCTGGATTGCCAAACGAACGACAGTCGGCCGCTGCCAGGTTGCAAGGTTGCCGCTGGGTGTAAGGCGTTTTCAATTTCTGATAACAACTGCGATCCTTTCAATTTCTATTGGGACTCATCTCGCGGCGATCTCTCCTGGTGGCGACAATAGAATCGATAAATCCTCCATGTCGTAACCCATTCTCGGTCTCCATCGTTCCGCCCCGAAACAGCTACCGGTCCTACCCATTTACAATTGTCATCGCATGACTGCTCGCCAGGTTCTCCTCACATTCGTGGTTGCACTCGCGACTCTTCTTGGTTGCACACAACAGCACTCCGCCCCCGCTACTGCCAGTGCAAATGAAGCCAAGCCCGCGACGACTGCCGAAGCCCCTCAACCCACGTCCGCTGAGACACCATCGGCACCTTCGCAGCCTGTTCAGCAGGTCAACTCCACCCGCGCTTTCCAATACGTGAAGGAATTCGTTTCCATCGGCTCGCGTCCGCCGGGGAGCCCAGGCCACGCCAAGGCCGAGCAGTACATCCTGTCAAAGCTGAAGGGTGACAACGTCGAAATCGACTCGTTCACCGCCAAGACACCCGTCGGCGAGTTTCCTATCCACAACATCATCGCCAAGTTCCCCGGCAAGAAAGACGGCATCATCGTCATCGCTGGACACTACGAGACGAATTACCCGTTGCCCAAAGAGTTCGTCGGCGCGAACGACGGAGGCTCAACCACCGGACTTTTGCTCGAGCTGGCGAACCAATTTCGCGGCAAGCAACTCGACGGCTACAGCGTCTGGCTGCTATGGACGGACGGGGAAGAGGCCTTCGTGAAATGGACCGCCTCCGACAGCCTCTATGGGACTAAGCACCTGGCGCAGAAATGGCAGCAGGACGGCACCGCCAAGAAGGTCAAGGCGTTCATCCTGCTCGACATGATTGGCGACGCCGACCTCGACATTCAGCGCGATACCAACTCAACCGTGTGGCTCAGCGATCTCGTGTACCAGGCCGCCGCCAAACTGGGCTATCAGTCTCACTTCTTCCAGCAGACAACCGCCCTGGAGGATGACCACATCCCGTTCGCCAAGATCGGCATTCCGGTCGTCGACGTGATCGACATCGACTACGGCTACGCCAACTCATACCACCACACCACGCAGGACACGCTCGACAAGCTCAGTCCCAAATCCCTGCAGATCGTTGGGGACGTGGTGCTGCAGACGATTCAGTACCTGAATCAGAGGTAGCCCCTCCGTTTCCATTTCGGGACGAGTGGGTTACTTTCGTTCCATCCTCGGCACGAATTCCCTCGCATCCCACGCAGGGCCGCTTAACAACCATGTACAGGGGCGGCGGGAGTTGTGTCTCGTGGGCCCCTGCGCCCGGTGTGCCGGGAATGACGCGTTCTTTGACAATCCGTATCTGGGCCCGTGGGGCTCGCGCCCTCAACCTGCAGGTTGCAGCTAAGTACCTGTAGAATCTATTAAGTACGCGCAACTTGAATGTTTCTGGAAAGTTGCACCGATTTTGTAGTGAAACTTGTTGATTTTATTAGGCGGAGAGGGGGAGGGGGCATCGCTCCTCCAAGGCAGAAAAGGGACCGCCGCAGCGGTCCCCCCTCTGGCAAAAATGGTTCAGGCCTACTTCACGGCGATAAAGATGTGGGCTTGCACGGCGTTTGGGTCCGACATGTCGGAATAGATCTCGTAATCGGTCTTGAACGCCCGAGCGGGATTCGGATGGGTCTGAAAGTACCCGTAAATCTCCTGCCAGGCGGGGGGAAGTACCTTCGCACCCGGACCTTTCGCCGTGTCAAACTCCAGGTATCTTCCGGCAGGAACCGGCGTCGACACCATCCCCTTCGGGGCCTTGGTTCCGGGCTTCACCTTTGCTCCCAGAACGTAGGTGTACTCACCATCGGCGTCGCTCGCGTAGTCGGTGTAAACCGCAATGATCGATTGGTCGAGACGGTCGGGAATCTGGCTCAGCAAATTCTCCATGAAAAGGCGCTGCCATTGCTTGGGGATCGCTCCGTTACCAGTGGCCTCGGCAGCATTGGTAGTGCGCGCCGAAATCCCGATAACATCGAACGCTGCTGCTTCCAGTGAATCGTGCATGGGCACCCCGGCAAGCGCCTCGCCGGTCACTACAAGCATCGCTGCAGCTATCACGAGCAGGAGGCCAATCGCCGCGTGGCATGGTTTCATGATGCGGATTTTAACCTCCCGCGGGGTGAGCGAGCAAAGTCCTACTCCATTGGCGACTTTGCTTTTCCGTCTGTTACCCTCAAACAACTCGCTCACTGTGGGACTTCCATCCGGAGAACATCATTTGAAGCTAAGGGTCCTTTGCCTCGTCGGAGTCGTATCGCTCGCAACCGTTTGCCTTCATGCTCAGATTGACGCTAAGACCCGCCAGGAGTCCCGCGCGATTCTGCAGCAACTGATCGAAATCAACACCACCGACTCTGTCGGCAACGTGACCACCGCTGCCGAGGCCATGGCGAAGCGGCTGCGTGATGCGGGTTTCGCCGAGAGCGACATCTACATCGGTGGCCCCAATGACCGCAAGAAGAACATGGTCGCCCGTCTCCATGGAACCGGAGCGAAAAGGCCTATCCTGCTGATCGGGCATCTGGATGTGGTTGAGGCCCATCGCGAAGACTGGACTCGCGATCCCTTCAAGCTGGAAGAGACCGACGGATTTTTCTACGGACGCGGCACGCAGGACATGAAGGCTTCAGACGCAATCCTGGTGCTGACGATGATTCGTTTTAAGCAGGAGGGTTACAAACCCGATCGCGACATCATTCTCGCTCTTACGGCAGACGAAGAGGGAGGCAGCTCCAACGGCGTTGACTGGCTGCTGAAGAACCATCGCGCTCTGATCGACGCCGAGTTCGTGCTGAATCCGGATGGCGGAGGGGTCGAGACGGAAAAAGGGAAGCCGGTCATTGTGTCGATGGACGCAAGCGAGAAGCTCTACGCCGACTTCGAACTGGAAGTCACAAACGCGGGAGGGCACAGCTCGCTCCCGGTGCCTGACAACGCGATTTACCACCTGGCCGACGCTCTGGTGCGCCTGCAGAACTTCCACTTTCCTTTCGAGCTGAATGATGTGACGCGTGCTTTTTTCGAACAAACTGCGAAGGTGCAAAAAGGGGAAACCGCCGCCGACATGTTGGCCATCACCAAGACCCCTCCTGATCAGGCGGCCATCGACCGGCTTTCGAAGGATCCGTACTACAACTCGACCATGCACACTACTTGTGTGGCGACGCGTCTTCAGGCTGGCCACGCAAACAACGCGTTGCCCCAGCGCGCAACCGCCAACGTGAACTGCCGAATTCTCCCCGGACGCTCCCGCGAGGAAGTGCGAAAGACTCTCGTCGATGTGATTGCTGATCCGAAGGTCTCTGTCACCTACGTCACGAACGGAATGAAAGTCATTGCCAACGATCCGGGAAACAAGTCACTTCCGCCCGTACCGTTAAAGCCGGAAGTCATGGTTCCTCTGGAAAAGATATCCGCACAGATGTGGCCGGGAGCGCCGGTAGTGCCGACGATGTCAACCGGAGCTTCAGATGGCGTCTACACCAACGCGGCCGGAATGCCGACGTACGGTGTATGCGGACTGGCCATCGATATCGACGACCAGCGTGCCCACGGTCGCGATGAACGCCTGGGAGTTGAGTCGTATTACACCGGAGTTGATTTCTACTACCGGTATTTGAAGGAGGTGACTGCCGCTCGTTAGTTATGTAGCGGGCCGCAAGTGTAACTGATTCTGTGTCCTAGTCCCGCACAGGCTCGCCGTACATCGAGTTGTAGTGCAATCCGATTTCGCCGCAGGAGTGTTGATCGACGGAGTATACGATGCAGGAATCGAACGGTCTGGAGTAAACATGCAGGCTGACAGCACGCTCTCCGAACTCGCGCCGGTTACGTACATCATGCACCGGGTTGGCGGGATCCACCGCAACCGGATTGGAGGCGGTAATCTCCACCCCATCCGCTGGGACGATGTTGCACCGGTGTGAAGCCAGGTCTTCCTCGAGCACGCGGTAATTGCACACCGAGAGCCGCCCCAATGGTGCAGCCATCCAGCAGTTCTGATCTTTGTGATTATGGATCGACGAGCCCATTCCGACCTCCCAGCAAATCGCCAGGAGCTCGTAAAGATCGGTCTTGTCGATAAGGTTTCGCGTGTAATGCTGCTGGTTCCAGAACAGGTACGGCAGCAGGGAATCAGGGTCCACGGGATTGGCTCGCAAGAACGCCAGAGGCGCTTCGACGGTGTCGAAGTCGCTCTCCCTGAGTTTTTGCAAATTGTTTACAAACTCCTTAATCGAGACCTTTTGTACCGCCGTCGCTGTAAAATTGCCCGCTTCCACTCAAGACCTCCGCTCGCCCCAAACGCCCAGGATTGCTTGCTGTTGGTGGCTCGCGCATCATGGCACAGTGCCAACAACGCTGTAAAGCGCACTCTTTCGGGGAGACGGCTGGTGCTGGCGCACCGACCTACCCGGTGGCGGATCAAACCGCGACTGGAAGCTCGGTTCCAACAACTTACCGCTGCCGTCGGGTTTAGATCCATTACAGCAGTGCCCACCCAGTCGGGAGACAGCAATCCGGCAAGTTGACATTTGGTTTTGGGCATATAATGTCCGCAGAAAGCGCCCCTTCACGGACGTGAGCTTTCGGGAAGGCGCAAGAGCGACGCTACCCGGGGTCCAGACGAGGCGTCGCGTGGTGGGGTTCAGCAAGGTGAGGAAGCGCTCGGGATCGGAGTCTCCGATGAAGGCACGCGCTGTTTCAGCTTCCATAGCATGGTTGCTGTGTTTCTGCTTAACCATGCCGGCAGTGGCCCAATCGGGCCCGCAGACTCAGTCTGCTCCACCTTCTCCGGCGGCTACCGATTCCACAACAAATATTCAGCAGAGCACTGACTCGACAGCTTCGAGCCCGGCTAACAACCCCTCCGATGCCGCAACCACCGCCCCGAATGTGAAAAGCGGTAGCAAGAACGACGTGGATGCCATCGGCAACCGCAATGTCGGCGGGCGCGGCTTGGGCGATTGGTACTCGACCGATACCGAGATCAAGATGGGCAAGCAGTACGCCATGATGGTCGAACAAACGGCGCGCATGATCCAGGATCCGGTCGTCACCGAATACGTCAACCGAATCGGACAAAACCTGGTTCGCAATTCCGACGCCAAGGTGCCCTTCACCATTAAGGTGATCGATTCCGACGAAATCAATGCTTTCGCGCTGCCCGGCGGTTTTTTCTATGTGAACAGCGGCCTGATTCTGGCGGCGGATGAAGAGGCCGAGCTCGCCGGAGTGATGGCCCACGAGATCGCCCACGTTGCCGCGCGTCACGCGATGCAGCAGATGACGCGCGCACAATACGCCCAGATGGCCACGATCCCGCTGGTTTTCGTGGGAAGCTGGGGCATCTACGAAGCGGCCAGCATCGCCATGAATCTGGCATTGCCCCTGACGTTCATGAAATTCTCCCGCAACTTCGAAAGCGAGGCGGACTACCTGGGCGTGCAGTATATGTACAAGACCGGGTACGACCCGCAGGCCTTCGTGACGTTCTTCGAGAAGGTCGAGGCGAAGAATCAGAAGCAGCCCGGAACCCTGGCGAGAGCGTTTGCCTCCCATCCGCCGAATGCCGAACGTATTGCGAAAACTCAGGCGGAAATCAGCAAGATCCTACCGAGCCGGCCGGAGTACGTTCTCGATACCTCTGAGTTCGATTCGGTGAAGGCACGCCTGGCCGCTCTGCAGAACCGCAAGAAGGCCGTGCCTACTAACGACCCCAACAAACCCACGCTGCGAAAGACCACGGCGGACAACAGCCCGACGGGTACGCAGCAGCCTGCGGACGACCGTCCAACCCTTACGACTCGCGACGACTAGATTCGAGCGAGCGATAATGTGCCGGCACTCGGTAAGAGCCGAGCTTTGTCGTCCGAATGCTTCGAGCACCCGTCTTGCTCCAAGAACAATTACGCAGCTCGACGAGGCTCCGGAACGGCCGTTGTTGTGGTGGTGGATGATGACTGGCGGACCACCTTCATTTCATTCCAATCGTACGGGAACTCTTGCCCGCACTCGAGACAGACTACGTAGGTGCCGGTGACGGAAGCCGCTTTACTGCGGCGCCGAGCGCCTCTCACTGTGATTGGAAAGCTGAGTCGCTGGTGGGAACAGCCGAACATCAGATCGAAGAAACCCATACATCGCCTCCATTTTCGTTCCGTCGTTGTTGACGGGCGCGACGTAGGAAATACGTCGGAAAACGAAGAAGCGCTGTAGCGAGTGGCACAAAACCAACGTTATTTAGTTGGATTCAGGCCTATCGAGAAAGGTGCAGTTAGTTGGAGGAACGAGTGCGATGGTGGACATCTTGCGGCTGCACGGGCAAACCTTGCCGACCGATCGCCGGAGCGTCTATTTGGGCGTTCTTTCAGGCGGCTTGGCCGAAGTGACCACGCTTTGCCCTTTGCACTTACTGACGATCGCTGTGCGCAAGCGCCCCCGGAGTTCGTCCGGCAATTCGTAGAGATGCGACTCCCGGTAAATCTCGATGGTCATTTTGGTCGTATTACATACGACGTAGCAGTTGTGGCACCACTGAAGATGGTCCTCCAATTCGGCCTTGGTCTGGGCGTCCATCGCCCCATCGAGGTAGTCGGTTAGCTCCTTGAGGAATTCAGAGCACGTCACTTTTTGCCATCTCCACCAACACGATTTTTGAAGTACTTGCTTAAGCGTTCGCGCAGCTGCAACCGGGCACGAAGCAGTCGTGACTTCACTGCCGGTATGCTCAAATCCAAGGCATCGGCGGTCTCTTCCGTCGAGAGACCCTCGACATCGCGCAACACAAAAACCGTGCGAAAACTTGGCGGCAAACCTTGGATCGTCTTACTAAGTATTTCTTTTAGTTCGCCCTGGCTATAAAGTTGTTCCGGATTCGGCGCCCAGTCAGCGACCTCGCGGGGCATCGAATCTTCTTCCGTCTTGATGTCTTCGTCGAGCGACACCATGCGCTCAGGACGGCGGCGCCGAAGACGCATGAGCGCCTCGTTCACCGCGATGCGCACCAGCCAGGTATAAAACTTGGACTGCTCCTGGAAATTCGCCAGGTTCTGGTACGCCTTCAAAAACGCGTCCTGCACCACGTCTTCCGCGTCCTCGCGGTTTTGCGTGATGTGTTGAGCGATTCGGAAAACATTGCGGTCGTACCGCTTCACCAGCTCTTCGAAAGCGCTGATGTCGCCGGCCTTCGCCGCATGAACCAGCTTTAGCTCATCGCTCGCTGGTTCTTCCACTTTTGGTTGGATGGTACTCATGTGTCAGCAGATTCAGGATTTTAGCGTATTGACCGCTTTGCTCCCTCGATATTATACAGGCCGGGTTGGTCATGCTACTCCAGTAGTCCAAGTATCGACTCATATCTCTAAGGCGACTCGCGGAGTTGGCACTTCGTTGATGCACGGCCACACTCAACCTACGCACTAGCTGCGTCATTGGATTGCCTCGGGCAGGAACCCCGACTAACAATGCTTTCCCGTGCCGAAACCGAGGTCGAGTCGGGTTACACTACATTCAGTGAGTTCCCTCAGCCGATTTACCTTGGGTCTGGCCGCACTGTTGTTACTGCAAAGTAGCCCTTTGTCGGCACAGGATTCGTCGTCTTCCGCCACAAACAAACAGAGCACGTCGCCTTCGTCTGCCAAGAAGAAGAGCTCTTCGTCATCCACCAGTCACAAGAAACCGTCTGCCAAGGCGCACGCACCGCGCAAGAAATCTACGGCTGCCCGCACCATTAAACTGCATAAGACGTTCGTGGCATCGAGCGACCTGCGGCCCATGGCCCGGCAGTTGATCGAGTATCGTACCCCTGCCGCCTATGCCGGAGTTGAGAATTATGCAACTAAGCACGCGAGCACGGAGCCGGGAGCACTGGCCTGGTTTGCCGTCGGCTACGCACATTACCTCGACGGTCAGTATCCGGCAGCGATCACCGCGCTGGAGAAAGCTCAGCCTTACATCGGCGAACTAAAGGACTACGCGGCGTTCTTCATCGGCAATTCGTATGTGGCGAGCAATAATCCCCAGGCGTCTTTGAACTATTTGAAAGATTTCGGCACCCGCTATCCGGACTCGGTGTACGCCAACGACGCGATGTTGGCATACGCGAAAGCATTGCTTGCTACTAACACTCCGTCGGAGGCGGTCCAGCTTCTCTTGCATCAAAGCGGCGGCGGTCCCGAAACCGAATACACGTTGGGCAAGGCCTATGTACAAAATGGACAGAGCCGCGCAGGCGCCGAAGCGTTGCGGCGTGTCTATTACAACTATCCGACGACCCTGCAGGCGGATTTGGCCGAGAGTGACCTGAAGAAGATTCCGGAAGCGCAGTCGCTGCCCGCGGTGACATTCGCGGAACACCAACGCCGCGCCGACGGGCTCTACAAAGGACGCCGTTGGGCGCCCGCGGCCGACGAATACAAGGCGATGGTCACGCTCGCTCCTGCGGCGGAGCAATCGCAGGTGAATATCCATCTTGCCAACGCGCTGGTGAAGCTGGGCGACAATCGCCAGGCGAAGGACGTCCTCGCCCGAATACCTGATGACGGTAGCGAGGCCAGCGCCGAAAAGTGGTACCAGAGCGCGGAAATTGCTCGCAACACCAACGATGACGCGGAGCTGACGACGATCCTGCAACACATGCGGGCGACCACTCCGACCTCGCCATGGCTGGAGTCCGCGCTGTTTACGGCCGGCAACATGTACCTCCTGCGACAGGACTACGATCGCGCCATCGATTACTACCGCGAGATCCATGAGCGGTTCCCTAACAGCAGCAAAGCGTCTTACGCGCATTGGAAATGCGCTTGGCTGACCTATCGCCAGAACCGGCCCGAGCAGGCAAAGAAGGATTTCGACCAACAGATCGAGTTCTATCCCGGCTCAAATGAAGTTCCCAACGCCATCTATTGGCGCGGCCGACTCGCCGAGGCAGACCAGAATTATGGGTTGGCGCGGGCCTATTACCTGAAGCTCGGCGACCGCTACCGCAACTACTATTACGGCGTGGCAGCCCGGAAGCGTTTGGCCACTCTTCCGGAAGCGCAGCCCGTCGCAGTTGCCAGCCTGCAGCGCATACCGGGCCTCACGAAGATCGAACCGGAAGCGCTACAGACCACTCCTCCTGAGGACGACCTGCATTACAACCGTTCGCGTCTGCTGGAGAATGCGGGCGCGCTCGATCTGGCAGTGAAAGAACTGCAAGCGGGAACCAGCACCGGGCCGTCGTGGGAAATGGTGGAGATAGCTCGCATGTACACCGGCGCCGGGGAGTATTATCGTGCGCTACAGGCGCTCAAGCATGCGGTCAGCGGATATTTCGCGATGGATGTGAACGCCCTGCCGCAACCGTATTGGGAGGGTTTATTTCCGCGGCCCTACTGGGAGTCGCTGCGGCGATACTCGGAAGCCAACGGACTCGACCCGTACCTCGTGGCGTCACTTATCCGGCAGGAGTCGGAGTTCAATCCGACGGTGGTTTCACATGCCAACGCCTACGGGCTGATGCAGCTCCTTCCAAAAACCGGCAAGGGTACTGCTAAGGAAGTGGGACTGCACAATTACAAGACCGACTCGCTTCTCGACCCGGCGATCAACATCGAGTTGGGCACCAAGTATTTCCGCGAGATGGTCGACCACTTCGGGGGGCAAGTGGAGTATGCCCTGGCTGCCTACAATGCAGGCTCGTCGCGGGTTGAGGATTGGCGCTCTTCAGGGAATTACCACGACATCGAAGAATTCGTGGAGTCGATCCCGTTTACCGAAACCCGCGAATACGTACAGGCCATCGTCCGCAATGCGGAAGTGTACAAACAGGTTTACAAGATGCCGTAAGGCCGGTGACGGGGCACAACGTCGACCGTACCTACTGTCCACTCTTGAAGCCTATAGACACCGCTTCGCCCTTGTACCGCACGACTCGGTCCGCGCTTCCAATCGGTTTCTCCCCGACGCCGTGATCCCTTCCCACTAAGACGACGTTCAAGGTGCGTTCCCGAAGCGTTCCCGGGAAAGTGCCAGTGCTGGCGCCGATCGTCAACGTCTGCGATGCATCGGACCACCTAAAGGGAATCGTGGCATGCGCCCCCTTCTCGTAGTCGTAACTTTCTCCGTCATCTTCATAGAGCGTGAATGTGCCGTCGGCTCCGCGATAGACTCTGAGCTCAATCGGCTCCGCAGGCTTTTCGCCGGAATACTGCAGCCCCGGACCCATCGGCACGATTGATCCGGCCCGCACGTGGAGTGGAATCGTGTCGAGTGGGGCTGCCGCGCTGACCGTCTGTCCGCCTTTGAGAATCGCTCCCGTCCAGAAGTCATACCAGATCGACCCACCAGGCAGGTACACGCTGCGCGTCCGCGTGCCCGCCTCGGTTATGGGGTCCACCAGCAGCGCTGGCCCGAACGTGAATTCGTCCGCAACCTCCAACGCCTTTGGATCAGCAGGGAAGTCCATCGCCAGCGCGCGCATCGGTGTGTAGCCCTCCGAGGTCACCTTCCATGCGAGCGAGTAGATATACGGCAGTAGCCTGTAGCGAAGGTTGTCGTACTTAGTCAGGATCGCCTGCGCCTGCGGCCCATACGACCACAACTCGTTGGCCTTGCGCGCTCCATGCGTCCGGAAAATCGGACAAAATGTTCCGTACTCAAACCAGCGCACAAAGAGCTCCTGGTAGGCAGGATCGCTCGGATCCCCACCCAGAAATCCGCCGATATCAGTCGTCCAGTAGGGAAGCCCCGACATCGAGTAATTCAGTCCAGCCGGAATCTGTCGCCGCAGAGAGTCGAAGGTGGGAGCAATGTCTCCAGACCACGAAGCCGCCGCGTGACGCTGCTGTCCGAGAAATGCCGACCGCGTCAGGATGAACACGCGCTGCTTGTCGGTAGTAGCGCGCTGGCCCTCATAGACTGATTGCGTTTCCATGAGCGGATACATGTTCGCGTACCGCGTGCCGATCCCCATCGCGGTGTGTGCTCCCTCGAGCATCGGCCCCTGTTCTTCGCCATAGAAGTCCAGGGGCTCAGACGAGTCGAGCCACCAGGCCTCGACGCCCTTGTCGTACAGGCCGGTCTTCATCTGTTGCCAAAAGGTCTTGCGGGCGTCTGGACTAAACGCATCGAAGAGACGGCTACCGGGATAGTAGCTGGGAATCTGCGTGCGGCCTCCGGTGACGAAGTAATTGTGACTCAGCATCTCGTCGAAGTCGGCGCTGGGCGGAGTGTATAGTGGCCACACCGAAATCATGGTGTGCACGTGCATTTCGCGTAAAGCGCGAAACATAGCGGCGGGATCGGGGAAACTGGGGGTGAACTGGTGAGATCCCATACGCACCATCCAGTCAAAATCGAGCACCAGGTTGTCGAGCGGAATCTTGAGGTCACGATACTTCGCGGCGACGTCCAGCATTTCCTGCTGTGTGTGGTATTGGAATCGCGACTGCCAGAACCCGTACGCCCATAACGGAAGCATGGGCGCCGGACCGGTGAGCGCGCGGTAGTCAGCGAGCATGCGGTCAAATTCGGGCCCATAAAAAAAGTAATAGTCGACCGCATCAGCAACTTCGGCGCGCAACGCTAGCTTCGGCTGGAAGTGGTTCTCGTAACGGCCCAGCGATGCGCTGTTCCACAGCAGGGCATACCCTCTGCTGGACAAGAGAAAGGGAACTGAAATGTTGGTGTTGTCTTGCATGAACAGCAAGTCGATGCCCCGCTGGTTGAGCGATCCGCTCTGGTGTTGGCCAAGCCCGTAAATCGCCTCGTCCTGTGTCAAGTCGAAATACGCATCGGCGCGAAAGCTCTTTTCACCATCCACGGTAATCGGCGTCAGTTTGTGTGGCCGTGGCGATGCCGCTTCGCGAACGAGTAGATTTCCGGCTGTGTCCTCGAATACGAGCGCCGCCGAATCGTGTTCGACGACGATCCGCAACCGCTTCGTCGCAATGACGATGTCCTTGTTGGCGTCTTGCCTGACGGTGAACGATACGGTTGACCAGTCCGTTTTAACGATCCAGGGCTGCGGATGCGCGGGATGCGTATCTGCCTCAAACAAAACATGTATCAGGGAGTGAGTGCAGACTTGAACACGCAGAGTGCCGCGCGTGGTGCGAAACTCGACACCTCTGGTGTTCGAGACGAAACTGACGACGGAGTCGGACTTAACCGGGGTTTGCCCCGGCGCTGGCTGGTTAGCAAACAGAACGAGGAGCAACGCAAGCCACAGGGCTTTCATGGGTATGGGCCAATGGGTAGAAATGCAGCAACAGTGTACGCGGCAGACGGCGACTCGTGCGGAAAATGGGTGTGAGAACTTACGCTGGCGCTACGAGCTGCTCTTTACAGCTTCTTCGCTGGGCTTGGCAAAGAGAATCTCAGACACCAGCAGGATGGCTCCGATGACAATCGCACTGTCGGCGACATTGAAGTCCGGCCAACTGTAGCTGCCAACATAAAAGTGCAGAAAATCCACCACCCGCCCATCGACGACGCGGTCCCACAGATTGCCCGCGGCTCCGCCTAGAATCAGCGACAAGCCTATGGTCGTGGTATTCATGATGTGACTGTTCTTCCAAAGCAGCACGGAGACGATGATCAAGGCGACGAGCGAGAATCCGACCAGGGCTGCGATCTTCCATGGAGCGGAGGATTCGGCGAACAGACCGAACGCCGCGCCAGGATTCGCGACATGGGTGATGTGAAAGAAACCGGGGATGACAGCAAGGCTTTCGTGCAAGGGTATGTAGGTCGCCACCGCCCACTTGGCAAGGCGATCGAACGCGACCACACACACGGCGATAAGGAAGAAGTACTTACGCATGGAATAGTCTGATGCTGGTGGACCCTCTGCCCGGAATTCGAAAACTTTGAAACGCCGTTCGTGTGTCATGTTACTGCTTAGACGCTGGCAGCCGGCGGAAGGAATCATGTCCCCGCCGCGATCTGTTAACGAGCTCCGGCAGTCGCTTCAATTTCCGCCAATACCGCGCTACACCGCTCGCAAACCGTCGGGTACACCTTGTCTTCCCCAACGTGGATCGAGTAGTTCCAACAGCGTTCGCATTTCGCCCCTGGAGCCTTAGTCACCTTAACCTGCAACCCCGTGTCGCCGTTGGCTGCTGCCGACTTCTCCAATACCACGTCAGAGACGATGAACAGATAGCGTAGTTGATCGCGGTGCCGATGCAAGAGTGAATAGAGCGGCTCTGGCGCGGACAAATGCAACTGCGCCTCCAGGCTGCCGCCAATTTGCTTATCCGTACGTGCGACTTCCAGCACCTTCAACGCCTCGTCGCGCACGCCAAGCAGGGAAGACCACTCCGCAACCAATCCCGCAGTATCGAATCCCGCGGGGATGTTGCCCGTCAAGTCGCTCGCCTCTGGAAACATCGCAAGATGTACGCTTTCGGGATGCCCCGCAGCCTTCGGCAGAAACTCCCAGACTTCATCAGCGGTAAAACACATGGTCGGAGCCATTAAGCGGACCAGGGCATCGCCCAGCCGATAGAGCACCGTTTGTGCCGCCCTCCGCGCTAGTGATTTCGGTGCCGACGTATAGAGTCGGTCCTTCAGCACGTCAAAATAGATCGCGCTCAGATCGACGATGCAGAAGTCCTTCAGCCGCTGATAAGCCTTGTGGAAGCTGAAAGTATCGTAGTGACCACGCACATCGTTGTTAAGTTCCGCCGCACGCAGCAGGATGTACTGGTCCAGCGGCTCCATCTCCGCGAAGTCCACGCTGTCGCGGCTCGGATCGAAGCGATCGAGGTTCGACAGGATGTACCGGAACGTGTTGCGAACTTTGCGGTAGCTGTCGGCCACTCGCTTCATCAATTCGTCCGAGGCCATCACGTCTTCACGAAAGTCCACCGACGCCACCCACAAGCGAACGATTTCGGCCCCGAGCTTGTCGGTAATTTCGACCGGATCAACCGCGTTCCCCAGCGACTTGTGCATGGCCCGGCCCTGAGGATCGAGCGTCCAGCCGTTGGTGGCCACGCTGCGATACGGCGCGCCGCCCTTTGCTCCGACGGCGCACAGCAGGGAAGAATGGAACCAGCCGCGATACTGGTCGCCGCCTTCCAGATACAAATCCGCGGGCCAGGGAAGTCCCGGTTCGTGTCCTAAGACCGCCGCGTGGCTTGAGCCGGACTCGAACCACACGTCGATGATGTCCATTTCCTTACGGAACTTCGTGACGCCGCACTTGCCGCATTTGGTTCCTGCGGGAAGAATTTCCTCGGCAGGGCGCTTGTACCAGGCGTCCGCGCCTTCGCGAGCGAAGAGATCGACCACAGAGCGGTTAACCGCCTTGTCGTTCAAAAACGTATTACACCCTTCGCATTGGAATACCGCGATCGGCACTCCCCAGATGCGCTGGCGCGAGATGCACCAGTCCGGCCGCGTCGCGATCATGTTCGAGATGCGCTCTTCGCCCCACGCCGGGTCCCATTTCACCTTGCGGATTTCTTCCAGCGCGCGGCTGCGTAGCGTTCCGCCGGGCAACTCGCCTTCCATGGAGATGAACCACTGCTCGGTGGCGCGAAAGATGATGGGATTGTGACAACGCCAGCAATGCGGATACGAGTGCTCGATCTTCTCGTAGCCCAGCAACACGCCTCGGCTCTTCAGCAGCTCGACGATCAGCGGGTTGGCCTTGAATACCTGTTGTCCTTTGTATTCGGGTAACCCGTTGCGGAGAATGCCACCTTCGTCCACGTCGCAGGTCAGGTCGATGCCGTACTTCACTCCCGTCTGAAAATCGTCCGCGCCATGTGCGGGAGCAGTGTGGACCGCGCCTGTCCCGGTATCCATGGTGACGTAGTCGCCCAGCACACCCAGAACCGTACGATCGAGAAATGGGTGCGCAAATGTCGCGTACTCGAGCTTCGAGCCCGGGAAACTGGCGACCTCTTTCGCTTCGCCCAGCCCACACTTCTCGATGGTCTGCTGTGCCAGCGCTTTGGCGACGATGTAAATCCACTCGCCCGTATCGAGCGCGACGTATTCAGCGTCGGGCGCAAACGTCACCGCCATCGATGCAGGCAGCGTCCAGGGAGTGGTCGTCCAGATGATCGTCGCGACGTTTCTTTTCCCCGCCAGCTCTGCGTCGATCTTGCCAGCATCGCTAGTGAGCGGATACCGCACCCACACACTCGGGCTGGAATGCATCTCATACTCGACCTCGGCCTCCGCCAGCGCAGTCTTATCGTGGATGCACCAGTACACGGACTTCAGGCCCTTGTAGACCATGTTGTGTTCGTAGAACGCGTAAAACGTCTCCATCACGACGCTCTCGTACTGCGGCGCCATGGTCAGGTAGGGATTTTCCCAACGTCCCAACACACCTAGCCGCTTGAACTGCTTGCGCTGCAGGTCGAGGTACTTCTCGGCGTAACGGCGGCACGCATCGCGCACCTGCATGGGGTCCATCTCGAGCTTTTTGCGCCCCAGGTCGTCGTCCACTTTGATCTCAATGGGCAGGCCGTGACAGTCCCAGCCCGGCACATACGGGGCGTCAAAGCCGCTCATCGTCCGCGCCTTGACAATGAAATCCTTCAGGGTCTTGTTGAGCGCGGTGCCTAGGTGAATCGGCCCATTGGCGTACGGAGGCCCGTCGTGCAGTACGTAAATCGGCTCGCCCTTATGGGTCTCGCGGATGCGGTCGTAGAGTCGCATCGCTTCCCACTGTTCGAGCCGTTTGGGCTCGCGTTGAGGCAGGTTCGCCTTCATAGGGAAGTCGGTTTTCGGCAGATTCAGCGTAGACTTCAGGTCGAGCGGCACTCCTGGTTTCTCCCCGTGGCCTGGTACAGAATGATCTGGATCGCGCAGGCTATTCCTTCATTATAGGGAGCGCGCAAACCTCCGTCCAACAGCAGTTTGCGCTCCGTGCCACCCTTTACTTCGGGGATGCTCCTCCAGTAATCTTGAAAAGATTGAGGACGGCAAGGGCGGACGTGCATCCAACGAGAAACGGGTAAAGCTATGACATCTGCAGCCGGAAGACGGCTGGGTCGAAACCTTGCTACTCCAGTCGGGTTTCTAAGTCAGGCGTGCGGCTCGACTGGGCACCTTCCGCCGCATTTTGGAAGTTCGATCGGGCGTTGACAGTTAGATCTTGAGGACTTAAAGCGACTTATGGCTGAGCAAACCACGCTCCCACCCGCCCGGGCAGGGAACGACGAGAGACCGGCAGAGTTGAACTTTTTGCCGCCGGTCGAATTGAACGAGTCCGTGTGGAGCTCATTGCTGGGCAACATCCGGGCCGCGCTCAATCCTGAAAAGCTCCCGCCTCTGCAACTGACCTCAAAGCCGATCGAAGACGACAGCCTGATCCTGCCGCGCAGCAGCATGGAGGGCTCGCTATGGAGCTCGCTCAAACAAAACATTCGGGACGTTATCTCTCCTGAGAAGTTGCCGCCATTGCAGCTTACCTCGAAGCCTCTCGAAGACAATAACTTTGTCCGACGCACGGATGTCGAGCAGTCGCTTTGGAGCTCATTACGGAGCAACATCAAGTCCGCATTCTTTCCCGAGAAGTTACCCCCGCTGCAACTGAGCTCCAAGCCCATCAAGGTACGCAGCATCTGGGGCTCTTACGACTACAAGCAGGAAGGCGCCGGAGTCTCGCTGGCCGTCCACGTACTAATGATTGCCGGGCTGATCGGTCTGTCCATCATGAGCAGCCGGGCGGTGAAGTTAGACAAGAAGCCCCAGAACGTGATGTCTCTCACCGATTCCGACGTGCCCCCGGAACTGCCCACGACCACCAAGAAGGGTGCCCAGATGGGTGGCGGCGGTGGAGGCGGAGATCGCGACAAATTGGCGGCCACTAAGGGCAAGCTGCCCAAGCTTTCCATGCAACAACTCGCGCCGCCTGCGGTGGTCATTCGCAACGACAATCCCAAGCTCCCGGTTGAGCCTACCGTGGTCGTTCCGCCTGACATCAAGATTGCCAGCAATATGCCGAACCTCGGTGACCCCATGTCACGCATTCCCGAAGGCCCCCTATCAAACGGAACCGGTAGCGGCGGAGGTATCGGCTCAGGCAGCGGCGGAGGCGTAGGTTCCGGGTCTGGCCCAGGAGTGGGCCCGGGCCACGGCGGTGGAATGGGCGGCGGAGCCTTCCGCGTCGGCAACGGCGTATCTGCCCCGCGTGCCCTTGAGACGCCTGACCCCGAATACTCGGAAGAGGCCCGCAAGGCCAAGTATCAGGGAACGGTCGTTTTGTGGCTCATCGTCGGTTCCGATGGCAAGCCGCGTGACATCCGCGTGAGCCGCCCGTTGGGAATGGGACTTGACCAGAAGGCCATCGAAGCCGTCAACCGCTGGCGCTTCGAACCCGCCATGAAGGACGGGAGGCCGGTTGCCGTACAGATCAACGTTGAAGTTAACTTTCGGCTGTATTAGGCTGATTTATAACTGCTTAACGAATTGGTATTGTGATAAAGGAGAGGCCGCTGGCCTCTCCTTTTGCGTGCCAGCCCTTCACGCTTTCTTCGACTAGGAGCACACTTTGTGCGAAGAACAAGTGCCAGTGGAAGGAACCCGGAGTAGTATCCTGACAGCACCTGTGGTTTGCCGATGCCGACCTCATCTGAACGACTGGTCGTACTGGAAACGAACGCCACCCAAGCGCCGCGCCATTCGCACCACAGGTCCCGCCAGAGAAAGCGACTCGCAGCAAAGATTGTTCTCATTTTGGCTCTCGTCATTGGCGGGTTGGCAGTCTGCGATTTCGCCTACAACGCTTACATGCGAACCGATTGCATGATAGAAGCAGACACCGATGCGTGGGGGAATACGAGCCCTGCCCAAGTAAAGTCGGGACCATGCGACGCGGAGGTAGCAGGCCGCGATGATCGCCTACGACTGGACGCCACCAGTGCCTTGGTTGCTGCCGCACTTTTGACGGGATCGATCCTGGCCTCTCGCAAGCTAAAACCTCACCGAAGATAACGGGCTGGTCTGCCAGTTCTAGCACGCCGGTGCACTCTAACTCGCGGACACCTGCATCTCGCGAATGCATTGCGCAGCCCGCTGCAAGGCGTCCTGAATGTTGGGACAGATATTCTCCGCGCCCACGTGTTGATCGAATCCCGCCTGCTGCATAAGTTGGCGCGGCTGGGGCAGCGCTCCACAAAACAGTAACGCGCGTCCCGAGTGGTGCAACTTGGTGGCCAACTCCTCCAATACGCGAAGACCAGTGGCGTCGATCGCGGTCATGTTACGCAGGCGAACGATAACAACCGGTGGCAGATCGTCGAGTTGTTCGCTCACCGTGTCGAGCTTGTCGGTAGCGCCAAACAGAAACGGCCCGTGGATGCGGAAAACTCGCACATAGTCAGGAATGTCTTTGTCCTGCAGAATGTGGGCGCGTCCCGCTTCTACGTAATCGTCCGTGACCTCCGAGACCGTGGTGGTCGCCGTCACTTTGCGGATGAACAACAGCGCGGCCAGGATCATGCCGAATTCCACCGCGACCGTGAGGTCGGCGAAGACGGTCAGGGCAAAGGTTGCCAGCCATACGGAAATGTCTGACTTCGAGAGCCGAAGAATCTTCCCGGTCTCGGCCCACTCACCCATGTTGTAGGAAACCACCATTAGAATCCCAGCCAGCACAACCAGCGGAACATGTGAAGCCAACGGCGCGGCAAATAGCAGAATTGCCAATAACGTGAGCGAGTGGATGATTCCGGCCACGGGCGTCCGCGCGCCCGAGCGAATGTTGGTGGCAGTGCGGGCGATCGCGCCCGTAGCCGGCAGGCCTCCAAACATTGGTGAAGCTATGTTGGCAATTCCCTGAGCGATTAACTCTACGTTTGGATTATGTTTGTCGCCCGCCATGCGGTCAGCCACCACGGCCGACATCAGCGACTCGATCGCGCCTAGCATGGCGACGGTGATGGCCGGCGAAATCAACCCGTGGACCATGTTCCAGTGAAACTGCGGGACATGCAGGTGCGGCGGCCCGGAGGGAATGCCGCCAAATCGCGTGCCGATCGTTTCCACCGGCAGCTTGAACAGCACCACCACGATTGTCCCCAGCACGAGCGCAACGATGTAGCCCGGAAGCCGCTTGACCAGCTTCGTCGTGATCAGAATGACGGCGATCGACATGACGCCCAGCAACGTGGCTTCCCACGAGATGGTGTAGAAGTTGTCGACGATCGCACGCATGCGCCCTATGAAATCTCCCGGCACATTTTCGATGCGTAGCCCAAAGAAGTCCTTGATTTGGGTGCTGGCAATCAGTACTGCTATGCCGTTGGTAAATCCGAGTACAACCGGGCGGGGAATGAACTTTACTGCAGCCCCAAGTCCTGTGGCGCCCATGATGAATAGCAGAACGCCCGCCATCATGGTGCACATGAACAGGCCGTCGATGCCGTGCTTGGCCACGATTGCCGCGACCACCACGACAAACGCGCCAGTGGGGCCGCCAATCTGCACCCGCGACCCGCCCAACGCCGAGATCAGGAATCCGGTCACGACGGCGCAATAGATACCGGCTTGCGGCGATAGTCCCGAGGCAATTGCAAACGCCATCGCCAGCGGCAGGGCCACCAGCCCCACAGTGACACCCGCGGCGAGGTCAGCGAAGAAATCCTGAAGCGTGTAATTCCTCAGGCAGAGGACGGACTTGGGCAACCACTGTTCCATAGTGGAAACGGAAAACCTTCTGAGAACGATACTTCGATTCTAGTGGATCAGGCCGCTGAGGGGCTGTGGTTTGCCCTCATCGGGCGAATTCTTCGACTCGTCTGTTGTGACCGTGGGAGATTATTCTCTCAATAGAGTGCAACCTATTTCACTTTTCTCCCTAGCCACGTTTGTTAAGTGCCTTGTTTACAATGCTTCGGCGCGGCCATTCGATTGCCGTAATTAGGCTTATTATGCGGCTGCCGGGAGCATCCTATTCTCGTCTGCCTGAAATTGTCCCAACCAACCTAGATGAAGGAGCAACACACACATGAACAAAACTCTCGCCACCGTACTTGTCTGCTTAGCGTTGTTAATGGCGATTCCTGCCGTGGCAGATGTCACCGTCGGCCTGCCTCCAGATCAGGGCACAGGAAATTGCTTCCCGTGGGGCTGTGCCTATAACGCTGAATACCAGCAGGTATACGCCCAGGGAGCGTTCTCCGGACCCATCACGATCACTGGCTTACAGTTCTACAACACCCAAGTCGACTTCGGCTCGACGCAGTTGCCCTCCGGCAACTGGACCATCTCTCTATCCACCACCCCGGTTGACGTAAACACTATTTCCTCTAATTTCGGGTCAAATCTGGGACCTGACAACACAACGGTGTGGAGTGGAAATATCAATCAGCCGTGGACGTTTGGCGACACCCTGACCATTACGTTCACCACAGCGTTCACCTACAATCCCGCCAACGGCAACCTGTTGTTGGATGTTGTTGGGTCGGGTATTACCCTTCCCGGCGGCATTACGTACTTTGACGTGAACAGCACCGATGGCACCATGTCTCGCGTCTATTGCCCTGGTGGCATCAGCTGCGGTACGGGGGTTGTGAATAACGGCTACGGGCTGGTTACGACCTTTGTCGCAGGCACGACGACCCCAGAGCCCGGCACGTTCATGCTGCTGGGCAGTGGCGTGCTTGGCCTCGCCGGCATGCTCCGCCGCAAGATGAAGATGTAGTTCCTGGACTGTTTGTTGGTAGGTAGCCGGAGCCGAACACGCTCCGGCTTTTCTTGGCTTCGACATCGGGTGAACGGCGTAGGCCCCTCAAGTTCACAGCGTCTTGAGAAACGCCTTCGCCTGATTGAGGTGAGGGAAGAGTTTCTCCTCCGCCTGAAATTCCTTGCCGTGCACACATCGCCGGCTGCCACGCAGTTTCACCGGATGCTTCAGGTGCAGCATCTCGTGGTACAGGATGTATTCGATGGCACAACGGGGCACCAGCGGGTGATCGAAAATGCGGCTTACGACGATGGTGTTGTGGGCTGGATCATAGTGCGCCAGGCTGCGTCGCGAGCGGACCTGGCTCCACGTAAGGCGCGGCCTGCCGAGCAGGCCATGAAAAAAACGCAGGTTCAGTTCGTCAAATATTTCTTCGAGATGGTAGACGAAACCCTTAGCCGTCCCTATGCGTTTTCGTCCCCGCACTTGTCGCACCAAGTGCGCCTTAGCGCTCATGTCGCGGCTAGAAACGTAGCGCCGGAAGCGGACACCATGCTCCGGCCGGATCGCCTTGCGGTAAATCTTGGCGAGCAGAATGTGGGCGATGGCCTCGAGCACGCCTTCAGGGGCGCCCTCCAACAAGTCAGAGAGCCGTACCTGCAGCCTGCCATCACGCATCTTGATGTTGCTGTTTACACTGGCGAAGGGGTAAAACTCAATGCGGATTTCGGGCGGAGGCACACCCGGCCGGAGTTCGCGATGACAACGATGGAAGATGGTCTGAAGATTTGCCCGCAAGATTTTCTTAAACTATCACGGCCTGCCTGCGCACCGCACTAGTCTTTGCGCTCCGAATAATCCTTGTTGAGCTTCTTTTCCGCTGCCAGCTTGTTCTGTTCTTCCAGCGATTCGCGTGAGCTCTTGGCGCTATCAGCCACCGTATCGATCGCGTTCGCCAGTACGAAGGCATACTGTGGCAGTTCATCGGCAGGAGACTGTTCTTTCAGCTGGCGAAGATTCAGTTGCCACTCGCTGCCCGCCTCAATCACCAACTTAAGTCCCTTGCGCATGTCTGTGCGGTGCTGGGCGTACACGTCGATGTTGTCATCGGTCTCGTCCAGCAGCGTGATGAAGTCTTCCAGATAGTCGTGGATCTGTTTGGGCCGCGTTTCGCTCGGCGGGTCGGAACGGAGTATTCCGATCATGGCGATTCGTTCCTTCGCGAAACGCACCATCAGTTCCAGGCGCTTGTTCGGATAGTCGGCGGCTTCCCGCATCTGGTCGACTTCCGCATCCGACATCGGATCGCGCTTCTGCGCCAAGGCGGGCGACACGCTTGAAATCAACAACGCTAGCAAGCAGATGGACCACAAGTATCGATGCATCAGGATTTGTCCTTCGGCTCGGCTTTTTCGCCCCACATTCTCGCCAGCAGGCCGGCGCGGACCTGCTCCAACTCCTGTACCGCCGCTTCAACCGGAGGCCGGTCATCAATATTGAGAGACTGGCCGATGTCGCGCATTCGGTTCTCCAGCTTTCTCAATTCGATCTCGGTCTGCTTTAGCCGCTTGCCCGAAGTACTGGCCGCGTCCGCCGACTGATGGCAATAGGCCACAACTTCATGGATGTCAGCTTCGGCTTTATCCACGTCACCCTCAGTGTAGAGGCTGTTCGCCTCTTCAAGTTGATGGTGGGCGTACTCGAGAGACAGGTTAGCGCGTTCTCCACCCTGCGCCGCATCGGCCCGTGCCTTAAGTGCAGCCGCAGACCCGCCGTTGACCTGCCCAATCGCGCTGAGCAGCAGCAGAAGCACCGCGACTGGCAGAAGGAAGCGCATTCTATTTCTTCTGGGTGTACTTACTCGCGTTCGACGGATCGATGGCAATCAGGCGATGCCGGGCCTGCCACTCCTGGTCAGGCATCTTACCCCCATCCGTCGCCAGAAACTTCTGATAATTGTCCACCGCCTTGGCGGTCATCTTCAAGTTATCGTAAGACGTGGCGCGCAGGAAGTAAGTAGCAGGAGTCTCTGGCAGAAACCTGGCGCGCTGATCTGCGGAACGGATAGCCAGATCGAAGTTCTTATTCTCCGCGGCGACGGCGGCCAGATTGCCGTAGATCTCTGTCATGTCTGGTTTGAGCTTGCTCGCTAACACTAGCTCGTCTTGCGACTCGGGGTACTGCTTCTCCTGCATCAGCACCCAGCCGAGGGCGTAGTGGGCCTCCGCATCCTGCGGCAGGCCTTCCACGGCCACGCGAAACTGCTGCTCTGCCTCGGAATACTTACCCACTTTCACAAGAACTCCGCCGAGATCCAACGCCGCACGCGGATCGTTGGGGAAAGCAGTTTGCCCCGAAGCCAGGATTGTCGCTGCCTCCGCACTCTTGCCCTCAGCCGCCAGTACCCGCCCCAGTTGGAGTTTTGCAGCATTGTTGTCGGGTTCACGTGCCAGCAGCTTTCGCAACTCCACTTCCGCCTCCGGATACTCTTTCTGTTTCGAGTACACATTGGCCAGTCCAGTGATTGGCTCGACGGATTTTGGGTCCAGTTTGGCTGCCGCTTGATACTCGCGGGCAGCTTCGTCCAACTTGTTCTGGGTTTCCAGCACGCGTCCGGCCGACAAGTGCGGCTCGGGATCGTTTGGGTTCAACTTTGCCGCTGTGGCATAGGCGGCCATAGCCCGCGCGGGATCAGTCTTCCCCTGTAACAGTCCCAACGACAACCAGGCGCGAGCCAGACCCTCGTCCGAGTTGGCCGTGGGCTTCAGTTGGGTCGCAGCCTTAAGGTACTTCTCGGCCTCGGCGCTGTCCCCCTGCCGAGCCAGTAAGATGCCGAGGTTCAGGTTCGATTCGAACACGTCGGGCTTGGCTTCCACTGACTTACGATAAGCAACCACAGCTTCGGGAACGTGGGCCGTCGCGGTATAGATATACCCCAAATCGAACCAGGCGCGATAGGCCTTGGGGTCGGACGAAATTGCGCTCAAAAGCAGGGTCTCCGCTCCGGTGTAATCCTGTTTTTGCATTGCCGCTTCGGCCTGGTCGATCCGCGGCGAAGTAGATTCATCGCTCTGCACCTGGATCTGGTGGTGCCGGACCGTCGGCTTGCTTTCCTGACCGGTGCAGAAGGGCACCGTTACGGCCGCGAGCGTCATGGCTAGCAGCGCACTGCCGATGCGAGAACTAGTGTCCATTCGATGGCGCATTTCCGCTGCCGGATCCGTTGTTGGACCCGTGGTTGGATAAGATGCGCGCCAGCCACTGCCCGGTGTATGAATCCGCAGCCTTGATGATCTCCTCCGGAGGGCCTACGGCGACCACCCGCCCGCCCCGCCAGCCGCCTTCGGGGCCAAGGTCGATCACCCAATCGGCGGTCTTGATCACGTCGAGATTATGCTCGATGACGACGATCGAGCCACCAGCCTCAATCAGTCGCCGAAACGCCGCGAGTAGCTTGCCGACGTCATCAAAGTGTAGCCCAGTCGTAGGCTCGTCAAAGATGTACAACACGCGCGGATGGCGACGGTTGCGTTCGAGCTGCGTGCGCCCGAAATCCCTCTGCTTCGGCTGCAGATGGGCTGCAAGTTTCATGCGCTGCGCCTCTCCGCCCGACAGCGTAGTGGCCGACTGGCCTAGCCGTAGGTAGCCAAGCCCAACCTCGTCGAGTACACGCAGTTTCTCGACAATCTTGGGCACTCCCGAAAAGAAATGGAGCGCACTCTTCACCGTGAGATCCAGCACCTCGTGAATGTTCTTCCCGTGATAGCGCACCTCCAGTACTTCGGGCTTATACCGCATGCCCTTGCACTCCTCGCAGATCAGCTCGACGTCAGCGAGAAACTGCATTTCCACGGTCACGGTGCCATCGCCCTGGCAGACATCGCAGCGGCCACCGGGAATGTTGAAGGAAAAATGCCCTGCCGCGTAGCCGCGCTTCTGGCTCTCAGGCAGTGCGGCGAAGAGCTCGCGGATCGCATCGAACGCCTTGATGTAAGTCACAGGATTCGATCGCGGCGTCCGCCCAATCGGCGATTGATCAACCAACACGACCTCGTCAATCCAATCCGCTCCTTCGACACGATCAACCTCGGCTCGAGTGGCCCCCGTGACTAGCCCCTTTTCTGCCGCCAGCGCGTTGTACAACACATCGTGGACAAGTGTCGACTTTCCCGACCCTGACACGCCGGTGATCGCGACCAGCATGCCGAGCGGAATCGTGACATCAACCTTTTTCAGGTTATGAGCGCGCGCGCCGATCAGTTCAATCGATCGGCCCGTGCCTGTTCGCCGCGTAGCTGGCATCTGAATACGCAGCTCCTGGTTCAGATAACGTCCGGTGAGCGAAACCGGATTGTGGGTGATTTCGTCGTAGCTCCCAGTTGCAATGACGTGACCGCCGTTTTCGCCGGCTCCCGGCCCCAGATCGATGATCCGGTCGGCATTCCGCATGATTTCCGAGTCATGCTCCACCACCAAGACCGTGTTCCCCAGGTCGCGCAAGCTGTGCAGGATCTTGATCAGCCGTGCCGTATCCCGGCTGTGCAGTCCAATCGACGGCTCGTCCAGCACATAAAGGGTACCCACTAACCGTGAACCTAACGAAGTGGCAAGCTGAATTCGCTGCGCTTCGCCGCCCGACAACGTGGATGCGAGGCGGTCAAGCGTCAGGTATTCCAGACCTACGTCGTTGAGAAAGCGCAACCGGTCGCGCAACTCCACCAGAAGGCGGTCCGCAATATCGGCTTCCTCCCTTGACAGTTGCAGTTCCGCAAAAAAGCGCGTCGCCTCCTCTACTGTCATGGCCGTAACCGCGCAAATGTCTTTGCCTCCAACCTTCACTTGGCGGGCTTCCCGCCGTAACCGCAACCCGCCACAATCCGGACACACCGAATAGCCTCGATAGCGGCTGAGGAACACGCGCACATGCAGCTTGTACTTCTTGCGCTCCAGGTACTCGAAGAATCCGCGGACGCCCCACCATTTGTCCTCGCCCTTGAGGATGTAGTCCTTCTGTTCGGCCGTAAGGTCTTGCCAGGGCACGTCAAGTGGAATTCCCGCGGCGCGAGCATAACGTCTCATCTCGGTCGCCAACGGCCTGTATTTCGGCTTGGTCCAGGGTTCGATAACGCCCTCAGCTAACGACAACGACTTGTCCGGGATCACCAGGTTCAGGTCGAAGTCGATAGTGTTACCAAAGCCCTGGCACTTGGGACACGCACCGTAAGGATTGTTGAACGAAAACAGCCGTGGCTCAGGCTCGTCGTAGCGCGTCCCGTCGTTCTTGCACTCAAAGCGCATCGAAAAGCGGAAGCTCTGTACCGGCTCTTCGTCGCGCGGAACGGTCTCGAAGATCACCTCGCCGGCTTCTCTGTATCCCTGCTCCACGGCATCGACCAGTCGCGCCCGGACGTCGGCCGCCACCGCAAACCGATCGATGACGACGTACACTGGCTCGGCGAAATCGACGTCCAGCAGCGATTCCGGAGTCGAGAAGTCGATGATTCGCCCGCCCTGAAAGAGCCGCATGAATCCCCGCTTGCGCAGTTCGAACAGCCGCTCTTTCAGCAATGAATTGTCGGCGGCCTTGGCCTTTTTCTTACCCGCACGACGGCCTTTGACCTTCTCTGGCTGAGATGGCTGAGGCGGTGGCTGTAGCGGAAAGAACACCTGCAACCTCGTGCCCTCGGGAAGCGCCAGCATGCGGTCGGCAACTTCATCGACCGTGTCCTTCTTGACCTCCTGGCCGCAAACGGCACAATACGTTCGGCCGATGCGCGCGTAGAGCAGGCGCAGGTAGTCGTAAATTTCCGTCGCCGTGGCAACCGTCGATCGCGGATTCCGCGTGGTGTTCTTCTGTCGAATGGCGACGGCAGGGGCGATGCCGTCAATGACATCGGCATCGGGCTTCTCGATCCGCTCGAGAAACTGTCTGGCATACGCCGACAACGATTCTACGTAGCGCCTTTGGCCCTCGGCGTAGATCGTGTCGAACGCCAGCGAGGACTTTCCCGACCCCGAAACCCCCGTCACAACCGTAAGCGCATTGTGAGGGATCTCCAGGTCGATGTTCTTCAAATTATGGACGCGCGCGCCCCGTACTACGATTTCGTCGTTTGACATGAGCCCCAAGTCCAGCAGGCGTCCCAGAACGAGTCCCATCCCCACAGACGGGGTCGGAATCGGCTGCTGAAACTTCTTATTATAACTTGCTGTGGCGGACGCTGCAGGAGCGGTGCGGAAGGGTCATCGTCCGAAATATAACAACGCAAACACGTAGATCCATAGCACTCCCATGAAGTGCCAATACCACGCGGTCACGTCGATAACGATGCGCCTCGTCTCCGGCGGACGCAGCAGCCAGGCGGTCATCCCGGCATAGAGAAGAGCAAGAATTCCGCCCATGAGATGAACGGCATGCACCCCAGTCAGCATGAAGAAGAACGAAATGCTGATATTGGTGACCTGGCTGAGACTAAGTCGACGCCAGGCGAGATATTGGCCTCCGAGAAACACAAAGCCCAAAATGATAGTTGCCCACACCCAGGGAAGCGAACGATTGTCGCTGACACGAATGCCTGGAATATCAGCGATGGGTCCCAGCACGACGTCTTCAGCCGCACGACGGCGAGCAACTTCCAGAGTTGTACTGCTGATCAGCAGAACCAGCGTATTCACTAGCAGGATAGCGACTGGAAGGCTCGTCGGCACCCAATCGCTGACGTACTCGTTGCGCGCCGGATCCCAGATCGCCCCCGCTTTGCGGACCACGTACGCCGTGGTGAACGACACAAAAATCATCACCACGGACGTCAACCCGAACGCGATGAGCATGCGGTACCGCCGCAGCCGCTCCCGATAACTGGGCGGGTTATCGTCGCCCCCGCGGCCACCGCCACCCCCGCCGCCTCCGGGCCAGTAGTCCGTCGGACCGCGACCGCCGCCCCCACTTGCAAGTCGTTGGGGCCTAATCTTGGTTTTGGAAGGCAGAAAAGCCATGTCCCCACGTCACAATAACTTGGGACTTATGATGCGCTTGGCGGAGCCAGTTTTCAACCGGCGGCTCGCCTCTAGTTCAGACCGTGACTCCCGAGTTGCACCCAAAGTTCCGCCGGGATAGTCTGCAGAACATAGTCTGCAGAATAATGAAGCGCGCCCTCATCGCATTCGTGCTCGTCGTCCTTGTGGTTTATGGTGGCGATTTCCTGTGGCTGCGATTCCGCATGGCCACCAACCGTAATCCTTTCGGCAATGTGACTTACGACGTTTACTACACCGTAAAACTTAAGAACGGCAAGTTCGAATACAGCTATGGGGGCAAGCAGACGTTCGAATGTCCTCATAGCATGTTTCCGCAATATCTGGAGAAGCCCTGTTGGTATGCCAGCCGCAAGAAAGACTTCCAGATCGTCATCGATTCCGGCGACCCGCACAACCCGAGTCTCTTCTGACGCCTCGTGTGTTGTAGTCGCTCGCGCACTTGCGCTCGCACACCTCCTTCCTTCATCTTGGTGACATGACCCGCAACAAGCCCGTCCCCGGACATGAAGTCCAACAGCGCATTTACGGCAACAACTGCTTCGGCTGCGGTCCGGCAAACGATTGCGGGCTGCATCTGGAGTTTCACCTCAACGAGGAGCACAAGCGGTTTGTCTGTAATTTCGAGTTGGCGCAGCGTTTCGAGGGGCCTCCGTCGCATGCCCACGGAGGCATCATCGCCACCATCCTCGACGAATCTATGGGAAAGGTCAGCAAACTGCGCAGTATTATTGCGGTGACTCAAACTATGCAGGTCAACTACATCAGGCCAGTGCCGCTCGCCACTCCGCTGGTTACCGAAGGATGGGAAGTTGGCGTTAATGGCCGCGAACACTTCCGCGCCGCCGAGATCCGCAATGCCAAGGGCGAAATCCTGGCCACCAGTACCGGGACTTTCATCGAAGTTGACCCGGCTCGCATGTTTGCCAAGTTCCTCAAAGAGCGCCAGGGCGACGCGACGTAGGGTAGAGCCGAGCTTCAGCTCGGCGTCAGCGCGCTTCCTCTCTGTCCCAAGCCGGCTTCAGCCGGCGGCACATGTTCCGCTCCCACAACAGCAGCGAACGCACAGGCTTACGCCACGCCTCTAAGCAAGGTAAAATGAACTCTTAGCTACGATGTGGTGATCGCTTGAAGCCCAACCAGCACACCGCGCCAAATCGGCGCGAAGGGCTTTCTCTCCGCGGTCCGGGAAGAAGGGAAGTATGTCAGAAAACAACGGCAGCAACACCAGCTTGCGTTTGAAGATCGGCCTGGCCGAAATGCTCAAGGGCGGCGTCATCATGGACGTCATGTCCGTCGCACAGGCCGAGGTTGCCGAAAAGGCCGGAGCCGTCGCCGTCATGGCGCTGGAGCGCGTGCCCGCCATCATTCGCGCCGAAGGCGGCGTCTCGCGCATGGCCAACCCAAAGCTCATCAAGCAGATCATGAGCACCGTGTCGATCCCGGTCATGGCCAAGTGCCGCATCGGCCATTTCGCCGAAGCGCAGATCCTGCAGGAAATCGGAGTCGATTACATCGACGAGTCCGAAGTGCTCACGCCCGCCGACGAAGAACACCACGTTGACAAGCACGCCTTCAAGACGCCATTCGTCTGCGGTGCCCGCAATCTGGGTGAAGCTCTGCGTCGTATCGCCGAAGGCGCGGCCATGATCCGCACCAAGGGCGAGGCCGGCACCGGAGATGTCATCCACGCCGTCAAGCACATGCGCCAGATCGTGAAAGAGATGCGCCAGCTCACCGTGATGTCCGAAGAAGAGCTTTTCGCCGCCGCCAAGAATCATCAGGCGCCTTACGAGCTGATCAAGATGGTTGCCAAAGCAGGGAAGCTGCCCGTCCCCAACTTCTCCGCCGGAGGCATCGCTACTCCCGCCGACGCTGCGTTGATGATGCAGCTCGGCGCAGAAGCCGTCTTCGTTGGTTCGGGAATCTTCATGAAGGGCGGCGTCACCCCGCTCGATCTCGACGACAAGACCGAACGCGCCGACGCCGAAGCCCGCGCCAAGGCCATCGTCATTGCCACTACCCACTATCAGGATGCCAAGGTCCTCGCCGAAGTCAGCGAACAGGTCCCCAGCGCGATGAAGGGACTGGCAGTCTCGGCGATCGAAGAGAAGGATTTGCTCCAGACGCGCGGATGGTAACGGCTTAAAGTTTTCCGAAAAAGTCGGATTAGCGAGCTTTTGTATCGGGACACGACTTTACTTTTTTTGCTGGAAACTCGCTTTCGCGACCGGTTCGTATCAGGGCACGACTTCAGTCGTGCCGATAAGTTGTTCGTTTTTGTCATCCCTCGCCGACTTTAGTCGGCGGGGGATCTGCTTTTCCGACTTTTTCAACAATCTGTTCAGTCGTGCCGCAATCGGTTAAAAAGAGGTCCGGGCTTTAGACCATGTGTCCGTTGCTAGGCTCGAATCATTTTCCGCAACCGCGCCATCCACCCACCTTTTCTGTCAGGCGTGGCTCAGGTCGCGTCCGTCTTTTTTGATCTCACTCGCAGTATTGCGGCGGTTCGGGAATACGGAAGTTCCAGGCCATGCTCTTCTGCCATTGTTGCTTCAGTTGCCTGGCGTCAATCCGCTTCAAAATGCGACCCGTGGGAACCTCTAGTTCATATCCCAATACCTGACACATGATGCCGCCGTAAGAAGTGCTACAAGGAACCTCGGCCATTACTAGAATGGTAGACGCGTTGACCCAACCGATCCCAGTCATGTTGTATTCCGGATCGTATCCTGGGTTGGCTTCTGTCTTTATGCACGTTTCCCCGTCGATAGGACGACTGGCTTTCTTGCAGCCCACTGAATCGCCTGCGTTCGGATAGGCTGCCTTGCAGGACGGAAACTCCTTCAGCATGTCACGCTGGGCCTTCTGAGCAATGTCGATAGGCTCCAGTTTCGGGGCACCTAAGACATACACATAAACCCAATTGCCCCAATATGCCCCGCCATTGCCGCCGCTCACAAAAACGGCGCTCGAGTCTGGCGACCACAGAAGATCAATGTTCTGATAACCTTCCGGCAGAGCTGTCTCGCGAGCTTCGCCGCCGGGCATAGTGACGCTGAGGTATGCCAGCAAACCCCAGTCTTCTCCTGAGACGAATTCCTTGCGATAACGAACTTCCACGCTGCTCTTGCCGTCTGGCGCTGGAATTCGAATCGGCTTGCATTCTTGGGTCTTGCCGGGATGGCACCGCTCGGGAAATGCGGTAGCTTTCTTTACCCATGTGGGCTGAGATGCAAACGCAACCTGCATACCCCCAAGTAGAACCGAAGCCGTGAAAAGAAGAATTCTCTGCATGGTCTGTACGGCCAAGATGCTGTAATGTCAAAAAGAACTGCGCGGCCTGCACCGATTAAAACACCATTCCGCGATAATCTAAATACAGACAGCCTTTAGCTAATAGCTAGTTGCTCATGAATATCGGTGTATTGGCACTGCAAGGAGATTTCGATGCGCACCGAAAGCGTCTGGAGGCGCTCGGAGCGAACGTCGTCCTCGTCCGCAAAGCCGCGGACTTCGACCACATCGACGGACTCGTGATTCCGGGCGGCGAGTCCACGACCTTCCTGAAACTGCTTCCCGAGAAGCTGCTCGACAAGCTGCGGGATTTCGTCCACACCAAGCCAACCTTCGGCACCTGCGCCGGCGCCATTATGCTGGCGAAGCACGTCACCAACCCCGACCAGCTCGGCCTGAATGCCCTCGACATGATCGTCGAGCGCAATGCCTACGGACGCCAAATCGACTCGACGATCCTCGAAGCCGACACCGCACTTGGCGGCAAGCCGCTGGAGATGGTCTTTATCCGCGCACCGCGCATCCAGCAAGTCGGCGACGGAGTCGAAGTCCTGGCTGAGCGCGACGGCTATCCCGTGCTGGTGCGGAAGGGAAGCGTCATGGCCGCCACCTTCCACCCCGAGCTCTCCGACGACCCCCGCGTCCACGTCGAGTTCCTTAGGCTGGTCAAGAATGGCGCTAAATGATTGGTGTCGCGCCTAAATTCTCATACGGGACCGCGTGGTTACGAAAGTTTTTTGCCCTCACGATTTCTCGTGACACTTCTCCCCCGCTCACGTCACAATCTTCCAAGATGCCCGACGGCCACCAACTGGTAGCATGGCAACCGGCTAGTTCGATTGTTCTTTGACAAGTCGCCGCTAACCCATTTGTTTGCAGGACTTTGACTGTTAAGTATTTTTGTTTGTAGGAACTTACGCACAACGGTGCAATAAACCCTTTGTTTTCATACAGGGGTAGGGGGGTACCCCCGGAGACTTTAGCCCACGACAGCCCCCGAGGGGCTTCCCGCCTCAGCGTCAGAAAACGCCATCATGTCCATCTACGACTTCTCAGCCAAACTCAACAACGGCACCGACCAATCCCTCGCCGCCTACAAAGGCAAGGTCCTGCTGATCGTCAATACCGCCAGCCAGTGCGGATTCACCCCTCAATACAAAGGCCTGCAGGAGCTCTACGCCAAATACCACGACCGCGGTCTCGAAGTCCTCGGCTTCCCCTGCGATCAGTTCGGCCACCAGGAACCCGGTAGCAACGACGAAATCAAGTCGTTCTGCGAGGTGAATTACGGCGTCAATTTCCCGCTGTTCTCCAAGATCGAGGTCAACGGCGACAACGCACACCCGCTGTACAAGTTCCTCAAGAGCGAGAAAGGTGGACTGCTGAGCAACGCCATCAAGTGGAACTTCACCAAATTTCTCGTAGACAAGCAGGGAAGTGTTGTCGAGCGCTTTGCTCCCACCACTACGCCAGAGAAGATTGCTGCTGACATCGACCGCGAGCTGGCGAAGTAAATCCAGAAGCAACCACGGATCGCCACGGATTTTCACCGATAGATTTAAGACTAAGATTCTTGTTCTTCAATTCTGATCCGTGTTCATCCGTGGAAATCCGTGGTTCAACGCCTTTTGCTCACTTTCCCCGCGCTATACTTAACTATCGAGGACGGCAGTGAGCACCCAGCAAAAGACCTTTTACATCGAGACCTTTGGCTGCCAGATGAACTTCCACGACTCCGAAAAGGTCGTGGGGACGCTCATCTCCGAGGGCTACCAGCAGGTCGAACGCGAGATTGACGCGGACCTCATCGTCTACAACACCTGCTCCATTCGCGACAAGGCTGAGCAGAAGGTCTTCCACTGTCTCGACGACTTCAAGAAGCTCCACAAGCAGGGAAAACGCTTCGCTGTACTCGGATGCGTCGCCCAGCAGGAAGGCGAAAAGATCTTCGAGCGTGCGCCTTATGTTTCGCTTGTGGCGGGCTCGGCATCGTACCGCAACCTTCCCGCGATGCTGATCCAGATCGAGTCCGGCGCGAACCGTGTGACTGGCCTTGACGACCGCCAGACTGACCAGACATTCGATACTGAATTCACCGCCCGCACCAACCCGCATCGTGGATACATCACCATCATCGAAGGCTGCGACAAGTTCTGCGCCTACTGCGTGGTGCCTTACACCCGTGGCAAAGAGCGCAGCCGCACCTCCGACTCCGTGCTCGCCGAGGCTCGCCGCATGGCCGATGCCGGATTCACGGAAGTGCAACTGCTTGGCCAGAACGTGAATTCGTACGCCGATCCGTCTCGCAAAAAGAGCTTTGCCGAATTGCTGGCGGCTGTTGGTGAAATTCCGGGTATGCGCCGCGTGCGTTTTACGACTTCGCATCCGCGCGACTTTACCAGAGACATCGTCGACGTAATCGACGCCATTCCCACGCTCTGCGATCACGTGCATCTGCCGGTGCAGAGCGGATCGTCGCGCATTCTGGAATCGATGTATCGCGAGTACACGCGAGAGGAATACCTCGAGCGGATCTCCTGGATGAAAGCGACGCGTAATCGCGAAATCAGCATAACCACTGACACGATCACGGGTTTCCCAGGCGAAACCGAAGACGACTTCCATGAGACGTTGTCGCTGCTCACTGAGGTGGGCTACGACGGGGTGTTCGCCTTCAAGTATTCGCCGCGCCCCAATACTCCGTCACTGCAATACCCAGATTCGGTTCCCGACGAAGAGAAGTCTCGACGTCTGCAAATTCTGCAGGGGCATCAGCGCGAGCTTCAACGCATCAGCTACCGCCGGCATGTCGGGCAGGTGCTTGAGGTCATGGTGGAAGGGAAGAACCCGGCCCGCGGCCAGTTCATCGGTCGTACGTCTCAGAACAAGACGCTGAACTTCGTGTTGAATGAAAAGTCCGATCCGGTTGCGGGCGACTACGCGCATGTCCTTGTGACGCAGGCTTTCCCCAACAGCCTGCTCGGCGAACTGGTAGGGTAATCGGTCGGAGAGTCACGAGTGGCGGCGAACGCTAGAACCGCGAAGAACAGAAGGGCGACAGGATGGATTCTGTTTGTTGCAGTCCTTCTTCTGCTCGGGTTTGGTGCGGTCCCGAGCTTCAGGACGTATTCCGTAGTCGCGGATCGCGCCTTGATCGCACTGCCACTCACAGTAGTTCTCGTGCTCTCGGTTCTTGTCATTCACGAGCGGGGGTTCCGGACCGATCGAGATGGTACGAAGGAGAGCTTATTGCAGCAGTTTCATCGCTGGGCTTCCGACGACGATAATGGACAATAAGGCAAGGGCTCTGGGCGTCAACAAAGCACTTGCACTGTGCGCGCCATGAGAGTAGTACAGGGAGAATGCAGGAGGCACACGATGGAAGTTGAGATGAGAATTCGCGGGTTGATGATGGATCCTGTCACCAATATGCCCATCGTGCTCCTCAAGGAATCCGACTCGGAAACTGTGCTGCCCATCTGGGTGGGGATTTACGAGGCCAACGCTATCGCCCTGGAAATTGAGAAGGTCAGCACGCCTCGCCCGATGACCCACGATTTGCTCAAGAACCTTCTGATGGGCCTGGAGACCACCGTCCGAAAGGTCGTAGTGACCGAATTGCGCGATGACACGTTCTACGCCGTCATCTGGCTCGACCGCGGCGGAGAGATCATCAGCATCGATTCGCGCCCATCGGACGCCCTGGCCCTGGCGCTCCGCATGGATTGCCCGATCTTCGTGGAAGAGGAAGTCCTCAAGAACAGCAAGCTGGCCACCACGGCCAACGAGGTGTCCGCCGATGAGCTCCGCAAGTATTTGGAGAATCTGGGCGAAGACGATTTAGGCCGCTATAAGATGTAGCTATGGCGGATCCTGCCGAGCAATTGCAACAGCTTTATTTAGCAGGATTTGAGCTGCAGACCTTCGAGCGTTACCCGAATAGCATAGGCGTCTTACGTGACGGCTGCATCGCGTTGCTCCGCGCCGCTCCAAACGGCTTGGAAATGGTCGGCACTCCGGGTTGGAGAATGGGCGAAGTCATGGGAGTACTGGTCGAGCGCAACGGCGAAAAGGTATTCCAGTGCAAATCAGAAACCGCAGACGCCACCCCGGATAAACTGGAGGCACTTCGCCGCTTTCGGGACGAGCTGGAGAGGTTGCTGCACCCCGCCGTTTGACCCGGCAAACCCCTCGGTTCACGCGGCTACTTCCTTCAGGGAAGCGTTCAATAACCACGAGTTTCAGCCACAGTACACAGTGATCAATTGGAGGATGAGCGAATACCATATTGGCGGCCATTTCAGCGTACTTAACATAATATCTGTTATCGGACATTGCTAATAGCCGAGGCCGGAGCAGCAGCCCTAGAAGCGACCACCTAGATCAGAACCACTTTGGGATGAAACAGGCTGCCGGCCACCCGGCTGGCCAGGCAAATCAGATCCGATTGCCCCACGAACACCTTGACCCACTTGGATCGGGAGAAATCCGCGAGATTCACCGAGCGGCCATGACGAATCTTGCCAGCAGTGTCCTCGTCCGCCGTCACGCTCGGAATGCCCGGCAACACGTTGCGCGGATGGACCATCATATCGCCGACCCGATCATCCCTCACCGCTTCTGTCACCTGCTCAAGGGTATGTGCGTCTTTCAGCAAAAACTCAGCCACAGCCGTCCGACGCAAGCTCGCCAGGTGGCCCCCGCAGCCTAGATTCTGCCCCATCTCGTGAGCCAGGCAGCGTACGTAAGTACCAGAGGCAACGCGAGATCGAAACTCCGCCATGTCACCCTCTCGGCGCAACACCACAAACTCCTTAACTTCCACTTCGACCGCCTGAAGCTCCACCTCCTGCTTTCGGCGCGCCAACTTGTACGCCGGGACGCCCTTGATCTTCTTGGCCGAAAACGGCGGTGGAACCTGTTGCAGCTTCCCCACGAATTCCAGCGCAGCAGCCCTCACTTGCTCAAGCGTTACTTTAACTTCTTGTGACGGGCCAACCTGGTCGCCCTCAGCGTCATAGGTGTCTGTAGCAAATCCAAAGCAAATGCTCCCGTCGTATGCTTTCTCGGAATCTTCATAAAACTGGCACAAACGGGTCATCTTTCCGATAACCAACGGTAAGACTCCCGTCGCCATAGGATCGAGCGTACCCAGGTGCCCAATAGAGCGCTCCCCCAGAATATTGCGCATTTTGGCCACCACGTCGTGCGAGGTCCAGCCTGCTGGCTTATCGACGACGATCACACCGTTGAGAGACATGCTTCTGGTATCGTGTACGTTGTGGCGTTGATTGGTCAAATGAACCGCGCCGCGCAGAATTTTAAGAGGGAAATCGCTTCCCTGTTGCTCAGCCGACGTAATCCGCACTTATGATTCCGCTGAAAGACGACGCCCCGCGAGTCGGCACCCCTTACGTCACCTATTTCCTGATCATCGTGAACACCGTGATGTTCCTGATCGAGTTATGGATTGGGCAAGGAAACCCGCGTCAGTTCGACCTGTTCCTTCAGCAATTCGGTGTAGTGCCGGCGCGGTTTCCCGTGGTCCTCTTTAACCAGGGATACGTCCCTTGGGACTTGGTCTATCAGTTAGGCACCCGATTCATCCCACCTGCTGCGGCCTTTGTGCCCATCTTCACGTCGATGTTTCTGCATGGCTCCTGGGCCCACCTGATCTTCAACATGCTGTCATTGTGGATCTTCGGGGACAATGTAGAGGACTACCTCGGCCACTTCCGTTACATCGTGCTCTACCTGGTGACCGGCGTCGCAGCCATGGCGGTCCATACGCTGTTCAATCTGTACTCCACGGTGCCGACCGTTGGAGCCAGCGGCGCGATCGCCGGTGTCATGGGCGCCTACTTCGTGCTCTACCCACGCGCCAAGGTACTCACCATCGTGCCGTTTTTCTTCATGTGGTTCATGTGGCTGCCGGCTTGGATCGTGCTGGGCTATTTCTTCGTAGGCCAATTCCTGCTGGGCGCCGCAACCTCAATCGCGGTTCATGGAGGCAGTGCCGGCGGCGTCGCCGTCTGGGCGCACGTCGGAGGTTTTCTGGCAGGCATGTTGATGGTCAAGCTCTTCCCTGCCCGCACCCGTCGCTACCAGTACGGCGGCTTCTAAGCGATTCGCGGCATTTTGGCTGCAACCCAGCCCTCTCCCCTTGACATTCTACATATCGCAGCGATATAGGTAGACTGTCTAGGAGAAGCCAATTGCCCGTCGACAAATCCGATCTTCTGCAGGGCACACTCGACATGCTGATCCTCAAGGTGGTTGCGATCGGCCCGATACATGGATACGGAATCGCACAACGCATCCGGCAGGTGTCGAAAGAGGTGCTTCAGGTGCAACAGGGTTCGCTCTATCCCGCGCTGCACCGCCTGGAGAAGCGCGGATGGCTTCAGGCAAACTGGGGCGAATCAGACAATGGCCGCCAGGCCAAGTTCTATCGGCTGTCGGCGCGCGGGAGAAAACAACTGGCAGCCGAAGAATCCAACTGGCAGCGTCTAGCCAACGCAGTCGCGCTCATTCTGCAGGAAGCGGAGTAGGAGTCGCGCAATGGCGTGGCTGAAGACACTTTTTCGCAGAAACGCCCTCGAACGCGACCTCGATCGCGAGCTCCGTTTTCACATCGACGAGCTCACGCAGCAGAACATTGCCCGCGGAATGTCGCCCGAAGAAGCTCACCGCCAAGCCATGCTGGAGTTCGGCGGCAAGGAACAATTAACACAGGATCTACGTGACGTGCATCGTCCGGCTTTTCTGGACCGGGCAGTTCTCAATCTCAACGCGGCAATTCGATTTGTGCGCAAGTCGCCCTCCTTTTCGCTGGTCGTCATCCTGACGCTTGCGCTGGGAATAGGCGCGAACAGCGCAGTGTTTTCGGCCATCGATGCCATCCTGCTCCGTCCATTGTCGTTTCCTCAAGCCCATCAACTGATGCTTCTGCAGCAGAAGAATCCAAAGAACAAGACTCAGGACACGTTTGTTGCCCCACTCAGGCTGGCGGATTGGGACCGGTTGAACTCCACCTTTCAAGCCATCACTGGCTACTACACCGAAAATATTTCAGAGGTATCGGGGGCGCTTCCTGAGAAGCTGACGACAGCATGGGTGGCTCCCCGCTTCCTGGAAGTCTGGGGTATTTCGCCCGCCCTGGGTAGGAATTTCAGCGTGGAAGAGCACCAATTCGGCGGCCCCAACGGGATTCTCATTAGCGATCGCTTTTGGCGTCGCCGTTTTAACGGCGATCCCAGCGCCATTGGCAAGACCCTGCGCATTGGCAAGTGGTCGTGGACGATCATAGGCGTCATGCCGGCCTCGTTTCTATTTCCTGATCGCGATGTGGATTTGTGGTCTCCGGTTCCGGTGAACGCACCATATTCACAAAGCCGGCAATCGACCTGGTACACGGTAATCGGTCGTCTCAAGCCAGGCGTGACCGTAGCGCAAGCTCGAGCCGATCTTGCGACCATACAAGAGCAACTCGGTAGGCAATATCCTCAAACTGACGCAAATGTGACCGTCGCAGTGCAGGCGTTGAAGGACTCCACGATCGGGAGCGTGCGCCAATCGCTCTGGCTTCTCTTTGGCTCCGTGACATTATTGCTGCTGATCGCGTGCACCAACATCGCGGCTCTGCTTTTGGCGCGTACCTCAGAGCGGGAGCATGAGATTTCAGTGCGCATTTCTCTGGGAGCGTCGCGTACCAACGTGATCACACAGCTCCTGACCGAGGTGTTTGTCCTCGCACTGCTCGGGTCAGCCCTGGGTCTTGGCCTTGCGACCGGGGCCGCGAAACTGTTCCGTATGCTGGCCCGTGATCTGCCGCGTGTCGACGAGATTCGGCTTGACCCTCATACCGTCACCTACACTCTCGTTTCCGCCGTTCTGGTTACTCTTCTCTGTGGTCTGTTGCCCGCAATTCGCAGCACAGGTCGAAGTATTGCTGGTTCGCTGGCGCACACCAGCGGTAAGCAGGTGTCGACGCGCAATCCAATGCAATGGGCGCTGGTCGGTGTCCAGGTCGCGCTCGCGGTTACGCTCCTGGTGGGCGCTGGTCTTCTGCTGCGCAGCTTTCAGGAACTCGCGCGTGTGGCGCCCGGATTTGATGTCAGCCACATCTTGACCCTGCGCATCAGCGCCACGTGGGCCGAGACGGCTGACATGAAGGGCTTGACTCAACGCATTGACCGTACGCTGGCCGCCCTGCGCGCCGTACCGGGAGTAGAAGGAGCAGCAACCTCCGCGAACTTGCCCGGCGTACCGAGTCAGTATCCAAGTGAACTCACAATTCCCGAGGGGCAGGAAGACACCACCCGAAAGGTGATGGCTGACGGTCGCTTTGTTTCCGCCGGCTATTTTCAGACCATGGGAATTCCGCTGCTTGCGGGACAACCCTGTGTCGATAACGCAAGTTCTACCGGGGTCGTGGTGAACCGTAGCTTCGCGCGCACCTACTTCAATCAGTCCCCCGCGATAGGCCACCATCTGATCTTTGGGGCTGGCACTGCGTTCCCCCAGATGGGAGAAATCCGCGGGATCGTCGCAGACTCCCGCGAACAAGGCATCAACACCAACCCGATGCCGACCGTCTATTGGTGCCTGAGCGCGCCCATGCCTGATCCTATCTTTCTGGTTCACACGCAAACCGAACCCATGGCGATGGCGGAAACTCTGCGCCGCGAGATTCACCAGCTTGAGCCGAACCGTTCTGTGTTCGGCGTGATGCCGCTCACGGCACACCTCAGCGATGCATTCGCCGAGAATCGCTTGCGCACTCTCCTGCTCAGTCTGTTTGCGCTTACAGCCGTCTCGCTTGCTTGCATCGGTATCTACGGGACATTGACGTATGTGGTGAGCGTGCGCCATCGCGAAGTGCGCCTCGCGCTGGGTGCCTTGCGCAGCCAGATCGTGAAGCGCTTCCTGATGCAGGGGGTGAGCGTCGCGGTTGCCGGGTGTGCGGCGGGAGTACTGCTTGCGGTTGGGTTGGGACACCTGCTCGCCGACATGCTTTTCGGCGTATCCAGCCTCGATCCTGCGACGTTCGGCAGTGTGATTGTTTTAGTGCTGGCGGTGGCTGCGCTCGCGTCGCTGGCACCCGCGATTCGTGCTGCGCGCGTTAATCCCATGCAGGTCCTGCGCGACGAATAAGACCCCTGACGACAATGCCGTGGTTAGAGGGCGCCCTCCACAGGCACAACCGTCATCTCAGACAAGTTTGCGTTCTGCGGAAGCAGTACCGCGTAGATAACTGCCTGCGCTACGCTCTCCGGCGAGATCATCTTCTTGCGTGGTGCATCAGGCCAGAACTGCTTCCAGATATCGGTGTCGGCAGCTCCGGGCATCAGCGCGGTGACCCGAATGCCTTTCGGAATGAGCTCTTCGCGCAGAGTGAGCGTAAATCCCAACCCGCCGTGCTTCGATGCGTTGTAAGCCGCGAAGTTGGGGAAGATCTGCCTGGCTGCCACCGAAAGGTTGTTCACGATCGTCGCTCCGCGTGGCATCAGCGGTACCGCGGCGCGCGCACAAAGAAACATTCCCGTGAGATTGATATCGAGCACCGAGCGCCACAACTCCAGCGGAGTCTTTTCAACCAGGAACATCGCTTGCGAGATGCCCGCATTGTTAATCAGAATGTCGAGCCGGTCCCAGCGCTTCTTGACCTTCGTGAATACAGCCGCCACTGAGGACGGGCTCTGAACTTCACAGCGCTGGGCGACGACTTCGGGGATGGGATCGAGATTGGCGGAAATGGCATCCAGTTTTTCCTTCGCGTTTGCCAATGCCGCCAGATCGCGGCCGGTAATCAGAACGCTGCACCCTTCGCTTACCAGGGCGCGAGCAATTGCTAGCCCGATTCCGCGATTTCCCCCGGTAACGACGGCAACCCTGCCTGACAGACGACCGGCGCTCGGCGCAGGCCTGGCCGTCGGCCTCTTTTTTCGTTTAGTTTTTGTCTTGAGAGTGGACCGCCGCTTGTTGGCAGCCATCGGTTAGAACCCGTTGCTGTTCTTCTCGCGGATGAGGGCAAGGAATTCCTGCCGCGTCTGCTGCGCGCGGAAGGCGCCGATCATCGACGAAGTTACGGCCGCCGAATGTTGCTTCTCGACGCCGCGCATCATCATGCAGAGATGGCGTGCCTCAATGACCACACCAACGCCAAGAGGGTGGATCGCATTCTGAATGGCTTCGGCGATCTCCACAGTCAACCGCTCCTGTACCTGCAGGCGGCGAGCGAACACTTCTACCAGTCGTGGCAGTTTGCTTAGTCCCAGTACCTTGCCTTTTGGAATATAGGCAATGTGCACCTTGCCAAAAAACGGCAGCATGTGGTGCTCGCAAAGACTGAACATTTCAATGTCTTTCACGATCACCATCTCGTCATAATCGACCGTGAATAGCGCGCCGTTCAACACTTCCGCGGGGTCCTCTTTATATCCCTTGGTGAGATATTGAATTGCCTTGGCAAACCGCTCCGGGGTCTTGACCAGGCCTTCGCGATTCGGGTCTTCGCCCAGCCGAACCAACAGCTCACGGGTGAGTTCTTCAAGGCTCGCGCTGGTAAGAGTGGTTTGTGTCTCGACGAGTTCTTTCATCGTTATCCCATGTTGCTTCGTTGGAGGAAATCAGGGGCACAACTCTCCGCCACCAGCATACTCGAAGCTATTATTCAGAGTCTCTTCGATGCGCACTTTCTCAAGATGAGCTGAATGAAAACTTTGCTTCAAAATGTTGAAGATGATCTCGGTGAGATTCTCCGTGGTAGGCACGAGCGCCGCGAAATCAGAAAGCACGTTGAGGTTCTGGTGGTCGAAGCGATCGAGGATTGTGTGACGAACCGCTCCATCAAGATCGACCAGGTTACAAACCATGCCGGTCTCGGGACTGACCTGGCCACTCACCGTCACTTCCAGCGTGTAGTTGTGCCCGTGTCCATGAGGGTTATTGCACTTGCCGTAAGTAGCGCGATTTTGCTCATCCGAGAGTTCGTCGGCGTGCAAACGATGCGAGGCCGAAAAAATATATCGCCGCGTGAGATGGGCCCTCATGCTTCCCCGTAGAAATCGACGAACAAGTCGGGCATCTCGTACAGCCGTACGCGATGCAGTTTCGCGACGCGCAAGCTTTCTGCCAGCCGCTGCCAGATTGCAATTGCAATATTCTCGGTCGTCGGAATTTTGCTGGCGAACTCCGGGACCTCTTTGTTGAGATGGCGATGGTCCATGGCATCAACCACCTCACGGTTCAAGATGTCCTTTAACTCTTTGAGATCGACAACGAAACCTGTGACCGGATCGATGTCACCTTTCACCGTGACTTCCAGCGTGTAGTTATGCCCGTGTCCATTGAGGTTCGCGCATTTGCCGAACACACGACGGTTTTGCTCATCCGACCATTCCGGATTGTGATAAAAGTGCGACGCGGAAAACTCGCACCTGCGCGTTAGATAAATCATGTTCTCCTGAACTATAACGAATGTCCGGATTTCTGATTGGTAATCCCAGGCGCAGCAACCGCTAAAGAACCGCGAGCCGCTTCAGAATGTCCATCACTCAACAGCGTTGCAGTTCTGTAGCTGCGGCCTTTCCAATGAACGGATCCCTTCTTATGAGAGATGTATGAATTGAGCAAAAGTATCGCGAAGAGCGGCAATCCAAAGATCGCCAGGATATTTGACAGCCAGTCAAAATGCGCCCGGCGAATCCGATGGTAAAAGAAATACAGCACGACCAGGAGAAACGCCGCTTTCAACAAGATTCCCAGCCGGTCGCGTTGGATCAACACCGCGTTCCACGTTCCCACAAGACCCAAAATGATCAGCGCGAACTCTATCGTACGTCTCAGTGCCAAGCCACGCGGATTCGGAAATAGAAGCGCGAGGTTCTTGGTCCAGCCTTCCCACATCTGTGCGAAGCTGCGATACATACGGGTACTGACCGCGTCAGACTGACGAAATTGCAACTTGTATCCCGCTTGCTTCAACCGTTTCGCCAACTCCACATCTTCAAGGATTACTTGAGCTATCGCCGCGTGCCCACCGACCGCGTCGTACGCATCACGACGGATAAGGAGATACTGCCCGTTAGCCGCCGCGGCTGATGAACTCGGATCGCTCACTTCCTTCGGCCGATACTTCGTTGCCAACTCCGCAAAAATCACGGGCATCAGCGCACGCTCCGCAAGACTTTGCACTTCCTGCCTGGGCGAATACGACAGCATGGCGGCGTCATTCGCCTGCGCTTCTCGCAATCCCTGCTCGATCGAATCCCTTGAGTGCTTCGTGTCGGCATCGGTGAAGAGCAGCCACTTCCCTTTCGCGACTTTGGCGCCGCTCCAGCAGGCGTTGCACTTGCCACTCCAACCTTCGGGCAGCGGATCGGCGGTGATCATACTGACAGGAAACGATTTAGCAATCTCGCGCGTGCGGTCGCTGGAGTGGTCGTCGACGACGATGATCTCGTATCTCGAACCATGCTGGCCGACCAGTGACTCGAGGCAGTTCGCCAGGTTGGCCTCTTCGTTGCGGGCCGGCACGATGACGGAGGCCTCGGGTTGTTCCGGTGAAACGCTCATGAGGCAAGTCGCGTACTCTGTAGCGCGACTCCGTTATTATAGGTGGGTGAAGCGCCTCTCTTCCGTTTTCGCCCTCGTCTGTCTCGCGCTGCTGTTTGCCTGTAACGGCGGTCGGCCTCCGCGGATTGGCGAAACCGCGCCTAATTTCACCGTCTCCGATTCACAACGCACGGTTACGCTGAGTCAATTCCGCGGAAAGCCAGTGGTGCTCAACTTCTGGGCGACCTGGTGTCCTCCGTGCGTCGAAGAGATGCCGTCGCTGGTCGAGCTGCAGAAAAAGATGGGCGACAAGGTGACCGTTCTTGCGGTCGCCGAAGACGCCGATCAAAACGCCGTGAATCAGTTTGTGCGCGACCACAATGTCGATTTGCTGACGGTGCGAGATACCAAGCAGTCGGCCAACGTCCTCTATGGCACCTTTAAATTCCCTGAAACGTATGTGATCGACAGAGACGGCGTGATTCGCCGCAAATTCATCGGCGCGACTGACTGGACGAATCCAGAGATCATCGACTACCTGAACAAGCTGTAGATTCTTTAGGGTACCCTCCCCCCTAAGTCCTTGGAATCAGAAGTCTACCGACATTTTCCACGCAAAGTTTTGATTCCGTTTGACTTACAGTCAAAGTCCTCTATTCAAAGAGCTTAGGTGGCATTGCGGACGGGACTCGCCCGACCGTTGGTTTTGCGCCGTGATGTACGACCCAAATATGCCCGTTCGTTGATAAGGCTTTAAGGTAGGTTCTGTCGAGCGAAATCGATAATCGAACGTTAAGAAAGTAGCCGAAATTCCCGAAATGGAATTTACACCTGCAAGCGGCCGCCGTCGCGGAGCCGCTCGATCAGGCGCACTACGTCAGCAGCGGAATCGGCGCCGAGTTTGCGCATGACGCTCCCGCGCTGGGCCTTGATGGTTCGTTCCGCAGTTCCGAGCTCGGCGGCAATTTGTTTATTGAGCATGCCCCGGGCGAAGAGCAAGCAGACCTGGCGTTCTCTCCCGCTGAGGGTTTGGAAGAGCTCCCAATCCTTTTGCAGCGCGCCTTGCGAGGCATGGGCGTCATGTGAGCGGCGTAGCGCGGCGTCGATGGCGGCGACCAAGGTGTCTCCTTCGAAAGGTTTCGTGAGGAAATCGACCGCGCCAGCCTTCATGGCTCGAATGGCCGCGGGCAGATCGCCCTGGCCGCTGATGAAGACGATCGACAGATGCGGTTGGTAGTCGGCTATGACCTGCTGCAATTCCAGTCCGGTCATTCCGGGCATATTCAGGTCGAGCAGTAGGCAGGCAGGCCCGGCGGGAACTCCGGCACCTAGAAACTCCGAAGCGGAAGTGTAGGTCTTTACCGCATATCCATGCGATCGCAATAGGCGCGAGACGGCACGAAGGAGGTTCGCGTCATCATCGACTACGTGGACGGTTTTCTCTGGGGCCTCGGGGGGCTCCACAGCAATACCCCAGCGCTTGAAGGTTGGTGAGACCCGGTTATGTTACTACGGCGACGTTATTGCTGGGACACGGGCGGTTTGCGCTGCTCGAGTAGATTATCGATTGCCCTCAGCAACTGCGATTCGTCAAACGGTTTGATCACGCAGGGATTGGGGCCAAGAGATCGTATCCACTCCGCAGAATCGGTTTCCGCATGGGCGGTGATAAAGAGGCACGGAACCTCGAGGCCATCTTGTACTAGTCGGTCCCGTAGGGCAAAGCCACTCATGCCGGAAAGCTGCACATCCACCACCAAACAATGCATGTCAGACAAGCGGGGATCAGCCAGCGCACTTTCGGCTGAGTCGTACGCCGTACATGCGTAGTCGTGCGACCGCAGCAGGCGTGAGACGCCACTACGAACTGAAGCATCATCGTCAATGAGAGCGATCTTGATGGCGTTCAAGGCCGTGTCGTTCATTGGAAGCAGGATTATCGTCGACAACCGATGAATGACTCCCGGTCGAAGGATAACCAACGATCCCCGGGGGCGGCAATTGGACCTTGTGACTAAAGCAATGGCAGGCCGTACCAGAATCTCTTTGGGCTTGGCGGGCCAAATTCGGGAAAGCGGGCTGCAAGACAAGCCAGGAAATGCCTCGCGGACTAAAGTCCTCGTCCTGGCATAAGTAACGACCCTATCGGCACGACTGAAAAGTCGTGCCCTGACGCAAGACCGTTTCGCGCCCACTCTCCCACAGACGGGAAGCCGCGCCCCTGTAGCAATCGGTGGCGCGATTCGCACAACTCTCTATAATTCCAAGCACCGGACGAATCCAATGGTATGCACTACCTGACCAGAGCGTCGTTGATCCTCTTGCTGTTTGCGGCGGTAGGGCCGCTTGCTCCTCGTGGTGCCGCGGATGAGCCGACTCCCCCCAAGCGCGTCTTACTCCTGCTGCCTTTTGAGGCCTCCCGTCCCGGTAGCGTAGCCATTTTGAGGGGGATAGAGCAGGGACTGAAAGCTTCTTTTTCGGGCGCGGTGGATGTTGCGACGGAGAACGTCGGCCCTATTCCCCCAGAGCCGGAAAACTATCCTGCAAAGATTGACGATTGGATCGCGTACAAGTACAGTCGCGTGAAGTTCGACGCTATCGTAGCGGTCACTTTTCCTCCTTCCCTTCTGGCAAAGGAGCTGCGAGACCGGTTTTGGCCGGAAGCAACACTCCTGCTGGTATTGATCGACGAAGAACGCTGGGCAAACCCCGGAGCGATTCCCCGCTCGACGCGAGTGCTCCTCGCCCTCGATAACAAGGAGACGGTTCGTTCTGCTTTGCAAATGCTTCCCGACACTCGACGAGTCGTTCTACTCGGTGGCGCTTCGCAGCGAGACAAGCGAACCAATGGGGAGATTGTGAAGTCGATCCGCGAGATAAAGCCCGACCTGAAGATTGTTGAAGCGACCGGGCTTTCCGTAGAGGAGGCCAAAGAGCGCATCGCTTCACTTCCCGTTCGAACAATTATCGTAATGGGCTCCTTCCTGTTTGAGCCCAACGGCCAGAGGCTGGATATCCCGCAATTGGTTGAAGAATTTTACCCAGTCGCGAATGCCCCGTTGTTTGCGGATTCGGACATGGCGATGGGTAAGGGTATCGTTGGAGGCAACATACTTAGCGTTCAAGGTGCTGCAGAAGTCGTGGGTGAGCAGCTAGGCCAACTGCTGAAGGGCGCTGATCCGGATAGTCTGCCCGTCCGGGAAGTGAAGAACTCGTACATCGTGGATTGGCGGCAACTGAAACGATGGGGTATTTCGGAGCGCAGGCTGCCGCTGGGCACCAAGATTCTCTATCGCCAGCCCACCGCATGGGAGCAGTACGGCCGCTATATCGTGGCCCTTCTTTCGGTGCTGATTGTCCTGCTGTTGTTGGTGGCGTTTCTTCTGCTTGAACGCCAACGCAGAAAGAAGGAAGAAGACTTGAACTCCGCCATGCTGGAGTCGCTGCCGGGGATGGCGTTGCTGGTGAACCGGAAGGGCGAGATCCTGCGAACCAACCAGATCGAACACGAAGATGCGGCGATCGAAGACGCGGGTTTGGACGGAGCGCGACCGGGGCTCAAGTACAGCGAGTATCTGCGCAAGCTGGCTGGTCAAGAGGACGGATTTGCGGGCGCCGCTGGCATCGAGCAGGTGATTGCCGGGGAGCGGGCAGGCGCAACAGCAGAGCTACCGCTATCGGCGGAAGGCCGATGGATTGAAGTTCGGGCCCTTCAATTGCCGAACCAACAGAGCGGCAGCCTGGTTGTGCACCTCGACATAACCCAGCGAAAGCAAACGGAACTGGAACGAACGCGATCGCGCAGCGAGATTTACCACCTGAACCGCGTGGCCGCCATGGGACAACTCGCGGCCTCGTTGGCGCATGAGCTCTCACAGCCACTGGCGGCGATCATGAGCAACGCTGAGGCTGCGCAGCGCTTTGCCGGACGTGCCAACCCCGACATGGTAGAGATTCGTGAGGCGCTCGACGACATCACCCGCGACGACAAGCGGGCGCGCGGAGTGATCCAGGGCATGCGCGCGATGCTCAAGAAGCAGAGCGTGGTGGTCGAACCGGTGGACCTTAACGAGATCGCGACCAGCGTTGTGCAAATGATCAGAAACGAAGCAACGCTTCGCGGCATGCGAATTGAATTGGCGCTGGTTCCATCTGCGGTGATGGTGAAAGGCGACCAGATTGCCCTGCAGCAAGTGGTGCTGAACCTCGCCGGCAACGGGCTGGACGCCATGATGGAAACCCCAACAGAGCGGCGTCTCACGCTGCGGACGACGATCGAGCAGGTCGCCAGAGTAGGTGCGATCTGGGTGGAGGACACCAGCCCCGGCGTTAGCCCGGAGGTGCGTGAGAAACTCTTCCAACCGTTCTTCACGACCAAGACGACCGGCCTGGGGATGGGATTGTCGATTTGCCAGTCGATTGTCGAGTCGCTCAGCGGGCGCATCGATTTGAAGAACCGGCCGGGAAAAGGTGCGACGTTCTTCGTCGAGTTGCCGCTGGTGTGAGATTGTCGCTACTACCGGTCCCGTTGATCAGTCGTTCTTCTCCGGTCGCAAGCATCGCTGCTTCCTTATTGAACTAAGGTCCAATTGCATCGCTGGAAATGCTGCGTCAGAATTGTGCACTCTTACAGCAATCATAGGTTCGGATCGTAAGTGGTCCGGCTTGGGGGAGGGTTCTTTCGGGGGGAAGAACCCTCTCTCTTTGTGCTTTTTCTAAACGACGTCACCTGGTCTCGCTCAAGATTGTTATATGCAGCACCGCGACGGCTACTTAAGAGCAGGAAATCGTAATTCGCCCCGAACAAAAGTCGGTGGCCTTGAACGAAAGGAACACAATCATGCGAAACGCACGATCAGTTTTCACCGTACTCGCGCTGTTGCTGCTCGCGACACTCGTCATTCAGGTTCCCGCGCAGGCCCAGGGGCGCATGCTGCATATCAACAATGCCATCTACGGTAAGAACGGGCGGGGAATGAACGTGACCAACAAGCTCCGGTCGATGATTCAGAACAACACGCTGAACATTAAAGTGACAAACGGCAACATGGGCGGAGATCCGAATGTAGGCGCGGACAAGTACCTGGCAGTCAAGTACACCTACCAGGGGCGCGCGATGTCCAAGGTGGTGAAGGAAGGCGATCGGCTGCAACTGCCATGAGGTCCGTCGTATTGAACTAAGGTCCAATTGCGCTGCGGGAGATACAGCGTCAATATCTGGACACTCTTAAAGCAATCATAGGTTCGGATCGGGTTCGGTCCGGCTTGAGGGAGGGTTCTTTCGGGGGGAAGGGCCCTCTCTCTTAGTACGCTTCTGAACAAAAAGCGGCGCCCAGCTGATCAGGAACGAAGCAGGATGTTGACGACGGCGAAATCCGGCGAGACCTGGCAAGCGCTCATGGAGATGCGCTGCAGGCAGGAAGTCCTTCAACGGTGGCTTGCCAGTCGAGTGCTTACGGAAAACCTGCAACACAGTCTGCGCACAATGCTGACCGAGGTCGAAGACCAACTGCACTCGCTCACCAACATGATGTCGTCGCGATGACTGGATTCAACTGCGTCTAAAGCTTCACGCTTCGCAGACGCAGCGCGTTGGTGATTACCGACACGCTGCTGAAGCTCATGGCTGCGGCAGCGAGGATCGGACTCAACAGCCATCCGAATTTGGGATACAGGATGCCCGCCGCGATCGGCACTCCAATCGAGTTGTAGACGAAGGCGAAGAACAGATTCTCCTTGATATTCGCCATCACGGCCTTGCTGAGTCGGCGGGCGCGCACCAACGCACGAAGGTCGCCTTTGAGCAGGGTGACGCCTGCGCTCTCCCTGGCGACGTCAGTGCCAGTGCCCATGGCGATGCCGACGTTGGCCTGCGCCAGAGCGGGCGCGTCGTTGATGCCGTCGCCAGCCATAGCGACGGTCCTTGCATGCTGCTGGAGTTTCTTCACCACATCGGCCTTGTGGTCGGGGAGGACTCCGGCCTCGAAGTCGGTGATGCCCAGCTGGCGCGCGACGGCCGCGGCGGTGGTTTCGCTGTCGCCGGTGAGCATCACAACGCGCAGTCCCTCGCGCTGCAAGTCGCGAATGGCGTCGGCCGCCTCGGGCTTGATCGGGTCGGCAATGCCCAGCAGTCCGGCGGCGCTTCCGTCGACGGCGACGTAGACGACGGTCTCGCCATCAAAGCGCATGGCTTCGGCCTGGGCTTTCCATTGCACCGAGTCGATGCCGAGTTCTTCGAACAATCTTTCGTTGCCGACGGCGACTTCGTGTCCTCCGACGGTGCCCACTATGCCTTTGCCGGTAAGCGAGCGGAATCCGTCGGGAGGAATCAGTCCGAGATTGTTGGCTTGCGCAGCCTCGACGATGGCAGCACCCAAGGGATGCTCGCTTCCACGCTCCAGGCTCGCCGCCAGCCTAACGACCCTTTCTTCAGTCTCGCCGGCGAAGGCGACCACGTTCATCAACTCAGGCTTGCCTTGCGTTAGCGTGCCAGTCTTGTCGAGGGCGATGGTGTCAACTTTCTGGAAGGTCTCGAGAGCCTCAGCGTTCTTGATCAGGATGCCGGCACGCGCGCCGCGACCCGTGCCAACCATGATCGCCATGGGCGTGGCCAGTCCGAGCGCGCAGGGGCAGGCGATGATCAGAACAGCGACTGCGTTGACGATTGCGTTGGCCAGACGGGGCTGGGGGCCAACAGTCAGCCAGACGATGAAGGTGATAACGGCGATAGCGAGAACGGCGGGCACGAAGTAGGCCGCTACCCGGTCAGCGAGGCGCTGAATGGGCGCGCGGCTGCGCTGCGCGTTGCTGACCATCTGGACGATCTGGGCCAGCACGGTCTCGCTGCCCACGCGTTCGGCGCGAACCAGCAGCCATCCAGTGCCATTGACGGTTGCGCCGATCACTTTGTCGCCCGCGCGCTTCTCGGTCGGGATGGACTCGCCGGTGATCATGGACTCGTCGACGGAGCTGAGGCCATCCACGACGATTCCATCCGTCGGGATTTTCTCGCCCGGACGCACGCGCAGCTTGTCGCCGACCTTGACCTGTTCAAGGGGCACGTCGTACTCGCTGCCATCGTCGCGCATGAGGCGCGCCATCTTGGGCGACAGGTCGAGCAGTGCACGAATGGCACTGCTGGTGCGGCTGCGCGCCTTGAGTTCCAGCACTTGGCCAAGCAAGACCAGCGCGACGATAGCCGCTGCCGCTTCGAAATAGACAGCGGGCATGCCGTGCATAGTGCGCAGGGACGGCGGAAAAAGCTGCGGAAAGATCGCTGCGATTGCGCTATAGACATAGGCCACGCCGACGCCCATTGCGATCAGGGTGAACATGTTGGGGCTACGGAGCTTTACGGACGCCCATCCGCGCTCGAAGAAAGGGCGGCCGCACCACACGACGACGGGCGTTGCCAAAATGAACTCGATCCAATTACCTAGCGCCGGAGAAACCATGTGCGCGAGCGGCCCCATGCGCAACATGGCAAACGACACTAGAGGGATGGCGAGGGCCACGCTCCACCAGAAGCGCCGTGTCATATCGCGCAGCTCGGGATTCTCTTCTCCTGCTGCCGCGACTGTCATGGGCTCCAGCGCCATACCACAAATGGGACAGGATCCGGGCCCGTCGCGCACGATCTCCGGATGCATTGGGCAGGTCCACTGGGTACGAGTCGCCGTCATCGGCACTTCGGGTTCCAGCGCCATTCCGCATTTCGGGCACGCTCCGGGACGCGACTGCCGAACCTCGGGGTGCATGGGGCAGATGTAAGTCGCTGCAGGCGGGGGCATGGCAGGTTTCTCCGCCTGTTGGCGAGCCGGATCGCCGTCCGGTCTCTCGGCTGGCGGGGACGCGATGCCACGAATCATTACGGGCGAAGACATTCCCCCTGGTATGTAGTCGGGTGACAGGTACTTCGCCGGGTCGCCACTGAACTTATCGGCGCAACCCTTGGAGCAGAAGTGATAGAGCTGACCCGCGTGCTCGATGGAAGCCGCGGCCTTGAAGGGGTCAACAGTCATGCCGCAGACGGGATCCTTATGGACTTTGGGGTTGAGTTTGGCCTGGCCGGCGGCATTGGTGTCTGCGGTGGGGTCCGGGTGGTCGACCACGAACTTCGAGGGATCGGAGAGGAAACGATGCATGCATCCCGGGGAGCAGAAGCAGTAACTGACGCCAAGGTATCGGGCGTTGCCCCGGGCTTTGGCGGGGTCGACTGACATCCCGCAGACTGGGTCTTTCGCCATCAGCAGGGGCGTGGTTTCCGTCCCCGAAGTCTTGCTCTTATCGCTCATACGGATTCGGTTCTGCCCTCATTACAGATCGCGCCCTCCGACTCTGTTCGCTGCGACAGCGATGCTCTATATTAGGGGCTGACTTCTGCGTGAAAATGTCGGCTGTTCTTATCATTGCATGGGAGAGAGGATTTATCGATGACCGCGATTGAAGTGTTGTTCCGATATGGAGCGCAGCCGGACGAGAACGTGATGAGTGCGTTGGGACAGTTCAGCGATGTTTATGGAATCCGCCGGGTGCAACTGCGGGAGTCGGAGCATACGATTCGGGTGGAATACGACGCGACGCGGCTCACTGAGGCTAAGGTCGAGGGGCTGCTCCGTTTGGCAGGTTTCGACATTACAGAAAAGCCTGCCCTCGTGTAAGCCGGTGGCGAGTCTGAAGAGATAAAGGGCGAGGTGCAGATTAGATGCACGTCGCCTTTCTTGCGAACAGAAAAGGCTTCCGGGCGGTTAGGGAAACCGTCCGGAAGCCGAGGGGGAGGGTATAAAACGACGACGGATCGTTAAAAGGGGTTATCAACGAAGAGGACTCTGGCCGAAAACCTCTCCACCGATAACCCCTATGCGCCACTTCGTCTGCTTTGTTAGTAGCAACTCGACTGCCAAAGAAGTTGTGGTGAAAGCAAGGCACTTAGCAAGGCGCCTGAAAAAATTGCAAGTAAAACTTTCCGGTAGTACCGGTAGCTTTTACACACACTGAAGTGACACCACCTGAGGGTGGGTCACAATAACGGTTTTTCTATTCGCTTGCCGATGTCGGTCGTATCATCGCCGAAGGTCGCCAAAATGACTGTCAAGACCAGCCGAAGGGACTTTTTGCGCGGGAGTGCTGCGACAGCCGCCGCGGCAGCGCTCGTGGGGAACTCGGCAGCACTCGGGGCTGCTCCCCCGCCGAGTTCGCCGATTCGCCTGGGCGTGGCCAGTTACTCCTTCCGCAAGTTTGGCCACGACGACGTCATAAAGTTCATGAAGCAGTTGGATACTCCTTATCTGAACGTGAAGGATGTTCACCTACCAATGACCGCGCCGGAACAGATCCGGCAGGCGGCCGATGCGTACGCTGCGGCCGGCATAAAGCTGACAGCAGCGGGGACTATCTACTTCACCGAAGACAACGATGACGACATGCGGCGCAAATTCGAGTACTGCAAGGTTGCTGCTATTCCGCTGATCGTCGCCGGGCCAACGCCCTCGACGCTGCCGCGGTTGGAGAAATTCGTCAAGGAATACGACATCAAGATTGCAATACACAACCACGGGCCCGAGGACAAGTACTTCCCTTCTCCGTTGGACGCGCTAAAAAGCGGTGCAGAACATGGACCCGCGCATGGGAGTGTGCATCGATGTGGGACACGCGGCGCGGGCCGGGACGGATGTGCCCGACGCCATCCACGAAGTGGGGCCGCGACTGTATGACATTCACATGAAGGACCTGGCGAACGCATCAAGGAAGGAGAGCCAGGTTGCGGTTGGCGATGGAGTCCTGCCCGTCGAGAAGATCTTTGCCGCACTCATCGCGATCAAGTATCCGGGATATGTGGACCTGGAGTATGAGATCAACGAAAACAATCCGCTGCCGGGGATGATCAAGAGCTTCGCGTATATGCGTGGGGTCCTGGCTGGAATGGGGTACAAAGCGTAGGGCCGAAGTGCGAACTGCGGCGCCTTGCGAGACGCAAAGGGCACACGCGCTCTGACAGCACTTGCACGCGGCGTCGGGCAGCAGGACAATGTTCCGAGTCTGTTCCCCGGGTAGAAATCTGACGGAGGTAGAAGTATGCCGGCCATTCGCACGATTGGCGCCGCGATCTCGTCCTTCACACTGACTCTGCTTCTGATTGGTCCCGTTGCTACCAGTGCACAAAACAAAGCCGCCAAGCCGGATGCTCAAGTCAGCGCGGACCAGCAACCTCCGCCCATTACGGATGCCGACATCCAGATGTTGCGGAAGAACTTGCGCTCGGAACGCAAGCAGGTGATCGCCGCCAACATGCACCTGACGGACGCCGAAGCGGAAAAGTTCTGGCCGGTGTATGAGCAGTACATCTCGGAGTTGGTGAAGAACAATAACCTGAAGTACGACCTGATCAAGCAGTACGTTCAGCAGCAGGGGAATTTGACTGATGCGCAAGCCGATGCGGCCGTGAAACAGTGGATCCAGGTGGACGAATCGGTGGCGCAACTGAGATTGAAGTATGTGCCTTTATTCCGAAAGGTCTTGTCGGCGAAGAGTACGGCGCAGTTTTACCAGGTGGACCGGCGTATTCAGCTGATGATTGACCTGCAGTTGGCCTCGGCGCTGCCGATGACGGAGCCGGACATTCCCGCGACGGGAGATCAAAATTAGATGGCGCGCCCTGAGACCCGCCGCGGCGGGGAACTCCCGCCTTCTGCTTCGTAGCCGTTGCCGTGCGGAAATCAACAACTTCGCTAACGTGTCACAAAGTGTCACGACGCAGGGGCACAAAATTGGCACAGTTGGGGAGGGGATTTATGTGGGTTTGGCGCGGGGTGCAATGAAGTCTGCTGATGCGGGAACCTACAGCCTACCGCCGGTATCTGATCGGATACCACCCAGCGGCCTACGAACCATGTCGGCGCAGACGGCTAGAACTCATCTTGTTGCAAACACAGCAGAATGACCCGGCCAACAAGCCCGTCCGCGCTTTGGCATCATCCTTGCTAAGTAGAGAGCGTGACGGCAAGCATTCAGCAGAAAAGCTGAACGGCAGTGGAACACACTGTTAAGGCATAAATTTCCGAGGGCTCCGATGATCGAGTTTCAGCGGGTTTTGCGCTTTCCGTCATAGAAGGAGAAATGGAATTTATGAAGTCTCTCAGAATGTTCGTTCTAGCACTCGCAGTCGGTGTTTTTCCCACTTTCTTGATGCAGGCCCACGGTCAACAAGAAGTTGACCCGGATCACTTTGATCAACCTCCTGCGGCCAAAGCGAATGTGAACACCTTGAAGGCACAAACGAAGCACCACGCTACCGCCGCCACCCATCAATCGCGCAGGCACGCGAGCACTGCAAGCAAGCAGACCGGCAGAAAGCCGAACCGCTACCAGGATCAAACCTCATAAGGCTCGCTTCTGGTCCGAGTGCTGCGGTCCGCGGCCTAAATGCTTCCCGCTGAGGAGCGCCCGGTGTTTGTCACTGCGGTAAGGAAAGCTAGAAATCCTGTGGGGACGGAGGGGCACCTGAACTGCACGCATCGCTGGGCATACTGCAATAGCGATGTCAGCGCGCCATGTTCACCCTTCCAAGGATGCCGTGCTGAGAGCCATTTCGCGGCTGGGTGGGCACAAAATTGGGCACAGTGCGATTCTGAGCGGAGGAATATCCCGTATACAAGCGTCCGGAAGTGCGACTGCGGAGAACGTAGACGAAGAACATGACTGAGATATATGGCGCGCCCTGAGAGATTCGAACTCCCGGCCTTCTGGTTCGTAGGGGAAAATCGGCCGCTACACCCAACAACGCCAACCAATCAAGCCCAACACAACAATGAGAAACGGCTGCTGGCTCTTTGCCGTGCTTTGCCCGGTTTCGGTTGCGCTTCACGGACAGAAAGCGGACAGAAGTGACCAGCGAAAAGGAACGCCCGCTGCAAAACGGGCGTTTCCCAATTCGCGGAATCTGCAAACATCTAATGAGAAAAGCATTCAACGTTGTAAATCTTTGAAGGAGAGTTAGAAGACGTGAGAATTTTGCGTGCGTTGCTCAGATGCTGTTCTGCCGCGCGCGCCGTCCCCAGTTAGAGGCTGCACGATCAGCACAGGAAGCCAGTGAGGACTAGCGCAGGTGGGTTACAGACCAACGCGGAATCCGCGAAGCTGGAAGATGCCGACCTGGACAGCAACGCTGGCACGGATGTTAAGAGAGCCTGACTGACGGGCGCAAAAGCGCACGAGAGCCTTCGGGAGGGGGGACGTAAAAACGACCAACGCGCGTGAGCAGCGCGTCAAACGACTTCTCGACAACCGTGCCCGTCAAAACTGCGACGCCGATACACGTCTCAGGCATCGACGGAGAAGCGAGGGTTAGCTCCCCGTGTGCCTGCTCAACCTCAACCGTCTAGGCATTGTTTTGAAGACGATTAAAGCAAAGGAGTTCGACAACTTAGCCCCGGCAGAATTGACAAGCCGGACGTCGAGCGAAAAGAGATGGAGAGGAACCGAATGGTTGTTCGCAAGAAAGTAGAAGGTGAAGTTCAATTCAACGACGGCGAGTTCGCGGAGGTCCAAACGATCGGAATCGAAGCAATTGAGAAGGATCTTCTCCTCGACACCATTCAAATACAGTGCAGTGACTTTCAAAATACGCCTGACGAGTTCCAGCGCAGGTTCCCGGTTGGCATGAGGCTGGGCATTTTGACGACCACCGAAATCACCGTCGCTGACTCGCCAATTTGAAAATGACGGTCCGCCGATCGGATTCTCCTGGTAGTCGGTAACCAAATACAACGCAGAAACCATGAGAATGGGAGGAAAAACAGATGAGTAACTGGGTTGATTTCGGTCTGGATGTGTTGGCCGCAAGCCCCGAGGAGATTAACCAAATCGAGGCATCATTGCAGGAGCCGTGTGACGAACTCCTTTGCTGGGTTGCTGGTCTTGTTGACAAGCGTCAGGAGGAAATCTCCGCAGATGTCAAGGGACTGGTTTCGTTTAAGCCTGATCGCAATTTGGGCTACATCGCCCCCAGCGTGAATAAGGCGCGACGGTCTAAGAACTTTTTCAAAGATCGCGGGTGGGGCACCGTTATGAGCCATGTCGTGCTGGTATCGGCCAAGTTCCCGGCCGCGGTCTTTCTGCTTGAGTATTGGGACGACCAGTATAGCTATGCCGGAAAGACGGTTATCCGCGGAGGACAGGAAATTCGAGAGGTTCGCGACGGTAATCAGCAGTCCCAATCCTGCGAATGGGTGTTGCCGAACATCTTCGCGCCGTACCGGGCGGAATACGATCGTGAACTGGAATTCGGGTCCCTTTGGAATCAGTGGGTAAGTGAATTAGCGGATGCCGTGAAAGAGCTTAGGTCAAGTGCACCTTTGTGGCAGCGCCGACCGATCTCGCCTGAACAACAGGTGCAGACCATCGCTTCAATAGTTAAGCGGTATCTAGAATCGCTGCCGTCGGAGGCCATCGAGAAGGCCAACCCGAAGCTGCTGGACATGCTCGACCTGCCAGTTGAGGATGATGCCAAGAAGCCAGTCAACTGATTTCCCCGGATGGGATGGCGGGGGAGTGTGCTATAAGGCAATTGGAGGTGCGTGGAGTTGTCCTTCATGGCTGGACATCGCATTTCCGTCGTCCTCCGCTCCGGGATACTGCTCCCAGAAATGGTGGCGAAGTGTCTGATCCAATTGATCGGTTCAAGATGGCGTTTGCCGATGATCCGGAATTCCAGAAGATGGTGGAGATCATTGAATCCCAGCCTCCGGTAGTGCCCATTGAAATTGAATGGCCAACGGAAACGCCTTTCGAGCGGTTGCTCAAACTTATAGACGAAGGATGAAGCAATGCCTAAAGCAACTGGAAGCATTCCGTTCATACTCGAATGCAAGTTCGCGAACTATTTGTGGAGGATTTGTGGAGGTTTAGCAATCAGCCCATCGCAAGTTCCTGAAAAGATTGGGGGCCCTGCCGAGACTCGAACTCGGGCTCGCGGTTTAGGAAATGTTGGGCAGGGCTTCCATCCTACTCGTATCAAGCACTTACACAGTGGATTCCGTTGTCACATTCGGGAGAAATCATCCCATTCGGCAGTTATCGTCAACGCGCTTAATTGCATCATCCTAATCGGGGCGAACTATGATCATTCGGCAGTTATTGGGCAACAGATTGGGCAACGAGTCTTCCGTCGCTCAGGCATAAGGCACAGTGAACGAGCAGAAGAAAGCCGGGACCATTTCCCCGGCATCTTTGACTCACCATCAAACCCGCTAGAGGTTGCTCTTGCGACGAAACGCACCCAAGGCTCCGAGCAGGCCGCTGCCCAGCAGCAGAAAGCTCGCCGGCTCTGGCGTCGGGGTCCCCAATACCGAGAGGGTCAGGTCGTTGGCACTGTACGACAGCAACCACTGCTCATAACGTGGAAGTGTCGGCAGGTCGAGCGTACTGAACTGTCCGCTCTCGCTACCGAACGTCATCAGCACGAAGCTGTCGCCAACCTGCACCACGAAGCCGTTCAGCAAGTCAACATCGAGCGTGCCGTCGAGCGCAGCCGTCCCGCTCACCAACAGTTGGTCGTACTGTGTGCCCGGAGCGAGCCCTGCGATTTCGGCCAGAAAGGTCCCGCCCGGGAGCTGGGTGTAGTTGCCCTGCATCGTGAGCACGCCAGGGGAATCGCCGGGCGACATGGTTCCGCCCATAACGACGTCGCCCCGGATCAAACCGCTACCCGACATCGTTCCGCCGTCGATCTGGATAACCGAGTTACTGGCGAACAATCCGTCTACAACCGTAGAGCCAGCCGACTGTTCATAGCTCCCGAGGGAAAAGGTGAATAAAGCAGCGCCTGGAGCTATCAGCACCATTCCCCCGTTCGAGAACGTGCTGTTGTTGGTAACCGTACCGTAATTGAGGAAGGTCCCGCCGTTTTGGAACGCGTAAACCATGACGCCCTGGACGTAGTTGTTGTTGAACGTGCCGTGGTTTTCAAATGTGCCTGAGTTGGTGAAGGCCTGCGCGTAGCTATAGTTGTTGACTATACCGTAGTTGTTGAGCATACCTCCGTTGTAGAACCGGCCATGCATGGTATTGATCGTGCCGGAGTTATTTATCGTGCCAACGGAGTAAAAGTTACTAAATAAACCGCCAGTATTGATTACGCCGGAGTTGTTGATCGTACCAGTGGAGCCAAAGCTCCCTCCATTGTTCAGCGCGCCAGCATTATTTAGCAGGTTGGAGTTAGACATACCATCGAAGGTTCCGTTGCTCAGCGTGGCACCTTCGTTGTTATTCAGTATGGAGGCATTTGCAAACAATTGGCCATAATCGCTGGCGGACACAACAACCGCGCCAAAGTTATTGAAGGTCCCACGGTTGACAAAGGTACTGGCGCGAAAGAATGGTCTAAGATCAGTGGTCCCGTAGTTGTTGAATATACCGTCGTTCTCTCCGTATGCCCCATCAAGGCCAAAACCGCCATAATTGTTGAGCGTTCCGGCGTTGTTTACAAATGCATCACCGCCTGCGAAGCCGTTGAAGCCGTCCAGACTGCCATAGTTGTTGAGTATGCCGGTGTTGTTCAACACGGCAGAACCAAAGCCGGACAAATTGACGCCCACGACAAGGAGAAAGGCGTAGTTGTTGAGCATCCCCGAATTATTCATCACGGCATGGCCATTGACGTCGCCGACAGTCTGGATATGGCTGTGGTTATTTAGTGTTCCGCTGTTATTGAGCGTCAGATAATTCTCAACATCTCCAAAGTTATCGAAGTTGCCAGAACTGCTCAGGATCGAGTTGTTGTTGAGAGTACCGGAGTTATATAGGGCGGCGTTTGCGTGGTTGTTAAGAGTGCCGCTGTTGTTGAGTGTACCGACGTTATACAGCGTGGCATAGTTGTCGAGTGAGCCGGAAGTGTTGAGAATGAACGTTGCACTGGACAATACGATTGATCCGTTATTGGCGACGTTTCCACCAAGGTTCAGAGAGCTGCCGTTCCCGTAGAAGTACAAAACACCGGTAGACCCGACATTAAGACCATTCGCTACGCTTAGGTTCTGTGTCGTGCCACCATCCGTCACCTCGCTATAACCGATCGAGCCACCCAGGTTAAGCGAATTAACGGCCGTGCTCCCCAGATCAAGGGTTACCATATCGACCCCACCTGAGTAGATCGTCGCATTGTCCGACGGCGGCGGTGGGAAGCCGAGGCTCCAGAAAGTGCCGTTGCTCCAATTGCCGGTTCCGCCCAGCCAGTTATCTTGGGCGTAAGCGCTCGTGAGGGTGAGGACGGCAAACAGACAGGCGATGGTAAACGCATATTTGAATTTCATGGGTCATCAACTCCTTAATCTCGAACGTGAGGGACCCAAAAAAAGGGCGCGCGCTCAGCTTTGGGCTGAGGAAGGGTCGATTCCGGGGAAACTTACCAACTCGAACCTCAAGATTATGAGACCTAAAGCCTGGCTGTGCAATGAGAAGATCACAAGTGGGCGGTCGATTACTGGCGCAGGGGTGATTCATCCGCGCTGTTTGAACCGTGGTTAGAGTAACCGCTGCTCAGATGTAACTACCTTATGTATCAATCGTTTATAGCCACTGTTGCCTAGTTGTTGCCCAATAGGCGCGAAAGCGAGCGGTTCTGTGATTGAGACAGATGTCGCATCCCTGCTGGAGCATTTCGCCACAGTCGGGTGAAATCATCCCACTCGGCAGTTATCTGTCAACGCGAATGATTACCCTTGCTGGGGCCCACGTTGCCAACCAGCTAGGCGGGTCAGGCAACGCGGGTTCTCCACCACCCTAGTCGCTGCCGGCTTCTGCCTTCAAATCGCTGAGCAGCCGACCGAAAGCTGCCTGGTACGAGTCATGGTCTTTCCAGTTGCTGAAATCGGGAATGAAGTACCGCCGTATCTTCTCGGCCAAGTCCACCCCCGAGCTGTCGATGTACTGCCAGCCCTGCAACGTCTCGAACGAAACCAGCCTCACCGGATACAACACCCGCTTGCCTTCGTCCTTTTCGCGCTTCAAAGTCTTGCCTAATTCGGTTTGCACCCAGTTGCTGTTCATGCTGCTCTCCGAAAGGATGAGCAGCACTCTGTCGTGTAAGCGAATGGCACTGTCGATCTGCTCTTGGATCTCCTCTCCGCCCCGAATATCGTGCGGCGCAAACCAGCAGCGCACGCCCTTGGCTTGCAGGTCGGCATGAAGCCGCTCGGCAAACTCCTGGTCGTGGGTCGAATAGCTGATGAAACACGAATAGTACTGAAAAGGCTGACTGCTACGCAGATTAACCACACGATCCCCGACATCTTTGGCGTCAGCTACAGACAAGCTCGGGTCGTACAACTTTGCCGCCTCCATTTCCCAGTCAGCGAGTCCGCAGCCCCGCAGAAAGACCTCGGGGATTTTCCCCCTCGACTTGTAGATGGTGTCGATGCCGATCGTGGAAGGTGCCTTTCGTAGCTTCCGCCAAAGCGCTGGCCACCATGCTGCTCACGCTGAAAGGAACGCCGTTCATCTACGAAGGCGACGAGTTGGGCATGACCGACTTTCCCTTCACCACGATCGACCAGTGCGACGACATCGCGGTGAAGAACGCATGGAAAGCCTTGGTCGTGACCAATCAAGTTCCAGCAGACCTGTTCATGGCCAACGTGCGCAAGGTCAGCCGCGATAACGCGCGCACTCCGATGCAATGGGACAACTCAGCGAACGCCGGTTTCACGACCGCCGCAGCAAAGCCGCGGCTCATGGGCCAAGGTTTCACCATGGCGCCGCACCAGCATGGCCAGGCAGTTGTCGTCATCATTGGCCACAGCAACGCAGCCGACGGGGCGAACCACGCCGATGGTAATTTCGCCGTAGTCGATCAGTTCCGCGATATTCGGCAAGGATAGGGTATCGACAGCGGAACCGTCTCCGGCTGTAGGCTCGTCTAGGCTGCGGGTTCGCTTGCGGTCGGCATGCTTGTGACGATGTTCCAAGGCAGCAACTCCTCGATGCGAGTGATGGGGTGATCGGCGATGTGCTCCAGTACGTAGCGGAGATATGCTTCTGGATCGATTCCGTTCAGCTTGGCAGTTCCGATCAAGCTGTAGAAGGTTGCGGCGCGTTCTCCGCCGCGATCCGATCCCGCAAACAGGTAGTTCTTCCGACCCAGCGCGATGGCACGCAAGGCCCTCTCGGCCGCCGAGTTGTCGATCTCGATGCGACCGTCGTCGCAGTAGCGCACGAAGGCATCCCAGCGCGCCAGGGCATAGTGAATCGCCGCCGTGGTGTCGGACTTGCGCGACAGTTTCGATAAGGAGCTTTCCATCCAGGTGCGCATCGACTCCAGGAGTGGACGGGCTCTAGAGTTGCGTGCTTGTCGGCGCTCATCCGGGGAACGGCCCCGGATCTCCTTTTCGATCGCATAGAGTGCTGCAATGCGTTTCACGGCTTCGGTGGCGATCGGCGAGTGGTGGGCTTCCATCAAGTCGTAGAACTTGCGCCGCATGTGCGCCAGACAGGGTGCTTGCTGAACGCTGCCCTCTTCGTAGAGCTGGTTGAAGCCGGCGTAGGCATCGGCCTGGAGAATGCCACGGAAGTTACTCAGATGCTGCTGCGGATGTTCCCCCTTGCGATCCGGAGAGTAGGCGAACCACACCGCAGGTGGCGCCGTATCGCCGCCAGCCCGATCATCGCGAACATACGTCCAGAGCCGCCCCGTCTTCGTCTTGCCGTTGCCGGGAGCCAGCACCGGAACCGGCGTGTCATCGCCATGCAGCTTGTCCGCCGCCATGACATAGCGGCGCAGTACCTCGACCAGCGGCTCCAGCAACTGGTGGGCTTCTCCCACCCACTTGGCCAGCGTCGAGCGGTCCAACTCGACGCCTTCGCGCCCATAGATCTCCGACTGGCGATACAACGGCAAATGATCACAGAACTTGGAAGTCAGTACATGCGCCAGCAGTCCCGGCCCCGCCAAACCACGATCGATCGGACGGCTCGGCGCCGCTGCCTGCACAATCACATCACACCCGGTGCAGCACAGCTTGGGGCGAACATGACGCAGGACCTGAAAACTCCCCGGCACCCATTCCAGCATCTCGGACGAATCCTCGCCCAGCTTCTTCAGCCGGCCACCGCACTCCGGGCACGAGGTTGCTTCCGGTGCATGGATCTTGATCTGGCGCGGCAGATGCGCGGGCAAGGCACGCCGCGAGGACTGAGTTACAGGTGGGAACATAGGCGAAAGGCTGGCTGCTGGTTCGGTCTGCGGCGTAGTTGCAGACCGATTCTCCTCCAACTCTTCCAGCTTCAACTCCAGTTGTTCGATCTGGTGTGCGACCTTCTCCGACTTGCGCCCAAACTGCATCCGCCGCAGCTTGGCCAGCAGCAGCTTCAGGTGCGCGATCTCCTGCTCCCGCCAGAGCAGTTGCTCATCCTTGATCTGTAACTGCTCGTGCTGCGCCAGGATCATCGCCTTCAATCCGTCCTGATCCAGGCGGGTCAGATCCGGTAGCGTGGTGCGCATCGCAAGCATGGGCGGAGTATGCCAGCATCTCTGCCGAGCGCAAAGAGTACTCGACATAAATAACTGTGAAAATCAGGCTTGTGTATCTAGATTGCCATCAGTGCGTCAGCCGTGCGCATCGGCCGGCGCCAATCGATGCCTTCACACAACATCGACAACTGCGCCCGGGTTAGCGACACCGTGCCGCTCTCCGCCTTCGGCCACACAAAACGTCCACGCTCCAACCGCTTGGCAAACAGGCAAAGCCCATCGCCGTCGAACCATAAAACTTTGATCAAGTCGCCGCGACGGCCACGGAAGACAAACACGTGACCGGACAGCGGGTCTTGTTCCAGTGCGGTCTGTACCAATGCGCTCAGCCCAGTAAAGCCACGACGCAGATCGGTCACCCCCGCCGCGATCCAGATGTGGGTGTTCGTGGGCAGCGTGATCATGCCCGCAAACACTCCAACAGCACCCGCAGCACACTCGGCTCAACCTTGCCCGTGATGCGGATCTGCGCCTTCGCCAACGTGAGTTCAATCACACCCGGCGAAACAACCGGTTCGCCATCTCCCTCGCCGGGTTGACCGACGACCACGGCGGTCTGCGCTTGCCCGCATCCCCTGTCCGCAGATACGGTGACCGGCAACAACCGAACGCTGCTCGTGCTACCTTGGTTGACCGATGCGGCATTCGAACTCCCCAGCAGTCCCGAGTGGTACAGCTTGCGCCACCCAAACACCTGGTTGGCGTTTACTCCATGCGCCCGCGCCACGATAGCCACCGAAGTACCCGGCACCAGCGTCTCTTCGACGATGCGCCGTCTCTCCTCAGCACTGCGATAGCGCCGCTTGGCTCTGGGTTGGGGAATCGCTTGAGAGATTGCGTTCATGGTCTCCTCTTCGTAAGCGCGACCTCGCATCGCGCCACAAAGAGAGAATGCCTACTTACGAGAAGCTCCGTCTAGACGGCCATGGGCCTACGCTTACCTATTTTGTCATCCTGCGGAGGCGGCTTTGCCGCCAGAGCCGAAGGACCCGCTTTTTCTATCCACTAACGGCGCTGACAGTAAGACCTCACGTTCTTGAGACTAATCGCGCAATGCCATTTCGCCGCACATGTGATAGGTATGTCCAATGTGCTCAGGAGGTGCAGTGTGAACCGTAGTCCTTTCGCTGCTGGATCACACAAGAAACGCGGGACTGATCTAAGAGCTCAAAGGAGATTCCTAACCATTTGGCCTGTTGTTAACAGGTCGGGTCTGGAAAAGAACAGAAGCATTCCCCGTGCAAAGAAGACGGGCAGGCGTGGCGCAGGTTCCGTCTGTGGGCACCGATGCCGACGCGAATCGGATTATTGACGCCCTCAAAGAACATTGTAACGAGATGCAGAACCAACTAGCCAGTGCAATGGCAGACCTCTCCGCAAAACTGCCGTCGCTGCAGGAGTCGGAGGAGCGTTGGGTTCGTTCACTCAACGAATACCAAAGATCAGTTACTGCCGATTTGCGTCGGCTGCAGATACTGGTCACTTGGACAGTAATATTGTCGTGTTTTGGAGTTGTCTCATTCGCCATAGTGTTGTATCTCGCCTATGTGAAGTTTTAGCCGGGGACTTCCGAATCGCGGCTCCAACCTCGAGCAGGCGGGTCGCCCACCCAAGCGCAGCTCAGGTGGGTTTCTTGTTCCTTCTTCCCGCCGTCATCCTGAGGGCAGACCCCGAGATGCACCAGACGAAGAAGAAACCGGGTCGGAACACACCCACAACCGGGAAATTCTCCCCACCTCGATAAATGCGGAAAGCGTAGATTTGCCCCGCGAAGATCCACCTTGGCGAGGTATGCGTTAGATAGCTTTGCTCCGCTTAGGTCCGGCGTTTCGCAACAACGGTCACTTCTCCACCTATTCCACTCCCCAACCCCTTGGTTGAGGATTTCGAGATGTCCAGGGTTCGCCATTGCCGCGTGACCTCGCTTGCTTCCGCGATGCTACGGATGTTCTCGGAAGGCCACATTCTACCCGCCCCTCACCGGCCAGTCAACGATAGAGGTATCGAACTGTCGGTAGCACATGATATGTCCGGTTGAGATAGCACGTGATCTGTCCGCTTTGCAGGCGGCGAGAGTAGGAGACCATGCCAAGCATGGATTGCTACTCGAAGGCCGCGATGGAGCGGGCGATGAAAGTGCAAGAAGTGATCTTACGGGCCATGGCGAAGAAGCTCACCTGGTGGCAGGCGGCCGAGATCATCGGCATCAGCGATCGGTCGATGCGGCGCTGGCGGGAGCGACTGGAAGAGTTTGGCTACGACGGGTTGTTCGACCGGCGGCGGGGACAGCCTTCCCCCAAGCGAGTTCCTCTGGCCACGGTCGAGCAGGTCTTGGGGCTGTATCGGGATCGCTATTTCGATCTAAACGTACAGCATTTTCACGAGAAGCTGAGTGCCGAGCACCAGATCGATTTGAGCTACACCTGGGTGAAACAAGCTCTGCAGGGAGCCGGACTGGTAGCGCGGGGCCGCAAGCGCGGGGTGCATCGTAAGCGGCGGGAACGCCGTCCGCTGCCGGGCATGCTGTTGCACATCGACGGCAGCCGTCATCGCTGGTTCCAGGACGAGCGCTGGTACGACCTGATCGTCATCCTGGATGACGCGACCAGCGAGATCTACTATGCGCAACTGGTGGAGGAAGAATCGACGGCGACGGTGATGGCCGGGTTGCGGGAAGTCATCGAGCGCAAGGGATTGTTCTGCGCCTTGTACAGCGACCGGGGCAGCCATTTTTGGCTGACGCCGAAGGTAGGAGGCAAGGTCGATCCCCATCGCTTAACGCAGGTGGGACGGGCGCTGCGCGAGTTAGGAGTGCAGATGATCCCGGCCTACTCGCCGCAGGCGCGGGGCCGTAGCGAGCGCAGCTTCGGGACCTGGCAGGGACGGCTGCCACAGGAGCTGCGGCTGCACGGGATCACCACGCTGGAAGCGGCCAATGGGTTTCTGCGGGATGAATACATCGCCGAGTTCAATGGTCGTTTTCAGGTGGCGCCGGCGCAACGCGGTAACGCGTTTCTCCCGTGCCCCCGCAAACATCTGGACCTGGTCTTCTCCCTGCAGTTTGAGCGGACGGTAAATCGCGACAACACCGTCAGTTTTCAGAACCTGCAGCTACAGATTGAGCGGGTGCAGTGGCGAGGGACGCTGGCCGGCTGCAATGTCATGGTGCACCGGCACCTGGACGGGAGCATCAGCCTCACCCACGGGCCGCATCGGCTGGGACGTTATAGCGCCCAAGGCGTGGCCTTCAGGTCAACCCAAAACGCGGCGGCAAGCGCTGTGGAAAAGACGCACCGTGGAAAAGTCAAACAACCGACTTTTCCCCCGCGCTTGGAAATCCCGCCCAGAGCGCGGGATTCCCACTTTCCCACAGCGACGACGGCGGGTATATGAGTAAACCCAAAACCAAAACCGGACATTTCACTTGCTATGAAAAGCGGACATTTTGACTTGCTACGAACACGATAGAGGTATCGAACTGCGGCGACCGGATCTAGCCGGGCGAACCGCGGTCGCGCGACGATCACTCGGTCGTGTGAGTTTACGCCTCAACGCAAGTCGGCCTTTGCACACCGTTGACGAATCGAAGGAGTATGGAGAGCACCAAGCCAACTACCAATGCCGGTATGGCACATGCGAGATGCGCACATTCACTTCCGGATGATTCATCGATTCGAACAGGGCTTTAACTGCGTCCGCCGAGAATTCCGAATCGGGAGTGGGGCCGACAATTACTTCTTTAATAAAATAGCCTTCGTCCGTCTTGGGTTCAGCTTCGATGTACGGAACTAGCATTGATTTTCCCGCTCGAAACTTCTTGGGTGGCATTGAACCTGGAATGCCACTAAGGATCAATCGCCACTCGCATTCTTCTTTGAAAGCATTGTGTTTGAATATGGGAGCGAATACCGCGAGGGTTGATGCTGTAAATCTAATGAGATCTGTCTTTGCCTCCCTCTCGGCTACGTGCCCCCCAAGCAAGTTTGCAAAATTCAATATCTCATCCAGGTGAGAATCGGCGTCTTCGCCCAAATATCTGACACGTGCGAGACGGACCAATGCGGGGAGGGGCTTGTTTCCGGATGGTGTTCGTAGCAAGTCAAAATGTCCGCTTTTCATAGCAAGTGAAATGTCCGGTTTTGGTTTTGGGTTTACTCATATACCCGCCGTCGTCGCTGTGGGAAAGTGGGAATCCCGCGCTCTGGGCGGGATTTCCAAGCGCGGGGGAAAAGTCGGTTGTTTGACTTTTCCACGGTGCGTCTTTTCCACAGCGCTTGCCGCCGCGTTTTGGGTTGACGTGAAGGCCACGCCTTGGGCGCTATAACGTCCCAGCCGATGCGGCCCGTGGGTGAGGCTGATGCTCCCGTCCAGGTGCCGGTGCACCATGACATTGCAGCCGGCCAGCGTCCCTCGCCACTGCACCCGCTCAATCTGTAGCTGCAGGTTCTGAAAACTGACGGTGTTGTCGCGATTTACCGTCCGCTCAAACTGCAGGGAGAAGACCAGGTCCAGATGTTTGCGGGGGCACGGGAGAAACGCGTTACCGCGTTGCGCCGGCGCCACCTGAAAACGACCATTGAACTCGGCGATGTATTCATCCCGCAGAAACCCATTGGCCGCTTCCAGCGTGGTGATCCCGTGCAGCCGCAGCTCCTGTGGCAGCCGTCCCTGCCAGGTCCCGAAGCTGCGCTCGCTACGGCCCCGCGCCTGCGGCGAGTAGGCCGGGATCATCTGCACTCCTAACTCGCGCAGCGCCCGTCCCACCTGCGTTAAGCGATGGGGATCGACCTTGCCTCCTACCTTCGGCGTCAGCCAAAAATGGCTGCCCCGGTCGCTGTACAAGGCGCAGAACAATCCCTTGCGCTCGATGACTTCCCGCAACCCGGCCATCACCGTCGCCGTCGATTCTTCCTCCACCAGTTGCGCATAGTAGATCTCGCTGGTCGCGTCATCCAGGATGACGATCAGGTCGTACCAGCGCTCGTCCTGGAACCAGCGATGACGGCTGCCGTCGATGTGCAACAGCATGCCCGGCAGCGGACGGCGTTCCCGCCGCTTACGATGCACCCCGCGCTTGCGGCCCCGCGCTACCAGTCCGGCTCCCTGCAGAGCTTGTTTCACCCAGGTGTAGCTCAAATCGATCTGGTGCTCGGCACTCAGCTTCTCGTGAAAATGCTGTACGTTTAGATCGAAATAGCGATCCCGATACAGCCCCAAGACCTGCTCGACCGTGGCCAGAGGAACTCGCTTGGGGGAAGGCTGTCCCCGCCGCCGGTCGAACAACCCGTCGTAGCCAAACTCTTCCAGTCGCTCCCGCCAGCGCCGCATCGACCGATCGCTGATGCCGATGATCTCGGCCGCCTGCCACCAGGTGAGCTTCTTCGCCATGGCCCGTAAGATCACTTCTTGCACTTTCATCGCCCGCTCCATCGCGGCCTTCGAGTAGCAATCCATGCTTGGCATGGTCCCCTACTCTCGCCGCCTGCAAAGCGGACAGATCACGTGCTATCTCAACCGGACATATCATGTGCTACCGACAGCTTGTTTCCGGATGGATCAGACACGAGGCTCTGCATGATAGCCTTCGCGCTGAATCCAATGCTGAAACCGACCCCGCCCGTGGAATAAGCCCTCCATTGACTGAGCAAGTCTCCAAGCTCCGAGAACGAAGCAACAAAAACTTCGAATCGCGGCATGATTTCCAGAAGCCACACCAATCTTTCGGAGTCTTTTCGATCCTGGTCCGTAGGCTTGGCGACTCGGTGAGCAATATGAGATTTCAGAAGTTCGAATAAGTAAGTGCACTCGGTTCTGTCGTTCAGATAACGAGTGTCAGTAGCCCAGACTTTACCCGATTGTGCGATGCTCATTAAAGCATCCATTGAAGTGTAGTGATAGAGGACGTCGGGCAAGCTGCCGGAGAAGAAATTGCCGACATTGAGGTCGGACTCGTTATCTGACATGGCCTGTATTCCCCTGCAAGCACGAACACGTCACTCTGAAAGTAGAGCATACATTGGGCACACGGGCGGCCCACATTTGCCTGACCTTGGCAAATGTGCGGCTGATGCCCACCGCCTGGTGTCCGACTCTTGTCGCGTGGCGGCAAAGCCTGCCCCGAGCGAAGTCGAAGCGATGGGCTACGAAGACCGGGGACATCAATTGAGCCCAAACCCACGACAATCCAGTCCCCGCCCTGCGGGACGACAGAGCTTAGTCCACCGTTCTAACGGGGAGTAGGTTCGCGCCGGACTGTTCGGCGCAACCTGGGAAACACACACCCACTCAATAGGGCATACTTGCTTTCCCCGGCCAATGCGCCCACAATTCGTAATCGCTGGAACAAATGGAAATGCCGGACGGATGCTTGCATGGGACCAGCTTTTGTTCCGCGGAAAAATACGAGGCATCATGGCTAAGAAATCTGCAACTACCGAAAGCGTCTACAAACTGGTGGAGGTCATCGGCACCAGCACCCAGTCCTGGGAAGATGCCGCAAAGAATGCGGTGGAGACCGCCGCACAAACCCTGCGGGACCTACGCATTGCCGAGGTCGTGAAGATGGACATGAAGGTTGAGAACGGCAAGGTGAAGGAGTATCGCACGCGCGTCTTGGTGTCTTTCAAGTACGAAAGCTGAGACCTCGGCCTGGTGCCTACCCTTGTCGCGCGACAGAGCCCGCCCTGAGCTGGTCGAAGGGGTTGGGCGATGCAGACCGACATCGATCGAGCCCGAACCCGCGACAATCCAGTCCCGCCTTGCGCGGTACGAAAGAGCTCAGCCCGAGCGATTTCAACCCCAGCCGACCGCCCTGCATTCGCATTCAGACTGTCAACGACTTTCAAACCTCCGCGGCTGTCCACGATTTGCACGACTACCGCAGCCGCAAAATAACTGACACGCGTTGAGAAAGTGTCAGAATTGCTGCCCTCGAAAGGAGCGGTCATGTCCGAGCACAATGTTTCCCTAATGCGCCGCTGGTTCGACGAGATCTGGAATCAGGGGCGTCTTGAAACCATCCGCGAGCTGATGGCACCCGACGCTATTGGAGTTGGCCAAGGCGGGGCAGAGGCAGCGATCCATGGCCCTGGTGAGTTTCAAGTATTTGTGGAGCGACTGCGAGGGGCATTCCCCGACATTCACGTGACGGTTGAGGATGCGTTCGGAGCCGACGATAAGGTCGCCGTGAGATGGTCGGCAGCTATGACCCACCAAGGCAGCGACCTGGGTATCCCAGCGAGTGGCAAGAGTGTCCACGTCACCGGAATAAGCATCGTTCGACTTGTCGGTGGACAAATCGTCGAGGGCTGGGACAATTGGGATCAATTGGGCATGATGCGCCGGATCGGAGCCATCCAAGAATCGAGCGTCGCATTGATAGCCGCTCCGGCATAATCCATTTGGCGGCGGGTGGGCCCCTCAACCCTGAGCGGATGTCGAACGGTCGAGCGGGGCTTTCCCGGCACCTGCCAAACTGTTCTGGACAGAACTTAGCCCGCCGTTTCAACGGCAGGTAATTCTTCCCGAGCCAACTAATCGCTTCGGGCATTCGCCTCGATGTCACTGGAGGTCGCTGAGTTCAAAGCCAACTCTCGGTCGCGGAAAGCGCAAAAGAACTCGTGGTTGGGCGGCTATCGGAAACCGAACCAGCTCTTTGCCATCCCGGTCAGAGTAGGCGGCGCCCCCATCGACCAGCTTTCTTTTGAGGACTCCCATAGCGACATGCGCCTGGACGTAGATCACGATCATTCTGTCGCGATCATTAGTTATATGAAACCACTCGCGCGCATCAACCTTCCTGCCGTTCCAAAGCTGCGCTTCGCGAAGCCGACGCTCCAGCGGGCGGATTTGATCGATGGTGATTGCGGTCTTCTCTGCCACGCGAACGATGTCCGCCCCCTCCTGTACTGCCACAATGATCGCTTCCATTGCCAGCGACGTCTCGGAGTCACGTGCCATCATCCTCGCTAGAAGTCTGGATTTGTAAGCAATGAAGTCCCGGCTCTCGTGAGCTTTCCGGATGCGTTTCATAGGTGCCCGCTTCGGTTTGGCGGCTGCGCGGTGAGGCTGGAGCGCCGGCGTCGCCGTGCCGCGGGACTCGCGAGATTCAACCGCTTCAAAAGATAGACGTAAGCCTTCACGCCCAGTAAGGATAGCCTCGGGTCGGGACTGGCCAGTGCAATCGTTATTAGATACGGGTTCTTGACGAGCAGATCGATACGCCTGTCGTGTTCTTGGCAGACTTGGTAGGCCAAGTTATGGCAGTGACGGCAGCCGAACATCTTCCCGCCTGGTGGCAAATACAGTCGCAGGACTCGTCGCTTACATGTCCCTCCGTTTCGCGGCAAAGGGCACCGTAGCCAGAATCTCCTGCCTCCGAATCGGCAGCGAGTGGAGGTAACTTCCACGACATATTGCATCTGGTGCTTTGTCGTCGAACCCCGGTCAGAAACCGCATAATTCAGTCGCAGACCCAGGGCAACTCCGGGCATTTCAACCACGGTGTAATTCATTCTGCAATCGCGGCCGCTTGCCCGCTGCCAATGGTACTGGTACTCGGTCCCGAAGGGGCAATCGAAGACCCCGGTCCGGCACAACAATACAGCGTTAAAGCAAAACGAACCCTCAACCGTCTGCCGACCCCAACCTTGCCTGCGACCCATGCCCTTCTCCCGCTCACATCACGTAGAATCAGGATAAGGCTTCGCTTTTTATTCGTCTAGGGATCGACTCGGGGGAGTGCCGTGTGTATCACATTGGGTGCGATGTCTTCCCGGGATAGGGGGCGTTCTTGCGGTGGCGTCGCGCCGCGCGACCCTTGGCTTTTTCTCGCTGTCGCGTCGAGCACCAGTACCGAAATCAATTGCCAATCCGGCGTCGTTGTATCCCCGATGGCGAGGACATAACTTCTTGCAAATTGCTAGTTTTTAATACTTTGCGCATTTTGGGTAGCGTTCTCGTGTACTTCGAGACGCGACATTGGGGAATCGCTCGACTGACACGCAAAGACCTTCACAAAACGGCGACTCCGACTGTCACCAACCATCCAAACCCAGACAGGCCGTGGTATCACCGCACCGAGTCTGCGCGGGACGATCATGGATGGGCACCTCGACACAACCCAGCCGGTTTTCAGGCTGAATCGCCGCTGCTTCTTTTTTCTGCCGTTCTAACTGCCGCTGCGGTGCCTGAGATATTTCAAGCGAGCTTGAGGGGATTACGACTGGTGCAGGGCACTCAGCGTCAAGATCGGGATTCTGCTCCGACATTTCACACGGTCGGTTTTCGCCTTCTTTTAGGTATCCGCCGATGATTTCGTGCCAGCACGTTTTCGGGTCTCAGCGTTTCGCTTCGATTGCTTCGCACAGTTTTCGCGGAGACATCACTACATGTGACCGCCGCTAGGTAGATTTGATTTCATTTAGGACCTCCGAGCGTGGAATTGGCTTCGCGCTCGCTTGCAAGTCAGCGATTCGCAAGACCATACTTTTACCCAACTTACGCCTCAGAGTCTTCTGGAGGTGGGCAAAATTATGGGCTATTCGACCAATGTAATGCAATTACGGTCGCGTCACAGATCTTTCGCTACGGGTTTGAATTGAGTGCGGAGAAGGGGATGGGGGTACTCCGTCACACCAACCTTCCTCGTGAGGAACCGCGTCCCGCTGGCTTTATCCAACCACCAATTCCGTCATAAGACTAACTACAAAGTTCTCGCGCCAGCCTTCTTACGCGCAGCCCAGCGCGCTTTCGCGAGCGCGGATAGCTTCTTTCGTGCTGCTGGACTCATCGGCTTGCGAGCGGCTTTCTTCGGTGGCGATGCAGCTTTCTTCGGCGCGGCCTTGCCCTTCCACTTCGCCCATCTCAGCTTCATAGCTGTCGATATGCGCTTGCGAGCCGCTAGCGACATTGTGCGTTTATGTGGTGCTACTTGCGATGACTGCGACTTGGGAGGACGGCCACGGCGTGGTGAACCGCGCAATCCTAAAAGGGCGGCGATGGCATTTTCGAGGCGGTTAACTTCGGCTTCAAGCTCAGAAACTACTTGGTTAATGTCCATTCAAATGCCTCCGGTCTGGGCGGCAACAGTGTAGCAGGGTGGCATTTGCGATGTTCTTGTGAAGAAAATCGAGACAGCCCACACCCGCTGACTGTCCCAAGCTGATCACCACCCAGCACACTTGCCCCGCATAAAGCTGTAAAGTGGCTTTAATCAGCTTTTCCGACCAGATGTGGCATCGAGTCTCGCCGGACGAGATGAATGCGCGGCGAAGCTCCTTACAAATCAATCGATTCTATTCAACCTCCAACCGGACAGAGCTGATTTGAGCGCATAAGTAACTCCGCCCTCTCCGAAGTCATCTAAGGAATAGAGGCATTTATATGAAGCGATTTCCCCTCATGGCGATCACTTTGATTGTGCTGGCGGCAATTTCCGCCTCGGCTGCGCCCAATCCGAGTACCGCGAAAGAGCCAGCGTTTCCGGGCACTCTGGCGAATGCGCGCTATGTCTACGTTGCCTCCTATGACGGAGATCAGTTCGATGTGAACTTGCTTCCCGAAGATCGGGACGCGATCAGCGCCGTGCAGAACGCCATTCACGAGTGGGGCAAACTAGTGATCGTGTACCGGCCTTCCGAAGCCGACATCATCATCCTCGTGATGAGCCGGCCTTCCTAAGATGTGCTGGCCGTGTACGATGCGTCCCTGCGGCCGAGTGGCAATTTTCTCTGGCGCGTCATGGGACGCGATGGTCTCCAGTCCGGCGAAACTCCGCTGGTCACGCAATTTGAAAAGGGATTCGAGAGCGTGCAGAAGCACAAGTAAGCTCACACGCGCGTGCTGCGCGGGTCGGCAGCGTGCGACGCGAAGTCGGAGCAAGCGAACCGCGGACGGCACACTATGCAGACCGATCGAACCGGATTCCACTGCAATCTGCGTCGCTGGCACTTTTCGCCTTCATGCTCATCAGTTACTCGGAAGGATTGGGAGTTGGCGTGAGCCCAATATTCAGAGATGGTAGGTAAGACTCTTGGGAATAAGGGAGACAAAACACAGCCGGTTTTGAGCGTCGCTACGCAGTTTGATTTCAGCCATTTAAGTTGGGTTTAACGGCTTCGAACAAGTCTAAGAATTAGACTCAGCACACCGGATATGTCTCCAACATTACTGCCGGATTCGGAGGAACACTGGCGCATTGGAGAAATCAGCCTCTACCGCTTAGTGCCGATGAAGTTCCGCTTGACCGATCTTGCCTTCCACACGTCCAACTTTGAGGCTGATCTACGGCAATTCTGTGGCGAAACGAAACAACGTCTGGACGACGTTGGAGTGCGCCCGAATGGTCCGATTGTGATGGGCGAGTTCCTGGGGCAGTGGTTCGGGTTCTGCCTGATCGTTTGGTTCTTCACGGCGTGCCTGACGGGACACACGGTCGCGCCGGGCACCGATTACCTCACGGTGTTTCGCGTGGCCGGAACGGCGGCGTTCATGGCTTACGGGTTGAGCCAACTGGCGAACGGGATCTGGAAGGGCGAGCCGTGGGGCATGGTGATTAAGGAAGTGATCGACGGGCTGGTGTATGGGTTGCTGACAGCGGGTGTGTTTGGGTGGCTGTGGCCCCGGTAGGCGACCCAGGTTCGCGCCGAAAGGCTCGGCGCGAGGGGCACGCATTATAAAAGGGCGCCCCTTTCCAAGCAGGTTTATGTTTGCTGTGCTGAAGCAGTAAACCAAACCTCACGAAAGGAACACCCGATGAATAGCATCAAGTATGTGGGTCTGGATGTCCACCGCGACACGATTTCGGTGGCGGTATTGAACGCTGACGGCAAGTTGGTGATGCAGTCGGTCATCGCCACCCGGGCCTCTACCATTCTGGAATTTCTGCAGGGTCTGCGTGGGACGTTGCACGTCACCTTCGAAGAAGGTACACACTCGGCTTGGCTGTATGACTTGCTGGTGCGACGAGTGGCGCATCTGGTGGTGTGCAATCCGCGGAAGAATGCGCTGCTGAAGGCTGGCAACAAGAGCGATGCGATCGACGCGCGCAAGCTGGCGGAGTTGCTGCGCCTGGGATATCTCAAGCCGGTGTATCACGGGCAGAACAGCCCGGCGGCGGTGAAGCATCTGGGCCGTAGTTATGCGGCGCTGACGGAAGACACCACGCGGATCATGGGCCGGCTGAAAGCGCTGTATCGCGGCCAGGCCATTGCCTGTGCCGGCAAAAAGCCGTACGGATCACGGCATCGGGACCAGTGGCTGGCGCAGTTGGTCGACAGCGGGCTGCAGCGTCGGGCGCGGCGACTCTATCAGGAGCTCGATCTGCTGCAGCAGTTGCGTCGCGAAGCCCGTCACGATCTGATTCTGGAATGTCGCAAGCATAACGAGACGAAGCTGCTGCGCACGATTCCGTGGCTGGGTCCAATACGCGTGGCGCTGCTGATCGGGCGGGTGCAGACGCCGCATCGCTTCCGCACCAAGCGGCAGTTCTGGGCCTACTGCGGGCTGGCGCTGGAGACGCGTGACAGCGGCGAGTATCGCGTGGTCAACGGACAGATCGAGCGCAGGAAGAAGCCGGTGTTCATTCGCGGGCTGAACCGCAATCACAACCACGATCTGAAGAACCTGTTTAAGAGCGCGGCCACCACGGCCAGTGGCAGTGAGGGAGCGTTTGGCCGGTTCTACGAAAACCTTCTGAAAAAGGGGATGAGAGCGGAGATGGCGCGGCTGACCCTGGCGCGCAAGATCGCGGCCATTACGTTACATGTGTGGAAGAAAGGAGAGGCGTTCGACGCCAAGTATGTGAAGCCACAAGCCGCTTGAGCGCGCAGGACCGCAGGGAAAGGGCGAGTTTCACTTCGCGTTTTTCTGTTCGGGCTGCGAGCTCGGGTTCGAGGGTAAGTATCCTGGCCGGGTTAGACTAAGTGCGCCGCTGGCGCCAAGTCTCACGGGGCACCATATGCTCCCTCGGATAACCCAAAAAAGCCATACTGGCCGCGGCTAGGACCGCGAGTCTCAGATAGAACCATGGTTGGCCCGCTGAGCGGGACCACCGTCAGGCTTGTGCAGCTTCAGCTAGCGAAGGATGTCGTAGCGCGGATATGAAACCAGTCAGACAACTGCTGACTTCCGCCACCAAGCATGACGAGAAGGGGCTGGATGTCAGAGAACTACCGGCTGCTCCGGCACAGGGAGAAGTGTTTTCTCTTGACATCCCCTTTTATAGAACAACTGCTGACTTCCGCCACCAAGCATGACGAGAAGGGGCTGGATGTCAGAGAACTACCGGCTGCTCCGGCACAGGGAGAAGTGTTTTCTCTTGACATCCCCTTTTATAGAACCCGGCGAAACTCAGAATTGGCAGGGGAGGGAACTCTGGACACGCGAGGTGGGTGTACGGTCAGTGCCGTTCCTGGACCATAAAGAAGATTTCGGATCAGGGCTTCAACTGCTGAGTGATGGCTGTCTTCTCCATTTCAACAACCGCTTTGGGCAATGGAGCATAAGATAGGGCATCGGTCATGGTCTGGCCTGTGCTCAGCATCCAGAGCAAAAAGTCCTTCAGGATCTTTGCCTTGTTAGCATCTGACCGACTGGTGGGAATGAGTAGCCAGGTAAAGCTCGCGATCGGATAAGCGTTTTCTCCGGGAGGATTTGTGATTGACGCCCGAAAATCGGCTGGCATGTTAAGTCCAACCGAGGCTGCGGTCGTGCTCCCCAGGCTGGCTTTAATGAAATGCTTCGAGGAGTTTTGAACAGCGCCGAAGGAAATCTTGTTCTGCAGAGCGTAGATCAACTCGACATATCCGATGGAGCCGGGCAAACTACGAACCATGCCGGCTACGCCTTCATCGCCCTTTCCTCCAACGCCAACGGGCCACTTAACCGAAGTGCCGTTCCCTACACTTCCTTGCCATTCCGGACTTACCTTCCGGAGATAGTCCGTCCAGACATAGGTCGTACCGGAACCGTCAGATCGGTGGACGACGGTGATAGCTTGATTGGGGAACTTGACTTCTCGGTTTACCACAGTTATCGAAGGGTCGTTCCAGTTTGTGATCTTGCCCAAGAAGACTCCGGCCAGAATCTCCGGCGTGAACTTTAGTTCCGCATTGACGCCAGGGATGTTATAAACGGGAACCACGGCACCCAGTACCGTCGGCAGATGAAGTACTTTTACCTTCGACGTTGCGATTTGTTCGTCCGACATGGGGCCGTCGGTAGCGCCGAAATCGACCGCGCCCGTCTGCACCTGATGGATGCCGCCGCCACTGCCAATTGCTTGGTAGTTGATTTGAATATTCGAATGCAAGTTATGGTATTCACTGAACCACTTGGAATAAATCGGGTATGGAAAAGTGCCGCCTGCTCCACTTAATGTCAACTGCTGTGTTAGGGTTGGGTTAGTAGTTGGTCCCGAAGTGCTGGAACCCGCGGACTGGGGGACGGCGACTGGTGCTCCTGTCGCCGGAGCTGCAACCTTGGCTGCCGCACCTCCCGAAGCTGAACTCTTAGTGACATTCTGGGTTACTTCAGGTGTAGGCGGCGGGGCTTTCCCAGCCGCAATCCTGAGATCGACCTTTGCGCCGACCTGGACCTTCTGCCCGGCGCTGGGAAATTCGCTGACGACGGTGTCTTTCGGCTTGTCAGAGCTGGCTTCGCGGTCGATAGCGCCAACTGCGAGTTGACGGTCCTCCAGCGCTTGTTTGGCAACATCGAGCGATTTTCCTACCAACGATGGAACCTCGACCATTGCCGACGCTGGAGTTCTTTGGGAAATCACCAAATCGACGGTCGTTCCGCTCTTTACGGTCGTGTTGGCCGACGGAGACTGGCCCAGCACGGTGTTCGGGTCCTTAGTCGGATCGTCCTTCGGTGTGGTCTGTCCGACGGCCAGTTTCAGTTCCTGCAACTTCGCGGTGGCACTCGGCAGGGTTGTTCCGGTGAGGTCGGGCACCGTTACCTGTCTGGGCATCATCAGGTATGCCGCAGCGGCACCCGTCACCAGGATGGCGGCCACCACCCCTAGAATCATCCCTAGGGGCTTCTTTTTCTGGGTTGGGAAAGTTTCCGCGGCAAACGCTGGGGCTTTCGTTTCCACCGGAACCGGCGATTTGACTTCCGCCGCTGGCTGCGGCACGCTCGTGCTCGGGCTGGCCGGCGCGCCCTTGGATTCTCCGACGAAGGGGCGCAGCGCTTTGATGAGGAGCTGGACATCAGAACTCCAGCGCGCGTGAGTCAACTCCGCGCCGTTACGGTAGGCCAAGTCTTTGAGGTCGTCCGGCAGTGCGTCGGCGCGCGGCATTTTGGCGCCGCGAACTAAGACTGGAATTACGGGAATGTCGCGCTTTAGTGCCGAAGCAGTCTCCAAACGCACGAAGTCGGCAGGGTCGTCCAAGCGACGCTCTCCTGCTTCATCCTTGGCATCGAGCCAGTTGACACCCATGATGGACAGCAGCACGCCGCAGGTGGCGACGCTTTCGTCAATGACTTTGCGAAAATCGCGTCCCGCCTGGATAGTGCTCACGTCCATGAACACCGATTGATCGCCGAATTCGCGCACGAGGTCATCGAATAGGCGGCCAGCTTCACCTTCCGCGTCGTTCCGACGGTAGCTGATGAAGATCGCACGCATGGCAGTAGCCTCTGGCCGGTTGTTCTCTATATGTAGTGTGTTGTAGGACATTACCCCTATTTGACATTGGGGTCAAGGGACACTCGAACCTCATTAAAGTGACAAAGGCGGGTAGCGCGGCGCTGGCGTATGTTGTCCCCGAGGGACTCGGTCCGGAAATTGGAGCCCAGGCACCGTTAGCTTTCTTCTGTCGTCCCGCTGGGCGGCATAAGCGTTAACTTAATATTTGCAGAGGACGTTTGCGAGGTGCGGAGGCAAGTTGGTGTGCGATCTGATTCCAGTGCAGGAGCGTATGGGCCAACGGCAGATTGGGATTCACCGCGGAAAGGATTTCGTGTAACAGGAATTCGGTTTCACGCCAGCGGCTGGGTTGGCGCCGGCAGCGGATAACCCCAGGGGGAAAACCCTTTCGCCGTCTGCATCAGATGCTCGGCCAGCAGGCTGACCAAGAGTTTGCCATACAGCCAGGCGCGGGCACTGGCCGGGTCTTTTTTGGGCAGATGACCTAGGCCGGCCAGAGACTTCATGCGTTTGAAGGCCAGTTCGATTTGCCAGCGTCGGCGATAGTATTCCAACACGACTTCGGGAGAAAACGAGTCCGGCAGACTGGTCCACAGAAACAGATACTGCGCGGCCGCCCAACTGCGTGGGGAGATGACTCGGCCGTCACGGCTGGCCTCCCGGCGCAGGCGTCTGTGCTCCACTCGGGTAGCCGCTACACTGCGCCGCACGGCCAGCAAGCGGCCAGAAAAGCGTTGTCCCTCATGTTGCACCTGCGCGGGCCAGGTTCCCACTCGGCCCACCCGCAGCCTACGTGCTTGCCGCAAGGGATCGCAGGCGCGTCCCTGCCCGTCGAGCAGGGCTAATAGCGAGGGCGTGAAGCGCACCACCACATCCGCCCCGGCCTGCACCACATGGGCAATGCCGCTGGGCCGTCCATAGATGCGATCGCCCAACAGTATCTCCCCCGGCTGGACCGGCACCGGTTTCCAGCTCTCGCCACCACCCACGTCAGTGAGTTGGAAAAAATCACAGCGCAGGTCCGCCAAGCGTAAGCCGTAATGCAGACGCCAATCCGTTCCCGTGCTGCCCGGCTCGGAAACCACCGTGGCATCGATAGCCCGCACCACCCGCTCCGGCGCCGCCCACACCCCTTGGCCCGCGCCTCCCACCTGCTGCGCCAGCCATAGCAGCCAGGCTTCACTGGCCCGCAGGCGCTTGAACAAAGCCACCGCACTCACTTGCGCCAGCCCTGCCTGGCGTGCCCGTACCGCCGTTTCCGCCAGCGAGCATCCCTGCCCCAGATGCATCAGCAGAACCCGCAATAACGCGGCCGCATCCCGCACTCCGCGGGTTCGGCGCAAGGCTCCCGTGGCACGCGCTTGTTCCGCCCATCCGGACGGCAGAAACTGCTGCAACACCTCCCAACTCTCCAACCCCTCAAGAGCCTTGTCCATGCGGTAAGCATAATCTGCGTTGTACAGCTCTGGCAATAATTAAGTTAACGCTTATGCCGCTGGGCGGGACTGCGGTTGAGTGCCGCGTGCGCCCGGAGTAACCCCGGCATTGGAAAAGGCCGCGGGATGAAGTCGGGCGCGAAATGCCCCCTAGCCAAAATCGGGCTAGAAACGCCTGGAGGCGGCAGACGAGCCCGTGACGCGATTAGGTGCGCTGCTTCTTCGATACTGCTGTGGTGCTCATACGGTACTGCAAGTTCTTGGTTTGGAGCTGCTGCGGGGACTGCTCTGGTCTGGTGTGGTGCTGGTTGTGCGATACCCTGCCGGGTAAATCGGACGGCTCCGATGGAACTCATCGGTCAAAGGATCAGGGAATGGCCACGGCAACCTCGTCAACGAAGCCAACATCGGCGGCTTCCTCAAAGTACCCAACTGCTCGACCAGGGGCTGGTGTAGATCGCAGTAGATTTGTCGGGCAATTGCGACGCTCAATTTAGGGCGCCGCTTTTCAGATTGGCTTGGGGTGGACTTAGGTCCACTCCAGTTTAGCGGGGACAGTTAACCCGCTTTTCGCCTTGCTGGCATCTTCGACCGTTCGGGCTGTCCAATATTTGTGAGATTCTAGTTCGCTAACCGCGGCGGTCGTCCTTGCCTCACGAACGATTCGAATGGTGTCCGGTGAGCCTAGATGAGTAAAGAACATCGTGTGCGGGACAACGACATTCCTTCGCAGAAATAACTCGAATTCTGCGGCAATCGAGTGACTGAACTTCGAAATGGCCTCTTTTAACAGATCAGGGCACATTTTATAACCCCGATCAAATCCCCCATCCAGTTTCTTCTTCCACAAGTACGTGTATTCAAAGATAGTTTCACCTGGAGCCGGACTTTTCTTCCGCTTGACCTGGTCTTCGTTGAACGCCCACAGGAAATCTAAATACCTGTTTAATACTAGCGTCTTCCAGACGATCTGCCCCCAAGTCTCAAGAGCAAACTCACCCTGCAGTGCATCCCACAGATTCGCCATGATTCGGAGATACAATTCTATTGTGCGGTCCGCGCGAACCGGGAGGAATGTGCCTAATACGGCGCGGGTTCCGAGCCCCACGAAGGCGTTGGCCGGCGTATTGTAAGTCTCCGCGATCGCGGCTGTATCGCATGAACCCAACAAAACGATTGGCGGCACAACCCGCCCCCTAAAATCCCAAACCTTGGTTCGTTCTCTCCCAATGTGTAGGTAGCCAATATCCTCCTTTGCGTCGTAACTTCCGTGACCAAAGTGCATGAGGATCACAGGCGATTTCTGATCGAGGCACTCCCAATACTGAGAGAGCGATTCAACTTCGGCGTAATCGTGGTCAATTTTCTGCTCCTGCAGAACCTCATGCAGGCGTTTAGGATAGGGCTGTAGATCATCTCCTTTATCGAGGCAGTTCAATATCAGGACGCGTCGAGCCATCGAGGCATCTAGCTGGATCTCGTTTGCGCACTGGTTGTAATGCGTAAGCAAGAAATTGCCGGGCGTTATCGGGAGCCGAGATATCTCACATCGATACATGAGAGGGACACCATCAAGCTCAAGCCACTCGATCGGGAGGTCTGAGACGACCCTAATAGTCCTGGGTTTTGACTGCTCAAGATAGTTTGAGATCTCCAGCGTTAATGCCCGCCTGAGCTGTTGGCCGAATCGTGACAAACCCCGGTTAACCGCTACGACGTTGCCCTCCTCATGTCTTCGCCGCAACTCGCGCAAGAGCCCAAAAAACGAACTGGCTAGCTGTGGACATCGAAGTACGGGCAAACGCTCTGTAAGCGCCATCAGTGTCAGCATATTTGTCAGATATTCCAGTTCGAGTCCTTGGGATTGTGCGAGAGCCAAAGCCAAATGAGCCTCATCCTCGTTTCGAAAACGATGGGCGGTGAAGTAACTGTTGTAATCCTCGTGTTTGGCCTCAAAGATCATTCGTAGGATACGGTCGGGGATCCTTCTTTTGAACCGGGCCGACGGCAAAGCCTTGTGGATGCAGGGGGCACAGAAGATCATGCCGGCGCTCGGTAGGTCTGCCGAAGTCCGGAGCTGCCCTAGCAAGTTATCGTATGCTGTGCCGTTTTCGTCATTTAAGACCCTATCTAAATCTTCAACATACTCCTTGGGTACTCCTTCGGCGCCATCTGACCTGGCGGTCAACAGCCTATCGACGGCCTTCTGTTCGTCCACCAGATGCACTGAGGTAAGCAAAAGCTGATGCCGCTCATCGGGAGAATGCGATACCGCGTCATCCGGCAACAACGTTCTTCGGATGTGATTCGCAAGATACTCATTTGGCCTGGTTAGGCGGAGATTGTGAACGGCGACAGGATTGAGGCGCGATCCGCCAAATCTAAAACGGTCAGAGTGCTGAGCCACCGTTGCCAACGGCTCAACACACTCAGGATCACTCGCAACGAGCGTGAACATATCTGGATTAGACCGTGCAAGCTTTTCGATACATGCGTTTATTTCCCGAGAGCCTAGCTCGTCGTATGACAGCGCGAGGCACCCTATGCTCACGAACTTCTCTTTCTGCCCTGGGGCACATATAACAATTGGCTTTCTAGTCATCGACGCGAAGATGCCGAGGCACTCGTCGCTTGCCTCGCCTTCGATGTAGATGATTTTGAACGGATACTCTGACAATAAACCAACGCCACTGGTAACGAAATTGCGTTTCTGAGTGAATGCCAGTGAATACGAGAATCTATGACGTACCGCTTCGAGGTTCAGCCTGTAAAAGGCATCCATGTAAAAGTGCAGCGATTGGAAGACATGGAACGCTGTCTCGAAAAACTGCGCCTTATCACATAACGATAAGGACACAAGGATGCTCGGCGAAACTGCATACGGGGTGTCTTCATCTGCTCTGAGACAAAGAAGAGGAATGTACCACGGGCTACAGCCGTAGGATTGCCAAGGATGTTCAAAACGCGATGCGTCTATCCAACCGTCGTCAATCGTCGCTGGTTCGCCTTCGAGCCGGTCCGTCTATATAAGATGTGACGAACGCGAGACGTGCGTCAATAGGATTTGACGATCAGGCGGGTGCCCATCCGGGCTTCCGGCCAGTGGCCCACATGTCCCGTGGGCCATATTTGCCTTCTTTTGGCCTAAACGTGGATACATCACCATCCCATTTGTTTCATTCGATTCAGGATGATCGCACTGTAGGCTGGGCCGGTGGCCCTCGAAAATGCGAACCTGAAACTGATCCAATTCCACGACTACAATTTGTCGGTATTCATGGCCGGGTTCCGGATTCCTTTTGTAAAGCACGCGGTTAGCATGGACCTCGCCGTACATCTCAACCCTCACTTTAGCAGTGCGTTGGAACGTGGAGACTCAGAGCCGTTCGAGCACAACACTGCGCGCTGCCGATCGGGGCTGCCGGCCAAGGGGTTTCTGGGTTCTGTCCGACCCGCCGCGGAAGAAAGCTCAGGGGCCACAATTGGGACTGCGAACCGACGTGGAATCAGTTGCCAGCACTTAGTTAGCCGACCGCCCGGGCATAGTTCTCCAGTTTTAGGGTGGGGAGATGAATGGAATATGTCAGTGATTTATTGCAGGGGCGACATTACGAAGGTAACCAAAGTTGCCCCGTTTTGGGACACGGAATTCACCACGGAGGACACGGAGCGCACGGAGAAGAATGAGGCAAGAATCAAAGGCAACCGCGGATTACGCGGAGGGCGCGGATACTTCTCGGGCAAAGCCAAAACGTTCAGGTTCGAACTACTGCAAGCCGCCCGTTGGCGATGGTTGCCGATCGGGATGGATGACGGACGCGGCGGCACCGCCCTAGCCAAAGGAGGACTAGAACGGGCACCCAGATTTAGCTTTAATGGGACAAATGCGGCCATGGAAGTTTGGTAGAAATGCACGACCGGATCGTGATGCGAATAGATTTGGAACGATCCTCCGACAGTCCCGACCACTGGGCAACTACGAGCCATACGAGGAAGTATGCAACACCGCCGAGAACTTCGTCGGCAAGAAGCCAGGGCACTCTGCGAACATAGAGCACATTCGCAATCTCCAACCTAAGAATGTTGAAGGCAAATAAGCAGACAGCGCCTCCAGCGATCTTGAAGATATTACTGATAACTGATTTCTGGAGGTTCCAGATAAGGGGGATGGCACCCATGAAAACATCGACAAAAGTACAAGCGATTACAAAGCGAAAAGACGACCCTTGAATTCTGATCGTGTCCGATGAGACTCGCTCTGTGGTCATGCCCAAAATAGCCGAGATTCTTAGAACTGCCTCCGAGGTGAGAAAGCGTAACCATCCCCAGGGGAATTGATAAACCAAACTCACAAAAAGTGCCGCCAGCAAGGCGCGACACGCAACCTCTCGCACCGAATCATGGTGGGTTGCCACCCAGCCTTTTGCAAAAGGGGATCCGTTCACTTCGACACGGGCCTTTCACGGCGGATGATTCGGCCCACTGTCCACATGCAAACCAATCCGAGGAAAGTGAGGAGAGCAATCGATCCACCCCCATGGTCATGCAACGAGTCCACTTTTAATGTTCCAGTCGATGATTCTGTGCCGCTGGCAGTGGAATTCGCTGTAACCGTGATCGTCTGGGAGCCTACCGGCGTCGATGTCGATGTCAGACACGTCAACGTCGCAGAAACATTTGGTCCCGTCTCGGAGATTGTCGGCGGGGAAACGCTGCATGACATGCCCTCAGGCGCGGTCGCAGAAAGATCCACATTGCCAACATAGCCTGTTTCGCCTGATTTCTGTGCGATCGTTATCGTGGATGTTGCCTGGTTTCCCTGCACTACCTCTGAGGGGTCAAAAGGTCCGACCGTTATCGTGTATGCCGGAGCAATACAGTCACATTCGTTATGTGTCACTCCACATGCACCGGCTCCGCTTCCGGCAGCGCAAAGAGTGCCTCCCTGGACGGTACATGTGTTTCCGACCATAGCACACTTGCCAGTAGCCGCGGCAGAGACATTCAACGTCAGCGACTGAACGCCATTTCTAGGGCCCCGACCGTTTTGATCCACTCCGGTGAATTTAACAGGGTACGATCCTGCCGGGGTCTGAGATGCGACGTTGACTGTCAAAGTAGAGGTTGAGCCGCTATTGCCGACCGACGAAGGCACCAGGCTACATGTCAATGAAGTGCTTGCCCCGCTGTTGCATGACAAGGCGATCGTGCCACTGTAGCTAGGAGCCTGGGTGACAGTAATCGTGGAATTGGCAGAGCCTCCCGGGTTAACCGGAGACGGTGTCAAAGCAGAAGCTGAAAGAGTGTAGCCCGGCCGCATTTCACATTCACAAGAATTGTCACCCAATCTTCTGCAAGTGCCTGCGTAGCCGGTGCCGTCGTCGCATTGAGTTCCTACAGGTTGGTTGATGCAGGCCGTGTGTTTATCGTTAGGGACACAATTACCGAGTGTTTGGGCAGCGCTTTCAGCCGAAACCACAACGACGGCAAGGGCGAGAAAGTGTAGAACAAGGAAAGAGAAAAACCTGGCCAACATTGGTTTGCACCTCCACATTAGGATTCTGAGAAATTCCAGCCCGGAAACATTCTCCATCGGTGAGATCTCGTCCCTTCCTCCTGACTGCCCGCGTTCCGCAGGCTTGGACGTTGTAACGAGAAAACAACGTTGGTGCCTTACGAATGGCGCGCCCGGGCTGCGTCGTCCTTTGAGCGTATCTAGGGATCGGAGCCCTCCTTTCCTGTTCCGTCGGGAGCAAGCTCCGAACGGACAAAAGTCCTCAACGATTTGCACCCAGCGTGTGCGGGGACGATGAATGACGCACGCGCTGAACGCCGCAGCGGAAAAAGGAGCCGCTATAAGCTTGTTGCCAGTTGAATTAGGCGAGTGGATCGACTACAGGGAAGCGGCCGATGAGGGATGAGCCGGATCAGGTGCCGAACTTCACCGATCACCTGGATACGATCTCGCGTGATCTGATCTTTGGTAGCCCAAACATAGTCACGCTGCGATTGGTGTGGGAATATGACGTTGACACTCAAGGATGTCAAGACCACTGAGGTGGCTGGAAGGAAGAAGTAACCTATTCGGGCGACGCTGGAATACGTAGTCGCCGGGAGAGTTTCTGAATGGACTGTTGTGTCTCTCCTTCACCCTAGATTCACTGGTCATGACAAAACGGCGGCGTTATCGAATCGACGGTGTGAGTTCGAGCGACGGCACGGATTCGGGCGGAGCGGGTGCCGCGACACTCGTCAGCTTGTCGCTGAGCAGGGCTTCAAAGAAGCGATCCACGGCGGCGAGGATGTCTACCTTATGGTCGGACTCGTAGACGGCCTTGCGGAGATTCGCGCCGTGAGCCACGCCGTGGGTGAACCAGGCGGCGAACTGCTTCATCTTGCCGGCTGCGCCTTGGATGTTCTCGTCGTGCAACATGGTGAAGTAGGTGCGGATCATCTGGTAGCGGTCGGTATCGGACGGAGTGTCGTCATCCTCGCTCTGCTGCTGGCCGCTTCCTCAGGATTGGCCCCAGCCCCGCAATCAATCGTTACTTCCTTGATGTGCTTTCCCGTAGCGCAAGCCTCTTAGAGCTTGTGAGTGGCGGCGTCGATCAGCTTCGTAATGTTGAACTCGGAATGGACCGGCGCCGTGCTCGTCCCCCCGGTCTTCGGCGCCACGAAGGGCGCGTGACCGATTCGTGATAACCCGCAACCGACACCCAGTCTTTGTGGTCCTTGTCGGTGGATTCGCCCTTGATGTCTCCAAAATTTACAAAACCGTTTACCGCCATGGAGAGCCTCCTCTGATGTTCAGTTTGGTCTTTGGCCCCTCCTGCGAACGCCGGAATAGTCCGGCACTATATACCCCTTTGTCGCTGGGAGACAAGCAGGTGTGCCACGAGGATCAGATCCGTCGAGTCCGCATGAAACGAGGACAATCGAAGACAGAAATTCGGAAGAACCCAAGTCTAAGTCTTAGACAGAAAAGCGGCTGCATGGCGGGAATCACAAATCAAAAACTACGCCAGAAAAACTCTCGAACCAAATTTTTTTTCTCGCTCGAACGGGTCGGCCGGTCGGCCGCGATTTTGCCTAGCCCCACCCCTTGGTTTTTCGGTCGGCGGCGGGGTCCGAGGACCACCCGTCCTCCGTACCCACAGTTGTTTCGTTTTCCCTTGTCTTGGAACGTGCAGACGTCAGAGCCGTTGGACGACCCCAACACCGCACCACGCAGGTCCGGGCAGCCGGCCAGAGGGTTCCGGGCTCTGCGCGATCTGCCCCGGAAGAAAGCTCAGGGGCCACAATTGGGGACTGCGAGCCTCAGCAGAATCAGTCGCCAGTACTCAGTTAGCGACCATCCGGACATAGGGCTCCAGTTTTCAGGGCAGGGGGCAGTGAGCGGGGAGAGGAGAGTCTGTGATTTAGAGCGCGGCAACGTTACGAGGATGGGGGGCGGGTGACATCACAATTCTCGGGCTCTTGGGATCGTGAGACAGCGGACAGTTCTTTCTTTCGCAGTTCCTCCGCAACCCATTTCACAAGCCTTGTCGCCTCGTCGAAATTTCTCATTAGGAGTTCTTCCTTTGCATCGACTTCGACGTACATGCCGGTGCCGTCCACATAATCAGGGAATGCATCCGAAAAGGTTGTGTCTATGGTCATGTCGTCTCTGAGCACGTTGACCTGCGATCCTTCGTGCACAATCTGATTACGTGCCATGACCATTGGTTCCACGAAGTCGATCAGCGATGAATTGGCCCCTATGTCGAACCCGAACCGCTCTTCCAGTTCGTTCCAAAGTCGCTTGAACTCGTTATTTTTCCCGAACCGACCTTCGTTATATCGAGCCTTTGTACGAGGGCTAAACCGCTCTGCGTGGTTTGCCATTCGACGGAGCGCTTGGTACAGGCGGGAACTTAGGGAGACGAGTGTGGAGTTGCGCAGGAACCGCGTCTGCTCGGCATACATAGACAGAATGTCTACACGCTTGTCAGTCAAATAGTCGAAGTTCGATCTCGACTTGACTAGGTGCTTGTCGATTATTGCGAGATCCTTGTCCGCCGTATTGGAGAGTGCCTCGGTCGCAGCGTCCATTGTGGCAATGATCTGGACGTGCATGTCCCGTTCGAATCTTTGGGACTCTTCGGCGTAAATGTCGAAGTCGCTGATCGACATCTTCGATAACTACCCCACATTCGTGCTCAGCGAGCGTAGTTATTTTGGGTGTATATTGCAAGCGCTGGCGACTCGGGGGGCTTATCAGCCTTCTTCTCGCTGGGCAGCTCATAAACGCTCGGGACGAAAACTTTCGGATGGCGAATTGGGACTGCGAACCGACGTGGAATCAGTTGCCAGCACTCAGTTGGCGACCGCCCGGGCATAGTCCTCCAAGTTCTTATGTACGGAGTAGGGAGGGAGAGTCTGCGATCTAGGGGCGGCGACGGCTGATTGTTCTTCGCCTCCGGAGCACACCATGGCCGAGGTGTTCATCTCTAGAAGACGCGGAATGCAGGTCCCTTGCGGGACGTTGAGCCCCGAGGGAGTGACGCGGCGGACATTCACACTACAGCGTCTATTGCTCTCACGATTCGGTCGATTTGGCTTGCCACGAACGCAAGGTCGAACCGACTTATGGGCCAGGGCTCTCGAAGGGGTGATTGTTGGAGGTCGCCCTCGTGCGCGATTATGTTTCGGCGTCGCACCAAAAGAGACAGTTGCGTCTTGAGGCTTTTCGAGTCATCTGCTTTCGTCGCTGGAGTTGCGCCAAGATTCAACGCTACTTCGTTCCAAAGTTCAATCGTGCAACACAACCTGACACCGTCTGCGATATCGTCCGGAGCTTGAAATGTGATCCGGCCCAAGTAGCTTCGGACATATAAGTCGAACGCCGCACTCGCGTCAGACGGAGTGGCTGCTGCACGAATGCGATTGAGGGTCTCAGTCGAGACTTGGAACCTCAAATATGCTGGACTCGCCGGACGCCGACCTTCAAAGGTCGCAAGCATGTTCTGAGCGACAAGCTCATGAATGTAAAGGTCAAGGGCGCTAACTCGGGCCACCCACTCGGCGCGCAACAACTCGTCAGGCTGCAAGATGCCAGTAACACTTCTTTCAAGGTAAGAGTGTAGAGCTGATAACTGAGCACATCGGCTCCACACCGCTTCGAAGTGCGCCAATGGTGTCAAGAATGTCTCACCGGGTTAGTGTGAACAGTTTGTCCGCGCAGGACGAGAAGGCTTCGCGGAAAACATTCATGCTCGCTTCTGTCTGTTCCCACACCGCGCCCTTCTGTGTCGTTTGTTCTGCCGTTAGCGCATAGACGGGAACTTGGTACTCTTGGGACAGTGCGATCAGGCTGTTAAAATCCGCAACCTCGAGCAAAGGAGTCCATGGTTCAATTCCTAACCGATCCCTGAACAACTTTGGATCCACCATGCCTGCCTTATCGAGCGCGGGAACGAGCGTGTCCTTTAACCCAAGGATAAGCTGATCAATCCATCTTTGGAACGCTTTACTGGCCCGCCCGCTGCGCGGTCGATATTTCTGTACTACTGCGCCGATGAAGGTGATGTTTGGCTTTGGGAATGGGTAGTCTGCGCTCGTCAGGGCCTCAATTTCGTAGGCGGTTACCGCCCAGGATTTCCACCGTGGTAACACCTTGGCAAGGGAACTTAGAGCCATCGACGAAAAGTAATCGGGATGCAGCGGTACGAGGAAGTAATCGCTTGTGGTAAGGAGGTTTTGATTCAGAGGCCCGAGGCTTGGGCTCATGTCCACCAGAACGAAGTCGGCATGGTATTTCGCAGCGGTCTCATTCAGGAGGAAGTGTAGCGAGCCGGGCAGATTGCGAAGGGCCAACAACGAGCCACTGAGTTCCTGAGCAATCCCTAACGTCGTCTCGTATTCCGCGAGCCCGATATGCCCCGGGAGAAGAAGCAAGTTATCGTTCCCGGGAACCTCAACGCACTCTACCGGTGCGATTTGTCGAGGTTGCGACTCAAACGCTGGGGCGAGGCCGTCCTTAACGTTATTCGGGGGAGTTGCACTGTAGATCGCTGCGAGGTCATCCACCCCCTTGAAGCCCATGACCATTCCCGTTAGATTGCACTGAGGGTCGAAGTCCGCAAGCAAGACCCTCTTGCCCTTCAAGGCCATCATCCAACCCAGATTAAACGCCGTTGTCGTTTTGCTAACGCCGCCCTTGTGATTGAACAAACAAATAGTCTTAGACATTGAATTCTTTCTGGAAGTGTATTTAAGCGAAGATTGTACCTCGGTAGCGGATCTTGCGCGAGAATCGTCGCGGCGGTCGCCAGGTTGAGCTGTCGTATTGCGTATTTCTGTCGAGCGCGCCGCTCAGGCACAGGCAGTTCCTTCGACTCTGATCCACAGTCGCTGACACGGCCGCACGTGATGGGATGACGAAGTCGGCGGCGGACAGCTCCTCGTGCAGGTAAGGCGTTTGGATGCCAGTCACCGTGGCTCCGGCGAGATCAGGTTGCGGATCGGACTTGCGCTCAGATCTGCCGACCTGAAACCTTCTACACGCCACGCAGAAGTTGCGACACAGAAAGCTCAAACCCGAGAGCGAGGATCTCTAGGGACCTTAGGCAAGGCTCTTTCTTGCCAGTCTCCAAGTTTGATATGAAGGCTCGGCCTAACCCGGTATGAACGGCTAAGTAATCCTGCGTCCATCCTCGCTGCCGGCGAAGTTTGCGGATTCTTCGTCCAACCCGAACGCAGATGGGTGACGTAACTTCGATTGTGTAAAAAGCGAGAGGGTGTAAGTTGGCTTTGGCCTTGACAAGCTGAAGCCATTCTCACAAGGAGACTTACACTCATGGCGAAGGTAACACCCATCACCGAGCAGTTCCAACATTTCGTCAGCGAGCTGAAAGAGAGTTTTTGGGGCGACCTGCAGGGACAGGTGCAGCAGAGCATGCGCCGGCTGTTCGAGCTGCTGTCAGAGCGGCAACGCGACCTGTACATGGTGCGCCCGCGTCATAGCCGGCAGAAGCCGCGTCAGGATTACCGCAACGGCTATTACGCGCGCGACTTTGTGACTCGCTTTGGGACCCTGCGTTTGCGCATTGCCCGCACTCGCAAGCGCGGTTTTCTGCCGGAGGTGCTCAAGAAGTTTCAGCGGCGGGCGGAAGAAGTCTCACTGTTAATTCGCGAGGCCTTTTTGCGGGGCATTTCGACCCGCCAAGTGGGGCGGCTGGTGGGTATTGTGACCGGCGAGGTGGTCAGTCCGCAGACCGTATCCCGCTTGAGTCGCGATTTGGATGAGGCGGTGCGGCAGTTTCATCAGGCGCCGCTGCAGGACGAATGGGCGTACCTGTTCCTGGACGGCGTCAGTCTGCGGATGCGACGGCCCAGTGGGCGGCAGCGAGTGCACATGCTGGTGGCTTACGGAGTACGGGCCGACGGTACCCGGCAACTCCTGGGCTTTCTGCGCAGTAAAGGCGAAAGCCAAAGCGCCTGGGAAGGTCTGCTGGAGGATCTGTATCGCCGCGGACTGCAAGGCGAGAAGCTGCTGCTGATCGTCACCGATGGTTGTCCCGGGCTGGCCGCAGCCATCGAGACCGTCTATCCCCGAGCGCTGCATCAGCGCTGCTGGGTACACAAGATGCGCAATATCCTGGAAAAAGTACGCCGTCGCGACCATGACGCGGTGAAAGCCGACGCGCAGGCCATCTATCGCGCTGACAGCCGTCGCCAGGCGGAGGCCGCTTTTCGCGCCTTTCGCCGCCGCTGGCAGGCGCTGTACGGTTCCATGGTGCGACAACTGGAGCGCGACTTGCCGGAGTTGCTGTCATTTTTCAGCTTTCCCCGGCATCTGTGGAGGAAGCTACGCACCACCAACATCATCGAGCGCTGCTTCGTGGAGGTGCGCCGGCGGACGCGTCCCATGGTGTGCTTCGTGAACGTGAAAAGCGTCGATCGCATCATCTACTCCATCTTCCAGCGCTTCAACCTGGAATGGAAAACCCGCACCCTCCGCGTTTTTACACAAGCAGCTTGACGTCACCCGCAGATGTCTTCCGTTGCCACCCAAACAGCATGGCTGTATTCTTTAGGCGATATTTCGCCTATAGGATACAGACTTCGAATGCCGGAAAATGAAACGGCGGGCCGCGACCACATGCTCTTTGCGTGTGAACCGGGTGTTCAAAGCGCACTCCAGCGTTCGCTTCGGCCTGAGGTGGCGCTGGAGCCCGCCGCTAAGCAGAAGTTGGCAGATTTGGCCGCATATTGGTTTGAGGCTGGAGCGAGGGATTACCTCAGTTGGACGAATCGAATGGTCGCCGAGCTGGGCGAATTTGTTCGGCCTCATTTGCGAAAGGCTTGGATCAGCATTCCGACAACGATCTCGTCACGAGCCGCGCAATTGGAATCGAGTCCGCTGACGACTCAAACTCAGCGAGTAGCGGTGGGTTTTAAAGGCTCAGAGCTGGTCGGTATTTGGCGAGAGTCTTACAAGGCATTAGTACTTTCCGAGGAGGACAACGTCTTCCGCCATCCCCATTTCTGTCCCTTCTGCTCTCATGAATGGACATGTCAGGATCGCGGTTGCATTTTACCGAATGAATACTGGTGCGAAACCCACGCTGGCACGCAACCGTTGCCGGAAAGACTTGATGCGGACACGCATTGTCACTTCTGTCCAAACTGCCGCAGCTACTGGGACCATCGATACCGGGAGTGTCTGTTGCCAGAAGTTTACGAATGTGATGATCATGGCGGAGTCAGCAATGTGGAGTTTTTGAGGGCAGCGGCGGCCAGGAATCGAAAACAGAACTTTTGGGAGAAGGCTTCATGGCTGCGGAAGTACGCCCCCGTTATCGGGTGCATCTTCGCTCTCCTGATGGCTGCCTTCTCTTATTGGCATTATGCCTTCTACATACTGCTGAGGCTTGGCGTCTGCGCAGTGTCGGCTTACTGGGCGATGGAGATGTTTAAGCAGCAGCGGCCGTTATGGGCGTGGGCGCTCGGAGCGAACGCGGTGCTATACAACCCCGTGTTTCGAATACGCATGGCGCGGTCAGACTGGCAAATCATCAATCTGATCGATGCTATGTTTCTCGCAATCTGGATGGCATTTTCAGCCTACGGAAACTCGGGCCGAATCGCCAGAAAGGGGTTGTTGGCTTTCCGCCCCCAGTTGTCAGAGCGGAGTGCCGGCCTAACGCCAGATCAGTACAAAGCCGAGGTACTGGCTCAGGCTCCAACCGCCGTTTACACACGCCGGGATGCGCAGTTCGCAGGTCCGGAGTTTCGCAAATTTAGCAAATTCTTCAAGCACATAGACATCGAGAATGGCTACATGGATCTTTCTCAAGCCAGTGACGAGGAACGCCGGGATTATGAGGAGTACTGTAAGAGGGACGCTCAAAGGCCGCCGGATGAAACTTGGCACTTTGTGGTTTTGAAAGAACAGCTTGACTCTGTGCGCCAGATGACGACTTTCGACGCTCAGTCCGTAAGTTTAGGGTATTCGTCCATAAGTGAAGATGACGCATGGTCAGGCGCCTGGGGCAAACTGAAAATCGCTGAAGACCAAAGACGGAGTGCAAGGTTCCTGATCGTTATCGGCCTTGTGCTGTTCGCGCTGGTAATAGCGTTCTCCTCCATTTGGGAAGAATTCCAATAGCTGGATTGTTGGTTGAGTTTTCGAGTACGCGCATCGAGCGAGTCCACGAGGGGCATCGGTTCGCTTCTCAGACACCAACAGTTAAGTCCCACCTGGCCGCTTTTACGACACGCAAAAGCGGTGACCGAAACTCACGGAGAGGCGACGAGTCTAAGACTTAGACAACCCGCAGCATGGCGGGAACCGCAAGCCGCAAGAAATACCATCGGACGGACAGGCGCATACGTGCCAGACTTCGACCGAAACGGAGGAGTGGACCATGCCGTCGGCAAAGGAATTGGCAAATTAAAGCCAATAACGCAGCGTTCGAGAGCGCGATGCAAAAGATCGCTATGACATTTCAAACCAACTTGATCAATGCAACTAATGACGGCGCCAGGCAAGCCGCTGCGGAAACTGCAATCAAGGGCATCAAGGTCTACACGGAGATTCACGACAAGATGCAGCAAATCATCAGCGGGGGTGGTTCCATAGCCGCCGATACCAAGGGTGGTGCACGACACTCCATTGAAAGGTCGCGAATGACCTGCGCTGGACTCTGCGGATCACACTAGCGCAACAGAATGCTCGGCCAGACCCACTGAGATTGCAAGTGATTCCGCGAGGGCTCGCGTTGCGAGATTTGATTTCGCCAGCTCGAAGGGCTTAGACAATTCGCACAAGAACCTCTAATCTACCCCTGCATGGACGTGACAAAGTATCCACTCGAAAGATTCGTCTACTTCCTCGCCGGAGTGATTCCCGGTTTTGTTGCGCTTCTGATTTACCACTTGGTCGCACCGGGTTCCTTTGCATGGTTCTTCGCGCTTAGCTTTCTTGGATACAGGACAAAGCTCAGCCTGATATTGCTCGCGGCCTTCGTCATTGGGAACACATTGACTACGTTTCTTAGCTCTTTACTTGGAGCAATTGGCGGGGCCTATGGAGGTGCCGTCCAAGCGAAACGTCCATACGTTCCGCCCCCATCATTTGAGGTCGCCCCTTGGCGGGACCCAAGATGGCGGCTCGTATTAAAAAAACGTCTTGGTGAAGACGCCCCGAACGACACCCAGTTCATGACGGACAAAGTATTCGCTCTCAGACGCGAGGCAATCGACCGGGTGTCACCGGCACAAGGCACGATGGCTCTCGCAGCGCTCGACCTTGAGAGAACCACCAACCATATCGACGACTCAAATTGGGCTCGATGGTACGACCATTACCATGAACGAATGGCCCGTGAGGAGGTAGGTCGGGACCTTGCTGCGTACGTCCGGGAGGGTATTAATTTCAACTTTGAAACGACCGCTCTTTATGTTCTGGTCAGTGCTATGTTCATCCCTAGCCTCCGGCAGTGGTGGTGCTTAACACCTGCGTTCGGTTGGCTGCTGCTTTTCATTGCACAGGAGTATCGGGGTTTCGTCCGCGCCACCGACAAGTGGCAAACTCTCACGGACCAAATCAAATATCTCAGTAGAGAAACAGACAGAATGGAATCCTCGCACCCGGGGTGACTGTCCGCATGGAAACCGCCCCACTGCGAATTGTGTGCCGGGAATGTGGGGCCTCGCCGGGCGCACTCTGTATGAAACCAATTGGCGCGGTCAGGTCAGAGCCACACCTCCAGCGCCGTCTGTGGCGCGGGCAATCGGTTGAGGGATTCACCGCGAAGAAAGCCGGGGCTCCGTCATCGAATACGCAGCGCCGGTGACAGGTCACCGCGTAACGGTTTTTCGCTACATCCCGCCCATACAATGCCGCCCCTGCATTGTCTCACCCCCCTGTGCGCGGTCAGGCGGATTTACCAGAAAACCTCATTTGACACCCCACTCCCTGCCTGCGCTGGCGCTCAGCAGTCCAAGTCTTAGACAGCCGTTGTGCGGCAAGTATCACGGACCGAAAAAAGTGGTCCCCAGAAAAAATCGGGCGAGAATTTTTCTCGTCAGAACGGGATCGGCCGGTCGGCCGCTTCTTTGCGTCACTCACCCCCTAGCTTTTGCTCGGTGGGGCGGTGTAAACAGGCCGGCCAAGGGCGGAACCGTGGAGTTCGGGAATTATGAACTATTGAGAGGGGTGGCCCCGTGCCCGACGCCGGACGGAAACTATGCCTTTTCTGCCTTGTGCTTTGCCCATTGGGCGCCCGCCTGCCATTCTCGAAGCGTGGACAAGTTTCCCGAAGTCGCGGTCAGTTTTGCGCGGTAGGCAGCAACCAGAAGCGCCAGGTCCGACGCAGCGGGAGTTCGACCTTCCATCCATTCACGAAAGCGCCTAATCGGTACGTCCGGGAAAAATCTCTCTCGGACATCCTCCGATCGGAGGTTCTGGAGCTTAGAAATATGGGGATAGAGAGACTCGAATTCTCTAAGGAGCACGGACGCTTGGTTGAGTGGTCGCAAGAACTTGGCCTTAGACCGATCCACGGTCGAGGCTGGAGCGTTTCCATGATGGATCGTCTCGCTGGCCATGAAACGTTTCCACTCCTCCAGATTCACGTAGGTCACTGATCCTGGATCGTCAACCGCGTCTGGTATCTCAGCTTCCCACAGCTCACCACCTTTTTCGAGCAACACCTTTCTCCATCCTGCTTTTGCCGGGTTAGAGGCCGATGCATTCTTTCGGCCTTTTGCATCTTTCAGTCGGAAATCTTCGACACGAAATCGAACAAATCGAGCGCGGCCGCTCTCGTCAGTTCTTCTTATTTCATCAGGTAGCGGACATAGAAAGTCGCGGAATTGTTCCAAGTACGCCATTCTTCGATTCGGTTTCGCTCTGCCCAGTGCCTCACGAACAAGTCGCTCCATGATCGTTCGAATAGCATCCGCGGTCATCCTATGCACGCCGAGTGCTTCGCAGATTTCCGCGAAGGCTCGTTGCAAGCTACCGAACTCCGCTTCTTCCTCCGGCTTGAACTTGGGAATCTCTAGTTGTCTTACTTCAGCCATCGACCACCTCCGCCCCTCAAACAAACGACCCCAATTCCCACGACGTTCACTCGATGCTCCGGGGCTTTACTGTCAGATTCAGCACGGTACCGACAAGGATAGAACCTCATGCAAGCAAAACAACCACTCATGCAGATGGCTTTCACTTATGGCGAGGCGGCCCGAGTCGCTGGGGTGTCGGAAGCACTGATCCGAAAGCTCGTGGCCAACGGAAAGCTAAGGATGGTCAAGATCAATCGCTGTGCCAGAATTCCGCGGAACGCGCTCTTACGCCTGTGCGGTGGATCATCTGGCGAGAGCGGCGACTAATGACTTCGAACTTCGCACAAACCACAAAGAGCGGAAGTGACCTTGAACGACGGTGAAGAACACGAGGGGTAGAGATGAAACGCGACGTTAACGCCACTTCAGTAGATGCACTGCCACCGAGATTCTCGGAGGAAGCGCTCGCTCTGCGTTTCACACGACAGCATGAAGGCGAACTGCGTTATGTCGCGGCATGGGGCCGGTGGATATGTTGGGATGGGACCCGCTGGCGCGAAGACGACACGTTAGCCGTTTTCGACCGATGCCGCGCTATCTGCCGGCGCGCGAGTGCCGAATGCGGAGACACCAAGGAACAGGGCGCCATGAAGATTGCAGCTGCCCAAACAGTTTCGGCAATCGAACGGCTCGCCCGTTCAGACCGTCACCATGCAGCTACGGCTGAGCAATGGGATTCTAATTCTTGGCTGCTAAACACGCCGGATGGAACCGTCGATCTTCGCACCGGCAACGTTCATGAGCACCGGCGCGATCAATACATCACCAAGATGACGGCGACGGGCCCTGGCGGTGAGTGCCCGTTGTGGCGGCGCTTCCTTGACCGCATTACCGATGGCAACTCCGAGTTACAGGCGTTCTTGCAGCGGGTCATCGGGTACGGTTTAAGTGGTTCCATACGCGAACACGCGCTGTTTTTCCTGTATGGCACCGGAGCAAACGGAAAGAGCGTTTTTCTGTCCACCATTGCGGGGCTACTTGGTGACTATGCCAAAACTGCGCCAGCGTCGACATTTACGGCAACCAGCACCGAACAACACCCCACCGACGTGGCGGGGCTCCGCGGCGCACGTTTCGTCACCGCAATCGAGACCGAGGACGGTCGCTGGTGGGCCGAGGCAAAGATCAAGTCATTAACCGGCGGAGATCCTGTTACAGCCCGATTCATGCGGCAAGATTTTTTCGAATACCTTCCCCAGTTCAAGTTAATCATTGCCGGAAATCACAAGCCGGGACTCCGGTCAGTAGACGAAGCCATCCGGCGCCGGCTGCACCTGATCCCGTTTACAGTCACCATCCGCGAACATGAGCGAGACCCCAACCTTGCCGAAAAGTTAAAGGCGGAATATCCGGGCATCCTGCAATGGGCCATTGAGGGCTGCCTCGTCTGGCAGCAGGAAGGACTGAACCCGCCGGCCGTCGTCCGAGATGCAACCTCCCAGTACTTGGCTGCCGAGGACGCCATGGGACGCTGGGTCGAAGATCGCTGCACGCTGGGACCCGGTTATTGGACGGCAGGAGCGGCGCTATTTGCTGACTGGCAAAGATGGTGCGACCAGGCAGGTGAACGAGCTGGGTCGCAGAAACGGTTCACGCAAGGGCTCCAAGGAAAGGGCATTGAGCCGGGGCGAACCGGAGTAGACGGAACGAGGGGTTTCGTCGGAATCGCCCTTCGGGAAGATGTACTGACACATCCGACACATTCTCCAGTCATCCCCGTTACACGCGCGCGCGAACGCTCTATATGAGAGGAAGTGTCGGATGTGTCAGCCGCCGAGAGTGTGGACGCAACGGATTCCTACTCCGATGCGCCAGTGCGTTGCCCGGAAAATGCGAGGGACTACGGGCATAAGTAGGCGTACAAACGGCGGACAGGCACAGGTAGCTGATTGAACAGTAAGGATTTGCGAGGGCACATCCGGTGGAACACCAAATGCGAGACGAACTCCAAATCGTGCTACGAGACGCGCAAGAGTTGCCGGCCGACCAATTGCCTTCATTGCTTGGGCAGCTGGAAGAAATCCGCGCCACCGCAATGGCGAGGTTGGCTTCGCCGCCCGCTCAGCGCCAAGAGTCGGATGAGTTGCTCAATGTCGCGGAAGCAAGCCACAGGATGGGAGTGTCCCGAGATTATTTGTACCGCCACCATCGCCAGTTTCCCTTCACGCGGCGCGTGGGACGCAAGCTGTTATTTTCCGCTTCGGGAATCGAGAGGCACATAAAGCAGCATATACATCTTGACAGCAAAGCATCACGCAGCTACGCTCGACCTGTCGGTATTCCGACTAGAGGTCGAAAGGTATGACGAAACGACATGTTGACGGCGACCCGACTGTCAGAACGACTGTGCGTTTGCCGCAGTCGTTGCTGAATGCCGCAAAGCATCGCGGAATCGACGATGGGCAGGCGCTGCAAGAAGTGATTACGCGGGCGCTTGAGCAGTACCTGGGCAAGCGGAAGGGAGTGCGGCCATGAACATCGCCCGAGAAAGAGGCAGAGGCCGTATCTTCAAACGTGGCACGATCTATTCGTGCGCGTACTACTTGCGGGGCAAGGAATACCGCCAGAGCACAGGTGAAACGGATGAGAAAAAGGCCGAGAAGTTCCTGAACCGCAAGCTGAAGGAGGTAGGTGCAGATCAGATCAACGCCAAGCCTTTCATTGGCCCGCAACAAGAGCGCATCAGAGTCTCGGAACTCCTGGATGCGCTGGAAGCGGACTATCAATTGCGCGGCAAGGACAGCGCACAATTCAAGAGCAACTTGAAGTACACCCGTGAGTACTTCGGGGCTTGGCGTGCTATAGAAGTCAGCGCCGAAGCGGTTGACCGCTACATCACCGAACGGCTCGCCGAAAAAGCACAACCGGCAACCGTGAATCGTCGCACGCAACTCTTGAAGCAGGCTTTCAGGCTAGCGATGGATAACAAACGGTTATCAAGCATCCCTCGGATTCGTCACCTTCCGGAGCGGGGCAACGAGCGGCAAGGATTTTTTGCCGAAGCGCAGTTTCGGTCCGTTGTTGAGAACCTGCCAGAACATCTTCGCGACTTCGTGCTGTTCGGTTATCTGGTTGGTTGGCGCAAGAGTGAGATCGCTGCGCTTCGGTGGGAAGATGTGGACGGCGACACGATCCGTTTGCGCGGTGTCGATGCGAAGAACGGCGAGCCGCGCATGATCGTATGCGAAGGTGAACTAGCGGAATTCCTGGAACGTCGCAAGGCCGCCCGCTCGGGTCCGCTGGTTTTCCATCACGCGGGCGAGCCCATCAAGGATTTTCGCAAGTCATGGCAGACGGCTTGCGTGATGGCGGGTTTGGGCAAGTTTCTCTGCCGTTCCTGCGGCCAGCCGGTAATTGGCCGCAAGTGCGAGCCGTGCGGTACAGGCGAGCCGCGTTACGTGGGGAAACTTTTTCACGACTTCCGCCGCACTGCTGTGCGTAACATGGTTCGTGCGGGGGTTCCTGAGCGAGTTGCCATGAGCGTCAGCGGTCACAAGACGCGTTCGATTTTCGACCGGTACAACATCGTGAGCGAAGCTGACTTGCGGAGCGCGATGGAACGGACGCAGGAGTACTTAAAAGCTGCTCGTGAGCAGGAGCGGCAAACCATCACCAGCAAGCCGTCAGCGGGAATTCAATGAGGCGGAAAATAAAAACACGGACATTTTGCCCAAGAAAGCGGACAGTACACCGCAGCGGGTCTTCCCGTCCCGCCGTAACTCACAGACTTTTCAAGAGAATTATGGCGCGCCCTGAGAGATTCGAACTCCCGGCCTTCTGGTTCGTAGCCAGACGCTCTATCCAGCTGAGCTAAGGGCGCGCGCAGCGTTGCGGCTCATCAATTATAACAAAAACATTAGAGCGTTCGTGGGCGGTACCGCGCAATTCAACGTCGCTGTTGCGGTACGATGATCCCAAATGTTGGATCACAAAACGGACACCCCAACTGTGCCTTCGTACGAGACCACCAACCCAGCTTCGCCGATTCGCGCTGTGATCCTCGACTACGGTGAAGTGATTTCGCAGCCACCCGATCCAGCGGCGATAGCAATGATGGCGGGGATACTCGAATTGCCGCAAGACCGATTCCGCCAGCTTTATGCTTCCCTGCGCCATGCATACGATCGCGGAGACCTGGATGGCGATGCATATTGGACGGAGATCGCTCGCGGCGCGGGAGTTGAACTGAGCGCGGCGCGAGCGGTCCGACTGCGCGAGATGGACGTTGCCATGTGGAGCCGGTTGAACCAGTCGGTGCTGCGCTGGGCTGCTCGATTGCGGTCGTGGGGCATGAAGACTGCCGTGCTCTCCAACATGCACCACGACATGGTGCAGAAGGTCCGCAATGAACCTTTTTGGGCGGAGGGATTCGATTGCCTGGCGCTATCGTCGGAGATCCGGATGGCGAAACCTGAGGCCGAGATTTTCGGGCACTGTCTGGAGTGCCTTCGAGTGGCGCCCCAGGAGGCGCTGTTTGTGGACGATCGAGCGGTGAACGTGCAGGCCGCTCAGAAATTGGGCATCAGAGGGATCGTGTCGAATTCTCCCGCAGAGTTGCGGAGGCAACTGGAGGCCATTGGGTTTACACCGCTGCCTGAGTGATTTGGGTCGGCGCAAGAGTGTAAAAAGCAGATCCCCCGCTCACAAAAGTCGGCGAGGGACGACAAAAAGAAAGACTCGTCCTGCAGAGTCTCATCTTTCTAGGTGTCGTCGTCGCGATCCAGCTCTTCCTGCAAATCCGCCAAAGCCTGGGTGCGCTCGCTGCTGTTCAAGCGCGCATCCAACTCTTTCAAGGCGACTGAGACCACGTGATAGTGATGCAAGTGGCTGTAATTCGGATCGCGTGTCAATCGCAGCCAAATGTCATGCATCAATTTGAGGTCCTGGGGACGGAAGCGTGGAGCATGCGGCCCCAGTATGTACTCCCACTTGCGACCGTCGGGAGCAACCACATCCATGCGCAGGCGAGGTTTGGGATCTGGCAGCCGCTCCCAAGCGTCTCCCGTCAGCTTGCCCTGCTCTTCGGGAGTGAGTTTATTGGAAAGGCCACAGACAATTTGCGTTGAACCCAGCCGCTGAGCAGTAACCATGATGCTCTCGAAGACATCGTTGGTGGGCGCGACCAGCAGCGAGACGTGCTTGCCCTCTTTCTCGGCCAGGTTGACTACCGCGGTGAACAGTTCCTGTTCGTACTGCTCGAAGATGTCTGCGGTGTCCATGCTTTCGTTGCCGCTGAAAGAATGCTCGCGGTGGATGACGCGAGCTGTCATGACGACAACGTCTTGCTTTACCGTGTCGGTCTTGAGCAGGATGTCGCGCAGATAGGAAAGATTCTTCGGGTCGCGCACGGCGACAAGGATATTGCCCGGGCGGACCTCCATATCCGCCGCAGTCAACTCTTCCCGCGCGTTCACCCGGAATTGCTCCAGCTCGTGATGCTGGCCGCTAACCGTCTTCTTATTGAGGTGCTCCGAGACGGTGAAGACACCGAAGAGAACCGCGCTGAACGCGACTCCGGAGATGGTCGCCAACTGCTTGGTGAACAGATTGACCACGGCGGTAGCGAATAGTAGTAGCGAGATCAACGCCAGTCCAACAGGAATTTCGACTTTGCCGATGTGGAAGTTGCCCGGCACCTTCCATTGACGATTTTCCGGCTCGGTAAAACGCAATACAAGGACAGCCAGCGACTTAAAGGCGAAGCTCCAGATAACACCGAATGCGTACAACGAGGCCAACAGGTACACGTTGCCGCGGCTGGCGATGATGGTGAATATCTGCAGAAACGCGATGAGATTGATGATGCGATAGCTGGTTCCGAACCGGGGATGAGGTTTGCGGAACCAGGTCGGCATGACGCCATCTTCGCTAATGCGGTTGAGCACGCCGTTGGCCCCGACGATCGCGGTGTTGACGGCGCCGGACAGAATCAGAGCGCCCACCAAAACCACAAAGCCCTGGAAGAAGAGCCTGAGGGTGTAAGGCCCGACCACGTTCATCGCCAGGCCGCCGATCAGGTTGGCGAAGTAATCAGGCCGGATCTTATCGGGGATGATCATGACAGCGAAGAACGAAACGAGCGAGGTGAACAGCAAACTGTAAACGAAGATCACGAGCCCGGTCTTCTCGAGGTTTTTCAGCTTGGGATGCTCGATCTCGCGATTGACCTGCGCGAGCGATTCTTCACCGCTCATTGCGAGTACCGAATGTCCGAAACCTACCAGCAGCAGCACCCACGTCAGGTTCGCCACCCAACTGTGATAGAGCCATCCCAGGGAATCATGATCCATGGTGATGTTGGCCTTGGACGGCAAAGGCGGCAAATGCGCCGGGTGCACGATGAGAGTGATCAAGCACCATACGATCAGGACGACGACCATCACGGTCGTGATCTGCATGATGCGCAGAGCCTGTTCGCTCGATTCGTGGATGCCCTGGGTATTCTTCCACCAGAAGAAAACGGTCACGACGACGGCGAAGGCCGCTGCGAAATATCCCGCCTGGGCATCGCTCAACTGAAGGGGATGGTGGTAGCGAGTGGACAGGTCGGTTACAAAGCCTGCGAGGTACTGGCCCGCCGAAACGGCACTGATCGGGCCGGTCAAGACGTAATCGAAGAGAAGCGCAGAAACCGAGAGTTTGGCCAGTTGGCTACCCATGGCTTCTTTAACAACCCTGTACACGCCGCCACGGACGAACATGCTGCTGGACTCGATGTAGATCGAGCGGACAGCATAACTGAACAGCATCACCGCCAGCACAAACCAGGGAGCGCTCTTGCCGATAACCTTCTCGGCATCGCCGCCCACGTAATAAGCCGACGAGGCCAAGTCGGATAGCACGATGGCCGCGGCGCGCCAGAAGGAAATGAAAGTCAGCATCACCGTCGTGGCGACGAAGACTTTGATTGCGGGCTTTTCGATGTTTTGCATTGGGCCGGGTGTTTTCAGGGAATCAACAGTCTAACAAGTCGAACGGCTTCGTCGCGCATGTTTCTCGTTATGCGAGCTATTCGTTTTTCAGACGAAGAAATCCAGAAACGACTTTCTGACAACGCCCGCAATAGCCTCCGCGCTGCCTGACTTCGAGAGGCCGTGTGCGGCTCCCTCAATTTTTACCAGGTCTGTGCGAGCAGGTATCAACTTGATGGCGGCCTCCAGTTCCTCGATCGTCCCGAAGACGTCCTTGGTACCGCTGACAAACAGCGATGGCGTTTGCAGCTCTGGAAAGTGAGCGGTTCGCAGTTGAGTCGGCTTTCCGGGCGGATGTAGCGGGTAGGAAAGCAACAGAAGACCCTCGACTAAGCCCGGGTTTGGTGCGGCCAAGAGGCTGGCTTGGCGGCCTCCGTAAGAACTGCCACCGAGGAACGCGCGACCAGCGAATTGTTTCCTCATCAGCGTCATGGCTCGGCGCAGGCCTTCCTGGTCTTCTTTGGCATTCGCAGGCGAGGGCGGTCCCTGCGGACGCCGCTGACGATAGGGCAGATCACAGCGCAAAACGCTGGTCCCCGCGGCAGCCAATTCCTCAGCCAACGCGACTAGCACTGCAGCGTGTGAGTTTCCGCCAGCACCATGGGTCAACACCAGGAAATCGCCGGAGGACTCAGCGGCGCGATGCAAGGTGCCGCGCACCGGAACCTCTCCCGGCGATTCATCTACGAACGGAGTGACTCGTACGGTCAACTCAGCACTACCGGTTCAACTTCCGCGCCTGGCAAGCGTCGACGACTTTGGTGGGATCGATGGCCTCGGAGTCTAGTTGCATCTCCACGACCTTGCCGCTTTTGTCTATCACGTAGTTGGCGCGCCGCGCGGCTTTGTACTTGGGGTTGTAGAGCCCGTATTCTTTAGTCACGTCGCCGCCCCAATCGCTGAGCAGCGGAAATGTAACGTTTATCTGCTGCGCCCATGCCTTATTCGACGGTTGCGAATCCATGCTTATACCCAGAACCTGGGTATCTGCAGCTTCCAGCTTGGAGAGATCCTGCTGGAAGTTCTGCATCTGCTTGGTTCAACCACCTGTGAAGGCGAAAATGTAGAAAGCGAGGGCGACATTCTTCTTGCCCTTGAAATCCTTCAACGAAACTTTGTTGCCGTTTTGATCGGTCAGGGTAAAGTCAGGGGCCATGTCTCCCACTTTGACGGCTGGTGGTGGTGGTGTTTCGGCGGGCTTCTCAGCCGCGCGAATCGTCGGCACTAACAGCCCGGCGAACACGATGGCCGTTATCAAGCGATTCATGAACACTCTCCTCTCGCAATTCTCGATACTTTTCCGGGGTGATGTGATGCTTGGAAGCGTGTCGTTATTCTCCCACGAATGGATGCAACAGGACATAGGGCAGCATTCCGGCGCTTGGAGTCAGGCGCAGCATTTGTTCCCAAAACCGGAATTCACGTTGAATTGTGACGCGCGTAATTGCGCAATTCCCAATGTGGGGATAGATTGAATGAGTATTCATTCGGCGGTAAAATTGCCGTCCGGCGGTTCCGGAGCTCTGCCATCTCCCAAGACTTCGTTGTCGCCATCGCAAAGAATCCATTAGGTTTACGGTGAGTAGCCGTGGCTAAACGAGACCCTACTGCAGCGGATGCGACCTCCCAAGGCCCAACCAGTGGAGCGAACCGGAGTTCGGATAAGTATCAACGCATTCTCGACGCTGCAGTGGCAGTATTCGCAGAAAAGGGTTTCTTTGTGTCGCGGGTGTCTGACATCGCAGACCGCGCCGACGTTGCCGACGGCACCGTGTACCTGTATTTCAAAAACAAAGACGAAATCCTGGCAACCGCGATCAACACGGCGTTCGATGGTTTCATGCGCACAGCGAGATTGGAATTGGAGGGCTTGCCTACGCCGTCAGCCCGTTTGCGGCGCCTGGCCGTGTTGCACCTGGAGGCGCTGGGATCGAATCGCAACCTGGCGGTGGTCTTCCAAATGGAGCTGCGGCAGAGTACTCGGTTTTTGTCGAAGTTCTCCCACGAGCACCTGGTCGAGTATTTCGGACTGGTTCGAGAAGCGATTTGCGATGGCAAGGCCAATGGAGAATTTCGCGCCGACCTCCCCGAGAAGATTGCGGCGAACTGTTTCTTCGGTGCAATCGACGAAATGGTGACTTCGTGGGTGTTGAGCGAGAAGGACTATCCGCTGTCACATGTTGCGGAACCAATTTTGGACATCCTGCTGAGTGGGATGCGGGCTGCTTCGAGGTAGCCAAGTTTGGTGAGTGATGAATATTCGCACACTCAATGACGTTTTCTTCACCGTCGTAAGTCGTAATGACGACCGCGCGATGCTTACGCGTGAAAGCGGTGCGTGGCAACCTATCACGTCGGCCCAATTACATCGCTGGGTCATGGCGACAGCCCACCAACTTCAGTCCTGGGGAGTCGGCGAGGGTGACCGGGTGGTGATTCTTAGCGAGAACCGTCCGGAATGGGCCATCACCGACTTTGCGACGCTGTTGCTGGGGGGCATAGTCGTCCCGATCTACGCCACGACCACGGCCGAGCAGGTCTTATATCTTCTCCAACACTCCGAGGCGCGCATCGCGTTTGTGTCAACTCGCCAACAGTACGAGAAGGTAGATTCCATACGCGCCCACACGAAAATCGAGCGCATCGTGGTGATGGAGAAGTGCGACGATTTGCCCGAAGTTCCGCAGATGCAATACATCCTGAATGGGGCCAGCGAAGTGCAGGATGCTGCGATCGAAACGATCGCAAACTCGATCCAGCCCGACGACGTTGCGACCCTTATCTATACGTCCGGGACGACCGGCACGCCTAAGGGGGTCATCCTGACCCATGGCAATATAGCGTCGAACGTGGGGATGACGGCAGACCTGGTGGATATTGGTCCGGGAGATACTGCTGTCTCGTTTCTGCCGCTGTCGCACATCACTGCCCGCCACGTGGACTACCTGCTCTTCCAGCGCGGGGTCAGCGTCGCATATTGCCCGAATTTCGATGACCTTCCGCAAGCCCTAATGGAGGTCCGTCCTACTCTTTTCGTGGCAGTGCCGCGTGTCTACGAAAAGATCCGCAACAAGGTCCTGCAGGCGACGCGGGGAACGAAGCTGAGAATCTTCGAATGGGCGCTGGCGGTGGGGCAAAAGAACCGCGAAAAGATCCTGAATGACGTGGTCCCAAAGTCGCTGTCGTGGAGGCTGGCAGACCGGCTGATTTTCAAGAAGATCAGGCAAGGCATGGGAGGGCGCGCCCGGCTTTTCCTGTCAGGAGGCGCGCCACTGGGCCGTGAACTCGCCGCCTGGTATGCGGATATCGGGATTCGAATCGATGAAGGCTACGGACTGACCGAAACTTCGCCGGTGATCGCGGTCAACGTGCCGTCTCAACACAAACTGACTACGGTCGGCAGAGTTCTTTCAAACCTCGAGGTGCGGATCGCAGCGGACGGAGAGGTTTTGGTGCGCGGGTCGTCAGTGTTCAAGGGTTACTGGAACATGCCCGAGGAAACAGCTTCAGCCTTCGACGGCGACTGGTTTAAAACTGGCGATATCGGACATCTGGACGAAGACGGCTTTTTGTCGATCACCGATCGCAAGAAGGACCTGATCAAGACATCTGGTGGAAAATTCATCGCGCCACAACCGATTGAGAATTCTCTGAAGGCCAATCCACTCGTGGGTGAAGCCGCCGTGGTGGGAGATAAACGGCGCTTCCCTTCTGTGCTGCTGGTTCCGAATTTCCCGGTGTTGGAGGAATGGGCGCGCGAGCACGATGTATCGGCGAGTTCCCGGAAAGAACTGGTCCGGTCTTCGCAGGTGCAATCGCTCTACCAGAGCATTGTAGATGAACTGAATGAGAACCTTGCGCAATACGAAAAGCTCAAGAAAGTGATGATCCTACCGGAAGAACTCAGCATTGCCGACGGAACTCTGACCCCGAGCATGAAGCTACGGCGGCGGCATCTGGAGCAGCGTTACCACAAGCAAATTGACGCGTTATATGCCGAAGAGCATACCGAAGCCCGAGTCCAGGCGCACGTGGTGCACGCGAGAAAGTAGCGGCGCCCGACTCCGCCCGCGGCCTCAGGTTGACCTCACTCGATCGGCTCGACGGCGATTGTCGGTTCCCTGTGCGACCGGTCAGGGCGTTGAATCAAGACGGTCGCGGCCAGCACAATCACCATTCCAAGGACTTGCACCGCCGAGACGAGTTCGCCCAGAAGGGCTGCCGTCAACGCGATCGCCCAAACAGGCTCCAGGCAACTGGTAACGATGGCCCGCGTCGGATCAAGGTGCTGCAGTCCCGCGAAGTAGAACGAGAACGGGATGAGCATTGAGGTCATCGAGAACACGGTCATGAAGGTCCACTGACCGGCACTGTAATGATGGGCAGCAATCTTCCAAGGCGGGTTGAACACGATCCAAAAAGTGGCCGCGCCGAAAAGTGCGTACACCAGCACGGTCCATCGCTGGTAGGTCTGCAACAGGTGCTGCCCGTAGACGTTGTAGAACGCGAAGGAGATTGCCGCCAGTTCTGCCGCGATTACCCCTGTGGTGTTGAAGTGCACACCTGACAAACCCAACCAAGGAAAGTTGCTTTGGGCGGAAACCTCTCCTACGGCCAATCCGCATCCCATCACCGCCAAAATAACGCCCAAGATGCGCTGCACCGTGGCACGTTGCAGCCGGCGCGCTAGCATGTAAAACAGCACCCATACCGGGGCCACATATTGCAAGACGATCGCCGTGGCCACCGAGGTCCGATCAATAGCCAGGTAATAAAAATAGTTGGAAGCGGCCAGCCCAATAATGCCGAGCAGGAAGAACTGAAGCAAGTGAGTGCCACGAACGCGAAGTGCGGCCCTGTTCTTCAGCAAGAGAATGGGCGCGAGCACGATAAGCGAGATCGTGGTGCGGCTCTGCGCCAGGATCAGAGGATCGATCTTGCCCAGGTGCTCGCCGGCGATGGAAACCCGCCCGGTAAAGACGGCGCGGCCCATGGCGGCCGAAAGCCCCCAGAAAAACGTAGCCGCGGCGATGTACAGATAGCCGCGGACAGGATGAGGCTTACTGGCCGAGAAGTTGGACGAGGCGTTCAGGGTCGTACCCGATCAGGACTTGGTCGCCGATTACAACCGTAGGGGTCGACTGACTGTTGTACGTTTGCGTCAATTCCCGCACGACGGCGAAACCGGAGTCGATGCTGCGTTCTTCGAACTCCACGCCGCGCTCCGAGAGGAAATTCTTGACCCAACCGCAGGGCGGGCAGTCTTGCTGGGTGAAGACGATCACTTTGGATGGAGTCATTATAACTTTTATTATAACTATTCCGCCAGGGCCGACTCACTGGGTGATGTGCGCAATACCCGGTCCACCGTGTACGGAGCCCGCTTCTGGGGCTCATGGAAATGCCGGACTTGCAATTCGCCCAGCAAACCGAGCGCAACCAACTGCACGCCAGCCACGATCAGCACCGCGCCAAACACCATCATGGGGCCGTGCTCGTCCATAATGTCGACGTGGCGAACGAATTTTTCAATGACCATCCAGAACGCAATCAGCAATCCGGTGAGCGAACTGACGGCGCCGAAGCTGCCGAAAAAGTGCAGCGGGCGCGACATGTACTTGAGCAGGAAACGAATGGTGATCAGATCGAAAAAGACGCGGAAAGTGCGGCCAATACCGTAATGCGACTCGCCGTGCTCGCGGTTCACGTTACGAATCGGTATTTCGCAGATGGTGGCGCCGTAGGCCGACGCCAGCGCCGGAATGAACCGGTGGAGTTCGCCGTACAGCGGAACTTCCTGCACCACTTCACGGCGATAGGCCTTAAAGGTTGTGCCGAAGTCGTGGAGGTCCACACCGCTCAGCCGGGCCATCACCCAGTTGGCGATCTTGGAAGGGATTCTGCGCATCACGAAGTTGTCGATGCGTTCCTTGCGCCATCCGCTGACGATGTCGTAGCCAGCCCTTAACTGTTCTAGAAACAAGGGTATATCGTCGGGATCGTGTTGCAAGTCGCCGTCCATGGCCAAGACATACTCGGCCTGGCAGTGGTCAAAACCCGCGGCGAGTGCGGAGGTCTGACCGAAGTTGCGGCGCAGCTTTACTACGACAACACGACGATCCACGGCTGCGATTTGCTGCAGCAATGAGAATGTGTGGTCCTTGCTGCCATCGTCAACAAACACAAGCTCAAACGACTCCTGGGTGGTTTCCATCACGGCCTTCAGCCGGTCGTAGAGCTCGGTTACGTTTTGTTCTTCGTTGTGAAAAGGAACAACAATTGAATACTTGAGCACGGTGCTTCAATTATACCGCCTGCCATTCCCGAAATGGGCATTTTGGGGCTAGCGACCCTTTGTAGTGACGGGCGTCATCCAATCACGACGGACGATTATCGAGCGCCTATGTATTGCAGGGTTCTCCTGACGCCATGAGCGAATTGATCCGCGGGCGTGATGAGGCTGGCCACCCGGTACCCATCCGCCGGGAAGTTGAAGAAATGGCCGGGTTGCAGCAAGACGCCCGTCTCACGCAGCAGAGAGATCACTAATTCCTCGTCGGGGCCAAGCATTGGGACCCGTAGCACAGCGTACCATCCGCCCTCCACATCCAAGCGGTGGCACAAGTCCTGCGTAGCCAACTGTTCATCGAGTACGGCGAGATTGGTGCGGATTCGCTGCATCAGCTGGGGTTGAACAGTATGCCGCTCAGCCAACATCCTCGACAGAGCAAGTTGAGACGGAGCGCTCATGGATAGAGAGGTGTCGGCGATCACTTCCAGACGGGCGAGGGCTTCCTTCTTCAGCTTATCGGGGCCAGTGGTCGCGAGCCATGCGACTTTCATCTGGGGAAGGGCCGAGATCTTGGAAAGGCCGCTTAAGGTAAACGTCAGCGCTTCGGTGTTCGCGGTGAAAGAGAGGGGAGGCTTCGCGACCAACGAGAAGTCGAGAAAAACTTCGTCCGCGATGATGGCCATGTCGTTGGCTGCGCAAAGCCGATTCAACTCTTTAAGCTCGGCTGGCTTGATATAGGAGCCAGTCGGGTTGTTAGGATGTACGACCAACGCTGCCCGGCAACGTCTCCCTTCGGCTTGCGGACGGCGCGCCGCTGTCCTTAACGACTCCAGTTCAATCTGCCAGCCGTGGTCGTACACCAACTCATAGGGAACGAGCTTAACGTCGTTTAGATCGGCCAGGAAATCGAAAAGCGGGTAACTGGGCGCCGGAACCAGAACCGAGTCGCCCGGATCGCAGAGGAGACGGAAAACGAATGAATAGGCCTCGCTTGTGCTGGTGGTCAAGATGAAGTCGTCAGCCGAGAGGAGGACTCCCTTCTCCGCGTAGTACGCGGCGACCGCTTCGCGTGCGGGGAGCAATCCTCGCGCCGCAGGCTGATAAGTAAGGGCCTCACGATGAACAAAGGACTGCAGCAATTCTTCCTCGCGATAGGCAAGGCCGATCGTCGTAGGGTTGGATGAAGTGAGGTCGAACAGTTCTCTTACCGCGCGCTTGTGAGCTTCCAGTGCCTCGGTGTAGCGGTTGGGTGCACGGTCCCAAGCTGTGCGGCTGGAGAACATCAATGAGAGTTCCGCTCGGTCACGATTCGGCCATACTCTGACGATCGTCCCACTCGGTCGAAGTACTCGTAGGCTGCGCCTGCGATTCTCGCGATGGCATCATTGCCGTCGCGCTCACGCTTCAAGTATGCCGTCATGACGACGATTACGAATGGCCGATTGGGCACAAAGACGATGCCGACATCATGGCGAACGCCCGCAAGTTCGCCGGGCTTGTTGGCGATGACAACGTCCTCGGGGATGAATCGCGGGATATCGCTCTCCTTGTGGGTGCCAAGAACCTTGAAGTAATCGTCCGTAAGGGCTTTGTTCAGCACTTTTCCGCGGTACAAGTCGGCAAAGAGCGTCATCATGTCGCGCGGCGTGGAGAGATTTTCCCGGCCTGCCAAAGCAGCATTCACGTCCATCATTTTGCGTTGCAAGCGCGTGTGGGTTAGACCGAGCGAGGTCAGCATGGCATTGACGTTCGACATGCCCACGCGATCGATCAAGACGTTCGTGGCGCTGTTGTCGCTCACGGCGACCATGAAAGTAGCGAGGTCGCGGTTGGTTACCTGGGTGATACCTGGCGTCAGGCCTCCCATGATCGCGCTGTCAGCGACCAGATCGCTGGTACTCATTGTGTAGAGGTCGGAGAGTTTTGCGTTGCCAGGCAACCCCTGCTCCGATTGCTGCTGCTGACGGTAAAGTTCGGCGAGCACGGTAACTTTGATTGATGAGGCTTGCGTAAAGACCGCGTCGGGATTCAGTAACAGGGTGCGCCCATCGGTGAGATCCATGATGGCCACACCCATCGTGCCATCGAGGTCGTGATTGATTTGCTGAACCGTGGCGCTGAGTTTCTGCCAGAGAAGCTCGCTCTGCGCAGGGCCTCCCGCGACATGCACGGCAGCCGGAGCTGAAACGGGAGCCGTCTGATCCTGGGCATACGCAAACGCGGTGCTCAAGAGGACTACCGCAATCAACCTAACGCACCTCGCCATAAGAGGCGGATTATACATAACCACCCACCCATGAGTGCTGACTGTGCGCGCACGCCGAGCGCACAGACAGGCGCGAACGCAATGAATTTTGTGAGAATTCGGAAGCAAAGCGGGAGATGCGCCGATACAATGAAGGAATCCGAAACGGAGTGAAGTGTTGAGCTATGGATGACTCCAAGACTGTCATATCCGAAGAACCAAAGCCGTCATTCAATTCAAGAACAGCTCTTTTAATAGGAGACGACGCGGAGGTAAAGTCCGCGTTGTCGACTGTGCTCGCGCCGGAGGGATGGAATCTGGAGCAAAGCAGTGACCTGGATGACGCGCTAGCACTGGCTAAGTCCCGGCAGTTTGACCTCATTGTGACCAGCCGGCATACGTCGGGAACTCAGGATGTGGAATTCCTTCGCCGGCTTCGTCGGGTGCGTCCGCATACCCGGATCATCATTCTCACGGACGACAGCACGCCAGCTGACGTCATCGCTTCCATGCGGGAACATGCATTCGGATATCTTTCGAAGGGGTTTTCGATTGAATCGCTTGCGGAAACGGTACGAACAGTACTAGAGACGCCCACGTGGGACGACGGTATCGAGATCATGTCGGCCACGCCAAATCTAATTACGCTCGCTGTTCGCTGCACAATGGTCGCTGCTGAGCGTCTACTGCAATTCATGCGCGAGGTTGCCGATCTGCCTGAGGAGGAGCGACACAATGTTGGCATGGCATTTCGCGAGATGCTGCTCAACGCGATGGAACATGGTGGCCATTTCGATCCGGAAAAGTACGTAGAGATCTGTTACGTGCGAACGAAACATATGGTCATGGCCCGAATTAAAGACCCGGGTGACGGATTTACTCTGGACGAAGTTCGCCATGCTGCGATCGGGAATCCGCCCGATAATCCGATCGCACACGTCATCAGGCGGAACGAAGAAGGAATGCGCCCCGGTGGTTACGGAGTGATGCTGGCCAAGAACCTGGTGGATGATCTCATCTACGGAGAGAAAGGCAACGAAGTGCTGCTGGTTAAGTACTTGCCCGGGTTCGACGTTCCCAAGCCAGAGTCGTAGCTTTATGCTGTGAGACCGGCGTTGCCACGGACTCGTGGTGTCGCCGTCTTCCCGTTAAGTCAGACTGATCCCACCTCAGGAGAATCCTATGTTCTCAGAACCGTTACGAAAGCCCTACTTCGGCATTACGCTGGTCTTATTGGCAACCCTGTGTGCCGGTCTCCCGATGATGGTAGCCGCGCAGCAAGGCGCCGCCTCGACTGCGAGCGTGGAGGACAAGCCGTTTGTTATTGAGTACTACTACAAAGTGAGATGGGGACATGCGGACGAGTTCATTACGCTTTTCAAGAAGAACCACTACCCGTTGCTAAAGAAGCAAGTCGAAATGGGCCGCATGCTGAAAGTTTCCGCAGTATCGCCGCGCTATCACACTACCGAAGATGGGCGTTGGGACTACAGGGTCACCATCGTTTTCAAGAATGCTGGCGTCGCAAACGATGGCTTTGACGAGAAGGCCCTCATCAAGCAGATGTATCCCGATCAGGATACATACAAGAAGGAGGAACAGCGGCGCTTCGAAATACTTGATGCGCACTGGGACCTTCCAATTAAGGACGTCGACTTGAACGCCCAGTGAGCCAAGCGAAGCGACCACTTAGCTATTGGGTAGCCACATTATAGGTATTTGCCGCAGGGGTGACGCCAGCCGTCGCGCAAATCTGGACTGTCACTGTATTGGGACTTGTGACTGCGGCGCTGAGAATGATCGAGCCGTTGGGAAGAGTTCCGTCCGACGCACTCACGGACACCGGATGCCCCACCGTCGCGCCCGCAACCGTAGCGGTACCAGAGGCGCAACTTCCAGCCGTGAGCGCGCTGCCACCGATGCTGGCGGTCGTGCCGCTGAGATTGGGCGTCGTCACGCACATTGGACACGAGATCGTCGGAGCAGTTGCAGGTCGAGCGGGAAGAGACGCCCGCGATGTGCACTCAAGGACACCCCAAGTGCCCGAAACCTCAGGAATACTGAGGTGACACGAGGCGTTCCTCACACGTCGTAGTACATCATGAACTCGTAAGGATGCGGCCGAAGGCGGAGGGCATCCACTTCCTTTTCCCGCTTGTAATCGACGTAGGTGTTGAGCATTTCCTCGGTGAACACGTCGCCCTTCATCAGGAATTGACAATCCCGAGACAATGCATCGAGGGCGGCGTCCAGAGAACCAGGCATCGACGGGACTTTGGCCAACTCTTCGGGGCCCAAGTCGTAGATGTCTTTGTCGAGAGGCGGACCCGGATCGATCTTGTTCTCTACGCCGTCGATTCCAGCCATCAGCATCGCGGCGAATGCCAGATATGGATTGCAGCTGGGATCCGGGGGGCGAAACTCCGCGCGCTTGGCTTTGGGCGAGGCCGAATACATGGGGATGCGTACGGCGGCTGAGCGGTTACGTCGCGAGTAGGCGAGGTTGACCGGAGCCTCGAAGCCCGGCACAAGGCGCTTATACGAATTCGTAGTGGGAGCGATGATCGCCGAAAGCGCGGGGCCATGTTTAATCAGCCCGCCGATGTACCATAGCGCCAGCTGCGACAGTCCCGCATAACCGTCACCCGAGAAAAGTGGTTGACCGTCCTTCCATAGCGACTGGTGGGTGTGCATGCCGCTGCCGTTGTCCTGGAACAGCGGCTTGGGCATGAACGTTACTGTCTTGCCCGCCTGGTTCGCGACATTTTTCACGACGTACTTGTACAGCATCATGTTGTCGGCCGAGCGCAGCAACGAGTCGAAGCGCAGATCGATCTCAGTCTGTCCTCCGCTGGCCACTTCATGATGGTGGCACTCGACCTCGAGCCCGCAACTCTGCATGGTGAGCGCCATTTCGGTTCGCAAATCCTGATAGTGGTCGGTTGGCGGGACCGGGAAGTAGCCTTCCTTGTAGCGGGGGCGATAGCCGAGATTGCCCTCAGCCCGGCCGGAATTCCAGCGTCCTTCCTCAGCGTCGATAAAGTAGTAGCCTTCATGCTCGTTCTGGTCGAAGCGAACGTTGTCGAAGATAAAGAACTCCGCCTCGGCCCCAAAGTAAACGGTATCGGCGATCGCAGTCGAGGCGAGATAGATCTCAGCTTTCTTGGCGATATAGCGGGGATCCCGGTCGTAACGTTGCTTGGTCACCGGATCGATGACGTCGCAGACCATTACCAGGGTGGGAGCCTCGGTGAAGGGATCGAGAAAATACCGCGACGGGTCGGGGATGAGCAACATGTCGCTCTCGTGTATGGCGGCCCATCCACGGATCGACGAACCGTCCATGCCAAAACCTTCCTCAAACGCTTCGTCTGTAAGTTGCGCCACGGGATAAGAAACGTGATGCCAAAGGCCTGGCAGGTCGGTAAAGCGAAGATCGAGCATCTGGACGTTGTTGTGCTTGGCAAACTCCAGTACAGCCTTTGGATCGGTTTTCTGCGCCGCCATGACGAGCTCCTTCAATGGTCCCTCGACAGAATACGCTGCCACCTCGGGCACTGGGCATACAATGATTTTATCGGCCACATAATTTCGTATTATGGAAGCGAAGCTCTCGTAGCCACAGATGGACTTCGATCAAATCGAGACGTTTTTGGAGGTCGCCAAGCTCAGCAGCTTCTCGCGCGCTGCAGAGCGGCGCTTCCGCACGCAACCAGCGATTTCGTCTCAGATCCGCTCGCTTGAAGAAGAGGTTGGCGCCAAGCTGCTGGATCGTAGCGGAGGGCGCGTAGCGGTCACGGCCGCGGGCAAGGTGTTTCAGAAATACGCAGAAGAAACGATCGAGCAGCGTCGCGTCATGCTGATAGCTCTTGCGGAGATGCATCGCATTCCGCGAGGCGAGATCGTTGTGTCGGCCAACGAAGGTACCTGCCTGCATATCCTGCCGGAAGTGTTCGCCGAATTCAAACGCCAATACCCGAGCGTTGCGGTAAACGTTAAGCGCTCCGAGCATCAGAAGATACTTGAGGCACTGATAGAGAATTCCTGCGATTTTGGCGTCGTCTCGATGCCCATCAAAGACAAACGGTACACGGTCGTGCCGATCCATAAAGACGAGCTGGTGGTGATCACGCCAATCAAGCACCCCCTTTCTGGCCGCAATGAAGCGACCCTGGCAGATATTGCGCAATACCCGTTGCTACTGCCAAAGTTGGGCCGCACCCGCGATACCCTGGAGGCGCTGTTCCACGAACAACGGCTTAAGCCGACCATTTCGATGGAACTCGACTCCAGCGAATTGACGAAACGCTTTGTCGTTGCCGATGTAGGCATCAGCTTCATTCCGCGATCGAACGTTGCCGAAGACATTAAGGCTAAGACCTTGTCAGCCCTGAGGGTCACAGACATCGTGTTGCAACGTGACCTGGCGCTGGTGTTCCGGAAAGACAAAGCGCTGAGCCGCGCCGCCCTTGCGTTTATTGAAATTGCCGTAAAGCTGAAGACTGGCGCGCCCAATTCTGGAGTTGCGCGTACTTCCTAAGCCAGGTTTGCTCCGGTCGGCGGTGGCGGTGATTTGCCCACGCACTTTTCCTGGATTGATTTGCGGTGTGATACTTTTGACACTTCGGAGACGGTCCGGTCTCCGCCGAGGAGGCGCTCAAGTTGGGCAAAAACATGGTTCCGAAACGCATTTTCCTCACCAAGGGTGTGGGAAAGCACAAGGAACGACTGACGTCGTTTGAGTTGGCACTGCGAGATGCCGGCATCGCCGCGCAGAACCTCGTTCGGGTATCTTCTATTTTTCCGCCTCATTGCAAGCTGATCGGTCGCAAGGACGGCTTGAAGTACCTCTACCCCGGTGAGGTCGTATTTGCCGTGGTGGCGGAGAATTCCACTCGCGAGCCGCACCGCCTGGTTGCATCGAGCATCGGACTGGCGATACCGGCCGATCGCAGTACATTCGGCTACCTGAGCGAGCATCACTCATTTGGCGAGAAGGAGGACTTGGCGGGCGATTATGCTGAAGAGCTCGCTGCCGAGATGCTCGCGACCACGCTCGACGTCGAATTCGACGCCGACAAGTCCTGGGACGAAAAGAAGGAAGTTTACCGGCTGTCGAACAAGATCGTTCGTACCCTGAACATCACCCAGACCGCCGTGGGCGACAAAACAGGATTATGGACAACTGTAATCGCCGCGGCTATCCTGATTTTCGAGTAGGGTGAGATTCTTTCGACAAAGAAGGCGCGATTCGCTCGCGCCTTTGTTGGCTTTTGAGCCCGAAAAAGAACTACCGTTTATAGGTCTGCGGCACCGGACCACGCTCCAAAGTCTCGCGGTTCCAGATGAGGCCTTCGCGGGTGTACTGCGCCATCTCAAAGTCCTGTGTCAGTTCCAAAGCATCAGTTGGGCAAGCATCCTCGCAGAGCCCGCAAAACATGCAACGGCTCAGGTCATACGTGAATTCCGTGAGTTCCTTGCGGCGCGTCACAGGGTTGCGTTCGCTGCCCACAACGATCAAGTTCTCCGGACACGCTACTGCGCAAAGATCGCATGCGATGCACAACGACTCATTCGTGTCTGGGTTCACACCAAGACGGGGCGCCCCCCGGTACCGTTCGGCGATTTGCGGACGCTCCAGGGGATACTGTTCCGTTATGAGCTGTTTGGGGGCCTGGTTGCGGAAGGTGACGCCAAGGCCCTTGATCAGGTCAAAGAACAGCATCTTTCGTACGAATTGCTTCATCCTCGCTCCTGATGTGGCTGCAGTTTAGCACAACCGTTCCCTCCTCCGTCCCCAGTGCGATACGTCTGGATCCCGTGCGATGGAAGCGGCTAGATCTGTCCTGCTGAAGTTCACACGCGACACCGGCAATGCCACTGGCTTAGAATCTGATCACGTATGCGCTTTCTAATCGTCATCGGACTGGCGCTCGCGCTCGTCGGTATTTTGGGAGCGCAGGAACCTTCAGCAGCCCCTCCTCAGAACAGTGCAACTGTCCAGCCAGCGCCAGAGCCAGGAAATGATTCGGCCGCGAAAGGACTCGAGGGTCAGTCGACGCAGACTTCGCCAACATCCGAAGGCTCGAAGGGGACTATTATTCCCCCGCCGCCGAGTCCGAAGGACATATCAGAAGCCAAGAAAGACTTCAAGGCTGGCGTCAAGCTGAAGTCCTCCGGAGAAACGGAAGCCGCCTTCGAAAAGTTTGAGCAAGCCTCGCGGTTAGATCCGCGCAATGTAGAGTACCTTACGGCGCGCGAGTTTGCCCGTCAGCAACTCGTAATGCAGGCGCTGGATCGCGGCAACAAGGCGATGCAGGCGAAAAACGACCTCGCCGCCACGGCTGAATTCCGGCAAGCGCTGGCATACGATTCTTCGAACGAATTCGCGCGCCAGCGGCTCAATGATTCCGTTTGGGAGAGCGGTCCGCCTCCAAGCAGAGCTCTGCAAGTCGTTGAGAAATCCATCGAAGTCTCGGTTTCACCGAGTCCTGAGCAGAAGGACTTTCAATTCCGCGGAGACTCTCGAACATTACTCACCCAGGTCGCCAAGGCCTACGGCATCACGGCGACAATCGATGATTCGGTGAAAACGCGGCGGATCCACTTTGAAATCGACAAGGTGAACTTCGCCACTGCGATGGAGTCTGCGACCCGGGTCACGAAAACGTTTTGGATAGCTCTCTCGGGTTCGCAGATTTATGTGGTTGCCGACACGATCGAGAACCGCAAAAATTTCGAGCGCCTTGCGATTCGCACTTTCTACCTTACCGACTTGACATCACCCCAGGAATTGGGGGACATGGTCAATGCGCTGCGGACGATTCTAGAAATTCGATTTATCGCTGCCGACAACCAGCAATCGACCATCACGATCCGCGCTCCTTTGCCAATTGTCGAAGCTGCGAGCCAACTGATCGAGAGTCTTGCCGGTGGGCGTCCGCAGATGCTGTTAGATGTGCGGGTTTATCAGATCAGTTCCAGCCTGGTGCGGCAACTCGGAACCCAATTGCCGTCGCAGTTCACCATGTTCAACATCAGTCCGGCCTTGGTTGCCTCGCTGGGAGCGGGCGCACAAAACCTGATTAACCAACTAATCGCTACCGGCGGAATCAACCAGGCCAACTCGACCGCCATTCAGGCGTTGCTGGCCCAGTTGCAGCAGTCGACACAGAACCCGCTTCTTTCCACGCCTTTTGCCACGTTTGGCGGCGGACTCACCCTGATGGGACTGTCATGGACGCCTCCGCTTGCAGTGAATGTGAGCGTCAACGAGTCGGATGTTCGAAACTTGGAGCACGTTTCGTTGCGCACTTCACAAAACAACCCGGCCGTGCTGAAGATCGGCGAACGTTATCCCATTGTGAATGCGACGTTTGCCCCAATTTACAACAGCAGCGCCATCTCTCGAGTAGTGGGAAACCAATCCTATGTCGCGCCGTTCCCGTCATTCAATTTCGAGGACCTGGGATTGAACATGAAGGCCACCCCGATCATCCACTCCAATACCGATGTTAGCCTGAAGATCGAGCTGAATATCCGGACTCTGGGCAATCAGGCCGTCAATGGAATTCCGATCATACTGAACCGAGAGTACACCGGGAGCATCACGTTGAAGAACGAAGAATCGGGTGTAGTGGCCGGGCTGCTCTCCAAGGAAGATTCGCGCAGCCTTTCAGGTTATCCGTTCCTCAGCCGAGTTCCGGTCGCGACGTACGCAACGGCGGAACACACTAAGAACGAGAACGACGACGAACTGTTGATCGTCATGACGCCCCACATCCTGCGAATGGCATCAAGCGAAGGATTTACCGTCCAGTTGCCCGTGGGACACTGATCCGAAAGCACAATGAACAGGCCGGAGACGTGCCTCCGCCAATAAATCTGATGCAGTAATGTTGTTTACTTCGCTGGACTGCTGAGGTCGAAGTCCACCATCGCCTTAACGACCTCATAAGGCGTGTTGTTTCCGAATCCCACAACCTTGCGTCCGTTGATGAAGAACGTCGGAGTGCTGGTTACCCCCAGCTTCGTACCCAACGCCATCGACTCACGCACGCGTTTTTCGGTTTCGGGCTTCGCTACGCAAGCTGAGACTGCGACCGGATCAGCAGCAGAATCCTTCACGTATCCCTTCAGCATGCTTTCCGCGGTCTCTGGAGTGATTTCCCCCTGGTGTTCGTATACGGTGCTGATGAATTTCCAAACCGCGTCGTTCTTTTCGCGCCCGATACAGTCCACGTATTTCGCGCCTAGGAAGGCCCATTTGTGAACCGTTTCCAATGGGAAATTCTGAAAAATCAGCTTGGCCTTGGGCTCTTCTTGCATGAGCTTGTTGATGTTGGACTGCGCGGCCTTACAAGCTGGACACTCCAGATCGCCGAACTCGACGATGGTTACGGTTGCGTCGGCAGGACCCTGCACGGGGCCGTTGACTGCCTTCAGGTCCACCGCGGCAGCGTCGAAGGGAGCTGCGCCGAACGGAACCATGTCGCCAGTCAGGGCAAATTTCTGATCGGGGGTAACGTAAACCCGGAAAATCTGTTGGCCCTGGGGCGTGTTGAAAACCGCCGTGACTTCGGCGAAGCCTTGTGCCTCGGCGGGCTTAATCTCGGCGACTTTCCAGGTCAGATCCTGGTTCCAACCGAACATTTGCTTCAGAAACGAATTGACCGTGGCTTCGCTGGGAAGGGACGGGCCCGCGGCAGCGGAGGCCGGAGTTGTTTTCGTTGTCTGAGCGAACGCACAGGGTATTAGTAGGCAGGCAGTGAAAAACATAAGTGCTTTATTTACTGATCTATTGCTGCAATACTTCATTTCTTCCTTTCATATCTGTCCTCCGCTGAATTAGGAGATTGTTCAGAATCCCAGCTTGGCGGCAATTGGGTAGCGTCGACCAAACCCGAATGCCTTGGGAGAGATTTTCAATCCCGGGGCGGCCTGCTGACGCTTGTACTCGCTGCGATCAACCATCGCGGCCACCTTGCGCACCAATGCCGGATCGATGGCGTACTTCTCTGCAATCTCCTCCGGCGGTTGGTTGTCCTCCACATAGGCTTCCAGGATTGTATCCAGAACGTCGTACGGCGGCAGCGAGTCGCTATCCTTTTGGTTCGGGCGCAGTTCTGCAGAAGGCGGCTTCTCCAGGGTGGATTCAGGAATCACCGGCGCGCGCGAATTCACATAGCGAGCCAGGCGATAGACCAAGGTCTTGGGGACGTCAGAGATGACGGCGAGGCCTCCGCACATGTCTCCGTATAACGTGCAATACCCAACGCCGATTTCTGACTTGTTGCCAGTGGTAAGCACCAGGGCACCAAACTTGTTCGACATGGCCATTAGAAGCGATCCACGGATTCGCGCCTGGACATTTTCTTCTGTAACGTCCGGCGGGAGATTGGCAAACACCGGCTTCATGGATTGCAAGTAGGTATCAAAGATCTCTCCGATCCGAACCATCTCAAAACGAATGCCCAGGTTTTGGGCGAGCGCCGCAGCATCATCGATGCTGCCTGGCGAGGAGTAAGGGCCTGGCATGGCGACTCCGATTACATTTTCCTTCCCCAGAGCATCCACGGCGATTGCTGCGGTAAGCGCCGAGTCGATGCCGCCGCTTAGGCCCAGCACAACCTTCTTGAAGCCGCACTTACGCACGTAATCGCGCGTGCCGAGCACCAAGGCAGCGTAAGCACTGGATTCGACTCCGTCGTCGCGATCATGCAGGTCGCCCTGAAGAATCTCCGAATCAAAACAGATTAAATCCTCTTCAAACGATTTGGCTTGTGCGATGACTTCGCCGTCCGGGCCAAGCGCCAGGCTCGATCCGTCGAAGACGAGGCTATCGTTGCCGCCGACCTGGTTCACCATGGCGACCGGCACGCGGTAGTGCTTCGCGATAGCCGACAGCATGTCCTGGCGAAGCTCGCGCTTATGCAAGTAGAAAGGCGAGGCGGAGATGTTCAGCAGTATCCGACCTCCCGCCGCGATCAGGTCCTCCACCGGATCGATGCCGTAGAGACGACGGTCCCAAAAGTTCTTGTCATTCCAAGCATCCTCGCAAATCGTAAGTGCGAGTGGAATACCGTTGAAGGGGATTACGGCCTGTTTGTCTGCGGGAGCGAAGTTGCGTACCTCGTCGAACACATCGTAGGTCGGGAGGAGCCGTTTCGATTGGATGGCTGCGATCTTCCCGTCGCGAAGCAGCGCCGCGGAGTTCAAGACCGACTTGCCGGTGGCCGCCTTCGCCGGCGTGACCAACCCGCAGATCACGGCAATACCCTGCGTGCGGGAGGCGATTTCTTCCGCAGCGTGACGGTTGCGTTCGACGAACCAAGGGCGCTCGACCAGATCGCGCGGCGGATATCCACACACGCTCAGCTCCGGGAATAGCACCAGGTCCACGCCGGCACCCTTTGCCCGCAGCGCGTAGTCGATGATTTTCGCCGAATTGCCACTGAAATCGCCGACGGTAGGATTGATTTGGGCGAGTGCGATCCTCACACTACCAGTGTAACGGCGCAACCGACGGGGCGCCACACCAGGCGTAGTATCGCGGCCGACAGCCAGAACTTAGGGTGCAGGCAGTGCGTGCGGGATCGTCGGAGGCGGAGTCATCGTTGGGCCGCCCGTGGGTGTCATCGGTGGCGAACCCGGTGGCGTCATGGTCGGCTGACCGGTAGTTGGATTGGTGCCGTCAGGGGGTGGGTTCTGGTCTTGCGGACGCGGCGCACGATGATCGGCCGTCGTCGTAGGATACTCGGGTTCCTCCCCGGGACGACGCAGCGACGGAGCATTTTGCGGCTTGGGAGCGGTCTTCTGCTCAGCTAGTTCTGTCTCCCTCGAAGGCAGATCCACTTCCTTCTGCGTGCGTACGACCTTTTGGCCGTCGACCGTCATAATCTCCAGGCGCGCGACCTCGTTACCCTTGAAGCGAACGAAGTCCACTTCTTCGGGAGGCTTGCCGTATATCCACTCTTCGTACTCCCGGCCTTGCTCATCCTTGTCGCGAATCCGTTGCTGAGGGCGGCCCTTGGCGAACGTGACCATCTCCTTGTCCATGCCGACCAGGATTTGATGGTCCTTAATGGCTTCCTTAACTTTGGGCGGAAGCGTTTTCTCATATGCCTCGGCCGTCGTCAGCGCCTTAAAGTCAATCACGGGCGCAAACAGCGCGCGGACCTGATCGCCGTTGAGTTCGGGTATGTACTTGTCGAACTCAAGGGTCACCGTCGTGCCGTGGGCGTCAAGGCTCTGCGGACTGGGCCCCCCGGGGACCGGAGTTGCCCCCGCATTGCTGATGACCTGAACGTGCTGATACCACTTCTGGTGTTTCTTCGATCCTCCGTTCAGCTCGATGACGATCAAGTTGTCTTTAATCTGAACGTCGGTGATTACGCAGCGGTCGCCCGGTCGGGCCGCGGGACCGAACTCGGCAATCTCCTGAGCGATCTTCTGCTCGTTGGGGCTCACAACACCGTTCTTGATCTTGATTCCTTTGTCACCCTGGGGAAGCATGATGCGCGCGAACACCCGCTCTGACTGCAGGCTTCGCATCACCAGCAGCCGAGTCTGCCCCGTCATTTTTGCAGTTTGCGCGGAAGGAGGAGTTTGAGCGGCTTGAGCAAATAATGGAGATGCCGCGCCCTGGCACACAACGATCGCCAGCAGAAGCGCTGAATTTGCAAACAGCGGATGGCGATGGCGATTCATCAAGGACCCCGTCTGGCACAAATTATATGCCTAATCCGGAATCACAATGACACTAGTTCGCGACATTTGGCAGGGCCGGGTTGGAATTATTCTCCGTCGGCGACAACGCGACTGGCTCCTCCAGGCGATCGATGGGCGCCTTCCACGCGATGATCAAACCGACGCCAATCGCAAACGCTCCGGGTGCGCTAGCCTCGATTCCGTAACTTCCGCCTGTCAGCCATTTCGGGCCGTTGGCCGTGCCATGTACGGCCACGTTGAACAACCGCAGTCCGCTCACGGGCAATCCCAGCATAAGGCCCAGCGCAGTATTCCATGCGAAATGGAATCCCCACGGCAACCAAAGCGACCGAGTCCGCAAATACAGAATCGATAACAAGATGCCGATTGCGACAGTATTGACCAATCCCCACAAGCTTGCGCCGGGGTTCGATAGATGCACTACGCCGAAAAGCACTGAGAACACCGCAATCGCCCCTGCCGCGCCGATCCCCTCAACCAGTCGTTGAAATGGATAGCCGCGGAACATGAGTTCTTCGGCAAGAGCGCCCGATATCAAGACGCCTAGTGCCATCAGAACTCGCGCCGCACTGTGCCAGGTCAGGCTTGTCCGAAAGCCCAAATTACCCCAAATAGCGAGCGGAATCACTGCGAGGCTCACAAGCAGAAGTCCGAAAACACATCCGACGACGAACTGTCGAGTCCATCCGGGCGTGAGCGGGAGTCCTTGCGCAGCGAGACGGTGCTCCTCAACGTGGTTCCCAATGGTCAAAAGCCAACTGAATATTGCCAGCAGCAGAACAGCCAACGATGGCCGAAAGATTGCCTCAAACCTCAGGACGTGATCACCCGCGAGCGCGGCGGCGAAGTACCCCGCCACCAGAAACGCTAGTACCGACAGGAGTGCCGAAAGCCCGAAGGCCCATATCGGCTGGATCCGTCCTGCGCCGTCGGTGAACATGATTACTTTTCGCGGGTCTGCGGGACCGGACCGAGGAAACGGAGCCCGTCCCGCGCGACCTGAAAATTCAACGGTTGGCCGCCGTTTTTTCGGATCGCCTCTTGCACGCGTTCGCGCGAGCCTTCTTCCACAAAGGCCACAACACATCCGCCGCCCCCAGCGCCGCACACCTTGGCCGCGCGCGCTCCGTGTTTCTTTGCGGCAGCGATCAATTTGTCGATAAGCGGTGTGGTGATTCCCGGTGCGTTGGTGCGACGCAACTTCCACTCTTCTTGCAGAAGTCGCTCGACATCGTTCCAATCAGCGAGCATGAGTGCGTGGTGCATTTCCTGGGCGATACGCGAGATCTCGGAGAAATTCCGAATCACGTGTTTATCGCCATTAATGTGTTGCTTGAAGACCTCCCAGTTGTTGATCCCCGATTGCCTCGGAGCGCCAGTGTAGAACAGCACAAACCGTTTGTTGATTTCTTCCGCAGGAATTGCGATCGGCTCGCAATGGATTCCGTCGGGATCCAGATGGATAGCGTTCACCCCGCCGTACATGGCGGGATAGTAGTCCTGGCAACCAGTCGGAACGCCGATCAGTTGCGCCTCGACGTTCTGCGCTATCACCCGCAGTTGCTCAATATTGACTGCGCAGCCGACAAATCTCGCCAAGGCGGCGCTGGTGCAGATCATCATGGCCGAGGACCCCGAAATACCTGCGCCCGCCGGCGACTCGGAATGCGACTCCAGCAGGAACCCTTGTTTCGGCTGGAAAAAGCGAACCAGATTGGCAGCAAGTGCATGACGGTATTTCTTCGCGCGAAGCAGCACGTCAAGATTTGCAAAGCGATCCTCGCGGCCTGTGTCGAGGGACTTAAGATGAATCGTGCGTCCTTTGCGTGGGGTAATCTTGCACGACGTGAGGATGTCGACCGCTATGTTTACCGTTACTGCTCCGGGGTGAAAAAGGTACAGCGGCCACAGATCAAGCGTGGAACCCGCCAGGTCAGCACGGCAGGGCGACTGGGTAAAGATCTGATCACTCGTGGTAGGGGGAGCGATTCGTGACTTCGTGGACATTCTAGGATTGGGCCTCTGAGGAAAGATCTCTGCCGACCTTTAACACTTCGTCGACGACGGCTTCAATATCAGCCGGAGTTGTGCGATGGTTCACGATACAAGCCCGCAGGGCGAACTTGCCATGGATCGTCGCGTTTGAAAGATACACCCGGCCGCGCTGCTGCACATTGCGGAGGACTCGCAGGTTCAATTCGTCGAGTTGCCCTGAATTTAATCTGACGGACCGCGAGAGGTAACGGAAACACACCGCGCTGAGCGGAACAGGGGCCAGCAATTCCAATTCCGGCTCCGCTTCAACGAGTGAGGCAAGTAGTTTTGCGCAGTCCAGATCGTTTTCGATCTGTTGTCGGAAGCCGCTTACGCCGTGATAGCGCAATGACAACCAGAGCTTCAAAGCGCGAAAGCGCCTCGAAAGTTCGAGTGACTCATCGAAAAAGGCGAAGTCTTCCAGTGGGTTCTCCTGTAGCGACTTGGCATAGTCACCGGTGAACGAGAAAGTGTGCCTCGCGTGCGCAGCATCGCGGAACAGCAGGCCTCCGCAATCGAGCGGCTGATAGAGCCATTTATGGGGATCGAGCGAGACAGAGTTTGCGAGTTCCATGCCGGCGAATTGTTGGGGCCGAGCAATGGCTGCAAGGGCGCCGTAGGCGCCATCGATATGAAACCATGCGCCCGTGTCCTTCGCGATGGCGGCCAACTCGTTCAACGGATCGACGCTTCCAGTTGCGACCGTTCCGGCGGACCCAACAATCGCGATGGGGCGCTTCCCTGCCCGCAGGTCTGTCGAAATCGACTGCTGCAGCAGGTCAAGCCGAATGCGGAATTTGTCATCACACGCGATCAGTCGCAGGTGATCTCGTCCGATACCCAACAAGGCGACAGCCTTCGCGATGGACATGTGAGCCTGCTCAGACGCATACACAGTCCCGACCTCACGAATGCCGTGTTCATTCGCGGGCAGTCGGGCCTCGCGAGCCATGGCAAGTGCCATCAGGTTAGCGGCCGATCCGCCGCCAGTCAGGCTCCCGCGAAAACCTGCACAGCCGATGGCTTGAGCCAGCCAACCGACGACCAAGTGTTCTATCGATACCGCGGCCGGACCCGAGCGCCACGCCGTCACATTCTGATTGAGCACGCTGGCCAACAAGTCTGCGCCTGCTGCGATCGGTTCTCCCGAGCCGAGAACGTAACCGAAGAAGCGTGGGCCTTGCGCGCGCGATGCATCTATGACTTTCGTGAGATCGTCGAGGGCCGCCAGCCCCGTCCCCTGTTCAGGCAGCGGTCCCGCAAAAAGATCCGTGGCCTCCGCTCCCGAGAGCCCCGGAAAGCAGGACCGCTGATCGATTTCCGACAGGTAGTTCTGGGCCAGATGCATGATGCGTTCGTAAGCCTGACGGTATTTCTCCGGTGACAGTGCGAGTGGATTCATACAGGATGCGCCCGAAGTTTGAAAGGCAGGACAGCCATTGTAACGCGCCTGGATGCCCAATCCGTGGGGACTACAAATCGTGGTAGCTGATTAACTCGATGCCCCGCTTTCGTAGCGCGGCTTTCGCGTTTGGAGAGGTGAGAATCTCCAACTCAAGCTCACGCGACTGGCGCAGCCGGGTGCGCAACTGATCGAGCTCGGCGTCGTTGTAGCCAGGATGGCATACGAACTCCCATGTGCCTTCGGGAAGCGTATCAACGATTACGAGAAACGAGTCGAGATCGAGGCTGCCGGTATCTACGACTCCGACCGAACCGTCGGGCGTACGCAGGCCGTGGTTCTCGACTTCCGTCTTGAAATTGGCGGCGAAGCTGGCGAGAACGCCGAGTTCAGCTACCCGACGCCACATTTTCGGATTGCGCAGGATTCGCCCGAAAGGCAAAGGAAACAGTCGGCCGAAGGGATTACGGATCGCAGGAACGCCACGGCTTTTCGCCGCCCGAAGCAGGGGCTTCAGAACAGCCGGAAATATGTGCGCGTGCTTGTGACAGTCGATGTGCGAAACATTGATTCCGGAATCCTGTAGGCGATTGATCTGGGCCAGGGCTTCGGCTTCGACCTGTTCGGGGTCTAGTTTGCCCGAAAGCGCGGCGCGGGCGAAATCGCCGAGCTTGATACGGAACTCAGGCTGATTGTGGCCACTTGCGGGCTGAAGGAGACTGGAGATCCCTGCCGGCGGCAAAATGGGAGTGCCGTCCAGCAGAATGACGTGGCAACCGATACTAACGTGGGAGCCAAGTTGCGCCGCATGAGTGACCGCGTCATCGAAAGCCGGGGCCGTGGCCATAAGGGTAGTGGAGGTGACGATTCCCTGCCTCGATACCTCGACAATGGCGCGGTTAATACCCCGGGTCATGCCAAAGTCGTCGGCATTGACGATCAGTCTGCGCACAACCTCAGTGTAGCAAGCAAGAAAAAAGGGCCGTTCGTCGGCCCCTGCAACCCAGAAACTCAACGATCTACTTTGGCGCAGCCGGATGAACCAGTTCGACGTCAATCGTGATGGTGATGTCTTCTCCCACCATGGAGTTCGCACCACCGACTCCGAAGTCCGTGCGCTTGATCGTGGTGCTGGCTGATGCTCCGACGTGGGAGTTGCCGCGCGGGTCTGTGACTGGAGCGCTCGGCCCGTCCACGTTCAGCACAACCTCCTTGGTCGTACCATGTATCGTCAGATCGCCCGTGATCTTCAGCTTCCCTTCACCAGCCGCTTCGACTGACTTCGACTTGAACGTGATCGTGGGATATTTCTCTACGTCGAAATAATTCGCGCTCTTAAGATCGTTGTCGCGCATGGATACGCGAGTGTCTACTGAAGCAGCGTCAATTGTGGCTTCCACGGAAGTCTTGCTCGGATTCGCAGGGTCATACTGCGCGGTTCCGCTCACCTTCGTGAATGCGCCTCGCACGGTTGAGATGCCCATGTGGCGAACCGAAAATTGGGCGGCTGTGTGGTTGGGATCAATGTTCCAGGTTTGAACTTCTGCGGCAGCCGTTCCCGTCAGCAGCGCAAGCGCACACAGAAAAGTCGAGAATCGCGTCATTCTTCGGAGTTCTCCTTCAATGTTGAATTGCATCGCAGCCTGGGCGATCGTGCCCAGGCTGCGAGTTTATCAGTCTTATTGGCCGGCTGTCTGACTCGGTGCGTTCTGTAGCACCAGAGTTTGTTTCTGGAATTGAATCTCGGTGAGCACACGCGAACCGTTCTCGTTCTTAGTGGCAACCGCATCATTGTTGTGACGCACTGCGACGACCTGTGCTGGTGCGGTCACTTTGGTCTTGCCTTGGGTGAGGGTAACCTCGGAGTTGGCTCCCGAGCCGGTCCAGGTTACCTTGTATTCTCCTGCCGGAAGTTCGGTGCTGCCAACTTTGACAGCACTATCAAGGCGGATCTTGCCGGAACCGTTTTCCGCCGCAAATGCCGCTGTCGCGATAAGAGTGGAAAGTACGATCAAACTCGCAAAACGTTTCATCGGTGTTTCTCCTGGTGTGAGTTAGTCTGCGTTCGCGGGAATTCTGGACGCCAATTACTACGTTCATGAAACTCCCGCGAGTCGTTGTGGTTTGCGAACTACTTTCGCCGGTATTTCATTGGTTGGCTATTAGACGTTCGCGACACTCAACAAGAAGCAGCAGGCGGCTAGATATGTGTGAACACACAGATTGAAAATATTTATTGCAGCCATAACAGTTAGTGAATTGCGCAATACAAAATGCAATGTTGGGTTACAGTTCGGATCCGAGTGACCGCGGATCACCGTAGCGACACGCGATGACAAGCGAGCATGCATCATTAACTAGCAGCCAGGCGTGTAGTTGCTTGTGAGAGTGGCTTGCAGCGCTTGTTCCGACGTTTGACCGTCGGATTATCGTCATGTAAACTCAGAGAGTTGCATCCGCTCTAGCACTCGTCGCTGCGGCACTTGCGACGGGCGGTTAGCTCAGCTGGTTAGAGCGTCTCGCTTACACCGAGAAGGTCGCAGGTTCGAATCCTGCACTGCCCACCAGATCCGTCACCGAACATTTATCATGGTGATGCGCCCGGAAGCCGGGCACCGGCGATGTATGTCGCCATCCGCGCAAGCGGGGTCGTAGTTCAGTTGGTTAGAACGCTGCCCTGTCATGCGCGTTCTTTGTTTGCTTGCATTTAGCCGACTTATTAGCGATTCTATTAGCGGTCTTGCCAAGAATCGCTTTATGCCGAAACTGCCGCGCGTAACTCTTCTCAAGCAAGTCAAAGTCAACGACACGTGGAGGCGGGCCCGCGCACTTTTCGACAGCAAGGGCCGGGTGCTCCGGGATCACGTCCGGTTCAACGGAAAAGACGAAACCCATCCCGAGGGAAGCTACTTCATCGAATGGTGGGACGAGGGCAAGCGACACTGTGAGCCCGCCGGAGCCGACGCCCAAGATGCCGCCGACAAGGCCCGCGTCAAGCAGGCCGAGCTAACCGCCCAACGTAACGGCATTCTTCCGCCAGCACCAACCGTCGAAGCAGCCCAGGAGCGCACTTCCCTGCCTGCTGCGCTCGACAGCTATCTGGAATATGTTCGCTATCACCGATCCCTGCGAACCTTCCGCACCTACCGACCCATTCTCGAATCGTTCAAAGAGTCTTGCCCCAAGACCTATGTTGACGAGGTTGAGCGTCAAGACCTTCTCGACTTCGCCACTCACTGCATGAAGAAGGGTCAGAAGGGCAAAAGCATCTATAACAAGCTCGTGGTGATCTCGCAGGTGATGAAGCAGCACGGCAAGCGAAAACTTCTCAACGCTGCCGACTGGCCCAGCTTCGTTGAAACCGTCCGCCCAATCTATGAGGATTTTGAACTAACAAAGATCTTCAAGGCCTGCACGCTCGACGAGCAGGTCCGCTTCAAGTTCTATCTGATGTCCGGGTTTCGCGACGCGGAAGGACGCTTCACCACTTGGCGTGACGTCGATTTCAAACACACCGCCGTGCGCGTAACCGCCAAGCCGCATTGGGGTTTTCATCCGAAGAACTGGGAAGAACGGGAGGTTCCCGTTCCGCTGAAGCTGATTGCGATGCTTGAGCAATTTCGCCCGGTAACGGCCGGCCCCGACGATCCGCTCTTTCCGAGCACCACAGGCAGGCCCGACGGCGCGATGCTGGAAAAACTCAAGGCCGTCGCCTACCGCGCCAAGCTCAATTGCGGGCATTGCAAGGTGACGCACAAGCTGGACAATGGCACAGTCAGAATCAATCGTTGCGATGAAGGCCCCTACTGCACCCGCTGGTTTTTGCACAAGTTTCGCCACACGTACGCTACCCGGCACCTGCAGGACGGAATCGACATCCGCACCTTGCAGCAATGGATGAGGTGAATCCTCTGGACCAGGCATGGTTCGTCAACAAGGATCAACTTGTACAGTACGAGGAAGACGAAATCGTCTATGACGAGACCGGCCGGGCCAAGGTCTACGAAAAGGGCACTTTTATCTACCGGCTGAACGGTCGCAATCGCCAAAAATCCGCTTCCTATTACACGCCGGAAGTCCTCACGAAGTGTGTCGTGAAGTATGCGCTCAAAGAGCTACTCGAAGGAAAGACGGCGCTTGAAATTCTCGATCTCACCGTGTGCGAGCCCGCGCTAGGCAGCGGGGCCTTCCTGAACGAAGCCATCAACCAGCTCGCAGACGCCTATCTGGAGCGGCGGCAAGCCGAGCTGAAGAAGCGTATTCCCGAACAGGAATTCGAGCGGGAGCGCCAGAAGGTAAAGGCATATCTGGCCGACAACCGGGTATTTGGCGTCGATATGAACCCGGTTGCTGTGGAACTGGCCGAGATCTCGCTATGGCTTAACACGATCTATCAGGGCCACACGATTCCGTGGTTCGGCGGCCAATTGCTTCCCGGCAACAGCCTGATCGGCGCACGACGTCAGATCTTTCGCAAAGCGCAGTTAATGGATCGTGATCGGGCTTGGCTCGAAGCGGTGCCAGATCGAGTCGAGCCGGCGAAAAAGAGGCCCGAAACAGGAATCTATCATTTTCTCGTGCCCGATGGGGGCATGTGCGCTTACAGCGATAAAGTCGTCAAGAAAATGTGCCCGGTAGAGATGCAAAGGGTTTCGGGATGGCGCAAAAGCTTCCGCGAGAAATTCGACGAGTCCGAAGCTGCTACATTGCTTCGCCTTAGCTGTGCTGTAGACCGGTTATGGGACCGCCATGGCGACACGCTTCACAATCTGCGCGACCAGACGGCTCACGTATTCCAGGTTTGGGGGCAAACGGGCACTAAGACGCACGAACAAACCCTCACGACACGCGAACGCGAAGCACTGTGGAACAAATCGCTTCATCCTGACGGTGGCGCTTCCAGTGACTACCAGCGTCTAAAGTTCGTGATGGACTACTGGTGCGCTCTCTGGTTCTGGCCGATTGAAAGAGCCAGTCTTCCTCCCAGCCGCCACGAGTTTCTCTTCGAAGTCGGCTGCGTCCTCGAAGGCACGGTCCGTGCCACGGAGAACATTCGTCCAACTCAAGGCCAGATGTGGGGACCGGAGCAGCCCAGCCTCACGCTCGCCGATGAGTACGGCTTCGTAAACCTCGACGTGCTCTGCGAGAACTCAGAGCGGCTGACAATGGTCCGTGAGCTGGCGTCAAAGTACCGCTTTTTTCATTGGGAATTGGAGTTTTCCGACCTGTTTCACGACCGTCGGGGCTTCGATTTGATTCTGGGAAATCCGCCGTGGATCAAGGTCGAGTGGAACGAAGGCGCAGTGATGGGCGACGTTCAGCCGCTGTATGCATTACGCGACTTCACCGCCCCAGATCTCGCGAAGCTGCGAGAAGAAACGATGGCTGCTCACCCAGAACTTCGCAGCCTGTACTTGATTGAGTATTCGGAGTTTGCGGGAACTCAAGCGTTCCTAAATGCAAAACAAAACTATGGGTTACTTGAAGGCACGCAGTCCAATACCTACAAGTGTTTCATCGCAAAGGCCACCGAGTTGGCTCAGGTTTCGGGGTACGTGCACGACGACGGCGTTTTCAATGATCCGAAGGGCGGCGCTTTCCGGGAACATCTGTATCCTCGTCTGCGGTATTGGTTCCAGTTTGAAAATGAGATCCCATTGTTCGAAGGCCTTAACGATCATGGTCGCATGAGATTTGAAGTGAGCATATTGGCACAGCCGCACCCAGTGAAGTTCTGTGCTGTGGCAGATCTATTCTGGCCTGCAACAATCGACAAATCGTTCGCGCATGACGGCTTTGGACGTGTCGAGGGACGAAAGTCAGATCAAAATGAATGGAGCGTCGCAGGACACAGCGACCGTGTTGTTCCTATCGATCAATCAACGCTCGAGTTGTTCGCGAAAGTTTTCGATGAGCCGGGCACTTCTTCACTGCGTGCTCGCCTTCCAGTTCTGAGAGCCCAAGAGCTTGTAGTCGTGCTGAGAAAGTTCGCCGAGCAATGCCGATTAGGGCAGTTAGAAGGAGAGTACAGCACTACCGTGATGTGGGACGAAACAGGGGCTGTCAAGTCTGGCACGATCCGGCGCGAAACGAAGTTCCCTTCCGATCCGGCCGAGTGGGTTCTCTCCGGTCCGCATGTTTATGTTGGCACACCGTTGTTCAAGACTCCGAGGAGCAAGTGCGCACAGAACGGCGATTACGATCTTCTCGATTTGACGAAGCTGCCTGGAGATTACTTACCGCGAACCAACTACGTCCCCAATTGCACTTCTGCAACGTATAGGCAACGTGCCCCGTCCGTTTCTTGGAGCAAAGAACAGAAGGTAACGGACTATTATCGACTGGTTAATAGAGAGATGCTTAACCAGGCGGGCGAGCGTACGTTCCTCGTTGCTATCGTTCCAAAGTCGGTCGGGCATGTAAATACACTGTTTGGGATTGCCTTCAAAGATCTTCAACAACTTATCCGCTTCGCGTCAGGATGCATGTCGCTTCCTTTTGATTTCCGGGTGAAGACAACCGGAATGGGTCATGCGAATAGGACCTTACTCGAACAACTTCCACTGGTTACTGGTTCTCCCACCTTGTTTGTTCGAGCCTTGATGTTGAGCTGTGTGACGTCATTCTACGCCGAGCTTTGGCGAGAGAGCTGGGATGGCAACTTCCTCCGGGAAAGATGGGCAAAATCTGACAATCGACTCCCCAATCACCACTTCTCGGAGCTTACATCCGAATGGTCGTGGAGTGTTCCGCTGCGCACCGACTATGAGCGCCGGCAAGCATTGCTAGAAATCGATGTCCTCGTAAGCATGGAACTTGGTCTCACGATCGAGGAACTCTGTAGCATCTACCGCATACAGTTTCCAGTCCTTCGCCACAACGAACGCAACACATGGTACGACCGGAATGGCCGGATCGTATACCTCGATGGGGACCAGAAGTACGGATTATCTACCCCCGACTGGAAGAGAAAACGCGATCAACTCCGGATCGAGCGCACGATCACGGATGACACCATGCCGGGCGGCCCCCGTGAGCGCGTGATCGTCTATGAAGGGCCATTTGACCAATGTGATCGCGAAGAGGACTATCGCACTGCGTGGGCTGAGTTCGAGCGGAGACTTTCATGATTCCTTCGGTGATCGCCGCACAGGTTCGCCGTGGCATTGAAGAGTTCCTTCGCACTACATTTCCCGTTACGAATCCGTGGTTTGAGGGCGCGCTGGATCGCATGCTGGCACGCAACGGCGAGGTGTTTCGAGGTCCGTACCTGTCCTTGCGATTGCCCTTTGCCGCTTCTGGAAGTGGGCGGCAGTTCTTTCCCGGCGTACTCCCATCAGACTTCAAGCCGTACCTGCATCAGGAGCGTGCCTGGGAGCGTCTTGACTGGCGGGTGGGCGAGAGCACCATCATCGCCACGGGTACCGGCTCAGGCAAGACCGAGTGCTTCCTCTTTCCAATCCTGGACTACTGCTACCAGCATAGAAATCAGCGTGGCATCAAGGCCATCTTGATCTATCCCATGAACGCGCTGGCGACCGACCAGGCATCGCGCATTGCGGAGTTTGTATTCCGCAATCCTGAACTTCGAGGACGGGTAAGTGCCGGCCTCTACATCGGAGAACAGGATCGAGTGCCAACGGTAGCAATGACCGAGTTGCGCCTGATCACCAGCCGCGATGCGCTACGTCAGTCGCCTCCCGATATCCTGCTCACCAACTACAAAATGCTCGACCTTCTTCTCCTGCGGCCCAAAGACTTACCTTTGTGGCGGGAAAACGGACCCGAGACACTGCGATATCTGGTGGTGGATGAACTCCACACTTTCGACGGAGCGCAGGGCACGGACGTCGCATGCCTGATCCGCAGATTAAAGGAGCGCTTGCGGACACCGCCCGGACAGATCACTTGCGTGGGAACCTCGGCAACTCTCGGGATCGACAGTGAAGCGGCGGAGGAGAGACTCGTCAGGTACGCCAGCGACGTCTTCGGCGAGAGCTTCAGTACGGATAGCGTTATAGGTGAGTCGGTGCAAGGGGTTGGAGATTTTCTGGCAGAGAGCCGTGTGCAATATGCCGGTGTGCCCGGGACGGAAGCCAGCGAAATCCTCAATCCGCTCCGGTACACTGCGTCCGGTGATTACCTCATCGCGCAGCGGCGGCTCTGGTTCGGCGATACCAGCGACACCCCGGGCACGGATGCCTGGAACCTCAGCCTCGGGCAACAGCTCCGGTCTCACAGCTTTCTTCGCCGGCTACTTGAGTTGACCGGCCCAGGTGCAATCGAGGCAGGGGAACTCCTGGAGCGCCTCAAGACAAGTTTGCCAACCTACGGGAGCTCCAGCTCAGAATCCGAATACCACGAGCTTGTGCTCGGCAGCCTCCTCGGGCTGATCTCCGCAGCACGCGTCAATGACGCCGGCAATCTTCGCCCGCTCTTGCAGGTGCGCTATCAGTTCTGGATGCGTGAACTCACGCGCGTGGTCTCCAGTGTGGGTAAGCAACCAGAATGGTCCTTTGCGTCAGACCTGAATATCGAGCAACTTCGACGCAGTCTCGCCGTGATCCACTGTCGCGAGTGTGGCCTCACAGGCTGGGTTGGGACGGTCAAGGACGCCGACAGCCGGATCATCTCTGACCTGGATCCTTTATACCGGGCATTCTTCGATTTCCGGCCCGAGGTGCGTTTCGTCTTTCCAGGAGAGTTCGGTCCCAACCCGCAGATGCAGCTTCCGCATTTTCTCTGTCCGAATTGTCTGCACACCAGCATGGCGGAGAGCCCACGCGAGTGCGTGTGGTGTGGCACGGAAGAACTGCAAATGATCCGCGTATGGCTTCCGGAGACTTCGAGGCGCATAGGCGGCGAGAATCCTCGCTTGGTAGGTACTCACGACTGTCCATCCTGCGAAGGACATAACGCTCTCACGATCGTGGGATCGCGAGCCGCAAGCCTGACTTCGGTGTTGATCTCTCAGCTGTGGGCTTCTCCCTTCAACCAGGACAAGAAGTTGCTAGCGTTCTCCGACAACGTCCAAGACGCTTCGCATCGCGCAGGTTTCTTCAAGGCCCGAACCTTCCGCTTCAATTTGCGCACGGCGATCCAGAAGGTGGTGCAGGATCTACCAGCTACAGCTCCCCTTGCGGAATTGCCAGCCATGTTTCTGGAGCGATGGGAGAACGAACTTTCGCGACCTGAGGTCTTCGTGGCCACCTTTCTTCCGCCTGACATGGAGTGGCACAAAGACTACGAACACCTGCGCAAGGAGGGTTCCTTGCCTGCACATTCCCGTATTCCCGAGCTGCTGCGCAGGAGACTCGATTGGGAAATATGGAGCGAGTACACGCACAACGCGCGAATTGGCCGCTCCCTGGAGAAGACCGGCTCCTCTACGGTGCAGGTGCGACCGCAGCTATTCGAAGCTGCCGCCTTGGGTGTGCTCGCTCGGTTACAGAATGAAGTCGGCGGACTGCGGGAGACCGATATTGAAACTGTGCGCCGGTTCCTGCACGGCTTTCTGCTCAACCTCAAGAATCGTGGTGGTGTCTGGCACCGGGATCTTACCGAATACCTGAGCGACCTTGGAAACTACTATCGATTCAATACGGGTGAGAAAGCGCTCTACATGAGATACGTGTCGAAGTATGAGCGACTGCCCGAGTTCTTGATTGAAGCCTCGCTTGGGGACCGGTTTCTTCCCCTGGTGCCGGGTACTGCAGCCTCGCCTAGTTGGCATGCGCATTGGCTACGACGAGTCTTTGGAAAATTCGACGCGAACATCTCGCAACTTGTTGTTCCGGTTTACAAGTCGGCAATTGAAGTGCTGTGTCAACACCACCTGATGTTCGAGGCCTTCGCCCGGGGCGCAAAAGTTTGGGGGATTGCTCTGGAGGCACTGGAAGTCACGAGCCAAGTCCGACAGCTTCGCTGCAATCGTTGCAGCTACATGCTGTCAGTGGGGCCTAACGCAGCAGAGGCAATCGCGGGAGGACCCTGCCCTCAAAGTGCGTGCGAAGGTGGAGTGTTGTTAGAGCAGTCCCAATCCGAAGATTACTACGGCAGGCTTTACCGCAACGGAAACGTGGCCCGAATTTTCGCCGAAGAGCACACCGGTCTACTGACACGCGAGCAGCGCGAAATAGTCGAGATTGGCTTCGAGCGGCGTGAAAAACCCGGAGATCCTAACCTGCTTTCCTGCACTCCCACTCTGGAGATGGGCATCGACATCGGCGATCTGTCAGCGGTGGCACTGTGCTCCGTGCCGCCGCGCGCGAGCAACTATTTGCAACGTGCGGGTCGGGCCGGCCGCCGCGATGGCAATGCCTTCATCGCCACACTGGCGAACGCTCGTCCCCATGATCTGTTTTTCTTTCAAGAGCCGAAAGAAATGCTCGAAGGCCGGGTGGAACCACCCGGCTGCTATCTGAACGCGTCCGCGGTGCTGGAGCGACAGTTTACTGCGTTCGTGATGGACCGCTGGGTGGAAACCGGATTGCCCGAAGGTGCGATTCCTGAACGGCTTGCAGCAGCAATCAACGCAGTGGAGAGCGGTGCCCCGCAGGATGCATTCCCCTGGAACTACCTGAGGTACTTTGACCTGAATCGAACGGCATTGGAAGATGCATTCCTCGCAATGTTCGACGCGCAGGTCTCTGATTGGACACGCGAGCGCCTACTAGCCTTTTCGCGAGCCGAAGATGGCCTGCCTTATCGGTTGGTGGAAGGACTCCGCGTACGAGCACGCGAGTTAAAGAATTGGCGTTCGCGTCTAGATACGCTAAACCGGCGCATTCGCGATCTGCAATCGGCGGTGATGCGGGAAGAAGAAAAGCAGCAGGAAGGGGGACAACTGCGCCAGGAGAAGGCTGCCCTGTTCGAGTTGGTCCGTAACCTACAGAACCGCCACGTGATGAACTTCCTCACCGACGAAGGATTGTTGCCCAACTACGCATTCCCCGAGCAGGGCATTACGCTGCAGTCAGTCATCTTTCGAAAACGTGGCACTGAAACGCAGGGCGAACGCCAGTACGAGACTTGGACGTACGAATACGCCCGGCCCGCCTCCGCCGGGATTGCGGAACTTGAAACTTGAACACGCGTCGGCCGATGATGCCTGGCGAACCGGGGATCATCAGTGCGATCGAGGCTTTATCCCCGCAATCGGTAGATGCCAACCGTGGAATATTGCCATGACTCTGAGCCAGAAGCATAAAAGTGCTCCCGCAGTCATGAACACAAAAGACGGGTAGTGCAGCACATGTCCTGCTACCACCACGAAGCCGGCAGCGAGCGCGGCGACAGCATAAAGATCAGCCCGGAGCACAGTAGGGGTCTCGTTCACAAGAACGTCGCGTAGTATTCCGCCGCCGATGCCGGTCAACATGCCCATGATTGCAGCCATCACAGGATTGAGTCCGGCAGCCAGCGCTTTTTGCGTGCCGGTGACGGCGAACAAAGCCAGACCCGCGCCATCGAACAACAGCACGGGCCTGCGCCGTGCGTCGATACTGGGATACCACCAGAACGTCACCAAAGCAGCTAGGATACAAACCCCCAGATAACGCCAGTCGCGGATGGCTGCAGGCGGAACGGCGCCGATAAGCAAGTCGCGGGTAATCCCGCCCGCACTCCCCGTTGCAAAAGCAAGCACCATCAAGCCAAACAAATCCAGCTTGCTCTTTACGCCGGCTGCTGCACCGCTGAGTGCGAAGACGAACGTCCCAAGCAGGTCTAGCGCAAACAGAAAGGGGCCGGGCAGGTGTCGTCCGAAACTCAGAATTTCATTCACGATAACAACCAGGCGCACGCCGCGACCACTAGGGCCTTCACACCTGTTTCCAGAGTCGGATGAATGACTGGTGCAAAGGCCGGGTTATGGTTGGTTGGAAGCGAGCTGAGTTTTCCCTCCTTCTTTGCCTTGGCGTACACCGCTGGATCATCTCCGCCGAAGAACCAGTACACAGCCGGAACATCCCACCCAGCTCCAAAGCAGCCGAAGTCCTCGCTTGCCATGGTGGGCTTTGTCTGTTGGATGGAGCTGGCAGGAAAGCTCTGGAGAAACGCATCGACGACCTTCTTTGTCGCAGTGGCATCATTCTTTACTGAGGAATACTGATCGAGTGGAGTGATTTCCGGCGGCTTTGGCGCTCCTGATGCCGCTGCCTCGGCCTTCGCAATGCGTTCAATCGCTGCGAGAACACGTCTGCGTACGCCCTCGTCGAAGGTGCGCACATTCAATTTGATCAATGCCTCATCTGGAATAATGTTCTCTTTCGTCCCCGCCTGCAGTACCCCAATCGTCACCACGGCTGAATCCGTGGGCGAGACCTCACGCGAGACGATCGTTTGCAGTCGCATTACCGTCGAGGCGGCCATAACTACCGGGTCGATGCTGGATTCGGGCATCGAGCCGTGCGCACCGCGCCCGAACATGCGAATCTGAAGGCTATCGGCCGAAGAAGTGACGATACCGGCGCGCCAGTCGATGTTTCCGGAAGGCAAGCTCATCACGTGCTGTCCTAAGACTACGCTCGGTTTTGGAAATCGTTTGAACATCCCGTCATCAATCATCGCCTTAGCACCTTGCGCGGTCTCCTCGCCTGGCTGAAAGACCGCCATCAGTGTCCCTTTCCACGCGTCGCGGCTCTTTGCGAAAAGAGTTGTTGCGCCAATCAAGCAGGCTACGTGCATATCGTGCCCGCACGAGTGGGCTACAGGTACGGTCTTGCCGCTAGGGTCAGTCCCCGTGACGGTGCTCGCGTACGGAAGGCCAGTCGCTTCTTTGATGGGTAGAGCATCCATGTCCGCGCGCAACATGACAGTGCTTCCTTCACCCTTACGCAAGATTCCTACAACCCCAGTCTTGCCGACCTCCGTGGTCACCTCAAAACCCAGAGACTTCATATGATTCGCCGCAATGCCCGCTGTGCGCGTTTCTTGCATCGACAATTCCGGATGTGCATGTATGTCTTTATAGGCAGCCTCCAGTTCTGGAAGCAGTGTGGCTAGACCTGCAAGTATCGCTGTAGGCTTGTTCTCGCTCATAGAAGCATCCTCCGCTTATGATAATTTTTAGTTAGTCATGGCATCCGTAAAAAAGAACTTAGCGGTTGCGAGTGTCACCTCGATGACACCGTAATGTAAGTCTATGTTCTCATGGAGAGCCGGATCATCGGATCTTAGTTTGCGAGGATTAGAACGCAAAACAATGACCGGAGCCGCAGTTCACCCTTCAGCTGCACTGAGCGTCTGGCATCCCTTGCGCAACAAACCCTTTCGCAATCTGCTGATCGCGGACTTCACCTCGGACGTAGGCTCGTTCCTGCAAAGCGTGGGTGCGGCGTGGTTGATGACATCGCTCACCGACAGTCCGCTATATATCGCGTTGATTCAAACTGCCGCTGCCCTGCCGTTTTTCTTGCTGGCGCTTCCTGCCGGTACGATCGGAGACATCGTTGACCGCCGCAAACTGATCCTCCTGACAGAAGTGTGGATGTGCGGAATTGCGGCAGTCTTAGCGACCGCAACACTCGCGGGCGTCATGACACCGTGGCTTTTGCTCCTGCTTACGCTAGCCCTCTCGGCGGGGGATGCTGTGGAAGCTCCGGCGTGGCGCGCTACCTTGCCCGATCTCGTCGACAAGGAAGAGTTGCCTGCGGCGCTGGTGCTGAACGGAGTTGAGTTCAACTTGGCTCGAGCGGTAGGCCCCGGTCTCGCTGGCTTGATCGTGTCTGCCGTGGGAGTTGGCGCCGCCTTCGTCGCAAATACGTTCTCGTTTTTGGGTGTGATTCTTGTCGTCGCTAAATGGAAACAGCGTCCCCGGCTAAAAAGCGCGGCGCCGGTGGAAAACTTCCTTGGAGGTATCACCGCGGCTATCCGCTATGTTCGGTACTCTCCAGGGATCCGTACCCTCTTGGCACGTTCGGCGATTTTGATTTTCTTCACCAGCTCTTTCTGGGCTCTTTTGCCGACGGCAGCAAGGAAGTTGAGCGGCAGCCCAGTGATCTACGGCTTCCTGCTGGGATGCTTCGGCGCAGGAGCCGTCCTCGGAGCTGTTATTCTTCCCCGGGCCCGGGCGAGGTTCGCGATCGAATCGATCCTTGGCATCGCAACGGCGGTCTTTTCCGGTGTACTGCTAAGCATGGCGTTCTTGCATAGAGCGGGCCTTCTGGGTGCCCTCATGCTGTTCGGCGGGGCGGCTTGGACGATATTCATGTCGATATTCAATGTCGTCGTCCAAAAACTTGCTCCCGCCTGGGTGCGTTCGCGAGTCTTGGCTTTCTATCTCTTCGTGTTTCAGGGAAGCGTCGCCGCAGGTAGCACGCTCTGGGGAATCGTAGCCACGCATACCAGTGTCCATCAAACTCTGGCGATCGCAGGACTTGGCACCGGGATGTGCCTGCTGCTACAGCCGGTGTTCCCTCTTCCCAGCACTTCCGTCGACCTGAGCGCGTGGAACCATTGGTTGCGACCAACCATGTTTCAGGAACCGGACCCTGATGAAGGGCCGGTGCTGATCACCGTCAAGTACGTCATCGACCCGGCCCAGGCGCACGGCTTCCTGCATTATATGTACAGGTACGAGCGCATTCGCCGCCGGGACGGTGCGACGGAATGGGGGGTGTTTGCCGACACAGAAACGCCGGGTATCTACCTGGAGACCTTTGTCGTCGATTCCTGGGCGGAGCACGAACGGCAGCATGACCGATTCACCAGGGCTGACCGGGAAGCCGAACAACGTGTACAGAGTTTTGCGCTGGAACCCATCGAAGTAAAACACTATGTACACGCTCCAAGGAGCTGATCCTCCTGAGTTTGTTCGCCAGCTAGCGACAACCGCTGTTCTTAGCGCTAGGAATTGCTAGAAAGGTAATGCTGGTGGTCGCGAAGCGGACACGCCCAGCTCGCGTTGGTTCGCCTGTGAGTTGCGGCACGTCCCCATTGCTGTTCAGTCCAAGGGTTTTCCCATTGAGTTGGACGGTTGTGTCCTGGAGTTGCTTGGCGGTCAACGTGTAACGTTGCGAGCTCATAGGCAAACCGGTCTCGTAGGCGCGCTCCCGGTCGGCATTGACGACTAAGAGGGCCACACCCTCCGAATCATTCCGCAAGCAATGGGCGTAAACATACACATTCGGAGATGGTGATATCTGCGGATCGAGAACCGTCGCTCCCATAAGCCGCCGCCAAAGCAGAGCTGCCCAGTAGTTCGGACGTGGCATGAATGTGTTTTCATCCAACAGGCCATAGTCGCTCGATGCCAACGTGTTGTGCATGATCACCTTCACTCCCTGCTGAGCCAGACTTGCGTGTTCAACGAGATATCGGAATGTGTCCAGAAAAGTCGACGCCCAGGGGTTCCCTCCACAGGCTGCATCGGCCGTTTCCGTAATCCAGAGTGGTCTGCCCGGTTCGAACCTGTCTCGAAGGTCGGCGTAAAACGCGGCAATCTTTTCCGGGCGTAAGAGCCAGTCTTGAGAAAGTGCCGCTGCCGCCGATGTTTGTGTTGATGCGCCCACACTGGCGCATCGCTGCGAAGCAGCCGCATAGAGATGGTAGGAAAAAACGTCGAACACTGGACCGGCTGCGCGGAGCAGGTCTTCGGATTTCAGGACTCCGCCGCCCATTGGCATCGCGAACGGTCCCTCGCCAACTGAACCTGGACCGAGAAATAGCGTATCAGGCGCAGTTTTCCGGAGGAATGTACGGAAGACCGCAACGTCGCGGCCATAGCTTGCGGCGTCGTATCCTTTCGGTGCTCCGCCCATCGCTGCATACGTTGGCTCATTCATGAACTCGCTTGCAGCAATTCGCCCTCCAGCGGACTTTGTGTATTCGAATAATTGCCGAGCTTGGTCAGGGGTCCATACGCCCTGAGCATCACGCGATCCCGGCCCCGTCGCTACCGATGTCACGATTTCGGCATTCACCGCATGAGAAAAATCGATTACGCCCTTCCATTCCCCTCGCGTTAGAACTCCACTAAACCCTGATGGCGCATTGGCTGGGGCGGCCTTGTTCGAATCCTGAAAATAGACGCTATTGGCCCACGTACCGCTGACTCGCACATATGCGGGGCTTAACGCCGCTGCCAGTTTTCGCAATCGGGGACTTGAAAGATCAATGGGCGCCCGATATCGATACAGGTTCGGGTCTATGCCTGCCGGAGTGAAACCCTGCTGGCTAGCGGCATCCCGGACATCGCTCTTTTTTGTGGTGCTCCCGTATGGCTTCCAGAACCTCCCACCGATCACTTCAACCATTTCAATGTTGTAGGACTGGAAGCGCTCATCGACGGCGCCAATGCGTGGCATCTTCGCCGGATCAACTGACACAACCTGCCCGGTCAATCGAGTGGTTGCAAACACGACAGCAAAAGCGCACAAAGCTGCGGTCAAAGTTAGCAAACCATGGTTCCTGTTCATTTATTCACCTCCACGTTCCGAACGCGGGACCTTCACTTCTCCCGCTTTTCGTCGCAATAATCAAACCTGCTGACCGTCTTTTGGAAGTGCTGGACGAGAGACCGGCAGGATCGTTCCTTTTCCTCCGCGGTGTCGAAGAAAACAATCTTGCTGTGGCCCAGAAGAGAACATGACCGCCAAGTTTGCCCTCAAGGGTATCGTGATTCAGTTCGGGCTGAAACTTTTGATGCAGGCAATCAACTCGCCTAACCGGCCGGGCATCAGCGGATATGCATCCTGTGCGTTCGTCCGAAAGTATCGCTTCACGCAAGATTGGAGGGACGACGCTTCGCTCCATCGGCCATATCGCCCGCTTGTACATTAGCCAATCGACGTTTGTATTATCGGACTACTTGGCGCCCTTGAAGATGCACAACAGGAGCGGACAAAGAGCGGCTTGTCGCCTGGCTTCGTTCGCAAAGGTGAATCTGGCGAACTCCTGCTTGGCGAGAACATCCACCAACAGCTCTGCTGGTCTTTTGTTGCCATGACGCCATCCGCTTCGAGGGACTAAGGAGATTTCAAGTTTCCCTGACTCCTTAGGGCTTTAGGATTATTTTAATGTAGCCCTCTTGGCGCGCGTCGAATTTTGCGAACGCGTTGGAGGCCTCGACGAGAGGAAGACGGTGGCTGATGATCTGGCTGGGTTTGGCTGCGCCGGTAATGATCATGTCACGCAGCTTGCTGTTCCAACGCTTATCATCGTCGCGGCCCATGGAGATGCGAACATTGTTGTTGAAGAGCTTGGACCAGGGTACCGTAAGTTTGCCTTCCTTGAGCGATGGCTCGATGCCGTCTGTGTCTTTGAGCGGCCAGACCCCGATGATCGCCACTCGTCCAGCCGGATTAATTAGTTGAGCGATTGCTTCAGTGACCCAGAGCGGGTCCTCCCGGGAATAATCGGTTTTCGAGCGGGCCTGGAACCCAATCGCGTCGATAGCACAGGTCACGCCGCCGAGCGGCCTCTCCTGCCGGAACGCTGGACCAGAGCGCCACTTTGATTGCTGCTCCCGGATCTGCTCGACGGGGTCGCCGTGCATAAAATTGATGGGGATAGCGCCCAGCTCGCCCGCCTTTTCGAGGCGTTCGGCAATGGCGTCGACGACGTAGACACGGGCCGCTCCGCGAAGGCGAGCGGAGTACGCGGCAAGCAACCCGATCGCGCCTGCGCCGAAGATGGCAACCGTGTCGCCAGGGGCGACGTTGATGATGGCAACGCCGTGATAGCCGGTAGTGAAGGCGTCGGCAAGCAGGACGAAATCGTCTTCCCAATCGTCACCGGGCTCACCCGGAAGCTTGAGGCAGTTGGCATCGGCGAACGGCACGCGGAGCAACTCGGCCTGCGCGCCCTGGTATCCACCCTTGTTGGGATAGCCGTAGGCTGCGCCCGCCGCTCCAGGGTTGGTCGTGAGGCAGGCGGAGGAATTACCCTCCACGCACATGGCGCAGAAACCGCAGCAGATGTGAGTGGGAACGGTGACGCGGTCGCCTTTCTTGACGTTTATCACGGATGAGCCGACTTCCTCGACGACGCCGAGGGGCTCATGACCGATGACTCCGCCCTCTATGCCGCGCATGCGACCTTCGTAAAAGTGCAGGTCAGTGCCGCAGATGGCGGTGGAAGTGATGCGCAGTAAGACGTCGGTTGTCTCCTGCATTTCCGCGTCTGGAACTTCGCGGACTACGATCTGTCGTGTTTCTTCGAGGACGACTGCCTTCATGGACGGCTCCTGCCAGACGATTATGTGAAGAATTAGACCATGTTGCCTTTCTTCAGAGGCAAGGAATTGGTTATTTCGAAAGAAACCCCGCCAATGCGTTCAGATCGACGAAGATTACCAACATCGGACTGCAACCCTCGAATTGATGGGAGCGTTACGATGCCTGGAGTACTAGAAGGAAAATCATTACTCAACCACTCTGGGAAGGGTACCCGTTCAGGATACGATGGGGTTTCGACCACAAGAATTCTGATATGAATAGCGCATTCCCTCATCAAGAGCGCAAACCAGGTACAGCTGACTGTCAACTCGGATGAAGACAAGTCAGCGAACGCTGCATGTTTGTTCTCGAACGATTCATGTCAAGAATTTTCCTAGCTCTTTCGCAAGAACGTCAATGTACGCGCAGATCACGATGCCCGCGGCAATTTTTATTTCCATATCACTGCCATCAAGAAGACGCAGGAATGGTAGCACCATTGAAGAACGGCGGCAGCGCTCTTCGCAGAAAGTGCCCATATTTCGTCCAGCCGGTGAGCCGACGCCCGGCTCGATCACCGTCGCGGCCCGCTATCCCTTGGGGTTTGTTAAGCACCCTTTCTGTCATACCCTGACGTTGCAAAAGCTAAGCGATACTGGACATCTGTGGAAACCTCCGACGGGAGAGCAAAGGAGTAGAATGAGCCCCGGCGGGCTGATGGCTAGACCGGGTTTAGGTACGCTATGCTGCCACGTAGTTTGGGAGGATCACATGACACAGAACAATCTTGAGCTCATGCGGACACTCGATGATTCGTGGAACGCACAGGACTGGCAGACATTTGAAAAGCGGCATTCCAAGGACACGACCGTATTTTGGCCCGGTCAGGCCGAGCCGACAAGAGGGCGCGACAATCACAAGGCGGAGTCCATCGAATTTTTTAAGACGTTCCCCGACAATCATCTGATCAATCGTCCTTATAAAGTCGAGATTGCTCAAGGGGAATGGACGTGCACCATTGCGGACTTTACTGGCACGATGCGCGGACCGATGAAGGGTCCGGACGGCAAGCTGATCTCGCCGACCAACAAGAAGTTTCATATTGAGTTCTGCACCGTTGCACACTGGAAGAATGGTGAAATCGTCGAAGAAAAGCTCTTTTATGATTTGGTCGGATTGCTAAAACAGATTGGAGTTATGTGAGGTATTTTGGCCGTTTGCTCGGCATCCTTCATAGTTTTCATTGCCTTCAGTATCCTACTGTAAAGCGCCGCCGGACATGCGCCGGATGTTCCAGTTCGTCGATCATTGCAACGGCATAATCCTGAACCGAAATCTCGCTCTTACCGGTGGCGTCTATCAAAAGCTGATCGCCTCCCAGGCGGAACTTTCCCGTACGCTGCCCTGGCTTCATTTCCGCTGAAGGGCTCAGATAAGACCATTCAAGTCCCGGTTCTTTCCGCAGTTGGTCCAGAGCATCTATCGTCGCCAGAGAACCAGGCCTCACCCAGCTTGGGAGATCTGGGCTGTCGACGACGCGGACTCCAGGTCTGACCTCCAAACCACCCGCTCCGCCCGCCCAGAGCACCCTTTTGATTCCCGCCCTCTTAACCGCGGCGATGATGGACGCTGTTCCCCGAACCTGGTCGTCATAAAGGTTCGGATCCTTCCATCCGGGATTGAAAGCGCTGATGATTGCATCGTTTCCCTGGATCAGCTTCGCAAGAGAAGTGGTGTCATAAACGTCGCCAGCTTTCGCAATGATACCTTGGCGTTTTTCAAGCTTCTCGGGATGGCGCACAATCGCCGTCACGATGTGCCCTCGGTCGAGCGCCTCCTTGAGCAACGCTGAACCAACGAATCCTGTTGCACCTAACAGGGCTACCTTCATTGTGTACTCCTTCTGTTCGGTAGCAACGGAACTCCCGGGCTAACCCACTTGCACAGTTAGCATGGATATCGAGCCGCCATCCACACCTTCAATTGGGAACGTAATGAGTTCGCCCTGCTGCCTGGTGGCGATGACATACAGCATCGGCAAATAATGATCAGGTGTAGGAATCGAAAGCAGTGCTTCGGGTCCGAGATTCTCGTATTCAATAAGCGGTTTGTACTCTCCGGCTACCATCATCTCCTTTGCGTCGCGTTCAAAACGAACGGCCCAATCGTAAGGGTCGGGCATGTGCCTACCCCAGGCATACGCATGGAGATTGTGGACTAAGTTGCCACTACCGATGATGAGTATGCCCTCTCCGCGTAATGGCGCGAGCTTCTTTCCAATTTCAAAATGGAGTGATGCAGGTTTGTTTTCGTCGATACTTAGTTGGACGACAGGAATGTCAGCGTTGGGATAGACGTGGCGAAGTACCGACCATGTCCCATGATCGAGCCCCCAAGAGTTGTCAAGCGTTACTTCCAGCGGTGCGAGCAATTGTTGTACTCGACGGGCGAGTTTGGGATCGCCAGGGGCAGGATACTGCACTTGAAACAATTCTTGCGGAAAGCCACCGAAATCGTGAATGGTTCTCGGCGAAGTGGCAATCGTTACTCCCGTTTCTGAAACAAACCAGTGAGCGGAGACAGACAGAATGGCCTTGGGCTTGGCTATTGTCTGCCCTATGCGGGACCACGCTTTCGTGAAGGCGTTGTCTAGCACGGCATTCATCGGATTGCCGTGACCAAAAAAGATCGCGGGGAGCATTCCAGCCATGTCCAGGCACCTCTCTTTACCTCTGCGGGTTATTGCGCCGGCGGCCTATTGCTGCTAACCACGTCTGCTCAGCCGCCGGTCAGATATTTAGCCCAACATTATCACTTTTGCGGACACGGTTGCGCGGGTGCGTGAGGCCGCTCGTGAACGAAAGCAAAGCAGGCTGACTAAACCAATTCCATTCTCCTGCCGGAAATAGTCACAACTCTTGCGGAACTCGGCGGAAGCGACCGGGCTTGAACCCGGGACCCTCCTGCGGGCGGAAGGGGTTCTAGCCAGCTGAACTGCGCCGCGGGAACCGAACCGGCAACCGACTTAAAGACTTTGGGATATAAGTAGCGGGAAGTCGGCCAGTGTTTACGAATGCTTTTCATCGGGCCGTATAACGCCCAAACCGCGGAGGTGGGCATCCAGACTCCCGAGAAGTCCGGTTGTGAGAGATCTCCCGCTGAAAATTCGCTAAGATTCCTCCCGACCGACGGACAAACCGGAATATACGGTTCGCCGCTCCGTCGCCAACGGTGCATGAGTCCTAAGAGCCGTCCATCATCCGAGGGTCGGCACAATGCCATGACTTCCGTTGCAACCGGGACACGGCCGTAGTTTGGAAGTTCGCACATCTGGTGCACACTCTCGTTGCAACCGGAATCGGCAGCCGCGTGCATCTAATGCGCATCCTTACACAGCAGTGTGCGCACGACGGTGCAGACTGATCACGCAGTTCGAATCTCAAACGAGCTGTGCACCTTGCCACTCGTCTTGCACCAGCCCATGCGCGCGGTTCGGCAACAACCAGCGCGTAAGTGACAACAATTGGCAGCGGCTGTGCCCACCGATGCTGGTGGGCAGTCCACAACACACCGCCGCGCCGCTCGAACGATAGCCGGGTACATTCATCGCCCAAACCGAACCACTGCTGTGCACACAGCCCGCGCGTGGCGCCGCACCAGCTTGTGCAACTTGCGCGCACAGTTTCGCCCAACTGCCGCCACACCTAACCGGAACGAGCAACTCAGGATGTACAAGAACTGCGTCATCCTGGCTGCACACAATGCATCGCAATAGCCACGCGAATGTCACAAATGCTCCGTCGTTTTATAGGCAAAACCTGCATATATGGGGGAGTAGTCAAGCCGCATCTCATTGAGAATACGAATAGTTGCGAGTACTCCCGAGCAGGCAATGAGCGGACAACAGGCACGCAAAGGGTACCCTTTTCTCAACCCACAACCCAACCTACAAAATGAAGTAGAGGCGGAAGCCCAACGCCGCAAGATCAAACTGATGATTCTGCCGACAGCCGAAGCGATCGAGATTCTAAAGAAAGCTGAACCCGCCGAGACCAACGCCATCCTGCATGTGACTTGCTGAGCAGGTTGCGGTGATGTGGCGAAACTGCATTTTGCGACAGATTGGCTGGCGCTTAAGGCTTCGGGTTTGCAATCCAATATCGGGGCCCAGGGCCAGATCTGGCGGCCCGGTCGCCAGGATTGGCGAGTTGGCATCGGTCCAACGAGAGACACCCACACCCTATGCATTGCGTAAGTCCAGCCTGAAGGCGTTCAAGCTCGGCGATTCGCTCGTTAATGCGCTTAGTCCAAGTTCCCGAAAGCTCGGCCCAATCCGAGCGTTCCGGAACATGCTGGCGCGGCAGCTTGGACAACTCCTTCCCGATCTCCTCCAGGGACAACCCGATCTTCTGCGCGAACACAATGAATGCGACGCGGCGGAGAACTGCACGGGGATAGCGCCGATGCCCTCGCCCTGACCGCTCAGACCTAATGAGGCCTTTCTCTTCATAGAAGCGAAGCGCGGAGGACGCCACCCCGCTCCGGCGCGAGACCTCCGAAATCGGAAGCAAGTCGCCCATTTATCCCTCGTGCCTCATCCTCAAGAAACTTTTTGAATCTCAAGTTCACTTTAACTTGCATCTTGAGACGTGTCAATTCAATGACGCTTAACAGGAGGTCCCATGGCGAAGGGCACAAGGGAAATGCACCAAGGGCAGGAACTAGCCGCCTGGAAAGACATTCGAGTAGCGGTTACGGGAGGAACGTCGGGGCTTGGATTGGCTTTGGTCCGCACGCTGCTTGACCGAGGAGCAAGAGTGGCCTTCATTGCCCGCAACCGAGACAGGGTGGAACGCCTAATGCGCGAGAGAACGGACGCTCGTGGGATCACAGGAGACGTCTCGCAAAAAGGCGATATTTATTCGATCGCGATCCAAATCCTCGGAGAGTTAGGAGGACTGGACGTGCTCATCAACAATGCTTCGAGCCTTGGTTCGGTTCCTCTCGCACCCCTCGCAGACACGAACTGCGAAGATTTTGAACGCGCGCTTCAAACCAATGTTCTGGGTCCGTTTCGATTGACAAAAGCGTTGCTGGGAGCCTTGGCTGCTTCCGCTCGCGAGGGAGGTCGTCCACTGGTAGTAAACATTTCCAGCGATGCAGCGAGGAATGCATATCCCAACTGGGGCGCATATGGAGCGAGTAAGGCAGCGCTCCATCACCTGAGCGGAATCTGGAATGCCGAACTGGCGTCGCAAGGAGTCCAGGTCATTTCCTGGGATCCGGGTGATATGGACACTCCATTACATGCAGTTGCGGTACCAGACGCCGACTCAACTGCTCTCAAGCGGCCTGAGGATGCAGCCCGAGAGCTGATCTCCAAGATCGCAGACCTTATTTTGCCTGTAAGAGAGGCCAGTCAATGATCCCGGCCAGTGCTCCAGTCCAGCGCCCCGCGGACGCAAGGCTCCTGGTAGTCGATTCCGGAGGGCAAATCCGGGATATGCTCAGATCCAGTTTCCCGACCCTACTCCACTCGGGTGACATCGTCGTCGCAAACGACGCAGCGACGTTGCCAGCTAGCATTTTTGGAGTTCATAAGCGCACGCGCCGGTCTATCGAGGTGAGGTTGGCCGGAAGCGAGTCGGTATTCCACGAAGATCTACGGCAGTTCTCAGCGGTCGTATTCGGAGACGGGGACTACCGCACGCCTACGGAGCGTCGGCCCAGCCCACCTGAACTTCGTCCTGGCGATACGCTCCAACTAGGACCTCTGACAGCAATTGTTGTTCAATTACTCGGCCACGCGCGATTTGTAATGATTCGTTTTGAGGACCCTAGCGCGCGCATTTGGGAAGGTTTGGCTCGACACGGTCACCCCATTCAGTATTCCCACATTCCGGCCCCTCTTGCTGTTTGGGATACGTGGACACCAATCGCCGGTCCACCGGTTGCATTTGAGGCACCGTCGGCAGGCTTCGCCCTAGACTGGCGCACCGTCGACGCCATTCATCGGCGCGGGGTCCACTTTGTGACCATTACCCATGCTGCCGGAATTTCGTCGACGGGCGACGCAGAACTGGATGCGCGTCTTCCCTTCGACGAGCTCTATCGAATACCCGAATCCACCGCACGATCGATCCGGCTCGCCCGGGCAGCTGGCGGACGCCTGATTGCTATCGGTACAACTGTAGTAAGGGCCTTGGAACATGTAGTCTCCATTCATGGATCGCTGCGGGAAACGATCGGCGTGGCGACCAATAGAATCGGCCCCGCCACAGAGTTGCGCGTGGTCGATGCAATCTTATCCGGCACACATGAGCCGGGAACCAGCCACCATCAACTTCTAAGCGCGTTCGTTGATGAACAGACGTTGGTCAAAATGGACAAACTTTTGCAGCAGCATGCCTATCGAACACACGAGTTTGGGGATTCTGTCTTCGTTGAGAAATCAAGGGATTGCGCGGCAGGGATGGAGCTCGTTGTACGTGGGCTGCGAAATTGTGCTACCACGGAAGGTCACACTTTGCAGCGATCCTTTTGAAATCCGGTCACAAGCAACGTGCGTTGAGGCCCCAGCTTCTGGCACGAACGAGGGCTGACGCTTCACGGAAGGTCTCACGGCTGTGTTAAGATAAATCTCGCATGGACGCACAGTTATTTATTAGCGGTTTATTAGCGGTTTTGGCAGGAAGAAGCGTCACCGCAAGCAACCGCAACCAACTATGCGCGGTATGCAAAAGCTGCAATATCCTTATTTGACTTGGGTTTGCGGTATCGCGTTGATTCTAGACGCGGGGTCGTAGTTCAGTTGGTTAGAACGCTGCCCTACCATTCGATCTCAAGCATATCTCTAGTATTTCCAATTATTTGTAGATAGCCGCTCAAGGCGCACTGTCACGAAGTCAATTTTACTTCTCATCCTTATTTAGCCAGCTAATACCACTCTGAAACGCCGTCGGTCCACATGTCCTCCAACCAGACTTCGGGGGAATTTCGCGTCTTGCCAGCCGAAAAGCACCGATGCGATCCTGTTTTCGCCTGCCCGTGCATTCAGGTCACAGGAAGGCGACGTTTCTAACAACTAGCTTGGCGACTTGAAGGGTGCGTTGTTCTGACACACGGCGAACTTGTGGCGGAAGTGCAGCACATGGGGCGCCTGCGCGGCCCACATATAGCCGGGAACTCCGGCGGCAAGAGCCAAAGCGTTGATCGCCCCGGCCCTTGCGATTGGTGAGCCTGCTTGCTAAGCCGGTGGCTTGGAGCCATCGGTAGCGCAGCCGCCCTTACCCTTGCAGGAATTCTTGCCCTTGCAGCCATTGTCGCCCGCTTTACAGCCGCCACTGCCCTTGCACGAGTTCTGGCCCTTGCAGGCGTGCTTATCCTTGTCGAATGAGGTTGACATCTGGCCCAGGTTCGAGCCGCCGGAAAAAGCGTTAGAGGTGGACGAGGGTGTCTGAGCTATGGCCGTATTGCCCGCCATGAAACCTGCCAAGGCAGCGCCCATCATTAGTGACTTCATTGACTTCGTCATTGTTACTCTTCTCCTTCAGGTAGTTTGGTTGTGTTCGAATAGTTGATCTTGTCTTCGCTCGCACTGTTAACGTGCGAGCTGTCGTTTGGAACTTCTTCCCGCAGGAAGAACTTCTCTACTTGCTCTCGGCGTCGTTGCGCTCTTGCGCGAGCGTTTTTGCCCGAGTTTCCAGTAGCTCGCGTCCGGTCGATACGCCCTGCGTATGTATCTGACTCAGAAAGTACATACTGCCGTAGCGCTGAAAAATCAATTCTGACTTTGCGGACGGGTCGAGTGAATACGTTGGATGAGTCTGAATCACCGCAAAGTACTTGCCATCTGAACTCCTAAGCTGAATGACAGTCTCTGGATGTACGAATGAGTCAGAGATGGTGTAGTCGCCTGCAGGAAAGCTCTGGTCCTCGACAGTAAAGCCAAAGGGAACGGACACAGCCAACAGCGTTTGGCTTTCGGCCTGTGTATAGATGGAAGCGGCCCCCAAGAGCAGGGCAATCGTGAACAACATGCGAATGGTCTTCATAGTAGTTTCTCCTTTAAAGCTTGGCCGAATTGTTGAGTGATTTCGGATGTCTCCGAAGCTCAGTCCAGTTTTGTGCGGCCGTTGCGTTCCTTCTGTAAGAGTCAGGACGAGCTCAATAGTTACAGCCACCGCGCCAAAGAGAGCGGCCCGTCGGGTTGTAACATTTCACACTTTCGGGAATCCGATTGCGCAGATGGAATGAGTGCCGCTCCAGGACTCGTTCCGAGATTCAGGAGGAAAACGAAATGAAGGTTCTATCATCTATTCTCGGGCGTGGTTATGAGCTGCTGACGCGCGTCGCGAATTCACTGCAATCGCCGTTCTTGCTGGCTGTGCGCCTTTACTGGGGATGGCAGCTCATGCAAAGCGGCTGGGGCAAGCTGCACAACCTGGCTGGCGTGACTGAGTTCTTTACTTCGCTCGGTCTTCCCGCTCCGCATTTCACGGCCATCGCCATCTCGAATCTCGAACTCTTCGGTGGAGCACTGCTGGCTCTCGGTCTGGGATCAAGACTGATCGGGCTTGTTCTGACTGGGAACATGTTCATGGCTTATGTGACCGCCGACCGAGAGGCGCTGTTGTCGGTCTTTTCCGACCCGGGCAAGTTCTATAACGCTGATCCATTCACGTTCCTGATGGCGTCGCTGCTGGTGCTGGTGTTTGGCGCCGGATATTTCTCGGTTGACCGCATCCTTCAGGCCATTCGCAGTTCGAAGCTGCCGGCGCACGATAGCGAGACTGTAGGTCAGCGGGCCATTGCAGCCACCAGCTAGACACAACCGACAACTCGATTCATGCGAGTGCCGCCTATGTTGAGTTTTGAAATTAGCGGGGACTTACTCTGTACGGTGTATCTCGCGCAGGAAGTCTTCTTCCGGAATGTAGTAGGCGTTGTCGATGAGATGATCACCGCAGACCGCTACGGGGTGGGTCTGGAACCCACCTTTCAGAATCAGCCTGCCAGGCAGGGTATTCACGTCGTACATGCAAACGACGACTGCGGGAAAACGCTTCGCAAGGCTCGTCACCCGAGCTTCGAGTTCCAGCACATCCTCGATGCCCTTGCCAGGCAAAGGAGCTTCGCCGAAGCCCAGATTTCCCAGGTAGCGGATGGCTGGCGCTCCCGCCCGTATCGCGGCCTTGAACACATCTTCAATATCCGAAAGCGTTGTGCCTGCGGGAGCTTCCCGACGAAGCAGCGTGATCCTTCGTTGCTGCGTGAGAGACTCGGTATCGAACCCTTTCGCCTGCAGTAACCGGAAAACCCGCTCGGTGGCTTCGTCATGACCAAAGACAATGCAGTGATCCTCTCCCAGGAGACCGGGTTCGAGGAAGCGCACGCCCCGGGCAAATTCCTCTTCACTTTGCCAGAAATAAATCAGATGGGAGCCCAGATCGACCACATCATCTGTGATCCCTAAAGGAATCTCCGTTGATACATTGCGGCCGGCATTAGACTCTGGCCTCGCTAGCTGATCCTTCAACTTGCGGTAGAGGCGCTTACTATAGCGGGGCGGAACATCGACCAGTCGTTCGTCGCCCAGCGCGAGCACGACATCACGCATGTCCTGGAGAAGCGCGGCGCATCGCTCGCAGGTGCGGAAGTGGTCCTGCATTTCCGTACATACCTCGACCGGAAGTTCACGATCAAGATAATTCGAGAGTTCGCGTTGTACTTCTTGACAAGTCATGCCAGGGATCAATTTCCGGATGTCGTCGGCAACGGTTACAACGCAGAGAGTTTACACCCATCGCATACGGACGCAGGGAAGATAATTGGAGTTGAGTCATCGACCGGCCCTCTCTGTCGCGCGCTAGCGGGCGACCGTCATCAACTGTTTCGTGCCGATTGGCCGCAGACTCGCCAAGGAGCTGAGCAACTGGGCCACGCTCCATGCTTGGGCAATACAGCCCCCTGGCGTGTGCGGAGGATCTCCGTCACAAACCTCGCAGACTTGGCCCAGCCCAAATTCAGCCATACGCCGGCGAAGCGGATCGAGCCACTGGCGGGCCTGCGTACACGCTTCATCGGAATGGTCATGCACACGCAAGTAGGCTTCGATAAAAGGCCCGAACAGCCACGGCCACACCGTCCCTTGATGGTACGCAGAGTCGCGGGCGTAAGCATCCCCGCCATAATGTCCTACATACCGCGGGTCAGATGGAGACGGTGTGCGCAGCCCGAATGGAGTCAGCAACTCACTTTCCACTTTCCTTACGACCCGCGCAGACCGTTCCATGTCAAGCATGGAATAGTACAGACTTACGGCAAAGATCTGGTTAGGGCGTACCGAGACGTCGGGAGCATCGCCTCCTACAACATCCAACAGGCAGTCCTGCTCGGTGTTCCAGAATTCTGCGTTGAAGCTGCTCGCGGCCTGGCTCGCCAAGGAAGCGTACAACTTCTTGTTCAGCAGATCATGGAAAGCAGTCGCCAAGTTGTGCATGGTTCGCAGCGCGTTGTACCAGAGCGCCTGAATCTCCACCGGCTTCCCGTATCGCGACGTAACCACCCAATCGCCTATCTTGGCATCCATCCATGTCAGTTGGACCCCGGGCTCGCCGCAATTCAGCAAGCCGTCCCGATCGACCTTGATCCCGTAACGAGTCCCGGCGATGTGAAAATCGATGATGCCGGTCAGCACGGGATAGAGCTTTCGACGGACCAAGTCGTAGTCGTTCGTGCATTCGATGTACTGCCGTATGGCTTCGAAGAACCACAGCGTGGCGTCCGCCGTGTTGTACTCGGGAGTTTCTCCGGCGTCGGGGAACCGGTTGGGCAACATGCCACGGTCGACATAGCGCGCGAACTCCAAGAGGATGCTGCGCGCGACGTCGTATCGGCCGGTGGCCAGCGTAAGGCCGGGCAGCGCAATCATGGTGTCGCGTCCCCAGTCGGCAAACCAGGGATATCCGGCGATGATGCTGCGGGCGGATCCGCGGGCGACGATGAACTGATCGGCGGCGGCTGTAAGTTCGCGGGTGAAATCGTCGTCGATGCCTTCGACGAGCGACCTACGACGTCGCCGCTCATCCAACTCGTAAGCGGCGGCGGTGTCGGCGTGACGTAGTTCCAGCGACGCGATCACGGTCGCTTGCCGCGTTTGGGACAGGTCAAACCGCAGCGCACAGGGATTGTAGAGGTCCTCGTGAAAGTCGAGCCCACGCTTGCGCTCCTCTGCATATTCGAAATTGCGGAACCAGTCTCCCTGCGGTTCGACGGCCGCCGCATTGTGCGCAAAGTGGAGGCCGGGCAGAGACGCGTAAGGCTGAAAGAAGGCTTGTCCTTGGGTCAACTCCACGTGCGGATTCAATCCCGTGTTTTCATGGGTTGTGCTGTGGTAGTCGCGAAACGCGATCAGAGGACGGACAGTGAGCTGCAGTTCGCGGAAGTGACCGTGATTGGGACCCACGCGATACTGTACGACGACAGTGTTTTCTCCGTGAACCAGGAACAGCCGCTTCTCCACCTCGATGTGCTGGACTTCATAGGTGAATACCGGAAAAGGATCAAGGCGGAATGCCTTCAAGTACTGGTATCCCACGGGGTGAATTGCTCCCGGATATTGGTTCACAGATAGTTCATGCGCCACGCCATCGACCAGTAGCGTTTCTTCCAGCTTCGAGAGCAGCACATAGCGGTCAACCGGCGGCTTCAGCGATGCGACCAGCAGTCCGTGGTAGCGGCGGGTGTTCATCCCCACGATGGTGGAGCTGGCAAACCCGCCGATACCGTTGGTGTCGAGCCATTCGCGTTGGGCGGCCTCGTCGAGTTGCCGGCATACATTTTCGTCGAACGCGATCATGGCATCCTTGTTTCGTCCCGTTAAGCGGACTAAGCCACCGCCACGCTGTCGAGAACCGGATGCGACTCGGCTGTGGCATCCGCGACTTCGCAATAGACCTTGATAGCGCTGCGGTCGCCGGTGAGTTGGCGGAACAACTCGGCGAAGTTCTCCAGACCATGCACCGGGTTGGTCAGCAGCTTCGGAAGCCACCCCGGATATTCCGCTTGTGACTGGGCCATGTCGCGCACGCCCGACTCGAAGTATTCGCGGTTGGCGTTGACCGTGCCGACCATCACCTTGTTGCCGAGCACGAAGTCGAGGTTAATGCGGTCCGCAGGAATCTCGATGGTCTTATCGCCGCCGGTCACGCTGGCCAGCACCAGGACGCCGTTCTTGGCCAGGCCCTGCATGGCGTCGAAGACGACGGCGGAGTTCCCGGTCGCTTCAAAGATGATGTCGTAAGGTCCGCATTCCTTCGCGCACTCAAGGAACGGCAACTGCTGGGTGGCATGATAGTGCGCGCCCAGCGACTCGATCAGGTCAGCATTGCGGCTTGGCTTGGGGCTGCGGGCAAAGGTGTCCACCTGCAGTCCACGCAGTCGAAGCACGAGCGTAGCCAAGAGTCCGATGGTGCCGGCACCCATGACCGCTGCGGTGCGCGGCCTCCACACCTTCAGGCGACGCTGGATCTCGTAAGCTTGTACGATGCCTTTCTGTACAACCGTCATCGGCTCAAGCAACACCGCAACATCCTTCAGCCCCTGCGGAATCTTGACGATGTACTCGGGGTCGTCGACGTAATACTCGGTCAGGAAGCCGTGCAGACGACTGATGCCACGCTCGAAGTACTCATCGTCGGTGGTCATGTCGTAGGTGCCGATTTTGTCGTAGAGGCTGGTGCCGGGGCGACGCACTGTAGCCACTACGTAATCGCCGGGCTTGAACTCGGTGACGTTGGGGCCAACCTCTTCCACCTGTCCTAAGCCCTCGTGCCCAATCACCAGGAATTCATAGCCGTTGGGCGCAGCGCCGTATTCGGCGGCATTGATTTCCTTGTCCGTCCCATCCACACCCACTTTGAGGATGCGGACCAGCACGCCGCGTCCATTGGGCACGTCGTTTACGCTGGGCTTCTTTAAGTCGGCCAAGTGGACGGTGTCGCTCTGGCCCGGGAAAACTGCAATCGCTTTCATTTTGGTATTCGTCTCCTTCGTTAGTCGCCGACTGCGGCCGTAACCGCGTCCGCCAATTGTGATTTCTTGCCGCCGCTTTGTTGCATGAGCTTTCCGACCAGGGCGGTCCATCCGGTCTGGTGACTGGCGCCGATCCCGGCCCCGGTGTCGCCATGGAAGTACTCGTGAAACAGGATAAGGTCATTCCAGTTCTCGTCGTACTGGAATTTGTCGATGGCACCATACACCGGCCGCCGGCCGTCGCCGTCACGTGCGAAGATGTTGCTCATCCGGCGAGACAGCTCTGCCGCTACCTCCCACAATGTCAGATACTGACCCGATCCCGTGGGGCACTCCACCTTGAAGTCGTCGCCGAGGTAGTAGTGAAAGCGCTGCAACGACTCAACCAGGAGGAAGTTCATGGGGAACCAGATCGGCCCACGCCAGTTAGAGTTTCCGCCGAATAACCCGGTGCGCGATTCGCCCGGTTCGTAATCCACCCGATGCTCAACGCCACCCACATTCAGCACGTAGGGATTGGCCTCGTGACGGCGCGAAAGTGCCCGGATGCCGTAGGGCGAGAGGAATTCGCTCTCGTCGAGCATGTACTTGAGAATGCGCCGCAGCTTTTCCGCGTCGACAATGGACAGCAGCCGCCGCTCGCCCTGGCCGCGCGTGTGCATACAGGCGAGGTTGGCTGTTAAGTCCGGTCGGTTCTCGATGAACCACTCCATGCGCCGCTTGAACGACGGCATGCGGTCGAGCAGGTCCGAGTCCAGCGTTTCGACTGCGAACAGCGGGATCAGTCCCACCATTGACCTTACCTTCATGCGGAATCGTTCATCGTTACCAGCGTGTAGCACGTCGTAAAAGAATCCGTCATCCTCATTCCACAGGCTTTGGCCGTCGCTTCCGCGGTGGCACATGGCGTTTGCGATGTACAGGAAGTGCTCCCAGAACTTGCTGGCCACGTCTTCATACGCCGGGTCTTCCTTGGCTAACTCGAAAGCGATGGCGAGCAGATTCAGCGTATACATGGCCATCCAGCTGGTGCCGTCGGACTGTTCCAGGTGTCCGCCTGTCGGTAGCGGCGCGCTGCGGTCAAAGACGCCAATGTTGTCGAGACCGAGGAAGCCGCCCTGGAAGATGTTCATGCCCTCGGCGTCCTTGCGGTTGACCCACCAAGTGAAGTTCAGCATCAACTTGTGGAAGACCCGCACCAGGAAGGCGCGATCACCGTGGCCCCGCTGCTTCTTGTCGATCTTGTACACGCGCCATGCAGCCCAGGCATGGACTGGAGGGTTCACGTCGCCCAGCGCCCACTCGTAGGCCGGCAACTGCCCGTTGGGATGCATGTACCACTCGCGCGTCAGCAGCACGAGCTGTTCCTTCGCGAACTCCGCATCGACCAGCGCCAGCGGCACGCAATGAAATGCCAAGTCCCACGCGGCGTACCAGGGGTACTCCCACTTGTCGGGCATGGAGATTACGTCGGCGTTGTAAAGATGGTTCCAGTCCTTGTTGCGGCCGTTTTTGCGTTCCGTAGGAGGCGGCGGGCCTGCGGGATCGCCCTCCAGCCATTCGCGCTGCACGTAGTGATAAAACTGTTTCGACCACAATAGTCCCGCGAGACTCTGGCGCATTACATTCTGCGCATCGTCAGAGAGATCTTCAGGGATAATCCGCGAGTAGTACTCGTCGGCTTCCAGCTTGCGGGTCAGGAACAGGCGATCGAACTCACCATTGAGAGGATCCTTTGAGGCGGCCCACTCCTGGTCCGTCAGACGCAGTTTGATGGTCACGGTCTCGCCAGAAGCGACGGTGAAACCGTAATCGGGCGCGGCTTTGGTGCCTTCACCGGCTTTGTTCACGGCATCGAACCGCCTATTTACTACAAAATCGTTGATGCCATCCTTGCAGAACACCGGCCCAGGTGCGTCGTACAGGCGACGCTTGTTGGTCTCGTTTTCGGTGAACAACACCGACGGCTTGTTCTCCAGGTAGAGGTAACGGCGGCCATAAACCGGATGGTCAATGTTGATCACGGTTCCGGGACGCCCGTTTGATCCTTTTGCCAGCTTCGGTTTGATGGCTTCCTTCGCCCACGACCAGGTGTTGCGAAACCAAATAGTCGGCAGCAGGCGCAAGCGCGCCGGCTCGGGGCCGCGATTGGTAGCGCTGATGCTGATAAGCAGGTCTTCCGGCGAGGCCTTGGCATATTCGACCACCACGTCGAAGTAGCGGTCGTCCTCGAACACCCCGGTGTCCATCAGTTCGAACTCGGGATCGTTCTTGCCCCGCCGACGATTCTCCTCCACCAGCTGCGCGTAAGGGAACTCCGCCTGTGGGTACTTGTACAGATACTTCATGTAGGAGTGCGTGGGAGTGCTGTCAAGATAGAAGTAATATTCCTTCACATCCTCGCCGTGATTGCCCTCGTTGCCGGTAAGCCCGAAAATGCGTTCCTTCAGGATGGGGTCTTTCTCGTTCCACAGCGCCAGAGCAAAGCAGATGTGCTGGTGGCGGTCGCAAATCCCCGCGATGCCGTCTTCGTTCCAGCGGTAGGCCCTGGAGCGGGCATGATCGTGGGGCAGATACTCCCACGCCGTACCGTTGGCGCTGTAGTCTTCGCGCACCGTGCCCCAGGCACGCTCGCTGACGTAAGGGCCCCAACGCTTCCAGTGCGACCTGCGGTCGCGACTTTCTTCCAGGCGCTTGTCCTCCGCCGTCAACTTTTTGGGTGCTTCCATCTGTCTCTCCTTAAAACTACCGCTGCAGCAATAACAGGAAATGTCCGTCGGGGTCGCGTACCAGCTCAGCCTGGCTTGCATTGAATAGGAGTCCGGAGTCTGTGATATGTTTCACCGAAACACCAGAAAAATTGTGCGCATGCAATTGGGCGTCAAGACCCGGCAGGTCGTCCACCACGATCACAGTTTCGTGGTGGTCGATGTCGGTTGGGCTGGCATTGGCCGCGGCGGGCCTTCCGCCGCGAGGCGTGATGTAGTCCAAGAACTCGACACCAAGACCCGAGGGGCTCCGCAACGCCGTGATCCGCAAGTGCGCGCCAAAAACATTGTTCAGGTGCTCCTGCTCGAAGCCGTAGTTGTCGCTCTCACCGGCCACGCGCATGCCCAGCAGCTTGCCGTAGAAGGCCAGGCTGGCGTCAGTGTTGGAGACGGCGATCGCCGTGTGGTCGATGCCGAGAAACAATCTGCCGTTGGCCTGCTGCCATTTGGTATCGCCTTTGCCGGGGGGAAATTGCAGCACCTCCAGCGGATGCCCATCGGGGTCCTGGAAGTAGAACGCCTTGATGCCTGCGGCGTTCGGGTTCCACTCCGGCAGAGTCTGGGGATAGGGCGAGATGTACTGCACGTGGTTCTGCCGCAGCAACTCGTAGGCCCTCGTCATATCGCTTACGATGATGGCCACATGCTGGAACGACAGGTCGTTGCTGCGAGCGTCGGTGGGCACTGGTGTGCCGGCCGCGTCGAGGAACTGCATGCGCTCTATGCTCTCGTCACCGAGCTTCAGGTCAACCACCCGAATGCGCGCACGGTTGACGCCGTAGAGTTCATCGAACTCGGGCCCATTGCGTTCCGCGTCGCTCACCTTCTCGAAGGTGAGGACACTGGTGTAGAACGTGATGGATCTGTCCATATCGGAGACGGTCATCGCCACCGGTCCGACTTGCAGCACATGCCCGCCCGCTAACCCCATTTGGCCGGCGAGTGAGGCCTGGAAGGCTGCCAACAACAGCCATGCCAGACCCAGCCTGCGGAAGATGAGCCTACGAAGCACTGCCCACTCCAACTCGTTCGGCTACACGCGCGCCCAGGCGCTCCAGAATGTGATCGCCCACCCGCAGCGCATTGGCCATGATCGTCAGCGCCGGATTTACCGCCGCGCTCGACGGGAAGAAGCTGCCATCAACAACGTAAAGATTCTCGAGCTCATGGGCTTTGCAATTCACATCCAGTGCCGAAGTCTTGGGATCGTGCCCGAAGCGGATGGTGCCGTTCTGGTGGGCGACACCCGCCAGCGGAATGCGCTGTCCTACATAAAGATTGCGGCCAAAAAGTCCTTCGTGGCAGTGGTGGCCATGCACCGGGCAACTGTGATTCTTCAGTGCTTGCTTGAGCTTGGCCTGTAGCCGCTCGTGTGCTTCCAAGTTGTTGGACGTGTAGGTCAACACGATCTTGCCGTCGCGATCGACGGTGACGCGGTTCTCCGGATCGGGCAGGTCTTCCGACGTAAGCCAGAAATCCAGCGAATGCTTGGCCATCATCTCGAGAGTGAAGTTCGGGGCGATGGCCGGCGCGCCCGCGCGCAGCGTCACCGCGTCCAGCTTGCCCACGAATGAGATATGACCCATGGGGTAGGGCCAGTCGTCCGAACCGAAATAAAAGTCATTTATCCCTAGCGTTTTCTGGAACACCGTCGGATTCGGGCACTTGGAGATCGCCATCAGTACCGAATTGGTGTGGCCCATGTAGTGACGTCCCACAACGTCAGAGCTGTTGGCCAGGCCGCGCGGGTGCTTTTCGTTGGCTGACCGCAGCATCAGGGCGGCCGAGTTGATGGCCCCGCAGGAGACCACGACCACGTTTCCTCTGAAACGCTCTTCACTGCGGTTCCGCTCCACCACCACTGCGTTCACCTCGCGGCCGGTCGCATCGGTTTCCAGCCGCTTCACCAACGAGTTGGTCAGCAGCGTGACGTTGGAATATTTCACGGCTTCGTCCACACACAGCACCTGCGCGTCGGCTTTGGCCGACACCAGGCACGGAAAACCGTCGCAGGTGTTGCAGCGGATACAGCGGCTTTTGTGCGGGTCCTTCTCGTCGAGCATCACGCCCACGGGAACGTGGAAGGGCTTGAGTCCGGCGGCGGCGAAGTCGTCGGCCAACTGCTGGATGCGGGGCTCGTGGCTCACCGCGGGCCACGGATAGGGCGCGCTGGCCGGAGGCTCGGTCGGGTCCTCGCCGCGTTCGCCGTGCACTTGGTAGAGGTTCTCGGCCTGCGTGTAGTAGGGCTCAAGATCGCCATAGGTGATGGGCCATGCCGGAGAAATCCCGCCATGATGGCGTAACTCGCCGAAGTCGCGCTCGCGCAGGCGAAACAGCGCCGCACCGTAAAACTTGGTATTGCCGCCGACGTTGTAGTTGGTGTGCGGATGAAGGTCATTTCCGTCCTTGTCAAGCCACGTCTCTCCGGTGTTGTAGTGGGCGTCGACATTGACGACCTTCGGGTCCCAGTTGGCCTTTTCGCGTGGTACGTAGTCGCCCCGTTCCAGAATAAGGATGCGCTGCCCCGAAGGCGCAAGATGATACGCCAACGTGCCTCCCCCGGCGCCTGTCCCGATGATGATTACGTCGTAGCGGTTGTCGTTTGACACAGCAATCCTCTCGTCTGCCCGGATGTGGGCAAGGTTTATTGAGTGATTTGAACTTGACCCTGGCCCCGAAAACTCAATCACCCGGCACTTGCGCCGGCATCATCATGTAGCCGCAGCGGAAAATGCATCGCGCGTTTCCTGAGTGGTTCAACTTGGCGCAGATTACGGAATGGATGCCACGCGTCCGCACGAACACTTCGGCGGCGGTCATCATGCCGATGACCGGAGCGACAAAGTAAATCCATATCCCGTTCCACTGCATCCCGACAAAATCGCTGGCGAGGCTGCGCGCCGGATTCATGCTCATGCCCGACAGGGGCGCTTCAAACGTAATGAACAGCATCACCATAGTTCCGGCGGCGAGGCCGGTGAAACGCGCGTACTTGTGGCTGTTCGAGATATTTAATATGACCGTCATCAACAGGAAGGTGATCAAGACTTCGCCGACAAACGCCACCGCATCGCCTCGTTCGCCTGGGCGGGTGACCGCAAAATTCACATTGCGGTGTGCCAGGGTCGCGCCCATCAGAGCGAAGGAAACCAGCACTCCCAGAACTCCACCCACGAACTGCGACAACATATAGAAGATTGCGTCCCAGCGCTCGACCTTACCCAACCGGTAAAACGTCAGCGTGGTTGCGGGATTCATGTGCGCGCCTGATCGTCGTCCCATTGGCGAATAGATCAAGAGGACAGCGGTCAATCCCATCGCCAGTCCTACCAGGAACCGCCGGGCGTCCGCGTTCATCACGCTCGCACGCACCGGCGACGCGGGGTGCTCCAGAAGCGCTGAGAAGGCACAGGCCGAAATCATGAACAGGGCAAGACAAGCGCCCTCGATCATGTATTCCGGCCAGTGTTGGGTGAACGCCTGTTTTGCGTTGTCCGTCCAATGCCCAGTCCTGGCTTGGGCAACCACGGGTTCGTCAAGCAGTTGCGCTGCGAACAGTCTTACCGCCGTGGCTGGCGTGCATTGGAATTCACTTCTCATGTGCCGTGGGATTCGGCGGACCATAAAAGGTTACGATCGCGAACCAATTTTGGTCGCGATTGCTAACGTCATGTAGCACTCTCAAGCCCTGCAGGCGAGTTACCCCTGCGGATCAACAGGATGTAGAAAACTACGCCGACAACAGCAATAAGCGTCACCTCAGTTAAGTAGATGTACAGCCCTGGTCGGGTCGTCTTGATACTCGAGGTCAAGCCGCCCTGGATGGAATCACCCGCGCCGTGTACCAGGGCAGCGGGCCAAAAGCTTCTGGTGCGTAATGTCAGCCACGCCAAAACGAATGACGCCGACACAAGCAGGATCGGGGACAGTAGAAGCGCGCCTAATACAGGATTGTCGGGATAGTTATAGCCCGCCAGCAGCAAGGGCAAATGCCAGAACGACCACAATAAGCCCAGACAGATAATGCCCTTCGACAATCCGAAGCGCTGGATCAATCGTCCTTGAAGGTATCCGCGCCACCCGAGTTCTTCGCCTGCGCCAAAGACCATCCCGACGAGTGAGTAAACCGTTGCCGTCAGGAAGATGTTGCTAAGAAACAAGGGCCAGTTTTGCTCTCCCCGGCCCAATAGCCAACGTCCGCCCGACACTTGAACGCCAGCGGTGGAAAACGCGAACCATGCCGAGCTCCCCCATCCCTTCCCGCTAAAGATCGCGATTTCGGCAAACGCAACCAGTGTGGGTATCAATATGCAATAGGGCGCAAACGCAAGCGCACGCCAATTCACCTTCCACAGTACGTTTGCGCGAGCCGCCCTAGAGAACGCCATGAGTGGCAGAACGCCGAGGGCGGGCGTAAACATCGCGGTAACGAGCCAGGGCGTGATCGACGCATCTTCGAGATGGCCATGGACCGAGTGAATCCCGGCCAGCTGCAAAGACCAGCTTGCGACAAATATGGCGATGCAATAAATCAAGGTCATCCGTTGCTTGACCATTGGGGGGTTCCCCGTGATTGAACACGTGGCTGCCGTGCATTGGGGTTGACTTCCCATGTGCGGTGGGATTCGGCTCAGCGAGAAAGGTTTCACGTGCCAATGAATCCCGGTGAGTGAGCTTTCCGGGTTCAGCGCGATGCGTTCCTTGCTACGTCACCTTGTAACTTTTGGTTTCCCGGCGAATCCCATCCCCCAGACGCAAGCCCGCTCAAATGAGGTTCGTGGCGTCCGTCCCCCGAAGTCTAAGGGTATTACTTCGACACGCAAGGGCAGAGAGATGAAAGATGTCTGAGGCTTCGAGCACATCTGAACAGACGTGGCCATGGCCGGAGTCGCTGGATGCCATGATCGCCGCACCCGGCTACCACACACTTCTGTTTGAAAACGAAAAGGTGCGTGTATTGCAGACGCGCATTCCGCCCGGAGCGACCGCTCCCATCCACACTCATCGCTGGCCGTGCGTGGTCTTCATCCAGAGTTGGAGCAATTGCATTCGGCGCGACCATCTTGGCAGTGTCTTGGTGGACTCACGGCAAAGTTTGGAGACGCCGAAACTCAACACGCCTACATGGCAACAACCGCTGCCACCGCACTCGCTGGAAAACATCGGTAACGCCGAGATCAACACCACCAGTGTAGAAATCAAGATTTAGAGCAACGCCTGGTTTTCACTTGATATTGCCCGGAGATCGGCTAGAATCCGGTCATTCCAGTGTTTCTGTGGGGCCCTGCTATCTTTGCCTGACTCCTTCAGGTCGACAGAATCGATACGACATGTCCACAGCCACGCCGCAACCTGCGCCGATGGAAGACCAGTTGATCGACCGTTGCCTCGGCGGAGATCACGAGGCCTTCTACGAGCTTATGCGCCCGTACGAGCGCGCAGTTTACTTCGCCGCCGTGGGCGTACTCCACAACCCTGCGGACGCGGAAGAGGTGGCGCAGGAAGCTGTGCTGAAGGCTTTCAACAATCTGTCCAAGTTTCGCCGTGAAGCGAAGTTTAGTACCTGGCTCATCCAGATCACTATCAATGAAGCGCGAATGCGGTTCCGCAAAGACCGCGGCCACCTCTACGAATCCATCGACGAGCGGAAGGCCGATGAAGAGGGCGACTACCGTCCTAAAGATTTTGCGGATTGGCGGGACATCCCCTCAGAGGAGTTGCAGCGAAGAGAGTTGCGCGAAGCGCTGAAAAGAGCATTGGCGTCACTGGATCCAAAGTATCGTGAGGTGCTGGTGCTACGCGACGTGCAGCACATGAGCATCATCGAAACCGCGCAAGTGCTGGGCATCAGCGAAGGCTTAGTAAAGACTCGACTGCTGCGTGCAAGGCTGCAGATGCGCGACGCACTGGCTCCCGGAATCGACGGCTCCTGGACCACCGGCAGGGCCGAATTCAAGAAGGTCCGTCCCTGGTGACACATGTCTTTTCCAATGAACCATATTCTGGCGTTGTGAATCTAATCTATGGTGATTGAAATCAGCTGCGTTGAGGTCTGGCGTGAGATATCGAATTACATCGATGAAGCGACCGACCCCGAATTACGTGATCGCATGGAAGCACACTTCAAGGTGTGTAAGCACTGCTCCGCCGTCCTCGATGGAACGAGGAATGTGGTTAGGCTGATTGCCGACGGCGCTGAATTTGAAGTTCCTGCCAGCCTGAGCAAGCGCATTTACAGCAAGCTGGACGACCAGTTGGGAAAGAGTTAAATCGGCGTGCCGACTGACTTAGTCGACGGTATCCGGCACATCCTGGTTGTCCATGAACCTAGAGATTCCCCAGTCGCCATTGGGTCGCTTGCTCCATAACTCAAAGTATCGAGTACGACGGTAAACTGGCTCCCCGCCATTCTTTGGTTTGAGCGTTAACTCGTGCCATCCGTAGTCAAAGGCGCTGTCGCCGAACAGCGAGATGCCAAGAATGATGACATTGAGTTTGGCTTCATATTCAACGAAGAGCTCTGCGAGAGAACGGCGTAGCTTGACGCCAGCATCCTCTCGGTAGCGGGTGGGCCGCAAGCTGGACATGTCCGTAAACTCCGGCGCAAAGACCGACAGTACGCGCTCCACGTCGGCGGTGTTGAACCCCTCGCGATAATTCGATTTCGCTACATTGATTGCATAGACATCATCCATAGGTGACAGCCCATCCGAAAACTGTGCGGACTAATTCTGCGCGCTCTGTCGTGAAGATTCAAACCAACCATACCAATCCGGTTGTCAGCCCAACAGGATTGGCAACAGAACGCCGAGGCCCAAAACCAGGAACCAGAGTGCGGGCGCGGGCGTTCCCAGCGGACGCACCCGACGCTGTTCACGCATGGCGATGCGCGGATCCAGCAACAGCCATCGCGTGTAGCGATGCTCCAGCAGCAGGAAGACGTATGCCGTTACGGCGCCGAAGATCAGGTGCCCTATCAGCGACGGCAACAGCGCCGAGGCAGCGTCGGTGCTCCAGTCACAGACGCCTGTGAGCATCAGGGGCAAGAGCGTCATTGGCCCCAGATACCACCAGATCAGGCCAAACAGCCATCCCCACGCCACGCCAGCGCCGAGATTAAATGATTCATTGCGGAACAGCAATCCGAAGGTCATGCCGATCAGTGCGCTCACCAGAAGGTGGAGCAGCAGCCCGTGCCAGTTGGTGAAACTGGTGTCCACGCCCGCCACCTTCGTCAGCACGCCGGTCTTCAGCATGATGGGGCTGGAGACGATGCCTCCGGCGAACCCGGCGAACGCTCCCCATCCCAGCGATTGCAGCACGCGCAATCCAGGCCCATGCGCTTCGCGGTTCAGAGGGTCCGATTGGATGAATAGCCGAACCCAGATTTTGTCGAGCGTCGCGTAGCTCACGCCGAGTATCAAGCCATACAGGATGTGGCCCACTAACGCTCCGAACATGGCGCTACCGCTTTCCGACGACCAGTCGAGTGGCGTGCGCGAGAGAAGCGGGAAGATGGTCAGCGGCCCCAGGAACCACCACAACGTTGCATATCCCACGCCCCAGCCCATGCACGAGCCGTAGCTGCGTACGTCACGCTGGAACAGCAAGCCGAAAATCACGCCCATCAGCACCGCAATCAGGAACTGCAGCGTGAGGCTGGAAGTGCGTGATGGCAATTCGCTCAGGCCGGATAGCAGGGGGAAAAACTCACCTGCCGACATCCAGCGGTCGAAAATGAGGCCACCCAGCAACCCGGCCAGTCCTCCCGCCACTATGGCTCGCGTCCAGTTGAACTGAGAATCGCTGGCGCGGGAGCGCAGGCCGCCGCGAATGCCCAGCACCAGGCCCACAGGCATCCCAAGGCAAACCAGGTAACCCACCAGCAACGGAAATTGGTCACGTGTGTCACCCAGCTCCGCCATCGAGTGGGCACCTCTTGTAAAGAGCGGAAGCAGTCCAGCGGGGAAGACCAGCCACATGAGGAACGCGGCCGCCAGTCCCCAGATCAATCCAGCGCCGGCACTGGTGGCGCGGCGTGCAAAAAAGGTGCCGAACACCAGGCCGAACGCTCCGCCAACCGCCAGGCCGTGCGTGATGGGCGTCCCCATCGCGAGGCTCTGCAATACTCCTCCGCCCAGGCCGACGACGAGCCCGACAGCGGCCTCCACCCACGCGAGGTTTCGCGGCTTGGTCTCGGTGTTCACTGTGGCAAGCCCCGATGAGGCCGACATGATGTCTTCTCTTCCCTCTCTTAACGCAAATCGATAGTTTGGACAATGTCCTTCGGGAAAAACAGCTCTACCGTCCAGTCCACCAGCACGCGAACCTTGCGTTCCAAGCCCGGCAACTTGCCCAGATAGATGCCGCGCCACATCAGCCACGCCAGCAGTCCTGAAAATCGCATGGCCCTGTCGCGCATGAACGGCGTGGTCAGTTCGGCGCAGGCGGTCTGGTGTCCGACCACACACAGAGCCCCGAGGGAGTCGAAGTGGAAGCCGCGTGCCCTGCGGCCCTGCAGGCTGGCGTGAATGTTCTTTGCCAGCGTCGCGGCTTCACGCAACGCAAACTGTGCGGTCGGCGGACACGGCTTACCCGACTTGGCGTCCACCACTGCAGCGCAATCGCCCAATGCCCAGACTCCCGCATGGCCAGGGACGGCGAGTGTGGCATCCACGATCACCGCGCCGCGCTTGTCTTTTTCCAACGGCAGCGACTTGGTGAGCGGGTTCGGCGCGGTCCCGGCTGTCCACACCAGCGTTTCCGCAGCAACCTCGCCGTCGCTGAGGACGACCACACCCGGACGCGCATCAGTGAGCCGGGCATTCAGGCGAAATTCCACACCGCGAGCTTCCATTCGACTTTGCGCATAACGGCCTAGAGCTTCGCTCAGCTCTGGCAGAATTCTGTCACGAGCATGCACCAGCACGACTCGCACATCCTCGCGGCGCAGATTGGGATAGTCGGCAAGAATCCCCCGAGCAAAATCGTTCAGTGACCCTGCCAGCTCGACGCCGGCGAAGCCTCCGCCCGCAATTACGAAGGTCAGCAGTGACCGGCGCACCGACGGATCGCTTTCACGGTCGGCGCGTTCGAACATCTCGATTACGTGATTGCGAATCCGGATGGCGTCGATCAGGCTCTTGAAGTCGAAAGCCAGCTTCTGCACGTTCGTCAGTCCGAGATAGTTCGAAACCGCGCCCAGCGCGAAGACAAGATGATCGTAGGCGAGTTCGCTGCGGCAGCTCCCGTTGCCCCCAATGCCGGCCTCCAGCGCTACCCGCTTGTTTTCCAGATCGACACTGGTGACACGCCCGCGAACAAACTCCGTGCGATGCAGCGTGGTGCGCAGTGGCGTGCTGATGTGACTCGGTTCTAGGCTGCTGCCCGCTACTTCCGCGAGCATCGGAGTGAAAAGCAGTGAGTTGGTTTCGCTGACCAGAGAAATGGAAACCGAAGGATCTTTCTGCAGTTCCTTTTCGAGGCATTCCGCCGTTCTCATCCCGGCGAACCCGCCGCCCAGGATCAGGATGCGTTTCTTCGGCTTCGGAAAGCCAGGCTGGGGTGCGGGTTCGGGGCCAAGCAGGCGCCCAGCCACATCGTTCAACAACTGCACCAGCACACCAAGCGTCACGCCGTAAAGCACCCACCCCACTAGCGCTGGGAAGTGCTCGCGCATCTGCGCCGCGCTCCATTCCGGCGTCTGCCCTGACAGCAACGGCAAAGTGATGACACTGAGAATTCCCCACAGCGGCACGCCGAGAGCACCGGCCGTCATTATGTTGTCGAGATATGCCCCGGGGGGCGGCCCGGTGCTGAGCGCCAAGGCTGCGCCGATCGTCGCGCCGAGAAGCAGGCTCACCCCGGCATGACCAGAGGTTGCAATCAGGGCAGCCGAGGCCGCTCCGCCCGCCAGTGCCCCGATCAGGCTTTGCCGAATCATGCGGTTCATTGCGTTTCCTGTGCAGCCCGATGCAGGGCTGGGTCTAACAGGCGGTGAGATTCGCACTCCCGTAAGAAGTTACGACTTTGGTGAGTAGTCGTCGTTGGGACGAGGGATCCCAGCGTAAAGGACCCACCAACCCAACCGTGTATTCCACCCAGTGGATGGGGCACTGCGACAGTCTTCGCTGTTCTGCCAGTGCGTTATTCTTGGGGGATGTCAGCCGGAGAGATGAGCGAAAGCGGCGAAAAGACGGGAGGAAGTTGGTGGAGAACCCCACTCTTATTTCTGACGGCAAGACTGCAGCAGCGTGAAGACCAAGTATTCCTGGTGCTGGCGCTGGTTATAGGTGCATTGACTGGATTGGCGGTCGTCGCTTTCATCCTGCTGACAGAACGAGCGGGGATGCGACTGTACCCGGTGGGTGGCGCCCGTTGGCGACGATTGCTGCTTCCGGTCGGAGGCTCGCTAAGCATCGGCTACCTGCTGTACCGGTATTTTCCCGACGCGCGAGGCAGCGGCGTGCCGCAAACCAAGGCTGCGCTATATGCTCGCGGAGGGCGCATCACAATGCGCACCGTGATCGGAAAGTTCTTCTGCACGTCGGCAACGCTGGCCAGCGGGATCCCACTGGGGCGCGAGGGACCTTCAGTTCAAGTTGGCGCGGGCATTGCTTCCGTGATCGGTCGCCGCTTGGGATTGCGTCCCGAGAAAGTGAAGGCGCTTCTGCCGGTGGGTGCGGCGGCGGCCATAGCAGCGGCATTTAACACCCCGATTGCGGCAGTGCTGTTTGCGCTGGAGGAGATTGTGGGCGACCTCCACGCGCCAGTGCTGGGCTCGGTGGTGTTGGCCTCGGCGACTTCCTGGATGGTACTTCGGCTCCTGCTTGGCAACAACCCTCTGTTCAAAGTGCCGCAATACCAACTGGTCCATCCACTAGAGTTTGCTATCTACGCCGTTCTTGGCGTAGCTGGCGGCCTGGTTTCCGTGGCTTTCACCAAACTTCTGCTGGGCATGCGGGAGCGATTCCTGCACCTTCCCAAAAATACGGTCTGGTTCCAACCGGTAGCGGGTGGTTTGTTGGTGGGGTTGATGGGATTGTTTGTGCCGCAGGTCTTGGGCGTGGGGTATGGATACGTCGGCGATGTCTTGAATGGACGGATGGCGCTGAACCTGATGGTTCTGCTGCTGGTTCTTAAGCTTTTCGCCGTGACCACAAGCTATGCTTCGGGCAATGCCGGGGGTATTTTCGGCCCTTCACTTTTTATTGGCGCCATGCTGGGGGGTACGCTGGGGAGCGTCGCACATCATATATTACCCGCCTACACAGCAACGGCTGGAGCCTATGCATTGGTCGGGATGGGCGCGGTCTTCGCGGGTATTGTGCGCGCTCCGATGACCTCGGTTCTGATGATCTTCGAGATGACGCAGGACTACGCGGTTATCGTCCCGCTGATGATCGCGAATTTGGTGAGCCTTTTCATTTCCTCACGACTTCAGCCGCAGCCCATCTACGAGGCCCTGGCAGTACAGGACGGCATACACCTGCCATCGGCCGAGACCCGCCAACGTCAGGGTAAGCATCAGATAATCCGAATCATGCGCGCTCAGACCGAGTCACTGCCAAGTGAGCTCACGGTAGGGGAAGCGCTGCAACAGGCTAACTTGAGCAAATTCCATACCTGGCTCGTGGTAGATAACCGTGGCGTTGTTGGAGTCGTCAACCGCCTCACGCTGGAGCACGAATTCGCAAGGGACTCCAACCAAGAGCTGCGGAAAATTGTGAATGCACTCCAGTTTCCGCACGTTCATTCCGATCAGAACCTTGACCTTGCGCTCGAACGCATGGGCGAAAACCAACTCGAAATCCTACCGGTAGTGAGCCGTGCTGATGTGCACAAGCTGGAAGGCATTATCACCCTCCAAGATGTCTTGAATTCTTATGGGGTCAGCTCGCCGGATCGCGCTTAGGCTTACGGGCGGAGTCCTTCCTTATCACATGCGCCTTGGAGGCAATCGCTCCACATGGCCGGTCCCGTGAATCCGCGAAATATCAGGGGCTAACTCTTGAGTGGTACGGATGGCAGGATCAACGCCAGATCTTAGACCTGACCAGGAAGGCAGATCCGACGGCGACAACTAGGCTTACCGCCCAAACATCGCGCCCAAATAGCACTAACTCAAGTGCCGCGAAGCCACAAAGAAAGATGAACACGCGCAGTATCTGTACATGCCTGTCTCTGGACACCACATAGAGCGAGCGGAAAAACGATTTGCCTGTCGTACGCATGGTGCCAACTCGCGGAGGTGAGGCCCTTGCATAATGTCTATCACGCCGTTAAGTGCTCGACGAAGTATCTATTTCCGCAAGGTCTGATGCGCGTCCTCTTCACTGTCAAATCGGAAACATGACGCAAGGCTCCTTGTCGATCGCCCCGACTCGCACCGCAAGGTTTTCTTGACATAATCGTTTGCGACTCACAAAATCCCGTGACCAGTTTCTCTTTTCGCCTGTCGCTCGAAATAAAACGCAAGGCCCAACGCGAAAATCAGGGCCGCGACCCCGAAGAGAGTCGTGCCCGGCATGGTGTTGGGTTCTTCAATAATGACCTTTCGCGCCATGGCGATGAGTGCAACTTCCAGTACGACGCGCACGTGAATGACGTCTTTTCTCACATACGCTTTCAACGTCTCCAGCAGCTCGACCCCGATTAGTACCAGCAGGAAATAGCCAAAAATCTCCAGCAGGCCCTGCACCGGAATCAACCATTTAGGTGGCTTCAGGACTTCCTCGCCGATCAGCCAGCCGAGGTGCACAGTGGAGAGCAACATGACCACGGTCAGCATGATCGCGAGCACCATAACCGTAAACTTCTGGACTTTGGTGATCACGGTTTCCAACACCATCTCCCACGCGCTCGGTTCAGTTTGCGTCACCAGCCTCCGGTCGTACTGCGATAGGCTGCCAGGCTCGGCCTCGCGGCCCTACCAGTTGAGACCCTTCTAGCCAAAGCCGCAAAAGCTCATCATTGTCGAGCTGGCGATAATCGGTCGCAAACTCTGTCATAACGGGGAGTTACCTACTCACGAATGTAACAGGGTGGGATGGCGATTTACCAAAGGTTACTACTGCCATGAAGGCTAGTCTTGCCGTCAGGGAAACGCGCTCCGCTTCGTTAGCAGATACGCTATCATCGCGCCGCCAATCGGAAGTCCTATCAGAGTGCGCCAATCGTGCGCGATCACAGCATTTGCTGTATCACCCGCAAGGTTAATGGTGAGAATGGAGAGCGCCATCCAGTAGCCCCAGCGCTTGCAGCGCCGCAGGCCGAGCGCCGCCATGCCGCAAGCCACGCAGACCACGGCCATCAGGAGCACACCCCGCAGACCCATCGCGGCAAGACCGTCGCGGGCGTGAGGGTTCAGCCGCCAGAGTGGTTCGAGCACGCTTCCGGGTATCAGCAGCATCACGGTTGCTAGGCCACTCATGACAGTGCCGAACAGGAAGAAGAAGCTGAGGGCGGTAATGCCGGGCGGGCGGCTTGGATGAGTCATTTGGTTTGGGAATATCACTCGCGGATCAGGCCGGGTCCCTGGACTGAGTACCTAAACGATCATTGGCTAAAATCTCTTTCGAAGAAATTCAAAGAGGATGTAAGCGATGATCGCGGCTATCGTCGCAATTTCAAAATTGGCAGCGGTAAAGACATCTCCGATGGCCCAAGCTACACCCTTCTTTTGCCCCATGCCTGATCGCTCAAATTCTCCCATCAACAGATTGGAATAAAACAGGAAGACGATAAAACCCACCTCGATGACCGCTCTCCAGACACTTTTCTTCATAGTAAATGCTGATCCTAGTTGCTTCGATTGATCCTCCGCAGTTTGTGGGTTTCGGATCATTGCCTATCGTAGATGCTTCGCCTGTGCCGCGAACAGCGATTTCGCTCACGAACGGCATAGCTGGGCTGGGTTCTTGTCGTCACGGGCCGACTCGGGTGGCGGCTCCAAACACCATAGACATTGCGAACAGAGTCAGCATGACGGTTCCCGTCACAATCTGGCAGGAAGAGTGGACCGAGGCCGGCCCCTTTCCGGTCCAACAACTTACGGCTCTTTTCAGGGGAGGCCGCGGTGTAACCTACTCGACCCAGACATAATGCTCCGAGCGGCATTCGCTCGTCACATTGGCCCGAATCTGCTTGTGGGAAGTTTCACCCGATAGGTAAGGAGAAACGCCGTAGTATCGAGTAATCCCGTCGTCGGCGGTGCACCCCAAGATTCCTGCAGCCATACCGGCTTTGTCGTTACGGACTGCCTTACGTTATGAGCTGACCTGTATGCGCTGGAGCAGGACCGCTAGCTTCTGTGTTTCGGCAGATAGAACGACACGGTGTTCGGCATAATGCGTGTCCCGCCGCTTTCATTCCGTCTGCTCCACTTAGATGCCGGCTGATCCGCCTCGGGTACGGCCAAGGACCTGTCCTCGTCCCGTTCTGGGAAACCTGTAGCAGCCTGCTGAGGTGCACGAAACCAAGGTCGAATCGATCATTAAGTACTGGTTTTTTATGGTTGCGGACCAATTCGTGGAAGATGCGATCCCACAGCCCGGAATTCCTATTTGAGCTGGGCTCAGGATGTTAGGTGGTACAGGGCTCGACTGGAGTATGCCTAAGTTTGACGACCGTGATGTCGTCTTCCTGACCGAATTGCTGCGCGGCGGCGGCGATGTCGTGGGCAGAACGACTGCTGAGTGCTTTTGTCCGCTCAAATCCAAACATTTCGTCTTTCGCAGCATCTCTGGCCTCGACGACTCCATCCGACAGCAAGATAAGACTGTCACCGCAATTGAATTCAAAGCGCGATTCTGAATAAACCAGATCGGGGAACAAGCCCAGCGGAGGCCCGCCCTCGCTTGTGAGTTCCTCGCCGTTTTTGTAGAACGGCAAATGACCCGCATTTGAAATCGTCATTTGTCCGCTGGGACTGAGCTTGATGCAAAGGCAAGTGATGAATCCCCTCTCCTGTCCGCGAAGCATCTGGCGGTTCAATCGGCTAAGAAGTTGTGGCGGATCTGAGATCTCAGCTGCAAGCGCGTGGAGCGCCCCGATCGCGAAGGCGCCAGTCATTGCAGCTCCTAGCCCCTTGCCACTGACGTCCCCAATCACAAGCAGGAGGGATCCGTCTATTTGAGGAAGGACCTGGTAAAAATCACCGCCCACCTCTCGGGCTGGAAGATAGGCCGCCTCAATCGCGTAATTCGGAAGAGACGGAAGCACAGCCGGAACGAGGTGCCGCTGGATTTCGCGCGCGGCAGCCAATTCCGCTGCAGCGCGTGCCTGCTCGCGGCTCACGCGGCTGAATCGGAAAAACATCACGACAGCTATGGAGAGCAAAAACATGAGCGTCCCGATGTCGACCAGTTGAAGAGCGATCGGACCCGTTTGAATTGGTTCGACGAGAAAATTGAATGACTGCCAGCCTAGGGAGATTGACGCTGTTCCAAGGCCGAAGAGAGCAGTCGAAACGGCAGGAGCGAGACTCGGGAGAATGAGCCATCCGGCCTCGCGATTGCCCTGCCGATACCACACGAAAAGCAGAGCCGATAAGAGTAGTCCAACCGGCGCTGTCGCGCCCGCCTCAATCAGCACATAAGTATCGCTTGGAAACAAACCGGCCCAGGTGAGAACTGAAAGGATTAGCGGTACGAGAAAAGACGCCTCATATATTCGCCAGGTCAGGCCGACGCGCCGACCTGCGAAGCTGTATGTGAACTCGATTTGCGCGATAACCCAGACATAGATCAGCGGATCGGCAATCAGAAAATTTGCGGATAACGGCAAGAGTCCGGCGGATTGGAGCATCGAAAGGCCATTGGAGATTCCCACGAGCAACAGGTATAATCTGAGAAAGATGTATTCCCGCTGGGTTTGTTGGATAGCGTATAGAGCCAGCGCAGTTACACCCGCAAGGCAAAGCAACATGTTGATGCAAATCGAGGGCGCGAGGCCGAGAAGACGCTCACTCTCGAGCGCTTGCCTCTCATATCCGATGGCGGTGGGTAGGCCCATCGTCATTCTCGTGAATTGGGGCAGATGCCAAGCAGCATAGCCCGGCGGAACTCGCGTCCGCAGACCGATCACAAAAACGCCGTCCGCGCTACTTACGGGGAAAACGGCCTCTACCGGCCGGCGAACCAGCAGGGATGAGCGGAGAATAGGTCCCGGCACCCGAATCCCGTTGATGAATAACTCGTAGGTCCCATCGCCTCCGGCAACTAATAGGCGCAGGTCACGTTGGTCTGGTCCAAAGTTGACTCGGCGCCGATACCAGTGCCAGCCCTGTTGAGCAGGGCCCAGATCGGCCAGGTCCACGATGTTCCATGCGCTGTCATCAAACTCCGGGCGGGACCATTCCGGCTGGTCGCCGTCATGTTCGAACCAGGCCTGATTCAGTTCAATCAGGCTGGAGCGCCATTGCGTCACCGCGATAGGATCGGCGGCCAAGGCTGGTCCGCACAATCCCAGAAACACAAGCGCAGACGCCAGCACCTGTCGCTTGCGCCAGCTCATGCAAAATAAGGCCTGAAGCAATCCACTAATCGGAGTAAGCCAAACATCTTGGAGTACCCCTGATCTTTTGAACCGTATACTCATCGATTACCCTGCATCCTTCCGGCCGCGCTGATTCATCTTAGTCGTGCCCTCAGGGGCGAAATGGCAAGAGTATTCGCACTATGATGACAAAGGCCGCCCAATCGCACCGGATCACGCGGAACCGGACACCGCCATCGACTTCTACGGCGGAGATACCCCGTGTCCCGCTCCCTGGAGGTTCCGCAGAATGTCCTTGCTCATACGGTGCTCCTATCGAACATCGATAAACTGGCACAGATCTTTCGAAAATAGAAGATCGAGTGTCCAGTCGAGCGCCACGCCGGAGTTTCTTCTCTAACCGTGGCAACTTGCTCAGATAAATGGTGCGCCACATCCACCAAGCAAAAAGTCCGGAGATATTCACGCCCGTACGGGCTGGCCACGCCCGCGCGATGTCTGATGCTGGCCAGTAGCCCGATGGTTTTGAAGTTGAACTGTCGACATATTCCTCCTTCAGCGTGAGCGATGACGTTCTTCGCAACCACCCTACCCTGCCGAACAGCGTGCTGCGCAGTCGGAGGGCAGAACGATCCGGTGCTCAGATCGGGGATCAACGGCGCAGCATCTTGCGGACAGAATTCACAATCGTTGTGAGATCGAGGTCGCTGGCCGCGACCTCGTGAAGCATAGGCGTGAACAGGAAGAGGTTTCTCGCGATTGACGAGCGTCACCTCGACGGAGGGATCTCGAGCGAGTTTCTTTTCCAAATCCATGGCGACCGTAAGGCCGGCAAACCCTCCTCCAAGAGTATGTATCCGTTTACCTGGTCTATTTGCCATGGCTATCTCGCTATACGCTCTAGCTAGCTACGATTCCCAAGTACGAGGAGTGCCTGAATCCACATTATCCGCGCCGCATCTCACTGCCCGGAACTCTAGTCAGGTGGCCTCTAAGTTGGCTTCTTGGGATGAGACAGCGAGCACAGGAAAAAGATACGGAAAATCTGCGTTGTCGACTTAGGACCGGCCCGAGTTTGCACCTCGCGAAGTCGGAGACGTACACTCGCCCTGTTATTGATATGCCCAGCCGGCGGTGGGGGAATGAGCTTTCTCAGCGAAGTACAACTTGAGGAAAAATTCGGCCCCTTTGTCGGGTTTCAAGAGGCACTTGGATTCGTTCCCAATTTCCTTCGCGCGCAGACCTTGTTACCCCGTCTCGTCGAGGCCCAGGCGAAGCTTGAAATTGCCGTTTGTATGCACGAAGGAGCGATTTCCCGAATTCAGAAGGAACGAATTCTTCTGAGTGTTGCGGCCGACCGAGAAAACCCGTACTGCGTAGGCATGGATAGCAGAGTGCTGTCTTCGCTTGGCGTATCGGATGGTCAAGTCCGAGCTCTCTTGAACGACCAACGCCCCAAGGATCTCTCAGCGGCTGACGCAACCTGCCTGGAATTTTGTCTTAAGCTAAGCCGCAATGCTCCCTCGGTAGGCGTGGGAGACATCAAAGCGCTTCGGGAATCTGGATTCGAGGATGAGTCGATCCTTGAAACCGTCATGGTGACCGCTTTGGCCGTCTACCGCTGTACGCTATCCGTGGGCTTGGGCCCCGAGTCAGACTTCGAACCCCCGATGCTCGCTTTGACGAGAGTGGGTCCTCCGCCTGGGGTGGCCCTCCGAGGCTTATTCTCTGACGCTCATGACACGACAGAAAGAAAAGGGCCTTATGTGCCCGCTCCATATCTGAGTCCTAAGACCTTCCCACCTTTTGCCATCCTTGAGAAGAGTCACGGGTTCATACCGAACTTCTTCCGCGCCCAGACGTTGCGGCCCGACTTGCTCGAAGCGGAGGCGGAGGTAGTGGCCAGGGTTTTGTTACCTGAAGATGTCCTGACAAGAGTGCAGAAGGAATGCATTCTGCTGGCGGTGTCTGCGGCAAACCTCAACTCGTATTGCGTCGCAATGCATTGCAACCTCTTGCGCGGTTTGGGTATGCCTTCGGAGGAAGGCGACCAGATCGCCGTGGACCATCATCAGTCCGGTCTATCGGAAGCTGATAGAGGTTTACTAGACTTCGCAGTCAAATTAGGAATGTGTGTTTCGGACTTTTCTCGCGCGGACATTGTCAACCTTAAGACGCTTGGCTTTGCTGAGGAACAGATTTTGGAATGCGTGGCAGTCACCGCTCTCAATAATTTTGCGAATACCTTGCAAATGGGGCTTGGGATTGAACCGGATTTTGAGCCACCCCCCGCTTTTCAAAATAAAGCGCATCCTCCCGACGCTTCCAACCGTCGTACTGAGATTGGGAGAATTATTGGCGGTCTCAGCACAGTGCAGGACTCGGACGCCGGGTTGGTCGCTGAGGCGCAGAGCGGGAGACTGGAGGCTTTCGAAGAATTGGCTCGTCGCCACAGCCAATTGATTTATCGCGCTCTGGCGGCAATCCTTGGGAACCAGGCCGATGCGCAGGATGCCATGCAGGATACCCTCCTGAGTGCGTTCAAGCACATCGGCGGATTCCAGGGCCGTTCGAAGTTTTCGACTTGGCTGGTGAGTATCGCCCGCAATAAGGCGCTTCAAAGGTTACGGGACAGGAAAAATGTTGAGAGCTTGGATCAAGATGATTACGCAGAGGATCGGGACTTTCGTCCTCGTCAGGTGAGGGCTTGGCAGGACAATCCCGAGCAGTGCTATTCTAACTTCGAAATTCGGCAGCTGATTGAAAGAGGAATCTTAGGGCTTCCCGCGAAGTACCGCGTTGTGGTCATGCTGCGGGATATCGAGCAGCTTTCGACGGACGAGGTTGCGCGGCAGTTGGGGCTGAGTGTCCCCGCAGTAAAGGTGCGGCTCCTGAGAGGCCGACTCATGTTGCGAGAGTGGCTCTCGCCTTACTTCACGACCAGCTTCAGGAGAGTAGCTCAATGATTACTTGCGAGGAATTCTTCATTGAATTTGCAGACTACCTCGAGAATCAAGTGTCGCCGGAAGTCCGCACCGAACTCGAATTACATCTGTCACAGTGCCGCGCGTGCCATGTACTGTACGATTCCACCCGCAAAACCGTGAAGATTGTGACAGAAAGCGCATCCTTCGAGTTACCGCAAAGCGTTTGCGATCCAATCATAGACCGTGTCATGGCGAAGTTGCGCGCAGACCGCAGCTAGCAAGGACGCCAGGTTCCTAGGTTCCTATCCTTATTACTATTACTGCGACTACTTCTAGCCCCGCTCTTGCAAGCATGTCGAGTTCAGCCTCCATCGCGTTCATCCCACAAGAGTTGTGCAATCCTCTTTGAGTTCTGCATATTGACCCCGTACCCCTGGAAGACTGAAAGATGCGTGCGATCTCCGTTAAGGCGATTTTCGCGGGCGTCTTTGTAACCTTCGCACTGGGATTGAGTCCTATTGCCCGTGAGAGTTGAGCGCATCACGGTGCTCATCGAAGACTAAGCGTGAAGGAGACATCATCCTGATTCGCAACGTTAAGACAGGGTTGGCAGTCGCTGCAGTGGCGTTCTCATTCGGGTGACTGGGGTCAGTGTAAGCGCAAGACAGCGCGCAGGCGAAGCCTCTTGAAACCGGCACATTCCACGGCAAGGTGCACAGCACTTCGGGTCGTGCCACGATTTATCAGGAGCAAGACGGGAAACTAATCCTGCGTCTCACAAGCTTCAAGACCTCCAACGGGCCTGATGTACCACGTCATTCTGATCGCAGCCAAGGATGCAGATGACGACGCCAATTCCCTCAAGAGCAGCACCGAGCGAGTTGAGCTCGGCAGTCTGAAGGGGAACGAAGGGTGAGGAGATGACTCATGATTGACGCAACGTCTCGAACAGACATGAAACGCGCAACGCCGAGCCAGCAGGATGGCCGATTCAGCGTACCGCCCACGTCCATCCATAGGGTCGAAGCCGATGGCGTGCAGGTGTTCTATCGCTCGGCCGGCGAAGCAAATGCACCGGTAGTGCTCTTGCTGCATGGATTCCCAACGTCATCGTTCATGTTTCGCGAACTCATTCCACGCCTGGCCGATGACTACCGCGTGATCGCGCCAGACCTTCCTGGTTTCGGATTCACGGAGGTTTCGTCTGAACGGAAATATTCGTACACCTTCGATGGATTGGCGCGCACGATCGACGCCTTCACGCAGGCACTCAAGATCGACCGCTATGCAATCTATGTGTTCGATTATGGGGCGCCAACCGGTTTCCGGTTAGCGATGATGCACCCAGATCAGGTCACGGCCATTGTTTCGCAGAACGGGAACGCATACGAAGAGGGCCTTGGCGAAGCTTGGGGCCAGATCCGAAAGTATTGGGCATCACCCACAGCAGAGAATCGCGACATACTCCGCCAAAATATTTTGACTGCGGGGGGAACGCACTGGCAGTACACCCACGGCGTGTCGAATCCGGAGGCTGTTGCGCCCGAGTCGTACACGTTGGATACGGCTCTGTTTGAACGGTCTGGGAACAAAGAAATCCAGCTCGATTTATTTCTGGACTATGCGTCGAACGTAAAGCTCTACCCCAAATTCCAGGAATATTTTCAGAAATCGAAGCCGCCTTTGCTTGCGATCTGGGGCAAGAACGACCCCTTCTTCATCCCTGCGGGAGCGGAATCTTTTCGAAGGGACTTACCCAACGCGAAGGTTCAGTTCCTTGACACTGGACATTTCGCGCTGGAGACCCACGTCGTTGAAATTGCTTCCGCGATGAGAGAGTTCCTTCAGGCAAACGAGATTGCGCGTCGAAGCAGAGAAGGCGGGCTTGGAAGATGAGTTCGTTTCCTCAAAATTCCACGATCGTATTGGTACACATGTATGACGGTCATGATATGAAATGCCAGTCATAACAAAAGGAGGCATTATGAAGCTCACAGGCAAGAAGGCTCTTATTACCGGCGGTAACAGTGGCATCGGTCTGGCCACAGCCCGACTCTTCATTGCGGAGGGCGCGCAGGTCGCCATTACTGGGCGCGACCAGAAGACGCTGGATGAGGCGGTTGCAGAACTCGGACCCAACGCGCGTGGCTACCGCGCTGATGTCACAATTGCAGAAGACCGCAAGCGACTCTTTGCAGCCCTGGCCAAAGACTTCGGGAAGCTCGACATTGTCTTCGCCAATGCCGGCATCACTGGGCGGACACCTACCGGTTCGACTGACGAGGCCATTTTTGAGAACGTGATCCACACCAACCTAAATGGCGCTTTCTTTACGGTGAATTCAGCGGCGCCTTTGCTGAACGACAACGGCAGCATCATCTTTAATGGGTCGGTACATAACTATCTCGGCCAACCCGGCGTCGCCGCCTATGCAGCCACGAAGGGCGGCCTCCTCTCGATGGCGCGTTCCATCGCCGCAGACCTTGCACCGCGCAACATTCGCGTGAACGTCGTCGCACCAGGCGCGATCAAGACTCCCATCTGGAAGCGCGGGCCGCGCGCCTCAATATCTGCAGACGAGTCTGCCAAGTTGGCGAAGTTCCTCTCGTCTGTCATTCCGCTGGGCCGTTGGGGCGAGGCGGAGGACGTTGCCAAAGCCGTGCTCTTCCTTGCGTCGGACGATTCCTCATACGTCAACGCAGTCGAGCTGATGGTGGATGGCGGAGCCACGGGTGCCCCGTTTGGAGCTCCCATTCTTCGCGCCTGACTGCACAGTGTTAAGACATGGAGCAACGAGCAGCACGACGGGAACTGGCCGGACTGGGAATATGGCAGCAGATTCCAGGCAGCCCAAAGCGTAGTGGCCTTACGGCTGCGCAGAATCCCCGCCGCACCACATATTTAAGCGCGCCGATCCGGAGGGGATGATGTTCCACACTTCCTCGAACCCGACTTCCGGGGAGTTTTGGGCTGCCCACTTCTACGGAACGGGCGTGTTGCGTCCAGGTGGAACGGAACCGACAGGCCTTTGGTCAGAAGCGGGAATGTCGCTGATGAATCGGTCGGTTATTCGTGCCTTTCGGGCTCCGTTAGGCGGCGAGCTATGGAAGAGATTCTGCGCGCCGAGCGATACCAAGCAACTGCTTACGCTCCATGATCAAATGCGCCGGTCGAGCAAGCAGTAGGGCAATCCATTGTGGCAGACCGAAGGGATGATAGTCAGACGCTAAGTGCCCGCGGACAATCAGGCGAGTAGAGTTCGGCTGGAGCCGTTCAAGTACGAACGCCCAGGTCGTGAAATACTTGCCGCTCGGCGAGCACCATGAGAGAACGAGGCTATGCTCGGGCTCATACTGCACGACAGTAAACCCGTCGGTTGCCCCCGGGAGCCAGGGGAATACACTGCCCACCTCGATATTTTGAAACTCAAGCAGGATGCGATCCGCACTGCGGTGGCCGCCGTTATCGATAAAGTCGTAAGCGTACCACCCAGCTCGGCCGGAGCCCATCTGGACAAGCCAGGGCCAGACGTCATGAGGAGGGCGACGAATGGTGACCGCGTGATTGACCGAGCCGATGGGCTGGGAAATCAGGCCGTCTCCGGGAAGAGTCCGGGCCTGCTCGCTAGGAGTCGCGCGGACCTGCATGCTGCCGTACGTCGCAAGGGCCGCGACGGCCACCAGTGCTCCGGAGAACACAACCAGTACTTTCCTTTTCATAGCCAGGCCAACAGTAAGGGTAGCCCAGTGGAGCTAAGTCCACGCGACCGCGATTGCGCGGGAGTGTTCGGCGAGAACGCTGAAGCCGATTTGCCGGGCGAGACCGCAGGGGTATTAAGCGTCATCGTCTTATGCCTCTCACCTTCTTGCAGCTCTCCTCTTCCCACATCGCCGGCTTGCCGCCGGGGCCAGCCACTTCTAGATAGGCATCGTAGGCCGCATCGCCTTTCTTCGTGAGGGTGTGGTTGACGGGCAGTTTCCCCTCGCCAATGATCATGTAACCCGTATAGACGAGCTTGTCGCCGTCCCATCCGGGCGAGGTCACGTCCACCCGTGAGCCGCCTATGTTCATGTCCCTGCGGACGTGCAGCTTGGCGTTGGCGTCCCAGGTACTCGATCCGATCAGCGTTTGTTTGCCCTTCACTGGCCCTTCCAACTGATCGATTTGGTAGATGAGCCATGAGCCGCGCAGCGTCATGCTAAAGCTGAACCGATCGGTGAACTTCGCCCCAGGGTCCACCTGCGAGGCGTGTTGTGTGCCCTCGCAGATCCAGGTCCCTACGAACCACTTCTCGACCGACAGTTGCTCCGGCAGGTTCTGCGCCTCTGCGGCCTTGGCGGGCTTGTCCTGGGCCAAAGCGGACACAGCGAAGAGCGCAAAAGTGAGGATGATCATCTTCATAGTATGGATTCCCCTCTAAGAAATGGGCCATCAGGATCGGTGATGATAGGACCTTCGTACCCACACATGATCATAGACTTCTGGAGGCAGCCAGAGGATGCCATCGGCGCTCGCAGCTGAATGAGGGCGGGGCACGAGCAACGCCGAAATAATTCCAAGGCAAGGGCTGCCGACGAACCGGCAAGTGACCGGGTGAACCGTAAATCGTGAGCCTCTACCCAGCACTATCCCAGAGGTCCCATCCCCAAACGCTTCTGACATTTTGTGCTATCGTGCGGGCCATGAAAAGAGCCTTCGTATTGTTTGGTGCATTGTGCGTGGCCTCGCCCTTTGCCGCTCCGCAAACGGCCTCACCAATGGCGGAAGTGCGCGAGCGGCAGATCAGCGCCGACGAGGCAGCCATCCGGCAGGTCTCGGAAGACTGGATCAGGTTCTATAACGCCGGGGAGGCGGCGAAGGTCGCGGCTTTGTACACCGACGATGGCTACTATCTCTCGGCACACATCCTGGCGCACGGGAGACAGGCGATCGAGGCTTATTGGGAACGCGGCATCAAGGCCGGCGGGCACATCGATTTCATCAAGCCGCTGACGCTCTACTACACCGGCGACCTCGCCTATTGTGCGGACACCTACCAGGCGACCAACGCCGGTGTGACGGTCGATGGGCGCATTCTAATAGTGCTGAGGAAAGTGAACGGCAAGTGGCTGATGGCCGCGCATGAAACTGTAGTGCGCGATCAACCGCTATGAGTTGGGACTCCCTTCTGGACTATTGAAACCGGAATGTCGGCACAGCCGACGATTTTGAGCAACCGCAATGTAGGCGCGACCTCTTCGTCGCGCCACAGGTCCCCACTTACGGAGACAAATCAAAGAACATGGGTATTTCGATTCAAGATTGGCGCGCGGCGCCACCTGTCTTCGTACCCTCGTTTGCCCTTTAACGTTCGATCTTTGCGCTAAGCGAGGACAAGTGCGGCATGGTCACGCCCAGGCTCTCTCCCGTGTTGAGCACATCGAAGTAATAGCGTTTCATTTTCTCCGGGCTGTGGGCGAAGTGGCTCGCCCGGAGAAGGCGTCGACCCTTTCCGTGAACCGAATCGCATAAATAACTGCAAGGCCCGCAAGCCGAATTATCGTTACCGATCAGAGCTCGATGCGCTCTTTGGCCATAACGCACTCATTTTGAGCAGCGTCATTCGCATACAAGGCCCAATTGAAAAGGTTGCAGCAGCGGGACGGTCAATTGAGTTGTTGCCGGCCACGCGTGATCTGCCGGTCGCTGAGAACCACTACGCTCCAAGCCGCGCACAGCACGAAGACGCAACCCGGGCATTTCCCCCACAAGGAACACCCGGGCCGTCTCGGGGCGCAGCTTCCCGACCCTGACGTGACCGGCGAATTTTGTACCAGGTGGAATGAGAGAAAATCTGGTACGAGAGGAGCTGGAAGGGAGGTCATGTCGTAACCTAACTGAACTGGGCGTAATGCTCCGAGCAGCATTCGCCTGTCACATTAGCCCGAAACCGCCACGTCCTTAATAATGATCTCTCCGCGAGTCCGCTACTTCGAAGTACAGTCACAAGAGCAGCGCTGCGCTGAGGCCAGCTTCTGGCACGAACGAGGGCTGACGCTTCACGGAAGGTCTCACGGCTGTGTTAAGATAAATCTCGCATGGACGCACAGTTATTTATTAGCGGTTTATTAGCGGTTTTAGCAGGAAGAAGCGCCACCGCAAGCAACCGCAACCAACTATGCGCGGTATGCAAAAGCTGCAATACCCTTATTTGACTTGGGTTTGCGGTATCGCGTTGATTCTAGACGCGGGGTCGTAGTTCAGTTGGTTAGAACGCTGCCCTGTCACGGCAGAGGCCGCGGGTTCGAGTCCCGTCGACCCCGCCATTCTTTTGAATGGCTTACAGACTTACCCCCTTCCCGATCAGGGGATATTAGGGGACGATAACAGCAAAACGCGACTTCCCTCCCGCGAATTTGCTCCCCACCTACCTTCATTGGATCAGCTTTGGCGCGGGCAACAAGCCCGTGGGCAGGATGGCATCGACCAACTTGTCCTGCGCCAGGCGCTTGGCCTTTGACGTCGCCTGCAAGTACTTGTTGGTGACATGCAGGTTGCTGTGCCGCAGGTAGTCTCGGATGGTGAGTTGGTGTTGTCCCATCTCCGCTAGCATCGTTCCCACGGTATGCCGGAAAGTATGCCAACCCACACCATTGATGCCGATCCTTCTGAACGCCGGCTGGATCTTCTTCTTGAGCACCGACGCCAGGTCCAGCGGCTTGCGGCCCTTTAGCCTCTCCGAGGCGAAGACGTGATCCCCCGGCCGGTTGTACGGACTTTGAGTTCTCCATTCCAGCAGGCCATCTTTGAGCGCCGGATGCATCGGCAACGGCTGAGCCGAAGCCTCCGACTTGGTATCGATCAGATGCCCTCCTCGACGCCAATAGTAGGAATGTTGGATATCGAAGACCTGGTTGATGAAATCGCAGTCCATCCAGCGAAGTCCGCCCAGTTCGCCTCGACGTGTTCCCAGACCTGCATCCAGAAACACCAGGAGCTGATCGCGGAACTCGAGCTCGGTCAAGACCTGCGCCACTTGGTCCGCCGTCAATTTCAACGGAGACTTCTGACGCTTGGCACTGACCCGAACACCTGTGCTCGGGCCCCGTTTTCCACCGCTTCCAACCGGTATGCCCGACGAGATCGGGTTGTGGCTGCAGAATTTCCAACGAACCGCGTGCGAGAACAAAGCCGACATGACGCACTTGGTTTTGGCTTTGGTCCCGTCCGCGACGTCGGTCGCCCGTAGCCAGCGCTCGACCTCGACTGTCTTGACCTGCTGCAACTGAACTTTGCCCCAGCGCGGGACAATCCAATTCTTCGCGTACATGATGTACGAGTCTTGGGTGGACAGTGCCTTGACCGGCAGTTCCTCGCGGCGATAGTGCTCCCAAACCGTGTTGATTGTGGTGCGTTGCAAGCTCCCATGATTGCAACGATTGTTTATGGTCAATCGAAGAGCGTCCGCTGCCGCATGTGCAACAGATTCGCTGGGATATGTCTCCACATCCCCGATTCGCAGCTTGCGGTGTACGATTTTCCGTCGATGTCTTCTTCCCACCACCGGTAGACCCATACTGCGGGACCTTTCTTCCGCTCTTCGCGCTCTAGACTTCCATGTTGGTAACGTGTCCGTTTAAACAAAGCTCCTCCTTCGTTCAAACGGTGTCGGCGGACATCGCCAGAATAATTGGGTTCGGAAAAATGGTCGAGAAGTTTTGTTTCACCCAGAACGACATTCAGCTCACCATTTTTTCAAGCCAGTGATTCAGCGTAGAAGCACGAAAACGCCAACGCCCTCCGACCTGAAGCGCGGGGATTAATCCTTTACGCGCCTTAGTACGCAGCGTTCTCGGATGCATCCTCAGGAGAATGGCGGCTTCATCGGTATCCAAGAGGGGTTCAAAGTCCACACGAGTCTCGACTAGTTGTGGCCCGTTACCCTCCCTACGTGTTGGTCCATATCCATGATTCTTATCTTCCAGCATCGAATTACCACCTCAATATCGAAATCTCACGTCCTCGCAAGACCTTTCCAAAACACCCTCAAGAGCTGACAGGTTACCTGCAGCCGGACGCGAGAAACGGCTTGTCCAGCGTTCTTGTTAGCTTCAAATCGAGCTGCAGTCAACCAAGCTCATGAGGCGGATACGTTAAGTCAGCGTTGTCGTCCGCACGAACTTGTACGTAACCAAGCGGTGCCGGCAGGAATTTCTTGTCAAAACCGTTCGCACTGCACGGGCTCGGCACTCCGTGTGTGAAAGCCCGGCCTCGCACTAGAATCATGATCGTTAATAGATTTATTTCACCGATTACACTTTGACTGGACAAATCAGCTGGTGTGGAGGAATTCGCCGCCATATCGAGCACCACAAAAGTGGGCGCGAATTGGTCCGCGATTCACTCCGCCATGGCCGCTGCGAAATCAATCCCCTCGACGCACGATAGGCGCTTTGGTGATCTGATTTCACGAAAGTTGCGACCTGTGGACGACAAACGCCGAACAGTCGTTATCGAGCTTGATGATTGGACGCGCCAGGGGCCCACGGTTGGAATGCGAGAGGTGAAATGCGATCCCGTGCCACTGCGATTGGTATCGTAGCGCTCAGGTTCATCTGCCGACCGAAGGTGCCTATGAGCGGTATCGGATCAACCCTGTGTGTATCGTCTAGAATTCCGAGGCGGCGGGTACGCTTTATCGCGCAGGTGGCGTTCTCCCCAAGTCAAGGTTAGACGATGTCTGCTGAAAAGGTGGAGGGATTTTTACAATTGTCTTCGCAGGGCCAGCCTGCCCGCTCACGATCTTCTTTACAAGGAAACAAAGCATCTCCTTAAATCGGCTCTGCACCAGAATCTGACGAAGGGCGCATTCTAGGCGGCTTTCTTCATTTGTTTTCTTTCCTTTTTCTTGTGGGTTTACGCATAACGTGAGAATGGCGGCGCTGCAAAAACAGCGACTTAGATTGACCGTGTCCCCTTAAGGTGAGAATCGGGGACCCCATGAGATGAAAATGTCGCCACAAATTGACGCATAAGATGAAAACGCCGACTTCCCACATGCCGGTTTTTCGTGTTACCGACGATCGACATCAAGTTCCCCTTTTGCAACCAGAACGGTTCTGTGACGCATGTCACTGCCTATTGTTCACGTGCTCTGCTTTCATTTAACGTGAAGGGACTTATTAGAGCCTGATTGCTATCGGCAGCCGGGTCCTTCCCTGCAGTGAAGGTGGGGCATCGGTAGGGCTTTCCCTGCCTTCGGATTGTCATATGAGGTGTCGAACGGAAGAGACACCACATCCTGGAACCGGCTCACGCTCCCGTTGTGGCTGGAGCGCGCTCTCTCACGTCGTACTATATGCTCTCGTTCTTTTAGCACCCGGTCGTCTTGCTCTGGCTGCCGAGTCCGGACAGCCGAAGAACATACTGGTCCTCTACAGCTTCTCCGACCGCAACCTCTTCGATCCGCTCGATAACCTCAAAGCTGCGATTCGGTCTCGCGTCAATTCGCCGGTGAACTTCCGCGTGCATTACCTGGAGGCACAGGGGCTGGAAGATCCCAACTACGACCACAGTTTGAGCGAAACCTTGCGCAGTGAGCTCCGTGGCGTGAAGTTGGACGTCGTAATCACCGCAGTGTATTCGTCATATCAGTTCGCGCTGCGGCATCGCGATGAGTTATTCCCTGGCGTCCCGGTGGTTTTCTCGTACGTCAATGGCAGCAGGGTGGACGGGAAGCAACTCCCGCCCGGTGTAACCGGGGTCACAGTTTCCGTGGGTATTCGAGAGACCTTAGCACTTGCTTTCAAGCTTCATCCTGGCACAGAGAATCTCGCGGTTGTTGCAGGAAGCTCGGAATTTGAGAGATTTTGGCGGGCTGCAGTTCGCAATCAGTTCGGTCCATATGCAGAAAACGTGAAGCTGATCGAGATCGTAGGCCTCGGGAATACCGACATCCTCAAGCAAGTCGCCGCGCTCCCTTCCCATACCGCGGTTCTATTCATCGTCATGCCCAGGGATTCGGCACAGCCCGAAGTTGGGGTGTATGACACGGTAGCTGCCATCGGGCAGCGTTTTCCTACGTATTGCATCTTCCAGAACTACTGCCTTGGTCATGGTGGCATCGGCGGCTCGTTCTATGACTGGGGCGAGCAGACGTCGAAAACTGCCGAAATTGCCGCACGAATCGTTTCAGGGGAAAGGGCTGAGAATATCCCGGTGGTTCACGATTCCGGGACCCACGTGAATGTCGACTGGCGCGAGCTTGTCCAGTGGAACATTTCCGAGTCCGCGCTTCCTCCTGGCACGATCGTTCTGTTTCGCCAGGCTTCATTCTGGGAACGTTACGAGAAATACGTTATCGCCGGGGTTGCGCTCATCGTCCTCCAAGCCGCACTGATCGCCGGACTTCTGTGGCAACGTGCGCGAAAGAAGGCTGCAACGGCAGACCTTCAAAGGCTTGGCGGCCACCTGATTCATGCGCAGGAGGAAGAGCGCGCCCGCATCGCGCGTGAGCTTCACGATGACTTCAGTCAGCGACTGGCGGTTCAGAGCATTGAGCTCACACAGCTAGAGAAGGACCTTCCCACGTCGCAAGCTGAGCCACGAGCGCGGACACTGCAATTACTGAAGGAGACGAAGGAGATGTCCGCGGACATGCGGTCTCTCTCTCATCAACTACATTCCAGCAGGCTAGACCTTGTGGGTCTGGTTCCGGCCCTGGGTGGTCTCTGCGAAGAAATCACCAAGAAGTACAAGATCGATGTTCATTTCGCGGAGCACAACTTCCCGCGCAAACTCACGAAAGATGTAGAACTGTGCTTGTTCCGAGTCGCCCAAGAAGGGTTGAGCAATGTCGTTAAGCACAGTGAGGCCAGCAGCGCTCAGCTCGAACTCGGCGCCAGCCGGAACAACGTCAGTCTTCGCATCTCGGACACCGGCAAGGGGTTTAACCCTGCAGTGAAGGATCCCAGTTCAGGAATTGGGTTGGTCGGTATGCGCGAGCGCCTTCGGCTGCTTGGCGGCAAGCTCTCGATTGTTTCGGAGCCCATGCGAGGAACAGAAGTTCTCGCCGAGATACCACTGTCCATCGCTATGGCCGTAGAGCGGGTAACAGCGCCCGAGGAAGAAGGAGTGGAGTCATGACTCGTCCACGGGTACTGTTGGCGGATGACCATCGGATGCTGGCAGATGCGCTGAAGAAGGTTCTGGAGCCCCGTTGCGAAGTAGTGGGCACGGTGAGCGATGGACGGGCGCTTCTGCAAGCGGCTGGCAAGCTGAATCCTGACATCATTGTGCTGGATATCACGATGCCGCAACTGAACGGCCTGGACGCTGGCCGACGGCTCAAAACTAAGATGCCGAAGACGAAGCTCATCTTCATGACTCAGCATAATGATCCTTATCTTGTGGGAGAGGCTTTCCGTTGCGGCGCATCTGCGTTTCTCCTGAAGGAGGCTGCAGCTTCTGAGCTGATCGATGCACTTGAGGCGGTATTGAAGGGCAGTTCGTACATAACGCCCAGTGCTGCAGAAGGTCTGACCAATATTTCCGTGCGCGACCCTAAGGGTCTGGATCACATCCCGGAACCCTCTCCTCGGCAGCGCGAAGTGATTCAGTTGTTGGCGGAAGGCCATTCTATGAAAGAGGTTGCTGACGCGTTGAAGATCAGCACTCGAACCGTGGCACTGCACAAATACGCGGTTATGGAGCTCTTACAACTGAAAAACAACGCCGACCTGGTCCAGTACGCGATCAAGCGCAAGATCATCTCGTCTATTTAGCCAGCCCAAAGAATTCTGCCTACCCTGTCAGAACTACCTATAGACACCACCCTTGAGCCAGCGCATTGTGAATGTGAAGTCCAAGTACACGCGCTGGTGAAGTAAGTCTCCAAGCCAGTGATGGCAGAGGGCGGAATATGCTCCGAAATTCTGAGCCACCGGCAGGAACCGAACGGCAGCAGTCGGCCGTGACCCTAAAACGAGTGCTCGTGGCCGATGATCACGCACGTATTTTAAAGGCTGTATCAGCCTTGTTGGCGAACTCATTCGACGTGGTTGATCTAGTGGCCGATGGGCGAGCTGCCTTGCAGGCAGCACTAAAACTCGATCCCGATCTGATCGTCTTGGACGTTTCGATGCCCGGCCTGAGCGGAATTGAGGTAGCACGGGAGCTAAAGAGACGTCGCAATCGGGCCAAGATAGTCTTTCTCACGGTTCATGAGGACACTGAGATTCTGGCGAGTTGCCTTGCCGCGGGCGGGCTGGGCTATGTGGTGAAAGAGCTGATGGATAGTGACTTGATTCCCGCGATAAATGAGGCCGTTGCCGGCCGTGAATTCGTCTCGCAGCTCTCTTCGAAGGGCGAGACACCCTAACCAAACAAGGAGAAACACGATGGACTTAGGAGCAAATGTTCGAAAGCTAACGCTGGGAACGATCGCCATCTCCAGCTTCTTGATGGCAGCCGGCGCAATTCCTAGTGCCGCACAATCTGCAGACAAACCTAACATTGTCATGCTCATGACCGACGACACCGGATGGGGCGACTTCGGGGCCTATGGTGGGGGCCAGAGCCTCGGCCATGCGACCCCGAATGTCGATCGAGTCGCCAGAGAGGGCGCAGTCTTCACCAGTTGGTACGGACAGGCAAGCTGCACTGCGGGCCGCGCCTCGTTCATGACCGGACGCATCCCAATCCGCTCAGCCCTATCGGTCGTGGTGGTTCCGGCTGACGAGAACGGCCTGACCAAAGACACACCGACCATTGCCGAATACTTCCAGAAGAACGGCTACGCGACCTACTACTCCGGCAAGTGGCATCTCGGCGATCAGCCTAAGTTCTATCCGATCGAACACGGCTTCGACGAGATGAAGGAATTCGCCGCCTATTATCCGGGAGTTTATACCTACGACGACACGAGTTGGTACGCCCATCCCTGGTTTCCGAAATTTAACAAGGCCTACTGGGAGGAATACCAGAAGATCTGCAACCTGTACGAGTGGGAAGGTGTTGCCGGCAAACCCGCGACCAAGGTGGCGCGTATTGACTACAACTATCTTCATGAATTCGACGTGCGGCAGGCCAATTCCGCCGTGGAATACATCAAGGCGCATGCTCATTCCGGCAAGCCGTTCTTCATGGATGTCAATTTCATGAAGATGCACAACCCGAACATTCCGGCCGCGGCGTTCGAAGGTAAATCCCACCTCGGCAACTATTCCGATGCGATGCTCGAACTGGATGACAACATCGGCAAGATCATGGATGCCATCCGCGCCGAGGCTCCCAACACCATCGTCATCATCACTGCCGACAATGGCGCGTGGCAGGATGCATGGCCGGACGCCGGGACGGTGCCGTTCCGCGGTGAAAAGGGCTCGCCATTCGAGGGTGGTTTCCGCGTGCCCGGCATCATGTGGTGGCCGCAGCACATTCCTGCAGGTGTCCGTTACGACGAAATGATGTCGCACATGGACGTGTGGCCCACGACTGCCAAGATGGCAGGCCTTACCCCTCCGCCCCATGGTGGCTGGAAGGACAACTCCGGCAAGCCGATTTACTTTGACGGCATTGACAATACCGCGTACGTGACCGGCAAGGCCAAACATTCGGCGCGCAAGACTTGGGTCTATATCGACGGTGAGAACTTCCAGGGCGTTCGCGCCGACATCGGCGACGAACCTGACGGCGATATCCACATGGCTTGGAAAATGCTCTTCACCGCCAAGGACACATGGCTCGGCCCTTCGATGGATCTCGGTGCCATCGGCTCCTATTACAACCTCACCATGGACCCGTTCGAGAAATACGACATGACGTTTAACGGGGCCGTGGCAACACGCAGCACAACCACTTCACCGGGCCGTTACGCCGGCTATGACAATGGTTGGGTTATTTCGCTGCTCTCTCCGGTGATATTGGAGTTCGACAAATCGATCGTGGATTTTCCGAACATCAAACGTTTCCCCGGCGGAGCGTCGAATGATATGAATCCAGATCTTCAGCATCCCAATAACCCTGTACCGCTGATGGATCTTAAGAAGACCATTTATGCCATCGGCTCCAGCGACTAGCTCGAGATCGGCGGCGAGGAAGGCAGTATGCCCTTCCTCGCCGCCACCCAGTGACCACTTCAGGCCCGACGCCAGGAGTGGAGCTTAGGCAAACATGAGCACCCTTCACAATCCGTCATCGCCGTTGCCGATCTACCCGGGCACCACCCCGCGCTTTCACGCCATGGTGAAGCCAACCGGAGCGATCTGCAACCTCGACTGCGCCTATTGCTATTACCTGCACAAAGAGGAACTGCTGGGCACCAACAGCAAATTCCGCATCAGCGACGAAATTCTCGAAACCCACATTCGCCAGTACATCGAAGCTCAGCGCGGCGATGAAATCGTGTTTTCGTGGCAGGGCGGCGAGCCGACGCTGCTGGGTGTCGAATTCTTCGAACGCGTTGTCGAACTCGAAAAGAAATATCAGCGTCCAGGTCAGTGCATCGAGAACGACTTGCAGACCAACGGCACGCTATTGAATGATGAGTGGTACGCGTTTCTGCGCAAGAACAAGTTTCTGGTTGGACTCAGCATCGACGGCCCGCAGGAGCTTCACGACCGCTATCGCGTAAACAAAGGCGGCCAGCCGACCTTCGACAAGGTATTCGCCGCCGGCCTGCAATTGCAGAAACATGGAATTCCGTTCAACACGCTGACTGTCGTCAACCGCATTAACGCGAAAAGGCCGCTCGACGTTTATCGCTTTCTGAGCCGTGAGCTGCGTCCGCGCCAATTGCAATTCATCCCCTGTGTCGAGCCCAAGGTGTTTCACAATATCGCCCCGCAGAAGTGGGATGCGGCTACGCTGCCGCTGCAGGATTCACCAGCCGCGCATCCTGGCAGCCCCGACTCCGTCGTCACCGACTGGTCGGTCGATGCCGACGACTGGGGCTACTTCCTCTGCAAAGTCTGGGACGACTGGTACCGCCGCGATTACGGCAAGGTTCACGTCAACTTGTTCGAGACAGCAGTGGCGCAGTGGATGGGCCGCAACTCCCAACTGTGCATCTACAGCGAGTTCTGTGGCAAGGGCGTGGCGCTGGAGCACGATGGCAGCGTGTACTCCTGCGACCACTACGTGTATCCCGAATACAAGCTGGGCAACATCGCGGAAACCCACGAGTCGCGCATGGTGTTTTCCGAAGGGCAGAAGAAGTTCGGCTTTGCCAAGCGCGACGACCTGCCGCAACAGTGCCGTGAATGTAAATACAAGTTCGCCTGTTGGGGCGAGTGCCCCAAAAACGGCTGATTCGGACCCGTGACGGCGAGCCTGGGCTGAACTACCTGTGCAGCGGACTACTGCAGTTCTGGAAGCACATCGATCCCGACATGAAGGAGATCATGCAGCGCGTTGAGCAAGCCGGCATACCAGCGAGCCTGCCGTATTTTCGTGTGTAGAAGTGGCTTAGCGGGAAGTCAATTTTTGTCGGCATCGGCGCCAGCGAGAGAGCTACGGAGACTAGAAATGTTTAAACGCAACCTGCTCTCATTGCTTTCCGTGATTCTCCTGCTCGGCGTACTGGCATCGGCGCAGGACACGGCCACTGCAGGCGAAGCCAAATCACCCGACGCAGCAACTCAAACATCGGGTCAACCGCCGCCCGCCGCTCAGGGAGGCGCTTCAGTCTCCGCCCAGGAACTGGCCAATCAGGTCAACAATCCGGCGGCTCCGGTCACCTTCGTTCAGTTTCGCAATATTCTTATTCCAAGTTTTCCCGGGTTTAACGGCGCACTCAATTCCTTGCAGATGCAACCGGTCCTTCCCATTGGCCCCTTTCACTCCTTCCCATTTGTGCAGCTAGTGAAGATCACGTTTCCAATGGTGAGCTCGACTCCGGGTGTTGCCCCCCCGGTGGGATGCATAGGCTGCGAGTCGGGCACGACAGGTGTAACGGGCACAGGAGACTTGCAGGTTTTCGACCTCATCACCATCAAGCAGTCCTGGGGCAGATGGGGCTTTGGGCCGGCGCTGGTATTTCCAACTGCCTCCGCGAATGTGCTTGGTGCAGGCAAGTATCAGATCGGCCCGTCGGCCGCGCTGATCTATACCGGCATCAAGAACCTCACTCTCGGGGCAATCGTACAAAACCCGATTTCTTATGCTGGCTCCCCCAACCGCCCCGCCGTAAACCAGATGATCATCACCCCCACACTCACCCTCAATTTGAAAGAAGGATGGTTTGTCGGGCTGACCGACTACAATTTCTCCTTCAACTGGGAGAATGGTGGCGCGCCCACCATCCCGTTAGGCATGCAGGTCGGCAAAGTGGTGAGAATCGGCAAGCAACCGATGAGCATGTCTATCGAGGCTGGAGGCGCAGCCGCCAGGCCGTCCGGAGTACCCAATCCTGGCTTGATCCTCGGTTTTGAAGTGAGCCCGATTTTTAACTTCCACGTGGGGCCCGGCGAGAAGGTCAAGGTGCGTGGCAAACCCGCGTCGAACTAAGAGGTCAGAGAAATTGTCTCGGCAACCTGGCTCCACCCAATCCGATCAGTCCTCGTATAGGCGACCTCAGGCCTTTCGTGACCTGTTCCGAGATGCGAGTTCACAGACTCTCACATGGACGGGCGTGGCCGTCGCGGTCGCGTGGGTCCCGCTCGCACTTTTGTCTGCGTTGCGCAGAGGCGGCTCCTTCCAATCCTTCCTGACCGACTATGCGACGCAATCTCGCTTCCTCATCATCATTCCCGTGCTGGTTCTATCGGCGCCAGCTCTGCACGAGAGGCGTCAGCAAGTTGCAGAGCACATCGAAACCTTTCTCGTCCCGCGTGAACAGCACCCGACCTTTCATGCTGACTGGACTTCGACCGACAAGCCCCGGGACTCTTGGCTCATCCGCATATTGATAGCTGTCCTGGCTTACGCAACGGTGATATGGCTGCACCAATACCTGAGCCCGGATGGCATTGAATTCACGGCCTGGTGGAAAGGCACCGGCGGCCTGCGGTTTATGTCACTGGCCGGTACGTGGGCAGCGTTTGTCAGCTATCCCATCGTCCTTTACTTGGGCTTCCTCTGGCTATGGCGGCAACTGCTCTGGTTGCGATTCTTGCGGTTGACGACGCGCCTGAACCTTCAGCTCGTTGCCGCTCATCCCGATGGTTTGGGAGGTCTCGGGTTTCTCGAAGGCGCGCTGCGGGGACAACTGCCGTTCGCCTTCTGCCTGGGAGTTGGGCTGGCGGGCGCGGTCGCCAATCGGGTCTTTCATGATGGGGAAAAGCTGATGGCATTTCGTAATTTGCCGGTAATCCTCATTGCCGCTGTACTGCTGGTCTGCGTCGCGCCTTATTTCCTGTTTACCAGCACGCTTATGCGGATGCGTCGCCATGCCATGTTGAAATACGGAGCCTTCGCTCGCGCCGTGGGCGAGCAATTTGAAAAGAAGTGGCTTCACCGGGCCAACAGTCTGGACGAAGACGTTTTGACCGTACCCGATTTCTCCACCACGACCGATCTTTACGGCGTGGTGAGCAACATCAACAACATTCGTGTGATTCCGGTGGGTCTCGTCGACGTGTATGCGCTCGTCGTCGCCGCTCTGGTTCCGGCAATCCCAATTGTGATCGCTTCCATCCCGTTCGACACCGTTATGCAGGAAGCCGTGAAGCTAATGTTCTGAGCAGCGTGGCTTGCGAAACGGGACGGCAATTTTCAAGTGGCGCTCGAAGGAGGAGAACGAAGATGAGCAAGAGAACGGAAACGGAATTTGCTGCCGGGTTATCCAAGAGCGAAAGACGTAAGCAAGGCAAAGCACTTCGCGAGGAGTGCCCACGCACAGCGCAGGCTGAGTGGAAACCGCGCTCAAAGTCGCAAGACATTATCAAGCTGCTGGAAGAATCGGACGCCGATCGAATCCCTGGTTTGATTCCCGTCAAATATCAGAGGATGTCGGTATCGCCTTTTACGTTTTATCGTGGCGCAGCCATCATTCAGGCGCGGGATCTCGCAAATGCCACCGTGTCTGGCATTACTGTTCAGGCATGCGGCGATTGCCACCTGGCGAACTTCGGCGGCTTTGCGACGCCCGAACGAGCGCTCGTGTTCGACATCAACGACTTCGATGAGACATTTCCCGGCCCATGGGAATGGGACGTTAAGCGATTAGGAGCCAGCCTTGTGCTGGCAGCGAGGGACTGTAAGTTCTCCAAGTCCATCGCAGATGAAGCGGTGCGGGCAGCCGCAACGTCCTATCGCGAGCGGATGGCTGAGTTTGCCGAGAAGACAGTGCTCGAAACGTGGTACGCACGAGTCACCATCGACGCGCTGAAAGAACATTTCCGAAAAGATGCTGACATGTCCGCCCGGTTGTCGGCGAAGCAAAAGCAGGCCCGCTCGCGGAACTCTGAGGCGGTGTTTCCGAAGCTCACTGCGGTTGTGGATGGGAAGAGAAAGATTCAGGACGACCCTCCGGTCATCTACCATTTCCATGAATTCGCGCCACATTTCGAAAAGCAGCGCCTGAAATTCACCGAGGAGTACAAGACCTCGCTCCAGGCGGATCGACGAAGGTTGTACGACCGCTACCACTATCAGGATGTTGCGATGAAAGTCGTTGGCGTGGGCAGCGTGGGGACCCGCTGCTACCTTTCGCTGCTTCTGGCCGACGACGATGATCCGCTCTTCCTGCAATTCAAGGAAGCGCGCCGGTCGGTGCTGGAGCCTCCACGCGGCAAGAGCCGTTATGCCAATCAGGGCTACCGCGTGGTTGAGGGCATCCATGTCATGCAAGCTGCAAGCGACATCTTTCTTGGATGGAGCCACACCAAAGGACACGATTATTACGTTCGTCAGTTCCGTGACATGAAGGTCTCCGCCGAAGTTGAAACCTTCCGGCCGAGCACGCTCGTCGGGTATGCCACTATGTGCGGCTGGGCGCTGGCGCGAGCGCATGCGAAGGCTGGGGATGCCACGATGATCGCCGGATACTTGGGATCGACCGACCAGTTCGACGACGCACTGGCGCAATACTCCAAAGCCTACGCTGACCAGGCAGAACGCGACTATGAGACCTTTCAGTCGGCCATTCGTTCGGGACGTCTGCAAACAGAACCAGCAAAGGGAGCAGGGCTGGAGTTCCTTTTGTAACGCAAATGCGGATTCGTAGTTAAGGTGAGTGCGGTGTTGAATCGAGAATGCGACCTTTTTTCAAGCTCGCAGTGTTGGCTGCTCTCACACTGACCTGTCCAAAAGTGATGAGCGCACAGGATCTTGCACCGCGGGCCTACCTCATCACCCCTCTGCATTCCAATGCCATCACCCTGACCTGGTCCTTCTACGACGGCAGCATTGACTACAACGGTGCACTCCCCGTCAGTGGCGCTACCGGGACCTACAGCGTACCGATCTTCAGCTACTACCACTCCTTCGGCTTCTTTGGTCGATCGGCCAACGTCGTCGCCTCTTTGCCATACGGAGTTGGGAATTTTCAGGGCACCATACTGGGTGCGGAAAACCAACTTTACCGATCCGGCCTTTTGGACTCGGTCTATCGCTTCTCGGTAAATCTGAAGGGCGGCCCGGTCATGCCGCCCCAGCAGTTCATAAAGTGGAAGCAAAAGGTCCTATTGGGCGCAAGTCTCAAAGTGTTGGCTCCCACCGGCCAGTACGATCCGACGAAGCTGATCAATTGGGGCGCTAACCGCTGGGGTTTCAAACCGGAATTTGGCTATTCTCAGCGCTGGGGCAACTGGATACTGGATGGGTACTTTGGAGTGTGGTTCTTCACCACGAACTCCGAGTTTTGGTCGCGCAATGTCTACTACGCGGGCACCCGGACCCAATCGCAAAACCCGATTGGAGCCTTGGAAGGGCACCTGAGCTACAGCTTCAAACCCCGGCTCTGGGCCTCTCTTGACGGGAATTTCTGGTTCGGTGGAAAAACAACCTTGAACGGTGTTCAAAACCCGTTCACGCAGCAGACGAATTCCCGCCTCGGCGGCACCGTCGCGGTTCCTATTAGCAAACACCAGTCTCTGAAATTCAGCTACAGCGATGGGACCTACATACGGTATGGCGGGAACTACCAGAACGTGTCGGTTGCTTGGCAGTATTCCTGGTTGGGGAAACCGAATTAGTTGTCGACGCGGTAGGATGCTTTGAGAAGGACGCATCTGCGGAGTAACGACCGGAGTTGGCACGTGCCTGGTGGCGAATTTCTGGCTTATCGTAGACGTTCAGGTAAGGAGGCGTATGCACCGATTTGACCGAATCACGCTCGCTGTCCTGTTGCTCTGCGTGGTGCAGTTCACAGGCTGTCAGCACGTAGTCATAGACGTCGAGAGGCTGTTAAAAACCCAGCAAGGAGCTATCAGAGATCGTTGGCTTTCTAGCAGGGCTTGGAACGACCTTCGCCGCGTTTCCCGACTTGCTGGAGATGCTGGAGGCCGCTCGAGTGAGGGCATGAACCCACACATGGGGGCAATCATGGGCGCCTTTCAGATCCTCTGGATCTATTACGGCCTGTGCGGTGTAGTCTTGCGGGATCACTTCCGCGAACACCTGATTCGATGCCAAGCTTCGTCGAGGATGCGTCGGCAATCCTCTGCGGGCGCGTCCGGACGCATTTTCCTCTGACGGGGCCCCGGTTTCACTTCGTGGGGTCCTCAGTTTCACCTCACGGGGTTCCCAGTTTCACTTAAACGAACGCCAGTTTCATTTCAAACGTTCACCCACATTTTTTCTCTTCTTTCTATCTCTCTCGTGTTTGCCCACTACGAACACCCGCTTGTCCCTCCGCATGTCATGCAGCGGTAGCAGGTTCCGCTCCGTACCATAAGCGAACCGCAGATGTTGCAGGCGGGCGCATCTCCCATTTGGATGAGTTCTCCGAGCGCTCCAACCGGATCCGTACCATTGGCATCCGTCGCTGGCTGAATGGGCGTCGGAAGGGCCTTGAACAATTCGCCCTGGTCACCGGTGATGAATTTCCGTTCGAGCCACCGGAAGACGTAGTCGACAATCGACTTCGCGTAGCCGATCTTGGGATTTCCGGACCAACCGCTGGGCTCAAAGCGCACATGAGTGAATTTGCTGCACAACACGTCGAGGGGTACCCCATATTGCAGAGCCAGCGATACCGCAGTTGCAAACGAATCCATGAGCCCCGAGATGGTCGAGCCTTGCTTTGCCATGGTGATGAAGATCTCTCCTGGCAGGCCATCCTCGTAAACTCCGACCGTCAGGTATCCCTCCTGCCCGGCGATGGAGAAGTGATGGGTAAGTGCCCGCCGTTCGTCAGGCAAATGCCGACGAACTACAGGCGACGATTCCAATCCCGCGCTCTCGCTGTGATTCAGGGAGCGTTCTGGTGATTCCGCGTCGTTGTCTGATCGTGCAGTCGCGCCTTCGTCAATGGGACTCATCTGTCTTGCTGCTGACATAAGCAACCTCATTCCTCGTAGAGTCGGCCCGACCCTCTGGTCCAGAGGCCCCGTTGAACCCGCGATGAAAGGCATAAATCACCAGTGGAGTTCCAGTCACTGCGGCAAGGAATGCGCCGCCTGGATTCAGATGCAGGCCGCCTCCGATAATTACGAACAGAAACACAAACAGACAGATAACCAGCGCGTAATTCTTTAGCCTTCCTTGCATGTCGTTCCCACTCCTTTCACGTCAACTTCGCCTACAGACGACAATCCAACGCGAATTTCTCCCTTGGGCGCTCTGGAAAAGTGACAATGCGAACATCCAACGCAGTTCACCGCCTTCGTGACGGAACGGATCGCCTGGTGAAACCGTTTTGGGATGGTGACTTCTTCGCCGGCGAGCGAGTAAAACACCGGCAATACAGCACCACCTTGGTTCTTGTCTTTGCCTGACAGATCCAACTCCAACCGCCCATGAATTCCGCGAAACAAGACCTTCGTCTCCAAGGGAGGGCGCTTGCCATCGCTGGCGATGCCCGATCGATGGTGCGTGATGAGCAGCTCGTAGGTCCGTCCCGTGCGCAGCATCTCAACTCGCACCAGGACGGGGGCCACCACAACTGCATGTAATCCATTTACTCCGATGGCCTCCACCGGATGGAGGTACTCGACCGGCTGCCCGTCTGCTTGGGCAAAGGTCACGTAACGACCCACGTCTCCAGCAGAGCCGCCCGACTCCAACCCTCGCACCACATAGCGTTTCGCCAGGTGCTGGTGTTCCAGGCTTACTGGCGAATGGGCAAAGATGCCTCGTTCTTTTAACACCCGCAACGCTTGCCGCGTAAGTCTCAGTCCCAGTGCATCAGGCAGAAGCACGCACGGCTGGGTTTCATAGCGCAGAGCGCGCAAGAGTGGCCCCTCCGCAAAGAAGTCCAGCGAGTGCAGCCGGCTCCGTATCTGGTCCCAGTTCTGGTCGAGGTTGGCGGCTTGTGTGTCCAGGAAGAGTTTCTGCAGCGCCTCATCGAATTTCCCGATGACCTTCTCTTCGGTGATTCCCACATAGCACTGAAGGCGCTCAACAACCGTATTGGCAGCCGCGGCCACCGCATAGGCCAGTTCGGTCTTGCCACATCCTGGCGGACCCTCCACCAGCAGTGGCTTGCGCACGCGGGCCGCCAGATACACCACCTCCAGCGTGATGGGATCGATGATGTAGCGTGCCGCACGGAGCTTGGTGGCGAGTTCGCTTGCTGACGAGAACACGTCGGCTTCCTTTCGTCGTGAAAACTACATCGGAAGCGCTTCTTTTGCATTTGTTGGTGCGCGGACTTTGCGGTAATTCGGCAACCTTGTAGGTGGGTTCCTTTTCACGTCGGGAGCGCGGGTTCGAACCGGCGAATACATCTCCTTGGGTCTAAGCCCATGACTCTCTTCACTCGCCGTCGCATGCCAGCAGATCTGCGGCTCCGATCGGACCGTGAAACTCAGCGGTCGGAGATTTATTTCACCGATCGCACTTTGTCTAGGAGCCAGAGCCCTTGGCTTTTGACACGGTATCCCGCCAACCGATGCCGTTGGTCCCTTGCAGCTCCGTCGCCAAACTTTTTTTCACCGATCGCACTTTGTCTAGGAACCAGAGCCTTTGGCTTTTGACACCGTCTCTCGCCAACCGATGCCGTTGGTCCCTTGCAGCTCCGTCGCCAAACTTTTTTTCACCGATCGCACTTTGTCTAGGAACCAGAGCCCTTGGCTTTTGACACGGTATCCCGCCAGCTGGGTTGTTCCTACTGCATTCGCAGTTCTCGCACTCAGCCAGCTTCCCTGCTCTTGTGGTGGTTTAGAACGAGTCGCGCCCCGAATTGATTGCGGTATCCAGATGCTTTTCGACCGCGCCTGCCCTGGCGGTGGATGGAATGCCGGTAACGGTGTTGTCTACGGGACCGCCCTTGCACCGCACCCCGACGATACGGCAATCGCGCTCCTAGCCTTGAGTGATCGCGGACCGGACGCCATCGTACAAAACGGGGTTCAGTACTTAGAACGTGTTGCTCCGACTCTTACTGCACCTTGGAGTCTCGCCTGGACAATCCTCGCGCTCACCGCACACCGGCGGCCCACTACTTCGCTAAGCAGTTCTCTTGTTGCGCTTCCTGGTCTCTCAATCATCGAGGACACCAGCACTCTGGCTGTGGTCTGCCTCGCACTTGATCATGAGCGCGCGCTAGAGGCATTTGGAGTGACGTTCTGAGCCTCACCCGTAGAGAGTTCGTTGTTGGTAGTGCGGCCCTTGCGGCGGGCGCAACGGTCACGGCTCCTTTTCTCCTGCCCAAGTATCATTCGGATCAACGATCGAAGCGATCACGGGTTGCGATCCTCCATGCGCAGCAGTATTCCCAACAACTCGACCAGATCGTCCTCTCGGGACTCCGCCTCTTCCCTATCGACGTCCGAGGCAAGACGGTAGTCCTCAAGCCAAACTTAGTCGATTACATTCCTAGGAATGCCATCAATACTCATCCCTTGTTGGTTCTTGCTGCGGCTGAATCATTCCGCCGCCTGGGCGCTAAAGCCGTTTTGGTAGCCGAAGGACCAGGACATCAACGCGACACCCGATTGGTGTTGTCGCAGAGCGGTTATGCGCAAGCTCTTCGAGATGAAAGGATCAGATTCGTGGATCTCAATCGCGACCAACTGATTCGAACCCCACTGCGAGCGAGCTACACGGGGATGAGGGACCTCTGGCTCCCTCGCACGGTGCTGGAAGCGGATTTCCTGGTTTCCATGCCGAAGATCAAGACGCATCACTGGTCTGGCGTCACGCTGAGCATGAAGAACATGTTCGGCGTAGTTCCGGGAGCGCGATACGGATGGCCGAAAAATATCCTCCACTGGAAAGGCATTCAGGAAAGCATCCTCGATTTATGCGCCACCGTTCCGCTCCACTTCGTTATCGCGGACGGGATTGTGGCGATGGAAGGCAATGGACCGCTCAACGGCACGCCGCGACCGCTGGGGAAGATTGTGCTTGCAGACGATCCGGTGGCTGCCGACGCGATATGCGCGCGGTTGATGGGATTCGAAGCCGGACGAATCGTGCACATTCGCGAGGGCTCAAGATTCCTTGGTAACGCTTCACCAGGCCTGGTTGATCACGCAGGTGAGACTCTGAATGCGCCCGCAATTCCCTTCCAGGTGGTTCCCGAGTTTCACCATCTTCGGTCATTTTGACTTTCAGCAGTAGATTTCCTACAAAAAGACTTCCGGGGAGTTTGGGGCTGCCCACTTCTACGGAACGGGCGTTATACCGCCAGATGAAAGGAAAGCGTTCGTAAACACTGCCCGACATGTCGGTACCGATCGGCGCTTCGCTGAGTGCCTCGGCGATTTGGCACTCGTCCAGACGCATCCCCCCCAAAAAGTGCGTTAGATTTACTTGCCAAGAATCAGGGGCACATAGCTTCGGGCGTCTTGCAGCAATTGCTCGCGCGCAATACCGGCCTTGGCGCGAAGCTGCAAACCCTGCATCAAGTCGACGAGCGCACGGCCTCGCACCTTGGCAGAGGGTGTGCGAGTTAGGCGCCCCGCCTTCATCTCCTGCTCGAAACGTTTCGCGAAAATATCAGCGGATGTGGTAGGCCCTTCGCGACATACGAACGGATCTCCGTTACTCGCTCCGACTGTCCCTACGCCGCGGCAGGAGCACCAAGTCGGCCGCTTCCTCAGCATCTTTGAGGAGCGTCTTGCGCGGCGTGCCTATCCGCGCACGCATGGTCAGGCCACGAGCAAAATCCGTGACTTGGATCGCGCGCACGGCTACCGGAAAGTCAGGCGGGATGTCTCCCGCACAGATCCCGTCTCGGAAACGGCGCTCCACCAGCGCCGCGCCGCCCGCGACCGTGCTCTGCAGGAACCGCTGAACCTCAGCGTCGTTCACAAGCGGCGCGACGCACACCAGAAGGCAGCCCCGGGCGGACCCTTTCTCGGTCGCACTTTCGACGGCGTACCTCAGAAAGCCCGCGATCGAGTCGCGAAGACCCTGTGGCGAGAGGAGTGCCTTCGCGGCTGATGCGCCCTTCCGTTCTGCGTACGCCCTAAGGACGCGCAAGAATATCGCGCGCTTGTCCCCGAAGACGGCATACAGGCTCGGCCGTCCCACACCCATCCCGGCGACGAGATCGTCAATCGTCACTCCGTCGTAGCCTTTCGACCAGAACACCTGAGTCGCCTTTTCCAGCGCCCCCGTCTCGTCGAAGCTGCGCGGTCGACCCCGCGGCCTAGCGGTATTTTTAATCATTTGGTTCAAAACTCATTGACAATGGTCATCGCACCAATATATAACTGAATAGTTCGAAATTAGCAAGCCGGCTCTGGCCTCGCGGGGCCTCACGACTCGGCCTTCACCCTTCACCACGGAGACGCCCATGGAACATTCGATCGCGCTCGTCACCGGCACCACCTCCGGGCTCGGTTATGCGGCAGCCCGCACTCTTGCCGGAGAGGGCTGGCGCGAGATCATCGTCACCGGGCGCAGCCTGGCCCGGGTCCAGGAAACGGCCGCTCAACTCGCGGCTGAGACCAAGACACAGGTTTTCACGCCGCTGGAGCTGGATCTGGACACGCCGTCCAGCGTTCAGTCCGCGCTCGCCGAGCTCGTCAAGCGAGGTCGGCCGATCGATTTCCTACTGCTCAATGCAGGGTTGGTTGGAGGTAAGAAGCGCGTGCTCACTGCGGCGGGCGTCGAGGCTTCTCAGGCCCCGCTAATCGGCCATCATCAACTGACTGTCGGGTTGCTCCGCGCCAACCTGCTGAGCCCCAACGCGCGGATTGTTATCGCCGGCGCGGAACCTGCCCGAGGGGACGTGCCCCTGTTCAGCTTCACCGACGTGGCGGCCTTCGCGGCCAAACACCACCAGGGTGACCGAACCGCCGCTGTTGAAGCCCTGCTGCGCAACGGGCCGAATGTGAAGTACGTGCCCAACCGGGCGTATGCCGACGCGAAGCTCATCATCGCTTGGTGGGTCGCGGCGCTGGCGCGCCGGCTACCTTCCGGCATGGCCGTATACGCCGTGTCGCCCGGTAGCGCGCCCGACACCGAGGCGGTGCGTAACGCTGGCCCGACCTTGAAGTGGCTGATGATTCCGCTGGTGAAGCTCATCCCCGGCATGACCCAGACTCCTGAGACCGCCGCCCGTCGGTACCTCCAGGCATCGGAGTTCGGAACCGACGTCTCGGGCCAATTCTTCGCCTCGGCGCCGAAGAAGCTCACAGGCCCAATTGAGGCGATGCGTCACCCGCACTTTCACGATCGCGCCAACCAGGAAGCCGCGTGGCAGGCCGTCGTCAAGGTCTCTGGCGTCGATTTCTCTTCCGCAGCAACTTGAGAGCGGTGTCCTGAAGGAGCGCCGGTCGCGGCGAAATGGTTGCGGTGACCAGAATCAGCATGCGATTGCGGAGCTACATGATCGTCCACGGGGTCTTACAGTATTTTGAAATAAATAGTTCAAAAATTCCTTCAATTAAAGCCCTGTCGCGGGTCGACCGCTCACTCCGCCAGCCCATTTCGCCACTCTGCGCAAAGCATCTTACGTTGCCGTCAATGGCGGCTAGAACAGTGCCAAGTAACCGTACCGAGAAGTCGGCCCGACCACAAGGGCAATACGAGGGCAATTGCGATTCCGAAGGCTTCCTAATGGTGACATTACGTTACTCTTTGCGCCGCGTAAGTCCATTAGATTCCGTGAACAGTAGCACTCATAACCCAAAGGTCGGTGGTTCAAATCCACCCCCCGCAACCAAACAAGTTCCTGATTACAAACGCCTTCCGTCGCAGCCGGAAGGCGTTTTTCTTGAACTTGCTCACAATTTGCTCACAGAATTCCAGCCGCGAATTTCGCCTCTACATGATCCTCCCTTCTGTTTGCTTCGTCGGCAAAGGACAAAATAAGTCGTCGAGTTGCTCCACCACCCTGCGGTCGTCGTCTCCAACCAGGTGTGTGTAGTCCATCGTTGTCCTTGAGCTGACGTGTCCGAGACGCTCCTGTCTTACTTTCATCGGAGTGTGCAGCCGGTCCTGGGCGGTGGCATTACCATGCCGGAAGGCATGGAGTCCGCCCTCAAGCCCCAACTTCTTCAGCAGCGGCTTGAGCTTCCGCTTTACCAGGTTTTCTGGGTGCAGCCGCATGCCCTCGGGTGAGAGAAATAGCGGCTCATTGGGATTGCGCCCAGTCACAAACGAGCTAAGACGGTCTGCCAGTCGCGGAGATGCTGAATATCCTTGGCTTGCGACTCTTAGTGTCTGTGATGTGCCGTCCGTTACGGCTTCGCTTGACGATGATCACGCGATTGGTTAGGTCGACGTGGCCGACGTCCAGGCCGCAAACCTCTCCGCGCCGGATGCCGGTTTACGCGAGCAACCAATAAACCGTATCGTAAGGCAGTTCAGCTGCAGCGACGATGCGCCTCATGTCCTCCGGCGAGAACGTAGGTTGTTCGGGCGGGTCCCACTCAGGCAACACTAGGCCGCCAAATGGATCGTGCCCTACATATCCCCAGGCTTTTGCCGAGTTCCACATGATGCGCAGCGTCCCGACTAGGTTTTTGACGGTCTTAGCGCTTAAGTCGCACTCGGAGATGAACGACTGCAACAGTTCGCCGGTGATGTCCTTCATAGCCACGTTGCCGAGTTGAGGAATGAGGTGCTTCCGCAACTGAGAACGTACTGGCGGCTGGGTTGATGGTTTGTGCTGGCTGAGAACAATCTCTTGCCAGCGCTTGGCAAATTCTGAGAACTGCGCTACCGGCCGCGGCCGATAGGAAAGGTTGTTAATGTCTGTAAGCAGGTCCTCAAGCGCGCGAAGGGCTAGTTTCCGAGTTGGATAGTCGGTTTTTGTTCCAAGGATCACCCATTTTTCGAGGCGCTGAATCTTGCCGTCTCGAATGATGTCCTCTCTATAACGTCCTACCCAAACCGGATTTCGCTTTCCGCGCAAGACCAACTGACCGCGTTGAAACCGTCTCCTGGCCATACGCTCAAAGTCTCCTTTGAGCGGGACCGCGGAGTTCGCCTCGGCCAAAACGATATCAGTTCAGTACTAACGACCACAGCCTTGTTGTGTCCGAGGTCTTGCATCAGTTACCTGCTCGTTCTGCGCTCCAAAATCACCAGACTCTCAAACCGCTAACGCACGTTTTCCGACGTACTCAGCACCGGCACTCAACGTCTCTCATCGCAGCAAATTACGTCGGCCAATCGAACCGGAGTTTGCCGGGCGGACCGACGGTAGGTGGAGCGTCGCCTGCTAGCTGCTCTTGTTAACTTGAAATCTGAGGTTGGTCAAACGGCCTGGTCGCGCGAACGATGCCGGTGCCAGCGGGTCCTAGGGCGGATAGCAGAGGGATTATGGAGACTTGATAGAAGCCCTTGCGCAACGTGCTCTCACCACAGATCTTGCATTGGGTCTGTCAGGTTCGGCGGCCTGAACCCGGCATCACGAAGGTCAATAGATTTATTTCACCAATTACACTTTGTCTAGTAACAGCACCACGCAAGCCGGAGGCCCAGGCCTAAGCGAATGCCTAGGACGGCGCATACGGATCGGTTCGCACATCAGGCCCCGACGGCAGTGCGAAGTCGATTCCCTCCCCTGCGCGCTGCCTGACTTCCTTTAGCCATGCCCGTGGATTGGTGCCATGAATCACGCGCCAAGAAAGCCCAGCCGTTCGGCTGCGTTGTTGCGGTTTCGCCGGATGTCGTCCTTCGTGATCTTGGTGTACAGAGCGAGAAAGGTATCCAGGTTCCGGGGCTTGGCAAAGACGTAAGTCGCGTGGCCAAGCTGAGGGGTTTCGACGACCACGGCTTTCTCGACGTCGAAGATGTATTCATTCCGAAATAGATAGATCCGGTGTGCCCGCCGTGCGAGCTGGCGATAGAAGAACGGGTCATAGTCAGGACGCCAACTGATCTGGGCGACATCAAAGTCACCCGGAATACGCAGTTCCGAACACATTCGCTGCAGCTCGGCTCGCTCGACCGCCCGATGCTCCAGCACCAGCCGGATCTGCTCCAGGGCGCGCGAATACTGGCCGAAGCGATGATAGGTAGTTCTGGCAGATTCCGTTTGCTTCTGGAAGTCGGGTGGCAGTTTGACCTCCAACCGGCTCGGCAAACCAGTCTCCCAGGTAACGAGGTCCCACTCCCCGCGCCGTTTGCGGAATTTGCCGCTCTGTACGAACGTGCCCTCGACGTCATCTTGGTTCCCAACAGATGTTTCCACTGGTTCCAGGAGCGGTCCCAGAGTGTGTGGAGGGCGGCTGGGTCAAGCCAGACCGCTCTCCAGACACTTTTCTTCATAGTAATACTGATCCTAGTTGCTTCGATTGATGCTCCGCAGTTTGTGGGTTTCGGATCATTGCCTATCCTAGATGCTTCGGCTGTGCCGCTAACAACGATTTCGCTCACGAACGGCACAGCTGGGCCGGGTTCTTGTCGTCATGGGCCGACTCGGGCGGCTCTCAAAGCCATAGATGTTGCGAACAAGGTCAGCATGGCGGTTCCGGTCACAATCAGGCATGAAAAGTGGACCGAGGCCGGCCCCTTTCTGCTCCAACAACTTACGGCTCTTTTTAGGGAAGGCCGCGGCGTAACCTACTCGACCAAGACATAATGCTCCGAGCGGCAGTCGCTCGTCACATCGGCCCGAGACCGGCTTCGAGGACATGTGCCGCAGCAGAATCTCCTGAATACCGTGATGGACTACAACCGGCCTTCTGGACAACGTCGCGTCTCGCCAACCGAAAACCACCGATGAGGGTCCGGCGTCCGCCTTGGCATAACTTCAGGTTTGCCCGTCATCCGGGCTGCAATTGTCGGCGCGCCGAACGATTGGGTTGCGACCCCTCAAGTAGCCTCGGACGATTTGGCAATGATTGTTACTCGGGCGAACTAATCAATTAAAGGCGTATACGTAGTTTTTAGCGAGTCCAGCAAGTCTCTGTCAGTCACTGTGCATTGCTCAAATTATCCTTCTCGGGGTATCCTCATCCACCCCTTGGAGGATCTATGCTTAGGTCTTTTGTTCGTACCTTTGCTTCATCCGGGCTCTCTCTTTTATTTCCACTGTTCGTCCAGGCACAGGCTTTGCCTTTTTCTGTCGGCACTGCCACTGCCGCTCCCGGCCAAAAATCAACGGGCTATTTGGAAGTCCCCGCTGGTGTCGACGCTGCTACAAATATTCCCGTAATCGTCATCAACGGCGAAAAGCGTGGTCCAGTCCTAGCTCTTGTCTCTGGTGCCCACGGTACTGAATACACCTCCATCATCGCGATTGAAAAACTCATCAACCAACTTGATCCCTCTCAAATCGCCGGCACCGTTATTCTTGTCCCCCTCGTCAACGTTCAATCCTTCGAGCAAAAGGTCCCCCATGTTAACCCCATCGATAACAAAAGCATGAACCGCTTCTACCCTGGGAAAGCTGATGGGACGCAAACTGAACGTGCGTCCTTTCTTATCACCAAACAAGTGGTCGAACGATGTGATTTTCTTATCGACTACCACGGCGGCGATCTCGACGAGAGCCTTCGCCCTTACGCGTACTGGGCACCTACTGGCAAGGAGACCCAAGACCATATATCCAAAGAGATGGTTCTCGCCTTTGGACTCGACCACATCATTATTTGGCGCGACCGTCCCACCGACCTGGGCGCCACTCGATACCTCGACAACACCTCTACTGCCCGCGGCAAACCTTCCATCGTCGTCGAAGCTGGCTATGCCGGCATCGTCGAAGCGGATGACGTTGACCTCCTCGTCGAGGGGACATTCAACACCATGCGCGCTCTCAAAATGCTTTCAGGAAACCCTCGGCCCATCGAGAATCCGGTCTGGCTCGACAGAGTCGTGGATGTCTTGTCCGACGGCCCTGGCATTTGGTACCCGCTTGTGAAGCGCGGTACCTATGTGCAAGAGGGCATGAAAATCGGCTTTGTCACCGACTATTTCGGCAAGCTTATATTCGAAGCCCGCGCTCCCGTCTCCGGTGTCATCTTGCACATCAACGCGGTCCCATCCCTCAAGAAAGGCGACAACATTGCAGACATCGCCGCCATTGCCGCCCGCGCTCCTTAAATCTAACCTGATTTTGGCTAGGAACAGTCGATGATCCTCGTCCTTGGAGACGTTGCTCGTGTGCATCCCATGGCCAACTCTCCTGTGTGCCGTTTGCTGGTACGAATCCGGGAGCGCACCCAACTTCAGTGTTGCTCGTCATCCGTGACTCATGGAAACGCGCGAGCTCGATTCTGAACAGCCGCGGGCAGGGGCGGACGTATAATCGCGATAATCCTCAGTTCGCGATGGAATAATACGGGAATGAAAGTTCTGATCGCCGGAGCCACGGGCGCGATTGGTAAGCCCTTGCTGAGTTATTTAGGCGACGCGGGACACGAGCTTTTTGCGCTGGTTCGCTCCCGCAAGGCTACTGGCACGCGCGAGGCGACACGAGCCCATGAGGTAGTCGCAGACGCGCCCGATGCCGCATCTGTGTTGGACGTGGTCCAGCATACCAAGCCTGACGTAATCGTTAACGAACTCACATCGCTCCCGAAACATTACACGCCGGAGGAGATGAAGGCGGCTGCCGTGAGGGACAAGGAAGTGAGAATGAAGGGCAATGCAACCCTGCTGGCGGCCGCGCGTGCCACGAATTGCCGCCGTTACGTTCTGCAATCTTCCGCCTTCTGGTACGCGCCCGGACCGGGACTGGCCGATGAGAATGCCTCCTTTGCTTTTGATGCTTCGCCCGGCATCGCTGCCGGATGCAGGACCTATGCCGATTTGGAAGCGACGGCACAGGAATCCGGGATAGAGACGGTGTTGTTACGATACGGATTTTTCTACGGGCCTGGAACTTAGTTCAGCCGAGATGGGGACGTCGGCGACCAGGTTCGCCGACGCGAGGTGCCGGTAATCGGCAAGGGTGAAGGTATCTGGAACTGGATACATATTGACGATGCCGCAGCCGCGACGTGTGCCGCACTCACCGCGGACCCGGGCGTGTATAACGTGGTTGACGATCAGCCGGCTGCACAATCCGTGTGGCTTCCCGCGTTTGCAAAGCTCGTTGGCGCGCCCGAGCCGCCAACCGTCTCGGAAGAGGATGCGCCGCGGAACTCCGGGCCGGATAGCGTTTACTACGGCACCAAGCTCCGCGGAGCTTCGAACCAGAAAGCAAAAGGCAAGCTGGGATTCCGTCCGCGACCGCTCGAATGGCTAGGGCTGTAAGCAAGCTCAGCAGTCTTAGGAGGAAGAGCACAGTTTTCTGAGCGAGCACCGTATTCGCGCCCGTCACTCGGCAAACCCCAACCGACCCGAACTCCTTGACACGCCCATCATCGATCAGCCATTTATCGCCGTGGCGGACGGCCACATAGAAAAAGTCGATCGGGATCACGGGGATGACCGTCCCATTCGGACCGTTGACATTGCGCACGGTAAGGAGCGCGTCGGCGACCGCGACATCGGGTTTGATGAATCGGATCCGGTAATTGGAGAACGCCGCTTGGGTAGTGCCGTTGACCGCTTGCTCCGCCTCGGGACCGAAGTCCTTCACCATTGCGACCCGGCCTTGCAGAAAGTCACGCTGCGGCGTCACGAAGGTTCTATTTTCGGCGAATAGGGATGCTCGGAGTTCGTCATTTTTTTGAAGGAAAGCCTTAGCGAAGTTATCTCCGAGCGAGCGAACCGCCGCTTCGTCTCGAGCCTGGCTGGCACTCGCAGAAGCGGTCACACCGAGGACGAGCGTACACGCGAGAAGGGTTAATCCGAGACGTTGCATCAGGCCTCGGAGTGCTGACTTCGGCGCCTGGGGCGCGGAATCAGCCCAGTATATTTCTTTCTCCTTACTCCTTACTGGTGGTTTCTGGTAACCAGAAACCACAATTTCTATTGCTTACAAGCAGGTTCTCACTCACATCGGCGGCCCAGTTCCCGCCTGCTCCGCCGCCATGTACGCTGCATATCAGTCCGGCCAGTTCCCGTCGCGCTGCCCATTGCTCCATGCCTTAACACCGTGCGTTCAGGCGCGAAGAATGGGAGCTCCAAACGGGGCACCCGTGGCTCCGCCATCCACCATCAGCTCGACTGCGTTGACGTATGAGGAATCGTCCGACGCAAGGAAGAGCACGGCTTTGGCAATGTCTTCCGGCTCGCCCCAACGGCCCAGCGGATTGACAGACGAGAAGAACTTCTCTAACTTGGCGGACTCGTCTGCAGATATAGAAGCGCGCGGCCCGCGCTTCCAGATAGGAATCTTGATCGCGCCCGGTGCGACGACGTTCACACGAATGTTGCGCGGTGCAAGGTCGGCGGCGATCGAACGCGCCATCGAGAGGAGGCCGCCCTTGGTGGCTGCATATGCGGCGACGCCGGGTTGGCCGAGATAGTTATGTACCGACCCATTAAAGATGATGCTGCCGTTGTCGTTCAGCAGAGGCGCCGCTGAATTCACCGTAAAAAAAGCGCCATTTAGGTTGGTGTGGATCACGTTCTCAAAAATGGCCTCGTCCGTCGAACCGGTAGGCGTCCGCCCAGTGATGCCGGCATTGGCGAAGACAATGTCGAGTTTCCCGAAATCTCTGGCGAGGGCTGCAAACAGTCGCTTGCGGTCTTCCGCAATAGTGACATCAGCGCGGTAGCCACGTGCGTTGGGTCCAAGTTCTGCAATCGCCTCATCCAGCGTTTTCTGGTCACGACCGGTAATGGCGACCTGCGCGCCTTCCGCGATAAAAAGACGAGCCGTGGCAAGTCCGATGCCACTGTTACCACCAGTAATAAGAGCCTTTTTGCCTGTGAGCTTCACATTGCCTCCTTTTGCATGACTGACCCATCACCTATGATGACCGTCATACATGGATCGTTGGTTCATGTTCTTGACAAATCGCTTGTTTTTACGCAGTGACGGTTGCCATTACGCTGAATCGTTTGCACCATATGGACACTGCGCGGTATTTAGCATGGTCCCAAGCCCCTTCCTACTCAGCGGAAGAATGACGTTGTTCCAACAAGATCCGTCGGCCCACGCTCCATGTACCAATACGATCGTGGAATTTTGAGGAAACGAACTCATCTTCCAAGCCCGCCTTCTCTGCTTCGACGCGCAATCTCGTTTGCCTGAACGAACTCTCTCATCACGGAAGCAATTTCAACAACGTGGGTCTCCAGTGCGAAATGTCCAGTGTCAAGGAACTGAACCTTTGCGTTGGGTAAGTCCCTTCTAAAAGATTCCGCTCCCGCAGGGATGAAGAAGGGGTCGTTCTTGCCCCAGATCGCAAGCAAAGGCGGCTTCGATTTTCGAAAATAGTCCTGGAATTTCGGGTAGAGCTTTACGTTCGACGCATAGTCCAGAAATAAATCGAGCTGGATTTCTTTGTTCCCAGCCCGTTCAAACAGGGCTGTATCCAACGTGTACGACTCGGGCGCAACAGCCTCCGGATTCGCCACGCCGTGAGTGTACTGCCAGCGCGTTCCCGCCGCAGTCAAAACATTTTGGCGGAGTATGTCGCGATTCTCTGCTGTGGGTGATGCCCAATACTTTCGGATCTGGCCCCAAGCTTCGCCAAGGCCCTCTTCGTATGCGTTCCCGTTCTGCGAAACAATGGCCGTGACCTGATCTGGGTGCATCATCGCTAACCGGAAACCGGTTGGCGCCCCATAATCGAACACATAGATTGCATATCGGTCGATCTTGAGTGCCTGCGTGAAGGCGTCGATCGTGCGCGCCAATCCATCGAAGGTGTACGAATATTGCCGTTCAGACGGAACCTCCGTGAATCCGAAACCAGGAAGGTCTGGCGCGATCACGCGGTAGTCATTGGCCAGGCGTGGAATGAGTTCGCGAAACATGAACGATGACGTTGGGAATCCATGCAGCAAGAGCACTACCGGTGCATTTGCTTCGCCGGCCGAGCGATAGAACACCTGCACGCCATCGGCTTCGACCCTATGGATGGACGTGGGCGGTACGCTGAATCGGCCATCGTGCTGGCTCGGCGTTGCGCGTTTCATGTCTGTTCGAGACGTTGCGTCAATCATGAGTCATCTCCTCACCCTTCGTTCCCCTTCAGACTGCCGAGCTCAACTCGCTCGGTACTGCTCTTGAGTAAATTGGCGTCGTCATCTGCATCCTTGGCTGCGATCAGAATGACGTGGTACATAGGTCCGTTGGAGGTCTTGCAGTTTGTGACACGCAGGATTAGTTTCCCGTCTTGCTCCTGATAAATCGCGGCACGACCCGAAGTGCTGTGCACTTTGCCGTGGAATGTGCCGGTTTCAAGAGGCTTCGCCTGCGCGCTGTCTTGCGCTTACACTGACCCCAGTAACCCGAATGAGAACGCCACTGCAGCGACTGCCAACACTGTCTTAACGTTGCGAATCAGGATGATGTCCCCTTCACGCTTAGTCTTCGATGAGCACCGTGATGCGCTCAACTCTCACGGGCAATAGGACTCAATCCCGGTGCGAAGGTTACAAAGACGCCCGCGAAAATCGCCTTAACAGAGATCGCACGGTGCTGTAGGTGTGGATCGAACCTTATCAATTCATCTTCCAGGGGTACGGAGTCTTATGCAGAATTCAAAGAAGATTGCACAACTCTTGTGGGATGAACGCGATGGAGGCTGAACTCGACATGCTTACAAGAGCGGGGCTGGAAGTAGTCGCAGTACTATAAGGATAGGACCTGGCGTCCTTGCTAGCTGCGGTCTGTACGCAACTTCGCCATGACACGGTCTATGATTGGATCGCAAACGCTTTGCGGCAACTCGAAAGATGCGCTTTCTGTCACAATCTTCACGGTTTTGCGGGTCGAATCGTACAGTACATGGCACGCGCGGCACTGTGACAGATGTAATTCGAGTTCGGTACGGACTTCTGGCGACACTTGATTCTCGAGGTAGTCTGCAAATTCAATGAAGAACTCCTCGCAGGTAATCATTGAGCTACTCTCCTGAAGCTGGTCGTGAAGTAAGGCGAGAGCCACTCTCGCAACATGAGTCGGCCTCTTAGGAGCCGCACCTTTACTGCGGGGACACTCAGCCCCAACTGCCGCGCAACCTCGTCCGTCGAAAGCTGCTCGATATCCCGCAGCATGACCACAACGCGGTACTTCGCGGGAAGCCCTAAGATTCCCCTTTCAATTAGCTGCCGGATTTCGAAGTTAGAATAGCACTGCTCGGGATTGTCCTGCCAAGCCCTCACCTGACGAGGACGAAAGTCCCGATCCTCTGCGTAATCATCTTGATCCAAGCTCTCAACGTTTTTCCCGTCCCGTAACCTTTGAAGCGCCTTATTGCGGGCGATACTCACCAGCCAAGTCGAAAACTTCGAACGGCCCTGGAATCCGCTGATGTGCTTGAACGCACTCAGGAGGGTATCCTGCATGGCATCCTGCGCATCGGCCTGGTTCCCAAGGATTGCCGCCAGAGCGCGATAAATCAATTGGCTGTGGCGACGAGCCAATTCTTCGAAAGCCTCCAGCCTCCCACCCTGCGCCTCAGCGACCAACCCGGCGTCCGGGTCCTGCACTGTGCTGAGACCGCCAATAATTCTCCCAACCTCAGTACGACGGTTGGAAGCGTCGGGAGGATGCGCTTTATTTTGAAAAGCGGGGGGTGGCTCAAAATCCGGTTCAATCCCAAGCCCCATTTGCAAGGTATTCGCAAAATTATTGAGAGCGGTGACTGCCACGCATTCCAAAATCTGTTCCTCAGCAAAGCCAAGCATCTTAAGGTTGACAATGTCCGCGCGAGAAAAGTCCGAAACACACATTCCTAATTTGACTGCGAAGTCTAGCAAACCTCTATCAGCTTCTGATAGACCGGACTGATGATGGTCCACGGCGATCTGGTCGGCTTCCTCCGAAGGCATACCCAAACCGCGCAAGAGGTTGCAATGGATTGCGACGCAATAAGAGTTGAGGTTTGCCGCAGACACCGCCAGCAGAATGCATTCCTTCTGCACTCTTGTCAGGACATCTTCAGGTAACAAAACCCTGGCCACTGCCTCCGCCTCCGCTTCGAGCAAGTCGGGCCGCAATGTCTGGGCGCGGAAGAAGTTCGGTATGAACCCGTGACTCTTCTCAAGGATGGCAAAAGGTGGGAAGGTCTTAGGACTCAGATAGGGAGCGGGCACATAAGGCCCTTTTCTTTCTGTCGTGTCATGAGCGTCAGAGAATAAGCCTCGGAGGGCCACCCCAGGCGGTGGACCCACTCTCGTCAAAGCGAGCATCGGGGGTCCGAAGTCTGACTCCGGGCCTAAGCCCACGGATAGCGTGCAGCGGTAGACGGCCAAAGCGGTCACCATGACGGTTTCAAGGATCGACTCATCCTCGAATCCAGATTCCCGAAGCGCTTTGATGTCTTCCACGCCCACCGAGGGAGCATTGCGGCTTAGCTTAAGACAAAATTCTAGGCCGGCTGCGTCAGCCGCTGAGAGATCCTCGGGGCGTTGATCATTCAAGAGAGCTCGGACTTGACTATCCGATACGCCAAGCGAAGACAGCACTTTGCTATCCACGCCTACGCAGTACGGGTCTTTTCGGTCGGCCGAAACACTCAGAAGAATTCGTTCCTTCTGAATTCGGGAAATCGCTCCTTCGTGTATACGAACGGCAATTTCAAGCTTCGCCTGGGCCTCGAGGAGACGGGGTAACAAGGTCTGCGCGCGAAGGACATTGGGAACGAATCCAAGTGCCTCTTGAAACCCGACAAAGGGACCGAATTTTTCCTCAAGTCGTACTTCGCTGAGAAAGCTCATTCCCCCACCGCCGGCTCGGCATATCGACAACAGGGCGAGTGGACGTCAACAGAGCGAGTGTACGTCCCGACTTCGCTAGGTGCAAGCTCGGGCTAGGCCTTACCTCCATCAGGTTGGCCAGAGGACTTTCACCTCCAAGCTGTTGAGCATGCCCAGCACACGACGAAGCCGCTTTGCGGGCGGACGCTTCCGCGTGCCCCGAAGCGAGCGACATGGAAGATCCGAGACTGGCAATAAAGTAGCAGTAGGTCTTGAAGAATGATGTGTCTCGCGTTGCGATGAGGCCGTTGGGAATCGGCGCCCCACCGACAGTGAAGGAAGGTCGCCGGATCAAAGCTATTCAGTAAAGCGCGGCAAATAACGTCACGGTGCGAAACGATGTCACACGACGTCAGTCTGATGCTCGCGCTTTATGTTCCTCTTCCCTAGTGCTTTCGAGAGTGCTCGCTTTCCGGGATAGGTAACCGCAGGCAAGCTTTTTCCCTGAGCAATGAAGCTGCGCCAATTCGACCGGCTCAGGATAGCGATGGATTGGACTCAGTCGCGCAATTCCCGTTATTGGTGGCGTACCCGCCCATTCTTCTAGTCCCTCCCTGCCCATTCGGCGGATGTGTGCTCCCTTCCCTCCTGCCATGCTTGAACCCGAAGCAGAATTCTAAGCATCAGGAGTGAGCAATGGGTAGCACCGCCAATCAAGTCTGGGAAGCATTCTCGAGTCACAGCGCCACACTCGCCGAGCAAGCAGGAAAGGCTATCGTCGCCGTCGACGCTGGCCATCGCGTCGCCGCCAGTGGCGTTCATTGGAAACCCGGCGTTATCGTCACAGCGAGCCATCTCGTCCGACGTGCCGAAGAGGTCAGTGTCATCCTGCCTGACGGCAGTAGGACGAAGGGAACCGTTGTCGGGCGCGACAGCACGACGGACCTCGCTGCGGTCCGTATCGAAAGCTCGCCAAGTCTCGCGACCTTGCCCCTCGCCTCCGGCGGAAAGGTCGGTGAGTTGGTGCTGGCGGTCGCACGTTCCGGCCGTGGCGAACTCTCCGCCAGCGCAGGAATCGTTGCCCGTGTCGGGGGACCATGGACTTCATGGCGTGGGGGGCAGATCGATCGCCTCTTGCGTCCCGACGTCCGCCTCTATCCCGGCCAGTCTGGTAGCGCGCTTGTCAACGGTCGGGGTGAACTGTTGGGCGTCAACAGCTCGGTGCTTGCACGCGAGTCGGTAATCACCCTGCCAACTGAGACCGTCGATCGCGTGCTCAAAGAACTGCTGGAGCGTGGCCATGTCGCGCGGCCCTACCTTGGCATTGCCATGCAGGAAGTGCCCGTGCCACAAGAGTGGCGCGCCAGTGTCAGTTCCGATCAGGAGCACGGTCTGCTCGTCATGCACGTCGCGCCCGACGGGCCGGCTAAACTGGCGGGCATCAATCTCGGCGACCAACTGTGGGCATAAGGGGGCACAGTATAACTGAACTGTCGGCGATCAGAACGCCTGCCTGTGACGCAGGAGGTCGCGGGTTCCGTCCCGCCGCTCGCGCTGTGATCCCGGAAACTTATCGTAGGGGACCGCGTTTGCTACTTCGAAGCCGCTGGGAGGGGCACCAATGATGAGGAAAATTTTCCAGTATTCATTGTTCGCGCTGTTTCTACTTCTCGGACCGTTCCCTTGTGGGCTGGCTACACGACGAGACCGGGGATCGTCCTGGCATGGGTCTGAAGTCGATGTCGTTAGCTGTTTCCGAGAATGACGGACTGAGTTGGCGACGCCTGGGTCAGATCATCACGGGAACGGAATCCGTCATCCCAGGCAAAATCGCAGGCGTGGGCGACTGCGATGCAGTCGATAGCAAGGATGGTTACTACTATACCTACTGCTGGTGGAATGCCCACCCCGGAGGGGTCATCGTGGCGCGCGCACCAGTAACTAATCCTAGTCCCAATAATTGGAAGAAATATTTCAATGGCAGCTGGAACGAACCAGGGCTCGGTGGCGACGCCACTAAGCTAGATGTCGGCGGCCAGACCGCAGCGCGTTTGTTAACTACGGGAGAGACAATGATTTTCGGAAATGTGCCGGGAGGCTATGGGCTTTACTTTTCCCAAGACCACGTAAACTTCACCGCACTCCCAGTGCCGGTCTTACCGGGTGATAACGGCAGCTGGCATCGCCCCGACCCGCACGGTTTCGTTGCGTATCCGAGCTTGCTGGATGCGAGCACAGGAACAAATCAGCTTGGCGATCACTGGCTGCTGGCCTACATGTATGTCCAGCCAAATGAAGGCATGAATAAGCGCTATCTGGTTTTTCGCCCGGTGGACGTATCGGTTTCAAACTCACCCGTCAGCCCTCAGGGCGGGATCCTGCTCGCGCGTTGGTACAATCCACAGACACATGACCGCTGGTCCACGACTGCGGCAGTTCCTCCCACCAATGGCAGTGATTACAAACTGGAAGCCAAGTCGGGGTACCTGATCACAGCAGCCGACCCAACGCAGCCGACCGTCGAGATCGAGGATTGCCTGAGTCAGCCAGGACAACCTCTTGTTCACCTTTTGATAAAGAAGACACCGGAAGGAAAGGTATGTGAACATGCCGGGTATCAACGATCGCGAACCGCCGGCTTTGTATATACGGCTCCTCAGCCAGGCACGCAGCCCCTCTACAGCTGTTCCGACCCCGATGGCTCTCATTTCTCTGCCAACAGCCAGGACTGCGATCACTTAGGCAAGCAGGAAGCTCTTCTCGGTTACGACCTCAAGGAATGACGTTCAATTCGAATAACAGTTTGGGAGAACTTACATGATTTCGATTCGACCCATCATCTACTACAACTGGACGGCGAAGCCTGGGTTTGAAGCCCAGGCTATCTTCCGATGCGGCGCGCTCACAGATGCCGGTAAATTGGCCTTAAGCCCGATGTAGCAGTCTCCGTTGGCTCCGCTTGTGGGCGCGCAGCTTCCCGAAGCGACCGCGAAGGCCAAGCGCGTCCTGGAAGCGCGATAATACCGCGCGGGGGCCGGTTGCAAACGGAGGACTTAGGCAGCCTGATGAATCAACTCGCTGCGAAACGGTATGCTTAAGAATTGTCTATTTGGTACGTATCGGGCCCCCGCAACCAAACAAGCTCTTATAAGTGAAAGGCTTCCGGCAAACGGAAGCTTTTTCACTTTCCAACTTGAGTCCAAAATAACACCCTCTTGTCCCCGCTTCATCAGCATTCCCAGCTGCGCCGAGGCCTTGCGGTCGCCCTCGCTCACTAAAGAATGCCCTAGGGCGTGTTAACACTAATTCGTAATTCTGTGATACTCTGCCGTGCATGGAGATCACCGAAGCGCAGTATCAGCGTATTGCCTCCAGTCTTCCTCGCCAGCGGGGCAACGTGAAGCTCAACAACCTGCAACTGTTGAACGCGCTGCTCTATGTCGCCGAGCACGGCTGCAATTGGCGCGGACTGCCTAAACGCTTCGGAAATTGGCATACGATCTACACCCGCATGAATCGCTGGTCGAAGAGCGGTGTGCTGGATCAGGTCTTCGAGCAGCTGCAACGCGAACAGATCGTGCGCATCCGCATCGAGGCCGTGAGTCTGGATTCGACCACCGTCAAAGTCCATCCCGACGGCACCGGCGCGTTAAAAAAAACGGACCGCAGGCCATCGGCAAGTCGCGCGGCGGATGGACCACCAAGATTCATATGGTTGCCGCAAATGCTCGAACGGCCATAACCCTTGCCCTCTCGCCCGGGCAGGCCTCCGACACCATCGAGGGCCGCAAGCTACTGGGCGGCATCGGCCCCTTGCCGGCGCCCTTGCATTTGATCATGGATCGCGCTTAGGAGGACAATGAAACCCTGCAACTGGCGCTGGACTTCGGCTTCATTCCGGTGGTCCCGCCCCGCCCGCAGCGCTTGGAGCCCTGGCAGTATGACAAAGCCATGTACCGCCGGCGCAACGAAATCGAGCGGTTGTTTCGCAGGCTCAAAGGCTTCCGCCGCATCTTTTCGCGCTTCGACAAACTGGATGTGGTCTTTCTTGCCTTCCTCCACTTTGCCCTGATCGTCGAAGCGCTTAGATACCTAGTTAGTGTTAACACGCCCTAGCGCACATTTATTCCCGAGCATGCGAAAAACATATCTTGTCAATTTTGGACTGCGGTAGCTTGGGCAGAAAGAACGTCGGCGGCTATGGACCTCGCCACAAAGAAACAGGGTGACCGGAATTGCCGACCACCCTTGGCTTATACCGTGATTTCCCGATCCGCTACGGCAGGTAGTAGCGGAATGAGGTGAACCACATGTTCTCGATCGCCTTGGGCGCAATCGTCGCACTGGGGACAGCAATCGGGTACGGCCCCGTGCCGTAACCTACCCAGGCTGTCCGAACCAGATACGAGTACTGCATTCCGATCTGCAACCGGCCCTTCGGGCCATTGTAGGGCTTGTACCAGAAGCCGGTGGTCCCTTCCACGATGCTCTTGTTGTTTGCAGTGCAGTTTGCTAAAGCACCGGGCGAAAAGCCCGAAGCCGCCGCCGACGCATAATAAGCCGCGCCCGTACCCGGAATGGTTTCCGTTCCACAGCCGGTGTTGTTGAACAAGGGCGAGCCGTAGCCAACCGGCTTGTTCGACGAGTTCAGGTACCAGGTTCTGCCGTCATATTCGCCACCGCCGTAACCGTAGAGGTCCCAATGCGGGGAGTGCCATTCCAACGACAACAGCATCTGGTAGTTCTGCAGGGCCTTTAGTTGGCCAGCTGGATTCGTCGTTAAGTCTGCCAAGGTCGTGTCGCCGTAGCGACCGATGCCCTTGCCGCCCAGGTAATGGATGCCCGTCTCGATGTGCTTCTGGTAGAACAACCAGCGCGCGTTGGCACCAAATCCGCCGCCCCAGATCGAGCTATTATGGGCCCCTGCCGCCGAAGGCGTCTCCCCCGTCGCGTTGGGGTAAATGCGTTCCCGGAAATCACTGGCGATGCCGAACACCTCATAATGTCCGAAGCCAGGCTCAAAGGCGATCTTGGCGATAATGTCTGGGGCCACGTTGGTGGAGTAATTGGCGAACTGGTTATACAGACCGCCGCCGACTCCCGGTCCGCCGATTAAGAAGTTGCCGGCTGCGCCGGAGGAAGTCAGGAGTTCTTGCGAGTTCTCCAGCGCCATGCCGATCCAAATCTTGTTGTTAAAGTTCTTGGTAACGCGTACCATAGGCCCGGTCCCAACTCATGCCCGCCGTATAGTTCGGATCGATCTGCATCGGCGTGGCTTCAGTGCGGTTATCCAAACCCTTCTTGGTTTCCATCACCAGGCTCCACATCTGGCCACCAGTGACCGTCCACCCATTGCTGAAGGCGGCCTGGCCCCATAGCTGGCGCTGACGAAGTACGTAGCTGTTGCTCTGGTTTGGATTCGACGTTACGCCGACACCCAGGAAGTCAGTTTCGACGTAACCCGTCAGGTTCGTAGTTCCCCACTTGCCCTGGGCTAACAAAGACAACCGCGACTGGCGGCCAGAGCCGTAGAATTCCGAAGCACGGGCCTGACCGGCGGCAGAGAATGGAATCGCATTCAGCGGCGTTGCTTCGCCGAGGCTGGCATGCGAACGCCAATAGGTTTCAGCCGCCAGGAAGCCGCCAGGGGTAATGGTGATTCCCTTGTAATGAATGGCCAGAGGGCTCTCCAGATCACTGACGCGTTTCTGGGTGTCCTGCAAGCCTTCGACGGTATTGGCCGACACTGCCTTCAGGTCGGTTACGTCATGCTGCAGCGCATTGAATTCTTCGGTGCTCAGCGCGCCTTCCTTCTTCTCGCCGCCGAGGGCCGATTGCGCTGTCGCTTCTGCCTGGCTGGCCGCGGACTGCGCCTGCCCGACCTGCTGTTGCAGTTGCTGGATAGCCGAGTCGCGTGACTGAATCTGTTGCTGGAGCTGTTGGATTTGCTGCTGCTGCGCAGCAACTGCGTCTTTGAGTTCCTTAAGTTCGGAAGAAGTTGAGCCGCTACCAGACGTGTGGCTGCTGGCCTTGGCATTGCCCCCTGTCGTCGAGTCGCCTGAACTCTGGGCTTGTAACCAGCCCGTCGTGCACAGGCAGAACACCACGAGCATGCAAAGCAGGGGGAACCGGAGAGTGTCTCGCATCATCGCCTCCATCAATAAAGCAGTTCGATTTGCAGACGCGAAGGTCCGGGGCAAGATGACTACTACCCTTGACTTCCGCTCTGTGAATTGGTCTTGGGGGCGAACTGTATGATTTCCGGCGAGGGTATCGGGCGGACTTTACTCACAGTCCCATGTGACGTTACGCACAAATAGGTTGTGATAAGCAATGCCGGGCAGTTGCGATGCGCAAGCCCAAGATCAATCGCATGTTATAGATAGGAGAATCTGCGACGGCAGGTGGCAGGATCGATACAACTTTAGTACCAGGGGAGCGCAGTCGGTGATTCTTGCAGACTTCTGCCTTCCATTCATTCGCCTCGCGGCTTCAGCGGGGACTTCTCATGTCTTTAGATTGCGGAACTTTTCAGCCAGACAGGCGGAAACCCTTACGAAGAGCAACAAGCCCACGGGAAGCAGGTGGCGAGCGATCCGGTTAGGGCGTTCGGACTTTCGCGGAAGACCACAAGTCTTTACCTCGCGTTACCAGACTTTACCGTCGAAGACGTGTGGCGAGTGTTCTTAGAAGTGACAGACAGACTGTCATAACCCGAAGGAGTTGGAAGCATGAAGACGAAGTTGATGGTAGTTGTGAGTGTGATGGCGCTGGTGTTGTGTGGCGCCGCGATGGTCGCGTATGCCCAGGGACCTGAAGGCGGACCCCATCATGGCTGGGGTGGTCCCGGGCACGGGGGCATAGGATTCATGGCCAGCGAGCTGAACCTGACCGACGCGCAAAAGACGCAAGTGAAGACGATCATGCAGGCGAACCACGCTAACATGAAGCCGCTGATGCAGCAGATGGAGCAGAACCGCGCGGCCATGTTGGCGGCGACCGCCAATGGTGCGTACGACCAGGCCAAGATTACGGCCCTGGCCAATCAGCAGGCGCAATTGCAGGCTGCGATGACTATCCAACGTGAGGCCATCCAGCACCAGATATACACCGCGGTGCTTACGGCTGACCAGCAGGCCAAGGCCGAGCAGCTTCGCACGCAGCAGATCGCTCGCATCAACGAGCACCTGCAGAAGATGGCGAGCGGCACTGAAGCAGCGCCAGCACCGGAACAGTAGTTCCTTCACACTAGTTTTGCCGGGGCAGGATTTCGGTCCTGCCCTTTGTTGTTTGTTGTGTTGCGTTGAAACGATTCGCCCCGACAACAATTTTCCTTATTTACCGCCACGGAACGCTCTGTAATACTTCTGTCATTTCGACTGGATTGCATCAGTTGTCACCGACATCAGCTCCCAGGATTCCTACGATGGAGGCATGGATTTCCTATCAGCCCCTCCGCATCCCAAAGGAATTAAGGCACGCATTCTCCTGAGTTCCGTATTCGGCCCCTACGCACAGGACGACGAGTTCGGCAGTCGCGCCATCAATCCGATGGAGCTTTACCATAACCAGGTAACCCGCGAGCAGGGCAGCTTCTCGTTGCGTATGTTCCATCGCTCATGGGGGCTGATGATGATCCAGAAGAACATCTCAGCGCCGTGCACGCTACTCGACTTCCCTACTCTCGAAATGTTCGAGCGCGAACTAACCGACAATCGTTATGACATTGTTGGGATCTCCGGCATCATTCCTAACTTCGCCAAGGTCCGAGAGATGTGCCGTCGAGTGCGGCGGCTCTCGCCCAATTCCACCATCATTGTTGGGGGGCATGTCGCGGGAATACCGGGCGTGGAGAACATGCTGGATGCCGACCATATTGTGCGCGGCGAAGGCATTGCGTGGATGCGACGCTATCTTGGCGAAGATCCCTGCGCACCGTTTGTTCATCCCGAAATTCTCTCTGGCTTCGGCTTCCGCATCCTCGGCATGAGCGTGCCGGACAACACACGAGATACCGCCGCAACTATCGTCCCGTCGGTCGGATGCCCCATGGGCTGCAACTTCTGCACCACGTCCGCGTTTTTCGGCGGCAAGGGCAAGAGCTTCCACTTTTACGAAACCGGCGATCAGCTTTTTGAAGTCATGCAGGAGATGGAGCGCAAGCTGGGTGTGCAGTCGTTCTTCGTCATGGATGAGAATTTTCTGCTCAATCGCCCGCGCGCGATGCGACTGTTGGAGCGCATGAAGGCCACCAACAAGGCCTGGGCGCTCTACGTCTTCTCGTCGATCAACGCCATCCGGAAATACACCATGGAGGAGTTGGTGCAACTCGGAGTGTCGTGGATCTGGGTTGGGCTGGAGTCGCCGAAATCAAGCTACGCCAAGCTGAAAGATGCTGACACCCGGGCTATCGCCGCAGAGTTGAGGCAGCACGGCATCAAGCTACTGGGATCGACAATCGTCGGACTGGAGCACCACACTCCGCAGAACATCGAGCAGGAAATCGAGTACGCGGTGTCGCACTGCACTGACTTCCACCAGTTCATGCTCTACACGCCCGTACCGGGAACACCGTTGTTCTTCCAGATGCAGGCGGAAGGCCGCATGCTCGACGGCATCGATCTCGCTGACATCCACGGGCAATTCAAGTTCAATTTTCAGCATGCCGCGATTTCGCGCGACGACTCGAAGCGATTCCTCGATTGGGCGTTTCGCTATGACTTCGAGAAGAACGGCCCCAGCCTGTTCCGCATCTGCGAGACCCTGTTCAATGGATGGAAGCGGTACCACGACCATCCTGATGCACGAATACGCGCGCGCTTCGCGCATGAAGCACGCAAACTTCGCACCACCTACAATGCAGCTCTATGGGCGATGGAGAGGCGTTTGCGGCACAGCAACCCTGAGATTGCCGCTCGCATGCGTAGCCTGCGTCGCGAAATCGAATCGGCCTTCGGCATGTCTACGCGATTGATGCGCATGGTTGTCGGCCCGGTGTTGTACCTGACGTCGAAACGTGAAGACCGCCGCCTGGCGCAAGGAGTAACGTACGAACCGCCGAGGTTTGTCGAGCGACGCAATTGGGTGGACGTGGAGAGGCAGCCTTATGAGGGACGCACCAAAAGCATTAGATCGCGAGTAGCTGCGCCCGCGATGGAAACGATTGCGGCGCAGGCAGGACTTCAGGAGGAAGCTGCGCTTACGGCTAGCGGCGACTAATCAGGATGGCTGAATAGAAATGCGGTACAGCCTTGATCGCGATTCGTTGCGATCGACCGTACCGCAGCTATGCTAGATTGCCGCGCAGATGGCTTTCACTTCGGTGTACATCTCCAGAGCTTCGTGTCCCATTTCGCGGCCCCAGCCCGACTGCTTGTAGCCGCCGAACGGAAGCGCCGCGTCAAACACGTTGTAGCAGTTGATCCACACGGTCCCTGCGCGGAGCTTGTGCGCCACGCGATGTGCCTTGCTGATGTCCTTGGTCCAGACGCCCGCGGCCAATCCATATTCGCTGTTATTGGCTTCGGCGACGATCTGGTCTATATCGCTGAACGGGGACGCAACAACCACGGGCCCAAAAATTTCTTCGCGCACTACTTTCATGTTCGGGTTGGTCTTCACCATGACGGTCGGCTCAACAAAATAGCCCGGCCCATCTTTCTTCTTGCCGCCCACCACCGCCTCTGCACCCTCGTTCAGTCCTGACTCGAGGTAGCCGCAGACGCGGTTGAACTGTTCGATGGAGACCAACGGACCCATGCCCGTGTCGGGTTCAAAACCCGGTCCGACCTTGATCTTCCTGGCCTGGTTCGCAACCCCTTCGACTACTTCGTCGAACATCTCTTTTTCAACATACAGCCGCGAGCCCGCGCAGCAGCACTGTCCGTGATTGAAGAAAATCGCGCTCGCCGCACCAGGAATGGTCGACCGCGGATCTGCATCTGCGAAGACAATGTTTGGCGACTTGCCTCCCAATTCCAGCGACACCTTCTTAAGGTTACCCGCCGCAGCCTGCAGGATCAGCTTGCCCACTTCTGTTGATCCGGTGAATGCGACTTTGTCGACATCGGGATGCGCCGCCAGCGCCGCACCGGCGGTTTCGCCGTACCCGGGAACAACGTTGACTACGCCCTCGGGGAACCCAGCTTCCGCAATCAACTCCGCCAGCAAAAGCGCGCGACAGTGGAGTCTGTTCCGCAGGCTTCAACACCACGGTGCAACCAGTAGCCAGTGCCGGACCAAGCTTCCATGCGGCCATCAGCAGAGGGAAATTCCACGGGATGATCTGGCCGACGACGCCAACCGGTTCGCGGCGAGTGTATGCCAGATACTGAGTGCGCTTGGTCCCCGCGGAGATCGGGATGGTGTTGCCTTCGATCTTGGTAGCCCATCCAGCCATATAGTGGAAACAGGTCAACCGCCAGCGGCACATCGGCAACCCGAGCTATCGCCAGCGGCTTGCCGTTGTCGAGGCTTTCTAATTGCGCGAACTCTTCGGTGCGGGCTTCAATAAGGTCCGCCAGCTTCCAGATCAGGCGTCCCCGCTGCGATGCCGGCATGTCGGCCCAAGCCGGGTTCTCGAAAGCTTTGCGTGCCGCTTTCACCGCGCGGTCGATGTCTTCGCGATCGCCTTCTGCCACCTGCGCCAGCACTTCTCCCGTTGCCGGGTTGTAGGTTGGGAACGTCTTACCGGACGCCGAATTTACGAATTGGTTGTTGATGAACATCGGCCGCGGCTTGCTGAGGAACTCGTCCACGCGGCTGTGCATGGTTGCTGTGCTGGTTGCGGTAGCCATTGCCATCCTCCACGGCGGAGCGCGTATGCCGCTTCATTCCACCGGTACTGAAAATTGATTTCATCGTGAGGTCGAACGATCGCTTCGGCATCTTCGCCGAAACGGTCAGGCCTCACCCCGCACAGAAGTTTATCAGAGGCTAGGGGGTCTTGGGTTCTAAGGGTGCCAGGCGCGTCACACCTGGTCGGGCACTCACTATTTGCCTCAAAGAAATTGGGCAAGTTATGCGGTGACCGCTTCAGCTCGCAACTTTTCTTTTAAGTCGGCTGCGATCGCCTGACCGTGGAAACGGCCGTTCTCGATGAATATCTCGCTGGTTCGCATGCCCGCAATCAGGACGCCCGCCAGGTAAATGCCGGCCACATTGCTCTCTAAGGTTTTGGGGTCCACGACCGGCTTCTTGTCGGTGTCGCCGCGAATCTGGATGCCCAGTCCGCGCAAGAAATCGAAGTCAGGATGGTAGCCGGTCAGTGCGAATACCCAATCGTTGGGGAGCGTCGTTTCGCCTTCGGGCGTAGTCAGCACGACGTGATCGGCGGCGATCTCCTTCACCGTGCTGTTGAAGTAGGCCTTCACCTGTCCGGCCTTAATTCGGTTTTCGATGTCAGGCTTGATCCAGTATTTGACCGAACTTCCAATTCCCTCACGGCGGTGCACCATCGTCACGCGGGCTCCGTGGCGCCACAGTTCGAGCGCTGCGATGGCCGCCGAGTTCTTTCCGCCCACGATGAGCACATCAAGTCCGAAGAAGGGGTGCGGCTCACGATAATAGTGCAGGACTTTCGGCAACTCCTCACCCGGAACGTTCATCATGTTCGGCCGATCGTAGTAACCCGTCGCCAGAATCAGCTTACGGGCCTTGTAGGCGCGGTTGCGTCCGTGCAGATCGGTGGTGTGTACCACAAAGTGGTTATCGCTGCCCTCAATTTTCTGCAGCGGCTCGTATTGCCGCACATCGAGCTTGTAGTGCTCGGCCACCTTGCGGTAATACTCCAGCGCCTCCTGTCGCGTGGGCTTCTGATTAGGGCTGGCAAACGGAATGTCGCCGATCTCCAGCAGTTCCGGCGTGGTAAAGAACGTCATGTTGCTGGGGTAGTTGTACAGCGAGTTCACCAGGCAGCCTTTGTCGATGTTGGTCACCGAGAACCCGGCGCGCTTGGCGTCGATGCCGCATGCCAGTCCGGTTGGTCCCGCGCCAATGACCACCACGTCAAACGACAACAAGTCTGCGGCGTTACTTTCCATGAAACTAGAATACCGTGAATGGCAGTCTTGACTGCATCTACGCTAATCCTGCTGGTTCTCTGGCCCGCGCTTTTGTATGCTGTTGGGTACGCCAATCCTGCATACCTTCGCACGAGGCGGTCATGACCATCATCAAGCAAGACGATCTTATCCAGAGCGTTGCCGACGCCCTGCAATTCATCTCTTACTATCACCCCGTGGATTTCATTCGGTCCCTGACGCGCGCCTACGAGAAAGAGCAGTCACCGGCGGCGCGCGACGCCATCGTTCAGATACTTGTCAACTCGCGCATGTGTGCCGAAGGGCATCGCCCTATTTGTCAGGACACGGGCATCGTGACCGTTTTTCTGAAGGTCGGCATGAACGTGCAGTGGGACGCGAGCATGGGCGTCGAACACATGATCAACGAAGGAGTCCGCCGCGCTTATCTTCACGAGGACAACAAGCTCCGCGCCAGCATCCTGGCCGACCCAGCGGGTAAGCGCAAGAACACGAATGACAACACACCTGCCGTCGTGAACATGACAATTGTCCCAGGTGATACCGTCGAAGTCATCGTAGCTGCGAAAGGTGGAGGCTCCGAAGCTAAGTCAAAGTTCGCGATGCTGAATCCTTCCGACTCGATCGTGGAGTGGGTGCTCAAGACCGTTCCCACCATGGGGGCGGGCTGGTGTCCGCCGGGAATTCTCGGCATTGGCATCGGCGGCACCTCCGAGAAAGCCATGCTTCTGGCGAAAGAAGCGTTGATGGAGCCTATAGACATTCAAGAGCTCATAGCGCGCGGGCCGTCGAATCGAGCGGAAGAGTTGCGGATCGAGCTATATAAGAGGGTCAATGCGCTCGGTATTGGAGCGCAGGGGTTGGGCGGGCTCACCACTGTACTCGACGTGAAGGTGAAGGACTATCCCACTCACGCTGCGAATCTTCCGGTTGCGATGATTCCCAACTGTGCGGCTACGCGCCACGCGCACTTTGTGCTGGATGGATCGGGCCCAGTCGCCCTCGAGCCGCCCTCGTTGGATGATTGGCCGCAACTTACCTACGATCCCATGGGCGCGGGCGCGCGCCGCGTCAATCTGGACACCGTCACCCGTCAAGAGGTCGCTAGCTGGAAACCGGGCGAAGTGCTATTGCTCAACGGCAAGCTGCTCACCGGCCGGGATGCCGCGCACAAGCGCATGACGGACATGCTCAATCGCGGCGAGAAGCTGCCTGTCGATTTCACTAATCGATTCATTTACTACGTTGGGCCTGTCGATCCTGTGCGCGAAGAGGTCATGGGCCCGGCCGGCCCTACCACCGCTACCCGTATGGACAAGTTCACCCGGCAGATGCTGGAGCACACGGGATTGCTAGGTATGGTCGGCAAGGCCGAACGCGGCCCCTCGGCCATTGAGGCCATACGTGATCACAAAGCGGTGTACCTGATGGCGGTTGGCGGTGCTGCCTATCTGGTATCGAAGGCAATCAAGAAGTCTCGTGTGCTGGGCTTCGACGATCTCGGTATGGAGGCCATCTACGAATTCGAAGTCGAGGACATGCCGGTGACCGTTGCCGTCGATGCGAACGGCAACTCGGTACATCAATCCGGGCCGAAGGAGTGGCAAGCGAAAATCGCGGAGTTGGTGGAGATCACATAATGTCGCGACCAAAGGGGAAAGGACTCATCATCAAAGAGCAACAGCGTCGAATCCAGCGGGCTCAGGAGCGTGCTCGCCGATATGTAAAACCTGGTGAATCGCTGGTGGACGAGTTGCTCGCCGAACGACGCGGGGCGGCCAAGCGTGAGTAGAATTCTTGTCTGATAGGGGTGGGATTCAAGCCCAACTCTCCGTTGATTTTAGAGGGCCAGCAAAGATGCAAGTGCCAAAGTATCTCCAATGTCGACTTTGGTGTTTATTAACATTGGCGTCGCATTGGGGTCGTCCTAGGATAATTTGAATCGTTCTGTTGATAAGTTTTCCCTCTTGGCAATCGGGTGCTAGTCATTGCTGGTGTTCAACGGGATGTTCTTCCTGTTTCGCCGGACCGAGCCTGATCTCCAGAACAGCGGCGGAACAAGCTTCAAAAATGGGTGGTCTGGCCAATCGTGCTGCTCGCGGGACTGGTTGTTCTGTTGGAGTTGCTCAGCGGAAGACATTGAGTGTTCGGCAGCCGGTCGATGCCCCACCCTTGTCGCCCTCTCTTGCCGATAGGCTGGGATCAAACTACCGATGAAACGCTAAAGCCTCCGCTATCATCTCTCTCCTGGAGGCACCGCCCATGTCTACGCTGTCCACCCGCACCGAAAGAGACTCTCTCGGACTGAAAGACATCCCTGCCAATGTCTACTATGGCATTCAGACCGCGCGCGCTGTCGAGAATTTCCCGATTAGCGGGTTGCGCGCGCACGCGGCGCTAATCCGCGCCATTGCGATGGTGAAAGAAGCTGCCGCCGAGGCCAATCGCGAGCTCGGCCTGGTGGACACGAAGACCGCTCACGCGATCATTCAAGCCGCGCAAGAGGTCCAGAATGGCAAGTGGGACCACGCGTTCGTGGTCGACGTATTCCAGGCGGGCGCTGGTGTCAGCTTCCACATGAATGCCAACGAAGTGATCGCCAACCGCGCATCCGAGCTGCTGGGAGGAAATCTAGGCGAATACCAGCACGCGCATCCCAACGACCACGTCAACTACGGCCAGTCGACCAACGATGTCTTTCCTACTGCGATGCGACTGGCGACGCTGCTCGAGCTTGAACGACTCCACGCAGCGCTGGACGCTTTGACCATTGAGTTCAACAACAAGGGCGAGGAATTCCACGACATCCTGAAATCCGGCCGCACCCATTTAATGGACGCCGTGCCGATGCGACTCGGGCAAGAGTTTACAGCCTATGCGGGGGCCCTGCGGCGCGCCCAGCGTTCGATACAGGAGCAGGGCGAACTGTTGCGCGAAGTGGGGCTGGGAGGCTCGGCGGTCGGAACCGGCATCAACACGCATCCTGACTATCGCGAAAAGGCTGTGGCCAATCTGGGTCGCATATCTGGTGAGAAACTCACTCCGGTGGACGACATGCGGTACGCAATGCAGTCGAACCTCGGAATGTCGTCGGTGAGTTCGGCGCTGCGCAATCTCGCGCTTGAGGTTATTCGTATTTCCAACGATCTCCGGCTTCTCGCCTCAGGCCCTAACACCGGTCTCGCAGAAATCAACCTGCCCGCGCTGCAACCTGGGTCGTCCATCATGCCCGGAAAGATCAACCCGGTAATGGCGGAGTTGGCGGCAATGGTCTCGTTCCAGGTAGTCGGCTACGACACTGCGGTTGCGCTGGCGGTGCAGGCCGGACAACTCGAGCTCAACGTCATGATGCCGACCATGGCGCACAGCGTGCTGACTTCGATCACCATCATGACGAACATGCTGCGCCAGCTCACGGAGTTCTGCGTCAAAGGCATCACCGCGAACGAAAAGCGCTGCGAGTTCTATGCGCAGAGCACAGTGTCGCTGGCGACCGCGCTCAATCCCTACATCGGTTATGCAAAAGCAGCGGAGATCGCGAAGGAATCGGTCGCAACCGGAAAGTCGATAATCGAGATCGCGCGCGCCAAAGGCTATCTGAGCGACGAACAAATCAAGGAAATTCTCGATCCCGCGCGCATGACCGAGCCCCAGCGTCCGCTGGACGCCGCGAAAGATCGCGAAAAGCTGAAGGCCCGATAACTAGGCTGCTACCGCTGTTCGAATCTCCACGTTAATGCTCGGCGGTTGTTCCAGTGTTTTGTGGATGAGGCAACGATGCACCGCATCCTCGACGCCTTTCAACTGCTCGCTGTTGAGGATCTCGTCGACCTCAACCTGGATCTGAAAGTTGTCCAACCGAAAGGGATTCTTGACTTTGTCGGCGGTGACTCTGACCCTGCAGCCTTGCTGGGAAAGTTGATTTCGCTTCAGGTAATCCACCGCGTAGTATGCGGCGCATGAACCCAGCGACGCCAGAAAGAGTTCGGGTGGCGTCATCCCTTCGTCGTAACCGTTGCTTTCCGTGGGCTGGTCGCAAATCAGCGTGTGTTGCCGGGCCTTGATTTCAAACTGTACTGCTCCAAGATGTTCAACGAGGACTTCCATGATTGCTCCTGTCCGAATAATTCCGTTCGGATTTTCCCTCATCTGGAAGGCGCGCTGGCGGGAACCAGCATCCCATCCAGATATCTCCTCAGGTTTGTCCGTGCGCGGTGCAGCCGCGACTTCATCGCCGCCAGGCTGATGTTGAGCCGCGCGGCCGTTTCCTCTCCGCCCAGCTCTTTAATATCGCGCAATTCGTAAACCTCGCGCTCCGCAGTCGGCAGCGCTTCGATGGCACGTTGCAGCAATACCTTCATCTGCTCCCGTGCGATAGTGGTTTCCGCCGACTCGTCCTTCGACGCCAGTTGCGTTCCGTCCTCTTCCATTGCCGAGAGTTGAAGAATAGGCAGCAGTGCCTCGCGTCGCCTGAGCTGCCAGCAAACCCGCCTGCCGATTTGCGCCAGCCAAGCCCGGAACGCATCCGATTCCTGCAATTGATCAAGGTTCCGGTAAGCCTTCAGCAGGGCCTCGATCAGCACGTCTTCCGCATCCTCGCGATTGCCGCACGCCCGCATGAGCTGGCGATACACGGCGTCTTTGTGTCGGTTCGCGAGTTCCTCGAAATCCATAGTCGCTTTGCGTCACAACCGTCCACTACGAACGGCAGTTCACTCCGGCAACAGCCTCAGGTTTCACCGCAGAATTCCGCTCCGCGTTCCACGGCATCTTGGCCAGCAGGATTGCCATGCCGCAGATGTTGGTTGCCCCCGCAAACGTTAGTCCCCCGCCCACCAGCATGGCCAAGTAGACCCACTTCACGTTGAGCAGAACGGACATTACGGTCGCAGCCAGCACCAGAAGTCCGGCGATCAATCTCACTTGCCGCTCCAGCGTCCAGCGGCAGGGCGCACACGTTACCACCGGGTAGCCGCCGTCCCTCCATGCCTTGGTGCCGCCGTCGAGCAGCGTTAACCGGGTATCGTCGCCCAGCCAGCCGGCGACAATCTCGGCTCGCTTGCCGCTCTCGCAGACCACCACCAGCGGACCGGCCGGCACGTCAGCCAGGCGGGTTTCCACCTGCTCCATCGGGATATTCACCGCGCCGGGAACGTGCCCGGTCGCGAACTCGGCCGCCGAGCGCACGTCCAGAATTCCGGGAGGCGAGACGCCGCTCAACATTCTATGAAGACTTTGTGCAGTTAGATTTGAAGCCATTCCTTCCTCTGTATTGGAAGAGCGGCGATTCGGAGAAAAGGATTCGCCAGAAGGCAGCATTGCCGAAGAAAACCTAATATGCCCAGCGAAGCAGGGTCGCGCCCGAGGTGAATCCGGCGCCCACCGCCGCTACCATCACTAAATCTCCCTTCCTCAGTTTGCCGCTCTCGATCGCGGACTGCATCGCGAGCGGGATCGTTCCTGCCGTGGTGTTTCCGTAGCGGTCGATGTTGACGATAACTTTGTCCTCGGGCATCCTCAGCCGGTCGGCCGTCGCCATGATGATGCGTCGATTGGCCTGGTGGGCGATGAAGCAGTCGATGTCGGCTCCGGTCAGATTGTTGCGCTGCAGGATGCGTTCGGTCATCTCCGCCATTTTCTTCACCGCATACTTGAAGACTTGCTGTCCATCCTGATGAATATAATGCATTTTCTTGTCAACGGTTTCGTGAGACGCGGGATTCAAACTGCCACCAGCCGGCATGTAAAGGTACTGCCCACCGACACCTTCCACCTGCGCCACATGGTCAATAATTCCCGGCTCGCCCTCTTCCGCCGGCTCCAGCAGCACTGCGCCCGCTCCATCGCCAAAGATGATGCACACCGCGCGGTCCTCGTAGTTCACCATCATGGAGTTCTTGTCGCTGCCGATTACCAGAACCTTCTTATACTGCCCCGACTCCACGAACTTCGCGCCGGTGTTCAGCGCGTAGAGAAATCCCGAGCAGCCCGCCGAGACGTCGAATCCCCAGGTATCCGCAATGCCCAGCTTGTGCTGCACCAGACACGCGGTCGAGGGATACATCATGTCCGGGGTCACCGTGCCCACTACGATGAGGTCCACTTCCTGCAGGTCAAACGGATGGCTCTTGACGAGGTCCTTCACCGCCTCAACCGCAAGGTCGCTGGCGGCCACTCCCTTGTCGGCAATGTGGCGCTCGCGGATACCCGTGCGCTCCAGGATCCACTGGTCGGTGGTCTCCACCATGGTTTCGAGGTCTTTATTGCTCAGCACTCGAGGTGGGACGTAGGTTCCCAGCGCAGAAATCTTGGCACGACGACCGTTAGCCAATAGAGTTCTCCAGACGCAAAAACAGATGGAATGAATAACGGTTCATTTTGAACGATGCGTATCCGAATGTCTATGCGGAGTAACGGAATGGTAAGAGGCCGAGATCGAACGGGACATCACAAGTTTGAACGGGGGTGCTCGGGGAGTTCGGCCGTCGCTTAACCTGCAGCAAGGAAAAAAGTCAGGCGCCAGTTGACCGCTGCACACGCAGTGACCTGTTACCGTTGCTTCCTTCCGGACCTGGCGGGGTTCACAGAGCTACGTTGCGCGGGACCAGCGCCCGACCTACTGAATCATACCATCTTGGAACTTCGTGAAGCATTCGCCAGCGCTGGTTTCCGGCCCGGCGAGGTCAAGCGCAAACATGCTAAAATAAAGGGATTGCATGCCGGTAATTGACGCATCTGTAGCTCTGCTGGCCTCGCCCGACGAGGCCACTTCGGCCGTTGCTCCCAAGAAAATTGGCTTCGTAAGCCTCGGCTGCCCCAAGAACCTTGTGGACACCGAGGTCATGATGGGCTTGCTCGCGCAAGGCGGTGCGGAAATCACTCCCCGAGCCGAAGATGCCGACGTCGTTGTGGTCAATACCTGCTCGTTTATCGACAAGGCCCAGCAGGAGTCGGTTGACGCCATCCTCGAAATGGCGCAGCACAAGATCGCCGGCAAAGCCCAGAAACTCATCGTCGCCGGGTGCCTGGTCGAGCGCTACCGCAACGAGATCCAGAAGAACATTCCTGAAGTGGACGCCGTGGTCGGTACGGGTGAATTGGAGCAAATTCTCGCCGCTGCGGGAGTTGGGCCCATGCCCAACCAAGTCGGCCCGTTCGTCATTCTGAATTCGCGCTCCGAGGGCGATGCCCGCGAAGCTGCCGGACGGTTCTCCAAAGAGGGTTGGGACGGTGCCATCGCAGACCTGCCCAACTATCTGTACGACGAGAACACACCACGCCTGCTGACGACGCCGAAATACACTGCCTACCTCAAGATCGCCGAAGGCTGCGATCATCCCTGCGCGTTCTGTATCATCCCGCAGCTACGCGGGAAATTTCGCTCGCGCCGATTCGAGTCGGTGGTAGCTGAAGCGCAGAGGTTGGCCAAGCAGGGCGTTCGCGAAATCACTCTTATCGGGCAAGATACCACCTGCTATGGCGAAGACCTAGGACTAAAAGACGGACTCGCGCTGCTGCTGGAGCGGCTGGCGCAAATCGAAGAACTTCGCTGGGTGCGCTTTCTTTACGCTTATCCCAATAAGATCACCGGTAAGCTGCTCGAGACCATCGCCGCCAACGAAAAGATTTGCTCCTACATCGACGTTCCACTACAGCACGCGTCGCCCTCGGTGTTGAAGAACATGAAACGCGGAGCCGGTGCCGACATCTTCCTGAAGTCGATCGAGAAGATGCGTCGCGAGATCCCCGGCCTCACGCTGCGCACCTCGTTTGTCGTGGGCTTTCCCGGCGAAACGCTAGAAGATTTTGGGGTTCTCTGCGATTTTGTGAAACAAGGCCAGTTCGATTGGCTAGGCGTCTTTGGCTACTCCGACGAAGAAGGCGCCAAGGCCTTTGCCCTCGAAGACAAGGTCGCGCCACGCGAAATCGAGCGCCGCCGCAAAAAGCTGATGTCGATCCAGAAACAGATCAGCCGCAAGAAAAAACGCGCGCTGATCGGCCAGCAGTTTGATCTAGTCCTCGAAGGCCCTTCGGAAGAGACGGAGTTACTGTGGCAGGCCCGCACTGCGATGCATGCGCCTGAAATCGACGGCACGGTTTACGTCAACGATTTCGGCGACCATGAAGACATTCGGGAAGGCCAGTTCTATCGCTGCGAGATTACTGAGGCCCACGACTACGACCTCGTGGCCCGCATCCTCTAGGTGCTGCGATGCCGAAAAAACGCCTTGTCAGCCTGCGATGTCCCACCTGCAGGAAGATAGTGCTGGCTAAGGACCCTGACTTTCCTTTTTGCAGCGAACGTTGCCGCTTGATTGACCTCGGCAAGTGGGCGAGCGGGGCTTATGTCATTTCCGCGCCGCTGAACGATCCGGAAGACGACGACTCCACCTACTCAAATGACCCCAACCAAGAGCCCGACTGAGACCGCTACGACTAGCTCATCGGCGCCGAGGTGGGCGACAATCGTGGCGACGTTCTTTGGCGCCGGCCGACTTCGTCCCGGTCCCGGCACTTGGGGATCGCTGGCCGCCGCGCTGCTGTGGTGGCTTCTGGCATCGCAGCTTCCACCGTACGCGCGAGTCCCCGTAATTCTCGTTCTGATCGTCGCAGTTACGGCTATCGGCATTCCGGCAGCTACGCTCGAAGCACGCGGCTGCGGCAAGAAGGATCCGTCGCACGTCGTGATCGACGAAGTCGCGGGACAGTTGGTCACGCTCATCGCCTGTCCCATTCTTTGGAAACCTCTGCTCTGCGGCTTTATACTCTTTCGTGCGTTCGATATCGTAAAGCCCCCGCCGATTCGGAGCCTCGAAAAGCTGCCCGAAGGCACGGGCATCGTAGTGGACGACCTCGGCGCTGGGATTTACGGATGGATCGTCCTGCAAACCTTGTTGCACTTCCATGTGCTGGGCGGCTGATTGGCTGGATTCCGGCGGCAAACGTTCGTACCAAGTGGCGGATATAGAGATGGCGACCCCCAACCCGAACGGCGACCCCCATATCACCTCGATTGATCCGGCTTGCGCCATGCCCGGCGGCGAAATTCGGATTGTGGGACGCGGATTGCGGCCCAAGGAACTTCGCAGGCCTGAGGTTCGTTTCGGTGACGTGGACGGGGCCGTCGTCGTCGGTGCGGACCAGTTCATCGTGGCGCGGGTACCCGAGGGCGCTACTTCCGGAGACGTGGTGGTGGCCACGAACGGCCATCGCAGTAACCCTCGTGAAGTGCGTGTCGCCGTGCCCATCGCGGAGAGCCTGCATCCGGTCGCCAATCCGGCCGTCGATGACGACGGCAACATCTATGTCACTTTCTCGGGTTCGCGCGGACAGAAAGCGCCGGTTGCCATTTTCCGCATCGATGCTAATTACGAACTCAAGCCATTCGTTTCCGAAATGATGAATCCCACTGGTCTCGCCTTCGGCCACGATGGGAGCCTCTACGTGTCCTCCCGATATGACGGGACGGTGTATCGGGTCTCGAAGAATGGCGCGATGACCTCTTACGCCGAGGGGCTGGGCGTGGCGACCGGCATCGCCTTCGACCGCGAGGGCGGCCTTTACGTCGGCGATCGCAGCGGGACCATCTTCAAGATTGGTCGCGACCGCCAGATCTTTGTGTTCGCAACCATCGAACCTAGTGTTTCGGCCTACCATCTCGCCTTCAGCGACGATGGCAACCTTTACGTCACGGGACCCACGACTTCGAGCTTCGATGCCGTTTATCAGGTCGATCCCCACGGCCATGTCGAGGTTTTTTACCGCGGTCTCGGACGCCCGCAGGGACTCGCCTTCGACACCCGCGGCAATCTCTATGTCGCGGCCTCACTGCATGGCCGTCGCGGCGTGGTTAAGGTTACGGCCGACCGCCAAGCCTCCCTCGTAGTCTCGGGACAAAACCTGGTTGGCCTCGCCTTCGCTCCCGGAAAAGCCGCGGTGCTGGCAACCAACAGCGGCGTGCTTCGCCTGGCATGGGACATCGCCGGCCGCCCTCTCGCCCCCCGTGTCTAGTCCAATTGGCCGCAATTTCCCGGTGCTAGACTGATCTCGTGATCGCTGAAATCATTGCGGTCGGTTCGGAGATGCTTACTCCGTTCCGTCAGGACACGAACTCCCTTTTCCTGACCGACCAGCTCAACCAATTGGGCGTCATCGTCGCCTTCAAGACCGTGGTCGGGGATAATTTCGACCATCTCACGGGAGTTGCCCGCGCGGCGCTCTCTCGTTCCGGAATCGTCATTTTTATGGGTGGCCTCGGTCCCACCGAAGACGACCTCACCCGTGAGTGTGTTGCGGCCGCCCTCGGAGTCGATCTCCGTCGCGATCACGACATCGTCACCGCCATGTACAAGCGCTTTGCCGAGCGGCGCATCTCCATGCCGTCGAACAACGCCAAGCAGGCTGATGTTATCGAGGGCGCAATCGTTCTCCCCAATAAGCGTGGAACCGCGCCCGGCCAGTATCTTGAGACGGAGTTCGACGGCGAGCCGCGCATGATCTTTCTTCTTCCCGGTCCTCCCCATGAACTCGAAGCGCTTTGGAAGCAGGAGTGCATGCCGCGTCTGCGCGAATGCCTCCCGCCAGCGGCAATTGCGTCGACGGTTCTCAAGACTGCGATGCTGCCTGAATCGGCTGCCGACGCCCGCACTGCTCCCATCTATAAGAAGTATCCCAACGTCGAAACCACCGTCCTCGCCGGTCAAGGTCAGGTGGAATTTCACCTACGCGCCACTGCTGCAACAATGGACGAGGCTCAGGCTTCGGTGGACGAACTAGCCAGTAAGCTGGAAGACGAACTGGACGACGCAGTCTTTTCCACTCGAGGCGAGTCGCTCGAGGAGATCGTTGGTTACTTTCTGCAGATGCGCAACCTCAAGTTGGCCGTCGCCGAATCCTGCACCGGAGGCATGGTCGCCGAACGCATCACTTCCGTTCCCGGCAGCTCGCGCTTTTTTCTGGGCGGGGCCGTCGTGTATTCCAACGACTTGAAGACGCTGTTTGCCGACATACCCCCATTGATGATTGAAGCCCACGGAGCTGTCAGCAAGGAAGTCGCACTCGCGCTCGCCGAGAACATTCGCGAGATTTGCAATGCCGACATCGGACTGGGCGTTACCGGAATCGCCGGGCCTGCAGGTGGCACCGAAGAGAAACCGGTTGGCCTTGTCTATATCGCGGTGAGCGACGGCAAGAAGAACGAAGTAGTGCAGCGTCGATTTCCCGGCGATCGCGAACGCATCCGCCGCTGGGCCAGTCAGCAGGCGCTCGATCTCGTGCGCCGAATGTTGATGTAAGTTCATGCGCCTGTTTATCGCTCTCGATATCGACGAGTCTATTCGCGAACGCATCGCCGTGTTCCGCGATCAAATGCGCCGGCTCGCACCCGATGTGCGCTGGGTCGGCCCCGAGACCTTCCACATCACCCTGCAATTTCTCGGCGAGACCAAGAAACTCGAAGAAATCTGCGGTGCCTTACAGCCGTTGAAATTGCCGCCTGTGCCCGTGGCGTTTCGCGGCGCAGGCTTCTTCCCTAATTTCAAAGCCCCGCGCGTTTTCTGGATCGGCATAGCAGGTGGCGAAAACCTGCAAACGCTAGCGACCGAAGTGGCAAAGGCCGTGCTTCCGTTGGGATTTGAAAGCGACGCGAGGTCCTTTATGCCACACCTCACTCTGGCGAGATCGGGGAGCGGACGTCCGCGGCCCGTTCGCGGCGAGCGTCCCGCACCTGGTTTGCAACAGGTCCGGGCGCATCTTGAAGCACTCCCGTCTCCCGATTTCGGTACAATGACGGCGCACGAGTTCATCTTGTACGAGAGCCATCTGTCGTCGGCGGGCCCGCGCTACGAGAAGTGCGCACGATTCCCGCTGGTGTAGCTGCACACTGACTTCACCGTAGCCGAAAGACAACATTGCCTGGGTCGCTGCTCATCATCGCTGTGGTCTCGTACCTCCTCGGGTCGATTCCTTTCGGCTACCTGCTCGTCCGCATCTTTCGCGGGCAGGATGTCCGCCAGACCGGCAGCGGCAACATCGGCGCCACTAATGTCGCGCGTACTGGATCTAAGGGGCTGGCCGTCGCCACGCTGTTCCTCGACGCGCTCAAGGGATACGCGGCCGTAATCTTCGCTTTCTGGATGGCGAGCCACGTCGCTTTTGGACTAAAGGGATCCACCGGTGCCCTGTTGCTGTTCGACCCGGGCAACCCCTGGCATCAGCAGCTGGCCTTCCAGTTTGCCGCCCTCGCCGCCCTTTGCGCACTGCTCGGCCACATGTTTCCCATCTGGCTCCGCTTCAAAGGCGGCAAAGGAGTAGCGACTGCCCTGGGTGCATTTCTGGCGCTCGCCCCCATGGCTGTTCTGGTTTCGCTTGGGGTGTTTGTGGTAGCCGTCGTGATGACGCGCTACGTTTCACTGGGCAGCATTCTTTCGGCAGTCGTTTTGCCTTTTGCAGCCTGGTGGCTCAATCCGTTCGTCCGCACCACCGCGGCCATGGCTCTGATCGTCGCGAGTTGCCTGCTGATTATCGCCCGGCACAAAGACAACATTCGGCGCCTGCTCGCGGGCACCGAAAACCGTTTTCGTTGAGAGGTTCCTGTGAGCAAGATCGCAGTGATCGGTGCAGGCGCGTGGGGAACGGCCATCGCCATCGTGCTTGGCCGTAGGAATTCCCACGAAGTGATCCTGTGGGCGCACGAGGCAGAAGTCCGCGAGAGTATTAACGCTCGCCACGTTAACGACGTTTTCCTTGCCGGACATCCCATCCCCGACTCCGTCAACGCTACCAATAGTCTTGAAGAAGCATTAACCGGCGCAGATGTTGTTGTCAGCGTGATGCCTTCGCACCATGCCCGTCGCGTCTTTCAGACAATGTTGCCGTACCTAAAGCCAAACATGCTGTTCGTCAGCGCCACCAAAGGCATCGAGAACGACACTTTTCTGCGGATGACCGAAGTCATCACCGACGTGGTTAAGCATGCTCCCAATGGATTCTTTCCCAGGATCGGGGCACTTAGCGGACCTACATTCGCGATCGAAGTTGCGGAGAACCATCCCACCGCGTTGACCGTCGCCTCAACGGATCAGGAGCTCGCCGCCGTCGTGCAACGCGAATTCAGCGATCCTCGTTTTCGTGTTTACACCAACGACGACGTCGTCGGAGTTGAACTGGGTGGCTCACTCAAGAACATTGTTGCCATCGCTGCCGGCGTTTGCGATGGCCTAGGCCTGGGACACAATTCTGTTGCCGCTCTCATCACCCGCGGTCTGGCCGAAATCACGCGGCTGGTCGTCGCCTGTGGCGGGCGCGCAGAGACGATGGCGGGACTCGCCGGACTCGGAGATCTCGTGCTCACCTGCACCGGCGGTCTCTCCCGCAATCGCACTGTGGGCGTGGAGCTCGGACGAGGTCGTAATCTCAACGACATTATTGCGGGTATGCACGGCATGGTCGCTGAAGGGGTGCTGACGACCAACGCCGCGGTCGGACTAGCCGCCAAGATGGGTGTCGAGATGCCGATCACTGAGCAGATGCACGCCATCCTGCAGCAGGGCAAATCTCCGCAGCAGGCCATCCGCGACCTGATGGCGCGGCCTTCGACGAGCGAGTTGGGCGTCTACCGCAACCGCTGAAATGGGACGCGGACTACTTGGTGGATTTTTTCTTTGGTGTTGATGTCAGGCTATCGAAAAAGTTAGACATGATACGGCGCAAGTCGTCTTCCGGCATCAACGTCGGATCCAGCATGTGTTCCAGGTTGAGTGAGTTGCCGAGCGCTGCCAGCGATACGCCGGTCGCGTGTGCCGATGCCGGTAGTTCCCGGCCCAGCGCCCGCATGATCTCGTCGAGAAAACCCACTCTCGGGGCGACGAAGCGGCGATGCATAGCTGCCAGCCGCTGCTTTACCTCAGGATGACGCACCGCGAACAGCTTGAATTCCAGAGAGAGCAGGCACCAGCGCCGGTCCATGGTTTTGTTCACAAAGAACTCTCGCATCACCCGCAGTTTCGCTGCGGGCTCGTGCACCTTGTCCATTTCTCTTTCGAGAGCGGCAATCCGTGACGAAATTTCCCGCTCCAGCAGGGCGAGAAACAGGTCTTCCTTACTATCGAAGTTGGCGTAGACCGCGCCCCGTGTGTAGCCCGCGTCCTTGGCGATGTCTTCCAGCTTGGCTGCCTCAAATCCATCGCGCGCAAAGGCCTTTTCCGCCGACTGGATCAGTCGCGCCCTGGTAATCCCGGTGCGCTCCTGGTGGCGGGAGAGCGGGGCGGGCTTATGCTTGGCACTCCGCTCCGTCATCTGCATTTTCCCACCGACAGAACGTGCATTTTTGCGACCAATTTGTTGCCTCTTACATCTAAGGGTGATGCAAGATTTAATACATGCATGTATGTATTAGATATAACATGAAAGACATGCGTCGCAATATTTCCCAGCGCGTTGCTTTAGCCAGGCGCAGTGCCTTTTTCGCTGCCGCTACCACTGTGTTGCTGTCGAGCGGACTCCTGCACGCGCAGGTGACGACTGGCAATCCCTCAGTGCCCTTGCCCTCGGCGGAAGCAGTCATCAACCGCAACACTGACAACTATTCCGGCTCGATTCCGCAGGGTAAGGCAACGAACGAAACCATCGAGCTGACTATCGAAGACGCGCTCGACCGCGGACTCAAGTACAACCTCGGACTCTATCTCAGCAATCAGACCACCGCCGAGGCCCGCGCCGCCCGCCTCCAATCGCTAAGCCAGATCCTGCCCAACATCAACGGCACTTTCGGCGAAGAGTTGCAGCGCATCAACCTGAAGTCGTTAGGCGTCACCTTTCCCGGCTTTCCCAGTTCGGTCGGACCTTTCGGCCTGACCGCCACCCAGGCCACAGGTTCCTGGGACGCGATAAATTTTTCGTCCATCGACAAGTACCGCGCTGCCGGTCAAACGGTGAAAGCCGCGGAGTTTAATTACCGCGACGCGCGCGACACTGTAGTGCTCGCCGTGGGCGCGAACTATCTATTGGTTATCGCACAGGAATCGAGACTGGAAGCGGCACAAGCGGAGTTGAATACTGCGCAAGCTCTGTACGACCTGGCGAAAGACCAGGAAGCCGCGGGTCTGGCTCCGAACATCGACACGCTGCGTGCCAGGGTCCAATTGCAGGCGCAGCAGGAAACGCTGATCCAGGTACAGAACGATCTGGAGAAGCAGCGGATCGCGCTCGCTCGGGTGATTGGGCTGCCGGTCCGCCAGAAGTTTCGTCTGGTTAATCGCGTGCCGTACGCTCCAGTGCCGGAAATTGATCTGACCGGCGCGTATGAATTGGCGCTGGCCACTCGCCCCGACTACAAAGCAGCACAGGCCCAACTGCACGCTGCGGAGTTGCGACGCTCGGCGGCGTGGAAAGGCTATCTGCCGTCGGTCGGACTCTCGGGTTCGTATGGTGTTCTGGGCTACCATCCCGATGCCATGGCGCCGAATTACTCCGCTGCCGCCACGCTGAACATCCCAGTTTTCCAAGGTGGCCGGGTGCAAGCCGACGTCAAGGAAGCCGACGCGGTCCTCAAAGAACGGCAGGCCGAATCCGACAACTTGAAAGCGCGCATCGAGCAGGACGTGGAAGACTCCCTACTCGATCTCAAGGCCGCGGCCCAGCAGGTGGAGGTCGCCAAGATCGGCCTGGATTTCGCGCAGCAGGCGTTAACGCAATCGCAGGATCGATTTGCCGCCGGCGTGACCAATAACGTCGAGGTCATCCAGGCGCAGCAGCAGCTCGCCTCTGCCAACGATCAATACATCGCCAGTCTTTACGCCCACAATATCGCGAAGGTCCTGCTGGCCCGCTCCATCGGCAACGCCGAACAAATGGTGAAACAGTATTTGGCGGGAGGCACTGCCCTGCCACCGTCTGTGGTTGCGCCCGCCCCGTCTCCGGCAACACCGCCCGCGACGCAGCCTCCGCCACCGGCCGCTCCGCCCGCGACCAACCCTCCGCCCAGCCCCAATCCTCAGTCAAAGTGATAGGTGAACCGCAGATGAGCCCTACTACCGCCGAGCAAAACGATTTGCAGCAGCCCGATACCCACGCGCCCGTGAACGAGTCTAACGATCGCGATCTCGGGGAACATCGCAGTTTTGTCCAGAAGAACAGGCTGGCCAAGCCCCTGGCTTTTGCGCTGGTGATTCTCGTCATTCTGGGCGTGGGCTGGTACTGGTGGGACAGCCGTCGTTGGGAAAGCACCGACGACGCGCAGATCGACGGCCACATTTATCCCATTAGCGCTCGCGTGGGCGGACAGGTGATCAAAGTGAACTATGACGACGGGCAGGTCGTCCGCAAGGGCGACGTCCTGGTCGTGATTGATCCCACCGATTACAAGGTTGCTGTCGACCGCGCCCAGGCAGACTATCAAGACGCCCAGGCCGCGGCCCTGGCGGCACAATATGGCGTGCCAGTTTCTAGCGTCGGCTCGTCCACGCAAATCCGTTCTTCTTCGGCTGATATGGCCAACGCTCTAGCCGGCGTGGCAGCCGCCCAGAAGCAAGTGGAAGCGGCCCAGGCCCAGGTGGTAGAAGCACAGGCGACAGCCGAGAAATTGAATGCGGATGTCATACGCTACCGCATGTTGCTGGACAAACGCGAAATTTCGCAGCAGCAATTTGACCAGGCAACCTCGTCCGCAACCGCAGCCAATGCCACGGTCACCGCTCGCGAGGCGGCGCTGTTGGCTGCCCGCGCTCAAGTGCTGCAAGCGGAATCACGCGTCGAACAAGCCCACGCGGAGGTACAAAACGCCCAGGTCACGCCCAAGCAAGTGGCAGCAACCGAGGCCCGTGCGAAGTCCGCGGACGCCCAGGTGCTGCGTTACAAGTCCGCGCTCGATCAGGCCCAGCTCAACCTGAACTACACCACCATCGTCGCTCCGGTGGACGGCGTTGTTGGCAAACGTTCCGTGCAAGTCGGCCAGAACGTCTCTCCCGGACAGGACCTAATGGCGGTTGTTCCTCTGCGCGAAATCTGGGTCACTGCCAACTTTAAGGAAACCCAACTCGCGCACATGATGCCTGGCCAGCCTGTCAAAGTGAAAGTCGACACTTACGGTGGGCGCAAATGGGACGCGCATGTCACCAGCATCGGAGCCGCCACCGGAGCTAAGTACAGCCTGCTCCCTCCGGAGAACGCCACCGGCAACTACGTGAAAGTCGTGCAACGTATTCCGGTGCGCATCGATTTCGACAACAGCGACAAGCCCGACTTCAATCAGGACGGCCTACTGCGCGAGGGCATGTCGGTCACTCCCGATGTGAACGTCTCGGTCCGCCAAGACAACAGCGCAAAGAAGTAGCGCGCATCGACGACAACAGAACCGACAATGGCGGAATCAAACACATTCGCGGCCACTCCGTGGAAGCCGCGTTACAACCCCTGGATCATCGCCCTCACGGTGACGCTGGCGACGTTTATGGAGGTTCTCGACTCCTCTATCGCCAACGTTGCCCTGCCGCACATCGCCGGCGGCCTGAGCGCCGGGCAGGACGAATCCACCTGGGTGCTCACCAGCTATCTGGTGTCGAACGCCATCGTGTTGCCGATGTCGGGCTGGCTCACCACCGTCATCGGGCGCAAGCGGTTCTACATGACGTGCGTCGCGTTGTTCACGATCTCGTCGATCCTGTGCGGATTCGCTCCGACGTTGCCTCTCCTTATCTTCTTCCGCATCCTGCAGGGCGCAGGCGGCGGGGGCATGGGCCCCAGCGAGCAGGCCATCCTCGCCGATACCTTTCCACCCGAGAAGCGCGGCCTGGCATTTTCCGTGTACGGCATGGCGGTTGTGGTCGCTCCCGCCATCGGTCCCACGCTCGGCGGCTGGATCACCGACAACTACGATTGGCGCTGGATCTTCTTCATCAACGTGCCTGTGGGGCTACTCTCGCTCTTCCTGACCTCGACTGTGGTCGAAGATCCGCCGTGGCTCAAGAAGTTCAAAGGGGCGGGCATCAAGATCGATTACATCGGCCTGTCCCTGATCGTTCTCGGCATCGGATGCCTCCAGGTGATCCTCGATAAAGGTCAGCAGGACGACTGGTTCGGTTCGACTTTCGTCACTACGTTTGCCGTTATCGCCGGGGCCGCGCTGGTGGCGCTCGTGGTTCACGAATGGCGCACGCCTCATCCCGTGCTCGAATTGAAGCTGCTGAAGAACCGGAATTTTGCCGCGACCGTGCTTTTCAACTTCGTGCTGGGTGCTGTACTGTTCGGTACCACTGTCCTGATTCCGCAGTTCCTGCAACTTATGATGGGCTACTCGGCGGAGAAGGCCGGAGAAGTGTTGTCGCCCGCCGGATTCATGCTCATGGTGCTCTTCCCTATTGCCGGCGTGCTCTCTACCAAGGTTGACCCGCGCTGGATGATCGCTTGCGGATTCGGCATGACCTCGATCGCGCTCTACCACATCACCCATCTCAGTCTGGCCATCGACTTCCGCACGATACTGCTGTGGCGCATGTACCAGATGTCGGGGCTGGCCTTCATCTTCATTCCCATCAGCATCCTGAGCTATGTCGGAGTTCCGCCTGAGAAGAGCAACCAGATATCAGGCATCAGCAACTTCATCCGCAACCTGGGAGGCAGCGTCGGCATTTCCATGCTGACCACCTTCCTGGCGCGCCAAAGCCAGGTCCACCAGACCAGCCTGGTCGCGCACGCCACTGCGGCGAATCCTCAATTCAACAACATGCTGAATGGCACGGCCGCCAACATGGCCAAGTCGGGGTCAGGCCCCGCGCTCGCCATGCAACAGGCTTACAACCAGGTCATGGGCCTGATTGAGCAGCAAGCCGCACTGCTTTCCTATGTCAACGCCTTCTGGATGGTCTCGATTATCGTCGCCTGCCTGGTACCTCTTCCCTTCCTGTTGAAAAAGCCCAAGCCAGGCACCGCAACCGAAGTCGCCGCGCACTAACTCTTCGCGGATTTCAGTTTGGCCGCAGTACCCCCTCCACCTCCCTTTGTTTTCATCGCATTGCGCATCGTTTTGTGTGTATCTGGTTGACACCAATGACTGTTACATGTAAGTACTAGAGCCACTTGGATTTATGGACTTCAATTTAACGTCCTCCGGCGCGGCAAAACAGGCCGATGCGCGGCGTGCGACTGCTGGTGAAGTCTTGTGAAGTTCGACTGCGAATGCATACGATTTCTCCGCAACGCCTGAATTTAGATTAGGCACATAGCGGGATAAGGTCATGAAAAAAGCGCAAGGTTAGCGAACGAAAGTAACCATCAAATTCCCGATTTGGGAACGAAGTGAGTGAGCGGTCCGCAAGGGAGTCGATGATTCTTGCACATCCTGTGCCACGGAAGGCAAAGTGCGTCCGTCGACTCATGGACACCTGTAGAAGTGTTTTGCCCCTTGTGATCTCGGTGTGCCTCCGTGCGATACTTGAATTGCCCACTGATCCATGCCGGGATGGCGAAACTGGCAGACGCAGCGGACTTAAAATCCTGCTATAGTCATCCAATAATCAGACCAAATTCATAAAACACAATATGTTATTGACATAATGCTGCTTCGCGTATAGCTTACACATGTCTTACACATTCGGTCGTTTTCGACCGGGCTGGGAGGACATTCGCCCGTGGCGGAACAATACACGATCCTCGGCGGCAAGGTTCATGTTTACAAACGTCCGAACAGCAGTCAGTGGCAATGCTCCAGCTACTTCGCCGGCAAGAACCGGCGCATAAGTACCAAGGAAGAGAGCCTCTCCAAAGCTAAGGAAATCGCCGAGGATTGGTATCTCCAGCTTCGCGGCAAACTCCGCAGCGGAGAAATCAAGACCGAGAAAACCTTCCGCGAAGCGTCGGAGCAATATTTGCGTGAATATGATCTCATCACGCAAGGTCAGCGCAGCAAGGTCTACGTCAGAGGCCAGCACTCGCGATCGACCGTCCACTTAGTCCCGTTCTTCGGCCATCTCGGCCTCTCGGAAATCACCTCCAGCAAGATTCGGGAATACCGGATTCACCGGTATGAGGAGGCCGTCGCCAAGCGCGGCAAGCCGCCCGCCTATAACACCATGCATCAGGAAATCGTGACGCTCCGCCAGACGCTGAAAACCGCGATCCGCCAGGGATGGCTCGACCGTCTTCCCGATCTCTCCGAGCCCTACAGATCATCCCCGAAAATCTCGCACCGTGCGTGGTTCTCGCCGGAGGAATACAAGCAGCTTTACGAGGCCACACGAAAGCGCGCGCACGAGCCGAAGCAGGAGCGCTTCAAATGGGAATGCGAACAGCTTCACGACTATGTGCTGTTCTCCGCTAATACCGGCCTGCGGCCCGATGAGGCGCGGCGCCTCCAATTTCGGGACGTGACAATCGTCGAAGACGATGCCAGCCAGCAAACGATCCTTGAGATCGAGGTACGGGGCAAGCGCGGCGTCGGCTACTGCAAGAGCATGCATGGCGCCGTGCGTCCGTTCGAACGGCTGAAAGCCAGGCTCCGTCCTTCTCGCGCATACGAAGCGAGCAACGGGAATGAACCCAGCACCACGGCAACCGAATCCGAGCAAGTGCGCCTGCCGAAACCGACAGACCTCATTTTTTCCGAAATGGCAGCGCGAACTTTTCAAGGCCATCCTGGAGGAGGAGAATCTCAGATTTGATCGTGACGGCCGGCCTCGCACGGCTTACAGCTTGCGGCACACATATATTTGTCTGCGCCTCATGGAAGGCGCTGACATCTACCAGATCGCCAAGAACTGCCGCACCAGCGTCGAGATGATTGAGAAATACTATTCGGCGCACATCAAGACGAATCTTGACGCAGCAGCGATCAACATCATGCGGCCCAAGCCGAAAAAGACGCAGAAACCCGCCAAGCGTTCCGGCCCCACTGGCCCTGCCGAGCCCAGAGACTGAGGTGTAAATTTCCGCGACTTGCTCTAACATAGACAACTGCTAACAGCCACGCGGGCGTGGCGGAATGGCATACGCAGCGGACTTAAGAGAAACTTGAGTGCTCGCCGGGAAACCGGCGATGTAGAACTGCCCAAATTCGGGGAAACCTGCAATGGCAATCCCGAGCCAAGCCTGGACGGAAATTTTCGCCGGGAAGGTGTAGAGACTAGACGGGCAGCACCTAAGCCCCGGAGCACCGGGAGAAGGTGAAGGGATAGTCCAGACCACAAACCGCACGCAGGCGCGCGAGCGCGCCGCGTACGGGCGGCGAAAGCCGCAGTAGGCATGAAAATCCGCAGGGCTTTACGGCCTGTGTGGGTTCAAGTCCCACCGCCCGCACCACCGCTTCTCCATCAAGTCTGCCTGATCTCTTATTGCTTCGAACGGAGTCTCACTGCATAGAAGGTGAACCAGACTCGTGAAACGTTCCAACGACCCCTTTTCCCGTTTCCCCTAGGGGAAAGCCGGGGTGGGTGGGAGACCCCCACGCCTACCAAAATCAGGCGGCTCCCCTAACAAGAGGGGCTTCAAAAACACTTTGCTGAAACCCTCCTTGTAATCCCCCCAACGGCAAACCCGCTTGCCTTGACTGCCCGGAAGAACTATGTCATTTTATGACATAATGGAGCGCGCTGGCTCCCGACGGAGAAACGGATGCCGAGACGCGAGCCTGACTTTCATGAGAAGCATCACTTCGATGATGGAGCGACACTTGAGCTGACGATTTATGCCGTGCGCACTCCTGTTCAGGGCAGCAAGCATCGGCTCAAATATTCGTTGTTCTACGGCAAGGACGGAAAGCGTCTCGTTGGCTACGACAACGAAAAACCGAAAGGGGACCATCGCCACTACGGGAGCCGCGAGATGCCCTACAAATTTTCGACGGTTGAGCGACTAATTTCGGATTTCTTGGCTGACGTAGCGTCTATCAGGGAAGGAGGGGAACTTATATGAAGGAAAAATTGGAAGTTCACGTAGGCGGCGCTCTCGAAGACACCGGTCGTCGCTTTATCGACGCCTGGCATCGTCTAGAGAATGGCAAAAGGGTTCGCGAGCGACATCTCTCTTTCGAAAGCCTCGAAGGTCTGTTGTCGATCCTGACTCCCAAGAGATGGGAGCTTCTCAAATACGTTCACAGTCATCCGGTCCGGAGCATTCGAGCCCTTTCCGAACAACTCAAGCGCGACTATCGGCGGGTGCACGACGATGTCGATGCTTTGGCGACGGCGGGCTTGCTGGAACGTAATGGCCGAGTCGTGCGAGCAGATTATGATGGGATCAATTCCTCATTCCGGTTTGACCACTCGCAACAGTGATCTTTGCCGGAGCCAATCGCGATCTGGGGCGATTCAAGGACTACTGAACCACCATGCCATTGACCCGTGATTTCAAAGAGACGATCCGTGCCCGCCTTGAGCGCGATCCGAAGTTTCGAAAGGAGCTTCTCCGCGATGGCATCGAATCCATGCTCACTGGCTATATCGCCACAGCCAAGACCATCCTGCGCGATTACATCAATGCGACTGTCGGCTTTACTGAGCTCGGCCGAGCCTGCAGAACCTGATTAAAGCTAAAGACGAGGAAGGGTGTGCAGTATTAAGTAACGGCGTAAACTCGAAAGTTGAACTGGAGTAGGCCACATGGACGTTACAGTTCTCATGTCTTGCCGGAAGTGAAGATCGCGCCGTGACCGACAATTACTACCTGAAGATTGGCGGGACCGAAGTTCTCAGCCCGGAACTGATTGCCGATCTTTCCTCTGACGATGCCGAGACGAAGAAGAAAGCCGAGGGCCTCCTCAAGGAGAAACTGAAGGAAACGCGCGTTCGTGTCGGCACGCTGCTCAAGACCGATAACGTCTCGTTCCTGGTTGGCGCCGGTGCTTCGATGAAGGTAGGCGGGATCGGGCTCGCATCAATTCCGCTGGAACTCGAAAAAGCGCTTCACCAAAAAAGCCAGGCAGCCGCGCAGGGCGAAGACACAAGCTGGCTGTCGCTGCTCTATGAGACAGTCTCCGCTTTATCTGGTGAGGCTTTCGATCTCACGGATCGCCGGCAGGCCCTGACTGGAGACCTGGGCCAGGTCCCCAAGATACCCTGCAACCTTGAAGACTACTTGAGTAGGCTTCACATTTGGCTGGCCGGAATGCGGGAGTTTGCAGCAAGCGCAACGCTTAACCTTGGCGAAGATGTCACCCTGGACATGTCTGAGGAGCGCGTTGATCGTCTCATTCGAGAAATAAACCGCAGCCTGACCTCATTGTCCAATCTCCCCGTCAACGGCAAGGAAGACTCGCTCACGGACCACCGTCGCCTTATCAAGAAGATCCTCACGCGCCCCCTCAACCTACGCCGCGTTAACTTGTTCACGCTTAACTACGACACTCTAATCGAGAAAGCTGCTGATGCTGAAGGTGCAGTGTTAGTGGATGGTTTTGTAGGAACCCTCCGCCGGATATTTCGTCCGGAATCCTACGATCTGGATTTCTACTTTCCCGCCCAGACAACGGAGGGCCGCGTTCATCGCTTCGACCGTGCCCTCCATCTCTACAAACTTCACGGGTCGATCACTTGGCATCGTTGCGCCGCTAATTGGGAAAACCCCTACGGTCTCTACGCCACCTTCTACAAACAAGAGGCCTCTGAGGATGACGTACAAATTTACCCGTCACCCCTTAAATATGGCAAGGCACTCGGTCTGCCATATTCGGAGTTGTTCCGCCGCTTTGGTTCCGCAATTGCGCAGCCACAGTCGGTGCTCTTCGTCATCGGGTACGGATTCGGAGATGAACATGTGAACGCCATAATTCGCCAGGCGCTTGCTATCCCCAGCTTCAGTCTTGTTGTCGTTGACCCGGCGCCAAAAAGCAATTTTGTGAGCCACCTGAAGCAGCTTGGTGATGAAAGGGTCTGGCTGGTAGGCGGATGGCGACTGGGCACTTTCGAGCACTTTGTTGAAAGGCTGCTGCCCGACTTGCACGAAGAGGAGATAACCGCCAAGGTCATGAAGACCTACAAGGCCTTGGGCGCCGAAGCGCAACCTGTCGATGCGGTCCCGGAGAATCCCGGTGACGACTGAACACGAAATCGGGAGAGTGGTTGCGGTGGATACCGCGCAAGTTACGGTCGAGCTGAACCGGGACTTGAAGGCCCTAACCCGCTCGACCTATGAAGGGACTATAGAAGTCGGGCGCATCAATTCCTACATCATCATCCCTGTGGGGTCGCACCGCATTGTCGGCATGGTGACGCGAGTAGTCATGAGCGAGGAGAACGAGTTACAGGCCGACAAGATGACGGTTTCTCTTCCTTCCACGCGCCGCCTCATGAAGGCGACGATGATCGGCTCTATTTCCGACGCCGACTTTCGGCAAGGTATCAATCTATTTCCAGTGCTCGACTCCAAGGTGTTCCTCACAACCAGAGGGGACCTTGATGCGATCTTTGGCAGGGGTCGCAAAGGGGCTGAGATCGATCCGGAGAATCCCGGCTACTGTGTCCATATCGGGAAATCGGTAGTTTTTCCCGACTACAAAATTTATGTCGACCCAGATGCTCTATTCGGCAAGCACGCGGCCATCATAGGGAGTACCGGATCGGGCAAATCATGCTCGATTGCCACGATCCTCCAATCCATCATCTCTAGAGATGACGTTAAGCGCACGCGAATCGTGATTCTCGACACCAATGGTGAATATCGTGCCGCGTTTCAGAAAAGGAACGGCGACGACACTTACAAGAATGCAATTCCTGACCGACGAACCTTGTATATCCCAACCGATTCTACCGAATCTGAGCGGCTGACGATTCCATATTGGTTCATGGATGCAGACGACTTTGTAAGGTTGTTCCGTGCGGCACCCGGAGTCCAACGCCCCGTTCTGCTCAGTAGTCTTACCCTTGCTCGGCAGGAGGGAGCAGGACCGCAATGGACATTTCTCCGGGATACTCTCATGCAGGAGTGTCATCGGGTCCTGGCTCTCACGGCGACAGGAACATGGCAGGACAGAAACAACATTAATGCTATATGCGATGGTGTTGTCGCGGCGCTCGCGAGCGCCCAGAACCAGGGCGCCCTTCAGGATCTTCTTGGCCAATACCCGTCTTTGCAAACCGTGGCGCCCAGCACGACCTTCCAGCAAGTGAAAGCTGCAGCCGGGCGTCAGGGGCAGAGCTATGATCCATTGAACATGGCACAGCGGCAGCAGGCAGAAGGTTTGCTGAACGGTTTAATTTCCAGCCTGGCCGCTGTTCCTATCTCCGGGATGGAAGGTGGTTCTAGTTCGGCAGATCGGCCGTCTTATTTTGGCAAAACGGCCTTCCGCTATCGCCATCTGGAGACAGCGATGTCACGGGATCAGTCGACCAGCGCGCGCGCCCGTGACAATTGCTCAACGATGTTGACGCGGATATATCGATTACTAGAAGACTCTCGCTTCGAGTTTCTCTTTGGCCCGTGCTCGGAGGAGTGGCCGGCCGTGCGGCACGGCTTGGCGACATTTCTGCGGGACGTTCTTGGCCTTGAATCGGGCGCCGAAGCCGAGCTGACGGAGACGGCGGTCCTAGCGGACGGAGTCTTGCCATTCTATGATCGACAGCGGAACGATGCCGATGCCGCAAATGTAGTCATCGTCGACTTAAGTTTGCTTGCTTCGGAGGTACTGGAAAACGTCACCGCGCTGATCGGCCGTCTGATTCACGAGTTTCTCCAGCGGTTAAGCGATCCGGTGAGTGGCGTGGGGCGCGGCGAGTTTCCCGTGATCCTTGTCCTTGAGGAAGCCCAGAATTATATTCGGGAGGGGCACAAGTCTGAAGAGGACTCGATTTCCAAGCAGGTTTTTGAACGCATAGCCCGGGAGGGGCGAAAGTTTGGTCTCGGTCTCGTGGTCGCTTCGCAGCGGCCTAGCGAACTGTCAAAGACCGTGCTGTCGCAGTGCAACAGCTTCATCGTTCACAGGCTTCAAAATCCAGAAGATTTGCGCTACTTCCGAGAGATCGTTCCTGGTATCTACGGCCAGCTCCTCGATCAGCTGCCTGCGCTCGCTCCGCGCAGTGCACTTGTGCTCGGTGAATGTGTTCAGGCACCCGTTCTGGTCGAAATGCGCGAGGCCGATCCGACACCGCGAAGCAAGAACCCACAGTTTTACAAAAGCTGGACGGGTGAAGCGTCTATGCCCGACGTTGAGGCTGTTTGTACGAAGTGGGAAGGTCAAGATGCTTCCGCGAATGACGAGCAAGCGGAGGCGGAGTAACTTGTCGCGGAAGTAGGCATTGCGGGCCTTAATTAGCGGTCAACGCTCCCAATCCGCATCGACATCGTCATAGCCGCCAACTGTTCCAATGCTTCCGTGGTTTCCTGGGTTGCCGTAGTTCCCGGCGTTCCCGTCGTTGCCATACACACCAAAGTTCGTCGATCTATGCGGGCTGGCGCGCTTGAACACCAACCTGTTGCCACGCACAATCTCACTCAAGTATCGTCCCGACACGTCGATAAAAAATCCTTGTTCCGAAAGATAGTGACCAATGCTTTCGCCCGTCGGAGCGTGCAGTTGCTCTCCGACAAGATTGGCGATGTGCTGGCCTCTGCTGTTGAATAGATATTCCATAGCCCAATCGTCTCAAATCGAAATCCGATCCAATGTTCCGCGTAACGCGGCGATGGGCGAAACTCCGCGACATGGTAGTCCAACTGATACTATTGTGCATAAATCAAGACGTCCGTTCCAAGGAGAACGCTTTGCCCTAGCCCGCCGATATGGCTGAGGGGCTACACCACTCTTGCTCTGCCATCCGGCCTAAGGAAGTCCAAGTGCGGATCTAAGCTAACAAATGTCCAAATCGGTCGAATTCAACAAGACGTTACAGCGGCTCTTTGAGCATCGCTCAGACTGGCTATTGCATGTCATCGGGAAACGACGCCTAGGCGCCCCGCCCGCCTTCGGCCGCAAGAAACTACAAAGAGCAATCCAAAATCTACAGGGGATCGCCTCTGCGGCGCTGGCTTCGAAGCTGGCTAAGACTGAATTTGCGAACGCGGTAGCCAAGAAGAAAGCTTGGCATGTCCGAGGCCGTGGCGCCGAGGGCAAGCGCCGCGTGTTCAACAAGTGGTTTGCCGACCACATCCCCTATAGAAGCGTCATCTATGTGCTCTGGAAAGGCCGCCGTTGTCTGTATGTGGGCAAGACCAGGCGTGGGCATGGCCGCCCGTCGGCTCACTTCGATAGGGTTTGGTTCAGTGGAGTGACCAGGATCGATGTCTATGCGGTGAAGGGCAAAAGATCGCTGCCATCCATGGAGTGTCTCGCAATTCACCGGTTCCAGCCGACCAAGAACAAGAACAAAGCTCAGTCTGCGAAGTGGACCAAGAAATGTCCGCTGTGCCGCGTGCATCGCAGCATCAAATCGGAGGTCGAGTCTATCTTCAAGAGAAAATGATGATCGCGTTACGGTGCGGCGCCCCGGATTCTGGAAACGCCGCGACCGCTTGACGCTGCTCGCCGCACAGCTTTCCTGTTTCCTTTTTTTCTCCACCATCGGACTTTGGAAGGGCGGCCGCCAGATGCGGTCCTCCCGCTGTCAAGGCACGGCGGCGCCCTGCGTCCTTCCTCCTCGGCCTCTGACAGCTTCGGACCGATCCGGCGCATGACAAACCGTCTGAGGCTTTCGGGAAAAATATTGTTTGAGGGAGAATACAAGGCGAGAAGCAAAGCCGATCAGCTACAGTTCTGGATCTGTCCGAAGGCCGCGTTTGTGAACATGCTTTTCGATGGCGCTCGCGTAACCGCACGCGCGAGGCCATGCTTCGCGCCCTGCCTTTGTTGGCGGAAGCTGACATCAACGCTCTGCGCGGCCGGCGGCTCGATGCGGATGACTTCGACAAGCTCTCAGTGAACGATCCAGTACGGGATGTCCTGCGCTGGATGGGCAACTCGGATGGCTTCCGGAAAGCATTGGACAATGCGCGCTGGCAATCGTTCTGCAACGTCTGCAAGTCAGAGTTCGGATTCAACCCCGATCAGGATGGAACATCCGTCGCGGCCGCTGCAATTCTGGCCGGCGATGCGTCGTGGGAGCGTGTCTGGAAACGGTACTGCGAGTCTCCGAAGTTGTATCCCGGGATTCCCGATCTGCTGGGACAGCCCGTAGCCGGCCAGGGGAAGCTCGGCTTCGATCAGTCGCGCAATCCCGCAGCGAACGACGATGGGGAGGCGCGCTTGCGTCGTCAACTCGCCGAAGCTGCGGCTCTACCTCATCACCAGGCCTGCGAGACCGTAATTGCGCTGGAAAAAGAACACGGCGAGCGCCGCGAGTGGGTGTGGGCCTCGTGGGTCTCAGCCCTTGCGCTGATGCCCTTGCCTTTCTGTCGCAATTAGCTCAGTTCGCACAGACACCTGTGGCTGGTACCGACATACAGAGCATAGCGGCGAACTATGCGCAGGATGGTTGGCGCTGCGATCGCGCGGCGCTCGGCGCGCTTGCCAACGGAAGAGGCGCAGCGGACAAGGCGCTGATTGCGAAGGTGGTGCAGGCGCTCTATGCCCCTTGGCTGGACCAGTCTGCGAGGCATTTCCAGGGAGTCGTGGGCAAGTTGGGCGAGAACCTGCGGGGAGCCGTTAAGGGCGTTGCTGCAGAGAAAGACACATGCATAGTCTTCGTGGACGGCTTGCGGTTCGATGTTGCCATGACGCTCAAGGGCAAGCTCGAAGCCCGCTCCTTCATCACGAACATGTCTCATCGGATGGCGCCGATTCCAACCGTAACGGCAACGGCAAAGCCTCTGGCTACGCCCATATCGAAAGATATGGAAGGCGTTCCTTCTACCGAGGACTTCGCACCCGTACTGGGCAAGTCCAAACAAACCGCAACGGCTCAACGGCTGCGCACGACGATGCAGGATGCGGGAATCGAACTGCTCGAAGCCGACGAGGTTCGGATTCCGATCTCCGCTGACCAAGGTGGCTGGACTGAGATGGGTCGAATCGACTACCTCGGCCACAAATTGGGGGTTGGACTGTGCTCCCAGATTGATGAAGAAATCGAGGCTGTCGCGGATCGGGTTGTAACCCTTCTTCAGACTGGATGGCGCCAGGTCCGCGTGGTGACAGACCATGGATGGCTACTACTTCCGGAGAACTTACCCAAGTTCGACCTGCCTCCGTGGGTCGTACAGGCGAAGTGGGCGCGATGCGCTGCCGTCAAAGGGCACTCGACACCAGCGGCGCCTACCTATGGATGGCACTACAACGGAAATGTGCAAATTGCTTCGCCGCCTGGAATCGCGTGCTTTGGTGCCGGCATTGACTACGCTCACGGCGGCGTAAGCGTGCAGGAGTGTGTGGTGCCTGAGCTTGTCGTCGAGCGTGGTGCCGAGGCCATCTCAGCGACGATCACTGACGTGCAGTGGAGGGGTATGCGGTGTCGAGTGAAAGTGAAGACGAATGATCCCTCGCTGCGCGTCGATTTGCGAACCAACTACAAGAACCCGGCAACCAGCGTCGTGGCAGCCGTAAAGGAAGTCGGTCCCTCAGGCGAAGTGAGTCTCGCAGTGGAGAAAGACATGTACGAAGGGGCGTCTGCCGCCGTCGTAGTTGTTAATGGCAAGAACGACGTGTTGCATAGCGTTAATACCCGCATCGGAGGTGAACAGTGAGCACAGCACCAGTAATGACAGACCATCTCGACAAACTTGCATCCTCGGTATTTGACGGCTACCTGGTGCGTAAGGATTTGGTTAGGAAGTACGCGCGCCAGTACCCCGTGCCGACGTATGTGGTGGAGTTCTTGCTGGGACGCTACTGTGCAACCACCGACGACGAGGAAATCGCCGAGGGGCTGCAGATCGTCGAAAAACAGCTCAAGGACCGCACGGTTCGCACTGGTGAGGAGGAATTGTTCAAGTCACGCGCGAAAGAACAGGGATCGGTAAAGCTTATCGACATCATCCGGGCGAAACTTGATCCCAAGAACGACTGCTATGTTGCGGAACTTCCCAGCCTTGCTTTGAAAGACGTTCGGATTGATGACCAGCTTGTCCGCGATAACGAGCGCATGCTTACCGACGGCTTCTATGCCGAGGTGACACTCACTTACGACGGCATCATTGCGCAACAACAGGGTGGGCGTCCGTTCAAGATCGACTCTTTGCGGCCAATTCAGATGTCGAAGGCCGATGTGCTCGATGTGCTGGCGAAAGGGCGTAGCAGCTTTAACACCAGGGAGTGGGGAGACCTTTTGATTCGCTCGGTAGGCCTGGAGCCAGCTGCTCTCGATGAGCGAGCCCGTCGAGTTGCACTGCTGCGAATGGTTCCATTCGTCGAACGAAACTACAATCTCGTGGAGCTTGGGCCGCGCGGTACCGGCAAGAGCCACCTGTATCAACAAATCTCGCCCTATTCCCACCTCATATCTGGTGGTAAAGCAACTGTTGCGAAGATGTTCGTCAACAACGCGAACGGCCAGCGCGGTCTTGTTTGCCAGTATGACGTTGTCTGCTTCGACGAGGTCTCGGGCATTTCGTTCGATCAAAAGGACGGTGTCAACATCATGAAGGGCTACATGGCGTCAGGCCAGTTTAGCCGGGGGAAGGAAAATATCCGCGCAGACGGCGGGCTTGTCATGGTAGGAAACTTTGACGTCGATGTCGAACAGCAGCAGAAGATCGGTCATCTTCTGAGCCCGCTTCCACCGGAGATGCGGAACGACACCGCCTTCATGGATCGCCTTCACGCCTTCGCGCCGGGATGGGATTTCCCAAAGCTTAAGGCGGCTGACCACTTCACCGATCACTTCGGACTGGTTAGCGACTTCCTGAGCGAGTGCTGGAGCAAATTGCGTTCTGGCAACCGTGCCTCAGTTCTACAAGGCCGCGTTCACCTTGGCGGCGCATTAAGCGGCCGAGACATTGAAGCCGTGAACAAGACGATCAGCGGCCTCACGAAGCTTTTGTTCCCGGATCCCGAGATGCCTGTTCCCGATGACGACCTGGCGTTGATCGTGCGGCTTGCACTCGAATCCCGGAGGCGCATTAAAGAGCAGCAGAAGCGGTGCCTGAAGAGCGAGTTCAGGAACACCCATTTCAGCTATACCCTGGGCGCCGAAGGAGTAGAACAATTCGTTGCCACTCCGGAACTCCACAGCGATGAGGCGATTGAATCTGATCCGCTTCCCCCTGGCCAGGTGTGGGCAGTTAGCGGGGGAAGTGGCGAGGCAGGCCCGGGACTCTATCGCATCGAGGTCACGAGTGGGATTGGCGGCGGGGTGAAGATTCTCAACCAGCCAACTCCGCCGGCTTTCCGGGAAAGTGTCAAAGTCGGCGAGCAGAATCTCTACACGCACGCAAAGGAATTGGTGGGGGACCGCGACCCGCGCGAGCAGGAGTTTTCGATCCAGATGCGCTCGATGGATGCCGATAAGACCGGAGCGGGGCTTGGTCTCCCGGTTTTGATTGCGCTCTGCGGGTCCTTGCTCGGACGCAACACCCGCGGCGGGACAATCACGGTCGGCGCCCTCAACCTAGGCGGATCAATCGAAATGATTCCCAATGCTGCGAGTATCGCAGAGCTTGCGGTGGACAAGCAGGCGCAAACACTCCTGATGCCCGTAGCTGCGAGGAAACAACTAAATGATCTTCCCGATGATGTTTGGACGAGGTTGAAAATCGAGTTCTATAAGGATGCGGCCGATGCGGTGTTCAAGGCGTTGGTGGAGTAGGTCCCCCTTCACCGGTTCAACAAAGTTTCTGGCGGAGAAGAGGTCCTGAGCGAGAACAGCTTAGTTCAACTCGCCGATATTGGGTAGCGCGGTGATGCTTCGTGAGATGAGTGGGAGCAAGTGCCTCGCCTAATTGGGTGCTGGCAGCATGTACGCGGCGCACCTATGCTTCGACTGGGTGAAGCGCATGTTAAGGCTTTGGCGTACTTGGGAAGACTGGAGAATCGTTAGAAGTTGTTGGGTTACGTGATCCGAAGCCGAATACTATCCGGAGGGCACGATGTCGAACCAGGTGTTCATCACGTTAAACCAAGAGGTTATGACTGAGCTCGTCCGAAAGGCTGAACAGCGAGTCTGCTACGCCGCGCCCGGCATTTATGACTGGGTGGCGGAAGCATTGATCAGTGTTTCCGAATCACTTGGGCCGGAGCACGTCACCGTAATCGTTGATGCCGACCCCTTCGTCATACAGGTGGGGTACGGAACCGAACAGGGCCTGCGCCGTCTGCATGACAAGGCAATTCCCGTCCGTGTGCAGAAGGGGTTGCGGATCGGCATCGTTATCGTTGACGATTTCGCGGCTGTTTTCGCCCCTCCAGCGTTAAACGTCGACGTGTTCCCCTGTGCCGGCGTTCCGAATGCCATCCGACTCAGCGCGGAAGAAGCGGCCCGCCTGCTGCAAGCTGTCGGTGCAGACGGTCGCCAGGCTGCCACCCATGAGGACCAGGATTATGAGGCGGTCAAGGGTGCGGAACGGGACGACATCGTCCCCGGCATCGGGATTATCGGAGGAGAACTTCTCCGGAAATCAGATCTTGCGGAAATAAATGAAACGCTGGTTAGGCACCCGCCTGTCTCGCCGGATCTCGACAGGCAGATGCGCATCATCAACAGTACCTTTCAGGTTGTGAAACTAACATTGAATGGCGCGAAGCTCTCGCAGCGCAGGCTGCCGTTGCGAGCAGAAGAACTCGGCATCGAAGACGTCGAAATGGGGCGTCGAATCGGCGCGAGTTACAAGCTCTTCGAAACCGATACAGATTTTTTCACCAGAGGCTTTCAGGACGATCTCGACAAGATCAAGCAGAAGTACAACCTCAAGCCAGTAGGAGACGTTGGACATTTGGTTTTGTCGCAAGATCGTGCTGAACTGGAAAATGCGCTGCGCTGTTTCCAGCAGAATCTGAAACTCGCGCAGGAAAGACTCAAAGATGATATCGGGAAAGAACTCGACCAGAGCAAGGCGCGCCTTAGGGAGTTGTTCGCGTCGAAGCTGCGGCGCCACGGAGAAGATGAAGAACGCTTCAACCGGCGGCTCGACTCGATTCTGTACAGGATGAAATTTCCTGCCGCCGAGGAAGTGCTCTCAAACCTCAGTTGCGACTGGTACATCTTCAACCTTTCGGAGCAGATGATTGATAAGGAAGACTTCGCCGAAAAGGTCAAGGCACTGTATGGCCGGCCTATCGAGGAGCTGATACTCATTGAATCTGCGGTAGGCGTGAAACCCGCACGATAGAGTGGAGACTTTCGCGGGACAATGATTGATTGAAAGGGCGATTCTAAAGGAAATAACGGCGACTTTTCGGGTCACCGCACTTTGTGACTCGGCGAGGCATCTGCCTCAGCGACCTTATCGCACAGTGGGAAGGGGCATATGATCGATATTCTCGTTCGCACCCAGGAATTCAAGAAGAGCATTCGTCTGGTGCTTGCCGGTCGTGCGGAATACATGGATTCTGACACTGCGGATTTCATCGCCAGAGCCGATGATCTCGAACTCTGTTATACCGGCTCATCCACCCATATTCCCGCAACCATTACGCGGGCCGGCGCCGCGCGTGTGCCGCTCCCGGTGCTCAAGAACGTCAAGCGTGTGGCGGCTAGTTTCAAGGGCCCCCAACTGCGGATCAGGATTGAGCCGGGCCGCATCAGAGTAGAAACATTTGGCTTCGCGCATGACCAGATCGAACTCACGTCACTTGGCGGACGCATCGCCGACGTTCCGATCAATGCTCCGGCGCTGGATGTGCTCGGCCTACAGAAGTTGTATTCCGCCGACGAGATCGCCGAAGGCGGACTTACGGCGCGCATGCTCGATGCTCAGGAAAGGGTTACGGCTGCTATCGACAGAGCTGCAATCTCTCTCAAGGAGTTTGGCGTTTCGAGAGAGGACATCCGAGAGCTCGTGGACGTTCACGTCGCGATCCATTCAAAAACGCTGGGACGCGCACTTTCAGCATCTGGATAGATGTCTCGCAGGCGCTCTTTTCAAAGTAAGCACGGCAACGGCATGATCCGTTTCGATAGCGATACTTTAACTAGTCGGATCCCTTCTAAGGCGAAAACCGGAAGCTAAAACACGTGGTGGTGGAGCTGAACGCTTGACACCCGAATGGGGTGTCCGGCCAGAAGTCGTTTTGCCGGGCAAGTCTGTCCGCCGCAGAACGCTCGGCGGTTCACGCAGCGCGCTGGTTCAGCCAATATTCGTGCGGTAAGCCCAGGACTCTCCTCCGCTCTGAATCTGGTACGGATCCGGCGCGTCCCTGGGCGCGCGCATGAATCGTCGCGGCACGATTGAGTGGATGATCGAGCGCGATGGCGCAAGGATCGTTTGTTCTCGATTCATTGATGATTAACAAAAGATTTGTATGATGCTGATGACATTGCGCCTTCGCCGAGTTTTTCGAGAAGCGTTCGCAAGATTTCTCTTCTGAGAGCAAACACTGTGGAAGACCTAGTCCGGACGGAGCGAGTGTTTCGATCAAGCGAGAACGACACTCCCTTCATTCTGGATTGCGTCGGCAGTCCCAAAGGCAGGGGCACCAAATGAGATCTGCCAAAGCGCACAAGTCTGAAGTAACAACCGGGCCTGCTCGGGCGGCACAATACGTCCGTATGTCGACTGAACATCAGCAGTATTCGACTGAAAACCAGATGGATGTCCTTCGCCGCTACGCTGAAGCACGCAGCACGCAGATCGTCAGAACTTACTCAGACGAAGCGAGGAGCGGGCTGAACATCGAGGGCAGAAACGGATTACGCCAACTGTTATCCGACGTTGAGGGCGGCCGTGCGGACTATACCGACGTTTTGGTTTATGACGTTAGCCGTTGGGGACGGTTCCAGGATGTTGATGAGAGCGCCTATTACGAATACATCTGCAAACGAGGCAATGTCCGCGTGCACTACTGCGCCGAGCAGTTTGAGAACGATGGAAGCCTCTCTTCTTCATTGCTTAAGACGATCAAGCGCACGATGGCCGGTGAGTACAGCCGCGAGCTTTCGGTCAAGGTGTTTGCCGGCCAGTGCCGGCTAATCGAACACGGGTTCCGACAAGGCGGTTCTGCAGGCTATGGCCTGCGCAGACAGCTGATCGATCAGAATCGCAACCCGAAAGAAATATTGACACGAGGTAAACACAAGAGCATTCAGACAGACCGCGTGATCCTCGTGCCGGGTCCCGAATCGGAAACGCAAGTCGTCCGAGAAATCTACGACCTGTTCACACAGAAACAATCGATAGAGAAAGAGATTGCGGAGTGGCTCAATGGGCGAGGCCTGGTAAACGAATTCGGACGGCCGTGGACTGCGGCTGTAGTACGTCAGATCCTTACGAACCCAAAGTATGCTGGGTCGAATGTATATAACCGTAGATCGTTCAAGCTAAAGCGAAAACGAGTGGTCAACCCACCCGAAATGTGGATCAGGTGCGACAACGCATTTGCCCCGATCATTCCCCTCGAACAGTTCACGGAAGCGGTTGCGATTATTGAGAGCCGCCACACCCATCTTACGGACGAGCAATTGCTTGAGCGCTTGCGGAATCTGCTAGCCCGAATTGGCGAGTTGTCCGGCATTCTCATCGATGAAGCTGAAGACATGCCGTCGAGCACGGTTTACCAAAGCCGTTTTGGTGGTCTCACGCGAGCGTACGCCCTCATTGGCTACACACCGTTGCGAGACCTTAGGTACATAGAGATCAATCGCGCCATGCGCGAGTACCACAGAGATCACTGCTCCAAGATCTTGAAGGATCTCAGAGATCAGGGTGCAGAGGTTCGAGAAGGCAACAGCGGGCTTTTGGAGATCAATCGAGAGTTTACTGCGTCTCTAATAATCTCTCGATGCCGCGAAACCCTAACTGGCAAGTGCCGCTGGCTTATCAGGCTCGAGAACTCCCTCGACCCTGACATGACGATTGGCGCGCGGCTGGCACCGGGCAACGAAGACATTCTTGATTACTATCTCTTCCCAAAGATCGAGGCCTTAGCCGCTCGGGTCAGGCTTGCTGGGGAGAACGGCATATTGCTGGACGCTTATCGCTTTGAAAACTTGGACTTCTTCTTCAGCATGGCGCGGCGCACGCGAATTGAGGAGATACCGTGAACAAAAGTGAGATCGAGCATATTCCGATCGCTGAAATCCGGGTGGTCAATCCTCGGACACGAAATAAGACAAAGTTTCAAGAGATCGTCGCCAGCATCGCTGAGGTCGGGCTCAAGAAGCCAATTACGGTATCCCGTCGCGAACTCGACTCTGATGGCACTCGGTATGATCTCGTCTGCGGTCAGGGCCGGATGGAGGCCTGCCGTGCCCTGGGTGAGACCACAATTCCCGCGGTGTTGAGCGATGCGTCTCGGGAAGAACGGCTCTTGATGAGCTTGGTTGAAAATATCGCTAGGCGCCCACCTTCTAATCGGGAGCTCATCAGGGAAGTTCGGAACCTTCGGGAGCGGAGCTATAAACCCGATGAAATCGCCCGGAAACTCGGACTTGACCGCAGCTATATTCACGGCATTATTCGTCTCGTTGAGCACAGCGAGGAGGGGCTGGCCCACGCGGTTGAGGCTGGTCGTCTGCCGATCAGTGTTGCGGTCGGGATCGCAATGGGCAATGACCGCGAAGTGCAACAGGCTTTCTCCGACGCTTACGAAAAGGGTGATCTCAGGGGAGAAAGGCTGCGAACTGCCAGACGCATTGTTGCTCAGCGAATAGCGCGACAACAGAAGGCTGGAAAAATAGCCCAGACGCGTCGCAAAATCACAGGTGAGGGATTGGTACGCGAATACAAAGATCGCATTCGCGAGCAGCGCCAGCTCATAAAGAAGGCCAACTTCACGAAGGAGCGTCTCCTTCTTCTCACCACGGCCATACGCCGACTCATGTCGGACGAACATTTCGTCACGCTCTTGAGGGCAGAGAGTCTCGTTGATATGCCCGAAGAACTCGCAACTCGCCTTAAATGAGGAGAAACGAAAGACATGTCAAACCCCAAGGTGAAACCTGCCTTTGATCAACATGTTGTGGTTCTTCCAATCGATGTAATCGTTCCGCAGAGAGAAATACCTACTGAACTCCGAAAGAGCACTACCTACAGACGGATCAGCTCCTCGCTTGCACATGTTGGTTTGATCGAACCGCTCGTGGTTTATCCGCAGGGACCGAGGGATTACCTGTTGCTTGATGGGCACGTCAGATTGGACATCCTCAAGCAGAGCGGATCGACTGAGGTACGCACCATCTTCGCGATGGATGATGAGGCTTATACATACAACAAGCGAGTCAACCACGCTCCGCCTGTGGCCGAGCATTTCATGATCCTGAAAGCGCTCTCAAACGGCGTAGGCGAGGAACGAATCGCTCAGGTGCTAAATGTTGATGTTTCAGCGATTAGGCAGCGACGAAAGATGCTCGACGGAATCTGTCCCGAGGCGGTCGAGATCTTGCGTAACAGCGATGTAACCGCCGGGGCATTCGCTGCACTTAAGAAAATGAAACCCATGCGGCAGATCGAGGCGGCAGAGCACATGCACGCCACCGGCACATATTCCGTTCGCTTCGCCCAGGCGCTCCTCGAAGTGACTCGTCCCGAATTCCTCGTTGAGACCCCCTCGCAACGGAAGTCACAAATCGAGGCTACCTCAACTGCGGCTCAGGCTATGCTCGAACAGGAGACCGATTTACTAATCCGCGAGCTGAAGGCTGTTGAGGCATCTTACGGAACGGATATGCTGACTCTTTCGATAGCGTGCGGCTATATTGAGCGTTTGCTGTCGAACGCTCGCATTGAGAAGCACCTTGACAAGCACCACCGCGACATTCTGGGTGAGCTCCGTTCACTCCTTTCCGAAGTGAAGCCACAAAAGGCGAAGGGCGCCGCCGAAGGGGCAGCCTAATGTGGGCTAAGAAATCCCCGCGGTATGAATACCTGAATACCGCGTCGTACCCTGCAAAACCATATGGTTCCCGCCAAGTTGCCACTCGCAGAGGTCGACCGCTGGCTGGAGCACCTCAGCTCCTGCTATCAAGAATTCGCCGAGCCGCGTAAGGAAGCCGCAAGCCGACGGCGTCGCACGCAGGCTAGGATTACTGGAGTTGAAGCGACGGATTGGGTTGACAGCGGGAAACGGAGCTTTCGAAGAGGGGCCAAAAGAGGATTAAGGGAAGTCGGACACCCTCAAGCGGTAGGGAACAAGATGCGAACTACGCGCTCTCGCAAACGGTCAAGTTCGCCGGCATTGTGTCGCAGAAGTTCGTGCCCCCAAACCGTATTTGTTCCTTCGCGGCAATCCTTCGCCATTGCCAAACCGATGGCCTCATAGGGACCAAGACCAGCCCTTCTGAGTGCTTCCGGTTCGCTCAAGGTTCCGAGAACAAAGACCCTCTCAATCAGATGTTGGGGAATCCGGTCCTTGGCTTTCTTCAACCGAGTCTCGAAGTTGTTATCGAAGTCGATCAGCAAAACCATGAATCGACTTGGGCAAAGCTCCATTTGTTCTATGTGCACTGCCTCGAAAAGATCTAGGACCGCACTCCAGCCGCCTGCTACCTAAAGCAACTGCATCTGCCGCAGTCCATTGATTTGCACGTGAAACTCGTTTGCTAACTGGCGGTTGGCGTCATCTTCGGGAAGCACGAAGACGTGCGGAAGATACTTGTTGACCATCACGGTTCCACATCGCCCCGAATCAGCGCGCCGACAAGATCGCCCCTGACCTGAATCTCGCTGAGCTGACGCGCTATTGTTGGCTCAAGATGGCTCTTCCTGTACAGAACAAGCGTATTCTCGTCGGAAAAGCGGCGGATCGCCTCTGGGTTATGCGAGGTTGCGATGAATTGACCGCCGGATTGGAACGCTTGGCGAAGGGCCAAAACAAAGTGCCCGACCTCGTCCAAGGCAAGATAGTTGTCCGGTTCATCCCAGAAACAAAACAGTGCGCCGTGGGCGTCTTTTGCGGCAAGCACAAGGGCGCAGATCATGAAACATTTTTCCCCGTCGGACAGATCCCCGAAAGGAAGGGTAATATTTCCTTGGTCGGTGGAAAATTGAACAAGTAAACTTCGGGACTCTCTCGCGATGATCGGATTCTTGATGTCCTTTAGGTCGGGCATCACCTGCCTGAGATAGTCAGCGATCTTTGCATAAGCCGATGGCGCGTCAGCGAGCAGACCTGAAAACCACGCGCCAAAGTTGGTGACTTGAGGATTCGGCTGCAGGGTCTCCTCGTCGGAGTCTCCAAGAATTAAACTGGGCATCGGACGAAGGATCAGCATGCGTCCGAGCCACTCCTTGAAAACGAACAAAGGGTCGTCCGTTGACTTTAGCTGAACGATTGGCAGTGCCACCAAGTGCCAGTCGATAAGAAACTTGGCCTCCTGACCTGTTCTCCTGAGATGTACTTGCGCTACTTCTCGGGTGTAGATAGGCTTGCCGCTAACTGTGAGCTTCTCTTCGAATACGCGAAGTTCTTTGAACCCCTCCGGAAACTCAAAAGCGACAACGTACTCGTAGATCTCGCCTTCCAACTCGACCTCGATTTCGAATCGCATGGGAACGTCGGTACGTCCCCGGGCGTCTGTGAGGCCGCGAGTGAGATCCTGCGGCTTTACTAGCTCGCCCACCCGATTCGTGTTTCGAGCGATCTTCTGCAGAATCTCCAAGGCAAGGCTGACGGTTGTCTTGCCAGCGCCGTTCTTACCGATTAGCAGGGCGGACGACCGGCCTGAGATTGGCAACTCGAAGTTTTCTAGGCACCGAAAGTTGTGAACGTAGAGCCGACGTATCACAGACGTGCGTTGCTCTAAGGGCTCAAGCTCGCTTTCCTTGGCCCACACGCGCGTCGCAAAATCACTGCCGAGCTGAATCCAGTACATCGTTTCAGCATCTGGATTTTCGCGGATCTCCTCGATCGTGCGTATCTCCTCTTGCCCGATTCGCCTTACACCTTCACGCAATTTGAACTTGGCCATGCCCCGGGATTCTAACACCCCCGCCCCCTCGGCACGATCCCTCCGCTCGCCTTCGGGTGACGTCAAGCTGCTTGTGTAAAAACGCGGAGGGTGCGGGTTTTCCATTCCAGGTTGAAGCGCTGGAAGATGGAGTAGATGATGCGATCGACGCTTTTCACGTTCACGAAGCACACCATGGGACGCGTCCGCCGGCGCACCTCCACGAAGCAGCGCTCGATGATGTTGGTGGTGCGTAGCTTCCTCCACAGATGCCGGGGAAAGCTGAAAAATGACAGCAACTCCGGCAAGTCGCGCTCCAGTTGTCGCACCATGGAACCGTACAGCGCCTGCCAGCGGCGGCGAAAGGCGCGAAAAGCGGCCTCCGCCTGGCGACGGCTGTCAGCGCGATAGATGGCCTGCGCGTCGGCTTTCACCGCGTCATGGTCGCGACGGCGTACTTTTTCCAGGATATTGCGCATCTTGTGTACCCAGCAGCGCTGATGCAGCGCTCGGGGATAGACGGTCTCGATGGCTGCGGCCAGCCCGGGACAACCATCGGTGACGATCAGCAGCAGCTTCTCGCCTTGCAGTCCGCGGCGATACAGATCCTCCAGCAGACCTTCCCAGGCGCTTTGGCTTTCGCCTTTACTGCGCAGAAAGCCCAGGAGTTGCCGGGTACCGTCGGCCCGTACTCCGTAAGCCACCAGCATGTGCACTCGCTGCCGCCCACTGGGCCGTCGCATCCGCAGACTGACGCCGTCCAGGAACAGGTACGCCCATTCGTCCTGCAGCGGCGCCTGATGAAACTGCCGCACCGCCTCATCCAAATCGCGACTCAAGCGGGATACGGTCTGCGGACTGACCACCTCGCCGGTCACAATACCCACCAGCCGCCCCACTTGGCGGGTCGAAATGCCCCGCAAAAAGGCCTCGCGAATTAACAGTGAGACTTCTTCCGCCCGCCGCTGAAACTTCTTGAGCACCTCCGGCAGAAAACCGCGCTTGCGAGTGCGGGCAATGCGCAAACGCAGGGTCCCAAAGCGAGTCACAAAGTCGCGCGCGTAATAGCCGTTGCGGTAATCCTGACGCGGCTTCTGCCGGCTATGACGCGGGCGCACCATGTACAGGTCGCGTTGCCGCTCTGACAGCAGCTCGAACAGCCGGCGCATGCTCTGCTGCACCTGTCCCTGCAGGTCGCCCCAAAAACTCTCTTTCAGCTCGCTGACGAAATGTTGGAACTGCTCGGTGATGGGTGTTACCTTCGCCATGGGTGTAAGTCTCCTTGTGAGAATGGCTTCAGCTTGTCAAGGCCAAAGCCAACTTACACCCTCTCGCTTTTTACACAATCGAAGTTACGTCACCCGCCTTCGCACCAGGGGCAGTCGATATAGCCATCAACGATCTCCAGAACGGAGGCCCTATTCTTCTCGGTGCTCGGGAAACGTTCCTCGCAATTCTAGGTGCAGCCTTCCGGCTGATCTTTTGACTCCACATTCGTTTCATCGCGAATTTTCGAGCTCCGTTCGGCTCCTTCTGTCAATCCCGCTTGTGCAGCTCCGCGCGGCGCAAAAAACAAAAGCGCGCCGTGCTCGCTTCCGCGCCCGTTCCGGCTCCGCTTCGCTCCGGGGATTGACAGCGCCTCGCTTCGCTCAACCTTCGCTCCCGTGAAACGAATGTTTTTTCTTGGCCGCATAGGCCAAGTACCTCAACACCTAGAAAAGGAGACGCATCCCATGCTCGACACCGTGAAAGATTTGCTTGCCAACACTAAAATTCCAGCCACCGATGCTGTACAAATGTCGGATCTACTGCAGTATCTGTTCAGCACCGCCGAAAAGACGCTTCGCATCCAGGTTGCGGAAGTCGTATACCGCAACGATCATGTCCACCCAAATGCCTTAGACGTATTTCTCGCCTGTACACTGCCGATGGCCGAAAGAGCTGCACGCAGCAGAGCACACAGGCTGTTTAACTGTCCGTCCGATTGGCAGGTCGAATTGATGTACGACGGTGCAGTCAAAGCAATGATCGCAATGTTTCAGTGCAACTACGTTGTGAGGCCGGGCACAGACGCTTTTCGGCGTTACATTGTTCGCGCGTTAGCCCTTGGAACCGTGCGGTCGTATTTTATGCGCGAGGAGAACGACGGCGTTCGGGCTGTTGCCAATCCCGCGAACGCTTCCAGCCGCAAAAGACCAATCCGGAACAAAGTCGAGCAGGATGTAATCAGCCGCGAACTGCTCAGGCAGGTGATTAATTTCCCGCATTTGCGATCTCCTCTGATCGAAACACTGCAATGCATTGCGACGCTTGGCCCGGATGGTGCCCTGAAAGAACAGGCATACCCGAACCTTAAGCGCGATAGGGGGAGGAGGCCGATCCTTGATCCCGATGCGATCGCGGAGGCCATGGGGACGAGCCGACGAGCTGTACATCGGAATCTCCGTGAGGCGAGACTCATCCTGCGCGAAGTCTTCAATGCAGACGGAAAATTGTTTCTCACCCGCTGAGGAGCAGTAGGGGCACGCACTCAACGTGCCCCTTTTTTCGATATTCCGTGGCGCCAGCCATCGTTCCGATGGCTGGCGCCTTTTTCAGCACTCAATCTTGGAAGGAGAAAAGACGATGAATCGCGACTTTCAGCAGTATCGCTTTGCGTTGATAGAGGCCCACAACATCGCACGGGCGAGGCTCGAATCACAATTCAAGGATGAAATCACCGATTTCGAGAAGCTTGAGAGCGCCATTGAACAAGAGCTTCTTGAACCCACGAAATGTGCGCCATGGCGTAAAGCCGAAATCGAGCAAATGGGCTGCCGCGACGGGGCACGGATGGCAGCCCTCGAGTTTTTCTGGGCACATCGTCACGAGACGTGAAAGTCTCGCTACTGCCGCTGAAACTTCCTCACTTCAGCGGCTACATTGACGGCCAGTGTAGAATACCCCAAAACTGTAATCCCGCCGCTCGTCAATAATCCGACTCCGGAGGTCAACGACCCATGTCCCCAGTACAATCTCGTGTTTTCCGCGCGGCGTCCAACTTAGCGTGGAGGCTTTCTACGCACTTTAACGCGATCCTCCCCGAAAGAGAATTGCCGAACCCCTCTTGGGCACCCGGCCGGCTGCTCAAGAGCCGCGAGAGAATGCCCATGATGACGGGCGTTCCGAGGAACACCCTGTCACTGTGTCCGCGGTGCAACATTGAGGCGACAGATGCGGTCATCCGAGGCCAAGCCAGTATCGCTGAGTTCAGGGACAGGCCCGGAGTGATTGAAGCCGAGATAGTAGAGGAAGCCGGGCGCATCCTGATGCGCAAGGCGTGCGGAAAGCACGGCCCATTTGAAGATGTGCTTTCCAATCACCCGGCCTTCTTCCGAAAAATGGAGCGCCTTGCCTTCGGTAGGGATTTCGAGTGCGTCGGTGACCAAGACGTACACGACCACGGCCCTAACGGGACCAGATCAGGTCGGGGCACGTACCTAATCATCGACATGACGAACAGATGCAACATGGTCTGCTCGCCCTGCTATATGGACGCAAACGCCACTACATACATTCACGAATTGGATATGGAAGACATAAAGTCCGTGTTCGAGAAGGCAACGTCGTTTAAGCCCCAAAGAGAAATCAATGTTCTGTTCTCAGGTGGTGAGGCTACGCTTTCGCCGATCTTGCTTGACGCCATTCGCCACGCGAAGAGCATGGGCTTCCATCGGGTTCACGTCGCGACGAATGGAATTAGATTTGCGCAAAACCGAGATTTTGCGCTCGAAGCAAAGGCGGCCGGACTGCACGCCGTATACCTGCAGTTTGATGGCGTTTCCGAAGCGAAGAACAGGCACCGCGGTATCGGAAATTACATGGAAGTGAAGCATCGGGCTCTTGAGAATATCGCTGCAGCAGGCATGCGAACGACACTGCAAGTAAGCGTCGTTAATGGAGGCAACAATGACGGGCTTGGCGACGTTGTTCGTTTCGTAATTGAGAACGTGGACAAAATCCACGGCGTCATATTCCAACCCGTGATGTTTTCTGGGAGAGACGAGGCCATAAGCGACGAGGAGCGATACGCCCGGCGTTATCCGGTATCGCAGATCGCTTACGACCTGCAAGCGCAAACCGCCGTCGACTGGCAGCCGATGCGAGATTGGTTCCCAGTGTCGGCGTACGGAATCTTTGCCCATTTGTACGATGTTCTCCGCCCTGAGTCGAAGATCGGGAGCCTTTTTAACGATATACATCCCAACCACGGGATCTTCAGCCCTTTGTTGGTTGATGCCGATTCACGGCAAATGACCCCAGTTGGCGCTTTCTTTAATTTGCAGCGGTTCATGCGCGACATTGTGGAGATCACGGACTCGGCGAGGGGGCCAGCGATCACTAAGACACTGGTCGCGCTAGCGGTATTCCGCAATTTCGATCACAGACGGGCTCCTTCAGGGTTCGAGCTTCGCCACATTCCCGCATTGCTTGAGGATTGCTTCTACCGCGTCTCCGGCTCCGGTGAGAATTGGTCTGAGCGGGCTGATTCGTGCAACGTCCGTTGGAGGATCGTAATGACGAACGCCATGCAGTTCCAGGATGCACACATTTACGATTTCGCGACAATGGCGGACTCGACCACTCCAGTGGCGACGCAAGAGGGCGAGATTAACTTTTCTGCCTACAACAGCGCCGGCTGGCGAAAGATCGTCGAGCACGTGCATCAAACTGCGACTCTGACAGAATGGCACCGAACGCATCCTCGCCACCAAATCTATGCGAATAACAAGCGAGTAGATTTGGACTCGGTCCGCAGCACAGCGAGTCATTTGGTTCGGATCGAGTTGGAACCTACGACGGCATCGGCCTGTGAGGAACAACTGTGACGGTGACCGGTGCGACAGATATGCCAAGCAGATTTCTCGGGGACGCACCAACGGAAATGAGGGACGTGCTTGATTGGTTTGCCATGGGGCAGGCTCGGGGAGTTCCTCCCTCACACCTGACGGAGTTCGCCGGGAAATTCTTGGGTGCATTGCATGACGATGGAGCAGTCCTCCCCGACATAAGGGAGGATTCTGCCTTGCAGACACTTGCGCTCGTGCTGCTTCACCACACAAAAAGCCCGGAAAGCGCTGGCGCATGGCTCAACTTAGGTCTCGCCTTACGCCGAATGGCTCTCTACCGGACCCAGGACCCGGAGCAGGTTAATCGACGGCGTCTGCGCCAGGCGTTGGAGGCGCTTGAACGCTCGCTTCATCTCGAACCTGACAACGCGGGCAAGAACATTCGCGCCTGGACTGGCGAGTCATTTACCTATCATGCGCTTGGTTTGTACGAAGATGAGGTGCGGTGTTGTTCGCTGGCGCTGGAGGCCGATAGATCAGATCCGAAACTTTGGCTGTCTTACGGATTCGCTCTCCGTTCTGCTGGCAGGAAAGGAGAGGCCCTGTCCATTATGGATGATGCTTACCAGGCCTATGTCGAGGCTGGCGAGCCAGAAGAGTTGAGAACTGTGTTCGCCGATATCCGCTGAGCTTTTGTCGAGCCCTCAGGAGGCCGATGTTTTGCGACTACAAGGCGGAGTGCTTCTTGAAACAAGCTAAGGACCATTGAGAGAACTTCATGCCAGGAATTCATTCCACCCGGTTGGCCACATCGAAAGCGCATCGGCGCTTCGTGGCTGGCACTAGGAAGGCTGTTCAAAAAATGGGCTGGGAGATTCCTGACCCAATAAGCGTTTCTCCTTCGATAATTGGAGCCCAGCCTCTCCAGTTTCCGGTGCCCCCCGCGTTTGAGCGGGCCTTCGGGTATCGGGGAGATTTGCGCTTCGTGGAGTTCGGATATTCCGTCAGGTCCCGGCAATTCGGTTACTCCGATGGTGCGGACGACATACCTTCGGACGAGAGCTTGTGGCTTTGGTTTCTGCGCCATCCTGTAATTTCTACACATGTGCCCGAGAGGCGATATCCCACCCTGTATGGCACGTTTTCGGGCGCACCCGAGCGCCCAGCGATTGAGCAGATCACGCGAAGCGGTGGAACTTTCGAGGCACCTCACTGTTTACTGTTAGATCGGCGAGATCGTAAGGCTTACATTTCGCGGCGAGATCAGACGATGATCCTCTTCGCGCTGATGGAGCCGGAAGGGGCCGACCATCATACAGTTTTTGTGGATGGTCTGCTGATGAGTGCTGGCACCGAAAACTACAAGGTGCCGCCCCCGATCGAGTTGGGGCACCAGCTTCGTTCGTTCCTCGATGCCAAGTTGGAGCTCGCGAAGAGGGCTGATCGGGCTGACTTGACACAGTAGCGAGGGTTGTCATGTCCAGCGATGTGGTATGGCGCTGCTGCGCAGCGGGTGAGGATTGACACGTCACCCCAGAATGGGTGCTGTGCGGTAACCTCCGGTTACCGGACGCGAACTCATTGAAAAGACTTCCTCTAACGAGGCAAAGTCGCTGAGAATGCCGCAGTCTTCGATAGCGCAGGCGAACTTGTTGATTTAGTTAGTCGGCCCATTTAGGCCGAGGCGACGTTTATGGTTAAGCCGACTCTCCGGACCAAGTCGATTGGCACCAAGGTCACTGAGGAAGAATATGCCCGATTGGAGCGGGCGGCTCAGGCGGGTACTAAGACCTTAGGCGAGTGGTGCCGCGAGGTGATGCTAGCTAGCGCGAATGGACAATCGTCACGTGCCCAAGAATCGGCTGGTGCCGAAGTCCAGGCGCTCATGGCCGAGCTTGTGGCATTGCGAACCATTCTGCTCAACGTGTTTTATAAGCAGGTGAACGGCGAAAGACTGACGGCGGAAGAAATGCAGCGGCTGATTGAACGAGCGGACGCTGACAAGATCAAGAAAGCTGTGGAACGACCGCGTCACGTTGCAAAGCGGGACTCAGTCTGACTGGCCGGTTTACCCGACCAAGAGTTTCGTGACTTTTTGCCACTTCGGTGTTCCTTATATCAGCGCGGGGTCTCAAAGCTTCGTCTGTGGGGTGAGTCATGAGCGGCCTCTGGGGTCACGAGGAACGTCCGGGTTGGTTTGCTTCGATCGCGCGGGCGCTCCCTTTGTCGGCTGTGGCAGGCATCGGTATTTGGACGTACCTGAACGCTGAGGTCTGGACTCCCCTGCAGCGCTACTACTGGAACGAATACCTCAATACAGAAATGTTCCGGGCGTCTCAGGGTGAATATTGGATCCTCGACACTGTGGACCACCGAGGACAACGGCACATGGCCACCGCGTCCGACGTTGTCCCCGCTGCCAGGCATGGGGGCCAGCTTGTTCCCTTCTCGCTGTCAAATCAGGCGCGACAGGCAGGCGCCACCGATCTAGTAGTAGATACCGTTCGCTACGGAAGCGAGCAGATGCACCAGGAACTCGCGCAATCGATTTACCACGACCAATCGGTCACAGAACTCTCCTGGCCTGCCTGGGGAGGTGGACTCTGCACGCTGATTCTAGGCATCGGGTGGGCAATTCGCCGCAACTTCGTCCCTCGCGACTTGATAAATGATGGCAGGAGGCTCAAAGGACCGCAGATTGTCACGGTAAAGGAATTCAATCGATGGAGCAGATCGGACGGCATCGGTTTCATGACAGCCAATCGCGGCGAAATGCTCCGCATCCCGCGCTCTTTTGAGAGCAGCCACATGATGATTATTGGCGATTCAGGGACCGGCAAGAGCGTCCTCCAGCGGCAGGTGCTAATGCAGGTCGCCGAACGCAATGAGACCGCTGTCGTCTATGATCCGGCGCTTGAGTACACTCCACAGTTTTACCGGCCAGAACGCGGGGATTTGATCCTGAATCCGCTCGATGTCCGTTGCCCCTATTGGTCACCGAGCGACGAAGTAGTACACGAGGCGGAGGCACTGACGTTGGCGACTTCGCTGTTCCCCGACAAGCCGCGAGAAAACACGTTCTTTGTCGAAGGACCACGGAAGATTTTTGCCTATCTGCTGACTCTGAAGCCAACACCAGAGGAGCTGGTGTGGTGGATGAGCCACGAGGACGAGCTGGACAAGAGAGTACAGGGAACGGAACTGGCAACATTCATTTACCGGGGCGCTGGCCCGCAGCGCGGAGGAGTCTTAGGCGCACTAAATATGGTTGCCGATAGCCTTAAGATGCTGCCAAAGGAGAAGGACACAAACCAGCGGCGGACGACTGTGGACTGGTCACGTCAACAGGCCGGCTGGCTCTTTCTTACCTCCACTCCTCGCTTTCGACAGAGACTGCTGCCGCTCATCAGTCTTTGGCTGGACACCCTGGTGCTACGGCTTATGAACCAAGGCGACATGACCACGCGCAGGGCGTGGTTCGTTTTGGACGAGCTCGCGAGTCTGCAGCGATTGCCTCAGTTGCATACGGCTCTAACGGAAAACCGCAAGTCCAACAACCCAGTAGTGATTGGCTTCCAAGGCCGTAGCCAGCTTGAAGCGCGGTACGGGCACGAGGCGGAAGCCATGCTTTCGCAACCTGCGACCAAAGTCTTTCTACATACAAGCGAACCGCGCGCAGCCAAGTGGATCTCGGACACGATCGGCGAAGTGGAGATCGAGCGTCTTAAGGAATCGGTAAGCAAGGAACAATTCCCGCATATGCGGAGATCGAAAAGCTATTACACGGAAAGGCGTACGGAGCCCCTTGTATTACCTTCGGAAATTGGCGGAATGCCACGAATGCACGCGTTCGCAAAGGTAGACAATTTAGTCGTTCCATTCTCATTCCCCTATGTTGAATTACGAAAAGCGCAACCCGGCTTTATTGCCCGAAACGATGAAACTCATCATGCTGTGATCGACGCCAGGAGACCACAGGCGCAACCGAATGCGCAGCCCGTTCAGGAGATCAGACCTGACAAAGCAACTGGAGTTACCGCGGGGCAAGAGCCCTTTTTCGAGTAGGCCATGCTGACAATTTCGAAGGCGCTAAGCGCGGCACAAGCCGAGATTTATCACAAAGAGGAGTTCGCGAACGCACAGGCGAATTACTACTCAGAAGGCGAAAGCATAAGGGGTGAGTGGCACGGCAAACTTGCCGAACAGTGGGACCTCCGTGGCGAGGTCGACCAGGAGCAATTCGCGCGCCTGGCAAATGGGCAGCATCCGAGCACGGGCGAACAGTTGGTGCGCCACACGGCGCCACGGGAGTACTTGGATGCCCGCGGGGAGACCGTCAAGCCGATGGAGCACCGGGCAGGCTGGGATGCGACGTTCTCCGCCCCCAAGAGTGTATCTCTGACCGCATTGGTGGGGGGCGACGATGATGTTCGCCAGGCACATCGTGAAAGCGTTCGGGTCGCGATAGATGAACTCGAAAAATATGTTCAGGCTCGTATGGGTGGAAACCGTCCGGCAGAGACCACAGGTAAGTGGGTCGCAGCTTCCTTCGAGCATGACAGCGCCAGACCGGTGGAGGGGTATGCCGCGCCACAACTGCATACTCACGTGGTGTTTTTCAATCTTACGGAAACCGAAAGAGGTGAAACGCGTGCGCTGCAGCCACGCGAACTCTATCGCTCGCAGCAATACGGAACCGCGATTTATCGCTCCGAATTGGCATTGCGGTTAAGGGAATTGGGCTACGAAATTGAACAGGGGAAAAGCTGCCAGCCAGAGATTAGAGGTTATACGCGCGAATATCTGGAGGCCTCCAGCCCACGAAGTCAGCAGATCAGAGATCATCTTGAACAGCATGGCCTTCACGGCGCGGGTGCAGCACAGATCGCGGCGCATCAGACCCGCGACGATAAGCTCCCCTCGATTACCCACGAAGAAATGCAGCTGAAACACCGAGATATGGCGGCTCAGTTCGGTAACCAGCCAGATAGTGTCATCCATGAGGCGCAATATCGGCAAGCGGCGGAACAAAGCCCGGAGCAGAAGCAGCAGTACATTGAGTCGGCACTCACCTATGCCCGAGAAAAAAACTTGGAACGCCAATCAGTAGTGGACGAGCGCGATCTCATGCGTGATTCACTGAGGCGTTCCATGGGCGAGGCTAACTTCGCAGAAGTGCGGGATCGATTTGAGAAACGTGTCGAATCCCGCGGGCTGATAGGAGTCGAGAGCGCAGGTCCCGCGCGTGCGTTCACTACCGAACAAATGATCGGGTATGAAAGGGACACAATCGCAATGATGCGTGCCGGGCAAAACCACCATGACACACTGGTTTCTTCCGAGACGCGACGCGAAATCGAAGTAAAGCATGCGCGATTGAGCCCAAGTCAACAAGCTGCCGTCGACCAAATCCTATCCAGCCAAGACAAGATCACCGGCCTCGAAGGCAAAGCGGGCGCAGGAAAGACCACTTCTTTAGCGGCTATTCGCGAAGCCGCCGAGGGCGAAGGCTACGAAGTGCGAGGCCTCGCGCCCACATCTCGTGCCGCGCATAAACTCGCAGAATCAGGAATCGAGTCAGGGACGCTGCAGCGGCACCTCTCGCGGGGGGAGGAACCCGACAATGGACAGAAGCGGCTCTACATATTGGACGAATCCAGCCTAGCGAGCACAAAGCAACTGAACGAATTCCTGCACCGATTGCATAATGAGGACCGCGTACTGCTTGTAGGCGACACGCGACAGCATGAAGGCGTGGAGGCGGGTAAGCCGTACCAACAGCTACAAGAGGCGGGGATGCAAACCTCGCACCTTGATGAGATAGTGCGCCAGAGAGACCCAACGCTCAAAGAAGCGGTAGAACAGCTTGCCCGGGGAGACGTGTGGGGGGCGATAGGTAATCTCGACCGACAGGGTCGAGTACATGAAGTCGCGGACCGGACAGTGCGGCTAACAGAGATCGCGAGCGAATACGCGCGAGCACCAAGCGGCACGCTCGTCATCTCCCCAGATAACGAGTCACGTCGCGAGTTAAATGCTCTGATCCATAGGGAAATGCAGGGGCGCGGCGACGTCAGCCGGGAGGAGCACAAATTGCGAGTCCTCGACCCTCGGCAGGAGATGACTGGGGCAGATCGGCAGTGGGCTGGGCAATACGAAGTGGGCGATGTTGTGCGCTACACACGAGGTAGCAAGGTACTGGGAATTGATCCAGGTGAATATGCGCGCGTGGAGAACGTTGATGCGAAGGAAAACCGCGTCACGATCGAGCGTGAGGGTGGCGAACGAGAAAGCTACGATCCGCGTCGACTCTCAGGGGTATCGGTGTACCACGAGATGGACCGAAGTTTTTCCGAGGGTGACCGCATACAGTTTACGGCCCCGTCGAAAGAGCTTCACGTTGCCAACCGGGAATTGGGAACAATCGAGAAAATCAACGATGCAGGCGACGTTGAAATTCGCCTGGACTCAGGAGGGGATGTTCATTTCAACATTCGCGACCATGCGCATCTCGATCACGGCTATGCGGTGACCAGTCACAGCAGTCAGGGGCAGACGGCAGACCGCGTGCTGGTCCATGTGGACACTGAGAAGAGTGAACAGTTGGTGAACAGTCGTTTCGCTTACGTGTCCGTCTCACGCGCGCAATATGACGCGCAAATCTATACGAGCGACAGAAGCGAACTTGCGCATGATCTCAGCCGTGATGTCTCAAAGCCCACAGCGATTCAGACCCAAGAGCAAGAGGCAGAAACCCACAAAGACGAACCCGGCTCTGTGAGGCATGTGACGCAGGAACACGAGAACGAGCAGGCCCAAGATCTCGGGATCGGCCTAGGCGGATCTTTTTGACGACTTAAGACTCAGCGGGCTTGCAAAAAACTTGAGTGCTCGCACGGACACCGGTGACGCGGAACTGCTCAAAGTCGGTGGGAACCTCATCTCGTGTGGCAATCGCGAGCCAAGTCTGGCGAGAAGTCAGCCGGGAAGGTGTAGAGACTGGACGGGCGGCACCTAAGCAGACGTACAATGTTCCCAATTGTTCGATGTGGGGGTGCACGCTCATGTCTTTAATGACAACATGTACGTATTTGAAGGGGTTCTCGTTGGCTTCACGTCGGCTCGCGGATTACGCCACTCTGCTTAAGCCGCGATTGACCGCTTTGTTTGTTGGGACCGCGTCGGCGGGCTTTTACTTGGGTTCATGTCAAAATCAGCTTCCGACGTATGGCTGGCGCTTGGTTTCCGCTCTGCTCGGAATCGGATCAGTCATCGGAGGCGCAACGGCGCTGAATCAAGTCATCGAACGCGAGGCCGATGCACATATGCTTCGCACCCAAGAACGCCCGTTACCGAGACATCGCATAGGGATTGGAGAAGCACTAGCAGTCGGAATAGTATGCGTGATCGGGGGCGCCTCGTTTCTATCGTTCACGACGAATGCTTTAACGGGACTGCTGAGCTTGCTCGGTGCTGCCGTCTACCTGGTTTACACGCCCGCGAAAACGCGGGTGTGGTTTTGCACGGCGATCGGCGCTCTAGCAGGTGCCATGACGCCGTTGCTGGGCTGGACAGCAGCTCGCGGGCACCTTGGACTTGAAGCCTTTGCCCTATCGGCAATCGTCTTCTTGTGGCAATTGCCTCACTTCCACTCGATCGAATGGCTCTACCGTGCCGACTACAAGGGTGTTGGCATGCGAATGCTGCCAGTTATGGAGCAAGGTGGACGGTGGACAAGACGCGTTGTGCTTGCATGTTCGCTGATGCTGGTTCCGGCGAGCCTGCTTCCTGTTTATTTGCACGTCGTAAGCGGCAGCTATAGTACCGCCGCTCTCATTCTCGGTCTGGGATTTTTGCTGCTTTCGATACGCTTCGCTTGCGCACTTAATGGCGACAGCAGTAACTCAGACAGATTGGCCCACGAGCTGTCGCAAGCCAGTGTCGTATACCTTCCCATTCTGTTTGGCTTGATGATGATCAATGCTAGGTGAAGAAGTGCCTGCGGCGGACAAACGTGCTGCGAACAAAGCAAGAGCCGAGATGATTCGCCTTTCGGTCATCAATGCCATCGCACTAGGTTCGCGCACGGTGAAAGTCTGCATAGTGATCTGAGGAAGTACCGATACTTCCACAGTTACTTACACAGTCACACATTGTATTAAATATAACCATATTATTATCATATATTTACTGGCAGACGCAGCGGACTTAAAATCCGCAGACCCGAAAGGGTTGTGGGGGTTCAAGTCCCCCTCCCGGCACCATTAAGTGCACTAATATAAATGATCTGAAGGCTAGGGCTTGCATCCCCTACAACATCCCGGTTTATCCCGGCGCACTCCGAGTAGTCGACCATCCACGAACTTGGTTTGCTTCCAGATCATAAGAGCGCGACCGACATTCGGATTCGCAAGGGCACGATCAGCCGAGCTTTTGTCGGACGCTCCTGAGGATTTCCTTTGTTACCGTTCACACCTTTCCTTGAAAGCGCCGACGCCGCGTGTGCTGAGCATTGTGACGTTGCGTAGCAACTCTTATAACCAAGCCCGCGGTCCGTTTTGACGTCCCACACTGACCTTCATACAATTGGCGATATTCCTTGTCAGGCGAGGCTTAGATGGGGTCGCCTAAGACGTTACAGAACAAAAAGATTGATCGACGTTCAGCTGCGGCCGAGGATTTCCTTCGGTTGGTAGTGGACACGATCCCCGCTTTGGTTGTGAGCGCCCTGCCCGACGGCTCAGTAGATTTCATCAACAAAGGATGGCGGGACTACACGGGTCGTTCGTTGGATGACCTGCAAGGTCAGGGCTGGAACGCAGTTATTCATCCCGATGACCTCGAGAAGTTCGTGAAAGAGTGGACAATCGCCCGGGCGAAGGGAAAGCCCTTTGAAAATGAGGCCCGGGTGCGACGGGCGGATGGGGTCTACCGCTGGTTCCTGATCCGCAAGGTGCCGTTGTGCGACGAATCAGGAACTATCGTCAAGTGGTACGGAACCGGTTACGACATCGAAGACCGCAAGCGCGCCGAGGAGGCTCTGCGGTTGACGTCTCACGACTTGCAGGAAAGCAACGCCAAGCTTGAAGAAGCCCAGCGCATCACCCATGTCGGCTACTGGGAATGGGACGTCGTAACGGATCGCGTGAACTGGTCGGATGAAACCTATCGCATCTACGGACTGCGGCCTCAGGAACGTCCCATGGACTTAGCCACGGTGCGAGAAAAGATCCACCCCGAAGATTGGGAGCGAGGCATGGAAGAGGCTCTCGGGGGTGCCCGCTTTAACGCCGAATGTCGCCTTTTTCGGCCAACCGGCGAAGTGCGCATCGCCCACTTTCAGGGCGATGTGAAGAGGGACGCCTCGGGCAGGCCCTACCACTTGTTCGGCACAGTCCAGGACATTACTGACCGCAAGCGCGCCGAGGGGGCGCTTCAACAAAGCGAATTTTATCTCGCTGAAGGGCAGCGACTGGCCCACTCCGGGAGCTGGGCATTTAACCCATCTGGCTTTTTCTACCATTGGTCGCGCGAACTGCTTCGAATCTACGGGCTCGAACCCGACGGAAAAGCTCCCACGCTCGCTGAATATCTGGCGCTCATTCACCCGGATGATCGTGAGTTCATGGCACAGACCATTCGGCGAATGCTGGCCGAACATATTGGCTGCGACATCAAGAAGCGGATCGTGCGGCCCAGCGGCGAGGTTCGATACGTCCGTTGCGTCGGTGTTCCTGTCATCGAAGACAAAATCCTGAAGGAACTCGTCGGCACAGCCATCGATGTAACAGAGCAAGAGCATCTGACGCAGGAACTCCAGCGCCGGGAAGCCTACCTGGCGGAAGCTCAAAGGCTAAGCCACACAGGAAGTTTCGGGTGGAGGCCTGACAGCGGAGAGATTGTCTGGTCAGACGAAACCTATCGCATCTTCGAGTACCCCCGCGCGGTTACACCAACACTGGACTTAATAGTGCAGCGCGTCCATCCCGAGGAACATGCCGACTTCCAGGAAGTGATCAATCAAGCGTCTGTTAGAGGGACCGACTTCGAGCATGCATATCGTTTGCTCCTGCCGGATGGGAGAATCAAGTACGTCCATGCCCTGGCTCACGCAATGCAGGATGCATGCGGCAACCGCGAGTTTGTAGGAGCGGCGACTGACGTTAGCGAACAAAAACGGGCCGAAGAAGCCTTACGCCAAAGCGAAAACTATCTCGCAGAAGCGCAGAGGCTAACCCACATGGGCAGTTGGGCATGGCAGGTAGCCGATCGCGAAGCAATGCACCTGTCGGACGAATGGTACCGCATTTACGGATTTGATCCCAAACTAGGGGCGCCAGCGTGGGAAGAACGGCTCCAGCGAGTACATCCCGAGGATCGAGACATCTGGAAAGGAACACTCGAGCGAGCAATTCGTGAGAAGTCGGACTACGAGGTAGAGTTCCGCATTCTTCTTCCTGACGAAAAGCTCAAGTGGGTTCACACGGTGGGCCATCCGGTCTTAAGCGCGGCGGGAGAACTCGTGCAATTCGTGGGTAGCTCGATGGATGTCACCGATCGCAAGCTCGCCGAACGAACGCTGCGTGAAAGCGAAGCCTATCTGGCGGAAGCACAGAGGCTGAGCCAGACAGGCAGTTGGGCATGGAGTCCAGACCAGGATATCAGGTACTGGTCGGAGGAATGCTATCGTGTTCTGAGTTTCGATCCACAGGATGGTTTGCCCCGATTCGAGGAATTCTTTCAGCGGATTCATCCCGAGGACCAAGCCGGTCTCAGGGAACTAATCCAGACGGCTATCCGCGAGAAGGCAGAGTGGGTGGCGGACTACCGCATCGTGCATCCGGGTGGCACCGTCAGGGACATTCACGTCGTAGGTCATCCTGTTCTGAGCACGTCCGGCCATCTCGTTGAATTTGTGGGAACGGTGATTGATATCACCGAGCGTAAGCGTGCAGAGGCCGAAATCCGGGAACAAGAAGCAGAGCTCCGCCAGGTGCTGGACATGACGCCACAACTTGTCGCGGTATTCGGACCTGGCCGAGAACGGCTGTACGCAAACCGCACGGCACTGGATTACTTCGGCGTGAGTCTTGAGGAGTGGCTGGAAATTTCCGATCCATTCCGGTTTTTTCATCAAGATGACAGCGAACGCGTAATCGGGGGAAGAGACAGCGCATTCGAAACAAGGGCCCCCCACGAGTTCGAAGCGCGACTGCGAAGAGGCGATGGCAGCTATCGTTGGTTCTTGGCTCGTTACAATCCGGTGCACGACGAGCAAGGACAGGTTATGCGCTGGTACATCGCGTGTACCGACATCGACGACCGCAAGCGGGCGGAGGAGAGACTGCGCAATGAGAACGTAGTGTTGCGGGAGGAAATCGACCGCTCTTCCATGTTTGAGGAGATTGTGGGGGCCTCTCCCGCACTGCAAACAGTACTGTCTCGCGTGTCAAAGGTCGCTCCGACGGATTCCACGGTCCTGATTACAGGTGAAACCGGCACGGGCAAGGAACTCATCGCGCGTGCCGTACACAAGCGCTCCGCTCGTTCGGAGCGAACGTTTGTGAGTGTGAATTGCGCAGCCATTCCGCAGTCATTACTGGCCTCCGAGTTATTCGGGCATGAAAAAGGAGCTTTCACGGGAGCGCTGCAGCGTCGCTTAGGTCGTTTCGAGCTGGCGGAGGGTGGAACCATCTTCCTTGATGAAATAGGCGAGCTTCCGAGTGAAACACAAATAGCTCTGTTGCGCATTTTGCAGGAGAGAGAATTTGAGCGTGTGGGCGGTAATCAAACGATTCGAGCCGATGTTCGCGTAATCGCCGCAACCAATCGTGACTTGCAGTCCGCTATAGCAGCCGGCACGTTTCGCAGCGACCTGTACTACCGGCTCAACGTGTTTCCCATTGCGATTCCGCCGCTACGCGAACGGAAAGAGGACATCACGATGCTGGTCGAGTATTTCCTTGATCGTTATGCCAGCAAGACCGGCAAGAAGATTCACGGCATAGACAGGGAGTCACTTGATCGCCTTACCTCGTACCCTTGGCCCGGCAACATTCGCGAGCTGCAGAACGTAATCGAGCGGTCAGTCATTCTGTGCGAAACCGAGAACTTTTCGGTGGACGAGAGTTGGTTGTCGCGGGAGGCTATTTCCATTCCCCAAGTCACGCAGCCGCTTCCCCACAAGCTGGTATCACAAGAAAAAGAAATTATTGAATCCGCACTGGCAGAAAGCAAAGGGCAGGTGTCCGGAGCATCCGGCGCGGCAGCCAAGCTGGGGATCCCGCCATCCACCTTGGAATCCAAAATCCGCTCGCTGAAGATCAACAAGCGTCGCTTCGCGTAAATCATCTCGTTCGCGAATTCCCAGACATTTACACGACATCTCGCAAGTTCTCGAAAATTCGCGAACGTGCGATTGCGTGCGCTCAAGCGTTTTCAAGTACTTGGGATTGGCACTCGCATTGCACTATCCCAAGGCAAGATGTGGCCTTCAGAAAGAGGCAATGACTCTGAAGATTCAAAGATCGGTGGACGACGGATTTGTGGTTTTCACCATGAGTGGTCGAATCCAAACCGAACATTTGGCGGAGTTGCAGAGCCTCCTCGAAGGCGAGGCCGCAGATCACAACATCGTTCTGGACTTGAAAGAGGTAAGGCTCGTGGACCGCGAAGCAGTGATGTTTCTTACACGTTGCGAAGCGGATGGCACCAAGCTCGAGAATTGCCCGGCCTACATCCGCGAGTGGATTGCGAGGGAAAGAAGCAACCGATAACCGGCCTCAGCGTCTGCGCCCCGATGGGGGTATTCGTTCACAGACCATCCGAGGTAGAAAAAAACACTGCATCTCGTGATGTGCTGTCAGCCGTGATTTGCGACATTAACAATCCACATGGAATACGGACCAACTAGGAAGCAACACCAAAATCAAAAGGAGAAAACATCATGGACAGAATGCTGGTAGTGGTATTTGACAACGAAACCAAAGCGTACGAAGGGAAAAAAGCTCTTCTGCAACTAGATAACGAAGGCAGCATCAGCGTCTACGCGTATGCAGTGCTGGCGAAACACGCGGATGGCACGGCATCGGTCAAACAAGGCGATGACTCCGGACCACTGGGCACTCTGCTCGGCACTTCGCTGGGAAGCCTCATCGGCCTGCTGGGCGGGCCAGCAGGCTTGGCGATCGGCGCCACGGCAGGATTCGCTGCCGGTTCGGCCGCTGACATCGACAACGCCCGGATTGGCGACGATTTCATCTCCGACGTCACCAAGCAATTGCTGCCGAGCCGGGTGGCGCTTGTAGCCGAGATCGAAGAGGACTGGACCACCCCCGTGGACACCCGCATGGAGATGATTGGCGGGACGGTGTTTCGCCGCGCTCTGTCGGAAGCGAGAAAAACTTCCAACGAGGAAGTCAACGCGATGAAGGCTGACCTCGCCCAAATGAAGGCGGAACACGCCAAGGCTCATGCCGACCACAAAGCCAAACTGCACGAAAAAATCAATCAGCTCGACTCCAAGATCCAAGCGCAGTTACAGAAGGCCAAAGACCGGCGTGCGGCCGCGGAGAAAGAGGCGCAGGCCAAGGTTCAGATACTCAAAGCGAAAGCAGCGGCTGCGAAGGCGAAGGCGTCGTAACGCGAGACACCTCAGCTAGGCCGATAACGGCAGGCCCGAAGGGGAGGTCGAGAAGACGTCCCTTTCTTCAACAACATTCGCGACATAAAGAGGATCGAATGTCTACACAAAGTTTAACTGACGACGTCAAGAAGCGTTCCGCGTGGAGCATAGCCATGGGTGTCCTAACTTCGGTGCTGGGCGTGTTTCTGATTATTTACCCATTTGCCACCGCCATGATTACAACGGTGTTACTGGGTTGGATCCTGATTTTGGTTGGTATCGCCCAGTTTGTCTTCGCGCTGCACACGCAGACGGTGGGGAATTTCTTCCTGAAACTTCTCTTAGGCATTCTCTACGCGGTCGCCGGCATCGCATTGGCATTTCTGCCCATTGAAGGCGTGATCGTGCTGACTGGAGTTCTGGGAACGCTGCTGCTGGTCCAGGCGGGAATGCTCACGGTGACCGCATTCCAGATGAAGCCGCTCGATGGGTGGGGGTGGTATCTCGCTGATGCCATTGCCAGCCTGCTGCTCGGCATTCTGATTTTCGCAAAGTGGCCCTCCAGTTCGCTTTGGGCCATTGGCACGCTGGTGGGCGTTGCTGTTCTGATCGGCGGCATCTCCAGAATCATGATCGCCGCAAAGGTCCGGAGTGGTACGGGAGAGCTTGAACGATACGTTGGCGGACCTGCTTAATTCCGCGCACAGAGACAGCAGGGCTGTGCAGTCGATCTCTATAAGCGCGAGGAGAAGTCACAGGAGTGATAGAACGACTCGCAATCCATCAATAGTTACACAACATGCTGAATAAGGAAAACAACCATGGCACAACTGATAGTCGTAGGTTTCAAGAAAGACATGTACCGGGCATCGGAGGTACTCAACGAGCTACAAGCAATGGACGACGACTGGGTGGTCGACCTTCACGACGCAGTCGCAGTCTATCGCGACTACAACGGCAAGCTGCGCGTTGACCAGAGCTACCAGATGACCACAGGAGAAGGCGCGGGATGGGGTGGTCTGTGGGGATCGCTCATCGGCCTCACTCTTGCTATCCCGTTCACCGGCGGGGCGACCGCACCGGCAGCGGGGGCCCTGGCGGCAGGCGCTCTCGCAGGTGGCGCACTCGGTGCGGGCGCAGGCGCTATTGACGCTTCGTGGTGGAAGGACGAGTTCGGAATTCCTGACGACTTCGTCAAGCAGGTCGGAGCATTGATCCAGCCCGGTGACTCGGCGATCTACGCGCTTCTGCGGACCGCCAATCCCAACATCGTGGCCGACGAGTTCCGCGGCTACGGCGGAACTCTTCTCAGCACGACGCTAAGCCGTGGTCAGCAGCAGAAAGTGGAAAGCGTTCTGCAAAACAGAGTGGCGGCGTAAGCCGCTTCAACAGCAGTTCTTACTGAAGACATAGGAGAAGTTCCATGAATATAGCAGAGATCAAAGCATATCAAGAGAAAATCAACGCGCAGTTGCAGGAAGCCAAAGCAGTTCTCAATGGCCTGGAAGCTCACGCCAAGGGAAAACTGGCGCAGTCGGAGATCGACACGATTGCCCGCCTCAAGGCGAAGAACCAGGAGATTGAGAAGAAAGTGCATCACGACCTGAAGACAGTGGGCGAGGTAGCGGTCGCGGCGAAAGTCAAGGCTGGCATTGACGCGGAAATGACCAAGTTCAAAAGCAACTTGGATCAGCTCTCCGCGAAGGTTAAGAGTCAGCCAGCCGCGTAGCCCGCACCGCTGCAATTACTGAGTGACAGAACCCTCAAGCCGGATCAACGGACTGCCCCGGAAATCGATTCTGAAAAGGGCAGTTTCGTTGATTCGGAGAAGGTTCGCAGGAGAGGGACAACGGCTGCATCCGAGTAACTTCGAAGTTTATTCCCGTTATGCTGATGCGGCTTGGCCAGGAAAGGATGAAATCCGTGAACATACCAGAAATAAGAAAGAAGTTCAGCACACAGTTCCAGGAAGCCAAGGTATTGCTCGATGGATTCGGAGCTCATGGAGAAGAAGAGGCGACGCGATCGGAGATCGACCAGGTCATCCGGCTGCACATTGGCGCGGAAATGACCAAACTCATGACCGCGTTGGACCAGCTTCAACGCGAAGCCCGGAAGCAACTTCGTCCGCAATGAGCCAACATCGTTGGTAATTAGGGGCGGCACGACGCACGACCAAGAATTCAATTGCCCTAAGCAGTGACTGCCAGGATTTGCAGGAGATGAACAATGGTTACATCTAAGACACTTCGACAATGGTTTCTGATTGCTGCTGCAGCGCTGTGTCTACCGGCGGCCGGCATACCTGTAGCGGCCCAACAACAGGATCAGGACGAGGAAGTGCAAATGGGGCAAGAGGTCTTCAACGAACTCAAGGCGAAAGGTGAAATCATCGAGTCTTCGCCGCTGTACGACCAACTGAAACCAATCGCGGACGCCATTACTAAGGCGGCGCAGCCCCGTTATAACCATCCCTTTAAGTTTTACTTGGTCCACGAGGAGCAGCCGAATGCTTTCGCGACTCCCGGCGGGAATGTTTATGTCGTGGATTCACTCATGTACTTCGTGAAAAACAGGGAGCAGCTCGCTGGAACGCTCTGTCATGAGGTCTCACACACCATCCATCACGACACTGTGGTTCTGATGGAGAAGCAGCAGAAAATCGAGGAGCGAGAGGTCGCCGCCGCAGTGATCATGAGCCCGACTAGGGCCCACATTCTTGCCATCGCGCTCGTAGGCAAGCTCCATTCTCTTGGCTACTCCCGTGACGTGGAATCGCGAGCTGACCTGACTGGTTCTGATATTTGTGCGCAAACCGGATCCAATCCATGGGGGCTGGTTTGGCTCTTCCAGGATTTTCAGAATGCCGACACCAACCAGATACCGCAGCTCTTATCCGACCACCCCAACGACCAGAACCGCGTAGATGCCCTCGAACAGCACTTCCGCAAAAATCCCTCGGTCTTTGGAAAGTTCAACCCGGATCCGAAGGCAGCTACGGCGTTTTCGGTTCCGAAGGGCGCTCCAGAAGTGTTCATGCATTGACGGGCGCGCTCGTAACCATACGAAGGAGAAGGACACAATGAGTAACATTTCTAGTTTGTTTGAAGCCGGCATGGAGGAAGTCAGAAAATCCTGGGGCTGGTTTCTAGTATCCGGCATCGTGTTGATCGCTCTTGGCGCAGCCTGCATCGCCAAGGCGCAGACCGCAACCACGTTTTCAATCCTTGCCTTGGGCTGGATTCTTGTGATCAGCGGACTCGTGTGGCTTGTGGGGGGCTTACAAACCTGGACTTGGGGAGGATTTTTCGTGTTCCTGCTGAATGCGATTATTCGCGGCGTAACTGGCTATCTTCTGATCCGCCACCCCGACGCTGGGGCTGCCGCCGTAACGATGGTAATCGCCTCACTTTTTATCGTGGGGGGATTGTTCCGCGCAGCCGGGGCGAGCGTCATACAGTTCCCGAGGTGGGGATGGACGGTGTTCGCCGGGCTGGTTTCTGTCGCACTCGGCGTCTACGTTTTTGCCACTTGGACTGCCGCCAGCACGTACTTCGTTGGAATCGTAATCGGCGTCGATCTCATCTTCGACGGCGCGAGCCTGGCCGGATTCGCGGGCGCAATTCACAGCTTGCCCAGCGTGCAAAGCAGAGCAGCCTGACGACACGCGTGGACGACCGGAGATGTTCCGTGTTTGGGCGGACTGAGCAGTACAACGGCCTAAAACGTGGCATAGACCACACGTATTGACCGTCCGCCTCACGGCCTTTAGCAAGCGCCGGTGTTCCCGGCAAAATAGCTGGACGCACTAGTAGCTCATCATTGGAAAGGAGGGCTTCATGTTCGCAATTGACGATCGCACGGGGAACGTAGTTACGACCGTGGCGCTCTTCCTGATTGTTGCGACGGTCCTCTACCGGGCTCGCGGTGCGTTCTTCATTTTATTGCTTTCTCTCTTTTTCGCCTACCTGCTGGAACCCGCAGTCATGCTGGTACAACAGCACTCAAAGTTGGGATCGAAGAATCGCTCTTGGGCTATCGCACAAGTGTATTTGATCGGGACACTTGTGTTGGGCATCTTGGGATATGAGTTCGGGCCGCATCTTGTAGCGCAAATTAAGAGCCTCAACTCGGCTCTGCCCCAGATCTTGCAAGGACTCTCCAGTGGAAAGGCTGCTGCCGACTTCGGATCCCAGCACGGCTTGAGCGCGGCTGATCAGCAGCGAATACAAGGATTATTGGCCAGCAACCATGACCTCATCGCGCGACTGTTCGAGCACGGTGCTGGAACTCTAGCGTACCTCGCCGAAAGTACAGTCTGGCTTTTCGCCGTTCCTATTTTGGCCATCTTCATTTTGCGCGACGGACGTCCGTTAGTAGATGAAATCGTCGAGGCCCTTGGACGACGGCGGAACCAAACCGGGATCAAGCGAATCCTGCGGCGGGTGGACACGATGCTTGCCAAGTACATTCGCGCACAACTTGCCCTGGCTGGTCTCTCGTTTGTCTTTTACAGCATCTCCATGCTGATTCTAGGTTTTCCGTATGCCATCGCACTTGGTGGGTTGGGCGGCGCGCTGGAATTCCTTCCGGCGGTAGGATGGATCGCCTCGGCCGCGGTCATTCTTACGATCGGCTTCCTGACGCATGCGCACTGGATCTGGATGGCCGGTTTGTTCGTGCTGTGGAGGCTGGTGCAGGACTATGTGAACTCGCCACGAATCATGGGCGATAACTTGGAGCTGCAACCACTGACCGTCGTATTTGCGCTAATGGTAGGAGGTCAACTGGGAGGCATTCCGGGCTTGTACCTGTCGGTGCCTGCAGTCGCTGTGCTGCGAATTGTGTGGCGGGAATCTCTCTCCACTCGGAACTCCGCCACTTCCCTCTCCACAAATGCGCCCAAGCGTGGAGATACCCCTGGCGGTCGCAACCTGGGACCAGTTCAGGAGAGCTCTGAAATGGCGAGCACGCTCGATAAAGCGAGTTCATATGCGATTGGTTAGCGAAAGACCAACTCTGGCGATGCGGACGCGCAATCGAATTTATCCGCAGTTCTCGGCATTGTGCATGTTGGTTTTTCTGCTGGGAACGCCGGGTTGGAGCCAAGACAACGGTGAGGGGCGAGATGTTCACATGCCAAGCCAGGAGCAGGGCCGACAACCAGGTGACGAGCAGTTGAATGTGAACTTTCTTTATGGTGCATATGTCCCGAAAGACGCTCCGCTGGTGTCGTTGACTGGGCATCAGCGGGTGCATCTCTTCGTACTCCAGACTTTCACCACGCCGGGTGTCTACGTAAAAACCACGTTCCTTGCTCTGGTGAATCAGGCGAGCGGCACACCCTATGAGTGGGGAGGGGGGTTTGAAGGTTTCGGACGCCGTGCGGCTTCCAGTTATGCGCGATCTTCCATACAAAACGTCTTTTCGACCGCTGGAAACGCAGTACTCCATTACGAACCGCGCTATGACCGTTGTCGCTGTGCCGGCTTCGGCCCCAGAACCAAGCACGCTCTAATGCGAAACTTCGTCACGTATAACAAGACAGAGAAGGAATTGCGTCCTCAGTTTGCTCTCTACGGAGCTGCGTTTGGGGCCGGGATGCTGTCCAGTCTCTGGAAGCCGAATGGCCAGCTCTGGACCGATGGCTGGCAGGGTGTTGGGACTCAAATTGGGTTGGGCATGCTGTCAAATTGGATCGCGGAATTCGCGCCGGAAATCGAGCGCAAATTAAACCGGCAACAGCCACAGAGCGTCAGCAGTGCTCCGTGAATGCGTTTGATAGTAATTGCGACGGCCCTGAAATGAAAAGCGCTTGAGTGAGGTTGGCATTGTGCGACGTATTATCCACGAAGCCGTGTTTCTGGTCTTGATTGCGGCGACCATTCAGCCCGGATATTCTCAGTCGGTTTCTGACCTGCAGGCCTACTTTCAACAGGACATCGGACTGAGTCAGGATCAGATCGATGCCATACGAAAGGGACAGCCGGTAGCGAAGACCCTGCCGTCCCGCACGCCGGCGGCCGACGTGAACGATCAAGTGAATCAACTCCTGCAGAAAACAGTATTGCAGGGCCTGATCGCCTATCAGCGCGAAGGCAATGTGGCCCTGGGAGCGTATAACGACAAACCTGACCCCGCCGAGGTGCCCAAGCAGTTCGCCTACATGCTCAGCTACGATAGGGTGTTGCCGAAGCGGCTGCCCGATTTCTACAACTACCTTCTCGCCTATCCCAATGGCAAGCCCGCGAACGTCGAGGATACGTTCTATTGGGCAAGAGTGAAGTTCGGATTGAAACCGACGCTGAGGGTGGTGCAAGTAGTCACCATGCATGGAAAACCTGGCGACCAGATAGCCTATGCAATTGCCGAAAAGCAGCTCTATTCGAGCCACTACTTCGAAACCGCGTTGGATCTCTCGTTCTGCGTCCCTGGCAGTGACGACCCAAAACAACCCGGCTTTTATCTGATCATGGTAATGGGTTCCGAACAGACTGGCCTGACCGGCGCTAAGGGATCGATTGTTCGCAAGGCTGCGGTAGGACGTTCAGTTTCAAATCTCAAAGAGGCCCTGACAACGATCAAGAACACGCTGGAAGGCAAACATTAGCTCATCCTGACGGCTTCGTTCTGAAAGACAACATTTGACACGAACGTCTTTGTCCTCAGTTCCGGAATTTTGCCTGTAACTCACGTGATCTTTGTGCATCCACTAGCCAGAAGAGGGAGAACAGCTTAAGATGTCCCATCCCTTTTCTTCGGTCGCGAACTAGTACAGCGTCCGTTGGGCAGGAGCTTCACGATGACGACGAAACCAACCGCGTTTCAAAACGCGGCCCAACAACTTGATGCCGCAAACGGGCTGGCACTGGTTAGGGTAACGATCGGCGCGATGTTCGTGTCGGTCTTTTTCGAGAATCTGGGGAAAGGCCTCTACACGCCGGCAGGTTACGCTGGCCTCATCAACTACTATATCCAGCACAGTCACTCCCCGGCTGCCTGGAAGGCGGTGATGGGCCTGGCGGCAAGCCACGCTTCGATGGCGGCTCCCATGCAGGCCATGACCGAGATCTCTCTCGGTATCCTGCTCATCATCGGTCTGCTCACCCGGCCGGCCGCATTTGTGGCTTTTCTGTATCTCGGCAGCCTTTGGGTCTCGGAGTGGGGCACGGCGTGGATCTGGGAACTGCTGGTTCCGGTGCTCGCATCGCTTGGGCTCGCCATAGGAAGCGCCGGCCGGAGGTGGGGCGTTGACGCGTGGCTGGCGCAACGGTGGCCGAATGCCCCGTTGTGGTTAATCTGAGCCACCTACAGTGCGAGTGTCCGTCATCATCCCCACCCATAACGAAGCGCAGGCGATTGAGCGTGTTCTAGCGGACCTCCCATCCGATCTCACGACGGAGGTCATCGTTGTCGACAGCAACTCGAATGACGGGACGCCCGAGATCGCCGCAAGAATGGGGGCCCGCGTCGTCCAGGAACCGCGCCGCGGCTATGGGCGAGCGTGCCTCACCGGTCTGGCCACGGCAAATTCCCCGGACGTGGTTGTGTTCCTTGATGGCGACTACAGCGATCGCCCCTCTGAACTGCCGATCCTTTTAGCGCCAATTATTGAGGGGCGTGCGGACATCACGCTCGGTTCCCGCCTAAAGGGGCGCCGTTCTGCGGGCGCGTTACCTTGGCATCAGGTGTTGGGTAATCGTCTCGCCGCCAGCCTGATCAGGCTTCTCTATGGACTAGACATCAGTGATCTCGGCCCATTTCGCGCCGGCCGCGCAGATGTACTACGCGCGCTCGCCCTCGAAGAGACCACCTATGGCTGGGCGGTGGAGATGATCCTTAAAGGCGCCCTGGCCGGATTACGCGTAGTTGAAGTCCCGGTGAGCTATCACCCGCGTATCGGAAAATCGAAGATCGGCGGTACGCTGAAGGGCACGGTCGGCGCCGCTTGGTTCATTCTCAGCTTGATAGTGCGCTATTATTTCCGGAATCGAAGAGCCGCGACACCGCGGCCAGCTTAGCTCCGCGTCAAACTTTATGAGGTCCGCAAGCGAGATGGTGGTACGTTCGTCCAGTAGTGACCGCGTGCTGGTAATCATGGCGAAAGCACCAAGGCCAGGCGCGGTCAAGACCCGCCTGGCGCCCAGCCTTTCTCCCGCGGCTATCACTGCTTTCTATTGCTGTCTTCTGGACGACACGCTGGCGCTGGCTCGGTCATTGGGCGATGTGGAAGTCGCCATCATGTGCCCTGGCGGCGACGTAAACGAGCTGGCGCAGTTGACAGGCAGTCAAGCGACCGTAGTTGCACAGAAAGGTGACGGTCTTGCCGCAGGCCTCACGTCGGTATTTGCATACTTCGCAGAGGGTGACCCACGACGCACCATTGCCTTCAACAGCGACAGTCCACACCTGCCCCGTGCTGTTCTCGAAGACGCGTTCGAAACGCTGGCCGCACACGACGTGGTCGTGGGACCAACGCACGACGGAGGCTACTATCTCGTCGGAGCAAAGGCTTCTCATCCTACGCTTTTCGCCGGCGACGGATTGGGCACGAGCAGTGCGCTGGAACGGCTCCTGTCGCGCGCACGAGACCTTGAGCTGTCGGTAGCCTTCGCAGATCCTTTTTACGACATCGATGTCGCCGACGACCTGACTCGCTTGGCGTCGGAGTTGCGTCTGGCCCCAGCAAGGGCGCCCCGCACGGCGAGGTGGCTGAAAGAGTGGGAGGTTGTGGCGGCACAATTACGGACTGGCACTGGAGAGCTGTGAAGGTCACCCCCGAGTGGAGAGTGTACTTCCTCGGCGTCGCGCTGTGTGTGGCGCTAACGATCTGCTCACGCAACTTCGGTGATAGGGGTGGACCGTACTTCATGGCCTTCTTGACGCTTGCGGGCATCGCGTACCTCTTGGCGACCGGTGAGTTTTTCGCTACGCCAAAATTTTCCCGGCGCGTTGTCGTTATCGGGCTCGTCCTGGCTGCGGCCTGGAACATTGCATTTCTTCGGCTGCCCTCCGGCGCCGAGGATGATATCCACCGATACGTTTGGGATGGCCGCCTGCAGAGGCTCGGCTACAACCCCTATCTTGTCATTCCCAGCGATCCTGCCGCTCAGGGACTGCATACCCCGGAAACCCGCAACTTGAACAACCCGGATCTGCCGAGCCCATATCCGGCGGGAGCGCAGCTATTCTTCCGCGCCGTAACCGCCCTTCACGAATCTACATTTGCCCTGAAACTAGCATTTGTGGTTTGCGAGTTCGCAATTGTTATTGTGTTGCTCGATGTCTTGCGTTGTACCGGGCGGGGAGCGCATCTGGTTCTGGCGTACGCCTGGAACCCGTTGTTGGCCATTGAGGTGGCGGGAAGCGGTCATATTGACATCGTGGGTGCGCTATTTTTGGTGGTGTCCGCCGCTGCGCTAGTGCGCCGGTGGCGGACGGCTGCGGCCGTCGCACTTGGGCTAGCTATAGCAGTGAAATTGCTGCCAATCGTACTTTTTCCTCTCTACTGGAAGCGAGTCCGCATTCGCGACGCTGCGCTGGCGGCAGCCGTGGTCGCACTCCTGTACGTGCCATTTCTTAATCATGGCCGCATTCCGGTCGGCTCGCTTGGTACGTACGTGCAAAGTTTTCGCTTTAATGGTCCCGTCTTTGCGATACTCGATCGAGTCGTGCCTCCGCAGCTGCTTGTTGTGCTGGCAGTGATCGTAGGACTAGTGACTGCAACCCGGCTAAGAAGCGCAGCGGCTCAGTGGTCTCCGGCTGCATTTGCGTGGCCAATGGCAGCATCTCTTTTGTGCGCGCCCGCCATATTCCCATGGTATCTTCTCTGGCTTCTGCCATTTCTGACGTCGCCCTCAACTCTGCTGATCATCATATGGACTGTGAGCATTATTCCCACTTACGTTATGTGGCACTTCCGCGCGCTTGGACGTCCGTGGGGTTCGCTTCCTGTTTGGGCAATGCTGCTGGAATACGGATGCGTAGCAGCGGCCGGCGTCGTGATTGCATTGCGCCGGCTTATGCGGCCGGCGCCGGGCTAACACACAACTTCTGTATCCCGCAATCCGGAGGGCTCATCCAACGCTACGTCTGTTGAATTCACCGAGGAGGGACAATCATGAGAAATTTGGGCCGACTCGATGTGATCCGTCTTTTAGCCTTCAGCCTGCTGTTGATCTTCGCTGCGACTCTAGCAGCGCAGTCGCGTCCACCAATTCTCGACCAGATCGCCAAGACCTACGGCATCGATTCGTGGGATAAGATCGAGGCCATCCGCTACACCTGGAACGGCGAAATCACCGGACTGTTCAAAGCTAGTCGCACCTGGACCTGGGAGCCCAAGACCAACAAGGTCTCCTTCGAGGGCAAAGATCAGGACGGCAAGCCGGTGAATGTTACCTACCTGCGCTCCGAGATCGGCAGCCAGCCCGACGCCGTGAAGAAGGTCGACTCGGGTTTCATCAACGATAACTATTGGCTTCTGTTCCCCTTCCATGCGTACTGGGACGCCACCGCCACTGTTACCGAACAAGCCAATCAGAAACTGCCGATGGGCACCGGCTCGGCCGATCTGGTTTCCGTGAAGTATCCCTCGGAAGCCGGCGGTTACACGCCCGGCGATACCTGGAACCTCTACGTTGGAAAAGACAACCGTGTCGAGGTGCTGGAGTTCCACCACGGCAGGGACACCAAGCCCAGCCTCGTCATTGCGACCTGGACAGGCTATAAGAAGGCGGGTCCTCTGCTGGTCTCGATGGAGCATCGCGGCACCGCTGACGGCAAGCCGCTCCATATCTTTTTTACGAATGTGGCCGTCAAGCTGGTTGGGTCCGACAAATGGTTGCCGGCGCAATAAGGGCTCGAGAAATCTCCGAGTTGCGGTGTCCGTCGTCGCAGAGAATTCCGGGCGTCCGACTCCATGTGGCGGGCGAGACGGCAGTCCCGCCTGCGGGACGGCAGAGGATAGCCCAGCACGGAGTTCGCCGAAGGCGCACGGAGTGCTGGGTCGGCTCGTATCAAGAATGGTGAGCCGGTTTTAACCGGCAGCACAAATACGCGAGGGCCTGAGCCCGAGCGCCATGCCACCGATGGATACCGCGGCGAGTACGACTTGCGAGGTTTGTTGGCGAGCCATTGCCATCATAAGTGAGGGGGCGTAGATTCGCCCTTTGGATTGATTATGGCCTGATATCGTCAGCTATCTCGCCCTAAACAGAAGTATCGCGCCAATCCGGCATCGACCAAGTATCGGAAGCGAACGCGACGCAGTGTACGGGCAGAAGAAAGCCGGGGACTATCGCCCCGGCTTCCTCGACGAAACGCACACCAACTACAGGTTGATCTTGCGACGGAGAACGCCGGCAAGTCCGATGACCCCGGATCCCAGCATGACTAATGTGCCAGGCTCAGGAACGGTGGTGCCGGTGTTGTAGGTAATGTTGTTGATGTTCATTACAAAGTCGGGCGAGGTGATCTCGACAGAGCTAAAGGCGGTACCCGAAAACGTGAAGAAGTCGGGCGTCAGGTAACCGCTTCCCGTGCTGCCCTGTGTGAAGGTCTGGCCGTTCGACAGGGCAAAAGTTACGGCGCTGCCATTGAACGTGCCGTAGTTGATGGAGAAAAAACCCGTGGGATTCGGGAACGTGATCAGGATATTCTCGACGCCCACACTGGCCTCCTGGGACGACAGGACGGCCGGATCTCCACTGAACAACGGGCCTACGTCGAACAAGTTAGCGTTGCCTAGAGCGAGAAATTGGTTGAACATCACACCGGAGTAGGTGACGGACGCGTCACCATTGCCGTAGAAAATGAACGCGAGAGGGCTGGGGTCCGGGACCACGACAGTGACGAGGGTAGCCGACGCGATACCCGAAACCAGGACCAGAGCCAAAACAGTTCCAAAGAGTTTGCGCATTTGTCCTCCAAATCGATTCAGGGACTACCAGCGCCCAGGCCTGCGTGCCAAGCGCGGAAACCAGTATCCAATTGGGTGGTAGCACTTTGCGGCCCCAATCAGAACTTAATGTAATCAGCCACTTACATCCACGTATCGCCGTTCGGTGTGCAATTTGTTGCAGTTCTTAGCTATGTATTTTCTGGCACTTAGGTGTCGCCTGCCAAGAGCGTTAGGCGGGGAGATCACGAAGAGCTCGGGGTGGGCCACTTGACACGAGGCTCGAGCGGGCCAAGTTGACGGCTTTCCTATCTCAGTAGGCGCAAAATCCCCATCTCACTCGTAATCGCAGAACCGAGCCTTTCGGTGGTGAGCGGTCGGCTACCAGGAAGCTACCGCCAGTTAGCGTAAAACAACGGTAATCTCAGAAGCATGACCAATCACACTCACCTGTGTCCCACGCCCTTTCTCTCTTGATCCGGTGTAAATCTCCATGCGTGAGGCGAGGGATTGGTGTCCCTCGTCGGGGCAGCGAGATCGCGCCCCTAAACGCTCTTTGAAAACTTTAGCTAAGTACTTTCCCTGCAGGACTTTACGTATAAGTACATTTACTATGAGTAACTTGCGCACACTCGTGCTGTAAACCCTTTGTTTTCAAGATGGGTGGGGGGAGGGGTACCCACGATATCGGGAATTTCCCAATTCGAAATTACTCGTGGCTCTCCCGTTATCGTGCGATTACTACAGTAGTGCAGGAACTGCTCAATTTGGGCAAATCGCGTTTAGCAGCCATGCGAATCGAAAGTGTGGGGCGTTGCCCGCGAATGATCGGACAATAAAAATCCGGCTGCTGTAGCGCCCCTTGCAAGCGTCGTCGTCCGGCACATCCACCGTGGCACGACTCGCGGAACTCGCAAGGCTGGCACGCATCGGGAAGCGTACGGGCTTGTTCGAAGGGCTCTGAGTTGAGAATGTCGAGTCCAATCGAGATCAAATCCGACAGTGGCTCCCCTGATCCTGGCCAATAAACGCAGGGTTGTGTCGTGCCTCTTGGTGTCACTCGTACGGTGCTCACGCCACAGCCGCCTCGGAGCGGTGAGAGTCCCACCATCGCGCGAACCAGCGGCTCGCCGATAGCGATGACATCGGTCTCTTCAAAGAGGCGCCGGAACCCTTCCCAGTACTCTTCGTAGCCGAGGGCATAAATGTCCGATCGCACGGCCTGGTACACATTCACTCGCAAAGGAGCGTCAAACTGTTTGGCGACGCGCGCCACATCCGCTAAACGCAAGTAGTTCGCTTTCATCATGACGGCGATGATGGTTACTGGCACACCCAACCTCACGCAACGATTTGCTTGTTGTTGGATCAGCTCCCAATTGCCGTGCCCGCGTTGTGCATCCTGTTCCTCTTCCGTCGGGTAATCGAGAGAGAACTCGATGTCATGGAAGGCTCGCAATTCCCTGTCTTCCAGAACAGCGACACTATGGCCGTTGGAAGTGATGGTGAGCTTGACCGGCTTCGTCTGCAGATAGGCGAGTATTGCCTTGAAGTCGGGATGCATGCCGTTCTCACCCGTGCCGAGATTGACCGACTGCACAGGCAAGCGTTCCATGACTGCCTTCACTTGATCCAGGGAGAGACGATCCGCGCGAGTTGGATCGCGGTAGCAGAAGGCGCAGGTGAGATTACACTCATTGGTAAGTCCCAGGCCGAGCGAAACCCCGGTGTCCGACGCTCTTCTGTTGAACGCATTCGCCAATTGCCGACTTGAGGGGTCACTCATACGCGGTTTATACCCAAGCGAACTCGATGGCTAATCGAAATTGCTAGCCAGGCTTCAAGCATAAATCAGAAGGAGGAATTTGCTCAGGTCGAGGCCCTCACGACTGCACCAGCTCCTGCTAAAATCTTGAGCTATGTACCGGGTGGAGCCCTTCTTTCCGCCTCATCGATTTCGCCTGAACCGCCTCAAAGGAGTAACTCGGTGACGCTTCGAGTCTTCACATCGTTATTGCTGCTCTCTTTCTCGACGTGCCTGTTGACCGCCCAGGACACTTCGAACGCCCAGAAGTTCAGCGAGCCATCGCGCACGTTTCGCTTCACCTACAACTTCACCGTGAAAGATATTCCTGCTGGAGCGAAACAAGTGCGCCTGTGGGTTCCGGTGCCGCAGACTGACCACCATCAGACTGTGCGCGCGCTCAACATCAAGGCTCCCACCAAAACGCAGATGACGCGGGAGCCCGAGTACGGTAATCGGATGATGTATGCCGAGATCCAGAATCCAGCGCCGGGAAAGGCAGAGTTCACTCTCGAGTACGAGGTCACCCGCCGGGAATACTCGCGCGGCGATTATGCGCAACTCGAGCGCGAAGACCAGAGGCCTGGCGTCGTGCCTGCGTCCATGAGCCGGTTAGTTGCGCCTGACAGCCTGATTCCTACGGATGGCAAGATCAAGGCGCTGGCAGTCGAGGTGACCGGATCACAGACCGGCACGGTCGCGAAGGCTAAAGCCGCTTATGACTATTTCTTCACGAATATGCGGTACGACAAGACGGGCTCCGGGTGGGGGCGCGGTGACGCGGTGTGGGCCTGCGACGCCAAACATGGCAACTGCACGGACTTCCATTCTCCGTTCATCGGGGTCCTGCGGGCTGACGGCATTCCGGCACGCTTCGACATCGGCTTTCCTCTGCCCGAGAACAAGGACAAAGGAGATATTGCCGGTTATCACTGCTGGGCCGAATTCTATGCGCCCAAAATCGGCTGGGTTCCCGTTGACATCTCGGAGGCGTGGAAAGCGAAACAGAAGGAAGATTATTTTTTCGGCAGCGTTGATGCTAATCGTGTGCAGTTCTCCACCGGTCGCGACATCACACTCTCTCCTAAGCAGGATGGTCCGGCACTAAACTACTTCGTCTACCCGTATGTGGAGGTCGACGGCAAGCCCTACGAAAAACTCGACAAGCAGTTCAGCTTCGAAGAAATAAAGCCTGAGAAGGCTGCCAGTTCGAAACGCTCAGCGGGCTCGGGTGCGAAGTAACACGCTAGCTGCCGCAAGGCATTAAGGCGTCACCGGGCTCACCGGTGTCGGTCCCCCGCCTCCGCATTCCAGAATACAGACGATGGCAGCGCCGGCGGCAGCCGACGCGAGGATCAGAATGATCATGTTTCGCTTATGATGGTCCTGGTCGCCGCTGGTAGTGGCCGCAGGCTTTGGGCCCTGATCCTGACTGCTGGCGGTGGACTCCTGGTTCGGGGTTGTGTTCTGGCCAGGTTGCTGTCCGCTGGCCGAAGCTGCAGGCTTCGGTTCCTGAGGGTCGAGAATCACCTTCGCTGTGTATCCAGGCTCAAGCATCGCCGTCTGGACGCCGTCTGTGAGTGTCAGTGCTCCCTCGCGGCTGACGACAAGTATGGTATTTCCATTGCGGATGACGTCGAACAGCGCTGAATTGCCTTTTGGAATGACGGATAGCGCACCGGCATGCGCCGACATTCCGTTGGATGTCCTGGCGCTGGTCTTGCCCTTTAGAATCGTGAAACCATCGGCTTGGTACTGGACCGAAGAGTTCGGGTCGATCACGAGTGAAAGGCCACTACGATTGATGGACACTACCGACGCATCTGCCGTATCGATACGGTCGCCCGAAAACACGCTCATCGACTTAGCCGCAGGCATCCCATTCAGCGTCACGGCTCCGGTTGCGTACAGCATGGCGCTGGGCCGCTCTGCCATCAGCAAGACTGATGGACAAACCACCACCAGCAGCACCGCAACAAGTTTTCGCAACGTTTCTCCTAACATGTTGCCTCCGCGCAGGACTAAGAACGACTAAGAACTCTGCGATGGTATGATGCCGATCCGTTTCCGGCGATGCCTGGTATCAGTGACTTCCTGACCCTTTGTTCGGAGCTTGGCGGCCAGCGAAACATCTGCTCCACATCCCTGCAACCTAACGATTCCTCACGCCGTCGCTGGCAGAAACTCTTCAGAGCTGATCGGCATCTCCATCATCGTCCTCCGGGCGCGTTCGTCATTTCGCGTTAAGGCGGCGGCCTCGAGCGCCGCGAGTTGTTGATCGAAGTCAGCCGCCGGCGGCAAAGGCTCAATACGTAAGACGCCAGGGAAGCTCGTCGGATTCACTCTGGCGGAATCAGTCCACAATTGTTCGTGTAGTTTCTCTCCCGGACGCGTGCCGACGAAGCGGATTTCAATATCGTATCCGGGACGAAGTCCCGACATCTCAATCAGCCGCGTGGCCAGAGTCGTGATCTTCACCGGGTCACCCATGTCGAGGATGTAGATCTCTCCATTCGATGCAAGGGTTGTTGCCTGCAACACAAGCTGCACCGCCGATGGGATCGTCATGAAGTAGCGCGTCATCTCTTCGTGCGTGACTGTCACTGGGCCACCCGCGGCAATCTGCCGGAGGAAGATCGGCGCGACACTTCCGCTGCTGCCCATCACGTTCCCGAACCGGACGCACGCACACCGGGTGATGCTCTCCCGTTCCGACTGCCGCATTGCCAGGCGCTGGATTGTGAGCTCCGCCATTCTCTTGGTCGCACCCATGATGCTGCTCGGGTTCACGGCCTTGTCAGTCGAGATCATCAAAAAGCGTTCGGCGCCGCATTCGATCGCAGCTTCGGCAATGGTGCGGGTACCAAGAACGTTGTTCAGCACCGCCTCACTGCAGTTGTGCTCCATTACCGGCACATGCTTGTAAGCCGCAGCGTGCAGAACGATGTCGGGTTTGTGTTTGTTGAAGACAGCGGATATGCGGTCGCGGTCGCGAATGTCCGCCACAAGAGGCACCGGTTGCAGCTTCGCTCGCGCGTTCGAGGCGAGTTCGCTGTGCATGTGGAAGATGGAATTCTCGTCCTGATCGAGCAACACAAGTTGGTCAACGGGAAGGCGCGCGACCTGCCGGCTCAATTCAGAGCCGATGGATCCGCCGGCGCCGGTGATAAGTACAGAGCGCCCCCGAAAAACTTCCTCCACGGCAGGATCGGGCCGCGAGGTGACCGGGACTGCGTCTTTGATCGCTAGTTCAGGCCGTGGATTTCTTGCTACACGGACATCGCCGTTAATGACGTGAGCCGCCAGAGGCAGAAGCCGGGCCTCGATGCCAAATTCCACGGCCGTGGCAATCACGCCACTTATTGTCTCCACATCAGCATCGGCGATAAGTACCAGGTCGATCTTGTCAGAAGCCAGATGTTTGGACAAACTCTCCAGCCCATCGGAGACCGTGAACCCGGCGAGCCTCGCCCCGTGCAGCCTCGTGTCGGGCGACAACAGGCATACAACATGAATGTCAGAGTGGAACGAAATCTGCCGCAAGGCAGATGCCAAGCCCTCGCTGGTTCCGATCAGCAGCGTCCTCTTGGAAGTGGCGCCGCCCAGCGATGCCTCGAACAAGTACCGACGCAAGCTACGGACTCCCACCCCTAACATTACGAACACACCATAATCAACCACGATTACAGTAAGCGGCAGTACTGCGACAGGATGGTATTGCAACCAGCCGATACGAAGCATCAGCATGATGATCGTGGGTGGGATAGCGGCGAGACACAGGGTCACCGCGTCGCCAAGATTGAAATATCTCCAGATGGCTCGATAGGCGCCGAGCATCCAGAGACACGCGGGCCGCACCAGCAAGAGTGCGACTGCGGACACACGCACCGCCGCTTGATAATTTTGGGGTACGTGGAAGTCAAAGCGGAGCTGCCAGGCTAGCCAGATTGCAATCATGGAAAGCGAGCCATCTACCGCTATAAGGCCACCGCGGTTGAATATCCAACGTGGCAGTCGGTCAATTGCACGTCCCGCATGACCGCAAAGCTCCCGCGAGATACGTCGCGACACCAGAAACGACATGCTGTGTCCGTGACCCATACTTTCAGTCTGGACGGGTGGCGGGACGAGAGGGGCGATCGACCCTGTTCTCGGGTCGACGGGTACAGCGTTGGGTAAATTTTATGCGGATCGTTGGCTTTAGCGCAAGCGGTCCGCAATTAAAATTGCCCTAAAATCGACTCGTATTCACCCTAGCTACTGCAAGACCGTTATTCCTCGGGGGTGGTGGCGCCACCAAGTTGCGACAGCCGCACGTCATCAACCCAGAACTGGCCACGTATTAGCGTGTCGCCCGGGTTGCGCGAAAATCGAACCACCACGAGCGCCCCGTCGGGTTCGGCAGTGAACGTCGCCTCCACGCGATGCCAGCTGGTGGTACCAAGAGTTTCCTTCGAATGTCCCAACTCGGTGTTTTTGTGAGCGTCGTAAATCCGTAGGCGCGGGCCATCGGCGCTCTCCAGTTCCTCACTTCTTACCCAAGCCGAAGCCAGGTACGAAGTGCGGGGCGCCACGGGCACGTATTGCCAGACCCCTGCATCGTCAGCGCTGCCTGAGAAGGTGACCAGCAAAGACTCGCTGCCGCGATGGGCCTGGGTTGAGTCCAGCATCACTGCGATTCCAGGCAGCGCTGTATAGTGCCAATCAAATCCAGCATTCAGGAAGTCATGTTCAAAGCTGGTGTTTACTACCAGATTGCCAGGCGTGATGTATGGCCTTAAACTGGCGGACTTCTCTGCAAGTTGCTGCCATACCTCATGTGCTCCGGCCACGTTTCGCTGAGCCAGCAATCCATCCACATAAAACAAAGCGGCCCGAGGATCGAACTCCCGATTTAGTTGCAGCATTGATGACCATATTTGATCGGCCGCTCCCCATTGCTGCCTTGCCACAAGCACTCTAACGAACTTCAGATAGATCTCAGGATCGGGAGGCAATCGCCGACGGATAGGATCGACGTCTCCTAATGCGCGCCAGCTAGTATCAAGGGCAGCCTCGGCCATACTGGGATCGTTGCGCACCACAACCGCTAGCTGATCGAGAGCCTCGTCGGTCTTGCCTTGTACCAGAAACAAGTTGGCTGCGTCCCATGCGACCTCCGGGGTGGTTGGGTCAACAGCAATTGCGTTTCGGATCGCCTTGATCTGCTCTTGGTCATTGCCGAGGCTGTTTTCGGCCTGCGCCAGATGCAGCCAGTATGACGAAGCGTAGGGATCTAGCCTGGTGGCCTGCTGGAACTGGAAGGCCGCAGCTTGCGGATCCTGGACTTTCCAGATGAAGTATTGGCCCAGCAGGTCATAATTGCTTGCGTCCCGCGGCTGCATCTGGATTGCACGCTCGAGCGAAACTTGGTCGCGCCTCGCTGCAAATCGATAAGCCCGGTACACACGAACCGCACACCAGACATAGAACGCGGCGAGCGAACAGATTAGCAGCAATATGGCTGAAAACGCACGCCACGACTCCACGTGCTGTGCAACCGCCACGGATGTTCCAGCAGCACTAGAGTTCGCCGGAACTCGCGGATCTTGGTTCGTCCTGGCCATCGTCCTCTTCAACTGGCGCGCGGCTAGCGCCCTTGCGCCTGGAATCCGTGTAATAGAGGCTGTAGCGCGAACCAGAGTAGTAGTCGCCCAGCGAGGCCAAGTCGACAGCGTTCAGCACCACGCCCAACAGGCTGCACTTCACGTGAAGCAACAGGTCACGTGCCCGGAGTACTGCCCCCGTCGTCGTCTGGTTGGCGCGAACCACCAGTATCACCGCATCTGCCTGCACCGATAGTAGGACAGCATCAGTCACGGATAGCGCTGGTGGCGAGTCGATGATGACGTGGTCATACTCATCGCGCCATTGTGTCAACAACTCTTGCAGGAGAGTAGCGCTCAACAACTCCGACGGTTGGGGCGGCATCGCACCGGCGGGCATGACGAAAAGATTTCGCTGCTGAGTGGTGAAGGTCGCCATCCCTACGTCGGCTCCTCCACTGAGAACGTTTGACAATCCAAGCTGCTGACGAAGTCCGAATGCACGATGAACGCCCGGACGCCGCAGGTCAGCGTCAACGAGCAGAACTTTCTTTCCCTGCTGCGCCAGTACGATGGCCGTATTGATGCTGGTCATCGTCTTGCCGTCCTGAGGCATGGGGCTGGTGAAGACGATCGAGTGCGGTGGCCCACCGGCGCTCGACAACAGAATCGATGTACGTAGCGCGCGGTAAGCCTCCGCAATTTCCGATTGCGGCTCGAGACAGGTCACAAGAGATACTGCGGGCACTTGTTCCTGCTGGGTCCCTTTGAGAAGTCCGGTCACCCTTCGTGGAGTGGGTCTCTGCAACTCGCCTTTCATCGGAATCATGGCCAACATGGAAAGACCGGATACGGCCTCAACCTGTTCCGGCGTACGAACCGTGGTGTCCATCGACTCCAGCACAAACGCGATGGCGATTCCGCCGATCAATCCCAGCATCAGCGCATACTCCAGATTACGCGGGATGTTGGGACGAGCCGGGGCCATTGGCACGCGTGCTTTGTCAACGATGCGAATGTTGCTGGAATTCAATGCCGCAGCCAGGCTGGCTTCTTTTAGCTTCTCCAGCAGCCCATCGTATAGTCGCCGGTTCGAATCGGCTTCCTCCCTCAGCAGCTTGTACTCGATGGCGCTGACGTTCAGCTGATCGGCAACGGTCGTTTGCGCATCGAGCGCTCCCTGCAGCATTTGTTCGCGCTTCACCGCCGCATCGTAATCGTTCTGCACCCGGCGAATGCCATTCTGCAGTTCCTTGTTGTAGGCGTCTTTGATCAGCGCGAGCCGGCTGCGAACTTCCTGGACCTTGGGATAGGAACTGCCAAACTGGCTAGACAACTGCGCGTCCTGTGCCTCCAGCTCCGTCTGCTGCTGGCGAAAGCTTGATAGCAAGGGATCTTGCAGGACTATGCCAACCGCTTCCGGATTGGTACCCCTGACGATGTCGTATTGTGACTCCTTCTGGATACGCTGCACTTGCGCCTGCGTCAGTTCCTTGCTCAACCCATCCAGCTTCTCGACAGTGAGGTTCTGTTTGTCGTCGGCGCCGATTATGTTGTGTTCTTTCTGGTATTCGACCAATTTTGCTTGTGAAGTCTCGACCTTGATCTGGAGGTCCGCCAATTGTTTCGAGAGCCAATCGGCGGCTGTTATGGTGCTGTCATAGCGCGACTTGATGTTTTGCTCAATAAAACTATCGGCCGTGGCATTGGCGATTTCCGCCGCCAACGCCGGATCGGGGCTGGAATACCGAATCTCGACGATGGCCGTATTCGGAACTTGCTGCACGCGCAGATTGCCTTGAAACGTCTGCAACAACTGTTCCTCTCTCCCCAGGTTTTGCCGAGACAATTTCGATATCGCACCGGGCTTCGCGTCGGATCCGGAGGGCCCAGCAAATTCCGGCCGGCCGTCCAGGTTAAGTTTGCGGATCACGAGCAGGGCAAGAGTGTTCGACTGTAGGATTCTGACTTGCGTGTCGATGCTCAGCTGTGCCTCGTCCAGATCCGCCGACTGCGACTTGGAGAAATTCAGAAGGTTCGACGTCTGGCCAAAGATGGAGACGCGCGCCACCGCGTCGTAGATTGGAGTAATGCGCAGCGAGGCAAGGCCGGCGACAGTTACCACCACCAGCGCGCAGACCAGAATCGTCCATTTGCGCTTCAGCAGGATGCGCCAGTAGTCGCTGATCGTCAGTTCTGGTTGGTGGGCTGCGTATAACTCCTGGAGCCTGTCCAGGGGATGCTCTTTGAGCCCGCGGTCAGCCGGGCCGTCAAGCAACTGCCTCGTCGGATTCATCGATACTTACCTTCGAACTCCGTTTCGATGAAGGGGCGCGTCCGACCTACCGTGGTCTGGGCACGATTCTAGCACACAAAAATTCACTTTATCGTTGAGCCAGGAAATCGCAATCTTAGGACTCGTTCCGCAAATCTGGAGATCTGCCTGTCCGACGGCCTCAGCTGGGAGGATTGACTTAGGGAGACGAGTAGTACAATGCAGCGAGGCAGATCGCGGAGATGCCTGTTGAATGCGGACGAGAGTAGGCTACGCAATCCTGCTCGGACTCACATTGGCGGTGGCCGTGAGAGCATACCGCAGTCCGCTTGCTACATTTGACCGTTTGCTTTATGCGGCCACGGTCGTGCATCTGCACACTTCAGATCCAAACCAAATCGCTCAGCAGGCATTCCAGTTGGCGGGCACGACGAATTATCCGCATACCGCGTTTACCGATCAGTTGCTGGCACAGCCAGCACTCATTGCCGAGCAGGTTCCGTTTTACGCCATCCGCCCGCTCTACATTTACGCACTTTCCCTCTTTGGTTTACGGGCGGTTTCGCCCTTGGCTTATGTAGGTATTGTGTTGGTATTGGCGCTGTGGGTGCAGAATCCCTGGTGGGTGATTCCGCTCACTCTTCTTCCTGACCTGCTCGTTATTGCGCGCGAAATTACGCCGGATGCCCTGTCTGGATTCGTGGTGCTGGGCGGATTTTTGTTAGTGAAGCGTGGCCATGTGGCAGCGGGTCTCACTGCACTGTTGCTGTCGCTCGCAATTCGGACAGATAATCTCTTTTTCCTTGCGCCTCTGTTGGTCGTTCTTGCGCTCAAGCGAACATTGGATTGGCGAGCAGCGGTTGCTTGCGCTGCACTGGCCGGGACCGCGGTCGCCGTCATCAATCACTATGCCCGCAATTATGGCTGGACGGTGCTGATACGGCACAGTTTCGCCGGCGGCTTGATCCACCCGGCGAACGCAGTTTCTCCTATCTCTCTCCACGACTACGCAGGCTACTTGGTGCATGGAGTGACCGGTCTGCTGTCGGTTTGCTCGCTTTGGGTGTTACTGGGTGCACTGATTTGGTTTTACTCGGAAGGATCAAGGGGACTCCTGCTGATTGCGGCGAGCTTTTGCTGCCTGCATATTCTTGCATTCCCCATCGCGGAGCCGCGGTATTTTGTCGCTGCGTTTCTTCTTGTTAGTGCGCTGTTGATTGAGACCTTCGGGAATAATGAAACGCCGATACATTACAGGAAGCCGGTATCTCGCTTGACGTCAGATGATGACGAGATAGCCGTCCCGGCAACTTAGGTTTTGAATGGGTTCTCAATCGCCACGAATGCGTCAAAACTTCACCCCGCCGGAGAGGTCATCCCAACCCGACGAGCCCAACCTGCGCCTTCCTCAGAAGGCCCGCGTGGCGCAACTTCCGTTGTTCTACTGGGGGCTCTGGTCGCTCTTGATTGGCCTTGTAATATACTTCGGGGCGATTGTCCTCTCGATCTTGCGCCTCGCGCTTCTTCACCAGAACTTGTTTGTTGGCTCGATTACGAAGCTTCTTTGGATCAGCGGATTTCCAACGACAATCGGCGTCATCCTCATTGCCGTCGACCTTGGAGCTTATTTCCCGCGCAAAAGGCGAGGTATTCACAAGGTTCCCCTGCCGCTTGGCGACGAGCCTATGATTACCGTTGCCCTAACTGCATACAACGATGAATTGAGCATCGCAACGGCGGTTAGAGACTTCCTCAGCCACCCCATGGTCAAGCGCGTCATCGTCGTCAGTAACAACAGCAACGACCACACGATGGACTGCGCCATTCAGTCCGGAGCAATCACGGTGAACGAGGAGCAACAGGGATACGGCCACTGTGTTTATCGCTGCCTCGCCGAATCGGTGCAGTGGGAGGACACCGAACTGGTCGCCCTTTGCGAAGGCGATATGACCTATCGAGCGGCCGATCTGGACAAGTTCGTCGCGTATATTTCTCACGCGGAGATTGTCAACGGCACCCGCATAGTCGAGCAGTTGCGGGAATACAACACCCAATTGAGCACGTTTATGTATTACGGAAACTTCTTCGCGGGAAAATTGCTCGAGGCGAAGCATCTGGGTAGGGGCACGTTCACCGACGTGGGAACCACGTACAAAGTGATGCGGCGCGGGACCGTAGCCAACATTCTTCGGTTTGTGCAACCCACGATCAACCTTGAATTCAATGCCCACTTTCTCGACACTGCCCTACGACACAATTTTTCGGTCGTTGAGTGCCCAATAACCTTTCACCCACGCATCGGTGTGAGCAAGGGAGGGAATGTGAACAATCTGCGCGCACTTAGAGTCGGATTGCGGATGATCTGGGGATTGACATTTGGATGGGGCCGGCTCCCGTGAGCGTAGACGCGGGCTATCACGAGACTCGTTTCGAATACGACGCACGCCGAGAGACACTGTGGCGATCTCTCTACAGGTTCTTCTTCAAGCGCTGGATCCGCGAAGATCACTGTGTCCTCGAACTAGGGGCGGGATACGGCCATTTCATCAATAACGTAATAGCGAGGCGCCGTATTGCATTGGACGTCTGGTCCGAGATGCCCAAGTATGTTCAACCCGGCATCGAATGCCATGTGGGCAGCGTAACCGACCTGTCATTTCTTGAAGACGGCTCGGTGGATTTCGCGTTCGCCAGTAACCTTTTCGAGCACATCACGCAGGACGAGTTAGGGCAGGTACTCCATCAACTTCAGGAGAAGTTGTCCGTCAACGGTCTGCTCTGCTTATTGCAACCCAATTATCGATATGCGTACCGGGAATATTTCGATGATTACACACACGTCACTGTTTATTCCCATCTGACGATGTGCGATTTTCTTCGCGCGCACGGTTATGACATTGTCGATTGCAGACCGAAGTTTACGCCGCTGACGGTAAAGAGTCGGCTGAGAATACACTCCTCCCTGATATGGCTATATCTGCGATCGCCCGTGAAGCCGATGGGAAAGCAAATGTTAATCATCGCGCGTCCGACCCGAACGACCGGCGGACCTGGTTCTTCCTGACAGCGAGAAAATATGTCGTTGCCCTCCGCTTTTCGGAGATCTATTTCGCTGGAGTTCCCGAAAGAGTAGATCGTGTTGGGCTGTTGGTAGCTAAAGTGGAATTCGTCGTTAGTTCTCAAGCCGCGCGAGGCGGAACACATGCAGCAGCACTGGAACACGCTGATATCTGACGTCGTGGTACGTCGTCGATGCAAGTGTCTCTGGCGGGGGATAGTCTCGCTGGTCGCTGTGGGGCTGGTGGCCACATTCGCTTTCGCGTATCTCTTTACAACATTTGTCCCCTGGGACGACGAAGGGTATTTCCTTCAAGCTTACCGGGACTTTCTCAGGGGCCAAGTACCTTACGATCAGATATTTGCGTTTTATGGCCCATTCACTTTCTACAGCGCAGCACTGACTGCCCGCTTCGATGCTGTCAACGTCACCCACGACAATTTCCGCTGGGCACTACTCGCGGTGTGGATTGTGATTGCGTCGCTCATCGCAGGAGTTGTATGGCGCTGGACACGTCAGTTTAGCTCAACGGTCCTCGCGTTTCTTTTGGTCGGATTACACTTGAAGGGCTTGGCCAAATCGGTCGGCCATCCCCAGCTTTGGGTCATCTTGGCTGTCGCGGTGCTGCTGTGGTTGGGTCTCGATTGGATGTACCTGCCGAGTAAGCAACCACGCGCATTTTGGACGGGCTTCGTCATAGGCATCATCCTGCTCTGCAAAATCAATATCGGAATCTTCGTGTTGATAGCAACAGCACTTGCTGTAAGTCTGCAGCTAAGGGGTCGGCTTCGGAATTTAGCATTTGGATTCTTAGTGATAGGAGCGGCAGGACTGGGTTTGTTGCTGTTCTCCGCAGGCTCAACAGGATCCGAAAAGTTCTTCGCGGTTGCCTATCTTGGGTCGCTGGCAGTGACTATCGGTATCGCAAGCGTCCGCCCTGTGGAGAAGCAGCCGTCGCTTACAGGGTTGAGTTGGCTGGCAGCAGGTTTGGGAGTATGCGTGTGCGCTGGAGTAGGCATAGTTCTAATTTATGGAACGACACTTCGTGCTCTATTCAGGTCTTTAGTGACGTACCCCGCGCTGCTGTCGAGGAGCTATCACAGCCCATTCCTGGATGCGACGCACGGAAGCTCTATCCTGTTATCGGCAGCCGGCCTAGGTGCAGCCATTTCGGCGTTAAGCTGGTACCGGGTGGGTGAGGTGCGACCGGCCCGACTCGGACTACTCAAAATCGCGGCTGGCGCCGGGCTAGTGTGCGCTTTCTCCTATGATCACCGACTCGCGTTGACGGGTTCGCTGCTATTCCTGTGGTTGCTCATTGTCGATGCACGGCCCATGTCCGGCTTGGAGTATTCGAATCGGTTGTTCCTTGCTCTGCTGGGCCCGCTTCTTAGCCTGCAACTATTCCCTATGGCAGGCGAACAAGTCGATTGGGCCGCGCTTATGCCAATGACAGCCGCAGTTGTGCTGCTGGCTGACGGCATAAACTGCATTGAACATGAGAGCTCAGGGACGCAGATGCCCCCCCTGACCCCCAGTTTTGCCGGTCGAACAGCGACCCTCCTGGTTATTCTGGTGTTTTTGGCTGGTGCGAGACACACAAAACTGCGCTTCAGCGCGTGGGACAGTGCTGAGCCCGTGAATCTTCCGGGAACACACTGGTTGCGGCTTCCGCCGAATGATACAACCCGCTTGACGGCCACCGTCAGCGGACTCAGCCAAAACTGCCGGGAGGTACTTATGCTCCCTGGCCTGTACAGCTTCTCAATATGGAGCGGCGTACCACCGGTGGAAAGAACGCGAGTCAATTCCTGGCCATTCTTATTGCCAGATGAAGTTCGGAAGGAAGCGCTACCAAAGCTCCGACAGCAAGACCGCGAGTGCGTGCTTGTCAGTTACAAAATGTACCGATTCTTCAGACGGTGGGCAGTCTTCCCGGGTAATGACGAGTTTCTGTCTGATGTTGAGCGAACTATGAGGCCAATCCTAGTCGTCCAAGATCTCACTTTATATCAGTCTTCGCAAGGACCGGACACAACTCCGAATTCTGTAGGATCTGTAGCCCAACCCCCAGAGACCACCCGCCGGTAAAGATATACTCCTTCCTCATATGGCTCTACCTGAACTCTCCCGTGAAGCCGCTTGGAAAGCAAATGCTGATCGTCGCGCGTCCCTCCCGAACGACCCGCACACCCGGTTCTTCCTGACAGCAAGACAGTATGTCGCAGTCCTCTGTTTTCCGGCTATCTTCGCCGCTGTGGCTTATTTTTATTGGGTCGCGAAGGCGACGACATACCCCTTCGAGTTCGATTACGGCGAGGGTATCGTCCTTTGGCAGGCCGCGCACGTTACGCGGCTCGCGTCTGCGTATGCCTCAATCTCCCACTATCCCTACATCGTTTTTCACTACCCGCCGCTCTACCATCTGGTTTCCTGGATGGTATCGAAACTAACGGGCAACCTTTTGTTTGCCGGGCGCCTGGTGACCCTTCTTTCGACCTTGGCCTTGTGCCTGACGATGGGATGGACCGTTTACCGGTCGGTTCCTGCGCGAGCGCCAAAATTGGCGGCTATTGGAAGTGCAATTTTCGCAGCCGCGTTGCCCTGCGGCCTCGACAATATGGACTGGGCATTGCTGATGCGAGTCGACATGCTTGGGCTTTGGCTGACCTTCGCTGGTTTGGCTGTTTTCATCTTTGGCGGAACCGCCGCGATGCGCTACGCCGCGTTCGTCTTGTTTGTCGCGGCAATGTATACCAAGCAGTCGCTAATCGCCGGCGCGCTGGCTTGCTTGATCGTCGCCGCCATTCTGGATCTCAGGCAGGCGACTAAATTCGTTTTGTTCACGACCGCCCTGGGAGCATTTGTATTGGCGCTGCTTGCGCTCGCGACGCACGGGCAGGTAGTTCGGCACCTCTTCCTTTACAACCAGAACACTTTTTCTCTTCGGCGCACGATTCGTCTCATAAATGAAAATATGCAGCTGACGCTCCCTCTGCTTGCTCTGGCCTGTGCCGGCGCGTTCGGTCCTCTGGCCGATGCCGCAAGAGCATTTTCAAGGCGTAGATTGGCGCCGCTCCGCGCCCGACTCCTGAAGAGTACCTACCGGCTGGCACTGTTCACATTCGCCGTTCACTTCGTAGTTTCCGGGCTCGTGTCCCTCACGGTCGGCAAGGCAGGCGCTAATAGCAACTACCTCCTGGAATGGAACCTGAGCGCCTGTACACTCGCCGGGTTGGTGGTGGCACGCCTCATTTGGAGTTGGCGGTCCATGCGCCCGGTATCTTCCGCATCTGCGGTGGCATACCTGCTCCCGCTTTTAATGATTGCTCAGCAGGCCGTGGCGGCCGTTCGCTTTGTCGCGCCCAGCAGCTCTCTACGCCAGGAATACGCCGACAACGTCCGAAATTCGGAAACACTCCTCCGCATTCTCCAATCCAGTCCAGAACCGGTGATGTCGGAGAACATGACTCTGCTCTACCAAGCCGGGAAGCAGGTGCCATTTGAACCCGCTATTATCACCCAGTTGGCCGCAACGGGAGTGTGGGACGAAACGCCGCTCATTGACATGATCCGCAAGAAAGCCTTCTCGGTCATGCTTATCCACGATATCGACGACCCTGACCGGTATTCTCCTGCCGTTGAGCGCGCGATCAAGGAGAATTACGAACCGGGGGAAGAAGTCGGCCAACTCACGGTGTACCGCCCTGCGGTTAGCCGCCAGTCCCAGCCCACAGTGTCAGAGGGAAAACGGCCTTAAGTACGAACTGGCTCTTGGTGCTGGCCCAGCAAAAGTGCGCGAACGGTGGAAAAGCCATGCTCGCGTCGTTGACCCGAACTCTAGGAAGTTCCGGTGGCGAGTGCGGCCAGGGCAAAAAAAAGAGCCGCATTGGCGGGAATCTGCAGGTTGAAATCCGACAGACTGTGAACCAGAATGCCGGTAACTCCAACGATCGAAGCCAGCGTCACCGCCGAACGAATGTCAGTCCGCCAGCGCTCGATTCTGTGCAGGCCGCGACGGAATAACAGCGCAATGAACCAGCACCCGAGGGCAAAACCTGCGAGTCCTGTTTCGACCGCCATCTGTACATAGTCGTTATGTGCCTCATTTACGAAATAGTTCGTATAGAAGCTCCGAAACGAGGGATACACTTCAGGAAACGTCCCTAATCCCCATCCGAGAACGGGCCGTGAGCGAATCATTCTAAAGCTGTCTTTCACGATTGCGAGGCGATCCCCGGCACCTGCTTTTCCCAGTGGGTCGTGAAGCCGCGCGATCCTCTCAGTGATGCCGCCCGGACTCAGCAGAACCAGCCATACGGCAAATAACATCGCCATTAGCAACATCAGCGGTACCTGGCGTCTTGAGTGCTCCCGCACTGCCGCGATGATGGCAAGAACGACCATTTGCGCTCCGAAGGCAAGCATGCCGCCAAGGGACCGCGATAGGAAAATCGTGCTAGCCATGAGCAGGGCAACGAACCCAAACAGCACTCGCCACGGTTTTGGCCAGCGATTCATCATCGCGGACACCAGCGGAATCGGTACCAGCATTTCCATCAATCCGGCATAATGCGAGTGATCAACGTAAGGACCGTACACCATGCCGCCGTATTGGTTAGGTACCCTCCAATACAACAGCCCGTTCCAAGTGAATTGCTGAACCATGGCAAATAGAGCAACGAAGAATCCGAATACGATGAAGAACACTGCGAACGTCTTAATCCATCGTGTACGGCGCAGGCACTGCGTCACGGTGAAAAAGATCATTCCGTAGGCTGCCCACAGCAATGCGCTCTGCCAGGTAACGTACCAGTAGGCCGTCCGTCCAGTTAGCAATTGCACACAGACCAGCGCCGCAAAAAGCACCATGGGGAGAAACAGAGGGTTGGAATGGACTTCAGGCCTGCCGGAGGCGAACTCCCGCACCGCCCATAAAACAATACAAGCGGCTGCGCCAACTTCGAGAGTGCAAATGGCCCACTCTTGCACCGCGCCAAAGGCCAGAGGACCAAACGCCAGCAGCAGACAGAGGGAGCCGACCAACAATCCGTCGAGGGCCTGCACAAGCTGGCTCCCGGACTCAAACCCTTCACGGTAATCGGAAGCAATCAGATAAGGTCTGGCGTTCGGCGAGGACACTCAACACTCCGATTCGGCTGAATGGCCGGATCACGAGCCCAATTGGTGCAATAGTCTAAACCAGAACGTTGGCGCAGCGCGAATTGGCCACACTTCAGGGAAGCGTTGCGACGCCTGCTGGAATCGCTATATGCTGCGACGTGGTATCGACATGGCATCTGCCGCTGCCGAGCTTCGAATTGCGCTGTTTCATCCCTGCCTCATGGCGGGCGGGATACAGCGTGTCTTCATCAATCTGGCCCGCGGCTTTGTGGAACGCGGACTGGCTGTAGATATGGTACAGGCGACTCCCGACGACGAGCTTCGCCACGCTGTCCCCGAAGGTGTACGGCTCATCGACTTGAATGCTAGCCGCGCTCTGTTCAGCTTGCTTCCACTTGTGAAGTATCTGAGACGCGAGCGTCCTCAGATCGTGATCTCGGGTGCGACTCAAACCAATATAGTCGCAGTGTGGGCCAAACGCTTGGCGCGCGTTCCCGTGAAGGTTGTCTTGACGGAACACAACGTTATCTCAGCCATTACGGCCAACGCGCCGATGGTGCGCACAAGGATGACGCCGTTCCTGGTGCGCCGATTCTATCCCTGGGCCGACGCGCTTATAGCGGTTTCACAAGGGTCGGCCGAGGACCTTTCGCGCACCCTCGCGAACCCCAGCTGCAAGATTCACGTTGTTTACAATCCGATCATCGGGCCGGAATTCTGGCAACGCGCGGCTGCGCCTCTCAGCGATCCCAGAACCGTGTCTGACACCAGGCCAATGGTGCTCGCGGTGGGCCGTCTGCACTACCACAAGGACTACCCTACCTTGCTTCGCGCCTTTGCAATTCTGTGTCGCAGTATCGACGCTCGCCTCGTGTTCCTTGGCGACGGTGAGGAGCGCCGGGCCCTGGAGACTCTCACACAAGAACTGGAACTCGAGACCTCGGTGAGCTTCCTGGGTAATGTTGCGAATCCACTCCCCTACATGAAATGGGCAAAGGTGCTTGCGCTATCCTCGGTGGTTGAAGCACTGCCCACGGTGCTGATTGAGGCGCTCGCAATGAACCTGCCGGTCGTCGCAACCGATTGCCCAACTGGTCCTCGGGAGATTCTTTGCGACGGCGCTTATGGCACGCTGGTTCCGGTAGGCGACTACGAGCGCATGGCAACATCGTTGCTCGCTGTGCTGCGGGCTGCAAATGCACCGGCGATTCCGCAGCGGGCCCTGGAGCGGTTCCAGCAAGATCACATCATCGAGCAGTACCTGGCGGTCATGGGAGTGTCTTGTTCGCCGCAATTTGTAGCGGAGGTGAGTAAGTGAGTCTGGCGAGAAGCGTGTGGACCGCGATTCCTGACGGTGCGACGAAGGACTGGCTGCGCCTTGTCGCCAACAACTACACGCAACGCGGCACAGCCCGCTTCAGCCGCGACCACGGAGCGTATGTTACGCAGACCGCCGAGTTCAAATTGGTCACCGCAGAACCGCCATTTGAAGTGCGGCGCCTGATCGATCAGTTCGAACATCGCTATCGCCTGAAGCTTGGTGATGTAGTCATCGATGCGGGAGCGTTCAACGGAATCCTAATGAGCATTTTCGCTTTGCAAGTTGGACCTTCAGGGCGAGTGCTCGCATTCGAGCCTGACGCCATAAACCAACGAAAGACGCTGCGTAACTGGGAACTGAACGGACGTCCTGCAAACGTCGAAATAGTTCCGGCGGGACTCTGGAACTGCGAGACCGAGATCGAATTCTGCGAGCGCGGAGCTCTAGGTTCCTCAGCTTTCTGGGATGGTCCGGGAGGAAAAATGGTCAAGATTCAGACCAAGACGCTCGACCAGGTGGTGGCCGAGCGCAAGCTTGAGCGCGTCGATTTTGTGAAGATGAATATAGAAGGCGCAGAGATCAAGGCACTCGAGGGCGCCGGAAACGCGATTCGCCAGTTTAGACCGCACTTTGCGATTAGTTCCGACCATTTTGTGGACGGCGATATGGCGCGCGGCGAGCGCACTTACGGACCAGTTGAGGAGATACTGCGCCAGCACAGATACACGACCGAGACTGTTCATTTTGGAACTGAGTGGGTTACCTACGGAACGCCCCCCGCATAAAGTCACGAGAAAAAGATGGGTCTCGATGCGAGTGTCCGCCGCCTTCATGCGGTCTTGCGGAAGAGAAAATCCCACCGATCCGAGGCGAACGGATGGCGGTCGTGCCATTCACACCGCAAGCCGTATGCCGCTGCGATATCAATGATCGTCGACGGCTCCGCGAAGAATCCAGGTTCGGGATGGAACACTAGCTCCTTCTTGCTCGAGGCTGCGACCAGAATATCTTTCACTCCGGCTGCGAATCCCCGAATTCCTTGGTACTTAAGTTGGCTATGCAGCCACCGCGCTGGACTGGAGTGATCAATGCCACGCGATGCGGCTTCTGGAATCTCCCCTAGGTAAACAATCCCCGCGAGCTTGGTGATTCGAGCGAGCTCAAGCATAGCCTGTCGCGCTTCGCCGACATCCGCCAAAAGCAGAAGAACGCCGTTACACACCGTATAGTCAGAGACGGAATCATCGAGAGGCAGTCGATGCTGCACGAGCCCAAAGAGTATTTTCAGATCAGCGTGCTCGGAACGAACTCGGTTGGCTTCCTCTTCCGTGGGAAGGACGCCGACTTTTTCTGTATCCGGACATAATCCCAAGAACGTCCCATCGCCGCAGCCCACGTCGACTACAACCCGGCCAGGTGTTATGCCTACCTTGGAGAGGATAAAACGCGCGACTCGTTCGGTCTTTTCTCGGTCGGGGCCGCGGCCACTTAGAAACCCAATCTCCTTTGCGGTAAGAGCTCGCAGCCGATAGTGCTCAGCGTGAGTTGAAGTACGAATAATGGGCATAACGGCTCCGGTGCTTGCGCTCTCGTATGGTATCGCCGTCACGGGTCTGCGGAGGATTGCCGGCCTCAACCACGTCTCTGAGACGCCGACACTGTCTTGTATCCCACCGCGCACCAGCAGGGCGTCTCGCTGAAGCGGATGCGCTCCAATCCGGCTTTCCGCATCATCTCGTCTATTTGCGCCCTGGTGAATCGTTGCTCCAGGCGGGTACCGAAGCGATCGAGAGCGTCGTTCCGCATGATGTAGAAACTCCTGTCGCGATAGGGGGCGAGAGGCAACGCTTCTACCGGCAGGCCGAGTTTCTCAATCACCTTCGCGGTTCGGGCAAGCGGCCAGTACACCAAAGTTGCAATAACATCGCAGACCAGGGACTTAATAGCGAATGGCAGCCGGCTGATCAAACGGCGAACCAGATCAGAGACGCGCCAGATCGCCCGAAACCACCACGGCCGGTTATCGAACGCATAGTAGAGGTAAACGAGAAAGGGCGCGCCCGGCTTGAGCTTTCGCACGCAAGCTTCGATACCACCGTATGGATCCGGCACGTGATGCAGCACACCCAGCGAATAACCGAAGTCGGCAGAGTTGTCGGGAAGTGGAATCGATTCAACCGAGGCGCAGCAGAACTCGCAATTGCTGTAGGAGTCGAGCTTCTTCTGCGCCACCTGTAGAGCCGCCGCGCTTGCATCGATGCAGAACAGTTTGCCCACTCGAGGAGCCACGAAATAAGCCCAACGCCCGCTACCGCAGCCAAGATCGAAGCCTATGGCGTCGCGAGACAATTCGTCCCACGGAAAGATCGCGAAGTAGAGATCGAAGATAGCGCGCAGTTCAGCGGGATCGGCATCGTTCTGGTCGAACTTGCTCCACTCCTGTCCGAATGCCTCAACAACAATGTGGTCCGTGTTGCTCACACCATCACCTTCGGCTGCCGGGCCCCAGATTGCAGGACGGTCTCGTACATCTGGATGTAAAGTTCCACCGTTCTTTCGATGCTGAAGTCGCGTGCCCGCCGGGGGCTCGCCTCCGACATGCTTGCCCTCATCTCCGACGAGCCGGCCAAAGCGTTCAGTTCTTGCGCAAGGTGCGCATGATCGCCTACCGGAAAAACTACCCCCGCACCCTCGATGACCTGAGCCAAGCCCGGTACATCACTGGCGATGACCGGCAGGCCTGCGGCCATAGCCTCGCAGGCTGCAATTCCAAAGCCATCGGATGTGGTTGAGTGAACGTAGATGTTGCAGGCCTTCAGTATCTCTGGAACATCATTCCGGAAGCCGGCGAACGTTACTCGCTCGTCAATTCCCAGATCACAAGCCAGTTGCTCAAGCCGGCTCCGAAGGGGACCGTCCCCCAATAGGAACAGATGAATATGCGGAGCGAGCGCCAGCGCACGCAACAACGTAGCGTGGTCTTTTTGCGGTTCGAAGCGCCCAACAAAAACCGCTTTGGTCATTCCGTCGCCCAGCCCCAACAAATCAGCCGGGCGAGCATTGGCAAAGACCTCAAGTCGTATCCCGTTCGGGATGACGTCCAGCCTGTCCTTCACGTGCGGGCACCATCGGGCGAGCTCCTCGGCCGTCGCGTCGCTATTGCAGGCGATCCGCCGATAACGCGAATACATCCACCCATCCACGGGGCGAAACCACCAGCGGCGACGCGCATTCCAGGTGTTGTGCTCGGTCGTCACCAGCGCAGATCCGGATTGCAGTGCGGCCAGCGCTGCCCATAGCTGTGCGGGAAACAAGTGTACGTGGACGAGATCGAACCCGCGCATCCGTCTGGCTATGGCTGAAATCTGGCGAGGCGAGTACAGAGGAATATTCCCAGTGTCCAGAATCTTGACACCAGCTTCCTGAAGCCCAATCTCCAGCGCGCTCGCGCTACGCAACAGCACCAGGACTTCGCAGTCAACCCCGTGCTGCAAGAACCTCGGCGCCAAATCGCGTACCAAGACCTCCGCACCGCCAATGCGAAGTGAATCGATTACCTGCAAAATGCGCATACAAACCGTTACGCTTTCAGTGGTTACAGGCCTAATACGAGGCGGCGCACTACCAGTCAAGTCGTTGTTGCCATGCTACACTATGGCTCACTTGCCGCCCGCGTCTTGCCGAGACAGGTCAATGAGTGCGATTGCCACCTTAGCAAGAGATATCAAGCCGGCTGAAAACGTCGCTCGGCGGCGCTATGGTTTGACAGTCCGGCTGATTGCCCTGGGATGCATTCTCTCGTCTCCCGTCTGGCTGTGGGCGCTGTTTTTCTCCGCTGCTCAAGATGTCTATGCTCCTTCCCTGATCGTCGTTCCACTAGTTGTTCTTGGCTGCGTTGTAACATTCATGCCACTGTGGCGCGGTAATCCTTATCTCAAACAGTTGTTGAGTACAGGCATCCTTGCGCGCTTGGCTGCCGTCAGCTTGTACATCTGGATCGGCGTTTTCGTCTATGACACCTCGGTGGATTCCTTTCACTACTGGTCGGTAGGCCGACAGCGCGTCGCCGACTTCTCGGTGGTGGGATGGAGCACCTTCCAGCCTCCGTTCTGGAACACGAACCTGATCAATAACATCTGCGGCTTCGTCATGTTAGCAATTGGCGATACGTTGCCAGGGCTCTTCGTTCTCTTCACTCTCGCGGCGCTATGGGGCGGTTATTTGTTCTACCGCGCGTTCTGTATCGCATTCCCCACGGGCGATATTGCGCTGTACGGCATGCTGGCTTTGCTGCTGCCTTCCAACCTCTTCTGGTCAAGTGCAATTGGAAAAGACGCGCTAGCGCAGTTGTTCATTGGTCTCGCGGCGTTTGGCTTCGCCAAAGTGTGTCAGAGGCTCGAAACGCGATCGATCCTTACCTGCGCCATGGGTACCGCCGGGGTGTTGGCGGTCCGCCCGCACATCGCCGCCATGCTAGGCGTAGCTTTCACACTGCCGTTCGCTCTGGGCAAGTCACGCGGCGGATGGAAGAACCTCGCTGCGAAAATTGTGCTGGTTCCTATCCTGGTTGGCGCGAGTCTGCTGTTGATCAGCCAAGCCAGCGAATTCGTCGGTTTGGAAACCGCCGATTCGCAAAGCAGCATCGAAACCGTTGACCGCCTCACCAAGAGCACACAAATCGGAGGCTCCGCATTCAACGCCGACCAATCGTTGCCAATGCGTATCGCGGAGTCGCCCTTCCTGATGTTCCGCCCATTTCCGTGGGAGGTCAGCGGTGGAATGTCGGCTGTCGCCTCCGTAGAAGCGCTCGGGCTGTTGTGGTTTGCGTGGAAGCGTCGCCGCAGAATGTTGGCTGCTTTGCGTAATTGGCGCGAACCGTTTGTGGCCTTCATCCTCGTTTATTCGCTTATCTTCAGCGTTGCATTCGCCGCCGCCACCAGCAACTTTGGCATCCTGGTAAGGGAACGCATCATGATGGTTCCTTTACTGCTCATGCTATTTTGTGCAAGGTTGGAACCTGTGGGCGCGAAACGATTGATGCCAGTTCGGAATTTTGCGTTTCCTGGTACGCGTCCCGTTACTTTCGGCAAGCGGGCGCTGCCATAACCAGGGCTTCGGAATCATGTGCGGAATCGCTGGCTTTCTCAACTCGAATCGCGATCAGTCACCGGAAGTGCTGGACCGCACCGTCGCCCGCATGGTGGAGACGCTGCGCCATCGCGGACCGGATGACGGCGGCACGTGGACTGATGCCGACGCAGGCATCGCCGTTGGAATGCGGCGTCTTGCGATTCTGGATCTTTCACCCGCCGGCAAGCAGCCGATGCATTCCGCCTCAGGCCGATATGTTCTGGTGTTCAACGGCGAAATCTATAACTGCGAAGAATTGCGCCACGATCTGCTCTCTGCGTTGCCCGATCTGATCTTTCGCGGTCACTCTGATACAGAAGTAATGCTGGCCGCTTTCGAGAAATGGGGGCTTCCTGAGTCTCTGAAGCGCTTCAATGGCATGTTTGCCTTCGCGCTGTGGGACCGAAAGGAGCGCACGCTGACGCTCGCGCGTGATCGTTTTGGAGAGAAGCCGCTGTACTACGGAGTACTGCGTGGCCGCTTATTGTTTGCTTCGGAGTTGAAAGCGCTGCGGGCGTACCCGGAGTTCTCCCCTGACATCGACCTCGGCGCGCTCGCACTCTACTTACAGCGTAATTGTGTGCCGGCGCCGTACTCGATCTATCGCGACATCAAGAAGCTGCCGCCAGCGACGTTCCTTACCGTAAGCGCCGACCGCTTTGACAGCCAACCGCAACCCTATTGGTCATTAGCTGAAATTGCCGAGCAGGGCGTTCAACATCAGTTTGGCGGTACCGAGCGAGAGGCGATCGAAGCACTTGACACTTTGCTCCGCGACGCTGTGAAGATCCGCATGCACGCCGACGTGCCGCTCGGATCGTTCCTTTCGGGCGGTATCGACTCCTCCACAGTCGTCGCCCTGATGCAGGCACAGAGTAACGCTCCAGTCCGAAGCTTCTCGATAGGGCTTCACGAAAGCGACTACAACGAAGCTTCCGACGGGGCGCGCGTCGCAAAGCACCTGGGCACGGACCATACCGAACTCTACGCTACGCCCCGCGAGGCGCTCGAGGTCGTACCTCTTTTGCCGACGATGTACGACGAGCCATTTGCTGACTCGTCGCAGATACCCACATTCCTGGTATCGCGGCTGGCGCGCAGGCATGTGACCGTCAGCATGTCAGGCGATGGCGGCGACGAGATTTTCGGCGGTTACAATCGCCACACCTGGGGCGGCCCGCTGTGGCAAAAGCTTGAGCCGCTTCCCTTGCCTCTCCGCAAACTCGGATCGGCCTCGCTGACCGCTCTTTCGCCCGATACATGGGATAGCTTATTCCGCGCCTTCCATCCCATACTGCCAACGACGTGGCGGCAGCGCGTGCCCGGATACAAGCTTCACAAGCTAGCATCCGTGATGGGGAGCGCCGATGCAGACGAGATGTACGATCGTTTCGCGTCGCATTGGGCCTCGCCACAAGAACTGTTGCTGAGCGCAGCGATGCCGCCGGTGTTGAACTCCTCCAACGGACACGGCCCGCACTTGCCCTCGCCGACTGAGCAGATGATGTATCGCGATGCTGTGACTTACCTTCCCGACGATATTCTGGTGAAAGTGGATCGTGCCACGATGGCTGTCAGCCTCGAGGGACGCATACCACTGCTTGATCATCGCGTCGCGGAGTTCGCCTGGCGCTTGCCGCTGTCGATGAAGGTTCGCGGAAAAGAGGGCAAGTGGATTCTGCGGCAGGTTCTGTATCGTTATGTTCCACGTGAACTGGTCGAGCGCCCCAAGTTCGGGTTTGGTATACCTCTTGATTCCTGGCTACGTGGTCCGTTGCGCGATTGGGCGGAGTCGCTGCTCGATGAGAGCCGGCTTCGCGACGAAGGCTTTTTCAATCTAGTGCCAATCCGCCGTGCATGGCAGGAACACATCTCCGGCAAGCGTCGATGGGAATTTCATCTTTGGGATGTGTTGATGTTCGAAGCCTGGCTCGAACACAGCCGACGGACAGGCGATGCGCGTGAACTGACGGAGACGATCTCGATCGGGGGGGCAGCGTGACCAGCCAGCGCATCGACACACTGCATGCGGTAACTTCACCGTTGAGTCTTGTGCTCTTGCGCGGGCAGCTTCGCTATTTGCAGGATGCCGGATTCTGCCCGGCGGCACTCAGTGCTCCGGGGGCGTTCGTCGAGCAGGCCGGGCTTGAGCAATCGGTGCCGCTGTTTACCGTAGCGATGGAGCGGGACGTTTCCCCGCTTCGTGACTTCATTTCTTTCGTTCGCATTTGGAGGCTGCTACGGCGGCTCCGGCCGACGATCTGCAATGCTGGCACTCCGAAGGCAAGCCTGTTGGTCATGCTAGCGGCGTGGTTGGCTCGCGTTCCCTGCCGCATATACACCTTACGCGGATTGCGCGTCGAAACTGCCCGCGGCCTGACACGCATGATTCTCTTCGCGTCAGAGCGGATCGCCTGTGTCTGTGCCCACCGTGTGATCTGTGTGAGCCCCAGCTTGCGCGATCGTGCCGTCGATCTGAAGCTCGCGGATCCACGCAAGGCCATTGTGCTTGGCTCAGGGAGCAGCAATGGTGTCGATGCATCTCGCTTCGTCCCTACGCAGTCGCGAATAGCGCGTGCAGCAGAAATCCGTCACGAGCTGAAGCTTGAGGCGGGCCCAGTGATTGGCTTCATTGGCCGGTTCACCCAGGATAAGGGCGTCCGCGAATTGACGGCCGCATTCGATCTGGTGCGCCAACAATTCCCCGACGCTTCCCTCCTGCTCATAGGCAGCTACGAGCAAGGGAATCCGATTGATCCGGAAATTCGCGCCCGCATCGACGCCGGTTCTGGGATCGTGGCTATCCCGTTTCAGCCCGACATCGCTCCCTATTACCTGGCGATGGATGTCTTCGTCCTGCCAACCTATCGCGAAGGCTTCCCCAATACTGTGCTCGAGGCGCAGGCGGCGGAGCGGCCGGTTGTCACCACCCAAGCGACGGGCGCCGTCGATTCCGTGCTCGACGGAAGAAGCGGTATTCTGGTGCCCGTCGGCGACTCGCGTGCGCTGGCTGAAGCGATCAGCAAGCTTTTGGCGAATCCCGCGGCGGCTCGGCACATGGGGCAAATCGGGCGCCAACGGGTAGAGCGTGAGTTTCGGCAGGGTATTGTGTGGGGCGAGCTGGTTGGCCTTTACCGCGAACTCCTTCGAGAACGCGGGCTGCAAGTTCCGGTTGCCGCCGTTGCAAAGGAGAGACTTTGCCTGCAAAAGCAATAAGCAGGATTGCCAAGCGAGCTTTGGACCTCGCAATCGCTATAGTTGGAATGATTATCCTGTCTCCGCTGATGCTCGCTCTTTCTCTTGCGATCCTCTGGCGAATGGGAAGTCACGTCTTGTTCCGGCAGCGCAGGCCTGGCTATCACGCTCACCCGTTCACGATGATTAAGTTTCGCACCATGACAGTTGGCGACACGGCCGCAACGCACCACTCAGATGCCGACCGCGTCACGCCTCTGGGAGCCTGGTTGCGCCGCTACGGCCTTGATGAACTTCCGCAGTTTTGGAATGTGATAAAGGGCGAGATGAGCCTGGTAGGTCCACGTCCGCTGCTAATGGAATACCTGGAGCGATACACACCCGAGCAGGCCCGACGCCACGAGGTAAAGCCTGGCATTACCGGCTGGGCGCAAGTGCAGGGCCGGCAGGATATCCCCTTCAGCCGGCGCCTCCAACTCGATGTCTGGTATGTCGATCATCAAAGCTTCTGGCTCGACCTTAAGATTCTATGGCTGACCCTGACGAAGATGTTTCGGGGATCGGGAGTTCGGTCCGGCCAGGATGTGCGGCTGGTTGACGATCTCGGGCTGCATCCCGTGACGCGGAAACAAGGTGGTGTGCATGATTAATCTAGGCGATGTCGTCCTGCGTGCACTCGAACCGAAGGACGTCGAGTGTCTGTACACCTATCGCAACGATTGGGACGTCATCCGCCACCTCGGTGGTTTCTCCGCCGGCTACTCTCGGGCAAACCTCGAAGACTGGATCAAGCGCCACAGCAATCGGCCAGACGAAGTGCTCTGGACTATCGCTGATGCTGCGACGGATCAATGCATCGGCCACGTGGGGCTGTACCAAATAGACAGCCGCGTTCGCAAAGGACAGTTCGCCATCCTGATCGGCGACAAAGCGCTTTGGGGGAGAGGTCTTGGGACGCGCGTGACGGAAGCCGTAGTTTCCTGGGCCTTCTCGCAGTTAAACCTGCACAAAGTAATCTTGCATGTGCTCACCAACAATGAACGCGCTATCCGGATTTATGAATCTCTAGGGTTTCGTCCCGAGGGAATTCTGCGGGACGAACAGTTCAGGGACGGCCAGTTCCTCGACCTTATGCTGATGGCGGTTTTTGAAGATGAGTGGCGAGGCTTGCATCTCGCCTCGGCGGTGCTCGAGACATCGAAAGAGTCGCGGCAAGCGTGATCGCGAGCCTAATCTCGGGCAGCCATAATCGAAGGTGATTTGAAAGTATGGCGACGAATCCATTACCGCGCTCGACATGGACGGCTCGGACTCTTTCTGCCGATGATGCCGGCGACACCCGTCTTTGGGAGTCGCTAATCGATTCGGCGGCCGTCCCGGATGTGTATTACCGACCCGGTTACGTGAGGGCCTACCAGGCGATAGGGCACGGAACCGCGATGGCCGCGCTCATCGAGACTCGGACTGTGCGCGCCCTGTTCCCTCTTCTACTCCGGCCACTGAACACTCTGTCCTTCGCTCCCGACGAGCCTGGCTTTGATGCTGCGACTCCCTATGGCTATGGCGGTCTCTTGCTGCTGGACGACGTTCCCGCCATTACCGCCGACCAGGGGCTCGAACTGCTCGACGCACTGCGCGACTGGTGCTCTGATAATCAAGTGATCTCCGCACATGTGCGGCTACACCCTCTCTTGAAGCAAGAGCACTGGTTTGCGGGCGCACTGGGACAAGATTTCCATCTACACCAGGCGGGGCCAACCATCGCACTCGACGTTTCTCGCTGGCAAGACGAGACAACAAGCATTGCGACCTTAAACAAAGGTCGACGATCGGACCTCAATTTCGCACGGCGTCATCTACGTTTAACCTGGACTTCGGATAGTAGAATGCTGCGGGATGACCTTCAACTGTTCCAAGAACTGTACGAGCACCGGATGACGGAACTTGGAGCAGGCGACTATTACCATTTCCCGCAACAGTATTACGAGTCACTCGCCGAAGGACTCGGACACCGCCTCGATGTTGCTCTTGCCTGGATGGACGACCTGCCAGTGGGCGCAGCGCTTTTCATGATTGACCGTGCGATGGCCCACTATCACCTGAGTGCGACGAACGATCTGGGTCGCACAAACAAGGCGACTACCCTGATCATCAACGATGCTGTCGGCCGCGCACGTTCGCAAGGCTGCGATCGCCTGCATCTGGGCGGTGGCGCACACGGCGAAGACAACCTCTTCGCCTTTAAGCGCAGCTTCGGCGGTAACACGTACCTCTATTCCTATTTGTCGTTGATTTGCGACCCGCGTCGATACCGTAAACTGGTGGAAAGGCGAGTTGCCGCGCCAGCCCTGGCTGCATTACGAACCAACTATTTTCCGGAATACCGAGCTTAGAGCGACCAATGTCGAATCCATCTTTGCTTACCTCCACACTCGCCATAGACGGTGGAGAGCCCATGCGCTCAACGCCGTTCGCGCCGTGGCCCTGGTTCGATGAAGAGGTCATTGAGGCAGCGATGCAACCGCTCCGTTCAGGCAAGGTAAATTACTGGACAGGCGACGAGGGAAGGCAGTTCGAAGCAGAATACGCGGCCTCGATTGGATGCAAACACGCCATCGCAGTGGCCAACGGAACCGTCGCACTCGAGCTGGGGTTGTACGCTCTCGGCATCGGTCCTGGTGACGAAGTCATCGTTGCCAGCCGGACATTTATCGCTTCCGCCAGTTGCGTCGTCATGCGAGGTGCCACGCCCGTGATGGCAGACGTAGATCGCGACTCACAAAACATCACCGCCGATACGGTACGGGCCGCGATCACTCCCCGTACGAAGGCGATCATCGCGGTTCATCTTGCCGGATGGCCCTGCGACATGGATGCCATTCTGAACGTCGCCGGCGAGCACGGCCTGAAGGCCATCGAAGACTGCGCACAAGCTCACGGCGCCGAGTACAAGGGCCGTCCTGTAGGCTCAATGGGCCACATTAACGCCTTCTCCTTCTGCCAGGACAAAATCATGACCCTCGGCGGGGAAGGCGGCCTGGTCACAACCAACGACACCGGACTATGGTCCGCGGCCTGGGCCTATAAGGATCATGGCAAGGGCTACGATGCGGTCTACAACCGGATCCATCCGGATGGCTTCCGCTGGCTGCACGAGTCGTTTGGAACCAACTGGCGTATTACCGAAATGCAAAGCGCAATGGGCAGGGTGTTGCTACGGCGCTTACCTGAGATGCTCGAGCGGCGACGGCGATTCGCGGCAATCCTGACCCAGCGCTTTGCGGAAATGCCAGCCTTGCGGGTCACCGTTCCACCGGCTCACATCGAACATTCTTACTACAAGTACTATGCATTCTTGCGTCCGGAAAGGCTACGTGCCGGTTGGACCCGCGATCTCGTAATTGAGGCGGTGAAGGCCGAAGGAATACCGTGCTTCAGTGGAAGCTGCAGCGAGATCTATCTGGAGAAAGCGTTCCCACCCGAGATGCGGCCGCCTGCGCGGTTACCCGTCGCCAAGGAGCTTGGGGGAACGTCGCTCATGTTTCTCGTGCATCCCACCTTGTCGAATACCGATATGCACGAAACGGCAGACGCGGTCGAAAAGGTACTCGCACACGCGACAACCTAGGGTCGCCGGGCTCGAATGGGTGATGTAGTCAGCTATAACACCTAAAAATTGCTTATATGCGGTTATTTAGAATCAATAATTTGGCAGAAAACTGTTCGCAAGTCATTGATAAATAATATAGTTATACGTATCCAATTCTGCCCGTGGCACTTAGCTCGGCGTTTTCAACCGTTCACCGGGCCACAAAGTTCCAAAACGGGAATTTTCAAAGAGCAGTCGCAGGTGCACGCTGGACGCCGAGTGGACAGGGACACAAAAGCTCCCTGTCCCCACAGAGCCTTTCTAATGGGCAGGAGGAATGGGACACAAGAAAAATCGGCGGCCGAGAGAAACTAAAGTAACCAATGCAGTTGGCGAATCGACATAGAAGACCACCTAGTTGCGAGGAATGCTCCAAATGGCGGCAGTGGTCGCGAGGCCTATGGCGATTTGAGCGGCTTGTATTCCCACGACTTTGGCCTTATTGGTGGGCACGTAGAGGATGTCTTCGGCTTGCAACTTGACGTCGGGCGCCTTCGATTGCTCAATTTTGTCGAGCGCCACAGGGATTTGCTGAACCCCGTCTCCGTTCCGGCGCACGATGGTCGCCGATGACAGTTTGGCGTTTTTAGTAGCCCCGTGCGCCATGGCGATGGCGCGCAAGGCCGTGTATTCGGTCTTGTTCTCCATAACGAAGCTGCTGGGCGACAGCACTTCGCCCACGACGTAGATCACTCCCGCGCGCGCGACGAAGACGGTCTCGCCCTGGTACACCCATACATCTGCATCCATTATTTTCTGCGGGTCGTTGGTTAGCAACACAGTTCGCTGAGTGTGATTAGCACGGTTGGCAATGGTTACAGTACGGCCGGCAGTCGAGGTAGTCCCGCCTGCCGCGCTGAAGAGGTCGTACAGGCGCCTCTGCCCGAGCACAGGGTAGATTCCCGGACGCGCCACTTCGCCCAGGAGTTCAGCGCCGCTACCATACTCCGTAACCAGCAACGTGACGTGCGGATTCTTCACATAGTTGCCAGCCCGCAAGGCCTGTTCAATTGTCGACTGTGCATCTTCGAGGTGCAACCCGCCGACGTGAACGTAATTCACCAACGGCAAGTTGACGTCGCCGTCGGTGTTGACTCGAGCTCTTTGGGTGAGGTCGGGCACACCGTACACCGAGATTTCCAGCACGTCTCCGGGCGAAACAATGTAACGCGATTGATCCCGAACCACCAGCGGTCCTGGCGAGGCATTCGCCGGAGTCTCCTGCTGCGCGGGTAATGCCTCGGACTCAGGTGGCTTCGCTGGAGAGGTCGTTGTCTCTTGAGCTGACGCGATCGCCGTAAGGACGGCCAGCGTGAGGATAACGTACAAGGCACAACGTAGTGTGCCCGCTTGCAAAGCCATTTTCGCACTCCAGTACAGTCCGATAAGTTTCGAGAACCGGTACTTGGGAAATCAACGAAGGGGGCAATGCGGAAAGGCGCTAACACGAGATTACCACAGGATTCACGCCCTGAATGCAGCGATGGGTAGTGGACTCGCGTTCCGCCATTTTGACGAAAAGCAGCCAAGTTGCCATACTCGATTCCCTGGGTCTCAACCCCCAGAAGCGCTTGCGTCACGATAACAAGCGGTTACTTGTGCGATCGCCTAAACACATCCGTGCCCCCGCGCCAACCCAGACTGCACTCAATGGCGCTGTGTCTGTGTTTGGCACCGGTTCTATCGGGAGCAGGCATCTTCGCGTATTCCGCGACCTGATCGGGGCGGAAGTCTCGGCCATTCCGGTGCGGCCGACTCGTCGCACAGAGCTTGAGGCGAATGGGTTCGAAGTTCGCAGCAACCTGGAAGAAGCGGTCGCAGCCGGAGCGTGCGCTCTCGTCATTGCCACCGACACATCACGTCACATGGCAGATCTCCGCTCGGCAATCGATCTCGGCTGCGCTGTGCTGGTGGAGAAGCCCCTCGCCGCTAATGTTTCGGGCCTCTCGGAGGCTGCGCGCCTTATTACCGAGGGCGCGGGCCCAGTGCATGTCGCCTGCGATCTGCGTTTTGACCTGTCACTCCTGAACTTTCGCCAGCGCCTGCCCGAGATTGGAACAGTACATGCCGTGCGTATCGAGTGCCAATCGTATCTGCCCGACTGGCGCCCCGATCGCGACTATCGGCAAAGTTACTCGGCGCGAGCCGAGGAGGGAGGAGTGCTACTCGATCTGGTCCACGAGATCGATTATGCCGTGTGGCTGTTCGGCGCTCCGTCGCGTGTGTTCGCGCAGTTGCAGAACTCTGGACGCCTGGGCATTGAATCGGAGGAGGCCGCGGATCTCTACTGGGAAACGCCGGATGGGGCGGCGCTATCGATTCGCCTGGATTACCTCAGCCGCACTACGCATCGGACGATGCAAGCGTACGGCAGCTCAGGCGAGATCGTATGGGATGGCGTTGCGCAAACCGTCACGCTGCGCATAAAGAACCAACCGCCCCAAACAGAGCATTTTCCGCAGGACCGAGACGCGACAATGCGAGACCAGAACGCGGCATTTCTTCGGGCGGCTTGCGGCGGCGACCCCGGAACCCTTACGACGTTCGAAGAGGGTGCGGTTGCCGTCGGTATTTGCGATGCGGCGCGCCTTTCGTCCGCGAACGGACGATTCGAGACGGTTACGGACTGGAGGAAAGCTTGAGTCTGCGCCCATTGTTGGCGGTGATTCCGGCCCGTGGCGGATCAAAAGGTCTGCCAGGAAAAAATGTTCTCCCCTTTGCCGGACTGCCGTTGATCGCGCATTCGATTCGCATGGCAGCGCTCTGTCCCGAGATCGACCGCTGCATCGTTTCCACCGACAGCGAGCAGATCGCAGATGTTTCGCGCAAGCATGGTGCAGATGTGCCTTTCCTGCGTCCTTCAGAACTGGCTCAGGACAACACACCCATGTGGCCTGTGCTGCAACACGCTTTGCGGGAAATCGAGCGTCAAAGCGGCGCCCAGTTTGGTTCCCTGCTGCTTCTAGATCCTACGTCTCCCGGCCGAATGCCACGGGACGTCGTGGAGGCGTTACGACTCCTGGAGGCTGATCCGCAGGCGGCTGGTGTCGTTGCTGTGTCCGAGCCTCCGTTCAATCCCCGCTGGGTCTGCGTGGAAGAACTCGGCGGATACATGAAGCAACTGGTTCCCCAGACTCACACTTACGTGCGGCGCCAGGATGTTCCCCCTGCGTATCGCGTCAATGCGCTCTTGTATCTCTGGAGGCGCGATTACGTGATGAACCAAGACGCGCCACACTTCTATGAAGTTCCTCATCGCATCCTGGTTGTTCCCGACGAGCGTGCTATTCACATCGACGAACCGCGGGACTTCGCGCTGGCTGAGTTATTGGTGCGCGAAGGACTCGTGACATTCCCCTGGCTGTCGGCGCCAGTGGATGGTGGCCGATGAAGGCCCTCCGCGAACTGGAGTCGCTCAAGGGCCGCGTTGCTGTGATTACCGGGGGTGCGGGCAAGATTGGAGAGGCCTTCGCGGAAGCTCTGGGTGAGCTCGGCGCGAGTATTTGTATCTTCGACGTAGCCGAGCAGGCAGCCAACCAAAAGGCGAGCCAGATCGCCGAGCGATTCGCTGTGCAGGCGAATGCGTTCGTCGTCGATGTATCACGTGAGGATTCCGTGCAGGCGGCAGTTTCAGCCGCAGTCGCCCAATTTGGCGGCATCGACATTCTGATCAACAACGCCGCTTATCCCAAGCTGGATCTACCTGACGACGGTCTCGAGATTGAGACGCAAACTCTGGCTCACTGGCAAGCAAACTTGGATGTCATGTTGACCGGAGCTTTTCTGATGACGCGTGCCTGTGCTCCGCACTTACGGCGCGGCGGCCATGGGTCTGTGATCAACATCGCGTCCATCTACGGTTTGCTCGGTCCAGATATGCGGCTGTACGATGGCACCGAGATGGGTAACCCCGCCCACTACGCCGCTGCCAAGGGCGGTATTGTGCAATTAACTCGTTACTGGGCGACGACACTGGCACCCGAAGTGCGCGTGAACTGTATCGCTCCCGGCGGTGTGTGGAGACAGCAGCCCGAGTCGTTTCATGAGCGATACAAGAGCCGAACTCCACTGGGGCGCATGGCGACCGAGGAAGACCTGAAGGGCGCTGTCGCCTACCTCAGCTCGGACCTGTCGGCGTATGTTACGGGCCAGGTGCTCGCAGTTGACGGCGGATGGACTGCATGGTGAAGCCAGTCCTCATCGGAACGCGAGGTGTTGGCCCTGGCCTGCCCTGCCTCGTAATTGCCGAAGCGGGTGTCAATCACAACGGCAGTCTTGCAATGGCGTTGCAACTGGTCGATGCTGGGGCCGAGGCTGGCGCCGACATAGTCAAGTTCCAGACCTTCAAATCGGAAGAGGTTGTGACAGCACTGGCGCCTAAGGCCAACTATCAGGTGCAGAACACAGGTGCAACCGAATCGCAACTCGACATGATCCGAAAGCTCGAACTGCCTGATGATGCGTTCCGCGCCATCCAGCAACATTGCCGCGAAAAGGGCATCGCATTTCTCTCGACGCCATTCGACCATCGCAGCGCCGACCTGCTGGACGAGATGGGGGTGGAGGCGTTCAAGATACCGAGCGGCGAGATCACCAATTTCGCACTCCTCAACCACATCGCTCGCAAGCGAAAGCCGCTGATCGTGTCGACCGGCATGTCGAACCTTGAAGAAGTGTCGGCCGCACTAGACGTGATTCATGCCGCCGGCAATGCGGAACTAGTGTTGCTGCACTGTGTCAGCAACTATCCTGCCGCGCCCGCCAGCGTAAACCTGCGCGCGATGAAGACGCTTGAAGAACGCTTCAACGTGCCCGTGGGCTACTCGGATCACACCGAGGGAATTGCGATCCCAATAGCCGCCGCAGCGCTAGATGCCTGCATTGTCGAGAAACATTTCACGCTCGATCGCCGGCTCCCGGGCCCAGATCACCGGGCGTCTCTCGAGCCGCTCGAGCTTGCTGCGATGGTGCGCGGCATCCGCGACGTGCAATCGGCGTTGGGCGATGGAATCAAAAGGCCCGTGGTAGAGGAACTCAGCACCGCGGCAGTGGCGCGTCGCAGCCTGGTAGCAGCGCACGATCTTCGCGCCGGAACCTTGCTGACAGAGAGCATGGTAGCAATTCGTCGGCCCGGAACCGGATTGCCTCCTTCGGACCTCGCGCGAGTTTTAGGGCGACAACTGAAGCAGGACCTTGCTGCCGGGCATCTGTTCACACTGGAGATGCTGGTTTGAGAACCATCGGGGTTGTGACGACGAGCCGGTCGGACTACGGAATCTACCGCCCGCTGCTGGAGACAATCCGAAAAGATGCCGCCCTTGACCTGCGCCTGGTGGTCTCAGGCATGCACTTGTCAGCGCAGCATGGAATGACGGTGCGCGCGGTCGAAGAAGACGGCTTCGATATTGCAGAACGCATCGAGATGCTGCTCTCCTCCGACACACCGCAAGGCATCAGCAAGTCGATGGGGTTAGGCGTAATCGGCTTTGCGCAACTCTTTGACCGGTGGCGACCCGACATCATGGTCGTCCTTGGCGACCGCTTCGAGATGCATGCCGCGGCCCTGGCTGCCTTGCCATTCAAGATTCCGATTGCGCACATTTCCGGGGGAGAGCTCACCGAGGGAGCCATCGACGATGCATTGCGACACAGTCTCACCAAGCTGAGTCACCTGCACTTCCCTGCGACCGAAGAGTATGCGCAACGGATTATCCAACTCGGGGAGGAACCGTGGCGCGTCGTTGTGGCGGGAGAGCCCAGCCTCGACCAACTGCACACAATGCGGTTGCTGCCGCGCGAAGAGTTGGAAAGGCGTTTTGCGCTTCAGCTATCCGGCCCATTCGTGATGGTGACGTATCATCCTGTCACCCTGGAGTACGAACAAGCGGAGGAGCAGGTCACCGAACTGCTGGCTGCGATTGCGGCCAGTGGCATGCCCGCGGTCTTCACCATGCCGAATGCCGATACTGGCAACCACGTCATCCGTGAGAAGCTGCAGCAATTCGTTGCGAAGCATTCCCATTCGCGACTGATCGACAACTTCGGAATCCACGCCTACTTCAGCATGATGAGTCTCGCCGCGGCGATGGTGGGCAATTCCTCGAGCGGCATCGTGGAAGCCGCTTCGTTCGAGTTGTCGGCGGTGAACGTGGGCACGCGCCAAAACGGCAGGGCTCGGGCCCGGAATATCATCGACGTCGGCTACTCTCGAGACGATATTGTGAGCGGAATCAGGAAGGCCGTCTCCCCGGAGTTCCGTGCCTCGTTGCGGGGGCTGGTCAATCCCTACGGCGGCGGCAACGCGAGTCGCATCATCACCGATAGCCTGCGTACCGTCGCACTCGGAGACCGGCTGATCCGCAAGAAGTTTTACAACCTACCCGTCGATCCGGAGAACGATGCAGAAGAGCGGCGCCAAAAGAGCCACACTACGATCTGACCGATGGGAGGTGGGTGGCGAATTTCATTGGGTGGGTTTGCCGCCGGCGCCGTTCATCCCCTGGCCTGACGCCGCGAGCTGGTACCTGCTAGGCAGGCATGCCTTGGTCTCCCTACTGCAATCGCTCCCGCCAGAGTCGCGGCGATTGTGGGTGCCAAGTTACTTCTGCTTTGATGTCTCCGATTATTGGCGATCTTTCATCGAGGTGGCCACTTACCGCGACGATCCTCGGCGTGCAGAGCCTGAATGGTCGACGTTGCAACCCGAAGCACCAGACATCGTGATCGCCGTGAATTACTTTGGCGTTCGCAGAGGTGAGAGCTGGCGCCTCTGGCGTGAGCGCAATCCATGCGTTCTGGTGGAAGATCACAGTCACGACCCTGTTTCAGGCTGGGCACTCCGGTCGAACGCAGAGTACGTTTTCTCATCGCTCCGCAAGACTCTTCCGGTACCCGACGGCGCGATTCTGTGGTCGCCTCGCGAACTCCCACTTCCCCCAACCGGGCACAGCGAGAGTGCGGCCAGCGCGCTGAAGCTGGCCGCCATGCTTTGGAAGCGGGAATATCTGCTGGGTGGCGCGACTCCCGAAGCGAAAGCGACGTATCGCGCCTGGCAACAAGAGGGAGAGCTCGCCTTCGACACGTCCTCCGTGTCCTTTGCCACCGAGTTGTCTCGGAAATATCTCAGTCACGGAGTTCCGATTAAGTGGCGCAAGCGGCGTGTTGCAAACACAAAGTCGCTGATTTCGAAGCTGCAGGGCGCCAGCGGATTCCGTCCTATTTTCTCGGATTGGCCTAACCGGGCCGCGCCCCTGGGTGCTGTGTTGGAGTTTGATTCGCCACAACAGCGGGACGCAACCCGTCAGAGACTTCAGCAGCACGGCATTTATTGCCCCGTCCATTGGCCAGCGACTGAGGAGTGCGATCCCGAGGCTCGTGATCTGGCAGGTCGACTCTTAACCATCCCAACCGATCAGCGTTACACACCGCAGGATATGGAGAAAATTGCGGCATTTCTGAGCAAGCCGTGAAGCGAGTCGCGGTAAACTACATCTAAGTTCTAAGTGTCTTCAGGCCCGTGCGCCTCGGGTCGATCGCGGTTAACCTGCGCCAGCTTCAACAGTTGCGGTATTCAATTCGAGCTGAGTAGTCGCATACAGCCCGTAGTTTGGGTGTTGAGGACGCATGGCACAAACCTTAGCTGTCGGGCCCGATCCTGTGTGGGAGCAGATTTTCAGTACCAGGGAGTGGGGCAAGTACCCTCCCGAGCACGTGGTGCGCTTTATTGCTCGCACCTTCTACCGCGTTTCTGACCGCTCCCGCACTCGCCTCCTTGAAATCGGCTGCGGTCCCGGCGCCAATGTCTGGTTCATGGCGCGCGAAGGATTCAATGTCTCCGGCATTGATTGCTCTCCTACGGCAATTCGCAAAGCTGGCGAGCGCCTCGCCAAAGAAGGCCTCACCGCCGATCTCCGCGTAGGAGATAACGCTGCCCTTCCCTGGCCGGACAACACATTCGATGGCGTTCTGGAGAATGTAAGCCTGTGCTGTAATGGCAGCGACTCTGTTCGCGCCGCCCTGGCCGAGGTGCGACGCGTTCTGAAGCCTGGCGCGCCATTTCAAGCCTCGTTTTTTACAACGAGAACCTGGGGCTATGGGGCAGGGACTCCAGTTGAACCCGACGGATTTCGCGACCTGACCGAAGGGCCACTGGCCGGCACTGGCTTCTGCCTGTTCCTCACCCGCGATCGTCTGACCGAACTCTTTAAGGACTTCGCAATCGTTGCCATTGAACGCATTTCGTGGACCATGGAGAACGAGCGCCACCTGGTTGAACAGTTTGTGATCGTCTGCCGCAATGGCGAGAAATGACCGGCGAGCCACTTTACCGATTTCGCCTTGGGAGTTGATTCGTGCACGACGGAGTTCAAACTCCACACAATCCGGAAGAAGCGCCCTTGCAACCGTCGACGCCGAGTCGGGAGAACCTTCCGCTCGTAACGCAGGACGCCTCCATCCGAACCACGATGGAGGTGATCGATCGCTTTGCCAAGGGCATCGCCGTCGTAGTTGACGACGCTGGCCACCTGCTGGCGACCGTCACCGACGGAGACGTGCGCCGCGCCATCCTTTGCGGAGTCAACCTTGATCAACCCGTTTCGCGGTTGCAGAAACCCAACCAGTCACGGCCTGTGGTCACCTCTGAAAGAACTCCCGAGAACGAACTCCTCGCCTTGATGGAGCAACACAGCATTCGCCAGATTCCACTTCTAGACGAATCGAGTCGAGTCTGCGGCCTGGCCGTGCAGCACGAAATCCTTCACCAGAACGAGCTAGCTGTCACCGGCGTGATCATGGCCGGAGGATTTGGCAAGCGACTGATGCCGCTGACGGAGGCGGTCCCCAAGCCTATGCTGCCGGTCAACGGACGTCCGCTGCTGGAACGCACTCTCGCCAAGCTTCGCGAGTCGGGAATTCGCACCGTTAATGTTGCGACGCATCATCTCAGCCAGAGCATCGTTGAGCACTTCAAAGATGGCTCCGACTTCGGAGTGCAATTACAGTACTTCCAGGAATCCGAGCCTAGAGGCACCGCAGGCGGTCTGGCGAGCATGGTTAGCGGAACCGATCCACTGCTGGTGATTAACGGCGATGTCCTGACCAACGTCGATGTCCGTGCTATGCTCGATTTCCATCGTGAGCATCACGCGTCTCTCACGGTCGGTGTGCGGCAATACGATATCGAAGTGCCCTTCGGAGTCGTCGAAACCAACGGCGTTCAGGTCACCGGCATTCAGGAAAAGCCGGTCTTGCGGCACTTCATCAACGCCGGTATTTATTTGCTCGATCGCGAAGTCTGCCGCCTGGTGCCCGATGACCGGCGTTTTGATATGACCGACTTGATCGCTGCAGTCATCGAATCTGGCGGCACCGTCATCAGTTTCCCGGTCCGAGAATACTGGATCGATATTGGCCTCATCGAGCAGTACCACAAAGCAGAGCTCGATGTCGCAGCGGGGATAGTTTGAGCAACCACCCTTGGAGAGGCCGCACGGTACTGGTCACCGGAGCGGGCGGGTTTATCGGCAGCCACTTGGTCGAGCGCCTTGTCGAACTGGGCGCTGACGTTCGCGCCCTGGTGCGGTACACGTCAACCGGACACGCGGGATGGCTCGATTCGTCTCCCGTGCGGAGCGACGTGGATGTCGTGCTCGGCGATGTCCGCGACTTTGACAGCGTACAGAGCGCGATGCGCGATCGTGACCTCGTGTTCCATCTCGCCGCGCTGATCGGCATTCCCTATTCCTATCGCGCGGCGCAATCCTACGTGCGCACCAACATTGAGGGCACCCTCAACGTCCTGCAGGCAGCCCGCGACCTCGCAACTGAGCGTGTCGTGTGCACTTCTACTAGCGAAGTCTACGGAAACGCGCGCTACGTTCCCATCAACGAAGAACATCCACTGCAAGGCCAGTCGCCATACTCAGCCAGCAAAATCGGCGCAGACAAAATCGCGGAGTCGTATTATCTTTCCTTCGGACTACCCGTTTCGATCGTTCGTCCCTTTAATACCTACGGTCCGCGGCAATCGACACGCGCGGTGATCCCAACCATCATCACGCAAGCACTCTCCGGTTCCGAAGTTCGTGTCGGATCGCTGTCTCCCACGCGCGACTTCAATTACGTAACCGACACCGTCGAGGGCTTTCTCTGCGCAGCCAGCGAATCGCAAGCAATCGGGAGGACCATCAACTTCGGCTCCGGCGTGGAGATCACCATCGGCGATCTAGCGAAGCTGATCGGCCGTCTGCTGGGCAAGGATTTAACTCTGGTCTCTGAGGAGCAGCGAGTGCGTCCCGAGAACAGCGAGGTCGAAAGGCTTTGTGCCGACTCCTCACTGGCTCAACAGCTTCTTGGATGGCGGTCCCGCGTCAGTCTCGAGGAAGGGCTGCGGCAAACCATTGCATGGATGGAAGACAATCTCGGGAATTATCGCATCAAAGAATATGCCGTGTGAGCCGCGGTATAAGACCAGCGCATCACTGGCCCCGGTGGTTATCGTGTCGGAGGGGCGTTCCCTGTGAGCCAATTGACAGAGTCCGTGCCGCCTGCAGAACTGCCGGTGTTCCCTGCCAACGATATGCGGGCACTCTTCCGCCGAGTTGCAGGCGCGTCCGCCATCTATGGCCTGGCCAACTTCGGCATCCGCGCCCTTAACTTCTTACTGCTCCCTTTGTACACCCGCTACCTGGCTCCAACTGATTACGGCTTGATAACACTCGCCGAGACATTCGCTGCATTCCTCGCCCTGGTGATTGGACTCGGCTTCGACAGTGGGATTCAGCGGATGTACTTCCATTATGTCGATAACTCCACCGTGCTGGCCTCGTACCTGGGAAGCACGATCAAGTTTGCGCTGGCGGCTGCCGCGTTCGCCGTACTCCTCACCGTTACCGCCGGACAGCCCATCCTGCATGCTTTTGCCCCTCGTTTCGACGTTCCCGCCCGCTTCTTAGTCTGGGCCATCATCACCGCCGCCTCGGCGCAGTTTCTTCAGTACAAGCTGATTGTCTTCCAGTCCCAGGGCAAGCCAAAGCTCTACGTATTTTTTTCTGTCGCTTCTTTCATACTTACCGCGTCATTCGCCGTTGCGCTGGTAGTTTTTGCTCGCCAGGGAGCAAGTGGCATGCTCTTGGGAAAGCTCGCCGCCTCCTTGGTTGGTCTTGTTGTTACGTTGTTCCTGTTCGCGGGTGCTCTTCGTGCGCCGTTCCACTGGAGCTTTGTGCGCGAGACGCTCGCCATCGGCCTGCCATTGGTCCCGCATCAACTCATGGCCGGCGGACTGATGGTGGCTGATCGATTCATCCTCGGGTACTATCGAGACCTGAGCGAGGTCGGCCTCTACTCAATCGCGTACACCTTTGGCGGCGTCATGTCGCTGGTGACCTTGTCTCTCACGCAGGCTTGGGCCCCTGCATACTACGATCTGGCGCGCAAGGAAGAAGCGGGCCGCCGCGCCATGGGCCGCATCTGTTCAGAGTTAGCCGTCGTTCTGTCGGCCATCGCGTGTTTCGGAGCTCTCATCGCTCAGGACTTCATCGCCCACTTCCTCGACCACCGTTATGTGGCCGCGGGACGCATCGTTCCATGGATCATCGGCGCGTATCTGGCGCACTCCATCTTCACCATGTTCAGCCTTGCCGTCGTACAAGCCAGGCGGACGCAATGGCTGATGCTGGTAAGCTTCGTCGCCTTTGCCTTTAACACTGCGCTGAACTTTGCGCTGATCCCACGCTGGGGAATGTACGGCGCGGCCTACGCTACCATCGTTGCCTACGTGATCGAAGCTTTCGTAATGTACTTCGTCGCCCAGCGCCTGTATCCGATAAACTACGACCTCCGCCGGATATTCGCGTCCGCTGGCGTGTTTCTCATTGCCCTTGTTGCAACCCAGGTGAATTGGTCCGACGGGCATCGCGTGCTTGCTCTGATTTTCTCCGCTGTGCTCTGCTTAAGTCTCTTCGCCGCGCTCGGGTTAAAGCACGCTGTCTCTCTGCTGCGGACGCGGCGCGCCCTTTAGCCGATGATCAAGTCCCTCATCAAGCAACTGCCGCATCCCCTCTTGCTGCGCGTCTACCACGCCTACTATCTGCGGCAACAGCATTCGCTGGCTGCCGATTTAGCCCGCGCAACCAAGCTCCCGATGCTCGACACGTTAAAGCTCTCTACCCTCAAAGCCAGCAATACGGTGTTCATACTGGGCAGTGGGTGCTCGATCAACGAGATCCCCGAGCGCCGTTGGGATGTCATAGTCCGTCACGATACGATTGGATTCAACTTCTGGCCAGTGCACCCCTTCGTGCCTCGCATTTTTGTCTTCGAAAACCTGTCCACCAGCATCCAGCAAGATTTGTACCGCGCATTCTTCACCACTATCCAGCGCCGGGCTCAGGACTACCGCCACACCGTAAAGATCGCGACCGAGCCGTATCCGCAGTCCGAGAGGCAGCTACTGCACGAGTTACCGCCTGGTTTTCGGGAGAATCTCTATGTGGGATACACCGCGCCGGTTACCGCGCGAAGCGAGGCAGAACTCGAGACAGGCATACGCTTCCTGCGGTCTAGAGGCGTGTTTGAGCCGGGCGACAACCTGGAATGGCTGTTTAAATATGGCGGCTCCGTCATCGCGATGCTCAGTTTGGCCGTGCGCATGAACTACCAGCGAATCGTGCTTTGCGGCATCGACCTGGGCAGGCAGGATTACTTCTACCACGATCGCGAGCGCTACCCGGACAGCGCCGATTGGGAGTTCGCACCGCGCAAAGACGTCCACCTGACCGCTCGTCGGCTGCCTTGGATGGTGCCCGCTCAGCAGGTCATCCAGGCGTTTAAGAAGGTCGTACTCGATCCCGCTGGCATTGAGCTCTTCGTGGAGAATCGCAGCTCAACCTTGTTTCCCGCGATTGCAGAAACGCCGCCCCAACTCTGGGAGTCGCCGGCCAGCCAGACAGGATAGGTTGACGCTACCTGCGACGCTGCACCAGTCGATCCACCACGGTTATTCCGTCGAGTTGGTTGAACGTGTGGCAGCCGGTTGATCCATTCCACGGCGTGCCCAGCCGTCCGATCTCGACCTCTTCAAACTCGTCAGGAGTGAGCCGCGTGATCTTGTTGAACACCACCTCGCGGCCATACTGCACAGAGCAATCTTGCGCCGGGCGGATGACGTCGGCTCCATTCCGGAATATGCGCCCCGCGGGCCTGCTGCTTCGCGAATCAGACTTTACGGGGTTTCCGCGATGTGCGCGCCACGGCCCCCGCGGCGAATCCGAATACAGAATGTGCAGTTCGTCCTTCACGTCCACGAACATCCACCAGCGCTCATCCTGAAACCACAGAGTTGAATCCGCTCCCGCGAGGTTGTCGACCAACGTGGTATCGAGTTCCCACTCGTCCGGGAATCGAACGCACCGGTACAGTTCCACCCTGCCCGCTGCCGTTGTCTCCGGAAGCATCAACAACTCGCCTTCATGTTCGAAGACAAACGGGTACGACAAGTGGTACGGACGTTCGAGCACCGTCCTCGGTCCTGACCACTCGCCCGAAGGCGACCTCGACAGCATGGCAATGCGCCCTCTGCCTGATTGGTACAAACACTCCTCAACAAACACATGCAGCACCCCGTCCCGTTGCAGCAGAAACGGATCGGACCAGAAGCGGTCTGCAGGTGGTGTCAGTATCTCTGGATCGTCGAGCCGGCGAAAATCCCCTGTGGTATCGACCGCCAGTTGCCACTGTCCGACATTGAACGCAGACTCGCCGGCATGTTTTCCAAATCGCGCCAGCAAACCCAACACTGCAATTCCAGACTCCTTCCCCGCACCATTTCGCGAGTGCGCTTCGCAGTTGAAACCTGGCATGACGCGTTCTACACGATACCTCTGCGGCGGAATCCATCGCCGCAGCAGCTCAGACGCTTTCGCCGCCAATCCAGCTTGGTTCCTGATCCAACTCCGTGGATCGGTCCGCCCCACAATCGTCTCCAGGATCCTCGGCTGCGATCCAGGTGTAACAAATGTTTCCACTAATGAAACGGTGCTGAGAGACCGCTCCACCACCTCCCACAGTCCCGGAGCATTCTGTTGGCGCTTGTTCGCCCCAAACTGGATCTTCCATATCGGCATCCCGATTCCGTCGAGACTGGCTTGGCATGCTTCTGGCGTGACGAGGACCACGTCGGCCTGACAATTTGCCAGCTCCGTGGCGAGCTGCTCGACTTCTTGTGCTTCGAGCGACACAACTGGCCCGCCGCTACATGTTACAACGTCAATGTCTTGCAATAAGCTGTCTGGAGTGAGGTAGCGCTTGCGCTCCCACAAGGCATACAACTCGACGATCCACGAATGAGAAGGCGTCGGCAAGCCTGAGATGCTAGCGACAGTAACGAGCGTTACACGGCCATCGGCAACAGCGGCCTGCAGTGGCTCCCACATCCAACGGGGACATCGTCCACTTGCCGTTAACAGCGCGAGCCGAAAGCCGCCGCTCTTTTCCATGGTCGTACGTTTAAAACGTAGCTACGAATCCGGCTTGCCTTGTCGATGGCTCGAGAGGACAGCCGAATCGTGCCGAGATCCATCATCGACGCGTGGCTACGGCGGAATTACCGCAGGCTGTGGCTGGGCCTGGGTCAGTTCTACGCGAGTCGTAGAACCGCTATCCGCGAGGAACTCTGCCCGTATCATAGCCTGTATCATTAGATGTAGCCAACAGATGTAGCCATCAACGCACCTCGCGTTGGGGAAGTCCCCCTGGGCTAGCCCTAACCGTCGCCTGACCCCGGAAGCTTCACCAATGATCGATCTTCACTGCCACATTCTGCCCCAGATCGACGATGGCTCCACTTCATGGGAGGAGACGGCCGAGATGTGCCGCATCGCTGCCCACGATGGTGTGCGCCACGTTGTGGCCACACCCCACGCGAATGACAAGTATAGTTACGACCGCACGCATTTTGAGTCCATGCGGCACGAGCTGCAAGCCACCTGCGGCCATTTGCTCGACTTCAGCCTGGGTTGCGACTTTCGCTTTTCCTACGAAAACATCGAAGACGCGCTCCTCTTTCCCGGGCGATACACCATCGCGAACTCAAATTATTTGCTGGTCGAATTTAACGACTTCAGCCTTGTGCCTGTTATTCGCGAGGGCATCTTTCGCCTGGTCAGCACTGGCATAATTCCGATCGTCACCCATCCTGAACGGAACCCCGTATTGCTGGATAGACGCGAGAAGGTACTGGAACTGATTGAGTATGGCTGCCTGATACAGATTACGGCGGGCTCATTCACGGGTCACTGGGGAGAGCGTCCGCAGCAAATGGCAGAGTGGCTTCTGAAGCGCGATGCGGTTCACGTTGTTGCCAGCGATGCTCACGACGCGCGGCACCGCCCACCCATCCTGTCGCCAGCCTATGAACGCGTCAGCGCCCTCACCGACAAGGCCGTCGCACAAGCCCTTTTCGTCGACAACCCAAGTACGATTGTTTCAGCGAACCCATCGATCTCGCGAGAATTTCCTTCCTCGATTCCCCCAGCCGATCGTTAGACAAGCGCCCAGCGCGAGCCGTAAGACCTACTGCCGCGAACCGGCCTTACTGTGGCTGCGGTTGCGGCGGCTGTGGCTGCTGCTGTGGTGGAGGGGTCGGCGTTTCCGCCGCCTTCATATCCGCCGACGGTTTCGCAGGCGCCGTTTGTTTCGCGTCATTCCCAGTCCCAGCTTGGCTCGCAGCCGCCGGCTGACTTGAGCGCGTCAAGTACGGAAACATCGGCGTCACCTCGAACGGCATTTTCTCACTCGCCGACAGCAACCGCACCGGTTGCGTCTTCTTGATACTCAGTTGGTCAGACCAGGGGTCGAGCTTGATGCGCCCGCCCAGCGGCAACGCAGCGATCTGCTTCACATCCTTTGTCTCAAGAGCAGGAGCACTTGAAACCAGACTGGCCATGCGGACCCCCGTCTGCTGAGAGTCGATGGAATTGCTGAACTGTCCCTTAATCAGATTAGGCAGTTGGGGAGCTTCTGCCTGCATCGCCGCAAAAAAGAGGCCGGCAGAAGCCAACTTGTCCTTGTAGGGAGAATTCTGCAGCAATTGCAACGCCTTTGCGTCGGCGTCTTTCTCCTCTTCCGGGGTGTGCTTCATCTTGATATTGCTGATCGTCGATTCATCGGGAAAGATCATGCGATCGCTGAAAGCGTACTTCTCGTTGATTCCGTGACCCAACACAATGTGGCCCATTTCGTGTGCGAGTACAGCCGCGAGCGAAGCTTCGTCAGGTAGTGCATCCAGCAGCCCGCGGCTCACTATGATCGTGTGACCTATGGTGAAGCTTTCCATAGGTTGCGTCAGCAAAACGCGGCAGCGGACCTCGGGCATGATCTCGAGATTGTTGGTGACTTCCAGGTTTTGAACCACGGTGTTAAGAACCTTATCGACATCGCCCTCTGGCGCCAGCAAAGCCGCACGCTGTAACCGGTCGACGACGTTGTCTTCCGCCTGGCGTTCCCAGGCCCGTTGCGCCTCGACCGTCGTCACATCCTGCTTGGAATTGCTCTGGTCCTTCACTTTGTCGGGAGATTCCACAACAATATCGGTGAACTGGCCGTTCTGGTTGGGACGAACGACATCGTAGCCCCACAGTAGCGTCTGCGCGCGAAAGTTCCAATGGTCCTTTCCGCGAGTAAGGTCCGTCTCCTCGCTGTAAACATAGGCCGGCAACCACTGATCGTTGCCCATGTTCAACCGCCAGCTATCGAAGTGCATGAACTCGCCGTGTTTGGGATTTGGCATATATGTCCCATTGAAGCGCACGACGTTATAGCCCTCGTCTTCGGCCCATATCCGCCCAACGAACATGGCCCTCGACTGCGGCTGTCTTGGCTGAACATCGATAACCAGAGTTCTCACGTCGCCCAGAAACTCACGACGGACAAAACGGAATTCGTAATGCTGCCGGTCAAACGACGTCGCATCCATCAGGATCATCTGCGCAAACCCATCGGACATGTAGCCGCCGCTTGGTGATGATTTCTTATCGCCCTTTTTGGACTTGGTCAGCTTCATGCTGGCGAATATCTTTTGGAAGGGATTCGGCTGCGACTCTTTCTCTTGCGGCAGAAAGTTCGTATCATCGACACCCGTCTGCAGCTTCACCCGTCCCAAAAAGTACTGGTCGCTGACCGGCACCGGGCCCAGGTCCTTGTCGGGACGCATATTCTGGATATACGTCTCCACCATTGGGCTGTACTGGCGCAGGTTCTTAACGAACAGCAACTCCTGAGTGCAGATCTTGTCGACGACGAGATTGAACTTGGGATCTGACTCCCAAGCCTGGTCCTGACTCTGTGCTTTCGGCTTTTTCTTCGCTACCGCGCTCGTCAATGCGCCGCAGATTACGAGCGCGGTCAAAGCAGCCATCGCCATGCGAAATCGCCAAACTTTCGACATCTATTCCTCCAGCACAGCCTTAGGACAATCGGAAGACGATCTTGAGCCGGCCCTGGGCGTCAACCGCCTGGCCGTCCCGTCGTGCAGGCGCGAAGCGGATGTTCTCGGCGGCCTTCACCGCCGACTCGTCCAGGCCATAACCCAAACCGCGTATTACGCGAATGACGCGAACCTGGCCTGTCGCAGTGAACTCGACTTCCAGTTCCACGTCCCCTTCGATCTTCCTTTGGCGTGCCTCTAACGTATAAGACGGAGCGGGTTTGCTGAGCAATGAAACGGGCGTGTCTTTCGAAACGGTAGCGGCTTGTTTCTTCGGCGCCTCGCTGGGAGCAGGTTCTGCGTTGCCGAAATTAGTTGTCCGCACCTGTCCGTTTCCGTGGCCACCCCCATCGCTCACTGGGGCGACGCCATTGCCAAATCCCGCGCTGGCAACCGTGCCGCGGACGCCCTTGTCTCCACCCGTCCCGTTACCCGATCCCGGCCCTGACGGCAGATCGAAAGATCCGACCTTCGCTATCAACGGACCTTTGCTTGTGCTGTTGTTATTCACCGGCACTCCGTTCGGATCGCCAAAGCCTCCGGTCTGCACCTGCCGCGGCGGCTTGTGCTCGGTGACCGGCGCCGAGCTTCCCTTGGACGCCAACTCCGGGGCGCGATCCGGCTTCGTCACCGCGGTCACCAACGGAGGCGTTACTTTGGCTACTTCCACCTTCGGTGCCTCGACCGGGGGCGGGGTGACCACGGGAGCTTTTGCTTGCACCTTGGGAGGCACGACTGGCTTAGGTGGCGGTGCCTTGACTGCCTCAGCTACCGGCTTGGGTTCTTCCGGAGGCGGCTCCAGCACCGGCGCAACCAGGTGAACGCTCTCCCGCGTGTCGACAGGGTCTAACACCGGAGCCATGAACGAAATACCCGTTGTGGCAAAAAAGACCACCAGTGCGGTGGGCACCAGGTAACCGACGGCAAATGTGCTCCAACGAATCGGGGTTTCAGGCAGCGACGCGAATGCGCTCGCTGGAACCGCTTTTTCCAGCGTCTCCATCTGAGATTCCCTCATACCATTACGAACGGCGTTCCGAAGGGCGTTACTCATGGTCGCTGGCATGTCTCACCACATCGACTTGATCCTGTGCGACTTGGCTCATTACAGGACCCGAGTAAGGAAGGCGCGGACGAATTAATCGCTTCTGGTCGCGATCAATCAATTGGCTGTAGCCTACCACTTCCTTGTCCCTTCTGCCAAGGCAATGACCCTGGCTCAATGGTTCAAAACTCATTCATCCCGAAACTGCTCCGACCACTTTTCCAGTGCACTATGTAAATTCTGACCACCGTATCAAAACTGCAGATAGCTCCCTCTGCCGCCCTCAACTTCCCTGGCCCATTCACACCCACGCCTCTCAGGCCGTTAGACCCTTAGTACTCATCGATCTACCCGTGATGCCGCCTTCTCAACGTGGTCGTCCGAATTCTCTGCTGACTCCTCCGACGCTCTTCACCGAAGACGACGCGGCTATTCTGCTGCAATCCGGCATCCGTTTCCCTCGACTAAAACCCGTAGGAACACTCCAAATCTTCTGCAGGAACCCACCCACGACGAGCCACGGAATACCCCCGCAAGCACTCCCGCCCATGTCGACGTTTTCGTAACGGAACTAGCTGAGCGGCTTCCTACCTTGGGAATTCCTCATTGCCTTTCCTGTCCCTTTCCATGATGTGCCCCCGCTCTGCCGCCGATAGCTGCCCAGTATCGAGGTGATACTGATGCCTGTCGTTGGACCTCCCTGCCCATGCACGACGCCTCATCCCAACTTCCTAATCATCGCAACCACCGCAACGCTTCTGTTCGTCCTTGCCTTTACGGGATGCGGCGGGAGTCAGTACGCCCCTACTCCATCCTGTTCGTCCTCATCCTTCGACAACCAAACCAACGGCGGAGCCACCGAATCTCAGTTGCAAGCGCTTTGGCAGCAAGCACAGCAGGAGTTGGCGACTCAACCCATCGCCCTCAATCCTGTAACCGTACAGATGCAAGGTGGGACCCTTCAGACCATTGCGCCCGACGCGCGCGCCAACGGAGTGCAACCCAACTGCATTGCCGTCATCACCATTCCCGACCTCACGGTCGCAGAATTGCAAGCGGAGAATCCCGGCGTCGCACTGCAGCACAACACCAATCCCACCGGCATCATTCACTGCCCCGCAGGCGCTCTGGCCAAATACTGCCACTCGTTCACCGCTAGCAATAATCAAGCCGCCTACGTTTCCGCTTCTGAAGTGTTGAACTTTGGCGCCACAGGATGGGAGTTCGAGAACATCATTCTGGCTCGCTTGGGATACAACACTGCGAGTCGATGACGAACCAGAAGCCAAATGTAGTTGCCAAAAACGGCCCGCGCCAGCACAGCGCTCAACCACCGACTGCCAGCAACAATGTCTCAACCTTCTTATCCAGATCTTGGGCAACTTTCAGGGCTTCGGAGCTTCCGTAAGTAGCGAGAAAAGTAGCCATCCTGTCGTATGACAGATGAACGCCATCGGAACGCTCGTCGACCAGAATCGTCACCGGTGCGTACGACCCGGCATCCGGCACATGCTGAACCATCGCGCTCATGATGACGGGATTCCCGACTAGAAAGCGGAGACTCTGCCGGGCTTCTGTGCCATTTCGCTTGCGCAGCACTGCGCCGAGGTCCATCCGCGTGAATTCCATCAATCCCCCCGGGCCGGTCGCTTCATCGACGATCTTTTCCACCTCTGCGAAGGATTTTGCTGCGCCGAGTTGCTTGCTAAAGGAGTTCATGTCGGGATGCCCAATCGCCGCCTCAAGCGCAGCTACGACATCGCGGAAATCCTTGGAAGAAGTCACGCTGAAGCGCTGTACGTTAATTTCTTTCGTAGCCATATGCCGTCTCCCGTTTGATTCTTGTCTGGTCAGCGCAATCGTCCGACAGAACTTCCTGCGAGATGCGATCGGACATGCCGTAACGCACTCGAAAGGATATGCACTTGCATCTTGCAGATGTTTAAAGAGTCTGGGGTGATTCGCAAAAACTCCGGATCAATCCCGAATCAGTGGGATTTCCGGGGCAGATCAATTCGAACCTAGCGGTGCCTGTTACTCGGAGGGCTGCTCGCGGCTGACGCAAAGTTGTCGTTACGAGTCACGACAGCCCTCGCGGCGCTACTCGGCCTCTATCACGGTTATCTCAACGGAGCCGGACTGGGGCTGAGCTTCACCTCGGCAGCGGTGCTTCTCGGCCTGATCTTCTCCGTCTTTGTGCTTATCGCTCTGGCCGCTTCTTTCGTCGTACAACTGCAGGCATCGTGGCCGCGCATTGCAGTACGCGTAGCAGGAAGTTGGATCTTCGCCAGCGGCTTGCTGCTCATCGGTTGGGCTGTGCAGCGCCCACGGGCGTGCGTTCTGACCTCTACTTGCGATTGCGGATCAGAATCAGCCCTCACGAAACTCGCACTACTTCGGGAGCACTTCCACCGGCTCCGGAAGCTGCGACGAAGCTTTGGTCTGGCTCCCCACGGTAATCGATTGTCCGTGCTTGGTGTATTGCGCCAGGACCCCCGGCTTGCCCCAATCCAGGTCCCAACCATCTTCAATCGCGATCACGGTGTAATTGCCGGGGAACACCTGCAGAAGGCTGAACGTTCCATCCATATCGCTCTGGTCGCGGCGAAAGAATTCCCGCTTCAGGTCAGGGTCTTTCGGCACCAGCACCACCATCGCGCCGGAAAACGGCTTACCCGCACGTTGCGCTACGCCCTCCACCGTCACTTCGCCACCGATCAACGAAAGCGTGACCTCGAGCGACGAACCAGATGACACGTTGAGCTTGCGCCCCTCCGTGACCCCGTTGGTCGACGCAATCCTCACCGAATACGGCTTATTAGGCGAGCCGGCCGTGAAGTTATATTCGCCGGTGCTGACGTTCGTGAAAGTCGCCTCTCCCTCGGCGCTCACAGGCCGGATCGACGCAACTCTCCCTTTGCTATTCCGCATCGCGATTCTCATGGGCACCGGCACCTTCGACTCGCCCACCACCTGCACCTTCACCTTCACTGTGCTGGCCGGGCTCCCCGACGACATGTCGAGGTCAGAGCTGGTCGAACTCAGTTCGACCTCGCTGGGCTCGTTCACCTGCGTGTTCGGCCCCCCAAACTGGTGGACCGTGTAATGGCCTGCGGGAATCCCCGTGATCTCGAATACCCCGGGGGCGATCCCGTTTACCTGGCCAGTTTCCACGCGCTCCATTCCGTCGAACGATTGCTTTTGAAAATTTGGCATGGAAAATCCGCGCGTTCTGTCCTCCTCCCCCATATGCACAACGATATGAAGCGACGGTACCGGCCCCACGTGAATATCAGCTTCCACCTTGTCTCCACCCCGAATCGGAATAGGCGTCGCATCATCGGATTCCGTAACGTCACCGTAATAGGTAGTCGGATACGCGACGTCGAGCGACGAATCCACCATCGCAGGCATCGTCCCTTCTGCCCCGCGGGAGGGCTGACCATGCACCGCATACCACGGTTTCGCGCGCACGGACACAAAGTAAGTCCCATCGTCCAGTGGCGTCGCTTCATAAGTTCCCTGATCGTTGGTCGTTGATTGCAGTACCGGTCTGATTTGGCTGATGCCCGACTCGCGGCTCTCGCGGTAGACCGTCACGTTCGCGTTCCGAACGGGTTCCCCCGACTCGTCAATCACCTTGCCTCTCAGCACCGCGTTCGGAGCAAGATGGATCACCAGACTCTCCGTATCGAAACCCCCACCAGTCACGATCGCCGTGGAGAACTGCTCGTGCTCCTTGTACGACGTTGTAAGAAAGCCCCGCTTCTCCGCGCCTAGCGAATACTTGCCGGCCGGGATGTGGAACGTGAAACGTCCATCTTCGGCGGTCACCATCGAAACCACTCTGTCCCTGTTCCTCGCGTCTCCTACTACGACGCGCGCCCCCGCGAGCGGATGTCCGCCAATTTTGTTTACGACGGTTCCCGAAACTTGATAGCCGCCAATTGGAATTTCAGACGCCAGCGCCAACAGCGATGTCTGTCCACACAACAGCGCCATCCCGACTGCAAGAGGAACGAAGCATCGTAATGCTGAAGACCTTGGCATCTTATTCACTCGTCGAAACCAACTGCAGTTGCACACGCTCTTTCTGGCCTGCTGCCAAACGTACGACCTGGCCCTTTCCGTCGTACGCTCGCATCGCCTCCGGGTTCTCGTACTCGAGGTCCGCCTGCACATTGCTGAACGCCAGCACGCGGTACTCACCCGGCGGCAGCGATACTGCCCCGAATTTTCCATCCTGGTTGACGAAATTTTCCGTGAATCGCCCTGTGCTGCCTGGCGACGGAATGAAGTAGACGCGAGCACTCGAAGCCGAAGACGGCGGCCCGATCGATCCGAAAGCTCCCTGAGATATTGGCGCGGCGGATCCTGTAAGACTGCTCACGCCTTCCACAGTTCCTTCGATCGTTGCGCTGTCGTCCCGCAGCGTCACGTCTATCGAAGGCACGGAACTTCCGGCGGGGACAACCAGCGGTTGACGCCGTAAGTCCACGCCACCGGCTGTCACCGATGCCACATAGCCGTGAGTCGGATAGACCTGCACCCAGTAGCGCCCCGGCGCGACGTTGTCCATCTGCACCGAGTTGGGTTGTGTATTTAACCGCCCAAGTGATGAAGCACTTTGCTGCTGCGCCCCGAAATCGTCCGCCGGTTCGAATATTACCGTGACGTCATACTTTCGTTGCTGCGAAGTAGTCATCCCGCCGGCGCCTGTTGTAACCGTCATAACCGGGGCGACATCGGAGGTGAACTGTTCCTTCACATTTACCATGACTGGTGGACTGGCAGCCAAAGGAAGGACCGTCCCCTCAGCCCCGCCGCGAACTGTAATGTTCGTAACGCCACTGAGCACCTGCCCTCCAAAAGCCGTCGCTTCCAGTCGGAAATTTCCGTTGGGCAGCGACCCAACAATCATCTGCTTCTGCGGGTCGAAACCCAGAGCGAATCCCGGCCCATCACGGCCTTGGGGCGAAACCTTGACATTGACCCCTCCAACGCCTGGCGGAACATTCGCGACCGGCACGATCACTGGAAAGCACGGCTGCCTCACCAGCGACAAATTGGCGTGGACGATCTGCCCCGGTGTCAGTTGAATCGTTCCCGCCGAGGCGAAGCCGTTCGCGTTCGGGTAATAGACCGGCGCATAGGCGTACACTTGTCCGCCCGGAGCCGCAGTCTTCGGGTCCTCATCCAGCAACTCATGCGTCAGCAGCTTGTAGGTGCCTGCGGAAAGTTCGGCAAAACGAAACTCGCCGTCAGATCGGGTGGTTTGCACTCCCACCGAAACCCAGTGAGCTCGTCCTTTTTGCACCTGCCGCTGATAGAGTTCAACTTCAATCGGATCAGGAGGCTCTGACGTTGGCAGCGCAATATGGCCCACAATTAGAGCTTCCGGCACGAGCGTGATTTCGATCTCCTTGCCGTCTGGCACGTTCGACAACGTCATGCCTTGATCGCCTTGGCGGCTCAGGAATCCAGGCTTGCGGGCCTTGAACGCATACGGACGATACCCAACAAGATTCATGCCCGGACGCCCCGGTCCGGTCGTGGCATCGTTTCCCGCCGTAGCTTCCGGAAACACGAACTCGAAGCGGCCATTTACGTCAGTCCACGCTGCGAATCGTTCGTCGTTGGAAACAACTAAGGCCCGCGCAATCGGTTCGTGGTTCACGCTGTTGACGACCACCCCGCTGATGCGGTCCGCATTCTTGGGCTGGATGCCTTGTGCCATCCCTGCCCTTGGGATCAGGCAGGCTAAGCAAAACAAAATAGCCAGAGCGGCGATTTCGACCGAGCGGTTCCTGGGGAGATACATTCTGGAAACAGGCCCCCTGCGTACAGGACAACATCTATAGCCTTGTTCAAACTTCTGTTCCCGAAGTTCCTATTGTGCTCCAAGATACTAGAAATACAACTGCTAAAAGAACATGACCTCGCTTCCCGGGTTCTAGTTTGGGAGTTCGCTCTGACGTATGCGAAGCGACATCACATTCGAGTCTGGTGATAGGATAAATTTGTGCACCGGCTACAATCCATTTCCCTGATCGCTTTGGCAGTAACCATCCTGATGGCCGTCCAAGGTTGCGGACAATTCTTCCCGGGCGGAAACACCATTACGGCGTTGGCAATCGCTCCTCAGAATGCATCGGTCCAGCCGGGCGTGACCCAGCAATACACCGCCACCGCCACCTACGGCAACAACACCACGGCAGACGTGACCTCGCAAGTCACTTGGAGCACCACCCCGACCAACATCGCGACCATCAGCGGTGCGGGCCTGCTCACGGCAGGGGCCCTGGGAACGGCCCAGGTAAAAGCTCAGAGCGGCGGCGTGATCGCATCCACCGGTGTAACGGTGACACAGAAGCAAGTCACCAGCATTAGCATTTCGCCGCCCAACCCGACACCACTGAGCTTGTCCTTGGGGCCCACTACGGTTCAGTTCACCGCTACCGCCACATACGGTGACGGCTCGACCGCAAACGTCACGACCATCGCGACGTGGACGTCCGTCCCGACCTCGACCGCCACCGTTTCGTCGACCGGTTTGGTCACCGCTGTCGCGATCGGAAACGCTAACATCACAGCCACGTCCGGCGGCGTTACCTCGAATACCGCGACGGTCACCGTCGTCCAGTAAGAACCGGGGATCGGTGTCATTGCGGCCAGTATCGGTTCATTCGGTTCCCCTCGGCATCGGCAGGATGTCGCCGTCAGAACCGCTCCGAAGACCTTTGTCTCCTACAACTTACATCGCATTCCTCGGCCCACCCGTGTATAGCAGCTAACCGCCCAACGCTCCAAACGTATTACTTACAATAAGTTAGCCTGACAGCTCCGGGAAATGCGGCCGGATGGACGCCAGTAATGCATTGTTCATTTTCCTTGAATTAAGGGTCAGAACTGGGGTATACTTAAGCGGTTTTGAGGCTCGCTGTAGTGCTCTAATTGTGGTTCTCACACCCCCCGAGAAGGCGCCAAAGTAGCAGTTCGAGTCTTTGCAGTGCACGTGTGGATGCAGTGACTTAGGGACTAGTTAATACGCTGGTAATACCCCGGGTGCTCATTCTGAGCTGAGCGAGGAATTCATCCCAGAAGGCAGGACAAAACTTTAAAATGGCAAAGCGACGCGGCAATCCGAACTGGGGAAAGCCCGAACCAATTGGTCCGGTTGTTCCCACCATCACTGAATTCGAACAAGTGGTCAAGGAATTCAAGCTGGCCCCTGACCAATACATTCGCTCGACCCGACTCCGCGAGTGGGCGCGCAAGAACAAGAATTCCAAGTACATTCCCGAACCCCTTTTGGAAGCTTGGGGATTCGAGATCGAGTCGACGCTCTAATCTCCTCACTTGACGATTCACGGGCCGCCGAGCGCGGCCCTTTTTCTTGGCACAAAGCTGATACCACCTATCCCTGAAACGAAAGCAACGAGACGAAAGCGACCCGACCTTATCCATGCCCAAATTCGAAAAGCATATCTTCATCTGCGCCAACCAGCGGCCCGATGGCCATCCCCGTGGATGCTGCGATCCGGCAGGAAACGCTTCCCTGCAGCTCGCCTTCAAGACTCAGTTGGCACGGAGCGGAGTTAAGGCAACTGTGCGCGCCAACAAGTCTGGATGCCTGGACCAGTGCGAGCATGGCCCGACTGTCGTTGTGTATCCCGAAGCCGTCTGGTACGGCAGCGTGACCGAGGCCGACGTCGCTGAGATCGTCGAGTCGCACATCGTGGGCGGCCGCGCCGTAGAACGCCTGCGGATCGCCGAATCCTGCCTCAATACGCTTGCCTGCGAGCATCGTCCGCGCCGGGCTTAGGAATCCCCGTCCCGCCGCTCCGCGCGGCGTCCCGCGAAGCACTGTTGCGCGCCTCGTAGTAGCGCAAATAAATTTGTTCTCCGCCCAACACAATCGGTTATGCTTCGCTACTCCGCGCATCTTATTCGAAAGGCTGGCGTTTCCGCCCGAGCCCTGTCAGTTGAGTTGACGCATTCAACTCTGGCTGCGAGCATGAGCTAACCGTTTTACTTTTACGTCGTCTAATTAATTGATGATTCGGCGCTCCCACAATCCGCAGCCCCGCCGCATCCTTGTTGTCGGCAGCGATGTCTCTCGACTAAGCGCTCGCGCGAATGTGCTCACCCAGGCGGGCTACAGTGCCGATCCCGTGCCGGAAATTGACCACGCTATCCGGCGGGCCACTTCCCAGCGATATCACCTTGCCATCCTCAGCTCCTCGTTCACGGTCGACGAGCAACTCGCGATTCGCGCGCGCCTCAAGGCGGTGCGTCCAAACCTCCCCGTCCTCCTGTTGGCCCCTGAGCACGACTTGCCTGACGCTTTCCTGGCCGCTGTAGCCGACTCCCTGAAGCAGAAGAAGCGATTTCGCTTTGGGCCCCCCCACAACGGCTTTACCAACGGTCACGGCCTCCTGTAATCAGTCCTGTCTCGGCTACCTTCTGAAGCATTCGCCTCGTCATCAATCCGCGTAGACACCCGATGGAAGCGTGGACTTTTAGGCCCACGAATTGAGCGCTGTTGAGGAGAGGCCTTCAGGCCTGGCGCACGTAATTACAAACTTAGCTGCAAAGATCAAGACGATGGTGGAAATACGCCAACTCCGCCCCGAGTCCTCGAGACTTCCATTCTTCTCCGTGTGCTCCGTGTCCTCAGTAGTGAAGCCTTTGCTCTCCCTCGCGGCCCCGCCCGCGCCCCTGCTAAAATCGCTAGTTACCGATCATGCCAAACGCTTCCCTATTTTGCGATGTCGAGACCGCGCTGGACGAGATCCGCGCCGGCCGCATGATCGTCGTCATTGATGACGAAGACCGCGAAAACGAGGGCGACCTCACCATGGCCGCCGAGAAGATCACGCCCGAAGCCATCAACTTCATGGCCAAATACGGACGCGGCCTCATCTGCCTCGCCATGACCGAAGAGCGCCTCGACTACCTCCGCCTTCCGCCCATGTCGGCCGAGAACACTTCGAACTTCGGCACCGCATTCACCGAATCGATCGATGCCCGCGACGGCGTGACCACCGGAATCTCGGCCTACGATCGCTCGCACACCATCAAGGTTGCGATCGATCCGGCCACGCGCCCGAACGACCTCGCGCGTCCCGGACACACCTTCCCTCTCCGCGCCCGCAAAGGCGGAGTCCTCGTCCGCGCCGGACAAACCGAAGCCTCCGTCGATCTTGCTCGTCTCGCCGGACTAGTTCCCGCCGGCGTGATCTGCGAGATCATGAATGACGACGGCACCATGGCGCGCGTCCCGCAACTCGCCGAATTCTGCCGCGAGCACAATCTCAAGATGCTCACGGTCGCCGAGCTCATCCGCTACCGCATGGCGCATGAGCGCTACGTGCGGCGCGTGGCCGAAACCATGGTGCCCACTTCCTATGGCGAATTTCGCATGATCGTCTACGAGTCCGAGATCAACGGCGACTCTCACATCGCCATGGTCAAAGGCGATGTCGAACGCGCTAGTGACGAGCCTGTTCTCGTCCGCATGCACGCTCATTGTTTAGTCGGAGACGTTTTCGGCGCCTCCTGGTGCGGTTGCCACGAAGCCATCGAAGGCTCGATGCGACGCATTGCCGACGAAGGCCGCGGCGCGCTGATCTATCTTCATCAGACGTCGAAGGGCTACTCCGTCGAAAAACTAGGCGACAAACTGACGCTGCAATTCCATCACGAGCAGCGCCTGCCTACGCTGCCTGAAAGCCAGCGCCGCACCCAGCGCGAAATCGGCATCGGCGCGCAAATCCTGTCAGACCTGAACCTCAAGCGCATCCGCCTGCTGACCAACCACCCGCGCAAAGTCGCCGGCCTCGAAGGCTTCGGCATCGAAATCGTCGAGCAGGTTCCCGTCTCGGCCACCAACAAAGTCATTGGTCGGTGATCCTAAGTCCCCGCAATTTGGTTTATTTACGTTTTTGCCTCCCCTTTGTTTTCATTGACTTGGAAAGAAATTGTTTGCATCTCGTTCATTTTATTGGCAGTTATAGCTATCCATTTCTGTCGTAAGGACTTAGGCGCGAATGTGTCAGGGTGGAGCACTGATTCAGCAGTGCACTCTAGACTCCACCTCGACGCTCGGCTTCAGCCGCTGAAGTAAACCGGCAATTACCTCAGTCGCTAAAGCGCAACTCGAAGACGCGGGCCGGGAAATGTACGCCTGAAGGCGTACTCCACCCTTGCGAAAACGCAGCTCCACCACCACGCGAGTCCGAGCGCTCCTATTCGACAAATCGTCATCATCTAGGCGATGGACTTGGCCTCCTCGTGGATCGATTGGGGCGCGTCGTCAACAGACCTTGGCGACTTCTTCGCGTCGGATGGGTCGGCTTGTGGCGTCTGCGCGGCCGCCACCTTCTCGGCGAGTTTGCGCTCGGCCAGACGCTCGGCGGCGAGGTGCAGGTTCCTCTCCAGCGCGATCGCGGTGTAGCGCTTGCGAGCCGTGTTGCTATGGCGCCGTTGACGGTTGTGCTGTTGCCGCTTGTGGCAAGCACCCGCCGCTTCCGAGCCCTGAGACTCGTACACCTCGCGGAGTTCTGCGAGTTCGGGGGTCTCGGGGTAGTCGGCGCGGATGGCGTGCTCGGAGCAGCCGGGGCCGTGGTCGCAGTAGGCGACGGTGGGCATGGGGGCGAGGCCGGAAGAGTTGCCAGTTATCGGTTGCCAGTTGTCAGTTTCCGATGCCGGAGGAGACGGGAAGGCGACGTCTGGGGGAGTGTTGAGGTCGAGGTCGTCGGGGAGGCCGTATTCGGCGGCAAGATTGATGGCCGGTGCCGGCTGGTCGGAATGATAGACGCTAGGTTGCCATTTGTCGGACGACTTGAGAGCTTGCGCGGCGAAGCGCAGGGACTTGAGCAGGAAGTCGGCGCGCTTGAGGTCGATCATGTCGGCGGCAACGGCCTCGACGAGTTGGTTGACCGCCGAGAGCACGGTGGACATGGACTCGATGGGAGGCAGTTTCAGGTCGAAGCGTTCCATGCGGGCGCGGGCCTGGGCCCTGCGGAGCTGACGGGCGCGATGGCGCAGGTGAAAGACGCAATAGTCGTGGTCTTTGACGGCGGCAGAGTTGCAAGTGCCGCCCGTGTCGTAAAGATGTTTGCAAGTGCGAAGTAGCATATGAGCTCCTAAAGTTGTCAGTCGCCAGTAGCCAGTCGCCAGTTAAGGCAACCGCCCGGGCGGAGTTCTCCAGTGAACATTGGGAGCGAGCGGAGGAGCGGTGTCAATGATTTGTGGCAGGTGTGCCGTTACGAAGGTAACCGGAAAATTCCCGGAATGGGAAAAGGTGGGTTCACCACGGAGGCACGGAGGGTACGGAGGAACCAGAACAGTTCCGGACTGATTCCTACTGACTCGTCTGTTATCCTCTGCTACGCTTCGCCTGTAGCTCCGCGCAGCGCCATGAAAGTCTTCCTCTCGCACAGCACCAAAGACGCCGACTTCGTCGAGAAGCTCGCGCTCACGCTTGAAGCCAATGGGTTCGGCGTCTTCCGCTGCGAGGTGGACATCGACAAGCTTGAGAACTTCGTCGGCAAAATCAATGACGGCCTTGTTCAGTCCGACATCTGTCTCCTCATCTGGTCGCCCAACGCCGCCCAATCTGCCTGGACAAAAGAAGAATGGACGGCGGCCATGGCGCGCCAGGTTGAAGGGCAGAAGATGCGCGTGGGCACGGTACTGCTCCGCGACGATCCTGCCTTCCCCATCCCGCCCTTGCTCAAAACCAAGGTTTGGTTTGATGCGCGCTCCGATCAGGCCGCGGGCATTCGCGAAGTCATTACATGGCTCAAAAAGAGGCAGGATCTTCAGCGTCTCTCTGGCAGCAAGGCTCCGGTTTATCTGCCTGAATACCGTCCTAAGGACTTCGTAGGCCGCTCATCTTATCTCGTCCGACTGAGCGGCGAATTCTCGCCCGACCCTGGCAAGTTCCTCCTCTTTGGCGAGCCCGGTTCGGGTAAATCGACAATTGCATTGCGGTTCGCTTGGGACGAGCAGAAGGACCTCGACGCTGTCATCTGGCAGACCTGCGGCCAGCGCCCGCTGGACGCCATCACTGCGGAGCTGGTCGCCCGCTTGCCCATTGATGTGGCGACGCTTCCTCCCGATCAGCAACGCGCCGCCGCAAGAGAATGGTTGCGTGAGCGGCCGTCATTGCTGGTGCTCGATGATGTCTGGTCTGCTGATGTGATCGGGCTTGAGCCCAAGGGTGCCTGCTCTGTGCTCTACACCTCGCGCCAGCAATCGCTGCCCGGCCTCGCGCCCCAACAAATTGCTGAGGTCGAAAAGTTCACGGAGGCTGAGGTCGAAGAACTCTTCCACACCTACCTCGATCCCGTATTCGGCGAATTTGAGGTGGACAAGAACCGCCAGCCTTTGCTCGACTTCGCCGCCCGCGTCGAGATGCTCCCCATAGCCGTCTCAGTCGGCGCGAGCCTTCTGCGCGGCCGCAAAGCCCGCGGCTTGGGGAAAGCAGTCTTGAAGTTGGAGCTCGACAATTTGACCGACGGTGCCAAAGACGTGAACGCCCTCTTTCGAACCGCTATCGAATCGCAGCCCCCGCGCGAGCAGAAGCTCCTGGCCGCGTGCTCCGTCTGCGTACAGGAAGGCTTCTGGCTGCCGCTTGCCGCCCTGATCGCCGAACTCGCCGAAGTAGACGCTGACGACGCCGTAGATGCACTTGTGGGCGGCTCCCTGCTACGAGTCCTCGACGCCGAGCGCCGCCGCTTCCAACTCCACGCTCTCTTGCGCGTCCAACTGCGCGAGCGCGTGGGCGCCGATGGACTGGCCCAATTGCAGGAGCGCCACGCGGTTGCGATGGAAGACTTGCTCAAGGATTGGGAGACGCGCTGGCGTGACTGCCGCGAGTGCTTGGCGGAGGTTCTTCCGGCCGCTCAATTCCTATGGAATAACGAAGAAACCAATCGTCAGGCTTGGGTTACGTACCGGGGATACTCGACAGCGCACCGCATCGGCGAGATGGATAGAGCCCTCCGTATTTTGCAGCAGGAAGAACTATTCTGGACTGGCCGCGACGAACCTGCGGCGAAAGATGCTTTGCAGCGCGGCTACTGCAACCAGGCGGTGATCCTGAGGGAGTGGGGGCGGCTGGGGGAGGCGATGGAACTGCTCAAGAAACAAGAAGCCATCTGCCTGGAGCTGGGCAACAAGGACGGGCTGTCGAAATCCTACTCCGGCCAAGGTCTAGTCCTCGGCGCGCTCGATCGATTGGAAGAAGCGCTGGCGCTGTACAAGAAAGAAGAAGTCATCTGCGTAGAGCTTGGCGACAAGAGCGGATTGAGCAGCAGCTACGGTAACCAGGCGGAGATCCTCAGAACCCGGGGGCGTCTGGAGGAGGCGATATCTCTGTATGAAACAGCGGAGGCCATTGCTATCGAACTGGGGGACAAGGGCCACCAGCAGGCCCATTATTCGAACCACGCAATGGCTCTGATGCAACTAGGCCGTCTCACGGAGGCTCTTGCCCTTATCCAAAAGAGCGAGGCGATCTGTATTGAGCTGGGAGTAAAGGGCGATCTCGCCTACACGTTCTGGCAATGGGCATGGCTGGCTCGTGCGCAGGGCGATCACGCAACCGAAAAACAGAAGCTCCAGCAGGCCCTCGCCCTATTCACCGGACTCAACATGCCCCGCGAGCGCGACGCCGCGCAGGCTGAGCTCGACCAACTCAACTCCACCGGGTGATGGCGAAGAAACAGCAGATCCCTCGCTTCGCTCGTGGTGACAAACGAGGAAGAACCAGCAGGTCCTTCGACTCCGGCGGCGAAGCGCCGCCTGCGCTCAGGATGACGGCAAAAAAGAAAGCAGATTCCCCGCGGACTGAAGTCCGCGAGGAATGACAATCATTTGGGTGCTTGCGGCACGACTAGAGCATTTTCGACGTAGGTGTATAGTGAATAGCGGCGAGACTCTGCGGCAAACCGGCAATGGCGAAATCGTATGGGGACGATCTGCGGCGCAAGTTGCTGCAGGCCCATGACCGTGGGGAAGGAACCCTGGAGCAACTGGCCGAGCGCTTCTCGGTAAGCGCGCCGTGGGCATGGAAGATTTCCGCCCAACGCAAGCGCACCGGGCAGATGGAGCGGGTCGAGCAGCGGCGCGGTACGGTCCGCAAAGTCACTGCCGAAGTCGAGCAGCGGTTGCGCGGGTGGGTGCAGGCCCAACCGGATCTGACCCTGGCGGAGTTACAGCAGAAGCTGGCGAAGGCTCACCATCTGCACGTCAGCATCGGACGGTTGTGGCAGGTGCTACGTCAGATGGGTCTGCGGCTGAAAAAAAGTCACTCCACGCCAGCGAACGCGACACGGAAGCCAATCAGCAGCGGCGACAAGCCTTTCAGCAGACGATCCGCGGGATCGCGCCGGAGCGGCTGATTTTTCTGGATGAGAGCGGCGTGACCACACAAATGACGCGCGGCTATGCCCGCGCCTGCGGCGGGCAACGGGTGGTGGAAGGGGCTCCCCAAGGCTATTGGAAGATCCTGACCATCCTCAGCGCCTTGAGTCTGCGTGGCCTGCTAGCCACCATGACCATCGAGGAAGCCACAGATGGAGACATCTTCCTCGCCTATGTGGAACAAGTGCTGTGCCCGGCGCTGCGCCCTGGCGATGTGGTGGTCATGGACAACCTCAGCGCCCACAAGGTGAGCGGGGTGCGGGAGTTGATTGAAGCTGCGGGAGCCCAACTGCTGTACCTGCCGCCGTATTCCCCCGACCTGAATCCCATCGAACTGGCTTGGGCCAAACTGAAACAGTTCTTACGTTCGCTGAAAGCCAGAACCGCCGAGGCCCTGGAACACGCGGTTACCCAAGCTCTCCCTTGCATCACCCCAGACAACGCTCGAGCCTGGTTCCGCCATTGCGGAGTTAACTATACACCTTGAGTGAAAATGCTCTAAAGCCGCGTGCACATGTAAGTCGGCCTATAGGAGCGCCCTAGTTCTTCACCGTCATCGCTTCTGAGTCGACGGCCTTCTTGCCGGTGACACCCTCTAGGCCGGCCAATATCCCGCGATACTCGTTCTTGTCGCACTGCATGGCGAGGCCGCCCTTCTTGTCGCCGTCAGACCAAGTGAGCCCAACGAAATGCTTCTTGGATTTGCTCAAGGCCATCAGGGCGCCAATACCGAAGCTGACGACCGCAAGTCCAATGGCGGCGCCTACTCTGCGGTGAACATCTTGTCCGTAGGTAATTTCTGTGACGGAAGATGTTGGAATGCTGGCGATCTCCTTGTCTTTTTCCATGAACCGGATTTTGTCCTGAGCGATGTACATGTGAAGACCGGAACCAGTCTTCAGCTCAGGGAGAGAACCGCCGTCATAGGTGACTTTGTAGTTGATGTCGGAGGCGAAGAGCGTGAAGGGGATGGATACACACAACAGCACGGCCAGTAGCTGTTTCATTTCTATCTTCCTAATTTCTTGGAACAGGGGCTTCGACTCACGCGCGACTTATTATGTCGCGGTGGCGCGGAAAGGAATGTATCACGGGTCACCTGTTAATGTTCGCTAAATCTGATGGCTCGGAAGTGCTATACGCCGTGTACGCGGGATCGGGCCCGCAGTCTCGTTGTTGGGGAAGAACAGCAGGTCCCTTCGAGTCCGGCGGCAAGGACGCCTGCGTATTTCGGCCTTTGCCTGGGAGCGCTACACTAACAACTGGCAACGGGGACACAAGGAACCAGCATGGACTGGAAAGAACATGGCGTAAAGATCGTGCATGAGGGTGAACTGGACACGAACACGCCCCAGACTCCAGGAATGACTCGCGCCGCAGCCATTACTCACGCGCGTACCGGGGCAAGCAAGTTGTGGGCCGGTACTGTGGTCGTCCAGCCGAACGCCAAAACGGGTGCCCACCACCATGGCGAGCTGGAGACGGTGCTTTACGTCATCCGAGGCCATGCGCGAATGCGCTGGGGCGACCGCTTAGAATTCTGCGATGAGGCCGGTCCCGGAGATTTCATTTACGTTCCGCCCTACGTCCCGCATCAGGAAATCAACGCCCGCCTCGATGCACCGTGTGAGGCCGTGGTTGTCAGAAGCGGACAGGACCCGGTTGTTGTGAATCTGGATATCGAGAGTCCCGAGCCTGCAAGTGAGAGCAGCGGCGAGAAACCATTCCACCCCAATCGTTAGGCTTGCAACTGCCGCGTCCCGGCTTCGCCCCTCACTCTGGCGCTAACTTGGGGACACTGCTTGGAGACACTGCTTACTGACAACTGCCCACTGACAACCGGCAACTGATTCTCACGGCCGTGGCATCACTGGCGGCGGCCACTCGACTGCGCCTAGATTTCCGTCAGGCCCGTAAGTCAGCACCGGCCCATACAGCCCAAGAAACTTGCGCCGCCACCACATACCTGTCGCCCGCCTCTCCGCCATCGACGTAAACCAGTATTGGTAGATCACCGAGCGCACCAGCTTGGGGGGCGCGTCGCCAAACGGATTGCCCGTAAACAGCGCCAGCACGTCGTGGCTGTTGGCGAGCAATCGCTCTTCCGCACTCACCACGAACATGTTGTCGCGCCAGCCGCCGAGCGACGCGAACCATAAGTTCCATTCGAAGCGCGGCTGATAGGGCGCATAGATCCGCGGGGCCAGCGACATATCCTGCGGCTTGTAGCGGAACGTATACGGCACCCAGTGCTCCCCGTCATTGGATCCCTGGAACTCGATCTCGTAACGCCCACGCGTCATCACCGCGAACAATCCATAGCGATTTGCGATGCGGAAAGGATCAAGCGCAACCACCGGCGAAGTGGGCAGTGGAGCCTCCGGAACGAGAATCCAGATCATCTCAGCCGTCGTCGCATAGAAGATCCAGCCCATCATCACAGCGGTGACCGCAAGTCCCGCGGACTTTGAGTAGCGAAGGACTCTCCCTCGCGCCGGTGTAACTGCTGAGCCAGATGTTGCTGTACCCGATGCGCGACGATCGTCAATGCGCGATAACAGCCACTTCGGCATACAGCGTTTCAGGAAGCGATCGTCCAGCAGCAGCACGCCCAGCAACAAAACGAGGTAGTTCAGGAAGGTGTAATTAGCAGTGACGATCACCGGAATCTGCCAGAGCGTCACGAGGAAGAAGCAGGCGATGCGCCATCGTCGCGGCAGAAACAGCGTGCACACCAATCCGAGTTCCAACACCAGCGTGGCGCCCGTCGCGAAGGCATGAAAATAGTGAGGTAGATGTTGCACATACCAGCCAACCCACGTCGGCAGCGGACCGTTCTGGTAGTACTCATCCATAGCGGTGAAGTTGCGCCATTGCTGCTCGCCGCTGACCAGCTTCACCAGGCCCGACTCGAAGTAAATGCGAAACCACTCCCACTGCAGCAGAAACAGGCTTGCTCGCACCGGCGGATGATCATATGCCAGGCCTGGACGGATTCCCGCCGGCGCGAAGAAAAGCGAAATGAAGCCTGCCTCCAGCAGCATTCCGTCAGACTGGTAGCCCGAAAAATCCTGCGCCGTGCTGACGAAAGACAGAAAGCACACGAAGCACACGACGAGCATCAATCGCGGCCAGACGTTGAGCACCACCAGGATCGCGGCCACCAACCCAATCCAGCAAACGGCCATCAGCATATGCGGGCCGCTCGCGAACCAGAACAGTGTTGGCGCGTACCAGAAGCGCCTCAGCCCAAGCTTCGCCAGTGCCTGCAGATATTCAGTCGCCGGCAGGATGCCGTCAGGGCCGATCAGACCTTTAATCTGAAACAGGAGTGGGTAAAACGCAGAGAAATAGATGAGACCGAGACCGCGCAGAAAGATCCATCGCGGAAGCGCGCGGTTGGTGGGACCGCATTCCGGCGAAAACAGCCAGTGGATTACCGATGTAAAACTCCGCTCCATGACAAGCGGCACTCATTATACGAATGGAGCCTGCCCGAACCTTTCACCCCTCGAGTTCAACTCAGGTTGCGCGCCTTCCGCGTCGACAGAAGTCTGCTCCTGAGAATGGGCGAACTCCGATGGCAGAAATACATTGAAGACAGTTCCACTTCGTCCGCGGCGGGTGTTGCTGCGAACGCGAATCGAGCCGCCGTGCTTCTGGATGATCCCACTGCTGACCCACAGTCCGAGTCCGGTGCCATTCTCTCCCTTGGTGGTGAAGAAGGGCTCGAAAATCTTCTCTTGATCTCCAAGGGAAATGCCCGGTCCATTATCGGCGATCACCACCCGCGCCCCCTTTCGACCGCCGTCCTTCCACTCGCGCGACGCGAATACGTGCAACAGTATCGTGCCGCCCTGCGGGGCCGCCTCAATCGCGTTTCGCACCACATTCGAGATCACCTGACGAATCTCCGCCGAAACCGCACGAATGGTGACATCTTCTTCATATCGCTTCACCACCGAAACGCCGTTGCTTCTGATCAACGGCGCATAAAGATCCGACACATCGTCAAGCACCTCGGGCAGGTTTACAAGCGTCGGCTTCGAAGAATGTCTGTGGAACGCGAGCATCTGTCGCGTGACATGCGTCGCCCTGCGCAGTTCCTCCTCCGCAATATTGACGCACTCCCGCGCCGTGCTATCGAGACTCTCGTTGCGCTGGAGCAGGTAAACCAGGTTCAAGAGCGTCTCCAAAGGATTGTTGAGTTCGTGGGCCACCGATGCCGCCAGCCGCCCCGTCGCAGAGAGCTTCTCGGCCTTCCTCAGTGCCTCCTCCGCCTGCTTGCGATCGCCGATATCACGCGCAATGGCTGCCGTCCCCACAACCTTCCCGTCAATGTTGAGGACCGGCGAAACGCTCGTTGATACATCGTGTCGGGTTCCATCCTTTCCCTGGCGGATCGTCTCGTAGTGTTCGACTCGCCCACCATTTCCGAGTTTCTGCATGATTTCGGAAAAATCGTCGGACCGCTCGGGCGGCATCAACAGTGCAATCGATTTCCCAATCACTTCCTCTGACGAGTAGCCATAGAGCTGCTCGGCCCCCTGGTTCCAGTGGGTAATTGCCCCGTCCATGTCCGTGCTGATGATCGCGTCGCTGGAACATTCCACCACTGCAGCGAGTTGAAGTCGTGCTTCTCGAAGAACCTGTTCACGAACCAGTAGTTGGCGTGCGTTCACCAGGTCCTCCCGCTCTGTGATCACCCCTGCCAATGTCAAACCTGACGATGAAAGTACTCCAAGGAACGCCTGTAGAAACAGCGCGTTTATCAGCGGTGTATTCTGCGCAAAAGGCCCGGAACCAAGGGCGGTTTCGGCTGTAGCGATGACCGCGATGAAGAGCGTGGCTAACGCACATCCGCTCACTCCGAATCGAATCGCAGCCCAGAGAACGAAAGGAAATAGCGCGAATTTCAGGACGTGCAACCTGATCGGAAGCAGTGTTTGGTCACTAAAAATGATGAAGCATGCCGCGCTGAGTAACAGCAACAGCACCGCAAGCTCGGCGAAGTGAGCACCCCCGCGCCATCGCAGCAGTCTCGGAAGGGTCAGCAACAAGGGCGTCATCAACAGGATGCCCATGGCATCTCCCAGCCAATAGATGAGCCAGGCTGAACCGATCCCTGACCAGGGATGGACGTGGGTTGCGAACAGCACTGTAACCCCAATCGACGCGCTCACCATGGTGCTGCACAAGGCCCCGTAGAAGATCAGCCAGAGCACGTCATGCAGACGCGACAACGAGACGTCAAGGTAGGCCAGGCGCGTCAGCAGGAAGGCCCCAGTTAACGCCGCCAGTGTGTTGCCGCACCCTAGCCCCACGGCGGCAACCACGGGAATACTCCCGAAATTCACCAAAAATGCGGCGGCCGCAATGCCCGGCCACACTCGATAACCGAACAGCAGCACCGCCGTCAGGGCGAGCCCGGACGCCGGCCAAACGGGCGAGATATTGTTACTGGTAAACGGAGTCGAGAGACCAATCCTGCCGGCAGCGTAATACGCGACGAAGACAACCAGCACCTGGACCCAGTAGCTGCGAAACAATCGCCTCACCGCGTTGGTTTGGTCCTGAGTTGGGGACATGGAATGCCGCTTCACCTCGTCCGAAGCCATCGCGATAGGCCTCAGATCAGCATGGCAAGAAGTGACTTAGTGTACCAATGTCCGGCCTTTCCGGCGACTGCCTTTGCGGTGCGAAACGAACCTGGATGCCGTCGAGAAGATCGAAGGTATCGTAAGACCGGAATTCTCCTGCGCGTGTTGACAGAAGACGTCCCATGAAAATAGACTTCCCGACCATCGGACCTTATGAAACGGATCGCTTTCCTGTTGGTTGCAGTCGCTATAATGGCCGGCGTCATCGCCTTTACGGCCTCCGCATCAGGACACGCTGATGAAGAGGCTGCTCCGATTTTCGGAATCAAGATTCCACTCGGATACCGCGACTGGAAATTGATCTCCGTGGCCCACGAGGCCGGCAACCTCAACGATTTGCGCGCCGTGCTGGGCAACGATGTAGCGATCAAGGCCTACCGGGATGGGACGCTGCCGTTTCCGGACGGTACGATCATTGCACGGTTGGCTTGGAGTTACGTCCAGTCGGAGGAAAACAACAAAGTCTTTGGCCGTGACCAATCGTTCGTTGCCGGGTCCGCCACGAACGTTCAGTTTATGGTCAAGGACTCAAAAAAATACGCCGCGACCGGTGGTTGGGGGTTCGCTCAATTCAAAGACGGCAAACCTGACGACACGGCTCAACTCAAAACCTGCTTCCCGTGCCACGAGCCGGCCAAAGCTCGCGACTTTGTCTTCACCCGTTACGCACCCTGATGCGAAGAATCGAAACTCGTGATGTAGAGGCTGTACGTGTTAATTCCGAAGCAGGCTTTTACCCCAGCCCCATCACGACCGTGTGCGGGCTCATCGGGATCGGATGCGCTTTCACCGCGCTAAAGCCGGCCTGGGCGTGCATGTCGGCCAGTTCCCGGAACGTGTAAGCATCCCCGGAAGCGGTTGACGTCAGCATCGTCATGCTGAATGCCGCAGGCATTGGGGGTGAGACACGGTCTTCGTTAGGTACGAACTCCAGCGTCGCGACGCAGCCTCCTGGCTTAAGCGAACTGCGGACTTTCTTAAGCAGGCCGACACAGGTCTCCGGGTCGAAGTGGTGCAGGAAGTTGGTAAGCAGCACGGCGTCATACGGACCGCCGAATTGCACATCAAACGCGCTGCCCGGCAACATGTCGTAGCGGTCTTGAATTCCGGCCTTCTTCGCGTTGTCGAGCGCCACTCGCAACACTGGCGCCCAGTCCAAACCGGTCACGTGTGCTTGCGGATTCTGTTTCGCGATTTCGATGCCGAACAATCCGTGGCCGGCGGCGATATCGAGCACGCGCATTGGCCCAGAGCGTCCTTCCAGCACGATCGCTCCTAATGGGCCAGCCAATGGCGCCATCATGGGAGCCATACTTTGCGCGAACTCCACCCAAACCGGGTTCTCTGGTTCAACAGTTCCGTCACCCGGCAACACCGTTCTGCCGTTGCGGACGATGTCGGCCAGGTGTTCGTAGGGCTCGCGCAGTTCAGGAAGCGACAGGAAGCCAACGATCGAGGACAGGCACGACGGTGAATTGGGATCCAGGAACGCTGCGCTGGAGGGCGTGTGTTTGTAGTGCCAGTCGACTTTCTGAAGCAGTCCATTGATGACGAGAAAGTCGCACAGAATGCGAATGCCCCGCTCGGAAGCCTTGGCGTGACGGGCGATCGAGGCCACGTCGCCCGGCCCTTCGCCGACAGCGCGGAACACGTCCAACTCAATGGCCGCCTTCAGGGCGAAAGTCTTTTGGAAGGCTTGCAGATTCTCGAAAACAATCGTAGGCGTCAGCGGCGCGCCGGACGAAGCGTCAGGTTGCATGGCAAATCTCCAGTTGTGTGAGAGGTTTTAAAAGGGTCCCAAGTCCGAATGAGTATACAACCCTTCGGCACACGCGGAGCTAGAGGTCGAGACCATAAACCGGGATCGCCGCTCCGGTGATGTCTCCACCTGCATCGCCGGCAAGCAGGACGACTAACTCGGCGACGTGCTCGGGTTTGACCCATTTGTCGAAGTTGGCTTTGGGCATGGCCGCGCGGTTCGCCGGGGTGTCCATCGTTCCCGGCAGAATCACGTTGGCGCAGATGTTCTTGTCTTTGTTTTCGATGGCCACTGTCTGCACGAGTGACACCAAGGCGGCCTTTGATGCGCTATAGGCTCCGACGCCTGAGGCCGGTTGCACTGCCTGTCGGCTTCCGATGGCAACAATTCTGCCGTGGCCGGCTTCGCGCATCACCGGCACAACGGCACGAAGCACGTAGAACGCAGCGTTGAGATTGAGGTTCATCATCTTTTGCCAGGCAGCATCATCGGTTTGTGCGACGCTCGCTCCGCCGGCAAATCCGCCCATCACGTGCACCAAGACATCGATCTTCTGGAATTGCGCCGCCAGACGGGCGATCAAGTTTCGCGCTTCCTTGGGATCAGTAAGATCGGCGCTGACGGGAGAAAAGTGGCTGTCGTGAGCTTCTCCCGCTCCAATGGAACGCGCGATGCCGACCACCGTCGCACCTGCGGCCAGCAAGCTATCAGAGACGAATGTTCCCAAACCGCCATTAGCACCGGTCACCAGTGCGACTTGTCCCGCGAGATTTTCGGCCATTTGAGTCTCTCCTTTGGGCCATGCGTCATTTCTCCAGAAGACGCAACTGGCACTCAATCGCTGAAACCAACGATTGTAGCGCCGAAACCGATTCGACTGGCCCGAGTGCAAAGCCACCGCGATACAATCGCTGACGTCAGGAGACACGTTTTAACATGGCCGCCGCTTCCCTTCCCGACGAACGTCAAACCAAGCTCAAGCAGGAAGCCGCAGAATACGCTGTACAGTACGTGCAGTCGGGAATGGTAGTCGGTCTCGGCACCGGCTCGACGGCGATCTTCGCTACGCGACGCATCGCCGAGCTGCTGCGTGACGGAACTCTGAAAGACATCGTGGGTTTTGCGACATCGAATGTGATCTGGCAGGAGGCGCAGCACCTGGGAATCACACTGATGGAGCAGGCTATGCCATCGAAGCTCGACCTGACCATAGACGGCGCCGATGAAGTCGATCCCAACCTCGACTTGATCAAGGGCGGAGGCGGCGCTTTGTTTCGCGAGAAGATCGTCGCCCAGGCCAGCGATCGCGAGATCATCATCGTAGATGCCAGCAAGCTGTCGCCGTGCCTGGGAACGAAGCACACGCTTCCCATCGAGGTCAGCCCGTTTGGCTGGCAATCGCAATCGCGGTTTCTGGAATCGCTCGACGCCCGCGCTGTGATTCGCAAGAATTCTGACGGATCCCAGTTCGTCACTGACTCGGGGAACATGATCTTCGACTGCGACTTTGGCCCAATCGCTGATCCAGCCGATCTCGCCGCCAAACTCGGTGCGCGCGCCGGAATTGTCGAACACGGACTTTTTATCGGAATAACGAGCGACTTAATCGTAGCCAGCGAAACCGGCGTTCGGCACCTGAAACGACCTGGGTGAAGACGTGGATGCGGTCTGCGGAGGTGCAGCGAATCCTGATATCATTGAGCTATTCCGATGTACGACCTTGATTTCGCTCCGCCAGAAGAACTCACCCTGCCGTTATGGCGTTCGCTCGTGCTCAACGTCATCGACCGGGTTGCGCCCGAGCGGCTTCCTCCGCTGCAACTCACGTCGCGGCCGGTGGATGTGGGGCTGATGGTTGGCGACCTGATGGAGTTGCCGTGGTACCGCACGGTCTTCACCAACATTGCTGACGTGGTTTCGCCTGAGATGCTTCCGCCGCTGCAACTGGAATCGCATCCCATCGATGTAGGGGAGTTGCTGGGCGACGAAATCGCGCATCCCTGGTGGGTTTCCCTGCTGGGGAACCTGCGCGATCGCATGGCGCCCGAGAAGCTGCCGCCGTTAGAGTTGACTTCGGAGCCTGTCAAGGCCTACGAAGCGGATACCTGGCTACAGATCATGGACTGGTCGTCGCTCATCGACGGACCCAAGGTCTATCTGCCCGACGCGCCGCAAGCAGCCGGCACGTATTCAGCGACCCACGAGATGATGGCCGCACCCACGGTGGCTGCGCCGGTCAATCCCGAAATGTTGGTGGTGGAGATGCAGTTCAAGCGTGACATCTCGCGGTCGCGCTTGCGCCAGAAGATTTGGATCTCGCTGGTGGCGGCGGAAGTTGTGTTCCTGGTTGTGGCTATCGTTAAGTTCAGCTAGGGAGGCCCGAGTGCCGCCGGCTTGAGACACGGCTCAACACCAAGAAAGGTGCTGTAGTACCGCGGTGAAGCGCGGCACTATCAACTACGCCAATCATTTCATGATTTCTTGCCGGCGTCGTCGAGGGAGAGTCCTACGGCCGCAGGTGCGGTGCTCTTCAGTTTCTTGAACTGCGACTGTTTCTGCTGCTTCTTCTCAGCTTCCTGCTGCTCCACTTGTTCGGGACTCAGCATCGCCAGCGCGCTCAGCCGCGCATCGGGCTGCGCGACCGCACTGCGCAGTAGGTTCCCAAAGTGCCGGACCATGCGCTGAATGGTGGATTGGTCGAACAGCTCGGTACTATAGACCCAGTAACCGATCAATTCATCAGGCCTCTCGCCGACAAACTTTGATGTCCCGCCAAACCAGGAAATACAGCAGCTCCCGGTACTCCCAGAGACTGCCGAGCTCAAGGTCCTAGAATGCCTTTCGCGGCTCAACGAGGGTGACGGCGACCGGCGCTTGATCTACCTGGATCAGAGTATCCGAATGCATGAAATTAATTCACGTCCATTACGGGCGAAATGGCCCAAGTAACATTTGCTGGCAATTTGTTACCGGCCACGAAGCCCGAAAGAAATCGGCGAGGCGAGCAAGGCAAAATCCGCCGTTCATGCCTCCGAATACAGGTTACAACGTTGACTCAACTATCGATCGGTCCTGGACCATGGTCAAGCACGAGGTACCCGACTTGAACACGTGCTCGTCGAGCGGGGTGCAGCAAAAAATGGGTCCCTTGCGGGACCCGAAGGAGGAGGAGAATGGCAACGGACATCGGTTATTTCTTCGCTTCGGCAATCTCACGAACCATCTGCGCCGAGGTGCCAGGCTCATATACACAGAACGGCTCTTCCGCCAGGAAGTCGCCGCTGGCAGCGAAGGCCCGGGCGCGGCATCCCATGCAGACATGACGGAACTCGCAACAGCCGCACTTCCCTTTCAGATTGTCGTCGTCGCGCAGTTGGCCGAAGACGACCGAGTTCGTCCAGATGTCAGCGAAGCTTTGCTTGCGCAGGTCGCCAGCGATAGCGGGCAAATAGCCACAGGGGAAGACTTCTCCCTCGTGCGAGACAAAACACACTCCCGTGCCCGCCAGGCAGCCCTTGGTCATGGCATTCATGTCGCCGGGGTGACCTCCCGGGTGCCCGGTGTGACCAACCGGAGGCCCACCGCCCGGCTTGAGCGAAATCCCTGTCGACCCTGGTATCGTCATCTCGGTTGCGCCGATGTGTCCCGGCGGATGGTGCGCGATGGGCGTAGCCGGAACCGGTTTCCCTGCGCGGCGATCAGCGGCGCGTCGCTGACGCGACACCCGGAAATAATGCGGCGCGCAGGTGGCCTTCAATTCGATGTCGCCCGTCAGTGACTGATCGTAAAACCAGTTCAACATGCGCTCGTATTCGTCCGGCGCAACCATTTGTTCTGCGGCGATGTCGACTCCGCATCCCACCGGCACCAGCAGGAACGTATGCAGCGCGTCGGCGCCGAGCCTGCGAGCCAGTTCCAGCACCTCAGGCAGCTGATGGGCGTTGTGCCGCGCGATGGTGGTGTTGATCTGTACCGAGACTCCCAAGTCCTGCAGATTGCGCAAGCCGTACACCGCGGCGTCGAAGGCTCCGGGAATTCCCCGGAACGAATCGTGCGTGGCGGCGTCAGAACCATCTAGAGAAATCGAAACCCGCTTGATGCCGGCCTGCTTGATTTTTTCGGCGATGTCCTTCGTTACCAGCGTACCGTTGGTAGCCAGGGCAACCCGCAGCCCCAGGCTGGTGCCGTATTCGGCCAGTTCGAAAATGTCGGGACGATACAGCGGCTCGCCGCCGCTCAGCACGAGAATCGGATTTCCAAACTTAGCGATCTGGTCAATGATGTCAAGCGCTTTGGCGGTTGGCAGGTCCTGGGGAGACATCAACTCGGTCGCGGTGGCGCGGCAATGGATGCAGCGAAGGTTACAACCCTTCGTCACTTCCCAGAAAATAAGGCGTGGAGTGAATTCCTTTGTCGCCGTCGAATGATGATTGCCGTTTCCCTCTGCCATGCTCTCTCCCTCAGCGAGTCGTGCGGTTCAGGCTCGTCTATCTGCTCTTAACCATAGGATTTAAGGGCGCGAGGGAGCCGTGAGTGTTATCACTGCACTCTGTGACGTGCGTCACTCGGAGGAGGGTTGGGTAGATTTCACCACGGAGGCACAGAGACTTGCTAGTCTTGAAGCTTCGTTGTCTCCTGGCTCTGCGTCGTTGTGCTGAATGATCGAAATCTTACGGCCCCACGCCCCCGCTGTGGCAGTCGGCGCAATTCACCGCCGAAAGATCGCCGATGTCCACAGGGTGCTTGAACGACTGCGCCTGCATTTGTGCCAGATGGGCTGTGCCTTCTTCCTGGTCAAGCAGCGTATGGCACGAGTTGCAGTCCTTGCTGATCACCTTACCCTCTTTGCTGACGTGGTTGCCATCGTGGCAGCGGAAGCATCCCGGATAGTACATGTGCCCAATGTTATTGGGATGGGTCTTCCAGTTCACCTTCATCGTGGGGAAGAACGTGGTGTTATAGATGCGCTGCAGTTCGGTAACTGCGTTCTTGACGCTGTCCGCCTTGCTGGAAGCGAGTTGGGGATATTTGTCCGCGTAGAACTTCGGAATCTTCTCGCCGATGGCTTTCGTGGCTTCGTCCTGCGTTTTGTATTCCGCCGTCAAAGCCTCTACTCCCTGCGCCTTGATGAAGGGCAAGCTCGGATCGATGCTTCCGGCGACCATACCGCGGTCGACCGAGACATCGGGCGGCGTGTAGATGTGCGTTGGCCGGTTGTGGCAATCGATGCAATCCATACGGCGCTTAGCTGCGTTGTCGATCTGGTCTTGCGTCGGAGGACTGTCTTTGGTGACGAAGTCGGTGATGTTGCCTTTGGAGTCTTCCATCCGCACCCATGGGATGACCTGGCGTTGTTCGTCCGTCGCGAAATACGTCATCTTGTTGGCGATGTTCATGTGCCAGTGGATGCCGCCGGCCCCCTGCCCCAAGCTGGGATCACCGCCACCCGTCTTTATCAACAGGCGAAGGACACGCGGCGTGTTTTGCTCGTCTGTGCCGAAATGCGAAAACACCTTGAGTTGCGCGCCCCAGAATTTCTTGGGCCAGTGGCATTGTTCGCAGGTATCGGCTGCCGGGCGCAAGTTGTGAACCGGCGTGGGAATCGGACGGGGATACGTGCCCATCGCCGTGTAGTACACCTGCCGGATGCCCGAAAGCTTCGACTTCACATACCAACCGGCTCCCGATCCCACGTGACACTCCACACAGGCCACACGCGCGTGCGGCGATGCTTTGTAGGCGGTGAGCTCGGGACTCATTACCGAGTGGCAGAGCTGCCCGCAGAACTCAACCGAGTCGGTGAATTCGTAGGCTTTGTAGCTTCCCACTGCGCTCATCAGGGCAAAGATCACGACGAAGCTGAGAACAAACGCCATGGCGCTGCGTTGCGCCGGATTGTTCAGATCAAGGCGCGCAAAATGCGGGGGATGTCCTACCTCACGCAGACGCCTGCGGCGTTCGACGACCATGCCGATGGGGATCATGACCAGGCCAACGATCATGATCGTCGGAGCCACCATGTAGGCAAGGATTCCTACGTAGGGACTGGAGATGTGGCTGAAAGAATCCAGAAAAAACAGGAAAAGAATGTTGGCGAACGCAACGGCAGCCAGCGCCATACCGATCAGGCTTATAGGGTTCTTATAGAGCTTTATGCTGACTGGAGGGTGGGAGTTTTGGGGATTCACTTCCGGCGAGTCCGCAGACATTTAACAACCTCTGGTTCGGATCAATTTGAAAATGATTCCGAAGTTATCACAACACGGTACTACCACAATCAGAATCAGGTCAGAGCTTTCTGTTTATGACCGAGGGTTAAAAAGCGCGGAACACCCCGCTCCGCGCTCGAAATTACTTATGGGTTCCGACGGGCTCCTCTTCGGAATCGGCGCTTTCTTCTTCCGAGTCAGAGCCATTCGCTTTCGCGATCGCCAACCTATCCAGCGGGTGTTCGTGTTCGTAGTGCTCAATCGACATCTTACCGTCGAACCATGCCCAGTTCATGGGATAAGCATCGGGATCGAAGATCACTGCGTAGATGTGCCACACCACGATCGCCAGCGTAGCCAGAACCGCTTCATAAAAGTGGACCGTGATAGCCACGTCGATCCACCAGCCCGGCACTCGAGCGCCGACCAACACCTTGAACCAGATCAACAGGCCCGTGCCCGCCATGACGAACATGCCCCAGACCAACGCCCAGTACTCCGCCTTTTCGGCGTAGGAGAAGCGTCGGAACATCGGTCGCCGTTCGCTGAACCCGAGATAGTACAGCATGGCGTCGCGAACATCGGTGACGTCCTTCCAGTCCGGCAGCATGTCCTTCACGAGTTGTCGCCCGTCGGCGTTACTGCTGACGTACCAAAGGTGGAACATGCTCACCGCGATCAACACCACTCCGGCGATGCGATGGATCAGGCTTCGCACGTGCTCGTTGATGAATGCCATCGCCAGCCATGACGACGGATAGCGCAACGCGAACCCCGTGAGCACCAGGGTAAAGAAGCTGATCAGCAGGGTCAGGTGTTGCGCGCGCTGCAGCAGTGTCATACGGAACAGGATTCGCGGGTGACCCATGCGATGCAGCGCCAGTTTCTTGCGGAACACCAGCAGGTTGTGCAGCACCATTCCGCCGATCACTGCGACGATCATCCACACATAGAACTTGCTGACGAGTCCGATGACTTTGGTGCCGACGTCGGCCTTCTGTGTTGTGCCGTCGAGGTGCACCGTACTGGCGATGAACTTATCGTTCGCGCCGGGGTGGCACTGGCCGCAGGTCTTCGACAAATTGGCGCGGTTGATGGTGGAACGCGGATCGCTGGAAGGAAGAATGTTGTGCACACCATGGCAACTGGCGCAATTGGCGACCGTCGCCGATCCCACGCGCGACGCCATGCCGTGATAGCTCGCGAGGTAGGAAGAAACCCGATTTCCCTCCACCCCGAACTCGCTGGAGAGTTTCACGCTCTCGTGGCAGGAGCCGCAGGTGTTGCCGACATTTCCCGCCGCCACCGCTGACTTGGGATCGTTGGGCGCCTTGATCGTATGAATGCCGTGGCAATCGGTACAAACCGGAGCATGCCAGTTACCGCGCGTGAGGGCCTGCCCGTGGGTGCTTTGCATGAACACAGTCTGCACATCGGCATGACACTTGCCGCAGGTCGCAGGGACGTTGAACTTGGCGATGGGGGACTTGGGGTCGGTTCCCTCCATGATGTCGTGCGTACCGTGGCAGTCGGTACAAACGGCCGCATACTCGGAACCGCCTGTCACCGCCTTACCATGAACGCTCTGCTCGTACGAGGTGTAGGGCGCGGAACTCACTCCACTGCTGGCCATCACCAGTTGCTTGCCGTGGCAGGAACCGCATGTCGCGGGAATGTTGACGTGCGCGACCTTCGATTTGGGGTCGCTGGCCGGCAGGATTTCGTGTACGTTGCCGTGACAGTCCTGGCACTTGGCTACGTTAGGATTGCCCGCCACTGCAGCTTTGGCGTGGATGCCGTGCTCGTATGCGGTCTGCTGATCGGCATGGCAGGTAGCACACACGGGTTTCGCCGGCGCCGGGTCGTGAGGAAATGCCTTGATGTCGCTATGACAGTCGGTGCAGCCGAAGGAACTGTGGATCGAAGCTTTGAACTTCGCGTCATCCACATGCAGGCTGAGCTGCTTGCCATTCTCGTCTTTCACTAGCGTGGGATCGCTGTGACAGGCCAGACAATCATCGTTGCTCATCTTCGCGGCTTTGGCGGAAGCCTTGGGGGAGGCCGCCGCCATTGCCGGAAGTAACAAAGCAAGTACAACAATCCAACTGCTACACTTCACGGAAGTACTCTCACTTTCAGCCATGCAAGCCGGCGCAGGCTTGGTTATTCAGTCCGCTTCTGCTACTTGAGGGTGTGGACATACTTAACAACGGCGCTGATCTCGTCATCGGTCAACTTGCCTTTCGAGGCCGGCATCTTGCCTTTGCCGTTGGTCACCAGGGCAGTCATGTCGGCGTCTGACATCTTCTGCACTTCCGGGCTGCCCAAGGGCTTAAGGCCCATGCTCTTGCCCATCCCCGTGCTCGCGCTGCCATCAGCACCGTGACACATCGCGCACTTTGCTTTGAAGATCGCGGCGCCATCCGCTGCTGCGAACGCGGTGCTCGCCAGCGCCAGACACGCAACCAGAACCAGACTCTTGGTTTTCATGATTTTTTGCTAATTCCTCCGTTAGATTTTGGCGTCCCCGTACGGGCCCTCCCTTGTGGTCGAACGCAACTGTAGGGCACTCGCCGGACCGATAACGGTGACACTTAAAAATCGCAGTTCGGAGTAACAATGGGCAGTGAGTGTGCTCACCCGGGTATGTGACTGCAATCACAGGGAACCCGGTTGCTCACTGGCGGATGTGAGCGCCGTCACGCAGGTATTGGCATTCCGGGGTCTGGCCTTCGTCCGGAAAACGGCGGACTAGAAAGCGTAGCGCAGCGCCAGCGTGGTGTTGTTGGCGTGGAAGTAGCGCGGCGCGGTTGGACCAACAAACGAGTTTTCGGAGTACTGGTAGTAGTTCCATCCTGCTTTGAAGGTTACGTTCTTGTGCACCAGCACATCCACGGCCGCAAGGGGTGTCTGGTAGGTCGACGAAAGCGGTCCCAGCGGAAGCAGGGTGTTAAACGACGTGGTATTGCCCTGGTTGTCCACGATGTTGTAACCCAACCGGACGGTCACGCGCTCGATTGGGGTCAGCGTCAAAGCGAAATAGCCATACTGGGTGTGGGTCTGATACGTGGCGTAAGTCTGCATCAGCGTGCTATCCCCGACGCAAGGAACCGAGCCGGGTGGAACCACGCTGCCTTCAAAGCACAGTATTGTGTTCTGCTGAATTGCGTCGAAGTTGTATGCCAGATCTATCCCCCAGCGTTTGCCGGGCGAGATGGTCGCAGTCGCCATGGCAACGTAGTTGTGCTGATTGAAATTGATGTCGGCGGCGTTGTTTTTCCCCTGCTGAAAAACGAAATTCGCCCCTAGCATCAGCCAGGGCTGCGGCGCGTAGGAAATGTTGCCCTTAACGTTGAAGAAGCTAGTGGGGTCGATTCGATAGACCCAGTTATCGGCGGTGCCGAATTGGGCGTCGACATTCGCGCGTAGTCCTTTGCTATTGCGGTACCAGGCGCCGAAGACAGCCGAGTAGCGGTTGATCTCGGTTGTCGGACTGCCCCACGGCGTAATCTCGCCGATGAACGTGCAACTGCCGTCGGGATTCAGCGGCACTCCCACGCAGTTTCCACGATTCGGCGTGTTCGCGTAGTAGATGTCGCCCAATGCTGCCTGGTAGATATTGCCGGGCTGGATCGTGTTCTGGCTCCATACGAACCCGGCGCGCAGGCCAAAAAATTGCGACACGTCGTACTGCAACTGGAAATCGTTCTGATACGTCTTTTGCCCGATCATGTTGACGTTGACTTCGTTGGTAATGTCGGCCGCCGAGCTGGACGAGTGCATCAGGATCGTTGGCGGAAACGTCGCGGTCGGGTTCAGCAGCGACCCCGCACCTAGACTAGCGGCATTGAAATAAGCGGTTTCCTGGTCCAGGAACGTTCCGGCCACACTGAAATTCCGGAAGCGAAACGTCTCCACCAGCCTCAGTTGATCGTTAATGTGAATCGTTGCGGAGACGTCTGCCGAGGACGAATTCCACCGGGCGTTCGACGAACTACCCGCCGTGTCATAGCCCAGTGTATTGCTTCTGCTGATCAACCCAAAAAACGTTTCCCTCAACGGCGTACTCGAGCTGGCGTGGCTGTATTCGTACTGGCCATTGAAATCGAGCCACTTCAGCGAGGAGGACTTCAGATTCAGCTGTTCCGTCGGAATACTCGTATTGACATGCTGATAGAGTCCGTAATTGAAATAGCCATTACACACGGGGTTGGCTATTCCATTGGTCTGAGGTGTACTGCACGGGCTTCCACTGTTGAACCATGGCAGTCCGAATGTCACCTGCTGCCCGTTGGACAGCGGCCATGAGTTGAATTGATTCAGCGAATAGTTTTGTCCGCCGTCGTAATACTGGAGCAACTGCGTATAGCTCAGCGTCGTTTTCTTGTTGACGCGGAAGTCAGCGCCGAAACGATAGCCGTTCAACGTGGAGTCCCAGTTCTCGTTGTTGAGCGACTCGGTGCCCTGGTGGACGCTGCTGAACGACGGCCCGCTGATGCGATTGCGGTTATAGTCCAAGCGAAATGAGATACGGTGCATGGGCAGGATCACTAGGTCGTAGTTGTAAAGATTTCGGCGGTCGTAATAACTGTGCGGTGAGTTGAGAATCGGGATGAAAGGTGTTGCCCCGGCAGCCGGATTCAGTGGGTTCGCCAGCAGGTCGTAATCGAAGTAGTTCTGCATATGCTGGTAACTTCCGCTGAAGTTGTACCAGCCGTATTTGGAGACCCGCATTCTGAGTGCCTGCTCCGGATCGCCGCCCCATCCAAAGCTGTTCAACGTCAATGTGTCGAAGATGTCGTGATGCGTGAGTGACTGCATGGTCAGTGACTGCTCGAGAATGCGTGCCCCGGTTTGCAGGTTTACCAGTGTGTCGTACATGGCTTGACTGCCGTTTACCTCACTGATGCGTCCGCCAAGTTCGATCGACTGTGTGACGTGGAAGCCGCCGATGTCCTTTCCTTCCGAAGGGGCGGATGACGCATCGACGGCGGGGGCTGCGGCAGGAGCCGGAGTGGAAACTTGTCCCGTGCTCTGTGCCCACGAACCGCTTCCCAGGAACAGGCAGAGCAGCACCATTGCGAACCCAAACTTATCAGCGCCTCGATTTCTTTGGGAACCCATGTCATGCCTCGCGTTACCGGAAGAACACCGGACTGAAATTGGATCCGTGAATCTGCGTGTGACACATCGTGCACGCCTGGTACTTGGCAGACTGGTTGTGAGCAGGTCCGATAGGCGCACCCGCCGCTCCGTTCATGTTGGGCGTATGGCAACGGAGGCACAGGAAATTGATGTTGTTCACCTGCAGCAACCGAGGGTTCGTCGAGCCATGCGGAGTGTGACACGACATGCAGCCTTCGTCGGTCTTTACCGGAGCATGCTCGAAGACAAACGGTCCCATCGTGTCCGTATGACACTTGGTGCAGACCGCAAACTGGCCTGCGGCTGCGCGAACCTGGTGACCGGTCTGCGAGCCGTGCGGATTGTGGCAGTCGCTGCATTGCACCAACCCCGAATCTACCCGATGGCGGAAGGGCCGCGCGAACTCAGCTTTCTGGGCAGCGTGGCATCCAAAGCACAGGCCCGTCTGTGACTTGACGAGCATGAAGTTCACGTCGCTCGACTTATGCGGGCTATGACAGGTAGTGCAGCTGACGCCATTGGCGAGGTGTTCCGACTTGGGAAAGTTCTGCGTCTCCAGGCTCGACTGATGGCACTTGGTACAAATGGCAGCGGTCTGCGCTGGACTCAGCGTCTCGAAGCGAACGATCTTGGTGACATCGCCACCACCGTCAACATGGGCCTGCGCTGGGCCATGACAAGATTGGCATCCATGCTGGTCGCCCTTGAGCAGCGCTGCATGTGGAGTGTTAGCAAAATGCTTGTCCCAGACTTCTTCGTGACAGGTCTTGCAGACGTCGGTCTCGGCGTATTGACCGCCTATCGTCGCAGGCAGTGCCGCCGAAGCCTGGGCATGTGGCGCCTGAGGCGCCGGACTAGCCTGGGGTTCCTTCGACTGAGCAATGGCCATTACCGCGGAGGCCAAAACAAAGGCCCAAAGGAACAGCAATGCCGTCTTTGATTGATTGCAACCCATGCTCGCTCCCAAACCTCAACGCATTCACGCGACCGATTTCAGAGAGATCTTTCACTACGAGCGACGACTGGATCCCCACACTTTGGCGACGATTCTACACCCGAAACATGCCCGTCTGAGACGCCAACGCAACATTTTGCAAATCGCATACAAAAAGGGACCACCACATCTGCGGGCCCCAAACGGAGGACTGTGAAACTTATGCGAGCATGGCGCGCCGTCTCACCATTGCCCGGGGGCGGCGGCCCCGCACCGTGCCGATCGTTCGGACGCGCTCATAGGCTCCATGCAGGTCCTGGCTCAGCATGCGGACCACCTGCATGCAGACGCTAGGATTTTCCCGCAGGAACTTCGTTAGTTCCTTTCTGCGAATGAATACAATTTGCGACGTGTCCAATAATTCCGCTGTGATTTCGTAAGGAGTGTTGGAAAGAGCGGCGCCCAGGCCCAGCACTTCGCCGGGACCGGCCACTCGCAGCGTGAGCCGCTTGCCTCTGTCCGCACAGATAGAGAGCTTGGCCCTGCCGTCGCACAGTAGATAGATGCCGCGCACCGGCCGCCCTTCAGAGAATAGGATTGTGTTCCGTGGGTAGGTCGCCTGCAACTTGATCTCGTCGAACGACCGCAGCGATTCGGCAGGCATATCGCAGAAAACCCGGTCGGGACGGAAGTCGCAGGTAAGACAACTTTGCTGCATCACGCTCTCCATGATGCTTTGGTGATACGTCGCGACCCTAAGTCAGCGCAGTGATAGCAGTCACCGATTTTCGTGACCTTGTTCACACCAGGCGGCCCATACCGCACAACCATGCGCGCCCGAGGCTCTGTTTATACGACGATGGGCATTGCCCGCGGTAGTCGCGCAAAAACGCAAGAATCGATTCCCGTTCTGGCGATTCTATGGCGTAATCGCCATTGCCTTAAGCGCGGCCTTGTTACGGATCAACAAAGTCGAACCTTTCGACTGAACGATCTGCCGCTTCTTGAGGTCGGCAAACAATCGAGTTACTGTCTCCCGCGAGGTGCCGATCATTTGCGCGATCTCTTCGTGTGTGAGTGCCAGTTTCAAACGCGGTTCCGCCTTGGCTGCCTCGCCGTTTCGTGCACTCCACTCCAGCAGCAGTTTGGCCAGCTTCTCGGCGGCCGAGTGCGACAACCCCAACGCCCTGATCTCGCGGCACGCGCTGTTGTACTTCTCGCTCAACTGCTCCGCCACCCGCAGGCATGCATCGCTGTTCTCGCGCAAGAACCGCAGGAAGTCTTCCCGCTTTACGAAATTCACCTGGCAGGGATCGACGGTTTCCGCCGTCAGTTCGTACGGCTTGCCGCTAACCGAGGCGCTGAGTCCCAGCACTTCGCCGGGCTCCGCAATTTTGAGGATGAGGGTCTTGCCATCAGTGGAGCAGATAGAAAGCTTCACGCGTCCCTTGCACAACACGAAGATGCCACGCGGCGACTGACCTTCGACAAACAGAACTGCACCCTTCGGATAAGCGGTTGCGTACTTGATGTTTTCAAACGCCTGTAGTGCGGTGGCGGGAAGATCGCAAAAAATATGTTCGACCCGCATTTTGCAGGTCAGGCAGTTTTCAATGATATCCAGCCCATATGGTGAAAGCATAACTTCTCCCTATCCTGCACGGGGTATCTCGAAGTAATTTCCGTTGCGCGCGAGGCGCGCATCCGGCGTAACTCAATCTCGACACTAGCCATTGCAACTCCACACTCCGTGCCGTGCGTTCGATCACCAGTGTGCGTGACCGGCGGACATCGCGAAATCCCAGCCAGCATCAACCGGATCCGCGACAACGAACTAATTGCAAACGGCGAGGTCATGCTCCGAATACCCTTCAGCAGACCGCTTATAGCGCACACTCAACAAGTACGTGCGTCACAACCGAATGTGATACGGGGCCAAGCGGACGATCGGGCTCCACCCCTGTATTTCGCATACATAGTTGTAAACATTAAGGTTAGGTGCCTCTTCCCTCAGCGCCCGTGAACCGGGAGGACGGCCCTTTGTCACCTGGTTGGCGTTATATATTTGCCCCTTCCGCCCTTCTGTCCGACACGCGCGTAGGCGTGAGTTTTCCCCCTGCACACCGCATACCGCCTCTTAAGTGGAATTGACATATCCGACTTTGAGACCAGACACTATCGCCACTATTCGAGGATGCCGGCAACTGGAACCCAGCCGAAAGCAACATTCATACTCGCCTGATTCTATTGGGCTCATTTCGGTGGCCTTGGCCACTCTGGAGGCATTTCGTGCGAAAAATCTCTCTGCTGCTCCTGATTTGCATGGCGGCTGTCTACGCGTTCGGACAAGCCGACACATCCACCTCGTCAAATCCGCCCGTCCTGGGCATCACCTGGGCGAGGGGCGTTAACCCGGAAAGTCCACGCACCAGACGCAGTCCCAACATGACTTATCACGGCGGCAAGATCATGCCGACCGCAAACGTCTCCGCGATCTTCTGGGGCACGAGCTGGGGAACCTATACGGGCGACAAGATCACCGGCATCGACAGCTACTACACCGGCTGGACCAACTCCAACTACGCCAAGGCTAGCGACGAATACACAGGCACCAACGGCCAGGTCGGACCTACCTCGACCTACGGTGGTCACTACGTCGACACCACTGCAGCATCCGGTGGTGGCAATACCACAACCATCCTGAACGAAGTGTGCAAAGTCATCCCCAATCCCGACTCAACGGGCAACGGGTACTATCCCGTGTACACCGATGTCCCGCGCGGAAATGCAGGGTACTGCGCTTGGCACAGCGCCGGAACTTGCGGAGGTAAGGCTGTACAGTTTGCCTTCTTCTTCAAGCTCGATGGGGACGCAGGTTGCGATCCGGGCGACACCTCGGGTCTGCACTCCCAAGGCTTGGCTGCGCTCGCCAACGTAAGCGGACACGAACTCTCGGAAGCCCGCACTGATCCCGGTCTGAACGCATGGTACGACTCGGCTGGCAACGAGAACGGCGACAAATGCGCTTGGACATTTGGTGCTCCCCTGGTGACATTCTCGAATGGGACGCAGTGGAAGATCCAGGGTGAGTGGTCGAACGCCGCCTACACTGCGGGTACCGGTTATCCCAACAGCAGCGGACAGAAAGGATGCCTGAGCGGAAAGTAGTCTTCGACTTCCGCTTGGGTGAATAAAAGAAGGCGGCGAGCGTGACCTCGCCGCCTTCGTTTCGAATCTAGTCGAATTCCAATCGCTTAGCTTGGTTGAGACCCCGCGGAGCCCCTTCCGTTTCGCCCGCCAAGATCATAGCGATCATTGTTCATCACCTTGCCCCATGCAGCCGCGAAGTCCTTCACGAAAGTCTCCTTCGAGTCGTTGCATGCATACACTTCCGCCAGCGCACGTAGCTGGGAGTGCGAACCGAAGATGAGATCGACACGACTGCCAGTCCACTTCACTTCGCCCGTCTTGCGATCGCGCCCCTCGTACACGCCTTCCGATGTAGTGGAGGGCTGCCAGACCGTATTCATGTCGAGCAGGTTGACGAAGAAATCATTGGTCAGCGTCCCCGGACGATTGGTGAAGACACCGTGCTTCGTCTGCCCGTAGTTAGCGTTCAATGCGCGCAGTCCGCCGATGAGGACCGTCATCTCGGGGGCAGTCAGCTTCAGCAACTGCGCCTTGTCCACCAGCAGTTCTTCAGGCGATGTTCCGTTTCGCGTTGGGAGATAGTTGCGGAACCCGTCGGCCTTCGGCTCCATTACGGCGAATGAGTGAACATCGGTCTGCTCCTGCGAAGTATCGGTGCGCCCCGGCGCGAAAGGAACCTTCACGTCGTACCCAGCTTTTTTCGCAGCTTCTTCGACGGCTGCGCAGCCGCCCAGAACGATCACGTCAGCCAGTGAGAGCTTCTTCTTTCCGCCGAACTGCGAGCTGTTGAAGTCCTTCTGGATCTTCTCCAGCGTCGGCAGCACTTTTGCCAATTCGGCGGGCTGGTTTACTTCCCAGTCCTTCTGCGGAGCCAGGCGAATGCGCGCGCCGTTCGCGCCACCGCGCTTATCGGAGCCACGGAACGACGCCGCCGATGCCCAGGCGGTCGTTACCAGCTGCGAGATCGACAATCCAGATGCGAGGATCTTGGCCTTCAGCGTGGCAATATCCTTTTCGTCGATCAATTCGTGATCGACAGCGGGAACAGGGTCTTGCCAAAGCTGGGGCTCCTTGGGAACGAGCGGGCCGAGGTACCGCGAGAGAGGTCCCATGTCGCGGTGCGTCAGTTTGAACCAGGCCTTGGCGAACGCGTCGGCGAGCTCCTGCGGATTCTCGTGGAACCGCTTCGAAATCGGCGCATAATTCGGGTCCATCTTCAGCGCGAGGTCTGTGGTCAGCATGGATGTCGCGCGACGTTTTGATGGATCGTGCGCATCCGGCACCGTACCGGCACCTGCGCCATTCTTCGGTGTCCACTGGTGCGCGCCAGCCGGGCTTTTGGTCAGTTCCCATTCGTAGCCGAACAGGTTGTCAAAGAAATTATTGCTCCACTTCGTCGGCGTTTTAGTCCAAATGACTTCCAGGCCACTGCCGATCGTGTCATCCCCGTTACCGGTGCCAAATTTGTTGTTCCAGCCCAGGCCCTGCTCCTCGATGGGAGCGCCCTCGGGCTCGGGACCGACATACTTGCTCGGATCGGCAGCGCCGTGGGTCTTGCCGAACGAGTGGCCGCCAGCGATAAGTGCAACCGTTTCCTCGTCATTCATCGCCATGCGGGCGAACGTCTCGCGGATGTCGCGTGCCGCAGCGAGGGGATCCGGGTTGCCGTTGGGCCCTTCGGGGTTCACGTAAATCAGACCCATTTGAACCGCGGCGAGAGGATTCTCGAGATCACGATCGCCGCTATACCGCTCATCGGCCAGCCACTTGCCCTCGGGGCCCCAGTAAATGTCTTCTCCGGGCTCCCAGACGTCTTCGCGCCCGCCGCCGAATCCGAAGGTCTTGAACCCCATGGACTCTAATGCGACGTTACCAGCGAGAATCATGAGGTCGGCCCAGGAGATCTTCCGGCCATACTTCTGCTTGATGGGCCAGAGCAACCGGCGTGCCTTATCGAGATTTACATTATCCGGCCAGCTGTTAAGAGGCGCAAAACGTTGTTCGCCGGAGCCTGCCCCGCCGCGGCCGTCGCCGATGCGGTACGTACCGGCACTGTGCCACGCCATACGAATGAACAATGGACCATAGTGGCCAAAGTCAGCGGGCCACCACTCCTGCGAGTCCGTCATCAAGGCATGGAGGTCCTTGATCACTGCATCAAGGTCAAGGCTCTTGAATTCGTCCGCATAATTGAACTCCTTGCCCATAGGATCGGACAGATCGGAGTGCTGGTGCAGGATGTCCAGGCTCAGCTGATTGGGCCACCATTCTGCATTGTTCGCACCCCCAGCCGCTGTGTGTCTGTGAGCGCCGCCCGAGAACGGGCACTTGGCTTCGCCTGCCAACTTTTGCTCCCGCTCAGTGGGAACGGGCGGCGGAGCTACCGAGGTGGGTGTTTTATCCATTGGATTACCTTCCTTCAAATTGGTTAAGAATGCTGTGACGAACTACGAACCGATCCTGGCTTGCCCCTTCGCGCGATCGCCGCCGGCCGCGTTTGCTGCGCACGCTTTGCAAACACCTTGCACCTCGACATTGAACTTCTCCATCCGGAAGCCGGAAGGCAGCTTGCCCTGCAGCTTCACCGGTTGGAGGAAATCGATATCGAGGTCAGAGATCGAATGGCAGCGCGTGCAAATCAAATGATGATGGGGTGAGGTGTTGGCATCTACGCGCCAAGTCCCGTGGTGGGGACTCACATCGCGCAACATGCCCGCCCGAACGAAGGTCCTCAGGTTCTTGTAAACCGTCGCGAGCGAGATCGACGGCAGGTCTTGTTTTACCTGGTCGTAGATCTCCTCCGGCGAATAATGCCCGGGCCGAGACACCAGCGCCTCGTAGATTTTCTGTCTCTGGTGGGTCGCCGCCAGGCTGTGCGCGCGGCACAGTCGGCGAAACTCGTTGTAAGTCTCCCGCCGCATATTTGTCAGATGATAATTACTATTAAACGATTCGTTTTGTCAAAAAGTCGGGGGAATTGGATCGCAACACGTGTCCGGTAAACTGACAGCTTATTCCCTGTTGGTTAGAGTCCCATGACATTCCGGCGAATTTGTGTCTTTTGCGGTTCCAATTCGGGAGCAAACCCCGCCTATGCAAGGGCGGCAGTTGATGTGGGCCGCTGGCTGACCGATCGCGGAATTGAATTGGTCTACGGTGGAGGGAATGTCGGCCTCATGGGAGTGCTGGCCGACGCCGTTCTTGAGCGCGGAGGCCGTGTCATTGGCGTGATTCCCGAATCGCTCATGGCAAAGGAAGTCGGCCACGCGGGCCTGACCGAACTGCGCATTGTGAAGTCCATGCACGAGCGCAAAGCGCTGATGGCCGATCTCTCTGACGCGTTTATTGCAATGCCCGGCGGCTTCGGCACGTTCGAGGAGTTCTGCGAAGTGGTGACGTGGTCGCAACTGGGCATTCACGTGAAGCCGTGCGGACTGCTCAATGTCGAGGGTTACTACAATCCCCTGCTCGCCTTGTTCGATCACGCAGTGCGAGAAGGGTTTCTACGCGAGGAAAACCGCCGATTGGTGCTGGAGGATCGCGAACCCAACCGACTCCTTCAGAAGATGGCAGAGTTCCGGGCCCCGGCCGTCACAAAATGGATTAGCGGCAACGAACGCTAGCGCCGCAGAACTGTATCGCGAACTTGTCTTGAACCGCAGCTTTACAGCAGCGGCGTGAGGCGATAGCCTTCCTGATTGCCAGAATGCAAAGTCCTGGATATCGGAGCCCTCGACCTTGAGCCCCTCCCTGCTGACGCGAAATACGATCTGCATTCTTCTCGTCTTGCTATTCGCTTGCACTTCCGACGGCTGGCAGGGCCCCACACTCTCGGTAACCGGTGGCCAAGTCCAGGGACAATCGCTGAAAGATGGCGGCGCAGTGTTTCGAGGAATTCCGTACGCCCAGCCGCCCTTGGGCGATCTGCGTTGGCAGCAGCCCGTGCCGGCAAAGCCGTGGAGTGGAGTCCGGTCGGCGACGGAGTTCGGTGGCGAATGCGCGCAGAACCCAATGTGGGGACATCCCAAGGTCGTCAACGAAGACTGTCTGTACATCAATGTCTGGACACCGGCGTTGCCGCCAACCTCTTTGAAGCCGGTCATGGTCTGGATCCACGGCGGCGGCAACGTGAGCGGATCGGGAGGCGAGAACGGCGAGAGCCTGATGCGTCACGGAGTAGTGCTCGTAAGCTTCAATTATCGGCTCGCCTTGTTCGGGTTCTTCGCGCATCCGGCACTGACGGCCGAATCGCCCCACCATGCCTCCGGCAACTATGGGCTGATGGACCAGATCCTGGCACTGCAGTGGGTGCAGCAGAATATAGCTAAGTTTGGAGGCGATCCGGCGAACGTCACGATCTTCGGTGAGTCGGCCGGCGCGATGGACGTCAACCTGCTGATGACGTCTCCGCGGGCCAAAGGACTGTTTCACCGGGTGATTGCCGAAAGCGGCAGCGTCCTGCTGGATGACGGAGCGGCACCCCTGGCCACGGCGGAGCGCTACGGCCAGAAGTTGGTCGAAAAGGCCGAAATTCCGGCGGGTTCAGGCACGCTGCAAGCGTTGCGTGCTGCACCAGTCGAACAGCTTCTGGATGCGTTCGCCAAGATTGTGGGACCGGGTGGCGTTCCGGCAGGGCTCGGGGTTGACGTCGATGGATGGGTGCTGCCACGTTCGCCGGCCGAAGTGTTTGCCTCGAGAAAGCAACTGCCCGCGGACTTAATCATCGGCATCAACGCGCGTGAGTTCGGCGGTCCTGCCAACGCCGCCGAAGTAAAGAAAACGATCGAGAACAGTTACGGCAAGCTGGCCGAGCGGGCGCTGCCGCTCTACGGGTTGACAACTTTTCCCAATGGCACGGTTACGCAGGGTCCGCCTGATCCGCTGTACGGTAACGCAGGCGCTCAGTGGATGACCGACACGACGTTCCGCTGCCCGTCGATGGTGGTGGCGGACTGGAACAGCAAGACCGGACACCCCACATACCAATATCAATTCAACCGTGGGATACCCGGACATCCGGAAATCGGCGCGGTACACGCCAGCGAGGTTGCCTATGTCTTCGGTACGCTTGATGTGCAGCGGCCGATGCGACCCAACTACGATGCTGCCGACTACGCCATCTCTAAGGCAATGCAGGAATATTGGACAAACTTCGCGAAGACCGGCAACCCGGACGGCGTCGGATTGCCCGCGTGGCCGACATTCCAACCCGACACGAAACGGTTTCTGGCATTCACCGATAGCGGCCCGGTTGCAGGCGCAGGCTTGCGGCGCGCGCAGTGCGAGGTGTTTGCGGAAGCTCTCCAGCAGAAATCAGGAAAGTAACCTAAACGCGGCTGTTAAGTTCTCGGCCTGCTTATGGAGCAGCTGGCTGGTTGAGCGCGCCGGTGACCATGACGTTGCCGGTATTCGCGTCGAAGACTTTGAAGCCGTTGCGGAAGGTCACTGGCGTTCCGTGTGGGGCTTTCGGAGTTGGCGGAGTGTAAACGGTAAACGTTCCGCTCAACTCGACATAACACAATGGCATACCGGCGGGCAGGCCGAGACTCTTGCCCGGCAGCATGTTACTCACCTTGCTGGCGGGGAGACCACAGTCAGAGCGGGTAATCGTGACGTTCGGCACTCCCTTAACACCAACCGGACTGGGATTTGATGTGAGGAATTGCCGCACCTCATCTGAACTCAAACTCCCCTTCGCGGGATGAATAGCGGGAGCGCCCACGGGCTGCTGTGCCGGAATCGCAGGATAGTTGGGAAGGCCGGTTGGCAGGGGCGGCAACTTGAGCTTGCTGGCCGGCGCCTGCGCACGTACCGGGTGCCGCTGGAACTGGGCAGCGATGAAAATGCCCAGGACCATCACCGTCACGACCAGAGCGAGATCAAGCATCCATTGTCGTCGCATATCCATACCATTACCCGCCAATGCCCGTGAGGTTCGCGCTGTCGGTTCCTGATCCGCTGCCTCCGTTGTCGCTCACATTCAATGTTGCGGTCCTCGGGCCTGAAGCCGAAGGCGTGAAGGTGACAGTGATACTGCAACTCGCCAAAGGCGCAAGACTGCTGCCACAACCGTTGGTCGCGACTTTGAAATCGGAGGCATTCGTTCCGCCGATGGAAATACCCGTGATATTCAGGTTGCCCGACGAACTGGTGTTGTTGGTAATCAGGATCGTCTGCGGGACGCTGGTAGTGCCCGTGGTTACGGTGGAGAAGTCAACCGCAGCCGGATATACCGTATCGGGAGCCAGGCAGCATTCCGCGAAAAAGTCTCCGCCATCTCCGACCGACCCGGATTGTGAGGGAGGTCTAACCCAACTGCCGAACGGCGGATTATTGGCGGTGATTGCGCCATCGAATGACTGAGGGTGGATTTGGCCCGACGTATCGATCCAGCCATTGCCGTAGAAGAGTAAAGTTGTGGCCGACGCGCCCTGCGAGCCGACCAGCCTCTGGCCGAATTCCGCTATCGCAAACTGCGATCCACCAGAAAGCCACAACGGGTTGTTGACCGTGTTGGACAAGTTCGTTGCAGGCGTAGTGATGCTGACCGTGAATGAGGTTGCCGTCGTCGGAGGCGATCCGTTGGGCACGATGGATACAACCGCGTATTGTCCAAAGTCAGCTTGTTTAACCGCAGCAAGACACTGATGTGAGGAGCCGGTGGCATCGATCTGTTCAAGAAAGTAGAAGAACCCAGCCGCCGAGCAACCCTGCAAAATCGCACCCGTCGCATTGTTTTCATAGCCCACCATGATGAAGGAATTCGTGTTGCTGGCCAGCATGGTGAGCGCGTTACCAATCGATCCGTCGCCTGCAGTGATTTGCTGATTTACGAAGACATTGGTTCGGTAGCCGAGGATCGAGGGAGGAAAAAAGCCGCCCGACGGCGGAGTTCCGCAACAGAAAGACACCTCTGCAAAGCATGGTGCGCCGCCTCCCGAGAGGCTTCCGCAAGAGTATCCGGTAGGAGGGGTTTGGCCGCTGCTGCAGCCCTGCGGACTGCAACCGAAAAGACCGGCCACGTAAGCTATTTCGATCGAGAGGGTGAAAAAGGCGAGGGCCCTCAACAGGCGGGGGGCTGACCTCTTCCTGCTGACGGGAGGCTCATTCGATCCGGACAAGGCGTCGAAGTACTGCATTACAGACCCGTGGCGCGGAACTTTATCACTCCATGCGGCTGGTTTTCAAGACCGAAATTCGAGCGCAAATCGGCTTAGTGTTCCGGCGTTTAGGGGCGATTTATGGACTACTTTACAGCGCCGCTGGGCTTTGCGGGCTCCATCATGCCGGGCGCGGGAATTGCGGAGCCGTAGTGCATCCGCAAGAGCGAACTCTGTGCCGCGCCGACGGTCAGCACGAACAAGTTGTCATATTCGTTGTCAGCGATTTTCACCGCAGGCCCGCCCAACGCAGCTATGAGCGCGGGCAAGGTATTGCTGTGTCCGACGATGACGACCACGCCTGATTTGCGCGCCCGAATCGCTTTCACCAGGCCGTCCGTATCAGCAGCCGGAATCACGGTCGGCTTCAGGTGAACGCGAGCGGCCAACGGTGCGGCAGTCTGCTGCGTGCGCTTGTATTCCGTAACGATAATTTCGTCGACTCCAGAATCAGCAAGCATCGATGCCAAGAGTTTCGCCCGTCGCTCCCCAGCGGCCGATAGAGGCGGGTCCGTGGGAGGCGTCGCCAGCTTCTCGGCATGGCGGCTGAAGATGACGGTTACCTGAGAAAACGCGGGAAGGGCTGTGACTATGCAAATCAGCCAAGCGATGAAGCAAAAAAGACGGAGGTGAGATTTCATTTTTCGACCGATTGAAGAGTATCGCAGAAGCGCTGCTTAAGCGGGCACCGCGTTCGCCCACTCCCGCCGCTTCACAGCTTCAGACTTAGTGAACACACCTGGGATGCGCATGCCGCACTTCGAGCAACAACCGTCTTTCAGGCGGTTCGACATCACCGAGTGCCATGAGCGGGTGATGACCACCTGCCGGCATCCTGGACAGATCGTGTTGCCACCGTCGGAGTAGATATTGCCTTCGTACACGTACTTCAAACCCATCTGTATGGCCATGCGGCGAGCGCGATGCAGCGTCTCCGGCGGAGTGGGCGGCTTATCCTGCAGCTTGAAGTCGGGATGGAACGCCGTGAAGTGCAACGGCACGTCGTCGCCCAGGTTCTCCAGCACCCAGTCGCACAGTTGCTTGAACTCGGAATCGTCATCGTTCAGCGTGGGAATGATGAGGTTCGTGATCTCGAACCACACACCGGTTTCATGGCGTAGCCACCTGAGCACGTCGAGCACCGGCTGCAGATGCGTCAGCGTGATCTTCGAGTAGAACTTCTCCGTGAATCCCTTCAGATCGATGTTGGCGGCGTCGATGTAACGGTACATGTCGAAGAACGCGTCGCGGGTGATATAGCCGTTCGACACCATGACCGTGTTGATGCCCGCCGCGTGGGCCTCGCGCGCGATGTCGATGACGTACTCTCCCCAGATGGTCGGCTCGTTGTAGGTGAACGCGATGTGCGGCGTACGTCGATCGATGGCGAGCTCCACCACTTGCTGCGGCGACAAATCCGCAGAGCGCACCTGGTCAGCCTTGGCTTTGGAGATGTCCCAGTTCTGGCAGAAGAAACAACCCATGTTACAGCCGGCCGTGCCCATGGAGAGGATTGAGGTCCCCGGAAAAAAATGGTTGAGTGGCTTCTTCTCGACGGGATCGATGGCGACGGCAGCGGGCCGGCCGTAGGCAAGTTGCACCAGCCTGTCTTGCTCGTTCTTGCGAATGAAGCAGAAACCGTGCTGACCTTCGCCGATGTGACAGTGTCGCGGACAGAGATAGCAGTGCACACGGCCATCGGGCATGGTCTCCCACCATCGGGCTTCATGGACCGCTGACGTCATGACAACTGCCTCTCAGTCCTTATTGTAGCGCCGGTTGAGTGCAAGTCGAGTCGTGGCGCTTCTACGATGAGTACGAGTGCAACATCGCGGGCGCGAGTGTGCGCGAAAGTTATTGAGCGCTTATTTTAAGGGGGCGGTGGGCGCCTATTGGGGTTGCTGTCGGGGTTGCGGCGCCCACCTGATTTGGGTTACTTCTATAGACGCATTTTCCCCCAAAAAGTCGCTGCTTGCATCTAGAAAACGAACATATTTTACAGTTCTTCACATTTGGTGGCGTTCTACCAATAAACTCAACCATTTGCGACTTCTAACCTAATACTGACTAAAGTAGATAAACGCAGATTTGTGCTCCGTTGCTGGGATCTTTTAGAATTTTGCGCGATTGAGTGGAATTCGCGGAACTCCGCTCAGCACCCTTCGCTACTGATCCACCGGTTGACCAAGTGCTCTTCCCAATCAACGTCCCTCATATCTCATCCCAATTCCGGAAGTCGGACGCCGCCAGTGCGCGACTTCTACTTGACTGTCGGCAAAACAGTGATACAGTTCGCACGACCCGACAACTGATTCATCCCGATTGGCCGGACCAGCAACTCCGTGGTAGAGGAGTGCAAGTTTCAGCCGTCCCGGAGGAGAGACCATGCCCGACGAAGTCAGTCAGCCCTGCCCACAACCAATCGTGCAACCGGTGCAGGACACTCCCGGCGAGCCCGACCAGCCGCAACCAGGCACCGCACTATCTCTTTCCGGTGGCGGATACAGGGCGATGTTGTTTCATCTCGGCAGCCTCTGGCGGCTGAATGAGCTGCGCTATCTTCCCAAGCTCGACCGTATTTCCAGCGTCTCCGGCGGATCGATCACCTCGGGTGTGTTGGCCCAGAACTGGACCAAGCTCGGATTCGACACCAGCGGCTTCGCCGCCAATTTCGACCAGCAGATGACCCAGCCGCTACGCAAGATGGCCAGCAAGACGATTGACGCACCAGCCGTCTTCGAAGGATTTTTCGAAGGTGCTTCCAAAGCAGTCGCTCAGCACTATAGCGACTACCTGTTCGGCAACACTACATTGCAGAATTTACCGGATCAGCCGCGCTTCGTGTTCAACGCCACGAGCTTGCAAACTGGCGTCCTGTGGCGCTTCTCCAAGCCATTCATGGGCGACTACAAGGTCGGGTTGATCCGCAATCCGACGGTGCCGCTGGCTAGGGCCGTGGCAGCGTCGTCGGCCTTTCCGCCCGTTCTTTCGCCGGCAACCTTTGACCTCGATCCCGCCAGCTTTGACCCAAACATCAAATGCTGGCCCCCGTTTGACACCCTTCCCTTCCGCTCCAAGGCGGTGCTTTGCGATGGCGGCGTGTACGACAATCTCGGACTCGAAACTACATGGAAGAACTACATCGAGATCCTGGTCAGCGACGGCGGCGCTGCTATCGCCCCCGACCCCAATCCCGATCACCTGTGGCCCGCTCAGACCTATCGTGTTCTAAACACCATCTACAACCAGGTGGCCGCATTGCGCAAGCGTGATCTGATTGGGTCCTACTGCACCAAGGAGCGCGCCGGAACTTACTGGGGCATTCAGGCCAACATCAAGAATTACGAGCTGGCGAATGCGCTGGTATGCGACTTCAAGTTCACCACCGGACTGGCGCAAACTGCCACTCGCCTCGATGCCATGGATGCCACGCTGCAGCAGCATTTGATCGATTGGGGCTATGCGATTTGCGACGCCGCCATGCGCAAACATGTTTTGCCGCCAGACACGCCGGCGCCATCGCAATCGCCTTACGGGACGTTTCACCAGCCGTAACTTAGGCTGGCTAGGGATCGAACCGGGCGTTGGGTAGATGCCCTCTCAGGCTCAAGCATGGGAGTCTGCACTGCGGATTCTGCGCTGCCGTAACCTTGCAGCCATTACCCTCCGCAGATACGAAGATGGTTGACCAACAAGGTGCCCCGCGGCATTGGACTCTGGCTCAAGCCATCGCTCGGGGTGTTAAATTATTACGTTCTGGCCACAGTGGTTTTCATTTGCCGTCGAACTGTGCGCGCCAGAATTCGATCATCAACACGAACCGCCAACGTCTGGAGGCTCATTCATGCGCGTAACTGAAAAAGCGGCCGCGGTCCTTATTCTTGCGTTGTCGACCTGGATGGTCATCATGTGGGCCGCCACCAGTTTTCAGGGCTACGAAGCTAACCGCATGCTGCGGCTGGAATTGGGGTCCGACGCCGCGTCGCTTAATCAGGCAGTACGCGGAACAGCCACGGACGGCGTCACCTACAACATTGAGATGGTGGTGCGTAACACCTACATGGACTATGTTCTCATCCTGCTCTACTGGCTTACATTCGTGAGTCTCGCAGTGCTTGCGGGACGCATGGGCGAGCGCGTGCTTGCTGTCTGCGCCGCCATCCTGATCTCTGGTGCCGCGCTGAACGATACGCTCGAGAACGGGGCCATCCTCACTGCCATGCGGCTTAAGCCCTTCACCGACGCAGTGGCGGTTGACATCTCAGAGTTTGCCCAGTGGAAGTGGACGCTCTTCTTTCTGTCGTCGGTACTGCTCGGACTCGCGGTGGCCTTGAACCGGCGCGTATCTACGATTCGCCGCGCCTCCGGAGGACTGTTTATCGCCAGCGGTGTGTTCGGCCTGCTCGGCATCATGCGCTACCGGGTATCGCTCGAGTATTCGATGTGGATGATCGATATTGGCCTATTGGTGTTTGCTGGCGCCTTGGCGCTGACGTTGTGGAAGATCTACCACTCGCTGAAAGTGCACAACCGCGTCGAACACCTCGACCGCGTCCACGTACACGCCTGAAGAATAGGCGCAGGTGCGAGTCACAACTACCCAGTAGAATCTGTTTCATCTATGAAACGAGTGCTCGTCGCCACCTCCAATGAAGGCAAGATTCGCGATTTGGTGGGTGCTGCGGCGGCCCATGATATCGAAATTGCGACACTACCAGACTTCGCCGCGCTGCCGTCTGTGGTCGAGGACGGCCTGACGTTTGAGGCGAACGCCCGCAAGAAGGCCCGGCACTACAGCCATTACAGCGAAGGTGAGTTGGTGATTGCCGACGACTCCGGACTCGAGGTCGATGCCCTGCAAGGCGCACCCGGAGTGCGCTCGGCCCGCTACGCCGCCGACGAGCACAATGCGCCTGAGGATTCTCCGAATTCGGACGACGAGGCCAATAATGCGCGCCTGCTGCGCGAGTTGCATGATGTACCGGAAGAATTCCGCACCGGCCGGTTCGTCTGCGTGATTGCGGTAGCTCGCAATGGACACACACTGGCCACATTTCACGGCAAGGCCGAAGGTGTGATTCTGCACGCGCCGCGTGGACAAAACGGCTTCGGCTACGATCCGCTGTTCTTCTTTCCTCAGATCGAGAAGACGTTTGCTGAGTTGACTGCTCAAGAAAAGGCTAAATACAGCCATCGCGGCGCGGCCTTCCGCCAATTCCTCGAATGGGCTGACCACCTAGCCGACCTGCATCCTTACAACGCTCAGTGACGTTCGTCACCATGCGCTCGCCAACCTCCTCCGCTATCCTGAACGAGCGTTCGAAATCGCAAAGTGATCGACGATGCCGTTCCTGAAGAACGGCGGACCGTTTCCAGCAATTCAAAGCAAGTTGTTCAGTTTCTTGACTTACGCAGTTGGCGAACTTGATAATGCAAGGTTCGCCTTATCATCCCGCGAATCATATATAAGGAGTAGGCGTCGTGGCTTCATCCGCCAGTCCTATTAGTAAAAGTACGATCGAAGTAGCCAAGGGCGTCCCTTCGCTTCGCGCCGGACAGGGCAACTCGTTCCTGCTGCGCAGGTTGCATTCGCTCACCGGCATCGTTCCCATCGGCGCATTCCTGCTCGAGCACTTCATCTCCAATTCGGAAGCGACCAAAGGCGCGCTCGCCTATAACGACCAGGTCAAGTTCCTGACCAGTCTGCCTTTCGTGTCCCTGCTGGAGTGGGGATTTATCTTCCTTCCCCTGCTGTATCACTCGCTCTACGGGTTTTACATCTGGTATCGCGGCGAGTCGAACGTGAGCGAATATCCTTGGACCGGCAACTGGCTGTACACCTCGCAGCGCTGGACGGGCATGATCGCATTCTTCTACATCCTGTACCACACCTATTACATGCGCTTCACCGGTGTGCACCTGATGGGCGGCGGCTACAACGCGGCCTTCTGGAAGGTGCAGCACGAGTTCCAGAACCCGTGGGCAGTCGCGGCTTACGTCATCGGCATCACCGCGGCATCGTGGCATTTCGCCTACGGTGTGTGGCTGTTCGCCGCCAAGTGGGGCATCACCGTGGGCGACCGGGCGCGCAAGCGTTTCGGCTACTTGTGTCTCGGCCTGGCGATTGCGCTCATCGCGATCGGATTGGTCACCATCCGCGCCTTCATCAGCGCTCCCCTGGTTCCGGAGCCGACGCCGGTCCAGTCGTTTGAAACTACGTCGTTGCATTAATTACGGTGGCCGCGGCTGCCAATTGAAGTTGCGTACATATCATCATGGCTCATCCTAAGATCATCGTTGTAGGTGGTGGACTGGCCGGACTTTCAGCCGCCATCAAAATTGCCGAGATGGGAGGTCACGTTGACCTCTTTTCCATCGTCCCGGTCAAGCGGTCTCACTCGGTCTGCGCCCAGGGCGGCATCAACGCCGCCAAGAACCTGAAGGGCGAGGGCGACTCCACCTGGCAGCACTTCGACGACACGGTTTATGGCGGCGACTTTCTCGCCAACCAGCCTCCGGTCAAGTTGATGTGCGACATGGCGCCGGGAATCATTGACCTGCTCGACCGCATGGGTGTGCCCTTCAATCGCACTCCCGAAGGCGTGCTCGACTTTCGCCGCTTCGGCGGCACGCTCTACAACCGCACTGCTTTCGCCGGCGCCACCACCGGGCAGCAACTTCTTTATGCGCTCGACGAGCAGGTGCGGCGCTACGAAGCCGAAGGCAAGGTCACCAAGTACGAAGGCTGGGAATTTCTCTCGGCGGTGCTCGACGAAAACCGCGTCTGCCGCGGCATCTGCGCCATGGACCTGCGCGGCATGGAAGTCGTCACGTTCCCTGCCGAAGCGGTCATCATCGCCACCGGCGGCATCGGCGCGATCTTCGGCAAGTCCACCAACTCGGTCGTCTGCACTGGATCAGCCCAGTCGGCTCTCTATCAGCAGGGAGCCTTCTACGCCAACGGCGAGTTCATCCAGGTTCACCCGACCTCGATTCCCGGCGAAGACAAGCTGCGCCTGATGTCCGAATCGGCGCGCGGCGAAGGTGGCCGCGTGTGGGTACCGCGAACTCAGGGCGACAAGCGCGACTTCAAGAGCATTCCCGAGAGCGAGCGCTGGTACTTCCTCGAAGAGTGGTACCCCAAGTACGGCAACCTGGTGCCGCGCGACATCGCCACACGCGCGATCCATAAAGTAGTGTACGAGCACCATCTCGGCATCGACGGCCAGCCGATGGTCTATCTCGACCTGACGCACATCGACCGTGCCACGCTCGATCGCAAGCTCGAAGGCATTCTGGAAATCTACGAGAAGTTTGTCGGCGACGATCCCCGCGACGTGCCCATGAAGATCTTCCCCGGCATGCACTACACCATGGGCGGCCTGTGGGTCGACTTCGACCAGAGGACCAACATCGAAGGCCTCTACGCCTGCGGCGAGGCCGACTACTCCATCCACGGCGCCAACCGCCTGGGCGCGAATTCGCTGATGTCGTGCATCTACGGCGGATTCATCGCCGGCCCCGGCGCGGTGCAATACGCCCGCAACGTCATCAAGAGCGGCCATACGCCGGGACATCACGTTTACGAGTCGGAGAAGAAGCGGCAGGAGGAAATCAACAGCCGTCTGATGAACAACGACGGCACCGAAAACCCGTTCCTGCTGTGGCGCGAGCTGGGCGACACCATGACCAAGAACTGTACGGTCATCCGCTACAACAAAAACTTGCAGGAGACGGACGCCAAGCTGGTGGAGCTGCTGGAGCGCTATCGCCACGTGAACCTGAGCGATCGCACCATGTGGGCCAATACCTCGTTCGTGTTCGCGCGGCAGCTTTACAACATGCTGCAACTGGCGCGTGTGATCGCGCAGGGCGCCGCGTGGCGCAACGAATCGCGCGGTGCGCACTACAAGCCGGATTTTCCCGAGCGCGACGACGCCAACTGGTTGAAGACGACCAAGGCTTATTTCGCGGCCGACGCCGACGAGCCGCGCTTCGAATTTGACAGCGTGGATACGTCGCTGATTATGCCCCGTCCGCGGCGATATGACGCGGCGACGTAAAGCAGTGGCTAGTGGTTAGTGGTTAGTTTGAAAGGGCACGGCTTCAGCCGTGCCGCAAGAAGCGGATTGGATACCGGGCTTCGGCCCGGAGGGTCTTAGCCGCAGGAATTTGAAGGCAACATTTTTTCGAATATTACGCAACATGGCTATTAACTGAAAAACTGTAATCATCAAGATCAAACGCCAGGATAACCCCGACTCCAAGCCATATTGGGAAGAGTTCGAGTTGCCATACCGGCCGGGCATGAACGTCACATCGGCGCTGATGGACATCGCCGCCAAACCAGTGACCAAACAGGGCAAGGCGACCACGCCGGTCACCTACGACTCCAACTGCCTGGAAGAAGTCTGCGGCTCCTGCGCCATGCTCATTAACGGCCAGGCCAGCATGGCGTGCTCGGCGCTGATTGACAAGCTCGAGCAACCCATAACACTCGAGCCGTTCTCCAAGTTCCCGGTTGTGCGCGACCTGTCCGTCGACCGCAGCGTGCTCTTCGAGAACCTGAAGAAGGTGAAGGCGTGGGTACCGATCGACGGAACCTACGACCTTGGCGCTGGTCCGCGCCAGACCGCTGAACAGCAGGAAGACGCTTATCCGCTGTCGCGCTGCATCTCATGCTGCTGCTGCATGGAAGCCTGTCCGCAATTCAACGACAAGACCGGCTTCGTGGGCGCCGCCACGATCTCGCAAGTGCGGCTGTTCAACACTCACCCCACCGGCAAGGCGCTGAAGGTTGATCGCCTGAAGGCACTCATGGGCGACGGCGGCATCCAGGAATGCGGCTACGCGCAGAACTGCGTCGAGGTCTGCCCCAAAGATATTCCGCTCACCAAGTCCATCGCCGATGTCGGCGGCCAGGTCATGTGGCAGGCGGTGAAGGATTTGTTCCGGACGTAGCGATTGGCCGCGCTCGATAGTCGGCGGTTGACGGCATGCGAAGATACGCGGCTTTCGTGTACGCTAGATTTGCATGAAGAACGTCACTCTCAGTGCCGATAAGGACCTCATTGAGCAGGCCCGGGAAGTTGCCCGCTCCCAGCGGCGCTCGCTGAACGCGGCTCTTCGGGAATGGCTGCTGCAATTCACCGCTCAGGCCGGCAATGGGCAGGAGGTGGAGGCCCTCATGCGGCGGCTTCGCCATGTCAACTCCGGCAGCCGTTTCAGCCGGAATGAAATGAATAAACGGTAGGTTCTTCTTCCGTTCTGATGGATCGAGCCCCGCTGCTCTCCATCATTTACAATCATCCCGAATCACTCTCATTGGAGTCCGCCCACTTACATGCGCATGCCCCTCCGGGTCCTTATACCGTCTATACTTCTGTCATCCTTCGCAATCGCCCAAACGCCCGCAGCACCTAAAGCTGCCCCTCAGTCCTGGCAATCCATCCACAACTCCGCTCTCATCATCGACACTCACGCCGATACGCCCGGCCGCTTCGTCGACGAGAACTTTGACCTTGCGCACGACGCCGGCAAGGGCTATATGGACTTCAACAAGATCAAGGCCGGCAATCTGGGCGCGGAGTTCTGGTCGATCTGGGTCGATCCGAAAGCCTTCAAGGGCCAGGAAATCAAGCGCGCGCTCGACATGATCGACTCGGTCTACGAGCAGGCGCGCCTGCATCCCGACAAGACGATGATGGCCTTCAGCACCGCCGACATTCTCACCGCGCATCGCCAGCACAAGCTGGCCTCCCTCATGGGAGTCGAGGGCGGACACGCGCTGCAAGGCGATATCCGCGTTCTGCGCGATTACTACCGGCTCGGCGTACGCTACATGACGCTCACCTGGTCGAATACCAACGAGCTCGGCGACTCCAGCGGCGACCTCGACGACAAGAGCATTCAGCACCACGACGGCATCACCGATTTTGGACGCCAGGTAGTGCGCGAGATGAACCGCATGGGCATGATGGTCGACATTTCGCACGTCGCCGATCGCACGTTCTTCCAGGCCTTGACCACCAGCCGCGCTCCGGTGATTGCCTCGCATTCGTCATCGCGCGCGCTGACCAATGCACCTCGTAACATGACTGACGACATGCTGGTGGCTTTGGCGCGTAATGGCGGTGTAGCGCAGGTCAACTTCTATTGCGGTTTCATTTCGCAGAAATGGGTCGACCAGTCAAAGAAGCTGGCCGCGGAGAAAGATCCTGATTACGAGAAAGTCCAGTCGCTGTTCATGTCGGAGCGCACGCCGCAAATGACTCAGCAGTTGTACGAAGCAGAAGCCGTGCTCGAGAAGAAGTTGCCGCGCCCGCCGCTCACCGACCTCATCGACCACATCGACCACATGGTAAAGATCGCCGGCGTCGATCACGTGGGCCTCGGTTCCGACTTCGACGGAATCGACTGCTCGCCCCAGGGCATCGATTCCGTCGCCGATCTGCCAAAAATCACCGAAGCCCTGTATCAGCGAGGCTACAAGGCGGCCGACCTGCAGAAGATTCTGGGAGGCAACTTAATGCGCATATTCGCAGAGGTCGAAAAAACTGCGAAAGTGATTCAAGCCGAAGAAGCTCATCACGACACGCGCCACGAAGTCGCTCCTGATGCGCAGCCCAAGCAGTGAATGCTCCCAGTCGCAAAATGGGTGGAGCACCGCTTCAGCCGTGCATAAACTTGATAACCACAGACGCGGCTTTAGCCGCCGAGGTAAGTCTTTTTGGAGGTCCCATGCGTAACGTTCTACCCGCAATTCTGATTCTCGCTCTCACCGGATTCGCAGCCGCCCAATCCGGCACCACCGCGCCGAAATCCACGGCAGCCAAGCCCGCCGCCAAACCAGCGGCAACGTCCACCCCAGCCGCACCTCAGCCGGTGCAAGCCGTACTTGAAACCAGCGTGGGCAACATCACCTGCACGCTGTTCCCCGACAAGGCACCCATCACGGTGGACAACTTCATCGGACTCGCCACCGGCAAGAAGGACTGGAAGAACCCCTCCAACGGCGCCACCATGCACAACCGTCCCCTTTACGACGGTACTGTCTTTCATCGCGTCATCCCCAACTTCATGATCCAGGGCGGCGACCCCCTGGGTAATGGCCTCGGCAGCCCTGGATACAGCTTCCGAGACGAACAGAGCGACCTGACCTTCGACGTCGCAGGTCGCCTCGCCATGGCCAATAGCGGCCCTAACACCAACGGTTCGCAGTTTTTCATCACCGAGGTCCCCACGCCGCACCTCAACGGCCACTACAACATCTTCGGACAGTGTGACAACAACGAACTGGTGAAGCAGATTGCGCGGCTCGCGACCGGTGCCAACGACCGGCCGTTGAATCCGCCCAAGATCATTCACGTGAAGATTATCGATCCGCGGCATCCGGCGGCGGCACCCGCGAAGAAACCCGCGAGCGCGTCAACTACCAAGAAGTCCACTACGCCGACAGCTAAACCTCAGTAGCGTGTTGTCGTTCAAAAGAAGTAGCCGGGCCTCGCGCCCGGCATTTCGAGGCTCGCCGAATCCACCACCAAGTCATCGTGGCCCCCAATGTGAAAATCCTCTGACATTCTCCCTCCATTCACGCGTCTGTGATATGAACAGTTGTGCCGGAGCGTACTTTCCAGCAACATACTTTCTCTGAGGTGCAATCATGGAAGCCGTGCAGGAAAACATTCGCACAGGCCGAACGCCCGCCGAGTTGAAGCAGGCCATTCTCGACAACCTTTATTACGTGCAGGGCCGCATTCCGGAGCTGGCGACAACCAACGACTGGTACATGGCAGTTGCCTACGCCGTTCGTGATCGCATGATGAACGATTGGATCCAGGCGTTCGGCCGCGCTCGTAAGACTCGCACCCGAATCGTCAGCTATCTCTCAGCAGAGTTTCTCATCGGCCCGCAGTTGGGCAGCAACCTGCTCAACGTTTACGACATTCGCGATGCTGTCGAGGCGGCGCTCGCCGATCTCGGTCAGAGCCTCGACAAACTCCTCGCTCACGAACCCGAGCCCGGTCTCGGCAACGGCGGCTTGGGCCGTCTTGCGGCCTGTTACATGGAGTCCCTCACCACTTTGGACATGCCCGCCATTGGCTACGGCATTCGCTACGAATTTGGGCTCTTCGACCAGGAAATCCAAAACGGCTGGCAGGTCGAGAAGACCGATAAGTGGCTCAGCCTCGGCAATCCCTGGGAAACGTCCCGCCCCGAAATCGCCCACTACGTCGGCACCGGCGGCCACACCGAGCAATATCACGACGAGCACGGTCACTTTCGCGTGCGCTGGATTCCCGAGCACGTCGTCCGTGGCATCGCCAACGACATCGCGGTTGCCGGCTATCTCACCAACATGACCAATTTCCTGCGCCTGTGGTCTTCTGAGGCCATTGAGTCGTTCGATTTCCAGGCGTTCAATAAGGGCGACTACTACGACGCCGTCCAGGAAAAAGTCGCGTCCGAGACCATCAGCAAAGTTCTGTATCCCAACGACGAAGCGATGGCGGGCAAAATTCTGCGCCTCCAGCAGCAATATTTCTTTACCTCCTGCTCGTTGCAAGACATGATTCGCATCCAGAAGCTGCGTGGCTTGTCCCTCCACACTTTTCACGAAACCTACGCCATTCAGCTCAACGACACTCATCCCTCCATCGCCGTCGCCGAACTGATGCGCCTTCTCATCGACATCAATGAAATCGATTGGGATGAGGCCTGGAGCATCACCCAAAAAGCGCTCGCCTATACCAACCACACGCTCCTGCCCGAAGCCCTTGAAAAGTGGCCGCTGCCGCTTTTCGCCAGCCTGCTGCCGCGCCATCTTGAAATCATCTACGAGATCAACCGCCGCTTTCTCGATGAGGTTCGCGCTAAGCGCCCCGGCGACGACGCCCTTCTATCTCGGGTTTCCCTCATCGACGAGCACGACCAGAAATACGTGCGCATGGCCAACCTCGCTACGGTCGGCTCCCATGCCGTCAACGGAGTCGCCGCCCTCCATACCGAACTGTTAAAGAAAACGGTTTTACGCGACTTCTATGAACTCTTCCCCGACAAGTTCTTCAACATCACCAACGGCGTGACCCCGCGCCGCTGGCTCGCCCTCAGCAATCCTGAGTTGTCTCATCTGATTTCTACCAAGATAGGCGAGGACTGGCTGAAGCACGAGGAAGAGTTGCGCCGATTGGAACCTCTCGCCGAGGATGCCGACTTCCGTTCCCGCTGGCGACAGGTCAAGTACGCCCGCAAACAGCAGCTCGTCACTTTAATCCACGAGCGCACCGGCATTACGGTGAGCCCTGACACCATGTTCGACGTGCAGGTCAAGCGCATTCACGAATACAAGCGCCAACTGCTGAACCTGCTGTACGTGATCACTGTCTACAACCGCATTAAGCACGACCCGCACGCCCAGGTCACACCTCGCACGGTTATTTTCGGCGGCAAGGCTGCCCCCGGCTACTTCATGGCGAAGCTGATCATCAAGCTGATCAACTCCGTCGCTTCGACCATCGATGCCGATGACACGGTGCGCGATCGGTTGCGCGTAGTGTTCATCCCCGACTTCAACGTCAAGAGCGGACAGGTCATCTACCCCGCTGCGGAGTTGTCCGAGCAAATCTCCACTGCGGGCAAAGAAGCCTCCGGCACCGGCAATATGAAGTTTTCTATGAATGGCGCGCTCACCATCGGCACGCTCGACGGCGCCAATGTCGAAATCCGCGAAGAAGTTGGTGATGAGAATTTCTTCCTCTTCGGCCTCACCGCCGACCAAGTAGTGGAGCTCAAGCGCAGCGGCTACAACCCTCGTCACTATTACGACAGCAATCCTGTGTTGAAGGAAGTCGTCGACCAGATTGCCGGCGGCGCATTCTCCGCGGGCGATCAGCAGTTGTTCCGCCCTATCGTCGATTCATTACTGAACAGCGACGAGTACCTGCTGCTTGCCGACTTCCAGTCGTACCTCGATTGCCAGGAGGCCGTCAGCCACGCCTACCGCGATCAGGAGCACTGGACGCGCATGTCGATCCTTAATACGGCTCGCATGGGCAAGTTTTCGTCCGATCGCTCCATCCGCGAGTACGCCCGTGACATCTGGCACGTCGAGCCGCTCAACCTGGCGGGACAAGCGGCGAATCCTGGCGTCCAAACTTAGTCGTAATACTCCAGCCCGAGGTGCGTGATCATTTCCTCGCCCATCAGGTGCCGGAGGGTGTTCCCTGGCTTCTAGCGTCGATGTTCCCAATACTCGGGTCGCCTGCTGCCGTGCGCAACAGCCCAGATTATGATTGCGGATTCATTCTCCGAATAGATAACCGCGAAGGGAAACCGCCAGAGCAGGAACCGCCGGGTGTTGTTTTTCCCAACTGGCCAGCGGTTCGGAGTTTTGCGAATGGTGTCGGTGGCTCGATGTAATTCTTCGATGAAGTCCAAGGCCGCTTTGCGACTGCGCTTCTGATACCAGGATACTGCGCTTTTTACATCGGCGATTGCGCCCTCGTGGTACTCAACGCGTTTAGCGCTCATTCACCATGGCCAGCAATTCACGGTGCAAGTCTTCCCACGGGACGGTCACTGCTTTGCCCGCCTTTAGTTCTTCGATTCTGCGAGCAACCTCCTCGTCCCACGCTTCTTGGACGGATTCATTCGTAGCATCGAGGCTGTCAAGCAGGGTATTAGCCAATGCCGCCCGCTCGTCCTCTGGGAGGGCCAGCGCCCTTCGCAGAAGGTCAGTAGTATCTGGACTCATGGCGCTATTCTACCCTCTTAGTCGTAATACTCCAGCCCGAGGTGCGTGATCATCTCCTCGCCCATCAGGTGCCGCAGCGTGTTCTTCAGCTTCATCGACTGGATGAACAAATCGTGTTCCGGATACAGCCCCGGCGCCGTCATCGGCGACTTGAAGTAGAAGCTCAGCCACTCCTGGATCCCGATGCCGCGCAGCGCTGGCGACCGCTTCGCCAGGTCAAGGAACAGCACCAGATCGAGCACCAGCGGCGCGGCCAGAATCGAGTCGCGGCACAGGAAATCAACCTTGATCTGCATGGGATAGCCCAGCCATCCGAAGATATCGATGTTGTCCCAACCCTCTTTGTTATCACCGCGTGGCGGATAATAGTTAATCCGAACCTTGTGGCAGATGTTGCCGTACAGCTCGGGGTACAGCTCCGGCTGCAGGATGTGCTCCAACACCGAAAGTTTCGACTCTTCCTTGGTCTTGAACGAGCCCGGATCTTCCAGCACTTCACCGTCGCGATTGCCCAGGATGTTGGTCGAGAACCAACCGTTCAGCCCGATCATCCGGGCCTTGAATCCGGGCGCAAGAATCGTCTTGATCAGCGTCTGTCCTGTCTTGTAGTCCTTGCCGCAGATAGGAGCGTCATTCTTGCGCGACAACTCCTGAATCACCGGAATGTCGACCGTCAGGTTTGGAGCTCCGTTCGCGAAAGGAACCCCCTCCTGCATCGCCGCGTAGGCATAAATCATCGAAGGCGCGATATTCTCGTCGTTCGCCAGCAGGCCTTTCTCGAAAGAATCCACCGTCTGATGAACCGGCCCCGCTTCAATAAACGACTCTGTCGAACCGCACCAGATCATCACCAGCCGGTCGGCGCCACTGCTCTTCTTGAAGTCGCGAATGTCTTCGCGCACCTGCTCGACCAGCTCCCTCTTGTTCTTGCCCTTCTTCACGTTCGGGCCGTCGAGCTTCTTCACATAATTCTTGTCGAACACAGCCTTGCGCGGCTTGATCGACGACAGGAACGGCTTCACCTGCTCCAGCAGCGAGCGCTCCAGCACGCCTGCCTTGCCGGCAGCGGCATACATGTCGTCCTCGAAAATGTCCCAACCCGTAAACACCAGGTCGTTCAGCTCGGCCAGCGGCACAAAGTCCTTTACTTTGGGAGACCGGCCGTCGGTGCGCTTCCCGAGGCGAATCGTCCCCATCTGCGTCACTGAACCGATGGGGGCCGAAATGCCCTTGCGCACGGCCTCAACTCCGGCCACGAACGTGGTCGCAACCGCTCCCATGCCCGGGATCATGATGCCCAGTTTTCCCTTGGCGGGCGCCACGTCTGCCGGCCCGGTCTTGCTCTTGTCCTGCGTATTATCGGTTGCCATGCTTATCAGTCCGTTTCATGAAGTGTGTACAAACCTGCTATCTTCTCGTATTCAATCGGCGATTGGCAAACCTCTGCGCCTGAATGGAACCATTTCGCCCTTCGTTGGCATCTGTAAGGATTCGGCGGAGAACCATGAGTAAACAGAAAGTCGTCGTAATTACCGGTAGCTCCAGTGGAATCGGCCTGCTCACTGCCATCGAATTTGCCCAGAACGGCTACCAGGTAGTCGCCACCATGCGCGACCTGGGTCGCAGCGGCCGCCTCGAAGAAGCCGCTCAAAAGGCCGGAGTGCGCGACAAACTCGACCTCCGCCGCCTCGATGTCACCGAGTTCGACACCATTCCCCGAGTCGTTGACGCCATCGTGCGTGACCACGGCGGCATCGAGGTGCTCGTCAATAACGCCGGATTCAGCGTTGCCGGATTCAGCGAAGACCTCAAGCTCAGCGACTACCGCCACCAGTTCGAAACCAACTTCTTCGCCACGGTCGCTATGACCAAGGCGGTACTGCCCGCTATGCGTCGTCAGAGGTTCGGACACATCATCCAGCTCGCCTCTGTCACCGGATTGGTGGCCACCCCGTTGCTCAGCGCCTATTGCAGCTCGAAACACGCCCTCGAAGGCTTTAGCGAGTCTCTGCGCATTGAGACCCACTCGCTCGGCATCCGAGTCGTGGTGGTTGAGCCCGGCGCCTTCGATACCGACATTTGGACGCGCAACGTCACCGTCGCTGAGGGCGCGCTCGACCCTAACTCGCCCAACAAGGATCGCAGTCAGCGCTTTACCGAGTTTGTGAAAGGAAGCGCCAAGAACCGCCGCGACGCCCGCGAAGTTGCCCAACTGATATTACGGATCGCCAATAACCCCAACCCGAAACTCCGCTACCTGATCGGCACCGATGCCAAGATGCAGGTCTGGCTCAAACGACTGATGCCCTGGCGTCGCTACGAGCGCATGGTCGCCAAATTCGTCAAGATCGACGTGTGAGCCGGCATGGAGAATACGTGAGAAAACTATTTGCTGTCGTAAGGACCAAGGGCAGAATGTGGGATGCAACCCAACCCATGCGTTCCCAACCGCAGTGGTCTGAGCACGCAGCGTTCATGGATAGGCTCGCGGCCGACGGGTTTATTGTTCTCGGCGGCCCAGTTGGTGACGGCGATGATTTTCTCTTTGCGATCAAAGCGGCTGACGAAAGTGAAATCTGCCTGACTTTGCAACGAGACCCGTGGAACGCGTCCTCTATGTTGGAGATAAAGAGTATCCAGCCTTGGACTGTCCTGCTGGAGTCGGCAACAAGATAGACTCAGTCCGCCGCTTCTTCGGAATTCCTCCGCACCCTATCCTTCACGTGCGACCACACAAAATACGCCACGCCCGCCAAAAGCACCGCCAGAATCACGCCGTCCATGCGATGGAACCACTGCTTCAGCCGCGGATCTTTGTCCCACTGCTCGCCCAGCCGCATGCCGACGTACGCCAGCGCGAAGCACCACGGCCATGATCCGACAAACGTGTAGAGGTGGAACTTCAGCCTCGGCATGCGCGCAATGCCCGCCGGCAGCGCGATAAATGTGCGGATGACCGGCAGCAATCGCGCAATCAGCACCGCAATCGCGCCGCGTCGTTCAAAGAAACGGTCGGCTACGTCGAGCTCACGCTTATTGAGAAAGACGTACCGGCCGAAACGCTCGACCAGCGGACGTCCGCCGTAGTAGCCGATCTCATACGCCACCACCGAGCCGACATTGCAGCCAATCGCTCCCCACGTGGCGACCGCCAGCAGCGAGAACCTGCCCGTGTACACCAGGTAGCCAGAAAACGGCATGATGATTTCCGAAGGCAGCGGAATGCACGCCGATTCAATGGCCATAAGCAGCATGACCCCGCCATAGCCCATGGCCGAAATCACGCCGGTGATCCAGGCAGCAAGAATTTCAATAATGTGAGCGATCATGAGTAGGAAAGAAAACTCCGGGTTAGATGCATCGTGCGCAGCGCAAGAGGTGTTCGATCTTTGGCTCTACCTAATTACTAATTACCAACTACTAAATACTAATTCCTATGTGCTCGTCGGGTGCGGGTGCCCCGTTCTAGCGCCCTTCTTTGGCGCTAGGGCGGGGTTCTTGAAACTTGAAACTCGAAACTAGGTTCGCGGCAATTCCCCATCCGCCCATTCCCCCAGCTTCGCCAGCGGAATCCGCAACCCCACAAAGAACTGTCCAAACAGCGCATACTCCGCGCTCACCTGGTCGAAGCGCATCTCGTAAATCAGCTTCTTGAACACTAGCGGCTCCGGCGCAAACAAATCCACGCCCCACTCCCAATCGTCGAACCCGATCGACCCGGTGATGATCTGCTGCACCTTGCCCGCGTACCGCCGGCCCACCGCTCCGTGCTCTTCCATCTGCCGTCCGCGCTCTTCGATGGGCAGCGAGTACCAGTTCTTGTCCTCGCCGCGCCGCCGGTCCATGGGATAGAAACACAGGTACCGGCTCGCTGGAATCCTGGGGAACAATCGCGGATGCATGGCGGCCTTCTGCCGTTCCACCGTCGCCTCGACTTCCTTGTTCCACTCTTCGGTGAGCGGCGCCAGTCCGCGCTCGGTCAATTGGCGAAACAGTTTCACGCTCGAGTCATACAGTCCCAGCTCGATCACCGACAGGTAGGAATGTACCGGCTCCAGAAATTCTTCGAGGCCCGTGCTCTTCAGCAGCAACTCCGCCTGGTTCAGGTCGTCGAACGACTCCCGAAAGTGGACCAGCATCAGGTCGGCCTTGTGACCGAGCATCGAATACGCGGCAAGCTGCCCGGCTTCTTCGCTGGCCGCAAACGCCCCTGCCACCTCGCGCGCAATCTCCGCCCGGCGCGCCGCATCGAGCTTGCGCCACTCAGCCCAGCGAAACCGAAACATCTGGTGCAGCACGCTGTAGCCTTCCAACGTCAGCGGAACCGCCGGAAGTTCCACCGCAACCGCTTGTACATCGGCCTTCAAAGCCATTCACAAACCCCACAATCAGTAAGTGTGCTGATGACGCCCTTCTCATTGTAATCTGCGCCGAATCTCCACAGAGTGGGTGCCCATCCTGTCCCTTCTTTTGGGACAGGGTGGGTCCGTTTTTCCCCACTGACAACCGGCAACTGTCCGGGTGCGATGAACCGGTATCACCGTGAGCGCGGGGCGGGTTCTATAAAAGGGGATGTCAAGAGAAAACACTTCTCCCTGTGCCGGAGCAGCCGGTAGTTCTCTGACATCCAGCCCCTTCTCGTCATGCTTGGTGGCGGAAGTCAGCAGTTGTCTGACTGGTTTCATATCCGCGCTACGACATCCTTCGCTAGCTGAAGCTGCACAAGCCTGACGGTGGTCCCGCTCAGCGGTCCGCTCAGCGGGCCAACCATGGTTCTATCTGAGACTCGCGGTCCTAGCCGCGGCCAGTATGGCTTTTTTGGGTTATCCGAGGGAGCATATGGTGCCCCGTGAGACTTGGCGCCAGCGGCGCACTTAGTCTAACCCGGCCAGGATACTTACCCTCGAACCCGAGCTCGCAGCCCAACAGGAAAAACGCGAAGTGAAACTCGCCCTTTCCCTGCGGTCCTGCGCGCTCAAGCGGCTTGTGGCTTCACATACTTGGCGTCGAACGCCTCTCCTTTCTTCCACACATGTAACGTGATGGCCGCGATCTTGCGCGCCAGGGTCAGCCGCGCCATCTCCGCTCTCATCCCCTTTTTCAGAAGGTTTTCGTAGAACCGGCCAAAAGCCCCCTTACTGCCACTGGCCGTGGTGGCCGCGCTCTTAAACAGGTTCTTCAGATCGTGGTTGTGATTGCGGTTCAGCCCGCGAATGAACACCGGCTTCTTCCTGCGCTCGATTTGTCCGTTGACCATGCGATACTCACCGCTGTCACGCGTCTCCAGCGCCAGCCCGCAGTAGGCCCAGAACTGCCGCTTGCTACGGAAGCGATGCGGTGTCTGCACCCGCCCGATCAGCAGCGCCACCCGTATCGGGCCCAGCCACGGAATCGTGCGCAGCAGCTTCGTCTCGCTATGCTTGCGACATTCCAGAATCAGGTCCTGCCGGGCGTCGCGACGCAACTGCTGTAGCAGGTCGAGTTCCTGATAGAGTCTCCGGGCGCGGCGCTGCAGCCCGCTGTCGGTTAACTGCGCCAGCCACTGGTCCCGATGCCGTGATCCATAGAGCTTCTTGCCGGCACAAGCAATCGCCTGGCCGCGATATAGCGCTTTCAGCCGCCCCATGATGCGGGTGGTGTCTTCGGTGAGCGCGGCATAACTGCGCCCCAGATGCTTCACCGCCGCCGTGCTGTTCTGCCCGTGATACACCGGCTTGAGATATCCCAGGCGCAGTAACTCTGCCAGTTTGCGCGCGTCGATCGCATCGCTCTTGTTGCCCGCCTTCAACAGCGCATTCTTCCGCGGATTGCACACCACCAGATGCGCCACTCGTCGCACCAGCAAGTCATACAGCCAAGCCGAGTGCGTACCTTCTTCGAAGGTGACGTGCAACGTACCACGCAGACCCTGCAGAAATTCCAGAATGGTAGAGGCGCGGGTGGCGATCACCGACTGCATCACCAGCTTGCCGTCAGCCTCCAACACCGCCACCGAAATCGTGTCGCGGTGGACATCCAGACCCACATACTTGATGCTATTCATCGGGTGTTCCTTTCGTGAGGTTTGGTTTACTGCTTCAGCACAGCAAACATAAACCTGCTTGGAAAGGGGCGCCCTTTTATAATGCGTGCCCCACACAAGCCGCCTTTGCTTGGGTGGGTCTTTTCTTACTCGAACCATGAATCGTCACTCCGTTATAAACTCATCCCACGGAGAGACCTCATGCCACGCGGCGCTACCACCCGCCACCCGTCCAAGACCGGACGCCATGACAAAGCCAAGACTTCGCAGGGTGCCCCGTTCTACCGCCGGCCTTCGGCGGTGGGGCGGGATACGTCCGCCGCCAAACAGCCTAAAGCGACCACCGCAAAATCCCACGCGCCGAAAACGTCCAAAGCAAAACCCTACAACCCCCTCGCCCCCGCTCGCGTCGCCGAAATTCTGAAGCGCCTCGACCAGCGCTATCCCGACGTGCGCTGCGCATTGCATCACAACAGCGCCTGGGAATTGCTGGTGGCGACCATCCTGTCGGCCCAATGCACCGACGTGCGCGTCAACATGGTCACGCCAATCTTGTTCGACAAATACCCGACTCCCGCGCACTTCGCCTCCTTGCAGCCGGAAGAGCTTGAGCCCGACATCCGCTCCACCGGCTTCTTCCGCAACAAGGCGAAATCCCTCGTTGGCGCGGCCCGCAAAATCATCAGTGACTTCGGCGGAGAAGTTCCCCGCACCATGGAAGAACTGCTGACCATCCCCGGCGCCGCCCGCAAAACCGCCAACGTAGTTTTGGGCTCATGGTTCGGCATTGCCGAAGGCGTGGTGGTTGACACGCACGTGCAACGCATCTCCCGACGTCTCGAGCTGACGAAAAGCGATACCCCACCGAAGATCGAGCAGGACCTGATGAAGATCATCCCGCGCGACAAGTGGATCGCCTTCTCTCATCAGATCATCCATCACGGCCGCGCGATCTGCATCGCCCGCAAGCCAAAGTGCGCCGAGTGTCCGCTCGAAGACCTCTGCCACGCCGCCGACAAAACGTGGTCCACGGTCGAGATTCACAAGACCGCGAAGCCGTAAGCCGCGCAGGGCCGGGTCAGTCGTCGTGTGTAAGAGTCACTTCCGGACGTCCCATTTGTTCAGAGCGGTCGCCCCTAAATTCCCCCACCCAAGCTGACTTAAGGCCTTTCGTCGCTTTATCCGTGCCTCGCTTGGTTTTCCGATATACTCGTCCACCGAGCCAGGAGGTGTAGACAACCATGAGTAAACGCATTGTTTATTGTGCGGACGGCACCTGGGATAAACCTACCAAGCACACCAACGTTTACAAACTGTTCAAGTCGCTGATCGTGAGTGCCGATCAAATCCCCTTCTACGATGATGGTGTTGGTGCAGACGGGAACCCAATCTCGAAATTGCTGGGCGGAGCCTTTGGAACCGGTTTATGGCAAAAGATCAAGGACGGCTATACCAAGGTAGCCCACGTGTACGAAGCCGGAGATCAGTTGTTTCTGTTTGGCTTTAGTCGCGGGGCCTATACGGCGCGCAGTCTGGCCGGCATGATTGCTGCCTGTGGCCTTCCCACCAAGAATTTCACGGACGATCTCGTGAACACAGCCTTCAAGGCTTATCGTGACAAGGACGACCGGCAAACCATCTTACAAGGCCTCAAGGATTGTGATATGAGTGCTGCCAACATAACCATGGTTGGAGTATGGGACACCGTCGGTTCGCTCGGTATTCCGTCTGCTATCGGGCTCAGTGACCCGATTGCCTACGGTTTCCTCGACACCAGTCTTAGTCCGCACATTCTCAACGCGTACCATGCGTTGGCCATTGATGAAAAGCGGGCTCAATTCCCGCCGACTCTGTGGACATCGCAGCCGGCGCCCGGACAAACCCTCGAGCAGGTGTGGTTCTGTGGCGTACATAGCGATATCGGCGGTGGAGAACCGGATGACCTTCCTGGCACAACTGCTCTGTCCGACATCACGTTGGGCTGGATGATGACCAAAGCCAGCGCTCTCGGGCTGCAGATCGATCCAAATGTTCAGGTGCAATACCAGGTTCCATTGCTCGCTGAGTATTCGCTGGATACGCTTCATACTTCGTGGGATGTACTTTGCGGCATTCCTCGGCATCGGTCGATCGATAAGACTGCTGTGCTTGCCAATAGTGTGCAGGTTCGCTGCACACAAGACAAAGCCTACCGGCCCGAGCACCTGATCTTCGACCAAAATGCACTTTCGTCTCTCTACGGAATCGCCAACGTTGTGACCGAGCCTTGATTGGTGACGGCGACCAGGTAGAGGTGAAGGCCGCCGGGGTGCCGCACTCAAGCCGCCTTTGTGTTCCAGTCTCCCGGCATCCTTACAAAAGTCTCGGGACTGGACATCGCTGGGTGCCCCACTCAAACCGCTTTTGCTTGAGTGGGTCTTTTGATTTTCCCTTCGCCCGAGTCCCGAACGGGATTTCAGTGCCGGCCGCGCTAACGACGCTGTGTTAATCGATGGCCACTCGTGTCGTGGTCGGCGCGCCGGGTTCTATAAAAGGGGATGTCAAGAGAAAACACTTCTCCCTGTGCCGGAGCAGCCGGTAGTTCTCTGACATCCAGCCCCTTCTCGTCATGCTTGGTGGCGGAAGTCAGCAGTTGTCTGACTGGTTTCATATCCGCGCTACGACATCCTTCGCTAGCTGAAGCTGCACAAGCCTGACGGTGGTCCCGCTCAGCGGTCCGCTCAGCGGGCCAACCATGGTTCTATCTGAGACTCGCGGTCCTAGCCGCGGCCAGTATGGCTTTTTTGGGTTATCCGAGGGAGCATATGGTGCCCCGTGAGACTTGGCGCCAGCGGCGCACTTAGTCTAACCCGGCCAGGATACTTACCCTCGAACCCGAGCTCGCAGCCCAACAGGAAAAACGCGAAGTGAAACTCGCCCTTTCCCTGCGGTCCTGCGCGCTCAAGCGGCTTGTGGCTTCACATACTTGGCGTCGAACGCCTCTCCTTTCTTCCACACATGTAACGTAATGGCCGCGATCTTGCGCGCCAGGGTCAGCCGCGCCATCTCCGCTCTCATCCCCTTTTTCAGAAGGTTTTCGTAGAACCGGCCAAACGCTCCCTCACTGCCACTGGCCGTGGTGGCCGCGCTCTTAAACAGGTTTTTCAGATCGTGGTTGTGATTGCGGTTCAGCCCGCGAATGAACACCGGCTTCTTCCTGCGCTCGATCTGTCCGTTGACCACGCGATACTCGCCGCTGTCGCGCGTCTCCAGCGCCAGCCCGCAGTAGGCCCAGAACTGCCGCTTGCTACGGAAGCGATGCGGTGTCTGCACCCGCCCGATCAGCAGCGCCACCCGTATCGGGCCCAGCCACGGAATCGTGCGCAGCAGCTTCGTCTCGCTATGCTTGCGACATTCCAGAATCAGGTCCTGCCGGGCGTCGCGACGCAACTGCTGTAGCAGGTCGAGTTCCTGATAGAGTCTCCGGGCGCGGCGCTGCAGCCCGCTGTCGGTTAACTGCGCCAGCCACTGGTCCCGATGCCGCGCTCCATAAGGCTTTTTGCCGGCACAGGCAATGGCCTGGCCGCGATACAGCGCTTTCAGCCGCCCCATGATGCGGGTGGTGTCTTCGGTCAGCGCGGCATAACTGCGCCCCAGATGCTTCACCGCCGCCGTGCTGTTCTGCCCGTGATACACCGGCTTGAGATATCCCAGGCGCAGCAACTCCGCCAGCTTGCGCGCGTCGATCGCATCGCTCTTGTTGCCAGCCTTCAGCAGCGCATTCTTCCGCGGATTGCACACCACCAGATGCGCCACTCGTCGCACCAGCAAGTCATACAGCCAAGCCGAGTGCGTACCTTCTTCGAAGGTGACGTGCAACGTCCCACGCAGACCCTGCAGAAATTCCAGAATGGTAGAGGCCCGGGTGGCGATGACCGACTGCATCACCAACTTGCCGTCAGCGTTCAATACCGCCACCGAAATCGTGTCGCGGTGGACATCCAGACCCACATACTTGATGCTATTCATCGGGTGTTCCTTTCGTGAGGTTTGGTTTACTGCTTCAGCACAGCAAACATAAACCTGCTTGGAAAGGGGCGCCCTTTTATAATGCGTGCCCCACTCAAGCCGCTTTTGCTTGAGTGGATCTTTGGACTTTCCCTTCGCCCGAGTCCCCTTGAAAGATTCGGATGTAGGTTCTTATCACACAGCCACGTGACCCACGTCCTATCGCCGCCCCTGCCGCCCTCCTAAAATCACCCGTGAAGAGGACGAGGGATTTGTGTCCCTCGCCAACGAGACCGCATGCAGACACCAACGCGACGGCCGCTCTTGCCAACCTCCCAGCCTCCGGCATATCTTCAACCTGTCATGACACCCGCTAAGTCCTTATCCCACACGATTTTCCATGTAACTCCCACGCCTGCACGATTTTGCACGGAATTTTGTCGTAACTCATTGAAAACAAGGATTCGAGGGGGAGGGGGAGATATCCCCTCCGATTCACCAATATCCCGGGTGCCCCGTTCTAGCCCTCCTTTGGCTAGGGCGGGGTCGGACACTGGGTGCCCCGCACAAGCTGCCTTTGCTTGTGTGGGTCTTATCCCTTCCGCTTCTAAGAATGTGGGTGCCCCATCCTTTCCCCGTTTTTGGGAAAGGGTGGGAATACAAATCCTGCTGATCGCCGGGTGCCCCATCCGGGCTTCTTTTGCCCGGGTGGGTCTTTTCGCATCGGTACTCTGGCTGCTCCTTGCCGTTCCGCTGTTTTCCCAGCAACCCATCACCGACCCCACCATGCTCCAGAGCAAGAACGTCGAGAACATGCAGAACTTCTCCATCGAGAAGCTCTACATGACGCGCGCCATCGGAGGCACCACCTGGTCCCCTGACGGCAAGCAGATCGCCTTCCTCTCCAACATCAGCGGGCGCAACAACCTCTGGATCGTGCCCGCCGCGGGCGGCTGGCCAACACAACTCACCGTGAGCGAGCAACGCCAGATTCAGCCCGCCTGGTCCCCCGACGGCAACTGGATCGCCTACGCCTCCGACTACGACGGCAACGAGCAGTGGGACATCTTTCTCGTCTCGCCCAAAACCGGCGACGTAGTGAACCTCACCACCACCAAGGAAATCTCCGAGCAGTCGCCCGTCTGGTCGCCCGACAGTAAGCAAGTTGCCTATACGGCCAAGCCCAAGTCCGGCTCCAGCGCCGAGATCGACCTGATGGACGTGTACTCCCGTCACGTCAAGCACGTGACGCAGAACACTCCGAAGGGGCGAAGCAACAACAATCCGATCTTCTCGCGCGACGGCAAGTTCATCATCTACACGCAGTCCGCCGCGGGCGGTAAAGACTCGAGCATCTTTATCACCGACCAGGCGAGCGGAAAGACCACCGATTTCACACCTCATCAGGGCGAGCAAACGTTCCGAGCGTCTGACATTTCGCCCGACGGCAAAACTGTCCTCATCACCTCGAACGCGAATAACGGGTATGACAATGTCGGACTACTCGATATCGCAACCCAGAAGATCGATTGGCTGACCACCGATAAGTGGGAGATTCGCGCGGGCGCCTATTCGCCCGACGGCGGCACGGTCACTTGGGCCGCCAACGTCGACGGAAACACTAACCTGTATGTCTACAGCATCGTTGCTCGCAAAGCCGAAATGCTGCCGCTCGATGCAGGCGTGAACAGCTTTGCCGGTAATCGTTCACCGTACTCGCCTGACGGCGCAAAGCTCCTGTACAACCACAACGGCCCCACCGCTCCCAATGACGCCTGGACCTACGACCTTAAGAGCAAGTTCACGCAGCAGGTGACCCACGCGCTGGCGGGCGGCATTCGCAGCGCCGACATGGTCGAGCCTTACCTCGTCCACTTCCCCAGCCGCGACGGCAAATGGACCATCTCCGCCTTCGCCTACGTGCCCAACAACATCACGCGCACCGGGAAGTTTCCCGCCATCGTGTACATCCACGGCGGCCCGACCGGTCAGTTCGTTAACTCGTTCAATCGTGAGATTCAATACCTGGTTAACCAGGGCTATCTGGTCATCGCTCCGAACTTCCGCGGCTCAACCGGTTACGGCAAGGAATTCATGCGCGCCAATTACCTCGATGAGGGCGGAGGCGACCTCGCCGATGTTGTCGATGCCGCCGAGTGGATCGCGAAGAGCGGCTTCGTCGATCCCAAAAAGTTGGTCTCGATGGGCGGCAGCTACGGCGGCTACATGACCATGATGGCCGTCACTAAGTATCCCGACATGTGGGGCGCTGGCGTGGCCATCGTTCCCTATACAAATTGGTTTACGGAGCTGGCGACCGAAGACCCTGCCTTGCGCGAGTACGACATCTCCATCATGGGCGATCCGGTTGCGAACAAGGCGCTCTACGAAGACCGTTCACCCATTAATTTCATCGACCGCATCAAGGCGCCGATCCTCCTGATCGCTGGGGGCAACGATGTGCGAGATCCGCGTGGCGAATCGGAGCAGGTCGCTGCGGCCATCAAGAAAAACGGCGGGTTTGTCCAGATCAAGATTTACGAGAACGAAGGCCACCAGTTCTCGCGCATCGAAAACCAGATCGACGCCTACCAGCGCGTCTCCGATTTCCTGAAAGTGCGCGTCCCGTCGCCAGGTTGTGGATGTTCAATTTATGAGTAGCGGCGTTTATTGTTTTGCTGTGACGATGCGCTGCTTGGCAGCGAGGATCGCGGCGATGAGTCCCGGAATGTCGAATTTCTTAGCTTCAATGTCGACAGGCAATCCGAACTCGCGCAACGTGGCTGACGTCACCGGCCCAATCGATGCGGAATGTACTCCATGATTCCGCGCAGATTTTTTCAAAGCCGCTCGCGCACCACGTAATCCCAAGAGAGCGACGAAATTCTTTACGGTTGAGGAACTCGTAAACGTAATCGCATGCGGCTTGCGTTTTCCCGCAAGCGCTGCGCGCAATCGCGTCTTCGATCGCTTCGGAACAACCGTCTCATACGCTTCGATCACATCCACTGTCGCGCCAGCTTTGCGCAGCTCGCGTGGAATCACGTCACGTGCGACCTTCGCTCTCACCAGCAGCACGCGCTTCCCTTCCACGCGCTTGTGCAGCGATGCGACCACTGATTCGGCAACGTATTCTTTCGGCGTAACGGTCACAGTCAACCCGCGCTTCTCGATCGCAGCTTTCGTTGCCGGACCAATCGCCGCAATCTTCAGGTGTGACAGCGGAGAGTTGCGAAGCCTGTATTTCTCCATGCGATCGAACAGTGCTTCCACGCCGTTGACGCTGGTGAGAATCAGCCAGTCGTAGTTGGCGAGATTGTGCAGCACGATATCAAGCGCCGCGAACGACGACGGCTTGCGGATTTCGATGAAGGGAATCTCGACGACCTGACAGCCCAGTTCCTTGAGCGCAGAAGACAGCGCTCCAGCCTGCTTCTTGGCGCGCGAAACCAGCACGCGGCAACCGGAAAGTGGCTTCTGGCTCGCCATCGCCTAGGGTTGCTGAGGCACTGCGACTGTTGCGGCCCCGTAAACGTCGTCGAGTATCTTGTTCGCGCCGCGTTTCAACAGCGCATTGCCGACCAGCTCGCCGAGCGCTACTGGATCGCTTCCGCTTTGCTGTTCGCGTAGAACCTCTGATCCGTCTGGACGCGCGACAACTCCAGTGAGCTGCAACTTGCCGTCCTTCACCTCGGCGAATGCACCAATGGGAACCTGACATCCACCGCCGAGCTTATTCAGCAGCGTCCGCTCGCAAATAGTCGCAGTGCGGGAGTCCGCGTCATTGAGGAACGCCAGATGCTTGCGCATTGCCACATCGCCTTTGCGAATCTCGATGCCCAATGCTCCCTGACCCGCAGCCGGACACATGAACTCCTCGGACAAATACTCTTTCACCAGTTGCGTCTTGCCGAGTCGCGTGAGTCCAGCGGCCGCCAGAATGATGCCGTCGTATTCGCCCTCTTCCAGCTTGCGCACGCGCGTATCGACGTTGCCGCGCAGCGGATGAACTACAAGGTCGGCACGAAATGCCTTCAACTGCGCCTGCCTCCGCAAACTGCTGGTCCCGACCTTCGCGCCCTTGGGCAGCGCGTCGATGCAATCGTAATGGACCGACAGAAACACATCGCGAGGATTGACACGCTCGGTGATCGCGACCAACTCGAATCCCGGAGGCAATTCTGTCGGCAGGTCCTTCAGGCTGTGCACGGCAAGATCGACGCGGCCTTCGGCGAGCGCGTCTTCAATCTCCTTGGTGAACATGCCCTTGGTGCCTACCTGTGCGAGAGCAACGTCAGTGATCTTGTCGCCAGTGGTCTTGATGATCTCCAGCTCAACCTCGTGGCCGCGCTCGCGCAGCAGCGCAGAAATGTGGTTGGCCTGCCAGAGTGCGAGTTGCGATCCGCGGGAACCAATTCTGAGTCGCGCCATCAGCGTCGCTCTCCGGTCTTCTCGATGTATGCAGCTTCATCTTCGGCATCAGCTTTGCGTGTGTCGCGGAGGTTGAAGAGCTTGCGGACCAGGTCGATGACCGTCGTCGACTCCGACGATTCGCGCGCCGCGCTCTTGAGGGTCGTAATCGGTGTATGCATGATTTTGTTGATGATGCCGCGAGAGAGCGCCTCGACTGCGAGCTCCTGCTCAGGAGTCAGCGTGCCAAGGCGTCCGCGCACGCGATCGATTTCCGCCTGTCTGACCGTCTCCAGATGTTCCTGAAGAGACACGATGGTGGGAACGACATCGAGCGTCTGCAGGCGTGCGAGGAACTTGTCGACCTCGAGCTGGACGATGGCTTCCGCGCGATCGGCCTCAACGCGACGATCGGACATATGCGACGCCACCACCTGCTGCAGATCGTCGATGTCGTACACGAAGATGCCATCGAGCTTGTTCATCTCCGGATCGACGTCGCGGGGCACCGCGATGTCGATGAAGAACATCGGACGATTGCGGCGGCGGCTCAGGAACTTCTCGCCATGCTCTTTGCGGAAGATGGTGTGAGGCGCGCCTGTGGACGTGATAACGATGTCGGCGCGATGGACGGTGTCGTAGAGCTTATCGAAGACGATGGCCTCACCGTTAAACTTCTTGGCCAACGCAGCAGCGCGTTCGTAAGTCCGGTTGCCAACGTATATCTTCGTTGCGCCGTGCGCCAGCAGGTGACGGGCCGCAAGCTCGCACATCTTCCCCGCGCCGACCAGGTAAACGCTCTTGCCTTCGAGATTGCCGAAGATCTTCTTGGCCAGGTCTACCGCAACCGAAGCGATGGAGACCGCGGACATAGCGATTGCGGTTTCGGTGCGTACACGCTTCGCGACGGCGAAGGCCCGTGAGTACAACGCGTCGAGTTGCGAGTTCACTGCGCCAACGGCGCGAGCAGTCGCGTACGCTTCCTTTACTTGTCCCAGGATTTGCGGCTCGCCCACCACCATCGAGTCGAGACTCGAGGCCACGCGAAAGACGTGGCGGATCGCGTCGCGCTCGCGGTATTCGTAGAGATACTTGCGATACGGCGAAGGATCGAATCCATACACTTTCTGCAGGCAGGCGTGGAGATCGGCATCGCTGCCATTGGAGCGAGCGATCAGTTCAACCCGGTTGCAAGTGGAGATGATCATCGCCTCCTCGATGCCGGGCTGAGCCGCCAGACATTTCACCGCCTCCGGCAGACGCGCCTCGGAAATGGCGAACTGCTCGCGCACCTCCACAGGCGCGGTCTGGTGGTTCACGCCGATGACAGTGAGATTCATAGCGTCGGGAACCTGTGTACCCGGCTGAAGCTGTTGGCAGCCCACACGCCGAGGGCGATGACGAAGGCGAAGGTGGCGAGCAACGCAGCGCGGCGACCGCGCCAGCCTGAATTCCAACGCGTGTACAACAGCAGCATGTACACGATCCACATGATGAACGACAGCAGAATTTTCGGATCGGCAGAAGAACAGCGGGCCGTATTTCTCGATGGCAAGCACTGAGCCGGCGATGAGGCCGAATGTCATGAACGGGAAGCCGAAGAGCAGCGAGTTGTAGCCGATGTCGTCAATGGTCTGGAGCGGAGGCAACTTTGCCAGCAATCCGTCGGCGCTTTTGGCCTTCAGCGCGCGCTCCTGCATCAGGTACAGCAGGCTGGCGCCGAAGCTTAGAAACAGTCCGGCGTAACCGGTGAAGATCATGACTACGTGAACGAAGATCCAGCTGCTGCGGAGCGCGGGCGAAGCAAATGTTACGGGCTTTTGTCCGACAGCCGACGCGAACGTCAACAAAAATACGATGGGGAAAATGACGATGCCGAGCGAGGTGGTGCGATAGCCGACGAAGAAAATAAAAAACACCACCATAGCGACAAACGCCAGGAGGGACTCGGAGTAGTTAATGGAGGCCCAGGAAAGGTGCCCGATGAGGACGGTGGATTCGACCAGCGAGACGAAATGAAAGATCAAGCCGAAGCCGACGGCGGGCTCCACCACTTTGGCCAGCAGGTTCCCGCGCTTGCCCAGCAAAAGCAGGGAATACACCAGCCCGACAGCATAAAAAACCACCGCAACTCGGAGCCAGACTAAAGGCATAAACCCCACAGACCTGACAGGATAGGTCCCGTTTCGTTCGCGCAACACCTAGTATAAACATGCGCGCGGCAGGGCCGAGAGCGCTTATCACATGAAGGTGTGATTTGCGTCACACAGGGTTGGGTCGGCCCGAAACTGCGCTTAGCTCGGATAGTGGAAGGTCACGATGTGTTGCGAGGCGATTGTGATGCCATCTTTGGATGCCGGCCGGAAGTGCCACTGGCGAAGCGTGGCCAGCACGCGGTCTTCAATGCCGTAACCGATCCCGCGGATCAGTTTGGTTTCAATGACGTTGCCCTGCTCGTCGATGGTGACTTCGACGATCACGTCGCCCTGCACTCCCGGCGGAAGATCGGCGCGCGAGACCGCGGGGTCGGGGAATACCTGCGGCAGCGCAGGAACGATCTCGTGACCCGTGAGTGGCACGCCCGGAATGCGAGCGCCATATAGCGAACCGCTGCGGGCGGTGGCTTCGAGATTCGAGGAGTCGACGGGGTTCGAGTTATCGCGCGGGGCCGGCGTCTGAGGAGGAGGGGGGACTTTCGGGACCGAGGCGTTGAGTCTGAGCTTTGGTTTGGCCGGAGTCGGCACAGCGCTCTCACGACCCACTGGAGCCAGGTAGATTACACTGCCCAACGAGCCAGGCGTGCCTAGGGCGACGTCGGATGGCATGATGAACACCGGTGTGGGCCGATGGGTCAGCACCAGCAGAACCACGACGTGCGCCGCGAACGAAACCAGCAGCGCGAGGTCCCAGCGCTTGCGATTTGTCGGTGTCAGTTCTGTGAACACGCGGTTCCCTCACCCGTCTGCAGATTGGACTTATTTTACGCTGGTACGTGAGCGAAGGAAGAGTCCTACTCAATACCGACTGATTCAAGTAGCGCGGACAGGATTTCGGCATCGAGCGTGAGACGGCGGCCGTGCTGGAGCATGTCGGTGATTTCGTCGAGGGCTTGCAGGAGCCGCATCTTGACCCCGGCATATTGCTCCGGCTCGCTCAAGACGCGGCCGCGACTGGTGGTGTACGCCTCCACCACTTGGGGAGAGAGAAAGACGCTCACGGCGAAGGTGGTCTTGCGATCGGAGCTGATGTCGAAAATGTACTCGGTAGCGGGGGCTTGCGGATCGTCGTCGAGCGCGGGCCGCTTACCGACGAAGTAGTACTCGTAAACGTAACCGGTCTGCGCGGTGTAAGTTTTCAGTCGACGGACGGTCATGACTGGCCCTGAGCGGCGATTGTACTACTGCCGTTAGCCCTCGGGCGGCCGTTCGCGCAGACGTGCGGCCGCCGATTCCGAGCTCACCGGCGACGCATACACTTCTTTGAAGGTGTACGACTTGGCTTTGGGTCCAAGGATGGGAAGTATCTCGATGTGCCAGTGGTAATCGTCCTCGATCGTCTTCCAGATATCCAAGGGTTTCGGATTGGTGCAGGGTATTGGGCGAGGTGTGCAGCACCATGTGGAAGCCGTCGGCGATGGTGCGAATACGATACAGGGTGCGGCGCAACAGCACAGCCAGGTCACGGAGCGCCCCAGGCTTTGCGGCAAGCCGCTCGAAATAAGCCTCGTGAATGCGCGGCGCGACCCAAGTTTCATAAGGACTGCGTGACGCGTAAGGGCACGAGGCCATGTAATCGCCGCGACCCTCGACCACCCGTTTCTCCTGTCTTGTCTCCTGGGCAAAGATGTCGCAGAAGACGCAGCGCTCTTTCATGCGGTAGTGCTCGCGCGCGGCGCGCAGTTCGTACAGCACACGGCGCGGAACAAACGTGGTGGCGATGATCTCCGAGGTGGGATGGTCGAATTCCTGGCCAGACATGCTTGCCGAAATTCTTGAATACGCTGATGTACTTGAAGCGGCCGTCCCTTTTAAGGTCCTGGATGCGCAGGCCGCACAGCTTCAGGTACTCCTCGATCTCGCGGTCGTCGGAGTTCCACAGATTGCCGGTCGTGGCGGGCATTCTCAATGATCACCTCGTGGGCTCCGACCGGCTGCATGGTGTCATACAAGCCGTTGCCGGCGCGGCCCGGCTCGCCCTCAACGCGATAAATGGATGCGGATGGACCACGGCGCGCGCCGACCATGGGCTGCCGTTCACCGTCGGCATCGAGGCGACCACCTGCAATTGCTGACCCGACTCCGGACAAAAGGGGCACAAATAATCGCTGCCGTGGCCGTTCTCGGGCTCGTCGCCGGAGATGACCCACGAGCGTGTGATTGGATCCTTGCGGAGTTCCATCGTCTAGTTACTTTACGTTGCTGGGTGGTGCAGGGGCAATTCGCTTTTTTCTATTGTCACTATTGGCTTTTTGCCTAGTAGCAATGTGAACTATTGGTAAAACGACTATCTAGCGGACGGTCGGGTAGTGGTGGTTCCTTGTTAGAATGGAGTCGTGTCTCGCCCCATCCGCCTCATCGCCATTGATATCGATGGCACCCTGTTGAACTCCAAGGTAGAGCTGTCGCAGGAAAATCGCGACGCACTGCGCCGCGCCAACCAAGCCGGCGTTGAAATTGTGCTGGGCACGGGAAGGCGACACGACTTTGCGCTGCCCATCGCGCAGTCGCTCGGCTTCGACTTGTGGATGATGAGTTCTAATGGCGCTGTCACGCGCTCCACGCTGGGCGAGACGTTTCACCGCGACTTGTTGCCGAAAGAAACCGCGATGAGGCTGGCGCAGGCGATGCGCAAGTACCGCAATTACATGGTGCTGACCTTTGACCGCTCCGCGATGGGCGCCATCGTCTGCGAAAATCACGACCAGCTTTATGGCGTGATTCAGCGCTGGATGGAAAAGAATGCGCCGTTTATCCAGTATGTAAGCCCCATCGAAGATTCCCTGACTGAGGACCCGATCCAGGCCATGTTCTGCGGGCCGGTTGAGCTGATGGACCGGGCGCAGGAAGACCTTGCGGCGTGCGGATTCAGCGGCGATTTTACGGCGGTACGCACGCAGTACGACTTCCGCGACTTGTGCATCGTGGACCTGCTGAACGCGGGATGCTCGAAGGGCCATGCGCTGGAGCGCTGGGCCAGGCATCGCGGCATCGATCGCACCGAGGTCATGGCCATCGGCGACAATTACAATGACATCGACATGTTGACCTTTGCCGGACATCCGGTGATCATGGGAAACGCGTCGAACGACCTGAAGCAGAATGGGTGGACGGTCACACTGCACCATGATGAGCACGGAGTCGCCGCCACCATCGAGCGGGTGCTGGAGTCGAATGCGGCGATGCTGAATGCGTAAGTGTTTCCAACTCGGGTTGCTGGTTGTTTTCGCCGCTGCGCAATTGCCGGCGGCGGAGATGGCCAACCTGCGCAACGGGTTCAGCATTCGACACGAACATCACGAAGCGCTGGGCGCGACGACCCGCCTGTTTCTGGGTGACGAGACGGACAGCGGTTATGTCGATGTTTCCACGGCGGAGATTGTTGGCTTCGAGGCGGCGCCAGTCGACGACAAGCGTAGCGCTGCGCCGGTGAACGGAGCCCAGGACTTGAGCAAGATCATCGGCGACGCTAGTACACGCAGCCAGATCGATGCCGACTTCATCGCCAGCGTGATTCGCGCAGAGAGCGGCAACAATCCTCATGCCGTGTCGCGTAAGGGAGCGCGCGGGTTGATGCAGCTGATGCCCGCGACCGCAAACAATCTGGGCGTCACGGACACCTTCGACGCGACCGAAAATGTGGATGGCGGCGTGCGCTATCTGCGGGAGTTGCTGCTGCGCTACAAAGGAGACGCCGCGAAGGCGCTGGCTGCGTACAACGCAGGCCCGCAGCGGGTGCAGCAGTATGGAGGCGTGCCTCCGTATCGCGAGACGCATGCGTACGTGGCGCGGGTGATCACGGACTACAACCGCAAGAAGCTGGCGGAGGCGCGGCGTCAGTCGCAAGCGGCTAAGGCCGATAAGACGTCGGCGCCTCACAATGTTTCCGCGAGCGGAGTGAGTTCTGGCGGCAGGTAATCGCGGTTTGACCCCACCCTTCCTGTCAGTTACCTTTTGAGTTTGTAGATTCGCGGCGAATTTAGCGCCGTGTGCCCGTCGGTTTTTATCCATGAACAAGAAACGAACCCTGGTGACCGTGATTGTCCTGGCCGTGCTGTGCCTGCTGATCTACCTGCAGGTGCACGGGTGGAAGAAGTTCGACTGGGCGACATTTTGGAGCAATACCAGTCACGTGAATTGGGCGTTCGCGCTGTTCTCTGTTGCGATAACGTATTTCACGTACGTCTTGCGCGCCATGCGCTGGCGCATTTTCCTGCAACCTCTGTGCGCCACGGCCACCACCGCCAGCCTTATCAGCCCGCAGTTCATCGGCTTCACAGGAGTTGCGCTCCTGGGGCGTCCGGGCGAAATGATCCGGCCCTACCTGATTGCGCGCAAGGAGAACCTGACGTTCTCCTCCCAGATAGCAGTGTGGCTGGTGGAGCGCATTTTCGACATGGGGGCGGTCGCGATCATGTTCGTGGTGGTGGGATTTATCGGCGACCCGTTCTGGAGCACGCTGGCCAACCACAAACTGGCGGCCGAAGTGCGCTGGTCGGCGGCGGTGTTCTTGTGTGGCATTTTGGTGTTGGCGTCGATCGCTGTCGTTCTTCGCCGCTCGGGTTATGCCGTAGCCGACTACCTGGAGAAGCAACTCGAGGGACGGAGCCACAAGTTCGCCACGGGCATTCACACGAAGATCGTAGCTTTCACCGACGGACTCCAGATTATAAGCAACGTATCGTCGTTCGTGCAATTGCTCGGCCTGTCGCTACTCATGTGGAGCTTGATTGCGTTCGCATACTGGCTGCTGACCCATGCCTACGGTGGCGAGCTTGCCCATCTTGGAGCAGCCAGCATCATGCTCCTCATGGTTTCCGCCATGTTCGGATCGATGATCCAGCTTCCCGGCGTGGGTGGAGGATCTCAACTGGCGACCATCGCAGTCTTGAACAAAATCTTCGGAGTCGATAACGAAATCGCGGTCAGTTGCGGAATGCTGATCTGGGTCTGCACTTTCATGTCAGTGATTCCCATGGGGCTGCTGCTGGCGCATCGCGAGCGGCTCTCGTTGCGGGCGGTGGCGAAAGCGGAAGAAAAGGCCGAAGCCGCTCTGGCGGAGTAGGAACCCCCAGGGCCGACGGGGACCTTCGAGGAAGGGTCTCCTCCGAAAGTCCCCGTTGCCAGCGCTGCCGCAAGGCTGGTTAGGCCAGCAAGCGGCGGAAGCTTAGCGCCATGGCGCTAGAAGCGCCGACTCAGCCAGTTGGCTGCGAAAATAGCGCCCGATCCCAGCAGCGCCAACGTGCCCGGCTCAGGCGTAGTCGGTGGTGGAGGCGTTCCCCCGAAGCCATCGAGATAGACGTAGCCGGCATGACCGCCATACGGGCAGTCCGAGCCCAGCAGTGTCAGAGTGAAGTCGTGGCCCTGCAACCCGCTGACATCCAACTTCTCGATCTGCCAGTCCGTGTAGTACCAATAGCCGTACGAATGAAAAATCGAGCCGTTGTCGTAGGAGTTGTACGTAAGGTCCACTAATGCTGTGTTGGTTGTTTTGTCGATGAGTTGCAGTGTGAAGTTATCGGAGTCGGTCGAATAGTGCGACGACTCCAGTACCGCGGCCCATGCGAAGTAAATGTAGGGATCGGTGTAGTTGGTTACGGTTTGGCTGATGACCGAGACGCTGTTGTTGTTGTTCCAGTCGTTGATACGAGCGGCGTACTTGCCGTTGTACACAGTGTTGAGAAGGCTGCCGACAATCGGGTCGGGACCGGGGGTAACAATCGCCGAGGCGTTGTAACTCATGTTGTAGTAGGTGCCGCCGGGCAAGAAATCGCCCGGATTGAGGGGCCAATAGCCATTCCAATAGCCCGCTCCCTGGGTCCAGCCGTTAAAGGTACCGTCCTCGAACCCACCATTCACGAACGTGCCGGCAAGGGCCGGCGACACGATCAGCAGACAGCTCAGCAGGACCAATACCGTCCTGATACCTGACTTCATATTGCACCTCCGTGCGCACAGTAATAATGAGTTGTAAAAACCAGACTGCGATGGCGGAGAGGGAGTGGAACCGCCGATGGATGTGGAGCCAGCATTCAACGATACAAGCCGACTCGGTTTCGGAGCGCCGCATCGGGTGGCGTTCTTCATTCCTCACTGGATAGTGCAAGTGTCGGGCCAGAGAGGCTGCTGTTGTGGTAATGAAATGCACTAATTCTTCAGACGTCGACACATGGCACTAATGTGGTGTTGTACAGGAAGTTAGCGGTCCCGATTCAGGAATCACCTAGTTGGTAACGACCTACTGTGTTTATAGTTAGCGCGCCTTGCACAGGAGCTTGGGGAAAGCTAAGTGCAAACTTGTGCACTTTGTTGGAAGGTATTTTCCTTGGCCGCGATCCATGGGATCGGAGATTTTTCTGAAACGGGAAACCGCGCCACGAGAGGGATCAGCAGAGATCAAATGCTCAACCGTGAGTTGGAGCGGACATCGATGGCAAATCGCTTCCCATCGCAGGATGAAAGACCCGAGGGTTGCGGAATGTTCGCATCTTCGTTTCTGATTCTGGCTTGCAGATCTCGCGCGATAACGACCTTGCAACCCGGCGATTGCTCTCAGTCGCCCTGAGGCCTCGCAACTTTCCCCTGCTACAATCAAGGGGTGGGCGCGATTCGCCCGCCTTTTCCAACATCCATGAAGTGCCCATTCTGCGGCTTTGAAAACGACAAAGTGGTCGATTCGCGCGAGAGCAAGGAAGGCGAATCCATCCGCCGGCGGCGCGAATGCCTGAAGTGCGAGAAGCGCTTCACCACCTATGAGCGCATCGACGAAATCCCCTACATGGTCGTCAAGAAGGACGGCCGCCGGGAAAAGTTCGAGCGCCAGAAGGTACTGAACGGCCTGCTGCGCGCCTGCGAAAAGCGGCCGGTCTCGATGAGTAAGCTGGAGCAGATCGTCAACGACGCCGAGGGACTGGTGGTTGATTCAGCCGAACGGGAGCGCACGGCCAGTGAAATCGGCGAGCTGATCATGAACCGCCTGAAGCACATTGACAAAGTGGCGTACGTCCGCTTCGCGTCGGTGTATCTTGGACTTCAAGGATGTGCGAGAGTTCATGGAAGAGTTGAAAGAATTACTGGATACCAAAGAAAACACAGCTGCAAAGTCCAAGGCCGTCAATTAGTTCCGGCGAGTCAGCGCGAGAGGGTATGGCATATACAGTCACGTTGATTCCGGGCGATGGCATTGGGCCCGAGGTGGTGAAGGCGACAGTCCGAATCCTGAAAGCGACCGGCGTCAAATTTGAGTGGGAGAGTTTCGCTGCGGGCGCCGAAGCGTACGCGAAGTATCACGAGTACATTCCCAAGGAATTGACGCAGTCCATTGAGCGCACTCATGTCGGACTCAAGGGTCCAGTCACTACCCCGGTGGGCGGCGGGTTTTCCAGCATCAACGTGGCGCTGCGCAAGCAGTTCGAGCTGTTCGCCAACTTTCGGCCCATCATTAATCTGCCGGGAGTTCCGACCAAATATCCGGATGTCGATCTGATCGTGGTGCGCGAGAACACGGAAGGGCTGTACTCGGGTATCGAGCACGAAGTGGTACCGGGAGTGGTAGAGAGCCTGAAGATCATCACGGAGAAGGCGTCAACACGCATCTCGCGGTTCGCGTTTGAATACGCGCGCAAGTTCAAGCGCAAGAAGATCCACGCCATCCACAAAGCCAACATCATGAAGATGTCGGACGGGCTATTCATCCGTTGTTCGCGCAACATCTCGAAGGAGTATCCCGAGATCACTTACGGCGAACACATTGTGGACAACACCTGCATGCAACTGGTGATGAACCCCTACCAGTACGATGTGCTCCTGCTGGAGAACCTGTACGGCGACATCATTTCGGACTTGTGCGCCGCGTTTGTCGGAGGGCTTGGCTTGGTAGCGGGCGCAAACTTTGGCACGGATTGCGCGATCTTCGAAGCAGTGCATGGATCAGCGCCTGACATAGCAGGTAAGGACATGGCCAATCCCACGGCGGTGGTCCGATCCGCGGTACTGATGCTGCATCACTTGGGCGAGCACGCCGCGGCCCTGCATATCGACGCCGCGCTGGCAAACGTGTACACCGCGAGAAAGCATGTGACGCGCGATGTGGGAGGCACGGCCGGAACCACCGAGTTTGCTGACGCCGTGATCGAAGCCCTGCACACCGTCCCGGTGCCCACGCCCGTGGCGCGGGAAGTGGAACTGTAGGTAGCAAATCGAGACCCGCAACCCGACAGCCTGGACGCACCGACTATTTGAGTTGGGCGACAGTCATTGGTGCAAGTGTGCGTCGATGACTTGATGGACTTTCTCTAGAGTGTTCAACATTCCTTGGGTGCCTGTATGCCCTTCCGCCGCCCATGCGCCCTCGCTGACCTTTTCGTTCCACAGGAGATTCCCGGAGCCGTCTCGCCCTTGCACTGTAATCTCAATCCACTTCATCTTCGGGCGATCAATGATGAGAGTCAGGGACGCTTTGGATGTAGCGACGGTCCCAAGGACCACTCCCTTTGATGTCACGTATGCGTTGGTGTCAGCCATAACAGATGTGATCGTCTGGGGTTTGCAATACTTCTCGGCAGCAGCCGTCGTGTGAATCACGATGGCGACGGTATCGAGTTTTATTTGCGGGGATGGGACCGAGGCAATTGGAGCTGCTTGTTGCGTTGGCACTGCCGCGACGGGAGGCGACGAGGGGTTGGATACCGCGGAACTGAGAGGATCATCAACGACGATTCGGCCATTTGCTTGCCAGTCCGCGACGATCGCGTTGCACGCACTCCGAACCGCATTCTTTACCGTTGCTTTCTTTCCCACCACGAAGACGACCGACTTGCGCCGATTCAGCACCATGACTTGAGACTGCCCCAGTTCGCCAAACATGGTGGGCTGTCCCTCGCGGTTCAAGAAGACGTAGTAGTCGGGCTGATCCGATTGCAGAAGCGTAAGTTCGACAGCCGAGCAGAAATCCAGGAAGTCGCCCGCCATTTCTATCGTCTGATCATGTTTGTTGACTGTCGTCTGTTTAGTGCCGCCACCCACGGCGACACCACCAGCAATCCCGCCAACCGCTTGGCCACTCGAATTGATGCTTAGATTACCGTTTCCTGAAATCAGAACAACTGGCTTCGATTGAGAGAAGCATGTTGGACTGAGCGATAGACCTAAGAAAACCAAAAGGCGAATGCTTTTCATGGGATCCCCAATTGCCCGCCGGAAAGGTGAGCGACCAAGCTGGTCCCTTACCTAGCAGAGCAGACAACTTGATGAATCGTTAACCTTACCACCACGAGACCGCGTATTGAGTCGCTATCCGTTGACGATCAGCGAACGGCTGTGATGGTTGGACACCCGGTCGAGTTCCTAGACAAGGACGACACGCTGCATAATATGGCGAGCAGGAGATGAAAATCACGGTGGGCCCCAAAGACGACAAGCGTGCCGTCGGGTTCGATTTCCGGCCTTGATACCTGATAAGTGATAAGGAGGTGGCATGAGTCTCCCAGAAGTCCCAATCGCCGAAGCGGGGTTCTTCGTCACTCACTTTCTGACCGTTGCCGACCAGGCGAGATCGATTGAGTTCTATGTCGGCGTTCTTGGCGGAAAAGCGGTGAAAGAAGCTGACCCCAGCTATGTCAAGCTGGCGAATTCGTGGATCATTCTCAACAGTGGTGGCGGGCCGACTCCCGACAAGCCTGAAGTCATTCTCGAAACTCCTCGCGACCCTAACCGGGTGAGCAGCTTCTTGAATCTTCGAGTGGCGGACATCTGGGCCTGCTACTCGGATTGGAAGGCGAAAGGTGCGCAATTCCTGACTGAGCCGCTGGACAACGACGGCGAAGAATTGCGCTGTTATATGCGCGATCCCGATGGCTACATTATTGAGGTCGGGCAGTACAGCCCCGCGACCATCGAAAACTTCAGGCGGTATCTCGCGAACAAGAAATAAGCGCCGCCGGCGCGTGCAAAGCGGTCGCGCTGCCGGGCAGTCCGTTTGCTACAATATCTGCAAGAGCGCTCACTCGAGTTTTCGCGTTTCTTTCACTGCAATTGAGCCGTTTTTCGTCTCCTAAATGGGCTCGAACCTTAGCAAGGACCTCGCTGGATCGCGCGGCCGCAACGTTGAACAGGAGCTTGGTCTGACCTCACGGACGATTCCTTACAACCAGGCATACCATCGCTTTGCGGTGTTTCTTGCGGGCGCGACGTTACTGCTGATCGTGCTCGGCGCGCTGGTCACCAGCAATGACGCTGGTTTGTCGGTGCCGGATTGGCCGACTTCGTTTGGTTCCCTGTACAAGATTCCGCCGATGGTGGGCGGAGTGAAGTATGAGCACGGCCATCGCATGTTCGCCGAGTTCATCGGCCTGCTGATCATCGTGATGGCAGTGTGGACCCAGCTCGTGGAACGGCGTACATGGATGAAGGCCCTGGGCTGGATCGCGTTGGCGGCGGTAATTGGACAGGGCGTGCTGGGCGGGCTGACGGTGCTGTTTTATCTGCCGTGGGCGATTTCGACGGCTCACGCTACGCTGGCGCAGACGATATTTTGCGTAGTGATCGCGATGGCGCTGTTCACCAGCAAGGGCTGGCTGCAGGATGTCGAGCCGATCGCGGAGCAGGGACTCACCCCGAGCACTCCGGCGCTGACCGCGCTGGCTGCAGCGTGTGTGTGGGTGCAGTTGATTCTGGGCGCGGCGTTCCGGCATACGGGCATCCGACTGCTGCCGCACCTGATTGGCGCGTGCGTGGTGACGGCCGTGCTTTGCTGGACGGTGGTGCGGGTGCTGACGCGCTATGCCAATGTTCCTCAGTTGCGCCAGCCAACCCAATTGATTCTTGCGCTATTGATGGTACAGCTGGGCCTTGGTTTTGCCTCATATATGACGCGCCTGCAATGGATGATCAATGCTCCGCAGCCGACGACAGGCATCGTGATCAGCACGGTATCGCACGTTGCGGGAGGCGCACTGGTGCTGGCGACGACGGTGGTGCTGGCGATCCAGACGCGGCGTATGATTAGCGTCCACGGCAAAGAGGCAGTGGCGACGGCGTCATCGCGGAAGGCCGTTACGGCATGAGTACAGCGACACAACCCCTGGCGATTCCCCGCACCGGCATCGGCACGCTGGCGCACGAGTATTCGGTGCTGGTGAAAGCCCGCGTGACCACGCTGATCATCATGACGACGTGGTGCGGCGCGAACTTCGCCGCGCTGAAATCCGGAGTGCCTGCGCTTTCGTGGACGGTGTTCAATGCGCTGATCGGCATCGGACTGGTGAGTGGCGGAACCGCCGCCATTAATGAAGTGATGGAGCGCGACCTCGACTCGCGCATGCGGCGCACCGCACGTCGTCCGCTGGTGACGAAAAGCCTGGGGCTGGTGCATGCTTCGGTGGTCGCGTTTGGCATGACGATCGGCGGCCTCATCTATCTATTGCTGGCGACCAACTGGCAGACTGCGTTGCTGACTGGGTTGACGTCGGCGAGTTACCTGCTGGTCTACACGCCGATGAAGCAGGTACATCCTGTCTGCACCTTCCTGGGCGCGTTTCCCGGCGCCATGCCTCCGCTGCTGGGATGGGTGGCGGTACGCGGCCGCATCGATCCGGAAGCCGTAGTTTTGTTTGCCATCATGTTCTTCTGGCAGTTCCCTCACTTCCATTCGATCGCGTGGCTCTATCGCGAGGATTACGAAAACGCCGGAGTACGCATGCTGCCCGTGGTAGAAAGCGATGGGCGCTCAACGATCCGGGCGATTCTGCTCTATTCGGTAGCTCTAGTACCGGTGACGCTGGCTCCCACACTGATCGGCATGACCGGTTGGACGTACTTCGCCGGTGCGCTGTTGCTCGGCGGCGGTCTGCTGTGGTTCAGCCTGCGCATGTGGACCATGAAACTCACACCGGTTGCTTCCGCTTCCAAATTACGCGCGCGTCATCTGCTGCAAGCCACGGTAATTTACCTGCCGCTGCTGTTTGCGCTGATGATGATCAACCGCGCGGCATAGAATAGAAACATCGTGAATTCCAGGACAGCTACCCCCGAAGTCGAGAACGAGGACGCCAACTTATCGCGTGTTGCAGCGGCCTCTCCCGTCATTCAACTTCAGGATTTGCGCCATCAGTACGGGGAACGCGTGGCGCTGGCGGGCGTGTCGTTCGGCGTGCGTCCGGCAGAAATCTTTGGACTACTGGGACCAAACGGCAGCGGCAAGACAACGACATTTCGCATTCTCTCGACGCTGATGGTGCCGTCGGGCGGGCGGGCGCTCATCATGGGACACGATGTCGCCAAGGAGCCGGGCACGGTTCGCAGCCTGATCGGTGTGGTCTTCCAGGAGCAGAGCATCGACATAAAACTCTCGGCCGAAGAAAACCTGATGCTCATCGGCCACATCTACGGATTGCGCGGCGCCGCGCTGAAGGCGCGCGTAGCGGAGATGCTGGGTCGGGTTGGGCTCGCGGACCGCGCCAAAGAGAAAGCTGAAACGTTCTCGGGCGGCATGAAGCGACGGCTGGAACTGGCGAAAGGGCTGCTGCATCATCCATCGGTGCTGCTTCTGGATGAACCAACTACCGGGCTCGATCCCGGTGCGCGCCGCGATTTGTGGCAGTATCTGCAGATCCTGCGCGATGAGGAGCATGTGTCTGTGCTCGTAACGACACACCTGATGGAAGAGGCCGAGCGCTGCGACCGCCTGGCGATTTACGCGGAAGGCAATGTGGTTGCGCTCGGGACTCCAGCAGAACTGAAGAGCGAGATTGGCGGCGACGTGATTTTGCTCGAAGCCAACGAGCCTGACGCGCTGGCGCAACACATCGAGCAGCGTTTCGGACTCCAGGCTGCGGTGATTGACAACCGGGTGCGGCTCGAGATCGAGAGCGGACACCGCTTCGTCACCGACGTAGTGGAAGCGTTCCCGGGCGAAATCGAAGGCGTGTCGATACACAAGCCGAGCCTGGAAGACGTCTTCATCCGGCGCACCGGCCACCGCTTCTGGACCGAGCAGGAGGGAGGGTAAGACATGGCCACCTCTGAAAATGAGCGCCAGCAGTTACTGGAAACCATCGCCCGTGTCGCGAAGGAAAAGCCTAACGGCGTATTAGGGCGCGAGGAATTCAGTGCCACTACCGGCATCCCCCTCAACAGGATTTATCAAGTGTTTGACGGCTGGCGGGATGCTTGTCAACAGGCAGGAATTACGCCTTACTCGCGGAACCTGCCCGTTGACGATGAAGCGCTGTTTGAAGACATGCGGAGGGTCTTCAACGAACAGAAAGGCGTTTGCACGCGCACCAAGTTCGACAAGTTGTCAAAATACTCGGTGGATACTCTAAAGAAGCGCTTTGGTGCCTGGCCCAATATCCTCGCTGCCTTTCGGGAGTGGTTGGTCGAACAGAATCTCGAATTCCCGCATATGGATGCTCTACCAACAGGCGTCCCGAATGTAATCGTTACTAACGTGCCTCAAGCGCCAGACGGTATTTCCCGGACTACGTACCTGGTACCGAGTCAAACGGGTAAGGGGCCGATGTATGGCGCATTCCTGAACTTCCGTGGGCTTCAACACGCGCCGGTAAACGAACAGGGCGTTGTTTTCCTGTTTGGGATGGTCTGCCATGAATTAGGCTTTGTCGTTGAGTTGGTTCGCACTGGTTTCCCCGACTGCGAGGCGAAGCGTTGCATCGACCGCCACCGTGATAATTGGGAACGGGTTCGGATCGAATTCGAGTTTAAAGCCGCAAACGCCAAGGTGCATCCAATCAGCGGTTGTGACCTGATCGTGTGTTGGGAGAACAACTGGCCTGATTGCCCAGTTGAGGTAATCGAACTCAGATCCGCAATTCGTTCTCTCAACAAGGACATGGGTCAGCCAAGCTCCTAGTCACTGAACAAAAGCTATGGTTTCTCGTACAAACGCTCTCCCAGCAGCTATCTCTCTCCCCCGCAAAGCCGGGGTCCTCTTGCCTGCCATCTCCTTATGGTGGCGCGAGATTGTGCGCTTCTACCGGCAGCGCAGCCGCGTGGTCGGCGTTGTCGCGTCGCCGCTGCTGTTCTGGCTGGTGATCGGCTCGGGCTTCGGCACATCGTTCCGCTCGAGCGGCGCGGGAGGCCAGCACTACCTCGACTACTTCTTCCCCGGCGCGCTGATCATGATCGTGCTGTTCACCGCCATCTTCACCATGATGTCAGTGATCGAAGACCGCAAGGAGGGCTTTCTGCTTTCGGTGCTGGTCGCCCCTGTCAGCCGCTCGGTAATTGTGCTGGGCAAGGTGCTCGGCGGAGCCACGCTGGCAACGCTGCAGGGACTGATCTTCCTGCTATTCGCTCCACTTCTGGCCATTCATTTCACGCTGGTGAGCTTCGCGCTGACCGTGCTGGTTATTTTCCTGGTCGCGTTTTCGCTGACCGCACTGGGGTTCATCATCGCATGGCCGATGGATTCGACAGGAGGATTCCACGCCGTCATCAATCTTTTTCTGATTCCGCTGTGGCTGCTTTCAGGATCGATGTTCCCGCTGTCCGGCGCGTCCATCTGGATTCGTGCGTTGATGCGCATCAATCCGCTGACTTACGGCACAGATGCGCTGCGCATGTTGCTTTATCCGGGACAGCTCGCTACCAGCCTGCCGCTTGGGACGAACCTGATCGTGCTGGCGGGATTCACGCTGGTGATGTTCAGCCTGTGCTTCCTGGTGGCCAACCGGCGCAGCACGAAGCCGGGCGTGTAAGTCGCGATGGCATTGGCCCCGACCTTCTTCCCTGCCCTGAACGCCTTCCTCAACGGCACCAGCGCCGTGCTCATCGGCACTGGCTACTACTTCATCAGGAGCGGCCGCCGCGAGGCGCACAAGCGAGTGATGATCACGGCATTCATCACCTCGACGCTTTTCCTGATCTCGTACCTTTACTATCATCTGGTGTTGCGCGCGGGCGTCACTCATTTCAAGGGCGAGGGCGTATGGCGGCCGGTTTACTTTTCCATCCTCATTTCGCACACGTTTCTGGCGGTGGTCGTCGTGCCGTTCATCCTGGTGACGCTGTATCGGGCGCTGAAGGGCAATTTCGCCCGCCACAAGGCGGTTGCGCGCTACACCTTCCCGATCTGGATGTACGTCTCGGTTACGGGCGTGGTTATTTTCGTAATGTTGTACAAGATTTTCGTGAAGTAGCCGCCCGCCGCTTTCTGATATCCTTTGCAGTTCATCGCAATCCCCCGCAACACATAGGAGCACTACTCATGGCAAGAGGCGTCAACAAAGTAATTTTGCTGGGTAACCTGGGCAAGGACCCGGAAGTGAAGTCCACCCCTAGCGGCATGAGCATTGCCACGTTTTCGTTGGCCACCAGTTCGTCGGTAAAAGACAAGGACGGCAACTGGCAAGACAGGACCGAGTGGCACAACATCAAGGCCTTCGGGCGCACCGCCGAAATCGCGGGCGAGTATCTGAAGAAGGGCCGCACGGTTTATATCGAAGGACGCATACACTACGAGTCATGGGACGACAAAGAGACCGGGCAAAAGAAATACAGGACGGAAATCCTGGCTAACGAACTGACACTGGTCGGAGGCCAGCGCGAGGGCGGCGAAGGCGGAGGCGGTTACAGCAGTGGGAAATCTGGCGGCGCCAAAGCGTCGGGCGGATTCGATCAGCGCGTTCCAGAGCACGAAGAAGCCCCCGCGCACAGCAGCGGAGAAATCACCGACGAAGATATACCGTTCTAGGGAACCTCTGAACTACCCCCTGTCTTTCAAGCGGGAATGCCTTGAAAGGTGAGGTTCAGATCGATGCCTTCATCCCCACTGGCTCTTTGAGCCCTCCGGCTGGCCCCGTTCCGGTAGTCGGGCGTCCTGGAAAGACACTACGCCGCTGAGTACAGCAGCTTCTTGCGTACCAAGAACAGGTTGACCAGGGCGCAGGTGGCGAACACCCGGTTGGCGTTCTTCTTCAATCCTCGATAGCGCACTTTCACAAACCCGAACTTCAGCTTCATTACCGCAAACACGTGCTCCACTTTCGAGCGCACGCGAGACTTGGTGCGGTTTTTGGCTCGTTCTATTTCGTCGACGCGGTCCTTGAAACGGTACTGCTTGTGGGTCATGTCCTGCGCTCCGGGCGCAACTTCCCGCATGGCTTCCGTTTGCCCCCGATAGGCCTGATCGCCCCAAACCTTCGACTCTTCCCCGTGCAGTAACTCCGGCAATACCGTGCTGTCCGCCACGTTGGCCGCTGTCGCCACCACACTGTGAATCATCTTCGTCTTACTATCCACGCCCACGTGTGCTTTCATCCCGAAGTACCACTGCTTGCCCTTCCTCGTTTGGTGCATGGCAGGGTCGCGCTTCTGCCCCCGGTTCTTGGTCGAACTGGGGGCATGAATGATGGTTGCATCGACGATGGTGCCGGTCATGATCCGCACTCCCCGGCTCTGTAAATACAGGTTCACCGTCTGCAGAATCTCCCCGCCCAAACCGTGCTCTTCCAGCAAGTGACGGAACTTGCAAACCGTCGTCTCGTCCGGCACTGGTTCCCGCCCCAGATCGATGCCCACAAATTGCCGCATCACCGCCGAGTCGTACAGCGCCTCTTCCAGCCCAGGGTCCGACAGGTTGAACCATTGCTGGAGAAAGTACACGCGCAGCATCCGCTCCAGCCCCACCGGGGGCCGCCCGTTGCCGGCTTTTGGATAGTGAGGCTCGATCAAGCCGCACAACTGGGCCCACGGCACTACCTGTTCCATCTCTTCCAGAAACAAAGCACGCCGCGTCTTCTTCGCGTACGGCTCGAACCCGTTCGCCATCGCCAGTGTCTGCTGCTTCATCGCTCTACAGGCCTCCACCAAATTTCCTCTCACTCTAGCCTGCAGATCGGTGGAAATCGGAGTACTTGTTCAGAGTCTCCCTAGTGGCGATCAACGTTTTCGGTCAACAAAATAATCTGGGGACCTTTAGGAACTCCGCAGTGCCAGACCACTCACGAGTGAGTGACCTAACAATTGCTTCGTTTCGTCCAGGTCCCCATTGCGCCACTTCGTCTTGAAAGCAGACTATCAAGAGCGCAAGACCGCCCGCCATCAGGTGAAATACCTAATCTATAGGCATTAATTCCCCAGATCGCCGATCTCTTCAAGAAGCCCACCTTATTGCCGACTCCTGGGCAAGATTCCTGGCTGCACCAATCTGAAAAGCCGTGAATCACAATCGCTGCACCTCGCATCTGAACCTTTGCTTTTGCTTTTTTTTGCGAAGGGGGAACGAAGCTTCATGGGGCGCACAATCGCATACTGGACAAGCACCGGCATCGTGGCGGCGTTGACACTCTTTGCTGGGTACGCCTATCTCTCAGGCAGCCGGCAGGCGGTCGAAGGATTCACCCACGTGGGATATCCACAGCAACTGCGCGTGCTTCTGGGGGCAGCGAAACTCCTGGGCGCGATTACGCTGCTCATTCCCGGCTGGCCCAAGCTCAAAGAGTGGGCTTATGCCGGATTCACCTTCGCGTGGATCGCGGCGGTCGTCGCGCATTACCTAGCCAAGGACGGACCAGTAGCATTCGCCCCGCTAGTATTGCTGGCTCTGCTCGCTGTCTCGTATGTGACCCGGCCGCCAAGCCGGCAGTGGCAGGCAAAGGCGGCATCGGCGTAGTCGAAGTACAAGTCAAGGGCCCACCGTTCCGGAATTTCTCCCCAAGGAGGCGGACCACGATGAAACGCAACGAGACGCTCTCTCTGCGCCGCCTGGCGTTGATCGCAACGTCGATCGGCACGCTCACAGTGGGAGTCTTCGCGATCGGCGCGTTGGCCATTGGCCGATTGGCGATCCGCCGCGTCCGCATCGAAAGCGCCCAGCTCAAATCACTTGAGATCGGGGAGCTGAAAGTGTCGCGCCTTCGCGCCCGCGAAGTCATCGTAAGCGACTCGCTCGAACTTCCCGCAAAAGTCATCTAAACCGTCTTTCAATTTAAGGAGAAATCACATGCCTGATGCCAAAACCAGCGGTAACGAAACCGATATAACGCGCGACCGCCTCGCAGAGCTGTTGAACGAAGACCTCTCCCGCGAATATCAAGCGATCATCGCTTACGTCGTTTATTCCCAAGTGCTAAGCGGCGCGCAATATATGGATATCGCCGCCCAGCTCGAAATTCACGCCAAACAGGAACTCGATCATGCCTTGACCATCTCGCGGCAGATCGACTACCTGGGCAAGATGCCGTCGGTCACTCCCAAGCCGGTGCGCACGTCGAAAGACGCGAAGGAGATGCTGCGTTTCGATCTCGACAACGAAAACGAAACCATTCGCAATTACCGAGATCGCATCCGCCAGTGTGAAGCACTCGGGGAGTATGCGATGGCCGAGCAGATTCGCCAGATCCTCATGCAGGAGCAGGACCACCAGATCGACTTGGCCACCGCTCTCGGCGTTGACGTTCCAGACGTCAGCAGCGGTCCCAAGGGGCGCCAGCTGGGCAAACGCCGCTGACTCGGCTGTCCTTTGCGCCACATGAGGGTCATCGTCGCTCGGGAGGGGGTACCCCCTCCCCCCATCCTGAAAACAAAGGACTTACAGCAAGATCGTGCGTAAGTTCCTCCAAGCAAAGGTACTTAACAGGCAAAGTCCTGCAAACAAAGAGCTTACCCGCGCTCGCAGCGCATCGGCAGCACCAGCATCGTGAGTGGAGGTCCCTCGCCGGAGGATGCGGCTTGCACGGAGATGGAGGGCGACCGAGAGTAGGTCGGGCCGCAGTCGGAGTTGTTAGAGAACAGCACGTGGTCCGGGGCCTGAGCCCGGCACGGTGAGGGACGCCGATCCCTTTCCTCACAATGCATGGTTTACACGTTCGCCGACTCGATGGAAAAGGAAGCGGGTCACATCGTCGTGTGATGGTCATGGGCTACGACTGCCAGACACAGATCTTGGGGTGAGAGTGCCGCCCGCTAAGGCGGGTGCGGACAAAGTCGTTTTCGCTCTCGAGAAATTCCCTCAGGGGCTAAAAGCCCAACGCATTTTCAGTCGCTTACGGCACGACTGAAGTCGTGCCCTGATACAAAGCTCTACAAATGCGAGTTTTTCAGCAAACTGTAAAGCGGGCTCGGGATCACAGAGGGCTGGTCACCGCGCGCTTACGCGCACGGCTCAAACAAATGACGCCCTTCGGGCTCGCAACGTCGCGAAATGTGCGTATCGATGAGTCGGACAAAAGCCCCACATTTGCCAACGGCAGGCAAATACGGGCCTCAGATATGTGGGCCACTGGCCGCTTAAAACGCCGCCCAAAGTCAGAACGGTGACACCTTGTTTTTTGAAACTGCTCCAGGAAGAAGTTATCTTTATTGTTTGAATTTGAGGATATGTAGCCTATGACAGATTGGTTCGCACGCCCCGTCCTACATGTAACGGATGTTGAGGCCTCGCTCCGCTTTTACGTTGATCGGCTTGGCTTCACGAGCCCCTGGCGCTACGACGAGGACGGCAGAGTGTATGTCGCACAGGTCGAACGGCAGGGCTGCGCGCTTATTCTGGCCGACTCGTGGCCGGAGAAGGTTGGCAAAGGGCTGATGTTCATTTCCCTGAACGTCGAGCCGGCGACGCGCGAGGCCGCGGTCGCCGCGTTGGACGCGCTGCGCGCGGAACTCGAGGCCAAGGGCGCTCCGGTCAAAGAGGGTTCGTGGGGCTACCGGCTCCTGGTGGTCGATGATCCCGACGGCAATCAGCTCTTCTTCAACTATCCTAATGAGACTGCGTCGGGCGAGATCGCTGGAGATGAAGCATGAGCGTGGAACCGCGTCAGCATGGCCGGTTCCACGGCATACATTCGCTGGGGACGCGCGGCGACGGAGGTTGGGGAGCGATTTCGAATCCCAGGCTAGCGCCCAGAGGATGGGCATTTGCCAACGGCAGCCAAATGTGGGCCACGGGATATGTGGGCCACCAGTGTACTTTTAGTTTGATATCTGGCCCGCCAGCCCCGACCCATGGGGTATGGTATTCTCGCCGCGAGAAACATGCGAAAACCTACCGTATTCATAGGGTCGTCGAATAAAGGACTCCCTGTTGCACGGGCCCTGAGTGGCGCGCTTGCCGATTGCGCCGCGGCTAAAGTCTGGGATTCTGGTGACCTGGGCGTCTTCAGGTTGAGCCACACCCTGATAGAGTCGTTAGTAAACTCGTTACCACAGTTCGACTTCGCAATCCTTGTACTGACAGCCGACAACGCTACAAGAACACGCGGCACATCCCAGCAAACACCTCGAGACAACGTCATCTTCGAAATCGGGCTATTTATGGGCGCGTTGGGCCGAAATCGGACTTTCCTTGTGTGCGATAAGTCGGATCGAACTGCACTGCCCTCCGACCTTTGGGGATTGAAGCTGGCAATGTTCGACGGTGCTTCTGCAGATGACTTAGCAGTATCGATCCATCCTGCAGCGGAACTCATAAGGCGAGAAATTGAGTCACGCGTGGACCGGTACGAAGTCGATTTCTTGAAAGCATATCTCAGCATAATACGGCCCAAGACTCCACTGTCGTCCACTTACTCCGACATAATTACTAATGACTATGATCGACTGCGGGCTGCCGTGAGAGAACTTGAGCGTCGAGAAGATTGGGAGGCCCTTCTTGAGGTCAAGTCCCGTCTCGGCGAGTATTTCGAATATTGCGGCAAGTACGATGATGGTGTTGAATTCGGTGAGCTATACGCTCGCGCGCTAGAACAGCTCGACAACAAAGAGCAAGCGATCTGGGTGAGAGTTAAACATCTGGGATACTTATTGATTCTAGCTGGGAAACACGAACTGGGTCGTGAGCAAATTTCAGATGCACTCCTCAGGTTTGACACGCTCGAAAATCCCGATTCGGATTCTGTCCGAGAGTGCAAGTTCTACTGCTACCGATATCTCGGCATCTCTTGGATGCGCGACAGCCTAATTGTCGACAAGCACGAAGCGTTGGATCGAGCGAGGAAATATTTCGACGCTGCAGATCAAGTTGTCGAGTCTTTCCCCGCACTCTCAAGAAAGCATAAGGAGCTCGAAGCTCGACTGCTGGGCAATTTTGGAAACCTGACGCTTGAGCAAGGGCAGATCGAGCCAGCCCTAGCGAATTACATACGGAGCCTTGAGCTATTCCAACAGCTTGAGGACTCAGAGCACATTGGTATCGCTCACCTTAAGGTTGCGGAGTCACAGATTAGGGGCAATAAGACCGACGACAACACCGAAGTGTCGTTGGACAGGGCCGAGGCCTTATTCCTCAACCTTGGATGGGTTGAGGGACAAGCCAGGGTGATGGAGCAACGTGCAAGGCTCTGCCGTCTGAAAGCCTTCGCGGCGACATCACCCGAGGAAAAAATCAAGTACTTCAAACTCTCCAAGCGGTGGGCATCAAACTCAAATGTGCTCTATGAATCGATAGGTCTCCAGCAGGCAGCAGGCCGCGTAAACGAGTTCGCCGACGAGATGGAGAGGCTTTCGGCATCAGCTTTCCCCCGGATCGTAGGTTTTGACACGCCATCTCAACCAGAAAGTCCAAAGGCAGATTAGTTCGTCACCATGACAATGTGGCCTTTCCCGACTTTGGGAGATCGCTCATTCTCAAGATTCGTAAACCTAATTCGGGTGTCGGATCGCAGCCTCTCCTTTAGGTCACTCTCAAACACGAGAGGATTGGCCAAGGCTGCCTTCCAGAGACTGTCATACGATATCGGACCCCCAGCGCTTAGAATCTCTGAGACTCTGGAGTGCGCCCTTGAGAGATATCGCTCCCTCAGCCGCTGGTAGTAGCTGGAATCGTAGATTTCCTCCCCGGGGAATAGCTCGGATTGACTGGTTCGCTCCTCAACCCTTCGCAGTTTTGCTCCGGCCCGAGTGGGTTGCATCCTCGTCATCGACCTCTTTTCCGCTTCTTTGAACTTCGCCAGCCCAAGCTGACTGCGTGTGGCGTAGATCAGTCGATAGTTTGGAGTGTCGATGCTCGGTTTGAGGATAACCGCCGCACAAACATAATCAAATGCTCCTTCTTTACTCAATTGACTCGAGTACAGCGCTACCATCTCGTCTTCCAGATCAGCTCCCTTAAGTCCGTTCAGTCGTTGAACTGGTGCTTCGGAGCCGAAGAGCGCAGCTTGATTCTGAGTTCTGACGAATCGACGTAGATGCGAAGTCATCAGGTTTATTAGCACTTCACCAGGCCGAAGTTGCAGCAGCGGTTTCAGGGTATTTATTGCAATCGGTTTCCAGCCGCGGGGATCGATGAAGAAAAAAGAGAATGTACCCTTTTTTGCCATCACAAATTTCGAGATTTCGGGTATGAGATCTTCAAATCTTCCGTTCTTAGCTTCGAGATCCAGTCCTGATTCTCGTGTTCGTTCCGCGAAGGCCTCTAACTCTTGGTACGCGAGAAAATTCTTTTCAATAAAAAAGCACCTCATGTCAACATCACGATTGAACTGTGACTTCAGCTGATGGCGAGCCTTTTTCAACTCGGCAATGGCAATACCAAACGAAGTGTCTCCATAGTGTTCAGAAGCCGCTTTCCATGGGCCGGAGAAGCAATCGACGTAAGTAATCGACGAATACTTCTGCCCAACTATGTTGGCTAGCGCGCCTAGATAATCTCTGAGGAGATGGTGTTTGACAAGCGTCTGTTCGCGGCCTCGATACAACTCATCCGAGTTGGTCATGAAGCAATTCGTACCAAATCAGGGGTCTCGATGTCACGAATATAGCTTTGCCGCTCTGCAAGTGGGGGAACGGCGATCGACGCCGGTTCGGGTGTTTCGTCGTAAGTCTTTCCGTCCAACAACCTGCCATTCTCAGATTTTCGGACGCCGCCCCATTGTTTGAAGAAGAACCTTATGTCTTGGCGACGGCACTCATTGCGTATGTTCGTCACCCAATTTTTGGACATCGGTCTGGCGCCTGGACCACTCTCCCCACCAACAATAACCCAGTCGATATTCTTGAGGTCGAGTTTCCCAAGGTCTTCGAGCAACGGTTCGATTGATAGGAACTTAGTGCCGGCATTGCTCAATTGCAGATCGATTACTCTAGGTAGTCCGTGCTTCCTGTTCTCTACGCTCACGCCCCACCAAATGTTCGGTGCGTCGGATGCGAAGCGCAGCTTTCCCTTCAAGAGGTGCCGGAGCCGTGTAGACCTCTTTGTGAGCACCTGAAACGTATGCCAACTCGCTATTTGCATCACTTCGACTACTCGGACGATGAATTCGTCCGGCACGCCGTCCTGAAACAAATCACTCATCGAATTGACGAATATCATCCGAGGTTTGACCCACGTTAAGGGCTCAGCCAATTTTTCTGGAACGAGTCGGAGATCGAAACCCTGCTCGTACGGGTGACCTGGGACACCGCGAAATCGCTCTGCAAACGTTTCGGCGTAGCAGTGCTTGCACCCAGGGCTGACCTTGGTGCAGCCGCGCACTGGATTCCAAGTGGCGTCAGTCCACTCGATTTTTGAACGGTTACTCATGGCGAATAAATGGCGAAACTATATCGCCTCGGTTGCGATTTGACAAGGGTTTTCTGTCGACGTGCGTTGTCAAACTTGGGACTCAGTTTGCTTGGGAGGCTCCCGTTCCCTGCAGCACCTGCTTCTGCAGGTCGGGCGGGAGTGCGTGGTAGAGCGCCAGGAAGGTGCCGTTGGTCCAACCGAAGCCGATCAGGTTCTCGTGATAACCCGCTAGCACTGGAGCTTCGTCGCTTCCGGTCACTACGTTGTACTTCTCGCGGATGGTGCCGGTGCGCTTGAAGTTCGACTGGATGGTGTCGAGAAACTTGACGGACACGCGATCGGCATCGGAGTTGAAGCCTGCGCGACGCATCCCCTCGACGGCGATCAGGTGATTGGGCGCCCATCCGTAAGGCAGGTCCCACTGCACTCCGGTTTGCTGGTCGCTCATCGCCAACCCGCCCTCATGCTCGAAGATGCCGATGTTCTTCACCACGGCCTTGGCCTGCTCGGGCGTCGCCAGCCCGACCCATAGGGGAAAGAACGCCGTCACGTAGTTATAGGTGGACTGCTTGCCGGTCATGAAGTCCCAGTCGAAGAACATTCCCTTGTCGGCGTTCCACAGATATTTGTTGATGAGTTGCTTGCGGGTGTCGGCGGCTGCTCGCCACTTCTTGGCGTCTGCAGGGTGCCCGAGAATGGTGGCCATCTCCGCGAGATCCATCTCGGCCTTGTAGAGCAGACTGTTGAGGCACACGGGCGCGAAGTGGTGGGTGGATCCGTCGAATGGACCCCAACGGAACGACGGGTCGTAGCCCGACTCACGCATAGCGCGATCGCCCTGGTAGAAGTCGGCGGTGAGTTTTACGGGATGGGCGTTGGGACATGCCTTGTTGTCGCAGAGCGGAACCTGCAACTCGGGGCCGATTCCCTGCTCTAACGACGGTGCGATGTAGCTGTACTTCACTTCTGCCTCGGGATGCTTCAGCAGCCAGTCGGCGATGGCGGCGTAGTACTCGGGATGGTCGGCGATGTCGGGCACCGGGCCTTCGCCAACGTCGAAGTAGCGCGCGAGTCCGGTATCGCCCGCGAGCTTGGGAGGCTTGGTCCAGAGATCGTGGTCGCGCTGGGCGTAGTCATAGGCCTCTGCAAGCCACTTGTTGTCGGCTTTCCCCGCCTTCTTGTCGGCCGCGTATTGTGCCATGATCATCGAGGTGAGGAAGGGCGGCTGGGAGCGGGTGAGGTAGTAGGCGCGGTTGGCATTGAGCACCGCGCCGTAGTTTTCGATCTCGTAGAAAAAGTTCTCGATGATGCCGCGTGAGTAGTCGCGCTCGCCGTCTTCAAGCAGGCCGACGATGATGAAATAGCTATCCCAGCCGTACATCTCGTTGAAGCGGCCTCCGGGCACGACGTACTTGTTTGGCAGGTAAAGCAGGCCGTGGGCGTTCAACTGGTCGACCGGAATAGTGCCCAAGCCGGTGATCTTTTTGGGCAGGTTCTCGACTTTCACGCCGCACTTGCTGAGAGCGACAACCTGCGGGGGGGGCGTAACCCCATACGGAAGATAAATGACCGAGGTCGCGCCCGCTCCGAATTTGGGATCGGAGATCGACGAGCATTCGTTCATCGAGCGGCCCAGGGTGTTCCAGGCGTTCTTGATGAACGGCAGGATGCTCTGCTGTGGCGCTGCGACTGCCTGGGGGCCGTTCGCGGGGGCTGTCGCTGTGGCCTGCGCGAATGCCGGGGTTTGTACTGCAGCCAGGCACAAGGCCAGCAGGAGAACGCGGACGAACAGAGATCGGGAGAACATCCGAGTGTTGCGATTGGAGGAATGCATGAGGCCGGATTATAGCTGGTGGTTAGTCGTTCTGCAGCGTGCATTCGACCTTCAGCTCGGTGCAGACGTTCTGGATGCTCTTGACCACCAGCGGAGTCGCGCCATTTCCTGCGGGGTCGAGGGTCGAGGCCACAACCAGCTGTGTCAGTTTGTCTCCCAGGGTATTCGCCTGCAGGCTCGCGGTTTGCATGCCGTTGGTGAAGGCTACAGTGCGGGTGCGGGCGTCGTTGCGGATGAGCTTGACCTCGCTGCTATGCGCCTGAATCCGCTGCAACGCGGTCTCGTATACTTTTTGCGCATTGGCCTCGATCACCACGGTAGCGACGTCGTAGCCACCCTTGCCATCGGCGCTCTGCTGTTGCATGTGCTGGATGCGGCCGGAAACAGCGCGAGCGACTGCCACCCATTGCGCATGGGAGGCAACTGCTGTGAGCAAAAGAAAACTGAAGATCGCGAGTCGATTGACGGTCGTTCGCATAATGGCTCCTTCCGGTGAGGAATGGTAGGAGTCAGTCTAATCCGAAACCGGCGAGAGTCAAATAGGCGGCCAAGAAGACAGAGGCACAGCGTCGCGGCTGTGCCACGATCGTATCGTGCGGAGCGGCAGCATCCCTCGTTAAGCGTAATGGGCGGCGTTCTTGTCGATGAACTCAGCCTTTTCGACTGGAACCTCGTCGTTGGGGAAGATCGAGTTGGTCGGGCAAACGGGCACGCAGGCGCCGCAGTCGATGCAGCCATTGGGATCGACGTAGAGCTGTGTTGCGGCTTCGAACGATTCCTCGTCCTTTTTGGGGTGGATGCAGTCGGTCGGGCAAGCTTCCACGCAGAGTTCGTCTTTGGTACAGGTATCAGTGATTGTGTATGCCATGATTGCGATTCTCCGATCGATTGTGTATGCCGGCCTCGCCGGGCGGCAGTCTCGGCGGTCCTTCCGCCACCTTCACTGTACGAATTTGGCGACCAGCGAGGCGGTGATGTGCGTCACTGAGCTGTTGTGAGGCACCGCACACCGGGCGAAAAGCGGCCTCGAGGACACTGCTTGACGTTATCTTGGTATATTGGTAAGTTTGTACCATGAAAGAACAAACCGAACATCTCATCGTGGTGGAGCGGGTGCAGACCGGCGTCCGCATGGAAAAGCGGCTGCTGAAAGTGCTCAAAGGCCTCGCCGAACTGAAGGACATGACCCTGGGCGACCTGTTGGAAGGCATCGTGTTGCATGCCTTCGAGGGCAAGACCCCGTTTTCTGAGAACACTCTTAAAGAAATCGAGAAGCTGCGCAGCATCTACGGGCTGACCTTGAAGGCTACGGACAGCCATCAGTTGAAGGAGAAGCGGAAATGAAAGTGTCATTCATGTTGACCGTGATGGCATTGCTGGCCGGAGTTGTGACACCGAAATCCGGAGAGGCACAGGACGCTCCGACATCCGCGCTAACACACACTCGCAATGAATTTACGTTCGTAGCGAAGGCTTCGTATGAACGCGTCTTCCCTCTCTTTGGGGCGTGGGAGGAGAAAAAATGGGCTGAGGGATGGGAGCCGCAGTTTGTGTATCCACAATCGCCCAGCGATCAGCCCGGGATGGTCTTCACGATCGCGCATGGAGGAATGAAGAGCGTATGGACGAACACCGCTTTTGACGCAGCGGGCGGACACGTGCAGTACGTGTACGTGATCCACGATGCGCTGGTCACGCTGGTTGACATTCACCTGACGAAAGCGGGAGTCAATGAGACCCGGGTCTCGGTGGTTTACGAGCGGACGGCGCTCAGCCCGGAGGCGAACGACCACGTGGCACATCTTGCCAAAGGAGATGCCAAGAGTGGGCCGGAGTGGGAGGAGGCGATCAATGGCTATCTGGCGAAAGCGGGCACGGCACCGGCAGGTTCAAGGTAGGCAGGCGAGGGCGCCTAATGTCAGAGTTCCCGGCGGCCTTCCATGGCCTTCTGCATGGTGACTTCGTCGGCGTACTCGATGTCGCTGCCGGCGGGGACTCCGGTGGCGATGCGCGTGACTTTGACCTCGGACGACTTGAACAGCCGCGAGATATAGGTCGCAGTGGCTTCGCCTTCGACAGTGGGATTGGTGGCGATGATCAACTCGTCGATGTTTCCGGCTTCGACGCGGCGGGCGAGACTGGCGATGCGCAACTGGTCAGGTCCGACACCGTGCAGGGGCGAGAGAGTGCCATGTAACACGTGATACACGCCGCTGTAATTGGGGGTCTTCTCGATGGCCGCGATGTTGGTGGGTTCCTCTACGACGCACACGAGGCGCTGGTTTCGCGTCGGGTTCGAGCAATAGACACAGGGATCGACGTCGGTAATGTTGTTGCAGACCGAACAGAGATGCAGGCTGGCTTTTAACTGGCGGATGGAGTCGGCGAGCACCTCGGCATCTTCGTCGCTGGAACGGAGGATGTGAAAGGCAAAGCGTTGCGCCGTCTTGCCGCCCACACCGGGCAGCTTCTTGAGTTCGTCAATGAGGCGAGCCATGGGCTCGGCAAACTTGGACAACGTGACCTCGGTTCGATAATGTGCCGGGCTAAAGCCCCCTGGAATTCCAACAGCAATCACGACGCTGACCTGAAGGTCAGCTCTACCAATCTGCGATATACCTACATTCCCGGAAGGCCCATGCCGCCCAACATGCCGCCCAGGCTCGACTTCATGGCGTCTTCGACCTTTTGCGCGGCGGCGTTCACCGCAGCTACGACGAGGTCCTGAAGCATTTCGATGTCGCCGGACTTCACAACGTCGGGCTCGATCACGACACTCAGGACGTGCTTCTGGCCGTCCATCCTGACGGTGACACTGCCTCCGCCGGAGGAAGCTTCGACTACGGTCTGCTGCATTTTTTCCTGCAGCTTCTCGGCTTGCTGGCGCGCCTGCGCCAGCATTTCCTGCAAATTGAATCCACCCATAATGCTCCGAATCTTGCGCCGCCAATCAGCACCATCTAATGGCCGAAGCCGGCGGAAAAGCGGATTCCTCGCGGGCTCAAGCCCGCTCGGAATGACAAAAATAAAAGCACACCCGCGGCACGACTGAAGTCGTGCCCTGATACAAATCCGTCAGACTGCGACTCTTTCCGCAACCTGTAAAGCCGTGCCCTTTCAAAACCATCTAGCTGCGGTCCTTCTGGTCGATCACGGAACGTATTTCGGCGCCGAATTTTTCCTGCATGCGCTGCACAACTGGGTCGGAAGCCGCCCGGCTGCGGGCGCCTGCTCCGTTTGATGGACGTGCTGACGGCGGCGGCGCCTTGGGCGCGAATTGCGCCCCTCCGCTCACCATCTTGAACTTCAAGGGCTTACCCGCAGCCTTGGTTAGAGCGTCGTGCACGATGCGCTTGGGGCCGTCACCGAGAGCAACGTCAACCATGATCTGCGACATTGCGACCTTGACAGAAACTTCGATGCCACGCACGCTCCATTCGCCTAACTCAAGGTTGTGCGCCAGCATCTGTTGATTGGCATCTTCGAGGGCGGCGAGAACGGCGTTGCGCGCCAGCTCGGGAGTCACCTCGGCAGTGGTGTCCGGAGGCGGCGCCTCAGCGACAGCGACGGCGGAAGCCACGCCGGCCGCGGGCATCACGTCGATCGATTCGCCTATGTGCACACGCGTATCGGAGGGCATAGAAACGCCCGGAGTCTGAGGCGATTCGGCCTTGGGCTCGCTCTTGCGGCTGCGATCAGCTTCGAAGGGCGACGGCCCTTTAAAGGGAGACGCAGCTGATGTGCGCGACGCTGGCGATTCAGGAGAAGAGGCTCGCGTTGGCGCGGGCGCCAATGAGCCGCGGGCCGCTGCTGCACTCGAGTTCGATGACGGCGCACCAGGCCGTGCAGGTGCGGTGCCCGGCTTGGGCGCTTCCCCGCTGAGAAGCTGCTCCAACGGGAGCAGGCGCTGGGCGTGGACGAGCTTGAGCAATCCGAGTTCGAGATGGAAACGCTGCTCCTGCTTGTAGCCAAGATCGGAGTGCGTGCGCAGCATGATCTGCAGGAATCGCGTAAGGTCCTCTTCGCTGAAGCGCTCGGCAACGCGAGAAACTCGCGCGCGTTCGTCAGAGGAAATTTGCAGCACGGGCGAATCGCTACCCGCGACTTTGGCCACAACGGTATTTCGCAGGAAGCGGACCATCTGGCGGGCAAAGTGTTGCGCGCTCTGTCCCTCGACCAGCAGACGATCGATGGTGCGAAGTACATCTTCGCTCGAGTTGCGGGCCACGGCGTCCATCACGTCTTCGAGGACGTCCGAGCCGACGGTGCCGACCAACCCGCGTACCACGTCTGCGCTCAGGGTGTCGCCACAACTGGCGATGGCCTGGTCCATGATGCTGAGGGCGTCGCGCATGGAGCCGTCGCCGGCTTCGGCCAGCATGGCGAGTGCGTTGTCGTCGGCGGAGATGCCCTCCTGCTTGGCGATATCGCGCAGTTGGCCGACGATGTCGTCGAAGCTGACGGCGTGAAAGCTGAAGTGCTGGCAGCGCGAGCGGATGGTCTGCGGAATGTCTTCCGGCTGTGTGGTCGCCATCATGAAAATCACGTGCGAAGGCGGCTCCTCCAGCGTCTTCAGAAGCGCGTTGAAAGCGGCATCGGTGATCTGGTGGGCTTCGTCGAGGATCCAAATCTTATAGCGGTCGCGCGCCGGACGATAGCGAGCGGCATCACGCAGTTCGCGGATTTCGTCGATGCCGCGGTTGGTGGCAGCGTCGATCTCGATCACGTCAACAGCGTTGCCCTGGCGGATCTCGACACATGAGTCGCAAACGCCGCAGGGCTCCGGAACCGGATGATCCGTGGAGCGGCAATTTAGCGCCATGGCAAGGATGCGCGCGATGGTGGTTTTGCCGATGCCGCGGTGGCCGCTGAAGATGTAGCCGTGCGCAATGCGCTGCTGCTCGATGGCGTTCTTCAGGGTGCGCGTGACGTGCTCCTGACCGATTACGTCGGAGAATTTCTGCGGTCGATATTTGCGCGCCAGGACTTGGTAACTCATGGAAGGAAGCTTCGATTATACGGTCTGCGGCTGTGGAACGGGGAAAGCCAAGGTAGAGCATAATATTTGCCGAAGGAGACGACGGAATGGAGAGTTTGCAATCATTACGCAGTTTGCTGCAAAGCCTGCCCGCACGACTGGAAGCACTTCCGCCAGACTTGGTTGAGATTAAGCCTACGGGTTCATGGTCGGTGAAGGAAGAGTTGGGACACCTGCTTGATTCGGCTGCCAACAACCATCAGCGAATTGTTCGAGCCCAACTGGAAGACAACCCGGCGATGCCAGGCTATGACGGGCCAGCGTGGGTTGCGCTGCACGCCTATCAGAAACGAGACTGGCAGGAGTTGATCGGGACGTGGGGAGCGCTCAATCGGCAATTGCTGGCAGCCGCGGAGGCGGTGCCGGATTCAGCGTGGTCGCGAACCTGCACGATTGGCGCTTCGGAGCCGTTAACGCTTCAGTTTGTTTTTGAAGATTACCTTCATCACATGCGGGAACATTTGCAGCATATGAAGGTGCAGGTTGAAGATCTGGAGTGACGCAGTTGGCGGCCGATTCCCTTGACAACCCTGCTTATTTACTGCAGTTGGCGCCGGAGTAACCATCGAGTTGCAGCACGCGCGGGCCGGAAAATTTTTCGACCGAACTGACGGACTGCACGAATACGGCGCGGAATTCCTGGCCGGTGGTGGGGGGCAGGTCAATGCATGCCGCGAGAACGGTTCCGGGAGCGTATTTGGTAGCAGGCGGGGGAAAACAGGACTGGCCGCCGCAGCTTCCGCCATACATCAAGGCCGGGCTATATTCCTTCACTTTCGACCATTGCCCCTGCTTCTTCACGTACAACTTGAAGGTTTCGAAGGACCTACGGTAACGAATTGAATCGTGGGCGGCGAATAGCCCGACACTTGCAATGGTCACCGGTTTCGGAGTTTTCCATTCGATGAAATGCTCGAACCCGACCTGCTGCCCGTCTTCAAAAACAGTCGATCGGCAGGGCGAACCATCTGACCCGCGAAACATATCATTGGGATTCCTGGTGGCTCCCGGCAGAGCCGTATCGCACTGGGAATTACTGACCAGGTATTTGGGATCCTTCCCGCTGTAGTTCGATACCTGTGAGTTCTGGAACAAATCAGAATTGCTAATCTGGCTCGGGCCGATCAAATGGACGCTCGCCGCAAATGCAGCCGCGTCAGCCGCTTTTTGGGCGGCGTCCAACTTTAACTCTTTGGCCTTAGTGGCGGAAGCGTCCAGTTCCTTCTGGTCGCGAGCAATCACAGCGGCGGGTTTGTGCTCGTCCTGGTCCTGTTGCAACTGCTCGGCTTTCTCGATTTGGTAGTTGTCGGCAAGTCGTGCCTCGGTACTGGCCGCAAGGAACTTGTGGGCCATAGTCTCGGCCACGTCCTTTTCGTGCTCGGCGCGGACATCGGCGGCCTCGGCTTGGGCCTTCGCTTTTTCAGCTTCGTCGCGGAGCGCAACCGCCTGCTGGCGAGCCTTTTCCTCTTGCTCGGCCAGCTTCTTCTGCGCATCCGCCAGGGCGTCGGATTGCTTGCGAGCTGCCTGCTCGGCGGTGGCGCGGTGTTGCTCAAAAAGGGCCCGGCGCTGCTCATAGAGGGCGTAGCCTCCGAAGCCAACTGCGAGCAGGAATGCCGTGCCCAACACGACAGCAATCTGGCGGGTGCGACGAAGTTCGCGTCTCTGGCGGGCGTTCTCCGCTAACAAGGCTGCGTCGCGGGCTTTGCGGCTCTCCTCGAGAAACGCAATTGTAGCGGCGAAGCTGGGAGAGTAACGCTCCGCCCATGCTTCGTTCGGCTCCCACTTCAGCTGCCATTCCAACATCAGTGATAGTTCTGGATCGGTAATCAGGCCGGCAGCGCCCCTGTTATGCAGCGACATGTTCTGCACCAGGCGCTCATACTGGGACGCCGATTCGGTTTCCTCGTCCACCCAGCGTTTCAAGCGGTCCCATATGCGCATCAGGCTTTCGTGCGAGATGTCGATGATGGTCTCGGGTGCGATGGGCTCCGCTATTGGGGGCATAACGAACGACCGGCTGGGCTTACGGAATACATCGAGTACCAGCTTCAGTTCGTCGAGGGTTGCGTCGTTAATCGCACAGAGGGTTTCCGCGCTGGTGGGACGGCGAATTCCGCTCAGATAGGGACCCTTTTCGGTGAGCGCCTGAAATACTCTTTGGCAGATCGCTTTCTGCCGATCGTCGCGCAATTCCGCGTAAGCGTCCTCTGCGTGAAGATCGAGCGCGCGGCTCATGGTGCCAATGGCTTCATAATGCGAAAGATCCATGGCGCCAGCGCCACCTTCCCGTTGCCATTGGGCCCAAGTGCGATTCAGGGCGTGTTGCAAAATGGAGAGCTGATCGGGGTTGTCGCCAACGTCATTGACGAGCCGGGTCAGAAGCACCGGGCTGATTTCGCCACCAGCTACTGCCGCTGGTCCAGCGATTGCCGACCTTCTCTCGTCGCGGGACATGCGAGGAACCAGGTATTGCCCACGGTTGATCGCTTCGGGCAATCCGTAAAACTGCGAGCAGTCGCCGAGGAAGTCCGACCGCATGGTGAGGACAACGTAGATGGGCAGTTCCGAGAAAGCCGCTTCGAGAAGAAGATTAACGAACGCTACGGAGCGGTCTTCGCCACCGTAGCCCTCCGCGGACGAGGCCTGGAGATCGTGGTAGCGAAAAAGCTCTTCAAACTGGTCCACGATCACCAGCAGATTCGGTCTCTCGCCGAACTGCGCCTGCCCGTAGATGTCGACCAAACCGAGTTTGCTCATTCGCAGGGTGGCCTCGACGATCTCTTCGACAGTGAGGACTTCCGAGCGCGGGTTGCCGAAGAGTCCCCCGGGCTGAGCCAGGGAGTGGGCCATTGCCTTGATGGGATCGCTGCCCGGACGGAATTGCGCCATTCGCCACGAAGTCCCGGCAGAGGCCATCAGTCCGCGGCTCAGCGCAGGTTTCAGGCCGCAATTCACCAGGGAAGACTTGCCGCTTCCAGATGTGCCCACGACCGCCAGAAAACGCGTGGCTGCCAGCTTGTCAACCATGGTGTCAATCTGGCTTTCGCGTCCAAAGAAGAGGTATTCTTCATCGTCGTGAAACGGCCGGAGCCCTGGGAATGGGTTCATCAGCCGGGTGCCGGCTGCATGGGCCTGGGTCACGGCTTGGCCTTTCCAGAAACCGCGCTAACGAATTCGGCGAAGGCTGTTTCTGAAAAGCCCGCGAGGCCATCGATCAATCGTGGTTCCTCGAGTTCGATCTGTTCCTTCTTGTCGTCGGTCGCCGGCTCTGAGAGGTAGGTGAATGTGGTCGGCGGCTTTTTTGTCGCGCGGTAACCAGAAGCCTTGCGCAGTTCGGAATCGACCGAGGATTTCCACGACTCGTCCCCTGCTCCGTAAAAGATCAGTACGGCGTCGCAGTTGCTCAACAGGTCCTGGTTGGATTGACGGACGGTGGCAGCATCGCCCTCAAAAACCGGGATTTTTGACTCGAATCCCTGGGTCTTTAGAAACTTCCGCAGCGGTATCGTGGCTTTGCGGTCGCGCTCGTCACAAAGCAGATACACGAGCTTGGTATCCGCTTCCGTCGCTTCTGCAGCGGCCTTCGGCGGCGCGGGGACCTCGGCCGTCTCGATCTTCTTCAAGGCCGCATGAATGGCCGCCTTCAAGTCTTCCAGGTCACCCGTGATCAGGTCCGCGCCAAACTGAGCTTCGGCATCTTTTAAGAGCGAATCGATGAACTGCTGTTGGCGGGTCGAGTCGGAGTGAGTCCCGCTGGGGATCCAGATAATGCGCTTCAGTCCGGCATTCTTGCTGTAGCGAATCGCGAGCTCATTCTCTAGAACGATGAGTGATTTTTCGCTGGGACCATCGGGCACCACTCCATACTTGGCCCCGACGATGTGGACGGACAACTTGCACCGTCCCATGACTTTGTCGAGTTCGGCGAGAAACGTCTCTTCGTCCATCGGTAACTGGACGTCCGCCAGAATCGGGTAGCCATGCAAGCGAAGGTCAGCGTTGATGGCCTCGCGGTCCTCGCGGCGGTCGAAGCTACAGTCGGCGAGATAGATGGAAGGCTTGGTCTTAGGCTCCGATGCAGGTGCTGTCGCGGCGGTGGGAATCGGCTCGGTCTCAATTTTCTTGATCAACTGGGCGATGTCAAAGGCCAGCTTTGCCATCTTCAGGTTGTACTTCTGGGTGAACTCCTCGCCGTAGGCCGGATCCAGTTCGAGTGGAGTCTGCTGGTCGTCGAAAACGTAGAACGGATAACCCAATGCCAGCTTCATGGGCTCGGGGAGAGGATTCTCATCACCGCCCGGGATCTTGACGACCTTCAACACCCGCGATTTGTTATCGACGACGACTCCGCCGGTGAGTTCCGCCGTGCGACAGAATTCTCGCGCCTCGCGGGTGCACCATTCCGACCCGACATAACGGGGAGTCACCACCGAGATGAGGAGGGCCGTCTGAGGAAACTGCTGCAAGATTTCGTCGGCGAAGATGTCATTGCCTGAGAGTTTGTTGTCGCGCCAGATCTCGGCCTTGCGGCCAATTCGCATGCTCAGCATCGCCGAAAGCGAAACGTGGAAGCGGGTAATCCAGCCCAGCTGCTTCTCGCTGAGAGGCTCGTTGTCGATATGCGCGTAACTGATGAAGACTTGTTTCTCAAAGGCCATGGCGACTCATCATCTCAACCAGCGGCGTAAAGCTGTCGCCGAAGCTTGCGGCGCAAGAACTCGGCAACTGTGTCGCTTTTCGCGCGTCTGGAACTTAGGTTGACGATTAAAACAACCAGGTGAACCCAGGTCAATTCTTGAAGTTCAGCTACAGTTGGGAGCTGAAAAGCGAAAGAGCGTCGTCCGACTCCAACTTTTGTGTGGCACATTCGGAGGACGAGCCAGTTCGGCATCTTCGATGGGGCAAAACTCGGTTCGAGACGCTTCACCAACTCATCCGGACCGCGAACTGGAACTGGCGTGCGTTGTGGGCCGATTTGATTTCACCGAATTGCGAGTACGGCGTTACGCCGTCCAGACTGTAGGTGCTGATCGGATTGTAGTAATTGGGGTGATTGAAGAGATTGTAAGACTCGGCCCGAAGCGACAGCGCGGCGACCTCCCGGAGTTTGAACGTCTTCTGGATAGCCATATCGTAATCAACGTACGCCGGCCCCGTGAATTGGTTCCGGGCAGAGTTGCCGAGGCACGGCGTTCCCGCAACGCCATCCCTTATACCGACCGTTTGCTGCACGATGAAAGGCGAGAACGCGCCAGAAAGGTTCTGGCAACTCGTGCCGGGCAGAACGATCGATGACGTGTTGCCAATGTAGGCGTTCGGGTTTCCCGTCGTGGTCAGTGACCCGGTCAGACTGACGCGCTGCGTCAATTCCCCAGCGATCGGACCACTGAAGATGGTGAAGGGCTGCCCGCTCTCCGCGGTGAGGACTCCGCTCAATAGCCAGCCGCTGCGGAGCTGAGATGGTTTTGATGTGGGAACCTCCCACGAGTACTCCAGAATGAACCGGTTGGTCTGGTTGAAATCAGAGAGGCCATAGTCGTTTCTCAGAAAATTATACGGATCCTGGGGAATCGTATAGGGCGTCACCTGAGCACGGCCTGCGCCGGTAGTGTTGACACCGGCCGTCAATAGTCCGGTAAGCGCAGAGAGATTCGCGGAGATCGCACCCGGACTGAACAGACCGGGCGGAGGCGCAAATCCGCTGGAATTGCTGCCGAGCGCATAGAGAACAGGATTGCCGTTCCCGAAGAACTGCAACCCAAGCACCTGCGTCATGAGTGGACCGGGAATCAACGGTGCACCTGCCGCAGATCCATTGTCGAGTGCCTTCGAGTAGGTGTAAGAGCCACGCGCCTGAAATCCGTGCCAGCCCCGGGTGGTCACTTTTGCCACGAAGGCGTTGTAGTTGCCGTAACCGACGTTCGCAGTAGTGAACACCGGAACGTAGCTAAAGGCGTCGCATGGCTGTCCAAGAAGTCCTGGCGCGGAGGCCGTGCAGAACCACTCGTTGTTGAACCCGGTGTTGCTCGTCTCAGGAAGGTTACCTGTGAAGTTGCCAAGATAGTCTACTTCGGCAGAAACGTCTCGGGTCACCTGCCGCTCGATTGAGAAACTGACCTGCCGGGTCAGCGGATTATTCAAGTTGGACGGGTCGATCGCACTCACCGCAAAAGGAACGCTCGCGGCCTGATAAGTCGACATGAAATTCGAGTTGACCAAGCTCGAATTACCCAGTCCGCACTGTGCACCGCCGCAAAAAAAACTCGACATGTTTTGGCCGTAGAGGGTCTGAGGATTCGTGAACGACCGAGGCGTGGGGCGATTGAACGCGAGTTGCGCCATCAGGCTGGCGGGAATCTGGTCGTAGAAGATTCCGAATCCCGCGCGAACAACGGTATTGCCACCGGGAGTGGACCACGCAACGCCAATCCGCGGTTCGAAATTCGTTGTATTGGCCACTACGAAGCTTCCGTTGCCATTGGGGCTGCAAGTCCAGGGCAACTGAACGGCCTGATCCGGATAAATGAAGCCGGTACCGCTAAGCCCCGTCCCACACTGGTTGCCAAAGGGATCGAGTACTTGAGTCGTGCCTTGCCGGACCAGTCCATTGGCCGCTGCGTCGTAGTTCCAGACCTGGTGGTTGGTCTCCGACGGCGGCGAAAAGTACTCGTAACGCATGCCCAAGTTGATTGTCAGGTTCGGCTTCACCCGCCATGTGTCCTGGAGATACAGCCCGATCGCGTAGGAGTGAAACGTGGTCTGGTAGGGGCTGGGTTGTTTGATCGCGTAGTCGTAGGAAGGACTGGTGAAAGCGCCGGGAGAGCAGAAAACGCAAGTCTCACTGTCACTGGTGAACTCCCCTATATCGCTGGAAATAACCATTCCCCTGCTAAAACCGCTGTTGTCGAAAACGTTCTGCAGCCGACGGAGGTCAAATCCTGAGCGCACCGTGTGCTTTCCGCGAAACCATACAATGTTGTCCACGAGTTCGCCTTCGGTGTCGCGGCGCTTACCCGGAGCACTGAACGGCGCGCCCAGGCGGGCAAAGGGAAACAGCCCATCCAAAGAAGGCGTGATCACAGGCACGCTCGAAAAGAATGGAAACCAAATCGAGTCATACCATCCGCCGAACGCTCCATTGCCGGCAGGCGAGGCACCCGCATATTGCGGATCGAGGCCGGAGAGGAGATAGGTGGGCAGCGAACCGCTTGGCAATCCGATCTTCGCTGGATCGAAGTTGGCGTCCTGAGGTGTTTCGGTGACCTGAAACCTGGTGAATCCGCCGCGCAGGACATTGCTGAATTGGTTCGAAAAGCGATGCGTAAAGGTCACAACCAGATTCTGGTTCAGGACGGCGCGCTGCGCTCCGTTTCCGGGGTATGCCGACGAACTGGGCAACGTGTCATCGTGCAATTGCGACAGATTCTGCAGGTTGTAGCGAAACGTCCAGTCAGTGCGGTCTGACTGGGTAAAGTCAACCCGGCCGAGGTAGTTTCCAACATTCGTGTAGTTAGGAGCCTGTCCCTGGTAAAACTCCAGAACATCCGGAACGGCGACAACGTTGGATTGCGGGTAGAGTGACAAAACGCTCTGCGCGTATTGCGCATCCGCATATCCCGAGGTGCCGGGCTGAAACTGGCTCAGGTGGCTGCGATCGTAGGAGCTGGGCACGCGGTCAAAGATGGGATTCGGATTGTTGATGCGAGTGCCTTCGTAGTCTCCAAACCAGTACCAGCGCCTCAAAAACGAACCGCCTGCCTGAGCGCCGAATTGCTGCGATGAAAACGGCTGGGTGTGGCTGTTGTGCCGCGCCAGGACCGAAGCCGGGTCAAAGAGCTGATTGCATACCCCCGATCCGGATGGCGCGGTGCAATAGCTGGTCCCGTAATTCGTGTTCAGCAACTCCACCGTCTTTACGTACTGATTATAGGAAGTGGGCTGATAGATCGGCGAGTAGATCGGATTGTTTGTGTTGGCCGCGGGCTGCACGTTCAGAGGTCCCGCAAACGCCGCAGCCTGATCGAAGCCCGAACCGTTATACACCGACAGTGGCGAGCTGGCATCGATCGAATCGGACGCGAAGAAGCCGAACGCGCTGCCATGGAACTTGGCAGTGCCACGACGGGTCACGATATTCACCACGCCGCCAATGTTGCGGCCAAACTGGGCGTCGGAGGTGGCGGTGACCACGCGAAATTCCTGAATCGCGTCGTTCACTTGAAAAGGGATGGCCTGATTGCTGCTCGAAGCTTCGTTATCCATTCCATCCAGCAGAAATGCATTCGACGTCGGCCTCTGGCCAGAGATGCTGAACGTCGTGTCTTTCAGTTCCGACCACGCGGGTACGTCATGAGTGCTCGAGACGAGCAGGCCCAGTGCCAGGAAGTTCCGATTGAAGAAGGGAAGGCTACGCAACTGTTCGCTGGTGATCACAGTGCTTACGGCGGTGGAGAGCGTGTCCAATGGCACATGTGAAGACTCGACGCTGCCCCGCTGGTTCGTGCGCGCCTTTTTGCTGCGGGGCCCAGGAGCGGGTGCTGGTTGCTGCCCTCCAGCCGGGGACGGCGCGCCCTGAGATGGAGAAGCGGAACTTGGGTTCTTGTTCTGCCCACTCGAATCGTCCCAGCCTTCAGGCGAACTGCCAACTGGAGCTGCCACCCGGACTGGAACGTAGGCAGCAGGTTTGGATGAGATGGATGAGCGGCCGACGAGCGCTGCCGACTTCCCCTGGGCCGGCTTTAGTACCGCGGGTACGACCGGTGCCGAGGACTTCGAACGCGTTTCGGGAAGTCCGCTCCCGCCGACATCAGCTACCCGATAGGTCGAGTCCGGACGTCGCAGCCTGGAAACCGGAATTGGCATCTTATCGGCGATGAACGATGGCAGCATATGCCTCGTCTCCCCGACCTGAACTTCAAATTTCACACTTTGTGGAGAAAACGCCAAACCTGGCGCGTCGGCAGTGATTACATATCCTTCTGCCGGAACAACTTCGGCAAAGAAGTATAAGCCGTCGGAATTGGTGGTGGTGGTGCGCTGAATGCGAAGGGAGTCATTGCTCAATGTGACCCGGACACCGGAAACGGGAGTGTCCTGGTTGTCTTCAGCGTCCCCACTGATGAGCGCTCTGTCCTGGGCCAGACTGATAGACGATGTCGCAATCAATACCAACGCAAAAATCGTGGCGCGCCGCATACTGGAAAGCTCCCAACTTCCGCTACCCGACCCGGGGATTTGAAGCGGAGGTCAATCGGGGACACGACCAAAGTGGCATGGATCCCTTGGTTTAACTCCTGCTATTGGCAATAGTTATGACCAATTCACATTCGGATGGGATGACATTAGCACACTTTGGCGCGAAAGACTCCACTTTAGATTTGGATCTGCGGGTTGCTGTCGGAGTCTGCTGCCAGCGGATTTCTGGGAGAATCGCAACAAGCGAGGATCCTTTACCGGAAGCTTTGTGGTCACCGGCGCGCAAGGTCTTTCATGATGTGATCTTGCATCCACGGGAACTGCGTCGGCAACGCGCAGAATGGGAATGACCATTGACAAACTTGCCAATGGTCATTAGATTGCATCTACACGCAGTACGCACTGGTATTCGGCAGGACTCCGACCTAAGTGCCTAGAGTGGGGGCAATCTTTATGCGGCGAGTTAGTCTGTGGCTCATTGGCTGCGTAGCCTTTGGCCTCGGTCTTTCGAATTTGTCAGCTAGCCAATATTTTGGCAGTTTTACTGACAAAAACAGCGCCAACGCAAACGCCATTAACGCATCGTGGTCGGCCTATCCCGTTGCAACCGGCACTCCCCCTACAACTCCGTGCCCAACTGGAGTCACCGGCACTTGCGGGTATTCCAGGCAGGCCTATGGATCGAATTACTCGTCCCTGGCCCCATCCGGCAGCACCACCACCAGCGTAGGTTGGCACAGCTACAACGGTTCAAATGCCCAGAGTTACCTGAACAGCCTGGTAGTTTGCACCGCCAACTGCACGGGTACACAGCATTTGTCATTCTCCCTTGGGGGCGATGCCAATCTCGCCGAAGGCGGTACAGGCAACAACGTTAATCTGTTCAGGGAACCCATCAGCGACGATGGCTATTATTTATACACGCCCGGTAAATCTGCGATCACGATAACCCCGCCAAGCGGGCAGTACTTCAGTGCCTTCGATTTTTACTGGGGTAGCGTCGATACATGGAACTCTATTACATTTACAGATACCAGCGGAAACACAACCAAGGTCTATGGCACAGACCTGAGCTCCAGTGGTTTCATCATTTCCGATCCTAATCACACTTGCACTAGTTATTCGTGCGCAGATGTAACCTCGGCGACCATCGGTTTTACGCCCTACTGTACGACGGGTCAAAATCCTGTGTGCGCAGCAAACTGGAAGAGCATAAGCTTCTCGGCCTGCAACTCCTCCGGCATGTGCTATCCCGCTTTTGAATTTGATAACTTCCAGTTTAAGCTCTCGTCACATCTGGTCGGCGCTCCGACATACTCACCGACTCCCGAGCCGTCGAGCATGTTGCTGCTGGGATCGGGCCTTGGGAGCGTCGGCATCTTGCTAAGACGGAAGTTACGCCGGCCAGGCCTCAGGCTTCCCACTGCGATTTCATAGACGTAGGTTAGAAGCGCAGCGAGAGGCAGCTCAGCCCACCATCCATCTTGCGGAACTCCGACATATCCAGGGGTAGTGGCACGTATCCGCGACGAGTCAAGTCATCAAACAATCGTGGAAATCCCCACGGCATCAGCACGCGATCATTGATGAGTACGCAATTGCAGGCGTAGTTCTCCTGAGGCGGAACCCGGATGAGGTTGTAGCTGGAAAACTCTTCCCTGCTCGCAAGCTCATTCATGACAATCAGGTCGCCGTTGTCCAGGCAGGCGATCCCGCTTTTGAGATGCAGGATTGAGCTCACGCGCCGAATGTCGACCGGCAAGGATGTGAATCCATCGGCAGCAAGAAACTCGGCGAGTTGTCGCGCGCCATCTTCATTCGTGCGATGTGAGATTCCGATGAAGAAGTGCGATCCTGCCTCGCAGACGTCGCCGCCGTCAAGCGTTCCCGGGGCCTTAATCTCATGAACTGAGGAATAGAAGCGCTCAATTATTCCCCGAATGGCAGCGACCTCTCCCAGGCGCGAGGGCGCTCCGGGACGAACGAGAATCGCAGAGTGGCTGGTCAATACTGCTGTGTCTTCGACGAAGGTCGAATCCGGATGTTGAAGATCGGCCGGAAGCTTAACCAGTTCGAGACCGCAATTCTCGAGCGCTTGGCAGTAGGCCTCGTGCTGACGCAACGCCAACGGCAGATCAGGCTCTCCCAGTACCGCCGTGGTCAGGCCGTCTGCGAAGTTGTTGGCGGGCGGACGTACGATGGCGCGCTTAAACAAATAGAACCCTTTGCCTTAGGATCTGTCTCGCTCCCCGTTGGATGTCACTGCATGCGAGCCTGCACTTCGGGTGAAAGGTTGCCTCCGCAGAACAGCACCACCACGGTCTTGCCTTCGTATCGCGCCGCCTCTTTGAAGAAGGCGGCGAGCGCGACGCCGGCGGCACCTTCGATCGTCCAGTCTCGCTGCCGGGCCCACTTCATCGCGTCTAGAATCGCATCCTCGGACACAAGCACACAGTGGTGGATCGCTGAGCGCGCCAGATCAAACGTGATCGAGCCCGGTTCCACGCCTCCAGCGGTGCTTTCGGACAGCGTGTAAGTCTCTGGAACGTCACGGATCTCGCCTGCCCGCAGACATTCATAAAGCACCCGCGAATTCTCCGGCCAACAGCCCACAATTTCAGTCCCCGGAGACCTTTCTCTTAGATAGCTGCCCACGCCGCTGATGAGGCCTCCGCCGCCCGTCGCGATAAAAACGGCGTCGATGCTTTCGATCTGCCGAGCGAGTTCTACAGCGATCGATCCCTGCCCAGCGATAACCTCCCAATCATTGTATGGCGACACGTAGGTCCGGCCGGAGGCCTGGGCAGCGGCCCGTGCTGCGATCTCGGCGTCGAGCGGCTTCTCGCCCGCGATTCGTATCCGAGCGCCGTAAGATTCGATTTTCTTCCTCTTGGCTTCGGGCACTTGGGCTGAGAGATACAGTTCGGCCTCGATACCCCGATGCCGTGCCGCGGCGGCAACAGCAAGGCCGTGATTCCCCGTTGACGAGGCCACTACACCTGCTGCTGCGGCCTCAGGAGAAAGTCCCATGACCTTGTTGGTCGCCCCGCGCAGCTTAAAGGAACCAGTTGGTTGTAATTGTTCCAGCTTGGCGTACGCGCGGGTACTTGAGGCGATGCGGGAATCTTGCGGCAGTAGGGCAACCGGCGTTTGCTGCACCAAGCCGTAAATGCGTGTACAGGCCTCCTCGATCAGTGCATCGAGATTAGAGGCCGGAGCCGGGGTCGTCGGAACATCGGAGCCGGGCTGCATTTTCGTTGTGATCTCTATATCCGTAAAAAAACTGAACGCCGTTTACCTACATCGTAAACGGACCAAATAGGTTTTTAGGACGCTTCCGGCTTTGCTCGACGGTTTGCCGACGGACGACCTCCGCCCGCAGAAACGGGATGCGGTTTCGGAGCTTCGGCCGGTTCACCGCCATCTTCCCAGAGACGAAAGCCCCCTTTGAAAGCATTGGCGTTGTCGCCGGCCCTGCATTTGGGCGGCATGGTCTTCAGAAACTTCACGTTGCCGCCGCCCAGTACGACGTCATCCGGTTCGAGGGCCGCCGTAAGTCTCTCGACCACATCGAATACATATTCCCGCCATTTCTTCTTGCCGAACCGTTGTAGTCCGCGAAGGCCCACGTAGTCCTCGTAGGTTCCCTTGCGGTACGGAAGATGAGCCAACTCCATGGGAAGCAGACTTCCGTTGATGATCATCGCTGAACCCAGGCCCGTGCCGAGTCCAAGAAAAAGCATGCGGCCGCCTTTATAGCTACCCAGGGCCTGCATGGCAGCGTCATTCACGACCTTTACGGGACAGTTGAAAGCCTTCTCGAAGTTGAAGCCGACCCATCCCTTACCGAGGTTATGGGGCTCCGCCAAAATCCGGCCATCGAGAACAGAACCGGGGTACCCGATAGAGACCACCTCATACTTCCAGTCGGCGGCAATCTTTCGCACTTCGTCGACCATCTGCTTAGCGGTAAGCTTAGGCCCAGAAGTAAACTTCCGGCGCGCTTCGTGCCCCGAAGCCAGCATCTTGACATTGGTTCCGCCCACATCGATGGCAAGTACTTTCATTTATCAACTCCGTTAGCCGACACCGACTGTCAATAAAGGTCGTATCCGCGGTGAAATTGGGGTCACTGCGTTGTGCCGCAAAAGTCTACGCCACAGGGGCTCAAATTTCGGATTTGGCAGGCTTCGATGTACTCCGCAGCCGCCCGGCGCGAACTGCTCCCGCCAATTCAGCGAGCAATCCGACGGTCTCATCCCATCCCAGACACGCATCCGTAATGCTCTGGCCGGGTATAAGGGGTTTGCCGGACTCCAACTTCTGCGACCCGGCAACTAGGTTGCTCTCCAGCATAACTCCGACAATTCGCCGATCGCCGCCGGCAATCTGGCCGGCGATATCGCGACAGACCGCGCCCTGGCGAGCATAATCTTTCTTACTGTTCGCATGGCTGCAATCAATCATGACGTTGGGCTTCAGTCCAGCCTTCTCGAGCTTGCCACAGGTATCTGCGACAGCCTCAGCGGTGTAGTTGACGGTGTTACGACCACCGCGCAGGATCACGTGGCAATCGGGATTGCCGGTGGTCGCAAAGATGGCCGACTGTCCGTGTTTGGTGTGCCCCAGAAAGGTGTGGGGATGCGCTGCAGAGAGCACGGCTTCGATCGCAATTTGCACATCGCCGGACGTAGCATTCTTAAACCCCACCGGACAGGAAAGTCCCGACACTAACTGACGATGGACTTGGCTCTCGGTGGTGCGCGCGCCGATTGCACCCCAACTCACCAATCCCGCCAGGTATTGAGGCGTAATCATATCGAGAAACTCGGTTCCGGCGGGCACTCCCATCTCCGCCAGGTCGAGCAACAAGTGCCTGGCGTGCCGCAATCCGTCATTGATTTTGTAAGACTGATCGAGGTACGGATCGTTGATGAGCCCCTTCCAACCGATTGTCGTGCGCGGCTTCTCGAAATACACGCGCATGACAATGTGGAGATGCTCCGAGTGCTCGTCGATGGCAGTCCTCAGGCGGCTCGCATACTCACGTGCGGCCTTCGTATCGTGAATGGAGCACGGACCCACTACTACCAGCAGGCGCTCGTCATGGCGCCGCAGGATGTTAGAGATGCGATCTCGGGCTTCATGGACGGTAGCCGACGCTGTTTCCGTGGTGGGCAGCTCTTCCTCCAGGAACACTGGCGGCAGAACTACTTTCGTCCATTTGATACGTAGGTCGTCGGTCGAATAGAACATGGCGATGGCGTCTTACCGATAATTGATACACAAGGCTCGCACTGTATCCACAAATACTCTATCAGCCGGATTCGGCGAAATCCCATGGGTCAGCCGTATGAATGTGCGCGCAGGAATTAACACTTGCGTCTTTTCTGCCGATAGATACCGAGGTCATGATTCGGCAGACGAACTTGCGTTTGTCGAAGGCCGACCAGCTTTTAGCCCTCAGAATTCAAAACGCTCCAATGCGAAGGAACACATTCATCATGAGACCAGTTCATACCTTCAGTGTCGTACCGTCGTTGCCGCCGGCAATCGAATCGCTTCGCGACGTTGCCTACAACCTGCGCTGGTGTTGGAGCCACGAATCGGTGGAGCTGTTCCGGCGCCTGGACCGTGACTTATGGGAGACAACTGGGCACAATCCGGTCCTGCTGCTAGGCACCGTCGAACAAGCCAAGCTGGAAGAAGCTGCCCGTGACGACGCGTTCCTAGCGCACCTGCGGCGGGTTGAGTCCAACCTTGCGACGTACCTGATCGGAGATTCGACCTGGTTTCGGAGGAGGTACGCCAAGTCTGGCGACGCGCCGCTGGTTGCGTATTTCTCTGCCGAGTTTGGCTTAACCGAGTGCCTGTCGATCTTCGCCGGCGGCCTCGGCATTCTTGCAGGCGATCATCTGAAATCGGCAAGCGACCTTGGAGTGCCCTTGGTCGGGGTCGGACTGCTCTATCAGCAGGGCTATTTCCGGCAGTATCTCAGCCAGTCGGGTTGGCAACAGGAATCATACGTAGACAACGACTTTCACAATCTTCCCGTGAGCCTTGCCTATCATTCAGACGGCAGTCCGGTGATGATCGAAGTCGACCTGGCGGGGCAGCCGGTGCACGTGCAAGTGTGGACAGTGCAAGTTGGAAGAGTCTCGCTCTACCTGCTCGACACCAACATACCGATCAACGCACGCGCCGACGAGCGCAACATTACCAACCAGCTTTACGGTGGCGACCGGGAGATGCGCATCCGGCAGGAGATTCTGCTGGGGATGGGCGGCTATCGCGCGTTGCGGGCCATTGGTCTCGATCCGACGGTGTATCACATGAACGAGGGCCACGCGGCATTTCTGGCGCTCGAGCATATTTTGCATTTGATGAGCACGCGTCACCTCAGCCTGCCGGAGGCCCGCGAGCTGGCCGCAGCCAGCCTGGTGTTCACGACCCACACGCCAGTGGAAGCCGGTCATGACTACTTTCAGTCCGAGTTAATGAACCGTTACTTCGGCGATACTGCGCGACAATTGGGGCTATCGCAGACGGACTTCCTGAATCTCGGACGCAAGCAGGCTGACGGAGAGTTCTGCACGGCGGTGCTGGCCCTGCGCCTGGCGTCGCGCGCTAACGGCGTTAGCAAATTGCACGGAGAAGTCAGCCGAACGATGTGGCAATCCCTGTGGCCCGGCGTGCCCGTTGAAGAGATTCCCATCGGGCACGTGACCAACGGTGTCCACTATCGCAGTTGGATTTCGGCCGAGTTTAATCAGCTTTACGACCGCTATCTCGGGCCCGCATGGCGTGAGGAACCGGCCAATAGCGAGGTCTGGAGTCGCGTGCAATCGATTCCGGCTGAGGAATTGTGGCGGACCCACGATCGCCGCCGCGAACGGCTCGTCGCTTGGACGAGGCGTCGGGTCCGAGACCAACGCATGCGGCGCGGTGCTCCACAGGCGGAGATCGACGCGGCAGCAGAGATACTCGATCCTGATACCCTCACCATCGGATTCGCCCGTCGCTTTGCGACCTACAAGCGCGCCACACTGATCTTGCGCGACATGGACCGCTTACGGCGAATTCTCACCGACCAGGCTCGTCCCGTGCAGTTGATTTTCGCCGGCAAAGCCCATCCACAGGATGACGCCGGGAAGGAACTGATTCGCAAGATCACCGAATTCAGCCGCGATCCGGTGATAGGCCGCCACGTAGTGTTTCTCGAGGACTACGACATGGCGGTGGCGCGCGCCATGCTGCAGGGCGTGGACGTGTGGTTGAACACGCCGCTGCGCCCCAACGAAGCATCAGGCACCAGCGGCATGAAGGCTGCCGCCAACGCCGTCCTGAACATGAGCGTGCCTGACGGCTGGTGGGACGAAGTGTGGAACGACCCTAAGAATTCCAGGAAAATGGGTTGGGCCATCGGCCAGGGAGAGGCCTACATCGACCTCAACTACCAGGACCAGGTTGAAGCAGAATCTCTTTACGATCTCCTGGAGCGCGACGTAGTTCCCGCGTTCTACGATCGCGGAGTGGATCGAATTCCCCGCAAGTGGGTGGAGCGCATGAAGGCATCCGTGGATTCACTGTGTCACTTCGTCAACACGCATCGCATGGTGCGCGACTACGTGGAAGGCTATTATGTGAAAGCCCACGCACAGTTCCGCGCGCTCGATGACGACAACGCCTATCGCGCGCGTGAACTCTCGGCGACCATCGATCGGATTCGCAGTGAGTGGCCGGAGGTCTGGGTAGTGAGCGTCGAGGACGAGCCCGCCAAGACTGTCCCGGTAACGAGCGCCATGCCAGTTCGGGCCAAGGTGTATCTCGGCCGCTTGAGCCCTCGAGACGTAGTGGTAGAGCTTTACATCGGGCGCGTCGACATGCAAGGAGATCTGGTGGAAGGCGAGTCGGTCGTAATGCGATCATCCGGCCGCGATTCTGATGGCAAGTACGGCTACGAGGTTGAGACCTCGATCGCAAAAAGCGGATTGCACGGGTTCACGGTACGCGTGCGGCCGAATCCTCCTGACATGTCGTCCACTTTCATACCCGGACTGATTTGCTGGGCCAACGAGGCTCGCATACCAGCCATGGCGGCGGCAATGTAGCGCGACGGTGTCTCATTTCCAATTCACGGACGGCGCTCTTGGCGGCGGACCATTAGAAATTGTCTTGTTATTGAATTGGCTGCCCCTCAGGGATTCGAATGTAGAAACGGAACGCAGTATCAACAAGATAGGCGATGCGGGTGGCACCTAAAACAGCCTATCGCAACCCACTGCAGCCCTTAATGGACTGTAAACGGACTGTGGGGTTGGCGTTCTTGGTGGCGAGAAGTTTTACCCACGCACGACCCTTCCATACTCCCCCACGGAGAATTTCGGCGCGAGTAGCGGACGGTAGTAATAAAGAATATTCCAAAATCCGGATTGACACGCTATGCGAATCTGGCATTGTGAAAGTGCATCCGGTAAGCCCGGCGCGAGCCCAAACAAGCTCGAATCCCCGCGCAGTAGGGACGTAGCGCCAAAAAAAATCGCACGCTCAAAATTAACGACGCTCGACAGCCAACAGGCCGCCGGGCGTTTTCATTTTGCAGCACACAAACCACAAGGAGACATGGAAAATGGTCAATGTTTTGCTGACCGTCAAGCAAGCGTCTGCCCTTACCAATTACAGCGAAGCGTACTTCCGAAAACTCATTGCAGGGTGTCGCATCGACACGGTACGCTTCGGCAAACGTACTCTTCGCATCCCCGCAGCGGCCATTTACGCGATGATTGATGCGGGCACCGTGCCAGCTCGGACACAGTAGCAATGAGCGGTTACACAAAGCTGTTTCCGGCGCTTCTGGACTCCACCGTTTGGCGCGAAGATAACCCGACGAGATTGGTATGGATGACCATGCTTATGATGTCTGATCGGGACGGTATCGTTGAAGCTTCCGTTCCCGGACTGGCCCACCGGGCTGTCGTGAGCATGCAAGAGGTCGAAACAGCGCTATCGAAATTCCTGGCGCCCGATCCCTACTCCCGCACAACCGCATTCGAAGGCCGGAGGATAGAACCAGTTGACGGCGGCTGGAGGCTCCTGAATTACGAGAAGTACCGGATGAAGCTTTCTAAGGATGACATCCGCGAGCGTGATCGTATCCGGAAGCAGCGCGAGCGCGATCTACAAAAGAAGTCGTCCAGAATGTCCAAAAACGTCCGTGATTTCCAACAAGCATCTGCATCTCCAGAAGCATCTGCATCCCCAGAAGCAAGAGAGCAAGAGAAAACCGCGCGCGCGGATGAACTAATTGTCAGAATCAGGGAAATTGGAACCTGGAGGGATGGGCAGTCGATTGCAGCCGAGCGCGCGCTGGCGAAAGAGTTGGCGGGCGGAGAGGACGCGACTGCGTTGCTTAACTCACTGGCCAAAATTTACGAATGGACGGAGTTGGGCAAGTTTGCACCCAAGCTCTCTGAGGTCATCCGGCGGTGGCGTGAGCCGAAGCATCTGTGGACACGGCGACCGCCGGGCTACTGATGGAGCGGACACACGAAGGGCTAAAGTCCGCCGGATACGTCTTTCTCAATCGGACCCGCTGCGCCAGCAAAGGATGTAATGCCCTGATCGAGTGGTGGAAAACACCCAAGGGTACGCGCATGCCGTTCAACGCATCGGACCTGCGACCGCAGGTCATCGATTGCGCCAATCAGTCCTGGAGAGTTCGTCGACAGTCGGACGGCGGAAGATCAATGCATCGACTAGCGTCTCGTCCGAACCGTATGGAAATGGTGAACGAGTAGCGATCAACACTCCAAGCCCTTCAGTGACAATGCAATCCCACTATGACGGGGGGGCGGGTCAATTCCTTGGCACCCTCGGTGGTAGACCCGTTGCACAAGCCCACGCGTATGTGGTCGGGTTTTCAGAATCTGTTATTCGAGAGGAAATCAGCAATGGGTGAGAGAGGTCCAATACCGAAAGCGTCGTCGCAGCGATCGAGGCGGGGTAGAAATACGTTGGCCGATAGGTTAAGCAAGGAAAGGCTGGGATCGGCGCGGCTTCCAGCGTGGCTCGGAGACGTTGCCTGCGAGTTCTGGGACAGCTATGCGCCTTATCTTCGCAAACGCGGCTGTCTGACAAAACTGGACGAGGCGGCGTTTATCACGCTCTGCGTCACCTGGCAGCGACTTACAGAAATGCGCGAGATGATGGCCCGGGAGGGAGAAATTCTCACAAGCCCTCGCGGGCGCAAGTATCAACACCCGGCGGTCGCGATCCACACGAAGGCTCTCCAACACTTCGTCGAACTCAGTAAACATTTTGGTCTCGACCCGCTTGCGCGCCATCGGATACCAGCCGTCGAAGGCGAATCGCAAGATGACCCTCTCGACCGCTTGTTGGCGTCTCGAAAGAGACTACAGTGACAGCCTGTGTCTCGTGCGGCCTGCCGCTGAAATTGGCCTAGAGCAAAAGGCAAGTGCTACGGTGTCACGCGATGCGTCCTATCGCGTCACGCTGCCGCCTAACGCGATAGATGGGGTTGTGTCGTGATGCTCCGCGCGTCACTACCTCAGTAATCCAAGTTTCCGCTTATAACCCTCGCGGGCCGCTTTCGGGCGGCCCGTTCGCTTGTGCAGCGTTCTTCGCCGGTGGCGACGGGACGCAGGCAGAGGCGCGCAACCGTGGCGGGGAGTCACGGCGGGCGCGGCACAACCCGAATGAAAGGAATCTGCAATGAAGAGTTCTGCCGCAATCCGCGAAAAACGTAACGGCTTGGCAGATGCAATGGGGAGCATCGTATCCAAAGCCGAGGCACAAAACCGCCCTCTGTCAAAGACTGAAGCCGAGGAATTTGACCGCATAGAAGTCGAGGTGAAATCGCTAAACGCGACGCTCGCTCGCGCCGATTCATACCGCGACATCGACGCCGAACTCTCGCGTACCACGCAGCCGCCGATGATGGACATCAACCCTCACCTGTTAGTGCCGGAGAAGATCGGGGAAGTTTGGACCGATCGCGATGGCCGCAAAGTTTCGGTTCTCGCGAAGGGCGACTCCCTCGCCGCCGCCGTCCGCAAACGCGGTGAGAAGTCTTCGCCCTACAATTTGGGCCATATCGTTCAGCACATGGCCGGAATCCCGCTTCCGACCGACATCCGCATGGCAATGTCCGAGGGGACCAATAGCGCGGGCGGTTTCCTTGTGAATCCGGAGCTGTCGGGCCAGGTCATCGACCTCGTGCGGGCAAAGAGCAGGGTGTTCGAGGCGGGCGCGCGTACCGTCGAGATGCCGCAGTCCACGTTTTTCATGGCGCGGCTGGATTCCGATTGCGTTCCTGTCTGGCACGGCGAAAATACGGCGGACTTGATCGCCAACGGAGCTACGTTCGACCGCGTCACATTCACGGCACACACTCTGGGCAGTGTGATCCTTGTGAGTAAGGAGCTGATCCAGGACGCGCCAAATCTGAGTGAGGTCGTAACTCAATCGCTGGTGAAGGCGTTTGCCCTTGAAGTGGATCGGGCTGCACTACTGGGAGACGGCACCTCGAATTCACCGATCGGGTTGGCACACATCAGCGGCGTAACGAGTACCGCGGGGGCGGCCATGACCGATTATTCAGAGCTGGTCGCATCGATTGGCCGCATGATGGCGAACAGCACCTTCCCAACTGCATTCATCACCAGCCCGCAAGTGCGTATCAAGGCGGAAGGGTTGCAGGACACGCTGCACCAGCCGCTGCGGAAGCCTGACATCATGTCAAACGTCCCGATTCTCGACACTGCGAAAGTCCCGTACAGCAGTGGGTCGAGCGTCTACACCGGAGACTTCACAAATCTCATGGTCGGTGTGAGGGCACAGTTCGAGCTCGATCTACTCAAGGAGCGGTTCGTCGAATACGGTCAGATTGCTCTCGCAGCGTGGATGCGCTGCGACGTGCAAATCGCTCACAATGCCGACTTCGACATCATCACAGGCGTCAGCTAGGCGAACGAATGCTGGGAGGCCCCACCGGGCTTCCCGCTGAGCGGAGGCGCTTACTTTCAGGTTCACGCCTCTGCGCTGTGCGAGGGCCGGACTCTCCCCGTCTGGCCCTTCAGTTCACGCACCATTTGCGAAGTACCAGACACGTCGAACAATGTCTGCACGAGATGCCAATATGTCAGCATGGTTGCGACTGGGCCGACGGACTATTCGTCTTTCAAATCTATAAGGAAACATGTCTAATACTCCGCGTCGGGGAAAAGGCGGACAGTTGCGATGAATAAGGCGCAGCAAAAGGTTCTAAAGGCATGGGGACCGTTGCTCTTAGCGTTCGTTCAGAGGGAGTGGTTCTCGATTCTCATCTGGTCAGGCCTAGGAGCTCTCGTAGCAGCGACCACACGCCTCGTTTTGCAAGACCGCGTATTCAAATCTTTTGCAGTCGCGACCTATCTTCCATCCGCCAAGCACTTCGACGACACGCGACAATACCTTTCTTACTTAATCGTCGTCGCAATAACTGCTCTTGTGGCGGGCACAATCTATGGTTTGGAAATTATCCCAAGAGGAATCAAATCCTGGATCAGAGGCGTCACCAGCGGGCTCTGTTTGCTCTCATTCGTCTCGATGTTCGTAGTTTTGACGCTACACCGCGGCACTATTGAACGGCAACTAATCACAGACCTCGCGATCGTTGTACTTTTCTTCCTCATAACGTATGTCTTGCACGTCGCAGCAAGGATATATGCAGAGCGAACGTTGAATGAGGAAGACCTCTGGGTCGCTTCACAGTCGAGATCACTGATAGGAACTGAAATAGCGGAGTCAGATGACCCGATTCAGAGCTGGCGAGAAGACGCACTTGGTCGCGCCGCTCTAGTAGATGGCATTTCGAGCAAGCTGATGATCGCCAAGAGTCCCGTGCTCGCGGTTTTCGGCGAGTTCGGTTCTGGAAAAACTTCGATACTTAACTTGCTCCGCGAGCACCTCGGCAAGAAGGCGATTGTCGTTTCCTTCAGCACGTGGTTGCCGGGCTCCCAAGAGACCCTCACATCTTATCTACTTAGCGACATCGCCACCGAATGCCAAAAGCAGTATGTTGTTCCCGGCTTAAGCAAGAGTGCTCGGCGACTTGCCAGCGCCCTCGGACAAAGCGTTCCGTTTGTGAAAGGCTACCTAGAGTTTCTTCCGGCCCCGACACAGAGAGACGACATAAAGAGTATGAATGCCGCTCTCGCACGGCTGCCCAAACGTGTCGTCGTACTTCTAGATGAACTTGACCGCATGGAGAGAGAGGAGCTCCTCACCCTCTTGAAAGTGATTCGCGGCGTTTCCACCCTTCGAAACCTCAGCTTCGTTTGTGCTCTCGACCTCAAGACTGTAATCAAAACTGTGAAAGGCGAGGAGGATAACGAGCAGAAAAAAGATGAGAACCTCAAGTATTTTGACAAGTTCTTCCCAGTTTCCATCCAGATCCCTACTTCGGACGCTGATGAGCTGCGAAAGGCCGGGGTTGAGAGGCTAGTTGCGGGATTTAATCGCCGAAACTGGTTTTACAGTAAATCAGAAGAGGATCAATTTCGACAACAGATCGACGGGCTGTGGAACGACCTGATCGCACCTTTCTGTCGAAACCTAAGAGCAATTGGCCTTTTGTCAAATGATGTGAGCACTTCAGCCGCCCTGCTCAAGCGTGAGGTCAATCCAGTGGACCTCACCCTGGTCGAGCTCTTGCGGCGGTTTAAGCCGTCAGTCTATGACCTCGTAGGCAGCAATTTTGTAACGCTGACGGGAGGAGAAAGCTGGCTCAAAGGCCGGGGAAAATACTATTCGGACGAAGACAAAGAACGTTTTGGTAGCACGCTCCTCGAAGATCTTAAGAAAGCAGCAAAGAGCGATGAGCAGCTCGGCCAGATCAAGGGCATTCTTTCGGAGTTGTTTCCATTGTTTGAAAAGCTTGATGGTAAGACCTTTGTTTCGAGGAAAAAACGACTGGATTTCAGCAAGGGAGAAACGCGCATTTTTCATCCTGGTCTGTTTCCGGCGTACTTTCGCTACGAACTGCCACAGGCGATCTTTAGCTCGGTGGAGCTGGAGGAGTTTCTCAAGAAAATTGAGAAGGTCACTGCAGACCGTCAAGAACATGAATTCCGCGAAGTGCTCGATTCAATGGAAAAGGGATCTCCGAAGAGAGACGACTTCCTTAGGAAGCTCTCTGACTCAGTACAGTCGCTTAGCCCACAGGTAAGACGAGAGATGGCCCTCATCTGCATACACGCTGCCGACAAGCTAACGTATGACAAAGTGTTATTACTCGGAGAAGCGGGCCACGTGCTAAGGCTTGTAAATCGGGTTGCAGAGAAGACGCCTCAGACCGAACGAGCAGCGCTACTGTCTCAGTGCATCGCAGAGGCTTCGGACGACACAATGGCGTTATGGATTCTCACTAAACTCGCCGGAAAACAAAGTGGTTTCGATCTCGGCGTTTCGTTGGAAGATATATATCCCAGCTTCGCCAAAAGGATGCGCGCCCGCTACGGGCGGGATGTGAACGCAGCGAACGTGGACCTCAGCACTGCAGACCAGCAAGCCTTTAACCTTTGGGCTTCACATGACACCGACGATCGATCTGCTCAGCATGATTTCTGGCTTCGATATATCGGAGAAAGTCGCACGCGCCTGGCAGACACATTTCTGGGCATCTTCATGCCGCTAGGAATTTATGAGACTGATCCAACTCCATTTGTGGAAAATAAGATTTCAATTTCAGACCTCGGGAGACCCTATGACTCACTGCCAGACGATCCGGGGCTAACTGAGACACAGCGCAAGAGTTTGCAGTGGCTCAAGAGGCTTCTCGACGGCGAGTTCAAGAACGGGATTGGATTTGGACAACTGGACGAAGAAAGCTCGGCAGGCGCGGTCGAAGACGAGGCGTCGCAAACGGAAGCCTAAGCGCACAGGCAGGGCTTGCGATGGGTATTGCTACGACATGCCTGCCGGAAGACGTCGGGTGGGGGCGGGGTGGATTCGCCTTGGCATCAGTGCCGACCGGCAATTGCGGTCAGGAAACGATCCATCCCCACTCGGCGCAAATCGATGTCACCTCCGTGTTGTGCTCGCAGGTTTGTAAGAGGAGTGACCCAAAACCGTTCGATCGTCGCGTACGTACCCATCCGAGATAGCAACCGGGGATTTTCAAATATGCGCAAGTAGATGTGGCTTGCCAGAATTTCGGCTTGAAGAGTTCGAAACAAGAATGCGTCATCGACGGAGAAGCCCATAGGCACGGTGAGCTCGTGCCGCCAGAGCTTGACGTGTTCGATGCAACTGCGCAATGCGTAAAGCTGTTTCAGCGCGGCAACGTTGCGATGCTTTTCCCCGATGTGGAGCGTACCGCAGTTCACAAATGCTTGTGTGACTCCGCCCCGAGTTGGCCTGCTGACGGCTTCCACGGCGCGAATGGAGTTGTGAAGCCGCACCTCCGGTAGGTTGCTCTGAATTGCCAGGCTCCATGCCGCTAATCCCCGTCGTAGTCTTGAGAACCGAACACGCGGACGGTGAATCGCACGCATAATTTGCGAAACTGACCAAGCCCTGGTCAGTACTTGTGCAGTAATCGGGGTTGGACGCGAATGAAGCACATAGCCATGACGGCCAATAACGCGCAGCGAGTCAAGGACCAGTCTAGCCCCCGGCGTTCTGCCGCAAATCATTACCGACTCTTCTGAGTAAGCAGCTCCTTGAAGGAGCAAAGCCAAATGATAGGCGCGAATCACCTCCACTGCGTCCGCTTCAAAAGTTCCCCGATGTGCGATAGGTCGCAGATACAAAACAAAAAAATGGCTCGTGTCGAACTTCCGGGCTTGAACGCTGCCGAGCCAAGATCTCCACATTTCATCAAGTCCGACGGGAAGAGTGGAGTGAACTTCGAGAATGTCAGCCGCCTGAAAAGGAAGCACTCCGCGCTCGCGAACTAACGGGCCGTCGAGTGCGAAGCACGCAAAAGACATGTCCGGTGCTATTGGCATAATGCGTCGTATCTCCTTGGGGCTACGAAGCATTTTACGCAAGTGCCTGAAACGCGGATCTTCGTTTTACAGGAGATTGCAGCGACCAAGAAAATTTATTTTGAGCCGCATGATTAGTGCCGAGACAATCCATGAGGAATCAAATTTCGCCCGGACATCTGACATTCCTACGCACGACCAACAACGAGCACGTCAATTGGACACGCCAACGAGTGTGGAAATGACTATCGAGCCCCTTATCGATGCCCACGAGGCAGCGCGATTGCTGAAACTTCACCCGGTCACAGTCCGGGATATGGCCTCGCGCGGCACTCTTCCCGGACTCAAGATCGGCAAAGTCTGGCGGTTCCGTGTGTCCACGCTAGACGAGTGGGTGAGCGAGCAATTAGAGTCATTTCGCCACCCGCAATCGCTGAAGGAGACGAAGATATGAAGCGATCGCGGTATCAGAACGGAAGTGTGCAATTGGACCGAAGAACAAACGTGTGGTATTTCCGCTGGCGCGAAGCAGGCATCAGGAAAGCCGCACGACTTGGCACGCTCTCGGAACTTCCCACGAAGGCGAGGGCCTGGCGCGTAGCCGAAGGCCACCGCGTCACCGCAAACCCTGGCCCCACCGCTCAAAGGGTGAGCTTCGAAGCAGCAGCCCGGCTTTACATGGCCGAGCGTATGCCGAAGCGGTACACGACCAGCGGCGGATACCGAAACAACCTCGAAAAGCACGCTATACCCGCATGGGGCAGTGTCGAGCTCGGCGCAATTAAGCCACTAGCCGTCGACCGATGGTTCCACGCTCTGCCATTGGCCCAGAAAACAAAGAACCATATCAGGAGCGTCATGCGGCAAGTGTTCGAATACGCGATGCTGTGTGAGCTTTTTGAGATGCAGCGCAATCCCATGGATCTGGTGCGCATCACCGGGGGAACGCTGCGCGACAAAAAGCCAATCATCCTAACGCCCGAGCAGTTTGGCGAACTGTTGCAGTACATCATCGCGGAACCCCACCGAACTGTGGTGATAGTCGCGATGTGTCTCGGGCTCCGTCGTTCCGAACTGGCCGGGCTGAAATGGTCCGACTTCGATTGGACGAGCCAGGAGGTCATGATTCAGCGCAGCGTCATTGGTCCACGCGTCGACGCTGTCAAAACAAAGCGGAGCAAAGCGCGGCTTCCACTTGCGTTAGGACTGGTCGCAGCGCTGCAGGACTGGCGGAAAATCTCGCCCTTCAACGGCGATGATGATTGGGTGTGGGCATCACCAGCAGTAGCGGGCGAGATGCCATACAACCTTAACGTGATTCAGCACGACTACCTCAGCCCCGCCGGAGAACGCGCAGGGCTCGGCAAGATCGGCTGGCACACGTTCCGCCACACGTATCGCTCTTGGATGGACAACAACGGAACTCCCATGGGCATCCAGAAAGACCTGATGCGCCACGCATCGATCAAAATGACTATGGACGGCTACGGGGGAGCGATGCGTCATGCAATGCGGGAAGCGAATGATGCAGTCGTGAAAATGGTGATCCAGTGAGGCCAAAAAGCCTTACTGGACTGTTAGTGGACTGAGGTGGTCGCTAAGTCTTTTGTTTTTGGCTGCCCCTCAGGGATTCGAACCCCGATATGCCGCTCCAGAGGCGGCTGTCCTACCGTTGAACGAAGGGGCAGCGCTGGCGGCAACTGCTGGCGCAGTTGATGAGTCCGCATAACGATTGTATTGGTTGCCGCTCGGGAGCGTCAACCAAACGTGCCGGCCTGTAGACAGCGAATCGAAGACTGCATCCCCCTTTGCCACAACGGCAATTGCCGACCGCGCTAGAATGGGCATCATCATTTTCTGCGAGGAATCTATGGCACCTGCGTTGGGTACTACTGCCGAAGCCACCGATGTTGCGCGACGGCCCCTGGTGGCGGACCACTGCGCTTTGCTCGTGGTGGATATTCAGGAAAAGTTGCTGCCTCCGATCTTCAACAAAGACGAGCTGGTCAAGAATTCGCAATTGTTGATCCGAGCCGCGAAAGTCCTCGATATCCCGCTTGTTGTCACCACGCAATACTCCCAGAGACTTGGTCCAGTCGTTCCTGAGATTGCTTCCTTGCTTGGGAGCGCGCAGCCGATCGACAAATTACAGTTCGGTTGCTTCGCAAGCAACGAGTTCCGGTCGGCGCTTAAGTCGCTGCCCGGCAACCGCAACACTTTGTTGCTCTGCGGCATGGAAGCGCATATCTGCGTGATGCAGACAGCGCTGGGCGCACTCAACGACGGCTACCTGGTGCACGTAGCGACTGACGCCATCGGCTCGCGGGTGCGCTGGAACTGGGACATCGGCATCGATCGCATGCGCGCAGCCGGCGCGGTCATCTCCACCACCGAAATGATGATCTATGAGTTGCTGCGGTCGTCCGGGAGCGCGCAATTCAAGCAGATGCTGCCTTACCTGAAGGGCTGATCCCGGCGGACCTTCCCAATCCGGCCGCTGCCGGAGTACTCTCGCACATCCATGATTTCGCTGGCTCGTAAGCTCCGGCTGGCCGACTTCTTCTCGCTCGGCTTCGGCACTATGATCGGCGTCGGTTGGCTCGTCGTGATGGACGACTGGCTGCGGCGTGGCGGTCCGCTTGGAGCCATGCTCGGCTTTGCGTTGGGTGGAGCTTTGCTGTGGCCCATCGGCTACGTGTACGGGCAACTGGTTCGCGCCATGCCCGACGCCGCCGGCGAGATCGCCTACACCGCAGCAGTCTTTCCACGGTCTATCAGCTTCGCAACTGGTTGGATGATGCTGCTGGCTTACTACATCGTCTGCCCCTGGGAGGCAGTGGCCATAGGACGGATTGCCAGCTACATCTTCCCCGCCATGAACTCATTCGAACTCTATCGGGTTGCCGGAAAGCCTGTGTTCCTGCCCCACCTGATGATCGGTCTGGCATTGACAGCGTTGCTTACCGTAATGAATTACCGCGGCATTCGCATGAGCGCCAGCTTTCAGAACGTGACCACGTTCGGCGCGATCGCGCTGGTTGCGACCTTCATCGTGGCAGGACTCAGGCACGGCTCGGCGCAGAATCTTCAGCCCCTGTTCAGCGCGTCCGCCCCTGTCTCGATCCTGCTCGTGCTTCAAATCGTGCCGTACTTCATGACCGGCTTCGAATCGATTGGCAAAGCGTCGGAAGAGGCCAGCTCGCAATTTCAGCCGCGTCGGTTTCTGCTTGCGATTATGGCGGCGATGCTGATTGGGATCGGCTTCTACGTGACTGTGATCGCTGCGACTGCGTTTGTCGCACCATGGCAGAGCCTAGTTCATGAACGTTTCGCAACCGCGGTGGCATTCGAGCGCGCAGTCGGCACTCGTTGGATTGTCAGCGTCATCATGGGCGCCGCCCTGCTCTCGCTGCTCGAAGTGTTCAATGGGAATTTCGTGGCCGCAACGCGGCTGCTGTTTGCGCTGGGCCGGCGAGGATTGGCCGACCCACGCTTGGGATATGTGCATCCCAGAAACCGCACTCCAGCTGTCGCGGTCGTCGCCATCGGTCTATTCACTGCAATCTGCATGTTTGCCGGCGAATCCATTCTTGTACCTATCGCTGAAGTGGGCTCTCTCGCGTCAGCTCTTGGCTGGATGGCGGCGTGCGCGTCGTACCTGCTCCTGAAGCCGAGCTCGTTCGGTCGTGTAGCAGCGGCCACAGGAATTGTGGTGACCTTTCTGGTGCTCGCGATGAAGATCCTGCCTACGGTGCCCGGGCACTTTAGCATCTATGAATGGATGGCGCTGGCGCTGTGGATCGTGTTGGGACTGCTGCTTCGGCGGCGAGCAAGCTCACCCGCAGCAGCGGTCATCAGCGATCCGGTCTAGGAGTGCAACTGCACCAGTTCCGTGTAATACTGCGCAGCGTGAGGCGAGGTTGACAGAACCGTCTTCTCCGGCAACTCTCCCATGTACATGGCGATCTCGTCGCAAGCATGCAGGCGCGGACAACGCAGGCAGTCTTTGTACATCTTGTCGGGCAGCAGCTCTTTGTCCACCGTCGTAAATCCCATCTTGCCGAAAAAGTCGGGGATGCGGGTAAACAGGCACACACAGGTCACGCTCTGGCGTGCGGCTTCGCCGAGCAGAGCATCGATCAGCATGCGCCCGGCGCCATTGCCCTTGGCCTTTTTCCCGATGGTGATGGAGCGCACCTCAGCAAGGTGCATTCCATAAAGATGCAATGCACCGCATCCCACTACTTCGCCCTCGTGTTCAATGACCACGAAGTCGCGGATATTCTCGCAAATTTCGGCCAACGAGCGACCCAAAAGCGTCCCGTCGCCGACGTGGATCTGGATGAGCTGCTCGATCGCCATAGCGTCGGGCAGTGTAGCGTTACGCGCAAACATGGGCGGCTCCTGCATACATCGAGAGTGTTTCCTTCGCTTTCTTCAACGCCGCCCGAACCTGCAAAGGAGCAGTACCACCCGGTACGTCGTGTACCTCCAATACTTGTTGCAACTGCAATGCGTCGTAGAACTGCTGATTAGCTTGAATACCGCAGAGTGCAAGTTCTTCGGGCGAGAGATGCTCAAGCTCGCAACCCTTCTCAACACACAGTTGTACTGCCTTGCCTATCAATTCGTGGGCACGGCGAAACGGCACACCGCTGCGAACGAGATAGGCAGCGCCCGCAAGCGCATTCATGAATCCGCGGGTCGCGGCCTCGTGCATGCGCGCGAAGTCGAACGTCACGCTCGCCATGAAACCTGTCGCTACCTGCACCATGCTCGCAACCTGTTGGGCAGCAGCAAAGACCGGCTGCTGCGTCTCCTGCATGTCCTTGTTGTAGGCCAGCGGGAGACCCCTCACTGCGACGAACAACGTCACGGCGTCCGCGAAGACTTTTGCCGCTTTACCGCGAATCAGCTCCAGCGCGTCGGGGTTTTTCTTCTGCGGCATCGCGCTGCTGCCAGTAGAAAATGCCTCCGGCAGTTTCACGAAGCCGAACTCGGTGGTCGCGAAAAGGATCGACTCCTCCGCCCACCGGCTCAAATGCAGAGCGACGGACGATAGCGCCTGGACGAACTCAATGGCAAAGTCGCGATCGCTCGTTGCATCGACGCTGTTGGCAGTCGGATTGTCAAAATCGAGCACTTTCGCAATGCCAACTCGGTCGAGCGGCAATATCGTTCCTGCCACCGCTCCCGAACCCAGCGGACAGAGGTTCATCCGCTTGCGGCAGTCCGCCAGCCGACTCAAGTCGCGGATTATCATCTCGACATAGGCGAGCAGCCAATGCGTCACCAGTACGGGCTCGGCCCGCTGCAGATGCGTGTATGACGGCATCGCGGCGTTGCCCGCCTTCTCAGCCTGACCTACAAACTGCTCAGCCAATTCGACAAGCAACTCCGAGATGGCGTCGATCTGCGCCCGCACGTAGAGCCGCAGGTCGGTCGCAATCTGCTCGTTGCGGCTGCGGCCAGTGTGCAGCTTGAGACCTACCGCGCCGGCAATTTCCACCAGCCGCTTTTCGACGTAGTGGTGCACATCCTCGATGGTCGGATCAGCGGCTGAGGGAATTCCCTCAGCCGCGATTTGATCGAGGGCTCTGATCGTAAGCGACAATTCGCCGCCGTCGAGCACTCCGGCCTTGGCCAGTGCAGAGGCGTGCGCTTTGCTCGCCGCCACTTCATAGGGCACCAGGATGCGATCGAATGGAAACGACCGTTGCCATTGTTCGAACTCCGCATTCAGCTCCTGGCTGAAGCGGCCGGACCACATCTTCACTTCACTACCTCAGTCTTCCGATGAATCAGCGCACGCGAACGGGCTGGCAGGCCAAGGATGCGAATAAAGCCTTCCGCGTCCTTCTGGTCATAGCTGGTTCCCATGGTGAAGCTGGCGACGTCAGGACGATACATCGATGTCTCGGACTTGCGCCCTGCGATATCAATGTTGCCCTTATAGAGTGACAACGTCACCGTGCCATTGATGTCGCTTTGCGAGCTCATAACGAACGCCTGCAACGACTCACGCAGCGGCGTGAACCACAGCCCGAAGTACACCACCTCGGCATACTTGAGACCGATGTGCTGCTTGAAGTGCGCCAGTTCGCGGTCGAGACATAGAGCTTCGAGTTCGCGGTGCGCAGTCAGCAGCAACGTGCCACCTGGAGTCTCATAACAGCCACGCGACTTGATCCCAACGAAGCGATTCTCGACGAGATCGATGCGGCCGATCGCGTTGCGTGCGCCAATTTCGTTCAATACTTCAACGATGGCCACGGGATCCAGTACCACGCCATTCACTGCGATGGGCAGGCCACGCTTGAACTCGATCGAGACCTTCTCGGCCTTGTCGGGCGCGTCCTGCGGAGACTTCGTCCACGTCCATGTAGTCGGCAGAGGCGCGTTGTTCGGGTCCTCGAGCTCACCGCCCTCATGACTGACGTGCAGCAGGTTACGGTCGCGGCTGTGGATCTTCTCACGGCTCTGCGCTACCTGAATGCCATGCGCTTCCGCATACTCCAGACAGTCCTCGCGCGACTTCAGCGTCCACTCGCGCCAGGGCACGATGACCTTCAGCTCCGGCGCGAGCGCCTGATAGGCATGCTCGAAGCGCACCTGATCGTTGCCCTTGCCGGTACAGCCATGCGAGACAGCAGTGGCGCCTTCCTTCAGCGCGCACTCCACCTGGTACTTCGCGATGATCGGCCGCGCCAGCGACGTGCCGAGTAGGTACTTATACTCATACACCGCGCCTGCCTGGATCGCCGGAAAGACGTAATCGGTCAGGAACTCCTGTCGCAGGTCTTCGACAATGACCTTGCTCGCGCCGGTCTTATAGGCCTTCTCCACGACCGCGTCGATGTCGTCGCCCTGTCCGACGTCGGCCACGAAAGCGATGACGTCGCAGTCATAGTTTTCCTTCAACCACGGGATAATGATGGAGGTGTCAAGGCCTCCCGAATAAGCAAGAACAACTTTCTCATGCATGTGCACTCCTCGGCGGGAAGCGGTGAACACCGCCTTCCAGCAACAAAACCATGATGGCTTTTTGAATGTGCAGGCGATTCTCCGCCTGATCGAACACGACCGAGCGCGGTGAGTCGATTACCGACGCGGTCACTTCGTCCCCACGGTGCGCCGGCAGGCAGTGCATGAACACTGCATGTTTGGCGGCTTGCGAGAACAACTTCTGGTTCACCTGGAACGGCATAAAGATTCTGCGACGCTCGGCCGCTTCATCTTCCTGACCCATACTCGCCCAAACGTCGGTATACACGGCGTCCGCACCTGAAACCGCTTCCCGTGCGTCATTGCCGACCTGAACCGTCGATCCCGTGGATGCAGCAATTCGTTCCGCAGCCTCGACAATTTTCGCGCTCGGCTCGTATCCCTCGGGAGTCGCAACCGAAATCGACGCTCCCAAGCTCGCGGCCGCCAGCATCAGCGAATGGGCCACATTGTTGCCGTCTCCCACGTACGCAAGACGAACATTATGCAGATCGCCGAACTGTTCCTGCAAGGTCTGCATGTCGGCCATGGCCTGGCAGGGATGCTCCTCTTGGCTCAGAGCATTGATCACCGGGATCGAGGCGTGCATCGCCATCGCCGTGACGGTCTCGTGCGCAAATGTCCGCAGCACCACTCCATCGATCCACCGCTCCAGGTTGTGGGCAACGTCGCTCAGGCTCTCGCGAGCGCCAAGGCGTGACTGCGTCTGGTCTACGAAGAACGACGTTCCGCCCAGGCTGCTGATGCCGGCCTCGAAGGTGAGCCGGGTGCGCAGCGACGGTTTCTCGAAAAACAGTACGACCTGCTTTCCCACTAAGGTCCCGCGGTAGTCCGCAGGACGCATCTTCATGGCGCTAGCCAGTTCAAGAGCACAGGCCAGTTCGTCGGGCTGGAAGTCACGAATCGAAACCAGGTCCCGTCCCGTCACGCTGCGTTGCGTGTAGAGGCTTGGGTTCGGGCCTGCAGGAATCGTTGTTGCAATCACGTCATACCTCCTTCTGGTTCGACCAGATGGAAAAGAAAAACAAAATGTCATGGGTAAATGCTTCGGGCGCGACCTACTAAATACGTCGCTCGAGAGCGCGGTCGAAGGGATGCCGGTTCATGAGGCAATTACCTCGGTGCCGCAATCGATGGCATGGGTAAAGAAACCCGGCAACTCTTCCGCATGATCGGCCGGGAGAATGCGAACGCGCGTTACACCCTTCTTCAGAGCACTGGTGCAAGCCTCGAGCTTGGGAAGCATCCCACCGCTGACGGTCGCCTTCTGCACCATCTGCGCGATGGCCTTTACATCGAGCCAACGAATGACAGTGCCTTCAGCGTCCTTCACGCCCGGAACGTCGGTAAGGTAAATCAGCGCGTGGGCCCCACAGGCAATCGCACACGCCGACGCCATCTGGTCGGCATTCACGTTGTAGTACTCGCCGTCGAAGCCAAGCGCAAGGCTCGAGACCACGGGAACAATGCCGGTCGTCCACAGCCGCTCGATCCACTCGATATTCACTGAACGAATCTCGCCGACGAATCCCAGGTCGGGCGACTGCTTCTTCGAAGCGCGAAACATCCCCAGGTCGCCGCCGCAAAGACCGATCGCAAGTTGTCCGGCTGCCCCGAGGGCCGCCACTAACTGCTTATTGAGCTGGCCAGCAAGCACCATGATCGCAACATCGCGGGTCTGCGCGTTTGTCACTCGCAGTCCATCGATAAACGTGGTTTCGCATCCAAGTTGCTTCAGTGTCCGGCTAAGCGCAGCCCCACCGCCATGCACAATGACGATCCGGTGCCCCTCTTTGCACAGGCTCGGAATCGTCTTGGCAAACTTCTGGACTAGCTCCTTGCTGTCGAGCGCGGCCCCGCCGATCTTGATGACGAGTTTCACTGCAAACCTGCCTTCTCGTCGAAGCCGAACATGAGGTTCATGTTCTGAACTGCCTGCCCGGCCGCGCCCTTCAAGAGATTGTCAATACACGACACAAGCACCGCCCGCGAGCCGTCCGGCGAAAGCGAGAATCCGATGTCGCAATAATTTGTGTTCAGCGAGAATTTAATTTGCGGCAGCTTGGCCGCGCCAAAAATCCGCACCCAGGGCTTCCCGGCGTAGAACCACCGCAGGCACTGTTCGAGTTCCTCCGCCGTCACCGGCTTCGCCAGCTTCACGTAAATGGTGGAGAGAATGCCCCGCGGAATCGGCAACAGGTGCGGCGTGAACTGCAATGAACTGTCGCTCAGTCCAAGCTGCTCCAGCATCTCCCCGGTGTGCCGGTGGCCAAATACGCTGTAGGCCGAAAAATCTCCCTCAACTTCGACGAAGTGGGTCTTCGACGTGGGGGACTTCCCCGCTCCCGATACGCCCGACTTGGAATCGCAGATGATGCCGTGCGCCACGTCCACGTAGCCCGCCCGCATCCACGGCGCCAGCGCCAGAATGATCGACGTGGGATAGCACCCCGGATTCGCTAGCAAGGCTGCGCCTTTTATCTCTTCGGCATGAAGTTCCGGCAATCCGTATACCGCGGTCTCGTCCAGTGCCGCCGCTGCTTGCGCGTCAGCATCTTGGAAGCCATACACCGCGCGATTGCCGGCGCTCTTCAACCGCCACGCGCCGCTCAGGTCGATCACGCGAAAACCTCTGTTCAACGCCTCCGGCACCAGTTCACGAGAGAACTCGTGCGGCGTGGCCAGAAACAAGACATTCACACCGGCGTCGCTCATCCGCTGCCACGAGAAGCTCTCGAACGGGAATCCGCCGTTGCCGGATATCTGCGGGTAGGCTTCTCCCAGGTCTTTGTACGTACTATCGCCGTTCCGGCTGAACAGCAGTGGCTTCTTAACGCCGCCATGTCGCGCCAGCAGACGCACCAATTCGAAGCCGGAATATCCAGTCGCTCCAAACACCGCGGGTTGTATGGACTGCCCCATGTCTATTTACCGAAAATACCCACGTATGCGGTGGGTCAACCTCTCCGCCGTGGCGTTATCGGGAGCGATTACCAGAATCGTGTCGTCGCCGCCAATCGTTCCCACGACCTCTTCCCACTCCTCAGCATCAATTGCGGCCGAAACCGGTTGGGCGCTGCCCGCGCTCGTCTTCACCACCACCAGGTTCTGGGCCGCCTTCACTTCGTACACAAACTCCTGAATCAGGCGCTCGATCGACGGCAGAAACGCGTCGGGAACTTCGCCCTGGGGAAACTTGTATCCATCGGGGGTCTTCACCAGCCGCAGTTCATGGACGTCGCGCGAAAGCGTCGCTTGCGTCACCCGATGCCCGCGCCGGTAGAGCCGCCGCCGGAGCTCCTCCTGGCTGGCCACGTCCAGGTTGCTGACCAGGTCGCGTATCGCGGAATGGCGTGACAGTTTCGACATGGCATAAATATACATCTTTATGCATATTCATACAACACAATTTGACGCTCGGCGACGCGGTTTGGGTTAATTATTTTTGCCGGAATTTTGAGGGTCCCAGTGAGGGCCGCGCCGGCGCCGTAATTAGCTTTCAGCTGGCGAGATCTTTTTGCTGAAGAAATCGTCGTGCCACGGCTGCGGCGTCTTGCTTTTCCCCGTCAACCGCGTAGTTCATTCTTCGCATTTCGTCGGCAGTAATGCGTCCGGAGAGTTGATTCAAGGCGGCGAACGCAACAGGGCAGCGCTGAAACATTTCCGGTCGCACGATCAGGACGGCGTCGTACGGCGGAAAATAGTTACGATCGTCTTCAAGCACGACGAGTCCCAGCGCGGCGATCAGGCCGTCGGTGTTTGATCCCGCAACGATGTCCACTGAGCGATTCTCTAATGCGCGGTACAACAAGCCCAAGTCCATCACACGAGGAGCTTCTGCAAATCTCAAGTCATAGGTCTTGACTAGTCCCGCATAGCCGTCCCGCCGCTCAAGAAACTCGTAACCAACGCCCAACTTCAGTAGGGGCGCCACACTTTCAAGTTGCGACAGCTTCGTAAGGCCAAAGCGACGCGCGTCGTCGCCTCTCATCACCACGGCAAAGCTGTTGTCGAAGCCGAGCGGCGGCATCACGTCCAGATCAAACCGGCTTTGGTACTGCCGCTTGACTTCCCCGTAAACCTCCGAGGAGTCGCCTTTCGCAATCTCTTTCAACACTGCCGCTAATGCGGTTCCCGTGTATTCCGGATAGACGTCGATGCGCCCGGCAAGAATAGCCTGCTGGCAAATGTAGGTGCCGGCGAGGTAAAAGCGACCGTCAACTCTGGTTTGGCAAGATCGCTCGAGAAGCTGCATTGCCAGCTCTCCCAGGATCAATTGCTCAGTGAAGTTCTTCGAGCCGACAACGATGCCCGGCCTTCGTGATGTGCAGCCGGCGGCCAGTAACATCATTCCAGAAACGAACGCGCGGCGGTCGAGCATGTCAGTGTTGCCTGCGAGCCAGAAGCTTTTCCACACCACCCAGTAGGAGATCAGCCAGCAAGGCCATCAGCGCCGCGGGAATTGCGCCAGCCAGGATCACCCCGTTGTCCACCATGGCGATGCCACGGAAGATGAACTCGCCCAGTCCGCCCGCTCCAATTGCTGCAGCAATGGTTGCGACGCCGATCGTGATCACAGTCGCCACTCGGATTCCCGCCAGAATTACCGGAGCCGCAAGGGGTAGTTCAACTTGCCAGAGCAGTTGGCGCGAGGTGAGTCCCATCGCCACTGCTGCCTCGCGAACCGGCTCGCTGATCCCGGTAATTCCGACATAGGTATTACGAACCACCGGAAGCAGTGCATAGAGGGCCAGCGCGAAAATCGCGAGACGGTCTGCGCGTGCGCCCAGCCATGGCAATGGCAAGAGCAGTCCAAAGAGCGCCAGGCTGGGAATAGTCTGAATGATGTTTGTGCTGCCAAGAATCAGGGTTTTCAGCTTCGGCTTCCGCGTCAGCAGAATTCCCAGCGGAACCCCTGCCGCAACCGCCAGCAACATCGATACGCCGACCAGCCATAGGTGTTCGCCTGCCAGTATTGCAACTTCGTGTTTGTGAGTGAGCAGGAAGTTCACAACTCAAGCCCTTCGAAGTGCCGACTCCGCGGTTCTCTGTGACCGGGGAGGGCCTGCGAACACGCCACGGCCATGCTGCCTCAGTTTCGAAATAACTCTGTCGCCGTCCGATACACCTTTACATATTCCTGGGCCAGCGCATCGTTGGATCGCAGAAATTCTTCCGGCGTATGAATGTTCCGCATCCGCCCCGAATCCATCAACGCGATGCGATCGCCCAGCATCAGTGCTTCGCCGACGTCGTGGGTCACGAAGACAACGGTTTTCCGCAGTTTTTCCTGTAGCCTTTTGAATTCCAGTTGGATCTCTGCCCGTGTGATTGGGTCGAGTGCGCCAAACGGCTCGTCCATGAGAAGGATCGGCGGCTCTGCTGCCAGCGCGCGCGCCAACCCCACACGCTGCCGCTGCCCTCCGGAGAGCTCATTGGGATAGCGCTTGGCGAAGTCGCTGCTGGGCAACCCAACCAGTTTCAGAACTTCTTCCACGCGGTCGGTAATTCTCCGCCCATCCCACTTCTCCAGCTTCGGCACCAGGGCCACATTTTCCCAAACCGTGTAGTGAGGAAACAGTCCGACGTCTTGGATGGCGTAGCCAATGCCACGGCGCAGCCTGATTGGATCCCACTCGAGGCTCGACTTGTTTTCCACCAACACGGTACCCAAGGACGGGGCCAAAAGCCGGTTGATGAGTTTGAGACAGGTAGTTTTGCCTGAGCCGCTGCGCCCGAGTAGCATCAGAGTTTCGCCACGATGCACCAGCAGGTTCAAACCTGCGAGTAATACCTTCCCGGCAGGTAGCCTGTATTCGACGCCACGAAACTCGATCGCGCTGCAGGAGTGGTCACTCATCTCAGTCGAAATTCGCCGCGGTGCCCAGCATTTTGCATCAGCGTATCAGAACTCTTCTGCTGGTATCTTGCCGCGAAACCGAGACAACTAAATCGGCACAAAACAAAAAGGGCACCGTGCAGGTGCCCTTGATCAATTTTTGCCTGCGCAGACTAGCGCCGTCCCCAGCCGCCTCCACCGCCGCCGGATCCGCCGCGGCCACCTCCGCCGCCACGACCACCGCCACCGCCGCCGAATCCACCACGGCCGCCACCGCCACCACCGCTGCGAGGACGGTCCGTCTTGGGACGTGCTTCGTTGATGTTCAGGTTGCGACCGCCAAGGTTGGTGCCGTTCAACGCCTCCATCGCCTTGGTTGCAGCGTCGTCGTCCGTCATTTCGACAAACGCGAAGCCGCGTGGCTGCCCGGTATCTCGATCCGTTACGATGCTCGCTTTGTCGACCGGGCCATAGGCTTCGAATAAGCCGCGAAGCTGTTCCTCGGTCGCATCGAACGGCAGGTTCCCCACATAAATGTTCTTCATAAGTAGCCTCACTTCTCCGATGGGAGGCCGTTTCGCGGATCAGGGATCGATGGCGCAGCGCGGCCGCTGGTTAGCGTGTTTAAGTTTGTTGACTCCGATTGCAATCGTGCGCAACCGGCTAAAGCGCGATGGAGAGCAGATGCCCGCTCCCCATCGCGTAATTCTGCTTAGAGAACCTGTACGTTTTCAGCCTGCCAGCCCTTGGGGCCGCGCTTAACGTCAAAGCTCACTGCCTGGCCTTCCTGCAGCGAACGGTAACCGTTCGACTGGATGGCCGAGAAATGAACGAAAACGTCCTCGCCGTTCTCTCGTGAAATGAAGCCAAAACCTTTGTCGCTATTGAACCACTTAACTGTTCCTTGTTCCATTTGATTCTTGAATGTCCTTCGTGTTGATCTTGCGATGCGGGATCGGTAGGTTACAGGCAGGAATCGCTCATACTGAGGGAGGGATGACTGCTAACGCGCCGTTCAAACACACGCAAATTAACTATACACCATTGAGTTGGGCCACTAACGCGGCCCCGCTGACTTCTCCGTTAACAGACGCAAATCCGATGTCTGCTCGCGCGATGCGGCGCCAACAGTAGTGCCTGTTCGCAGTCGTTGCGCCGGAATAATAGCCCACCGATTACAAACGATTATTGAACCAACAACAGCAGCCGGGTGCCGGAATCGAGGTACACCGTGTTCTTGGCCGATTGCAAAACCGTCCCGGGATCACCCATGGAGTAGCTGGCTATTGTTGTCTCCGGGAGATAGCAAACGCCTGGGTGCATCGCCGTCTCAGCCACTGAAGTAGCACCGCGAACCCCGAGCCCTTTACTGAGAGTATCGCCGCCGGCACTGCCATCTGACCTTCCGGCGGCTTGCGACATCTGAGAGACTCTTCCGGCTGAGGCTGCTCCGTTATCGGCGGCGACTGGGTCAACTCCGCCTGGCTCCCAGCGCGGAGCGACACTGACCAGCGCCATCATCAGCGGAACTTCCTTTCCATCCTTCATTTGTGCCTTGTCGAACAGGAGGCCCAGCTTTGATGGTCCTTCTTTGTCGGCTTTTATCTTTATTTCCGTCACCTTGCCGACGATGTGGGTTCCTTTCGGCAGTTCGGTTCCGTCCTTCAGCTTCGTGGACTCGGTTAAGCGAGCAGTCACAGCGTCTCCCACGCTCACTTTCTTGGGATGCACAACCTTGTCGAGGACCGCATGGATCTCAGGCGACGTTGGCGGCGCGGTGGCCGCGGGCTGAGCCTGGGCGCCCAACGAGATAGGTGTGGCAACCATCGCAACAACCGCGAAAAGAATGAAGGCGGACCAGACCGTAAGATTTCGCGAAGGCATGATGCATTCTCCGATCGATGTAACTGTTTGAACCTGATCGCGCAACTCGCGTGCGATCGTCGGTAGATAAGGAAAATATACTCTCGCGTCATGCCTCATGGACAGTCGGCGAACATTGCGATGTGACAAGTTGCTGCGGTGGTTATGCGAGCTGCTCCGCCACGGATTCCGCTGTACAGTTAATTCCCGCCGCTCTGCAATAAGGTTCCAAACCCGTGATTTCTGCCCCGCGCAGCGCCTTACACGGTTAGCACTAATAGCACATTGTGGCGGGCGGTAACTAAGCACCTCTGTGCGTTGCAATCCGCCATGAAACGGGATTTCGTAGGTCTAGATGCTGATTAAGGCCGTTATTACTTGACATATAACCAAAGCGACAGCAGAATTCCAGAACTGGGACACAGCGGGCAACTCCCCGGCCGATGCTAACTCTCCTCCCTCAAAATGTTGTCGGCGTGTCCATGCGGATCCTGTCGGCTCAGAACGGGCGAACCAAGCCTCGGAAGGAAGATTCAATGCGAATTGGAACAATACTTAAAACGGTTCTACTGGGTGTAGTGGTCGCGGTGTGTATGGCTCCGGCTTCGGCGCAGCAGGTTCGATATTTCCCGGACTTCTCCACGGGTACCAGTAATCTGCAGATGAACGGCAGCGCACATATCGCAACCTATAACTCGGCGAAAGTACTCCGTCTCACCGATGGATACCCGGGTGTCGGCGCAACCCATCCTGAAACCTCGGCGGCTTGGTTCAATATACCCAGCTTGCCCAGTCAGGGACAGCAGTTGGTGAACACTGGATTCTTTACCTATTTCAAGTTCCAGATCCATACCGCCGCGATTTGTTGCACTCCAGGGGATGGCTTTGCTTTCGTGATCCAGACTGCCTCTTCCACCGCCCTTGGCAGCGGCTTTGGAGGAATTGGCTACGCGGGAATACCAAATAGCCTGGCGGTGGAGTTTGACACGTTCCAAAACACGTGGGACCCCAACGCAAATCACGTAGCCATTCAGAGCTGTGGCACTGCGGCTAACGCACCCCAGCACGTTGTCGGGAATTGTCTGGTGGCTGGCGGGATCAACACCAACATCCCGCACTTAGGCGTCACGTGCGGCAACTCCACCTGCGCCGATGGCGTACCCCACGAAGTTGTTATCCAATACACGGCGCCTGTCAATGGCCACGGCAACGGAACCCTGGTGGTTTGGATCGACCCGCAATTCATCAAGGGAACTCATCAGCCAGTGGCGACGGCCATAAAGGCGATTAACATCCCGTACAACATCGACAATTCTCAAAACACGCAGGGAATTTCGCTCACGAACGGGACTTCAGCGTGGGTGGGATTCACCGCCGACCAGCCCGATGTTCCGGAGGCGCACGACATTTTGGCCTGGGAATTCACACCGCAGGCGGCAGCCCAGGTAACGCAGGTTATTCCCCCCGGAGGTACCGAGGCGGATTACGTTTTCGGCGGTCACCATATGGGTGTGACTTACTTCCAGGGATACGTGAATGAGAGCTGCGACGGCACCAACCCTAACGACACATGTCTAATGACGGTGCTGGCTACACCAGTTCCGCCGAATGACTTCCACCGCTTGCGCCTAGTGGGAACGCAGTTCAGCAGCGAGCAGTGCGTGAACTATTTGGAGACTGGCGGAAACTGTATCGTCTACACAGTGACATGTGCGAACCAAAGTAACCCGAAACTCACTGTGCCTTGCCCGGCTGCCGATCCCACAAAATGCACTACGCTTGGGGACATGGTGAACTGCATAACCTTTAACACCAGCTTCTACACTGCGGATCCGATTACAGCGCACAATGCTGACTATCTGAAGGCGGATCCCATCGGAACCAACAACTGGGTGAGTATCTTCGTCTCCTACGACCCGAATGTCTTTGATGGCAAGACGACCGGTACCGGTGGCTCTTCCTCGGACTTCGTAGCCACGTTCAAACCGGGTGGACAGCGAAAACCGTAAGCCCTTGACTAGACTCGCACCAGTTCGATGGTGTCATTGACAAAACACAACCCCGGCTTCGGCCGGGGTTGTGTTTTCGGAGCCAGATTTCAAAGGGCTCAACGTCAGAACGATTTCATTCGACCCGTATTGGGGAACGGGCGGAGGAGCCTTCAGGCGTCCAGCGTGAAGCGCGGCATTCGAAAGCGCTACAGCGCCTTAGCGAGCCTTTCCTGGCAGCTATAAGGCTACGGTAGAGGAACCTACGCCCCGCCCTGGTAAGACTTCACTGCGTCGCGATAGACGTCCTTCAGATCGGAACGGTCCAGCAGGCGTCCAGCACCATTTTCCTTGCTGATCGACTCGAGAATGCGCACTGCTTCCTGGTACTGCGGGGCGTACTCTTTGGTCTTTCCGCCCAGACTGAGTACCTCTCCCAACAGGTAATGGGCCCTCGCCTGCTCGACCAGCAGACCAAGTTTCTCGGCGCGATTCATGGCGCGGTCCAATTCCTGCTGTGCGTCCGCCGTCTTTTTATTCGCAATCAGAGCCTGCGCCAGATAGATCGACGACTGCACCGACAGCGCTTTCAAGCCAAGAGAGTCGGCCTCTTCAACCAGTTTCTTCAAGACAGGTATGGCCGCAGCCGACCGGTTCTGAACCACATCCAACTTTGCCAGGTTGAACTGCGTCACCGCCAGTAACTGGCGGCTCTTCGACCTGGTCGCCACCTGCGATGCCTTTTCGTATTGCTGCCGCGCCGTATCGTAATCGCCACGGTAAAAATAGCTGTCACCGAGATAATTCAGCGCTGGTGCCAGCACAGTATCGTCCTTGACGTCGGTAGCCAGCTTTACTGCATCTTCCAGGCTCTTCTGTCCTTCATCCCAGCGTCCGACCTCAGAAAGCGCGTTGCCGTAACGACCTGTCGCTTCCACCATGAGCCAACCCTGGTTCTTGGCCTGCTCAAAGTCCTTCAGCGATTCTTGCAGGGCGCTGAGCGCAGACGCATATCTGCCTTGCGCGGTGAACAGAGCTCCCAGACCGCTGGAATTGACCGCTATTGCGTCCTGGTCTCCGCTGTTTCTTGTAATCTCCAGAGCCTTCAGGTACTGGGTCACTGCCGTGTCGTACTGGCCCAGGTCAACGTTGACCTCGGCCAGGTTCTGCAGCGACTGCGCCATGTCGTCCGTCAGTTTCAGCTTCTCTCGAATCTGATATGCCTGCTGGTAGGAAGTCAGCGCATCCTGGAAGTTGTCCATGTAGCTGCGGATCGAGCCGAGGTTGTTCAGGCACAAAGCCTGGTACTTGTCGTCGCCCAGATCACGGAACAGCGTTAGCGCATCGGTGGTGTTCTTGAGAGCGTCCTCGTACTTGGCGTGGTCCGCATAGTACGACCCTAAGTTCATGAGCAACATGGCTGTACCGCGTTTATCTCCAATGCGCTGATACATGGACAAGGATTCCTTGTAGTGCGCGAGGGCTTCAGCGGAATTTCCCATCTTGCTTTGCACTCTGGCAATCTGGTTCAGACTGCTTGCAACGCCCTTTTCCAGACCAAGCCTCTTGCGGATCTCTAACGCATCGGTAAAGTTTCTCAGGGCTTCATCGAGCTTGTTCAGGTCCAGGTAGGCCGCGCCCATTTGCTGTTCGACCGCCGCCTTCGACTCATCATTGCCAAACTGTGTAGCCAGGCTGTAGGCGGAGTTCAGAAACTCCAATCCCGCCTGTGGATTTCCGGCTTCAACTTCCACCTTGCCGCTGGCCAACAGCGCGTCCACGTTCTTTGAATCGGCGGACCGCACCCGCGCCAGCCGCTTTCGCGCCTCGTCGTAGTTACTGACTTGCTCATAGAGTCCGGCCAGCGCGAGCTGCGAATCGGCGTCGTCAGGGTTTCCTTGCGTCAACTTCTCATATGCCGAAATCGCCTTCGCAGTGTCATTCATCACTACTGCGTGATTGGCTTCGACCAGGTACTTCTGTTGCGCGGGAAGGTTATCACTTAGTGTTACGGCGCGCCGGGAATCCTGCTCCGCTTTGTCGTCGAATCCCAGGCTGTGATACGACTGCGCCAGCCGCGAGTACGCCATAGCGAAATTCGGGTCTTCCCCGACGGCTTCTTCGAACTTCTTGGCGGCATCCTGCTCCTTCCCGGAGCGAGAGAGCTGCAGCCCCTCGTCATAGGCACGCAGCGCCGGCACGGACTTGGTCAAAACATATTGCCCGCGGCCCTTCAGGTCCTTTTGAACGTCTGGATCAGTTGACAGGTTGTCGCGCACCTGCGACGCCAGGTTGTCCAAACCGCCGAGGAGTTCCTTCTCATTTGGCACTTCAGTCTTGAGCTCGAAATTACGGTCGTGCTTCAGATCGTAGACGGTCGCATTGATTCGGATTTGGTCCCCGAACTTCTGATACTGCCCGTAGACGATGGTGTCGGCGTTAGTGAAATCGGCGATGCGCTTCAGCATCGACAAATCAAGCTGCGATTGCGGTGAAATGTGAAGGTCGCGCAAGACCTGTTGCAAGCGGCTGGGTGATACGAGTCGCACGCGTTGCGACTGTCCGATATCGGTGCTGAGCGTCTCCGAAAGGCTCGACGCGAGCCAATTCAAACTTGGGTCGCTGGATGAGTTGTAAAAGGGGACAATCGCCAGCGACAGCGCCGCAGCTTGCGCAGTCTTCCCTCCGACCAGGCCGCCGCCCGTTCTTGTCTTGACAATGACACCAACACCCGCCGCCAACACCAGCCCAGCAACCCCGATCGCTACCCACTTCATCGGGAAGCGCTTCGGCAATGTCGCGGTCGAATCCGGAGCCGAGGGTGCGCCCGCACCGATCGCAGGATTCCCGAAAACAGATGCGCCTAAGACAGAACGCCCGGCGCCGCTCGCTCGCGTGCGCTTTCCCTCGAAGATGTCGAGATCGTCGAGCAGTTCTTGAATGTTGTTGTACCTGGCCTTCGGGTCGCGTTCCAGACATTTGGCGGCGATCAGGCTCAACGCCGGCGGTATGGTCGGGTCAATGTCCGACAACGGAACCGCGCGCTCCTGGGTGCGTTTCACCAAGCTTGCAATGGCACTCTCGGCACGGAATGGAATATTTCCCGTCAGCAGCTCGTAGAAGATCAGGCCCATGGTGAACAGGTCGGAGCGCGCATCCAGCTCCGATCCCATCGCCTGCTCGGGAGACATGTACTCCATCGTGCCAATCATCATACCGGTCTGCGTCATCCCGTCGCTCTGGACGGTTTTCGCCAACCCGAAGTCCATGATGACAACGCGGCCCGACCCATCTTTCATGATGTTGCTGGGCTTCAGGTCGCGATGGATAACGCCTTCCTGGTGCGCCGCCAGCAAGCCCGAACACGACTGCCGCATGATGTTGACGGCTTCTTTGGGGTGCAGCTTCCCTTCGCGCGTCAGGATGGTGCGCAAGTCCTCACCCTCGATGAATTCCATGGTAATGAACTTCACGCCGTCGGCTTCGTTCAGGTCGTAAATGCGGATGATGTTTCTGTGCGTGACCTGTCGTGCCAACACGAGTTCCTGCTTGAAGCGAGCAAGAATCGCGGGATTGCCGGCCAAGTCGGGTCGAATCACCTTAAGGCCAACCGTTCGATCCACCTCAAGGTCGTGGGCTTTGTACACCGCGCCCATTCCGCCCATGCCCAGCAGTTTCTGGATTTCGTAGCGTCCGCCAAGGACCGTGCCGATCTCGAGGACGGTAGCGCCGATCGCTGCGTAGATCGGACTGGGGGTACCCGAACTGGTTTCGCGCCCCTTCTTCGTGGGCACGATTGTGGCTTCGTCGGAAGAATCGCGTTTGACCGGTACGGGAGACGCGCCTGGCTTTACCGAACCAGGGGACGCGGGCTCCGCCATGGTGATGTCTGGAATCGGGACACCAGCAGCCGTCATCGCGTCGGAGTCAAGCGCGGGCTGCGGTATGGCAGCAGAACTTTCGCCGCTGGAAACAGCGGTTCCCTCTTGCGCTCTCCGAGATGCTCGGTCCGCGTCGTCTGCCATGTTAACCACAGTGTGTATGATCCAACTGACCTGGCGTTCAGCCCCCACCCAAAAGGTCAGTTATCTTCGGAGTATAACGTGCTTTTGGACTTGCCGAATGCGGATTCTGCCTATGTCAACACTAGTCAACAGTGGGCCGACCAGGGTTATCGCCGCAGACAACACAGAGGTTGGTTGAGTGCAGCCACTTAAGTGTCGGATATGCCGATTCCGGCTTGGTTTTGCCTCCAAAGGCGTAACGCGAAAGCCCACATCGCGGCCGGCAAGAACATCGCGAGACCGGTACTGATCGCTACCGTTCGAGGCGATATGCCACCGTCGATCGCTTGTCCGGCAATCCATGTAGATGCCGCCAGCACGAACATGGAAATCGCGAGGTCAGCACCAAAGATCCTTCCCAAAAAGCGGTCCTCGGTGTTCAAGTGCAAAAGAGTGGTTGAGAATACCCAAACTGTTGACGTCCCCGAGTGCGCGAAAACGATTACGGCAAGCGCAAACCACAGACTGTGAGCACTGCCGAGCAACAGATATCCAATACCGCCGAAAACGAACCCGAACAAGACACCAATCCGAAGATTGTTTTCGCGCTGCCCCGTCAGGCGCGACGCCAACAGCGGCCCAAGGAGGGCGCCCACTCCGCGAGCTCCCAGCAACAGACTCATTCCGAACAAAGCTGCGCGCGCGTGCGACAGGCCGGCAACCGGAACCGTGAAAACCCGCTCTCCCATTACGGGCAGAAGCACCCACGATGTACCCAGAATGCTGACTCCACCCTTAAGCGAAACCACAGCTGCCAGTTTCGGATCATGAGCGATATAGCGGATTCCCGCACGGATGGACGAAAATCCCGCCGCGCGGTCTTCGGGATGTCTGCTCGCCGCGTCTGCATGGGATTCAGCAAAATGCATGCGGCTGATCAGTATTGCCGAGACTGCGAACGATAGCGCGTTCAGCACGAAGACCGCATCTCGCCCCAGCCATGCCGCCACCAATCCTCCCAGCATCGACCCAATTGCCAAGTCGAACGACCAGGTGGCCGACGAAAGCGTGTTGGCGACGATCACGTCATCTTCCGCGACAACGCTGGGTATAACCGCATTGCGCGCGGGCTCGAAGAACGCGACCATGACGGTCTCGAGAAACAGCAGCGGATAAATCACCCATACGGTACTCGGCGACCGCACCAACAACATGCAGGCAACGATGATCATCCGCAGCAGATCGCTCACGATCATCACCTTCCGGCGGCTGAAGCGATCGTTGACCATCCCAGCCAGAGGGCCCAGTAGCGTGTGCGGCAATACCTGCAGTACGAGCGCCAGCGCTACCGAAGAGGCCTTTCCGGTCAGGTCTAGCAACAGGCTGTAGATGGCGAGGGTGTAAAACCAGTCTCCGTTTTCGCTGACGATCTGGGCAATCCAAAGCCTGCGAAAATTGCGATTTTCGCGGACAAGGCGAAGATAGTTAGAGACGTTGACGCCAGGGGATGCCATGCGAAGCATTCAGCGTATCAAAGGTCAACGCATGGATTGGGGCGCGGTTCGGCATCCGCGCCGAAATTCAATAATGTTTTGCTAGGCAATTCCCCGCTCTCGATCAGCCTGATCAGTTCCCGACGTCAAGCGAGGTCGATCGGGCTACCATCGGAACTACAGTTTGGATCGCAGGCGGAACAACTGTCGGTTGGTGACGCAGCGCGTTGACCGTCATGCGTCCCACGTCATAGATGCCGTATATGATATTTGCACGCCAAATATCATTGCGGAAGGTGAGGATTTCCCGACGCAGGTAGCGGAACGCGTGGTTCCCAGGCTTGAAATTGGCCGCAGTGGTGTTCCCAGCGAGATCCGGACTGACGGGCTGACAGTCCTGCAACTGGATCACGGCGATCGAGCCATCCGTAAACATCACGTCGCCAGTCGCGTTCTGCGTCGTCATGGATAACCCCGAACGCGAAACGTAGGTGACCGACTTAACGCATCCGGCAAAATTCAGGTCGCGGACGACCTTCGCGCGCTCTTCGTCAATATCGGGAGCAATGTGGTGCACGAATCCTTTGTACTTGACCGACAGCACCGCGCCAGTATCGTGCGTGGACGAACTCAGCCACACCCCATTCTTTGTGCCTTCCGGCGTCCACTCCCAGATCCGCAAATGGTCACGCCGGCCGTAACTGTTGAGACCTTTCTGCCAGTTCATGTCCTCCGGTTTGCCATCTAGCAGAAGCGTCGTCATCGGCTGCTGCGAATAGCCGCTGTTGTTCAATAGGGCATAGAAATTGCGTTCGAACGAGTGCTTCGACACACGATCGCTGTTGTGCCATCCGGCCTCGTGAAACGCTGCCTGCACCTGCTCACGGGATCCCAGGAAGACCAGGTTCAACAAATCGGCGCTAACTGATTTCCTCGTGGTCGAGCGCTGCGGAATTTGTTGCACCCAGGCATCAAGCTGCGCCGCATCGGCAGGAATCGCGTCTGGAACATCCTTCACCATCATCGGAAGCGACGAAACCGGCGACGTTGTCTTGAGACGAATGTCGGTTCCGGCTGGATAATAAATTTCCGGCTCGGGAAATATCGGGAAAGTCGCCTTGTAGATAATCAATCCCAAGTCGGAATAGGGATTCCATGTAGGAAGGTGAATCAGCCGGCTGTTGATTCGTCCCTGAAAAGTATCGCTGCTCAACACCCCTTGAATCACGCCGTGCTTGACCTGTTCGCGCGCGTTTTCTATTTCTTCGACGCGGGCCGAAAGTTCAATCTTCGATCCGTCTTGGTAGACGGCCTCATTGAACTCCAGTTCCAGTGCGGCGGTCTCATGTCGAATGCCCCATCCCACTTTGCGTTTGCTATGCACCACGCCAGAGATCTGGGTTCCCATCGGAACTATGACGTCGCTGCCGCAGCTAACGTCCTGCGTCAGGATAGCTCGCACCGGATCTCCCACCTGCGCTGTGTAAGTAGAAATAGGACTGGCAAGCCTGACCCACATTGCGTGGCCCGCAGGCAACTGGTCACAGCCAATTGCCACACTGGCACACCCCAAGAGATACAAGAATGCGAGCCCGCGGCCGAGACCGAGCAGGATTCTCATGCAATGAAAATGCCTTCCCACATCTGATTTCGGTGAAGATTAATCATACCCGATGATGGCGCCAACACTTCTTCAATTCACAGTAATTCAACTGGTTCCTACAATGAATGAGCTGTAACAACGCTGGGCTCAAACGCCAACACCTTTAGAGTTAACCCAACTGAAATGCAAACGCCCCGGACAGCCCGGGGCGCCTGCGTTCGTTCAGATTGATTCGACTACCGTCTAGACTCTAGAACTTGTTCCAGAGGTATTGGTTGTAAACGTCGTGGTGGTACTGCACTTCCGGTGCCTTGACGAACGTTCCCAGCAGTCGTGCGCACCGATCTGCGGAGGCTTGTTTCAGGTCAGCAAAACGCGCCTTTACATCCTCACCGAGAAGTTTCGTCGTCCATTCGGACTTACGGAAATTGTCCATTGCGTCATAGATGTTGTCCGGCAGATAACGCTCGGCTTGGCGAAGGTTCTTGATCTTCGCGGTTTCGCCGAACAAGCCTGTCTTGAACACCGTCAGCATGACCAGGTAGGGGTTTGCATCGGGGGCAACCGAACGGACTTCGACACGCATGCTCTTTTCGTTGCCAATCGGAATACGGATCATCGAGCCGCGATCGACCGCCGACGCCTTGATCTGGTTCGGCGCTTCGAAATGCGGATCGAGACGGCGATACGCGTTGACACTGGAATTGAACACCAGGCAAGTGTCATTGCCGTGAGTCAGAAAACGGTCAACGAACTGCCATCCCATCTTGCTGAGTTTTTCCTCACCCTTGGGGTCCCAGAACAAGTTCTTGCCAGCCTTATTGATGGACACGTTTGTGTGCATGCCGCTGCCGTTCACACCCACTACAGGCTTCGGCAGGAACGACGCGGTGAGTCCCATGTTGGTGGCCACCTGGCGGCAGATCAGCTTGTACAGCTGAATCTGATCCGCTGCCGCGGCAACCTCGCCGTAGCCGTAGTTAATCTCAAACTGCGAAGGCGCCACTTCCGGGTGGTCCTTCTCGTTCTGGAAGCCCATCGCCCGCTGCACTTCGGCGGTCGTATCGATGAACGTGCGCAGTGTATCGCCCGGCAGCGAGTGGTAGTAGCCGCCCGTGTTGACGTATTCAAACTTCCCCGTTTCGTCGTAATGTCGCTCTGCATCTTTCCCAGCGAACAGGAATCCCTCAATTTCGTTGGCGGCGTTCAGGGTATAGCCTTCCTTCTTGTACAAGTCCGCCGCAAACCCTTTCAGCACGCCGCGGATGTCGGCCCCGTAGGGAGATCCGCCCTTGTCGATGACCTCGCCGAAGACCAGGATCTTCCCCGGCCCAAACACGTCAGCCGGTCCCCAGTAGAACGCGCTCCAGTCGACCCCCAAGCGCAAATCGCTCTCGCGCTGTGCTGTGAAACCGCGGATCGACGATCCGTCGAACGTCATATTGTCCCAGCTCTTGATTAGGAACTTCTTGTCATAGTCGAGCATGTGCAGACGGCCTTCGAGGTCGCTGAACAGCAACGTCACCGCCTTGATGCGCTTTTCGTCGGTGAGATATTTCAGGCGCTCTTCCTGAATCTTGTGGCTGGGCACGCGTTTGAGCCGCTGCTCCTTCGCCTGTAGATTCAGCTCCTCCAGTTCGTCATACGGAAGTGCCAGGAAGTTACGAAGTTCGTTTGACATGAATCTCCTCAGGATGGGGATTGGGAACCGCCATGGTGAATTGCGATTTGTTGGCGATCACTCATGAGGTTATAGCTTGGGCAATTCGATCCGCCAATTAAAAGCGTTAATGAGTGATATTGACGGAATTTATCGAACGAATGGTCTACTGAAAATGCCCGCCGAATCATGCATTCTGGGGATTTTGCAGCGTTTTTGGTGCAACCTTGGCGCTGCCTAACGGCACTTTTCGAAGTGCTTCCTCATGATGAGTTCCGAACCCCCGTGCGCGAAGCTGACCTCCGTCATCAGGCTTCGCATCAGGCAAATGCCGCGTCCATTGCTCTGAGTAGTGGCGACGAAATTATCAGGATCTGCCAATGCAAAATCGAATCCCGTCCCGGGATCGCGGACGGAAATAGTGATATCTGACGGGCTCACCTCTACAGCGCAACGAATCGTCTTCGCGGCATCGTCGCCGCAACCATGCAGTGCCGCGTTCGCCAGCGCTTCCTGCAGAGCAACCAGGATATCAATCTGCTCGGCTTCGTCAGGGCAGTGCTGACAAACAAATTGCATCACTCGTTCGCGCGATTCGGCCACCGATGCCAGATCGCCAGGACACTCAAATTCCTGGCGCGCAATTATGGCTGGCATCTCATCCGAGTCCGGCATCGGTCCCGCGCGAGGGTCAACTGGAACATTCTCTCCCTCACTTGAAACTGATAATTTCCACGCTGGAATCTGGGTTTCATCGTTCGCGTTGGGAGTGAGTGGCACTCCTTGCATTATGTGGGCATTTCGCCGCCACCCGCCAGCACCGAATGCAAATACAGATTAAAAGTCTGTGAACTTGTCTCGACTTGGAGACTGTTATCGATTCGATTGCGTCTAACAATTAGCCTCCCATTTATGCGTTCGCAACGAAGCTTGTGCATGCTGGAGTTATATGCAAACAAACGAAATTGCGATCACCGTCATCAACGACCCTCACGTTCCGGAACTTCCGGTCGATGAAAGCGGAAACACTACAGAGAGAGAGCTAATGTTGCGAATCGAAATTCAGTCGTGGAACGGCGTGGCCACGCTCCATTGCTCCGGCCGCGTGGTTTTCGGTGTCGAAGCGGAAATGCTGCGCACGATGGTGCAGTCACGACCCGAATCGAGCGTGCGGATCAACCTGGCTGGCGTGGGAAAGATTGACGCTACCGGGTTGGGGCTACTGGTCGAGTTGCAGAATTGGGCCGCCGACACCGGGCGAAACCTGGTTCTAATTGATCTGTCACTGTCGGTCTGGAGACTGGTGATTCTCACCAAGCTTTGCGCCTCCCTGGAGATTTCCTACTCCGACATACCACAGATGTTCGAATGCCCCGACGAGTGCGGCCAGCGCGAGATGATCGCTTAGCTCACTTGCTCTCTGTGATCGGGACTGTGGTCGGCGCCAGGCTCCACCCTCGCAGCTTCACGTGCGGCTCACCCGTCGAGGCCGAAGCTGGATACTCAATCTCAACCTCGCGAGTCTCGCCCGGCAGCAGCGACACATAGTTGTCGCTGTAGTACGCAGGTAGGATCCGCGTCCCGTCAGCGGCATTTATCAGCGTGAGCTTGTTCGATAGCGCGGCTGCCGTTCCTTTGTTCTCCAGCTTTACGTGTACGCGGCCAGTATCGGAGACTCGACGCCACGTCGCCGAAGTGGATAGCGTAGCTACCGGCAGGTGCGTCAGTTGCCGGTACGCAGCGCTGGTCGCCCCAAGCCAGTAAAGGTTATCGGAAACCAACTGGCCTGCCGAGTTGCGCAGCTCCAGCTTCACTAGCACCACATTCGTTCCCATCACCGGCCCCAGATCCAGCTTAAATCCCGCCGTCACGTCGTTGGCCGCGACGTCTTTCTTCTCCTCGTGCTGCATGAGTTGCTTGTTGTCCAGCGAATACACCGTCGCCTTCACCGTCATCCCCGGCTGCGCCGTGGTCGTCGTGTTCACCACCGCCACGCTGTAATCTGACAAATCCAGTTGCACGTGCAGCGGCTCGCACGCCTTCTTCACCCCGTAAAACGACGCCTGCGTGTCGTAATCCGAACTCAGGATCTGCCACATGTTGCTGGGCCACGCAGGCTGCGTCATCCACAGCATTCGTCCGCTGTTCGGCGCCCACAGATGCGCATTCATGCCTTCAAACACCGCGCGATGTTCCACGTAGTTCAGCATCTGTGCCTTACGCTCGAAGTCTTCGAGGTTCGTCCCTGCGCCAAACTCCGCTTCCAACTCTGCCATGAAGGGTACGCTTTCGCCGTTCCCGCTCTGGTGCCAGTCGTGATACGCCCATGCGTCGCTGATGGGCCAAAGGTCCGGCTTCGGAATCCACGCCGTCAGCGATTCCGTCGTCGATAGCGACGGCACGCCCGTCTCAACCGAGAACCCGTGGTTCAGGACGGTGTAATACAGCGAAGGCTGCTGGAATTTGTATGGCCCGCTCTGCTGCAGGTTGACCTGGTTCGAACTCGGCGAATAATAACGCGTCCCGTCCAACGTACTGATGAGCTCAATCAGGCCTTTGTTCAGGATCGGCGAAGGCACGCCTTCGTTTCGACCGCACCACATCACGATCGAAGGATGATTGCGGAAGTGAACAATAGTATCGCGCGCGTTGTCAAGAAACAGCGTAATATCCAGCGGCTCGACGTTGTATTCCTGGGTGGACGCCCAGAAATCGTTCCACACCATCATCCCGTATTCGTCGGCCAGGTCGTAAAACGTCTCCTCGGTGTTCTGGCCCACCCAGTTGCGGATGATGTTGACGTTGGCATCTCGATGCAGTCGAAAGTAAGGCTCGAGCTTTTCGCGAGACACCCGCTTGCGTGAGTCGTCCATGCCCCAGTTGCCGCCGCGCGCGGCAATACGCACTCCGTTGACCTTCAAGACGAGATAATGCCCCATCTTGTTGTCGTCAACCGGACGAACGGCGGGAGATGTTTCCGCACCCACCGGAAGCGACGCCACCCACGAATACCAGTAATCGCGCCATTCTTTCGGAAAATCAGGAGGAATCGGATCGGCCGCTGGAATCTGCCGCATGCCTTCGTGCGAAACATCCACCACCAGCTCGCCACGGGCACGCGCGGCAGTGGGCGAAACCTCAACCCGTCGCAGTTGGCCCTTGCTGTCGAGCAGACTCAGCTCGTAGGTAACCTCGCGCACGCCAAAACGAACTTGTTTCGAGTCCGACTCTTTGCCGCCTTCGGAGAAATCGAGCTTCAACTGATACAGCTCGGGCTTCCCATACCCGTTCGGCCACCACAACCGCGGATTCTTTAGCGCCAACTGCGCGAACTCCGTAGGTGCGAGTTTCACCGAACTCTTTCCCGGCGGCACAGTCACTTCCTTCGCCACACTAATGTTCTCGATCGACGCCCGCACTGTTCCCTTCACTGGCTGGTCAGAAACGTTTTCGACCGGTACCGTGATCTCGATATCGGCACGGCTGGTGTCGGGCAGAGGCAGCTTCGTGACGACCTGCGCGTCGCCAATCTTGACCACACCGGTCGCGGTCAGCGTCACCGGCTGCCAGATGCCGGTGTCGCGATCGCGAATCGCCGGAATCCAATCCCATCCTTCGGTCGCAACGAACGTTGGACCGTCGAGGCACATCATGCCGCCGTTCTCGCCCGGACCACCCAATATCGACTGCTCATGCGGAATGCCGGGATGCGGTGGCGGCGACACCAGCACGGCCAGCACATTCGTCTGTCCCGGCTTCAAAACGTTCGTCACGTCGAACACGCCACGAATGAACGCGCCTTTGATATGCCCCAGCGATTGTCCGTTCAGCCAAACCTCGGCAGCGTAGTTGATCCCCTCAAACGTCAATGTGAAGCGCCGCCCAGCCGCAGTCTTCGGCGCTTTGAACTCGTTGCGGTACCAGTAGTCCTGTTTGTTCAAGCTTTCTGGAATCGCCAGGTTGTTCAATCCGTAATCCGAGTCGGGATAGATTCCGCGGTCGATCATCGTGGTCAGCGCGGTGCCAGGAACGGTCGCCGTCAGCCACTCTTTGCTATCGAATCCGGTCTTCGCGATTTCTTGTGCGCCAGCTTTGACCTTCGGGGCCGCCGCCATCTGCCAACCCCTCGCAAGGGTCCACTGGTCTTCTCCATCGGCTTGCAGCGCAGGCCGTCCGGAAGGCAACGGCTTTGCCACCGGAGTCGCGTACGGCGCGCGGCTCTTCGGCCATGTCGCGGGATCTTGTGGTGCGCGGTAGCCGGCTTGCGCGCGCGTTTGCACTGGCCACGGCTTCGATCCCTCCTCGAACAGAACCAGCGAGAACTGCGGTGGGCTGGAGGCGATCTGCCTGATCTGCTCCGCTGTCAGCGCATCACGCACCAGCGTGAAGCCGGCAATCTTGCCCCCAAAATGTTGCCCGGTAGGCCACGGAATCAACGGCGGAGCCATCTGCAGCGTCGGCGCAACTCTCCCCAGCGTGAGACTTCCCTGCCCGACTTGCGCGCCGTCGCTGTAGAGCCGGAATACCGTTCCATCGAACGTTGCAGCCACGAATTGCCACTTGCCCGGCGTAACGGTCGCAGGCGCGCTGAAGCTGTTGTCTGCTCCCATCCACAGCATCAACTTGCTGGAGTCGAGTCCGAGGTAGCGCGCGTACTCGGCCGTCACGTCGCCATAACCCGCGACCAGCGTAGGAGCGGCAATCGGCGCATCCGTGTTCACCCAGGCGTAAATCGTCCACGACGAATCGGCACGCAAAACGGTGTCGCGTTCGACCATGTGCTTCCGCAGTCCGTCGCCGCCCTGCAAGATCACCGCGTTGTAGGGACCATAAACCGGCGGATCATTGGTAGGCACGATCTGCGCACTTGCGCCCGCCGATAAGAGTGCTGCAATAACGAGGACGCGGCTGGCCCGACGTGCCAGATATGCGAACGCAGTCATGATGTCCTTTCGACACATGTGATTTTCGACAGCAAATATTACAGGAGCGCTCGCCGCACACAGCAGTACAGCGTCCGCGCGAGTCCTTCAACGTTGCCGAAACTGCGGCGCTATTTGTTGCCGAAGGTCCAACTCAGGCCCGAGCTGGTGCCGTAGTCGCTGCCGGAAAACGTCGGTGGCGGCTGGTTGTCCCAGTTGCCATAGAACGACGCGTTCCAGGAAAGGTTGCCAGTGATCTTGATGTAGTAAGAGACGTTCAAATTTGAGTAAAGCCGCCCGGGTCGGGATATCGCCGGAAAGACGCTTCCCGTTACATTGAGATTGGTCTTATTGAACTTGAACAGTTTGGCGCCGCCAGCTATCACGCCGGCAGCAACGTCTTGCGTACCCGCCGGGACAATTGCTTGCGAGTATTGCGTGCGTTGCCAGGCAAAACCACCGATCAGGTAAATCGTTGCGCGGTTGGTATTCGCCAGGTATCGTCCGACGCCGGCGCCAAGGGTGGACTGCAACTGGATCCCCTGCACCGAGCTCTGCAACAAATCGCCCAAGCCCGCATAGAACCAGTTGTTCCAGCGCATCAGGTGCTGCGCTCCCAGGCCAACTTGGTTTCGCGTAGAAGCCGTGACGCCAGTGCTGGTGGCCAAGGTGGAGTTATAGCTCGCTGTCGCTGCCCATCGTTCCCGCGGATAACCAACATCTGAGCTCAGATTAAACTGCGTCGATTGATTGCCCTTCGAGTAGATGATCCCGGTATTGATGTCGCCATTGAAACGTTGCCAGAACCGTTCCGAAGTCATATCCATCTCAACGACTCTTCTCCTTTCCAGCACCACTTGTTTGTCAGGTGCTTCCACCACCTCGATGGACGTGGGCCGTCCGGCCGCCACTTCCGCTGTAGAGAGCGCACCGGTGTACACCGAGCCGTCCTCGGTCTTGACCAGGAACAGCTGCTTGCTCTCGATGTGGTCAACCTTCGACCACTGCACCTGGCTCGTGCCGAGAATGTACTGCATGCTGATATATAAAACGCCACTGTCGAGACCCTTGATCTCGCCCGTCAGGTGGTCGCCGTTCTTCATGATGATGACGTCGGTGCTGTCCCGCGCCAACACTGGCGCAATCATGAGCAGACAGCTGATGAGTAGTCTTCGGATGTTCATGCCGGAGTCCGCCTCTATCAAGTCCACGCTCCGCCGGACACACTGACGGCAGCGGACGTGGTGTAGGATTTGCTTTGCCTCATCCTACTGTATGCGTCGAATCGCGCACTCCGGAAAACGCTGCTTACTGGGCGTCGTGCTGGTATCGGCGCTCGGCTCTCGTTGCGAGGCGCAGACCGACCAGTTTTTGCCTGAGATCGACGCATATTACAAGATAACTTCCCCCGTTCGCATCTGGTTTCAAGCGAAATACACGAGTGAAGGGGGCGATCCAGTCACTGCCGAGATCGGTCCCAGCCTCGATTTCTATGTCAAGTCGCCGCTCAAATTTGAAAATGTTACTGCCTTCGATTTGGACGACTCGAAGTCCCGATTCCTCGTAGTCTCGGTTGGATACCGCTATCTTCCAACCCCTGGCGAGCCGCCGACGAACCCCATGGAACCTGTGTTCACGCTGAACTACCCCGTCCCGACGATCAGGTTCCTTCTGTCGGACCGCAACCGCGCAGACTTGGACTGGAAGGCTGGCACCTTCACATGGCGCTATCGCAATCGAGTACAGCTCGAACGAACCCTGAAGTGGGGTTCGTACCACCTATCGCCCTACGCCAGCGCCGAGTTCTATTACGAAAGCCAATATCAGAAATGGAGCACTACGGCACTCTATGCCGGCTGCTTGTTTCCCATTGGTAAGCACTTCGAACTCAACCCTTACTACGAGCACCAGAACAACACCGGCAAGAGCCCGAACCAGCAGTTGAACCAGGCAGGCTTAATGCTCAACATGTATTTCAGCCGGCACTGAGGCGAGCTGCCAACCGGTGAGGGGTGCAGCACGAAGCTCCTGATGTGCCTTACTCGCCGTCGCCCCATTCCAGCAAGCCGACGTTGCGCAAGATGCGCCGCACTTTCTTGGGCGAAATCGAAAGTCGTGTTGAGACCTTCGACACTTTCTTTCCCTCCCGTTGCCAGACCTTGGGAATCACGATTTCCGCGAACTCTTCCGTGACTTGCTGAAATGTCTTTTCACCCAGGATTCCCTCGGACCACGCTCGCAGCGTCTCATCAATGCTCGAAGCCCGCAGGATGCGGGTTTTCAGGGCCATCAGGTCCTCCCACAGATGGTCGCGATCTTCGGGAGCGAGCAACGCCGCAGCGTGATCGGCGCAGCGCTTGGCTTCTTCCCACCCCTGAAAGAACTCGTTGGCGAAGGTCATGCCGCGAGCCACGTAAGCCTCGGCGGTCAAGCGGCGGTTCTGCGTGAGCTCTGCCCAATGAACGGCCTCTTCTGCGTACGTTCGTGCCTGGTTCGCGTGGACGGCGGCATCCGCATCTTCACCCAGTTGCTCGTCGACGCGAGCATTTTCCGCAATACACTGCAGCGTGCGGGCCCGGGCCATGTGAATGTGGTCGTTCTTGTCGTGCGCCAGTTCGTAAGCTTTCAGCGCTTCGCCGGCTCCCAACTCGATGTTTCCGCTGTCCAGATGAAGATAGCCAGTGCTCACCAGCACGGAGGCGATTCCGCCGTAGTAATGATGCTGAGCGTAGATTTCTCCCGCCCGCTGCAATTCCTCGAGGGCTTCACGGCAGATTTCTGTGTATCGTGCCAGCTGCCCGGACACTCTGCGCGACGAAGCATCGCGGTGTCCCGTCTTCGACGATTCTGCCTGGGCATCGATACGCTTGCGCAGTTGCAGTGCGATCAGCCGCTTGACCGACGCCGTATTAACCAGCGCACGGGCCAGGTTGCGATGGTTCGGATCTCTGCGGGCGTACAACTGGACCGCCTTGGCGAAATGATTGAGTGCCTCGGCGTATTTCCCCCCGTGGCGCTCCATGCGCCCCCTGGCCGACTCGATGTTGCCAAGAGACAGTACATCGTCGGTGTCCGCCAATTGCGCTCTGGCCTCTTCCAGCAGTCGCAGCGCGTCACCCAATTGGCCCTTCTGAAATAACAGCCAACTCTCCTGAATCTGGATGACCGCTGCCAGCCTGGGCGCGGGGATTGCCTGCATCAGGCTTCGGCCCTTGACCACATGCGACATGGCCGCATCGTACTCGCCCTTTTTACGATGCGCCCGCCCCTTCCAGAAATGCGCGATGGCGGCCAGCCGCTGATCGCCCAGTTCAGATTCGGCCCGAAGCACGTAATCCAGCAACTCAATCGCTCGATCGAGGTTCTCTTCTCCCAGGGCGCAGAACGCCTCCGCCATCAGCAACTGAAGATAAGACGTAAGCGTCATCGCGCCGCGCGCATGAGGCGGAAACTTCATTAGTAGTCGCTGGAGAAATTCCACATCGCGGTAGCCCAGGTCGACCCACTGCGCCGCCCTCACCAACCGATTCGCCGAGTCCTGCTGTGCACATTGCATGCGAACCAGTTCGGAGTTGCTCTGGTCGAGCAAAGCGAATCCTTGTGCTACCTGCCGCTCCATCAGGGCACGGTCGAGGTCGATGACTAAGCGAGACTGCCGGGACATGATGGGATTGTAGGATGACAATCCAATTCGGTCTAGTCGCGCTTTGAGGCATGCCGTAAGCGGTCTCGCTTGCGGCACACGATCTGATTCATATCGCTGTATATAAATGGCTTATAAACACTAACTGATCAACCTTCCCACGCTAGCCCATTTTGTCTGCTAGTCCGAAACGGACTATCAACTCTTGCGCACGGTCTCCTCTCGTCGTTTAATCGTCTGGCAATCAGCACTCGGAGGCGATCATGACGCAACCCAAAAACGGCATCGACCACAACTGGAACTCACCTCGGTGGAAAGGCGTCACCCGTTCCTACACGCCTGCCGATGTCGACCGGCTCAGAGGCACGGTCCACATCGAACACACCCTGGCTCGTATCGGAGCTGAGAAGTTCTGGAAGCTGTTGCGCACCGAGCCTTACATCGCTGCGCTCGGCGCGCTCACCGGCAACCAGGCGGTGGAGATGGCGCAGGCCGGACTGAAAGCGATCTATCTGAGCGGATGGCAAGTCGCCGCCGACGCCAACCTCGGCGGCCAGATGTATCCCGACCAGAGCCTCTATCCGGTCAACAGCGTTCCTGCGGTGGTGCGATCGATCAACAACGCGCTGCTGCGCGCCGACCAGATATCCCACAGTGAGGGACGTCCCGAGTTCGACTGGATGCTCCCTATCGTGGCGGATGCCGAAGCTGGTTTTGGTGGTAACCTCAACGCCTTTGAGCTGATGAAGGCAATGATCGAAGCCGGAGCCGCCGCAGTCCATTTCGAAGACCAACTGTCTTCCGCCAAGAAGTGCGGGCACCTGGGAGGCAAGGTCCTGGTACCTACCGAGGAAGCCACGCAGAAGTTGGTCGCTGCGCGTCTCGCCGCCGACACCATGGGCGTGCCGACGGTAATCATCGCGCGTACCGACGCCAACTCGGCCGGACTCATCACCAGTGACTACGACGCGCGCGACCGGCAGTTCCTAACGGGCGAGCGCACCGTCGACGGCTTCTACATTTATCGCGGAGGCCTGCAGGCGGCGATTGCCCGCGGACTGGCCTACGCTCCCTACGCCGATCTGCTGTGGTGCGAGACCTCGGAGCCAAACCTTCGTGAGGCGCGCGAGTTCGCCAATGCTATCCACGCGCAGTTCCCCGGCAAGATGCTGGCCTACAACTGCTCGCCTTCGTTCCACTGGAGGGCGAAGTTGAACGAGGAGGACATTGCCTGCTTCCAACGCGACCTGGCGGCCATGGGATACCGCTTCCAGTTCGTAACGCTAGCCGGATTCCACGTGCTTAATCTGTCCATGTATCAACTAGCTAGGGGCTACGCGCGCTCGGGCATGACCGCATACTCACAATTCCAGCAGAGCGAATTCGAGATGGCGGAGAACCTGGGCTACTCCGCGGTGAAGCATCAACGCTTCGTCGGTACGGGCTACTTTGACGCGGTCGCTACCACCATCAGCAACGGACAAACGTCTACTTGCGCTCTGCCTGGTTCCTCGGAAACCGAACAGTTTGAGATGGACTCCGAGGACTACAATGATGGGGAAGCGACAGAGCGCACTCCCATGCCGCATCTGTATACGTTGCTCGAATCACTGCCGCTACCCAGCACTGCTGCGAACGACTGAGGCCTGCATCGGACGGAACGGCTTGGCGGCGCGCAATTACCGCTGCCGTTTCGTTGTTCGGTCAAAGCCAAAGGAAGCCGCATGACTACTCAGACTGAAGCGATACGTATTGCGGGACCCCAAGCCGATGCCCAACCCGGCATTCTCACCCCGCAGGCAACTGAGTTTCTGTTGGCATTGCACACGCTCTTCGAACCGGAGCGCCAGACACTGTTACAGGAACGAAAAAATCGTCAGACGCGCCTCGACGCTGGCCAGTTGCCCCAATTCCTGGAAGCCTCTCGTCCAACCCGGGTGGCCTCCTGGAAGGTGGCCCCGATTCCTCCCGACCTGCTCGATCGCCGCGTGGAAATTACCGGTCCACCCGATCGAAAAATGATCATCAACGCGCTCAACTCAGGGGCCAGCGTCTTCATGGCAGATTTCGAGGACTCGAACTCTCCCACGTGGACCAACTGCATCGACGGGCAGCAAAACCTCCGCGATGCCGTCGCTCGCACCATCGAGTTCCGCTCTCCCGAGGGCAAAGAGTACAAGCTGATCCCTAAGCCGGCGGTGCTGTTCGTGCGTCCTCGCGGCTGGCATCTCAACGAAAAGCACGTGCTCATCAACGGCACTCCTATTTCTGGCTCGCTGTTTGATTTTGGATTGTTCTTCTTTCATAACGCCAAGGCGCAGATTGCGTCTGGCACCGGTCCGTACTTCTACCTGCCGAAACTGGAGAGCCACGAGGAAGCCCGCCTGTGGAACGACGTGTTCGTGTTCGCGCAGGAATACGTTGGCATTCCCAAGGGCACCATCCGCGCAACTGTCCTGATCGAGACCATCACGGCAGCCTTCGAAATGGATGAGATTCTCTACGAATTGCGCGACCATTCCGCTGGGCTGAATTGTGGGCGCTGGGATTACATCTTCAGCTTCATCAAGAAGTTCCGGAACCACGCAAGTCATGTTCTGCCCGACCGAGGCGTTGTCACCATGGAGCAGCCGTTCCTGCGCTCGTATGTCGAGCTGCTGATCCACACCTGCCATCGGCGCGGGATTCACGCTATGGGAGGCATGGCGGCGCAGATTCCGATCCGCAATAATCCAGAGGCCAATGAAAAGGCGATGGAGCGCGTGCGGCAAGATAAGCTCCGCGAGGTTCGTGCCGGACACGATGGAACTTGGGTGGCACACCCCGGGTTGGTTCCAATTGCGAAGGAGATCTTCGACGAGTACATGCCAGCGGCGAATCAGATCAAGCCGCCGGCAAGCCCGCGCTCACCGATCACGGCTGCCAATTTGCTGGAGTTGCCGAAAGGCGCGATTACCGAAGGCGGACTCCGGCGCAACATTGACGTTGGATTGCAGTATCTGGAGTCGTGGCTGCGCGGCAATGGATGCGTCCCGATTTACGACTTGATGGAAGACGCCGCCACTGCGGAGATTTCCCGTTCGCAGATCTGGCAGTGGCTCCGATACCAGGCCAAGATGGACGACGGACGATCGATTACGCCAGAGATGTTCGACGCGATTTTGCGGGAAGTGGTCGAGCGGTTGAAGGCGGCCGAAACGACGCCCAAGGACCAGAAATTCGACCGCGCGGCAGAGTTGTTTACCAACATGTCGAAGGGCGAGTACCAGGAGTTCCTGACCAGCGTTGCTTACGAGGATCTGCCGTAAGGAATAGCTGAAAGACATAAAACAATCAGCGCCTCCGGACTGCTCACCTGGGGGCGCTGTAGTCTTGGATCTTTCTTGCGTCTTTGCTAACCACTATCCACTAACCACTGTCCTGTCACTGCACCTTGATATGAATTTCCTGATTGCCGGTGAGGGAAAACTTCACCGAGTTGAACGAGGGAGCTTTGAGTCCGTGCGATGGGTTCGTTGACATTCCCCACTGCTCGGTCGGGACACCCATAAAATTCTTGTCGAGCTTGTGGTTCTTGTTGACGTCGTGGATTACCGCAACGGCGTAATCGCCAGCCGGCAGATTGGGAACCTCGATAGTGTTCGTGGTGCTGGGCTTGGCCGGTACTGCAATGTCGCGGAGAGCGACCTTGCGGTCGTCGGGCCATCCTTTGTCGGAGTTGAACACTAGCATTCCGATGTTTCCGTCCTTCTCATTCACTCCCTCAACGACCACAGTCAAGGTGTAGGTTGGTGCCTGGGCGCTCAACTGATATGCGCCCGCGATCATTGCTAGAAACACAACTGCCGAAACAAGATAGAACTTGCGCATGAACCCTCCAAAAAGTGATGAAGAACGATTGTACGCTTGGCGTAAAGCTGGTTAGCTCGGGTGCCGGCATCTTGGCTCGTGCAAGCTAAGATGCACGTGCTTTCCCGAATTGGGAATCGCGGCTCGCCCAGTGCCGTGGATCACCTCGGAATCTCAGCGTCCCGCCCTACAATGACACGTGGTGCGGCGGCATTCGTCGGCATGGACCTGTTCGCCGAGCGCCGCGCCACGCACTGAATTCCTAATATTGGATTATTACGGTTATGCGAAAACTTGAAGCTGTGGAAGAAGCCCGCGCCATTATGACGCAGGGCCTGGAATGGGGCGTGTTCAAGTGGCTGATGGAGAAGCGCAAGGTACGCGTCATCGCCGACAAAGCCACCGCCGCCCTTAACGATGCCGAAGATAAGGTGAAAGCCGACTGGAGCGACGAGCTGAAGCGAGCTTACAACTATCTCGCCACCCAGAGCAGTGACGCCTCCAACGGAAAGCACGGTGCCAAGCCCAAGGTCGCCGCCAAGCCCGGCGATCCGGAGCTACTGGCCATCGCCCAGAAGGTGCTGGAGGCGGATGAAGAGGCGGAGCGCATGCGGCTCGACGCAGAAGACACCTTCGCTGAGGGCGAGCTCCACATGAGCACCGGCATGGCGCGAGAGGGAGCTAGCAAGGCGCTTGCCACTTACAATCTTCATGAGAAGGCCATCCGCAAGGCCGAAGCCGCGGCAAGGACGAAATAGCGCGATGGCGAACAGATGGCTAAAAATGGCACTGCTAAGTCTATATGTGTGACATGGATAGCCATAACTATATTGTCTTTCAATGACATAGAGACAATTTTATGGCTAAATCATTGATTCTAAACAACAGCGTGAAAGGTAGTTTTGGTTATTGCTCAAGAATGAGGCATCAAATAATGTTCAGTTGGTTACCGCGAGATCCGCTTCCGGTCGGCTCCAAGGCCCCCGATTTCACCCTGCCTGCTCAGTCTGGCAAAAGGGTCAAGCTGTCCTCCCTGCGTGGCAAGAATGTCGTGCTGGTTTTCTACCCGGGCGATGACACTATGATCTGCTGCAAGCAGTTATGCGTGTTTCGTGACGCGTGGCCAGATGTTCGCGGATTGAATGTCGTAGTTTTCGGTGTCAACCCGCAGAGCGCCGAGAGCCATCGCGAATTTCGCGAGCGATATCAGTTTCCCTTCCCGCTGCTCGTGGATGCCGATCAGCACGTGGCTGCGCTGTACAACTCCGATGGGGGCATGGTGAATCGCACGGTGTACTTGATCGGACCGGACGGCAAGATTCGTTATGCCCGACGAGGTATGCCGCAACCGCAAGAAGTTCTCGCGGCCGCAAAAGTCGGTCGAAAGAAAGCTGTGCCGGTTTAGCGCGAGGGTCTCGGATGTCGCGTCAGGATAACGAATTCGATTTCGACTTCATCGTCATCGGCTCCGGCTTCGGAGGCAGCGTCACCGCGCACCGTCTGGTGGAGAAAGGTTACCGCGTCGCCGTGATGGAAATGGGGCGCCGCTGGACTCCCGAGAACCTCCCGAAAACTAGTTGGTCGCTCCATCGTTGGTTCTGGCGGCCAGGCATTGCGCTACGCGGCTTCTTCAACATGCGCTTCTTTCGGCATGTCACGATCCTGCATGGATGCGCGGTCGGTGGCGGGTCGATCACATACGCCTGCACCATGCTGCGTCCTCCTGACAAAGTCTGGGATAGTGGCTCGTGGAAGGGGCTCGACGATTGGAAGTCAGAGATGCCGCGCCACTACGACACTGCGTCGCAAATGCTGGGCGTCACTGAGAACAAGATTCTAGGGCCGGCGGATAAGTTGTTACGGAAAGTGGCAGAGTCCGTGGGGATAGGCGACACGTTTTATCGCACCAACGTCGCTATCTTCCAGGCGCCGGAAGGCGTTCAGGGTGGCGTCACCATGCCCGATCCCTACTTCGGCGGCGAAGGGCCGGAGCGGACTACATGCCAGGGATGCGGCGGCTGCATGATGGGTTGCCGCCACGGCGCGAAAAACACTCTCGACATGAACTACCTGTACTTCGCCGAGAAGCACGGCGCGCAGGTTTTTCCGGAAACGCGCGTTGTGGATGTTCAGCCACTCGACCGGGTAAGCGATGGCAGCAGCGGTTATCGAGTTTCCACCGTAAAGTCCACGGCCTGGCTAAACCACCATCCGCGACAATTTACCTGCCGCTCGGTGGTCTTTGCCGCCTCTGCCCTCGGCACCATGGAGTTGCTCTTCCGGTTGAAGGACAAACAATCGCTTCCTCGTGTTAGCGACCAGGTTGGCCGATACGTGCGAACTAACTCTGAATCGCTGATCGGCGTTCGAGTGCCGGGAGCTACCGACGACCTATCCAAAGGGGTCGCGATTGGCTCGGGTGTTTACATCGATGAGCATACGCACATCGAAGCCGTCCGCTATCCCAGCGGGTCCGACGCCATGTCGGTATGGACGACGATCCTGACTGGAGGGCGGCCTGGCCCAGGCCGGATTGGTCTGTGGCTCAAGAACCTGATCACTTCAGCGATCCTTCATCCCATTAGGACATTCCGTGTCATGAAGCCGTTCGGCTGGGCACGCGAGTCGGTGATCCTGCTGTGCATGCAGGCGCTCGAGGGACACATCGACATGTGCTGGGAGCGCTCGCTGTTCTCGCCGTTCCGCAAGACGCTGGTCAGCCGCGGCCAGCGCATACCCACGTTCATTCCGCAGGCCAACGAGTTTGCCGAGAAGATGGCGCGCGCTGCCGGAGGCACAGCCATGAGCATGCTTCCGGAAATACTGTTCGACATACCTGGAACCGCGCACTGCCTGGGAGGTTGCGTCATCGCCGATTCACCTGCGAACGGCGTCGTCGATTATCGCAACCGTGTTTTCGGCTACAAGAACATGTACATCTGTGACGGGTCGGTGATCGGCTCGAACCTCGGCGTCAATCCCAGCCTGACCATTACGGCATTGACGGAACGCGCGATGAGTTTCATTCCCCCGGCATTGGAGACGCAATGGAACGACGAGGCCGAGCAGACAACGGTCAGCGTACAGTGAAGCTCACCGTCAGCCTTGCTCATGCCTAAGGACGTTTCACGGTGTTCTTGTTTTTTCTGGACTTCTGCTTGGCCGGAGCCTTTGTCCGTCGTGGTTTCTCGACACGCGCCTCCAGTTCGGCAACTCGCTCGCGTAATTGTTGCAATTCCGCGCTGGCGTCGCTTCGCACCTCTGGGACCGGGCTCTCAGCTGGCCGCCGTTGCATGAAGTTCTTGAGCATGCCGATCGGGGACATCGCTGCTGATTGCATCTCGGTCAGCCCGCTGTGCAGCTTGCTCTGAACGCCCTGGTAGGCATCGAAGGCGGACTTCAGATACCACATGATGAACTCCCGGCCGACCTCGTCTGAGGAGACGATCAGTTGGCGAAGGAGTTCGAGGGGAAGCCCGGTCGGCTGCTGTTTGGCATCGTCCACGATGATCTGGGTCAACGTTACACGTGTGACATCCGCCCCGGTTTGCGCATCAACCACCTGTACGTCTTTTCCCTTGCGGACCATCTCACCGATGTCCTCAAGGTTGATATACCGGCTGGCGGAGGTGTCATAGAGCCTGCGGTTGGGGTACTTCTTGATCACGATTGTCGCTGGACTCATGGAAGCGCCTCCCTGCTGCAACGCACAACTCTCGATCAGCGTGTTCTCATTCTACGCCGAGACGCTTAGGGTGCCGTCCATGCTGGGCTGCAGCATACAAGCCAGCCAGAGAGCGATGCAGTGGCCCTGGCACGTTAACCGCGTCCGCCACCATTTCTCGATGCGAATCGCCATTCCTGGTTGCTTTCTCCGCAACAGCGATTGGGTCTACTGCTCTCAAAGTTAACCTTTGGCAACTTTCGCGAAAACGTCTATATTGATTCCCCGGGGACGGCGTGGGGTCGATTTCGCTGGTCTGTACGGGAAATTCCCGTGACCACCAGCGATCTGCTCGCATCTGGTTCCCAGGGAGAAGTAGATATTGGCGACGGGCCTACGGCATTCCGACTTTCGCGAAGATCAAGCAGAAGCCAACATTTCTATTTGGAAAGAGGCGCTCTTCGCCGCCGACATTCTGCTGCTTCATTCCTCGCCGGTTTATTACGGTCTGGGAGTGCCCCACGGTGACGGATCGGCCGTAGTGCTGGTTCCCGGGTTCCTGGGCACCGACGCTTACCTCACGCAACTCCACACCTGGCTCGGCCGCATCGGATATCGTCCTTATTTCTCGGGTATCGGGATCAATGCGGAGTGCCCGAATATCCTGATTCAGCAGCGGCTCAACGCATGCATCGAGAAGGCGCTCTCCGAGACGAAACGCAAGATCCATCTTATCGGTCACAGCCTCGGCGGCATCATCTCCCGGTCGGTCGCCAGTCAAAGACCGGATGATGTCGCTTCGGTGATCACGCTGGCTTCACCATTTCGTGGCACCGTAGCGCATCGTAGCGTGCTTCAGGCGGCAGAAGCGGTCCGCAAGCATATCTTGAGAGAACACGGCTCGGGAGTCCTGCCGACCTGCTACACGGGCCGATGCACCTGCAACTTCCTCGATTCAATCCGCCGCAACGTTCCAGATTCGGTGCTGGAGACAGCCATCTATACGCGTAACGACGGCATCGTAGATTGGCGTTACTGTTTGACTGGGAATCTCGACTCCGACTTTGAGGTTCCCGGAACCCACATCGGCCTCTCGTTTAACTCGTCGGCGTATACCATCATCGCGAATCGCCTGGCTCAAGCACGCGACATAACGCATACATCGAACAAGTGACGGCTTTCCCCGCGCGGCAACCGCAGGTCGAGTCCGCTTCGTGCTCCTCCCGCCTGACATAAACCATGACAGGAGCGCAATTTTGTCCCGTTTTGGGAAAATGCTCCACGTTCGTGGCGAATTTGCTTTCGATGCTGATTGCAAATGACAGAGACTAAAGATGTCTGGTTCGGCGATACAAAAATTCCCGATTTGCGGTGGTAGGCCAACTGCAAGCTCGCTGGATTCGACGGGATCCCAATTCAAAATAAGCTCGCAAGGAGCAGCCCTATGCGGCGTTCTACTTTTATTCTATTGCTGGTTTTTCTCTCTCTTTCTGTCGTCACATGTCTCGCACAGCAAACCTACATAAGCAAGTACAGCAGTTATGGCGCCTTTTCCTATCTCAGCACGCCTTCGTTGAACCTGGCGCAACGCGGATTCGATGGGGACTTTGGCATCAACGTCCGCTCCTGGCTGACGCTCGGTGGCGATTTCAGCTACGCCGGTGGGCACTCTACGTTGCTGCCGAACGATCTTAACGCGGCCACACAGGCGAAGTTGGCGCCGTATCTGCCGCTCTTCCAACATCTGGGGATCCCGGTGGCGGTCCCTTACAACTCTGCGACCTACACCTATGAGGCCGGACCGCAATTCAATTACCGCAAACTGCGGAAGGTGACCTTTTTCGCGCGGCCGGCGCTCGGGGCACTACATGCCAGCTTCACGGCCAAGCCCAACAATCCATACATCGCACAGGTTGTAAACGGCCTGTTGAACGGAAGCACGTCGCAATCCGACACCGTGGTGTTTTACGGTTTCGGAGGTGGGATAACCTGGGAGGCCACTCCGCACTTCGGGATTCGCGTAGCCAGCGATTTTGTTCACTATAATTTCTTCTCGAATTTGCTGGATGGCGGTCGTAACAGCGTGCGCGTCACGATCGGAACGAAGTACAGCTTTGGGAAGAACATTTTGGGCAAGTAGCTGAGGGCGGACTGGCCGGCTGCACTATTTTCCTTGCGTAGACGGTTGTCTACACACGAAATCGCGGCCGACCGTCGCTCCCCGGCGACCACCGCCATACTTGCGCGCTGCTGAGTGCATGCTGGAGGTGCGGTCGGGATACGTTCGCGTAGGTTGGCACCTGGCCACGGATTCGTTCGGATAGAATCAAGGCGACCATGTTGAAACGCGTCGCCGTCCTGCCAGTGCTGGCCTTCCTCGCGATCTTTCTCTCGCGGCATGCCGGCTCTTTCCTCGTGGTAAACAATCCTGAACCTGCCGATCTCATTGTTGTACTGGCCGGGGGAGACAACGACTTGCGCTACTGGAATGGCGTGAGGCTCATGCAGGAAGGCTATGCCAATCATCTCGTGCTGGATGTGTTTTCCAAAGGCGAAACCTTCGGGAATTCAGACATGGACCTGGCCAGGGAGTTCGTGAATCGGACGACTCCAGGACAGTCAATAGTTTGCCCTCTTCCGGAGAACTCCACTTACGACGAGGCAAGGTATATCGAGCCGTGCCTGGCGGCGTCGGGTGCGAAATCGATCCTGGTGGTTTCTTCCGACTACCATATTCGCCGCGCCCGTGACATCTTGCAACATCGGCTTCCGCAATATCACTTTTCGTTCTACGGCGCCTCGGACCCATACTTCTTCGGCACCCGCTGGTGGACGAATCGACAATGGGCAAAGACCACGCTGTCGGAGTGGGAGCGCTACCTGTGGTGGCTTTTAGTGGACAGGTGGCGCAGCGGTCTGGTCGTGCACTGACCGCGTTTTTGCGCTACTCGTCACCATGCCGAGGAGACGTCTGGCGCTGGCGCTAGCTGAAGCGCGTTGCCTTCCACAACGAAGCCCCGCACGCCGCCAGAAAGACTAACAACGCGGCAATCAACAGTGCGGCCGCAGTCCAATTCGCTGCCAGGTCGGGAACTCGGCTTACCGCAGCCAGAGCAATAAAAACCGCAGTGGCAGTTGCCATGATGCTCCAGTCCAGCCAGGTACGGGAACGATTACCGGTGGTTTCGATATTCGAATCTTCTCCCGCCAGGCCGGCCTGGACGTAGTCGGCCGACACCCCGTATCGTCTACCTTCACGATGTGCCGCTTCATGCCATCGCCCATGTTCTTTGCCAGTAACTGAAGAGAATGCGATGGCGCCTGCGCCGGCTGCCATCAACAGTGACCCTCCGATAACCAACGCATAGAGCGAAAGACCGCGGCCACGAAGCTCACCGAAAACCAGAACGCCCCACGCCAGTCCCCACAATTGGTTGGTATTTGAAAGAGGAATGCCGCGACTGATGCCCACATACTTAGCGGCATACTGCTGGAACAAATCACCGATGACCCAGACGAAACCTCCCAGCAGCAACCAGAACAGCACCTCCTTCGTCTTGAGCAGTTCGCGAAAAAGAGGCGATGGGCCACCCCTATAGCTGATCGCAAGGGCCGTCATGGTGACGAGTTCGCCAATCGTAAAGAAGGCTACGAAGGACAAGGGATTCATGCCCGTCAGGTACGCCTTGCGATAAGGAACGTACATGGTTCCCCATAAGACACCAGCCGCAAGAGCAGCTACGACGCCCCGCATGGCGTGTTCGGGTGTCGTTTGCGCCGCCGAAGCGTAAGCCAATAGACACGCGCCGAGAAACATCAGTAGCGCACCGCCCAGCACGCTGAGCCAACGAAGAGCGCCAGCGTTGCGCAATTCGTTGAACAACGTGATGCCCCACAAAATGCCGATAAGGCTGTTCATGTTCCACAATGGAAACGCGATGCTGAGGCCGACATCACGAATCGCGAAGATGGTCAGCGTGTTGGCAACAGCCCACAGACAACCGGCGAGCACGCCCCATACGACGAGATGCGGCGCTTGCCGCAGGTCCCATCCGATCTGCCCGGTGCCACGAACCAGCGCCGGTAGACTCCAGCGCGCAAGAAACACTCCGGCGACCATAAGCAACGAAATCACGACGGGAGATATTCCGACGCTCACCAGCTTGGTCGGGGCCTCTGCAGCTCCCAACCAGGCTCCGGCGCCAAAGCCGCACAGGATCCCCAGGGACTGCAATCTCCGAAGCCGATCAGCGTGGATCGGCGGTCGCGTCGTACTCTCCGGCGATGTTTGGGCCCTGATCAACTGATCCAACGCAGCACCGCCAGTCCGGCCAATAGAACGACGACAGGGATCCAGAAATGAACATCGCGCAGTACAACTTCGGAGAGACTCCGCCATCGCCCAGCCATGCCAGCGTCGATCATCGTCTTGTCTCCACGAAATGCCAGGATGATTCCTGCATAGTTATACCAACAAGGTCGAGAACCGCTGGATGATCGACGCTGTCCTGATTCGTTCTGCAGTTTCGCTGCATCTTAGTGATAGTCGAATCACCCAAGTGTTTACCTGAGGGCCACCATGTCAGAACGAGCCTTACCACTGCCCGCCGGAGTCAGCTCGCTTGATCCTTATACCCAGGCATTCCCAAAACTCACATCTGCGCAGATCGATCGCGCGCGGCCCTTCGGAACAGTCCGGCCAGTCGCGGTCGGCGACATTGTTTTTGACGTGGGCGATACCAAGGTCCCCATGTTCATCCTGCTGTCAGGCCGGATGGAGATTGTACAACCCGACGGCACCGGCGAGCGACCGGTGACCACGCACGACCCGCGAGAGTTTACCGGCGAGATCAACATGATCTCGGGACGCCGCAGCCTGGTGCGCGGGCGAGTCACGGAGGCGGGCGAGTTCCTCGAAATCATCCCCGAGAACTTGCGCTCCTTGATCGCGAAAGACGCCGAGCTCAGCGAAATTTTCATGCGCGCTTTCATCCTCCGTCGCCTCGTCCTCATTACCAAGGGCTTCGGTGACGTGGTTGTGCTGGGCTCCATGCATTGCGCGGGCACGCTGCGGCTGCGCGAGTTTCTGGGGCGCAACGGACACCCTTATACCTACGTCGATCTCGACACCGACAAGCAGTCCCAGGAATTACTCGATCGATTCAATGTGAAGATTGGAGATGTCCCGGTTTTGATTTGCCGGGGAACGGTGGTCCTGCGCAACCCCACGGTACAGGAAGTCGCGGATTGCCTGGGCTTCAACAACCCGGTTGACGAATCGCAAGTGCGCGACTTGATCGTGGTAGGCGCCGGCCCGTCAGGGCTCGCAGCCGCGGTTTACGCTGCGTCGGAGGGCCTCGACGTGCTGGTGATCGAGACAATCGCTCCCGGAGGGCAAGCCGGATCGAGTTCCAAGATCGAGAACTACCTCGGATTCCCAACCGGCATATCGGGGTTCGAGCTGGCGGCGCGTGCGCTCAACCAGGCGCAAAAGTTCGGGGCCCAATTGATGATCGCGCATGGAGCAGTGCGACTCAATTGCGATCGACGGCCGTACCAAATTGAACTCGACAACGGACAAAAGCTTACCGCCAGAACGGTCATAATCGCCTCGGGCGCGCAGTACAACCGGCCGTCGATTCCGAACCTCGCGCGATTCGAAGGAGTCGGAGTGTATTACGGCGCAACCAATATGGAAGCGCAATTATGCGGACAAGAAGAAATCATCGTCGTAGGAGGCGGAAACTCCGCTGGACAGGCAGTGGTGTACCTGTCAGAGTTCGCCACAAGGGTCCACATGGTGGTGCGCTCGGGACGACTTTCCGACACCATGTCGCGCTATCTGATCGATCGCATCGAGAATCATCCGAAGATCAGTTTGCATTACAACACCGAGATCGTGGCCCTGGAGGGCGAGGCGCACCTCGAGCAGGTGCAGTGGCGCAACAAGCTGACGGGTGTAGTCGAAACCATGCCGATTCGCCACGTCTTTCTCATGACCGGGGCGGTGCCGAACACAGACTGGCTGAAGAATTGTCTGGCACTCGATGACAAGGGATTCATTCTCACCGGCCACGACCTGGATCGGAACGGTTTGCAGAAATCCTGGTGGCCGGCCTCGCGTCAGCCCCTTCTGCTGGAGACAAGCCTGCCGGGCGTGTTTGCGGTCGGGGACGCGCGGGCGGGCAATGTGAAGCGAGTGGCGTCGGCGGTGGGCGAAGGGTCGATCTCGGTGCACCTGGTGCACCGCGTGCTCGCGGAGATGTAGGCGTTTTGTGCTGGGCTAGGGCTGGGTTGCGCGCGACTGACGCCGCTCTTCAAACCGCGCAATGTCAGCCTCGTGCTCTAGCGTCATGCCGATTTCGTCGAGACCGTGCAACAACCGGTGGCGGCGGAAAGCGTCGATCTCGAAGCTCTCTGACAGGCCGAAGTCGTCGGCGATGGTCTGGTTCTCCAGATCAACATGCAGGTGATAGGGACGATGTTTGTCGGCATGTTCAGCGATACGTTGGATCACAGGTTCTGCCAGTTCGATCAAGAGCAGGCCGTTGTTGCCGGCGTTGTTGCGGAAGATGTCGGCGAAAGACGGCGCGAGAATTACGCGGAATCCAAACTCTCCCAGCGCCCATGCCGCGTGCTCGCGCGAAGAGCCGCAACCGAAATTCTTGCCTGCCACCAGGATGGTCGCGGTGCGAAAGTGGTCATGGTTAAGCACAAAGTCTTCGCGGTCGCTCCCATCGGGATGGTAGCGCCAGTCGAAAAACAGGAACTGTCCGAACCCCGTGCGCTCAATGCGCTTCAGGTGTTGCTTGGGGATGATCTGGTCGGTGTCGACGTTCTCGCGATACAGCGGCGCAACCACTCCTCGATGTTTGCGGATCGGTTCCATCTGGCTAGTTCCTGTACTCCCAGCCACGGACGTCAACGAAACGCCCAGCCACGGCTGCGGCCGCAGCGCTCGCCGGACTGACGAGGTGTGTGCGTCCTTCCCTACCCTGGCGTCCTTCAAAGTTGCGATTGCTGGTCGAGGCACAGCGCTGCTTCGGTGCGAGGATGTCGGGATTCATGCCGAGACACATCGAACATCCCGGCTCGCGCCACTGCGCGCCAGCTTCTTTGAAGATGCGGTCTAGCCCTTCATGCTCGGCGGCTTGCTTCACCGCTTCCGAACCCGGCACGACGAGCACAGTAACATCGGGGTGCACTTTGTGTCCCTGAATGACTTTCGCCGCGGCCCGTAAGTCTTCCAGGCGGCCATTGGTACACGATCCGATAAAGACACGATCCAGCGTGATGTCTTCGATGCGCGTCCCCGCTTTCAGTCCCATGTACTCAAGCGCCGAAACGATGGCGGCACGCTCGGATGCGTCGGGGGCCTGTTCGGGATTCGGAACAGTTGCGGTCACCGGCGCCGACATTCCGGGATTCGTACCCCAGGTCACGATCGGCTCCAGTTTCTCGCCATCGATCACGATTTCACGATCGAACGTCGCGCCTTCGTCGCTGACTAAGTGCCGCCACTCGCTGACCGCTTTATCCCATGCACTTCCCTTTGGCGCATACGGTCGGCCGTCTATGTAGGCAACTGTCGTGTCGTCAGGAGCGATCATCCCGGCGCGCGCGCCGCATTCGATGCTCATGTTGCACATGGTCATGCGCTCTTCCATGGTAAGGCTGCGAACGGCCTCGCCTGCGTACTCGATGACGTGTCCGGTTCCACCATCTGTGCCCAACTGACGGATGATCTCGAGTATCAGGTCCTTGGAGGTCGTGCCCTCGGGCAACTTTCCAGAAACCGAGATGCGCATGCTGCGCGGCTTGGTTTGCGAGACGCACTGGGTAGCTAGTACGTGTTCGACTTCAGAGGTTCCGATGCCAAACGCCAGCGCACCAAATGCTCCGTGAGTGCTGGTGTGGCTGTCGCCGCAGACGATGGTCTTGCCAGGCTGGGTCAAGCCTAACTCTGGACCGATCACGTGCACGATGCCCTGCCGTCCCGATCCGATATCAAACAGTTGGACACCGGCGGCCTCGCAATTCCTTCGCAACGTTGCAATCTGCTGAGCGGCAACTTGATCCTTGATTTGGAACCGCTCGTCGGAGGTCGTAGGGACGTTGTGATCGATGGTTGCAAACGTCAGGTCGGGGCGGCGTACTTTGCGGTTCGCCAAGCGAAGCCCCTCAAAGGCCTGCGGCGACGTGACTTCGTGGACCAGGTGAAGGTCGATGTAGAGTAGCGTCGGCTCACCTTCGGGCGCCCTCACTACATGTGAGTCCCACACTTTTTCAAACAATGATTGCGGCTTCTGCATCCAACCCTCAGACCGCGTGGTAGGCCATCTGCATCTGCAGTAAGTCGGTCACAGATTCAACGACGGCTTGACCGATGGCATCGGTGGGAGCGGGCGGGCGCTTGCGGCGTCCGCTCAGGTCTGGCGTCACCAGTCCGCGAGCGAGCGTACGATCGACCGCTTGCATGATCTTGTCGGACTCATGGTAGAGACCAGCGGTGTAGCGCAGCAACATGGCTGCTGACTGAATTGCGCCGAATGGGTTAGCCATGCTCTTGCCAGCTATATCAGGGGCCGATCCGTGAACCGGTTCGTAGAGTTCAACCTTGCCACCGACACTTGCCGATGCAAGCATGCCGAGCGATCCGCTGATTACCGCGGCTTCGTCGGAGAGGATGTCGCCGAAAAGATTCTCTGTCAGCACGACATCGTAGCGGGCAGGGGTGGTAATGAGCTGCATGGCGAACGAATCGACGTAAGCGTGCTCCAGTTGAACGTCGGGGTATTCTTTCGCCAGCGCGGTAACAGTGCGGCGCCAAAGCTGCGAAGTCTCCAGCACATTGGCTTTGTCGACTGATGTGACGAGCCTCTTGCGGCGGCGCGCTTCCTGGAACGCCACATGCGCCACGCGCTCGATCTCATCGACGTGGTAGCGCATGGTGTTGTAGGCCGAGAGGCCATCCTCATTGAGCGCGCGCGGCTGCGCAAAATATAGTCCGCCTAAGAGTTCTCGAACGATCAGAATGTCAGCCCCGCGCGTCACGTCTTCGCGCAGCGGAGAACAGTCCGCGACCGCCTCGTACGCCTTTACGGGACGCAGGTTGGCGAATCCGCCGAGCGCCTGCCGCAGTGCGAGCAGCCCAACTTCAGGCCGCTTCTCGCCGGTCAGTCCGTCAAATTTCCGGGCACCGACTGCGCCCAGCAGCACGGCATCGGCTTCCAGACAGGCCGCCAGAGTCTTTTCCGGCAGCGGCGTGTCATCCTGTTCAATCGCCGCTCCGCCGATGCGGTGCGACTCGAAACGAAACTCATAGCCGCACACATCCGAGACAGCCTGCAATACTGCAACTGCCTGCTTGGTGACCTCAGGGCCGATTCCGTCTCCCGGCAATACGACAATGCGCAACTTCATGCCGGTCGCATCTCCGGTGAGGGACCCTTGGTTTCGCGCATACCACCGCGATGGGCGAACAGCATCGCGAGCAGGTCCTGCTCGTAGATGTTCTTCTTGCGGTCGGCCAGACGGGTAAAGTCCTGGTAGATTCGATTGACTTCCTCACCTGACAACTCGTGGCCAAGCTCGCGATACTTGTAGACCAAGGCATGGCGACCCGAGTGCTTACCGAGAACGATCCGTTCCGCCGGAATGCCAACTGTCTCCGGCGTCATGATCTCGTAGCACAGCGGGTTATTCAGCACACCATGCTGATGGATGCCCGCTTCGTGCGCGAAAGCGTTGCGTCCGACGATGGCCTTGTTCGGCTGAACCTCAAAGCCAATCAGTTCGGACAGTAACTGGCTGGCTCCGAAAATCTCCGGATGATTGATGCCGGTTTCGAGTTTGTAGCGGTCGGCGCGCACGTGCAACGCCATGGCAAATTCTTCTAGCGAGGCATTCCCTGCCCGTTCCCCGATGCCATTGATCGTGCACTCCACCTGACGAGCACCCGCCTCAACCCCGGCCAGTGAGTTCGCTACCGCGAGGCCCAGATCGTTGTGGCAGTGAACCGAAATAGTAACGTTTTCCATCCCCTTCACCCGCTGACGAATGGTACGGATTAGATCCCCGTATTCACTAGGCGTGGTGTAGCCCACTGTGTCGGGGATGTTCAGCGTGGTCGCGCCGGAATCAACCGCCGCCTGCAATACTTCGCACAGGAAGCCAACGTCCGACCGGGTTGCGTCCTCGGGAGAGAATTCAACGTCGGTACATAATGAGCGAGCATAGGCGACCATCTTTCTCGCCTGGTTCAGGGCCTCGTCGCGCCCAATCTTCAGCTTAAAGGCAAGGTGAATGTCAGAGGTGGCGAGGAATGTGTGAATGCGCGGCCGCATGGAACGGCTAACTGCTTCCCATGCAACAGCTATGTCTTTTTCGACGCAGCGCGCCAGCGCAGCAATTACCGGTCCCTGAACTTCGGTCGCGATGCGGCGAACAGCTTCGGCGTCGCCCGCGGAGGCGACCGGGAAACCGGCCTCGATGATGTCGACCCCTAACACTTGGAGCTTTTTGGCGAATAGGAGCTTCTCGTCCCCGTTCATGCTGCATCCGGGGGCCTGCTCGCCGTCGCGGAGCGACGTATCAAATACCAATACGCGGTCACGCTGCATACTCACCTCCAAGGTGTGATGGTTTAAGGTTACTGACTTATCATCGATTAGTCAAAATAATATATCTTGCATAATCATTAGCCAACGTGATTCAATCACTTATTCCTTCCCAAGTCCGAAAAGGCGGTAATGATGGAACTCTTCCAACTAGAGACATTTCTCGCCGTAGCCGAGGAAAAAAGCTTTTCCCGGGCTGCGGCCCGCATGCACCGCACCCAGTCGGCCGTCAGCCAGACCATCTCGAAACTCGAGGACGAACTCGGCGAACGCCTCTTCGACCGATCCTCCCGAGATGGGTCGCTTACCGACGCCGGCCAGGTCCTGCAAACGTATGCCAAAGAGCTGCTCAACGTTCGCGAGGAAGCCCGCGATTCCCTCAAAGAGCTACGCATGTTGCACCAAGGCAAGCTGGTGATCGCCGCTAACGAATTCACTGCCCGCTACCTGCTGCCCGTGTTGCACATGTATCACCACACGCATCCTATGATCCGAATCCAGGTCATGCGTACCCTGGCACGCGAAGTTCCCACCCAAGTGCTGAACCACGATGTCGAGTTTGGTGTCGTCTCGTTTCGCACCGACGACAACGAACTGACTTCCCATATGCTCTACCGCGACGAACTGGCGCTGATCGTGTATCCTAGGCATCCTTTGGCGAAAGCCAAGAATGTCGGCATCAAGGACCTCGGGGCGGAGTCGTTTATCGCCCACAGTGTGCTGAGCCCGTACCGTGAGAAAGTGATTCAAGCCTTCAAGAAACACCACACGCCGCTGCACATGAATGTCGAACTCCCGACCATCGAAGACATCAAGCAGTTCGTCCGCATGGAGAACGGTGTCGCCTTGGTTCCACTCATCGCGGTTGAGCATGAAATTGCCAACAAGGAGTTGGTCCACGTGCCGTGCCCTGAACTCGCCATGGAGCGCAAACTGCGTCTTGTGTACCGCACTGGAACTGTTCTCTCGCATGCTGGTCAAGCGTTCCTCAAAACCTGTAAGGCCGTCTCGCAAGCCCCGGGATCGCGCTACCTGATGCTCTCCGAGCACTAGGATTCGACGGCCGTCTTCGCGGTCACGGGAGTCAACCAATCTTGGTGCTTCGGATCGCGCCCTGAAGTTGCGGCAAAGAACGCACGCTGCAACTCCAACGTGACCGGCCCCGGCTTGCCGTTTCCGATCGGCTTGCGATCCACCGCACTGATGGGCGTGACTTCCGCTGCGGTACCGGTGAAAAATGCCTCGTCGGCGACTTCCAATTCTTCCAGATGCATCTGGCCGACGAAGACCTTGTACCCCAGATCGCGCGCCAGTGTGATCACCGAGTCACGCGTAATTCCCATCAGCACATGGTCGCGTTCGTCGTTGGTCAGGACGTTGCCGTTCTGCACCATGAAGAAGTTCTCGCCGGAGCCTTCGGCGATGATGCCCTCTTCGTCGACCAGTAACGCTTCGTCGAACCCGCAGCGAACTGCGTCCTGCACCGCAAGCATCGAGTTCAGATACTGCCCGCAGGCTTTTGCCGTGGCCGGCATGGCGAGTGAGCTGAACTTCTTCCACCGTGAAACCGTTACCTGGATGCCATTCTCCAGCGCATCGGCGCCGAGGTACGCGCCCCAGGGCCACGCCAGCATGGCGACCTCGACCGGGCAGTTCCGTGGGTGAACACCAAGACTGGCACTCCCATAGGTCGCGATGGGCCGCACATAGCAATCCGAGAACCCGTTGGCATTGATGACGTCAATGGCAGCTTGCGTAAGTTCTTCCTGCGAATAAGGAATCGGAAGTCCATAGGTCCGCGCCGAGCCGAACATGCGCTCCAGGTGAGCATCGAGCCGGAAGACCGCAGGGCCGTCCGCTGCGTTGTAACAGCGAATGCCTTCGAAGACACCGGTCCCGTAGTGCAGGCCGTGCGCCGACATGTGGACCGTGGCTTCTTCCCAGGGAATGATCTTCCCGTTCTTCCAGACCCGCTTGCTCTCAGAAAAAAAGGCCATGCTGTGCTCCCGAGTTCCCTGCTGTTCTTTCTATGCGGTGGTCGCGACTGCCGGTTCTTCCTTCTTCGCTGGCGCTTCGAGATCCGACACCTTTACCGGATTGAGGAATGGCATCATTTCGCGCAACCCCTCGCCCACAGTCTCGATCAGGTGCTCGCGCTGCTTCTCACGCTCGGCGATGAAGTTGTGTCGACCCGTCTCGTTCTCCTTAATCCACTCGGAGGCGAACTTTCCGTTGCGAATCTCCTCGAGAATCTGCTTCATCTCTTTGCGGGTATCGTCGTTGATCAGGCGCTTGCCGGCGGTGTAGTCGCCGTGCTCAGCCGTATCGCTGACCGAGTAGCGCATGTAGCTCAGCCCCCCGCGATACATCAGATCGACGATGAGCTTCAGTTCGTGTAGGCACTCGAAGTAGGCCACCTCGGGTTGGTAACCAGCATCCACGAGCGTTTCGAATCCGGCCTTGACCAGCGCACTTGCACCACCACACAGCACTGCTTGCTCGCCGAATAAGTCGGTCTCAGTCTCTTCGGTGAAGGTAGTCTTCAGAACCCCGGCTCGAGTTCCGCCAATGCCCTTGGCGTACGACAGCGCGTACTGCCAGGCTTTGCCGGAAGCATCCTGCTCGACCGCGACGAGGCACGGTGTGCCGCCGCCTTCGACGAACACCTCACGCACGCGATGCCCCGGCGCCTTCGGAGCGATCATGCTGACGTCCACTCCGGACGGGCACTGAATCGTTCCGAAGCGGATGTTGAACCCGTGGGCAAACATCAGCGTTTTGCCCGGCTTCAGATTGGGCTGGATGTCGCGGTGATAGACCTTCGCTTGCTCCGTATCCGGCGCAAGCACCATGATGGTGTCGGCCCACGCCGCAGCATCGCTCACCGACTTTACGGTCAGCCCTGCGGCTTCGGCGCGTGCGCGCGAGCGGCTACCGGGATGCAGTCCGATGGAGACATCGACTCCACTGTCACGCAGGTTCAGCGCATGCGCATGGCCTTGCGATCCGTATCCAATAATGGCGACCTTGGTGGCCTTCACCAGCGAAAGATCGGCGTCCTTGTCATAAAAGATCTGTGCCATAGCGTTTCCTCTCCTGCGTGGAATTCGAAGTTGAAGTAGAAGTTGAACTTACACCTGCAGACAACGCACCTGGGACGACTTCCCACGTGGGCTGAGGTCGCGTTGCGTTGCGTGGCGAATTGCGGCGAATGACAATTGGTCCCGTCTCCACCGCCTCAAGAATTCCATAAGGCTGCAGCACTTGCAGCAGGCCTTCCAGTTGTTCCGGAGTGCCCGTCATCTCGACTAGCACCCACTCGGTGGTTAGCTCGAGCACGCGCCCGTTGAAGATCTCCAGCAGTTGCAGAATCTGCGGCCGGGTCTGCAGCGTGCACGCAATCTTCATCATGCCGAAGGCGCGGAAAGTGCCCTCTTCATTCGAGATCATGTCCACCTTGAAAATGTCGATAAGCTTCGAAAGCTGACCCTTGATGCGTTGGGCCGCTCGTCCCTCCAGGTCTGATGTGACTACGATGCGAACGATCGACGGATGCTCCGTCTTCGCCGTCGACAGCGACTGCAAGTTCGCACCGTGCCGCCGGAAGATCAGCGAAATACGTGTCACCACGCCGGTATGGTTCGCAACGTCCAGCAAATAGGTCATGTTCATAAGATTTACTCGTCTGCCGTTTCCACAATGGCGCTCGGCCGCCGGATCATCTCGTGCAGCGCCGAGCCCGCCGGGACCATGGGATAAACCGAATCTTCCTGCTCCACCCGGAAATCGATCAGCACCGGCCCCGGATGCTCGCGGGCCTTCTGCACAGTCGGAGCCACCTCGTCGCGGTGCGTGACCGCAAACGTCAGGATGCCGTATGCTTCGGCGATTTTGGTGAAATCGGGATTGACTAGCGGCGTGGCGGCGTAGTTCCTCTGATAGAAGAACTCCTGCCACTGACGCACCATTCCGAGATAGCCGTTGTTGATGATGGCGATATTGACCTTGATGTTTTCCTGCACAATGGTCGCCAACTCAGCCATGGTCATCTGGAACCCGCCGTCGCCCACGATCACCCAGACGTCCGCCTCGGGACGCGAAAACTTCGCGCCAATCGCCGCCGGCAAGGCAAAGCCCATCGTGCCCAATCCGCCGGAGGTAATCAGCGAGCGGGGCTCGCTGTGGTGGTAATACTGCGCCTCCCACATCTGGTGCTGGCCTACGTCAGTCACGATCAGCGCTTTGCCTTTGGTCTCGCGCCACAAGTCGTGAATCACGTGCGCGGCATACAGGTGCCCGGTGTCAGGAAGGTTGCGAATGTCGCGCACTGCGACCGCGCCCTTGGCCTCGTTGATCTCCGCCCAAAGGGCAGAGCGCTTCACGGGAGTGAGCAGCGGAGTCAGTTTCGGAAGCACCTGTTTCAGGTCACCCACAATGGCGACATCGGCACGAACATTTTTATGGATTTCAGACGCGTCGATGTCCACGTGGATCTTCTTCGCGTTCTGGGCGTAGCTTTCGAGTTTGCCGGTAACGCGGTCGTCAAAGCGCATGCCCAGCGCGATCAGCAAGTCCGCGCTCTGGATGGCGTGATTCAACCAGGCTTCGCCGTGCATTCCCATCATGCCCAGGCACAGCGGATGGAAGTGTGGCAACGCGCCTAACCCCAACAGCGTCAGACCCACAGGAAGATCGCTGGCTTCGGCGAACAGTTGCAGGTCCTGCATCGCACCCGACATCAGGATGCCGTGACCCGCCAGAATCACCGGGCGCTCCGCCTTGTTGATCAAGGCCGCAGCCTCGGCGAGTTGCGCCGGATCAGGAGACTCCCAGGTTTCCAGCTTGCGCAACCGTGGCATCACGAAGTCCCACTCGAAATCACACGATGCCATCTGCGCATCTTTGGTGATATCGACCAGTACCGGCCCGGGCCGTCCCGTGCGCGCGATGATGAACGCCTCGCGCAGCGTGTGCGCGATATCGTTGACGTCGGTCACCATGTAGTTGTGCTTGGTGATTGGCATGGTGATGCCGGTGATGTCGATTTCCTGAAACGCATCAGTCCCGATGAACTTGCTGCCAACCTGCCCGGTCAGGCAAACGATGGGCGACGAGTCGAGCATGGCGGTCGCGATTCCCGTAACCAGGTTGGTCGCGCCCGGCCCCGAGGTCGCCAGCGCTACTCCGACTCTTCCCGTGGCGCGCGCGTAGCCGTCAGCCATGTGGGCCGCACCCTGCTCGTGCCGCACCAGCACGTGGTGAATGCAAGGAGTGTGCTGCAACGCGTCGTACATGGGCAGCACGCATCCGCCGGGATAGCCGAATACGGTGTCCACGCCCTCCCGCTCCAGGCACTTCCAAACGATCTGCGCACCAGTCAATCGCATCTTGCTCATCTCCCTCGTGCTCCCGCCTTGTCGAAATCGGGAACGTATATACCGTCGGCATCTTCGCGCCCAGGGCTCGGCGTCGTCACGGCTCCGAACGCGGCGGACGAAACGCTGTTTGCATACTTGGCGAATACGCCAGTCTTATATCGCGGGATCGGTGGCACCCACTTGGTCATCCGGCGCTGCAACTCCGCCTCGGATACTTCGAGCTGTAATCTGCCGCGATCAACGTCAATCGTGATCATGTCGCCTTCATGCACCGTGGCGATCGGTCCGCCCACAGCGGCTTCCGGTGCTACATGCGCGACCATGAACCCATGGGTGGCTCCGGAGAAGCGGCCGTCGGTCAGCAGAGCCACGGATTCGCTAAGCGGCGTCGCAGCCAGCGCGGCAGTGACGGCCAGCATCTCGCGCATGCCGGGGCCGCCTCGCGGGCCTTCGTTGCGGATCACGATGACATCGCCCGCCTTGATCTGCGAACTCTGCACTGCCTCGAACGCCAGCTCTTCGCTTTCGAAGACACGTGCCGGACCGTGATGCTCGCGGCGTGCCTGGCCGACCAGCTTGACCACGCAACCCTCGGGCGCAAGATTGCCGCGGAGAATTGCCAAGCCGCCAGTCGGGCTCAACGATCGCTCGACGGAACGAATCACCTCTTGTCCCGCCTGCTCCTTCGCTTCCGCGACTTCTTCGCCAATGGTCTTGCCGCTCACGGTGATGCAATCGCGGTTCAGTAGTTCGCTTTCAGCCAGGATGTGTCCCAGCAACCGGGTGCCTCCGGCGCGGAAAAAGTCGGTAGCCATGAACCGGCCACCCGGCTTCAAGTCGCACAACACTGGAGTCCGCGAGCAGATGTGGTTGATCTCCTCGAGCGAGAAACTAAGCCCCAACTCATTGGCAATGGCAGGCAAGTGTAGGACAGCATTTGTGGAGCCACCCGAAGCTACGACGCACGTCATCGCATTCTTCAGCGCGGCATCTGTCATGATCTGCGACGGACGAATATCGCGCCGCAGCAATTCCATCACCAGGCGACCGGCCTGCTTGGCCACTTCGTACTTAAGGGGTGAAGTCGCGGGAACCGCGTTACTACCCAGGGGAGAGATGCCGAGGAATTCACAGGCCGTAGACATGGTGTTGGCGGTGAACTGTCCGCCGCAAGCGCCCGGGCCCGGACAAGCATGGTCCTCCATCTCCTTCAACTCGGCGTCATTCATCTTGCCCTGTGCGTATTTGCCGACTGCCTCGAACACATCCTGGATACTGACGTCTCGGCCTTGGTAATGGCCTGGTTCGATCGAGCCGCCGTAGAGCATCAGCGAAGGGATATCGAGCCTGGCCAGCGCCATCACCGTGCCGGGAATCGTCTTGTCGCAACTCGACAGCGCGACCACGCCGTCAAACATGTGGCCTCGCGCCACCAGCTCGATCGAGTCGGCAATCACCTCGCGGCTGACCAGCGACGCGCGCATGCCTTCCGAGCCCATGGTGATTCCATCGGAAACCGCGATGGTGTTGAACTCCATCGGTGTGCCGCCCGCCTCGCGGACGCCTTCTTTCACTGCGGCGGCGATTTCGCGCAAGTGATAATTGCAGGGGCCGACTTCTGTCCACGTATTAGCGATGCCGATGATGGGTTTCCGCAGATCTTCGTCGGTGAAGCCGACGGCCTTGAACATGGCGCGAGCCGGAGCCCGGTTGGGTCCTTCGGTGATGTGCCGGCTGCGCTCCCTACAACTGTCTTCGCTCATCTCTGTCCCGTCCTCAGAATCGGTGAATACTGTTGCGGCGTATAAAACAAAAGCCACTTCCGCTTAGCGGGTCAGTGGCTTTTCAGAATCTGCTTTTCTGTTTGCCTACGTTCCCGCGCCTCCGATGAAGCCCGATACTCCAAGTAGAAGGAGTACGAGCGCGAGTGCGCGTACTAGGGCCAGGCGCCGAATCACGAGCATCGAGTCGTTATTGGGTTGGACTCGAAATTGGGCTGCCGTTGTCATATGCTGATTTGTGATTTATACCTAATTCCGACCGGTCGCGTCGAGAAAAATTAGAAAAACTCACGCCAGAGTAAGACTTGTTAATGATGAACCACACTTTATAAGAGGCACTAATAGGCCGAAGTCGCTCGATTCCACCCTTCGGCCAACTCGATAGCAAGCCTATTCCCCACTGCCCAAGTCTTTGCCTTTGAATAACATAACTGGAGTCCGCCCCGGAGCCACGATGCCATACTTCGCGTCGAGGAACTCGCAGAGCGGCTCAGGTAAGACCGCACTCAACTCCTGCCAGGTCAGGACCTTGCAACGCACTCGCAGTTCCACAGGGCGAACGCAGCGGAGAATCGCGTACCAGCTTTCCACCAGGTCTGGCCGCCGCGCATCGAGCAATACACAGAATCCACAATCGCTGGCATGCGCAGCAAGCACACTGCGTATCAGTTGATACGAGGCCAGCTTCTCCCCTTCCCGCGGAAGATCCTCGTCGTCGAAAACCTCTTTGAAGTCGCGATAGCCGTACAACACCGCTGCATTGCAGGACTGGAAATCCGACTCAGTGAGCTTGGCTTCGAACAGCAGGTTCCCCAACTTCATGTCGACCTCGGTGCGATCGGCCAAGCCCTGCTTTAGCGGCACGCGCGCCCGCCATCCGAACTGCGGCAACTCGGCGGCCTCTATGCCCAGCAACCCCAGCACGCGCGGGTCATCCGAGACGTACGGACAGCAGAAAATGTTCATCAGCAGCGCATCGGAGCTCATCGACGAGTCGAGTTCCTTCCAGCCACGTCCGCTCCTGGGCAATGCCGACTTGGCTGACGTGTGCACCTTGTCCATCCGCTTGCGCCATTCCGGAATCGCGAGCATCGCAGCGTAGCTTTCGTCGAAAAAGTTGCCATGCCGGCGGCGAGTCGGGTGCGGTTGATACACCGTGACCGCCATTCCGCCGAAGCTCTCCACGTGCGAGAGCCTTCGCTGTAGCGCGAAGGCCCGGTTGCGCAGGCTTAGCTCGTGGCGAAGTTGCGAGGCGTAGTAGGCGCTGCCGTCGGTCATGGTACTTCCTGCTCCACCGTTTCGATTTGCGAGACCATGCGATCCGCGCCGCGTAGTTCGGGAAACAGCCACGCCCATAATCCGATCACGATTAACGTCCCAACGCCGCCAATCACCACCGCCGGAACCGTGCCGAACCATTGCGCCGTTAATCCCGACTCGAATTGTCCAAACTCGTTCGACGTCCCGATGAACAACGAATTCACCGCGCTGACGCGGCCTCGCATAGAATCTGGCGTCGACAACTGTACTAGCGTACCTCGAATGATGACGCTCACCATGTCTGAGGCGCCGACCAACAGCAACGCGATCAGGGACACAACCAGGCTGCGCGAAAGTCCGAAGGCAATAGTGAACACTCCGAACCCTGCAACGCACCAGAGCATGGTCGTTCCCGCGTGACGCCGCAATGGCCGATGCGCCAGCAGCACCGCCGTCGTCACCGCTCCCACCGCGGGTGCGCTTCTCAGGATTCCCAGACCCCACGGACCGGTGTGCAAGATCTCGCGCGCATAGACCGGCAGTAATGCGACCGCGCCCCCTAGCAGTACAGCAAACAGATCAAGCGAGATGGTCCCAAGGACGAGCTTCTTTTGCCAAATGAAGCGAAGGCCCGCGAGTAACGTGGCAAGACTCACCTCCTCGCGTTCGCGGATTGCCGATTCTAGCCGTACCCTGCTCATCGCTATAACCGACACCGTAGCAGCGGTCATGGACGTGGCATACACCGCGGCTGGTCCCCGAAAAATGGCGTAAATCAATCCTCCGAGCGCAGGACCGATGATTGTCGCCGCGTTGAATACCGTCTGTGCCCACGCCACGGCGTTGGGGAAATGTTCCTCCGGCACAAGCAGTGGCACCATTGACTGTCCTGCCGCGCCGTTGAACGATCGCACGACTCCCACCAGCACCAGCGCCGCATAGACTGCATGCACAGATCGCGACCCGCTCAGCGTCAGCAGCAGCAGGATCGTTGAGGCCAGCCCGAGCCCGGCGTAGCAAAGGATAACGATGTTTCGGCGATTGAAGCGGTCGGCAGCGTGTCCCGCTACCAGGAACAACAGGATGGTCGGAAGAAACTGTGCCAGTCCAACATATCCCAGGTCCAGGGCCCGCTTGGTGATCTCGTAAACCTGCCAGCCCACGGCGACCGACTGCATCTCCGTCGCCATCACGGTGAACAGCCGCGCCAGCTGATAGTAGGCGAAGCCAGGATAGGTAAACGCTACTCGCCCGTCTGGTTGCGAGCTTGGTCCATCTGCCATGCCAGACTACTGTGCCACAAGACCGAGCCTCGCAAACGCGCCGCCCTACAACTTTTTTCGTAGGCGCGGAAAATCCAGCTTCAATTGAGCGCCTGATTGCATATATAGTGGACTATGGGTTGTAGCACTTTTTCTGGTGGCATTAACCTCGTAAGCTCTCGCTTCGACTACGAATCCTGCGGTGTGGGATTCGTCGCAACCCTCCACGGCCAGTCCGACCACGAAATTCTTCGCCTTGCCTTGACCGCCCTTGGCCGTCTCGCTCATCGGGGCGCGATTGCTGCCGACGGCAAGAGCAGCGATGGCGTTGGGGTGCAAACCGCCGTACCTCGCAATTTTCTTTTGAGTCAGACTGGTATCACGCTACGCCCCGAGCAACCACTGGCCGTCGGAATGTTGTTCCTGCCGCAGAACGAGGATGCTGCGCAGCGCGATACGGCTCGTTTTAAGGCATGCTTGTTCGCTCGCGGCTTCGAATGGCTCGGCTGGCGCGATGTGCCGATTGCGCGCGAAGTGCTTGGCGAATTGGCCTTGGCTTCCCTTCCCGTCATTCGACAAGCGCTTATCACCACCTCCGAAGATGCGCCGGGCGACGCCAACGAAATCGAGCGGCGCCTCTTTTTAGCCCGCAAGGCTTTCGAGCGCGGCGGCACTGCCACTTATGTTTGCTCGCTCTCCACTCGCACGCTGGTTTACAAGGCGCTGTGCACGGGCCGCACTCTGCACGAGTTCTATCCCGACCTGCAGAACAAGCAGTACGCGACGCACTTCTCGGTCTTTCACCAGCGCTATGCGACGAATGTGCTGCCTTCATGGGACCGCGCTCAGCCTCTGCGCATGGTCGCGCACAACGGCGAGATCAACACCATTTGGAGCAACCGCGCGCACGTTGACGCTCGCAGCGCTTTATTGCCGCGCGAGTGCGATCCGATTTACACCCCCGACGCCTCCGACTCGATGAGCCTCGACGAAGTGGCCGAGTTGCTCTCCAACTACGAGCGCAACGTTGCGGAAGCGGTGCGCATGATGCTACCTCCGGCAGTCGGCCCCAAAGAATCGGCATTCCATCGTTATCACGCCGACTGCATGGAGCCGTGGGATGGCCCTTCGGCCTTGGTGTTCACCGATGGACGCCTGCTGGGCGCGGCGCTCGATCGCAACGGTCTTCGCCCCTGCCGCTTCGTCATCACCGACACGGGATTGGTGGTCGCCGGATCTGAAGTCGGCTTGGCCGATGTTGATAGCGACACGATCATTCGCAGCGGACGCCTCGGTCCCGGCCAGATGATCCTGCTCGACCTCGAACGCTGCCGTTTGATCGAAGGCGCCGAGCTCGATCGCTACTTCAACGATCTCGCTCCCTACGCGAAGCTGATCGACGACATTCCTTTGGACCCTTCAGCCGTCCCGGTTCCGGCGCTCGACAAGGACGATCTCAACCGCCTGCAACGCGGCTTCGGCTACACGCGGGAAGAAGTGAAGATGGTGGTCACTCCCATGGCGATGGAGAGCAAGGAAGCCATCTGGTCCATGGGAGACGACACTCCTATCGCGCCCCTGGCGAGAGCGCCACGCCCGCTGTACGGTTTCTTCCGCCAACGTTTCGCGCAGGTTACGAATCCTCCGATCGACTCGTTGCGAGAAGCCTGCGTGGTGTCGCAGCGCACCCGTCTCGGACCGTGGCCTCACCTGCTCGACAAGCACGCTCCCTTGCCAGGACTCGTATTGCCTACGCCATTTCTTTCGCTTGGTCAGATGGCAGCACTGCATGAAGGCACCTACGCCCTGCACGATGAGCTTCCACTCGCGACCTTGAATTGCACCTTCGCCGACGACAGCTCGCTAGAGAAGTCTCTCAGGGAGTTGCAGGAGCGCGCAGTCGAACTGGTTCGCGGCGGGGTTTGCATCTTGCTGATGACCGATCGCACCGCCTGTGAACACCTGTTGCCGATTCCCATGGCGATGGCCACAGGCGCGGTACATCAGGCGCTGGTTAAGGCTGGCTTGCGCACCAAGGTCGGACTGGCGCTCGAAGCCGGCGACTGTCGCGACGTACACCATGCGGCAGTGTTGATCGGCTATGGGGCTGGATCCGTATGTCCCTGGCTCGCATTGCAGACAGCTCGCACACTTGCCGGCGAAGAGGGCGAAGTTCGCCTATTGGGTGCCCTGAATTCCGGCTTGGCGAAGGTGATGTCGAAGATGGGCATCTCCGTCCTCGACAGTTACCGGGCTGCGCAACTGTTCGACGTTCTCGGCCTCGATTCCGGAATCACCAACCTGTGCTTCCCTGGCACCGTATCTCCGATGGGCGGCCAGGACTTCGCCGACATCGAGTTAGCTATTCGTGCTTCGTGGGCCCCAGAGCCGGGCAGCGCCGAATTGCCCGATTACGGTTGGGTCCGCTTCCGTCGCGCGGACCGCTCGGAGCCGCACACCTGGCAGCCACAACGCACCCGCGACTTGCAGGTCGCCGTCGGAGCGGCACGCGCATCGACCCAAGCCGCCGTCACGATCGCGCCCGCTGAAGCTTGGTCGGCCTACTCGCGCGCTGTAGACGAGCGCGAGCCTGCCGTATTGCGCGACTTGTTGCAAATCAAGGCCGCCGGTCCAAAACTCGAGATCCACGAAGTCGAACCCGCGGCCAGCCTGGTGAAGCGCTTCATCGCCAGCGCCATGTCGCTGGGATCGCTGAGTCCCGAAGCCCATCAGACCATCACCACTGCGATGAATATGCTGGGCGCGCGCTCCAACACAGGCGAAGGCGGCGAAGATCCCGCGGCCTATAAGCCCGACGGCAACACTTCGGGCGTGCTGTCTCTGCTCAACAACAAGATCAAACAGGTCGCATCCGGCAGGTTCGGCGTGACCGCCGAATACCTGGCCCACGCCGAGGAGCTGGAAATCAAGATCGCGCAGGGCTCAAAGCCTGGCGAGGGCGGCCAGCTTCCCGGACACAAAGTCAGCGAACTGATCGCCCGCTTGCGTCACGCGCAACCTGGTGTTTCGCTGATCAGTCCGCCGCCCCATCACGACATCTACAGCATCGAAGATCTTGCGCAATTGATTTACGATCTCAAGCGCATCAATCCGCGCGCGCCTGTCGGCGTGAAGCTGGTATCGCAGCTCGGAGTAGGCACCGTCGCTGCCGGCGTTGCCAAGGCCTACGCGGACTACATCGTCATCGCCGGACACAACGGTGGCACCGGAGCTTCTCCGCTCAGCAGCATCAAGCACGCCGGAAATCCCTGGGAGCTGGGCCTGAGCGAAGCGCAACAGATGTTGCGCCTCAATGGACTTCGCGGACGCGTGCGGCTGCGCACCGATGGCGGCCTCTCCACTGCACGTGACGTACTGATCGCCGCGTTGCTTGGCGCCGATGAGTTCTCCTTCGGCACCGCAGTTCTGGTTGCGCTGGGATGCGACATGGCGCGCCAGTGTCATCTCAACACCTGCCCCACCGGCATCGCCACGCAAAAGCCCGAGCTGCGCGCGAAGTTCCGTGGCAAGCCAGAGCACGTCGTGCGCTTCTTCATGAATATCGCCGAGGACCTTCAACGGCTGCTCGCCGATCTCGGACTGCCGAGCTTGCAGGCCGCCATCGGGCGCACCGACTTGCTGGAGCAGGTTCGCGAGGATGGCAAGCTGGATCTGCGGCCGATGTTGGCGCAGGTTGGAGAAGTGCCGGTGAGTTGGCAAGGGAGTCGCAACAATCGTCCCGAAGAACGCCCGCCGGTCGACGACGCGTGGGTCCGGCCTGCTCTCTCCGCGGCTGCTGCAGGCAAGCCTTTCGAATTCAGCGTGACGGTGCGAAACGAGGACCGCAGCCTGGGCGCGCGCCTCTCCGGCGAACTGGCTCTGCTGCGCGCACAACAGCCGGACTTGTATCCCGACATCCACTTCCGCATGCGCGGTACTGCCGGCCAGTCGTTTGGAGCGTTCGCCAGTCGCGGAATGAAGCTGGTGCTCGAAGGGCAAGCGAACGATTTCGTTGGCAAGGGCCTTTCGGGAGGCGAGTTGGTGATCCGCACTCGCGGCAAGCTGGCGCGTGCTGAATCCGCGCAAGTGATCGTTGGAAACGTAGCACTATATGGAGCCACTGGCGGATCGCTGTTCGCGGTCGGCAGCGCTGGCGAACGATTCGCGATTCGCAACTCGGGTGCTACCGCCGTCGTGGAAGGCGTGGGCGATCACGCTTGCGAGTACATGACCGGAGGCGCTGTGCTCGTGCTCGGGCCTACGGGATCCAACTTCGGCGCTGGCATGACCGGCGGCCTCGCATTCGTTTGGGACCCTAGCGGCAGCTTCGTCAAGGAGCAGAAATTTCATCCCGAGTTTGTTGCGGTGGAAATCCTCGGTGCCTGCGAAGAGCGCGACCAGGAACTGGTGCGTTCCCTGCTGTCGGAACAGTCCATCAAAACCGGCAGTAAGTTGGCGCAGCGCTTGCATCACGGCTGGCCCGTAACGCTCCGCCAGATCGTGCGCGTCGCACCCAAGAGCGTCTGATCGATTATTCAACTACCCGCCACCCGCTGCAGTAATTCGACAAACGATGTAGGGGAACTTTACGGTTCCGCTGATGTAGTGTTTTAGCTAGATATAACACCACAACAGAAAAATGCTTTTCACGCGTTGTTTAGAATCAGCAGGTTAGCCGGAAATTGTTCGCAACTTGTTGAAACATAAGTAAGTTATATCTATCCATTTCATTCCAAAGCTAGTTACACTGGCGACTTTCGGTAATTGTTCGCTGACTGCCCAATTCTTGGATCGTGGAAGCAGACTGCGCCCATGTAGCGTCTCTAGACTAAGGTCTATCGGTGCATTGCAATGCTGACCGGAGTTTTCAAAGAGCCGAAGTAGGCCGCAGCCTGGGCGCGGGCCCGAGAGAGACACGTCTCCCTGCCCTCACAGGGTCTTTATTACAAGACGGGAGACGAGGTGCGAAAGGACACAGGGCACATAGCCTTGTGATAAGGATCTGGCGCGGCAGTTTGTTCACCACGGAGAACACAGAGGACACTGAGGAGAAAATGAATGAAGCCCTGCTCCACTCGTCCCCAATTCAAGAGCATTGAAAAAGGGTGAACACATATCCTTGAAAATCCGGGGCCGCTCTTATCTGTTTTCTTGAGACTCGGTGGCGCTCCTACTTACCCGCCCGCGCCACATAGCTCGCGCGCAATTCCGCCACAATCTCATTCGCTGCCTGCCGCGCTTGCTCGAGTTTTCCCGGCGGGAACGAGATGGCCCCGACACGAGCGTGCCCGCCTCCCCCGTAGCGCTCACAGATCTTGGCGAGATTCACTGTCGGCTCAATCGGCGCCCAGGGATTTGATCCCACCGACACTTTCGTCCGAAAGCTGCTCTTGCTCAGCCCAACACTGTAAATGCAACTTGGATTCAGATAATACGGAATGAACTTGTTGTAACCCTCGAGCTCGTGGTCGGTCACGTCGAAGAAGACGGTGCCATCCTTGCACTCGGTGCGCCCGCGCAGGATCTCGATAGACTTCCTGTGGCGCTCCATCAGTCCAGGAATCCGCTCTGCGATTTCGGGCGATGCAACGATTTCGGCCAGCGGCTTGTAGGCCAGCATCTCAATCAGCTTGGGGATGAACCCCGCGTCCTGGTTCGATTCGATCACCATGGTCAGCTTCATCGCCGGTTCCTTCATCTCCACCGCGGTTTGTGGGTCGGAGTACAAGGCGCCGTCAATGATGTCGGCCCATTCCACCAACTCCGCGACCGGATTGGGATTGAATCCGAAGCGCTGCTTCGTTATCTCGGCGATGAACTTGGTGCACGACCGATAGTCCGGATCGTAAAACTTCGTATTGCTGCTGTCCTGCTCGAAGTGCGAGGCATCTTCCGGCGTAAGAAACGCGCTCTGGTGGTGGTCGAACCACCAGGTGATCCGCGGCGAAGCCGAATACTTGAAATCGACGATAACGTTCTCGTCTCCGGTGAACTCCGATTCGTTGAATAGCGCTCCGGCGCGATGCACCAGGCCAACATATTCAAAATCCGCGTGCTCGCGAATGCGCTCCCGGTAGAATCGCGAGAAAAGCGCCGCCGAACAGGCCCCATCGAAACATTTGTCGTGGTAGAAGACCTTTACCTTCACAGACCCTTTCCGAAACCTTCGGCCCTGCTGCGCCGGATTGTGTATGGCCAAACTGAATCAATCAGGATACAGATTTCTGGCGAAGAACGGTAAATTGAAATGACGTTTTAGAAAGGGACCGTTAACCGACAAGGAGGTCGGCGAGGCAAAAGAGCCGGATGTGTGGTTGCGTTTCAGTCGCCGGCCCGTTGCTCCGCCAGGTCACCGATGAAGGGCAGCTTGAACAGCTCATGCTGATAGGCCTTGACCACCAGCAATACCCACAGAAAGAACCAGGCCAGTCCGATCAGCCCGCCCAGCGGGAACACCAGCACTCGCATGAAAGGGATCAACTGCATCAGCATACTGAGGATTCCAGCCACAATCGCGAACGCGAATCCGGCAACCCATAGGAATAAGTGCTGGAAAGCATGAAAGCGCACGAAGAAGTTTCGCTTAAAAGGTTCCACGAAAAGAAAAACGATGGCGGGAATGATCGTGATGTACGCCATAACTCCGGCGACGTTTTCAGGAATCGGAAGTCCGTCGTCGAAAGACTCGGAGTGGGATTCCCAGCGAGGCATGTCTCGCTCCCGCACCACCTCGCTTGTCGCGGGCGAACTCGTTGCCCCCGCTTCGTCCGCACGGGCTTTAGTAACTGGGGTGCCGCACCGCTGGCAGAACACCGCGTAATCAGGCGACGAAGCACCACACTGCGGACAAACCAACATATCTGAGTCTCCCAGACAACAGACGGCGGCGACTCGTACAAAAGAATATCCCGCCGCACTCGCGACGGGATTGAACTTACCATGCTGGGCCGATTACGCCCCGCAGCACTTCTTATACTTCTTGCCGCTGCCGCAAGGGCAAGGATCGTTGCGGCCTACTTTATCGCCCCGCACCACCTGCTGAACAGAACCTTGCGCATCTCCCCCCGCCATACGCGCCTGGTCCAGTTCCCGACGTTTGCGCCGCTGGAAATCAGCTTCGATGTCGTCAATCGTGGTAGCAATTCGTTGCCGATGCGGCGATTGTCCGTTGCCACTTCCGCCTGCCGGCACTGGCACGCCCGGTCCACCAGCGACCCCACCGCCGGTGCCTCCGTCGGTCGGTCCGCCGCTGGAGTAATACGATCCGCCGTCTTCCCTGCGCTCGATCACCTGCATCAGGTACAGGTAGCGAACCGTCTCTTCCTCGAAGCGCTCCATCATCGCCTCGAACATGTCGAACGACTCGCGCTTGTATTCGACCAGCGGATCGTGCTGACCGTAGCCGCGCAGGCCGATGCCTTCGCGCAAGTGGTCCATGCTGAGCAGGTGGTCTTTCCACTGCTGGTCGAGCACGCTAAGCATGATGATGCGCTCGTGATGCCGCATCGCCTCCGGCCCGATCAACTGCTCCTTGGCCTCATACCGCTGCGTCAGCTTCTCGAAGATCGCATCGCCCAGTTCCTGGCGATTGAGCTTGTCAGCTTCGACTCCCTCCGTCTCAACGTCTACACCGAAACGGGTGAAGATCTGATTTCTCAGGCTCTTGGTGTCCCAATCCTCCGGATGGACATCTTTCCCGCAGTACTTGTCGAGCAACCCTCCAAGAATGTCACGAACGTAATCCTCGAGGATGAGTTCCTTCTGGTCGAGGCCTTCCAGCAGTTGCCGGCGCAATCCGTACACCGCCTGGCGCTGCTTGTTCATCACGTCGTCGTATTCGAGCACGTGCTTACGGGCTTCGAAGTTCTGCCCTTCGACAGCCTTCTGGGCGGCCTCAATTCGCCGCGTGATGAGCCCTGACTCGATCGGAACCCCTTCTTCCATGCCCAGCCGCTGCAGCAGGTTCGATACCCACTCCTTGGCGAAGATGCGCATCAGGTCATCTTCCAGCGAAAGGTAGAACCGTGATGCGCCCGGATCGCCCTGGCGGCCTGCGCGTCCGCGCAACTGGTTGTCGATACGGCGGGCCTCATGACGCTCGGTGCCGAAGATGAAGAGGCCGCCAAGCCCAATTACGTCCTCATGCTCGACGTCCGTTTCAGCCTTATAGCGCGTGTTGATTTCCTGCCACTGCGCCGTCGGCACCTGATACTCATTGCCGCCGTAGTAAAAGTACGAAAGATTGGGATCGTCAGGCTTGGCCGTCACCTCACCCGCAACGACTTTCAGCGGCTGCGCCAGTCCCTTCTTCAGGCACTCCTGCTTGGCCATAAATTCAGGATTGCCGCCCAGCAATATATCGGTACCGCGGCCCGCCATGTTGGTGGCAATAGTGATCGCGCCCTTGCGCCCCGCCTGCGCCACGATCTCGGCTTCTTTCTCGTGATACTTGGCGTTGAGTACAACGTGCTTGACGCCTTTCTTTTTGAGCAGGTCGGAAAGCCGTTCCGATTTTTCCACCGAGGTTGTGCCCACCAGCACAGGCTGTCCCGTCTGTGCCATGCGCATGATTTCGTCCGCTGCGGCGAAGTACTTCTCTTTTTCGGTGCGGTACACGACGTCAGAGTTCTCAATGCGGCGCAACTCGCGATTCGTCGGAATCACCACGACTTCCAGCTTGTAGATCTTGTCGAACTCGGCAGCTTCGGTTTCGGCCGTACCGGTCATGCCCGAAAGCTTCTTGTACATGCGGAAATAATTCTGGAACGTCACCGTAGCGAGCGTCTGATTTTCGCGCTCGATCTTCACGCCCTCTTTGGCTTCCACGGCCTGGTGCAGCCCGTCGGACCAGCGGCGCCCTGGCATCAAGCGGCCGGTGAACTCATCCACGATGAGCACCTCGCCGTCCTTCACCACGTATTCCACATCCCGCCGATAGAGAGCATGCGCCTTGATCGCGGTATCGACGTGGTGCTTGAGATCCCAGTTCTCCGGATCGGCGATGTTCCCGATGCCCAACAGGCGTTCGACTTTTTCCCATCCCGGGTCGGTCACCGTGATCGTGCGATGCTTTTCGTCGACCACGTAATCGCCGGTGAGCACCTTGTCCTCGCCGGCGCCATGATCGATCTCCTCGCCCATCTCCAACTGCGGGATGATCCGATTCACCTTGTAATACTTGTCCGTCGACTCTTCGCTAGCACCGCTGATGATCAGCGGTGTTCGGGCTTCGTCAATCAGGATGGAGTCCACTTCATCGACGATGCCGTAGTTGTGGCCGCGCTGCACGCAATCGTTCAGGTCGAACTTCATGTTGTCGCGCAGGTAGTCAAAGCCGAATTCGTTGTTGGTTCCGTAAGTAACGTCAGCCGCGTAGGCCTCGCGGCGCTCGCGATCATCGAGATCGTGAACGATGACGCCTACCGTCAGCCCCAAGAACGTGTAGAGCTTGCCCATCCACTCGGAATCGCGTTTCGCCAGGTAGTCATTGACCGTGACCACGTGAACGCCGTTTCCCGCCAGGGCATTGAGATACACCGGCAGTGTCGCGACCAGTGTCTTGCCTTCACCGGTCTTCATCTCCGCGATCTTGCCCTGATGGAGGACGACGCCACCGATGAGTTGCACGTCGAAGTGCCGCATCTTGAGAACACGCCAGCTAGCCTCGCGTGCCACCGCGAAAGCCTCCGGCAGAAGTTCGTCGAGAACCTCCTTCAGCGCGGCCACTTTTTCGTCAGCATCCTCGATCGGGTCCACGCGCTCATGAATGCGCTTGCGGAATTCGTCTGTCCGGGCCCGCAGCTGCTCGTCGCTGAGCTGCTTCGTCTCGGGCTCGAGCGCGTTGATGCGCTCCACCAGCGGCATGATGCGCTTCACCTCGCGCTCATTGCTGGTGCCAAACACCTTCGCCATCAGCTTGTTGATCAATGCAATCTTCCCTGTGGAACTTGAGGTTTCGCCTGTATTTTCGTGGGTTTCCGTGTGCTCTTGACGCACACCACTGCCACTATAAAGGCTACCACATTGGATGCCGGCCGCCGCCCGCGGTCGCACTTTGCCGGGCGCCAGTTTCGAAGGGGCACGGCTTCAGCCACAAGGATGAGTGATTGACGTTCGGAAGCCCGCGCACTTGTACCATTAATTTCTCCGTGCCCTCCGTGCCTCCGTGGTGAATGGTTTTCTCTTCCAGCCCCGCAGCGTAAGATACGCGCATGTTCTACGACCGCTTTACGGAATCGGTACGCCAATTCCCTAACCTGATCGCGGTAGAACTGCAACGTGAATCCTCGGCCGTCGCCACCGGCGCTGCTCCCGTCGAAAGCTACACCTTCACCCAACTCCGCAACATGGCTGAATCTGTCGGCAACTGGCTTCTGCAATCCAACATCACCCATGGCTCGAAGTGCGCCTTTCTCGCCGCCAACCACCCCTGGTGGATGGCAGCCTACCTCGGTGTTGTCGCCTCCGGTAATACCGCTGTCCCGCTCGACACGGCCTTCCATGCTGACCAGGTTCGCAAGCTGCTGCTCGATTCCGACGCCGTGCTCCTGTTCTGCGATCGCCAGCGTCTTCCTATCTGCAAAGAAGCGACCAAGGACCTGCCCATCAAGTTGGCCGTCATCGACGGTCACGATTTCATCGACGGCGTACTTCTTCTCGCTGACATCCTCGATGCCGGCCCCGGCACCTTCCAGCCCGTCCCAGTTAGGGCCGACGACATTGCGATGATCCTCTACACCTCGGGCACCACCAGTGACCCCAAGGGCGTGATGCTTTCGCACGGTAACCTAGACGCCGAAGCCGAAGGCGTGTTCAAGGTGATCGACGTCGGGCCCAAAGACGCCATTCTCGGTATTTTGCCGCTGTTTCACTCGCTCGCCCAGATGGCCAACATCATGTTGCCCCTCTCCGCCGGTATGCGTGTCGTCTATCTCGAGTCGATGAACACCAGCGAACTCCTGCGCGCGCTTCAAGAGCGCGGCATCACCGTCTTCGCCTGCGTGCCCCAGTTCTTCTACCTCATCCTCGAGCGCATTCAGAAAGAGGTGCAGCAAAAAGGCGCGTTCGTCCGCTCGCTCTTCCGCGCCATGATGGCCATCTCCACCTTCGGCGGCAAGTTCGGCGTCAATCTCGGCAAGGTCTTCTTCGGACGCGTGCACCATATGCTGGGCACGCGCATGCGCTACCTCATCACCGGAGGCTCGCGTTTCGATCCCGCCGTCGGTCGCCAATTCGAGGCCCTCGGCTTCACCCTGCTGCAAGGCTATGGAATGACCGAAACCTGCGGCGCCGCCAGCGTTACGCCGCCAAAAGACAACGTGATGGGATCCGTCGGTAAGCCCCTGCCCGGCAACGAAATGAAGATCTTCGACGGACAGCCCTCACCCGAGCACGGCGGAGCCAGCGTCGGCGAAGTCGCCTTTCGCGGTGGCATCGTCATGGCCGGATACTACAAGCGGCCCGACGCCACCGCCGCCATGTATTGCGACGGCTGGCTCTGCAGCGGCGATCTCGGTTACTGCGACGCCGGTGGCAACTTCTTCATCACCGGACGCAAGAAAGACGTCATCGTTCTCAGCAACGGCAAGAACATTTATCCCGAAGAAATCGAAGCGCACTATCTGCAGTCTCCCAACATCAAGGAGATTTGCGTACTCGGATTGGTCGCCGCGGCGACCGCCGGCGAGCCTTTCTCCGAGCGCCTGCACGCCGTGATCGTTCCCGACTTCGATGCGCTCAAGCGCGCCAAGATCGTCAACGTTGGCGACATGCTGCGCTTCGAAATCGAGGGACTGTCGGCCAAGATTCCTTCCACCAAGCGTGTTCTCAGTTACGAGATCTGGCAGAACGACCTGCCCCGCACCACCACCCGCAAGATCAAGCGCTTCGAAGTCGAGCAACGCGTCAAGCAAGGTGAAGGCACACAAGCTGCAGCCGCCGCAGCTCGCGAACTAACTCCTGAAGAAACGGAGTGGATGCAGCAGCCCGAAGTCAGCAAAGCGCTGGGCATCATCCAGGCCGCCTCCAAGCTGAAGAAGGACACACCTCATCCCGGCGACAATCTCGAACTCGATCTCGGCCTCGACTCGATGGAGCGCGTCGAGCTGCTCGTATCCCTCGATCAGCAGATGGGAGCCAGCGTTCCCGACTCTGTCGCCTCCGAAATTTACACAGTTCGCGATCTGGTCGATGCTGTGATCGCCCACTCCGGCGGAGTCACCCAAAGTTCTGCCGCCGGTTGGAGCGAAGTAATCAACGAGCCTCCCCAAGATACTGAGCGCGCAACCATCGACCACGATCACCCCATCACCGCTCCCGTCTATTTTCTCGGGCTCAGGCTCATCCACCTCATGCTCCGTGATTTCTTCAAACTTCAAGTCGAAGGAGTGGACAAACTCCCGCAGTCGGGCCCGTTCATCATCTCGCCCAACCATCAGAGTTTTCTTGACGGGCCTGTGGTATTCGCTTGCCTGCCCTGGAAGATCCTGCGTGAAACATTTTCCGTCGGCACCAGCGAGATTTTCGGCAGCAGGCTGATGCGCCGTCTGGGAGAACTCGTCCGCCTCATCCCCATCGACTCGGACTCCAACCTTGTGCCCGCTATGCGCGCCGGGGCCTACGGATTGCGTCAAAAGCGCGTGCTCGTGCTTTTCCCCGAAGGTGAACGCAGCATCGACGGTCCACCCAAGGCCTTCAAGAAGGGCGCAGCCATCCTTGCGATTCATGCTCAGTGTCCTGTCGTACCGGTCGCTCTCGAAGGCTTCTACGAAGCCTGGCCGCGTGGCGAGAAATTCGGCGGCTTGTCCAATCTGAAGGTGCGGTTTCTCGATCCCGTGTATCCGCCGCCGCTTGGCCCCAATCCCGAAGCGCAATATACCGAGATGACTGCCGAAATCCGCCGCCGCGTCGTCGAAGCCTACGATGATTTGCGCGGCACAGAGCGCCAATCATCCCCCGCAACTACGACAGCCTGAACTCGAAACTGGCAACTGACAACTGCTTTTCAGCTCTTATTCGCGTGCGGATGTGTCCGGTCGTACACCTCCATCACATGTTTGACGGTCAACTGCGTGTATCGCTGTGTGGTCGAAAGCCGCTCATGCCCGAGCATCTCCTGGATCGCCCGCAGGTCGGCGCCTTCCTCCAGCATGTGCGTGCCGAACGCATGCCGCAGCGTATGCGGGTGCACATCGGGCGAGAGCCCGTTGGCCACGGCAATCTGCTTGACGATGCGTCCCACGCTGCGCGTGGTCAGTCGGCTTCCGCGCAGATTAATCAGCAATGCGCGCTCCGTGGTTCGCTTCGTCTCCGCAAGAACTTTCTGCCGTAATGGCAGATACCCTCGCACTGCTGCATTCGCCGATTCTCCCAGCGGAACGTAACGCTCTTTGCGTCCCTTGCCCCGAACCAGCACGACTTCATTCGACCAGCGAATGTCATCAACATTAATCCCGATCAGCTCTGAGTTCCGTATTCCGCACCCATACAGCAATTCCAGAATCGCCAGATCCCGTGCGTTGAACGCCGAGCACTCTGGCATCTTGGCATCGAGTACGGTGTTCACCTCCTCGATGGTCGGCACGCGCGGCAATTTCTTTGGCAACTTGGGCGTCGCCACCAGCGCCGCCGGATTCTGGTCCACCACGCCTTCCTGCGCCAACCACCGGTAAAGCGACCGCAACGCCGCCAGCGCGCGTGCAACCGAAGTCTTGCTGAGCCCACGCTCGTACAAGCTCGACAGGTAGCCGCGAATCAAAACGTGATCGATGTCTCCCCAACCTTGAGGCCCAACGTATTCCGCGAACTGCGCCAAGTCGGTGGAGTAAGCCTTGATGGTGTGCGACGACGCGTTACGCTCCTGCAGCGCGCGAATAAACTTCGCCACAGCCTTCTCGACAGTGGTTGCGCCGGGCCTCGTCATTCGCTTGTCTCACTCGCCGCCGTCGTCCTGCTCTTGCTGCGCGGGTGATGCTGCTTGTACACGCGATTCAGCCGATCAAGCGCAAGGTGCGTGTACACCTGCGTCGTTGAAATGTCGGCATGACCGAGGATGGTCTGCACAGTACGCAGATCGGCTCCATTCTCCACCATGTGGGTCGCGCAACTGTGCCGCAGCATATGGGGACTCGCGTGACGTCCTGATTCCACAGACGCCTCATCCACGATCTGCCACACCCGTTGGCGCGTGATGCATTTTGCTCCCCGTGCAATGAACAATGTCGGCGACGACTTCCCTGCTGCTAGCACGGTCCGCGCATCGCGCAGATATTGCTGGACAACTTCCTGCGCCGCACGCCCCAAGGGAACAATCCGTTCCTTGTCGCCCTTGCCTCGCACCAGCACGTACCCGAGCTCCAGCTTCAGGTCTTCCAGCTTGACGTTGATGGCCTCCGACACCCGCAGCGCTCCGGCATAAAAAACTTCGAGGATGGCTCGGTCGCGCAGGCCCAACGCCTGCGATATGCGATCGTCTTTCGCGCGCGCCGGCCCCCGCAACACGCTCTCGATCTCATCCGTCGCCAGCGACTTCGGCAACACCTTCCATTGCCGCGGACTATCGATATTCAGCGTCGGATCGGTCTTGATGTAGCGGTCCAGCAGCAGGTACTTATAGAAATGCCGCAGCGCCGAAAGCTTCCGCGCCACGCTCCGCCCATCAACTCCATTCGACAGGAGCTGATTCAGGAAGTCGCGGACGTCCTGTCTGCGTGCAGCCAGCACAGCGCGCTTTCGCTTCAACAGAAACTCTGAATACTGTTCCAAATCGGAGTGATACGCCGAAACACTAAGCGGTGCCAGTCCCTTCTCAACCTTGAGGTAGTCGAGAAACGAATTCAGCAGCCGCAGACTAGGATCGGCACTCTGCACAAGGTCAGTATGGCGTGCGCCAGGCTACCCGGGAATAACAAGCAAGATTCAGCCCGCCGGCTTCTTCCGCACCATATTCAGCAGCGCCACTGCATTCAGCGGACTGCGTGGATCTTCTTCGTGCTTGAAGAACGCATACGTCTCCAGCCCATCCTCCAGGCAGCGCTCCACCCGGTCGGCCAACTTCTTTAGATTGGCAGCATCATAGCTAGGCTTGCGGAAGCGAAAGTAAATGTACTTCGCAGTTCGCTCCTCGGGAGTGGTGATCGACTCCGTCTCCGCGATACACAACGCGGCATTGCGTTTCTTCAGTGCCTCATAGATTTCGTCACTGAACCATGACTCGTGCCGAAACTCGAATGCGCACTGCACCACGGGCGGAAGCAGCGCCAGGAATTCGCTCAACAGCGTTACGTCAGCCTTGAGGTTCGGCGGAAGCTGAAAAAGTATCGGACCAAGCTGTTTCCGCCTTAGCAACGGCTCCATAGAACCGAGAAACCGCTGCAGCGGCTCCTCGGCGTCCTTCAGCCGCCGCATATGAGTAATGTATTGGTTCGCCTTCGCTACGAACTTGAAGTTCGGCCCTGCGTCGTTCATCCAATTTTCCGCCGCCTTTTCCGACAGCAACCGGCGAAAGGTGTAGTTCACCTCGACCGCGTTCAACTTGGTCGCGTAGAACTTGAGAAAATTCTTCGCGGTAACCTCCTTCGGATAGAACTCCGGCTTCCAAATCGGATACGCCCATCCGGAGGTGCCAACGTAGAGAGGAGCGTCGACCTGTTGCGTCTTTTTCGCCATGTCCAGAACCCGAACTTCGCATCCGAGAGTATGCCGCCTGTCCACCGTGGCGCGCAAATCGGCTCGACGCTCAACCCGCAGAACAACGCCCCGACGCTGAATCCGCGCCTAAACCTCACTTTCAGTACCGCCCTCTCGCTTTCCTCCGTTTGACTTATCCGTCTCTTACTGCGTAACTTTCAAGGTTGTAGCATCCCAATGTCTTCCTACTATTTGGAGGCACGATGAAGCGCCGTTTCACCGCGCTGGCAACGCTTCTGTTGCTGGCGGTAATGACACTGCCGTTGGCAGCGCAAGACCTGGCATCCTTTGAAAAGCGAGTGACCGTCAAGACCCTTCCCAATGGACTGACGGTACTCATCCTCCGTCGCCCTGAGGCGCCGGTCTTCTCGTTCTTCACCATGGTGGATGCTGGCTCCGCGCAGGATCCCCTCTCCGAGACTGGTCTTGCCCACATGATGGAGCACATGGCCTTCAAGGGCACTCCTACGATCGGCACCACCAATTACCCCGAGGAGAAAGTCGCCCTCGCCAAGGTAGAGCAGACCTACGCTGCTTACGACGCCGAGCGCATCAAGCGCGTCGGACGCGATCCCCAAAAGCTCACGCAGCTCCAGAAAGAATGGCAAGACGCTATCGCCGCCGCCGACAAGTTCGTCATCAAGAACCAGTTTGGCGAGATCGTCGAGAGTCACGGCGGAGTCGGCATGAACGCCTTCACCAACTACGACGAGACGGGCTACATGTACTCCATGCCGTCAAACATGATTGAGCTGTGGGCGGCGATCGAATCTGACCGCTTCGCGAATCCGGTCATGCGCGACTTCTACAAGGAACGCAATGTCGTGATGGAAGAGCGCCGCATGCGCACTGACAGCAATCCCACCGGTCGCCTGATCGAGCAGTTTCTCGGCACCGCGTTTGCCGCCAATCCGTACCATCGGCCCACTATCGGCTACCCTTCTGATCTGCAGTCTTTCTCCGCCACCGATGCGTCGGAATTCTTTCACCAACATTACGTTCCCAGTAACATGGTCATCGCGCTGGTCGGCGATCTCGATCCTGCTCAGGTGATGCCCATCGTGGAGCGCTACTTCGGCCAGTTGCCGGCGAAGCCAAAGCCCACCGAGTTGACCACTGTAGAGCCGCTGCAGAATTCCTTGCGCGAGGTCAAGCTGCACGATCAGGCACAGCCCATCTACGTTGAGGGATACCATCGTCCCAGCTACCTCGACCCTGACGACGCCGTGTACGACGCCATCGGCGATGTCATGTCGAATGGCCGCACTTCGCGGATGTTTCGCTCTCTGGTGCGCGACCAGAAGATTGCTGCCGACGCCGGCGGCTTCTCCGGCTTTCCCGGCAACAAGTACGCGCATTTGTTTGCGTTCTACGGCGTGCCGCTTCCCGGCCACACCAACCAGGAAATGCAGAAATCCATTCAGGCTGAGATCGTCAAGTTGAAGACGCAGGACGTCACTGACGACGAGCTCCAGATGTTCAAGACGCGCGCCAAGGCCGACCTTATCCGCGGACTAGCGAGCAACGAAGGACTGGCGCAACAGCTCGCCATCTACCAGACCCGCTACGGCGACTGGCGCGAGTTGTTCCGCTCCCTTGAAAAGGTGGACAAAGTCAGTAAAGCCGACATCCGCCGCGTGGCCAACAAGGCGTTCCAGGACAGCAACCGCACGATCGGGACCATCGAGACGATGATGGATCCTGCCGCAGCCGGAAGGGGAGCAAACTAATGCGAGCTCAGAAATCGCGCTTCGTGAAAGTGCTGTTCTGTTTCGTGATGTTAGCGTCAGCCCTCGCCCACACGCAAGTCACGCCGTGGAACCAGCTGAAGTTTCCTCCTTTGCCCGCATTCAATCCGCAGCAGCCCGTGCGCATCCAGCTTTCCAACGGCATGGTCATCTTCCTGCAGCCCGACCATGAGCTGCCCTTGGTATCGGTCACGGCTCGCATCCGTGGCGGCGCGATCTCTGAGCCTGCTGCCAAAGTGGGACTCGTCGGCCTCTATGGCGAGGTCTGGCGCACCGGGGGCACCAAGACTAAGACCGGCGATCAGATGGACGATTTCCTCGAAGCTCGCGCTGCCAAGATTGAGACCGGCGACGGCTCCGACTCCACCTCGATCTCCCTCAATTGCCTGAAGGGAGACTTCGATCCCGTTTTCGAGATTTACCTCGACCTGTTACGCAATCCCGAGTTCCGCGCTGACAAACTGGAACTCGCCAAGGAACAGGCCTACACCGGCATTGCCCGCCGCAATGACGACGTCAGCTCAATCGTTGGCCGCGAAAGCGCGGAACTCGCCTATGGCAAAGACAACCCTTACGCCCGTGACGAGGAGTACGCCACGGTGTTCGCCGTGCAGCGCGAAGACCTGGTGAACTGGCACCAGCAGTATGTTCAGCCCAATAACATCATCCTCGGCGTGAGCGGCGACTTCGATCCCACCGCCATGGAAGCCACGCTGCGCAAGGCGTTCGACGCCTGGCCGAAGGGGCCGCAGGCGAAGGACCCCGACATCAAGTTCACTCCGCCGAAGCCCGGCTACTACTTCGTGCAGAAGACCGATGTCAACCAGAGCACCATCGCCATGGTTGACCTCGGCATCCTTCGCAACAATCCTGACTACTTCGCCGTCTCGGTGATGAACGAAATCTTCGGCGGCGGATTCTCCTCGCGCCTGTTTAATAACGTTCGCGCCGCCAAGGGACTCGCCTACAGCGTCGGAGGCGGCGTCGGAACCAGCTTCAGCCATCCCGGCATGACCAACATCAGGATGCAGACCAAGAGCGAAACTACCGCGGCCGGTATCGACGCGCTATATGAAGAGATCGACAAAATGCAGCAGAAAGCGCCCGACGCCGACGAGCTGAAGCGCGCCAAAGACCAGATCCTCAACTCTTTTATCTTCCGCTTCGACACGCCCGGAAAGGTGTTAGGCGAGAAGATGGCGTACGAGTTCTATCACTACCCGCTCGACTTCCTCGAGCACTATCGCACCGAGATCGACAAGGTGACTGCGGACCAGGTGACAACGGTCGCCCGCAAGTACATCCAGAAAGAAAAGCTGGCTGTGCTGGTGGTAGGCAATGACTCGGAATTCGACAAACCGCTCAGCAGCCTCGGGCCGGTGACCAAGTTGGATATCACCATCCCACCGCCCCCCAAAGCCCTCATGGAGCAGATGGGACAGCAGGGACCGGGCGGACAAAACTGATTTACTGAAGTAGCGTGGGGCCGATTCCGTCGCCTTCTTTGTTCAGGGTCGGCTCGTAGGCATCGAAGGTCGGAGAGGGCTGGGTAGTCCGGCCCTTTCCGATCAACCCCAACGCGAAATTACCTGTTCGATAACTTCTCGGCCGACAACGGCACTTGAAGGCTGATCGATTTGATACTTCTTGCGCAGCGACTTCAGGTTTTCACGCTCTTTGCGCTCCTCCTCGGAGTAGAAGCGGGCCTTCTCGAACTCGTGGTTCGCGATGGCATTCTCCATTCGGTGCTCAATGAACTTGATCCGCTTTTGAACCTCAACAACATCCTCAGGTGGCGGGGTCTGCCTCAGCTTCACTCTCGCGCCGGCAGCATCCAACACATCCGTTGCCTTCAATAGATAACCGTTGGAATGTTGCGCCGCGAGTATCAAAGCGTCGTCGGTATACGACACGGCATGGTATTTCTCATATCGCTCTTTCAGAGTGTCCAGCAACTGAATGGTCTCCGCCTCATTAAGCGGCAATACGTTGATTGGCCGCGAACAACGTACAAACCACGGGATCCTCTGGATCGTTGTTTCATAGCCGGCAGGCGTCGTTTCCCAAATGCATTGAATTTCCGCTCGCAGCAGCGCCGGCCTAAGGATGTTCGCCCCATCGAGCGGGCCTTCATCCGAGCCTGCCCCAACCAACTGTGTCAGATCGTGAATGAAGATGATGGAATTCCTTTCCTCCAAGTTCTTTATAAGTGTCCTCAACCGCTCTTCATACTGCCCACGATGCTTATTGGTCGCGATAATGAAAGCAAGGTCAACTTCGACAATACGTTTATCGGCCAGAAAGTTTGGTACCTCGCCATCGGCGATCCGCTGCGCCAGGCCTTCGACGATCGCCGTTTTGCCAACCCCAGGTTCGCCAATCAGTACCGGGCTGTTCCTGGTGCGGCAGCATAGGACTTCAATAATGGACGCCATCTCATCGCTGCGACCAATCAGGCAATCGAGTTCATTGTCAGCGGCGGCCTTGGTGAGGTCTCGTGAGGACTCCGCCAGCAACCCGGACTCATGTGCCGACGAAGATGGACCGGTTTGGTGGGGAACCCTTGCCAATTCTTCCCTGACGGCAGACAGAGTCACCCCACGTTCGCGCAGAAGCTCAGCGCCAAAGCACTTTTCCTCGCGCAGCAGACCCAGAAACAAGTGCTCGGTGCCAATGTGCTTGTCAGTCATACGCTCAGCTTCTTCTGCTGCATACGCCAACAAACGCTTGTTCTCGTTGCTCAAGGGCAGATCGACTGACGTGGATACCTTCTCTCTGATCGTCACGCGCTGTTCGATCTGCTTACGAATGGATTCGACCGACGATGGGGACTTAAGGAACCTGTGGGTGAGCGCCTTATCTTCGCGCAGAAGGCCAAGAAGTACGTGCTCCGTCACGATATACGGAGAACCGAATTGACTGGCTTCGTAGCGCGCAAAGAAGATCACGCGCCGCGCTTTTTCTGTAAACCGTTCAAACATTACGCCGGGTGCTCCAGTTTTTATTGAGAGTTTACCCCTAAGTAAGATCCTTATCGGGGGGATGGACTCTCAAGTCACAGCACTCGCCGCCGAACGACTCGGCCGCAGCCCAGAGCGGCTATCCTTGCGTCGCGAAGCCACACCGACTCACTTCGCGGCGCCGTGGTCGTAACTAATCACGCGCGTGATCTTCCATCCCCCGTCCTTGTTCTGCCAGACGTGAATGAACTTCGCCTCGCCCACATTTGCGTTGTCGTTAGGATGGTAGAAACGATGCACCCCGATCTCCACCGCGCCGTACCCGTTCAGCGGATACACCTCCAGCGTCCCCGGCACAAGCTGCCGAGTCACCTTGCCACACAGGTTGTTCTTGATAGCGTTCACGATGTTCTCCCGGCCCACCATCAATCCATTCTTGTCGTGGTAAAACTCCGCATCGTCAGCCCACATGCTGTCGACCGTCTTCATGTCGCAGTTGTTGACCGCGTCGAAAAGTTTGGTATCTAGCGCCGCGACCGTCTGATACAGCGCGTCTTGCGAAGCCGTCTCGGACTTGGGTGATTGCGCATTCGCACACGTTAGCGCGATTGCAAACAGCGCGACGGCCAAAATTCGCGCGGAAAGAGCGAGCAGAATTCTCATGGGTTCTCCTGGTGACAGCTTGCGAGTCATCCTCGCCCCAAGAGATACGCCATCGCTGATCAGGGAGTTCCGAGCCTACGCGCCCATCATTTCATCAGCGCCTTCTTTGCTTGTTCCAGGCGTTTGCGCTGCGCGTCATCCACCTTCGGATAGGTGAGCTTCAGACCTTTCAAAGTCTCCACGATGATGTCCGACACAGTAAGGTGGGTGAACCATTTGTTATCGGCCGGAATCACGTGCCAGGGTGCGTGCTTCGTGCTGGTGTGCTGGATCGCATCTTCGTAGGCATCCATGTAATCGTCCCAACGCAAGCGCTCGTGCAAATCGGCTTCGGAGTACTTCCAATTTTTGCTTGGATCATCAATCCGTTCCAGGAAGCGCTTCCGCTGTTCTTCCTTGGATAAGTACAAGAAGAACTTGAGCACGACAGTTCCATTACGCACCAGGTGGTGCTCCATGTCGTTAATGGACTCGAACCGCTGCTTCCAGAATTTGCGATCGGGCTTGGTGAAGCCGGGCAAATGCTGACGCTCGAGGAACTCCGGATGCACCCGGACTACGAGCACCTCTTCGTAGTAGGAGCGGTTGAAGATTCCAATGTGCCCGCGTTGCGGTAGAGGGCGATAACAACGCCAGAGGAAATCATGGCGCAGTTCTTCCTCCGACGGCTCTTTGAACGCGGTTACTTCGCAGCCGCTGGGGTTCACGCCCGACATGACGTGTTTGATGGTGCCGTCTTTGCCTGCTGCGTCCATCGCCTGCAACACAACCAGCAATGCGTAGGACCCCTCGGCGTAGAGCAGGTCCTGGTACTTAGCCAAGCGCTCAACGTTCTCCTGCAGGCGGGCCTTGGCACTCTCCTCCGAGTCGTAATGACCCGTGAATCCGGGATCGTAGTCCTTGAGGCGAAACTTCTTGTCAGGTGTGGCCAGAAACGGTTTCATTTTCATATATGCGAGATGATACGCGCCCCCAGATGGTCGCTCAGGCGACGATCACGGCGAGCGAAATAGGGCCCGCTTCTCTCACCGCATTTTCTTCCGCAGTACCCACGTGGTCATCGCGCGTTGATTTTGCACAACGGTAGTCTTCAACGGCTCGACCAGTTCCCCGCCTAACCGTTCGGCGATGGAACCGAGCATCGCTTCGTCCACCAGATACCGCTCCGCGCCATCTGGCGCCAGGAAGCGGCGTCCCTGGACACGTTTGAACTGGCTCTCCATGCCGATTGTTGACGCCAGGCGGCAGAAAAACAGCCCGCCGGGCTTGAGCACGCGCCACAATCCCCGCAGCATTGTCTCGAAGTGGGCGTCGTCGCGGGCGAAGTGCAGGACCGCGTTGCTGACGACTACATCCGCGCAGGCATCGTCGAAAGACATCTGTTCGACGGGTTCGACTCTAAAATTCGACGTGGGAAGAGTGGGCCCAAACCTCCTGGCCATACCGCGAACGCTTTCCACGGATTGCGCGTCCGAATCCGCGCCGTAAACTTCGTACCCTTCGCGCAGGAAGTACACGAGGTTTCGACCGGAGCCGCATCCTGCGTCCAGGATTCGCATTCCGTGGGTGATGTGGCCTTTCAGAAGCTGGTCGAAAAGATAGATGTCGATCTGGCCGAACTGCTCCTGCAGCGTGGGCGTGGGCATTCCTAAAAAACTAGTTGGGCCGTGGGGTTGTGTCAATGCGCTGGTCGAGACGCCTTGCGGCGTGCTTTACGCCTGCCGACATCAGACCGGCTTTAGACGCTGAGCCAATGTTCAAGGCTGACACTAACCCGAAGCAGCCTTAACTCAGCCCAATAGAAATCGCGTTTACGTGGTCGGAGGGTCGCTCTTGGGCGTTTTCGGCGTGACTTTGCGAAATACAAACTCCTGCAAAATGTTCACTCCCGCCGACGTGCCAATCCCGATGAGCGTATTGTTCAGCGTCGTTTCGAATCCGTGGCGGCTGCCTTCGGGGTAATAGAAATTGGAGATGCCGCCGGCCGCAAGGCTCCCCAGGAGCCCCGAGTAGTCCGGCTGCATGTGCCCGTTATCGCCTCTCGCCACTACCGACCTTTCCATGGCATAGAGAATGCGTGACTTGATCGTGCCTTTGCCTTTATAAAAATACCGCGGGTCCTGTTTCAGAATCGATGGCAGGATGGCGTTACTGATGTATGTGCCGATAAAAAAGTCGCCGTACGCCGCGCCAAACCGCCGCGCATAACCCGCCGCGCCCTGTCCGTAGCCAGGAAACGAATTGTTCGCCTGCTCCCCTCCTGCAATGATCCCCGCGATGACAAACGACGACGGATCGATCGCCAGCTTCCACGCCAGCTCAAACTTCTGTTTCGGATTCATCGGCGCGGCATTAGCCACGTAGCTCGCGTAATAGTTGGGAATCACCGCCAGCAGCTTTTGCTGCTCCTGCACCTTGATCTGCTCTTCTGCAATTTCCTCCGTCGTCAGCCGCACGCTCACGTCGGTCACCACGGGAGTCAACTCCAGCGTTATCGCCGATGCCAGGTAGTCCTCTTTAGCAGGCAGGTTCCCAGACTCCGTCTTCGTCTTGAAGCCCGCGAGCGCGATACTTAGCGCGAAGGGTCCCGGTACAACATTGGTAAAGGAAAAGTGGCCGTTCGGTTCAGTAAGAGTTTCCGCAGCGGGAGTAGTCGCCAAGCGAGTGAGCCTGACCTTGGCCCCGGAAACCGGAGTTCCAGTCGCATCCAGCACTGTTCCGCTGATGCTTCCAGTCGCCACGGAATTCTGAGCCTGCCCGCTCGTAGGCGTGGTTGCCTCGGCAGATCGCTCCTGCGGCGCAGTTGCCGCCGCGGCTGAGGTTGCCTTGTCCGCCTGCGCCAACACGGGCGAAAAGCTCAACAGAAGGATGCAAATCATCCCGGCGCCGAGCCGAGTGACTCCAAAGAAGCCGTTACGATTCTTCTGCCAGACACTCGGGCCCATGTGTTCGTTGTTCTCCCCACGAAAGCAGCACTTACGCAGAACACCGGCGGTTAAGGAAAGTGTTGCGGTTTTCGCCAGACTAGCACAACGACGGTTTGCATTGGTGGCGTGGCCGTAAAATCACACAGGACGCTCGGCGCACACGTAGCCGCATGCCCCATCCAAAGGGTCTCTGTAGCGATATAATCTGAAGGCGGGTGCCCCGTTCTAGCCCGATTTTGGCTAGGGCGGGGCTTTTCGTTGGCACCCCTAAGTCCGCTCCCATCCAAAGGTCCCTGTAGCGCTACATCTGAAGGTGTGTGCCGCCCTAGCCAACCCGGGGCCAGACATGAGCGAAGTCGAAGGAACGGGGCACCCAGATTAGATTTTGCGTCGCCGCCGCCCAGGCATCTAGGTTAATGTAAGTTTTTCTTCTTTACCAACCTTCGTGCCACATTAAAATATTACAATCGTATGAATAGTTCTGTTCGTAGCAAGTCAAAATGTCCGCTTTTCATAGCAAGTGAAATGTCCGGTTTTGGTTTTGGGTTTACTCATATACCCGCCGTCGTCGCTGTGGGAAAGTGGGAATCCCGCGCTCTGGGCGGGATTTCCAAGCGCGGGGGAAAAGTCGGTTGTTTGACTTTTCCACGGTGCGTCTTTTCCACAGCGCTTGCCGCCGCGTTTTGGGTTGACCTGAAGGCCACGCCTTGGGCGCTATAACGTCCCAGCCGATGCGGCCCGTGGGTGAGGCTGATGCTCCCGTCCAGGTGCCGGTGCACCATGACATTGCAGCCGGCCAGCGTCCCTCGCCACTGCACCCGCTCAATCTGTAGCTGCAGGTTCTGAAAACTGACGGTGTTGTCGCGATTTACCGTCCGCTCAAACTGCAGGGAGAAGACCAGGTCCAGATGTTTGCGGGGGCACGGGAGAAACGCGTTACCGCGTTGCGCCGGCGCCACCTGAAAACGACCATTGAACTCGGCGATGTATTCATCCCGCAGAAACCCATTGGCCGCTTCCAGCGTGGTGATCCCGTGCAGCCGCAGCTCCTGTGGCAGCCGTCCCTGCCAGGTCCCGAAGCTGCGCTCGCTACGGCCCCGCGCCTGCGGCGAGTAGGCCGGGATCATCTGCACTCCTAACTCGCGCAGCGCCCGTCCCACCTGCGTTAAGCGATGGGGATCGACCTTGCCTCCTACCTTCCGCGTCAGCCAAAAATGGCTGCCCCGGTCGCTGTACAAGGCGCAGAACAATCCCTTGCGCTCGATGACTTCCCGCAACCCGGCCATCACCGTCGCCGTCGATTCTTCCTCCACCAGTTGCGCATAGTAGATCTCGCTGGTCGCGTCATCCAGGATGACGATCAGGTCGTACCAGCGCTCGTCCTGGAACCAGCGATGACGGCTGCCGTCGATGTGCAACAGCATGCCCGGCAGCGGACGGCGTTCCCGCCGCTTACGATGCACCCCGCGCTTGCGGCCCCGCGCTACCAGTCCGGCTCCCTGCAGAGCTTGTTTCACCCAGGTGTAGCTCAAATCGATCTGGTGCTCGGCACTCAGCTTCTCGTGAAAATGCTGTACGTTTAGATCGAAATAGCGATCCCGATACAGCCCCAAGACCTGCTCGACCGTGGCCAGAGGAACTCGCTTGGGGGAAGGCTGTCCCCGCCGCCGGTCGAACAACCCGTCGTAGCCAAACTCTTCCAGTCGCTCCCGCCAGCGCCGCATCGACCGATCGCTGATGCCGATGATCTCGGCCGCCTGCCACCAGGTGAGCTTCTTCGCCATGGCCCGTAAGATCACTTCTTGCACTTTCATCGCCCGCTCCATCGCGGCCTTCGAGTAGCAATCCATGCTTGGCATGGTCCCCTACTCTCGCCGCCTGCAAAGCGGACAGATCACGTGCTATCTCAACCGGACATATCATGTGCTACCGACAATCGTATGAATAGTTCTTGACAAAAAATATGAGTAGGAACACTATGCCTCCACGTCTTCAAATAGTTCGCAGTTAGTCTCACCTGACTGGCGAACCGGCCCGTAAGTAGGCCCCGGTTACAAGATCGAGAAAGGGTAGTCCCAAATGCAATCTCCCGATATCTCGGAGACCGTAGCGAGGCTATGCCCGTCTTTTCCAATCTGATCAACTAGTTTGTGCCTTGTCCTTGGCTCCCCCGCGCCACGGAGGTACCTAAGCCTTTTCGAGCCAAGGCATAAGAAAGTCCCCTGGGACAGTTCTCCCCGATTTCTTGCGACGCGGCCTGGTTCTGCCGCCATCGAGGCCCACAATGAATAGCCAGCCTATGTTCAGCAATCCGACACGTTTCGCGTCCCAGGGAGCCCTAGTCCAGCCTCCAACCACCAACACCTGGCATCAGGCTCGGGGCTTGATCACCGTCGCGCTCGGAGTTCTCATCACCCCGTTTGCATGGGGACAGACCTGTGGGATTGGTCCCATTTCCGGAAGCGTCACGAATACCAGCCTTTCAAGGCAGTCTCGATACGACCGTGAACTGCGAGAGTCGTATCGGTTTGGCAGTAACTTGCAGATGCATCAGGTTGTTTTGAGGCAAGCGCACGAGCAGGATCGCGCGATCACTCTTATCGTCTTTGATTACGCGACCGGAACGGCGTCACGCATCGTGCTTGACGGCAGTAGCCGGAAGGTATTGCGGGAACAGATACTGCCGGGCAGACCGCAAAGCTCCCGGAAAGAATTCCGAGAGGCAATCGAGATCATAAGTCGAGACCGGAACCTTGGCCATTTCATCACCAGCGGAGCGGTCCCGGAAGGGGGATTCATCGTGGACGGGCCGTCTGGCTATCCAAGCCAGGATCGCTACATTCAGATTCGCCTGTTAAGTCCTGATCGGCGTAGTTTACTTCGTCTCGTCTTAGTGGACTTGACTCTGGGTGTCGCTGCATCAGACCGCGCTTGGTACGAGTGAACTATGCACGGAATCCTACGCGCGGCTTGTCGGATGGCGCCCCTCTTGGTGCTGGCCAGCGTCACCCTGGCGCACGCCCAATCCGTGAACGACGACTGCCCTGCGCCGCATAGGATCGTTTGGCCGGCGGGCCACCCGGTTTGGTCTTTGTGCTGGATCTCTCCAGACAGCAGTTCCGGAGTCGACGGCTCGGGACTCGAGTTGCGGGATGTCTTCTACAAGGAAAAGCTGGTTCTCCGCCGCGCTGGAATTCCCGTCCTGAACGTCAAATATGATCCCGGCGGCTGCGGCTCTTTGCGAGACTGGCAGAATGCTCCGATGGATTTCGAGTCCGATGGCTTCGTTCCGCCTCCTGGGTCGCGCTACGCGGAACCTACCAAGCCTCCCCGAACCATGTGCGACCATCCGGGCATTGACAAGGGTGACTTCGCGGGCGTTGCCGCTCGGAAGACACCCAGCGAACTGGTCCTTACCACCCAATTGCAGGCCGGACCATACCGTTATACGCAGAAGTGGACCTTTCGACTAGATGGATCCATCGACGCTCGCATCGGTTTTACCGCTCGCGTCGAGCCCTGCAACGTCAAGCCCCACAACCACCACGCCTACTGGCGCTTGGAATTCGATATCGGTGGTGACGGCAAGGACCGCGCCGAAGAGGCCCGCCCGAAGACCAAGACCGACGCGGTAAGTTGGGACCCTTTTCTCACCGAAGCTTCGCGCCGTAGTGATCCGGTCCGGGGCGGAGCTTGGCGCGTGCGTTCGGAATCGCTCCAACGAGGCTTCGAAGTCATTTCTTCACCCGAAAATGGCGCGGCCGACTCGTGGGCCGATGCCGACCTGTGGGTCCTGGCGTTTCATCCCGAGGAAATTGACGATGGCGGCGCTCGGAAGGGACCGGGGGGAAACGCTGTCCATCTCGACCAGTACCTCAATGACGAGTCTGTGGATGGCGCAAGAATTGTGCTTTGGGTTCACGCCATGGACCGCCACGAAAACAGCGGTCGATGCCGTTTCGTCGGTCCTACATTGCATCCGATTGGAAACTGGTAAAAACCTAAACTTTGGAGGTCAACTATGTTCGCACCTATGTTCGCACCTTTCCGGAGCGCCCTGATTTCAGTTGTCGCTCTCACCATTCTGTTTTGTCAGTCACCCGTCCTTCAAACGGCGCTTGCCCAGGAGCATTCGCCGGATGATACGGTAACCTCGGCTACGTGTAATTGCTGCTGCGCCACGAAACCGCAGTACAATGCCGGTGTCGGCATCCCTTTAGCCAACTATGACAACAATTATTACCAGGAAAGCTTCACCGGTACCATCGCTGTTGCTACCCAACTGACCAGCACGGATCCCACTCCTTGGGCGCCACAATCTGTGATGATCTGGAACCTGACTCGCCTCAGCAGTCCCTTCTTCCCCTACAACACTACGGCCCCGGTGAACACTTGGTGGCACGAAAGCTCTACGCCGCCGTCGGAGCCATTTTCCGCGACCACCTGGAGCACCAAAATTTTGGGCGACAACTTTGGTGTAACCCTGGATAACCTCGGGAATATCTATGTCGCAGCGACGCGTGTATACGGCACCGCCAACCCGAGCTCTCTCGGTAGCGGAACGAACAACCAAAAGGCGGGTGTGATCGCTAAGTTGGCGAACGGCACCGGTACTCCAACCTTATTCGTGCAGCTCCCCAACGACGGTAACGGCATAGGCAATGTCTACCTCGATTGCGGCTGTAAGAGTGTTCTTGCCACCAATTTCTATGACGGCTTGATTTATGAGATAGATGCCAACGGCAACATCGCATATACCTGGGACCATGGTGCGAATCTGGCCACCGCGGTTGACCTCAAGGGTAACAATCTGGGCCGAAGCCCTATCTTTGGCAAAGACGGCAACTCGTCTTACGCTGCGTTGGGACGACGGCCATGGGCCGTACGCGTTTGGAACCATCGTATTTATTACAGCATCTGGAGCCAAGACTGGGTACCGGGCGGGACACACCGCGGAACTACTCCTACGGAGATCTGGTCGGTTGCTCTTGATTCGGAGTGTGGTATCGTGGGGCCGGCCCGCCTGGAAGTTAGGTTGCCTTTATACAGCGTAACCCAGAATTATCTCGCAGGCCCCTACACGAGCCCGGTCGCGGATCTGAGTTTTGGCCCCCAAGGCACAATGATCGTTGCTGAGAGAGCAATGTCTTCCAACAGTAGTACGAATCCACACAACGCCCGGGTTCTGGAGTTTGACCCGGGGGCCACAACCTGGACGCTATTGCCTGCAAACTACAGGAGGTACCAGGTCGGGGCTGTTAATGCTTATGGGCCGCCAACTAATGCGACTGGCGGCGTCGATTACGACCAAGCCACGGGCCGGGTCTCCGCAAACGGCGACGCACTACACCTGTTTAACCCCGACCTTATATACGGGATCCAGCACTTCCCGCGTGGCGGTGGCACCTACCTTACCAGTGCCCTCACCGACATGGACGACTACACCGGTGCCGAGAACAAGACTCAAATTGGCGATGTCAAGATCCCCTGTCCCCCAGCGGATGTTCATCAGTTGCCGAGCTTACCTCAATTGTCTTTCGATGACAGCCAGGTACGACAATTATTTGCGCGCTCGTACGGGGGCCCACTGGTAGCGAAACAGGTCGTTCAGCCGGTCTCGTCAACTGGGGTATCGGTGTGTCTGAAATAATTCGCTTTTAGGCTCGCAAGAGTTGTGTCAAACAAACTCGTAGGGCTGGGAAATACCCGTGGCCCCTTCCCAAACCCGGCAGCAGGTCGGCCCTGCTGCCGGTCGGATGCGAAACTCGGACAACTGGCAACTGACTACTGGCAACTGTTCCATTCCGGGAAATTCCGGTTACTTTCGTCACATCGCCATGTCGATTTCGCCTGACACCCCCCAACCTCGAGCCTGTATACATGAAGCTGGCGCTTCTTGCGTCTGACCCACAGGCGCGGAATTCGGTCGCGGTCGGCCCTGGGTAGTGCGGAGTTGGGCGGCATCGAACAGGACGGGTCAGTCCCGTCTGTGCGCCATATGCGGTCTTTGAAAACAGGAGATTATCGGGCACAACTCGCCTGACGGCCAACTGGTCACCGTTCGGCGGGAGGCGCATGTTGCAACAAAGTGCACATATAACTCCTTATGGCTGACATGGATAGCTATAACTATCTTGTAAATCAATGACATGTGAACAATTTCATCCCATGTCATTGAAAACAATCAGAGCGTGAAAAGAAGATTGTGGCCATGACAAGGTTGTCATGCACACGGAGAGGGTACTTCGGGGTCTTAGTGGAGAACCACCGCAACACCTACTCAGCCTGCCCGCGGACTTCGCAGCAACCCGACGCCCAGTGTCAGCACGCTGCAGGCAAGAATGACCGCCCCCAAGTAGACCAGCCCCACAGCCGGTCCGACTTCTGAGGCGTTCGGTGGTAAAACCGAAAAGAAAAAGCCGGCGGAAATGAGAATCGCGGACAACGGGAGCCCCACCCGCACTGCCCACAAAAGGCCGTCCGGCAGTGCAGCCGAGTCAGCTAACACTTGGCAGATCAGCGACAGGATGACGATCACTCCTGCATGGGCGTGCCCAGCACGGAAAAGATTCTGCCGTAGCGGGTTGTCCATGTAGCCGCTGCTTTTGTTCATCAGCGAGGTCAACAGGAAGTACCCGCCGTATTGAATGGTGGGCACGGTGATCAGAATGATTCCCGACATCAGCCGAGCTTCTCGCGTCATGTGAGCTCCTTTCAGTCAATTTTGCTTTTGGATGCCCCTTGACTCGGTTCCGGTTCGGCGCTATTGTAAGGCGAATAAAAGGCGAAAGTAGGTACGCCTCATGCATCCCTCGCTCCTGCCAATCGAACAGCCCTCTTCCCCGGTTAAGCTGGTCGGAATCGCCAAGCTCGCCTCGCAAGGTGAGTCCCTCAAATTAGGTCACCAGGTCGAATACTTCACCCTGCCGGCAAAAGCCCTGCTCAACCGTTGCGTCAGCAAGCGGGTCCCCTTCGAGTGGACAATCAATCCTTACCGGGGCTGCGAATTCGCCTGCAAATACTGCTATGCCCGATACACCCACGAGTTCATGGAAATGCGCGATGGTCTCGACTTCGAGCGCAAGATCTACGTGAAGCAACAGACCGCATGGTTGTTGCGACAGGAACTGAAACAGGTCAAGCGGGGCCAGCAGATTGCAATCGGAACGGCTACCGATCCCTACCAGCCTGCTGAAAAGCGCTTCGAGATCACGCGCAGCATCCTGGAGGAACTCGCCCTGCATCACGGCCTCGAAATAGGCATCGTCACCAAGTCGGACCTCGTGGTTCGCGACATCGACCTCTTGCTCCGAGTCGCAGAACACAACGCGCTAACCATCAGCCTCACGATCACGACGCTCAACACCAAGCTTGCACGCATTCTTGAGCCCCGCGCTCCCCGGCCCGACCTGAGGCTTGATGCGCTCGCCAGGCTAATCAACGCGGGATTGAACGCGGGTGTAATCTGCGCTCCCGTCCTGCCGGGCATTACCGACTCTCCCGCCGCGCTCGACAAGCTGGTTCGAGCGACAAAGGAGGCGGGGGGCAATTACATCTCCGCCAATACGCTCTTCTTGAAGCCCTGCTCGGCGAGCATCTTTCTACCTTTTCTCGAGAAAGAATTTCCCGACTTGGTTGCCGACTATCGCAAGCGCTACGCCGATCACGCCTTCGTCAGCAAGGCTTACAGCAAGCGGCTCTCCGACCTGATGACCGCCTTGCGCAAGAAGCATGGGATCACGCGCGAAAGCAGGCACCGCGCCTATCCCCCGCCGCAAGAGCTGGAGCAGATGAAACTGTTTGTTTGATCTTTAGTAGTTGAGAATGACCAGACGAAATGGAGCTACCCGAACAACCGCATCAGCCCTTTAGCCGGAAGATCGGGCACCAGAAACTCTTGGGGTTTACCGGTAGCTGCTGCCAGGGCTTCAGCCGCACCGTATCCGCTGCGCACTGCTCCTTCCATCGTGGATGGCCAGCCTGTGGCCGTCCAATCACCGGCCAGAAACAGCCTCGGCCAAGGACTGGTGTGCATCGGCCGATAGGCGTCGCTTCCGGGTGTAGGAGAGAACGTAGCGTGGACTTCTTTGATCACTGTCGCCTTAGTCAGCTTCGCTTCGCGGACTGCGGGGAAGAACTCTGCCAGTTCCCTCATGGCGATGTCGATGATCTCATTGCGAGGCTTATCCACCAGCGATTTGGAAGAACTCACCACGAGTTCGAGATAGCTTCCGGTCTCGGCCGACTCGCGACGGGTGTTCAGGATCTTCGATTTCTGGAACATCCACTGGATCGTCCGCTCCAGCAGCACAGCGTGTTCCAGCGGGGTCACCTCGCGATCGAACCACAGGTGAATGCCCGTGATCGGCGACGACCCAAAGTGTCCAACCTGATCGCGCAGCGGATGCATCTCGGGCGTATCGGGCAGCAACTTAGCGACTCCATTGAACGGGGTTGCTAAGAAGGCAAAGTCTGCGAGCACTGTGTCTCCTCCAACACAAAGGCGAATACCGTTGTCGTCCGCTTGTATCGAATCAACCGAAGCTCGCAAATGCACCCGCCCGCCCCGCGCCTCGATATACGATGCAGCCTCTCCGTAAAGCTCCGACAGCGGAACTGCAGGCAGGCCCATGCGCCCCGCTTCCGCCGACTTCAGGAAAGAATCGCGGAACACAAGCGCCGCGTAGCGCACGGAGATCTGATCGAGTTCATCATTGAGCGCGCTGATCAGCACCGGGGCCCAGAAGCGATCGATGGCCTGTTTCGTTTGTCCATGCCGCAGAAGCCACGCTTGGAAGCTCTCGCCGTTATCAGCAGGAAGCGCGGGCATCAAGGCCAGCAATGCGCGAGAGATCGCCAGCTTGTCTTTCAGATCGAGGACCGCCGAAGCCAGAAACGACGGCCCGGTGTGCATAGGCGCGGGCATCCAACTCGGCTTGAGCGTGGAAGCCCGGCCATCGGGAAGCAGAAAGGTAATCTCGTCGTACCAGCGAATCTGGTCTTCAACGCCCAGCCGACGATAGAAATCGATGAGGTTGGTGCAGCAGCCCAGCAACACATGCTGGCAGTTGTCCACGACTTCGCCGGTACCGGGAAGCTCGTACGACGAGGCGCGCCCGCCGAGATAGGGCCGCCGCTCGAATAATTCGACATGGTATCCCGCATTGGCCAGAGCGCTTCCGGCAGAGATGCCGGCCAGTCCACCACCGATCACCGTGACTGTCGGCTTCTGGTTGTTGCTCGCGGAACTCATGTCAGCCGGCGCACGAATCCTCTCGCCAGTACGCTGACCTTTTCTGTCGTGCTGAGACGAATGCGCTCGGAGAACACGTCATAGTTCCGGGAGGCGATGCGTTCCAGCAACCGTCGATATATCTCGACCAGCGTCCACAGTGCCGGCTGGCTGTCATCGTCGATCAGGGGCAGCAGCTCCTCCGCGGCACGGTAGTACTCACGCGCCCGCTCTGCTTCAAACTCCAACACCGGCCTCAGCGAATTCGCCGCATTGCCGTTGCTTAGAGCACTTGCTTCCACGCCGAAGCGGTGCAGGTCCTCACTCGGCAAATAGACCCGTCCCAACTGGCTGTCTTCTTTTACATCCCGGATGATGTTGGTGAGCTGGAACGCGACTCCCGTTTGTTCCGCCAGTTCTTCCGCACGAGGATCGCGATAGCCAAAGATTCGAATGCAGACCAGCCCCACAACGGACGCCACGTGATAACAGTAGTCGTAAAGCTGCTCGAAGGTTTCGTAATGCAAACCCGAATTCCTGTCGGCTCCGCAAGCATGCTGCGGCAAATCCATCGCCGTGCCCTGCACCAACTTTTCCAGCAACTCGAGCGGGATGTTGAACGTCTTCTGCGTGTCCGCCAGAGCCATTAGCACCGGATCGTCAGTGCGCTCGCCGTCTACGACTCGGCGAAGCGCGTTCATCCATTCTGTTAGTTTTTCGCGGCGCTGCTCGGGAGGAATGGACGGATCGTCTGAAATATCGTCGGCGTGCCGCATGAAGGCATATACCGCGGACAGTGCATTCCGCTTGCGCGTCGGAAGCGCCAGAAATCCGTAGTAAAAGTTCTTGGCGGCCGAACGGGCGATGTGCCGGCAGACTCCATAGGCGGCCCGCAATTGTAGCGGGTGTTCGCTCACAACAGATTTCCCAGGGTCGCGCGTGCCACCAGCCACAGCTTGCGTCGCGTTGAGATGATCGGGCGCGCACTCAACACGTCATATCTCTGACGCTCGATGGCATCCAGGATCGCCAGCCCGCCCCTGCTGAACAGTTCGATGTCCAGCGCCAGCTTCCGATCCACCATCTTGGTCAGCGGCAGACCGCGCCAAAACCACTCTCGCGCCCGCTCTACCTCGAACTCCACCAGCGCAAGAAACTGCGGAGTTGCTCGCCGTTGCGCGATTTCCATTTCTGCTGACGCCGAACCGCGCAAAGTCCTCCAGCGGAAGATAGATTCGACCGTTGCTGTGGTCCTCGGCAACATCCTGCCAGAAGTTCGCCAGTTGCAGCGCCGTGCAGGTATAGTCCGAGAGCTTCTGCCGCTCGGCATCGCGATAGCCGCACAAGTACAGCACCAGATGCCCCACGGGGTTCGCCGAGTACTGGCAATATCCCAGAAGGTCGTCGAAGCGCGGATAGCGGGTCACGATCTGGTCCTGCCGAAAGGCAGTAAGCAGGTCGGCGAATTCATGCTGCGGGATATCGAACTTCCGAACCGTCTCCCGCAGCGCAACGAATACAGGATGCCGAGGCTCGCCGGAATAGCATTGCTGCAGTTCGGCTTCCCACTGGTCCAGCAGTGCCAACGAATGCTGCTTGTCGCCGACTTCGTCACCTAAATCGTCCGAAATCCGGCAGTAAGCGTAGACGTTGTAGAAGTGCTGATGGAGATGCTTGGGTAGTAACCAGCTAACTACGGAGAAGTTTTCGTAATGCGAGTGTGCCAGTCGAGCGCAATACTGCTGCGCCTCGCTGAGCGACGGCCCGTGCTCTGGAATCGCGTATTCCGGCGGCAGCGCCTGCCAGCCTTGAGCGGCGTCCGTGCGGGGAGCAGGTAGCGTCCGGCTGCGACGCGTACACCCGGTTGTCAGTCGGTGCGGAAGACATGAGTTGTGGATATACGCCGGGGGCTCTACTGTCCCGGGATGATCGCGGTTTTGATGTCGCCGTTGCGGTTCAGCATGTGACGCAGCACATGCTGCAGTCGCGAGAGCGGCGCCTCTCCGGTAATGTAGTCCGCACCCTTGATCTTCTTTTCCGCAGATCAAGGAGAAGGCTTTGCGGACGGTTTCCGGCGTGTGATGGAACGTGGCCTTCAGCGTGAGCTCGTTGTAGTGCAGTCGCTGGGTATCGAGCGCGACCTTGGTCCCGTTAGCGCAGCCGCCGAAGAAGTTCACGGTGCCGCCCTTGCGCACCATCTCGGTCGACCACTCCCACGCCTGCGGACGTCCCACCGCTTCGATGACTACGTCGCAGCCCCGGTTATCCAAGGTCAGCTTGCGCACCGCTTTCACCGGATCATCGACGTTGGTAATCTGTACCGCAAAATCGGCGCCTACCCGGCGCGCCGCGCTTACCTGCGAGTCACGTTTCACCACGGAGATCACGTTGCAGCCTGTCAGCTTGGCCACCTGCACGAACATCAGCCCAATCGGACCTGCACCGATCACTGCCACCGAGTCGCCAATCTCCATCTTGGTTTCATGCAGCCCGCGCAAGACGCACGCCAGCGGCTCCGTCATGGCGGCTTCTTCATAGCTCACATGACTTGGGATAGCCAGCATGTTGGTTTCCACGATGCGCCGCGGTATGCGAATGTATTCCGCATAGGCTCCGTTGTTGAAGAGCAGGTCTTCGCAGAGGTTCTCCTGGTGCTTGGAGCAATAGAAGCACATGCCGCACGGCGCTGAGTTCAGCGCTACAACGCGCATACCCTTCTTAAATCCTTTAACGTTAGGGCCAACCTCATCGATTACGCCGGCCAGTTCATGGCCGAAGAGCGCCGGAGGCACGATCATGCGGGCATGGTAGCCGCGCTGATAGACCTTCAAATCGGTACCGCACGTCAGGGCCACCTGCACCTTGACCAGCACTTCCCCTTCATCCAGCTTGGGGATCGGCACTTGTTCGATTTTGACGTCCTCTTTGCCATAGAGGACCGCTGCGGTCATGTTTCCGTTCACTCTATGATTCCTTCCATAAGCTACCCGGCTGAATAATCACTTTCATCGAGTCCGGCTTGGGATGGGCAGCCAAGCTGCAGCGCGTCAATCGACTCGGCCAGCGGAAAACGATGGCTGATCAGCCGCTCCAGATCCATTTCGCGGCCCAGCACAAATCGTGCCGACTCCTCCTGCAAATCCACAGAAGCGCTGTACGAACCCAAAAGACTCTTTTCATCCACGCAGACGCTAGCGGGATCGATGATGGCTTCCCCATGCTGCGTTTGCGCGAATAGCAGTACGCGCCCGCCTGGACGAGTAGCATCCATGGCCGGGCGAATCAGACCGTTACCAGCTACAGCAAGAATTACGGCATCAGCTCCTCGGCCGTCCGTCATTTCCTTGATCGAACGGACGCTGTCGGAGGTGGAAGCGTCGATGTTTTCGTTGAGGCCGAATGCCTTAGCTATTGTAAGCCTCTGCGGAAACAAATCGGAAGTGATTACTCGTCGCACCGCACCTTCGGGCCAGAACGGACAGAATAATGCCGATGGGGCCCTGCCCGATCACCAGCACCGTTTCACCCGGCGCCAGCCGCAGTGTTTCGATGCCTTTCATGCAGGTGTTCACCGGCTCGATGAATGACGCCTGCTCAAACGATACGTCCTCCGGAATGCGAACCACTCCGCCCTGGCTGACGATCCAATCCATCACCCGAACGTACTCGGCAAATCCGCCGCCGCTGGGTTCGTAGCCCGCAGTCGCTCCAACTTTCTTGTAGGTCGGGCACTGCGCAAAAACCTTGTGCTTGCAGTAATAGCAATCGCCGCAGGGAATGTGATGAAACACCATCACGCGATCGCCAATGTTATATTCTGTGACGCCCTCGCCAGTCGCGACGATCACGCCTGTGGTCTCGTGCCCGAAGATTCGCGGCGCGGAGTGCGATCCCGTTGCGATCTTCTTCAGGTCGGTGCCGCAGATTCCGCAGGTGTGGACCCGTAGCAACAACTCACCGGCGCCAATCGCTGGGACTGGGACTTCCTCCAATCGAACATCGTTCACTCCGCGATACACCGCGGCGCGCATGCTCGAAGGCATCGTCCGATCCCCTAAAGCTCCGTTCACCTGTGTTGCGACTGACATGCGATCTTCCCGCTCAAGCCCGCGGTACTTTCTCCTGCTGACTATTGATTACGCAACTCGTAATTAGATGTTCCATAGCGTGACTCAGGTTCACTGAAGCGATACGGCTATTGGCACTCAAGTGACGAACTGCTGACCACCACTTCGGTTTCATCGCGACATAAGCGGCGAATCGTGCTGTTTCGAACTTTCCTTCCGAATCAACAAATCTGCCAACCGGAGGCATCTCAAATTCCAGTTCGTCCGAGATGGCCTTGACTGCGCTGAACTCGATGCCACGTTCCCGCGCGACCTCGGCGATGGCAGCGGACTCCATATCCACGACGTCAGCCCTATACCGATCGGCTAACAGCCGCTTTTCTTCCGGACCGCTCACCGCCGACACGCTCACGATAACTGAGTCGCCACCACTGGTCCTGAACCGTGCGCCCGACTCAGCGTCCACAACTTCAGCTCCCTGGACGACATCGCCGACTTTTAGCGTCGGCGTCAGCGCGCCAGCGATTCCGGCGGAAATCAGCACGGCTGGCCCATACGTTTGCCTCACTGCTTCAGCAGCCCTGCGAGCTGCATTTCGTCCAATACCGCCAACCGCAATCACCGCATTTTCGAGCTCAAAGAACTCAACGCCGTTCACTCGCTGACCACGAACTCCGGTCAGCAGCGGTTCCAACTCTCGCCGCATGGCAACCACTACAGCAATGCTCTTACGGGGCATAGCCGTTTGCCCGGAACCATTCCACCGCTCGCAGTAGCGCCCTGTCGACCGGGCCAGGATTCCATCCAAGCTCCCGTTCAGCCTTCGCGCTGGTGACGAACATCTTCTTGCGCCCCATACGCACGGAGTCGAGCGTCACGCGCGGTTCGCGATTTCGTATCTTGCCCGTGACCAGCGTATCAACCACGCCCGTCGCATACGCAACCGCGTAGGGCAGCCGAATGCGGGGTGACGGCAACGTCGTAATCGCTGCAAGCTTATCGAGAATCTGTTTCAGCGTGAGGTTCTCGCCACCCAGAATGTACCTCTCGCCCGGCCTCGCCTTCTCCATCGCGAGCAAGTGGCCTTCGGCGCAATCCTTAACGTCCACCAGGTTCAGCCCCGTATCGACGTAAGCCGGAAACTTGCGCTTCAGGAAGTCCACCACGATCCTGCCCGTCGGAGTCGGCTTGATGTCACGCTCGCCGATTGGCGTCGTCGGATTCACCATCACCACGTCCTGACCGCCCCGCGCTGCTTCGATCACCAACTGTTCAGCCATGAACTTGCTGCGCTTGTAGTCGCCGATCATGTTCGCCAGCGCGACTGGCGTACTCTCATCGGTCACGCGGCCATTGTTGCCGAACCCCATAGTAGCCACGCTACTGGTATAGACAACCCGCCGCACTCCCGAATCTCTCGCCGCCTGCAGAATGTTGCGGGTGCCCTCAACATTCGATTGATAAAGCTCCTGCCCGTTGACGGCCCAAAGCCGGTAATCGGCTGCCACATGGAACACGAACTCGCAACCGGCCATGCCGCGCTTCAACGACTCCACATCGCGAAGGTCTCCGATTACGCGCTCTGCTGAAAGGTCAGCGATGTTCTCCGTCCGGCTGCTCGGCCTGACCAGCAGGCGAAGCTCGGCGCCACGAGAGTGCAACTGGTGAGCCACGTGGCTTCCCAGAAAACCCGTGGCCCCTGTGACAAAACATTTCATGCTGTTGATCCGCTTCCCAGCGATGAGGCCGCGATCCCGTCCGCGGCTAAGCCGTCAGTTCGTCCGCTGATCGGTACGCGCGATCCGGAGTTGCTCTTCCTGCGACGCCGAGGACGCCTTGGCGTAGGCCGTCAGGGCAATCAGCGGGAAGTACTGCCGGTACATGTAGTACATCAGGTAGAACACTCGCGGGAAGCCGGTTCCGGTGTACCACGCTTCGTTCCACGACCCGTCGCGAAGCTGCGTCTTCAGCAAGTAGGCAACGCCGCGCTGCAACGAATCGCTACGCGTGTCGCTGGCCGCCAGCAGGCCCATGACCGCCCACGCGGTCTGCGATGCCGTGCTCGGTCCGACGCCTTTGGTGTTGGGATCGTCATACGAGCCACAGGTCTCGCCCCAGCCGCCGTCGGGATTCTGCATCATGCGCAGCCACTCCGCAGCCTGCTGGACGCAAGGTTCATGATGATCCATGCCGATGGCTTCGAGTCCACGCAAAACGAGCATGGTGCCGTAGATATAGTTCACGCCCCAGCGGCCAAACCATGAGCCATCTGGCTCCTGCTCGCGCTTGAGGTACTCGACCGCGCGCCGCACCGCCTTGTCCTTCATCGAGTAGCCGTAAGTCGCCAGGCATTCCAGCACGCGGCCGGTGATGTCCACCGTCGCGGGATCGAGCATCGCGTTATGGTCGGCAAAGGGAACGTACTGGAAGACCATGCGGTCGTTGTCTTTGTCGAAAGAGGCCCAGCCACCGTTCTTGCACTGCATCGAGAGAACCCAGTCCAGCGCGCGCTGCACCGATTTGTCCTGATAGTTCTCGTTTGACGTTTTCACTTTGGCGAGCGCCAGCATGACCATGGCGGTGTCGTCCACGTCAGGATAGAACTCATTGTTGAACTCGAAATACCAGCCCGCAGGTTCGGCGTTCGGGTTCTTCACACACCAGTCACCCTTGCGTGTGACCTGCTTCTTCAGCATCCACTCGGAGGGCTGCACCAGGCGGGTATCCGTGGCGGAGACTCCGCTCTCCGCCAACGCATAGACCGCAAGAGCCGTGTCCCAGACAGGAGACATGCAAGGCTGCATTCGGAAGGTCGTCTCTTCTTCGATGCCCAGTTTTTCGAACTCGTCCATCGCGCGAATCACCTGCGGATCGTCCAGCGAATAGCCCAGGCAACGCAGGGCGATAATCGAATTCATGATGCTGGGGTAAATCGCACCCAACCCGTCGCTCATCTCCAAGCGCTCCAGCACCCAGCGCTCGGCCTTCTTGAGTGCGATGGATCGCAGCGGCCGGATATGCACTTTCTCGAAGAAGTGCACCAGCCGATCGAGCAGGAGGAAGAAATTGCGCCAACCGACTAGCTTCTTGTCCCACCTCAATCGCAGATTTGCCTTGCCTCGGCCCCCCACGAACAGTTCTTCAATTCCCTGTTCGTCAGGAATTTTCTTGAACGGCTTCTTGGCGTATGCGATCGAGAGCGGCACCAGGATGGCACGCGACCACGACGATATTTCGTAAATGTTGAACCAGAACCAGTTGGGGAAGAGCGTGATCTCCGGCGGAATTGCCGGCACGGCATCATAGTCATACCGGCCCAGAAAGCAGAGGTAAATCTTGGTGAATGTGTTGACCTCGGTCACACCGCCCATCGCCAGAATGCGCTCACGCGCCTTAGTTAGCGCCGCGTGCTCGGGGTTATACCCCGCCATCTTGAGCGCAAAATACGCCTTCACCGAGGCGCTGATGTTCGACGGGCCGCCGTTGAAGATTGGCCAGCCACCATCCTCATTCTGGTGCGACAGGATCTCGTTTGCGCACTTCTCTGTCCGCTCGGGGCTTTCCGTCCCCAGCAACCGATGCAAAAGGATATAGTCGGATTCCAGCGTGGTATCGGCGCCCAGTTCTCCGCACCAATACCCTTCCTCGGGTTGTTGCAGCGAGAACAGGTACTTGCGAGACGCGTCGATCGCGGCTGCAACTCGGGCCTTAATATCGTCCAGCTTCCCGAATCGCATTTCGCCGGGATTGGGGGGTAACGCTTCTGCCATTCTTTCTGTTTCCTTTTACTCCGCCAGGGCTGGCGCAGCCCCGATGGCTTCCACAATTTCAGGTGGAAGCCCGAAACGAACATTCTCCGGCATCACTTCAATTTCCTGCAGGTTGGTGAAGCCCTGTTCCTGCAGGAACGTAACCGCTTCCTGCACCAGAATCTCCGGCGCCGACGCGCCTGCCGTTAACGCCACGGTCTTCGCGCCTTCCAGCCATTCCGGCTGGATCGACCGGTAGTTCTCGATAAGGTGTGAGTTGGTCCCCATGTTGCGGGCGACCTCAACCAGGCGATTGGAGTTGGAACTGTTGTCAGAGCCGACCACGAGCAACAAGTCGCAATCGTTGGCGACATCTTTTACTGCGGTCTGGCGGTTTTCTGTTGCGTAGCAAATGTCCTGCGCGTGTGGGCCTTGGATGTTGGGAAACTTCTTGCGCAACGCCGTGATCACATGCGTAGTCTCATCCAAGCTCAGCGTCGTCTGCGTCAGGTACGCCACACGATTGGGATCCGGAACGTTCAGGTTGTCGATGTCCTCGGGCGCGTCCACGACCTGGGTCACTGATGGAGCTTCGCCCAGCGTACCGATCACCTCATCGTGATCGTGGTGTCCGATCAGGATCAGCGAATAACCTTCACGGGCAAACTTCACCGCCTCCACGTGGACCTTCGTGACCAGCGGGCAGGTCGCATCGATCACCCGCAACTCGCGCAGCTTGCTCGCTTCGCGTACCTCAGGGGCCACGCCGTGCGCGCTATAGATCACGCGTTCGCCGGCCGGGACCTCCTCCACGCTATCGACGAAAATCGCGCCTTTCGCTGTCAACTCGTCCACCACGTAGCGGTTGTGTACGATTTCTTTGCGGACGTAAATTGGCGCCCCAAAAGTCTCCAGGGCTATTCGGACAATGTCGATGGCGCGAACCACCCCCGCGCAGAAGCCTCTCGGCTTCAGCAAAAGTAAAGTTTTGGAGTCGGTTTGAGTCATGAATTCCTTATCGATTTACACGGGATATTAACCCGAGATTCCCCACAGTTACTCTATTGTAGCAGCGGCAGAACCAACAATATAACGTCAAGAAACTGCAAGATTTAGCACTCTGCGGTGCTTTTCCGGCAGTCAATGGGAACCCCCTGGTTCAGGCCTGTAAAATCGCTCCGACTAGAATCCCATTGAGAAGTGACACTATGATCCGACCGAGTAGGTCACCATCTGGCTCAAAGCAAACTAACGCACAGGGCGGAAATGCGGATTTCATCGGTTGGTTTTCAGCATCTGCTCAGCGTGTGCGAGCGAGGTGTCGGTCAACTTGGCGCCGCTGATCATCCGCGCTAGTTCGCGCGTGCGCTCTTGCGTATCGAGCTGGCGAACAGAGGTCTTGGTTCGGCCGCCTGTCTCCTTCTTTTCGATCAGGTAGTGTTGATCGGCAAATGATGCGATCTGCGGCAGGTGAGTCACGCACAACACTTGCTTAGTCGCCGCGAGTTGCTTGAGCTTCTTCCCGACGGCCTCCGCCGCACGTCCTCCGATGCCAGAATCAATTTCGTCGAACACGAGTGTTCGCTGTCCAGCCCCGCCCTTGGCGCCATTCTGCCGCACTCGTTTCGAAACCGCCGCGTCGATGGTCGTCTTGAGTGCCAGCATTACTCGCGAAAGCTCGCCGCCCGACGCAATCTCCTCTACCGGCCCCAGCGGCTCTCCCGGATTCGCCGAAATCAGGTACTGCACTGCATCAAAACCATTCGAAGTCCAGTTCCCTTCCTCGTCCGATCCACTGACCTCGACCTTGAAGCGTGCCTTCATCGCCAGTTCATTGACTTCGCCCTCGACCTGTTTCTCCAGTTTGCGAGCTGCGTCGTAGCGATGCCGCGAGGCGCTATGTGCAACATCCAGATAGCGCTCGGCCGACTTCGCCAGATCGGCGCGGAGTCTACGCAGCACCTCGTCCTTGTTCTCCATTTCATTGAGCTTGCGGTCCAGTTCCTCACCCAGCGCGATCACATCTTCGAGCGACGGCCCGTATTTACGTTTCAAGCGGTGGATCGCGGCCAGCCTGTCTTCCACTTCCGCCAACCGCTCAGGAGAAGCCTCAACGTCCTCCGCGTAGTCACGCAGCGACTGCCCAATGTCCTCCACCGTGATCCGTGCCGAATCCAGTTGTGCCAGCGGTTCGCGAAACTTCTCGTCAAACCGCGACAGCTCTTCCAGTTGTTTCGCCGCCGAGCGGATCAGCGCTGACGCCGATCCATTTCCTTCGTAGAGCGCGTCATAGGCGCCCATCGCTGACGCCAGAATGCGTTCAGAGTTGGCCAGCACCCGCTTCTCCGCCTCGAGCTTCGTATCTTCTTCCTGATGCAAGTTCGCGCCGGCAATCTCTTTTTGCTGGAAGCTCCACAGGTCGAGCAGTCGCACCCGGTCCTGCTCATCGCGCTCCAGTTCGGCGATTCGGTCGCGCACACCGTTCCACGCAGCGAAGGCCTCGGCTGCGGGGGCCAGATCAACCCCTGCAAAACTGTCGAGCAGCGCCAGACGCGACGCCGCATCGAAAGCCAGTACCGCTTCGTTCTGTGCATGAATGACGGCCAGGTGCGGCGCCAATTGCCGTAGCACAGTCACCGTCGCCGGCTGGTTGTTGACGAAAACTCGCCCCTTACCTCCAGCAGCAATCTCGCGCCGCAGGATGAGTTGTGCTTCGTCGGCGTCAAGGCCGTTCTGCTCCAGCACTTTGTCTATTACCTTCGACTCGGCTGCAAACACCGCCGACACCACAGCCTTGTCAGTGCCGTGACGCACCGCCTCAGCTGAGGCTTTGTCGCCCAATAGCAGTGCCAGTGCGTCGATGAGGATGGATTTTCCGGCGCCGGTTTCGCCGGTCAGGAGATTGAGTCCGGGGGCAAACTCCACGGCGACGTTGTCGATGACCGCGTAGTTTTCTACCCGCAGTTCCAGCAGCACAGTGAGTTCCCGCTTGCGTAGTTACCGCAGTGTAGCAGGAAAACCGAAGTCGGTGCCGACCTGCGAGATGCCGTCGCACGCCCAAGCCGCACGCCGTCATTAACTCCCAAGGAACCCTGCACAGCGAACTCAATCCAGCAACGTCAAACCCCTATAATGTCTAGTAGTGAAAACGAGGCTTACGCCCATCAATGAATGTAATTTGTTCGTTGCTCGCCTCGGCCATCGGCGGTGAAATCTCAGGTCTCATCGAAACCAGCGGTCTCGTCGCCAAAACCGTTCTCATCATCCTGCTGCTGTTCAGCCTCGCTTCGTGGGCCATCATCTTCTCCAAGTGGGGACTGTTCCGGCGCGCTCGCGTGCAGAGCAACCGTTTCATGCGCGCGTTTCGCAAGTCGGAGCGCCTGCAGGATGTCGCCGCCGTGGCCGAACAGTTCAAGCCCAGCCCGCTGGTCGCTGTTTTTGAAGGCGCTTACGACGAGTTGCGCAAGCAGGCGCCGCTATCCCATCCGCATGACCGCCTTGCAACGCGCCACTCAGATCGCCTCCTCCGAAGAACTGACGCGCCTGGAGAGCCGGCTGCCCTGGCTGGCCACCACCGGCGCAGTTACGCCGTTCATCGGCCTGTTCGGGACGGTGTGGGGCATCATTGACGCCTTCCACGGCCTGGGCACCGCTGGCGCAGCTACGCTGCGCGCAGTTGCGCCGGGCGTCTCCGAAGCGCTGATCACCACCGCCGCCGGACTATTCGCCGCCATTCCCGCGGTCATCGCCTACAACATGTTCACCCAGCACATTCGCGAGTTCGGCGCGCGCATGGACGACTTCAGCCTGGAGCTGATCAACGAAGTCGAGCGCGCCCAGAGCGGAGGCTGGCGCGGATCCCCGAGAGCGTGGAGCGGCGGTAATGGCGTTCACCAATTCACAGGGCCGCACCCAGTCGTCGCTGTCCGACATCAACGTCACCCCGCTGGTGGACGTGGTGCTGGTGCTGCTGATCATCTTCATGGTGACTGCGCCCGTTTTGCAGTCGGGCATCGAAGTCGCCATTCCGCATACCAAAGACGGTGAAGGAGATCACCGAGGAGCGGCTGGTCATCACCATCGACCGCCAGCAACGCGTGTTTCCTGAACAACGATCCCATCAACATCAACCAGATCGGCGCGCAACTGCATCAGAAGATTCGCGACCCCGAAGGCCAGTCCATATTTGTGCGCGCCGACGAGAACGTACCCTTTGGCGCATTCGCCACCGTGATGGACGCCGTGAAGCAGTCCGGCATCACCAACGTGAGCATCGTGACCCAACCGCTGGAGAAGAATGGCAGCCGACGTTGACATCTTTCCGACACGGGGCAATGTTCGCGCCTCCCTTGATCGGTTCGGTGGCGCTGCACGCGGCGTCTGTTCGCTTTGGCCTTGTTCGGCTATCTGATTCCCAGCGGTCGCGGCGAGAATTGGGGCGGCACCAGGGAGGCGGCGGCGCGATGAGCGCCACGCTGGTCAGCAGTATTCCCCTGCCGACGCCCCAACCGGAAACGCAAAACGTGCTCGCCAACGAATCGAAGGGCCTGGCGCAGTCGCCGCCCGAAGGAAACTCCGAAAGAAGAACCGAAAGCGATCCCGATTCCCGAGCGCGAGGCCAAGCGAAAGGACAACGCGAAGTCCGCGCAGAAGAAAGCCGCCGCCCAAAGAAGTCGCGAAAGTGGAACGAAAACCAAGATTCCATTTGGCCAGGGCGGGCCGGTCAGTGGTCCTTATGGCTCATTCACGGCGGGCGGAGCCAAGGGCGGATTCAGTTTTACCGGAGGCCAGGGAGATTTCGGCAGCCGCTTTCGGCTGGTACGTGGACGCGGTGCGCCGCAAGGTTTCGGAGAACTGGCTGAAGTATGAGATCGATCCGCGCATCTGATGCCGCGCGCCGGGTCTACATCTACTTTGAGATCACGCGCTCGGGCCAGCCGGACAACATTCGCGTAGAGCAGTCGAGCGGCATTCCGTCGCTCGATCAGTCCGCGATGCGGGCCTTGCAACGGATCGACACCTTTGGCCCGCTTCCTGCCGGAGTACGCAGGAAATTATGTCGCTGTGGAGTTCTGGTTTGATTATCGTCGCTGAAGTCACCACGTTAGCGCCCATGCACTGTATGGATTATTGCTGGACTTATGAATGAAACGATTCGCAGCACTCATCATCTCGCTCGTCTTGCCACTGCCGCATTCCGGCGCTCCCGCCCAGGATTGGATTCGCACCGGTACCGGGCTCGGTGTCGAAAAAATCCGCCTCGCGGTGCCCGACTTCAAGCTGGCCGCCAACGATACCGACACAAGGCTTGGCCGCCACCTTCAACACGACTTTGTGGAATGATCTGCAATTCGCCGGCATCTTCGACATGGTCTCGAACAGCTTCTACCCCCTGTCTGCCCCGGGCGCTCCGCAGGAAGTGCACCTCGCCGATTGGGGATCCCACCGCCCAACGCAAACATGCTCGCGTTCGGCAACGTCGGAATTCAAGGCGGGTCGCTCAACGTCCAAGGCTGGCTGTACGACGCCAAGAACCCGCAATCGCCACAGGTGCTCGGCAAGCAGTATCGCGAGCAGCCACCGAAGCCAATGCGCGCCTGATCGCGCATCGCTTCGCCGACGAAATCATTTTTCGCCTGGGCGGCGGCATCGCCGGATCGCGGAACCAAGATCTACTTCGTCAGCAACCGCAGCGGCTCGAAAGAAATCTGGCAGATGGATTACGATGGCGCCAATCAGAAACAGCTCACCCATCTCGGGCTCCATTGCGCTTTCGCCGCATGTTTCGCCCGACGGCTCCCGCGTAGCCTTTTCCGGCGTGACCAACAGAAGGCTGGCAAATCCTGATGTACTCACTGGAGCTCGAACCGGCCGGTGACTTTCCAGCATTTCAGCGGCGACAACTATTCGCCTGCCTGGTCGTCAGACGGACAAACGCTCGCATTCTCGTCGTCGCGCAGCGGAAACACCGAGATTTACACCGTTGACGCTGCCGGTGGCGAACGCCCGCCGCTTGACCGAAAGCAAGGGGCCGGATGTTTCCCCGACGTGGAACCCGAAAACCAACGCGCAGATCGCTTGGGTGAGCGGACGCACCGGCCTGCCGCAGATCTACACCATGGCATCAGATGGAACGAATGTCGTCCGCGTGAGCGACCAGGGTTATGCCGTGTCGCCTTCATGGTCGCCAAACGGTCAGTTCCTGGCCTTTGCCTGGATTCGGCATTATGGGCCAGGCGAGCCGGGCGCCAGCGACATCTACGTGATGGACATCGCCAGCAAACAGTGGGCGCAACTGACGCACGATGGCGGACGCAATGACTTTCCATCGTGGTCGCCCGACGGCCGGCACATCGTGTTTCAGTCGAGCCGAACCGGCCGACACAGATTTACAGCATGCTGGCGGATGGAAGCGAGGCGCGACAATTGACGAAGGCCGGAGAAAACACGCAGCCCAATTGGAGTTTTAAGTAGATTAGACGCCCAATTCGTCTTACGAGCGGAAGGAGCACACTTCGCCCTGCAACGGAACTGATGCGAGTGCTCTCGCGATGGAGGAACGAAATTGAAGCTACGAGGATTCAATGGATCCGGGTTGTCCTTGCGCTGGCCGTGGTCCTGGCAGCGGCCAGTTGCGGCAAAAAGAAACCGGCACCACCTCCGCCGCTTCCGCCGCCACCACCGCCCGCGCCCACCGCCATGCTGACCGCCAATCCTAATACCATCACAGCCGGCCAAGCCACCACGCTGACGTGGACCACCGATTACGCTACCGACGTGACCATCGACGACTCGGCAAGGTTGACCCCAGCGGCTCGACCAAGGTCACTCCCACCGAGTCGACGACCTATCACCTGGTCGCGAAGAATGACACGGGCACCAAAGAAGCCACCGCGCGCATCACGGTAACGCCGCCTCCACCCCCGCCGACGGCCAGCTCGACCGGCAATGAGAGCGATGCGGCACTGTTCTCACAGAACGTGAAGGATGTGTTCTTCGACTACGACAGCTACGACATTTCGTCGCAGTACCAGGCTACGATCCAGTCGGACGCGCGCTTCCTGCAGCAACACCCCAACATGAAGTTCATGATCGAGGGACACTGCGACGAACGCGGCTCCATCGAATACAATCTGGCACTGGGCGACAACCGCGCTAACGCCACCAAGAAGGCCTTAGTGCAGGCGGGAATTGCGGCTACCCGTATGCGCACCATCAGCTACGGCAAGGAAAAACCGTTCTGCACGGAAAGCACTGAGTCGTGCTGGCAACAGAACCGCCGAGCACACTTCGTATACTCGAAATGACGCGGAAAGGTCGATCAACACGGGAGCAGAGCTTGTCCGACAAGCCCTGCTCCCGTGTTCACACTCTGGCCGCATAGCGGCCTGCGCCCGCGGCAACACTCTGCCCGGTTGACCTTCGCGATTTACGATAGTCTCTTCAGGACGGCGATTTTCGCCCAGGAAGCACATTTATGCGAGCTCGAAACAACCTATCCGCACTGCTCATCACGGCTATGTTCCTCACGAACGTGCATCCGGCGTTCGGTGTGAGCAAAGAAATCATTCAGCTTCAGACCCAGGTACAGACACTGTCTGACCAGGTGTCGCGCATGCAGCAATCCATCGACGAGCGACTGGGCGTAATGCGAAACCTCGTCGAGCAGAGCGCCGACAGCGTCAACAAGATGAGCGTGGCTGTCACGGACCTGCAGCGGAAGACACAGGCCCAGTCAGCCGACACGGACACCAAGCTGGAGCAGGTCTCCGGCCAGATCCAATCGCTGCACGATACCGTCGACGAGCTGAAGGCCCGCCTCGCCAAAATCACCAAGCAACTGGACGACATGCAGCAGAACGGCCAGAACCTCGCCGCGGGACAACCCACAGCATCAGTCGCTCCGGGTGCAGCGGCCCCTCCGGCCGGAAATCAGCCTGCTGCAGCCGCGGCGGCCCCTCCCCCTGACGCGCTCTACAACAACGCCTTGCGTGACTACAATGCCGGTAAGTATGACCTCTCGTCGCAGGAGTTCGGCGACTACCTGAAGTATTACGGCACCACGGACCTTGCCGGCAATGCGCAGTTCTACCTTGCTGACATCGAGTACCGCCAGGGCAACTTCGATGCCGCTGTGAAAGATTACGACAAGGTGCTCGAAGAGTATCCCGGAGGAACTAAAGCTGCATCGGCCCAGCTGAAGAAGGGTTATGCTCTTCTCGAGCTCGGCCAGCGCGAAGCCGGAGTACGGGAATTGAATAGCCTCATCGCTCGCTATCCGCGGTCCATCGAGGCCTCGCAGGCGCGCGATCGGCTCAAACGTCTCGGAGTCAGTACGGCAACTCCGCCGCCAGCGAAGAAGCCGCACCCCTAATAGCGATGACAGACTAAATGGTGGGTGGAGGTGGCTCCATCGGCTCCGGTTTCTATGACAAACCCCGGCTCGTCATTTCTTCCGCCGGAGACCCACTCGTCATCGCCTGCGCCAATATCAACTCACGCGCCTGACCACGGATGTTGGGCAGGTGCATACCGAACGCAATAGCGCCCGCGATACACGCCACTCCGCCAATAGCCACCGTCCATGGCGCGCCGATATGGTGCGCGAGAGCGCCGGCAAAGAACGCCCCAAAAGGCGCCATGCCCATGAACATCATCGAGTACACCGCAATCACCCGCCCGCGCAGTTGATCGGGCGACATCGACTGCACCAACGTATTCGACGATGCCATCTGCACCATCATCGTGAAACCCACAGGCACCAGGAGAATCACCGACAGCCAGAAGACGCGCGAGAACGAAAACAGGATCAGGCTCACGCCGAAACCACCGGCACAAATCGCAATCACTCTTCCCAGCCCCTTCACGCCCACGCGCGTCGCCAGACTGAGCGCGCCCAGCAAAGCGCCCACGCCAGTCGCGCCCATCAGGATCCCAAGTTCTCTCGCTCCGCCGTGCAGAATCTGGTGCGCAAACACCGGCATCAGCACGGAATACGGCATGCCCACCAGGCTCACTAATCCGAGCAGCAGCAGAATCACCCGGATTGGTGTGGCATCCCGCACAAAGCGGAACCCTTCCAGGATGTTCTCGAGCGGCGACCCTTCATGGCTAAGCTTCGCGGGATGCTCGATCCTCATCAGCAACAAGCCGACGATCACCGCAATGTAGCTCACGGCGTTCACGAAGAAGCACCATCCCTCGCCGACCCACGCCACCAGAATGCCGGCGACTGCGGGGCCAAGAATGCGAGCGCCGTTGAACATCGACGAGTTCAACGCGATGGCGTTCATCAGGTCTTCCCTGCCTACCATGTCGATGAGGAATGCCTGTCGTGCGGGTATGTCAAACGCGTTCACCACGCCTAGCCCCGCCGCCAGCACGATAATTTCCCAGACCTGGATACGATTCGTCAGCGTGAGAAACGCCAGGATGAACGCCAGGATCATCGAGCTGACTTGGGTTGCGATCACCACGCGCTGGCGGTTCCAGCGATCGGCCACGATTCCACCAATAGGCGCGACCAGGAATACGGGAATCTGGCTGGCAAAGCCCACTGTCCCCAGTAAAAGCGTCGATCCTGTCATGCGATATACCAGCCACGACTGCGCGACGGTCTGCATCCACGTTCCGACCAGTGAGATCAGCTGGCCGGCAAAGAACAACTGGAAATTGCGATGCCGTAACGCGCGCACCGCCGTCGCCACCCTGGACCGCGGCGACGCGGGAACAGCGAAATCTTTCTTTTCTTCCTCCAGCTCGTCGTAAGTCGCTTTCAGTTCCGAGCGTGGCAGGTCAGGTTGAGCCATAAAGTCATTTGATGCGCCAACTCACTTGAGTGCTTCCGCGCGAGCCGTCGGTCTTCGTGTCGGCCGTCATCTTTAGAATACGGCAACCTCTCCTCTGTTCGCGCAATGCTGGTTTGGTTGCCATACTCTCGCGCGACAGCTATTGTGCTAACGATTGCGCTAGCGACTTAATTCGAGCGCCTGACGTCTTGACCCATGCCCACATTCGCTGCGGTTGATATCGGTTCCAACTCCGTCCGCCTGAAAATCGCCAAAGTAGTGCGCGGCCGCTTGCACACTCTTCTCGAGGACCGCGAAGTCACGCGCCTGGGCGAAAGCGTCTTCGGCAACGGCTCACTGGATCCGGAAGCCATGTCGCTCACCATCAAGGTACTGCAACGCTTTCATCGTTCGGTGCAGAGTTTCGCCGCTGATCGCGTGCGGGTTGTTGCCACCGCTGCGCTGCGCGATTCCCGCAACAGCCGCGCCTTCCTCGACTGGGTACGCTCTGCCACAGGATGGCAAACGGAAGTCATCTCCGGGCTGGAAGAAGGCCGCCTGATTCACTTAGGCATTCTTTCCAACGCCCGCATCGGAAATCAGCGCGCCCTGTTGATCGACCTGGGCGGCGGCAGTTGCGAGCTGACGCTCTCCGTCTCTGGACACATCGCCGACATGGTGAGCCTGCCCATTGGGGCAGTCCGTCTGACCCAGATGTTCATGCACCATGACCCGCCCAAGAAGAACGAACTGGAGCAGATGCGCGGCCTGGTGCAGCGCGAGATTTCGCGCATCCAGAAGCGCATCCGCGACGCCAGGGTGCAGGTTGCCATCGCGACCTCAGGCACCCCGGCAGCGCTCTCTGGCCTGTTCGAGGCCAAAGTTCGGGGCTATGACGAAACCAAGCCCCACACCGTGCCGCATCCGGCCGTGTCGAAAATCTTGAAGGAGCTTAGCAAGCGCGACCTGGAGCAGCGCCGGGCGATGGCAGGCATCGGACCCCGCCGCGCCGAGATCATTGTCGCCGGCGCCATGGTCTTTGCCGAATTGATGGACAAGTGCGGGCTGCGTTCTTTCCGTTATCTTCCATTGGGACTACGCGACGGCCTGCTGGCGCAAATGATGGCCGATTACAGTGCCAGTTCGGCCATGAAGGAGCGCGTTGAGTCCGAGCGTCACGACGCTCTCCTCGCATCCGCCAGGCACTACGGCGCGGACTTGGTCTTCGCGCAGCGCATCCGCGATCTCAGCATGCAGCTGTTTCGGCGGATGCGATCTGTCCACCATCTGCCGCCCGAGTATGCCGACTGGCTGGAGGCCGCGGCGCTGCTGCACGAGGTGGGAGCATTCATCAACCGTTCGGGCCGCCGTCGCCACACCTACTACATCATTGCCCATTCCGAAATCTTCGGGTACACCCCGGTGCAGCGGCGCATTATCGCTGCCATCGCTCGATATATTGGCAAGTCGCTGCCAGCCTCTAGCGATCCCGTCATGCGCATGATTCCCCGTCCGGACCAGGCCGAGGTGCCCAAGGCCGTTGCGCTGCTCCGTCTGGCGCGCGCACTCGATCAGGCACGCCGTGGCGCGGTTCGCGAATTACATGTACGGATTCATCAGGCTGGGCCCGTTCGTCTGAACCTGACACCGGCTAGCTCGGAAGGCGTGGAACTGGAACTTTGGGCGGTCGAACAGGAGAGGGCCTACTTCAAGTCGGTCTTCGGACGCGATCTCTTCGCTGAACTTCGCTGAATTTTCTGCACGACCTTTGGCGGCATGGACCACTTCAACACGGCCGGCCTGCGCAGGTCCTTCTCTACCTTGGCCACGCCGCCTTTCTTCATTTCGATCGCCGCCAGCGGGCTGCCGCTCGAAAGCACCCCATTCACAAACTCGGTCATGCTGGGATCATGCCCCACTACCATGATCGCCGCCTTGTCCTTGTAGCGATTGAGTAGGGCTTTGAACTTCTCCAGGGTCGCTTGGGGCCGCAGTGCATCGTCAAGTACCAGTTTTTCCTCGTGACCGATTTCCTGCGACACGATCGCAGCGGTCTGCACGGACCGGGTCAGCGGGCTGGAAATGATCACGTTAACGGTCACCCCGATGGCCGCCAGTGCCCGTCCCATGTCGTGGGACTGCTCTTCCCCGATCTTGTCGATCGGACGCTTCTCGTCCATCACCGGGTCGCTGAAATGCTTTGTGCCTGCATTAGCGTGCCGCAGGAAATAAATGACCATTGTTGTATTGTGCACCAAAACTTGGGCTGGGAGCTATTACCCGATAGTGTCGTCTAGCGCTTCGGCACGGGAGCCGACAACCAGCCGCCGAGCGGCGGCCATGCTTTTCGACCCCTGCGCAAGAAGAAAAAAGGCGCGCTCCATGCGCGCCTCTGGTCGACGAAAAAGACTTAGTGCTACCGCCCGCCCCCGACAATCGGGGTCTCCATCGGCCGCACCAACTGCTCCGGATTGGCAAAATTCGCCTGCGCTACGCGGATCTGCTCCTTGAAGTTATCGACCATGTCTTCCCGCAGCCGCACTTCGGTGGGCTTCTTGGCGATGCTCATCTTGTCGATCTTGTCCTGCAGCCGCAATAGTCCGTAGAACAAGTTCTCCGGCCGTGGCGGACAGCCCACGATGTAAACGTCAACCGGCACGATGCGATCGACGCCCTGCAACACCGCGTACGTGTTGAACGGCCCGCCCACCGACGAGCACGCCCCCATCGACATCACCCACTTGGGCTCGGGCATCTGGTCGTAAATTCGTTTCACCACAGGGGCCATCTTCAGGGTCACTGTGCCGCTCACGATCATCAGGTCGCTCTGCCGTGGGCTGGGACGAAACACCTCTGACCCAAACCGCGCAATATCGAAGCGCGACGTCGAGGCCGCGATCATCTCTATGGCGCAGCACGCCAGTCCAAACGTCATTGGCCAGATCGCCGACTTCCGCGCCCAGTTGAAGACGTAGTCGACCGTCGTAACCAGAAAATTCTTCTCGAACCGGTTGTTGATCCAACCCATGAAACCCTCTTCTTGTGGAAGTTATTGCCCTTTCCATCTTCGCCGAAAGCCGTCGCGCGGGCTGTGATAACCATCACAAGCACAGCCTTAGTCTAGGCTTGCGGGAACCGGCGTACAAGCGGAAGCTTCCACCGCGGCGCTGATAGAAAAGATCCGTCACGGCGTACGATACAATTTTCCTTGCCCGCATGCCCTTGAACCCCCAGCCGGCGCAAGCCGCGCCACCATCCAACTCATCACAGCCCGTGCCCCGCTCCCGATGGCACTACATCGCCCACTCGCCCGGCTGGATGGTCCTCATCGGCTTCACCCTCCGCGTCCTGTACATCGCCATCGCGCACTCTTACCGCTTCCGCACCACCGACGCCAACTTCAGCTTCGGATGGGAGATCGGCCGCATCGCCTACTCGCTGGCCACCGGACACGGCTTCAGTTCTCCCTTCGGAGGCGACACAGGGCCTTCCGCCTGGACCGCACCGGTCTATCCCTGGATCGTATCCCTTGCCTTCCGTGTTTTCGGCACCTACTCCCACGCCGCGTCCTTCGCGCTGCTGACCTTCAACAGCCTCTGCTCAGCGCTGACGGCATGGGCCGTCTACCGCACCGCGCGCAAGGTCTTCAACGAAAACGTTGCGCTGTGGTCCGGATGGATCTGGGCGCTGCTGCCCTACATCATGTATTGGTCGGTGCGTTGGATTTGGGAAACCAGCCTCACCGCGCTGCTCCTCAGTCTGGCTTTCATGCTGACCGTCGAAATGGAAGGCGACAGCCGTATCACTTCATGGATCGGCTTCGGGGTGCTCTGGGGCGTGATCGGTCTCACTAATCCCGCCACGCTGTCTTTCCTGCCCTTCGCCGGATGCTGGCTCGCGTATCAACTCTATCGTCGTGGCAAACCATTCGTCCTTCCGGCCGTCGCCGCTGCCATCCTTTTCTGGATGACGATGATGCCGTGGCTCGTCCGCAACTACGAAGTCTTCCACAAGCCCGTCTTCGTGCGCGACAACGTCGGAGTCGAAATCCGCTGCGGTAACAATCCGCTGGCCGAAGGCATCTGGGTGGGAATGTATCACCCCAGCCAGAATCCGATCCTCTACCGTCAATACCAGGAAATGGGCGAGGCCGCCTACTCTGCTGAGCAATCGCGACTGGCAAAGCAGTGGATCGCGGAAAACCCCAGACAGTTCGCCATCATCACATTTCGAAAGTTCGTTTTCTACTGGAACGGTCTGCCGCGGCTCTCCAGGATCCAGGCACTGGAGCAGTTCAAGAACTCGCTCTTCCTCGCTTCTTCCCTGCTCGCAATCGCGGGACTAGTTCTCGCCATCAAGAATCGCGTTCACGGCGTCTTCCTATTTGCTAGCCTGCTGATATTTTATCCGCTGGTTTACTATGTAAGTTTCCCGCATCCCCGTTACCGGCACCCCATCGATCCGGAGCTGGTGATTCTTGGAGTTTATTTGTTCACCCAGGTCAGTCCGCGCAACCCTCATCTGAAAGCCGCTGCCCAGCCTCACCATGCCGACTGAAGACGTGGGCGCTCCCCAGTTTGAGACGCTTTCCATCATCATTCCGGTCTACAACGAACGAAAAACCGTGATGCAGCTCCTTCAACAGGTGGCCCAACAGCCGGTCAGCCTGCGCAAAGAGCTCATCATCGTGGATGACTGCTCCACCGACGGAACGCGCGAGTTCCTGCAGCAGGCCGATCTGCAACAAGTCCTTAGCAATAACGGCGCAAACGCCATTAAGCTAGCACTCCACGAGAAGAACATGGGCAAGGGCGCGGGTGTTCGCACGGGACTCGCGCAGGCTACCGGCGATATCGTCCTCGTCCAGGACGCCGACCTCGAATACGATCCCGGCGACTATCCTCTTCTTCTCGCACCCATCCTTGAGGGCCACGCCGACGCCGTCTTTGGCAACCGCTTCCACAGCGGATCGCATCGCGTACCCCGTTACTATCGCTATTTGTTCAACCGGGTCTTTTCCCTCATGTGCAACGCGCTCACCGGGATTGCCGTTCACGACGTGACCGCCTGCTACAAGGTGTTCCGTCGCGAACTGCTCGAACGTATGAATCTCCACTCTGACCGCTTCAGCGTGGAAACCGAGATGACCGTTAAAGTCGCGAAACTGGGAGCGCGCATTTACGAAGTCCCCATCGTCTACCACGGTCGCACCTATGCTGAAGGCAAGAAAATCAGCTGGACGGACGGCTGGCGCGCTTTCTACGACCTCATCCGCTATCGCTTCAAAGACTAATTCCTTAGTTGTCGAAACATCGTTTCATGCTGAACTATTCTCCCTAACCCCACGTACATCCACTCGTCTAACCAACGACAGGAGGAGTTATGCATCACTTCCGTAAACCATCTCTGATTTGGGCCGTTTCCCTGGGGGCGCTGATGGCTTCGGCGCTCGCCACTTCCGCCGCCGCGCAGGTCACCGAAGACTTTCACCGTACCGTTCCGCTCTCTTCTACCGGCCGTGTTTCTCTCGGGAACATCAATGGCAACGTCACCATCACCGGATGGGACCGCAACGAAGTCCAGATCGACGCTGTGAAGAAAGCCCGCGATCAGCAGCGCCTCGACGAAGCTCGCATTGAAGTCGATGCCAGCAGCGATTCAGTCCAGATCAAGACTAAGTACCCCGAAGGCCGCAACAATAACAATCCAGCGACCGTGACCTATGAACTGCATGTACCACGCAATGCTCGGCTCGACCACATCGACCTGGTGAATGGCTCGCTTGAAGTGTCTCAAGTAAGTGGCGAGATCGATGCGGAGCTGGTGAACGGTAAGACCGACATTCGCGATCTCTCGGGCCGGCTGAATGTTTCGGCTGTCAACGGCACCATCGTCGCGAATTTCCGGACACTCGAGAACGTGAAAGACATCCGCCTCAAGTCGGTGAACGGGTCGATCAACCTTGGCTTGCCGTCTTCCCCGAACGCCGATGTCAGCGTCTCCACCGTGAATGGTGGCATTACCACTGACTACCCGCTGCAGGTGCAGGGCAAATTCATGGGCCATCACCTCGACGGAAAGCTCGGCAGCGGCGGGACCCGCATCGAGATCAGCAACGTCAACGGCAGCGTACGCATCGGCCCCGGAGTTGGCATTCTATAGATTGTTTGAAGGGGCGCAGCTTTAGCTGCGCCTCAACTCTCACCGATGCGCAATAGCCGGCAACAGACTGAGTCTGAATGTCAGCAACTGTAAGCCCGCGAAGAGCAGAAACAACAAGACCGCCATTCCCCAACTCGTAGTGGTTCTGGTCCGGAAGCAAGTGATCAAGCCGACGATTGAGGCGGCGCCAACGATGAGTGTCATCGCAATCTCCGTCGGAGAGAAAGTGCCCTGAACAATCTGCGCCCATCCCAGCAGGAACAGCCAGATGAAAATCACGATCGTGAGCCAGAAGAGAAACCACGGCAACACGACCCATTTGCTCAACTCGTTGCGACGAAAGCCCAGGACCACTGCAGCCCACAGCGGAGCCGTCTGCACGATGTGGCGCAATACGCCATGGCTCACCGAGCCGACCACCAGCAAGGCTACGATGATCGCAAGGCAGCACCATGCGATGCGATGTGTCTGGTCCGGAGAACTCACGTTCACCGCTTCTCCCACTCTTGATGCTGCCGGTGCCCCCCTTGTCGTCCGCCGCGAACGCCCGGGTGTCATCCCATTGTCATCGATCTCCCGTCAGCGATACGGGATCTTGTTTTCTTCCAGCCACTCTTTGGCAACCTGCTCAAAGGCTGCTTGGCGGTACTGGAACCACGAATCCTCCAGCCCCAACCGTTGAATCGCACTCTTGAATCGTAGGAACGCGCCCTCACCGTGGACTGCTGAGGTCAGCTCAGAGCGGCATCGGCACTGTGCTTCTTCCAGTGCGAAGTCCTCCATCATGCGCCATTCGTCGATGTGCACGCGGTCTGGCAGCTCCAGCATGCGGTCGTCTTCAAGCGCGCGCTTGACCTTCGGCAAATACTCTTGCATCCACGCTGGGGAGGTCTCCCATGTGCCGCTCTCGGCGATGCGCGCTTCGTCGTCGTTGAACGTAACTATCTCGCCCGTATCCGGATCAAGGTAAGAGTGCAGTTCGTCACTTTCCAGGTCGAGTGCTTCGACCACATCGCGAAGAGACACAATCGGCATTCGCCCCTCCCGTCAGTGGGATTGTACGACCGATGTTACTGCCAGCCCTCCGTCTTCGCCACAGGTAGATGGCCGAGAGTGCTGACTACTTGGCGTTTCTTCGACTGCACTCAGCCAAGCGTGATCGAGGCAGGACAAGCGGGGGAAATGCAGATCCTTCGGCTCCGCCGCCAAACCGGGCGGCTGGGCCCGGGACAACAAGCGGAGCTTGGCCGGCGCCGCCCCCGGTCCATAAGCCAGCGATACGTGTAAAAGATTCCAGCACAGGGCAATTTCGTTCCTGCGGGACTCGACACGTCGCTTGAAAACCATCTCCACGCAAGGACTTACGGGCATGACGAATCGGCAGTCAACATGCATGCACACACATGGGTGTCTATCGACTCCAAGGTTTCAGGAGGTATCATGCAGCCGAACAGTGTTTCACCGCGGTCCGTTCTGCCAGCTTGGCTGGCTGTTTCTGTCGCCGCCGCCGCCTTTGCCGGAGGCGGAGTCGGGGGCTATGCCATCTACGAACATCGCATGGCTCAGAGTGCGATGGCGCAACAGGCGCAGACCACCGCAGCACTCAATCAGGCACGCAGCCAGATCGACGACCTCACCGCTAAGGTGAACGCGCTCGCTGCCCGCCCTGAGCCGCAACCGACGCCGGTTGTGGAGACGCCCGTCGCTCACACCGCTGCGCCAACGAAACGGCCCACTGAGAATCTGCGCCTGAAGAAGATGCAGTCACAGCTCGACCGCCAAAGCAAGGCGATCGACGAACAGGGTAAAGCCATCACCGACACCCGCACCGACTTGGAGAGCACACGCGGCGATCTGACTAACACGCGCACGGAACTCAGCGGATCCATCGCCCGAACGCACGAAGAACTTGTCGTGTTGCAGAAGAAGGGAGAGCGCAATTACTACGAGTTCGACATCACTAAATCAAAGGAATTCCAACATGAAGGCCCGCTTGGTGTCAGGCTCCGCAAAGCGAACAGCAAGCATCAATACGCCGACTTAGATCTGATCGTGGAGGACCGGAACCTCTCCCAGAAGCATGTGAACCTATATCAGCCGGCGATGTTCTACATGCCCGACAGCACGCAGCCCGCGGAATTGGTCATCAACAGCATCGGCAAAGACCACATTCACGGCTATGTGAGTGCGCCAAAGTTCCGGCAGTCGGAACTCGCGTCATTACCAAACTCGAACAACGCGAGCGCCAGTCAACCTGGCGAAGCAAAAGCCGAATCGCAGCCTGCCCAGCGACAGACACTGCCTCAACCTAAGTAGCGCACAGGCATTCAGCGGCCCTCGCATAAGCTGACTTTACTCGGGCGGGGATTTCCCGCTTACTCGACACTCTCATGACTTTGGTGCGGGAGTGCCAGTTCCTGTCTGGCCATTGGGATTCGAAGCGGACGGGTTCGCATTGGAGTTGCTGCCGGCAGTCGCCGGTTTCTTGGCAACACTCTTCTTCTTGGTTGCAGGTTTCTTCGGCGGCTGGTTTTGAGCCAGGACGAGTTCCTTTTGCGCTTCTGCCGCCGCCGCTTCCGCGGTGGCCAATTTCTCCTGTTGGTCTTTAACTTGCGTCCGCAGTTGGTTGAGCTGGCTCTGCGTCGTGGCCGTCAACTGTTCCAGCCCTTCTCCCAGCTTGCGTCGTGAGGAGCCGATCACATGCAGTTGCTGCGACAGCGCCTCGTACTCGCTCTTCTGTCCGAAGACGCGCGTCGCTTCCGTGAGCGTGCCGAAGACGTCGTAGAGGGCATTCAGATTGCGATACAGCTTGAACTGGGCGTTCAAGTCCTCAGGCGCCGACCGAACGGCGTCAATCAGTCCCGGTAGGGCCGAGGTGAGGTTGTGCTGCACCGAATCGGCGTCCGCTTGGGCATTGCTCTTGGCGTTGCTGTTGGCCTTCCACTTTTCAATGTGCAACTGCCCGATGTCGGTGGCGGCCTGCGAGGCAACGGTTTGCAGTTTGTCCAAGTCAGGCAGGGCTGAGGACTTCGGGGCGTCGGCAGTAGTAGCGGATTTTTCGCCGCCGCTGACGGGGTTTGCCGACGGGACCTCCTGCGTTTGCGACAGCATCGATGTAGATGCAAACAGAAGAAACAATAAGGACAGACTGGTTTTCATCATCCACCCCGCAGCGGGAGTTACAGACGAGAGTCGCGGACGAGGCGGGGCCAAATCTTTACAACACTTATAGCCACTTCGATGCTGCTCGACAAGCCAAAGTTCCAGCGGCTCTCACCGGCACTTCATCACGCGTCCGCATTCCCCGCGGATGAGCACGAAGTCACCCACTACTTCTTTATTTGTTTCGGCCACGATGTGAAGGCGCATGGTTCCGCCAACGATCGAGCCGGAATACGTGGCGCTCGCCGCCGGATTGCCGTCGCGCATTGTCGGCCCTGGCGTCTCACGGGTGTAAGTCCCGCTGGCGTGGAAAATACCCTTTTCGTTCACCGTAAGGGGTTTTGTAAGGGTTCCGGTCGCACAATCGAACTCTACCGTTCCGCCGGCTTTGGTGAGTTTCAATTGAATGTGATCGCCCCCCCACACGATGGCGTCATCGTCCGCAACCTGATTTGCGTTGGGTGCAGATCCTGTACCGGCCGCGCTGTTCGATCCGAGGCCGAGGACAATCAGCAACGCGGCAGTGAAATGCAATAAGGATGAGCGCATGAGAATCACCTGAACGCGTGGCAAATTTCGCGTTTCGACGCGAACCTAGGCGCCGCTACTTCCTTCGCTTTGGTCGGTTAGCAGCCTTTTTCTTCAACGCAAGCGCTTCGAGGTATACGCGCCAAGGTTCCCAGTAGTAATGACGCCAACCGCCGGTAACGCCCTGGTGATCGTGTTCCGGCACGTTGACGTGCACCAGGTCGACGCGGCTGCCATTCTTGGTTTTGCTGAATTGAATCACCAGAACTGAATCCGGGTCGGCTGTCTTCCAACCTGTCGACCGCCATGTTTGCACAATCATCCTGTTGGGAACCAATAACAGGTTCTTTCCCTCGAGCTGACCGCCGAACGCGGTAAATGCTCCGCCTACTCTGCGGCTGACCTTGGCGGGGGCGCCTGTCGCGTCCGAGTGTTGCTTCGAATCCATGTACATCTCGTAGAGTGTCTCAGGCGTGGCGTCAAACTCGACCGACTGCTGAATGGCTGGGGTCATGCATCTCCAATTCAATGTCTTACGAAGAGTTGCACAATTGCGTGACGGTCTTCAGATTTGTCGCCGAGAGCTCAATTCGGCCAAATCGGGTGAACGGCAGATAAAGCTCACGCGGCCAACATTCTACTGCGATTCGATGGGCCAAGAAAATTGCTGCTTCGCTCGCCACCCACTTTCCTCCTTTCGCCCGCTCCGCCACATCTCGACAGCCCAAAATTCGCTGGCGCCGCTCGCGTAGTATTTGTGTATCCTTATGAGTTTGGGCAGGATCGAAGAGCACGGTTGCTCTTCCAACTCTCTCAACTGAATCCGCAAGGCGACCGCTGCCCCCGCCCCGCGAACCGCCACCTCAACGGAGACCCCCATGGCTACCAAGGTTCAGGCTCAACCCAAACCAGCGACCGAGACCAACCAGTACTCCCCGAGAACAAATTTTGAAGCTGACCTGGCGCTGGAGTTCCTGCGCGTGGTCGAGGAAGCCGCCATCGCCTCGGCCAAGACCATGGGCCAGGGCAAGCGCGAACTAGCGGACAAAGTGGCGACCGAAGCCATGCGCGGCGTCATGGACTCCGTCCCCATGGACGGCACCATCGTTATTGGCGAGGGCGAACGCGATGAAGCGCCCATGTTATACATCGGGGAGAAGGTCGGCAAACACGACAGCGACAGCGACAGCTATCCCCAGGTGGACATCGCGGTTGATCCGCTCGAAGGCACCAACTTGTGCGCCACTGGCTCGCCAGGCGCGATCACCGTTCTGGCGGCTTCCGAGGGCGGAGGCCTGCTGCATGCCCCTGACTGCTACATGGAAAAGATTGTCGTCGGCCCTTCGTGTAAAGGCGTTGTCGATCTCGAAGCGCCCGTCGGACACAATCTCAAAGTGATTGCAAAAGTTCTCGGCCGCAAAGTCGAAGACCTTGTGATCATCATTCTGGAGCGGCCGCGCCACGAGAAGTTGATCGAAGACATTCGCAAGGCGGGCGCACGGATCCGGCTGATCTCGGATGGCGACCTGTCACCGGGCATCGCTGCCGGCATGCTGGGCTCCGGGGTTCACGCCGTGATGGGAATCGGCGGCGCGCCCGAAGGTGTGATCACCGCGGCCGCGATTCGCTGCCTGAATGGCTACATGGTGGGCCGACTGACCGGTTACACGCCGGAACAAGCGGAGCGCATGGCCGACATGGGCATCACAGATCCCAAGCGCATCTACACCGCCGACGAGTTGGCGCCGGGCAAAAACATTGTCTTCGCCGCCACCGGCGTTACGGATGGGCCGCTGCTCCAGGGCGTACGCTTCTTCGGCGACGGCGTTCGGACCTCTTCCCTGGTGATGAAACTGCAGAACCGCAAGGTGCGATTCATCGAAAGCATTCACGTCAGCCCGGGTCCCGACGCGAAGGTACGCATCCCGTAAGAGGCAATAAGGCTCAACCGGAATATATTGATTTGGATGTCCCGTTCTACCAAAAGTAAGGCTGGGTTTCTTTGTCTCCGCCTCAGTTCGGGCCGGGTATTTTTTCCATTCCACTCCGGGTCTCTGGGACACTCCCACACGCATTTTCTGGTTGACCGCTTGCCATCGGGAGTAAACTGGCCTCAGAGCAAGGTAGCTACGGTTGGAACCTTTCCCTCCGGAGAACCTTTCATGAACGTTCATTTCAGTTATAAGATTTCCAAAACTGCCGACCTCGAAAAGCAAGTCAAACATCAACTGGAAAAACTGAGCAAGTACCTGCAGGTCTTTCGCCCTGAACTGGTGCATGTCAAAGGCATCGTCGAAGAGAATTCGGCGCGGGAGTGCTTCGTCGTCTCGTTGAACCTGCGCTTGCCTTCCGGGCAGATGGCCGCGCAGGAAAAGGGCCCCGTCGCCGTCACCGTAATCAAGGCGGCATTCGATGCGCTGACGGAACAGCTAAAACGGCACAAGCAGGTTCTCCGCAGCAAACATAAGTGGTTACGCCATCGCGACGCCGACCGCCATGCGGCCGAGGTCGCAGCTTTCGAGAACACCGTGGCCATTGTCCGGCCCGACACCGTGTCGTCGATTGATATCGCCAGCTACATCGACATCAACCTGCCGCGGCTGGAGCGCTTCGTTGAGCGTCAGATCGCCTATCGCGAGAGCCTCGGCGAGCTTCAGACCGACCAAGTGGCGTCAGAAGATGTGACGGCCGAAGCTATTGCCACGGCGCTCAGCGATGAGTTCGAGAAGCCCGAGCGCATCAAGATCGAGCCCTGGCTTTACCGGCTGGCGACCGAGGCGATCGGCCGCATCGCCGCCAGCGATCGAGATGTGGCTGGACTCCCGCTCGATCGCCACCACGCCACACAGAATGTCCAGGCCAGTGACGAAGCCCGGCTGCAATTCCACCAGCCTGACGAAAAGCTGCTGGAAGAGGACTTCGTTGCCGACGGGCATGCCGGCAATCCCGAGCAGATGGCTGCGCGAGGCGAGTTGATCAAGTTAGTGCAGCTCGCGCTATACAATGCCAGGCGCACTGACCGCGAGGTCTTCATTCTTTATGCGGTCGAGGGGTTTTCCTACGATGAAATTGCCGCTATCACCAACCACACGCTGGAGGAGGTGCGTGGGTGCATCCGTAAGGCACGCCAGCACCTGCAGCGCGCCTTGCCCATGAAAGATCTTTTCAAGGACAAACCCGTGGAGTATGCCGAGAGCAACTGAAGGGACCCGCGGCAGTTCCTCCTACATACACAGCACCAATTGACCCAGGAGAACCGGAATGATCAAGAGAGATGACATCCGAGAACTCGCTAATTTCCATTCGCCGGAGGGCTGCGCAGTCACGTTTTACTATCAGCCCACGACGCCTCCTAACCGTTCGCACCGTGACGAAACAATCCTGGTGAAAGACCTGGTGAACAGCGCACTCCGCGAGGCGGAGAAGAAAGGCAGCCAGCACAAAGCCGCCGGCCGCGACCTGCAGCGCATCCTGGAGATGACCGACCAGTTGCGCGGCAATGGCCGCCACGGCAAAGCTGTTTTCGCCTGCGCGGCCCAGGGGCTCTGGCGTGAGTTCGACGTGCCTGCCAAGTTGCCTAAGAGCAATCTCATCCTGAACCAGCGCTTTCATCTGAAGCCGCTGGCTGCAATTTTTGACGGCATGCAGCGCGCGTGTGTCGCCCTGGTAGACCGCAGCAAGGCGCGCGTCTTCGAAATCGCCGACGGCACTATCGTCGAGAAGCTCGACTTCATCAACGAACTCACCCGCCGCGGCCGTAGCGATGGCTGGGGCGGCTACGACGCCGGACACATCGAGCGCCGGGTGATGAACGAGGTGGCGCAGCATTTCAAAGTGGTTTCCGACGCTATCAGCGGGCACATCGAACGCGGAGGCTGCGAGAAGCTGCTGATCGGCTGCCATGACGACGTCTGGTCGGAATTCGAACCGCATCTGCACACTTACTCCCGCCAACGGCTGGTGGACCGTTTCCGGATGGACCCGAGGACTGCCACAGAGGCGCAGGTTCGACAATTGGCGCTCGAACTGTTGCAGAAACATGACGACGAACGCAAGCAGGCGCTGATCACCGAGGTGATCGGCGAGGCGCATCGCAACGGGAGAGGCGCGATCGGGTTGCGACGGGTACTGCGCTCCCTCGAGGCCGGCGAGGTGCAGACCCTGATGCTCGCGTCAACCTTTAGCGCGCCCGGCGTGAAGTGCTATCACTGCGGGCACATGGACTATCACATCGCCTCCGACTGCGTGGTATGCGGCAAGCCCAACACCGAACTCGCTGATCTGGGAGACGCTATCGTCGGCCACGCCATACGGCACGGGCTCGAACTTGTGTACATCGGCGATGACGAGCAGTTCGACAAGATCGGACGCATCGCGGCGCAGTTGCGCTTCCGCGCCGACCAAAGCACACCGGCGAAAGTGGCGGTGTGACCGGAACAGAATAGCCAGCGGGTTCTATAAAAGGGGATGTCAAGAGAAAACACTTCTCCCTGTGCCGGAGCAGCCGGTAGTTCTCTGACATCCAGCCCCTTCTCGTCATGCTTGGTGGCGGAAGTCAGCAGTTGTCTGACTGGTTTCATATCCGCGCTACGACATCCTTCGCTAGCTGAAGCTGCACAAGCCTGACGGTGGTCCCGCTCAGCGGGCCAACCATGGTTCTATCTGAGACTCGCGGTCCTAGCCGCGGCCAGTATGGCTTTTTTGGGTTATCCGAGGGAGCATATGGTGCCCCGTGAGACTTGGCGCCAGCGGCGCACTTAGTCTAACCCGGCCAGGATACTTACCCTCGAACCCGAGCTCGCAGCCCGAACAGAAAAACGCGAAGTGAAACTCGGCCTCTCCCTGCGATCCTGCGCGCTCAAGCGGCTTGTGGCTTCACATACTTGGCGTCGAACGCCTCTCCTTTCTTCCACACATGTAACGTAATGGCCGCGATCTTGCGCGCCAGGGTCAGCCGCGCCATCTCCGCTCTCATCCCCTTTTTCAGAAGGTTTTCGTAGAACGCGCCAAACGCTCCCTCACTGCCACTGGCCGTGGTGGCCGCGCTCTTAAACAGGTTTTTCAGATCGTGGTTGTGATTGCGGTTCAGCCCGCGAATGAACACCGGCTTCTTCCTGCGCTCGATCTGTCCGTTGACCACGCGATACTCACCGCTGTCACGCGTCTCCAGCGCCAGCCCGCAGTAGGCCCAGAACTGCCGCTTGCTACGGAAGCGATGCGGTGTCTGCACCCGCCCGATCAGCAGCGCGACGCGTATCGGACCCAGCCACGGAACCGTCCGCAGCAACTTCGTCTCGCTATGCTTGCGACACTCCAGAATCAGATCCTGCCGGGCTTCGCGGCGCAACTGCTGTAGCAGGTCGAGCTCCTGATAGAGTCGCCGGGCACGGCGCTGCATTCCGCTGTCGGTTAACTGCGCCAGCCACTCTTCCCGATGCCGTGATCCATAGAGCTTCTTGCCGGCACAGGCAATCGCCTGGCTGCGATATAGCGCTTTCAGCCGCCCCATGATGCGCGTGGTGTCTTCCGTCAGCGCCGCATAACTACGGCCCAGATGCTTCACCGCCGCCGTGCTGTTCTGCCCGTGATACACCGGCTTGAGATATCCCAGGCGCAGCAACTCCGCCAGCTTGCGCGCGTCGATCGCATCGCTCTTGTTGCCAGCCTTCAACAGCGCATTCTTCCGCGGATTGCACACCACCAGATGCGCCACTCGTCGCACCAGCAAGTCATACAGCCAAGCCGAGTGCGTACCTTCTTCGAAGGTGACGTGCAACGTCCCACGCAGACCCTGCAGAAATTCCAGAATGGTAGAGGCGCGGGTGGCAATCACCGACTGCATCACCAACTTGCCGTCAGCGTTCAATACCGCCACCGAAATCGTGTCGCGGTGGACATCCAGACCCACATACTTGATGCTATTCATCGGGTGTTCCTTTCGTGAGGTTTGGTTTACTGCTTCAGCACAGCAAACATAAACCTGCTTGGAAAGGGGCGCCCTTTTATAATGCGTGCCCCATCCTTATCGTCAGCAGCGGCGGACGATAGGGTGGGCGCTAACCGCTACCGAGGCTTGCCGTCTATCTCAGCGATGCGTTTCCTATTCGCTGCACTCTTACTTTCCGCGACGCTGTTGGCCCAGGCGCTGAAGCCACTGCCTGCCGAAGATGCCGTCCGCATCGCGGAGTTCTATCGCCTCGCCGAGCAAATTCAAGACAAAATCTGGCCTGGCTGGAGCAAGACGCCCGCTCCGCTCTTACTGGTCACCGCTGACACGGAATACCTGACGCGCTTCCCCACCCCGCCCAAGGACTTTCAAAGGGTCGGCGATGACGTGTACGCGCGGCCTCGCCAGTTCCCTCGAAACCTGCAGGCAACTTTTCCGGCATTCGGGTTCCCTCCAGTGATTGTGATCGGCGAACCGAGAGCCACTGCAAGCCAGACCAGCACGCCCTGGTTGATGGTCGTGATGCATGAGCATTTTCATCAATTGCAATGGGCGCAACCGGAATACATCAAGGCCATCGCCGACCTCGGACTCAGCAAGGGCAATGCCACGGGCATGTGGATGCTCAACTATCCCTACCCGTACGACAACCCCGATTTGGCGCGCGCGTTCGAGGACCTTCGCGACTCACTACTGAACACCCTGAATGAGGTGGACCAGCAAAAGTTCGAGCATCTTACTAAGCAGTACCTAAAGGACCGCAAACAGTTCTTCGCACAACTGTTGCCGGGCGATCACAAGTACTTCAGCTTCCAGCTCTGGCAAGAGGGTATCGCTCGCTACATACAGATCAAATCCGCCGAGGCTGCCGCAGACTTCCAGCCCTCCGCCGCCTACGCTGCTCTGCCGGACTACACGCCGTTCAATAGCTATGCGGTAACGGCGCGAGCGAGGACTCTCGATGAACTCAAGCACATCGATATCGCCCAATCGAAGCGCGAGGTGTTCTACTCTTTCGGCGCTGCCGAGGCGCTGCTGCTCGACCGCGTCAATCCCGCGTGGAAGGAGCAGTATTTCCAGCACCTGCTGACGACGGACCCGCTGTTCCCGAAGTAAATAAGTCGCCTTGGAAGATGCTTCGAACGATCCCATTCGCCCGCCGTGCTATCCTGCCTGTCTCTTCGTTTTCGGAGAACCCATGAAATATACTCGCCGCGATTTTCTCGCCACCACTGCCGTTGCCTCCGCCTCGCTCGCTCTCGACTTGCAAGCGCAACAAGCGCCGGGATACAAACCTCCCGCGCCCGGCCCGAAGCCCAAAGCGCCTGTGCTCATTTGCGCCGCGAACGGGTACGAATATCTCGACCGCGGTTACGCCGTGCTGACCAGCGGTGGCGATACGCTTGATGCCATCAACCGGGTCATCACCGGTCCGGAAGACGATTCCAACGACGATAGCGTGGGACTCGGCGGCCTACCTAACGAAGAGTGCGTGGTGGAGCTCGATGCCTGCTGCATGCACGGACCAACGCGCATGGCGGGCTCGGTCGCCGGCGTGCACGATATCAAGAACGTGTCACTGCTGGCCAAGACCGTAATGGAGCACACCGGCCATGTGATGCTGGTGGGCGAAGGCGCGTCAAAGTTCGGCTTGCTCATGGGCTTCCCCAAAATCGACCTGCTGACCGAGCGCTCGCGCAAAACCTGGCAACTGTGGCGCGAGACCATGTCGAACGACGACTGGTGGGGCCCCGGACTCGCCAGTCCAAACTTCAAGTTTCCGGATACCGGCGGCGACATCACGGAACTGCAGCAACAACTCATCGAGAAGATGGAAAAACTGGCAGCGAGGATCGGCATCGAGCCTGAGTTTCGCATGGCGGCAATCGAGCGTGTGCTCAAACCGCCGACCGGCACCATCAATTGCTCGGCCGTCAATACCAAGGGTGAAATGTCGAGCGCCACTACGACCAGCGGACTGGCGTGGAAGATTCCCGGGCGCGCTGGCGACTCGCCCATCATCGGCGCGGGCTGCTATTGCGATCAGGACGTAGGCGCGGCAGGCGCTACGGGCAATGGCGAGGAGAACATCAAGGTTTGCGGCGGCCACACGATTGTCGAGAACATGCGCCACGGTATGTCGCCACAGGAAGCCGGACTCGATGCGCTCAAGCGCATCGTGCGCAATTACAACGGCGACATGCACAAGCTGGCGTACATGGACATGACTTATTACGTGCTTCGCAACGACGGCGCCTACGCTGGCGTGACCTTGTGGGCGGGACCGCCCGAGCATCCGAAGCGCTTCGCCGTGCACGACGACAAGGGTAAGCGTTATGAGAAGGCTACTCCTCTGTTCCAGGGAGCGTCGTTGGGGTGGCCGCCGATGCCAGGTGGAAAGAAGTTGAAACCTGAAGCGAGGTAGAGATTACACCGCCACCGTCACGGTGGTCTCAGTGCGAGTGACCGGACGATATAACGTGTCGCGCTCGAAGGGCACGCGTCCCGCCTCGGTGATCAGGCGGATCAGGTCCTGACGGCTCAGACCTTGTGGCGTGGTTGCGCCCGCGTCGTGGTAGATTTTTTCCTCCACTACTGTGCCATCGATGTCGTCAGCCCCGAAGCGCAGTGAGATCTGGGCGATCTTCGGCGTCACCATTTGCCAGTACGACTTGATGTGCGGGAAGTTGTCGAGAACCAGCCGCGACACTGCGATCTGCTTCAAGTCGAGCATGCCCGTACTCTTTGGCAGATGCTGTAACGGGGTGTTGTCCGGATGGAATGCCAGCGGAATAAACGTCTGGAAGCCGTGGGTGTCGTCCTGCAGCGCGCGCAGCTTTAGCAGATGATCGACACGGTCTTCGTCATGCTCGATGTGGCCGTACAGCATGGTCGCGTTGGACTTTAGCCCAACTTCATGAGCGGTGCGCGCGATGGCCAGCCAGTCGTCGCCGTCAATCTTGTGATCGCAGATGATGTGCCGCACGCGGTCGGAGAAAATCTCTGCTCCACCGCCCGGCATGGAATCAAGCCCCGCTTCTTTCAGCCGAACCAGCACTTCGCGCGGCGTCATCTTGCCGATCTTGGCGAAGAAGGAAATCTCCACCATAGTGAAGCCCTTCAGATGCACCTGCGGAAATCGCTGCTTCAGCCCGGCAATCATGTCGGGGTAATACTGGAACGGCAAGTCGGCATGCAATCCCCCGACGATGTGAAACTCGGTCACCGCTTCGGTGTAGCCGGTGGCCGCAGTGTTCCAGACTTCTTCCAGCGCCATGGTGTAAGCGCCGGGCGTATCTTTTTTGCGACCAAAGGCGCACAGGCGGCAAGCTGCCACGCAGACATTGGTGTAATTGATGTGCCGGTTCACGTTGAAGTAGGCAATGTCGCTGTGCATGCGCTCGCGCACGTGGTTTGCCAGCCATCCGATTGCGAGGATGTCGCCCGAGCGATAGAGCGTGAGAGCGTCGTCCTCCGACAGCCGCTCCTGCGCCATCACCTTGTCGGCGATGGGTTTCAGGCGTGCATCATCGGTTTGAAAAGGATGCTGCTTCTTTCCGGCGAGAGTCTGCTCCACAGTGGCCATCCGTTCAATGATAACGCACCCCGGCTGCCAAATCACAGGCGGATGTTACGTGAGGTCAGTGCATCCATTAAACACCTATGGAGCGCTTTCCAGAACGATGGCTTCGAAATACTTCGGAACGATTACGGTGGTCTTCGGAGAAGCCACTTTGACCTCTTGCGCAAACTGTTGCACCGCATCGATTGCGGGCTGTTGCGAGGCGCTATAAGGCAGCAAGAAGTTGTCCCAGTGCGTCGGCATAATCAGCGGTGGATTATGCAGGACGCGCATCAGGCGGCCCGTGTAGGCGTAAATCTCCTTACGTGAACCCGCCGCTCCCACCAGCGCAACATCGGGCTGCAGGCCCTCGAGCTCGCGCTCAATGTAGTTCATTCCTCCAAACACAAGAATCTGATGACCGTGGAATCGAACCAGGTAGGCCAGGGTGCCGCCTTCCGGATGGATTTGTTTCAGCGTCAGGGGTGCCTTTAGTGTCGCCGGCGCAGTCTCCGAACTGAAGTAACGCTTGTGGTCCAAAGCACTGTGAATACTTGGTATCACCTTGAGCGAAAACGTCCCGAAATCGTAATCCTCTCCGCCGCGCACGGTGATCAGTTGCGCCTCGGGGACCCCGTAAGCTCGCATTACATTCTCAGTACTCTCCGTACCGATCACCAACGCATGGGTTTTCAATGCGATTTGAGGCACATCGAGAACGTGGTCGTAGTGGGTGTGAGTGACGAGGACAAAATCCGCCCGCGAGATGCGCGAATCGATTGCCGCAATATCCGGAGCCGCGATGTCGTCCCAACCGATTCTTGGGCGCGCGTCGCCGCTGACCCGGCTTCCCGACCCCCCGGGCGGCGGTGGTCCGTTGATTCGGGAGACATATGGGTCGATCAAGATAACGGTGGTGCCGTCGCTGATCTCCCATCCTGCTGTACCGAAGTAACGCAGAGTAACGGAAACTTTCTTTTCTGCGACCAGAGCAGTCTGGCCTGCCATGACGACGACCAGAATAGCGATTACAGCGGCGCGAGCCAGGATAGATCTCAGCATTGGCAAGTTCCCCCTGAGCGGCGCGCACAAAGTTTAGTCTGGGGACGCAGGATGATCAATGGCTCATTGAACTCGCCTGTGTGGACCACGTAGTTGCGACGGTGAGTATCTTAGCGGGAATCGACGCGCGAGAATTTAACGCCCCAGCAGCAAATCCGCGGCGATGAAAAACAGGAAGCCCATCGAAATGAAGCCGTTCATGGTGAAGAAGGCGACGTTCACCCGGCTGAGGTCGTCGTGCTTGACCAGCGTATGCTCGTAGATCAGAAGTAGTGCGACAATTCCCACACCCGCCATGGCAATCTTGCCCAGCCCGAACGCCACTACCATCCCCGCTAGCAACAGCACGGTAACGAAATGAAACAGCCGAGCGATTAGCAACGAATTCCGAATCCCAAATGCCTTGGGGACGGAGTAGATGTTCGCGTCGCGATCGAACTCGTAGTCCTGGCAGCTATAGAGGATGTCGAAACCTGCCCCCCAAAAGACGACCGCTCCGGTGAGCAGCAAGATGCGCGGATCGAACGAGCCGCGGACCGCAATCCACGCGGCCGCCGGAGCAATGCCCATCGCCAGACCCAGCACCACGTGCGCCCAGCGTGTGAAGCGCTTGGTGAACGAGTAGAAGAACACAATCGCCAGCGCCACCGGTGAGAGATAGAACGACAGCGGATTCAACTGCCACGCGGCGAGGATCAGGATCGCTGACGTCACGATCACGAATCCCAACACAAACTGCTTCGATAATTTGCCGGCAGGAAGCGCGCGGATCTTCGTGCGCGGATTTTCCGCGTCAATGTCGGCATCGACCAACCGGTTGAACGCCATCGCGGCCGAACGCGCCGCCACCAGCGCGACAATGACCCAGATCGATGTATGCAGGTTGGGAATGCCGCGCGCCGCCAGCACTGCGCCAGTCAATCCAAAGGGGAGCGTCAGCACCGAATGCTCCCACTTGATCATCTCCAGCGTTATGCCTGTGTTACGAAATATGTTGCGAAGAACGGTCACGCCTTGATTGTAGCGGTTCCGTAAACGGGTTCGCCGTTGCAACCTATAACTGACACATAGCACAACGTCGTGGGCCGGATAGTCCTCAAGCCGACAGCGCTGCGCATATCTGTTAGAGTTTCGCGAATGAGAACGAGGTGGACTCGACTGCTTGCCATCGGCAGCGCGATTGTTTTTCTTATCTCCGCGGTATTTCCTCTTGGCGCCGGCCTATCCCACGACACATCCCGGTTTCCTCACTGGTGGGGCACCGCAGACGTGACGATAGCGTTTCTTGTGGCCTTGCTGGCCTTGGCGGTTCTGGGGATTGGCCAGTCCCGGATAAACAAGCGAGTCGAAGAACTTACCTATCGCGCCTATCGCATCTTGATTCATGGAATTTTCGTTCTGCTCGTCTGCTTCGTGTTCTTCGGCAGATACATCGTCTGGAGCCAATGTCTGTCGGGCATTGCCTGGCGAAGTTGGTTACTTTTGTATGTGCTGCCCGCATGGATTTCCATCTACCGCGAGCAGAATCAAAACTTCGTATAGATTCGTTTTCACCGTATGCCCGCGTGCGCCAACCTTTAACCGCTGCCCTGCGCCAGCGGATGCTGCGTCCACTTGCGCTCCCATGCGGGCACGGTAACAGCTTCGGCGACCAGCGCCGGCTTCAGTGCCCAGCAGGCAACGCGCGTTCCGAACGGAAGATTGATGTAGTGCATCAGGTGGCGCTCGCCATCAAGCAGAGCAGCCATGGCGCTGTTCGCAACGCGCGAGGGGTGAGGATAGTGCTGGTGGCGGCTGATGGATTTGCGGAAGATATCCTTGGCGGCGCGCCCCACCACCAGCGGCAGGAACGCGCTGGCCACGAAGTACGAAGCGCGATGAATCTGGAAGCCGCAGGTGGTCAGCTTGCGCCGGAGCTCGCTGACTGTGTAGCGCCGCTGATGTCCGCGGGCCTCGTCATCCTCGCCCCACAGAAACGAATACGCCGGCGCGGTCAGGCACAATAGCCCGCCTTCCTTCAGCACGCGGCGCATCTCGCGTAGCGCGGCCACGTCGTCGGCGACCGACTGCAGCACGTCACCCGCCACGATTGCGTCGAACGAATTCGAATTAAACGCAAGCTCTTCCGGCCGCGAACAAACCAGGTTCCTGTCTCCCTCGATCTGCCGAAACGCCAGCGTGCGCAGAGAGCCTTGGACGTTGCACACGCGATACAGCGCTGGATCGTCGAATTGCAACTGCGCGGCACAGCCGAGGTCGAGCACGCAGGCTTCGCGCTTGCCACGAACGGCCTGGGCGACCGCCTCACGTAACAGCTTGCGGCGCGCGGTGTACCACCACGATTCGTTGTCGCGGCGCAATTCGTCGAATTCGAGCTGAGGACCCATCGCGAAACCTGTTGCCTGTGACACACGAATTGTACGAGACGGCCAGTCTTGCGGCTGTCTATTTTTGCGTAGGCTCGGCCTGGGCTTGACCAGCTGCGCGGAAGTAGTCGAGCGACAGTTGCAGGCCAGTGTGCAAATCAATTGTGGGCTCCCAGCCAAGCATCCTGCGGGCCTTCGCGATATCGGGACGGCGCTGCTTAGGGTCGTCCTGGGGCAGCGCTGCGAAGCGAATCTGCTGTGCGAACCGGTGACCTCCAGTACCACCTCGGCGCAGTGCAGCATAGTAAATTCCGTGGGATTGCCTATGTTCACCGGAAGGCGTTCATCTGACTTTGCCAACGCGAGGATCCCAGCGATCTCATCGCTCACATAGCAGAAGCTGCGCGTCTGCAGGCCATCGCCGTACATGGTAAGTGGCTCACCGCGCAACGCCTGCCGCATGAAGTTCGAGATCACGCGTCCATCATCGATCTGCAGTCGTGGGCCGTAGGTGTTGAAGATGCGCACAATGCGTGTGTCCACGCGATGGTAGCGGTGGTACGCCATGGTGGCGGCCTCGGCGAACCGTTTGGCTTCGTCGTACACCGAGCGCGGCCCAACCGAGTTCACGTGCCCCAGTAGCTCTCTTTCTGCGGATGCTCCAGCGGATCGCCGTAACACTCCGAAGTCGACGCCAAAAGGAACTTCGCGTTGTACTCCTTCGCGAATTCCAAACAATTGATCGTTCCCGCCGAACCGACTTGCAGAGTTTCGATACCGTACTTTAGATAATCCACCGGACTGGCAGGCGATGCGAAATGAAATACGTAGTCGATCTTGCCGGGATCGAAAGCCTGGCAGACGTCCTGCTGCAAAAACTCGAAGCGCGGCTCGTGAGCCAGGTGCGCGATGTTCTCGATGCGACCGGTCAGCAGATTGTCGGCGCACACCACGGAGTGGCCCTCCGCCAGCACCGCGTCGCACAAGTGCGAGCCCAGAAAGCCCGCTCCGCCCGTGATCAAGACACGCATGTCCTCGTCCTAAAGTTTGCGCTCGCCAGTCAAGCTTACACTTCGCCGATAGTCCGGGATGTGCCGGGAGTCACAGCTTGCGTGTACACCCATCCGTATAATCAGGCGTTCACCCCGGGTAAGTAATCATGGCTGATCGCCAGACAGATCTGCTCATCATCGGCGCCGGCATCGTCGGGCTCGCAACCGCCCTCGAATATGCCCGCCGCTTTCCTGGCAAGCGCCTGCTCGTCGTGGACAAGGAAGGCCACGTGGCCGCCCACCAGACTGGACACAACAGCGGTGTCATCCACTCCGGCCTGTACTATCGCACCGGCTCGCTGAAAGCGCGCAACTGCGTCGCTGGATGCGCCTCGATGAAGCGCTTCTGTGCCGAACACAATGTTCCCTACGAAGAGTGCGGCAAGCTGGTGGTCGCGACCGCTCCGGAAGAGGTTCCGCGCCTAAAGCAGTTGTATGAACGGGGCATAGCCAACGGCGTCGAGCAGTTGCGCATGCTCGACCGCGACGAGTTCCGCGAGCTCGAACCGTACGGCGAAGGAATTTGTGTGCTCCACGTTCCGTCCACCGGAATTGTTGACTACACTGAGGTGGCGAGAAAGGTCGCTGAACTTATCAAGCGCGTGGGCGGCGAGATTCTCCTCAACGCCAAAGTCATCGGGCTGCGCGACGACGGTGACGCCAACATCGTCGAGACCAGCGCTGGTGCTCTCCGCGCGAGCTACGCCATTAACTGCGCCGGCCTCTACAGCGACACCATCACCCGCATGGCTGGATGCAAAACCGATCTCGAGATCATTCCCTTCCGCGGCGAGTATTACGAACTGAAACCGCAGCGGCGCTTCCTGGTCAAAAATCCTATTTACCCCGTGCCCGATCCGCGATTCCCTTTCCTTGGCGTCCATTTCACCCGACACGTAAACGGCAGCGTGGAGGCCGGGCCGAACGCGCTGCTGGCGTTTCGCCGCGAAGGCTACTCCGGCAGCTCATCCGACATGAGCGAAGCTGTCGAAATGCTGCGCTATCGCGGCTTCTGGAGGATGGCGCGCAAGTACTGGAAGATGGGAATGGCCGAGCAGTATCGGGCATGGCTCAAGCCGGCCTTTACTCGCGCACTGCAACGGATGGTTCCCGAACTCACCGAAGACGACCTTGCGCCCGGCGGTTCAGGCGTGCGCGCGCAGGCTGTCGACCGCAACGGCAACCTGCTCGACGACTTCCACTTCGTCCATAGTCGTCGCATGATTCATGTTTGCAACGTGCCCTCACCGGCGGCAACCGCATCGCTCGAAATTGGCCGCGAAGTAGTAGACATGGCGGCGAACTGCTTCGAGTTGGTGGGCGAGCGGGCTTCCAGAGCTTCGGCAAAATAACCAGGAGGATAACCTATGCCTGCGCGGACTCACCCCGACCGTTGTCCGCGGTGGTGGGGGTAGCGATAACCATCAGCGTTCCGCCAAAGCGTGGAAATAGCTTGAGGATGCTTTTCCCGGCATGGAAAGCGAGGCTGTTACGCGCCTCGGCTGAGCGCGGCTGAAAGCAGGTGTGCGATTCAGCGATGGTGTATCCATGCCGCTGTAACAACGTGACCAGATTCTGTTCGTTGAAACTCATCACGTGCTCCGCGCCCTCGCGAAATCTTCCAGCTGAATATCGCAGGTAATTGGGCGCGCCAAACGCATTCGGAGTCGTGATGATCACCCGCGTACCAGCTCTACAGAATCTCTTGATGCCATCCAGCATCTGCCCGGGGTTGGACAGGTGCTCGATGATGTCACCCGCTATTACGACATCGAACTTCTGATTCATCGGCAGCTCGTCCAATCGTTCGACATCTCCGGGAACCACATTGTCGAAGATCCCGAGCTTGCGCATCTCCTCGATTACGGCGTCGCTGCGATCGACCCCTACGACACTCGAACACTCGGTCAGCTTCCAATGCAGACTCTGTTTTGCGAATTTAACCCGCTCTTCCCCGTCGAGGTCTGTAAAGCCGACGCACCCCAGGTGAAGAACATTCAAACCCGAACTGATTGCTACGATAAAGTCTTCTTTAGCGACGTACATTTCAACCCTCTTATCTTCCAAAGTGCGGGTGAGCTCTAAAACGCTTTGCCTTCAGGAATTCGGCCGCGAGCATCGTTCTTGTACACCACCCCACCCTTCATCACGAACACAACGTGTCGCACGGCGGTGATGTCTTCCAGTGGATCGCCATCGAGCGCAATGATGTCTGCCTGCAGGCCCGGCGCGATTGAGCCGATCTGATCCGACATGCTCATCGCCTCGGCTGCGAGCGAGTTGGCGGATACCATCGCCATCATCGGGTCAACACCAGCATCCCGCACGCGATCGATGAACTCTTCGGCGTTGCGTCCATGCGCTCCCGCCACAGCGTCAGAACCGAAGACGATCTTCAGTCGCGGAATCTTGTAGGCGCGCTTCATGAAATCGTGATCCATCGGAATCAATGCTTCCATGGATGCGAAGCCATCCAGAGTAGCCGGATAGCCGGGCGTGCCGACAAACTTGTCTTTGTTCAGTAGGTAGTTCTCCCACACCAGGCCGGCCTGCGGATCGAGATAGGTTCCCCTCCCCGCCATCAGCTTGAGATCGTCGTCGGTGGCCAAAACACCGTGCTCTACCTCCGTGCAACCCGCGACAGTAGCGGCGCGCACGGCCTCACTGTATGCATGAACCAGCGTGCGCAACCCCAGCTTTTTCGCTTCGTCGCAGGCCGCGTAGAGTTGCTCGGGCGATAGCATCATGTCGGGCTTGCGGATGCTGTAGTTAGCGAAAATCTTGATCAGGTCCGCGCCCGCTTCCTTCTGCTTCCGCACAAACGCGCGAATTTCTTCAGGACTCCCCGACTTCTCACCCTGTCCCATCAGGGGTGCTGCAGAGGTGAGAATTCGTGGACCAGGAATCTCCTCTTTCGCAATAGCGTCGCGCAACGGAACGTCGGCGGGAGAGCCCACGCTTTGCACTGTGGTGAAGCCGGCCATCAGCGTCACCCACGCGTTTGAGGCAACCTGATACGCGACCTCTTCCGGCGTTCCGCCCGGACTGCCGCTCTTACCATCCTTGCCGAAGCTCCACGCGATGTGCACGTGCGAGTCGATCCAGCCCGGCAGGACCGTGAGCCCACGCAGGTCGTAATCAACCGGCCCTGCCTTGGGATCGATGGCAACAATCTTCGCGCCCTCGATCAGGACGCGCGTGTCATGCAACACGTGGCCCTTGCCATCGAGCAGCGTGCTGGCGGCAATCACGATGCGTTTCTGCGGAGCTGGGTTCGGTTGGGAACTAGGCTGTCCCATGGCGCTCACTAACAGAATACTAAGCACGCATGGAACAACCATCGTAATCCGCATGCTTGGGAGGATAAACCTTCTCCGGGTGCCCATCCCTTCGATAAAAGACCCGCACAGGCAAAACCAGCTTGAGTGAGGGACCGAATTCCGGCTCGAAACTCGTAACTGGAAACCCGAAACTGCTTTTACCGCACCACGCCTTCCAGCGGAGAACTCGCCGTAGCATAGAGCTTCTTCGGCATGCGGCCGGAGAGGAACGCCTGGCGGCCTGCGATTACGGCGTTCTTCATGGCTTCGGCCATCAGCACCGGGTCCTGCGCGCCGGCGATCCCGGTGTTCATCAGCACGCCATCCATACCCAGTTCCATGGCAAGCGTCGCGTCCGAGGCCGTACCCACTCCCGCGTCTACGATGAGGGGTACGTCGGTAATCATCTCGCGCAGAATACGCATACTGGGCTGGTTCTGGATACCCAGTCCGCTGCCGATCGGCGCGCCCAGCGGCATCACGGCACTCGCTCCGGCGTCAATCAGACGCTTCGCAACTACAATGTCATCAGAGGTGTATGGCAAAACAGTAAAGCCTTCCTTTACCAATACTCGTGTAGCTTCGACGGTGGCTTGCACGTCAGGAAACAGCGTTGCCTGGTCGCCGATCACTTCGATCTTCACCCAGTCCGACAAGCCAACTTCGCGACCCAGGCGCGCGGTGCGGATGGCCTCATCGGCGGTGTAGCAACCGGCAGTGTTGGGCAAAAGAAAATACTTCTGCGGATCGATGAAGTCGAGCAGCGACTCCTTACTGCGATCGAGGTTGACGCGGCGCACCGCGACCGTCACCATCTCCGCGCCCGAAGCCTCGATGGCGCGCGCGGTCTCTTGTCCTGATTTGTATTTGCCCGTGCCCACGATGAGCCGCGAGCGAAATTGCCTGCCTGCAATGATGAATGAGTCCATGCGGATATTGTAATGAATGGCGCGCGACCGGGATGTGATTTCGCGCACTTCGTCCCACGGCGCTTGGCATTCGCGCCGCCGTACCGTATGCTCGGTGCGCTTCGTCGCAAGCCGCTGGCCGCAATTCATTGCTGGAGAAACCATGAAGGCATTTCTAGCCGCGTTGATCCTCTGCGCTTCCCTGCCACTCCTCGCCGCCGATACCAAGCCGAACGGCGACGTCCTCAACCGCTGGGTAGGCGGCAAATGGCCGCTCGAGGGGAAGATGCTCGATTCCGATTACAGCAAGGCAATGACGGTCACCGGCGTCAGCAACTGCGCCTGGTCGCCCGATCACGTCTTCGTGGTCTGTGATCAGTCGATCAATGAGGAGGGCAAACCCAGCCGCGAACTTTCTGTCTACGTTTTCGATCCCGAAACCAGCACGTTCCACTTCTACGGGTTGTCGCCCAGCGGCGGTCGGCCGCACTCGACCGACCTGACCATCAGTCCGGACGGCAACCATTGGGAGTATTCCAGCAAAAACGAGATCAAGGGCAAGACGGTACAGTTCCGCACGATTAACGAGTTTCGCAACCCTGACCACATCGACTGGTGGTCGGAGTATTCCACAGACGGCGGAGCCAATTGGGTCAAGATGGGCGGGGGCTCAGAGACGCGGCAGAAGTAAGCGAACGCGCGCCGAGTTGAGCGCGAAACGCGCCTGGACTGGTTCCGGTAATGGCATGAAAGGCCCGCGTGAAGTGGCTCTGGTCGGCGAAGCCCAAATCGAAACTGATTTCCGCCAGCGACGCTTCGGGTTTCAGCATGCGCTCGCAGGCTTCGCGGACGCGTAGACGGTGCACGTATTCGCCGATGCCCTTGCCCGTGACCCTCCGAAACACTCGCGACAGGTGAACCGGATGCACGCCGGCCTCGCGCGCGAGGTCGTCCATCGTAAGCCGCTCGCAGAACTCGGCGCGCAGCTTCTCCGTGATTCGCCGCAACCAGAGTGGGGCCGCGCTGCAACGTTCAGGTTTGCAGGCCACACAGCCGAGCAACTCCGACACCAGGCTCTCTACCTGCAGGTCGTCAGCGTCGAGCGGCGTGCGCGTCTCCAAATAAAGTTTGAGACCAAGCCACAACAATTCCCCGCCTTCAAAGTCGTAGGCGATGCCAAGGTTGCCGGAGCAGCTCTGCAAGCTGCGTTGCCAGCCGCGCTCGACCTCGATGCCGAACATGCGTGCGCCCTTGGGACCGACTTCGTCCTGGTGCGGCACTCCCGCGGGACGGAACGATAGTGTGAAGGGCCGGAACTGCACATCACGGCGGCCGTATTTTTCCCCATAGTCGCCACCAAAGAACAGGCAGAAGAAAGGCAGTTCGTGCGAATGCGCCGGCAGCTTACGGGCCTGGGCGTGATGCAGTTCGGTGAAGATGGCTCCGCCCACCGCCTGGCGCGACGCGATGCCGCCATAGAAATTGCCGCCTGCCAGCCGCTGCTCGCTACCGGGACTTTGCTCCGACGCTGCCATCTGCTTCCCTCAACAGAAAGTTGATTTTGTTCAAGACGCCAACACCTGGTTCCCTTAGACTCGTCCCATCTTGGATGGAAAGCATCCCGGTGAGGTGAAAAATCATGCGTGCCTGGTTATTTCTGACGCTGTCCCTGCTGTTGCTGGTAATGCTGTGCCTCGTACCATACAGCGCACGGCACTCCGTGGTACAGGCGGCTCCACCCTCGCAGTCAGACCTGCCCAGTTTTACGGCGGACGGCAAGCTGGAGTTCCCGGCAAATTACCGCCAGTGGATTTATCTCACTAGCGGCCTCAACATGAGCTACGCTCCGCGCGTCGCGGGAATGGCTGGGCATGACATGTTCGACAACGTGTTCGTCAACCCACCGGCCTACAAGGCATTCCTTGAGACCGGGACCTGGCCCGACCAAACCATGCTGGTGCTCGAAGTGCGCGGCGCCGGCAGCGCGGCGTCGATCAACAAGTCAGGACACTTCCAGAACGGCGATGTCATGGGGCGCGAGGTCCACATCAAAGACAAGCGCGTACCAGGCGGATGGGCATTCTACAGCTTCGAAGAAACCCAGCCCAACACGCCATTTCCCCACGAGATGGACTGCTACAGTTGCCACGAGCAGCATGGCGCGGTGGACACTACCTTCGTGCAGTTCTATCCCACGCTAATCAAGCTGGCAGAGCAGAAGGGCACGCTGAGCGCGGCGTATAGGAAGGAAGAGGGAAAGAAGTAGGAAGCAACCGTCGGTAACTGATGATCGGGCACGTGACCCACTTACGCCGACCGTGCTTGGCTGGGGCCTGTTCTTCCGAGAAAGCGGCGAACCGGGAGCGCAGTAGGGGTCCAGCCGAGGCATCCTGCACTTGTGATTCCCTCCACCTTCGGTATCTTCACACGCTCCGTAGAACCTGAAGCGTGGACCGTGCCGAATTGGCCATGTGCATGATGTCGGTGCCGACCGCCACCATTCTTACGCCTGCCCTGATCTCATTCCGAGCCTGATCGGCATTACTGCAAAAGATTCCCATGGCTGAATTCGTTCTGGCACATGCGGCTCGCACTCTGTCGATTGCAGCCAACACATCGGGGTGACTGACCTGACCTACAAGACCCATGCTATTGGAAAGATCATACGGTCCAACGAAAACCGCATCGATTCCCGGCACTGCCAGAATCTGGTCAACGTTGGGAACAGCATCACGATGCTCTATTTGAACGATCACCGCTGTTTGATCGTTAGCCGACGAGAGATACTCGCTGAAACACAGGCCATACCCCTGGGCTCTTCCGAGTCCCACGCTTCGCTCACCTAGCGGGGGATACTTCGCCAAGGCAACAATCCTGCGCGCATAGGATTCCGAACTCACCATCGGCACGATGATGCCGGTGCACCCGGTATCCATAACCCGCTTGATATTTTCCGGCGTGCCATCGGGCACTCGAACCAGGGTAAAAGTGCGGTTTGCCACAGCCTGTATCGCCGCCTGGGCATCCTTGATCGGCAGACTTCCATGCTCCAGATCGATGAAGATCCAATCGAACCCCAGCAAGGCAAGTGCTTCGGCAACTTCCGGTGACGCGACCGTCAGCAGAGTCCCGATCAGCGGCTTGCCACCCTGCAGTGCATCCCGAAATGTTGTGATCATTGGGAAGCTCCTCTCACTTCACCATCCGAAAGAACCTCTGCGCCCTCTTTACGTCTCGCCCGATCTGCTCGCGCAGCGCGTCCACCGACTCGAACTTGATCTCCCCACGCAGCCGCTTCAGGAAGATCAACTCTACTTCCGTCTGCGCCAGTAATTCGATTTCGTGGAAGTTCAGCAGATGGCTCTCGATGGCAAATGAGTCAGGCCCGAACGTCGGACGCACGCCCACGTTGGTCACAGCGTCGAAGCACTCACCATTGATGCGCACGCGCGTGATGTACACGCCGTTGGCCGGAACCAATTCGTCGTAACGCGCGAGGTTGACGGTGGGAACGGTGTAGCGCGTGCCATAGCCGCGTCCGCGTCCCGGGTTTGACAGGATGCTGAACGGACGCCCCAGCAAGGCGCGCGCGCGGTCCACCCGACCTGCTGCAATCAGCGCGCGAATCTCCGTGCTCGACACGTGATGTCCGCGCAGCATGAGTTCGGAGTAGGTGTGCACGTCGAAGCCCATCTCGCGCCCGAAGGCCGCGAGCGTCTCGACGTTGCCCTGCGCCTTGTGGCCGAAGTGGAAGTTGTAGCCCTCGTGAACTTCGCGCGCGTGCAGCGTGTCCACCAAAACCTGCTTAGCGAAATCGTGCGCCGACACCAACGACAGGTCGCGCGAGAAGGGCAGCACCAGCACCGCATCCACGCCGGTCTGCTCCAGCAGCTGCAGCTTGAGCGGGAGCGGAGTCAGCAACTTGGGAGCGACATCAGGCCGCAGGATGCGCAGCGGGTGCGGCTCGAACGTCACTGCCACCGCTTTGCCTCCGATAGCGTGTGCGCGCTCAACCATGCGCCGCACCACCGCCTGGTGAGCGACGTGCACGCCGTCGAAGTTGCCCACGCTCACCACGGTTGGACCCAGTTGCTGCGGAACTTCTTCAAGCTCGCGAAATACTTCCATCGTCAGTCGGCACCCTAGAGTTCGAAGTCGAGCTTGAGCCCGTCATAACAGAGGCGTACGTTCTTCGGCAGCGAGGCATTCGTCGCCTCGTGCGGCATGTCGTGCGACATGTGGGTGAAAAACGCGCGCTTCGGCTTGAGCCGCTCCACGATCTGCAGCGAGTTCTCTACCGACGAATGCGTGGGGTGCGGCTGATGCCGCAGCGCATCGAGAAACAGTATGTCGAGACCCTGCAGTTGCGCCATGGTCTCGTCCGGCACCGTGCTGAAGTCGGTCAGGTACGCCGCCGATCCGAACCGATAAGCCTCGATGGCATAGTCGCCGTGATTCACCACCAGCGGCGTGAACGTCGCGCCAAACAATTCAATCGGGCCATCGACATTTCGAATCTCGACTTGCGCGAGTCCTCCATACTTATAGTCACCCTCGAAGATGTAGCGAAAAACGCTGCGCAAAACCTTCGCCGTATTCTCCGTCGCGTACAGCGGAATCTTTCCCCCACCGGTTACGCGCGGAAAGCTCAGTGGGCGAACATCGTCGAGTCCCAGAATGTGATCAGCGTGGCCGTGAGTGTAGAGCACGGCATCGACGCGCTTGATGTGCTCGCGAATCGCCTGCTCGCGGAAGTCGGGCGAGGTGTCGATCACCACCGTGTGGCCGTCCCACTGCACCATGATCGAAGGCCGCGTGCGCCGGTCATGCGGATCGCTCGAAGTGCAGACCGCGCAGTCACAGCCGATCGTGGGCACGCCCATCGAGGTGCCGCTGCCCAGCACGGTGAGCGTAGCCTTCATCGTTTCTCGAACGGAGCGGGCACTCGACCCTCGGGCGGATTCGCGATCAGGTTGGTCACTTCGAGGTACGCCATGCGCAGCTCGTAGAGCACGTTCTGCAACATGTTCTCCTCCGCCGGCGTGAGGTTGCCCTTGGTCTTCTCCTTCAGGATGCCGAGGATGTCGATGGTCTGCCGCGCTCCCATCAGGTCCACCTGCGGCTGTCCGCCCTGTGGAGCGGCGAGCCCGAGCTGCATCAGCGCGCTCATGTAGAGCGATGCGGCGAACTTCTCGAAGTTCATCTCGAAGTCTTTGGCGCGATGCGCCTGCCCCTGCTTGCCCAGCTCGCGCTGAATCTGCGCATCGACCTCGCGCGTGGTTTCCGCGTAGGCGTCGGCCGAGGCCTTCTGCTCGGCGGCAGAAGGCGCTTCATGCATCTCTTCAGTCGGCGGAGGAGCATCGGTCGCGATGACGCCGGGCACGGTTTCGCGTTGCGCGGCGCGCTCCTCGTTAATGCGCTGTGCTGCTTCGCGCTCAGTCTGCTCACGCTCTTCGCGTCGCTCTTCGGCTTCGACCACGTCCTGGCGTAACTCGCCCTTCATGTTGAACAGGCGACGGTCGTTGACTACGAATCCTGATTGCTTCTCTTCTTTGTCTGCCATATGTCCTTTGCTTAAAACTTGAATGGGATGAGTTGCACCGTGGCCTTCTGCTCGCAGACTTGCACGGCCGTGCCCGGCGCTTCAAACTCGCGGCGCAGATAACCGAGCGCCACCGTGCGCTCGCCAGTTGAGAACGGCACGAGCGCGGCACTGGTAATCTCGCCTATATTCTTGTCGCCGTCTTTGATTTTCGTTCCGGGCTGCGGCGGCTCGCCTTCAACCACGAAGCCGGTGAACGTACGATGGAGAATGGCGCGAGCGCGAATGCGCTCGACGATTTCCTGTCCGATGTAACAACCTTTGGTGAAGCTCAGGGCGTGCTTCTGCTCGGTCTCCTGCGGCAAGTCGCGCTGGCTGATGTCGATTCCGTAGCGCGGAACGCCACGCACGATGCGGTACAACTCCAGCGCCTCGCTGCCCACCGGCGTCGCACCAGCGACGACCAACCCGTCCCACACTGCGTCGGCCTGCTCAGCGGCGAACCAGATTTCATACGCGTCAACGTTTGGATGAGTGCCGCGCGCCACGGTGATGCCAACGTCGTGCCACACAAGATCGACGACCTGTCCCGGCTCAAATCGCGTGGGTGGCCCACAATTGCCTTCCTTTGGCAATTGTGGGATTTCAATGCCGGCTTTCTGCAAAGTGTCCGCGGCGCGTGGACCCGCGAGTCCAACCGCGGACAACTTGTCGCTGACGTCGGCGACCTCAACGTCGTCCATGATGATGTAGCGGTCGAAGATTTCCATGATCGTCGACGCCTGCGCGCGATCGGTCGTGACCAGCAGGAAGTCTCCGCGATTGTAGGCGACCAGGTCGCCCACAATGCGGCCTTGTGCCGTCAGCACAAAGTTGTACACGCCATGCCCCACGGCAAGGTCGCGGACATTGTTGGTGACCATGCCATTGAGCCAGCGGACGCGGTCTTCTCCGGTCAGCACCAGCTTGGCCTGCCAACTCATGTCGTAGAGGCCACAGCCCTCCAGCAACGCCCGGAACTCGGCGGAGGTATCGCCGAACGAGGCTACGGTTTCGGCCCCGCGATAGTTTTCCAGCCGACTTCCGGCGGACGCGAGCTTCTCTTGCAACGTAGTAACAGCCATACAGAACCTTTGATTATAAAGGAGGATGAAGGGTGCAAGGGCCCGCACCTTGTTGCGCCGTAACTCAATGCGCTGACGGTTCCAGTCGCCGGTTTCCAGCCTCCATTTGCCACTTGCCCGCCGCATTCGTTATCGTCATTTGCCGTGGCCCATAACAAACGCATCGCCGTGGTACCCGGAGACGGTGTCGGCAAGGAAGTCATTCCCAGCGCTCTCGACGTGCTGCGGGCATCGGGCGCGCCGCTCGAGTTCACTACCTTCGACTGGGGCGCCGACCGCTACCTGATCGACGGCACCACGATCCCCGCCGATGGATTCGAGATGCTGGCGCGCGACTTCGACGCGATTTTCGTCGGAGCGCTGGGCGATCCGCGCGTGCCGTCCAACATCCATGCCAAGGAAATCCTGCTGGGCATGCGCTTTCAGATGGACCTGTATGCCAATGTTCGTCCAGTGAAATTGCTCGACGCCTCGCTCTGCCCGCTGAAGAACGCGACTCCCGACGACATTAACTTCACGGTGATTCGCGAGAACACCGAGGGCGTGTATTCGGGTATGGGCGGCAATTTCAAGTTCGGCACGCCCGACGAAGTCGCAACCCAGGAGGACATCAACACCCGCAAAGGTGTCGAACGCATCATCCGCTACGCCTTCGAGTACGCGCGCGCCAACGGTCGCAAGAAAGTCCTCATGGCCGACAAATCGAATGTCATGACTCACGCTGGCGGCCTGTGGCAACGGGTCTTCAAGGAAATCGCGGCGGAGTTTCCAAATATCGCAACTCAGCACATGTACGTGGACGCTCTCTGCCTGCAGATGGTGCGCGAGCCGCGATCGCTCGATGTGATCGTGACCAACAACATGTTCGGCGACATCATCACCGACCTTGCCGCCGCGCTGCAGGGCGGACTCGGCATGGCAGCCAGCGGCAACATCCATCCCGGACGCACCTCGATGTTCGAGCCGGTACACGGCTCGGCCCCGCCAATTGCGGGCAAGAATGTCGCCAACCCGATGGGCGCTATCCTGACTGGCGCGATGATGCTGGCCCACCTCGGACTCGATGCCGAGGCGAAGCGAGTCGAAGCTGCCGTGCTCGATGCCGTTCGCCAGAAGAAGACCACCTCCGATGTCGGCGGAGCGCTGGGCACCCGCGAATGCGCGCAGTGGATCGCAAGCCGTGTGGCGCATTAGTATCCGTCGCCGGTCCGGTGAATGCCGCGGTGCCCAAGCGTAGGGGTACCCCCTCCCCTGTTCCTGAAAACAAAGGACTTGCAGCATGATCGGCTGTAAGTTCCTGCAAACATTTGAGTTATAGACAAAGTCCTATTAACAAAGGACTTAGGCTGGATTTTGCGGGGACGGGCGGGGAGGTTAGCGGGGGGAGCACCAGAAGATCGAAAACGGACGGGGCCGATCACAGGTCAAAGCACCTACTGGGGATCAGGGTTAAAGTCGGGCTGCCGTGTACGTGGGCGACAGCTCTCCCTCATCCTTCCGTGTGGGAGTGTAGGTAGAGCGGCGTTAAGCGGCAAGGACGCTGGTCACGTTTGAGTGTGACGAGAACGAACGCCGCGCTCTTCCCCTCGTTCCGCTAGGATGACTAAGGCGTGTCGGAGAGCGGACGGTATCGGCTCTTCGAGGAGATGGCATCAGCCCCACATTTGCCAACGTCAGGCAAATGTGGGCCACGCCGAAGCGGTGACGTCCGCATGAGACGGAAGCCGAAGGAGAGGTCCGGCAGGAATTCGCGCATTGCGGTTCTAAACGGTTGCGGCTGCGCCCTTCTGCTTCGCCGCTTTCAAGTCTGCTTTGTGCTGCTTCTGCGCAGCGGCTAGTTGTTTCTTCAGAATGCGCGCGCCGGCATCGACGTGCTTCTCCTCCAGCAAGAACGGCGGAAGGAAGCGAAGCACAGTGTCCTGTGTGACGTTGATCAGCAGGCCGTCGGCGAGCGCACCTTCCAGCACCGGCTTGCCGGGAATGCTGAGTTGCACAGCCTGGATCATGCCTACGCCGCGCACTTCGGTGGCGATCTCGAACTTCGTCACCAACTCCTGTAGCTTCCCGGTAAAGTAGGCGCCAACGCGCCGCACCTGTTCCAGCAGCTTCTCTTCTTCGAGGATGGCGAGATATTCCAGCGCGATGCGGCAGGCCAGCGGCCCCCCGCCAAAGGTCGTGCCGTGGCGGCCCGGAGTGATGTGCTGCGCGAGATGGTCCTTCGACAGAAATGCTCCCATGGGAAAGCCGGCAGCCATCGGCTTGGCGATGCAGACCACGTCGGGCATCACGCCAAAATGCTGAAAGGCGAAAAGCTGTCCGGTGCGTCCCATGCCGCATTGGATCTCGTCGAAGACCAGCGCCGCGTGGTGCTGGTCAGCCAGTTCGCGGCAGGCCTGCAGGAATTCCGGCGACGAACCGTAGATGCCTCCCTCGCCCTGGATCGGCTCCAGCACGATGCCGCAGACGTTGTCGTCCATGGCGGCGCGCAGGGCCGCAACGTCGTTGCGCGGCACAAAGCGCACGCCCTCGAGCATGGGATCGAAGCCCTTGCGGTATTTGTCCTGCGCGGTCAGCGCCAGCGCTCCCATGGTGCGGCCGTGGAAGGAATTCTCCATGGCGAGCAGCGTGGTCTTCTGCGGACCGGCAGTAGCGTGACCGGCGGCGCGCACCAGCTTGATTGCGCCCTCGATGGCCTCGGTTCCGCTGTTGGTGAAGAAGGCGCGATCGAGTCCCGACTTCTGGCAGAGCTTCTCCGCCAGCAGGCCCTGGTACTCGTTGTAGTACAGGTTCGACAGGTGGATCACCTTCGCCGCCTGCTCGCGAATGACCTTGACGATGCGCGGATGCGCGTGTCCCAGGGCGTTCACGCCAAGTCCGGACAGAAAGTCGAGATAGCGCTTGCCGTCGACGTCAAAGAGGTACACACCCTTCCCCCGCGCGAACGCGACGGGGTAGCGGGCGTAAGTGTTGACAAGGTACTTCTGCTCAAGCGCGACGATTTCCTGATAGGTGGACACGATGATTGCCTCGATTCCTGCTCATTCTAGTGCATCGAGAGCGTACGGCGCGACGGGCAGACCAGACGACAGCAGCATGTGTACGCTTGTCAGTTGCGCTTTCCGTTCGGACTGACCCAACCGCAACAAATTGGTCCGCTCAGCGCAAATCGTTGCCCTCCACCGCACCCAGGTCACCAGCGGTAACGCCCGATATTACCTGCAAGAACGTAAGTCGCCGAGGACGTGTGATGCAAGGCCGGAAAGTCGCCTGGTTCGCCGTTAACCTGCAACTTCAGTAAGTTACCAACAAAAGTGACGCTACTTCTGAATGTGGGTATGAGTAGTCCCATTTGTTGCAAACATTTGCATACGGCTAACAGTAACTCTCTGTTTTATCAAGGTAAACTTTGGCATGTTACTTGCATAACAGTTACTAGCAAGGTTCCAATGCACTGGTGTGCGGCCGTTTCGTCTAACCCCGCTGGGCACTGGAGGCTGCAACCAAAGGAGCGACCCCGAAATTTCGGCGATCGCTAAGGGGAGACTGGAAATGTCAAAATTGGCTGTAACGACCACTTGTCTTGCGCTGCTTGCTCTGGCCAGCACTGGCGCGTTTGCCAACTCAATTCCTCCGCAGGTCACGCTTTCCTCGAGCTCGATTGGAAGCGTGTATTTCGGAAACAGCGGCGGCACCCTCAGTTTCTGGTTCAGCGGCACCTCCGCGCAATGCGGCCACGCGAACTGCATTTCGGGGAACGCTCTGCTGGATCCGCAGGACATCACCGGACAATATTGGATGTGGATGGTCGGCAAAGCTCCGACGCTGACGGGTAATTCGAACGATTACACCATCAACCAAGGCTCTACCGCGATCTGGCTGGAAGTGAAACTTGGCACCAACGGTTCGCTCGGCGACCTGATTGTCAGCGTGTCTTTGAGCGATATGTACGGTGGTACGAGCCCGTATCCGACCTCGGGCGGCACGATCGCGACCTCTACTTCGACAAAGAGTTTCTTGGCCGACTTTTCGCCCACCTCTACCGGGACGATCGACTACACCCTCAACCTCGGGAACAAGAAGACGGTAGCAAGTCTGACTAATGGCCAGCAGACCTTTGGGTACCTTTCCAGCGGAGAGGTCACTCCGAGCGTACCCGAGCCGTCGAGCCTGGCGTTGCTGGGTAGCGGTGTCGTGGGTCTTGCGGCCGTAATCCGCCGCAAAATGAACGCCTAAACGCGTCTCTTAAATCTCCTCCTTTGTCTGAAGGGCCGGAGCGAACCTGCTCTGGCCTTTTTGCGTCCGCACCACGCGCTATGTCTTGTTCGGACTGCGCCAGCGCAGTTGACTCGCCCTTAAGCTCGATCTAAAGTCAGCTTGCTCTCTGCACCACGACGCTGAGAATCCGCAGCCCCCCAAGACCCAAATCACCCCACTAACATGTCGTCGCAAAAAGTCCTGTCAGTGGTATTCACAGTGTTGAAATTTGCAGCTAGTCTTACACCGCTTCGCTGTGAACATTTTCGCGAAGAATTAACAGAACCTGGCCGATACATCTGTTTCGCGGATTATTCACGGCTGACCGGAGCTCCCATGCGCTTAGCGTCCAAATTCGATGGACCCTTCCAGCACTCGAATGTTTTTCCCATTCGTCCCAGCGGAGCCCCGCCTCGTAACCGCGAGGACCTCACGGCATTCCGCGGCTTCCTCTTAGCGGCTTCTGCCTCCGTGCTTTTGTGGGGACTTGGTTTGACCGTCCTTTGGCTGATGGTCTGGAAGAAGTAGTTCCCCGCACGAACTCTAAACCTCCCAAGTGTTATTTCGACCGCGCAGTCGGAGTAGCTGCGCTGGGGGTAAGGTGTCTCTTCTCCGAGATGAAATCAGCGCGAAGAGATCAGCGCGACTGATGCCAGTGCGCCGACGATCCCAGCGCTCTGCCATTTCGATATTCGCTCTTTCAGCAGAACCCGCGCCAGGATGACCGTGCTCGCCGGATAGAGCGACGAGAGCACGGCGGCGACATCGAGACGACCGTGTCGCGTGGCCGCGATGAAGAGCGCGTTTCCAGTGGAGTCCAGCAAGCCTGACAGCACCATCGCCCACAGCACAGGGCGCAGCGGACGCGCATCGCGCGGCGATAGCACAACGATAATCGACATCAGCGACGTTGATGCTAAACGTGCCGCCACCATGGGCCAGAACACTCCGTGATGCCCGGCCTGCTTGCCTGCGATCAGGAATAGTCCGAACATGACGCCGGCTAGAACAGCGAGTCCGATGCCGCGGTGGGAATCGATATATTCGTTCGGACGAGCCACCAGCCAGACGCTTACCAGGGCCAGCACAAAACCGAGCAACTGCAGGCGGTCGGGCATTCCTTCGGCGCGAATGGCAACCAGCACAGGTAATATGCCGGTGATTACAGATGCGACCGGCGCTATCACTCCCATGCGACCGATGGCGAGAGCCTGATAGAGCGCTGCGATGCCGAAAGCACCCGCGATTCCCGCGACGGCTCCCCACCAAAGGTCGGCAGCCGGCGGGACCGCTTCGCCGGAGAGCAACGCCATCGCCAGCATGGCGACGAATCCGCAAGCATGGGCCACTGCTACGACCCGGAAGACATTGGCCCGCTTGGCTGCCACTCCACCGGCAAAATCTCCGCCACCCCAGGTGGCAGCCGACGCCAGACTCAAGCCGGTAGTCTCAATCGTCGAGCTGATCATTGGTGAATTTAAGATACACGGTGATCAAAGCGCGCCCAGAGTACCGATGGCGCCATAGTGCCAGAAGCCTGCGGAGACACAAGAAACGAGCTCCTTCCGATCCGCACCCTCCGCGCAATCCGCGGTTGCCTTTGTTTTCCCCAATTCTGATCCGTGTTCATCCGTGTAAATCCGTGGTTGCTTTGAGTCCGAGCGTCAGGCTTCGTCCCGGGATTAGCCCGTAAGTACCCCCACGTTAGTAACTTCCGGTGATCCTGAAATTCACACTGAAATTCCAAAAAACATATTTACCTGGTCGGGGTTAATTTATAATTCCGGAAGCCATTAACAGGCTTGGGTTTAGGAGTTTTCCCGATGGCATCCGTCGTGGCATCGCAGTTGCACACAGATCACAGGTCAGCAAGCGGCGACGTGCGCGGACCGCGTGGAGCACTGCCTCCGACTCCGATGGCCAAGGATCTGCAATCGCGATTTTTCGCCGTACTCCTAGCGCTGCTCAGCGTTGCCGCCGTCGTTTTCGCCGGAATCAATTTCCAGAAAGACCGCGAATACTCTACTCCGTATGACGGCGTCTGGTGGGTGGAGGATGGCGGCCACCTGCGGGCGCAACGGGTAGACGTCAATGGCGCCGGGACAAAAGGCCGGCATCAAGCAGGGCGACCTGCTGGTCGCAGTGGACGACCACAATATCAGCAATGTCGGCAGCCTGGAGCGGCAGCTATACCGCGCGGGCATCTGGTCCAACACCAGCGTACTCGCTGGTGCGCCAGGGAATTCCGGTTGAGACGTCCGCTCATTCTGGAGCCCGCGGACCGCACGCTGTACGATCGGCCTGCGGCTGATCGCGCTGGTGTACCTCGGCATCGGCCTATACGTCCTGTTGCGGCGCTGGACCGCGCCCAAGAGCACTCACTTCTACGTCTTCTGCCTGGTGTCGTTCATCTTTTACTCCTTCCATTACACCGGCAAGCTCAACGACTTTGACTGGATCATCTACTGGGCGAACGTGGTGGCCTGGCTGTTGCAGCCGGCGCTGTTCCTGCACTTCGCGCTGACGTTCCCCGAGCGCAAGGCCGTGCTGACCGGCCGCCGCTGGCTGATTCCCGCGGTGTACTTCCCGGGAGCGCTGCTGCTGGCGGTGCAGATCGTCGCTGTCTGGCTGGCTGCAGCCGAGCGAGCAGCTGCGCTGGAACCTCGACCGGCTGCAGATGGTCTACCTGGCCGCATACTTCGTGACGGCGACGTTTGTCCTGTGGCACAGCTACCGGCATGCGGACTCGGCCATCCTGCGGCAGCAGATGAAGTGGGTGACCCGCGGCACCATTCTCGCGGTCGCGCCGTTCACGATTTTCTACGTCATTCCCTACCTGTTGCGGCGGCGTGCCGACGCTGGGCGATGAAGGTTTCGGTGCTGTCGCTGGTCTTCCTGCCGCTGACGTTCGGCTACGCCATCTTCCGCTACCGCTTGATGGACGTGGACCTGATCTTCAAGCGCGGCATGGCCTACACCATCGCGGCGGGCGCGATTTTGGCGGCGTATTTCGCGGCCGTCGGCGTGGCTCGGAGATCTTCCACCAGAGCTTCCCCAGCGCCGGACCAGTCGGGCTGGTGATCGCCATCGCCGTCACGGCGCTGCTATTCGATCCGTTCAAGAACTGGGTGCAGGATTATCTCGACAAGTTTTTCTACCGCAAGCGTTACGACTATCGGAAGACGCTGATCGAGTTTGGCCGCGACCTGAACTCAGAGACCGATCTCGACAAGATGCTGACCTCGATCATCGACCGCCTGTCGCGTACGCTGATGGTCGACCGCATGGCCGTCTTCCTTTCGAACCCCGAGCAGCCGGAGCAGTTCACCCTGGCGAAGTCATTTGGCATCGCAAACACCGGCGGGCTTAACCTCGACTTCCTGCATGTGGAGCGGCCGGAGTGGCAGGCCGGCCACCTGTTCTTCGACAACACCGCACCAGGCGGTGCGCGAAACTCCCGACGGCGCGGGAGGCCATCCGCCGGCTGGACCTGAACTACTACATTCCCTGCACGGTGATGAACCGCATGATTGCCGTGCTCGGGCTGGGCAAGACGGCGGAAGGCGACTTCCTCTCCAGCGAAGACGTGCAATTGCTGGAGACGCTGGCCGGCTACATCGGCATCGCGGTGCAGAACGCGCGCCTCTACAAGTCGCTGGAGCAGCAAGGCGGCGCAGTACGAGCGGCTGAAGGAATTCAACGAGAACATCGTCGAGTCCATCAGCGTCGGCGTGCTGGCGGTGGACCTGGAAGACCGCATCGAGTCGTGGAACTCGCAGATGGAAGTGATGTACGCGTCGTCGCGCTCGGAGGCGCTGGGCCGCTCGCTGCGCGACGTGTTCCCGCCCGCATTTCTGGAAGAGTACTACCGCGTGCGCCAGAGCTCCGGGCATTCACAACCTGTACAAGTTCCGGCTGGGCACGACCGCGGGCGACACCCGCGTAACCAACATCGCCATCGCGCCGCTGGTGAGCAAGGACTTCAGCGTCATCGGCCGGCTGATCATCGTGGACGACATCACCGAGCGCATCGAACTGGAGTCGCAACTGTCGCAGGCCGAAAAGCTGTCGTCCATCGGACTGCTGGCCGCGGGCGTGGCGCACGAAGTCAACACGCCGCTGGCGGTGATCTCCTCCTACGCGCAGATGCTGGCCAAGCAGGTGCAGCGGCGACGCGAAGAAGTCAGAGCTGCTGGACAAGATCACGCGCCAGACCTTCCGCGCCTCGGAGATCGTCAACAGCCTGCTGAACTTCTCGCGCACTTCGAGCGCCGAATTCACTCAAGGTCGACCTGAATCGCGTAATCCAGGACACGCTGACGCTGCTGGAGCATCAGTTCAAGACGGCGCGCATCAAGGTCGTGCCGGAGTTGCATCCAGACCTGCCGCCGATCTTACGGCAACACCGGAAAGCTGCAACAGGTATTTCTGAACCTGTTCCTCAACGCCAAAGACGCCATGCCCGCCGGCGGCACGCTGACCATCACCACCGGCAACGGGCACAACGTCAGGTCACCGTTACCGACACCGGCAGCGGCATCGCGCAGGAACACATTCACCGCATCTACGATCCGTTCTTCACCACCAAGAACAAGCCGCCAAGACCGGCCACAGCGGCGGCACCGGGCTGGGGCTTTCCGTGACCTACGGCATCATCCAGGAGCACGCGGGCAAGATCCGCGTAGACAGTTCACCCGGGACAGGGCACAACGTTCACCATGGAATTCCCCATGGTCAGGAAGGTCGGTCAATGCCTGAAGCAACTATCAGCCGCACTGCCACGGGGCGGGACGATACCAGCTCGCTGGGCTCGGTGCTCATCATCGACGACGAGGCGGCCATTCGCGAGTCGCTGCAGACCCTGCTGGAACTCGAAGGCTACGAGGTGGAGACCGCGAGCGACGGCGACGAAGGACTGGCGCGCCTTGCCGACCATCCTTACGACCTCGTGCTGCTCGACTTCGCCATGCCGGAGCGCAATGGCATCGACATTCTGCAGGACATCCGCGAGCGCGACTCGGAGCTGGCGGTCATCATGATCACCGCCTACGGCACGGTGGAGAACGCGGTGAACGCCATGCAGGCCGGCGCCACCAACTTCATCCAGAAGCCCTGGGACAACGAGAAATTGCTGGCCGATGTGCGCACAGCCGTTGGCACGCCGCCGCGCCGAAGAAGAAGTCATCCAGCTCAAGCGCGCACTCAAGCAGCGCTATAACTTCGAGCACATCGTCGGCAAGAGCGAGCCCATGCTGCGCATTTTCGACCTGGTGGCGCAGGTGGCGCCCAGCCGCTCGACCGTGCTGCTGCAGGGCGAAAGCGGAACCGGCAAAGAACTGATCGCCAAAGCCATCCACATGAACTCGACGCGCAAGGACCAGCGCATTCGTGCCGGTGAATACCGGCTCGGTGCCGGCAGACCTGCTGGAGTCCACGCTCTTCGGGCACGTCAAGGGCGCTTTCACCAGCGCCATCGCCAGCAAGAAGGGCCTGTTCGAGATGGCCGACCGCGGAACGCTGTTCCTCGACGAAATCGGCACCATGGGCCTCGAGACGCAGGCCAAGATCCTGCGCGTGCTGCAGGACCGCAAGTTCATGCACCTGGGCGGGGTCAACGAAATCCAGGTGGACGTGCGCATCATCGCCGCCACCAATGTCGATTTGCGGCAGCAGGTGAAGGAAGGCAAGTTCCGCGAAGACCTGTTCTATCGCCTGAACGTAATCACCATCGAACTGCCTCCGCTGCGGCAGCGCAAGAACGACATTCCGCTGCTGGTAGAACACTTCGCGCAGAAGTTTGCCGAGGAGAATGGCAAGCCGCCAGTTGCTCATTTCGCCCGAAGCCATGCGCCCCCTGATGGATTACGACTGGCCGGGCAACGTGCGCGAACTGGAAAACGTAATCGAGCGCGCCGTGGTGCTGGCCAATGGGCCGACCCTGACCGTCGATCTGCTGCCCGACAATATGGTCGGCCGCGGCAGCAAGCTCGCCATGATGGAACATCGTCCCGATGCGTCGCTGTTCGAGATCATGGAAGACTGCGAGCGCCGCATCATCACCGACATGCTGGAAAAGAGCGGCTGGAACCAGACCGAAGCCGCCGACCGCTTCCGCATTCCGCTCTCGACGCTCAACCAGAAGATCAAGCGGCTGAGTATCGAGATCAAGAAGAAGGGGCGGGAGTGAAGAAAGTGGTTAGTGGTTAGTGGATAGTGGATAGTTCAAGACCGCGCCAGGTGGCGCGGTTTTTTTTGAAGCGCCGGCGAGAGCAATTGCGTTTATACTGCCGGGTACAAGTTTCCGAGTTACCAACCCAAACTTTTTCCAGATTGTTATTGCAGAAGTCGAAGCAACGCACCGACTCGCCTTCCCTTGAGTCGTGAGGAAATCCAGTTCGATGTTGATGGAAAGGGGCAATTCCATGAGCGAAGACATGAATGGTGCGGCACACATGCCTGAGGGCGGCAGTCTTTCTGAGTCGAGGACGGCAACGGCCCTGAACCGGCGGAAGTTTTTGGGACAAGCCGGCGCGGCGGCTGCAGTCGTCACCGGAGCATTGGCCAACCCGTCCGCAGCTTTCGGGCAGTCGAGCAACTCCGCGAGCAATCAGCACATAGCTTCTCCGGGATCGAATAACAAACGCGTCGTGCAATCGTTCGCAGAACGATTGGAGGCAGCCGGTCGGGAAGCTCTTATCCCTGTTCCCCCGCACGCCACCAACGGCGACGAGGCGCGCTATCCCGACAAGTCCGGAACATACTCCAAAGGCCTGCTGCAAGCGGGCTACGGACGCGTGGATCTCAACGCCTTTGCGACGTTCAAAACAGCGCTGAACAGCGGACGTCCCTCCGACTTCAACAAAATCATCATGGGTGGCACGCGTACCTTGAACGGACCGCAAGGCGCGCTGGCCTACGGCATGGAAGGGACTGACGCTGTGCAGTTCGGCAGCGCTCCCAGCCCTGCGAATCAGGAGAGCGTTGTGGTCGTGCCTCCGGCTCCCGCGGCCGCCAGTGCGGCCTATGGGACGGAGTTGGTGGAATTGTACTGGGGTTCCCTGCTGCGCGATGTCGCGTTCACCGACTATGTGAGCAATCCGACGGCCGCGCTTGCGGCGACCGAACTGTCGGGCATGCCGACTTACGCCGGCCCCAGAGACAGCAGGGGACACGTTACGCCGAACCTGCTGTTTCGCGGCGCCTTCCCGGGCGAGACCGTCGGGCCGTACATCTCGCAGTTCTTCATCACTCCGACCAACTTCGGCCAGCAGGAACTGAGCCAGCAGATGACGACCTACCTGCCGGGCATCGACTACATGACCGACCTCATCACGTGGCAGGAAGTGCAGAACGGCATCGACACGGGGTTGCTGAACCAACCGGACTCGCAGCCACGCTTCCAGCACCACGGGCGCGGTCTTGCCTCCTATACCCACGTCGATGTGCTGTACCAGGCATATTTCACGGCGTTCCTCGTGCTGAATACGCTGGGCGCGCCTTTGAATCCCGGCAACCCGTATGTGCACTCCAAAACCCAGAATGGCTTCTCGACACTCGGCGGGCCGGATATCGCGTCGGCGCTCGGCGGAATAGCCGCCCGCGCCCTCGATGTGGTCTGGTACCACAAATGGATCGTGCACCTGCGGCATCGTCCCGAATCTGGGGGCGGACTCGTGCACTTGATCGAGACCGGTCTCGGCAACACGGTCAATGCCAAGTTGAACAGCAATGTCTTGAACTCGCAGGCGGTGCAGCAGAGCTTCAGTAAATATGGCAGCTACCTGCTTTCGCAGGCGTTTCCTGAAGGCTCGCCGACGCATCCCGCTTACCCGACGGGACACGGCACGGTGGCGGCAGCGTGCATTACTTTGTTGAAGTTTTTCTTCGACGGAAATTACGTGATCCCAAACCCCCTGGTGCCGACCAGCGATGGGCTCTCGCTTGTGCCTTACACCGGCAGCGATGCAGGACAAATCACCGTCAATGGCGAACTGAACAAGCTGGCGCACAACGTCAGCTTCGGTCACGGGATTCACGCTGGTATTCACTGGCGCAGCGACACCGATTCATCCATGGTACTGGGCGAGGCGGTTGCCATCAGCATCCTGCAGGACAAAGCGCAGTGCTACAACGAGAAGTTCACCGTCAGCTTTACCAAGCTGGACGGAACCACTGCAACGATTACAAACCAGTAGCTGCAGTCGACGGCGATGGGGTCGCGAAGCTCGTGCCAGTCGTGTTTTTCAACGTCTCGCGGCGCGACTGAAGTCGTGCCCTGACGCAAAGCAGTCGCTAACACGAACTTTTCCGCAACCGCTGAAGCCGTGCCCTCTCAAAAAGCATTCATGAGACCGATTCTACGCACTGTCGGCGATCCGGTCGGGCGTAGGGGTCGCTGACATCATCTCCTTTTTCTTTTTTTCGAACTCCTGACGTTTCTGCTCGTTGTAGTCACGAAGCTGGTGCCGCATGCGGGTCAGTTGCAGTTGCATCGATTGATAGGCCTCTTCGCGGAACACACGGTAGGCGGGAGAACCAACGCGCACGCCGGGTGGAGGCTCGGGGAGGGATTCGCTCTGGCGAAGTTCTGCCTCCTCATCAGCCTTTTGCAAGACGGCATCAGTTTCGGCGTCGAGATCGGCGCCGGGCGGAAGACCGAATCTAGCTTCAAAATCGGGATATTCCAGGATGCGGGAGTCGTTGTCGGCCTGTGAACCCAGGTTAGCGCCCAAACGATGGGCGCGAACCTGGGGCACCCCGTCTTTCGCGGCTGCGGCTTCCATCTGCTCGATGCGGCGGTTGGTTGCGCTGACTTGCTGGATGGCGTAGAGAAGCTTGCCAGCGGTGCGAGGGTCGAGCTGGCCAGCGGCGAGAGCCTGAGCGACGTCGGTGAGGGCGGCGCGCACGGCGTAGAGGTTGTCCAACGACTGAATTTCGAGGCGATAGGGCAGGTTATCGGGCAGGGCGCGGGCGCGACGCAGGCGGCGTCCGCGCTGCATGAGGTGGTAATAGCAGTATTTGCGGTCTCGTAGTGAGGGAGAGCCGCAGTAAGTTCCGTCTTCTCTGACGTGGCGACAGGTTTCGTATCGCATGATGGCTAGATTCCTTTCGGTGATGCGGTACCCACTCAACCCATCTTGAAAACAAAGGGTTTATTGCACGACTGGCTGTAAGTTCGGGCAAACAAACTGGCTTACAGGCAATGTCGCACAAACAAAGGGGTTACCGCAAACAGTTTGTAAAGAACAAAATGGCGCTCGCCCGATGTGGGCGGAGGCTGGATTTAGGAGTACCGGAGTTGGGAACGAAGGTCAGAGAAAAAGTGAGGAGCAAGGAAACTCTGGTAACAAAAATTCCCGAAATGGGAAGAAAGAGGCTTCACCACGGAGGCACGGAGGACACGGAGAAGGAATGGGAAAATTCCCACCCCGCCAAAACAAGGCGGAGTGGGGTACCGGCGAACCTGGGGCACACCGTGGGTATAGGGGTCCTTCGACTCCGTTCGGCTACACCTCAATCCGCTCAGGATGGCAAACCAATGCCGAACTATCGCCTGCGTTGTTTACCGGGACAGCAGGCCAAGGATTCGGCGGCGCAACTCACCCGCCGTTAGTCCGATCAGGCCCAACGTCATCAGCGAGACGGTACCGGGCTCGGGAATTGGTTGCAGCGTGAAAGTCCGTTCCGGGCCGGCCATGAACGCGCCATGGTCGATGGAGATTTCGGCGAACACGTCGAAGAAGCTGCTCACCTTGAAATCACCGCCCGATGGCGTGATGGAGGTTGGGCCGCTGCTGGTCGGCATCCCGAGCATGACTTCGATTGAGTGACCATTGAACATGCCGGTCATGTCCAGCTCGGTCAGAGTCGAAGTAAATGTGCCCAGTTGGCTATCGCTGGTGCGTCCGGCGTAAAAAATGCCGATCGGCCCCGCAAGATGCAGGAAGCCCAGAAACGTTCCCGGACGTCCACTGGTATCGGTGTAAATGGCGGCCGTGAAAACGATGTTCGAATCGATTGACTCGCCAGTATTGTCAATCGACCTGGTGGTTCCGTTGAATCCATACAGGGCGGGATTCACCACGCAAACGCCGGGACCGAGCTGAACGCAAATCGTCGCGGCTGTGTAGGCTCCTCCCTCAGGCGGCATGCTGGGCGTCGACTGAATGATGTCGGCGCTGGCCCCGGGGATGACGACAAGCAGGGCGGCCAGCAGCATGGCCGCTGCCAGAAAACTCCGCCTTCTTCGCATCGACAACATAGATACCTCCGTTGAAGAAATCTCGAAGTGGCGGAAAAATCATACTCCGGAAAGAGCCGGATGTTTGCGAAATTAGTTCTGGCTGGTGCGACTCCGCGCTGGCCAGGATAAATCTGCGTTCCTGCTGTGACACGTTGACGAACCCATATCACCCATTCGCGGAGCATTGAGCAAGATCGTCGGCGCCGGTTAGCAAGAATAATGTCCCAGCCAAGATAGCTGTTGATATCAGGACATATCGTAACTAATCGAGTCGGGACTCGGCCTGAAGTAACCGGCATGGGAGAATTTACAACATTGGCGTTGGTGGTGCAGTGACCCCAGGTTAGCCCAAAAGAAGGGCGAACCCTGGGGCGCGCGGCTCGAGTCTTATCGCTCCCACATTTGCCAACTGCAGGCGAATGTGGGCCACCCGGGAAAATCCCCACTCAAGGTCGCTTCGCGCCCTTGAATGGGGCACCCGCGAGGAAATGCAGGTCCCTCCGCTTCGCCGCCGAAGCGGTGGCTCCGGTCGGGATGACAAAGCTGGAGAAACAGCGCCTAGAATAGTCCGTGCGATCCACTCCCATGAATTCTTCGAGCTGCCGTCTTAATCCGAAGATGCGTTACGCCCTCGCGTTGAGTCTCCTTGTCTGGCTCACCTCGGCGGCACTCGCCCAATCTCGTTTCGCGCACACTTCCGGCACCCAGTTAATGGACGGAACAGGGCATCCGCTCATGTTAAGGGGTACCAACCTGGGCAACTGGCTGGTCCGCGAAGGCTACATGTTTCACTTCGAGGGCGGACCGCAATCGGACCGGGAGGTCGAAGCGATGAGCAATGAGTTGCTCGGCCCTGAAGCGGCCCAAAAGTTCTGGCATGACTACCGCGACCGCTATATCACGCGCGATGATATCCAGTTTCTGAAGCGGGCGGGCTACAACTCGATTCGCGTTCCGATCCACTACAGATATTTCGAGAGCGATCCCTCAGAGGGATTTACCCTGCTCGACCGTGTGATTGAGTGGTCCCGCGAGGCCGGACTGTATGTCGTGATCGACATGCACTGCGCTCCCGGAGGACAGACCGGCGCCAACATCGACGATAGCTGGGGCTATCCCTGGATTTATGACAGCCCGCAGGCGCAACAGCACGCCATCGATGTCTGGCAGCGCATTGCAACGCACTATCGCGATTCAAAGACTGTACTGGGGTACGACCTGCTTAACGAACCAATTCCCCACTTTCCCGAGTTGAAGAAATACAACAGCCAGTTAGAGCCGCTCTACCGGCGCATCGTGGCCGGCATCCGCGAGGTAGATAACAACCACATCGTCATCCTGGGCGGAGCGCAGTGGGACACCAATTTCTCCGTCTTCGGGCCTCCGTTCGATGCGAATGTGATGTACACCTTTCACAAGTACTGGATGAAACCGGAGCAAACGGAAATTCAGCAATACGTGGATTTCCGCGACAAGTATCACGTGCCCATCTGGATGAGCGAGTCGGGCGAAAATACCGACGAATGGATCACGCAGTTTCGTGAGCTGCTCGAAAAAAATCAAATCAACTGGGCGTTCTGGCCCTACAAGAAGATGGACAGTCCCAGGTCGCCGATTTCTTTCGCCAGGCCGGTTTACTGGGATGAGATCGTCGCCTATGCGAAGCTGCCGGGAGGCACCGGAGATACGGAGAAGCGAATCGCAAAGCGTCCGCCGCAAGAGCATATCAACGCGGCCTTCGACGAACTGCTGACCAATATTCAATGGACCAAGTGCCGGGCCAATCAGGACTACCTGAAGGCACTCGGGATGGCGACGGGCAATTGAACGGCGTACACGCCTTCTAGTAGGCCGATTTCATCCCAGCCATTGTGGATTGTGAGCGGTTCCGTCGAACTGCGTGCTGGTTTTATATTTCTCGAACTCGCCGTTCTTCGCGACTTCCGCGGTTTTGCTCAGCAGGGCGGTACGCTCGGCTTCGCTCAGTGGCTTGAAATTCCGTCCGAGATCGATTGCCTGTTGCACGTCGCGCATCGATTTGCATCCGGTGATGACCACACTGGTGGGCAGGCTCAACGCGTAGCGCAGGCATTCGACCGCGTTGATCTTGCCGCTCTGCAACAGAATGCCGTCGCCGATGGGCTTCATGCCGAGCACGCCGATGTTGCGCTGCTGCAGCATGGGCAGAACGATCTGGCCAAAGCTCTCGTAGTGCGCGTCCATCACGTTCAGCGGCATCTGAACGGTATCGAGCTTGAAGTTGTGCTGGTCGGCAACTTCGAGCATGTGCTTGTGGATCTGCGGGCTCTTGTGTCCAGTGAAGCCGATGAACCGCACTTTGCCGGCCTCACGCGCCTTGACCGCGGCTTCCATGCCGCCTCCGGTAGCGAAGATGCGCTCGGGATCGTTCATGCGAATCACTTCGTGAAATTGCAGCAGGTCGAGATGGTCGGTTTGCAGCCGCTGCAGCGATTGATCGATTTGCGCGGCCGCCGTCTTGGCATCGCGGCCATCGATCTTGGTCATCAGGAACACCTTTTGCCGGTAGCCATCACGCAGGGCCTTGCCCATACGCACTTCACTCTCGCCGTCGTTGTAGTCCCAGCAGTTGTCCATGAAGGTTATGCCGTTGTCGGCCGCGGTGCGAACGATCTTGGTGGCCTCGGCCTCGCTCGGGTTGCCGAGGTGGTAGCCACCGAGACCGAGCATCGAAACTTGTTGCCCGGTGTGGCCCAGTGTCCTGGTGGGAATGCCGGACGGGTTAGCAGCTTGCGCGACATTGCCGAACCTGGTGACCACGCCAGCGGCAACCGCTCCCTTCAGAAACTCACGTCGATCGCTCATCGCTCTTATGCTCCTGGTGCGATTTGACTCGGCCAGACGCCAAATTGGATGGCACGCGCGTCGAAAGGTCGCTCCAGTAGCGCGAAAAAATAGGTGGAAGAATCGAATGGCAAGTTCGCGTAAGGCGAACACCTTAGGTGCGCGTGGACTCTGGAGTCTTTGCCGCTGGAGCGGTCCCGCTCAAGGCGAGTATTGGTAGCAGCATCAATGGCGACTGCTCTCGTCGCTTTCATCGGAAGGTGGCGCTGGCGCCCGCGTCCTGCCTCCCCCCGAAGGTCAGAACACGGGCGCCAGTCTCATCGCTTTCGCCTCAGGAATTGTTCAAAATTGTGCCACTCTTCGAAAAATGAAGTCTGTATAAAATTGCACACTTTTGAATCGGGACGTCAGTCGTAGAGAATCACGTTGAGCAGCGTCGGATGCACGTGAATTCCGCCGTTGTATTGGATGAACCCCAGTTTGCGAAAACGGTTCATGAAGAAACTGACGCGGGAGCGTGTGGTGCCGATCATTTCAGCCAGCGCTTCCTGGCTGATCTTGGGGATGTTCGTATCGGGCTCGCCGCTCTCGCCGAAGCGGGCGAGCAGAAGAAGGATGCGGGCCAGGCGCTTTTCGCTGGAGTTGAAAAGCTGGTCTACCAGGTCGGCCTGGATGCGCATGGTGCGGGCCAGCAGGAAGGCCACGAAGATGTCGGCGAAGGCCCGCTCCTCGTGGATGACGCGTATCATTTCGTTTCGGCTGATCTTCAGAACGACACACGGAGCAAGTGCGGTGGCGGTCGCCATGCGGAGAGTGTTCGGCCCGGGAATCGATTCCTCGCCGACGAACTCACCGGGGCCGAGTAATGCGAAGATCGCCTCCTTGCCACTCGCGGAAATAACGCTGAGTTTGACTCGTCCTTTTTGGACGTAATAAACCGAGTCCGCCGGATCGCCTTGCGCGAAAATCTTCTGTTTATTTTTTATCTCGACGATCTTTCGATCGAGTCCGGTGCTGGCGAGAAAATCCTTAGGACTAAATGTCGAACTCTTTCGGGTAGCCATACTCCTTCCCTTTAGGGAAAAGATTAGCATGTTTCGGTTTGGGTAACAGCCCTCCCCGGAGTTTGCAGGAAAACTCCCATCGGCGTAGGGAGACCTGGTTTGAGTGCCCTATAGGCGGCTTCGCTGTTCCCAAAATGGGCAATTTGGGAGCTTCAGCAGCGGTCGTCCGAGACGCAATTGGACACTGGTCACGATTTTAATAAAACTCCGGAAGTGATTACTTTTGTTGCGCGTGCGGACGGATATCACACCGGCACGTGAGCTAGGTCACAGCCTGTCCCTGCCTGATTCAACCAGAATCATAGCCAGCAAGGGGAGCGCAATTGTCGAGCCGACGCTTCCTGGGAGGCTGCGATGTCCGAAGATAAGCGAGATGTGCTTGAGGTTCTGCGTTATGAGCTTAACTTCATCGAGCAAGGTGGCTATGGGAATTGGTATAGCACGCCCTGGGGACCGGCTTCTATTTTCCAGGATTCGCTGACTTGTCCCAACCACGGCGACCCCACCCGTCCCCATGCCTGTCATGAGTGCCTGCTGTACGATTTCGTGCCCGAACAATACCGCACTGATGACGTTCCCTGTCACCACATCCCATTGAATAAACAGGGAGATACCGTCGCCCAGCCACAGCAGTCGGAAGAAGAGCTGCGGGAGAATGTGAAGCACTGGCTGAAGCGCACGATCGCGCGCATCGAGGCCGACCGGGCGAAACAAAAAGGCGGCGCAAGCACTGAGATGTCGGAAGCAACGGCCGGGCACACCGTCCCAAAATGAAACGCGTTCGGCAATAAATAAGCTGCCGATCCTCTGGTCGGCGCTTATAAGCGGGTAAAATTCCGACCGAGCCACTGATTCCGGGAGTCCACCATGCAAAGGGCGTTCGCTTCCCTCACGGCGCAAGAAGCGCTTCACGTAGCCATCTTCATCGAAGAACGGAACGCTGGGATCTACCATCGTTTCGCGGAGATGTTCACCGAGTTTCACGATGCCGATTCGCTGGAGATCGCCAGTGTCTTCTGGGACATGGCCGTGGAAGAAAAGCGCCACAGCAGCCTGCTGCAGGCCACCTACCAGGACCGCTATGGCAACGCCCGCTGCTCGCTGACGGAAGAAAACTTGCTGGAGTTGATTGAAGTGCCCCGGTTGGATGATGGAGATGTGTTCGCCGCCGGGCCGGCGGTCGAGCTCACTGCGCGGGAACGTGCGCTGCAGGTCGCGCTAACGGCGGAGACGAGCGCTCACAATTTTTATACCCGGTTGGTGGAGCAGACCGAACAGGGTCCGTTGCGCCGCTTGTACACCGAACTGGCGATGATGGAAGACGGGCACATGATTTTTCTGCAGAGTATCGTGGAAAAGTCCACTACGCGCAGCGACAAGGGCGTGAACTGAAGAATTGGCAATTAGCAATTAGTAATTAGTAATTAGTTCCACCCCAGGTTTGTCGGATTCCGCGCGATCGAACGAAAATTGAGCTTTAGTTATTAGGATGGCGCAAGTCGGGAAATGATTTGAGTTCCACAGTCTTTTCGCTGGCCTGATCGTTCCCCTTGGCATCGCTGGTGTGGAGAGTCAGCTTGCCGCGAATCACGCGATAGCCCTCATCGCCCACCTTCTTCCCTGGTGCAACCGACACAGTTCCGTCGAACTCGTACCAGACCGCGTGCACCGTCTTGGTCTTGAAAGACAGATGGCTGCCTTCCAGCGAAGCCTTGTCGAAAAACTGGTCGATGAACTCGCCCTTGTCAGTTTCGGTGTCTCCGAAACGCGAAACAAAGCCAGACAACTTGCTGTCCTCGACCGTCAACTGAACGAACTCGCCTTCTTTGAGAAACGTGTACATGCCCGAGGGATCGTTGGCGGATGCCGGGGCCTGCGCGCCGGCCGTCGGCGCCACTGAAAGCATCAACCATAGAAGTCCCGCAAGCACCGCGGCACTCGCCCATAATCTGCGCAGCATATTCACCCCAGGAAGATCCATCATTTCACGCTGGGACAGAATACGAAAGCCGCGGTACAGAGAAACAGAGCACGGCCTCGAGGCCTGAAGTGCGCTAGGCATGACAAGAGTAAAGGGCTTGAGCGGCACGACTACCACAGCGAATTCGGGTTGGAGGAAGCGCCGTTTCGCTATAATCCCTGTTACGCGTACAACGGTGGGGGAGGATGTCAGAAGTAACGGCCGCGCAACCTCAGCACGATCCCGCAAATCAAGACGCGCCGGTCCTGCACTACGAACTGGAGCCGCGCTCGCGTGCTTTCTTCAGCAACCTCGCGGATTTCCTCTTGCGGCGCGAGCCTCCGTCGGTAGAAACCACTTCGCAGCCAATCCCAGTCCCGCCTGAAACCTTTATTCCCACAGGCTTGGGCTATCGTCATTTTGTGGAATCCTACGGATACCACTTTCTGCTGGTCATCCTGATCTACTTCTTCTCGACTTCGGCTTTCTTCAATCGGCCGGTGGAATTGCCGTCACCGTTTGAGAACACTTCGGTGGAGCACTACACGTTGAGCGAGTATCTGCCGCCGATTAACACGGGGCCGCGAGGCGAGGCCAAGCCGCGCAAGGGCGCGCCCAAGCTGGCCAAGCAGGAGATCCTCTCGGTTCCTGCTAACCCCGACAACAATCACCAGACAATCGTGACGCCTCCGCAGGTGAAGTTGAGCCGCGATGTGCCGCTACCCAACATTGTGGCCTGGACGAACATCCCGGGGCAGCCGATTGCAGCGTCGTCGCGCCAATTGTCGCAGCTCAAGCTGCCGCAGTTTACGCAACAAGTCGTCGAGCCTACGGCCGACGTGTCGAAGCTGAAATCGAAGACGCAGGTAACACTGACGCAACAGACCGTGGTGGAACCGACGGCTGACGTGTCGAAGATGAAGTCGAAGCTCAACATGCCGGTGCTGGCGCAGCCGTCGGTGGTGGAGCCTCCGCTGTCGCCGGACCAGTTGAAGTTGAATCGCGGCGAAATCAACATGGCGCAGATGACTCCGCAGGTGGAGGCGCCCAAGCTGCCGGTCCCGGCGCAGCGAGCGGCAGGAGTGGGCGACAGCGCGGGGGCCGATGCTGCGGGCAAGGGAGTTCCTGCGCAACCGAGCATTCAGGGACTGCAGTCATCGAAAGGCCAGGGACAGATCATCGCGCTGGGACTGAGTCCGGCGGATGTGCGCGGACCCATTGAGGTCCCCAGCGGCAACCGCGCCGGAGAGTTTCATGCCTCTCCCGGCGGAAAGCCCGATGCGCCGGGGACGCCGAATATCACCGGTACTCCGGGCGCGACTAACGGTGGGGCGGGTGGCGGCAAGGGCAATGGCTCGGGCAATGGGAGTGGCAACGGCAACGCTCCGGCGGGGATCAGCGTGGGCGCTGCGCCGCCCGGAGCGGCTACCGCTGCGGTCGCGGGCACTCCCGGGAAATCGCCCAGCGACGCGCAGAAGGAAGCGAACCGGAAACTGATCGCTGCGGCGATGAACCCCTCGGTGCCCAGCGTCAGCCGCCCGCCGGTTACGCCTCCGCCTCCCACAATGTCGGACAGCGAGGAAGATGCGGTGGAGCGGCAGGTGTTTGGCAGCAAGAAGTACTACTCGCTGGTGTTGAACATGCCCAACCTGACCTCGGCGACGGGAAGCTGGATTGTGCGCTTCGCCGAGTTGAAACAGTCGGACAACAAGATAGCGATTGCCGCCCCAGTGGCCGTGTCGAAGGTCGATCCCGCTTATCCTGCCGACGCGATGCGCGACAACGTGGAGGGCACGGTCACGCTCTACGCCGTGATTCATGCTGATGGAACGGTGAGTGGCATCAAGGTGCTGAACAGCGTCGATCCGCGACTGGACTACGCCGCCGCGGTCGCACTGTCGCGCTGGCAATTCCGTCCCGGAACCAAGAACGGCGATCCGGTGGAGCTGGAAGCGGTGGTGATGATTCCCTTCCGGAAGCACCACGTACGGTAGCTGAAGCGCCCGCACGCTATTATGACTTCCATGGCCAGCAATCTGTCGCTCGACGAACACACGACACAGCGAAACATTCCGGCGGGTCTCATCGACGATGCGCGCAAGCATGTTTACGAGGCGGCGATACGCACTCCTCTGGTGGGGCTGAACTACGACGGCCCCGCCGAGATTTATTTGAAGCTGGAGTGTCTGCAACCGATCGGGTCGTTTAAGATTCGCGGCGCGTATAACGCGGTACGACTGCTGCCCGAAGAGCAACGCCGTCATGGCGTGTGGACCGTCAGCGCCGGCAATGCTGCCCAGGGAGTGGCGCTGGCTGCACGCAAGGCCGGAGTGCCGTGCAAGGTGCTCGTGATGGACACGGCTCCGGCGGCCAAGCTCGATGCGGCGCGACGGCTGGGGGCTGAGATCGTGATGGCCACGTTCGACCAATGCTGGACGGCTCTGGCGGAACGCACGCATCCGGCGATGAACGGAACATTTGTACATCCCTTCGAAGACGACGCGTTCATCGCGGGCAATGCCTCGGCGGGGCTGGAAATCCTGGAAGAACTGCCTGACGTGGACGCGGTGGTTGCGGCATTCGGTGGTGGAGGCTTGTCGTGCGGCATTGCGGCGGCGATGAAAGAGCGTGGCAAGAACGTGAAGGTGTTCGCCGCAGAACCTGAGACCGCGGCTCCGCTGGCGCGGTCGCTGGCAGCGGGCTCGGCGCAGAATTTTCCCGAGTGGAAGTCGAGCTGGGTGGACGGATGTGGAGGCAAGTCGGTCTTCCCGCGGATGTGGGCTCTGGCGCATCATCTGCTGGCGGGGTCGATCGTCTCGACACTGGAGGAGATCCGCCAGGCCATGAAGCTGGTAGCCGAGAGGAACCACGTGATCGCCGAAGGCGCGGGCGCTTGCGCCGTTGCGGCGGGACTCAGCGGGAAATGCGGCACGGGAAAGATTGTCTGCGTGGTGAGCGGGGGCAACATCGATCTGGCGAAGTTCGCCGAGTTGGTGACGAAGACAGATGTGTCCGCGTAGCTCTGTTCCCCGCCCTGTCCGCGAAAGAGGCGGACAAGGGTGGGGTACGTCAAGCCTCAATACAGTTGATACCCCGGAGGAGGAGACTCGAAATCGGGCTTGCGAGCGATCAACAGCAACGCCCCAATGCGCTTGAAGTCCCGCAACTCCTCGGCGTTCTTGAACCACCGTCCGCTGTATTGCTCGGGAGTCGGCGTGAGATCGGGAACCCGCACGGCCCTTACATCTTCGAACGTGTGCCGTTGCAGCATCTCGATGTACTCCTGCTCCGAATGCACCTGCACCGGAACCTTCAACTCCTCTACCCAACGCAAAGAATAATGATTGTCGCGATACAGATTGATCAGGATGTACAACTCGCCCTTCGGCGCCATCACGCGAAACAACTCCGCCAGTGCGCGTTCCTGGTCTGCGTAATAGTAGAAGGACTCGACCGACAGCACCTTGTCAAAGAAGTTCTCCTCCCACGGAACCTGCTGTGCCGAACCCACCACAAACATCAGGTTGTCGTAGTCGGTGGATGCCGCACGTGCGCGCCGGATCATCTCATCCGACACGTCGAGTCCGATCACCTGTCCTGGCCGCGTTCCATCGTTCACGGCTTTGGCGATCAGTCGGCTTGCCCATCCAGCGCCGCAACCCAGGTCGAGCACGCGATCGCCCGGCTTCAGCTTCATCAGCGCCAGCGTCTGCTCGGTGATGCTGATGTGGTGGGCTTCCATTTCCTCGCCTTTGCCCTGTTCGGCCCACTGGTTGAATTCCTGGCGTAACTGCTCGTCGGCAGATGCTGTCCTGCGGTCGCTCATCGTTCCCTCGCGGATTTCAGATCTCTATGCTACAGTCTCGGAAACTCATGCCTCAAACTCCCGATCAGCCTGGTGACGGTTCCTCCAAGATCCCATCGCCGCTTTACTGCGCCAATTGCGCGCGCGAGGTGAATGATCCGCTCACTTGCGGTGACTGTTCCGCCGTGATCTGCCGCGTCTGCGGAACTCCGCTGGAGATGGCGGAAGATTTGGGAATGGGCTGATCATGCCGCAATCCGTACAAACCAGCGCGACGGCCCAGACAGCACATCACGAACCCACTCTCGTCCGCGGCCTTTCGCTGATGGATTCCGTCATGCTCATGGTCGGAGGCATCATCGGCTCAGGGATCTTCCTTACTGCCGGACAGATCGCGACCGCAGTTCACAAGCCGCTCTACTTCCTTGGCGTGTGGCTGGTCGGCGGACTCATCTCGCTGCTGGCCTGCTTCGCCTTCGCCGAAATGGCTGCGATGTATCCCGAAGCGGGAGGCCAGTACGTTTACTTGCGCGAAGCCTATGGCGAGTTTCCGGCTTACCTTTACGGCTGGATGGTCTTCACTGTCGGCCAAAGCGGCACCATCGCTGCGCTAGCCGTGGGATTTGCGGAGTACTTCGGCGCGATTCTGCCGTTTGCTTCAGCGCACAAACCCGTGGCGACGATTCTCGGCTGGACGCTGACGCGCGGACACCTCGTTTCCACCGGTGCGATCATCCTGCTGACCATCATCAATATTCTTGGGCTAAAGCGCGGCTCGGCGCTGGTCAATGCAGCAACCTGGGCCAAGTTCGCTGCGATTGGCATCTTCGTTCTGTTGGGACTCGCGATCGGCAAGGGTTCATGGTCGAACTATGCGACCAGTTTGCCGCTCGACCAGCCCGCTTCGTTGTCGCATGTCATTTCCGGCTTTGGGGTCGCGCTGATCGCCGTGTTCTGGGCCTTCGATGGATGGGTTTACATCACGTGGGTTTCGGGCGAGATCAAGAATCCGCAGAAGGTTCTGCCGCGCGCTCTGTTGCTTGGCATTCTGCTGGTGGGCCTCATTTATATGAGCGTCAGTGTTGTTTATTTGTACGCTCTGCCGATCACGCAGGTCGCCAACGAAACTACGATCGCACAAGCCGCTGCGGTAGCGCTCTTCTCGTCGAGTGCAGCCAAGTGGTTGGGCGCGACGATTGCGCTATCGTGCTTCGGCGCAGCGTCGAGCGCGATTTTGTGCAGCGCACGAGTGACGTACGCGATGGCACGTGACGGAGCTTTTTTTCACGCCATGGGACGCGTACATCCCAAATACCGAACCCCTGCTATCAGCCTGGTTGCGATCGCGGCCTGGTCGATCGTGCTGGCGCTCAGCGGTAGTTACGACCAGCTCTATACGTACGTCATGTTCATGATGGTGCTGTCGTACGTTGCCGGAGTCGCTGGACTCTTTGTCTTGCGCCGCAAGCGCCCCGACGTTCCTCGCCCTTATCTCTGCACCGGATATCCCTATCTGCCTGCCCTCTACCTTCTGATGGCGGGAGCGTGGGCGCTGAATTCCGTGGTTACGCGACCCAAAGAGACGCTGATCGGCATCGGAATCGTTTTCCTCGGCGCGCCGTTTTATGCCTTCTGGCGCTGGCAACTGAAGCGACATCCGAACGAGCTCGGCGACTTCGAGTAGCTTGCCCCAGCCTCCTTCTGACCGAGCGCGCGTCCTCCCGAAACGGGAACAAATTGGTTACTTTCGTTTCTTCCGTCCTCAACTTTCTCGTGACTCCAGCCCCGCGCCGGTGTATCTCTAGATTGGCAGCCTCTGCGCTGACTGCAGGCTTGGCATTTCCTTGTTCGGCCACATCTGCTAAGTTCTTTTATATCTCGACCTTTACCTATAAGTCATTTGTTTCTGCTACTTTGCAGGGATTGCTCCGATACAACGTTGTTGAGGCAGCAAAACACTTGCAAAACAAGGGTTAACTCTTCTGTTCACTATGATATACGTATAAGCTCTTTGCTTCTCGGGACTTTGCGAGGATTTCCCTCATATCTCCCTGATTCTACACGGCCGGGTAGGGGGAGGGGTACGCGGTTGGTACGGTACAGACCGGGCGGATAGCTGACAGATTGGACCGGGCTCAACTAACTAACAGTCGCGAGATTCACGTCGCAGCCATCGCCAATTCAGAACTCGCGCGATCGTCAGGGAGCCGATTCGACAGCCGGGACTGCGAACCATAGCAGGGCCGTCGGTGTTAAAGAGGGTGAGGTGGAGACCATGGCCCGAGTTTTTGCGATTTGCCTCTTATGTTTGGTGCCCGGGCACTTCCTGCTGGCACAGTCCAATCCCACTGCGCCTCCGCAAGATAGTTCTTCGCGCGCTCAGCCGGACGCTGCGCCCACGCCTCCCGATGCCCCCGCACCTGATCTCGGAACGCAGACCAGTCCGCCGCCACCGTCGAAGGCCAAGAAAGTTGCGGACAAGTTCGACCCGCATTGCATGGACGTGATCTTTCATGTCTGCTGGTCGTCGCCCGCGGCGCCGCAGAGCAAGGTGCTGACGGAAGAACAGAAGAAGGAAAAACAGGCGGCGGAAGACATCGAGGTTGGCTATTTCTATATGAACAAGAAGAACTACCGTGCGGCAGAGTCGCGACTGCAGGAAGCGGCGGAACTTAAGCCCGACGCGCCCGCCGCGTGGGTCGGCCTGGCCCAGGCTCAACAGAAGCTGGGCAAAGATGATGCGGCAAGGCAGAGCTACGAAGAGTATCTGAAGCTCAATCCGGATAGCGCCGGGGCGGAGCAGGCGAAGAAGGCGATGGCGTCGTTAAAGTGACGCTCTTTCCGGTGCGGCTCTTCACGGCACGGTGCGGGCGCGTTTTGCGAGAAAGTCGGCCTGGCAGGCTTTGGCGCTAGCCAGCAACTGGCCAAACTGGGGGGACTCTCGTAGTTTTGACAAGAGTGGATCACGCTGCAGCGCCGTATACGCACAGTAGTTTTTCTGGACGGCGCTGCCGATCAGGCGCGCGGCAGGATCTTGCAGGCCGCAATAGGACAGCATCACACCGGCAAGGTAGCGTCGTTCCGGGTCAGGCTCGGAGCGGACGGCGGACTCATAGTCTTTGGCGGCACTATCCAGGCGATTGTCCGGAGCGGCATTCAGGCAAACCTGCAAGAAATCGCGCCCGAAGGCAACACCAGGCGGCATGTTATTGACGCTTTCTCGCGCCTCCGCCGATTTTCCCTGGGTGAGAAGAATGAAAGGCGTGACTCTGCCGACCCACTCAGAACCGCGATCAAGCTCGAGGAACTTCATCGCTTTCTGGTATTGGCCCAACCAGGCGAAGGGCCAGACACAAGAACGAAGGCGGCTATCAGTCCGGTCGAGGGACAGAGCAGTGTCACACTCGCGCGCGGCCTCATCCAAGAGCCCTGCGTAACGCAGAACATAGCTCAGGGTGAAGTGGGCCTGAGAACTGTCGGGGAAGCGACTGACCAGAGCCAACGCCTCGGCGTAGGAATCCAGGAGGTTGCCGCGCTCCGTCCGGTTGGCGACGATTTGGGTGGCAGCAAGTATCAGGTTTGGATCGAGGGTCAGGGCGCGTTCGTACGCCGAATCCGAGCGCTGGAACATCGCCTCGCCACCGGCCCCGTATTGGGCGTCGAAGTAATAGCGAAGCCCCAATGCCTCCCAGGCGGGCGCGTAGGCGGGATCAATAGCGACAACCCGCTCCAGCATGTCGATGGCCTGCCTGTTAGGAGCCGCATCATGGGAAACGGCGAGGCTGCGCAAATACAAGTCATATGCCTGTTCGTTCTTGGGACGAGTTCCGGCCTCGTTGGCAGCAGATGCTCCCCCGAGAGCGGGAACCAGTCCCTGGCGGACGGCGGAGGTAATCTGCTCACGCATGGTGAGGCCATCGGCAGCGGCGACATGAACCTGATCGCGCCAAACCGTGCGGTTAGTGCCTACATCCACGGCTTCAAGGGTGATCGCCAACTGACCACCTTCAGACAGGTAGTGACCGGTGACGATCGAACTGACACCCATGGCTCGACCCGCTCGCTGGAGATCAACATCCGAGGAGTTGTACTTGCTGGTGGTGGCGAACGGGCGGACAGAAAACGACTTCACGCGGCTCAGGGAGGTGGCAATTTCGTCGGGTAAAGCCAGCCGGAGAAAGTCGATGTCCTTGTCGGAACCGGCGTTCTGAAACGGCAACACTGCGACGGCAGTTTGGGCCGCCGCACCGCCAGATTCCGACGCAGGACGCTTCGAACGGAACAGATAAAAGAAGAGAGCAAGCAGAAGTGCGACACCGGCAACTCCAGCGAGGGCCCAGGTTTTCTGGAACGTGGACCGCGAAGGCGCGGCCGGTTTGAACTTGCCGGACTCCGTAAGCACGCTGCTTTCAGTGCTGGAATCGCGCATAAGCCGTGAAAGATCAGCTCGCATCTCAGAGGCGTGCTGATAGCGCAGATGGCGGTCTTTCTCCAATGCCTTGTGAACGATCGCTTCCAGTTGCGGCGGCACCTGTGGATTCAGCTGCGAGACGGGGCGCGCCGGCTGGTGCAGGATGGCTCCACAAATTTCGCCGGACGTTGCGCCCTCGAAGGGCATCTTGCCAGTCACCATTTCATAGAGCACGGCGCCGAAGGAGAACAGATCGGTGCGGCTGTCGAGTTCCTTCCCGCGAACCTGTTCGGGAGACATGTAGGCGACGGTGCCGAGCATAGCTCCGGGACTGGTGAGATGTTGCGCATCAGAGTCGGCGGCTAGAGTCACGGAGTCGGAGCTAGAACCATGGTTCGCGACTTTTGCGAGACCGAAGTCGAGAACCTTGGCGTGACTGCGCCGGGTGATGAATATGTTCGCTGGCTTGACGTCGCGGTGGACAATGCCTTCGGCATGGGCGGCGTCGAGAGCGTCGGCAATTTCGATAGCCAAGGAGAGGACGAGATCGGTGTCCAAAGGACGGCCGGCAATTCGATGCTTCAGTGTCATGCCATCGAGAAATTCCATGGCGATGAACGATCGGCCGTCGTGTTTGCCGATTTCGTAAATGGTGCAGATGTTCGGATGATTGAGTGCGGAGGCTGCCCGGGCTTCGCGGCGGAACCGTTCCAGCGCCTGCGGATCATCGGCCACATCGTCGGGCAAGAACTTAAGGGCAACAAAACGGCCGAGATCGGTGTCTTCGGCCTTGTAGACGACGCCCATGCCGCCTCCGCCAAGCTTTTCCACGATGCGGTAGTGGGAGATGGTTGTGTCTATCATGCGGAAGAGACGAACCGATGGCTGATGATAGGGCGCGCGGGAGGGGGAGTCAATTGGGTGGGTCCGCGCGCTTTGCCCGAACCCTACTTCACCACAACGTTCACCAGCCGACCTCTGACCACCAGCGCCTTTGCGATCTCTTTCCGGCAATCTCGGCTTTGACCTTTTCGTCGGCGAGAACGGTTTTGCGGATTTGCGCTTCTTCGGCGTCAGGAGCGACAGTGACGCAGGCACTGATCTTGCCGTTGACCTGCACGGCCGTCCCAACTGCCGAGGGCGGGATCGTACTTCGGCCAGAGAGCGCTCAACAGGTCCGTCATCTCTCCCAGCATCTCCCACAACTCCGCTGCGACTTAGGGCGCGAACGGAGCCAGCATCGGTCACCGCGTCGCAATAGCCCACGTGGAAGCGCTCGGGCCCTGAACAGCGAAGCAGCCTAGACCGACTCTACGGCGTTGATCTTGCTGCCAACTTCAAACGCCAGCGATTCGACGTCGGCGCTTAACAGGCCGCGTTCTCTGGGAGGGAGTTCGTCCCGTAGCGCTTCGAAGGGAACCGCTTCGCACCCGGGAAACGCGGCGAAGCCGACGGCGTCGGCCATTCGGCAACTCATGTTGATCACGTCGGCGGTTTGCCAGTTGTTACCCGATCTCCTGAGAGCGTGATGCCGGGCGACGATGGCTTCGAAGTCGCTGGGGAGTTTCCAGTCCTGGATCAGGTTCCGTCCGGCCTCACAATGATCAAACCCGAACAGTTCCCGCTCCTCGTGCAGCAGGCTGCTGGAGGACCCTGCATGCCTTGCCAGGAGGGCGGCGTACTCGGCTGGGCGGATCACCACCAGCGCCAGACGCCCGATGTCGTGCATGATTCCGGCGGTGTATGCAGCGTCTTTGTCCATCAATCCCGCCGCCGCGAGATGCTCGGCGACCAGGCCGCACGCCAGGTTGTGACGCCAGATCGCGCGTAGTGAAGGATGGCTCAGCGATTTTCCCAAGTAGGCCCGCACTCCGACGGTAAGGCATAGACCTTTGAGGTTATTGGTGCCGAGCACAGCTATCGCCTGCAGGATGCTGGTAACGGGAAAGCGCGGAGCGTAGAGCGCGGAATTTGCAATGGTCAGAACTTCGCTGGAGAAGGCAGGGTCCGACGAGATCAGGTCGCTGAGCTGCCGCATGGGCACGTTTTCGTTGTTGGCGGACTGCAGAACGCGGATGGCAATTTGCGGGAACGGAGGAAGGCGAAGATGCGCCCACGGCACGCGCATTTCGTCGTTCCTTGGTTTCTCCGCCAGCACCGTTCTCATGGGACTTCCTCGACGCAGGGTTTTGAGGTCGATGCCGATTCGATCCTCTGGATACGATCAGGATCGGCCGGTCTATGGTATTTATTGCCGCAACATCGGATTAGCAATATCGGCATGTGACGGCTTATCTACAGTGAATTTGGCCTTACTTAAGTATTTTGTCTCGCCGCCGATAAGCCCTACGTAGCGCAAGCTCAATGCCCTGCTACAGGTGCGACCATGAAGCGAGGCCTCAACGCAATTGCCAGTCGTTGGCTGCTGTGGTGGCAGAAAACCGTTTCGCAGCTCGCAGCGAGCTTCATTTCTTTCATCTCAATGTTGAAGAAAACGCCTGTGCCCGACTGGGACCTGCAACAAAGGCTGCGTCACTACCACACGCAGACGTTCGCGGACTCGAGCGGTGAAGAACTGCAACTGAGCAACGCCGAGCTGCTGACGGCGAAACAGAAAGCGGAGTCGGCCAACCGGGCCAAGAGCGAGTTCCTGGCGAACATGAGCCACGAGATTCGGACCCCGATGAACGGGATCATCGGCGTGACCGATCTCCTGCTGGACACGCAATTGGACGCTGAACAGCGTCGTTATGCGGATATTCTGCGCATCAGCGCTGACTCGTTGCTGCACCTGATTAACGACATTCTCGACTTCTCGAAGATCGAAGCGAGGAGACTTGAGCTGGAGATACTGGACTTCGATCTGCAGCGATTGTTAGACGACTTTACGGCCCTGCTCGGCGTGCGGGCTCGCGAGAAGGGATTGCGGTTGTTCTGCAACGCGGACCCTGAGGTCCCCACTCGGCTCCGCGGCGATGCCGGTCGTCTGCGCCAGATTCTGATCAATCTGGTGGGTAATGCCATCAAGTTTTCCGAGAGCGGCGAAGTAGTCGTATATGTTTCCCTGGAGGCGCAGACCTGTGATGACTGCCGGCTGCGGTTTTCCGTACGCGACACTGGCATTGGAATCCCGCAAGATAAGATCGGAATGCTCTTTGACAAATTCACACAGGTCGACGCTTCGACCACCAGAAAATATGGAGGCACAGGTCTCGGCTTGGCGATTTCGAAACAACTGTCCGAAATGATGGGTGGAGAAATCGGGGTGGTGAGCACGGAAGGCAAGGGGTCAGAGTTCTGGTTCACGGTCTGCCTCGACAAACAGCTCGACAAGGCGAAGGATGGGACACCTCCGGCCAGGTCATTCGCCGATTCGCCCTTCAAACCATTTACGAACTTCACCGGTCCGTGTCCCTGCATTCTGCTGGCGGAAGACAACGTCACCAATCAGATCGTGACCAATGGCATCCTCAATAAGCTTGGCTTGGCCGCCGATGTAGTGGCCAACGGGGCCGAGGCCCTTCAGGTTCTCAAGTCCTCCGCTTACGATCTGGTGCTGATGGACGTGCAGATGCCGGTGATGGACGGTTTCGAGACCACCCAACAGATTCGCAGGCCAAATTCCGCAGTCAGGAATCACCAGGTTCCCATCATTGCGATGACCGCACACGCCTTGCAGGGGGACCGGGAGAGGTGTCTTGAGGCGGGCATGAATGATTACGTCTCCAAGCCGCTTTCGGCCCACGATCTGAGCGAAGTCCTCGCGCGCTGGTTGCCTGGTGCGGACGATAAACCAGGAGCGTTGGGTGAAATCGAAGCATTGCTTCCCGCTTCGGCGCCACCCGTTGTCTTCGATCGGGATGGCATGCTCGACCGCCTGATGAACGATGAGAACCTCTCCCACCTGGTGGTGGATGCATTTCTGGAGGACATTCCGGGGCAGATTGAGACGCTGCGCCATTGTCTGAAACACTCGGACGCAGCCGGCGCGGCGCGGCAGGCGCATCTTCTTAAGGGCGCAGCAGCCAGTGTGGGTGGAGAGGCGCTGCGCGCTGTCGCCATCGATCTGGAAACCGCCGGTAACCTCGGCAACTTAAGCTCCATCGCCGCTCGCATGGACGATCTGGATCGCCAGTTTGTTCGCTTGCGGGAAGCGATGACGCAAGAGATATGAACCGGAGACTAGTGCTAATCGACTTTAAGCTGGAAGCGGCGATAGCGCCGCCGTTCCCTGCAGTGGATAACCTTATGCGCATCTTAATTGCCGACGACGATCTTGCCTCTCGCACTCTCTTAAAAGGTTTGCTGGAAAAGGATGGCTATGAAGTGCAAGTTGCCAACAACGGCGCCGAGGCTTGGCGAGCGCTGCAGCGGCGTGATGCGCCGGAGTTGGTGATCCTCGACTGGAACATGCCCGAAATGGACGGACCTGAGGTGGTCCGCCGAGTCCGCGCCCGAGAAACTGACAAGCCACACTACATTTTGATGCTGACGTCGCGGGGCGAAACGGGCGACATCATCGCCGGACTTGAGGCCGGTGCCAACGGCTATCTCTCCAAACCGTTCGACGCGGGTGAACTGCGGGCTCGTGTGCTGGTCGGCCGACGCATGATCGAGCTGCAGGCGGCGTTGTTGGAAAGCCGCGAAGCGCTGCTCCACCAGGCCACTTACGACCCGTTGACTGGTTTGCTCAATCGCCGGTCGATTCTCGACAAGTTGCAGCAGGAGCTGTCCCGCGCCAGCCGGGGTGACGATACGCTGGCCGTCGCGATATGCGACATCGACCATTTCAAACAGGTCAACGACACCTACGGACACCAGACTGGCGACGAGCTGCTGCAGGGATTTGCCGCGACCCTGAGGGACAGCCTCAGATCGTACGATTCAGCGGGTCGCATCGGGGGCGAGGAATTCTTGGTGATTGCCCCTCTCAAAGCCGGGACCGATTCGGTGTCTCAATTTGACCGGTTGCGGGCACAAATCGCGAGCAGCGGGATTTCGACGCGCTCGGGCATGCTGTCAGTCACGGTCAGTATTGGAGTGGCTTGTGCCACCGCGTGCAGTACTTTGGACCAAATGATGGAGAGAGCCGATGCAGCACTCTACCGAGCCAAACGCGATGGGCGCAATCGAGTGGCCTGCGAAAACACTTTCCAGGGAGAACAGCAATGCACGTCCTGATTCGCAGGAACATCTCGCAGCAGATAAGTGGCACGTGGCTTACAACTTAATTGAGGGCAGCGATTTTCTAAATCGCCGTGACATATGCAGAAATTCAACTATCGCGCTCCCCGGATCTCCACCGACTTTCCGATTCGACTTGCGGTGGATGAGACGCTCATTTGCGGCCGCTGCACCGACATTGGCGAAGACGGCCTAGGCGCCGTGCTTCCTCAACTCGCGCCGGTTGGTACTGTGGGCGCTGTGATTCTGGTTTCGCCGGTGCAGGAAATCGAAGTTCGTGCCCGGATCGTCGCTCACTTCGATCTCGAGGGATTCACGACTGCAGACGGAACTCGCGGTTTCTCGGTTTTGTCGTCGGTGATCAAGCCGCTGACTCCGCAGATCGAGCTGCAAGGGAGAGTGGCCCACGCCGGCCTTCGCCGAGCCGGTATCGCGTTCGTGTTCACGTGCGAAGAGGAGCGTGAGATGGTCCGCCGGTTCATCGCAACGGTCCCTGGTGTGTGGCATCCGTGACTCTGGTTCCAACCATGTGGATGGAGTGAGCTTCTGCCGGAAATCTGCCGATAAGAGAATGCGCGCAGCAGGAGGAATCTGTGTACTCGATCATAGGAATCCTGATCGTGTTCGGAGCGGTGGTCGGGGGATACCTCATCGAAAAAGGAAACATCCATGTCCTGATGCAGCCGGCGGAGTTACTCATCATCGGGGGTGCGGCGGTGGGAACGCTTCTGGTGGCCAACCCGCTGCATGTTCTAAAAGATGTTGCTTCACGCATCACGGGCGTACTGAAAGGGTCGAAGTTCGATAAAGCGCGCTATCTAAGTTCGCTGAAGATGATGTTCGACCTCTTCAATAAGGCCAGGAAGGAAGGACTGGTTGCCCTCGAGGCGGACATCGAAACGCCCACCAAGAGCGCGATCATTTCCAAATACAAAGACTTCGTGGCCGACCACCACGCGCGCGATTTTGTATGCGACACCATGCGAATGGCCATTACGGGCGGAGTGGATCCGTTTGACTTGGATCAGATGATGGAACTCGACATGGACGTGCACCATCACGGCATAAGCCAGCCAGTTTCGGCGTTGAGCACAGTTGCCGATGCGCTGCCGGGGCTGGGAATTGTTGCCGCGGTCCTTGGCGTCGTCATCACGATGGGTTCTTTGGGCGGGCCTCCAGAGGAAATTGGCCACAAGGTGGCAGCGGCTCTGGTGGGAACTTTCCTCGGAATTCTGTTGTGCTACGGAGCGATTGGCCCGCTGGCTTCGAACATGGCGAAACTGGCTGACGATGAACATGCCTACTATCATGTGCTGCGCGTGCTGATGCTGGCCTTTGTGAAGGGTACCTCGCCGATTCTTGCGCTGGAGATGGGCCGCCGTGCCGTGCCTACGCATGTTCGTCCCAGCTTTCAGGAAGTGGAAACCGCATGCCGCAAAGCCACCCCCACTCCCGAGGCGGCGACGCCAGCAGCTTAGGTGCAAATCCATGGCAACCAGTCGTCCGGTCATCATTCTGAAGAAAAAGGTCAGTCACGGCGGCCACCATGGCGGTGCGTGGAAGGTCGCTTATGCGGACTTTGTGACGGCCATGATGGCGATGTTCATCGTGCTCTGGCTCATGAACAGCAGCAAGCAGATTCAAGTCGCAGTGGGCGGATACTTCAAGGACCCAACTGGTACGTCCAAGATGGTCGGGACCAACCAGTCTGGGTCGGGGGAAAACTTCATCCTGAAAAAACAGGACATGCCAAAGCTGAAAGAGCAGCTGGAGAGCGTGATTCGCCAGGCGCCTGAGCTAGACAAGCTAAATAACCACATCGAGATGACGATTACTGCTGAGGGGCTGCGTATCGAACTGCTGGAGTCAGAGGCCGGGACATTTTTCGAGAGCGGCAACGCTCAGCCTACCGATGCGGGCAAATCCATGCTGGTGGCGCTGGCCCATGAGATTGGGAAGCTTCCTAACCAGGTCTCGATCGAGGGCCACACCGATTCTCGTCCTTATTCTGGGAAGGGCAACTACAGCAACTGGGAGCTTGCCGCCGACCGCGCGAACGCAGCCCGACGACTTATGCACCAAAACGGACTCCGCCCCGACCAGGTTTCGCAAGTCCGCGGATTTGCCGACCAAAGGCTCCGTAAGGCGGACCAACCGGAGGACGCATCCAACCGCCGCATTTCCCTAATCGTGCAATACACCCCGAAGGCGGACAGCGAACCGCCGACTGTTCAGGACCCAGCAATCCAAGGTGCTGATTTCCCATCGGAACCACATGCTGGTTCGGAACCGCCGAAAAAGTGACCCTTCGGTCCAACCAGCCAGGTTTTCGCATGCTTTGAGGCCAAAAACCTCGATTTATGGTGCGACTAGCAGTCCGTTAGGGACGAATGCGAGTTGCATTGGTCGATCATCGTGATGTAATACAAGTCCGCCATGTCAACTGAGCAAGCCCTGCCCGGGTTCGCAGCTGCCGGAACTCAATGTGCTGATGAAAGTATTCAACGCCAATCACCGAGCTCAACATTAATGCTACTTCGGGCGCGTAAATCCGTCTGGATGATCTGGCTGATCAGCTACACAGTGTGGATCTTCCTCGCCTTCCTGGCTGGGTTCTCCATGTACCGGTTCAACCTGCTGTTTTGGAAGCCTTCTGCGAGCCTCTGGGACGAGGTGCGGCTACCCCTCATCAACTATCTAATATTTGCCACATTTACTCCTGTAGTACTGCAAATTAGCTTGCGCTATCCCATCGAGCGCTCGAACTGGCGTTGGCGGAGCTTTTTGTACGGCGCCGGTGCGCTTGTGTTCGCCAGCGGACACGCCCTCGTCCGGATGGTGGTTTACCCCGTTATCGACAACATGACCAAGCACCCGTTCCCTGTCGGATGGTCACTGTTCGGAAGGCTGTTTCTCTACAACTTCCTCGATGACTGTATTGCCGTATACCTGCCGGTTGTCGCGATTGCCCACGTTCTGTGGTACTACCATGAGTTTCGCGACCGCGATCTGCGGACATCGCAACTGGAAACACGACTGGCGCAAGCGCAACTCAGGGCGTTGAAGAGCCAGTTGCAGCCGCACTTCCTGTTTAACACGCTGCACTCCATCTCCACGTTGATGCTCACTAATGTGCAAGCGGCCGACACCATGCTGGTGCGCCTGAGCGACCTGCTGCGAATGAGCCTGGAAAGCAACACTGTGCAGGAAACCACGCTGAACCGCGAGATGCAGTTCGTGAACGGCTACCTGGAAATCGAAAAGATGCGTTTCGGCGACCGGCTCCAGGTGCGTTGCGAGGTTCATCCCGACACCCTGGATGCTCGCGTTCCGCATCTGCTCTTGCAGCCACTGGTCGAAAACGCGATCCGCCATGGCGCATCACGCCGCGCTGAAGGTGGAGAAGTCTGGATAACGGCGGCGCGCCGGGATGATGAACTTCACATCGAGGTGGGCGACAACGGGCCGGGTTTTTCTCCCAATCCTGACTGGAATGCAAAGCATGGTCTGGGATTGAACGCCACGCGCGAACGTCTGCGAGGGTTCTATGGCGACCGGCAGCGCCTCGACATTCACAGTGCTCCCGGACGGGGAACGACCGTCAGCATCCAGCTGCCGTTCAGTGTCGGCGAGGTCCCGGTAGTTTACGAACTCGAGGCCATACACGGCCTTCGCTGACACGCCTACAGGGCCGACTTCAGCAGCGATCCCAAACTCTCGCGATAGCCACGGCTGGAGGGAAGTTCCTTGCCGCTTGTCAGCGTCACGATGAACTCACCGCTATTACACGGCTGGACTCCGCGGATCTTCTTTACGTTCACAATAATGGAGCGGTGAATGCGAAGGAACTGCTTGGGATCGAGCTTCCGTTCCATCTCATTCATGGTGTGCCTTACCAAATGTCCCTTGCCGTTGCTATAGAGCTTGACATAGTTGGAAGCGGCCTCGATCCAATCGATCTCATCGGTGGTGAAGAACAGAATGCGACCCTCAGACTTCACAACGAAGCGTTCCAGAGCGCGATCAGTGCCGGTGCGCCTGTCAGAACCTCGACGCTCCTGGCCCTGCGACATTTCCGCCAGAATCTCGCTTTTTGCACGCTTCACTGCGCGCGCGAATCGTTCCTCGTCGAACGGCTTTAAGAGATAGTCCACCGCTTCGGCGTCGAAGGCCTGAATCGCATAACTGTCAAATGCGGTGGTGAAGATGATCTTTGGCCGCGACTCGGGTCCGATGGCGTTAATCACGCTGAAGCCGTCTTCATCCGGCATCTGAATATCGAGAAACATGAGGGCCGGACGAAGGTCTCGCAACGCACGAATGGCATCGGCGGCGGTCGCACACTCCCCTACTATGCGAAAGTCCGGGTCTTTTTCGAGCAAAACACAGAGCTTCTTGCGAGCCAGTACTTCATCGTCAACAATGAGCGTGTCGATTGGCGGTACTGCCATACCAAGTCTCCCCAGCGAGAAATCTAGCGACGTCTCGATTCCCCCGCCCTTTATTTCGAGCCGATTCAATCTTGCCCGAATAGCGTCACGGCTTGGCGGAGCCTGCGCCAAACCAACCCCTGTTAGCCACTTAGACGCAGGTTCGCCCCGTCCGTTATGGATGAGATACGCAGTCCCGGCGAAATTGTTCACTGAGCTCTGCACAAGTTCCATGTGAGCGTCCCGCCAAAAGGTGCAAGCGTCCCAGAGATACTTGTTTCTGTTCCGATACAACGTAAGCTCGTCCCAATCAGGTATTTCCCGTGGTATCGACGGTGGCTTGATTCCGTCTAAGCGCCAGTCGAGCACCTGTCGATGGCTGAGGGGCAAGAATGGACAGCGCGCAGGAAACACATGTGGTGCGAGAGCAGCTGCTGCATCGCGGCGGCATCAGGGTTGTCATCCTGGAGCCGAGCCCGGAAACACGGAACATGCTGCAAGCTGGATTGGATGAAGTGAAGGGGTTTGATCTAGTTGGAGCGTCGGAAACTTGGAACGACTGCATGGCTCTGCTGAGTGCGTACGTTCCCGAGTTGTTGATCACGCGGATCGGCCTCATGCCTACGGTTTTCGGTGAGACGCCCGGCGATGCCATATTTCCGGTCACTGTAGGTTTGAGATGGAAAGACAGCTCTGGCACTCTTAAGGGTATTTTCGAGACCCTGGACATTCCGCTGAGTCCTCAATCTTTACAGGCCGCGATGGAACGCGTGCGCACGGAGATCTACCGCCGAAAATTGGACGAGTTATCAATCTTGCTGCAGCAGTACATGACTTTCTCGCGCGGGATCCAGCGATATCTCACCTCGGTTGCGGTGGACGACAGCGGAACGAGGGAAATTCCGGCGGAACGTGTGACCTTCATGGCGGCTTATGGCAACTACGTGCGGATCCATACCGGCGCCGACGTGCACGAAATCCGGGACACGATGTCGGGCATGACGTCTAAGCTCGACCCTGCGCAGTTCGCCCGGGTTCATCGGTCTTTCATTGTCAATCGCGCGCATGTGACCAGTGTTCGGCGCAAGGAAGGCGCCGCGATCTGCGTTCTCCTCAGCAACGGAACAGAAATCCCCGTCGGTCCAAACTACCGGACGGAAGTCGATAGCTTCGACGCCATGGGTAAGCGCCTGAGCGCATAGAACCGGTGGGGTCGGCACCGGCGAGCACGTCGAATCGCTGCATTACTTTTCCTCCACCAATTACCCGACGGACGGTTTGCGTTTTTCCGCGGCCATCCAGCCCGGCTTCATCCCGTGACGAACAGCAATTCCCGCTTCGTACTGTGACGAAACGGATTCCGTTGCCAAGTCGATCGGCTACGGGCCTAACCATCGGGACGCGCATAGGTGCAATCGGTCGTTGCATTTCAGTAGCTCGCAACGGAAGCGGATGCGTTGGCGTCATCGCAGCGTCTACGCCCGCGGTTGGCAGCAGTATTGCTCCACTCACCACCAGCCGACATATTGGCTTGGCATCGCAGAAGAGCCTGCAAACCTTGAAGAGGGAGTGAGTGATGACACGCGTTCGATTCCTGTGGTCTCAGGTTTCCATTTCCACGATATTGGCTGTGCTGTTGTGTTGTGCGGCACTTCCTGCGTGGACGCAGACAACCTCAATGGGCACGATCACCGGGCTGGTAACCGACCAGAGCAATGCGGTAGTTCCCGACGCGGCCGTCACCGTCAAAGACACGGCCACCAGTGAGGTGCGGACCGTTAACACCAACACTGCAGGACGATATGTCTTCGTGAACCTTCCTCCGGGCACGTACGACATCACAGTGACCAAGCCTGGGTTTCAGACGGTTTCGATTCCAAAGAACGTCGTCCAGGTAGGCATGGTGTCCACCGAAAACGCGGTGCTGAAGGTCGGCGCCCAGACCCAGACTATTGAGGTCGAAAGTTCAGGCGTTGAGTTGCAGACTCTGAACGCCACCGTCGGCAACACAGTCAACGGGTTGGCACTTGAATCGCTTCCCACGATCGCCCGCGATACCAGCACATTCCTGACGCTGCAGTCTGGAATTAGCCCTGACGGCAGCGTGGCCGGCGCCGCGGTCGACCAGAGCTCGTTCCAGCTTGACGGTGGCGAGAACACCAACGACATGGATGGCAGCATGAGCGTGTACACGCCGACTTATGCCGGCGATCCAACGGGCGGCGTCGCCAACCAGAGTAACGGTGTGTCTGCGGGAGCGACGGGAGTCATGCCCACCCCAGCGGACAGCGTGGAAGAGTTCAAAGTAAACGTCGCCGGCATGGGCGCCGACTTCAACAGCTCCGCGGGCGCCCAGGTGCAGATCGTCACCAAGCGCGGTTCCGATCAGTGGCATGGCACGGGTTATGAGTATTACCTCGACAACAACCTGAATGCCAACACCTGGCAGAACAACTTCAGCGGCATCCCCAATCCCAGCTTTCACTACAACCGCTTCGGCGGGTCGATCGGCGGACCGATCATTGCCAAGAAAGTATTGGGGGGAAAGACATATTTCTTTGCCAACTACGAGGGCTTCCGCTTTCCACAAGCCACGACCATCGAAAAGGCGGTGCCGTCGGCCGCCATGCGGCTTGGGTTGTTGCAGTTCCCGGACGCGAGCGGAGCGGTACAGATCTACAACCTCAACCCCACACCCGTGACGTACAACAGCGTCACATATATGCCGGCGCAGTGTCCTGCCGGCCCTTGCGATCCGCGAGGGATCGGGATCAATCCGCTGGTACAACAAATGTGGAACAAGTACGAGCCAGCTTCGAATGAGAGTGGCTGCGGCCAATCGCGCTGCGACGGACTGAACGTAGTGGGATTCACGGCCAATATGTCCACTCCGCAGTCCTCCAATTTCGGCGTCGCACGGCTCGACCATGACTTCGGCGATAAATGGCATTTCATGAGCAGCTACCGCTACTACAACCTCACAAGTGCCAGTAATCAACAGGTGGACATCGGAGGATTCTTCCCCGGAGACAAGCTAGGTGTTCCCGCGTCTCTGTCTAACAACCCGCAGCAGCCATGGTTCCTGGTCGTCGGAGCTACGGCCAACTTGACCAGCAACATCACCAACGATCTCCGCTACAGCTACCTGCGCAATTGGTGGGCGTGGGGCCGAGCGGGAGCGCCGGTACAATTTCCAGGACTGGGCGGTGCTCTGGAGCCCTTTGGCGAAACGAATACCCCTAACCAGGGGCCAGTCCAGCCCTACAACGTGAACACGCAACAGACACGTACCCGTTTCTGGGATGGCCAGGACAACATGATCCGCGACGACGTGACCTGGCTGCATGGCAAGCACATGATCCAGTTTGGCGGAATGTACCAGCACAACTTCAACTGGCACCAGCGCACCGATAATGGCGGCGGCATTAACTACTACCCCGTGTACCAACTGGGGACGACGGCTGGTGCGGGAATTAATATGAGCGGTTACGTCCCCGCGGCCGTGAGTTCCACCAAGAACTGGGGTCGCGACTATGCTGCCATGCTTGGCATCGTTTCGATTTCGCAAGTTGCCTACACCCGCAGCGGCAGCAACCTGGCGCTGAATCCGCCACTCACCCCCGCACAGGACAAGGTCACGATTCCGTACTACAACTTCTACGGGAGCGATACCTGGCGCGTGACACCGAAGTTCACCCTGACCTATGGTCTGGGCTGGACGCTGGAGATGCCACCGACCGAAGCATCTGGCAAGCAGGTGATCTTCGTAGGCCCTGACAACAATCCCATTAACACCGAGCAGTATTTGAACGCCCGCGCGGCGGCTGCCTTGCAGGGCAATGTGTTCAACCCGGAGGTCGGGTTCACGCTGGTCGGGAACACGGCTCATCCCTCCAAGTACCCTTACAATCCGTTCTATGGCGAGTGGAGTCCGCGTCTCGCCGCTGCATGGGACATCTTCGGTGACGGACGCACGGTACTCCGCGGTGGATATGGACGCACCTACGGGCGTCTGAACGGTGTGGACCTCGTACTGGTCCCGCTGCTGGGAACCGGCCTTATCCAGCCGGTGCAGTGCTTTAACGCCTTGTCGAACGGGACTTGCGGGACCAGTTCCCCTAGCCCAACCAGTGCGTTCCGGGTTGGTCCGGACGGTCTGGTTGCCCCGATACCGGCCGCAAGTCCAACGTTGCCCCAACCGCTGTATCCCGGCGTGAACGGCGTGGCCGCTGGAGCAGGCTCGGCGCTCGATCCGAACTTCCGCCCCAATCACGTCGATACGTTTACGCTCACTTTCGCACGCCAACTTAACAACAAGATGAGTCTGGAAATTGGCTACATCGGACGCATCATCAACAACGAGTACCTCCCGATCAATCTGAACGCCGTTCCTTACATGATGACCAAGGGCGGCCAGACCTTTGCCAAGGCCTATGCCAATACCGTGATTGGGTACTGCGGTAACGGAAACGTCAACAATCTAGGCGGCGGGAATTGTATCGGCAATGCAGCAGCAGTTGCACCGCAGCCCTTCTTCGAAGCGGCACTGTCGGGCACGGGCTATTGCAACGGTTTTGCAAACTGCACCCAGGCCGTGATCGCCAACGAAGGTGTGGGCAAGAATGGCACTGGAAACCTGGCTACCGCCAACGTCTGGAGTCTGTACAGCGACCTGGACAACGGCGGTTTCAACTTCCCGCGCAGCATGATGAACACTCCTCTGAACTGTCCTACCCAAACCGAAATCGGCTGCCAAGGTCAGTTGACCTCCGGAGTGGGCATGAACGCCAGCGTCGGCTACGGCAACTACAATGCGCTGTTTATCACGTTGAAGTCGCAGGATTGGCACGGCGTGACGATGCAGTCGAACTTCACCTGGTCTAAGGCACTGGGAACTGGGTCCGAAGTTCAGGCGACCAGTGCGGCCACGCCGCCGGACCCCTTCAACCTTCAGACGGGCTATGGCTACCAGGCGTTCGACCGCAGGTTCATTTACAACCTGTTCTTCGTGTATCAGCCTCACTTCTACAAATCGCAGTCGGGCTTCCTGGGACATGTTCTGGGCGGCTGGACGATAGCTCCGGTATTTACCACCGGCACCGGTCTGCCAATCACTCTGGGCACTATCAATGGTGGCGGCCAGGCATTTGGCGAAGGCGACTCTTCGAACTTCTTCGGTTACGGAGTCTCGGAGAACGCCATCCCGCTCAGTCCTGCCAATCTCGGACAAGGCTCTCGGTACTTCGTGAGCGGTAACGGCATTGGTACTTCCGGATTGGGCGGAGCCAACATGTTCGCCAACCCGGCCGCGGCGTTCAATAACATTCGTCAGCCGATCCTCGGCTACGACACCCGCGATGGCGGCTTCGGCGTGTACCGAGGCATGCCCTACTGGAACGTCGACCTGAGCGTGAAGAAGATGTTCAAGATCACGGAGCGTGTGAACACCGAGTTCCAGGTGGTGTTTACCAACTTCTTCAATCACGACCAGTTCGGTGATCCTTCGGGCGATTTACTCGACACCAGCAATGCCGCCGGTTTCGGATCGCTCCCTGGGTCCGTGACCAGCGCCACGTCCGCCTATCAGCGGCAGATTCAGTTCGGTCTGCGGCTCAGCTTTTAACCATGCTGACGGCCGCTCGGGTAATGGGGTGGGCCGCCGTCAGTTTGCTGCAGCAAGGGCGCTCTTCGGAGCGCCCTTTTTTGCTCCGACTAGAGTCGAGATAAGGAAGACTCTGCCCCTACGCGCGGATTTGGCAAGCACTTGAGCTTGGAGATAAAGGATTTCTTCGCCAGCAGCTAACGAAAGCTCTAGGGCGTGTCTTTCCGAATCATCAGCGAAGCCACTGCCGAACTCGCGACGGCCAGGCTAGCGCAAATCAGCATTACAATTCGGAATCCGAATACAAATGCTTCACCAATCGATTGCTCGATCGCGACTTGCGTGCTCGAGCTGAGTCCAGCGGGAACCGGCAAACCAGCAAGCTTGATCTCGCCCGACTTAATGACCTCCAGAACGCTCGGCTGCAGGGAGAGGTGAGCCAAGCTGTGACCCAGGCGAGAACTAAAGGCATCCACCATCACAATCCCTAAGACCGCAATCGCGAGCACACCCGCGATGCGCGCGACTGCATTATTGATTCCGGAGGCCGTTCCGACACGATCCTCGTCCACTGAATTCATAACCACCGTGGTGAGCGGAGCCACGGTAACTGCCATGCCAAACCCAAGAACAACCACCGCAGGAAAAAACGACTTCCAGTAGTTGCCGCCTACCGCGGGTACCGCGAACATAACAAACCCTAACGCAACAACTAGCGGACCAATAACCAACGGAAGTCTTGGGCCGTAACGCGCCCCTAGCCCCCCGGACCAGCGGGAAAGAAGGAACATGAGCAAAATGAATGGCAGCATAGCAGCGCCCGTAGCTGTCGCAGAATATCCTTGAACCTGGATCAGGTTGAGTGGGAACAAGAAGAAGAAGATTCCAATCGCCGCATAGAGGAACAGTGTCAGCAGATTCGCGCCACTAAAGACAGGAGATGCAAATAGCGATAGCGGAACCATCGGTGAAGTCACCCTGGCTTCGACCAACAGGAACAAGACTAGACAGCCGCAGCCCGCGATCAGGCTTGCTAACACCAGAGGATTCTTCCACCCCAAGTTCACCGACTCGATGAACCCGATGACCAATCCCCCTAATCCGAGAGTGACGACCAGGGCCCCAAGCCAATCGACATGGCCACCAGCAGCGCTGCGGCTCTCGGGAACCCGCCAAAGCGAAATGGCTATGACCACCGCCGCGAGCGGGAGATTGATTAAAAACACCCAGCGCCACGAAGCATGGTCAACTAGCCAGCCGCCAAGAACGGGCCCGATGGCAGTCGTGATCGCTGTGAACCCAGACCACGTACCGATCGCCTGACCGCGGCTTTTCTCGTCGAAAGATGTACTGATAATCGCCAGGCTGCCGGGCACGAGGAGCGCAGCTCCAACGCCTTGAATGCTCCGGGCAAATATCAGCTGATGTATGTTTGAAGCCACCCCGCAACTCAAGGAAGCCAGGGCGAAAATCGCTACTCCCAGGACGAACACTAAGCGGCGGCCGAACAGGTCGCCAAGTGATCCTCCGACGAGAATCAACGCTCCCAGGAATAATCCGTAAGACTCTACCACCCACTGCACATTCACCACAGTTGCATGAAAGCTGGTTTGGAGCGCAGGCAGGGCAACATTGACGACCGTACTGTCGATGAAGGCCATGCTTGAGCCGACAATGGTCGCGGCAAGTATCCACGTTCTTGCTTCTGGAGCGCACGGAGCTGCACTCCTACCTGACCCGATTACACCTTCGTCGCATGGCGGTTTCATGAACACTACGGATGCCATCTGATCTGAATATGGTTCAGCGTGCAGAACCCACAGACTTGGCCCATCGATGCTCCAGGCTAAGACTTTCCGCGAAACAAATATGCCAGCTCGATCAACAGGATGATCACGACCATCAGTTCCAGGACAAACCCGCGGCTCTGATGAAATTCCTCGATCAGGAAGTGGTACAGGCCTTCTGCCGTCTTGAGCTTCTCATTCACCAGGTTCTTGTATTCGGGGACGCCCACTTTGCTCGCTGCCAATCGATATAGCCTCGCCGAGAACATGTCGCTGACAAACTTGATGGCGGTGTCAGCGCGCTCCACCAGCTCCGTGACTTCAACCGTCACCGTAGTGAGCCGAGAGGCTTCCCTACGCATCTGCCAGCGCTTCAGGAGGCCAGCCCGCTGTTTCAGGGAATCGTAGACCGCTGCCAGTTCCCGGGTCAGCAGTTCGTCGTAGTGACGAAACTCAAGCAGCTGCGAATTGACATATTCGAGAATCTGGACGGAAGCCTCGGCCCCACCCGGAGTGTCATAGATCAGCGATGCGTTCCATCCAATCACGATGAGATCTCGGGGGTAATAGGAGAGCGCCGCTTGCAGCGCATCTTCCTTCTCGGCCTGCGCTAATTCGGCATGCTCGCCACGCACGATCTGGGCAATCTGTTGGCCGTGGCTCCGTAAAAGGTCGGCCCCGAGCGGCTGACCGTCAACGTGGTTGAGCAGAAAGATGTAATAGTCTTCTCCGAGCCAGTGACTGTAAGGACGCACCATCGCGGGCGCGATCCGATCAAGCCGGCTGCGTACAACCTTTTCAGCCTGCTGTTCCAACTCGGCACTGGGGACCCAGCGCGCCGCAAGGTTAGACAGCGATTGCCAGTCGCCCTCAAACGGAAGTTTCATTAAGACGCTGACTACGCCATAGTCGTAATACTTGACTTGCGGCTGGACACTCTCGCCGCTGGCAAGCCGAATGGGATCGAGCGTCTCGACAACGGGCGGGTTCTCAAACCGTACGTACTCGGGTGTGGCATGTTTAAAGCTCGGTTCGGTCCTTCGGGCCCCAAGAATATCGCGCAGGTCCTCAAGCTTGATCTCCTCGCACACATCGTGAAGGATCACTCCGAGAACAGATCCCTTCAATGTCGCCACGTCCATGCTTGCGCCGTGCCTTTCCAGCAGCAACGCGTGCCGCTTTACGATTGCTGCTCCCACGATCTTTGCATAGTTCCGGCATGCCTGGAATGAAAAGTGGCGGCATCCTTATACCGCGTAGAAGGGTCCGTTTAGATTCGTCGTCTGGAGATCGCAGGCAGGTACAAAGCGAACCAGATTGTAGCGCCCGCTGCCGACTAGATTCGGCCCTGCATTACGTGGAATGAAACGGTCGAAGCCGTTACTCGGCTGCGGCCGTAGTAGAGGAACAGCGACACCCAGCAGATTTGCAAAACGACGACCACCAATGTTGATGCAACTTGCCTAAGTCCCGTCGCCAGATTGGGTAACGGACCTTCACCAGGGATCAAGCACAGCACGAGAACCAGGTACGAAACCCCGAACAAGGCCATGACTTGGTACGCTGAAATCCGTGAGGAGCCGCGAAAATCGGCGCGGAGAGTTTCTGACACGGCTCTCCAACCCCAAGTTGCGACCACAGGGACAATTGCCGCCAGCCGGAAGCGGCCGTCAAGAAATGCCGCTAATCCAATCAAACCGGCCAGTGCAAACACAATTGACGTAATCGGCTGCACGGGAACCAGAGGTTCCTCTGCCAATCCGGAGGCGTAAGCTGCTTTCTTTGTGTCGCCGTGAAATATCAGGTGATGGTGCCTGAACAATCGCGCCAGTCGTGGGCTGGCACTGCGCAGCGGCAGACCGTAGCAGCATCCGAAGCTCAAGCACGCCAGCCGGCCGATTGACTCCGACAGTGCGTAGCAGATCGAGGCTGCCGCCAGCAGCGGCAAAACATAAATGGAAGTGTCGAACCACACACGCAATATCTGCTGCAGTGCCCAAACCGCGGGGGGAACCACCAAGGCTGCCACAAAGGCCGCGCCGGCAATAGTAAAGGTGTTGCCCTTGCCCTCAACAACTGCCGCAACCACTCTCGACGCCGGCACACAGATCAGCATCATCACGGCAATCAAAGCGGCCGCGGCAATCAGCGGCGTGCCCACCGACGACGCCAGCACGATCATTAGAGCGATACCAAAAATATTGGCGGTGGCACTGAAGAAACCATAAAACGTGAGGTTGATGCCCTGCCACTCGCTATCCGAGGTCTTTGTCGTCGGCACCGCCGCGATCATTTGCCATCGTTCGGAAGGCAGCGTCTTGATGCCCCAGATTAAGGCGGTCAACAATAGAACGGTAAGTACACCGAGAAACACGGTGTTGATCATGGCCCTCCCACCTCCAATGGATAGGCGAGCGCAGAACGCACCATCACATCGGTTTCTACCGTCGGGTGGCCGAACCCGGCGGTGTACCTGCTGCGAACTCCGGTTTTCTGCTGGTTGGCTACCAGGTCTCGCGCGAAACGGATTCGCTGCGGCTCGAACACCAGCACGACGGTGCTGCTTCCCGGCCGGAACAGCGCCTTCGGCGCACCTTTACAGATAAACATTCCCTTTTCGATAGGACGCGGATTGTCGTAGCGCTCTTCGCTGTAGCGCTGTTCGATCTGGCCCACCATGAGCGCGACCACTTCGATCATCGCCACGTAGCCAATTTGTGAGCCGCCTTTGCAGTCGGTGTCGAGTATGGTGATCACTCGGCGGTTCTTCGAGTACGGCGTCAGCAGTTGCACGGCGGCGTTCGGATTGCACGAGTGGTACCGCCCCTGGATCGCGTAGAAGTCGGCAACGCAACCCGCAACCGGTGAGTGCGTATAGTGATACTTCTCCGGAGTGAGGCGAAACATCGCGTAATCGCCTTCGAGAAATCGACGATGCCATCGCGAGCCTTTGCCACCCAGAAGTTCCGGGAAGTCGAATAATTTCCCTTTGATGAATAGCGCCGACGTCTCCCGGAACGACCCGACCATGGCGCGGGAATCGGCTGGACAAACCACGCACCTTTCTGGTCTGGGGAGTGGACGGTATTGCCAATACTTGATCTTGCGCTCGAACACTTTACGCGGAGTGTCGAGTTTGGCTGCATCGTCCATCAGTTCGCGCGGATTGATGCCGCACCTGTGAAGGAAACGTCGCATTCCTGATATGCGCGATGACAGTGCGTTGTCGTAATTCAGGTAGCCGAGGACCTCCGACACGTAACGGCTCGATGCCAGCTTGGACAGTAGAGAGGCGTCTTCCAGCTTCGCCGAGTACAGCGTGCGAATGAGTTTGTCCGCCATCAGGCATTCGTCGGCCACCGATCCTGTGGCGCGGTCGATGTATTGATGTGTCAGGTTGCTCATTTGAGGGATTGCCGGCTACTTTGCTCACTTAATGTGCTAAACACAAGCAGCAGGTTCAACACGGTGGTTACTTCCTGCAGCGTCAAGTCGTCGCGCACCAGCCGCTCGCCGATGCTCTCAAGGAATCGCACGGGGTCTTGCACGCGAACCCCGTGACGCATCAATTCCCGCATCTCAGGTATGTCGCTGTTGTGCGCGCTCACGGTGTCTTCGCACAGATCTTGATAAGCCTCGCGTAGGTTCTCCCGTCGCAGGTTCTCGCGATAATATTCCTCGGCCTGGCGGTTGAATTCGCGCGCGCTCAGCTTCAGGGGGTCGCTGTGACCGGAATGTCTCATGACGTCGCTTACGATCCTCTGGCTGGCCTGCTGGCTGGTATCTGCCAGACGCGCGCGCAAGTCTTGCACCGCGTCCCCGGCCTGTGATTGCTCGATGCATTCGCTTGCCGTCTCACTCAGCCACGACAGCAACGCATCACGATAATCGCGAATCGAAACTCGAAAGTAATCCGGATGTCGCCAGCTCGAACGAACGCTTGTGGCGTGCTGCAGGATTTTCTTCAGCAGTTCGTTGCCCGAATTCTTGTGTACATAGAAAGCCGGCAATCCCGCGGCCGCGAAGAAGAACGGCTGCCGTCGCTCGCTCTCGGACGTCGGATCATCGGGGATCTCGGCTGCAGTGATAGTCCCCTCCAGCGCGATCCTGTAGGAGATCATGAGCAGCAACTGTTGAAAGTCAGCGGCCGGAGCCATATCGCGGTTATAACTTGGGAATAAGCTGTAATAGCGGCCCTCAAAGCCGGCGAATCCGACGCGGCGGAATTCCCTCAACCTCAGTGGCATGTAAAACGAAAGCCGCCGATCGACGATGCCAAGCTCGTCTAACTCGGAGGTTAGTCGAGCGACATTCCCCATCGTCCCATCGAGCGCGGAGGACTGCTCGGTGGCCAGCCATGCGACCGGATAATTGATCAGCCGCTGGTCCGGAACCAAGTCGCCGCGCAGTCTGAACATACGGGCGAAGAAACTATCGATCCCGTGGGGGCCGTAGGGCGTCACGGCACGCCCCAGCACGCTCATCTGGGCTTTTTCTTTCCACTCACGCCACATCAGCCGCAAGTGTGTGAAGTCCAACTCGTGCGGCAGGAACGACAACATCTTTTCCGGGTGAAATTCGGCGAAATCGATGCGGTACGGCGCAGCGGAATAAGTGCCAACGAACAACGGCAGAAAGTGTTCAAAGATCTTGATCGCAAGATCGCCCAGTCGTTTTTCTTCCCGCTCAGCTTCATGGAGCTCTAAATGCCCGAACGCCTGCGAGAGTGCGTTACTTCCCATGGTGATGTGAATTCCGTTGTTCGCGAGGCTGACATTCGACAAGCTGGGCAACACGATGAGATTGTTGGAAATGATGCCCGCCTCGCGCAGCTTGGCTACCGCGTTCAACTGACTTCGACTCAGCACCTGGTGACACAGGTGCATGTAATCGGCCTTCGCCTCGCCGTCGTCCCATCCCGATAGACACGGGCTCATGAAGAGCTCACGGTAGAACGAATCCGAGATGGATGACGATAGTTCAGTCTGTCGCACCGGCGGATGTGGCGCGTGATATACCAGGGCCCTCTGTCCCGATTCCAGCAGGCCAATGCTATGATTGGCCCACGACATTAGGAGCGACGTGAACAGAAAGCGCCGGGCCGACTCCCGCGCAACCTGTTTCCCGACCAGCTTGCATTCGCTCGGGCCGACGATGTGAAAGGAAGTAGTCTCCGGCGAGGTGTTGTCGTTAGAGAAATGCCGCAGGAGTCGCTTTGCCTCCAGACTCATTTTCTCCGGCATGTAGGGCTGCATACCGACCAGGTCCGCCAGCGCCAGCTTCAATGCATAGCTGATGGGAATTCGCAGCCACGTCTCCCCACCTTGTTCAAACGTGAACTTCACGGAGTCTGAGCGGCGGCGCTTCAACTGCCCGCGTTCGCCGATCTTCAAGTCCGCAAGAAGCGTATTCAGCGCGTGGGGGCTCAACCGCCGTTCCGGAAAACGAATCCAACTGTTCTCCCATACTTCTTCGGAGTCGCTCAGAAACTCCTGCAGCTCAAGATAGTTTTTTCGGGGGGCTTCACCACTGGAACTACGGCGAGCAATGTTTCTAAGGAAGCGGGAATCGCGAATGGTGATTGGAAGGTCACAAGCGGCAGCATTACCGACCACCACGGCTTGAAGTTCGTCCTCGCTGCCGGCGGTGACATCACCTGGACTGAAGGGCAGCTCCCCAAGCTCCAACCTGGTTTTACATCGCTGGTTCGGCGGTCTGATTAATACTTCATTGCGAATCGCCATTCGTAACGACCTGCTACGGCACAGTGGTATACGTTCGCACTGATCTGATTATGACCATTGGAGTTAACGACTTAATAAACCTGAGGTGAATAGCGGGTGAATTCGATAGCAGAATCTAGATAATTACGTTCTCTTAGGGTTTCTCAGGTGTGGGGGGTTGCTGCCGCCACAAGTGTACAGCGACCCCCGGTCAGAACGGCACCGACCGGTTCTCTTTTGTCCAGGACACTCCCATCTCTTTCCTATCCCTTTGCCATCCAGCTATTGAACGTCCAGAACAGAAGCCCCGACAGGCCAATCGACGCGGGTAGTGTCAGGACCCAAGCCATCAGCAAATTGCGAATTGTGGACATCCGGCCGGATTTGCAGAGCAGGACGCTCAGAACAAAAGCCAAGCATGCAAGAGATGAGTACAAAGACGGGCTCCGCCAGTTGCACTACGGAATTTGACTCTGGCAGGGTCCGGTGTTCAGGGCTGCCTGCCCCGACCCTCTTTCAGGAACGTTCCTTCCTGGAGTTCAGTGAATGCTTGCCGCAGTTGCTCCTGCGTGTTCATTACGATTGGACCGTACCAGGCGACGGGTTCTTCCAGCGGCTTTCCCGACACCAGCAGAAATCGGATTCCATCGTCTCCGGCCTGAACCGTGACCTCGTCACCCCGATCAAACAGAATCAGGGAGCGATTGTCCGCCTCCACCGGAGGGTTGGTGTCGAGCCACTTAATCGCCTCGGTCGGCACTGCTAGTGGACCTGAGGCATTGCAGAATTTTCCGCTTCCCGCAAACACATACGCGAAAGCATGACGAACGGTTTCGACCGGAAGCGTCTTCCTTTTGCCGGCAGACACCGACACGTCGAGATAGACGGGATCGGCGGCAACTCCCTCGACAGGGCCTTTCTTTCCCCAGAAAATTTCCGCAGACAACTCGCACGTGTGTGCCATCGTCGTCGGTGACGTCGGGTATCTCGCCGGATTTCACTTCCTGGTAACGCGGCGACGTCATCTTGAGCGACGAGGGAAGATTGCCCCACAACTGAAATCCATGCATGCGCCCTGCATGATCGCCCTTCGGCATCTCCTGGTGAATGATGCCGCTGCCCGCTGTCATCCATTGCACATCGCCCGCGCCGATGACGCCGCTGTTGCCCATGCTGTCTCCATGCGCCACCGTCCCCGCCAGAACGTAAGTGATCGTCTCGATTCCCCGGTGCGGATGCCAGGGGAATCCGGCCAGATAATCCTCCGGGACATCGTTGCGGAAATCGTCCAGAAGAAGGAACGGATCGAAGTCTTTTGTGTTTCCAAAACCGAAGGCTCGGCGAAGATGCACTCCCGCACCTTCGAGCGTCGGTTTCGATTTGATAAGCCGCTTGACCGGTCGGATTGACATATTGAACTCCATTGGACTCGGGCAGAAACCATTAGCACGGCGGATATGCTGGCGACAATTCACGGAGACTACACGCCTGAGACGATGTTTCTGAATGGTGGGGGGCGATCACAACCTCACCCGCCCTCACTCGTGACCACTTGTCCCGCCGCTTGGTGCTGCTTTCTCAGAATCTCACCCACCAGAAACAAGTCGGTGAGCAGCGCACGGAGATGGATGGAAGCGTTCAGATTATCGATCAACTGGGAGCTGATGGCGGGTTGTGCCAGCACCAGCTCAATGGCGGCAAGAGAATCGCGTGCGTCACGATCGAGCACCGCAAAGAACGCCAAGTATTTGGCGGCTGGCTCAAGGCCTTCCTCTTTGACTGTCCGCGCACAAGTCTCGGAAAGCCCCGCCAGGCCTTGCACGGCGCGATGCAGGAACTCACGGACTTGTCCACCCGATTCGCTGCCTTGATCACTGGGCAGTCCCTGGGCCGCGTAGGCCAGCATAAACTCGTAACATTCTTCCATAGCTTCACAGCGATTCCAGATCTCAGCCAGCATCGGTTAACCCCTCGGTCCTCGCTCCCTGGGACTTCGCAGGTGGCGCCGAATTTTCGACGACGGAAGTTTCGACCGGCCATCGTGCCGGATCGTGCTCTTTCAGATAAAAGTCGCGGTCCATCCAGCCGAAAATCATTGACTTCGTGATCGCGCGCTTTTCCGGCCGGAGCCCGAAGTAAACGTGCATCATAATTAACGCGATCAATCCCACGCCTGCCAGCCCGTGCAGCACGTACATCATCCCCCAAGTCATGTCGCTGAAGAGATACGGATTTCGGGGGAAGAAGATCGTACGAACGCGAAACATCATGAAAACGCCGGTCACGATCACTGACAGACCTGCGGCGATGATGGCGGCATGGTAGAGCTTGTTTTCCAACGGATACTTTGCAAACCTCTCCGGCGGTGGCGCGGGCTTCCCCATGAACCGCAACATTCTTCTCCTCGCGTCCCGTAGGTCAATCCGGTCAGGCCATATCGACCAGAAATCCATAAAGAACGAAGCATGAATAATGTGAAACATAATGGAAAGGGTCAGCACAGCTCCAGCGATCCAATGGTATGTAACCCAGTCAAACTGAACACCTACTTTCGGCAAGAAAGCGGTAAACAGCAGCGTGAACATGGCAACCGCCATGATCCAGTGAAATGCGCGGGCAGTCAGCGAGTGCCGGGGGACGTATTCGGGGATCTGGGCCGGGAGTACTGGAGCGGCATCGGGCTCGAACTGCTTAGGTTTCGCGAAATACCGCAGGTAAATCGCATGGACGATAATGAAGAGCAATCCCGCGATCACCGCCACCCATATCAAGAACCACGCAATGTGGATGGGGACAGTTTTCCCCCACGGATCTATTGCCCATTGTAGGGGGTCCATGTTGCCTCCTCCACGCCTCCGATGGCGCGCTTCACCAGGTTTCTCATCAGCGGGATCTTGTAGGCGTTGAACTGCAAGGGGACAGCACCCTGCACCGCGAGTTTTCCCGCCATTTCCCCGGTTGTTGCATTCGGAGGTTTGCCCCGGACTGCTTCTTCGACAGCCTTCAATCGCAGGGGACGAGCGGCGGCGCCGTTCACCGCTATGCGGATTCGCTCAATGCTGCCACTTGACACCACCATCGCGGAGGCGACGTTCAGCAGCGGAAAGTCCCACACATTCCGGTCTCGCACCTTCTCAAAATAGAATTGCGAACCGGCCCAGGTCGAAGGAATACGAATGGCCGTCAGCAGGTCCCCGGAGCGCAGAATATGCAGTCGCGTAATGTCGATATCAGGGCCGATAAAGTAGTCCTCGGCGTCCACTACGCGCTCACCTGTGGAGGTGCGAATTACGAATTTGGCGTCGAGCGCGATAAGTGCGGGAGCAGAGTCAGAAGGATTCACCGCCACGCAGCGGTCCGCGTGCAGAATCGCGTGCTCGCGGTTGCGGCCCTCAGGTGTGTCGGCATAGCAGATGTTGCCGCCGGCGCGGTAGCACGGCCAACCCGCGCGGTAATACCAGCAACGCGCGTCCTGGGATACGTTGCCGCCGAGTGTGCCCTGGTTTCTGATTTGCGGAGACGCCACTAACTCCGCGCTCTCCGCCAGCAGCTTGTACTTCTCCCTGATGACGGGATGCTCGACTATTTCCGTTAGTGTGGTCATCGCTCCGATCTCGATGCCATCGGGGGTGGCCCGAACTCCCTTGAGTTCCGCGATTCCGCTCAAATCGACTACCACCTTCGGTTTCTTGATGCGATCCTTCAGCCAGTCGAAGCTGTCCATGCCTCCGGCCAGCACCCAGCCGTCCTCGCCCTGCTGCTCGAGCAGCTTTTGCGCCTCAGCGATTGAATTCGGCTGAGCTAGCTCAAAAGCCGGCATGACGTCTCGAATTACAGCCATGGCCCCTCCTTTCGCATCGCCGCTAAATGTGCGCCATTAAGGGATGTTGCATAGGATGTCCCGCTTCGAGGGAAGTGAGTATGGTGTCAGCGTTGACGGGGGCGCGCTGAAAAATCTCATCACCAAGGGCGTCTGAAAGCGCATTCAAGATAGAGGCGCATCCGCCTCCAACGGGCGGTTCGCCCACGCCACGGGCGCCGACCGGCGTCTCCGGATCCGGAATATCGAGCGCCGCCCATTGCATATCGACGGGCACGTCCAAAATTGTTGGCGGCTTGCTCTGGTAAAAGCGCGTTGAAAGCATGGCGCCGTAGTGAGGGTCGTACACCCACTTTTGCCCAATCGCATGTCCCATGCCCAGAACGGAGCGGCCGAGCACCTGGCCTCCAAGCGCCCGGGGATGAATTACGGAGCCCACGTCGGCATAGGCGAGGAAATCCACGATGTAATACTTGCCCGTTTCGACGTCGACCTCGATCTCGGCAAAGCTGGCAACGTAGGAAAATGTCGCGCCATCACGAGGGTAATTGTCCTTGGCGGCTGCCACTAAACCTTGTCCAGCAAGCGTCGCTACAGATGCCTTCGTGAGTTTGTGGAGGTCAGGTGACGTCTCATGGCCATCGTAGACGCCACCCAATTGAACGGCATATTGCGCGGCCTGCGCCAGAGTCATGCTGGCGCCTCCACCCTTACGGAATACGCGCTCATTGGCAACGTCGTACTGCTCGGGGCTGCCGCCGAGTTTTTTCGCCGCGATTTCCTGGAGCTTCTTTCTGGCGTCCATCGCGGTGGCGTATGCCGCGCGTGTCATTGCATGGGTCGTCTGGCTGCCGCCGGAAACACAAGTGAACGGAAGGTTTTGCGATGAGTCGCCCCACGTAACGTCGCACTTCTCCCACGGAACTCCCAAGACTTCGGCGCCTGCACGGTGAACGTCGATCACCGATTCCGTCCCCAGGTTGCCGATTCCAGATTGGAAGGTTATTCGGCCATCGGGCTTGATTACCAGAATCCCATCGAAGCCAATCGTGCCACCGACGAAACAACTGAGCGAGACGCCAACGCCGCGCACCTTGGTACCGATCCGCTTCGGCGTGCGTGAGACCCTTTCGCTCCATTGAAACTGTTCCGCCCCCCGGTCAAGCGCCTCCTTTAGGAATGCACTCGTGGCGTGTGGCCTCTGCCCGTTCACCGCCGGTCCGAACGACGCCTTGCCCTCCGGACAATTGATTCGGCGGATGGCTACCTGGTCGAGCCCAAGTTTACGCCCAGCTTTCGCGATGATCGGCTCCATGATTGTGATGCCCTGGATGCCACCTGGCGAGCTCTGTGCGCTCCGCGGGGGCGTGTTGGTCAGAATCGTGACTCCTCGCCAGCGCATGGCTTGAGGTTGGTACAGCAGCGACACGATACGGCCCGATGTCGGGGCATCACCTACTGCGTCGTAGGGACCGTTGTCGCAAATCACGAACATGTCGAGCGCGATGATGCGCCCGTCCTTCGAGAACCCGACTTTCATCCGCCCCAGCAGGCTGGGCCGCGCACGGCCGATGAAGGTTTCCTCTTCGCGGCTGATCCGCATCATCACCGGTGCGTTGGCCTTCTTCGACAACAGCGCCGGAATAATCAGAGACACGCCGGCTGTGACCTTGCTGCCGAAGCCGCCCCCTGTGTATTCGCTGATGAGGACGACTTTGCTCACATCGATGTTCAACCATCTCGCGATAGCAGGCACGGTTTGAGCGGTGCTCTGCGTCCCGGTGTGAACGTAAACCTTTCCGTTCCGCCAGTAAGCCAAGGCACTGCGGGTCTCAAGCGTCTGGTGGCTGGTGTCGGGTGTGACGAAAGTTTCATCGAGGACCAGCGCGGCGCTTTGGAAGCCCGCTTGTACATCACCATACGACCATTCGTCGGGCGTCTTGCCCATTGGCAGACGGCCTTTCTTTTCCTCTGCGAAGTCCGCCTCGGTCCACTTGAGCTCTCCGATCGTGGGAGGCGGCGGGGCCGGCGGTGGAGCTCCCGCCACGGCCGCCGGCGTCGGAGACTTCACCCAGATGTTTCCTTCCGTTCTCGGATTGGGGCCTCCGGGGCGCAAGGTCACAAGCGGATCGATAGCGAAGGGCAGCGGCTCAAACTCGATTCGAATCTTTTCAATCGCGTTAGCGGCAGTGAGTTCGTCTACTGCGGCGACGGCGAGAATCGGTTCACCCTGATAGAGCGGTTCCATGTTGAGCCCCCGCTCGCTCTTGGGGTTGGCTTTAATCACCGTGCCATTGTCGGTGAGGGTATCGGCTGGAGGCGGAAGCTCGTCGGCGGTGAGAATCGCTTTCACGCCGGGCATCGCAAGCGCCTGGCTTGCATCGAGGTGCTTTACGCGCGCATGCGGCAAAGGGCTCAGCAACAGTTTGCAGAACAGCATGCCTTCGGCGTGATAGTCCTCGGCGTACTTCGCCTGTCCCGTCACTTTCGCATACAGATCGGGAGTTTGGTAGTTCTTGCCGATCAATTTGTGTCCGGCTCCGTACACACGCTCGGTCGTTGCGGGAGATTTATCGGGTTTCTCAGGCACGGCTCGCCCTCCTCATGTTCTCCGCACCTCGCATCATCGCGGTCAGGATCTTGTCGTAGTCCTGGCAGCGACACAGATTGCCCGACAGGCCCTGCGCCAGTTCGATCCGCGTGGGATTGGGATTCGTCTTCAGGAATGCTACCGCTGACATGATGAAGCCAGGCATGCAGAAGGCGCACTGAAGCCTTGTTCATCGATGACGCCTTGCTGGACTGGGTGCAGCGTACCGTCGGAGCTCGCAAGCCCTTCAATGGTGAGAACTTTCTTGTCGCGGACTGTGTATGTCAGCACCGAGCACGAATAGTGCGACACGCCGTCGATAAGAACGGTGCAAGATCCGCATTCGGCTCGGTCGCACCCCAGCTTCGTGCCGGTGAGTCCCAGTTTGTGGCGCAGCGTCCAAGCCAACGTCTCTTGCTTCATGACATCGACACGACGCTGCTGGCCGTTGATGTTCAGAGTAAGAAGCCGTTCGCCCCCACCCGCAGCCAACTGCTGACCATGCAGGAGAGGTGAGGCTCGGAACAGGTAGCCTGCCGAGGAAACTGCCGCGCCGCTGGCGATGACCCCTTTGATGAAGTCGCGCCTTGAGACAGCTTTTGGCGCGTCGTGGATGATCTTGAAGTCTGCCTTGTCTGCCATGTTGCCTTACCTCTTCTCGCGTCCAGCAGATGCTAGCGCCGTGTTGGATGCTTGCAGGTGAGCTACAGTTGCAACCGCGCGTCCGCCTCCCACGGTGCAGGCCTGGCAAATACTCCCAGCTCTCACGAGTAGGGCGGGAAATTCCGACCTCCTTCATCTTGTGAATCACAATTGGACTTCATTTTCCCAGTTCGGTTTTACTCTTTGCTCTGTTCTCAGTCTTCCCAGCAGTCGTATGCAAACGCCGTGCCAGAAATCAAATTCGGAAGAAACCAAATGGCATGAATGCATAAGCCACTGAATCTAAGAGCGACACGAATATGGTGAGGCGATTGAAGCCTGTGACTAATTCGACTCTCGTGTCGATATTCCGACAGCATCGGGAGGGCGTACAACCAACGTTTTGACACTTCCCTCTCCCGCACGATCGCTTGCCCCTTGCTGAACACTCGCAGAATCAATTGCTTTCCGTGACTTAAGGCCTTCACCGGGTTTGGCACCCAGCATGCCTTTCCATGGTCTCGTTCTTCTGAACGTAGCGAACGTTATATAGAGAAAAAAAGTAAAAAAAGTGAAACATGGAATTCGTCACCATCTCTGGCACGGACTTGAAGGCATCCCGTATCGGCCTCGGCACGTGGGCGATTGGCGGCTGGATGTGGGGCGGGACCGACGAAGAGGAGTCCGTTCGCACGATTCGGGCCGCGCTGGATAAGGGAATCAACCTGGTCGACACCGCCCCGGTTTACGGCTTCGGCCGCTCGGAAGAGATTGTTGGACGGGCGATCGAGGAATCAGGCAAACGCGACCAGGTAATCTTGGCCACTAAAGTGGGTCTCGAGTGGCGGGATGGGGACGCATTTCGAAATTCTTCACGCGAGCACATACTCCGTGAAATCGAAGATTCGTTGCGACGCCTCCGGACAGGTTACATCGACATTTACTAAGTTCACTGGCCTGATCCGCTCGTCCCGATCGAAGAAACCGCCGAAACCATGTCGCTGCTTTATCGCCAGGGCAAGATTCGCGTCATTGGCGTGAGCAACTACTCGCGAGAGCAGATGGAGCAGTTTCGGGCAGCAGCGCCACTGCACACCGATCAGCCACCCTACAATCTGTTCGAACGCCAAATCGAGCAAGACGTCCTGCCATTCGCTTTGCAAAACGGCATCAGCACGTTGACCTACGGCTCTCTTTGTCGCGGATTGCTGAGCGGGAAGATGAAATCGGACACCCAATTTGAAGGAGACGATCAGCGCAAAACAGATCCGAAATTCCAGCCGCCCCGCTACGCGCAGTACCTACAAGCCGTGGAACGTCTCAATCGTTTTGCGCGGGACAATTACGGCAAGCGGGTGCTTGATTTGGCGATTCGCTGGACGCTGGACCAGCCAGGCGTCAGTGTGGCCTTGTGGAGTGCGCGCCACCCAGAGCAGTTGGCAGCCGTCGACGGTGCCGTTGGGTGGAAGCTGGGTGCGGAGGCTCTGCGAACCATCGACCAGATCATTCGCGAGACGGTGACTGACCCCATTGGGCCTGAGTTTATGGCCCCGCCGGCACAGCCCGAAGTGCTTCCGCTAACAAATCGTTTCAGGGCGTCGCGACCGGACGAGAGAGGCGCACGATGATTCCCCTTTCGAGGCCAAAACGTAAATTCCCTGTGTATGTGTTTGAGAGTATGTTCCTGTCTCGCACTTCAAGACTTGGAGTCGAAGTCCTTATGGTGCTTGCAGTGGTGATGTCCGCCGACGCATTTGCACAGCAACAAACTGTGGTGACGAACGTCACGGTCATAGATGGCACTGGAAGTCCCGCCCAACGCGACAGAACAGTCGTGATCAAAGGAGACCGAATTCAGTCGATTGCCGCAGGTCATGAGCACACGCCATCGTCCGTGAAGGTCATCGATCTGCAAGGTCAGACGATCATGCCTTTGATCATTAACACGCACGGCCACCTCGGGCTCACGAAGGGCACCACCCAATCAGCAGCGAACCAGACCGACGACAACTTCCGTCATCAGCTGTTGAGGTACCAGAAATACGGGGTCGGCGCAGTACTCTCGATGGGGACGGACGGAAAGCGCTTCGCCGAGATACGCGAGGAGTCCCGCCGCGGCGCGCTTTCGGGAGCCGATGTGTACACCGCAGGTATTGGATTTGGCCTGAAGAACGGGGTTCCTCCGGCCTCAATGGGCTTTACGCAAGTGTTTCGCCCTGAGACGCCCGCCGAGGCCCGCATTGAGGTTGCGCAACAGGTTCCCCAGAAGCCGGATTTCATTAAGGTTTGGGTGGATGATTTCTGGGGACAGTATCCGACGATGCCACCTGAAATCTATGGCGCAATCATCGACGAAGCACACAAACACGGCCTTCGAGTCGCGGCGCATGTATACCATCTGCAGGATGCTCGCTTGCTGGTGGCGGATGGAGTCGATGTCCTCGCGCACAGCGTTCGAGATGGTGACGTTGATGACGCTTTAATCGCAGAGATGAAGAAGCACCATGTCGCCTACATTCCAACGCTTTCGCTGGACGATTTCGCCTTTGCGTACGGAGATTCGACGAAGTGGGTTGACGATCCTTTCTTCACCGCAGCATTAGATCCCGGCGTGCTGGAGATGATCACCAGCCCAGAGTACAAAGCAAAGGTGCAATCCTTCAAGACCTTTACGGCGACGACGCCCCGAGCCTTCATCGAGCGACGGCGCATCGAGAATCCTCAGCGAGCGCAACCGGAACAGTTTTATCTGATGGGACCCCAGTTTCGCCTCATGGGGTCTCCATTTTCACTTAAACGGACACCATTTTCATTTCAAACGTTCACCCACACACTTTTGTGGGTTTACGCATAACGTGAGAATGGCGGGGCTGTAAAAACAGCGACTTAGATTGACCGTGTCCCCATAAGGTGAGAATCGAGGACCGCATGAGATGAGAATATCCCCACAGATTGACGCATAAGATGAAAACGCTGACACTTCCCACATGCCGGTTTGAACGAAGCCGCTTTGCGGCGGACGCTTCCGCGTACCCGGAAGCGAGCGACATGGAAGATTCGAGACTAGCAATAAGGTAGCAGTAGGTCTTGAAGAATGATGTGTCTCGCGTTGCGATGAGACTGTTGGGAGCCTTGGCATCATGGGAAAAGAGATGAGTCTCAAGATTGACGGTCGTCCCACAAGTACTCTTCCTTCCAATAACTTCCAAGCCAAAGTCGATTGAAATCCCATAGAGCTCCACCGCGTCCGCCGCGAACAAAAGCGGCTTCCTTCAAACCGCTGTATCGGACGCGCCCCACAGCACCGACCCACCCGCACACTGACTGTGTTTGGGGCGCATCCGATACAGCACTAGGGTTTGGGGCCAATCTGCCGCTTGTCGACCACACAAAATCAGTGATCGGCCTTTTCAGAACTGTGCGCGCTAGCGTTTGCGGCGGACGCGGTGAGTTCTATGGGATTTCGATTCGGCTGTGCAGGTCGGCTCTCAGGCAACGAACCAGCACGACAAAAACCATCGCTTGGTTTTGAAGCCGCATTGTAGTCGTGACCGTCGACCGAGGGGCCGTATCTTCGAGGCAAGGTCGCTGGATGACCGTCTCGTCAGGGCGAAGAGGGTCGCGGTGATATCGCGCGGCACGGTACTAACTCGTGACCCCTCTCGCTCTGTTCTCGGCTCGCATGTACTAGGCGACCGACGCTTGAGTCGTTGCGGAAGAGGCTGACGTCGTTGCTTTGAAGTTCTTCAACCGCATCATTTCAATGACTCTATCTCCGATTCCTTTCCTGCGAAGTCTCAGCAAGCCGGTGCGAGTGGTGTCGAAGTCAGTTTCACAAACCTCAATGACACGTACTATCACGCTCTCGGAAAGACGGCTAGCAGCCAACTTCAGGACGTCATCGTTGTTGATGCGCGGTTTGTTCTGCTCCGAGCCCAGAAACGACGGCCGCAATAGCGCAGCTAGGATCAAATTCAGAATCGGCTGTTTATAGATGTGGGCTTCCTCTAGCAGCTCGCAGTCCGTCGTAACCTTAACGTGATTCAAGCTGGCCTTCATGTTCTACCTCTCCCTTGGCGGCTGTGGCAGGATTGCTGAACTTCCACCTGGTCGTTTAGGCGGGATTTTGAGTCGAGATCGCTCATCGCATGCAAGAAAAAAACCGGAGCACATGGCTCCGGTGAGATTTCAGCACTTCAGGACCTAATTCGTGATGAAGTCGATTGCGGTCATGCGGTTGTCCTGAACGATGAGCAGATACGAGGGCGAAGCGAAGTACACCAGACGAGAGTCACGGTCCGCCAGGTTGCTGTAACCGTTGCCCATGGCCTGCAACAGTTTGGCATCGTCGGGATTGCTATTGTCCAGTACGCTAAGCATTCCGCGACCGCCGAGGTTATCGAACCCGGCACTCACACTCCAGAGAGGTGAGACCTGTATCGTTCCTCCTTCGAAGAGTTGCTCATAGCGCGCGGGCTCCACTCGGCCCGGTTCGTGGATCACAATGTGCGGATTGTGCTTCTTGGTGACATCGATGGCAGTCAGTGATTTCCGGCCGTGCTCGACGTACAAATAGGTTCGGCCGTGGTCTAACTGAGTGTACATGCGAGTAACCGCGAGGCCTTCCAACGGGATGCTACCAACAACGTTCACCCCTTTTGGCAGTTGCGGGTTCGCGGAGCTTACTGCGAAGGCAGGCACCGCGTCGATCATATGGGTCTGCGCGATTGCGGGAGTCGCTGGCGAAATCATCAAGAAAAGGGCGCCAATCAGCGCGATCCGGTCGCCCAAGGTGGCAAAGAATGTCGTTTTCATAATTATCTCCTTCACTGAGCGCGCTCCGGGTGCCGGAACGCAGGCTGATTGTTGAACCTCAACTCCGCCGAACAAATTCAGAGGAGGTTGAAGCGGTTACGAAACCGCTACTTGCCGGCTCACTCATAAAGGCGCTGGCCGAGGTTGATTTCGATCACGACAGCGCAATCTTTTTCCGGGCGAATTTGCCGCGGTCTTAACGTGCTCGAAACGGACGCCCTCGGCTCTTGCCTGTCACCAATAGAACTAGTTGGTAGTCACTTTTATTCCAGGGTTTTGAAACAAGTGTTGCCGTATCGGATTTGGCGGCATAGTCACGACATGGGCTTAGCGCCGCAGAGAGAAGTTACAACCCCGAGAATTCATCGCACAGGCTGATCGTTCCTGCAGGGCGATTGCGCCTATAGTGTCAGGGACAGTTGTGCGCTTTCGAGCGAAGAGTCGGGGACTCGGCCATCCCGCTGCCGAGCCCCTTGATATAATTTCGGCTAACAGCGGGAAAGAGAGATGTAATGTATGTCCGGCCCCGCACCCGCCAACAGAGTGCCCCAAGATGCGGGCAACGTCACGAACCTTCTCCTCGAATGGGGTAGTGGAGATTCCTCAGCCCTAGAGCGGCTCACTCCGATCATCTACCAAGACCTGCTCCGTCTTGCCAGAGCTCGGTTGAGTCACGAGAACCGTGCGTGCACGCTTCAGCCAACTGCCCTGGTTCACGAATGCTATCTCCGGTTGGCCGATCAGACCAGACTGCAGTGGCAGAACCGAGCCCACTTCTACGCCGTGGCCGCCAGCACGATGCGGCGCGTACTGATCGACAATGCCAGAAAACGCAAGGCCGAAAAGCGCGGCGGTGGTATGAGAATTACGCTGCAGACGGGAATGGACGTTGCTAGCGAGCGTGCCCCCGATTTGCTGGTCTTGGACGATGCACTTCAAAGATTGACGGAGCTCGACGAAAGAAAGGGCCGGGTCATCGAATTGAAGTTCTTTGGTGGCATGACGACGGAAGAAATCGGTTTAGTCCTTGGGATTTCCGTGGCAACGGTTGGGCGCGAACTTCGTCTTGGGCAAGCCTGGCTGCGACGGGAAATGTCGCGCACCTAGGCTTGAAGACGATATGAAGATCGATCGCTGGAGCCGGATCGAAGAGATTTTTCAGATCGCCTTGGAACTGCCGGCATCGAAGCGAAGTGAATACGTTGCGCAGGCTTGCGACGGCGACGAGGAACTGCGCGCCGAGATCGAGTCCCTGCTGGCGAGTGACAGCGGAGCGGTAACCGTCCTTCACTCCGTGATCGAGGCTGACGTTGCAAAACTCAGCCAGGCCTCAAGTGCCTCGGAGGCCGGCCGGCGAGTGGGCCCTTATAGCCTTGTACGCGAGTTGGACAGCGGCGGCATGGGGGTCGTATACCTGGCCGTCCGATCCGATGAGCAATATTTTCAAATCGTAGCCATCAAGATGATTCGCCAGGGCATGGAGTGGCCCTCGCTGATTCATCGGTTTCGTGCCGAACGGCAGATTCTGGCGACGCTGAGCCATGCCAATATAGGCGCCATCCTCGACGGCGGCGAGATGGACGACGGACGCCCCTTCATAGTAATGGAGTATGTCGAAGGTCAGCCCATCACGCTGGCGGCCGAGAACCGCGGCTTGTCTATCCGAGAACGGGTTGAGCTATTCCGGTCGGTGTGCTCCGCGGTTCATTACGCCCACCAGAAGCTGGTGATTCACCGCGACATCAAGCCTAGCAATGTGCTGGTAACCTCAGATGGAATAGTTAAACTCATAGACTTTGGCGTTTCCAAAGCCTTGGCTCCCGAACTCGTTCCCGGCCGGCCGCCTCAGACCGAAAGCTGGCAACGTCTGTTGACCCCTGACTACGCGAGTCCGGAACAACTTCAGGGGCACGATCTTACAACCGCCTCGGACGTTTATTCTCTCGGCGTCCTTCTGTTTGAACTTCTGACCGGGTCGCGTCCTTACTCGCTCGGCGAGCTTTCACCCTTCGCAGCGGGAAGGCTTGTCTGCGAGCAGGAGACTCGCAAGCCAAGCTCGGTGCCGGGTCTTCCTGATCGGGTACGAAAGGAAGTGGCGGGAGATCTCGACAGGATTGTCTTGATGGCCATGGACAAAGATCCGTCGAGGCGCTATCTCTCCGCGCAGCATTTTGAAGAAGACTTGGTTCGCTTCCTGCAAGGGAGACCCATCCTGGCTCGAAAAGCCACTCCGGTTTACCGTTTGAGCAAATTTGCAAAGCGTCATCGGGTAGCGCTCTTGATGACTTCTGCTACTGCGATCGTGTTGATTGGCTCGATCTTTTTGCATCGTTGGCAGTCCCGTGCGGCGGATCGCAGGGTGAAGCAAGTTGCAGCACTGGCTGACTCGGCCATCTCGGATCTGACAGAGAAGCTGCAGCAGTCTCCCGCATCAACCGAGGCGCAAGCCTCTCTGCTTCACAGCGCTCTAGGGTATCTGGAGCAACTGCGGCAGGAATCGGGTAACGATCCCCGCCTGCGGCTTGAGCTCTCGCGAGCATATACACGTGTGGGCGACCTTGAAGGTTCGCCGTTTGTGGCTAATCTGGGTAATTCGGGAACGGCCCTTGCCAGTTACCAGGAAGCCTTGCGCGCGGCCCTTGACGCCCGGGCCCGATTGCGCGGGGAACAGAGTACCGAAGCAGTCATTGAGGCATATCATCGGCTCGCCGGGATGCAGTCATTCCTGGGAAATACACACGAAGCACTCGACAACTATCAAAAATCTCTTCCTCTCGCCATCGAGTTTCTGCAACAGAAGCCTAACGATCCAATGCCGATACGTTTGCTGGCGATGAACTATGCTGGGATCGGAGACGTCGAGCTAAGCAGCCTCGAGCCCGACAAAGCTCTGAATAGTTATCGGGAAGCGTTCCAAGTCTTCGGCAGCGACGCAAACGGCCAGGAGGATCATGATCGGACCCTCACCGGGCTCTATCTTCGCAGGGCGAGGGCGCTGAATGAGCTTGGCCCGCAGACCGAACCTGTCGCGGACGTTCGCAAGGCAATAGAGGTTGCCCAGGGTTTGACTCGACAGTTTCCATCTGAGAAGCAAGTACAGCGTGACCTGTTTTCTGCCTACCAAAACATGGTTCTGACCCTGGCAGGGAGAGATCTGCTAAACGTTGGCGACTCGAAGCAGGCCCAACTCTATGCTCGGAAGGCTCTTGGGATTGCCGAATCGCTGGCTGCCAGTGATACGAAGAACGTGCAGGCGCGCTACGATGTGTCCCTCGCCTATACGACAATGGGTGACTCGTTTCGTCTTTCACAACCCACAACCGCTGCCCGATGGTACCGAACGTCCATCGCACTTACCAAGGAGATGGCTCCCAAGTACGGGGCAGAGGCGCGGCACTGGATTGCAGTACGTGACGAGGATCTGGCGGAGGTCCTGGTAGACAGAAAACAGGCACCAGAACGACTCCAACTCTTGCAGGAGGCGAATCCAATCAGGCAAGAATTGGCAAAAACCAGCCCTCATGGGCGAATCCATCTGATGCGGTCGTATTGCAAGATTAGCGATGCAGAACTGGCCGTTGGCAACTTGACTCTGGCACGGCAATTTGCGGACTCTGCCGTACCGTTCCTCGACGAATTCAAACTATCGTCGCCGAGCCTATTGGTTCTGCGTGACGTGGGTTTTTGCTATGAAAGTCTCGGCAATGTGCAACGACAAATAGCGCTGGAACACTCTTTTTCTGTAGCGGAGCGGCAGACCGCTGAAGCCGAGGCGCACAAATGGTACCTGAAGAGCTCCCAGGTGTGGGACGAGTGGAACAGGCGTGGCGCCGCAACTACCGAGAGCGAAATCGAGCGGCAAAAGGTAGAACGGTTGTTGCGAGCCACGACGCCCGCGAAGACTTAATGGCCCCTGCGCAGCCAAATTTAAGGTGAATTGAGCAGTGGAATGTCAATATGATCGAAAGGCATTGTACTCTGCGCTATTAGTTACAGGAGATCAACAAGTTGTCCGGATCGTTCAAACTTCGGCTTCTGACGGCACCACAGCTCGTTGAGGAACGACGGCTAGGGAGACTCTGAACAAGTACTCCGATTTCCACCGATCTGCAGGCTAGAGTGAGAGGAAATTTGGTGGAGGCCTGTAGAGCGATGAAGCAGCAGACACTGGCGATGGCGAACGGGTTCGAGCCGTACGCGAAGAAGACGCGGCGTGCTTTGTTTCTGGAAGAGATGGAACAGGTAGTGCCGTGGGCCCAGTTGTGCGGCTTGATCGAGGCTCACTATCCAAAAGCCGGCAACGGGCGGCCCCCGGTGGGGCTGGAGCGGATGCTGCGCGTGTACTTTCTCCAGCAATGGTTCAACCTGTCGGACCCTGGGCTGGAAGAGGCGCTGTACGACTCGGCGGTGATGCGGCAATTTGTGGGCATCGATCTGGGGCGGGAACCAGTGCCGGACGAGACGACGGTTTGCAAGTTCCGTCACTTGCTGGAAGAGCACGGTTTGGGCGGGGAGATTCTGCAGACGGTGAACCTGTATTTACAGAGCCGGGGAGTGCGGATCATGACCGGCACCATCGTCGATGCAACCATCATTCATGCCCCCAGTTCGACCAAGAACCGGGGGCAGAAGCGCGACCCTGCCATGCACCAAACGAGGAAGGGCAAGCAGTGGTACTTCGGGATGAAAGCACACGTGGGCGTGGATAGTAAGACGAAGATGATTCACAGTGTGGTGGCGACAGCGGCCAACGTGGCGGACAGCACGGTATTGCCGGAGTTACTGCACGGGGAAGAGTCGAAGGTTTGGGGCGATCAGGCCTATCGGGGGCAAACGGAAGCCATGCGGGAAGTTGCGCCCGGAGCGCAGGACATGACCCACAAGCAGTACCGTTTCAAGGACCGCGTCGACGAAATAGAACGAGCCAAAAACCGCACCAAGTCTCGCGTGCGCTCGAAAGTGGAGCACGTGTTTGCGGTAATGAAGCTGAAGTTCGGGTTTGTGAAAGTGCGCTATCGAGGATTGAAGAAGAACGCCAACCGGGTGTTCGCCACCTGCGCCCTGGTCAACCTGTTCTTGGTACGCAAGAAGCTGCTGTACTCAGCGGCGTAGTGTCTTTCCAGGACGCCCGACTACCGGAACGGGGCCAGCCGGAGGGCTCAAAGAGCCAGTGGGGATGAAGGCATCGATCTGAACCTCACCTTTCAAGGCATTCCCGCTTGAAAGACAGGGGGTAGTTCAGAGGTTCCCTAGGGGCTCTTCTCCTGGATACAAGACCAGCCGAAAAGTTCGCCTCGCTTCATATCCGAGGAGCGATTCAGATTAGTCTCATGGGAAATTTCTCAAGCTGGGCGGCCATTCTGATCGACCCAGCTCAGCAGCTCGTGTTGGTGGCAGAGAGTGAATCGTCCGCGGCGGAAGCTTGCACGCGATTGGCCAGAGTTGGGGTCGAGCACGTGATCGGCTATTCGCTTGCCGACGAGCCGCGATGGCGCGAGCTCAATCTCGATCTGGACAGCATTTCGATTCACCGCTGTGCGAGCGTTCGCCAAACCTTGCAATCTGATAGGCCTTTACAGCTCGTCGATGTTCGAAGCCGCGCAGAATGGCTGAAAGGACACTTGCCCGGCGCCGTCTCAGCACCGCTGCTCGATTTCAATTCGAGTCTGCAGCGCATCGACCTGTCCAAGCCGAGTCTTGTGTACTGCCGTGAAGGATTTCGCGCTGCGACCGCGGCCAGCATCCTGCTCCGAGAAAGCTCCGGCGAGATCGGGATTTTCATCGATGGCGTCGAGGGGTGGTCGGCAGCTGGCTTGCCCTTGGAGGTGCCCGCTGCCAAGTGATTCGATCGAACCTCGACAGAACGGAATATTAATCCCGATACTTTGGAGCAGTCCGCAGTTGCGGCTTCTGAATCCCGTTCTCGTTACCGATGTAACTATTTCTCCGTCGCTTCCCGCGTAATTCGCACAGCATCTCGGATGAAATCCTCTCGGCGATGCGATTTAATTCCCATCGCCAGGTGCTTCCGCTTGCTGTGTGGTTCCGGCATCGTCGTGGCGTTGATGCGAACGCACTGTTGGTTCGCAGCAGCCGCGCACCCCGGACAAGGGAAATCCATGGGGTTACTCATACCGCAAGTCTACTCCTTAGTTCTAGAGCGGTTCCGGAGTTGCAATATCCCGCAAGCAAAGGTGGTAGCGCCGCGCTTCACCACACTGTTATCGCGTTCGCTTTTACAATCGAGCCGGGTTTCAACCTGCTTCACCACGGGCCTCTTACGGATACAACAACCTTGGAATTACTCTGGCATTCCTGACCTGCGGAATTCAAACTGCACTACTACCTGGGTTGTTGATCGTTCTCCGTCACGCGCTCTAAGGCCGTTCTCTATCGCGATTGGGCGGCTGAAGACAAATCAGATAAAAAAAGCTGCTGAACCAGGAAACCACGATGATCGAGTTTCACCGCGTTCTGCGCCTTCCCTCGTAGAAGGAGAAATACCATGCACCAGGCGTTCGATGCTGGACAACATGCATTCATTGGTTCGGAACTCGGCACCCACGATTTCATGGAAGATAACCCTTATCCAAACTATCCCGGCGTGGCGGCCGAGCCCCGTCCCGTTCGCACCTCGGTAGGTGGCGCGCCCAGCTATGCTCTGGGCCACTCTCAGCGTGAGTTAACCCGCCTCAGCACACAAGCCACGCTCTTCGAGCCCTTTACACGCCGCATGTTCGAGCAAGCTGGCTTGGCTCGTGGCATGCGCATTCTCGATGTGGGTAGCGGCAACGGCGACGTGGCATTTCTAGCGGCTTCGCTTGTCGGTGAGTCCGGCGAGGTGTTGGGCGTGGACAAGTCGCTTGTTGCAGTACAAGCGGCCAATGAGAGGGCAAAAGCGGCTGGGTTCACGAATGTGACTTTCACAGCAAGCGACTTGACCAGGATGTTTTTTGCTAAGCCCTTCGATGCGGTGATCGGCCGACTTGTATTGATGTACCAGGCTGATCCCGTAGCGGTGCTGCGCCGTCTGGCCCAACAAATCAGGCCGGGCGGCGTCATCGCTTTTCAGGAGTTCGACGTTGAGGCGGCGAAGTGCTACCCGGAATCGCCTACCTTCTGTCAGGCGATGGAATGGATAAGGGCCGCTTTGGAGAATACTGGTGCTGATAATCGCATGGGACTCAAGCTCTACTCCGCTTTTCTGGCGGCTGGCCTTCCCGCACCTTCCATGAGCTTGGAAGCCGCCATAGGGGGCGGAGAGAACGATCCGGGATCTCTGTTGCTACCAGAGGTTATTCGGAGTCTTCTGAATTGAATGTTGCGAAGGATTGGCTCGATGGAGACTTGAAGTCGCCGTGCGGACGCCGTACTACCGGACAAGGTGTTGGGGGACATGCTTGAGGCCCCCCGTGTGGAATCCTCCAGGCCCAACCTTGACGTCCGCCGAGCCTATGTCCTTTTTTTCGCGTAAACGTCGCGTTAACCAATTAGGAGAAGGTCGGCGCACACCATGCAGATGACCCCGGAAAAATGGGACAGGGCGAAAGATCTGTTTGAGGCCGCTTTGGAGCTGGACTCTTCGCAACGGGCATCGTTTCTCTGGCCGAAAACTGTCGCGAGGAGAGTCTGCGACAGCAGGTTGAAAAGCTGCTGATCAACTATGAAAAAGCCGGCAGCTTTCTGGACGATCGAGTGTTGAGCCCCAGAATTCCGGCACCAAACGGACTTGAGAATCAGACGGACAAAGCGCACCCGGCAACCGCATTGGCACCGCCACTTGATTTCATAACAATGTCGGTCCCCTCGACCACCGAGTAGACTTTGGCTAATCATCGACCCTAGGCTCGGGAGGAAGGAGCCGATATGTGGATTATAGGTGTGGACTATCACCCGAGCGTTCAGCAAATCGCGTTTGTAAATACCGACACCGGGGAATGCGGTGAACGGCGACTGAATCATAGCGATGGAGAAGCCGAGAAGTTCTATCGCGAGCTAAAGGCAACAGGCTGCAAGGTGCGAGTGGGGATGGAGGCGACCGGACATGCCCGCTGGTTCGAGCGGCTGCTGGCGGAACTGGGCTTCGAGCTGTGGATCGGAGATCCGGCGCAGATCAAGGCCAAGCGAGTGCGAAAGCAGAAGACAGATCGCCTGGATGCCGCCGCTGCTGCTGGAGGATCGCTTTCCTCGGGTGTGGGTACCCAGTCCGGAAAATCGAGATCTGCGCCACCTGCTGTGGCATCGACATCGGCTGGTGCAGATGCGGACGCGGATCATGAATCAGTTGCACGCCGTGGCCATGAATGAAGGAGTACGCCGCAAGAAAGGGCTGTGGAGCAAGTCGGGGCGAGCACAGTTAGAGTCGCTTCCGCTGGCTCCCTGGGCGGCACGGCGCCGGCACGACTTACTGGAGCTGCTGGATCGATTGAACCCGACGATCGAGGAGTTAAGCACGGCCGTCGAGCAGGAAGCCAAGCAACGGCCCGAGGTGTTACGCCTGATGACGCACCCTGGGGTGGGACCTATTACAGCCCTGGCCTTCGTGCTGATCATCGACTCAGCGGAGCGCTTTGCTTGTGGCAAGCAGATCGCCAGCTATGTCGGGCTGATCCCTTGTGAAGACTCCAGCGCCGATCGGAGGCGGCTGGGACATATCACCAAGCAAGGCAACTCTCTGCTGCGCTTTCTGCTGGTGGAGGCAGCGCAAGCTGCCGTAAGGCGCGACCCCGACTGGCGACGCCGGTATACCCACTTGGCGATGCGACGCGAAAGACGGATTGCCAAGGCAGCGACGGCGAGGAAGCTAGCCATACGTCTGTACTGGATGATGCGCAAGGAATGGAATTACGAACAATTGAAAAAGTTCGGTTCGCACGCGGGAGAGTCCGACTACGTCCATGATGTGCAGTAAATCACCGCCCACTTGATTGGACCTCCCGCTCCCTCCTAAGAGGGAGTTCGAAGTGGTAATCATGATCGCAGTTGTGACCGGAGAGATGGTTGGGTCGGACTGAGTTCCGCCCGAAAGATTAGACGCGAGCCTGGGTTGACGATGGTGAGTTTTCAATGAGAGCGAAATGGCGCTCTTCTCGGAGAGCCGGGAGTAGTGTGCTCAAGAAAGCTCTTGACACACCCAACATTGTTAGAGATGGACGTAAAACGCCCAACCCGTGTTGTTGAAGAACTCCACCAAGTCGCGGCCACAAGGACGGAACGCCGACAATACGTCCGGAAGGTGAACTCGGCTTGGGGTGCATGTACTCCAGCCCCTCTGCCCGCTTCTCGGCGCTCCACACATTTCAAGCCTTTGGGAATTCTGAAAAGCCACCACGCAACAACGGCTTGCGGGGGGCCCTTGCGGTCGAGCGACTTCAACGGTCAGGTCCGGCCGCCCTTGCAAGGGGGAGAAGGACTAAACGTCGTATAATCTCGTGCGCGCAACTAGGGAGCAGAACAAATGAACGTACAAGATCAAATCAAGAACTATATTACCAGCCAACCGGAGCCAAAACGCAGTGACATGCGAGAGTTGCATCGGCTCACACTTCAAGTGTCACCAGAATGCAAATTATGGTTCTCCGATGGTAAAGACAGCAAAAATCATACTGTTTCCAACCCTACGATTGGGTATGGATTTCACACAATAAAATATGCCAATGGAAAAAGCAGAGAGTTTTTTCAAATTGGTGTGAGCGGAAACAAAACCGGAATCTCTGTCTATATTCTTGGTCTCAAAGATAAGAAGTACTTAGCCAAAACGTATGGAAAAAAACTAGGCAAGGCGAGCGTGACCGGATATTGCATTCGGTTTAAAGCTTTAAAGGATATAAACATCGATACGCTTGAAGCGGCAATACGATATGGGCTTGCAGCTCAGAATGAAAGAGGCAAGCTGATGAAATAATTCCACTGTTAAAGGCAAGCCGTTATCGATGTAAAGGCGCTCGCTACAGCGCTGACCCGCGCCACAAAGCCATTTTCTATAAAACGGGTCTCCCGCAATAGTCGTGCGGCTCTCTGTCAGCGCTCGTTGCCTTTCTCTGTTTGCCGTTGCCCACTGCGGAAGCATCACGGGCAAGCCGAAAGTAGAGCCGACTGTCACTTCTTGTTTGCCGACGATTCTGAAGTTGATGGCGACAGGCGCGTTCGTGAGGACTCATCTCGCCTCGTTTGCGAATGAGAGCGCGCCTATTACAGTCATCGCGCTTTCGCCACCTGTGCCCTTTCTCTTGGGAAACTGAAGAGCTCGACGAGCGCCCTTACGCGCTCTTTCTGACCGCTGCGCGGAAATCGCTTGGTTCTTGTTAGCTCGGCGATACCATGGAGGCTCGCCCAAAACAGTTCCGATATAACCTCTGGCTTCGAGCTCTGCCCCTGAAACAACTCCAGTAGTTGGGAAAACGCGAAACGCAGCTCCGGAGGAGTAGCCGCGTCATCGAATGGTACGCTCAGGCTGAGCGAAAACATCACTTCATACAGTGCGGGTGAAGACGCGGCGAACTCCAGATATGCGGCCGCGACCGATTCGACCGTAGTTCCACGCTTAACCCGTTTCCGCGCCTTCTCCAAAGCCACGCCCATCTCCTGGAAACCTTCGATAGCAACCGCGGCGAGAATCCCTTCGCGGCTTCCAAAATGAGCGTACAAGACGGGTTGGCTGTATGAAATTTCGTCGGATAGCCGCCGAACGGTTACGTTGGACCACCCTTCAAGTTCGGCGATTCGTCGTGCGGCACTGATAATCTGTGCCCGGCGGGCCTGCATGTCACGCAGTTTTCGTTCCGCAATCCGGCTTGCTGCCGGTTTCGTTGCCATTGATAGGAATTATAGCGCCGCTAGGGTCAACGGCGGATGGCGAAACTTTTTCGAATGCGTGGCATCGTATATAGCGTTGCTAGATTTTGTAACAAGGAGATGGTGGGATAGTATTTTTATGCAAACGCAAGAGAAAAAGAAAACGATGACGACAAGACCAAGAGCTGACCAATCCCGCACGGTGGCTATCGCAGGCGCTAACGGCATGGTCGGGCACCGCCTGGTGGAGGCACTGCAAGCTTCAGGGGATCGGGTCATTGCACTGGTGCGCCAACCTTCGGCACATCACTTCCCATCTGCTGTAGAGATTCGGAGATGGCAGGCCAGTGATCCGGCAGCTCCAGTCGATGGGGCCCCCGCGGTGGTCAATCTGGTGGGCGATCCCATCTTTGCCAAACCCTGGAGTCCGGCACGCAAGCAGGAGCTCACCCAAACACGGCTGCTTGCGACCCGCTCGCTCGTGGAGGGCATCCGCAAGATCGGAGGAGAAGAATGCACCTTCATTTCTTCCACTGCCGTCGAGTACGCGGGCGATACTGGAGACCGGCAGGTCGATCAGAATGCGGCACCTGGGACTGGAGGCTTCCTTGCAGAACTAGCCCAGGTGTGGGAAGCCGAAGCGCAGCCCGTGCGCGAAACTGGCGCCCGGCTGGAGCTGCTGCGCCAGAGCCTGCTGCTGGGGCGAGAAGGAGGGACGTTAGCTGCCCTGCTCCCCGTATATCGCAGCGGCTTTGGCGGCACGCTTGGTCCTGGGGGACAATGGTTCTCCTGGATTCATATCAATGATGCCGCTCGCTTGATCCTACACGCCTTGGATCAGGAAACCATTACAGGCCCATTCATCAGCGCCAGTCCCAATCCTGTTACCAGTCGCGAGTTCGCCAAAATATTCGCGCACACCCTTCATCGCCCCAGGCTCTTTCCCACGTCCAGGGGAATGATGAAGCTGGTGTGGGGAGAGCGTGCAGACCTCTTTCTCGATAGCCATCGCACGGTGCCACAAGTGGCACTCTCCACCGGATTTCAGTTTCGCTTTCCCACGCTCTCGGAGGCTCTCTCCGACCTGCTTGGACCCCATCCCATACCCATAGCACAACTGATGCAATTTGACCCTGGAAGGAGCTCAAAGTGATGCGTGAAGCTAAGTTGAGGGTAGACGCTATGGCCGGTTTCGCCGCACCGCCTTTTCATCCGATTCTGACTGACGCCGGTGCTGGGCCCACATTCACGATGCTCGGGACCACAATGCGTTTGATCGCGGCCGCCGCCGGTACTGGAGGACGATATACAGTGATCGAGCAGGTTACGCCGCCTGGCTGGGGTCCACCGCGTCACATCCATTCACGTGAGGACGAGATATTTTATATTCTTGATGGTAGCTACGAGTTGCATGTCGGGGATGAGCGCCGGACCGTTTCCGCTGGTGCCTCCGCGATCTTGCCCCGTAACATTCCACACGGCTTCCGCAACGTGGCGTCCACGCCCAGCCGTTTGGTATTCGTTATCACTCCCGGCGGACTAGAGGAGTACTTCTTAGCGGTGGCAAAATGTTCGCCAGCCCCCAATCCCCCACAGCTGGTTGAACTGGCTCGACCGTTCGGTCTGACCCTGCTACCGCCAGGTGCTTAACCAGAGCTCGGCGCGACCTCCGAAAAGTGAAGACAGCGCCCCAGCCGCTGGGCCCTTTCTGTCTCCCAGCGGATGACGGACAAACCGGAACTTATCCCACGTGATTTCATAACACTGTCGGCTCCCTCGACGTGAGTAGACTTGATAGCTGCCAAGCAACCAAGGCTCGGGAGGAAGGAGCCGAACATGTTGATTATAGGTTGCGATTATCACCCGAGCGTTCAGCAAATCACGTTTGTAAATGCAGAAACGGGAGAAAGCGGTGAACGACGACTGCTGCACAAGGACGGCGAAGCCGAAAGGTTTTACCGCGACTTAAAGCTACGAGGTGTAAGCGTGCGCGTGGGGATAGAAGCCACAGGGCACGCCCGCTGGTTCGAACGGTTACTGGCGGAGCTGGGTTTCGAGCTATGGATTGGTAATCCGTCCGAGGTTAAGGCTGCGCGAGTGCGGAAGCAGAAGAATGACCGGTTGGATGCGCAGTTGCTGCTGAAGCTGCTGGTCGAAGACCGCTTTCCACGCATATGGGCGCCGAGCCCGGAAAACCGGGATCTGCGCCAACTGCTTTGGCATCGGCATCGGCTTGTGCAGATCCGGACACGAGTCATGAATCAGTTGCAGGCAGTGGCTATGAACGAAGGAGTGCGACGCAAGGGAGCGCTGTGGAGCAAGTCGGGTCGCGCCCAGTTGGAGTCCTTCGTGCTGTTACCTTGGGCCAGCCGACGCCGGCAAGACTTGTTGGACGTGCTAGACCGCTTGAACCCCACCATCGATGAATTAAGCACGGCGGTGGAGCAGGAAGCCAAGAAACGACCCGAGGTGCTACGGCTGATGACGCATCCCGGGGTTGGCCCCCTGACTGCCCTTGCCTTTGTGCTGGTCATCGGATCAACGAAGCGTTTCGCTTGCGGCAAGCAGATTGGCAGCTACTTGGGACTCATTCCCTGTGAAGACTCCAGCGCCAATCGTCAGCGGCTGGGGCATATCAGCAAGCAGGGCAACACGCTGTTACGTTTCTTGCTGGTGGAAGCAGCCCAGGCTGCTGTCCATTGCGACGAGGTGTGGCGACGGAAGTATTTACACCTGGCCATGCGGCGAGATGCCCGGATCGCCAAGGTAGCCATGGCGCGCAAACTCGCTGTCAGTTTGTTCTGGATGTGGCGCAAGGAATGGAATTACGACCAGGTTGCAAAGTTCGGTTCGCACGCGGGAGAGTCCGAACACGTCCATGGTGTGCAGTAAATCACCGCCCACTTGATTGGACATCCCGCTCCCTTCTAAGAGGGAGTTCGAAGTAGTAATCATGATCGATGTCGCGACCGGAGAGATGGTTGGGTCGGACTGAGTTCCACCCGAGAGATTACACGCGAGCCTTTGGTTGATGAAGGCACGGAGTTTTCTATGAGAGCGAAATGGCACGCTCTTAAGAGCGGATGCTGTAGTGTGCTCACAAAGTGCTTGACAGGGGCGACAGTGTTAGAGATGGCCGTATAACGCCCAAACCGCCAAACTGGCCACGACCTGAGCATCCCGAGTGGATCGTCGGCAAACGGGAAGTTAGCTCGAAATCGGCATGCGGGTGCGTGTCGGCGTTTTCATCTTATGCGTCAATTTGTGGCGATATTTTCATCTCATGGGTCCAGCGATTCTCACCTTATGAAGGCACGGTCAATCTAAGTCGCTGTTTTTACAGCCCCGCCATTCTCACGCTATGCGTAAACCCACAATACACAAAAAAAATTCGTGGCGGTAAGTGGATGCAGAATTACGCAAGTTGCGTTACGCCTCCTGCGTAATTGGGAGGCGCGACCGACCTTTCTTCTCCAGTGTCACAGACACTTTTACATATTGATGAGGAGTAAACCCATGCAGAAAGTAATGTTGATCGGAAATCTCGGCCGTGATCCTGAGGTGAAATACAGCCAACAGGGTACGGCCATCGCACAGTTCTCCCTTGCCACTACGGAACGATGGAAGGACAAAGACGGCGAACCGCAGGAACATACGGAATGGTTTGCAGTGAAAGCCTTCAATCGCCTGGCAGAGATCGCCGGCGAACACCTTCACAAAGGCTCACGTTTATGCTCAGCTCACCATAAGCGGGATTATGTGTAGGAGTTTGATATGCGAAGCAGACTCAACACAACGCGGTGAAAGCTCGCGGTATTCTGATCTTCCTTCACATAAATGTCGGCGGTTTTGGCAAGCGTGACGCGTCGACTGCCAGGCGCACGTGAGCTACAAAGAATCGAGCCAAGCCAGCAGATCGGCATCGCGTTTCCATCGGGGTCGCTTGCTGTTCCGCAATCTTGGGTCAGCCTTCTCCAATGCTTTCCGCTGGGTCTCGATGTTTGCTTCAGCGTAGAGGTTCGTCGTGTCAAGATGAGCATGGCCCAGCCAACTTCGGATGACTGTAACGTCGACGCCGGCCGCAACCAGGTGAACTGCAATCGTGTGCCTAAACGTGTGGGGCGTAACCTTCTTTCGCGAGAGTGTGGGTTGTGTCGCGGCTGCGGCTTTTACGTAGTTCCGCAAGCGGAATCGGAAGCCTGAAGCAGTTAGTCCGGCACCATACCGGTTCCGAAAAAGATGCTCGTCAGAACCGTACGACTGCCTCTTTACGAAGGCTGCCACGAGGTGCGCTGTTTCAGGCCAGAGGGGCGCAATCCTTTCCTTTCGTCCTTTTCCCAGCAGCCGAACGTGGGTAGGTGATGCCAGGTGGAAGTCTTCAGGCCGGAGATTCAATGCCTCTTGGATGCGAGCCCCGGTGTTGTACAAGAGCGAAAGCAATAGGTGATCTCTCTGGCCCTCGAGCGTGGACCGATCTGTCTGTGCGATGATTGCAACCACTTCGGATTCCTCCAAGTAGACCATCGATCGCCGGGATGCGCGCTTGAACGGTATGCGAAGAATCTCATGGCATTGCTGCGCGGCCGTAGGCTCATGTTCTGCGACGAAAGAAAAGAAGCTTCGCAGGGCTGCCAGCCGGCAGTTCCTCGTCGTAACGCTCGCATGCCGATCACGTTCGATGTGCTGCAAAAAAGTGAGAACCTCGTCTTCCGTCAAGTCTTCCAGTTGCAGTTTTGCTACCTGCTTGCCCCGCCGCTTTGCCGTGAACCGCAGAAAGAGTCTCCATGCGTCACGATATGCGTGAATGGTCTTCGGGGATGCGCTCCTTTGCTCCCCTAGCCACTCAAGAAAGAATCTGTGCAGAAGTACTGCTAAGGAAGGACAGGTCAACTTCAACATTAGGCGCCTCCTAGAACAGCCTTCACCACATCGGCTCGTGACAATCGAAGGCGGGCACTCGCGTGCTGAAGCAATTCCTGTGTGATCGTGAGGTAGACGAGCGTTGAATGAATGTCGCGGTGCCCGAGGTATGTGGCAAGGTAAGGCAGTCGGCTCTGGGGATTGACTCCTTGACGGTACCACTCAGTCATTCGGTGAACGACAAACGTGTGACGTAAATCGTGAACGCGGGGTCCACCGCGACCGGTGTGCGTGTTGAGTCCGGCTCGGCGAATAACGGCGCTGAGTAAATCTCTCGTGGTCACGTAGCTGTAAGGTCTCCTTTTGTTCCAGAACAGCGGGGCCTCTGGAGCTTCAGGAAAGCCCGCTGTAAGGCGTGCCTTGAAGTAGTTCTTCAGTACAGAGAGGGTGCTTGCAGCGAGAGGAAGTCGGCGTGACTTGAAGAACTTCGTGTCGTGAACCTCAATCGTTCCCGTATCGAAATCTACATCTCCACATCGAAGACCACCGATCTCTCTCACACGAAGCCCCGCACAGTAAGCAAGGACCAGCATCGTATACACCGTCATAGGACGTAACGGCGCGCAGGGTGACGGGAACTTCAGCGCTGCTTCGAGCAATTGGAGAATCTGCGCCGTGCTGTAGATATAAGGTCGGCATCGCTGGCGCGATCTCTCCCGCGCTAAGACACGGTCCAGCTTCGGTAGCTCGATGGCACTTTCAGTTCGGTTAAGAGCCTTAGCCAGAACCCTGCCGAGGTGAATGCACTGCAATTTACCCGCCGCCGACGGCGCAACGGCAGTGTATTCGCGCACCAACGTTGAAAGCGACTCGTTCTCTGCGCCAAGACGTTGTTGCAGGAATCGGTCGAACTGCAAGAACCGATATTCATGGCTGTATCGGAAGCCGAGCGTGCGCATGCGTGCGACATGGTCACGCATCGCTGCTCCTAAGTGGCTGCCATAACGTGGCAGCGGCCGCAGTGCCTCCAACGTTTCTGTGGGACTGGAGCTAAGCAGCGCCCTGGCGATAGGAGCGGTCAACCGGCATCCAAATCTTCGACGTAGCTCCGCGAACGGGTTGACCGCAACAGCTTTTCGGGTGACAAGCCAGTCGAGAAAGCGATCGATCCATTGAGCGTTCACTAGCGCTGTTTGCACACAAGTCTGCGCGCTTCGTGCACGTATCCACGCCTGGACTACTTCCTGATCGAATGTCGAGTTGTGGCTGACGAAGATCTGGAACCAGCGGATCACCCGGCGATACGCCTGCTGTTTGGTAGATGGTGGCAGCTGTCGAATATATTCGTTCAGAAGTGCTTCATCCTTATCTGGCCAGGCCCGCATCAGAATCCTTTCTGGGCACTTCCAGGCTAATCATTCGCAGATCTTCCGTTTCCAGCTTCAAGTACACGCGTGTAGACGAAGTGGATGTATGCCCGAGAAGGTCAGAGATGGACTTCAGCGGAACCGAGGCGCGAAGCAGGCTTATAGCGCGAGCATAACGGAACGCATGTGGTCCATGCCGTCCCTTCACCTCGATCCCCGCCTCTTTCAAGCGAGCGAGGATGACATAGTTCAGCGGACTGGTACCTGAAAATGGGCGGAACGGAGCGCGGCTCCTTAAGAAGACCTGTCGGAACGCGGTTTTCGGCCGACCGTGCTTCAGATACTTGATGAGAGCGTCCCCTACGGGGCGTACCAGTGGAAGGAATGATTCGGTTTGAGTTTTCGATCTGCGTACCCGCAGCCTCTCCTCTTTCCAGCTAATGTCTTGCAAGGACAGCCAGACCACCTCACCAGCGCGCAACCCATACGTCGCCAACATCAGTAGCATGGCGTAATCTCGCAATCCCTTGGGACTTCGATCGCTACGTGTGCAATCGAGGACGGCTTTTACTTGCTCTTCAGTAAGTGCGCGTGGAATCTCTGCGTCGCCATACAGAATGGGACCTGATACGAAGCCAGAGAGATCTGCGCGGATTCGATTTGAGGCGTGCAGATAGCGCAAGAAGCTCCTCAAGCATTGGCATACTCCGTGCCGCGTGGCACGCCGCAGCCCCGGCATCCGCCATGAGAAGAAAGCATCGATGTCTGCGACGTTCAGTACGGCAAGGGATTCGATACTCGCCCGCTCTTCAAGCCAATGCAGAAATATTCGGGCAGCTCGGCTGTTTTTGCAGAGGGTCTTTGAAGATAGGCCGCACACCTCGGTGAGCCAGCGCCCATAGCCTTCCAGAAGCTCGCGTTGGAATCGCTCTGACTTGGTCAATAGACGTCCTTCCGACGGCCACTGCCCTTGAATCGCTCGCAGCACTCGATAAATTGCTGCGGTGTATCTGGTCCGCCACTGGCCAATATCGCGGGGTTGGTGGCCATGCCGTGCGCCGTACTGTTGCAGCTTGGTTCTCAAGAAGTCCTCAACATCAGCCTCACGGACAGCTTGCGGCGATATATTGAGCTGTGCAAGATGTGCCAGAAAATGCTGCTGAGCTGCAAGATGCCTACCAATGACTCGGGCGTGGTACCCGCCCTCTTGCAATTCACGTTTGCACTCGAGCAGAGCGGGCAGTTCTTCTGATCGCTGATTGAACCTGGTCTCCGAGACAAAGGTCGGCCGCTGGATTGATGTACTGGGTTCTTCCATGCGATGGGGAAACCCGACCCAGAAGAAAATTATGCTGAGGAAATCTTGGTCGAAATTCAGACCGGATGTTGATGCGACATTCTACTGCTCATAATTCTTTGCTTCGCATAATCCCGTTTATGCTCAGCTCACCATAAGCGAAAGCCTTTGTGAAGGTGTTCGCCGGCGATCTCTGCCAGGCGATTGAAGGCTTTCACGGCAAACCATTCCGTATGTTCCTGCGGTTCGCCGTCTTTATCCTTCCATCGTTCCGTTGTGGCGACGGAGAACTGTGCGATGGCCATACCCTGTTGGCTGTACTTCACCTCAGGATCACGACCGAGATATCCAATCAGCAGAACCTTCTGCATGGCATTAAGCCTCCTTATTGAGAATGTAAGATTAATTGCGAGAGTGGTGAGGCAGGATTGTTGACGACCAAACCGCGGCACTGACTCGAGGCATTTGGCCTTGGGCTTCATGGCTGGCCCGTCATGCGGGCCAAGACAGATCGGGTGCAGGAGTCAAGAAGAGAATCAGGAAGGTTGGATCTGACGGAATTCTAGCTGTCCGTTCCGTCCGTAAGCGGGATTTCGTATTCCTCTATTTCTGCCGTTTCGCCAGACAGGGTGATCTCGACGGCGCGATTTACGAGATCGCGATCGCCGATGTAGTCCAACACGGTTTCAAGCAGTGCACGCTGGATTGCCGGAGCTACGCTAGGGACGAAAATCACTAGGCCAGGGTGAATCTGCTCCTTCCGAAACAGCCGCCGGAAATCGATGGCGTTGTTGGTAACGAGAGTGAAATCCTCATCTCGAATTCTAAGCATGAGTTCGTGGTCTTTTAGACCGCTCATGCCCAGATGGGCCACGTGGTAAGCCTCATAAAGCCGGTCGGTTGCTACTTTAACCAGGCTCGTATGCAGGCATTCATCGATCAGTAACTTGACCCTACGCGACACGCCGCAACTTGCCCTTCTTGCGCCCTACCGGCTTCGTCCCAGACCAGGGCTGTATCGGCGGCCGTCCGCGTCGAGGATGGGTGGTCGCGTAGATGCCCGCATACTCCACCATCTCGCGAGTCAGCGATGGGTACCCCTCCAGGATCTCGTCGATCGGCGTCCCCTGTTCGATCATGTCGGCAATCAGGTAAACGGGGATTCTCGTCCCACGAAACACAGGCGTGCCCGCCATAATTTCTGGGTCAGATTGGACCGTGCCCGAGACCTTTTCCAGGTTCTGAAGCTTGCTGCTCATTTTCCCTCTTGCCCCTCCCACGTCGATGATCAGCGCATCGGTGTACTTAAGTTGCTTCTGCTGTGGCTCGCTCAACACCCGGCGAAACACTTCTCTTCGCATGCGTAAGGGCAGCCGCTTTAGTCCCTCTGCATGAAGCTGCAAACAGAGCAAGCTGGCGTACGGAACATAGCGGCGACGCACACCGCCTGCGCGGACGATTCGAATTGGCACAGCGGCGTCTTCGATCGCTTTATTGACTGCTTTGACGGACAAACCCGTCACCCAGGAGGCTTCAGCCACGGTAAAGTCTGCAGCATGCATGATGCTATTAATATACCCTGTATAGGGACGAATTACAATTTGAGCCACTTAGCTAAGAACGCCCGTTCGTACCCCCGCAGGTCATGCAGCGGTAGCAGGTTCCGCTACGAACCATCAGCGAACCGCAGATGTTGCAGGCGGGCGCATCTCCCATCTGGATAAGTTCTCCGAGCGCTCCAACCGGATCCGCACCATTGGCATCCATCGGTGGCTGAATGGGCATCGGAAAGGCCTTGAACAATTCGCCCTGGTCACCGGTGATGAATTTCCGTTCGAGCCACCGGAACACGTAGTCCACAATCGACTTCGCGTAGCCGATCTTGGGATTTCCGGACCAACCGCTGGGCTCGAAGCGCACATGCGTGAATTTGCTGCAAAGCACTTCGAGGGGCACTCCATATTGCAGAGCCAGCGATACCGCAGTTGCAAACGAATCCATGAGCCCCGAGATGGTCGAGCCCTGTTTTGCCATGGTGATGAAGATCTCTCCTGGCAGGCCATCCTCGTAAACTCCGACCGTTAGGTATCCCTCCTGCCCGGCGATGGAGAAGTGATGGGTGAGTGCCCGCCGCTCGTCCGGCAAGTGCCGCCGAAACGCGCGTGTGGGTTCGGAACGCTCTGAACCTGCGCTCTCGTTCACCGCGACTTCACTTTCGTCAATCGGGATTATTCGATTTGTCGCTGCCATATCGAACCTCATTTCCCGCAAGCTGGGATGGCACATGCTCTGGTCGGCAATCCCCACTGAACCTGCGATTGAAGACATAAATCATCAGTGGCGTGCCGGTCGCTGCGGCAAGGAATGCACCGCCCGGGTTCATGTGTAGGCCGCCGCCGATAGTTACGAACAAAAACACAAACAGACAGAAAACCAGCGCGTAGTTCTTGACCTTGCTATGCATCGCTATTCACTCCTTCCGTTCAGCCATGTCAGGCTGTGACACTTTCCGCGGCGCACGACTGGTCCTCTTTCTTCTGCGGCGGCCTGACATAGTGGCAATGGAAACAGCCGTCGCAATGAACCGCCGCGGTTATCGCGCGCACCGATTGGCGAAACCGCTTCGGTATCCCGACTTCCTCCCCAGCGCGCGAATAGAAAGTTGGGAGAACCGTGCCGGCTTTGTCCTTGTCCTTTTCGGACAAATCCAGATCTAAGCGACCGTGAATTCCCCGAAACAGGAGCCTTGTTTCCAGTGGCGGCCGCGTTCCGTCGTTGGTCGCACCCGGGCGATGCTGCGTAATCAGCAGTTCGTACGTCCGTCCCTTTCGTAGCATCTCGACTCGCACCAGCACCGGCGCCACCACTACGGCATGTAAGCCGTTCACTCCGATCGCCTCAACCGGATGCAGCCACTCGATTGGCTGACCATCTTCCTGGGTGAAGGTGACGTATCGCCCAAGTTCTCCGGCCGCGCCGCCTGACTCCAACCCGCGCACCACATAGCGATTCGCAAGGTGCTGGTGTTCCAGGCTTACCGATGATTGGACGACAATTCCTCGTTCTTTCAACACCCGTAGCGCTTCCCGCGATAGCCTCAGCCCCATCACATCTGGCAATCGGTTCTGCTTCATGACAACAACACCCTCCTTAAGTCTTTAGGCGGAATGCCGTACGCGAATCGGGCAGCCGAGGGCAGCCCGAACCATCTCCTTGGTGCAGCCTGCCCAGCATTTGTAAAAGCGGGGATCTTCAATCAGGATGGCCAGGTTGTCACCGCTCCGGTCGTGTCCACAGTCCACACAAGATGGGCAGCGTGCGATGTAGTTCCGGCCAACCTTTCGTACCGTCCCTATATGCTCCAAAATCCGGAATTCCGATCGTCCATTCCCAGGTATTCGTTCCGTTGAAGTGACCCTCTGCGGACGCGGCGAGGAATCCAGCTCAGGCTTTTCCTTGCCAGCGATGAACCTCCGCAGTTCTTCCTCGGTGACTTTTCGCAGTCGGTTGAGGTACGCGATCTGGTCCTCCAGCGTGTAATCGGCACCGTAGAACCAAAATCGGCGGTTGGCACCACGGTGAATTCCCAGGGGACCGCGAATGGCGTTGCCGAACTCGCCGGATCCGATGGCGTCGTGCTTCGGAAACACCTCGATGCCGTCTGCCAAGCCCGCGCCCTTCACCGGCACTCCCAACCTCAGAGCAAGATCATGTATGTAGATTCGGCACTCCTTGGCCAGCAGAGGCGTTGCGAGGAAGATCCAAAGATGCCCACCGCGCTTGCTCATTTCCAGCGCCGGTTCCACTTTGTCCTGTGTCAGGTGGAACTGGAGCTTGAGCAGGTCATCCATGGAGTTCTTGTAGTCGGCGTCGATCGCGACCCATTTACAGCGCTGGGTCGAGGGGTTGATGGCGTACAGGCCGACCGTGATCTTGCCTTCCAGGTGCTGGCGGATGGTTCCCTCGGTCAGCATTAGGGGCATGTCCGTCCCCTTTTTGCTTGGCCGGAAGTAGTAGTGCCGCCCTGTTTCCGGGTGCGGCCGCAGGGACTGCATCGTGTACGCGCGGCGGTTCACGAACAGCCTTTGGTAATCCTCGACGACCTGCCGGGTTGCCGTGATTGTCGTTGCCATTAACCCGTCACCTCCTTCTGGCAATCTGGCTCGTGTTTGCCATTTCCCCACACGGTTTTCGGATGTGGGTGTCGTTAGATAACCCGGAATATTTTTTCTGTCAAACGGCCGCCTCAGGCCGCATTCCTGGCATTACCCTCCACCGCAAACCGGAGCGCCAAAGTCCTGGCCGTTCAATGAGATCGAGGAAGTTACAGTCCTTCAGGAGCGTTTCCAGTTGGCTCACGCTGTACCCGCCGAATTGTTCATCCTCAAAATCGACGGCGTACCAGATACCTTTCTTGCGGTCTAGGACATAGACCGCCCCAGAATCCGGGTCTCCGGGCACGAGCAAGAACAGCAGAACCGACGCCGGGAACTCGATCCAGCGAACGATTTCGACGTTTTCGGCAACCTTTATCAGTGTGGCTATCGCTGTCTGCAGGTCGACGCCGGGGTCGAGCTGCACAACGAGTTCAACCATCATTTGTCCGAACATTGAGGTGGTCCTTTCTGGGCAGTCCGCCCAATTCGTGGTGTGTTGAAGGCCAAGACGCGACCGATGCCGCACAGGTCAGTTGGAGGAGGAGGGGAAATTGCGTTAAGTGTCTTGTTTTGTTGGCCGTACTAGGGTTGAGAGTGAGGCAGAGCAGAAAGAAGATCGCTAAGCAGGAGATGTCTATATAAAGGATGCAAGTCGCACGCTCAAATTGATCACTACCCGGCGGTCGCGCTGAAAGACAATGTGTGAGCCACCAACAATGCCGCTGGTACCCCGGTTCGGCATCTCCCCCATGCCGGATTCTGGACAATGTGACAATCGCATGCTTCAGTGGCCGCCGTACTCGATTCACTCAGGTTACGAGATGGCCTCTCTTTAAAATGTCTCCCTCGACGACGCCTAAGGCCCCGGCCGGAGTCAGGGCTGAACAGAAGGGAGAGTCGAGTACAACTTTGTGCCCGAGAGCTTCAAGCCATTGTGTGTCCACCCGCCCGATGGAAGATCGCGAAATCGGGGATCCGGCGATCATTCGCAGCGCAAGGCTTGCATGGGCTCAACTTGAGTTGCTTTGCGCGCGGGAATCCAAATCGCCAAAGCCGCAATCGCTCCCAGCACAACCAAGACAACGGCGAAACTAAACGGATCGGCTGGGTGAACTCCGAACAGCAGACTACCGAGCACGCGCAACGCTGCCACCGCAATGAGCAGCCCGAGAACGCCTCCTAACAGAACCATGCGAAGGCCCTGAACGCCGAACAACTGCAATATGTCTTGCCGCGTTGCGCCCAACGCCATGCGCACGCCGACTTCCTGCGTGCGCTGCGTCACCAAGAACGCGATGACGCCGTAAATCCCCATAGCCGCGAGAAGAACACCAATGCACGCAAACAGTCCGAGCAGCGCCGCCTCAAAGCGCGGACGGTCGGCCAGCTTGCTGACACGCTGATTCATGGTCTCGGTTTCGACGGGCAGAGTGGGGTCGAGCGATGCGACTTCGGCACGGATCCACTGCTGCATGGTTTGAGGCGTCATGGCGGTCTGAACTGTCACTGCCGAGTAGTTCCCCCAGTCCTCAGGGCGATTGCGTCGCAGGCGATAGTATTCGGGATCGCTCTCGCCGGTGAGGCCACCGTTCTTCACTTCGGCGGCGACACCGACGATGGTGTACCACGGTCCCTCGAGGCCGGGCTGCAGATGACGTCCGATGGGGTCTTCGCCTGGGAAGACGCGGCGCGCGAAAGATTGGCTCACGATAATGAAGTGATCGCTGGAGTCGCGGTCGTCCTCGCGAAAGACACGGCCCTGCACGACGGGAATGCCGAGCGCACGGAAATAGTCGGGCGTGACCCATCGCCAGACGATGAGGCCTCCCGTGCCTTCGGGGCGCGGTTTACCTTCGGTGCCGATGCCGGCCAGGATCTGGTCGTGGCGCCAGCCTCCGGGCGGAAGCGAGTCGCTGAGCGCCAACGCGTTGACGCCGGGCAGCTTGCGCAGGCGGGATTCAAGCTGGAGGAAGAAGGCCATCTGCTGCTCGGGCTTGGGATAACGCTGCCGACCCAAGTCGATGGCCGCGGTAACGAGACTGTTGGTGTGCATGCCGAGCGGCTGGTTCTGCAGATTCCACAGGCTGCGCAAGAGCAGGCTGGCTCCGGCGAGCAGGACGAGACTGACGGCGATTTGTGCCACCACGAGGAGTTGGCGGAGGGAGCTATGCGGCGCGCCGATGGCCGAGCGTCCGGCAAGCGACTCGGCGTTGGGATGCTGTAAGGCTGGGGCGATCCCGAACAGAATGCCGCAAGCTAGAGAAGCCACGATCGCGAAACCGATTACGCGGGCATCGATGTGGGCGTTGGCCAGGAACGGAATGCCTTCGGGCGCGACGGCCACAAAGATGCGGACCAGTACGGCGGCGATGATGCAGCCGACGGCAGTCCCGAGTAGAGCGAGCAGCAAGCTCTCGGTGATGGTCAGGCGGATGAGGCGTGCGCGGCTTGCTCCTAATGCGCTGCGCACCGACATCTCGCGCTGGCGGCCGGCGGCTCGCGCCAACAACAGACTGGCAACGTTGGCGCACGCGATCAGCAACACGAAGATCACCGCGACGAGCAGGATCCATGCGGCAAGCTTCGCGTCGTGTACCTTGCGGTCGCGCAGTGAGCGGATACGCAGATGAACCTCGTTGCGAAACTGCGGCGGCACAGTCTGCAACATCTGCTGAAAAAGCGGCTCCATCGCAGCGGTTGCCTGATCGATGGTGACTCTGGGCTTGAGGCGGGCGAATGCCCAGCGCACGCGGCCGGGGTTTGCGGTTCGCTGCGCCGCTGGGTCGATGGCCTCGGGCACGAGGACATCGGCTGAGTCGAGGGTCGGGAGTTCGAAGTCCTTATTAAGCACACCGATTACGCGCACGGGAGCGCCGTCGAGTGAGACTGTCTTATCGATGATGGAGGGATCGCGGCCAAACCGGCTATGCCACAACTCGTAGGAGATGAGAGCAACCTTGGGCGCGTTAGAACGGTCTTCCTCGGGAGTGAAGTTGCGGCCGAGCAGCGGAGCGAGGCCAAGCACGGGGAGGAAATTTGCTTCTACGCCGGCACAAGTGAGACGGAGTGCGTTGTGCTCAGTCAGGTCGCAGGTGTTCACGCCGGTCCAGGAAGTCATGGCTTCGAAGGGCGTCTGGTGGTCCTGCCATTCGTAGTAGCTGTAACCGAGCATGAATTCCTGCGGCTCGATGGGGGCAACGATTCCGATCGAAACGATCTGCGAGGCGTCGTGATAGGGCAGGCTGCGGAAGAGAATGCGATCGACGACACTGAATACGGCAGTCGTGGCGCCAATGCCGATGGCGAAGGTCAAAATCGTCGCAATGGCGAATGCGGGAGCACGCCGTAGGCCGCGCCACGCATACCGGACGTCGTGCCGGACTGTTTCGAACGGCGCGATAGGGCGCTGCTCGTGACATTCTTCACGCGCCTTCTCGACACCTCCGAACGCGAGCACCGCCTGACGGTGCGCTTCGGGTGGGTCCATGCCCGCCGCGATATTCAGTTCGGTTTGGCGAGCGATGTGGTCGCGCAGTTCTTCGTCGATCTCGTCGGCGCTTCTGCCTGAGAAGCGAGCGCGCATGCGGTGAAATAGATCGTGAATCTTCGCCATCGCAGAGTCCTATCCACGCTCCAGGACCAGTGCAATCGCACTGGAAAGGCGCTCCCAGTTTTTCAATTCCGATTCCAGTTGTTTACGTCCAGATTTAGTGAGCGAGTAGTAGCGGGCGCGGCGGTTGTTCTCGGATGGCCCCCATTCGGAGCTGATCCAGCCCTTCGCCTCGAGGCGATGCAGAGCGGGATACAGCGAGCCCTGGCCCACCTGCAAAACATCTTTGGAGACTTGCTGGATGCGCTGTCCGATGCCCCAGCCGTGCATGGGATCGAGCGCCAGCGTTTTGAGAATCAGGACTTCGAGCGTTCCCTGTACAAGATCCGTGGCTTGCGGCGACATGGTGTAGTTCCCTCTCTCCTCGATGGTCGACAGGAAGAGATTTACACCCGTTCTTGCCGGATGTCAATTGGGCATAGCAAGCGTCAGCGAGCGAATGGGTCGGCCACAGCGTTAGCTAATCTCTGCGATTGTCGGTGTGTCCTTGTCGTCGAGCAGGGTCCGCCTCACTGAGATTGTCAGGAGGTCTGGTTGTGAGACATCTTCCGCTGACAATTCGCTGAGGTTCCTCCCGACCAACGCACAAACCGGAATGTATGGTTCGCCGCTGCATCGCCAGCAGTGCATGAGTCCTAAGAACACGTCCATCACCCGAGCGTCGCCACAATGCCATGACTTCCGTTGCAACCAGCACAAGCGGTAGTTTGAACGTTCGCACATCAGCTGCGCAGTCTCGTTGCAACCGGAATCGGCAGCCGCGTCCATCGAATGCGCATCCTTACACAGCAGTGTGCACACGACGGTGCAGACCGACCACGCAGTTCGAATCTCAAACGAGCTGCGCACCTTGCCACTCGTCTTGCACCAACCCATGCACACCATTCGGCAACAACCAGTGCGTAAGTGACAACAATTGGCAACGGATGTGCACACCGATGCTGGTGGATCAGTCCACAACACACGGCCGCGCCGCTCGAACGATAGCCGTATACATTCATCGCCGAACCGAACCACTGCTGTGCGCACAGCCCGTGCGTATCGTCGCACCAGTTTGTGCAACTCGCGCACGCACAGTTTCGCCCAACTGCCACAACACCTAACCGGAACGAGCGGCTCGGTCTGTACAAGAACTGCGTCATCATGGCTGCACACAATGCATCGCAATAGCGCGCGCCAATGTCACAACTGCTCCGTCGTTTTATAGGCGAAACCTGCATGAATGGGGGAGTAGTCAAGCCGCATCTCATTGAGAATACGAATGGTTACGAGTACCCCCTAGCAGGCAATGAGCAGACAACAGGCAGGCAAAGGGTAGCTGGGTTGTTCCCACTGCATTCTCGATCCTTGCCCTAGACCAGATACCGTGTGCTTGCGATGGTTCAGAACACGTCGCTTCGCGCATCGATTGCGGCATCCAGATGTTCTTCGATCGTGCCTGCCCTGGTGGCGGATGGAACGCCGGGAACGGAGTCGTCTATGGAACTGCCCTCGCACCGCACGCTGACGACACGGCAATACCACTCCTGGCCTTGAATGATCGAGTGCATCACCCGGTTGTACAAAGCGGCGTTCAATATCTGGAACGAGTTGCTCCAACCCTGTCGGCGCCGTGGAGTCTCGCCTGGGCGATTCTTGCTCTCGCCGCACACCGTCGGCCGATTGCTTCTCTTTGCAGCTCGCTTGCTGCTCTTCCCGATCTCCCAAGCATCGAGGACACAAGCACGCTGGCATTGGCCTGCCTTGCTCTGGACTACCGCTGTGGCTTGTCAGCTTTCGGAGTCATCGCGTGAGCATTACTCGCCGAGATTTTCTTGTTGGGAGCGCGGCTCTCGCTGCTGGCGCGACGGTCACAGCTCCTTTTCTGCTGCCCAAATATCATTCAGATCAACGACGGAAGCGATCTCGAGTTGCGATCCTGGATTCACAGCAATACTCCCAACAACTTGACCAGACCCTGGCCGCAGGGCTTCGCCTCTTCCCTATCGACGTCTCAGGCAAGACCGTGGTCCTCAAGCCCAACTTGGTCGATTACATTCCTGGCAACGCAATCAATACCCACCCAGTGCTGGTTCTTGCCGCAGCAGAATCATTTCGACACATGGGCGCTAAGTCTGTCGTAGTTGCTGAGGGTCCTGGGCATCAGCGCGATACAAGACTCGTTCTTTCGCAAAGTGGGTATGAGCAGTGTCTTCGAGACGAAAAGATTCGATTCGTAGATCTGAATCGCGACGAGATGATCCGCACGCCGCTACGAGCCGGCTACACCGGAATGAAGAACCTTTGGCTGCCGCGCACCGTGCTGGAAGCTGATTTTCTCGTTTCGATGCCGAAGATCAAGACCCACCACTGGTCGGGTGTCACGCTCAGCATGAAGAACATGTTTGGCGTTGTTCCGGGCGCACGTTACGGATGGCCAAAAAATATCCTCCATTGGAAGGGCATTCAGGAAAGCATCCTTGATCTTTGCGCCACCGTTGCGGTCCACTTCGTGATCGCCGACGGCATTGTGGCAATGGAAGGCAACGGGCCTCTCAACGGCGCCGCTCGTCTCCTAGGGAAGATCGTGCTCGCTGATGATCCGGTGGCCGCCGACGCGACCTGTTCCAGGCTAATGGGATTCGAACCCAACCGAATCGTGCATATCCGGGAGGGCTCGAGATTCCTTGGCAACGCTTCACAGGGATTGATTGACCAAGCAGGTGAAATTCTGACTCCGACGACAAGTCCATTCCGGGTGGTTCCTGAGTTTCAGTATCTTCGGGCATTTTGACTTTCAGCGTAGATTTTCCAGAACCCGGGTCCTCCAATTCAGATTCTGGCGAGCAAGCGCGCGTACGCACTTGGTACGATGTTTGCGAACTGACGTGGTCTCCAACCCCACCAGTTCCCGTCTCGGCGGCCATGCCAGAGATTTATTAAAGCGGAGCACCAGCACAGAGATGCTCTGCTTGCGGTCCAGCAGAAAGTTGAAGTGGCGTGAGATGAAGACTCATCGTGGAGCCTCTTTGTGGGCGAAATAAAAATAGGCTCCTACGCTTATGAAATTGACCAACACTGCGATCACATTCCAAACGATCACCGGCCGCGAAGCTATCAACAAGCCGTAGAAGACCCAGAGAATCTGGAAGAGGCCCATGATTGCTGCCATACGTGGGTTCATGCCCGCAGTGGACCGACGCTTGAGCATGGCGATCAGATCTGGAAGAGCGGCAAAGGTGGTTCCGAAGCCGGCCACCAAGCCCAGGACCTCCGACCGCTGGATGTGGGGGTCGAGCAAGCTCGGTCTGTCACGCGGAGTCAGTTCCTGACAGCCACTCAGGATTGTCAGGTACGGAAGAAAAATCGCCAGCGTTGCTCTGTTAAATCGGTTCATACCACCTCTTATGTCCTGGCTGGCCGGGCCTCGGTTCTTTGCGCTATGCCTAAACGAGAAGGATCGCAACAAGTATGCCGGTGAATCTGTTTTCAGAAAATACATGCTCATGGCCTCCTTGGCCGGGTTCAGAACTGACTGACCTTGCACTCCAGCGGCAAATGCCGGCGGAATCGTTAGCTGCTAACCCTCACCCACCGGTCAGGATTATTTTGTTGCTGTTTGAGCTTCGTCCGGAAATCGGGAAACATCGCTGTCGCGCGTTTTGGCCAAACTGCGGGAAATTGCATCAGCCTTTTCTGTGTTAACTCCCGCGTCATTGGATAGGTACGTCAATTGTGTTGGCGCCGCAAACCGGCTACCGGCAGCCTCGACGATCTCGGCGATCTTCAGTAAGACGTCCTGGCGTATGGCGGTGAACTCAGTCCAGTCACCGGTCTTGCCATAAGCCCACAATTCGAATTCGAAAGCAGCGCCGGCAATTGCCGACACCCGAAGCCTCGAACTCCCGGACTCGATCATGGGATGTTGGTTCAGCATGCTCTGCACGCGATCCAGCACGGACCTTAATTGTTCGACAGTAGTTTCGATTCGCAGCGAAAAGTTTTGGTTGAGCAGCAATTTGGGGCGCGCCTTCATGTTTTCAAACTGCATCGACGCTAGCGCTCCGTTGGGAACAACCAACAGATTCTGGTCTAAGGTTCGCAGCTTAAGAGAACGCAGCCCGATGTCTTCGACTGTCCCAAGCCGGCCACCGATCTCGCAGAAGTCACCGACATGGACAGCTTTGTCCGCGAGCAACGAGACCCCACCGATGATGTTCTCCAGAGTCTTTTGCGCCCCCAGCGCGACAGCCAGGCCTCCGATGCCGAGGCCGGCGAGGGTCGTCTTCACGTTGATCCCAAACAGGGCCATGGCGGCGACGAAGGCAATGATCAACATCACGATGCGAGTGAGTCGCTGCATCATGACCAGGATCGACTCTCCGCCCCCGCGTTGACGCGTCCGATTGACGGCATGCTCAAAGCCACGGTCGATGATCCGGCTCACCAGCCACGCGAAACACGCCACAAGGAGTGCTGCCAGGAAGCGAGAATAGTAGCTGCGATACAGCAGTGGCGGACTAAGCAGGTAGACGAAAAAGCCGTGTATCAGGATCGCGATGATGCACTTGAGCGGCGTGCCCAGCGGCGTGTCCCAGACAGTTCGTAAAGGAAGATTTCGGAATTTATACCAGGCTCGCCGGGGCGCACTCAGCAGAAACGCCAGCAGCCAAGCCAGCAACCACGAGATGGGGATCGAAAACAGCCACCCAAGCCATTGTGCCAGGGACATCCCAAGCACATGGTGAGTGCTCAGAGTGGCGGGAACCAGTCGCTCGGTTAGGGTCGGCCCTTCGCTTTGCGCTTGGGCGTAAAGGTCCGGAATCTTCGCCACCGTCTCTTTCGAAACCAGCCAAATCTTCCCGAACTTCGGGTCATCCACCCGCACCAAAATCACGTCGGTAGTTTTGCCGCCTAGCGTAATCACACCTGCACGTACCTGGCCGAGCGGAAGTCCGGCTTCAACGGTCCCGTTGGGATCGTCGCTCAGCAAGTCGATGTTGCCGCGAAACCTTGCGCGCAGCCTGTGAAGCTCCCTGGCCCGCTGCACCAACTCCCCTTCTCGGCCAGGAGGTGCTTGCAGGTAGAGAGCGCCAGTAGTGAAGTCCTCGCGTTCCCCGTATGTTAGAAGACCCATCATTGTATGACGTGGAGTTTCGCGTCCAAACGGATCGGCTGGAGTTGCAGGCTCCGCCTTGGCGGGTGTAGCTGGTGCGGGTGTCGCAAGCTGGGCCAGTGAGTACGCCGCTGAACCTACGAATAAGATCGCCAGGGCTATGCGGAGAGCACGAGAGCAGCTAAGCGCCTTGACTGTCACTTGCCGACTCTGTGTTGACAAAAACATCTCTATTGTCCGTTTGAAGAAGGACTCCGGGCCTGCGTTCGTCAGGCCGGCAGGTTGATGGCGGAGTCTCCTTTGGCCAGCGCCGGGGAGCAATCACATCAAAAGCAGACAGCTCCCCGCGTCTTTCTACGTGCCAGCAATTCCTGTGTTCTGCAGAATCCTCACCACCACGCGGCGGTTTTCGGCCTGACCTTCTTTCGACGTGTCGGCCGCTACCTGCTTACTGGTGCCCATCGCGCCCGGAGCCAGCATGTTTGTAAGCGGAATGCCACCCTGCTGCTCCAGGAAATCAGTTACGTTGTCGGCGCGTTCGGTGCTGAGCTTCTGGTTCAGTGCAGCCGACCCCACAGACGATGCATATCCCTTCACCTGGACCACGTAACCGCTGATGGCCTTGGCCTTCTGGGCCAAATCCAGAAGCTGCGGCTTATATTGCGGGTCGAGAGTCACCTTGCCGTTAGCGAAAAGGACTTCCACTTCTCCCAGGATGTTGTATTCGCCCAGTTCGCCAAAGCGCTTGTTGGCTGCGGCGATGGCAGCCTTTTGGGCGGCGATTTCCTGGTCATGCTTCGCCTGCTCCGCCTGCTCCGCCGAAAGCTGGGCCTGTTGCTGCTGGATTTGCGCTTGCTCCTGCGCCATCTGCTGCTGCTGCGCCTGCTCCTGCGCTACAACCGGCGCCATGCCCGCTTGCATATCCTGGGCAGTTTTTAGGTCGGAGCCCTTGAACTTGACGTCCGATGCTTCAAGCTGGTTGTTGACGGTGGACCCTTTTACCTCCACTGGCAGGCCGGGTATCAAAGCAGTCAGACCCATCTCCTTCTTGCGCATGTGGAGCCCGCCTTCGACTTCTTCAACCTGCGTGCTGTTCGTAAGCAGCACGACAACGTTTCCGGCATCCGCCGTTTTTACAGTCATGGTGGCGCCGCTGCGTCCGTCGATCACTCCCTGGATCTGGGTTTGGGCTACTGCTGTGCCACAGAGCAGCAGGAATGCCAACAGTGACAAGGTTGCAGCCAATGTGGTCCTTGCAATCTTCGCTTTCTTCATGATCGTGCTCCTTCTTGACAACGTCTCTGCTATACGAAACCAGTAGTGGACTGGATGCGTGGGTGTTCGTATTCGCGGCGCATCGATTCGCTCGCCGCCAAGTTGTTAGCTCTTGCCAGCCCTACTCTTATGTGGCCGCTATTTCGCGGATTCGCCTTTCGCGAACGCACCTGACTTGCCAGTGTCCAGAAACGGCTTCGCATCGACGCGGCCGAATATCTCGATCAGCTTCGCGACTACTCCGGTCCATCCGGTCTGGTGGCTGGCGCCGAGACCCGCGCCGTTATCGCCATGGAAGTATTCGTAGAAGAGTATGTTGTCCTTCCAATAGGGATCAGTCTGGAATTTCTCCGTGCCTCCGTACACCGGCCGCCGTCCCGATTTGTCGCGCAGGAAGATTCGTTCCAGTCGAATGGCTATTTCATGCGCGACCTCGAACAAGTTCATCAATTTGCCGGAGCCAGTTGGACACTCGATCTTGAAGTTGTCGCCGTAATAGAGGTAGTACTGCAGCAGGGCGCGGATCAGAATAGCGTTCACCGGCATCCAGATCGGCCCGCGCCAATTGGAGTTGCCGCCGAACATGCCGGTGTCTGATTCCGCGGGAAGATAATTGACGCGATATTCCTGGCCTCCCACATTGACGATGAAGGGATGGTCGTTATGGTAGCGGGATAGGGCCCGGATGCCATACGGACTGAGGAATTCGTTCTCGTCCAGCATGCGCGACAGAATCCGTCGCAACCGGTCCTCACTCACCAGCGCAGCAATACCGCGGTCGGCATATCCGAGATGACCGATCCCAGTTGCATGGATGCTGTTACGCAGTTCGGGCATACGTTCGTAGCGCTCGCGCAGGATTTTCACCACTCGCGGCACTCGTTCGCGCTGCCACGGCTCGATCACGGTAGTTGCGGCCAAGGGCAGCAGGCCCACCATGGACCGCACCTTGAGGCGCCTGGTGCTACCATCCGGCAGGCGCAGGACGTCGTAATAGAAACCGTCCTCCTCGTCCCACATACCATCAGGACCTACCTGATTCATGGCCATTGCGATCCAGATGAAATGCTCGGCAAACTTGACGGCCATGTCTTCGTAGAAAGAATCGTGGGCCGCCAACTCCACGGCGATCTCCAGCATGTTCTGGGAGAACATCGAGACCCAAGCGGTGCCGTCAGCTTGCTCAAGACTGCCGCCGGTGGGCAGTGGAGCGCTGCGATCGAAGACACCGATATTGTCGAGCCCAAGAAACCCGCCTTCAAAAAGGTTGTTGCCATAGCGGTCTTTGCGGTTCACCCACCAACTGAAATTCAGCATCAGCTTGGCGAACGAGCGCTTCAGGAACTCGATATCGCCTTTGCCTTTTAGGGCTTGCTCGGTCCGGTACAAAAAGATCGAGGCCCAGGCGTGTACGGGCGGATTGACGTCACTGAAGTTCCACTCGTAAGCCGGAATCTGACCAGTTGGGTGCAGAAAGAACTCCTGCAGCATCAGGTCGAGCTGTTGTTTGGCGAACTCCACATCGACGGTGGAGAGCGCGATGGTGTGAAACGCGAGGTCCCACGCCGCGTACCACGGATACTCCCACTTGTCGGGCATGGAGATGACGTGCTGATTCACCATGTGAAACCATTCGCGGTTCCGCAGCAACCGTCCGCCCGGCTTCATGGGATTGATACCGTGTTCCTCGAGCCATTTGTCCACGTCGAAGAAGAAGAACTGTTTGGACCAGAGCATGCCGGCCAATGCCTGGCGCATGACGCGCGCCTCGTCTTCGCTAACACGCTCTGGTGTTATGGATTTATAGAACTCATCGGCCTCGCTACGACGGGTCTGCATGGTCTCGCCGAATGTCTTGAACGGATCGCCGATGGCATCAGGCGCCAGATCGCTTAGCCGCACGCGGACGGTGGCGGTTTGTCCCGCACCTACGTTCAACTGATAGTGGGCCGAGGACTTGGTTCCCGTGTTCTCGGGATTGACCGCATTGTGATTTCCGTGGATAACGTACTCGTTGATTCCGTCTTTGACGAAGCGACCAGCGTTCGGCGTGCCGAAGATGCGCTCGTTATTGGTCTCATTTTCCGTGAACAGCAGCGGAACATTTCCCTCGCAGTAGAGATAACGCTCCCCCAGTTCGGCGTGAGACGCCCCAACAACCTGAGAACCCGGTTCGCCAGAGGACTGCTTCAGGGAAGGTTTAGGTGATTCCGGCCACCATGTCCAAGTGTTGCGAAACCACAGGGTCGGCAGGACATCGATTTTGGCGGCCTCGGGCCCGCGATTGCTCACGCTGATCTGAATGAGGATGTCCTCCGGCGACTGCTTGGCATACTCCACAAATACATCGAAGTAGCGATCTTCGTTGAAGACGCCCGTATCCAGCAGCTCGTACTCCATATCGCCACGGTTACGACCCTTATTTGTCTCGATCAGATTGCCATAGGGATATTCAGCCTGAGGATACTTGTACAGATATTTCATGTACGAGTGCGTGGGAGTGCTGTCGAGGTAGAAGTAATATTCCTTGACGTCTTCGCCGTGGTTGGCCTCGCTGTTGGTCAGGCCGAACATGCGTTCTTTCAGGATCGGATCCTTGCCGTTCCACAAGGCAACGCTGAAGCACAGCAACTGCTGATGATCGCTGATGCCAGCAAGACCATCCTCGCCCCAGTGATAGGCGCGGGACCGGGCCTGGTCGTGAGTGAAATAGTCCCAGGCGTTGCCGTCCTGGCTGTAATCCTCGCGGACCGTACCCCATTGGCGCTCGCTAAGATAGGGTCCCCATTTTCTCCACAGCTTCTTGCCGGCGCCTTCGTGCTGTCCCAGTCTGATGGCTTCGAGCGTGCTGGCTTCTTCCAGTCTGGCGGATTCCGCATTTGAGGACATTGTGTTCCTTTCTTGTTTCGCCAATTCGCCTGAATCGACATGGCGGTCTAGATGTTGGTATTTCCGCTGATAAACACAGCGGACCCAGCGTCAATTTGAACCTGTTTCCCCGGCACGAACTTGATTTGCGCATCCGCTTCATCGCGGCGCAGACATGAACTCACACTGCCCACTTCACTACAAGTGTGGGTGCCTGACAACTGTCACATGCGACAGGTGCACTGTAACGGTTTTGAAACACAGGTCTGCCGTTGCTGCTGGGCGTAAGCTCTCGAATAACACATTGAAAAGAAGACAGATACCGCGAGCGTGACGGGAAGGCACTCGCAGCTAATTTGGTCTGCCCAGCCAAGAGTACTGCCAGGCAAAAGAGACCGTTTGAAAGGTCCCTCCAATCCTGGCGAGTTCTCCGTCACTGTAACTGAATTTCACAGACTGGTGCTTGGTAAGCGGGACCGAAATCGTTCCTCCTATGCGGGAGTTCGATTGCAGCGTACCGATCTTGCCCAGATTATCGACAGTCGTCTCTCCCCCGTACCAGTAATTGCCATCAACCGATGCCCACAGGCGCGGCTTCACGTCGTAACTCAAATGCATTTCGATCGCGCCTACCGGGGATTCCGTCAAAGTATTCTGGCGTTTGGAGAACTCGCTGCCCGTCAAGTAGTTGGTGTTTGCGGTCAACAGCCAAACTCCTCCATATGCGTCCAGTATCCAATTGCCCCACCGTCGGGAAAAGCCAAGTTCTGGCTTGAAGCCCCAACGATTGCTACCTGGGTTGATCAGGTGACTGGCGTAATACTGGCCCGTCGGAGCCACAACCTGGATGCTGGCACCCAGGATGGTCTTTTGTTTCCACTTCACAAACTCTTTAGGAAGCATTGCCGGACCACCGATGAGATTCACCGAGAAACGGAAGACTGAGTCCGCCAACCCGGAACGATAAATCGACTGATGGTTTCCTTTTACTTCTCCCTGGAAGGTCCCAACTACATACGGCAACGTCGCAGTGAAGTTGGCTGACCGTTTGAAGAAATTCAGCGAGTGATAGTAGCTGATGTTTGGCACACTGTATTGTCCCGAGGCGTTGGTGATCGGCAAAACCGTGCCAAAGAAGATGCTGCCATCATTGAAGGCATAGCCAAGGATGACGGCATTCGAGTGGATTGGCGTGATCACGTAGGCCCGCGGTCGCAGGTCTTGGGCGTTAAGCAAATGCAGTGAACATAGCGCGAGCGCTGCCGATAACGCGAGTTTGGAGAAGTGCCGCATCCTGTCTTTTCAACTTGCCGGCAGTCCTTTTGCCTTCTCCCGGATCTGTCGTTGTTCCACCGCCAGCTTATAAGCGATGTAGTACTTGTAGATGTTGGAAACGTAGGTGACTGTCTCCTGTCCAATGTCTTTGGCCGCGACCAGTTCCACATTATTGAACCAGACGTTCGGATCAAGACCCATATCGGGTGCTTCTTTGCGTAGTCTCGCGATGCGATTCGGTCCGGCGTTGTAGCTGGCGAAGACGAATAGCGTTTTGTTTATAGGATCGATCTTCGGATCATTGAAATAAGTATCTTCAATGTTGCGTAACATCTTGACCCCGGCATGGATGTTGCCGTCGGTTGTACTCACGTTGGGAATGCTGATGGGAGAAGCCGCCGCATTCTTGGGAATTACCTGCATGATGCCGACCGCGCCGCTTGGGTTCTTCTTGCCCTGGTCCAGTAAAGATTCCTGATAGCCCTGGGCGGCAATCATGAGGTAGTCAAAGCCGTACTCTCCAGCGTACTTCTGGAAAAGGTCAAGGTTCGCCTGGAACTTCTTCATCTCTTCCGCAGAGGTTGAATCCTTGACCCACTTCGTGTCTTGCAGGTAGCGGCGAAGCAGGGTGCTGCCAAAGGATGTTCCTACTGCGTGGGATGAGACAAATTCATCCACCAACTGCTTGAACTGCGGATTGTTTTTGCGCATGACCAATGCCAGTTGCGCTCCACTTGCGATCACTAAGTCAGGATGCGACTGAATGTGGTCGAGCACCTGAGACCACAAGGCAGCTCGTTGTTTCGTCGTGACTGTCGCGGGGATCAGTCCCGCATTCACCATCTGCACCAGGTCGTCGTCCATCAGGTTCTTGTCCGCTGCTTTAATCACGATCGGATTCTTGCCGGCCTTTTGCAGCGTCTCGTTCACCTTCTGCAGGTTGGCGTAATAGGAAGTAAGCGGATTGGCATACACCTCTTTTCCGCCCAGGTCGGGGAGGCTGGACACCACGCCGAAATTCGGTCCCGTGACGATGATCTGGGTTATGTCTGTCTGTATCGGCGTTGAGAAGGCAACTCGCTGTTCACGCTCCGGTGTGACCACGATTCCGTAGGCGATAATGTCTCCTACGCCTTGCGTGAGTGCTGCCTCGATCTGGTCAACTCGCATGGGAAGAAATGTGACTTTCACCTGCAGCTTGCCGGTCTTCAGCTTCTGATTGGCGAACTTCTGGAACTCTTCCATTGCCTCGTACATCACCCCTCTGGGCTGCCCTTTGTCGTAGAAGAAACTAATGGGGTTGAGCAGGACCAGTGCGCGGATGTTACGCTTCTTCGCCATCTCATCCAGGTCACCAGTACGACGCGCGAACACCGGGCCGAACTTGATGTCGCTCGACGGCGCAGGCGGCTCGTCAGGAGACGATACCGGACCGGCAGGAGCCGCCTGTTGTTGCGCCTGTTCTGTACTGGCCGGGGACTCAGCTTTCTTGCCGCAGGCGATCAGCCCAAGAAGAGCGAATAGAGGTAGCAACAGGAAGGCAAGAGCCTGGCGCGACGAAGTCGGGGTTGCGGACATTGATTTCTCCTCTATCCAGCTCAGTGCAAGAACGCGTTAGATCGCGCTCGCGAGCTACGCATCGTCATATCGGCTACAGCAGAAACTCCAGACCCACGTCTTTTGCCGGTTCCGTGGATAAGCGCCCGGAACGAACAGCCGCCTGAAAGGTCTCGTAATCGCGTTCCGCCTGGTCGGCGTAGGCTTTTGAGTACTGCGCTAAGGCGGCATCGAACTGATCGCTTGATCCCAGGTAGCCGGCAATCATTGCGGCATCGCCCGACTTAGCGTGGGCGCGCGCCAGGGCCCAGCCGCACATGGTGGCATACCCAACCAGAGTAGAAGGCCGGAAGGTCTCGACTTCGGCTGAGACCTTCATGTCGCGGAACTGGCGGACGTAATAGTCGTGGCCCTTGGTGCGCGACCATCCAAGGAAGATGTCGCTCGCCGCCTGCATGACATGAATGCCCTCCACCACGCGATAGCCCTGGTTTGCATAGCGGCTCTTACGGTGCGGCGACTCCAGCACCGACCTGCGCGCTTCCTTGAACTGCAGGAAGAGCGGATCATCCTCATCGGCCAGAAGCAGCGAGAGGTAACACCTGGTTCCCACGCTGCCCACGCCAACAACTTTTATGGCAGCATCCTGATAGCGATAGCGCTCGTATAACCTTCGCCGGTCCGCCTGCAGCGATTGCTTGTATTCCTCCGTGAATTTCAGGCGCTGCTTTTCGAAATCGGGCGAGAATTCATGGAAATGGTAGATGACCGGAGGATTGTCCTTAATCTTTCGGCGCCCGTTTCCCACCGCGGTAAGCTTGGGAATTACCGCCTCAGAGTTTTGCGAGCGGGCCTGCTTTTGCTTCGCCGACAATCGGGCTGACATGTCCGGATCTTTTCGGAAATGTTCTTTGAGGGCGTCGATGGTGACTCGTGCATACCAGGTGTGGAGCACTGTCATTTCGGCGAATTCCGCCATCCGCTCCCGATACGACGCAGCGGCCGCTCGAACCGCCTCATCCGCGATGGCCTTGGAGAAACTACGGTCCCTGGCTGCCAGTACGAGACTAGCCCCCAGCCGCTTAATGTCCCATTCCCAGGGACCAGGAAATGTCTCGTCGAAGTCGTTAATGTCGAACAATAGCGTTCGCTCGGGCGAAGCGAAGCCCCCAAAGTTTGCCAGGTGGCAATCGCCGCATGCCTGAACGGTGATTCCCGAGACAGGCGCGTTCGCCAAGTCTCGGGCCTGAAGGATGGCTGCGCCGCGGAAGAACGTGAATGGCGACACGGACATCCTCTGGTACTTAACCGGAATCAAACCAGCGATTCGATCGACGTCCGATTCTTCCAGAAGTTTGACGATGTCTTTCGACTTCGAACGCGGCTTCCACTCCGCCTGCAATGTGCGCGGGCAATCGTCGCGAAGCGCCTTGCCTTGCTTGCGTCTCTCACTCTTGGATAACGCGGCAGCAGATTCCATTTTTGTTCTCCTTCTTGATGCCACTTGAGAATTACCTTCCAGCTTCACAATTCCTCGCCCTCAGAACAATAGCTTCATGGCGTCCTGCATCACAGTGTCGAAAGGGATCGAACCAATCACAACCGGGATGGCCGGTATCAGGGCGACTAAGATGAGCGCATAGAGGTCGACGAGGCCCACCGGGATCACACGAATGTTGTTAATGTTGTTCACCACACCATAGAGATCGGTCGTAGTGGAGAAATCCGGGACTTCCAAGACCTCTTCGTCTAAACTGTCGGCCCGGTGAAGCCATTTCTTTTCAAACTGTTCACCCACCGCGCGGGCAAAGGCTCCGTAACTCAACATGGCACGGCGCCGCATTCGCATCAGAGTGCCGGTGAACAGGAAATACGGTGCGACACAGACGAGAACTACGGCTGCAATCAGGATTACGGGCAAGTGGCGAAATGCAACCAGCTTTTGCCCATCATGAAAGACCCGATTGGCCACGGCGCCCGCCAGTCCGACTCCGAGGCAGAAGGCGAAAGGCAGTTGTGCCCGAAGCGCCCCTTCGAGAAACCCGAGACCTCCGAGGCCATCAGGGTGAGCGGCGATGAGCTGAAGGTCAAGGTGCGTGGTCAACCGCAAGAATCGCAGCCAGAGGAGTTGCCGCCACAGCCACAGAAAACCCAAGTAAAGAAGGATTGGATAGCCGACAAACGCCGCCCAAGTACCGGCCAACGACATAAACTGCAGGCCGCCGGTTCCTTTCCACCAGGCCGTGAATTCAATGCCTTCCGGGCTCAGGTATTGATCCAGCCATATCACCGTTGCGTAAGCCAACACGGCGATCAATAGGTGGGCAAGCCACGAATTCCGGAGTTTGTCACTCGAAGTCCAGTCAGCATGAAACTCGGGGTACTCTTCACGGGGGACAAGGAACTTCTCGATATGCTCTGCAACCTGGAGGCGCCGTTCGTGTAGAGACGGCGCAGACAGAATAAACACCGGAATGATGATGAGAAAGCGGGATTGGGTAGCATAGTCGGTCAGGAATGATCGGAAGGAACCGCTTCCGCGTAAAGCAGACAAGACTGCAAGTGGGACCCACGCTGCCGCAACTGCCACGCCTGTCCAAGCCAGCGTCTGTGAACTCGCATTGCGAAATAGGTCGAGGAAGACCTGAGGTCGGCTGTACGAAGACTGATCGAGCTGGCTGGTGCTAGACTGCGGTGATCGTTTGATGGAGGACTCCGTCTCCGCCGATTTTGCCTCTACGGATGCCATTCTTCGGCGTCTAATGTGGCGGTTATTTCTCTCTCTCTCATATTTTGTCGGCCGACAATCAGCGGCAACGCCGAAGGACTGAATCGAGATGCTGCGCATTCAGTCCCCCACAAGCGGAGCCAACGACTAAGCGTGCATCGCGCTCGATTCACCTCGCCTGACGCTCGAACATGAAGCGCCCTATTCACCGACGGGACTCCAGGTCTTGTCGGGATTGAACTCGGTCATCGCTTTCGCCAGCTCAATGGTGTCCTTGCCGAGGTTCTTCTCGTACACGACCCCGCTCTGGTCAACGATGAACGTCGTGATGCCCGTATCGCCGTACTTCTCCGGGTAGGCGACGAACGCGAAGCCGCCAATCATCTTTCCGTTGACGACATAATCCTTCGCGCCGCCGCGAGCGGCTGTACCCTGTTTGGTGAGAATGCGATAGAAGTACCCGTGAAATGGCTGCTGCTTACCGGCCTCCGGGGTGAATCCTTCCGTGACTGCCGCATACGCCGCCAAGGGCCCAAGTGGGCTCTTAGGCTGCCCCTCCGGTGATTTCCAATACAGCCCGTTCTGTTTCCCTTCGTCGCTGATGAATTTCTGGGCATATTGCGGTGCGCCGTCATGGCGTTGCGAGAAGTATTCGGCTTGGGCATCCGACATGGCAGCAACCACTTCCATTGCGGCCAGTTCGTTGCCGCCGATGCGCCGTGAGAGAATCTCGTCTTTCCCCGCTGTGGTATCGAAATACCATTGTCCGGCGCTGTTCTTCTTTAACGGAATTGGGAAGGGGTTATTGTCGGCTCCGACGACAAGCACTTCGCCGCCATCGGTCTGCTTGCGCCAGCGATTCATCGTGGCGTAGGCAGCCGTAAAGTTCTCGAACGCCCTCTTGTCCTGGGCTGTGTCGCCGGAGAAGATAACGTCCTGCGAGCCCGGACCGAAGATTGCCACCAATGCATCACGATTGCCGGCTTTCGCCGCTTCTACCAGCGCCTTTCCGGCGTCATCCGGAGACGCAAATGTCTTCTGCGCAGCTTCGGTAGCGGCGGGCTTCTCCGATTTGTTGCACGAGGCGACGGACATTATCAGGGCGAGAACTGCGAATCCCACCCAACACCGCAAACTCATGATCTTGACGCGCGTCATTTTTCATTCTCCAACGTTCTTTTTCACCGGCGATGGCTAAGTTCCTTGTGGCGAATCAATAGGGCACCTGTGCGTAAGGCTCGCCTGAGCTCACCTGCGGCCACCGCCGCGGAAACCACCACCCCCGCCAAAGCTGCGACCGCCTCCACCCCAGCCTCCGCCGCCACCACGGCTTGTCGAGCCGCGAGAACTGGCCGCACGGTTGTCCCAGCCTCCACCGCCGGAGTGGTCTCCATAGCCGCTGAAGGCCGTCGATCCACGACCAGCTCCGCTGTCTCCCCATCCGCGCGAGGAAGCGGAGGCGCTGTTTCGATCTGCGCTCGCGTTTTGCCGGTTCGCATTATTCACATTGACTGTGTTGCCGCTAACGTTCGTGTTGTGGCTGTAATTGTTGGCGTGATATCCGCTGCTGTTGTATCCGTGGTTGTAGTTGTTGGCGTGGTAGCCGTTGCTGTTGTACCCGTTGTTGTAGTGGTTGGCATTGTCATAGCCGTTGCCGTAGTAGCCGCCGTGCCACGCGCTGTTTCCGTAATAGGCTCCGCCGTGGTAATACACGCCGCCACCGTGCCAGTTGCAGTTCCAACTGCTATATCCCCAACCTCCGCTCATCATCGCTCCGACTGCCATTCCAGCGCCGAAGGAGAGGAGACCTGTCGCCACCAGATCGCCAGTGCTGTACCCGGGAGTGGTGTATGGTGTGCCATAGACCACCGTCGGGTTGTATTCCGGAACATAGACAACCTGGGGATTAGTCGGTTGGATGACGATGGTCTGCGGCGACTGTTGCACCACAGTGATCTGCGAACCGGACTTCAGGTTCCCCGCGGCTTTGGCCTGGGCGCGTAATGTCTGGACGGCGGCCATTACGTCAGATGCCTGGTTGTGATAGGCCTCTCCCAACTGCGACGTCCAGGCAAGGTTCTGTGCCATGTTGTGCAGCACCGACGGGAACTGAGTGAGCGCCTTGACGCTGGGGTCCCAGGACTGCCCGTTCACCGCTTGCCCCAGCGCTGAGCCCGTCAGGTTCTTATTTTGCTGCATCCAATTATCGGCAACCGCGATCTGGTCAGGAAACGTGGCGGCGCTGAGAATCTGGGCCACCAAAGCGTCCGGGTACAGCGCAATCGGAGCGACCAGGCTTTGCAATTCTTGAGCGCTCGAGGGCGCGCCTTGTCCCGAATAGCCAGACGCTGGAGCGGTGCTCGACCCGGGCGGCGGTTGCTGGTCCTGGTAGAACATTACTGCGCCCGACTCGCGCGGCATTGTGACTACAACCAGAGCGAGGCACAGTGCACTGGACAAAACCTTCTTCACGTCAGTCATACTCATTCGCGACTCCTTTTACGTCGTCGGCTGGCCAGCACAGGTTCAAGCTCCTCTACACGCGAAACTTCGGGAGGTTGGCTGGGATTCCAGCTTGCTCCACCCGCTGGATAATGTCTTTCATGTCGGGATCGATGTGCTTCCAGAACTGCAGTAGTCCGCTGCACAGGTAGTTCAGTCCGGGCTCGCCGTCGCGGGTACGAATCAGCCGGTTCTTGGGACACTCGCCCCAACAGGCGAATTTGTACTTGCATTCGCGGCACTGTTGAGGGAGATCGTCGAGCTTGGCGAATCCGAACTTCTTCTGCTGGTCGGAAAAAACCATCCGGGACTCGTGCATTTCCGCGATGTTGCCCAGCTTGTATTCGGGATACACGTAGTGGTCGCAGGAGTACACGACTGCCATCGTGCTCCAGCGCCACACCCTTGCCACAGAACTCGCTATAGACGCAGAGTTGCGCGTCGTGGCCCATCCACTGCGCGACAGCTGTCTCGAACAGGTTGACGTGTACCTTGCCGTAGTCTCGGCGGTACCAGTCATCCCAGACTTTGCAGAGGAAGTGACCCCAGTCGTCGGGATCGACCGACCAGTCCGTGACCACGGAGTCAGGACTGCCGGGATGCGCGGCCGGTGAATTCTGCAGCGGCAGCGTCGCCAGATCCCACTTCTGCGGAGCGACGTTGTGAAACACCTTGGGCTCGACGCACGGAATGAACTGCAACTGTCGCGGGCGCAACTCGCGGGTGAGGAAACGATAAACGTCCAGCGGCTTCTTCGCGTTAACACGATTCACTACCGTCAGCGTATTGAACGGTATTCCATGTTTCTGTAACTGCAGACCGGCACTGAATACTTTGTCGAAGGTCGGCTTGCCTCCTTTATTCACGCGATACCGGTCATGCAGCTCCTGCGGGCCATCGATGCTCAGCCCAACCAGAAACTTGTTTTTGCGCAGAAATGCATACCACTCGTCATTCAGAAGCGTGCCGTTGGTTTGAAGGTCGTTCTCGATCTGCTGGCCCGGACGCTGGTACTTCTTTTCGAGTGCGACTACCTTCTCGAAGAACTCGACACCCAGCAAGGTCGGCTCGCCGCCCTGCCACGAAAACACGACTTCATCGCCGCGCTGCGCTTCGATGTACTGACGAATGTGGGTTTCGAGAATCTCGTCGCTGATGCGGAACTTGCTGTTGCTGCCCAGCAACTCTTCTTTGTGCAGGTAATAGCAATAGGCGCAGTCGAGGTTGCAGATCGCTCCCGTTGGCTTCACCATGGCGTGGAAGCGGGGCGTCGTTCCGGGGTAGATCGGCAGCGGCGATAGCGGATTGTGCATGGTGCTCATACCGTCTTAGCTCAGCCCCGGCATCGCGCCCGAAGCGGTTAAGTGTGGGACGGCGAGGAGGGACGTACTGCCTTCCTCGCCTCCACATTAAGTCCGGACTCACCCGATTCTGACGACGATCGCGATCCCCAGACAGTTCGAACCGGGGCGTGCAGTTGCGCACGCCCCAGTTGTCTTGGTTGACGACTAGTCGGCCGCAATCGCCTTTATCGGCTTGGTCGGATCCACCAGGGGCACCGGATTCTCCGGATGCTGTAGATTCGGAATCAAGTCGTTCGAGGCTCCGCCTGGGTACCGCTTGAGGCTCGGATACTTGGCGATCGAAAGGTCGAACTCCTGAATCACTGGATAGATCAGCGACAGGACCCAGCCGTTGTCCATCCCCGCATACTGACCCGGCGAGGCTTTTGGAAACCGCGAAGCGGCCGCCCCGTTGAAGATCATGTCGTATTTCTCGAACGGGTCCATGGTGAGGTTGTAGAGCGAGCCAATGCCTCCTGCATTCTCGGTTGGGCCAAGCCATGTGTCCTTCGACGTCCAGAGGTACTTCCACGCAATATTCACATCCGGGTTGGCGGGATCGCCGCCGATGTCATAGCGAGCTCCTCCAAAACTCTCACCGTTGATGTAAATCCACGAATTCCGCGCCGAGTGCTTCGACTTGCCCATGATGTAGGCGCTGTTGTCGATGCTATCCATGTAAATCGGCTTGCCGTTGTTGTCCTTCCACTCCCCGTGAGGCGGCGGGGTAATGCCTACCATCGCTGCTAGTGTGGACCAGCAGTCAATGTGCGACATCATTTCGTGGTAAACCACACCCGCAGGAATGTGGCCCGGCCACCACATGAGTCCGGGAACACGGAAACCGCCTTCGAAGGGCGTTCCCTTTTCGCCGCGGAAGGGAACTGTGCCGGCGTCGGGATAGGCATCTTGCCATGCGCCGTTGTCGGCAGTGATGATGACGATGGTGTTCGGCGCCTCAGCACGAATGACATCCATGATCCGGCCGATATTGTAATCAAGTTCGAGCAGGGAATCCGAGTAACGGCCGAGGTGCGTCTTGCCGGCAAACTGCGGCGCGGGATTGTTCGGGTTGTGCATCTTCATGAAGTTGACGTCCATGAAGAAGGGCTTGCCGCTCTTCGCGTGTGCCTTGATGTACTCCACGGCAAAGTCACCCTGCCGTATGTCGAATGAGTCTAGGTAGTCCCAGGTGATCTGCGCAACCTTCGTCGCGGGCTTGCCGGCGACGCCTTCCCACTCGTACATATTCACAGCGTCGAAGTACGCTTTCTTGAAGTCCGCGTTGTACGAGGGGAACCAGGGATGGAACCAGACGGACGTATCACTGTAGGTGTAAACGCCCGGATAGTAGGCGGCAAAGGCTTTCATCTCGTCGAAGCCGTGCTCGATCGGATAGGCAACGGGCTTGTCACCCAGGTGCCACTTGCCGGAGAAGTATGTCGAGTACCCGTTCTTCTTGAAGAACTCGGCAATGGTTGGTGTTTCCTTGCGGAGGTAGTTCTCATCAGCTGGCGCTACCACGACCGACAGCGCCGAGCGGATCGGAATACGTCCCGTCATGAACGAGGCGCGGCCCGCGGTGCAACTCGCCTGTCCGTACCAGTTGGTGAAGACCGCGCCCTCCTTGGCGAAGCGATCTACATTGGGTGTGGGATGGCCAAGGGCTGCACCTCCCCCCGAATAGGCACCGAAATCGTTCCAGCCGGTGTCGTCGGTCATAAGTATGACGATGTTGGGTTTATCTGCGGATTGCGCAGCACTGGGAACTGCCCCGCCTGCCAGCAGACAACTCGAGATGGCAAGCGCTCCCAGTGTAAGTCTTCGAACATTTGCTCCTAAATCCATGGTGTCTCTCCTTAACAAGCGATGTTGTTGGTCGTGGGAAATCCCCACGTCTTTGGCAGCGGCACCTTTCGTTTTAGGACCGCCGCTGGGTCGAACTGTTCCCGTTGGTCTGCCAGTTGACTACATGTTTGAAAGCTTGGGAACTGTCACTTGCGACAGGTGGGCAGGATTTTTCTTATATCGGCGGATCTGTCCCTGCAACTGCATCAACATCCGATTTGCGTTGGGATCATCGGGAAACCGGCGCCTTCGTGCCGTTCAGCAATGGGTAGACCTAACTGCTGACGGCCTGCGATACAAAGGTGCGACCCTGCAGCGCCGCATGAATTGCCGGCACCAGGTCGGTCGAAAGGCGATTCTTGGTGACATAGCCGGACGCTCCGGCCGAAAGCGCTGCCGCAACAAAATCAGGATCCGCATGGATGGTTAGAAATACGACCCTGGTCTGGCAGTTGGCCTTCTGAAGCTGTTTTGCAGCTTGAAGTCCATCCAAGACCGGCATGGAAATATCGATCACAAGTACATCAGGATTCAGCGAAAGAACTGCGTCCACGGCTTGATTCCCATCCTCGGCAGTGGCGACAACTTCAAACATCTCACAGAGCGTCCGGCGAACCCTTGCGAGCAAGGCCTTATGATCATCAGCAAGCACCACGCGAATCTTGGCCATAGAGAGTCCCTCGCTGATGTCAGTTAGCAAATCACGGATGCCTCAGGTGCAGATTGTTCCACAGGTCTGAGATCGCTGACTACTGTCACTTGCGACAGGTGCTCTACACACGCTTCTTCGCTGGGCAGAGACACTCGAACGGCCTCATTTTGCGCTAGCTTAGTCGCATCTCTGCAATCGTTACGGCAGAATAACCAATTCCGGCTTGCTGCCGCCGCTCATTCCATAGGTCGCGCCAGGATAGAAGGCTCCCGCGTCGTATTTGTAACAGCCTGGGGCATTGGCCTTCACCGTAATCTGCTTGTTGGCGCCGCCAATGATGGGATCATCCGGGTCAAAGGGAGAGTCAGTTCCGAATGAAACCATGAAGCCCGTGTTCTTGTTCGAGGTCATCCACACTACGGTTGTACCTTTTTTTATGCAAAAGAACTGATTGTTTTTCGCGTTGGGTATGCCAGGTTTCACGTCCGATGAACTGCCCGACTTATTGACGTCAATGGTGCACGGCGCAGTGGCCGAGCCGCAGGTGTTGCTGTTGTTGCACAGGCTCGCGGGTTGCGGCTCGTCGCATGCGTACTTGCTCTTCGCTTGCGCCACCACGCTCGCCAGCAGCAGGATGCAAATCACCACGGGTAAGACTTTGTAATGCCCTTCATTCCTCATATTCCACCTCAACTAAAGCGATTGCGACTGCTATTCTTAAGATCCGTCGAGGCACCGATTGGTGCTTGGTGCGCGACCGATCGCCAGACTCGGGGACGCCGAAATTCGGCAAAGCGCTCCGAGCTGGTCGCAGCTAGTTCTCCGCTGTGCCCTTCCAGTCGATGAAGTTGCTGAGCCGCCAGGCATTCTGGTTTAACTCGATCTGCAACTCGCCGTCCTTGTTGATGGTGAATTGGCAAGCTGGATACAGAACGCCCGTGCTTTTGCTCTTGTCCTGGTCATTCAAGTCCATCTCGCCTGCGGTGAGATCGAATGACTGACTTTGGCTGTCCGCATAAGCTTCCCCAAAAGTGATCTTGCGGTTAGTGACAAAGCGAATTTTTCTGCCGGTCGATGTCGGAATCAGACGGATGAAGCTGACGTCATATCCCAGCGTGCCGGGAATGTTGATGCGGCCGACTGCCTTCATTTTTTGCAAAGCATTGACCAATCCCTGGTTTTGGCCCTTCTGGAAGGCTTCCACAAGCACTTGGCGATCTTCAGGCGTGGACCACTCGTAGATGATGAGGGTGACGCCAATGTTTCTTCCGAGTTGTGTGCTGGTTCCGTAAGCGGTGGCGTCGATGGTCTCGTTCTTGTCACGGGCAAAACCTTGGACGCTTCCTATCAAAACTAAGCTGGCGAACAGCGGGCTCAGCATAGCGAACTTTACAAGGTTCGATTTTGTTTGCATGTTCCTCCCCCTCTTGCCCGACCATGCCGCACCGGTCATTAGCTGGTTCTGGTCGGATCCATGGACGGGAATAACGTTCGACTGTTAGATCACCACGATTGATCTGTTGTGGGAACTGTCACTTGCGACAGGTACGGCGGGAAAATCTTTTGAAGGGATCTGGGCGTTCGCTCTAGGCTGCTGAAATGATTCCTCGTCTCAAGGCGTACTTCACCAGTTCCGAGGTGGTGCTGATTCCCAACTCTTCCATAATCTGTGCTTTATGGAATCGTACCGTACGGTGCGTGATTTGCAGAATATAGGCGATCTCTTTCATCGACCGTCCCTCGGCAAGCATTTGCAGGATTTCACGCTGCCGGCCGGTGAGCTCCCGGGGGCGATTTGCGGCTTGAGGGTCACGGATGAAACGCTTTTCCACCGCCCGGCTGATTTCCGGAGTCACATAGGAGCGCCCTCTCACCACATCATGAAGTGCCTGCAGCAATTCGGCGGGTTGTGAATTCTTCAGCAGATAGGCCGAGGCTCCCACCCGGAACGCTTCCGCGGCGATGTCGGCGTCGGTGTTCATGGTCAGAAAAACCAGCTTCACATGGGGCATGAGTTTCTTCAGCTCCCGCGCTGCATCCAGTCCATTCAGCAAGGGCATCCCCACATCCAGAAGCACGACGTCGGGCCTGAGTTCAACCGCGGCCTTCAACAATGCGCGGCCGTCTACCACGGTGCCAACGATTTCGTACTGTGGCTCCAGCAGCTTCTGGAAGCCGGCACAGATCATGACATGATCATCGGCCAGTAAGATACGGGTTCGCGTCATTTCGGTCTCTCCCCAAACTCGCGTCTTCAGCTAACGGCAGCGCTTGCTGCCGTCGCACTGACTTCCGTTGGCAGCGGCACTTCCGCCACGATCCTGGTGCCGTGGTTCGCTTTTGATTCAATCGAGAATGTACCGTTCACCAGATGCACCCGTTCCTGCATGCTCACCAGCCCTAGTCCCGCACGCTGCTTGGCTTCCTCCACATCGAATCCGACACCGGCATCGCTGATTTCGAGCCGGATCCGGCCGACCGTACCGCGCACATGGACTCCAACTTGTGTCGCCCCACTATACTTCACCGCGTTGCTGAGGGCTTCCTGGGCAACCCGGAAAAGACATAGCGAAAGGTCGCTAGGTAACGGACTCGGGACATCCTCAGCCTTGAAATCAAGATCAACGTTTTGTTGTTGAGAATATTCCCAGCAGAAGCTGCGTAATGCGGGGGCAAGCCCCAAATAATCCAGCTTCGATGAATGCAGTTGGTGTGACAGCGCTTGAACATCACCCGCCACCTCGGAGCAATGTTGCTGGATCTCCAGGATGCGTGCTTTCGTCTGGGCATCCGTGCCGTTCGACCCCTGATAAGTCTGTTGCAATTCCAGTGACAGCAAGGCAAGTCTCTGGCAAATATCATCATGCAGCTCCCGGGCAATCCGGCTACGCTCCTTTTCCTGGGCCTCAATCAATTTTCCGCCGACCCTTTCCAGCGCCTCCTGCGCCAGTTTCTGGTCGGTAATGTCGCTGGCCGAGCCGATGAACCCGGCAAACTCGCCGTCGCCATTAATTCGGGGCGCCGCCACGTCCAACATCCAGCGGTACACTCCGTCGCGCCGCCGGAGGCGGTATTCGTTCGAAAACCGTTCGCGCTTTTCCATTGCCTGAGTGGTCGCAGAGATCACCTTTTTCCGATCATCAGGATGAATGAACGCCGTCCAGGTGTCTTCAAACCCAGCCTTCGGCTCGCGGCCCGTGAACTCAATTCGTCTGTCGTTAAGATAAGTAACGTTACCATCCTTGTCACACATCCAGACTAAGGATGGTGTGGTGTTCGCCATTACCCGGAATCGCTTTTCACTCTCGCGAAGAATAGCTTCGGTCTTTCGCTTACGGGCGCGCTGCCGAAGCAATCCAACGATCAGCAGCAGCTGGACCACAATAAGGACGATTCCAGCAACGACGTACTTCTGGTACTTTTCCCAAACGGTTGGCTCGCGATACAAAACGATGGTCCCGGGCGGAAGAGCTGACTCAGGTATGTTCCAGCGGCGAAGTTGGTGCCAGTCGACCTTGGGGTGAGTCACGGAATTGTGGTCTACCGGAATGCTCTCCGGGTTTTCGCCGGAGAGTAAGCGGGCGACGATTTCTCCCCCTTTCACGCCGGATACCGTTTGATCCGTATATGAGCCGCCGATGGCCCCGTGGCCAAGACCATACGGGTCTATGCAATATGTCGGACGATATTGAGCGACTGCCGCAAGAATGTCGTAGGTTTCAATGTCCAGCGTTGAAGACCCCTGGGGCGTCAGATGAAAGAAAATAATAGTGTGCTGGGGGAGTTTGGACACTTGTTCGAGCAACAGTTTCGTCGATGCTGTCTGCATTTCGATGAGATTCAAGTCGCCGCGGCGCTGACGAAGCTCATCCCGAAAGACGCCCAGCCAATACCTATCATGTTCTGAGTCCCTCGTAATCACGGCCACATTCTGAGTATCGGGATGAAGATGAAGCGCGAGGCCTAACGAACCTTGAATATCCACATTAGTAGTAATCCCGGTCACACGGGGCCACGGAATTCCGTCTCGGAGCCGGGTGCCAGCAACCGCAATGAAAACGATAGGGATTTCTGGAAATAGCTGGGCACGACGATCGAGGGCGAACCGAAGCGCTGGATAATACACAACAACCACTACGTCGATTCGCTTTTCGCTATACCCTCGGCGAAGCGTTTCCGCCAGGGCCTTCGGGTAACCAGCGATGCCGAAACGTTCGGAATCGAGATACTCGACGTTAAAGTTTACGGGCGCGTGGATCCGAGATCGCACGGTCGTTGTCAGGGACTCCAATTGGGCGAAGGTGTCCTTCGCCGAGAAACTGTACAGAACCAACACATTTTTCTCAGAGGTCGAATCTGTTAACGCAAAAAGCGAGGAACAACCAACTGCAGCTATGACCAGGCAAAATGACAAAAACCAGTGCGCGGTGCAACGCACCACTTCCACGAAGTCGGAGAAGCCGCCGGTATCTGCTAATGGTGGGTGCTGCATACCTTCGATACCCCAGATGGTGGACCGAGAGGATAAACCTCTACCTCAAGTCGTGAAGAGTTTCGAGACACGACTCCGGGACCCCATCGTCAAGTCGCGCTCATTTTCAGTGTGGGTTGACTTGGATTATAGCGTGAGCTGGCCGTCGCCAGATAGCACCTAAATGCCTCCCTGGGACTTTTATCCAACTGTAATGATGATTTGTAAAGATGATTGTCCAATCGGAATTGTCATGCCACCAGAAGTTTTCAGGGGGTTGAGAGTAGTAAACTCTTCGAAATCTCTGATTGGGTTCTCTGGTAAGCGATGGCTCGAAGCACGGTCTGTGCTTCTGTCAACGGAGGTACAGCCGTCTTGTCGATGATATTCGGTCAGATCGCTTGACGTCGTCGGAGGGGAAATGTACGTCCGTTGGAGCGAGCGACTCCGGCGACGGCTTGGTAATTCGTCGATTCGCTTCGCGATCTTTGGGCTTGCGATCGTCTTTTCGAACGTCGCCTTAGGCCAGACCGCTGCGACTGGCGCGCTGGTCGGCAAGGTTTTTGATCCCTCGGGAGCCGTGATTCCCGGCGCAGAAGTTCACCTGGTCAGCCCACAAACCGGCGAGATTGCTTCAACAACTTCCGATGGCGCTGGGGATTTCCATTTTCTTCTGCTAACCCCAACCACTTACGAGCTGCAAGTCAGCAAAACCGGGTTCGCCTCATTCCACCTTGCCAACATTAATGTTCCTGTAACGGAGACGGTTCGGGCCGAACTTCATCTTCGAGTAGCGAGCGTCGCGGGAAGTGTTCAGGTTTCTTCAGAAACACCCCAGCTGCAGACGGATACCATTGCCTTGGGGCGAGTTGTGAATCAAACGGCAGTCACCGGGTTGCCTTTGGTTACGAGGAACTTCGCCCAAATTGCCGATCTCTCGCCGGGTGTGGTGACGGGCGTGAGCAACGCCGGGGAACTCGGAGCAGGCGATACGGCTCTCTCGCAGATCACCAAGTCCAACGACGGTCTCTTTGTTCATGGGGCACGGTCTTACGACAATAATTTTCTATTAGACGGTATCAGCGTCAGCGATGTTCAGGGCAGCGCTTCCGCGAGCGGTGGAATCCCGTTGCCGAACCCGGATGCCATCCAAGAGTTTAAGGTGCAGACCGGACTCTATGACGCTTCCTACGGACGCTACGGGGGAGCGAACATCAGCGTAGTGACAAAGTCAGGCACCAATTCCTACCACGGAAGCATCTTCGAATTCTTCCGCAACAACGTTTTCAACGCCAATGACTACTTTCTGAATCGGACCGGCCAGCCGCGGCCGCCACTCAATCAGAACCAGTTCGGCTTTGATGTTGGCGGGCCAATCAAGCGCAATAAGCTGCTGTTCTTTGGTTCGTATCAGGGCACGCGACAGGTAAACGGATTGGCGTCGGGACAGGCCCGGACAGCCTGCACGGTGAGCCTCACCACCCCTCCGATCACCAACGACCGGTCGGCTGCGGCGCTCGGCAAATTATTCGGCGGCATGACCGGCGCGCTGGGTGGTGTGGCGATCAACCCGGACGGTTCAAACATCAATCCAGTTGCGCTCGAGCTTTTGAACTTCAAATTACCTAACGGGTCGTATCTGATACCGACGCCACAGACGGTGAATCCCGCGCTCCCGTTTGACAGCCAGGGCTTCTCGACCCTCAGCCAGCCTTGTCATTACGATGCCGATCAGTTTCTGGGCAATGTTGATTACATCCCTTCCGCCAAGAGTCGGTTTGCTTTACGTTCCCTGTGGACCGACAGCAATCAGCTGGTGACATTCCCCGGTAACGGGCTTAACCCCGCTGGGAATCTGCCGGGGTTCCCGAGCACCGTAACGGGAGACTACAGGGTAATCTCGTTCTCTCACACTTACGCCTTCTCCTCGGGCTGGTTGAATCAAGCGCGTTTCGGCTTCGTTCGCACGGTGGGAAACACAACCGCGCAGGCGCCATTCACATGGTCGAATTTGGGTGTCGCCGAGGGAACAATGAATCAGGAGAATGCACTGGTAAGCCTGAATGTTTTGGGTTCGATCAGTTTCGCTTCGGGATTTCCCAGGCAATTCACCCAGAACAGTTTCGTGATCACCGATGACGTTAGCCACGTTGCCGGCAAGCACACGATTCAGATAGGAGGATCGCTCACCCGTCTGCAAGACAACGTCGCAATCGTGGGATTGGGATCGTTTGTGCAATTTCTGAGTTGGCCCGATTTTCTGCTTGGCTTGAATGCGACGCAGAATGGCACGAACTTGTTCAGCAATGTTTTCGCGTCAGTGGACGACTACGGTCTGTTGAATCGCGAATATCGAGCTTGGGAGGGTTCCGCATATGCGCAGGACAATTACCGGATCAGCCAGACGCTGACGCTTAGCTTTGGCTTGCGATACGAGCGGCTCGGTCAGTTCGGCGATCAACTGGGCAGAAATTCCAGCTTTGACATGAGCAGAGCAGATCCGAATCCGCCTCCGCAAGGAAGTACCGCTGGCTATGTAGTCGCATCGAATTTTGCAGGAACTACGCCTCCTGGCGTCATCAGGGCCAACAACACATTTGCCAACAATGCTGAAGGGCAGAACACGCTGGCACCGCGAATGGGTTTCGCGTGGCAGTTCTTACCAAACGTCTCACAACTCCTACTTCGAGGCGGCTACGGGCAGTTTTACTCGCGTCCGACCGGCCAAGCATTTTTTCAGAGCGTTTTTGCGGCACCCTTTTCCTCTGGAAACTTCAATGTGGGGCAGACAGATGCATCAGCCACGTTTCAAGCACCCTTTCCGCAGCCTTTTCCGACGCCGGCCTCCTATCCAATCTTTCCCGCATATTCCCCGTCAAGTGCGATCACCGTAGCCGCTGTCTCGCCTGACTTCCGCCCTGCGCTCATTCAGCAGTTCGGCTTGAACCTGCAATATGAATTTCTGGGTAATTTACTTCTTGAGGTGGGGTACGTTGGTACTCGAGGTACCCACCTGATGCGGACCCTTCTAACAAACCAGGCACTGGATGCGTCGCCGAGCAATCCTATCCGCGGGCAAACCGACAACACGGTGGCAAATATCCCATTGCGCGTCCCCATCAGGGGCATCGCCTCCACGGGATTGCAGCTCGTTGAGTCGGGTGGAAATTCCTGGTACAACGGCTTGGAGGTGAGCCTCACCAAGCAGTTCAGCCGAGGTCTACAGTTTCTAGCCTCGTACACGTTTTCAAAGGCCTTGGACACCGATGGGGCAAACATCAATGGCACCAGCGCAGGAAACACGTTTACGCGTGGCGATCAGAACTCGCCGCAACAGAGATGGGGACGCTCCAGCTTCGACCGCCCGAACCGATTCATTTTCAGCATGGTGTACGCCCTGCCTAGCTCGTATTCAAAGAGATTTGAACGGGCCGCGTTTGGAGGTTGGTCTCTGGCGACCGTGGGAACTTTCCAGTCTGGTGACGCTATCACCATCATCTACAACAACTCCGACAATGTCTTTGGCATCAGCCAAGATCGGGCACAGTTAAGCGGCTCGTGCACGAAAGGCCAGATCGTGACTTCGGGCAGCGTGCAATCTAAGCTAAATAACTATTTCGACAAGGCGTGTTTCACAACGCCGCCAATTATCGGCGCAGACGGCATTGGCACTGCATTCGGAAATAGCGCGACCGGTATCGTGAACGGCCCAGACCAGGCGAATCTTGACGTCTCGCTAACCAAGACTGTTCCGCTCCGCTGGCCACAAGAGGGGAGCAGCCTGCAATTTCGCATTGAGTTTTTCAACGTCTTCAATCATCCACAGTTTGCCGATCCTGACAACAATTTCAGCTCACCGACCTTCGGTGTGATTCGTAGCACTTCCGTCAATCCAAGGGTGGGGCAATTAGCACTGAAGTTCAGCTTCTGACGTACTTAGTGACTTCCTTTCAACTGTTTGTGCCCCAGCGCGACCGCTGATTCGAGCCCATCGAACCAGGTCATCGCCAAGTGATACGCCACGACTGATTTATTTTGAGTCAAAAGGCTTGGCCTGTCGCAAGTGACAGTTGTTACCCCTGTTCTTCCACGGTAGTGTCAGCACGGTCCTGACGAGGCGATGCTGACTCGGACTAAATCGAAGGGGCTAACAATGTTTAAGCAACTCTTGCGGACGATCCTATTTTCGTTGTGCTCCTGCGTTCTACTGAGCAACCCTGCATTAGCACAGGATTCCCCGGACAGACCGGCTCCGCCTGCAGACCAGAAACCGGCGGCAGCAGAGGGAGACACCGAAGCGCTGGCGAAAGCCGCGCAGAATCCAGTGGCCTCGCTCATCAGCGTTCCCTTGCAGAACAACACGGCGTTTGGGGTTGGGCCGTATAACCGCACTCAGGATGTGCTAAACATCCAGCCCGTCATTCCAGTTGGCATAAGTGAAAACTGGAACGTGATAATTCGCATCATCCAGCCCATCGTTTGGCAGCCTAACGTCAGTCAGAATTCTCAGGGGTGGTATGGCCTGGGCGACATGAATCCCACGTTCTTTTTTTCCCCCGCGAAGCCGCACAAATTGATTTGGGGAGTTGGGCCCACCTTTGTTATTCCCACGGCTACCGCCGATCAGCTGGGCCAGGGAAAGCTCAGCATGGGTCCCGGGGTCGTACTGCTAACAACACCCGGACACTGGGTGATCGGCGCATTGATCAACAACGTCTGGTCGGTTGCCGGCTCGGGCAGTCGTCCTCCGGTAAACCAGATGGTGCTGCAATGGTTCGTGAACTATAACCTGAAGAAAGGGTGGTATGTGGCGGCGTCGCCGATAGTCACCGCCGACTGGAGGGCGAGCAGCGGCAACCAGTGGGTCGTTCCCCTGGGCGGCGGCGTGGGACGGATCATGCGCCTGGGAAACCAGCCCGTCAACCTCTTGGCTCAACTCTACGGCAATGCGGTGTATCCGGCCGGTGGTTCTCCATGGGGCATGCGGCTACAGATTCAGTTCCTGTATCCCAAGAAGCCTAAATAATGGCGGGCGTTGCAAGAGAGTCGCTAAGGCTGGCGGCCATCGTGATCATCGGGTGCTTACACGGAAGCGCACAAACGGCACAGTTTCTGCCGGAAATTGACACCTACGCTAAGTTGAGCTCTGATCTGCGGGTCAGTTTTCAGGCAAAAGAGACGAGAGAAGGCGGCGATCCCACACAAGCTGAAATCGGGCCCAGCCTTGACTTCTATCTGAAGCCGTTGGGCATTCTAACCGCCGCCACTGAGTTCGATCTTGACGACTCGAAGTCCCGGCCCTTGGTGTTTTCGATCGGATATCGCTATCTGCCACAGGCCAACCATGGGCCGGCGACAAACCGCCTGGAGCCGGTTGTAACCCTACACTTCCCGGCCAGAGGAAGATTTCTGCTGTCCGACCGAAACCGTGCAGACCTTGACTGGAAGAGCGGTGGCTTCTCGTGGCGTTATCGTAACCGCTTTCAGATCGAACGACGACTCACCATTCACTCCTATCACCCTGCGCCGTACGCCAGCGTCGAGTTTTTCTACGTGAGCGAATACAGTAAATGGAGCGACACCGCAATCTATGCCGGCTGTCTCTTTCCCATCGGCAGACATCTGCAGTTTGACGCGTACTATGAGCACCAGAACAATACCGGCAAAAGCCCGAATCAACAATTGAACCAGTTGGGGCTGATCCTCAATCTCTACTTCTTAGCGTCCCCAAAATGATCCCTACCGTCATCTCGCATTATCACGTCCTGGAGAACCAGGGTACGGCCGGCATTCGGATTCTTGGCGAGCAAGCGCGCGTACGAACCCGTGCTGGGGAAATCTGCGGCACGACCTGCGTGGCTGGCGAAAATTGTGCCCCCGCTGCATATACGTGGGTACGGTCATTCATGAGATCATTGCCCCGACGTCGATGAGGTCTCTATCAGGTCCACTTGGAGGAACCCTCTCAAGCGGGGACCAATCGTATAACTGCTTGAACCACAGCAGTCGGGTTGACATGCGCCCTCGACCAACGAGATCGGCGGCAGACGATAGAGAATGAAACACGAACAAAGGTTACCGGCAGTTTTACCGGCAGTTGGTCTCACCTGCAGTGATTATCAGTGACTTGCATCGCCGGGAGGCACCTCTAAATAGTTGAAATCACTGATAATTTAACTGAAAAGGCTGGCGTCGGCGGTTCAACTCCGTCCCTGGCCACCATCATTCCAAAACACTTAGCTTACCTTCGGACCAGACCTACCAGTCCGCTCTCAGTCCGCTATTTTTCGGCGAGATCCGGCTCGGTTCCTGGTCACGATGACGGTGAAGCACTTAACCTCGAATTGCCTCTCGCTCAGTCCGCTTTCAGTCCGCTTCTGTCTGCGGCGTGGCTGAAAATCGCAACCAGCATTGCCCCTGCCGCAGCCATGCGATCCTCGCTGACACTGTGGGTATAACACTGCAGGGTCAACTTAACGTCACTGTGGCGTAGCAAAGTCTGCACCGTTTTAGGATCAGTCTTGATGCGGACGAGAAACGATGCCAGGCTGTGACGCAGATTATGGAAGCCGAATCGCCGTGGATCATCATCTACCACTATGCCTTCGTCGTCCCGGTGCGATGAGAGAATGCCCGCCTTCACTGCCGCTGGCCGCAGATAATCCTCCACCAGCATGTTAGCCACACGCGGCTGCTGCCCCTTGAGCTTGAACGAGGGAAACACCCAGTCCCCAGGCTGAGAATATGGCGTCTTCCGTTTCCAGCGAAACATGAATTCAGCCAGCAAAGAATGCAGCGGCACCGGGCCTTTCGAGGCTTTGCTTTTCGGCCAGCCCACTTGGCCGCATGTCCATGTGCGGCGCACCTGGATGACGGCTTCCGCAAAACTCACGTCTTGCCATTGCAGCCCGAGGCACTCCGAGATACGCAGACCTGTGCTAGCGGCTAAGAGCGTCAGCGTACGTTCCGGCTCTCTTAGGTTGAGCAACACTGCGTATGCTTGTTCCGGGGTCAGAATCATCGCTTCGTACTCGCTGGTGGTCTTGCAACGGACGAAGCGCATCGGGTTCGACTCCTGAGTTCGTGGAATCAGCCCGTAACGTTGGCTGTGCTTGTAGACGAGCGACATAACACGGCGCGTCCTGTCGAGCGTTGGATTTGCAAGCCCCTCTTTGCGCTTTAGAGCTTTCAACCATTCCTCCACTTCCAGCGGTTCGAGGCTCAGCGCGACCCGGTTCCCCCAGCGTGGTAGCAGCCGATTGCGGAGCACTCGCTCGTAAGCTCGGATTGTCGTGTGTGCCTTTGGATGGATGGATTCGGTGGGTTCTACGAGCTCATGTTCTGCGTAGTGCTGTGCCAGATCCGCAAATGTTGCACATCCGCGGAAATCCACCTGGTTGATGTGGAGATGTTGTCTTTCGACCTCCCCCCATGCACAGCTTTTGCTGGAGAAGTCTTTGACAAGGCCAATTGGAATTTTGTTCTCCACTCGCTTACCGTCGGATTTCCGAATCGTACGAAAGAACCACACCCAAGTTTCACCTTGGCTGCGTTTTTCTTTCTTTAACCAACCTCGCTGGTGTCTGTGCGTCATTTAGGCCTCTCCTTTGAGCAAGTCAGATGCCCGAATGAATAATGATGACCCTTAAATGCCGACAGACAAATGTGAGCTTTAATGTCTTCAAAAACCCGTCATGACTTTCCCTGGCCGGGCGATGTCATCGCCTCGTTACAGCTATAACGGAGTCGAGTGGGATGCCTAAACCAATACCCGAAGTGACAATTCCAGGCACAGGTTGCTGCTCTGCCAAGTGCGGAGATCATTTCCTACAAGCCGACTTCGGGGGAACATTCGCGTCTCGCCGGCCCGAAAAGCACCGATGCGATCCAGGGTCCGCCTTCGCATAGCTTCAGGGTGGCCCGTCACTCGTCCCGACTGACGGAAGGTGCCACGCTGTTCTCCAACACGCAAACTCCGCCCCACGGTTTGTCGGGCTTGCGGCCCCCAGGGTCGGGCAGAAACGAGAGCAGCCGCATCCCAAGTGACAGCCGTTTCAACTGGGCCGCGGTGTGTAAGAGCGAACGCGTCTCGACCACCTTCCAGCCGTACGCCGCGAAAAATTCTGGACCCTCATGCGGCGCGAATTTCAGCGGCGAACCGGCCTCGGCGAGCGGTCCGCCAATGGCCTTCTGCAGCATCTTGAGAAGCGCGGGTGATGTAAGGTCGGTGACCCAGAGCCGGAAGCTGAAGGGGGCTGACAGATCGCGGGCCAGCTCGGCAGCGCCGTCAGCTTCGAAGTAAACGATGAGCCCTTCGCTCACCACCAGCACCCGTTTCGCTTCCCTCCCGAGCCGCTGAAACAACGCACGGCGCGCCGCAGAATCTCTTAAATCAAGCGGCACGCGCTCCACCGCGCATACCGGAGATTCAGAGGCTAGCACTTCTTCCTTGTAATTCAGCATGTCCGGCAGGTCGACCTCGACCCACCGAAGCGAAGCGGGAAGCTGCATCCGGTACGGCCTGGAATCGAGCCCAGCAGCCAGATTGATGACCATGTCCGTGCCTTGCTGCACTTCGCGTACGATGACTTGATCAACCAGCCAAGTGCGAGCTGTGTAAGACCAAGAATGCCGCTGGGCAAATGGCATGGCTGCGGCGATTTGCATGCCTCGATCCCCGGCTAACCTGTGCGCATACGGGTCGCGGAAGACGGCATCAGCGCGGTTGCTCTCCTGTGCACGGTACACCGCCACCCACAGGGCGGTATCAGAAATATGGCGAATTGGACTTGCTGCACTCATGGCCGGAGAATCTTACCGGATATGTCCCGGAGCCGAACGACTTGGCTCGAAAGTGAACTCTTCAATGAAGGGCGGACTCTGATCAAAGTCGCTGTAGCGAATCCACCTCGGCCGGACTACAAAATATGTGATGCCGGGCCAGGTCAGGTGGCTGCGGCATTCTGGCCATCTGGCGAAATACACTTCCTGGTAATGCGCTAGCTCGGCTCCCTCAGGTTGGTGCGCCTCGCCCTCGTACTGCACCGTGATTTCGCCTGTCCACCCAACCACGAACGAACAACCGGGATTCGACATCAGATTCTGAAACTTGCGCGAACTTTTGACGGTATCGAAGATGATCTCCAATTCGGGAGTCACGGCAATTCCCACGAGGGCCGACTGCGGGCTGCCACCGGAAGAAAGGGTCCCCAGCACTCCAAGCTTGTGTTTTGGAATGAACTGGTAGATGTCCGCATTTGTCATATCCAAGGCTTTCCTAAAGAGCTCCAATGCCTCAGCTTCTCCGAGAAGGAGCCCTCCTCGAAGCGGCGATTGGAGCAATCACCTTTCTTTGTTTGCCAGAAGTACCAACGCGGCAAGTGCCGCCGTCTTCTGATCCTTGGTCCAGGGCGGTCCGAGAGAACGACCCAGAGTAGAAATTTGCTGCCACATCCGAGTCGCCGCCTTGCCGAACGTTGTCTGGACACATTCGTCGAGGTTACGCTCTCGAAACCCGGTGACAGAAAGGTCTAGACTCTCGCATGCTTTCGAGAAGGCTTCGCGAAAGAATTCGCCTTCTGCCGCATGAATCAGGGCGTGTGAGGCGAGAATCTTTGAAAGAGGCGGCAGGGGGCGACCTGAAGCCAGGAGGACAGCAGAACCTATGACACGATATTGGCGACCCTGCAGTTCGCCTACCACATCCCGGACAGCCGCCACAGCGAGCCGTTTTGAGTCCGCAAAACAGTTTCCAAGAAACTTCTCCGCCTCTGGAAGTTCGAGATTCTCCGCAAAGTGATAGGGCTGGTTCGCTCCGGGCGTTCCGGGGGAAGTGATGGCGACTCGCCGCCGGTCAATTACCTCCACTGTGCCGGCGCTGTTTGAGACGGCCACGAGCGCTCCCCAACCAGAATGCATTCGAACGCCGATGGCTGCGCGCTTCATGTCTGAGGTTCGTCTCCGAATATGTTACGCCGAGTCCATAAGCTCATTCGCAGCGTGTCTTGCCCAAAGCGTGTCTTGCCCAAGAGGATCAGAAACGAAACACCGGCGCATTTCAGACGAGTAATTCGCGAAATACTGGCCGACCCATCTCGGAGGTCTAATTTGTCGTCGGCTTTGCAACTCTCGCGATGACTAGGCCCGCGAGCAGCCACGTGATCGTGGAGTCGGCAAGGTTCACTGCTGTGTACGTGCCGGAGAATCCCCACCAATTCCAATTGGGAAGATCGACGATAACACTCGCCGCGAGCCCTGTGGTCGCGAGAAACGTTACCCGTCTCGCGTAGCCCAATCCGCTCGTCTGCAGCAACAGCCACGTGAGCAGGAATGCCGCAGCTATCAGACTCAGCAACTGAATGACCAATGCCCGGCTGAACGCCCCAAAGCCCTCACGCCGCACCGCCGCAACCATGATAGGACCCTTTTGCATCTTCTCCATGACCGCGGCCTTCGTCTTTTTCTTCTGTTCCGAGGTCATGCCTTCGGTTGGCGGCCCGACAGGGAGCATGTACGTCCCGTCTTTTGTCGCATGGGAGGCAATTACGGCGGAAACGTCATCCTCATTTTGAAAGGTGACCATCGTCTTCTCGTGCCAGCCTAGAATTTCCCACGAGACGGAGCTCCACACAAAAGCCACCAACCCACCCAGCATGGCTCCCAGTACCAGCCTTCTCATTATGGTTCCTCCGGCGGTTTTGCGGCCCGGCATCTTCCGACACCCTCGCAGATCTAATCAAATTCGCGAAATGCAATTATTGATGCTGACTAACAGAAAGCACGTTTCCGTCTGGATCTTTGAACCAAGCAACCTTGTCACCCGTGGGCGCGGTCCAAACACCAAGTTCCTGATCCTGCACGAACGGGTATTTCTCAAACATGACGCTGCGCTCTTTGAGCCACCTGACGACCGCCTCAATGCTTTGCACTTCCCAACCGAGGACGGTGTACACGGCAGGAGTAAAATCCTGAGCCTTGCCGATTCGAATCATTGTTTCGCCGGCTCTCATCACCAACGCAAATTGGTCATCACTGACAAATTGAAATCCCAGTTTGCCCTCATAAAAGTCTCTGGCTTTCTTGGAGTCCCTGGTGGGAACAAAGCCAACTATTTTGCTTGAAGCCAACATCGCTGTCCCCCATTTCTCTTGCGATCCTGAAATATAGCACTTGCGGCTTGCGTTTTCTTTCGCTATTGTGACAATAAATGTCGCAGAAGTGTCACAGCATCCTTTGTGATCGCAAGGGCCGTCCATCGGCTCAGGTAGCAGCGTTGTCGCATGAGTTTGATAGCGGACACGTTGTCCCTGAACATTTTCATCCGGAAGACCAACTGGTCTTTGCCTCCAAGGGCGTCATGACTGTCCGAACAAGGCAGGGAATTTGGGTTGTGCCCCCGATGCAGGCAGTCTGGATTCCAGCGGAAACGCCCCACTCCGTGGCTATGTCTGGGCCAGTTTCGATGAGAACTCTGTACTTCCTTCCCAGGCTTGTTCGAACCTTGCCCTCGAAATGTCTAGTCATGAATGTGTCGTCGCTCCTAAGGGAGTTGATTCTGCACGCCTGCAAATTTCCGAAATTGAATAAGAAAGCTCCCGTTCAGAGGGTTATCATCGAAATCATCCTCGATCAATTGGAAGCAGCCCATTCCATCCCCTTGCAGTTGCCTCACCCAACCGACTCCCGAGCCATGAGAGTTGCGCAAGTGTTGCTTGCCGATCCTGGCAAACAACGAACACTGGAAACACTCTGCGTAGACTGCGGCGCAGGCAAGAGGACGATCGAGCGGCTTTTCATTACGGAAACTAGAATGACTTTCAGCAAATGGCGTCAGCAACTAAGACTGCTGCATGCGATGCAGCTACTGGCTACTGGAGAAAAAGTGACCGGAGCCGCCTTGGACGCAGGTTATAGCAGTACCAGTGCGTTCATCTCCATGTTCAGAAGACAGCTTGGTACAACGCCAACTCGCTATTTCGCACCCAGGTAATGCTCCCGAACTTCCTTGCGGCCTTCCCATTTCACCACCTACCCGCTCGGTCACATTGACGTATAACCGTGATCCTCAGAAGTGGCCGCACTCGGCACTGCGATTCGAGCGTACCGCTCGATAACTCCTGGATGGTCGGCAAGCAGGAAGCTGGCCGGAAACCGGCTTCGAGGAAACCTGGAATGCCTCGGCATTCGACGGCACCACGTTTCCCCCAAGCCGACTTGATCGGCATAGGGGCGGCGGTCACCCGCCGACCCCTGCCACACCACCGTGCGTACGGGTCCGTACACGGCGGTTCGAGTTGGTTACGCTAGCACTCATCGATCAACGTTGGAAGTCCAAGCGATTTGAAGTAAGCGTTGGAAAGCCCCACAGAGAGGGCTTTGGCCCGTGCCAGATACCAGGGGCCGAGTCCGCTGCCAGCCGTGTTGCTGGCCAGTCTTGGACGAACCCCCAGTTCTAACAGAGCCGCTCGGCGACGGCGTGGTGTTTTCCATTGCCGCCACATAGCTGCTCGCAGTCGCAGCCGGACCCAGCGGGTCAGTTGAATCAGCACATAGGGCGTTTCGCAGAAGCCGAAATAGCTGCGCCAACCTCGCATATACGAAGCTAGCTCCGTTATCGTCATCTCCAGACTGACGCCTTTCGCCCGACGTGTGATTTCCCGGACGCGGTACTTAAACCGCTCCAGAGCCTTCGGCGCAATGGTGCGCTTGATCTCTGGACCAGCACTAAAGCTGAAACCGAGAAGCTTCCGCTCTTGCGGTCGCGCCACCGCGCTCTTCGTCTCATTCACCTTGAGTTTGAGCTCTTGCGTGATGAATCGCGTAAGGCTTTCCATCACCCGTTGCCCTGCCCGCTGGCTGCGTACGTAGACATTGCAATCATCGGCGTAGCGCAGGTAGCGGTGGCCCCGTCGCTCTAGCTCTCGGTCGAGTTCGTCGAGCACAAGGTTCGACAGCAGTGGCGAAAGTGGGCCTCCCTGGGGAGTGCCTTCTACACTTGGGCTGACCAGTCCATTCTCCATCACCCCGGCATTGAGGAATGCCCGAATGAGTTTCAGCAGCCGCCTGTCTTCGACTCGTTTGGCGATCTGTCCCATCAGTTTGTCGTGATGGACTCGATCGAAGAACTTCTCCAAATCGAGATCGACCACCCAGCCGTAGCCTTCGGCGATGTATTGCTGCGCCTGAGCTACCGCTTGATGGGCTGACCGTCCCGGTCGAAAACCGTAGCTGTGTTCAGAGAAGGTCCGATCCCATTGCCGTTGCAGAACCTGCATCACCGCTTGCTGGACCAATCGATCCAGCACCGTCGGGATACCAAGCTTGCGTACCCCTCCGTCCGGTTTGGGGATTTCCACCCGCCTCACCGGTTTCGGCTCGTAGGTTCCACTCAGCAGTTGTTCTCGGATGGCTGGCCAGTGCTGCTTCAGGTAGTCGGTAATGCCGCCAATGGTCATGCCATCGACGCCCGCGCTACCTTTATTAGCCTTCACCTGCTGCAAAGCTCGCTTCAGGTTTTCTCGCTCACATATTTCCTCCATCCATCGATTCGTGCTAGCTGGGCTTTCGGGGTCATGCATCGCCGAGAGCGATTCGGTCTCTTCCCTTTTCGCTTCGCAGGCTTCACCCGCTGGTGAAGACGAGAAGTCCAGTTCTCCCTGGATGTTCTGCCGCCTGTCGCTCTTGAGATTCATGTCCTACTTGCCGCTCCTTCTCGTTCCGGCCTTCGGTCACCGTTTCCGGCTCAGCCTATCTGTTGCTCCACCTTTCGGATCGGAGTGCCTCACTAGCTTCGCCGACGTCATGGCCTACTATGCCTTATGCTGACTTCTGCTCTGCGGTCAGGCGGCCTTGCGACCACCTCAGTCGCCGAAGCGACGCCGAGCAGATCTCCTGGGGTAAGCTCAACCGCCTTCCGTGCACAGTCGCCGAATCTACGCTTCGCGCCCTTGATGGATATGGACTTCGCGATAAGTTGCCCGCTCGTCCGGCGCTGACGCCTTGTATCCGGTTTTTTGTCCATCGACTCGCACGTTTGCTCCATGCTTCCTTCAGACCCCGCCTCGCGGCGGTAGCCCTTGCATCATCACTAGGCCTTACCTCCATCAGGTTGGCCAGAGGACTTTCATCTCCAGGCTGTTGAGCATGCCCAGCACACAACGAAGCCGCTTTGCGGCGGACGCTTCCGCGTGCCCCGAGCGAGCGACATGAAAGAATCGAGACTAGCAATAAGGTAGCGATAGGTCTTGAAGAATGATGTGTCTCGCGTTACGATGAGGCCGTTGGGAGCCCCGGCATCATGGGAAAAGAGATGAGCTCAAGATTTACGGTCGTCCCACAAGTACTCTTCCTTCCAATAACTTTCAAGCCAAAGTCCATTGAAATCCCATAGAGCTCCACCGCGTCCGCCGCGAACAAAAGCGGCTCCCTTCAAGTCGCTGTATCCGAAGCGCCCCTCCAAACACTGCCAAGCAGCGGCCTCATGATTTCAGGGGGCGCTCCAGATACAGCCCTAGGACTTCTGGCCCGCGTCGATGGGAGTCCGTCCTGGCCCATGCATTCAGAGTCGCCGGCGACTCGGGAATAGTTCTCTGGACAGCCAACATGCACATCCGGGCGAACTCGTCTCAATCAGGCTAGTTCAGGAGCAAAAGATATTTCATCAGCTGACAAGGATTCGGACAACGCATCGAGGAACAAACTCGGAGTCGACGGACGCTAATGAATTTGTCAGGACAACTCGTGGGGCATTACTGACCGGATGAGTGGCCGTAGGAGTGTCCTTGATCCGCCGGCGGGGACTTCGCAGAACGCTTCCTCTCAGGTACCAGCCGTCTATGTTAATGAATCATCCCCGTGCTACCGGATCTGACGCTAGGTTGCCAAACACACGAAACTGCACGAGGATCTGGAAGATCCCAGCGCGCCCCAGCGACTGCATCGTCTTTCTCCGACATGAGCCGATTGACCTGAATGAACGCATTTTCATCTTCGTTTCAACCCTTTGAAACGAGGAGCGCTCATTATCAACCATAGACACACTTGCATATTCTTGCGAGAAGCCGGAAGCATCAAAGAACGGGACTTCAGACCCGACTTCGACTCGCAAGCGGCGAATGACCATGAAGGTTGAACGGTTTAGAGATGAGCAGTCCGGCAAGCCTACGGTGAGCGGTTTCATCCACCACCCCGCGATTCCTTCTGGTGACGCACTGATTTTGGCGCATGGCGCCGGAACAAATTGCGAATCTCCCTTGTTGGTTGCTCTGGCCGCGGCATTTTGTTCTTCGGGCGCTACAGTGCTCCGCTGCGACTTGCCATTCCGACAGGCGCGCCCCAAAGGACGTCCGTTAGGTCAATGCGCGAGGCGCGACCGGGCTGGGCTGAAGAGAGCCGTAGAACTGTTGAAGGCCAGCGTGTCAAAGACGATCTACTTAGGAGGACACGCTTATGGTGGATACCAGGCGAGTATATTGGTCGCGTCGGAGCCGTCGTTGGTCAAGGGTCTTATGCTGCTCTCTTACCCGCTGCACCCTCCGCAGCAGCCTACGCAATTGAGAATATCTCACCTCGCGGCCATGCGAACTCGTGCCTTGTTCGTCCAAGCCTCTCGAGATCCATTTGGAACACATCAAGAGGTGCGCTCGGTCCTGGCTACAATTCCTACGGAGACAAGGCTCGTTAGTGTTGAAGATGCGAGACAAGATTTATTAACCGAAAGCAATAGCACCAAACTCCCGCGGTTGATAGTTCGCGAATTCAGAGACTTCTTCGGCTGTGCCGAACCCAGCCAGTAACAAGCGGGTGCCTTTCTACCACAGAACATCTTTATCCGCATCGCTCTCGCGCTTCATCGTCCATGACGGGCCCACGACTCGGCCAAGTTGACTCACCGACTTCCGCCCGGCGCGCCTAGCGTAAGGATGCCCATTCTGCTGCGCGAAGCGTGGCTATCTTGCTTGTGCTTCCTCACGCGACTTCAAATAAGCATCTACGTTGTTTTTGTCCACCAGCGTCGAGCCCGTGTCAACAAAGACTGGGAACGGTGAGAACGAATCCGAAGAATAGTCCCTCTTCAGGTCCACTGGATTGTGGTGAATTTCATCGAGCGCTTTCAACCCGTAGTAAGCCATGGTGAAGGGCTTTTCCGCAATGGTTGCATCAATCGCTCCCTGCTTGATGAGATTGAGAGTCTGTTCGTCAACGTCCATCGCGACCACGAGCCGGTCCGTCGCGTTTTGCCGCTTCAATGCCTCGGCAACGTCCCTTCCCGCAGACGCTTCCAGGCAGACGAACGCATCCACTCTCGGTGCGCTCTTCTCCAGGTAATGGGTGGTTCGATCAAAGGCGTTGCCGGAGTCGCCCTTCATGTTGAACACCTCGACGATCTTGATGTCAGGATGGTCCTCAAAGACATCTTTGTAGCCCCTCAGACGCTCCTCCAGATTGGGCTGCTGGGGCATGGAAAAGAAGACAATATTTCCCTTGCCGTGCAGCTTTTCGACCACTCTCTTGCCTCCCAAGACACCCGCTTGCATATTATTCGTACCAATAAAATAGAGGCGCTTACTCGTGGGCGCATCTGAGTCGATGGTGATGACAGGTATACCGGCGTTAATCGCGTCGTCGATTGCTGGCTGCATCAGCGCAGGATCGGCAACCGACACAAGAAGCCCGGCTGGCTTGAGTGCAAATGTGTTACGAAATTCTTGCACTTCCGCTTCCGGATCGTAGAAGTCCGGACCCCTCACGTCCACCTTAACGCCGTACTGTGCAGATGCTTTTGCGAGTCCGGAAGCTGCCGTCTGCCAATACGGCAGTTTAGTGTTCACGGTTACGAGAATGTACCGCTCAGAATTGTCGTGACGCGAACAGCCATTGCACATGGCGAGCACTACGCTGAGCGACGCTAACAGTCCGATCGTCTTAATAGCGGTCATGGTCTACTCCTTCTGACGTCGCATCAGGTCGTCCGGGATTTCGCCGGCTGATACGCGACACAATGGTCCCTACCCCGCAACGCTCTGGTCGCGCCGTTCATGACTCAGGTAATAGTGAACGGCGGGGGTGATGATGAGCGAGAGCACCATCGAAATCGTAATACCGCCGATAACCGCGATGGCCAACGGCTGCAGCATTTGGGAGCCGGCGCCGATCGCAAGTGCCAGAGGCAACATTCCCGCAACCGCGGCGAGCGCAGTCATCAAAATAGGCCGCAGGCGGCGACGCCCGGCCTGAATCATGGAGTCTTCGGCAGAGAAGCCCGCGGCGCGAAACTTCTGATCGGCGTCAAGCAGCAGAATGCCGTTCTTTGCGACAATGCCGATCACCATGATGACTCCCATGAACGACGCAATATTGAAGTCAGTGCGGGTGATCAGGAGAGCGAGGAAGACTCCAGAGGTGGACAGAATGGCCGATGCCAGGATCGAGAGCGGCGCAGCAAGGGTACGGAACTCGAACAGAAGCACGATAAACACGAGGACAATGGCCAGCAGCAGTACCAGCATCAAGTCGTGGAACGACTTTTGTTGCTCTTCGTAAGTCCCCCCGTAAACCACTCGTATCGAAGACGGCAGATGCATGCTAGCCACGGTCTTCTGCACGGCCTTTATGGCGCTGCCCAAATCCGTGCCTTCCAGACGCGCGGTCACGGTCACGTCCCGCTGCAAGTTCTCACGACGAATCTCGTTTTGACCCGGTAGCTCCTTTACCGTCGCCAGGGAGCTGAGCGTTGCTAGGTGACCGGTAGCGCTATTGAGGAGCGTGTTGCTCATGGCATCCAGAGAACTGCGGTTAGTCTCGGGATATCGCACTCGGATCGTATAAGCGATGTCGTGCGTGATAACAGGTGTGGCCGCGGGCTCACCCTCCAGGATCGCGGTCGCATCGATGGCGACCTCTTCGGGAGTGAAGCCAGCGCGCGCGGCTATTGTCGGATTGACCTGGAAGATGGTCGCGGGGTTGCTAATGGTATTGTCGATGCCGTTCAGAATGTCGACTACTCCGGGCACCTTCGCGATGGCCTCGGCAACTTGAGGCGCCTGTTTGTTTAGCTCATCAGCATTGGGAGAGAACAGCTTGATCTGCACTGGCTCAGGAGCGTTCGACAGGTCACCAATCATGTCTTGCAGCACCTGGATAAATTCGACATCGAGGCCGGGCTCCTGGTGCTTGATTTCAGCGCGCAAGTCGGAGATGACATCGTCGACGCTGCGGCGTCGCTTGGTCTTTAATTTCACAGCGATGTCGCCAGTGTTGGCTTCGGTGACTGCCGCCAAGCCCAGCTGCAGTCCTGTCCGCCGCGAGTAGCCTTCCACCTCGGGCACTTCGCGAACCATTTGCTCGACGTGGCTGATAACCCGGTTAGTCTCCTGCAATGAACTTCCCGGTGGCATGATGTAGTCGATGACGAAGCCGCCTTCGTCCATCGCCGGCAGCAGGTCGCTACCGAGGGCTTTGTAACAGAAGAATGAAGCTACGATGAGGATGGCCGCAAAGCCAGCGATCCACAGAGGCCGCTCCAAGGCAAATCGCAACCACCGCTCGTAGAAGTCCACAATCTTGCGGAAGCGGCCAGTGATCGATGCTTCTTCCGCAGCAAGCAGACGATCGGCTTCACTTAAGTTCTCGTCAGGTGGAGCGTGGTGGTTCTTGCGTTCGAGAATGAAATATTGGCTCAGTGTCGGCGTCCAGCTGAGTGCCAGCGCTAACGAGGTGAACAGTGAGACACCGACGGTGATCGCGAGAGCGCGGAAGAATACCCCGGTGACACCGGTGGTCGCGATCAGCGGTACGAACACAACAATCGGCGTAATGGTGGAAAAAACTAATGGCGTAGTGATCTCCCGCAACGCACTGCTGATTGCTTCTAGCCGCCCTTGTCCCGCGTCGCGATGTAGCGCGACGTTCTCGACCACTACGATCGCGTCATCAATGACCAGTCCTACCGCAGCAGCCAGTCCGCCAAGCGTCATCAGATTGAAGCTCTGGTTCAGTATCTTAAGGATGATGAAGGTAATAAACACCGTAACGGGGATCACCAGGACGGCGACGATCGAGGTTCCCCAGTCGTGCAGAAACAGCACCATCATCAATGACGCCAGCACTACACCAATCAGGATCGCATCGCGCACACTCTTGATGGATTCCGTCACGATCTCCGATTGATCGTAGTAGGGAGCCAGTTTGATTCCAGGGGGCAGCGACTGCTGGATGCGTACAATTTCGTCGTGGACCAGGTTGGCCACTTCCACAGTGTTGCCGTCAGGCTGACGGCTGATGTTTAGCAGAATCGCAGGTTTTCCGTTGGCAGTGACAATGGTATAGACCGGCTTAACTCCGGGGCCGATTGCTGCCAAGTCGCCGATACGGACAGGCACGCCCGCTTGAGTGGTTTTGACGACGATCTGCCCAAGCTGTTCAGGATCGATAACTTGTCCATTCACCAGCGCAAGATAAAGCTGATGGTTTTCTTCAATCAGGCCGGGCGAATCGATAAGGTTCGTGCGACGAACTGCGTCGAGAATGTCAGAGATGGTGATACCGGTCGCCAGGAGCTTCGCTGGATCGGGTGTGATCTGAAATTCAGGCTCCTGTCCACCTTGCACGACGACTGTTGCGACTCCGTTGAGACGATTCAGCCGCGGTTTCAGATCGTAATTGGCCATTGTCCACAGTTGCGTCTGCGCGACCACGTCGGAGGTAAGACTGTAGCCGATGATCGGGAAGCTGGCAAACGTCAGGCGATGCGAGTTAATGACCGCCGTCGCTGGCAGCGCAGCCCGCGCCTGAGCAATCGCCGCATCCACCAACTGCAAAGTGGTCACCATGTCCACGTGCCAATCAAAAAAGAGGTCGATCTCCGCGGACCCGCGGCTCGTGATGGAGCGCACTTGTTGTAGCCCAGGTACGCTGTTGACGGCCTCTTCGATCGGGCGCGTGATGGTGACCATCATCTGATCGGTCGGCATCACACCGTTGTCAACGCCAATGACGACCCGTGGGAAGTCTGTGGTCGGAAAGACAGAGATTGGGATAGTGAGCGCCAGATACACTCCGGCCACCGCCAATATGAGTGTGAGGAAGATTAGCGCTTTGGAGTACCGAGTGTACCAATAGCGGTCGTCAACCGGACCGGCTGTACGGATGCGATCGAGCATGGCGCGCCAAGTCATGCCCGCTTATTCCTTATCCTTGCCCGCCGGCTTCTTTTCGTCGGCGGGAGATTTTTCACCTTCGGCCTTACCGCCTTCTGGAGAAGCTGCCTCAGCGATCTTCACCTTGGTTTCGTTTGGCAGTCCATATGCCCCGGCGGTTATAACTCTCTCTCCACCGCTCAAGCCCTTGGTGATTTGTACGTGGTCGCCCTGGCGAATGCCCGACTCGACGTTCACCTGGTGCGCCTTGTTGTCGTTGCCCACCACCATTACCGTCGTCGTGCCTTCGGGCGTTTTCAGCAACGCCGAGACAGGAACCAGGATTGCGTCATTCACGGTGCGAGCTGTGATCTGTGCGGTGACAGTCGTTCCCGGACGAAGAGCAGCATCCGGGTTGGGTGCTGTGATCCATACTTCCACCGTCGTGCTATTGGGATCGAGGGCTGGGCTCACCAGCGTGACCTTGCCGGTTACGGTGACATCGCCAGGACCACTGAGAGTGGCCGGATCCCCAGGTTTCAGCACCGCCGCATCCTGCTGTGGGATATGGGCCTTGGCAATGACAGACGAGGTGTCCATCACAACCATCAACGGAGTGCCGGCCGGCGCGGTTTCTCCCGGGTATAGCGGCCGTTCGGTTACAACACCGTCAATAGGGCTCTTGATCTCGGAGTACGACAGCTGCGCAGCCGCACCTTCGAACTTGCCTTGGGCCGAAGATAGCTGGCCCTTTGCCGCTTTGAGCTGGTCCTTCTTGCCCGCGGATTCCAGAGCAGCCATGTGGTTCTTGGCGATTTCGTAAGTGGCCTTCGCCTGGATTAGAGCGACCGCCGACTGATCGTAGTCCTTGCGCGGCAACGCTCCCTGATCGAACAGAACCTTGCGGCTATCGAATACCTTCTGCTGAGCGTCATATCCCTCTTTTGCCGCCTTCAGATCGTATTCAGCCTTTTGCCATTCCTCGGGAAGGCTGGAGGAGGTGGCGATGCCATATGCTGCCTGAGCCTGTTCGTAGGTTCCTTGATTGTCAACCACGGACGCTGCCAGATCGCGGTTCTCCAACACCGCCAACAACTGTCCACGGTGTACCGGGCTGCCACGGTTCACGTAAAACGTCCGCACCGGCGCACTGACTTTAGGGGTGAGGGCCGCCTGATCTTTGGGAAACAGAATCGCTTCGGTGCGGATGACTTGTTCGATTTTGCCACGCTCCGCCTGAGCGGCCTGTATCGTTACCTCCGGCTGCTCCTCTTTTTCCTTGCCGGAGCACGCCAGCATACACATAGCTAGCAGGCCGACAAGAAGCGACGGGGCAAGATGGCTGGTAAAGGTGCTTGATTTCATCATCAGAAGGTTCCTGTTAGGGTCTGCAAGTTTGCGAGCGCGAGGCGATACCGCCTTTCTCCGTCGTGAAAAGCATTGCGTGCCAGGGTCAGCGTATTTTGCGCGTCCACCACCTCTAGTGCCGTAGACTCGCCAGCCTGATAACGCAAGTTGGTAAGCCGCAGGCTCTCTGCCGCGAGATCAGCCGAACTGCGCAGCGTATTGATCTGGCCCAGCGCCGTCTGAGCTTCCGCATAAAAAGCCTGGAAATCCGCCAATGCCTGGCGCTGAGCAGCACTTAGTTCGACTTGCGCCTGATGACGCTGCAATTCGGCCTGTTTGACCTTGCTCTGGGTTGCTCCCCAGCTGAAGATCGGGATATTCAAAGTGGCAGCACCTGAGTAGCCGAGGTTCCGAAACCCGTTGCGGTCTTCCGTCGCAAACTGGTTAGCGTCAATGCCGTAAAACATGTCGACTGTCAATGACGGCAAGTGCCCAGCTCGAGCCACTGTGACTTCTTTGTTGGCCACCATGAGCGCCGACAGTGCGGCATGCAGCTCAGGGTTGTTGTTCTTAGCCATTTGCTCAACCTCGTTACGAGCAGGTAAAGCGGGCGGCACCGAGAGATCGTTCACCAGCGCGAATTCCTGAAAGAAGTTCGGAAACAGCAGCACCGCCAGCGCCAGTCGCGCGTTCTGTTCCGCCAGCTTGGTGTCTTGAAATTGCCGTTGGGCATCGTTGGCCTGGATCTCCGCTTTGATTACGTCGGAGTGCGCCACCTCCCCACCGGCTTCCAGTTTCTTGCTGAGATCCAGAAAGTGCTGGGCCTCGTCCGTCGCACGGGCCGTATTCAGAGTCCTTTCTTGCGCCGCCAGCAGTCCGTAGAAAGACTGAACCACGGTGACCACCAGACCGCGGGCAGCGATTTCTGCCCGCGCTTTTGCCAACGCCTGCGCCGACTTGGCGCGCTGGTAATCGGCAACCGATCCGAAGCCCAGCGCCTCGTGCGCGACTCCTTGGCTGATGTACTCATGCACCCCGTTGTTAGCGACATAAACCCCAGTGGCACCGTTGCCCTGGGTATAGATGAAGCTGTTGGCGTAGTTCACTCCTGGCAGCAGCGCCGCACGTGCCTGCACCCGGTCTTCACGCGCCAGTCCCACCTGCGTCAGGGCCGCCTGAAATTGCGGACTATTCGCCTTCGCGCGCATCAATGCATCTTCCAATGTCAGGGTCACCAACGAGGAGCTCTGGCTACTGCTCACCTGTGGAGGAGCCTGCGTCGTTTGCCCCTCCAACCCAGTGACCAGGAGCAGAACGACCAAGGTGACGGAATGTAAAACCTCACGCGTGGACAAGGTTCCCCTCAGAAAGCAACTCGGATCTCGCGGCTACAATGTTGGTCCGGATATCACCCATATTTCGAATGAAGCCGGTACCACCTTGGGTCTCGGCTTCTGTGTCGGAGGCCCAGTAAACTTCGCAGCGGGCACATAGAGACGCTGCGTACTTGGGTCCAGAGCCATCGTCTTTGAGCCAGGTTGTGTGGTGAGAATCTGGCGCACGCTGTACGAACCTTGCGCGTCTGTGCCGATCACCGTCAGCGTGCCCTCTCCGTTGGAAGCGAACACCAGATTCGTCTTCGGGTCATACGCCACTGCGTCGCAATCATCTCCAATCGCCACCGTTTGTCTCACCTTGCCGGTGTTGAGAGCTACCACCGCAAGCACCTTGTTACCGCAGGACGCGAAAGCGGTACCTGTGCCTCGATCAATTGCCAGCCCGGTAGGTTCGTCACAGGGAGCAAGCGGCCACACAGCCTTGACCTTTCTGGCACGCGCATCGATTACGGTCATGGTGTTCTTGTCGGCGATGTTCACGTAGATGTTGCCTTTATCGTCGGAGACCGCGAATTCAGGCTTTCCTGCGAGAGGTATCGTGGCGACGGCCGCTTGAGCAACTGCGTCGATCACAGTAGCGTTATGGCTCTGCCCGTTGAACACGAAGACCGACCGGGTGGGAGCGTGGTACAGAATCGCATCGGGATTTTGACCGGTTTCGATCTTCTTCGTGACTTTCAGGGTCTTCAGATCGAACACGCTTGTCCGATTCTCCAGCCCATTACTGGTGAACCCGATTCCCAAGTCGGGTGCGAGAGCTACTCCATGAGCCCCTGGCGTATCAGCAATCTCTCCCGCCATCTCGCCAGTCTCAGTGTTCACCACCATGAAGCGAGTGGCACGAGCGACATACAGGCGCTTCGCATCCGGATCTACCACCAGGTAGTCCCATCGCCCGTCGCCGCCGAGTGTGAGTTTGTGGATCGTCTGCGCAGCCTGCGTTCCGCTAACTTGGGCCATCAGCGGAATCGCGCTCGAAACGCTCAGAGCAAGAATGAGAGTTAGCAGACTGGCCGCACCATTTCGTCGCATTGCTGGCTCCGCTTAAGGACGTCCTTCGTATGGAACATAAAGAGACGAAATGACGCTGACCTTAAGAAAGAATAAAAGTGCTTTCAGAATTGCCGGCGGCGTGGCCCAATTGGACATTGCCTTTAGCTAGAACGACCGCCAGAGCAGGCTCGGGCATCTCACGAAGATGTATGCCCTGCGCCGCTCTGGCGGATCACTTCAACAGTTAGAAGATCAGTTTGATAGCAAACTGAATCTGCCTGGAAGACGTCGACGTTTGCGTCAGCGTTCCGGCCGAACTGATGGCTGCGCCTGCCTGGTTGAACAATTGCGTGCTGGCCTTCAGCGGCGTTGCGTAGTTCACAAAGTTGAAAATATTGAAGAAATCGACACGGAACTGCGCGTTGAGCCGCTCCGTAATCTGATTGTTCTTCATGAGTGTTATGTCCACATTCCGCAGTCCGGGACCCGTGATCGAGTTGCGCCCAGCACTGCCGAGCATGGTGCCGGGGCTCGGGAAGGCGAAGCACTCTGTCTTGATGTAATGGGCCTTGTTTTGCGGATTTACCGGGTTGCCCTGGCAGCCTGGCGTGGTGAGGCGGTTTGGAAAGTCAAATGGGTCGGCACTCCTCAAGCCAAGAGCGTCTCCGCTTATCAGGGCGGAAAACGGCAGTCCGGTGGAAATCCCGACTATACCGCCAATTTGCCATCCGTTGATGATCCATGCCTTCTCGCTGGGATAGCTGGGCAGGTTGTAGATTAGGTTGGCCACGAAGTTCTGGCCAATGTTGAAGTCCGACACGGCTCTCCGCCTGGGCGGAGCCCAGAGAGGCAGACTGGAAATGCTATTTGCGAACGTATCGCCAAAGGTCGAGGACGATCCGTCATCAATCGATTTACCCCATGTATACGAGATGTTACCCGCCAGGCGCTTTACCAGATGTTTGGTCAGCATGACCTGCAACGCGTTGTACGTTGAGCCACCTGTAAAGTAGAGCGCGCTAATCTGACCGACATTCGGATTCACCCGTGTGCCGCTTCCGCGCGGCACGGGGAAGAAATAGTTGTTATTCAAAACGGTTGTTGGCAGGACCGTATTGGCGTCGTCAATGCGATACGGCAGGTGAACGCCGTGGGTGCCGAAATATCCGATTTGCAATACCGTTTGTCCCGGGAACTGATGCTGAATGTTCACGTTCCATTGCTGCACATAACTGCGGCTGGGATTGTACTGGACAAGGCTGTAACGCAGGTTGTTGCCGTTCAGAAGTGGATAACCGCCTTTCGGGAACGATCCGGGCGGCAGCGAGGAGACGCTGCCCTGTTGAAAGAATGGAGCAGCAAAGATACTAATTCCTTCAAAGAGATAATTCAGCGGCAAAGCATCATAGATGCCATACGCACCACGAATAACTGTTTCGCCGTTCCGATAGGGATCCCACGAGAACCCGACCCGAGGCGCGAAGTCCTTGTAGGTAGAATTCTGAAAGTACGGCGCGCCCAGGGTCGGCGCGGGCGCCGTCAGGACCCGCAGGTTGGATATTTGGTTCCCAACCACGTACGGCACCGAGGCGGGTTCGTAACGCAGACCGAGATTAAGAGTCAAATTCGGACGAAACTTAAAGTCGTCGTTGATGTACACCCCATAGACGGACTGGCGCAGGTCTTTTGGAGAAATGGCGGAAGAGATCGGCGCATTGAACGTACTGGGATTGTTCGTCAGAAAGTTCGAGAGCGAACTGAAAGTGTATTGACCGTTCGGGTTTGCCGTTCCCAGTTGATTGTTCTGCAGCCTCTCAAATGAAAAGCCCATCTGAATGGAGTGCCGCCCCTTCGACCAGGAGACATCGTCATACACCTGGTAGGAGTTATAGTGGAAATCGAACTCGCCCACTGCTCCCTTGCCGCCCTGGAAGTTTGCAATGCCCCCGACATTGATCAGACCAACGGGCAGACCAGGCACAAAACCAAGGCTCGTATCGGCGGCCAGTGGATTGACCAGGCTCACCGTGGTTGGGGCAATGGAGACCACCCGGCTGTAGCCAAGCCGGACAGTGTTGAGCAGCGTCGGGCTGAACAGATGAGTCTCATTCAATCCAACCATCTGCCGGCGATCATAGTTGCCGGTAACCTTCACATTGAGCGGGTCTGGAGCGATCAGGCTCCCATTATCATAAAAATACGTGCCGCTCAGACGGTCTTTGGTACTGATCGTGTAGTCTCCACGAATCGTGAAGTAGTTCTCATGGGCCGTAATGGGGTCGTTGAAGAGGAAGATGCCTGTGTCCCCAGTCACAGTACTGTTCGGCAAGGGGTAAAACTGCAAGTACGGGACGACAGCCGGGCTGACCGTGACAGGACCCGCTACGAGATTTCCCTGCCTTGCCGCCGCGGACGGCACGACGCTGCTAACGTTGGCCCCCTGGTACTGATAGAGACCCTCGTAATTGCCGAACAAGAAGAACCGATCTTTGATAACTGGACCTCCGAGGGCTCCGCCGAATTGATTCCTGCGGAACTCGGCAATCTGACCGGGCTTGTCAAATTCATTCCGTGCGTCGAACGCGCTGTTCCGCAGAAACTCATAAGCGCTGCCATGTATCTGGTTCGTCCCAGAGCGCGTCACAGCGTTTATGACGCCTCCGGACGTCTTGCCGGTATCTGCTGCTGGGTTGCTGGTAATTACAGAGAATTCCTGAATCGCATCCACTCCGAGATTAGTCCCAGTGACTCCACCGGGTCCCCCGTTCGAGTAGTCGTTGATGCTGATACCGTCGACTCTGTAGTTATTGCTCTGGGGCCTGGCTCCTCCCACGGTCAACTGGTTACCCACTCCGCGATTCGCTCGCTGATTGCTGACCGACACGGCTGGCTGGGTTCTTGCCGGAGCCACGCCCGGCTGCAAGACGGCAAGCTGTCCCCAATCGCGTCCATTCAGGGGCAGCTCCTCGATCGTCCTTTGGCCTACAACCGGCGCGACCGTCGACGATACGGTGTCAACCGCTGGTGCAGCACTAGACACCACAATGGTCTCAGACGCCGAGCCTGGGTTTAGTTCGAAGTTCACGGCCTGTTGGGCGTTGACCACGAGCACGACATGCTCGGCCACTTGTTTGGAAAATCCCTTGGCCTCGGCTGTTACTGCGTAATCTCCGGGTGGAAGGTCTGGAAAGTCATACAGACCAGCGTTGTTGCTGACGCCTTTGCGCGAGAAGCCTGTAGCTGGGTTCGCAACCGTCACTTCCGCGTTGGGGACGAGAGCGCCAGTCTTGTCTGTGACGACACCTTGAATTGAGCCCGTCGCCAGCTGCGCGCGAGCCGCGATGCTTCCCAAACAGATCATCGCGATCAGAACAACCAGGCGGCCTACACCGTTGCGTTGAGATGCGAACATAACAATTCTCCTCTTGGACTTCCGTTCCAGGAGGTCGGCACTCGGTAAGTGGAGGTCAGAAACCGACTTTTCCATGTACCGCGACCGTGTGTCCTTGCGTTTCCTGGAACGTTGAAGTGCTCACGCGAGCTACCAGCATTTAGAGCCTGCGAAATGAAGCAACTGTGAATTGAACATAAAAAAACGTTCTCAATTCTCTTTCTCCCGTTTTATCGTGATTCGGGTGCGAGCCACTAATCCAACGAAAAGCCTTTTGGTCGCAAAGAGATCCGCTACGGTATGGGAGCTTGAGCTCCTTCCTGTGGGACGAAGCGATGCGTCGTCAGGGTCAGCGAATCCCAAGGGAACAACCCAAAGGCGGACAGTGCAAAAGCAGGGTACTCAACACTCCTGCGTCGGCTACTATTGCCTGGCGGCCATCGGAAAGGGAAATCGGTCCGTCTCCAAGAACACTTCTTCATGTTCGATTCACGCTGGCTTCATCTGTCCGATTTCTAGTGGTTGCTGAGCCGGCTTGGGCCGGACAATTCTTCACCCGGAAGGATGTACCACCACAATGAAATGTTCAATTGCGTTTTCGATCACCCTGATTCTGGTAATTGGACTCGGCGCCGGAATCTCGGCCGCGCAGACTAAGTCGGAAGCCAAGCCGGCAATTTTCGCGCAGCAGCTTGTCGATGAAGCCCTGGCAAAACACCCGGATGTGGTCATCATTGCAATGCACGTCACGCCGCCGGGCAAAACCGACAACGTGATTATCGCCTCCAACATCGGCCGATACGGCAAGAAAGCTGATGAAGACGACATGCGTGTAATCGATACTGGCAAGAGCAACCTCGAACTCAACAAAGCGGGTAATCACTTCGAGGTGGAGCTTGTGCTACAGGATCAATCCGGGAAAACAATTGGCGCTGCCGGAATTGTTTTCAACTACAAGCCGGGCGACGACAAGGGACAAATGGAGAAAACCGCCGAGCAGATTCGGGATGAGTGGAAAGCGCAAACGCCTTCCAAAGAGAGCCTTTTCGCACCGGCGAAATGAGTGTTCCGCTGCGCGGAGACTTTCTCGGAAACTACAGGATATGAGCCCGGGAGAGCCGTAGCCATGGGATAGCCTTATTGGTGAGTCAATAGGGAGTCCGGACTGGGTGAGGTCGGCCTCCCGCCATTTACCGCCAGCCAAGGCCCATCCGGCAAGGGCAGCCTGACTCTCACGGCAGTTCCTTGCCCCTCGGTACTTTCGATTGAAACCTGGCCCCCATGCGCGCGGCAGACTGCTTCAACCAGCGACAGACCTAGTCCGAACCCTTCGCACCCGCGGGACCGGGCCTTTTCAGCGCGATAAAAACGGTCGAACACATGGGGCAGAGAATCTTCGGGGATTCCGACGCCATCGTCAGTGACCGTCAACAGAGCGCTGTTCTCTTGGGCCTCGACGGATACGATGACGTGACCGTTCGTCCTCGTATATTTGATCGCGTTATCGAGCAAGTTGACCAGCACCTGCTTGATCCGAGTCTCATCACCGATCGCCTGAACGGAGCCGGTCGACTTGCAAGTGAGCGAAACCTGCTTCTCGCTTGCGAGAAGTTGCATTTGATCCGCTGTCATCCTCGAAAGAGCAGCCAAGTCAAAAGGATGGTGCTCGATGCCAGCGCCGCCCGAATCCAGGCGGGATATGGCGAGGAGGCTCTCGACGATTTTTGCCAGACGCTCAATTTCCTCTAGCGCGCTGCCCACCGAGTCAACCACTTCTGCTCTTAGATCGGGGAGCTGTATGACGTGTTCCAGCTCACCTCGAAGAATCGTAAGGGGTGTTCTGAGTTCGTGAGAAACATCGGCTGAAAAACGCCGGTTGTGATCGAGAGCATCTTCCAGACGGGTTATCATGCGATTTAACGAATGGGACAACCGTTCAAGTTCGTCACCCGTGGGAACGACGGGGAGCCGCTCCCCGAGCTCGGCTACGCCAATGCGTTCTGCCTTGAGCGTCAGAGAAACCACCGGCTTCAGCGGCTGAGTCATCATCAAGTACCCGCCGATTCCGGCAGCGAACAGTATTACGGGCGTTAAGATCACCAATAACATCAGCAGGTTGCGCAACAATTCAGTTATCGGAGCGTGCGAGACCGCGACTTCGATAAGATAGCGCGCGCCTGAGGCTGACTTATAAGGGAAGGCGTATACAACAAGCGGGGAGTCATGGCTCCCGGTTTCGCTTCGGAACACCGGAGCTTGCAGGTGGCCCGCCGGCGGTTGAGTAAGTCCTTCCGACGAGCCGTCACCTGCTTCGGCCGACGGGTACAAGACTTGATACACATCTCCTGGCGCTAAGCGAGACACCCGGACGACTTGTGCGCTCCCCGATTGCGGATATGATTCAGCGAGCTCCTGGGCGAGCCAAGTGTTCCCTTTCGTTTCAAATTGGTCCACGAAAGTAGTTGCAATACTTCCTGCCTCGCTCGCCAGAGAATGTTGCAGCGAAGCCTCCAAATAGCGCTGTACGCCAAAATAGATACACGCTCCGAAAACGACGAGTGAAATAGACAGGAGACCGACGTACCACGACGTGACGCGAGCTCGAAGAGAAGCGAACATCACGATTCACTCTCACTGCGGATCATGTATCCCGTTCCCCGTACAGTTCGTATCATCTTATATTCATGGTCGTCATCCACCTTTCCGCGCAGATGACGAACGTAGACATCGACGATGTTAGTGAAGCCGTCAAAACTCTGGTCCCACACATGCTCGATGATCATGTTGCGCGACAGTACCCGCCCAGGGTTCTGCATGAGATATTCGAGTAATTGATACTCCTTTGTAGTCAGGTCGATACGGTGTCCTTTCCGTTTGACCTGTTGCGTAAGACGGTCCAGTTCCAGATCCCCAACGCGCAAAGTGCTGGACCGGTTCACTGGGCCACGCCTGAGGAGTGCCTTGCTTCGCACCAAGAGTTCGGCAAAGGCAAACGGCTTCGTCAAATAATCGTCAGCGCCCATCTCGAAAAGCCGAACCTTTTCGTCGACGGCGTCGCGTGCGGTGAGCACCAGCACCGGGACACAGGTATTCTTCTTGCGAATTCGCTGCAGAATGTCGCTGCCATCAAGTCCAGGAAGCATTAAGTCGAGAATGATCAGATCGTAAGGATACGCTTCGGCCAACTCCCAGGCTTCTCGGCCGTTCGCCGAGACATCCACCGCATAGCGTTCTGCAACCAGGCCGCGCTCCACAAAGCCGGCGACCTTCGGTTCGTCTTCAACCAGCAAAATGCGCATGCCAACCCCCAGAAAATCCCGCCGGCGGAAAGGATATCTCAAATCCGGGTCGGACGGGCAAGTTCCCACAAAACCCAGAATCAGCCGGAGAGTATGAGCGCAGACGAAATGAATGCAATTTAATTCTCGATTCAGAGCTTCGTAATGCTCGGACGTCAACCTTGAATCAGTAACCGAGCCGCAGCCCACAGCCTTGAAATGGGCCGTCTTCGGGGCCACCACTGGAGAGAATTCGCAATGTTCAATCGTAGGAATGTACCTCTGCTGCTGATGACTGCACTTCTGCTGCTACTGACCGCACTCATGGGCGTCAACATGTCGAGTTCACTCCTTGAGGGGCAGAACACCGCTCCCCTGCTGCTGAAAGGAAGCGTAAACCTCCCAGGCTACACCGGAGACTTCGATCATTTCGCGGTAGACCAGGCTCGCGGCCGGCTCCTGCTTGCTGCCGAGGATCACGGTACTGTCGAGGTATTCGACCTCAACAGCGGTAAGCACCTGCAAACCATCACGGGCTTCGAAACACCGCACAGCATTCTGATCCGGCCGGGGGCGGCCACAATCCTGGTTACTGATAGCGGCAAGGCCATGTCGAAGCTGTTGGACGCTGCAACCTATGAAGTGAAAGGCGTCGTAACGCTGGTGCCCGGTGCTGATTCTATTGGCTACGACCCTAAAGAAAATGTGGTCTACATCGTCACCGGTGGTAAGGACGTGGACATGGCGACATCGGAACTGGCCGCCGTTGATCCCGACACTGGCAAGAAGAAAAGAGCCATCATTCTAGAGGACAATCATGTGGAGGCAATGGCCCTGGAAACGAACGGAAACCGTCTCTTTATCAATCTCACACAGACGAACAAACTCGCAGTGATTGATCGCAGCACGATGAAGATAATCGCCCTCTGGCCCGTTCCCGCCGCCCAACAGAACGCCATGGTAGCTATGGACGAGCATAATCATCGCTTGTTCGTGGGCTGTCGCAAGCCGGGAATGGTCGTGGTGATGAACTCGGACACAGGCGTGGTCACAAACAGCGTCCCGTCTCCGTTACGCTCCGATCAGATTCTTTTCGACCAATCCGCCAATCGTCTATATGCTCCCGGTGGAGAAGGCAATATAGGGGTGTATGACACTTCCGATCCGGATCACCTGAAGACGATCGCAAAGGTGCCAAGTGCGCCCGGGGCGAAAACTGGGATCCTGGTGCCGGAGTTAAGGCACTTGATCCTCGCGGTATCACCGGGCGATACCAAGGCGATGGCTAAGGTGCTCACTTTCGCAGTCCAGTGACGATAATCCCTTTGGGAGTTAAGCCAATCGGGAACGGCCCTAGCCTCTGTACGACCTGAATAACCGTATTCGTAAACGACCCGTTCGACATCAACGTGTGCACTATATCAGTCGGCCTATGATTTCAATTGTGGGGATTTGACTTTGGCAGACGCTGCTTTATTGACCAAACGAGACGAGCCCTCTCTGCTCAGCCGCTGTACGGCGTTCTTCGTGTACATGTTTGAGCAGCTCATTCCCGACCCGTATGTCTTTGCGGTCATCCTCACCTTTGTCGCGGCTGTGCTGGCTTTCTTTCTTGCACCGAATGCGGCTCCCAGAAACGTATTGTCAGCCTGGTACGGGGGCGTATTTCAGATCCTGACCTTCGCTTTTCAGATGGTTCTGATGTTGGTCACGGGGTACTCTCTCGCCAGCGCTCCCGTGGTTGCGTCGGCCCTCGCCAAGGTCGCGTCGATCCCACAGAACGCAAAATCGGCGATCTCGTTGACCGTCTTTGTGGCGATGGTGGCATGTTGGCTGAATTGGGGACTCGGCTTGGTGGTGTCTGCCCTTCTGGCTCGCGAGATTGCGAAACGGGTTCGAATTGACTTTGGTTGGCTTGTCGCCGCAGCGTATACAGGCTTTGTAATCTCGACGGAGGGCTTATCGGGTTCGATCGCCCTCTCCCAGGCCACCCACGGATCGGCGCTGAATATTGTAGAAAAGGTCACCGGTCAGATCACGCCCCTATCTCAGACCGTATTTACTCGCTTCAACCTGATTCCCATCTTGGTCCTTTTTCTTCTACTCCCATTTGTTTTTCGCTACCTGGGGCCCGCTGCCGCAAGTGCGCAGGTTGCCGATCCTGATCGCCTGCGGGCCGAGGACCAGTTGCATCAGGGAAAGGAAAAGACTGGCAGCATCGGTTCAAGACTTGATCATGCATGGATTCTGAACGTCCTGCTGGTTGTGTTTGGTTGTGCGGCATTGGTTGGGGAATGGATGCGAAACGGCTTTTCGCTGGACCTGAATTCCGTGATCATGGTGCTATTCCTCGCCGGACTGCTGTTGCACTGGAGACCCGCAGCTTACGTCGCCGCTGTTCAGCGCGCCGCTCGTATCACGGGGTCCCTCATCCTGCAGTATCCGTTATACGGCGGGTTGATGGGCATCATGACCGGAACCGGTTTGGCTGGGGTGCTGGCAAAGGCCTTCATCCGCTTCTCGACAGCCCATACTTTGCCCTTCTATACCTATCTCACCTCTCTCATCATCACATTGTTCGTTCCGAGTGGGGGAGGCCACTGGGCCGTCCAGGGACCATTCGCAATTCCTGCCGCTCGCGATCTGCACGCGTCGCTGGCTGCGACCACGATGGCGGTTGCCATGGGCGAATCGGTTGCTAACATGCTTCAGCCTTTCTGGGCCCTGCCGATCCTGGCCATCGCCGGCATTCCGATGCGTCGCGTGATGGGCTTCATGGTCATAACGTTTACCATTTCACTCATCGTGTTCGGGGCCTCCCTGCTTCTTCTTGTCCCTCATCCCTAAGGGCAGAAACGACGATGGCAACTTCAGAGTCGAACCTCACCTTGCGATTTCTCGCAGCCCCTACCGACGTGTCATTCGGCGGCACGGTTCACGGGGGCAAGATTCTGGAGTGGATCGACAAAGCGGGCTACGCCTGCGCGGTGGGCTGGAGCGGGAGCTACTGCGTGACAGCCTACATCGGCAACGTTCGGTTCACCCGGCCCGTTCAGATTGGTCAGCTTGTAGAAGTTCAGGCGCGGCTGATCTACACCGGCCGCAGCAGCATGCACATTCTGCTGACGGTACAGTCCGCCGATCCAAAGGATGGCGTTTTCGCCGAGACTACACAATGCTTGAGCGTATTCGTCGCGGTCGACTCTGACGGCCGCCCCACAGACGTCAGTCGGTGGGAACCACGAACCGACGGAGATCGTTCGCTGGAGCAGGATGCGATTCGGCGAATCTCCCTCCGCCAGGAGATTCAAGACGACATGGCGTCCCAGACTTACAGTGCACCGACGGAGGCGCGCGAAGTCGCGCTGCGATTCCTCGCAGCCCCGATAGACGTCAACTGGGGAGGTAAAGTTCATGGCGGTACGGTCATGCGCTGGATCGACGAGGCGGCGTATGTGTGTGCCGTCAGTTGGAGCGGGCAATACTGTGTTGCCGTATATGCCGGTGGTGTCCGGTTCTACCGGCCAGTGCTGATTGGAAACCTCGTGGAGGTGCAGGCCCGATTGCTATACACCGGTCGCACAAGTATGCATCTCGCGGTGCATGTGCGCTCGAGCGATCTCAAGACTCCGCAGTCCATTCTGACTACTGAATGCTTGCTGGTTTTCGTGGCTCTCGATGAACATCGGCACCCCACTCCGGTTCCCCCCTGGAAGCCGATAACGGGGGAAGACAAGGCGCTTGAGCAGCACGCGATCCGTCTAATGGAGCTCCGCGGGCAACGCGGCGGACCAGGATCACAAAGACCACCACGCGAGATGTATGAACAGTGAGGCGGTGAAGCGGCGATTTGCAGCGTCATCGTGCTCGATTCCTGGTCGGATGACCGATACTCGGAAGTTGGCTGTCAATTGGCGAAAACAGGGCTTTGCATGAATCGCCGATCGTAGATGTGTGTTCGGCAACCGGGAGGTTGGCCAGAAACCGGCTTGTGGGAGATCGGCATACGGGTTGTGATCCCGAAAGCGAAGCGAACCGTGCACGAATAGCGGTCGCGAGGGGCGTCTATTGGAAGAAGGTTCCAGAGGTTTGCACGATTTGGTCGATCAGTTGATGTTGCCGCACAGCATCGCGAAAGTTGCTGGCTTCTGACGTCCCGTTCTTTCTGTCGCGTGCGTACGCAGCGTAGAGATACGCCACATCCTGCGCGCTTGCATCGAGGTGAGAGACCGCGAGCGAATGGTATTCAGACGGCACCGGAAGAGTAGCTAGGGACGACTGCTCGCCGCTCATTCCTTCGACGTGGTTGTCTTCCTTGTTCTCAAAGGCCCGCAGGTTCGTAATTCGTAGAACGCCTTCGGTTCCCGTGATGTCGATCTGGAGACCAGTACGATGTTGTTGACCGCCTTCGATCTGAATGGAAAATAGACCGCCGTCTTCCAAGGTGCCAATGACCATGGCCGCATTGGGATTGGTATTGGGAATCTGCGCTCCTGTTTCCGCGACGTTGAAGAAGAGGAACTGAGTTTCGACGACTGCAGTCAGCTTTCTCGGAAAGCCGACGGATTGAAAGAGCATGTCCCCAAAGTGGGCGGCGTAAACAGACAGGACGTGCGAAAAATTAGCGGCGTAGAAAGCCCACTCGTGTTTTCCTGACATGGTTGCAGGGAAAGCATCCACGCTGACAGTCATGCGAGCAGAGCGAATCTTCCCAACATATCCCTGCTTCACCAAATCCCGCGTATAGCGAGCACTTGGGCCAAGGCGGCGTTGTAGACCCACGACGTGCCTGACACCTGTTGCTTCAGCCACAGCCAGAAGTTCCTCTGAGTCGGAGGTTTTGGTCGTGAGAGGCCACTCACTGTAAACATCTTTGCCAGCTGTGATAGCGGCTCTCACGAGCCGCGCGTGCTCGGGGGCAGGCGCTAACACGGCAACAAGATCGACATCAGCGCAGTCGATCAGTGCCTGGGGGTCATCGAAAGCATGCAGAACGTTGAACTTGGCCTTGTACTCTTCAGCAAGTTCTGTTTTGCGGCTTGCGACCGCGACGATTTCAAAGTCCTCTTTCAATGCTTGCAGCGCTGGAATATGCCCGTACTTTGCCCAGCCGCCCGCACCGATAATGCCTACCCGAATTTTTCCGTTGCTCATATCGTTCTCCTACTAAGAGCGTACGCCTTGACATATGTGTCAATGTCAAGGACGCTTGAAGGATGCTCATTGGAGAATTGGCATCCCGAACTTCCGTCAGCGCCCGAGCCCTGCGGCACTACGAGAAGCTGGGCATCCTTCACAGTGACCGGGGAGAGAACGGGTATCGGCACAATGGCGAAGAATCCGTGGAATGGGTGAAGTCGATTCAGTTTCTTCTCTCGTCCGGATTGAAGTTGGCGACCATCGCTGAAATCCTTCCGACCCTCATGGGCAGCAAGTGTCTGCTGGGAGACGAGCCTGTGCGAGCAGCAATCGAACGTGAATCCGGGAAGATCCTTGCCCGCATGGAGCAACTGGCCGAGAGCCACAGGGTTCTGTCAAAGGCTCTGGAGAAGGGGTATTTGCGTAGACCGGGATCGTGACCTTAGGAAGTAAGCAGATGGAAAGAAACGGGCCCGTTAGATGGCAGCGCTCGTCTCTGGGAGCGATCGTGCTGGCGGATGACGCGGTTGCTGCCGACGCAACCTGCGCGCGGCTGATGGGGCCGAGCCCGGGAGAAGCGTGCAGATCCGCGAGGGACAGAGATTCTCAAGCGATAGGGAATAAAAGACGAACAAAAGTTACCAGCGTTCATACCGGCAGTTGGTCTTGACCACAGTGATTATCAGTGACTTGCATAGCCGGGAGGCACCTCTAAGTAGTTGAAATCACTGTTAATTTAACTGAAAAGGCTGGCGGCGGCGGTTCAACTCCGTCCCTGGCCACCATCATTCCAAAACACTTAGCTCACATTCGAACCGGACCTCCCAGTCCGCTCTCAGTCCGCTATTTTTCGACGAGATCCGGTTCGGTTCCTGGCCACGATGACGGTGAAGGACTTAAACTCGAATTCCCTCTCGTTCAGTCCGCTTTCAGTCCGCTTCTGTTTGCAGCGTGGCTGAAAATCGCAACCAGCATTGCCCCCGCCGCAGCCATGCGATCCTCGCTGACACTGTGGGTGTAACACTGCAGGGTCAATTTAACATCACTGTGGCGAAGCAAAGTCTGTACAGTTTTTGGGTCAGTTCTAATGCGGACCAGAAACGATGCCAGGCTGTGACGCAGATTATGGAAACCAAATCGCCGTGGATCATCATCTACCAGTCTGCCTTCGTCGTCTCGGTGCGATGAAAGAATGCCCACCTTCACTGCCGCTGGCCGCAGATAATCTTCCACCAGCATGTTAGCCACACGCGGCTGCTGGCCCTTGAGCTTGAACGAGGGAAACACCCAATCCCCCGGCTGAGCATATAGCGTCTTCCGCTTCCAGCGAAACATGAATTCGGCCAGCAAAGGATGCAACGGCACCGGGCCTTTCGAGGCTTTGCTTTTCGGCCAGCCCACTTTGCCGCATGTCCATGTGCGGCGCACCTGGATGATGGCTTCAGCAAAACTCACGTCTTGCCATTGCAGCCCGAGGCACTCCGAGATACGCAGACCTGTGCCAGCGGCTAAGAGCGTTAGAGTCCGTTCCGGCTCTCGTAGGTTAAGCAATACTGCGTATGCTTGTTCCGGGGTGAGAATCATCGCTTCGTACTCGCTGGTGGTCTTGCAACGGACGAAGCGCATCGGGTTCGACTCCTGATTTCGAGGAATGAGCCCGTAACGTTGGCTGTGCCTGTAGACCAGCGACATAACACGGCGCATTTTGTCGAGCGTTGGGTTTGCAAGCCCCTCTGTGCGCTTTAAGGCTTTCAACCATTCCTCCACCTCCAGCGGTTCGAGGCCCAGCGCGACTCGGTTCCCCCATTGTGGCAGCAGTCGATTGCGGAGCACTCGCTCGTAACCTCTGATTGTCGTGTGTGCCTTTGGATGGATAGACTCGGTGGGTTCTACGAGCTCATGTTCCGCGTAGTGATGTGCCAGATCCGCAAAAGTTACACATCCCCGGAAATCCACCTGGTTGATATGCAGGTGCTGTCTTTCGACCTCCGCCCATACACAGCTCTTGTCGGGGAAGTCTTTTACAAGACCAATCGGGACCTTGTTCTCGACTCGCTTACCGTCGGACTTCCGAACTGTACGAAAGAACAGCACCCAAGTTTCACCTTGCCTGCGTTTTTCTTTCTTCAGCCAACCTTGTTGATGTCTGTGTGCCATTTAAGGTCTCTCCTTTGGGCAAACCAGATGCCCCGAATCCATGATGAGCCTTGAATGCCGACAAACAATGTGAGCTTTAATGTCTCAAAACCATCAGTATTCACATGCCGCAAGTTGAAAGACTCAGGCAGTTAACCCAAGTTAACTCGGAGGATCGTTAAGGAAATATTCCCATTTCTTGCCCCGGAGTCACAGTCATCTCCCCGAAAGCGGGGTAGAACGCCTGCTTCTAACGCGCTTCTGCCTTGCCTTTCAAGGTGTGACATAAGTCATCTACATTCGGTCGCCGCATTCCTATGCTGATTGTGAGGTATTCGCGATGGCCGTAATTACTAAATCAACCAGCATCGCTGAGGTGCTGGAGCGTTGCGCGAGTGCACGCCGCATCTTCGATCAACACGGACTTCGGGGCTGTGGAGGTGTAGGCGGTCCCGCCGAGTCGCTCGAATTCTTTGCCACCGTCCACCAGGCGAACCTTGACGAACTGCTCCGTGAATTGAACGCCGAGATCGCGAAACCGTCTGCCGCGGCTTTGCCTTTCCAGGAAAGTATTGCCGACTACATCTACCGGCGCTTTTTCAAAGCTGGCGTGGCTGTGGTGCTCAGCATCGGCGCGTTCTGGGGCGCCATTAATCTGCTGCAACTCGCAGTCGCGAGGGGCTTCGGGCAGCTGGATATGATGGCCTCTATCCACGCTGATGCCCACGCCATGATCTTCGGCTGGATGGGCCTGTTTGTCATGGGCTTCGCCTACCAGTCGTTTCCTCGTTTCAAGAACACAACCCTGTGGCGACCGGAACTGGCAAACTTGACCTTTTATCTGATGCTTGCCGGTATCGGGCTGCGGGTCGTCGCGGAGATGCTCCGTCGCGGAGTGCTGGCGATATCACTGGCGTCAGTATCGGCTGCGGTCGAAGTGACGGCGGTCGCGATCTTCATCACTATTCTGATCTGCACCGCGCGGAAATCCATCGAACCGCCCGTCTACTACGAGAAGTTCGTCTTCGCTGCTTATTTCTGGTTCCTGGTGCAGGCGCTGCTCGACCCCATCCTGTTTTTCGCAAAGGCGACGGCATACTCTCAAGCACAGCTGATCAGCCGCGTCGCCCTGCTCGATGGACCTCTGCGAGATATGCAGTTGCTCGGCTTCGGCGCATTGATCATCGCGGGTGTCAGTCAACGATTTGTGCCGCACGTGTACGGACTACAGAGGCCGCCACGTGATGTCCACCGTCCGATCTTCATCCTTATCAACGGTGCCCTCCTGCTGGACATCGCCAGCTATGTTGCTCTTCGTTTGACAGGCCGCTCCGTTTTCATCTACACGCTTGAGCTTGCGTATGTACTGATGTTGGCATGGGCTGTACTGCTGGTGAAACAGCTCGGGATCTTCAGCCGTGCCGCCCAGCCTGATCGCACCCTTAAATTTGTACGTAGCGCTTATGTCTGGCTGCTTGCTTCAGCCGCGATGCTTCCTTTCTTCCTGCCGTACGGATTCTGGAGCCGTCAAGGCTTCGCACATGACTACATGGCCGCCTACCACCATGCTTACACGGTCGGCTTTGTGAGCATGATGATCGTCGGGGTTGCATCTCGGGTCGTACCGATTCTCGCCGGGTTGGATGCCTCGCGCCTGAGCCGGCTGTGGGGCCCATTCCTCCTGCTCAATATTGGCTGCATCGGCCGTGTGTCGCTGCAAATCACCGCGGACTGGTTTCCGCAAGTGGCCTTCCCCCTCGTCGGCTTGACCGGTTTCCTGGAAGTAGCGGCTTTATCGTGGTGGGGCATTGAGCTATGGCGGGTTATGAACATTGCCGCCAACCGGCCGAAGCTACTGGTAACGTCAGTCCAGCCAGCGCGCCCGCAATTGATCTCGATTGCAAACTGACCCGTTCATTCTTAACAGCGCATCTGCATCCGTGGTCAGAGCACGCACTTAATGGGGCCACTCGGGCGGTTCACACTCCGAACACTGATGATTGATGAACTCCAGCATCCTCAGTACCTCATCATTGCTGGGCGGGTGCTGGCCGCCCCGGGCGTCGTAGACAGAAACAATTTCGCCGAAGCGATCGGTCACATAGATGACGGGACCAAGCCTTCCATGTTCATCGACGGCGCCGTAGAGGCTGTGCACTCTTCCATCATCATCCGCAAGCACTACAAATGGCAGCGTCGCCCATATTTTCAGGAGATGGGTTTCCTGGGAGTTGTACGGAAACACGGCGACAATGACCGCATTCTGTTCGGTGAAATCCTGGTAGCGTGCGGCTGCGTCCTGGAGAAAGTCGGACTCGATGCCTGCTTGCCCCGCAAAGACAAGAACGAGATTGGACCGTCCACGATAATCCGATATCTGCATCCGCACACCTAGAGCAGACGTCAGAACGAAGTCACGGATCAAGTACCCTGGCTTCTGAAGTCCTTCTTTGGGGCCAACTCTGCCGCCACCTCCGACTTCCGCCTGCAACATCCGAACGCCTCCTATTCTCCTGCAGCTTTCCCAGGATCACCTGTGGTGTTCTTGACCTGCACCAGCAACATCATGACTGGAGTTTTAGCGGAAATGCCGTGAGGAAGCATCGGCGGCATATAGACGAAAGACCCAGGCTTTCCATCGACGATGTCGTCGCCCAATCTTACGTCAGCTTCTCCCTGGAGGAAGTACAGCAGAGCCGGCGTCGGGGCAGAATGGGTTGACAATTCCTGGCCTGTCGAGAAGCCAAATAGCGTCACATTGAGCCTCTCATCCTTGTGGAGTACGCGGCTCATGATTCCGTCCTTTGGCATTGCAAACTCTGCAGCCAGGTCCGGAATAAATTTGTAGTCCATGTATCCTCTCTCTTTTCACTTCCACTGATATGCCTGTGATTGTCCTATCAGCATGACATCTTCGATGCTCGTGCTCAGCGTTTGTAGTATTCAGCGTTCTTTTCTGTGTACTCCTTCCACTTTGTAGGCAGATCGTCGAGCGCGAAGATCGCTGATACCGGGCACACTGGTACACATGCACCACAATCGATACACTCAACAGGGTCAATGTAGAGCTGAGGGTCCTCAGCAAAACGGCTTTCATCTTTCCTCGGATGAATGCAGTCCACAGGGCAGGGATCAACACAAGCGGTGTCTTTCACCCCGATACATGGTTCAGCAATCACGTATGCCATGGCTCGATGTTCCTGTGTCCCGTCCTGCCTGTCCCCTATGTGGACGGAAGGAGGCTTCCGGACTCGTCCGCGCCCTACCTCATTGGATGGCCAGTTCGTTCATGTGAGCAAGTCGGAGCTGCACACTCAAGTTCTGCATCTCTGAAATTTCTTCTGCCAGCATTCGAGCAATCCCGAAAGTCATCTCCGGGTCTGTCTGAAGCGCCGCAAGGAAGCGTTCCCTAGGCACGATGGCAATGATGCACTTGCTGACCGAAACGGCAGTCAGGCTGTAGCACTTGCGCCCCAGAATGGCAGGGACCCCAGGACCGCACCAGCACTTGCAATCCGGCAAAGGGTCGGTTCGGTAGCATCCGGCGTCAGCGCAATTTCTCCGTGCAAGACAAGCACCACTTCTTTGGGAGTTTCCCCTTGGCCAAATAGCACCGTCGATCCCTGGACTGTGCGCTCCGTACAGAGTGCGCGCAACTTCTCAAATACTCTTTCGGACTCTATAAACGTACCTGAACTTTTCATGCCGCACCCTCAATCAACTCGTCCGTCCGGGATGACTGCCAGACCACCGATTCAACCGCAGGGTTGGGGATGGAGGACAAAGCGTCGCTGCACGGGAACGTGTCACTTAGCGTCTGGTCCAAGCCTCGATCCCTCGCCTGTCCCACGAGCCTTGGTCTACAACTGCACGTCTCGACGCCACGATGTAATGTCCTGCCCGATGCAACAATTCCGCCACGCTGGCCATTTCTTTCTCTACCATCACTGAGCACAAGTTCACCATTGTCCCGGTGGACGTTTTCCTCAAGCCGCTGCCATGCCTTAACGAAATCATTCAAGACGTTACGAGGAATGAGCCTAATCTGAAACACTGGCGGACACTCCGTCTCATCGTGCACGGGGCATCCTTGCTCCAGCATTTCATGCGAGAGCAGGATGTCGTTCAGGGGTACTTCATAAAACTGCTCACACGCGGTACATGGGATTCGAACTGATAACGCTTCGAGGATGTTCATCTGGAGCCCCTCCTAAGCGTGCGAACAAGAATCACGCCACACGTCCAGTGCCGGCTCTCATCTTCGGAGAAGTTTTTACGACGCGGTCTTCGAGTTCTGTTGCTAGCTGCTCGTAACTCTCGTGTGCATAGGAGTAAATATCGGATTCGACACTTTTGAATTCCTTGAGGAGACGCTGATCATCCTCTTCCGACAGCACCTTTCTAGCCATCGGAAAGAGCAGGTACTCCTCCTTCCAGATTTGCGCTGGATAGAACTGAGCGATGTTGCGAAGTACTTCTGACAAAGCGGAGGACCCATCATGTCGATTAGCGGCGTATTCCGCCGAAGCTTGCACCAATTCTTGTGTCAGGACTCGTGACCGCTCGTGTTCGTGCCGCAACGCGCCCAGAGGACAGCCTTCCTCGGGTACGCCATGGCGTTCAAGCATTGGGAACAGGTAACTCTCTTCCTTGCCGTGATGACATTGGTGACCGTAGACCCCGAGAAACTGGCAGAGATCCCGAAGAATGTCGTCGTCAATGTCGCGGTTCTCAGCTAATTCGTCCACCAGCACACCCGTCACTCTGACAATCTTCTCGATTGTCCGGTGTTCGTGTTCGAGACTGTCCGTGGCTCGCTGCATCTCCTGCCTCCTCGCATATTTCCAGTTACGCCGCCTCTTTCCTGACATGCCCGGAGCGACTCTGCCGCCTGCGGTCCAAATATTCCTTCAGAGCCACGGCGTTGTTATTCTCGCTGTCGTGGGAGCTGTAAACCAGAGTGACTCGTCCTTTAGAAGCTGACGTCAACAGTGGCCTCCATCGCTCTTCGTTTTCATCGAGCTCGCAAAAATATCGGCGCCTGAATTCGTCCCATCGCGTGGGATCGTGATGAAACCATTTGCGCAGCACGCCACTCGGGGCCACTTCTTTCGCCCATTCGTCCAGGTGAGCGGAAGCCTTCTTCACGCCACGCGGCCACAGCCGTTCCACCAGGACACGAACGCCATCATCTCGCGTTGCAGGGTCATAGATTCGCTTTAGTTTGATCATGCATACCTCCGACTCAGATTTGCCCGCGCGTTCGTTTTCCGGCGCTGGCTTCTCGGTGGCTTGGGCACAGTTTTGCGTGCAAATGCCTCCCCACCTTCCCGACCTCTGGGCCATACCGCGTACTGCTACTTTATCGCCGATGAGTGGCTAGCGACGCACTGCCATCTCCCATTCGGCATCCTTATCCATGTGTCCGTCCATCGCTCTCGGGCGTCCACGGGCTTGCCGTCACTCGTTCCTTTTCCGAGCCAGGTGCCTGTCACTACCGCCGCCTTGCCATACACGGCAACCTTCAGGTCGCTGATCTGGTTGGCCTCCCACTTTCCTGTCTTGATAAGGGCCAACGCTTGCGCCCGGTTATGCACAGAGCTGTCGGCATCTGTCTGGACGAAGTCATCCGCCAGCAGCCGAGCCACGCCGTCCGCATTTCCGTTCTTTGCCTCCTCAGCCCACTTGTTCTCCAGCGCGATCATTGCCTGAGCCACCGAGGTGTCGCTGCCTTGGGCGGTTTGTTCCACAGCGGTTTCGCCCCGGCCTGAAGTCTGGCCGCTTTCCTTCGTGCTAGCTGGCGGGTTTCCACCTTGGCCCAAAGCGGGCAGCGCCCAACTGCCAAGGACCAAGACTCCCAATGTCAAGATGGAAATCGTCAAACGACCTTGCTTTTTCATGTTTCTCCTCCTGTCCGCGTTGAGTCCGCCACGGGCGACATCACTCGTATTACAGTCCCGTTTGGCAGATGGTGATTTGCTTGGGTGCGTCCCGGAAACCGCTTCCGGTTAATCATGCATACCTCCGTCTATAACTCTCAGGCTGTATTGCCGTATTCGCACGCAACTTCGTTTGCCGCTGAGCGTCTTGTCCGGAAGCCTGCCGGCATGAGCCTTACACCCGCGCTCGCTGTGAACTGAAGAGTGAATTGGCCGCAGCACCGTTTACAGAGCCAGAAGTAGACGGTTGCATGTCCAGGTTTCTTCTCGCAGATCACGGCAGGTACATCGCGGCAGGGATCTGTCGGGTTCCTGATTTCGAACGGAAAAAGCCGTCCCTCACGAGAACAACGAAACTCGACATCGCAGTCGGGGTTGGCGCACTTCCTAATCACAGTCCGCTCCGTACAAAGTGCTGAACTGTCTTAGTTATCCGCCAACAACCGCAACGGAGACAATGAACCATTTGTACTGATCGCTAGGAAGCAAGTACCAGGCCGGGCGGTGAGTTCGCATGGTGAGCGAGAGTCGGCGAGCCTCAGCCTCCGAACGTCGCTATGTCGAGAGGCGGCCGGACATGGTTGCTGGCTTCCCAGTGGAGCTTTGGTTCAGATGCGGTCTTCGGCTGCATCAAGACCTCAGGCCGGGGGGCGATGATAGCCGAAGGCGAGGCATGTAAGAAACGGTGGACCAGAGGATACAACGGGGCTCTCGCTAGAATGCTAGCGTTGGTCTAGATGAGCTTTCGTTGCATTGCGTGCATAACCGCCTCAAGGCGGTTGTGCGTCCGGAGTTTCTGATTGATGTGGTGGAGATGATTGCGCAGAGTCTGCGAACTTATTCCAAGCTTCTTGGCGATCTTTTGGGGGCTGTTTCCTGCTGCGAACATCTTCAGGATCTCAATTTCCTGGGTTGACAGCGGAGACACCGGCGCAATTTTGCCGATTCTCTCGCCCAAGCTGCTGAGCTCCTTCGACAGCGTAAGGACCTGGCGCACCACTTCATCCTGCTTTTTCTGTTCCGTGATGTCATGTGCCAGATGAACCAGTAACCTTTCTCCAGTCCGCCCGTTGTGAAAGATCACAGTTGAGATATTGACCCACAATCGTTCACCAGAGCGGGTGCTTACGTTCAGGTCGAAATTTGGAACGTCGGATTCTTTTCCGATGCAGTCCAGAACACTGCAGTTCTGGTGACACACAGTCGTGCCCAGGGCCCCGATGCCATGCAGGAGGTCGAAGCAGGTTTTCCCCTTCGCTTCGGCAGCGGAATAACCGAACAACCTCTCGGCTGACTTGTTCCAGGATCGAATCTCGCCTTGCCCTGTCACCACAAACACGGCATCCGTCGTGTTTTCCAGGAATGAAAACAGCTCGCTTTCCAGCATATTCAGACAGACCAATCAACATGTGTGATCGAAATCGGTACGAGCAGTTCATTGAGAACTGCGGCTGATAAGACAAGTATAGCGCTAGATAAAAGAGGGCCATAAGCGGAGTTCCAGCACCGCGTGGCAGAAAGGAGTACAGATGAAGCCCCCAGCCTCACCGAATGCGCAACCAGCGTTTTCGCATGTCTTGGTTTTCCTACTTGCCGTAATCATGTTCTCGATTTCTTATGCCGTTTCGTCGTTGGCTGTACTGTGCAGACCGCAACCAACGCGAGAGCATTGCAAGAGATCCGACCAACCTTCCGCCGAGGATACCAAGGTCCTTTACTTCCAAAGACCAGCCGGATTTCAGTTCAGGCCGGGCAACACATCGACGTGACCCTGCTGGATCCTCTACAGAGGGACGCCCGAAGCAATCACCTCACATTCTTACTGGCAGATTCCATGCGCTGACTACTGCCAGTCGCACGTTTTGCCGGACCGGGTGACAGGGTTGGCGACGATGTCCATCAGGACCGAGGTTACGTCCATGCCCGGACGCCGCCGAACATCAAAGTCTTCCCCAGCAGGCCTGCGAGTCTGGGCCCATTGGGCACCCCCGGCTTCAGATAGAAGAGAAAGAGCTTCTTACTACTTTGTCTCCGCTCCTTGCAGATGCGGCCAGCAGATGGTTAGCAGAAATGCGCTCTCCACCAGAGCCTCCACATCGTGAGGAATCCCGCAGTCCAGCACCAAGAAATCTCCGGCTGCCATCTCTGCCTTTTCTGCACCGGGAAGATGTATGGAAAGTCTTCCTGCCAGACACTGAATAGAAATCCTGCCCTCGGCCCGGTGTTGATCCATGCGGGTGTTTGCCTTCATTGAAACCAACACGATTCGGAAATCCGCATACTTTGCCAGGGTCTTCGAACTGCGGCCGCTGATCTGATCCCAGGCCCCTGCATGATGGAGTTGTTCCAATTCTTTGGCCACATTGAACTGGATCTTCGGCTCCGCCAACTGGGGGAGCCTCGTCAGACTGGCGCGGTATTCATCGGAATGGCAGTTTTCTTCCCGTGCACTCATCCGCTGACCTCCAAACCAACAACCCTATCGACCGACCTCTCGAATGCAAATGCGTTGCATCGACAGACACTACGATGCTCAGCCGTGTACGAAATTCCGCAAATGGAGCAAACGTCACAGAGCGGATGACAGTCGTACCCTCCCGTAAACCCCACACTTTGGTGTAAGATTCCCGACCATCAATTTGAGATGGCCACACGCAGCAACGGCATTTGATAAACGGATGAGGAGCGTGAAGTAATGGCACTCGAAGCAAGGCGCTAGTTACTAATCTCGCGCGGCTGGGTCCAGGCAGTCGCGATCGTCATGATTTTTGGCTTCACCGTAATGGGGATGTTGGCGTATCGGACTTACACGGGCGAACCGCCGATCCCGGCGCGCGTCACAGATGATTCTGGCCATGTTCTGTTCACCAGGGGCGACATCCTTGCCGGACAAGCGGTGTTTCTCCGCAACGGTCTGATGGAATACGGTTCGATTTTTGGACATGGTGCGTATCTTGGCCCAGACTTCACCGCCGATTACCTGCATCGTGCGGCGCTCAGCGTGATGGAGTTTTACGGAGGAAAATCCTCAGACCGCGCCAAGCTGCAAACGGTTGCCGATTTCAAGAATAATCGATACGACAGCTCTGCCAACACTTTGATCTATACGCCCGCACAGGTACATGCTTTTGAGCAACTGCGCAGCCATTATGGCGAGTTCTTCGGAGAACCAACTACCAAGTATGGCCTTCGGCCCAACGCGATTCGTGACGCCGAGCAAATTCGCCAACTCACCGCCTTCTTCAGTTGGTCGGCTTGGGCTTCAGCGGCTCTCAGGCCGGGTCTTCAATACTCCTACACCAATAACTGGCCGCCCGAGCCACTCGTCGAGAATCGCGCGACTGCCGATGCCATTGTTTGGAGTGTGCTGTCGCTTATCGCACTGCTTGGCGGAATTGGCCTGCTGTTTGCCGCGTTTGGGCGCTGGAACTTTTTAGGTTGGCATGGCCGTGAACAGCAGACAGTCTCATTTCGTCCTCCGAACCAGGTTCTGTTAACGCCCGCACAGCGGGCTTGTGCTTGGTTCTTTCTCGTTATGGCGCTGCTTTTTCTGCTGCAGACACTTGCAGGGGGCGCTTCCCAGCACTATCGGGCGGAGATCTCGAACTTTTTCGGAATCGACCTTGCGCGCCTATTGCCATTCAACATCGCTCGCACGTGGCACTTACAACTGGCCATTTTCTGGGTATCGACCTCTTACCTCGCTGCCGGGATCTTTCTGGCGCCGATGATTACCGGTCGCGAACCGCGAGGCCAAAGCTTTCTTGCGTATTGTCTTTTGGGCGCTTTGGTGATCGTGGTCTTTGGGAGCTTATTTGGCGAGTATGCCGGAATCGAAGGATGGTTCAAGAATGCCTGGCTTTGGTTTGGCAACCAGGGGTTTGAGTACCTCGATTTGGGGCGATTCTGGCAGATTCTGCTCACGATCGGCCTTTTTTTCTGGGTGGCTATTCTGTTTCGTGGGCTTCGCGGGCGACTCCACAACGACCACATGGGCAATATGCCCTGGCTCTTCTTCTTTTCGGCTTTGTCGATTCCCGCGTTTTATGGTGTTGGTCTGCTCGCACATCCCGGTTCGCACTTCACGACAACTGATTTCTGGCGCTTCTGGGTGGTACATCTCTGGGTCGAAGATTTTCTGGAGCTGTTCACCACGATCATGGTCGCCTATGTGTTCGTGCTGCTCGGTGTAGTACATGAGCGGGTCGCGCTAACCATGATCTATCTCGATATGTTGCTGTACTCGGCAGGCGGTGTGATCGGCACGATGCATCATGTGTACTTTTCGGGCGAGCCCTCCATTCATATGGCTTTGGGGGCCTTCTTCTCCGCTGCCGAAGTGATTCCGCTCACTCTCTTGACGCTCGAGGCTTGGACTTTCCTGCAACTGGGATCTCAGCAGGAGACCAAGTCGAAGACATCATTTCCACACTATTGGGCCGTGATGTTCCTTGCCGCAGTCGGTTTCTGGAATTTCCTAGGTGCGGGGATCTTTGGCTTCCTGATCAATCTCCCCATTGTGTCTTACTACGAAATCGGTACCGCCCTGACCCCTAACCACGGGCATGCTGCGATGATGGGTGTGTACGGAATGCTATCCGTTGGATTGGCTCTATTCTGCCTGCGTTACATCATTCCAGAAGAACGTTGGTCAGATCGAGCTGCAAAGATCAGTTTTTGGTCATTGAATCTCGGCTTGGCCTGGATGGTTTTTGCCACGTTATTTCCATTGGGAGTGCTGCAGCTTTACCATTCCATCGCCTACGGGTACTACGATGCTCGTAGCCTTAAATTCGTCGGCAACCCAACTAATTCGCTCATCGAGTGGCTAAGATTTCCTGGCGACACCGTATTCATTCTTGGCGGGACCCTGCCAGTTCTTTATCTCTGTTGGCTGGGAGTTCGTCACATGAGGACACAGAGTACGGTCGAGGAGCCAAGAGACATCTTGTTTACCGAGTTAGTGAGCGGAACCGGAGGACGTTAGCCATGCGCGGTTCTGATGTTGAGGTACTCTTGGGGGCAGGCTACGCGATCTTCCTGGCGCTGGTGGCAGCAGCCCTCGAACTTCTCGCGCGTCATTCGCATCAACGAACGCAGAGGGTCCACACAGTTGGATTCTCTTACCACGCGGATCTGGATGTTTGGAAATGCCCAAATGGCAAGCACCTTCATCGTACGGAGGTAATACGGGAATCGACGATTGTGCGGTATCGGGGATTGGCGCATCAGTGTAATAGCTGCCCAATTAAGAACCGTTGTACCGACTCTGATGAAGGCCGGGTTATTGAGGTGCAGCGCGACTCTTGGTTACAGTCCGAACTCCGCAACTTTCATCGCGGGCTCTCGCTGACTCTGTTGCTGCTCGCCGACCTGATTCTAGTGGTCACGATCCTGCGACAAAACAATACGCGTGACCAGTTGCTTCTCGCTCTGCCCTTACTCTGCATTACAGGTGCGGGCCTTCGTTTATCGCCAAGATTCTTTCGACCCACGGAGAAGAACAGCTGAATGACGTCGCTGCTTTTGGGTTGCTCGCAGGCAATACGCCAATCCACCAATCGGCTTTCATCTTCAGGCATTCGCAAACCAGTTCAAATATTGCGTCAACTGCAATGTTCCCGCTTGAAAATCCTCCATCCCACACTTATGCACATCATATGTTGTGTTCTCCCTCAGCGGTTCATCTTCATTACGATTGTCTTTACGCGCAGTCCGGCTGCATGATGTTTGCGCTGAGACCTGAGTCCGGCGAGTGCTTGGCGTGTGCAATCAGATATTCGGCAGTTCGTCGAAATACTCATCGTCTTCGTTCGTCCCGCCCTCACCTTCGCCAACTTGCTTCTCGGATTCGATGAACTCTATTCGTTCAATCCACTTGACCATCTTGTAGCCGAGTTGGTTTTCGACGCGTAGCCGCAGCGGAGCACCATACTCTTCTGTAAGAGGCGCGCCGTTCATTTCATAAGCAAGCAGGCACTCTGGCTTTAGCACGTTGTCTAGGCTCTGTGTGTCGTAATACACGCCACCATAAAGTCCTTCCCCAAAAGAGAAGAAAGCCACCGTCTTGGCAGACGGTTTTGGCTTGACCAAGTCAATCAGCGTTTTCATCGGCATGCCTTTCCACTGCGCAATGCCTGACCAGCCTTGAATGCAGTGATGCATGGTGATGTGCTCGCCTTTCCCCAGCGCCTGGATCTCCAACAAAGAAAGCGCCACCGGTCTCTCCACGAGACCTCCGACCTTGAGCCGAAACTCGCGAAACTTTCCTGCAGATAGTTGTTTCCAATCCGCGCGTTCTGGCTTCTTGCCATTAGGCCAGAAGTATGGAGAGATCTGCTCTTTTGTATACCGCTGGCTCGGAGAAAGCCGATTCAGCGTGGCCAGACGTATCGGCTGAGAAATCGCTTTTTGGATGTGTTGCAGCAGACGTGGGAACTTCCATGAAGTGTAGTGAGCGACGATCCAGGTGGCAACCACCACCGCAATACCGGCAACGCCAAGCATCATCCCCAGCGGCCGGACGTCATCCGTTCCGAGAACAATGTGATTCATATTCCGCATTAACCCGGTCAAGACCACCAGCGTAACGTGGGCGCTCAAAAACACGACCCAGTTGAGCATCATCAGGAAATGGATGGAACGGGCCCCCTGTCTTCCGCCAAACATCCGAGGAAACCACGGGAAGCGATTCACCATTGCAGGGGACATTGCGGCACCGGCGAGAATCGATAATGGTGCGAACAAGAAGATCGCCGCAAAGTAGGCAAGTTGCTGCAGTGCGTTATATCCGTAAAAACCGTTGGGTTCAGGCGGGAAGTGGAAGTTCGCATAATGGACGAATGTGTTCCAGGCCTGAGGCAGAACTATCCACGATGTCGGCACCACTCGTTTCCACTGTTCTGTTATGAAAAGCAACGGGATAAAAATCAGACCAGTAATAATGAATCCATAAACATCGATGAAGTGCCAGGAGCGCGCCACTCCTACGGTATGACGATATCCCGGCAGCGCAAACATGGGCGAGATGTAGCGTGCATCGTCCTTTGCCGTCCACACCCGGTCTTTCGGGACTCTTAAGGGTGTGAATCGAATCCACTCGGTGCCGGGTGTGCAGTCATGATTAAAATAAAGCCGCGGATGATCCATGAGAATTGAAAGGCCACTGCGAACCAGCATCATCAAAAATACAAAATTAAAAAAGTGTGCATAGCGGATCCACAATGGAAAGCCGTGTGGTCCAGTCGGAGATGCCTGGGTAAATTGAGGTATCGGAGGAATGTGCGGCAAGCCGAAAATGGCAGCCTGTCCCCAAGCAAACAAGAGGGGCGCGAGGATCAGCACAACTGCTCCTGCGACAAACGAGGGCCGGATCCAGACGCGAAAGCGCCTGTCTGGGGGATAATGGACAGCTTTATGAGCCGCGTCGAACCGGATCATTCGTACTCCTGAACTAACTATGTCTATAGTCGGGCATCGTTGGCGCACAAGGGATGCTGAGAGCAGAGCCATCCAGCCTTCTTTATGCGAGCCAACAAGAGGTGGAAATAGACCAAACCCGCATAGGGTTGCCAGTCGGCAACGGCCCTGCACACCCCGTCGTAGTCCAACGGTTTTTTCTTGCGCAAGAAATGGGCTAATTTCTTGCGAGCGCCAACATCATCGCCCGGGAAAATGTCCAATCGCCCGAGCCCCCGGAGTAGAACGTATTCCGCGGTCCAGCGACCTACCCCTTTCAGTTTTACCAGTTGTTCAAGCGCGGCTTGGTTGTCAAGTTCAACCAACGACTCCAGGTTCAGGCACCGATCACGAATCGCGGAACTGACATCGATCAAAGTCTGCGATTTGTTGGCGCTGAACCCCAGAGATTTCAAAGACTGTGCCTCCACTCCGCAAAACTCTGTCGGGTCGGGGAAAGCGTGCGGTGCATCTTTCGAGTTTGCCGATATGACGCCGACTTTATGTGCCAAGCGGCTAAGCAGAAGAATTCCCACCAGCAGTGATAATTGTTGGCACGCGATGCCATTGGCCACCGCCTCGAACACAGTGGGAAATTGCGGTGGCTTGAGCCCGCGAAATTCGTCGACTAGCGGCTGCAATTTTGGATCGCGCGTTGCCAGCCTGTAAAAGGGCCTCAAGTCCTTACGCACTCCCAGCATGCGTTCGAGTAACACTCTTGCGGATCGTTCTTGCCCCGCCGTGAGGCGAGAGCCAGCCATATCGACTTCCAGTTGTGGCGCCTCTGGGCCGCCACTCTGGTGTACAGCCACTTCTATCGCGCGACCATCGATCATCAAAACACGCCGGTAGATCCTCCCATCCCAGCGATCTACTGTATTCTCCGGACGTCGACGGAGCGCCCAGGCTGTCAGATCCAACCGGAAGGGCGGTGTAGGTGCGATCGAAAACGACCTCTGACTCACGGATCCGGCCTCCAACGGTTTTCTGTTCCTTCGCGGCCCAATCGGGAGTAGCCGAATGAACAGGGTGTTTTCATCGAACTCTGGCCAGTCTTGGGTCCCTCCCTAATTGATCGCTGCGGATCTCACCCCGTGGCTTTGAGGGTTACGTTTTTCGACGCGATAACACTGAGTAGCTCGTCCCAAGATTTGACGAACGACGCGGCGCCTTCGCGCTGCAGATCGGCGGCCAGTTGGTCATGGTCGATGCCTGCCTTGCCGAACTTGGCGATCATCTTCTCCGCATTGCCACCGTCGACAGGCATAAGCTCGCCCAGCTTGCCGTGATCGGCGAAAGCAAGTAATGTCGCGTCCGGAATTGTGTTGATGGTGAATGGAGCGGCCAGCGCCCTGATGTAGAGAACGTCGGAAGCGCTGGGATCTTTGGTTCCTGTGCTCGCCCACAGCAGGCGTTGCGGACGGGCTCCGGCATTGGCCAGCCGCTGCCAGCGCTCCGAATCGAGCAGTTGCCGGTACGCTTTGTACGTCCGTTGGGCGACAGCGATCCCGAGATGGTTCTGCAAGTCTTTGGCGATCTTTCCCATTGTCGCCTTGTCCCAGCGGCTTATGAAGACCGACCCCACGGACCATACAGCCGGGTTGAGACCCGCTAGAATTCGTCGCTCGACGCCGCGGAGGTAAGCATCGGCAGCTGCCAGATATTGCTCGCACGAAAAGAGCAGCGTCACATTCACTGGCACCCCGGCGAAGATGGCCTCCTCGATCGCCGGTAAACCTTCCTGGGTACCGGGAATCTTGATGAAGAGGTTAGGCCGCCCTGCGCGAGCATAGAGCTGCTTAGCCTCGGCGATCGTGTGCGCCGTGTCATGAGCGAGCAAAGGAGACACTTCCATCGACACCCACCCATCAGTGCCATTGGTCCGGTCGTGAACTGGTCGGAAGAGATCGGCGGCCTGCATCAAATCCTCGAGCGCAAGTTCGAAGAAAAGCCCCTCGCCCGACTTGCCCTCCTTCATCTTCTGACGGATGGCGTCATCGTAGAAGTTCGAGTTCTTAATCGCGTGGTCGAAGATCGAGGGATTTGAAGTGAGCCCGGTGACCGAGAGTTCGTCGATGTAGCGGCGGAGTGTCCCACTCGTCAGGAGCCCACGGGTGATGTTGTCAAGCCAGAGGCTTTGGCCGACATCGTGGAGCTGTCGCGTCGGCTTGATATTCTTGCTAATGATCGCGGGACGAGGAGACTTCTTCTGTGATTTCTTGGATCCTGCGACGCCGCCGGCATCGCGCCGAGCTGCCCGTAAAGCAGACTTGACCGCATTCACGATGTGCCCGGAAGAAATGCCGAACTTCTCGATCAACTCTGCGGCTTTTCCGCTGTGAGCGATCTCTCGCACAGCTAACTTGTGGACCTGAACTCGCTCCTCAGCCAGGGCTGAGAGAACGGCGTCGCCGAGTCCTCCGTGTTCATAGTGATCTTCGACGGTGATGACGACCCCGCCCGCGGCTCGCGCCGAGGCGATCAGCTGGTCGCGATCGATTGGTTGGACGCTGAACAGATCGATGACGCGAACCGAAAGACCATTTTCTTGGAGCTCGTCGTACGCCGCTAGAGCTTCAAACACGGTGATACCACCCGCGACAACGAGTGCCCTGTCCTTGTCGCTCTTTCGGAGGACTTTGCATTTCCCGATTGCAAACTCCTCATCCGGACCGTAGATAATCGGGGATTTCGGGCGCCCGAGTCGGAGATAGCAAGGGCCGGATTTGTCGACGATCAGTGCTGTGGCCTTCCAGGCACTTGTGGCGTCGGCAGGATAGAGCACCGTGAAGTCTGGTTCCGCGCACATCATCGCGAGATCTTCAAGCCCCATCTGCGATGGACCGTCCTCGCCGATGGAAACTCCACAGTGTGTACCAACAAGCTTGATGTTGAGCTTGCTGATAGCTGCCATGCGGATGAAGTCGTATGCCCGGGTTACGAAGCATGAAAATATAGCGGCAACCGGGACCCTGCCTCTTGCCGCCAATCCCATGGCGACTCCGACGATGTTCTGCTCCGCGATGTAGCCCTGAAAGAACCGATTCGGCACAACATTCTCGAATTCCTCTGTGTAGGTGGAGTTCTTTACGTCCCCGTCGAGCACAACAATGCAAGGATCAACCTTCGCCAAAGCAGCCAAGCTATCGCCAAAGCCTCTTCTCGTGGCGACTTCCTTACTTCCGATTACATAAGGCGGTTTTCCCGCCGTACCGGCGTCGCTGTCGGTCATGGCTTTGGAGCTGTGAGGTCGTGCCGGAGGCAGCTTCGCTTTCCATTCTGTCTCAGCACCCGTCAGGTGTTTTTCGAGTTCAGCTATGACCTTCGCAGCGGTGTCTTTGGGAAGTGCCTTGCCATGCCAATGCTCAAGACCCTCGATTCCGATGAGACCCTTGCCCTTCAGTGTCCGCGCGAGCACGATCGTCGGTCGGTCAGCAGACTGGCTCGCGGTTTCATAAGCAGTAAGGAGATCGGGAATGCTGTGTCCATCAACGATCAACACCTGCCAGCCGAATGCTTCCCAGCGAGCCTTGTAGATTTCAAGGTCCCACTCCAACATAGTCGGCTGACTCTGACCCAGACGATTGATATCGATGGTCGCGCAGAGATTATTGAGGCGGTGGAGAGCCGCCCATTGCGCGGCCTCCCATACTGAGCCTTCTGCCGATTCCCCATCTCCCATCAAAACATAAACGCGCTGATCGGAATTCTCGAATTGTTTCGCATTGATGGCGATTCCTGCAGCAACGGACAAGCCCTGACCCAGCGAACCGGTCGCCACGTCCACGAACGGCAAGCGGGTAGTCGGGTGGCCTTCCAGATCGGAGTCGACCTTGCGCAAGGTCAGCAGTTTTTCGCGCGGAAAGGCGCCGGCCTCCGCCCACGCTGCATAGAGGATAGGCGCGGCGTGGCCCTTCGAAAGCACGAAGACGTCACTATCCCGTCGGTGCGGATCGCGGGGATCGTAACGCATCACGGAATAGAAAAGCACAGCCATAATCTCTGCCGCAGAAGCGCAGCTCGTAGGATGGCCGCTGCCGGCTTCGGTCGTGGAACGGACCGAGTCAATGCGCAAGCGGGTCGCCTTGTCCTGCAGTGTCTCCAATGCAACTCGCTCTGAGGTTTCAGCCGTCATCACTTCACTCCTGGATTTGTTTTGTCGGGCCTGGCACTTTATCTACGGCCGGCTGAGGATTGCGCCAGCCACCGTGGCCCGCACTGATCTGATCAGCCTCCGTAGGCCCCCAGCTATTCGATTCGTACTCATCGAACGGTGTCACGTTCCCCAGGATTGGATCGACAACACGCCATCTTCACGGACGAACAGCCGAGGACCACCCCGAAGGGCATCTCCGAGCAGTCGCTCGTACGGGATCATTTCGTCGCTTGAGTCCGGTCGCAGCACACATCCGCGTCTGCAACATCGTGGTGCCGTGAGAGTCTAGAAATGGGACCAACTGGCGCGTACAGTGTGAATCTTGCCCAGATGGGCAGCCTCAGTAACCGGCGAACTCTTCAATGCGAATATTATCGTCATCTGTTCCCGTATCCGTAAGGATAGTGTGCATGGCCTTCACCATGGCTGGTGGTCCGGTAATGTAGTAGACAGCAGACGACACCCCTTTCAGGTACTTTTCTAACAATGCATGGTTGATCAGACCTCGTTCGCCTGACCATGGCTGGCTTGATTTCTCCATCTCACTCATGCAGGCGATTAGTTTGAAATTCGGGTTTTTCTTTTCAAGTTCTTGAAGTTCGCTGAGAAATGGAGCATCTTCGGGTCGTCGATTCGCGTAAAAGAGAAATATGTGATGCGGCAACTTCTCAGTCGCAGCGTGCAACAGAATGCTGCGAAAAGGAGTGATGCCGATCCCGCCGGTTAGAATCACGGCGGGCCGCATTTTGTCATTATGAAGCCGAAGGTTGCCAAATGGCCCTTCGATCCTGACCTCGGTGCCGAGGGGAATGCTCTTCAGCACTCGTTTAAACGCTGTGTCCCGTAAGCGGGTAGCTACCATGATGAAGTCTTCATACGGTGCGCTCGCGATTGAGAAGCCGCGGGTATTGCCTTCGGAATCTGTTTCTTTGGGATTCAGTAAGGTGATGTCGATGAACTGGCCGGGAGTGAACTTGAAGCTTGCTGGCTTTTCAAAGCGGAACGCCATAGTGCGCTCAGCTATTTCCTGTCGAGCCTTCAGCTTCCCGAGAAACTTCGGCCAGTCCGCAACAGCAGTACTCATTTTTCCCTCCTTGCTTTACCCATCGACAAAGCACTTCACGGGTTCCGTGCTTCGTCGCAGCCTGCAGCACGATGGGCGACTATTCCAGGGACCAGCACGCCGAATCTGCGTATTGCCCTTCTTCTAATGGTCGTCTCCAAACATCAGCGCCTCAATAGGTCATTTGTACCGGTCGAGGAGACAACCATCACGCAGCCTTTGGAATTGGGAGGAGCCGGCCTTGTGGGTAAGAGATCGCATGAACAAGTATCAAAACCAGCGCCTTTCAGAATGCTGCTCCTGGATTTTGTACAGGCATCAGAATGCGCGTCCGCTGGACCGGCATCAGCCGTGCTGTGACGTTCGTCTTCCTGGCTGGTACAAATAATCTATTGCTTGATGCGGCAGTGGCAATCGAATCTAAGAACCGTTCAGGAGAGTGTAATGCAACCAAGGATTGAATTCGTGAAAGCCGCTCCTGGTGCAATGACTGCAATGCTCGGCCTGGAGACCGTGTCCGTCACGGCAGGTTCGAGCGCTCTTTGATGCCATGCCAGCAAGCTCTCGGCAGTTTCAGCGAAAACGAGCTTGTTAACCTGACCCTAGCAATTATCGTCATCGGATGGAACCGATTGGCGATCAGTTTTCGCACCCTACCTGGGACCTACCAACGTGCCAGGCAGAACAATCTGAGGACTAGAGGCCATGGCTCTCCAGCTCAAAAAGAAGGAGAGAGGCACGCAGCCGGAACCTAGGAGCGCAAGCGGCCTGCCAAAGCGAACTGGTCCTTCGGACAAACGGCTCCATACCGTAGCGAAACCTCCTGCCCGCAAGTCTGCTCCTCGTCTCCGTCTGACTGTCGAGCGGAGAGCCAAACAGCCTGACCAGAGCTCCGTGGTAATGACAGTGGGGCACTCAACGCGAACCTTGAAAGAGTTTGTCGCTCTGCTGCTCGCTCACGGCGTTAAGCAGTTAATCGATGTTCGAACCATCCCACGCTCGCGACACAATCCGCAATTCAACCGGGACCGGCTACCTCGCTCGCTCCAAAAAGCGGGAATCCGTTACCAGCATATGGCTGGACTCGGCGGCCTGCGCCATGCGCGCCGTGACTCGATCAATGCAGGGTGGAGAAATGCCAGCTTTCGCGGCTTCGCTGATTACATGCAGACACCAGAATTTCAAGCGGCCCTGGATCAACTCATCCAACTATCCCAAAAACGGCAAACCGCAATAATGTGCGCCGAAGCTGTGCCTTGGCGATGCCATCGCTCATTGATTGGCGATGCACTTCTGGTTCGAGGCTTTCGTGTAGAAGAAATTGCAAGCCCGACGCGCACGCGGCCGCATACTCTTACCCCGTGGGCACGAGTGAAAGGGAAGCAACTCTCCTATCCGACCCCTCGGGAAGACACTAAGGCCGTTGCCGGGGGATCCGCGTGAGGACTCCTGGCATACCCGAAGGCAGTATCCATTTCAGCGGCATCGGAAATCCTTGTGCAGAATGTTGTAGGAGGTGATGTGGCGGAGAAAACCGTACGTCTGAACATCAAAAGGCAGGATAACCCCAATGCGAAGGCTTACTGGGAAGAGTTTGATCTCCGCTGGAGGCCTGGCATGAATGTTATCAGCGCGCTTATGGACATCGCCATGAACCCGACAGATCGCAATGGGAAGCAGACGATGCCGATTACATATGACTCGAATTGTCTAGAAGAAGTTTGTGGGTCATGCGCTATGCGGATCAATGGCCGGGCAGCAATGGCGTGCTCTTCCCTCATCGACAAGCTGGAACAACCTATTCGGCTCGAGCCCCTGTCACGATTCCCAGTTGTCCGCGACCTGGCGGTGGATCGCAGGGGGCTGTTTGAGAACCTGAAGCAGGTGCAGGCCTGGGTGCCTGTCGACGGCACTTATGACCTCGGCGCAGGTCCGCGCATCGACCCAGCGGTGCAAGAACAGGCTTATCCGCTGTCTCGCTGCATGTCCTGTTGCCTCTGCATGGAAGTTTGCCCGCAATTTACAGAACCGACGAGATTCGTTGGGGCAGCGATCATCAATCAAGTACGGCTTTTCAACCTCCACCCCACCGGAGCGCACCTCCGACACGAACGTTTAACAGCGATGATGAGCGATGGTGGAATCCACGAGTGCAGCTACGCCGGAAACTGTGTGCAAATTTGCCCCAAGAACATTCCATTGACAACATCCATTTCCATTGTTTATGGCCAAGTGATGAAGCAGGCAATCAGAAATCTGTTCCAGAAGCCGGAGCTCACCAGCGTCCGAAAGGAACCGGGACGAAGGTAACGCATCTAGACCCTACCGGAACAGTTGTGCGCAAAAAGAAGACATTCTACTTCTTTAACCGGCCAGTCCAACCCGTTTCTTAGTCAAAGCATCTTTCAGTTGGTTCTCATCCATCCCGAAATAGTGGTCTAGCAGCCCGTGTCTAAACCGGTCTTTATTGGGCAGCAGGTTCCTGTTGAGCGCATCGGCTCCGATGCGACATCCGGCAGAAGTTGGCAACCGATAACGAGCATGTAGATATGGAAACTGCTCTAGTCGCCGGGATAAGCCGCAATAAAGCGAAAAATAGACCTGCGACCACGTCCTGCAGCGCCCGTGGTGTCCCGGCACCGATCAGCTTCCCCAGCAACAGCGCCAGATTGCAGGCCGCCGCTTGGAGCAGCAGCTTCTTCTGCACGTTCTCTTTTCCCCGAACGTACAATCGCCGCAGAGCACCGGTCTCATAGGCATGAGCAAAAGTCCGCTCTACCCGCTCGCCTCGCCGTTTCAATAACTGCTTGCCTCGATTTCCCCTGATCCGTTGCCGATTGCCGTAAACCGCCGCCTGCTGCTCCCGCTTGTCCGCCCACTTGCGTCGCCCTCGATCTGGTTCGGCAATGTAGGACCGAACTCCGGCTTCCCGCGCCGATACCAACACATCTCCGGAGTGGTAGCCCTTGTCCGCCACCAACTCTTCCAAACCCTGAACATTTACCTTGAACTTACCGTATGCCGTGGGTTCTGCTATCTGTTCTGCAACCGCTTCGCCCGCTGCTGGCAAAGTCTCGCCCACTGACGTGCTATCGCCGACCGCTCCGCCGAGTGTGGTCACGGCCACAATCGCTCCCGTGTCCATGTCCACGGCATGCTAGGCCTTGTAGGCCAAGGCAGTCCGGCCATCTTTCAGGCGCGCGATCTGCGCCTCCGGATCATGCGGATTCACCCACTCCTCATTCGAACCCTTCTTCCGCCTGCGCCGGTCCATTCGCCTCAGCGCCGCTTCACCGGTTGCCTCTAGCCCGGCCGTCTCCGCTAAACGCTTCAGGTACTCGGTGTAGCTCTCCTCGGTCTCACGCCGCACAATCGACTTCATCGCCGCGTTGGCCTCCAAAGTCGTCGCGTCGATGCCAATGGTCTTGCCTTTCAGCAATCCCGCTCGCGTCACTTGACGCAGTACCCAGCCGAACACTTCCTGGTGCGTAGCCTCGTCCATCAGCCGCGGCGTCCGTGAGATGGTGACATGATCCGGCGTCCGCTCATCCAACCGATCTGCAGAAACTCGCGCAAACACAGCGAGTGCGCCACCCGCCAGGCGATACCGCGCTCACTCTCGATCCCCTCGAAGAAGCCGATTAGCATCACCCGAAAGTACATCCCCGGGGCCAGAGAGGGACGGCCCAGCTTCTCGTGATAGAACATGCGGCAGCGCGCTTCGCAAAACTCATCGAAACCTGCCTGATCTAGCACTTGGTTCAGCCGCTGATAGAAGGGATGCCCCGGAGCTTCCGCCAGATCGCGGCGATACCAGAGCTGCTCCTGCCGCCGCCGCTGTCTACGCGTTCCCATTGCCATGACCAGAACCCTACCCTGAATCGTCCTCTAGGCAAAGTGATTAAAGCGACTCGAGGTTTCTTGGGCTGTGCGCCTCGGGTAAACTGCATTCGTCATGAACTCGCCCGCCTTCCTGCTAGCGGCTGTATCAGGTCTAACTAGCCCTCTTACCGAGTGGCAGGTCACTGCCGGCTACGCCGTTTTCGCTGTCAGCTACATCGTGTTCGCCTTAGGCAAGCTCCCTGGCATGAAGATTGATCGCCCTGGCATGGCTATCATCGGTGCCGTGCTGATGGTCGGCTTCCGCATTGTGCCCGCGGCCGAAGCGTTGCGCTTCATCGACTTCAGCACGCTGGTACTTCTGTTCTCCATGATGCTGGTCGTCGGCTACCTGCACTTGACCGGCTTTTTCGAGTGGGTAACCGAGCAAATCGTCGCACGTCTGAAACCGCACCACTTGCTCCCCACCGTCATCTTCATCACCGGATTGCTCTCGGCCTTCTTCGTCAACGACATCATCTGCCTGGTCATGGTGCCATTCACACTTCTTGCCACCCGCCGCATGGGATTGAAACCGCTACCGTACCTGCTCGCCGTGGCCACTTCGGCCAACATCGGCAGCGTCGCCACCATCACCGGAAACCCGCAGAATATGCTGATCGGCTCGTTCTCCGGGCTGACATACCGCCACTTTCTCTGGCACCTGGGACCGGTGGCGCTGATCGGACTGGGGCTGGATTGGCTGATCATCCACAGAATGTGCGGCAACGATTTTGTGCCCGGAGACGCTGAAGGCATCGCGGTGGCCGCGCCACATGTCTCGATTCGAGAGTTGCGCAAGCCCGCCATCGTGATTGCCCTCGTGCTGGTCGGCTTTCTTGCGGGCGTGCCGCCGGCCATGATGGCGGCCATCGGGGCCGCGCTCATGCTGATCACGCGCACGCGCAATCCGCGGTTGGTCTACGACGAAGTCGATTGGGGGCTGCTGGTGTTCTTCGTGGGTCTATTCCTGATCGTGGGTGGTGCGGAGAACTGCGGGTTGACCCGCCACCTCTTCGAGATCGCGGAGCGCTCCAATCTTCAGAACGCAGGAATCTTTACGGCTGTGACCGCGGTGTTGTCGAACCTGGTAAGTAATGTGCCAGCAGTGATGTTGCTCAAAACCCTCGTACCGGCTTTCCGCGATCCGCACACGGGTTGGCTGGTGCTCGCCATGGCCAGCACGCTAGCGGGAAACCTGACCATCACAGGCTCAGTCGCGAACTTGATTGTCGTGGAGCGCGCGCACGGCGAAGTGCGCATCGGTTTTTGGGACTACTCGCGCGTGGGTATTCCAGTCACCCTGGTGACGCTCGCGGTTGGATGGGCTTGGCTGGCCTGGGTGCGTTGAGCTAGGGTTGCTGTCCGGATCTAACTTTAGACACGGGCTGCTAGTTCATGGATGATCGTTAGGCGGATTTGTTGCGCAGACTCCGGCCTCGCTGGAGGAGACCTCTTCAATATTCTTATGATAAAGGGCACAATGTAATCGGGCCCGCTCGCTCACTCCGAGTAGCCTTCGTCGTCTTCGTCATCATCATCGTTATCGTCACGTTCTGTGCCATCGCCTTCGTCTTCCTCTTCGTCTTCTTCCTCGTTAGGCTCCTGCCGAAGAAGAATATCGGCAGCCACCGGCCGATTGGAAGGGGGGAGTCGGGGCATTCTGGATGTGTTATGCGCATGTCCAATGGTACGCCTCGTACCGCTTAGCAAAGCTGGTATTCCCAATGCCCCGGCGGGAGGAACTGTTCGAACGCGAGGATACACTCGACTTTGATGTGCGGCTTTGGATTGCCCGTGGTCTCATCTCGATGCTGAGAACACTTGGGTGGGTTGGAGCTCTTATTCTTGCCGTCCCTCAATAGCTCTGCGCCCCCCGACAGCGCGAGCCGTTTTCGCAACAGCTGACCGCGGTCTATGGACGGCCGGCCGACGGATGAATTGCTACTTCTTTTTCGTTCCCTTGCCAGACTTTGCTGCCCGACTCGGGATTAGCCGGAGGGCAGTTCCTTTATGGATCGCGACATGGTCGGTTTTATCGCTCTTGATCAGATATTGGGGCACTTCTCTCGAAGCGTGATGCATGTATCCCTTGAACCTCGCGTCGGAAGTGATCTTCTTAGTGATGACTCCGCTAACGCGGCCAGCCTCGGAATTCCATCTCACGCGGTCACCGATGTTGAATGCTTTAGGCATTGAAGTCGCTCAAAGTCATTACAAAATGGGAAGCAATCTCTGCGGACCGCTATGCCGCCGTCTTTCTACGCCATTTTGGTCTCTCCTATATTTGCGGACATACAGGAGGCAGCGAGAAAGGGGAAAGAAACACAACAGCGCATCACATGTTTTTCAGACCGCAACGATAGGATCGGTCCCTGTCCTTGTTACAAACCTGCTAATCCTACGATCAGGGCCAGCGTACGACATGCTACAATGCATCGTATCACGATAATATCGTGTTGCGCAGCCATGTCGACTGACAATGACCGACAGACTACGGACTACCAGGCCCTGGCCGAGTTTCGCCACCAAATCCGCCGTTTCTTGCGCTTCAGCGAGGAAACGGCCCGCAAAGCCGGTCTGGAGCCGCAGCACCATCAATTGATGCTTGCCGTCAAGGGGGCTGATGAAGCGGCAGGCCCCCGCATCTCGTATCTCGCTGAGCGCCTCCAGCTCCAGCACCACAGTGCAGTTGAGCTCGTGGACCGGCTGGCCAAGCGAGGACTCATTCAGAGAGCCCGGAGCCACGAAGACCGGCGCGAAGTGCACGTGAAACTTACGCCGCGGGGAGAGCGAATTCTGCAGCAATTAACCCTGGACAATCGCGAGGAGTTGCGGATCGCAGCCCCAGCTCTCGTCAGTACGCTGAAAAAGGTGATGGCCACAACCCGGCGCAGTCACAAAAGCCACCAGGAAAAACGTGCCAGAGCAGCGGGAACGGGGAGGCGCAGTCCAAGATGAGACTTGGGGAAACGATCGCGCGCGTACTGGGCCGCAAGAAACACGACGAGCACGAACTGGGTGACTTCACTACTACCAGCCGAGTGATGCCGATCACCTTGCTGGCGATCGGCATCGGGATCTTCAGCGCGTTCGTCGCTCTCGCCCTGCTGCGGCTGATTGGAATTTTCACCAACCTGTTCTTCTATCAGCGCTGGGGCACGGCGCTCGTTTCTCCCGCGGGCAATCACCTCGGCTGGCTGGAAGTTATTGTGCCGATGGTTGGCGGTCTCATCGTCGGTGTCATGGCGCGCTACGGCTCGGAACGTATCCGCGGTCATGGCATCCCAGAAGCGATTGAAGCCATTCTGCTGAAGGGAGGCCAGATCGAGCCCCGGGTGGCCATTCTGAAACCGATTTCATCAGCCATCTCTATTGGCTCGGGTGGACCTTTCGGAGCTGAGGGACCAATTATCATGACGGGCGGCGCGTTTGGTTCCTTGATCGCGCAGCTCTTCCATCTGACCAGCATAGAGCGCAGAACGTTGTTGGTAGCAGGCGCTGCTGCAGGAATGTCAGCGACGTTTGCCTCACCGTTAGCGGCGGTTATGCTGTCAGTCGAGCTGCTGCTTTTCGAATGGAAGCCGCGCAGCCTGATTCCGGTGGCCTTGGCAAGCGCCGCGGCGGCAGCGACACGCCGCTACATCATTGGCATGGGACCATTGTTCCCCACGCCTCCTCACGCTGCGTTCATCGGACCTGCTGGACTACTGGGCTGTGTACTCGTAGGAATTTTGGCGGGCGCGCTGTCGGCACTACTGACTCTGGCGGTGTACGCGGCGGAAGACGCTTTCGTCAAGCTGCCACTTCATTGGATGTGGTGGCCGATCATCGGCGGCTTCGTCGTGGGCGTTGGTGGATTGATCTTCCCGCAGGCGTTGGGCGTCGGCTACGACACAATTGGATCGTTGCTGCAAGGGCACGTGTTGCTGACAACCATTGCCGGCATCTTGCTGGTGAAGTCAGTCATCTGGGCGGTATCTCTGGGTTCCGGGACATCGGGCGGCGTTCTGGCTCCGCTGCTCATGATGGGCGGCGCATTGGGCGGGCTGCTAAGCGCGTTCTTGCCCAATGAGGGAATGGGTTTCTGGCCGTTGATCGCAATGGGCGCGATTCTGGGAGGGACCATGCGCTCACCCCTCACCGGCGTAGTGTTCGCGGTGGAACTGACGCACGACATCAACGTCATTCTTCCCCTGCTGCTGGCGTCGGTGGTCGCACATGGCTTCACAGTCCTAACTTTGAAGCGTTCCATTCTGACGGAAAAGGTGGCGCGCCGGGGCTACCACCTGAGCCGCGAATACTCGGTGGATCCGCTGGAGATCCTGTTTGTGCGGGAGGTCATGCGCTCGAATATCGCGGCGATTCCCGCCGACACTACGGTCGCCGACCTGGCCAAGTCGTTGCATGATGGACAAAGCCGGCGGCGGCAACAACTTTATCCCGTGGTCGATCACGAGCGGAAACTGGTTGGCGTGGTTCCGCGGCATGAGCTTCAGCATTTGATTCAGCAGGGCAACGGCCACGGGTTGGCGGAGTTGATCAGGCGCGACCCAAAGGTGGCGTATCCCGATGAGCCCTTGCGCGTGGTGGTCTATCGCATGGCGGAAACCGGGTTGACACGCTTCCCGGTGGTGGAGCGGGACGGTTCGCGCAAACTGGTGGGAATGGTTTCGCTGGAAGACCTGCTTAAGGCGCGGGCCCACACTCTCGATGCCGAACGTCGGCGGGAACGGGTTTTGCCCTTACGTTTAATGTTCCCATCAGGATGGAGGAAACGGGCGGTGGAGTAGTTCGCCGGTCACTGGAACACAGATCTGCCGAAGCAGATCTACCTACGACTCGTGCCGAAGGCGAACGAGCAGCAGCATCCCATGCCGGGCTCGCAGTAACGCAGATTCACGATTCACAAATGTTGAGTTTGCGAGGTTGATGTACGCTTGTAACTTTTGGAACTGGAACTTCCGATGCAACGATCCTCGGCAGTGATTATCGCGGTGGCGGTTCTTCTCGGAGTGGTAGTCGGCCTTGGCACCTATACCTTTGTCTACGCCAAAGGGTATTCCTACCTGACGAATAATCCCGCGGCCTGCGCCAACTGTCATGTCATGCAGGCACAATACGAAGCGTGGCTGAAGTCGAGTCATCATTCAGTGGCCACCTGCAACGACTGCCACACGCCGCATAACATCATCGGCAAATATGCGGTGAAGGCTAACAACGGATTCTGGCATTCTTTTTACTTCACCGGCGGCAACTATCCCGACACGATTGAGATCACCAAGTTCGATCATAAGGTTGCGGAGAACGCCTGCCGCCGCTGTCACGAAAACATCACGGCAGAGATTGACGGCAACGTCGTCCACGGCAAAGCTGAAGGACTACAGTGCACCCGCTGCCACAATTCCGTGGGCCATTCGGAATCAGCCGCCAAGCTGACCCTACCTCTCACCCGGAGCCATCATGACTACGCCCCAAACTGATCCAGAACGTCGTCGCTCGCGGCGTCTCTTCGCATCCGTCATTATTCTGGCGGCGGTGACCTCGGTCGCCGTCACCGCGCTTTTGATTAACATCTTCGAACGCAAGCAGGAAGCCAGAAACCCGTTTTACCGCGTGGTCGAACTGAACGACACCATCGACGATCCGGCAACATGGGCCAAGAACTTCCCGCTCCAGTACGACCTCTACATGCGGACGGTCGATATGCAGCGCACCAAGTACGGTGGAAGCGAGGCCATGCCGCACTCGCCAACCCAGGCAGATCCGCGCTCCGTGGTGGCGCGTTCGAAACTTCAGGAAGACCCGCGACTGAAGACCATCTGGGCCGGTTATTCGTTTTCGGCAGACTACCGCGAGCGCCGCGGTCACGCCTACATGCTGGAAGATCAGACTTTCACTGCGCGCCAGAAGTTCAATCCGCCGGCCATGTGCATCAATTGCCATGCGTCCCTGGTTACTACCTTTCTGAAACTTGGCGATGGTGATCTTACCAAGGGTTTCAACGTCATCAGCGATACCCACATGACGTATTCGCAGATTCGCGAGCATGTAAAACATCCGGTCGCCTGCATCGATTGTCATGATCCGAAGACAATGCAGTTGCGCATCACCCGTCCAGCTTTCATGGAAGGCATTCGTGCACTGAAGGCTTCGCAAGGAGTGCAGAACTACGACGTCAACACCATGGCCACGCGCCAGGAGATGCGTTCCTACGTGTGCGGCCAATGCCACGTGACCTACTACTTTCAGCCACCTAACAAGCGGCTCACGTTCCCGTGGGCGAAGGGCCTTAAGGTTGAGAACATCATCGCCGTCGAAGACGAGCAGAAGATCAAGGAGTGGGATCATCCCGACAGTGGAGCGGGACTGATTAAGGCTCGCCATCCCGAGTTCGAGATGTGGAACCAGGGCGTACACGCGCGCTCCGGAGTAGCCTGCGCGGACTGCCATATGCCGTACATGCGGCAGGGGGGACTCAAGATCAGCGATCATCAGGTCAACAGCCCGCTGCTCAAGATCAATCGCTCGTGCCAGACGTGTCATCACTTCCCAGAAGAGGAGTTGAAGGAGCGAGTGGAAGATATTCAGGATCGCTTCTTCAATCTGCGTAACACCGCACTCGATGCCCTTGTGGACCTAATTGGGGACATCAAGGCCGAGAAGGCGAAGGGAGCAACGGACGCCCAGTTGGCTTCCGCGCGCGACTACCAGCGCAAGGGACAATTCATGATCGACTTCGTAATGTCCGAGAACTCGATGGGGTTCCATGCACCGCAGGAAGCGACGCGGATTCTCGGCGATGCGATCAATCTTTGCCGCCTCGGACAGTTAAGCCTGCATGGTGGTCCGCCGCCCAGTCACAACCCGCCCAATATCGAGAACGTGCCACCTGCGCCTGGTCCGGCAGCGTCTCCCACCAAGCAAACCAAGAAACGGGAGACGCCTGGGACAATCGCCCAGTTGCAAAAACACTGAACCGCTGGACCCAGGCTCGCCCTGCATGGTGCCGATCAGGTCATGGGAATCGCGGCAGCCAACCCAATACCCTTCTGTTTAGTCCCGAGAAAACGCCCTCGTATCGAATCGACTCTGAGTTTCCTCCTCCATGCGTCGCCCACAGTCGTGTCACTTGATGAAAATCGTTTTCCGATGAGCGGAGAAATGGCGATAGCCTGCGAGGACCCTCAGGAGAAGTTTGTACATCAGCGGAGCTCTTATCAGCTTGGTCCGGTGAACCCGCTCAGCGGGGAGCCATCGTATAACGGGCTTGACCCACAGCACTGGGATTCACATCCGCATGCGCCAACAACTCACGAGGATAGTCAACAGACGATAGGGAATGAAACACGAACAAACGCTACCGGCAGTCTTACCGGCAGTTGGCCTTGCGTGTACAGACAATCAGTGATTTGCAGCGCCGGGAGGCACCTCTAAGTAGTTGGAATCACTGTTAATTTCGGCCCTGAAAAGGCTGGCGTCGGCGGTTCAACTCCGTCCCTGGCCACCATTAAATCAATCACTTACACGCTCCTCGCCAGGGTCTACCTCTATCCGCTAGGAGGCCACTGCCGGCGGATTCACAGGCTCGCCTTTTTTCCCACTAGCTGAAACCAGCAACGTCTTGAGAATGACGTACAGCACCGGGATGAAGAATAGATTGAGGACCGTGGAGAACAACATGCCGCCAACGATCGCGGTTCCGACCGAGTGTCTTCCCAGCTTTCCCGCGCCAGTGGCGAAGTATAGTGGCAACACTCCCAACAGGAAAGCGAACGACGTCATGAGGATCGGGCGTAGGCGCAATTCAGCGGCTTCGATGGCCGCGTCGGTGATCGAGCGGCCTCGCTCGATCAGTTGCTCGGCAAACTCAACGATCAAGATTGAGTTCTTTGCCGAAAGACCGATCAGCATCACCAGCCCGATCTGTACATAAACGTCGTCCACCAGACCCCTCATCCAGACAAGCGACAGTGCGCCAAGCACCGCCATCGGGACAGCCAACAGGATGATGAATGGCAGCGCAAAACTCTCGTATTGCGCCGAAAGCGTCAGATAGACCACCAGAATACCGAGACCAAAAATGAGGATTGCCTTACCGCCCGCTTCGACTTGTTCCAGCGCCAACCCGGTCCAGCTGAACGCCATGCCCTGCAGCATGTTCTGCCGAGCCAGCTCTTCCATAGCCTTCAGGCCCTCACTCGAACTAAATCCTGGGGCGGCAGCGCCGTCGATTTCCGCCGAGCGGAACAAATTGTAATGACTGATCACCTGGGGTCCAGAGGCATCTTTGAGAGTAACGATGTTCCCCAGCGGCACCAGGCCGTTAACATCGGAACGCACATAGTACTGCCGCAAATCCTGCGCAGTCATGCGGAACGGCTGGTCCGCCTGAACGTACACGCGATAGGAACGGTTGTTGAAATCGAAATCGTTAACGTACTGCGATCCCATGTAAACGCCGAGCGCCTGAGTCACCTGGTTGAGTGGCACACCGATGGCTTTCGCCTTTTCCCGATCGATCTGCACGAGTTGCTGCGGGTCGTTGGCGGTGAAACTGGTAAAGAGCCCGGTAAGGTCTTTGCGCTGACGGCTACCGCCAACGATTTTGTGAGCAACCTCGTCGATGTCCTGCAGCGTATTGCGGCCCAGGTCCTGCAGTTCGAACTGGAACCCGCCAAAGCTTCCGATGCCCTGAATGGCAGGCGGTTCGAAAGCTGCCACAATGGCACCCGGGATCGCAAACAGCTTCGGAGCGTCTCGCGCCACGATATCGCTCGCGGCGTGTCCGGGCGCTTTGCGCAGGTCGATTGATTTCAGCGGAGCGAAGATCAGCCCGTAATTCGATGAACTGCCGCCCGTCAGCGAGAAGCCGGGGATGGCAAAGGTGCCGAATATGTCGGGGTCGGCGAGCAGGATCTTCTCTGCTTCGGTAGAAATATTGCTCGTGTAAGACAGGGACGCTCCCGGCGGCGCCTGCACGACAACAATGAAGTAGTTCTGGTCTTCCTGCGGCACGAACCCCGTAGGAACGTGAACATACATGTACGCAGTAGCCGCGAGTCCGGCGAGAAAGAGTACAACCATCACGTAGCGGATCTTCAGCGTCTGGGTGATGGCCTTGCCGTACCACGTAGCCAGTCCTCGAATCGCGCTATCGACTCCGTGAGCAAATTTGCGGTAGCCGTGCGACAGCCAGCCAATCCTCGTCCAATCGAAAACCGAATACTTGTATTCCTCGCCGCGCAGCAGTATGGCCGCCAGTGCCGGCGAAAGCGTGAGCGCATTGAACAGCGAAATCGCGATCGAAAACGCGATGGTCAGGGAGAACTGCTTATACAGAATGCCGGTGGTGCCTGGAAAGAACGACACCGGCACGAAAACCGAGATCAGCACCAGCGACGTCGCCACTACCGCGCTTGATACTTCCCTCATGGCCGCCGAGGTTGCTGTTCGCGGATCGGTCTTGTCCTGATCGATATGGCGCTGCGCATTCTCGATGACCACGATCGCGTCATCCACCACAAGCCCCGTGGCCAGCGTGATACCGAACAGCGTCAGCGAGTTGATGGAGAAATCGAATATTTTGACGAAGGCGAAGGTCCCGATCAACGAAACCGGAATCGTAACCGCCGGTATGATCGTGGCGCGCCAGTCGAGCAGGAAGAAGAAGATTACGACGATGACAATGAGGATCGCTTCCTCGAGTGTGGTCACCACTTCCCTGACGGAATCGCCGACCACCGTCGTCGTGTCAAACGCGACCACATACTTAATGCCCGGGGGAAAGGACTTTGCCAATTCAGCGAGCGCCGCTTTCGCCTTCTTATCCACGTCCAATGCGTTGGCGTTCGAGAGCTGTTGAACACCGATGCCAACCGCTTCGTGTCCGCTGTACATCAGGTTCGAATCGTAACTCTCGGACCCGACTTCGGCTCGGCCAACGTCTTTAACCTGAACGATTCCGTTTCGGGTGTTCTTCAGGATGATGCTTTCGAATTCCCTTGGATCCGACAGGCGCCCGATTACCTTCAGAGTCACCTGAAAATCCTGCTTCGGATTTGCGGGCGGGCGTCCCAACTGGCCTGCGGGAATCTCGACGTTTTGTTCCTGCAAAGCGGAAACCACGTCAGCAGCGGTCAGTTGTCGCGCGGCGAGTTTAGTCGGGTCGAGCCATACCCGCATTGCGTACTTACGTTCGCCAAAGATAATGACATCGCCAACGCCGGGTACGCGTTTCAACGCGTCTTTGACGTACACATCGAGATAGTTCGAAATGTACTGGTCCGAAAGGCTGCTATCCGGGGAGTAAAATCCCGCGCCGAACACGAAATTCGGGTTCGCCTTGGTGATGGTAACGCCGGTGTTCTTAATTTCCTGCGGAAGTCGTCCCTGCGCCGTGGCTACACGATTCTGCACGTCAACCGCGGCAATGTTCAGGTCGTAGCCTGTGCGGAAGGTCACGTTAATGCTGCTTGTGCCGTCGTTGGAGCTGATCGACGTGACGTAGTGCATGCCCTCGACGCCGTTGATCTGCTGCTCCAGCGGAATAGTGACCGCCGACTCCACCACCTGCGCATTTGCGCCCACGTAGTTGCTGCTGACGTTGACTTGCGGCGGAGCCAGGTTTGGATAGAGCGAAATCGGCAGCGTCGGAATACAGACAGCTCCCGCAAGAATTATGAGAAGGGCGCAGACCGTTGCAAAAATTGGTCTCTGAATGAAAAAGTCAACCAAGCGAGTATTTCCTCTCCTGCGTCACCCGCAATGGGCGAGAGCTCTTGCTTTTCAGGTGATGTTACCTAGCTGGTTGGTTGAATCGGCGTGCCATCCACCAGGAACTGCGTGCCTGAGACGATGACCTGGTCACCGGGCACCAATCCGCTGGTTACGGCGTAGCTGTTGCCGACGGTGTCCCCGAGAGTGACCGCGCGCTGTTTGGCGACGTGTCCATTCCCTTGCTGCGTGGCGACGTAAACAAACGGCTGCCCGCCGATTCGGGTAACGGCCAACACCGGTACGGTCGCTGTAGGCGCCGTGCTCCATATCACCCGGGCCTTCACCAGTTGCGAATTGCGGAACCGGTCGAGCGAAGCGTGTATCGGCGCCTTTACCAGTACTCCCTGTAGAGCGTTATCGACCTGCGGCGAAATAAAGTAGATCTTTGTACTCTCGATCAGCTCCCCGGTGCTGCTGACGATCTGTACTGGCAGGTCCATGCGGATATCGCCGGCACGTTCCGTCGGGATGTAGACGTACGCCTCCAGCTCTTTGTTTTCGTCCACCGTCGTCAATAGAGTCTGCGAAGAGACGTAGTCTCCCAGGTGCACCGGAATATCGCCCACAACGCCGGCAAACGGCGCCGTGAGGTTGTAGTACGCAAGCTGGCGCTGCTGGGTGACCTTCGCAGCCGTGGATGCTTCCCAGTCCGCCTTCGAATTGGCAAACGCCTGGACCGCCTGATCGTAGCTCTGTTTGCTGGTCACTCCGGCCTGGAACAGCAGAGTCTGCCGCTCTAACTCGATCTTGTTGTAGTCATATATTGCTTTTTTCTGCGCCTCAGTGCTCCGCTGTTGATCGACAGTCGCCTGCTGTTTCAGCGGATCGATGGTCATCAGCACCTGTCCGGGGGCGACGTGATCGCCCGACTTCACCAGAATACGAGTCAGGGTGCCATCGACCTGGGGCTGGATGCTAGCTGAGCGCCGCGACTTTACTGTGGCCACATACTCATCCGCCCGCGGCACGGGTTCGAGGCTAATGGTCTGAGTCTTCACCGGCAACGCTTGTTGCGCAGGTTGCTTGGCTTCCGTACTGCTGCAGCCCGAAGTTGCCAGCATCGCGAATAAAACGAGGGCGGCGCACGCCAAACTTATAACACTTTTCACTGTAACTCCCCAGCTAATAGATGATGCAAAGAAGATGCTTTTTGGGCAACAAAAGGTTCATGAGTTTCTCAGCAGTCAGGCACGAACGCGGTCGGTGCGATTCCACCGGCTGGCGATAAGACGCTCAACACGAAGGAATTACTTGTAGGGCACACTGTACAACCCACCACACTACGGTTGTTTCAGGCGGTGCGTTTCTTTCTGGCGGCAATCTCTGCCCGCTTCTTCTCTTTGGCTTCTTTGGCCGCGACCCGTTGCATTCGCTTTAATTCGGTAGGCGAGTACATGCTTCCCCGGCAAGACTTGCTGCGACAGTGGCAGGGCGCTTCGTCCTCTCCGTCGTAAAGCCAGTAATCGTAGGTGATCTCCTCGCCGGCCTTAAGATCTCGCAGCGTCTTGATAAATATTCGTCCCTCCACTTCGTCTGTTTCACAATTGGGGTCGCACGAGTGGTTTACGAACATCGCCATTCCGTGGCCATCAATTACAATGGCGCCGTCTCCAATTCCAAACAGATAAGTGAAAGGACGGCCATCGTAGCGCACATCGCCTTCTTCCTTGGTTATGCGTTCCCCTGTGTATTCCAGCACCACCGTGCCTTCGGGTATGTTTTCCAGTGCAAAGCAACCGGCGGCATGAATGTCTGAAGACCGAGTAATCAGGCGTGGCAAACTGCGACCCTCCGTACAGGATTGATCGAAGTATAGCGTAACCCGAAGGCACTCCAGGTCGCGGGAATGCCGAAAGTGGCCGGATCGCCACGGTGCCGATCGCAACTGTAGTTTTGTGCCCTACGTCACACAGACGACGTTCACTTGACGGTTCACAATCGCACTCATATTTCGTATGCTTGACTCGCACCCTATGTGGAGGACCCTTACATGGTTCACATGATCATTCGGCATAAAGTCGCGGACTATTTTCGCTGGAAAGAAGCTTTTGACGCCCATCTCAATACGCGGAAGGCGGCGGGTGAAACCGATTACCGTGTCCTGCAGTCAGTCGACGACCCTCGCGAGGTCACAATCTTCCTCGATTGGGACAGCCTCGAACGTGCACGCCGTTTCGCCGGCTCCGAAGACCTCAAGCAAGCGATGCAGAAGGCCGGGGTAGTTGGGGACCCTGACGTTCGTTTCCTCGAAGATGCACGCACCGTGCGCCGGTCGGCCGCCGACTGAGCTGACTTCCGCGGCAGCCTGCAGGAAAAATACTTGACACGCAGCCGCGGGTTTGTTCCTGACAATTTCTCTGACTCTCGCAATGTTCAGCGCCACGCGAGGTCTTCCAGCGATGTGTGATTTCGACGAAAGCCACTGTCCATGCGGGTTTCGCGCGACACGGCATTCTGTCAAGAACTTTTCATTGAAATCGCTGGCAACCATTATTCTGTTTTTTTGGACTCCGTTGACAAACATCGCCGGGCAAATACAATTACGCCAACTCAAATAACCGATCAGAGCAAGACAGTGACACAGACGACAAAATCTAACGTACTTCTCCATACCGACATTCCCGACCTTGAGCTTCATGCCAGCGGCAAAGTCCGCGATATCTACCAGGTCGATTCCAATCACCTGTTGTTCGTCGCAACCGACCGCATCTCGGCCTTTGATTACGTGCTGGCCACTGGGATCCCTGAGAAGGGCCGCGTCCTGACCCAGCTTTCCTTGTTCTGGTTCGATTTCCTTAAGGACATTGTCCCCAACCACCTGGCCACCGCCGACATCGCGCAGTATCCGGCCGAACTGCAGAAGTACGCTGACAAATTACGTGGGCGATCCATGCTGGTGGTGTGTGCCGACATGGTGACCATCGAGTGCGTAGTACGGGGATACATCTCGGGCTCGGGATGGAAGGAATATAAAAGCAGCGGATCAGTATGCGGTATCAAGCTGCCGGCGGGATTGCGCGAATCAGACAAGCTGCCCGAGCCGATCTTCACGCCCGCGATTAAAGCGACCAGCGGACATGACGAAAATATTTCGTTCGACCGAATGGTAGGCGTGGCTGGACAAGAGTTGAGCGAAAAGCTGCGCGATCTCAGCATCAGGATCTATCAGACTGCCGCCGATTATGCGGAGACCCGTGGCATCATCATTGCCGATACCAAGTTTGAATTTGGCCACACCCCAAAGGGGCTGGTGCTGGCCGACGAGGTACTAACTCCCGATTCCTCGCGCTTCTGGCCCATGGACAAGTACCATCCTGGCGGGGCCCAGGAGTCATTCGACAAGCAGTACGTTCGTGATTATCTGGAGTCGATCAAGTGGAACAAGCAGCCGCCTGCACCGGGGCTGCCGCTGGATGTTGCTGAAAAGACTAGCGAGAAGTATGTAGAAGCGTACACGCAGTTGACCGGGCACCCACTTCCAGCCTGAGGAGAGAACGCCGAATGTTCGGGCTTTCCGTCCTTGACTGGCTGATCCTGCTGGCCATTCTGCTGAACGTCCTTGGGGCGATTGGACAGGGGTTCTTTTACGAACTGTTTTCGTTCGCGGGCGTGGTCCTCGGATACCTGCTGGCGGCATGGGAGTATCCGCGGGTAGCCGTGTTCTATTCGCACTACGTGAATTCAGCGTGGGCGGCGGACATCGCTGGTTTCTTGACCATTTTCTTCGTCGTTCTGGTGTTGGGTGGCGTGGCTGGCAAGATTGCCAGGTGGGCAGTGGAAGGCATTGGCCTGCGTTGGATCGATCGTCTTTTGGGGGGCTTATTCGGATTCCTTAAGGGTGTTGTGGTGTGCACCGTCATCGTAATGGCGTTGGCGGCGTTTAATCCTACAAGCCCCTGGATACAAGATTCGCGAATCGCTCCGTTCATGCTGGTCACTGGCCGCGCGCTGATTTGGGCGGCGCCCGCAGAGTTGCGGCAACGCTTCCGCGACGGATGGAATCTGCTGCGGACCGTGCCGGAACATATTGAGCACGTCGGCGACAAGAATTAATACATCGGGCTACTTTGCTCGATCGTGGAAAGCTAAAGAGAGAGGGACTGTGAAAGACCAACTGGAAGCCCTGATACTGCAGATGCACAAAAGCGGAATCCTCTATTCGGAGGCGGTTCGCGAATTCAAGAAGCGCTTCATCCTCACGGTACTGCAGGAAAATAAGGGCAACCAGTGCAAGACCGCACGCCAGTTGGGTATGCACCGCAACACTCTCAGCCGCACCATCGCCGAACTTGACCTCGACATAAAGGTCTTGCGTCACGGTGCGCGCCGCCCACCTAGGAGCGTGCGTCCGTCGACCTTCGACAAGCGGTCCGCCCGCTAGAGTTCGTGGGGCGCCAGGCGTCCACTCAACCCCGGATATTTCGAGCATGAAAAACGGGAGCCGCGAGGCTCCCGTACTTTTCCCTATTTGAACTCCAGGCTACTGTGACTTCTTTTTGGCCGGTGCATGGTGCACGGGAGCGGCAGCAGTTCCGATCGGGTTGCCGGCCTTATCCAACAGGACACCATCCGTCATGGTCAGCATGAAGGGACTTGGCGTGTAGCTGGACACGGTGGCCTGGAACTGTGTCAGCGTGCCTACAGCAGGAACCAGCTTGGCCGGAATCGGCTTTGCCATGGTCAGGTTGATATCGGCCTTCTTGTCGTCGATATCGTCCGCGCTGCCGGCCAAGGTCAGCTTGGTGGGTGAAGCGGTAATGACGTTGGCCACCAGCTTCACCGCTTTGTCTTTGATAGCGTTCCAAACGGTGTCAGCGGCTTGCTGGTTTCCCGAGGACAGGACGAGTTGCCATTCCGCAAAGCTCATCTGCTTGGGGTCTTTGCTCTTCACCAGGTCGGCAGCCTGCTCAGCTGGCGATGGCGGCGGCGGTGCAGCAGCCACAGTAAATCCAGCCGGCGGCATCACGCCCGTCGAGCCCTGCACCTGCTTGACCAGGTCGGCCCAGCCATCTTCTCCTCCGTGATACCGAATGTACTTCTTGCGTCCGTAGTCGAGAATCTGCTGCTGTCCGGGACCTTGTGCAAGTCCAGCGGCTTTAACGATGAACCAGAATCCCTCCGGGTTCATTGGCTTGGCTTCCAGGTCGGACGTTGCTAGGGGGTAAATATCAGCGATGTTCGGCTGCGACTCGTCCCCGACAGCAGCGCGCAGATCCTTCTGTGCCGTAGCCAAGTCCTTTTTCTGCAACGCTGCGAAACCCACCGCGCCTTCAAAAATAGCGCCCAACTCGTTGTGGAACTTGGTAAAGTCGGCGTCACTCATTCCGTCCGGCTTTGGCGTATTTGGAAGCGCATCCAGTCCCTTCTGTCCGTTTTGAGCCGCCAGGTCGCAATTCTTTGCGCCATCAGCTCCGCCTTGAGCACATAAGCTGCGGTAATAGTAGGCCAGCAACGCCAGTGCGCGAATGTTGTTGGGATTGGCCTGGAGCACTCGATTGGCGGTGTCGACTGTCTTCTGCGCATTTCCGGCCTTCTGGTAAGCGCCCATGAGTGACACCAACGCATCCTCTTTCATCACGCTGTTTGGGTAGGTCTGCAGGAAAGCTTCGATGGCCTGTGCCTGAGCGGCGGGGTCTTGCTGCTGCACGGCGCTGACATACGCGTTGTATTCCGCCGGATCTTTAATCTGCGGCTTCTGGGCAGCTGGAGCGGCTGGTGCAGCCGGAGCCTGACCTGCCGCTTGCGGAACTACGGTTCCCGCCATTGCAAAGACCAGCAACATGATTACTAGCAACTTCTTCATTCGATTGGCTCCTTAGAGTCTTGGATCTGATGATTACGCTCGCCGAGTCTCAAACACAATTTCACGCGGTCAGATCCAGCCTAATTAGACACCAGACCTGGGTGATCAAGGCATTCCCTCGTCCGCACTCCACGCTACACGCTGAGGTATTCACACAAGATTGCGGAGAGGGGGATTATAAGTAGGTATCTCGCCGAAGGCAAGCTACTCACGATTCCACGCAACTCTAGCGCCCTCAGCGATGTGGCAGGACGGACTCCCGACTCAGGCGATTATAAGCTGGCGGCAACCGATCAGGGAAATACAACTTTAGGAGGAACTACTCATGCAGTCAGCTCAGGTTTTGGCAGGCTCTAACTCAGTCGCGGTCGTCACCGGCGGCAGCCGGGGAATCGGCCTCGCCATCGCAGCCGCGTTGGCAGACTTGGGATTTGGCGTGGTTATCACCGGCAGGGATAACGCACGCCTCGATCGATCCTCTGCTGAACTCCGTTCACGGGGACTCAAGTGTGAAGGTATCGTCTGTGACGTCAGCAATCTTGCCTCCGTAACTGAGCTTGGAGCGCAGCTGCGCGAAACGTATGGCCGCGTCGATGTCCTGGTCAACAATGCTGGGATCGGCGGCCCCGCTTCCCTGCTCCACGAACTGGATCCAGCAGACTGGGACGCCATCTTTCACACCAATGTCCGCGGCGCTTTCTTCGTCATGCGCACCGTCGTTCCGTTGATGATCACATCGGGCGCCGGTCATATCGTGAACATCTCTTCCCTCGCCGGCAAAAATCCCCTCCCGCGGGGCGCGGCCTACTCCGCTTCGAAATGGGCATTGAACGGACTCACTTACTCTGTAGCGGAAGAACTGCGCGCTTACAACATTCGCGTCAGCGTTGTGTGTCCCGGGTCGGTGGACACCGAGTTTAGCCCCCACGTAGGCAAAGCTGCTGACCGCATGCTGAAACCCGAAGATGTCGCGCATGTCGTGACCATGCTCGTCACCCAGCGACCTCAGTCTTTCGTCAGCGAAGTCCTGCTCCGGCCTACTCAGAAGCCCTAGTATGTTTACTGGTTAGAAAGGTCAAAACGATGACAGAAGTTGAACGCCTCCTCGATCAGTACGAGCGCGCTATGACTGGAGATGCATGGCATGGAGATCCGGTCTGGACGATCTTAGAAGGCATCTCGGCCGAGCAGGCGGCCAGTCGCGTGCATCCGCAACGGCACACCATCTGGGAGCTAGTGGCCCACATGACGTTTTGGGAGACTCAGGTCTATCGCCGGGTTAACAATTTGCCAGACCGACCGACAGAAGAGCTGAATTTCCCTGCCACGCCAGAGCCGACTGACGAGCACTGGCAGTCCACGCTGGCTGACTTTCGCCGTTCCAATCATGATTTCCGTCGCTGCGTTTCACAGCTCGATCCCGCTCGACTCGACCAGGCAGCTCCGGGCCGCGACAAGTCGATCTATGTCGAGGTGCACGGAGTCATTCAGCACCATCTCTATCACGCCGGACAAATCGCCATTCTAAGGGGTTTTGCAACCGAAAGTACGGTGTGAGTGGTTGTTCGTAGCAAGTCAAAATGTCCGCTTTTCATAGCAAGTGAAATGTCCGGTTTTGGTTTTGGGTTTACTCATATACCCGCCGTCGTCGCTGTGGGAAAGTGGGAATCCCGCGCTCTGGGCGGGATTTCCAAGCGCGGGGGAAAAGTCGGTTGTTTGACTTTTCCACGGTGCGTCTTTTCCACAGCGCTTGCCGCCGCGTTTTGGGTTGACCTGAAGGCCACGCCTTGGGCGCTATAACGTCCCAGCCGATGCGGCCCGTGGGTGAGGCTGATGCTCCCGTCCAGGTGCCGGTGCACCATGACATTGCAGCCGGCCAGCGTCCCTCGCCACTGCACCCGCTCAATCTGTAGCTGCAGGTTCTGAAAACTGACGGTGTTGTCGCGATTTACCGTCCGCTCAAACTGCAGGGAGAAGACCAGGTCCAGATGTTTGCGGGGGCACGGGAGAAACGCGTTACCGCGTTGCGCCGGCGCCACCTGAAAACGACCATTGAACTCGGCGATGTATTCATCCCGCAGAAACCCATTGGCCGCTTCCAGCGTGGTGATCCCGTGCAGCCGCAGCTCCTGTGGCAGCCGTCCCTGCCAGGTCCCGAAGCTGCGCTCGCTACGGCCCCGCGCCTGCGGCGAGTAGGCCGGGATCATCTGCACTCCTAACTCGCGCAGCGCCCGTCCCACCTGCGTTAAGCGATGGGGATCGACCTTGCCTCCTACCTTCCGCGTCAGCCAAAAATGGCTGCCCCGGTCGCTGTACAAGGCGCAGAACAATCCCTTGCGCTCGATGACTTCCCGCAACCCGGCCATCACCGTCGCCGTCGATTCTTCCTCCACCAGTTGCGCATAGTAGATCTCGCTGGTCGCGTCATCCAGGATGACGATCAGGTCGTACCAGCGCTCGTCCTGGAACCAGCGATGACGGCTGCCGTCGATGTGCAACAGCATGCCCGGCAGCGGACGGCGTTCCCGCCGCTTACGATGCACCCCGCGCTTGCGGCCCCGCGCTACCAGTCCGGCTCCCTGCAGAGCTTGTTTCACCCAGGTGTAGCTCAAATCGATCTGGTGCTCGGCACTCAGCTTCTCGTGAAAATGCTGTACGTTTAGATCGAAATAGCGATCCCGATACAGCCCCAAGACCTGCTCGACCGTGGCCAGAGGAACTCGCTTGGGGGAAGGCTGTCCCCGCCGCCGGTCGAACAACCCGTCGTAGCCAAACTCTTCCAGTCGCTCCCGCCAGCGCCGCATCGACCGATCGCTGATGCCGATGATCTCGGCCGCCTGCCACCAGGTGAGCTTCTTCGCCATGGCCCGTAAGATCACTTCTTGCACTTTCATCGCCCGCTCCATCGCGGCCTTCGAGTAGCAATCCATGCTTGGCATGGTCTCCTACTCTCGCCGCCTGCAAAGCGGACAGATCACGTGCTATCTCAACCGGACATATCATGTGCTACCGACAGTACGGTGTGAGTGGTTTGTAATTCTACAATGCGGGTGCTAACATCCGGACTCGTGAGCTTTCTAGAAGGAGGCATTTATGGCTGACAACGATGGTGGCGGAGTCTTATGGTTTCTGGCTGGACTGGGCATCGGAGCGGCGTTGGGAATTCTCTATGCGCCTAAGACCGGGGAAGAAACTCGCCAGAAGATTCGCGAAGCTGCCGAACAGGGCCGCGAAGCCGTGAAAGAGCGCGCGCAACAGGCTAAAGAACAGGCTGGGACGTGGGCCGACAAGGGCCGCGACTACCTGAACTCACAAAAGGACCAGATCCGGTCAGCCTACGAGGCGGGACGTCAGGCTTATCGCGAGTCCACAACCGACGAAGGCGAAACGGCAGCCACAAAACTCTAGCGAGATGGCCTCGGGGCCTCGGGTCCGCAGACCGGGAACGACATGGACGAAAAGCTGACAATTTTCATCGCGATTACTTCGGCTGCAGTTGTGCTACAGATGCTCATCCTGGCGGGTATGTTCTTTACCGTCCGGGCCCTCAGTACGCACCTGAAATCGACCGCGGATGAAATCAAGGCACAGGCCTTCCCTCTTTTGGAAGGCGGGAAATCCCTGCAGGCCGATATCAAAAGGATTCTGGAGACATCGGCGCCCAAGGTGGAACTGGTCCTCGACAACGCCGTCAAGATATCCACCACTGCACATTCCGGTATTGGACGAGTCGAAAACACGATCAACGACATACTCGACCGTGCGCGATTGCAGGTCATCCGCGCGGACGAAATGGTGACTCGCGCCATGGACACGGTGGAAGACACCACCGAAAAAGTCGCCCACACCGTGACCTCTCCGGTGAAACATGCCAGCGGCCTGGTACAGGGAATCACTGCCGGACTGGGAACGTATTTCGGGCAGAAGCGGAAGCGTGATGGTGGGCCGTCGGACGAGATGTTTATCTAGAACTTCAACTTCCGAAGCTTTGTTGAAAACGAAAGGCAGCGCATTGACGCTGCCTTTTTCTTTTGCCGCTGCAATCGCGAGGAATCAAACGTTGGACCGGCACGAAACTAGCAAATCCAGCCGCCGCCGATTACCGCGTCTCCGTCATAGAACACCACTGCCTGCCCCGGTGTAATGGCGCGCTGCGGCGTCTCGAACGTGACAAGAACCTCGTCGTCGCCATTCCTCTCGACAATTGCAGCCGCGGCTTCGTGGCGATGACGGATCTTGGCATGCACACGCATCGGCTCGCGCAGGTCGTCGACGGCAATCCAGTTCATCCGCTTGGCGCGCAACGTCCGAGACAGCAAGTCTTCTCCAGCTCCAACCACGACCTGATGCTTGTCGCCGCGAATCTCCACCACGTAAAGCGGGGATCCGGTGGCAACTCCCAGGCCCTTGCGCTGACCTACCGTAAAGTTGTGGATGCCGTTGTGTGCGCCCACAACCTCCCCGGTCGTAGTCACCAGCTCGCCGGAAGTGTCAGGAATCTCTTCGCCCTGCTCTTCCAGGTAGGCATCGAGAAACTTCTTGTAATCGCCGCCCGGAATAAAGCATATCTCCTGCGAATCCGGCTTCTCGAACAGCCGCAGACCGGTCCGCTTCGCTTCCTCACGGACATCGGGCTTGCGCATTTCACCAAGCGGAAACAACGTCCGACTCAACTGCTCCTGCGTCAGCCCAAACAGAAAATATGTCTGGTCTTTGGCAAGGTCTGCCGGCCGCTTAAGCACCCAACGCCCGATGCGCTCGTCGTACTCATTGCGCGCGTAGTGCCCGGTGGCGAGCAGGTCGGCGCCAATCTGGCGCGCGGTGATCAGCAACTGATCGAACTTGAGATGGTTGTTGCACAGGCTGCACGGAATCGGAGTACGTCCGGAAAGATAGTCCTCGACGAACGGACGCACCACGTCCTGCTCGAATCGCGACTCCTGATTCACAACATAGTACGGAATCGCCAGCTTCTCGGCCACATACCGCGCATCGTACACATCGTCGATGGAGCAGCAACGACCCTGCACCGTTTCAGGCATGCCCTCATGTCCGGCCAGTCGACGCTGGTTCCAGAGCTGCATGGTGAGGCCAATGAGCTTATAGCCACGCTCACACAGCATGGCCGCTACGGTCGACGAATCGACACCGCCCGACATGGCTACGGCGACGGTCTGGTTCTCGTGGTTCAAAACCAATGATCCAATCTCTCTTGAAGTTTCTGCGTGAAACGGAAACCCGACACTACGCTTGGGACCTGGCGGCTTTCTTGTATACCGGGCTCAAATCCCGCAGCCTGGTCACCACCTCTGGAATCAACTGCAACGCGAAGTCGATGTCCTCGGCTGTGTTCTGCTTGCCAAGGCTGAAACGCAAGCTCGCTCGCGCGCGGTCCGGCGACAACCCCATCGCGGTCAAAACGTGCGACGGCTCAATGGCTCCCGACGAACACGCCGCTCCGGTCGAAACTGACAATCCCTTGAGATCGAGCGCGATCACCATCGCCTCGCCCTCAAGGCAGTCAAAAACGATATTCGTAGTGTTGGGAACACGAGACGCATCCGCGCTGTTCACACCCACCTGGTCGACGGTTGCCAGCACGGTTCGCTCCAACCGGTCACGCAGTCCAGCCATGCGCTCAACACTTCCGTCGCCAAACCCTTCGCGAGCGATCGCAGCTGCGTTGCCCAGCCCGACGATGCCGGCAAGGTTCTCGGTTCCGGCCCGGCGCGAGCGCTCGTGGCGTCCGCCGTAAAACATCGGCTGCAGCAGCGTTCCCTTGCGGACATACAGCGCGCCTGCTCCCTGCGGGCCATGCATCTTGTGCGCCGTCAGAGTCAACACGTCGCAGCGAATCTCTTTCACGTCGATCGGAACCTTACCGGCGGCCTGCACCGCATCGGTATGGAAGAACACGTCCGTTTCCGCGGCAAGCTTTCCGATCTCGTTCACAGCCTGCAGCACACCTGTCTCGTTGTTCGCAAAGATGACGCTAATCAGCTTTGTGCTGGGACGAATCGCCCGCCGCACATCGTCCGGATCAACCAGCGCGCATCCGTCCACAGGAAGATACGTGACCTCGCAACCGATTTCCTCCAAACGCTTGCAGGCATTCAAAACAGCGTGGTGCTCGACGGCCGAAGTGATCACGTGGTCGCCTGGCTTCACCAGTCCAAACAGCGCGAGGTTGTCACCTTCCGTTCCGCCCGAGGTAAACACGATCTCCGCCGGGCGGCAGTTCACCAATTCAGCCACCTGCTCGCGCGCATGTTCCACAGCCGCACGCGACTGCTGTCCCTGCTGATGGATCGACGAGGCATTGCCGAACTTCTCCAGGAAGTACGGCTTCATGGCCTCAAAGACTTCCGGCAGAAGCGGGGTGGTCGCGTTATTGTCGAGGTATACCCTGCGCATCGCTAAATCTATTTTATCGTGTTAGTTAGATTCCGAAGAGAACTGAATCGATTCGGAAGAAGAAGCCCAACTCCTTTAGACTTTCAGCGGCGACAAAAAGCCCGCGCCATCCGACGCGGGCCTGAAGTGAAACCTACAAAACTATCGCCGTTCCATGGGAACGTACTTGTTGGGGTAGATCGGTCCCTGGTATTCCGCACGCGGGCGGATGAGCCGGTTGTCGCTCAACTGCTCCATGACGTGGGCCGTCCAGCCGGAAATACGCGATACCGCGAACACCGGGGTGAACAGGCCAATATCGATGCCCAGCGTGTGATACGTCGAAGCCGAATAGAAATCCACATTGGCGTTGAGCTTGCGCTCGGCAACCACGAACTCCTCGATCTTGCGCGAGATTTCAAACCACTTGGCAATTCCGCTCGAGTTGCCAAGATCACGAGACATCGTCCGCAAGTGTGTTGCTCGAGGATCCTCCGTGTGATAAACGCGATGCCCGAATCCTGGGATCTTTTTCTTTTGCGCCAGCATGCCTTTCACGTAATCGACCGGATCAGCTCCTGAAGAGTCGATGGCTTCGAGAATGCGAAACACGGCTTCATTCGCTCCACCGTGCAACGGACCCTTGAGAGCGCCGATAGCAGCCGTAATCGCTGAGTGCATGTCGCTCAGTGTGGCGGCGACCACGCGCGCCGCAAACGTCGAAGCATTCAATTCGTGGTCAGCATGCAGAATCAGGGCGATATCGAGCGCCCTCTCCGCCGTGGGGCTCGGAACCACGCCATTCAACTGGTACAAGAAGTTTGCTGCATGCGACAGCGTGCGGTCAGGTTCGATAATCGGCCTGCCCTTGCGAATGCGATCGTAGGCAGCAACCACGTAGGCGATCTGCGAAGTGAGCCGGATCGACTTGCGCAGATTGGCTTCGGCGTCGTTTACTTTCTCCTCCGGGTCGTAGAACGACAGGGCCGAGACGATGGTGCGCAGCACGTCCATCGGAAGGGCGTGCTTGGGTGCCTGGTTGAGTAGGCTGATGATCGAAGCGTCGAGCTTGCGTTCGCGTGCGAGGTTCAGCTTCAATTCCTGCAACTGGGCGCGGTTGGGCAGGTGACCGAACCACAGCAGGTAGCAGCACTCTTCAAAAGTGGAGTTGTCTGCAAGCTCATGAATATCGATGCCACGGTACGCAAGCACGCCCTGGTCGCCATCGATGTAGCAGACGCTGGAATTGACCGCCGTGACCCCTTCCAGGCCCTTTGGCGTATTAACGATACTCGACATGGTTCCCTCGCTCAGTTCGGTCGAACCGTACGCATGTGAATTTTAGGGTAAGTCGCGCGCCCTCGGGCTCCACAGAGTCGCAAAATTGCGCAACCAACTTTTGTACTCCCCACGCGCGCAACAGTCTAGTTTATCCGTCACACGGTGACGTCAAGCTGCTTGTGTAAAAACGCGGAGGGTGCGGGTTTTCCATTCCAGGTTGAAGCGCTGGAAGATGGAGTAGATGATGCGATCGACGCTTTTCACGTTCACGAAGCACACCATGGGACGCGTCCGCCGGCGCACCTCCACGAAGCAGCGCTCGATGATGTTGGTGGTGCGTAGCTTCCTCCACAGATGCCGGGGAAAGCTGAAAAATGACAGCAACTCCGGCAAGTCGCGCTCCAGTTGTCGCACCATGGAACCGTACAGCGCCTGCCAGCGGCGGCGAAAGGCGCGAAAAGCGGCCTCCGCCTGGCGACGGCTGTCAGCGCGATAGATGGCCTGCGCGTCGGCTTTCACCGCGTCATGGTCGCGACGGCGTACTTTTTCCAGGATATTGCGCATCTTGTGTACCCAGCAGCGCTGATGCAGCGCTCGGGGATAGACGGTCTCGATGGCTGCGGCCAGCCCGGGACAACCATCGGTGACGATCAGCAGCAGCTTCTCGCCTTGCAGTCCGCGGCGATACAGATCCTCCAGCAGACCTTCCCAGGCGCTTTGGCTTTCGCCTTTACTGCGCAGAAAGCCCAGGAGTTGCCGGGTACCGTCGGCCCGTACTCCGTAAGCCACCAGCATGTGCACTCGCTGCCGCCCACTGGGCCGTCGCATCCGCAGACTGACGCCGTCCAGGAACAGGTACGCCCATTCGTCCTGCAGCGGCGCCTGATGAAACTGCCGCACCGCCTCATCCAAATCGCGACTCAAGCGGGATACGGTCTGCGGACTGACCACCTCGCCGGTCACAATACCCACCAGCCGCCCCACTTGGCGGGTCGAAATGCCCCGCAAAAAGGCCTCGCGAATTAACAGTGAGACTTCTTCCGCCCGCCGCTGAAACTTCTTGAGCACCTCCGGCAGAAAACCGCGCTTGCGAGTGCGGGCAATGCGCAAACGCAGGGTCCCAAAGCGAGTCACAAAGTCGCGCGCGTAATAGCCGTTGCGGTAATCCTGACGCGGCTTCTGCCGGCTATGACGCGGGCGCACCATGTACAGGTCGCGTTGCCGCTCTGACAGCAGCTCGAACAGCCGGCGCATGCTCTGCTGCACCTGTCCCTGCAGGTCGCCCCAAAAACTCTCTTTCAGCTCGCTGACGAAATGTTGGAACTGCTCGGTGATGGGTGTTACCTTCGCCATGGGTGTAAGTCTCCTTGTGAGAATGGCTTCAGCTTGTCAAGGCCAAAGCCAACTTACACCCTCTCGCTTTTTACACAATCGAAGTTACGTCACCCGTCACACTTCATTGCCGCCCACCTCGGAGGAGACTATATTTAGTGGTTTGCCTGTCGCGTCCGAGCTCATGCAGGAGCCGGGCCCAGTTGTCTCGTGGCTTAGCCACGTCCGGAGCTAACATGACCAAACGCATTGCGCTGTTCGTACTTCTTACCCTTGCGTTGGCGAATCTAGCCTTCGCCGACGAGGGAATGTGGCTGTTTAACGCTTTCCCCAAAGACAAAGTAAAGGCCAAGTACGGATTTGAGGTCTCGCAGGAGTGGCTTGATCACGTCCGGCTTTCTTCAGCTCGGGCTCCAAACGGATCTTCCTCCTTCGTTTCTCTCGATGGCCTGATTTTTACCAATCATCACATCGCGCAGGAGTGTATCCACGACCTCTCGGTCGGCGGCAAGGACTACATGAAAGACGGTTTCTACGCTCAGACGCGAGCGGAAGAGCCCAAGTGCCCTGGTGTGGAGTTTGTCGTTCTGCAAGGCATTGAGGACGTCACGGCGAAGGTGAACGCTGCTTCGAAACCCGGTATGTCACCGGCCGATGCCGGCAAGACGGAGCGCGAGGTCATGTCGAACCTGGAAAGCGAGTGCTCGGTCAATGGACTCCGTTGCGACGTGGTCACGCTGTACTCTGGAGCGCTCTACCATCTCTACAAGTACAAGAAGTACAGCGACATTCGACTCGTGATGGCACCGGAATTCAGCATCGCGTTCTTCGGCGGCGATCCTGACAATTTCGAATACCCGCGTTACGATCTCGACATTTCGTTCTTCCGTGCTTATGAGAACGACCAGCCAGCGAAGACGCCGGAGTATCTGAAATGGTCAAAGACGGGCATCAAAGAGGGCGACTTGGTATTTGTGTCCGGTCATCCCGGCCGTACGGGACGACTGTTGACCATGGACCAATTGGCCGTCCTGCGCGATGTGCAGTATCCCTGGCAGATCAAGTCGCTGGCCCGCCGCATTGACCTCTTGCAGAAATACAGTGCAGCGTCGGAAGAAAATGCCAAGGAAGCGGAAAGCGACTTCTTCGGTCTGCAGAACAGCTTTAAGGCTATCTCCGGCTACCAAGGGGGACTGCTCGACAAAAGCTTGATGGCCAAGAAGGCGGCCGACGAGAAGGCCTTGCGCGAGTTCGTCAATTCCGACCCCAAGTTGAAGCAGGAGTTCGGCGATCCCTGGGCTGAAATCGACAAGGCCGTCGCCGTGCAGAAGGAAATGTTCCTACCCTTCACTTACGTCGATAACATGGCCGGCTTCCGTGGCGACCTGCCGCGCTTCGCTCGCACCATCGTGCGCGCCACGACGGAGAAGCAGAAGCCTAGCAACCAGCGCATTCGCGGTTATCAGGACTCGGCATTGCCGACGCTTGAGCAGCGCCTGTTCTCTACGGCTCCGGTTTATAAATCTCTCGACCGGGTTCAGCTCGCCCAAAGTCTCGCCGAGATGCAGGAGCAACTGGGCGCGAACGATGACGTGGTCAAGATGGCTCTCGCTGGGAAGTCGCCAGACGATCGCGCCGCCGAATTGATCGCCGGCACCAAGCTCGACGACGTCGCCGTCCGCAGGCAGCTCTATGCAGGCGGCAAAGCCGCAGTCGATGCCAGCAATGATCCCCTGATCGTGCTGATGCGCCAGATCGAGCCCACTGCAACCGCCCTTCACCAGCGCGATGAGGACGAGGTTCAGTCGGTCCTGCGCCGTAATGGCGGCAATATCGGCAAGGCTTTGTTTGCCAAAGGCGGCTTCAGCGTCCCTCCCGATGCGACCTTCACACTTCGCCTCAGCTACGGCGCGGTAAAGGGTTACGAACTGAACGGCCAACACGTCCCGTGGTTTACCACTATGGGCGGGGCCTACGAGCACGCGGCTCAGCACGGCAGTAAGCCGCCCTACGAGCTGCCGGAGAGTTGGATCAAGGCCAAGTCTTCGATCGATCTGAAGACGCCCTTTGACACGGCCTCTACGCCCGACATCATCGGAGGCAACTCGGGCAGCCCGGTCATCAACAAGAATGCCGAAGTCGTCGGCATTATTTTTGATGGCAACATCGAATCGCTTCCCTGGAATTTCATATACGACGATGTGGTTGGCCGCTCGGTCTCGACCGACTCGCGCGCCATTATGGAGTCGCTGCGCAAGATCTATCACGCCGACGCCCTGGCTGATGAGTTGACTGGAACACCAGGCGGCAAGTCGAAGGCCATGAAGCCGGCGGCGCCGCAGAAATAACGCGTATCGCGCAGTTCCTCTGGCCCGCCTCATATGTAAGGCGGGCCTTTTCGTTTCAGCCTCGGCCGGATTATGAACTTTCATTGAGTGCTCGTGCGCGTCAGCGGATGTCTTGCAAAGGTGTCGGGTTACACTAATGCCCTGGTTCCTGCCGCCGGTGAATCTTAACGGTGTGCCTTAAGTAGTGTCGGATAAACCACGGAGAGACGGTCATGGCAGGCAACAATCCAGCGCCGGGTGGTCCGGGGATCTCTCCCCGATGGACGCGCGGCTCCAAGGATGCAGTCGGTACTGCCTATGCGGTTTCCAGTCGCGTCTGGTACACCATGGCGGCCGGTGTAATCACTGAGCTCTACTACCCCACCATCGACACTCCCCAAGTACGCGATATCCAGTACCTGGTTAGCGACGGCGAGACCTTCTTCCACGATGAGCGCCGCCACATGCAGACGCACTTGGACTGCGTGGAAGCGGCGTGCCTGGGATTCAAGGTCACTAACTCCGATCGCGAAGGGCGTTACAACATCGAAAAGCAGATCATCGGAGACCCGCACCTCAACTGCCTCCTGGTGCACACCCGCTTCAATGTGGCCCCGGCATGGCGGGGCAAGCTCCACCTCTATGTCCTGTGCGCCCCCCATCTGCAGATTGGCGGAATGCACAACAACGGCGAAGTAGTGGAGCGCAGGGGGAGTCGCTTCCTGATGGCCTACCGCGACAGCGTTTATTTGGCCCTCGCCGCAACTCTGCCATTTTCCCGCCTTTCGTGCGGCTACGTCGGGGTAAACGACGGCTGGACCGATCTCGCTCATAACCTCAAAATGGACTGGACGTACGACTCGGCCTTGGATGGAAACATTGCCCTCACCGGTGAGATCGATCTCTCCCGAAGCACCGAGTTCACACTCGGCGTCGGCTTTGGACACACCCAGCATAACGCCACTACCACGCTTTACCAGTCTTTGTGCATACCGTTCGACAACCACTTGAGTCACTTCAATGACCAATGGAATCGTACCAGCAAGCGTTTCGCCCTCCTGGCTAAAATCGCCTCGCATGACTCTACTTTGTACGAGCGCAGCGTAAACCTGCTGCTCGCCCACGAGGACAAGGTCTTCCCGGGCGCCATGATCGCGAGTCTTAGCATTCCCTGGGGAGAAGACAAAGGCGACGATGATGTCGGCGGCTATCATTTGGTTTGGACGCGTGACATGGTGCAAGGCGCGACCGCGCTTCTGTCGGCCGGAGATCTCTCGACCCCGCTGCGGGCCCTCGTTTATCTGGCCATCAGCCAGCGCGACGACGGCGGCTTTTATCAGAATTTCTGGATCGACGGCCGCCCTTACTGGACAGGACTTCAACTCGATGAAGTTTCCTTCCCCATCCTTTTGGCTTGGCGAATGTGGAAGGCCAATGCGCTCCAAAATTTCGACCCCTATATCACGGTGCAACGCGCGTGCAATTTTCTGATCAGCGAAGGGCCTGCCACGGCACAAGACCGATGGGAGGAAGCTAGTGGCTACTCTCCTTCCACTCTGGCTTCCAACATCGCCGGCCTGATCTGCGCCGCAGACTTCATCGAGGCCCGCGGCGACAAAGACACCGCAGAATTCGTTCGCACCCACGCAGATTTTCTCGAATCCCATGTCGAAAAGTGGACGGTCACGACCGAGGGTACGTTGGTCCCGGGGATCGCGACGCACTACATTCGCATCAATCCCGCCATCAGTTCTCACGGATCCTGCGGCGACGAAGACCCTAACCTCGGCATGTTGACTTTGTCCAACCAGCCCCCCGGTGCCTCGCACCAGTACCCGGCTAAGGACATCGTCGACGCCGGGTTCCTTGAGTTAGTTCGCTTGGGAATCCGCAAGCCTCTGGACCCGCTGATTGAGCAATCCCTGAAAGTCATCGACGCGGTGCTAAAGGTGGATACTCCGGGCGGCCCGTGCTGGAAGCGGTACAACCATGACGGCTACGGCCAGCGTGACGACGGAGGTTCGTTCGAAGGTTGGGGCGTCGGAAGGCCATGGCCGCTGCTCACTCTGGAGCGCGCCACCTACGAGCAGGCTGCTGGGCGTGACGTTGATATTTACCTACAGGCAGCGAAGAATTTTTCCACCGGCATCGGACTGATTCCCGAGCAGATATGGGACGCCCCTGACCTTCCCCACGCGCATATGTACTTCGGCAAGGCCACGGGAGCAGCCATTCCGCTGATGTGGGCCCATGCCGAATATGTCAAATTGTTGCGTTCGGTGGCTGACGGCAAGGTCTTCGATCTTGTCGATTCCGTTGCCGAACGTTACTGCAACGACAAGCCACGGCCCGTCATCGAAGTATGGAAAATGAATCGTCAGGTCAAGTGCGTTTCTGCCGGTGGCTTACTGAGACTGGTGGCATCGTCGCCGTTCCTGATGCACTGGACTGACGACGAATGGACCACCGAGCGCGACACCTCGTCGACCGCGACTTCCATCGGCATCGAATACGCCGATGTCCGGGTTGCGTCGTCACAGACCGCTCCTATACGCTTCACCTTTTACTGGCCGCAGCAGTCGCAGTGGCAGGGCACCGATTACCAGGTCGACATTACGAAGTGAAACCCAAATTTACGCAACAGAAAGGTAGCCGCCGGTGAGTAGCCAAACCGCAGTACCCGCGCAGCAACAAGAGCAGGTCATCGCTGACGCCAAAGCACACCAGCAACTCGAACAACTCTGTATCAACACGGTCCGTACTCTGTCCATGGATGCCGTGCAGAAGGCCAACAGCGGACACCCTGGCACGCCGATGGCATTGGCTCCTCTTGCATTTGTGCTTTGGGATCGCTTCCTGCGCTTCAATCCTCGAGATCCGCATTGGCCCGGCCGCGACCGCTTCATTTTGTCCAACGGCCACGCCTCCATGCTGCTCTACTCGATGCTGTATCTCACCGGTTTCGACATGACGCTCGACGACCTGAAGAGCTTCCGCCAGTGGGGATCGAAAACACCCGGACATCCGGAATATGGCCTCACCCCGGGCGTAGAGGTCACCACCGGCCCACTCGGCCAGGGTGTCAGCAATTCGGTGGGCATGGCGATCGCCCAGCGCTGGTTTGCCTCGCAATTCAACCGCGACGGCCACGACCTGTTCGACTACCGCATTTACGCGATCTGCGGCGACGGCGATCTGATGGAAGGAGTTTCCAACGAGGCGGCGTCAATCGCCGGCCATCTGGGTCTCTCCAATCTCATCTGGTTTTACGACAACAACCACATCACCATCGAAGGCAACACCTCTCTGGCGTTTTCCGACGATGTCGGTACGCGCTTCCTGGGGTGGCACTGGAACGTGCAGCACGTCAGTGACGTCAACGACTTGGCTGCGCTAGATTGGGCGATCCGCGAGGCTCAGAAAGAGACGCAACGGCCGTCGCTGATCATCGTCAACAGTCACATTGGATATGGTGCGCCCCACAAGCAGGACACCGCCGAGGCTCACGGCGAACCGCTGGGCGCCGAAGAGATTCGCCTGGCCAAGATCAATTACGGCTGGCCGCCGGACGCGCAATTCCTGGTCCCGGAAGAAGTGAAATCGTACATGGGCAAGGCTGTGGATCGTGGCGCCAAATGGGAGCAGGCTTGGAATGATCGCTACAAGGCTTGGGCCCAGGCTTTTCCTGATCTTGCCAAGGAATGGCAGTTGATCGCAAACCGCGACTTGCCCCAGGGCTGGGACAAGGACATTCCCACGTTCCCAGCGGACGCTAAGGGCCTCGCTACTCGCGACTCGAATAATAAAGTGCTGAACGCAGTGGCCAAGAACGTGCCCTGGCTGATTGGCGGAGCGGCCGATCTCGCGCCCTCTACCAAGACCCTGATTAAAGATGCCGGTAGCTTCGAGCGCAATGATTACGCAGGACGCAACTTCCATTTCGGCATCCGCGAACACGCCATGGGCGCCATCGTGAACGGCATGACTGTGTCACTGATACGGGCGTATGGCGCGACATTCTTCATCTTCTCCGACTACATGCGGCCCACGATTCGATTGGCCGCGCTAATGGACCTGCCGTCCATTTTCATCTACACGCATGATTCCATCGGCCTGGGTGAAGACGGACCGACGCACCAGCCTATCGAGCAGCTCATGTCCCTGCGGGCAATGCCGCGGCTGTTGGTGTTCCGGCCGGGCGACGCCAACGAAGTCTCCGAAACCTGGCGTTACATCATGCTGCTCAAGCACGAACCGGTGGTGATCGCGCTCACCCGCCAGGCGATCCCGACATTTGACCGCACCAAGTACGGCGCGGCGTCAGGTGTGGCCAAGGGGGCGTATGTGCTGGCCGACTCCACCGGCACTCCCGACGTCATCTTGATAGGCACGGGCTCTGAAGTTCAGCTCTGTGTCGGGGCCTACGAGAAGTTGACCGCTGAAGGCGTTAAAGCTCGGGTTGTCTCCATGCCGTGTTGGGAGCTGTTTGAAAAACAATCCGCTGAGTACCGTGCAGAGGTTCTTCCTCCTGCCGTGCGAGCGCGCGTGGCGGTTGAGGCCGGAGCTACCTTTGGCTGGACAGAATTCGTGGGAGACGACGGCGAGGTCGTAGGCCACGACGATTTTGGAGCGTCGGCTCCCATCAAGGACCTGATGACCCACTTTGGCTTTACCGTGGACAACGTGATTGCTAAGGCGCGACTGGCTATCGGCAAAGCCAAGTCATAAGTCCGCCAAATTGATTCGCCGCCACGCTAAGTAACGATGGAGAAAGGGGACGTTCATGCCAGTCACCACCGGGGCCAGGACGGCGCACTTTGGCGTCATCGGCCTCGGCGTAATGGGTGCCAACCTCGCCCTTAACGTCGCGGACCATGGCCATCCAGTTGCGGTCTGGAACCTGGAGACCGACTGGGTGGATCGCCTGCTTTACAAGCACCCTGAACATCAACTAATCGGTGCTAAGACACTACAGGAATTCTGCCGCTCCTTGGAGCGTCCTCGCCGCATTCTGATGATGATCATGGCTGGCGACCCGATCGACCAGACGATGCAAAGGCTGTCGCCTTTCCTTGCTCCCGGAGACATCGTCATCGATGGTGGCAACTCCTTCTTCAAAGACACGGTCCGGCGCGAACTCAATGCGCGCCAAACCATGGTCAACTTCTTTGGCATGGGAGTCTCTGGCGGCGAGGAAGGCGCTCGGCACGGCTCGTCGCTGATGCCGGGAGGCTCTCGCGAAGCTTACAACCATGTAGCACCTATTCTTCAGTCCATCGCCGCAAAGAGTGACACCGGACCCTGCGTCGGCTACGTCGGACCCGATGGCTCGGGACACTTCGTCAAGATGGTGCACAACGGCATCGAGTACGGCGACATGCAGCTCATTGCCGAAGCTTACGAAATCCTGAATAAAGCGCTCCATCTCGGCGCGCAGGAGTTGTCTGACATCTTCGCCGAGTGGAACCGTGGCCCGCTGGAATCCTACCTGATCGAAATTACGGCCCAGATTTTCGGTGCGAACGATCCCGAGACCGGGAGGCCACTGATCGACATGGTCCTGGACCGCGCCGGACAGAAAGGCACCGGCAAATGGACCGCCCAGACGGCGCTCGACCTGGAAGTACCAGTGCCAACCATTACGGCTGCGATTGATGCACGTGCGCTCTCCAGCATGAAGGACGAGCGCGTTATTGCCAGCCAGCTAATCCATTCCGCTTCCGGTGGCGCGTTCGCCGGAACGAAGCAAGAGTTGATCCAATCCGTTCACGATGCTTTATACGCTTCAAAGATCTGCTCGTACGCGCAGGGCATGAGCCTGATTCGCGCCGGTTCGAAAGAGTGGGAGTGGAACATCAACTTGCGCGAAATGGCCCGAATCTGGAAGGGCGGCTGCATTATTCGCGCCCGCTTCCTTGATTCGATCATGCGCGCCTTTGAGCGCCAGCCTGATCTCCCCAACCTCTTGCTCGACTCTGATTTCATGGCGTCTATGCGGCGGTCGGAGCAATCGTGGCGCAAGCTGATCGCGACTGCTGTCCAGATGGGAATTCCGGTTCCCGCGCTTTCGGCGTCGCTGTCGTATTTTGACAGCTACCGCAGCGCGCAGTTGCCCCAAAACCTCACTCAGGCGCAACGCGACTTCTTTGGGGCCCACACCTTTCAGCGCGTCGATCATCCCGCCGGCGGCTTCGTTCACGCTGATTGGGCGGGGCTCTCCGCAAAATCTCCCAAACCAGCAGGAGGTACGAAGTGAGCACGGCAGTACAAACCGAGCCGTTCAAGATTACGGCTCCTTCGCTTCCCAAGGCAGGTTCCTGCCTATTGGTCATCTTTGGTGGCACAGGCGACTTGACTAAGCGCAAGTTGATTCCAGCGCTGTACGACCTGGCATGCATCGGCTGCACCAATCCGACTTTTGACGTCCTTGGTATCGGTCGCACTCAGCTCACGGACGATGAGTTTCGCGAGCGGATGCACGAAGGCGCTGCGAAATCCAAAGACGCGCGCAACTACAGCGAGAACGGCTGGTCCGACTTCGCCAAGCGGCTGCACTATCTGGTCGGCGATGCCAACCATCCTGATTTCTATCCGCATTTGAAAGCGAAGATCGAAGAAATGCAGAAGAATGGTGCGAGCAAGAACGTGCTGTTCTACGTTTCAACGCCGGCATCTCTGGCTCCGCCGATCGTGGAAGGGCTCGGCCAATCCGGTCTGGCTCGCAACAGTGAGGGCTGGACGCGCATCGTCCTGGAGAAACCCTTTGGCCACGACCTTAAGAGCGCCCAGGACCTGAATGAGATCGTCTCGCACGTCTTCGACGAGAACTCTGTTTACCGCATCGACCACTATCTGGGCAAAGAAACGGTCCAGAACATCATGGTGTTCCGCTTTGGCAACTCCATGTTTGAGCCCATTTGGAACCGCAACAACATCGACTACATCGAGATCACGGCGGCCGAAACCCTGGGCGTCGAGAATCGCGCGGCGTTTTACGAGGAGACAGGCGCGCTGCGCGACATGGTGGCCAACCACCTGTTGCAGCTGCTGACGCTCACGGCGATGGAACCGCCTGTTGCATTCGACGCCGACTCCGTGCGCGAGCTGAAGGTGCAGGTACTTCGGGCCATTCGTCCGATGACAGTGGAAGAAGTAGCGAAGCGCACCGTTCGCGGACAGTATGGACCTGGCAAGATCGATGGCGTCGAACTTCCGGGTTATCGCCAGGAGCCAGGCGTTAATCCCAAATCGCTCACCGAAACCTATGTGGCCGTGGAATTCCGGGTAGATAACTGGCGTTGGGCAGGAGTTCCCTTCTACGTTCGCGCCGGCAAGCGACTTGCGAACCAGCTTACAGAGATTGCAGTCCACTTCAAGCGAACACCGCAGGCTTTGTTCGCGCGAAACCCGGATGACGTTCACCACAACGTAATCACCATGCGCATTCAGCCCAACGAGGGCATTTCGCTGAACTTCGAGGCCAAGACTCCTGGGTCGCATATGCGTGCCAGTCGAGTCAACATGGACTTCTCCTATCGCGATGCGTTTGGAACTGCCACGCCAGTCGCTTACGAGACGCTTTTGCTCGACGCCATGCGGGGTGATGCAACTCTGTTCACTCGTCGCGACGAGGTCGAGGCGGAGTGGCGAATCATCACTCCCATCGAAGAGGCGTGGGCGCAACTTCCGCCGCCGGATTTCCCGAATTATCCAGCAGGAAGCGAAGGGCCCGAGAATGCAAACTCGCTTATCCAGTGTGACCGCCATCGATGGCGGCCGTTGAAACGGGAGAACGACGGGAACCTCTGATGGCCGACCCTAAACCGGAGCAACGCATCGCGCTTGTGCTGTCGGACATCGACGGCACTCTGCTGGATGAAAACAAGAACTTAACACCGGGAGCTCCCGCAGCGGTTCAGCGTCTCTATCGCGCCGGAATCCGATTTACTCTTGCCAGCGCCAGGCCTCCGCGAATGACTCGCGAACTGGTTCGCGTGCTTCAGGTCCGCGAACCTATTGCGTGCTTCAACGGGGCCCTGATTGTTGGTCCCGATGAAACCATTCTCCGGCAACTGCGCATCGCGCCCTCGGACGCTCAAGCGGTCGCTGACCAGATCGTGCAGAGCGGGTTCGACTTGTGGGTGTGGACGCACACGGACTGGTACGTCAGCAATCCGAACGGCCCGCACGTTGCGCACCATGAAAGCCAAATGGGCCGTAAAGCGACTCCTCTGCCGTCTTACAACATGTCCCAGTTTCATGTTCTGAAGCTGGTTGGAGTCAGCGACAACTACGAAGCGCTGGCCGAGGCTGAAAAAAAGATGGCAGCGCTGCACTTGTCGATCTCTGCAACTCGTTCGAGCCCTTACTATCTCGACGTCACCGACGCCAACGCCAACAAAGGACAGGTTGCTCTCACGCTCTCCGAAATGCTGCAAATCCCGACTAGCCAGATCGCTACCATCGGCGACATGAGCACCGACGTTCTCATGTTCCGCCAGACTGGCGTAAGCATCGCGATGGGCAATGCTTCTGACGATGTGAAAGCCCAGGCGAAATTCGTGACCAAGAGCAACGAGGAAGACGGGTTTGCGTTCGCGATGGACCACTTCGTGCTCGGGCTCTCAGATAAACAAACGGCCGCCGATTGAGCGATGGTAATCATCCTCATGGGAGTGACCGGTTCCGGCAAGACGACGGTTGGGCTCGCGCTGGCTGAATCGCTGCATTGGCAGTTCGTTGACGCCGACGATTATCATCCTCCTGCGAACGTCGCGAAAATGCGCGCCGGAATTCCTCTCGACGATGCCGATCGAGCGCCGTGGCTGGCCGGTCTGCATGACGCGATCGTCCGCTGGTTGCAATCCGGCACCAATGTCGTTCTGGCTTGCTCCGCGCTGAAACAGGTTTACCGCGATGAGTTGCTGGTCAATCCACAGATGAAGCTTGTCTATTTGCGCGGCAACGCTGAACTGATTTCCCAGCGCCTTTCGCAACGCCATGGACATTACATGGATCCAAAGCTGTTGGCCAGCCAGTTTGCCACGCTGGAGGAACCTCACGACGCGAACATAGTGGACGTCGATGCCGACGTTCCGGAACTCGTCCGAAGGATTCGAGAAGTCTTGGAGCGCTAATAACTCCTTTGCTACTCCCCTCCCCCTCCCCCATAGCTCGCAAAATATTGAAAACATAAGGGGCGAAAGGCGAAAGTGTCCGCAAAATATTGAATCTGCGTAGCTTACAGGCAAATAATTCAATTCACATGACTTAGCTAGCAAAAAAGTGCAATCTCACCGCTTCCAGTCACCCGAAGAATGTTCCTATCCTGCAGTTGATGAACGAACGTCGCCATCGCCTGTTTGTCAAAGAACGGTCAATCCGCCAACGCGGCGGGCGGCCACGGCAAGAGACACGAATCCGCTGCCTCAGGAAGCAAGTTTTACCGAACTGAACTCCCGTTGGATAGGACGCAGGACACATAGGCGTGTGATAAGGCGGGTCGGGGTATCACTCCCAGTCCGAAAACGGACTCGCACTGCGGCTTGGGATCGAATGGCCTAGCGCCCCACATATTCTTGGATTTCGAAGGAACGAGAGATCGCTCGTTGTCCTCGCCCCCAAGAGACATGATCTTCTCCATCCTCAGCCGCCAATCGTGAAAGGTCGGGCTCGTCGCGAAAGGACGCGATCAAGCTGCACTTGAACCGCTAACTGGGCATTCTCGGTTCTACGGTGAATTCTGTATTTCTTGTTTTCCTCGAGTTAGAGATGCTGGCAGAAGTCAAAGTTTCGCCAAGGTTTGCCAATGCCACTCCGCCGTACAACTAAACTCCTCACATGGCTGCTCGCCGCAACGCTGGTGATCGCCGGGATGGCATTCGTTGCGCTGCTTTCGGTCCCAGCGCCAATGGAGCGCTGGTTGCAGGATCGCGTGTTGCTGGCTCTGCAGGAGCACTACCACCGTGACGTTCAATTAAAGAACCTACGCGTGACATTAGTGCCGATCTTTCGAGCCACCGCGGATGACTTTGTGTTGCCCAACCGCGACGGCGAGAATTTACCACCGTTTCTCACCGTCAGACACCTGACTGCGCAGGCTCTGCCCCTCGAGCTGTTGCGCAAGCCGGTGCATTTGTCCTGGGTGAAGCTAGACGGGCTGGTAATCAACGTGCCTCCCAAGCACGCGAAGGTAGCGGGCGAGCCAGTAGAGCCGAAAAGAGAAACCCGCCTCGCCAACTTTGTGATTGACCGGGTTGACGCAGACGGAACGGAGCTGTACGTCCTGTCCAAGCAAGAAGGGCGGGAACCCATGAATTGGGAGCTGCGCGCCCTGACGTTACGCAGCGCAGGAATCGGACAACCCATGCGGTTCAAAGCAGAACTGACGAATCCAACGCCGCCAGGAATCATTCACACAGCGGGCAAGTTTGGGCCATGGGACTGGGACGAGCCCTCGGACACCGCGGTTTCAGGACACTACGATTTTAAGAACGCGGACCTGTCAATCTTTAACGGCATTTCAGGAATCCTGTCGTCTGTCGGTGACTATACCGGCAAGTTAAACGACATCAAGGTTGACGGCACGACCGATGTCCCGGACTTCAAGCTGGACCGAGGATCGAAGGCAGTGCATTTGACAACCCGGTTTCACTCGCTGGTCGATGGCACCAACGGGAATAGCTATCTGCAGCCTGTCTATGCGAAATTCCTGAATTCCAAATTGGTCGCAACGGGCGAGGTCGCCGGGAAACCTGGACAGAAGGGAAAGACGATTTCGCTCGATGTCGATGTACATGATTCGAGGGTGGAGGACCTGCTGAACCTTGCGGTAGCATCTCAGCGGCCGATGCTGAGTGGAGCGGCTTGGATCCGCGCCAAGCTGTTAATCCCGCCCGGCAAACAAACCGTGTTGAACAGGATCCAGTTGGCGGGTACTTTCCGGGTCTCGAACGCCAGGTTCACCAGCGATTCGGTCAACGAGAAGATCGCCACACTCAGCCGAAGGGCGCTGGGCAGGCCGGGCGACGAGAGCATCCAGGATGTGCCCGTCAGTCTGGCGGGAACCTTCAGACTGGCAAACGCAAGTCTCGACTTCAACACATTGCAGTTTGAGGTGCCGGGAGCAGTCGCGGAAGTGAAAGGCTCTTACGAGTTGGGGAGCGAGGCCCTAAATTTTACGGGTGACGTCAGACTAGAAGCAAAAGTCTCCCAGACGATGACCGGACCGAAGCGAGTGCTGTTGAAGCCGGTGGATCCTCTGTTTGCCCGCCATAATGCCGGTACCTACTTGCCGATTAATGTAAGCGGAAACCGGGACCATCCTCAAATCAAGCTCGACGTGAAGAAGATTTTTTGACGGTGGGATCTTGATTGTCCGGCAATAGGTGGTCTAAAGCTTCCTTTTCTTCCGGGGCAAGTGAGCGAACTTGCCCCTTCGCGAGATCGCCTAGAAGCAGCGGACCGATCGCAACTCGCAACAAGCGAAGCACCTCGATGTCGAGCCCGGCGAACATTCGTCGTATCTGGCGATTCCGTCCCTCGTCGAGTACGAGTTCAACCCACGAATTACGTTTTCCAGTACGCAAGATTGAAGCTCGGACTGCGCACAATACTTCGCTTCCTTCTTTGACTCCGTCGACGAGTTGCGATAACAACGCCTCGTCGGCCACCGCGTTGATTTGAACTCGATAGGTCTTCTCGACATGCGAATCCGGAGAAGTAATGGTCGCGGCCCACGCAGAATCGTTCGTGAACAGCAACAGGCCTTCACTGGCCTGATCGAGCCGGCCTACTGGAGCAAGCCATCCCAGAGCGGGATCGAGCAGCGAATACACCGTTGCGCGCCCCTTTTCATCGGCGGTGGTCGTCACCAGGCCGCGCGGCTTGTTCATGATCAGATAAATCCGGTCTGCGGCCACAATGGATCGTCCGTCGACCGCTACACGGTCGGTCGCACGTAGGGGATACTCGGGGTCGCGATGGACCCGTCCATTGACTGACGCGCGACCGGAGCGGACCAGCGCGAAGCCTTGCGAACGCGAGCAATAGCCCACCTTCGACAGGACGCGCGCCAGGCCGGTGGTGCGAGGTTTTTGACGCTCAGGAAATGTGTTCTCCGTAGCCGACCCGAACTTTCCCCAAGACGGCTCAGTCGGTTGAAGCAACGTCCTGGACACGGCCCTTCCATTCTCCGCCGCGACCGGACCAGAACTTGATAGCGGAATGAACGGTCGCCAACATATAGAAACAAGCGCTGAGCGGCAAGGTCAAAGCCCATGCCGGATTCAGGCGATAGAAACCCACCATAGGAAGAAAGGCCGCCGTCATCGGCAGCCAACTCGCAACACCCAACGTGGCCAGCATCGCGTTGCCGCTCAAAAGAAGTACTAGCGGGAGCAGGTAGGTGATGGTGAGGCCGACCAGGGCGCCCAGCAGAGTCCAAGCCGAATGCCGCAACTGATTGAAAGCCGTGCGGGAAATCATGCGCTCGATTTCGCCGAAGGTGCCATAGGCGCGAGTGCTACTGGTATCCGGCGTCACGCCCAACCAAACTCTCCCGCTCGATCGCTTGATGGCCAGCGCCAGCGCGCAGTCGTCGATGATCTCGCCGCGAATGGCAGCGATGCCGCCTGCATGCTCGAGTGCTTCAGGGCGGACCAACATGCAGCCTCCCGCGGCTCCCGCAACGTTGCGCTGGGGATCGCGAATCCATGCCGGGGGATATAGCAGGAAGAAAAAGAACACGAAGGGCGGTATCAAGAAGCGCTCCGCAAGGCTCTGGCAGTGCAGATTGACCATGAATGACGTCAGGTCGTAGCTTCCTGTTTCAGCGATGGCAACGAGGGTCGCGATGTTGCTGGTTGAATGATGCACGTCAGCGTCAGTCAGCAGGAGAAATCTGGGGCGCAATCGCATCGCCTCTTCGATTCCCTGTTCGACTGCCCAGAGTTTGCCGGTCCATCCTGGCGGTAGCGGGCTTCCAGTGATCACGGTCAGCGCATCGGGACGTCCGAAATTGGTAGCGGATCGACGTGCGGCCTCGGCCGTCGCGTCCGTGCTGTGATCGTCAACGACGAAGACGTGAATGGACTGGGCACAACACTGTGTAAGAAGCGACTCTACGGTGGATCCAATGACGTCGGCCTCGTCACGCGCGGGAATGATCACCGCGATCGTGCCGTCGATTTGGTTGAGCGGCCGCACCTCGGCCGTGAGACTCGCAACCTTCCAGAAGCTGCCGTGGGCCGTAAGCAGGTAAATCCAGATGGCAAGACAGAGTAATCCGGCGATGAGGGCGGCGAGATGCACTTCGCTTACAGTTTATCTGGAGCGACGCTTCGGTAGATCCCCGGTTATGGTCCGACCGGCGTCGCCAATTCTTCCTATTGCGGTCGAACTGCAACCTGTTAAACTCTCCCGCGGCCCACTATGACACTACTTACCGCTCCAGTTCGCACGGGACTGTTCGACGATCCCGAAGGCAAGTTCATCCACAACGTGGTGCTCGATTCGTGCAGAAGACATGGTGACAAGGTCGCGATCGTGGACATGTCGTGCACGCCGCCCCGGCGAATCAGCTATGCCGAATACGGAGACTTGGTGGAGCGGACGGCGCGAGGACTGGTAGCTGCCGAGATTCGTCCGGGAGAGATGATCGGGATTTATCTGCCGAATTGCTGGGAATTCGGTGTGGCGTTTCATGCAGCCACGATGGCGGGTGCGATACCGACAACGATGAACCCGACCTATCGCGAGCGCGAAGTGCGTTATCAGATGGAAACGTCAGAGGCGGTTGCGTTGATCAGTGACGGGCCGTTGCTGGAAGGGATCAGCCTGGCGGGGTTGCCAGCACTGCGGAATGTTTACACCATTCGCAACCCCGGATCAAGCGGCGCCACAGCGTTCAGCAGTTTGTACTCGTCACAGTCGAATGCGAGCATGCCGGAACCGGAGCACGACTCGCGATTGACCATTGCGACGCTTCCATTCTCCAGCGGCACCACGGGACTGCCTAAGGGCGTGATGCTTTCGCACCACAACATTGTCGCCAATGTTTACCAGACACTGACGGCGGGCGAAGCGGGCTGCATCGGCGATAACGACGTCGTGCTGTGTTTTCTGCCCATGTATCACATTTATGGACTCACGGTCGGGCTCAATCTGCCGCTGATCCGCGGCGGCACCGTGGTGCTAATGCCCCGTTTCGACTGCGAGGCGTCGTTGCGGACGATCGTAGAGGAAGGGGTGACCATGGCGCTCTGCGTGCCGCCCGCGCTGCTGGCTTACTGTCACGCTTCCGATGCGGGAAAGTTTCCGCGCGAACACCGACTGCGCTGGATGAAGTGCGGAGCAGCACCCCTGGGGACGGAACTGGCGGGCCGCTTTACGAATGCCACTGGTATCCCAATTCGTCAGGGATACGGGATGACTGAGGCTTCACCGGTTACGCACATGGGATTTCTCGATCCTCAGTTCTATAACAGCGGCTCTATCGGTGGGCCGGTGGCTCAGACGGAATGCAGGGTGCTCGATGAAAAAGGAAACGATGTCGCCCAGGGTGAACTCGGCGAGTTGGTGATGCGCGGGCCGCAGTTCATGCTGGGATATTGGAAGTCGCCGGATGCGACTGCGGCAGTGATGCAGGACGGTTGGTATTGGTCGGGCGACGTGGTGCGGGTCAATGAGCGGGGACTGTATTTCGTGGTCGATCGCCGCAAGGAGATGATGAAGTACAAGGGATTTTCGATCGCGCCTGCGGAAGTCGAAGGCGTGTTGCTTGAGCATCCTGCGGTTCGCGATTGTGGCGTGGTTTCGCGGGTGGACGAGGGGGCGGAGGAAATTCCATGTGCATTCGTCGTGCTGCGCGAAGGGCATCTCGAAACGGAACAGACTACCGCGAGCATTCGCGAATTTGTAGGCGAGCGGCTCACGCATTACAAGATGCCGCGGGAAATCCACTTCGTGCAGTGCATTCCGCGAACGGCGTCGGGAAAGATCCTGCGGCGGGATTTGCGGAACTTGTTTTGAGCTCGGAGCTAGCGGCGGTTGTCGGTTTGTGGCTCGGGATGAATCAGAACGCGGAACAGGTCAGGTACTTCCTGCCTGAAGCGGCTTTCTAACGCCGTCTGAATGTCGTGGACGCGCGATAGCGGAAGCTCATCTTTCATGGTGCAGTGGAGCGAAAGATACAGGCGTCCTGCTACGCGCTTAAACATCAGGTCGTGGGTGTCGACGACTTCGGGGAAGGCTCCCGTGACCGATTGAATTCGGCGCTCAAAGCTCGGGGCTTCGACCACGCCGTCACTGGTTTCGATGGTCGCAGGCTCGCTCTCGATATGCGTCAGGATGCTGGAGATTTCGGGAACATCGCGGCGCATCTCGCCCTCGAGGCGGGTGACCCGGTCGTGGGCTTCTTTCAGCGCCATGCGCTCGTTTAGTTCCACGTGCTGCTCGACGTGCAAAGAACCGTGAATGTCCTGCACGCTGATGTCGTGCACGTTGAGGTTGTTTCGGGTGGCCACGGCGCGGATGCGATCGAACAGGCTTTCGCCGCGGCTGGCACGCGCTACGGCATTTACCACGACGTCGGCTTCCGGCAGGAGTTCCCTGATCCGCGATGAGACTTCGTTGGCGACTTGTTCGGACTTCTGAAAGGTCACGTTTCTCGACATCGCGATGGAGACATCGGCGAAGTACTTGCTACCGCCCCGACGAATGCGTACGCGAACGATCTCCAAGACTCCGTCAACGCGAGACACGGCGGCAATAATCTTGGAGCGCACGCCGGCGGGTGCGCCGTCGAGGAGCGCGTCGATGGTCTGCCGGGCCAAGCGCCAACTCACATACACCACAATGGCGGCAACAGCTAGAGCGGCGATCGGATCGGCCTTGGCCAGCCACGGTATGGAGTAAGTGTGCCCTGCCAGCACTAACAGCAGGCCAAGAATCACCACGGCGCTGGACCAGATGTCGGTTCTGAAATGCAATGCGTCGGCCAGCAGCGCCTGGCTGTCGTACTTGTCGGCAATTCGCTTTAGCCGGCGGGAGCGCCAGAAGTCGACGACGATCGAAGCGCCCATCACAGCGAATGCCCAGATGCTGGGCTCGATCTCGACGGAGTGGAAGAACAGTCGCCTGGTGGCCTCGTAGACGATCCAGACGCAAGTTGACAGGAGCAGGGCGGTTTCGATGAATGCTGAGAAGTTTTCTACCTTGCCGTGCCCGTATTGGTGCTCGGCATCGGCGGGCTTGTCGGAGACGCGCACGGAAAAATAGGTGACGGCTGCCGCAACAAGGTCGAGGCCCGAGTGCGCGGCCTCGGAGAGGATTCCCAGGCTGCCAGTGGAAACTCCCACGACGATCTTCAAGGTCGTGATCGCCACCGCCGAATAGACCGAGTTCAGCGCGACGGACTGCTTCTCAGCCTGCCGTAACCTGGCGTTAGATTCCTCCGACATAAGCTCCTGGACTGCTCATTCTAGACAGTCCCTCTACCACAATGGCCTGTGGCGGCCTATGATACGATTTTCTGTAATCGCTACGGCGCCCTGAGCGGCCCTACCCTGGAGGAACATCCTTCGTGCAACGTCAAATTATCGTGGTTCTTGCGATATTGTGTGTACTTTTTCCGTCGGTTTACGCCCAAACAACGAGTCCGGAGCCCGCTCCCGCACCCGTTCCGCGCATGAAAGGCGCAGCGAAACAGGCATCGATGGCGGCTGCTGCCGGCAAGAGCGGCGCGACGGCCGCAAATACCAGTGCGGTTCCCATGGATCAGCCCGTGATCACGTTGAAAGGCGGTTGCCAACCAGAAGGGGACGTCGCTCCTGCGAAGGATTGCGTGAGCACCATCACCCGCGCGGAATTTGAGAAGCTCGCTAATGCGTTGCAACCGGACATGGCTGCAGATTCGAAGCGCCAATTTGCCACGAACTACGGACGTTTGCTGATATTTTCGGATGCGGCTCGCGCTCTTCATTTGGAGAACGATCCTAATGTACAGCAGATCATTCAGTTTGTGAGCAACCAAGTGCTGGCGGAAGGGCTGAAGCGCCACTATACCGAACAGTACGCTCATCCGACGGAGACGCAGATTCAGGACTACTACAACCAGAACAGCGCCAAGTACCGCGAAGCGATGCTAGAACGCATCATCATCCCGAACAACCCGGGAACCGCTGACAAGCCCCAAGACAATAAAGCGCAGGCGGCTGCGACGGCTGAAAAGATCCGAGAGCGCTGGGTCGCTGGAGAAGACGCAGTCAAACTACAACAGGCTGCCTTCGAGTCGGCCGGCGTCACGGGAGCGTCCACGCCGGAAATTAACATAGGCGCCAAACGACCGGGTAGTTTGCCGGTGAATCAGGAAGCTGTCTTCCAGTTGAAGGCAGGCGAGATTTCACAGCCCTATAGTGACCCGGCCGCCACTTATCTTTACAAGACAGTGACAGTTCGCCAGATACCGCTGAGTGAAGTCAAGGATTCAATCGTCAAAACCTTGCAGCAGCAGCAATTGCAGGACAAGCTGGAGGCGGTAGGGAAATCTGCCACGCCCGTGCTGAACGACGAGTATTTCGGACCTCCGCCCTCGACAACTCCTGCGGCACCCGGCGGGAAACCCAGTGCTATGGGCGCGCCGCAGTCGGGCAACCCGCCCAAATAATGACCAAGACCGCGGCAACTGTGATCGTGACCGGGATCTCGGGAAACCTGGGAAAGAGGCTGTTGCCGCTGTTGGGCGAGTTCCGCGTGGTTGGTGTGGGCCTACAATCGCCCGATTCCCCTTTGCCGGTGGAATTCCATACAATGAACCTGGGGCATGAACCGTCATGCCGCGAACTGACACAGCTAATCCGGACCACCGGCGCCTGTACGGTGGTACACCTCGCATTTGTGATGGACCCTCTGCGGGTTGGACCGCTGGAGGCCGAGCGCATGTGGCAAATTAACGTCGCCGGCACCGCTCGGGTGATGGAGGCCATCAGCGTAGTCAATCGCACAGGCGGCAACGTCAGTCAATTCATCTTCACCAGCAGTGTTGCGGCATACGGCCCTGAGAATTCCGGAGCTGTCACGGAAGACGCCCCTCTTCGGGGACACACTCTTCCTTACGCAGTTCATAAGCGAGAGAGTGACGAAGTGGTGCGATACCGGTCTGAGAGCCTGGGCGAGTGTCGCGCTTACCTTCTGAGGCCGCAGATCTATGCCGGGTCGAGCGTGCAGAATTATCTGATGGGCGCGTTGCGAGAATCAGTGGAAAGCAAAAGCCATCAGCCAGCACGAAAGCGAGCTAAGGGGAGGCGGGTGGTGGTCGTGCTTCCGCGGGGCAGGAAGTATGTGGAACAGCCTTTTCAGTTTGTGCACGTGGATGATGTGGCCCGTTTGATCGCCTACGTGCTGCGGCGGCCGCACAGCGATCCGCCGCTGACCATTCTTAACGTGGCGGCCCATGGTGATCCGCTTTCGCTGGAAGCGTGCATCGAGATTGCGCAAGCTAACGTAACTCGCGTTCCCAGTCGCGCTGCCTGCCGCATGATCGTGGCAACGCTGTGGAAGTGGGGGATGTCTTTAATACCACCCGAGGCCTTGCCTTACCTGATCGGCTCCTACACCATGGACACGACGCGCCTGCAACAGTTCCTGGGGTCAGATTATTCTGACGTCATCCGCTACTCGGTAGAGGAAGCGCTGCGAGACAGTTTCGCGGGCCGGTAGCGTAACGGATCAACTCTCGTCTGCTTGGGTCCGCTATTTCTCGCCGCGATACAGACCGGCTATGCCGAAGGTGTATGGGGTCCAGGATACTTCGCGGAAGCCGGCGGCCCGCATGCGTTGCAACATTTCATCGGGAGCGGGAAAGCGCTGCACCGATCTCGGCAAGTAGGCATACGGTCCACGAACTCCCGAGATCAGCGTGCCGATCTTGGGAAGAACATGCCGGAAATAGAGACGGTATACGGCGCCAATCAATCCCTGAGGCTCGCCAAAATCAAGGATGCCGATCTGGCCATTCGCCGCCAGCACCCGATAGATCTCAGCAAGGCCACGATCATAGTTGACGAGGTTGCGGAATCCAAACGCAGCTGTCACCAAATCGAATTGCGAGTCGGTAAATGGGAGATGCAATGCGTCCGCCTCGATCCAGCGAATGTGCCTGTCGCCCGTCTTGTCCATTGCGCGGACCAGCATAGGATGCGAAAAGTCAGCACCAATCAAACCTTCCGATGCGCTCTTCATGCGCCGGTGCAGGGCGAATGTCATGTCGCCGGTGCCGCAGCACAGGTCAAGCGCGCGAACCCTCGATCGGGAAAGGACCGGATCAAATATCCGCGCGGTGCGGTTCCACCACAGGCGGTCGATGTTCATCGAAAGCGCATGATTGAGGAAGTCGTACCGGGGCGCGATCGAACTAAACATCTCGCGCACTGCCACGGCTGCAGAAGACTCGTCGCTGGCACCGGCCGGCGCAGCGCCGACGACTCGACGCTCTACGTCGCTCGCGTCTTCCCGAGGTGAATTGCTTTGCTTAACAGTATTCATCGAGACCTTGACAGACGTGTGATTTCTGCGACGGCCTCGATCACAGCGTTCTCAGGCACCGTATTGAGAACGTCCACGTTGCCGATTGTGGTCGCCAAGATAAAGTGCGGCACACCAGCCATCGTCTTTTTGTCGGCCTGGAGCAACTGCAACACGCGCCTGCCGTCGATATCGACTTCAGGAAGCGAGCCGTAGGCAAGTACTGTTGCGATGATTCGATCCGCTGTTTCCGGATCTGTGACGCCGAGGCACTTGCCAATCGCCGCAGCTGCCACCATTCCCCAACCAACCGCTTCACCGTGGAGGAAGCGCTTGTACTCGGTGGCCGACTCCAAGGCGTGTCCAATAGTGTGGCCGAAGTTCAGGATGCGACGCTCACCGCCTTCGCGCTCATCAGCACTCACCACATCGGCCTTCACTTTCACACATTCGACGATCAACCGTTCCAACAAGTCGCCGTGCCTTTGCAACAATGCATCGCGGTGCGATTCCATCAATTCGAAGATCTGCGGGTTGCGGATGACGCCATACTTCATGGCTTCAAATAGGCCCGACCGGTATTCACGATCAGGAAGGGTCGAAAGGACCTCGGGGTCGGTAAGTACCGCCAACGGTTGATGAAAGGTCCCAATCAAGTTCTTGCCGGAAGGCAGATTCACGCCAGTCTTGCCACCGATGGCTGAATCAACCTGCGCCACAAGCGTGGTAGGAACCTGAATGACGGGAACTCCCCGCATGAAGATGGAAGCGAGGAATCCAGCCACATCGCCGATCACTCCCCCGCCTAGGGCGATCACGATCGAACGGCGATCCGCGCTCAAGCCCACTATTTTCTCTGCCAGCTTCTCAACCGCATCCAGTTTCTTGGAGGTCTCGCCATCGGTCATCTCCACTACTGCAAGCGGCCGATCGGCCTTGGCGAAACTCTCCAGGAGAGTTGACCCCCATAGCTTCAGAATGGCCGGCGATGAAACGAGAAATGCCTTTGAATGCGGTGGAACCAATGCTTGCAGCGCGGGGAACGCCGAGCGCAGCAGCCCGCGTTCGACCAGAACTTCATACGATCGCGAAGAAGTACGAACTGGTATGCGAGTCAAACTTCTAGTGTAACGGATGGTCGAGCGACCCGCATAAACCGTCGCGCTAACGCGTTTTCTCATGGCGAGAATCAGGCTGCTTCTATCGAATCGATGGCGTGTTGTGCGTGTTACCATCAGCATTGGAACGGCTGATTCTGGCGCATTTTGAGTCGCCGAGTGCACTCCCATGAAAACTCTACCGGGCGAAACCGACTTCATTGTTGTTGGCGCGGGGATTGCGGGGCTGCGCGCTTCGGTGGAGCTCGCTTCGGCAGGACGCGTGTTGTGCGTTGCCAAGCGCGAAGTGACCGAATCCAATACACAGTACGCGCAAGGCGGCATCGCGGCGGCGCTTAGCGACGATGACGAAGTCAGCCTGCATCTTGACGACACGCTCAAGGCCGGCGATGGACTGTGTAATGAAGCGGCGGCGCGGATCCTGGTGGAAGAAGGCCCGGCGCGCATCGAGGAGCTGATCGAGTGGGGCACCCAGTTCGACCGCACCGGAACCAAGATAGCCTTCACCCGAGAAGGCGCGCACAGCCGGAACCGCGTGCTGCATGCCCACGGCGATTCTACGGGGCGGGAGATCGGACGCGCACTTTACCTGAAAGCCAAGGCGTTAAAACCCATCGAGTTTCGCGAGTTCGAGTTCACGACTGAACTCGTGATGCGGGAAGGCCGGGCATCGGGTGTGAAGGTACTCGACAACGAGGGTCATCTACACGAGATTCATGCGAGCTCCGTGCTACTCGCGACGGGAGGCCTTGGGCAGGTTTATAGCGACACCACGAATCCGCAGGTTGCGACTGGCGACGGCGTGGCGATGGCGTTCCGAGCCGGCGCCGAGATCAGCGACATGGAATTTGTGCAGTTTCATCCCACTGCTCTCTACTTGAAGGGAGCACCTCGATTCCTGCTGTCGGAAGCCTTGCGAGGCGAAGGTGGCTATCTGCGTAACCTGGAATTGCAGCGGTTCATGCACAAGTATCACGAGATGGCGGAGCTTGCTCCCCGCGATGTGGTGGCCCGCGCCATTGCTCACGAATTGGAGATCACAAAGCGGCCCGACGCAGTGGTCTTTCTGGACTTGACTCATCTCAGCAGTGAGAAGGTGCGTAAACGGTTCCCGACTATCTACGCAACGTGTATGCGGTACAACATCGACATCGCGGATGAGTTGGTGCCCATTCGACCCGCAGCGCACTATGCCATGGGAGGAGTACGCACCGACTTAGACGGACGTACGTCGATTCCCGGACTCTATGCCGCCGGCGAAGTGGCCTGCACGGGTGTGCACGGGGCCAATCGGTTGGCCAGCAATTCCCTGCTGGAAGGGCTGGTTTACGGTGCGCGTGCCGGTCGCACCATGCGAGACGAAACGCGATCTCCCCGTCACACGAACACCGCATCGAAGCCTAGGGCCGAGGTCAATGGCAGCGCGGCGGAGATTGAGAAGTTCATCCAGAAAGTGCAAGCGAAGATGTGGCAGCATGTCGCGGTGGTGCGGGACGGGAAAGCGTTGAAGCAGGTGGTGGCGGACCTGACTGCGATGAAACCGCAGCTTCCCACGTCGGGAGATCGCCGTCGACAAGAAGCTGCCAATATTCTGGAGAGTGGGCTATTGATCACGCGCTCGGCGCTGGCCCGCGAAGAGAGCCGTGGCGCGCACTACCGCGTCGACTTCCCCATGAAGAATGACCGGAAATTCAACAAGCACTCGGTGGTCAAGGGCGACGCCATTTCCTTCGAGTAGACTCGCTCGTCAGGCGGATGCCTCCACCTTTTTTCGAAACACCAACGACAGAATGATGGAGAGGAGCAGAACTCCCGCAACCACGGCGAGGGCGACACCAATTGGAATGCGCACGTAGTGCGAAAGCAACATTTTGCCTCCGATGAATATCAGAATGACAGACAGACCGTAGTGCAGGAAGTGGAAGACGTCGAACATTCCCGAGAGCACAAAATACAACGAGCGCAAACCGAGAATCGCAAACACATTCGAGGTGAAAACGATGAATGGTTCCCTCGTAATTGCCAGTACTGCCGGAATCGAGTCCGTGGCAAATAACAGGTCGGTGGTCTCGATCATGAGGAGCACTACAACCAGTGGGGTAGCATATCGCATGCCATTACGGACGACAAAGAAATTGTGACCTTCGTAGTTTTCCGTCACGCGAAACAGTTTCCGGAAGCACCGCAAAACGATGTTCCGTTCGGGATCGATTTTGTCATCCTGCTGGCGAAACAGTTTGGCACCACTGTAGATCAGGATCGCTCCGAAGATGTAGATCACCCAACCGAAGGCGTTCAGCAGCTTGATGCCCAGCAAAATGAATGTCGCGCGCATCACCAGCGCTCCCACGACACCCCAAAACAGAATGCTGTGCTGATACCTTCGGGGCACAGCGAAATAGCGAAAGATCACGAGGAAGACGAACAGGTTGTCGACGCTCAGTGACTCTTCGATCAGGTAGCCGGTTACGAATTCCAGGGTCAACTCGGAGTTCGGGCGCGTGTGATGCCCAGTCATAGTGTGGCCGAAGAAGTAAATCAGCACAGCGAATATGCCGGCGAGGCCTATCCAGAGTAATGTCCAGCCGACGGCCTCGCGAAAACCGATGACGTGCTTCTTACGATGAAAAACGCCCAGGTCGAGCGCCAGCATCGCAAGTACGAACAGGTTAAATAGAACCCAGAAGATCCAATTGGATGGCATCAGTTGATGTCCGAATTTTCCATTCTAACTGGCGGGCAGTGCGTTGCTGCGGATCAAAGCGGCTTTGGCGCCGCTTCGGCGGTCAACACGCAAGCGGGCGCAGGCAATACAATAGGCGAAGCGGATTCCGGGCTGGCAGAATTCTGCCCTGCCGACGTGGACCCCTCACGAAACCAGCACGAAAGGAATTCTATGGCCCGGCAACCCGGTGTTTATGCCACGCTAGATACTTCCGAAGGCACCATTGTCTGTCGACTCTTCGAGCAAGAAGCGCCTATCACGGTGAAGAACTTCATTGAACTCGCGGAAGGCACGCGCGAATGGACCGACCCTCGCACTCGCCAGAAGAGCAAAGCTCGCCTCTATGACGGAACGATTTTTCACCGAGTGATCCCCGGCTTTATGATCCAGGGCGGTGATCCGACTGGGACCGGCATGGGCGGCCCTGGCTACCAGTTCCAGGACGAAACCAAGGGGTCGCCTCACAAATTCGACAAGCCCGGCAAGCTGGCCATGGCGAACTCGGGACCCGGTACCAACGGCTCGCAATTCTTTATCACCGTGGCAGCGACGCCGTGGTTGACCGGCAACCATACCATTTTTGGCGAGGTCGTAGAAGGGCAGGATGTCGCAGACAACATAACGGCGGTGCCGCGGGGACGCCAGGACAAGCCGAACAAGGATGTCGTCTTGAAGTCAGTGAAAATCGAACGCGTTTAGTTTGGACGAAAGTTAAAAGTTAAGTGAAAAGGCCGCGCGTGCGGCCTTTTTTCGTTGAGACAGTAAGCCTGCGCGACAATGGGCCCAGATCGGGGGAACGGCGTCGGCGCGAGGCGGCTAGGCCACGAGCTGGCGGTGCCGGTCGGCCAGATATTTGTCTTTGCACTCTGTCGAACAGAAACAAGCTGCGCCGGAATCACTTGCGCGTCTCTCGTCCCATTGATCGAGAATGAAGATCGTATTCCTGATGTCCGTGCCCGGCTTGGCCATCTCAATCACGAGGTGCCAACCTTGAGGCTCGCCGTCTCGTCTGCCGCATACTCTGCATAGAAATCCCATGGTGGGAGCCCCCTTTCCGATGACCTGTATCGATGCCTTCATGCTATTCCTGCCTCTCGCAAAAAGTCTGTGACCTGCGGGCAAAAAGATCGACGAGTCGGAGCAAATACCAACTTTCAGTGGAAACTCGTCGGCCCACTCCTCACAAGCTCTGGTACGAATCCGAGCTGTGAAGGGTTCCATCTGTAACAGGCTTTTAACAACTGACGCTCAAGCCGGCGAAGTGTCATACCCGGTTGAGATAAAGCGCTGAATGTGGGGGATCAAATGAACGAGTCGGCCTCCACGGCATGCGATCATCACCAGTTCTTTGATTTCGGGAATGCGAAAATGTCTGCTGAGTGAGGGTCACTGCGCTCCCGTGTATTCTTGAATCTTGGAGTTGTGCATGACGAATTGCAGCACGTGCGGGCGTGAGATCGCTGCCGGCACGATCTGTCCCTATTGCGGTGCCCACAATCCTGAAGCGCCGGTAATCATGGCGCCCGAAACTCGTGTCCCGCGTCGCGTCACGCGAACGGAGATCTCGGCCACCCACGTCATAGTGGGAATCAATATCGCAGTATTTGTCGGGATGGCGCTCTCGGGCGGGTCAATACTCAACCCGTCGCGCGAAGTGCTACTTCGGTGGGGCGCAAACTGGGGACCGCTGTCTCTGGGCTCGCAGCCCTGGCGAATGCTGACGTCGAATTACGTGCACATCGGGATCATCCACATCCTGTTCAATATGTGGTGCCTGTGGAACTTGGGACGGCTCGCGGAGCATGTGTTGGGTCGCCTGAACTATGTTGTCCTCTATACGTTTTGTGGGCTGGCGGGGAGCCTGGCAAGTTTGTGGTGGCACCCCCTCAGCGTGGGAGCGGGAGCGTCGGGCGCGATCTTCGGACTCGCAGGCGCGGCCATCGCCGTCTTTTATTTGGGACACCTGCCGATCGCTAAGGAAGCCCTCTCGGGCACCATGCGGAGCCTGCTGACGTTTGTTGGCTACAACCTGTTCTTCGGACTGACACCCGGCATCGACAATTCCGCCCACATCGGCGGATTGGTGGCTGGGCTGGCAATGGGCGCTGCACTGTCGAAGCACATCATGGTCGCGCCGGACGTCCGGCGGCAATGGGCGCGCTTCACCTGGATTGCGATGGCGGCAGTTCTCTTCTTGGCCTATGGGGCGGTGCGGCGACAATATCCCCAGGTTGCCCAGCTCACCAATCCCGCGGTCATCGAGGCGCAACAACTGCAGAGTGCCAGGCGCGCCCTGGCTCAGCGGAGACCGGACGATGCTATTTCGCAGTTACAGGAAATCATCCGCAAGCAGCCGGATGCGGCTGAACCACGATATCTGCTGGGCGAGGCCTACATGCTCCAGCACAAGCCCGACCAGGCAATTGCAGCCTTCCAGGACGCGCTGCGACTGAAACCCGATTACGCCGGAGCGGAGGCCGCGCTTGGATCAGCGTACCTTTCCAAAGGGATGAAGCCGGAAGCGGAACGGGCGTTCAAGAAGGCTGCGGCACTGGGTTACACCGGAGAATGAGGCTATTTCAGGGGCGGCCAGCCTGAATCAACTTGCAAAGTTAAAATCGAGCAACTCGCAACGGAGACACTTCTTGAAAAAATGGATGTGGCTGTTCGCCGTCGTGCTCTGCGGAGCGACTCTCGCCACTGGCAAGTCAACCCGGCTGGTCGCCAGTTGGAAGAACCCAGAATACTCAGGCTCGCGTTTTCACAAGATTCTCGTGCTTGGCATGAGTGAAAAAGCCGGCGTGCGATCCGATTTCGAGGACGCACTCTCGAAGCTGGTTACCCGCGATGGCGTCGAGGCAATTCCCGGTAACACCATCCTGCTCCGCCCAGAAGACACCAAGCTCGACATCAACTACCTGAAGACACAGATCCGGGAGTTCAAAATCGATGCCGTGATCGTGTCGCGACTGGTGAAGGTCGAGACTAATGTCACCTATATTCCCGGCCAGATGTACAGCTTGCCTTACCCTTACTATCGCTCGTTTTACGGTTATTACGGAGCCGTGTACCCGGTGGTCTATTCGCCGGATTATCTACGGGAAGACAAGACTGTACGAGTCGAAACCAACGTTTACGACACAGGCACACCCGACGGAACAATTGTGTGGACCGGCACGAGCGATACGTTCAATCCCCGCTCGGCCGATAAGGCGATTGATGGCGTGACCAAGCTGATCGTGAAAGAGTTGCAGAAGGAAGGCATTTTTTAGCGGAGATTGCGCGGCGGAATAACGACTTGCGCAGCGCAAGAAATACGCCGCCGTTCGACGCCGGCGAGAGAATGGGATCGATGCAAGTGCGGCGGAACCCTGTCGTTTGAGTTCCGCCGCCAACCATTCGTCTAGGACTCATTGCAAAAAGCTATCAACGGTTACGTCAAACTTTGACGAACCATCTGACGCCGTTCTTACTTCTGGGCCATGAGCGCTTCCAGTCGCGATAGCCGCAGTTCCAAATCCTCGATGCGCTTTGCCTGGCTTCTGATCATGTCCTCCTGCGCCCCAAGGGCAAGCGATGGACCCCTGGTTGCCAGCTTTCCGTTGGAATCAATGAAAACTACCTCGCCCGAGGTAATGGAGGCACCGTAGACTCCTGCGATATAGGTGGCGCTTATTCCGCAAGGGGATACCGGACAATTAGCTCCCCGCCATAGGGGCATTCCCAAGCGCTGGGTGTTTGATTCAACAGGGCCGGAAGAACCAACGTAAATGTTGTTACTGCCTGATCGATTACCGGCCGAGTTCCCGAGGAACAGGTTGTATGATCCAGCAGTGTTACCAAATCCAGCGTATACGCCAAGAATGGTGTTTTTCTGGCCAGTCGCGTTAGAATAACCAGCGAAATAGCCGTCGAAAACGTTTTGCGCGCCGGTCGTATTGAAGTAGCCCGCCGAATCACCGGTAAACGTGTTCTGGCCGCCCGTGGTATTGTTCCATCCTGCCTTGAAACCAGTAAAAGTGTTGAGACTGCCGTTGTTGTTGTAGCCCGACTGGTAACCCATAAACGAGTTCTCGCCTCCGTCTATGTTCTTGTAACCAGCAAGGCTGCCGACGAAGACATTTGGGTTACCCATGTTCGCAGTATTTGCCCCCGCGGATCTTCCGACGAAGAGGTTGGTACCGTTTACTCCCGCAGAGTTGACTCTCAGTACATTGTTGCCAGTGATCTGGTAAGCGTACTTCATGTCCGTCAAGTTCACGTTTCCGTTGACATTGAGGTTGAGCTGCGCGAATGCGGAAATTCCGCTCACGAGTAGCCACCCAACGAGCAACACCGCGAGTACTGACAAGCTTCCTTTCGCTTTCATGACGATCCTTTCCGGGAACTTCTGTCGCCCTGCAATTGGGATCGTTCTTGAGGTCCTCTAACCCCCTCCTGCAGTGGCAGAAGACCCTACACGAATGTGCTAGACAGATCGTACTGCTACTCCGGAACGAAGCAGCCCTGCGATCCATCTATTCTCAGGCTCATTCCCGAATCGGGACAACTGCGAGATCAGCCTGTTGCGGATCGATGGCGGCAGGCGTAAAAAACTCATTCGAACCTCAAGGAGTTGCATTCCAGACTAGTTCTGCATTGCGCGATAGCCCATAGATATAAAAATCCCGTCCTCGTAGGCGGGATTCTCGCAGAACGCGATCAGTGGTGCAGCCAGCCTAGACGTTGATCACTCCCACCAACTCCTTGACCGAGTCCGCACTCTTCTGCAGAGCGGCCTGCTCGTCGGCAGTCAGCTTGATCTGGATGATCTCTTCGATGCCCGCTGAGCCGAGTTTGCAAGGCACGCCGACATAAAGGCCGTTGATGCCGTATTCGCCTTCAAGATAAGCGGCGCACGGGAGGATCTTCTTTTTGTCTTTCAGGATGGCCTCAACCATTTCGGTAACGGCCGACGACGGCGCGTAGTAGGCGCTTCCGGTTTTGAGATACTTCACAATCTCGGCGCCACCGTCGCGTGTCCGTTGCACTAACTGTTCCAGCTTCGTCGGCTCGATAAGCTCGGTGATCGGAATACCCGCCACCGTTGAGTAGCGGCTCAGCGGGACCATTGTGTCGCCGTGTCCGCCAAGAACAAACGCGGTGACGTTTTCAACTGAGACTTTCAGCTCCTGCGCGATAAATGTACGAAAACGCGCCGAATCGAGCACGCCCGCCATACCGATCACGCGGTTGCGCGAGAAGCCGCTGAGCTTGTAGGCCGCCTGAGCCATGGCGTCGAGCGGGTTAGATACGATGATAAGAATGCAGTTAGGCGAGTACTGCACCGCCTTCCCCACTACATCGCTCATGATCTTGTAGTTGGTATTAAGCAGATCATCGCGGCTCATGCCCGGCTTGCGGGGAATTCCAGCAGTGATGACCACGATGTCAGAGTTCGCGGTGTCGGCATAATCATTCGTGCCGACGACGTACGAATCGCGTTTCTCGATGGGCATGGCTTCGAGCAGGTCGAGACCCTTGCCCTGCGGTACGCCCTCAATGATATCGATGAGGACGACATCACACAGTTCCTTGGCTGCCATCCAGTGCGCCGCGGTGGCGCCGACGTTTCCGGAACCCACAACTGTTACTTTCTTACGCATAATTCCTCGCTATTTAAATTATCTGAATACAATATGTTACTCGATGTTATTAAAGCGTTGATTCAAGTACTATCGCTTCCATCCAGAATTCCAGGATCGGTTCCCTTACTCCGCCGCCAGCTCGGCGATGGGTTCCATATTGTGTATCATATGGCCTGCAAACTCGCTGGTCTTGACCTTAGTCGCACCTTCCAACATGCGTTCGAAGTCGTACGTGACTTTCTTCTGCAGGATGGTGTGCTCCATGGAGCCTTCGATCAACCGGGCAGCCTCGTGCCAGCCCATGAAGTCAAACATCATGACGCCTGAAAGAATGACCGACCCGGGGTTGATGACGTCCTTGTCGGCGTACTTAGGAGCGGTACCATGAGTGGCTTCGAAGATCGCATGTTGATCGCCAATATTTGCGCCCGGAGCTATTCCTAGCCCGCCAACCTGCGCCGCCGCCGCATCGGAAATGTAATCGCCGTTCAGATTTGGCGTCGCCAGCACCGAATATTCATCCGGACGCGTGACGATCTGCTGGAAGATGCTGTCAGCAATGCGATCGTTGACCATCAGCTTCTTCTTCCAGGCACCGTGTCCGTGCGTAGCATAGATGCTGTCGATGACGCCCTTTACCTCTTTGTAGAGCGCGTCACGGAAATCCTGCGGAGCAAACTCGAGGCCGGGCTCGAACATCTTGGCGTTCTCTTCGATCGTGAGGTTCGGGTTCTTGTCTTTGTTGTCAATGATCCAGCTCTCGCGTTCGGTAACGACGTCGTCGCGGAATTCCTCGGTCGCCAACTCGTAGCCCCACTCGCGAAATGCGCCCTCGGTAAACTTCTGGATGTTTCCTTTGTGCACGATGGTGACCGTCTTTCGGCCACTTTCCAACGCGTACTTAATGGCCATTCGGACCAGTCGCTTGGTCCCGAATACCGAGATCGGCTTAATGCCAACGCCGGAGTCTTCGCGGATGTGCTTATTCGTGCCTGCGAGCATCTCATTGTTGAGGAAGTCAATGAGTTTCTTGGCTGCCGGAGTGCCCTGCTTCCACTCGATGCCGGCATAAACGTCTTCGGTGTTTTCGCGGTAGAGCACGATGTTCATGCGCTCCGGATTCTTCACCGGCGAAGGGATACCTTTGTAGTACTTCACCGGACGCACGCAGGCATAAAGATCAAGAATCTGCCTGAGTGCGACGTTCAGCGAACGGATGCCTCCGCCCACGGGGGTGGTGAGTGGGCCCTTGATCCCCACTCGCAAATCTCGAAATGCGTTGACGGTCTCTTCGGGAAGCCAGGTCTTAAAGCGGCCCATGGCTTTCTCGCCGGCAAAGACTTCGTACCATGCCACCCGGCGCTTGCCGCCGTAGGCTTTTTCCACGGCCGCGTCGAACACTCGGACTGACGCCTTCCAGATGTCGCGCCCGGTGCCGTCACCTTCAATGAAGGGGATTATGGGTTTGTCGGGAAAAACCAGTTTGCCATTTTCAAACGTGATTTTGCTCCCGCTATTGGGTAAAGGAATGCCATTGTACGAAGCCGCCACTAGACACCTCAGGAAGTAGGGGTATGAAAGCCAGACCCCTGAATTAAGAATGCTTGGTGCCGGGAGAGTCGCAGCTTGCCGGTGGCTTGAGCCATCATCGGTCACCGGAACGTCATATCATGGCGGCAACGCGCCTGTGATGCGCGGTGCTTGGTCTTGACCAGAGAGGATAACCGGGCTTTCCCGAACCTTCTACGTTATCACCCGCCACGTAAGGGCTTCAATCAAAACATGTGTGCCAGGTAGATCTCTCGCGTCCGGCGCAAGATAGCAGTCAATTCCACATCAAGGGAGCGGCCTGACACGTGTCCCGGCAGTCTCGCCATAAGCTTCGCCACGGATAGCTGGGCGTGGTCTCCGGCGGGCAGCCACTTCCCTGGACCGCCAGTCACCAGGCGGATGAAATGCTCCAGTGTCCGCAGGAACTCAGCGCTGGCGGCGAGTTCAAGGCACTCCTGCTGCCCAAGCAGGCCGCGCGCACCGAGGATTGCGACGCGTTCCGGTAGATTTCCGTGGTTCCAAATGCGGTTCTTTGCCTGTAATCGCCCGGCGAGAAAGTCGATGTCGTACTCACCACCCGGACAAGTTTTCGAATTCGGGGCTGAATCGCTCATCTCCAGTCGCGCGCGCATGTCTTGTAGTTCGCGGTCGAACTCGGGTTGGTCTGCCATGGCCGCGATGCCCTCACGCACAGCAGCGAGCGCCAGTTGGCCAACTCTCTGATCGCCGGCGACGAGCCGCAATTTCAGATAGCTGATCGCCTCCCAAGGCCGGGCGTCGCCTGAGAAGTATTTGGCGAGTTGTGATGGGGTAGTGACGAGCTCGCCTTCCCTCCCCTGTGGGCGCAATCGCACATCGACCGGAAACACGGTTCCGTCGCGCGTATATGCAGTAAGCGAATCCATTGTGCGCTCGGCTGCGCGACGCGCAACCTCGGGACTGGCGGATTCGTCGGCCACGAATAGGACGTCTGCATCGGACAGCAAGTCAAACTCACGGCTGCCCAGCCGACCCAATGCCATTACGGCAAATCTGGACGGCGGATCAGCCAGAGACAGCGCTGATTGCAGCGCTCTGTCTGCGGCTGTGGAATTCTCCCGCAAAGCCTCGTACATCCTTCGGCTCTGGTACAAGTCACGGGCGGCTGACACGAAGAGGCTTTGGCGAAATTGTTGGCGGAGTAGCCCTAGAGCCTCCTGGCGGTCCACGCAGGTGAAAGCAAGGTAAGCAAGAATTGGATCGGGGATGAGGTTACTTTCGTCCCGGGGAACCGCGAAGAGCACGGCTGCATTGTCTTCGGGCTGTGTGTGAATCTGGCCTAGCAGCTCTACATCAGCCGGATATCGCACCAGGAGGTCCGTCAGGTAGTTGCTATACTCGAAAATCGTGATTGCTCGCTCAACGGTATTCGGAAAGCGTAAGACTGCTCCATAGCGCTCGGAGTTGGTCGTCGCTGAACTCAAGAAGCGGTCGAGGTTTCGCCGCGCATACGGAGATAAGTCGGCATGACTGATCACGTCGAGCAACTGAGGGGCATCCACAGCCAGCCGTTGCATGATCTGGCTGTAGGAGTTCTCCGCCGAAGGAGGAACTTGGGGCTGCAGCCGCAGGTTTCCTTCCGGGTCGATGAACTGCTGGCTTTGTTCCTGGTAGACGATGCGACGATATATGTCGGCCACAGCGGACATCCGGCGTTCAACCTGTAGAACAAATTCGCTCGCAGACGTTGCCTTCGATCCCACCCGTTCCAGGCATTTCGCCAACACTTTCAACTCCGCTGGACTCGACGGCAGATTGTGAGTTTGGCGACCCAGGCGAAGTTGCAGGTGGTGTTCTACGTGGCGCAGGAATTCGTAGGCACTGGTCAGGCTGTGGAAGTCCTTTCCGCTGATGTGTTCTTTATCATGAAGCTTTTGTAGCGCGAACAAGGTTCCCCGCGAGCGAAGCCAGCCTTCCTCACCACCGTAAACGCGTTGCAGGCACTGCACTAGAAATTCGACGTCGCGGATACCTCCGCGGTCGAGTTTGACGTCGAGCGCGCGCCGCGTTCGACGTCCAGGCGCCGCCTTCTCGCCGCGTCTGTCGATTCGTTCACGCGCCTGTAAGGCCGTCTTGACCGCCGCAAAATTGACGGTCTGGCGATACACAAAAGTTTCAACGGCGCGAATGAAGTCCCGCGCCAGATCAGCGTTTCCCGCCGAGTGCCGCGCTTTAATCATGGCTTGCAATTCCCAGTCCTGAGCGCACTCAGAGTAATACTGGGCGGCGCGCGGTAGCGCGACAGCCAGTTCACCCTCGTGGCCCTGCGGGCGCAGTCTTAGGTCAATGCGGAACACTTGCCCTTCCCGCGTATGACGAGACAGCAATTCTGTCGTCTTCTGTGCCAACTGGATAAAATATTCGCGGTTCGAGATGGGCTGCGCTGCAGGTTCGATGCCTCCGTCGTAGAGGAACAGCAAGTCAAGGTCAGAGCTGTAATTCAACTCGTTCCCGCCGAGCTTGCCCAGGGAGACGACCGCGAACCGCGAATCTTGAAGCTGCCCTTGCGCGTCAACCCACTGCGGAATTCCGTGCCGCTGCCGTAGCTGCGTATTCACCGCCAGCAATGCCTCTTCGATCAGGGCGTCCGATAGCGCAGAGATTTCCTCGGTGGTCTCGGCCAGTTTGGCAACCCCGAGCACGTCGCGCAGAAGAATACGCACGTACTCCCGTTTGCGGAATCGCGCCAGAGACAGTGCCATGTCACCTTCCGGCAATGGCGAGTGCCCGCGGGCAAACTCTTCCTGGAATTCCTCTCTACTGTAAGAGCGGTCCAAACTCTTGTGCTGCCCGAACCTTTCGAACAAATCGACATTCCTGATGAGCGTTTCCCCTAGCCAGCCGCTGTGTCCAAATACAACAATCGCGAAATGAATCAGGATGGGCTTTCTTTCAAAGGCAGCCGCCAGTTCGCCTGAGGATTCCATAAGACGCTCAAACTGGACTACAACTGAATCCGGGCTTGGCGACGCGGAAAGATACTGCAGGAAGTCCTCGAAAACCGCGGAGGGAACATATCCGCGCAGTCGCTCGAGGTTCAGTGCTGCCGCGGCGGGATCGCGGAATTCAATGTTTGCCGGGAGATCCACCGCGTCGAGTCTTTTCTGCCTGGTCATGGAGTAATGAAAAAGCGAACGGGATGAGTTGCCCGTTCCACAATTCTCTCCGAATCGCAAAGATAGCACGCACCGGTTGCGCGCACGTCTGGATTGATTTGACTTGTGCTTTCCACCGATTTACCGTCGCAGTTCCTCTCGCAACGTAAGCGGAGCAGTCCTTGAACTGGTTGAATGCGTACTTCGGATTCGATCGCCACGGAACCAATCTCACCCGAGAAGTGGTTGCGGGCCTCACGACATTTACTACGATGTCATACATCGTGGTCGTCAATCCCGCGATCTTGTCTGCCGCCGGAATCCCCGCTGGGCCGTCTTTCGTGTCGACCGTGTTGGTGGCGGTTGCTGGATGCTACCTTATGGCTTTTTACGCCAACCGTCCCTTTGCCATTGCACCTTACATGGGAGAAAACGCGTTTATTGCGTTCACCGTCTGCAAAATGCTGGGCTTCGCCTGGCAGACCGCCCTCGCAGCCATCTTCATTGCCGGCGCTTTGTTCATCTTGATGACCGTTTTGCGGCTGCGTCAGTGGATTGTGGAAGGCGTGCCGACCTGCTTGCGCTACAGCTTTGCGGTCGGAATTGGGCTTTTCCTTACCTTCATCGGGTTGAATCAGACGGGACTCGTCGTGCTTGGAGTGCCAGGCGCTCCCGTGCAAGCCGGGCATCTCACCTCGCACCCCACGCTGGTAGCGACCTTTGGCTTCGTGCTGCTCGCGATCCTCACGATTCGAAAGGTTCCCGGAGCAATCCTGTTGGGAATCATCATTACGGCCATTGTCGCCTTTCTCGTAGGTACCGCAGCGCCGCCGCAACACCTGGTGAGTTTACCGCCGAGCCTCAGGCTGATTTTTTGGCAACTCGATTTTCGCGGAGCCCTCACCTGGCGGGCATTTCCCGTGGTGCTGACTATCTTCATCATGGCGTTCGTGGACACTATGGGCACACTGATCGGGCTCTCAGCACGTGCCGGTTTCTTGGACGAGGAAGGGCAACTACCTCAAATCGAGCGCCCCATGCTGGTGGACGCCTTCACCACCTGCCTCGCCCCGGCACTCGGGACCACCACAGCTGGCGCATTTGTCGAATCGGCAACGGGCATTGAGGCCGGAGGCCGGACGGGCTTCACGGTCCTCATTACGGGCACTTGTTTTCTGCTGACGCTGTTCTTCGCGCCCTTTGTGGCGGCAATTCCGGCGCAAGCTTACGGACCCGCCCTGATCATCGTGGGGCTCTTCATGCTCTCGCCCATCACGCGCATCGATTTCACCGACTTTACCGAATCGATTCCAGCGTTCGCGGTCGTGACGCTGATGGCCTTCACCTTCAACATTGCCATCGGAATCTCTTCCGGCTTCGTGCTCTATCCGATCTGCAAGCTGGTATCGGGAAAGCACGATCAACTCAAGCCGGGGCTGTGGGCACTGACGGCATTATCGTTGCTGTTTTTCGTGTTCTATCCGTATAGCTGACTATCAGCGCCAGTTCTGCAGGCAACAACCAAGGTTTTCCATCGTCCAACAGCCAGCAGCGCGGTTACTTAGACAGGCGCGCATTCGTCGTGGACAACTCTGTCTCACGGTCCGTAACACCGGGCCGTCCCACGCATGTATTTAATGGTCGTACTGGAACTTTTCGGCCTGTTTCGGCATTACAGATGTGAGCAGTGCAAGTTGTTCGGGGGCGGTGGAAGGAGGAGCACCGGCAACCATGATCAGCGACGAAGTCCTGATGCTCGCGTTCCAACGAGGCTCACGCGAAGCGTTTGACGAACTGTACGTAAGGTACCGCGGTCCGTTGCACGGGTTCTTCCGGAGGCGGCTCAACAGCGAGGGACGCGCGGAGGACCTCGCGCAAGAGACCTTCCTGGTGGTAATTCGCAGCACTGATCGCTACGAACCTCGCGCGTTGGTTCGAACGTATCTATACGGCATTGCGCTGAAGTTGCTCATGTCCGAGAGGCGTAAGCGCGCGCACGATGGCCCCGACATCGACACGGTTACCGAGCCGACCGCCCATGGATCTGCCGAGCGTGACCTTTGGGTGCGCGAGGGTCTTCAGAAGTTAGACGACACGGAGCGCGAGATCCTAATGTTGCGCGAATACGAACAGTTAAGCTACGGCGAGATCGCCGAGGTTTTACAAATGCCATTGAATACCGTGCGATCCAAGCTTTTTCGGGCGCGAATGGCGCTGAAGGAGCACCTGGCTCCGGGCGCGAAGGCGCAGTCGCACGCTGCGCCGGATGAATCGGCTGGACCCAAAATGGCCAATCCAGTTGAGGGGGAGGCCTGAAATGCGAGAGAACACACATCCGCTCGACCATGAAGAGGTGATGGCTTACCTCGACGGCGAGTTACCCAGTGAAGATGCAGCCAGGGCCGCCGAACATCTGCGCGAATGCCGCGAGTGCCAGGAACTGGCTGCAGATCTGCAGGCCGTCTCGCGTCACATGGCCGCATGGCAGATTGAAGCAGCAGATACGGGAGTGACACCGACGCTCATATCAGCGCTGCAGCAACACGAGGAGGCGGCAGCCCGGAACTCCAAGCCTAAAGCCTCACGCTGGGAGATCTGGCTGGGAGGGTTCCGTATTCCGCGCCCGGTGTTAGCAATTTCAGGAGCAGTATTGGCGTTGCTCTTGGTTGCTGAGATTCTGACCACCCAACGTAACCTAGCGGTGAGGCAACAATCGACGAACATCGCCGAATCGCAAGTCAACGAAACGGCACCTGTCGCTGCGCAGTCTTCGTCGCAGGCAGCCCGCCGCATGGAAGGGGCCGATCGCGACCAGTTGAGAGCGATGCGGGCCCAGATGTCCTCTAACATGGAATACGCTGCTCGGCCTGCTGCACCAGCCAGTGCCGCAGCACCGGCGGCCGACAGCAATACCGGGTCGGCCTTCTATGCAGCCTCGTCCCGTACCATGATTGTCCGCACTGCGCAGCTCACGATCGTTGTCAAAGACTTCGACACCTCCCAGAAGAGGCTGGAGGACATCCTGAAGCGCCATGGCGGATACGTGGGTGAGATGACGACCAGCGCTCCCGAAGGCGCCGATCGCAAACTCTCTGCCACGCTGCGGGTGCCCTCGAGCCAACTCGACTCGGCCATTGGTGAGGTGAAAGAGCTTGGCCATGTGGAGTCGGAGTCCCAGAGTGGCGAAGAGGTCACTTCGCAGTATGTCGATCTGCAGGCTCGCCTCACCAACGCTCGCAACACCGAGCAGCGCTTGACGGAACTGTTACGGCGTCAGACCGGAAAGCTCGATGAAGTCGTGACGGTGGAGGAAAAGATCAGCGAGGTCCGCGAGCAGATCGAGCGCATGGAAGCCGAGCGGAAGAACCTCAGCGAGCGCGTCGACTTCGGGACCCTGAGCGTGTCTCTCAGCGAACAACGCAAGACACAGCTCCAAGTAATGCCTCCATCAGTCGGCACTCAATTCCACAACGCTGCGGTTGAAGGTTACCGGAGCGTGGTCGACGGTATCGTTAGCTTCCTAGTATTCCTGATGTCGTGGGGACCGAGTTTGCTGCTCTGGGCCGCCATTCTGTTCTTTCCAGCCCGGTTGGCTTGGAGAAAACTTCGCCGGGAATCAGTCGACAACTGAGACTCCCTTCTTCTAGGGGTTCAGGCCTGGGCCGGGCTTTCGGCACGGCGTGACCGATGCCGCCCGAAGTAGACCCCGAGGAGAACCATGGAGAACGCGGTGATCGCAACATAAGACAACGGATACTCACCGCCAGCCCCGGTGGTTACCACCCGCACCGGCAGGGAGACGTAGCCGGTGTCAGAGTTGTGGCCCACCGCGATATTCAGGTTCCAATCACCTTGCGCCGCCAATCTCAATTTGGCAGTTTGCAGCAATTTGTTTCCAGAGTTCGCGTTATTCGCTCTTACTGGTGACTTGGTTCCCTGGGTATCGGTACCGGGCAACGCGGTCACATCGACCGTGGCGTCGAGCAAGACGGACTGCGTACTTCGATCTTGCACCAGCACGCTGAATGCCGTCTCATCAGGGGCGAGATCTCCAGGCGGAGCATAAACGGCCACGGCAAATGGTCCAGATGAGCCCTTGAACCTGAGGACCTGAACATCGTCGTCATTCGTTCCCGTCGCCGCCAACCCTGCGAAGCATAGAGCTGCTGCGGTGAATAGGATGAGGAACGAGGCGGCTTCCGCTCTGTAGCGTCCCCATCTAGTTCGGGAGAGCATCCCCGCTGGGCGCGAAAGCAGCGGCTCGAAGACGGAGCTATCACGACGCCGGACAGCGGTGGTCGTTTCGTGTGATGACCGCGTCGATAAACACTGGACGGCGATGACGACAGCAGGTATGACAAACGCGATCGATCCGACAACCCACATGATGGCGCCAGCAGCGACTTGGTCTTCCAGAGCGGAGAAGCCAAATAGACGAGGCACACTGGAATACGACGGATACAGCACGCGATCAGAGAACGCGAGAATCGCAGACAATGCGGTGTTCTGAAGGTCGGCAACCAGCAGGTAAGGCACCATGGCCCAACGAGGCCAGTGGGCGCGGCTGGGCCACGGCTGCACAACCGGCCACCAAAAAATGAGCGACGCGAGCAGAAAGCAGGCATGCTCTGTTTGATGCCATGCCGGCGAGCGCAACGCCAACTCGTACAGGGCCGGCGTATGCCACGTGAACATCGCGACGCCCATCAGAAGCAGCGCGAACACAGGATTGGTCAGTGCCCTTCCTATTCGCCTGGCGACAGCCCAATTCAGGAATGGCCCGGCAAATTCGCGGGCCGCGAAGATCGGCAATCCGCGAACCACTGGAACCAGAAACGAACCGAGAAGTAACATCGGAGGCGCAACCATCATGAGCATCATGTGCTGCAGCATGTGGGCCGTGAGCACGAAGCCGTTGAACACGTCCATCGGTGAAGCGAGTGCTACCCAGAGAGAAACAAGTCCCAGCAAGAATGTGGCCGCACGCCAGGGTGGAATATTCGGAGAGCCCGCCCGACGCAGCAGCCACCATCCACGCAAATAAACGATGGCCGACAGAGCAATCGCGAATGTTGCTGCCGGAGGAACCGACCAGGAACGCAGCACGGCTTGATAGGCGGACTGCATAGCGAATCAGCGGGAGTTGGCGGCTCGAGGTGCCGGTTCTTCGCGGGTAATCGCCACTTGCGACGCATCCCGGGCCGCCGGCTGATTGGACGGACGCAGTGTCTCGAGGAACGAAACCAGCGCGGTCACCTCTGCCGGGTTCAGGTTCTTCCCATACGCCGGCATATTGCCTCCGCCCTGAATCACCTGGCGCACAAGTTGGTCGCGAGTGAGATTGGTCGCTACCTTGTCGAGAGCGGGACCGCGCTTGCCACCCGAGCCACCAATCGAATGGCAGTTGCGACACTGTTTCACCTGGAAAACGAGTGCGCCTTGACGCTCCAAGGGCGTGCGGCCGTTGAGATCCTCAACCGGCACCGGGTCACCGCTCCAAGCGTTCATAACGGGACTCCACGGCGAGTAAGTTGCGAGCTGCGTGAACGTTCCAAGCGCGACCGCGACCAACAAAAGCGTAACAACCGCGATGGGCCGACGCTTCCAGCTCTTCTCACCTTCGCCCGAAAAGAACGGCAAGAGGACTAGGAAGCCGATGACGATAACGGGACCGATGAGCAGTGCGGGCGTCTCCATCGAGGGCGGAAGTAGCGCCAACATCGCATACAGCCACAGGAAGAAGAAGTCGGGCTTGGGAATCGTTTGCACGATCGTGGGATCGGGGTAACCGCTCGGGCCAAATGGGCCGAAGAACCAGGCGCAAGCCATCACGCTCACGATGATGGCGGCGGAGAAGAACATGTCCTTCCAAATCGCCGTGGGCACAAAGGGAACGCCGTCTTGGTGCGTGAGTTCTTCGTACTCTTTGAGATAGGTGGCTCGACGAACCACGCGCCCGGGCATGGGCCACTCGTTGATGCCGAGCTTCAGCACTAACAGCAAATGCACGGAGACGAGCGCAATCAGCAAGCCCGGGATCACGAACACGTGGAGCGCAAAGAATCGCGACAGGGTTGCGCCAGCTATGATAGGGCCACCCAGCAGCATATGAACGAGATATCCGCCAACCAAGGGCACGCGGCTGGTGATGGAAGCGCCTATGCCCAGTCCCCAGTACGCGTCCTGATCGAAGCGCAACACCTGACCGGTGAACGCCATGCCCAGCGTCATCAGCAGGAGGAAGACGCCGACGACCCAAGTAAGCTCGCGCGGAAACTTGTAGGCACCGAACAGGAAGACCTGGCACAGGTGGATGAGCACCACGGCCACCATGAAGTTCGAGCCCCAACCGTGCACCGCACGGAGAAACCATCCCAGAGTGACGCCGTGGTTGAGAAACTGCAGACTGTTCCATGCTTCGGCGGCCGAAGGAACATAGGTCAGCGCCAGCATGATGCCCGTGAACACCTGAAGAATAAAAAGAGTGAGTGCCGCGCTGCCGAAGACATACCACCAGCTCGCCGATTTACGCGGAACCGGATGCGTCATCGCCTCACGGACGGCCCCGCCGATTTGCAATCGCTGCTCAAACCAGTTGCCGATGGACTTCAGCCTTGACATCCATTCTTCCTTGCCCGCAGGGCCGCTGTCGTGGACAACGTTGGCAGTTGACCTGCCTCAATCAGCAGCTTGCCGCCTTCGACTTTGTAGTGATACTCGAACAATCCGCGCGGTGGTGGTCCCGAGGCACGCGAGCCGTCCTGGTAATACACACCGCCATGGCACGGGCACATAAATAGTCCGGATTGCGCGAACCAGCGCACCGGGCATCCGAGGTGGGCGCAGTTTACTGCGAAGACCTGAAACTGTTCGCCTTGCATGCGACGGACCCAACACGGGATCTGGTCCGTTTCTCCGTCAGCGACACCGGAAATCGGATTCTGAAACTTCGCGAGGCGAGTTTGGCCTTCCGGAAATTCATCGAGTTCGCCCAGCGTAATCCAACGCTTATACCGGCCACGATCTCCTCCAAGAATGGGAGAGACGAGGTAGCCGATCAGAGGCGTGGTCAGGATCACAACAGCAAGGCCATTCAGCAACATCCCAATCTTGACGAACAGATCGCGCCGCGAGACTGCACTTGTGTCCTGGTCGCTCACTGAATTCCCCCGGGCGAAATTAGGTTGGCCGCAGACGCCTGTGTCGGCTGTTTGAGGCGCTGCGCTCCAAGCCACGCCACCACGTCGGTAATCTCCTGTTCGCCCATGGGATGACCGGATACATTCCCACGCCAGTCAGGTGCACCGAAATCAGGCCGTCCAGTGATAACGATGGTCCGCAGCCCCTGATCACTGATCAGACTGAGGTACGAAGGATTGGTAACTGAGCCCGCCTTCGGTCCGCCCTTGTCTCCCTCGCCGTGACACGAAGCGCAGTACGTCGCGTACACCGCTTGCCCCTGTTGCGGATTGCCTGGAGTCTTTGCTGCGTACAGCGGGACCGCCACGCTCACCAGCACGTTAGGCTTACTCCAGCGTTCACGGATGCCGCGAACGATGGCGTTAACCTGCTCCTCCGTCAGCATCCCCCCTTCCTTCTGTGCGAACGCTGACATGGCTGTGCTCGGACGTCCTTTGGAAATCGTAGAGCGCAGAGTGTCGTCATCAACGATCGCCAGATACACCGGATCGGACAGGTCCATCGCCGGTCCATTGCGTCCGTCAGCGCCATGACACCCCGCACAGTTCTGACTGTAGAGCACTACGGGATCCAGGACAGAGTCTGGCCGAGGTACTTCTGGTCCCGGAGCAGGCTTTCCGCTCGCGCGGGTGCACGCCGCGAGTGAAAGAAGCACAGCAAGCAATAGCCCCAAAGCTGGAAAACGCCAGTTCATTGCTTGCGGTCCTCGCTGTCGCGCTCATGCATGAGACCCGGCGCTTCAATCCCCGCGCGCATGGCGAGAGGCAGGTTCTCCGACGTCCACACTTTGTTCTGGCGAACGACCACGAGCCCGGCCACTACTCCGAACGCCACCTGCGACGCCGCGAACCAGACCAGTTGATCTGCTGGTCAAGCAGGGGGTTCACAAAGTCTAGGACGCGGTAGAGCAAACCCGTCCACAGCAGCGGGCCAATGACACCGCCCAGACACAATCGGACGAGTCGGTAGCATGGGAAGCATCGCGCCATAGAGAAGCCCGACGAGCAGACACATCGTGACGTGCATCGCGAGCGCAAACAGGAACCAGTCCAGGCGAAAGTGCATCAGCTCCTCTGTGGTGGGAATATTCGGCGAATCATAGAGACTACCTGCGAGCAGATTGATGGGATACCAGATGCTGCGATAGAAGATCAGCCCGTAAAGCATGGCCAGCAGTGCCATCGCGACCCCGCCTGCCAGTCCGCCCTTCACTCCAGCAGAGATAGGATAGATCTTTAGCGGAAGCCAGGCGCGCTGCACCTGCTGCGCAACCGGCAATCGCTGGACCTCCACTGCGGAGCGACGACCGAAGGTTCTGCCTCAGGGACAACAGGAACTTGGACCGTGGTGCTCATGCGGAAGCACCTCCGAAACCATCCGACTGCGCCGATAAGATAAAGAATCGCTCCTAGCACGCTGATCGACGCATTGGTCAACAGTCCGGCGAAAATCAACGAAACGCCGAGCGCCAGTGCGAACGGCCACGCTGTCGGTGCGGGCAGCACCACGTTCTCCGGATTGCCGACGGCGTGCTGGTCTGGTGATTCCATAACAGTCTCTCAAGCCATCTTAGCGGGCAACGAAATACACAACCGTGAGTACGACGACCCAAACTGCATCCACAAAATGCCAGTACATGGCGAAGACTGCGATGCGCGGCGCATGCTCCTGCTTCACTTAGCCCGAGCGCAGTGAAGATCATGATGATCGAAAGGCCGGTGAGGCCAACGATCACGTGAAAGCGCGTGCAAGCCGACGAGCGAGTAGAACGTGGTTCCGAACAGGCTGGAGCTGATTGTCAGGCCCTCGTCGTAGATCAGGTGGTACCACTCGCGGGCTGTTCCCAGAATGAAGATCGTCCCGAGCCCGATGGTGAAAAGCCACCAGATCCCGAACAGCCTAGTCTTGCCGCGCTCAATGGCGCGCTCCGCCATCACGATGGTGAAGCTACTGGAGAACAGGCAGATCGAGTTGAAGACTGGAACGTGAAGCACCTCGCGAGGAGTCGGACCGCTGAGACTCTTGCCCGCGTAGTACAGGTAGGCAACGACGAAGATGCTGAAGATCGCCGACTCGGCCGCAATCAGGCACCACATGCCGACACGTCCGCGAAATTCGTGCGGGAGCGGCATTTCGGACTGGGGTAGTGCGATCGTGGTAGCTGCCAAGCAGCAGTTTCCTCTACTCGTACTTCCAATCAGGATCTTCGGGATGTTTCAAGTCCCACAGCGGACGACGGCTACGCACCGCGGGAATCTTGGCAAAGTTGTATTCGGGCGGCGGAGAAGGTGTCGCCCACTCCAGCGTCCATGCATCCCAGGGATCGTTGCCCGCGGCTCACCCTTGAAATACGACCAGACAGAGATTCAACACCCAGCACAAAACGCCGACGAGTCTGGAAGATGACGCCGATGGAGACGATCAAGTTCCAGATCTCCCAGCCGCGTCCCGGCTCGTAGGTATAAATGCGGCGCGGCATGCCCAGTACGCCCGGGATGTGCATGAAGTCGAACGTCAGATGAAACCCGATGAGAAACAGCCAGAAATGCCACTTGCCCAGGGTCTCGTTCGTCATTCTTCCCGTGACTCTTGGGATACCAGTAATACGAAGCCGGCGAACACCGCGAAGAGATTACGCCAACAATCACGTAGTGAAAGTGCGCGACGACGAAGTAGGAATTGCCAAGCTGCCAATCAAAGGGCGCTGCCGACAGCATGATGCCGGTTAAGCCCGGCAATCAGGAACTGACACAGGAACGCGATGCAGAACAGCATCGGCACCTTGAAGATGATCTTACCTCCCCACATTGTTCCCAGCCAGTTGAATATTTTTATCCCCGTAGGGACTGCGATCGCCAGCGTGGACGCCACGAAGAATGCATTGGCGTAGGAGGTCATCCCGATCGGTGAACATGTGGTGCGCCCACACGCCCAGACTGATAAAGCCAATGGCTAGTGTTGCCGCCACCATGCTGAGTAGCCAAAAATCGGCTTGCGCGAGAACACCGGGATCACCTCGGAGATGAATCGCGAACGCCGGCAAAACCAGGATGTAAACCTCGGGATGGCCGAAGATCCAGAAGAAGTGCATCCATATGACCGCCGAGCCACCGGCTTGGGTATCGAAGAAGTGGCCGCCCAGATAGCGGTCGATCAGCAGCATGATCTGCGCAGCGGTCAAGCGGCGACACGGCCACCAGAACCAGGCCTGCCATCACCAGGTTCAACCAGGCAAGCAGCGGCATGCGATTCAGCGTCATGCCGGGGCACCGCATGCACAGGATAGTAGTCATGATGTTCAGCGCGGTTGCGATGCTGCCGAATGCCACTGACCAGCAAGCCGATAATCCAGTAATCCGTGCTATGTCCCGGCGAAAAAGCACGCGCCGTAAGAGGGGCATAAGCAAACCAGCCCACGTCAGGAGCGCCCGCCGCTCCATAAAGTCCGTTGCCACCAATCAAGCTGAAGTACAAAATGATGCCGCCCAGGGCGCTCATCCAGAAGCCCCAGGCATTCAAGCGGGGAAATGCCATGTCGCGTGCCCCGATCATCAGCGGCACCAGATAATTGGCGAACCCGAAAACAATCGGCATGACCGCAAAGAAGATCATCGTCGTGCCGTGCATCGTGAACAACTGATTGAAGGTCTGAGGAGAGACGAAGTGGTTATGCGGTATCGCGAGCTGGACCCGCATGATAGGGCCTCAAGCCCGCCGATCACCAGAAAAAGGATTCCGTAGCCGAAATACATCAGCCCCAGCTTCTTGTGGTCGACGGTGACGATCCACTCGTGCACCTGGTCGAACAACGGCCGTGCTTGTTCCCCGGCGGGCGAGACCGTCATCGGTTTCAGCACTGATTCGGCGTTCGACATCACTGAGTCCCCGTGTTCTTACCGCAAGTTCTGAAGATAGTCGATGAGTGCGTCCAAATCCTTCTCGTCCAATTGCATGGCAGGCATCAGCGAGCCCGGCTTGATGGAGTCGGGATCCTTGACCCATTGCCGCAAATTCTCCCGATTGTTGATGGCGGCACCGGCTGCGATCGTCTCGCGGCTCATCAGGTGCGTTAGGTCGGGACCGAACTTTCCAGTAGCACTCGTGCCTGCAACGGTGTGGCAGTTGACGCAGGCCGTGGACTCGAAAACCTTACGCCCTCGGGCAGCCGAATCCAAGTTCTGAGCAGGCCGTTGCTGGCCGGCGACCCAGCGGTCAAAGTCCTCGCGAGACTCGACGATGACGCGTAGAAGCATTTTGGCATGCTGGGTTCCGCAATACTGTGCGCACTGTCCCACGTAAACTCCGGTCTCGTGAGGATCGATCCACATACTATTGGTGCGATTCGGAATGAGGTCGGTTTTGCCGGCCAACTTTGGAACCCAGAAGCTATGGTCGGTGTCAGCCGACAGCAGCGTTATGTGCGTAGGATTAGGATTCCTGGGATCGCTGACCGGAACATGCAACTCGTTGGCAGAAACGAACCCTTCCTGGGGATATTGAAACTCCCACCAAAACTGGTGGCCGATCGCCGTGATTTCGGTCGTGCCGGGAGGAAATCGCGCGTCTTCAACTGCATGAATCACGCGCGCAGTTGCGAGAAACAGCACCACCACAATGAGCACGGGGATGACCGTCCACGCTAATTCCACTTGGTTACTGCCGTAAATTTGCGCGGGCTCGCGGCCATCATCGCCCGGACGCCGACGGAATTTCGCGAGCGCATAGACCAGCAGTCCAAACACCACAAGAAATATGGCTAGACAAATGGCCAGCACGAAGAGCGAAAGATGATAAATAGAGTCGGCGGGCGTGGATGCTGGGGAGAAGATACTGGGTGTTGCGGGGTCAACGCTATTCGCGGCGAAAGCAACTCTCGCCGTTGCCATGGGAAGTATGGCAACAAAGCCCCGCACTAAACCAGTTCGGAAATTCAGCCCCACAACCTTATCTCCGAGCGTTCTAATAGGTCTCGATATTAGCACGCGTGCGCGAGACCAGGGCAGCATACACCGGCCGCCCATTTGCACAATTAACCGGACGCCAACTTTGGTGGCGAAGATTCCAACGTCAGTCGAGACAACGACTTGGCGGGTAGCTTCGATCAGTTCTGGGCGAGGCGTTCTCGACGCGTCAGACTGGCCTGATGAGATTGTCCTGGAGTTTGTGGGGACGAGCTGGTGGGCCCGGAGGGATTCGAACCCCCAACCAAGGGATTATGAGTCCCCTGCTCTAACCGTTGAGCTACAGGCCCACATTGTAGAGGCGCAAATTACAAGAGTTGCTGCGTTGGGGTAAATGCACCCTCCATCCGCGCCTTGTGGCGGGTGCTGGTTCTGGCGTCAGTTGCTCTTGCTTCTGCGTCTTCAGTCTCGCACAGCCCCTCAATTGCTGCCAACCAGGTATCCGACGAGAGCTTGGCGTCGCAGCGACGGTTATACGGACCGTCCTCCCCCGGTCATTACTAAGTCGTCTTCGGAATCGGCTACCGTGCCGCAAGCTTCCGTGGCAGAACATTCTGATTCAGCCGGAAGAAATTATTAGGATCGTAGTGTGACTTAACCGCCACCATGCGGTCCCACCGTTCGTGATAAGCCTCGGGCACCCGATCCTGTTCGTCGCCGCTCATGAAATTTACGTAGACGCCCGGCTTCATGGCCGGTCGAAGTTTGTTGAAGAGTCCGCGAACCCACGAGATATTCCCGGAATCAGCGGACGCGTCTGACCAGCTCGCGAGTAAATTCATGATGAAGGGAGCGCTGCGATCGCCAAACGCGGTCTCGTTCGCGGCGATCTGGGACGCCACCCCACCTAGATAGGCAAGTTCAATCAGGGTTTCCGACGAGGACATCGTGGCTGCCGCCTCCACCATGCGATCGATGCTGCCGTCGTCGAGATATGTGAAATAACCCGATTTGGTGTAATAGCGACGGCCATGCGGGAAATCGGAGTCCGCCATGGTTTGTAGATTCAAGAACGACACAATCTTGCTGCTCACAGAATTCTGGTTGCATATCGAAAGCGCACGCTCCAAATAAGGACGCCCAGCGTCGGGGTCACCCGTCCAAACCAAAGAATTGCCGGCCACTGGCCGCCCTTGAAGTTCAAGAGGCACCCTCTTTGTATGCGGGGCGAGGCGCAGATCAATGTTCCACTTCAAGTGGAGTGGCGCTTCGGCCATGAAGTCTCTCCAGAACTCCAGCAGCCGGCGAATATCAGCCTCAGGACATAATCCTTCAGCGAGCACCAAAGAGGTCAGTGGATGGAGTCTCACTTCGAACTCTGTCACTACTCCAAAGTTCCCGCCGCCTCCACGCAAAGCCCAAAATAAATCCGGATTCTCCTTCGCGTTGGAGTGCACGACAGAGCCATCGGCGGTCACGAGCGTAAATCCCTCAACGTTGTCGCATGACAATCCGAACCTGCGGGTGAGCCATCCTGTTCCTCCGCCCAAGATCAGCCCGGACGCGCCGGTATGGGAAACGACGCCCGCGGGAAAAACCAGTCCAGCTTTTTGCGTTGTGGTGTCGATGGATCCCAACAAACAGCCTCCCGCAATCCGCGCCCTGCGAGCCTCAGGATCAACGGTGACCTGGCGCATTCTCGACATGTCAATCACCATACCGCCATCGCACGTGCTAAAGCCCGCGAGGCTGTGGCCTCCACAACGAATGGCAGTAAGGATCCCGGCCTCAGAGGCGGCCCGCACCGCATTTTGCACATCGTTAATGTCGGCGCAGCGCGCTATTAGACCCGGTGCGCGAGCTACCATTCCGTTCCAAATGACACGCGCGTCTTCGTAGCCGTCATCTCCGCGACGCAGCAGGTCGCCTTTAAATCGACGGTGAAGCGAAGAGTGCACCTCTTCGCTGGCTTGCATCATTAGATGCTCTCCTTGCAACAGTCAGCACTCCGCTAACGAGCGCCGCGCCGGCCTCGAAGATATAAGAGCGAGATAAAGCCCAGGAAAACAGAAAATGCTGGGACCGACCATTGCAACCCGTCCACGAAAAAGGTCGTAACCGAGATCGCAAGAATCAACAGAATGCCGACCACGGTGAAGAACGGGTGGCCCCACAGGCGCATAGGCAAACTCAACAGCCGCTCGGTCGTAAGGGCCTTGCGAAAGCGGAGGTGGGTGTTGAGAATCACTAGCCACACGAAAAACATTCCGGCCACCGCGGTGCCATACAACATGAGGAAGGCGTTTTTAGGGGCGAAGATGGCCAGCAGAATAGCTGCGATAATCCCCGCGGTCGAGGCCAGCAGCGCGCAGTGCGGCACCCCGTTACGGCTCACCTTGCCCATCCAGCCAGGCGCATATCCTCCCCGGCCCAGAGAGAAAAGCATTCGAGTCGAAAGGTAAAGGTTGGTATTCACGCTCGATAGCGCAGCCGTGAGTACGACGAAGTTCATGATCGCCGCGGCAAAGGGGATATGCGCCGCCGCGAAAGCCGTCACGAAGGGACTGCCAGCAAGCGCGGACGAGCTGCTCGTCTGGTTCCAGGGAACCAAGGTCACGATAATCGCGATCGCCAGCACGTAAAACAAAATGAGCCGCCAAACGATGCTCCGCATTGCATGTGGAATAGTAGTTTCTGGACGCTGGGCTTCTCCTGCAGTAACGGCGATAATTTCCACTCCCATATAACTGGTGACAGTTATTGTGAGCGAAAGCCATACCCCTTTCCATCCCGAGGGGAAAAATCCTCCATGCTGAGTTAGATTGCCAAAGCCAATCGCGCTTCGCGAGCCAACACCAAAGATAAAAGACAATCCGACGATGATGAAGGCGACGATAGCGGCCACCTTAATCATTGCGAACCAATATTCAAATTCACCAAGGCGGTTGACCTTCATCGAATTGAGCGCCACCAGAGCAACTGAAACCAGCACGACCCAAATCCATTGCGGAACATTCGGAAACCAAAAGGACATGTAGATGCCAGCGGCTGTGACTTCAGCACCGATAGCAATGATCTGGGCAACTCCGTAAGTTGCGCGAACCGAAAACCCTGCCCACGGATTGAGGTAAGTCTCCGCGTAAACTCCGAAGGCGCCTGCAACAGGATGTACGACCGCCATCTCCGCCAGCGCATAGGACATGATCAGAGCAATGAATGCCCCGAGAAGATAGGACAGGATGACGGCAGGTCCGGCGAGACGAATGGTTACACTGCTTCCCAAAAACAAACCCACGCCGATGGCGCCTCCAATCGCCATCATGGTGAGCTGCCGTTGGCCCAAGCGACGATGGAGGCCTTCGACTTCCGGCGTCGGAAGCTCTGCGCCGGCAAGCGTGGTGCCAACCGCTGAAGGATGTTGATCAGTCATAGCCGCCAACGCTGGCGCGGTCCCAATTTGCTACCCCAACATCTCGGCGAGCGCACGGCCAAACCTCTGCACCTCGTCCACCGTGTTGTAGTGCACCAACGACGCTCTGACTGCGCCACTTTCCTTGGTCAGCCCCAATCGTTTCATCAGGCGCGGCGTATACATGTGGCCATCGCGTGCACCAATGTTTCTCTTTGCAAGCTCTTCGACGACCCGTGCCGGAGATACATTCGGCAAATTGAAGCATAACGTTGGCACTCGTTCATGGATCCGCTTCCTATCCGTCACACCGTAGACGGTGGCGCCGCATTCGTTGAGCACTTGAAGCATTTCTAGCGCAAGCGACTCTTCGAAGGTCTGGATCGTCTTGAACGCACGTTGCAGAGCAGATCGCCTCGATTCCAATCTCTCCATTTCATCATTCCCTGCCATGCTCCTGCCCAAGGTTTCCAAGTAGCGCACAGCCGCATCCATGCCGGCCACATTTTCGTAGATGAAAGTGCCAGCCTCAATCTTTCCCGGTGGCTCGTCCGGGATGAAGTCTTCGCGGAAGGTCGGAAGCCCTTGGAGCAGCTCGCGGCGCCCCCAAAGAAAACCCATGTGGGGAGCGAATATTTTGTAGCCCGAGCACACCAGGTAATCGCAATCAAAGCCCTGCACATCGATCAGTCCGTGAGGGCCAAAATGCACGGCATCCAGAAAGATTTCGGCACCAGCCGCGTGCGCCACCTCCGCTGCTGCCGCGACATCCACAATCGACCCGAGCGCATTGGAAGCAAGCGTGCAAGCCACCAGCCGAGTCGTCGAAGACACCAGGGGAACGAGGTCGTCAACGTGCAGATTGCCATCGTCTCGCACCTTCCACCATAGGATCTTTGCCCCGTTCCGCTCCAACGCCAGCCAGGTAGCGACGTTAGCTTCGTGGTCCATATCGGTTACGACAATCTCGTTCCGCTTACCGAGTGTCTGTCCGATCGCCAAGCTCACCAAACGAATGAAGGAAGTGGCATTCATGCCGAATGCGATTTCACTCGGATCACGGGCATTCACAAGATCTGCGACACTCTCTCGCCCGCGCACAATCGTCGCGTCCACTTCACGGCTTTTAGCATACCGTCCTCCTCGCTGCACATTGCACTCGAGGAGGTGATGATTCACCGCGTCCAGCACCACCTGCGGAACCTGAGCGCCCGCTGCGTTGTCAAAAAAGACGAACTCCGGAGTTCGAGCCAGAGCGGGGAAAGCCGCGCGCACGGCTTCAATGGGAAAGCTTTCATTCGATGCAGAGGTGGTTTCGTAGTTGAGAACCCTTTGGGATTTGGCCTGCAAGACTCTACTCCTGAGTACGCCAGAAAAAAGATACCACCGATGCTACGCGAGATGAGCAGCGCCAAACCGATACCGCACTGCAGCATTCCTCAAGGGTGCATTCTCCGCCCTCGCAGGCGAGAATACGCTCTAACAAATTGGCCCTGGTTTTCCTCGAACCATGCTGCTCCGAGTTTCGCTTTCTGGCAGTGCTTCGAATTGCTCCGGAATACCTTGTGCTGGCGCTACGCTTCGCCACTATACTGGAACGCGGATCAAGTCCTCTCGCTACGGCGATATCGCCGTCGTGGTGCGGGACCTGTCCGACCTGAAAACAAACCTATGCCCGTGTCTCTCACCAGCTCAAAGCTGATTTACGACGCTTTGAAGGATTGTGACATCCGCCTGCTCTCGGCCCTTCCTGAAACTTGGCTGGTACATCTCATCCGCTTGGCGGACGAAGACCCAGACACCATCTTGGTGCGACTGGCGAAAGAGGAGGAAGGGGTCGGCATCTCAGCAGGCGCGCACTTCGCCGGTGTCAAGTCGGCCATGCTGATGCAGAACCATGGCTTCCTCGCATCCATTAACGGCATCATCTCTTTCGCGCATTTATACAAGCTCCCTCTCCTCATGCTCATCAGCTATCGCGGCTCTATGGGTGAGCGCGATCCGTGGCAAACCCAAGGCGGCAACGTCACCGAGTCGCTGTTGCGTGCGCTGTGCATCCCTTACTCATTCCTTGATCGGATGGAGACGGTCAGCACGCGAATCCGGCAGGCGCAGACCCTTGCCGAGAGCAGCTTGCAGCCCGTCGCTCTTCTTTTGACGCGCGATCTGATGTGGGAGGAGCAGTGATGCTCCGCCTCGATTGTCTGCGCTCGGTTTATGCACAACTGAATAACTGTCTCGTCGTCACGATCATGGGAGCAGTCGCCGCCGAGTTGCATTCTTTGGGTCACCGTTCCAATTTCTTCTACCTGCAACACGCTATGGGTCTGGCTTCCTCGACAGGGTTGGGTCTCGCCTTGTGCCTGCCGGAACAGAAAGTGATTGTCGTCGACGGCGACGGCTCGCTCTTGATGAACCTCGGCAGCCTCAGCACGATGGCGCGCTACCGTCCCAAAAACATGGTCCACGTCGTTTTCGACAACGAAAGCTTGCTATCGGTGGGTGGTTTTCCGAGCGCAACCAGTGCAGGCACGGACCTCGAAGGGATCGCCCGTGCCGCGGGAGTTCCACGAACGGCCACAGTACGTAGTGTGGAGAGTTTTAAAGCCGCGGTGACTGATGCCGTAAATGGCAACGAACTGACAACCATTATCGCCAAGGTCGAGGCTACCGGTCCGTCGGGCTACGTTACCGATCTGTCGCTGCTTGAAAATCGGTTTCAATTCCGCCGCCATATTCAGTTGCTCAGGCGACGCTAAAGATCGGCAGCATGGCTGCGACCCCAATCGGTCAGAGAAAAAGAACGCAAAGCTTGTGAGGTGCGCCGATGTCTCGCGTGTTGGCTGAACTGCTCGAAGAACTGAATGCTGGCCGGCTGCGGGTCGTAGATTTGACCCAGCCGCTAAGTCCACAGACGCCGCTGCTGCCATTGCCGTCGCAATGGAACAACACTCCCGCGTTCAAGATCTGGGAGCTGTCCCGGTACGATGAGCGCGGTCCATCCTGGTACTGGAACGCGTTCGAGACCGGCGAGCACACCGGAACTCATTTCGATGCTCCCGTCCACTGGGTGAGCGGGAAAGACCTCCCGGACAACACCGTGGACCGTATCCCGCCGCGAAAATTTGTCGGTCCTGCCTGTGTTATTGATGTCAGCGCGAAGGTTGCCGCGAACCCAAACTATCTCCTGACCCTAGAACAAGTCCGCGAGTGGGAAGAACAGTACGGCCGCATCTTGTCCGGCGCATGGGTTCTCTTGCGTACAGACTGGTCGAAGCGGGAGGATGCCAATGACTACATCAACCTGAAGGAGAACGGACCTCACACGCCCGGATTGGCCAAGGAAACGTCCGCCTTCCTCGCTCAAGAACGAGACGTGCTAGGCGTTGGCGCAGAGACCGTTGGGACCGATGCCGGCCAGGCCGCAACATTCGACCCGCCGTTCCCGAACCACTACATCATGCACGGCAGCGGCAAGTTTGGGCTGGCCGGTCTGTCGAACCTTGATCAACTCCCGCCGACCGGTGCCATCGTCGTTGCCGCACCACTGAAAATCGTCGGTGGGTCAGGCAGTCCTCTGCGGGTCATCGCCATTACACCTTGAGGCGTTACGGCCGGCGAAGACTTTTAAATCCCCAGAAGTCGCCGAATTCACGAGTGCAAGCTGCGTCTGGAACAGTGCACTGAAAAGCTCGAAGCAACACACGTATCTTGCGCCCGGCTCGGCTTCAAGCCCCCAAGAGTGTCCCAACTTACACTGAAGCGAATAGCCGGGCGTCGACGCTATGGCCCTGAAACATATTGGTTACCGGAGGCTGTCCGGCATGGTAGTAGTTGCAGATCAGGCTGTCCGTCGGCGGCTCGGTAAGAGGAATGAATAGCTCGTACAGATAGCGGTCAAACGTGAGCTGCCACGTTGTCCCGCCCTCGAATGCGGCCACCATCCAGTTGACGCCGTCGATTAGGCTTTGCGCCGAATTGTAGTAATACCGCATGTAATAAGGGTAGGGATGCGATGACTTAAAGCGAGCATCGTTGGGTATTCCTGCCTGAGCTAACTCCTTTCTACTCTTCGTGGTGTTTTCACCTTCGCCCGTATCGACGTGAGGGATGGTGATCATCTCGTGGATGGCGACCCAGAATGCCCGGACATCCATCTGCATGGACACTCCGCTCGCAACAGGAACACTTGCTTTGACGGTGAAAGGGATCTGATGCTTGGTTGCCGGCTTGAGCTTCATCTGGGACTCCGAAGGTAACCATGTGTCCCATAGATCTGGTGATATTTTGGTTCCATTCACGTCGACAAATTGCGGCGGAGTCGCATTGCTTCCCGCCTGGAAAGCCTGCTTCACAGCGTCTCTGGATGACAGGGCCGTTGGACTCAGAACGCGAAATTCGTACAACATGGTTTCCAGAAAGCCTCCTGCCAGCGAAGCTACCCCGTAGAGGTACTTCGGAGCCACGACGGCGTGCGGATTGCCGAGCGACTGCTTCAGTAGTTTTAACAACGGCAGGCTGATGTCGGAACCGATGATGCATCCGAAGATTCGAAAACTGGTTCCCGGCTTGTTTAGCTCTGTCGGAAGCTTGATGCTGGTTGCGTTCTGCAGCTTTTCATAAGTAATAGGCGCGGGGATTGTAGAGTCGACGGCGACAAGAATGATTCCTTCGTCGTCGGCGTGTGTCCCGATGATCAAGTCCTCCGACGGAGTCACGACATTGGCAGTTTTGGCGTAAAAGAAAAAATTGCTCAGTGTATCGGGCGTAGGGGAAAGCAGAAACAGGTTCGGGTGGATTTGCAGAGCGCCGCTGATTGTTGTGAGGTAGGGATCACCGGTTGCGAGTCCCGGTACGAAGGCATAGTCCATCGCTGTCCTTTCGACCCGGCAGAGCGGAGCGGCCGGATATTCGGAGTTGCTTGGGCAGTGATTTTAAAGCCTGCTCTGCGGGCTCTCAACCTTAATCGCTTTCAGTCACCCTTACGGAATAGGAACCTGACCTAAAGTCCTCAAAGAACCCAACCTCGGTCGTCAACTGCGCCCATAATAGCCGACTGGTCCGAGAACCAGAATCGCTGACCGCAAATTCGACATTTTCTTGCTTGAGAACCGCAGCCCATTGACATAAAATCCCTCCTCATTGCTGGCCGGCCTCTGTCCGCAGCGGTCTAGACTTTCAACGATTGCGTCGCTGTTGTCGCTATTCTCCAACCTTCGTTCACGCGAGAACGGGGGAGGACTATGGACTACGCATTCGTGCCCGGACTTACCGACTACGAAAAGTTACTAAAGCAGGCCATGAAATCCCGCAAGAACACGACGCTGATCGACGTCGTTGGGGTCGCGACGATTGCCGATTTTCTGCAGTCGCTGGTGGCGAACTCGCAGCAGGCCGACAATCTCATCCTGGGCGCACATGCCAACGATGAAGCGTTTGCGATAGCCTTCGATTCGACAACTAAGGTTCCACCTGGTTCGGATGGACGCGATTACGAGATGGTGCAGGCGGTGAATACCGCGGGCACAATTCACATTCCTGCCGCGGTCAGAACTTCAACCACCAATTGTTATGTCAAAGGTTGCAACGTCGGAGCCGACAGCGCCCATCCATTTCTGCAGCTCTTTAAGAAAGCTCTAGACAATCCTCAACAGGTCAACGCACCCAAATTCTTTCACGGTTTGAAAGACGATTCGGGCAATGGTGTTCTCGAGTACATGCTGGTTGAGTACACGGTCATGAGCCCTACCCCGTTCAGCAAGACGGCTGACTTGGTCGCTGAGTTCCGAAAACAAAATTTTCAGCAAGGGGTCGAAGTTGGCGGCAAGCAGGTTCCGGTACCCGACAGGTGGAGCGACTGGATCAGCCCGGCCCTCCAACTCTCTCCATCTACTCCGGATGAAAAACCATTCGACATCCTCACCAGGATCGTACCTGCCGCAGGCGGCCTGAAATTAATTAATCTGAAAAACGGATTGTGCACGTCGCGCCGGGAAGGCTTCAATGCTACTCAACTCATGGGAACTCAGACGATCCCGCCTGATAAACCGGGCAGAATGGCTTTTCTCAAGCCTCTTCTTCAAAGCGATCCGCGGGAGACATCGGGACTTCCGCTCCACGCCCGGTTCGGTTTTTCCAGCCTCGATGATTGGATCGCCGGCTTCGATTGGGCGCCCATAGCCGATGAGACCGACGCCAATGACAGAAAGATAATTTTCATCGGCGGTCACTTCGTTTATGGAGTCAGGCTCCCCATTATGGCAACCGGCACAAACCATTTGATTTACAACTATTACCCCACTCACGGCACGCCGCGGATGAACTTTCTGGAGGACAACGCAAAGTTTGTGATGTTTGGCTCAGCGTGATGGGCTCATGAACGGTGGTACGCGATTTGCAATCGGCTGTATGAATCGGGCTGTATAACCCGAGGAAACGAATGGCAGGTAAAGATACCCTCGCAGTCATCGCCGAGCAATTGGGACTGGCGCTTACCCCGATCCAGAGTGCGCTCTCGGGTCCCGATGAGTTTTCTGAGTTCATGCTCGTGCTTGGCTGGAATACGGCTACACCGATTGCTGACATCCAGAACTTGGGCACCATCGCAACCAACATTCTGAACGCTGTCGAAGGCGGGCTCGACGAAAGCCAGGCGGCGAACGTAATCAGCCAGTTGGTCGATTTCTTCTCGGCCGTCTCGAAGCTCACGTCCGCCTCCGGACTTCCAGCTACCATCGATCCGGTTGAGTTCGCAAGCGATTTTCCCGGTCAACTGGTGGACTTTCTGGTTGCCGACTACCTGCTGAGCTACCACCGGGTTCTCGGCGCCGGACTGCTGGCGGCTGGCGTCATCCGCCGGACCCTGAAACCCGCTGCTGGTCAGCGTCCCGCCTACACTCGTTTCGACATTGCCTGGAACGACATTGGCAACGTCCTGAATGATCCGCTTGGTATCTTCCGTAACGCCTATTCCTGGGGACCGGCGTTCGACCAGCAACTGTTCCTGCAAAACATGAACTCGCTGGGGCAAGGCTTCGGGCTTACCGTCTTCTCCAGTCCTGTCAGTGGATTAATGAAGGCAGCATTGACGCAGGGCGCGACCTCGTTGACCAATCTGCAGGACTTCGCGTTGCGCTGGCAGCTCATCGGCAACTTGGTGATCGAGGCCAATCTCACCGCTGGACTTGATTTCTATGCCCTTCCTGCAACAGCATCGGCTGCCCCCGGCATCGCGATGCTCCCTTACGTTACCGGCTCCGGCGGAACGACAATCACCATCTCCGACAAGCTGTCGCTCATTCTGAAAGCGGCGTTCGATTTAGCGGGTGGAATAATTGTCGGCATCCGGCCCAACCAGTCAGTCGCACTCGCCACCGGTATTTTTGGCGGGTCACCCGGCTCGGCTGCGGCATTTTCCGTCACCCTGCAGAACCAGGATACGACTGGAACCAAGCAGGTGCTGCTCGGCACCGAGGGTGCCAGCCGGCTGGAGTACGCTTCACTCAGCCTGGCGGTCGGCTTCCGTACCGACTCGACAGCGGCCAGCTTCTACACCGAGGCGGCGCTTACCGACGCCGCGCTGGTGATCGTTCCCGGAGGCGACGCCGACGGCTTCGTCGCCCAGTTGCTGCCGCAAAGCCTCTCGGTCGATGCCAGCATTACGGTCGGTCTTGACTCGCGGCTGGGCGTCTACTTCAGCGGCTCGGCAGGACTCGAGATCGAGATTCCCGCGCACATTTCGCTCGGACCCATCGAAATTCAATCGGCCACCATCTTAGTCCAACCCGGCAGCGGCGCCATCCCCATCTCGTTGGGTGCAACGCTACAGGGCAATCTCGGTCCACTGCAGGCGGTAGTCGAAGATGTCGGTCTCACCGTCAATCTCACCTTCCCCAAGACCGGAGGCAATCTCGGCCCAGTCGCGGCCGCACTCGCCTTCAAACCGCCGAAAGGCGTCGGCCTCGGTGTCAACGCAGGCGTGGTTACCGGCGGCGGCTACCTCTACATTGATACCGCGCGCGGCGAGTACGCGGGAGCGCTGCAACTTGAGATCGCGGACTTCCTCTCGGTCGCCGCCATCGGCCTCATCTCCACCAAAATGCCCGATGGCTCCAAGGGCTTCTCGCTGCTGATTATCCTGACAGCGGATTTCGGCGCGGGCATCCAGCTCAGCTTCGGCTTCACCCTCCTGGCAGTGGGCGGTCTGCTCGGCTTGAACCGCACAATGCTCTTCCAGCCGCTGATGGACGGAGTACGCACCGGCTCCATCCAGAGCATCATGTTCCCGCAGGACGTGATCGCGAACGCCCCGCGTATCATCAGCGACCTGCGCGCCATCTTCCCCCCGCAGGAAGGCACCTTCCTCATCGGCCTCATGGCCAAGATCGGCTGGGGAGAGCCCACGCTGATCAGCCTTTCGCTCGGAGTCATCATCGAGATTCCACCGGGCGACGCCGCCATTCTGGGCATCTTACGTATGGCTTTGCCCGCGGACGACGTAGCGATCCTTGTACTGCAGGTGAACTTCGCCGGCGCGCTCGAATTCGACAAGCAGCGGTTCTACTTCTTCGCGTCGCTCTTCGATTCGCACATCCTGTTCATCACACTCTCCGGTCAGATGGGCTTGCTGTTTGCCTACGGCGACGACGCTAACCTCGTGGTTTCGGTTGGAGGCTTTCACCCACAGTTCAATCCTCCGCCGCTTCCGTTCCCCTCGCCGCAACGGATATCGATTGACCTGATCAACGAGTCCTACGCGCGCATTCACGCCGACGGCTACTTTGCCGTCACCACCAACACCGTACAGTTCGGAACGCATTCCGACTTCTTCTTCGGTTTCTCTGCCTGCTCAGTGTCCGGCAGCGCGGGTTTCGATGCCCTGATTCAGTTCTCGCCCTTCCACTTCACTGTAGAACTCTCCAGCCAGTTCTCGGTGCAGGTCTTCGGCGTTGGCGTCTATGGAATCGGTATCGATGTTTCGCTTTCGGGCCCAACCCCGTGGCATGTGCATGGCACCGCATCGTTGTCGTTCTTCTTCTTCTCGATCGACATCGGTATCGACTTCACCTGGGGCGACGATCCGAATACGACCCTTCCGCCGGTTGCAGTCATGCCCATTCTTGCCGCGGAGGCGCAAAAGACCTCTAACTGGAAAACCGCTTTGCCGGCAAACGTCCAGTTGCTGGTTGTGCTTCGCCAGCTTGATCCTTCCGAGGCCAGCTTTGTCCTGCACCCCGCGGGCACTTTGCAGATCAGCCAGCGCAGCGTCCCACTGGATCTGAAGATCGACAAAGTCGGTAGCCAGGCGCCCAGCGATGCCAACCAGTTTGCGTTCTCAGTTTCTGGCACCGTGCTGACCAAAACGCGCGACCTGCAGGAACCTTTTGCGCCGTCCCAGTTCCGCAACTTCGATGACGCGACGAAGCTCTCGCAGCCTGCGTTCGTACCGCAGGACAGCGGGATCGAGTTAGCCGGCAGCGCAACCTTGGCATCGGCAACAGCAATCACTCGCCCGGTGCGCTATGACCTCACCATCGTCGACACGGAAAACGAACCGGCACGCAGCAGGTTCTTTCCGCACGCCCGCATCATGTTTACCAGCTTCCTGGCTGGCAATAGCGCTGGCCAATCCAAACTCTCGGCCAACTTCCGTGCCCAGACGCGTCCTTACACCGGATCGGTTGCCGTATCGAACGAGACGTTTGCCGTGGCATTGCAATCGTCCAACCAGGTCTTTCATCCCGAGGCGGCTGCCTTTTTGAGCCAGGCCAAGGCACACGACTACATCGCCAACGCGATAGCAGCTGATCCGTCCCTTGAAGGCACGCTGCATGTCATACCCCAGTTCGAGGTCGCAGCATGAGCACGAATCCGACGCCCGCTCCGCCTATCGCCGATCCCGAAGATTTGCTGGGAACCTACGCCTTTCTTCCTTGGCTGCGTCAAGGAGTTGCAAACGCCATCACCGCTCCGCCGGCGGCGGGTAATCGCGCATCTATTCATGTTGAGCTTGACCTCTCCGGCACTCCCGTTAGTGGCAGCACACCGCTCACCCAGAGCGTCGCTCAGGACATCTCGCTCTATGGCCCCTGCGATATTCTCGGCGTTCTAGCGAGCGCCGTCATCCGCGCTGAGCCGCGGCCCGGAGTTACCAATTTCGAATCCAACTATCTTGCGGCAGTCGATTTCTACGACGAAGACTATCCGTGGCGCTACACCCCCGCTCCGCCAGCCGGACTGCAACTCAGCCCCTGGATCGCTCTCATCGTTCTAAAGCAGGGCGAATATGCCGAAGGGAAGAACATCGCCAATCGTCCGCTGCCATTCATCACCATCTCCGATCCGACGGTCTTTCCGGTAGCTGCCGAGTTGTGGGCATGGGCGCACGTGCACTTTAACCAAGGCCTTTCGCCCAATCCATCAACCGAACTGGTTTCGCCCGACATGAGCCAAGTGCTGCCGCGCGTGCAGGCGATCCTCAACAGCAATCCCGACCTCGCATATTCGCGCCTGCTCTGTCCGCGCCTGCTCGATGTCAACACTGGCTACGATGCGTTTGTTATTCCGGCGTTTGAGAGTGGCCGTCTCGCTGGCCTGGGTCAAGACCCTACAAAGGCGCCTTCCGCCCTCGCCTCAGCCTGGGCGCCTTACGGCAGCCAGTTGGAGCCGCAAAACTTTCCTTATTACTTTCGCTGGCACTTCCGCACCGGAGATCGTGGCGACTTCCGTTATTTGGTCAGCCTGCTGAAACCACAGCCGGTCGATCCCACCGTAGGCACCCGCGATTTCGATGTCACCGATCCCGGATCGAATCTTCCCGGCATCGTCACTCCTGGCCTAAACGGCATCCTGCGCCTGGGCGGGGCGCTCGAAGTCCCCGACGCCGACCTGAGCACCGACGACAAAGCCACTCGCGACGAGTACGAGAATTGGGATCAACCCTATCCCGATGCCTTTGAAGTTTCGCTGGCCAAGTTCATCAATCTGCCCGACGACTACGCCGCACAGACTGCGGCCGACGCCAACGCTGCCACGGGAATCGGTCCCGGTGTCAGCGACGATCCCGATCCGTTGATTACCTCGCCGCTCTATGGACGTTGGCAATCCCTCACGCAGCGGCTGCTCTTTAACCGCGACGGCACGGCCGCGCCCAATCCCACCAACTGGGTTCACCGGCTCAATCTCGATCCTCGTTTTCGCGTGCCGGCCAATTACGGCGCTGAAATCGTGGAGGCGAATGCCGAGGAGTATATGAACTACGCCTGGGAGCAAATCGGCGATGTGCTCCAGGCCAATCAATCCATTCGCCGGCTCCACTTCGCCACAGCAGCTTCCATTCGCCTGTACGCTCGCCACTTGACCACGGTTGCGTCTGACCCCGCGCGCGTGCTCTCAATGACCGCGCCCGTTTCCAGCCGTGTCCTCTATTCCGGGACGACCATCGCGAGCTTGCGCGCCTCCACAGCAGCTCCTACGCTGGTTCCGTCGGTGCTGACATCGACGACCTTCCGCCGCGTGATTCGGCCTGGCGGACGCGTCATGCGGTCTTTACCCTTTACCGCGACGGCCACGCCGACGAATTTGATTCAGCGCATTAACGCAGGCGAGGTCACCAGTGCTCCGCCGAAGACGGTTCCCAGTGGAGTCACAACCGTCGATCAAGGTGTCGGCGCTGTCATACCACCGGGCGCGCCCAGCGCGGTTCTGAATTGGCTCAAGCAGTATCCGTGGTTGCCATTGGCGGTATTGATCATCGCCATTGTGATTGCCATCCTGTTGTTCTTTGTTCTCGGCCCCATCGCGGGTTTGGTTGCGGCGGTGGCCGTCATCGGCGTTGGCCTGTCTCTGTATAAATTGCTGCGTCAATGGGCCGCCGATGAGCAAGCCTCGCAGACGTTGTCGCAGGCTGGCCAGACTCCTGCCAGCGTTGCTACTTATCCCGCCAGCAGCAACTTCGTCCTCAGCGTTCCGGGGTCTACGTTCGTTCCTACCCTCGGCGGAGCGAACAGCCCAACCGCGACCCGATTCGATACCGCGCTGGCGCAATCGTTCCAGTTGAACTCCATCGGTAATACCGCTGCGCAGCGACCGCTTCCGGTCGCAATCAATCTCAACGCGGTAGCGGCGACGCTGGTGACTGCGGTCAATCCCCAGATCACGATCTTGCGACGCGGTCTCAGCATGATCGCGCTGCCCGCCTGGATCGTGGCTCAGATCGGCGAAGACTTCAACGAAGTGATGGCCTATCCCAAGATCGACTTGCCCATGTACAAGCCGCTCTCAGATGGTGCGGTCGAACACTTCTTGCCCAACATCAACAAGATTGCGCAGAACAGCATCACTTTGATGGAGACTAACCAGCGCTTCATCGAGGCCTACATGGTGGGTCTCAATTACGAGTTTGCCCGCAAGCTGCTGTGGCGCGAGTATCCAACCGACCAGCGCGGCAGCTACTTCCGGCAGTTCTGGTCGGTGGGAGACACCATCGACAGCGAGGGCTTGAGCGAGGACGCGCTCAAGGAGAAGCTGTACGACATTCCCGAAATTCACCGCTGGGCACTCAACTCGTCGTTGGGTGATCACAACAACCGCGTGCCACCGGGTCAAACGCCGGCGCCGCAAGCCGTTCTCATCGTGCGCGGGGAGTTATTGAAGAAATATCCCGACACCGTCATCTTCGCGCAGCACGCAAAAATGGTGGGTCAGGTGCGTGAGCCCGACTGGCTTACCGCAGCAGAAGAGGCGCAGCCACCACGCTCGAAGATGCGCACTCCGCTTTACGCCGCGCAGCCCGAGGACGACACCTACTTCTTCGGATTTGACCTGACCATTGACGATGTAAAGGGAACCGGCGGTGATCCGGGCTGGTACTTCGTGCTGCAGGAGCGCCCGGGCGAAGCGCGCTTCGGCCTTGAGGTCTCGCCTACCACCATCGAGACCTTCGACGATGTGTCGTGGCCTGATGCCGTGGCTGGCATCACGCCCGGCCAATTTCTGTCGGCGGCGGCATTATCCAGCGTCACGCTGCAGGAGCCAAACAAGATCAGCGATCCCGACAAACACGACCAGTGGAGCGATGACGAAAAAGTTGAGCCCGCCAGCGTCAGCTCCGCCCGCTGGGCCTACGTGCTCTTCCGGCAACCGGTGATGGTCGCGGTTCACGCCGACGAGATGCTCGCGGAGAACAGGCCTTAGCCATGGCAGACTTCAACTCCACTCAAGCCCAGCTAGCTGCCGCACGCACGGCCCATGACGCGGCGCAACTCGCCGCTTTGCAGGCGGCAGCGCAGGCCCGCCAGGCGCAGGCAGCTTTGGAGCTCGCGACCCGCCAGACCAGTTCACAGGACAAGGGTGCGCAAAACCTGGCTCAACTTGCGGCGGTTGCCAAACAGGCTGCAGCCAGCCAGGCTGCTGCGCAGAATGCACTGCAGTCGGCACGCGCTAGCGTCGTGCAGGCCACCGCGGCGTTTGCCAACTTCAACACTCCTCAAGAGAATGTTGCTCTACTGGGCGACAGCTCGCCGTTTTTGCTTTTCCCGGTGCGCATCGAGACCCGCTTCCGCACTGCACCGGTCACCACCCCGCCGCCAGGCATTGGAATAGCCGCAGCGGCTGCAGTCGCTGCGCCGGCGCACCAACTGCTGGTTCGGATCTATCCCGACGATTGCTCAATCGACACGTTCGAACCGCTGTTCTCGGAGTCAGAACTCACCAATATCAAAGCCTATTGGATGAACATCTGGCGGGCCGGCGGCGTGGAGAACGACCAGCGTGGCGCATGGGCTGGTCTGGTGGCGGCTCAAGGCTCGGGACGCGCAGGCTGGCTGGTCGACAACTTCCAGCCAACTAACACGGCGCCAACCAAGACCAACGCTACCGATGAAATTCTCGTTATCCCGACCACGACGCCATTGTCTGCAGCAGACTCCATTGCCATCTCAACCTATTGGCAGAGCGTGTGGCTCGCGGACAGTGATGCCGGCAAGATCGCCGCGGCAAACGCAGCCCTGACCGCTGCCGTGGGCGCTTCCCACGCCGCCGATCTCATCTCCGGTTACGCGCCTTTCAACCCTGCGGACTCTCCCGCGAAACCCTTGACCAAGGCCAGCGTGGGTCTTTCTGTGGCGTTCGTCGTGCTCCCTGCTGATCCTGTAACCACGTTGCAGTCGTGGTCGCAAGCGCCGCAGGTTCGCCAATTTCCCGACCGCTTCGTGGTTCTGGGATTCAACGAAAACCCGAGCACGAAGGTCCTCATGCAAATGTTGGAAGCTGTCGGCGGCCCGGTGACTCTACCGCTTTATACCGGGCCCGATCCTGCGGTTGATCCAAAAACCGATCCCACGGCGGCCATTCATCCCGACGGCCCCAACCTCTTTGTGCCCGACGAATTGCAGTGGATGGTGGACTTCGATCGTGCCGTAGCTGCAGGAATGGCGCTGGCAATTCCTCTCACCCCCGAGCAATACGCGGCTGGATTCACGCGCCTGCTGGTGCTCGGGCTGCAACTCGGCACTGCTGCCGGCGACGGTCCGGCGGCGCTGCAGGAGCTTCTCGCGCATCATCAGTGGAGCCGCAGCGGCTTCTTCCTGGTGGCCCAGGGTACGCCCGCACACAATGCGACCGGCGCTAGTGCCGGGTCCACACCCGAAGACGATGCCGATGGGAGCTTTGACGACCGCAAGAACCGTCCGCTGTTTACGCCAGTCAGCGACGATACGCAGAAACGCGACGGCCAATGGCTGGCAGAATATCTCGGGCTCGATCCCGCATTCGTTGCGGGTGTGCATGACAGCGGAGGAGTGGACCAGATGCAGGCGCGCGCCATGCAAACCGCGCTCTGGCCCGCGACGTTCGGCTACTGGATGAATACGTTGTTCACTCCGAACCCAGGCACCACCTCGATCTTCCCGGACAACGTCATCGATGAAACCCGCGCGTTTTTCACTTCCTACGTCTCCGGCCGTGGTCCGCTTCCCGCCATCCGCATCGGGGGACAACCCTACGGCATTCTTCCGGTCACAGCTTTCTCGCGCATCCAGTGGTACCAACAAGACGACCGGTTCCGCATTGCGCTGTCACAGAACTTCCTCGGCGCGCTGTACAACCTGCTGCGCAAGATCGATGTTGACTGGACGACCATGAGCCAAAATGCCGCCTTCGTCGCTAAGGCGGGCGATCCGCATCAGACATTGCTCGACATCCTCGCGCTGAACCCATCGTCGGTTGAGTATTTTTCGCGTAACGCCGAGAGCCTGGCCCAGCTATTCAACATGGTGAACCGCTTCGCGCTAGGCCCCATTTGGCTGACCGCACTGAACAAGCTCAACCTGGCGACGGAAGGGATTACGTTGCTCCGGAGCCTCGGCTACAGTGGCGCCGAGCTGCCCGACTTGCTGAATCATTACTTTCTGACCGACAATCCGCAGATCACCACCATCATCGACGACCGCTCTCTGTCAGAGACGGCCCAGGTTCGCTCATACACGGACGACAACCGCGACTACATTCAGTGGCTCATCGACGCGGCGTCAAATTCTCTGGACACCCTGCGTGAGGAACCTGGCTTTACCGGCAACCAAAGCCCGCAGGCCCTGCTCTATCTTTGCCTGCGTCATGCCTTGTTGCTCGGGTATTATAACTCCAGTTATAACTTCCATCGCGACGCGGGATTTCTGTCCGCTGCTCAGCTGTTGTCGATGCGCACCGAGTCCAGCTTCGTACACGTTGCCGAAGCGCCCGGCAGCAGCGAGAGCCGCTACGCCGCACTCTATAAGACCGAGAGCCGGATCACCGGCAGTCCCACGCTGCTGGTGAGCGACTATATCCGTCAACAACTTACAGTCGCACCGGCGGCAGCCGACCTGTCGGCGCAAATCGCTGCGTTGAAAATTCTGGCGATTGCTTCGACCGCCGAACTTGAACGCCTTTTTGCCGAACATGTGGACACTTGCTCCTATCGTTATGATTCCTGGCTACTTGGGCTGGTCAACCAGCACATCAGTAGCCAGCGCGCCGCATCCGAACAAAAGGGAACCGGCCTTTATCTGGGCGCGTATGCCTGGGTCGAAGAACTTCATCCGTCCACCGACCAGCTCGTTCCGGCTCAACTGCCGGCCACGCTCGCCACGCAGTTTTCCGGCACCGCGCCGTTGCTGACAGATGCGAAGAATGGCGGCTACATTCACGCTCCGTCGATTCCGCACGCCGATGCTGCTGCTGTTCTTCGTGCGGGGTTTATCGGTGCCCAGTCCAGCGGCACAGACACCGGCCAGCTCTCGGTCAATCTTTCTTCCGACCGGGTGCGCGTGGCTCTCTCGCTGATCGAAGGAATAAGAAATGGCCAGAGCCTGGGCGCGCTGCTGGGCTACCAGTTCGAACTTATCCTGCACGACGACTACACAAGCGTCGAAGTCGACAAGTTCATCTATCCTATACGCAAGGCATTTCCATTGGTTGCCGACGCCTTGGCATCCACCAAGACGGACGCCACGGTTCCCATCGAGGCGATCGAGGCGCGCAATGTGGTGGATGGCAAGAAACTCGTCGACCAAATCACCAAGAGCGGCCAGACCCTCTATCCATGGGGAGCTACCGGTCTCCCGACGGCGAGCGGACCTGAACAAACTGCACTGAACGGTGCGGCCGACGCGCTGCGCAATTCTTACGACGCCCTTGCCGACCTGGCACTTGCCGAAGGTGTCTATCAGGCAGTGCGGGGGAATTATGATCGCGTGGCCAGCACCATCGCCGCTTACACGACTGGCAATTTTCCGCCTGAACCCGGCATCGTTGACACAGCTCCTCCTGGCGTTGGCCTGACCCACCGATTTGGGATCCAGTTTCGCCCCGGACTCGCTGCTCCCGTTGGCGCTACGCCTCGGGCGCAAGCAGAACCTGCCATCGACGATTGGCTCAGCGGAATGTTGCCGCCTCTCGATCACATCGCCTGCACTGTCGCGTGGAACGACCCGATCACGGGTGCACCGCAGTCGCATCCACTCACGCTCGCCGATCTTGGACTGCGTCCCATCGACGCGCTGTACCTGCTCAAACCCGACAACCTGCAAGCCATGGCCGAGCTTGACGACCGGATTCAGCGTTTTGTCGTCACCACCTGGAACCCGCGCCCGGATGCAACGGTGCAGATCCAGTACCTGACCGCGCCGGCAGGTCAATTCAGCATGTTTGAAACGGCTCCTCTGATACGCAACCTGCGGGCGCTGCTCACGCAATCGCGACCGCTGCGGGCGAGCGACGTTCTACGCGCCAACGACGCGAGCCAGCAAGACAACTCCACCGTCTTCGTCGACCAGGCCCGCATCACTACACCCTTGGCTAGCCTGACGTCGCTGGCCCCCGACATCGACGCATTCGTTAACACCACGCTTGCACCGCTGCTTGCCGGTACCACTACCAATCGCGCGAAGATCATCGCGAAGGTCGACACGTTTCTCGCCGACGCAGTGGTTTTACTGGAACGATCGGCGCGCTTGAATCTACCTTCTTCGGGATGGGGCTTCGCCTACGCCTGGCTGCATACGGCGTTTGCAGACGTTCTCGCGGCGGTCAATGTTCTAGTCGCCCGTTGGACTCAAAAGCTCAGCGACTTCACCAACGCCCTGAACGCATACGACGCACTTCCTGCGGCTGCCAGCGACGCCGATCGCTTCACCGCACTGCAAACAGCAGAAATGATGGTCAGCTCGCAACTCGACCCTCTGCCAGCGACTCCGGCGCTGTTGCGCGCAGCACTGCCGGCCAAAGGAACGGCGATGCAGACTCGCCTCGGTCTGTTCCAGGCGATTCAAATCAGCGGAGGAACGTCGTTCGCCAACCTCTTCGCTTCCGTCAGCGCCCTCTCGACCGCCGAGTTCGACTCCCAGCCCTTCGATATTTCGTCTATTGGCGATGATGCGATTACTGTGACCGAAGACATCTCGCGCATCCTCACCAGCCAGTTGTCGACGGCCAAGGCCCGCATCGCCGCGATCAATGTCCAGCTTACGACTGCCGCATCGGCTGCCTCTCCGGCCGATCAGGTCAGTGCGCTTACCGCCGCGGCGAAGGCGCTCCTCGGCGACGATTTCCAGATCGTTCCCGAGTTCACCGTCTCCGCAGCGCAAGGTGCTGAGTGGGCCAATGCCGTGAACGCCTCCAACTCGGGCGACCTGTTCACATATCTCAAGACGACTTTGCAGATCGACTTTCCGGTCGACGAGTGGTTCTATGGCGCGGCACGTGTCCGCCAACCATTGCGCTATTGGGAGTCGGCACTGATGCTGGCTACCGCGTTTGGAGTGACGCCGCCCGCGCTTACTCCGATCCAACTTCCCTTCGCCACCGGAGCACCCTGGCTGGCGCTGCAGTTTCCCGACACCTACACCATCGACAGCGACCGCCTGCTCTACACCTGCCTCTACTCACAGCCCTTTGACTCGATGGCTCGCCAATGTGGCCTTCTCGTCGATGAGTGGACGGAAGTGATTCCGGCGACCACGCGCGATACCGGAATTACGTTCAACTACGCACGTCCTGATAACGAGCCGCCGCAGTCCATTCTGCTGGTAACATCGGCGTCGAATACAGGATCGTGGCAGTGGGCCGACCTGGTGGGCGCGCTGAATGAGACTCTCGACCTCGCGAAGAAGCGGGCGGTGGAACCAGCCTTCCTCGATCCGACTGCTTATTCGCGCTTCTTGCCCGCAACCGTGACCGCCAGCACCACCTACGGCATCACCATTGCGACCGCGCTCACTGCCGCCAACGGCGCCATGAAAATCCTGCAAGGAGAGCCTCATGCCTAGCACGCTAGGTGTCGGCGACATTCGGGTTGCGCTCAGTCAACGCCTCTTCCCGGCGATCACTACGTGGAACCGCCTGGAGGCCCGTCCGCGCAGCCAGACTTTTGATCGCGCGCTGCAAGCGGAAATCCGCGACGCCCTGTGGATGCTCACCAAGCAATGGCAGATGGGCGAGTTTCGCGGGAGTGATGCAGGCTCGCCCGTGTTTGCCAAGGTACTGCTGGCGACTACGCGACTCACGAAGTACCGACCGGCAGCTGGGGCGGCGCAACTTTTCGATTCGTCCACGCCGCTTGAAACCAAAGTCGAGCGCCGCCCTATCCCCATGCAGCGGCAGAAGCGAGTCATCTCGCTTGACCTGCGACTGGTGATGGCGCGCCAGTGGTTCGCCCTCATCTCTGACGTTGCCGACTACCGCGTCGCCTTCCAGACTGCTTACCCAATTGCGGTACCCGATCCCACGCAAAGCCAGAACGTTGACGTCTGCTCTCATCCCGAGTCATGGGACACATTTCAGGCGCTGGCCGGACGCGCCATGGACGGTGGTGGATTGCTGGAATACCTGCTCGCCGATCCTGCCCATCACGCTTACGACGGAGTCGTCGGAATTGACCCCGGTGATCACTCCGCGCTCGATAACCGCGCGCAGCGTTTTCTCGCTTGGGCCGCGCGTTTTCTCGCCCAGCCATCTTCGCCCGGCGACGATGCGTGGGTGCCTGAACACCTCGACTACCAGTTTGCCGCGTCGGCTCCTTTACCTGATGGCAGTGAGAAGGTATACGTCGCTGACGACTATTCCTCAGGTCGCCTCGACTGGTACAGCCTCGATCTCGACGAAAGCATCGCCACGCTGGGCGCAGTCGCGGGTTCCGAAACGACTGGCCTGCCAGCCGATGCGCCCTTCACCACCATCCCTATCCCGGTTTCGTTTTCGGGCATGCCCAACACCCGCTGGTGGGCCTTCGAGGACAACGCCACCAACTTTGGCGACATCGATGCCAGCACCACCGACCTTGCCAAGTTACTGTTCATCGAGTTCGCTCTTGTCTATTCCAATGATTGGTTCGTGATCCCGTGCACCATGACTTCAGGCGCGCTAGCGCAGGTGCAGGGACTCGCCGTAACCAATGTTTTCGGCGACCGCCTTTGGATTGAAGCCGCCGATCAGGGCACAGACAATGCCTGGGGTCGATGGAGCATGTTCACCATCAACGTTCGCAACGCTCCTGCCGGTAGCACCGCCGCCGATACGACGCTGCTGCTGCTTCCGACGTTGGCCAGTGCGCAAGCGGGCCCGCCAGTGGAGGAGCTGTATCTCGTTCGCGATGAGGTGGCGAACATGGCGTGGGGAGTCGAAAAAACGGTTCCGATCTCGAGTGGAATCAGCCGCCCCGGTAGCGAAGTTGCGAAACAAACCTTCAACTTCCTGCAGGGGCTCATTCCCGCCGGAGCAGCACCTCCACCCATGGCTGCCGCGGTGCGCTACCAGGCTATGAACTCCGTGCCGGAAAACTGGATCCCGCTAATTCCAGTGCACGTGCCCAACAATAACCGCGAGATCCAGCTCCAGCGCGCAGCCATGCCACGTATCCTTACCGGAGATCCCAATCCTCCTCAGAAGGTGCAGCCATTGACTTCGCTTCTGCGCCAGGGCCTCGACCTCACTCCCGCGCAGACTTACTTTCTTCACGAAGAAGAAGTGCCACGCGCTGGAGCAAGGGTGACGCAGTATTTCTCACGCTCGCGCTGGACGCAAGGCCAGGTCTTTAGCTGGTTGCGTGTCCAGAAGCAAACCGGGCGGGGCGAGGCGTCTAGCGGGTTGGCGTTTGATCGCCTGGTCGACAAAGACGGGAACGAGGGCTGACATTTGGCGCACTGCCCGCGACGAATTTTTCTGGATTCGTCTCAGCTCTACTTTTGAGCGGACTGTCCCTCAATTCTTTGGAAGACACTGCACGATCCGCCTGGCAACAGGACACCCTTCATCAGGGCAAACTTGCTCTCCATGGCACACAACATGGAGTCCATCTGGTCCTTTTGCGCTTCTCGTACCGGGACGCCTCGCTGCTGTTTGAAGTAGGCGATGGCGAGCGAATTGTTAGCGTAGGACAGGGCGTAATAGACTGCCGAATCGGCATCGGTTTGCATGTGCGACTTCGCCACCGATAGCTCTCCATCGATCTCGTCGAATCTCGGACCAACATCGACCTTCTCGTGCTTCAGGACCACCGCGCGAAGGCTTTCGATCTCATCGGCGACGCGAGCCACGTCGATCCTGAACTGTTCTGAAAACCGTTGCCCCTCGACCACGCCCTTATCGCAATCGTCGGTCTTCGCGGCAGACCGAATCATGACGCCGCTCTCCCCGGGTTGCAGGGATGCGCCCAGGGCCTCGGCCAGAAACGAAACGTCGACATAATCAATGCCGTCTTTGGTGATGATCCGGTTGGTCGGGACTACTTTTCCGTCGACGAAGACTCGCTTCCGCGAAGCCGAACCGGCTTGCGAAGCCTGCTGGGATGATCCTGTGGCCACCAGCAGAAGCACGGCCAGCAATAAAAATAAACAAGTTATCTGCCTCAATTGGCACCTCGCTACAACATGGCACGCCCGGCGCAGTTTTTTTAGCCTAGTAAAACACATAGTACCTGTAATACGGTCGCCCTGAGCGGTGGTGTCCCTCCAAGAACTTGTAGGCGGCAGGGCTAGCGGCTACAGAAATCTAGAGAGTTTTGGGGATTGGCACCGATCACGATCATTAGTTCCAACCACTTACCGAGAATTCGCTATGGCATTGGAGTTGCAATATAACTCAACAGTTGGGTTGCGGTTTTTGTGGCGTTGCCGTTGAGAGATGAGATGACGGCGTGCCTGCTCGGGCGGTGCGGAATCAGTCCAGCTGTCCGGCGTGAGGCTCGGTAAGGGGTTGCATACATGGGGTCCGAGCCTCACGAGCGGCATCGAGTGCGCCGGAGTGCATCACTAGAAGTATCACACCTGCCATAGTCGTTTCCAGAGACAAATCTCCAGCCGTTTAATTGCTTGGGCCCGGGCTACCGGCATTTTCGTGCTAGCTAATCATCCTTGGAAAACTACAGAAATCAGAACCGGGTGAGGCTGCGGATTCGATCCCATTTGGCGGCGGCTTATAACATTTGTTATAACGCTCTGCGAGCGCCCCGAACGCTACCCGCAACAGAAAAAACTGATCCTTAAAGCCGCACTTCAAAGTCCCCCTGCGCTTCCTGCGCTGGACGCAAAAATGGGGAGCCCGAAGGCTCCCCGAGTACTACAAATCAAATCCGCAATTAGAAGTTAAGCTTCAACCCAAACTGGATGTTGCGGCGTTCGGTCGGATTGGTGGGGCTGCCGTAGGGTATGCCCTTCTCGGCCTGAACCGAGGTGACGCCGGTGCCGCTCTCGAGATCGAGGTTGCCGTTGAGGATGTAGTAGTTGCTGTGGTTGAACGCGTTGTAGAACTCGCCGCGGAACTGCATGTTAAAGCGCTCCGTCAGCTTGAACGTCTTGGCCACAACGAAGTTGAAGTTCCAGAATCCCGGTCCGGTGTAGGCATTGCGATGCCCCTGCGGCAGGCCACTGTTGCTGTAAACGCAGTTCCCGTGATCCAGGTACTGGCAGTTCGGGACCGCCAGCGCATCACCCGCGTTAACCGGAATGCCGGTGTTCGGGTCGATCGGCAGTGACAGGTAGTTGAACACGTTCGGAGCTACTCCAGACAGGTTGGTGTTGCCGACATTTCCGTTCTGGTTTACCGGCTGGCTCGGAATCCAGCGCGGGCAGGTATATCCAGTGGCCCCCAAGTTGCTGCAATCGTAGATCGAGTACGGCAGGCCCGAGCGGATGTTCAGGATAGGCGAGAAGCTCCAGCCACCGAGGACCTGACGCTCCACGGCATTGCTCGAGCTGTTCCCCCACGGAACGTTCCAGGTGCCGCTCAGGATGAAGCGGTTCCGGATATCGTAGTCCGCATTGCCCTTGTCCAGATTGGCGTTGTACGGATCCAGGTAGCCAAGTCCGTATGCGCTCGCGTATCCATCCGAGAAAGCCGACGACAGGTTGTCAATCGCGTGCGACCACGTGTAGTTCGCGTTCAGATACAGCCCCTTGTTGAAGAGGTTGTTGCTCTGGAACTTCACGTTGAATCCGTTGTATTCGTTGAAGCCTTCGGACCCGCGATAGTTGATGTTGGTGTACTGATAGTTGAGGCGGTTGTTGAACCGGGCATCGCCCAGGAACTCTCCGCCGTAGCCGCCGGCGTTCAGGTTGGCGATGTCGTACTCGTGCGTGCCCTTCGAGCCGGTGTACTCAAACGAGAGCACCGAGTTCTTCATGACCTGGTAGTCGAGGGCGCCCGACCAGAACTGGATGTACGCCGTGGGGATGTTCTGCTGCACGGCGCGCAAGCTCGGGTTGGGGAAGCAGGAGGTGCCAGGCACGACCAGCGGGTTGCCGCCGCAGGTGCTGCCCGCACCGGCCAACGGACCGGAGTTATTGACGAAGATCGGCAGCGTTCCCTTCGGTACGTCGGTGCCGTTTACGACGCTGATGACAGCATAGTTCGGCGGGTTCTGAATGACGTTGAAGGTCACGTTGCCAAAGTTGCGTTCGTAGCCAATGCCGTAGCCGCCCCGGAAACTCATGGTGCCGTTTCCGAAGATGTCATAGGCAAAGCCCACGCGCGGGGCGAAGTTGTCCTTATCCTGTCCCCAGAGTCCGCCCACCGGACTCTTGTTGGCAATCTGCGCGGTGCCGTTGCGCACCTGATCGAACAGGGTGGCCCCGGGGCCGAGGTAGAAGTTGGAGTCCAGCGCCGGATTGGAGTTGTGCTGCACACCGTAGTACTCCCAGCGGAGGCCCAGGTTCACGGTCAACTTTGGCGTCATCTTCCAGGAATCTTGGGCATAGAATGCGCCGTCGTTGTAGCGGTTGTTGCGATTGAATGACGGCTCGCCCACGGGCAGCGTCAGCAAACAGGAAGGCGTGACCACATAATGGTTGGCCGAATTGCGCGAGCAGGGGAACTGACCCTGCGGATAGACAGCGCCCTGGAACTGGTACAGGGTACCGGCAACAAGGCTGGCCGCCGCAGACGAGATGCTTCCGCCGGAGGCCAACGATTCCACTGCGTTTTCGTAGGCGCCAAAGGCACGGTTGTCGCGGGTCTGGATGTAGCCGCCACCAAACTTAAACTGGTGTCTGCCCTTCGTCCACGAAAGATCGTCGTAGATCTGATAAACGTTCTGCGGTCCGCCAAACGGAATGGCGTTACCAGGAGTGGTCTCCGAGTAGCCCGGGAACACCAAGGCCCCAATGGTACCCGGCAGGTTGGGCAGGCCCGTGGCCGAGGTGTACAGCGTCGGGCTCACAGGATTCGTCCCCAGCGGCTGCTTATTATTCAGGCGGTTGTAGGCGACCTTCAGCGAGTTCACGATACTCGGGCTGAACACGTGCGTCAGGTTGATCAGGACGCTCTGGTTGTACTGGGTTTGCCCGGTGTCATAGCCTAGATATGGGCTGCTGTTGACGTAACCGGCGAAGTCGTCTTCGCTATACAACGCGTAACGGCCATATAGGGTGGTCTTGTCGGAGAAGTTGTAGTCCACGCGGGCGACTGTCGAATAAGTGTTCTGCGGAGCGCCGGCGCCGGAATCGGACGGAACCGAATAGGCGATGGTCTCGCCGAAGGGAGCGTTGCAGGCTAAGGGCGGCGGGCAAGTCCCGCCGTTGGCCGCCTGCCAGTTCGTCGTGCCCAGGACCTGAATGCCAGGCCGCAGATGGGTGCCGTATGCGGCGAAGAACGCCTGGGTGGCGGGCGATACTCCGGGCTGCGTCAGGAACGCTGGATCGATAATGCTCTGGGTATTGGTGGCACTGCTGCGCACTCGTGTCCACTCCGTGCTGCTGAAGAAGAACAACTTGTTCTTTACGATCGGCCCGCCTATCGAGTAGCCAAACTGGTTGCGAGTGAAGCCCGGCTTGGCAATGCCGTTGGAATCGTTCTGATAGGTGTTGGCGGCCAGCGCCGATACGCGGTTGAATTCGTACAGCGATCCGTGGAACTGGTTGGTGCCCGACTTGGTGGTGACGTTGATCACGCCGCCGCCAGCGCGTCCGTACTCCGCCGTGAAGTCAGAGGTCACAACCCGGAACTCCTGCACGGAATCCAGCGGAACGCTCTGTCCGACTGTGGCGGTGAACAGATCGACGTTCTCGCCGCCATCCAGCAGGATGTCGGTATCCGCCGAGCGCTGGCCATTGATAGCGTAGCCGGCGCCGCGGTTCGATTGGGTGTCCTCAGCGACGTTGCCCGAGGTGGCGACCAAGTCATAAGGGTTGCGGGTCAGGGTAGGCAGATCGGTGATCTGCTGACTGGTAACGACCGTGGACAGCGTCTGGGTCTCGGTGTTCACCGCGGCGGTCTCCCCGGAGGCCGTCACTTCGACCGTGGTGGAAGTTCCCGTCACATTCAACTGGGCCGAAACTTCGTTCTTCGATCCGACCAAAACTTGTACCTGACGGGTGTACTTCTGGAAGCCAGGATGTTCGATCGTGAGGGTATAAGTGTCGGGTTTCAGGTTGGTGATTGCATATTCGCCGGCACCAGCCGTGGTGGTGGTACGAGTTTGGCCGGTGTTGGGCGAAACTACCGTGACCTTAGCGCCAGACACCACCGCATTGCTGCTGTCGGTAACGGTGCCCGAGATCAAGCCTGTTTCTGCCTGGCCGAACAGCCAGACCGAACTCAAGAGCAGGACACCGAGCAGCGCGATTAATCTTATTGAGCTTTGTTTCATAAGTGGCTCTCTCCGCTTCGCTGATTGTTTTGAAGAATAGCTGGATGACGCCGACACACTATGGGCCCACCCTTCGCATTGGATAGAGCACGAACGTGGCCAATCGATGTTGCAATGTTTTCAGTGACTTACGGCATCGTCAGAAGTAGTAGTTATACTTTTGCATAGGAGTAGAAGTACAACTATTCTAATTTCCATAGATTTTGCCGCGGAGCGCTGCTTCCCCGATTTGGCCCGCCGGCCCAGAGGTGTGGATGGCTGCGTTGGCTTGGCGTTATTGCTTGGTGGCCACGGAAAGGTGGCTTGCGAAATTGCGATGTCGGTCCGCCGCGTATTGGACAGTGGAAGCGACCGTCAACTGTGCCCGTAGCGACGGGCTTAAGAGATTGAGTGTTCTACTCGGACTTACCCAGGGCGAGAGTGATCAGCGTCTTTTGCTCGAGTTCATGGGCCTTCGCCGACCCCGTAGCCGGGGTGGCGTTCGCGGCGCGCTTGATGCTGCGCAGCTTGGTTCCGACAATGCGCCTCAGCCGGGGAGCGACAAACGATAAAGCTCCCATGTTGGCCGGCTCTTCCTGGACCCAGATGTATTCCGTCGCCTGGGAGTATCGGGCCAACGTCTGACGCAACTCCTCCTCCGGGAATGGGTACATCTGCTCCAGCATGATGATGGCTGGGCCCGTCATATTCTGCTTTCGGCGTTCCATGCGCAGCTCATGGCCGATCTTCCCACTGCACAGCAAGACCCGGGTGGCATTGAGGGCAGCCTCTTCGGCTAGCACAGTTTGGAACCGCGGCTTTTCCAGGTCAGACAACGGCGATAAAGCTTCAGGATGGCGCAACATGCTCTTCGGCGTAAACACAATGAGCGGTGTGCGCCACTTGCGCATCGCCTGCCGACGCAGCATGTGGAAATACTGAGCGGCTGTCGATGGCTGGCAAACCTGCATGTTGTCGCGCGCGCATAGCTGAAGGAAGCGCTCAATGCGCGCGCTGGAGTGCTCCGGTCCCTGGCCTTCGTGTCCGTGAGGCAGCAGCAGCACCAGTCCAGTCAGCAGGTTCCACTTGTCTTCGCCAGCCACAATAAATTGATCGATGATGATCTGCGCGCCGTTGGCGAAGTCACCAAATTGCGCCTCCCACATGACGAGCGCTTCGGGAAAGTCGCGCGAGAATCCGTATTCAAATCCCATGACGGCGGCTTCCGATAGCTCGGAGTTGTAAATCTCAACCCTCGCCTGGCCGGGCGCCAGATGGCACAAGGGAACGTATTCCTTCTCGTCCTCGATGTCGATCAGCACGGAATGACGCTGGTTAAACGTGCCGCGGCGGCTGTCTTGCCCGCTCAATCGGATGGGCGTTCCCTGCAGCGCGAGCGATCCGAAAGCCAACGCCTCGGCCATGCCGTAGTCCAGAGGCCGCTTGCCGTAGCCCATCTCGCGCCGCTGTTCCAGCAACTTCTGGACCTTGGGATGGATATGGAAGTCCGCGGGGTAACTCGTCAATCCGTCGGTGATGCGCTGCAATTCAGCGGCGGTAAGGCCGGTATCGAGTTCATCCGCGGGATTGTACGGTCCGCCGTGATAGGGCGCCCAATAACTCGGCAACTGCCGCATGACCGGCTTCTTGGCCATGCTCTTGCCAGTCTTCTGCGCCACGTCGAGCTCAGATTGAAACTTGTCAACGAACGGCTGGGGATCCATTCCCACGCGGTTTGCATAATTGAGATACAGCAGCGGGCGGTCCTTGATTTTGCGATAGAGAATTGGCTGCGTGATGGTCGGGTCATCGACCTCGGAATGACCGTGGCGCCGGAAGCCGATCAGATCGACGACCACATCGGTACCAAACTCGTAGCGGTACTCGAGTGCCATGCGTCCGACGCGAACGACCGCATCGGGATCTTCACCGTTCACATGGAAAATCGGGATCGGCAGCCGCTTGGCCATGTCGGACGAGAATCGGCTGGAATACGCGTCGCTCGGATTGGTGGTGAAACCGATGAGGTTGTTGACGATGACATGCACAGTTCCGCCGACGTTGTAACCGCGGAGGTTGGCCATGTTCAAGGTTTCTGCCGTGATTCCCTGCCCCGCGAATGCCGCGTCGCCATGCATGAGAAGCGGCAGGACTTTCGCTTTAGCGTCGCGGCCGATGCGGGTCTGCTTGGCGCGTGTCCGGCCCAGCGCAACTGGGTCGACCGCCTCGAGGTGACTGGGATTCGAGACTAGGTGAATGCGCAGCTTTCCGCCACTTGCGCCAGTGAATATGCCGGTCGCGCCGATATGATATTTCACGTCTCCGCCACCTAAGACGCTGCGGGGATCGACGTCCTCAAAGCCCGCGAATATCTCGGCTGCGGGACGACTGACAATATTGATGATGACATTCAGGCGACCACGATGGCTCATGGCGAGCACAGCTTGCTCAGCGCCGTTCTCGGAGGCAGAGTTCAGGATTTCGTCCAGCAGCGGAATCAGCGCGGTGTTGCCTTCGAGCGAATAGCGCTTGGTACCGATGTAGCGCGAGTGGATGGTTTGTTCGAAAACGTCAGCCCGGACGAGTTGATCGAGGACGCGGGCGCGGTTCACGGGAAGCGACTCTTCGGATTCCATGCGCTCCTGGATCCATTGACGGCATTCGGGATCGGGAATGTGCATGAACTCGACGCCAATGCTGCCGCAATAGATTCGGCGCGCGGCGTCAGCTTCCTCGCCGGACACATCGAGTTCGGGGTGAGACATAGGGGCGAAATGCCCCAACGGGTCCAGATCGGCTTGCAGATAACCCCAGCGGCGGAACGAGTCCATCACGCGTTCCAGCTTCTCGCTGTCAACGTTCATCAGTACGGTAGACAAGGATGGCAAACTCCAGGGCCGCGGCGCTGTTTAGCGATTCCCGGCCTGCGCTTTCGAAATGTACTTGTTATAGATTCCCCACCGGGTGAACAGATGCGTCCAGTTGTTCCGGAACCGGATACGGGTGGCAACCAAACCACTTAGTATATCGAAATGGACTGAGGATTTGAAAACGCGGACGAACTGAGCAGAGGATGGAACGGCTTTCGACCGAGGATCGTGTGTTCGTGCTCACGGGCGCGGGAGTGAGCGCCGAAAGCGGGCTGCCTACGTTTCGTGGCGCTAACGGACTCTGGCGCGGATACCGGGTGGAGGACGTTGCTACTCCGGAAGCGTTCGCGGCAGATCCCGCGATGGTTTGGCAGTTTTACTCGGAGCGCCGGCAGCGGCACGAGACGGTCCAGCCGAATCCGGCGCACTTTGCCCTGGCGGAACTCGAACGCGCACTGGGCGACCGGTTCTTCCTTTGCACACAGAATGTCGATTCGCTGCACGAGTTGGCCGGATCGCAGCGCGTCGTCCACATGCACGGGCGGCTGATGCAGTCACGTTGCTCGCGAGCGATGTGCGGCACACTTCCGTTCGACGACCGGAAGCTTTATCGCATGAGGACGGAGATTCCCAACTGCCGGGAGTGTGGAGCATTGGTGCGTCCACATATCTGCTGGTTCGGGGAGGTTCCGTTTCGGATGGAACTCATCCTGCAGCAATTGGACGCCGCGAGCGTTCTGCTAACAGTTGGTACTTCGGGAGTGGTCGAGCCCGCGGCCAGCTTCGTGCGTATGGCACGCCGCAATCGGGCTCGGACGATCTACGTTGGTCCGGAGGAGCCCTCGAATCGCGCGTATTTCGATGAAGTGCTGTTGGGAAAGGCAGGCGAGGTGTTGCCGGGCTTGGTGACCGGCGCTGTCTAGCTGAAGAAGCGTCCGGCGATGTGGTAGGCGGCGAACGCCGACACATATGCGACGATCGTCATGTACGCGAATTGAATCGCAGGCCACTTCCAGCCGTTGGTCTCGCGCCGCACCACTGCGATGGTGGACATGCACTGCATGGCGAAGGCAAAGAACACTAGCAGCGCGATCGCTCCGGGAATCGTTAGCTCGTGGCGCAACGCGTTCTGCAGATCGAAGGAGTGCGACTCGGCGTCGATACCGTTCAGCGTTCCCAAGGTGGCGATGATCACTTCGCGGGCGGCCAAAGAGGTTACAAGGCCGACGCCGATTTTCCAGTCGAAGCCCAATGGCTTGATCACAGGCTCGATGGCGTGCCCTAACGACGCCACCACGCTGTCTTGAATATCCGGCGGATGGCCATTGTGCATGGGGAAATTCGTCGCCGCCCATAGCAGCAGCGAAACCAGCATGATCACGGTTCCGGCGCGGTAGAGGAAAGCCTTGCCGCGGTCGACCAGGCGCAGCATCAGCGAAGAAAACCTCGGCCAACGATACGGCGGCATTTCCAGAATGAAGGGTGAGTCCTTGCTCCTCAGGACAGTTGACTTCAGCAGGCGAGCGGTAAAGACAGCCATCAAGAATCCGAGCACGTACAAACTCAGCATGGCTACGGCGCGTGTCCCGAGAAAAGGTCCCAGCAGTGGGCGGTTCGGCAAAAACGCGGCGATCACCATCGTGTAGACCGGCAAGCGGGCCGAGCACGTCATGAATGGCGCGATCAGTATAGTGGCGATGCGATCGCGCTTGCTCTCGATGGTGCGCGTCGCCATGATCGCCGGAACAGCACAGGCATAGGCGGAAAGCAGCGGGATGAAGCTCTTGCCGTTCAATCCCACGCGCGACATCGTGCGATCGGCAATGACTGCGGCACGCGCCAGGTAACCCGAATCTTCGAGAATACCGATCACCAGGAACAACAGCAGGATCTGCGGAAGGAAAACCAGCACTGAGCCGGTGCCCTTCCACACGCCGTTGACCAGCAGGGAGCGGAACATGCCGTCTGGAAGCGCAGTTCCAATGCGCGAGCCGGTAACGTCGAGAAACTTCTGTAACAGGTTCGACAGTGGCTGGCCCACAGCAAAAATAGTTTGGAAGACCGCGATCACTACGACAGCAAAAATGACCGGGCCCCAAGTCCGATTGAGAAACAGGTTGTCGAGCCTTGTCGTCCAGACCGGCGTTGCGGGACGCCGATAGTTCGCATTCTCTCCTACGCGGACGGCCCACTCGCGCACGCTGCGGGTACTGCCAACCACGGGAAGTTCCATCGCTTCGAGAGCAGGGGATGCGCCGGAAAGAAAATTCGTGACCGCCTCCAAGCCCGCGCCCGAGGTCGCACTGACTAAAGCGACCGGCGTTCCCAACTGGCGAGCCAGCGAGAGCACATCCACGCCGCCGTCTTGCTTATGCAGCTCGTCAGCCATGTTGAGCAGCACCAGAGTCGGCAGACCAAGCGCGATGACGCGCCCCGCCAGCACCAGGTGACTATGCAGATTGGTGGAATTGAGAACTACGATGACGGCGTCAGGACGGGGCATGCCCGGCATGTCGCCCTGCAAAACGTCAATCGCCACCTTCTCGTCTTCTGACTTGGGCGTGAGGCTGTAGATTCCCGGGAGATCGATGAGAGCGACTTCTTCGCCATCGCCGTCGCGGATGTAACCAATGTGGTGCTCAACAGTGACGCCGGGAAAGTTGCCGACTTTCTGGCGCAGCCCGGTCAGGCGGTTAAAGAGGGTAGTTTTACCGGAGTTCGGAGGGCCCACGACGGCGACGGTTCGATACGAAGTAACCAGCGCGTCGTCTAGAGGGCGCGCCACGTGATGGCACGTCATCGTTTTGGCTCCCTTGCGTTAATCACCGAACGCAGGCGCGCCGACCAGAGATACGCGGATGTGCCGTGAAAGCTCGCGGCGCATCGCCACTTCCGTCCCTTCGACCCGATAGACCCGGGGATCGCCTCCCGGGCCACTGCGTTCAACCGTAACTTCCATACCCGGAACAAATCCCAGATTCATCAGGTGTTCGGCGATAGGGGGAGCCAGCGCCAATTCTCCGAGGATGGCTCGCTCACCGACCCGGAGGTCGGCCAGCGCGCTGCTATCAGGATTGCGTTTGTGCTTCCGTCCGAATATGAAGTTGAAAATCATTTTCAATTCCATCTCTATTCTAACCCTTTCCGGGCGGAGGGCAACGACGAAAGTCACACGCGATTGTGACAAGCGAACAATTTGTTGCAAGTCGCCCGGGCACTCGTAAATCATTGCAGCGCAGTCGCTTCCGTGGCGTTCCATGGACAAACATGGGATTGAATACGGCATCGGTGCGTTTACTGTTGCAAGTACTGGGCCTCCCAGCGCCCACCGTCGTACTCAACGTTGCCCGCTGTGGCACACTGAATTACCACATCCGAGGGTAACTGACGGGCGCAGCGTTCGACTTGGAGTTTCGAGCATGTTGGGACTGAGTGAAGTCGCGAACCACATCGAGCAATCCACGATTCGCACCATGTCGGTGGAGTGCGAAAAAGTTGGCGGCGTTAATCTGGCACAAGGGGTGTGCGACACCGAGGTTCCCTCAGTCGTACGTCGCGCTGCGGAAGATGCCATTGAGGCCGGATACAACCAGTACACTCGCGCCGACGGCATTGCATCGTTACGGCGGGCGATCGCGAAGAAGCTTCAGCGGCAGAACGGCATTACGGTTGAGGCGGATTCGGAGATTCTTGTTACTTCTGGCGTGACGGGCGGATTCGATTCCGCGTGCCGCGCGCTGCTGAACCCTGGCGATGAAGTAGTCCTGTTCGAGCCGTACTACGGTTATCACTACGCGACGCTGGTTGGTCAGTATTGCAGGCCTGTTCTGGTATCGCTCGATCCGCCCGATTATCTGCTGGTGCCCGATCGACTGGCGGCCGCGATCACTTCGAAGACACGTGGCATTGTGGTGAACACGCCCGCGAACCCTTCGGGCAAGTTGTTTTCCCGCACGGAGCTGGAGCAGGTCGCGGCAATCGCCCGCCATTACGATCTGTTCCTGTTCACTGACGAAATCTATGAGCACTTTGTTTACGATGGCGAGTGCCACATCAGTCCTGCATCGCTGCCTGGGATCGCCGACCGCACGATAACTATTTCGGGATTTTCGAAGGTCTTCAGCATCACTGGATGGCGCGTGGGGTTCCTGCACGCATCCCCGCGATGGATCCCAGCCATCAGTTATTTTCACGACCTGACTTACGTGTGCGCGCCGTCGGCGTTCCAGCACGGCGCAGCGGCCGGGCTGGAGCAATTACCCGATTCGTTTTATGCCAACCTGATTCAGGAATATCAAGCCAAGCGTGAAATGATTTGCGCCGCCCTTCGCGTAGCGGGACTGGAGCCCAGTGTTCCAGCCGGTGCCTATTACGTGTTGGCCGATGCGTCCGTGGTTCCAGGCACCGCCAGCGTCGAGAAAGCCATGAACCTGTTGCATCTCACAGGAGTCGCCAGCGTGCCCGGAGACGCATTCTTTCAAGGCGGTCGCGGTGACCATCTCTTGCGCTTTTGTTTTGCGAAAACGGATAGCGATCTGGCCGACGCATGTGAACGTTTGGCGGGGTTGCATCGCGCCGGAGTCCAGCGTCGCTAAGCTGTTGCTTGCTGAATCGCGGGAAGAGCACATTGTTACAGTCCTCTGACGCAAATAACGGGAGCGAATACCTGGCATAAATAGTTTGAATTTCCCATCTTACGAAAAAGCCTGTATTCCTAATTTCACCACCAGAAACACTCGGCCAACGCAGCCGGCGCGTTGGTATTTTCCGGGGTAATTCTTTTTCAGAGTTGGAGTCCTCGTCAGTCTATGTCGAATGGTTCTTGGCATTGCCAAGTACAAAACGCACGGCTGGGGCGTTCCAGCAGCTTCTTCAATCGCCGATCCTGAAACAGCCATGTCCACTCCAACATTCGATCCCGCGTTGCGCAGTTTCTATAAGGAAGAATCTGACCGCATTCGCCGGGACTTCGAAGCCACCGGTTCAGGCCGCTCGTGCACGCAGGACCGCACTCAACTGGTTGACAAGCTGCTTGTCCAATTGTGGGAGCAGCAGGCCGCGCTGAGATCGGGTACGGGCTTCGCAATGCTGGCGATCGGCGGTTTCGGGCGCCGAGCGCTCTATCCGCACTCCGACATCGATCTGCTTTTTCTCTGTGAGACGGAAGCCCTGCGAACCCGCGCGAAAGACCCGGTGCGCGCCATCTGCCAGGAGCTCTGGGACACAGGCCTGCGGGTCAGTCCCACCACGCGCACCATTGACGATTGTGGACGCTTCGACCAGGACAACGTCGAGTTCACCATTTCGTCGCTCGACTGCCGCTTCATTACGGGGGACGCGAAGCTGTTTACGCGCCTGCGCGACAAGAGCCTGCCACAGTTGGTGGCGCGCGAGTCGAGTATTCTGATTCAGCGACTGATCGAGGTGACCCGCACCCGGCATCTCAAGTACGGCAAAACCATATTCCACCTGGAACCGAACCTGAAAGATGGACCGGGAGGGCTGCGGGATTTTCATGTCACGCGATGGATTGCCTTGATCTCGGCGCTGGAAGCTGATCGTGCGTGGCCTGAATCGCTACACCTCCAGCAAAATTCCGCGGACGATGACGTGCTCGAAGCGATGGAGTTTCTGTCATCTGCGCGATGCTACCTCCACTATCGCAACAACCGCGATGAAAACATCGTTACCTGGGAAGCTCAGGAGGACCTCGCGAGCCGAGGCATCGGCAGTGGCATCGGTCCATTGACCTCGGCGGAGTGGATGCGACTCTACTTCCGGAATGCCAAGGCGATTTACCGGAATGCGACCCAGTTACTGGATCAGTCCACCGCCGTTCGATCGAACCTGGTGCGTTCCTTCCGTCGTTGGCGGTCGCGCGCATCGAACGACGAGTTTTCCGTAGTGGATCGGCGAGTTTACATCCAACAATCCGCAGGAGCGCGCGACCCTGAAGTTGTCTTGCGCCTGGCTGTGTTCATGGCCCGGCACGGCGTGAAGCTCGCCATGGAAACCGAACGCCGTCTCAACAACGCGCGTCGCGCACTGCACGACACCATGCCGCAGGATCAGCGGTTGTGGGCGCATCTTCGCGAGTTGCTGGTGCAACCACATGCCGCGGAGGCGCTGCGCTCCCTGCATTCGCTGCGATTGCTGTCGATAGCGCTGCCCGAGTTTGACGCCATCGACTCGCTGGTTCTGCGTGACCTCTATCACCGTTATACCGTCGATGAACATACCTTGCTGGCGATCGAGGTTTTGCATCACCTGCGCGAGAACGAGGTTGAGTGGCTGCAACTGTTCGCGGAGTTGTTCTCTGAGTTGGAGCGTCCGGAGCTACTGTTTCTGGCGTTGCTGCTGCACGACACGGGCAAGGGGCTGGCGGGCGAGAACCACGTTCATGGGAGCCTGCAGCTCGCGCTGGCGGCGGTCGACCGCCTGGGGCTGAGCAAGGAAGACGGGCAGACGATCGGTTTTCTGATCGCGTCCCACCTCGAGATGTCGTCCACGCTGCGACGCCGCGACATTTACGACCCGGAGACTATTCGGGAACTGGCCAGCAAGATGGAAACGCCCGAGCGCCTGAAAATGCTCACGCTGCTGACACTAGCCGACATTAAGGCGGTGAATCCGGAAGCGCTCACGCCATGGAAGGCGGAGAACCTCTGGCAGCTTTATATTGCCACTGCGAATTACTTCAACCGCAGCGTCGACGAGCAGCGCTTTCGCGCCGATGGTTCCACTGAGCAGGTGGAACGCATCGTGAAGCTGCTGCCCAAGGGGAGATCGCAGCTCCTGAAGTACCTGGACGGCCTGCCGCAGCGTTACCTGATGTCGCACTCGCCCGAGCGGGTGATCGCGCACTTTGAAATGGCGAACCGCCTGGGCAGCGAAGCGGTGCAGCTCAGCTTGCGTGCTACCCGTGATCAGCATGAGCTTACGGTGGTGACCGGCGACCGGACAGGACTATTTTCGACGCTCGCGGGAATTCTTTACGGCTGGGGCATGGACATCACAAAGTCGAGCGCATTTTCCAATCGCGCGGGCGTTATCGTCGACAGCTTTTATTTTAAGGACCGCTTTCGCACCCTCGAACTCAACCCTCCGGAGCGGGAGCGGTTCAAGAAATCGGTCATCGACATTCTGAGCGGCGAGTCACCGCTCGATCGACTGCTTGAGCCTCGCCTGCGCGCGGACACCAAGCCTCCCAAACTGAAAATCGAGACCCGGCTGCGCTATGACGATGATTGCTCGCCCGGCAGCACACTGCTCGAGGTCATAACCCAAGATCGCCCGGGATTGCTGCATACCATCAGCTCGACGTTGGCTGCGGAAAACTGCAGCATTGAGGTCGCACTGATCGACACGGAGGGCGAGATGGCGCATGACGTCTTCTACCTGACATCCAGCGGCGCGAAGCTGACGCGCGATCAGCAGCGAGCGGTCGAGTGGGCGCTGACTACCGAACTCGCGGAGTCGCTCCCCTCCAGTTGGTAGACCGGTCTCGATCGCGCTCATCATGGAGTTGCGGTCGCTGAAATCGGGAAAGTATCTTTCGCGCCGATGGCACTGATTGTGGTATAGCGGAGTTCCGCCACCAAGCCCACGCTCGTCAAGTGCGCCGCAACTCTCGCGCCGACCTCGTCGCGGTCCACGTCTTCCTGCAAGAACATCAGCACGGACGGTCCGGCGCCGCTGAGCGCGACTCCGTTTACACCCTCAGCACCCGAAAGTGCTGTCAAGGCGGGCAGCAACGGGCATAGCTGTGCGCGGTACGGGTGGTGCACGCGATCGCTCAGCGCTTCACTTAGCCATTCGCCGCGTCCCTGGCTGAATGCGAGGACCAGCAGCATAGCACTCTGCACATTGTGAATGAGATCGACCCGGCTATAGAGACGGGGAAGCACACGCCGGGCTTCCGACGTCGCAAGGGGATTTTCCGGGATCGCAATCAGCAGGGGCCAATCCACAGCTAGCGGAATTGGAAGCACACTTATCGTCGGAACGCCTTCTTTGCGAGCTGCCGACGCGGTGCGTGCCAATACGACTCCGCCATGCCAGCAGGCGGCAACATTGTCGGGGTGTCCTTCACAGAATGATGCTTCGGAAACGATCCGTTCACCATCCCAATCGAGGCCCCCAAAGCACGCCACCATCGCTACGCTGGCTAGCACGGCTGCGGCTGACGAGCCGCAACCCATCCCCAGCGGAATGTCGTTGTCGAGCTTGATCGCTAACGGTGTTACGTGCTTCTCTTCCCGTTCCAGCAGCCGGGAGTAAGTGTCGATGATGAGATTGCCGGGCATCTTGCCACACAGGTCCGCATTGCGGCCGCGGGCGTCGATGGTGAAGTCGGCTGCCGGGATGGCTTCGACCCTTAGGCCGAAGTCGAAGGCCAAGGCCGCTGCATCAAAGGCCGGGCCAAGATTTGCCGATGTCGCGGGCAGAAACATGCGAAAGGGCATGGCAGATGGGTCGCTATCAGCCATCTCGCTTTTCCTCCGCCTCTAGCGCACGCAAGACCGCGTCGGCATTGGCATCCAGCACGATTGGCGCTTTTCGTTGCCGCGCCGTCAATGCACGAAACTCCTCATCCGCCATGCGTGGGACGGAGAGTTCGCCGCGATGAAACTTGATGGTGTACTCCGGATCCTTCAGCACGTGCCCGGTAAGGATGAGCACCACTGACTCGCTGCGCTGCACAAAGCCGCGCTTCACCAGTTTCTTCAGCCCAGCCAGCGTGACGGCTGAAGCCGGTTCACAACCCACACCATCCGCGCCGATCTCAGCTTTGGCCACTGCGATCTCGGCTTCGCTCACCTGCTCGACGCAGCCGCCGGTGGCTTCCAGGACTCTCAACGACTTTCTCCACGAGGCTGGATTGCCAATGCGAATCGCGGTTGCCAGCGTGTCGGCTTCGACGGTCACCAGTTCCTTGCCTGACTTCTCGTGGACAGTGCGATAGAGCGGATTCGCGCCTTCGGCCTGGATCACCGATATTTTCGGCATAGACTGAACCACGCCGAGCCGCTTCATCTCTAGAAACGCCTTGCCGAGCGCGGAATTATTACCAAGATTGCCGCCGGGAACAACGACATGGTCCGGCACTTGCCAATTCAGTTGTTCGAGTAACTCGATTGCGGCAGTTTTCTGCCCCTCCAGCCGGTACGGATTCACCGAGTTCAACAGATAAATTGGGTAGCGCCGGATGACCTCGTTCAACACCCGCACACAACCGTCGAAGTCCGTGCGGAGTTGGCACGTCAATGCGCCATAGTCGAGTGACTGCGAAAGTTTTCCCCAGGCAATTTTTCCGTCGGGAATCACGACCAGACTGCCCATCCCTCCGCGTGCGGCATAGGCCGCCATCGAAGCAGAAGTATTCCCCGTGGAAGCGCAAGCCACCCAGTGAAACTTGTTCTGACGCGCAAACGAGATCGCCACGGTCATGCCCGTGTCTTTGAACGAGCTCGTGGGATTCATCCCCTGATGCTTGGCCCTCAGGCGTTCGACCCCGGCAGAACGCGCGCATCGCGGCAACTCGTAAACCGGAGTATTCCCTTCGCGGAGCGTGATCGCCGACGACCAGTCGTCAAGATCGGGAAGCACATCGCGGAAGCGCCAGACTCCACTCGCGTCTAGAGGTTCGTTCGAAGTCCGACGTTCGCGCCACAGCGACTTCAATTTCAGGGGATCAGGCGCCGACCCACCCGACCAGGTAGTGAACTCCACTTCCAGCAACTCTCCGCAATGGGCACAGCGGAAATCGACCTCGTGCGCAGCACTCACCTCACCGCACGATATGCAGCGAACACGGTGGTTCTTAGCTGCGGTGGTAGCGTCGGTTTGGAGAAATTCCATTCAGCAATCCATGGTTTGGAGTAATTGTCTTTGATTGTAAGTTACAGCAATTGAACGGTGCTGTCAGTCGCGTAGTCGCTGAAATGACGCGCCAGTCCGTTCCTTGTCAGCTTCGGATTTCGAAATGAAAAGTAATAGGGAGGAGTTAGCGCTCCTCCCTATCTGGCTGTTATGTGTTCGGCTGGCGATGCTTCGTGGTTACTCGACGTAAGGCTTCCAGGTGCCGTCCTTGGTTTCTACCAGGACCGCGCTGGCCTTGGTGGGCGCTGCGCTGTAGAAGTCAACGCCGTAGTCTTTGATCAGCGTTCCACGGTCCCATGTGTTGAAGCTGTGCACAATGTCGCTGGACGCGTCAAATTCCCTGCCCAGGCGGTTGGCTTCCCATTTCCAGGTGTAGTCCACGCGCGCCAGATGCGGCTTGATCATCGTTACCTTATCGATCGCGACGATCTTGCGCTCAGCCAGCGGAACTACGTATGTGGTATTGCCGTCCGAGGACTTTCCTTTATCGACGCCTTTGATCTCCGCCAGCACCTTCTCGCCCGCAGGCGTCATGGTCGAGTAGATGGAGTTCCAGCTTTTCGGCTTAATGGTCAGGATGCCGGCTTTCGCCAGCAACTTGTAGTGCGGATCCATCGGCTTCTCATTCACGCTGGACACGATCGTGCCAGTGCTGAAGTGGATTGTGCCGCCGCCTTCAGACTTCAGTATCTCGTTAACCGAGTTGGTGGCGACCGGCACCGTCAAGACTTCGCGGGACGTCTTGAGGAAATAGAAAAGGGTCCCACCTACAACAAAAACCAGGGCCGCAATCATGATAAGTGGACCGAAGTTGGAGGACTTCTTCTCCATCTCGACTTCGGCAGCAAACAGCTCCGGCATTTGATAAGCAGGAGTTTCAGAAGTAGTGGTTTGACCTTTGAGTTCGGGATCGACGACGGTTGGCATTGCCTCACACCTCCACTTAGGACGTGCTGCCGGCCACTGAAGCCCAGGCGCAACAACTCAAGTTGCCGGATCAGCTTCGTTTGCAGGATGGGAGCCTTCCCATGCCTGGCTCGGAGCAGCCATGAACATCTCCAGTATGAACTCTATGTACAGCAAAGCAGTGAGCCGCATCACAGCGCAGCGTGAGGGATGAACCGCCTCGCGGAGCCGCATTTCTATTGGTTGTCCTGATCGGGGCGTGGACTTCAGGCTACTGCAGGACGTGACAAGAGTAGGTCTTCACCACGAGCCAGAGTTGCTTGCCCACTTCTAACCCAAGAGAGCGTCGCGCGCCGGGCGTGAGATGCACCGTGAACTTAGCTCCGCAATCAACCTCTGCAATCACGGTCGCGTCCTGCTGCCGCAGCGAGACGACGGAGCCGGCAATCAAGTTTCGTGCGCTCAGTCCTTGTGGCAGCAGAGTCGATACGAGGATGTCGCCGGCCCGAATGCCCACGCGCACGGGACTCGCCGCATCCACGCGCGAAAGGGGCACTTCCAGCGATACATTCGTGTCTTTTATACGACACGTCATCGTGCCCAATTCAACGTGCGACGCGGTGATCGAGCACTCAAGGATGTTCTCGAAGCCTGCGAGTTGCGCGACAGACTCAAGTTGCGGACGACTGAGCACAGCCTGCGGCGTCCCATCGGCAATCAGCTTGCCGGCCTCCAGCACTAACACACGGTCGCCGAGCGCGTAGACTTCTTCGCGTTGATGCGTGACATAGAGGATGGGAACAGAATGGCGTTCGTTCCAGCGCCGCAGATCGTCGAGAATCCGAGTTTTCGTGACAGCATCCAGTGCGTTGAGCGGTTCATCGAGCAACAATGCGCGAGGCCGCGTCACCAACGCGCGCGCCAACGCAACCCGTTGGCGTTCTCCTCCTGAAATCTCTGACGGGCGTCGACCGAAAAGTCCCGCTATTTCAAATGACTCCGCGATTTCTGCGGTACGCTCGTTGCGTTCAGCGTGCTCCAGCGCAGATAAGCCGTACGCAATGTTCTGTCGCACCGTCATGTGCGGAAATAATGCCAGCGTTTGAAATAAATAGCCGATATGCCGGCTGCGCGCCGGAAGATCGATTCCCTTCTCGGAGTCAAAGAGCTTCGTGCTGCCCACTGTGATGCAGCCCTTCTCGGGTTTTTGGAGTCCGGCAATGCAATCCAGTACCGTGGTCTTACCGGCGCCCGAAGCACCGAAAAGAATTGTGAAGCCGGCGGAAATCGTGAATCGGACGTCAAGCTGAGTCCAGGCTTCACCCTTGGCCATTCCCTCGAGTCGTTTCGCCACACTGACGCTCAGATCGCGAGCAACGGTCTGGCTTTCAGAGCCGCTCACTGCCATCCCCACATTCCCCACTTGCTGGCACGACGCAATCCGTACAGCAACATCAGCAGGGTGAAGCAGATGACGAGAAGCAAGAGCGCCACGCGATTCGCAACAGCGTAATTCAGAGCCTGCACTTGGTCGTAAATCAGGATCGACACCGTCTGTGTGGCGCCTGGGATGTTGCCGCCAATCATCAGCACCACACCAAATTCGCCCAGCGTGTGCGCGAAACTCAATACAAATCCGGTCAGCACGCCAGGGAGTCCGAGTGGCAACACGATCTTCCAGAAGGTACGCCAGCGGGAAGCACCGAGCGTGGCCGACGCGTCTAGCAGTTTCCGGTCCACCGACGCGAAGGCCGCGGCAATCGGCTGCACCGCGAACGGCAAGCTGTACAGCACCGACCCCAGCACCAGCCCGCGAAAAGTGAAGGCGAGATTGCCACCGGTGAGGTCGTGATACCAGCGCCCTAGTGGACTGAGCGGTCCGATCGCAACCAGCACATAGAACCCGAGCACGGTCGGCGGCAACACGATGGGAAGCGACACAATCGCTTCCACCACAAACTTCCCTCGCCAACGCGACGATGCCAGCCAGTAGCCTAGCGGCAGTCCGATCGCCATAAGAATTACGGAGACCAGGACCGCAAGTCGCAGCGTGAGGGAGAGTGCCTGCAGAATCATTGTGGTTTTGCCGGAGGCGTGAGGCCGTACTTTAGGAGTGTGTCAGCGCCCTCGGCAGACAGCACGAAGTCGAGAAACGCTTGCGCCGCCTTCTTGTTCTTCGAAGCAGAAAGAACCACGACGGCCTGCTTCAACTCCGGATACGCGTCCGACGGCAGCACCCAGAATCGACCCGCCGACACCATAGACGGAGACTTGGCCAGAGACATCGCGATCAGTCCTGCCTGAGCATTGCCGGACTGCACAAACTGGGCGGCCTGGCTGATGTTCTCGCCGAAGACCAACTTGCCGGCGACTTTGTCCTTCAATCCGTAGTGTTGCAGCGCTGCCATGGCAGCCCGTCCGTAGGGCGCGTGTTGCGGATTCGCGATCGCAATGCGTGTGACCGCAGGCTGTGTGAGTACCTCCATCTGCAATTTCTCGGGATCGAAAGGCGAGTTGTTTGGCACCCACAACACGAGATGCCCGAGCGCATAGATGCGCAGTGACGAGGCCTCCGCAGCACCGGCGGCGGCAAGCTTGGTCGGATAGTCCTCGTCGGCCGAAAAGAATAGATCAAAGGGAGCGCTACTCTGTATCTGCGAAAACAAATTCCCGGACGCGCCAAAGGAAATCTTCACCTTGGTGCCAGAGGTGGCTTCGAATCGGCTCGCCAGTTGGCTTAATGCGTAATTAAGGTCAGCCGCGGCGGCGACGGTGATCTCATCGTCACCAAAGCTGCGGCACGCGAACATGAAGATCATCAGTAAAAGCAGGGTCTTGCGCATAAATTCCACCATGACTCTTTGCCCGCTCGAAATCGCGAGAAGCTATATCAACGATGCATGCCGCCGAAAATCGCTCTCAGCTACCGTAGTCCAGCGGCATCGCCCTTTAAAAGATCGCTGTCTCAATTGCCTGCACTAACTTGCTTGCACTAACGTCGTGATGGTACAAAGGTGCTATATATCCGCCATCTTTTGGTTTCTCGCTTGACCGCCAGAATCATTCCTGTCAGAGTAACTCAGGCGATGCCTTGTGGGATGGACGCCTGAACCTTCTGGCCGCTTTACGACGCTTGAGTTTGATAGCGACACAAACTGATGATACGTATTGAGGTTACCCTCAACGCCGACCCGACCGCGGTAAGTCCTGTGGTTGAGGGCATCATGGAGATGGCCCGGCGCATGGATTGCGCCGCCGGCAAGGAATTTGAGATTGAAACGGCGCTGCGCGAGGCGCTGGCCAACGCCATTCTCCATGGCTGCAAGAACGACCCCAGCAAGAAAGTCCAGTGTTGCGTCTCTTGCGACGAAGAACACGGATTGCTCATCGTGGTGAAAGATCCTGGAAGCGGTTTCGATCCAGTGAAAGTGCCTGATCCACTGCACGGCGAGAACGTCTATTCCAACCATGGCCGCGGTATCTTCCTCATCAACCAGCTAATGGACGAGGTACGTTTCGAGCGAAACGGCACCGAAATCCATATGCGCAAGTACTAGCGCGACGAACAGACCACGACAACAAGAGTTTCTGCGATTCCTGGCCTAGCCGCCAGGCCGTGAAAGTACGTGTGTGAAGCGCTGTTTGAGGCTCAGGAAGGGCGTTTCCAGCCAGCGATACGACACTGCAGCCATGGCGATCGTAGCCGCCAGCGCAACTAACACGCGGAGTGCATATCGCAAAAGGCTTGCTGTCTGATCGGGGACTGTGTGATCGGAAATCAGCAAGCCCAGGACGTGAAACACATAAAGCCCATAAGAAATGCGGCCCAGATAGATGAGCACTCGATTCCCGCCGCTGGTACGAGTTCGCAATACGGAAAGGAGCAGCAGCACTCCACCCACCGCAACCGACGGATAGCCAAGGACAATTCGCGCGGTCGTCAACGGGTCGTTCTTGATCCCAAAATACAGGCTGCCGAGCGCCAGCGCTGTGATTCCTGCCAGCGTCATCGCGGCCCTGGAAAGTCTCGACAAGCGCGGGATCTCGCCTTTCAGCAGCACCGCCATCAGAATTCCCGCCGCAATCGGATCAAGTTGTACGAAGGTGTTGCACCACACATCGCCTTCCAGCGTGTGCTGCATGCCCAGGTAAATGCGCGCGCTCGTCGCCGCCACCAGCAGTAGGCCCGCAAAAATCATCATTCCCGTTTCATTCACCTTGCGAACGATCGCCGGCCACGTGATGTAGAACTGCTCCTCGATGGAAACACTCCACAGCGGGAAAATGACCGACGATGGGAATCCGTGAAAGACGATGAACCAGTTGCCCGCCAGAAATGAAAACCACAAACCCGCGCGCAACGTCACATGCTGTCCGGGCACGATCCACTGCAACGCTACTGCCAACGCAAGGAACGCGAAGTACAGCGGCCAGATGCGCAGAATCCGCCGAATGTAGAATGACCGCAAATCGAGCGTTCCCATCAGGTCCTTCTCGCGCAACAGCAACTCGGTGATCAGGTAGGAGCTGAGTACGAAAAACAGGCTCACGCCGAACGCACCCGTCGAGCCGATTCCCGCTACGAAACGCGCCAGGAACAGCGGCAGGCCAAGCTTCGTCCAAAACGCCGGATCATGCGGAAACGCGTGATGCAGGAACACCATCAGGAAGGCGAAAAAACGGAGCTCGTCCAGTTCAGGATGGTAGAAACGCGCGGTGGAAGTGCGAGCGCTCTCCAGAACGCTAGTTTCGGTACAGGTTGTAGCTACAGAAGCCAATACTAAATTCTAAACGACAGGTAAGGAAACCGGATAACCAGGCACAATTTCGAGGAGCATTGCAAACCACCGCCAAGGGAACGGTTCGCGATTCGACCGGACTCAAGCGGCTGCCGCGCGTTTTTGCCGTGACCGGCGAAGCTCGAACAGCAAATAGATCGCTGCAGCCGCCATGATCGGCGACGACCAGAATCCCGGGGCTGGTCGCGGAAAGGTTACGCTGGCGACGGTCTGCCCGAAGATCGTGCCGAGAGTGTGTCCGGCGGCATTGAAGATCATCAGGACCGCAAAGATGTACGCCGCTATTCGCGTGCCTGTTGCTCCCCGAGCCACCGCGCCCGACAACGCGAGCAACACCACGCGCGCCACGATCAAGCCGGCCAGCCATTCGCGAAACTGGAAAGTCGGCATTGGCCACCAGCCAAATCGCTCGCGCAGCGCCAGCACCGTCGGGTTATAAACGCCAAGAAATCCGGTCGTGGTCTCGTCGAATACATGCAGCGCCAAAGCTAGGCACAGCAGAATCCAGGCGCGGGCCAACCGGCGATTTGGCGTGATGAGACTCATCAAGTTGGAATTCTCTTCCCTTCTGCCACGATAGTCGCCCTCGACCGCCGCCCGTGCAATGAGCCATATCACACCTCCGCTAGATCAGGAGCAAATCGCCAGGTCGATCCAGATCAAGTGTCGGCCCTCACATTGCCATGTGACAGCCATCACTTAACGCTTGGCCATGACTGACCCAGAATCGAACTATCGTTCGGTATCGGGTAGATGTCTCAACCGCAACGTAAGTCCATCCGCGACGGCGAACCAGGTGGGGAGATTACAGACAGAGCTGACCAACCCTCCGGTTGCCGACGCTAAGGAAAAACAGCATGGCTAAAGGATCGGTGCAAATCGTAGTAGAGCGATGTAAGGCTTGCGGATTCTGCGTAGAGTTTTGTCCCAGCCACGCGCTCGCGCTCTCTTCTGCCTTCAACGCCAAGGGCTATCACCCACCCAACCTGGTGCATCCCGAAAAATGCAGTGGCTGCGATCTCTGCGGCATGTACTGCCCCGATTTCGCCATCTTCGGGTTCAAGAATGAAGCCGAGAAGGCGGCGGCTAAGCAAACTGCCGAGCCGCAGGCCGCCGTTCCGGTTTCGCAAAATACCGACGAGGAGGCCCCCAATGCAGATGCACGCTGATCCCGCCGGCGTTCTGACCGGCTCACACTTTCTAGACGGCGATCACGCCTGTTGCGAAGGCGCATTGGCCGCCGGAGCGCGCTTCTCGGCTGGGTATCCCATCACGCCCTCCACCGAAGTCGTCGAGCGCTTCGCCTCTCGCGTTCCCACGGTTGGCGGAACCTTCATCCAGATGGAAGACGAACTCGCCGCATCGATCGCCATTCAAGGCGCGGTATGGGGAGGAGCCAAGGCCTTCACCGTGACCTCCGGCCCCGGGTTCTCGCTGATGATGGAACACATCGGCTACGCGGCCATGACTGAGACTCCGTGCGTGTTCGTCGATGTACAGCGCGGCGGCCCCTCGACCGGTCTGCCGACGCTTCCCGCCCAGGCCGACATGATGCAGGTGCGCTGGGGATCGCACGGCGACTACGAAGTGATTGCGCTGTGCCCCAACTCTCCCCAGGAGTGTTTCGATCTAACCATCACCGCTTTCAATATGGCCGAGCAGTTTCGCTGCCCGGTCTTCGTCATGATGGACGAAGTGGTGGGTCATATGACCGAAAAGGTTGTGATCCCGCCGCCCGAGCAGATCGACGTCTATCCTCGCCGCTACACTCACATTCCTCCGGGCGAGTTCAACGCCTACGAACCGCGCGAAGACCTGGTGCCCGACATGCCGCGCGTCGGCGAAGGCTACAACGTCCACGTCACCGGCCTCACTCACGACGAACGCGGTTATCCCGACATGAAGCCCGACGTCCAGGACGCTCTGGTGCGCCGCCTGCAGGACAAGATCCTCAAGAACGCCGACAAGATCGTTCTTTACGAAGAAGCGCAGATCGAAGACTCGGATGTTGTCGTCATCTCGTACGGAATCACTTCGCGCGTCGCTCAACGAGCCATCGAGATGGCACGCGACAAGGGAGTGAAGGTTGGCAAGTTCCGCATCATCACTGCGTGGCCTTTCCCCGAGAAGAAGATCAAGGAAATCGCCGCCCGCACCAATGCCATCGTGGTCGCCGAACTGAACCTCGGACAGATGGTGCGCGAAGTTGAGCGCGCCGTTGCCGGTGAAGTTCCCGTCCGCTTCGTGGGGCACGCCGGCGGCAGCGTTCACAAGCCTGAACAAATTCTGAAGGCCATCATGGAGGTGGCACGATGACGACCCTCGCCGTTCACACCAACCCGTCGGACCCGTTCTTGAGGATGGACCGCATCCCTCACATCTGGTGTCCGGGCTGCGGCATCGGCACCAGCGTAAACGCCTTCAGCCGGGCACTGATCGACGCCAAGATCGACCTGAAAAACCTGGCCATCGTTTCCGGAATCGGCTGCACCGGCCGCGTCGCCGGATACGTCAACCAGGATTCCTTCCACACCACACATGGTCGCGCTCTACCGTTCGCCACCGGTCTGAAGCTGGCCAATCCCAAGCTCAACGTGGTGGTGTACTCCGGTGATGGCGACTTGTTCGCGATTGGCGGCAACCATCTCATCCACGCCGCCCGCCGCAATGTTGACTTGAAGGTCATCTGCATCAACAACCTGATCTACGCCATGACAGGCGGGCAGACAGCGCCCACCACTCCGGGATCGGTCATTACCTCCACCAATCCTTATGGCACGTATGACTCGTCGTTCAACCTGCCCTACCTGGTGGAGGCCGCCGGCGCCGTCTATGTTGCGCGTTGGACGACCTTCCACGTTCGTCAAATGGCCCGCGCCATGCAGGAGATGTTCTCCAAGAAAGGCTTCTGCTTCCTCGAAGTTTTGTCGCCATGCCCGACGCTCTATCAGCGGCGCAACAAGATGGGCGACGGACTCGACACTATGGTCTTCTACAAGGAACACAGCAAAGTGCGTAACGGCGCTCCCACCAGCGAAGTCGCCCTCAGCAAGTCCGGCGAAATCGTGGTGGGCAAGTTCGTCGACCGCGAGCGCAGCGACTATCGCGACCTGATGCACGACAAGATGGTCGAGAGCCTGGGTGACCGTTACATCGAAAGAGAGGCGTGCGAATGCGAAATCTAACTGAAATCCGGCTCTCAGGATTTGGCGGCCAGGGAGTCATCCTGTCGGCCATCGTCATCGGCAAGGCAGGATGCATTTACGAGAATGGCTACTCAACCATGACCCAGGCCTTCGGCCCTGAAGCCCGCGGCGGCGCGTGCAGTGCGCAGGTCATCCTCTCCAATGAGCCCATTCTCTATCCTTACGTCACCCGGCCCGACATCCTGGTCACCATGTCGCAGGAAGCTTATTCCCTCTTCGCGCCTCAACTGAAAGAAGACGGCATCCTCATTATTGAGGAGGACCTGGTGCGCATCGACAAGCTGCCTGCAGGTGTTCGCGTTTACAGCCTGCCGGCCACCCGGCTGGCGGAAGAGCTTGGCAAGCGCATGGTGATGAACATTGTGATGGTTGGCTTCTTCGGCGCCGTCACCAACCTGCTGAATCCCGACGCGCTGCGCAACGCCATTGCAGACTCCGTGCCTGAGGCCTTTCGCGAACTCAACTTGAAGGCCTTCGACAAAGGTTTCGAGTACGGCATGAAGCACCTCACTGGCGAAGTCGAGAACGACGACCAGCCGATCGAGGTCTCGACCCTCGAACACTAAACGTCGGACCAAACAACCAAGAGCCGGCCATCGCATTGGCCGGCTCTCTTTTGTTCAGAAGATCGTTCGAATACCTCTATTCTCCGCGCTCCTGAAATGTCCGCAACGCTAAGGTAAAGCCGTCGGGTTGGACCACAACGCTCCCTTGATACGGTCGGTCGATGTCTGCGATCGCCACCAGCACCAACGCGATCAGAAAGCTCAGTACCACAACCTGCAACACATGAAAGCGAAAGTTCGGTACGCCAAAAAAGCAGGATGCGGCCACCGTGATAATCCCGCCGGCAATCAGCACGGCCCGCAGAATACCTGGCAGCTCTTCCCGGCTCTGCATCATCCGGATGCGGCGAAATTCTGTAAGCATGCGCAGCTCTTCCATCATCTGATAGCTGGCGATCGATGTACCTCCTGACCGGTCCTGACTCTGTCCGGCCAGCCGCCACAGTTCGTTGATAATTTCGTTGCCCTCCCTGGGTATGGGCCTTTCGTCGTGCATGGCCGGCCACTCCACATTAAGAGTGTTCTCGGCGTATTTCTGGCACAGCGCCTGCACCGCCTGGCCTGTGGCTACGTCGACACTTGAGCTGACTCGCCAGATGTTGACCAGCGAGTTGGCTTCTTGCTCTGCGTTGGCTTCGGCTTGCTGGAACATGTTCCAGACCCCGGACAGCATGAAAGCAAGAATCACCGCGTAGGTCGTGCCGATGACGGCAACCACGGCCCCCGTGAAGTCGTTCGACTCCTTGCGCGAATCCGTCGCCGACGAGCGCGTCACCACGAAAAGAAAGGCCAGCGCCGCCAGCACGCAACCAACGATGACTGCGATGTCCCAAAGCAATTTCGATGGCCCCGATGAATTAAATGAAGTGCTGAATTGGAGATGAGCTTACACCAGCACGAGGAATTTGAGCAGTGTGATTTTTGCTATCGTTGCGCTAACTGAGACGAACAATCTTATGCTCCGGACAGCGCGCCTGGGCCGTCTCGATGAGCCGCTCCAATAATTCGGGCCCCCACTTTGCATAGAAGTAGAGCCCCGCGATTTCGCGCTCTTGCAGTTCCCGATGGGGATACAACGCGTTCTCGATCTGCGCAGCGTGTCGCGTCAGAATCTCGTGGCGCCGCAATTCCGCTTGTGCGGCCCGCTTCTCCAACCGTCCAACCTGGTAGCGCATCTTGTTTGCCGCACGCCTCGCCGCTTCTACCAATGTTGGATCAAGCCTCTGCAGCGACTCGCTGATCCTCTGCATGGCTTCCTCGACCGCCAGCCGTCCCCGCTCGAAGTCCAGTTTGAGCTCCGCCGGCAAAGAGCTCGCCGCTAGTCTGTCGCGCAGTGCGGTCTCGCCATGGAACACTTCGGGCAACTCCAGTCCGTATTTTGTTAGCAGGCGCTCCACGCGGGGCTCGATCAGGGTCGCACTCAGCCGCGGCAGAATGGTCGTCACCCGCCCCAGCAACTTCTCGTACACCACTCCGACCTGCGCGAAATACGCGATCTCGGCCGGCCCGCCGATATATGCCAGCGTGGGCAACCAATAATCTTGCAGCACCGGCCGCAGCAGCACGTTGGCGTTGAAATTCTCTGGCGCCGCGACGATTCTGCGCTTCAGCTCGTCCGGCGAAAGCCGTTCCTTCCGGATCGTGAACTGGCCGTTCGAGCGATGAATCGGCACACGCGCTCCGTCCACCAGCGCAAACAGCGGAGTCGATTCCTCCGTGACCTTCACTTGCTCGTGATAATGCGCCTGGCTGATTTCGCGATTGCGGGCCAGCAGCGCCTTATCCATCTCGGCCGCGCGTTCGATAGCCTCGACAAACAGCGGAGCCGCGATGCGATGCAACTCAGCATCTGCCGGATCCAGCAGGATCAACCCATGCTCCGCAAACAAGCGGGTTAAGAATTTCGCGTAGGCTCCTGAGAAGGTTTCGCCTTCGCAGTAGCACTCGCGAAGATAGTCCGCCGCCAGCGACTCGCCCAGCAAGTCCGCGGCCCGCGCCACCACTTCGTTCATACCCGCCGCGAACCGTACGTTCGCTACTGGTGAATCCGGCTTGCCGTCGGTCGGAGCCGTGAACGGCGCGAGTTGCAACTCACTAGTCAGCAGCAGCGACTGATTGACTTCGGTTAGGTCGTGGTCTTCCGTCGCCATCCAGAAGATCGGAACGCACGGAACTCCCGCGCTTCCCACTTCCTTCGCCAGCGCCAGCACCGAAGCCGCCTTGAACAGCGCCAGCAACGGGCCGCCGAACAGCCCGACCTGCTGCCCAGTCACGACTGCGTGTGCGCCTTCACGTAGACGTTGAATGTTGCTTAGCGTCTTTTCCGACGCTCCCCAAGCTCGATTTTGTTTCTCCAGCGCATCGGCCACTTGGGCATGGATCTTTGTCCCATGCGGGACCACCGCCGCCTGCGACGCTATCCGGCTCGCATCCGGTGGATGTGGGAAAAAGCTGCGAACTTCTGGCGAGTAGGAAAGAAAATCGGAAAACAGCTTGGTAGTGTGCGGGATCGAACTGAATGGAATGCAGTCGGGAATCAAGCCGTCATCTCCCGGCAACAACCGTTGGCTGCGTTCTTGTTCAGCATGCGTAAAGTCGAATCAACCCACGAGACTGCGCGGGACCCGTATTCCGTATCAGACTAACAGCCCGGTAAAAGGTTTGGATGTATCGCAACACATGGGGATGCAGAAACAACCACAGGTCCTTCGACTCGTCGGTCGCCGCGGCGACCTCCTCGCTCAGGATCTCGCCAGCCGGCTCCCGCTCCGCTCACGCCAGCTGAACGGCTCGAGATGCAGAAAGCCACGGTTGTGTGACGAGCTGCCTGAGCCGCGCTGCACGAAGCGAATAAAGAATATCCATTCCCCCAATCTCTGCCGAAGTTGAGACGCTAACCCAGAGAGCTTGAGCGAGGCTAGGCCGTATCGCTTGCCGGGTTGGGCACGGCGGTCGCCGAGGCGGCCTGCTTTTTGCTCAACTCCAGTTTTCTCTCCTCCTTGTACGCACGGATTTGCTGCTTCATTTGATGAATCTCCCATTGCAGCGACTGGTAGGCCTCTTCGCGGGTGTAGTGGACCTTAAAGGGAGCGGGGTGGCTGATGCCCGGTTGGAGAGTGGGCGCGACGGAGAGGATCGCAGCCTGCTCTTCGGCCGCGCGCATCGCGTGGTCGGTTTCGGCATCAAGATCAACGCCGGGCTCGATACCGAACTTCCGCTCGAACTCGGGATATTCCTGGAGGCGGGTGCTGTCGTCTGCGGGAGTTTCTCCTTCCGCATCTTTTTTAAAGGTTGCTTGCATCTGGGCGACGCGCAGAGAAACCGTGGCGGCCTGCTGGATGGCGTAGAGCATAAGCCCGGCAGAGCGGTGGTCTATTTGGCCAGCGGCAAGTGCCTGGACGATTTCGCTGAGAGCGACACGCATGGAGTCAAGGTTCTCCAAAGGAGGGAGGATGAGCTGACTGGGCTCGTTGCGACCCTGGGCAAGGGCAAGACGCAGGCGGCGTCCGCGCTGCATGAGGTGGTAATAGCAGTATTTTCGGCTGCGCAGGGCGGGCGAGTCGCAATAGACTCCATCTTCTTTGACGTGGCGACAAGTTTCGAACGACATAAGGCCAGATTCCTTTCCTGGGGTACCCCCTCTCCCTCCGCTGAAAACAAAGACTTTGCTGCAGCGTTGCCTGTAAGTTCCTCTTAACAATGGAGTTACAAGCTAAAGTCCTGCAAGTAAAGGAGTTAAGGTCCGCAGTTTGCAAAGAACAAAATGGCGCTCGCCCGTAAGGGCGGAGGCTGGTTCAGGGATAACTGAGTAGGAGGGGAAGGTCAGGAAAAAAGTGAAGGGCGAGAAAACTTTGGTAACCAAAAATTCCCGAAATGGGAAGAAGCAGAACCAAATCGGCCACGCGCGAAATCAAGGAGAAATCAAATTTGGGCTTTTGTTCTGTCCTTCCGCGCTTTTCGGTCGGTGGATCGCATTGCCTCGAAAGTACCGTATTGGTTTCGTGAGAAGTTACCTCTATTAATTTTAGGCATTCTCATTGCTCTATAGTATCGGTCTTGCTGTTCGTCTGTAAGCTCCGATGCCGTCATGTACTCCAAAGCAACTTTGGCCTCATGCGCCTTGACGTCTAGGTGCGGCTGAATCATCTGAAGAATTCGAGTAACTTCTTTTCGCGCACCGCAGAACCACATCCACGATCTTTGTCGTCCCGGTCTAAGTCCGTAGGTCCTTACGGTTCCCGCGCCAAAAACTGCAGCCATGCGAGCCAAAGTATCTCGGTGTGTCATTCCTACACGTAGGGAGATCGAGTACTGCCACCGTTGTCCCCGTTTCGCATCTCGAGATTTGTACATTCCTATACAACCTTCGCCGTCAAAAAGACCGGCATATGCGGCGATTCTAATTTGACTTGCTGTGAACTCCTTAGGCTCTTCCATGAACCACATTGTCTTGTGGTTTAGCTCTTTAGACAATAGCTAAAGAGCGTCGCAAGCGTGAGGCCTTTGCCAAAGGCTCTTAGAGCGTATCTCGGTGATCCGGGTGGACCGCCCGCCGTCGTGCCTCGCCCACGTTAGGCCAAAAGATGGCCGAACGTGGGGCACCGTGCCCAAAAGACGGCGGGAACCTGGGGCACCAGGCTCCCTAAGTTCTACTTGGTCCCCAAATTATCGCTGCTACGGATAAACTCCGCGACGTTCTCGTGGATCGCTTTCAGCGAGGGTTTGTGGTTGTAGACCATGTGTCCAGATTCGTAAAACTTAAAGCCGATATTTTTTTGCAAACTAGGTGGAATCGGCAGGTGTTGCATTTCATAGACACCTTCGTAGAACGGGGTCGCGAGATCGAAATATCCGGCGTTCAGAAGGATTTTGAGCTGCGGGTTGTATTTCATTGCCGTGGCAAGGTCGAGCATCACATTAGTCGCGCCCGGTAAAGGGAACGGCACGCCGGGGAGCTGGTGCGCAAAACTCCACCATTTGAAGACGTCAACAAACGGCTTGTATTCCTTGTTCTCGCCGTACTTCAGGTCTCTTCGTAGGTAGTCGTTTAAGGCGGAAACATACGCGGAAGAGATTGCCGCTGACTGCGGATCGTAGTCAGCTTGTTTGCTGAGCGGATCCAACGTGGGTCCGGAAAAGCGCGTGTCGATGCGGCCGGTGGTGAGATCGCTTTCGTCCTGCAGGTTCTTCTCGAATTCTCCGCCATTAATGCGCAGGTCGGCTTTCTTGATGTATGCAACCGGAAGGCCGGTGTATTCATGAAGCTTGGCGGCGATGGCGTCGCGTTGGTCCGATGGAAGAGAAGAGCCGGCCAAGAGTGCCAGAGCGTAATCGTTCATGGCGAAATGCTCGACCTCGGTGAGCAGGGCCGCGAGATCCGGATGAGGGCTGGGAAGTTTGTGGTGATACCACGCCGTGGCGGCATAGGTCGGTAGATTGAGTTGGTACGCCACATCGACGCCAGGATTGACATCAGGAATATCAGCGCTGAGCGAAAAGTTTAAGATCTGCGAAAGAAGGATCACGCCGTTGAAGTCGATACTGCGTTCCGTTTCGAGAATATTGCTGAGCACAGCGGATCGCGTCGTGCCGTAGCTTTCGCCGAACAGATACTTTGGCGAATTCCAGCGCCCATACTTGGAGAGGAATTGCGAGATGAAATCGCCAAAGGCCCAGGCATCCTGGTCGACACCATAGAATGCTTTCTCCTTGTCCTTTCCGGCGATGCGGCTAAAGCCGGTGCCAGGTGCGTCGACAAAGACGAGATCACTCACATCGAGCAGGCTGTATTCGTTGTTAACCACGGAATAGGGCGCGGCCGGAGTGTGGGTATCGTCGGCGGTAACCACACGCTTCGGCCCGAATGCTCCCATGTGAAGCCATACGGTGGAGGAGCCAGGCCCGCCGTTGAAAAGGAAGGTGAGCGGACGCGGCGCGCCTTTGTTGTCCGATTTGAAATAGGCAACGTAGAACATACTGGCTTCGGCAGGCTTGTTCTTCTCATCTTTGTCGGCGTTCTGCGGCACGTCGTCCCAACCCTTGGGATGCACGACAAGCGTGCCGGCGAATGCGTCGTAGTTAATGACATTGCCGCCGATGGTGACCGTTCCCTTGCTTGCCTGCTGCTCTGGTTTGAATTGTTCGGGGTTGGGCTGCTCGGTCTTGGCGGACTCGGGCTTGGCTGCTGGTGTTTCTTGCTTTACCTGGGCCAGAACAGTCGTGAGCGGGAGCACGAAGGTTGCGATGGTAAGAGAGACGAGCTGCTGTTTGGTGATCCTGAAGATGGACGTGCTCATCGAGCGTTTCCTCCAATGGGTGGAAATGCACTCGGACTTCCCCTTACGGTGAAAGTTAATTTATCACGTTTCTGGAAAGAGCAAGCCGGCGAACTTCGCTCGCCTCATGCTTCTCGTCCGACTGAACATGACCCGACGGAGCTCATCACTGTTCAAAACCACTGCGGTATGTAATCTTAATCGCTGCCAGATTGGTCTGATTGATCTGGGTACTTTTCAACAGCTTGAGTGAACGTCAGATCGTGCTCCATACGCGGAGCGACACCAGGCCATCTCGTAAGTTAACTCTCCGGCCCGGTTGATAGCCAGTTGCAGGGAAACCGACGCAGCGTGGCGCACGCCAAGGCTGCGCTCCTTGCAGCGTGATTCGGGTCACTGACTTTCTGTCCTGGTTGCGCTATACGTTGGCTGTCGCCTCTCGACGAGCACTTTCCCGCCTGATATCCGAGCCCTGCCATGAGGCGAAAGCCATTCCGCAAGTCCAAGGAGGGCCAGATGGCAACTACGTCAATCGATCGCGAAATCGTTGCTCCGGAGAAAGAGTATGCAATCGGTTCGCAGCCATACGATATTTATGCGTGCCCCAAATGCAAGCACGCACTTGAGCCACGCTCCGACAGCCTCTACTGCCATGCCTGTGCGCTAAGCTACCCAATCCTCGACGGGATTCCCGACTTCATCGCGCAGGACCTCAAGAACAGCAGCAGCCACGATCTGCGCTTCATCGCAAAGAGGGACGGCTCCCGCTGGCTTAACTTTCTGGCATCCAGTTACGAGACCTATCTCTATCCGCCGGTGTGTAACCTGTATGGGGGCTGGCACAGCACGTCGTTACCAGAGCTGGCGCGGAACATCTCTGACATTGTGGGACCGACGACCGGCGTCATTCTCGACGTGGCCTGCGGCCCCGGCACCTACGGACGGCGCGCGGCTTCCACGTCAAGGGCCATTTATGGCATTGATATCAGCCTGAGCATGCTCCGCCAGGGCGCCCGTTACGTCGAGCGCGATGGTCTGCCCAACGTCCACTTTGCCCGGGCCATGGTCGAGGCGCTACCGTTTCCCTCGGGTCTGTTCGATGCGGCCATCTGCGCCGGGTCTCTGAATCATTTCCCCGACACCGTCCTGGCGCTGCGTGAGATCAACCGCACCATGAAAGCGGGTGCGCCGCTGGCGGTGATGTGCTTTGTCATCAGCAACCGGGGAGTCTTGAAGTACAAGTTCATGCGCGATCGTTTGGAAAGCAAGGGCGCCCACGTCTTCGCGCTCCCTGATCTAGAAGGCTACGTGACCGAGGCAGGTTTTGAAGACTTTCACCACCGCTTGTACGGCGCCGTTGTCGTGTTCAGTGCCCGGAAGAGACCGGCGGAGACTTAGAAAGGGGATGATTGCGTGCGTCTGGGTCTTTGGTGCCGCTTGCGTCTCCACACGTTCCACAGCATCTAACAGATTGGTAGGGTTGACTTCCCGGCTACGGCTGCTAGAGTGAAAACAGCCGATCCACAACGTGGGGGCGTCACGGCTTCGACGGAAGTGATTGCGGTCAAGAGGCATACCGGAGTGCATGCGTCCGTAACTGTGTGCAAAAACACAATTGCCAATCAAAACCTGGCATACGCAGCTTAATTAGTTAGGCTGCCGCTCTCTTCGGCTTTGCTCATGGGCTGGAGTCAGGGCGTCATACAGTGAGCTAGCCTCAAAACCTACGTCTGGGGTGCGAGGCGAAATTTTCAGGCTGGCTGGCCGCGTTTCTTGTCCGTTCTCAGCGCGGCTGGCGAGACTGCCGGGTAACCGGTGGGTGAACGCGACTAAGTATGTAGTCTCTTGGCTGACAGCATTTTCGGACGCGGGTTCAACTCCCGCCGCCTCCACCACTTCATTATCCAAGCAGTTCCAGCAACATTCAATAAACCGCTTGACTGTTGCATTTCCATTAGTTCTCCATTCAACGATGGACAATGCTTTCCATTGACATCCGGGGGCAACTGGGGGCAACATTAGCGGCAAGTGAGTTCCATATAAAAGGAGTTGCCCCCATGCCCCTGTCCGATACCGCACTTCGCAACGCCAAACCCAACAGGAAGACCGCCAAGCTTTTCGATGGGCGCGGGCTTTATCTGGAAGTCTCCCCGGCCGGCGGTAAGTGGTGGCGGTTGAAGTACCGGTTCGACGGCAAGGAAAAGCGCGTGTCCCTAGGTGTTTATCCCGACGTGAGCCTGAAAGATGCGCGTGACCGCCGGGACGCAGCCCGCAAGCTATTGGCCGACGGCATCGACCCCAGCGCAAACCGCAAGGCGCAAAAGTCGGCCCATGCCGACCGGGCCGCAAACAGTTTCGAGGTCGTGGCGCGGGAGTGGTTCGCCAAGTATTCCGCGACCTGGGCCGCGAACCACAGCGACCGCATCATCCGGCGCTTCGAGTGTGACATCTTCCCATGGATCGGAGCGCGGCCGATTGCCGATATAACCGCACCAGAGGTGTTGACCGTAGTGCGACGAATCGAAGGTCGAGGCGCCCTGGAAACCGCACATCGCGCCTTGGGCAACTGCGGACAGGTGTTCCGCTACGCTGTCGCCACCGGACGCGCCAAGCATGATCCGTCGGGTGATCTTCGCGGTGCTTTGCCTCCGGTCAAGAGCGAGCACCTCGCAGCGACGACCAATCCGAAACGGGTTGCCGAAATCCTGCGAGCGATGGATGGCTACGAAGGCACGCTTACGGTGCGCTGCGCCCTGCGCCTCGCGCCATTGGTATTCGTACGCCCTGGCGAGCTCCGCAAGGCCGAATGGGCAGACATCGACCTCGACGGGGCGGAGTGGCGCTACACCGTGACCAAGACCAACACCCCGCATATTGTCCCCCTCTCCCAGCAGGCCATGGAAATCCTGCGCGAACTGCACCCCCTCACTGGGCGAGGACGCTTTGTCTTTCCGGGGGCGCGGAGCAACGGGCGACCGATGAGCGACAACGCAATTCTCGCAGCCATGCGACGCATGGGAATAGATAAAGATGAAATGAGCGGGCACGGCTTCCGGGCGGTGGCACGGACGATTCTCGACGAAGTGCTCGGCGTTCGTCCCGATTACATCGAACACCAACTCGCCCATGCAGTGCGCGACCCGAACGGTCGCGCCTATAACCGCACGGCGCACCTGCCCGCGCGCAAGGAGATGATGCAACAGTGGTCAGATTATCTGGACACTATGAAGGCCAAGGCGGAAGTGATCCATACGCCAACGCGCCTAACGGACATAGGGAGCCCCTCTTGAGCGTTTTAGTTCCTGTGTACAGTACAATCCGGCATAATCCGAACAGATAGACTCCACCGCCATTAGGAATGGGACGTATGGCCCGGCACTACTCAACCAAGGACTGCTTCCGGCAGATGCCGAATGCACTGCTCGCCCGGTACTTCCAAGGGCGGGGGCTGCTTGGCGACTTGGATTTTGCGGCCATGAAGGATGCCCGGCCGGACGAGCTGTTCACGGCGTGGCTGAAACTGCCTGACAGTCAGCGCAACGCGATGGATGCAGAGCTGCGCGACATCTTCGAGATGAGCTGCGAGAAGGGCTTTCGCGCAATCCTCGACGAGGCGGCATGGCACTTGGCGGCAGAACCGCAGGCGCACACGGAATTTGTGGGAAAACTCGCGGCACTCGCCAACCACTACGAGCGCGCGATAGTCACCTTCCTTGACCATGTTCGATTCTGGAAGGGGGCAACCCTCTTTTATCACGCCGACACGTTGCCTTACTGGCGCAAGCGGAAGAACCTGCCGCACCAGCCTGCGGCGGTGGACGAGGCTAGCCTGCGCGAACTGGCCGGTTTGATTCGCGCCTACTTCCACCACACCGAGGGACGGGGCAACAACTGCGTGGTGGAGCCCTTCCGCCGCGGCGAGCTGGACTACTTCTTTGCCTATCCCGAGGACTATTCGCAACAAAGCATTGAGTGGGTGGATGGGGAGTTTGGCCGCCGGCCTCACAATCCTGCTTTTGAGGTGATCTATGTCTACTCGCAGAAGGAAGGTGCCCTTGACGTGAATTTTCGCGGCTCGCATAAAGCCATCGAGCCGTTGCAAGGGATGTTCGCCACGGCGATTCTCAAGCTGACTGAACCGCCGCCCGACCCTAAGGACGAGCGCGTCTATGACCTGAATCCGCTGCGCCAGAAGAGCTTCAATTTCGTCTTCGAGGTAGGCAGCGGCATTCAGGACGCGGCGGTAAAGAAGCTGAGGCTGTCGTCCAGGGTGAAGAAAGGCGACCGCATCACGCTGGAAGCCGATGCGGTCGGCAATCCCGATGCGGTTTACGACTTGCTGGACAAGATCGGCAAGTCCGTGCCGCTGCACCTGTACAACGTCAACCAGGTGGAGCTTGCGGCGTCGGTCATCGTGGACGCCGACAAGCCGCCGAAGTCGGTGACGATCCGCATCACTCATCCCAACTCCTGTTCGCTCAAGTACGACGAGTTGGATCTGAAGCTGCGCGACATGCTGGAAGCCTCCGGGATCGAACCCAAGGAGCCGAATGAGGCAGTGGAGGCGACTGAAGCGTCGGAGGCTGCCGAGGCATGACGCCAAAAACCGCGATGATTGAACTACTGGCGCGCGTGGGCGCAGGCAACGACACTGCAGTATTGGTCAGCGATGAGCAACTGAGCCATTGGCCTGCGGCAGCCGTCAAGGCCATGAAGTCGCAGAAGCTCCTCGTGAAAGCGCGCCCGGCCGCCAGTGTGGTGTGTCCTGGCTGCGAGCAGGAATGTATCATGCCGGTGCATACGCTCCCTGCCATTCCCCGCAGTCCGGCATCGTTCATCGTGTGCGACAAGCGGAGTGACATCAACCGCGTGGCCGTGCCGATCAGTCGGCTCGAACAGTGGCGGGCTTCCGGCACTTCGATTGCCTATCTGATTGCTGGCCTGCTCGGCTTGCGCCGTCCAGGTGCAGGCGACACATCTACCGGCCGTTGGGAAATCGGGATGTTGAAGGGTGCGAAGCGCAGCCAGATGCTGTGCCTAAAAGCCGAAGGCGAGTTGGCCTTGGTTGCCGGGAACAACTCGGTGTCACTCTCTGAGTTTATCGACTATCGTAATGGCAAATATTTGCTCGATCAGGGCATGATCCGGGATCTGGTGGACTCCGCGACCACGGCAGACAACCGCTACACGCCAAACAACGCCAGGCGCGAAATGCGCAAGCTGGACACGCAAGCCATGTATGAAAGCTGGCAGACGAAATACCGCAGACTGAAAAAGAGACGCCCAAACATGTCCGATGTTTGGTACTCGCAGCAGATTGCCAAGATGGACATTGCCAGTGGCCGCAATGCTGGCACCATCAAAAAGAACATGAAATCCTGAGAAAGTTGGGCGGAATTTTTTCGCCCAACTCGCACACCCGCTAACCCGCTGTTTTCCGTCACTATCCGCGCCTGAACCTGCATAGCACCAACCCCAGCACGGCTGTCATCGCAACTCGCAACATATTGATGCTCAAGGTAATGCCTCCGCCTATGCCGGGCTTATCTGGATGTGTTATCGCCCAAATCGCCCAGCTACGTTGTGTCTTGAGCGCTCCCAAATCGCTCAGCGAGGTTCAACATGACGCATACCATACTGAGGCTTCCTGCCATCAAGACGAGCACGGGCCTATCGCGAAGCACCATCTACCTGCGCATTGCGCAAGGCGTATTTCCCAAGCCAGTGAGCCTAGGAGGTCGCGCCGTGGGATGGCCTGCCAGTGAAGTGGCGACGCTGAACGCTGCCCGCATTTCGGGAAAATCCGACTCAGAGATTCGCGATCTGGTTGTGAAGCTGGAAGCGGCTCGCAAGACAGCCGCGTGAGACGTGCGCGATGAGCCAAAACCGTGACGCTCCGGCGTACCTAGGCGACGCTGATCGCCAACTCGTAGACTATCGTCTGGACGAACTCCGCCCGCATCCAAGCTACGTTCGGCATCAGCTCACGGTTCCAGCCTCCAAATTGTCCGCACTTGCTGAGCGAGGTGACCTCGTCTTTCAAGAGCCGCTCGTAATCACGCGAGAGCGCACGATCCTCGACGGGTATGCCCGGTGGGAGCTAGCTCGAATAAAAGGTCGAGTGACGCTCCCCTGTATCGAATACGAGCTGACTGAGGCGGACGCTCTTTGTTGGCTACTCCAGCGGCATCGTCGCACGAAGGGCCTGAACGACTTTATCCGGGTACTCCTGCCCCTGGAACTTGAGCCTTTGCTCAAAGAGAAGGCGCAGTCGAACCAGCGAGTCGGTGGGCAGAACAGAGGTTCGTCAAAATTGACGGAAGCTGAAAGGCTGGATGTCCGATCCGAGATTGCTGCCGCCGCAGGGGTGTCTGTGGGCAACGTGAGCAAGGTCAAGCAACTGACGGTCACTGCGCATTCGGAGCTCCTGCAGGCGTTACGCAGGGGAGAGATTCGGATCCATCGGGCATGGCGGTGGAGCAAGGCATCGCCAGAAAAACAGCGGGAGGCATTGAGGGTCTATCAGAACGAGAGGAGCGTCAAGAAAACCATACGGACTCTCGTTTCGCGGCATCGGTCGAGAAGTTCACCAACCGTACCCGATCTAAGCTCACTAACCGTAGCCGATCTGGGTCGTCTGGTCATGCGCTTGTCCGCGATTGAATCCAGTACACTCGGTGCGGTCAGCGCGGCTGTGATAAGGGCACCAGGAAGAACCCTCTTTCTGACCGAAGAACTAGTCCGCGCCCTCGGATCACAAGAGAAGTGACAAGTCACATGCGCCCGCTAAAGCAGATTTTGACCGCTGCACGAAGTCACTGGGATAGCGACGCGACCCGCCCCGCCGTCCGCCAGAACTTCCAGAGAGTGATCAATTGCAGGACCCCTGCTTTGGGCGCGGAAGTCTATGCCTCGGAAACCGAGGAGAAACTCGTTTACCACACCTGCAAGTCGAAAGCTTGCCCGAGTTGTGGGCATCGCGCCACGGAACTCTGGCAACGCGAGCAATGGGCCGCTCTCCCTGACATCCCATATTCAGGCATCGTGCTTACGATGCCTGACTGCCTCTGGCCAATCTTTCAGCAAAACCGCCATCTGCTCCACGACCTGGCCGCGCTCGGAGCCGCGGTGATACAGCAATGGGTGAAAGCCAGATATGGTGTCCGCGTGCTGGTTATGGCGGTGCAGCACACCTTCGGTCGCCGTCTGAATTTCAATCCGCATCTCCACGTCCTGGTCTCTGCTGGAGGTCTGCAGGAGTCAGAAAGCTGCTGGATTGCGCCACTGCGTTTCGAGAAAGACGCGCTGATGCATATGTGGCGCTACGCCGTCATTACTTACCTCCGAGAGGCGCAAAAGGCGAAGGTGCTCACGTCCGAGTGGAGTTCTGAAGAGCTTACGGCGGTTCTGACGACGCAGTACGAACGCTGGTGGAACATTGACATCGACCGCTTCAAGTCGAAGTGGCAGTTCTTACGATATGCGGGCCGCTATATTCGCCGGCCACCCATCGCTCAGCATCGTTTCGAGGAGATCACGGATCGAGAAGTCCAGTTTTGGAGGAAGGACCTGAAACAGAAGCGGCGAGTGCTAACTCGGTATTCGGTCGAGGAGTTCGTTGCCACTCTCGCCGAGCACGTGCCGGACCACTACCGACACGCGATTCGCTATTTCGGATTGCTGGCCCCCGGTTCCAAACGCCAGACCTCTGCGGCCCTCTTCGCACTGCTGGGGCAGGAGAAGCGCCCTCGTCCACAACGGCTGAGTTGGCGGAATTCACTGCGCAAGTATTTTGGGATAGATCCCCTCGTCGATACCGGCGGTCAATCCATGCATTGGACCCGCCGGCTGAAACCTGTGAGGTAGGCGTTCGTGCAGACCCTTTTCCCACTTGCTCCTATCCCCCTCAATCAAGCACTCTGCCCCTCCTTCCGCCACCGAGAACCTGATTTTCGCTTGGAGCAGCAAAGACCACCGTCTGACAGTTCTCTTTGCGAAATCGATTTTTGTTTTTCCTATAGATCGAGTCGTAGATCAGCAAAACTCATCGCGCCCTCGCCATACTCGACAGCTTGATACTAGGGAACTTCGCCGCCACTTTGCTGCGCACTCGCGCCTTGAGTGACGGCGAACCGAATTGCGAGACCCGCGACAGGGCACTGCGTGCGTGGGAAGGATTTTCGATCGGATACGAACGCGCCGGTCCGGCAAACTGAGACGTTGGAATTGCCTTACGGGCAGAAGTTGTTAGTTTCATTTTTCCTCTTGATCAAGTATGTAAGAGGCTAGAAACGATAGACATGACGTCTGGCTGGGATCAGGTGCGTAACGCCCCCAAGCTTCCGCCATGGTTCCAATTACGGTCTGTTGATCGCGCAGCACATTGCCGTCCACGATTTGCAATTTGATCGATCTGTTCTTGCGTCGCAGCATTACTTCGCGAGCGCCAAGTTCTTCCACTTCATTAAAATCCATAACTTGGCCATCGAGACTGAAATCGTTCCTCATCTGTGAGGTAGGCGTTCGCGCAGACCCTTTTCCCACTTGCTCCTATCCCCCTCAATCAAGCACTCTGCCCCTCCTTCCGCCACCGAGAACCTGATTTTCGCTTGGAGCAGCAAAGACCACCGTCTGACAGTTCTCTTTGCGAAATCGATTTTTGTTTTTCCTATAGATCAAGTGGATACCCATCCTGCCCATTTTTCTTCGAAATCGAGTATTCGGCCTTCCCGAAGGGCTGAAGTCGTCATTTTGCAGAAAGCCGCCTAAAATGCACCCCTCGTCAGATTCTTGTGCAGAGCCGAAAATTGCCGCTTTTCTGAACGTGCGCATGAAAGCGAGTTCTTGAGGTAACCTCGAGGTTGTCAACCGCACCTAAGAGAATATGGGCCAGGAACAATGCGTAGTTTAGACAAGATCGACATTCTTTCTCGGCGACGCGGTTAAGCTCAAAATTGGCTTGCATTTGCACATAACCGGATGTAAGCTGCGCTTCATTGCCGTGCCGGTTGAGGCCATTCCTAGGCCCGCTACGCGCGCCGAAAGCCTTCGGAGGTCGAAAATGCACTCTAGGGCTTGCGTTTCTCTCCGCCTGCGACTTTCCGTGGCGATCGGGATCGTTTTCTTGTTTTGTTCAGTCGTATGTCCCCGAGCTCAGGGCCAGCAGGCGACCGCCCAGCCAAAGGACCCGGCTAAGGCCGCGGCCGCCCAAGCTGCTGTCATACAAGCGGGTGCTCCGTACCAAGTGTTTGCCGCATCACACATGGGAGTTGCTTACTACATGGCCGTTACCGATTTCATTATCTTGTTTCCCGAAGGCTACGCCCTTGGCGCTCTTCCTCCGCAAGGCATGGATGGCTTTAACCTGCAGGCGTACATGCAACAGATGGGGCGCACTCCCAACGCAATCGCCCGCTACCAGATGTTTCCCGATCATCTGGAGCTGGCGTATTCGGGCTTCGCGCGATCCTACGCGCTTCCCGGAGCCGGTTCTGGTTCGCTTGTCCCCCTGTGCCTTTGCAATGGCACGACGTTCGGAGGCGTCTTCGCCTACGGCAATCTCATGGTGCAATTCAACCCGGATGGCAGCTTCATCGATCGCGGCGCGCTCGACAACGTCGTGTGGAAGCGGTTTGGCGCCCCAAGGCTGACCCAAGGCCGATATTCGCTGCAATTCAATACTCTTTATCTGCAAACGACGGACGGGCGCCAGGGCCGTATCAGTTTCGCCGCCCCAGCCGAGCAGGAGGGCTCCGGCTCCTTCGATTGGATCGCGCTCAATCAGAAGACGGCCCGCCGCGTTCAGTAAGCCAAATCTTCTCTTTCTTCTGGCGGCCGAGGCGCGCTTCCTTTCCGAGCTGCCTTTGGCTCTGGCAACTCACCAGTGTTCTCCCGGCGAGTGACAAATTTATCTGTGATGCAGCTCGGCCAGCACATGGTCGTTGCCACCAGTCAAGATGGCGCCGATCAGGTGAAGCAGCTCAGTGAGGTGAAGAGTACTGGGCAGACGCTGGTGACCATTGAACTCCAACCGGTGGCCGCCCGATCGAGCGGGAAAGAGTGGTTGGATGGAGGCTGGGGATTGTCGGGCCTGCTCACCCGTCTGGGAATTTTCTGGTAGAGCACGTGAAGCCGAGTGCCGTATAGCACAATGCTCGGCGATGCGCTGCAACACCTCGCGGAAATAGGCTTCTGGGTCGAGGCCGTTCAGCTTGGCCGTGCCAATCAGGCTGTAGATCGCGGCAGTCGATGTTCTATAATCGGGGAAAACCCCGACTTGTGGAAAACCAAATCGAGGAAAGAGGTAAGCCTTTCGAGGCGATAGGCGCGTGGAGTAAGTCCTATGCGCAAGAGCAAATGCCGTGGCGCTTTTTCAATCGCCCTCATTGTGGCTGGGTGTTTAAGCAGTCTCTTGGTTTACGGCCAGACGGCGACCTCCAAACGCGACGTGCAGGCTGTGAGTTCGTTGCCCACGTCCTCGCTTCAACCGGGGCCGTACTACGCCCTCGTAATTGGAAACCAGAACTACCGCCATCTGAACAAGCTCCAGACTCCTATTAGCGACGCCAAAGCGGTTGAGCAATTGCTGCGGGAGCGCTATGGCTTCCATACCAAACTCCTGATTGACGCCGATCGCGACCAAATCCTGACAGCGATGGTTGAATACCGCCGCATGCTCCCGGAGAACTCGAACCTGCTGATCTACTATGCCGGCCATGGTCATCACGATCCTGATACGAATAGAGCCTACTGGCTTCCTGTCGATGCCGAGACGGACAATAACGCGAGATGGATCATCGCCGACGATATCACCAGTGACGTTCGGGCAATGCGGTCCTCGCATGTTCTTGTCATTTCAGATAGCTGCTACTCCGGTTATCTAACTCGAGCCGCCGATGCCGCGATCGAACCCACGAATCCGGGCGTGTATCTGGCGAAAGCTCTGAAGTCGAAATCGCGAACTCTGATGTCCAGCGGGGGCGATGAGCCGGTGGCCGATAGTGGCGCCCCGGGTCACTCGGTTTTTGCTGGCGTCATTCTGGACAGCCTCCGCGAGATGGAAGAGGACAATTTCACCGCGGCTTATCTCGTTGAAAGATTCATTAAGCCCAGGGTCGGCGGCCGGTCGGACCAATTACCCCAATATAGTGTGATTCTCAACTCCGGTCACGATGGGGGGGACTTTGTGTTCTCCCGACAACCTGTCGGCAAAGCGCCTACTTCCAGCGTTGAGGCAGCCACAGCGAATCCCCCAAGGGCGAGCGGCAAGTCCGACGTCGCCGCGGTTGGCGCCCTACCCCCAGGAAGCGTTGAGGCAGCCACAGCGAATCCCCCAAGGGCGAGCGGCAAGTCCGACGTCGCCGCGGTTGGCGCCCTACCCCCAGGAATGGACCCAACGTTGGCCGACCTGTACCGCCGGGCGGAGGCGGGGAATAATCAGGCCATGTTTGAACTAGGTTGGGATTACGAAGGTGGGAAGGGCGTCCCCAAGGATCAGAGGCAAGCCGTTGTTTGGTATCGCAAAGCCGCCGAGGCCGGCAACAACAAAGCGATGACCAATCTCGGCGATTTGTACAACGAAGGTCACGGAGTGCCGCAGGACGCTCAGAAGGCCAAGGAGTGGTACGAAAAGGGCGCGGCCGCCGGAAACGCTGATGCGATGAACAGTCTCGGCGGTTACTACGGGCAAGGTGTGGGAGTACCCAAGGACTATCAGAAGGCCAAGGAGTGGTACGAAAAGGGCGCGGCCGCCGGAAACTCTAATGCGATGTACAATCTTGGCTATCTGTATGCTCTCGGTTACGGAGTGCGGCAGGACTATCAGAAGGCTAGGAAGTGGTTGGAAAAGAGCGCGGCCGCCGGAAACTCTAATGCGATGTACAATCTCAGCATCCTGTACGAGCAAGGTCTGGGAGGACCCAAGGACGATGAGAAGGCCCTCGACTGGTGTTTGAAGGCTGCTGCGGCCGGTAACCCTGATGCCCAGCAGGCGTTGAAGACGCAGAAGGAGAAATTTTTACAACAAGTTCGCTAACTGCTATGAGACACGAGGCAATCGCCCACAAGTTAGCAGTTCGAGAGATTTTCGCGAGAATCCACCTAAAAGAACACAATGAAACCGATCTCAAGCGTGAGGAAACTTGCTTTAGGAAACCGCTGCTCGACAGAGAGTCGGACTCACCGCTCAACAAGACCAACCCGCACTAGACATAGGAGTTGCATCGTCGACGAGCAGCGCATAGACCGGCACCCGACCAGCAGTGGGGGCTCAGATTGGCATAGCCTGGATTCTGTCCCGAGCCCTGGGCCCTGGCCAGAGAAAATATTTATGCGCTGGAGTTCCTAAAAGGGTATTACCTACTCCGCCGAAGGTAGGTACGCGCAGGCCGAAGCACTTCTCATCCGGAACCTCGACGTCGAGCGGCGGTTCGGGGCCCCGAAAATGAGGATGCTCTCGTCACGCTTTCGTACATAGCATCCATGTATCAGGTGGAAGGTAAAGACGGCTTGGCAGAGACATATGCCGCGCAGGCCCTGGCAGGGCGACGGCACACGTTGGGTCCGGAGCACCCAGACACGATATCTTCCGCGGACGACCTGGCCCTGGCCTACCAGTCGCACGCTAAGTTCACCGAGAGCGAGTCGCTTGCTGCTTTGGCCGGATCGAGCTTCACCGTCCGAAGTCGAGCATCTTGATGCGGCCATCTTTCGTTACCGGTCCATTACTCCAATATCGTTTTTTCTGGTTCTGTATCGCACCCCTCGAAATGATATGGCGGCTAAACCAAACCGCTTCGGTGCGGCAGTCAGCCATGGCCAGCTCTCGACGAAATATCCCGTTTTGGAGTTTTGGACGCGCAGCTGTTGCTCTCGCTAGCCGGATTCGCATTAAACGACCTGCAGTGGCGATTCATCTTACTTAGGTTACATGACCGAGCGACCGAACCGAACCGGGACGCTTGTGGCAGGCGAAACCGTCATTCAGACTCTTGCGGACACCAAAGCGCGAGCGATTCTGAATCGCGCTTCGTCGTAAGCAAGATTCAACAGCAGATTAAACGTCACCGGAGCGATCGCGTAGTAGTGCTGTACTCTTGGAAGCCAGCCACTCGTCGCCAGCTGTTCGAGCTGTAGTCTCGTAGTAGCCAATTCATCAGGAGATCGCCAGGAGAGAGCGTATAAGGCGTCATCCGATCTGTATGTCACGTACGAACGGCCTCGCATATGCACTGAGGAACACAGGTACAAACCTTGTCACACGTACAAACCTGTTGGGGAACGCAGCGACAAACGTGTTCGCACCTGCATTCGGGGACGCAACGGCATACGTGTTCGCAAGTACAGACCGGCTTGGCTGGCTGCTCGGCCGGCTGCAAGCCCGGAACACAATTGCAGATGCAGGTTGCGCCAGACGGAACTGGCGAGCCACACGGAAGCGTATAAGACATCGTCCGACCTAGATTATTATCATAAATAGAGTATGTTCTTCCTCGAACGGTGGAAGGAGCGATTGAAGGATCAAAGAGAAACGTTCGCACTCGGTGGGCTACCAAATCCCATACCATTGCGATCCCGAGGGCCGTACCGACAATCAACAGTAGATCGTCCCTGGAGAGCAGAATTCTTGTAATCGCTCCTATTTGTTCCGCTATCGTATCAATCAGTGTCACATCTTTGACGGACCATCTCTTGACCGTGCCGTCTTCCGAACCTGATACGATTGTCTGATTATCTTTGGAGATTTGCACCGATCGAACTGGTTCCAAATGATATTTACTACTGGCACGCAAGTTGCCGTCAGGCAACGACCAGACGTGTACGGCCCCATCGCGAGATCCGGCAGCGATAAACTTCCCATCATGCGAGAGCGCTGTGTCGGAAATGGGCGAAACCACGGGCTGAAGTTTTCGTAGAAAGCGTCTCTGCGTGATTGACCACTCGCGTACAGAACCATCGAGCGATCCGGAATAGACCGTTGTACCATCCGGCGAGACGTGCACGCTTGAGACAGGAGCCGTGTGCCCCTCGAAAGTTACGAACGGTCCCCCCTTCGACCAGCCTTTGACGGTCATATCTTCCGAACCTGAAAAGATTGTTCGGGAATCAGGAGAAAATGATAGTGACAACACAGGGGCCTTATGCCCCGTAAGGGTTTCGATGCTGTTTCCGCCAGGAAAGGACTTGACGTCGATTTCCGACAAGAGATCCTGTACTTCTGTTGCTAACTTTTGTCCATCGGGACTCAGCAACATCGCCCGAAACCCGCTCTTGACTGGCGGCATTGCGAAGGGCGAGCGCAAATCCCCGGACGGGAATCCCCATGTTTTTATGGCATCATTAATGCCAGCAGTGACTAACGTGCGTCCATCGGGAGACAAACTCAGGGCGCTTACGGCTGTCCTATGGGCCCTGAGCGGTCCACTGGTCCCTTGCGAAGGAGGCGGCGGTGGAGTAGATTTCATCTTCTTTGGCCCGCACGCGCTTAGGCCTGCGATCAGCGTAGAGACAGCGGCACCGACACCAAACAGTTCTCGTCGGTCCAAGACAATGTCCATACTGAGAGAAGCGATAGGCGAAACCTCAAGATCTTCGCGGCTCCCATCGGCAAATACTCGACTTAGCCGAAACTGGGGCCTATGGAGTATCTTCATCTGTGCTTCCTCCGGTATATTCTGCGGAATCGCCATGTTCATTCTCGTGCCAGAAGTATCCTCCTGAAGTCGCGATCTTTTCTAGGATCTGGTCCTTCAGGAGCTCGCGCGTGATGTAGCATCGTTCCGTACCACGAAATTCTTCCGCCCCAGTTGTGCTCAGCGCCTTATGGTAACAATCGCCGGCGCAACTCCATTTGGCAAAGCAGTCTTGGCAGTATTCGCGATTCTCTACCCCTTGTGCCCGAAGTCGCGCAATTACTCCTTCGTCAAAGTCGTATCCTTCGCGCCCCAAACTCGGATGACCATAGAAAAAGTGATCTGCCCAGGGCAGATCGTTCGCGAATACCTCGAAACACGCTGAAACAGTCCCATCCGGAGAGAGAGAGAAAGAATCGCGGCTGATTCCACAAAAATGATTTGTCAGAGTTCCTAATCTGGCAGCGGAGAATGATATGTCCTTGCCCCGTATCCTCGCACGGGCACGCCCCTCACGGAAGGCGCTAACAAACTCTGAAGTTTCCGCCGACGGCGCACCCCTCCATCTCCCAAGTTGATAAGATGGTTCAACTTGAATCGCATCCGGAGTAAAATTTGCAAAGATATATTCAATAGACTCCGGAAGCAACGGGATGTTTTCTTGCGTCACGGTCATCCTAATACCGTAGGAATAACCCGACCGATCCATAAGCCTCATCGTCTGCTCAACCCGTTCGCTAGATCCTTGTCCCAACACAGTGAGCCTGTGCTTATCATGAGCCTGGGGCAACCCATCCATCGATATCGTGACGCTATCCAGATTACTCATAATCCAGTGAACTTGATCGTCGCTAATCATGCCGTTGGTCGCCGATGAAGCGTGAAGCTGAAGCCCGGTCTCCGCTGCCCTCGATCGAGCATAGTCGTGCGATTCCGTCAGCACATTCCATAAGACAGTGGGCTCGCCACCTCCGTGATATCCAACTTGGAACGCTCCCACTTGTTTCTTGAGGGCGTTGATCACGATGAAATCGACGCCACGTCTAGCAGTCTCAAGCGTCATGTGTTTAACAGGCCGCTCGCCCGCCGAAGCATAACAATATGTGCAGCGAAGATTACAGGCCGTTGTCAGGAAGAGTGTTATGCTCGTCGGCTCTGGCGGGCCGGTGTGGTTCTCGATTGGAAGTGGCTCTGGACCGCCATCGACGATGCTCAGCCGCCCCAAGAACTCAACGGCACTGTCCATTTCTAATGTGTGCTGGAGACGCCGGTCCTTGAGGTCAGCCAAGAGATTCACGAGTGATCCGTTAGCAACGAACGCTGCCCGCCGTAGTGGGGCATAAACGAGGTATCGATTGTTGTAAAGAGGAATGCTGTACAGCTCGGCACATGGAGCAGGACACGTCGTAGCATTGGCATGTACGCTAGGAGTTAGCTCAGTTTCTCCTTCGAAGGCAGAATATATATCGGACGTCAAACTGTGTGAGTTCATCTAAGCCCTCGCGTCTTTTCTGAATCTGCCTTCGCTCCTTTGTAGTCGCCTATGGCTTTCCTCGCGGCTGCCCGGTTTTCATATGCGCTTCGATAGTCAGGTTCTAAGTCGATTGCACGGGTATAGTCATCGATCGCATGCTGAAAGTCCCTTAAAGCTGCATGCGCGTAGCCCCTGTTGTTGTAAGCCTCCGCAGACCTGGGTCGCAGCATAATCGCATGTGAACAATCCTGAATGGCTAATTGATATTGCTTCAAAACTGCGTGGGCATATCCACAACTGGAGTATGCCTCTGCATCGTTGCTGTCTATGCGGATTGCCTCGGTGCAATCGGAAAGTGCCTTCGAGTAGTCGCCAACCTTCAAGGAAAGGCGAGCCCTTTCACAAAAGGCCTCCGATGACGGAGGTTGCTGTTCCGTGGCTCGCGTATAATCTGCCATTGCCGCTGGAATGTTCCCACGCCGTTCGTAAATGCTGCCTCGGAGCAGATAAGATGAGGCAGCACTCGACTCAATTGCGATGGAACGATCCAGATCTTGGAGTGCGCGGTCGTAGTCGTTTTGAACTGCATAGCAGCGTCCGCGGTCACGGTAAAGGACCGCGGACTCCGGTTGTAGCTGCAGGGCTTTGTCGAAATCAGCGAGAGCGCGCCTGTAATCGCTTTGAGCTAGATAAACGTTGCCTCGACCACGAAACGCATCGGTATAATCTGGTCTGAGTTCTATCGCCCGGGTAAAATCGCTGATAGCTTTCTGCTGGTCATTGAGCGCCGCATACGCGTATGCACGATTCGCATACACTTCTGCAGAATCACCTCCGAGTTCGAGAGCCTTACCAAAGTCATCTGCAGCTCTTTGATAGTCTTGAAGATGTCCGTATGCGAGGCCGCGATAGAAATACTCTTCACCGACAGGCGTTCGGCCTTCCATGGCTTTGGTGAATGCGCCGATGGCTTCCTGATACTTCTGCTGCGCAACCAGTTCGAGTCCCTCCTTCGCGGCCTCTTCGGCGCTTTCCAGAGCGGCACTTGACTTATTTAGTGGAGGCTTGAAATCGGGCATCGAATGTCCCAAAAGGAAATCGCCAGCAACTTCGCCGGAGTAAAAAGGAACCTGTGGTTGGCCCTTTTCCATGCCAAAGCGTCGGACAGAGCTAGTAGTGTAAACTGCTAAATCGTGAAATGTGATCTGACCGTCTTCGCCCGCCGCCTCGCCATGAAGGCCGCGAAGAAGAAAATATGTGAATACGCCGTGCTTAAGTTGCTCGTCCTCGAAGCTCACACCACCCGGCCTAGTGGCGTAAAGAACTTGCAGGCCCTCGGCTTCGGGGAACTCCTCGAAGCTCCGTACGCGCGCCGATTGCCGACCGCTTAATGGGTGGCTACGGCAAGCATCGATGATCAATACTTTTCGGCGAGCCTTTAAGTGCCCAATCACATCCATCAGGTCAGGGAGCGATAATCCATCTCCTTTGAGGTCATCGGCCACTGTTCCGTAAACAGCCAAATAATTAACGCCGTCCGCGCAAATCCGTGTCCTGCAAAATAAAACAGAACGGTGCCTTGCTCCTCATCAACTGCGCCGCCCAGATCTCTCAGGGCTTTCCGGACAACACCGCGGCTCGCTGCGCTGTCGATCAGTGAACGAACCACATAGCCCTGTTGGCGCAACTCGGCGGCAAGTGCGTTGACATCGTTCGCGGCGAATTGTACACGACTGAGCCCGCTGGCTTCCGAATAGTCCCCGACTCCAACCAACAGTGCCAGCTTCGATTGTTGTTCGAAGCTTTTAACTTCTTGGGCTATGACGGCTACATCCCGCTTAGAGTGCTGGATCTGCTGAGCCGCAGACAGCACAGTCAATACGATAGCCAGCGTCAATATCCCGCAGCTCTTCAGCACTTTATTGTTTCTGCTCACCCGGAACAATGTCCGTCGACTTTGATCCGGAGTTGCAGCCCTTCCTTAACTGAACTTACATGTAGACCAAGTGACTTTGTCAATCGAAATGTCACACGGGATTCGTTCGCAAAGATAAACAGCCAAGATATGTTGCCTCCTCTTGTTCGTAACCTGCGGACTGGTAAGCACAAAGCATATCTATGTCGGTCATTCTTGCTAGTGACGTGGATCACAAGAGCATGGATATTACGTCACTGCGCTCTCGCAGGTTGTTTCTCCCAGCTGCCGATGCGCGCGGGTTCGCGAATAGGAGTGTCGTCGAGTGTGGTGCGCGAATGTATTGCGCTCAAGAGCAGCACCGCGATGGATCAAGATCGGCTAAGCTCAGCCGATCCACCGGATGTGGAGGTCCATGTAACCTTAGTCGCTGTGTTGCGGCTTCTGGTTACGAGTATCGGTTTGCAGTGCTGAGGAGTGCTTGGGGGGACTCTTGAACATCATAATAATTGGCCTCAATCACCAGATTCAGCGGTCTGAGATTCTGAGTGGGGGTGACGAGATAGTCGAGTTGGAACAAACCCAAAAGCAGCACTTTGCGAATGCGCTAGCCCGCTGGATAGAAGAGCGAGAGGTTGGCTTCATTGGCGAGGAAGCTGAGCACGGGATGGAACTGATAGCGCGTAAAGTAGCACAACAACTCAACTTGCATTCATCACAATGTGGATAAACCGCGCGGGTTCGCGGAGGTAATCGGGCAAGCGGTTGGCTTACAAAATCGGCTGCTCTTGCGTCTGCCAAGTTTCTCTTTGCTGTTCGGGATTCACACTGACCGCTCGACCCGTCGAACCAGCCTCTAACGCAGAAACCGCAATCGAACTCGATTCACCTCCTCCCGTCAAGAAGGGAGAGCCGGGAACCTGAGTAAGAGCACCGGTTGCAGGATCTATCGCATATGCCGAGACAGCGTTTAAACCGGCATCGTTTGCATACAGAAACTTCGCTAGTGGGTCTATGGCGGCAGAGTTTGGACCCATACCAGCACCAAACGGGGACCCGGCGATGCTCCGTAACGCGCCGGTGTTGGGGTCAATCTTGTAAGCTGAAATATTGTTCGACCCACCATTCGTTACGTATGTGAACATCGGGAATCGAGCTATAGTGATTCCCTGAGGCGTCGATCCTGCCATGAACGGCGACCCAGCAATCGGCGTAAGGGCACCCGTAATGCCGATTTTGTAGGCTGAAATATCATCTGAACCTTCATTCGTCACATAAACGAAATCAGCAGCTGGAGCGGCAGCGACGGACCATGGAAACGATCCCGTCCCAAAGGGTGATCCAGCAACTGGCACGAGCGCTCCGGTCCATCTGCCCACGCTATAGCCCAGCACTTGATTGCTCGCAATATCAGCTACATAGGCAAATGCTCCAGTGCGGTTAAACGTCATCGAGTTCGGCGCGACTCCCCCTGGGAAGGGTGAACCTGAAATAGTCGTCAGGGATCCTGTCGTTCGATCGATACTCCAGGCCGCGATACTGCCATGGCCGGCACCATCCGAGTCGGTCGCATAGAGGAATTTTCCGTTTGGACTAAGGCGTAGTGACTGGGGGTTTGGTCCAGCGTCAAAGGGCGATCCAGGAACTTGCGTCAGAGCACCCGTGACTTGGTCAATCTTGTAAACAGAGATTTGGAAAGAAGCAAGGTCGGCTACAAAAAGAAATTTCGCATCCGCAACTACAAAAATAGGCTCGCGCCCAGCCGAAAACGGAGAACCCGTTACAGCAGTAAGCGCTCCAGTTTGCCCGTCGATTACAAAGGCCGAGATGTTATACGAAGATCGGTTCGCTACGTATGCAAAGGAGGATCTCGTGCTTCCCGGGGCATGGGACATAAATGTGTCTTGGCTAGTTTGCCCCGCAGCAAGAGCCGACATCGCCAACGTGGTGAATACGTAAATCCACATCGATATGCGGAGCTTCATAGTATTCTTGTCCTCTTTTCAGGACGTTTAGTCCGGGATCTCGGTTTGCCATCCGGGAATTACGAACAGTCTATCCAGAATTTCCGTTTTAGCTCCCCATAGCCGCGCACTATATACCAATCGAGGGTTCCAGCGCATAATTATTTTCTTTGGCCGGAGCCCAAGGCTCGACGTATAGGAAAATCAAAATCTCTGTGCGCCGGGCTAAACCAGCATGAAGCAGAGAATGCAAAAGTCTTACGAGAAAGGAGTAGCGATCCGCTCGGCCCCGAGTTTTGCGTTGTGGCATCGTGAGGTGTACACCGAAGCGTAACCAGGGGTATAGGTGGGCTGGGTATTGAGCTCCGAAAAGATGCAATCAGGACGCCGATGCAGTCGAGATGTGCGGAAGGCAACATGAACAGGGGCGTTAGCACGAGCCTCTATTCAGTCCTGCGTAGTCAAGGACCCCAGACACGCCTAGAAACTTCATGCACAAGAAGCGGGAGACCTCGGAGACGCCTGCGGCAAAACCAGGCCGCAGGACAGCGGGAGAAGGCTCAGGCCACACGGCCCGCATGCACGTCTCCGAGGAGTCGGACAGCGGAACTTCACCGCCTTGCCGTAAAAATGGCTGAAAAGGGCCTAGTTTTGGTGACGAATTGGTGACGAGTTCCCGACCGCAGCGCTGAAAAGGAAGGCCTTTCCGCTCCGCACACCTGGACCGCCCAGCGAGTGCTGGTAGCGAAACGTGCAGGTTCTTACTGGCAATAGATGTTCTATAATCGCGGAACCCCCGACCCGTCGAAGACCAAATGGAGGACAGAATTTAGACTTTCGAGGCGAGTAGGCGCGTGGAGCCAGTCCTATGCGCAAGAGTAAATGCCGAGGGGCTGTTGAGGTCGCGATCATTGTGGCTGTGTGCTTAGGGAATCTCGCGCTTTTCGGCCAGACGGCGACCTCCAAACGCGACGTACAGGCTGTGAGTCCCTCGCCCACGTCCTCGCTGCAACCGGGACCGTACTATGCGCTGGTAATCGGAAACGAAAACTACAAAAACCTGGGCAAGCTTCTTACTCCAATTAACGATGCCAAAGCGGTGGCGCAACTGCTGCGGGAACGGTATGGCTTCCAGACCAAACTCCTGCTTGATGCTGATCGCGACCAAATCTTGGGGGCGCTGGTTGAGTACCGTGAGATGCTTCCGGAGAACTCTAACCTGCTGATCTACTATGCCGGCCACGGTCATCACGACCGCGATACGGATAAAGCCTACTGGCTTCCGGTCGATGCCCAGGCGAACAATAACGCGAGATGGATCAGCGCTGACGACATCACCAGTGACGTTCGCGCTATCCACTCCCCGCACGTGCTCGTCATCTCCGACAGTTGCTACTCGGGTTATCTGACTCGAGCCGCGGATGCCGCGATCAACCCCAAGGGGCGGGCTGCGATTCTGGCGAGAGCGCTGAAGTCGAGATCGAGAACTCTGCTGTCCAGTGGGGGCGATGAGCCGGTGGCCGATACTGGCGCTCCAGGTCACTCGATTTTTGCTTGGGCTGTCTTGGAGAGCCTCCGCCAGATTGAAGACGACAATTTCACTGCGGACGATCTGTTTCGAAGATTCATCCAGCCCGGGGTTGCTGGCCGCTCAGACCAAGTGCCGCAATACAGTGTGATCGTGAACTCCGGTCACGAGTGGGGCGACTTCGTGTTTTCCCGGCAACCGGTCGTCGACGGGTCTGCGGCTGGAAATGCGCCGGTGAGAGTGATATCTGGGTCGCAGAGGAGTGTGGGTTGGGCGGTGGGCGATGGTGGCACCATACTGCACACCGAGGACGGGGGACGCAGCTGGCGGAGCCAAAGCAGCGGCACCGACGCACGCCTCCTTTCCGTTACCTTTGTCACGGCGCAGTCGGGCTGGGCGGTAGGCTATGAGGGGACCATCCTGCACACTGAGGACGGAGGCGGTACCTGGAAGCCGCAGCGCAGCGGTAGCACCAGCGCACGCCTCCAGTCCGTAGCCTTTGCCACGGCGCAGCGGGGCTCGGTGGTGAGTGATCTCGGTATCATCCTGCATACGGAGGACGGAGGCGGCAGTTGGCAGATGCAATTCAGCGGCAGCACGGGCATTCTGAGGTCCGTCACCTTCGTCACACCTCAGTCAGGTTGGGTGGTGGGCGATAAAATAATCCTGCACACCGAGGACGGCGGACGCACCTGGCAACCACAGAGCAGCAGCGCCAGGGCATACCTCACGTCCGTCACCTTCGTTACGCCGCAGTCGGGCTGGGTGGTGGGCTGGGAGGGCAGCATCCTTCACACCGTTGACGGCGGGCGCACCTGGCAGCCGCAGAGCAGCGGCGCTAGCGAATGGACCTATTCCGTAGCCTTTGCCACGCCGCAGTTTGGCTGGACGGTGGGCGGGAAGGGCAGCATCCTTCACACCGTTGACGGCGGGCGCACCTGGCAGCCGCAGAGCGGCGGAACCAGCGAATGGCTCTATTCCGTCACCTTGGTCACGCCGCAGTCGGGCTGGGTAGTGGGAGGGAAGGGCACCATTCTACACACCGAGGACGGGGGGGGCAGTTGGCAACTGCAGAGCATCGGCACGACCTCAAACCTCTGGTCCGTTGCTTTTGCCCAACCTGGAAATTCGCCGGTGAACGCGATTGGCACAGAGACTGAAAACCAGCCTGCGGAGGTTGCGCCGGCCGGGTCCGCGGCAAGGCCCTACCGGCCGCAGACCTCCTATGGAGGGATTGGAGCCAGGTTCGGCACTCGCGACCCGATGACGTGCCCGTCAACCAGGGACCCGGTGACTGGGCCGATCTCCGAAGAACAGGCCACGTGGTATTTCATGTGTTCGAGGGAGGGAACTCAGAGCGGTCCTCTTGTTCTTGTCGAGAACCTTACGCTTGAGGTCGGCAAAGGACGCCCCGCGAACGCTCTTGATGAAAGTGATATCGATCGCGACAGCCTTGTCTATCCGATTCGCGGTTCGTTCACAATCTACACGTGTTATGTTAGCAGGAACTGCCGGACAAATGACGAGCCCCATGCCACAGGCAAGTGTTATCGAACATCGTTCGGTGATTGGCGCTGCTCCATGGTGGACCCCGGCATACACAACTTCCGCCAGAACGTGCCTCCGCCGGTGAATTGAGATTATCTGCACCCACGGAGGGATCGGGGAAATTCTCGGGCTGCGCTGGAGGGACGTAGATATTGCGTCAGGGCAGTTGCGAGTGGAGCGCCTTCAAGCAGGAGAGTGGAAAGGAACGGGGCGTATAAAATTGCAGACAACATAGCATGAACAGGGGCAACTATGGGGGCAGCTTCCGGCGAACGACCTCCATTTCACCATTCTTATCAATAGTTTACGGGCAGTATTTGGTAGCCGCCGCCCCACCAATTTTACGTTGTGTGTGTCGCAAGTTTTAGGCCAGGTTCGTCAAACCCGCAACGGCTTCGTCGGCCGGCACCAACATGCGCTACCATCAAGGGCGTGTCGACGCTTCCGATTCGTCAACTGCGATGCAGTAGAATCAGCAAAACCAGCACCGAGAGAACGAACCATGAACATCGAGATCCGCGACGCGGCCCTTGCGGCCAGAATCCAGAGGCAGATGCAAGCGACCGGCTCCGGCAGTGTTGAGGAATTCTTGCTTCGCTTGCTTGAAACTCAGGAGGAACAGGACCGCTGGCTACAGGAAGACCGCGAAGCCAACGACGCGAAGATCCGGCGCGGCATCGATCAACTCGACCGGGGCGAAGGAATCTCCGAAGATCGGCTCGATGCTCACTTGGCGAAGCTCAAAGCTACTCCTGAATGACCGCGCGCTTCGTCCTCGCGCCGCAGGCGGCCAACGATCTGGCGCAAATCTGGCGCTACATCAAAAAGCAAACCAGCGTTGAGATGGCAGACCGCGTTGAGTCCGTCATTCGGGACAAAATCCTTTATCTATCGAAAACACCGGGCGCGGGGCACTCGCGCAAGGACTTGACGGACGAAGCCGTGAAGTTTTTCCCCGCATACTCCTACCTCATTGTTTACCGACCAGACACGAAGCCTTTGCAAATCGTGTCCATTCTCCACGGCCACAGAGACGTCGAACGGATCCTTAAAGACCGTTTCTGAGAACCGGGGTCGTTCCCGCCCTGGTGCTGGCTTCCCAATCTTCGCGCCCGATTCCAACTCTAACCTGACAGGCTGGCCTGTTCCTTCCATCGTTGTTCGTTCACGCCCATCACGAGGAGCCAGAGGCACAGCGCTATCTCAGCGATCGCTGTCACCGCGAAGTACGGGAAGATGCGGGCCTGTAGCGCAGGGGCGAGAAAGAGCGCGAAACTGTTGATGAGGTAGCCCAGGCCCTCGATCGCCAGCAACACGCCTATGATTCGCGGAAAGAACGTCGACTTAACAATCAGGTATGCGAGCAAGAAAAGATCGAATCCGAAAAATACCAGGGACATGGCAAAGCCAAGTTCAAACAACTGGACCGACATGTACGTCGCAGCCTGTAATTGTTCCACTGTGAACGCGCTCAGGTAGTGTCCGTTCCCCAAAAAGACCAGAGGCGCGTAGTGAGCGAGCAAACTGATGCTCTCAATGGCCGTCACCACCAGGTCGAAGAACACCATCAGCAAAGCGACGTTCTTGTTCACCACCTTGAACAAGTTATAGAAGATGAGCGTTATCGGTAGATTGCAGAACGCACAATAGAAAAGCTCGACCACGAAACCCCACCGATAGAGCATCTCGTGGGTCACGATGTTGTGCGCCGTAGCCGCGGCATCCCCAGTCACCACGAGCCGGCCGCGAACGAAGATCTCGGCGAAAATGCCCCCGACGATGACGATCAGGTACAGGAACCCGGCGATCCTGGCCTGCACGCGCGGCGAGACTTCTGCATTCCGGCTGATCATTTCATAGCCTCCAAGGGCCGCCATCTGATTGTGGCCAGGTGCCCCCACACACCCGATCCTAGATTGTGTGGGTCTTTTGACTCTCCTGCCGAACGCGTCACGAGTCGGTTTGTTTGTATCCGCGTAAGCCTTGCGAATCCGGCGGGTGGGTGTGGTTTATCAAGACGTTGTACCGGGCGGATCGGCCCGGCTGATAGGCGGAGCGTAACCGAGACTACCATGCGGGCGGGTAGCAAATTAGGAATCGCAGCGACTTACTTCGCCGGTTCAACCAGGCGGTTGTATCTCCTCAGCACCTGTTGCAACTGTGTGTGGGGAATGGCATCGACCTCGAAGTTGTTGATGCCCTTCATCGTCTTGGCGGCGATCAGGGCATTGACTACCGACTCTTCCACCGATTGCACGGTCGCGAGAAACAGCGGGTTCATGTCGTCATTGGGAATCATGGCTATCTGCTTCACCTTGCCGCCTCCCCACGCGCCGGAATTAGCGGTGGAGAACGCAATGAAGATGTCGCCTGAGCCGTCGCCGGAGTAGCTGCCCATGCGTCCGAGACCAAGCGGAACGCGACGCGCCAGACGCTTGAGTTGCGATGGCAACAGAGGAGCGTCGGTGGCGACGACCACGATGATCGATCCGGTGTCGTCGTTGTGCGGAATGCCGGGAGGAAGCTCACGCCCCACAGCGATACCCGCGATCCGGAGCTGCGATTGCACTCCGTAATTGCATTGCACGAGGACGCCGACGGTGTAGCCGCCGTCTTTGGCGCTCAGCTTACGAGACGCGGTGCCGGTGCCGCCCTTGAAGCCGTTGCAGATCATTCCGGTGCCGCCGCCGACGTTGCCCTCGGCGACCGCGCCACCTGCAGCCGTATCGAGTGCGTGGCGGGCGTCCTCGGGCTTCACGTGAAAGCCGTTGATGTCGTTGAGTTCGCCGTCCCAGGTTTCGGCGACGACGGGCAGCGACCACCAGTAACCGCTGAGGTCGGCGGCGCCATGTTCAATGCGCCACTTGATGACCGCATCGCGCACGACTCCTACACTGTGGGTGTTGGTGATCATTACCGGACCTTCGAGAAAACCGGACTCCTCAACCCACGTCGTGCCGGTCATCTCACCGTTGCCGTTGAGCGAGTACCAGCCTGCGAAGACGGGATCGTTCACGCTCTTCTTGCCGCGCGGCAGTACCGCAGTCACGCCAGTGCGCACCGGTCCCTGGCCGACCACCAGTTTCCCCGAGCCGGAGATCAGCGTGGTGAAGCCCACTTCGACACCCGGGACGTCGGTGATGGCATTCAGCGCGCCGGGTGCTCCATCAAATGGGATTCCGAGATCACGGGCACGAGGCTCGGCCTGAGCGAAGACGAGAGTCGTGCTGTGCGCGAGCAGCGAGAGCACAAGAAGACTGCGAAGTTTCTTGCAGACGTTGGACATGGATTGTTCCCCGAAGAAGGTTTAGCTGTGCGACAGCAGTGTAGCAACCTCGTGCGGTTTGACGAGCGGAGAAAGATGCGGTGCGCCCGGAACCACTGAGAACTTCGCCTTGGGGATCTGTTCAGCGATGGCTTTCATGGCCTCAGGAGAAGTGGCGTGTCCGTCTTTCTCCGCGGCAATGAGAAGCGTTGGTGCGTCGATATGGCCGAGTTGTTCCGTAACATCGAACTGCGCCAGCGTTCGCCATGCGGCCGACCAGTTGGGAACCTGCGCCCGGATGACGCGCTCGCGCAGATAGCGCACGTACCATGGGTTTTCGGCCACAACCTCCGGCGTCAGCCAGCGGAGGAGACAGGGCGCAACCTGGCTAGCCATGCCCTCGCGCTCGGCAGCCTCGGCGTTGGCGATGTACTGGTCGCGCGCTCCGCGGGCCATGGTGGACAGCAGCGCAAGCGAGATCACGCGATCGGGATACTGCAGCGCGAACATCTGGGCGATCGCTCCGCCAAGCGACAAGCCGGCGATGCGGGCTTTGCGAATGTTCAACTGGTCGAGCAAGAGCGAGAGGTCGTCTACGTAGCGCTGCATGGCTTCGACTTTGGGAGCGTTGGAAGCGTAGCCGTGTCCGCGCAAATCGTAGGCGATGACGCGATGCTCGTGGGAGATCGAGGGGATGACGTCGCGCCAGACACGCCAGTCCGCTCCCAACGAGTGAATGAGGATGTAGGGCTCGCCCTGTCCGGTTTCGGAGAGCACCGTCTCGTGATCGCCGAGGTCGATGCGCTTGGCCGCGCGTGGCCGGACGAGATCAAGTTCCTCGATCAGCGCGCGCACTTCGCGCAGCACGTTCAAGGCCCGCGGAATTCCGGCGTAGGGCGCAAGATGTTCGCAAAGCGCGATCAGTTCGTCGGGATCGACGCCGCTGCGCAACGCTGCTCCGAGATGCACGCGGAGTTGGGTTTCCGCGCCGCCGATTGCCCCGAGGATGGCGACGGTTGCCAGCTCGCGTTCGCGGCGTCCCAGCTCGGCCTTGCAAAAAATCTGGCCGAAGGCGAACTCGGTCAAGGCATCCGCCAGAGTGGGCGATGTTTGTCTTACAGCGCGAACGACGGCTGCGCCGCGCTCCCCATCAATTGCCTGCAATTCGTGCGCGCCAATCGATCGCCGGTCCACGTTGGGCCTCCTGCTGCAATACCAGTTCCATCCTCCGGGAAGCTCATCTGGCAAGGCCCGGCGCGCGCTGGCTCTCCGTATGTTACACCGCAGCATCGGCGTTTTATGCGGCTGTAACAATCATCGCCTGACAAGCAGGCTTGCCGATGCGACGGTAGGTATGCGGCACGCTCGCGTCGAAGTAGATGGAGTCGCCGGCGTCGAGTTCGTAGTCGTCGAGCCCGATCTTGAGCCCAAGTTTTCCCTTCATCACGTGGAGGAATTCAGAACCAGGATGCTGGTGGGGCTTCAACTTCTCGGGCTCTACGGGCTCGAACTCGGCCAGGTACGAACTGGTGCGCCGTTCGTTGCTTTTGAAGTCGAGGCTCTCGAAGTGATAGGCGACGTCGGCTGCACCGGGACGCTCCGGCAACTTGATGCGCTCGGCCTTGCGCACTACCGAGACGATGTGGCGCTTGCGCTCGTCGGTGAAAAAGTAGTCGAGCCCCACGCTGAAGGCCATGGAAATGCGCAACAGAGTGGGCAGAGTGGGATACAGCTTGTCGCGCTCGAGTTTGGAAAGCAGCGCGGGAGAGAGCCCAGTGTGCTTGCCGAGCTCGACCAGTCCCATACTTTTTTTCAAACGCAGAGCACGCAATTTGGGGCCGATTTGATAGAGCCGAAGGTTGTCTTCAATCGTCTTGCTGACCACGGTGAACCTCGATTTTTTCTTTCCGTGAAAAAATAAATGCATTGCTTTTTTCAAGAACTGCACACTGCCTCTGGCGGAATGTGATTTCTCGTCATATTCAAATATTTGTTCGTTATAGTCAAGAAGTAAGCATGAGGTGCGCACTATCTCGGGACTTACGCGGTGGCGCAGGGTTAGCGTGGTCCGCTCGCGATGGCGGGCTGGGGAAGCCGGCTACCGCAAGGCTTTTTCCATGCAGGTGATCCGCGTCGCTCTCGCAACAGCGCGCTTAGCGCGGCCTCGCGTCGATCTGCTTCGCGTAAACTTGGGTTGTTATGAATCCCGATGTCATCGTAGTCGGAGCAGGAATCTCTGGGCTGGTGGCGGCCCTGGAGTTGCAGCGACGCGGGCTCAGCGTCAAGGTGGTTGAGGCCTCGGATGACGTTGGGGGGCGCGTCCGTACCGACGCCTTCCATGGTTTCCTGCTTGATCGCGGGTTCCAAGTAGTACTCACCGCGTATCCGGAAGTCCGTCGCTGCCTGGACTTCGCGGCGCTCCAGCTTCGCGAATTCGAGCCGGGCGCCATCGTGCGACGTGATGGACGGTTCCACACGATTTCCGATCCCATACGACGACCGCGGAAGATACTCCCATCCGCGTTCGCGCCGATTGGCACGCTGAATGACAAGCTACTGATCGCGAAACTGCGAGGTGATGTTCTCGCCGCGGAGATCGACGAGGTGCTTAGCGCTCCGGAAGTCCCGACGATCATGGACCTGCGCGGGTTCGGGTTCTCCGAGAAGGTCATCGAGCGATTCTTCCGTCCGTTTCTGGGCGGGATTTTTCTTGATCCGGAGTTGGCGACTTCGAGCCGCATGTTCCGCTTCGTGTATCGCATGTTTGCCCAAGGAGCAGCGGCGATTCCCAACGCGGGGATGCAGGCCATTCCGCGGCAACTGGCTTCGCGGCTGCCGCGGGACTGGGTGCGATTGAACGCGCCGGTGGAACACGTGTGGTCAGGCGGCGTGCGTCTGCGGAGCGGAGAGGAACTGTTGGCGGGAGCGGTGGTCGTGGCCAGCGACCCGGTGACGGCAGGCCGGTTGTTACCGCAAGCGGGCGTTCGCTCCACGATGCGAGGAGTGCGTTGCCTTTACTTTGCGGCCCCCGATGCGCCGATCGGGGAACGCTACCTGGTGCTCAATGGCGATGGCGAAGGCCCGATCAACAACCTGTGTGTGCCCAGCGTGATCGCACCCGGCTACGCGCCGACAGGTTGCCACCTGGTATCGGTGACGGTGCTGCATGCTCCACTGAGCGAAGACCATCTTATTCGCGACGTGCGCGAGCAACTGATTCACTGGTTTGGCGAGCAGACGAATGGCTGGGAGTATTTGCGCTCGTACCATATCGAGAATGCGTTGCCGGACCAGTCGCTGGAGCGCGGCGGCGTTGCCATGTCGCCGGTGCAAGTGCAACCGGGGCTCTACGTCTGCGGCGATCATCGCGGTACGGCATCGCTGAACGGAGCGATGCTGGCGGGGCGTCGCGCGGCCGACGCGGTGTGCGCGGAGTTTGGCGGGTCGGGAGGATTGTTCTAGCTGTCAGCGTATTCAGCTGACACGCACCATAATCACCGTGAAGGTCAGTAACGCTGCGGCCACACCAGCCCACCAGTAGCGTGAAACGGCCTTTCCGGAAAACCCACAGGCCACAGCGCTCACCAGGGTAAGCGTTTCGACCATCTTCAGATTTGGCATCGGCGAGCGGACGTGCGGGTACAACGAAACGGACATCCAGAAATAGACGAGCCAGAGGATGCCTGCCACGCCGACCGCGATACCGAGTTTCTTCATTGCGCTGCCTACAGAGATCATCGCATGCTGCCGCAGTTCTGGGACTCGCATAGAATCGAAGAGAATGCATCCGATCGAGAAGACAACGGCATTGCGCGGTAACCGGGGGCGGCTTGTCTGTTTCTGCGCGCTGCTGATGCTGAGCTGTGCCGCGTGCAGCAAGAAGCCCGCAGGCAAACGCTATGAACTGGAAGGTCGCGTGGTCGCTGTGGATTCGGGATCTCGCGAGATTACGGTTGCACACCAGGAGATTCATGGGCTAATGCCCGGCATGACCATGCCCTTTCAGGTCGCGCGCGACCAGGACTGGATCTTCGGCAAGATCGGCCCGGGCGATCACATTCACGCTACGCTGGTGATGACCGACCACGCGGAATTGCAGGACATCTCCTTCACCAAGGGGAGCGACACCGGCAGCGATGGCACTTCGAACCTGCGCATCCCCGAGATTGGCGACGAGGTACCCGACTTTACGCTGGTTAATCAGTCGGGGAAGACCATTGACCTCGAACAGTTCCGCGGAAAGCCGCTGCTGCTCACATTTATCTATACCCGCTGCCCTGTACCGGATTTCTGCCTGCTGATGAGCAATAATTTCAGCGAGGTGCTGAAGCAGTTGCAGCAAAGCCCGCAGGCCTTTGCCAAGGCGCAATTGCTCAGCATCAGCATTGATCCTGAGTACGACACGCCGAGCGTGTTGCATAGATACGGCGAACGGTATGCGGGAAAGCTTGACCCTACGTTTCGGCATTGGCAGTTTGCTTCCGGGTCACCTGAGGAGGTACGCAAAGCGGCGGACTTCTTCGGGCTCTCTTACGACCAGAAGGAGGGCCGGATTGTGCACACGCTGCAGACTGTGCTGATCGGCAGCGATGGGAAGATTGCGAAGGTGTACACGGGCAATCAGTGGAAGCCCGCCGATGTTGCGGCGGATTATGCTGCGGCGGCGCAATAGGGCGGCACGCACACGAGTCATGGACCAGAAATAAGCGACGGGGTGGGCGGTGGGAACGAAATGCAGGTCCCACGGCTCGCTCCGCTCGCTCGGGATGACAATACACAGGGGCCGCTGCGCTCCGTCCGCTTGGCAGATCGAAATAAAGAGCATGTGCGGCGCGGCTGAAGCCACGTCCGTTCAAAACCGGGGCTAACGAGACTATTTCCAGAAACTATGAACTTGTGCCCTGACGCAATAACGTGCTGTCGACAGGCACATTACGGCGGAACCTTTGGCGAGTTTCGCGCATCAGAGTAGCAGCAAGCCAGTCTGTAGTTACTTCATGAGTGAGACCCTGCAATTCGTAGTGCAACACGGCTATCTCCTGCTGTTTTTCTGGGTGCTGGCCGAGCAAGCTGGGCTGCCGATTCCGGCGACGCCACTGCTGCTGGCGGCAGGAGCGCTGGCCGGACAACACCAGTTGAAGTTTGCGCTGGTCATAATGGTTGCGGCTACCGGGTCGCTGGTCAGCGATAGCTTCTGGTATTTCTTCGGCAAACGCAAGGGCCCGGTGGTCCTGAACTTTTTGTGCAAGATCGCGCTGGAGCCTGATTCGTGTGTGCGGCGGACGGAGTCCACGTTCACCCGGTTTGGGATCCAGACGCTGCTGATCTGCAAGTTCATTCCAGGTCTCAATACGGCGGCCCCGGCGCTGGCGGCAACGGCAGGAATCCCATTGGCGCAGTTCCTGCTGGTCGACTGGTTCGGAGCGTTGCTGTGGGCAAGCGCCTTTGCCGGACTGGGACTGGCGTTCAGCCGGCAACTGGACCGCGTGGGTCACGACATAGCGCAGTTTGGTTCGTTGACACTGCTGCTGATTGTCGCTGGAATCGGCGGCTACATCGCTTACAAGTTGTATGAGCGCCGTCGCTTCCTGAAGCAGGTGGCCGGTGTGCGCATCACTCCGGAGGAACTCAAGGACAAGCTGGATGTAGGCGAAGCGCTGACCATTATTGATTTGCGGCATCCGCTCGATCTGTTGCCCGATCCGCACACTTTGCCGGGAGCGCTGCGCATTTCACCGGAAGAACTGGAGAGACGGCACAACGAAATCACCCGCGATGGTGAGATTGTGTTGTTCTGCACTTGACCGAACGAAGCTACCAGCGCCCGTGCGGCGCTGCAACTTCGGAGGCACGGGATTCGCAATGTGCGGCCGCTGCTCGGCGGCTATCACGCCTGGAAGGACCTGGGATATCCCATCGAGGAAGTGCTGGCGACGGAGAATTCGGACGAATCGCTGGCGACGGAAGATATTGCGTGAAGCAACCCTGCAGTGCTTATCTCAGCTGCTAAAGCCGGGGCTTGCGGAAAAAGCCGGGAAGCAGATCCCGCGGGCTGAAACCCTCTCGGGATGACAAATTCATGAGAGGTCGTATAGCGGCACGACCAAAAAAGTCGTGCCCTGACGCACGATTACTCGGAGGCTGGGTTCGATTCGGCTTCGGGCTTCAGCTCAATCACAGGGATGGCGTCGCCGTTCAGCACCGGCAGCCGAGGCAGCATCGTAGTGTGTGGTTTGCCGGCCGCCTTTGAGTCAGGCGTCGACTTTTCATAAGGCCCGATGTGCCAGATGTCGCGGGCGTACTCCAGCACACTGCGATCGCTGGAGAACTTTCCGATGCGGGCCACGTTGAGCACGGCCTTGCGGAACCAGACATCGTCTTGCTGGTACTCGCTGGCGATCCGCTTCTGGGTTTCTACGTAGCTGGGGAAATCTGCGATGTGGTAATAGCGGTCGCCGCGATGCACGAGTTCATCGAAGATCCAGCGGAAGAGGCCGTGCTCGTTGGGACAGAACCGGTCTGACGCCAGCGCATCGAGGACTTCCTTCACGTCGGGATCGCTGTCGTAGCGCTCGCGCGGATTGTAGCTCCCTTTTTTCTGCATCTCGAGAATCTGTTCCGCGCGCAGGCCGAAGATGAAGATGTTGTCGAGGCCGACCTCTTCCGCGATCTCGATGTTGGCGCCGTCCCAGGTGCCAATGGTGAGGGCGCCGTTCATCGCCAGCTTCATGTTGCCGGTGCCCGAGGCCTCCATGCCGGCGGTGGAGATCTGCTCGCTGAGATCGGCGCCAGGAATGATCAGCGTCGCCAGCGATACGCGGTAGTCGGGGAGGAACGTGACTTTAATCGCATCTTTGACGCGCTCATCGTTGTTCACCACGGCCGCGACGTTGTGGATGAGCTTGATGATCTGCTTGGCAGCCCAGTATCCAGGTGCAGCTTTGCCCGCGAAGAGATACGTCCGCGCGGAAGCTGGCATTTCCCCGTGCTCGACGATGCGCAGGTAATCGTGGATCACGTTCATCACCGCCAGCAATTGGCGCTTGTATTCGTGGATTCGCTTGATCTGCACATCGAAGATTGAGTCAGGGTCGACAACGACGGCGGTCTGTTCGCGAATGGCGTCTGCCAGCCTTAGCTTGTTCTGGCGCTTGACTTCCTTGAACGCGGCGCGAAATTCCTTGTCCTCGGCCCACGGTTCGAGCTCGCGCAGGCGGCTTAAGTCGGTGATCCACTTCTGCTCGTCGAGGGTTCGGCTGATCAGGTCGGTGAGTCCTGGATTGGCCTTCATCAGCCAGCGCCGGGGGGCGACTCCATTGGTCTTGTTGTTGAATTTTTCCGGCCAGACCTCAGCGAACTCGGGGACGAGCGACTTCACCAGCAGGTCGCTGTGCAACTGGGAGACGCCGTTGACCGAGTGGCTTCCGACAATACAAAGGTGCGCCATGCGCACGTGTTTCTCGTAACCCTCCTCGATGATCGACATCTTGCGAAGTTTCTCGCCGTCGATAAAGGGTAGCGGCTCGATTTCACGCAGAAACCGGTCATTGATGCTGAAGATGATCTGGATGTGGCGCGGCAGGACTTTTTCCATGAGCGGCACGGACCACTTCTCCAGCGCCTCGGGCAGGAGGGTGTGGTTGGTATATGCCAGGGCGCGGCAAGTGATGTCCCAGGCCTGCTCGAAGGGCAAGCCGTACTGGTCGAGTAGAATTCGCATCAACTCGACCACGGCCAGGCTGGGGTGGGTGTCGTTCATCTGAATCGCGGCCTTGGCGGGGAGCAGCTCGATGTCGTCGTATTGCAGCCGGAATCGGCGCAGGATGTCGCCGATGGCACAAGCGCAGAGGAAATACTCCTGCACCAGGCGAAGTTCCTTGCCCGCCATTGCGGAGTCGGAGGGATAAAGCACGCGGGTGATGTTCTCGCTGCCAATTTTCTGTTCGACGGCTTTCAGGTAATCGCCGCGGTTGAAGATGTCGATGTCGAAATCTTCGGAAGCACGCGCGGTGAACAGGCGCAACCAGTTCACGGTCTGGCCAAGGTAGCCGACGATAGGCATATCGGCCGGGATACCGAGGACGATCTTATAGTTGATCCAGGTCTGCTTCAGTTTGCCGTCGGCGTCACGCTGCGAGTCGAGACGTCCGTACATGGGAATGCTGATCGCCTCTTCCGGGTGCTCGATCTGGAAAGGTGTGCCGTTTGCTTTCCAACGGTCGGGCTTCTCGCGCTGGAAGCCGTTAACGATCTCCTGCTTGAACAGGCCGTACTCGTAATCGATGCCATAGCCATACCCGGGCATGCCTAGCGTGGCAAGCGATTCCAGGAAGCATGCTGCCAGACGTCCGAGGCCGCCGTTCCCGAGGCCGGCATCAGACTCGCTATCGAGAACATCGTCCAGGTCGATGCCGAAACCTGCCAACACCTCGCGGCACAACTCTTCGATGCGGAGGTTGGACAGGTTGTCGCCCAGCGACCGGCCCATGAGGAATTCCATGGAGAGGTAGTAGAGGCGCTTGGCGTGTTTGTGACGAAACCGCGATTCGGTCTCGAGCATGCGATCGACGATGCGGTCGCGGATCGCAAGCGACACCGGCTTCAAGTAATCGACGGGTTTGAGTTCGGACGTGGGGCGGACGAGAGTGTAGCGAACATGACGCAGAATCGACTCGCGCAACATTTCGGCCGTCCGCACCTGGGCCAGGAATGCCGGCGTGGCATCAGCAAAGAGGTGGGCTTCGTGTTTCGGCTTGGTCTCGTCTGCTGGGATGGTGACGCGCTCGCCTTCCGAAGGTTCGGAGGCCACAATGTCCCCGGGCTGTTCTGGCCCCGCGCCAGAACCGTTAGGTTTGTCGTCGCTGTCGCTGATGGCGCCGTCCCCCGACGTACTCTCAGCCTTATATTCTAATGCAGAATCGGTTTTTGCCATCACCCGAGAGGGTCATGACAAGCGATGTTTCGATGCGCACGCTGCGGCTGAGTTCTGCCGAATCAATGACTTCGGAAGAAGGCACAATCTGCAAGCTAATTATCAATCTGGTGCGTGAGCCGAATTCGCCGATGCAGACAAACTGTGCCGCTATTTTTCCTGCAGGGAAACCGGCAACACGGTGTGGCGCGGTTCGGGCATGGCGACGTCACCTTTGGCGGCGCGCCACAAGATTGCGTTGAGCGTCTCGGTGTCCGCGGCATCGGCAACCGAGAAATCGAGTGTCGCGGACTCCTTCGCGCCGGGCGCATCTTTCTTGTTTGCCTGGTAAATCGTTCCGTTGTCACGATTGCGATACTCTGCCTTGAATGCCGGTTGGTCGCCCGGGCCTGCGAACAGCGGAGCGATGACGGCGGCGTGCGCATCGTTGTTGTTCATCGGGGGCAGCCCGAGCAGCGTCTCCATGGTGTGGATCATGTTCACCGTAGTGTAGAAGTTGGTGTCTACGAAAGGCTGCGGCGAACTTGGTGAGTACTTGCTGATGATCAGCGCGATGCTGCGATGGGCGTCAACGTGATCAGCGCCGTTTTGCGCGTCGTCCTCGAGGACGAAGATGGCGGTGTCGTCCCAGTAGGGGCTGTTGGAGATCGCCTCCACCAGGCGGCCGACTGCCAGATCGTTGTCGGCGACGGCGGCGTTCGGAGTGGGCGAGCCTGGCATGGTCCCGGCGGTATGGTCGTTGGGCAGGCGCACCAGCGCAAAGTTGGGAAGCTGCTCGCCCTTGCCGCTCTTGCGGGCGGCGACAAATCCGGCGAACTCTCGCAGAAATTCGTCCACACGAAACTGGTCGGGGTACTCGACCTTGAAGTCGGGGTACTTGGGATCGAAATGATCGCGCAGGCCGGCCTTTGCCGCGGTGTTGTAGGCCATCAAGGGAATCACAAATTGGTAGGGACTCTTGCCGCCGCCCATCTGCGGCGGCAGCTCCTCGCCTGGCTTGATGTCGCTACGAGCGCATTTCGGCACCTGCCCGGTAGGGGCGCCGGTGGTTGCCGGGGTGTAATTCTGTTCCAGATCCTCGCACCAGCGGGTTTCGACGTACTCGCCGTAATGACGATAGCTCTTGCTGTGCCGGGCCAGGTTGTTGAATAGATATCCGGTGGACGGCTCGTTCACGTCGGGAATGCCTTCATTGACCGGAAGCACGTCGCCCACACTTCCCTCGGAGTCGTATTCGCGCTCAAGACTGCGGTATGCGATCGGCCATGCTTTCTCGTTGTAGTCGGTGGTAATGGCTGCCATAGACCACGGATGTCCGTCGCCCGAAACCTCTCCGCTGTCGTAGAAATTGTCGAGCACGCCGAATTGCCGAACCAGTTTGTGCTGGTTGGGAGTGATGTCGTCGCCATACATCACCAGGGATGCGTCGCCGTTCGCGCCTTTGATATCGCCGAAAACCTGATCGTAGGTTCGGTTCTCCTTGATGATGTAAATCACGTGCCGGATGGGATTGGCGCCCCGCTGAAAGGTGATTTCATCAGCGCGACCTTGCATGCGATTGCTCTGCACGACCTCAGCGGTCAGGGCTTCGCGGTCGCGCTCGGCTTCCTGGAGGTTCACTCGCGCCAGCGATCCTCGAATCATCGCGGCGATATAGGGATGTACGGGTTTGTTGTTGGGAGGCGACGTACCGACCGTAGCCGAGTTCGGCCCGGTGCCGCTTCCTTTTCCCGTGACGACGAACAGATCGCTTCCTGAAACAGTGAGCGCGGTGGGATACCACTCGGTGGGTATGAAGTAGTAGGGACGATCCTGAGTGGCTTGGGAGTGTGTGCCGCGCGATTCGCGCAAATCAAAAACGGCAACGGCGTCAGAGGAAGAGTTGGCAACATAGAGCGTCTTGCCGTCAGCCGACTGCGCCAGTGCGATGGGATAGTTTCCGGCGAAGGTCTGACCCGGAAGGCGCGTATCGAGATGGCGTTCGACTTTGCCGTCGGCCGTTGCAATCACCGCAACCCGGTCGCGATTGGCCAAGGTGACAAAGAGGCGGTCCTGATCGGGACTGAGCAACAAAGCCGTCGGGTGGGATGAAGAATCCGTCTCTACCTTGGGCGGCAGCAATGCGATCTCCCGTACGACTTTTCCTGAACGCAGATCAAGTTCGGCCACGCTAGAGCCGTTCCATAACGAGCACCACGCGCGGCTACCGTCACGGTTCACAACCACGGTGTAGGGAAATGTGTGGGGCACGACTTTGCCGCGTCCCAGATCGAAGCGCTGCAGCACCCTGCCGTCACGAGCGTCGATTAGCACCGCGTCATCGGCGAGGTTCTCGGCGATTAACAGCGCCTCGCCGCCCTCGCGCTTCACCACGGCGATTCCCGCGGGATAGGGCGAAGCAAAACCAGCGGGAACAAATTTCGAGCCGTACGTGTTCTTCTTGTCCTTACCGAACGACCCCAGGGGGAGTTTCAAGAAGCGTTCAGGAGTCAACGCGCCGTCTGCGAATCGATAGACGGCGATTCCGTTGCCGGTGCTTCCCTCTTTCTTACCCTCGGGGTCGGTGAGCGACGCGATGGAGGCGTAAAGTTCGCTGCCGTCGCCGCTCCAGGCGAGGCCGAGGAAGTAAGTCTGTCGCGCGTGTGTTGCTAGTCGAGCATCGGGGAAATCGCGAAGCTGGTTGTTCGCGAGGTCCAGTACGGCGATCGATTGGCGAAAGCTCGACTCGGCTGAACCATAGCCATTGTTCAGCAGCGCAAGATATTTTCCGTCAGGACGAAGCGCGGCGGTGACCGGCAGGCTGTTGGTGCGCTGAGGCTCGCCGGGAACTGGCTCCAGCAATGTTTTGCTGGTTGACAGAGAGATTTCTTTCTTTGCTTTGTTGGCCGCAATTTGAGCAGCAACCACGGCGACACAGAAGCCGACGACGAACAGGACAACCAAGCGGCGGAGGTTCATGACGCTCCTCATCGGGATGGTATGGCAGGTGACGGCGATCGGCGAAGGTGGTCAGCGGCGTTCGGACCCATCTGGCGAGTATTCAGGCGAACGTGTTCCAGGACGCGCTCAACTTGTTCGCCAATAGGAGCTGCGCCAAAGAGCACAACGTGTGCGTGCTCCTGCGTGGGCCGCACGTAACGCTCGGCCATAGGAGCAACCATGGTGCGAAATTGGTCAACTACCGACTCGGGGGTGCGGCCGCGTTCGCGCACGTCGCGTTCCTGGCGCCGCTGAAGGCAGATGTCATCGGTCATCTCAACGTACACGCGCGTGCCGAGAAGACGGCGGAGTTCCGGCCAATGCAAGGTGAACAGCCCCTCGACGATGACAAACGGTGACGGCTCAAATAGCTGCGTCTGCCCTGTTCGAGTGTGCACGGAGAAATCGTAGGTCGGAACCGCGATGGGCCGTCCCTCGGCAAGTTGCGTCACGTGCGCGATTAGCAGATCGTGTTCCAGCGCGGACGGGTCGTCGAAGTTAGAGCGGTCACGCGCTTCCAGGGGAAGATGAGAGAGGTCGCGGTAATAGTGGTCGTGCGAGAGCACCGGCGCCCGCAGGTATTCCGAAAGATGACGGGCAAGATAGCTCTTTCCCGCTCCCGATGGCCCGGCTATACCAATGAGATAGGACTCTCCGTACATGGGGCTACAGTGTAAACCAGTGGCTAGTGGATAGTGGATAGTGGATAGTGGTTAGTGGATAGGAGACCGCACCAATGACGCCGGGTTTCGAAATCGCTCTACGGCACGGTGCGATCGAGGTAGGCGTTAATCTTGGGTAAAACAGCTCGCAGCAGCGCCAGAAACTTGCCGCGAACGCGCCCGCCGGTTTCGAGCACTTCTTCGTGATTGATCTTCTCGCCACTCAGGCCCGCAGCCATGTTGGTCACACAGGAGATGGCCAGCACCTCGAGTGACATGTGCCGGGCAGCGATTACTTCCGGCACGGTGGACATGCCGACCAGATCGGCGCCGATGGTGAGCAGAAAACGGATCTCGGCGGGCGTTTCGTAGCTCGGGCCCAGCATCGCGGCGTACACGCCTTCGTGGATGTCGTTGCCGACATTTTCAGCTTCACCCAAGGCGAAGGCGCGGAACTCGGCGTTGTAGGCATCCGTCATGTCAGGAAAACGCGGACCGAAGCGTTCTTCGTTGAGGCCAACTAACGGGTTCTGTCCCTGCAAATTGATGTGGTCGCGAATGACCACCAACGCGCCGCGTCCGAAGCTGGGATTAATGCCGCCTGCGGCATTGGTGAACACAACAGCCTTTATGCCCATGCAAGCGAAAACGCGCACCGGAAATGTAACTTGCTGGGCCGAGTACCCTTCGTAGAGGTGAGCGCGTCCCTGCATCGCTGCGACCGTGACGCCAGCCACCGTGCCGATCACAAGATTACCCGGGTGGCCGATCGCGGTGCTTTGCGGAAAAGACGGAATGTCCGCGTATGAAATGCGGACGGCGCTCTCCAACTCCTCGGCAAAGCCTCCGAGCCCGGAGCCCAGCACAAGGGCGATGCGCGGGCGCAAGATGGTGCGAGAAAGAATGAATTCCGCCGCTAGCTGGGCGCGACGGAATTCGTCGGAATCGGATTCGGGTAAAGCCAGATGAGACATTGTAGTCAGCCGGCCGGTGTCAGCCGGAGGCCGGGGCGCACGGTTGTTACTTGCCGATCTCTTCGAGATACTTCTCTACTTCAAGTGCCGCCATACAGCCGGTGCCCGCGGCGGTAACAGCCTGCCGATAACGGCGATCGGCCACGTCTCCTGAGATGAAAACGCCGGGCACCCTGGTGCAGACGTGCCCATCGGAGGGTAGCAAGTAGCCCTCGCCGTCGCGAGGCAATTGGTCGCCTACGAACTGTGCGTTGGGAGTATGCCCGATGCCAAGGAACATCGCGCTGGTAGGGAAATCCCACTGCTCACCAGACTTCAGATTGCGCAACCGAAGCCCGGTGACTTCCTTCTTGGTGGCGTCGAACACATCGTCAACCACGGTGTCGATCAGGAACTCGATTTTGTCGTGGGCGCGGGCGCGGTCGAGCATGATCTTGGACGCGCGGAATTCGCCGCGGCGATGGATCAGGGTAACCTTGGAGGCGAAGCGCGTGAGGAAGAGCGCTTCCTCCATCGCGGAGTCGCCGCCGCCGATCACAGCAATGTCCTTGCCTGAGAAGAAAAAGCCGTCACAAGTAGCGCACGAGGAAACGCCATGGCCTATCAGGGCCTTCTCGTTGGGCAGATCGAGCCAGCGAGCGGAAGCTCCGCTGGCGATGATGAGCGCGCGGGTCAGCAGGGTTTCGCGGCCCAGGTTGACGGAGATCGGCTTCGTGCCAAGGCCTTCGGACTTCTGGCTCAGATCGACGCTGACGACGTGGCCGGTATTGAACTCCGCACCGAAGCGCGCAGCCTGCTTTCGCATGTTTTCGATAAGTTCCGGCCCCTGGATGCCGTCGGGGAAGCCGGGGAAATTCTCCACCAACGTAGTGATGGCCAGTTGTCCGCCGGGTTCGTGCCCGTCGATGACGAGTGGGGACAAGTTGGCGCGAGCGGCGTAGATGGCGGCGGTCAACCCCGAGCATCCGGAGCCGATGATGATCACATTACGGACGTTATCTGTCATAGAAGTAGAAATAGATTCCAAGAAACACCGGAGGATGCGGAAGCGCGCGGCTCAACATCGCGCAACGCCACAAGTGGTCGGCTTGCAATGAGTTGAGCGGAAAGCTAACGCCCTTTGGATTCTAACAAGCGGCGCGCGTTTGGGAAATCGCTCGACAACCCGCGAGACTGGAGGCGCATGGAGGGGATGCTCCACCCACATTGGAATGGCGGTAAAATCGACGACATGGCAAAGCTTACGTTGGTTTATGGAATGCGTCTGCTTCCTTCCGATGAGATCGAAGCAGTGGGCGACGCCCCGATAAAGCTGAAGAATGGACGAGACGCCAGCGTCACGCTGCATATCGTGGAAGGGTCGAAGGAAGACATTGAGAAGCAGCTACGCACGAGCATTGACGCCTTTTTCGATCTCTATCCCGAGATCTAGCGACATTCGCAAGCAGTCAAGATGAATCGAAGGCCGACGGGAACGTTAACTCCGGCTAAATCGTAACTAGGACAGGCGACGCCAGCCGCGTCACGACTATAATCCGCTAACCACTGAGAGAGTACGGACCATACGTGATCGAGCTTCCTAAACTGGCAGAAATACAACTTGCGGTGCGGCGCATCTTGCGTCCTACGAGCAAGTTGGGAAAGACCACGTTGTGGTTCGGCGGGCTGGCGCTGGTGCTGCAACTGTGGAAGTTATTGGTGCGCGCCGCCAGCGGCACCATGCTCAGCGTGTGGGCCTCAATCATCACTTATGTGTTCGTCGTCTGCCTACTGCTACTAGGGATGCGCTATGTCCGGCAGAAATTACTGTGGAGACTGCGCAATCGCTTGATCGTTACTTACGTGTTTATCGGCGTGATTCCCATCGTGCTGCTGGTGGCGATGGTGCTGCTTGCGGGTTATCTCTTTGCCGGACAATTTGCCACCTACGTCGCGCTGGCTGATCTCGACACCGAATTGCAACACTTGACGGCAGCGAATGACGCGCTGGCGGCGCAGTTCCTCACCTTGACCCAGTCCGGCAAACTGACTCCGCAATTGGCAGCCGAAATCACCAGCGCCACCGATGAAGCGTACAACAAGCGAACCGTGACGGTGCTGGAAGGCGACAAGGGATTCATTATCGAACCGGACGGAAAGACCGTAGAGGTTCACGGCGCTTTACCAGATGTCGTAAAGACGAACGTCAGTAAGTTTGTCGTGGATGGCGGGCGACTGCACCTGCGGGCGGTAAGGCATGAGAACGTGGGCGCACGGCATCTCACGGTCATCTCCAGCGTGCCGATGACTCCCGAATTCCTGCAACGAGCGGCGCGCGTTGGCTCGGTCGAAATCTCTGCACCCAATAACGACGAAGTGAAACTCGACAATGCCGCGCCCTCTGCGTCACAAAAGACAGTGCCGCCACAACCCCAGGACAGTGTGACGATTGATCTGGGCGGCCCGGCGTCGAGAGTCGTCGTGGCAGGCCAGGAGGTCGCGAACGGACCGCGCAGTGTCGAGGCGGGAAAGGTCCTACCAGCCGCGAACAGCTTCGACCCTGAATTCCGCTGGGGCACGCTCTTCAATTCCGTCGACTGGAAGAGCGGCAAGGAGCGGACCCACACCATCGTTGTGGGCACGCGTCCATCCGTCCTCTACAACGTACTGTTCGGTACATTGGGCACGAAGGCGGGAATTTTTATAGAGCTCCTGCTGGGCATTGCCGTCTTTTTTGGGATCATCGAGTTGATTTCCCTGTTCATCGCTGCGCGCCTCACCCGCAGCATGACGAAATCAGTTGCCGAGCTCTACACCGCGACTCAGCGCGTCAATCGCGGAGACTTCTCTCATCGCATTCAGGTTCGTACCCGCGACCAGATGGCTTCGCTGGAGCAGTCGTTCAATTCCATGTCGGCGTCGTTGTCGAAGCTGATCGCAGAACAAAAAGAGAAACAGCGGCTAGAAGGCGAGCTGGCAATCGCGCACGAAGTGCAGGCACTACTGTTCCCCCGGCAGATCTCGGAGCTGCGAGCACTGGAGGTGCATGGGGTGTGCCGTCCGGCGCGCACTGTGAGCGGCGATTACTACGACTTCATTCCGTTGCACGACGAACGCCTGGTGCTGGCCGTGGGCGATATCAGCGGCAAGGGAATCTCGGCTGCGTTGCTGATGGCAACGGTACATGCCTTCGTGCGTGCGTATTCGCTCGAGCCCCAACTGGCGCTGGCCGCGGTTGCGACCGCCGGGGGCGAAAGCACGGGTGACTTGCAGATGTACTATCGCGGAAATGGCAACCGCGACAGCCAGATTTCTCCGGGAATGCTGATGGCAACGCTGAATTATCAACTCTTTCGCAGCACTCCGCCGGAAAAGTACGCGACCATGTTCCTCGGTAGCTACGACGCGCCAGCGCGGACGCTGACCTATTCAAACGCGGGACACCTGCCTCCCTACGTGATCGCCGGGAATGGGAGCGTGACCCAGCTAGACACCTCTGGCACCGTGGTCGGTCTGTTCGACGCCATGAGCTATGAGGAGTCGCGCGTCCCGATGCATCCAGGAGACATCTTTGTGGCGTTCAGTGACGGAGTGACCGAACCCGAGAACGAGTTCGGAGAGTTTGGCGAGGAGCGACTGGTGGAATTGATTCGCCTGCATCGCGACCAGCCGCTATCACGCATCAGCGACGTGGTGACCGGCGCGGTGGCCGACTGGATCGGCGGCAATGAGCAGCCCGACGACGTGACCCTAGTGTTGGCCCGGGCGCGTTAGATCGCGGTTACCCTACTTCACATTCAGCGGGAAGAAGATGTCTCCCATGCGTCCTGTTTGGTTATCACGAACCAGAAGGCGGACATTACATTCTCCGGGTAAGACTTCAAAGGAGCGCTTGAGTTGGAATCCGGTTTCCTTGATCTGGGCGATGGCTTCTGGCGGAAACTTTCCACCGGCACCTTCGTTCATGCTGCCAACTTTCTCACCCTTGGCGTTGGTGGCGGTGGCTAGAAAACCAACATCCACGGAGCCCGTCGCTTCATTCAGGATGCCAGCGTTGCCCGGAAGACTGATGAGCAGGTTCACCTTCTTCTTTCCCGCCGAACCGTCTTCAATTCCGGTCACCGTGACCTTGAAGCGGATTCCGGTGTACTCCAGAGGTGAGCCCATGGCCAGGCCAATTTCCTCACCGGCCCGCGTTTTCGGTGTTCCCTGGTAAGGAAAATATCCCGCAGGATGGTTGACCGTGACGTTCTGGCGGTTGGCAGTCACGTCCATGCGGCGAAAATCGGAGTTGGTGCTGGGATCGGTAGCATAGCCAATCTCATAGCCCGCGGTGTTGCCATTGCTGGTCTGCAGGATGTCGGGGAAGGGATCGTTGCTGCCGAAATACGCCTTGCCGCCCGTGAGAATAGCGAGGTCCTTCATGGTGATTTGAGTCAGCGTATTGCTCGCCGTGGATGCGGAGCCGCGGACCTCGACCGGGTAAATGGCCACGCCGCCGTCGAATAGCGCCCGGATACTATGGCGCCACATGGGCGCGATTCTTTTCTTTTCGGCGTCGGTAAGCACGTCCTTGCTGCCGCCAGCGGCGACACCTGGAGCACCGGCGCTGCCGGGCGAGCCGGTCGTGCCACCGACGGCCACGCCGCGGCTGTTCACTTGTGGCGATTTGAACTGCATCGTCTTCGGATCAATGTCGAAGGGCACAGCATTGGTTACCCATACCAGGGTCTTGCGGCCGGGCAGGCCATCGGCGGCGAACGCAATGTCTTCAAACATGACCAGCACCAAGTCGATGTTCGAGCGCAACAAAACATTGTCTGGCGCTGGATTGGACTGCTCACCCTTGTTAAATGAAATCAACCGGGCGGCGTCGGCAGCGACGTCGCCGTCGTTGACCCCGGGCGGAGGAGCAACGCCCTTCATCCCGCCGAGTCCGGTTTTCGCCAGTGCGGCAAGCAGCACATCGGAGCCGGTACGGTAATCGTGGACGACGCTCAGTCCCTTGTGGCTAAGTATGCCGAGGGTCACAGCGTGTTTGGCCTGCGCTGCCTTACCCAGAAACTTGAGGATGAGCTGCCGCTCATCACGCTCATCGACGTAACGTGTGTGAATCGTGTCCAACACAACAAAGATGGCGCCGCTGGTCTCGCGAAAGTCCGGCTGATTGCTGAATTCGTTGGGCTGAAGCTGGACCGGCGCAACTGGGTTCGCATCCGGCCCGACGAAACTCGTGATGGCGCGCGGATTGCCGGATTCCTGCACCGTGAAGTCCGGCTTTCCGAGAGTCATGAGCGGACTGTTGTCGGCGGACGTAGCGCTGACGGTGACAACTACGTTGTCCTGTGCGCGCGACGGCGATCCCAAAGACACGCAGGCTAACGCGATGCAGAGAGCAACCAAAAGATGACGACGCTTCATGGGAACACCTCGTACTGGCAACCGGTCTTAACTTACGTGACTCGGCCGACTGAGCCAGAGTTTACGGCATTGCGGCGCTAGCATCAATGACCGAGCTCACGCGTGGGTGTGTTAACGACGGCGCGCCCCTTTTGCGTCACCGATCTAGGGCACAGTCAAAGCCGAGGGCGCGGGGAGGAAACGATACCCGACGCCGCGAACGGTCAGCAGGTGTTGCGGCTTCGACGGGTCTTTCTCGATATACTTGCGCAATCGAACAACAAAGTTGTCGATGGCGCGGGTATCCGTGTCTTCGTGCAACCCCCAGACTTCTTCGAGGATTTGCTTACGCGACACCACTTTGCCGTTGCTGGCGATGAGGTGGCGCAGGAGTTCGGCTTCCATCAAAGTGAGCCTGTAGATCTTGCCGTGAGCACGTAGCTCGAGCGTTCCAAAGTCCACCTCCTTCCCGGCAAAGGAGTACACATCGAACTCGCGCAGGGAATCAGCCGCCTTGGGCTCGGCCACGCGCGAACGGTTCGGCGGGTCAGTGGCCAGTGTGCGGCTCCATTCGCGACGGCGCAGGAGGCTCTGAATGCGCGCCAGAAGGATATTCAGGTCGAAGGGCTTGGGCAGGTAATCATCGGCGCCTGCGGCGAAGCCTCCGAGCACATCCTCGGGACGGCCGCGGGCTGTGAGCATGAGCAGAGGAATATAGTGGCTGGCTTTGCGCAGCTCCGACGCCACGGTGAAACCGTCTTTGCCGGGCAGCATGACATCGAGCACCAGCAGGTCGAACGGGACGTGCTGCTTGAGCAGTAAGTCGAGCGCGGTCTCACCATCGCCCGCGACCTGGATTTTGTATCCCTCGGCTTCGAGATTAAACTTCAACCCGCGCGCCAGATGCTCTTCGTCCTCCACAACCAGGATCTGACCGGTCATTGCTGGTACCTCGGCAGTTCGATGGTGACAGCCGTTCCCTTGCCCGCACCCTCGCTCTCAGCGTAGGCGTTGCCGCCGTGGCGACGGGCGATGGCGCGCACGATGAACAGCCCGAGGCCGCTTCCCTTTACCTGCGTTGACCCGGGCGTGAGGACGCGGTAGAAGCGCTTGAATACGCGCTTCAGATCACCGCGGGGAATCCCGACGCCGTTGTCCTGCACCTTGATCAGCACTTTATTCAGATCGGGTGTCACCACCTCCACCCGGATGTGCGGGTCCTTCTGCGAATACTTCACCGCGTTGTCGAGCACGTTGGACAGTGCAGTAGACAGCTCATCGCGGTCTCCCGCAACGGTGAGGGGTTCCGCGGGCTTGCCGTCGAGCTCCCATGCCATGGCCTCGGGCGGAAGGTGATGACGCGAGCGGGCCAGTTCCACCGCGTCCTGCACCAGCGGACCGACTTCAACTTCGGACTTGTTGAGCACGGCGTTCTTCTGCACCACGCGGGCGGCGCGCAGGACTTGCTCGACCGTGCCCATCAGGCGCTGCGTGTCGTCGAGCATGACCTGGTAGAACTCGCGGCGCTGCGCCTCGTCTACTTCACGCTGTTGCAATGTCTCAAGGTATAGACGAATTGAAGTGATCGGCGTTTTCAGCTCATGTGTGACAGCGTTCAGAAAACTGTCTTGCTGCTCATTGCGGCGAACTTCGCGCACTAGAAAAATGGTGTTGAGAATGACGCCGGCGATGATGAATCCGAAGAAAATGACCCCGAGAATGAGAGGAATGACTTCGCGCCAGTTGAGTACGATCCAACTGACATTGAGGATCAGAGCCACCGCGGCGACGAGAACGCCGAGGGTTATTGAGAAGGCGATGGTCTTTTTGCGGCTGGTAATGCGCATGGCGCTTTCACAGGAAGAATAGCACCGCAAAAGAAAAAGACGGCGCGAAGTGCGCCGTCTCTCTATGCCGATGATGAGCGAAAATCAGTCGCCGCTGTAGGCGCCGACCAATACCTCTTGGGGCTTGGCGGGCGTTTCTTCAACTGCTTTGATGCGGGCGTCGCGCAGCTTGGGCAGCTTTACGTCCCAGATCAGGCCAACCGATTCGAAGGCTTTGATCGCGTACCAGTTCAAGTCAACTTCATACGACGCCAGCCCGTGACGCGCTGATTGCGGATGCGCATGGTGATTGTTGTGCCAGCCTTCACCGAAGGCCAGCAAGGCGACCCACCACAGGTTGCGCGAGTCGTCTTCGGTGGCGAAGCGCTTCGATCCCCACATGTGAGTTGCCGAATTCACAAACCAGGTGGAGTGCAGCAGAAACACGGTGCGCAGGAAGATGCCCCAGAACATGACCTTCCAGCCGCCGACGGCCAGCAGAATTAGGCCGACGACAACCATCGGGATCCAATGCCACTCGCTGATCCAGGTGTGGAACTTATCTTTGCGGAGATCGGGGACGTAGGGCAACAGACCCTCGAGTTTGTTGTGCATGGCTTCGCCGCTCATGATCCATCCCATGTGCGCCCAGAAGCCGCCATCACGCGGGCTGTGCGGGTCGCCGGGCTTGTCGGTGAGCTGGTGATGGACACGGTGTGTGGCGACCCAGAAAATCGGCCCGCCCTCGAGCGCCAGCGTGGCGCAGGTGGTGAGGAAGTACTCAAACCATTTAGGGCACTTGAATCCGCGGTGCGTCAGCAGGCGGTGATAGCCGAGTCCGATGCCGAGACTGCCGGCGATCCAGTAAAGAAAGAGTGCGGTAAAAAACGCGGGCCAAGTGAACATGAAAAGAGCGGCCACTGCGCCGATATGGAACGCCACCATGAAGCCTGACGTTATCCAATTGATCTTGTGTTTACGAGTCATGAAACCTCTTGGGTCTTACCTGTCGCTCGACGCGCGATGAATTGTGGAGGAGCCATTGCCAGAGTACCAACTTGGCGGGAAAGCGATTGTAATACTTGTGTCACAGGGGTTTGTGATGTGGGACACGTAGGCTTGGTACATGCTGAAAATGTGTTTTCGACCTGATTTAACGCTGGTTGGCAACGAACGGTAATTCGACAACCACCGGTTCAAGCGGCGCTTATTGGGGCTGCATTGAGCCCGGCAGAAGCGCCGAGCGAACCCGATCCATGGTGGCGGAGTCGAGGCCTTCCATGATCAGGACGTCGGCCCCGTGAGTTTGAATGACTACCTTCCCCTCTCGTCCGAAATCCCAGCCCAGTACCGTGTCACCAGACTCGCCACCCCCGGCGTGATACGGCGCCGTGCCTTCGGGCATCGTATATCGCTTGGGCACGTATCCTCTGTAGAGCGACGCGAACGATTTGGCGGCTTCGGGCGAGTCCCAGCGCGAGAAGTAGAACAAGGCGATCTGGTCTTTCGGTGCTGACTTGGCGTGCACTGCGAGATAGTAGCCGCCGCTCCAGTGCGAGTAATACTGCTTGGCGTCGGAGCCAGGAGCATATTGTTTGGCCAACAAGTAGATGTCGAACGCACCCATCCCGCCGAAGTCGTAGCGTTCGTAGCCGGGAGCAACCAGCTTGTCGAGGTCGGGAATTGTGGGGGGCACGACCGCCGAACTCGCAAGATAGTTGGGAGGCTCCATAACCTGGAGGGTGTCGATGGGCGGATGTTCGAGCATGCCTGCAAACGCCGCGGTCTTGCCCTTCTTCGCCAGGACCTCACGCACGAAGTCCAGGCCGAACGTGTAGGGCATCATCACCGATTCCTGCAGGAAAATCGGGGACGCCGCCATCACCGGAGCGTCCTTGCCATCGCGCATGGCGGCCCGCATGGCATTCACTGCCTCGGGAGCAGTGAGGATGTTCACACCGGCCGGGGCCAAGACGTAGTCAAGCATGGCAACCATGGCCTGTCCTTCGGTGACATTCTGGCGGGCGGCCTGCGCCTCCTCCACCACCTGCTCCTGCTGATCGGGCAGAGGGCCATCGTTAGTGCCGCCGGCGAGACCCCACTTTTCCAGATCGATTGCCTGATCTTGCAGTGCGTGGGTCAACTCGTGGGCCAACACGGGCCGCTGCAGCTCAGGCTGCACCCAGTCGAGCAGGTTCACAGTCTTGGTCTTCGAATCGTAAAAAGCAGCAACCTGTTCGCTGAGCAATTTGAGGAACTCAGAGTGCAGGTCGTAGTTCTGGGGAATCATGCCGAACTTCTTCAGCACAAGCTGCGAGCGTTCGAGTCGCTGCGTATCCTTGTCGTCCTTCATCCTCTTCTCGACATAGCTTTCGACCTTCTGGCGCGTGATGAGCTTGCGCTTCACCTTGTGCTGGATGGGAAGGCCGGTGTCGCGGCTAACGAATTGCAGAATTTCGTCAACCGAGCGGAAGAGTTCTTTGGCTTGCGCCTTGGTAATGGGCCCTTGCGGTTCCGGCGGAGGCGTCGGCTGCTGTTGCGGTGACGCCGGTTGGTCCTGAACGGTGGCGCCGATGCCCGGGACAGGCTTGGGCGGATCCGGGGGTTGCGAAACGGCTTGACCGAAGCCTGACGCCAGCAACAGCGCGAGGAGCAGGACGATGAATGTCAGGGACCGTGAACGGGAATTGGGAGCGGCGGGGTGACTCGACATACAGGAGGTTTCAGAATACAGGAGGACGACCGAGCAGATCGCCTTGGCTGGAGGTCGGTTATTTACTGCAGGTCCCTCGTCCCGACTGCCTGGCGAAGTTGTTCGAGGGCAGTCATATAAGTTGCCAGCGCCTGGCGGTAGCTCAACTCCGTCGAGCGATAGCTGCGCTCGGCGTCGAGGAAATCGAGCAGCGAAGCTGCTCCATGCTCATACGAGAACCGCGTGATATCAAGTGACTGCGTCGCCTGCTCGAGATATCCCTTGTCGTACAACTGGACTACCTGCTCGCTGCTCCGCAGACCTTCGTATGAGTTCTTCACGTCGGTGAGGACCTGCTGTTCGGCAGCCTTCTGCTGGAACTGCGACTGGGTAACGGCGTATTGCGTGCGCGCGATTTCGCCCTGGTTCTTGTTGAACACGGGCAGCGGAATGTTGAAGTAGAACGCACCGAGATTGTTCTGGTTCAGGCGCGTGTAATCGAAGGTAACGCTGAAGTCGACCTTGCCGTTCGCTTTGGCGAGTCCAACTTGGCTTTCGGACGCAACCACACTGCGCTGTGCCGCCTGCAAGTCGGGCCGGTCGTGGAGGGCGCGGGCCTGCACATCTTCCAGTTGAAGGGTCACCGGTTCATGTACCAGGTTTCCAATTACGTCGTAGTCAGCCGGCACGGAATCAAACCCGAGGAACTGGCGCAATGACGCCAGCGCCTGCGCACGGGCCAGTCGGGCGTCGTTGACATCGGTCTCGAACTGCAACTGCTGCAACTGGATCTTCAGCAGATCGTTGCGGCTCATGGCTCCGGCTTTGAAGCGGTCTTCGCTGATGCCGACCGTCTTCTTGTAACTGTCGAGCAGGCCGTCGGCGAACTCGAGGTTAGACTTTGCGAGCAGCGCCGAAATGAACAACTGCGCTGCGCCGGCCAGGACGGTGCGCTGCGCGTCCGAGACTTGCGCCTCAGTGACGGCGGTTGCGGTCTTGGCGGCATCGAGCCGGTGCTGACGCTTCTTGCCGCGCTCGAAGAGATAGCCGAGACCGGCATCGAATTGAACACTATCGTTCCAGTAGTTCGTGTCGTTGAATAGGCTGGACTCAAACAGGGGGAGATACTGAGAGTCCAGCGAAAGAACTGGATTGGGGCGTAAATTGGCAGTGATTTCCTGCGCCTTGTTTTGCAGGATCAGCGTCTGGTTGGCCTGCAACGTGGGATTGTTGCGGGTTGCCAGATCAAGCGCCTGCTCGAGGGTGATTGCGTGCGCTGCAGTCCTTGGCGTGGGGGCCGGCATTTGCGGAGCGGCGACAGGCGGCGGAGTCTGGGCCTGCGCCGTCAACACACGACGCGGCTGGGGCGCGTCGGGCAGTGTGGTAGTCTGCTGTGCCCACACATTCCATGGTGTCATCAGCCCAATCAGTCCAGCCACAGTTGCAAACTTGCGAAACGAGGAGGACGCCATAAGTCGATCCATTATTCGGTAACCTCCTCGCTTTCATCTGGCAACACGTCACCAGGGGCCGCCACCCAGGTGTATACGGTGGGCAAAAGGATGAGGCTGAGCGCCAGCCCTGTAAGCAGGCCACCAACAATCACAATGGCAAACGGTCGCTGGGAATCGGACCCAATGCCGTGTGACATGGCAGCAGGCAACAGGCCAAGCGTCGCCACCAGCATGGTCATCATGACGGGACGCAGACGCCGGGTGGCGCCGTGCAACGCGGCATCGTGGATATTCTGCCCGCGGGCCCTGAGCTGGTTGATGTATTCCACCATGATGACGCCGGTTTGCACCGACACTCCGAAGAGCGCTAAGAACCCGATACCCGAGGAGACGCTGAAATGCTCGCCCGTAATCAGCAGCGCGAGCAGACCGCCGAGCGGCGCAAAACTGAGGTTCAAAAGGACCAGGGCACCCCACTTGAAGGAGTGGAACATCGAATAAAGCACCAGTGTTATCACCAGCAGTGTGAGTGGAATCACGATAGCAAGGCGATGATTGGCGCGCTTCTGGCTCTCATATTCGCCCGCCCATTCCAATGTGTAGCCTTCAGGAAGCTTGACCTTGCTGTTGACGTCTCGAATGGCTTCCTCCACAGTACTTCCGAGATCTCGTCCTCGGACGCTGTACTTGAGAGCGATGTAGCGTTCGTTTGATTCGCGATAAATCATGGAAGCGCCATCTTCGACCTTGATGTCGCACAGTTCTCCCAGCGAGACGCGCTCGCCGCTGGGCGCCGCGATACGTATATTGCTGATGTCTTCGATCGAGCGGCGGAACTGCTCCTGGTAGCGTGGCACCAGATCGAAGCGCATTTCGCCAATCAGGATCTGGCTAACAGGATTGCCGCCCACTGCAGTTTGAATGGCGTCCTGCACGTCGGAGGCGTTGATGCCGAAGCGATCAGCCTTCTGCCGGTTCACCACGATGTTCACATTGGGTTGGCCGAGTACACGGAAGAGCCCGAGATCCGTTACGCCAGGCACCGTCCGCATGACAGCCATGATCTCTTCTCCCTTCTGTTCGAGGTCCTTCAGGTCCGACCCGAAGATCTTGACGGCAAGCTCGCCCTTCACGCCGCTGACGGCTTCTTCCATGTTGTCGGCAATCGGCTGAGAGAACCCCCAAGTTACGCCGGGAATCTTCTCGACTTCCTTGTCCATGGCCTCAATCAGCAATTCTTTGCGGCCGCGAAACTGGGGACGCCACTCGTCGCGCGGCTTGAGGTCTACGAAGTACTCGGTATTAAAGAACCCAGTGGCGTCGGTGCCGTCATCGGAGCGACCCACCTGCGATACCACCTGCGTTACTTCCGGGAAGCTGGCGAAGATCAGGCGGGCCCGGTCCATAATGCGCTGGCCTTCAGTTGGGCCAGTGCTGGGGGACAAAGTGCCACGCGCCCAGATCGAGCCCTCGTCAAGGTGAGGCAAGAATTCCGAACCAATGACTCCGCTGAAGAACAGGAGCCCAGTTGCGGCAAAGATCACGATGATGGCCACGAGGGCTATGGTCCGCCGCGCCATCATGAATTCGAGTGTGGATTGGTAGTGCTCGACCAACCAACCCATGATGGGGTTCCGCCACTCCTTGAGACCTTTGCGGAAGAGGTAGCTGGCCAGAACAGGAGCCAAGAGGATGGAAAAGAAGAGCGCTCCGAGAAGGGCGAAGGCCACGGTCCAAGCCATCGGCCGGAAGAGGCGGCCTTCCACGCGTTGCAGAGTGAAGATCGGCAGGTACGAGATGATGATGATGGTGATGGCGTAAAAAACTGGACGTTGCACCTCGTGTGCCGCAGCCCGGATGGTCTCATCGACGGAGCCGCGCGATTCATGTTGTTTTTCCAGCCGGCGCACGATGTTTTCCACCATTACAACGGCGCCGTCAACGATCATGCCAAAATCCAGCGCGCCCAGCGAAAGCAGGTTCGCGGGAATGTGGCTGAGATCAAGCAGGATCGAAGCGAAGAACAGGGAGAACGGAATGGTGATCGCGACAACCAGGGCAGAGCGGATGTTGCCCAAGAAAAAAAACAGCACCAGAACCACCAGCAATATTCCTTCCGACAAGTTGTGCAGGACGGTGTGTGTGGTCATGTGCACCAGGTCGTCGCGATCGATGTGGGGCACAATCTTTACGCCCTTGGGCAGGACGCGTTCGTTCAGGAACTTAACCTTTTCATCAATGTCGTGCAGCACCGCTTCGGCTTCCGCGCCCTTACGCATTTGCACGATGCCTTCGACCACATCGTTGTTGTCGGTCACACGACCATCGTCGTGGCGGATCGCCTTTCCCAACCGGCCCAACCGGATCTTCGGCCCCTGCGTCACGATGGCAATATCCCGGATGCGCACCGGCGTTCCGTTTTTCGCAGTCAACACGGTCTGGCCAATGTCGTCGGTGTTCTGCATTAGCCCGACAGCGCGAATGTTGTATGCCTGCTGTCCTTTCTCAATGAAGCTGCCGCCTCCGTTGAGGTTGTTGTTGGTTAGCGCCTGCTCAACCTGAGCCATGGTGAGACCAAAGGCCACGAGTTTGTCAGGGTCGATTTGCACCTGGTACTCGCGGGTCTGTCCGCCAAAGATCGAGACCGCGGCGACGTTGGGCACCGACATTAAATTCTTGAAGACTACCCAGTCCTGCAGGGCCTTCAAGTCCATAATGTCGTACTTGGGATTACTGCTCTGAAGCGTATAGAAGTAGATCTGCCCTGCCGGACTGAAATCTGGCCCGATCTGTGGATTGATTCCTGGTGGCAAGCTGACCAGTGTGAGTTTTTCCAGCACTTGCTGCCGGTTTTGCAGGTTATCGGACTGGTCGTCGAACAGCACCGTTATGAACGACAATCCGGCGAGCGAAGTAGAACGCAAATGCGTGAGATGGCCGACACCGTTTAGCTGGGTTTCGATCGGAATGGTTACCTGCTGCTCGACTTCTTCGGCGGCGCGTCCCGGCCACTGCGTGATGACCCACACGTATTTGTCGGCGACATCGGGATAGGCCTCAACCGGGAGATTGTGAAACGAGATAATCCCCCAAATCAGAAGACCAACTCCCAATCCAAGTACCAGCATCCGATTGCGCAGGGCAAAATTGACCAGAGAGCCGATCATGCGCTACTGCTCCTCGGTGGCGGAGGAAAGTTGCAGCGCATTCGTAACGACCTTGTCTTGCGGCTTCAGTCCGGTGATCACCTGCACGAAACCGTCGCTCGATTGCGGCCCCAGTTGCAGAGGGACACGACGGAACTGCTTCTCGCCGGCAGGGACGAAAACCCAGTCTTTGTCGTGCAGATGAACAACAGCGCTTGTGGGAATGACTATCCGCTGGACGAGTTGGCTGCCCTTGAAAGTTGCGGTCACGAACATGCCGGCGCGCATCAAGCCCTTGGGATTGAGCAGCTCGATGCGGACTTTGGCGGCGCGCGTTGTGGGATCCAGCACCTCGCTGATGTTGATCACCTTGCCGGGGAATTTCTGATCGGGATAAGCGTTGAGAATGATCTCGGCGGCGTCTCCAACATGCACCCGCGACAACATGTCTTCGTAAACATCGCAAACTACCCACACGGTGGAAAGATCGGCTATGGTAAAGAGATTCGGCGAGTTGTCGAGCGACTTCACACCGGTGCCGCCGGTGATCTGCTGATCGACAATCGACCCGGAGATGGGCGCGACCACCGGCAACAGCGGCGACGGATTGTTGAGGTTCCCGCCCAGGACCTTTATGCGCTGGACCGCAGCCTGCATATCGGCCTTGGCTTTGGCGTCCGCATCCTGCGCGGTCTCGAGATCGGCGAGCGCGATGGCACCCTTGTCGTACAACAGTTGCGCACGCGCCAGTTGCTTGGCGGCCAGTTGCTCGTCGGCTTTGAACTTCTGATAGTCGGAAAAAGCTTGCGACAGGTCAGGACTGTCGATCAGCAACAGGGTCTGGCCTTTTCTCACGGAGTCACCGAGCTTGGCCTTGATTTCGACTACGCGGCCGCCGCCCAGTGAGACAACAGGCACAGACCGGTTCACGTCGGGCGCGATCACGCCGTTGACATGCAACTCATCGGTGACCTTGCGGAGCTCCACTTCTACCAGTGGAAATTGCTCAGGGTGTGGCAGGGTGAAGACGTTCGGGTCCGTGTTGGCCTCAACCTTGGTGTCGGCAGAAGAGTCAGGCTTCGAGCGAGAGCAGCCACTCAAAGCTGCAACCAAGGTCAGAACAGTCAGGACCGTTCGAAGTCGCAGACCGGCTCGGTTCGGCACGGATATCTTGCTTCTCATAGCGATTGCTTTTCAGGTAGCCGGATCGCTCGGTCAGGCGCCGGAAGAAACTCCTGCAGCCACGGTCGAACGGTATGAAGAACGATGAGATTGGCACCGCTTACGCGGCACAAAAACACGGGCCGGATTAAGCGGCAGGCGGGGAGCGGCCGTCGTCAAGGCGGTGACCCCGGTACACAACTCGAGCCGGAATGGCTGCGGGTTGGAACATTCCCATCAGGCTCAGTCCGCACCAACCCGACGCGACAAATATCGCGGGAACAAGAGCCGCAGATGGGTGGCCTACGGGAATATCGAGAGACGCGATGCCTTGCTGGATTCGTTTGGTCGCATCTTCAAGCAGGGCCTGAGAGGGATGAAGGTCGTCGCTTGCGGAAACAATCGGGAACAGCAGGACCAAGACACAGGACAGTGCCAGCAGCGCCTTTACATTTCTTGCACCAGGAATGAGATCTTTACCCACAGAAGTACGCTGCATTCGCGCGAGAGCGCCGAATGCACCGACTGCCAGTGCGATCCAGACGAGATTGAGCAATAATTCCATGGCTGGACTTGCCAGTTTAGCACTTGCACGGAGCGAAACTACGGTTCGGCAGGCTAGAAACGGTGGCATTCACTGAACAATAGTAAAAATGTTCGCTCACGCCTCTTCCCCCGAGGCACAGTGGAGGGGACGCCGCGGTAATATCTGGCACGGGTCACCGGGTTAGCGCTACATTATGCCGCAGTGCGACCATGGTGGGCGAGAAACTCCTGCATCTGCTGCTCGATATGTGTCAGAAGCCGCCCGCCGGTCGGCGGTTCGATCACTTCGACTTCCACTGACTTGCCGGTCGCCCGCACCGTTGTCCCTTTCCTCCGCGGCCTCGAGCACTCGATCAGGAACACGGCAAAAAACACCACACTGATACCGCAGACAATGAGAAACAGAGTGGTCATGCTTTCCTTTCTTCGATGCGCCAGGACCTAACTTCGAACCTGCTGGCCGTGTCTTGGCGCTGGCGTCATCAGCAACCCCAGTTCGCTTCGCCGGGCTTGGCGAAATAACGGCGCGATGCGTCTTCCTGATCGGAGTTGGACTCCAATTCCAGCAAAGCCAGGCGTGCCGCTCCGACCATGCGATGCCGTTCCTCAAACGGAAGAGCAATCCAAGACGGCTGGGCTGTTTCCACGGCCTGTTCGGCTTCCGGCTCCAAGGCCTCGCGATAGTGGTGAAAGAGCCTGGCAAACTGTTGAACGAACAATTCCTGCGATGACATTCCCTCTACCTTTCCTAGCGTGTCTTCCACAGCCCACGCAACCTCACAATCAAATTGGATAATGGCAGGCATAAGCCACGAATAAGGGTTTCGTAAGAAATTGGTAATGACGGAACATTCAAGCGGGAGATTCAGCGAATGCGCCTCCTCCTAAGTCGCTAATTCGCGCCCGGCAAGAGCAAGCCGCTATGATGAAAGACCTGCGAATTTAACTAAGGATGGTGCAATGATTCGAACCCGCCGCCTGCTGCCGGTAATCGCGAGCGTGATTGTCTTCAGCGGACTGATGATGGCGCAAGCCCCGTCGCAACGTACTCCGGAACAGCAGCAGTCTTACCGCAAGGCCGTGGAAGAAGCCGACCAGAAGATCGCCGACGAAGTGAAGGCTCACTCGGAGTTGATGAAGAACCTCGAGTACCTCACGACGCAGATCGGGCCGCGCTTGACTGGTTCGCCGCAAATGCAGGCGGCTAGCGACTGGACGCTGAAGCGCTTTCAGGATTACGGCGTCGAGGCGCACCTCGAAACCACCAGCATCGACCACGCCTGGACGCGCGGCAGCGAGACGGCGGAAATCACCAGCCCCATTCAACGGCGAATTGGCATTCGCGCCTACGGCTGGAGCAAGGCGACTGATGGCGAAGTATCGGGCAAGGTGGCGACGCTAGACATTCAGAAGCCGTCGGACCTCGATGCCTACAAGGGCAAGCTAAAGGGCGCGATTGTGCTGGTGCGAAAACCAGCGGATCTGTCCGCGTCCGAACCGAACCCGGAGAATGCTTATGATGCCGTGATCCCTCCGCGGCACGGCGTCGGCGACCCGGGAATGAGTTGGCGCGAACGCGCGGAGTTGATGCGGCAGATTCGCGAGGAACAACCGAAGCTGATCCTCAGCGACAGCGGCAAACCTGACAGTCTGTTTAACATGACGGGCACATACCCATCGTACAATCCGAGCGGCGTGCCGATGGCTTTCCTGACCCACGAAGACTACGACCTGATCTGGCGGTTGTCGCAATCTGGTCCAGTAACGTTGAGAGCGAACCTGCAAAACATGTTCAGCACGAAGCCGGCGCCGACCTCGATTACCGTCGCCGAGATAAAAGGGTCAGAGTCACCCGACGAGCGCGTCATCGTCGGCGGACATCTTGACTCATGGGACCTGGGCCAGGGAGCACTCGACAACGGAACCGGCGCGATGGCCGTGCTGGAAGCGGCTCGGACACTGAAGTCGCTGGGGTGGAAGCCCAAACGCACGATTACGTTTCTGCTATTTACTGGCGAAGAGCAGGGCGGATTGGGAGCAGACACGTTTGTCAAGAACCATGCAACAGAATTGCCAAAGACCGACGGTGTCCTGATTCTCGACACCGGTACTGGCAAGGTATTCAGTATTGCGCTCGAAAATCTGTGGGAGACCGCGCCGCTGATGTCGGAGATCTACCGCCCGCTTCGGGAGGTGTTCGACATGCAACCGCTGAGCACGCGCTACTTCGGCGCGTCGGACCACGTCCAGTTCCTCGATAAGGGCGTGCCAGCATATTTCTGCATGCAGCTTCCGGCGCATTATCGCGAGGCACATCATAGCCAGACTGACACTTTCGACAAAGTCATTCCCGACCAGATTAACGAGGGAGCGGCTTTTCTTGCGGCCTGGGCGTGGAATGTTTCGGAGATGCCTCAGCCGTTGCCGCATCATGGCGTGACGAAAGATGGATCGGAATAGAGGGTTTCGCAACCGCAAGATGCCGGTCGCGGGAGTTGCAAAAAGAAGACCCCTCGTCGCGCTGTGATTACAGAGTCCCAACCTCAGACGCTTTCCGCTTTACCACTCTTCACGCCGCGGAATATCGCGTCAAGGATCAGCTGGTTCTGCAGTCCTTCTTCGCCGGGTATGTCGAACGGTCTGCGTTCTTCCACGGCGACGGCGAAAGCCTCTACCTGAGCGGTGTAAGCGCGATCATTTGATACTTCCCTCTTCTCGATGACATCGAATCCCCGGCGCAGTTCGAGCGTCACGGGATGTTCGACATTCAAAGCATTCACCGCGGACAGAATGCCGTCTTCTCCCATGACCTCAAGCAGCGTTTGGTAAGGGGCACGCGCTGAGACTGACATAGTTGCCAAAGTTCCGCCGGCAAACTGAAACAGGGCTGTGCCCGACGCCTCCACGACCCAGTGCGAGTCGTAAGTCGCCTGCGCCATAACGGTCTGAATTTCGTCACCCAACACATAGCGCAGCGTATCGAAGCAATGCACTCCGATATCGGCCAAGGGACCTCCGGTAGCGAGAGTGGGATCGTTGATCCAGGTGCGGGCGCTGGTCACGAGGGGCGCAACGAATGCGGCGCGTGCCAGTACCGCCTTGCCAATAGCTCCCGAGGCGATGCGCTCGCGAAACCAGCCCACGCTCTCCTCGAAGCGCATGACCTGGGCGACGCCGAGCATGACCTTTGCTCCGCGCGAGGCTTCAACCATTTGGCGCGCCTCATGGGCGTTCATCGCCATCGGCTTCTCGACCAGTACAGGCTTCCGGTGACGCACCGCTTCCAGCACGTCAGCGAGGTGCAACGCGTCTGGCGTAGCGACGAAAACCGCGTCGACTTCGGGACAGGCACAGAGGTCGGCTGTCGAGGTGAATGCGTGTTCGATGCCAAACTCACGAGCGGACTCGCGGGCGCGCTCCGGGTCGCGGCGTGAGAGGGCCGTCACGCGGCAGTTTTTTGCGGTGGCGAACCCTGGCATCAGGCGCTTCACTGCATGTAGACCGAAACCGGCGATTCCAAAGCGAACCATAGGTGCTCCCGTTGATGAGTAAGGCCGGAAGTTCACGGCAGGTCCTTCGCTGTGACTCGGCGTGCGCGCCTCACGGCCATCACCAAAGATAACGTGGATTATGATGAACGTCTGCACTCCTGCAGCCGGACGCTTCGCTTGCCCGTTGAACACGCTGCCATCCGCTCGCTGTTTCTCGACGGCCCTGCCGGCCGGCTCGAGGCGTTGCTCAATTTGGGCGCAGACAATGCGACCCACGCCGCACTGGTCTGCCATCCTCACCCCCTGTTCGGCGGCACGATGCACAACAAGGTCGTATTCCATGCCATGAAGGCGCTGCACACGTTCGGATTTCCCGTGTTGCGGTTTAACTTTCGTGGCACGGGACTGAGCGCAGGTACTCATGACGGACGAGAGGAAGTGGGCGATGTGCAAGCGGCGCTCGCATGGCTGAAACGGGAATTCTCGTTGCCCGTTATCTTTGCGGGATTCTCATTTGGCGCCGCGCGCGGGCTTCGCGCCTGCTGTCCCGATCCTGACGTTCGGATGTTGATCTCGCTAGGGACGCCTGTGGAGGCGGAAGGTCGGCTTTACTCCTACAAATTCCTGGGCACGTGCAGCAAGCCGAAGTTGTTTCTCAGCGGGGATCACGATCAATTTGGCCCGCATCGTGCGCTGGAAGAGATCGTGTCCACCGCTGCTGAGCCCAAGGAGTTGGTGTTTATTCCAGGCGACCACTTTTTCGAGGGTCACCTCAACGAAATGCGCATGACGGTGGAGAGCTGGCTGCAGGAGCAACTGCAGTCGCAACGCTAGTCTGATCAGGGCTACCATCGCCCGCGCATATAATCGTGCCGAATGTCGTCGGCCTCGCCATATCCGTTGCAGTCCTCCGAAAATTCTGCCGCAGTGGAGATGCGGCGCCGTGCACGCGAGATTTTCGACTACGCGTTGGCGGAGTGCGATATCGCGAACGCATTCGCGCGCAACATCCGTTGCGAAAATGGCCGCCTATTTGCTGGAGATCAGTGTTACGGCCTGGCCGATTTCACGCAACTGGCGCTCGTGTCAATTGGTAAGGCAGGGCACACGATGGCCGCGGCGTTGTGCGACATCGTCCCGGGCGAAGTCAGCGGAATCGTGGCGTGCACCACCAAGCCCCCGGTGCCAGTTCCGGGTTTGCAATACTTTTGCGGGGGACATCCGCTGCCCAACGAGGAATCGCTGCGCGCCGGCGCGGCGATCCTCGAGTTTCTCCGTGGCCTGCCTGAGCGAGCGCTGGTGCTGTTCCTGATTAGCGGCGGGGCATCGGCGGTCGCAGAACTGCCAATCTCACCAGATTTGACATTGTCAGACGTTGTTGAGACCTACCGAGTGCTGGTGCACTCCGGAGCGCCGATCGCAGAGATTAATGCCATACGCAAGCATCTCTCGGCAATCAAAGGCGGACGCTTGCCCCAAGCAGCGGCTGCACGGACTCAGCTGTCACTGCTGGTGTCAGACGTGCCTGATCACGCCATTGATGCGCTCGCCTCCGGCCCGACCATGCCCGATAGCAGCACCGTCGCTGACTGTTACGCGATTGCCGCGCGCTATGGGATGCGGACTCGTTTTCCACAAGGCGTGCGGGACATCTTCGACCGCAGGCAACTCCAGGAGACACCCAAGGCTGACGATCCGGCTTTCGCCCAAAGCCGCTACGTCACAGTGCTGTCAAATCAGACGGCGGTGCAGGCGGCAAGCGCGCGCGCCAAAGCTTGCGGCTTTCCCGTCGAGATCGATAACAGTTGCGATGACCGGGACTACAGGCAGGCCGCTGACTATCTGCTGCCACGCTTGCGCGAGTTGCGCCAATCAGCGTCCCCGATCTGCCTGATCTCCGGCGGAGAAGTCACGGTCAAAGTTGGCGAGAACTCAGGCATCGGCGGACGTAACCAGCAGTTCGCGCTGTATTGCGCCGAGAAAATCAAGGGTGAAGCGATCACGGTCCTTAGTGCCGGGACTGACGGCGTCGACGGCAACAGTCCGGCAGCCGGTGCTCTGGTAGATGGAACCACGGTGTCGCGGGCCCGACAAGGCGGATTCAATACCGAAACGGCGTTGGCACGATTCGACGCATTTCCCCTGCTCGAGTCCATTGGCGACGCAATCGTAATCGGGCCTACTGGAAACAACGTGCGCGACCTGCGAATCCTGCTAGCCTACTAACTCACATCGCCGTCGACCTGGGCGCCAAGCCATTGCAAGTATTCTTCGCCGCCCCCTTCGATGGTCAACTCCACGTGCTCCGGCACTTCGTAGGGATGCAATTCGGCAAACGCTGCAGCCAACTCGGCTGCTCGTTGGGCAGTGGTTTTGATAACGAGCAAGTGTTCCTGCTCGCGCTCTATAGCGCCCTTCCATCGGTATATCGAGCGAATGGGGCCGACTATGTTCACGCAGGCGGCCAGGCGCCGCTCGACCAGCGCGACGGCAAGTTGTTCAGCCTTTTCCGACGATGCGACGGTTGTGAGCACAACTCGCGCGTTTGCCATCCGAATACCTCCACGAAACCATTGGTGCCGTGCTTCCGCCCGACTCTAGCATGCCAATGGATTGAGACGCAGACCCGCAATTGCGGTTCGCGAAATTGCTGGCTCTCAGATTTCCCCGTTAGTGAACTAGGTTCCTCCCAAGGACTTTCGCCGGACGTTCGCTTGACGGGTTTTCCAAACCGCCGTTCACTGAAACAGTAGCTTCTGTTGGTTGCACTGAAGCTTCGAGTAGAGCTTTAGCGTTGCCGTGCAAGTGGCTAGTGTCACGAGGTTCCGAGGAAGGGTTGTTGGCGCCGATGGAGTGGAAGAGCACTACAAGTAATTGGTTCTACCGCACACGTCGCATCGTCGCGACCCTGTGCATCGGCGTGCTCGCTGTACTGATTGGATACAAGGTCGTGTTTGGCGCCAACGGTACCATGGAGTGGCGCGCCAAACGCGCCGAATTCCAAAGGCTACAATTGGAGATCGACAAGGCCGCGCTTGAGCATCAAGCGCTTGAGACCCGGGTCAAGAAACTGCAAAGCGACCCCAATACTATTATCAAAGAAGCTCGCGAGAAACTCGGCTTCGTTATGCCAGGCGAGGTAGTGCTTGTGCAACCGCAGCCCAAGGCCGATGCCCGCAATACTAGCGCAGTGGCCGAAAACCTGCCTGCGACAAATTCGAAGAAATAACCTGCTTCTTTCCTTCTTGCGCGGCAAGACTCGCGTTCCTTCGCTAGCATGCACTACACTTAGTCGCTGGATATACCTTGGGCTGGCGCGAAAGAAAAAGGGATCGCCGCAGTCTCGCGACATATCCAAGATTGCTAAACGTTGGTAACGGCAGTCCGCACCCGTCAGCGGACAGGAGATGCAAAATGAAGAAAACAGTGTTGGTGGTTCTGGGGTTGTTTCTGTGCAGCGTGATCGCGGTGGCTGCTCCGAACGACAATAGCTGGGATGGTTGGATCAGCGACTCCAAGTGCGCTGCCAAGGGCGCGAACGCGGCGCATGCTCAGTGCGCCAAGAAGTGCCTCGAGAACGGCGAGAAACCCGTGCTGGTAACAGATAAGGACCAGAAGGTGGTCGCGATTGAGAATCCTGCCGCGGTTTCCGGCCACGAAGGACAACACGTCAAAGTTAGCGGGACAATGACCCAGGACGGTTCGCTTCACATCGATAAGGTCACTCCCCTGACATAACAACGAATCAACTGTGGCGGGGAGATCGTACAGGATTCGAGTTGAAGTGAGCAGAAGTGGCGGCAGTTCGGCTGCGCGGAGTTCTCGCTAGATCAGGAACGCCAGGCAGAGCAGCCCACCGAAGACAAGGGCCTGCGCGAGTTCGAAAAAGCCTAGCTTACGTACATCAAGTGGCTGGCGCCCGCCCACGAACCAAACAGTTCCCCGCACGAGCACAGCTGGAAACGCGAGAACTGCCAATCTGGGGAAAACATTCATGTGGCAAAGCGCAAGCACGACGATCAGCAGAGCGACTTGCCCGGCGAGAAGTCCACGAGCTTAATGCCAACCACCACGAGGTTCTCCGCGAACCCCATGTGCAGTTCGTCAGCGAGATACTCCTGGACCGCCTGCACCGTAAGGACGCTCACCCGGCGGAAACTGCCATCAACGCGACGGCCACCAATGCTCCGGCTGCAGTGACCAGCTATTAGCTGGCCACACTTGAAACAATGAACGTGGTTCGCCATCCTGCTCCGATAATTGAAGTGCGTGAATATTTTCTCGGATCGAGAGTCACCGGGACTCCGGCGCTCGGCCGGGAGGAAATCCATATCTGGCACCAGAACCTCTCGCGGGGACTCGCCGAAGTGGAAGCCCTTGGGAGCCTGCTGTCGCCGGACGAAATGGAGCGCGCTCAGCGTTTTCGCTTCGAAGCGAATCGCAACGAGTTCATGGTCTGCCGCAGTACCTTGCGGGCCTTGTTGGGACAGTATTTAAGTGTCCCTCCGAAGGAACTGTGCTTTGAGTATTCGGAGTACGGACGCCCCAGGCTCGCGACCGGATCTTGGGCGGGAGATCTCGATTTCAACGTATCCCACAGCGGCGCCCACGCCCTGCTGGGTTTCGCTCGCGGACGCAAGATCGGACTCGATATTGAGAAGATCAGGCGGGACTTCGGGACCGGCGAGATTGCCGAGCGGTTCTTTTCTGAGACCGAGCGCTCCGCTTTGCGCGATCTGCCACTAGGGCAAAAGCATGAGGCGTTCTTCCGTTGCTGGACCCGCAAAGAGGCCTTCATCAAGGCCCTCGGCGAGGGCTTATCTCATCCCTTGGACCAGTTCGATGTTTCCCTGGCTCCCTCCGTCCCGGCCCAACTACTCGCCACCCGCCCGGATGCCAAGGAAGCTCGGCGCTGGAGGATTTGGGACCTTCAGGCACCCACCGGATACACCGCCGCGCTCGTCGCCGAATCTGATCTCAGCTAGCTCACCTGCTCTGGACTCATTGCGATCACCGCAAAACTTGACGCATCTGCCAAAATCGCTTTTCGCGGCTCTTTTGTTTTCAATGGGTTGGGAGAATAAACACGGCAAACGATTGATTGCCAATGGTTTATAGCTATCCATATCAGCCATAAGGGTTTATATCCGCAATTTCTTGCACTCTGCCGTTCTTGCACCGAGAATCTCGGACATTTCAAAGAGCCGGCGTCGCGTCACGATTAGGACGAATTCGGGAATTGCCGCCATCGGCATGACAGCGTGCAGCGTGGCCAGCTCCGCCCTTGGGCGAAACATCCCCTTTTATGGATAAGGCAACGAGGGGGCGGAAGTCACGCACAATCCCTGCGGCGGCAAAACGAAAGTAACCAGGAGTCACAGCGGAGTCTGGCGCACAATACAAACGCGGAAGCCATGCGGCTTCCGCGTCGATCACTTCTGCTCCGAAATACGCTTAAAGGGCGCTCATGTTGGACAGGAACTCGCCGTTCGAGCGGGTCTTTGCCAATTTGTCGATCAGCAGTTCCATCGCTTCCACAGGCGAGAGTGGATTCAGTACCTTGCGCAATACCCAGATTCGCGCCAGATCCTCTTTTGGGATGAGCAGCTCTTCCTTGCGAGTGCCCGAACGCTGAATGTCGATGGCCGGGAAGGTGCGCTTGTCCACCAGCTTGCGGTCGAGAATGATTTCCATGTTGCCCGTGCCCTTAAACTCTTCGAAGATCACGTCGTCCATGCGCGATCCAGTCTCAATCAGCGCGGTGGCGATGATGGTCAGAGAACCGCCCTCTTCGATATTGCGAGCGGCTCCGAAGAAACGCTTCGGCCGCTGCAGGGCGTTGGAGTCGACGCCTCCGGAGAGCACCTTGCCCGAGGGCGGAACGATTGTGTTGTAGGCACGCGCCAGGCGCGTAATGGAATCAAGCAGGATGACGACATCGCGCTTGTGCTCGACCAAGCGCTTCGCCTTTTCGATCACCATTTCGGCCACCTGAACGTGACGGGCCGCTGGCTCGTCAAACGTGGACGAGATGACCTCGCCTTTGACAGAACGCTGCATATCGGTGACTTCTTCCGGGCGCTCATCGATCAACAGAACGATCAGCACGACTTCGGGATGATTGGTCGTCACCGAGTTCGCAAGGCTTTGCAGCAGCATGGTTTTGCCGGTACGCGGGGGGGCCACGATCAGGCCGCGCTGTCCCTTGCCCACGGGCGTCAACAGGTCCATGACGCGGGCGCTGATGTTCTCACGCACGGTCTCGAGCTTAATGCGCTCCTGGGGATACAGCGGCGTCAGGTTGTCGAACAGGATCTTGTTACGCGCTTCCTCGGGAGACTCGAAGTTCACGGCTTCGATCTTCACCAGCGCGAAGTACTTCTCACCCTCGTGCGGAGGCCGCACCTGTCCGCTGATGGTGTCGCCGGTCTTCAGGTCAAACTTGCGGATCTGGGAGGGGGATACGTAGATGTCGTCCGGACCAGGCAGGTAGTTGTAATCGGGAGAGCGAAGGAAGCCGTAGCCGTCGGGCAGGATTTCGAGGACACCTTCAGCGAAGATGTGGCCTTCCTTTTCACTCTGGGCTTGCAGGATCTTGAAGATCAGATCCTGTTTGCGCAGACCGCTGGCGCCGGGCAGATCGAGTTGCCGGGCGATCTTGGTCAACTCTGTGATGTTCTTTTCTTTCAATTCTGAGATTGTCATTGTCACCTACGAGGGATTCAGCAGAAGGGCAGGCTGGAGGTACTGCGGAGGACGCGCCTAAGGCGCGGCGCGCTTAAGCGGCGCGCCGCTGCGCTTCGGCAGCGATCTCCGGTTCTTGAATAACTTCCTGGCGCTCGGACTCGGCGATGTGGTTCAACACTTCGTTGGTCGTGTCCTGAATGCGCGTGCTGGGCTTGTGAAACTTACGCGTTGCCTTCGAGGCAAGCTGGCAAAGCGTATAACGGTTACGCAGTGTATGTACGGCTTCGAAAACCAGTTGAGACCGCATGAAAATTCTCCTCTTATCGTATGAATGATCTGTATGGAACCTGGCCTTTGGGGCTACTACTCCCGGGTAACGGCTGGTCGCGGAAAGAACCGATTCCCGTCCGGCGGCAGGGGGCACTCCTATTGATGCCGCCATGAATCTTTTGGTTCGTCTTTTTTCCGTGCCCTGATTCACTTCGGAATAGTGCCGGAAGGTGCTTCCGTACAGTCACTAAAGTTTTACTGAGTACGCAGCCGGACGCGTTATCGTGCCGGATATTGCCTTCCCGATTCCTGGGTGATGGCGTTCAGTGTGTGGCCGCTATAGGGCAGGACGCCTGGACTGGAACCAACAGGGATGACACGTTGCTCAGAAAACAGTACGTTATCCGTGTCGGCATCCAGAGTCAAGCAAAATCGTCCGTGGCCGTTGTCAAACCGGGAACCGCATCCCTTCACATCTTAGACGTCGGCTTCCAGGAATTGTTGCTGCCATTTTTAACCCTTAACAGTTCAACAAGTTGCGCCATACTGCGAGACGCGTATCGCCATAGCTCCAAGGCTGCGTGAGCCAATTTTCGGCTGAAAACACTAGGTTTGTTGCCACGACACCCGGCGCAGCCACCGCCTACGCCCAAAAAGTACGATCCAGGGTCCGGTATTGAATTGCCTCGGCGAGGTGGCCGGGTTCGATGGTGTCAACCCCTGCAAGATCGGCGATTGTGCGCGAAACCTTCAAGATCCGGTCATGGGCCCGGGCGGTCAGGCCTTGCTTGACCATGGCACGCTCAAGCAGATGCTCGGCTTCTGTTCCTAGCTCGCAATATCTTCGAATCTCGCGAGACCCCATCTGAGCATTCGCGTAAATGCGCTCAGCCCCACTGGCGAATCGGTCGAGTTGGATTGCACGGGCGCGCAGAATTCGGGCACGGATGTCGGCGGAACTCTCCGGTGCAACCGTACTCCGCAGCTCGCGATAATTCACCGCCGGGACGTCGATGTGAATGTCGATTCGGTCGAGCAAGGGGCCTGAAATCTTCGAAATGTACCGTTCGATGATCATGGGCGTGCAATGGCACTCGCGGGTGCGATCGTTGAAATATCCGCAGGGACAAGGATTCATTGCCGCCAGTAACATGAATCGCGCCGGAAAACTCAGCGACATTGCAGCCCGGGCAATGGTCACGGTACCGTCCTCCAGAGGCTGGCGCATCACCTCGAGAACGTTGCGCGGAAATTCCGGCAACTCGTCGAGAAACAACACACCATTGTGCGCCAGCGACACTTCGCCGGGGCGCGGAATCATTCCGCCGCCGATTAATCCGGCGTCTGAAATGGTGTGATGCGGAGAGCGGAAGGGGCGTGTGCCCACCAGACCAGTGGCCGCATCCAGCACACCGGCAACGCTGTGGATCTTCGTGGTTTCGAGGGCCTCTTCAAACGAGAGGGGCGGCAAGATGGTCGGCATGCGCTTTGCTAGCATCGTTTTGCCCGAGCCAGGTGGTCCGATCATCAGCAGGTTGTGCCCACCCGCGGCCGACACCTCAATCGCCCGCTTGGCGGACTGTTGCCCCCGCACATCCTTGAAATCAACGGAAAATTTCTGCGATGTCTCCAGCAGAGCGTGAGTATCGACCGATAGCGGCTGGATTCCGTTGCCGGTATTCAGCAACTGCACAACATCGATCAGGGACTTCACAGGGTAAACCAGCACACCTTCCACCATGGCAGCTTCGCGGGCGTTGACTTCAGGCACGATCAGCTTGCGAATCTTGTTGGCGCGCGCGGTCACAGCGATCGGCAATGCACCCCGAACTCCACGCAGCCCACCGTCCAAAGAGAGTTCACCTACGAACAGGGCGTCCTCAGGCGGGGCGTTATTCAGTCCGCCGTAAGCGCCGAGAATGCCAAGGGCCATCGGCAGATCGAAGCCAGAGCCTTCCTTGCGCAAATCCGCTGGCGCGAGATTAATGGTGGTATTCGAAGGCGGAATGTCATAGCCGCTGTTTTTCAGCGCGGAGCGAATGCGCTCGCGGCTCTCCCGGATGGCCGCGTCAGGTAACCCGACGGTGGTGAATCGCGGGTCCTCGGCCTTCATAGGCGCGATGTCAACTTCGACCTGGATCAAGCTGGCGTCAATGCCGTAAACGGCGGCGCTGATTGTCTTGTAAAGCACAGGGGGAAATGCCTTCCCCTCTGTGATACCAGAAGGTAACCAGAAATGGTGTGACCCTACTCACGTGGCAACGTGATAGTAGCTTTAGTGCTGGAAATGCTGGATTACTGGGAACGGAGAGACGCTAACGCGCAAACCAGATCGTGGGAGCAAAAAAGAGGGCGGAACTCGAACCGGAAGCGCAGCGCCCAGTTGCACTACCGACAAGACCGTGTAGGTCTGAGAATTCCGCCAACCTGACGAAGTGTAAACCTTTGGAGGACCGTGAATACCTAAACCAAATACCTGTTTCCTGACAACTCACATCCCATTGCAAGAGATTGTGCCACCAGTTGCGAGAGCCATGAATCCCCCTTCCATCGTAGGGGCTTACAACTTATGTCGTAGCCGCGAACAATGGTCGGCTTGGAACAGTTTCCCGGGTGCAGCCTATCGCAAGGCCACGGCCGGACGTGAGACTTCGATACTCTGCGGCAGAGAGCTGTCCTGAGCATCGACCACCGCGATAGTGGTCACATTCACGACGTCTTCGACTTCGGCTCCGCGTTGCAGCAGGTGTACCGGCTTCGCCATGCCCGACAGGATCGGCCCAAAGGCTTCCGCCGAGCCTAGCTGGCCGAGCAGCCTGCATGCAATATTGCAGGACTGCAAATCGGGAAACACAAGAACGTTGGCGCCGCCCTTGAGCGACGAAAACGGAAATGACGCTTCCATTTTCTTGGCGTTCACCGCAATATCGGCCTGCACTTCCCCGTCGATGATGAGCGTGGGGTCGGCATAACGCGCCAACTCGGCAGCCCGTCGCATCTTGTCGCAGTACTCATGTTTGGTACTGCCAAAGCTGGAGAATGACAGCATCGCGACCCGCGGCTTCACGTCGAAGCGGCGCGCCTCCTGCGCCGCACAGAGTGCAATTTCCGCCAAGTCCTCCGCGCTGGGATCGATGTTGACCGTGGCATCGGCCAGGAAGTACAGATCGCCTTTTCGGGTGATGATGAGGTATATGCCGGAGACTTTGTGGATGCCTTCGCGCACGCCGATCACCTGCAACGCGGGGCGAATAGTGTCAGGGTAATTCTGCGAAATGCCCGAGACCAAAGCGTCCGCATCCCCCATTTTCACCATCATGGATCCGAAAATGTTGCGGTGGTTCATCAGCTCGTGCGCTGATGCCAGAGTCACTCCGCGGCGCTGGCGTAGTCGATAAAAGCTCTGTACGTATTCTGTGCGAAGCGGCGATGTCTCGGGCTCGACGATCATTGCTCCCTCGAGCGAAATACCTAGCTCCGCCGCAGCCTTCTGAACGTCGCCGCCGTGGCCCAAGAGCACAGGGATGGCAATCTGCTCCTCCAGGAGCACGTGACAGGCGCGCAAGATACGTTCGTGCGAGCCTTCGGGGAACACCACGCGCTTGGGATTCGCCTTCGCCTTGTGCACCATGATGCGCATGAGTTCGTGAGCCTTGCCCAAGCGCTTCTCCAGTTGCTCGCGATAGTCATTGAGATTGACGGGGTTCTGCGCGACCCCGGAGTCCATCGCAGCTTTTGCAACCGCAGTCGCTTCCCACACCAGCACGCGCGGATCGAATGGCTTGGGGATGATGTACTCAGGCCCAAATGTAAAGCGGCCTACGCCGTAGGCACGGCAGACCGAATCCGGTACATCTTCTTTGGCAAGCGCAGCCAGTGCATGGGTTGCGGCCAGCTTCATTTCTTCATTGATGGTGGTTGCATGCACGTCGAGCGCGCCCCGGAAAATGAAGGGGAATCCCAAAACGTTGTTGACCTGGTTAGGAAAGTCGGAGCGCCCCGTGGCCATGATGAGGTCATCCCGGACGGCTTTCGCTTCTTCGTAAGTGATTTCGGGATCGGGGTTCGCCATCGCAAAAACGACGGGACGCGGCGCCAGCGAGGCAATCATCTCGGGAGTGAAGGCACCCTTCTTTGACAACCCCAACAGAACGTCGGCTCCCCGGACCGCCTCCGCCAGCGTACGCAGCGGCGTGTCATGCGCGAAGCGCTCCTTGTAGGGATTCATGCCTTCTTTGCGGCCTTTGTAAATCACGCCTTTGGTATCGCACAGGGTGATGTTTTCGCGCTTCACGCCCAGCGAGACGTAGTGCTCGGCACAGGCGATTCCGGAAGCTCCCGCACCGTTCACCACGACCTTGATTTCAGCCATGCGCTTGCCGACCAGCTCAAGTGCATTCACGATGGCGGCCCCGGAAATAATTGCAGTCCCGTGCTGGTCGTCGTGAAAGACCGGGATGTTCATAGTCTTCTTCAGCTTTTCCTCGATGTAGAAGCACTCGGGAGCCTTGATGTCTTCGAGGTTGATACCGCCAAAGGTGGGTTCGAGAAGCTGGCAGGTGCGAACAATTTCGTCGGGATCTTTGGTGTTCAGTTCGATGTCGAACACGTCGATGTCGGCAAACCGCTTGAACAACACACCTTTGCCTTCCATGACGGGCTTGCCGGCCAGGGCACCGATGTCTCCAAGACCAAGTACCGCCGTGCCGTTGGAAACCACGGCAACCAGGTTGCCCTTGGCAGTGTATTTGTAAGCGTCCTGAGGGTTCTTCTCGATTTCGAGGCAGGGGTCGGCAACGCCTGGGGTATATGCCAGGCTGAGATCGCGCTGCGTCAGACATGGCTTAGTGGATACGACTTCCACTTTTCCCGGCCGGGATCCTTGGTGGTAGTCGAGTGCGTCCTGCTTGGTAATCGACATGATGGTCTCCAAGATCAAAGGTTAGGGCGCGCGGAGGCGCGAAACGGGACGACGCGGAAACGACCGCGGCAGCTTACGATGGAGCAACGGGCGAGTAACGTCTTGGGCTTCAGCGCACACGGGCCTACTTAAGCCTGTACATGGCTCGTAACACTTCAGCATGGGCTGAATGCGGAATCGACAATAGTGCAGCGGTCACAACAAGGTGTGAGCCAGTCACAGTGGTTAGTGATTAGTGGTTAGGTGGTCAGGGCCGCGCGATGTGAGCGAGGCACTGGAAGGAAGATTCATCTTGCTCAACTGACCACTAGCCACCAGCCACTAACCACTTCTTCACGACCGCAGCAGAATTCCTACAATGCTGGCCGACATCAGGTTGGCTAGGGTGCCGGCAATCATAGCGCGAAATCCCAGCTTGGCCAGATCGTGACGCCGGTTCGGCGCCAACGCGCTCAGTCCACCGATCTGAATGCCGATGGAGCTGAAGTTGGCAAAGCCGCACAAAGCAAAAGTCGCTATCGTGACAGACCTCGGATCGAGCGACGCTTTCTGCGCACCCAGCATGGTGAACGCAACTAGTTCGTTCAGCACCATGCGGGTCCCGAGCAGGTTGCCGACAGAAAGGCAGTCATGCCAGGGCACGCCGATAAGCCACGCGATGGGGGCAAAGATGACTCCGAAGACCGTTTCGAGCTTGCCGGGGAACCACCTGAATCCGTGCGCTGCAAGCAGATTGTGTGTGCCTCCGAGAATGCCGTCGACGAGAGCGATCAAGGCAAGGAAGGAAATCAGCATGGCGGCGACATTGAGCGCGAGGCGGAGGCCGTCGGTGGTGCCCTTGGCTGCGGCATCCAGCACATTACTTTCCTTGCTTTCGAATTCGATGTTCTCCAGTTTGATGGTTCCGGCGGTGAGCGGCTTTTCGGTCTCCGGCACCAGCATTTTTGCGATCACAATGGTGCCGGGGGCGGTCATGACAACGGCAGCCAGCAAATGGCGCGCTTCAATGCCGTAAGCAATATAGGCGCCCATGACGGCGCCGGAAATGTGCGCCATGCCCGCGGTCATGATGACCATCAACTCCGACTGCGTCACCGTGGGCAGGTAGGGACTGATTGTGAGCGGTGCTTCGGTCTGCCCCATGAAGATGCTGGCAGCAACGTCCATCGACTCCACGCCACTGGCGCCCATGAAGCGCATCATGACCTTCGCCAGTTGGCGGATGATGAATTGCATCACGCCAAAGTGGTAAAGAATGGCGAAGAACGCGGCGATGAAGATGATGATCGGGAGCACCTGAAAGGCGAAAAAGAAGCCATATTGCGAGTGCTTGACGCCGAGAGGACCGAACACAAACTGTGATCCCTCAAACGAATAATCCAGCAACCGTGTGACCGCATCCCCGGCCACGGCCATCACTCGCTCTCCCCACCCGACTCTCAAGACCAGCACGGCGAAGATAAACTGCAGCGCCAAGCCGATGACGACGGTCTTGAGGCGGATGGCTTTGCGGTTGGTCGAAGACAGGTAAGCAAAAAGCAGGATGGCAAGGATGCCGAGCACGCCGATCAGACGGCCCATGCGGACTCCGGCGCGAAATCGGAAAGATAATTTCTGGATCGGGGGAGAGAACTGGACAGAAGTGACCCCCTAGTTTCTCTCGCCCTGATCTCCATGATGGTCATAAATCTGCGGGGGCTCCCAGCTCACGCACGATAGCGACGCTGGCGCTGGCTCCGATGCGGTTTGCGCCGGCATCGACCATTTCGGCCACGTTAGCCGCGGTACGGATGCCGCCCGCTGCCTTCACTCCGATATCATGCCCCACCACCCCTCGCATAAGAGCGACGTCGGCGGCGGTTGCACCGGAGGCAGCAAATCCGGTCGATGTCTTCACGAAATCGACTCCCGCCTCGACCGCCAGCGCACAGGCCAAGATCTTCTCCTCCTGGCTCAATAGAGCGGTTTCGATGATCACTTTAAGGATCGCTCCGTGAGCGTGCGCCAATTCGGCGAGACTGTGCATCTCGGTTTGCACTAGGACGCGTCCTCCTGATTTAAGTGCACCCACGTTGATCACCATGTCGAGCTCGTGCGCGCCATTCTGCGCGGCCGCTTCGGCTTCGGCCAGCTTGGTTACGGTGAGGTTCGCGCCAAGGGGAAAGCCGATCACGGCGCCAACCTTCACAGGCGATCCATGCACCTGCGAGGACGCCAGCGTCACGTACGCCGGATTCACCATTACCGAGTAGAACCCGTAGCGCTTGGCCTCGCCGCATAGCGTGATGATGTCGCGGTTGGTAGCGGCGGGACCGAGCAAAGTGTGATCAATTAGGGAAGCCACGGAATGCCAGTCCTGCAAAAGCGCTGCAGGATCGTGGCCGATGAAAGCAGAGTTAACAGACATAGGCACGTGCGATTCTACCCCGACTGCTCGTCAGTTTCCAGAATGCATACTTCCGGAAGGTTTCTGTACCGCTCGGCGAAGTCGAGTCCGTAGCCAACGACGAACTCGTCGGGAATCTCGAAACCAACATAGTCGCCATGAATTGGCTGAGTGCGGCGCGAAACCTTGTCGAGAAGGGCCGCGATCCTCACCGCCTTGGGCTGATGCCCCAGTAACAGATTTTTCAAATACGTAAGCGTTAGCCCGGTGTCGAGGATGTCTTCGACCAGAATGATGTTCTTGCCCTCCATGGAGTGGTCAACGTCCTTCATCAACTTTACTTCCCCGCTCTGCTGCTTGGAGTTGCCATAGCTGGAGACGGCGATGAAGTCGAAACTGACATCGAGTTTGATCTCGCGGGCAAGGTCAGCCAGAAAGATCGTGGCACCCTTCAGCACACCGATGAGTATCAGCGATTCACCCTCGAAATCGCGGGTGATACGCGTGCCAAGCTCGGCGACTTTTTTGGCGATCTGTTCGCGGGTAAGAAGGACTTTGAGCCGGTCCAAGGATGGCCTCGTTCGGAGTTTCAAGAAACTTGGATGCTAGAGAATCGGCCGAGGAAACTCAACCGAACAAAAAGGCGAATCTATCGACCGCCTCGTATCACGGCACGACTTCGGCTTAGGGTTCGATAAGGCCTCCCTTGAAAATACACCTCCTCTACGATGTCGCATTCAACTTTCGGTTCAAAGCTGCGGAGACCGGGGAGTCCAGAATGACATGGTGCCCAAGGGCTTCTAGTCTTTTGACTAGGCGTTTGGTTGTGCGAAGTGTGTGCCGCTGATCGAAGTAGTTTGCCCCTAGATCTTGGTACGTGGTTCCACGCTGCAACAGGTGGTAGCCGGTAGTGAGTATGGTGTGCGCTACGGCAACGACCGCTCGTTTCTTCCCTCGTGCGGCAGCCAGGCGACGGAACTGCGCCGACAGGTAGCTGTTCTTGGCTTTGGCTGCGGCCCAAGCCGCTTCGCACAGGGCTCGCCGCGCCCAGCGGTTCCCCTTGCGAGTCTTTCCGCTCTGTCGTTTCCCGGCGCTCTCGTGGTTTCCTGGACAGACTCCCACCCAGCTGGCCAGGTCAGCCGGAGATGGAAATGCCTGTACATCGGGGCCGATCTCTGCCACCAGCGTCCAGGCGACGCGGTGCTTAATGCCTGGTAGGCTCATCCATGCCTGTAGAGCTTTCTCGAAGGGCTTCATCTGCAGTTCGATCTCAGCTTCCAGTCGGGCGATACTGCCCTCGATGTGGCTCAACTCATTCAGCATCTCGCCCAGCAAGAAGCGATGGTGCGGCAGCAGGTGTCCATCCAGCGCCAGTTGCAAGGTCGCCAGCTTCTTGCGCAGTTGCATCTTGGCCATGTCGGCCAAACGCTCTGGGTTTGTTTCTCCTCGTGCCAGGGCATGCAACATGGCGGTGCCGCTGACCCCCAGTACATTACTGGCGACGGAAGCGAGTTTGATGTTGCATTGCTCCAATAGCTTCTGAATACGGCACGCGACAGAGCACTGGTGCTCTACCAGTTTGACTCGGTAGCGCGTGAGGTCGCGTAAGACCCGAAGTTCGGTCGGAGGAACGTAACTGCCTTCCAGCCGACCGTCCTGTAACAGTTCGGCGATCCGCTCACCATCCTTGAGGTCAGTCTTCTTGCCGCGAATCGCTCGGTAGTGCTCCGGGTTAATCAGTAGTAGTTCCAGACCCTCGCGTTCCAGCACGTTCCACACCGGCACCCAGTAGACGCCGGTAGCTTCCATCGCCACGGCGGTCACCTGTGCCTCACGCAACCATTGCGCCAGCTCCCGCAAGTGCTGCGTCATCGTGCCGAACAATCGTTTCTCCTTGGTCGTCATTCCACTGGCATCTTCGCGGATCAAACACGCCGCGATGGTTTCCTTATGAACATCCAGTCCGCAGCAGTTGCGATGCACCTTCATGGCAGCTCCTTTACCACTGCCGAAGACGCCAGTGCTCTGAGATTCTCCCTTTCGCGCTCTCCCGAAGGAGGCAACACTTGATTGTTCCTACGGCGTCCCGCTCAACCTGTTCAACAGGCTCCAATTACCACACTAGTGCCAAACTCCAAGCTCAATCGGCAGCGGCAACAACATTCTGCACCTCTCACGCATCCATTTTCATGCTTGATTGTGACGGGCACCGTCATGCTGCACCTGTTCACAACATCTATTTTCGGAGAGCCAACTTCCGGCTTTCTCGTAATTCGGATCCTGAATTTTGGCCACTCTCCTCTCCCGTACCTGTGCAGGACCTTAGTAAAACATTTACGGCTCTTCCCAGTTGAGAGAATAGATATCCTGGGTTCCGGCATTGCGAAGCAGCAATGGTGAATCGTCGGGCGCTATCGCCAGCCAGGATCCGTAGTTGCCTGTCTGGGTAAAATTCTTCAGGTCCAGGACTCGTTCTGTTTTGCCGTCACTCAGGCGAATCCTGAACACAGTCCCCGTTCCGGTGCCATCGAGAATTTGGAGGTACTGTCCGTCCTTCGTCCAGCTCATCCATCCCATGTTGCCCGTAGCAAGCTCAGTCCATTTCTGGGTCTGGAAGTCAAAAATTAGTAGTTTGTTGGAGTCGGCTGAGACCGCGGGGATATATCGACCGTCCGGAGACCAGCGAGGAGAAAACATCCCTTGCGATCCGGGCAAGGTGGAAATTTGATGAGTTGCCAAATCAAGGATCCGGATCGACGATGCTGGGTCAGCGGAATTTCCGCCAAAAACGACCCTGCCCCCATCCGGCGACCAGTTCGGGTCTGCTTGAGGATCAGGGTTATCGGGCATCAGTTGCCGCGGACTTCCCCCCTCCACTGAAACCTCGTAGATTCTGGAAGGCTTGTTGGGAAATGTTTCATAGAAGACGATCGTTCTGCCATCTGGGGACCAGCGCGGATTCACGACATAAGCGGGAGGGTAAGTCAGTTGCAGGCGCCCACTTCCATTCGCTTTGCTCCGCCAAAGCGTGCCCTCGGGAAACGCAACGTAGGCCACCCACTGCCCATCCTTCGAGAAGGCAACGTATTCGGCTGAAATACCGCCCAGAAAGGGCACGAACTGCCCGGACTTCGAGTCGTAGCGCACCAACTCGCCGCGGAAGGTGCGCCCGACAACGAAAAGTTTCTGGCCGTCGGTGCTGGGCTGAGGAGTGGACAGCGACAGCGGGCTGAAAGTCAATTGAATAAGCTTGGGTGCTTCAGAGTTAAGGGAGCCATTCTTTTCCCGCAGGGCCCAAACTTGCCGGCGCGACACGAAGACATAATACTTCCCGTCGGCTGTCCACTTTCCGCAACACTCCGAGTTGGGTGGACTGTTTAAACCAGGAAGTACGCGATGCAAGCCCGTCCCATCGACCGAAACTTCCCACAAGAAGGTCAGGCCATTAAGGCCCTCCTGAGCGTCGAATCGCAAATGGGTCGAGTCGGGCGACCACACCGGAGCGAATATGAAAAATGGATCCTTCAGAGCGACCAGCTTGCGGGATTCGGTGCCGTCGGGTTTCGCCACGAAGATATCGCTGCCATTGCAGTATGCGAGGAATTCACCATTGGGCGACCAAGCCCCATCGTACCCTTCGATGTCCCCAAGGCGGCGCGGGGACCCGCCCACGACGGGCACACTCCATAAAGGCCCGGAAGGTGGCATACCATGCCCATCTACGACCAGAAGGCTCTCTCCATCCGGCGACATCGAAAGTGGAATCATGTTCGCTGAAGGCAGAATAGCCAGCTTCCTCGGCTCGCCGCCGGAGGTGGACATCTCGGCGCCACCTTGGAAGGGGAAGGTTCCTAGGCCGAGGTAGAGCCTCGAACCGTTTGTCCCAATCAAGCCCTTTGGTTGGCCGTCATGCGTAAGCTGGACGTAATTACTCGCCTTTGGTCCCGACGCCGGGCGCGCCAGCCAGTAACCCAAGGCGAAGGCGCCCGCGAGCACCGCCACGGCCGCAGCGACCAGGGCTGTGAGTTTGCGCGCTCTCTGCGCCTTGGCGTGTACCCGCGTTGCCGTGGACGTCAGGGCCGTATCCGACAGCGCCTCCAACGCGAAGGCCAGGTCCGACGCTGATTGAAATCGCTGGTCCGCATTTTTTTCCAGGCAACGGTCAATCACCCGTTGCAATCCAAGTGGCATCCGCGGCACGGTTAGTGAAATCGCCGGAGGCTCATCGTGGAGGATCGCACTGATCGTGTCAGCCGACGTTGGCCGGCGGAAGGTATGCTTGCCGGTCACCATCTCGTGCAGAATGGCCCCGAGCGCGAAAATGTCCGACCGCTGATCGACGACTTGCCCGCGCACCTGCTCGGGAGACATATAGCCCCACGTTCCCAGCACGACTCCCGGCTTAGTACCGAGCGTGGGGAGGTGCGCCGAATCCAGTCCCGGCGCATCTTCGTCATCCGATTGCAGAATCTTCGCCACTCCGAAATCGAGGATCTTGACCCTTCCGTCCTTCACTAGGAAGAGGTTCTCGGGTTTGAGGTCGCGATGAACGATCCCCTTCTTGTGCGCGGCGGCCAGGCCGTCCGCAATCTGGATTCCGTATTCCACGGCTTTGCGCAACGACAAAGGACCGTGTTGCAGCCGGTCTCGCAATGTTTCACCTTCCAACAATTCGGTCACGAGGTACGGGCTGTCCTTGTAAGCTCCAAATTGATAGACGGCTACGATATTGGGGTGATTGAGCGCTGCCGCGGCCTTAGCTTCTTGTTCGAAACGCGCCAAGCGGTCAGGATTGGTAAATACTAAATCGGGCAGGACCTTGATCGCGACCTCGCGGTCCAGCAGTGTGTCGTGGGCGCGATACACTTCGCCCATCGCACCCGCCCCAAGTGGGGAGCGGATTTCATACTGCCCAAGGATCGTTCCGGCAGCGAGGGCCATGACGCTTCGGCTGGATTATACCCTCAGCCGCCGTATTTCCACGCTCAAAAGGGCTGTAGCGGATGAGTTGTCGGCTACCCAGAAACCGGATCCCTCCTCCACGTCGCGGATAGATGTTGTGAAATCGCCATCTCGCAGCTAATCCCGACCACCGATGGAGCTGTTCTCTGGCAGTCCTTTCCGCATTGTTTCCCATTTCGGAAATTTTGGTTACCTTCGTTCCGGCTCCCTCTCTTTTTTCTCGTAGTCCCGTCACCTCCGGCCCTATCCTGAACGATTGACCCCGCGGAGGGCCTCATGAATTCGCGCCTCATCATTCGTACCTGCCGCCACACCCTCCCCAACGGACGCCGTTGTCAGCAGCCCGCCGTCCGCCGCCGCGCCTGCTGTCGCCATCACCTCGACGCCCAGGCGCGCCTCCACAACATGGCCCGCGGCCGTCGCCGCACCCTCATCCTCCGCTTCCGCATCCCCGAAACCTCTCGCGACCTTGCCTGGAACAAGATAGAGATCAACCGCGTCCTCGCTACCGAGCGCATCGACCCGGACGCCGCCCTGCTGATGCTCTGGGCCATGGATCTGACCACCGGCATCCTCCGCGGCGAGTCCGCTTGCCGCCCTCGCCAAGCCCAAAACCTCCCCTCTAACCCTAATAAAATCTATGATGTAGCACTAAGTCCTTTGTTTCCTGAAAGCTTAAGCGAAACCCTCCCACATGTGATTGAAAACACTAAGAGGCAGAGGGGAGGGGGTACACAACCCGCCGAACTATCCAAGAGCAATACCAGATGGCGGCTGCTATGATGCCGCATTCTGAAACACTCATTCTCGAGGTCCACCCCGGGAGGGCCAAACCATGATCCAACGATGGACCCGTCTGGCGGTCATGGCCGCGTTGTTGGCGGCATGTTGTATCGCTGCGCCGGGCGCTCCGGCAGCCAATCGCGCAACCGATTCACCCGCGGCCCAAACGGAAAAGTACTTCGAGAGCATCCGGAAAGACCCGAACCTGCTGACTGCGTTCCTGCTCAAAATGCCCAAAGGAGGCGATCTTCACAATCACCTCTCAGGTGCGATCTATGCCGAATCGTTCATTGACTGGGCCGCCGCGGATGGATCTTGCGTAGATCCCGCAACCTTCGCATTGAGCCTCCCGCCGTGCGCGGAACCTAAGCTCCCGGTCAGCACCGCGTATGGCAATCCAGTTCTGTACAGGACGATGGTTGACGCGTTCTCTATGCGGAATTGGCAGCTCTCGGGACAATCAGGCCACGACCACTTCTTCGATACCTTTGGCAAGTTCGACGCGGCTACTCACGGAAACACCGGAAAGATGCTGGCGGAGACCGCCAATCGCGCAGCATCGCAACGTGAGGTGTATCAGGAGTTAATGTTCACACCCACAGGGAAATCGTTTTCCGAGATGCTCAACGCGGATGCCGTGAGGGCGATCAAGTTAACCGACGACGCTACGCCACAAACGCTGGCCGCCATGCGCGCGGCCCTGGCAGGAAATGGTTTGAAGCAGGCGGTCGACGATGCGATCCGGCAGGCCAACGAGGCGGAGAAGGTTCGCGACACCGAGATGCATTGCGGAACCGCAGGAGCAACTCCAGGCTGTGCGGTAACTCAGCGCTATCTGTTTCAGGTTTTGCGCGGCCTGCCGAAGGAAATTGTGTATGCGCAAATGGTGCTCGGGTTCGAGCTAGCCATGGCCGATCCGCGATTTGTCGGATTGAACATGGTCATGCCCGAGGACTACTACGTCCCGATGCATGACTTCCCTCTCCATATGCGAATGATGCAGTACCTGCACAGCCAATATCCCAATGTGCATATATCGCTGCATGCCGGCGAACTGGCTGAGGGGTTGGTACCTCCCGAGGGTCTGCGTTTTCACGTCCGGGACTCGGTCGAGATGGCTGGGGCAGAACGCATTGGACACGGCGTGGACACGCTCAACGAGAGCAACTCGCTTGAATTGCTCAACGAAATGGCGAAAAAAAACGTCATGGTCGAGATTTGTCTCACTAGTAACGATGTGATCCTCGGCGTACGGGGCAGCAAGCACCCCCTGCACGACTTCATGCGGGCCGGCGTGCCCGTCGCACTCGCTACCGATGACGAAGGCGTTTCGCGTTCCGACATGACGCACGAATATCTCAGGGGCGTCGAAGACCAGAACTTGTCGTACAGCGAACTGAAGCACATGGCACGCACTAGCCTGGAGCACGCCTTCATCAAGGGCTCCAGTTTGTGGAGCAACGGAAAGACGTTTGTTCCGGCGAAGCAATGTGCTGGTGTCGAAGCGCGAACAGCGCCACCGGCAACATGCCAGAAGTTTCTAGACGGCAGCGAGAAGGCGCGCTTGCAGTGGACGCTGGAACAGCAGTTCCGCGAATTTGAGGGGACGAAGTGGCCAGCGGTTACAGTTGAAAGCTCTCGGGCAGCAGCGCCCTGACGGTAGTCTGCCGCCGTTCGCCCTCGAGCTCGTAAAGCACGACTGCATCCGGACCAAACTCGAATAACACCTGGCGGCATGCGCCACACGGGGTACAGCTCTGATGGTCGCGATGAACCACTGCGATCGCCTCAATTGCCACCCCCTGCGACAACTTGTGTTCGGCAATCGCGCGGAATACCGCAGTTCTTTCCGCGCAGATGGAAAGACCGTACGAAGCGTTTTCGACATTGCAGCCGCTGACGATTTCGCCCTCGCTGGTGAGCAGGGCGGCGCCGACATGAAAGTCCGAGTATGGCGCATAGGCCAACGCGGCCGCTGCTTCGGCGGCGGCCCACAACAGCTTTTCGGTTTCTGGAGCGATCGCCTCGGTCATGGTGTCAATCGCCTGGCTGGGGAGCAGGTTCACCCAGCTTGGGTGCCGTCCGCATATTGGGAGCAGGCACTGGGGAATTGGCCGGCTTCGTGGGAACGTACGGCGGCGGATCGACCGCGCTGTCGAGCCAGGCCGTGTACCAGAGATCGCGCAACATCTCGGCCCCGGCGGCCATGCGCTGCTCGATGAATTGCCTTGACTCAGGCGTGCCCGTCCCGTCAAAGCCTCCGGCTTTCTCCAACTGATAAACCTTCTCAACGTAGCCGTTCGATTTATGGAGATAGGCGAGATAGTCCTGAAAAGGATTGTCCAGCTTGCGCGCCTTGGCTGACACGAGATTGGCGAACGCCAGTTCCTTCAGGTTGGCGGCAACGAATTCGCCTTCCATCTTCCAATGGATGGTGTGATCGGTGGTGTAGTGGTTGGGATTGGCGCCCGTCCAGCCGTTGTAATTCACCGTCGTGTGCAGCGGATTTGAGCCATCGGCAACGTAGTGCCCCATCCATCCGGCGTAGAAGATGGCGTTTCGTTCGGCGAACCCAGGACTGGCGTGATCCCGCACCGCGTGACGATACTCGCGGAAGGCGACGACTAAGCGGCCAAAAACCTCCACCGTGATGTAGGGCTGAAGGCCGACCTTTTCGGGCAGTAGATTGTCCGGCTGGCCCGGCGTCTGCTGACGTTTGGCCTGCAGCGCGCGATAGTAGCTATAACGATCAGGAGGCAGCGTCATGCCTTCGACCAATTCAAGATCGATAAAGTGGTCCGGCTCCTGCGAGAGCTTCAGCGCCACTTCCGATTTTTCGCGCCATCTGTCGGGTTCGGGACCGAGATACGCCAACTGGTCGGCTGCATTACGCAGGAATGCCGGGACATCAGAGGGCAGTTTCTCGGCTGCCACGCGATTGATCGCCATGTGGCCTTCATTGCCCCACGGCCACGCGAAATTCGCGAGCACCAAGACCGCCAGAACGATCGGAACCACGCGGGTACGCAGGGCGCTCATGACTGCTTTGCGGCCTCTGCAGACTTCGCAGCCACGTGAGGATCAGGCTTGGTCGGTTGTGCCAGATTGGGCTCGAAACAGCGGCGACAACGAGCTTCATACATTCCCGACGTACCCACCACGATCAGATCTTCGCTGGCCACCAGGCGCTGTGTATGCTTGGCCGGGTTGCCGCACTGCATACAGATCGCCAGCGTCTTGGTAATTTCGTCGGCCACCGCCAACAACTCGGGAATGGGATGAAAGGGCCGCCCCAGATAGTCGGTGTCGAGACCGGCGATGATGATCCGCTTTCCCATGTCCGCCAACCGCACCACGAGGTCCACCAGTTCCATGCCGAGAAACTGGGCTTCGTCGATGCCGATGACTTCGGTGCGGATATCGAGTTTCGCCTCGACGTCAGCCGAATCGCGCACCGCAACCGAAGGAATCTTGAGATCGCTATGGGAAACGATGTGGTCGGCCGAATAGCGGCTATCGATCCCCGGCTTAAAGATCTGGACTCGCTGGCGCGCAATTTCAGCCCGACGCAGGCGGCGAATTAATTCCTCGCTCTTGCCGCTGAACATGGGTCCGCAAACCACTTCGATCCAGCCGAGATTTCCCTTGGCCCAATTCATGGCAGTCCCGCTGTCCGCGGCACTCGAGGCGCGAGTGCCCTTCCGTGGTCGGGCGAGTATTCGACGGAACCTGAGAGATATGCCGGCATCGGGGAAAAGTGATTGTCGTCTGTCACGCAGGAAAGGTCAATTGTCGAAGGCTTATAGATGAGGACAACTCGCGATTGTCGTCGACATCTCCCAGAAGGCCTATACCCGCGCCAGGTGTACGCCAAACCATTTCTGACGGTCGTGCCAGCTTTGCTCCAGCTTGAAGCCGCTCTCCCGCAGGATCGATTCGATCATCTCGGGGGTGTATTTGTAGCTGTTCTCGGTATGAATTCGCTCGCCTTTTGCGAAGGCAATGTCAAGGTCGAGCGCCGGTATGAACACCGCTTGGGCGATCGTGCTCTCCAGGTGCATCTCCATGCGCGAGCAGCGGCGGTTCCACAGCGCGACATGACGAAAAGTGTCGAGATCGAAGTTCGCTTCCAGTTCGCGGTTCAGCCGTGCCAGAACATTCTTGTTGAAGGCTGCCGTGACGCCCTGCGCATCGTCGTAGGCGGGAAGCAGAATCTTGGGACTTTTGGCGAAGTCGGCACCCAGCAGCAATGCGTCGCCCGCCCTCAAAGTGCGGCGTACGCGGCGCAGCACGCGAATGGAGTTGTCGGGTTCGAAGTTGCCGATGCTCGATCCGATATACAGCACCAGCTTGCGGCCCGATATCCGGTTCAGCGCTTCGACGCCTCCTGTGTAGTCCGCAATGATTGGGTTCACGCGCAGTTGCGGGAATTGCCGTCCCAGTTGCGTGGCGGCCTCCTGCAGGGCGCTCGGGGAAACATCGATCGGGTAAAACATGGCGCGCGACTGACGGCGCAACAGTTCTTCGATCAGGATGCAGGTCTTCGCTGCTGTCCCTGCGCCGAGTTCGACCAAGGTCAGCGACGGCCCGGCGGACTGCAGTATTTCCGGCGCAAAGTTCTCAAAGATCGAGCGTTCGGTGCGCGTCAGGTAATACTCGGGAAGCTCCGTGATCCGCTCGAACAATGCCGAGCCCGCCTCATCGTAGAAAAGCCTCGCGGGAAGCCACTTCGGAGTCGCGGTGAGCCCCTCGCGCGCCACCGACGCGGTCGCCTCGTTCGCCAGGAACTGAAGTTGTTTGCTAGTCGCCATCGGCCAACCGGATGCCCATGAACTGCCAGCGGGCATGAGGAGGAAAAAAATTGCGGTAGGTGCGCCGGATGTGCGATTCCGGTGTCGCGCATGAGCCGCCACGAAGCACCATCTGGTTGGACATGAACTTACCGTTGTATTCGCCGACCGCCCCAACTGCGGGACGAAATCCCGGATACGGCAAGTACGCGCTTGCAGTCCACTCCCAGGCATCGCCAAACATCTGACTCAGCCCATTGTTGTCAGGTGCCGGTTGAGGATGCAAAGCATCACCGTCCAGGAAGTTTCCCGCCAAGGCGGCCGAGCGCGAAGCGACTTCCCATTCGAATTCCGTGGCGAGTCGCGCGCCAGCCCAGCGAGCAAAGGCATCGGCCTCATAGAAGCTGACGTGGCAAACCGGCTCCTCGGGATCAACCGTCCGCATGCCGTCCAACGTGTAGTGCCACCACTCGCCGTCTCGCTTCTCCCAGTAGAGCGGCGCCCTCCACTGATGGGCCCGGACGCAGTCCCAGCCATCCGACAGCCACAGCGTCGCTGTTTCATAACCGCCTTCGCGCACGAACTGCAAATAGTCACCATTGGTCATCAACCTTGAAGCCAGCCGGAACGGCGCAAGGAATACGTTGTGGCGGGGACGTTCGTTATCGAAGGCAAAGCCATCGCCCTCGAAGCCGACGGGATACACACCCTCGGGAAACGAATGCCAGCGCAACGCCGGAGCAGTTTGTGCCGAATTCGACGTTTCGGGACACGTCTCGCGGTAGGCCGGACGCAAGGGGTTCCCGGCCAGGCCGTACTTCACGTCGGTCAGAATCAACTCCTGATGCTGTTGTTCATGGTTTAAACCCAGAGTGACAAGGTCGATGACCTCGGGCGGCAGCTCGCGCGAAAGAAGACTAACCATTGCTTCATCCACGTGACTTCGATAGGCATGAACCTCATCCAGAGTAGGTCGCGTCAGCGTGTGCCTCAGGGCCCGCAGCGGACGCTCACCGACCGCGTTGTAGTACGAGTTAAAGAGGTTCCTGAAGGCGGGATGGAAGGCCCGATATCCCGGCAGGTGATCCGCCAGAAGGAACGTCTCAAAGAACCACGTGGTGTGCGCCAGATGCCACTTGGCAGGACTCGCATCTGGCATGGCTTGCAGGCTGTGATCCTCGACCGTCAACGGCGCGCAACATCGAAGCGACGTCTGACGGATGCCTTGGTACGTCTCGTTTAAACCCAGTTCGCCCGCCGTGATGACGGAACTTCCTGACCCTCGGATTGTCGAAGCACTTTCCATAATTCTTTTTAAATAGAGGTCTCAAGTTCAAAACACTTCCAGTCAAGATGCCAGACCGGGGCAGAAGCTGCAAATATTAAGCGAGGGAGCGCGAGGTAATTGTTATAGAGACGGTGGAACTGCCTGTTTTGCTAGGGGGTTTTGCGGATACCATCGCGGGCGGAATATCAGTCATTTTGCCAACCGTACGGGAGCGGCAGATCGAGCCGCATCCGACTCCGGGAGTGGCGTGCTCGACCGTTTGTAACGCCCCAGTAGATCATTCCAGCGAACCTCGAGCACGTCGAGGCCCATCCGAATCCCGTCACGCAACGGATTGATCTTGGAGCGGTGATCATGGGCCCATTCGACCGGGACCTCAACCGTCTTCAACTTGAACTTCCGGGCGAGGAACAGAAGCTCCGGATCGAAGCCCCATCTTTCTACTCGCTGGCGGGTAAAGACGATCTGGATCGCATTCCGGGTAAACGCTTTGAACCCGCACTGGGTGTCGCGGTATCCCAGGCCAAGCACAATGCGCAACCCAAGGTTGAACAGCCGCCCGTACAACTGGCGAAGAATGGGTTGGCGCTCGGTCTGCAGCTCGCGTTTGAGCCAGCGGGACCCGATGGCAATATCGGCTCCGTTGGCCAGTGCGGCAAATAGTTTGTCCGCCTCGGTGATGGGCGACGACAAATCGGCGTCAGTGAAAAGCGCCACCGCGCCGTTGGAGTGCAGCATCCCATTGCGCACGCTGTATCCCTTACCGCGGTTGCCCGGATTCTCCAGCAACACGATCATGGGATCGGCGACGGCGAACTGGCGCACCACCTCTGCCGTGGTGTCCGTCGATCCGTCGTTGACCACGATGATTTCCGCCCGCAGTCCACGGTCGCGAATGTACTCCAGCACCTTAGGAATTGAGGTGGCGAGACGCTCACTCTCGTTGTAGGCCGGCAAAATAAAGCTGTGAGTTAGTTCGCTCATCGCTGGATTCGACGTTGGCCCATTCTATGCAAGTTACTAGTCGGTAAACATAGAGAACAAACCCGTTTCGATCCCTTAGATGCGCCGGATCGTCAATAATACCCTTGGTACTTTAGTAACTTGCGGCCAGTCGGGGCCGGCGCTACGCTGGGCACGATATGATCACTCCCAAAGTTGCTCTCGCTATCCTAATTCTCGCAGTCTCCGCTGGTGCAGCCTCCAAACCTCATGTCATGAGCCTGGGAAAGCCCATGCCCGTCAAACTCCTTTTCGGGCCCGCGGAAGAGAAGACACTTACCATCAACGTGCGTCCGCTGTATCTGGACGCCAAGCTCAAGGAATTTACCGCCGGCCCCATGCACGACGTCACCGACCGTTTGTTTGTGGTTCGGCGGGCATATCGCGTCAATGATTCCCTTCCCGGTGAGCCTGCGAGCCAGCCTCGATGGCTGTGGCAACGCGGCGGATGGCTGCTGGTGGATCGCAGTCACCGGAAGGATTACCCAAATCAAGTTGCCCGACTTCGACCCCACCTACTCCGACGTGAGTTGGTATCGCGACTATGCGGCATATTGCGGACTGGCGGACGATGGCGATCGGGTTCTCGGCCGTCGTGGCGCAGATCAGCGTCCGCAAGCCGCTTTACAAGAAGCCGCTCGAGAAGCTGGGCGGCGAATTCCCAGAATCGATTTGCGAGGCGCCGCTCTGGCAACGCCAGCCTGCCCGTGTCACATTTATGCCGCACGGCGGGGAGAAGCAGACCGTCGAGGTGAACGGCCGGTTTGCCGACCTGACGCCGGATACTCCAGGCGAAGAATGACGTAAACTGTTCGCACCTTGAAGTCCTTTGACGAGCTTCTGCGCGATGCTGAAATAGCCCACGGACACCTGTGCGCCGGACAAATCCTCGGCGTCCGCATGGCCATGCTGGGGCTCGAATTGCTGGGTCTTGACGATCCCTACGGATCAGACCGCAAGCGGCTAGTCACCTACGTTGAGATTGATCGCTGCATGACCGACGCTGTCGGCGTCGTAACCGGATGCCGTCTTGGCAAGCGCGCGCTGAAGTTCCGCGACTGGGGAAAGGTCGCAGCCACGTTTGTCGATCTGGAATCGGGCAAGGCAGTTCGCATCGCGCCAAAGAAAGTTCGAAGACGCTGGCTCGCCAGATGCACCCCGAAATCGAAAGCAAGAACCAGCAGCAGATGCTGGCCTACCGCGAGATGCCGATCGACGACCTGTTTGCCGTGCAGTGGGTGAAAGTGCTGGTGCCGCCCCGAGGAACTCCCCGGCTACAAAGGCGAGCGGATTGTTTGCGCTGAATGCGGAGAAGGCATCAACTTTCAGCGCGAAGTGAGACGTGAGGGCAAGATTCTGTGCCATGCCTGCGCGGGAGAAAGCTACTACGAGCCTGCCTGACGGGCCCTAAGTCAGCGTCGCCGCAAGCGCATGTTCTACGACGTGCGCGGTACGTAACACCGTCGCCTCGTCAAAGTGTTTCCCTAGAATCTGCAGCCCAATCGGTAGTCCTTCTTTGCTCTTACCGCAAGGCACTGTAATTCCGGGTACGCCGACCAGGTTGGCAGTCACCGTATAGATATCAGCTAAATACATTGCGAGTGGATCATCGGCCTTTTCGCCGAGCTTGAATGCCGGCGTAGGCGTCGTCGGTGTGACGATGGCATCCACCCTTGCGAAAGCCTCATCGAAGTCCCGGGCGAGCAAGCCGCGCACACGCTGGGCCTTTAAGTAATAGGCGTCGTAGTATCCGGCGCTCAGCGCGTACGTTCCGAGCATGATGCGGCGTTTCACTTCTGTTCCGAATCCAGCGTCGCGGGTTTTGCGGTACATCTCGGCCAGCGTCTTCGCATCTTTCGCCCGCAAACCATAGCGCACGCCATCGAAGCGCGCCAGATTCGACGAAGCCTCGGCGGTCGCGATCAGGTAATACGTCGGAATCGCGTACTCCGTATGCGGCAGGGAGATCGAAATGATCTCGCAACCCGCCTGGGCCAATTTCTCGATACCGGCCTCAACAGCGGCGCGCACCTCCGAATCGAGACCCTCGCCGAAGTACTCTTTGGGAACGCCAATCCGCATTCCCTTCACCGGCTCGCCAATCTGATCGATGTAGTTCGGCACGGGCAAGTCGGCAGAAGTCGAATCCAAAGGGTCGCGGCCCGCCATGTACTGCAGAATCAGCGCAACGTCTTTCACTGTCTTGCCGAATGGGCCAACATGGTCGAGTGATGATGCAAACGCGATCAACCCGTAGCGCGACACCCGTCCGTAGGTCGGCTTCAGCCCGACCACGCCACAGAACGCTCCAGGCTGGCGAATCGATCCTCCGGTATCCGAACCAAGCGACGCCACAGCAGTCCCCGCGGCAATTACAGCAGCCGAGCCTCCCGATGATCCACCCGGAACGCGGGAATGATCGCGTGGATTCTTTACAGGGTGAAACCCTGAGTTTTCGTTCGAGGAGCCCATAGCGAACTCGTCGCAGTTGGTCTTGCCCAACACGATCGCGCCCGCCGCTTCGAGTCGTGCGACAGCCGTTGCATCGTACGGCGCGATGAAGTTCGCGAGAATCTTCGATCCTGCGGTAGTACGAACGCCCTTAGTGGTCAGTACGTCCTTGATCGCGATCGGCACCCCTGCCAGCGGAGGCAGCGCATCACCTTTGTCGGCCAGTGCGTCCACCTGCTCGGCCTGACGATGGGCGCGCTCCTTGCTAAGCGTCAAATAGGCGCCGATAGCAGGATCTTCCGCCTCGATCTTCTGATAGAACGCATCGACCAGCGCCGTCGCAGTTACCTGTTTTTCCAGGACTGCCGTTCGCGCCGAATCTACCGTCAGCAATTCAATGTTCATCGCGTGTCCGTTCGGTCCCTAGCGCTCGATCACTTTCGGCACCTTGAAGAATGTGCCGTCGGTCTGGGGAGCGTTCCGCATGGCCTCCTCATGCGGCAGGCATGGAACTAACTCGTCGGGCCGCATGGCGTAGGCAAACGCCTCGCTACCAGTCGCGTCCTTACTCACGCCGTAACGGCTGGCCACCTGCGCCATGGGCTCCACACTGGTCGTGTCGAGTTGATTGAGCCGCTCGATATATCCGAGGATGGAATTCATGTCTTTCAACATGCGAGCGCGCTCGTCTTCTGTAAGCTCGAGGTGCGCGAGATCGGCGACGTAAGTGACGTCTTTTTCAGTAACCATGAAGTGCTGTCCTCGTGATTATGCAGTTGGACGGATGAGGTGCGGCGCTACCACGAACGAAATGCTCCGCACTGGTTTCCTCGCGATTTGGTTCAGTCCCGCGAGGTACTGTTGACTCATGAACTGCAACTGATTGCGCCAGACGGCGTCAGGCACGGCCACTACCAGCACTCCGTCGACAAAGCTGAGTGCCTGAGTGTTCGTCGCCACTCCAACGCCACACGCAATCGGCCACGCCAGCAGCGGCGCTTCGTCGCCGGCCTTAGCGCAGATATTCTCGGCGAAGATCTTCTTGAGTGTCCCGCGTGCGTGCTGCATGGCTTGAAGCATGATTTTAGCATCGCTCCATCGAAAATCATTCACCACGGAGACACGGAGGGCACGGAGTCTTATTAACAAGATCTCTCCGTCATCAGTGCGACTCGGTCGTGATTTACATCACCTTGGGGTGGGCCGCAAGCTCACGGGCGTGTGGGCGTGATAGATCCGCACCCTCAAACACAATTACTGCGCCGGCGGAAACTCTTTCCGTACCAACTCCAGCGCCTCCTCCCTGCTCTGCAGCCTGCCATCGAGTTGCGCGTCTTCCACCGCCGACAGAATCTCTTTGAAACGCGGACCCGGTTCGTATCCGAGCTCAATCAGATCCGTGCCGGTTATAAGAGGAGCGGGCCTAATCTCCTCGGCAGTCGTCGTCCGCAACTTCTCACCGACGAAATTGTAAAGCGACAGATCGCGATGGCTGCTAAGGCAGTCGATGCGATGAAGCTCCATATGCTCATCGAACTTCGGCAATCGCAGGAAGCGCTTCAGGGTTGAATCCTTCATGCGTTCGACGTCGGCGAAACGCATGTGGTTCGCGACCAGCGCCTCAATCTGCTCGGTCTCATCGTTCGAAAAATGCAGCCGCTGGCAAATTTCGTGAGCCATGCGAACTCCCACTTCCACATGCCCATCGAAGCGAATGCGGTCGGGCGCCACGCGAAATGTTGGAGGCTTGCCGACATCGTGCAGCAACGCTCCCCACGCCAACGTCCGCGAACAACCGGGAGGCAACTGTTCCAGCAGCATCAGGGTATGGATCCACACATCGCCTTCGGGGTGAAACTGCGGAGGCTGCTCCACACCATGCATGCGGTCGATTTCGGGCAAAACCTCTTTCAGCAACCCCGTGCTGTCAAGTAATTCGAAAGCTTGGCGCGCACGGCCTTCCGTCAGCATCTTAGTCAGTTCGTCGCGCACCCGCTCGCGGCTCACTTGATGGATCTGGGAAGCCAACTTCTTGTTGGCTGCGAACGTCGGCGGATCGATCGCAAAGCCAAATCGTGCCGCAAAACGGACGGCCCGCAGCATCCGCAGCTTGTCTTCCTGGAATCGCCGCTCCGGATCGCCAATCGCACGCACGATTCCTGCCGCCAGGTCCGCGCGCCCTCCAACAAAATCCAGCACGCGATCCCCGTCCAGCGGATCCATGAGCAGCCCGTTGATAGTGACGTCGCGCCGTTGCACATCTTCTTCCGGCGATTTGGAGTACTCCACCTGGTCAGGATGACGGCCGTCGGTGTAGATACCTTCGCTTCGGAATGTCGCCACTTCTATCACGTGAGGATGCTCAGGTGGAAAGATCTCGCACTCACTGTCTTTCGGAACCGGCACGAGGACAACTCCGAACTGCGCGCCGACCGCGTAGGTCTCCGGAAAGATCCGCATGACTTCGTCTGGAATGGCGTTGGTGGTGACGTCGTAGTCGGTGGGTTCAAGACCCAGCAGCATGTCACGCACACATCCCCCGGCGAAGTAGGCCTCAAAGCCGTGCCGGCGCAGCTCGCGAACCACATTGATCGCATGCTCTTTCATGGATGAAGAGATTGTATTCGCTGACTTTACGTCCGACGGTCTGAGCGGAAGGTAACTGGTCACGGGTAGTTGGCAGATGCGAACGTGGTGTCCCGCAATTTCGTACCACAGCCTTGCCGGACGCTGTACGGAAGCTGCTCCGGTGCCCTTCATTTTCTGCTGTTGTACGTAACTAAGACACTAAACCACATATAAAATGTTGTTTAGAATCAGCGCATTACAAAACATACATCAGGCACTGAGCACTGTTATACATAACTACAACACTATGTCAGTTCATCGAACCGTCGTAAGGACGGTCGACCTGTCCGGCCATTCCGATGCTGATCTGAGTTTTCAAAGAGCGGACTTGGGCCGTTGCGTAGGCGCGGCCCGGCGAGAGACACACGTATCCCTTTCCCTCACGATAGCTTTATTACAACTACAGGACGGGTCGATGGCTGCAAAAGGACATACGTCACGCGGCCGTGTGATAAGGGCGCCGAAGTTGGGACGCGACACGTTTTGACGCGACATTTTTTGACGCTACATCAGGAGTTGGACGCTCGCTGCCAGCTACCGATAACCTGTCACCCTCGTACAATAAGACCGTGGGCGACACCTACATCCTCGGCATTGAGTCTTCCTGCGACGAGACCGCCGCAGCAGTGGTGCGTTCGGGCGAAGAGTTGATCTCGAACGTTGTCTATTCGCAGATTGCCACTCATCAGCCTTATGGCGGAGTTGTCCCGGAGCTGGCTTCGCGCGAGCATCTTCGGGCCATCGTCCCCGTGGTCCGCAAGGCGCTCGAAGATGCCGGTAAGACCTACGAGACGATTGATGCCGTTGCTGTGACGCAAGGCCCCGGGCTCGCCGGAGCGCTGCTGGTCGGGCTCAGTTACGCCAAGGCGCTTGCTTACGCGGCCGACAAGCCACTTATCGCGGTCAACCACCTCGAAGGCCACATTCACGCCGTACTGCTCGAAGAGCGCCAGCACGGCCAGCACGATCTGGAGTTCCCGGTACTCGCCCTGGTCGTCAGCGGCGGCCATACGCACTTGTATTTGGCGGAGCAACGAGAAGGTAGTTGGGCATACCGCAACGTCGGCCACACTCGTGACGACGCCGCGGGTGAAGCATTCGACAAGGTTGCCAAGCTTCTGGAACTTGGTTATCCCGGCGGCCCGGCGATCGATTTTCTGGCGCAGCACGGAAATCCCGACGCCGTGAAATTTCCCTTCGCGCAGATCAAGCATCGCGACCGCAATCCAAAAAACCGGCATGCGGCCAACGAGCATCGCACTGACTTCTCCTACAGCGGAATCAAGACCGCCGTGCTGCGTTACGTGGAAGTTCACAATATGACTGAGAGCATCCAGCGCCGTCGCCAAATTATCTCGGAGGTCGCCAAGCCGACACCGCAGGACTACCTGACGGCTTGCGACCGGCAAACCCTTGACCTGATAGCGTCCTTTCAGCGGGCGGTGGTGGACGATCTCGTCAGCAAGACACTAACGGCATCCACTGAGAACGGTGTCGCGACTTTATTGGTAACAGGCGGAGTCGCGGCCAACAGCGAATTGCGACGCACATTCGAGGCTCGCTCCGCTGAAGAAGGAGTGGCGGTGTTGTTTCCGTCGCGCAAACTCTCGACTGATAACGCCGCCATGATTGCGGCTGCGGCCTATCCGCGCTTTCTGGCGGGCGAGTTCGCGCATGACAATCTGTCTTCCGATCCGGCTCTACGGCTCGGCTAGGTTCTGACCGGATTAGTTCTTATTTAGCCGAAGAGCGGGTTTTGTGTGGCCGGCTGAAAGCCGGCTCAAGACACTCATAAAAAGAGCGCGGACGCCGAGCTAAAGCTCAGCTCTACCCACGCGACCGCACACAGCAGCAGGTCTGCAAAGGGCGAATGGCGAAGAGCGGTTTCTGAACGCACTGGTGCCCCCTCGCCCAGACTTCGGTCTGTTCGACAAACGTATCTATTCTTCTTCGGTGGGAATCTTCGCTTCGATGTCCATGTCGCGGAATTCACTCGATTCGAAGATCTCGCGGCACTCGAGGCATTCCACGAACTCCGCGTCTTCGTCACGAGAAACGACCTGGACACGAGGATGAAGACACTTCTGGTCCATGGCCTCGCTCTGGGGGTAGCTGGGTGTGGTGATTCTTGGCTGGATGTTGTTCATACCCCGTGCCGTCCGAAAGACTCGGACATTTGGGAATTGTCCGGTATTTTAGCCCTGCACCAAGCGTTGTCAAGCGTTTCCGACACGCGAATGTGAATATTTCACTTCCGCACATACTCGGCACCGGCCGCAGTCTCGAAGCGGCACCCAATCGATGCGACCGCCCCAACGTTCGAATGGCGACCAATGACTCACGAGGCACCCAAACCAGACACTCCGACGCGGGGTCGCGTTTTTTTGAAACCCGCCAAGCGAGGGCGGTCACTCAAACCCTCCGTACCGGATGAAACCGGCCTCGCGGCGGCAACTCGGCGTTCCCGCCAGGCGTTCCCTATCTCGACCAATCGCCGCAAGCCGAAAGGTCGTTCGACAACCCTGATTCGAGCCCTAAACATAAATATGCGACCGAATTCATCGCCGATACTCAAACCGTTTAGGCTCTTTTGCTTACCGTTCAATGCAAATCGCGCACGTTGCCTGTAAAGCCTTGCATCCACACGCCCGGATGGCCTAGAATCAAATTGCGACCTAAATGAGTCGCCATATTCGTCTAAGTGGTTGAGGTGGGATCGGTTTGCTGAAGCTCACCAAGAAAGCGGACTACGGACTGATCGCCATGCGGCATCTGGCCGAGCACGCCGACTTGGGAGCCTGCAGCGCCAAGGACCTGGCCGAGATGTACAGCATTCCGCAGGAAGCCCTGGCCAAGATCTTGCAGCGGCTGACCAAGAGCGGCCTGCTGGTTTCGCAGTACGGCACCAATGGTGGCTATACCCTGGCGCGCGATCCGAGAGCAGATCAGCGCTTTCGAGGTCATTCGCGCGATTGAAGGTCCTCTGTTTATCACCTCGTGCAGCGCGGCGACCGACGACTGCGAGCAAAGCGACCGCTGCACGGTCCGCGAGCCGCTTCGCAAAGTGAGCCGCAGCATCGAAGAAGTTCTGAACCGGTTGACGATTTGGGAGATGACCGAACCGGAGCACGAGTCCGCGCCGGAACTGGTTACGCTGGGCTGGACCTCAAACGAAAGGGAGACAAGTTTAGGAGATGTCAGCAATCAATGAGCACCGATGTGATTTCAGGCAACGGCAACAACGGACGTGAAGCTGCCCATCTACATGGACAACCATGCCACCACGCGGACCGATCCGCGGGTGCTGGAAGAGATGCTGCCCTACTTCAACGAGAAGTTCGGCAACGCGGCCAGCCGCAACCACGAGTTCGGATGGGTCGCCGAGCAGGCGGTGGAGCAGGCACGTGAGCGCATCGCCAAGCTGATCGGCGCGACCTCGAAGGAAATCATCTTCACCTCGGGCGCGACCGAGAGCGACAACCTTGCCATCAAGGGCGTCGCCGAGATGTACAAGCGAAAAGGGCAATCACATCATCACCCAGGCCATCGAGCACAAGGCCGTGCTCGACACCTGCAAGCGCCTGGAGAAGCACGGTTTCCGCGTCACTTATCTGCCGGTGCAAAAGGACGGCCGCATCGATCTCGACGACCTGAAGCGGGCCATGGATGACAAGACCATCCTGGTCACGCATCATGGCCGCCAACAACGAGATTGGTGCGCTTGCAGCCCATCCGCGAAATTGGCGCTCTGTGTCACGAGCGCGGCGTGCTGTTCCATACCGATGCGGTGCAGGCCATCGGCAAGGTCCCGTTCAACGTGATTCAAGACAACGTTGATCTCGCCTCGATCACGGCGCACAAGCTCTATGGACCGAAGGGCGTCGGCGCTCTGTACGTTCGGCGCAAGAACCCGCGTGTGCAGTTGGTGGCGCAGATCGATGGCGGCGGCCACGAGCGCGGCATGCGTTCGGGCACGCTGAACGTTCCGGGAATCGTGGGACTCGGCAAGGCGTGCGAGATCGCGAACCAAGGCATGGCGGAAGAGGCGAAGAAGCTCGCCGCCCTTCGCGACCGCCTGAAAGACGACATCATGGGCCAGCTCGACGAGGTTTACATCAATGGCTCGGTCGAGCACCGCCTGCCCGGCAATCTGAATATCAGTTTCGCGTATGTGGAAGGCGAATCGCTGCTGATGGGCATCAACGATATTGCGGTTTCGAGCGGTTCGGCCTGCACCTCTGCGACGCTGGAGCCATCTTATGTATTGAAGGCCCTGGGCGCCGGCGACGACCTGGCGCACAGCTCCATCCGGTTCGGCCTCGGACGCTTCAACACCGAAGCCGAAGTGGATTACGTGGCCGAGCGCGTGGTGGACACGGTGAAGCGCCTGCGTGAGTTGTCGCCGCTTTACGAGATGGCGAAAGAAGGAATCGATTTGACGAAGGTCCAGTGGGCGGCTGAGCCGACTCACTAAGATTCAAGATTGCCGGCAATCGGAGAAATTGATTGCCGGCGCGGAAGCGTTGAGGAGACTGAGACATCATGGCATACAGTGATAAGGTTCTGGACCACTACACCAATCCCCGCAACGTGGGCTCGTTCGACAAGAACAGCCCCGAAGTGGGCACCGGCCTGGTGGGCGCGCCCGAGTGCGGCGACGTCATGAAGCTGCAGATCAAGGTCAACCCGGCGACCAACATCATCGAGGACGCCAAGTTCAAGACCTTCGGCTGCGGCTCGGCGATCGCGTCGTCCTCGCTCGCGACCGAGTGGGTGAAGGGCAAGACCGTGGACGAAGCGCTGCACGATCAGGAACACCGACATCGTGAAGGAACTGTCTCTGCCTCCGGTGAAGATCCACTGCTCGGTGCTGGCGGAAGACGCGATTCGCGCAGCCATTGGCGACTGGAAGAAGAAGAACGGGCACGCAAGCCAGGCACAGCCCGCTCCGGTCGAACAGCGGGCGTAAACTGAAGGCGAGGATCGGGGTGCCCGTCCGTTGGTCGCGGCACGCCAGTGACAGGACCATGAGCACGATCAACATTGAAAATCCGGCCCAAGCGGCAGCACCGCCTGCCAAGGGTATCCAGGTGACGGACAAGGCGCTGGCGCGCATCCGCGCGGCGCATGGCGAAGGAGAATATTTCGCCTACCGAGGGCGGACTGCGTCTGGGCGTGCAGGGTGGCGGCTGTTCAGGACTGAGTTACAACATCCGGTTCGACACGTCAGCCGCGCGAACGCGATCGGGTGTTTCATGTTCGACGACGTTCGCATCTTCGTCGACCCGAAGTCGTTCATTTATCTTCACGGCATGGTTCTGGATTATGAAGAGACCCTGATGCACCAGGGCTTCGTGTTCCGAACCCAAATGCGAAGAAGTCTTGCGGCTGCGGCACTTCGTTTCTCGTAGATAGAGCCGTGTCACGCGAGCGCGTTCTGTCTTCGCCGAGCGGATTTCTGATCCCACTTCCAGCTAGCGATCGGCCGATGGCTTGGCCAGCGGAGCCAGCCCCGCGAGGGCGAAATTGATTAGCCCCAGCCGCGCCGCGGCGGGCACAGTGTGATATGAGCCCATAGGGGCAACACATGGCAATCGCACAACAACCCGACAGACTCCGGTCATGCTGGTCTGTTAATCAGCCGAAGCCGGTCACTGCGACTTGCTGGTCGTGCGGAGCCATGCGCGCCGCTCACTTTGTCAGGAGTGCGGCAAGGTCCAGCCTCCCGTGCCAGTGGACTACTTCACGTTCTTCGGGTTGCCCTACAAGCTCAACATTGACACCACGCAACTGGAGCGCGACTTTTACGCGCTCAGCCGCCATCTGCATCCCGACATCAACGCCCGCGCAGATAGCACACGAGCAGGACTGGAGTCCTGGAAAAGACCTCTCAGCTCAACGACGCGTATCGCACGCTGAAAGACCCGATTTCTCGCACCGAGTATCTGCTCCGTCTGCAGGGCGTGCAGTTGGAAGAGCAATCCAAGGCGGCAACCGAAGAGGCGCGCCAGACCGGGAAGCCGCTAAGAAGCAAGTCGTGCCCCCGGACCTGCTCGAAGAAGTATTTGAGCTGAACATGCAGCTCGAAGAGATGCGGATGAATAAGAAGTTGGGGGAGGACGACCGCACGCTCGAGCGGGATTTATCCGGCGCCAAGAAACATCTGACGTCAAATACAGAGCGAAATGTTGAAAGAACTGAGCGCGGCCTGGAACGAATGGGATGCGCTGGTCGATCGCGCTTCGAGCAGGGCGAAGCCGTCGAAGATAGCGAGCGCGCTGCAGTGCGCGACAAGATGGTCGATGTCCTTAATCGGCGCTCGTACCTGCGAAATTTGCTGCGCGAAATGGACGAGGTGTTGGAGAGTTAGATCTCTTGGGGTAGTGCGGCGCTTTAGCGCCGCGTCGACGCTCTTAACTTATTAGATTGGGGGCTTTAGCCCCATATTACGAATGGCAAACGAACGCATCGTCGGCATCGACCTCGGCACCACCAACTCGCTGGTGGCGTACATGGAGAACGACCGCCCAGTCGTCATCCCAGGCGAGGACGGACTGAACCTTGTCCCTTCGGTCGTCGCGCTGGACGAGCGTGACCAGATCGTTGTGGGCAACGCGGCGCGCAAATACCTCATCGAGACGCCGGAACGCGCGGTGTATAGCGTGAAGCGCCTGATGGGCCGCGGCGTTGAAGATATTCAGGACGAACTTAAGCTCTTCCCTTTCCGCCTGGCCGATGACCTCGCGCCGGGCGAAGTACTGCGCATCAAGCTGGGGAACAAGACTTTCACGCCTCCGGAAATTTCGGCGTTCATCCTGCGCCAACTCAAGCGCAATGCCGAACGATATTTCGGTGCGCCCGTTACCAAAGCCGTGATCACCGTGCCAGCATATTTCAATGACGCGCAGCGGCAAGCCACAAAAGATGCAGGCCGTATTGCTGGGCTGGAAGTTTTGCGCCTGGTCAATGAGCCTACGGCAGCTTCTCTGGCCTACGGCCTGGACAAGAAGGAAACTGCCACCGTCGCGGTTTACGATCTCGGCGGCGGAACCTTCGACATCTCGATCCTTAAGTTGCACGAAGGCATCTTCGAAGTCATCGCCACCAATGGCGATACGCATCTCGGCGGCGACGACATTGACAATCTGCTGATCGCAATCGCGTTGGACGACATCCAGGGAGACCTCGGGCTCGACGTGCGCCGAAGCGGCGAGGCTGTGCAAACCATTCGCAAGGCCGTGATTGACGCCAAGATCGCGCTGTCGTCCAACGACGAAACCACGCTCGATGTTCAACTCCCGGACAGTAAGCGCTATCAGCGCGAGTCATTACTCGCGAGCAGTACGAGCGGCTGATTCGGCCCGTCGTTGACCGCACCATTGGTCCTGTCCGTCAGGCAATGAAAGACGCCGGACTCACCGCGAAGCAGATTGACGAAGCGGTATTAGTCGGTGGTTCGACACGCATTCCGCTGGTTCGCAAGCTGGTCCAAGACCAGTTCGAGCGCACTCCCCACTCCGAACTGAATCCCGATGAAGTGGTCGCGCTGGGCGCAGCCGTGCAGGCCAACATTCTCGCCGGTGGTTCCGAAGCTACCAAAGAGATGTTGCTGCTCGACGTCACCCCACTCTCGCTCGGAATCGAGTCCCTGGGTGGCGGCGTGGTGAAGATCATTCATCGCAATTCGACGATCCCCGAATCGGCGACCGAGCACTTCACCACGGGAGTCGAGGGACAGACCAACGTCGCAATCCACGTGGTGCAGGGCGAGCGCGAATTGGCCAAAGATTGCCGCTCGCTGGCTCGCTTCGATCTCAAGGGCATTCCACCGATGGCGGCAGGTCTGCCGCGCATCGAGGTGAAATTCCTGCTCGATGCTAACGGCATCTTGCACGTTTCCGCACGTGAGGCGCGCAGCGGCAAGGAATCAGAAATCGAAGTGCAACCCAGCTACGGCCTTACTGACGAACAAGTCGAAGGCATGATTCTGGAATCGTTCGACTACGCGGAAGAGGATTTCCGCCAGCGCCAGGTAATTGAAGCTCGAAATGAAGCGACCACCATGCTGGCTGCGTTAGAGAAAGGCCGCAAAGGCCCCGCGTGGGAACAACTCACTTCACGCGAACGCGAAAACATTTGCAAGCTGGAATCAGCGTTGAATGCGGTCCTGCCCGGGGACGACTACCAGGCGATTCGGACTGCGATTGACGCGCTCAATCAGGCAACGATGCATTTGGCCGAGCTAATGATGGACACTGCGGTCACTTCCGCGCTGAAAGGCCAAAGCATGGAGACCGCGAATGTCGGAGAAGGCCCCGCGTCTCCGCATCCCATCGCCAAGGCTGATATCGAGTAGTAGCGCGGATGGTAGAGCGGCGCTTTAGCGCTGCGTCAAGGCGGTAACTTACTAATGTGAGGGGCTTCAGCCCCGAGGTTTTACGAGGACTTATGGCAAACGAGAAAACCCAAGGCACTGGAGCCGCCACCATCGACGCTCCCACCAACACCGTGAAGGTCACCTTTCTTCCCGAGAACAAGACCTTTGAGTTCGAGCACGGCAAGCTGCCCTACCAGGACCACGGCAAGCCGCAGTCGCTGCTTGATGTTGCGATGAACTTTGGCTTTCACCTGGAGCACGCCTGCGGCGGCAATTGCGCCTGCACCACCTGCCACGTGGTGGTGAAGAAGGGCAAAGAGCTTCTGAGTCCGATGGAGGACGACGAAGCCGACAAGCTCGACATGGCCGCCGATCTCCAGCTCGAATCACGTTTGGGCTGCCAGTCTGTCATCGAGAAGCCCGGCGAGATAGTCGTCGAAATTCCTGCTTGGAACCGGAATTACGTTTCGGAGGGACCAGGACACTAACATGCCAAACGATCTGACCTGGGACAGCGCAGAAGACATTGGGATCGAACTCGCCGACAAATTCCCTGAGCAGAACCCGCTCGAAGTTCGCTTCACCGACCTGCATCGCTACGTGACCGAACTGCCGACGTTCACTGGCGATCCCAAGCTGTCTACCGAAGGCAAGCTCGAAGCCATCCAGATGGCTTGGTACGAGGAATTTCAGGACCGCCAGGAATAAGGATCCGCACCACGCGAAAAAAGCCTGACCGCAAAGTCAGGCTTTTCTCTTGCTCGATTCTTCTCTACCCAGCAACCGGAACGGCCTGCGCCGTCCTGACCTTCGCCTCGCGCAGATACTTGGCCGCCTCTTCCGGAGGAGTCGGATTCTGATAGAAACCAGTTCCCCACTCAAAGCCCGCAATCTTGGTCAGCCGCGGCATGAACTCCACATGCCAGTGATAGTGGTCCATCGGCCCCTCCTGCACAGGAGCTGTATGGATCACCATGTTGTAAGCCGGATTATCCAGCACCTGATCGGCACGCTGCAGCAGATTCTTCATCGCTCGCGCCAACGATTCATACACTTGTGACGACGAATTCTCGAACGCCGACTCGTGCTTCTTCGGCAGGATCCATGTCTCAAACGGAAAGCGCGGCGCATAGGGCGCAATCGTCAGAAAGCCCTCGTTTTCGCTGACCACGCGAACGCTGGCCTCCGTCTCCTGCCGAATGATGTCGCAGAAAACGCAGCGCTCCTTAAATCCAAAGTACTGCTTGGCGCCTTCGAGTTCTTCCAGCACGTGCTTCGGTACGATGGGCAACGCGATCAGTTGGCCGTGAGCGTGCTCCAGCGTCGCCCCGGCAGCCGTGCCGTGGTTCTTGAAGATCATGATGTACTTGAAGCGCTTGTCTTTTTTCAGGTCGAGAATGCGGTCGCGAAACGCCCACAGCACGTCTTCAATCCGCTTCTCGGGCAGCGTCGCCAGGGTCGCGTCGTGCTCCGGAGTCTCAATGATGACCTCATGCGCGCCGACGCCGTTCATGTTGTCGAACATGCCTTCGGCGGAGCGGTTCAGGTTTCCCTCGATCCCCAACGCCGGAAACTTATTGGGCACCACGCGCACCGTCCAGCCCTGCGAATCGCGGCCCGCGCCGTTCGGCCGGTACGCCAGTACTTCAGGCGGAGTCTTGTTCTCATTGCCGGGACAAAATGGGCAAAACCCGCCCTTGATCTTCACGGACTCACGAACAAAATCGGTTGGGCGCTTGGAGCGATCAGTAGATATGATGACCCATCGTCCGACGATGGGATCTTTGCGCAACTCTGGCACTGTGGACCTTCCCTGGAAACAACCCTGAATATATTACGCCATCGACTCGCGCTCACGAAGTTCAAGCATCACGAAGCAGAATGACGAACTCCTTAACCTGACCGTTCTCCTGCACGATCACACCAAGCAAAACAGCCTGGACGCTCTGTCCAGGCTGCCATTGCTAACTCATTGAGCTCGGTCTATGCGCCGACGTTCTTCCCAAGGGTGAGAGCGTGCCGGTGATCGATGCCCACCAGCTTGATGCACTCCTCCAGCACGTCCAGCGCAATGTCGGCCTGCTCCTTGCTCACGATCAGCGGGGGCGCCAGCCGTATCGAGTTCGGTCCGCAACCTAGAAACAGCACGCCACGTTCGAAGGCTCTCTCCACGATGAGATCGCGCTCCACTCCGCCTGGCGTCCGCTCCTTCTTGTCCGTAACGATCTCGATGCCGATCATCAGCCCGCGGCCACGCACATCGCCGACCAAGTCAAGCTTCTGTGGCCAGTCAGCAATCCGCTCCATAATGTGATTGCCGACAACCTCGGCATTCTTCAGGCCCTCGCGCTCCAGGACATCGAGCGTCGCCATTGCAGCGGCGATGCACACTGGGTTGCCCCCAAATGTCGAGGCGTGCGAGCCGGGGACCCAGTCCATGATCTCGGCCTTCGCCATCGTGATGCCCAACGGCATTCCGCTGGCAATTCCCTTGGCCATGCAAACGATGTCGGGCTCCACGCCGGTGTGTTCGATCGCCCACCACTTGCCGGTGCGGCCGGCGCCCGACTGCACTTCGTCAGCAACAAGCAAAATTCCGTGACGGTCACAGATGCGCCGCAGTTCCTGCATGAATACCGTTGGAGCGACCACATATCCGCCCTCACCCTGGATCGGCTCGATAAAGATCGCGGCCACTTCCTCCGGGGGCAGGATGGTCTTGAACAACTTCTCCTCGATGTAGCGCGCACAACCGAGCGCGAACGCCTCACCCTCTTGCGCACCGCCCACACAGCCGCGATAGACATCCGGATACCGCACATGCGTCACACCCGGAACCAGCGGCCCAAACCGCCGTTTCTGCTGAGGCTTCGACGCGGTTAGCGACAGCGCGCCCATGGTGCGTCCGTGAAATGCTCCGAAGAACGCGATCACGTTTTGCCGCTTGGTGTGGTAGCGCGCCATCTTGAAAGCGGCTTCGACCGCCTCGGCGCCCGAGTTGCCGTAGTAGAACTTGTGCGGCCCCTTCATCGGGGCAATCTTCGACAGCCGCTCCGCCAGCGTCACCATGCTCTCGTAGTAGAAGTCGGTGCCCGACATGTGGATCAACTCGCCGGCCTGCTTCTGAATAGCCGCTACCACCTCTGGATGGCAGTGCCCGGTCGAAGTCACGGCAATTCCCGCCGAGAAGTCCAGGAACTCGTTGCCATCCACGTCTTCCACGATCACGCCTCGCCCGCGCTTCGCGACCATGGGATACGACCGCGTGTAAGACGGCGAAATATAGCGCTGGTCCCTCTCGAGGATGCGCAAGGCGTTAGGTCCGGGCAGAGCGGTCTTGATCTTCGGACCCGCAACTGGAATCAGTGTATTGGTGGTCATGGTCTTCTCCTGCGAAATGGCTTGGGCACGGCGGACGTGCCGAATTTCTTGCTTACCTTGGATCGCATGTCCCACCTTGTAGGACGGCACATCCAGGCCGAGCCTTAATCCGGATAATGACGTTAACTAGTCGCCAGAAAAGAGATTGGGGCGGACCATGCAGGGGGAGAACTTTGAGTCCGCGCGCACCGAGATCGGCCGCGACCACGCCGAGCGCAAGTCCGCGCCACACGCCGGATGGACTCTGGCATAGGCGATCACTCGCGGCTTGGATATACGGCTGGTCATAATACTGACCTTATTAATTATATCTGCGTTCTTCGCAGGCCGTAACCCCCAAAATTCCTCGGCCCTAAAAGCGAAGATACCATGCCCCGTAACAGGCCTCTTCAGCTCCGTTCGCCAACGACGCCACCGAGTCGCTTATAGTCGCAGCTTCAGGATTTTCGTTCGCAGCTCTTTAGCGATGACCGCGAAGGCTGCATCCTGGTTCGGCCACTTCCCTCCTGCAACCGGCCGGTCATCGCGCGGCAGTGCCTGTATCTTGTATTCCGTCGTGTTGAATAGGCTTGTCCAGTCACAATCCCGCAAGATGATCGGAATCGCGGACGCCTTGCCTGAGCCGCGCTTTTGGAGCGCAGTCTTGAGTTCTTTCTGGCAATAACGTGACTTCAGGAACGGCGCGCTGACCAGCAACAGGATGATGTCCGCACCGGCGATTTCGGCATTGATATCTGCTTCCCAGTCGGCCCCGGCATCAATTTCCCGGTCATGCCAGATGCGAATCAATCCCTCGTTCACCAGCGGGAACAAGTGTTCGACCAGTTTGTCGCGCATTTTCTCGTCGCGATGACTGTACGAAATAAAAACGTTCAGGGGCGCGGGCGATACCGTGTCGTGGGCTGTCTGGCGCTCGCTGCTCGGCTTCACTTCAGCGGCATTCGGCGAGGGACCTGCTGGAATTTCAGCCGGCGTGGGGACTATCTCCACCGGCTTAGGCATCGGCTCCAGCGGCTGCGTCTCGACCCGCCACGCACGTACTAGCGTCCCGTTCTCTTCCCCGCCCGCGCTCAACCCGTCGAGAATCGCAATCTGCAGGTAGCGATGAAGGTAGAAAATGTCCAGGCGCTTGTCGTAGTCCTTCGTGCTGGCAGCTGCAATCAGTTCCTTGTTCAATGCCTCCGCACCACCGGGTTTCCCCAAAATGGCCAATCCAGCCGCGAGATACACTCGCTCGGTAGGTGACGCCGCCTCGTTCAGCATTGCTTCCAGGCGATCCATTTCGTTCTTCGCGCCCAGATAAGCGACTGCCATCGCTGCATTCAACCGGCGGTAGTCATCGTGTGCTTCTAGCGCGTCAGTCAAATGCGGATGACTGTGGCCCAGCCTTGCCATGGATACCAGCGCCTCGGCCGCCGACGTGCCCTCTCCGGCTGCGATCGCCTGCAATGCTCTCAGGGCGCGACTCTTCTCTGTCGCGCGCCACGCTGCGCGGGCTACATAAGGAGTTCCTGCTCCGTCCGCCGATTCGAAATGCTCCAGTAGAGCATCGGCTCCAGCCGAGGTCTCGCTCCTCTCCAGCGAGTGCAGCAACGAGGCTCGTACGCTGTCGAGTTCCTCTCGGTTCAACCACTCGACTACGGGCACCACCACCCGCTGAAATCCCAGGCTCGCGAGAATCTGCGCTCCGAAGTCTCGCACCCGCCAATGGCTGTGCTTCGACCACCCCCTTAAGATGACGTCTGCGACTTCGCCTCGCCGCCACAGCAGGAAGGATCCGTTGGCCTCCCCCCACATCTCGGAGCCGCTGACCGCCCTGTGGGAGATTGATGGGTGGAGAGATTTCGCGATCTCTGTCAGTTCGTAATCGCGCCATTCGTGGGTTATGAGTTGCTCGATTGCCCAATCATCGCCCGCGTTCACCCGCGCAAATCCCGCGCATGACGCCCGAAACGTGAAGGTCAGGAGTTTTTCCCACGCGTAGCTGCTGTCCTCGATGAAGTGCCACAGTGTGGCAGCGTCGCCGCCCGCGTGTCCCCATGCGGAAAATAAGTTTCGCACGCTATCGTAATCACTCAAGACGTTCTTGAAGCTGCGATCCAATTCGTGGAATAACTGGTCTGTTACGGAATAGTCTCTCGGCAAACCAGCAAACAGCGTCGCCGTCGCGTAGGCAACCCGAAGTCGGGACTGGTCTCGCATACGGTCGAGCAATCGCTCCGCCACCGTCGCCTTGCGCGAGGCCACATATTGCAACCACCGACGCCGAATCTGCACAGTCGAAGGAAACCCAATAGCTTGCGAGAACAGCCCTTCCTCACCGGCGTCTCCCAGCGCTACTAACTCGTCGAGGGCCTCCCTCCCGGCGACAGGATCGCCGCCGAGAAAGCGCTCGATGCTTCGGGTTGTATCTTTCATTGCCGGATGCGCCGCCCTAATCCAAGCTCTGATGCTGGAAATGCTCCGATGGAAATCTCCGCCATTGTAAGCCGATTGCCGCAGGTCGCGCCGCGCTTTTCGGCGCTTCTATGAGACGCGGCGCCACTTTAATGCGCCTTGGGCCGCCACTCTTTCTGTGACACAATGTCGCAACACTAGACATCCGCGCAGCCTTCCGCGCCAGGAGATCGAATTGCCCATCGACCCGTCCACCGCCTTCGTCAGCTACAGCCGCGAGGACTTGGAATTCGCGCTCCGTCTCGCCAAAGACCTGAAGGCGAAGGGCGCGAAGGTCTGGATGGACAAACTCGACCTGCGCGCAGGCCAGCTATGGGATGCCGAAGTCGAAACCGCTGTCGACCAGTGTTCCCGCATGCTCGTGATTCTGTCGCCTGCCGCCGCTGCTTCCCAAAAGGTAAAGAACGAGTTCATGGCTGCCATGGATGAGGGCAAGGAAGTCATCCCGGTTTACTTCCGCGATTGCAAGGTCCCGTTGCAACTCCGGCGATTTCAGTATGCCGATTTCCGCTCTGACCACTCCGTCGGTCTGGAAGAACTGCTCGCTAGTTTGGGCTACACGCAAGCACCGACGCCGAATGAGGTCGAAGCCGCCGTCACCTCCGTACCTCAACTTTCCGTAACGAAGAACGAAACTGCGAAGCCGCCCAACCTAACCGCATCGAGATTCGGCCAACCCCGGAAGAAACCCGCGAAAGCTGCGTCCCCTCAGTTCACCGACCCGAAGATGGCTCGTTTGTATCGCCAAGCGCAAGCTGGTGATTCGGACGCAATGGTCAACCTGGCCTTCGCCTATTACCAAGGCAAAGGAGTGACGAAAGATTTCAAGCAAGCAGTATTGTGGTACCGCAAAGGCGCTGAGGCCGGCGACGCAGCGGGAATGTATAACATGGGCGTGATGTATAGAGACGGTACGGGGGTAACCCAGGACTACAGCCAAGCCCTCCATTGGTTTCGCCAAGCCGCTGATCTAGGCGACGCCGACGCGATGAAGGGCCTGGCCCTCATGTACCAAGAAGGACTCGGGGTAACCCAGGACTACAGCCAAGCCCTCCATTGGTTTCGCCAAGCCGCCGACCTGGACGACGCCGACGCGATGATCGGCCTCGGCCTCATGTACGACAAAGGACTCGGGGTAGCACAGGATTACGTACAAGCAGCTGCATGGGATCGAAAAGCCGCTGAGGCGGGCGATCCAGTGGGAATGAATAATCTCGGCGTCGATTACCGGGACGGACTCGGAGTAGACCCAGACCCGGGGCAAGCCGTCGCATGGTTTCGCAAAGCCGCCAACGCCGGCAGCCCAGAGGCAATGTGCAGCCTGGGCTGGGCGTACGAAGACGGCAACGGGGTGCAACCAGACCACCAGCAAGCGCTCATTTGCTATCGCAAAGCGGCTCGGCTCGGAGACAAGAAGGCGAAGGAAAACGTCAAGCGCTTAGGCGAGAAGCCCTGATCTCACCTTAGCTCGCTTTAAAACAATCCGTCCGACCGCGGGTGGCCCACAATTGCCTTCCTTTGGCAATTGTGGGGCTAGTGCCAAGAGCTGGAATCGCAGGATGGGCGCGCGCGCAGATCCTCCCTGTTCTCTGTGCCTTCGTGGGTGAAAATCCGATTCGGCCGGGAACCTACCGCGGCCAAAGCCAGCCAAACACACCCGCTGTCAGCAACCCATAGACGAGTCCATCGATTACCTCTTTGATAACCATGCCCCACGGCTCTCCCTTCCAGATGCCGTTCGCCAGTTGGCTCAACCCGTAAGCCATGAATGCCGCCGTTCCGGCTACGCGAAACACCGCCAGGTAATCCGTTCCCGGAGCGACCGTGTGCCCGGTCAGATACGCGGTAAAGAACGATACGACCAGGCAGAACCCGAACCACTGCCCCAGAAACTTCCCCATCACGATCGGACCATTCGGGCGAACATTCAGTGTCCCCACCGGCCCCCGCTTGAACTTCTCCGCCGTCTCCGCGGACTTCATCTCCGCATGCGTCGTGTGCGGGAACATATACAGCCCCGGCGTTACCCCAGCCTCGCGTATCGCGGCGCTGACCTTTTCCTCGCCCGGCAGCTTCTTGTAGTCGCCTTGGTGATACTTCAGCAACATGTGCATGACGAAGCTGGCAAAGAATACAATCACGGCCGCCAAGATGATCGGCAGCCAAAGCGCGGCAAGAGAAACCATGGCGATCTCCTTCGAGTAGTCGATTGAATTTTCTTGGGAACGCTACAGTTACCCGACTCCGCTGTCAAGCCAGACTTGACGGTTCCATTTGGCGGCCCGACCCTCCCGAAACGCCGTCCCGAAACGGGAATTTCTGTTTGCTTTCGTTCGGCAGACGACACAATCTCCTTGACTCCCTCCCCCGCATTCTGCCTACTCTGTTTCAATGCGCCAGATTGCCCGGGCTTAGAGCCCTTGTGGTAGATTTGCTCTTTGAAAACCATTTACCAGTGAGTAAACAACAATGCAAAGCACTGCGGCGTGAACAAAGCATTTTCTGCCAACAAGTCGTTCTTTATGAGGACTTTGCCTATAAGCCACTTTCCTTGCAGGACTTTACAAAGCAACGGTGAAATAAAACCTTTGTTTTCATTAGGGGGTGGGGGGGGTAGGGGAGTAACTATTAGCTAACCCTTCCAATTTGGGAACCATGGCCCACACTCTCGGGCTTGCATCTCTTTCGATTCACCAATGAAAGACGCGACTTGAAGGGTTGCACTCGCTAGTTGCTAGTTGCTAGTTGCTAATTGCTGTTGTTCCTGCCCTTCCCTACAATCGAAGATTCGCACTTCACCAGGAAGGTTCATGGCGCTACAGCTCTTTAATACTCTGTCTGGCAAGATCGAAGAGTTTCATCCCCTCGAAGACAACCTTGTCCGCATGTACGCTTGCGGCCCAACGGTTTACGACTACGGACACATCGGCAACTTCCGCACCTTCGTCGCGGTCGATGTGCTGCGCCGCTTCCTCAAGCAAAGCGGCTTCCAGCTCAAGCACGTCATGAACATCACTGACGTCGAAGATAAGATCATCCGCAATGCTGCCCGCGACGGCGTCACCGTGCAGGAGTACACGAAGAAGTACACCGCTGCCTTCCTCGAAGATGCCAACGCGTTGAACATTCAACATCCCGAATTGCTGGTGAAGGCCACCGACCACATTCAAGAGATGGCGCACTTCATCGCCGTGCTGCGCGACAAAGGTTACGCCTACCAGACCGACGACGGCTCGTATTACTACCGCATCGCCAAGTTCCCCGAGTACGGCAAGCTGTCGAAGAAGGACTTCGAGGGCATGACCGACGGCGCGCGCGTGGACGTCGACGAGTACGAGAAGGACAACGCCCGCGATTTCGCCCTCTGGAAAGCCCCCAAACCCGGCGAAGCCCAGTGGGAAACGGAGATCGGCCCCGGCCGCCCCGGCTGGCACATCGAGTGCTCCCAGATGTCGATGAAGTACCTCGGCGACACCTTTGATATCCATGCCGGTGGAGAAGATCTGATTTTTCCTCATCACGAAAACGAAATCGCACAGTCGGAAGCGCTGACTGGCAAGCCATTCGTCCACCTCTGGTTCCATTCGCGATTCCTGCTGGTAGAAGGCGAGAAGATGGCGAAGAGCGCCGGAAACTTTTTCACCGTGCGCGACCTGGTGCTGATGGGCCACAAGCCGTCGTCGATTCGATTTCTGCTGATGTCGGTCCCCTACCGCAAGCAGCTGAACTTCACTTTCGATGGCCTGACGCAGGCCGCGAACTCGGTTGAGCGGCTGCGTAATTTCCAGCGGCGCCTTCTGACCTCGCAGTTTCCTGCAGGCTCGAACTCCGCGATTGCCGAACTCGCGGACAAGGCATCCAAGGAAATGCGGGCTGCTATGGAGGACGATCTCAACACTGCCCGCGCGTTGGGTGCGGTGTTCGATCTCGTACGCGACGCCAACGCTGCCGCCGACAACGGACAGGTGCATCACGACGATGTGCCCAAGCTGCTAAAGGTCCTCGATCAGTTTGAAGAAGTTTTTGCGGTTTTGAAAGACGACGACGCTGCCAAAGTTCGGGCGACGGTCGATTGGGCGAAGGCCGAAGGCAATGCGGACAAGATCAGTCCTGCGGCTGCGGAACTCGCCAAGGCGGCGTCGCTGTCTGACGAAGATGTGGAAAAGCTTGTCGCCGAACATTCGCAGGCGCGCAAGACCAGAGACTTCGCCCGCTCCGACGCGATTCGCAATCAACTCGCAGAAAACGGCATCATTCTGGAGAACACCAAAGACGGCGTGCGCTGGAAACGCAAATAGCTCCGCGCTTCAAACTTCGGACTCGAGCTCTGGCAATCCCTCGCCCGCCGCTTCGAATGCTTTGCCTGCATGGACCTTCGCGGTGGTCACCAACACTACTGCCGCGACAATTACGATGGTTCCTGCCAGCATGAAATGATCGAAGCGCTCATGCAACACAATCCATCCCAGCAGCACCGCGACAATCGGATTCACATAAGCGTAGGTCGCGACTTTCGGTGTCGGCACATGTTTCAGCAGCCAAATATAGGCTGTGTAGCCGATCCAGGATCCGAATACAACGAGGTAAAGCACCGCCAGCACGCCGCGTTGGTTGAATGACGCCCTGTGGATTTGCCCGGTGAACATCACCAGTACGACATGGCCAAGTCCGGCGAAGATCATCTCCCAACTGGTCGCGACGAGCGGGTCAACTTTCATCTGCCATTTGCGCGAGAACACCGAACCGATCGCCCAACTCATCGACGAAAACAGCAGGCTGATCGAGCCAACTAGAGCAGTTTTAATGTAGGTGTATAGTGAATTGTGGCGAGACTCTGCGGCAAACCGGCAATGGCGAAATGGTATGGGGACGATCTGCGGCGCAAGCTGCTGCAGGCCTATGACCGTGGGGAAGGAACGCTGGAGCAACTAGCCGCGCGCTTCTCGGTAAGCGCGCCGTGGGCATGGAAGATTTCCGCCCAACGCAAGCGCACCGGGCAGATGGAGCGGGTCGAGCAGCGGCGCGGTACGGTCCGCAAAGTCACTGCCGAAGTCGAGCAGCGGTTGCGCGGGTGGGTGCAGGCCCAACCGGATCTGACCCTGGCGGAGTTACAGCAGAAGCTGGCGAAGGCTCACCATCTGCACGTCAGCATCGGACGGTTGTGGCAGGTGCTACGTCAGATGGGTCTGCGGCTGAAAAAAAGTCACTCCACGCCAGCGAACGCGACACGGAAGCAAACCAGCAGCGGCGACAAGCCTTCCAGCAGACGATCCGCGGGATCGCGCCGGAGCGGCTGATTTTTCTGGATGAGAGCGGCGTGACCACACAAATGACGCGCGGCTATGCCCGCGCCTGCGGCGGGCAACGGGTGGCGGAAGGCGCTCCCCAAGGCCATTGGAAGATCCTGACCATCCTCAGCGCCTTGAGTCTGCGCGGCCTGCTGGCGACCATGACCATCGAGGAAGCCACGGATGGAGACATCTTCCTCGCCTATGTGGAACAAGTGCTGTGCCCGGCGCTGCGCCCTGGCGATGTGGTGGTCATGGACAACCTCAGCGCCCACAAGGTGAGCGGGGTGCGGGAGTTGATTGAAGCTGCGGGAGCCCAACTGCTGTACCTGCCGCCGTATTCCCCCGACCTGAATCCCATCGAACTGGCTTGGGCGAAACTCAAACAGTTCTTACGTTCGCTCAAAGCCAGAACTGGCGAGGCGCTGGAACAGGCGGTTACGCAGGCTCTCCCTTGCATCACCCCAGGCAACGCTCGCTCCTGGTTCCGTCATTGCGGGATTGACCATACACCTTGATTGAAAATGCTCTAACTGCATCACTCCCAATGCGTCGCGGTGAGTTATCCTCGGCCAGACCAGGATTGCAATTCCGACGATTCCCATCGCCAGCCCGATAAGTCCGCGACGCGACATGCGGTCGCCGCGGAAGACAAAGGTCTCCAGCACCAGAAACCAGATTGGCGTAACCGCAATGATCAGCGCTGCGAAGCCCGTGGGCACATACTGCTCGGCCCAAGCCAGCCCGCCATTGCCGCCCACCAGCAGCAAACCGCCAATCATCGCCAACCGCACCGCTTCCTGCCTGGAGATGCGGATGTTGCGACCGAAGACCGCGCAGGCAGCCAACATCAGCGGTCCGGCAATCAGGAAGCGCATGGCACACATCACGAAGGGCGGAATTCCCGCGGCCGAACTCATGCCGATGAAGAGATAGGTCGATCCCCAGAAGACATAGACCAGCCCGAAAGCAATCACCACCTTGAGGCGATGTTCGCTTCCCATATTGGCGGTGGAATGAGGCGATGGCGCACCCTTGAGTTGGATGGTATCGGCTATCAGGAGACCGGTAGCTTCGAATCTGCGCGCCGCAAACGGGAACCCGTAGTGAGGACATAGTGGATGCCCGAGATCAAGGTGAACGCGAATGTTGCGTAGAGAAACAGCGTTTCCAGGAATGCGGTTGCCGGCGAGACAAACACCTGCGCCAGCACGACGAAGAAGACCGCGCCAATCTGGCAAACTGTGTTGATCTTGCCGAAGATGCTGGGACGAAAATCTCGGAATCCAACGGTGGCGTAGAGCGCCATCGCAGTGGCAAGGATGCACACGTCGCGACTCAACACCAGGACGGTGTACTTCCACGGTATTTTCTTCGCTATGGACAACACCAGAAAAAGCGAGCTCAGCAGGAGCTTGTCGGCGATAGGATCGAGGTATTGCCCCAGCATGGTGCGCTGGTTCAGCACGCGGGCCAGCCAGCCATCCAGCGCGTCGCTTAAACCGGCCAACACCAGCAGCCCCAGCGCCCAATGCCAATTACCGTCGAGAACATTGGTGATTACGAATGGAATGAAAATCAGCCGTAAAAGCGTGAGCTGATTGGGAGCAGTCCAGAACTGGCTCTTCACTCCGGAGCCCCGCAACAATGACTTTCCACGCTTCGACTATTCACGAATGGTTTGGTCCCCCGAATCGGCAGCCCTTCTTTGATTGTGAATGTTCTTCGGCCTGCTTGGCAACAGTCGTGTCGCGAGCACACCTGGATAATTACCTTGTGACGTGATGCCGGTCACCGCATGCGCTGGCCTGAACAACTAAAGTTTCACCTCAGGGAGTTGTCGACGGATTCGAAGCTATGCTCTGGCTCATCCGACTTGTCGCGAGATTACTGGACAGTGCCGCCCGCCATTTTGGCAAGAAGGAGCCGGAACACTTAACGACTGCGCGACGCGGCGAGACGGAAGCATATCTCTACCTCAGGCAACAGGGCTATCGCATCGTGGCGAAGAACTTCCGCACGCCCCACAATCGCGGCGAGATCGACCTGATCGGCTGGGACCGCGGTGTGCTCTGCTTCGTCGAAGTGAAGACCCACGCACAAGCGGGACTCGTGCCGCCAGAGGTGGCGGTGGACGCCGACAAGAAGCAGCACATCCGGTCCGTGGCGCGGAGATACGTTCGGCGGCTGCGAACGAGCGTGGCCCCAGCCTGCCGCTTTGACATCGTAAGTGTCGTTCTCGGAGCCGAGCGCTGTGGGCTCACGATCCGTCTGCACAAGGGAGCATTCTCGTGGAGAAGCTCGCACCGCGGCGAACGTGATGCGCTTGGGCAAGATTATCGGCGGCACTGGTGGGGGAGGTAGCTACGCACGCAGCGCTCGTCGCTAGCTGGAGAGCTCTGGCAAAGTGCGACGACCGCTTGCTCTGCCATCGGCACACCGCTAGAATAGAGAAGCCACCGAAGTAGGCGCGTAGCTCAGTTGGTTAGAGCGCTACCTCGACACGGTAGAGGTCAGGAGTTCGAGTCTCCTCGTGCCTACCATTTCTTTCAATCAGTTAGCTTCTCTGACCTCGCTCCGCGAGGCTCCAAATGGCTCCATTAAGCCTGCCAAACCCGGGAGGGAAGGATGTTCCACACTTCCTCGAACAAGACTTCTGGCCCTCGTCGCGGGGAGTCCGTCCCGGCCCGTACGTTCGGAGGTCGCCCGTGACTCGGGAAGTAGTTCTTCTGGATCGTCAGGTGCCTTTTCATGTCGAAGTCGTCTCCATAGGTCGGTTCACGAGAAAGCGATTTCATTAACTGACATGAACGTGGGCAACGCGTGCAGTACGAGACTCGAAATCGATGGATGCCAGCGCGTATTTTGTGACGAATCCGGAGTGCGTACTTCCAAGCCGCCAATGCTCCTCCGGAATTGCTACCTTCAACTGTCCAGACGCCAACTTCGTGCACACCTCATGCTCAGAGGGCATGCATCGACAGGAACCGGCCAGCAGCCCGGCGCTGATCGCGTTCAACTCTCAACATCCGCAAATAAACGGGTAATCCTTATCGGAGATGATGGGCACAAATCCGAAAAAGTCTTTCAGCACCGATTCCGATGTGCAGTAGGCCCCTTCAACCCAGGCCTGATCGTTGGAATAGGTCTCGCCCACGATGAAGATATTCGCATCCGCGCCCTCGATTAATTGTGAAGGCTTGCGGATCTTCTGCTGCACGTCACCGATGTCATAGTGCGCGGACCACGCATGGTAACCGGCGCTGAAAGGCGGCAGTGACCAATCCATGTAACGGGCCTCCAATGGCAGAGGCACCGCGGTATAGTTTGCGCCGGGCCCAAAATGTACAGCGGCAAGTTGACTCCGCAGCATCTTTACCATGCCCTCCGGCACTTTCCGCGGGCCTTCCAAGGGTTGATAGTTTTCGGAAACGGCGACCTTTCGCACTCCATCGGGACCGAGTTCCAGCTCTTGCCAGAACGTGGTGAACTGCTCATCGTCGTAACTCGCGAGCAGCCCATAGACAGGTTTTCCCTTATTGTCGATGGCATTGTTACCAAAATAGACCACCTGTCGAATAGGCATATCGGTTATGCTCGGGCCAATGGTATTGCGCTGAGCAGCTTTCAGCAGAAGCTTCTCTTGCGCCACCGTCAGTCTCTCGCCGATGCAGGACTCTATGACTTGGAAGAAGTCTTTTTCCGAGGCATACGGCTGTTCGACGATTGGCGGCGAGCTGTCCATGATCTTCTTGACGTACTCTCGTAGAAATCCGTTTCTTGCCAGACTCTCCAGCACCTCCTCGGTGATCTCGTAGCAAATAATCGGCGCGGGATAAACAGGGGCAGCCTTCGCGCCCTCGACCCACCATTCCTGGTCGAAGAACATTCCCACCTTGTAAGAAGGTTGCATGATCGCAGCCTCCAGATAAAGTTGCACCTCGGGATGGTTGAGCACATCCAGACCTTTGTGCGGTTGGTAGCGCGTGGCTTACGAGACCAGATCCAAGGCATATCGCGGCATCGCCAGCCAGGCTGCGTCCGTGGTGTGCTCGCCGGTAGGCTTCTCGGGATGCTTGCGTGTGGCCGTCCAGTAATGAACCACCCCGTCGACTTCAAGAATAGAGTGCAGCCGGGTGTTGGGGTGATACTCGAATTTGACGCCCTTCTCTTTTGCCAGGCTCACAATGGCGTCGAATAGCGCTGCGAACATGCTGGAATAACCCCTTTTTAGGGTTTTGTACTCAGTCCCGGGGGTGAATTCGTTGTTGGACTGAATCGCATCGGCGGCATTCCAGTTGATGATGTTTGACGTATAGCCGTTGCCGTCGGCCGTATATTGGAAGCCCTCCGAACCCAACTGGTCGAACATCAGGTTCCAGTACCCGATGTCTTTAAGTAGATCACCCTTTTTGTAGATCGAGGAATCGCCAAGCTCAACCTGGATGGTTCCTTCCTTGTAAAACTTGCACCAGTCCGCCCGGGTCCACTTCGCGGCTTTTTCCTGCGTAACTCCGATGTCCTGAATGATGCCAAAGCCCGTGTCCGGCGAATCCGTTGCTCCATAATTATTTACGTTATAAGGCGCGGGATTGCTCGAGGTGATGTCGTTCAGGTACATATTCTTGGCCCGCAGGTAAAACAATGGGTTTGCGGATTCATTGAACGGCACCGAATCTTTAGCGAGATCCAGTTCCTTGATGACCGTGGTCACAAGCCGATGCCCGCCGTGCCCGGCGATGCCGTCCCATGCGGAATAGCGCATGCCCCCCACTTCAAGATAGGATGCGTTCGGGTCGTCTTTGTAATGCCAGGTGCAAACGCGCGCTCCGGCCGGACGGGTCCCCGGGTTTTCTTTGTTGAAGTTGTATTTTCCCCAATCGTACAGCTCCAGCGTATCGCCACTATTCAAGGCCTTCGGGCTGGGTTTCTTGTCTTTGGGATTCCCTCCCCCAAGCAACCGCCAAGCGGTGTAGAGCCCTGCTGCGCCGGCTCCAAATATGGAATACGTCTTAGCGTTCATTTTCTTCTCCTCATGGCTCTTCGCCGAGTCGCTTCATCTGACCACAAAGATCTTTTTCGGGAATGACAATTTCAACTAACGCAGGTTGATTCTCCAGGTCCTTGAGCGCATCGAGCACGACCTTCAGTTCGTCGATGGTTCGCGCGCGGAAACCTGCCGCACCATAAGCCTTGGCCAATGCCATGTAATCCCATTTGGGAAGGATGTCGAATGTGTCGAAGGTGTGCTCGGGCCCAGGTTCAAACGACGTAAGATTGACGTACACCTGCTCGATCGCATAGACCCCGTTACTGATGACAAAAATGACGGCGTTCAGATTGTTTCTTGCCAGCGTAGAGAGTGACTGGCCAATCATCATGAACCCGCCGTCTCCCGCGATCGCCCATGCGCGCTTCCCGCTCCCCAGTTGCGCGCCTGAAGCCGCTCCGGTCTCGAAACCAATGCACTGCCACGCCGCCGACGATAGGAAACTGTTCTGACTGAGGCCATACGCGTTGGTGGCAACATAAAGTGAACTGCTGACGCCCAGCGTGAACACTACTTCGTCAAACATTCCGTTATCGCCCAGGAACTTCATGGTGTGCTGGAAGAACCGGTTGTATGTCAGCAACTCCGGTTGGTCGCTCCACTTGGGGTCTGAATTCTCGGCCCACGGATCGGGATACGCCGGTTGAGCGGGCGCAACGGCATCCACGGGATAGCTCTTGTTGTGACGGAACCGCCGCACCAGCGCCTCCATGAAATCCCGCATCGTGACATTCTGATACATGAAATATCCCGCGCGGATCTCCTCGGTTGAGGCTCGCACCACGGAAGCGTATTTGGTCTTAACCAGCACCAGATAATCGTCGGTGATAATTGTGCCCAGCGCGAGAACGCAATCCGACTTTGTTACCGCGTCATGCACCGTTTGAATCGAAGCGGCATCGGAATAAGTACCGATGAATTTATCGCCCTTTTCATCCAGCACCGTTTTTCCCAGACTTGTCGTCGTATAGAGAAATCCGCTGGCATCGATGATCTCCTGCAGCAGACCCGTGAGCCCGAATCGCAATAGCTCCACGCCCGCCAGAATCAAGGGAGATTTGGCCGTTAAGATCTGCGTCCATGCCTGATCTACGGCATTTTCCAGTGCTAACGGTTCGCTCACCGCGATGATCGGTTTCAATAGCTCTGCCGATGGCCTGGGACACGGCTCGCCCCACACTTCCTCGTAACAGGCGATGTACACCGGCCGGTGATGCGAGATTGCGGCGACCAGTAGCCGGTCGATGCGTTCCGGAGCTCCCTCGGAGGTGCTGAGAATGTCGGCGGCCACGGTCACGTGCTTGTACACTTCCTGGTCGAGGTCAAGATTGCCGGTCGAGTGGTGATAGAGCACGTTGTACATTTTGGTGATCTGCCGGGCGTCCGCGCCGGGTACGGCGCTGATGACCACGATGGGACTTCGCTCCACATACGCGCCGGCGACGGCATTCAGCGCACTGAACGTACTCACGCCATACTGCAGGGACATGGCCGCGAGTCCGCGCGTTCGCCCGTAGGCGTCCGCGGCATATCCGGCGTCCAGTTCATTCATTGCGCCGACGGCATTTACGCCGTCAAAGTGCTCCAGCGTCTGAGTGAAATGTTTGCAATAATCCCCGGGGATTTGAAAAACGTCGGTGACGTTGAGTTGTTTCAGGCGCGTTAACAGATAATCCGCGACCGTGAAAACTGTAGGTTTCATGTGGGTCGAACGAGTTTACACCCAATCGCTCCGGTGCTGCGGGGTTTTTCCCAGGCATCGAAATGATCATCGAGCCTCTCCGTTATCGAACCTGCGTAATTGGCGGATGATAGTCCATCTGCAACTCGAGCCTTTATTGAGATCGCAGCCGAAAGCCTTTTTTGAACCTTCAGCCGATCTTTTTCACGCTGGAGGCGCGGTGGGCCAGCCATCAGGCGTAACTTTACCTCCGCCGGATGGGCCAGTGGTGTCAATGGCAGCCATGCGTTCGGTCAACAACGTGTGCAGCGCTGCCTGCACGTCGGTGTTGGCACGCTGGAGGTTGGTGATCTCGTCGTCTTGTCCGGGTACGTAAAGCTCGTACTGGAGCCACGGCGTATCGACCACATTTTTATTATTGAGCAGGTGATACACCGCATATTTGTAAGGACTCGTAGTGGGCTGTCCATTGACGGTGACGGCACCCGCGTCAGCCTGGATCGCACGAATATGCCACGGGTTGGAGTCGTCGTAGGTGAAAATCGAGCAATTCGTCGGCGGCGTGCCGCTGGGATCAGTGATCAGGGCCGACAAATCCGTGCCCTGTACCTCACTCGAACCGGGTGGCTGCCCGAGCAGGCCGAGGAGGGTCGGCACAATATCGACCAGGCCCGCTTGGGCTGGGCACGTGGCCGGCGAGGGGAACATCTTGGGGTTACTGAAAATATAGGGGATGTTGATCGTCTCGGCGTAGACATTGCAATCTTTTTCCATCGAGCCGCCCATGCGACATTCCCATTTCACCATGGTCGGCCAGTCGCACCACGATGGTGTCATTGAACTGGGGTAAACCAGTCAGGACTTGGTAAACCTGGTGCAGTTGCTGGTCGGCCAGATAGGTTAGATACGCGTAGAACTGCAGGTAGAGCAACGCATCTTTGCTATCGAGTTGGGTCGGCGAGGGGGTTATGCCGTTGTTCTTTGCGTAGGTAGCCGTATAAGTATCTCGGGTCATCTTTTGAATGCAGGGTTTTGTGCACAAATCATCGCCGCGGTAGCTGGCAGGCAAGTTCGACACGTTGAACTGATCCGAGTAGGGCAGCTTGTTGAAAGCCCCCGGAAATTCGGGGTACGCAAGTTGCATCAGCCCCGAGTACATGTCGACCCACGTATCGTGGGGGTTTACCAGAGACACCACCAGCACGAAGCTTTGAGTGGAAGTGAGGCCCTGTAGGAAAGTAATCGCGTCATTGGTAAAGCGCGAATCGTTGTCAAAGCGTGGGTCTTTGGCCTGGGGACCGCCGCCCAGCGTGTTCGCGCTGGTCTGGGTGGACGGCATCGTCGAGCTCCAACCCAAGGTCGTGCCTGCATCAGGTGCATCCCAACCTGGCGTGCTGTACTTTTCGAGGAGATGTCTGTTTTCTTTGGTCAACGTGTGGGGGTTGGGCGATTTTTCTTCCGATGTTGCTATGAAATCTGCCGTCATATGCCACTTGCCAAGGTAGGCGACCTGATAGCCCGGCGCGGCATTCTGGACAAATTTCGCCAGCGTAGTCCAGTTGGTGGGGAGTGTCCCGTCAACGTCGACGAGCTGGTTTTTCGGCGCATACAGGCTGGTGGTCAGCACGCCGCGCGATGGCGAGCAACGTGAGGCGTTGGTGATGGCGTTGGTGAAGATGAGGCCCGTATTCGTCAGCGCATTGAGGTTAACCAGGTTGGCCTGAACCCAGGCGGCAGGAAAGTATTGAACTGCGCGCTGCTGATCCGTCATAAGAATTAAGAAGCTGGGCGTCTTCGGGACAGGCATTCGGCCTCCTCATCCGAGGTTTTCATTCTGCCTACCCCGGTGTCGAAGAGAGTACACCAAGCCGCCGCAATCCCGAACCGTCGTTTTGAATTCGAGGAAAGAGAGATCTGCAAGCTCCGTCGGCGCCGATTCAGAACTATCCAGAACACTTCGTGAAGAGTGCGGGTCGTTTTAAAGTTGGCAAGAAACGGAGTGGTGTCTGAATTGTCGGCAGCTCAAGCGGCAGGTCCCTGTTACGAGGTAATTTTCCATGAAAGTGAGCAATTTTCAACGGACATGCCGGCACCCGTGGTAGTTTAATCGTCCCTATCTTTTTCGCATCTGTGAGGAACCGTGACGGATGGAATGAACGAACAAAGCGTGAAAGCGATCGTGGATCAAAACTTCGGCATCAGGCCAATGGGCGTCGTAGTGGGGGTGACATTAAAAGGACATCGGCACTATTTCACGTCTGGAGCGATACCGTTGCACCAGGCGAAGGCTCAGGCGCTTCTACCCAAAGATCGCGTCCTGTTCATCGGATCGAATACCAAAGTGTTCACCGCGACTCTGCTCGCGCTGGCATCGATTGAAGGGATCGTCAACCTTGATACTCCAGTGAAAACATTGCTCCCTAAGGGGGTGACAATCCAGGAGCCCTACGGCCAGATTTTGTTGTGGCACCTGGCAACGCACAGCTCCGGATTTCCTGACGGCCAGTGCAAGTTTGGACACTACAAATTTGGTGCTTATCCGTTCGATTTCGAAGGCCGTTTCCTGGAACAATTCATTCCGAACTGTGCGCCGGGGACATATTGGGTCTACAGCAACCAGGCATTCGGCTTGCTAGGTGTGCTGTTATCGCACGCTTTCAGCAACAACACACAGAAGAGCAAATCGTGGGATAAAAGCTATCAGGAATGGCCGAAACATGTGGTAAGTCGGATCACCGCGCCGCTAGGTATGAATTCAACCCAAGTCGATTACACTGGGGTGGAGGCGCGAGTTGCGCAAGGCTACGTCATTCAAAAGAATGGAGACTATAAGCCGCAACCGCCACCGGATTGGGATCTTGGCTCAGCCGGACTTCCGGCTGGCGCGTTGTCATCGACTGCGGAAGACATGCTCACGTTCCTCGAAGCGGAGATGAGACCACCGGAAGGGATACTCGGGCAGGCGATCAAGCTGACGCAGCAGCCGTGTCCTTCACCGGGTGCATCGAATAACTTATCGATGGGACTGGGTTGGCAGATCGCCAGCCAAACTCCGTACTGGGACGATCGCATCTACATCAAGAACGGTGCGCTTGGAGGGTACGAATCCTTCATGGCCTTCGATCCGGTACGCCAGGTGGGCATAGTGGCATTGGGCAACACGAGTGGTGAGGGCGTAGGCAACGTTCTGGATTCAGCCGCACGAAACACCCTGGTACAACTACGCGGGATTCCGGCAGAACCGTCCAAGTTTCCCGCCCCGCCCAAGGACAAGAAACCCGAGTGCCCGGAAACTAAGTCCTGACGGCGGATGCGAGGCGCGATGACCTGGCGGAAGAGATACGCCAGTACTTCATCCCCGACTTCAGCAAGTGGAAGAAGCATGATTCGCATCAGACGGCGTTTCAGCGAGTGGGGCGGACTTGAAAGGCACAAGCCAGCAAGTGACACCGTGAGTGCGCACTGTGACTAATACGTGACCATCCAATCCTCACACACCGGAAGCTCGCCCGCAGCAACCCGACCGAATGAAGATACTGGATCCACTGGCAGTCGGATACGTCACTCTTGCGTCCGGGCACGCTCTTCAGATAGTGCGCGTTGACCAAATAGACCGTGAACCCGCGCTCCTCCAGGATCTGAAACAGCGGGATCCAGTACACCCCTGTCGACTCCATCGCCACGCTCTGAACCCGGCACCGACTGAGCCAATCAGCCAGGGCATGCAGATCGCCGGTGAAGCTGCTGAACCGGCGCGTCGACTCCTCATCCCCGATCGGGTGGTACGGCGACGTAAATCTCTTCCGCGCCAATATCGATGCCCGCCGCATCCGGCTCCAATACCATCGATCTGCGTTCCCGCTTCTCTCCTCGCTTTGCCATGGTCTTCTCCTTGTAGCCGGAGAACGCGGCCCGAGGCGCGAATCCTCGCAGTCTCCTGATCGAGATCGCTGCATTGCTCCGCAGACGTCATCACTAACCTATCCGCAGCCTCAGACCCATGCTTCGAGACGGGCTTATCAAGCACCAATGCCGATTTCGGGCCGTAGCTTGCCGCAATCTCCAGCCCACCTATCATCGCTCAGCTCAAGTTCCTTCCGTTCCTATCTGAACGAAGTTCAGTCCGTTGCTTCGCGGAGATCGGAGCGCACGGAGCGGCCCGCAACACCAAATGTCCTCCAAGAAGACTTCTGGCGGCTCCACTTCAGACCTTTGGCAAGCAGAGGGGCGTACACGTTTGGGACGATGTTTCCGAATCGCAATACTGCGTTGCGTTTGAAATCTAGTTTCGGAAGTAAGTATCCTCCAGTAGCCTCTGGGTACCTACACCCGTAGTATTGTAGACCAGATACCCGCCGCTACAGGGCCGTCGGTCAGCGCTTTTCCCTTCCGCAGATTCGTTTTGCGGGGTGCCGAGACAGGCTTGTCCGATCTTGCACCTTGTATCTCAGTTGTTATACCTTCCGAGATCCTACCAGCTCGTAATCGCCCTGTTCACTTGGCAATTGTGTTCTGCAACGTGGTGGCTTCCGTCTCCCGTCACCCGCTACGGAAGCCGCGCCCTGCTGCCGAATTGAATGCAACCTAGTCTAGTGGTGCGAGTAGTCGCTAGTGTCCGCGGGCACAACTTCGACGAGTTCCATCATGCCCCGGTCTTCATGCGCCAGAATGTGGCAGTGGAGCACATATTGACCGGTGAAGTCTGCGAACCGGCTGTGCATCTTGAAGTAGCCCGGAATTGTGACCGTGCAAGCTCCGGCGGTGCAGGTTGTATATTGCTGAATGTCGGCTGGACACTGGTTAAGCTGGGTACAGACCGATGCCGATAAGGAGTCCTGCCGGGCAGTGGGAATTGCGAATGTATCCCACCAAACCCATGGCGGCGCCAGCTTCTGGCATGGCTTCCACGTTTCAGGCTTGGTCGGGTCCGCATAGCACTTGCTGGTCGGATCCTTCGCTTCTGCGCTGTTCGGTTGAAATACTTCCACAACCTGAAATGGATTGACGTGGATGTGGAATGGATGCGCGATGTTGGTTGTCTGGTTATACATTGTCCACTCTTCGACGGAATTCAAAGTCATCCTTTGATCAACTTCGTGATCGCCGAAGAGCTTACCGTTGATTTCATGGAGCGGCATTTGTCCTTGTCCCTTGCGCGCGGAGTGCGGATTGGTGTTGAAATAAAGATTACGCTGCTTATAGAACGGTCCATAGATGTCCGCAAGGAATACTGGAAATGTGGGGAAGTCCTGCTCGCTCTGAATGAAGTCCATGGGTGGACTTATTGGCTTGTCGTCTGCTTTGACCCGCACCGTCAACAGGGTGATGGGTGTACCGGTTGGGAGATCACTCACCGACGGCACAACTTGCAGCTCATAGTCACCCACCTGGTTTGGAGCCCTGACCAGAAGATCGGCCCGGTTGGCAGCCGCCAGGTTAAACTTCGCATTTATGGTCCCAATCCGCTGATAGTTTGCGTATGCGAATTGGACGCCATCTTGCGCGATCTGCCGCCACGCTACGCTTTGCCCGCCTTTACCATGCTTCGTAAAACCGTCAAACTGCACAAAATCGCGTGGCGCTTGGTTGAGAACCCTCCACATCTGCACCTGGTTAGACTTCATCGTTACAACCGGGTTCAATCTTCCATTCACGGAGAGAGGAGCCGGGCCGCCCTTGTTGGTGGGACTGAGCAAATTCAGGCTGGTTTCCAGTTGCTGGATCACCAGCACCCGCTCCACCAAGCCCCAGTTCCTGTGCTGGTCGGTTTCTTTGTAGAAGTTCTTGAGCGTGTCGTCATACGCCCCTTCAATGATCAGCGTGCCGGTCATCCCATTGCCAACGTTCAACGCTGTCGACCCGTGCTTGTGCGCGTGATACCAGTGCGTTCCAGGGGACTGCCCCATCTTTACTTTTGCCGGATCGTACGCTGGCAGTCTGAAACAGTAGGGAAACGCTCCAATCGAGTACTGGGGCCACAGACCCTTGCTTAAGTTGTGCTCGTTTTTCGGCCATAACTGCATGTCGGCTGGGAGGGCACCATTTACGCCCTTATATGGAGCGGTTTTGTCGTAAGTCTGAAGAAGCTTTTTCTGAGTCGCTCGCCACGCGGGCGGGAGCTGCTCCCAATTCTCGGCCGAACCATTCTTCTCACACCACTGGAAATATTCCGCAAACTGTTGCCTAACAAAACCATCTTCTGGTTGTATCTTCCCGTCTATTTTCAGCGCCGGATGAATAAAAAGCAGCACGTTGTCCCCAGTGGTGCTGGGAGTGGTATGGGTTCCGTGGTAATGGATATTGGCAGTGCTCGAACCATGCAGGCAGTTGGGATAGCTGTCATTTCGAGGGTAAATTTGAGCAGTGGGCGGTGTGGATGGGTTCTGCCGAGTTGCAGTTGCTATGTCACAACCGGGCGTTTTGCCGATCTCACCCTGGTCCAGTGTATTGGGAAAATTGCTTGGATTGACCTGGTTCAGGAAAGTGAGTTCAACCAAGTCGCCGACGTGCACCCTCAATGTCGGTCCTGGAATTGGATCACCCGTGGAGGGCCATGGAGTTGGTTGAGACGTTTTGAACCCCTTGAAAAACCTGAGACGCTGGAAATCGCAGGGTGTGCCCGCCGCGCTCCCCGCCAGCGACCGTTGTTCGTCGCTAAGAATCACCGTTGCCTGCAGTCGGCCATTTTCGCTCCCGATCTCGGGAATTGTGATCAAATCCCGCAGCGGCGTGCAATTTTGTGCCTGTGCGGGAAGCACGACGAACAGCGTCGTCAGCAAGGTGAGAATCGCGCTCAGTTTGAAACTCATGACAGCTCTCCTCATTCAATCTCTTCCAATGAAGTATTGCCGTTGTTCATAGCTAGCACTTCGGTGCCAATTTTCCCTTGATTCGGTTAAGTGACCGTGATGCTGCCCTTCTCATTTGGGTGAAGGGAGCAGGCATAGTTAAACGTGGCAGCTGTACTGGCTGAAAAGCTCGACGAGCTATCACCATTAGCTGCAATTTGGTTTGGCATGAAGAATGTCGTGTTGATTGTGCCGTCGGCATTTACCAGGCCAGGCCAGTGCGGCCTCCTATCGTTATTAGTCCAGAAGACTTGGTCCAGAACATTCGCTGCTAATGGGTTGGGACTAAACTTACCTGCCCCTGCCGATTTGCGGATGATGATTTGTCGTTGGTTCGGCATCAGTCAATTTCCTCCCTTGCAGTTGTTTGCACAATAGTCTCTTCACGCTTCTGAAGCAGCGCGCTGTCAGGCTGGTCCCATAACGGGCTCCGCCCGCTGTTACCTCTCCAAATCCTGGAATTATGTATCCCGGACGGGACTAGACAGGTGCGGCGTTTTGCCCACTGCAGCCGTCCTTTGATCGGACCGTGCACGCGGCCCCTCCAAAAACTACAGTGCTTCTCAAATGCCCAAGTGAGGAAAATCTAACTCTAGGTGGCATCAAGGTCAATGCAAATCGTCAAGATTTTTGAAGTGCGCTGATCTGCATCGTTAACCCGACTTTGCAAGAGGGAAATAAGGCAGCGGTCCCTCGAGAGGGCTGGGCGTCATTTGCTAATCAGCGTACCTATCGATTCCCCTTTGAGGGCACGGGTGAGATTTCCTGGATTTAAACCGTTGATGACGCGAACGCTCTTCGCCAGCTTGGCCCTCGTCAGCAACTCCAGCACTACAGTTTCAATGGGCAGCGTGTGGAGCTTGCGGTCAATTAGTTCCTGTGCAGTGGCATGCGGGATAAGCTCCGCTGAGGGATCGGTTTTAGGATCAGCAGTATAGACTCCATCAACGTCCTTGAGAAAAATCATGGTCCGTGCACCGAAGACCTCAGCCACTAAGTAGGAGCCGGCGTCGCTACCGTGGGGTGGAAGCTTGCCCAGTAGCGGCGGATGCTCCCACAAGGAATAAGGAGGAATACCGTTGAAGACGGCGCCGCGAGCCGCAGCCAGCATGGCAGGAAGGAGTTGCACGACAAAAGGAGCTTCCAGATACACGAACCCGTACCGGGCCAGCAGGCAGGAAACCATGTAGGCGTTTTGTGCGGAGTCTTTGGCGCTCAATGCGGCAAGCGCGCCAGTGGGCAGTCCGAGGTCCAGACCCACGGAGAAGATGTGACGGGAGCGGACCCCAGCTCCCACACCGATAATGATTCGATGCTGGGACTGATTGGCGACGATTTCCTCCAGCAGCGGCAGCAATGCCGAGCGTCCTCGGTCCATGATGGAGCGTCCACCGATCTGAATGATATTGACGTCTGGAAGAATTGAGACAACTTGCCCGTCGGTTCGGGCGATTACGTTCTTGTCCACCAGCGATTCGCGCATTAGGCTCGATTCCACATGCCGAGCATCGAAATCATGGGAAGTCATCTTTCGTCTCCGCTCTTGTAAATGATCGTTCCCACAGGTTCGCCGTTCAGTGCGGCCGTCAGTTGGCCAGGTTTCAGACCGTTCACGAATTGAATCTCGTGAATATTGCGCGCCCGCATCATGAATTCGAGCACGGCCCTTTCCACAATGAGATCCTCAAGGTCGAGAGCCAGCAACTCTTGCACGCTGATGCGGGAAATGTATCTGCACGATGGGTCTTTTTTTGGATCGGCGGTATAGAGGCCATCCTCATCCTTTACATAGATCATCTTGCGCGCCCCGAAGACCTCGGCGATTAAGAAGCACCCGGTATCTGTGCGCTGTGGCGGAATACGGCCGGTGGCTGGGTTCGGTTCCCACAACTTGTAAGGAGGCATACCCTGGCACACCACAGCGCTGCGCTCCATTAAATAATGAGGCAGCGTGTTAAACCCCTCCGGCTCGATGAAAGGAATTCCGTATTGCGCCAGCAAGTAGTGCAGCATTTGCGCATTCTGCCACGCCACGGCCGTGCCCAGCACGGTGAGCACACCGGTTGGCAGACCAAGATCGATGGCCAGGCTGTATATGTGGCGCGCGCGTGTGCCCGCTCCGGTTCCAAGGATCATTTTGTGCTGACCCAGGTTAGCTACAATCTCTTTGACCAGCGGATAGACCGCGCTCCGCCCGCGATCCATAATGCTCTGGCCGCCAATCTTCACTACGTTGACCCAAGGCAAGATGGCGAAGTTAGGCGTGTCTTCAGTGGCTTGCTGCACAGAAGCATCCGTCAAAGAGCCGGAGAGCAGTTGTTTGCCCAGCGCGGTGAGTAGGCTGTTCTTATCCTCGATTATGTCTTTCATCGGATGACTTTCAGAAATCTCGACCTGCCCCTTCTGCGAATTCAAAAATGTCTAACTCAAAACTTCGTTTCTCTTGAAATCCGGCGTCCAGGAAACCGAAGCTCGTCTCCGCCCAAACGGCCAGTTGCTTGAGGGCCTCCTCTTGCACAATAACGGGCAGGGCCGCAAACCTTCCGCCTGTGCGGTGGCGCACCAGAAATTCCTGCGGGGTTACGATGACATTCCAAGATGCTGCCTGGGCATGCACATGGTGCACCGTCGAGGACTCCAGCCAAGCCAGAGCCTGCTGGCGCGACTCCTGTGGCCGATGCCAGGCAACCTCCATCTCTTCGAGAATGGCTGCTAGCCGGTGCTTTAGCTGTGCGTCAATCCCCGATTCTGGACTTTTTGTCTGGCCTACAGCCACGCTTCTGCCCGGCAGCAAAACTCGCCGGGTTTCGCTGAGGATCCCCTGCCACTCGCCAACACCGCTTAGGACCTGCATTAGCAACACTACGTCGAAGGTGTTATCACAGAACGGCAATTGTCGTCCGTCGGCCTGCACCAGAAAGCAATTCTTGGAGTTCGCGGGAAACTTCTGCAACATGGCGAGCGATGTGTCCACCCCGACATAGAAATCCCGCGCTGTAATGAAAGCCTTGCCGATCCGTCCCGTCCCTGCGCCAATCTCGAGCACTCGCGCTGGCGTAGAGAGTTGCAGCGCGTCCCATATCGCCGCCCGAATGGCTCCCGGCACCTCAGTGGGCAGAGAACGGTAGCGCTCAAAGTTGGAGGCGGTTTCGTCAAAAGTAGAGTGCATGGCCTGGCTCAACGATAGCCTTCCGCCTGAAGTCTAAACAGTTCAGCGTAGAGTCCGTCGTGCGAGAGCAGTTGATCGTGTGTTCCAAGTTCTTCGACGGCTCCCTGTCGAAGTACGACGATGCGATCGGCCATGCGAACCGTAGAGAAACGATGTGAGATCAACAAGGCCGTTTGTCCTGCAACCAGATCGGCAAAACGCCTGAAGGCCTCGTATTCGGCGCGTGCATCCAGCGCCGCCGTGGGCTCGTCCAGGATGATGATCTGGGCATTACGAATATATGCCCGGGCCAAGGCGATCTTCTGCCACTCGCCTCCGGAGAGTTCAAGGCCGCCCTCAAAGCGCCGGCCCAACATCTGACGGTACCCCAGAGGAAGACTGGCGGCCAGCAAGTCAGCCTGCGACTTCTCTGCGGCTTCGACGATAGCAGGATCCGTAAGCGAGCCATCGCCATTCGGCTGCTGCAGCAGACGGTCCAGATACTCCTGGACCTGGCTGATCTCACCCACACCGATGTTTTCGTCCAGACAAAGGTCGTAATGTACAAAGTCCTGAAAGATCACTCCCACGGCGTGCCGCACGGACTCAAGCTCATATTCGCGGAGGTCCACGCCATCCAGCAGAATGCGCCCTTCGCTGGGATCGTAAAGCCGGGCCAGCAGCTTGACCAAGGTTGTCTTGCCGGCTCCATTCTCACCCACCAAAGCAATCTTTTCTCCTGGAGCGATACGCAAACTGACATGGCGAACCGCCCAGGTGTTACTGCCGGGATATCGAAATCCCACGTCGTCGAATACCAGATGCTGCGTCAGCGGCGAGGGGACCGGGCGCGCACCTGGAACCGAAACAATCGTGGGTTGCATCTCGAAGAAGTCAAACAGGTCGCGGGCATAGAGGCCCTGCTCATAGATGTTGCCGGCAGCGGACAGCAATCGTTCGGTCACGGCACGGCTGCGGGCGAATGATCCGGCAAGAAAAGTGAGCGTGCCAATGCTGATCATCGCGTAGAATGCGCGCCACAATATGATTGCGTAACCGCCGTAGTACCCGGCGATGCCCAGCCATGCGAGCACAGTCCCGGCGACGCCTTTGCGCAAGACGAGGCCGCGGTTCGCTTCGTGTAGCCGGCGGGCGAGGTTGCGATAACGATTCAGCAGCCAGCTGGTCAGTCCGAAGATCTGTACTTCTTTGGCGGTCTTGTCGCCCGCGCTCAGGAAACGTAGGTAGTCTAATTGCCGTCGCTCCGGCGTCATGCGATACAGCAGTGAGTATTCCAATGCGCTGAAATGAGCTTCGCCGAGAAAGCTGGGTAGTATTGCCACCACCAGCAGCGCCAGCAACCACGGACTGTAGACTAAGACTGCCGAAGCCAGCGACACCAGGGTCACAGAATCCTGACCTACGGAGAGCACTTGTGTCAGCAGGCCAATACGTCCCGTAGTCTGCCGCTGCGCGCGCTCCAAGCGATCGTAAAACGTGGGATCTTCGAAATGGCGGAGATCAAGCGAGCCAGCATGGGCGATGAGTTTTTCGCTGATTTCGTGGGAGCAAAGATCGCCGAATAGGCCTTCAACGGCGGTCGAGGCCCGGTCCAGCGCTTCTCCCACCGTTACGATCGCCAACTCTAAGCCGACCAGAAGCCAGAGCCGCGAGAGGTTGGGCCGTCCCATGCGCGCCGCCACCACCGTGTCAATAATCAATTTAGCCACCCACAGCGTGGCGATGGGGACGCCGGCCCGCAACAATCGGAGCAGCACCGTGGCAGTGGCGTATCCGCGGTGGGTCCGCCACACCAGGTGAAGAAATTGAGGGACGGAGTTAAGCGCACCAAACTTTTGCCGCCATGTTAGCGGGCCTCCGCCCTGAGAGCTGGGAAGCTTCGGCAGCATTGAGATTGGAGGTGGCAAGGCGCTTGTATTGTAACCCTCTCCATGTGTTCATCTGCGAAGTCGGCGGGCTAAAACCCGGGGGTGAATCGTGCTGCCAGAGCCGTAGTGGCCGGAGACGTCGTGGTGCGTCTCCGGCCCGAGTTCGAGCTTGGTTTGGCTTCTCAGTGGTGCGAATAGAGAGTCTTGTCAGTAACTACTTCAATCAACTCCATCATGCCTCGATCTTCATGGATGAGGATGTGGCAGTGCAGCACGTATTGGCCGGTAAAGTCCACAAAGCGGCTGCGCATTTTGAAGTACCCGGGAATCAACTCTGTGCAATAAGGAGCATTGGACGCATAGGGCTCCCCTTTTATATACGGCGGACACTGGATATAGGGTCGAAGCGCTACCGGACAGTCTTCGAGCTTTTGACAAATAGGAACGGTAGGAGTCAACGGCGTATTTCCGCCTGCCGGAGCGGTGGGTTGGGCAGGAGGAGGGGGAGCTTGGCCATTGAGCACTATTTGCTGTCCGGTCGGGATTGCAAATGTATCCCACCAGACATATGGAGCTTGCGGTTGTTGTGAGGGACACGGCTTGAAGGTTGCGGGGTTGTTCGGATCCACGTAGCAGGGATTGCCTACCTGGGTGGCCTCCACGCTGTTTGGCTGGAAGATCTCAGTAATCTGGAAGGGATTTATGTGGATATGGAAGGTATGTGATTTGTCATTGGCCTGATTCATCACCGTCCACTCTTCAGCAGTGTTCAGCAGCATGGCCTGGCTGATCTGGTTCGGGTTGAAAGGGCGGCAATCGATATTCGTATTTCCCGCCCCGAAAACCAGCTTCCTCTTTGTAAAGATGCTGCTTTCGGGAATGTCGGCGAGAAACGGAAGCTCCTTGAGCAAATGGGGAAAATCCTCTTTATTCCGGATAAAGTCCATATTGACCGGATCGCTTGTGACCTTCACGGTGAGCAGTGGGAACGAATAACTAGCGGTATCGATTGCGACGGGAGAAGCGATATTCGCCAACGCCTGAAGAACATACGTGCCGGGCTGCGTCGGGGCTTTTACCAGCAGGTCGGCGCGGTTGCCAGTCGCCAGGTTAAATTGGTTGTCTAGCGTACCCACCCGATTGTAGTTCTCAAAGTCAAATTGCACGCCATCCTGGGCGATTTGCCGCCAGCTAACGCATCCCGGTGGGTTACAGGGCTGTTTCGACTCTCCGGGGGTGAAATTCAAGAACTGCACGGCATCGCGAAAGGCACCGTTCACAATTCGCCACAACTGCACCTCGCCCGGTTGCATCGTCACCACCGGATTACGCCTGCCGTTCACCGAGATCGGCGGCCTGGCCCCCCCGGGCGCTACCGTATTCGCAGGATTGAGAAGCGGGAATGGGGTCGACGAAATCTGTTGCAGCATCATGACCTGTTCGCGAAGTTTAGGGCCGTAGAACTTGCGCAGGTCGTCATCATACTGGCCTTCGATGATGAAAGCGCCGGTCATACCATTGGCCACATTCAGGGCAGTTGAACCGTGCTTGTGAGCGTGATACCAATGGGTTCCGGGAGCCTGGCCCATAAGAGCAGGAGGATCACTAGGGGCATAAAGCTGATTGTACGTCGTCAGCCTGAAACAATACGGATAGGCCCCCACATGGTATTGCGGCCAAAGCCCGTTCGCAAGCTCCTGAGCGTCTGGCGGCCATAGCTGCATCTAATGGGGCAGCGTGCCCGGATGGCCTTGGTAGGGAGCGGTTGCATCGTACTTTTTCAGGAGGTCTTCCTGGTTCTTCCGCCACTTCTCCGGAAGCTGGTCCCACTTTTTCGGTGTACCGTCTTTTTCGCAAGCGCTAAAAATCTCTGCGAATTCGGTGTTCACGAAAGAATCGCTTGGCTCATGCTTGTCCGCAGGTCCCAAAGCTGGGCGGATATAAAGTGGTACATTGTCGCCGGTACCACTGGGCGTGGTATGGGTGCCGTGGAAGTGAATATTGGCGGTGCTCGATCCGTGAAGGCAATCGGGCATCTGGTCCCCCCTCGGACCCGGGTAAATCTCTGTAGAGGTCCCTTTAGCGGCCTGTTGATTCGTCCAGACTACCGTGCCGTCGTCTACTGTCTGTCCTGGAGTTTGGGGAAACGTTGGTTCAGTCGCTCCGCTCTTCCCGGCTGTCGTTGCGGTGAATACGTACCCAGCGGGATTGTTGCTGACAGGCTTAATATGGAGCTCCCCTCCTTGCTGGTCTCGCCAAGTACGCTCCCCCTATCATTATTGGAGCGCAAAACGCCGACTCCCCAACGTTTCACCTTCCTGTTGGCGCTGCTGAGATAACCAGAATTGCGCTCGGGGAGATCGAGACCCAGCGGCAAGCAGCGAACAAAAGCTACTCCGATCTTTGGCTGGTGGCGTCATCGAGCGTCATCTTCATGTCCTATTTCATCCCAATTGCGGATCTACAAGAAGCTGGTCTTAAGACAACGTGGGACGGATTGAATGCCGTTACCAGCTATGTGACGCAAGACGGTAACTTCCACACATGCGCTCCGGTGGAGTTCCGTTTTGTTCAGAGTGGCAACACCGCGATGGCCGGGACTTTTTCGACAAAACCCAACGCCGTTTTCGTGAACCTGGACCTCATCGGCTGGGTCGATCTGGCGACAACGTCCCCTCCGCAGTATCCCGATAATCTATTGCAGTTCTTCGCGAACGTCGAGCGGCAATGGGTGAAATTGGGCGGCCTGCCGCACAACGGCAAAATGTATGGCTTCTATGACCCGACCAACCCCGACCAGACGTCCTATACACCGCCGTTCGACGCGAATTTCTTGACCTTCACCACCCAGCAACGCATAAAGAACTGGGCCCCCGTAGCTGCATTCAACAGCTATCGAAAGAGCGTGGATCCAAATGGCATGTTTTACAACCGGTATCTTCAAAACTTGCTGGGAGCCTAGACGACTTTCTGGGCCGGTATAGTAGCGAGGAATCTGCGGTTCGGCAAAGCCGATAAACTGTAGATGCGCAGGACCTGTGCCAAGCTATGCCACGGCAGCGGTGGTGAATTGGAGCAGATCCAGTTCTTGTTGGGACACGCATCGGTGCAGACGACGGAACGCTTGATCTTCCGCATGCCGCTGCGCTCGCCTGAGGAGGTACGTGCAGTCAAGTTGTTTCGCAACCACCCCATCGAATCGGCTGGCACCAAGCTCGGTCAGCCAGTGGCCCGCCGTCTTGTAATCGCGCACCGCAGGCGAGAGCCGAATCTGCTTCTGTTTTTCGAATTGTCGGAACAGTTCTTCCAGTCGCCCCCCAGCGCTCACTCAGCGACAGCTCAATCAGCGACTTTCCCGCTCATCACCAGCAGATCGAAGATCAGATACGACGCGGGAGTTTCCTTCGACAGCTTTCGGATTCGCCTTTCCGCAGGATGAATGCGCAGCAGCAGATCGTCGAACGACAGATGGCCGTCTTGCAGGATGACGATCTCGCCATCCTGCACAAACTGCTTTGCCGGAAGCTTCTCGAGCGCTTCGACCATCTCCGGAAAGTAGCGTCGCAGCGGCCGACCCGCCTTCGATTGAAGCAGAGCTTTGCTGCCCTTGCGGAATGCTAGACAACGAAAACCCATCCCATTTCGGCTCGTACGCCCAATTGTCGCCTTTCGGAAGCTCCGCAACCGGCTTCGCCTCCATGGGAGGGAACGGCGGCCCGAATTAGGAATCGCGATGGACGGAAACTCCTGCTTCAACTCCTCGGCGGGAAACGCGCCTTCAGCGATGTCAAGGTGCTGCCTCGAAGGGCCGCGCCTGCTCGGCATGCAGAGTTGGATGCTGCAGGACCAATCGAGAGCGTCTTATTCAGGTGCGCTGAAATGCCAGTGGTTTTTCCTTCTTGCCTTAATTGTCATTTTTGCAGTTTGCGCCCTCATTGAAGGCACGATGACTCTCCCCAATCACGTTCAAGCCTCAGGCCCGGTAACTTATACCCCTTTGTCATCGTTGTTATTCAACCGTCGTAGTGATTGAACACCCAGCATCTTTTTGCCATTTACAAAGATTTCGATTCAGGACAGAATTCATACCTTATTTCTCGACCAAAATAAGCGACCACTCAGTCGGGTATATCAAGCGGTAGCCCCCTGGGTAGGAGACCGCCAATCAATCCAGCCTTTCCGGCAGAAAGAGAGCGCTTGTGGCTACCCAACAGACAGGGACCGTCTATATCACCAACAATACTGGCGGAAACGCGAACATATATCTGTTTCACGAGAACAGCACTAACGGCACTCAGGCTGGCGCGTGGTATGACGTGCCCTCCGGCCAACCCGCAGGGCCGCTGACGGTCTACTACAAGACCGGATTCCCAGATTGGGGAGTTCTTGATTACTGGTCCGTGCTGATTCACGTCACAAGCGGCCCAAACGCGGGCTTTTATGTCAGCGGCGAAAATTTTATTCCCTTTTGGACGGACTACTGGAAGGAGTGCCAGTTGGAGAGCGGCGACGTCGGCAACACGATCAACCTGTCCGTCGACACCTCGACCTTTAATGTCTCGCTGCCTACAAACGGTTGCACCGGGCCAATGATGCAGCTGACGCCGGCTACGCCGATTACGCACGTATTCGTCGTGATGCTCGAAAATCATTCGTTCGACAATGTCTTCGCCATGTCGGGTATACCGGGAATTACCGCAGCCACCACGTCCAATTCGAACTCGATTGCCACAGGGCAGGGCACAGAGACCTATAACGTGCAGTCAAGCGCCCAGGTACCCATGCCCACGGATCCTGGTCACGAATTTCTCGATGTTGTGGAGCAGCTCTGCGGCCAGTCCGGCGAAAACGCTCCGTATGGCCAGAACGCTCCTTGGCCTCCGCCAACTGGCCAGTCATATCCGTCGATCAATAACTCCGGCTTCGCCGCCAATTATTCAACCTCCACCAGTGAAGACCCCCCACCCTCGCCCCCCGCTCCCCCGCCCTCGCAAGACATCGGCGAGATCATGGACTGCTTCGCCACGCAAACCCAGTTGCCTAATATTTACGGGTTGGCACAGCTGGGTGCGATTTGCGATCACTGGTACTCCTCGCTGCCGGGTCCGACATGGCCCAACCGTTTCTTTCTGCACGGCGCTTCCTCCTCGGGCATGGACGATAGCCCGACTCAGGACCAGATGAAAGAGTGGGAGCTGCCGGGCGACGGTTTCGAATACCCCAACGGATCCATCTATCAGAAGCTGGATGGGGCGAATATTCCGTATCGTTTTTACAACGATACCTATCCACCTATCGTTGGTCCCAGCATGTTCAGTGATGACCCGCAGAATGGGTCGATCGTCGGCGGAGTGGCGCAGGTGTCGGCCCTACAGGGCGTGACAATGGCAGATGTTCATTCCTTAAAAGACTTGCAGGGCGACCTGCAAGGGCCCTATCCCTATCCTTACACGTTTATCGAGCCGAACTACGGAGATGTGACGGGGGGTACCTATGCAGGGGGTTCGTCTCAGCATCCAATGGACGATTCCACTGGGGGCGAGAATCTGCTGAGTTACGTTTATGGGGCAATCCGGAACTCACCCTACTGGAACACCAGCTTGTTGATCGTCCTTTACGACGAACATGGCGGGTTCTACGACTCGGTCTCGCCGCCCACCGGCGTCACTGCTCCGGGAGACAACCCGCAGTACGGCTACAACACTCACGGCTTCGACTTCACGACCTTGGGAGTTCGCGTGCCGGCCGTATTGGTTTCGCCGCTCATCACAGCCGGCACGGTGGATTCCACGCCGTACGATCACTCTTCGGTCCTGGCGCTGTTGGAAAAGCTCTGGAACTTGACTCCGCTAACCAATCGGGACGCCACGGCCAATAGTCCGTACGACCTTCTGTCACAGGCCACATCGCAGGACATGCCGGCTGTACTACCACGCCGGCTGCCTCCCCGCCAATTCACGAGTCCTACGCTGACGAAGAGCGAAAGGGCATTGATTTTGTCGCAGCCGCTGCCCCAGTCCGGCAATCTGGTCGGAGCCTTGGCGATCCTTCACAAGACGGATCTTGAGTTGTCGGACGGGACGCCAGAAGATCTTGCTGCCACTCGAACCCGGTACGCGACGGTTCGAACCCGGGCCGACGCTGAAGCCTACGCCGCGCATGTAATGGAGAAGGCGCGGACTGTGCAGATGCAACGGAAACTCGCCCAAAGGAGAAAGAGCTGATGCTACCCATGCTTCCCCTCCCTAGATCTCAGGGGCTATGGTCCTGGTCTCGGTCCGGTATGCTTTCGGATGATCAAAAGCCTGCCCCGAGCGAAGTCGAAGGGTGCCCTGACGCGGAGTGTCCTTGCTAGTTGCTAAGTGTTGAAAAAGTCACTCTGATTAGCAGCTGAGGCGCGGTACAAAGAAGTATGGCTTCCATGTATTGCCTGATCTTCATTTGCGGAGGGCTGCTGATCATGATGGGGGAACACACCCGTTCGGAGTCTCTGTCCTACTACTTCAAGCTGGACCGATGTCGTCCGCCAACAGTGGAATTTCAGTCCGCCCAGCAGCGTCGACGAACGTGAGGACTACACGGTTGACCTTCCCGACGCCACCGCCCTTGAGTTGACGATCAAACCTGATCAGCGGAGGTGAAGCTCACGCTTCGCTACAGCAACTGCAAGTTGCAGTGCGGACAAGAGGCTGAAATCTTTTTCTCATTTTCAATGACGAGAAACCTAGCGCACTCGCGGATGAGGCCCGGTCGCTGTCTAACCTCGTCCTGACTGCGTGCGCGGAAACAATTTCTGAGCGAAACTCGTCCGGCATATCTGCGTAATACTCACAGCGAAGCTCGCGATACCTTGCTGCCTCAACCCGTACGAGAAAAAGAAAAATGAAGGAAGGCTCTGATTCCGCGCCCCCTCGCTTTTGCAAAAAGCGCAAGCGCATCCGCCTGCTAGCGAAGTGTACGGTGATGGCGACGCCGGCGTCCGCTTATGAGCGTACGATTGGCCATGAGCGAAATACGTGCCAAATGGACTGCCAAAGTCACTGATCGCCTGGTAGCTGCCGATGGCCTCATTGCCGGAGACGCAGAAGAAGAAGACGAAGAAGAGGAAGACGACATCGAGCAGGATGAGGAAGAGGACACCGAAGACGACGGCTACTCGGAGTGACCATCGCCTTGCCTCAGGGGAATAAAAGGGGGAAGCGGCACTCACATACAGCGGCAAAAGGAGGAAACCTTGCCCTACATCTTTGGAATTGGCTCATTGATCGAACAGGCATCGCGCATGAGGACGTCGCCGACGGCGATGTATGTACTGCCCGCCCGGGTTCGCGGCTACGCCCGCGGCTGGTGGGCTCGCACCGGTGCGGTTGGTTTCTCTCCCACCTTTGTCGGAGCCATCCCCGAGAAATCGAGCTCCTTGAATGGAGTCATCTACGCGGTGACCCCCAAGGAGTTGAGAGCCACCAACGATCGAGAAAAAGGTTATACGCCGACGGATATTACCAAAGACGTTGAGATCCTCACCGGCGGCCCCGTGCCGAAAGGCAAAGTTTGGATGTACGTCAACGATTTCACCGCCAAAAAACCGCTGAAGGATAGCCTGCCCACGGCCCAGTTTCCCATCGTGCAGTCGTACGTCGATATCTGCCTGACTGGCTGCCTGCAAATTGAACAGGGATTTCCGGACGTCAAGAACTTCGCCGTTGAGTTCATCACCTCCACACAGGAGTGGTCAAAGTATTGGGAGAACGATCGCGCCTACCCGCGCCGTGCCCCCTTTGTTGTCCCCAAGGCTCAGGACATCGACGAGTTGCTCCAGAAGCATCTGCCCAAGCTGTTCGCCGAGATCCAGCTCGCGCCCGGGCGCTGGAAATAAGACGAACGGCAGGTGGCCCGGGCAAGCTTTTCACCTGCAAATACTGATTCGGGTGCCCCGTTCAAGCGGAGCGTGAGCGAGTCTTTTTCCAACTGTCGGGATTGTCCGAATACTGACGGTTCTTCCACCCAAGCGGTTAGTGTCCAGGAGTGCCAAAATGTCGAACCACTCAAACGCAGTCCTCCCCTCCCCCTCAGCGCCTACCTGGCAGAACTGGAGCGGTAACCTGGTCCACGAGCCCTCAACCAATGGCGCGAACTACTACTTCAGGCCGACCAACCTGATCGAGCTGAAGTCTGTGTTGACTGATGCCGTGACCAAGGGAGTTACCGTCCGAGTTTCCGGACAGCGGCATTCACAGCCGCCGCTGGTTACCAATGACAATCGTGGTGCAGTGTCGCCGCAGCCCACGACCTATCTTGTGGACATGTCTTGTTATGCGGATCTGGGACCGGAAGGCAAGGATCTCATGGTTCTGGGGCCCGGACCAAACCAGGTCACGGTGAACCCAGGGACCCGAGAGGACGATCTCGACGCGTTTCTCACCAAGAACAAACTGATGCTGGAGACGGTAACCGCCGGTGGTTTCTTCAGCATCGGCGGCATGACTGCGGTCGACGTTCACGGCGGCACGGTGGAGGCGCCGATCTTCACCGAGGCGGTATCTGCGTTCACGATCCTGGGCGCCGACGGCAACGAAACAATCATCGACAGACAATCGAAGGATGGGGAGGGCCACTCGCTGCTACAGTTCGCACGCGTGTCGCTGGGCGGGCTCGGCGTAGTGACCAAGATGACGCTCGACGTCCTGCCCCGGCCCTGGGCAAACACGCTCCAGGGAGCGACGGAGTATTTCCGGCTCCCAACAAGAGAGGAATTCGTTGCAAAGTTCAAAGAACTGTTGACGGGATCGACGAAACCTGCACGGCTGGAGGTTTTCTTCACACCCTACGCCGGGCCATGGTGGCCGGCTAAGAACTTTCTCTTGCTCAAGTGGGATGTTGTGGCAAATCCGAATCCGCAGATTCCGAACTCGGATGCGACGCCGAAATCAGCTTGTGAACTCTCGCATGCGGACGAATTTGGCGCGCCCCTCATCGATATTTTTGGGGGGAAGTGGACCGAAGCGTTGATACGGGCGGCACAGACAAGCTGGTTATACACAAGCGGCGCGGCTGAGATTGCTCTTTTCGCCCTCAGTGAGATCGAGAGTCAGGCTGGAAAATCGAATCAAAACTTCTCCGACCTGTGGCTGGCGAAGTCGTCGCGCGTCATGTTCATGTCCTACTTCATCGAATTGCCGGGTCTCGACGACAACGGTCTTGCGAAAGTGTGGGAGGGCCTGGACGTCGTCACCAATTATGTCTTGCAAGCCGGCAACTTCCACATCGCCGCTCCGATGGAGTTCCGTTTTGTGAAGGGTGGCGACTCCGCCATGGCGGGAGCATTCTCCAGGAATCGCGACGCCTACTTCGTCAACCTGGACCTCATCGGCTTCGTTGAGCCAGCGAAAAGCTCCGAGTATCCCGCCCAGCTATTGAAATTCTTCGCCCATGTCGAGAGGAAGTGGGTCTCCGTGGGGGGCCTGCCGCACAACGGAAAGATGTTCGGTTTTTACGACCCGACCGACAGTGCCACAGATTCCTATACGCCGCCGTTCAATAAAAGGTTCTTAGGCTTCATCACCAAACAACGCATTGAGGCGCGCCAGGCACCCGTAGATGCTTTTAAGAGATACCGTAAGACCTGCGACCCAGGCGGCCTCTTCTATACCGAGTATCTTCGCGACTTGCTGGAAGGTTAGCGGCATTACTTGATTCGTGCCTCGCTATCGCAAACAGATAGCGATAGCAAGGTGCCCCAGGTGCGCGTCCGTCTTTGGATCGGCTTTGTGGAGGACGATAAAATGGCGTCGCAATATCCCGCAAAGCTATTGCAGTTCTTCGCCGACGTCGAGCGGGCTTGGGTCAGCATGCGTGGCTTCCCGCACCAGGGCAAGATGTGCGGCTTCTATGACCCGGATGCGGCTTCGGGCACCCATTCCGATTCGGGGCCATTCAACCCGGAGTTTCTGGCAGACCTCCGCACCCGCCGAGGCCCACGGTTGCAGGCCTTCAACGCCTATCGTAAAAGCCTCGATCCCAACCGCCTCTTCTACAACGAATTTCTGCGCAAGCTCCTGAAGGATAGGCCCCACTTAACCTTGGCGGGGGTGGCCGGATTAGGCTCGTCGATAGAGATCGCTTTTCGACCGGCAGTAGTGGTGTTTCGGTAAACGGGACTCAGTTGAGGCGAGTTCGAGCTGGAACGGCATCGTGGCATGTCCGACGAGTTGTTCCCGAGCCTTAGGCGACTCTGAGCGTACGGACCCATGACGAATTCCCGACGTCGCGGGCCAGAAGTCTTAGGGCTGTATCGGAAGCGCCCAGCGAGGAATCGTGGATTTCATTGGAGTGGACGGCGCTTTCGATACAGCGACTTGAAGGAAGCCGCTTTGTCCGCGGCGGACGCTATGGGATTTCAATCGACTTTGGTCTGGAAGTTATTGAAAAGAAGATTACTTGCTGGGCGACCTGCAAATTGAAGTTCATCCTATCCAACCATGAACCTTAGGCTCGCAATCGCCTCATCGTAACGCGAGACAGACCATTCTGCAAGACTCCTCGTCTCGAATCTCCGAGGTCTCTTGCTTCGGGCACGCGATAGCGTCCGCCGCAAAGCGGCTTCGTTCAAGTCAGGTTCTGGGAAGTCTGCCGCCGACAATCGCTGAGATTCCTCCTGCGCAATGGGCAGCACAGAGGTGGCTGCGTTTTCGGGATTCGTAGCGACAAATGGGATGAGCAGGTCTTTCGGAACGGAGAGAGACTATTCCCATGAAAAACCAGTCGCAGCACCTCATCGCGGAAGTACCACGCAGACAACGCAGGGTTGAGAGGACGATCGGTATCGAGCTTGGAGATGTCTGGAGCCATTACTGCACCCTCAACGAAGACGGAGAAGTGGTCGACCGTGGCCGCTTCAGGACCATCCCGAAGGCTGTCGAGAAGTGGTTTACCGACCTACCTCCGGCGCGGGTGGCGATGGAGGCGGGCACTCACTCGATCTGGATCAGCGAGCAGCTTGAAGAGTTAGGTCACGAGGTAATCGTGGCCAACGTTCGCGAGTTGCGGGCCATCTCTCACAGTGACCGCAAGAGCGATCAAGTCGATGCCGAGAAGCTTGCTCGCTACGCCCGGCTTGATCCAGAGATCCTGCGGCCGATCTCTCACCGGACCGTCGAGCAGCAGGAGGCTCTGACCTTGATCCGTGCGCGTGACCTCATGGTCCGACTGCGCACGGCCGCGGTGAACGCCGTCCGCGGACTGACGAAGTCCTGCGGGCACCGGATGCCAGCTTCTTCAACCCGCTGCTTCGCCAAGCGAAGTGTAGCCGTGATGCCGCCAGGGCTGGCACAGGCACTTGGCCCGGTGCTCGAGCAGATCGCCGAGACGACGCTCAAGATCAAGCGGTACGATCGACAGATCCGTGAGCTCGGACAGGCGAAGTATCCGGAGACACAAGCCTTGGTCAAGGTCGCCGGGGTCGGTCACCTTACGGCTCTGACGTTCGTGTTGACCCTGGGAAGCAAGGAGCGCTTCGAGCAGAGTCGTGACGTCGGGTGCTATCTCGGCCTGAGACCACGACGCAGCCAGTCGGGGGATCGCGACCCTCAACTCGGCATCACCAAGGCTGGCAACGTCTACCTGCGAAGTCTGCTGATCGAGTGTGCCGGCCATATCCTCCGCCCGCAGGGCAAGGACTCATCGCTTCGACAGTGGGGCCTGCATCTGGCTTCACGCGGCGGTAAGCAGGCGAGGAATAAGGCAGTGGTAGCTGTGGCACGCAAGCTGGCAGTGCTGCTCCATCGCATCTGGATCACGCAAGAGCCGTACGTACCTTTTTACGCAAAAGCTGCTTGAGGCTTGACCATGTTCACCCGTTGCGACAACACCGTGTTCCGATGACTGCGAGGGCGTTTTGGTCCTAGAGGCCGAACGAGAAATGGCAGCATCGACTCTCCTCTCGAACCCCAACCGGCACCGAGCTTGCATCAAGACAGCTCATCAAGAGTGCGTATAGAAACCCGGTGGAGAGCAACATGCGGCACAACGAAAACCAGGAACAACAGCAAAAGCAAGAACCCTATGAAGGAAAAACTGAAGAACAGACCTTGACACCAGTAACCTGCTCATAGAAAACGCCCTTGTGTTCACGGACCCGTCGACTCCGGGATCGTCGGCCAACCGCAAGTTGGCCCGAAACCCTAGTGCTGTATCGGATGCGCCCCATAGTAGAAGTGCGCGGTGGGGTCTGTGCTGGGGCGCGTTCGATACAGCGGTTTGAAGGGAGCCGCTTTTGTTCGCGGCGGACGCGGTGGAGCTCTATGGGATTTAAATCGATTTTGGCTTGGAAGTTGTTGGAAGGAAGAGTACTTGTGGGACGACCGTCAATCTTGAGCTGATCTCTTTTCCCATGATGCCAAGGCTCTCAACGGCCTTATCGTAACGCGAGACACATCATTCTTCAAGAGCTACTGCTACGTCATTGCCAGTCTTGAATCTTCCATGTCGCTCGCTTCGGGGCACGCGGAAGCGTCCGCCGCAAAGCGGCTTCGTTCAAACCGGCCTCTGGGAAAGGTCCGGGACTGCTCAAGGTCTAAGCCACAACTCGGGTGACAACAGCTCTATTCTGACGGATTCGCTTTCGCGAGAATCAAGGGCAATTCACTATTGTTGGCCTCGCGCTCGCGAGGGATGATCATCTCAACAACCCGATGCTGCGCGTCCCGCTTCGCCTGTAGTCGAGCCTGAGAATAGATCTCCAGCGTGCACCGGCAGTTGGCATGACGCATGAGTTCCTGCACCACTTTCACATTCTCCCCGTTCGCCATCAGCATGGTAGAAAAGCTGTGTCGGAACGTGTGCCAGCCGATGCGCTTCCGAATCCCCGCACGGGCAGCCGCAGGGCGCACCACGCGCGCAAGAAGGATATCCGGCCAGTACGGGTTTCTGCCTCGACTGTGCGGACTCGCAAACACCCAGTCATTAGGCTGGCGGTACGCGCTGTCCTGCTTCCAGGTCCAGAGCTCGGAAACCAGAGTCAGATCCAGCGGCACAGGTTTTCGAGACGCCTCGGTCTTGCAATTGCCCACGACATTCAGATAGATCGAACGCCGCACATTGATTTGCAATCGTTCGAAATCAACGTCTTCCCACTTGAGTGCAAGGAGTTCGCTGCGTCGCAGTCCGGTGGCTGCATCCAAGAGAACCATCACACGAAAGCAGTGATCGAGTTGTGAAAGCAGCGCTCGCAATTCTTCGGGTTCCAGGTACTCTGGAATGGTTTGCCGCTGAGCACCTTGGCGGACGAGAAGGATGGGGTTCTTGCCCTGCTCCAGCCACTCATGCCGGATAGCATGATTAAAGAGCACGCTCATCACATTGCGGATCTTCGCCTTGGTCGAGGGAGCGAGCGGACCGCCGTCTGCACGCATCAGTTGACGAAGCCACTGTTCTACAGCCGTTGTGCGAACGGCCCGGATGTTCAAGCTACCCCATGCAGGCCTGACCCACCTCGCGAGAAAGTTCCTATATACAGTCCTGGTGGCGTGTGACTTTCCTCCGTCCGATGGATCACCGCCGAGTTCCGTCCTCGTGTAATGATCCACTAAGTCGGCGACCGTAACCAATTGTTCTCGCTGCCGGTTTCGAGCCTCGTTGATGGAAACCCGCAGACCGTTGCTGGCTTGCCAAGCCTCTTCGATATTCGGGTATTGCTGAACGGTTCCTATGACCGCCTTGCGGCGTACTCTCTGCCCGGTAAGTTCGATATCCCACCAAAGAAACTCCCAACAGTCCGGTCCCGTCTTGCGATGGCCAAGCCTAAGATATCCTCGTTGGTAGCGGACACGCATTAATCCTCCTCTGGTAACTTCGCACCAGAGATGAGGCTATGCCCGCAAGATGGTCGGAAGGAACTTGGCGCTAGCTGGTCCGGTTTGCTGAAGACTTTAAAGTGGTTGGTTCGCGCCCGGATGAGAGCACCGGCGGGCAGGTTTTGTCGCTCCTCGCAGGGCGTGATCCTCTCGCGCTCTGGAACAAACCTACGCTGGCGAGGACAACGCCGAGACCGAAGTGATCGCCGCCAGAAGATCCTTGCCGGACCCTACAGATTTGAATGTCTCCCGGAAGGTGAAGGAGGTCCTTTGGTCTCGAGCAACAAGCACTCCGGAATTCAACGTCGAAATGATAGGGCGAAACAAGGACGGATCTCGGTCTGGGTCGAGCCTGCCTTGGCGCGCGCGAGGGTGACAATCTCTCTGCGGAATCTGGGTCCAATTAGGGTCCAATAACGCTTCCTGAGGGTTCCTTACGACGCCAAAGATGGCTGTCAATGCCGTCGGATTTCAATAAGTTACGTTCCGGGGCCGCCTTGACACGGTAGAGGTCAGGAGTTCGAGTCTCCTCGTGCCTACCATTTCTTTTCATGCCGGCCCTTTATATTCTGCAAAGCACGGCCACAGAGAAATTTTATATAGGTTCAGCGCTGGATTTAGCCACCCGGATCGCGGAGCACCAGCGAGGCCATAGCCCATACACCAGAAGCCGCGGGCCTTGGCTGCTCGTGCATAAGGAATCCTACCCAACCCTGGCGGAGGCGCGGCAGCGAGAGCGCGAACTGAAGTCCTGGAAATCCCACCGATCGATCCTGGAATTGATTGGCCGAGGTGCCGGTTAGAGCGTCCCGGCTCACCGGGAAGGTCAGGAGTTCGAGTCTCCTCCTGCCTACCATTTATCTCATTGAATCTGCTCAGACGCGAGAGGCAGTACTTCCGGGTTTAAGACCGAAAGTCTTCGATCTAATCCGTTGCTACCCGGGCACCGAAGAAAGCCGGGGCCGTTGCCCCGGCATCTCGATAAGAACGCGAACCAACTACAGGTTCATCTTGCGACGCAACCCGCCTGCTAGTCCGATGATCCCGGAACCGAACATCACCAGCGTAGACGGCTCGGGAGTACTACTGGAGAACTCCGCGTAGGTGAGGTTCGTGAATTGGTAAGCACCGAAGTCTGAAATGTTGGTATAGCCGGCGAACCCGGCACAACCAGTGCCGGCGCACAAGTTGACGTCTCCCAATCCGGCGACATTGAATACCAATCCCTCCAAGTCGACAAACTGTGGAGCGGCCGGCAGATATACCGAGTTGTCGTAAATAAAAGCCCCATCGACGCCGGGAGCAACCAGCGAAATTGGCGTTCCGTTATAGGAGCCCGTTGCCGACGTAGCCGTAAAGACGTTGCCGTTAAATGTGCCGATTAACGTCCCCTGCACTTCTAGCGTTGAGCCGTCGCCATACGAGAAAGTGACGACGCTCGCGCTGGCCATGATGCCGGTCAGGAAAATAAATAGAAATAGCAACTTGATTTTCATGCTCTCTCCGATTATTGGAAATGGGGCGCCGCGTCGCAGCAGCCCCGATTTGATCAGCTAAACAAACGCTTGCGAGCGAGTCCCGCCAGCCCGACAATGCCCGAGCCTAAAGTCAACAATGTGCCTGGCTCGGGTGTTGACCCAAGGAAGGTCTGCGGCACGCCATCCGTCCAACCAGTCTGGTCGGTGGTCGGTACGTATACACGAACGGCAGAATACGCGCCGGGCGTAAAGCCAGCCAGGAGAGCAGCATCGGGCTCAGGGGCCGGTTGTCCTTCGTTGATGAACCAAGCCTCGGCATTAATCGCCGAGTTCGACCCACCATCGGCAAGGGCCAGTGTGTAGAGATAAGCAAGCTGCTCGGCTTTCAAGGGGTTGTTGATCAGTGCTCCGTAAGCGGCAACAGTCATTTCGGTCGCTTGCCAACTCTCGCCGTAGGTGATGTGCTCGTTGTAGCCGATGCACATCAGAGTCTCTGAGACAGTGCCGTTGACGATGAAGTTATATGGATAAGTCGGATATCCATACGAATAGCTGCCCGTCGAATTGAACTGCAGGTTTACGGTTCCAGCAACCGCTGGCAGCGAAGCGGCCACCAGAAGCAGCAGCAACAAAGTGGACAATAGTTTCAGTGATTTCATGTTTCGACCCTTTCGCCGCTCTGCGGCTGAACCGATCTCGATACTCCTCAAAAGTAGGTCGATTCGGAAATAGCTACAAGAGAGCAACCAACCCACTGGGCATCTTCTCTCTCGTGGAGAAGCGCTGCGGTACAAGGTGCTGGAGAAGATGGTTTTGGGCCTACGAGACGAAGACCATGAGAAGGCCGGGGCACTTTGTGGCATGCCGAGGGCAGGTGGCAGATCGTCGATGCCAAACTGTTGGGCGAGTTGGCCAGAAGTGGCCGCCAGGTGTTTTGACCGACTCCCCACCCTAAAGTGTAAGATGTCACCGCAACCACAATCACACAATTCACGGAAGGAGAATCTCCATGAAGCGCACTTCCCTGCTCGCTTTAGCCGCCGGGTTGCTTTATGTCACTGCTGCCCAAGCCCAATATCCCATGATGGACATGGTCGCCAACAAGGTCATCGCGAAGTATCAGAATTCGTCCTGCGAGGAACTGTGGCAGAAGAAGGCATCGAAAGCACCGCCGTCGCAGCAGGAGCAGAATGCGATCGCGATGCTGAAAGGCGACCCGCAAATGCGACAGGCGTTCATTAACAAGATCGCCGCTCCGATCGCTAACAAGATGTTCGATTGCGGCATGATTCCGTAAGCAGCGTCACGACCGCGCTACAGGAGGTAACGATGCAACACAAGCCTTTCCACAGGGCATTAATGTCCCTTGCAATAATATTGCTGATTGCGTGCGTTGCCTTGGGTCAGACCGCAACGCCGCCGGCGAAAAAGAAAGCAGCCGCAAGTGCGACGCCGGCCCCAGCACCTTCCAAACTGCAACTCGATCCCAAGGCCCTGGAAATCCTGAAAGCCACCAGCGACAAACTGGCTGCCGCTCATACCCTGAGTTTCACGGCGGTAGAACTTTTCGAGCACTTGACCCGGCAGGGCGCTCCGCTGGGGTACACCACAAAGTACGAGGTCACCCTGCAACGGCCTGATAAGCTGCGCGTGCTCAAGCCCGCGGATGGCCCCGCCAACGGTTTTTACTACGATGGCAAACAGATGATGGGCTACGCTCCAGCCGAAAACCTGCTGGCCGTGGCCGACGCCCCTCCGACGATCGACGGCACTCTGGAGCAGGCGTACAAGCTGGCGGGGATTTCCATCCCGTTCGACGACCTCATTGTTGCCAATCCTTATGGTGACCTTGCGCCTGGACTTGCGCATGCGTATTACGTCGGACAGTCGCATGTGGTCGCAGGCATCACCACTGACATCGTGGCCTACGCCGGCGACGGCGTGTTCGTCCAAATGTGGGTAGGGGCGGACGACAAGCTGCCGCGGTTGGTTCGCGCGATTTTCCTCGATGATCCCGACCACCTGCGTCACGAACTTGCGATCACCGACTGGAAGCTCGATGAATCCGTGCCGGCTGATACGTTTTCGCCGCCTAGCTCGGCAGCGACGGCGAAGCACATCCCGTTTGCCGATGCTCGGCAGCGAGTTCAATCAAGCGCCAAACCTCCAGCCAAGGCCAAGCCCGCGAAGTCACAGCAATGAGGAGTTGAAACACCATGCACAAGATTATTGTCAGTTGCCTGAGCCTAGCTATCACGTTACTACCGTTCGAGACCGCGAGCGCTTATTCGCACTCGAATCGCTACGGCGGCAGCTCGTCGGGGACGTACGGCCAGGGTGGGAGCCACAGCAATGCGTACGGTGGAAGTTCGTCGCATACCTATGGCCAGGGGTCAACCCACACCAATGAGTATGGTGGCAACACCGAGCACAGCGCCTATGGCGGCACGAGCCACACCAATACGTACGGCGGGACCACCACAGGCGAGGCTGGCTACGGCGCCGTACACACCGACCCTAACGGAGCGACCGCTTACCATCCGCCTGACACTTATTACGGATATCACCCTCCAACCACGGCCTACGCGTACCATCCGCCCGCACCGTACTATCCCGGCTGTTACGACTGCGGTTCGACCGCGGGCGCAGTCGCAGTAGGCGCGGCAGTCGGAGTGGCAACTGGTGCGGCCATCGCGTCTTCGGCAGCCGCATCGCAAAATGCGGCCGCGTCACAGAATGCCTACGCCGCGGGCTACAACGCGGGCGCAACCACCGCGAACACAAGTAACGCAAATGCTGCTGCCGCGAACGCCAACATGGCCGCAGCCAACGCCAATGCCGCGGCTGCGAATGCGAACTATGCCGCTTCGGGTGCTACCGCAGCCAGCTATTCCATGGGACAGATCGTGTCCGTGCTTCCGGCGGGTTGCATCACGCCCAATGTTGGAAGCGGGACCTATTATCTGTGCGGCAATACGTGGTTCAGCCCGTCGTATGGTGCTGGCGGCGTGTACTACAAGGTGGTACCCACACCGTAGCGCAAACACAAGAGGCTTTTCGGCCGTTGAATTGCAGTCGCACGTCTGTCACGAGCGGCAACTATGAACCCATTTGCGAGCTGCGTGATTATCTTTGGCTGCGTCTTCGGCGGCGCACTATTGGGAATGGCTCTTCGGTCCCGTCTGCCGGAAGGCCACTTCAGTTCCGATTCGAGAGAAGCTGTGCGCCTTGGCATGGGGCTGGTCGCGACCACCGTCGCGTTAGTGCTGGGCTTGCTGATCGCCTCGGCCAAGGGCTTCTACGACACCCAGAACACCGAGATGACAGAAGCCGCCGCGCGCATTGTGCTGCTCGATCGCGTCCTCATGCATTACGGACCAGAAGCTAAGGATGCACGGGCAGTCTTGCGCAGCACCGTGGCCAGCCTGATTGAACAGTCCTGGCAACAGGATGGACAAGGCAAGATCCGATTCGATCCGTCCGCGGCAAACGGTGAAGCGATCTGGGACACGATTCAGGAGCTGAATCCTACGACTGACAATCAGCGACCGCTGCGAACCCAGGCACTGGGATTGGCGACTCAACTCGGCCAGATCCGCTGGCTGATGTTCGAGCAGAAGTCCGCCGCCCTCCCCACGCCCCTCCTTGTGATCCTGGTCGCCTGGCTCACATTACTGTTTATCAGCTTCGGGCTGTTCATTCGTCCTAATCTGACGGTGGTGATCAGCCTGGTTGCCTCGTCGTTGGCAGTATGCAGCGCGATCTTTCTGATACTCGAAATGTACCAACCTTATGTCGGTATCATTCGCGTGTCAGAAGCGCCTCTGCGCGCAGCCCTGGCGCAGCTCGGGCAGTAGGGCGCTCCAGTACCCCGTTACTGCTTCTGGTAGTTCGAGTTCACGTCATTCACCGTGAGTTGCTTGCTGACGCCGTTGATCAGCGTACTCGCTACGTGGTTGGTGCCATCGGGTAATTGCGCAAACTCGGCGCCAATGGTGACGGCGTCCTTGGGATCGTTCAGGTACGAATTCACCTGCACGCTCACTGGCGAGTGGGTCTGCTCACTCACCGTCATGGTCATCGAGTCGCCCTGCTTTACGTAATTCTTGATCACCAGGTTCACGGTGCCGCTGCCGGGCACCAGCGAGATATTGCCCGCCTGCTTGGCCGCCATCAGGGCTTCGGGATTGGGCGTGGTGTATTGCTTGGCCAGCGCGCCGATCGACTGGCCGTACTCCTGATACTCCTGCTTCTTCTTGTCGACAACGTGTTCCTTCACGCGGCCCTGGCGGCCGCTGGGCTGCGCTGCTTGATTGCCGGTTTCAGTCTTCTGTTGCTGGCCGTTCACCATACTGACCTGATAAGTCTTGGTGTCCTTGGTTTCACCCTTAATGGCGATGGTTTCCGTCTCCGTCCAGGTGTACTGGGCAAGCTTGGCCTTGTTGGCGTCCTGCGCCGTTTTGATGGCCATCAGTTTGTCGGCCATCTGCGAACTTTGCGCCGCCGCGGGAGTGATTGCGAACACGCCTGCTGCGATCGCAACCATCAATGCTAGCGCCATGCGTTTCAATCCTGGTGTCGATGCCTGAATCATCTTTGTCCTCTCGTCTCCGAGCGAAATGTTCCAGTCGGTTAAACTTGCTAAGTTTTCTGGATACGTGGAAGTCTATACGACCCGCCGCCTTTTGGTGATGAATTGTGCGGCAACCGAGCTACGGCGCCCGCTTCGCCGGGGGTGGAGTCCAGCTTCCGTCGAGGATCGAAGGCGGCGTGGACGTCGGCCAGTACAAGCGCATGCACCAAAACGAACTTCCCTTTCGGCGCAGGCAGCCAGTTCGCTTCTTTTGCTTTGCCGGGCGATTCGGCCTGGAGATACATGTCCACCGAGCCGTCCAGCGTTGGTGATGAACTTGTTGCGCTGGCTAAGCTCATAGCGGTTGATCGAGTTCGGCACGAAGAAGAAGTCCGGATCGTACAGCGTGATCGACCAGAAGGCCTTGACCGGCGGAAACTGCCCTTTCTCGAAGTGCATGACGTACTTGTGGTCAGAGCCGTTATAGTCGTCCCCGCTCGCGTCTTTCTGCGAGAGTGGATACACCGCATCCTGCGGACGGTTCCATCCCGGCCCCAGCATGTTGCCCATGGCGCGCAGCGGATAATCGGTACCCCAGTTGCCGACGCCGGAGGTGAAGTACAGCCAGCCATTCGTCGTCTTCCGGTCTTTCAGGAGCTCTGACCATTTTCAGCAGCGCCAGCTTGGGGACGGCCTTGATCGCCTCTTTGTCGAACGGGCCCAATTTGCTGGGATCGTAATCCTGCCCCGGCACCAGTCCGATCTTCGCCATACGCTCGATCAGCGGGGCATCGGCGGTGGTCGGCGGATTGGTCTGCATCAATTGCGCCAGGCGCGTGAAATACGCATCGATGTCCAACGCATCCACCTGCTTGCGTACCGCCGTCTTCATGTCGAAGTTAGGATCAACCTGCGCCGGCGGCGGCGTGTACGGCTTGCCATAAGAGCTGAGCGGAATAACGGTGACTTTGTCCTGTAAGGCGTGTACGGCCTTGTAGTCCTCGGGCGTGCCCGTGCAGTAAATGCGTCCCAGTACCCACACCATCCCGGTGGGTGACTTGACTTGCGTTACGCCCGAAGGCAGCGTGCCCGTCCAACCCGGACCGGTGATGGCGTAGGTCTGTGCCTTGTACCCCGTAGTCGCGGGACTGGCTACGCTGAATACCTCGGAGTACCCGTCCAGCATGGGAATGATGTAGTACCGGTTGCCCATGTCAGGAATGCTCAGCACCGACGGCTCCTTGGAGACGTCGAGCCAAGCCTCGGTGTAGAGCGTGTCAGCGTTGGGCGCGGCGCAGCAGTGGTTGTCCACCGCCGGATAGGTGCGCATCCGGATCATCTGCCCCATGGGAGCATGTTCGGCGTCGGGCACCGCGACGTTGGTCTGCTGCATGCGGGCAATGTCGAACGTCATCAGCGGATAGCCGAAGAGGTAGGCGTCAACCGCCGTGCTGACGGCTTCTTCCAGGTCCGGGGTTTTGGCTTCTTCTTTCTTAGATGTGCAGGCGACGAGCAGAACCGCGAGCAGTACCGCCAGACACACGGGTGCGGCTTTGATGATCTTCATGAGTGCTACCTCCGGCAACTAAGAAACCAACCAAATAGCGGATAACTCTCAAGAGGCGTCGCAGAGCAGGACCATCTTCACTGCCCTGCGAGCAATGTGCACCGATGCCTACGGCCTGAAGGTGCAGGCCGTCTGGCCGCTCTCCTCGAAGCACTTGTCGTACGTGTTTTCCAGGTCGTCCTGCACGATCCAAGCCTCACCGTTAATCGCCTTAATCGTGAGATCGCGGTCGAGAACCTTGACGCGGAACTTCCAACCGGGGGGCAGTTTCAGCTTGTCACCCAGACTTGTCAGTTGTTCATACGTCAGGTTCGGATCGACGATCTGCGCGTATGCCTGCATGACCCATGGATTGCCGTCTGGATCGTCCAGAATGAAAACCGGCTTGCCCGCCACGAATCCCATCTCGGAATTTCTGTGACCGATGGTTGGCTTGTAAGCCGTTCCGCCCTTCTTGCCCAGTTCCAGATCTTTCGGGAGGTCAACAGTCATGAACCAATGGGTCTGCAATCCGTCGAATGTTTGCTCCTGACCGACGGGAAGCTGAATCCAGTCGTTTGTCCAGCCGCGTGGGCCATTCTTGAATGCGCCCAGCATGTCGTTCTGCTTCTTGAGCACTTCAGGATCGATCTTGGCCCAAAGGTCAGCCGGACAGGTTTGAAGGGGATTCGCGTGGTTGTTCAGGTCGGTCGTGTTGTAGATGGCCGCTTTCAGGTTTTTCGTGATCGGGTTGCCCCCGATGAGAAACACTTCGCAGTAGCCCATCGCGCGGATGTTGTCGTACTTCGTCATCTTGGCGGTCGCCACCTCGTCCGGAACCGCCTTCGTGCAACCCGAGAGAAGGGCAATCAAAACTAATCCTATAAGTGCTAAGTAAACTCGAGATGTTTTTCCAACGAAGTTCATCTACTTCTCCTTGATGTCGATTTGGGGACGACGAAATCCAGCCGCTCGTTACGCGCACGAAGGGCCGCGAATAAACCGAGCTTGTCCCACCTGCCGTATCCCGCTGGGTCTTGGATGGGTTTCTGTCCGGCGGCCCGGTTCACTGCTAAAGCGAACTAAGGATCTTCGCCTTCGCGGTGTTGTAGTCGCTTTGGCTGATCAGTCCCTGATTTAAGAGCGACTGAAGCTCCTGGAGTTGCTGCGCCGGCGTCTTTTGCGAAGCGCTGGCGTGGCTGGCCGCAGCCGCAGCCTGACTAGCTGCCGCTGCAGATGCCGCCGATGCCTGCGACGCGGCTGCCGCGGACTGAGCCGCTGCCGCCTCAGCCGCTTGCTGCTGCTGCGCTGCCGCTGCCTGTTGCTGCGCCGCCGCTTGCTCCTTTTCGGCCGCGCTCTTTTCGGTCGAGCCGACGACGATTGCCGTCCTCCGGACGGCCCGACGGCGGACGCCGGCAATGGCCGAACTCGGAGGCGCGTACATCAGCATGACGAGGACGCCCAACAACATCTTCAGTAGGACGGACTTTCTCAATAGGTTTCGCATGATGACAATCTCCTTGTTCAGCTTTACGACTTTGTGCGGATGTACGTGAGCTCCATGCTTTCGAACATCTTGCCGTTCGCGTCTGCCTGCCACAGCTCCGTGACGTGATTGCCGTCCGGAGACATGGTGAGCCTCATTTCCAGCTTGGTGGGCTTAAGAGTGATCGCGTCATAGATCGTTGCGCTCAGCTTTGCAGACTTGCTGTCCGGATCCATGCTTCCCGTGTACCACTCCATGCCGGTGCTGCCCGTGTCCATATAGCAGGCCACGTACTGACCCTGGACGTTGTCAAAACCCGCATAGCCGATGCCGCTCCAAGCCTCGCCCATAATGAAGCCGGACAGCATCTGTTGTATGTAACGGTGGCCGAGTACCCATGACGCGACCGCAGTCGCCTTCGACTCAATCGGAGGCTGCGAAGGTTCGATCCACACCTTGACCTTCACATCGAAGGTGCCCACCATAAAGTCGAGCCTCTTCTGTTGGTCACCCGGCTCCATGGCGGCGTCCATGGCTTTCACGATCGCCTTGCTGTCTGCCGGAGTAATCGACACCTGCGCACCGGCGCTGGCAGCCAGTCCGAAAGCGAACAGGACAAGCAGCGCAAACGACGCTGTAATAACTCTTAGAGTTTTGTTCATCGGTTTCCCCTAACTGTTGTTATCTGGGAATTGAGGGTGCGCTCGTGCTCCGAGCGAAAGCTCTTAGACGTGCGCATAAAAGATAGGCTTAGTAGTTCGGTTGCCCGGTGATGGGGATCACCGCTCGCTGTGACAGGGTCGCCAAGCAGCCACAGCGGCGCCGGGTTCTATAAAAGGGGATGTCAAGAGAAAACACTTCTCCCTGTGCCGGAGCAGCCGGTAGTTCTCTGACATCCAGCCCCTTCTCGTCATGCTTGGTGGCGGAAGTCAGCAGTTGTCTGACTGGTTTCATATCCGCGCTACGACATCCTTCGCTAGCTGAAGCTGCACAAGCCTGACGGTGGTCCCGCTCAGCGGGCCAACCATGGTTCTATCTGAGACTCGCGGTCCTAGCCGCGGCCAGTATGGCTTTTTTGGGTTATCCGAGGGAGCATATGGTGCCCCGTGAGACTTGGCGCCAGCGGCGCACTTAGTCTAACCCGGCCAGGATACTTACCCTCGAACCCGAGCTCGCAGCCCGAACAGAAAAACGCGAAGTGAAACTCGCCCTTTCCCTGCGGTCCTGCGCGCTCAAGCGGCTTGTGGCTTCACATACTTGGCGTCGAACGCCTCTCCTTTCTTCCACACATGTAACGTAATGGCCGCGATCTTGCGCGCCAGGGTCAGCCGCGCCATCTCCGCTCTCATCCCCTTTTTCAGAAGGTTTTCGTAGAACCGGCCAAACGCTCCCTCACTGCCACTGGCCGTGGTGGCCGCGCTCTTAAACAGGTTCTTCAGATCGTGGTTGTGATTGCGGTTCAGCCCGCGAATGAACACCGGCTTCTTCCTGCGCTCGATCTGTCCGTTGACCACGCGATACTCACCGCTGTCACGCGTCTCCAGCGCCAGCCCGCAGTAGGCCCAGAACTGCCGCTTGCTACGGAAGCGATGCGGTGTCTGCACCCGCCCGATCAGCAGCGCCACCCGTATCGGGCCCAGCCACGGAATCGTGCGCAGCAGCTTCGTCTCGCTATGCTTGCGACATTCCAGAATCAGGTCCTGCCGGGCGTCGCGACGCAACTGCTGTAGCAGGTCGAGCTCCTGATAGAGTCTCCGGGCGCGGCGCTGCATTCCGCTGTCGGTTAACTGCGCCAGCCACTGGTCCCGATGCCGCGCTCCATAAGGCTTTTTGCCGGCACAGGCAATCGCCTGGCTGCGATACAGCGCTTTCAGCCGGCCCATGATCCGCGTCGTGTCTTCGGTCAGCGCGGCATAACTGCGCCCCAGATGCTTCACCGCCGCCGTGCTGTTCTGCCCGTGATACACCGGCTTGAGATATCCCAGGCGCAGCAACTCCGCCAGCTTGCGCGCGTCGATCGCATCGCTCTTGCTGCCCGCCTTCAACAGCGCATTCTTGCGTGGGTTGCACACTACCAACTTGGCTACGCGCCGTACCAGCAGATCGTAGAGCCAGGCCGAGTGCGTGCCTTCCTCGAAGGTGACGTGCAACGTTCCACGCAGACCACGGAGAAATTCCAGAATGGTAGAGGCGCGGGTGGCAATGACCGACTGCATCACCAGCTTCCCCTCAGCGTTCAATACCGCCACCGAAATCGTGTCGCGGTGGACATCCAGACCCACATACTTGATGCTATTCATCGGGTGTTCCTTTCGTGAGGTTTGGTTTACTGCTTCAGCACAGCAAACATAAACCTGCTTGGAAAGGGGCGCCCTTTTATAATGCGTGCCCCATCCGGCCTGATTTTGGCCGGGTAGGTCTTTTGTTTATTGCTTACTGCTTATTGCTTCCTCTTCCCATTTCGGGACTTTTTGTTACTAAAGTTTTTTCACCCTTCACTTTTCTCCTGACCTTCCCCCGCAACTCCGTTATCCCTGAACTAGCATTCGCCCTCACCGGGCGAGCGCCATTTTGTTCTTTGCAAACTACGGACGGTAACCCCTTTGTTTGTGCGACTTTGTCTGTAATACGCTTTGTTTGCCGAAACTTACAGCCAGTCGTGCAATAAACCCTTTGTTTTCAAGAGGGGCAGAGGGGTGCCGCATTACCGAAAGGAAATCTGGCCTCATGCAATACGAAACCTGTCGTCACGTCAAAGAAGACGGAACCTACTGCGGCTCCCCCTCACTGCGGGACCGCAAATACTGCTATTACCACCTCATGGAGCGCGGACGCCGCTTGCGTCGCGCCCGCGCCCTTCGCGATAACCTGCCCTATCGCCTCGAAATCCAGTCCTTGGACAATCTCTACGCCGTGCGCGCCGCCCTCACCGACATCGCTCAGGCTCTCGCCGCCGGACAGCTCGAACCTCGCACCGCCGGCAAGCTTCTCTACGCCATCCAGCATGTCAGCGCCACCAACCGCCGCATCGAGCAGATGGAAGCCGCCGCGGCAGCAAATGCGCAACCCCACGCCGGCGACTACTCCCGCATCAAGGAATGCCCCGAATTTGAGAAACAATTCGGCATCCCACCCGGCACCGATCTCGATGCCGAAACCGACGCGGTCCTGCAAAAGGCTGACGAAGAAGTGGAACTGCGCCAGGGTGAAGCTCTCCCCACTCCTCCCCCCGGCATGCGCCCCGGCTCTCCCGCCTGGCGTCTCTTCCGCGAAGAGGGCTACCAAATAATGCGCTCGCAGATTAACCAAATGCGGCACCAGCTCCGTGAATTCAACGAGCAGAAACGTCAGCAACTCGAAGTAGCAACGAAAAAGGAGGTCGTCTCAGCAACGCCGTCGCCCGAGCGCCTCGCAGACAGAGCCTAGAAACAGTCCACGGATTTCGACGGGAGGGGAGCGGCGCACCGAACTGGACAGCCCCGAAAACGACGACCCTGAGTTATTAGCACTAACGGTCGTATTGCGGTATCGTTTTGGACAAGGGCGACCCCCCCAAAGAAATCCGAGGCGCAAATGATGGCATTCGAAAAGTTCGTCAAGCTGAAGGGCAGTGAGCGCAACCCGAAACCAGGCGCTATCCAAACCGGCACTCTGGATCCCAACGAATTGATGCAAGTGTCGGTGGTTTTGCGGCCGCGATCGTCGGGCTCGAAGCGTCCCTCGCTCGACAAGCTGATCGCGAGCGGCCAGCGTCTCTCGCGCGATGAGTACGAGTCGCGATACGGTGCCGATCCGGCAGACGTACAGAAAGTGGCGGCGTTTGCCTCCGTTTACGGGTTGGCGGTGTCAAACGTGAATCTCGGCGCGAGAACTGTCACCTTGAGCGGCAAATGTAAGGATTTTGCCCAGGCGTTTCAGGTGCAGTTGGCGAGATACGAATATAACGGGCAGCCGTATCGCGGTCGTACTGGATCGGTATCCATCCCAGAAGAGTTGAGTGGTGTGGTACGCGGCGTCCACGGGCTTGATAACCGCCCGCAGGCAGTGACCCACTATCGTATCGCGAAAAACTCTGCCCCATCTGCGGCGGCAGCCACATCGTTTACAGCGTTACAAATTGCACAGGCCTACAGCTTCCCGACAGCAGTGAACGGAATGGGCCAGACGGTTGCGATCATTGAGCTCGGTGGCGGATTCACGCAATCGGACCTCAACACATATTTCAGTGGTCTGGGAATCTCCCCAGCACCTACGGTAACCGCCGTGTCCGTGGACGGCGCCCAAAACGCGCCGACGGGCGACACCAGCGGTCCCGATACTGAGGTGATGCTGGATATCGAAGTGGTCGGCGCAGTTGCGCCGAGTGCAAACATCGTCGTGTATTTCGCGCCCAACACCGATGCCGGATTTCTGGATGCCATCAACCAAGCGGCAATGGACAAGGTCAACAATCCGTCGGTGATCTCGATCAGTTGGGGAGGACCCGAGTCGAGCTGGACGGCGCAATCTTTGCAGAACTACAACAGCGCTCTGCAGTCGGCGGCGGCTATGGGCGTGACAGTCTGCGTGGCGTCGGGCGATAACGGTTCGGATGACGGCGTGGGCGACGGCAGCGACCACGTGGACTTCCCGTCTTCGAGTCCCTACTCGTTGGCTTGCGGCGGCACCACGATTACTCTTAGTGGCAGTTCGATTTCCAGCGAAGTTGTGTGGAACGACCTTCCTAATAATGGCGCAACCGGTGGTGGAATCAGCGCTACTTTCCCGATTCCAACATGGCAGGCCAATGCCAATGTTCCCCCGTCCCACAATCCCGGCGCCTTCAAAGGCCGCGGGCTTCCTGATGTCTCCGGTGATGCCGATCCCGCGACCGGATACCAGGTCCAGGTTGATGGATCGAGTTTCACCGTGGGAGGCACGAGTGCCGTTGCGCCATTGTGGTCCGGTCTGATTGCGCTCTTCAATCAGTCGCTGGGCACACCGGTTGGATACCTGAATCCCAACCTTTACCAGACCATTGCAAGCCAGTCTGGAACGTTTCGCGACATCACGTCCGGCAATAACGGCGACTATCAGGCCGCCACGGGATGGGACCCCTGCAGCGGTTGGGGCAGCCCGAACGGAACGGCGCTTGTGCAGAGTCTGTCGGCGGGCGCGATGCCCACGCCAACCCCCACACCAACACCGACACCCACGCCTACTCCGACGCCGACTCCGGCACCGAGGCCGACGCGACGGCCCAGACCGACGCCGACTCCCAGGCCGACACGACGACCCAGGCCCAAGCAGAAACCGAAACCCAAGGCGAAGCCAAAAGCTAAGCCGGCGACGAAGCCGAAGCAACAAACGAAGCGGCCTAAGCGCCGCGGCAAACGGTAGCGCCGATTATTGAACGCTAAAACGCCATCCAGATCGAATGGCGTTTGCATTGAGGAAGTTTGGCGATGCTACACCTGAGAGAGACCGGATGAATGCCCTCACGTCCTCGGATCAGTTCTGGTCGCTTTGGTTGGAAGACTGCGCGGTATTCACTTGCCCTTTGGCTTCGGCGATCATGTGCTCGACCATTTCCTTCTGGGGAAAATCCGGATTCAGCTTGAGAAGTTTCTCCCAGGCGGCCACCGCGGCATTGGTGTCATTCTTGCCTTTCCACTCAATGATGCCGAGGTTCATTAATGTCCCCGCGTGCTTGGGATCGTAAGTGAGCGACTTCTGCAATTGTGCGAGCGCGCCATCTACGTCTCCGGTGTAATACAGGCACGAGGCGAGGTCGGTGCGAACGTTAACGTTCTTGGGATCCACCTGCAGCGCCTTTTCGTAATAGCCTTCCGCTTCCTTGAACTGGTGGGTTGCGCGATAGAGAATACCCAACTGGTTTAGCGTCGCGGCGTTGTTGGGATCGGTCTTCAGTTTCGCCAGCAGCGGCTCGGCCTTTTTGTCGGCCATCCGCTTCATGTCATCCAGGGTCGGCGCAGGATGCGGAGCCGTGCCTTGAGGCATGGCTCCAGGCATCGTACCTGAACTAGCAGGAGCCGCCGTTTGGTGCGCCGCCAGTTGAGCGGTGGTTGCAGCCGGCGCGGATCCGCGCAGAAAGTAACCCAATACGAGGCCGACAATCAGGCACACTGCCGACAAGGCGGCCACGTGGGTTACCGGCCAGAACGGACTCGCAGTTGGTGGTTCGTGGGAACCGTTTTCCATGGAAATGAGGCTCCTTCAGGTTGCCGGACAGTGGCGTGCGACAACCCCGGCCAATAAGGATAAGTGCACCAATCATGCCAAACTGGCCGCCTTGCGGGACCAATCTTTGAGTCATGGAATCAGCAGCTTACGCCTTCGAACCTGGAATGCTATGCGGCCTAGTCTCATTTTAGGTGGGATTCAACGCACAGAGCGAGGGATTTGGCGCTTGCCGTCGGACCCAATATTCCAGACTGCTCGGCTCGTATCCCGCGGCGAGACAACGACTAGTGCTTGACGGTCTTAATGCCGCTGCCAGACTTCGAGCCCGCAACCGTTCCGTCGGAGTTATGCACGACTTGATGACACGTCAGCGTGCAAGTGCCGGTTCCGCGGTTGTAGCCAATAGGCAGACCGCCGTTTGAAGCAACCACCTTGACGTCAAAATTTACCAGCCGTTCTCCGGTTACGCTGGGAGAGTTGGCGCCCATGCCATGCGCAGTGTGACAGACCGAGCAGGAAAACCCGTCTTGACCCACATGCCCACTATGCAGTGACCAACTGGTGTTGCTGAGGACTTGATTCAAGTCGTGACACTTGGCGCACATCGCGTACGGGCCGTTCATGCTCAGGTCCGGATTGGGGAACGTGTTGGAAACTGGTCCGCCCGGGGTCCCAGCCTGACTGAATTGGTAGTTGCGCTCGAGGATGTGCGAATTCACTGATCCGTGAGGCCCATTGGGACCGTTGCCACCAAATTCGCGGTTGTCGTCGCTGTTGTGGCAGTCTGAGCAGAAGATTCGCGGCCCAGTGCTGCGCGCCGAAATCGAGCCATTCTGGTTCAACATGTTGGTGCGGAGACTGGGTTGCGGCAATCCGCTGCTGCGATCATGCGTCACCGGGTGGCTCGAGGTGGCGGTGGTGCTGAACTCGGGAATCACGTTCAGGGCATCGGGCTGTGAGACTAACCTCACCGCTGAGTACCCGTAGATGATCAGTCGTTGCTTGCCGGGCCCGGTGCCGTGACAGCGCAGGCAGTTTTCGTACTGATTAACTGCCGGCGTCAAAATGGTAATACCATCCGCTGCGCTGATTCCCTGCACACCTGATTGCGAAACACGCAGCATCGGCGGTGGACCGAACACCGTCACCTGATTCGAAGCATGCGCGCTATGGCAATCCGTGCAGGTGGCGTGACGATTGTTGAACAACACTGCAGGCTCTGCAGCGTCGTGGCCGTTATTGCCCGAAGGCAACGGGTGCCCTGACTTAGAGAGCTCTGACATGATGTTCGGGGCGGCGGGCGACAGATAGGTTCCACCGTTGTGGCAGGTCATGCAGTCCTGCGTGGTCGGGTCCACGCCTGGCGCCGAAGGAGTGGCAGGCCGCAACAACCTTGCCGGTGAACTGGCATTGTGGTTCATGTGGCAAGACGTGCACGCATTCAAGGCAACTGTGCTGTAAGAGCCGACATTGGCCTCCGTCGCCACTTGAGTGACGGCGCTTTGGTGAATGCTGTTGGGCCAACCCGCGAGCGGGTTTGTCTGCCCCTGAATCGTGCGATTGGGATCATGACACGCCAGGCACATCTGCCCCTTCGAGCTGTCGCGCACCAGGAACTGCTGGGCGATCCGATCTATGCCTTGCACATGCGGATCGTGGCAACTGGTGCACTCCACGTTACCCTTGACCAGTTTCACCTTGCCGGTAGGATCCGCCGTTTTACCTTGCGATACCAGCGATGCCACCAGGGTTGCTGTGTCTTTGATGGGTGTTACCAGACTGAAGGGATGCGAGCTGCTGAGATTCTGTCCAAACGAATCGCCGTTGGCCCAGTTGCCGGTGGTCTGGATCTTCCCGTACGCAGCCGACTGTCCAACAGCTACGGTTCCGTCGTGACAACTGAGGCACAAACTGCTGGTCACGCCGAGCGGCGGTTGAGTGTTCCCGGTCTGATGGTACGTAGTGCTAGTGTATGGATTGTATTGCGCCTCCGAAAGCTCCTGGTTCCATAGGGGTGTCACGCCACCGAGCCCACTATGCGGGGCATGACAGAACGTGCAGCCGATGCTGCCGGACTGGATGTGGATCGATGCTCCGCTCGACGGCGTGAGGTTGTGCATGCCCAGCGTGTCTCCGGGAATCGTCTGGCCTGCTACGCAAATCGCGGTGAGAAGTACAGCGAGGACAAGAGAAAGGAAAGACTTCACGGTTTCCTTTCTTCAGCTTGCTTGGGCAATCCGTAATAATGAAACACCTGGATTCGGTGGTTGTAGGAATCCACAACGTAGACGCGGTCGTTCTTGTCGATTTGTAATCCGGCCGGCAACTGGAACTCTCCAGCCTCAGTTCCCCGTTGTCCGAAGTAGTACAGCAGCTTCCCTTCCTGGTTGAATACCTGCACGACGCTCCAGGCGCCATCTACGACATACAAGTGTCCTTCTGAATCGAACCCGATGCCTTTGGGCCGGAACATCCAGCCGGTGCCGTCGCCAAGCTTTCCGATCGAGTAGCGGAAGTTGCCGGAGCGGTCCAGCACCTGGACGCGAAAGTTCATCGCATCGACCACGACGAGGTCATTCCCATTCAGCCGCAATTCAGTGGGATAGTTGAACTCTCCATCGCCAGTTCCGGTCTTGCCGATGGTCTGCAGCACGCTGCCCTGCATGTCCATCACGTAAATCTTGTTGCGCAGAGTGTCGGTGACGTAAATGCGCTGCGCCGCTGAGTCGACGGCGATGCCGGTGGGACGCTTAAAGAAGCCTTCGCCGCCTTTCAAGCTTCCGATGGCGTGTTGATACTTTCCGTTAGCGTCGAAGACAAAAATCTTGCCCGCCTGCGAATCGGTGACGTAGATGTTGTCCTGCGCATCGACGGCGACACACTGCGGAGTCAGCGTCTCGTCCTTGCTTTTGTCGTGGCGGGTGAGGAACTTGTATTTCTGCTGCTGGAAATCAAAGATGTGCACACCATCGGCGCCGGGATCGCTAACGATAATTCGTCCGCGCGAATCGGTCGTGATGCTGTAGGGATTGACCAGGAAGTGGAAGTCCGGCTCGCCCGCAACTACGTCCACCAGTTTGGTCCAGAAGCTGCGCTTGGGCTTCACCTCGCGTTCCAGGCTGAAGCTGCGCTCGTAGATCAGCTTGCGTCCGCCTTCGAGCAGCAACTCGGAACCGGGTTGTGGTTTGGGGAGCTCTTTTGATGGATTTGCAGCGAGCACGGGGACCGCCATTATCAAGGCGAGGCCAGCCAACGCTGCATTTCTGAACAGCGATTTGCGCATACGGCTTAGAAGAAGTCGAACCATCGGCTGATCCCGGCGAAGTAAGACGTCGTGGTTCCCGCTTGAATGCCTGATGCGCTGATCCCCTGCGTAAACCGAGTATAGCCCGCGAGAATGCCAATCCTGCGTAGTCGGTATTGGAATTGCCCGTTAATGATCTCGGTGTTGTTCTTCGAGTAGATCGAGTTCGACAGCGTGTCGCTCAGAGCGCGGTTATACGTACCACTAAATGACATGCGACGAATGGGTGACCAAGAAATGCCTCCGCCGTAGCTCGTTGCGTTGTACATAATGAGGTTGGGGTTCGGCTCTCCCGGTGTCGGAGGAATCGGCACAATACCATTGGGAGTGAGGATCGAGTTGCCCAGTCCGTTAAGGTATTGGGCGTTAAAGCTCAGGTGACGCAGGCTCAATGTCGTTGAATAAGACTCGCTGTGGCTAGTTGAATTTTTCTGGCTGCTGAGACCGGTGTGGTTGCCATTAAAGACCGCAGTCCATTGCACTCTCTCGCTGAAGCGGCGATGCACATTCGCGTTGTAATTATAGTAAGACGTGGTCTCCGTGATCAGTACTGACTGCACGTTCTGGGCGTAACTGAAGTTGCCTGAAGTTTGCCACTGGCCGTACTTTCGATAATAATTCACCGTCCCGATAAAGCCCACGTTGTTAGTTCCCAGCCCAGTACTGCTATCGACAATACCAGCCGAGAAGGTGAACATGTCGAACAGCCGGCGGCCGTAGTTGACGTTCCCGCTGAGAAAGGTTCCCGAATAGGTCTTGCCGAGGTAGTTCTGGTCGTAGTGGTTCGCCTGCGCCTGTGCCCACAGATGATTCGTAAACTGGTAGCTGGCCCCTCCGCCTTCGGTGCTGGAGTCTGAGTTCGTTCCCAGGTTAATCACGGGTATCGAGCCGCCGTTGATCAGGCCCTGGTTCAGGTACCCCGAAAGGTTGTTAGTAAAGGTCTGGTTGGCGAACAGTTCCAACTTTGTGGTGGGGTGGAAAGTGGCTCCGGCGGCCTCGACGTCGGCGGTGTAGCCAGACGTGGTGTTGCTCTGCAGGCCAGTCGACAAGTAATCGCTGGAGACAGTGGAGTGGGTGTAGTTGGCGTAAAACTGTCCATTCCAGATGGGTATGTTGCGGTTAGCGCCAAAACCAAAGTCGTTCGAGCTGCTGTTCAGAACATCCTCACCATTGCCGGCAAGAAACTCGGGCAACACTGAGTGCAGAGTGTTGTGATCGTAATAGGCGGTCAAGTTGAAATCGGCGATCCGGTATGCTGACCGGACATTGAGCAGGTGCTGATCGGACGAGGTTTCCTGATTGGTGCCGTACAGTGTCCCGCTGCCGCTTCCCTGCTGATAACCCACCGACAAGGTGGGCAAGCCAGGCAACAGAGCGCTCCAATTCACTCCGAAGCCCTGGCCAGTACCCTGCGTGGTGAAGTTCGGAGTTCCGGCCAGGCCAAGTGTCCCAGTGCTGTTGTAGTCGTAGCGGTAGCTGACTGAGCCCGGAAAATGGCTCCCCGTGAAGAAGTTTGCGGTAGCGGCAACGCCGCTGGCATTGGTGAGCGACTGGTAGTCGGAGTCGGCCTTCGATTGGTTGAAATACGGGGTAACGTTGAAATTGATGAAGTTTGGATTGTAGTAATAGCCGCTAAATGTCCCGGTGGCTCCGAACGTGAGCCCGTGATTGGATTGGATCTGGTTGCCGTAGTCGCCGGTATACCCGGCTGTCAGTAACGCACCGGCGTTGACATGCGTGTTATCGCCGATTTGCGCGCCCGCGCCTCCTTGGGTACCCGGCGCGCCTTGGGTGCCGGGGGTGCCCTGGGCGCAGGTCAATCGTGCCGAAACTAAAATGCCAAGCCAGATTGCACAGGTGAATAACTTCTTCATGGCTCTATAGCCCTTCATTGCCGCCGAAGGAATGACAATCATCCGAGCGAACACATTTAATCTAAGGGCACGATCCTTGCCAAAGTCTCCTGTTCCAGCGCTGGTCGCAAGATATTTAAAAACAGCTACTTAGCCGTGACCCGAACTGTTTACTTGGGGCGATTTCTCTCAGTCTGCGGCATATCACCCAACCAAGGTGCTGAAGCCCGCATTACCCCTCATGTTGAACTGGACACCTAGCGTACACGCCGCCCCCACAGCCGCGAATACGCCAAAATCGTCATGACGAGCCAGCCTCAGCCAGCTCGTCATGAAAATCTTCAAAGACCGTCGACTTCCGACGCAATTCCCAGCCGCTGGAAGCACAACTACACCACTTCGACCTTAGCCTTGGCTTTTAATTGCTTGGCAAGATTCGAGCGCAGATGTTCGTACTTTTTCTTCTGTAGATCGGTTTGGAGTTCGCCCTTCACTTCTGCGAAGCTTTGCTTGTGCGCCGGAGTATGGGCGTTCAGCCGCACAATCGTGTAGGCAGTTTCGATCTGAATGAGGCCGCTAACGTCTCCCGGCTTCATCGCGGTCAGGGGCTTGAGCACCATTGGCGGCAGTTTGTCAGCCGGCACTACTTTGTGGTCACCCATGTTCACCCTGTAATCGTCTTCTGAAACCTTCTCGGCTAGCAGCCCGAACTCCTGATAGCTCTTGGTGGCTTTGGCCTGCTTCAGCGCTTCATCCGCGCGCTTGCGCCCCTCCTTCACCTGGTCCGGGGTGCCGTTGCGTGGCGGCAAGATGGAAATGCTCTGGAAGGTGAACGACTCAGGCATTTCAAATTTCGCCGTATTCTTGTCGTAATAGGCCCTGACTTCCGTCGCGGAGACGGCGGATTTGCTATCGAGTTCCTGCCTGAGTAACTGATCAATCATCAGCGAGCGCTGTATCTGCTCTCTCAGCTGCTGGCGTGAACCGTGCATTTCCGATTGCAAGAACTGCTGGTATTCGTCGGGTGTGCTGAATTGCTTTTTGAAAGCTGTCTCGGCCTGATTGAGTTTTTCCGGCGAGACCACTAACTTGCGCCGCAAAGCTTCCTGGTACACCAGTTCTTCAAAGATGATCATTTCCAGCGCGCCCTGCCGAATTGAGGCTTCTTGCGCCTTGGGAAATCCGTTGTGCTGGCGGGCATAAGGAAAAATCGTGTACATCTCGCGCAGCAAGTCGCGATCGGTGAGCACGACTCCGTTGACCTTGGCCACCGGTTTCCCGCTCACCTGCATTGACGTCCCTTGCGGGGCGGGGGCCTTGGATGGGGCGGAGGGCGCGTGCGAGGCGACTTGGGCCGGAGCCGCGGCAGTTGCAATTAGTAAAAGTGCGGTTATGAGGTGGTGCTTCATGGTTCCTCTCAGTATTACGTCCACAAAAAAGGGGGAAAGGATCCCCTTTCCCCCGATCGTGCAATTCAGTCGTACTAGAAGGTCGTCGTGATGTTGTTCGTGTTGTTGGCTTCGTTCGCCTCACCGAAGTGGCATTGACGGCAGAACTGAGTCGTCGAAGGCGCATTCGTATTGGCAACGTTGTTGATGTTCGGGTTGTAGGGGCCATTCACGAAGAAGTAGGTCGGATAGTACTTACCACCACCGTCGCCTGCGATCGGGCTGGCCGCAGAGGACGTATAGACCGTCATCACGTGCTGGTTGTGGCAGGTGGTGCAAAGCACGTAAGGCAGGCCTGCAGAGGTGACGCCGTAGGGCTGCGACCACTTACCAGGTGCCAGTGCTGGATAGCCATAGTTGGCTACGAACTGCGCGTAAGGCGTGCCGGGAGTGACGGACATTTTCGTTCCGTTGAACACCAAGCCGTTGCCTGTGCTGATCGTTGCCATCTGGCCTACCGGGTGATCGTTGGTGTAGTTGCCGGCCGTGGTGCCGTCGCTGCCCAACAGGGTTGGAATCGGCTGGCTACCGTAGGCGGTATTGGTCAGAAGACCAATCTGCTGCTCGTACGACTGATTTCTCATCATGTTGCTCTGGGTGACGTTGCCGTCATGGCAGCTCAGGCAGAGCAGGATGCCGCCGACTTCCTGGCTTCCAGTAGAAATCGTGCTGGGCAGAAGTTCGGTGTACTTTCCGTTATCGCCGAAGGCGATGGTTTTGCCATATAGCGGGCTGGCGTCCTGTCCCCAGAGAGCATAACTGCCGGCATCCTTGCCGCCGCCGTGACCGGAACCGAACGATCCGCTGTGCGGAGCATGGCAGCCTGCGCAGCCGCGGCCCTGATTGTTGTGGGCGCCGAGCACGTCAACCGGCGAGGACCAATTCTGTGCCATCACCAAACCAGTAACGGCCAGAACGAACATTAGAACTAACATTGCTTTCTTCATAAAAATGTGAGACCTCCAGAATGCCCTTCTTTGGTTTCGACTTCCGAATCCAGAGGCTTAGGCCTCAGTGGGGAGCGGCCTTTCGTGCTCGTCACTGCCTCTCGTCCATGTTAGTGCACGTCACTTGCCGTAAACAGTGATACGTGTACTACTTCGCTGTAACGCAATGATTACAATATTCTTATTTATTCTGAATACTGTCTAGATGCGATTGCGCAGTTCTCAGGATTGGGTGAAATGAACCAATTGATCTGCAAGCTAAGGCAAAACACGCACTTCGCTTGGTTTTGCAACATCGTAAAACTGCGAAGAGTTGCGTGAGGTTTCAAAGTGTTTAATTTTGCAACACTTGAGAATAGCCAACTCGCGGAACTAGCCGCGCTCAGCGTTGAAACTGGGCTCACCGTTCGGGCTGGAACCATTCGGGAAGCTTTACTTCGGTTGCGGCGCGGTGGCCCCGGCTAGCGGAGGTGCTGCCGCCGCGGCAGGGGCTTCCTTCGGCTTAGGCGAGGAGTCGGCGCGCAGTTTTTCGCGTTCACCGCGCAACTGGTCGAATTCGGCATCGGTGACATAGCGAAATTCCTGCACTCGTCCCGGATAGATCTCTGAGGTGTAGATTCGATTGCGCTTGTTATCGGCCGCAATGTTTACCAAACCCTGATATTGCCCAGGCAGCAGACCATGTCCGCCCATGGAGATCAGAAGCTGCCCGTCGTTTGTGAAGACCTGTACGCGGTCCTGCATGCCGTCTGCCACCCAGACATGGCCGTCGCTGTCGATGGTTACGCCCTTAGGCCTGGCGAAATAGCCGGGGCCATCGCCGTTCTTGCCCCATGTTCGGAGAAACGCGCCGTCGGCATCGAATATCTCAATGCGATTATTGAGCGTATCAGCCACGTAGAGATTGCCCTCTTTATCAACGGCGACGCCAGTGGGCTTGGCAAAATCACCGGGCGAAGTGAGTTCGTGATTGTGTCCGGTAGTGCCAATTTTGCGCAGCAGCTTGAGGGAGTCGGCGTCGTACACAAGGATTTGGTCGAGAGCAATATCGGACACGTAGAGTAAACGGTTCTGAGTATCGAGAGCTAATCCGCTCGGCTCTACCATGCCCTCCGTAATTACGTCTTCTGCCTTGTGGTCTTTGTTGAAGACCAGCACGTGCCGCAGGCCAGGGTCTGACACAAAAAGGCGGTCGTTGTCGTCCATCGTCAGACCAATAATGCGGACGAAGTGACCGTGCTCCTTATTCTTGATGAGCTCGACTTCGCGGGTCTCAGTGTTGAAGACGAAGATGGCGCCGACTTTCGAGTCGGCCACATAAAGCTGTCCTTTGGAATCGACCGCCATTCCGTAGGGTTGCATCAACTGGAACAGAACCTTCGTATTGTCAGACGCAGGCTGCGTGCCGGCGAGACGATCCATCCAGCCCTGTTTGGCGGTCTTTGGGGTATCCACTTGCGAGATTCTCTGGGCGGCGTAGAACGCGAGGTAGCGGATACGCGCGATAGCGGGTGGGTTCGGCCATACGATGTTGGAGTAGTCGATGACCGGTATCTTGGGAGTCGCCGAATCGGCGTTCTTCTTCTTGGTGCCTGCGTTCGACGTCAGCGGAACCATCAGCAAGAAGGCGAACAGCAACACGACCGCAGCCAGCGCCTTACCAAGACCGCTCAAATTCCTTCTTACGTCAAACATCGCGAACAACCTCCTGCTCAACACTACCTCTTGGTCAAGTCTTTGTGACACGTTACGCAAAATGCCAGATTGTTGGACTGGTCCTTCACCAGCAAATCGGGCTGGGCCGATGAGTGCGGCTGATGGCAAGTCAGACAAGTCAACTGGGTCTGTACCTTGGTGATGTTGGTTGGATCCATCACGTCGGAAACAGGGTGTCCACTTACCGGGTGGCCGCGCCCATACTTCAGCGGCAAAATCACAACTTTATTCTTGACGTAATAATCTTCGGGCAATTTTACCGAACCATCGAAGATCGTGATCACGTGCTCCGATTCCAGCAATTTCGGTGCAGAGTCAGGTCCGTGACACTCGAGACACAACGCGTTGGCGGTACTTGCCCGAAGTAGATGTTGATTGTCTCCGCCGTGGGGTTCGTGACAAGTGGCGCAGCCTTGGGTGAACGCCGGCTGATGCAGATGCGCTTTCTTCATCTGATCGCTCTGTTCGCTATGACAGGCGAGACAAGCGGAAACCGGATCGGGCTGGATAAAGCCGGGCGTGCGGCCAGCGTGTGGATTATGGCATGTAGTACAGTCCGACTGCGCGCCAGGATGCTGCACCTTTGCCTTCTCAATCTTTTCAGCCTGCTCGCTGTGACAAGTCACGCAGATCGCCTTGGGATCCGCTTGCGTCAGGACAACCTTGCCGTCCTTCGCCGGCTGATGGCAGGTATCACATGATCCGCTTTCGAAGGGCACATGCGTATATTTCTGCATCAGGTGAGCTTGGGCGGACTGATGCGGATTATGGCACTGGACGCAATTCGCCGTTGCGAAAGGTTGTCCGTTGTGCGCTTTCACGAGATCGGCGGAGCTAGCGTCATGGCAGTCAAGGCAGAGCGCCGGCGTCGCCTTGGTGAGGTGATAATCGAACTCGGGATTGCCTCTCTCGCCCGTCTTGTGGGGAGAGTGACAGGTATCGCAACCCGTATCGAGCGCGGCGTGGCGGCTGCCTTTTTCCGGAACATTAAGGCCCTGAGTGTGGCATTCAAGACAGAGATTCTGGCCCTTATCGCCCGAGGTTGGCTTGAGCAATTGATACTTGTTGTCAGACGCGTGCGGGCTGTGGCATTTCAGGCAATCGCGAACGGCAGGAGGATGGACGGTTCCCTTGATCGTAGCCGCGTTCATGTCGGCATGACAGGAAATACAGAGCGCTTGCGGCGTAGTCGTCGTCAACTTAATGCGAGTGACATCTTTGCTGACGCGGATTTCATGACAACTGGTGCAGCCCGTGGCGATCGCGGAGTGGACGAACTTGCCTTTCGCGTTGTCTTCGTGACACTCGATGCAAGTCGATGCTTTGGTATTTGGATCTAGCGGTACTGGGTGGATGCCGGCAAACAAGAAGCTCGCGCTGGCAAAGAAAGTCCACGTGAGTAGTATCCGCACGAGTCTGATCACAACTGCCTCCGACGCTTACCTATACGCTTGTGCACGACGAGTGCCGCAATCCGTGCTGATTTGAAAAACGCCGTCGCCGGGCGGGTAAGTTCACCAGGTTAAACAAGATACAAATCTGCGACCGCCAGATATGTCGCGCCGTGAAAAGCGCTTTGGGCTTGCCGATATGGGTATTACGCCGCACAGGAACGCGAAATAACGCAGCCCGATGACGAGGCCTGCAGGCTGACAAGCTGCTAAAAGCTGCCGAAGCTGGGAGAGATTTCGGAGGACTCGCAGCCGATCGCAGGGCTACTGATTCTGCGCGGTTTAATCACCATGATGGGTGATATGGCTCACTCAGGATTTGCCTTTAAACTCGCGACTGCCACACAACCATGTGAGATTCAATAACTTAGCGTGCCGGGTGAATTTGGCGTTCGACGTGCGATTGACACTGTTGAGTTAAGAAGGAGTTCTGATGGCCTTCGCCTTACTATCGATACCAAAACGAATCTACAAGACCCTCGCTAATCTGCGTACCGGAGTTGTCCTTTTGATCCTCGTCGTCATCGCTTCGGCATTGGGGACGTTTCGTCCTGCAACGTCCGGTGACGGAACCCGAGAAACTGCAGGCAGCGTACTCGCCGCAGACGTTGCGCCTGCTCGATCGTTTAACGCTCACGGACATATTCCATTCCTGGTGGTTCCTGACGCTTCTCGGGCTGGTCAGCTTAAGCATCATTTTCGTATCGATCGAGCGCTTTCCAAACGCATGGCGCTTCTACGCGCGTCCCTACCGCAAGACGGATTCTCACTTTCGCGCCGCCAACCCATACCGAGTTGAGATCCCCATCCGTAACGCCGACCAGGGCCTGAACGCCGCAGAACGGGCGTTGAAGGATCTCAACTGGCCAGTCGAGCGGATCGTCGAACACGGAAAGACTTCGCTGTACACAGAGAAGCACCGCTTCTCGGTCATGGCCGTGTATTTGATTCATGCCAGCCTGCTGCTGATTTTTCTAGGCGGCATCATCGATGGCGTATTCGGCTTCAGCGGCTTCATGGGAATTCCGCAAGGCGAGCAGCGCAACGCGATCGAGCTGAAGAACGGCAATAAGAAACAACTGCCTTTCAGCATTCGTTGCAACAGCACAGGTCAGGAAAACTACGCCGACGGATCACCCAAGAAATGGTGGTCGAAGCTGGCGGTCGTCCAAGACGGAAGAGAAGTCGAAAGCAAGGAAATCGTAGTCAATGACCCCCTGGTTTATCGCGGCTTGCGCTTTTATCAAGCAAGCTACTGGATCGATGGCCAGAAAGTTGATGGGTTGCGAATCGCCTATTCCGGCCTGGACAGCAAGGTCATTCCGCTGGAGCTCCGCTTCAATCAGCCAGTGAACCTCGATGGCGATACGACTGTGACGCTAGTCGAGTTCCTCTCTGACGCGTTCGTGCGCGATGGGCAGGTCTTCAAGAAATCAGACAGCATCGAGAACCTGGCATTCGCCCTGGAAGTGGTGAACCGCTCCGATAATTCAAGCGCGAAGGTGTGGCTGTTCCCGGCCGAAGGGACAGTGCTGGGCGCAGACCAGGTGAAATACCAGTTCAAGAACCCGACGTCAGCGAAGGACATCGACTTTTCTCCCGTTACCGGACTGGAAGTCTCTTACGAACCGGGGCAATGGTTTGTGTGGGCTGGATGCGTACTGATGGGAGTGGGCCTGTTCGTAGCTTTCTACATGGTGCACATGCGGATCTGGGCAGTCGCGGTCCCGGATGCCGGAGGCAAACTGGTCCTGTGGATTGGCGGAGCGGCCAACAAGAACAAGGACCGCTTTGAGCAGAAGTTTGAGGAAGTTGTAGCTGAAATTCGCGATGAAATCGAAAGCAACGCACCAACGAGCCGTCCTTCGGCGCCACAAAAGAAGGAGCGGCCTGAACTTACGTTGGTGAACACGAAGTAGCAAGACGAAGGAGCTGCAAGACATGTCAACACGCGCACGAGTCACCCAAATTGAGCCCCCTGCAGCCACCGGCGGCAATGCGTTGCTGGTCCTGGTTGGACTTGGAGTGGCCTTCCTGCTGATCACCGCGTTGCTGGGCGCTGCCAAGGCTGGAGGAACTCTCTACAACGAGAGCAACCTGCTGTACGTCGCACTTATTTTCTATGCAGGCGCAGGCGCACTTTACATGGGCTTTGGAGTAACCGGGACCGCAAAGTACGTCAAATATGCTTCGATTTGTACCGCGATTGGGTTTGTCGCTAACACCCTGGCGGTTGCGCACCGCTGGTATCTGTCGGGACGTCCCCCGTTCGCGAGCATCTATGAAATGCTGCTGAGTTTTGTGTGGACGCTGGCGCTTCTGACGCTGGTCGCTGAGAAGAAATTCGGGGTGAAAATCATTGGCAGCATTACCATGCCTCTGGCGGTGGTCTGCGTCATCCTAATGCAATTGTTGCCCTCGGAAGTCCGGCCGCTGGTGCCCGCGCTGCAATCCACGTGGTTGCACGTACACGTCACTCTGGCCATGTTGAGCTATGCGACCTGCGCGGTCAGCTTCGCTCTGGCGATGATGTTCCTTATTAAGGATGATTTCAGCACTGACACGTTTCTGGCATGGACGAGTGCGTTGGTTGCTGGAATCTACGCTGGAATTGTTGCCACTCGGTTCGAGCGCTGGGGCGGACTCTCAGTTACTGCATGGGACCTGCAAAACAAGTCTGACGTTTTCCTGGGACGCGGAGTGCGGTTGTTTGTCACGATCCCCGATCTTGGCTGGCTCTTTGTGATTGCACTCGTTGGAGCGGTCGCTCCTCTGGCGTTCTATTTTCTGGGCCGTACCCGTCATGATGCTTCTTACATTGCGGTCGCCAACAAGGGCGTGTTCGTCGGCATTCTGCTGCAACTGGTGGTGCTGGGCGCGTTCGTTCTGAGGGTGAAAGACTCCAGCTACACGTCGCCTTACCAGGAGGGCATTTATCCCACTTCCCTGGCAGCCTCGCCGTTCATTCTCGGCGGGATGGTAACGGGGGTGTTTGCTTCGCTGCTGTACCTGATGCTGCTGTGGCGACGCAACGATCTGCAGGACTTACTGCCCAGTTCCGACACGCTCGACCGGGTTACGTACAAGACCATCTGCATTGCGTTTCCGTTGCTGACGGGAATGATCGCTACGGGAGCCTTCTGGGCCAACCGCACCTGGGGCTCGTACTGGAGCTGGGATCCAAAGGAAACCTGGGCAGCGATCACCTGGTTGGTGTACGCCGGCTATCTGCACATGCGGGTCACACGAGGCTGGCGCGGACGTCGCGCGGCTTACTTCGCGATTCTCGGATTTGGCGTCGTGATCTTCACCTTCCTCGGCGTAACGTATCTGCTTCCCGGCTTACACGCGTACGCATGAGGATCCTCAGGGCTGGAGAAGTTGGACTTGAATACGGATTAGGCCCCATATTTCCGGTCCGGCCCGCCAGCCCTGAAGTTTTAGGTGTTCGGTGGTAGTGTATCGATGAAGTACGCAGTGAACGCTCACACTCCAATTCGATCCAGTGAAATAGCAGCCACGCGGCCTGTGGCCCCGGCGGAAACCGTCGTCCGCAAGCGTCACATTAATTGGACGCTCAAAGCCGTGCTACCGGTCGCAGCCGTCTTACTGAACGGCCTGCTCTTGTTCATGTTGGTGTCATCTTCACTTGACGCGGACTCGCGCAACGGCGTGATCGCCGTGGCCGCAGGCGGAGCGTTTGTAGTCTGCGTCGCCGTGATCATGGTGTTGGCGGTACAGGTTCGCCGCCCCATGTTGGAATTGCAGGACAAGATCGCGCGAGTCCAGCTCGGCGACATGGATGTGGCAGTAAGCTTTTCGGACCGCCACGACGAGATTGGGGACCTGGGACGCGACTTCAACGATATGGTGGCGCAGTTGAAGGCCAGCCGCGAAGAGATTCAGAGATTGCACCAGACGCAGATGTCGCGCGCCGAACACTTCGCGACACTCGGCGAACTGGCCGCCGGACTGGCCCACGAGATTCGTAATCCGCTGGCAGGGATTGCCGGCGTGCTTGACATTGTCAGCCGCGACCTGCCGCCCGACAGCGTGGCTCGTGATGTTATCCAGGACGCCAAGCAGGAAGCGGTGCAAATCAATCGCATTCTCACGGAGTTGCTGGATACCGCGCGGCCGAAACCACCGCAGCTTCGCGTAACCGACCTCGCCAGCACGGCTGAACATGCGGTGCTGTTCGCCCGTCAGCAGGCTGTGACGAAGCGGATCAATATCGAACTGGAAGTAAGGGATGCGCTCCCGCCGGTGGAGCATGATCCCAACCAGATCAATCAGGTGTTGCTGAACCTCTTGCTCAATGCGATTCAGTCGATGGATAAGCCGGGGACAATCAGAGTGACTTTGGACCGGGACGAAGATGCGGCAGTCATCTCGGTTTCGGACGAAGGTAAGGGCATCGCACCTGAGAACTTGTCTCATATCTTCAGGCCGTTCTTTACCACCAAGGGCCACGGTACCGGCCTGGGATTGTCACTGGCTCGCCGCATGGTGGAGGCTCATGGAGGAAGTATCACGGTTTCCAGCGAAGTCGGGTTAGGGACCCTATTCACGGTTCGACTGCCGATTGCTCGCCCGCTGGTTCAAGCCTCTTAGGGACGAACACGAGACGCTGAATTTTCAATGGCACTGGAACAAGAAGGCTCCAGCAGGATCGATGATGGACGGCGCAATAGTTCAACTCCAGGGAACAAAGCGATAATGCCTGAGTTGTCAGAGTCTTCACCAGCAGTTCCGAAATGGCGGTTCTGGGCGCCGCGCATCGCGAGCGCCATCCTGGTTCCGATATTGATTCTTGCGATCGTAGAGGTGACGCTGCGGCTGACCGATGTCGGCTTTTCCACCGAGTTGCTGGTCCCCTGCACACTGAAGGGACAGCCAGCCTCATGCTACAACCTGTTCTTCCCAGCGCCGTTCTTTCCTCCGGGCATGATCAAGACGCCACAGGCATACGCGATACCTACAGAGAAACCGAAGGGAACGTTCAGAATTTTCGTGCTGGGAGAATCGGCGGCGATGGGGGATCCCGATCCCGCGTACGCGTTCAGCCGCTATCTGGAGGTGATGCTGCGGGAACGTTTCCCATCCATGCAGTTCGAGGTGGTGAACACCGGTAGCGTCGCCATCAATTCACACGTCCTTCTGCCAATCGCCCGCGATCTAGCCAATCAACGTCCAGATGTGTTCATCATCTATTCCGGCAACAATGAAGTGGTGGGGCCTTACGGGCCTGGCACTGCACTCACCGCCTCGGTCATGAACCTTGAGGTCATTCGCTCCAGCATTCTTTTTCGTTCCACGCGGATTGGCCAACTGGTCACCAAGCTGGGTACTCAGAAGAAAGAATGGGGCGGGATGGAGATGTTCCTTGACAAGCAACTCCCGGCCAACTCGCCGCTGATGAAGCCTACCTACGATAATTTCGAACACAATCTGCGTGACACGGTCGCAGCTGCGCGAAATTCGGGTGCGATGGTTTTGGTGAGCACAGCGGCCACGAATCAGAAAGACTGTGGTCCCTTCGCCTCCATGCACCGCGAAGGTTTGAGCTCGGCTGACTTGGCTTCGTGGTCACAATTGGTGCAGGACGGCGCCGATCAGGAAAACGCCAAGTCTTACGAAGAGGCGTTAAAGGCGTATCGCTCTGCAGCGAAGATCGACGATCAATATGCTGAGCTTGAATTCCGGATTGCACGGACACTGTGGAAACAGGGAGACTATCAAGGCGCGAAAGCGCACTTCGCCCGGGCGCGCGACCTGGACACATTGCGATTTCGCGCAGACAGCGAGATTAATAGCATCAACCGCTCGGTGGCGGCGTCTGGCGCTGGCGTGAAACTGTTGGACGCGGAAGCACTTCTCTCCCAGGAAAGCCCAAACGGGATCATTGGGAACGAGGTCATGTTTGACCATGTGCACCTTACGCCGCGCGGCAACTATTTACTGGCCCGGGCCGCGTTCCTCCAAATCGCGAGCCAACTGCCGGCCGAGGCCGGACACTCCGTCCAGGAAGGCGATGTCCCCTCTCAAGCGGAGTGCGAGCGCCTGCTGGCCCTGACAAATCACGATCGTTCGCGCATTACGAGCGAGATGCTGCAACGGTTGCAGCGAGCTCCATTCACCAATCAGATCGATCACTCAGATCAGGTATTGCGGTTGATGATCGATGCGGACGTTTCCCACGATAGCCCGGACGAAACGGTCGCCGAGTACCAATGGGCGATTGACAAGCAGCCGGACGATCGCATTCTGCACTACAACTTCGGACTCTTCCTGTTTGATTACAACCGAGAGGCTTCTGCGCAGCAATTACGCATGTCTCAGCCATGGGATGGATTTCCGGTATTTGCGCCCGACGGTACCCAGTTAGAGTAGGCCGAAGTTGCTCCGCGCGGCGCAGTCGACGCAAGCAAATCTAGAAAGCGCGATACATGAACTGGGACGTTGCGGGAGCCTGGGTGAGTGTCACCGCCAGCAAAAGCAGCAGAGTCAGCGCATATAAAGGTGGAACCCACAGCCAGCGCTTGCGGGCCAGGAACACCATGACGCCTGAACCGGCATGACTCTCGGGAGTCTCCGATGAGGCGTAGCGGTTGAGAGCATCAACCATCATCAGCACCAGCATGTATCCGAGCCCCAGAACCGCAACCATCAGATACAGGCTTCGACTGACGGAGTGGGAGAGGTAGCTCGCTGGGGTAAGCACGGCTGACAGCATCTGACCGGCATCGGCCACAGAACTCGCGCGGAAGAAGATCCATCCCAGACTGATGAGAGCGATCGTCACCGTCCACGAGAGTGGTGTCCACAGAGCGGAGGACGGATCCCAGTCAAATTTGCGTTGCAATTGTTGCAGCAGACGATGCCCCACTAGCAGGACTCCGTGATAGCAGCCCCAGATTACGAACAACCAGGTGGCGTTGTGCCAAACGCCGAAGACGACCATGGAGAATACCAGAACAACGTTTCGCCACCATATTTCGCGACGCAGGGTCGCCAGAGGAAAGAATACATAGTCACGAATCCAGAACGAAAGCGACATGTGCCAGCGCGTCCAAAAGATCGAAGGGGTCGAGGATTGAAAAGGTCGGGCGAAGTTTTCCGGCAGCGTGAACCCGAGGACTTTGGCCGCGCCGATCGCGATGTGAGAGTACCCGGCAAAATCGAAGAAGAGTTGCAAGCCGTAGCCAAATGCCAGACACCAGACGTCGGGGCCGCTCCAACGGGTGACATGATCGAATCCGTTGCTAATCCCGTCTCCGGCCAGAATTCCCTGCCCCAGCAAGCGCGCCAACTGCATCATGAGTACGCCAGTGGCAATCCTGCGGAGGCCGAGTTCGATGTCGCTCCAAGCCAGCGCGCCTTCGGACCGGAATTGAGAAAGCATCTCGGGCATGCGACAGATCGGACCCGAGATTGTGACCGGAAAGAAGACCATGTACAACGCGAACTCGACGAACGTGGGATCGAGCTCTTCGCCGCGGTAAAGATCAAACAGGTAACTCATCGCCTGAAAGGTCCAGAATGAGATTCCGAGCGGCAGAACGAGGTGCGCGAGTTTCTGCAATGAAGAGAAAGGTAAGGTAATTGCGAGGCCTGGTAGATATTTGAAGAGGCTTAACAACGCCAGGTTGAGGAGAACGCCGGTCGAAAGCGCGGCTGCTGCTGGTTGTCGCCGAATCCATTCGCCCAGAAGGTAGTTCATTACGATGGACGTGAGAAGCACCGCACCGAACCAGACTCCCCACGACAGATAAAGTGCGCAACTGCCCGCAAGAAGAGCAGCCTGGCGCACCTTCGACGAGCGAAAACGGGCGAAGACCGCCAGCTCGATCAGGAAGACCAGGATGTACAGGACGGCCCTAACCAACATTCATCACCCAAGGCATGAGACTGAACCAACCAGTTTCGCATCGATTGCTCTGCCGTCAAACTGTTTCTCTGGAACGCCGTTTGATCCTCGGCGCGGAAACTCTGTCTGACTGTGATGATGCCTTCGGTCTTGTCTGACCAACTACAATGACAGCAACGTGACCAAGTTCCGAACTCTTATCGACGCGCTCAACGCCGCACCCGGCGACCGTTTGTTCGTGACGGCATGGATCGACGAGGACGAACGAGAGGAAGTAACATTCGCGGAGTTCCGGCGACAGTCCCGAGTGCAGGCAGCGCTGTTACGCGACCATCATGTCGCCGAAGGCGATCGTGTCGTCCTCATCATGCCGCAGGGCATTCCCGCGATGACGACGTTCGTCGGGGCGATGCTATTGGGCGCGGTGCCCGCCATCCTCGCCTATCCCAACTTCAAGGTTGACCCCGCCAAGTATCGCCACGGACTGGCTGGCGTGACGACGAACCTGACGGCAAAGGTGGTGGTGATCGACGAGGAATTCCCCGAAGACCTGCTCGGCTACGTGCATTTGGGTAAGGGCACTGAACTGATTCATGCAAGTGCCAGTGGAGGTTCAGCGGGTGAGGCAGAGCTGGCTGAGGCAACGATTCAGCCCGATAGTCTGGCGTTCATTCAGCACTCCGCCGGCACAACCGGGCTGCAGAAGGGCGTCGCCCTGACTCACGCCGCAGTGCTCACGCAGTTGGAACATCTTGTCGCAAGGCTGAAGATCGACGGCGCAACGGACCGGGTTTACAGTTGGCTGCCGGTCTATCATGACATGGGGCTAATCGCGTGCTTCATGCTTCCCATGGTCAGCTACATGCACGTGGTGATGCAGTCGCCTCTCGACTGGGTGATGCATCCTGAAACCATGCTGCAGATCATCGGCGAGTACAAGTGCACTCTGGCGTGGCTCCCGAATTTCGCTTTCCAGTTCGTTCCGCGGCGGACCCGGCAAATAGCATTACCGTTGTTCGATCTGTCGTCGGTGCGCGCGCTCATCAATTGCTCCGAGCCGGTCCGATCCAGAAGCATGAAGGAATTTCATGAAGCATTCGCTTCCATGGGCCTCAAGTCGTCCGCCCTACAGTCCTGTTACGCAATGGCGGAAAATGTCTTTGCAGTGGCCCAGTCGGACATCGCGCAGGCATCAGGCTCGACACGCATCTGGGCGGACGGGCCGCGACTCCGCAACAACAAGTGTGTCGTACCGGTTGGAGAGGGGTCGCCCGGGGCTGTAGCGTTCACATCGTCGGGCCGCCTGTTGCTCAACCACAAAATTCGTATCGTGTCGGATTCTGGCGCAGCCCTTCCCGACGGCACTGTTGGAGAGATTCTGGTCACGAGCGACTGCCTGTTCGAGGGTTATTACAACCGCCCCGATCTCACGTCGCAGGTGCTCACAGACGGCTGGTATCGCACCGGCGACCTCGGCTTTTGCCTCAATGGCGAACTCTATGTGGCCGGCCGGAAGAAAGACCTTCTCATTGTGGGCGGTGAGAACCTATATCCGCAGGATATCGAGGAGATTGTCGCGGAGCATCCGGCGATTCATGATGGCCGCGCGGTCGCGATGGGACTGTACAATCCGGACTCCGGCACGGAAGAAATCGTCGTTATCGCGGAAGTGGAAAACGAACAACTGCTGGCTCACGCGACCGAGATCGAACAGCAGATCCGCAACAATGTGGTCGCTGGATTGGGCGTGGCAATCCGCAATGTTTTTCTGAAGCCGCCTAAATGGATCGTGAAGAGCACCGCAGGGAAAGCGGCGCGTTCCAGCACGCGCGACAAGTTCCTGGGCGAGCATCCCGAACTGAACATCGAGCCTCAGGAGACACTGGCATGAGCCCGGAAGCGCAACAGATGGCGGAACACATTGCTGTACTGATTCGAAAGCCGGATGTGGTTATCGACGAGAGCACTCCGCTGGTTTCTTCCGGGCTGATCGATTCGATGGCGCTCGTCGACCTTCTTCTCAAGCTCGAAGACCTCACCCAGATGCGCATTCCACCGGGAAAAGTACAGCCGAAAGACATGAACACGATCGCCCTGATGTTCGCTACGGCGCAGCGAGTGGGAAAGCCGCGCAAGTAGGACAATTTCCGCGCAGCACAGCCAGAGTGCGGACTCTCTCCAGCTATCGCCGGCTCTCGTTTTTACCTGGGTCTGGTGGAGCGGGAGTTTCCGCATGCGAAGCTACCACCAAGTCCACCCGACGGTTTCTTTGACGGCCTTCAGGTGTGAGGTTTGTGTCCAGGGGGTGATACTCGCCAAAGCCTCCAACGGAAACTCGCGCCGGCTCGAAATTAAGCTCTTCGATCAAAATGCGAACCACCGCAGTGGCGCGAGCGGTAGAAAGCTCCCAATTCGATCGGAACTCGGCGGTGTGGATCGGCACGTTGTCGGTATGGCCTTCGATTCGGACTTCGAAACCGTGCTGGTTCAGAATATTTGCGATCCGCGTCAGCTTGCTGACGGCGGCGGGAAGGAGATATGCTTCGCCGCTGCGAAAGAATCCCAATTCCTTCAGGCTAACGACGAAGCCGACGGGAGTCAGCCGCATCTCGATCTCATGATTCTTGATTTCGCTACCGAGCGCGTTTTCCAACTCGCGTCGAAGCTGCTCCACGTCGATTCCCGATCCATGTTGTGCCTCCGGCAAAGCAGCGCAGCTTGCGATCTTGTTCAACTGCTGCGAAGAGGCAGTATTTTCCAGCTTTGAGTTGGAGATCAGCTCGTTGATTTGTGCTGCCTTGTCACCGGGAATCGCATCCAGCTGTTGAAAGGCGCCGTGAATGGCTGCCGACAGCAGCGCAGTCTTCCTGGCGTCGCGATGCGAAGAGGCGAATAGCACAACAAAGAAGGCAAACAAGAGCGTAATAAAGTCGGCGTATGACACCAACCAACGTTCGTGCTTGACTGGCTCTTCGAACCGCGCCCGGCGCCGTCTCACAACTCCACCACATTCCCGGTGCGTTGCACCGGTCGCGGCCCGGCTCGCTCCCGCCGGTCCGAGACGTAGCTTTGAAGCTTGCTCTCAATCGCCCGGGGATTCAGACCTTCCAGAATGGAAATCACTCCTTCCAGAGTCATTTCGCGAATCAATTGCTGCTCTCTCAAGCGTAATTTCAGTTTTCCGGCGAATGGCAGAAACAGGATATTGGCAGAACCGACACCGTAGATGGTGGCGACAAATGCCACTGCGATGCCTTTTCCGACCTCATTGATGTTTTCCAGGTGCTGCATAACCTGCATCATCAGCTGGAAAGCCACGTCGGCCTTCTCCACCGCGATCATGACGTTGTGCACATCGGAGCGATCACCCTGCAGCAGGCCGGTCACCTGCTGGTCGGCGTCAGTACGCAGGTCTTCTGCCTGACCGATGGCGCTGCGCAACACATCGCCGAAACCGGTTTCCTTGGAGTCCGGTGCGGTCGCACCAACGTTGGCGGGCGGGATAAGGGGTGGATAAACGCCACCTGCAATCACATTGCTCATCTTTTAACTTTTAACCTCCTTAATCTTGACCCGCCCGTCTGGGCTCACTTCAGAATGTCTAGAGACTGTTGGATCATCTGCTTCGACGCCGTGACTGCCGAGGCATTAAGCTGGTAAGCGCGCACCGCGCCCATCAGATCGACCATCTCCTGTACCGGATTGATCGCCGGATAGGCGACATAGCCGTTCGCGTCGGCATCAGGATGGCCCGGCTCGTAACGGACAATGGGAGGCGTGGGGTCCTCGATGACCTTCGTCAGCCGGACCCCGCCCAGCCTTCCGCCCGTGAGCTTGTTCAGACCGGTCAACAGCAATTGAAACCGCGAGGATCCGGGACTGGAGAAAACCACCTGCTTGCGCCGAAACGGACCCGTGCCATTGTCAGTGCGGGTCGATTCCGCGTTGGCCAGATTGGCTGCCACTACCTCCGCGCGCTGCCTCTCGGCAGACAACGCGGAAGCGCTGGCCTCGAGAGCGTTGAACAAGCCCATAACTACCTCCCTTCATTGATGGCGGATAGCAGGCGATGAAACTCTGACTTCACCAGTTGCACGCCGATCTGGTATCGCATCTGGGTCTCGGAGAGTTTGATGCCCTCGCGCTCCAGGTCCACATTGTTCCCATCGGGCCGTTCGGCCAGTCCGGCAACGTTGACCGCAACCGCGGGAAACAGTGACCCGCCGTTCTCGTCGCTGACCCGTTGCATCTCGGCTCGGAAGTCGATGTCCCGGGTGCGATACCCGGGAGTATCGATGTTGGCCATGTTGGAGACGATCATCTGGTGGCGCTCTGCCGTGACGCTCAGATATTTCTCCAGCAACTGGATCATGGGCGTGGAAGCCATTCAGGCAAACCTCCGGGGCGGCAGTCCGTACTGACGGATCTTGTTGCGAACGGTCCGCACACTGACCCCAAGCATCTCGGCCGCCCGTGTGCGATTGCCTTCGGTCAGGCCTAGCGTGTCTTCCAGCAACTGCCGTTCGACGCAGCGCATGGGAGTACCGGGGGCAACTGCGGACCGCTGCGTTTTTTGCGGCTCGATGTAAACCGCCTGCCCGGCTTCCGCGAATTCCTGGTCGAAACACTCCGCGCCCAGCTCAGCGGATTGGTTGAGGGCTACGACGCGGCGCATGAAGTTGTGCAGTTCGCGCACGTTGCCCCGCCAGTCGTGGGACTCCAGCCTGGCCACGAAATCGGGATGCAGGCGCTGCGCAGGACGGCGGCCCTGGGCGGCGAACTTGTCGGCAAACGCGCGGGCCAGAACGGCAATATCTTCCCGGCGTTCACGCAAGGGTGGGAGCGAAAGCGGAATGACATTCAAACGGTAGTACAGGTCCGCGCGAAACTTGCCCTGCTCGACCATCGCACTTAGCGAGACATTCGTGGTGGCAATCACCCGAATATCGACACGAAGGCTGCGAGTCTCCCCCAGCCTCTCGAACTCGCGTTCCTGGAGAGCGCGCAACAGCTTGGGCTGAAGCGCAAGCGGCATCTCCGCGACTTCGTCGAGCAGAAGGGTGCCTCCGTCAGCCAATTCGAACTTGCCCGCCTTCGGAGCGGTAGCCCCGGTAAACGCGCCCCGGGCGTGTCCGAACAGTTCGCTCTCCAGCAAATGTTCGGGTACGGCGGAACAGTTGACGGCCACTAAGGCCTTGGCGGAGCGGTCGCTCATGTGGTGAATGTAGCGCGCCAGCAGTTCTTTTCCTGTGCCACTCTCCGCTTCAATCAGCACATCGGCATCAGTACCGGCGGCGATACGCGCGCGTTCCAGCGCGCGCCGCAGCGACGGAGCACGTCCCACCATCTCGCAGCCCTTATCCAGGCCCGCCCCCCATCCTACCTGCTGCATGACTCGCTGCACTGCCGAGCGCAGCTGGTCGGACGAAACCGGCTTCATCAGGTAGTCACAAGCGCCGCTGCGGATCGCCTGTACAGCCTCCGGCACGCTGCCGTATGCCGTCAGCAGGATTACTGCGGTCGAAGGCGAAGCGTTGCGAACGGCGTGCATCACATCCACGCCATTGCCATCGGGCATACGCATGTCGGTCACTACCAGAGGAAACGGACTGACACCAAACTTATGGATGGCTTCCTGAGCTCCGGCCGCGGTATCAACCCGCCAGCCTTGCCGCTGAAAACTGATTTCAAGAGCGGCGCGCACCCCCGGCTCATCGTCAACCACGAGAACTGCGGCGTTCGGATAGGGAGTCATAGAGCCGGTAACTCCAGAGTGAAGACTGTTCCACGGTTGACGCGGCTGCGCACCTGAATCTTTCCCCCATGTTGCTCGACAATCCGACGGCAAACCGCCAGGCCGAGACCCGGGGTGTCGCCTCTGCCGCTGAATCCCGGCTCGAAGATGTGGTCCAGGTGCTCCGGACAAATGCCATGGCCCGTGTCAGCAACTCGGATACTCGCATAGACCACATCTTCCACGCGTGTTGCGCGTACTGAAATCGACAATGTGCCTCCACCGGACATGCTGCGAATCGCATTGCACGACAGGTTCAGCATCACTTGTTGAAGCGCGTTCTCTTCGCCTGCGATGCGCAACTCGCCGGCACGATCCCGGAGGAGCACCTCGACGCCCGCCTGTTGCGCAATGGGCCGAATGAAGGCAACCGAGTTCCGGACGACCTCAGCAATTCTCGTGGGACTTAGATGGGACTGCCCCACGCTTTGGAACCGCAATACGTTGTTCACCGTCGCCGAGAGCGTGCGGATGCCGGCCTGAAGGTGAGAGATGTGTTGCGCGGCTGTCGGCTGCTCATCGGCAATCAGATCCGCAAAGAGTTCGAGGCTGGCCAGCGGGTTGCGGATCTCGTGCGCCAACACAGCTGACATCTCGGCCAGTGCCAGTGTCCTGCGCGCCGCCTCGCGCTCCTGTTCGAGCTCTTTTTGTGCGCTGATGTCACGCAGCGTCAGAATGCTCTGGCTCGGTACCCCTCCACCCTCGCCACTGTTCGCCGAAAATAGCCGGCGGCTACGCACCGCGATCCATCGTGGCGGTAGGTTGGCGTCCACCCGGAATTCCTGTTCCGTTTCGTTTTCGCTCGTGCGCCGGAGAAACGCGTGCAGGGGCAGGTTTTTCTCGACCGCGAGTTCCTGCAAACTGCAGGGACCCTCAACTGCCAGGCCGAGCAGGCGCCGGGCCTCGGCATTGGCCAGTGAGATCGTGTGGTCCGCCTCGAAAACCAGTACGCCGCACGGCAGAGCGCCGACAATCCGCTGCAACGCCAGCCTCATGCGGTGGTTTTCCAACGCAACGGATTTCAGCGCGGCATTCCGCTCCTCGAGTTCCTGGCGGAGCTGACTCACCTCCCGTTGCAGGTCTTGGTAGGAGCGCTCTAAGCATCCGGCCGCAGCGATGAAGTCGGAGAACGCGCTCGCCAGCGCCGCCGGTTCGCTCCGCGGTACGGCCAGCGGGCCGTTGATTGGAATCAGATGAGAACTAGGCAACATCTGCCTAGTTAACATGCACGAAGATTGCCAAATGAACCCGAAAGAACCTAACCAACGAGAAGTTCACAGAAGAATGTGTTTCGCTTTGAGTTCCGGATCGTTCCCCGCCAGCACGAAGGCCCGTTCGATCACGTTGCGCAGTTCGCGCACGTTCCCCGGCCAAGTGTGCTGCTGCAGGATCGAAAGCGCTTCCCCAGTCAGGAAGCTTCCTGGATTGAACCGGCTGGCGAAGCTGGCCGCAAGCGGAGAGATGTCCTCGGCATGCTCGCGTAGCGGCGGCAGTTTGATCGGGAATACCGCGAGCCTGTAATAAAGATCTTCGCGAAAGGCCTTTTCGCTGACCAGCTTTCGCAGATCGGCGTTGGTCGCGGCCAGCACCCGCACGTCAACCCGGAAGTTGTCGGTGCTGCCCAGCCGCTGCACTTCACCCTGCTCGACGCAGCGCAAGAGTTTGCTCTGCAGACCCAGCGGCATTTCACCGATCTCGTCCAGCAACAGCGTTCCGCCTTGGGCGGCGTGGATTCGTCCGATCCGCGACTGCACGGCTCCGGTAAATGCACCTTTTACGTAACCGAAGAGCTCGGCCTCGAGCAGGGCTTCGGGGATGGCGGCGCAGTTGATCACCGCGAAGGGACGATTTCTGCGGGGGCTTAGCAAGTGAATTGCCTGGGCGACTAGGTCTTTGCCCGTACCGCTTTCGCCCATAATCATGACCGTCGTCTCGCGCCGCGCAATGAGGCGGGTAACGGCATACACCTGCCGCATGGCGGCTGAATTCCCCACCATCGCCGGTAATCCAGATTCGGGATCGTCGTGATGCCGCCCGTCCACTGTGTCCACAACCGGCATCACGGCAGCGGGAACGACACCACAACGTTCCAGAATTTCGATCACTTGCGACGCTAACGGTGTCGGCGAGGAGGAGCGCAGCAGGGGCTGGCCAGTGTGCGAGTTTACGGTAACAATCTGGACATCAGGAAATTGTTCCCGAAGGCGGGCGCCAAATTCCGTGGGCTCCAAGTCGGGCAGCATCGGGTCGAGCAGCAGAACGTGGCTTTCGCTCTCATACATCATCTCCAGGGCTGCGGCCCCGCTCTCGGCTTCCGACAAGACGCAGCGCGACGAACGCAGACGCTCGATCAAGGCCCGGCGCATTGCGCCGTTCGAGCTGACGACCAGCACCCCTATTGAGTGGCTGGAAACAGGATTTGAAGCCAAGGCGGTTAGAGTGGCCATAAAGTTATTCGTCCACAAGTTGAAGCGCGATCAACAATCCTGATTACATGCTCCATTGCCTATTGGGCGCTTGGGCACTACCCAACGCTTACTCCGGTTCGTCGCTCAGCGTGTAACCGACGCCTCGCACAGTCCGGATGAGCTTCATCTCTCCGTCACGGTCTACTTTGTCGCGCACGTATTTCACATAAACGTCTACGACGTTGGTAGCCGGGTCGAAAGGAATGTTCCAGATTTCCTCCGTGATGGCCGCTCGCGATACAGGGTGGCCAGCCTCCCGGATGAGAAACTCGAGTACAGCGAACTCCCTTGGCGTCAGGTCGATCCGGCGCCCATTACGCTCGACTCTGCGGTCCTCGCGATCGAGCGTCAGGTCGGCAACCTTCGATACTCTTGAAACCGCTCCTGAATTCCTTCGGAGCAAGGCACGAACCCGGGCCAACAGTTCCGAATATGAGAACGGCTTAATCAAACAGTCGTCGGCGCCGCTATTCAGCGACAACACGCGGTCTTCCACCCGGTTTCGCGCCGTGAGCACGAGGACGGGAAGCTTGGGCTGCGAAGGCCGCAACACCCGCAATAAGCCCACTCCGTCGAGTTTAGGCAGGTTCAAGTCCAGCAAGACCAGATCGTACTTGTCCTTGAGCAGTGATTCATGGGCGGATTGCCCGTCGTGAGCAGCATCGACGAGGTAAGACTCTGCCTGCAACTCGCGTCGCAGAAACTTCGCCAAGGGTACGTCATCTTCAACGACTAAGATCCGACTTCCAGCTTTGGTATCGAACTGGACCCCTGGGCTCTTCATGGATGAATTCCACGGCAATGACTATTCCGCTGAGTCATGGCGTTCGCGTTGGCGACAGTAACCTCCGAGCCGCCAATCAATACTCCTGTCCATTAGAAAGTTATTGAGTCGGCAACTAAGAATGCACCGGAAATCTGCATTGCAATGAAACGAAAGTAACCTGTGGCGCGAAATAAATGCTGGTTACTTCGGCGGCAACGAGCCATTCCCAAAATGAAACTGATCGACCTCGCGGGAAACTCGGCAGACTTTGCCCAGTCGGGCTCCTGCTAACGTTGCCCGGTTCCTACCGCCGCCCAAAAGCAACCCAAAGATCGATTAGCTAAGTGCATTCAATTGTGCAGAATCGACGTTTTTTCCCTTGATGGTTGTAGTGGCACGAGACTTGCACCCTCGAAAGTGAGACATCGGCAGCAGGACTCGGTCAGAACGGCGCCGATGCCAAGCTAGAACCATTAGTTCCATTTCGGGAGATGATGATGTCAGTTTCGGGAATTTCCAACGTCAGCGTGCTAAACGGCAACACCCAGACGACTCAAAGCCGGATGCAGCAGTTCCGGCAGGTATTTCAGCAACTCGGCCAGGATCTGCAGTCAGGAAACCTGTCGGCGGCACAATCCGACATTTTGACCCTGCAACAGTCGGTGCTTCCGGCGGCTTCCACTACGGCGTCGTCCAGCAAGAACCGTATCGCGCAGGACTTCAGCCAACTTTCCAAGGATCTTCAATCCGGAAATATCTCGGCGGCCCAGAAGGACTACGCAGCCGTGCAACAGGACTTCCAAAGCCGGCCAACCCATCGCCACCATCACCACAGCGGAGGAGGGACCAGTGGGATCAGCAAGGTCCTTGGCGGCTTAGGCCAGGCCGCGCAGTTTGTTGCCAACTTGGGTGTTCATTTGCTTGGCCCGTTGGGAGTGGCGCTGCAGTCTGGCAATCTCTCGGCTGCTCAGCAGGCCTACGGCGGGGTGCAGCAGGTCATGCAACAGTTGGCGCAAAGCAACGCCGCGTCTACGCAGACAGCGCCGGGAACCACATCGAGTGGCATCTCGTTAAACGCCTAGCGCCCTTTCGATTCTTTCTAGGCGCCCGGCTCGGCGCAGGTCGAGAGTATCGAGACGAATTACTTGCCTAAGACGCCAGGCTTAACGAATAGTTGGCAGTCTGCTCGTGAGTCTTCGGCGCGTGTCCGACCCGAAGATGGTTGGTGCGTTGGTTTCTAAAGCGGCACGGCTACTTTACAACAATATTCACCAAGCGCCCCTTCACCACCAGCACCTTCACGATTTCCTTGCCTTCGATCGCAGCTTTGACTTTTTCGTCGGCGAGGGCGGTCTCGCGAATTTGTGCTTCCTCCGCGTCGGGAGGAACGGTGATGCGAGCCCGAATCTTGCCGTTGACCTGCACTGCCATCTCGACTTCTTCCTCTTTTGCCAGCGCGGGATCGTATTTGGGCCATTGCTCCCGCAGCAGGTTCGTCGACTCTCCCAGCGTCTCCCACAACTCGGCTGCTACATACGGGGCGAAGGGAGCCAGCATCAGGACCAGCTTCCGTTGTACATCGGCGAACATCGACACCGGTGCAGGTTGCTCGCCGCGGGCCACCGCATCTTCGTAGGCGTACAGCGAGTTCACCAGTTCCATGATGGCGGCGATGGAGGTGTTGAAGTGCCAGCGTCCGCCGAAGTCCTCGGTGATGCGCCGGATGGTCTGGTGCAGCTTGCGTTGCACCCGGCGCGCCGCCGGCGACAATTCACCAGTACCATCGTTGCTATGCCACGCCGTATCCTGCGGACGCGCATTGCGCGTCACGAAGCGGTACACGCGCGACAGAAAGCGGCTGACGCCTTCCAGTCCCGAGTCCTGCCAGTCCAGATCGCGATCGGGCGGCGCCGCGAACAGCGTGTACATGCGCGTGGTGTCAGCACCGTAGCTCGCGACCATTTCGTCGGGCGAAACGACGTTGCCGAGGTTCTTGGACATCTTCGCGCCGTTCTTAATCACCATGCCCTGCGTAAACAGGCGTTCGGCGGGTTCGGAATTCTTTACCAGGCCGATGTCGCGCATGAACTTCGTCCAGAAGCGCGAGTAGATCAGGTGCAGGATGGCGTGCTCGGCGCCGCCAATGTATTGATCGATGGGAAACCAGTAGGCGACCGCGTTGACGTCGAACGGCGCAGTATCGCAGTGAGGACTGGTGTAGCGATAGAAGTACCAGGACGAATCGACGAAGGTGTCCATGGTGTCGGTCTCGCGGCGCGCGGGGCCTCCACACTTGGGACACTTGACGTTGGCGAACTCGGGGACCTTGGCCAGTGGCGAACCGCCAGCCAGCGTGATGTCAACGCTGTCGGGCAGCAGCACGGGCAAGTCCTTCTCAGGAACTGGCACGATGCCGTCGGTTGGACAGTGGATCATGGGGATGGGCGTGCCCCAATAGCGCTGGCGGCTGATACCCCAATCTTTCAGGCGATACGTCACCGTAGCCTTGCCGAAGCCATGCTCCTCGGCATACTTCGACATCTTGGCGATCGCTTCTTCGCTTGGGAGTCCGCTGTATTCGCCGGAGTTGATCAGCAGGCTATTGGTTTCGACGAACGGCAATACCGGTTCGCTGGGGCTGCCGTCAGGCGCGTCGCCCTCGCGCCGCGGCAGAATGACGACCTTGATGTCGAGATTGAATTTCTTGGCGAATTCGTAGTCGCGTTCGTCATGCGCGGGGACTGACATGATCGCGCCCGTGCCGTAGTCCATCAGTACATAATTCGCCACCCAGATCGGAACCTTCTCATTGTTGTATGGATTCACAGCGTAGCGGTCGGTGAAGATGCCGTGCTTTTCTATCGCACCAACATCACCGACTTCTTTCGCTTTGCGCTGCTCCGCTTTCAGTTCTTCCACCTTGCCGCGCAACTCGGGGTTGTCGGCGACCAGGTCGGCAACCAGCGGATGTTCTGGCGCCAACTGCAACGACGTCGCGCCGTAGATCGTGTCAACGCGGGTGGTGAACACAGTGATTTTGTCGCCAGCGGTGCCGGTGGGACCGTCGAGCTTGAAATCGACCAGCGTGCCTTCGCTGCGGCCGATCCAATGGCGCTGCTGCACGGTGACGCGCTCCGGCCATCCCGGCAACTGATCGAGGCCTTGCAACAACTCATCCGCGTAATCAGTGATGCGCACGAACCACTGGGTCAACTCGCGCTGCTCGACCAGCGTGGTCTCGTGGCGCCAGCAGCATCCGTTGGCCAGCACCTGCTCGTTGGCCAACACAGTAGCGCACTCGGGACACCAGTTCACCTTGGCGTTCTTGCGATACGCCAGTCCTTTCTCAAACAGCTTGAGGAAGAACCACTGGTTCCAGCGGTAGTACTCGGGCAAGCAAGTGGTGATTTCGGTGGACCAGTCGTAGGCAAAGCCCAGGCGGTTCATCTGCGCCTTCATGGCGGCGATGTTCTGCAGCGTCCACTGTTTTGGCGGAGTGTTGTTCTTGATCGCCGCGTTCTCGGCGGGCAGACCGAAAGCGTCCCATCCCATGGGATGCAGCACGTTGTGGCCCTGCATCCACATGTAGCGGGCCAGCGCGTCGCCGATGGCGTAGTTACGTACGTGTCCCATGTGCAGCGCGCCCGAGGGATACGGCAGCATTTCCAGCACATAGTATTTCTTGCGCGCGGAGGTCGAGGGTTCAGCCTTGTACAAATCAGGGTCTTGCGCCCAGCGCTCTGACCACTTCATCTCGATGGCCTGGGGATCGTAGCGCTCGGGACGCGCGCCATTAGCGACGTCCACCTGGGCGGAGGGAGAGAGTGAGTCGGGACTTCCTGTTTTCGGGTCGGGCATGTACGTACTCTTAGATGAGCAAGGGATAAACTTCGATTTTACAACGGCGAGCGAGTCGAACTCCGATCGAAACCGCGTGGTTTATGCTATAAGTGGTTTTTTGCGACTCTCGAGCAGCCCAGAGAGATGAGGCGCGGAGAGCTGGAACGATCATTTCGATCATGGGTTCGAATAAATCCAAAACCGCCTTAACTTCCATAAGTGACCAACAGTTTCGCGCCATCACTAAAGCCGTCTCCGATCCCCGGCGCTACGAGATACTGCAGAGCATCGCCGGCAAGAAGGACTGCACCTGCGTCGAGTTGCGGGAGAGTTTCCCGATCAGCGCGGCCACGCTTTCGTTCCATCTAAAGGAACTAGAGGCGGCGGGGCTGATCACTATCTCGCGCCAGGGAAAGTTCGCGCTGCCCTCCTTCCGGCGCGAGGTGTGGAAAAGTTACCTGAGCCGGCTGGCGGAACTCTGAATCCTTCTTTGCCTTCCCACATCAATTAGACAGTCATCGAAACATCGAAATGACAAGATATCGAGAAAGATGTGAGGAGTAATACCGTGGGAAAGCTAGCTGGTAAGACCGCAGTGGTTACAGGTGCTTCCAAGGGCGTTGGCGCCGGTATCGCTCGAGCCCTGGCCAAAGAGGGAGCGAACGTCGTCGTCAACTATGCGCGCGCCAAGGATGATGCCGAAAAGGTTTCCGCCGAGATTCAGCGCTCGGGTGGCAAGTCGATTACCGTGCAGGCCGACGTCTCCAAACAGGCCGACGTCGACCGCTTGTTTGCAGAGACGAAGGAGGCGTTTGGAAAAGTCGATATTCTCGTCAACAACGCGGGCGTGTATGAGTTCGCGCCCATCGAACAGGTCACGGAAGAGAGCTACCGGAGAATGTTCGACCTCAACGTCCTGGGGACTGTGTTAAGCACACAGGCTGCACTCAAGGCCATGAACGGCGATGGTGGCTCCATCATCAATGTAAGCTCGATTGTTTCGTTGACGCCTGCCCCAACCGGCTCGATATACAGCGCGACTAAGGGCGCGGTGGACGTGATTACGCGGACTCTGGCGCTTGAGCTTGGGCCGCGCAAGATTCGCGTGAATTCGCTGTCCCCGGGGTTGGTTGAGACCGAAGGTACCCGCGCCGCCGGTACAACGGAGGGAGAGTTCAAGAGCTTCGCGCTATCGCGTACTCCGCTCGGACGGGTGGGCGCTCCGGACGACATTGCGAAGGTGGCTGTGTTCCTGGCGTCCGACGACTCGGCCTGGATTACCGGCGAAGTCCTTCCGGTCGGTGGCGGAGTGCGGTTGTAAACTCACGAGGGCTGGGCTGGACGGCCCAGCCCTGCGCCCGCCTTGCTGCGATTCCGGTGCGCAGGTTTCACCAGCCTCCTCAGGACGTTCACATTCTCCAGATCGTCAAGCGGCTCATCGATGGGCGTCTCGGCGATGAAGGCGGCGTGCGCGGCGCGCGGATCGTTAAGCAGGCGGCGGAACGGCTCCAGACCAATGCTTCCCTCGCCGACGTGTTGATGACGGTCGAGTTTTGATCCGCGCGCGGCCTTGGCATCGTTGCAATGCCAAACGTACACATTCTTCAGTCCGATGGTGCGATCGAGTTGATCGAGCGTCTCGTCGTAACCGCCTTTGCTGACGATGTCATAGCCGGCGACGTGGGTGTGGCAGGTGTCGATGCACGCTCCGCAGGGCACGTAGTTGTGCAACAAGTAAATCAACTCTGCAACCTGCTCGAATTTGCCACCCAGCGAGAACTCCGATCCGGCTGTGTTCTCGATGAGGATGCGCAGGTTTCCCGCTTCCAGGTCGAGCCCGTCGGCCGCCTGCTTGATCGCGTGTGCGGCACGTTGCAGTCCTTCTTCGCGGCTGCCGCCCCGGAACGATCCGGGATGCAACACCAGGAACTCTGCCCGTAATGCCACCGCCCGTTCTATTTCGCCGCGAAACGCTGCAATCGACTTGGCATGAAAGTCCGGATTGCCGCCCGCCAGGTTCACCAGGTAGTTGGCATGGATCACCAGCGGCTGCAGATCATATTTGGCTCGCAGCCGCGTCATCTCCTTTTGCTGCTGGGGAGCCAGTTCGTAAGGTTTCCACTGGCGCGGGCTCGACGAGAAAATCTGGAACGTGTTGCAGCCCAGCCGGTAGGCACGCTCGGCCGCGTTTGCAACTCCACCTGCAGTCGATGTGTGAATGCCGATGCGCCGCGCCGTCAGCTTCGGCGGCCTCACCGGCGAAGGCAACAGCTTAAGGATGTCTTTCTCTGTGTGTCCAGGATCGCGGACCATAACAGTCGATTGTAGGTTGCCGTTGTGCCGGGCCACAGGTTTCAAGACCTGGGAGACGCAACCGCGGCGCTGATCACTGCTGCCAAGAACACAAAGATCGCCGCAATGATTGCAATCACGCCGATCATGGCAGGCCAGCCATTTACCGATCCACAGAAGCTTACCGCCCACGCACTGATCGGATAGCCGGCGTTGGCACTGGCGCTGCCATTCCACCTCGACCACAGTGACGCCAGCCCAATCATCAGCAAAACCGGAGACGAGAGGAAGAGCTTAGGTACGCGCATAGCCCAGCATTTTTGCGCTCTAAGTCACCGGGTTGCCAACAGTTTGGATTGTCCGCCGCCATGTGGAACGGTACACTAGCTAGTCACAAGGGGTTGGTCATGCTTGTCGTCATGAAGGCCAACGCATCGGAAGACCAGGTGCAGGCCGTTTGCCAGAAAATTGAGAGTCTCGGACTGCGCGCCCACTCCATGCCCGGCGCCCAGCGCACCGCCATCGGTATCACGGGCAATCGAGGAGAACTGGAAACCGGTACCTTCGAGGCCCTCGACGGCGTGCAGGAAGTCATTCGCGTCAGCAAGCCTTACAAGCTGGTGAGCCGCGAACTGAAGGAAGAAAATACCGTTATCCGCTTTCCCGACTCCGACGCCACGATTGGCGGGCGCGAGGTTGCGGTCATCGCAGGTCCATGCGGCGTCGAGTCTCACGATCAGGCGTTCACCGCTGCCGAACGCGTCGCCAGGGCCGGAGCCCGCTTCTTTCGCGGCGGCGCCTACAAGCCACGCACTTCTCCATACGCGTTTCAAGGCTTGGGCGAGTTGGGCCTGCAAATCCTGGCCGAAGTGCGCGAGCGCTTTGGACTGCTGATCGTGACCGAAGCGGTGGATCACGAATCTCTCGCGCTGGTGGATAGCTACGCCGATGTCATCCAGATAGGCGCACGCAACATGCAAAACTTCTCGCTGCTGAAGGCTGCGGGACGCGCCCGCAAGCCGGTGCTGCTCAAGCGGGGAATGTCGGCCACCCTGGAAGAGTTCCTCATGGCGGCCGAGTACATCATGAGCGAGGGCAACTACAACGTTATCCTATGCGAGAGGGGCGTTCGCACCTTCGCTGACCACACTCGCAACACCCTCGACCTCAGCCTGGTGCCGGCAGTGCAGCGATTGAGTCACCTGCCCATCCTCGTCGATCCCAGCCACGGCACGGGCAAGCGCAACAAAGTTACGCCGTTGTCGCGCGCGGCGGTGGCGGTGGGGGCGGACGGACTCATCATTGAAGTCCATCCCGATCCCGATCACGCGCTCAGTGACGGCAACCAGTCGCTCTACCCCGACCAATTCGACAATCTCATGGTCGAGGTGCGACAGATTGCCAAAGTACTGGGCCGCACGATTGCCGATCCCGTCGCCAACCCAGTGCCGCGACGCCACGTGGGTGCGGTCGCCGACTAATGCCTCCGACGCCGCGGTTTCGATCTGCGGTACGTTGTATTCCCACCATCTTTCTCCTGGTATGCCTGGCCCTGCTGGCCGTCTCTTGCCGCGAACGTCTCGATGTCGATCCCGAGTATCACGAATTCGCTTACGTCAGCAATGGAGCCAGCGATTCGGTCAGCGTGATTGACATGCTGGCGCTGCGCAATATCAAGACCATATCCGTCGGTAAGAACCCTACGGGAGTAGCCGCGAACCCAGTGCGGAACGAGATTTACGTCGCGAATACCGAGTCCAACAACATCAGCATTATTAATGCCGAGCGCAACGAAGTGGTGGCGACTATCGGCGTACACCGCGCTCCCTATTTTGTTTCGGTATCTTCCGACGGCAAACGCGCATATGTAGCCAACTCGGGCTCGGGAAATGTCTCCGCCATCGACCTCGACAAGCGCGCCGTGATCGTGACCATCCCGGTCGGTAACGCTCCTGGGCTGGCCAAGGTTTCGCCCGACGGCAGGGTGGTCGCCGTCAGCAATCGTGGCGCCAACACGCTTTCCCTCATCGACACAAAAAAACTCGCCGTGCGCAGCACGGTCGCGGTCTGCGCCCAACCGCAAGATATCGTCATCATCCCCGACAACAGCAAGGTTTATGTCGCCTGTCCCGGCTCTAATCAGTTGGCGTCCATCGATCTCAAGGCCGATCGTGTTCTCGCGTTGCTCGACATCGGTAAGCTGCCCATCCACATGGCGCTGAAGCCCGACGGCGGCGAGATCTTCGTGAGCAACTTCGATGCCAACAGCTTTTCCATCGTCGAGGCCTATACCAACGAAGTCAGCGGCAGCTACCTCATCGGCAGCAATCCGGTGCGAGGAGTCGTGACCGCAGACAACTCGCTCTTATATGTAAGTAATTTCGGGTCTGACAACGTCAGTGTTTACGCCATCGACGAGGGTCGCGTGATCGGCTCGGTCCAGGTAGGCAGCCATCCCGACGGACTGGCGCTGACGCCCAGCGAAGATCATCTGCTGGTAGTCGATACTAAGTCGGGAGACGTGGCCGTAGTGCGCACGGTGAAAACTCGCGACAACTCCAAGATCAGCGCCGATCGCGCGCTCGTCACCGTGATACCGGTGGGCAACCAGCCCAACGACATCGTGATTAAGGCCTTCAAGAGCGTCGGGAAATAGCCACCTTCACTGGCTGTTGGGAAGCGAGTACTCGAGGTCATAGGAGTGCTTTCCATCCGCGATGATAATGTTCAGCGTGCCGGAGATTCCAGCGAGCTGTCCGGCGCCTGAGTCCGGAACCACGCTCACGGTCAGGGAGGGAATCCCGCGATTCATCGTGCCGGTGTGCTGCAGCACAAAAGACCCTTTGCGGCCAGCCAGCGTTCCGGTGACCCGCTCCATGGCGACATAGCCGGCCGAGCCTTTGACGCTGGTACCCGCGGTCAACATCTCGCCTTTAGCAGTGGCTTCCAGGTCGCCATGGTATTGCTTGTCGAGCGAGTAGCGGCCCAGCGTCGAGCTGTCGGCCTTGTCCTCCGCCACGGGCGCCACTTTCACGTCGAATGTCCCTTTTGCATGCAAGGCCATGGCGGATCCTTTCTGGGTGGCGGGCAAAGATGAACTCTGGGCGTGCCCAAGTGGTACCGAGAAGCACGACACTACCAGTACCAGGAAAACAGCCGGTGGCAAGACGCTAGATGAAGACTTTATTCGCATCGTAGGGATGCTGCGTTGGTCCGAACAAATACCCAAGCCGTACAGGATCCGATCCCCTCGCCCGTGGTCCGGTTATTACTTAGCAGCCACCGGCTTTTCGCAGTGCTGCACGAACGCGCTAGCCAAACTCCGAGCGATGTCATCAGCGGTCCGGCTTTCGATTTCGCTGCGCGGAACGAAATGCACCAGTTCCCCGTTGCGATATAGCGCCAGGCTCGGCGATGACGGCGGATACGCTCCGAAGTGCTGGCGCGCCCGCTCTGTGGCCTCGCGGTCCTGTCCGGCAAACACCGTGTACACGCGGTCGGGCCGGGCAGCGTTCTGCAGCGCCATGCGCACGCCCGGACGCATCTTCCCGGCCGCGCATCCGCACACTGAATTCACAACTACCAACGCGGTGCCGTTCTTGTCCGCCAGCGCGGCGTCAACTTCTGCTGCCGTGCGCAGCTCCTGCGCGCCGGCGCGCGTCAATTCCTCGCGCATGGGGATAAGCAATATCTCTGGATACATTTTGGCTCCTGTTGGTTTGGGATCGTCGTCTCCCTACTGATGCTTACGCCCCGCAAAAGGAAGCAACCCGCAGCGGAACGCGGTCCGTTTCCAGCAGGCGAGCGATTATGTCACCTGAATGGAGCCTCGTGCTGGGCGACGATTGATGCCTCGCTCGCGAATGGCGTTCATAATCTGGCCAGCATTTATAGTGGCTCTACCGTCATGATCATCCGCGAACAGGTGCCGCTGGCTCCGCTCACCACCCTCGGTGTGGGAGGCCCGGCGCGCTTCTTCGCCGAAGTCCAAGCTGAATCCGAGGTCCGCGAGGCCGTCGAGTTCGCACGGTCGCGCGATCTCCCGCTCTTCGTCCTCGGTGGCGGCAGCAATCTGCTCGTCGCAGACGCCGGATTCGACGGCCTGGTGCTGAAGATCGCTTTACGCGGCATCGACCGCACAGCGGCAGGCGACGAGGTAAAGTTCAACGTGGCTGCCGGTGAAGAGTGGGACTCGTTCGTCGCTCGCGCTGTCGACGACAACTGCGCAGGCGTCGAATGCCTCAGCGGGATTCCCGGCTCGGTCGGTGGAACCCCGGTCCAAAACGTCGGAGCTTACGGTCAGGAAGTGTCGGAGACCATCAGCGAGGTCGAAGCCATTGATCGCTGGTCATTGCGAACGAGCACATTCACCAACGCTGAGTGCGGATTCGGCTACCGCAGCAGTATCTTCAACACCACAATGCGCGATGGTTACATCATTCTTCGGGTCACGTTCGCGCTTCGCCGCGGCGGGAAGGCCAGCATCCGTTACCGCGATGTGCAAGCCGCCTTCGCCCAAGGCGGCGGAAAGCCAACACTCCTGCAGGTCCGGAACGCTGTGCGCGACATCCGGCGGAGTAAAGCGATGCTGATCGTCCCCGGTGATGACGACGCCCGCAGCGCCGGATCATTCTTCAAGAACCCGATAGTCCCGCGGCGGCAGTTTGAAGATCTCGAAGCCAGCCTACGCTCTCGCGGACTAACCATACCCAGTTATCCCGCGGGCGACGGCTTCCGCAAACTTCCTGCCGCGTGGCTGGTTGAGAACGCCGGGTTCGCCAAAGGCGACAGCCGTGGAGCGGCTGGTATTTCCCCCCGCCACGCGCTCGCCATTGTGAATCGCGGAGGTGCAACCGCCGCCGACATCATCGCGCTGAAGGACGAGATTCAATCGCGCGTGTTCTCTGAATTCGGCGTCGAACTGCAACCTGAGCCCGTGTTCTTGGGGTTCTAGCCCAACATCGCGGGTGTGCGCTTATGCCACTCCGTTGCCTGCTCATAAGCATGCGCCAGGCGCAGGGCGACGAGATCAGCACCGGGCTTGGCTGAGATTTGCAGTCCTACCGGCAGACCTTCGCTGCTGAATCCGCACGGCACCGACACGCTCGGCCACCACAGTGAGCTGAACGGGAATGTGTTGTTCAGTAAGTAGCGGAGTTCGTACCGGCGAAAAACCTGCGAGTCCATGGCTTCGAGTTCTGCCAGAAGCGGTGCGGCGACCGGCACTGTTGGACTAAGCATGACGTCCACAGTGTCGAAGACGCGTACGCCACGGTTGAACTCCGCTAACTCTCGCAGCCCCTGCCGGTATTCCTCCTCACCAACGCCCTCGGTCGCGCTTAGGCGATCGAGCGTGCGCGGATCATATAGCTCCGGCGTGTGGCGCAACATCTCTTTGTGATAACGATAGATCTCGTAGCTGCGAATCGCCGGCGGAGTCTTCCACTGTAGGTCAAACTCGCTCACCTCGCTGACCAGCCCTGAAATTGTGGCCACCGCTGCGCGGAAGCAGCGCTCGACGTCCGGTTCGGCATCGCTCAACAGGTTTCGGGCCACTCCCACGTTCACGCCCTTGACCGGCTCATCCAGCCCCGCTGAAAAAGCTATTGCGCCCGGATCGGTCAGGCAATCGAGGATAGTCGCCGCGTCTCGAACCGTCCTCGTCATCGGGCCAGGAGTGTCGAAGGTGTGCGCCAGCGGAACGATTCCCTTGTTGCTCAGCATTCCCCGGCTGGGGCGATGGCCAACTACGCCGCACAGCGCCACGGGACAACGTACCGATCCCGCCGTGTCGGTCCCGATGGCGGCTATGCACATGCCCGCCGTAACCGCCGCTGCCGAGCCCGACGAAGATCCGCCGGTGATTCGCGCGTCGTCCCACGGATTCCGCGCCGGCCCGAATGCGCTCACGATACCGCTGCCGCCGAAGGCAAATTCGTGCAGGTTGGCCTTGCCCACGATCACCGCGCCAGCCTGCTTCAACTGCGTGACGATCGCCGCATCTTCGGTGGCGACTCGGTCGCTGTACTGTCGGCTGCCGGCCGTGGTCCGCACTCCCGCGACGTCGATCAGGTCTTTGAGGGCGATGGGAATTCCGTGCAACGGCCCGCGCCAATTGCCGGCGGCCAATTCGGCGTCAGCCTGGCGTGCTTGGTCCAGCGCCAACTCGGCTGTCACGGTGATGAAAGCATTGAGCGTCGGATTGAGTTTTTCGATGCGATCGAGGCACAACCGCGTGAGTTCATATGACGACAGCTTGCGGTCCCGAATCACCGCCGCCGCTTCAGTAAGTGAGAGCATCGTCTGGCTACGCTGATTGGCGCTTGCTTTTCTTGCCGCAGTTTTCGCAAACGCCGTAGATCTGGAAGGTGTGGCGCGTGGTCAGGTACTTGTGTTTGCGACCGATCTCGCGCTCAATGCGCTCAATGTCGGTGGAGAAGAATTCCACCGAGCTGCCGCATTCAGTACAGACCATGTGATGGTGGTTACGCCGGTTGTACTGGTGCTCGTAGCGCGCGATGCCGTCGTTGAACGCCACCTCGCTCGCCAGTCCGCACTCCGCCAGCAGTTTCAGCGTGCGGTAAACGGTGGTGAACCCGATGCCGTCGTCCTCTTTCTTCACCAGCCGGTAAAGCTCATCGGTGGAGAGGTGGTCGCGCGTTTCGAGGAAGGTCCGCAGGATGCTGTCGCGTTGCCCGGTATGTTTAAGGCCGACCCGGCGTAGATGGTTATGGAAGATGGACTCGGCCTCTCGCACCATCTCGCGCGAGATAGTGGGCTGGTCATCGACTCTGTTCTGCAGCGTACTCTGGCTGCCCGCCCGCTTTGAGCCCATGGTGCCTGCGTCTCCGGCAAATTGCGCTTATCAGCATAGCATCGAAGCCGGGCCGTTTAGCGAGGAGCAAGAAGGTTTGGCGTCGTGGGCGGCTCCATGCTTGCGCGCCTATCCAGCGGAAGCGATTCGATGCATGCACCGCAGGTGTTCCATGACACCCAGACCAACGCCACGACCGACGCCAACCAAATCAGGACCTAAATAATTTCCCCATCAGACTGCCTCCTCACATTCGTATTTGGCGCACGAATTCTTGGTTACAACCGCATCGCTAATCTGAAGTTGCACTCCACTCGATATAATCGTGGATTCCCATGGAAGCTACCACACTGCCCTCGCCCCCACGCACCTCGAACGCCCGATTTGCGCTCCGAGTCGTCATCGCTGTTCTCGCCCTGCTGCTGATCGCCTTCCTGGCCTTCGATGTCTGGTTTTACCGCGCTGTGGAGGCGGCATTGCCGCAAGAAGACGGCATCGTTCGTCTTGCCGGGCTTTCTCGGCCAGTCGTCGTAAGCCGCGACTCGCTAGGTGTACCAACCATCAGCGCTGCCAACCTCAACGACCTTTTCTTCGCTCAGGGTTACGTCACGGCGCAAGAGCGTCTTTGGCAAATGGACATGACGCGCCGCTTCGCCTCCGGTGATCTCGCCGTAATCCTCGGCCCGGATTTCGTTGCTACAGATCGCGAGCAGCGAATCCTCGGGCTGCGGCAGGCCGCGGAGAAGGCGGCCGCGATCCTGGAACCTTCGCAGCGTGCACATTTCCAAGCCTACGCCGACGGCGTGAACGCCTACATCGCACAGCACCTCAAAACCCTTCCGCTGGAGTTCCGCTTTCTTACCTACGCCCCGCACGTGTGGACCATCGAAGACTCGCTGCTGGTTGGCCTCTCCATGACCGAGTTCCTCAATCATGGCTATTACAAGGAAGAGTTACTGAAGGAAAAGTCGCTTGCCAAGCTCGGCCCCGAACTCACGTCGGAATTGTTCGTCAACTCCTCCTGGCGCGATCATCCGCCGGGCTCCGAAGGCAAGTCGATAGAAAACGAACCGGCGAAGGAACTCACGCCGGACGAGGAAGAGTCAACCCCGCCGGGCAAAAATGGCGCAAAGCCCGCGCCCAGCAAGGCTCCGCCACAACCGGTGAAACACTCATCGCTTCTGCCGTTCGCTGAGCCCTCACTGACTTCAGCGCCCGATGCCCGCTTTCATCCCGGCTCGAATAACTGGGTCATCTCCGGCGCCCATACCGTCACGGGCAAGCCGCTGCTGTCGAACGATATGCACCTCGACTTGCGTTTGCCTAACACCTGGTACGAGGCCCACCTGATTTCCGGAGACTTCGATGTCGTCGGCGTGACCTTGCCGGGCGTGCCGTACGTCATCGTCGGACACAACCGCAACATCGCATGGGGCTTCACCAACCTCGGCCCAGCAGTCGAAGACCTCTACATCGAGAAGTTCAACGATAAGGGCGAGTACCTCACGCCGCAGGGATGGTTGCAGCCCGAGCACCGCAAAGAGATTATTCGCGTCAAGGGCAAGCCTGAGGTCACGGTCGATATCGTCGTGACCCGCCACGGGCCCATCATCACCGATCTTGTGCCCGGCGAGACCCGCAAGCTGGCGCTCAAATGGATCATCTACGATCCAACGTCCTCGGGCATCCCTTTCTTTAACGTGAACTCGGCGAAAAACTGGGACGAATTCCGTGCCGCGTTTTCGGTGTTCGGAGCACCCGGCCAAAACGTCGTTTATGCCGACGTCGACGGCCACATCGGCTATCAGGCTACGGGCTTCGTCCCCATCCGCGCCTCAGGCGACGGCTCGGTGCCCGTGCCAGGCGACACCGACGCCTATGAGTGGACCGGCTTCATTCCCTTCGACCAGATGCCCCGCGTCTTCGATCCGCCGTCGGGTATCATTGCAACGGCCAACGGCCGCGTCAGTCCCGACGGCTATCCCAACTCGATAAGCATCGAGTGGGACTCGCCATATCGCACTGAACGCATCTACAAGCTACTGAGCCAACCGAAGAAGTACACGCCCGCCGACATGCTGGCCATCGAGACCGACGTCGTCTCCGAGCTTGACCGCTTTTGCGCCGAACGCTTCGTTTATGCCATCGATCACACGCCGAAGGCTTCCGAGCGTGCCAAGGCCGCAGCCGACATCATGCGCAGTTGGGACGGCAACATGGCTACCGACTCGGCCGCGCCCTCCATCGCTTACTTCTCGCGCGGCAAGTTGAACGAGCTGCTCTTGCAGCCCAAGTTGGGTGACGACTGGAAGGGATACACACACTGGTTCATGGGCCCGGTCTGGCTGGAGGGTGTTTTGTCGCACCAGCCGCCGCAGTGGCTGCCCGAAAGCTACGCCAGTTACGACGAACTGCTCACCGCCGCAGTAGAAGCGGCGATCACCGATTCGAAGACGCCAAAGGCGCTAAATCTCTGGACCTGGGGACGCGTCCACCAGGTCGACATCAAGCATCCTTTCTGGAGTAACTTCCCTATCCTCAAGCGAGCGGCAGGTCCCGGGCCCCAGCCGCTGTCGGGAGATGGCGTTACCGTGAAGCAGGTCGGCAGGCAGTTCGGCCCGTCAGAGCGCTTTACCGCCAACCTGGCAGACCTAGACAATTCGACGCTGAACATTGTAAACGGCCAGTCGGGCAACATTTTCGATGAGCACTACAACGATCAGTGGGCCACCTACTACAACGCTCGCACGTTTAAACTGCCGTTTTCTCGCGAGGCAGTTGAGGCAGCAGCACAGCACCACCTGAAGCTCGAGCCGCAATAATCCTGAGTTCCCCTGCAAAGAAGAAGGGCGGCCATTTTGGCCGCCCTGTTCCGTTTACCGAGTTCATTCCGTTCTAAGGATCGACCTGTACGACTCCGTACAGTGCACCGCGGAAGGTGATCTGCGTGGGTTGCAACTGTCCACTAGTAGTGTCGTAGATGTTCAGCACCGTTCCCTCGATCACATACATCGTGTTGCGGTTGGGAATCGATTGCATACCCGTCACCCCGCCCCGCGCAGGCCCTAGCGGCGCGGCGGCCATAGTTCCCAAGTCCACGATCGAGAGACAACCATTGGCGCTATTCAGGCAATTGGGCGATCCTATGTACATCTTGGCATTATTCGACATCGCCATTGTGGTGTGTGTGCCATCGCCGATGGCAATTGAGTTGGTCGTCGTGCGTTTCATGGCGCTGACGTCCACCACGTCAAACGTGCCCGTCGATCCACCCGGATACCCCGCCACATAAAGAGTGGTGCCCTTCAGCAGTCCTACGCTGGCTCCGCCAACTGGGACCGTGGAAACGATGGTCCGGGACGCCATGCTGAAACTCATCACGGAAGGCGTTCCTGCCGTTGATCCACATTCCGTGCCGCAGTTCAGAACATAGGCCGTCGTGCTGTCGCTGCTGAAAAACGCATTGATTGGCCGGGCAAATCCTGGGATAGCAACCGCCGTCGGCGCAGTCGCGGTGAGATCGATCAGCCACATCGTGTCCGCGTTGTTGGCGAACACCAGCAACGTCTTGCCGTCGGGCGTAATCGCCGCATACCGGGCCGAAGGCACCGGATAGACGTTCGTGAGCGTCGCCCCTGTCGTCGTCGTTGGCGCGGCAATCACTTCGACCCCGCCCGGAGCCGCATTTGTAGTGGTATTCGGTATAGAAATAGTGGCATTCGGCACCGGGGCGTACACCGTTGTCGAGTCGGGAGAAAACACCGCCATGTTGGCATAGTTCGGGAGGGTCACTGCGCCGTTCGAGGCTTCCGACGAATTGGTGATAAAAGTGAGCGTGAACGTAGTCGGGTCATACACCAGGGTGTTGGTACTGTCCGGACTCAGCACCTCGAATGTCAACGAGTTGCCCACCGGTATCGACACCGCCGTGCCGGTCACGCCCGGTCCCGTCACACCGGTGTTGTTATTGGTGACGGTGTAGAAGGACGTCATGTCAGTTTGGCTGTCCACAATCTGGACCGCACCGGAAAACTGATTAGTAATGAATGCTCGGTTGGAGAGCTGGCTGGGCTTGTTTACCGTCGCGTTTCCGTTGGGACCGGTGGTGCTGCTCCCGCTACTTCCGCATGAGGTAATGAATAGGAGAGGAACCAGGGTTCCCAGGAGGAGTACTGCCCGCTTCAAACGTGTACCTCGCTCATATTGTTGATAAGACGTAAGTTGGCAATTTTCTGTCAAATTATACCAGAGGCCGAAACCCACTCTCGAACAGCTCGCACGGTGGCCTTGCGAGTCTATTTACGATAGAGTTCCATTAACAACGAACACTTTCACTCAGCGAGCAAAATGGCGACCGACCTGATAACCCGACTGCGAAAAGGAGCTGTCCTCTGTGATGGCGCGATGGGGACCCTGCTTCTTTCCAAAGGGATCTTTATTGACCGCTGTTATGACGAATTGAACCTGTCGCAACCCGACCTGATCCGCGGCGTCCACCTGGAATATCTCCAGGCTGGCGCTGAGGTCATTGAAACAAACACCTTTGGCGCCAATTCGTTTCGGTTGTCGAAGCACGGCTGTGTGGATAAGTTGGCCGAGATCAACCGCAGGGGCGCCCGGCTGGCCCGCGAGGCCGCCAAGAGCTTTGACGCCCTGGTCGCCGGAGCAGTTGGCCCGCTCGGCGTTCGCATCGAGCCACTGGGCAAGGTTTCGCTTTCCGAGGCGCGCGAAGCCTTTCGCGAGCAGATAGCTGCACTCAACGAAGAGGGTGTCGACCTGCTCGTCCTGGAGACCTTCGGCTACCTCGAAGAGCTCCACCAGGCAATCCTGGCCGCACGGGAAGTCAATCCCAAACTGCCTGTCGTGGCTCAGGTCACCATCGACGAAGACGGCAACTGTCTCGACGGTTCGAGTCCCGAGCATTACGGCCGGCAGTTGGAAGCCTGGGGCGCCGACGTGGTTGGCATCAACTGCAGCGTCGGTCCAGTGCCAGTCTTGGAAGCGCTCGAACGGGTGCGTTCCGTAACCACCGTTCCCCTCTCCGCCCAACCCAACGCCGGCATGCCGCGCATTCTGGATGGCCGCACCATCTTTCTTTCCTCGCCCGAATACATGGCGAGTTATGCCAAGAAATTCGTGGATATCGGCGTCACCCTGGTCGGGGGCTGTTGCGGTACCACGCCTCGCCACATTCAGGAGATGAAGCCGCGACTCAAGCCCAGGCCCGATCCGGTCCAGCCGGTCCGCAAAGCTGCGGCCCCAATCGAGCACCCTGTCGATCCGCCGCCGTTGGCCGAACGCTCGCGACTCGGACGCCGCATCGCCGAGGGCGAGTTTGTGGTCATGGTCGAAATCGTGCCCCCCAAGGGCACCGAAGGCACAAAGGAAATTGAAGGCTCGCGCTACCTGAAATCGGTGGGCGTCGATGCGGTAAACATCCCTGACAGTCCGCGCGCGTCGGCGCGCATGAGCAACCAGGCCCTGTGCCTGATGATCGCGCAACAAGTTGAAATCGAACCCATTTTGCATTACACCTGTCGCGACCGTAATGTGCTGGGCATCCAGTCGGACCTGATGGGCGCCAGCGCGCTTGGCATTCGCAACCTGATTTGCATTACCGGCGACCCGCCGAAGATGGGCAACTATCCCGACGCGACCGCGGTATTTGACGTGGACGCCATCGGCCTGGTCAATATCGTCCACAATCTCAATCACGGGCTCGATATCGGTAGCAACCCCATCGGAAACGGGACCAAGTTCGTGATCGGAGTAGGAGCCAATCCCGGTGTGCCCAACATCGACGAGGAAATTCGCCGCTTTGAATACAAAGTTCAGGCAGGGGCAGAATACGCTGTCACTCAGCCCGTCTTCGACCTGCGTCTGCTGGAAGACTTTCTGCGCCGCATCGAGCACTGCCGGATTCCTGTCATCGCCGGTATCTGGCCGCTGGTGAGCGCACGCAATGCCGAGTTCATGAAGAACGAGTTGCGCGTCTCCGTGCCCGACGAGATCATCACCCGCATGTCTCGCGCCACCACCGCCGAAGCTGCGCGCGCAGAAGGCGTCGCCATCGCACGCGACATGCTCTCAGCTGTGCGCGACATGGTACAGGGCGCACAGATCAGCGCTCCCCAGGGACGCTACTCGTCTGCCGTCGATGTGCTAGAAGCCCTGGGAAGCGCCAAAGCGGCGTCGGTATAAGTCGCCAATTTATAAGTCCACCAAAAGAGGGCCTGATGAAATCACTACTGTTGGCGTTGCTCTCCTTACTCGTCCCGGCGCTTTCTTCGGCTCAGGACCTGCCCGCGATTGTGAGCACCGAGATGCCCGATCTGCTGGCGACCTACAAAAATCTCCACCAGCATCCCGAGCTGTCTGAACAGGAAAAGCAGACGTCGGCCTTCGTCGCCGACGCCTTGCGCAAGGCGGGCTACACTGTCACCGAAAATGTCGGCAAGTATGCGGACGGCCGTCAGGCCTACGGAGTTGTCGCTGTGATGAAGAACGGCGGTGGCCCCACAGTCCTGGTGCGCTCGGAGCTGGATGCGCTTCCCGTCGAAGAGAAGACCGGCGTTCCCTATGCCAGCCACGTCCGTTCGAAGAATCAGGCCGGCGATGACGTCGGCGTGATGCACGCCTGCGGGCACGACATCCACATGTCCACGCTGATCGGGACCGCGGAGACCCTGGCAAAATTAAAAGACCGCTGGCACGGCACCTTGATGTTTGTGGGTCAGCCTGCCGAAGAGACGGTGACGGGCGCCCAGGCCATGCTCAACGACAACATCTATGCGCGCTTTGGCAAGCCCGATTACGCCATCGCGATACACGATGATGGCAACCTCGAAGCCGGAAAGGTCGGTGTCGTCGCCGGTCCGGCGCTCGCTGCCGTCAGTTCGGTCGATGTCACCATGCGTGGTGTCGGTTCGCATGGTGCGCGCCCCGAGGCCAGTAAGGACCCGATCGTCCTCTCCGCCGAATACATCCTGGCCATCCAGACCATCGTCAGCCGCCAGATCCCGCCCCAGGACCCCGCCGTCGTAACCGTGGGAGCAATTCACGGCGGCACCAAGCGCAACATCATTCCCGACGAAGTGAAGATGAACCTCACCATCCGCTCCTTCAGCGACGAGGTGCAGAAGCAAATCCTCGCCGACCTCAAGCGCACGGCGGACGGAATCGCGATGGCCGGCGGCGTTCCAGCCGACCGCATGCCGGTGGTCACCATCATGGCCGAAAACTCGCCGGTTACGTATAACAACCCCGAACTTGCCGACCGCCTGCATGCAGTGTGCGTGCGAACCGTCGGCGCCGACAAGGTCGTCAAGACGCGTCCTGAGATGGTCAGTGAGGACTTTGGCCAGTTCGGTCTTGAAGGCCACCAGATTCCAACGGTGATGTTGCGGCTAGGGGCGGTGGCGCCCGAGAAGGTAGCCGAAAGCAAATCCACCGGAAAGCCGCTGCCATCTCTGCATTCGGCATATTTCATACCTGATCCGGAGCCGACTATCCGTACCGGTGTCCTCGTCATGACGTCGTCCGTCCTCGACCTGATGAGCAAATAACCGGGTAGTTCGACGTTTGGTCTGGGTGGGGCTCAGGACCGCGCTTTGGTGCTATACGCTTGATGAATCTCCGTAGTACAAATCAATCATCTCCGGCTGCTGAATTTTTTCGATTCTTGATGATTGCGTTTACAGATTGGGAATAAAATAACTCCGGGAGTCTAAGGCTTGGCCAAGTTCGAAGAATCTCTCCAACGTCTGGAAATCATCGTAGGTGAACTGGAAAAAGGGGACGTTTCCCTCGACCGGGCGCTGGAACTTTTTGACGAGGGCATGAAGCTATCCGGTTCATGCCGCAAGGAACTCGAAGAAGCCGAAGGCAAAGTGGAAATCCTGCTGAGGCGCGATGGCAAGCTGCAGCCGGAAACCTTTGAACCCGTTGCTCAACCTGGCGACGCTGGCAAACTGTAGATCGCCACTCAGCTATTGACGTTTCTCCCGCGCGCAACCCTGCGCCGTCATCTTCGTCGATGTATTTGGCGCCGTGCGTCTATTTTCGGCCTGGAGAAGGGGTGTCGCCATGAGGCCAATTGATGTCGTTCTCGCTTATCGCGAGCCTGTCATGCCGGAAAGGCTCGTTGGGTTGATCTCAAAACAATTTCACAACTTCGCAACCGCCCATAACGCGGGCGAGGTCCGCACGGCTGTCGCTCGGCTGGGCGCTGGGCTGGCCATTGTGGACCTGGAGCTAATCCACTTTCCCGAACTGGGTGAACTCTGCCGCGATTTTCCCGCCACCGCGTTCGTCTGCACGCACCGTCTTGCCGACGACGCCATGTGGTCACAGTCGCTTTCGATGGGCGCCGTCGATTGCTGTCTTGCCGGCGACCTTCCGAAGATTCTGCTGGCTTCCGAACGCTACGTCGCCATTAAAGAAGCCCAGACTCCCACGGCAGCGTGATGTCGGAATAATAGAAGGGGCACAGTCGAGTCATGGCGTTCATCGAGGTTAGTACGCTGCCAGTCGTTGAACGCCTGCCGGGCTGGAGAGGCCGCTATTTTACCTCTCCCAGCATGACGTTCGCGCATTATGAATTCGACGCGGGCTCGTCCATCCATGAGCATTCCCATCCTCAGGAAGAGGTCTGGCAAATCATCGAAGGCGAGCTGGAAATAACAATTGGTGGAGCTACTCAGCGCTCAGGCCCTGGCTGTGTGGGGATCGTTCCTCCGGATACGCTGCATTCCATAAAAGCGATCACGCAAGGGAAGGCCATCGTAGTGGATTATCCTTTGCGCAACCCTCCCTTCCCCGCGGCGACCCACGAATAGCACGCGGGCGTCCGATGGCGCCCGCTTGACTGCAACCTCACTGCCGTTTAGCATGGTGAGTTCCATCCGAGTCGTCGTGCATTGATCTCTTTCCGGCCATTTTCCGTCCTCCAACTCCGCTGCTTCCGCATCAACGTGATGCTTTTCTTAGTAGCGTCCATGCTGCTGACCCCAGCGTTCGCCGAAGCTCCGCCGGCGCCCCAGAGTGCATTGACCTCTTCTGCGCTGGACGACCTTCCCGCCCGTATGAACGCCGTCGCTACCGCCCAGCAGGCGGGCGATGTCGTGAAGATTGCGGACGCCAACCGCAAACTGATCGCGGTCGCGTTGCGCGCCATGGCCGAACTCAAACTGGCCGAGGGAGACAGCCTGCAGGCCATCGATCTCTACAAGCGCTCGATCGAGTTCGAGGACACACCCAACGCCCACATTGCGCTCGCCCTGGCGTACATGCGTGTCCAAAAAACTGACGACGCCCTCGCCACGATCACTCCCATCACCAAGTCGGATCCGAAAAACTCCGACGCTTGGAACGTGCAAGGCAAGCTGCTGATGGACAAGAAAGACTATCGGCCGGCCGCGGAGGCTCTCACCCGCTCACTGGAACTGCAGAGTAACGTGATGGTCGCCTATGCATTGGCCACGGCGTATCTCAACCTGCACGAAACCGACAAGGCCGCAGCTATTTTCAAGCGTCTCAGTGACGCCACCGGTGACCGTGCCAGCATGCACATCATGACCGGTCGCGCCTATCAGAATGCCGGCATGACGGACGAAGCCGCCCGCGAGTTCACGCGCGCTGCCCAGCTCGACGCCAAAGGTTCGCGTGCCCATTATTTTCTCGGCCTGCTCTACATGACGCAGAACGAATGGGTAGCCACGCCGGCCGCTCGCGAACAGTTCACCGAGGAAGTAAAACTCAACCCTCACGATTTCTTCGGCAACTTTTTTCTCGGCTACATCGACAACAACGACAAGCTCTACGACGACTCCGACCGCTTCTTGAGGGCCGCCGCCATCGATAAGCCCAACTGGCCCGAACCCTACCTCTATATGGGCCTCAACGCCTTCGCGCGCCATGACGAGAAACAGGCCGAAGAGCTTTTGCGCAAAGCCATCGCTCTTACCGGGGACGACAAGGCGCGCAACAACTATCAGATCCGCCGCGCGTACTACGTGTTGGGCCGCATCTGCATCCAGACTGGCCGCAAAGACGAGGGCGTCGCCTACACCAAGGTCTTCTCTGAAATGCAGGACAAGACCATGGCCGACAGCCGCGCTAATACCCCCGCTTCGAAAACTCAGGGGACGATGGGCTCTGGCATGGCGGGCGAGCCTTCTGTCCCCACGACTGCCGTCATGGATCCGGCCGCCCAACTCGGCGACGCTCCTCAGCTTTCACCGCAGGAGAAAACTGAAGTCAAAACCGCCGAGCAGCGCGTTAGCTTGATTCTCGGCAACGCCTACAACGACCTCGGCACCTCCGAGGCGCGCCAGAAGCAATACGCCGCTGCACTTAGTTATTTTCAGCAAGCGGAAAAGTGGAACCCCGCCATCCCACACCTGATGCGCAACATCGGATTTGCCGCGTTTCGGGCCAACGATTACACCGAGAGCTCCCGTGCCTTGAAGCTGGCCGCGCAGCAGGAACCCGGCGACAAAATCATCGCGCCCATGCTCGCCATGGCGCTGTATTCCAGCGGCCAGTACGCCGACGCCGCCAAAGCATTCGATCAGGTCGGCGACGTAGCCTACTCCGATCCCCGCGTTGCGTGTGCCTGGGCGACGTCGCTGGCACACACCAATCAGCCCGACAAGGCCGCAGCAATTCTCGCGCGCCTGACCCAGCAGCCGCTCTCACCTGAGGCGCTCCTGCTCGTGGGACAGGCTTACAGCGACATGGGCAACCAGCAGCAGGCGATCGCCACATTTCAAAAGGCCAGCCAACAGAATCCGTCTCTGCCGCGCGCGCATTACGACGCCGGACTTGTGCAGCTTCGTCTCAAACAGCCAGCCAACGCCGTAACCGAATTCGAGGCGGAGCTGAAGCTCAATCCCGACGACGCCGACGCGCAATACCAACTTGGCAGGACGTTGCTCGATCAGGGCAAGACCAAAGACGCGCTGCCTCACCTGGAGGCCGCGGCGAAGAGCAATCCGAACCTCACGAGCGTGCACGAGCAGTTGGCCCTCGCCTATCGCAAGCTGGGCCGCACCGCCGACGCCGAGCGCGAAACGAAACTGGCGGCAGCGCCCGCCACAGAGCCGGGAGCTAAAGCCCAATAGAATCTGACTGAACTACGGTATGTCTGAAGATGTGCCGCAGCACAAATGATGGTTGGTTAGAGTCCGGTTCTACTAACCACTAGCCACTATCCACTATCCACTAGCTTGTTATACTTCCCTCTTCATGCTCAAGGACATCCTCGAACAAGGACGCATCCTCACCGACCACGCACTGGAGCGCCTGCTCCCCCCGTCCACGCAATACCCCACGTCGATTCACCAGGCGATGCGCCACAGCGTTTTTGCCGGAGGCAAGCGCCTGCGCCCCATCCTCTGCATAGAGGCCGCCCGCGTCGTCGCCGGTTGCGTCCCCGACGGCATAGAGGAACTAGGCTCTGCGCTCGAGATGCTGCACACCTATTCGCTCATCCACGACGACCTGCCTGCGCTCGACAACGACGACCTGCGCCGCGGCCGGCCTACCTCTCACAAGGTTTTTGGTGAGGCCATCGCGATCCTCGCCGGCGACGGTCTGCAAACTTACGCCTACGAAGTCCTGGCCAAGTTGCAGTGTCCCGCCAAGGCGCGGGTCGCCATCATCGCGGAAGTCGCGCACGCCACAGGCACCATCGACGGCATGATCGGCGGACAGGTCATGGACCTTGAGGCCGAGCACCAGCACGCCGACGCCAAAACGCTGGAGTACATTCACCGCTCCAAGACCGGAGCGCTGCTCACCGCCAGCGTGGTCACCGGCGGCATGTACGCCGGAGCCGACGCCGCGCAGATTCAGAGCCTGCGCGACTTCGGCATGAACATTGGGCTAGCGTTTCAGATTGTCGACGACGTGCTCGACGTCACCCAGACCTCTGAACAACTCGGGAAGACTGCCGGCAAAGACACCGCAACCGAGAAGTCGACCTATCCTTCGTTGTTCGGTGTCGACGCGTCGATCAAGAAGGCCGACGAGTTAGTGCACAACGCCAACACCGCGCTCGACCGCTTCGGAGACAACGCCAACGACCTGCGGGAAATCGCTGCATTTTTGGTTGAGAGGAAGAAGTAAACGATGCCCGCTCGAAAACAAATCAGGCGGACGCGGGCTCAGTACGAGCGCACAATGCGTCGGGCACTGGCGCGAAAAGCGCTTCTGAAATCTGACGGCAAGTATCCGTCGCGCGACGAAGCCCACGACCGCGAACAACTGCGGAAGCACAAATGAACAACTCTCTCGACGTACTCGCCATCGCCGCCCATCGCGACGACGTGGAACAAACCTGTGGCGGCACGTTGCTGAAGATGGCGAGCCGGGGAGCGCGCACTGGCATCCTCGACCTCACGCAGGGCGAGTTGGGATCACGTGGCTCCGCCGAGTCGCGCGCCAGCGAAGCTGCCGATGCCGCGCGCATCCTGCAAGTCGCGTGGCGCGAGGCTCTCGACATTCCCGACGGCCGGGTCGAAAACAACTACGCCAACCGCATCAAGATTGCCCGCGTCATTCGCGAGCAGCGTCCGCGGGTCGTGATCTTGCCCTACTGGAAGGGCCGCCATCCCGACCACTACACTTGTGCCACGCTGGGGTACGAGGCCTGCTTCCATGCCGGCCTGAGGCGGCTGGGACACACTCCCGCCACTCAGGACATCGACCCGTTCACCGTTCACGTGCTGCGCGAACTCGCACCTCACCGTCCCTTCAAGATCGTCTACGCCACGCTCTACTACGACGTGCGCCCGACATTCGTCGTGGACATCACCGCCGAGTTCGAGGCCAAGCTCGAATCCATCTACGCCTACAAAGAGCAGTACGCCGACCAGGCCGCGGGCAGTAAAGACTTCCCTGCTCACGCCGAAATTCGCGAGCGCGTCGCCTCCATGGCGCACTTCTACGGAATGCTGGCAGGCGTTAAGTATGGCGAACCGTTCTTCCAGAAAGAAGTTGGGTTGGTGGACGATTTGCGATTAGTGCCGGTACAGTCGATTTAGGACGTCGCCCCGAAGAACCGATCTCCCACATTCCCGTTTCGGCATTCGCGCCAACAAAATCCGCTCGAACATCGTCGCACTCATCCCGCTGAGGCTATGCTGCTCTCAACGATGGAAATCGCTACACAGCTTGATCCTCCGTGCAGCACATCCGTCCCAGGAGACGTGCCATCATGAAAGTTCTGGTTGTAGGTTTGATTGCGATTTGTCTTGCCCTGCCCGCCGCCGGCATGACCTACAAGTCCAACTACTCCGTTGCTTGCAGCGAGCTTTGGACCGCGGTCAAAGACACCCTGAGTAACCCTGAGAACTACGCCGTCGTGGAGAATGACGACGCCAAAATGACTGCTTCCTACAATGTGAAGCACTCGGCTCACGTCAACGTTTCCGGAGCACTTCTGCAGCGGACCAACAAAGTCACGTTGATGCCGAAGGGCACTGGCTGTGAGATGCAAGTTGTGTCGAATTACAGCGGATGGGAGCACAACGACAAGGGCGACTTCAAGAATCGCGTGGATGAGTCTCTAGCCAAGCTGAAGACCGCGCCCCCCGCCGAGCCCCCGAAACCAGCGGAAATGAATCATTAGCGCTCTGCGGCGCGAGTGATCTTGTCCCACGCGCATGAGCTAGACCCGCATCGCCACCGTAACTCCATCCCTCAACGGGACGATGGTGGTAAACCAGTCGGGAGACTTGTACACCAAACCGTTGAACTCCACGATGGCACCCGTGTTCTGGTCTGGCTCTTTCTCCGGCTTGTAGTCGGGATTGCCCGCGGCGTAAACCACATTGCCACTCCACAGCGTGTTGTCGGCAATGAACAGCCCTCCGCGCCGCACCCGCTCCGGAGCCATGCGCGCCGCCCGCGGATAGTCGTGTTTGTCGATGTCCAGAAACAGAATGTCGAACTGCTCCTTGCGCTCCGACAGGATCTCAATGGCATCCCCCACATGCACTTCGATGCGGTCGGCCACCCCAGCCTGCGCGAAGTAGCGGTGAGCCTCGTCAGCATTCTTCCGGCTGCCATCGGTGTAGTGCACCTTGCCGCCCTCGCCCACCGCCATGGCCCACCAGATGGTCGAGTAGCCTACCGCCGATCCCATCTCAAACACCGTCTTCGCGCCGATCAGCCGAGCGTACTGATAGAACAGCCGCCCCACCGCCGGCCCCACTATAGGGATGTCGCGTTCCTTCGCCTGGCGCTCGATCTCCTGCAGCGTCGCGCTGCGCTCCGGCAGCATGGCATAAATGTAGTTCTCAACTTTAGGATCAGTAATCATGTAGGATCTTCGATCTTCGATCTTCGCCTCTTGCTAATTGCTTATTACTTATTGCTTATTGCTCTTCGTTTTTTGCTAGTTGCTAGTTGCTAGTTGCTCTTTCCTACCCGATCGTTTCCCCCGCCTGCATCTCCACCACCTCCGGACCACCCGCGCCCAGCAACGCCTTGAGATGCGCCGGCCTTCCTACCAGCGGAGGAAACGTCCCATAATGCATCGGAATGACGAACTTCGGCTGCAGCAATCTACACGCGTACGCTGCTTCACGCGGACTCATGACAAAATGATCACCTATCGGCAGCAGCGCAATCTCCGGCGCATACAACTCGCGAATAATCGCCATGTCGCCGAACACCGCCGTATCACCTGCGTGATAAATCTTCACGCCGCCCGGCAACTCCAGCACATAGCCGACCGCCTCGCCACCATACACAATGCTGCCGTCGTCCTCCATGATGCCGCACGAGTGGTCGGCATGTGTCATGGTGATCTTCACCCCGGCCACTGTCTGCGTGCCGCCTTTGTTCATCGGCGCGATCGCTTCCACGCCTTTCGACTTCATCCACATGCAGAGCTCGAAAATTCCCACCACGATGGACTTATGCTGTTTGGCGATCTTCACCGCATCGGCAATATGGTCGAAGTGCCCATGCGTACAGACCAGCGCGTCGGCCTTCTTCACTTCTCTCTCGCCCTGCGGACAAAGCGGGTTCTCCATCACCCACGGGTCCACATACACGCTCTTGCCTTCCGCGGTTTCGATCCGAAAAGTCGCGTGCCCCAGCCACGTCAGTCGATTTCCCTGCAGATTCATGATTCCCTCTTGCGCGGTTCAATTCTGCTGGCCTGAGAATTCTATTGCTTGGGTAGCATCGCCGCAACCGCAGCCACGGCCTTGCGTCGCACCTGCGTGGAATGCGGCTCCGCGGCAATATCCACATGTCTCACTGCTATCATGAAGGTTGAGCCTTCACCGAATGACAATGACCTCACAACCAGCAATCTCACCTGCGTTTGACCGCTACCTGCTGGAGGTGGCCGATGCAGTGAATACCACGCTGGACCTGAACACGCTTCTGCAGCGCATCGCCGAAATGCTGAAGCGCCTCCTCGACTACGAGATCTTCGCCATCCTGCTGCTCAACGAAAAGACGCAGGAGTTGCGCGTCCGCTTTCAGGTCGGCCATCCTCCCGAGGTCGCTGAACGCATTCGCATCAAGGTCGGTAAAGGCGTCACGGGACAAGCCGTGCTCCGTCGCGAAGCCGTGCTGGTCAACGACGTATCGGCGGAACAAAACTTCATCAACTCCGCCCCCGGCGTCCGCTCCGAACTCGCCGTACCGCTGATCGCAAAAAACAAGGTGATTGGCGTCCTCGATGTCGAAGCCGCTCAACCCGGTGCCTTCACCGACGAGCACAAGCACTTACTCACTCTGTTCGCCTCGCGCATTGCCATCGGCATCGAGAACGCCCGACTCTACACACAGGTTGCCCGACAGGCGCGGCAGCTTACCCTGTTGACCGAGATTAGCCGCGAACTGACCTCCATCCTCAACCTCGATCAGTTGCTGAAGCGCGTTGCCGACCTCGTCGCCCGCATCATCGATTACGAGATGTTCTCCATCCTGCTACTCGATCCCACGGGACAACTTCTCCAGCATCGCTTCTCGCTTCGCTTCAAGGAAAACGTGCATCTCAAGCACGAAATCCCCATTGGCCAGGGTCTGGTGGGCTACGCCGCGCAAACCGGACAGGCAGTGCTGGTTCCCGATGTCTCCAAGGACTCGCGCTACATCATGGCCAATCCTGAGACGCGCTCAGAGCTTTGTATTCCGCTCATCTACAAGGAAAAGGTGATCGGCGTGCTCGACATCGAGCACACCCGCCGTGGCTTTTTCAACGACGACCACGTCCGCATCATGACCACCATGGCCGCGCAGGTCGCCATCGCCATCGAAAACGCCACGCTCTACGAGCGTATTGCGCGCCAGGAGCAACGCCTGGAACATGACTTCGCCCTGGCCCGCGAACTGCAGTTCCGCCTGTTGCCGCAGAAACTACCCAAATTGAAGAACGCAGAAGTGGCCGCGCGCTTCTCGCCGGCCCGCCAGATCGGCGGCGACCTTTATGATTTCCTCAAGTACAGCGGCCACGGCAACATCGGCATTGCAGTCGGTGACGTCAGCGGAAAAGGCGCCCCTGCGGCCATCTATGCCGCGCTGGTAAGTGGCATCACCCGCTCGCATTCGGTCGAGGAACCCTCCGCCGCAGGCATGCTCGAGGCCATCAACCTCTCGCTCGCCGAGCGCCCGATTGATGCCCAGTACGTCTCCATGATTTACGCCATCTGGGACGACGGCCAGCGCACCTTGCAGGTCGCCAATTCGGGATTACCCCGGCCGCTTCACTTGCGAAACGGAAAGTTCGAAGAGATTCCGGTAACCGGCCTGCCGATCGGCTTGTTCTCCAACGCCACTTACGAGGAACACAACGTCCGTTGCAAGCCCGGCGATGTCTTCCTCTTCTTGAGCGACGGCATCACCGATGCCACCAGCGCAGCGGGCAACATGTTTGGGCGCGGCCGGCTGGAGAAGACCGTCCTCAAATATGCTGGCGGCAGTGCCGACGAAATCGCGCAGGCGATCTTCACCGCTGTCTCCGAACATGCCAAGGGAGTGGACGCGTTCGACGATCAGACCATCGTGGTCCTCAAAGTGAAAGGACCTCCGGCCAAAAAGTGAGCGACTCTCGTCCACAGGAACGCCCGCCCGCTTTCACTTACAGCCGGAACGAACGTTCGCGGCACGCATCTCAACGCGAGCTTCTCGCCGACAAAGTCCCTCTCCGCCAACTTGCGGAGCGCTACGGCACCCCCTTGTACGTCTATTCTGCTACCGCGATCCGCGAGCGTTACCAGCAGTTTGACGACGCTTTCGCCGGCGGCGAACACACCATCTGTTATTCGGTGAAGGCCAACTCGAACCTGTCTATCCTTCGCCTTCTTGCTTCACTCGGTAGCGGCTTCGATATCGTCTCCGGCGGCGAACTGCAGCGCGTGTTGCAAGCCAGTCGCAAATCGTCATCGCAAGTCGTCTTCTCCGGAGTCGGGAAATTGCCCGACGAAATGGACCTCGCGCTGCGTTCCGGCATTCTGCTGTTTAATGTCGAGAGTGCCAGCGAACTGAAAATACTTAGCGCTCGCGCCACCCATCTCCGCAAGACCGCGCACTTTGCCATCCGCGTGAATCCCGACGTTGACGCCAACACGCACCCTTACATCTCGACCGGCCTGCATGAGCACAAGTTCGGGGTGCCCATGCGCGAGGCGCCGGAACTCTATCGCCAAGGCGCAGCCTCCCGCTATCTGAAAGCCACTGGCGTGAGCGTTCATATCGGCTCGCAGATCGTTGACGTGGGTCCCTTCGGCGAGGCCATGACGCGGGTTGCCTCCATGGTTCGCTCCTTACGCAACGACGGACACAACATCCGCTACGTCGATGCCGGTGGCGGCCTCGGCATCTCCTATGCGAAAAATTCCAAGGGAAATTTCCCCGCCCGGCTGAAGTCCTATGCAGCCGCAATCGTCCGTCCGCTGCAGCGTCTCGGAGTTCATGTATTACTTGAGCCTGGACGCTCTATCATAGGGCCCGCAGGGGCTTTGCTGACTCGTGTTATCTTCCGCAAACAAAACGATGGAAAGCAGTTCCTGATCGTCGACGCTGCCATGAACGATCTCATGCGGCCCTCGCTCTATGGCGCTCATCACGAGATCGTGCCCGTGCTGCTCGGCTCCAGCACCGCCAAACTTGCCACTCTCGACGTTGTAGGTCCGGTCTGCGAGAGTGGCGATTTCTTCGCTCGCAACCGCGAGATGCCTGCAGTCCAGGAAGGCGATCTACTCGCCATTCTCGACGCCGGGGCCTACGGTATGTCGCTGGCCTCTAACTACAACACACGCCCTCGCGCTGCTGAGATATTGGTCGACGGCAAGCGCTCAAAAATCATCCGCAAGCGGGAGACCATCCGTGATCTGACGGCGCCCGAGCGCATGTAACTGTCCGCGGTTACCCCATAGGGTGTTTAGCTCTTGTGTAACTGCGACTTTTCCCGATTGCCTTTGGCCGCGAGTTGGCCTATGCTCCCATTCCATTGGAGAGCATATGCAACCCAACCAATACGATGCTGCCACCTCCACGGCAGTGTGTGTCTGGTGCTATTCCCAGTATCTAAAAAGTACAAGCAGGGCACGGGAAGGACAGACATTCTGCTCGAAAAAATGCGAAATCGAGGCGCGTTTCTGGCTGCACGATAACTCGAAACCCGCAACTGAATAAATAACTAACCGGGCGCGGCTTGGCAGTCGCGCCTTACCCCGAAAAATTTATCGTTTGATCAAGTGCCGAGGGCAAGTTCCGCCTGATTCACGAAGGGCCACGTTGTTTTTCTATCCACTATCCACTAGCCACTAACCACTGCCTCACCGCTGTCCCCACTTCAACTTGTTTCGCAGCACATCGAAGAACGTTCGCCGGACGCGCATCAACTTCACCTTGTGCTCGGCCCGCTGGCAAAGCACCCGGTCTCCCTGTTGCACCGGAACGCCAACCTGTCCGTCGATGCTGAGGAAGGCCTGCTCTTCGCCTGTCTCCACTCGCAGCTCGACCTGTGATGTCTCCGTTACCACCAGCGGCCGATGGGTCAACGAGTGCGGACACACCGGCGTCACCACGAAGGCGTCGACCGAAGGCATGAGTACCGGTCCGCCCGCCGCCAGTGAATACGCGGTCGATCCCGTCGGCGTGGCGATGATCACTCCGTCGGCCTTGTACTGGAACACGAAGTTGCCGTCGATGTAGAGGTCGAATTCCACCAGACGCGAAATCGCGCTCTTGTTTACCACCACATCGTTCAGCGCAAAGTTACGCGCAATACATTCCTCGTTGCGGATCAAGCAGCAGTCGAGCACAGAGCGCTCTTCCACCGGACATTCTCCCCGATCGACCGCCTCCAGCGCCACGTACAGTTCGTTGAGCGGAACCTCCGTCAGGAATCCCAGCGAGCCTAAATTTACCGCCAGAATGGGCACGCCTTCATGCGCTACCGCGCGCGCGGCCGACAACAGGGTGCCATCGCCGCCTAGCACCAGCGCGAAATCCGGATGCTTCCGCCCAATCTCCTCGCGCGAGATTACCTGTTCGCCATTGGTGTAGCGCGCCGTTTCTTCGTCCATGTAGAGCTGATAGCCGCGCTGGCGAAACCAGCCCAGCAGCTCAGGCAGAATCCCAGCTAGCTCTTTTTTCCAGGGTTTGGAGATGATCGCGGCCGATTTCATTTTCTCTGTGGAGTTCCCTGCCAGTGTAGCGCACGCCGCGCGGATCACGCAGGGGTACAAGAAGCTCCGGGCCACTCACGGCAGAGCTCCGCCGTCAGAGCGGGATGTCGCTCAAGCCTGTTAGCGTTTCTCGTAGCCGTCCTGCTAGCTCCGCATCAAACCTCTGGATCTCTGCCAGCAATCCGCGAATCGCAACTCGGAAAGCCCGCGCCAGTTCTCCCTCGTCGAGTTTACTTACGAGAGAACCTTCGAACTGCGCACCGACTTCCCGTGGCAACTGGTCAAATCCACGGCCATGGACAGCAGAAAGGCCGTGCTGAAGGCAGGACAGCGCAAGCGCATGGTCGCGGACACCGCTAATCATGTATTCGGCTTGCCAAAGTTTTCCTCTGGCGATGCTGCTTCGCGCATGCAGCGCGTAAAGCCATCCCATGCCAATCAGGTTTGCGGAGGAAGGGGCCGGAGCATAGGCTGGCTCCTTCGCTTCGCCAAACACCAGGCGAAAGGTCGGTGACAACGCCCGAAACTCCGCTTCAGCAACGAAGGCAAGATCAACCTGCAGGCTGTTCGGCAGCAGAAATACCCGGTAAATCCAGGCGCCCGCCTTGACATCCACGTAATGCAGCGCCCGGTGCTCTTCGTACATTCGGGCGGTCCAGTCGGAGAGTACTTCCCCCACCTCGTCGCCGTTCCGCACGCCGAAAGCAAGATCGACGTCCGACCATTTATCTTCGCGATCGTTCGCCGCCGAACCCGTTATCGCGGCGCCGCCAATACGCGGGTCACTGGCGGCGAATTCCAGAAGACTGGAGCGTACCCGGCTACGTTCTTCCGCAGTGAACACTCTTCGTTGTGACTCCATTTGATAGGATGTCGCCGATTCTACGGCAGCCGCGCATGCAACAAAAACTCCCGGTTGCCCTCCGTCCCCAGAATCGGCGACTCGATCACCTCGATCTCCGACCCACCCAATTCCGCAATCCTCGCCCTCACCCGTTCAACCGCCATCTGTTGCGCCTCGGCATCCCGCACGATTCCGCCTTTCCCAACATTTTCGCGACCCACCTCGAACTGCGGCTTCACCAGCACCACCAGCTCGAATCCGACGGACACCACCCGCGCGCATTTCACTACCGCCGGCAACACCAATGTCGCCGAGATGAACGACACATCCATCGCTATCAAACTGATCCGGCTTCGCTGCGAATCCTCCGGCCAGACCTGTTCCGCCGTGAGATACCGCGCATTCGTCTTCTCCAGCAACCTGACCCGCGTATCGTTCCGCAGCTTCATGTCGATTTGCCCATATCCGGTGTCGATCGCGATCACCTGCGCCGCTCCATTCTGCAGGAGGCAATCGGTGAAGCCGCCTGTGGACGTCCCGATATCCATGCAGACTTTGCCCTGCACCTCAATGTGCCAATGCTCAAGGGCTCTCGCCAGCTTCAATCCTCCCCGGCTGACGTACGGCATCTCGTCACCCAAAAGTCGTATGACCGCACCTTCGTCAACACTCGCACCCGCCTTCTCGACCTTTTGCTCATTCACTAGAACGCGGCCCGCCAGCACTAAAGCCTGCGCGCGTTCGCGCGACGATGCCAGGCCGCGCTGCAGGATCAGTTTGTCGAGCCGAACTTTCATCGCGTCAGACTAGCACGCCCAATTCGCCCGTCGCCGCTTCGCATACACCCGCGTCGCGAGACACCTCGCACACTCCGCGCAGGAACTCGCACTCACTTCGGTGCAGAATGTTGAACTCATCCGCTGCGAGCGACTTACCGCGCCGTGTCGATTGATTTCCACAGCCTTATTAACATTCGTGTTGAAAACTGTGACGAAATGTTAATGCCGCGTTGCAAACCGCACTCATCTGGTCGGCACCCCCACCAATGCGACATGCCTCGGCACTTCCGCGCCGCTTCGCTGCCGCGTCGATTCGGTGCGATACAATGAACGCTTTCGGAGACCCGCCCGCATGGCCGCCCCCAAAACCAATCGCCGCAAGTCAGAGGGGGTTCCCGCTCCGTTGACTGACAACGTTCCCACGAAATCTTCGCTGCCCAGTGACGCATCACCCTCCAACACTGACGTGCTGCGCACGCTCTACTCGGTGATGTTGAAAACCCGCTTGCTCGAAGAACAAGTGCTCGCCTTGCTGCGCGCGGGCAGAATTCCCGGCGTCTCGGTGCCCATTCTCGGGGGCGAGGCCACCGAAGTCGGCGTCTGTATCGGTCTCCAGCCCGACGACAGCTTCGCCACCACGCAGCCCAAGCTGGCGACTCACGTCGTCCGCGACACTCCGCCGAAGCAGGTTTTCGCCCAGCTCTTCCACATCGAGAACGAATACCTCGCCGCCCATCCTTCCAGCCCAGCGCCTTCTCTGAGAGTGGTTCCGCAGACTGCGACCCTCGCCGGGCAGCTCAATATCGCCACCGGGATCGCCCTCGCTTCTCGCCAACTTGAGAAGTCCAACGTGGTCGTCGCGTTGGCCGACGACGGTCTCGCCGCCCTCGGTTTCTGGCACGAAGCAGCCAGCATGGCCGCACAGCAGCGCTTGCCGATTGTCTTCATCGCGGAGAACTGTGCGCAAGCACACACCAACGGAACCAGCGGCGTGAAATCCGATGAGGACCTTCGGGATCGCGCCGAGGCTTACGGCATTCCTGGCATCACCGTAGACGGCAACGACATCGTCGCGGTCTGGCGCGTGACCCAGGAGTCGATCCATCGCGCCCGCAGCGGTGCCGGGCCCACGCTGATCGAGTGCCGCACCTGGCGCTGGCACGCCGAGGCCGACGGCAACTCCTCAGGCCGCAACTCCACACTCCTGAAGACGCGCATGCAACACGACCCGCTCCACCACATGGAGCACTACATGAAAAAGCGCAACCTGTGGAAGCAAGCGTGGAAAGACAGACTCGTCGAAGAATACCGTGCGTCCCTTGCTGACGCACTCGCGTTCGCACAAAAGTTGTCCCATTCACGTTAGATCGGATCGCGGACAAAACACGCACGCGCCGCAGAAGTCTATCCCTTTGGCAACAGCACCAATATCAGCGTCGCCAGCGGTCCCAGAAACACCGACAGCAGGAACCACAGCAGCCCGCTCTTCTGCTTCCCTTGCGCCAGTCCCGCGTTGATCAGTGCCAACGTTCCCCATCCCACAAAGTACGGCGGCGCAAGATACGTGAACGAATCGGCCGGAAAGAACGCCAACAACGCGACCATAACTCCTCCTCAAACAGCACGAGCGCGGATCTCTCCGCGCCCGCAAAAATGCGTTATAACAAAAGTTATAACTTCTCGTAAAACTCGCAAGCCGAGCACGAAATGTAGATGCCGCCCGGAACGTTCCGCTCGCGATCTTTCACTCGCTTCACGATGCGCGTCGGCTTGCCACACTTCGGGCAATCGGTGCTCTTGCTGGTGTCCATGACCTTCTTGCGGTCTGCGGTTTTTGCGATCTTTGCCATTGTCTTCTCCTCTTATAAGAAACTCGTCCGGACAGTTATGTCCCGCAGAATGATCCTCTTGGCTTGATGCGGAGGGCAACGCGTGAAGGCCGCAACAGGAGGGCCAGCGCGAGATGCACATGTCTCAAGCTCACGCCCGTTTCCGGGCGGCTTCGACTGCAGGCGGGCGCCTTGAGCGCCACTCTCAGTTCGCCGGATAGCCTCCTGATTGTACAGGTTTTGAATTGGCATGGCTTCAGCCGTGCCGACGGACGTCTATTTTTGCTCTTCCGAGCGGACTTTAGTCCGCAAGGGTAGCGAGAATCAGTACATAAGACCGCTGCTAGCCCTTAATATTCAACCACTTACCTGTACAGACGATCTTCATTTCGATTCCAGACCCAGTCCATTGTTTGGAAAACGCGTTCGCGGCAAAGTGCCACCTGTCAGCCGGATTCACCGGCTACCAGAAAAGGAGAAACACCATGAAAAGCACACGCACCCTGATCACCATCGCCCTGCTGTTCACCGCCGCCACCCTCTTCGCCCAATCCGACAGCCAGTGGTTGATGAAAGTCCACATCCCTTACAACTTTACGGTTGCCGATCACTCAATGCCTGCCGGCATCTATAACATTTACACGGTCACCTCTCAAGGAATGGTCCGCATCACGAACGTCGACGGCAAGCACACAGCGATCGTGAACACTTTGGCGAATTACGCAAGTTCAGCTTCCCCCGCGGCACACCTTGTCTTCGATCAGTACGGCGACGAATACTTCCTCGCCCAGATCTGGTCCGGCGGCGAGGATGTTTCCCGAAATCCAACGCCCAGCAAGAGAGAGGCGCAACTTGCCAGCGCGGGCGTGGTACTTCAAGCGGCGTCGCTCCCGGCATCGAAAAGCGGCCGATAGAGCGGTATGTGGCCGTAAGGGATGGGCGCGTCGGGGCGCCCATCCTCAACCCGGGGCGCGACCAGTACCGTTGCCATCCCTTCTTAGCCATCTTGATGATCACTATGTCACTTGTGATAGTGCCACGCGCAATCGCCAGTCGATTTGTCGGTTGTGAGACGCCCGCATATATCCGGCTGAGCTGTGGTTTTTAAAAGTGACGTTTCGATCTTCGCGCTCAATGCGTGGATTTATTGGCGGTCGAGCGCAGTAATTACTGCAACCGCGTGTACTCCGCCTTCGCTTGCTGCAGAACGGGAACGTCGGGATCGGCGTCTTTCCAGAGGGTCAAGAAATCCTGGTACGCGGCCCGCGCTTTGGTACTGTCACCTTGAAGAACATAGGCGCGAGCCAGGCCGAGGCGGGCAAGCGCGCCCCAGGGAAAGTTCAACACCAGTCCCCGGTGGTCGATGAACTTCTGAAATTCTGCGGCCGCGGCGTTGCCGTCGTGCAGCATGAGATAGGCTTCTCCCCGCAAGTAACCCGGGCATAGGAATACCGTGACAGGCGTCGTCGAGCCTAGTTCGATCGTGCTCGTCTCTTTCAATAGATCAACTGCACGGTTCGGGTCTTTGCGTTCAAGCGCGACCGCCGCGCGGATCGTGGGCGGCCAATACCTCTGGACCAGCGTGTCCTGCGGGAAGGTCTTGGCCAGCCCGAGGGCCAGATTCTCCGCTCCTGCCGTATCGCTTGCCCGAGCCCGGGCAAGTGCCGCCATATCCAGCACGTCGCGGTTCGGGGCCAGCTTCACTGCGGCATCGGCATCGGCCAGCGCTCGCTCCCGGTTTCCCGATTCCACCTCGCGTAGCGCCGCCGCTGCCTGATAGGCTGCAGCCGTCTCTTGGGCGTCGTTGTGCTCGGCCGAATTCATCGCCCGGTGGGTCAGTTCTTGCGCATCCTTCAACTTGCCGTACCAGCCCTCCGTATCTGCTTGCGAGGCCAACAGCACATCTTCTGTTCCCAGCTTGCCCATGGCAGCCAAAACCAACCGCGCCATCTTCGCCGCATCGCCCTTCAGAAAAGCCAATTGGTAGCGGTACGGAAGGAGGAGCTCGTTTCCCAGCTTGCGCTCCTCCACCTGCTTATATACCGCTTCCGCTTCGTCCAGCCGGTTGAGACTCGCGTAGTCGCTCCCGAGGTTGGCATAGGTGTTCGCAGCACTTGGCGCCCGGCGGCGCGCTTCGCGCGCTTCCTCCAATGCGCTTTCCAGGTTTCCGAGGGTAGCGTATAAGACTCCCAAATCCCCGTAAGGCAAATAGTCTCCTGGATAGGTCTGCTTCCACACTTCGAGGGTCTGCGCCGCCTTTTCCAAATCCCCCGTCGCGTCGTCGTAGTAGGCCACCTCGATGACGAACCGTTCCCGCTCGCTCACTTTATCCCGTAGCCCGTAGGCCTTGCGTGCATTCTCCGCCGCCCGCCCAGATTCGTTGAGGTTGGCGTAGGTGGAAGACATCGCGGAGTAGGCCAAGGCAAAGTTGGGGTCGAGCTCCACCGCCCGCATGTAGAAGGGCAAAGCAGCCGCGTCCCCTTTCGCCAACTGGGCATTCCGTCCCAGGCTGAAAGCTTTCAGAGCCTCCAGCGATGGCGTGGTCACTTCCTGCAGTGGAGTCGCGTATTTCTGCACTGAGCTGACCGATTCGCCCAGCTTGCTCCGCAAACTGAGTGCGGCGGCGCCCAGAGCCTTGAGCACCGCTTCCTTGCCCGCCGCCCGCTCCTGCGCCTCGGCCAGCACATCCCCCGTGTTGCAGTTCACCGCCTTCAGGCCAATGACGTACTCGCTGCCCAGCCCGGCAACCGAGCCAGTCAGCATGACGTTGCTGCCGGTGCGCTCGCAGACCTCTCGTGCCACCTCGGACGTCAGCCGTTCGCCCCCACTCCGGCTCATTGACTTCAACGTCTCGTTTACCTCGCCCTGCGACACCAGATGAAGAAAGGGCGATTGCTCAAGTTGTACTGAGAGTCCTTGATTGAGCGTGTCGTCGAGGACGGTGTCCCCCGTCTTGTTGTCAAAGTCAGCGAGGACGATGGATAGAGTTGTCGGGGTCCCTCGCGGACCTGCGGATGGAGCATTCAACCGCCAAATGAGCGCGACGACAGCCACAATTGCGCATACCAGTGCAGCCATCCATAACCAGCTTCGCGGCGACAATTCACGCTTCTCTAAGTCGTCGTCATGTTGGGGCGGGGTTATTGAAGCGTCCGCTACCGGCGCAATGAACCGATACCCACGCCGCGCCAGAGTCTCAATGTAGCGTGGCTCATCCGCGTCATCGTTCAGCGCCAGCCGCAGCTTGCGGATGGCCGTATTCAGCCCCACGTCGAAATCGACGAACGTGTCCCCAGACCACAGCTTTTGTTGCAGATCTTCGCGCGAGACGACTTTCCCAGGCTTGCCAACCAACTCGAGCAGCACGCGGAACGGCTGCTCCTGCAGCTTGATCCGGACGCCGTTCTTGCGCAGCTCTCCCTCACGCTCGGATAGCTCAAATGGCCCAAAGCGAAACGTCCTTTCACCTTGGTGGGTGGACTCGGTGGCCACGGTACGAGGGTCCTGTGTACTTGGGCGCATCATACCGCGATTGCGGCGTTAATCGCTAGGACATTTGACCACGGTCCCGACCAGCAACATCGATGCCAGTCGTCAGTTCGGCCTTACGTGCACCTCGAGATATTCGGAGCGAATGACGGTTCGTCCCTCGCCGCCCCGGTTCAGCTTCACCCAGCTCGCGGTCATCTCATCCACGAACGTCTTGGTCTTTTCCGCGTCGAGTTGCCCCAAGGCGACCTGCGTGGGCCCAATGTGCTGCCGAAAGTGCGCTTCGGTTTCATGGGGAGGCATTGGAATGTCTAGCGTAAACGGCTGCTTCGTCATCGACAACTCCACATCCGGCCCAAATCGCTCGCGGACCACTGCCTCCTCACCCCAAAGCATGGGCGACTCCATTCCTGGCGGAGGAGGCGCATAGCGAGAAGTAATTTTCAATTGTTCAGCCACAAAGCTACTGGGCGTCCAATTCCCCATCGCAATTAATCCGCCCTTGCGGCAAACGCGCTTCAACTCCGCAGCCGCCAGGCTCGGCCGCGGAGCGAATATCGCCGCGAACATCGACATCACCACATCGAACTCTCCGTCTTCAAACGGTAACTCCTCGGCATCCGCCTCACGAAAATCGATCTTCAATTCCTCTTGCTGGGCTCGCCCCGCTGCTTGCACCAGCAAATTTGGCGCAATATCGACTCCCGTCACTTGCGCGCCGGTTCTCGCCGCCGGGATCGACTGATTACCCGTACCACATCCCACATCGAGCACCCTCATCCCCGGCTTCAGTCCAAGCCGCTCCACAAAAGCATCGCCCTCATGCTGCATGAGCGGTGCGACTTGGCCGAAGTCGCCGGCCATCCAAACTGCCTTCATCCTCTGCTTCAGTTCTGAAATCGGAGGTGTGGTTGTCATCATGATTCCCTCCTGTGCGGTAAAGTCGCGTCGATCTGTCGGGATGATCCTCTGCGATTTGGGGATTCAAATTTGTACCATTCCGACAGGCCTCGAGTCCTCCGCCACACAAGGATTGCCCATTCCTGCTGAACCAAAAAAGCGGATAAACTTACTTCAATCTCCGACCCGGAACGAAAGGCAATGAGATCGAATCGCGCGGTTGCAAGGCCACTGACTTGGATGTTGACGCTGACGCTGCTAGCGGCCCAGTCGCTCGCGGTCGTCGGCGGACCGGAACTGCCCGACCCCGGCAAAGTGGGCATGACACGCGAGCAGCAAATACAGCTCGGCTTCCAGGCAGCATCTCAGGTGTACCAGCAGATGCCGGTGCTGCCGGACAGCAGCCCCGAGACCCAATACATCCGCCAACTCGGCCAGCGCCTGGAAGCGACAATTCCGCCGCAATACTCGTGGCCGTTTGAATTCCACGTCATCGCGCAAAAAGAAATCAACGCCTTCGCGCTTCCCGGCGGCCCGATGTTCGTCAACGTCGGTACCATCATCGCCGCCGATAACGAGGCCGAACTCGCGGGCGTTATGGCCCACGAGATGTCGCACGTGTACATGCAGCACTCCGCAAAGCAGGCCGGCAAAGCGGAGTTGACTGCCGGACTAGCAGGCCTCGCCGGCGCCCTGCTCGGCGCCACCCTCGGTGGAGGGTTGATTGGCCAACTCGCGCAGGCTGGAATCCAGTTTGGCGCGCAGGGCATCATCCTGAAGTATTCCCGCTCCGACGAGGCCCAGGCCGACGAAGTTGGCGCCATCATCCTCTACAAAGCCGGATACAATCCGCAGGCGCTGGCCGACTTCTTTCAGAAGCTTGGCGCGCAACCTGGCCAGCCACCGCAGTTCTTGAGCGATCATCCCAATCCCGGCAACCGCGAGCAGGCCATCCAGAAAGAGATCCGGCCGTGGCCACCGAAGACTTATCTCACCAGCAACGTCGCCTTCGATAAAGTGCGTCAACAGGCGATGACCGTCAAAGCCTACACCGGCGAGGAGATCGCGCAGGGCGCGAAGTCCGGCCAATGGGCCATGCTGAACCAGAAAAATGGGGCCACGTTCAAAGCCCCACCCGGCGTAGCGGTAAGCGCGCCGGTCTCCGCCAGCCCCAGTCAAAACGTTTCCGCCGTCTCGTTGCAGAGTGTGCTGCCCAGTCCCCGTCTGGTCACTGCCGACCTCGGCCCCATGAAGATTGCCCATCCCGACAATTGGGAGATCTACCCTCCCAGGCAGCGAGGCGATTCCCTCACCATCGCGCCACAAGCCGGCTTGGCCGGTAACGGCGTCGGCTACGGAGTCGTCATCAACGGCGTTTCTCCTTCGCAAGGCCAACGCATGACCATCGACGAGATCACCGCCGCGCTGGTCCGCAATTTCCAAAGCGGCAGCGGATTGCAGCCGGTTGGCGACACCCAGCCCATCAACGTGGCCGGCCTCCGCGGCCGCGAAGTCGTCCTGCAATCCACCTCACCATTTCCTGATGAGAACGGACGCCAGCAGAAAGAGCGTGACTGGCTGGTCACCCTCCCTCGGCCCGACGGATCGGTGCTCTACCTCGTGTTCGTCGCCCCCGAAGCGCAGGCCGATCATTTCCGCCCAACGTTTGAGAACATGCTGAAGAGCGTGCAATTCTAGGCGCACCAGGACTCTGCTAATGGACGCCACCAACCATCGCCCTACATGGAAAATTTTGTTGGCCTTCGCGATCATCTATTTCGTGTGGGGATCAACCTTCCTCGCGATTCGCGTTGGCGTCCGCGAAGTTCCGCCATTCCTTCTGGCGGCGATGCGCTTTCTGGTTGCTGGCCTCGTTCTTTATGGCTGGATGCTCGCGCGCGGCGAGCCCTCGCCCAGCCGGCGCCAATGGACATCAGCCCTCTTACTCGCTGTTCTGATCTTCGTCCTCGACTACGGACTCTTGTTCTGGGCCGAGCAGCGGGTGCCTTCGGGCATTGCCGCAGTCATGATGGCGACCATTCCGGTATTCATGACGATGTCGGAAATCATTTTTCTGCGAACCCAACGACTCACCATTCGCCTCGCCATAGCGCTGCTCATCGGGATCGGCGGCGTCGCGGTACTGATGAGCCGCTCGTTGAATCTGGGCGGCGCGCCGATCGACACCGCAGGGGCCACGGCGCTCATCATCGCATCCATCAGTTGGTCGGTAGCGTCGGCGCTGACACGTAAGTTGCCGCTCCCGCCGTCGAAGGTCATGAGCTCAGGCGCACAGATGTTCGCTGGAGGACTGCTGTTGACTCTCACCGCAGCCGCTCTGGGAGAATTTCGTAATTTTCATCCTTCAACCGTCTCGCGTGGGGCCTGGCTCGCGCTGCTCTACCTCATCGTCGCCGGCTCCATCATCGCCTTCACCGCTTACGTCTGGCTGATCCATCACGAATCGCCCACCAAGGTCGGGACTTACGCCTACGTCAACCCAGTTGTCGCCGTCTTTCTCGGATGTTTCCTGGGCGGCGAAACCCTTGATCTCAGAACGGTTCTGGGAACTCTGTTCGTCTTGGTCAGCGTAGTGGTCATCACGACGACACCAGCGCAGAAACCAGTCGCCAAACTCGCCGCGGATGAAGTGGGATAACCGGGTCCCGTTCTACCGCCTTTTTTGGCGGTAGGGCGGGGTTTTAGACCTTACGGGCAGTGGGACGCCGGGTGCACCGTTCTATCGCCCGATCTTGGCGATAGAATACAAATCCTAACCAAGCCTTGAGGAGTGGCTGTTCGACATGTTCCAGAAATACAAAGAGATTATCTTCGGACTCGCATTTGGAGTCGGCGCAGTCATCCTCGACACTGCCATGGATGCCATGGCCGACAGCAACAGTTTGCCGGACGAAGTCGCAGAGCATCCCGGCATGTTGTGGTATCGTGCCGTCTTTATCGTATTCGGGTTAGCTTTGGGATGGGTGCTCTGGCAAAGGAACCGCCGGGAGCGCGCGTACCGGCAAATCGCGGAGACGCTGCGCACGATGCAGAACGAACTCGCAAAGCAAACCCTCCTCTTGCGTGCGACCCTGCAAAATCTGCTAATCCGAGACGACCTGCACCTCAGCGGCGCAGCTTCGCAACTGATGCAGGAGGCCTACCAGGAAGCGCAGGAACTCCAGAAAATCGCCGAGCTGAAGTTGCCACCCCCTTGATAGCTACCGCTCGGGTGCTCCGTTCTATCGCCCGACTTTGGCGATAGGGCGGGAATAAACAAATCGTTGTCATCCCGACCGCCGGGTGCCCCGTTCTACCGCCCGACTTTGGCGATACGGCGGGAATAAACAAATCGTTGTCATCCCGACCGGAGCCGCCGCTTCGGCGGCGGAGCGGAGGGACCTGCATTTCCTACCCCCTCGGGAACTCCCTTCGTTTGACCACCCCCTTTCACCCTGCTACGTTCATAGGTTCGCCTTATCGCTGCTGCTCCGTTCGTGTCTGCTCTGAGCGCGGTCGAAGGGGCGGAATCATAAAACATCATTACTCTTAGAGGACACACATTCATGGCCATCAAATTCAAAGGCGTCGACTTCCTCGAAATCGACTCACTCCTCTCCGACGACGAGCGCCTCGTGCGCGACAACACCCGCCTCTTCATCGAAGAGAACCTCATCCCCATCATCGAGCAGTGCAACCGCGACGGACGCTTCCCCAAAGAGCTCATCCAGCCCATGGGCGAGCTCGGCTTCTACGGAGCCTCCCTCACCGGCTACGGCTGCGCCGGCATGTCCGCCGTCGAGTACGGACTCATGACCCAGGAACTCGAGCGCGGCGACAGCGGCGTGCGTTCCTTTGTCAGCGTGCAGTCCGGCCTCTGCATGTATCCGATCCACGCCTTCGGCAGCGAAGAGCAGAAACAGAAATACCTCCCCAAGATGGCGCTCGGCGAAATCCTCGGCTGCTTCGGCCTCACCGAACCCGACGCCGGCTCCAACCCCGGAGCCATGCGCACCCGCGCCCAAAAAGACGGCGACAGCTACATCCTCAACGGCGAAAAAATGTGGATCACCTCCGGCTCCATCGCCGACATCGCCATCATCTGGGCCAAAGTCGAGAACGAGGGCGATCGCATCCGCGGATTCATCGTCCCCACCGACACCCCCGGCTTCAAGGCCGCCGACGTTCACGGCAAGTGGTCACTGCGCGCCTCCGTCACCTCCAGCCTCTCGCTGCAAGACGTCCGCATCCCCGCCGACGCACTGCTGCCCGGCTCCAAGGGACTCGGCTCGCCGCTCAGTTGCCTCAACCAGGCCCGCTACGGCATCGCCTGGGGAGCCATCGGCGCCGCCATGGCCTGCTACGACTGCGCCCTCCAGTACGCGCAGTTCCGCAAGCAGTTCCACGACATGCCTATCGCCGGGCACCAGCTAGTACAAGAGAAACTAGTCTGGATGATTAGTGAGATAACTAAGGCCCAACTACTCGTACTACAAGTGGGTAGGTTGAAAGATGCGGGCAAGGCAAAGCCCTACCATATCTCTATGGCGAAGCGTAACAACGTCTGGATGGCTTTAGAGTGCGCCCGTATGGGACGCGACATCCTGGGCGGCAACGGCATCGCCGACGAGTACCCCATCTTCCGCCACATGGCTAACCTGGAGTCGGTGAAAACCTACGAAGGTACCCACGACATCCATACGCTAATCATCGGCGAGCACATCACAGGCATCGCCGCGTTTTAAGGAAACACGCGTTTCATTGCTGAATTGAAATTGGGTGCCCCACCCTTGTCCGCGCTTTTTGCGGACAGGGTGGGTTCATGGGAGCCCGTACAGCATTGGCACGGTTATGTGATTTCCATCACGGCGAATCCTCGAGAAGGAGAATAAGCTTGCGAAATGCCTCACGGACTCTACCGCTTCCAACAGTCCGGCGACCTTCACTTCGTCACTTTCAGTTGTTACCGCCGCGCATCTTTGTTGGGAACTCCACAAGCTCGCCGCATCTTCGAACAGACTCTGGAACAGGTGCATCGTTGGTACGGCTTCTCCATAGTCGGCTACGTGATCATGCCCGAGCACGTCCACCTGCTACTGACCGAACCCGTGCGCAGCAGCATGGCAGTCGCTCTTCAGATGCTGAAGCAGAACGTAGCGCACAAGGTTCCGCACCCTCCCGATACGGCATTTTGGCAACTTCGCTATTACGACTTCAACGTGTGGAGCTCAGAGAAGCGTGTCGAGAAGTTGAAATACATCCACCGCAATCCAGTCAGGAGAGGCCTTGTCGAGAAGCCCGAGGACTGGGAGTGGAGCAGTTATCGCCACTACGCCACTGGGATCGATGGAGTAGTCGAGATAGAGTCGCCCGTGGCAGCATGGCGAAGAAGACAATCGACTCGACCGCTTGAAGTCGCTCCCACCCTGTCCGCAAAGGACGCGGACAAGGGTGGGCCACAGGTACCCGCCTGCTAGCCTCGCGCCCGCTTTGTTTTGTTGGAGATAGCATCGATTCGGTTTTGTTGGAGATAGCATCGATTCGGTTTTGTTGGAGATAGCATCGATTCGGTTTTGTTGGAGATAGCATCGATTTCGGCTGCAAAGTATCGGAAACAAATAAGTTATTGGCACATGATTGCAGCATAAGGACTTAGACGATAATTTCTGGGGGCGGACTGGGGTGATGACGGGCGGAGAGGTAAGAAATCGAGAACGAACGTGACCCGTCATGGGTCGAACCACCTAGCTGGCGATGCGAGTAGTGTCCGGCTGGGTCTCTGGGGACACAGCTCTCCCTCATCGTTCCAGCGCTAGTGTACGAGCAGGAGGGGGAAACAGCAAGCGAGTTAGTCACGGTTGAGGGTGACGGACGAACGGAGTGGGTGTGAGGTGTCAGTCATCAGTTGCCAGTGGTCAGTTGTCGCTTTTCACCACAGATCACATCCAAAACTAGGCTAGAACGGGGCACCACGTTACTTAGTTCGTTGGCCGGCCCACAGGCCAGTTTCCTAAAACACCAGGACTGCCTTTCCGCTGGATGCAATGCCGTTGGCAACAACGTACAAGAGATTTGGCCCTACCTCGCCGTTGGGGCACTCGAAATTCGTCGTGACTACGAGCGCACCGGTGGCAACCCCCATGCTCGAGTGGTCGTGCGTTTGGCAATAGAAAACATCCCCAGTTATCGGATTATAGAGTCGCACCAGCGGATAGTTGGTGTTGCTCTGCGCGTCATTGCCGTAAGCAGCGCCTTGCGACTTGCCATTGAACTGCGTCCCGGAAACCTGGTAGGTGGTATTGCCGCGGACGATGAGTGCCGGCCAGTTTTGAATGGTCGGAGCCGATCCAGGATCCGGAGGGCAGGCGGTCGGATCAGGGGTGTACACCTGCACGGTCTTCGAGTTGTCCGTGTACAGCACCTGGCCGGTGGGAAGAACCAGCATTCGCCCTTGGTATGTCCAAACATTGGCAGCATTTCCTGGTGGATTTGTTATTTGCAGTAGATTCGTTCCGTCCCATTCGAAGAATGTGACTCCAACGCCGTTGTTCACCAGTTTCATATTCGGCAAGCCAAACCCGGCATCCACCAGTACTTTGCCGCACGGCAGCAACGAAGCCGGACCGTCTTGCACGTTTAGAACCGTCCCGTTCCTGGCTTTTGTATCGGGCGCAGCCATCCACATTTTTGTGTTTGTGTCGTAGACGGCGTTGTGACCTTGAGGGGTGCTGCCAAAGGCGATGACCGTTCCGTCTGGTCGCAGAACGGCGGGGCCCACCTCGTGGGTGTTGGTTGTGAGCGAACCGAAATCCTCGAGCTTCACAATCGTGCTGCCAGCGCTCGACCAGCTGTCGGCGGTGGGGTCATAGATTTCCGAATTTGTCCCCGGAGCCGGCCTGTCAGTATACGCGTCTACTGCGAGGACAGTCCCACCTGGCAGAAGGTTCCAGTTCTCCTCGTCGTTCTCGTCATACTTGGTCTTGTTCGTGTCGGCAGCGGTCCAAGTCAGGGTCGTGGGATCTAAAATGGCTTGCTGACGAGTCAGGGCGTTGGCCAAAAAGAACGTCCCATCCGAAAGCACAGTCGCCTGGGCATCGCCCGTCCCGTTCTGCAGGTTTACATCGCCCCATCCAGCCGGCGGCTTCACAGCGGCCCAGGCGATATTCTGGAGCGGGTTGGTGATGGCACCCTTTGTGCTCCAGACCATGTTCCTAAATATCGGATAACGTAGGTTTGTTTCCCCCGTAACGTACTCCCCACCCTCAACGATGAGCCGGCCGTCGGCCAGCACGGCCGATGCGAAGTAAAGAGGCGCATAGGGCTTCCCACCAATATTCGGGAACGGGAAATAAGCACTCCATTTCGCGCCAGTCGCGCCGGCCGTATCGTAACGACCCTTGATATCTGGGGTAAGCCGGAACCACTTGGTGGTAACGAGGTCGTGAACCAGAACCGTACCATCGGTGAGCAGCAGAGCAGTATCGGCGCCAAACGACCATCCCCCATTTACCGTATTGGCCCTTACGTTTTGCCACGTTCCACCGACTTGTGAATTCGCGATTGCAGACGAAAAAACCGAGAGGAGCAATGCCAGGGCGAAGGTCTGAAGAGTTTTCATATCTCCTCCTAACGGAAAATTTGTGGAAGGCGCTTTAGGGCATGCAGCGCAGGTTGCGCCTTCGGGCCGAGTGAGTTCCACTGAAACTAGGATCGCCTCCGCAAGTTCGCCAAGATTGCCAGGCCGCCTGTGCCCAGCAACAACAGCGACGTAGGTTCCGGCGCGACCCCGAACCTTATATCGTCAATGGTGATGGAGTCCGGGCCATCGTCGGAGTAGAGGTCGATGCGCCCAATATTGTAGTTGGTAGTGAGACTATCGTAAATATTCGGCTGTGCGTTGCATAAACCAAAGGAGAGGAGATAGTTGCACCCCACAAAGAAGTCCAGGAATTGGGCTCGCATGTTGCCGTTCGTGTCGAACACGTCCATGCTCATGTTGTCATTCGTGGTGAAGAAGTAAGAGAAAAAGCGCACCGGCTGGGCCACATTCGTAAAGTTGATCTGCATCCAGCGAGTGGGGCCGGAGTCGTAGGCACCCCCCCCACACTGCGTACCGTTAAGGCATTGCGCGCTCTGGGAGTGGGGTGGGAAGCGAGTATTCAAGCTTCCGCTTACCGGCGGGATAGTTACCCAGGCGTTGCTCGCTGTACTCGCCCCGAGCGCGTCGTTAAAATTGACGCCTAAGCCAGCGTAAAAATTCGCAAGCGGCCGGTTATCCGTGCACGGATTCGGGTTGCATGTGATATCGCCAAAGATGTTCAGGCCGGCAAAGTTGAACAAGAGGTTGGGATCGTCGAAATTGATGGTGGTGAGTGCCGCGTGCGCCGTCGAACCGTAGCTCACGAGGAGACACAAGAAGAGAGCGGCCAAGAGAAGGTTCTTCATGAGTGATCCTCCAATTAGGACACGGAGCCCGAAGAGGCCTGGAGTATCCGAAGAGCCCGGTAATCAAGCTATTAATGCGCTACTTATGCACGTCGTCTTCCAGCTGAGTAGGAGACCTAGCCTAGTCGATTCAAACACTTAATGGTTGATGCTATTTCAATTCACTAAGGTGGGAGAAAATCTTTGCGATATAGTTCGCAAGATTTTCCGTCCGGTGGTCAAGACATCTGGGTGAGCCGAAGATTCGGTAAGTATTCTGACAGTCGATCTTAGGGTTTCCACCTGATACTCCTCGCAACGCACCCCGACCTAGACTGGGGTGGCGGAGAGGAGACCAAAGATGCCGCTGATTCAGGTGTTGATTGCGCTGATTGTGGTCGGAGTTCTGCTCTGGCTGGTAAACACCTACATCCCTATGCAGAGCGCTATCAAGTCGATCTTGAACGCTGTGGTGGTGATCGTCGTGGTGCTTTGGCTGTTAAACGTTTTTGGGGTACTGCACTCGCTCACCAACATCCACGTCGGTAACTGACAGCGCCTCTTCGATCTCCCGCACAATGTTCTGGGCTGCCTGTGAGGGTTCCGTCGATTCCAGGATCGGCCTGCCTACCACCAAGAAAGTTGCCCCTGCCGCGATGGCTTCTTTCGGGGTCAGGACGCGGGCCTGGTCGTCAGTGCCGGTAGTTCTTGTTTCCCTACATTTGCCAACAGAGGGCAAATATGGGCCACCCATGGTGACAGTTGGGCGGATGCCCGGGGTGACGATCGCGAAGTCTTTGCCCAGTTCCCGGCGAAGTTCAGAAGCCTCCTTGGCGGAGGCTACCAGTCCTCTGCATCCGGCGTTGCGGGCCAGCGCGCCTAGTCTGAGCACCTGGGCCATCACGTTGCCGGAAACGCCGATCTCTGACAGATCAGCATCGGAGAGGCTGGTCAGCACCGTTACCGCCAGAACCATCGGCTTGGCGGAAGACTGCGCGGCTGCCTCGGCCGCGGCCTTGAGCATCTTGCTTCCACCGGAGGCGTGAACGGTCAACATGCTGACGCGCAGCTCGGCGGCCTGCCGGACGGTTGCGGCGACCGTGTTCGGTATGTCGTGGAACTTCAAGTCCAGAAAGACTTTACGGCCGGAGGCGACAAGATCGCGTACGATCTGCGGCCCCTCGGCCGTAAAGAGTTGCTTGCCTACTTTGTAGGTAATGGCAGATTCGCCAATCGATTGGACTAGTTGGCGGGCTTGCGTGGCGCTCGAAACGTCGAGCGCCACTATGAGCCGGTCTCGGTTGAGCATCGGCCCATTTTACCGCGGGAAGCATCCCTCGGCGACTAAAGTCGCCTCGGGATAGTTAGAAATAAGCGACTTTTACGGCACAGCTGAAGCTGTGCCCTTTCAAAACCGCATTATGACAGGACTATTGTGGACCTTCGCCCACTCGCGGGGCGATGTTGATGGCCACGGTCGGAGTCTCGATGACATCCAGGCGAACTTTGGCAATGCCTTCCTTGCCTACGCCTAGAATCATGGCAGCGCCGTAGGACAGGTCCAGAATCCGACTCCTCAGGACGGGCCCGCGATCGTTAATGCGGACCATCACTGATTTGTCGTTTTTCAGATTCGTAACCTTGACCCAAGATCCCAGCGGAAGCGTGCGGTGGGCGGCCGTAAAGTCATGCATATCATACGGTTCGCCGCTCGCGGTCTTCTTGTGCTGGAACACTCTTCCGTACCACGAAGCCCGCCCAACCTGAAACTTGCGGGTCGGAACCGGCTTGATGGTTTCCTGAGTCTGCCCTGGGGTACCTTGGTTCGAGTCCGGTGTCTTGTTGTTACCGGGTGCTGCACCCAGCGCCGTGGTCAATACCAGCACCACAGCAGTCTGGTTGAGTACTCGTAGCATTAAACACCTCGCTTCAAAATATGGGGCCCTCCCGTTGCAGGTCTCTAAAGTCTAGCCACCCGAAGCGCCCTGCGTCAATCAAAGATTAAAATTCTCAAATTTTTTGCTTGACTTTTGGTTAAATATATGCATCTAAGGCATCTTCGGGCACCGCGGCTCGGTTAAGAAACCCGGGGCTGGGGTTCGGCGCTGGTACAGGCATAACGATCTGAGCCATCGTCGGAGAAACCAAATTCCGGTCGATGAAGAACCAGGCCGACCTCTAAACCGCCAATCGTTAGCTATCGTTAAGTATAAGTAAATCAATGATTTACTTCAGACCTTGAATCGGAGAGGCGGCTTGGCCGGTCGGGGCTATCTACTCTCAGCGGGTTTCGGCGCGGGCGAAGCAATGACTCCGTCATTGGCTTGCGGTACAGTCTTGGCATGGCTTCTCGGCCGGTTGTCCTGAGCATCGCGGGGTACGATCCGTCGTCGGGTGCCGGAATCACGGCGGACATAAAAACTGCGGCAGCCTTGGATTGCTACGCCGTGACCTGTGTGTCGGCCTTGACCGTCCAGTCCACGCAGGGGGTCTTTGGGGTGGAGCCGGTACGGCCGGAAGTCGTCCGGGAGACGCTCGCAAGGCTCGCTGACGACGTAGAAATCACTGCCGTTCGGGTCGGAATGCTGGGTTCGGGAGAAATCGCTAAGATCGTTGCCCGGTTTTTACGGGAATTTGGAGCAAGAAACGTGGTTTTCGACCCGGTCTTGCGGTCGTCTTCCGGGGCAAGTTTGATCGATGTCGCCGGCTTTGACGTGATCCGCGACGAACTATTGCCCCTCTGCGACGTCATCACTCCTAATTTTCATGAGGCGATTGCGCTGGCGGAGAGGAATTCTGAGGCTGTTTCGGCCTCAGACTTGTACGGGAAGAGCCTCCAAGATGTGCGCCGATTGGCCGCCAAGCTCCAAGAGTTGGGTTGTCGGGCGGTGGTAATTACCGGCGGACACTTGCCCGAGGCGAACGACTACCTAAGTAGTAAGACGGCGGCCGGAACCTCTGAGCACGTTTTCCGTGGATCTCGCATTGAGTCGCAGGCAACGCACGGGACGGGATGCGCCTTTGCGATGGCACTCGCCTGCGGGCTGGCGAAAGGACTCACTCTTATCGAGGCCGTCGGTGGCGCGAAGGAGTTTGTCTGGAAAGCGATCTCAGCCGCGTACCCGGTAGGAAAGGGTATCGGGCCGATGAACCATCTCTTTCGCCTTAGCCTCGATAGAGATACGGAGTAACCCGACGGTTACCAACCTGCCGGCGAAGCTGCTGATCCCGCTGCAACAATCGTTTGGCGTCCTGTCAGCATCTACAAGGCATTGGAAGTAGGGCTTCGCCCCGGTTCTTCCGATTCAGGTAGACTTTTCAGGTAGCGGCCCCGATGATCGTCCGGCGAAATTCGTTTGCTCTGGTCGCGCGAGTATCTGTTGCGATTCTTGCCCTTCTGCTGACCGGTGGCGCAGCCCGAGCCTCGTCCGACCCTGCCGCGAGTACCTGGATACCCACCCGCCCCGCCAACGACGTCAACACGCGCAAGGGATTCGACAACTTCTACAACCTGGATTACGACAAAGCGATCCGCGACTTCGAGGCGGCGCTACAGGCCCATCCCGACGATCCGTTTGCGGTCAACCACCTGCTTTCAGGGGTGATTTTCAAGGAGCTTCTGCGGATTGGCGCGCTGGATACCGAGGCGTATGCCAGTGACAATTTCCTCGACAAGAAGAACCTGCATCCTCTCGATCCCAAGGTGCGCGAGCGCGTCAACCAATTGAGCACGCAGTCTATGGCGCTCTCGGATGCACTGCTGGCCAAGAACCCCCAGGATGTGAACGCGCTGTATGCTCGGGGAGTCGCCCGGGGTCTGCGGTCGACCTACATGGGCATGGCGGAACATGCTTGGATTCCAGCCCTGCGGAGTGCGGTGGGAGCGCGACATGATGACGAACGAGTGCTGGAGATCGATCCGAATTATGTGGATGCCAAGAATCTGCTGGGCATCCATCTCTATGTCGTCGGAAGCCTGAGCTGGCCGGCAAAGGTCGCAGCATCCATCGTGGGCCTCAGCGGCAATAAACAAAAAGGCCTGCGCTATCTGCGGGAAGTGGCGGCGCACGGCGATCCGGAGGTGGCGTGGGACGCCAAGATCGCCCTGGCGTTATTTCTGCGCCGGGAGCAGATGTATCCCGAGGCCCTGGAGTTGGTGGGCGGAATGTACCAGGCGTTTCCCAGGAATTTCCTGGTTGCCACGGAATACGCGCATCTGCTGAATGCCGCCGGGCACGGGCCTCAGGCAGTCGCGGCGTACCAGAAGATCGTGGCCGGATGCCGCGGCAACGCGTTTACGGTTTGCCGGATGGAGATTCCGGCCTACGGATTGGGCGAGGCGATGAGTGGCCAGCGCGATTTTCAAGGGGCGGAAGAGGCGTACGAATTGGCAGCCAGCACTGCGCTCGATCCCGACTTCAAGCAAAGGGCCATCTTGAAGGCCGGCGAGATGTGCGACGCCATGAAGAAACGTGATGCGGCGCTGGAGAAGTACAAGGCCGTGATTGCCGCCAACTCGGGAACCGAGTCGGCTGACCTGGCGCGTCATTATATGAAGCAGGCGTACACGATTCAGTGAGGCGGTGGCTCCCACCCTATCGCCAAGAGCGGGCGATAAGGGTGGGGCACCCGATGCAGGATTCACCACGGAGGGTCGGAGAACACGGAGTTGATTTTTTCGTGTTAATTTTCCGTGTGGACCACTGGTGAGGACCTGGCTTACCGGCCCGGGAACCTTATTTCGATGTATTTCGTATCTCCTATGCGGAGGGTTCATGTACTGCAACTATTGCGGTAAACAAATTCAAGACGACGCCAACGTTTGCGCCTATTGCGGACGCCGCATAGGTTTTGTGGCCAGCCGCCAGAAGCTGATGCGCGCCCCCAAGGGCAGTCCGGACCGAAAGATTGCCGGGGTTTGCGCGGGCTTTGCCGAATACTTCGATCTCGATGTGACCATCGTGCGCGTGGTGTGGCTGATTGTGGCCCTGTTCGGTGGAGGCGGCGTACTCGCCTACATCATCGCGTGGATCGTGATGCCGGAAGCGCCCGAGGTTGTGTGCGCCCCTTCGCCGGCGCAAACCGTGCAGCCATATCACCAGTAGCGTCTGCGGATTCGAGCGCAAGGGGGAGCCAAGGCTCCTCCTTTTCTTGTTGAAGCAGATGTCGTAACGCCTAAAACGCCTATACTGCAGTCGATGGCACAAACCGCTTTTGCTTGTCTGGATCTCTTGGCTTCTTATCACCGACCTTTGTGTCCTGCGTCCTATCCCGGTTGACTCCCGTTCTGTAAAACATGCCTGGTGAGGCAATGGGATGGGTGTCTCTTGGCCTCGCCTTCCGCCGTGGCGGGCATAGATCGCTCTTTGCTTCGAAAATACCTCTAAGGAGGCCGCGCTGGCGGTGTTGATCTCATTTTCATGGCCTAAGGTGGCCTTTAGGTCATGCGGGTTTGACAACCGAAATCTGCCAGCTTCGATTCCCAAATCGGGGCAACAGTGCCCGGAACCGGCCAAAAAGCGGCGAGCTAAGTCCAATCATAAGACATGGATACGTATAACTCTCACGCACTCAATTACATGCGAACAATTTCTGCCCAAACCAATGATTCTAAACGACCGCGATAAAAGAAAACGGAAGTATGTACTTTACGCAATCGCGGAAGACAACGGAAAGTCGCGGGGACGCGTGGGGATAGACGAAGCATCCCTGCGACTACTAGATGTCTGTCTTAATTCCTGCTTTTTGCAAAGCCGTTAGGAGTTCCGCCAGTCGTTGCTGCATAACCTCCACGCGCTTCTCATACGACAGATCGTCCAATGCGCCAAGAGCTTTGAGATTGTCTCTCATGAGGGGTTCTTTCCTATCATCAAATACAGGCATCCAGTTCCTCCTATTTCGGCCAGCCCTCTGCTGGCTTCTTCTTCGTTAGGGACTTCTTGACCGCATCCCGCCACTTACCTGACAGCTTGAGTGTGTCTGGTTTTGGGCCGGGTACGGCCTTCTTCTTCGTCGCCTTCTTAGTCATTTCGCTTAGAATTGTACGCTCCGATTCGCCATTGGCTCCCTGTACATCAGGCGTTTGCCTTCTGCTGATTTAACACCCAAAATCGTTCGCTCACCGTCATTCAGCCTGCGATGATTCCAAAGAAAATCGAACTGCCAGAGGTAACGATGCAGATACTCCCGACTGACGTTGTGGTAGATGCCCACGATGCCGCGCTTCACCAGCGCATGGCTGCTTTCGGCTGTGTTCGTATGAACGTCACCACGCGCATACTCCTTAGTGCCGTGGCACACGGTTTCGTGACCCCCTGCATATTCTCTGCCGATACCTGAGTACGCTGTAAATTCATCGGTGATGATGCGAGCCTGTCTGTCCACTTCTTCTCGAATAGCCCCCTTTAGCGTCGCTCCTGTTACGTCCGCAACCACGCGACGGCGTAACTGACCGTCTCTCTCCACGGCGCAGAAAACCGGAGTTTTGCTAGTGCCACGACCGCGTTTGCTCGTGCCCTGAAAACGCGGTTTACGGGCACCCACGTACATCTCATCGCATTCGACCGTGCCCGTGAGTGGCGGAGCACCGCTGTCTGGTGCCATCGCAAAGCGAATCCGATTCATCAGAAACAGCGCGGACTTATAGCTGATCTGGCAGTGGCGTTTGATCTCCAGCGCCGATACACCTTTCTTTGAGGTGCAGGCTCGCCAGAACGCATAGCACCAATGCCGTAGTTCGATTCTCGATTCCTCGTACACGGTGCCGATGCGAACAGTGAATTGCTCCCTGCAATCATGGCAACGCCACAAAAAACGCCTATTGCGCTCGCCAGTCTTAGCGTCACGCATCTTGTATACGTCCACACTGCCACACTTAATGCAGGCGGGAGTGTCGCCCCATCGCTGGCCCTCTAAGAATTCGACTGCGGCTAACTCATCCGAGCACGCAAGTGGAATTTGTTCGACGATCTCAGACTTGGAAAGGCTGTGTTTCTTGTCCATGTAGGCGATTTTATACTTAGCGCAATGATTGTGTCAAGTATAAAATTACACGAAGCCCTTGACGTGCAAAGTGACCTGCCGTATCCTAAGGGCAGATTGAAATGGTGCGGTAGGCGAGGATCGAACTCGCACGGGGGTTGTCCCTTAGAAGAGGCCCCCACCAGATTCCAAATCTGGCGCGTATGCCATTTTCGCCACTACCGCGAAGCACTCGGAACAGCTAGCGATTCCCGTTCCCTCCAAGGACAGATTTCGCTAGCTGTTTTCTACTGAACGAAAGTTGTCTGCGCCTTGTCCTCCTCCTGGGGGCGGGTTTTCAGTACATACTTGTTGCGACGCACTGTAACCTCATCCCGATCTTTGAGACGCTTAAGCACGGAATACAGGTAAGGACGATGCGCGAACTGTCCCCGTACCTCTCTCCATAAGTCGGCGGGCGTCATGCCGGTCGGATGTTTGGCAAGTACGTCCCGCACGAATTCGGTTTTGTTGACGGCGTCTGAGGTCACAACGGATTGAGACGGAGTCTCGGTTGCCACTGCGGGTTGCTCCTGCTTGGATTCGGGGAGCTGCATCGGCAGTTGATTTTCTTTAGCAGCAGCAGCCTTGGCTTGTTCTTCCCGCATTTCTATTTGGACAGCGGCGTTCCAAACGTTATGATCGTTTTGCGCTGAATTAAGCGCTTGTTGCGCTAGTTGAAATCTTTGAGTTGCTTCGGCTAAACGCTTCTGTGCCTCAGCGAATCGGACTTTCAGTTCTTCGAGAACGATGTTCACTGTATCCCTCCAAGGATGCTGAAATTATAGCACATACCTTCCTATCACTATCACACTGAGAACAAGCAACGAATGAAAGCAATTGAGAACAAGTTACTAAGCACTTTAGTTTCAGATGGATAGGCGAATTATTTTCTTGACAACCAAACGACAGAGTGCGAATCTAATAACTGTCGAGTGCGGTTTATCCGCGTTCAGACAATTGGTTTTCATTTACTTCAGGCTGCGTGCCTGAAGAAAAATAGGGAGGCTGCGTGCCTCCCTTTCCCATTGCGCCGATGCACTTCGAACATGCTTGCATCTTTATCGACGGCGAGAATCTACGCCACTCCCTTGTCGATTTATTTCGACCGCGCTTTAGAGCATTTTCACTCAAGGTGTATAGTTAACTCCGCAATGGCGGAACCAGGCTCGAGCGTTGTCTGGGGTGATGCAAGGGAGAGCTTGGGTAACCGCCTGTTCCAGCGCCTCGCCAGTTCTGGCTTTGAGCGAACGTAAGAACTGTTTCAGTTTGGCCCAAGCCTTCTCGATCGGGTTTAGGTCAGGGGAATACGGCGGCAGGTACAGCAGTTCGGCTCCCGCGGCTTCAATCAACTCCCGCACCCCGCTCACCTTGTGGGCGCTGAGGTTGTCCATGACCACCACATCGCCAGGGCGCAGCGCCGGGCACAGCACTTGTTCCACATAGGCGAGGAAGATGTCCCCATCTGTGGCTTCCTCGATGGTCATGGTGGCTAGCAGGCCACGCAGACTCAAGGCGCTGAGGATGGTCAGGATCTTCCAATAGCCTTGGGGAGCCCCTTCCACCACCCGTTGCCCGCCGCAGGCGCGGGCATAGCCGCGCGTCATTTGTGTGGTCACGCCGCTCTCATCCAGAAAAATCAGCCGCTCCGGCGCGATCCCGCGGATCGTCTGCTGAAAGGCTTGTCGCCGCTGCTGATTGGCTTCCGTGTCGCGTTCGCTGGCGTGGAGTGACTTTTTTTCAGCCGCAGACCCATCTGACGTAGCACCTGCCACAACCGTCCGATGCTGACGTGCAGATGGTGAGCCTTCGCCAGCTTCTGCTGTAACTCCGCCAGGGTCAGATCCGGTTGGGCCTGCACCCACCCGCGCAACCGCTGCTCGACTTCGGCAGTGACTTTGCGGACCGTACCGCGCCGCTGCTCGACCCGCTCCATCTGCCCGGTGCGCTTGCGTTGGGCGGAAATCTTCCATGCCCACGGCGCGCTTACCGAGAAGCGCGCGGCTAGTTGCTCCAGGGTTCCTTCCCCACGGTCATGGGCCTGCAGCAACTTGCGCCGCAGATCGTCCCCATACGATTTCGCCATTGCCAGTTTGCCGCAGAGTCTCGCCGCTATTCACTATACACCTACGTCGAAAATGCTCTAGTGCCTCCGAATATCTTCCCAAAAAAGCCGATTGGGAGTCCTTCTTTGCCTACCTTGTAAAAGAAGCGAACGCCGAAATGCGACTGCGGACATATTGGTATGTAGTCGATGAGATTGATTTTTGGCCCTATGGTATCAGCCGGTTGTTAAAAAACCGGGACTTCGTAACACTTGACCGGGTCATAAGGCAGCATCGGCCAAACTGTGCCAGCTTAGACGCGATTACAGATGCGTCAGCACGACAGGCCAAGTTGGAAAGCATTGCACAGAACTTGGTAAAGACCGAAACTTTCATGAAGCGTCGGTTTGAGGGATGGCAAGAGGTTCAAAACGGTATTGCTCAGGCGTTCGATTCTGTTGAATTCCGCAGAGCCGGGTCAATTCGTATGAATCTTTTCACTCAGGCTTTTGGCCAAGAAAAGGGTGTCGATGTAAAGCTGGCTACAGACGTTCTTAAGCTGAATGAAATTTATGATGTCGGTATTATCGTTAGTGGCGATGGCGATTATGTTCCAGCTGTGCAGGTCGTCAAGGACTGGGGAAAGCACATCATCAACGTATCGTTCCTCAAGAAGAGTGGTGGGCTGTTGCCGGGAGGCGCAAGGCGATTGAATCAAGCGACCGATCGAGCTGTCGAAGTTTCTTACGACGATATGAACAGGTTTATGAAGATTTCAGCAGTTAGCGCAGCGCCCGCTGCCGTCGTCGCTGTCGCCGTCGTTTCTGCCATAACTCCTCCTATTCCTTGAAACGACTCTCTGCCTTTTTCGCCCTTGCGTAAAGTACATACTTCCGAAAGAAAATTGCGCGGACACTACGTAAAACTGCAACGAAAATGCAATTTGTTGCACATTCGTCCCTAGATGCCTGTAGACCTTTGGGTAGTGTCCTAAACTTGCGTTGCCGACTCGCTTGCAACCGCTTGCTGTTTTGGGAAAAGGATGGTCGCCCAGGCCCGCGCCACCATCTCCACCAGCTTTGTCGAGGGGCCGAACCTCACAATCAGGATGGCAATCCGCAGGTTTACGGGCTTAACCAATGCCTTCTCGAAGAAGCTGGACAATCACAAAGCCGCTTGCGCTCTTCACTTCGCTTATTGCAACTTCTGCCGGATACACAAGTCGCTGCGCTGACGCCAGCGATGGAAGCGGGCATCACCGATCACATCTGGAGTTTGCGGGAACTGCTCGCCTAAACTTTCCGAATCCGAATGTCTGATGTCGAATGTATAAATGACACGACGCTGGGAGGCGACAGATGGCATGGATTTACCTCGTAGTTGCCGGACTCTTGGAGATCGGCTGGCCGGTGGGCCTCAAGATAGCGCAGAATTCTCAGACGCGCGTTCGCGGTGTCATTATGGCTGTACTGCTTATGAGTGCCAGTGGAGCTTTCTTGTGGCTAGCACAAAGGGACATTCCAATGGGTACTGCCTATGCCGTCTGGACGGGCATTGGTGCGGTCGGCACTCTGATACTTGGTATGCTCGTCTATGGCGAGCCGAGCACCGCAATGCGCCTTGGCTCCGCATCGCTGATCGTGATCGGCATCGTCGGATTAAAATTGGCCCATGGATAAAGTCGCCAAACACCGGCAACGCAAGTTTAGGACACTACCGACCTTTGTGTAGGCCGTTTCTGGCGTCGCCATCTGCGGATGTTCTGCGACGATTACGATTGGACGAACCAAGGGCGGCATTGACTCTCGCGTTTCCCACCTCGAAAGTCCCTTCCCACAGCGACCAGACACGGCTAGGGTTGAGGCAGCGAGTGGTGGCATGAACGCCAAGCAAAATCCCGAACCTGCCCTGAATACGGTCAATCTGTTGAACGCGGTGCTGTGTGCCGATTGCGAAGTCATCAGCGACAGCGACGGCGAGGTGTGTGCGGTTTGCGGCAGCCGTTCCCTGCTCAGTCTCGGACGTGTCTTGGGAGGCAGTATCGGTGAGGAGCGGGCGGTATTGTTGCCAGCGGGCGAGAAAGAGCTGCGCAGCATGTTTACGCTGCTGGTCAACCGAGAAGCGTCGACCACACTACGCCCATCGCGCCGATGGACCAGGCCGCAACGGTTTGAGAAGTCGGGCAGCTAGGCGTCTGCGGATAGACGCCTGAAGGCGTACCCCACCCAGATCCAACACAATACAACCCTCAGCATGCACCGACGACGTCACTGATGATTTGACACCGCCACGCTTGTTTCGCTTACCGGCTTCGTTGAAGTCTTGGGATTCGCCAAGCCTGTCTGTGCGCGGTAGGATGGCATTGCAATCATTTCATCTGGAGAACCTTATGACATCCGCCCTAGTGGATTTGGATCCTCAAGTGTTGTGGAAACATTTTGACGTTTTGGCGGCGACTCCGCGCGCTTCAACCAAGGAAGCGGCGGCGCGAAACTATGTTCTGGCGCAAGCTGCGAGACTCGGTCTGGAAACGAAGCAGGATGCCGTGGGGAACCTCGTGGTGAGTAAACCCGCCAAGCCGGGACGCGAAAATGCGCCAATGGCCCTGTTGCAGGGACATCTCGACATGGTGTGCGAGAAAAACGAAGGCACGGCGCACAACTTCGATACCGATCCCATCAAAGTAACGCGAGACGGAGACTGGCTTAGAGCTGAGGGCACCACACTGGGATCGGACAACGGTGTGGGAGTAGCTGCGGCGCTCGCGGTGATGGAGAGCAACGACATCGCGCACGGTCCACTGGAGTTCGTCTTTACCATCGACGAAGAAACCGGCCTGACGGGTGCAGCGGAATTTCCTGGGGGTCTGTTGAAGTCGAAATATTTTCTCAACCTGGACAACGAAGAGACTGGCACGTTGTGCATTGGTTGCTCGGGAGGTGTGAAGACAACTGGCCGCCGCAAGGTCTCATTTGTTCCTGCCACAGGGAACTCCGCCTGGCGCATCAAGGTCTTCGGTCTCAAGGGCGGACATTCTGGAGTGGATATTCACCAGGGCCGCGGGAATGCTCTGCGAATTCTGGGCTCGGCGTTACAGCGCGTTCTTGACGGTCTTCCGGCGCAAATCGCTGCCGTCAACGGCGGCAGCGCGCAGAATGCGATACCTCGGGAAGCTGCGGCGATTGTTGTGGTCGATGCTGCCAGCGAGAGTGATCTCAGGAAGCTTCTGTCTTCCAGCGAGGCGGAATGGAAGGCCGACTTAGGAGGATTCGATCCAGGACTGCAGATCACTGTCGAGAAGACACCGCGTCCCGACAAAGCACTGGATGCGGCGGACGCAAAGCGCATCATCGATTTGCTGGTGACGACACCGCACGGCGTTGTGGCAATGAGTCCCGATGTTCCCGGCCTGGTGCAAAATTCGACCAACCTTGCGATCCTCTCGGTGAACGGCGATGTTGCGGAGATCGTCACCAGCCAGCGCAGCGCGATCGAAGCCAGCAAACACGCGGTTGCGAAGATGGTGGCCACAGTGTTCCGCATGGCTGGATTCGAGGTCGAGCACGCGGGCAGCTATCCCGGATGGAAACCGGAGCCGACGAGCGAAATCGTGCAAAAACTGCAGGCGGTCCACGAACACCTCTTTGGCAATCCCGCAAAGTTAATCGCGATGCATGCCGGGCTGGAATGCGGAGTTATAGGCGAGAAGTATCCGGGAATGCAGATGGTATCGTTTGGACCGACTATCGTTGACCCCCACAGTCCGAACGAGCGCGTGCAGATATCTACGGTGCAGAGCTTCTGGAAGTACCTGAAGGCGGTTCTGGAAAAGATCTGATCTGCGGGCTCGAGCGCGACGCTACGCCGACCCAATTATCAATTAGCCGAGCTCCTGTTCAGTGACTCGGACTCGGCTTGGCCGGGGCGTTCGCGACGGAAGCGGTTCCGGGAGTGACGATCGAGTTCTCGACTGTCTCACAACTATTCTCGTCAGGCCCGTTGAAGTTCTTCGGTTCGCATAGCGGAGCGCCGTTCATACTGCGCCGATAACGAGCTACTTCCAAATACAGTGGCTTGCGAATCCGGTTCATCACGCCAATTGGCTTGTGGGCCGGAAGGGAGTGCCAGGGATTATAGGAGAGGTTCTCGCAGGTCTCCTGATTTTCGATAAAGGATTGCTTGGGAATCTCGATTCGCGCGACCGGGATAAACGGCGAATCGTTTTCCGACCACTGCACGGTTGTGTCTTCCACCGGCATGTTCTTGCCCGGAACCTGAAGCTGCACCATGAAATCAAAACAGGCATCGCGGTCTTTAAGGTGTGCGGTCATCTCGTCGCGCAGGAAGTTTGGCCCATCGCGGTCGACATCGGCCCCCTTCGAATCCCCACATGGCTTTGCGCTGTACTTAACCACGCTTTCCGCGCCCAGCCTATACGCGCTCACACCGTAAAACTGCGTATTGAGCAGGCTGTCTGGGGGCGGTTTCAGGGTCTTCATTGCCAAATTCATTTCACGAGGATGATAGTTGCCGAAGTTGAACATCTTGCTCCAATGCTTCTGCGGAAGGTCGGGAGTAAACCCGCCGAGGAAGTATCCGTAGTTACTGCCTTCGCCGAGGTACTGAGTGAAGGTCAGGTACTCGGGCAGGTTGAGGATGAAGAACTGGGTGGCATTCATCATGACGAAATCCTGCGTCTCTGCATGAGGTACGCCGTCATCTTCCATCAGCTTCCGTCCGTCAACGCCCATCAGCTTGATCGCCATGCCTCGGGCATCGCGGTCGCCATCGCGCTGAACCAGTGTGCTGCCACTGGAGTAGCGGATCCATGCTTCATATTTGTTGCCGGCAGTAGCGAAGACACCTTGCTGATACTTCGGATCGAGGTTTTCCAGTACATGGAAGGTCGCCTTCACACATCCATAGGTCTTGGCGTGCACGTCGCGCCGATAAGGCTGCAGAGCGTTGGCGGAGGTCGCGGTCGGATAAGTTGTAGCGGGAGTACCGGGCGGATTTCCCGGCAGCGGTTTCGCAGCCATGGTCTGATGGCTGGCGTTGACCATGGAGACCGCCGACGCCACAATTTGTGCGGTCAGGTAATCTTCATCCGGCGAAACCACTTCGCCCATCGGGCCAAGCGGCTTGCTGCGCAAAAAGAAGTAGTAGCCCAGCGCCGCGAGTACCAGCACACCAACGATGATGCGTGTTCTGCGAGTGTTCACGCCTTCCTCCCGTCAAGCGAATACGCGGCTATTGACATACGTGCCGGCTGTCGAGCCCTTCCTGCAAGTACTCCATGATGTTCTTGCGGTCAGGTGAAACCTTTACGTTGTGGGTGTCGCGATGGACCTTCAGATACTCGATAATCTGCCAGCGCTGTTCTTCAGTCCATTGGGGCCCGATTACGCCGTATTGAGGCGGGCTACCGGGCTTCCACGGAATGTAGCCGCGGCGAAATTCGTGACCGATGTTGGAATTTCCTGTCACGCTGGTGTCGAGCAGGAAGCCTCCCTTCTCGAGAGGTCGCGTGCTCAGGCCAAGGTTTACGGAATCGAAGTCGCGGGTGCCGACCCAGAAAGTCTTGGAGCGGGAATCGGCCGGACCGAGCAACTGATAAATCGTTGGGACTGATCCGTTGTGCAGGAAGGGACCAACCGCCCAGATTCCTGCCAGCGGGCGCGGTTTGTATTGCGGCTTGGCCACGGGCAGGTCGATCTGGCCGAATCCGTTCACCTCCGCAATCTTTTCGGGACTGAAGCCCATGGTTTTGTAGTACTTCATGCGCATGTAATAACCGACGACGCTGAGACCCAGGCCGGTGTTGGCTTTTGCGAGATCGATCGATTCCACCGCCGCGTTGATCGTCGACTGACCCGAGGTGATGCGCTCGTCCAGAGCTAAAGCGTCGGTCATTAACTCATGGTTGCCGGACAGCGATGCGTCAGTCTGAACCCTCTGCTTGATCTTGCTGGACAGCGGCTTCAGCCGGTCTTCTTCAGCGGGCGTCAGCGGCTGGTCGGCTTGCGGATCATCTTTCGTGTTGATCTGCTGTGCGATGTCGGCTGCGGCAGCTCGAACGTCTTGCGCGCCTGAGGTCTTCGCGGTGAGACCTACGATATCGTTGGCGCGTGCCTTGATCTCTAATCGCAAGTCCGCCTGAAACAACGAGCGCAGCAGTTGGGCCACGGTTGCTGAGCCGACTCCGAGCCTTCGTAAGTCGATCTGCTTGTCGACGAAGTTGACGGCCGTGGTGGGGTCGGTGCCAATGTCCTGCACGGTCAAGGTGTCCATTACCCACAAGGGAAATGGGTCGTCGTAGGGATAGGTCCACTTGGCGTCCGCGTAGTTCGCATGTCCCGAATAAGAAGTCTGTTTGTAAACACTCGCCAGAAATGCGTCCCACACAGACTCCATCTCTTTGGCATGAGCGGCGGTCTTCAGTGGCGCCTTCCACTCCTTGATCGGATCCGACGCGGGAAACGGACCATGACATTGCGCGCAGGTCATGGCAAAGAGCTTTTGGCCCGCGGCTGCCTTGTCCCAATCGATCTTTCCGAAACAATCCTCACTCCACTTCGGAGGCTCGAGGCTCCATAGAGCGACTTCGATGTTGTGCAGGTTATTAATCCTGGAGGTCGTGTCGAACCTGTCTTCCTCGGGGATGGGTCCGCCGTAGGAATTGAGGAGGCTGGCCTTGGCTCCGACGCCGAGTGATTCGCCGAGGTTCCTCGACATGGGCTGCCGGACGGAAGCGTTGTACTGCACGTAGTCGAATTTCCAGATGTCCCACACTGGGGGATATCGAACAGGAGCGTTGCCAATGCGATAGTTGTCGGCGCTTAGCTCATCGCCGAATACTGTATTGCCAATGCGTGCTAGCGCGTCGGTTCTTCCAACCCCCTCGACCGTGGGATAAAGCTGATGGAACGGTCGATTGTCGATCCTTGCCTGCTTCAACAGCACAAAGATTTGGGAGCGAAGATCGCCATGCAGTCTCCAGAATCCGTGGGGATAAGTCGGGCCCAGGACTTGCATGGCAAAGCGATTGAATTTGAATGGGTCCAGATAGGTCGAGGTAAGTGAACCTAGCAACTCAAGCGTGAAATTGCCGGGCTTGGTGGTGGTGAAGGCGTGCATGGCAGCGCCGCCATCGATCCGGAGACCATAGCGTTTGCCGTTCTTGTTCACAACCAACTCGCCGGTGTGACAGGCGGCACACGTAATGTCGAGAACCGGAGCCCCGAGATTTGAGTCGTAATGGTTGGTAAAGCCCACCGGCAAACGATCGGGATTAGCCGGAGTTGGAACACCATCCACCAGGAATCCATAGGCGTTCATGCGCTCAGGTGAGGCGAACTTGGTCTTACCGATAGGAACTTCCAGATTCACGAACCAGGAATACGGCAAACCCTTCACGGTGGTGCCTTGCGGCGTGTAGTAGAAAAGCTGACGCAGAGGCGCCTCGTAGCCGCCACTCCAGCCGCGTCCCTCGCTGAGGTAGATCTGTTGATCGATCGACTGAAAGTTCGGCCGTTGGGTACCGGGGTAAAGGACCAGGGTCGCGATGACAAGAAATATGAGACAGACCACTGTCACCGCTGCGAAGAGCAGAAATCGGAGCATTCCGCGCAGAGTGAACGTCCCGGCATACCTGATCTGGCGCCACAACCAGAGCAGGAATTTGCCGATGTATCGGGGAATCGCGATGACGAACGCGCCAACCGCCGCTACCAACGCGACGAGCGAATCCCATGGATGCAAGAGCACATTCTTCAGGTGAAACCAAAACCGTTGCCAATCCGTTTTGACGTCAATCCACAGCCGATGCAGCCCTTGTCCGATCATGCGATCTCCCAACGGCAACAGCTATTTCGTTCGCCAAGTCTATCTGTTGAAGTGCAGTGGCTTACCCGGAATCTTCATCTCGCAGGCGATGAGCCTTCCCGTACCGGCAAGAGTTATGAACGCGGTTCTGCGATCCTTGCCACCGAAGCAGATGTTGGAAGGCAGTGGTTCAGGCTGACCTTCTACCAGCAGCTCGATGAAGTCAAGAATTTTGCCAGTCGGTGAAACTACTGTAATGCCGCCGGGCACGTCCGGTCTAGGGCCGTCCGGCAACATAGTGGCGGCATAGACGTTGCCTTCTTCGTCCACGGCCATCGAGTCGAGAGTTCCTTGCCTTGGAATTTCCGCCGTCAGCAGGTAGGAGCCGTCGAGCGTCTTGGGATTGGGCTTGATAACGCCAGGGGCGGACAGTTCCCAGTAAAGAATCCACCGGGCATAGGTTTCCGCGACGTAAAGGCGACTGTCGTCGGGCGAAAGCGCAATGCCGTTTGGGGCCTGCCGGCCAGGTATCGCGAATGTAATCTTGCTGCCGTCTGCCGCGGCATAGTAGACGCCCGTCATATCGCGATCGGTCGGCCGGGTCTTCCCCCAATCAGTGAACCAGAAATTGCCGGTAGCGTCGAAGACCAGGTCGTCGGGGCTGCGCAGCGACTGACCGTTGCATTGGCTATGAAGAGTTGAGAAGCTGGAGCCAAGGACCCGTTGAATCGACCCGCTAACGTAGTCGGCCGGTTGATAGGTGGGCACCGAAACAGGACCGACCTGAACGAAATCGAGGCCGCCGTCGTTGCAGACGTATACCGCGCCGTCGGGGCCGATGGCCGCCCCATTCGGGCCGCCTCCCAGATTGGCCACCGTTTCTTTCGTACCGTCGGGTAGGACACGAGTCAGTTTCTTGCCTTGAATTTCCACCACGAGAACGCTGCCGTCCTGCTGGTAGACGGGGCCTTCCGGATACTGCAGGCCAGTTGTCAGTACGCGAAAATCCGACGTCTTGAAACTCATTTCAGTTCCCCCGTGTTCACTGCCGGAAACGCTTGAGCCGACCTTAGCCCCGCGAGATGTAAGTCTGCAAGCTGCGGATCGCGCGCGATGTTCAGGTACTCAGTGTGAAGTACGGCCTCTGTGACATATGGGTTCATCGCGAGTACATGTGCGATCTCCGCTCGCGCCTGCTCAACCTGGCCCAAATGTCCAAGGGCATTGGCCAAGGTGATGCGCGCTATATAGAACCGTGGTTGCAGTTCGACGCAGCGCTGTGCGTGTTCGGCGGCTTCCTCAAATCGCGAAAGGCGAATGTACGTCCCGGAAAGAAAATAATGCCAATACGGCAGAGAAGGATGTTCTGGCGTCTCCGCAATCAGCTTTTTTAGGATTTTTTCGGCTTCGTCCGCATCGCGCTCTTTGCCACCCCATCCCAACGCCAGCCCGAGATACCCCCACGCGACCAAGTTGAAAGGGGCGATCTGCACTGCCCGCCGAAGGGACTCGACCGACTGGTTATATTCGCTGCAATGCAGCCAGACGAGCCCAGCGTTCTCCAGCACTTCGGCGTCCTGCGGCGCGAGCTCCACCGCTTTTGTGGCAGCGGCATTTGCCTCAGCGCGGTCTTCTTCGGGACGATCGGTCAACACGAGTACCACGCGTTCGATCAGGTACAACGCGAGAAAAGCGTAGGCACTGGCATAGCCAGGATCCAACTGAATGGCGCGACGCAGCAAATCGAGCGACTCGCCGATACCGGCTGGATGAAATCCATAATTCCAAAAGTGATATGCCTTGCGAACCAAGCCCCAGGCGTCGAGTTCGTGAGCGGAGGCTTTGTCGGCGTGTTCGGAGCCCGCTCGGATCAGTTCGCCCCCGGTCGCCCGTACGATGGATTCCGCAATCTCCTCCTGCACTTTGAACAAATCTTCGAGATGACGTTCGTAGGTGCGGGACCACAGAACCGAACCGGCGAGAGCATCGGCCAGCTCGCCCATCACACGAATTCGCGTACCCGCGCGCCGCAGACTGCCAGTCAGAATGTAGCGACTCTTCAATTTTGTCGCGATCTCCTGCAAGTCTGGCATGTCGCCCTGATAACGGAACGTCGAGAGATTGGAGGCCACCCGAATTCCTGGAACTCGCGAAAGCGCGCTGCTGATTTCCGAGCCGATGCCCATCGCCATGTACTCGTCCTCCTTGTCGGAAGACAAGCTACGAAACGGCAGTACCGCGATGGAAGATTTCTCGTGACCGGCCCGCGGTGGCTCAATCCACACCGGCGGATACGAAGACCGGCTCGCACCCGTTGGAGGGACAGCTATTGGACCATCGGAAACCACTGTCCCAACCGAGGACGACTCCAGCTTGGCCTTGCGAAACGCCTCCCTCGCGGTTTCCAAGTCCTCGGCAAACGCAGTCATGGTGGGATAGCGACCTTGCGGCAGCTTGTTCAGCGCTCGAGCAATAATCTGGTCCGCTATCGGCGGAAAGTGCGGGTGATAGTGACGCAGCGGCTTCGGTTGCTCGTGATAGATGGCCTGCAATAATTCCAGTGGATTGTCCGCATAAAACGGCACCCGCCCTGCGAGCATTTGATACAGCACGACACCCAGAGAATACACATCCGTTCTCTGATCGATTTCGCCGCCGGAAAACTGTTCGGGCGCAGCGTAATAGGTGGTACCGAGAAACGCTCCGGGGCGGGTCAAGTTGTCGTACGTAGCCAATTTTCCCGAGGGCTCGGACTTCAATTTGGCGACACCAAAATCCAGAATCTTAAGATGGTCGCGCTTGGAGATCAGTACGTTCTGGGGCTTCAAGTCGCGGTGAACGATCCCTGCCTCGTGAGCACAACCGAGGGCGTCAGCCATTTGGAGCGTGTAACGGAATGCCTGCTCCGCCGGCAACCCGCTCAAGGGAATCATCTCGCCAAGGGTCTTGCCTTCAATGAACTCCATCACGATGTAGCTGGCATGTTCGTCGGAAACCAGGTCGAAAATGGTGACTATGTTTGGATGATTCAATGCGGAGGCGGCTTGGGCTTCACGCTCGAAGCGCTGCCGGGCGACGGGATCCGAAGACGTCAGCAAGGGCAACGCCTTGAGGGCGACAGAGCGATTGAGTGAAAGATCGCGGGCGAGGTATACAACTCCCATGCCTCCCCGGGCAATTTCCTGCTCAATCTCGTAATGGGAGATGATTCTTCCTTTCATCTGCACGCTATTGTCAAATCAACCCTTCGATTCCCGTCACTAACCAACTTGATCGTTGTAGCTGCCCATTCCGAGCGGACACACAACCTCCCTTCCTGACCAAAGCCTCGGATAACACTTCTGAGGAAGTACTACCACGGTCAGAGAGAGAGTCCCTTGGATTGCCCCCGTAGCCTGTGCCGGAAGCGCTATATCAGAAAGCGCAAGTCGCACCAAACTCCGCTCACAACAGTGGGCTTGACTATATCAAAGCAGGAGTCAGGAGCGTAAGTATCCCATTGCGGTGTCACCCTTCGCAATGACGAGTTTTCGCGATTTCAGCAGCTCCAGGTCGGCTGAAGCCTCGCTGCGATCTGACCCACGTGCAGAGCAATTCGTTGAGATTTAATGTGATTGCAATAGTAGGCGCACGGTCCGTCGGACCGGGGCAAACGAATTTCAGCCACAGTGGACTTATTGTCGGCGGCGTCGGGCGAGAGCCGACTGGATGAAGCTGACTTCGCGGCTCAGCATGTCCGTGGCTTCCCGGCACAGTTCAGTCTGGTGGGTCATCAGATCGAGAAAGGCTTGCCGCTCGACGTGCACAACCTCCGCATCGGTAACTGCGAAGGCGGCCAGACTATAGGGTTGCCCCGTAAAGGTAGCGGGAATCCCCAAAAGAGAGCCCGAGGAGAATGTACGATCCAGCTTGTCCAAGTCCTTCAGGGACATGCAGACCTTACCCTTCAGCACGAGGTAGACTCCCCGGGTGCCTTGGTCTTGCCTAAACAAGTAATGCTGCGATGGGTATCGCTCGACGACCCCTGCCGTCATCAACGACTTCTTCAGCCTGCTCGACACCTTAAGAATATTTGAGACAGTCCCCACAGTATGCATGTCGTACTTATGTCAAACGATCGGCGACATGGCTGTGACTGCAGTCACAGGTGTTGGTGAGGTGTGCTTTGGCACAATTGTGCCAAAGGAACGCTGGGCATTTGGTGCATTAGATATTAGGTCCTCAGTCCCATCTTGGACCCCCTCCCAAAACGGCGTTTGTCACCGTGAGTCGTGGCGTTCTTCCGCGCGCCATGGCTCCCCGCGGTCGATGAAGCAAGAGCGACCTCATCGAGATGCGGAGGATAGCCCTGATGCGTGTTTTAGTAGTGGAAGACGACGCTCCCCTGGCCAGCTTTCTGCGGAAAGGGCTTGAAGCCGAACATTATGCGGTCGACGTAGCGCCAGATGGCGACGAGGCGCGCTGGATGGCTTCCGAATGCGATTACGACTTGATGATCCTCGATTTGAATTTACCCAAGATGGACGGCATTACCGTCCTGGGTGCCATCCGTCCCAAAAAGCCGGCGCTGCCAATTTTGGTTCTGACCGGCCGGAGCCGGATTGAAGATCGGGTGCAATGTCTGGATTGCGGCGCTGACGACTGTGTCATCAAGCCGTTTTCCTATACAGAACTGTCAGCGCGCGTGCGCGCCCTGCTGCGGCGTAAGCCGTTCACTTCAGAAACCCTGCTGAAGATCGCGGATCTCGAACTCAATCGCGTGGAACGAACCGTGCAGCGTGCGGGGAAACGGATCGAGCTGACTTCGAAGGAGTTCGGACTGCTGGAATACCTGTTGCGGAACGCCGGCCATCGCATCACCCGCTCCATGATCGTGGAGCATGTGTGGAACCTGTCATTCGACACAGGCACCAACATCGTCGATGTTTACGTTAATTATTTGCGAAGGAAAATCGACGATGGTTTCACACCGAAGCTCATTCATACGGTCCGTGGCGTGGGATATGAGTTGCGCTGCCGGACCGAGGTTGCAGCGTGAAGCCACTGCCGATCAGAGAAACTCTCGGCGAACAGTCGGAGAGGGTCTCCGACATACTTCATGCATTGAGTCAGCCGATTACCGCTCTGGAATGCGGCCTGGAGCTTTCGCTGCGAAAGGACAGGACCCCGGCTGAGCTTCGTGCCCGCCTGAGAGCTTCCCTGGTCACGGCGAGACTTCTGCATCAGCGCCTTGTGGAGTTTCAGGTGTTGCAGGATGCGGAAGATCCGGGCGACACATCCCGTCCGGCAGCGATCCAGACAGTACTGCTGCAACTCTGGGAAGACTATTTGCCCGTCGCGCAATCAGCAGGCGTCCAGCTGACCGTGAAGTGCGAACCGGTGATGGTCCGCGGCGACGAAGCAAGACTCCGGAACGGTTTCTTTCACCTGCTCGAGTTTCTGATGCGCACTTGCCCGCCCCTTGGCGAGGTGCGCATTTGCGCCCACACGTTGAGTTCTCCAGTTCTCGAAGTGAATTTCAGCAGTGACGCTTCGACCTCGCCCCAAGCTCAAGAACCATCGCTGGCCGACGACCTTGATCTACGGATCGCTCGATGCACGTTTCGAGCCGCCCGCGGAACTCTGGCGCTTACCAGGACTCCAGGTGCAAAAGTTACCGGATACGTACACCTGCTCCTCGGCGACTGACCCTTCCAATCTGCCCACTCCACCTTGTTTAGGTTGGTCCCCCCGCAATCGACTATCCCTAGAAGCTTTTAATCCCCAACCAATTCAGTTCTAAGCGGCGAGTACTACAACGTGGGATATGGACAGGATTCGAGGTTGCTCTGCAGCCACCGGTCTGGTGCCACGGGAATCGCTTGCTCCAAAGGCGCCAGTGAATTGGAGATCACACCATGGATGCCAAGACGATTGATGTGCCAAAGCTCCAGCGCACGGAGGAAGAATTCCAAAGACTTGTGTTCGAGCAAATGCCGCAGGTCAAATACATTGCACGGCGCATTCACGAACACCTCCCCCAGCATGTGCCCTTCGAAGACCTTGTACATGCAGGTATCGTGGGCCTGATCGATGCGCTCAATAAGTTCGATACCGAGAAAAACGTGAAGTTTGCCTCGTATGCTAAGTTCCGCATTCGCGGCGCGATACTTGACAGCTTGCGGGAAATGGACTGGAGCCCGCGCGATTTGCGCAGGAAGTCGCGACAAATCGATACGGTGGTGCAGAAGCTGCAGGTTGAGTTGGGACGTACAGTCTCGGAGACGGAAATCGCGAAAGAGCTAGGGCTGTCTCTCCGGGAATTTCACAACCTGCTTAACGAGATTCGCGGACTGGAAATTGGCAGCCTGCAATGTGAATCTGCCGACGACGGACAAGAGACGGACCTGGCACAGAACTTTGCCGGACCACCCGACCGAGACCCTCTGACTCTGTGTCTAGTAGGCGAGCAAAAACAGCGATTGGAAAAGGCAATCGCCCGATTACCGGAGCGTGAGCAGCAAGTACTTATGCTCTACTACCAGCAGGAACTCACGATGCGTGAAGTAGGAGAACTCATGGGCGTCGGAGAATCGAGGGTTTCTCAAATTCATACGTTGGCGGTCGAGCATCTGCGGTCTGCAATGTAACGCAGTCACAATCTGAGGCGTCGGCAAAGATTCAAGGCCGGGTGAATTCCTTTCACCCGGCGCATCTTTCTGGACGCAACAAGTCCACACTTACCTCTTCCAAGCAGACAGTTGCAGGCATGCGGTTCCCGCCCCGGAGCGGAAGGCTTTGCCCTTCGACCGTGCCCCTGCAAAAAAAATCAGCGGCGGTGTTAGGATGGCGGGCTGATGAAAGCATTGCCACATCCAACCCTCGGTATCCGAGAGGAACATATGCCGGACGGCGCTGGAAGTAGCCGTAGCCGATTGTCGTTTCCGTTCCTTGTCACGATCATGTCTATTGCCGTGGCATCGTTTCTTTCTGGCCAAGCGCCTAGTCCGGGCACTTCGCCGAGCGCTGAGCAGCGCGCCGATGCGCTGCTGAAGCAAATGACAGTTGAGGAAAAGATCGGGCAACTCAACCAGGCGGCAGGGGTCCCACTCGTCGTTCTTCCCGACGCGCCCCCGGCGGAGGAGCAGGTCCGCAAAGGCCTGGCGGGTTCCGTACTTTGGGTCTCGGAGCCGGCTGACATCAATCGCTTCCAGAAAATTGCGGTGGAGGAGTCGCGACTGCACATCCCGCTGCTGATTGGGCTGGACGTGATACACGGCTATCACACGATCTTTCCGCCGCCGCTGGCGATGTCAGCAGCGTGGGACCCTAAACTGGTGGAGCGTGCACAGACGATTGCCGCACGTGAAGCGCGTGCCGCGGGCATCAACTGGACGTTTGCGCCGATGGTGGACATCGCGCGCGACGCGCGCTGGGGCCGCATGGTGGAGGGAGCAGGAGAAGATCCCTATCTCGGCGCAATTATGGCAAAGGCGCAGGTGCGAGGATTTCAGGGCCCCGAGCTGGGCACGCCTGGCCATGTGCTGGGCTGCGTTAAGCACTTTGCGGCGTACGGCGCGGCAGACGGCGGACGGGACTACGACTCGTCTTACGTTTCCGACGACCTGCTGTGGAATGTGTACTTTCCGCCCTTCAAGGCTGCAATTGACGCGGGCGTAGGCAGCCTGATGAGCGCCTACATGGATCTGAATGATGTACCGGCGACGGGCAATTACTTCCTCCTGCATGAAGTGCTGCGCCAGGATTGGAAGTTCCAGGGCTTCGTGGTAAGTGACGCACTTGCGGTCAAGAGCCTCATCACCCACGGTTATGCGCGTGATGCCGATGACGCGGCGTACCTGGGGTTTCATGCCGGCGTAAACATGGACATGGCCAGCAACACTTACGTGACGGAATTGCCCAAATTGTTCAAGGCCGGTCGTATTACCGAAGCACAACTCGATGCTATGGTGCGGCCTCTGCTGGTGGCGAAATACAAACTCGGCCTGTTCGAGAATGCATACACCGACGAGTCGAAGATCGCGACGGTGCTCAATGATCCGGCCAGCGCGCAGGTCGCACGCGAAGCAGCACAGAAATCGATGGTGCTGCTAAAGAACGACGCTCAGTTGCTGCCTTTGGATAAGTCCGGCAAAAAATATTCGTCGGTTGCGGTAATTGGTCCAGTGGCGGACTCGGGCCCGGCGCAGGTGGGTTTCTGGGGAGGCATGATTACCGGCGGCGATGGCGTGGTCACAGTGATCGCAGGAATCAAGCAGAAGGTGGAACCGTCAGTCCGCATCGAATATGCGAAAGGGCCGAGCATCCGCCGCGAGATTCCGTCCGTCTTCGATGGGCTTGCTGGCATCAAGTTGCACGACGAACCGGCGCAGAGCGCGGCCGATGCGCAGGCCGCTTTTGATGAGGCAGTAGCCACGGCAAAGCGCTGTGACATGGCGGTGATGGTGCTGGGCGAAGGCCCGCTGATGGCTGGCGAAGCGGCGTCGAACTCTTCTCTGCGACTGGCGGGACGGCAACGGGAATTGCTCGAAGCCGTAGTCGCCACGGGCAAGCCGGTGGTGCTGGTGTTGATTAATGGCAGGCCGTTGAATATCTCGTGGGCGGCGGAACATGTGGGTTCGATTCTGGAAGCGTGGGAGCCTGGCACGCAAGGCGGCAACGCGGTGGCCGACCTACTGTTCGGAGATGCGAATCCAGGCGGAAAGCTTACGGTTTCGTGGCCGCGTAGCGCCGGGCAGGAGCCTCTGTATTACGCGCATATGATGACCCACGCTCCGGAAACTGCTCCGGATTTCAAGTCACGATACCAGGACGAGAAGACTTCGCCGCTGTATCCGTTTGGGTATGGTTTGAGCTATACGAAGTTCGCCGTCAGTAATCTGCAACTGGACAAGTCGCGGCCGAAAGTCGGCGAAAGCATTGGCGTGTCGGTCGAAGTGCAGAACACCGGAAGCCGCGCCGGGGATGAAGTCGTTCAGCTGTACATTCATCAGCGATCAGGCAGCGCATCTAGGCCGGTGCGACAGCTAAAGGGTTTCGAGAAGATATCGCTCGCGCCGGGAGAAAAGAAGACGGTTCACTTCACGCTTGGAAAAGATGAGCTCACCTACTGGAGCCCCTCGGTAAAGGGCTGGGTGCTGGAATCCGCGGTATTCGATGTATGGGCGGGTGACGATTCGACGGCAACGTTGCACGCCAACTTTGAAGTGACGCAATGAAGGGACGTACGAGTGCTTCCTACAAATAGTCGCAGGTCGTTCCTTGTGACGCTGGGACGCGCTATGGCTGTGGCATCGCTGACGCCACATGTATTGGCTGAGGTGGCGGAGCAGTTTACTCCGGCGGTCGCTGACGTTTACCGCAAGAGCATCGTGATCGACACGCTATGCGCGCCGTTTACCAGCGATGACTCGCTGCCCGATGCCGCCTTGATTGAAGTTGTCCAGCAGTCCGGAATCACGGCGATCAACTTCACGATTTCAGCACCGACATTCGAGGGAACGATTGACGGCCTGGCGTATGTGGACGCTTTGGTGGAGCAGTCGCCTGAGATTTTCATGGTTGTGCGTCAGCATTCGGATATTGCGCTAGCCAAGCGCGAGGGCAAGATCGGCATCATGCCAGGATTTCAATACACGCAGTTCCTGGAAGCTGCTCCGTCGCGCATCGAGACGTTTCGGCGACTGGGGGTGCGCATTATGCAGCTCACCTACAACAACCGCAGTGACTTTGGGGACGGCTGTCTGGAACCGGGCAATGCCGGGCTTAGCAAGGCGGGACTTGCGGCGGTAAAGAAGATGAACGAGATCGGCGTGGCGATTGATTTGAGCCACAGCGGATATCGCACGACGTCGGAAGCGATCGATGCGTCGAAGACGCCAGTACTCATCACGCACTCGGGCTGTGCATCGATTTATGCGCATCCACGGAACAAGCCGGACGAAGTCATGAAAGCGCTGGCGAACAAGGGTGGATATTTCGGAGTTTATCTTATGCCGTACCTTGTGGCGTCACCGACCGTGCCGACGCGGGAGCACGTCATAAATCACGTGCTGCGTGCGATTAATGTGTGTGGTGCCGATCATGTGGGGATCGGTTCGGATGGATCGATCCAAGCAGTGGCACTGACGCCCGAGCAGAAGAAGGCGTTTGACGAAGACATCGCGCGACGCAAGCAGTCGGGCATCGGCGCACCGGGAGAAGATCGCTATCCTTACGTGCCCGACCTCACCGGCCCCGATCACATGGAGGTCATCGCGGCGGAGTTACAGAAGCGCGGGCAGCCATCGGCAGTGATCGAAAAAATCTTGGGGGCAAACTTCCAGCGGGTAATTGGGGAGATATGGGGCACCGCGTAAGGGCTCCCCGCCCGAAGAACAAAACACCACTGGTTTACATGGATGACAAGGATGAATAGAAGCAAGCAGGTTCGTTATTTGGTTGTTGCGATGTATTGCGCATTGATTTGTGGCGGGGCGCCTGCAATCGCTCAAACGGCCGCGCCGCAGACGCCCTCGCTGCTGCTGGGCACGGCGTGGTATCCAGAGCAATGGCCGGAGTCGCGCTGGGATGCCGATCTCGCGTTAATGCAGCAGGCAGGCATTCACATGGTGCGCGTGGGCGAGTTTGCCTGGAGCCGCATGGAGCCGAGCGAGGGCCAGTACGATCTGGATTGGCTCGACCACGCGATCGCGGCGGCCGCGAAGCATGGCATCGTCACGGTGATCGGAACACCGTCAGCGGCGCCTCCAGCGTGGCTGACGCAGAAGTATCCTGAAACGCTGCGTACCATGCAGGACGGCCGCAAGGACCAGCATGGCAACCGGCAGCAGTTCAACTTCGCCAACCCCAAGTATCGCGAATTGGCGCGCGCCATGGCGGAGCAACTGGCAAAACGGTTCGGCCACAATCCAAACGTCGTGGGATGGCAGATCGACAACGAGTATGCGGAAGTGTCGTTTGATGCAGAGACCAAGGCGCAATTCCAGCAGTGGCTCAAGAACCACTACGGTACGCTCGACAACCTCAACGCGCGCTGGACGACATCGTACTGGAGCGAGACGTACTTCGACTGGAACCAGATTCCGATTCAGGTGGGCTATGGCAATCCCGGGCTGCTGCTGAGCTGGATGCGGTTCGTCAGCGACACTTGGAGGAGCTATCAGAAGAACCAGCTCGAAGTAATTCGAGCCAATGCGGAGCCCCGGCAGTTCATCACCACGAACATGATGGGGTTGTTCGACGGATACGATCACTACACCGTCGCGCAGGACCTCGACCTGGCCGCATGGGATGACTATGTGGGACAGGGACATCTCGATCCGGTGAAAAACGGCGTCGCGCACGACCTGACGCGCGGATTGAAGGGCAAGAACTTTTGGGTGATGGAGACGCAGCCGGGTGGCGTGAACTGGGCTGACATCAATAACTGGCTTGATAAAGGCGAAGTGCGGGCGATGGCATGGCACGACATCGGGCACGGCGCCGACACCGTCAGCTACTGGCAGTGGCGCAGCGCGTTGAATGGACAGGAGCAATATCACGGGACGCTGGTGGGCCCGGACGGAACGCCAGACCCGCTATATCCGGAGATCGCGCAGGTGGGGAAAGAGTTCGCGACAGCGAGCCCAGTGCTGGCGGGGACGTCGGTGAAATCCCAAGTGGCGATTCTGCATTCGTACGACAGCCGCTGGGCGATTGAGTGGCAGAAACACAACAAGGACTACAAAGGGGTGATCCTGAGCTACTACGGGCCGCTGCGGAGCGTGGCTCAATCGGTTGACATTGTGCCTCCTACGGCGGAATTGGTTAAGTACAAGCTGGTGGTGACGCCGGGACTGAATGTGCTGACGGACGAGGCCGCCAAGAACTTAATGCAATACGTCAACAATGGCGGGCATCTGGTTCTGGGACAGCGCTCTGCTATGAAGGACAATGACAACGGCTTGTGGCCGCAGCGGCAGCCTGGGCCTCTCACCGACTTGCTCGGCGGACGAGTGGAGCAGTATTACGCGTTGGTTGATCCGGTGCCAATTGATGGCAAGTGGGGCGCGGGTGAAAGCCCCCTGTGGGCGGAGTTGTTGAGCGCTACGGGGCCTGACGTCGAAGTTCTCATGCGCTATGGCAAGAGCAATGGCTGGCTCGACGGACAGCCGGCGGCGATTACGCGCAAGGTGGGTAAGGGCCGCATCACGTATATCGGAGCGTGGCTTGATCCGAAGACGATGGCGAAGGCGGCTGCATGGATGACCGAAGTCAGCGGGGTGAAGCCAGCGCTGGGACCGGTGCCAGACGGAGTTGAAGTTTATCCGCGGTACGGAGATAAAGGAGCGGTGTACATCCTGGTGAATTTCTCGAAGGTGCCGCAGACGGTGAAGCTGCCCGCAAAGATGCAGGATGTCTTGAATGGCAGAGTGACGCAATCAGTTACTCTGCCGAACTACGGAGTGGCTGTGCTGAGTTCTGTCCCATAAGGGACAGAATATCCGGGCTCACAACGAAATGGAAAAGAGCCGACGACAATGTGCCGGCTCTCCTAGGGAACGTCTGCAGGCTACTTGAGACTCTTTACATAGGCGGCAACCGCGGCTGCCTGGTCAGCCGTAACGCCGGCCATGGCTTTTCCATGCGGAGCTTTCTTGCCCGGCGCGCCTTTCAGCAGGGCGTCCGCGATCTGGTCGGCACTCAGAGTGGTTCCCTTCAGCGCGGGGCCCATCTTGCCTTCGCCGTTGGGGCCGTGGCAACCGGCACATTTCGCTTTGTAAATCGCGGCTCCGTCTTCGGCGGCGAAAGCCATTCCGGACATCAATGCAAGTACGGCAACAACTACGATGACACGCTTCATGAAATCAAAGTCTCCTTATTTAAGTTTCGCAACATATCGAATTAGGCGTTCCGACGGGCGGACTGCCACACCGTCTTTCACTGTACCGACACGTACCCCACCGCACAGTGACCGCCGTCACTTACCTTTGGGTATGTGAACCGCGAGTCTCAGCCGGCCGTGAAGTCAATCAAGGCAACGATGAAAAGCAACTTAGCTCTGAGTCAATCGATTTTGTAGATGGCAACGGATTTAGGCGCCATCTGCAGTTGCAGTTGCGTTCCCTGCACGTGGGCTGCAGGAGCTGCAGTTATGGCTGTAAACCCCTTGGCATTGGCGATTGACGTATCAGTCAAATCGACCGTGACATTCTTCTCAGTTTCGCCCTTGTAAAACACGACCATCAGGCGCTCGCCGGCAGCCTCTCGCGTGAACAGGTAATAGTCATCGCTCACGACAATGTGTTTCTGTTCGCCGATGCGCAGCGCGGCATGTTCTCGCCGCAACTTCAGCAACGCCTGCACGTGAGCATAGACATCCTGTTCTTCGGGGCTGCGCCCGCTCTGAGCAAACGCGTTGTGCTGATCGCCGGGAAATCCGCCGGGGAAATCGCGACGGTTGTCGGGGTCCTCACCGCCGGACATGGCAATTTCGTCGCCGGAATACATCTGCGGAATTCCGCGCAGCGTAGCCAACAAAGAAAAACCCAGCTTCAACTTGGTGGTCGACCCTCCAGCATCGGTAAGGAAACGCGTCATATCGTGATTGCCAATGAAGGTCACCAGCAATTCAGGATGGGGATACAGACGGTCCTGGCGCAGCACCTCGACAATTTTCTTCGCCGATGCGCCGTGATTGACCACTTGGCGGATGGCAGAGTTCATGGGGAAATCGAATGGTGTGTTCAGGTGCGTGTCGATGCCGTCGAAGCCCTTATGGCCTCCGGCGAAATAAGAAACCACGGGCGGCTCGAAGTTGTAAACCTCGCCGACGGCAAAGAAGTTGGGATATGTAGTCTGCAGCCGCTGCAGGTAAGTCGCCCAGAAGGTGCGCGGCACGTAGGGGAAAGTGTCGATGCGGAATCCGTCGACGCCACCAACTTCCATCCACCAGTACGCGTTCTGCAAGAGGTATTCGGCAACCAGCGGGTTTTCCTGCGCGAGATCGGGAAGGACATTGGCGAACCAGCCGTCGAGCGCGCTGCGATAGTTTTTCTCGACTGCGTGAGGGTCGGTCACTGGCGGGTAGTCGTAGTCAGTGTTGATATGGTTGGCGGTGGTACCGTGCAACCATCCCGGCGCTGGCTGCGAGGTCGCCCAGGGATGATTGGGGCCTACGTGGTTCGGAACCATGTCGAGCAGAATCTTGATTCCCTGCTGGTGAGCAGCAGCGACGAATTGCTGAAACTCCGGCAGCGTGCCGAAGTGATCCTCCACCGCGTAGAGATCGGTCGCTCCGTAGCCGTGATAGGTCTCGCTGATGTTGTCGTTGTCAAAAATGGGATTGAGCCAGAGCGTGGTGACGCCCAAGTCCTTCAAGTAAGGCAGATGGTCCTGAACACCCTTGAGGTCGCCACCGTGATAGGCCTTCGCGGCCTTGCGATCATACGTACCCGGCGCAGCTCCGTTGGGCATGTTGTTCGCGGGATCGCCGTCGGCGAAGCGGTCGGGCATGATGAGATAGATGACGTCATCGCGGGTGACGCCCTGGAAGCGGCCATTCTGCGGAGCCCGCCGCAGCAGGGTGAGTGAAGCAGTGGTTTTGCCGCTGGGTGTCTTCGCGCTGAGTTCCACTCCTCCGGGCTTGGCGTTTTTTCCGATGTTCAGCCACACGAAGGCGTGTTGGCCGTCGGGTTGCATTTGAGACTTTTCGATCTTGACTCCGGGGTAAGACACTGAAAATTTCGCGTCGCTCAGGTTCTCGCCGTAAAGCAATACCATGACGGGGGAGACGAAGCCGGTCCACCAATTGGGGGGCTCGACCTTGGTGACCCGCGGCTCGCCTGCGAAAGCGGAGAAAGCCGACACGACGACGAGGACGATGGCAATCATCATTTGGCGGGCGGAGCAATACAAGCGCATCTCAGTCATGGCGGTCCTCACATCGCATGGCGGTGCTCGCATAGATAGAAAGATAGCGAGAGACGGGTTTGTCCCGACAGGCGATGGTATTGGAAGACTGCGGATTGGGGCAAAGGCTCAACAAGCGCCGACGGAAGCCAATTCGGGCTCTCCGAATGAGTGACGGTTTTGGTTTTGGAAATTAGGTAGCAATCGGAGTACAGTGTCGGATGATTCGGTTGCCGCTCGGAAAATCACCTCACAGGACCAGCGCCGCGTGATGCAAAAACCGCAAAAAAGCTTTTGGTCGATCTGGAATATGAGTTTCGGGTTCCTCGGCATTCAGTTTGGCTGGGGACTACAGATGGCCAATATGAGCGCCATCTACGAATATCTGGGTGCGCGCGCGGATCAGATTCCGATTCTGTGGCTCGCGGCGCCCCTTACTGGCCTGCTCGTACAGCCAATCATCGGGCACGCCAGCGACAATACCTGGGGTCGTCTCGGCCGCCGTCGTCCTTACTTCTTGGTCGGCGCCATCCTCAGTTCTTGTGCCCTCATTCTCATGCCGCAGTCTTCGACCCTATGGATGGCCGCGGGTTTGCTCTGGATACTCGACTCGTCCATCAATATCAGCATGGAGCCGTTCCGCGCTTTCGTTGCCGATCTGCTGCCGGAAGAACAGCGGACGCGCGGCTTCGCGATGCAGAGCCTATTCATTGGATTGGGCGCGGTCGTGGCATCGGCCCTCCCCTGGCTGCTGACCAACGTTTTTCATCTTCGCGCCGACACCACAGGGAATGCGATTCCGTTAACGGTTCGGCTGTCGTTCTACATTGGGGCTGCAGCTTTTTTTGGCGCGGTGCTCTGGACCATTCTGACCACAAAGGAATATCCTCCAGCGGACCTTGATGCCTTTCGCCGGAAGAAGTCGGAGCATCGCGGAATCGGCAGCCACGCTTCCGAGATATTCACGGCCATCAGGAACATGCCGGCGACTATGCGCCAGTTGGCGCCCGTACAGCTACTGACATGGCTGGGGTTGTTTTGCATGTGGCTTTACTTTCCAGTTGCAGTGGCTCGCAATGTGTTTGGAGCGACTGACCAGAACTCGTCGATTTACACCCGCGGCGTCGAGTGGGGCGGCGTCTGCTTCGGAATGTATTCGTTCGTTTGCTTTGTGTTCTCCTTCTTCCTGCCAAGGCTGGCGAAGGCCGTAGGACGCAAGCACGCGCACAGCCTTTGCTTGCTCTGTGGTGCCGTTGGACTCTTGTCCGTCGCGATAATCCACGACAAAAACCTCCTGCTGCTCTCGATGGCAGGCGTAGGAATCGCATGGGCAAGTACGCTGTCGATGCCTTACTCCGTGCTGGCGGGTTCCTTGCCCACGGAGCATACCGGTGTTTACATGGGCATTTTCAATTTCTTTATCGTGCTGCCGGAGATCATCGCGTCCCTCGGGTTCGGCTGGGTGATGAACCACCTGCTGCACAACAACCGGCTGACGGCTGTGATTGCCGGCGGCGTTTTTATGGCGCTGGCGGCTTTGCTGATGCAGCGGGTCGTCGACCCCGGTGCCGAGGTGATTGAAGAGGCGGTGCCCTTGCCCGGTGACGCGATCGCCATTTAGTACTCTTTAGTCACGCGACCACATCATGCTCGCGGTCGCTGGCTTGCGGTATCGGATTCCCCACAGCAGGTCAAATGGCATGAGCTTTCCACGATCGAGCGGAATACTGTTGCATCCCACTTCCCTTCCAGGCCCCTACGGTATTGGAGAGTTGGGCGCCGAGGCGCATCGGTTTGCGGATTTTCTGAAAGACGCGGGCCAGAGCATCTGGCAGGTGCTGCCGCTCGGGCCCACCGGATACGGCGATTCTCCCTATCAGTGCTTTTCGGCGTTTGCCGGCAGTCCGATGCTGATCAGTCTCGACGAATTGGTGAAACGGGGCTATCTGTCGCGTGACGACTTGGAGCCTCGGCCAAAGTTTCCCCGTGAGACGGTCGATTTCGGCCCGCTCATCCAATGGAAGTTGCCTTTGTTGCGCAAGGCAGCGGTGGGGTTCCGGGAACGCGCCGACGTGGAGGATCGGGCTGCATACGAGGCGTTCTGTCAGCGTCATTCAGCCTGGCTCGAAGAGTTTGCGCTGTTCATGGCACTGAAAGAGGTCCACGACTATGTGATGTGGACGTTGTGGGAGCCGGAACTGGCATTGCGCGAGCCTGCGGCGCTGGACAAGGCGCGTAGGGAGCTGCACGAGCAGATCGAGTGCAACAAGTTCATCCAGTTTGCGTTTGACCGACAGTGGTTGGAGTTGAAGGCACACTGCGCGCGCAATGCAATTCGCGTGATGGGCGATGTACCGATCTATGTCGCACAGGACAGTTCTGATGTATGGGCCGGGAGGGAAATGTTCGACCTGGAGGCCAACGGTACGCCGCGGGTGATTGCGGGCGTCCCGCCGGATTATTTCAGTGCCACGGGGCAGTGCTGGGGCAACCCAATCTACCGCTGGGATGTGCATGCTCAGACCGGATTCAAGTGGTGGATTACGCGCTTCCGGCGTGCTTTTGAAATGCTCGACATGATTCGCCTCGACCACTTTCGCGGCTTCGAGGCCTATTACGAAATTCCCGGGACAGAAACAACGGCCGTCAACGGACGATGGGTAAAAGGTCCCGGAGCGGCACTTTTCGAAGCGGTTGAGAGTGCGTTGGGCAAGCTGCCCATTCTGGCCGAAAACCTCGGCGTCATAACGCCTGAAGTGGAAGAGATACGCAATCGCTTTGGGTTTCCGGGAATGGCGATCCTGCAGTTCGCGTTCGGCAAAGACCCGCAGGCACCCGACTTCAAGCCGCACAATTACCCGCGCCATCGCGTCGCCTACACCGGCACCCACGATAACGATACTGTGGTCGGATGGTGGACCAGCACCGGGGAGGGCGACAGTACTCGCAGTGCCGAAGATGTCGCAAAAGAGATGGAGTTCGCGCGCCGCTATCTCGACACTGACGGCAACGAAATCCACTGGGTGATGATCCGCACGTTGATGGCGTCGGTGGCCGACACGGTGATCTTCCCGCTCCAGGACGTCTTAGGAGTAGGCGCTGAAGGACGAATGAACCTCCCCGGCACTTCATCCGGCAACTGGCGCTGGCGCTACCGCGCGGAGGAACTGACACCAGGTATCGGAACGCGCCTCAAGCAGATGGCACAGGTCTACGACAGGTAGCCGCTGAAACAAATGATTCATCCCAAACCGTGAAATGAAACATAAACATCGACTTGGTGTTCTGCGTCACAGACGGCCGGGCGGTTGGCGATAAAGAATAGGGCGTAATGCGGGGGTGAAAGATATGGCTGCGCCCTGGGCCCATCGCTACGCACAGCGGACCAAGACAGCGAAAAGCTCCATCATTCGCGAACTGCTAAAACTCACAACCAAGACGGAAATCATTTCGTTCGCAGGCGGCCTGCCCGCACCCGAAATATTCCCCGTGGAACAATTTCGCGAGGCCTGTGAGCGCGTGCTGGCAACACAGGCCACGGCGGCCCTGCAGTACGGGCCGTCGGAAGGTTATAAACCATTACGCGAGCTGATCTTAGCGCAAATGGCGAAGTACGGCATCGTCGCCACCGTCGACAACGTCATGATCACGTCAGGATCGCAGCAGGCGCTCGACCTCATCGCCAAGCTGTTGATCAACCGCGGCGACCGCATACTGGTCGAGTCTCCAACCTACCTCGGGGCGTTGCAAGCATTCGACTTAATGGGCGCAGAATACGTAACGGTCCCCATCGATGGTCAGGGATTGCAGACTCGGTTGTTAGAGGGCGCGCTAAGGTCGGGGCCGAAGTTCATGTACGTGTTGCCGAACTTTCAGAATCCGGGCGGCGTGACGCTCTCGGAAGACAGGCGCAGGCAACTGGTGTGGTTATCAGACAAGTATGGCATCCCCATCATCGAAGACGATCCCTATGGACAGTTGCGCTACGAAGGCGAACACATCAAGCCACTGGTTGTGCTGGATCGGATGAATGTTCTGCGTGACGATGGCTACCATTTGGGGAATGTCATTTATCTGAGCACTTTTTCTAAGGTGCTGGCGCCGGGTCTGCGACTGGGATGGATTGTGGCCCCGCCGGACGTAATTACTCGACTGGTGCAACTGAAGCAATCTGCTGATTTGCATACAAGCACGTTCACACAGATGGTGGCTTACGAGGTAGCAAAAGACGGGTTCATGGATGAGCACGTTAAGACCATTCGGCAATGCTACAAAGAGCGGCGCGATGCGATGCTAGCGGCGCTGACTGACTTCTTCCCTCCCGAGGTCAAGTGGACCCATCCGCAAGGCGGACTGTTCCTATGGGTCACGCTGCCAACCGGCGTAGATTGCATGCGGTTGTTCGACGAGGCCATCCGCCACGATGTTGCGTTCGTTCCCGGGCAACCTTTCTTTGCTGAAGGCGACGCCGGCTCGCACATGCGGCTCAATTTCTCGAACGCCACACCTGAGATGATCCGCGAAGGCATTCGGCGGTTGTCGATCGCCGTGGCCCACGAGGTGGAACACAATGCCGGCATTGCGTCGACGGTGTCGGCGTAGACCTGGTCTGCGTTCAGACTTGTAATGTAAAAAAGGCTCCAGAAGGACTGGAGCCTTTTGGGTGGCACAAAGAGAGATTTGTTAATAGCCGTGGCCGCTGGCGCCTTCTTCCACGCGCACTTTGCCGCGAAACATGCGGTAGACGAAAACGAAGTAGACAGCCACGAGCACCATTCCCATCCCCCACCAGACGAAGCCCACTTGCAATCCGTGGGCCCCGGCTGCGGTGTTGTGGATGGTGAGGCTATAGCTCGGATCGGTGCTGGCAGGCAGCACATTGGGATAGAGAGCGAACGCTGCGCCGACGAGCATGCCGACGATGTATCCGCACGAAGCCAGGAAGGCGCCCTTGTCGTTCTTCTGTCTCTGCGCAACGAGGAGGTATACCAGGCTGCCCGCGACAACGATTGGGATGAGGTAGCCGATCGGCCAGTTGCTGAAATTAGTCAGAATGCCTGGGCGCACGAACATGGTCGCGGCCAGACTGACGATGGTGAGGAGGACCTGCACCGGCCAAAGGACAAAAGCAGTTTTGCGCGTTCGGGCGTTGAGGTCTGCCTCCGTCTTAGTGGCGAGATACAACGAACCGTGTACCACCAGCGTGATGAGGGCAACCACTCCGATAATCACTGTGTACCAGTCGAGGATCCCGTTGTTAGTTCCAACGAGGAAGTTTGTCCACAGCGGTTCGAAGAAGTACCCTTCGGCATTCAACGGCACGCCCCGCACCACGTTACCGAGAGCAGCGCCGAAGAAGATCGCCAGCAGGATGCTAGCCACAGAAAAGATGACGTCGAAAAAGGAGGTCCAAAGGCCATCGCTCAGATGGCTGCGAAATTCGATGCCGATGCCGCGCAGCATAAGCAGCCATAGCACCATGATGAGCGGCAGGTAAAAGCCACTGAAGCTGGATGCGTACAGCAACGGGAATGCGAAGTAGAGCGTGCCTCCAGCAGCGAGCAACCAGACTTCGTTGCCGTCCCATACCGGCCCAATCGCGCGCAGAATTGTGCGACGCTCCGCATCAGTTTTGGCGATGAAGAGATGGACCGCACCGGCGCCGATATCGAAGCCGTCGAGCAGGACGTACATGGCGACCATTACCGCGACGATCATGAACCAAATCGTTGGCATGGCTATCGCACCTCCACGGGATTAAGGCGACCTGACATTGGTGGGTCGGGTGGCCCGACCGGATCAGGCCCGTGCTCGATTTCACGCCGCACCAAGAACAAGAAAAGGAATGAGAGCAAGGTGTACATTCCAGCGAACCCAAGGAACGTAAACCAGCCATTGCCGGCAGACACCATTTTGGAGAAACCCTCCTCAGTGCGCATCAGTCCGTAAACCAGCCAGGGTTGTCGGCCCATTTCCGCCGTCATCCAACCAGCCGTGTTGGCAATGTAGGGCAAGGGGAACATCAGCATCAGCGCCCAGAGCATCCATCGAGCGTCGTAAAGCTTATTGCGCCACAACAGAAAATGCGGCTACTGCCATGACCGCGATGAACAACGTGCCCAGCCCAACCATGATGTGATAGGCGAAGTAAAGCAACGGAATGTTTTGTGGCCAATCCCTCTCCGGCACTTCGGCGAGCCCTTTCACTTGCGCGTTCCAGCGGCGATAGGTAAGAAAGCTCAGCATCTTGGGCACAATAATCGGGTTGTCGATGTGCCGCGTCGCCATGTTCGGCTGACCGATAATTACCAACGGCGCTCCATGTTGCGTATCCAATAGCGCCTCCATGGCAGCCAATGTTACGGGTTGTTTTTGGGCGACCATCCGCCCTGCCCAGTCCCCTGTCGGAAAGAGTTGCAACACACTGAAAATCAGTGCAGCGATAACCCCTATGCGTACGAATATGCGTCCCTGCTCCACGTGCTGGTTGCCAAGAAGGTAGAGCGCGCCCACTGCGGCCATGACAAAAGCTCCGGTTATGACCGCTCCGCTCATGTTGTGCGCGTATTGAAGCCACGCCCAGGGATTCAACACCAGCGGCCAGAAACTGGACAGTTGGAGCGAGCCATCAGCCGCCTTCTCGTAACCGACAGGATTCTGCATCCAGGCATCGGTGGCGACGATGAAATAACCCGAAGCCCATGAACCCACAAACACCATGAATGCGGCAAACCAGTGCATCCCTTTGCTCAGGCGCTTCTCGCCGTAGAGAAATAGCCCGAGGAAGGTGGACTCAAGGAAGAAGGCAAAGCACCCCTCCATGGCGAGCGTTTGGCCAATGACTCCGCCGGCGAAGCGGGAGAAGTGCGACCAATTGGTGCCGAACTGGAATTCCATCGGAATCCCTGTCACAACCCCGATCGACGAAATTGATGCCGAAAATCTTGGCCCAGAAACGGGCTGCCTTGTCATACGCTTCGTCATTCGTTCGGATCGCCAGGGTCTTCAAAATCACGATCAGCGGAGCGAGTCCCATGGTCAATTGCGGGAACAGATAGTGATAGGTCACGGTAAAGGCGAATTGCAGGCGATGGATCAGGAGTGCGCTATCCATGCAAGGTCCTCATAACGAAAATGCCGCGCGGGCGGCCAGCCACTGGATTTCAGATCACCGGTCCTCCGCGAACCAACCTTTTTTACATGATCACCGCAGCCCGTGCGGTGACGGGAGTCACAAATTTGAGATGATTGCGTCCGGACATGGGAGATGAGGCCTAAACTCGTTAACGACCCGAGTCTTTCGGGTACTTTTTGGGTCTACACTTATGCCAATGCTTCGGCTCGCTGTACGAATAATTGTAGTGTTCGTCTTGGGCGCATGCACGGCTCAAACGTCGATCTCCCAGACGACGCAGCTTTCGCCGCCACAGCAACCGACCAAACGGATCATTATGAAGGACGGATCCTTTCAGTCCGTGATCAAGTATGAGGTCCAGGGTGACCGGGTTCACTACTTCAGTGCCGAGCGTTACGAGTGGGAGGACATTCCTTCATCCCTGGTGGACTGGGAAGCAACCAAGAAGTACGAAGCCGACTTCAGCAGCGGAAAGCTACGCGTGCACGTAGAGACTGCCGAAGAGCGCGAAGAACGAGAAAGGGAGGAAGCGAACTCGCCCGAAGTTTTGCCCGGGCTGCGGTTGCCCGGTACCGGAGGGGTGTTTCTGCTCGATCAGTTCGACGGCAAGCCTGAGTTGGCAGAGATCCTGCAGAATGGCAGCGAATTGAACCAGAGCGCGAATAAGAAGGGCGTCCTGCGTACGGCAATTAACCCGATAGGCAGTTCAAAGCATGCGTTCGAGTTGAAGGGATCCCACGCGCAAGATTCAATCGCACGTTCCGGCTCCGTCCGTCTACGTGGACATCGATCAGGGCGCACTGAATGACGTGCCTCTGGCGGGCAGGTTTCGCATCGTTCGCGCCGAGGTGAAGAAGGATGACCGCATCATCGGGAACCTGAAGGTCACCTTTACGGGAAAAGCGTCGCAAGAGGGGAATTTCATTCCAGCCAACGTCGAAAAGGTTGGAACTGGCGAGTGGGTCAAAGTGACGCCCGCCCATGACTTGCCGCCCGGTGAGTACGCCGTTGTAGAAATGCTGGGACCGGAGGAAATGAACCTCTATGTATGGGATTTCGGGGTAAACCGGCAAGCACCGGCCAATCCAAACACATGGCGTCCCTCGCCGTCTGAGAACTCACCTGCGAAGAACTGACTCGACGCGCGGTGGGACAGTTGACCCCTAGCTGACCGCATGGTCCCCGTCGCGTCCGACAATGCCAAGGCCAGGAACTGCAATGTTGTCGCGTCCTCCCTGCTTCACTGCATACATCATCTCGTCGGCGCGCTGAACAATAGCCTGAGGCGTGGTTGCGTCCTGCGGATAGGTCGCAATACCGATGCTGGCTCGCAGATCAACTCCGAAGTTCTCGTCCAAAAGCCATTGACGCTGATGAAACACTCGGGAGATGCGTCGCGCGACCCGCAGCCCAGCTTCTCGTGAAGTTTGTGGGAGCAGGATGGCGAATTCGTCGCCGCCGTAACGGAACGCGGCGTCAACCAACCTCAGGCTCTCACGAAGGCATTCACCGACTTGTGCCAGCAACTTGCTGCCAACCAGATGGCCGTGCTCATCGTTCACTCGCTTGAAATGATCGAGATCGAGAAATAGCAAAGTGAACTCGTAGCCAAATCTTGCTGACCGGTTTACTTCTTCCGACAGCACTGTGAACAAGTGACGAGCGTTATATAACCCAGTGCAGTCGTCGGTAATGCTGAGTTCCTGAATGCGCCGGACAGCTCGAGCGTTTTCGATAGCAATGGCGGCGTAATCAGCTAGCGTTTGCAGCAGCATCTCACTCTGAAGGTAAACATGCATATCAATGTTCACAAGTTGAATGACGCCGAGGACCTTCCCACCGGTACGCACCGGCATGCAAACCACTGCGCAGCTGCCTTCGAACCATTCACTCCTGCTATCGGGGTCAATCAAAGGGTCGGCGTTGACATTCTCGATAGCCAGGGGCTCACCGTGGGCGATTACCCACTCAGTCAACGTAGGGCCGTCACGCAAACGTAGACTCGAGAATCCCTCGGAACCCTTCCCAACCGCAGCAGCATAGTATGGCTCCTGACTGGACTCGTCGATCATGACCAGTGACCAGGTGGCCGGTTCGAAGTAAGCAGCCATCTTTTCCATAATGGTCTGCAGGATGGTGTCAAGATCGAGTGTCGAAGTGAGCGCCTTCGCAACATCGTGAAAGATCTTCAACTCGTAAAGCTGGCGATCGTTATCCGAGGTGGCCACCGATGTGCTTTGACCTGAGGTGGAGATGCCGGCTGGTTCGCTAAACAGGGCGCTTGCCGGTTTCAGTAGGCTTTATCAGTGAGACGGCCAGACGAAAGCCACTGAACGGTCTAGATGTTACAGCAAAATAGTGGTTTATCCTATACTTCTATATAAGTAACTCAAAGTGCCTACGGGCCGTTTTTGGGGAATTCGAAAGCACCTTTAATCCGGCCACTGGTAGACCAGCGAACCTCGAAGTCAGAGTTGATTTGCATGACTCGCTGCGTCCGGAGGTAGACTGGCGTTGCGGAAAAGTCCGCACGAAGGGAACATTCAAGTGGGTTCATTCGGCGAACGGCTGCGTCGAGAGCGCGAGATGCGCGGCGTCTCCCTCGACGATATTGCCGACGCAACGAAGATCGGAACTCGCCTGCTTCGCGCTCTGGAAGAAGAACATTTTGAGCTTCTTCCGGGTGGAATCTTCAATAAGGGGTTTGTCCGCGCTTATTCCAAGTACCTGGGTCTGAACGAAGAGGAAGCCGTAGCAGACTATCTGGAGGCGGCAGGCGAGACCGTGCCGGACCCGCGAGTGATCGCGGAACAGAACTCGTCTCGCATCGATCGCTCAGGCGGCGAGTTTGCTCCCTCGCGCCAAGCCGGCTTTCCCATTATTCCCGTTCTGATCCTTCTTCTGCTCATCGCGGCCGGAGCCGGAGGCTGGCAGATCTACCAGGAACGGGAGCGCGATCGCGAAGCGAAGCGTCAGGCGGCCGCCGCCGCGAGTTCGATCGGCAGCACAACACCGGCGGCAACTAGCCCAACGGCAATGACGACGCCCTCAACCCTCTCTGATGCCAGCGCGAACAAGGCTGAGCCCCAGAGCACTACAACCACCGCACCGCCGAATTCGGCGGCTACGACGAACCCGTCGACCTCTGGCACGATCGACTTGAATGCTGATGCGACAAAGAAAGGCGACACCAATACTGCGAAGCAAGCAGTTTCATCATCGGCGACACAAAGCGCGGCAGCATCGGGTACCGCGAGCCAGGGAACGGCGGCAAATGGTGCACCCACCCTCAGTACGCAGACATTCGAAGTAACGGTTCGTGCCAAAGACAGCGCTTGGGTGTCGATAAAGTCCGATGGCAGGTTTGCGGTACGAGGCATCATCCGGTCGCCCGACGTGAAAACGGTGCGTGCCAGTGACCAGGTTGTAGTCTGGACTGGCAATGCCGGCGCAGTGGAGGTCTCATTCAATGGCCAGCCGGTGCCTCTCGCCGGAGGCCCCAACCAGGAAGGCGTTCTGGTCTTTAATTCCAGCGGAGTGGTACCACCCAAGCCGGCGCAGTGAAGTCGACACCGTTCAACCCGGTATTTTTATCCTGATGAAGAACATCGCGGAAAACGTTGTGCGTATCGAGGCCGAAGCATTGCGCGCCCTCGCCGATCGCATTGCTGGCCCGATGGCCGGTGACTTCGAACACGCCATCGATTTGTTGTACGGCTGTGCCGGGCGGGTCGTCGTAACCGGAATGGGCAAAAGCGGACTCATCGCTCGCAAGGTGGCCGCAACCCTTAGCTCCACTGGAACTCCGGCACTTTATCTCCATCCCGCTGAAGCCATGCACGGCGATCTGGGAATGATCGTCCGAGGAGATGCAGTGGTGGCCATGTCGGCCAGTGGAGAAACCGGCGAGATACTGCAACTGCTCGCCACCGTGAAGCGTTTGGGATCTCCGCTGATCACGCTGACCTGCGACAATCTCTACGCGCCCGGGGCAACCAGCCGCCGGCGATCCACTTTGGCCCAGGCAGCGGATGTGGCGCTAGACTGCTCGGTCGCTGGCGAGGCTTGTTCATTCGGACTCGCGCCCACGGCTTCGACTACAACCATGCTTGCACTGGGCGACGCCCTGGCAGTTGCGCTTTCACAGAAGCGCGGCTTCAAGGAAGAGGACTTCGCCAACCTCCATCCCGGCGGGAAGCTCGGTAAACGGCTCACTCGAGTATCGGCACTGATGCACAGCGGCGACGCGTTGCCAAGCGTCACCACCGAAACGTCAATCAGCCATGTCATCTATGAAATGTCGCGCAAAGGGCTCGGCATGACTACGGTGGTTGCCGACGGCAAACTGGTTGGACTCATTAGCGACGGTGACTTGCGACGCTTGCTCGAGCGCCACGGCAAAGAAGTCTTTGACCTCACCGCCGGTCAATGCATGACGCCGGAGCCCAAGAGCATAGGGCCCGATTCGTTTGCCATCGCAGCCCTCGACGTCATGGAGCAGAAGAAGATCACTTCACTGCCGGTAGTGGACGCCGCCGGCCGTCTCCTTGGAGTGTTGCACCTGCACGATCTTTGGGGAACGCAGATGGTCTAAGTGTTTACGCCGTCGTTTCAGGCTCTGGAGCTGGTGCTGGCGTAAGCGTCGCGGCACTCTCCGCACCTGCCACTGGTTGCTTCGACCGCACAGCCGCAATCACGACAAAAATGTTCGTGAACAGCACCACTGTGAACGCCATGGACGGAAGGAAGAAAAAAATCTGTCCACGGGCCGCCATGACCTGCAATGCAAGCACCGCTGTAATCAATCCGCGGGGAAACATGAGCCAGAGAAGTTCGGTGTCGGCTGCATTCACGTCGCGTATCGCCCACCGTGTACCTCGCACCGCCACCCACCGAGCCACCACGACCGCAACCAGAATTGCGATGATGGGCACAACATAGGCCTTGGCAACAACCTGGGCCATGATGCCCAGCAAGACGAAAAAGAAAGAGCGGACAAGGAAGGTAAGTTCCGAATGGAATGCCAGCATCCGCTCGTCTTGCCGCATCATCTTGGGCGTACGCTGCATGTTGGCCAGAGTCAATCCAAAAACGAGTTCCGCCAACAGGCCACTACCGCCAAAGTAGCGACCAATCGCAAATACCGCCAACACCGTCCCCAGGTTGAGCGCATTGCTGAAGTGCTGTCCGGCAACCATCGGCCAAAGCCGCGACCAGGCAACTCCGGCTGCGACTCCGATTGCCACGTCGATCAGGATGTGATGTCCGAAACCGGTGATCAGGCCCTCAACCAGGCCAACATCGCCGTGGAGGCCCATCAGCGTGCCCACCGTTAGCACGGCGATAATCTCACCCAACGACGATTCCAGCGTCAGAGTGATTTTGATTGGTTCGGGAGCATCAATCTGCTCGATTGCGGGCAATACAACCGCGGCGCTGGTGGATCCAAGCACGGCCCCCAACAAACAGGCGTCGAACCACGTCAGGTGCAGCGTCGCACGCGCCACCACCGCAATCAACCCAACCGTTAGACCGTAGCTGACGATGGCCAGCAATAGCCCGCCCGGAGAATAGCGGATGGCTTCCTTCAACCGAAGCTCAAGGCCGCCTTCGAACAGAATGAGGATCAACGCCAGCATTCCCAGAATGCGAATCGCGTCCTGAAAATTGTTGGGATCAACCCACTTCAGCACCGGCCCCAGGGCAACGCCGATCAGCAGCAAAACGATAATGTCCGGGACGCGCGTCCAGCGTGAGAGACGGTTCGCTCCTACCGCGACGATAAGCAGTGCAGCAGGGAGCCCGAAGACGCGCGCCATGTCCATGTTAGCCAGACCAACCAAGGGAAGGATTTTGGTAATTCTGCTTTATTTTTGAACAAAATTCCAGCCCGTCTTGAAACCCTGAACAAAGCGGGTTCTATAAAAGGGGATGTCAAGAGAAAACACTTCTCCCATGCCCGGAGCAGCAGGTAGCTCTCTGACATCCAGCCCCTTCTGGTCGCGCTTGCTGGCGGCGATCCGCAGTTCTGTGGTCGGTTTCATCTCCGCCCTACGACATCCTTCGCTGACTGAAGCTGCACAAGCCTACCGGTGGTCCCGCTCAGCGGGCCAACCATGGTTCTATCTGAGACTCGCGGCTCTCAGTCCGCGGCGCTATGGCTTTCTTGGGTTATCCGAGGGAGCATATGGTGCCCCGTGAGACTTGGCGCCAGCGGCGCACGCAGCCTAACCCGCCGAAAGATACTTACCCTCGAACCCGAGCTCGCAGCCCGAACAGAAAAACGCGAAGTGAAACTCGCCCTTTCCCTGCGGTCCTGCGCGCTCAAGCGGCTTGTGGCTTCACATACTTGGCGTCGAACGCCTCTCCTTTCTTCCACACATGTAACGTAATGGCCGCAATCTTGCGCGCCAGGGTCAGCCGTGCCATCTCCGCTCTTATCCCCTTTTTTAGAAGGTTTTCGTAGAACCGGCCAAACACTCCCTCACTGCCACTGGCCGTGGTGGCCGCGCTCTTAAACAGGTTCTTCAGTTCATGGTTATGGTTCAGGTTCAAGCCGCGGATGAACACCGGCTTCTTCTTGCGCTCGATCTGTCCGTTGACTACGCGATACTCACCGCTGTCACGCGTCTCCAGCGCCAGCCCGCAGTAGGCCCAGAACTGCCGCTTGGTGCGGAAGCGATGCGGCGTCTGCACCCGCCCGATCAGCAGCGCGACGCGTATCGGACCCAGCCACGGAATCGTGCGCAGCAGCTTCGTCTCGTTATGCTTGCGACATTCCAGAATCAGATCGTGACGGGCTTCGCGACGCAACTGCTGCAGCAGATCGAGCTCCTGATAGAGTCGCCGCGCCCGACGCTGCAGCCCGCTGTCGACCAACTGCGCCAGCCACTGGTCCCGATGCCGTGATCCGTACGGCTTTTTGCCGGCACAGGCAATGGCCTGGCCGCGATACAGCGCTTTCAGCCGGCCCATGATCCGCGTGGTGTCTTCCGTCAGCGCCGCATAACTACGGCCCAGATGCTTCACCGCCGCCGGGCTGTTCTGCCCGTGATACACCGGCTTGAGATATCCCAGGCGCAGCAACTCCGCCAGCTTGCGCGCGTCGATCGCATCGCTCTTGCTGCCCGCCTTCAACAGCGCATTCTTGCGTGGGTTGCACACTACCAACTTGGCTACGCGCCGTACCAGCAGATCGTAGAGCCAGGCCGAGTGCGTGCCTTCCTCGAAGGTGACGTGCAACGTCCCACTCAGACCCTGCAGAAATTCCAGAATGGTAGAGGCGCGGGTGGCAATGACCGACTGCATCACCAGCTTCCCCTCAGCGTCCAGCACGGCCACCGAAATCGTGTCGCGGTGGACATCCAGACCGATATACTTGATGCTATCCATCGGGTGTTCCTTTCGTCAGGTGTGGTTTCTGCTACAGCACAGCCACCATAACCTACTTCGAAAGGGGCGCCCTTTTATAATGCGTGCCCCATTCAAGCCGGTTTTGCTTGAGTGGGGTTTTTTGAAACTTGAAACTCGAAACTTGAAACTTGTTCACTCCGTCTTCACGAATCCAAGCGCGCGGGTGCCCCGTTCAAGCATCCTGTGCTTGAGCGGGGGTTTTGACCTTCACTCATTTGAATCTGGGTGCCCCATCCTTTCCCTTCTTTTGGGAAAGGGTGGGAACTGAGGTCTCCACTATTCCGTCTTCACAAATCCAACAGCGATTTCGCGCTGCCGTGGGCCGTCAAGCTCAACCAGAATGACTCGTTGCCACGTTCCGAGCATCAGTCTCCCTTTGTCCGCCAGAAGAGACACCGATGTGCCAATCAACGCTGACAAGATATGGTCAGGAACATGTTCGGGGTCGTGCGGATGTCGGTAGTTGAGCTTGGGAATAATCTCTTCGAACGCATCGAGCATGTCCTCATCCGTGCCAGGATCGAGATCGGCAGTAGTCAGCGCCGCAGTCGTATGCAGAACAACCAGATGACATGCACCTGACTGCCCAGCATGATGTTTTTGCAGAAAGGAGTCGATCTCTTCCGTAATGTCAACGATTTCGCGCTTGCGGTGCGTCTTGATGGTAAGGCGATACATCAAACCTGATTCTAAACTGGGTGTCCCACACAAGCCGATTTTTGCTTGTGTGGGTCTTTTTGCTGGGATGAACGACAATCGCCGCAGAGATGCTGGGGTGCCCCACACAAGCCGGTTTTGCTTGTGTGGGTCTTTGCTGGGTGCCCCACACAAGCCGATTTTGCTTGTGTGGGTCTTGCACACCGTGAGGTGCCGGCAATCACAGACATAATCGTCCGGCAATCGTACCCTTCCTCCATGACTCGCGGCCTCATCCGTTTTCAGCAGTCCCGCGACCTGCACTTCGTTACCTTCAGCTGTTATCGTCGCCTTCCTTATCTTCAATCCGAGTACTCGAAATCCATTTTTGAACGTTCACTGGAGGAAACCCGCAGGAGCTACCGGTTCGACGTGGTGGGTTACGTCGTCATGCCCGAGCACGTTCACTTGTTGGTGACCGAACCTGAACGGGCCACGCTCGCAACGGCTCTCAAGGCCCTCAAGCAGTCTGTCGCACGGCGCCTCATCGGAGCGCACGAACACTTCTGGCAGCCACGTTATTATGACTTCAATGTCTGGAGCAGCGCTAAGCGTACCGAGAAGCTGAAGTATCTGCATCGTAATCCCGTGGCACGGGGACTTGTGGGGAGGCCGGAAGACTGGCCGTGGAGCAGCTATCGCCACTATGCCCTGGGAGAAGAAGGCGTGACAGAGATTGCGTCCTGGTGGACGAGACGAAAGAAAGCTCCCACTCAAGCAGAACCGGCTTGAGTGGGACACCCATCGGGCCAAGATTCTCAGAGCCTGAGATTACGCAACTCTGGTTTTGCCGGTAGGCAGAGACTCGGTTTCCAGCGTGTTCAAGTCCAAGACTTGCGATGCATGCTGGATGTCGATTCCCACCACGTGGCCCGCAGAGTCCAGGTCGATGACCAGACCGTCAGCGACCTCGCGCGAATCGGCGCTGGGATTCGCCTTCAGGTCAATGTAGAGCGAATCCGTTTCTGGATAGTAATGCAATTTCATTCCTGCTGAAGCTCCCGTACTGATTCCTCCAATACGCCCCACCCATATTCCACCATTTGATCGTCAATGTGCCGACAACCGCAGGACTCGCGCACGGCCCGGATGTTGTCAGGTGTGTCCGGCAAGCCCTGCTCCCTGAGTTGGGACGCAATGTCATCGTTACTCCACATGACCACTCCGAAGACGTCGTCTGAGTTTCGTAACTGCGCAACCAAGCCTGTGGCTGCGGATGCGCGCCGTCCCTTGAGCAGAGATAGTAGGCAGTCGCGCTGAGCGGAGTCGAGTTGTAGTACGTACATAGTCGTGCCCTCCTAACCTCGAGATGCGAAAGCCATGTGCACGTAATTTAACTGGACCATCTGCCTTGCGAAAAGATATGCTGGCGAAGTTCATGCCAGCCTACTAGCGGGCTTCTTTTCAGGACTTTGCGTGCGCGTCGCAGCCTGAAATCCAAGCTACTCTTGCCGAGCAAAATGCTAAAGCTGCGTTTCCAATGCAGCCGGACGCATTGTTCGCGTGGAAAGTGCAACTACCCGAACTCCAAAATGCCGCCCGCTACATACTGCGGGAGATGCCCGACGCCAAATCCTGGTCAATTCTTCTCGAATATCCCATTCCACGCGTCGGCAAACGTATCGACGCGATCGTGCTGGCTCGCGACCTGGTTATTGTGATCGAGACAAAGACAGGTGCTGCGCCGACATCTGCGGCCCGGCAGGTGGACGACTACGCGCTCAATCTCGCGTGCTTTCACGCAGGAAGTTCTTCCCGCACGATCGTTCCGTTGGTCATATCAAATGCCCCGGTGGCCATGCGGCGTGAGCGCACGACTTTTGATCAATTGATTGAGCCGTGCATTCTTACAACGTTTGCCGAAGTCGGGCCGACTCTTCAGCAAATTGTGGGCAGCCACGCCAGCGATCATCCCCAACTCGACGCTGAGGCATGGGATGAGGCCCAGTTTAAGCCCATTCCACCGATTATTGACGCAGCGGTCGCGCTGTACTCGAACATGAATGTTTTTGAAATCGGACATTCATGTGCCGCACGCGAAGACCTCCTCCGAACCACGAACCAAATAGTGAAAATCGTATCTACGGCTCGAGAGCATAGGACAAAAGCGATCTGCTTCGTGACTGGCATCCCAGGAGCAGGAAAGACGCTAGTTGGACTGAACGCGGTTCATGAACGCGATATCCGCGAATCCGGATCCTTTCTGTCTGGGAACGGCCCGCTTGTGAAGATCATTCGCGAAGCGTTGATTCGCGACGTGGTCAGACGCGAGCGTGTAACCCGAACAGACGCTAGCCTGAGGGTGCAAACTTTCATTCAAAACGTTCACCGTTTCGCGAATGGTTTCCACAAGAACGACAAGATTCCCAACGACCACGTAATTGTCTTCGACGAAGCACAGCGAGCCTGGGATCTAGCGGAATCCCAACGTGCCGGGAGAGAGGTGTCGGAGCTAGAGATGATGTTAGGCATTATGGATCGCCACAAGGATTGGGCGGTCATTGTGGCACTCGTAGGAGGTGGCCAGGAGATCAACCGTGGCGAAGCCGGTTTGGCAGAGTGGGGCCGCGCACTCCCGAAATTTCGGGATTGGAGCATCGTAGCCTCACCAGAGGTACTGGATGGGCGAACAATCGGGCCCGGTTCCAGTCTCTTCCCGGATCGAGACCCAGGTGTAGAGCGTGTATGCGCTGACGACTCCCTGCACCTTAGAGTTGCGGTTCGTTCGATCCGTGCGCAGAAGACCTCGGACTGGGTCAATGCGGTTCTCGTTGGCGACCAACCTGGCGCGTGGGCCATCGCTGAGGCTTCGGCCGAGCGACCACAGCTAACCCGCGACTTGGCAATAGCAAGAGCTTGGCTCAGCCAGAAGCGGCGTGGCTTCACTCGTGCCGGGCTAGTCGGTTCAGCCTCAGCGATGCGGTTGCGAGCGGATGGAATGGAGCCTTCGTTTGATTTCCACCGCCGTTTTGATTGGGAGAACTGGTTCCTGGATGATGATGACGATGTCCGCTGCTCATCACGCTTAGAGGTTTTCGCCACGCAGTTCGAAGTGCAAGGTCTTGAACTCGACTGGGTAGGTGTGTGTTGGGGCGAAGACTTTACGTGGGATGGAGCAAAATGGGTGAGCAATCGGTTCGCCAATAAGAAATGGATGCCGCGGAAAATGAAGACTGAGTCGGACGCGCAGAAACATCAATTCCGTCTGAACGGCTACCGCGTTCTGCTGACGCGTGCGCGCCAGGGAATGATTATCTATGTGCCGAAGCCCTCTTTGTTTGATCAGAGTCGACTCCCGGCCGAACTGGAGCGGACGGCAGCGTATCTTGCTCAATGCGGAGCTGTCGAGGTGCCCTCGACCGTTTTGGCCACGAGATTCAATCAACGCGCTGAGATGGATTAACTGGTCATGAACTGCTGGATGCCCCAGGTTCACGTCCCGCAGTTGGACGCTAACCTGGGATCATTGCACTCGACGGTGGAAGTGTTATAAATTCCGCGCGTCGCGTTGGCCCGCAACTGCCTGCTATTGGCGATTGCGGGAATCGAGCGCCCGCTCTTATCACACCGCTCCGTGATCTCCGTCCTTTCTTACCTCGACACCGAGCCTGTAAGAAGGAGTCGTGAGGAGAGGGATAGCTGTTTCTCCCGCCCGCCGCGACTGAGTTGCGGTCTTCGCCAGCTCTTTGAAAACTCGATAGGAAGCCGCTCTGACATCGGTGGGCGAAGAATCAGCGAAACGCGCCGTTCTAACTACCTTTTAAATGACATGGATAGCTATAACTTGTATATTTTTCAATGAGTTGCGAACAATTTCTGGCTAACCAACTGATTCTAAAAAACCGCATAAAAAAATATTTGGGTGTTATACACGACTATAACACCCGGATGCGCGCGAACTTTCGCACCACGAAGACACTGTTTGCGGAAGAAATTTTAGTCGCCTGCCTGCTGCATCTTCCCATTACGGTAATGCTGCTCGGAAAGGCCGCGAAGCCGCCCGGCCGCGTTTTCCGGCGTGAAATCGCGCTGCGGGGAAGCGAGCAATTCATATCCCACCATGAATTTCCGCACCGTTGCAGACCGCAGCAGTGGCGGGCAAAAATGCGCATGCGCGTGCCATTCCGGGTGATTGACCCCATCGGTTGGCTGTTGGTGGAAGCCCATTGTGTACGGGAACGGAGTCTCAAATAGATTGTCGTAGCGGGTCGTGATGCGCTTGAGGATGTCGGCGAGTGATGTGCGGGCCGTGCCGTCCAGCGCCGCCAAGTCAGGGACGTGGCTCTTGCTGCAAAGCAAAATCTCGAAAGGCCACGTCGCCCAGAAAGGCACCACTGCAACAAAGTGCTGGTTCTCGCACACGATGCGCTCACCCGCGCCGCGCTCCATTTCGATATAGTCGCACAGCAGGCAACTCTGGTTGAGTTCGCGATACCGGGTCAATGATGCTTGCTCAAGTCGCGGCACATTCGGAACAGTGTTATTGGCCCAGATTTGGCCGTGCGGATGGGGATTACTGCAGCCCATCATCTCGCCCCGATTCTCAAAAATCTGGACATGGTTGATCTCGGGCATCGCACCCAATTCGCGGTATTGCTCGGCCCAGCCATCTACGACCTTGCGAATCGACGGGACGTCCATGTTTGCTAACGCCAAATCGTGGCGGGGAGAGAAACACACCACGCGGCAGACTCCAGCTTCCGTTTCAGCGATGAAGACTCCCTTCCCTTCGTCGCTGACGGCGCCACGCGGCACATCGCGTATCAGGGCGGCAAAGTCGTTATCGAAAACAAATGTCGAGTCGTACTGAGGATTTCGCGCACCCCCGGCACGCTCGTTGCCGGGACACAGATAGCAGTGCGGATCGTAACGGAGCTCACGCTCTTCCGGCTGTCTCTCTGTCTGGCCTTGCCAGGGCCGCTGGTTGCGATGCGGTGAGACCAGGATCCAGTCGCCCGTAAGTGGATTGAAGCGCCGATGTGGTACTTCCGTGATCGCTGTAATGTCGATCGTCATAGTAGGTTGGTGACTTCACTTGCGCCATCCGCCGCTGTACACACATAGATCTCGGGTTGCAACCCCGTCGCACTCTCGTACTCACGCGCCAAAGCAACCGTGAACTCGTCGACCGCATCCGCTTCCACAATGTTTACGGTGCAGCCTCCGAAACCGCCGCCTGTCATGCGCGCCCCGTAGACTCCGCGGCATCGACTGGCGAGATCCACCATGAGATCGAGTTCCTTGCAGCTTACCTGATAGTCGTCGCGCAGGCTCAAGTGCGATTCACCCATCAGGGCGCCAAAGTGGACCAGATTGCTCTCTTTGAGTGACTCTGCGGCTTCGAGGACACGGGCATTCTCTGTGATGACATGGCGGCAACGCTTGTAGGTGATGTCGGAAAGGTCGGCGCCATATTGTTTCAATTGTGAAAAGCTCACATCACGCAAGGCGCGAATCCCCGGCAGAAACTGCTGCAAAAACCGTACGCCCTGTTCGCAGTCAGCTCGGCGACGGTTGTATTCGCCGGACGCAAGCTCATGCTTCACCATCGTATTACAGGCGACTATGCGAACGTTGTCTGGAATCCGGAGCAGTTCATAGCCGAGACTGCGGCAATCAAGCAGCAAGGCGTGCTGCGACTTACCGAGTAAAGATATGAACTGGTCCATGACGCCGCACTTTGTGCCGGCGTATTCGTGTTCGGCGCGCTGGCAGGCCAACGCAACTTGAACGCCGCTCCAGTTGAGCCCTGAGTTTGTCAGCAAGGCTAGAGCGGTCGCGACCTCAATTGCCGCCGATGAACTCAGTCCCGCCCCGATCGGCACGTCACCCTTCACGACCAGGTTCGCCCCTCGAATCGCATTTCCGCTCTCCTGCAGCGCGCCCGCAACCCCACGCACATAGTCGCTCCAATGGCCTGTCGGACCAGCGGGGATGTTTCCCAAGTCGAAGCTCCGGCTTTCATCGAAATCGATGGAATAGATATTCAGCTTGCGATCCGCGCGTGGCCCGGCAGCTAGGTAGGTGTAGAACCCGAGCGCCGCCGGCATAACAAAACCATCGTTGTAGTCGGTGTGCTCGCCAATGAGATTCACCCGCCCGGGCGCGCGAAAGACGCCGACAGGCTCGCCGTATAACTTCCTGAACTGATCCGCGACGAGACGCGTCGCAGCTCGGCCGTTGTTCACCAGTTCAGAGGGTTTCATGCTGTCGGGGCCGACGCCGCTTCCACAGAGAATCACCCCATGCTACGCAGGCTTACTCTATTCAGTCAGCAGACGCTGCAACACCATACTAGACATCGCGCAGGGGAATTGAATACGAGTGAATTGGGAGGGACACAAACAGTTACGCTGCGGGTTCGTCGCTTTGAGTCAGAAGGCACAGCCTGTTTCTTCTTGATTTGTCACTTGTTGACAGGCGGGGGGACGGCGCCCTGCGACTTCGCCATCTCTTCCGTCTTAGCCAGATCGGCTTTCACGCGCTCGTTGAGCGGGCCGTTGGGCACGAGTTTCAAGTACGAGCGATAGTGCTCGGCTGCCGAAGCGTGGTCTCCCTTGGCGTTATAGATCGACGCCAGCAGCAGTTCAACGCGTGGTTCTGAATGAAGTTTGTCGAGATTCTCCGCCCGTAGTGCGTTAGTTTCGGCCGGCGCCAGGTGGTTAAGATTGAACTCAGCCACGGCATCGTAGTAATACGCAAGTGGGAAATTGACCGGGTCGAGCGAAATCAATCGTTCGCTGAGCTTGCGAGTTTGTTCCCAATTCGAGGTGACTGCCGATAGAAAAGCCATACGAATGTATGGTATCGGGAAGTTAGGATCGACGTTAATCGCCTCCTGATAATCCGAGATAGCGCCTTCAATGTTCTTTCGCCGCTGTTCCAAGTCGCCCAGCCGCAGCCACGCTTCTGCGAATTTGGGGTATTGGTCGATCGCCTTACGCAGCGACTTTTCCGCTTCAGCCAGGCTTCCCTTTTCTAGCAGCTCGCTGCCCTTTTCGTATTCTCTCCGCGCTTTCGTAGGAACCTGAAGACTAGCAACGCTGACCATGCCCTCCGCCTTCTTGCTGCGACTGTGCAAGACGATGACCCCGACGTTGGAGTTGTTCATCGAGGGATCCAGCCGAATGGTTGAAGACGAGTACCCGGCGAGATCTGCTCGCAACTCGCAGTCCGCGACTGTTGATTCGGGGCTGTTCGGGCCTACGGTTAAAGGGTTGCTTCTCGAATACTGGCTGTCAGGACCAAACTGAGGCATGTCCTCAGACGCGTCAGGCAAGTTGGCGTTCGAGCGATCTCCGACCATGAAAGAGAACGATCCATCGCTGGAGGTAAATGCCTCTCTGCGGCCAGAACCATTGCAGACTCGCAGTACTGCAACCGGCGTGGGGGGCTCCATGCCGGTGTCCATCACCACCTTACCCATGTAATAAATCGTCTGAGGAGGAACTGTCGGACTAGGATTTGTGCGCACCGGCGCCTTGGGTGCCGTCATCCTGCCCCCGCCGGAGGCGCCCTGTTGAGCATTGGCACCGGCCAGCAACACGACAGCTACCAGAAGGCTCGCCCCAATCAGTGCCCTGTCCTTTGTCATTTCGCACCCCCCGACACGATCTGCAGCGACAATACAAGTGGCAGAATATTACTCCGAAATGGCACGGAAGTTGTAAACGAGTTGTAAACGGAGGCTTGGTTGTTTTGCGACTATTTTCCCGAAAGGAACAGATATTTGAACGACGATAGCCGCCAATGGCGCAACTCTTGTCGGGATCGAACCGACGACCTCTTCCATGGGTAGTTCCAACAAATTACTGTCGCCTCGGGGAACTGCCAACACCCCTACTTGAAAACGCGTGGTCGCCAAAACCTTCGCAGTGGAAACCCGAACTCGGTCTTTCCCTTCAACGTACAGTTAGGTAACTCGAAGTAGCTAGCGGGGTGCGGCGTCGGTCAACTTATTGCTTCCACGCATTACCTGGAGGCCCTTGAAGAGTTGTCGCGGCTCCGCAGCCTGACGGAACAGGCGACCAGGCACGATCGGCGGTGACTGTAGTCGCCGAAATATTCAAGCTATTATAGGTGGTTTGGTGAACAAACTGAGAGCGGGTTAGCGCTCGGCCCAATTCATTCGACACGGATCTGATGTCTGACGCTTTCATTTGCGATGCTTTGCGCACCCCTTTTGGCCGCTATGGCGGCGCTCTTTGTTCTATTCGAACTGATGACTTGGCGGCGATTCCAATTAAGGCACTCATGGAGCGCAACGCAGGCGTCGACTGGTTAGCGGTGGATGACGTCATCTTCGGCTGCGCCAACCAGGCGGGCGAGGACAATCGGAATGTCGCACGGATGGCGCTACTGTTGGCGGGGCTGCCGCAGGAGGTGCCGGGAGCGACGGTCAACAGGCTGTGCGGGTCGAGTATGGAGGCGGTTGCGACGGCGGCGCGAGCGATCCGCTGCTGCGAGGCGGATCTGGTGATTGCGGGCGGAGTGGAGAGTATGTCGCGTGCGCCGTTGGTAATGGCCAAAGCCGAGGAGGCGTTTTCGCGAACGGCCAAGCTGGAGGACACGACGCTTGGATGGAGGTTCGTCAATCCGTTGATGAAAGAACGCTACGGCGTGGACTCAATGGCCGAGACCGGTGAGAACGTGGCGGAGGAGTTTCGTATTTCGCGCGCTGACCAGGACGCATTCGCATATCGCAGCCAGCATCGTGCGGCGACCGCAATTGCGAACGGCGCGATGGCGGAAGAGATTTGGCCGGTAACGATTCCGCAACGCAAAGGCGCAGCGGTGGTAGTGGATAAGGACGAGCATCCGCGACCGGAAACGACACTGGAAGGACTGGCTGCGCTGAAGCCGATCGTGAAGCCAACCGGCACGATTACTGCCGGAAACGCGGCCGGCATCAACGACGGTGCGTGCGGGCTGCTGCTGGCGTCGGAGGCGGCTGCGAAAAAATATGGACTGACGCCGAAGGCGCGGGTCATAACTTCGGCGGCGGTGGGTGTCGCGCCGCGAGTGATGGGTATCGGGCCGGTTCCCGCGTCGCGCATGGCGCTGCAGCGAGCGGAGCTGTCGATCGCAGACATCGACGTGATCGAGTTGAACGAGGCGTTCGCGTCGCAGGCGCTGGCGGTGTTGCGACAACTAAACGTGCCGGATGATTCGCCAAAGGTCAATCCTAATGGGGGCGCGATCGCGCTGGGACATCCGCTGGGTGCGAGCGGAGGACGTTTGGTGACGACAGCGATGTATCAGCTACATCGAACGAAGGGCCGTTATGCGCTGTGCACGATGTGCATTGGCGTCGGCCAGGGAATCGCCATGATTCTGGAACGCGTCTAAAGCGGAACTGGAGTCAGTCACATGGAGATTTTTATCTTCACACGTTTTCATGCGCTGCCAGTGACTGAGGCAGCAGTGGAACAAGCGCTGCGTGAAGTCGTGGTGCCCACTAGCGCAGAAGCTGGTTGCCTTGGTATTCATGTGTTTCGCTCAATCCGCGATCCGCAGCTCTTCTACATTCACTCGCGCTGGAAAGACGAAGCGGCGTTCAATATACATGCGGGATTGCCCCATACGGTGAGGTTTATCGAACGGGTAGAACCGCTGCTCGACCACCCGGTCGAAGCCCACCGGTGCGAAGTCCTGGTCTGACGCGGAGTGTTACGCCCGCCAGTTGTAAGCCATGTGTCGATGATGGGATCGAAAATCCGCAGGAATACCGCGGCGCACGTTGTGTTCGTAGGTGACCTCGACGTTGAGTGCCCACAGAGCGGAAGCGATCACCAACCACAGGAACATCCAGAGCACGCGTTTACAGTTTCTCGACATCGAAGTTTTCGCCGATCTACTTTTTCAGGTACTGCGCCAGGAAATCGGTGGTCAGCTTCCAGGCCTGGGCAGCGTCGTCGGCGCGGTAGCCTGTCTTGTTGTTAGGGTTCTCGAAAGCGTGTCCGGCATCTGGGAAGATGTGGATCTCCACCGTCTTGCCCAGCGCCTTCATTTGCGTTTCGAACTTCTTCACGTCGGCGGGTGGTATGCCGCGGTCCTGTCCACCAAAAATACCGAGCACTGCAGCATTAATCTTCTTTAGAGTGGCGTCATCGGAGGCGAGGTGGCCGTAGTTGATGACGACAGCCTTCAGTTTCGGATCGTTGACCGCGAGGTTGAAGGCATAGCCGCCACCCATACACCAGCCAATGGCACCGACGCGTGCAGGATCGACATCTTTCCGCGAGCGCAAGTAAGCCGATGCGGCCAGCAAGTCGCGGTTGGCACGATCTTCAGGCACGCCTCGCATAATCTCGTGAGCTTCGTCGGGAGTGGTTGCTACCTTGCCACGGTAGAGGTCGATCGCCAGCGCGACGTATCCCTGGTCAGCCAGCTTGGAGGCTTGCTCCTTTACCCAGTCGTTGAGTCCCCAGTACTCGTGGATCACGACCAGCGCGGGGAAAGGGCCCTTGCCAGGCGGCGTGTAAAGCAAAGCGTCCACGGTTTCGGTGCCGCTTTTGTAAGTTACGGGCTTGCCCTCGGCGGCGAAAGATGAGGTTGCGAACATGGCAATCACGGCGGCGACGACGATGTATTTCATCGGTTTCTCCTATAGACACCGGTACAGGGAAGAAGGTTCTATTTCTTGGGCGCGCCCAGGGCCTCCAGCAGTTGCTTGCCGACCTTCTGCAGTTCGCCGAAACGCTTCTGGTAATCGACGAAGAGGCGATTGTATTCCAGCGAATGGTCGGCATCGAGATGGGCGCGCAGCATCATATCGCGCAGGTGGACCGGATTCGGCAGAACGGCGTCATCGTTCAATTCTTCGAGGGCGGCTGCTGGGTCGTAGTGATACATCGTGAGGTCCTCGGTGTTGAGTGTGATGATGCATCGTGGAACGGGAGAGATGCAATACCCCCTAGCGCGCTGACGCACGCTGGAACAGGGCACGCGTGCAGCGATGAGGAACGGGCTGCGATTCCGGTAGAATAATGGATTCCCTATCTCGCAATGGAAGCAGCTAGAAAAGGCACTCATGCATCGTTGGTCCAAGCTCTTTATACCTACCCTTCGGGAAGCCCCGGCGGACGCCGAGGTCGCCAGTCACAAGTTCCTGTTTCGCGCTGGATACATTAGGCAGCTTGCGGCCGGAATCTATTCGTTCCTTTTCCTCGGGCATCGCTCGATGCTGAAGATCGCCGACGTGGTGCGAGAAGAGATGGACACCATTGGGCAGGAGTTCTACCTGCCGGCGTTGCATCCGCGGGAAATCTGGGAGGCCAGCGGACGCTGGCAGGTGATGGGCGACAACATGTTTCGCCTGAAAGACCGCGGTGGGCGCGACCTGTGCCTGGGCATGACCGAGGAAGAGGTCATGACCGAAATCGCGCGCAAGGAGCTGCGGAGCTACAAGCAGTTGCCGCAGATCTGGTATCAGATCCAGCAGAAGTTCCGCGACGAGCCGCGTCCTAAGTCGGGGTTGCTGCGAGTGCGCCAGTTCACCATGAAAGACTCTTACTCGTTCGACATTGATGCGGCCGGACTCGATGTCAGCTATCAAAAGCATCACGATGTGTACTGCCGCATTTTCGAGCGTTGTGGATTGAAGTTCGTGGTGGTCCATGCCGACTCGGGCGCGATGGGCGGATCGGGCTCGCAGGAATTCATGGTGTACACCGATGCGGGCGAAGACCTGGTCGCAAGCTGCTCGGAATGCGGTTATGCCGCGAACATCGAGAAGGCGACGTCACGGCTGGAGCCGGTAGAAGACCTTGCGCCTTCGGGTGACGGCAAGCCGGAACTGGTGCACACTCCCGGACAGAAGACGATTGAAGATGTGGCACGGTTCCTGGGCGTGTCGCCGAAAAACAAAATCAAGACGCTGGCTTATGTGGCAAGCGAGGCGGCCGATCCCAAGACGGGCGAGGTGAAGACGCGCGCTGTAGTGGTGCTGATGCGCGGCGATCACCTGCTGAACGAAGCGAAATTCTCGGCGGCCATCGGTGGCAAGGATTACCGCCCGATGCAAGAGGACGAAATTCAGCGACTGTTTAACTCTCCGGCGGGATACCTGGGACCGCTAAGCGTCGAGTGGGCGAAAGACGCGACGGATGCAACGAAGCCGCTGCTTATCGTTGACGAAGCGCTGCGTGGCCGCAAGAACCTGATTGCGGGCGCGAACAAAGAGGAGTACCACGTCAAGAACATCACGCCGGACGAAACGTTTCGGCCGACGACGTGGGTCGACCTGCGCAACGCGGTCGAGGGCGAGGGCTGCCCAAACTGCGGGCATCCGCTGAAGATCGGCAAGGCGGTGGAGATCGGGCACATCTTCAAACTCGGCTACAAGTATTCCGAGTCTATGGGAGCACGGGTGCTCGATGAACACGGCAAGGAAGTCACTCCGATCATGGGCAGCTACGGCATCGGGTTGGAGCGTATTCTTACCGCCTGCATTGAGCAGAACAACGACGAGAATGGCTTCTGGATGCCTGCGAACATTGCTCCGTTTGAAGTTGTCGTGACGCCGACGAACACAGCCGACGAGAAGATCAACGCGGGCGCAGAAGATATCGCCAAGTCGCTGGAGGCGGCGGGGATCGACGTGCTGCTGGACGATCGCGACGAGCGTCCGGGAGTGAAGTTCAAGGACGCGGATTTGATCGGAGTTCCCTATCGCATCAACGTGGGCAAGAAGCTGGGCGAGGGTATCGTGGAAGTTGTGACGCGCGCTGGAAGTACGCGCGAAGATGTCGCGGTGGGAGCGGTGGTGGAGCACGTGAAGAAGTTCCTGCGCGGATGAAAGGCACTCTACAGAGGCACTGAGACACAGAGCACTGGTGCTGCTGCGCGTTGTCGAAATCCACTGGCTATATTCGCCTGTATTCGGATAACATACAATGTATGTCAGACACCGATATCCTCACCCTGCGCCTGGATTCCAAACTGAAGAAAAAACTCGACAAGCTTGCGAAGGCGACTGAGCGCAGCCGGTCGTTTTTGGCGGCGGAGGCGATTCGAGAATACGTCGCTCTGAACGACTGGCAAATCGAGGAAATCAAGAAGGGGCTCCGCGAAGCCGATGCCGGCGATTTTGCCACTGACGAAGAAATGGAGCAGACCATAGGCAAGTGGGTCCGGCGTGCGGGTTAGATGGTTGCAGGCAGTACGAGCTAACCTGCGGGCGGAAGCCGATTACATCGCGCAAGAGAGCCCTGCTGCCGCAGAGCGGCTCGTGCTGAAGTTGATCCAAGCTGTTGAGCGCCTTAAGACCCATCCTGCATTGGGACGACCGGGGCGAGTGCCGGGTACGCGAGAACTGGTCGTACCTGGTACGCCGTACATAATCCCTTATCGCGTCCGTGGCGGTAACGTCGAAATCATTCGCGTCTTCCATGCCGCTCGGCGCTGGCCCGGAAAGTTCTGAAAAATGCCTGAGTGCAATAGCTCGCTTACTTCTGCCCCCCTGCCAGCCCCAACTCCGGCGCAATCGTCTTCATGGCCTCAATACAGAACGCAATGTGCTCGTCGAGATCGACCCCCATTTCGGCGGCGCCATTGACGATGTCGTCGCGGCTGACGGAGCGGGCGAAGGCTTTGTCTTTCATTTTTTTCCTGATGGACGTGGCCTCAACTTCAGCCAGTGACTTATTGGGCTTAACCAGCGCGGAGGCAGTGATGAATCCAGCAAGCTCGTCGCAGGCGAAGAGCGTCTTCTCAAGCCGGGTTTCGCGCGGGACGCCGCTGTAATTCGCGTGTGACAGAATCGCCCTGCGGATCTCCTCTGACACGCCGCGCTCTTTCAGGATCTCGCTGCCCTTGAATGGATGATCTTCGGCGGAAGGATACTTTTCGTAATCGAAGTCGTGAATGAGACCCACGAGGGCCCAGAGATTCTCGTCCTCGCCAAACTTGCGCGCATAGGCGCGCAGGCACGCTTCCACAGAAAGCGCGTGTTTGCGAAGACTTTCTGACAGGGTGAACTCAGTTAGTAAACACCACGCATCGTTGCGCGTCATGGCGGTTTTCTCCGGTATTTATTGGGGTATCGTCCGTCCGTGTCGGCTGCGTTCCTCTAATTTGCACAGATATTTCAGGTTTCGTACGTCTGCCCCCTTGACTCTATCAAACGAATACCGCAAAGTACCCATAGTTTCAATGGATCAGGGGGAAGTTGAATTGATCCGTGGGGACACGGTGCCTCGCTCTGGCACTCCCAAAACCTGAAATGGCAACGACTCTCGCGCCCGTAGAAAACCGGGAAGTGGTGAGATGCGACCACTGTCATCTCGTCCAGTTCAGAACCAGCAATAACCTTTGCCGCAAATGTCGCATGTCCCTGGATGAGGACGAGCCGGAACCGATCTTCGCGCAGCCGTTGCCAGTGATGGAGCCGGTCAGTGCGAGCCGTTCGGAAGTGCAGGTGGCGCAGGCCATCCGCAGTCTGCGGCTGCACCATGGACTGAGCCAGCGCCAATTGGCGTTGCGCATGGGAGTTCCCCGCACCTACGTCTCGAAGATCGAGAACGAGAAGGCCACGCCGACGTTGTCGTCACTGGCCCGGCTGGCGGAAGCGCTGACGGTCTCGGTGTCGGAACTGCTGCGCGCGTGCGCTCCGGCGCGGCAAGAAGAAATCAACGAGCTCCTGGCGGACCCGTTCATCGCGGAGATGGCGGCGTTTACCAAGCAGCTTGACGACATGCAGCGTACCAGCGTGTTGGCGCAGATTCGCGACCTGGTTTCGCGTCCGCGTCGTATCGCTTAGTCGCAAAGGATTGCGCTGCTGCTCAGCGGTGACCGGCAGCGCATGAGTTCTGGGCCCTACTGCGCGGCGAGGCCCCGGCACAACGTCCGTACTCCGACGGCGGTGTGGAATCCGGGAAGACCGCGTGAACCAAAACCGACCGGAAAACGCCGAGGCTAGCGCCTCGGCGTTTTCTTTATGGCTGAAGCCGGTGGCGAATGCGTTCAGCGTTTATCTGGTCTTGAGGTAATACGTCCAACTCAGCGAGACATACGACTTCAGCGGAACGCCTACTACACGGTCTATGGGTTCGGTTCCGATCGGATATGCCAGCGTTTCGACGCTTTGTCCGGTGTAGCCGTGGGCGATCAGGAAATTCGCGCCAATCGACATGCGGTCTTCGAGAAACGGCCGGAGTATCGCGCCTCGGATCTCGGTGACCGGCTCACTAACGAATCCGTTATCCAGAGGCTTGGCCTTCACGAACTCGAACTCGCCACGGACCCGCAATCGAAACGGCAGCCGGTTGTAAGAACCTACGGCGTCCCAGATCATGCGCGGCGCCTCTGGAATCGGCAGCCCTGTCTCACTGTTCCGTGCATCGGCTTGCGCGTACGACGCGTACAGACTGCCGCGCGAGAAGTTACGTTGCATCGAAACCGATATGACCTTGTTAAGCGACGGGCCGACGATTTGTTGCAGGCCGGTGTCGGGATCGATCTTCGCCAGCTCCAGAGAGTTCGAGACGCGCCGAAGTGTCACGTAGAACTGCGTCTGCTTGATGACCTTGGAGAACACAAGTTGATAGGCACGGGAAGGTGCGAGTAGCGTTGGCAGGCCGGCGCCGGTCCCGATGCGAGGATCGTTGGTGTGAAACGACTCGCCGTAGCTGAAAGAGATGATTGGGAAGTAAGGCTTATCCGGCGGAAGCAGCGTGATCGTCGCCTTCGGCAGAGTGAGGGTTGCGAGTTTGTTGAATGAGTTCTGCGGGTTGATCAGGTCCTGGTTGTCCATCCAGACTTCTTCCTGGCGAACTCCCAGATTGAAGTGCAGGTAGCGGCTGGCCGTACCGTCGAATGAGACAAACGGTTCCACGAACGACATGGTCAGGTTGTTGCTCGTCACCGGCTGGAAAATGCCGTTGTCGTCAATGTGTTTCAGGTCCAGGTTGCGCGGCGCATCGCGTCGGAGGTCAACCCCGGCCATCACCGCGAGCCAGGGGCGCACGCTCTGGATGAACATCGTCTCGCCGCCAAAGACGTTGCGCGTCTCGCTTTGCTGGATCAGCCCATCGCCAAAATTGGACCGCAGCGTGAGGGCGTAGTTGCGGAAGAAACCGGAGAACGACAGTTGCCGTTGCTCGCTGAGCTTCCAGTTGTCGGTGATCAATCCGAGGAAGTTGTGGGTGTAGTCGAGCTGGCGATTGTCGATGGTGTCGCCAGGGACTGAGACATTGATTGGAATGAGCCCAGGCACATAAGAAGACCCGTAGTAGCCCGTGCCAAACAAGTTGAGCTGATGGCGGCCGAGATTGTACTGACGAAATCCGTTCAACTTGTACTGCTGGCGGTGTTCCAGACGATCGAGGAATCCATTGCCGAAGGCAACCTCGGCGGCGATCCACGCATTCGTCTCTGGATTGCTGGGACTCCAACCGGCGATGGCGTCGGCATCGCGATAGTCACCGGTGAGTTGGAAGAACGTATTCACCCGTTGCCTGGGGACGTAACTGGCTGCGAGGTCGATGGAGTTGTTTCCCTCGCGAACGTTGAAGGCTCCGCCATCGACGGTGACCCCTTCGATCGTGAGTGGAATTAGCGTGTTGGGATCAGCGTAGCCGTTGCCGTGGGCGTTAGCAGGCAGATTGTTGGGGTAGAGAAAATTGCCGATCTGAAAGAACTGGCCGATGGGCTCGCCGTGATCGCCGGCAACGCCGGGCGCGAAATACTGTGGGGCCTTGATTCCTCCCGAGGCGGTCTCGATGGGGAGGCCGGGGATCGAGATCGGCGCGCCGGGCCGGCCGGGATTAGCGTCGAGCACCTGGTCATGAATGATGATGCTTTGCGCGGGATCAGGCGTGAGCGAGGATGGTTCCGAAGCTACAACCGTGACTGCCTGAATAGAGGAAGCGATCTGCTGGAATCGCACGTCGATGTTGGTTGTCTGGCCAGCGGCGACCGCGACGTTGGAAACCAGGGTGAGAAATGAAGTCGCTTCGGCGGTCAATTGGTATTGGCCGGGTTCGATTCCATCGAGAACGAAGTTGCCTTGCGCGTCTGTGGTGGCTTGGCGAATCGCGGCCCCGGCTGCGTTGGTTAGTGTGACTTGCGCGGTTGCAACGGTTGCTCCCTTGGGATCCAGAACCTTGCCGGATATTTGATTTGTACCGGCAGCGAAGAGGCTGCCGCAGGCTAGCAGCAGACTCAGCATCCAGGCAGAGAAGCGGCAATTAGCTCGACGGTTTGGGCTGAACGGATACATCCAGTGTCTCGGAGGGGGCATTGCGTTGGAGATTACTACCACCGGCCGCAAGTCCCCAAATCTGTAACATCGAAGTCTGCTAACTGGATGTACGTTGGGGCGGCACAATTGGATTTCACGGCGACTCCTGTAACCCCACTGAGATATAGTGGCGAAACTGCGGGAAAACAGCTCGAAACTAGACCCAAGGCGTGCGGAGATCAATTTGCACACGAGGCTTGCCCCAGAAGCTCAACAGCTGATGACTACTCACAGTTGCGGTTCGTGGGTTCGCCGTCTTCTCGTCGGTGCACTCGTACTGTTAGCCGTTTCCATTGCGGATGCACAACTCGCTCGCAAGAACTCTCCCGGGAAGCTGCTTCTTGTGTCAGACATTCACTTCAATCCGATGGCGGATCCCACGCTGGTGGCCGATCTCGCAGCGGCCGAACCCGCACAATGGGAATCGATCCTGCAGCGCTCGAAGCTGACGGCGTTCAGTCCATACGGTCAGGACTCGAACTGGTGGCTGATGCGATCGGCATTCGATGCGATCGCGCGTACCGAGCCTCATCCCGCGCTTGTGATGTTCACTGGCGATCTGCTGGCGCATAGTTTTCCTAACACGTACAAAGCGATCACCAACGACAACGATCCCGAGCACTATCGCGCCTTCGTGCTCAAGACGTTCGACTTCATCGCGCTGGAATTCCGCAAACGCTTTCCGGATGCGAAGGTACTGTTGACTCCCGGGAATAATGATGAGGAATGCGGGGATTACAGCATCGCGGAGAATGGCGTTTTCCTGAGCGATACTGCGGATCGGGCCGAAGCGCTCGCGCGCGAGGGCGAGCAGTTTAGCGCGACATGGAAGTCGCTGGGAAGCTTCACCATAGAGCACCCGACACTGCCCGGCGTCCGGATTGTGTCCCTCAACACGGTCTTCTGGTCGAACAAATATCGGTCCACCGACTTCAACAGGGGTTGCGCGACCGTCGACTCCACGGCAGGACGCGCGCTGCTCGCCTGGCTGGAAACGCAACTGGCCGAAGCCGAGCAGGCGCACGAGAAAGTTTGGCTCATGTTCCACATTCCTCCTGGTATCGACGGCTGGGCTTCGACCCATCCCAGCGGAGGTGGAAGTGGAGCAATCGTCACCCCGACGAAGGCGTGCGCTGACACAATTGTGCCCATGTGGGTTCCGAAGTGGACAGCGAGCTTCGAAAAGTTGCTGGAGCGATATCACGACACGGTGCTGGTAAGCTTCGCTGGTCACACGCACGTGGATAGCTTCATGGTGGCCGGAGCCGATGGGGCAAAGCAATTCGTGTTGATCGACCCCGCGATTTCGCCTGTCTACGATCAAAACCCAGGGTTCCGGATCGTAAATTTCCGGGGCGATGGGACGCTGTCCGATGAGACCACCTATTACCTGACGAATCTCACCAAGGCTGGCGGCAACACGCGCGGGCGCTGGAAAAAGGAGTACACGTTTTCGCGGCAGTGGAAGGCGCGGCAACTAGACAGTGCGAGTCTAACGAAAATCTACGATGAGATTGCCAGTAAAAGTGATGCGCGTGACCGTTGGCTGAAGTTGTACATGGTGTCCAGCACGGCCGCGCCGATACCTTCCGCAGACGTAAAAGGTCTGTACTGCGCGATGAGCGCGCTCGATCCCAACAGTTACGCCGCGTGCGCCTGCGGAGCACAGCAACAGCCCTGAGGTTCCATAGAAATGCCGGTTGGATTTGCCAGGCGGCGATCAACCGAAGCATTGGCGGGCAATCGCAAAAATGGGGTAACCTCTATCCCATGAATTTCCGTTCCCACCCTGTCCTTCTGCTAGCAAGCGTTTGCTTCTCCGGCGCTCTGACTGCACAAAGCGCGCCGTCGGCTTCGTTGCTTGTCCTCTCGAAGCAAGACCACACGCTCGCCATCGTCGATCCCGCTAGCCTTCAGGTGACAGCCAAGGCGCCGGTCGGCAACGATCCCCACGAAGTGATTGCGTCAACCGACGGCACCACAGCCTACGTCTCGAACTATGGCTTCGGTGCTCTGAACACTCTCGCGGTCATTGACCTGGTTGCAGCCAAGGCGCTTCCCTCCATCGACCTCGGCGCGCTGCGCGGTCCGCATGGTCTGACCTTTGTCGGAGGCAAGACGTGGTTCACCGCCGAAGCCGCTAAAGCTATCGGACGCTACGATCCCGCGACGCAGAAGATCGATTTGATCCTGGGGACCGGACAGAATCGCACGCACATGATCTACGTTTCCGACGACCAAAAGCTGATCCTAACCACCAATGTCAGTTCGGGCACAGTGAGCATCATCGAACAGAAGCAGGTCAGCGGCGGGCCGCGTCCGCCGGGAATGCCGCCGCCACCGGGTGGGCCCGGCTCGCCCGCGCCTCGCACCGACTGGGACGAAACCGTAGTTCGCGTCGGGAATGGTTCCGAGGGGTTCGATGTCTCGCCCGACCATAAAGAAGTGTGGGTCGCCAACGCGCAGGACGGAACGATCTCCATCATCGATCTCCCCAACAAGAAAGTTGTGCAGACGCTTGCCGCTGACGTTCGCGGCGCGAACCGCCTCAAGTTCACACCAGACGGCAAGCGAGTCCTGGTCTCGACCCTTGGCGGTCCAGACCTGGTGGTTCTCGACGCGAGCACGCGCAAGGTGATCAAGCGCGTCCCGATTGGCCACGGTGGGGCCGGCATCGAAATGCAGCCAGACGGCGCACGTGCGTTTGTCGCCTGCACTCCCGACAACTACGTCGCGGTCATCGATCTGAAGTCGCTGGAAGTGGCAGGCCACATTCAAGCCGGGGGACAACCGGATGGGCTGGCTTGGGCAGTGCGTAAGTAACTTGCGTAAGTAACTGTAGTCAGGGCTGATTTCCAAAACAAGAGTTGCGGAAGCACGGTCGCTGGTCACGATTCGTTGCAACCCCCTACTGCGTGTGCTACTTTCAATAGTTTGGAAGAGGTGAAGCCTTGCGCACAAAGGTGCCGGCCGGGCTGAACCGCAAAGAGGCTGAGACCTTCTCCCGCCTCGATCCGGAGCGGTTACCCCACCACATAGCAATCATCATGGACGGCAATGGCCGATGGGCCAAGCGCCGCCACCTGCCGCGCATTGCGGGACACCGCTCGGGCGTGGCCGCCGTGCGCTCGACCATCGAAACGGCCGCGCGCATCGGCATACCCGCGCTCACCCTGTATTCGTTCTCCACGGAAAATTGGAAGCGTCCCAAGTCGGAAGTCAGCTTCCTGATGAACCTGCTCCGCCGTTACCTGATGTTGGAATTGCCCACGATGATGGAGAACAACATCCGGCTGCAGTACATTGGGCGTCAGTACGAACTGCCACAGGAAGTGCAGGAACGGATGGCGTGGGCCCGCGAATCGACCGAGAAGAACACCGGCATGGTGCTGACTCTGGCGCTCAACTACAGCTCGCGCACGGAGTTGGTGGACTGCTTCAATGCGCTCGCAAGGGAAGCTTCGCGCAATGGCGGCCTCGATCACCTGAAAGTCGACGAGAGCGGGATCGCACGGCACCTCTACACCCGTGGGCTACCTGAACTCGATCTGCTCATCCGTACCAGCGGCGAGATGCGGCTGAGTAATTTCCTGCTGTGGCAAGCAGCCTACGCCGAGATCTTCGTCACAGACACGCTGTGGCCAGACTTTCGCGGCAGCGAACTGCTGGAAGCGATTGAGGCTTTCCAGAAGCGGGAGCGCCGCTTTGGCGGACTCGTCGGAGACGGACACTCCTCGTGAAACGCGTCCTGACCGCAGTCATCCTGATTCCCCTTGTCGTGATCGCGCTATTCAAGGCGCCGTTGTGGCTGTTCACACTGCTAGTGTTCGGAGTAGCGGCGCTGGCAACACATGAGTACTTCGGGGTCGTGAAGGCGCAGGGGTTCAGGCCTTTCGAGGTTACCACCTACACTGTATTGGTGCTCACGTTTTCGATAATCCTCTTTCTGGGCCTATGGATGATGGGGCAAGCCAGCGAACCGAACGCCCGCTGGGTGATGCGCACAGGAATGTTCCGCGCATTTTGGGTCGGCACACCCATCGTATTGCTCGGCGGGCCACTGCTTCTCCTGCTCCTGGCCTTACGGCGTGAGCCGCTTTCCCAAGCTCTGCCCGACGCCGCCTCATCCTACATGCTGATTCCCTACATTGGCTGGACGTTGGCACTCCTACCCTTCCTGCGCATTCCTGCGAATGGCTCTCTGTACCTGCTCTACCTGATGCTTCTCGTCTGGTGCGGCGATATCGCCGCCTACTATGTTGGCCGCGCCATCGGCAAACACAAGCTCGCCCCTCGCATCAGTCCCGGCAAATCGTGGGAGGGTGCCATCGCCTCGGTATTGATCGCGATCGTCGTCGGCGTACTTGTGATGCATTACATCGATCCGATCGCTGACGGATTTCGTGGCTTGCGTCTTCTCGATACGACGCGCGCCATCACTCAATACCCTGTACCTGCCGCGAATACTAACCGCGTACCACTCTGGTTCGTGATACTCTTCGCGATCGCTGTCAACGTCTCTGCCCAGCTTGGCGACCTCGTCGAATCAGCCCTCAAGCGCGGCGCGGGAGTAAAGGATTCGGGCACGCTCTTGCCCGGTCATGGCGGCGTGCTCGACCGCATCGATGCCCTGCTCTTCGCGTTGCCCGTCGGATTGATCTTTTATCTGTGTGGCTTTGTAGTCTATTTCGCCAACGTCTGATCGCGCCCATGCGATACCATAAACAGTGCCTCCCATGAAACGCATCGCTATCCTCGGTTCCACCGGATCCATCGGCAAAAGCACGCTGAAGATCGTCGAAGCTTTTCCCGACCGCTTCTCCGTGGTCAGCCTGGCCGCCGGAGGAAACGTCGATCTGGCCTTCGAGCAGGCGCGACGATGGCATCCCAAGATCGTTTCCATGGCGTCAGAGGAATCCGCCGACCACTTTCGCGACAAGCTGAAGAAAGTCGGGCTCGGACACACCGTCGAAGTCGTCTACGGCTCGCCAGGAACGGTGAAAGTCGCCACACTCCCAGAGGCCGATTTCGTGGTCAGCGCCATCGTGGGAGTAGCTGGACTGGAAGCGACGTACGAGGCAGTCAAAGCAGGCAAGACGGTCGGGGTCGCGAACAAAGAGTGCCTGGTCACCGCGGGAGACCTTATCGTCACCGAGGCGCACAAGCAGGGCAAGCCACTGCTTCCGATCGACAGCGAGCACAACGCAATTCACCAGTGCCTTCGAGGTGGTGAGCGGGGCGAAGTGCACCGCATCTGGCTGACCGCATCAGGCGGACCGTTCTTGCATACTCCGCGGCGGCAGTTTGCCCACATCACGGTGGAACAGGCATTGAACCATCCCACATGGAAAATGGGGAAGCGCATAACCATCGATTCAGCGACGCTAATGAACAAGGGCTTTGAGGTGATCGAGGCGTGCCGCCTGTTCGACATGCCGGCTAGCCAGGTGAGTGTGCTCGTGCATCCCCAGAGCACGATCCATTCCATGGTCGAATTCGTCGACGGCAGCCTGCTGGCCCAGCTCTCGGTTACCGACATGCAGCTTCCAATTCTGTATGCGTTGACCTATCCCGAGCGGATTCAGTCAGATCTGCGGTTCCCGGTGTCGGAGCTGCGGCAACTGGATTTCAGCCCCCCTGACTTGGACAAATTTCCCTGCTTACGTTTGGCCTACGAGGCAGTCGAAGCGGGAGGAGCAAAGACCATAGCCCTGAATGCAGCCGACGAGGTGGCAGTGGCCGCCTTCCTGGATGGCGCCCTCGGTTTCGAAGACATTCCAGCTACAATAGAAGCTGTACTTCGTGAAACGCCGGCCCACAAACCCGAATCTATAGAACAGGTATTAGATTGGGACGCCGACGCGCGTCGCCGGGCGCGGAAACGCATCCGGCTTTCAGGACGTGAGAGCGATACCGCTGCTGCGCATCCTACCGGCAAACACGAATAGCTCCCCGAGTAAAAGAGGTTTATGAATTCGTTTCTGATTGCTGTGGCGTCCATGGCCGTGGTGCTGGGAATCATGATCCTGGTACACGAGTTCGGCCATTATGCCGCAGCCAAACTCTTCGGCGTCAGGGTTGACGTTTTTTCCATTGGATTTGGCAAGCGGCTCGTCGGCTTCCGCAAAGGGGAGACCGATTACCGTATAAGCGCACTCCCGTTGGGTGGCTACGTCAAAATGGCGGGCGAGAACCCGCTGGAAGCGCATAGCGGCGCGCCTGACGAGTTCGTCTCGCATCCACGCTGGCAGCGCTTCGTTATCGCGTTGGCGGGGCCGGCCATGAACATCCTGCTCGCCATCGGGCTGCTGACCGGCGTGAACATGGTGCATTACGAGCACCCGGTCTATCTCGACCAGCCCGCGGTTATTGGCTGGGTCATGGAGAATTCTCCCGCGGAAAAAGCTGGCATCCAGGCTGGCGACCGCATTGTTCGCATCGACGGCACGCAAAACCCCACTTGGGAGGACGTGCTGCTGAAGACTGCAATCCAAGGCAATAAGCCGCTGGATTTGGCGGTTCAGCGCGGCGACCAGACGCTAGAGAAGCAGATCGCGCCCCCGGGCAATTCGGCCGACCCGGAGCAGATACGCAACATCGGATGGGTGCAGGACGAACCCATCGTTGTCACTCAGATCGAACCAAAGATGCCGGCTGCTCAGGCTGGCATGCATCTCGCCGACCAGATTGTCGCGATCAACGGCATGCCGATGCGGTCGCTGTTCTCGGTGATCCAATTCCTGCAGAAAAATGGCGACCAGCCCGTGGAGATCTCGGCACTCCGTAACGGGCAGGCGATGAAGTTTACGGCGACACCGGTGATGACCGCGGACAGCGGCCAGAAGCGCTACCGTCTGGGCTTCCAGTCGGAGCCGATGCGGGTCGATAAGCTGCCGTTCGCACAGGCACTCGACCGCTCCATCGACGAGAACAAGAAGTATTCGCTGTTGATCGTGGACCTGGTGCGGAAGATGGTGCGGAACGAGACCTCGATCAAACAGATGGAAGGCCCGATTGGCATCGCACGGGCTTCAGGCCAAGCCGCCACCCAGCCGGGCTGGACTCCGCTGTTGAGCCTGATGGCCGGCATCAGCCTGAATCTCGGCATCTTCAACCTGCTGCCCATACCGATTCTCGACGGTGGGATGATCCTGATGCTGCTGATCGAAGGAATCATCCGCCGCGACATCAGCGTACGTATCAAGGAACGGATTTACCAAACGGCGTTTGTGTTCCTGGTACTGTTCGCCGCAGTCGTGATCTTCAACGACATTGTGAAGGCAGTACCAGGATTAGCGCAGCGGTTGCCGTAATCAAAGTGCCGGAGTTTGCGACGGGGCGCCCTGTGCGCCCCGTTTGTATTGCTGGGAAAATTACGCGACTGCTACCGCCGCTGCGCGGTTTGGCAGATGGCGTCATGCGTCAGGGCACGACTTTTAGTCGTGCCGATAGGTCGTTTCTTTTTTGTCGTCCCGAGCGGACTTTAGTCCGCGAGGCACCTGCTGTCTTGACGCCACCCGCGGTCGATCGCCAAGCAAGAAAGGCTCCCCGCCCGGGGAGCCTTCGCCATTTACATCTGAAACTAGCCCTTAATCGCTCGATGAGGAAGAAGACGACGAGGAAGAGGAACCATCATTGCGCTTCAGGGTTGGACGGTCGTCATCGTTCTGGGTTCCAGTGCCGGTGCCGTTGTTCGTCGGGTTGTCGGCCGTGCTGCGACGGAGCGTCGGACGGTCCCCATTGCTCTTGTCATTCTGGACCTTGTGCTTGTTCTCAAGAGATGCGAGTCGCGACTTCACCTGGTCGAACTCCGAGGTGTTCAGCACGTACTCCTCACGCGGAGGCAGGACCGTCGCCATCTCCTGTTGCGCGTGAGTCACGCGATCCGGAGTCATCGGGTGTGACGAGAAGGCCTTGGCGATCGCGCCGGGCTTCTTCTTTTCCTGCGCCTCAATCTTCTCGAAGAACGAGATGAACGACTGCGGATCATAGCCAGTCTTGTACATGTACTCCATGCCGAGGAAGTCAGCTTCGCTCTCGAAATTGCGGGAGAACTTCATGAACGTAAGGGGTACGCCGATACTCATGGCAGCCTGCGTTGCCTCGTACACCGCCCAGCCGCCGGGAACAAAGATCAGCGGAATGCTGGCGAGGTTGACGATGTTGCTGCGGGTCTGCTCTCGGGCGACATGGCAAGCGGCGACGTGGGCGATTTCGTGGGCCATCACGCCGGCCAATTCGGCTTCGTTGTCGGCGGCAAGGATAAGGCCAGAATTGACATAGAAGAAACCGCCGGGCAAGGCAAAAGCATTGATCTCGTCGGTGTCAATAACCTTGATGGTAAAGGGAACCTTGGAATCGGAATTGCGCACAAGGTTCTGGCCGATGCGGTTCACGTATTCCGTGACGACCGGATCGGTGACGAGCTTCGCGGCGTGCTCAATCTGCTGCGAGTACTGGCGGCCCATCGCGACCTGGCTGTCCAACGAATACCAGTTCCCTGCCCCGCGGCCGCAACCGACATTGCGATTTCCGATGGAGTCTATCGCGCTGAGGGTCTGGACGCTGGGAGCATTCTTGTCGGGCTTGGTGTTTGCCGGCGGTGCATCATCCGCAGCGGAAGCCGGAGGTGCGGCTTGTGTCTGCGGTGCTGCTGAAGGCGCGCTCTGAGCGGGATCGGGAACGCTGGGCGCTTGCGCCGAAGTCCCTGAACTTTGACCGGAGCCCTGCGTAGGATAGCCCTGCGCCCATGCCGGCAACGACGCAACAAGCGCCAATGCGAAGACCCACAAGCTGGCATTTCGCAACTGAGAACGCATAATAGACACCTTCTTTGCGGCCGGCGCCTGCATGAGAAACACGGCGAAGCTTTTTCGAGCTTTCCGTGGTTGTAACAACACGATTCGACGTGCTTTGTTTCCCACCCGGCTCTATTCTACGCCTACCGGGCACGGGAAGACCTGGCAAGTTGAAAAGCCGGAATCCTCGCTTAGGTTTCCCTTCTCGCGGTATGGAAGTTCCCCTATCTGGCTGGAGCTGGCTTCTCCTCACAGGTGGGATCGACAGCAGAGATCGAGTGAATTAAGGAGAGCCTCAGCCGCATCGGAAGGTGCCTCCCTACATCGCACATGGGAAAGAAGTTCGGCATTTTTCAGTGTCAAAGGAGGGACCTGCGGCCTGTCCGGGAGTCCGGAAAGCGCGGCTCCGCGTGATAAACTGAAGTCTACCTGTATGGCTCAAATACAACGCAGAAAGACTTATACGGCTACAGTCGGAGGCGTCCGGGTGGGCAGCGATGCACCAGTTGTGGTGCAGTCCATGACCAACACCGACACCGCTGACATCGAAAGCACGATCCGCCAGGTAGCCGCGCTGGCCCGGGCGGGATCGGAACTGGTGCGCGTTACGGTGAACAATGACGCGGCTGCGGCGGCAGTGGCTCCCATCGTAGACGGTCTCGACCGGCTCGGCATCCGCGTGCCGATCATTGGCGATTTTCACTACAACGGGCACATCCTGCTCAAGAAGTATCCCGACTGTGCGCGAGCGTTGGCCAAGTACCGCATCAATCCAGGCAATGTGTCGATCGGCAAGAAGGATGACGACAATTTCCGCACGATGATCGAAGTCGCCATCGAGAACGACAAGCCGGTGCGCATTGGCGTGAACTGGGGATCGCTGGATTCGGCGCTGTTGACGCGGCTGATGGACGAGAATTCGAAGCTGGCAGAGCCTAAAGACGCCCGCGACGTGACCATGGAAGCCATGGTGCAGAGTGCGTTGCGCTCGGCGGATCTGGCGGTTAGCTACGGACTGCGCAAGGATCAGATCATCCTCAGCGCGAAAGTTAGCGGCGTGCAGGACCTGATCGATGTCTATCGCGAGTTGGCTCGGCGCTGCGAGTACCCTCTGCACCTCGGACTTACCGAGGCCGGCATGGGCGCAAAAGGAATCGTCAGCAGTGCGGCAGCTCTGGGCGTCGTTTTGCAGGAAGGCATTGGCGACACGATTCGGGTGTCGCTCACGCCCGCTCCCAATGGCGACCGCACGGAAGAAGTCACGGTGGGGCAGCAAATTCTGCAGTCGATGGGAATTCGCAGCTTTACACCGCAGGTAACCGCCTGTCCGGGCTGCGGACGCACCACTAGCACGTTCTTCCAGGAAATGGCTGAGCAGATCCAGGCCTACCTCCGTGAGCAGATGCCGAACTGGAAGACGCGCTACTCGGGCGTCGAGGAGATGAAAGTCGCAGTAATGGGCTGCGTGGTCAACGGACCGGGCGAGTCGAAGCACTCGAACATCGGCATTTCGCTTCCCGGAACGTTCGAGGAGCCGAAGGCTCCGGTGTACGTCGATGGACGCCTGATGATGACCCTCAAGGGCGATCACATCGTGGCCGAGTTCATCAAGATTCTCGAGGACTACGTGGAGTCGCATTACACCGCAAAAGAACAACTGGTTTCAATCCAATAGAAATTGGACTCACCACAAAGACAGTAAGGCACAGAGATCCTGTGCCTTTTCTCTTGCGCTCAAGAGAAGACCGGCGGCGAAAAATTGGCGGAATCACGACGATACCTGCTTTTCCACCGGACAATGTCCTACACTCTTCTCGTACCGTGTCTCCCTCCTCGCAGACTGTCGGCAAACGCTTCCGCCTCAACGACGACGCGGACGTCACCAAGGCCACGCAGAAACTGCGTTTGCTCAAGAAGCTGAAGTGCACGCTGAACTACGAGAAACTCGCGTGGTCGGCCGGCGCACAACTTGTCGCCGGAGTGGATGAAGTTGGCCGCGGCTGTCTGTTCGGCCCCGTGGTGGCGGCGGCGGTAATCCTCAAGCCTGACTACCGCATTCGCGGACTCCGTGACTCAAAGCTGCTGGATCGTAAGACGCGCGAGAAACTTGCACCGCGCATCCGAGAAAACTGCCTGGCTTGGGCGGTGGCGTCCGTTGACGTTGCCATCATTGACCAGATCAACATTTACTGGGCCTCGAAGCGCGCAATGGAGGAAGCGGTCGCGAAGCTGGCACCCGCTCCCGATCACTTGCTGGTGGATGCACTGCACCTCGGCTGTCTGTGCGACCAGACGGCCATACTTCACGGCGACGCAGTCTCTGCTTCCATCGCGGCCGCGTCCATCGTCGCCAAGGTCGAGCGCGATGCCATGATCCGCGAGTTCGACGCCATCTATCCTGGATACGGGCTTTCCTCCAATGTAGGTTATCGCTCGCCCATACATTTAAGAGCCCTGAAGGAGAAGGGCCCGACGCCGCTTCATCGGATGTCGTTCGCGCCAGTGTGGATGTCGGCAGCGCCGCAGGACGTGATGGAGTTCATGCAGGAAGAGATTGCGGCCATCACAAAGAGCGGCACCGACCTGGACTCGTAAGTTACCCCCCTCTAATCTCGGGTGTGAGTGTGCAGTTAACTGCGATTTTGCCAAAATTGCTTTCATCGCTGTTGTTTAGAATCAGCGAGTTAGGCAGAAGATCCCGCAAAGCCATTGAATCTAGGATAGTTATACGTATCCATTTCATACCATTGGGGTTAGCGGTCCTCAATCTGGCCGGTGTTGGGTGGTTGCGTCTCAATTCGGGAAACCGACGTCGCCTTTCGGTTGCCAATAGCGCGATTGGGCATCCGACAGATGTGCGCCACTCAGCGAAAAGCACACGGGATTTTATGTGGCTGAAAATCCGTGGAATCAGAAGCTTAGCGGGAATTTTCGGGCAAAATCTTGCGCTACAGTAACTTACAGGCAAAATCCTCATTTCAAAGAGCTTACCGGGTTGGTCGCAAAGACCCCAACTGGAGCCCGCGTCGTTGTCATGTTGTCAAAGACCGATCCATTCCCAGCCACAGCGGGCCGGACGGGCCAAGAGACAGCAATCCCTTGCCTCACGACCCATCGATAGCATGCCTGGACTGCAAACGGTTAGGACGTAGGACACATCGGCATGTGACAAGGCAGAGGCGCGGACGTGCGGCGCTCATTGCCAGGTTTGCGCCAAAAATCAGGCGCAAACCTGGGCACCCGCCAGCGGGTTTGGCTCAGAACTCGATTCGCGCTTGAAACGCGATCATTCGGGGACTGCTGTCGCCGCCTAATCCAACTCCGAGCAAGCCGGTGGGTGGCGAGGTGGTGTACGTGAGTGCACCGAAGCCAGTTTGCGTGGAGGGCTTGCCAGGAACGCCAGCCAGCGCGATGCTCGGCAGGCCGAGGTTTGGATGGTTGAAGACGTTGAAGAACTGAGCATCGAATCGCAGCTTCACCCGTTCGGTCAGCGGAAACCACTTGGTGACGTAAAAATCGCTCCAAAAGAAGTTGGGGCCGCGCATTGCGTTGCGGCCGAGATTTCCGAACTGGCAAGTCTGAGCTAAGTCGCGCCCGTTGCAAGTCCCCGTAGCCGGGTCAACTGTGGAGACAAATGCATTTGGATTGAGCCACTGGATCGTGCCGGGTTGGGTAACGCCCGGAATGTTGCAGTGACGACAATAGGGATCGGCCCCGGGCACAAGGCTTGCGAACTGTGGCCCGCTGCCTTGCACGATGCCATCTCCATTCGCCGAGTACGGAGTGCTCAACACTGAAAACGGTACTCCGCTGTGCCAGAACAAGGTCCCTGAAACCTGCCAGCCGTTCAACGCATACCCTAACGCATGACTCTCCACTTTGATCGGCAGCACATATACATACTGCCCGTTGAGGTTGTGCCGAATATCGTAATCGCACGGGCCGTAATCGCGACGGAGGTCTCCCGGCAGCGGCGAAAGAATTCCTCCCGCGGAGAACTGCAGGAACCCGCCGTTCGAGACGGTGTCGAGGCAATGGCTCCAGGTGTAATTAATCTGCCCTTGCAGTCCGTGCCCCATGCGTTTCATGGCCGTGAGTTGCAGTCCGTTGTAGTTGCTATTGGCTCCGGTCGAAAGTTGTGTCACCGCGGCGAATCTCGGATCAGTCGGCTGCATGTAGGGGAACGGAGCAAAGCATCCCGGGCAGACCGTCTGGTATCCATTGACTTGAGTCAAATAGGGCTGATTCACCGCTCGAGTGCCCACGTACTGCGCCTGAACGCTGCCCGTGTCTCCGAATTGATGCTCGATTCCTAAACTCCATTGCATGAAGTACGGCGCGTGAAGCTTGCCATCGGGAACCGCCGTGATCGCGACCGGCGGCAGGCAGGTCGCCGGGCTTGCGAGTGCAGACGCACAGGAAAGCTGGCCCTGCGGGAAGCCAGTATTGAACCTCTGATTCGCTGCAATGGTTGCATCGACTGCGCTGTTGGGAACTCCGGGCGCAATCGCCGTGCCGCCAACCGTTCCCAGCAGACCACCCTGAAAGGTCTGAACGTAAGGCGGATTCACTCCGACCAGGTCGGCGACACTTCCCGGCAAGATGTCGCTGAAAACGCCGAAGCCGGTACGCAAAACGGTGTTGGGTTCGAACTGCCACGCGATGGCGGTCCTAGGTTGCAGAATCGCCAGCGGCGTAGACACGAAGACATTTCCCAGGCCAGTTTGAATCGCGTCACTCAGCGGCTGGTTGACATCGTGCGGAATGGAATAGAACGAGCCTTTCAGACGGGCAATCTGGTCGTGCGGGTTCAGCGGGTTGGAGTTGTAGGTATCGCGCAGGCCAAACGTCCAGGTCAGGGTGGGGGTGACTCTCCACGTGTCCTGGGCATAGAAATCCAGATTGAGGAAATTGAAAGGCTCGTTGGCTGACGATGGGAATGTCTTGGTCGCCGTCGATGCCACGCCGTAAATGAATTGCGGCAACGTCGTGTAGGTGACCGTTGGGACAGTACCCTGTCCGAAATCGTAATCATTCAGGCGAAAGATTCGGATGTTGGTGCCAAACCTCAGTTCGTGAGCGCCGTGGCTCCAAGCGAGATTGTCATTGATGAAAACCCGTGTTGCCCGCCTTCCTTGCACCCACGTGTTGTCGAGGCCTCCAATGGTGGTGAACGGGGCATTCGCACCACTGCCTTGGAGCACGATCGGGAATGCCGCAAGCGTTTTCTGGAAGTCGCTCGGCCCGAACAGGCTCTCATACCAGGAGAACGCCGGATTGAAGTAATTCACCAGGTTCTGCGAGAACACGTGGGTGTATCCGGCGGCGAAAGAGTACAGCGGCTGCGGGGAAATGGCGTTGAATAATGGGTTGATTGGATCCGTGTAGGCGGCTTGCAGTCCGGTGTCGACCTGAAAGCGAAACCAGGTAGTGTCGTTCGGACTGATGTTGTAGTCGATGCGCGCCGTCTGCACCTGTTCGTGGTCGTCGCTGGAGTGCGAAACGCCTCGACGGTTCGCGCAGCCGTTCCCGTTCGCCGGGCTGCCCGAAGCTTGACTGCCATCCGCATTAAATGGACACCCGAGCACGGTGAGCGGCGTTCCGCCGGTATTCCCATACAGCGAAAACATCTTCTGGTAGAACGGCACCATCTGCGGCGCAGGCGCGTAGTGCGATCCCGTCACGGAGTCAGTGCCACCAAGGGGAAGTTGCTGCAAAACGTATTGCTGGAAAGCAGCGGTCGGAACCGTTACGGTCGTAAAGATAGGCAGCGCGATCCGTACCCACTCGCTGTCGAAGAAAAAGAACAGCTTGTCGTGGATGATCGGTCCGCCAAGACTGCCACCGAAATGGTTTACTGTCGAGCCCGGCTTGTGATTACCCGGGGTGGCGTTGGTGAAGTAATCGGCCGCGTTTAGCACCGCGCCGTTCCAGAGCTCGTACAGGTTGCCGTGAAACTGGTTGGTACCGGACTTGGTGATGTAATTGACCTGCGACGCTCCATACCTGCCCTGGTCGACAGAATACGAAAGCGTATTGACTGTCACCTCGGAGATTGAGTTCAGGCCGAGCACGAGATTGGTCGAGAGGCCGCTATTAAGGTTCGTAAGCGGGTCATTCGTCTCCAAGCCATCAACGATGTATCCGTTGGAGAGCGCCGGGAGCCCATTGAACTCCACGTTGCCGTAACCATTTGTCCCGCCGACGAAATCGTTGCCGCTGCCGGCCGTGTTGATCAAAGCGCCCGGCGCGAACTGGATCGGATATGTCATGTCTCCACCTGGGTTCGGCAGGTTCTCCAGCGCGGGAGCATTCAAACTGGTGGATGTGTTTGCGTTATCTGGATTGAGAATCGCCGCCTCTGCGGTGACCTCCACCGTCTGCTTTGATTGCGCCACCCTGAGCGTGAGGTTGACGGTCTGCTTCTGCCCCAGGCTGGAGGTAATATTCTCTGCCTGTTGCGGCTCGAATCCCGGCGCTTCGACTCTGACCGTATAACTGCCCGGCTTGAGCTGCGGGAAATTGAAGCGGCCTGCATCATCGGTCCTGGCACTACGCTTCAGTCCGGTTTCGCGGTTGGTGACGGTCACCGTGGCGGCAGGGACGACGGCGTTGCTTGAGTCCGTGACTTGCCCGAGAATGGCGCTGGTGGTTTCTCCCTGCGCCCATGACTTTGCCGGCACAAGCAAAACGGCAGCTATGGCAAAGAGAGTGAGATGGAGCACGAGGCGCAGACGGCGCTTGCAACCCGATCTCACGGCAAATCCCTCCAGGAAATTCAGGGCTGGCGAAAGACCGGCCTGTCCCTCACCCAGAAGTCAGGATACACCATGATGCGTTAACTATAGTAAACACGTGTGTGAATATTATGCTTTTGACAGCCAGACCCTCTCGGCGGCGGACGCGCCAAGACGAATCTGATGCTTTCCGATCGACAGCGAGACCGTGCCGTCGTAGTTTCGGGCTTCCACCGCAGCCCGAACTCCCGGCCGGATTCCCTCCTTCTCGAAGAACTCCAGGAGCTGCCGGTCACGCTCGTAAACACTGGCAACCACATATCTTGGGCCCGGTTCCGATTCGCTGAGCAGACGCAATCCGCGCTTGCGGCGTTCCGCAGGGCTGCGGAGAACCAACTCGTTTCCATGAGGGCAAGTGTCCTTATGCCCGAGCTTTTCGACCAGCTTCTTCTCAAATGCGGGGGAGACCGCGTGCTCCAGCCGTTCGGCCTCGTCGTGGATCGCGTACCACGGCATTCCGAAAATCTCCGACAACATTCGTTCGATCAGGTGATGGCGAACGATGGTACGTTCGGCGATCCCCCGCCCTTGCGCGGTAAGCCGAATATGTCCGTCGCTGTTGACCAATACAAGTCCATCCTTGGTCAGGCGCTTCAAAGCAAAGGTTACGGCCGGCCTGGTCACGGCGAGCCAATGAGCAAGGGTAGCGGGGATAACGGTCTGCCCTTCAGCTTCCGCTTCCGCGATGGCCTTCAGATAGTCCTCTTTTGAAATCGTAATCATCGTCGGCACTCGGAAACTTCAATAAGGATGAAAAATAGGCCTTATCGCGCGCGATTCGGTTGCCAGCCTTTATTGCGGTGTGCTTCAGGCCGATTGCGGTTTTTCTCTATATCCCCGGCATTTTCATGCCGGCCATGCGGCGGGCGAAGCTGGGCTTGCCCATGGTCTTGAACATCTTGCGCATCTGAGCGTACTGGCGAAGCAGGTGGTTGACCTCTTGCACGCTGGTGCCGGAGCCGCGGGCGATGCGCTTGCGGCGGCTGCCGTTGATGGACTCGTGATGTTCGCGTTCGTAACGCGTCATGGAGTTGATGATGGCTTCGACGCGGTTGAGTTCTTTCTCGTCCACGTTATCGGCGGCCTTCTGCATGTTAGCGAAGGGCCCGATTTTGGGCATCATGCCCATGATGCTCTTTATGGAACCGAGCTTCTTCACCTGGCGGAGCTGATCGCGGAAGTCTTCGAGCGAGAAGCCTTCGTGACTCATGGCCTTGGCGGCGAATGCCTCAGACTTCTTCTTGTCGAGGGTGGCGTCAGCCTTTTCGATGAGCGAGAGGATGTCGCCCATGCCGAGGATGCGCCCGACGATGCGGTCGGGATGGAACGGCTCGAGGGCTTCGTACTTCTCGCCGACACCGATGAACTTGATGGGCTGGCCGGTGACGTTGCGGATGGAGAGGGCTGCGCCCCCACGGGCGTCACCGTCCATCTTGGTGAGCACAACGCCGGTGAGGGTGAGCTTTTTGTGGAACTCGTCTGCGGAGCGCACGGCGTCTTGTCCGGTCATGGAGTCGGCGACGAAGAGGATCTCCTGCGGGTTGAGGATCTTCTTCAGCGACTGCATTTCGTCCATGAGTTGCTCGTCGATGTGAAGACGGCCGGCGGTGTCAACGATGAGCACGTCGCAGCCGTTGCTGATGGCGTCGCGCCGAGCTTCCTTCACCAGACGCTCGACGTTGGCGGTGGTGGCTTCGCCTACTTCTCCTTCGTAGAGATGGGCCTTGACGGCATGGGCGACAACTTTGAGCTGCTCGCGGGCGGCGGGACGGTAGACGTCAACCGAAACGAGCATGGGCCGGTGTCCACCTTGCTTGAGCCAGTGGGCGAGTTTGCCGGAGGTGGTGGTCTTGCCGGAACCCTGCAGACCAGCCATGAGGACAACGGTCGGCGGCTGCGAGGCGAACTTGAGCTTGGCGGTGTCTTTGCCGAGGATAGCGATGAGCTCGCTGTGAACGATCTTGATGACCTGTTCGGAGGGCGAGAGCGAGGTCATGACTTCCTGGCCGAGAGCTTTCTCGCGAATGTGCTCGATGAGTTCCTTGACGACGTTGAGGTTAACGTCGGCTTCGAGCAGGGCCATGCGGATTTCTTTGAGCGCGTCGCCGATGTTTTCTTCGGTCAGGGTGCCTTGGCCGCGAAGGTTCTTGAAGGCGCGCTGGAGCTTATCTGTAAGATTCTCAAACATTTAGGTCACATCTGCGGCGGGGTTGGTGCGGGCCGCGAAGTATCAGGATAGCATGCAGAAGACGTTGCTCCTCGCTTTTCGCTCTTCGCTTTTCGCTCTTCGTTCTTCGCTTTTGGCCCCCAGATTTCGCTCCCTTCGTGGTTCTTTTTAATTCGACCCTCCCCTACCCCTCCCATAGTATTTTCAGCGGCTTACGAATCATTTGAGATGTAAATGGTTGATGCAGAGGGATTTCCTTGCACATGATAGAGCAGATTGGACTTACTTTGCCGCTTCGTTAGGCTGTTTGCAGCGCATCGCCGCTGGTCTGGATGGTCGAAGCGCGAAATGTCGGTAGCCATCCTGAGAGCCCACGCAATCATTCGCCACGTCGGGGCGTCTATGCGATTCGCGGCGCGGGAAATGCGGAGTGCCGTGGTGGCCTGCTGTATCGCACGGGCATCAAGAAGCGGTGCAAGTTTGAGAAAGCGAATGCGCCGGCGGGCGTGGGCCATTTTGTGGAGACGAGTCCGGGAGAGCAGGTGATGCCGACAGAAAGTTCGGCCACAGATGGCGGCTCCCCGGCAGCGACAGCCGTTGGGGAGAACGTGGCGGCAAGTGCGAATGATCAGAGGGGGTGAGGATGAGTAGCGCGCGGTCATTGTGTCAGAGTAGTCGGCTAGCGGGGAAAGTTGCGAACGGAAAACTTGGCGGACCGGAACGAAAGTAACCAAAAATTCCCGAAATGGGAAGGAGGCGGTAGCCAGCTACCAGTAGCCAGTAGCCAGTGGCGGTCGAAGGCTATTGGTGATAACAGACCAACTCACACCCAATCCTGGCGGGAGACGTTCGGCTCGGATCGCATACGAGTTGGCGATTTCACACTTGCAATCACACACACGCACGGTGTAGCGGCCATCCGCTCAGGAACCTGGATTTCCAGTCCGTTTCGGCTAATTGTCGTTCGCGAATTGTACTACTTTTGCCTCGGATCGTCTTTGCTTGCCGCCTTCGCAACTTGCTTGCGGTTATGCGCAGGTATGCAGTTCGTGCCCAAATGATCGACGATAAAGTTGTAATCCAGTGCATTGGTGAAGCCATCGGGAACGCCAGGGTTAGGGCCGGTCAGGTCGTACCAACTGGAAGTGAGCCCGTTTGGCTCGATAATCTGGCTGTAGAACGACCAATTATCAAGATCCGTCTGATTCACCAATTTGTCTTCGTTGCCGTCACCGGGGCAGGCCGGCTCCGATGATAAAGTGGCCTGCTGTGAGGCAAGCAGTTGGTTGTAGTTGTTGAGTGCGTCACCGCTGAGCCCGTTGGGACAGCCGGGTGGCAAACACAAATTGTCACCGGCCTTATCGATCAGCGGGACAGGAACGTCTTCGTTGATGCTGTAAAACTCGCTGGTAGTGACGTCGTGACCGGCCGAGCAATCCGGCGCCGTGATCTGCACCAGCTTATAAAGTTCGTTGCGCGTGGCCGCTTGCTCGTCCGGGAGGATCGTCAGGTTATTCGTATATTGAGGTAGAGCCTCAACCGCGCAGCAGGACGTGTACTGGGGATACCAGATTCCTCCTTCGAAATTACAAAGCTGCTTCACGTTGAACAACTGCACACATGTTGGCGGATCGGTGAGCGGGATGACACAAGGCGATGGCGGACTGGTGTGAAAGTTGTTGCCACTCTGGGTGAAGTTCGTTTGCCGCAAGCTCGCCTGGTTAGGATTCGTAAGGTAAGGCAGCATCGAAACCGAGTCGAGAATGTGGGAAAGCGGCACAACATGGTGGACATCTACCCCCGCAATCTCCCCGAAAAGCTGAAATATGTCGGCCACATTGACCATGGCCATCACATTGCGATCAGGACTCGCCACTTGCGGTCCGGCGACAATCAGGGGTACCCATACACCCGTCTGGTACACCCAGCCCTTGGCTCGAGAGCTATCAAACGGAACTTTCACTCCGGGAGCGAAAGTGCCGTTGTCACCAACAATGATGACCGTGGTGTTGGTAGCTTCGGGGTGATAGTTAAGGGTGCCGTCTTGATTGAACGTCGCCAGTCCGATGGCGACAAACAAGTTGCCGATCTCGGTGTCCATAGCTTCGGCCATCTGGTTGCTTATGATGCGGGTGGCTATTTCGTTGGCTGTGGTGTTCCCCGTACATTGAAGTCCGCTGGTATCGGGTTCGTTGGCAGGAAGCAGCGACGATAGCGGCTGTTGATAGGGCGTGTGAATATTGGAATAGCTGACCGTGGCCATCCAGGGCTGATGGGCCAAGTTTTGCTGGTTGATCCAGTTGATCGCCGAGCTGTTGGTGCCTTCGGAAATGTAGGTGCGGGCGCTGGGATCGCTCAACGACACTACGGTCACGGTGCCGTCCGGCTGATTGATGACACGCGGCCATACGTAATAGGCGTTGGCCTGATTAAAATTCAGCGGCCTAGGCAACTGCGCCCTGCAATCCTTGTTGGGAACAAAAAGGCCGCCCATCTCCACGCAGGTGCGACCAGGCGTTGGTTTCTGCTTAGTCCGCGACAGCTCGGTACAGGTACCATCGCTGAAGTGACAGGCTCCCACGTCGGCGCCATTCTTGAAGTCGCTATTGGGCACCAGCCCGCAGGAGTACGGTCCCACGCCGCCAACACTGTTGATGGGAAATTGTCCGCCGATCGTGGTATCGATGGGCTGGGGGCCCGACATGAAGCCATCGAAGTAGTCCCATCCCAGCATATGAGGAGTGCTGTAACTGAAAGGATTGTTGTCAGGCCCGCCCAGGTGGAACTTGCCAAACAGTCCGCTCTGGTAGCCCACCGTTTTCAGTATTTCCGGGGTTGTGACCTCGTAGGGCGACACCTGAGAGTTTGCTAGATCGTCGCTCAGGATTGCGTTGTACACACCGGTACGCAAGGGAAAGCGACCCTCGAAAAATATGGCCCGGCTGGGGGAACACTCTGGCATCGACCAGGCGTTACGGAAGCGTAAGCCAGCATGGGCGATGACGTCTAAATTCGGTGTGGCGGGAGGCGTCGCTCCACCGTAACCGAAAACCTTAAGCTGGTCCACTCCGACGTCGTCCATGATGACGAAGAGGATGTTCGGAGGCTGGGTGGAAGCGGAGCGGCCTGCTTTCGAGACCCGCGTTGCCCCGACGGCGGGAGCAGGCTTGGCGGCTTGGGTATGGGAAACAGCCGAAAAGGCTGCTACGACCGCGAGGATCGCAAGCATAGTGCGTCGCATAAAACTCTCCGAATGTGCAATTGGCACTGCGCGAACCGGATGACCTGGACAAAATGCCGGTGGCGGGATGAAGGAAGGAAAGCGGAAGGCTATGTCTCGTAAAGCGTTCCACCTCGCCCGTGGGAAATGTATCACGCTCCAGCGGCAGGATTCAATCATAATTCTTACTGCACGCAGACTTGGTGGTCGAAACTGGATGAAGGCCCGCTCGTTGCACCACTCCCTCGGCTGGGGCGAAGTTAACGAGCGAAATGCAGCGCAAGACAAGCTGAGACCCGCACGCTTGCCCCCTAAGCGGGCAGAGCGTCCGTCGCAGACTCCCATCAAGCCGCGCCAGATCGCCAAGCTGGACAAAGGGCTGAGGAACTACTGATCAACAGTGGCTCGCCTAAATTACCGACATCGCCTAGGGCAGGCTGGATTACGTGTGAGATGGCGATTTCACGACACTTATGTGCACCTACCGCCACTTCACCCTAACTGCCGAGTTGCCGACAATCCACCCCGGAACACGAACCAATGGCTCCTCGATGAGCGCACTGGTCCGGATCGCTAACGGGAGCGTGCCGATCACACATCGCACGTCCGGAGACTCCGATGCTTGTCCACCCACTTGTCATTGGGTTATTGGCATCCGGGCATCCAGAAAATCATCGACCATTGGCACGAGTCACTCCGAACGGGACATCAGTGTCATGTGATCGGTGTCGGGCAGGAGGAGTTCAGACTGCTACCGCATGCGCGCCTTGCCATTCCCTCGTGGGCGCCCTCATCGCGAGGTGTCTTTTCGCCGTCGCCGCTGTTCGCTCTCCCTCATCATTTCGCTCAAATCCACAATCGGCCGTATCTCAATCGGTCCAAGTCCATACTTAAAGCCTGGAAGCTGTGAGACAAGCTGAATGGCGTGATTGAGGTCTCGCGCCTCAAGGAGCTGAAGGCCGCCGAGCTGTTCCTTGGTTTCCGCATAGGGGCCGTCGGTCGTCGCGACTTTGCCGTTTTTCCAGTACAGGGTCACGGCTGTCTCCGGAGGCTGAAGAGATACTTCGGAAACCAGATGTCCGTTGGCGCGCAGATGGTCATTGTGCTCGAAGCATTCGTCGAGCACTGCGCGTCGCTCGTCCTCGGTCATCCCTTCGAATTTTCCTGGCTCGATGTATCCCAAACACATGTATTTCATTGTTCTTCTCCTCGTTCTTCTCTCGCTAGGAGGCAGCAGCACAGCCTCGCGCACTGGATCGTTCATCCTATAGTCGTCGCGCACAGAAAAAATCGACAGCAGAGGCGAACTATTTTTTCTTTCGTCGTGTGATTCGAAACGATCAGGCGCGCCATCAAAACAGTTGAGAGTAGAGAAAGACATTGACGTTTCTCGGTCCGACCCGCGGGATAACTTCCGGCTTGCTCGCGGCCGTCGGCTTGAGAAAGCGGTCTCGGCAAAGGGTCACGCAACATCTCTCAGGGAGAATCAACATGAACAGTCTTGACTTTATGTTACGACGTAACAAAGACTTTGCCGCTCAGCAGTCCGCTGCGAGGGCGCTGATGCCCTCGCTTCCGCGGGCGCTGCCGAATGTGAAGGCAATCATCATCGGTTGCGCTGATATGCGTGTGGACCCGGCTCACGTACTTGGAATTAAACCTGGGGAAGCTGTCGTGATCCGCAACATCGGCGGTCGAATTACACCGGGGTTGTTGGAGCAGTTGGGCCTACTGGGGCGAATCGGCGAAGTTGCCGGGGAGATTCCTGGAGGCGGTGGCGAGTTTCACATCGTCGTACTCCAACACACGGATTGCGGCATCACTCGCCTCGCCGGCGATCCCGCCATGCTGACGCGCTATTTTCAGATACAGGAAGCGGAACTCAAGACGAAAGCGGTCACCGATCCCCGGGCGGCGGTTGCCGCCGACGTTGCTTTGCTCCGGGCGATTCCCGCATTGCCGGGAGAGTGGCTCGTCTCCGGCCTTGTGTACGACGTGGCGACCGGACTTGTTGAAATCGTCGTACCTCCCGCGCAAATTCGTTCTGCGCGGGCAGCCTAGATTGCTGATGCCAGCGGGATCAAAAGCCCGGCTACCCGCCTCAAGGATCTGAACGCCGCCACACTTGCCAAAGGAAGCAAATATGGGCCACGGGATATGTGGGCCACCAGCCTTAGAAAATAGGGTATATTTTCCCATATCTAACCGTCACCAAAAGACTATGGCCACCACGACTATCGAGGCGCAGTGCAATGCGCGCCCGACACGGCTCGCCTTCATTATCGACAAGCCGGATCACGAGCAACTGAACGCTGTTTTTGCACGCGCATGCTCTCTCTGGGGCGGCGTGTTCAATCCGATAGTGATTCTGGATGACTCAACCCGCAAGACGACCGGGCGGCATTACCAATATGCCGTTGATCCATACCTGCAAATGCAGGCGGATTTGCTGAAGGCGTTTGATCCCGATCTTCTCGTCAAATATTCGGACGGCGATTTGCCGAAAGAGTTGGCGCTGTGGAAACACCTGTGTTTTCCGTCGTCAAAGCTTGACTGGAATCCCTTCGGCAGGAATGTGCAATCGTATTTTGTCGATATCTTTCCGCCTCTGCATGATCTCTGGGAAAAGGAATTCAAAGGGTTCGACAAGCCACGTTTCAAAGTTAAATTCATTGAGAAAGCAGAGGCCGAAAAGTCGCTTCTGATAGCTGCGCGGTTCGGCCTGTACTCATCGACGGATTATTACGAGTTTCTGAAGCTGAATTTCAAGGCCGAGCTGCTTGTCTACGACGCTGCATTTCGTTCAAGTCACTGGCCGGCGGATTTTCAAGTGATGATAGGACTGACATCTCATTCTTGCCTCCCGTCTCGGCAGCGCCTTCACTCGCATGCGTTCTTTCTTCTAAATCCGGACGATCCATTTGATGTTGTCGATTATTGAAACCTGCGGGCTGCAGGGATGTATATATTTCCGCTCACGATGGACACATATCAGGAATGCGCGGTTCCAATAGAGAATTTCGCGGCGGCATCGGCGTACCCGATCAATCAAACGGTCACGAACATGCCGACCATTATCAAGGCTGCGAGCATCACCGATGAGCAACTTGATGAAGTGGCGAATTGGATAGGGAAACAGGGTCTGCTGAGATCCCTTTCGCGCCAGGGATGGGTGCCTCACTATGGAAACCGGGGATACGGGGTAGGGGGAGAACTGGAAGTTGACCAGGTTAGAGGGACCGAAGGGAATGCGGTCGGGGTGTTGGTCGATGGCCACGGAAAACTAGAAGGCCCTGTTCCACCATTTCTCACGCGGGACGACTATTCCGAGCATTGGTCGATGGATTTGGATTTTTTCACCTTCAGAACGCCGGATGCTTGCTACGACATGCCAAGGCTGAATTCAGGTTGTGATGCCCTTATCGGCCGCCGGATTGGAATGGGATTCGGCATGGATGTCGCGCGCATTGCGAATCGTGGCATCGTAGCCCGGTTGGATGGAAACTCTGGCGATATAAGGATTGGTCCGATCAAAGCGGAAGATGTTGTAAAGGGGTTCCTGGATGGAGTGAGTGTCCAGTACAAAGAAACAAGCTCCCCGGGATTGGCCTTGCACCGAATCATCGAAATGCTGGGTGGTTTTTACAATTGCGAGGTTTTCCGCAATTCGGCCATAAGGGACACCTTGGACGAAATGGCAAATGGTGATTCTCGGTTGGCAACCGAAGTGTGGTCAAAGATTATGAAGTCGCTGAGGAATTACACATACTTCGGACAGCCGACCAATCAAGAACAGAAGGCGACCCGAAGAAACCGGCTGCTGGAAGAGGCTATCGAATCCGGGGTATTTCGGGTCGGGCTCGTCTTCCAATGTTCGCGGTGCCATCGTCACCATTGGTATGCGATCACAGAATTTGATACGCATTACAACTGCAAGTCTTGTTTTTCGCGCGAATCGACACCGCGCCTGGATGTCCTTCCGTGGCATTACGCTTCTGATGGACTGTTCCGGAGCGCCAACAAATTGGACGGGAACATTACAATTATGTTGACGCTGATGTTCTTCAACCAATTATTTGATCATGATTTGAAGTTCGCGCCGTCCTTCAACTACTCACTGGATGGGAGCGATCATGAGATGGATTTCGCCATTATCGCAAAGGAGAGGTTCAAGGGCACAGTCGAGATGGTATTCGGCGAGTCGAAATCCGGAATGTCTCTGTCTGAAGACGAGCGGAACAAACTGAAGGTGTTCGGCCAGCGATCAGGTTCGTATCTTTGCTTCTGCACACTCGCAGCAGATTTCGGCGACGATGACAAGAAATACTTCATGGAGCTTTACGAAGGCGACATCAAGATCATTATGCTGCCGAGTTTGTTCCTCGAAATGGATGACGAGGCGGTCTCACAATTCAAGCACGACAACAGACAGGCATTCGGCAGCACCTCACTCGATTGGCTGATGCGAGTGACGATCATTCGCACGCTTGGCAAGGAGTTCGCCGATAAACATCACATTTGGGTATAGGGCGGGTCGGTGGCCGACCCTTGCGATCTAATCCCAAGCGTAATCTAAAATCTCTGGTGCCCCACCCTTCTCGCCTGCTTTTGGCGAGAGGGAGGGCCCAGAGCTTTCCGTCGCGGGCCCACCCCCCGCCGAAGCGGGAAGGATAGGGCACCGGGCTCAAGCTATTCTGAAGAACCTCTTGTGGAGATTTTGTACCATGGCAAAGCTCGTGTATGGATTGAACCAGTCCTTGGATGGCTACGTCGACCATCAGAAATTCAGGCCTAGCCAGGCGCTCTTTCGTCACTTCATAGAGCATACGCGCGACGTGACGGGCACTGTGTACGGGCGCGGCATGTATGAGGTAATGCGTTATTGGGACGAAGACCTTGCGGACTGGGGCGCGGAGGAACGCGACTTCGCGGCGTGGTGGCGGAGCCAGCCGAAGTGGGTTGTGTCGCGCTCGTTGAAGTCGGTCGGGCCCAACGCCACACTTGTCGAGGATGACATTGAGGCGGTGATACGTGGGCTGAAGGCTCAGCTCGTTGGGGAGATTGACGTTGCCGGACCAGGCTTGGCAGGAAGCCTAACCAACCTTGGTCTTATTGATGAGTATCGACTCTACCTTCACCCCGTCGTACTTGGTCGCGGCAAGCCATTCTTCACCGGCCCCCGGCCGCCGCTCCGCCTTGTTGCCAGCGACCGAATCGACGAGGACGTGATTCGGTTGACGTACGTTCCCGCTTAATCGGCCCGGGCTGTTTACTTGCTTCCGCTGAGTGCTTGTTCCGGAGCCGGGAAGAATAGAAGTTCGCGCACCTCGCCCACCGCATCGCAGGAGATGGAACCCTTGCGCGCCCACGCGAGTACCTCGTCCATATTGGCGGCTTCCAGTATCCAAAAACCGCCTATGTGCTCCTTGGTCTCCAGGTACGGCCCGTCGGTGACGAGCACCGTGCCGTCGGACTGCTTCCGCACCGTCTTGGCGTTGGCGGCCGGGGAAATGCCGCAGGCGAACTTCCTCACGCCGGCAGCAATCATTTCGCGGTTGAGCGCGTGGATCTCTTCGATCATCGCTTCGGTTACAGTGGAGGGGTCGAAGTCGTCGGGGAGGTAGTTAGCAACCAGATACTGTGGCATGACTTTTTCTCCTTGGTTTCTGTGGTTTGTTCCCGATGACTCGTTTCCTGTTCATTCAGGAGCCGTAGCTCATCGTTCTTTTGTCCTATAGTCGTTGGGGAGACGGAAAATCGACAGCTATCCCAATTTTTATTTCAGCTGCCGAATCCGCTCCTGCAGGAATTGCCGCTCCGGTTCCTGTTGGGTCAGCGCCAGTGCTCTCGCATAAGAGGACCGGGCCTCGGCTGTTCGGCCGAGCCTGCGGTACATATCCGCACGGGCTGAATGCGCCAGGTAATAATTTGCCAATTCGCCATGTTCCAACACCGCGTCGATCTGCGCCAGACCGGCCTCTGGACCATCGCACATCGCAATGGCCACGGCACGATTGAGCTGTACAACTGGCGAAGGCTGAATTTGCAGCAATCGGTTGTACAGCGCAACAATCTGCCGCCAGTCGGTCACAGCGACCGATTCCGCCTCCGCATGAACGGCCGCAATCGCAGCCTGCAGTGTGTAAGAGCCGAAGCGGCGGGACTTCAGGGCTTTCTCCAGCAAGGCCACTCCCTCCGCGATCTGCTCCCGGTTCCAGAGCGAGCGATCCTGGTTCTCCAGCAAGATCAGCTCTCCGGTCGGAGAGGTTCTGGCGGCGTGACGGGATTCGTGCAGCAACATCAGGGAAAACAGCCCAAGGACTTCCGGCTCTGGCCGGAGCTCGGTTAGCAACCGGCCCAGTCGAATCGCCTCTCGGGTCAGCTCGGCCCGCGTTACCTCCGCTCCCGCCGCAGCCGAATAACCTTCGTTAAAGACGAGATAGATGACGTGAAGCACCGCGCCCAGTCGCTCCGGCAATTCCTGCGGCGTCGGCACCTCGTACGGAATCGGTGTCTCTCGAATCTTTGCCTTGGCGCGCACAATGCGCTGCGCCAGCGTATGCGGAGTGATGAGGAAGGCCTTTGCTATCTCCTCGGTTGTCAGCCCGCACACCTCACGCAAGGTGAGCGCAACGCGCGCTTCCGGCGCTAGCGATGGATGACAGCAGGTAAAAATCAGGCGCAGCCGATCATCCTCTAGGCCGTCATCCTCAAGGCTGTCCTCTTGAGTGGACCTTTCCGCCGAACTCCATTGCGCTTCGAGATATCGCACGAGCTCGTCTTGAGACGCATCAAATCTTGCCCGTCGACGCAGAGTATCAATGGCTTTGAATCGGGCCGTTGAAATCAACCAGGGTCGCGGGTTGCCGGGTACTCCACTCCTCGGCCACAGGCTCAGCGCAGCCGCAAAGGCTTCGTGCATCGCCTCCTCGGCAAGATCAAAATCACCGAGCAAGCGGATCAGAGTTGCCAGGATTCGCCCCGAATCCTCGCGATAAAGGGAGTCGAGCAATTCGCGTATCTGCTCGGTGGAACGCTCGGACATGACGACGACCTTAGCAAACCAGCTGCTCCGAATCAATTTGGCAAACGAGCGTTGACGGGGCGGAAGACTTCGGCGGCAGCGACGACGGTGTTGGTGTGGATGGTGACGGTGTCTTCGACCCGGATGGCGTATCCGCCGGCAAGAGTGACCATGACGGGAATGTTGCGGGCGCGAGCGGCACGGAAGACAAGTTCGTCGCGCTGCTTGAGTCCTTCGATGGTGAGGTCCAGTCCGCCGAGTTGATCTTCGCGGAACGGATCTGCGCCAGCCACGTAGCAGATGAGGTCGGGATCGAACTGGCGTAGTCCGAAACACAGCGCTTCATCGAGCCACGCAAGATAGCTGGCGTCATCGCATCCGTCGGGCAAGTTCACGTCGATGGAAGATGACGGCTTGGATAGGGGGTAGTTGTTTTCCTGATGCAGCGAGATAGTGAATACGTCAGTCCAGTTCCCGCTCAGCATGGTGCCACTCGCTTGCCGACTTAGTGAGTCCTGATAAGCGGACGGCAAGTCCGCCGGTTGGGAGCGCGTGCGGCCAAAGATAACGGCGGTACCGTTGCCCTGGTGGACGTCGCAGTCAACCGTCATGGCGCGTTGAATGAGTTTGCGTTTTTGGAGGCTGCGGATGGCGACAGCGAAGTCGTGCATCATGCAGAAACCTTCACCGTGGTCAGGGAAGGCGTGATGAAAACCACCGCCCAGGTTGACGCACACCCCATCTTTCAGAGCAAACTCGGCGGCGAGGATGGAGCCTCCGGTGTGGATCAGGAAGGTGTCTACCACCTGGGACGAGTAGGGGATCTCCATCTGCAATTCTTCGCGCGCGCTGAGACTGCCTTCCATGAGCTTGTTGACGTAGTGCGGTGAGTGCACCAGCATGACATCAGATTCAGAGGCGGGCTGAGGCGCAATGAAGTCGGACTCGTCCACCGCCCCAAGTGCGAAAAGGCGCTCGCGAATCAACCGGTATTTGTCGGCGCGAAAGACATGCTCGCCAATCGGGAGGAAGTACTTTTCGCTATAGACGAGCTTGAAAGGCAACATGGGCCGAAAGCCTGGATGCAGCGGTCAAAGCTGCAAAGAGATGATTCTAGAAGGGTGGCGGCAGAACGCAACGAAGAAGTTTCTGCGGACTTAGTCACCTTTTGACCGCTTCGAGCCAGCTATTCGTGGTGTGACGGTCCCTTCTTCGGTGGCGTACCCGAATTTACGTAAATGCGCTAGACTCGTTCGAATTTCCAAACTCAATCGATCAGGAGATCAACGTATGAAGCGAGCAGTTTGTCTTGCAGTTGCGGTGCTATGTCTAACTCTGTTGGCGCTGACGACAGCGTCGGCGCAGGTTCCATACAAGGAAGGCGCGGTCGAGCGCGTGGTGTTGGTCCATATTTTGCCGGGGCACTCGGATGCGTTCATGGCCGACATCAAGAAGAATGTAGTGCCCATATGGGAGGCTGAGAAGGCTGCCGGGCTGATTGTGGATTACCAGATGTTCCTTAACCAGACGCGCTCCAGCGCTGACGAATGGGACTTTGGCTATTCACTCACCTACAAGAACATGGCCGCATTGGACGGTCTGCCGGACAAGGTGTTCGAGTTTCGCATGAAGCAGTATGGCGATCGGTCGGCTGAGCAGAAGGTCATCGACAAGCGCGTGGACAATGCTCGTGCGGTGAGCAGCTACCTGATTCGCAACATCACGTTGCGATAGCGCCATTGAGTCATTCGGCCTGCGGCGTCGAAGCCTATCCGGCGCCGCAAGCTAGCTTTCTTGTTGTCATCCCGCAGCGCGACACGACCCCCTTGAGCGCCGTGATTTAAGATTGCGCTGCATGGCATCTGGCGTCCAACTTGCATCCATTCAACGGGTAGCGCGTCACAATCTGCTGGCCACGGCGGGAGCGGCACTGATTGTGGTCTTCGTGACCTTTGCGCTGTTTGCGCCGTGGATTGCTCCGCAAGATCCCTACTACATTGATTTGCCGTCGCGGTTAATGAGACCGTCGGCGGCACACTGGTTCGGAACGGATGAGTTGGGTCGGGACATTTTGTCGCGGGTCATTTATGGTGCGCGCGTTTCGATGCTAGTAGGGAGCTGCGTGGTGGCCGCCTCGCTGACGCTGGGACTGATCTTAGGGTCGATTGCTGGATATTACGGCGGCTTTCTCGACCGCTTTCTGAACGTGATCGTGATGAATGCGTTCATGTCGTTCCCGGGAATCCTGCTGGCGATTGCGTTTGTGGCGTTTCTAGGGCCTGGACTGTTCAACCTGGTGCTCGCGCTGTCGATCGGAGGATGGGTGGGCTATGCCCGCCTGGTGCGCGCGCAAGTGCTGGCGGTTCGCGAGCGGGAGTTCGTGGAAGCGGCGCGAGCGCTGGGCGCGAGTGATTCGCGGATTATTGTGCGGCACATTCTGCCGAATATTATTCAGCCGGTGATTGTGCAGGCGGCGATTGGGATGGCAGGGGCGATCCTGGCGGAAGCGACGATGAGTTTTCTTGGTCTGGGCGTACCGCCTCCGACGGCAACTTGGGGAGCGATGCTGAACGACGCACGCTCGCACTTGTTTGACGCGCCGCACCTGGTGCTCTTCCCGGCTGCCGCAGTGATGCTGGCGGTGTTGTCGTTCAATTTTATTGGCGATGGGCTGCGCGATTATCTTGATCCAAGGTCGAGGATTGAAGTCGGGCTGTAGGCGGCGGGCAAAGGGCATTCACCACGGAGGCACGGAGGACACGCAGGTTTTGAATTCTTTGCGTCGCCACTCCGCAATAGTCGATCCTTATAAAGAGCTATTCACCACTGGGAACACGGAGCGCACGGAGTTTTCAATTTAAGGTCTCTGTTCCGACTGCAGGCCGCCGCATCGCTGCGACGCACTTCCACGATGTTCTAGAATTCCCCTGATCTACACTCCGAGGCCTATATGAATTCTGTCGGGCGCGGGACTTTTGTCAGTACGATTGCGATTTCTGTTCTCACGATGTTGACGGCAGCGTCATGCGGTGGGCAAGCGACACAGACGGCGACGCCGCCTCCGGCGCCGACTTATCAGCTGGTTTGGGCGGACGAATTCGATGGTTCGAATGGGTCGGCGCCCGACGCTACCAAGTGGGCGATCCAAACGGGTGGCGGCGGATGGGGCAACAACGAACTGGAGTCCTATACCGCGCGTCCGTCGAACGCGCAGGTTTCGGGCGGGAACCTCATCATCACCGCAATCAAAGAGGACTACACCGGCACGGACGGAATCGCCCGGCACTATACCTCGGCGCGACTGCAGACGAAGAGGCTGTTCTCGCAGCAGTACGGACGGTTCGAGGCGCGCATTCAGGTTCCGAAGGGACAGGGGATGTGGCCGGCGTTCTGGATGCTGGGGAACAACATCGACACGGCTGGATGGCCGGCGGGTGGCGAGATCGACATCATGGAGAACATCGGCAAGGAGCCGTCTACGATACATGGAACGCTGCATGCGCCGGGATATCCGCCAGAAGGGTACACGGCTGCTTATTCGCTGCCGAATGGGCAGAACTTCGCCGACGGATTTCACGTGTTTGCGGCGGAGTGGGAGCCGCAGCAAATTCGCGTGTATGTTGACGGCGTTCTCTTCGCGACCGATACGCAGTCCGCATCTCCAGCACCTGCTTCGTGGCCGTTTGATGGCCAGCCATTTTTCATGCTGCTGAATCTTGCGGTGGGTGGTGCGTGGCCGGGGAATCCGGATACGACCACACAATTTCCGCAACAGATGCTGGTGGATTATGTGAGGGTGTATCAGAAGAAGTAACTGGTAACTGGTTGCTGGCAACTGAGTGTTGCGTCTGGGGCTGGCTGAACATTTTGGGCGGCTAGTGCATCCAAGTATTCATGGCTACTGAAAAAGCAATATTAGGCGGCGGATGCTTCTGGTGCGTCGAAGCCGCGATCGGGCAACTGGAAGGCGTGGAGTCGGTACGGTCGGGCTACATGGGTGGGCGGCGGCCGAATCCGACGTATGAGCAGGTGTGCACCGGGGTCACGGGCCACGTCGAAGTGGCAGAGATCACCTTCGATCCGGCGAAAATCAGCTACCGTGACCTGCTAGACGTATTTTTCACAGTCCACGATCCCACGACGCTGAATCGCCAGGGAAATGATGTGGGCGAGCAATATCGGTCGGTGATCTTCTATCTTGATGAGTCGCAGAAAAAGACCGCTGAGGAAGTGATTGCGGAGTGGACACGGGAAAAGGTGTTTCGCGATCCAATTGTCACGGCGGTGGAGCCGGCGCAGACGTTTTACGTTGCCGAGGATTATCACCAGGACTATTTCAAGAACCATCCCTTCCAGCCGTATTGCATGTTCACGGTAGCGCCAAAGGTGAAGAAGGTGCGGCAGAAGTTCGCGTCGCGACTGAAGGCGGCAGTGTAACGAGTGGGGTCGAAAATCATTCACCACGGAGGACACGGAGCGCACGGAGGTCTTGAATCAGGGATCTATGTGGCTTTGCGGCTCGAATGGGAGTCTGCGGCTCGGCCGAAGCCGTGCCTTTCACAACAAATCATCCTAACGGCATGACTGAAGTCGGGCCGTTTAAGAACCAAGTGAAGCGATAAAATACGGCGATGGCGGACTCACTCAATTTCAGTTTGTGGTTTCCCAGCTTTCACGAGGCAGAGATGCTGCCGCGCGCCGTTCGGGTGATGCGGCAGTTTCTGTATTCCGAGGTGCGTGAAGGGATCACGTATTTGTCGGTGCATCCGGTAGCGTGGTCGGAGCCGACGGTACTGGAGCGGCGGTTCAATCCGGGGATCTCTCCCGAGGAAGCGGCGGAGATCGCCGACGAGTTCGCGCACGACGATTTCGCATTCGTGTTCGAGGCCTTCTGGGACTTGTGGGTCCCGAACGACGAAGAAACTGGAGACGCGTGGGTGCAGCGTCCGGTGGCGGTGCGCTTCATCGTGCACGGAGTGCAGTTTGACGAGGGTATCTACGTAGACGACGGCCACATCGAAGTGGATTTCGGGCTGGACACGCCGTTCCTGTTCGAGGGACTGGAGTTGTCGAAGGCCAACGAAGAACATGTGCGGTTCAACGTCGCAAAGCTGATCGCGTTCACACTCGCGGTACAGAATAATTGTGGATTGTCGGGGCGCGTGTTGTGGTCAGAGTCGGAGAATAATCTGGCGCAGAAACTCATCGCTCAGTTGCAGCAGACGCATTAGGTAATTGGTAATTAGTAATTGGTTTTTTAGGTCCCACCCTGAGTGATAGTTGATCCCAACGAAAAACCCCACTCAAGCAAAAGCGGCTTGAGTGGGGCACCCAGCTCTATCGTGATCGCAACAACTACTTGGTGCGACCACCTTCGATCTGCAACTCTGCGCTCGCGCCGGCCTGCGCTGCGGCCAGACGGGCCGTCAACACGCGGAAGGGTGAGCATGAGACGTAGTTGAAGCCGTTCTGCGCACAGAACTCAACGGACGAGGGATCGCCGCCGTGTTCGCCGCAGATGCCGATCTTGATCGTTGGCCGGGTTGCACGTCCCTTTTCCACCGCCATCTTGATCAGTTGACCTACGCCTTCCTGATCGAGGGTGGCGAACGGGTCCTGTTTCAGGATGCCTTCGGCCAGGTACGCCGTCAGAATCCTGCCGACGTCGTCGCGGGAGAAGCCGAACGTGGTCTGGGTGAGGTCGTTGGTGCCGAAGCTAAAGAATTCGGCTTCTTTGGCGATCTCATCAGCCACCAGGGCGGCACGGGGAAGTTCAATCATGGTGCCGACGAGATATTCGACCTTGGCTTCCTTCTCGGCGAAGACTTCATCGGCGACGCGACGCACGATGGCCGCCTGGTTGGCCATTTCCTTCAGGCCTCCGGTGAGTGGAATCATGACCTCGGGCTTCACCTTCACACCGTCCTTCGCGACCTTGACGGCGGCTTCGAAGATGGCGCGCGCCTGCATCTCGGTGATCTCCGGATAGGTGATGCCGAGACGGCAGCCGCGAAGCCCAAGCATGGGATTGACTTCGTGCAGCTGTTCGACGCGATTGAGCAGCGTACGCAGTTCTTTCAGCTTGGGCGACTTCGGCTTAGTGAGTTCCAGCTTGGCGATCTCAACCATGAGGTCTTCGCGGCGCGGCAGGAATTCGTGCAATGGCGGATCGAGAGTGCGGATGGTAACGGGGAAGCCGTCCATAGCGCGGAAGACGCCGACAAAGTCGGCGCGCTGCATGGGCAGGAGTTTCTTCAACGCCGTCCGGCGGTCCTTTTCGTTGTTGGCGAGAATCATCGTGCGCATGAACGGCAGGCGGTCTTCGGCGAAAAACATGTGCTCGGTGCGGCACAGTCCAATGCCTTCGGCGCCGAAGGCGCGCGCCTGCAGAGCATCGCGAGGAATGTCAGCGTTGGCGCGAACGCCCATCCGACGGAAGGGCTCAGCCCACTTCATCAGCTTGACCAATTCTGGATCGTCAGGCCTGGCTGCGACGGTGTTGAGCTTGCCGTTGATGACGCGGCCGGTAGTGCCATCGAGCGAAATCCAATCGCCGCCTTTGAGCACCTTGCCCTTTACGCGCATCTCGCGGGCTTTCTCATCGACGTCGATGTCGCCGGCTCCGGCAACGCAGCACTTGCCCATACCGCGAGTGACAACCGCGGCATGGCTGGTCATGCCTCCACGCGAGGTGAGAATTCCGGCAGCAACTTCCATGCCGCCGATATCTTCCGGAGTGGTTTCGCTGCGGACGAGGATGATCCTGGCCTGCTTGTCCTTCTGGAACTTCTCCACCGCTTCTTCCGCGGTGAAGACGATCTGGCCTACTGCCGCGCCGGGAGATGCGGGCAGGCCGGTAGCGAGAACTTCAACGTCCACACCCTTTTCCGCGAGGCTCGGGACGAGGAAGTCGTACAACTGATTAGGCTCGACGCGGAAGATGGCTTCTTCCTTGGTGATCAACCCCTCTTCCACCATCTGGATGGCGACGCGGACCGCGGCACGGCCTGTGCGCTTGCCGTTGCGAGTCTGCAGCATGTAGAGGCGTCCGTCCTGGATGGTGAACTCGAAATCCTGCATATCGCGGTAGTGCTTTTCGAGGCGCGTGGTGATGTCGCGCAACTGGTTGTAGGTGCCGGGCTGAATCTTTTCGAGCTCGGAGATGTGGACCGGGGTGCGGATGCCGGCGACCACGTCTTCGCCCTGGGCGTTCATCAGGAACTCGCCATAGAACTCCTTTGCGCCGGTCGCGGGATTGCGGGTGAAGCCCACGCCCGTGCCGCTGGTGTCGCCCAGGTTTCCAAACACCATGGCCTGCACGTTGACGGCGGTGCCGAGCATGTCGTCGATGTTGTTGATGCGGCGATAGGTCTTGGCGCGATCGTTCAGCCAGGACCGGAAGACGGCGTCACGCGCCATCACAAGCTGGTCGTGTGGGTTCTGCGGAAATTCGGATTTGGTGTGCTTGAGTACGACCTTCTTGTATTCGGCGATGACTTCCTGCAGCGCCTTGGCATCGAGGTCCGTGTCGAGCTTGGCCTTCTTCTGCTTCTTCTTGCCGTCGAACACCTCTTCAAACGCGGGCTTGGGAATGTCGAGGACGACGCTGCCGAACATCTGGATCAGGCGGCGGTAGGAGTCGTAGGCGAAGCGCGGATTGCCAGTGAGCTTGGCCAGACCTTCGACGGACTTATCGTTGAGGCCAAGGTTGAGGATGGTGTCCATCATGCCGGGCATGGAGAACTTCGCGCCGGAACGAACGCTGACGAGCAAGGGATTGTCGGAGCCGCCGAGCTTTTGACCCTGCAATTTCTCGAGCTTGGCGAGCGCGTCGTCCATTTGTTTGTCGACTTGCGCCGACGTCTTGCCGCTGCGCATATATTCGCGACAGGCTTCGGTCTGAATGGTGAAGCCGGGAGGAACAGGTAACCCGGCGTTGGTCATTTCGGCGAGCCCGGCGCCTTTGCCGCCCAGGTCGTCTTTCATTTTTCCGTGGCCTTCGGCGTGGTTGTCGCCAAAGAAGTAGACGTACTTCACAGCTTTTGTCTCAGGGGTTGCCATTTTTTCCGTCTCAATCGTTGAAGTGCTCATGGGTGCGTCCTTTGTGCTCTAAGTTATGAAGATTTGTTTTCGGTTACGATCTCGCTGAAATCGGCGATGGTTGAAAACTCCTGTAACAGCGTCTGCAGCAATGCCAGTCGATTGGCACGCACACGATCGTCGTCGACCATCACCATGACCTTGTCAAAGAAAAGGTCGATCGGCTGGCGAAGGCGGCTGATTTCGGTGAGGGCTGCTGTGTGGTTCTTCTGGTCCCGAAGTTCGCGAACCTTGGCTGCGACTTCTGGAAGACGCGCGGCGAGAGCTTGTTCCGAGTCCTCGGTCAATGCTGCGGGTTCGACCTGGTTTGCGATTTTCTTTCCGCCCTCGCGGGCCTGACGGAGAATGTTTTTTGTCCGCTTGAATGCCACCGAAATCGAGGCGAAATCGTCGGAGCCGCGCACCATTGTGAGCGCTTCGGCACGCAGAATAGCGTCGACAATATCGTCGCTGCCAGCGGCGAGGACGGCATTCACTACGTCGTAGGCAAAGCCGCGAGCGTCACGAACATAGAACTCCAAGCGCTCGCGCATGAAAGAGGCGATGGAGGTGTCGAAATCCAACTTCCGGTCGAAGCGGGTTTCGGCGTCGGTTCCGCTGTACTCGGCGCGCGCATCAGCGAATAGTTTCGCAATCGGAAGCGGAAGTTTGTGCTCGGCGATGATCTTGACGATACCGTTGGCGGCGCGGCGCAGAGCAAATGGATCCTTGGAGCCGGTGGGCTGCCATCCCAAGGCAAACATTCCAGCGATAGTGTCGGCCTTGTCGGCAATGGCGAGCACTCCGCCTTCGACAGTCGGAGGAACCTGGTCATCCATCGATTCTGGCTGATAGTGATGATAAATCGCATCGCCGATTGCCGCTGCGGTCGCGGGCGGCAGAAGAGGATCGAGTTGCTGGGCCTTGGCGTAGAGGCCGCCCACGATGCCCTGTAATTCAGTGAACTCCTTGACCAGATCGGTGGTGAGGTCGGCCTTGGAGAGCAGCGCAGCTTTGTGAACAACTCCCGGACGAATGGCGACACCAGCCTCTTCCAGAACCGTCGAGATGAGGCTGGCGAGCTTTTGCACGCGGCAGGTCTTGTCGAAATAGCTACCCAAATCCTTCTGGAAGGTGACCGTCTTCAGCATGTCGACGCGATCGCGCAGCGAGATTTTCTGATCGGTGTTCCAGAAAAAGCGAGCGTCATTGAAGCGGGCGCGCAGAACGCGTTCGTTGCCGTGGCGAATGAGGCCGTCGGGATCGCCGTCGGTGTTCAGCACGGCGAGGAAGTGGGGCAAGAGCTTTCCGTCGGCGTCCTCGATCGCGAAATATTTTTGGTGATCGCGCATCACGGTGACGAGAACCTCGGCGGGTAGCGCGAGGAATTCGGGATCGAAGTTTCCGAGAACTACCGAAGGACACTCAGTAAGATTGACGACCGTGTCGAGCAGAGACTTGTCTTCGCGCCAGCGCGCTCCGGGAATAGTTCGCGTAGCGGCATCGAGCGCTTTGCGGATACGTTGCTCCCGTTCCGAGGCACTGACCGTCACTGAACTCTTGGCGAGGTCGGAAGCGTAGTCGGCCGGGTGCTGGATCTTCACGGGTCCAGTAGAGAGAATGCGATGTCCCTGGCTGATGTCGCCAGCGGCGATGCCCGCGAAGGCCACCGGCACGACTTCCTGATCGAGCAGCGCTACCAACCAACGAACAGGACGGACGAATCGCTCGGCGGATTTGCCGCGCCAGTACATGCTCTTGGCCCAATAAAGGCTGGCAATTTCCTTCGGGAGCAATTCGGAGAGGATTTCGCTGGCCGAGCGCCCCTTCCTCCGCACCGTGGCGGCGAGATACTCGCCCTTGGGGGTGGTGACTTTCTCCAGCGTGGTTACGTCCACACCCACTTTGCGAGCAAAGGCTTCGGCGGCAGGGGTCGGAATTCCATCTTTATAGGCAATCTTCAGCGAAGGGCCGGTGAGTTGCTCGGTGAGGTCGGATTGGGACTGCGAGACTCCCTGAGTAAAAACCGCCAAGCGGCGGGGCGTCGAGTAGGCCTGGACTGAGGGTGATTCCGCGAGCCGCTCACGCTGCAACAATTCGCCCACACGGTGGACGAGTTCCTCGCGGGCACCGTCAATCATGCGGGCGGGAATCTCTTCAACGCCGATTTCGAGAAGGAAGTCTGCCATTATAAAAACGTCCCACAATTTTCTCGCGTCTTGCTTGGCTCATGATGTGATTCGGATCACAAGCTGTAACTGGTGACTGGTAACTGGTAACTCGCCGCGTCTTTCTCGACAACGCACTATCCCACAGCGACCTGGTCTGGCTTGCTCACAGACTGCGATTCGCTTTGGGCATCTGCAGTCTGCTGATCGACATATGCCTTCGCGACACCGACGGCCAACGTCCGGATGCGCGCGATCACACCAACGCGTTCGGTGACGCTGATCGCTCCGCGGGCGTCGAGGATGTTGAACAGGTGCGAGCACTTCAGGCAAAGATCGAAGCGCAGCCAGCACCGGGAGAGCGGCGCCGCTCTTCGCCGTTCGCCGTTCGCCTTTCGCCAGAATCTCCTTCCGCAGGCCTCGGTCCAGCTGGAGTTGTACTCGTCCAGGAGCGCCTGACACTCTGATTCGTACAGCCGCAGATGCTGCCATGCTTTCTCGACATCTGCCCGCTCGAAGTTGTAAACGGAAAACTGGAACTCGTCCTGCAGGCGAATCTCGCCGTACTTCACAGGGCGCCCGTCGGGTCCGACGACCCACGTGATGTCGTAAATGCTGTCCACGTCCTGCAGGAATGCGGCGATGCGCTCCAGCCCGTAGGTCAACTCGGCCGAGATGGGATCGAGATCGATGCCGCCGCACTGCTGGAAGTAGGTGAACTGGGTGATCTCCAGGCCATCAAGCATGACCTGCCAGCCGATGCCCCAGGCGCCCAGCGTGGGCGACTCCCAGTTGTCCTCCTCAAACTTGATGTCGTGCTTACGCAGGTCGATGCCGATGGCACTCAGCGACGTCGAGATAGAGATCCTGCACATCGGCCGGAGGCGGCTTGAGGATGACCTGGTACTGCATGTGCTTGAAGAGTCGATTGGGATTTTCGCCATAGCGGCCGTCAGCAGGGCGGCGCGAGGGCTGAACGTAGCCAACACGATAAGGCTTGGGACCGAGAACCCGAAGAAAAGTCTCGGGCGCCATGGTTCCGGCGCCGACTTCAACATCGTAGGGCTGCTGCAGAACACAGCCGTGGCCGCCCAGAAGTTTTGCAGACGAAGAATGAGTTCCTGAAACGTAAGCGGTTTTGGGAGGAAGCCAAGATTTTCTCTCTAGCGGGCTGAAGCCCGCTCGGGATTAGTATGTGCGCCTTTACGGCGTGGCTGAAGCCACGCCTTCAAAACCCTACAACTTGTTCAGCATTACCGCCGTTACCAACTTCTTCTCAATGTGGCGCTCAATGATCTGCAGTAAAAATCGCCGCAAATCCACACACTGTGCGGACGTCCACGACTCGTCCGCAAAACTCTCAAGCGGTCTGCGAAACATCTGCGCCGCGCGCGCGCGCGATTCGGCGGTCAACTCCGACGAGGCCAGCCGCTTGTGCCGCACGCACATCAAACCGTCAGCCAGTGCGTGATAAAACGCCTTGCTACCGTTCAGCGATTGCCCGCAGTTGCCGCACTGTCCAAGTTCGGGCAAAAATCCGACCAACCGCACCAGCCAAAGCTGGAAATACGTCAAAGGCATCCAGATGGAGCCGTTACGCAAGCGACGCAGCACCGACACCGCCAGGCGATAAATCGCATCGTTGGCTTCGCGGTCAGGCAACAACTCGTCGAGCGCCTCGGCCACGTGCTCCAAAGCCACGACGCGCGGGTAATCTACGCTGGTCGAAAGCGGTGACTCCAAAATGTCGCAGGAGTCCAGTCGCGCCAACTCCTGCCGCTCGCGATCTTCGTAGTACGCCCGCACGCAGGTCAGCGGCTCGAGTGCTCCACCGAAACGCCGCCTCGACTTCTTGGCCGCCCGCGCCACGCCCTTGACCTTGCCTTCTGCCCGGGTAAACAGAGTGACCAGAAGATCGGCCTCACGCAGCGGATAGGTTCGGAGAACGATCGCTTCCGACTGCTTCAGAGACATGGACTATCGCCTGACTACCAGGGAACAATCGGGGCGGACGTGCCGAGATTTCGCCAGCGAAGCTTTACTTGAATTGCAGGCTGCGATGGAACCGGCCAAGCCACTGCGCCGTAAGCGATAATTCTACTGGCAGGGGGTTCGCTTGTGCAAAGTGTCAGGAAGAAAGGGTGCCGAGACTCGAGTTGAGACAGCACCGACAAGCGTATCGGCTGCACTGGTCCGAGCAACGAAGGTTGCTACGTCCCCGTTACTACGCGACGGCGCGTCTTGCCATCCGGGCCGAAGGCCGAGTGCAACGCACCCGCCGGGGACGGGCCATCGAGGTTCGGCGGAGTTGCGCGGCAGCGTGCCGCTCTAGCGCTGCTTGCTTCAGTTGCTCGATTTCGGCGGACTGGCTGGCAGACATCTCTTCAATCAACTGAAGAAGTGTCTTGGCGGGAGCCTGACCAATTTGTATGAGTTGCATGCGCGGAAGAATAGTACGGGTTATTGGCCTGTGAAATCCCCTGTTGGTTGAGTTAAGGTACTACTTAAGGGTCACGCTTATTGGGCATGACGAAACGACTCCGGAACAGCCGAAAGATGCTGCGTAAGAGGCCGTGAACACACCCTCCCATTTCGCGGGCTCCAAGTCTCCCTGCGCAATTGTCGCGCTCACGGGGTTCATGGGCAGCGGTAAGACCTCTACCGGGCGCGCCCTGGCGGAATTGCTGGGATGGGACTTCGTCGACCTGGACGAAGAGATTGAACGCCAGGAGGAAATGCCGGTGCGTCAGTTGTTCCGGGAAAGAGGCGAGGAAGGGTTTAGGGCGATTGAAAACGCGACCCTCAGCCAATGCCTCGCGCGGATATCGACACCGACAGTATTGGCACTGGGCGGAGGCGCGTACGCTCAGTCCGCTAATGTGGAACTATTGCGCGCAAGCGAGACCCGAACGGTCTTCCTCGAGACTCCGGTGGCGGAGATGTTGACACGCTGCGGCGTAGAGGACGCGCCCGATCCTGAGAACCCGCGCCCTCTGGCGGCGGACACTGACGCGTTTCGCAGGTTATATGAGCAGCGGCTGCCTTCGTACCGGGTCGCGCAAGTGACGATCGATACGTCAGGCAAGACGGTTGAGGCCGTCGCGACAGAGATTGCCGAACATCTGAAACTTTTCACCGTGCGATGATGCTGAGCGGCGCGCTTGCCCGCAGTGTGGCCGACCAACTTTTCTCAGGTTGCGAGTCGAGAACACAACATCATTCCAGCCACCGCTGTGATGTAAACTATTTTTCATAACGATGTCACAGCAGAAAATACCCGTCGGAATTCTGGGCGCCACCGGAGTTGTCGGTCAGCGCTTTATCCAACTGCTCGAGAACCATCCGTGGTTTGAAGTGGCGTGGCTGGCCGCGTCTGACCGCTCGGCCGGACAAATGTACGGCGATGCGGCGCGCTGGCGCCTGAAAACACCAATCCCCGACAAGATTCGCCAGATGCTAGTTTCGCCGGCCGAGCCCAATGGCGCTCCACGCGTGATTTTCGCCGCACTGGACGCGGGCATTGCACGCGAGATGGAGCCGAAGTTCGCCGAGGCGGGGTGCGCTGTAGTCAGCAACTCCAGCGCTTTTCGGATGCAACAAGACGTGCCGCTAGTCATCCCTGAGGTCAATCCCGATCACCTCGCGCTGATCGAGCAGCAGTGCTGGCGCAAGAAGTCCGGTGGATACATCGTTACAAACCCCAACTGCTCTGCCATTGGCCTGGTTGTCGCTCTGGCGCCTCTGCATCAGAAGTTTGGAGTGGAATCTCTCTTCGTGACGACGATGCAGGCGGTCAGCGGGGCCGGCTATCCCGGCGTTGCGTCGCTCGACATTCTGGGCAATGTGATCCCATACATTGCGAAGGAAGAAGAAAAGATGGAGGAGGAGACCAGGAAACTCCTCGGGCGACTGAACAGCAATCACGTGCAGGATGCCGGCTTCAGCATGACGGCGCATTGCAATCGCGTCGCGGTGGAAGACGGACACACCGAGTCGGTGTCGGTGAAGTTGAAACAGAAGGCTGATATCGAGGCCGTCCTGGCCGCCATCCGTGACTTCAAGTCGAAACCGCACGAACTGGGATGCCCGCTCGCGCCGGTACGACCGCTGGTGTACGACGCGGCCCCGGACCGTCCTCAGCCGCGCTTCGATCTCGACCGAGGTAGCGGGATGACGGTCAGCGTCGGTCGTCTTCGTCCCTGTGGCGTCCTTGATTACAAGTTCACGGTGCTCTCTCACAACACGATCCGCGGTGCGGCCGGCGCTGCGCTGCTGAACGCCGAACTCCTCAAAGTCCAGGGCTACCTGTCGTGATGCACGACGTGACTCCAGCAACCTCGACGGCGGTAATACCGTGATCGTGATGAAATTCGGTGGCACCTCAGTTGAGGATGCCACCGCGATCGATCGCATCGCCGGCATCGTCAAGGGACGGTTGGCAGAGCACCCGTATGTCGTGGTCAGCGCCATGTCCAAGGTGACGGACACGCTGCTGGCGATGGCAGCAGCCGCTGGAAGAGGCGGTCGCGATAAAGCCCTCGATCTGTGCCTGCAGGTGCGCGAGCGGCACTTCAATACTGCCGGAGAACTGCTGGGCACAGGGCTCTTTACGGAGCTTCATTCCGAACTACAGGCCGAATTTGATTCACTGGAACAATTGCTGCGCGGCATTTCTGCGGTGGGGGAACTCACGCCGCGAACGTCTGACTATGTGGTGTCGTTCGGCGAGCGACTGTCGAGTGTCGTGATTACGGCTGCATTCGTGGCGCGCGAGATTCCTGCGACGCTGGTAGATGCGCGCCAGGTAATCATCACTGACGGTCAGCACGGACGGGCTATTCCGCAGGTCGACGAGATCAATCACAAATTGCAAGTCCACGGGCAGCCGCTGGTCGCTGACGGCCGCGTGCCCGTAATGGGCGGGTTCATTGGTTCAACGCGCGAAGGTATTACGACCACAATTGGGCGCGGCGGCTCGGACTTTTCGGCGGCGCTGGTAGGCGCCGGACTCAACGCCGAGCGCATCGAGATTTGGACCGACGTGGACGGCATGAAGACCACCGATCCGCGAATTTGCCCCAAGGCGCACCGCATAAAGGTCATTAGTTTCGACGAAGCGGCGGAGTTGGCTTATTTTGGAGCGAAGGTACTACATCCCGCTACAGTCTTGCCTGCCGTGGAGAAAAATATTCCAGTCCTGATTCTGAATTCTCGCAATCCGGAGAATGAAGGCACTCGGATCGTGGCTCGCACGCAGAAATCGAAGTCGCTATTTAAGGCAATCGCTGCGAAACAGCGCATTACGATCATCGAAATCGTGGCGGCGCGGATGCTGATGGCGCACGGATTTCTCGCGGCCGTGTTCGAGATTTTCGAGCGGCATCGCTGCGCGGTGGATATTGTGTCCACTTCAGAGGTCAGTATTTCTGTGACTGTTGATTCCAATGAGGCTATCCCCGAGATTGCTGCCGACCTGGAAAAGCTGGCGTACGTAAAGTTCTCCGGGCGCATGGCCATCATCTGTCTGGTGGGCGAAAGCATTCGAGAGCGACCCGGAGTGGCCGCGCAAGTCTTTGACGCGGTCAAAGACATCAATGTGCGCATGATTTCGCAGGGGGCATCGGAGATCAACATGTCGTTCGTGGTGGACGAAGCCGATGTGCCGGGCGCAATCCAGCGGCTGCATACGCGATTCTTCTCGGAAGTGGATCCCGAGGTGTTCGATTGACCACGCGCTCCCTGCATCTCGTGCTGTTGGGACGAGGTAAGACCGGGTCCCTGGTTGCCGAGGTCGCAGCAGAACGGGGGCACCGGACGAGGATTGTGACGGGGGCGGAGAACGCGGGCGGCGCATGGTTGACCTCGGAGAATCTTCGAGACACCGACGCCGTCATCGACTTCACAACTCCGGAAGCTGTCCTGGCAAACATCGCCGCGTGCTTGGCGGCGAAGAGGAACATGGTGGTGGGCACAACCGGCTGGTACGGCGAGTTGGACCGGGTGCGGCAGAATGTCGAGCAAGCAAGCACGGGCTTCGTCTTCGGCGCAAACTTTTCCTATGGGGTGAACCTGTTCTTCCAGATTGTCCGAGCGGCAGTTCCGGCCTTGCAACACGGCTACTCCGGCCACATCGCCGAGCGCCATCACATTCACAAAAAGGACGCACCTTCGGGAACGGCATTGGCGTTACAGCGTGTACTGGCGCAGGCGTCTGGCGTTCAGCCGGAGATCAGCTCCGAGCGCGAAGGAGATGTCAGCGGAATTCACACCCTGGAGTTGTCGTCGGGTGCCGATCGGATCGTCTTGACCCATGAGGCCAAGTCGCGCCGCGCTTTCGCGGAAGGCGCAGTGCTGGGGGCGGAGTGGATCGTAGGCAAAACGGGGTTTTTCGACTTCAAGGATATTTTTAGCCAGCTCTGATTTTGCACAGGCGACAGGCCATACAATTTTGGAAGAGGTAGTTTTGGCACCATGAAACTGCGTGGATGCGGCACCGCTCTGGTCACACCTTTCCAGCAAGACGGCAGCCTCGACGAAATGGCGCTGCGGCAACTGGTGCGCTGGCAGGTTGATTCAGGCATTGATTTTCTTCTGCCATGCGGGACCACTGGCGAAACGCCAACGTTGAGCCACGATGAGTGGCTGCGAGTAATTGATGTAACGATTGAAGCAGCCGAAGGCCGCGTGCCAATCATGGCAGGGGCCACCTCCAACAACACGCAGGATGCCGTAGCCAAGACCAGAGAAATATCGGCGCGCCGAGGCGTTGACGTCATCCTGAGCGCCACGCCTTACTACAACAAGCCCACGCAGGAAGGCGTTTATCAACATTTCCGGGCGATTGCGGAAGCCTCGCAAAAGCCAATCGTCCTATACAACATCCCTGGACGCACCGGCACAAACATCGAGACTCCGACGCTGCGGCGACTGGCTGAGATTCCCAACATTATTGGCGTGAAGGAAGCCAGCGGCAACATTTCGCAAATCGCCGAGGTGTGCGCGACCGTTCCTGAGGACTTCCTGGTTTTCTCCGGGGATGATGCGATCACGCTCGCCGTGATCGGACTGGGCGGAGTGGGAATCATTTCTGTGGTGTCCAACGAAATCCCTGCGGAGATAACACGGATGACCCAAGCCGCCCTGGCCAACAAGTGGGACATGGCGCGAATGATCTTCCGCAAGTACCTTCCTCTCATGCAAGCCAACTTCATGGAGTCGAATCCTGGGCCGGCAAAAGCCGTGCTGTCGATGATGGGCCGGATCGAAGAAGTCTATCGGCTTCCCATCGTTCCGATGAGGACGGAAAACCGAGCGAAGCTGGAAAAGGTTGTCACTGAAGTCGGCTTGCTACAGCCGCATTCTGTCACCGCGCAATAAGATCGATCCCGCATCATCACGATACGGTGTGGCGCTTCGCACTGGAGCGTCTCCAAGCGAGCATATATACTGCCCGCAAGATGCACGACCTTCAAGCCACCATCGAGAGACTCTATGCAGCGGGAGCGGAAGCGGTCAATGACCCGCATGCCCGCACCAGCTTTGAGAGTTCCGCGACGCATTGACGGCGGGAACAATCAGGTCCGCCGACAAAGACGACGGCACATGGCACACAAATGCATGGGTCAAGAAGGGCATCCTGTTGGGATTCCGCATTGGCGCGTTAGTGGAGAGCGGCGATCCGAACGTGCTGGGGTTTGTTGACAAAGATACCTATCCGATTCGGCAGTTCACCGCGGAAGATCGCGTGCGCATTGTTCCGGGAGGCTCGTCGGTACGCAGTGGGGCGTACATCGCGCCTTCAGTCGTGTGCATGCCACCGATGTACATCAACGTCGGGGCCTACGTCGACGAAGGCTCGATGGTGGACTCGCACGCCCTGGTGGGATCGTGCGCCCAGGTGGGAAAGCGGGTACACATCAGTGCCGCGGCGCAAATTGGCGGCGTGCTCGAGCCGATCAACGCGTCGCCCGTGATCCTGGAGGATGATGTGCTTGTGGGCGGAAACTGCGGTGTTTACGAAGGTACGCAGATTGGCGAGCGAGCAGTGCTGGGTGCGGGCGTGATTCTGACGCGATCGACGCCGTTGTTCGATCTGGTAAAAGGGAATATTCATCGCTCCAGCGAAACTGAACCTCTACGAGTACCTGACGGAGCAGTCGTCGTGCCGGGATCGCGTGCGATTACCAAAGGAAAAGCCGGTGAGTGGGGACTGTCTCTCTACACGCCGGTGATCGTGAAGTATCGCGACGAGCGCACCGACCGCGGAGTGGAATTGGAAGACATCCTGCGCTAGACACCCAGCTTTTCATGCAGAAAACAGTATCCCAACGCGAAAACATCGCACTGTTCACGGCCGCGGCCCTTGGCTGCGTCGCTCTCGCTTATTGGCGAATTGCCGGCGACTCCGCGTCGCTAGTATCCCCGGTTCTGCGTTGGGCGGCGTTGGCAGCGTTGATCGCCTACGGCTTATTCAAGCGCACGCTAACAGCATGGATCTTTATTGCAATGCTGCTGGGCGCCGAGGTCGGCCACGACTTCCCTAACGTAGCCACGAATCTTCGCGTGCTGGCGATGATCTTCCTGCGACTGATCAAGACGATCATCGCTCCTCTGCTGTTTGCAACGCTCGTGGTGGGCATCGCCGGGCACTCCAACCTACGCCAGGTGGGTCGGCTGGGGCTTCGATCAGTTATCTATTTCGAAATTGTTACGACGATCGCAATTTTCCTCGGACTGGGTGCGATCAACCTCACGAAAGCAGGGGTGGGAGTGCACTTGCCGCCTGCCACGGTCGCCGACAGCGTACCCGCCAAGCTCGGCGCGGAAGAAACAATTCTGCACGTGTTTCCAGAAAACATCGCTAAGGCAGTGGCGGACAACGCGGTCCTGCAAGTGGTGGTGTTCAGCCTGATCTTCGCGGTGGCGCTGGCCATGGTCAGCGAGCCCAAGCGTGCCGTCATGCTGGGTTTTTGCGAAAGCCTGGCGGAGACAATGTTTAAGTTCACCAATATCGTCATGTACATGGCCCCGATTGGTGTCGGTGCTGCCGTCGCCTACACGGTGGCTCACACCGGAATCGGAATCGTCGAAAGCCTGTTGAAGCTGGTGCTCACTCTGTACGCGGCGCTGCTAGTGTTTGTGTTTGGAGTACTGGTGCCAATTGCGTTATTTTTCAAGGTCCCAGTGAAGCGCTTTGTAAAGGCGGCCATCGAACCCGTAACGATCGCCTTTGCCACATCGAGTTCCGAAGCCGCCCTGCCGAGCGCCATGGAAGCGATGGAGTCTATCGGAGTGCCGCGGCAGATCGTGGCCTTCGTTATACCCACTGGATACAGCTTCAATCTCGACGGCAGCTCCCTGTATCTTTCGGTGGCTGCGATTTTCGTTGCCCAGGTCGGGGGAATCCATTTCAGCTTGGTGCAGCAGTTGGTCTTGATGTTCACTCTGATGCTCACCAGCAAGGGAGTGGCTGGGGTGTCCCGAGCGGCCCTGGTGATTTTGCTGGCGACGGCTAGTTCGGCAGGACTGCCGACGGAACCGGTGTTCCTGTTGCTAGGAGTTGATCAACTGCTCGACATGGGACGAACCGCCGTCAACGTTCTCGGCAATTGCCTCGCGACGGTAGTGATGGCGAAGTGGGAGGGTGAGTTTGACAACGCTTCCATTGCACGCGTGAAGCTCGATGCTGTGCCGCAATGAGGCGTGGGCCTCCCATCACGGCCTGCGGACGCTTTCTGCAATCAGAGGCACTGTTGGCGCGGCCAGACCCCTCTTTCGCAATTCCAGATGCCGCTGACGGAAGTGGCGCACCGCCCGTTGTCCCCAAACGCGCATGAAGTAATAGTTGAGCCCCGCGCCGAGCACAGAACTCACTACCGGGATGAGGCGCGCAGTCCATTTTTCAACCATTTCAGCGCTGGCACGGGCTGCAATACGCTGGATTACGCGCGGAATGAACTTCGACACCACTCTCTTCTCGACCAGATCGCGGCTGATGTCGACGCCCGCGGCGCTGGCTGCGGCGACCCAAAGTTCCGCTTCTTCTTGTTCAGTGTTGTAAGCGAAGCCGTAAATCAGACTGAGCTTCTGAATCATGCGAATCGTGATGGCCGCCAGGATGCCGAGGTCCGGAATGATGGTAAACAGGCCTCCCATGCCAAATCCAGCGCCTTCTGCTGCGGCAATCTTCATGCTGCCGCGTATGGTCTCGTCGGCGATTTGATCGAGTACTTCGACGTCTACGGAGTAGACGCCGTCATAAGTAAGCGCCGGCAGGTTGTACGCGATGCGGAGATGTTCAAGATACTTGGCAGGGTCGACCTTTACGGTCGAGTAGGCTTTCATGAAAGCATTTCGAATGGCGCCCTCGAGTCCCTGCCTCACTAGCGACTTTCCCGCGCTGTTGCCCACTGTCTTCATGCTTCGTTCAGTATAGGGAATTTCCGTCATTCCCGATGCGCGGACGCGTAACCCGTGTGCGGTGCTGTGCTAGCATCGAAGCTGCTGATGCCTATTGGAAAGTTACAAGTTGTACCCTTGGGTGGACTCGGCGAATTCGGCATGAACTGCATGGCCATTCGCTGGGCTGACGACATCATCGTGATCGACGCCGGCCTGATGTTTCCTGAAGCCGAATTGTTAGGCGTCGATATCGTCGTTCCCGATATCACTTATTTGATGGAGAACCGCGAGCACATGCGCGCGATCGTGCTGACGCACGGCCACGAGGACCACATAGGCGCGCTCCCGTGGATCCTTTCGGAACTGAATGTTCCCGTATACGGCACCGAGTTCACGCTGGCCTATGTCGAGGGGAAGCTGGAAGAACACGGCTTGTTGGATGACGCGGAACTCAATGAGATACAGCCGGGCGAGCGCTTCAAGATCGGCCCGTTCACGATCAATCCCATCCAGGTGACGCACAGCCTGGTCGATTGCGTGGCGCTGGCGATTCACACGCCGTTAGGGGTGCTGATCCATACCGGGGATTTCAAGGTCGATCCCACGCCCACCGACAACAAGCTGTTCGATTTGCACGCCTTTGCGGAATATGGCAAGCAGGGCGTGCTGGCGCTGTTCCAGGACTCGACGAATGTCGAGCGGCGCGGTTATACACCCAGCGAGCGCGCGGTGCGAGCGCGATTCGAGGAAATTTTTGCGCGTACCAAGAGACGACTCTTCATTTCGTGTTTTTCGTCGTCGATTCATCGCATCAAACTGACGATAGAGCAGGCGGTCGAGAATGGTCGTAAGGTGTCGCTGGTCGGTCGGTCGATGATGGAGTCGACTGAAATCGCCCAGGACCTTGGCTACATCGATGTTCCGGAAGGTACGCTCATCCACCCCGCCCAAATCCGTGATCTGCCGCCCGAAAAGGTTTGCGTCCTGATCAGTGGCACGCAGGGCGAGCCCATGTCTGCGCTGTCGCGCGCTGCGGTTGACAACCACAAGCACGCACGCATTCAAAAAGGCGACACGGTTGTCCTGTCGTCGCGCATTATTCCCGGCAATGAAAAGGCGATTTATCGTGTGATTGACCATCTTTTCCGCCGCGATGCTCATGTCATTTACGACGATGGATCCACGCCCCCCGTGCACGTTAGCGGTCACGCCAGCCAGGAAGAGTTAAAGCTCATTATCAATCTGGTGAAGCCGCGGTACTTCATCCCGATTCACGGCGAGTACCGTCAGCTCAAACTGCACGCGGAGTTGGCGGGATCAATGCACGGCTCGGTCGGGAAAGTCATGATGCTCGAAAGCGGCGACATCCTGGAGTTCGATGAGATGGGTGCGAAGAAGACCGGACGCGTGGCTGTGGGCCGCATCTGCATCGATTCCAACTCAATGGGGGACGTCGTCGAGGACCTGGTGATCCGCGATCGCCGTCACCTGAGCGAGGACGGCATCGTGTTGCCCATCATTGCGATTAACAAACTAACGGGAAAGGTTGAAACGTCTCCGGAAATCGTGATGCGTGGCTTTTCGCCCAGCACCAGCGAGGACGGCTTCCTCGACCAGGCCCGAGTGACCGTGATGAACACGCTGCAGGCATCGAGCGATGAAGAGCGCGCGGACTATGGCGTGATCAAAGAGAAAATCCGCCAGGATTTGAAACGCTTCATCGTGAAGAACACTTCGCGCAGGCCGTTGATCATGCCGGTCATCCTCGAAATCTGACATGGTTACGCTCGATCAAATCAAAGCCGCACAGGAACGCTTACGTGGAATCGCGGCACGCACGCCACTGATTCCTTATTTTCCTCCCGCCACCACCAAAGGCGATGAAAGCTCTGCCGCAGGCCAAGAGCAGCTTTCGTTCAAGCCGGAGAGTTTGCAGCCCATCGGCTCATTCAAGTTGCGCGGCGCCTACAACAAGGTCGCGTCGTTCTCGGAAGAAGAGCGGCAGCGGGGCGTTATTTCGTATTCCAGCGGCAATCATGCTCAGGGCGTTGCGTACGCCGCGCGGGCGATGGGGGTGAAGGCGGTCATCGTCATGCCGCGGAACGCGCCGAGAATCAAGATGGACAATACGGCTGCCTTGGGCGCCGAAGTCGTCATCGTCGGTCCGGCGAGTGGCGAGAGGATGCAGAAGGCCGAAGAACTCGCGAAGCAGAACGGTTACTCCATCGTGCCTCCGTACAACGACGAATTCATCATCGCTGGCCAGGGAACAACCGGTTTGGAAATTCTGGAGGACTGCCCAGACGTCGAGCTTGTGCTAGTGCCGGTAGGCGGAGGCGGCCTCGTCAGCGGAATAGCCAGCGCGCTTAAGCTCAGTGGATCGACCGCGAAGATTGTCGGTGTTGAGCCTGAGCTTGCCAACGATGCGCAGCAGAGTTTTCGCAAAGGAGAGATCGTTCGACTTTCAGCGGAACGTGTCTCAAGCACACTGGCCGATGGGCTACGCACTCAGTCTGTGGGACCTTTGAACTTCGAGCACATCCGGGAGTTCGTGGACGGCATTATTACGGTGACCGAGGATGAGATTCGCAGCGCAGTGCGACAAATTGTCAGCAATGCTCGAATCCTGGCTGAGCCCAGCGGAGCAGTGACCTTTGCGGCTTGGCTGTTTCACCGCGACGAACTGCCCCCTTCCAAGGCAACGGTCGTGGTGGTGAGCGGCGGGAACATCGAGCCGCAACTGCTGGCTCAAATCCTCTCGGAGGATCCGGCGGCCAAGTGATTGGCCGAGTTGAAGCCCATTTTTCAGATAGAAGCAGGAGTAGCAAGGTGTTGATCAAACGAGTAATCGCAACCTGTGCCCTGGTTTCGGCCATGTCCATCGCGTGCATGGCGGCCGTCGAACGCGGAATCATTATCCGCGAAGGCATTATTTACGTCGCACCAGACGCCACGTCAGCCAAGTTGTCGAACATCAGTCGCGGACGTGAGGTGGCCGTCATCGAGCGCTCCCCCGGATGGGCAAATGTTGTGGGCACGGTCGAAACCGATCCCGATCAGGAAACCGAGCGCAACGTGACCGGATGGATCGTCGACAAGGGCGTGATCACAACCGCCACGCCTGACGGCGACAAGATCATCTTCGGCGAGGCTGTGGATTCCGAAGCCGAAGGCAGCCGCCGCGGAGGCCGTAAAGGGGCCGCGCAAGACGCGATGCGGTTGTACGCACGTCTGGCAGAGTACTTCCCTACATCGCCACTGGCGGCAGAGGCGGCGTACCGGTCAGCCGACATTCGGTGGCAAATTGAAGCGATTGACGCATCGACCCGGCCTTCGTCGAAACAGAGCGATCCATCCCTGAAATATCAGATCGACGATCAGTACATGAAAAAAGTAATCAAGAAGTTTCCCGGCACTAAGTGGTCGGATCTGGCGGCGTATCGATTGCTCGACAATAAGACTTGCGGTGAGTGGGCAGCAGAAGCGAAGTGTCCCGAACTGGAGGCGTCGCTCTACATGAAGTACGCCGACGATCACGCGCAATCGCCAAAGACTCCGGAAGCGCTTTACAAAGCAGCATGGCGATATTCGGCGCTGATCGTGATCTATAAGACCAACAACGACGGCAAGAAGGCCGCCGATTCTACAGCGAGAGCGACCTCGGTGGCCAAGAGGGTCATGTCGCAGTTCCCCGACAACACCGACTGGTCGTCGCGCGCGGAGCGTCTGTTATACATGGTTCAGAACAACATGCCCACATTTGGGAACACAGTGGAATAGCCTTAAGAGACACACATCTGCGGAGGCAAATTGAACGATTACCTGTTGTCGGTTTTGCTGGGGATCATTGAAGGCCTAACTGAGTTTCTTCCTGTCAGCTCGACGGCGCACTTGCGCATCGCCGAGTCATTCCTGGGTGTGGACCTGGCAATCGGCTACTGGAAGATGTTCTCCATTGTGATCCAGTTGGGCGCTATTTTGTGCCTGCCTCTCTATTTCTGGACCCGGATCGTGGAATTCGTGCGGGACTTCCCGCAAGGGTCACGCGGCGATCGAACTGTCTTCAACCATCCCCTGACCCTGACGATGATCGCCTTCGTTGTCACCGCCATTCCTGCGTTTCTTTTGACGAAAACAATTGGCAAGCATCTTGAAAGTCTTTACGTGATGAGCCTTGCGCTCATCGTCGGCGGGATCGTGATGTGGATCGTGGATGGGATTTACGAACGGTCTCAACATAAGGCCTTCGCGCGCGGCAAATTGACGGAAGACCTGGAGGAGATGTCAATTGGACAAGCGGTCTGGATTGGGCTGTGCCAGAGTGTTGTCGGCTGTCTTTCCTGGGACTTCGCGCTCGATGTCAACCATCACTGCAGGAGAACTGGCTGGAATGAGCCGACCCGCAGCGCTGGAGTTTTCGTTTTTCCTATCGATCCCTACAATGGTGGTGGCGACGGTTTACGATTTGTGGAAATCAACGCACCCACATCATGGCGAGCCCAGCGCCATTGGTGCGATGCCCAGCGATGCGCACTCGTGGATCCTGCTGGCAATCGGGTTTGTCGTTTCTTTCGTCGTCGCTTATGGCGTCGTCGCGTGGTTCATGAACTGGGTACGGACTCGCGGGTTCACTATTTTCGCGATTTACCGCATCCTGCTCGGCGCATTCGTGCTGTGGTACATCAGCAAGCCTCACTGACAGCTGATTCGGATCGCGGACGCTAGTCCAGGAGGGGGAGACTAGATCGGCAACACCTGGGTCCTTGATTTCCGCCGTCGGGACTCGCCTTTTTGTCATAATCATTCTGGCTCTGGCGTACTTCGGGCAAGTCGCGGATTCGCGCGTTTATAAACCGTCGCGCGTGTGGCGGTGGTGTCTGCCTGCGCTGGATCGAGCAGGTGGGATGAGTCCAAAGAAACGACGTGGAACTGCGGGCAGGCCTAACGCCAACATGACAGTTCTGTCACGCGCATTTGTTCCGACAGCCAACCGGCGGCTCAATGAGCTGATCGGCTTTCTAATGCTGGTCTTCGCGCTCCTCCTGGTCCTTGCCCTGGTTTCATACTCGCCCTTGGATCCGTCGTTCAACACTGCGGCCGCGCCGCCCGCGGGCCGTCCTGCCCACAACTGGATCGGAGTATTTGGAGCGGTCGCCAGCGACCTGACGCTACAGGTCCTTGGGGTCGCGGCATTCCTGATTCCCATTTTTCTGGTGATGTATTCCGTCCGCTGGTTCCGGTCGAGGCCGATCAATTCTCCTTATGCCAAAACGATCGGCTCGCTGGCGCTGCTGATTTTCGTCGCGGGATTGCTCGGACTGCCTCCGTGGGACTTTCGCTGGATGGGTGCGATCCCTGCCGAAGGGTTGCTGGGCCGCATCGTGGCCGATGCGCTCATCCACTACTTCAACGTCGTGGGCGCCTACCTGATCTGCGTGGCGATGATTGCAGTGGCGCTGTATCTGTCGACTGCGTTCTCGTTTGGAGCGGTGCAGATCTGGTCGCAAACACGGTTCTCGTTCGCCTATGCGGCGCTGGACCGGTTCGCCGACTGGCGCGCCGACCGCGAGCGCAAGAAAGCCGCGAAGGAACTGGAGAAGAAGCGGGCGACCGCCAATGCCAAACCTGTCGTCACGGCGCAACTGGTGCCGCGCCGAGCCGAAACCCCTGCGGCAGGACCACGCACTCCGACGCGAGTGCCGGTACCGTCCAGTCCGGCTGCGGCTGGGGGCCCGGTCAAGAGCGGAATCGAGCGAATGTTCGACGCTGAATTTGGCAGCCCCGAACATCCTGCTGAGCCAGCAGAACTTCTCGATGAACTGGCTGAGACAGATGCAGCAACGACTGCACCGCCGGAGGTGCCCGAAGGGGGCCCGATCGCCGTCACGTCGCGTGCCGATGACACCCGCCACGGCAAGACGACGATGCCGAAGCTTGCGGGCGGCTACAAACTTCCCTCGACGGCCTTGCTGCGCCGGCCTGACGAACATAGCACCATCAACGAAGATGAGCTCAAAATTACGGCCCAGGTGCTGCAAGAGAAATACGGCGAGTTCGATGTTCGCGGACAGGTCACGCAGATCAATCCCGGCCCTGTGGTCACGACCTTCGAGTTCAAGCCCGAGGCCGGCATCAAGTACAGCCGGATTACCGGCTTGACCGACGATCTGTGCCTGGCGCTGCGTGCCGAGAGCATCTTGATCGAGCGCATGGCGGGAAAGTCGACCGTCGGCATCCAGGTTCCCAATCACGAACGCGAGACCATCTGGCTGCGCGAGGTTGTCGAGTCGCAGGAGTTCCTCGGCACCAAGTCGAAGCTTACGCTGGCGATGGGCAAAGACATTAATGGCCGCATCGTGACCGCCGACCTCAACAGCATGCCTCACCTGCTGATTGCGGGCTCGACGGGGTCGGGCAAGAGTGTTGCGATCAATGCGTTCATCATGTCGCTGCTTTACAAGGCGACCCCCGAAGAAGTCCGGCTAATCCTGGTCGATCCCAAGCGCCTCGAGCTTGGCAACTATGAAGGCGTGCCGCATTTGCATACTCCGATCATTACCGAACCGAAGCTGGCATCGAACGCGCTTCGAAACGCGGTGCGCGAGATGGAACGGCGGCTCAAGGTGCTGGCGGAGAAGGGCGTCCGTAACATCGACCAGTACAACAAACTGTTTGATAGTGGCACTCCCAGCCTTTTTGAAGAAGGGAGCGACGCCAAGCCGCTGCCGTTCATCGTCATCATCATCGATGAGTTGGCCGACTTGATGATGCTCGACGGACAAAACGTCGAAGCGTCGATCACCCGGCTGGCGCAGATGGCGCGCGCCGTCGGAATACATCTCGTGCTGGCGACCCAAAGGCCTTCGGTGGACGTGATCACCGGACTTATAAAAGCTAATTTCCCGGCACGTATGTCGTTTCGGGTGGCAACCAAGATCGATTCCCGCACCATTCTCGATGCCAACGGCGCCGAGGCCCTTCTGGGGCGCGGAGATATGCTGTATCTCCCGAATGGGTCGGCGCGGGTGCATCGTCTGCATGCTCCGTTTGTCACCGAGAAAGAGATTGCGGCGGTTGTCGAGTTCTGGAAGGCGCAAGGTCCGGCGCAGTACCAGGAGGCATTCCTGCAGGCTCCGCGCGAAGATGGAGAGCCCGGTGGTGGCTCCGGCGCTGACGGCACGGCCGAGGACGATAACGACGAGCTGTTTCAGGACGCGGTTCGGATCGTGCTGGAATACGGGAAGGCATCCACTTCCCTGCTGCAACGCCGACTTCGCATCGGCTACGGACGCGCCGCTCATCTGATTGACCTCATGGAGCGGGATGGAATCGTTGGCGCTGCCGATGGTCCGAAACCACGCGAACTCCTGAAACGTCCCGACTGGCTGAGCGAAGTCGAAGACGCGATGCGGTAGAGGCTGTTTTCCAAAATACGCCGGGTTAAAACCCGGCTCCCTTCAAAGGCCATGCTGGACGCGGCGCTGAAGCGCCGCTGTACCCCCTCCCCCCTGCCTCTTTGTGTTTTCAATCACTTGTGGGAGGGTTTCGCTCAAGCTTTGTGGAGACAAAGGATTTGGAGCTACGTCATAGATTCCATTAGGGTTAGAAGCGCGGTTTTGGGGACGGCGTGGGCGGCAAGCGAACTCGGCGCGGAGGACGCCGGTGGTCAGATCCATGGCCCAGAGCATCAGCAGGGCGGCGTCGGGGTCGATGCGCTCGGTGGCGAGAACGCGGTTGATCTCGGCCTTGTTCCAGGCAAGGTCGCGAAAGGTCTCGGGGACACGGAAACGGAGGATAAGGGAGCGGCGACGGGCGCGGGCCATATTGTGGAGGCGCGCCTGGGCGTCGAGGTGATGGCGACAGCAGGCGCGGCGGCGAACAGCGGGCTGCTGACAGCGGCGTCCGTTGGGGAGGATGTGGCGGCAAATACGAATGATCGTGGCACACGAATTCATGGAGACCTCCGCGGGGTCAATCGTTCAGGGTAGGGCCGGAGGGGAAGGGAGTTCGAGGAAAAAGAGGTGGGAGATGGAACAAAAGTAACAAAATTCCCGGAATGGGAAACAGTGGGGAAAGAATCGCGAGAGAACGTCCCCATCGGCAGTCGGGATACCTCCGAGATGGCGGTGTCACATCAGCTTATCTACGCCAACTTCACTCTACGACAATCTCGGAGTAGCCGACCATTCGCTCTGAACTCATGTTTGTCTTTACGGGCTCCAAACGCAATGAACGTGTTACCTTTTGCTTCCGGCCGCCAGATCTTTGCGCGAAACTGGTTTCCCATGCACGAAGACTGTGGTGATGCTGTCGTAGGCATCGATGGTTTCCAACGGATTCTTCGTCATGAGCACAAGATTAGCAACCTTGCCCGGCTCGATTGTCCCAATCTGCGAGTCCAGCTTGAACTCCTGCGCGTTGCTGATCGTGGCTGCACGGAAAATCTGTCTTAGCGACATTCCCGCTCGCTGCAGTTGTTTCATCTCCAGAAATCCGTTTAAACCGGGGAGATTTCCATAGGTCGGCGCTGAAGGCGTGTCGGTTCCGAACAAGAAATTTGCGTCCTTGCTTGCCAAATACGCGACGACTTGGCGCACCCGCCGCATCGGTCCCTGCTCATAGCCCCGAATAATGGCGGCGTCCGGCTCGCCACTTTCGTTCAGCTCTTTTTTGAACCACATCCCTTCCGGAGAATCAAACCAGTCGATGAGCATTCTCGGTACGACTTCGGCGACGGCCGGATTCTTCAGATAGTCAGGGTCAAAGGGCGCCTCCAGCCCATACAGAACCTGAGTCGTGGCCTGATATCCGATTCGCTTTTCCACTATCTCATCCAACAGGCGCTTGATTTCGTCCGGGAGCTCAGGGTTTTTGCCTAAGTCGCCCCAGTTCCACATGCCGTGAGCGATCACGTCCACGTTGCCGTCGACAGCGAACCTCTGCGCTTCAAAGGTATTGGCGTGAATCATCAGGACCAGACCGTTCGCCGTTGCCGCCCTTCGGATCCGGGACAAAACCTCCGGCCCCATGACTGGCAAGTTTCTGACCGGGCCGAAGCCGCGTTCGAAGAAAGTCTTCACACAGATTCCGCCCGCATTCTTCACTCGCGCGACGTCGGCTGCCGGCGTGTGATCTTCAGGTTTGTACTGGGGCGGAATACTGGCTGCCTGCTTGGTGTCGTAAATGAAATTTGGAAATAGCTTGAATCGCACTTCTGGTGGAGCGTACGACATGGGATATCCGTTCGCGAAAGGCATCGACGGATTGCAGTCGTACAAATCTGGATGCAGCGGCTCGTGCCGGAAGGCATCCAATTCATGGGGGAAGGGTGCTACCAGGTCTACCAGCGTCGTGTAACCGTAGTACAAGCAGGAACGTGGCAGCTGTTTGAGATAGGACTCGACCAGGGTCTCGTGTTTGGAATAGGACTCGGCCAGCGGCTCGTTAAGCTTCACCTGGTCTGGGATCATTCCAATTCCCGGAATAGAAGCCAGATGTACGTGCGAGTCCACCAGCCCGGGAATCAGATATTGTCCGTTGCCCGAGACTACAATCGCGCCGTCTGGTGGCTTCGCCTTTTGCGCCCTTTCCACGCGGGCAATGCGCCCATCCTCAATCAGCACGCTCGCTTTTTCTATGTGATCGAGATTCTCGGGCGAGATAATGATCGCGCCGGTGATCCAGATGCGGTGGGGCTCCGGTTTTGAACCTGAACCGGCAAAGGCTACGCCGAAAATCAATAGGGCGAATAGTGTGGCGAGTCTCTTCATGCTGTGCCTTTCGGCGAGTATGGCCCCGCATCGTAAACCTACGGAACGGAAGATGGAAATGTTCCGCTGTCATGATTGGGTCGTGTGACGGCGATCCGGAAGTTGGCTGTCAGCAGATAGCTGGCGTAAACAGGCCTTATTGAACCCTAACCCGAAGTCGTGCCGTGATACGAAGCGGTCGAGAGAGCAAAATACGCGGCTCCGCAGCCGAGGGTGAAGGCTCGCCTAGCGCGGGCTGATGCCCACGCCTAACAGCGCCCTTCGATGAGCTCGGGGCAGGCTTTGCGGCTGCGCCGTTGGCGACAAGATTAAGACAGCCGCAGATGGGACGTTAGGGTCACGTATGCCGTCCCTGCCGGGACTCGGGTTTTCTTTTGGCCTCCCCACCGTTGAAACGGTGGGCTGTGATATGTCGGCCCTCCGGGCCTGCGGCGCGCGATGTTCTTCACACCCAGTATTCCGTCCTCCTACCCCAACCCCGCGCAAATGCGGAGCGGTTCGGGGACGCCGGTTCGGCTGCGTGCGGGGCTACACAATGCCGTCCCGTCCGCCGCGGCGACGGGACTCGGATCACTTTGCGCGCGGACCCGGCTCTGACGAGCCGGGCTACGATTGTTACGCACTGCGGGCTGGAGAGTTGCTGAAAAAGTCCGAAATGCCGCCGCCTCGCGGACTAAAGTCCGCTCGGCGGGTCGAAAATAAATGGCCTAGACGCTGACCTAAAGGTCAGCTCTACCCAAAACCGCTTCTTTCCGCAGCCTGTAAAGCGCGGTGGGTTGCAAGTGAGTCGAACAGCCGAAGGGTTGGCGAAAGTCCCACATATCCCAAAACCGGGGATATGTGGGCCACCGGCGAAGGAAACATTCTCGCGAAACCAACATCGATGGGGTATCATGCATCGCATTGTGTTGCCCGCGTGGGCAAATCCTGATTAGCGGAGGAGAGAATGTTCGCTTTGATTTGGTGGGTCATTGTGGGCCTGATTGCCGGCTGGATTACGGGAAAGATCATGAAAGGGGGCGGTTACGGGGCCTTGATGGACATCATCCTCGGGATTGTGGGCGCCATCATTGGCGGCTACCTGATGCGGCTCGTCGGCTTTTCCGGGAGCGGAGGGATGATTTACACAATCATCGTTGCCGTGATCGGGGCAGTGATCCTCACCTGGGTGGTACGAATGGTTATGGGAAACAAGTCCGCATTGTAGCGCTGGCGAAAACTACCACCTGTGCTGCAGTCACGCGCTGACCCGAATCGTTCGGGCGTGTTGAAAGACTCGAAAAAGCAGATCCCCCGGAGGCTAAAGCCTCCGAGGGATGACAAACGTGAAGAGGGTTGGCGGTTCGGGACGAAATACAGGTCCCTCCGCTGCGCCGCCGAAGCGGCGGCTCCGGTCGGGATGACAAGAATGAAGGGACCGGGGCGCGAGGGATGACAAGGAGAAAGGCCTGAACGGCACGTTAGGCGAGATTAGAAGGTAAACGCCACACCGCCGCGCACGCTGCGTGCCGACTGCACCAGGTACACGGTACTGCCGTCGGGAGCAATGACGGGAACGTAGCCTTGCGCCAGCAGATTACGAAGATCAATCAGGGCTTCCATGCGGCCCGGCATAAAGCGCACGTGAGGCATGGGCTGTCTGACGAACAAGTTAAAGAATCCGTCGGTTTGTCCGGCCGAAGCATTGAATAGATCCACTGGAGTGAGCGCGGCGCCACTGGTCCACCTGTAAGAGACAATCCACTCGGTATTCCAGCGCGGGACCGTGCCATTCAGCTTGATGGCTGCAGAATGCATCCAGGCACGGTGTAAGTTGCTCCGAACGTCGTCCCATTCAACGCCGGGCCGCTCAAGTTCGAGCACTCCGCCGTACCCGTAATCCAGCGTGGCAGTCAGCTCGGGAGTGAATTTGCGCTGAAAGACCAAGCGGACTCCCTGGGCGTTCAACGCCTCGCCGTTATAACTGAACGTTCCCGAGTAAACATCGGGAAGCACGTCACCGGTATCGATCGCGATGTCACCGACTCCAGTCAGAGCAGGGTCCTTGATCCGGTCACGGTAATAAGCAAGTTGCAGGCGGTTATCGCCCATCCGCTGGGAAATCGAAATCTCATGGTGGTGCGCATTCTCCAGCAGTGGACTACCGTCCCGCAATGTCATGCGAGGTCCACTCTCGCTGAAGTCTGCCGGGGCGGAATCGAAGCCCTTGGCGCCGCGAGTGGTGGGTTCGTTGGTCGCGTAGCGATATTCGACGATGGTGTTCTCGCCCACATGCCAGTCAACCGATCCGTAGGGGCGGAACGCATTCGCGCGCCCCAGGAACTGTATGGTTTGCAACTCCCCGCCATACTGTAAGTCCAGCACGTCGCCGATCGAGAAAGTGTTGGCCGACGAAACGGCCAGCGCCTGCAGAGATCCGCGATGCGACAGCAAGTCTGGACCTGAAAAGCGGCGCATGGTAAAGGCCAGTTCATGGGGCGAACCGTTCTCGCCGCCGCTGCTGGCATAAGAGGCCCGCAAGATTCCGTCAGGAGAGCCGGTACCGTAACCCACGCTACCATCGAAGGCAAGGGTTCCCGTGCTGAAGATCGACTGCTCGAGGGTGAACGACGTGCCCAGGTCCGATGAGCTACCGTAACCCTCGTTGGTACCGCCGGCCGTGAAGGCCAATGAGCCTTTCAGTCCATGATCTTGTTGTCCAGCTTCCACCACCACCGGGATGCCATCGTCGAAACGAAGTATGGGACGATTGGAGGTTGATCGAAGTGTCCATTTCCAACTGTCGTCGTCATCGTTTCCCCGCTTGCGGGTAGGCATCATCTTGGCGGCTTCAAACAGCGTATTCAGGGTAATGTTGACGACTTTGGTGGTCCCAGCGGCAAGGGCGATATCTTCTCGAATAGTTGGCAGGAACGAGGGAGCCGTGACCCGCAAATCGTAGTTGCCAGGAGGCAATCCGGCGAGGCTAAAATGACCGTCGACGTCGGAATAGGCGAGCAGGCGCTGCCCCGTACCAACCGCCAGCATTTCAACCACGGCGCCCATCTGCGCCACACCGGAAGAGTCCTTGACCGAGCCCGAAATCGAACCTGGAGCTACCCCGGCCCCTGCGCTGATGCAGAGCGAGACCGCAACGGCCAACCATCCCACTATTCGGGTCATCACCACTCTCCCAAACAAAGGATTCCCGGGTTCAAGAACGCAGCGGACCGATACCTGCACCCGCCGACCGGTACAACAGCAAAGTTACTCAACAGCGAAGCGCACGGAAGGCGCAATCTGCTGCTTCGAGATATTGTCGTCCACTTTCACTGTCAGTCTGTACACCCCGGGCTGAAAGCCGCTCAACGCCAGGCTCTTTTCCAGGGTCATCTGATCGCCCAGGTTTCCCATCGACTCGGTAGACTCCGACGAATGCAGCACTGCCTGGTTATTCGCTATGTTGATAATTTCGTACTCAATCTTGGCCGATGGCTTGTTGGTCTTTCCGTCGGCCTGCAGATTGTAGACTTGCAGCCACAGGTTCATGCGCTGGTCGCGCTTGAAACTGGCAGGCTTGCCGTCCGCCAACTCAAGGTGCGGATAAGCAAACTTGGTCTGGCCGATAACGAAGTTCCCAGCTCCGATGCTCTTGGCCGGCACCTTTTCCATGTGGTCCGCCAGAATCAAGGACGATGACGCCAGCTTGTCTTCGTTGTACTCCGGAACCAGCACGCCGTGGCTCCAAGTGCCTACGCGATCGCCATTGACGTCTTTCACCACGACGTCGAAGCGATAGCGCCCAGGCCGCAACGGAATCGCTTTCCAGTAGAGTGACGAGTGTTCCTGGGTCTTCTCCAGTAACTCGTTGGGCACGTCGACCTGCACCGTGTCTTCGAATGTCTGGGCAATCTTGCCGGTAAGTCCGGTCACGCGACCGAATATATTGACGGTCCCGCGCTGGATGCCGTCCTTGCTCACAAAAGTAATGTCCTTGTTCTTGACCTGAATCGTAACTGGGACCAGCACGGTATCGCCGGTAACTTTCACAAAGTCAGTCTCAATGTCGAAGGGCATCAGGTTGACATTGATCTTGTGATTGACCTTTTCTTCCAGGTCCTTGAATTTCACTTGGGGCGGGGTATTGAGCTTTGCCAACAGGTCGAGCTTATCGAACTGTTTGGTGCAATTCATGGCGCCGGTAGGCATTCCGCCCGAGGAGTCGCACTGGCCCGTGATGCGGTCTGCCTGGGTGGACAGACCCATCTGCTCGCTTGTAGTCAGTCCCGCGTTGGGTGTATGAAGCAGCGCATCCTTCTCGTTGGGATCGATCGAGATGTGGTAGTCGCCGCACATGCAGGTGTCCACAAACTCAATCATGACTTCCTGACCTTTGTCGCCCAGACCTTCGATGTAGCGATAACGCCAGGTTTCGAAGGGATAAGTGGAAGTCTCGCCTCCGCCCTCTTCGACGGGCCGGTTGTACTGGCCACCGGAGGGATGAGCGTCAATTTCGTCGGGCGGACCGAACACGATATAGATGCGGCCGCGATCGGTCCTCCAGCCCGCCTTGCCGGCGGCGAAGTGCTCGTTGGCGTATGCGATGCGGCGGTAATGTTCCTCTTTGTACTCGTTCTCGACGGTGTCAGGAGTCGGGTCGCGCCGCAACCAGAATTGCTCGATGAACTGATCGCGCTCTTCGTCGTTCGACAGTTGCTTAAACGCTGACAATTCTTCAGGAGTAATGATCCAACGCACGTCCTCGTTCAGCCACTTTTTGTAGCTCGAACCCAACTCCTGCTTCAGCGCCTTGGCGTTGGCCTTCTTCTGCTTATCGGTCAGCGGCCGCTTCAAGGGGTCGCCCTGAGCGTCAGTCGCGGGCGCGGGGGCGGGGGCGTCGGATCCGGTGGCCGCTGGAGAGTTGGCCGGCTTGGCGGAATTGTTAGCGGGCGCTGGCGTTGAGTTCTGCGCGGCGGCGACGAATGCGGCCAAAATGACGGCGACGAGCAACGAACATACAGGTAGAAAAGTGCGCGACTTCATGTAAACCAACAGACTCCTGGAGAAACACGTAGGGCCTTTAAATTGTATGTTTTTATAGCGGGCAAAGCAAGATTTCACGGAGTCCCCCTCCTGCCGTCGCCAGGCCCCCGAGCCTTGAACTTCTTAACCCACTCCGGGGAGTAAAGTCGCTCTGTTCCTGCAAGGCACATAATTGGAGGCGGGCCGTTTTCCCGAAACGGCATATTCCACGAAGCATATCGATTCGAGTCCACGAAGCGGCTATAATTGGCATGTTCGGGAGACTCCCGGATCCTCCGCGTGATTCAAGCTACGACCAAATCGCCGTGGAGTCGTGCGGCTGTCGAAACAGGTCCCGAATCGCTACTTTCCTAAGGAACTTTCCGCCGTTTTAGTTCGTACTAAGTTGCAGATTCAAGTACGGATGAGCGGCAGTTATGTCTGACCGAGGACCCATGAAGAATTGGAAGAAAATTGCACTCATCATCGGAGCGGTAGTCGTACTTCTGGCCATCGTGGGTTTCACCATCCAGCAGAGCCAAAAAGGCGTAGTCACGGTACAAACCGGTAAGGTGGTTCGCGAGGATCTCACATCGGTAGTAACTGCATCGGGAGAAATCAAGCCCAAGGTTTACGTCAATATTGGGGCCAATGCATTCGGGAAAATCACGCACCTCTACGTGAAAGAAGGGGACCGTGTGAAAGCGGGACAGATGCTCGCGACCCTGGAAAACGTACAGTCGTCAGCTGATGTTTCCGCCAATCAGGCCGCACTCAGTGCGGCTGAGACTGATGCCGATGCGGCAAGGGCCGCTGTGAATACCGCGACCATGGACCAGAACCAGGCCGACGCGGAATACGAGCGGGCCAAGCTGGATTACGACCGCAGCGAGGCATTGTATAAAGCGCAACTTATCGCCAAGTCAGACTACGACACTAAGAAAGCCGCTTACGGAACGGCAGCAGCGCAAGTGGGCCAGACCAAAGCCAAGTTGGCACAAGCCAAATCCCAACTGGATTCGGCACAGCGCAGGATCCCGCAGAACGCCGCCAACCTGCGGCGCGTGAGAGACGTTTTGAGCAAGACCGAATACACCGCGCCGTTTGACGGAGTCATTACGAACCTGCCAGTCCGCGAAGGGGAGACGGTCGTGATTGGCATTCAGAACGCGCCTGGAAGCACCCTCATGACGATCGCTGACGTCTCCGTGATTACCGCGGAAGTGAAGGTCGATGAGACCGACATCGTGAACGTCAAGCTTGGTGAAACGGCTGAAGTCTCGATTGACGCGATTCCGAAACAGCGATTCAAGGGCATCGTTACCGAGATTGGCAACAATGCGATCCTCCGGTCCACCGGCGTTTCTACGGCGCAATCGACCTCCAGCAGCCAGGAGGCAAAGGACTTCAAAGTGGTGGTAACCATTCAGGATCCGCCGCCAAACCTGCTGCCGGGGCTTTCGACGACCGCCCGAATCACCACTGCAGCGCGGGGCAACTCGCTGGCTATCCCAATCCAGGCGTTGACGATCCGTCAGCGCAGCGAATTGGAGCCCGAGAAGAAATCCAAGGAGGCCTCGGTGCAGGCGGCGTCTCTGACCAAGGGCAACCCCAAGGAAGAACTGCAGGGTGTTTTTGTCCTCAAGAACAAAAAGGAAGTCGTTTTCGTACCAGTCACAACGGGCATTAGTGGCACCACGGATATCGAGGTCACCAACGGCCTGAAAGAAGGGGACGAGATCGTTACCGGCAGCTATAAAGTCCTCAGGACGCTGCGCAACGGGGCCAGCGTGAAGATCGACAATACGACAGGGTCCAAGAAGGAAGAGTCCTAAACCTGACGCGGCCGGCAATGCCGGCAAGAAGGGCGGGGATCCGCTGCATGAGCAACCCTGACGAGCGACCAATTGAGGAGAAGCAGAGAATGGCAACCGAACTGGTGAGTCTCACCGAACCGCAACTCAGCGCGCCGCCGGAAAACTGCATCATCTGTACCGAAGACCTCTGGAAGACCTACGACATGGGCTCGGAGCAGCAAGTACAGGCACTGCGCGGGGTGAACGTGCGCATCCAGCGGGGCGAGTATGTCGCCATCATGGGCCCATCGGGTTCGGGAAAATCCACGCTAATGAACCTGATTGGCTGCCTGGATACTCCGAGCAGAGGCAGCTATTGGCTGAACGGCCAACTGGTCAGTGAATTGGATGACGATGAACTGGCCCGCATCCGCAACAAGGAGATTGGCTTCGTTTTCCAGACGTTCAATCTCTTGGCGCGAGCCACATCATTGCACAATGTGGAGTTGCCGCTGATCTACGCTGGTGTGCCCGCTCAGGAGCGCATTGAGCGCGCCAAACATGCGCTGATTTCCGTGGGCATGGAAGCCCGCATGAACCACAAGCCTAATGAGCTGTCGGGAGGCCAGAGACAAAGAGTCGCGATCGCCCGTGCATTAGTCAACACTCCGTCCATCATCCTGGCTGACGAGCCTACAGGCAACCTTGACTCGCAGACCGGCGTGGAGATCATGGCACTGTTTGACCGGCTGCATCAGCAGGGCAACAACATCGTCCTGGTCACTCACGAGCACGACATTGCAGAGTACGCCCATCGCATTATCCACATCAAGGACGGCCAGGTCTTCAGCGATCAGAAGACCGCAAGAGCCTAGCCATAACGTGATTTGCACCGCGGCGCCCGGCAACATTGCCGGGCGTTTCGTGTTTGTGACCTCGAAGCGGTATCCTGCTTTCATTGGAACGTGCTGCTCTGAGGTTTGACGTGCTTCCTTTGGCGCGCTTGGCATTTGTTTCACTGGCTTTTGTTTTGGCATGCCTCGGTGGTGCAGAGGCGCAGTTCGGAGTGCCGTTGAACCACACGGATCCGAAATTGGAATCGGTGGAGGCGCGGGAGTTGGTGGCGCGATACTGCAGGTTTGATTATGCAGGAGCCCGCCTGAACCCGGCGGATTGGCCGAAGCTGCAACCCCTGGTGTCGTGGACAGCCAATCCTGAATTTCCACTGATGATGGTTACCTCGCGATTCGATTTGGACCAGGACCCCATTTTGGAGCACGGCAAGTACTCGATCACCGTGCACTATCGCCTGGTAGGTCGCTATGACATGACAGTGGGGTATTCCAACGACGGAGCGAACACGGTCCAGAACGTGCAGTTCGTCGTTGCCGAAGTAAACGGCGACTGGCGTATCACTGAAGTGGAACCCAGCTATCCTCACCCGTCGCGGGCATCGGCACTGCAGTGGTTGAACAAGAAACTCTCCGAAGCCTCGGATCCGGCCTCAAAGCTGACCTACCAACACGCCGTGCAGGACTTGCAACTGCAGAAAGTGTCGCCCACTGCGCAGTAATCGGCCGGATGACTCGAAACAATAGAAAAGCCTCCCGCGAGGGGAGGCCTGCTATTGCCGGATTGAGTCACTTGCGCTATTGAGCCACTTGCGCTGACGTCGCGGCGGCTGCGGGCGTAGAGACACCTGACGTCTTGGCCGTGAAATAGTCGTGATCGTAAAGATTGCGGTAAAAGTGTCCGGCGAGTTCGGCAGCTTTGGGCCCGAAGGTCGGACGTCCGCCTTCGAGGAAAATCACCGTCACAATCCGGCCATAGTCGGTATTTGCGTACGAGGCAAACCAGCCAAATCGTGTTCCATTCTTGGAGCACGTTCCGGTCTTACCCAGCACTGGCTCTTCTACGAAACTGCTGCGGAGAAGCCGCGCGGTGCCATACTCAACCGCACCCGACATGCCATCCGAGAGTTCCGGAATGATCGGGCCGATGGCCAGCTTGCGCTTCATCTTCGGTGTGAAGTTCGCAATTTCCTCCGGCGTCGTCGGATGCTGCAGGTAGTACAGCGATCCACCGTTTGCGATGGCAGCCATCAGGGCACCGAGTTGCAAAGGGGTCAGCGAAATACTCTCGCCGAAGGAACACATCTTCCCTACCCCGCCGAGCTTTGCATCCAGTTCGGTGGACGGAAACGTGCCAAGGTGTTCGCCAGCAATCTGCCAACCCGCAAGCTCACCCAATCCAAATTGGCGGGCGTAGAAGCTCACCTTCTCGAAGCCCAGCTTCTGTCCGACGGCAGCAAAATACGCGTTGTTGGAGTGGGCCAAAGCGGTGGTAAGGTCCATCCGGTAGTACTTGCCAAGCGGAATCTCGGTGTCCTTGGTGATGACGTTCTCGCTCAGCGCCGCCAGCGCGACCGCAACTTTGATGGTGGAACAGGGCTGGGCACCGGCCGAGAGCGCCAGTTTCTGGTTTACCATCGCCAGGATGCGTCCGTTGTCGGGATCGATCGAGACGACGGTTCCATTCATGTTGCCAAGTGCGTCAATGGCCGCTGCGCGGACTATGGGGTCTTCTCCGGTCGTAATGTCGCCATCGACCTGGTCGCTGGCGAAAGAACTGGCATAGAAGCGCTCGTAGTACCTGGTTTTCTTGATTGGTTTCCAGGTCCTGGCTACCACAACATGGCTTGACCCATTAATGCTGGCAGCCGTGCGGCTGCTGTGCTTCATGCGAGCCATTTTCTTCTGCGCCGCTGGGCTCTCGGTCAGGTGGCGCGATTTGGTATGGGTCTTCTTGGGTGGAGCGATGGTGGCCGCCGACGCAAAAGTGGCGGACAGCAAAACAACAAATACCATGAGGCGTCTGCAATTGGCCAAGCGATTCATCATGAAGAAACCTAAAACAAACCCCGAATTCAACCGCGTGTCGCGCGAGAGAACAATACGATAATCCGAAAACGCCGCCTGCCATGAACGGCTTAAAGTTCTTCGACGGGTTTCGGCGCCTAGGTACCAAAAGATAACCGAACCCACCTGCCTTGTATACCCTTTATTACTTACCACACTTACTGAACGGCGTGGCCGTGGCAATTGTGGTTCCCCGCCATCCAGATGCCGTTTCGAAACCCTGCGACTCACGATTCCAATTCGGGCTTCAGTAAGATCGGCGCGAGATCATACGCAAAACTTTATGATGGACTGCGAAACTTCCATGTAACGCGAGTGTTTCTGAGCGGTAATAACCCTGAGAATAGTCGTGAAAACGGCTACCCTCCGATGTGCAATTCGCCCCTGCGCGTCGGAGGGATCCTTTTGCCCTTAAGATGCGCTCCCTATTGGACTTGGGCGCCTGGGTCCTGGCTGCGCGAGTAAATGTAATCGTCAATTACTCTTTGTAATGAGCCTTGCGCCCGCAAGATGTACTCGATCGCGTCGCGCACAGCGCCTTTGCCGCCTTCGTGCGGCGTGACGTAGTGGGACTCGCGCAAAACTTCTTCGCGTGAGTTCTTAACAGCAATCGCCAAGCCGCAAAGGCGCATTACCGGCAGGTCGATGATGTCGTCACCCACATAACAGATTTGATTGGGGTTAAGGTTTTCTTTGCGGAGGATTTCGTAGAACGCGGCGGCCTTGTCCTGCTGCCCTTGATAGACATGCTCGATTTTCAGGTCGCGGGCGCGAAGAGCAACCGTCCCGGAAATCCGTTTGGTGATGATGGCGGCCTTCAGCCCCCCAAGCCGCATCAGCGAGAAGCCTGCGCCGTCATGGGCGTTAAACCCTTTGGCTTCAATCATCGTGGAGCTGGAGATGCCGAAGCCGGCTTTGTCGGCCATTTTGTCGCGGTGCTCCTCGGTACCCGCGCCCGACGCCCCTCCCGGTGCAGGAAATAGGAAAATCGTACCGTCGGTCATGACTCCATCGACATCGAAAATTATCAGTTTGATCTTTTTGGCGCGCTCGTCGGACATGGCCACATCTTACCAGCCGAGTTTGACTCGCTAATTCGGTCACAGGCCCTTTTGGCGGTTTTGCCGTCGAACTTATAACAGAAGTTATAATCGCACAATTCTTCTGCCTCGCGGCGAACAATTGGCGAAAGTTTAAAAAACGTCTAGAATGTCCAACATGCCTTTGAGTGAAATTCCGGTCTCGCTGGCGTGGGCGCACCCGCTGGTGGCGGAGTGGTTCGTGGCGAAGTTTGGTTCGCCCACGGAGCCCCAAGAGCAGGGCTGGCCGGAAATCCTTGCCGGACGCACGACGTTAATTTCGGCGCCAACGGGTTCGGGCAAAACGCTGGCGGCGTTCCTGATCTGCATCGATCGCCTGGTGCGAAAAGCGCTCGACGGAACACTGGTGAATCGAACCGAAGTTTTGTACGTCTCGCCGTTGAAGGCCCTCGGCAACGATATCCAGAAAAACCTCGAGGGCCCGCTCAGCGAAATACTCGCGCTGGCGGCGGAGCGCGGGATGCTGATGCCCGAGATCCGGACTGCCGTACGGACGGGCGATACGTTGGCAAAAGAGCGGCGGGACATGCTGAAGCGCCCGCCACACATCCTGGTCACGACGCCCGAGTCGCTTTACATACTGCTGACGGCGGACAAGAGCCGCGCGATCTTGCGCGATGTGCGGACCGTGATCGTGGACGAAATTCACGCTGTGGCGGACGACAAGCGTGGCGCACATCTTTCGTTGTCGCTGGAGCGCCTTGATCTGTTGGCTGGCGAGCCGACGCGCATCGGCTTGTCGGCGACCCAGAAGCCGATTGAACTCGTCGCGCATTTTCTTACGGGTGCGGGCCGGCGTGCGCCTGCCGTGGTGAACATCGGGCATCGCCGCAAGCTCGACTTGGCGGTTGAAGTTCCCGCTTCCGAGCTTGGACCGGTAGCCAGCAATGAAATGTGGGGCGAGATTTACGACCGGATCGCGGGGTTGGCGCAGCAACATCGCTCGACGCTGGTCTTCGTGAATACCCGCCGCCTCGCAGAACGCGTGGCGCTTCGACTGAGCGAGCGCATTGGCGAAGATCTGGTGGCGACGCACCACGGCAGCCTGGCGCGGAAGCTTCGGCTCGCCGCCGAACGCAAGCTCAAGAATGGCGAGATCCGGGTGCTAGTGGCGACGGCATCGCTGGAACTCGGAATCGATATAGGCAACGTCGATCTGGTGTGCCAGATCAATTCTCCGCGGGCAATCTCGGTGGCCCTGCAACGCATCGGACGCGCCGGCCACTGGCGGGGAGCGGTTCCGAAAGGACGCCTGTTCGCGACCACGCGCGACGATATGGTCGAATGCGCTGCTGCTGTTCTCGCGATTCGCAGCGGCGACCTCGACCGCATTCAAGTGCCCGACAAGCCGCTCGACATCCTGGCGCAGCAGATCGTGGCCATGTGCAGTTGCGAGGACTGGGACGAGGCAGCGTTGTTCGATTGTGTGCGGCGCGCTTATCCGTATCGCGAGCTGACCGCCGATGAGTTCGAGCGCATCCTGGAAATGCTGTCGCAAGGTATCGCTTCGCAACGGGGACGTTATGGTGCGTATCTCCATCGCGACATGGTGAACCGCAAATTGCGCGCAAGGCGCGGAGCCCGCCTGGCTGCGATTACCAGCGGCGGCGCGATTCCCGAAACCGCACTGTTCACGGTCGTGGTTCAGCCAGAAGAAATCGTGATTGGAACGCTCGACGAGGATTTCGCTGTCGAGAGCAACGCCGGCGACATCATGTTGCTGGGGAACACCTCGTGGCGAATTACCAGAGTCGAAGGAAAGACTGGACGGGTGGTGGTGGAAGACGCCCATGGCGCGCCGCCCAGCGTGCCCTTCTGGCGCGGAGAAGCTCCTGCTCGCACCGCCGAGCTTTCGCAGTATGTGTCGCGTCTGCGCGAACGGGTCAGCGCTATGCTGCCCAACACCGCGCCACTACCGGCACTGCCCGTGGAACAGGACCGCGCTGAGGGGCAGAAGGCGCGAATGAGACTAGAAGCGGTCCCTCAGGGGCTAAAGCCCAACGATTACAAGGTCTGGAACGGCACGGCTGAAGCCGTGCCCCTTCAAAGCGAATTGGTGAGACCAGTTCGACGCGGGCTGGAGTCGAGTCCTGAGGTACAGAACGCAGTTGCGTGGCTGAAAAACGAATGCGGTCTCGACGATTCGGGCGCGGAGCAGTTGGTCGAGTACATCGTGGAGGGTCGAGCGGTTTTAGGCGCGGTACCCACACAGCAGACCATCATCGCCGAGCGTTTCTTCGACGAAGGGGGAGGCATGCAGCTGATCCTGCATGCGCCCTTCGGCGGACGCATCAACAAAGCCTGGGGGCTGGCGCTACGCAAGCGCTTCTGCCGTTCGTTCAACTTCGAGTTGCAGGCGGCTGCGACGGACAATGGCTTGAACATCGCACTGGCTGAGCAGCATAGTTTCCCGCTCAGCGACGTTTTCCATTATCTGCAAGTCGAGACTGTGCAGGAAATCCTTGAGCAGGCTGCGTTGGCGTCGCCAATCTTTGGTACGCGGTGGCGGTGGGATGCCAATCGCGCCCTGGCGCTGCTGCGCTTCCAAGGTGGTAAGAAAGTCCCGCCCTACATTCAACGCATCCGCAGCGACGATCTGCTGGCATCGGTCTTTCCCGATGTTTCAGCGTGCCAGGAGAACATTGAGGGCGACATCCGGATCCCCGATCACCCGCTCATTCAAGAGGTGATGAAGGACGTCCTTACCGAGGCCATGGACATCGACGGCTTGCGGCAATTGCTGACGGGCATTCGTGATGGGTCGATTCGCTGCATCGCGGTCGACACGCCTGTGCCGTCGCAGTTTTCGCACGAGATTTTGAACGCAAACCCGTATGCCTTCCTCGACGACGCTCCTCTGGAAGAGCGCCGGGCGCGCGCCGTACAAATGCGGCGCATGTTGCCGGAGGCGGTGCTGAACGAGATTGGCCGCCTCGATCAGACAGCGATTGCACGGGTGCGGGAAGAGGCGCGTCCGGATGTGCGCGATGCCGACGAATTGCACGATGCCTTGCAGACGCTGGTGGCTCTGCCGGAAGACGTAGCCGATCCGGAATGGCAGGCCGTGGTAGACACGTGGATTCGCTTCCTGCCGGAACTGATGGAGGGCTGGCGAGTGGTGCGCGCGATTGCAGGCGAGCGGCGCTACATCGTGGCGTCGGAACGCGCGAAAGAGTTCGCCCTCATCTATCCGGATGCACGGTTCGAAGTCACGCCTCCCGAACTGGCTCCTAGCGCAGACTCAAGGGACGATGCTCTGCTGGGGATGGTTAGAGGTTGGATGATGCACTCGGGTCCGACCAGCGCTGCAGCGCTGGCGTTTCTACTGGGAGTTCCGTCTTCTGACGTCGCACATGCTCTGCTGCGCATGGAGGCCAGCGGCTCGGTGCTGCGGGGTAACTTCACCGGCCATGCCACTGGCAACGAACCTGAAACTGCCGAATGGTGCGATCGGCGGCTGTTGGCGCGCATTCACCACCTGACGGTGGCAACGCTCCGCAAACAGGTGGAACCGGTCACTGCAGCGCAATTCATGCGCTGGCTTTTGCGCTGGCAGCATCTGGCTCCGAATGCGCAAACCAGCGGCGAGCGCGGACTGCTGGAGGTTATCCGGCAATTGCAGGGCTTTGAAATTCCCGCCAATGCCTGGGAGAAGCAGGTGTTGAAACCGCGCGTGAATGGTTACGATCCGGCGGTGCTGGATCAGCTATGCCTGACTGGTGCGGTGGGATGGGGCCGCGTCTCGCCACATCCGGCGACGCTGGAAGACTCCGGCAACGGGCGAAGACGCGTGGTGCCAACAAGCGTGGCTCCGATTACGTTCTTCGTGCGCGAAGATTCCGATTGGATGCAGCCGCGCAATCCAGAAGACACGGAGAACGAAGAGCGAGTGCTTAGCCAGGGCGCCAGGACCGTAGCCGATTTTCTGCGGCGGCGCGGCGCGTCGTTTTTCGCCGACATTGTGCGCGGGACCGGCAAACTCAAGGCCGAGATTGAGACCGCGCTTTGGGAACTCGTGGCGGCAGGACTGGTGACAGCCGATGGCTTTGAGAACCTGCGATCGTTGATCAACCCCAGCCGTCGTGCGACTCCGGGGGCTCCAAAGCTCGCCAAGCCCAGACACTCGACAGGGCGCTGGTCGCTTCTCTATGCGACCGAAGTAACTGATCGCAATAAAGTACTCGAGGCAATGTGCCAAATGCTGCTGTGTCGCTACGGAGTTGTCTTCCGTGAAGTATTGGCACGAGAGTCCAACCTGCCAAAGTGGCGTGAGTTGCTTATCACCTTCCGCCGACTGGAAGACCGGGGCGAGGTGCGTGGGGGCCGGTTTGTAAATGGGTTTCTGGGCGAGCAGTTTGCGTTGCCCGAGGCAGTCGAATCGCTACGTTCGATGCGAAACCTACCTGCAACCGGAGAAACTCTGGTTGTGTCGGCGGCCGATCCAATGAACCTGGTGGGATTCATCGTTCCCGGAGAACGGGTACCGGCGATCTCGGGAAGGTACGTGAAGTTCCGCGATGGGGTGGCGGTCGATCCCGAGGAGCGCAGCGCCCTGTTACGCGAGGCTGGGGCACAATGATCGATCGCGAACTCATCGAGGTGATCGACTATTACCTCGAAGATGGCCTGATGGTATTTACCGCCCAATACCTCCGAGATCGTGGCTATTGCTGCACCTCGGGATGCCGGCACTGTCCCTATGGTTTCGAGCGCGAAGGCTCTGTTAAACCATCCGACGGCGCGGAGCCGGTGCAACAATAAAGCGGGCATCGCGCCCGCTTCGTTGAACTGATTCGACAGAGAACCCTAGCCCATCGTGCTGAATTTATCCGGCGTTACTTTGATCAGTACTCGGTGTTCCCCGGGCTGGGCCCACGGATACTTGTCTTTGCCCAAGTACTTCTTGGCCATCTTGTCGATATGTTTTGCGGCGCCTTCCTCGGTGATTTCATCGACACGGCCTCGCATTTCAAGATAACGGTAGGGGTTCTCGGGATCGATCAGGGTGATCGCGACCCTCGGATCGCGCCGCACATTCTTGTCTTTCTGGCGGCCAAGCGCGGTGTTCACGATCACTTTTCCATTCTCTAAATCCACCCAAACTGGCGTCGTCTGGGGGCTGCCGTCGGGCATCAGGGTGGTGAAGGCGCCGAATGCGGGTTTCTGGAAGAGATCTTTGTGGCTATCAGGAACTGAAGCTGACATTTCTACTCTCCTTGCTATGAGTGGGCGATTGGGGGTGCGGTCAACGATCAATTGGATTCCGTAAACATTGTAAGAGTTGCCACAGACTTTGCAAGCTCGGGGCGAGTACAATTCATCGCGATCGTGCGCCAGGCGCTGAATCAACGGCAGTTCATTTTATTTTCCCGGAGCACTCATGTTCGACTGGCGTAGTCGTCGCGAATTCTTGAAAATCGCCGCCACCGGAGTTGCCGGCGTGGCAGCAGGCGAAATGCTTGCGGACGGCAATGTTCAAGCCGCTGCGCCTGAAGCGCCGCAAGGCGAAATCAGTGTTCGCGTTACCGACAAAGACCAGCGGTACGCGAGCGCACCGTCCCTGCGTTGGAAGTCGTCGGCGGCGTCAGTGAGGGGCGATGTCATCACGCTGGATCCCACAAAACGTTATCAACCGGTGTTGGGATTCGGAGCGGCATTCACCGACGCGTCGTGCTACGTGTTCAACCAACTACCCGTTACTGAGAGGACGAAGCTCTTTCACGAACTGTTCTCTTCGTCGGAGATGGGTCTGAGCGTTGGACGCATATGCGTCGGCTCGAGCGACTACTCCGTCTCGGTGTACAGCTTTGATGAGGGTGCGCCCGATCCCGAACTGGCCCGCTTTTCTATCGACCACGATCGCGCTTACATCCTGCCGATGCTGGCCGAGGCGCGCAAGGTGAATCCTGAGCTGTTTCTATTGGCGTCGCCTTGGAGTCCGCCGGGGTGGATGAAGTCGAGCAACACCATGCTGGGAGGCGCCATTTGGCGGCATTACTTCGGAGCGTATGCGAGTTATTTAGCAAAGTTCTTGAAGGCGTACTCAGCGGAAGGCGTCGCGGTCAATGCCATTACTACGCAGAACGAAGTGGACACTGACCAGGATGGCAGGATGCCTGCCGCGATGTGGCCGCAGGAATACGAGATGGACTTCGTCCGCGACCATCTGGGCCCGAAGCTCGCGGCAGAAAATCTCGATACGAAGATTTGGCTGCTCGACCATAACTACAGCCTTTGGGGACGGGCTGTTTGCATGCTCGACGATCCGGGAGTGCGCAAGTACGCCGATGGAATCGCCTGGCATGGGTACGTCGGCACGCCCGAGCTGATGAGTCGCGCCCACGAATATCATCCCGACATCAAGATGTATTGGACCGAGGGCGGGCCCGATATTACTGCACCTGACTACGCGACCGACTGGGCCAAGTGGGGCGCTACCTTCACCGACATTCTTCAGAACTGGTGCCGCTGCATCATTGGATGGAACCTTGCGCTGGACGAACATGGGAAGCCGAATCTTGGACCGTTTCCTTGTGGCGGGGTGGTGACCATCGATTCCAAGACGAGGGCGATCACTCGCAGCGGGCAGTATTGGGCGCTGGCACACTTCTCACGAGCAGTACGGAGGGGGGCGGTCCGGGTGGCGTCGCAATCGAAGTCGGCTGAAGCGCGCCATGTGGGCTTCGCCAATCCCGACGGGTCGATGGTGCTGGTGATCACGAATCCGGAACCTGCCCGCACGGTTCAGGTGCAAGTGGGTGGGTCGGCAAGTGAAGTTGCGTTGCCGGACAACTCGGTATCCACGTTAACTTGGAAGGGCTGAACCGCATTATCCGGCGGCGGCAAGATCCGGAGACACGTGACCACCGCGAAGTTATAAGAGGGGCTGTCAAATTAGCTCCTCTTATATTTTTGGGAGGGTTTCGGAACTATCGGACTCCCATCAGTAATTCCATCGTCAGTTGATCGAGGCGCTCGTACTGCAAGCCCTTCTGTGCGAGCGCGTGGCGATCGAAGCTGGTCGCCAGCAACTTGTGAGCGCCCGCGCTGGAGTAGGCGCCTGGTGAACTGGCGTTACCGGCGTTCAACTCACTTACGATCGCCTGGATCTCTGGATCGGCATTCCACTGCCGCGCCTTTTCTTTCAGGATGACGTAGGTCCGCATGCAGCCAAGCGCGAAGTCCTTTACGCCTTTGATGTCTTCGGTGCGATAGGCGTGCGCGTCGAAGTGACGAGGGCCGGCGTAGCCGACGTCTTCCAGAAACTTGACGAGCCAAAACATTGCCTTCGGAGTGGCTGAAGCGAAACGGAAATCCTGATCGTAACGGCCTGGATTCTGGTCGTTCAGGTCGATGTGGAAGAGCTTGCCGCACTCCCAGGCTTGTGCCACGGAGTGGAGCGCATTCAGTCCGGCCATGTGTTCGTGAGCGACCTCGGGGTTGACGCCGACCATCTCAGGATGGGCGAGGGTCGGGATAAAACCGAGATACGCTCCAGTGGTTGCCATGTAAATGTCGCCGCGAGGCTCGTTGGGCTTGGCTTCCATGGCGAACTTGAAGCCGTACTTCTTGTCGAGGTTGTACTCACACAGATAATTGATCGCCTCGCGCAGGCGCTTGACGGCATGGTCGGGACGGCGGCATGCGTCGGTCTCGGTTCCCTCGCGTCCTCCCCAGAGCACGAAGATTTTGGCGCCTAGCTCAGCGCCGAGATCCATCGCGGTCATGGTTTTCTGCAGAGCGTAAGAACGGACCGCGGGATCGTTGGCGGTGAAGGCTCCGTCGCGAAACACCGGGTCGTAGAACAGGTTGACTGTCGCCATGGGAACGCTGACGGCATGCTCTTTGCAGGCGGCTTTGAACTCGCGCACAATGCGGTCGCGCTCGGCCGGATTGGCGTCGATGGGTACCAGGTCGTTGTCGTGCAAGTTGACGCCCCAGGCTCCGAGTTCGCCCAGAATGGCAACAATGTCGTTCGGCGGGATTGTCGGACGGACTGCGTCGCCGAAGGGATCGCGTCCCCGGTTGCCGAGTGTCCACAGGCCGAACGAGAATTTGTGCTCTGGGCGCGGATTGTATTTGTCGTTATCGTGTGACATTAGTCCTCCAATGATTTCGTTTATGACGGCTGAGATGAATTTGGGTCGCGTTGGATCTGTCTTAGCGCGGGATAAACGCGTCGATACATTTCGTATTGGTGATTCATGAGGGTGCTGGTGGCTGGGTCAGGGTCGATTCGCTTCGAGATCCGAACGGTTCGCTGACAAGCTTCGTCAACGTTCGACCAGGTTCCGGCCCCGACGCCCGCCAGCAATGCCGCACCGTAGGCTGCACCTTCTTCCGCCTCGACCACCTCGACGCGGTGATCATATACATCGGCTTGAATCTGACGCCATAGAGGGGACCGGGCTCCGCCGCCTCCGAGACGAATGTCGGTCACCGGCACCTTCATCTCCGCGAAGATGGAGAACGAGTCGCGCAAGCTGAAGGCAACGCCTTCCAGGATGGCGCGAATAATGTGGCCGCGGCCGTGATTGGCTGCCAGTCCAATCAGCGCAGCCCGCGCCTGCGGATCGAGGTGCGGTGTGCGCTCTCCCATTAAGTACGGCGCCCAGAGTACGCCGTCGCATCCGGGAGGAACGGTCGCTGCTTCTTCGGACAGGCGCTCGTAGGGATCGCGGGAGTCTTCGGTCGTGGTTCCGAAGTTGTCGCGGAACCAGCGCAACGAGAGCCCGGCCGACTGCGTCACACCCATCACGTGCCAGCGTCCGGGAATCGCGTGACAGAAGGTGTGCAGCCGACCTTTCGGGTCAAGCGCTGGGCGGTCGGTTGCGGCGAACACCACGCCCGACGTGCCGATGGTGACGTGGACAGCGCCAGGACGAACGATGCCGAGTCCGACCGCACCGGCGGCCTGGTCGCCGGCGCCGGCAACCACCGGTGTGCCCTTTAATAAACCAGTTGCCGATGCTCCGGAGTCGGAGATTCTCGCGCAAACATCTGGCGATTCGAACAAGGGAGGAAGGCGGGCTGGGTCAATCCCCGCCGCGTGCGCCATGTCGGTCGACCATCGCCGATTGGCGACGTCGAGCAAGAGCGTGCCAGAGGCGTCGGCCATATCCATCCCAAGCTCGCCGGTGAGACGGTAGCGAACGTAGTCTTTGGGAAGCAACAAGGTGCGGAAGCGCGCAAACAAATCCGGCTCATGCTTCCGCACCCAAAGAAGTTTGGTGAGGGTGAAGTTCGTCAGCGCCGGATTGCACGTCCACGCGATGATCTGGTCCTCACCAAGTTGAGACGTCAGCTCGCGCGCTTCCTCGGCGGTGCGTTGATCGCACCAGATTAGCGCCGGACGCAGGACTTCCCCGTCAGCGTCGAGCAGCACAGCGCCATGCATTTGGCCGGAGAAGCCAACCGCGGCGACGTCGCTTGGGCCGGTGCCAGAGGATGCCATCACTTGTTTGATCGCTTCGCAGGTGGCTCGCCACCAGTCGTGGGGATGCTGCTCGGCCCATCCGGTTTCAGGAGAGGCAAAGGGAACATGCTCAGCGGTGCGGGAAGCCACGACAGTTCCCTCTCCGTCGATGAGCACGGCCCGCGTGCCGCCTGTACCAACATCAATTCCCAACAATCTTGATGGCATGAGTGCATTTCCCAATCGGACCTGCGGATGAGTTTCGCGAGGCGCGGGCAGCCAAGATCGGGCGTCTACAACCTCACTTCCGGATTATTGCTCGGATTGACATCAAAGAAAAGCTAAATCGTGTACGTTAACGGTGGTATAAATTAGCAAGTGTTCGGAGCAGAATTTGCGCCTCAGCAGATTTGAAGACGGCACTCTTGAAGCGAAGGCATAAGCTAAGGAGATTCTGATCAAGTCAGGTCGAAGTCCCTCAGCGGCTGAAGCCGCAACGATTTGAGGGCTCTTACGGACGGCCTGAAGGCCGTCCCCTTCAAGGCGAGACTTAATCAGAGGTTCCCTAAGGGTTGCGCCGCTATGAAAGCCAAACGCAGCGGAATACCGCAAATCGCCGAACTCGCCGGTGTGTCGATCGGCACGGTGGATCGCGCTCTGCACGGGCGACCTGGTATCAATGACGCAACCCGCCAGCGGGTGCTGGATATCGCAAAGAAAATTGGATATCGGCCCAACCTGGCGGCGCGTTCGCTCTCGACCGGTCGCAGGATTCGCATCGGGGTCTGCGTTCCCCAGGAGATCCGTTACTTCTACAACGAAATGTGGGAAGGCATTCACGACGAGGCCGACCGTTACGCCGATCGCGGAATCGAGTTCGTGTTCCGCCCCATACCTGAGCTTGGAAAAGGCGAGCGTCCGGCGTTTCGCGCACTCGTTGATTCGGCCGTGCAGGGCATTGTGATGACCCCCGGAAGTCCCGACGCGATCGCGCCGCTGATCAATGCCGCCGAAGACAGCGAGATCCGCGTGGTTTGTGTGTCGACCGACGCGCCCGGGAGCCAGAGGTCGTGCATCGTTTGCGTCGAGCCCAGGCTCAATGGCTTGATTGCCGGCGAGCTTATGTCGAAGTTCGTGCCATCGGGCTCCAAGGTAGGAATCATTACCGGCATGCTAAAGACCGTCGATCACCGAGAGAAGGCCGAGGGCTTCAGCAAGAGTTTTCCTGAGTTTTGCAGCGGCGGGTCCGTCGTGGCGACGATCGAAGCCCACGAGGACCCCGAAGAGAGCTTCGACAAAACCCGAACACTACTGAAGCGCGTTCCCGATCTTGCGGGTATTTACGTCAACACGGTGAACTGCCTGCCAGTCTGTCGCGCGCTGTCAGCGGCCAAGCGCGCGGGCAAAGTCCGTTTGATCGCAACCGATCTCTTCCGCGAGATGGTTCCCTACTTTGGAAATGGAACGATTGACGCATCCATGCATCAGCGCCCGTATCGCCAGGGTCAACTTGCGGTCCGTAGCCTCGCCGAGCATTTGCTCCACGACGCTGAACTGGCGCACTCCCACTATCTGAATCCGGGAATCATTTTGCGCACAAATCTGCATTTGTTTCGTGAGAGCGGCGGGCGCAGCGGGTAGTGCGTCGCCGCAACTCAGGGCCGGAGTGCCGGCGGAAGTTTGCTGGGATCGTAAACAAACTCGACAAGTCCATCACGATAATCAATCTTCATTTCTAATTGCCTGAAAGTCGAAAAACCCAGGAAGCCGGAAACCTCGACTCCTAGGTTCTTGCTGAGGCCGGTCAAATCGATTGAGACCATGTCTTGATTTGGCTGACGGATGTTGGCGAACTGCAGCGTCGCTTTGTCTGCGCTGTAAGTCTTGTTTACCTCGCCGCTGAGCCCCTTGATCTTGATCGTCTCATCTGAACTGACCTTGGTCACGCTGCGGGCGGCGCGGGTGGAGATCATGTTGGAAAACGCGCCTGTGTCGAGCACAAACAGCATGGCTTTAGAATCGTTGACATGAGTCGGCATCAAGAGATCGTGTCCGATGCGGTAAATCCTGGCCCACTTTGCCATCTCCGGGGCGATGTAGCGGTCCTTCGGCAATCGTGCCGGCGTTGGAGCGGCACTGCTCTTGTCGGCAACCGATTTTTCATCAGGCTTGGGTTGCGGAGTGCTTGCCTCCTGCTCCTCTGATTCGGTGTCCGCGTCTGATTCGCTGGTCAGCGAAACCTTCACTGCAGAATCTTCGGGACGTTTTGGGAGAGGCGTGAGCCGAAGCATGTCGCCCGGTATATCGATATCGACTACAAAAGAGCTGAAGACATCAGCGCCTATCAGGTCGTCTTCATCGAGACCCATCGACTTCTCGGAAACAGTGACGACACAATCCTTGAACTCCAGGTCGCCGATCCGCACGTCATCCGCGACAGCGAAATAAGCGTCGCGCTGTCCCTTATCGCCTATGCCGGTAAACTGCACAGCCGAGATTCGCTTGAGTGCTGCCTTCTCCGCCGCTCTACGATTGATCAATATTCCACTGGCGCCAGTGTCCAGCAACAATCTCTGGTTGCGATCGTTGACTTTGACCAGCAACCCGTATCCCGCGAGGTGCTGCGCGTCGCGCAGTAGAATTTGCATCTGGGTTTGGGTGCTTTCGATGTTGTTTGCCAGCTTGCAGGCGTGCACTGGTTGATCGTTCGTAGCCTTCAGATATTCCAGCCACGCACGCAAAGAAGCATTTTCTTCGGCGTTGTCCGGATGGGGAGAGGCCAGGTACGCCTCCAACGCTTTCAATCGTTCGCGTCGCGGAAGCGTACTCAACTAGGCCCGCTGCACCTCCGGATCTTGAGGCGCTATCTCATGCGCGCGCTTGACCTGGTCGTACGCGCGACGATACAGCAAGGCAGTCCGATAGAGCCGCACGAGTCCCAAGTACGATTGAACGAGGTTGGGATCGATTTTCCTGGCACTCAGAAACGACGTCTCCGCCTCCGGAATTTCCCCGCGACGATATTGCACGGCGCCCATGGCAGCGAAAAGAAGCGCCGAGTTCGGTTGCGCGGCCAGTGAACTCTTGGCGAGATCAAAGGCGGTGTCCACCTGGCCGTCTCGCAGATACGCGCGAACCAATCCAGCCTGCGCGGGAATGAGCTTGGGGTCCGTCTTCAGCGCGTGCTGGTACATGACGATTGCATCCGCGAAATTACCGGACTGAAATAGCTGATTCGCGGCTACGAGATCGGGATTGTCAGGCGGCTTGGCGTCATCCGCGAGAATTGCAAATGGAAGGCTTAGTAAGGCTGTGAGGAACAGCACGAAGACCGAGCGTGATTTCATCGGGGTTAACCGGCCCGAAAACCAGTCAGGGTAACACGGTTCGGGTGCATTGCGAAGCGGACGCTGTACGATTGTCGGTAGCACATGATATGTCCGGTTGAGATAGCACGTGATCTGTCCGCTTTGCAGGCGGCGAGAGTAGGAGACCATGCCAAGCATGGATTGCTACTCGAAGGCCGCGATGGAGCGGGCGATGAAAGTGCAAGAAGTGATCTTACGGGCCATGGCGAAGAAGCTCACCTGGTGGCAGGCGGCCGAGATCATCGGCATCAGCGATCGGTCGATGCGGCGCTGGCGGGAGCGACTGGAAGAGTTTGGCTACGACGGGTTGTTCGACCGGCGGCGGGGACAGCCTTCCCCCAAGCGAGTTCCTCTGGCCACGGTCGAGCAGGTCTTGGGGCTGTATCGGGATCGCTATTTCGATCTAAACGTACAGCATTTTCACGAGAAGCTGAGTGCCGAGCACCAGATCGATTTGAGCTACACCTGGGTGAAACAAGCTCTGCAGGGAGCCGGACTGGTAGCGCGGGGCCGCAAGCGCGGGGTGCATCGTAAGCGGCGGGAACGCCGTCCGCTGCCGGGCATGCTGTTGCACATCGACGGCAGCCGTCATCGCTGGTTCCAGGACGAGCGCTGGTACGACCTGATCGTCATCCTGGATGACGCGACCAGCGAGATCTACTATGCGCAACTGGTGGAGGAAGAATCGACGGCGACGGTGATGGCCGGGTTGCGGGAAGTCATCGAGCGCAAGGGATTGTTCTGCGCCTTGTACAGCGACCGGGGCAGCCATTTTTGGCTGACGCCGAAGGTAGGAGGCAAGGTCGATCCCCATCGCTTAACGCAGGTGGGACGGGCGCTGCGCGAGTTAGGAGTGCAGATGATCCCGGCCTACTCGCCGCAGGCGCGGGGCCGTAGCGAGCGCAGCTTCGGGACCTGGCAGGGACGGCTGCCACAGGAGCTGCGGCTGCACGGGATCACCACGCTGGAAGCGGCCAATGGGTTTCTGCGGGATGAATACATCGCCGAGTTCAATGGTCGTTTTCAGGTGGCGCCGGCGCAACGCGGTAACGCGTTTCTCCCGTGCCCCCGCAAACATCTGGACCTGGTCTTCTCCCTGCAGTTTGAGCGGACGGTAAATCGCGACAACACCGTCAGTTTTCAGAACCTGCAGCTACAGATTGAGCGGGTGCAGTGGCGAGGGACGCTGGCCGGCTGCAATGTCATGGTGCACCGGCACCTGGACGGGAGCATCAGCCTCACCCACGGGCCGCATCGGCTGGGACGTTATAGCGCCCAAGGCGTGGCCTTCACGTCAACCCAAAACGCGGCGGCAAGCGCTGTGGAAAAGACGCACCGTGGAAAAGTCAAACAACCGACTTTTCCCCCGCGCTTGGAAATCCCGCCCAGAGCGCGGGATTCCCACTTTCCCACAGCGACGACGGCGGGTATATGAGTAAACCCAAAACCAAAACCGGACATTTCACTTGCTATGAAAAGCGGACATTTTGACTTGCTACGAACAGCGGACGCTGTACGATTGCCCGGGTCAGAAGAACTTCCATTTCACGATAATGGCTGTCGCGACTGGCAGCAGGAAGATCACAAGAAAGATAGGTAGCTCGTCGCTGAACGAGTATCCTGCGCGGGCCACGCCCATCCACATATTGGCCGCTGCGATCACGAACCATATCGCGATGAACGCGGCGGTAGCAATGCTGATCGATGCAGCGCTTGCATTGGCCAGCAATTTCGCCAGCCCCAGGCACACTCCCCAGGTCACGAAGCCGATGACGATGATGATCAACGTGCGCACGGTCTTCCCCGAAGTAGACTGCGAGACGGTCTTGCGACGGCCGCGCACCAGGTTGGCGGTCACGAGCCAGCCACTTCCTGGAGTTTACCTTCTTCCTGCGCTCGCGATCTAGAAGTTCACCTTCACGCCGAGCTGGGCCGCGAACGGAATCCCCACCGTGGTTCCTGGTCCAAAGAAATCACCCAGTGCTCCGGCGGGAACAAGAAGTTGGTTCGGGTTGGTAATGGGAACGCTGCAGGCGGGTGTCGGACAGAAGTGGGTGGCGTTGTAGAGATTGTCTACAGGCGTCGGCAGGGCGGCGATGTTGGTAACGTAGTTGGCGCCGGGGTTATTGCGGTTGAACAAGTTGAAAAACTCCACAAACGGCACGATCTGCCAGCGTTCTTTGACCTGGAACGGCCGCACGACGCGGAGATCGACCTGCACGTAGGGCGTCCCGCGGAACTGGTCTAAAGTCGTTTGAACGCCATTGACGACCGCGCGATCATTGGTCGGGTCGCCCAGGCCGTTCACATCTACCGGAGTCGTCAGCGTGATCGGACGCGCAGACTCAGCCTGAATCAGCGTCGTGACCTGGAACCCGCCGGGGACGTACACGATCCCCGCCAGTGTGAAGCGGCTGGTGACATCTTCGCCCGATGGACCGTAGTCGCCGGGGGCGAAAGCATTCTGCGGGTTGCAGACACCGTTCACATAATCCCAGAGCTCTCCCAGGACGCAGCCCCACGTCTTTGCGCTGGACAGCACATAGTTTGCCGTCAAGTTGAACCGGCGGGAGACGTTGCCCTGCATGTGCAGCATCATTGCGTTGTAGCTGGAGCGGTTGTCTGATTTGAAGACGGACAAGTTGGGGACGTTGGCCATCTGGCTGGCGACGTCTTGCGGGAAGAGCGGCGAAAACAACGTATAGCCTGCCGTGTATTCGTACCGCCGGTAGCCGTGCATACCCTGCTCGAGGACATAGTCAGCGCTCAACGTCCAGTTTTTATGCCACAGATACTGCACACCCCCGGTGACATGGAGCGCGTACGGCGTGTGGTAGTGCGGATCGATCACCACTCCAGCGCCGCCGTTGGCTGCGCCCGGCAGACAGCCCGAATCGCCGGGCTGGGTGCAGGGCTGAAACGCGGATGGCGTGTTCACGGCCTGAAACGCAGTTGCCCAGCCATTCTGCGCCAGGTCGTCGTAGTAGAGCCCGATGCCAGCACGGATAACCAAGTCCTCGACATTGTCGGGTGAATAAGCAATTCCCAAGCGTGGAGCGAATGCCTTGCGGTAGTCGTGCGGAATCCCAGTCGGGAGCGGAAACTCCAATCCCCTGATGGTTTGCACTCCGGGGTTGAACAACTGACTAACGCCCGAGGCTTGGAACAGACCATACGTAGTATCCCAGCGCAGACCGTAGTTGATGGTCAGTTGCGGCGTCACCCGCCACGCGTCCATCGCGTATAGGCCAAGCCGCTGAACATTCTGCGAAAAGCTTCCGTTCCCGGCCGGCGTTCCAGTCGTCTGGCAATTGGTGCCGTCAAATGGCGGGAGGCAGTTCAGCTCGGCTGTCAGTTGACCAGGGTTGGTTAGATAAAAAGTTGGGTTCTCGGTGAGGACGTACGTGGTTTCGGCCTGTCCCGGAAATGCGCCGCTCAGCACTGGCTCGTGAATGAAGTCGATGCCAAACTTTGGGGCATGCCGGCCAACCGAGCCGCTGACATCGTAACGGAACTGGTATTTCTCCTGGTTGCGAACCACCGGGAAGGCCGTGATGGGCGTGACGAACTGGTTGTCGCCGTAGGTCTCGAATCCTGAGATGGTCTTGGAAGTCGAGCTGAAGGGAAATGCCAGGGCAAAGCCGAGGTATCCGTTACGTTCGGCGGTGCCATGCAGATAGCTAACGCCGAAGGTGAAAGTTCCCAACCAGTTCGGGCTGAACGTGAATGTGTTGCTGACGGCGCCGTTCTGATAGTTGGAGTGCGCGGTCGCTCCAGTGGAGGGCAGCGTCGCCTGCTGCACCAGCGCATTGTTGGTGGTGGAATTGTCGAGGGCGTAGCGCAGGAACCATTGGGAACGCTTCGATTGGGCCCAGTCGAGGCGCACCATGCCCAAGTACGACTGAAACGGAACACGAACGTAGGGAGGCACCGCGATCGAAGTGGTGTTGGGAATCAAACCCTCTTGCGCCAGTTGAGCCAGCGCGTTGAACTGGGTGAGGCTATTCGCGCTGTAGTTGACGCTGGCGTGTTCGATCACCATCTCAAATCCGGAAAAGACCCACAACTTGTCTTTCACGATCGGCCCGCCAAGCGTGCCGACATAGTTTTGGCGGGAGAACGGTTGTTTGGGTTCCGGAGAAGGGTTGTCGATAGGAAAGCGGGCATTTAGAGCCGCCGCGCGCTCGTACACAGCGAAGCCGCCTTGCCAGTTGTTAGTGCCGCTCCGGGTGCTGATGACCACCGAGCCTGCGGTCGTTCGACCAATGTCGGCGTTCTGCTGCGACGTCTGGACCGCGAACTCACGAATTACATCGGGAGAGAAGTTTTGCAGGAAGCCGCCGATGTAGTCGTCTGAGTTGTCCACGCCATCGACCGTCAGTTGATTGTTCAGACCCGAGCTTCCGCCCGTGGATACGGCTGTTATGCGGGCCTTGGTTGGGTCAGAAGGCTCGACCGGCTCGGTTCCGGGCACTATGTAGGCGATGTTGGCAAAGCTGCGGGCGGCGAGAGGAATGTCCTGCAAATCTTTCTGGCTGACCACGCCACCGTTGACGGCATCGGTGGTGTCGAGTTCTTGCGTGGTAATCGAGGAAGGCTCGGCTTTTACATTTACCGTCTGCTGGACTCCAGCCGGACGCAAGGTCACCAGTACGTCACGCACATTGCTGATGATCACAGTCACATCAGAACTGGCTCCGGCAAATCCCTTCGCATTCACCACGAGGCGATAGTCACCGGGCTGCAGGTCGGGAACGCGAAACTCGCCTCGGCTGCCGGTGGTGGTCTGGCGTTCCAGCCGCGTGCCAAGTGAGCGAACGACTACCGTGGCTGAGGGAATCCGGCCATGTGTCGCATCCTGTACTTCACCTTGTAATGTTCCGGCTGGACTCTGAGCGTAACTGACCGCGGACAGCAGTAAAACAGCGCAAAACAATAATGACGACGCGATTGTCCAAGCAGCAATTTTCGTTGATGCCATCCCCATAACAGACCCTGTCTCCCGGATTACGTAGTAAGCGATCACCCTGCAAATCGTTATGATTTTCGGCGGTTAAACGTCCCATTTTGAAACTAACCAATGACAGCGCTCTACTACCAACACCGTTGATTCGTGTTGTATCGTTCGCGAACCGATGGGCTGATCAGGCCGGGACGTGAACGCTCCGCGTTGGCACGGGTCGCCTCGGCCCAGACGAAAACTGATGGCTCTGATACCTTATTGACCTACATCGAAGGAGGCTGACTTGCCGGACTCTTCGGCAACACAACCCGCGCCAACGAGGCCGCTCACCGTTCTTTGCCTCGCCAGTTATTTCAAGGGGGCGGAGTTCATGATGGAGTGCAAGCGCCAGGGATGCCGCACCTTGCTGCTCACCTCCCAAAGCCTGAGTGATGCGGAGTGGCCGCGTGAGTCCCTCGACAACATCTTTTATGTTCCCGATGACAACAAAACCTGGAAGCTCCAGGATGTCTTACTTGGAATCAGCCACCTGGCAAAGACCGAGGTCCTTGATCGCGTCGTTCCCCTGGATGATTTCGACGTGGAGACGGCTGCCACGCTACGCGAGCACCTGCGCGTCCCCGGCATGGGTGATACCACGGCTCGCTATTTTCGCGACAAGCTCGCGATGAGGACCAAGGCAGGCGATGAAGGTCTTCCCGTACCGGAGTTCATTCATGTTTTGAATCACCAGAAGCTCAACGAGTTTATGCAGCGGGTGCCCGCGCCGTGGGTGCTCAAACCACGCTCGTTGGCGGGATCGATTGGAGTTAAAAAGATCTCCAGCCCGGATGAGTTCTGGTCAGCCGTCGACCGTTTGGGCGACCAGCAGTCCTTCTACCTGTTAGAGCAGTATGTCCCGGGCGACATTTTCCACGTGGACACGATCACCTACGAGAAGGAATTGCTGTTCTCCATCGCCAGCAAGTACGGACGGCCTCCCATGGACGTGTCCCACGAAGGCGACATTTTCACCACCCGCACCTTGGCCGAAGGCTCGCCGGATGAAGTCGCCTTGCGCGCGCTGAACCAAAAAGTCTTGAGTGCCTTCGGAATGGTGCGCGGCGTGTCACACAGCGAGTTCATTCAAGGCCGCGATGGGAAGCTGTACTTTCTGGAGACAGCGGCGCGGGTCGGCGGGGCCCATATCGCCGATCTGGTCGAGGCCGCTACCAGCGTTAACTTATGGGCAGAGTGGGCGAAGGTTGAGATCGCCGGAGGGAAGACTCCCTATCACTTGCCACCGGCGCGGCATGATTTCGCAGGGTTGCTGATTTCTCTGGCACGGCAGGAGCATCCGGATACTTCGGCGTTCAATGCCCCCGAGATCGTTTGGCGCATGGAGAAGAAGCACCACGTCGGGTTGATCTTGCGCTCACCCGACCCGGCGCGCATTGAGCAGTTGATTCACGACTACGCGCAGCGCTTCAGGCAGGATTTCTTCGCCTGGCAACCGCCAAGAGACAAGCCGACGAGTTAGGTCGCGGCGATATTCTTCCGCTCACCCTATGCGTGATCGTAGAAGCGGAAGAACAGCGCCTGCTTCGAAACTGGCTCAGCTTTCTCGACCAGCGCCGCCATTTGCTTCTCGCTGAATGGCGTGAATTCTCTTGCGAGTTGCACATTGTGTTCCAACTGCGCCACCGAATCACAGCCGATGATCACCGTCGACACCGGCAGCGACAATGAGTAATACATCGCCTGCTTCATGTCGAGCGTGCCCGGTGTCGGTGCCAGCACCATGCCTTCCCAGGAATGTTTTTGCTGTTCGATCGGCGGTGGCGCCCACGTGCTGAGGATGCGGCCGCGTGCGGGAACCTTCATTCCAATGATCCCCATCTGTTTGTCCACCGCCAGCGGGAGCAGTTGGTCAGAGAAGCTGAAGTGATGCGGATCGGCCGCGTTGACCGCCATCAAGATAGTGTCGAAGGGATAGCGATGGATAGCTTCGATCAGCGGCTCGGGACGGAAGTGTCCCGTGATGCCGAGGAACCGGACCATCTTCTGATCGCGCGCCTCGAGCAGGGCTTCCATGGAGCCACCCTTGGCGAATATCTGCTCGATTTCGTTGTTGGTGCCGATGTCGTGCAACTGCCACAAATCGAGATGATCGGTGTTGAGTAGCTTTAGCGACTCTTCCAGCATCTTCAGCGAACCCGCTTTGGTGCGCTGAATCGTTTTGCTCGCGAGAAACGCCTCAGACCGCCGCTTCTTCATCACCTGCCCGACATAGCGCTCGCTCCAGCGTTGCGGCCCGCCATAGATCGAAGAGGTGTCGATGTAGTTCACGCCGAGGTCGAGCGCTTTCTCGATAATCGGTACCGCAATTGCCTCGTTGTCGGCACGCTCGATGGCGGCCTGACCACCCAAGCTGAAGATGCCGACCTTATAGCCGGTCTTCCCCAAATTGCGTGTGGGCATGGCGTTCGGCGTCGCCGGATTGGAAGGCAACGACGGCAGCGATGTCGCCGGCGCGGGCATCGCGGCCTGCGCCACTAGTCCAGCGGTGATGGCGCCACTCGCTTTCAGGAATTCGCGACGGTTCTTGGCTGATGGATTATCGGCATTCTTCTGATCCATGATGACCTCGCAGAAAGTAGTTACGGTGATCGAAACTTTGTTGAGGGCTCGGGCTTCGGCGTCCAAAGCTCATCCGAATTATACGCTGGACAGATGCGCCCAGAGCATCCGCTCACAGAGCCATAGCATTCGCTCTGACTAACCCGAAATACCATTCAGCATTGCGCCCGCAAACGTCTTGCACCAACCCTCCGAGCAGCCCGGCATCATTCGGCAGTTCTCCCCGATCAACTTCGCCACCAATCAAATCGCACAAAATACGGCGAAAATATTCGTGCCGTGGAAACGACATGAACGAACGAGAGTCGGTAGTCATCCCTATAAACCGCGACAGCAAACCCACCCTCGACAGGGCATTGAGCTGATTGATGATTCCCTCCTTCTGATCGAGGAACCACCATGCCGGCCCATACTGAAGGGTGGTCGGCAACGCATCCTGTTTTTGTATCCAGCCACTGGGTTGAAAGCATCCAGCGACGGTGACGAAAACATGGTTGTCCGCCGGGTTGGAGTTGTATAGCACCATGCCCGGCAGAGCATTCTCGCTTTGCAACAAATTCAGATACGCGGCGAGCGCCGCGCCCTGCCGATCGTCTCCGATGGCGTCGAACCCGGTGTCCGGGCCTAGCTTTCGCAGCGCTGGAGTGTTGAGATTGCGGCGCGCGCCCAGATGAAGCTGCTTGACCCAGCGCTTCTCGGAGTCGAGCCGCCCGAAGAAAAGCATGAGGAACGAAGCGTAGCGCTCTTGCTCCTCTGAACTGACCTCCTTCTCCGCTAGCGCCTTGGCGAAGATCGCTGCAGCGGTCTCTTCGCTGCATGGATTGGCGTAGCACCGTGCCAAACCGTGGTCAGAGGCGCGGCAGCCCACTTCCCCAAAATAGTCGTGCCTCTGGCGCAGCGCGTCGAGCAGCGTTGCCAGGTTGCAGATATCGATGTTGCTAGCCGCGCGCAGCTTGTCCAGCCATGGCAGGAAGCTTGCAGGATCGTCGATCTGCAGCGCCCGGTCGGGACGAAACGTCGGCCGCACATCGGTCTCGCCTTCCTTGCGCTGCAGCCCATTAAGGGTCCAAACGGTACTCGTCTCGCGGATGCGAAGGTGCGCGTTTAGATCGTCCACCGGATCATCCGTGGTGCAGAGAGTGTTGACGCGAAATTTGCGCAGGATTTTACGGACCGACAGCTCGTCCTGCAACGCTGCGTTGGCGCGCTTCCAGATCGCGGGCGCCGTCGTTACGTTCAACAACTCGGTTACCCCGAAGTAACGCTGCAGCTCGAGGTGTGTCCAGTGATACAGGGGATTCCGTAGTGTGTGCGGCACGGTCCGCGACCAGGCGATGAACTTCTCATACGGCAGTGCATCGCCCGTACAATAGCGCTCCGCCATTCGGCTTCCGTCGGCGCGCATGGCCCGCCATTTGTAATGGTCGCCGTCGAGCCAGATCTCAGTCAGATCGTTAAAGCGGCGGTCTGAGGCGATATCGACGGCACTGAGATGCGTGTGGTAATCGACGATCGGTTGGGATTTCGCGTGATCGTGATACAGCCGGCGCGCCGTCTCGCTGGTCAGCAGGAAGTCGTCGCCCAGGAATGCACTCATCGAAACATGCTCTCCACTTCTTGCTTTCTGCGCAACCAAGAACCTGCAGCGATGGCCCGAGGGATGCGACAATACAGGACTACTCAATACTATTGCAGCACACAGGCGGGGACACAGAGGAAATGGTAGCTGGCAGCGGATTCGCCGATCGATCGCTCACCACGAACGAAGTTTGCCAGATTGTGGCCACCGCCGCCAATAAGCTGCAGATCGATGGCAAGCGCGTGCTGATTATCATTCCCGACGGCACCCGCACTATGCCTATGCCGCTCATGTTTGAGCTTCTTCAGCAAGAGTTGGGCGCTCGGGCGGCAGCCTGCGATTATCTGGTCGCTCTCGGCACCCATCCTCTTATGCGCGATGCGCAGCTTTCATCGCTCATCGGTCAGCCAGTCGTCAACGGCGCTTGCGGCCCCTCGAAGGTCCTGAATCACCGCTGGGACCTGCCCGAGACTTTCCTGGAGTTGGGAGTGATCCCCGGAGACGAAGTCAGCCGCGTCTCCCGTGGCCTGCTGGAAGAAGCCATTCCGGTCCGCATCAACCGGATGATTTTCGATTACGACCAGATCCTGATCTGTGGTCCAGTTTTCCCGCACGAAGTCGTGGGATTCTCAGGTGGCAACAAGTACCTGTTCCCCGGAATTGGCGGACCGGAAATCATCGGCTGGACTCACTGGCTAGGCGCACTTCTCGGCAGCTATGAACTCATTGGCACGTATTTAACGCCGGTGCGCGAAATTATCGACATGGCTGCAGAGCTCGTGAAGGTCCCCGTCGCGTGCCTGTCCCTGGTGGTCACGGAAGAAGAACTCTCAGGTATGTACTTTGGCACACCCAAAGACGCATGGCGTGCGGCCGCGGAACTCTCCGCACAAAAGCACATAGTGTGGGTTGATCGACCCTTGCGGCGCGTTCTTTCCGTGATGCCCAGTCTCTACGATGATTTGTGGACAGCCGCCAAGGGCATGTACAAGGTCGAGCCGGCGGTCGCCGATGGTGGCGAGGTCATCATTTACGCGCCTCACATTTCCGAAGTCAGCTACACTCATGGCCCCGACATCGACAAGGTTGGCTATCACTGTCGTGACTACTTTGTGAAGCAGTGGGAAAACTTCAAGGACGCGCCCCGTAGCGTGCTGGCGCACTCCACGCACCTCAAGGGCAAGGGATGTTACGAGGCTGAGACAGGCACGGAGACTCCTCGCATTACTGTCACACTGGCCACCGGCATTCCTGAGGAGCGCTGCCGCAAGCTCAACTTGAATTACCTGGATCCCAAGAGCGTCAACCCTGAAGTGTGGCGTGACCGCGAATCCGAAGGCATTAAGCTGATCCCGCGCGCGGGCGAAGTTCTTTACCGACTCCGTAGTCCCGGCGATTCTTAAATGTCCGATCAAAGCGCCTCTGCTACTCACCATCGCTGGTCCATCTGCGCGCTTTTGTTCTTCGCCGCGACGATCAACTACATGGACCGCCAGGTCATTGGGCTGCTCAAGCCAACGCTGCAGAGTCAGTTGGGCTGGTCTGAAATCGGCTACAGCAACATCGTGCTTACCTTTCAGTTCGCGTATGCCGCCGGCCTCCTCATCATGGGACGGGTCGTGGATTGGCTCGGCACGCGCAAGGGCTTCTCCCTCGCGGTTCTGCTGTGGAGCGCCGCCGCCATGTCACATGCCGCCGCGCGATCCGTGCTGCAGTTCTCGATCGCGCGTTTCGCGCTCGGCCTGGGAGAATCGGGAAACTTCCCTGCCTCCATCAAGACCGTCGCAGAGTGGTTCCCCAAGAACGAACGCGCGCTGGCGACCGGCATTTTCAACTCGGGAGCCAACATCGGCGCGATCGTTACGCCGCTGGTCATACCCTGGCTCACTTACCGCTTCGCGTGGCAAATGGCGTTCATCGCCACCGGGGCCCTCGGTCTGATTTGGGTGGTAGCGTGGTGGACGCTTTATCGCCGACCCGAAGAAGACCGCAACTTATCCCCGGCCGAACTTGCCTACATCCGCAGCGATCCTCAGGAGGAGGAACCGCCGAAAGTTCCTTTGCGCGATATCGTGGACCATCGCGAAGCCTGGGCCCTCGCGGCCGGACGGTTCTTCACCGATCCCATTTGGTACATCTACTTGTTCTGGGTGCCGGATTTTCTCAGCCGCCGCTTTGGTCTCGACCTGCGCGCCATGGCGGTGCCGCTGTTCGTTATTTACACCGGTGCAACGCTTGGCAGTATCAGCGGAGGCTGGCTCTCGTCAGCGCTCTTGAGGCGCGGATGGGTCCTGAACAAAAGCCGCAAAACCGCGCTATTGGTGAGCGCATTGGCCGTAGTTCCGGTGGTGTTTGCTGCCTGGACGCCGAACCTCTGGCTCGCTGTCGCGCTGGTAGCGATGGCTGCCGGAGCTCACCAGGGTTGGTCGGCCAACATGTACACGTTGGCATCTGACATGTTTCCGCGAACCGCAGTCGGGAGCGCCGTGGGATTTGCCAGCATGGCCGGCTCGGTCGGCGCCATGTTCGCCGCCAAGGCCGTGGGATACATCCTGCAGTGGACCGGATCGTATGTTTCGGTCTTCATCATCGCGGGATCAGCTTATCTAGTGGCGTTCGGGCTGGTTCAGTTGCTGGCGCCAACGATCAAACCGGTCGCGATCGACACTCTCTAGTTGGCTACTGATTCACCCCACTGGCTAGAAAGCCGCCATCGACCACCAGCACTTCCCCGTTCACATAGCTCGCCGATTCCGATGCCAGAAATACAGCGGCACCGCAAAGCTCGTTCACAATGCCGAACCGCTTCATAGGAATGCGCGTCAGAAATTCGTTGCCCCGTGCCGTGCCCTCCAGCAAACTGCGGTTCAGGTCGGTGGGAAATACACCGGGGGCCATGGCATTCACACACACACCGCGCGGCCCCCACTCCAGCGCCAGCGACTTGGTCAGCGACGCCACTGCCGCTTTGCTGGCTGCGTAAGCCGCGACTTCGAACAGCGCGACGAAGCTTGCGACGGACGCGATGTGAACGATGCGTCCATAGCCGCGCTCCAGCATGTGACGGCCGAAAACTTGTGCCGCGCGCAGCATGCCGGTCAGGTTGGTTTCGAGGATGGCGTTCCAGTCCGTTTCTGAGAAGTCGAGTGTCGGCCCGCGCTTCGTGCGGCCCGCGCAGTTGATCAGGATGTCCACTTTGCCGAAAGCCTCGACGGTCTCGTAGAGAACCTGCTCGAGGCTGGCGCGGTCCTGCACATCTGAGGCACAGCGCACCGAACGTCGCCCTAGTGCCTCGATTTCACCCGCCGTTTGCGCTACCAGATCGGTCCGCCGCGACGTAGGGACAACGTCAGCGCCTGCCTGAGCGAGACCCAATGCGATCGCGTGACCGATGCCGCTGGTTCCTCCGATCACCACCGCCGACCGTCCCGAGAGATCCAATCCTTTGTATGCCATATGTTCCTCGCAGCGATCAATGCCGCAGTGAATCATATCGAATCCTGGGCGATGCATGGCTGGTCTCCGCCGGCCGCCACTCGACGGATGCTTCCTCGACAATCTTGCGACAGGCATTTATAACTGACATCCAACTCTCTTCGAGGTTGCTGCTGATGCGTCGTTTTGCTGCTTTCGCTATCGTCTTCGTGCTGGTGCTTTCGGGTTTCGGCCAAACCAAGCGCTCGATCACCGACAAGGACCTGTTTCGCTTCCAGTGGATTGGCGATCCTCAGGCTTCTCCAGACGGCTCGCACGTGGCCTTTGTGCGTGTGACTGTCAACGAAAAGAAAGACAATTACGACACCGCGCTCTGGATGGTCTCCACCGCAGGCTCTGACACACCAGTTCGGCTCACCAATGGCAAGCGTGATTCCGAGCCGCGCTGGTCGCCCGACGGCAAGTGGATCGCCTTCGTGCGCGGCAGCAGCGAACCACCCAAGGAGGGCAAACCCGTGCCCTCGCAGCTTGCACTGCTTTCGTTGGCTGGCGGCGAAGCCTGGATCATCACCGACCTGCCACGCAGCGCTGGCGCTCCCGTGTGGTCACCAGACGGAAAGCACATTGCGTTCCTCTGCGATGCGAACGCCGAGGACCTAGCGAAAAAACAGAAGAAAGAACCCGCTGGCGAACCAGAGCACGAGAGCGACGTCAAGGTAATCACGCGGGCCGTGTATCGCTTCAACGGGCAGGGCTACCTCGATCCCAAGCACCACCGTCATATCTGGATCATCGACGTGCCTGCGGCCAGTGATGCCAAGGCCGTGCCGAAACAACTTACGCAGGGCGTCTTCGACGAAGAAGAGCCTAACTTCACTCCTGACGGCAGCCGCATCATCTTCCACTCGAACCACAGCCTCGAGCCGTATTACGAGCTGACAACCAGCGAAATCATGTCCGTTCCTGCTGCCGGAGGCGCAGTCGAGTCGCTGGCGAAAGTGAAACTCGGCGGCTTGCTGGGAGGAATCGGCGGTATGACGCTCTCGCCCGACGGCAAACGCCTCGCCTTCATCGGAGCCGTGCAGGAGCCGGTCCGTTCGTATGCCCAACCCGACCTCTGGATGCTTGATCTGCAGCCGGGCGCAACTCCCAAGAACTTGACGGCCAGCTACGACTTCGACGTGAACAGCGGGGTCGGCGGCGACAACTCTGCGCCACGGGCCGCGGGTCATCTGTCGCCGGTGTGGACCAAGGACGGCTCGCACCTGCTCGATGTCGTCGCCAAACAAGGTCGCGCGATTCTCGTCAGCTTCGACGTGGGGCCGTACGGAGCGGTCGATCAACTTACCGCGATGCCACACGAGCTTTCGCATGGAGACCAGGCGGTCGAACAGTTCACGACCTCTGATGACGGCAAAGCTCTGGTGGTGAAGGTTTCGACTCCGACCATGATCGATGAGCTATTCGTGCTGAATTCCGACGGCTCGCAGCGACAGATCACCAACATCAACGGGCCTTTGTTCGCCGACCTGAACCTGACTTCGCCGGAAGAGATGTGGTACACCAGCTTCGATGGCAAAAAGATCCAAGCCTGGATTCAGAAGCCTCCCGACTTCGACCCGGCAAAAAAGTATCCGCTGATTCTCGACATTCACGGCGGCCCGCACTCGGCGTATGGATGGGTGTTCGATCACGAGTTTCAGTGGATGGCCGCGAAGGGCTACGTCGTGCTGTATCCCAATCCCCGAGGCAGCACCAGTTATGGCCAGGATTTCGGCAACATCATTCAGTACAAGTATCCCGGAGATGACTACAAAGACCTGATGGTCGGCGTCGATGAAATGCTGAAGCGCGGCTACGTCGATGCCAACAAGCTGGGTGTGACGGGCGGTAGTGGCGGTGGACTGCTCACCGACTGGACAGTTGGCCAAACGCATCGCTTCCACGCAGCAGTCGCGCAACGCGACATCTCGGATTGGACCTCGTGGTGGTACACCGCCGACTTCACGCTCTTCCAGCCCAACTGGTTCAAGGCGCCTCCGTTCGACGATCCCCAGGACTACATCAAGCGTTCGCCCATTACTTACATCAAGAACGTCGATACTCCGATGATGTTTATCCTGGGCGATGTGGATTGGCGGACGCCCCCGGGCAGCGGTGGCGAGCAGATGTTCCGCGCGCTGAAATTCCTGCACAAGCCAACCGTGATGGTGCACTTCCCCGGCGAATCGCACGAGCTCTCTCGCTCGGGACAGCCATGGCACCGCGTCGAACGCCTCGACTACATAGTCGGGTGGTTCGACAAATGGCTGATGGGCATTCCCAATCCCGAATTGAATATGCCTTCGGAGGAGGCGAGCGCAGCGCCTTCTAAAGCTGCGGCAGACTAGGCGGGTTGGGCACCGGCATGCACCATCGCTTCTCGTAGCAGGTGATGCCGTTGCAGTAGGTGGAGGTAGTGACTCTCGTCTGGGCCGGCCTTGGCGCGAGTGATTGCCAGGAGCGATTTCTTTTCAGCGCGCGTCCATCGCGCCACGCCCGGGGTGAGCGCGAGCACGACCGCAAAGTTGCCAAACGCCCACTGTTCGCATGCGTCCCAGGTTTCAAGATTTACTCCCAACCGTCTGGCAAGCGATTTGGTGGTCGCGCGCCGCATCTTCGCTGCATCGCCGCCGAAATCCGCAGCCATTTTGCGCTGCACTGCCAGCCCCAGCGTTCGTACGGAAAACGTGTCCCACCGCCCTGAGGGATCACCGCCCAACTCAAAGAACATGTGTCCATCCGCCAGCTTGCGCAACGTGCGTGTCGAGGTTCGATGTCCGGAATCGCTGGCGATCTTCTTCTCTTCCCGCTCGGCGATCGCCAGCAAGTCGGGCCGGCCTGGCCGGAACCCCAGTTTGCGATAGAACCAAAATGCGCCCGACCGGATTGCTTCTTCGTTGTCCTGGCCAATCTGATAGGGATACACCGAGAAGCAAGTCACGCCCGCCAGTTGATGCAACAAATGCAGGACCTTGGAATAAATCCACGCCGTCTCGCCTTCGCGAAATGCGTAGAAGGTGTTGAACCCTACTTCGACCCACTCGAACAATCCAATGGCTTCGAAGTAGTTGACCGGCACTCCGTTCTTCAGCGTGAACCCGGCATAGTAGGCGCGAAGCGGAAGCCGCCAGTCAGCGTCGAGTCCCCAAATAAACATCTGAACGCCTCTACCGACGTTGGCTTCAAAAGCGTGGTTCGCGTCAGCGTGGGTTGAGCCGTGCAGCTCGCGATAGCGCACCGCCAACGCGTCGCGCGCCATGGCGATAATCTTTGCGCCCTCGGCGCGACTGAGCTTTCGCAGCTTGAGCGGGGCCGACGCCATCTCATCGGCCAATGACACCTGCTTGCGCTGCAGCAGGGGAGCATCGTGAAAGAAGTACCTCGACACGGACCGGCGAGCCAGAGTCCGGCTCGCCTTCGAACCGCTCAGATCCCACGCAAGATTGACATCCAACGCATCGTACAAGCTGGTTCGATCTAGCCGCGCAACAGGAAGGCGGTCGAAGCTGCGCAGCAGCCATCCCAGCTCTTTTTGCTTACCTCCCGCCGCAGCTTCCATCCACCGCAAGTACGGAGTATCCGCCTCAACAAACGAATCGTCCGCTAGCAGCGGCATGAAATTCGGAAGGATCGTCGCCATGTGCCGATGTTGCTCATCGACATCCCACTCGGGTTTGATCGCGCGCGCATGGTGTTCCACCAGCCAACGCGCCAGCTCGTAGGTCCAGGTATTCCTGATCGTCGTACCGGCGATGCCGGAAACGGATTCGTCATCCAAATCAGCTGCGTCCGCTGTCACGGCGTTGAATTTCGCCACCTGGATCTCGACCGCAGCGAGCAACTCATCAGCGAGTTCATCCACTTTTGCGCTCTGGGGAAAGGCGCGCAGAAAAAGCAGCGTGTCGTGAAATCGAATGAGCGCCTCGACATCGGAAAGCCGGGCTCCGCGCAACTCACCCAGCAATCGTTCGCATTTTTCCGCGCATCCCGGCCCATAACTGTGCTTCATGGACTCCAGTTGTTCGAGTCGGACAGCCTGACGGTTCGGCAATCGGTCTCCCTCCCGATGACTCGGCAAGTCGCCCGCTAGTGTATCGTGAGCGGGAAGCGAGCCCCTGAAACAACGCATCGATGGCGAACTATTTGTAGGCCTGCCCGGTCGCTTAGCTTCTATCCAACGGGAATTCTCGCGATTCGACTAAAGGCTTCGTCGCCGCTGCCGATAGGTAGTGCAGCCATGTCTAACCCGGTCGAATCCGTCTTTTCCACCATTCGGCTTCCCATCGCCCCTGATCGCAGGTCGCAAGATCGCGTCAACACGAGCTTGCCGATACACATCCTTCTAGTCGATGGCAACCCGGTCTGTTATTTCGCATTGTGCAGAAACCTGGGTCGTGGCGGCATCGGGTTTGAGACCGCCGCTCAGCTCGAGGTGGGAAAGGTCGTCGAATTCGAATTCGTTCAGGTGGTCGATGAAGCCGTCCGCTATAGCGTCCGCATCCTCTTCCGCGACAACAATCGCTACGGAGGCTACTATGTCAACGAAGACGGCACCGACATCCGTCCCGCAAACTGACCCTCCGCCACTCGATCAGTTCGGCTGCCATCCTCCGCCCAGCGCCTGGTAAAGCGCGGCATAGTTTTGTAGCTCGGCGTACCACGCCTGCGAAAGACTCAGCGCCGAAAGAAAATACTGCTGCTCGTAATACTGAACTTCCAGAAAGCTGGTGACACCACCCTGGAAGCGGACATTCGCCAAGTCCGCCATCTGTTTGTAGGTATCGGTCTGCTGCTGGATCTTCATCCGGTACAACCTGGACTGGTTATAGCCGACGAGACTGTTCGAAACCTCTCCGAACGCCAGGTTCACCGTCTGCTTGTAGGTCAGTTCGGCCTCGTCGCGCTGCGCCCAGGCCAACTTGAACTGGCTCCTGATCCTGCCGCCTTGATAGATGGGTTGGAGGGCCTGTCCGCCTACTGCCCAGAACGTCGCCGGCCCCAGCAGGAAACTGGTTAGGGCGGTACTCTGGGCGCCAAAGGTGCCGGTCAGAGAAATTTGAGGGAAGAAATTCGCTTTCGCGACTCCGACGTTGGCATTTGCGGCAACCAGGTTCTCCTCCGCCGCTCGAACGTCGGGACGGCGCTCCAGCAATGCCGAAGGTAACCCGGTCGGCACATCGGGCAGATGCGACTGTTGTGTAATGGGCAGGCCTCGGGTAATCGGTCCGGGGTTCCTGCCGAGCAAAATGCTGATGTTGTTTTCGGTCTGCTCAATGGATTGTTGGGTAGTAATCACCTGCGCTTCGGCCTGCTGCAACAGCGTCTCGGCCTGATACACATCGGTGATCGCACTTTCGCCGCCCTTAAACTTGATCTGGTTGAGCTTCAGGATCTCGGTGTCGGCCTCGACGGACTTTTTCGAGAACTCCAGTTGGTCGTCATACTGCCTCAACAGAAAGTAGTCAGTGGCCACAGAATCGATCAACGAAACTCGCACGACCTCCTGGGCGTATTGTGAGGCGAGCAAGCTCGCACGGGCTGACTCGGTGGCGCGGCGGTACTGTCCCCAGAAGTCGACAATGTAGTTCAGGGACAGTGCGAGGGTGTCGTAGGTCGGCGACTTGTCGCTGGTGAGATTTGTGAGCTGATTACGTTCGTTGACGATGGAGCCCGAGCCGTTGAGCATCGGGAACTGGTAGGAACGGGTGATGCCCAGATTCGCGTTGGCTTGCAGCACTCGAGTCGCAGCGATGCGGATGTCGTAGTTGTTGGTCAGCGCTTCCTTGATGAGGCCCTGTAACACCTCGTCCTGGTACACGGAGGCCCAAGGCGTATCGGCCAGGGGCTGACCCTGCGGTTGCTGTGAGGCGTCAGGAGCCAGTCCGCGGTATTGATCGGGAACGGTGGTTGCTGGCCGCTTGTAATTCGGCCCCACCTTGCAGGCACACAGCGAAAGCACCAATAGGATGGCCGCAGATGTCTTGAGACTAGTCATGGCCGGCTCCTTCCGGGGCCGTGATCTGGCCTTCCGTTCCGGGTGGCTTCTCCCTCTTGTCACCACCAATCCAATGCCCGAAGCGCTCGACAACATCGAAGCTCACGGGGATGAAGAAAATCGCCAGGAACGAGGCTGCCAGCATGCCGCCGATCACGACGCTGCCCAGCACCCGGCGCGATATGGCGCCCGCGCCGGTGGCTGTCCACAAAGGCACGCACCCCAAGAGAAATGCGAACGACGTCATCAGGATGGGTCGCAATCGTAGTTTTGCGCCGGTCAGGGCCGCGTCGATCAGGGTCGCACCCTTGTCGTATTCCATCTTCGCGAATTCAACGATCAAGATGGCATTTTTCGCCGAGAGCCCGATCAGCATGACCAGGCCGATCTGGGCGTAGACGTTGTTATCGAGCTTGCGAAGATAGAGCGTGATAAACGCGCCGAAGACCGCGATGGGCACGCCCAGAAGCACGCTGAAAGGCAGCGTCCAACTCTCGTACTGGGCCGCCATGATCAGGAAGACCACAAAGAACGCCAACCCGAAGATGGTGGCTGGCGACACACCTTGCGCCGCTTTCACCTCCTGGTATGACATGCCCATATAATCAAAGCCCATCTGTTGCGGCATGGTCTTGCGGAAGACGTCCTCCATGGCGGCGATGGCCTGTCCGGAGCTATATCCGGGCGCAGCCGAGGCGTTGATCTGCACGCAGTTGAACAGGTTGTAGCGCATGACAAACTCTGCCCCAGAGCGCGGATAAACGCTGGTCAAGGTGCTCAGCGGGGTCATTTCGCCCGCGAGGTTCCTCACGTAAAACTTGCCCAGGTTCTCCGCTTTCGTCCGGTAGTCGCCATCGGCCTGAACGTACACCTGCCACTGCAGGCCGAAACGGTTGAAGAAATTGACCAGCGAGCCGCCCATAAACGTCTGCACGGTCTGGTAGAGATCATTCAGCGGGATTTGCTGGGTCATGGCTTTAGCGTTATCAACCTTAACGCCGACTTGGGGAACGCCGAACAGAGCGGTTGTCATCACCCCCGCGAGTTCGGGCCGCTTGCGAGCCTCGGCCATAAACAGTTGTGTGTTCTTCCCGAGAAAGTCGATGCCGCTACCCGACCGGTCCTCCAGGACAAACGTCACGCCGCCGGAAGTTCCTACGCCCGGAATTGCCGGAGGCGGAAATGAGAACGCAATGCCGGACGGTATTTGGGAGAGGGCCCGTTGCAGGTGCGCCTTAATTCCTACGTAACTCGTCTCTGGGGTCTTTCGTTCTTCCCATGGTTTGAGGGAAACAAAGAAGAACGAACTGTAGGTCGCATTCACGCCGCTCAACATGCTGTAGCCCATCACCGAGCTGACCTTGTCGACTCCGGGCGTCTCCAGAATGGCCTTTTCCACCACCCGGGCAGCCTCCGATGAGCGTTGCAACGACGACGCATCCGGCAACTGCAAGCCGGCATACAGATAGCCCTGGTCTTCGTCAGGCAAAAAGCTTCCCGGCACCCTCTTGCCGAAGAATCCGGCTGCGAAGGTCAACAAGCCCAACAGCAGGAATGCGAATCCCGCCTTGTGGATCAAGTGCTTGCACCAGTTCGTATACCCATCGGTAGCGGCGCCAAATACCCGATTGAACCAACCGAAGAACATGCCCAGAGGACCGCGTGATTTCTTTTTCGGACGAAGCAGCATGGCCGACAGTGCGGGGCTGAGCGTCAGCGCATTGAAGGCCGAGAACAGCACGGAGATAGCGATGGTGACAGCAAACTGCTTATACAGCTGTCCGGTGATGCCGGGAACGAACGCCGTAGGAATGAACACCGCTGCCAGGATGAGGGCGATCGCGATTACAGGGCCTGAGACTTCCTCCATCGCCTTGACAGTCGCATCGTGCGGCGTCATGCCATGTTCAATATGGTGCTCGACCGCCTCGACCACAACGATGGCGTCGTCCACGACAAGTCCGATCGCCAGCACAAGTCCGAATAGCGACAACGTGTTAATGGAGAAGCCGAGTATCGGGAACACTACAAACGTTCCAATCAGCGAAACCGGGACAGCGAGCAAAGGGATCAGGGTGGCGCGCCAGCCCTGAAGGAATATGAAGACCACTATGATGACGAGGACTATGGCCTCTCCCAAGGTCTTGTAAATTTCGTGGATGCCTTCACTCACTGCCAGCGTCGTGTCGAGCGCAACGTCATAGTCCAGACCCTGCGGGAATCGTCCCTTGGCCTCTTCCATCATCTTGAGGATGGCTGCCTGTGACTGGAGAGCGTTGCTACCGGGGGTGTTGTAAATTGCGATCAGCGCCGCCGGTCCGGTGGGCGCAGCAGGCTTGCCCTCTTCAGGCGCTTTGCCCAATCTGGCGTTATACGAGTAGTACTGCGAGCCCATTTCTACTCGCGCGACGTCCTTCAGACGCAGAATGGAACCGTCAGCCTGGGCACGAACCACGATCTCATCGAAGTCCGCCGCCGTCGGTAGTCGCCCCGGGGCCCGCACGTTGTAGGTGAACTGTTGTCCCTGGGGAACCGGCTCGCCGCCTATCTGGCCGGCGGGGTTGACCTTGTTCTGAGCTTTGACGGCATTCATGATGTCGGTCACCGTCACTCCCAGGTTCGCCAGTTTGTCGGGATTCACCCATATGCGCATGGCATAGGGCCCGGCGCCGAATATCTGCACCTGCCCAACGCCCGGCAGCCGGGTCAGCGCGTACTGCAAGTTGATGGTGGCGTAGTTCGCCAGGAAAATGTTGTCGTAAGTGCCGCCCGGCGAGTACAGGTCGAGCAGCATGAAAGGCGCTGTCGTGCCCGGTTGCACGATTACTCCCTGCTGCGTCACCTCGGCAGGCAGTTGCGAATTGGCCTGTCCCTGCCGCATCTGCGCCAGAATCTGATCGGTATTGATGTCGGTCCCGAGCTGGAAATCGACATACAGCGTCATACCGCCGCCCGAGCTGGCGCTCAGCGAGTACATGTAATTCATGCCGCTGACGCCCGACATCTGCTGCTCGATCGGCGTTGCCACCGACTCAGCGATGGTCTGGGCATCGGCACCGGGATAGGTGGCTTTGACCTGAATCATTGGGTCGGCGATGTTGGGAAACTGCGCGGTAGGCAGGCTAAGAATCGAGACCACGCCCACCAGCACCATCAGGATGGCAATCACAATGGCGACGATTGGCCGGTTGATAAAGAATTTCGACATGGTCAGTTGCTCCCCGCCGCGGAAGCTTGAGCCACGTAGGGCTTGGGACTGACCGGAATTCCCTCCTTCACCAACTGGGGCGCTGCGGCGGCAGCTTGCTGGATCTTCAGGATGCCTTCGACTACGACCCGTTCGCCGGGTTTCAGGCCGTCGGTGATGATCCAGTTCGGTCCAACTCTGTCGCCCACTTTTACCGGGCGAAACGTGGCCTTGTTTTCGGGCGACACCACAATCACCTGGTAAAGGGACTGCACCTCGATCACCGCCGGTTGCGGAACCAGGAGAGCACTCTGGTTATCGCCCGTCTGGATGCGAACCCGTCCGAAGCCGCCGGGGCGCAGGATGGCATCGGGGTTGGGAAACTCGGCAGTAATCTGAATGGTTCCCGTTCCAGTCGTAACTTGGCGATTGACCTGGATCACCCGCCCAGTACGGGGGTAGTCCTCTCCGTTCGCCTGAATATATGTCACGGGAGTGTTTCCAGCCTTCCCGCTGCGGAGAAGTGCCGAAATCTGGGTCGCAACTCCGAGGTAAGCGCTTTCCGCAATGTTGAAGTTGACCCAGATCGGGTTCACGTTGGAAACGGTGGTCATCTTTGTGGTGGTTCCCACCAGGTCGCCGATTTGCGATTTGGCATCACCGGCGATGCCGTCAATCGGGGAATAAATCTTCGTCCAGGCCAAGTTCAGCTTGGCGTTATCCAAAGCGGCCTTATTCGCCAGTATCTCGGCCTTTGCAGCATTCAGACTGGCAATGTCGTTATCGAGTTGCTTTTGAGGAATCGCGTTTTGCGCCGCAAGCGGCGTGTCGCGCGTAACGTCGTTCTGAAAGCGTTCAACCTCCGCCTGCGATCTCGCCACGGTCGCCTCGGCGTGATCAACCGCAGCCTGGTATTGCCGTGGATCGAGTTCGAACAGCAGTTGCCCCTTCTTCACGAGGAAGCCGTTCTGGTAATCCTGCTTTAACAGGTAACCCTCCACCTTGGGCGTGATGTCGGCGTTCACCGACCCGGCTAACTGCGCCACCCACTCCTGGAAGATCGGGACGTCCTGCTGCACGACCTCTGACACCAGCACATCGGGAGGAGCCGCTTGCGGCTTCTCTTCTTCTTCTCGCACCCGACCAGCGACAACAGGGCCAACAAACCAGCGCCAAAGAGGGCGGTATTCCGTCGACAAGGCCAACACCGCGAAACGAATGGTTGCCGGGGACTTGTATTTTGCTGATTTAAGCTGACGAGAAGCTGAGATCCGGATCGCATTGACACACTCCTGGGAGTTATCGAGCAGTCTTGCCGAAGAAATTTAACGTGCCAAGAAGTATACCTTCTTAGCTCAACACCTTGCGATTTGGCAACCGCAAGCACCTTGCACCAGATGCAAGGTAGAGAACCGCTGCCGGTTATTGCTGACTCGTAAATTGCTGTGGCGGAGAGACCGGCGCCGGCTTGGGATCACTCGTCGCGCCTGGCGGCTGCGCGGCCGGAGTTTGCGGCGGCTGGTTTTGCAGTACAAAGAGGGTGCCGCTCGGCAGTTTCACGTTTGAGTTGGATGAGAACAAATATGCGATTCCATCCTTGTCACGAACGATTCGCAGGTCTTTGATGGGTAAACTCTTCGGGGTGGGAACCTGTGGTGAAGCTTCTCTTGCATCCTGAGGCATCCTGGTTGACGATGAGTTGTCAATGCCATCATGCACTGCCGCGCGAGCGCTTTCGCGGCCGACGCGCCGGGAATTGGAGTTGGTCATCGCGTCAGTATTCTGCGAGTTCAGCTGGTTCACAGAAATCGCGATCTGGCGCGCGATGAACGCATGTAATGGAATGCTCCGCTGTTTCCATTCCGCTCGCTCCACCAGTAAGACGAGCCACGACGGCTTGTCGCCTTGCTGCGGCGCGGCACCCACGATTCGCCCTCTTAACTTCGCGTTCGCCGGCATCACCACGCCGTTGGCAATCAGTTCAGCTTCGAGGGTCCTGAACTCGACAGGATCGCCCCGGTGAGCGTTTTCCGCCTTCACCGTGGTCATCAGTTCAGCTGGGATAGAAACTTCGCCGACCGCGGGCGTCCCGGGCATCTCCGTCTGCGCCTGTGCCAGCACAGCAGAAATCACGAGGATCAGTCCACAACCCCTTAGCATCTGCCACCCAACTAATTAGCAAAAGATTAGTACAGCCGGGCCTCTACGTAAAGATCAAGACCGCTTTCAGAGCGTGTAATCTGTTCGCAACCTGCGGCTCCGCGTTGACTTGACAGCTCTTCGCAAGCCGTTTTACTGTTAGCGCCCATTGTGGTGAGGTGATCATGACGCTGTCTCCCGTCACCGATGTTGGTGACGAGTTCGAATCGACTGGCCAATCCGCCGGCCCCTGCGTCATGGTGGTCTTCGGCGCCACCGGCGACCTCACCATGCGCAAGCTCATTCCCGCCCTGTACAACCTGCAAAAGGCGCACCTGCTGCCTCAGGAATTCGCTGTCCTGGGCGTCGCCATCGATGACTTGAGCCTCGAAGACTTTCGCAAGAAAGCCACTCGCTTCCTTCAGGCTGAAGACCACGGCGTCGAGGCGTGGGATCGGTTTCAACAGTCGCTCCACTACTTGCGCGGAGACTTCGGAGATCCGGCCACTTACGCGAAGCTCGGCGTGGAGTTGGAGGCTCTCGACGAGCAGTACCGCACCGGCGGCAACTATCTCTTTTACATGGCCACGGCGCCCAAGTTCTTCTGCGAGATTGTGCAGCAGCTCGGCCAGTCCGGCCTCTCGAAACAAGACAAGGGACGCTGGCGCAGGGTGGTCATCGAAAAGCCCTTCGGGCAAGACCTTGAGTCTGCCATGACGCTCAACCAGAACATCAAGGCCGTGCTCGCGGAGAACCAGATTTATCGCATCGACCACTATCTCGGCAAAGAAACCGTGCAGAACATCATGGTGTTCCGCTTCGGCAACGGAATCTTCGAGCCGATCTGGAACCGGCGTTATATCGACCACGTCGCCATCACCAACGCAGAAACCGTGGGCGTCGAACTGCGCGGCGGGTACTTTGACAGCGCCGGAACCCTGCGCGACATGGTCCCCAACCACATGATGCAGCTCATCAGTCTAACCGCCATGGAACCTCCCGCGTCGTTCAGCGCCGACGCCGTCCGCGACGAGCAGGCGAAGGTCCTCAATGCCATCCAGCCGCTCAGCTCCGAAGACGTGCTGCATCAGGCGGTCCGCGGACAGTACGGCGCAGGCATGATGGCGAATGAAAAGATGCAGGCTTACCGCGCCGAACCTGGCGTCTCGCCCGACTCGAAAACCGAAACCTTCGTTGCCATGAAGTTGAACATCGACAATTGGCGATGGGCCGGCGTTCCCTTCTATCTGCGCACTGGCAAACGGCTGGCGAAGCGGCATACCGAGATCAACATTCAGTTCAAGCGGGCACCGTTCCAGCTATTTCGTCAGACGCCGGTCCACAAACTTCAGACCAATCGCCTGGTGATTCAAATTCAGCCGGACGAAGGCATGTCTCTCGGATTTGGCGCCAAGATTCCCGGCCCCCAGCTTCGCCTCGGCTCGGTTGAAATGAGCTTTGAGTACTCGAAGTATTTTGGTACCGATCCTTACACCGGCTATGAGGTCCTGCTCTACGACTGTATGATCGGCGACGCGACCTTGTTTCAGCGTGCTGACATGGTGGAAGCAGGCTGGAGGATCCTCGATCCGGTCATCGATGTATGGAGAGCGCTGCCGACCCGCAACTTCCCCAACTATGCGGCTGGTTCCTGGGGCCCCAAGGAATCGGATGACCTGATGGAACGCGACGGCCGGCACTGGAGGAAAATCGAATGATTCTGGCAGGCGATATAGGCGGCACTAACGCGAGACTGGCAGCCTTCGAGACCGAGGGCAATCGCCTGCAGTGCGTGGTGGAGAAGGTCTATCCCAGCCGCGAACACAACGGGCTGCTCGAGATTGTTTCCGACTTTGTAAGGACCGAGGGAATTCCGGCCCAGTCTGCATGTTTTGGAGTCGCTGGTCCGGTCCGTGGCGGCCGCAGCAAGATTTCCAACCTGCCGTGGATCATCGACTCCCGCGAACTCGCCGCGCAATTGAAACTGCGAAGTGTCGGACTGATCAATGATCTCGAGGCCTTCGCCTACGGTATCGACGCGCTAGAGTCGAAAGACTTCGTGACCATCAGCGAGGGTGCGAGCGACGCGGAAGGTAATATCGCCGTCGTTTCCGCCGGTTCCGGACTCGGTGAAGCCGGCCTTTACTGGGACGGATTTCGCCATCATCCATTTGCCTGCGAAGGTGGGCACACCGAATTCGCCCCCAAGAATGACGTAGAGATCGAGCTCCTGCAGTACCTGATGAAGAAGTACGGACATCAGCACGTCAGTTACGAAAGAATTCTCTCTGGTCCCGGTGTCAGAAATGTGTATGAGTTCCTGCGGGACACTTCCAAAGAAGAAGAGCCCGCGTGGCTGAAAGAGCAACTGGCCTCGGCCCGTGACGTTCCCGCGCTGATCTCCGAATTGGCCCTCGCCGGGAAAGCGCCAATTTGCGACCGCACGTTATCGATTTTCGTCAGCGTCTTCGGTTCGGAAGCCGGAAACTGTGCCCTGAAATTCATGGGAACCGGAGGGATTTACGTTGCTGGAATTGCGGGCAAGATCGTCCCCAAGATGAAAGAACCGGCGTTTATGGAGTCGTTCCTCGACAAAGGCCGCATGCATTCGTTGCTTGAAGCGATCCCAATCAAGATCGTGCTCAATGACGATTCGGGCCTGATCGGCGCAGCCCGCTACACGCTGGTTCAGAAAGCGTTCCGGCAATAAGTCTGACTACCGCTGTGCCTTGACCGAACGCCGGGAAAATTCCAGCGGTGCCGTGTCTTCGTCCCCCAGGCCGATCGCCTCTTCTCGGCTGACCGAAGGTAGGCTCTGCAGCAATCGCACACAGCGGTTCCATCGCAGCACGGCTTCTTCGTTGTCGTTGGGTTTGATCTTCTCCGCCGCCTCGAAGTGCTTCATCGCTTCCTCGAACAACGGCACCCACACGTGAGAAGGCCGTCCTGCTCGCGACTGCGCCTTCGCGCGGCGCTCACACAGAATCCCGAGGTAATACTCTTGCTTGTAGGGATCGCTCAGGCGCCGGAATGTGGCCTCGACCTCCGTGTAGCGGTCCGACGCCACGCCGCGAAACTGGTCTGTAACTGCCAGTCCCAGCAACCGCAGCGCCGCCTGGTTCTCCGCATCGGCACTCAGGATGTCCTGGCAGATAGATTCCGATTCTTCAGGTTCGTTGAGGTATCGATAGAGCTGCGCCTTGAAAAGGGCTCCGTCGATGCCGCTTTGTGCAATTGTCTTCAGCTTGTATTCCACCGCATCCTCCTGACCGGCCCCGTCTTCTACTTGTGATCCGAGTCTTGAATGCCGTTTGAATAGTTCAGTCCGCTCCGCGGTTACGCAATAGTCCACAACAAGTAGCCTGCCAACACCGTCCCAACCACAGCGCCTCCGTAACAAAGAGTAAAAATAACCTCGTTTAAGTGCTTCACCCGAAGGCCGTCATACAGCGTGTAACGGAAGCGGTGCGCCCAGTGAAACAGCGCCAGCGAACACAGCACAAACAGGTACAACCGCACCAGGGGAAGACTAACCAGCGCCATCAGACTCCCGTAACTCGGAGCCGGCAGCCAACCCAGAGGAAACGCCACTCCAAATAGGAACAGTTGAACCGGGATGAGCAGCGCTGCCACTACTCCACCGGCGCTGAACAGCACCCAGAAGAATGCTTCGTTGGATTGTTTCGCCATCCTTACCTCGCGTCAGACGTCACCGAGTGATCATCCAGCCTACGAATACTGATATTGCCACCCACATTACATAGCTGGGAGCCGCCACCAGAGGCCCCGGCACGCGTTTCCCTCCCAAACGAACGGGCATCGCACTAGGCGCCAGATTGAACCATGTGATCGCGTGAAACACCACGAACAGGAACGCGATTATGTTGAGCGCAATAACGAAGGGTGATTCCAGGAACGACTGAAAATCAGCGTACGCCTGCGGTCCGTTCTTGAGCGCCGCCAGTTGGAACAGCGTCTCGACCACGAAGAGTGCCACAAAGACGCTGCTCAACTCGCGCAATATGAACTTAAGATATTGCCGCTGGCCCAGCCACCAGTAAACCGACACACGCCGCCTGTACCATCGCGGATGAAATTCGGTGTACCGCGCCCCCTCGCTAATCGTTTCCGGTTTCGCTGCTGACATTTTTCGTCTCGTCACCTCTCGGCATCACAAACGACTTCAGCCACTCCAGCACCGCCGTCAGTTTGTATTGCTGTATCGCTCCCGCCGGATCTACATGTTTGGGGCAAACTCGCGTGCATTCGCCAACAAACGTGCAGCCCCAGATGCCATCTGGATGCGCCAACTCGTCGATTCGTTCCGCTGCGCCCTGGTCGCGCGAATCCATGTTGTAGCGTTGGGCAAGCGCTAATGCCGCCGGGCCCACGAATGTCGGATCCAGTCCGACTACCGGGCACGCCGCGTAACACAGCGTGCAGTTGATACACATGCTGAACTGCTTATAGCGATCCAACTGCGTCGGCGTTTGCAGGAATTCGCCTTGCGAAAGCGGCGGTTGGTTCGGATGGATCAGCCAGGGCTTCACCTTCTTCAGCTTGGACAGGAAATCGGTCAATTCCGTAACCAGATCGCGGACCACCGGAAAGTAGCGCAACGGCTCAACTCGAATTTTGCTTCCCTTTTTCGCATAGTCGGTGAGAAACGTGGCACAGGTGAGCTTGGGCTCTCCGTTCACCATCATGCCGCAACTGCCGCAGATGCCCATACGGCAGGACCATCGGTAGGTGAGCGTTCCATCCGTGGTGTCCTTGATGTGATTCAGGGCGTCGAGCACCACCCACTCTTTGTGGACGGGCACTTCGTAGCTCTGGAAGTGCGGCTGTGAATCCTGCTCGGGCGAGTAGCGCGCAATCTCGAGAATGATGGTTTCCGCCATGTGAGTCGGCTCTGCCTAATGCTCCTGCGATTGCTTCGAAGTCTGCTGCCCGTAAACTCGTTCCCCGGGCGGCCAGCGCGTAATCGTCACCGGCTGATACTCAACCCGGGAAGAGCCGTCGGAGTTGCGATAAACCAACGAATGCGCCAGAAAGTTTTCGTCATCTCTGGCCGGGTAATCGGTTCGCTGATGGGCCCCGCGCGACTCGGTGCGATGCAGCGCGCACTGCACGATGGACTCCGCCACGTCGAGCATGAAGCCAAGCTCCAGCGCTGATTCCAACTCTGTGTTAAAGGTGTGGCTGTGGTCGTCGAGATTGATGTCTCCGTATCGCTCTTGCAAGTCGCGCAACTTCGCCGCCCCTTCCGTGAGCAGCGATTGCTCGCGATAAATCCCAGCACTCTTTTCCACCGTCGACTGCATCTCGTTACGAATGGTGGCAATCCGCTCTCGCCCGCCAGTCTTACTGAGGAACCCCGATTCGAGCCTCTGGCGTTCGTCGTTGGCCAGCGCCATGGCCTTTCCATTCGGTGTCGGCTGCTGCGATGCATATTGGGCCGCTGCCTGGCCGGCGCGTGCGCCAAACACCAGGCATTCTGGAAGCGAATTCGATCCCAGCCGGTTCGCGCCGTTGATACTCACACACGCAACTTCGCCCGCAGCAAACAAGCCAGCCAAAGGTGTCGCTCCGTTAATGTCCGTACTGACTCCGCCCATCATGTAATGCACGACTGGCCTGACCGGAATCAGTTCCTTGACCGGATCGACATTCTGATACTTCAGGCAAAGCTCGCGAACGAAGGGCAGTCGCGCATCAATCAGTTTTTCTCCGAGATGACGCAGGTCAAGATAAACGACCGATCCATACGGGGTCTGAATGGTTCGTCCTTTTTGGTCCTCCTTCACGAAGGCCTGCGAGAGGCGATCACGGGGTCCCAGCTCCATCGAGCGCAGCACAGGCTTGGATTCCGGCGTACCCAGGTTGTAGTCCTGCAGGTAGCGATAGCCATCCTTGTTCAACATGTAGCCGCCCTCGGCGCGCGCTGCCTCGGTGATCAGAATGCCGGTGAACGGCAGGCCCGTCGGATGGTACTGAAGAAACTCCATGTCCTTCAGTGGGGCTCCAGCACGATAGGCTAATGCCATGCCATCGCCGTTCTTGATGTTGGCGTTGGTGGTGAAGGGAAATATGCGGCCACATCCACCTGTGCACAAGATCACGGCCTTGGCGGTGATCGCCTGTATTTTTCCCGACATTAGTTCGATGGCAACGACTCCCTGCACGCGCCCATCATCCACTAGCAACTTGGTGACGAACCACTCGTCATAGCGCGTGATGGGATCATATTTCAAGGTGGTCTGAAACAGCGTGTGCAGCATGTGGAAGCCGGTCTTGTCCGCGGCAAACCACGTTCGCCGTTTCTTCATGCCGCCAAATGCGCGCACCGCGATGTGTCCATCGGGCTCGCGGTTCCACGGACAGCCCCATCGTTCCAGTTGCAGCAATTCCTGCGGAGCTTCCTTCACGAACGCCTCGACGGCGTCCTGGTCGCTCATCCAATCGCCGCCTGAGATGGTGTCGTAAGCGTGCTCGTCCAGGCTGTCGTCTGGCTTCGCCACTCCCGCAGCTCCGCCTTCCGCGGACACCGTGTGGCTGCGCATGGGATACACCTTAGAAACCACGGCTATGCTGAGCCTGGGATTGACTTCGGCGGCGGCGATGGCGGCGCGTAAGCCGGCGCCTCCTCCACCAACCAGAAGAACATCGTGCGACGAGATGTCCATCGATCCCCACATGCGCACACACTCCACGTGCGGACGCTACTACCAAGGGCCTGAGTGTCGGCCATTCTCCACTAACGGCCATGCGAAATCAAATGGAAACTGCAATCGGTGACGTCAAGCTGCTTGTGTAAAAACGCGGAGGGTGCGGGTTTTCCATTCCAGGTTGAAGCGCTGGAAGATGGAGTAGATGATGCGATCGACGCTTTTCACGTTCACGAAGCACACCATGGGACGCGTCCGCCGGCGCACCTCCACGAAGCAGCGCTCGATGATGTTGGTGGTGCGTAGCTTCCTCCACAGATGCCGGGGAAAGCTGAAAAATGACAGCAACTCCGGCAAGTCGCGCTCCAGTTGTCGCACCATGGAACCGTACAGCGCCTGCCAGCGGCGGCGAAAGGCGCGAAAAGCGGCCTCCGCCTGGCGACGGCTGTCAGCGCGATAGATGGCCTGCGCGTCGGCTTTCACCGCGTCATGGTCGCGACGGCGTACTTTTTCCAGGATATTGCGCATCTTGTGTACCCAGCAGCGCTGATGCAGCGCTCGGGGATAGACGGTCTCGATGGCTGCGGCCAGCCCGGGACAACCATCGGTGACGATCAGCAGCAGCTTCTCGCCTTGCAGTCCGCGGCGATACAGATCCTCCAGCAGACCTTCCCAGGCGCTTTGGCTTTCGCCTTTACTGCGCAGAAAGCCCAGGAGTTGCCGGGTACCGTCGGCCCGTACTCCGTAAGCCACCAGCATGTGCACTCGCTGCCGCCCACTGGGCCGTCGCATCCGCAGACTGACGCCGTCCAGGAACAGGTACGCCCATTCGTCCTGCAGCGGCGCCTGATGAAACTGCCGCACCGCCTCATCCAAATCGCGACTCAAGCGGGATACGGTCTGCGGACTGACCACCTCGCCGGTCACAATACCCACCAGCCGCCCCACTTGGCGGGTCGAAATGCCCCGCAAAAAGGCCTCGCGAATTAACAGTGAGACTTCTTCCGCCCGCCGCTGAAACTTCTTGAGCACCTCCGGCAGAAAACCGCGCTTGCGGCTGCGGGCAATGCGCAAACGCAGGGTCCCAAAGCGAGTCACAAAGTCGCGCGCGTAATAGCCGTTGCGGTAATCCTGACGCGGCTTCTGCCGGCTATGACGCGGGCGCACCATGTACAGGTCGCGTTGCCGCTCTGACAGCAGCTCGAACAGCCGGCGCATGCTCTGCTGCACCTGTCCCTGCAGGTCGCCCCAAAAACTCTCTTTCAGCTCGCTGACGAAATGTTGGAACTGCTCGGTGATGGGTGTTACCTTCGCCATGGGTGTAAGTCTCCTTGTGAGAATGGCTTCAGCTTGTCAAGGCCAAAGCCAACTTACACCCTCTCGCTTTTTACACAATCGAAGTTACGTCACCCTGCAATCGACAAACCGCGCCTTCTCTTCCATCACACTGCTCGCTTTCCATGGCATGCCGTCCTTCTACATGCCTCTTGGATCTCTGCACAGTGTCAGGAATGCTCCCGGTCTGTTCTGTCAGGTATCCTCCCGGTCTGTACCGTACCCTCCCCCTCCCCCTCCCCCTTTTTCGTGAAAACACAGAAGAATCGGGGATGTCGCTACGAAGGCAGAGCACACGCCCCGCCCTCGCCAAATCGGCCCTAGAAACCGGCACCCAAAATGTCGGTGGGCTGTTCCTCGCGAATTAGGGGGCGGCGATCTGGAAGCGCAATACGGCCTGCGCGATGCGGTACTGGTATTTGGCAGCCGCGAACTGGATCTGTGCCTCGGTTTGTTGCAGTTGCGCCTGGCTCAGTTCGACGATCGACGCCAGTCCCAGTTGATATCGCGTTTGCGAGAGATCGACGGCGAGATTGGTTTGATCGACAAACTGCTGGGTTACCGAGATGCGGCTGAAGGCGGTTTGGGTGTTCAGCCAACTGGTGCGCACGTCGTTTGCGATGCGGTCTTTCAAGTCGCGGAGACGTTCCTGCTCGGCCTGCGAGCGCAGAGCGGCCTCGCGTGAGCGCGCGGGATAGAGGAATCCGTTAAAGATCGGGATGTTGACGTTGACGCCGATGGCTCCGTACCAATTATCGATCTGGGGAGCGCCGGTGGGCACACCGCCGACCGCTCCGAGTACGCGGATGTCGGGCAGCAGGAGGTCGCGCTCGGCTTTCTGGAAGCGCTGCGATGCCTGGTATTCGTAGCTTTGTGCGGCAATCTCCGGGCGATTGCTGAAGGCCTGGTCCACTAGTTGCGCGACTGTATCGGGAGGAGGATTGAGCTGGCTGTCGGGCTCAATCAGTTCGAGCTGTTGCTGCGCGGTGGACCCCAGGATTTCGGACAGTACCGACAGAGCCGCCTGGTAGTTGTTCTGGGCGTCGAGCAACAGGAGCTTCGCCTGCGACAGGTTGGCATTGGCGAAGCTTACGTCGAGTTGCGACCTGAGCTTGTTGTTGAACAGGGCCGTGACCTGGTCGCTCACCACCTGGCGCGCGCTGACGGTTTGTTCAGCAACCCTTAATTCGGCATTGGCCTGCAGGGCGTTGTAGAACGCCTGGTCGACCGCGAGCTTGATCTGGGCAGCGGTTGCCACGGCATTCATGTCAGCAGCCTTGGCACGCAGCGCTGCGGTGGCGACCAAGTTGCTGGTACGGCCGAAGTCGGTGATCAACTGCGCCAGGGCCACGCCTCCTGCGAAACGTTCATAAAGCGTGGGATTGTTGAGAAAGCCGGCGGCGAGGCGGCTACCGTTGTTGGCGTCGACAGCGGTGACGCTTCCGTAGGCTGTAGGAAAGTAATTGGACTTCACCTCGCGCGTGACCTGTTGCGACGCCATCGCCAGCAGCCGGTACACAGAAACCTGGGGATTGTTACGCAGGGCCAGGGCTTCCGCGTCTTGCACCGTCAAGCGCTGCGCTGGACCCGCCGCAGGCACCTGCGTTGCAGGCTGCGTGGGAACAGGCGGCGTCGGATTTGCCGGCGGATATTGCACCGGCGGCATGTTGGTCTGTGCCATCGCGACTTGCGCAACCGCGATCGACAAAATGCACAGTGCGACCTTGTTTCTCACGCTTGCACCTCGCGAGCGGATTGCTCTTCTTTGCGGTGGATCAGCAGGTACGCCGCGGGGACCAGGAATACGGTGACGACGACCGAAACGGTCAGGCCTCCGATGATCGAGCGCGCCAGCGGAGCGTACTGCTCGCTGCCCGCCTCAAGTGCGAGGGCCATGGGGATCATGCCAAGGATGGTGGCGAGAGAGGTCATCAGCACAGGACGGAGACGCATCCGGCAGGCCAGCGCTACGGCGTCATCGATGGGCATTCCCTGCCGACGCAAGATGCGGGCTACGTCCACGATCAGAATGCTGTTCGACACCACGATGCCGGTCATCATGATCACTCCCATTAGCGACATGACGTTCAACGTTGTGCCGGTGATCAGGAGAAAGACGAGCACGCCCGTGATTCCGGGAGGAATGGCCAGCAGGATGATGAACGGATCGACGAACGATGCGAATTGCGCCATGAGGATCAGGTACACCAGGACGATGGAGAGCAGCAGGCCGAATCCGAAGCTCTTGAACGATTGCCGCATGCCTTCGATCGATCCGCGCATGGTGACGCGCACATCGGCGGGGATTTTCGTGTCGCTGACGATCTTGTCCACGCGGTTGGCGACTCCGCCGAGGTCTTGCGATGAAGGAGCTACGTAGACGTCGATGACGCGCCGAAGCTGGTAGTGGTCCACTTCCGTCGGTGTGTTGATGACCTTCGCGGTGGTAACGGCTTCAAGGTCAGTGGTGTTGGCATTGCTGGTGGCGCGAATGGGAATCTGCTTGAGGTCGAGCAGCGACTTCACCTGCGTCTCGGGATACTGCACGGTGAGCATGTAGTTGTTTCCGTTCTTGGGATCGACCCAGTAACTGGGCGCGATCATTCCGTTCGAGGTCAGAGCGGTGATCACGTTGTCGACGACCTCCTGGGATGAAATCCCTAGACGGGCGGCCATCTCGCGATTTACATCCAGGCTGATGCCGGGATAATCCAGGTCTTGCGGAATCAGGACATCGCTGACGCCGCGCACGCCGCGAATCTTGCGGGCCAGAGCTTGCGCCGTCGCGTACGCCGCCTTCATGTCGCTGCTGCTGACTTGCAGATCGATGGGCGCGGGAAGGCCTAAGTTTACGACTGCATCTACCAGACCGCCGGCCTGGAAGTAGGTGGAGAGTTCGGGGAGATCGTTAGAGAGTTTTCGTCGCACGCGATCCATGTACTCGTAGCTGCCTAGCTTGTGGCCCTCTTTCAGGCTGACCTGGACGAATGCAGTGTGCTGTCCCGAGTTTGGGGTGTAGATCGCGGAGAAATCGGGGGTGATGCCGATGTTGGAGACGATCATGCCGAGGTCGTCTGGCGGCACAACCTTCCGGATGTCGTCTTCGACGTGCTTGATGTATTCGTTGGTGAGTTCGATGCGCGTGCCGGATGGCGCCTTGATATTGATCACGAACTGGCCGGGATCGGTGCGCGGAAAGAACGATACGCCGAGAAACGGATAGAGTCCGAGGCTGAAGACGCACACCCCGAGAATCGCAATCACAGTAGCCGCCGGACGCAGCAGCACTTTGCGGATAGCGATGACGTAGTGCATCAGCATCTGGTCGTATTTGTAGTTGAACCAGGTGACAAAGCGAGTAAACCAACTCTTCTCGTGGCTCTCCTTGTCGCGTAGCCGAAGCCAGACAAGCAGCGGCAAGAACAGCCCGTGATGACCTACTGAGCCATGGCCCTTCATGAAGCGCGCGCAGAACAGCGGCACCACAGTCATGGCCACCATGTAGGACGCAAAGAGCGACAACACCACCGACGTTGCGAGTGCCATGAACAGAAACCGGCTCACCCCGTAGAGAAAGACCACGGGGAAAAAGACGATGGAGGTGGTAAAAGTCGCGGCCAGCACCGGTAATGCGACTTCTTGTCCACCGCGCTCGGCTGCGACCTCGGGGCTCTCGCCTTCTTCGAGATGGCGGAAGATGTTTTCCAGTACGACGACAGAGTTGTCGATCAGGCGCGAGAAAGCCAGCGCCAGTCCGCCCAGCACCATGGAGTTGATCGAGCCTCCGCCGGCGTTGATCGCGAGAAACGCGGCCAGCGCAGAAAGCGGGATCGAAAGCATCACGGCGAGTGTGGCGCGAAAGTTGCCGAGGAAAATCAGGATCATCAGCGCGGTGAGAACCAGGCCGATGCCGCCCTCGTTTCCCAGATTCTGGATGGCAGTCTTCACGAACACTGACTGGTCGAACACCACACGCGTCACCAACGTTTTCGGCACGTCAAGCAGGTCTTTCAGTGACGCGCGGATTCCGCTGACTATCGAGATAGTGTTGCTGTTGCCGCCTTGCTTCAGGATCGGAAGGTACACCGAACGCTGACCGTCGACGCGCACGATGTTGGTCTGGATAGCATTGGCGTCTTGGGCGTAGCCGACGTCGGCCACCATTACCTGGCCGCCATTTTCTACTTTGAGCGGCAGACGGTTGATCTCCTCGGTCGTAGGCAATTGGCTATTGGTGTAAATGTTGTAGTCCTTGGGACCAATGCGCACATCGCCGGCGGGAAGGATGGCGTTGGACTGGTTCACCGTGCGCACCACGTCCATCAGGCTGAGCTGGTGGGCTTCGAGCTTCACGGGATCGACGTACACCTGGATCTGTCGATACTTGCCGCCGAACGGTTGAGGCACTGAAGCGCCCGGCACGTTCGCAATCTGGTTGCGCACTGTGAATTGTCCGATGTCGTGCAGCTCGGTTTCGTTCAGTCCCTCGCCCTTCAGCGTGATCAGGCAAACCGGCAGGCTCGACGCGTCAAACTTCAACACGACAGGTGGCAACGTGCCGGGAGGCAATCGCCGCAACTGCGCCATGGCGAGGTTCGAGATGGTGCTGACCGCGGCGTCGGCGTTCGTTCCTGGCTGGAAGTACACGCGAATCAAGCTGACGCCAGTAAGCGAGCGCGACTCAATGTGATCGATGCCGCTGCCGAGGGTGAAGAAGCGCTCGAAAGGGTTGGTGATGTTAGCTTCAATTTGCTCCGGCGGCATCCCGTTGTAAAACGTTGCCACCACCACGACGGGAATGTTGATGTCGGGAAACAAGTCGACCGGCATGCGGACCAAGGTTGCCACGCCGACGACAGTGATGATCAGGCAAATCATGACGATGAAGAAGGGATAGCGGATCGCAAAGCCAGGCATCAGTTCGCTCCTCCCTGTCCGGCGTCGGAATCAAAGGTTGTCACCTTAGGTTCGACGACCTGCCCGGGCTGGAACGAACCGAAGTTTCCGACGATAACGCGTTCACCGTCGGTGAGACCCGACAACACCTCAACGCGGGTAGGGTCTTCGAGCCCCGTCTGAATTTCACGCGGCTGCACTCGATTCTGCTGGTCGACGACCAACACACTTGCCTTGCCGTCGTGGTGCTGCACCGCCTGAATGGGGATGGTCAATGCGTTGGGGCTCACCTGCGTTTGCAGTGCAACATTGGCATACATTCCGGGCTGCAGCTTGTAAGTTTCGTTGGGGACGTCGATTTCCACCTGCATAGTGCGGGTGCTGCGGTCCAAGGCATCGGTGAAGCGGGTCACGTGGCCGGTAAAATGCTCGCCGGTGGCTTGCACTGCGACGTCAGCGGGCTGGCCCACGCGCACTGTGGCAGCGAGCGACTCCGGTACCGGGATGCGCAAGCGAAGAACGTTGACTTGTGCCAGCTTTACCACGGGAGCCGAATTGCTGTTGGAAGTGCCGGCCTGCACCAGGGCTCCGGTATCGGCATAGCGCCAGGTCACGACACCGTCAAACGGGGCGACGATGCGGGTGTAATCGGACATGGCTGAGACCTGGGTGTTGTTCGCCTGCGACATCTCCAATTGCTGGCGTGCACCAGAGAGCGCTGCCTTGGCTGACTCGACTTGCGCCGCGGCGGCGCGATCTTTGGCCTGCGCGTCATCGAGCTCCTGTTGCGCGATCAGACCGGGACGCGCCTTGTCAGCCTGTTCCAGCCGCATCGCGTTGGCATGCAGCGCGGCATACTGCGCCTGGTCGCGCGCCACTTCGTTCTGGGCCCGTTCGATTTCCTGCTGGCTGCGGCGGACTCCAGCACCCGCGCCCTGCAATTGAGCCATCAGCTCGGGCACTTCGAGCACGGCCAGAACCTGCCCGGTCTTCACCCGGTCACCGATGTCCACGTTGATCTTGCGCACATAGCCTGAGACCTTGGCGTGCATTTCGATCTCCTGATAGGGGATGAACTCGCCCGCTACCGAGAAGGAATTGCCGATGGCAGCGCGTTTGACTATTGCAACGGCTGCGGGCACGGCGTCACGGCCGTCGCGAGAATGTGACGGCGCGCTGGCGCGCACGCGGCTCACAATCAGGATTGCGATCGTCAGGCACAAGACCGCCCCGGCCAGCGCGAGCAGCTTGTGGTTGCGACGTAAATTCATTTGTCTTTCCTCTGGCGAATCGAGATGGCGCGGAAATCAAGTCCCGTGTAATTTCGCTTGCAGAACCATGACAATGGGACATCGAATCAAACCCGAAGAATCCTACAAAATAGAGCCGACAAATTCCGTTAGCAGGCCCAGGGCTAGGCGACTGGAGGGGGCCGAAGGAAGCGCTGTAAAAAGTGCTGGCGCGCTCGTACTACTACCGGATCGCAAACAACAACTGCGAACCGTGACTCGTATCGCGGGGAGAAAACCCAAAGCAGCAAAGTCGCAAACCACAACACACTGACGCTTGCAGCCAGCGGTTGTCCGGTTGTCTTTTCGGCACTCAGCCAAAGCTTGGCGGAGGTCGAGGTCTGGGGCTGTGTGGATTGGTGATAAACCGACACCTTGGCATGGGCCGCAAACGCGAAGACGAGCACGCAGGCGACCAACAGCAGAAATCGCAAGCAGGCTGGACTCAGCGGCTTTTCCGGCGCGGTCAAGGGAGGCATATCCACTTAGATTATACGTTGCAACCGCACTTTGGTAAGCAGATGGCAGCTTGTTGAGTGAGCTGCTGAGGGAGACGATCAAGAGCTAGAACATGTGGCCCACCTGCAATCACCAGGCCGGAAGGTTGCGTTAGGGCATCGAATTGCTGGACTTGGCTCATATCGCCGGTCGAAAAATGGGAGGGCTGTCTTCAGAGTCGGAAGCCGATTCGTAGCTCGTCACTCATGAAATTCTGGAGACAGGCGGCGGTGACGAGCAGTCCATCCCAAATGTGCAGCAGTGTGCGGCTAGAGTAGTAGAATCCGCCAATGGTGTTGCCATGAACAATATGGAGAGCTTCACGCAAGACATCCGATTCGGGTTGCGATCGATGCGAAAGAACCCGGGATTCGCTCTGATTTGCGTGCTTTCGCTGGCCCTGGGTATCGGCGCAAACACGACGATTTTCACGGTCGTGAACGCTATTCTCTTGAACCCGCTGCCGGTCGCCGACATCTCGCGCCTGGTGGAGATCGATACTGTCGACAGCAAAACCAAGGTGACGCAAGCGAATGCCACCAAGCTGGGCATGTCGTATCCCAATTGCCAGGACTACCAGCGGCAGAACCAGGTGCTCACTGGGATATCGTGCATTGCCTTTAGTACGCTGACGTGGAGCGGACAGGCAGAACCGAGACAAGTTGCGGGGCAATTGGTGAATGCGAATTATTTCGACGTCCTGGGTGTTACACCCTCACTGGGACGGTTCTTTCTGCCCGACGAAGACACCAAACCTGGGGGCAACAATGTCGTCATCGTCAGCCACGCGCTCTGGACCAACAAATTGGGCTCGGACCCAAACGTCATTGGCAAGACCCTGACGCTCAATGCCGTGCCGTATACCGTTATCGGGGTGGCGCCCAAGGGATTTAAAGGGACGTTCACCATTGGTCCGGCGGAGGCAGTCTGGATTCCGGTCAGCATGTACGGGCAGGCGCTCGCCGGTTTTCTGAAAGACAATTTCAACGACCGCAGATTTCTGGACATGCTCGTAATCGGACGACTGAAGCCGGGAGTGAGTCGCGGACAAGCAGAAGGGGAGCTCAAGACGATTGCGTCACGGCTGGAACGCGACTACCCCAAGGAAAATGGTGGCCGCAGCGTTGCGGTGTCCGCGCTTGCCGACGCGGCGGTCGGTGTGAACCAGCACGGTCAGTTTGTAGTGGCTGGCGCTCTCATGATGGGAGTGGTCGGGCTCATCCTGTTGATCGCCTGTGTGAACCTGGCCAATCTACTGCTGGCGCGGGCAGCGCGCAGGCAGCGTGAAATCAGCATTCGAACCGCGGTAGGTGCGAGCCGGCTCCGGCTGGTTCGCCAACTCCTGACGGAGAGTGTGGCCTTATCTCTTATCGGCGGAGTGGTAGGGTTAGCGCTGGCATTCGCCGGCCGGCAACTATTATGGGCCAATCGGCCGCCGTTCATCGAGAGAAATGATCTCGACCTTTCCCTCGATTCGCATGTCCTGCTGTTTACTTTTGGACTTGCGCTGCTGACTGGAATTCTTTTTGGTCTGGCTCCCGCAATCACGGCTTCCAAAACTGATCTGGCAGCAACGCTGAATGCGGGAGGCCGAAGCGGAAGTGCTACCTGGACGCGCGGCAAGCTGCGCAGCATTCTGGTGATCTCGGAAGTGGCTCTCGCACTGGTTACGCTCGTGGGAGCAGGGCTTTTCATTCGAAGTATGCATAACGCGCAGATGGTCGATGTCGGTTTTGAATCGAAGCAACTTTTGGTCATGGCGTTCGACTTGGGTTCCCTGCACTATGACGAAGTACATGGGCAGCAGTTTTACCGTGACTCAATCCAGCATGCGACAAGCTTGCCTATGGTCCAGGCAGCGGCGGTGGCCTCCAACCTGCCTCTGGGAGGTGGCCTGGGCCGGACCGTGTTCCCGGAAGGAAAGGACGAAATCTCTGGGTATCGGGGAACGTTGACCGAGCTCAACGACGTCTCTCCCTCATATTTCGACACACTGCGGATTCCCTTGAAGAAAGGCCGGGTCTTCAACGATCTCGACAAGAAAGACAGCACGCCTGTCGCCGTGATCAACGAAGCGATGGCGCAACATTTCTGGGCGGACCAGGACCCAGTCGGTAAACGCTTTCACTTTTTCGGTGAAACACGACTGCTCGAGGTGGTTGGCGTGGTGGGCAATACGGTGATCAACCAGATTGGCGAAGATCCTCAGCCACTGGCCTATCTGCCGCTGAGCCAAGATTTCGCCCCGGCGGCAACGATTCAAGTGCGTACGTCAGGGGACCCACGAGGCGCGGTTGCCACGGTGCGCGGCCAAATCCAGGCCCTCGATCGTAATCTCGCGATCACCAATGTTCAGACGATCGAAGAGGTGCTGAACCAGGGACTGTGGGCTCCCCGCATGGCCGCACTGCTGCTCACGCTCTTCGGTGTGATCGCGCTGGTGCTGGCCGGGATCGGTGTTTATGGTGTGCTCTCCTACTCAGTCACTCAGCAGACGCGCGAAATTGGCATACGAATGGCGCTGGGAGCGCGCCCCGCTGAAGTATTGCGCTGGGTTGTGAGTCAAGGTTTCCGCTTGGCCGCCGCCGGCTTAGTGGTTGGCTTGATTGCGGGATTGATCTTGATGCGTTTTGTAGCCAGCCTATTGTTCGGCATCAGTGCTCACGATCCAATCACATTCGGCGCCGTGGTGTTGGTTCTCGGAGTAGTGGCATTTCTGGCGTGTTATGTGCCAGCGAGAAGAGCGAGCCGGGTAAGCCCCCTTGTAGCGCTACGCTACGAATGATACTGGCGGGTTGAGCGGATGGTGGAAAATACAACCGATTGGACTTGGCGTCTTACTTAAGCTTAAGCACCATTCCCCGGCGGCTTCACCAAGCCCTCGCTTATCAATGAATGTTGGATAGCCTGCCAAACCCCCGGGCTGGGATCTTCGATAGGCACCAGGAGTTTGGCACACTCAGAGATATAGCGCAGATCGGCGACGAGGGCAATGCAGACCTCACAGGAAGCAAGGTGTTGCTCCTCTTCCTGGGGGTGGGGCTTGTATCAGGCACGCATGCGCATGCGCGAAATGTTGACTGCTGCGGAATTGATGCCCGCGAAGAGCTGAGGCGCTCGGAGGACCGAGAATTCCCTCCCAAAACCACCCAAAGCCGTCGTGGGTCGAAAACGGACTTGCGCAGGAAGTGATTGAAAGAATGGCTCCTCAGGTAGGACTCGAACCTACAACCCTCCGGTTAACAGCCGGATGCTCTGCCATGTTCCCAAAGTTTCCCACTGTCGTTTCTTGTTGATCTTAGGTGATTTAGCAGCCTAAAATGCTGGTTATCATGGTTGCGCAAAATTCCCCAAAGTTAACCATAGTTCGCCCACGCGGTAGCACATTGGTAGCACAGGCCGACGTACAGGCAGACCTTCCGGTTGATCTCCCACTTGCTCCAAATAACAATCCCTCCGATACCGCAGCGGTAGCACAGCAAGCAATGGGAGAGCCCTCCCGTCGATCGGAAGGTCGGCGCTTCGGTTTCACCAAGGACCTGTTGAACCGGCTCCCTTGTCCGACCAACGGACAGCGTGCTTATTACTTCGACACCAAAGGTTCGCGGGGGTTCGGCATCGCCGTCACGACCACTGGGCGAAAGAACTTCATTCTTTATCGTAAGGTCAACGGACGGCCAGAGCGCATCCAGATAGGCCCCTTCCCTGACCTCACCATCGAACAGGCCCGCAGGACGGCCGCTGAACTCAACGGCGCGATTGCGCGTGGTGAGAATCCTGCCAATACCAAGCGCGAGGTGCGTGACGAAATGACGCTGAGTGAGCTGTTCGCGCAGTTCGGGGAACTTTACGGCCAGCGGAGGAGAACCTGGCCGGAAATGCAGCGCCTTTTCAAGAAGAACCTGCGGTGCTGGCACCTGCGCAAAATTTCTTCGATCAAGAAGCTTGATGTCATCAAGCTACACGCACGGCTCGGGCAAAAAAAAGTCGGGCTAAGAAAGGGACGTAAGCGTGGCCCTTATGTTGCGAATCGAACCATTGAACTGCTTTCCTCCATATTCAACTGGGCAGCAACAGAGGCCGGATGGAAGGGTGAGAACCCTGCAGCCCGCATAAAGGCCTTTAAGGAAAAGAAGCGCGAGCGTTTTCTACTGCCGGAAGAGGCCGAAGCGTTCTTCCGCGCCCTCGACGCTGAACCCAACGATGACATCCGTGATTACCTCTATCTCAGTCTGTTCACGGGGGGCCGCCGCTCGAACGTGCAGGCCATGCGCTGGCCCCAGATCAACTTCAACCGTGTGGTTTGGACGATACCGGCAGAAGAGGCCAAGGAAGACGAACCCCTCATCATCCCATTGCTGCCCCAGGCGCTGGAGATACTCAAACGGCGGAAGCAGTCAGCGACTAATGAGTGGGTCTTCCCGGGACGCGGTCGCACCGGCCACCTAGTGGAACCCAAGAGCTGCTGGCGTCGCATCCTTGAAGCTGCTGGTCTTTCCGACCTGTGGCTGCACGACTTGCGGCGCACGCTGGGAAGCTGGCAGGCAATGACGGGTGCGAGTCTGCCCATCATTGGCAAAAGCCTGGGGCATGCTCCCGGCTCGACTGCCACCTCGGTTTATGCGCGACTCATCGATGCCCCTGTGCGCGAGTCCATGCAGAGAGCCACGAACGCCCTGCTGCTTGCTGGCAAAGTGCAGCGCAAGAGGTGACTCCTCATGGGTCACTTCAAGTTCAGCCATCTTTGCCCCCCGGCCTACGGGTGCTGCATGTTGCATCAAAAATCTTTCGTCGTGAGTCGGACGTGAAGTCGTGCGGGTGCAAACTGTCGAAGACTTCGTACCAGCGCTTGGGTTCGCGCAGCCCGAGCTCAGGATGATCCGCTCCATCTCCTGCTAGCTTCTCTCTACCGGGCCCCTTAGCCGGCGACGCGGCGGGACTCCAGAAATTGCAGCAGGTCGCGCTCGTTGTAAAAGATCCGCCGACCCACCCTGTGAAATGGCAGGTTATAGCGCTTCGTGCATCTCCAACTCCTCAACGTCTGAGGCGCGAGTCCCAGGACTTCGGCGGCCGATTTCTCTCGCAGCAGCACGGGATGTTCTGGTTTGTCCTTGGTCATTAGCTGACGACTCCTTTCCAAGTCCATGGCCGCTGAACGCGGTGCAAATGGCCTTCATGTTGTGAACTGTGTCAATGTTCATGTCCCATGCAAAATTTGCGAGTGGTCGGAGGCTTCTTTTCGGGGCTCCGGCCCCCGACGCAACTGTGCCTTTCCAGCGCTCTTATTAGCTTCAAACCGAGTGGTAGTCAAACGGCCTGATCAGGCGAGTGCTGTCCAAGCACGCTGGGCGTCCGTGGGGACTGGCTTGTAATTTGGCGGAGTTGGCAGGAATTTCTTGCCGAAGCCCTTCTCACCGCAAAGCGGAGGTACTCCGCTTGCGACGGCGCGGCCTTGCCCCGGAATCACGGTCGCCAATAGATTTATTTCACCGATTACACTTTGACTGGACAAATCAGCTGGTGTGCAGGAATCCGCCGCCAAATCGAGCACCACAAAAGTGGGCCCGAATTGGTCCGTGGTTCAGTCCGCGATGGCTGCTGCAAAATCAATTCCCTCTCCTATCCGCTGTCTGACTTCTTTGAGCCACGCTCGTGGATTGGTGCCGTGAATCACTCGTCCGAAAAAGCCCAGCCGCTCGGCTGCATTTTTGCGGTTCCGCCGGATGTCATCTTTCGTGATCTTGATGTACATAGCGAGAAACGTATCCATGCTTCGGGGCTTGGCGAAGACGTAAGTCGCGTGGCCAAGCTGCGGGGTTTCGATGACGACTGCTCTCTCAACGTCGAAAATGTATTCATCCCGAAATAAATAGATTCGGCGTGCCCGGCGTGAGAGCTGGCGATAGAAGAACGGGTCATAATCAGGGCGCCAGCTGATCTGCGAGACATCAAAGTCACCGGGAATACGCATCTCGGAACACACTCGCTGCAGCTCAACTTTCTCGACCGCCCGATGTTCCAGTAGCAGCCGGATCTGGTCCAGAGCCCGCGAGTACTGGCCGAAGCGATGATAGGTACTTTTGGCCGATTCAATCTGCTGCTGGAAATCCGGTGGCAGCTTGACCTCCAACCGGCTTGGCAACGCAGTCTACCAGGTGACCAGTTCCCACTGCTCACGACGTTTGCGGCATTTGCCGCTCTGTACGAACGTGCCCTCGACCTCGATCTTGGTTCCCAAAAGATGCTTCCACTGATTCCAGGTGCGATCCCAGAGTGTATGGACGGCGGCTGGGTCGAGCCAGAATTCCAGCGTGCGACGCACGTCGCGGCACAGCGCCCGGTCATCGTAGAAATCACATCTGCGCAGTGGCACATGGAACCGCCGGCGCCGGAGGTCTGGTGAAAACGCGAGGATGCGGCGGGCAAAGAATGTCGCTCCGTCACGGGAAGGCTCGCCGGCAACGAGAAGAGAGCCGAATCCGCCATACGGAAATACGGCAGGAGCTTCGGGATCAGCCAGCAGCGCGTCATAACAAGCACGCAGCTCCGGCTGGCCAACGATGTTGAATGCCCGCTCCAGCGCTACTCGTTCTCTGTGCGCCACGCCTGCCGTTCTTAGCTCCAGATCACGCAGCTTGAAAGCGACGTGAAGCTCGGAAGGCGTAGCGCTGGCCGGGATACGCAAGAGCTCGTACAGAGTGGGATGATCGTCTGTATCGGCCGCACGCGGCAGGCGATAGAAGTACTCGCGCAGGACCTCGCATGGCAGGAAAATCGTGCCGATGCCAAGGCTTCCCTTCTGAACCTCGGCGGAAACGAAGTGCTGACTTCGTTTGTCCTGCTTGGGCTGGCTGACGTATCCGATAGGCGCCTGGTAGATATAACGGCCCGGTCCGGGGGTGGCATTCTTGGTGAAGAGGATTTCCGAGCCGACTGCATCCGGCGCTGGAATCGGAAATGTGATCTCGTCGCCGACCGCGACAGACTTCGCAAGAAAACGCGACAAGAGAAGCTTGGTCTGATTGGCGAACACACAGGCAGCAAACTCCTCCTGCAGCTGTACGCTGACCACGCGCTCCCGGCAGACAGGAAGGGACGGGTTGAAGGACGCAAGAACCATGCTGTCGGCGTGCATTATAGGGGGGGCTTGCGGTAGTGCAAAATGCCGACTCGTAGCCAATGTAGGCCACGTTGATTGGTCCGCAAGTCTTTCCCAGCGCTGGTAAAACTTACCGGCCTCCATATCCAACGCGCTTCGTAAGCCTCTTGTTTTCGGTCTCCGTTCTCTGGCATATCGCTTGCTCTCTGCAGATCCTCCACTAACCAGGCCCGGTATGCACTGAGTGAGGATTCGTGTCCCAAAGGAGGCGCTAGTTGTAGCGGCCTTAGTTCTGGCGGTTGTCATTCCATCCTCGCGCCCCGCCTACACATGGCTTCGAAGAATATCTGCCAACAAGCAACTCAACATTAGTGATGGTTTAGCCAATCCGGAAAGTTCGTCCGATCCGCAAGTTCTCTTGGCAGAGGCCAACCGCCTCTCCTGGCTCAACAACGGGCCGAAAGCTGCGCCCTTATACGCAAAGGCGGAAAAGTTCTTCGCAGATCAGGGCGATACGCGAAATCAGCTCTACGCCCAGATTGGACACCTCAGATCAGAAGCCGAGACGATGTCCTTCGTCGATCTGTCGCGATTCTTGAACGACCAGTTGCACACCGCAATCATGCGCAACGATCCAAGGTTGCGCCTCTGGTGCCTCGCCGCAAAAGGCTACACCGACATCGAGATTGACTATCGGGCGGAGAAAAAAGACTGGCTGGAGGCCCAACAGATTGCAAAGAGTCTTGGGGACGACCGATGGGCGAACAGGGCATCTGGCGAATTAGGTGTCATTGCCTTCCTGGAGGGAGATTCCGGCCGGGCAGCGAAACTCCTGGGCGGAGCCCTCGTCTCAACGATGGCCAATGGAGACAAGGGCGGACAGATTCGCTTTCTGGAATTGTTAGGCAACGGCATGGAAGAAGTCAACCGCAATTCCGAAGCCCTGACGTTCTTTGAGAGGGCTATCAAGATCGCGGAGGCTGAAAAGGATTCCGGACTTCCCTTCATGGCGTACGAAGGAAAGGCACAAGCACTGGTCGCGTTAGGCAGACCTGATGAAGCAAAAAGCGTACTCCGGGACGCACTCGCGAAAGCCCGATCAGAGCAGAAGCAAGGCCATGAGGCACAACTGCTGATCATCCTTGGAAAGTTGGCGGCGCAGACCGGAAACCGGCAGGAGGCCATTGCCGATTTGGAGGATGCGGGGAGATTAGCAGCAAACGTCAAGTTTTACCGCATGGAAGCAGACGCCTGTCGGTAGCACATGATATGTCCGGTTGAGATAGCACGTGATCTGTCCGCTTTGCAGGCGGCGAGAGTAGGAGACCATGCCAAGCATGGATTGCTACTCGAAGGCCGCGATGGAGCGGGCGATGAAAGTGCAAGAAGTGATCTTACGGGCCATGGCGAAGAAGCTCACCTGGTGGCAGGCGGCCGAGATCATCGGCATCAGCGATCGGTCGATGCGGCGCTGGCGGGAGCGACTGGAAGAGTTTGGCTACGACGGGTTGTTCGACCGGCGGCGGGGACAGCCTTCCCCCAAGCGAGTTCCTCTGGCCACGGTCGAGCAGGTCTTGGGGCTGTATCGGGATCGCTATTTCGATCTAAACGTACAGCATTTTCACGAGAAGCTGAGTGCCGAGCACCAGATCGATTTGAGCTACACCTGGGTGAAACAAGCTCTGCAGGGAGCCGGACTGGTAGCGCGGGGCCGCAAGCGCGGGGTGCATCGTAAGCGGCGGGAACGCCGTCCGCTGCCGGGCATGCTGTTGCACATCGACGGCAGCCGTCATCGCTGGTTCCAGGACGAGCGCTGGTACGACCTGATCGTCATCCTGGATGACGCGACCAGCGAGATCTACTATGCGCAACTGGTGGAGGAAGAATCGACGGCGACGGTGATGGCCGGGTTGCGGGAAGTCATCGAGCGCAAGGGATTGTTCTGCGCCTTGTACAGCGACCGGGGCAGCCATTTTTGGCTGACGCCGAAGGTAGGAGGCAAGGTCGATCCCCATCGCTTAACGCAGGTGGGACGGGCGCTGCGCGAGTTAGGAGTGCAGATGATCCCGGCCTACTCGCCGCAGGCGCGGGGCCGTAGCGAGCGCAGCTTCGGGACCTGGCAGGGACGGCTGCCACAGGAGCTGCGGCTGCACGGGATCACCACGCTGGAAGCGGCCAATGGGTTTCTGCGGGATGAATACATCGCCGAGTTCAATGGTCGTTTTCAGGTGGCGCCGGCGCAACGCGGTAACGCGTTTCTCCCGTGCCCCCGCAAACATCTGGACCTGGTCTTCTCCCTGCAGTTTGAGCGGACGGTAAATCGCGACAACACCGTCAGTTTTCAGAACCTGCAGCTACAGATTGAGCGGGTGCAGTGGCGAGGGACGCTGGCCGGCTGCAATGTCATGGTGCACCGGCACCTGGACGGGAGCATCAGCCTCACCCACGGGCCGCATCGGCTGGGACGTTATAGCGCCCAAGGCGTGGCCTTCACGTCAACCCAAAACGCGGCGGCAAGCGCTGTGGAAAAGACGCACCGTGGAAAAGTCAAACAACCGACTTTTCCCCCGCGCTTGGAAATCCCGCCCAGAGCGCGGGATTCCCACTTTCCCACAGCGACGACGGCGGGTATATGAGTAAACCCAAAACCAAAACCGGACATTTCACTTGCTATGAAAAGCGGACATTTTGACTTGCTACGAACACATGGAAGCAGACGCCATGTTCGAACTGGCGAAACTCTATCGTGATTCCGGAGATCTTGCTGCTGCGGATGCCCGCGCAACGGAGGGTCTCGCTGCAAGCCAGCAGGTCGGTGATCGCTATTACGTGCCGCGAAACTTAACAATTTTGGCTGACCTGAAAGCACGACGCGGCCGCATTGCGGAAGCGAAGGCACTTTACAAACATGCCGAAGACGTCATTGACGGCATGCTTGGCGGAGATGACTCCTATTGGAACAGCTCCATAGCCGCGGCCATGGGTCAGACCTACCTCCAACACTTTGAGCTCGTTGCGAAGGAGGGTGACACAGCCGTTGCGTTTCAAATATTGGAACGTGTCCGAGGACGAACTCTGGCCAGCGCCCTGGAAGACAGAAAGGCCGCTCCGAGATCGGGGTCTACCGAAGCGGCGACACTGGACAGTTATGTCGCCAACACTCAAAACCGCTTAATGCAGACCAACAGTCCCGTCGAGCGTGAACAGTTGCTCGAGGCGCTGGCGGAATACGAGTGGCGTCTGCGGTTGGCGTGGAACCAAGGAGATCAGCGCTTTCCCATTGACCCCGCACAGCTAACCCAGGTTCAAGAAAGCCTGAAGTCAGGCGAAACGCTGCTGGAGTACGTACTCGCCGAGCCGAGCTCCTTCTGTATTTCGGTTACGCGTACGACCGCAAGACTGCAAGTCCTGCCGGCTGGCCGCAAGGCAATCGAAAAACTCGTACAGCTATATGTTGATGAGATCCGTGCGAAGCAAACTGGGGATGAAGAAGCGAAGCAACTGCATGCGTTTCTCGTGCAGCCGATTCCTGAGACATCTAAGGGCACACGATTCATCGTCGTTCCGGACGGTATATTGAACCTGCTGCCGTTCGAAGCGCTGCAGAATAGCCACGGGCAGTATCTCCTGACGTCCGCTGCCATCAGCTATACCCCCTCCGCCAGCGTTCTCGATGCGCTGCGAAGGAGGGACAGACAGCAAGAGTCCCCTCGGCCGTTCCTTGGAGTGGGGGACGTTGCTTACGATAATCAAGGCGGCAAGGGAAACAGAATCCCAGCTTCCGAGACAACGCGGGGTCGGTTTGCTCGCAGTTTCGCCGACTTCGTCGGAATGCCGCTTCATGATCTGCCTCAAACGAGAGAAGAGGTCGAGAGCATCAGTAGAATTGTGGGAAAGGACGCAGAAACCTTGTATGGTGCGAGCGCCACCGAGAGTGCATTCAAGAAAGAACCGCTCAATCAGTTTCGCGTCCTGCACTTGGCGGTTCACGGCTTCGCCGACCCGCAATTCCCCGAACGATCAGCCTTAGTCCTTGGGGCCGATCTGAAAGCTGGTGAGGACGGTTTGTTGCAGGTCCGAGAAATCAAGAAGTTGCGATTAAGCGCCGATCTGACGACGCTCTCTGCATGCGACACCGGAGTGGGCAAATTGCAAGGAGAAGAAGGAGTCAGCGATTTGGCAGAAGCCTTCCTGGCGGCTGGCTCGAAAACCGTTGTCGCGAGCCTGTGGAGCGCGGACGACACCTTTGCCAGTGCACTGATGGAACGCTTCTACCAGCGCTTGGCGCTTGGAGAAGAGACGAGTTCGGCGTTGCGAGGCGCCAAGTTGGATCTGCTGAAGAAATATGGCGAACAAGTGAGCCCATTTTATTGGGCTGGGTTCGTAGCGATTGGGGACGCATCAACGCCGATTAGGATTAGGGAGCAATGAATCTGACGCTAGACGAACGCACGAAGATCTTTGACAAGGTCTGCCGGTTGGTAGAAACCAAGCATTTCAACCCCGCGATGAACGGGGCGGACTGGAATGCGTTGGTTCGGAGCCGCAGAGATCAGATAATCGCATGCAGCGAGCCCGAAGCATTTGAGAAGGAAGTCAACCGGTTGGTCGCAGAACTCAAGACCAGCCACACCGGATTCCGGCACGCTGGGATGCGAAATATACCAGCGCGCCATGCGATCAATGCGACTCTGCATCGCCTCGCAATGAACGGCACCGAGCGTTGGATGTTTCAGGACGTGCACAGAGGCGGCCCGGCTTACCTGGCCGGGATACGGCCTGGAGATTTGTTGCTTGGATACGGCGAGCGAGAAATTCGGCCTCCCGAGGATCTGAATTTTTCAGCTGGAGAATCAGCGCAGCTCACCATCCAAAAACTGGACGGCGGAGTTCAGGGAGTCAGCCTTCAGTTGCCCATGCCCAAGTCCAAGAAACATCCAGTCACTGCACCTGAGGCAGTTCACGCTGAAATGCTCAGCGATGAAATCGGCCTGCTCAAGGTGGCGATGTTTCCCGGCGCGATCGGAATCGATGTTGCCAAAGACATCGATCGTGGAATTGCGGCGCTGAACGGCTGCAGCCGCCTCATCGTGGACTTGCGCGGCAATACCGGCGGGGGCATCGGCGGACTGCGGCTCATGAGCTACCTGACCCCGGGAAAACTAGAGGTGGGTTACAGCCTGACTCGAAAGCGCCGGGAGCGAGGCTATCGGCGAGAAGAACTCACCCGTTTTGGACGGATTCCGTCTCGAAAATCGACTCTCTTTTGGCTGGCAGCGCGGTATGCCTTCGTGGACAAGTCCATCCTGGTGGTCACTGAAGGCCTGGGTCCACGTCCCTTCCACGGACGTGTTGTGCTGATGGTGAACGAGCACACTGCCAGCGCGGGCGAAATGGTGTCGGCGTTTGCGGAGGAAAACAAACTCGCGACCATCGTAGGGAGCAAGACGCCCGGCCGGTTGCTCAGTGGCGGAGCATTCAAGGTGGGACATGGGTACATTCTCGGGTTGCCGGTTGCCGCCTATCTGACGTGGCAAGGGAGAATGTTGGAAAACGACGGGATCACACCGGCGGTTTCAACGGAGCTATCACGGGAAGCGCTGCGGGAAGGCAGGGACACACAGTTGGAAAAAGCGGTCGAGGTAGTCAAGAGTTTGTAGTGAGACCCAACGCCTTCACAGGATGCCGGCACTTCAACCTGTCACGCGTGTCCGCGTGGCCAGATCTGCTAGAGCTGCAGCAAATCATGTGCGGGGATCGGACTCATATCACAATTTTCGCTAGTTGGTGTTGTGCTCGGATGCCCGGCTTTTTGCTGCTTCGGCTATTCGAACAATGACCTCCAAACTGCGGTCGACATCAGCCTCCGTGGTGGCCCAACTCGACACGCTGATGCGCATCGCGGTGTGACCTTGCCACTGAGTCGGCCCACACCAGCAGCAGCCGTCGGCTTGGACATCCTCTATGACAAGGCGCGTGATTTCCGCGTTGCCAAACGATACCAGCACCTGGTTCAAAACCACGTCGTTCAGGATGGTATGGCCGGCTCGGCGCAGTCCGACTGCAAACCTTTCCGCCAAAAGACAATTTCGCTCAATCATTTCGGCAAGTCCGCTGGCGCCCAAGGATTTCAGAGCAGCCCATATTTCAACGCCACGCGCACGGCGCGAAGCTTCCGGCGCATATTGCGCTCCGTCGCGTTTATCGCTGAACTGAAGATAGGCGCCGCTCAGCGCCATCGCGTCACGAAGATGGTCAGCTTCGCGCACAAAGGCAAGTCCTGAGTCGTAGGGCACATTGAGCCATTTGTGACAGTCTGTGGCCCAGGAATCGGCTTCGGTGACGCCATTCAGCAGATGCGAGCGTCGTGGTGCTGCCGCTGCCCACAGGCCAAAAGCGCCGTCGACATGTACCCACGCGCCTGCCTCCCGGGCGCGCAGACAAATTTCGTTCGCGGGATCGAATGCGCCAGTATTGACGTTTCCGGCTTGCATGCAGACAAGAGTTCGACCATCCAGTGTGGGTAACTCGTCTGCCCGCATACGGCCTTGTTCGTCAGCCGGAATTGTCGTCACTCGATTTCGCCCCAACCCCACAAGAGTGAGAGCTTTCATCAAGGAAGCATGCGCCTCTGCTCCCACAATCACTCGAATCTCTGGAGCTCCAAATAGTCCCTGTCCTTCTACATTCCAGCCTGCGCGCTTCAACAGAGCATCTCGTGCAGCGGCCAAACAGCTGAAGTTAGCCATCGTCGCACCGGTGACGAATCCCACGCCGCAAGAGGCTGGAAGACGGAAAACATCGCGCAGCCAACCTGCGGCTACTTCTTCGAGAAACGCTGCAACTGGAGATTGGACCCAGAGGCCCGCATTTTGGTCCCAAGCTCCGGCTAACCAGTTCGCCGCGAGCGCAGCAGGCAACGAGCCACCGGTGACAAATCCGAAATAACGACCGCCCGCGCTGGCCACGGTTGCCGGTGAGCCGTAGTCGTCGAGAAGTGCAAGCACTGTGGGATCGCAGGGGCCCTCCGGGAGAGTGCCAGCCAGCATCTGCAAACGGTCAATCTGATCTGACCGTGGAGCGACCGGCCGGCTGCCGAGGCCAGCAAGGTATTTTGCCGCTCGCGCGGCCGCTTCATTTAGCAATTCCTTCAAAGGCACCTCCGAAGACCGATGTGACAGCTATGTTCTTCCAGCCGCCGGGTGCTGTCTTTCGGTTCCCACGCTAGCCATTTGAATCTACCGGCACGACTAACGGTAGACGCCGTCTATCTTCCGCATGATCCGCTCAGCCCATTGAACGGCGGCCCCAACTAAGGACTCTGTTCTCGGGCTCGGCTTTGAATCGAAGAGATCCTCGGTTGTCTTCAGATGACGTGCCACGAGGATTCCCGCCACAATTGCCAGTACACGTTTGCGCCCCTCGTCCATGGCAGGAATCGTATCATGTTCGCCTTTTGTTCGCCTAAAAGGATTCGCGGATTAGAATACGCGCACGGGGTATCGGATCCATTTCAGATCGGGTTGTCGGAGAGCAAGCAGATAAGGGCCTGGCCGAACGGCCCTCACGTCCATCTCTGCCCGAAGCGTCACGATATGATCCTGCAATTGTGCAGTGCCGCTGGCGCTCTGAATCGGACTGCCAGATTCATCGAGCAATGCGATCTCGTAGGTGCCCTCTAGACTTCCAATTGGCAGCTCCACGATGAGGTGTTTGGCCGACCGGCGGATTTCGAGGGGCGACTGATCCGTCTGAGTCGGGTCTTGTCCGCGAGACACAGAGCGCTCACGGAGATCCAGGATAGCCGTTTCCCGTTGCTGCACTGGACGCTGAGTGCGCACCCACAGCCATGCTGCCACCGTGACAATCAGAACCGCAGCAGCGGCCAGCCAGACTTGGGTGCGATGCCGTTGACTCGCCGCCTGCTTGCGCAGTTCAGTGAATTCGTGAAAGCACGGACTGCATGAACCGAGGTGTTCCAGCCACGGCTCGACCTCTGCCAGGCGCAGCTTTCGGAAAGCGATGCCTCTGAGTACCGCAGAGCCAGGGCACCCAACGCGCTGGGGATTCGGAAATTCGCGTGACAGACCTTGCGTCAGCAGCTCTAAGACGCGCTTTTCCTCTTTGTTGAATTCTTCCTGTTCGTTCAGACCCTGCCTGCCCTCGTTGAAGTTGCTTTCCTCGGAAATGCCAAGTTTACCGTCGGCATCAGGCTGCGGACCACTTGCTCGCCGTGGTTCGTTCATTTGCCGTACCCCAAGCGAGCCGCAAGCCTGCGAAGCGCATGATGAAATCGAACTTTGGCGGCCTGTTCGCCCAGGCCGACATATTCTGCGATTTCTCGCCAGGAATATCCATATTGCCGCGCGGTCCATATCTTGCGTGTCCAGCCGTCCATATTCTGGACGACCTCTCTGACCTGGATTGAATGCTCCAGCTCACGCGAAGATTTTAAGTCCCGAGCCCCTGGAAGTTGCTCAAGATCATGGCTTGAAGCAACAAGCTCGATCGTCGCCTGTCTTCGTCGTTCCTTCTTCAGTACCCGATTGAAGCGGTGATGAAAGGCTCCGAAGAGGTACGCTTCCAGATCCAGTATCTCCGCGCCTTTTCCGTTGCGCCGCTGCCGAGTCTTCGAGACCGACTGCAGCACGCCCTCCCAAACTTCTGCCGCCAAAGCCACACTGTCATCCGGATTCTTGTTCGCGAGTTCCCTGCGGGCATGAGCCTGTACCCGCGGCCAGAGGCGGCCCGCGACAGTTATCAGCTCGTCGTTATGATCGAGCGGCTGCGCCTTGTTGTTTGGGGAATTACTAGAAAGGACCCAATCTGGGTTCAATTCCGGGCTCGGCATCCAGGGGCCTCACATCTCCTAGGGTTCGCCGGCCAGAGTTGAAGATTGCCATCGAATGGGAAGAAGTGTCAAGACGACACTCCTTTTACTGCCTCGCAGGTTGGCGACCAGGGCACATCGCACACGCTCCGCACGATGTCGCTGGCCTCATTTGTCGATTCCTTCCCGAACTTCTACGGAGGATCACCACCTTTAGGCGGTAACTTTCTTTTGATACTTTTCCCGCCCAGATGTTCCTTCAGTAAGTATGGGGCACTAACAGCGACCGTGTATCGCCGCTTCGCAAAGCATCGGCCAAGCGGCCTCGCGCTGCGTCGGCAATTGAGCGCTGAAAGTGCGGACCCGATTTCGTCTCGGCCATGCTGAGTGTCAGGCGCTCTTTCGTCCAAAGTAAATATGTGCGGGACCACGAATGTGGTACCGCGTTGATAAACGCAGCCAACTTCGCTCTCGATTGTTCGTGAGTAAAGCTCGCAGCGGGTGAACTCCACCTTGTCGCACGATGCGAACTCACGAGCTTGACCTTCGTGTGGTGAGGTTGCGCAATGCCCAAGGCTCAGGGACAAAGGGTAACGAGTCCAGCAAACAGTTGGCAGCCATTGATCAACTCTTGATCGCTGGGATCAAACTCGGGCCTGCCAAAAAGCGTGACGCAATCAACCGAGTCCTTGAGCTTGTCCCGGAGTGGACGCGTGGAGACTGCTGGTGGCGCATCAAGCAGTTGCGGAGGAACGCCAAACGCGCGGCTCTTGAGCAGCGCCACCCCGCCAAGGCAAAGAAGTCTGGGGAAGCTGCCGCAGCCCGGCGGCCAGTTTTCAGGCCATGGACACCGACGGATGACGACAGGCTGTTGAAGCTGGCTGGCTACGAACCAGTCAAGAGGATTGCTCAGCGCCTGGACCGTTCGGTCCGGGCGGTCCGCTTCCGTATGACGGCACTCGGAATGAGTGCGAGAGTCACGGATGCGTGGTCGCTGCGGGCGCTGTGGAAGATGTTGCGCGTCCGTCCCTCCCGACTCAGGTATTTCATCGGAAACGGCGTACTGAAGGTGCGAGATGCGCGCATATCGGCAAGCTCCCTGGCGGCATTTTGCGATCAGAATCAGCCATCTTTGGCCCCCTCCACGCTCGAACGAGTCACGGCTGCCCTCGTTAAGGGAGCGGAAGGATACACGTGGGAACGGGCCGCGGACCTTCTTGGAGTAACCGTGGCTCAAGTGAAGAGCCGAATTTCTGCCGGCCAGCTAAGGGTCGTTGACACATTTGTTACCGACAGGTCGTTCGAGGAGTTCTGCAAGAAGCACGGCGACCAGATCAATATGACGCTGATCGATCCGGCCACTGCAAAATGGCTGGTGAGTGAATACGGTGCATTACCATCCGCTGCACACGGGGGTACCGTTCCTCGAGTTCAAAAGCATGCCTTGGTGATCAGAGCATGTGGGTGTGGAAGGAAGATAGCCGGCAACGCATACTTCCGGCATGTCAGGGTCTGCCAGACCACGGCCACGACAGGCCTACGTTACGCCATCTAGGCTGGCGTGTCGAACGGTTGGAACATAACTCTTCTAGAATGCCGAGTACCCATGGACTTGTAGAGCGGTTAGTCGTCGAGGTCAACGTAAGAATCGGCATCCCTGCGCCATTCCTCAAACAGCGGGTAGGGCTTGGGCGGTTCCGATTCCCAGACATCGTCGCAATGGTCGGCAAATTCCATTGTTCGTATCGCACGTGGATGGCTGCGTACTTGGACGAGGATGGCATCGAACCAACCTTCTTGCTGCGCATCTCGGAAGATGTGGTCGCCGACCCAGAGCATCAGGTGCTCCCAGTCTCGTGCAGAACCTCTGGGCGCCTTTTCTCGTGTTGTTCGCCGGGTGTCTAAATATCCTGGGCATTGGCGTTCCATCTCGTGGGCAACTTCCGCAGGAAGGTCGGAACCTTGTTCCAAGGCGGGCCGAGCCCAATAAGCGAGCGCCTCATAATCTATGTAGCGGGCAACAGCGTCGGCTAAGCGCTCAGGGTGCACCAACTCAGCTGATGATCTGGCTTTGCGTTCTTCGCCGGTCAGATGGGCGGCCTCATCACATTGTGCCGCCATGACTTTCCAATCCTCGAACGACGGATATCGGATCGGCTTGACCCTCTTCCAACTCTCCACGCATTCCGACCAGCAGACTTCCGCGCGCTGATAGCGAGGATCTCGCACTGCGTAGTAGGTAATTGCATTGAACCAGCCTTCTTCTTTGGCAAAGCCAAAGATGTGCTCATCAATCCAATCCTCCAGCCGAAGAGCGAGAGGCCTAGCGCTGGCAGCTCTTGCGGTCAGTGCTTGTTCCCACTGAAGAAAGCCTGGGCAACGATCGTTGAGAATCCCGCCTAGCCAATCCGGAACTCCCTCTTCTACCTCGACGATCGAACGAGCCCACAGGTAGAACTCCTGCCAATCAATATATTGATTCCTAGCGTCATACAGCCGGCGCCAAGGGATGCGGCGGGCCTGACTGTCGGCCCGCTCGCGGGCGAGACGCTGAAGTTGGGCGACTGAATTGGGCATCGGGTAGATCTTGTTTTCCGCAGAGCGCAGTTCTTAATGGAGAACTGGGCGTAATCGTCCTCGTTTCGGCGCGCGATGCAGCGGCACTAGTTTAGTCAATTGCGCTGCCGGCGCAAGGGGATCGTCACTCGCGGTTCGAGCTTGCTTGCCTTACCCGGGTTTGACCGACCTTGTCCTCAGATGTGGGGGGGGCGACTGACCCGCGGGGACCAAACAGCACAACTGCAGCCGAGGGCTTCCCGAGTGCTGGTTTAGGTTAAATCTAACGGGCTGCGGAAAAAGGGTTCTGCAAAGCGGTGCCTTACATTCCGGTAGTTTTGCAGTGCTATCTTCATCGAGTCGGCAGTGTGGAACGCGTGTTCTATGCGCATGCTTCTAATTGGCGGGAACGGCTTCATCGGGCGTTGCGCCGTGGCGGCACTAACGCAGCAAGGGCACACGCTGGCGGTATTTCACCGCGGCACGATGGCCGTGCCCGCCGGCGTTGAGGCGATCCTGGGCGACCGTAACCAACTCAGAGCCAGCGCTCAGGAACTGGAGCACTTTGCTCCCGATGTCGTGATCGACCTAGTTATCAGTTCGGGTCCGCAGGCCGAAGAGCTGATGAACACCTTCCGTGGCGCTACACGACGCGTAGTCATGCTGAGCAGCATCGATGTGTACCGCGCAGTCGGCGTTTCGCAAGGCACGGAAAGTGGTCCGCTGCAGGAGGTGCCGCTGACGGAAGAGTCGGAGCTGCGGCACACTCTGCATCCTTACCCGCCAGAGCACTTGCAGGTCATGCGCAAGATTTTCCCCTGGGCGACGGACGATTACGACAAGATCCCAGCAGAGCGCGCCGTGATGAACGACCGTGAACTTCCCGGCACGGTGCTTCGGCTGCCCATGGTGTATGGACCCGGCGATCCGCTGCATCGTTTTTATCCCATCGTGAAGCGCATCGCCGACGGACGGCGCAACATCATCTTTCCCGAGACACTGGCCGCGTGGCACTCGCCGCGGGGCTACGTGGAGAACGTGACCGCAGCCATTGCGCTGGCTGCCACAGATGATCGCGCAGCGCGACGTATCTATAACGTGTGCGAGGAACCATCGTTCAGCGAACTGGAATGGGCGCGGAAAATCGGAAACGAGATGCAGTGGAAAGGGGAGTTCGTCGTCATGCCGGTGGAGCGCACGCCGCGCCATTTGCTAAAGCCGGGCAATGCCGCACAGCATTGGACGGCGAGTTCGGCGCTTATCCGCCACGAGTTGGGGTACGATGAGCCGGTAGCGATTGAGGACGCGATCCGGCAGACGATACGCTGGGAGCGCGAAAATCCGCCGACCTCTGCGTTCCTGGCGCAGTTCGACTATGCTGCGGAGGATGCGGCGGTATCAGGCCACCACCATTGAGCTTGATAACCGCGTCGTCCTCACACTGGCAGTCGATATTGAAGTTCTTCAGTCGTCTGCTGGCAAAACCTAATGCTCCCTCAAGAAGCCAAGGCAGTAGCGGAGCACCAGCGTCGCCGCTTCAATGAACTGGTGGACGTCTTTGACCGACCACAACCACCAGAGGTGATGGCACGCCTCAGGGAGATTGTTGCTGCAGCAGAGCTGCGTCCTGGAGCTGTGGTGCTGGATGTGGGAACGGGAGCCGGGGTTTTGATTCCATTGATTCAGTCCTACCAGCCATCCACGGTGTTGGCTTGCGATGTGGCGGAAAAGATGTTGCAGCGTGTGCAGAACAAATACCCTGGAGTTCGTACTTACCATACCGACATTGCTTCGCTGGACTTGGCCTCGACCAGCGTGGACGCTATCTTCATGAATGGCATGTATGGCAACATCGCAGATAAGCCCGCTGCATGCCGCAATGCGGCACGCATGCTTCGCTGGGGCGGACGGCTTGTGGTCAGCCATCCTGAAGGCAGGGCCTTTGTTGATCAACTGCGGGCAAACAGCGACCTGTTTATTGAATCGCTTCCTAACAAAAAGGAGTTTGAGGGCCTCCTTGAGCCACTGGCTCTGGAGGTGATCGCCTATCGGGATGAACCCAAGCTGTATCTGATGGTGGCCCGCAAGAGCTGACGGGTAATCAGTATGGCCCTTCGCATCCCACTCGGCCGCATCGTGCGGTATGACGGCAGATTGGCGAAGATTCTGGTTCCACACTGAACGTACTACGAGGAGATGAGGCCATGCGATTCGAAGAACTCTCCTTTGGCTCCATTCGGATCGATGGGGTCAGCTACGACCACGACGTCGTGATCGATCGCGGCGAGGTACGCAAGCGGAAGAAGAAAGCCTCCAAGAGGTTCCGTGAAGCTTTCGGACACACACCGCTATCGTTGGAAGAAGAAATACCGTGGAAATGCCGTCGCCTGGTGGTCGGTACCGGCAACGGTGCCTTGCCAGTGATGAAGGAGGTGCAGGCCGAGGCTCAGCGTCGCAAAGTCGAGTTGTTCATCGTGCCTACGGAACAGGCCATCGATCTATTGAAGCAGAACCCTCCCGACACCAATGCCATCTTGCATGTAACTTGCTGAGCGCGTCGCCGCTCCGGTCGACCTCGGTTCACTGATTTGCGCCATGGTCAAATCTGAGTGTGGCACGCTGTTGCGCCACGCCAAGGCCTCGCTTTCGGGCCAAGCTTTATAGACCTTCCGTTCCCTGGTCAGTTCCGCGTTGCTCCTTACTCGGGACAAATCTAAAATCAACAAAGGTTACACGGCGAAGGAGGCGCGATGCCGCAGATCTCGACACAAGAGTTCGAACGGCTGCCACTGCGGGTTCACGAATTCCTTGCCGGCGTGCCGCTTCACGACGTGTGGGCCGTCGATCTGCCGCGGCCGCGCTCGGGCATCACGCTTGATGAGTATTTGCGGGTGGCAAGCGCGCGTCCGCTTACACTCCCGCCGCTCGCGCGCGCTCTCCTGAACATCCGTCTCTTCGTAGGCCGGCTCCTTGGTTGGGATCGCGAGCCCGCCCCAACCGGGTTGGAAACGTTCGCAACGCGTCTGACAGACGTTGATCGCTCTAGATCGCTTTTGCTGGTAGGCACGCGCGAGGGACTTTTCCGCGTCATATACCGCTTCGAAAACGAGCAACTCCTTGAACTGATCAACCGTACCGCCCACGCCGCGGCCCTGAGCGCCCTTGTCGAAACGACAAATGCGTATCGCTTCTATTTCGGCGTTTACGTGTGCAGCGTCAGTCGCTTCACGCCCGTCTACATGGCCCTGATCGATCCGTTTCGCAAGCTGGTCGTCTATCCGTCACTCCTGCGCACGGTCCGCGCTAGCTGGAACCAAGCCTTCGGCACTCTCTGAGAACGGAGCAGATCTGGTCCTTACTGACTCAGCAACAAGCTGATGCGCGATTTCGTCACGGCATGCCAACAAATGTCGCCGCAGGAGGAGTTCACCACCAAGGCCTTGGGGCTGAAGTTCTAGGCGGAGAATGAACTAGTGATTGAGGCCGAGACCCTAAAGTCGATTGCCACGCAGTTGATGACGAGCACGTCCGTAAGTGTAGAGGGTAAGTCGATACCTGTCCGCCACACGAGCCGCCAGCACCTGAGGACCGCAGCGTTCACAGTCGGAGGGCACGAATACCAGGCGATTGACAGAACCCGGAGAAGCCAAGCCGATGGGGGCAACTGGCGCGGAGTGGTCATCAGGTCGTGCAATTCAAGGACGCAGAAAATAACAAGTTCGTGGCGGTTGCGGTGGATGGTAAAGTTACGTTTTACGGTGCCGGCAAGAAGAGTCCCTGAAGAGCCCATCACACATCCAGCGTCATTGGAGAACCCGAAACTCGGTAACGCGTCCCCGCCAGTAGGTGAACGGTCCTTCGCGCAGATGCCACGTCACCTCGGCTATGGTCGGCACCTGAACGCGGTCGAACAGCCGGTACTCGCCAAAAGTTCCTGACCAGGCAGTTTCCACCAGCGACTTCCCGACCATGCGCGGACGATTCGTCGCACCGCCGCCGAGCACATGTCCCTCGCCGTCGATCTCGAACTCGACCGACGCTTGCGTACTCCCATCGTCGAAGGCAGAGGGCAATTTGTTTGTCCCCATTGTTTCCCATGTGAGGCACGGCGTCTCGCGAAAGGCGAACGGGCGCCAGGGAATCTCGGACAGGCCGCGCATCGCCTCGCCCTTGTCAGTTGCCGGGCCATACGACCGCGCCACCGGAATACAGCCGAGAACCTTGGCCGTCAGCATCCCTCTGCCAGCCTCGAAGGAATCGACGACACGAGCGTGTAACAGAGGTGCCATGTGGACCCGCGCCTCCCAGCGGAATTCGATGCCGCTTCCAAGCAACCACTGCTCCGCCGTGAAAGGAAGCCATGGGCGGTCGGGAGCCAAGCGCATCTCCCCTTCTTGCCGCAGCCACGTACCTCGGCATTCGAACGGGCCATCCAGCATCGCACAGTGTCGGATTCGCTCCAGCAAATCGGCAGTTTCCATTGCACCCTCGCATAAATCCCCAACAACCCTGCTGCCCGCACAGGACTCCTAGCGGGAGGTAGCGCGGGCAGGTTCACGATCGGTCGGCCACCGCTACGGGCGAGATCATGTCTATTGTCGCGCTACTCGAAAAGGACCGGCTGCGCAGCAGTGTCTTCGGATTCCCGAAAGTTGCTCAAACCAACGCCAACGAGCCGATACCGTTGCTGCGGACCGAGATCAACCCGCTCTCGCAGCTTCAAGGCGATGTCCGTCAATTCTTCGCAGGAGGAGGGTGGGGAGCCTGGCGTATGGCTGCGAGTGAGAATCTTGAACTCGCTTGTCTTCAGCTTGAGGACAACCGTGCGTGCAATCCGTGATTCTTTGCGCGAAGCAGACCAAAGCTTTTCTGCAAGCCGCCGGATCATTGGCTCAGTTTCTGCCAACAGCACGTCGTGCTCAAAAGTATCCTCGACGGATATCGATTGCGTCGGTCTGTCCGGGACGACGGGGTTATTGTCGATACCGAGGGCAAGCTCGTGCAGGCGCTGACCATAGCGGCCGAAGTGGTGTTCGAGTACGGGCAAGTCGAGAGTTCGCAGATCCCTCACCGTCTGTGCTCCCAGTTTCGCCAGCTTCTCTCCTGTAACTTTGCCGACGCCAGGCAAGCGTCCAACCGGCAACGGCAGCAGAAACGCATCTATGTCCTCGAGGCTGGATGACAAAGAGCCCATCAGGTTTGCGCCAGTCAGAGGCGAGTTTTGCTAAGAACTTGTTTGGCGCTACTCCCGCAGAAGCTGTCAGATTCAATTCCTCGCGGATTTGCTGACGGATCGTGCGCGCCACCAGCGTAGCTGTCGCTAAGCCGGTCTTGTTCTCGGTGACGTCGAGATATGCTTCGTCGAGAGACAGTGGTTCTATCAGGTCTGTATGACGCTTGAAGATCTCCCGCACGCTGCGCGAGACGGCGCGATAGCGTGTGAAATCCGGAGGTACGAAGATCGCATCGGGACACAAGCGTTCCGCTCGTATTGCTGGCATGGCCGAATGCACACCGAAGCTCCTGGCCTCGTACGAAGCAGCGCAGACGACAGAGCGATTGCCCAGCCAAGCAACGATCACGGGCTTGCCGCGCAGCTGCGGATCATCGCGCTGCTCGACCGAAGCGTAAAACGCGTCCATGTCGATGTGGATGATTTTTCGCAAGATCTAACGCCACAAAATACGATTCTGGCACGCAAGAAAGGCCGAATACGTGTCACGCCGATTCGTCAGTTCCATTACATTATTACTTGATCTGAGGAGTGGGAGATGTGTGGCCGCTATCGTCTGTCCAGACGCAAGCAATTGATCGCGGAATACTTCGAGACCGAGAACGAGGTCGATTGGGAGCCTCGCTACAACATCGCCCCGTCGCAGCCTGTCGGAATCATTCGCCAGGATCCATCGACACCAGAGCGGCACTTCTCGCTAGCTCGCTGGGGCCTGATTCCGTCCTGGGCCACAGACGCCAGTATCGGATTCAAGACGATCAATGCCCGCGCGGAGACGGTCGCGAGTAAGCCCGCCTTCCGAGATGCCTTCGTGAGCCGTCGGTGCTTGCTTCCTGCGGACGGATTTTTCGAATGGCGGCGCAGCGGGAAAGAGAAACAGCCTTTCCACTTCGGCATGCAGGACGATTCCCTGTTTGCATTTGCTGGCCTGTGGGATCGATGGAGAGACCCAACCGGCACTGTGATTGAGTCTTGCTCGATTCTAACGACCACTCCGAACTCGCTGCTGGCGGACATACATGATCGAATGCCGGTAATCCTCCGCCAAGAGAACTACGATCTATGGCTCGATCCCGGTTTCAAGGATGTGAAGGCGCTTGCGGAGGTTCTGGCGCCGTTCGACGCGGCACAAATGAGAAGCTTTCCGGTAAGCACTCGAATTAACGCAGTGGCAAACGATGACCCGGATTGCGTTGTGCCTTGGCTCGGAGATCTTGCCAGCTCAGACTGCGCTCTTCGGGTAGATCCCAAGTAACCCGATTCGATAAATGATTGAGAGACAAAGGATGGGTCAGGTAAGCGAGAAACGAAGCGCGCTTTATCTGGATGATTTGCACGTTGGCCAACGGTTCACCTCCGACTCCTGCCACATGGACGAGAATCGAATCAAAGCGTTTGCTGCCGAGTTCGATCCCCAGCCTTTCCACCTTGACGAAGCAGTTGCACAAACCAGCGTCTTTAGCGGACTGTCCGCGAGCGGGTGGCACACTGCCGCCGTGGCTATGCAGCTCTTGGTCACCGGCGGGCTGCCGTTGGCTAATGGCATCATCGGCTTGGGCGGAGAGATCGCATGGCTAAAGCCCACCCGGCCCGGTGACACCCTGCATGTGGAGAGCGAGATCCTGGAAATACTGCCCTCGCGGTCGAAACCTAACCAGGGTGTCGTCAAAGTTCGAAGCAGTACATTGAATCAACACGGGGAGCCAGTGTACGTATTTACAGCAAAGGTCCTCGTATTCAGGCGTCCGTCCGCGTAACACTGTGTTTGGCAGACGGAAATCGCGTTAGGCGGACTTTTTCTTCGCAGCCCAACGGGCTTTCATCAAGTTCGACAACTTCTTCCTGGCAGCGGCACTCATTGCATGACGGGCGGCGCTCTTCTTTTTCGGAGCAGACTTGCCCTTCCACTTCGCCCATCGCCGCTTCATAGCGTCTGAGATTCGCTTGCGGGCTGCGGGAGTCATCGTTCGGCGTCGTGTCTGGCCTAGTGTTGGTGCAGACTGTGACTTCGGGGGACGCCCACGGCGAGGAGCCGAATAACCGGAACTTCCGTGGAGTACAGAAATAGCTTGGTCGATGCGAGCGCGTTGTGACCTCAGCTCTGCCAATATGTCTTCTAGGTTCACGAGATCCTTTCAGGAGAACCAACCGTTGGACAGTGTAGCAGTAGCTGACTGCGCATGGCCGCGTTCGCGCCTCTTGGATCTACTGGAGGGGAGCTTCTAGCGATCTACCAGGCTCCGCCACGATAATTCCGGCTCATTCGTAAGCGCTGAACTATGGCGCACTAAGCGGGACTGCAGGAACCGAATTGGGCATCCCCGGCGACCGGCTAAATTGGTTCTCCGGAGCTAAACTGGGATGTGAGAAAAGTCATTGTTGTCGTCATTGCTCTTGTCGTGTCGCTGCTCGTGTTCTTGGTGGCACGATCAGCGACACCGATCGTCGAACTCCCACCTGCAGTCACCTCCCTGGGCCAAGCCACTCCCATCACGGTTCACGTACGCGATCCGCGCGGCATTCGCAGGCTACAAGCGTTCGTCGAGCAGAATGGTGCTAGGTATCAGGTCTTCGAATCGGCGGAGCCGTCAGGCTCGCTCGACACCACGTTGAACTTCACTGCTGGCGTCAAGACCACTCCCCAGTTGCAGGCGGGCAATGCGAAGTTGATCGTCGAAGCGACTTCGAACGACCTGCTGAGAAGGACAGGCCGCGCCGAACGCGACCTGACCGTGGTTACGCAACCACCGATGGTCAGCGTTGATTCAGAGCAGCACTACTTGTATCTGGGGATGGCGGACTTGGCGACGTTCAGTATTTCGGGCAGCTGGACAGAAGCGGGAGTGCGGGTGGGCGATCAGAAGTATCGTGCTTGGCCCATACCGGACGGCAAGCCGGGGCTGTTTTCGCTATTTGCTTTCGCCTGGAACATGCCGAGCGATACCGTGCCGCTGGTCTATGCTGCGAACGATGTAGGAAACGATGTGACCAGCCCCCTTGTGGTCGTGTTTCCGAAAAAGGAGCAGCCTAAATATAAGGTTCATGATCTAGAGGTGAGCGACGCCTTCATGCAAAAGGTCATTAACGAACTTGACCCGAACGGCACGGGTGATCCGGTCGCGCGCTTCGTGAAGATCAACAGCGAGATGCGCCGGGCTAACAACAAAACGCTTTCCGATCTGCAGTTCAAGACCGCAGACAGGTTCCTGTGGTCCCAGCCTTTCATCCGGCAGCCTCACTCCCAGGCAGAGTCGAACTTTGCCGATGTGCGGAATTACATCTATCACGGCCAGAAAATCGACCAGCAAGTTCACCTGGGATACGACCTGGCGGTTACGCAGCACGTCGGTGTGGAAGCGTCGAATGACGGCAAAGTCGTTTATGCGGCTCCTCTGGGGATTTACGGCAACTGTATCGTCGTCGACCACGGCTATGGACTACAGACGATCTATGGCCACCTCAGCAGAATTGATGTTCACGAAGACGACATGGTGAAGCAAGGCCAAGTAATGGGCCTGAGCGGAATGACCGGTATGGCTGGAGGCGACCACATCCATTTCGCGATGCAGCTCGAGGGTGTTCAGATCGATCCGAAGGAATGGTGGGACGCACACTGGATTAAAGATCACATTGCGAGGCGGGTGGATCTTCCCGGGTTCAAACCGTGATGTAAGCCGTCACCCTAGACCAGTTGGGAAAGGGATTGCGGGAAGAGTTCTTGAACGACAGGATCAAGTCTCTCACTCTGGCGCGGCGCTCCAACAGCCTCGACAGCAATTGTTCGAGTTCGTCCGCCGCAGAGTCATACCATTCGGACGGAATCTGATCAACGAGCGGCCAGAGCGAGCTTTCAGGAAAGCTCTCGATCCGGCTCAGCCAGGGTTCAAAGCTCTCCCAGCCAGTAATGCCTGCGTAGACGTCATTGCGTCCAAAGACGCCTCGTAGTGGCGCATCCGGGAAGCTCCATTCCCCAGCATTGAAGCAATAGCCTTGGTCAATAAAGCTGGCGGTGAATTTGCGTTCACCACGGCGCTTCCAGAACGCCGCTTGGCGGCCGTCTGCATTGCAGGTCCACTTGTCGAACGCCAGTATCCCTGCGAAGTTGGACAGATTCCCGACCCGCCTTTTCATGGTCTCCGGCAGGTAGTCACCTCGCCCTCCGCGGGCGGCACCACATAACGCGATCCAAACGACGGGCCTGAGGTGATGATCGTTTGTCTGCCGCAAAGCTCAATGCGCAGTTCAGGCGAATGCTCAATTAACCAAGGATGAACGTTCACGACGTCTGCGGCGGGTACTGGCAGACCGATCATCTCTGCGAGGCGAGTGCCCAGCCAGTCGTTGACCAAGACTCGGGTGTGCTGCGGGTTGTTCTGGAACTTGACGACGTAGTAATTGTTGTCGGCGCAGCGCATGAGATGGCTCTGCGCGCCGCCGCGCATCCGGCGGATGTGTTGAACGGCTTGGGTCGGCATGGAGGTGTCCCTATTGACAGTGGGGTGCGTTAAAAGCTATGGACGGCGTTTCTGAAGAGGCAGGACTCGGGCTGGCTTGAATGGACCAGATCCGGATGGCTGTATCCTTTATCCGAGGTCCGCTATGAAGTTCCAGCAGTTCTCATTTGGGCAGATTCGGATCGATAGCATTGAGTACGGCTACGACGTGGTGATTGACCGAGGAGAGATTCGCAAGCGGAAGAAGGAACCGTCCAAAAAGTTCCGTGAAACCTTCGGACATACGCCGCTCTCTCTGGAAGAGAAGATTCCGTGGAAATGCCGTCGCTTGGTGGTTGGCACCGGCGAAGGAGCTCTACCAGTTATGGATGAGGTCAAACGCGAGGCTGAGCGGCGCAAAGTTGAATTGCTCATCCTCCCGACGGAAGAAGCCATGAAGCTCTTGAATCAGCACGTCGAGAAGACCAACGCCATTCTCCATGTGACCTGCTGAGCGTTAGGATCCGCCGAGCCGGCGATGTCGTTCATTCGCAACCTACTCTTGGCGCGCCTGCTTCACCATTTCGACGAACACTTCTCTGGTTTGCGTCGGATTCGTAACTTCTCGCAGGAAGGCGATGCGGGCTCCATGCACTTGATCCTGGGTTTTCAGGCGCAAGTTAAAGCCGAGGCGATCGACCGAGGTCATCTCCGCCTCCTGTGCCTCAATGCCAGCAAACCGTTTGGCGAGCACGATGAGCGCATCCTTGTGGTCGGCATTCATGTGCTGCATGATGTCGCTCTTGTGCTCAGCCAGCGGATCGGATTGCGCTGCGGAGTAATCTGAAGCCGCCACCCATCCCATTACTCCGAAGCCGCCCACGTAATAAACGTCCAACACTTCCATTCGGCAGAAAGAGAAATCGTCAAAATCGACCCAGTACTTGCTATCCGGGTAACCCGCCAGATAGACCGTACGAGTGGCTGCCAGCTCTGGATCCGGTATTCTGCTAACACTCCCTATCAACGTAACTCTGGATGAACCGAGCGGGTCTCCGCTGGCCCCGGGTTCTGTCACAAACAGGCTGGCGCGCGGGTCCGCCTGCAGATTCTGCGTATGCATGGCCATGGTGCTGATAAGAAAAATGGGACGGCCCTGACCGTCCAGCGCGTAAGGCATCAATGACCCGAACGGGAAACCGGGTTGTTTCCGTGACATAGTCGAGAGGCTCCCAATTCGGCCCAAATGCATCAGCGTGCGTGCTCGCTCGGCGAACGAAGGCTCGGCAACTGCGGATTGACCACTTGTCGCGCCGCTTGCGTGTTTTCCGAAGGATGAGGAAGACATGTAAGTTAGTCACTTCCCGGATATTCAGTCGGTCATGCAATGATATCTTCTAGGATTGGGTATTCCGCTGAAAGTGAACATCCATGCCGGAGGGAAGCCGAACGGTTTTTGGCGCCTAGCGGAATGGCGTTCGGCTTGGAGCGGAATTCGCGTTCACCTTGGACCGGACTCCCATTGGATTACGCCTCGGCGTTTCCGTGGAACGGCGCGGCCGAGGCAGTGGGGAGATCCCGATTCGCCGACCAGTCCCGGCTTTAGGCTGGCCTACTTCCGGCACAGTGAACTGAGCCGGCAACTGGCGAGAACCCACGGTGCCAACTAACCGACACTCAGTGGGCATTCAAACCAAAGGTGTTCAGAACCAGGGGCGGACGCAGGCCTCGCAGGCGTCATTGAATCTCAGGAATGGCCTTGGTTGCCCGATGCTAGCCTTTTCAGGGGCAGCAGAAACAGTGCTCGCAGTAACTTACGAGAACGTGGAGGGCTGCGCAAGCACTGTAAGGAGGCGCAAGGCAACGGGGAAACGGGCTACGGCGATTTGCTGGTTCTTCGCCCCTATTTCTTCTTGCCCGCATTCGCCTTGAACTTCACGTGCACGGGAACTTTCGTCGGGACCTTTGCTTCGAAGTCCACAGGTGTCCCATCCTTCTTCGTGAAGCTGATCTCCTTTTCCTGCTTCACCGTTTTGTGAGCTTCGAATTCAACTGTTTTCTTCGCCATGTGTCAGTTACTCCCTTGTTGGACTTTGATAACCGATATCACAACTGAGGAAGAAGCAGAGCGACCACCGCATCCCAGTTTTTCTTAGCCTTCACCAGCACCGGACATGCTGCGAGATGCGACCCTCCACTTGTCGTCCACCAACTCAAGTTTTCGAGTGACGCTGCGTAGCCACCCGAATCAAACACGCGAGCTATAACGGATTCGTCTGGAACACGCCAATTCTTGTGGAAGTTTATGCCCTGCTCTCTTGCTGCTTCGTTAACGGTGACGTAGACGGCACGGAGAGCAGGAGTCGGATCGTTGAGACCGATATCCATAACCATTTGCGTAGCTCGGGCAGCCTCACTTTTCCGAAGGGCCGGTTCCGCCTGAATCAGGACGCAAGGCTGCGGCAAAGCCTTTACAATTCCTATCATCGCAGCCTGCCGGCTCGCGGCTGGGCAACACTCCTGGCGAATTCGCTCAATCATATCGAATGAAACATCGTCGCCCAAGTCGTCAGGCAGAAACTCTCGGAAGAATCCAAGTTCGCTGGCAATGACGTCCATTAGACGTTCCTCAGGGTCGTGAACTGCCGAGCTCGAATGTGTCCGTCGAAATACCAAGCGCATCTGTGGGGTCAAGGTTAGGAGGTGCGCCAGTTCATGCCACTTGGAAAAGTATGACCGGAAAACCTTGTCAAACCTGCAATCGATCACCGAGACGAACTGGGGTTCCCATGCCTCCCGGTGCATTCTTCTGATCGTGATTGCGTAGTCCTTGGACCCAGAAAGTTCGTCCTCAAGATTCGCGAACGCGGTCTCACCCTTCCTGACATACTTCGACCGTATTTGTCGAAGTTCATCGTCTGAGTGGATTTGCTCAAACACCGTGCTTACCTCGCCAGCCGTGGCCTCGAGCAAGTCGCTTAAACAGGCCGAGTTAAATTTCTTCGCTATTTTTCTGATCCGTTTAGTGACGAAGTCCAGAATTGCACAACTCGGTTTTTCCGATGTGGGCAAGCCCAGATCAGCAGCCAACGTCCAGATTTGTGGTTTGCTGTCCAGGCGGTTGCTCATCCGTATACTTTCCTTATGACGCTCTTCAAGGCTGCATGTAAGTCCTTCCAATCCTTAGCTGACATAGTGCCCTTGGAGCGATTGCTTCGCCGTGCCACGACCGAGTTGTACGCCTCAAGCAAGTCGATCGTCTCCGGATATGACAGGTGCATTTCTTCCGCTGCCTGCGAAAGCTCAGGCGGAATCATGATCGGTTTCCGCTCTCCCGGTTGATCACCGTCACCTGTCGCCAGATATCCCACCGAGGCACCGAGAGCGGTTGCAATCCTGAGTAAAAGATCAAGGCTTATGTTCTTCCCGTGCTTCTCGACCTCGCTTAAAAATCCCCTACTGATTTTCGCTTCATCGGCAAGTTTCTCCTGTGTCCACCCTCGCGCCTCACGTACTAGCTTGATGCGCTCACCCACTGTTGCCATTCGTGTCCCCTAGTCAGAGTCCTGACTCCAAAATTTATCACGAGCGAATAACTTCGTACAGTCGAAGTTGACAGGCGCTTGTTTATTCGTTATAGTGAATTTAGTATCCATCAGCGACGCGCGCGGACCTGCCGCTAAGGAAAGGGAAAATGGCGAATTATCTTGCTCGGGTGGAATTGCACAATGCGAAGTATGAAGACTACGAGAGGCTGCACGAGACGATGAGGCAGCGCGGTTTCGTGCGCATCATCGTGGCAAACGACGGAAAGAAATATCAGCTGCCCACGGGCACCTACGTGGCAGAGAAGACGAACGCGACTCTTGAGCAAGCGTACAGCGCAGCCCAGGCAGCCGCAACCGAGACTGGGAAAGCGTTTTGGGTGATCGTCGTGGATTGGACATCGGCGCGGTTTTCGCTTCAACAGGTGAATTGACCAAATCTTGCAAGGGGAACAGGAGAAAACATGAACGCTAGAAAAGTAGTACTTGCTTCGAGTCTGTTGGTGTGCGCGATCTTTGCAGCGGTAATCGCGATTCACGCGCAACAGTCGGCTGGCGTGCAGATGGCCCAGCCGGAAGCTGATATTACGAGCGGGAGATCGCTTGTCCTAGAGATCACATTAAATGAACCGCTGCCAAGCGACTCGTCCGTCATCGCGCGCGTCAGACCTAGCAGTGCTTCGCAGCAAATTCTTCAGTTGCAGTCTTCTACGCCCGACGATTCAAGTCGGAAAAACTTCACTCTCAAAACAGTCATGCCAACTCCAGTGACACCTGGTAAATGGCACTTGGAAAGTGTGTTCGTTACTCTGCCCGGCTCGATCCAATGGCAGAATCTTGACCACAACCCACTGACGTTTGAAGTGCAGGGTAAGCCGTTCGAAATTCCATCCAAGGCTGAGGTCACTTTAGGACACTGAATGAGTCACAGGCATGATGAATCGTTCGGGGCACCATCCAGAAACACTGGGTGCGGTCGCCCTGGGGGATGACTGATCGGCCGTCAGCCAGACCCGAAAGACCTCACCACGAAATCGCTGTTCGCTGGTTCACAATGCGGGGGAGTCCTAAGTCGCGTTCCTGGCTCCTGCGGCGTCGCTGCGGCTCAGAGTTCGGCTCGGCGACTTGAACACGCAACGGCATAAGTTGCCCGGTCCACAGGTTGCAGAACCCGCCTTGATACGACAAAGAGCCGTGGCGCAGCAGTTGGGTGAGCATGCCCAAAGCTTGGTAAGCGAGGTTCTGGTTGATGAAGGGTTCCTGTCGGGTCAGCGCTTCAGCTGCGCTGCATGAGGGTTGGTCATCTTCTTTCTCGTCCCTATCGAGAATCTCAGGGTATTATGTTGCGCCGAAATTTATGTGGTGCAGGGCACGATGCCTCAGCAGACAAGCACACCAACGCACAACCTACACCACATAAATATGTTAGAGCGAGCGCAGAAAGCCCATTATCGATGGATCATCGCGCCAGCGTTTTCCTTGGGGCGATTGGGCCTGGAATGGACCGCAATGAGCAAGAACATGCGCTTTATGCTCCAGGTCGGTTTCAGCGTAAATGTTGGTGGTATCGATGGAAACGTGCCCGAGCCAGGAACGGATTGTGTTGATATCGACACCAGAGCGAAGAAGGTGCGTAGCCGTCGTGTGCCGGATGGTGTGCGGACTGATACGCTTGCGCAGCAGCGACTGATGCCGGACTGCCGCTTCTACGACATATCGCCGTAGCATCGTGTATATCCCGTGCCGTGTGATCGCTTGGCGGCGATGATTAAGGAAAACCGGCTGATCTGGAGAACGGTTCTGAGTAAGAAGAGCAAGTTCTTTTGTCGTGGCCTGCCATAGGGGACAGAAGCGTGTTTTTCCTCCCTTACCCCTCAGCCTGACCGCATTGATCCGGCTGGAATCCAGATCCAAATCTGCGATACGAAGACAGGTTGTTTCGGTGACGCGAGCACCGGAGTTGTAAAGGAATAACAGCAGTGCATAGTCGCGATGTCCCTGCACAGTGCTGCGATCGGGAGCTGCCAGTAAAGCATCGATCTCCGGCTTGTCCAGATACGGCAGGCATGGCCTGTGGAATCTCTTGAATGGTACAGAACGAATCTCGGTACACCATGCAACGTGCTCGGGGCTGCGCTCGGCAATAAAACGAGCCAGCGCATGAATAACAGCGAGTCGTTGGTTTCGCGTACGGATCGAGCATTTGCGTTGCTTCTCCAAGGAATCGAGGAAGAGTTTCAGTGTCTCAGCCGACAAGTCGGCTACCAAAAGCTTGTCGACTGCTCTTTTCTGCTGAACCGCCAGGAACGGTATGAGCAGAGCGATCCCATCTCGGTAGCTCTGCTGCGTGTTGTGCGCCAGGTTGCGGTCGCTCACCAAATGTTCTAGCAGGAAGCGCCGCACCCACCCACCGAGCAACGTACGATCACGCATGTTGTGCCTCCGGAGTGGCATAGCGCTCGAAACACACGCTCGCTTCGCGCAGCAGCTCAGTGGTCATCGTGAGATAACGCTGCGTGTGTCGAATCTTGTAATGCCCGAGGTAAGTAGACAGGTGAGGCAACAGGCGTTGGACATCCTTGCCCTCGCGATACCAGCTGACAAGACGGACTGTTGCGAAGGTATGCCGAAAGTCATGCAAGCGCGGCTGGCTACGTGGGCCGCCCGAACGAGATACGCCAGCTTCCTTACGCAAGCATTGGAAGGATTTTTCCGCTTGCTGGCGCGTCACGCGATTGCCCTTCCGCGTTCCCAAGAGCGGCGTCGTGGCCAGAGCCCCTGCTGGCCACTGCAGCACTATGTAATGCCGAAGAGCCTTGAGCAGGTCACGGCCCACAGGAACGAATCTGCTCTTGTAGAACTTGCTCTCACGAATTGTGAATACACCAGCGGAGAGATCAAGGTCGGCCAGGCTGAGCCTGACCGCCTCACTGATGCGCAGCCCGGTTCCGTAGAGGAGGAGCAGCAGCATCCGAAGGGTATGCGGCTCTAGCAACCAGCCCTCGCGCTTGCGTTGGGCGGCGTCGAGAAGCCGGCGCATATCCTGCATGGTGTAAATGTATGGCTGGAACTCCTCGGGGGGACGCGGCCGGCTGGATTGCAGAGGGATTTGCACGATATAGTGCCGGACTAGGGAGAAGCGATAGAAACCTCTGAGTGTGCCGTATTTGCCAAACCAGGAATGTGTGACCGGCCCATTTCCATCAAGGAACTTGCGCGTGTCGTGCGCCGACACTTCCTGTATATCGATATCTCCTTGAGCCTTTGCAAAGGCGCGGAGAATGACTGCTTGGCTGCGGAAAATCATTCCCAAGGAACGCTTGTGCTCGATATATTCTTCGACCGCCTTTTGTAATCTCATTGCTGACCTCGCTTCTGGGAGGTCGCAGCAGAGCGCATTCTTGTCGGGGCTCTTGATGCAGACTTCCGTGTCCCTGCTTCCTCAGCAGCAAGAAATCCCTGTAAGTCCATGTCGGCGACTTCTCGCAATGCAGCCAGATCCACTTTGGCGTAGATCTGCGTAGCCTCCGTGGACATATGGCCGAGGTGGTCGCCAATCTCCTTGAGGGAAAGCCCCTGGTCGAGCAGGTGAGTAGCACAGGCATGACGAAGAGAATGCGGTCCGTAACGAGACAGTTTGATCCCAAGCTTGCGTTGGCGTCTGCGAACCATGGAATACATACCGCTCGCGGTAATAGCGCGATAGGGCTGTTTCATGGAGAGAAAGAGCTCGCGTCGATCAGTGCGAGGCCGAGCCTCGCGGAGATATCGCAAGGTTGCCATGCCGACTTCCTGAACCAAAGGATAGAGCTGACTTTTGCGTTGTTTCGACCGTGCCACGAGGATCGTTTCCTGCACCCAGTCGAGATCTTCTAAACAAAGCAGGCGAACCTCGCTGTTACGGAGGCCGTAAACCGCGCAAAGCAGCAGCATGGCCCGATCGCGGATGTCGGTCGGCGTGCATCCCTTCGACGCTGCTACCAGGCGCTGCACGTCACCCCACTGCGGACCGCGTGGCAGGTGCTCATGACGATAGACCCGCGGCGAATCGATGGTTTCCGCCAGACCGGGCGTACACCATTTCTTGCATTCTGAAAATCGGAAGAATGCCCGCAGGGAATCTATGTGTAGAGCGATGGTGCTTCGAGCCCAGCCCCGCGTCACTGCACAACGTAGATACTGGGAGATCTCTGCGGTACTCAATCGCTTCAGAGTCTTGGCATGTGGTGCAACAGATATAAGAAACTGTTGCACGTGCTTCTGTCGCCGCGAAACTGTGCTCGGTGCCAATCCTCGCTCGTCCCGCTGGAATCGCAGAAAAGCTTCGAGCTCCGATGCAAAGCGAGATTGCGCTAATGGATGTTGCAGTCGACCGAGGACCATTATCGTACGGACCGTTCCATTTGACGTGATAGGCCGATAGACGGCTGATGCCGATGCGGCTTTGGCCTCCGGCGTTTGTTTGCCGAAGTGCGAACTGGCAAAACCCTTGGGAGGGTCTTTGCAACCGCACCTCTCTGGTGAACGAATGCATCGTCGCCAGCTCCGACGCCTCTTTGGAATGAGTCGGGCCGGATCGTTAACTGATTCCCCATTTATTGTTCTCATGGCATACTTGTGACAGCGTCCCATACAGAGTTGCTCATCAAGGGTTCGTTATCAGTGCCTCATCAGAGCGCCGAGCTATGTCCACATACAGAGAATTAGACGAGTTGCTGAAGCTGGCTGAGAGTCTCAGCACAGCAGACCAGATCAAGGCCATTCTACGAAAGCGTAAAGGGAACGAAGGAGTCAGAGTTTCCGCCGAAACCAAACAAGAATTGGTGCACCGGAATCTTGCCGATGCCATTCACTCCAAATCCGTAGACATCCAAGAGATATTTGACTTAATTCGCCACTCCGAAGAGAACGGGAATCAGCATCTCTTTTATTATCGCCCCCGGAGTAGGAGCGTGGTTGAATCCCTCAGATTTGAAACTGTTGCTCAGAAGTTGTGGGGGCCCGATTGGGAGAAGACGCTGGCCAGCTTCCCATTGGTTAAACTCAAGCCGAACGATTATAAGTACAGTGATTTCAGACGCATCGGCGAGAGGAAACCGAAGGACTGGATCTTAAAGATCTACGGTCACAGCAGTATTGTCCGTGCAACTGGCAAGGTGGAACACCGCGCTAACGGCAGTATTTGGCGGGAATTCGTCGAAGAGCCATTGCGGAGCGTTCTCCTGGCACGTTGGAACAACCCTGATCTTTTGGAAATTCGGGTGCAACGCAATGAATCCCGTCGGCGTGTAGAAGAATGGCATAATACAGTCTGGAATATGCTGAAACCTGCCGTTTTGAAGGAGGATTTCAGCGCCTGGATACTCACCAAGGCAATGGGGAAAATCGTTACTGAAGAGGAAAGCCACCCTGGAGTCTACACCTTCAGGGATGCTGGCGTAGTGGATCCGTCAGGGGACATTCACGCAAATTTCCAGGCCTTTTCGGATCAAGGAAATTTGTTTAACAACATACAGACAAGAGATGCCATAACGAGTTACTTAGATGCAAATAGCGAATTACGTGGCCTGACCGTCACTTGGCTGCGTAATGAGAAGGGTCGGCCCGGGGTAGATATTCGGACGCTCCTCGGTGTGAAAGATTCGCACGAAATGATCGTTGCTGGTCATTGTGTGGATGGAGATTTGGATCATGTCACCGATCAGCTTCGGTTCTTTGGCAAGAACTAACCCAGCGTTGGAGCGCGTGTTCCGCGAACTCGAGACTTGGATGAACTCTCATCCCAAGGCGGAACTCATCAGGCCCAGCGCCTTAGCAAAAGACCTGCCGAAGATAGACGCTAAGTCTCTAGCAGAAAGTCTAACCTTACTGGAGCGCGCCGGCTACCTGCGCCGTGCATACAAAGTGCTAACTCCTTCGGGCGTGCTGGCCGACGGTGAGTTTGAAGATCCTACGGCTATCCCAGATAGGTTGCCGGATCGATTCGAACAGTACTTTGACACTTCGGACGCTGACATCATCCCAGTGTTCCACCTAGTTGCGTGATGAGCGGACCGCCTCCCCAAGCCGATCCGGTCTTCGCTGCCCACGAGCTTAATCGAAGGATTCAGCAAGACCCAGCAAACAAATCAAGGATCATACGTGATTTCTACTCTGAGCGAGTCAAAGCGGGTGATCGCGAAGGGGCAGATCTCATTATGGTGATTCGAGATATCAACGAGGCACATCCAACGACGCCTCAATTGTCCGAAGATCGGCCACCACAATCACACGTCTTTACGCAAGCGCGCCTCAAATGGGCTGTGCCGATAGGTGTTGCAGCTCTGCTTATTTCCGCCACCGTTGGTTGGTATGCCTACACACATAGCTGTCCAGACGTAAGGGTTCCCAAATCGCACTTTGTTCACGAACAGACGCAAGGGCACCGACGAGTGGTGATATTCGTTCACGGAGTGTTGGGCGATATGGATAACACTTGGGTAAATCCAACAACACACCGCTCTTGGCCTGAAATGCTGTCATCAGACCCAGCGTTCTCCGATTACGATGTTTATGTTTATGGATATTTCACGCCCTGCAACGGCAGCGCTTCTAACATTTACGAAATCGCGACCAGATTCGGCCAACAGCTTAAGGACGACGGATTCTTTAGGAGATACGATGAGATCCATTTCGTAACACACAGCATGGGCGGTCTTATTACCAAGATGATGCTGGCGAATCTGAACACTTCTCATGACTTCGATGAATTGCAGCGCGTGCGAAGCGCCGTCTTCATTGCTGTACCAAGCGGCGGCGCTGACCTCGCCTCGATGGCGACGTGGTTTAGCTCGAATCCCCAGTTCAAGAACATGGATCGCAACCAAGCTCAAGCGCTATTGCAGACAATTGAAGGCAGCTGGGCATCCATAATGCGCGCGAGAGATAGTACTCACCCTTTCCCGCACTCATTTGTCGCTTATGAGACCAAGGATCTCTTAACTCTTCGCATAGTTCCAGCACTATACACGTCCTCCATTTCCGATACCCCGCCGGTTGCATTTGACTATGATCACGTAAGCATCGTGAAACCTGATTCTGAAGAAGCAGACATCTATAGATGGACACGGCAACGAATAGTGGAGTCTTCGTCTCTGTCTGGGGCAGCCGATTCACAGCTCACGCAGCAGATCATACAGGGCACGGTTGTTGAAGGAACTACAGCTCGCAGAAGTCTTCCAGATGCTGAGGTGCTTATCTTAGAGACTAATGACAAGACTACAACAGACTCCAATGGCGAGTTCACGCTTAAGTTCGGTAGAACCACGCAGATTGCCAACGGGACACCTGTTCACGTTCGGATCTCTCATCGTGGCTACAACACGAAAACATGGCAGATCACGCCTCCAATCGATTTGAAGATTGTAACTTTGAACCCTGCGGGTACGTAACTGTGAGATCAATATTTATGAGTCGTGCATTCCACCACGTCAATCCTGTGCTACCAGCCGTAATCGGCATCTTCCTGGCTGGCGCACTTCAGGCATTCGGCGCTGACACAGTAATCAGCGGATTGGTTAAAGATACTCAGAATCGTGTTATTCCTGATGTAATAATCACTGCAGGAGGTAAGGAGAGAGCTCCAACTGAGACTGATCCCAACGGTTTGTTCACACTTACGCTGAAAGACTCGTCTGGAAACATCATCTTACGGGCTGAGCGCAAGGGATTTAACTCTGAGTCGGTCCCAGTTGCCGCCGGAAGAGATACAGTCTGGCCAATCACACTTACGCCATCAGCCGACCCACCTCGCCAAGACACGATGAAATCCATTTCTAAGTCACTAAAGCAAGTTGATTCTTTTTACCGAGAGATGGATATGTTTAACACGCAGGCCAAGGCAGCACCTGCTCCGCCCTATGGATTTAGACTGAAGGCCGATTTAACGGCTGACCAGAGTGCTGTTGAGTTCAGGCAAGATGGTAATGTGGTGACGACCATTACCTCGGCTGATCTTGTTAAGCTCTCGCCTGGTAGTCAGCAGTTAATCGCTGCTCGCGAGCAATCGATGACAAGATATTTCACCACTTGGACAGAGCTATACCCGAAACTTAGTGACCCAAGTATTACCAATGCCGAGCGGAAGGAGGTCGAAGACAAACTGAAGCTAACTGGTACGAAGATGTGTACCGACCTTTTCGGCATACTTGATTTCCTGTCCACAATGAATATCCAGCTCTACGACCATTACATGAGCGTCCGAAACGTATGTTCTACCTTCATTCAGAATGGAGGCGTTCAGGGACATTGAATGAAGTCAGTGAGTACACTCATCCGCAATTCCGTCTCCAGCTTTCGCAAGTAGTTCTGCAGAGTTTCTGTCTTCATGAGGGCTGCGCGCGGAAAAGACTTCTTGCCTGTGAGGCCCTTCCAGAGAGCTGCCGGGCCTCCTTTGCGCTTCGTCAGTCGTCCTGCGCCACCAGGGTGGGTGAATTCGCTCTGGAAGAATGCCTGCTGCCAGGCTGATATCGAAGCGACCGTCACAGATTTAGGGATTCGCATGGTGCCGGCGCAGACCGCGCCGTTGCTGTCGATGTTCCAGTAAGGTGCAGCCGCCAGTCTTGTGTCCGGATCAGGGCGGCGGTTCGTGGGAAGCGCCCGAACGAATAGAACCCCATTTCGAACCACGAACAGAAGGGCTGGATGCGGAAAGAGCTTGCCTGAAATGTCGGCAAGCTCGGATCCGTCACGGAAGAACATCGGCCGCACAGCCGCGGGCGTCCATCCTTCTCTTGGATCAGGTAGCTGTCGCCGTTCTGCTGTGGGCCGCGTGCTGTGCCACGAAATTTGGCCTTCAAATGGCCGCTCTTGATCCACCGCGTCACGGCGTGAGGATCGATCCCCAACGCTTGCGCAAGACTGTAGGCGGAGTAGACGCTCCCGTCATGCTTGAAACGCATCCGCTTCAGCTTCAGGTGAATTCCAGTTACCGTGCGAGAGTATCCAGCGGCCTTCAACTTGAGACGGATTCGCTCGTCGCTCATCCACGCATACCGGGACAGAATCTCCAGTTCCCTCTGGCTCCAAGCCAGTTCCTTCGTCCGTGCCAAGCCCAATTCGCGGGCACGCTTCTTCAGCGCCCAATCCGGTATACCGACCTTTTTGGCCAGTGGCCGGATATTGAGACGGATCTTTTCGTCTCGACGATTGTGATAACTCTCCCGGATAAGTTGATCGATTTGGTCGGTGAAGACGTACTTGCGTCGGCTCCGGACTTTGACGTGATCAGGCGCGACGCAGAGGGTTGCCGTATAAACCAGCGGAAACTGGCTCACGTATAACTGTTCCATAGCAATTCCTGATGTGCAGGTTCTGAGTTCTGGAGCCTCGGTGAACAAGGGATGACCGACTGGAAGACCACAACGTTGGGTAAGACAGGCTGGAAAGTAGGCCGCCTCGGTCTGGCATCCAGTTACGGTGCAGACGAGCGTTGCGTGCAGATGGCATTTGAGCGGGGAGTCAATTACCTGTATTGGGGCACGATGCGTACTGCCAAGTTCGGCGCTGGACTACGCAGCCTGCGATCTCGTCGGGATGAGTTCCGCCTCGTTATCCAGTCCTACTCGCGTGTCGCCGCAATGGTCCCGTGGAGTTTGGAGCACGCACTAAGGTCGCTCGGGTTGGATCACGCTGACATCCTCTTGCTGGGAATGTGGAACAAGAACGTTGCTTCGGCCATCTTCGACCAGGCATTGCGGCTTCGGGAGCGCAGTCTGATTCGGGCAATAGCTGTGTCAACCCACAATCGCCCACTCGCACCAGAGATTGCACGCAACAGCGACGTTGATATCCTGCACGTTCGCTACAACGCCGTGCATCTCGGCGCGGAACGAGACATCTTCATCAAGCTGCCGGTACCCGAGGTGAGACCCGGAATCGTGACGTTCACGGCTACCTGTTGGGGCGACCTGATGAAACCGGACAAGGTGCCGGCAGGTGACAAGATTCCCTCCGCGGGTGATTGTTATCGGTTCAATTTGACGAACCCGGCCGTTGACCTCTGCCTGATGGGACCCAGATCGGTCGCCGATCTGACGGCCGCGCTCGAAGCGCTAGAGAAAGGCCCAATGACTCCAGAGGAAATGGACTGGATTCGGCGGGTCGGCCAAGCCAAGTACTTCAAGCCAAAACTGTTCTCCATCAAAGGGTAGGGGAATGACTGCCACAACATCACGGAAAGGCGATGGTTGATGGACTTCGTGAACTGCTACCAGAGCACCACGCGCGCTGAGGCCTACTCAAAACTCGAATTTGCCAACACCTACTACCTTGCATTCCGCGACTTACCGGAGATCTTTCGTGCCCACGTGAACGGAACCTCGGCACTCGACTTTGGCTGTGGGGCGGGCCGCTCGACCCGGTTCCTTCGGGAGCTTGAGTTTGAGACGGTCGGCGTGGACATCTCGCCAGAGATGATTTCGAAAGCGTATGAAATCGATCCGCAGGGCGACTACCGCGTTATTCCCGGCGACGACATGAGCGGTTTGCCAAGCGAGAGTTTCTCTCTCATACAATCCGCATTCACGTTCGACAACATTCCCGGCATGGACACGAAGGTGCGTCTGTTTCGCAACTTGCGCGCCCTGCTCAAACCCAACGGTGTCATCGTGAACATCGTTTCCGCGCCGGAGATTTACTTCAACGAGTGGGCCTCGTTCACGACGAAAGACTTCCGCGAGAACCGCAATGCCCAGCCGGGCGATCCCGTGAAAATCATTACGACGGATTTCGAAGACCGGTCGCCCGCCGTGGACATTCTCTGGCCCCACGAGTCTTACCTCGAAGCTTATGGCCGCGCTGGGCTTGAAATAACGGAAATGCGCAAGCCCTTGGCGAAGGGTGACGAGCCATACCGCTGGGTGAGCGAGACGCACATCGCTCCATGGGCGATTTACGTATTGCGACCCTCAAGTTGAAGGAACCGTCCCGAATCCGATTTGGCACCTCGACACTTAGGGTGGACAATTTCTAAGGATGCTTACCGACCGACCTCCGAGCACGGCAGCGTTACGGGCAAGATTCCTTGAGAGCGACCGGCTCGCAACGTTGGAAGTCCCAGAGGACGACCGGTTGCAAGCGCCGGCCGAGTTTATCGCTTCCGCCATGCAAGGCGGCACTGCCGCGTCCGTTCGACAAGCATGTGCAGAGTTTCGAGCGGTTGCATCTGGTTTCTTCCAAGTTCGTCGGCCCGTGATCCGAGTACTTGCTGCCCGCCCGCTTCGAGTCCGCGAAGGCGGTTCGATCGAGTTGTTCGGCGACTACGATCCCGAAACGATGGTCATCCGTCTGTGGATGCGGACCGCCATCCGGAAACAAGTCACCTCCTTCGGCACGTTCCTGAGCACCCTCTGCCACGAGTTTTGCCATCACCTCGACTGCCAGCGTTTCGGGTGGCCCGAGTCGTGGCACACACGCGGCTTTTACGAGCGTACTGCTGCGCTCTACCACCACGCACGCGGCACTCCGGTGAAACGCCTGTTCTGGGTGCGAGCACCCGGCGAGCGTTGGCGGATCGACTGGCCCCGAACCAATCGTGGAACGTGATCCCTTATCGCATTGCCGCCGGTTGCCTAAACTAATGGTCATGCCATCGCTCATCCCGAATACGGACAAATCGGAAACGACTTAATTTCACTTCCCATGCTCGATTTGAGTGCGGCGCGGCTTCAGCATTGCCAGGATAGGTCGACCTGCCCCACCTGTTCCAGACTAGCGTGCGCCCATGGCAACAAACTTCTGTATGCGTTTTCCAGTGTCTACCTCACCGGTGTAGATATTCCCCTTTGAGTCAACGGCAATCTGATGCACCCAGTGAAACTGGCCAGCGTTGCGTCCGCTGCGACCAAAAGCGCTCAAGGTGGCGCCTGATTTGCGCTCAACCACCCGGAAGAAGTTGTTCTCCCCATCGGCGTATATCAGGTATCGCTGATCCTTATCCGGAGAGAGCGCAATTGACCACGTTGATCCGTTACCACGCGTCGCTGGATCGAAGACGAATTGCTGCTGAAACTCGCCCTCGCGATTGAACACCTGAATGCGATTGTTGCTGCGGTCACACACATAAACCAATCCATCCCGTGAGAGAACGACGCAGTGTACAGGGCGATTAAAGGCTGGGCTGTTTTCATTTGGTGGTTGTTGCGAATAGGTCGCAGTAGGATTGGCGGGCGGCGGACCAGCTGGCGGATCAATCGGAGGGCGTCCGTAGGCACCCCAGGCCTTGAGAAACACGCCAGTCTGGGCATTGAATTTCACGACGCGTGAATTGAGGTAGCCGTCTGCTACATAAACTTCCTTGTGATTGCTATCCACGAATATTCCGGCAGCCTTACCAACGGAAGTTTTGGAATTGCTGTCGGGCGGACCGGCAAAGGAGCCCCCGATCATCATCAAGAACTTGCCGTCGCGGGTGAACTCCAGCAACATGCGGTCGTTGGGACCGTTGCCTGACACCCATACATGGTCGTCGTCATCGACAAAGATGCCATGTTCAGTTTCCGGCCAGAGGCACGCAGGCGCCTTGCACTTGCCGGGATCTTCCGGGCCTCCCCAGGACTGAAGCAGGTTGCCTTCGCCATCGAACTCCATCACTGAAGGGGCCGGCTTACAGCAACGGGATCGCGGCTCGGTTCGCGTCGGTGGGTTTGGGATGGCGCCCTTCTCGTCGTCGGTCAGACTGCGCGGGCGCTGGTTGATCCAGATGTGGTCGTGCTTGTCTACCGCCAGCCCGCCGACCTGACCAATGAGCCAGTTGTTGGGTAGAGGCTTGGGCCATGCTGCATCCACCTCGTATTGAGGCGGATTATTTTCTTGAGCTGAAGCTAATGCAGTGAACCCGAGGGCCAGTATGAGCAATACCACAGTCGTTAAGGGGCACAGTGACAGGTGGCGTACCGGTTGGCTCAAGGGGACTTCCTCCTAGGTCGTCCGCATGCCGGCGGTCTGGAGATGCAATTGATCTTATAACGAACAGGCTCGCCTCGAACAACATTGGTTCTTGCAATGTTCGGGGATCGGAAACAAGCTCGGTAAGCTAAATTGTCATTATGAAGTGCGAGCCCATTGTTCGGCTTGTGATTGCGTTCTCGCTCCTGTTTGGCACCGACACTCTTTTCTATGCGCAGTCCAGCGCTCCAACCAGAACTCCGAATCGGCTCACCACAGTGGGCGCATCGCAGCTCGACGAGCTAGTCGCGCAAAGTCGCTACATGGAGTTACAGCGCGGCCTCTCTGTGGCCGAGTTAACGACCTCAAATCGAGCTTACTTCGAGGGCATCGTTGCTGATCGCCCGCATCACGTAGCCGAGGCTTGTTTTGGTATGCAAGAAGCAAATCCCAGCTAAACTCTCACAGCATGAAGAAGAGCTGCTTACTTGGCGTCTGCCTGTTTCTCATTGGCGTCCCGTTGGTTGCGCAGAACAACGCTCCGGTCCCCGATCCTGACTTGCTAACCGAGATCCGTCAGATGAGAATCATCGACAATCACGCCCATCCGCCGGCGCTGGTCAACCCCGGAGAGAAGGACGATGACTTCGATGCTCTGCCCTGCGACCCGCTTGAGCCGACGGATCCTCCGGCCACGCTGCGGGAAGGTAATCCTATCTACCTGCAAGCTTGGAGAGCCCTTTGGCACTACCCGTACGACGACGCCAGCCCGGATCACATTAAGGAACTACTCGCCACAAAACAGCGCATTCAGAAAGAGCAAGGCAATAACTACCCCAACTGGGTGCTCGACCAACTTGGCATCGAGACCGAGCTGGCCAACCGTATTGCCCTTGGTCGAGGGCAGGCTCCGCCCCGATTCCGCTGGGTACCTTTCGATGATGCGCTTCTGTTCCCCCTGAGCAACACCGTCCTGGCGGGGCAGTCGCCGGATCGCAAGATCTTCTTTAGGCGGGAAGAAATGCTGCGCCAGCGTTACTTGAAGCAGATTGGCGTGTCCGCGCTCCCCGCCACGCTGACGGAGTACACTTCGCAGGTCGTGACGCCGCTCCTGGAAGCACAAAGGAAGCAAGGGGCGGTAGCCGTCAAGTTCGAGGCGGCTTATTTGCGCTCGCTTGACTTCTCACATGCCGACGAAGCCCAAGCCCAGGCGATCTACAAACAGTATGTGAAGGGCGGGGTTCCAAGCGAGGCACAATACAAGATTCTGCAGGATTACCTGATGCGCTACATCGCCCGTGAAGCCGGGCGTCTCCATATGCCGGTGCATTTTCATACCGGCGGAGGTTGTGGCGGCTACTTTAACCTGGAAGGCTCGAACCCCATGCTTCTGGAGTCACTTTTCAATGACCCCGCGCTGCGTAAGACCAACTTCGTCATGGTTCACGCCGGAGCCGGCAACTACGACACACTCGTGCCCTACCTGTTCATGAAGCCGAACGTCTACGCCGACTTTTCGGAGCAGACTTGGATCATTGCGCCACATCACATGTCTCAGGCAATCCGCTACATGCTGGAGTCCTACCCCGAGAAAGTCATGTTCGGCACTGACTTGTTTCCCGGCACGCCACAGATCGACTGGGAGGAAATCGGATACCAGACTGTGGAAGGAGGGCGTAGCGCGCTCGCAATGGCGCTGACTGGCATGCTCCGCAACGGCGAGATAACCCGAGCACAGGCGACCTCGATCGCCCACATGGTTTTGAGCGACAACGCAAGGAAGCTCTACGGATGATAGAGTGGCCCTCGATAAAGTGTTGAGACTGCCGTTCGATTTTTGTGTTGCACAGCGTGTGCAACACTCTTACCGGTTTCATCCGACGGATCGGGACGAAGTTCTGGGGCCGTCATTGCAGATGGCCGTAGAATTCCTGCAGCATCCCGCGATAACTCGATCCTGCTCTCTCGACCAGATCATTGTGTCCCGCCCCAGGAATTTCCATCAACCACTTCGGCTCCGGTGCTGCCTCGAACAAGCTGTGACCGAGTTTCAACGGTATGATCTCGTCGCGGTCGCCGTGGAAAAACAGCAGCGGCTCGCGAATGTTGGCGATCTTACTTTTCGAGTCGAAACCCCGGAAAAGTAGGGGGCCAATGACGGGCAGAACCGTATTGGCCACATCGCGCCCTGAGGTGAATGCAGCTTCGAGCACTACACCAGCACACTCCTTTCTGGATGCAAGATCCACAGCAGCCGCGGTGCCCAGCGATTCGCCATGCAGGACTATGTGCCGGGCACTATACCCATGATCCAGCAAATACCCATACGCCGCATCGGCATCCGCATACAGGCCGCGTTCACTTGGCGAGCCTCCGCTCTTTCCATAGCCCCGGTAATCGAGCATCAGAACCGACGAGCCTGCGGCGGTGATTTCTCGGATTGGCAGAAAGCGGTGAGTCAGGTTTCCTGCATTCCCGTGCAAATACAGTGTGACGAGAGAAGCCTGTGGCGCCCTAACCCACCACGCGTGAAGCCGGATGCCATCAGAGGTAAGAAGCCAGACATCCTCGGCGCCTAGTTGGCTCTGCAGCTCCCAAAATCCGCTGGGATACTTGATCGGGTAATAGGCAGCGCGGCTCGCAACCATAAACAGAATGCCGACGCCGAACGCAATTACAATCGGCCAGCCGATGTACCACGGAATCTGCATGCTGGAGCCAGTGTAGATCGCCCTGGTCGGTCGGGTTGACTCTAAACGGTAAGCTCGCAGTTCGGCTTAGATAGGCTCGTCAGAACAGCGACAACTGTCCTTGCTCACTCAATTTGCGAGAAGAACCACGCGCCAGACTGCCAGCCTTTATGGCTGCAACATTGGAATCGGACTCAATGACCAACGGCAGCAATGAGTGAATCTCACCTACAAATCGCTCATGCTGCACGTTCTCTGGTTCTTCAGGACGTGCCAAGGGCGACAAAGGCCGCAATTGACCAAGAGCCCGCCACACACTGTCTGCAGACTCCCCAATCCCCTTGTTCTCAACCAGCTCACGCGCCATCGCCGTGAGCATGTCGTCATCGCCGTCGATTGCCTGGAGACCTTCGAAGGCAAACTTGCCCTCCATCGCTAACGCGACCAGCAGTTTCTTGCCCATCAAGCGGAGACAGACCTCCTGCATCGTTCCCTGTAGGCAAAGAACTTCACCTCCACGGGACGTCTCTGTCCAATGCGCCACGACCGTCGGCTGGACTGACGCAACGTGTGCAGCGAATAGCCCGTCTCATGAAACAGGATGGTCGGAAAGTCCAGGAGATCCAGCCCGGTCTCCACGATCTTGGGATGGCAGATCGCGACATCGATTCCACGGCGCAGCTGCTCCCGGTACCAGGCTTCCCGCCTGTGAGTGGGAACGCTGGCCCGCAAGATCGCTGCCCGTATTCCCTCGGCGCGAAACAGCTGTTCCAGCCTTTCGATAACGTCGTGCTTATTGGTGTAAACGGCAAATACCTGGCACTTGCGGCCGCGTGCGAGCTGGGCTTTCACTTCTTCGATCAGTGCCCGCTCTTTTGCATAGGTTTCGTTCTTGTCCAGATCAACCGTTTCGGCAATGACAAACGATTCGCGGCATTTGGTTTCCGGGTCGAATTCAGAACCGTACAGAGTGCCAAAACCATACGGATGGTCCGGCCAGGCCAGCAGAGCGTTCAGCATGGTGCTCGCCACGCTGCTGTTTCCGCGATGCTCCTTCAGGCAGGCAGTGATTTCCTCTTCGAGTTCCTCATAGGCCGTCTTCAGCGGCTCCTCCATCGCCACTGGCACGACTTCCTCCCGGTAGCTTGGCAAACCGTCCGAGATGTCCTCCAGGCCAATGAACGCGCAGTGGTCCATCAGATACTTGCCGAACAGTAGCGGCGAGGCGCCGGGCTTGCGCTTGATCGTGACTGTCTTCTTGGTTTTCTTTGAGCAGGCGTTGTCTTCGACCGTGATGCGCTCAATGGTCTCGATCACGCCGAAGTCGCGGGTGAAGCGTTCCCGGCCCGGCGGAGCCCCATTCGTAGCCGTCCTCGGTCATGCGCTTGGCATCGGTGCGGAACAGGGTGTTGAACAGATCATCCGCATAGCCAGAAAGCAGGGTCCCCGTTAGTCCCAGGAACCGTCTTGCCGTTTTGTTGAGCACTCCGAGTGCGTTGCCCTGGGCGGTGTCGCCAGCCAGTTGGTGAATCTCATCCGCAATGGCGTAGTCCCACCATTCCGGCATGTAGCGCCCCATGTATTCCGCCGGCGCCATGCGAGCAATCTTGTTGCCGTCCGCCTGCCAAAGCGCGGAGTACTTGGTCTTGCCTGCCTTCGAGTCCTCCACGATCTCGTGCAGGCGCTTCTTCTCGAAATCGAGCGCGCTCAGCCGCACCCCATCCGTCTCGACAGGACAGCCGGTGTCCGGGTTCGTAAGCGACCCGAGGTATCTTCCGGAACGGCTTTTGCCGTAACAGTGCTTCCAGAAATAGGAGAGCTTCGCCTTCTCTCGGCCAATGCAGAAGATCGTGGTTCCGGGACAGAGCTTGCGCCAGCCTTTACGTCCCAGACGCCGCAATTCAGCCAACGAGGTGTGCAGGCCCTCGCGCACGATTTCACCGCGGCGCAACCGGACTTCGTTGATGCCATGCGGCTCTTTCGGATCGCCGCCATTGCGCATGTCGTCGATCAGGAACACTCGCACCTGAGGCAGCGTTAAGAAGGTTTCCCGCGCCCATTTCTCGACCAGGTGCGGTGGCGCCATGACCAAGCCCGAAAATGGCCTGCCGGCGCTATGCACCAACATGCTTCCGAGAGCGATGAGTGTCTTGCCAGAGCCGCACTCGGCGACGACATTGGCGTTGCGCGCCAACTGCCAACGCTTGCTCACGCCCATAATTGCCAGGGTTTGGGCCGGATATGGAACGCGCACCATCCGGGAAAGCAGTGGAGACGGAGCCTCGTCGGCACCATGCAGGGCGGGGTACGACGCGAGAATTCGGTTTCCGATCTCGTCAGAGTGAGTCGTTCAAGTAGTCGTGAATCGTATCTAAGCTCTGCATGGATTTCTCCGGACAGGAGGTGTGAAGGCGCGCGGGTGGCGGGCGTAACGCCTATGCGTCAGAATGGAGGAGATGAAGCTGGAAGTGGATTGCTATTCCGGGCGGACGGCGGACGAAAGGCCGGTTCGATTTCGGCTTGAGGCATTGCCAGTACATGGTCGAGGAGGTACTGGACCAGTGGTACGGCCCGCAGGATGCTTTTTACAAAGTCCGCGCGGATGACGGCAATCTCTATATCCTGCGCCGGGAAACGTCGACGCCGGACGGACCTTGGCATCTGGAGTCATTCCGGCAACTGCCACGCCAGAGCTGATTTGGGAGGTTGATTCGTCGTCAGCCTTTGCCGATTCGTCCACTTTGGCTCAGAGACCGACCACCTTCAATCTTCCTCCGGCAACATGAACGTCATCACTGGCTCCCCGTCATCGCCAGGCCCAGAGACCGCTTTCAGAGTTACGAGCCGCATCCCCTCTGGCCCACTCCTGGCAGTCGCGTCGATCGTCTCGTTTGACGACAGTGCCGGATCAGCAACGATGCAGTAGAAGTCGAACAGCAGGTTGCACGGGTCAATTTGTCTGGCCGGGACTGTCCCCTTGACGGCCGCATGGAACATCCAAACCACATCCCAGAACCGGCCTTCCAAACTCTGGCCTGGCGGCAGGTTCGCCTCCTCATCTATTGGCCACACGTAGCGATGAAATGCTGTGGCGGTCATCGCCAGCGGCCACTTCATAAGCTGGCGGCGCATCTCACCCATTGGAGCTTGCTCGCAATCGACCAGAATGCCGTCGTCGATCGCTTGCTGGCGGGTGTAAACGCTGATTACTTCGACAGATTCGTCGCCGGAGCACGCTGCCCGGTGACGGCCGTTCATGCCTCCGCACGACGCACAAATGCGGTCGCCTGTATGTAAGAGCGCCATGGATTGCAGCTCCTCCCAGAACTGTTCAGAATGTGTGTGTGGTCGTGGATACCTCGGCGAATGGTCGGCCGGCCGCAATCAACGCAGACGCTCGTTTACGCCGGAATCAGGCAGTCTTCTTGATCAGCTGGATTTCGGGCCATTCGACCGCGCCGTTCGATGGCGGAAATGCAAGCTGATGGTTCCGCAGCCCCTTCCGAAGCAGCGCCAATAACTCTTTCCGCTTGGCCTTGACGGCTACTCCGGCGTATCCAAACGCGGGAAGTGGCTGAATACGCTTTTGCTGGTGCAATTGCGAGATCATCCACGGTCCCCATTCCGGCGTGGCGGGCAAGCCGTAGTGACGAACCAGCGAAGACCAGATGAAGGAATGGTCGTCACTTATCAGGAGCAGTTTCCCGTCGGAGGTCGTGTCCGCCAATTCCTGCGAGCAACTCACAAGATGCCTCAGCGGTCGCTTACGGCCTTGAACCATGATGGAGCCTCGGAAGCACAGCGGCTTCTCGCCCAGCGAGACGATGCTCTCAGCACCGTAAGGATCGATCACGGTAAATGAGTCACCGTTGGCAAAAGCAGCAGCCAGGGCGCCGATCTCCACGTCGCCGCCAACCACTGAGACCAAGTGGGCTTTGCCGCGTTCTTCTCCAACAAAGGCGTCGAGAAAAACGCGAAGGTTGGTTGCCGTTTTTTCTGTCCGTCGCCGATAAACGAGTTTGCCGAAGCGTTCATGAGCGTTCTTCATCGCCGCTCTCCTTCGTTGTACTTCTGGTTGACGATTCAACGATTTGTAAACGGAGTGTCAGGGCTGGAGACTTTCACGAAGGCTCTGAGGGCGGGGGGGAGCCAAGGGGAACGAGCTTGAATACTTGTCAGCTTTCGCCGGTGTTCAGAGTTCTCGAAGAAATAACTCGACCCGGTCGGTCGTCCAGGTCGCAATGCCACTGCCAAAGAAATCTTGATCCTCGGTCCAAATCGGAAGGCCGAGCAGCAACGCCACCGCCGCAACCGGCCAATCGTCCGGATCTCGAGGAAGGACTCGAGCGCGAGCGACCTCTTGGTAGTCCTCGTACAGGCTTCTGTCTACGGGTTCAACGATAAGACTGATTTGGTCAAGCACAGAGAGGGCTAGATCAACATCGAACCGGCGGCGCGTGGAGAGGTCGGGTATGTATTTCCGCGCGTCCTGAAAACATACGTCCGGTGCGTAGAAGTTGACTTGGTCCTCGTAAGCTTCCAGAATCTGTCGGACCCGTTGGCCGAAGACCGCACGCAAGAGGATGTTGGCGTCCAACACCAGGCCCTTGTGCGCAGTCATTTCTTCTTACCCGCGCGCCAGACCTTGAAGTCGGCAAGAATCTCGTCCTCGGAAATCCCTTCGGCGGCAAGCACTTGCTGCAAGCGAGAGGCGGCTTCTTTAAGAGCTGCTCGCTCCGTCTCCGCCCGTTTACGTCGGGCAGGAACGTAGTAGCCAACGGTATCGCCGTGCCGCGTGATCGCGACAGGCACGTCGCTTTCCAAGAGGTAGCTAGCCAGCTTCTCTCGAAATTCGCGAATCCCAACCTTCAACGCTTCCATGCCTCAGCCTCGTTGCGTACATATGTGTACACAAATACAATACCACTTATTTGACCTGCCCTTCAAGGAATACCGGGTAACTGACGTGTAAAGTTCCACTGCCTGCTCTATGATAGACAAGCCGTAGATGACCAGCCACGCGGGCGTGGCGGAATGGCCGACGCAACGGACTTAAGGAAACTTGAGTGCTCGCCTGGGAAACCGGCCACGATTCAGCGGAGCCAATATCCAACCACGGTTCCTATGAATCCGAATGCAGCCTTCTGAACTGGCTCCGAGCCTTCTCGTGTCAGAATGACGTAGAAGCTGAAGAATAAGATCGCGCAGCTTACGACGATTTGCATTATGACTTTTGAGTACTGTGCCGCCAATGAGGCTCTTGCTTGAGCTTCTGCGGGATCGATTCCAGCGTTTACTGGTTGTCGTTTCGCATCAATGACTGAAGCGACAAACTCCAACTGCTTGCCGAATAGTTTTGCCATTGGCCGTACCCTCATTTCTTAGAGTCGGATTTTGGACGCTGAAGACAAAATGGAGGTGGCGAATCGGAATCTTCACAGACCCAATAATACAAGAGCGCAACGACAATGAGACCCCCCACTATCATGGCTACAACCTTTACTGTTTTCGCTAAGCTAGATCCACCGGCAGAAATACCTTTGCTGAACGCCAAGAGCAAGCCACCAAGTGACAGAGCAGGGTTTGTAGAGAGCAGATGCTCAGCGGACGCTAGTCCAATGGCAACGTCCCTGAAATCAAGCTCTCTATTTGTCAAAAGGACATTCGTGGGAGGTTGTTCAGCATGGATGGTGTCACATGACAGAACTACCCCGACGCGCTTGCCGAGCGCCTGGTAAAGCGCATCCACTCGAATCGAAGAACCATCCGGCAGTTTTAGGATTCCTCGCTCATTATGAGCGACAACGAGGAGCGGGTCGGAAGTGTCGCGCTTTGCTCTTGAAATCAAGTTCTCGGCAAGGGACCGGCCATCGAGGGAATAGTTCAGTAGGTGTGAGTTCTTCAACGCACGGAAGTGTTCGGATGTTTCTCCGAGATACTTTACGGTGGGCGCACTATCTGACTGAGGAACTCCAAATACTTGTTCGACTCCCATCGCATTTGTCGGAATCGCCACGATTATCTCAGGATGTCCGGCCCTTGACTGCAAAATGGAACTGGTATTCCCTGTGCCGGCAGTGGCCGCCACACTAAACAAAGCTGGAGAACTCGATAGAGCAGAGGTGAATTGTGCGTCTGCCAAGCTCCGCTCGTTGATCACAAGTACATCTTCAACCCTTGCTCGCGACGCAGCTGAGCTGAACACCACGAAATCGGCACTGGTAAGGTCTACGACTCTTTGCGTCTCATGTGGCTCTTTTGATTGAGCCGCAAGAGTCGTCGCTCTTTGCGGACCTCCAATTGATTCAAGTAAGTGTCGGCACGTTTCAAGCCGCTGCTGCTCGGCATTGCTTGGACTTTGATAGCCGAGCGCGTTCGGCATCGCACCAAGTGCCACCGACAAAATGATTGCCGTAGTCTTCCCAGCTAGTTTGGTTAGTGTCATTTCAAAAATCCAAGAAGCGAACCCCCACTAATGGAACTGAGCTCCGAGCGTAGTGCCTCAGGCATGTCAATGTGATCGGAAAACCAGTCGGAGTTTGCCCAATCGTGAATACTCAGCCAAGACTCATTCGTTAAGTCTCTCGCAGAACCCGCTGTACTCGAAGGCTTTAGGACACTTGGAAATCCGTGAACAGCTAACGTTGACAGCGACATGACCTGGAGATGTTCGCCTGGTAGAGTGGTCAGAAAGGACTCATCAAAGTAGCTGACTGCGGCAACCTTTACCCTGACTTGATCTAGCACTTCACTCTTCTGTTGCACTGTCCAGTCTTTGCGACCTTTGAGTTCATCTTCGACGTGCGCCTCTACGGTACTGGTTTCATCTTCCAACAAGAAATAAAGACTGATCCCATTAAAGTATGGTTTGACGTCATCTCGGACCAAAAAGTCTCTTAATCGCTGTGAAAACGGGCACCACGTTGCGACCGCAAACACGACCGAGGATTGCAGGTTGATACTGTGTTCGTTGCTGCCTTTGAGTGTGACCCGAAACAGCCGTTGGCTTTGACTCGCTTTTATGGCCTCAAGAACCTCAGCGGCGAGCTGCGCCTGTTTCTTGTCGGCAGAACCTTGGGCCGTGGTCGTTAATTGAGGAATTGCCGCGTCGCCTATTTGTTGCAACGCGAGTTTTGAATGCGCGCCAACCACTTCATCCGCAAGCAATGAGATAAGCCCCGTGACACCCTTCCGAGCGGGGGGGCCTATCCACCCTAGACTTTCGGCCGCTGAACTTTCCACTGTCTTATCTCCATCTTCTAACAGCCGTTGAAGGTCGCCGACTGCAAACGCTGCGTTAGCTCTGTAGTACCCAAAGAGCGACGCTGCGGCAGCCCTAATTTCAGCACTGTTATCGGAGAGGAGAGGAACCACGTCTTTCAACAATGCATAGGCGCTGTTCCCCATCGTGTTGAGGTAGGAAAGCGCCTCCAGTCGCACGAGCCTATCTGGGTCCTTTAGTCCTTCCTTCAGCGTGGGCTCGATATCCGATGTTGGCGTTCTCTGCGTTGTATATCCTCGCAGCACAGCTCTTCTGACTTCAGGATCCTGGTTTTGAAACGCCTGAGCCAAAGTATTTACCGACCTCAGTTCGATAATCGACTGAACCGCGGCTAGTCGCACATCAGAATCCGAATCCATCGCCGCCGCGACTAATTTGCTAGCTGCTGCTCTGATCCCATCCACGTCATCCTTTGCAACAGTGTCAGGCAGCGCTACAACTGCGGCTTTCCTGACTTCTCGGTTAGCATCCCGAAACAAGCGGTCCATCGCGATGGCGATGTCTGCACTCTGGAGTTGGAGACTTCCGGCGGCTGTTGCCGCGATGGCTCGAATGTGTGGGTCGGAATCGTCTAACTGTTTTGCGACAAAATCCTCCGCCTTTTGGATAGAAGGCGCACAAGCATCGACTGCGGCTGAGGCAGCCTTGATGAACTCTCGATTCGGAGGCGCATCCCCCTCCTGTAGCGCCTGCACCATCGAATTGGCTCTTGCGGCAATCGCAGCTAGCGACTGCATCGATTCAGAGCGCAACTGGGAGCTCTGGAAAACAGCGAGAGAGCTCATTAACGCATCGATAACATGACATTTTGGCGCAACGGTGTTAAGGTCGCGTGTCGTTGTTTCGATCACAACCTCGGGCGTGGTGAAGTCCCAAAAGGTAATGGCCATCAAACCCACGGACTGTTTTACACGATCGTTGAAGAAGTCGATACTGGCGAGAGACTGGGCTGCCTGTACTCCAACCTTGAGATTTTCGTCCCGAAGTGATGTCAGAAGCGCTTCTATGTCTGCCTCACTTAGCTGGAGCGATCCTAGCGTTTTCGCGGCTGCTTCCCGAATATCCGGATCCTCAGATTTCAATCCGTCTAGGACCCGAATTTTGGTCGTTGCCAATTTTGGCCAGGTTGATCGGGGCGAGAAGCCGATCTCCGAACGCAGACGGTCTAGCGCGTGAAACGCGGCAAGTCTTACGTCCGGGTCCTTGTCGTCTAGTCCCGCGGCCAATGCGGCTTCAACATCCGTTAGCACCGCTGCGGCCTGGCGGGGTTCAGAGAGAGGCCAAGCATAGCGCGACAGCATCCCAAGACCAATAACAGCCCGCCTCCTGACTATAGTATGTGTATCGCGAGTTGCCGCGATCAAGGCGGCCAGTGTGCCCGTGCTGGTCTTGACAGTGCTAATTGCCCTCACAGAAGCTCGTCGGACCCACTTATCAGAATCGGACGTCGCCAATTCGCTCAGGCGCTTCACGAGGCTCTCATCTGATTCACCAAATCTTCGGATCGCGTCTGCGATGAGTTCCCGAAGTGAGGCCGATTCAGATTGGTTCAGCGCTTGGAGCGAGGCGTCTTCAAGGTCTTTTGGCCATATTCCTTCGGGAGAAGGCCGAAGGAAAATATCTGGACCGGGATCGTCATCTGCTAGGTTGTCCTCCTCTCCCCTCAGTTTCAACAGAGAGGTTGCGGCATCCAACTTCACTTCCATTGATCTGTCGCTCAGAGATTTGGCGATGAGCGAAAAGAACGGCTTCTCCGCCCGCCCATATCTAATGGCCATCGCAACTGCGTCTCTAACACCCTCATCACCGTCGTCTTGGAGTCTGGCGACCATCTCGACAGCATGAGGGTCATTCCGGCCCACGATGACGAACGTGTATGCCGCCGACTGACGGACACTCGAGGATGAATCATGAATCAGAGGCGCTAGACTGGACGTTTGTTCAGGCGTAAGTGACTGCACGTTTTGAAGAGTCCGTACTGCTTCGCGCCTGACGTCTGCATCTTTTTCTCTGAGAGCGAGTCGAAGCAAGAGATCAGTTGTTTCGTCTATGTTTGCCGTCAGCTGCCCCAGAGCTTCGAGCGCGGCAGTTCGGACCTGAGATGACGGTGAATTTTCGGAATTTCTTGCCAAAACAGGCACCGCAACTGATTGATTGCACTTGATTTCCTGTAGGATTTTGGCGGCACTAAGCTGGACTGAACTGTCCGAATCTTCAAGAGTCACAAGCAGGTTTTCGATTGTGCATTTTGCTGAGACCTCGACCATCGGAGTAGCTTGTACCGCTGCCATTCGAACCGTTGCCACCGGATCAGTCAGTGCATTCGTGATAGCGACTATCTCGGCTCGATCTGCTATTCGACTGTGGCCTAAGCACCCAATGGCCAAGATCCGCGTTTGTGAATCCTGAGAGGCAATCAGTCGGGTGACGGAGGCCCGGATAGCTTGTGGCAAGTGTTCCTGATTTGTAAGGGTCTTAAGGGTCTCATACCTGACAGTCAGATCCTCGTCACCGAGTGCCGCAAGTACTCTGTCTTGGGATTCTGGTAACTTCGCCACGACAGCAGGGAGCTCGTCTATTCGCTTCTGTGGATCCGTCGAGAGTTTTCCCTGCTCCTGACACTGCGCCGGAAGGTGCCAGCATATGCAGACAGCGACAACTGCGAAGAGTACATGACGACACGTGGGGGCGGCCTTCCGCACAAAGAGGCACGGGTTCGTTGAGCGTATCGTGTTGTTTAAGGAGGATCTCATCGAAGTGCGCAGAGAATAATTCCCTTGTACGTCCAGTGGAGACAGAAAAAAGCACAGTCCTAACATCAAGAAGTGTGGCTCTCAAAATGACTGCTCGTAGGTGCCGGAACACTACTGCAGGTCGCCCTTCACGTCAATAGCACTCACATGGTGGGCTGGCGAATGTCAAGAGCATAATCTACGGTATCTTCGTTGAAATCAGTCGTTGGGACCGACGAGCACGCGGTCAACCACTTTGTCTAAATTGACATTCAAGATTCAGGGACTCGCGGCAGCGTAAAAGAACCCCCTGACCGATTAATCAGGGGAGTCAGGGTATTGGCAAGTCAGATCATCGGTGGCTTTGCTCATGTCTCCCCGTTAGGGGAGAGGAATTCAACTAGGAGCATGAAAGTGCTTATTTTGGATTCCGTTGAGCCAGAGCGTTGGTACTCAGTTCGCGATGTCGTGAAGATTCTGGGATGGAAGCAGGACACGATACGGCGCTGGATTAGGGACGGCTTGTTGCAAGCCTTCATTAAGCCAAGCCGGAGTGGTAGGCGACCACTGGTGTATCGTTCAGTCCGAATTCAGGGCAGCCAGATCATCCGTTTTGTGAAGGCGCACCTTACGGTGTTGCAACTCGATAAGAGTCTTCGGACGCGAGTCGGCTGAATATCAGAAGCGGGGGCAAGAGTCCCCGCTTTTCCGTGGGCTAACGCTTTGTCTCAGCTAAGAGCCAGGCTCGGACAGGCGTTCGCGAAGTTTGGCGCTTTGCTCCTTGGTAAGAGCCCAATGGTGGTCGCAAGTGGCGGAGTAAACCTCCACTGGTTCTCCGTCGAGGGCTTGCTTCTTACTACATGAAATTCCGGTTTGTGCTTTGCATACGGGACACTCGCCGATCATCGTATAGGCATCAGGATTCATGATGATCACCGTAGCAAAAGCGGCGGGCAAAAAGAAGACGAAATCACGCGTGTGCAATACGTCTGTGGATACCGCGAAAGCGGCGTCTTTGTAGTTTTTGGCTTGCTTAAAAAACAGTAACTTTCGTGTTTTCGATGCGCGGTCGGATCCGACCCCGGCTCCCGGAATTATCGTTCTCGGGGTCGCTGCCATCTCCGCTCCGAGTAGACAGCATCCTGCGATCACATTGGTCAGAGAACAGTGCCTTCGGCGCGTCGCTTAAGCGCTGGCTAACGAATCTCTCGCCGAGGTCTCCAACCGGCACCGATGACTTGAAAGGGCGCCCAGAAATAAGGATGAGAGTATGCGGCGTCAGACTTCAATGATCGTTGCGCAGCGCGCAGACTTGCTGCAGGTGATTCGTTGTATTGTCGGATTCGCTCATATGTCTTCTTCATTGCGGTTGAAGTGCAAGTGTCATGAACGGGCCACAGGCTACCGATGACACAATTCGCGCCCGCGAAGAGAAATCCGCTCGGCAGGCCGACGTATTCATCGGTACGGTCAGGGGAAACTATTCCCGTCTCGCAAGCGGAAAGCGTGACGAGGGCACCGGGCTTGCATCTGAATTCCTCGAAGATATGACTAAGCGTCATGCGGCCGTCCGCCATTGCGAGATGTGAACTGAGCGGGCTTTGCGAGTCGAATGATCCGTGACACGCGAAGTGGAGTACATCGCCCCTCGCACCGTATCGAATGGCCGCTTGGATTGTTGCTTCTGCGTCCCTAAATACTATTGATTCGCCAAAGTAGTGCGCGATCGCGTCAACTTCGTCCCTTGCTCCGCGCAACGACCCGTCCGGGTCGGCAAAGGCAACCAGATTCTCGCAGCCAGCAGCGTCTCGGCTGCAATAGCGCAACACGCTGCAACTCGGTGCATAAATCAGCTCGAAATCGTCGATGAGGTAGTGCCGCTCTCCGCCACTGTTGCGGCAGAGTGCGTGGAATGGCAAGAGGTGCAACACACCGTGCGGCACGACTAGCAGTCGTTCGACTTCGTACTTTGCTAGGCACGATGCGAGGGTCCCGCCATCGGCGACGCTCTGTGCGAAGAGTTCGTCATGCAGCTCCCCGAGTACTTCGTTCATGGCGTCAAGGTCGTTCACCCGCGCACGTGTATCGTGGCTGAATGCCGTCGGCATCCGCAGTCGGCGGAGCGGTCCAAACCATTTACTCTCGAGAAGTTGATGGAGTCGACGGTGTGAAAGCCGTTCCACCGTGAAGGCACGTTGCGTCACTCCAGGAACAACAAGGACCGCTTGTGTACCTGTAGCGCCAACACAGAATTCAAGAAGGGCGGTTCGCTTGTCGCGCGGAATCAATGCCTCGATCTGCTCGTATCGTATGGGCATGTCCCGGAATTGTTCGAACACTGGATCGTAGGTAGCGATTTTCGCGATGGTGTCGTCCCACACCGAAGCCATCGACATCATCTGATCAATGAGTAGTCCGAGCCTGCCTTCGGAGAGCGGCATCTCTTGTTCCTGGACAATCAGCAAGTCGAGGCGTCGCCGTTGCGTCTGTAGCTCTTGGAAGCGGCTGACGAGCTCGCTCGGCACGTACGAACTCGGCGCAATACGTCGCGTTGCAAGCAGAGCTTTCAGCAACCCGGAACGAGACCGCTCCAGATATTCGAGGGCTTCGGGTACTCGGCCGAGGTGACCACAAATGACTGCGAGATGCGCGTACCGCTCAATGTCTTGGATTCGCGCGAACCGCTTGACGCTCTCAGTCGACAGGTGCTTTGCAGTGATGCCCGACTCCCGCACGGATTCAGACGCGTCAGCAAAGGCGCCGGAATGATCTCCTTGAACAAGGCGAACGAGCGACCGGTAATACAAAATGTCGGCGCGTTCTCGTCGACCGATTTCGGTCGAACCCAGCAAGGCAAGCGCACGATCATAGAATTCAAGTGCGGTCGACAATTCTCCAAGTGCGTAGTAGTACGTATACCCGAGTAGCTTATATGCGTTCGCCTCTCGATCATTAAGGCCTGCGGTGCAGCACTTTTCTGCCATCTCCCTAAGAGCGGGCAGTAGAGAAGCGGTGTCGTTCGACTTCTGAAAGATGCCGATCCGGACGTCCAAATCCATCAGCGCGTCGGTCTCGCCGACAATCGTTCGTGGCTCGTCTAGATATTCCCGTCTCGCAGCTTCGGGGTTTCCTTCAAGCAAATAGAGCTTTGCGAGGTTGGCACGCGGCATGAGTTCGAGCGGATTATTGATACCCAATACCTCACGGGCGCTCGTGATAGAAGCGCGGTAACAGAGTCTCGCCCGGTCGAAATCTCCGAGCATACGATAGACAATACCGAGGTTGTTATTGCCCACCATCTTCGGGACGACACCATGGATTCCTTCCATACCCTCCGTCAGCTTCATCGCCTTTTCATGTAATCGGATCGCTTCTTCAAGAGCGCCCCTGTTGCGAGCGACAACTCCTAACCCGTCCAAGGCGTTGAACTCAAGTAACGGATCTCCTTGAGCCCGCGCACTGCGTAGCATTGCCGTGAGCCTTGGCTCAGCTTCCGGTGAGACCAGGAGGGCGCCCCAAAAATCGAATGGCTCCCTTTTGGGATCGGCTGGAACCTCGTTCCCCAAATGTCCATCGATTGCGGCTAGTTGCCGAACGTCTTCGGCTTCTCCGTCGGCGTCGCCCTGTCGGCGGTGAAGTTTGCGGGCGTCCTCGAGATATCGCCGCGCAGTATCGGGGTCTCCCATCGTGCGATAGATATGGCCGAGATTTCCAAGGCACGCGGCTTCGGTAACCGCGTTGTGTTCGCGGCGACTTCGCTCTAACAAGCGCTTAACAATGTCGATGGCGTTCTGATGCTGGCCAGCTTTCAAATAGCAGTTCGCAAGAAAGAAATCGTCCTGATCAGAGCGCTGGTGCGTCGGATAGTCCAGTGCTTTCTCCATCTCGGCCAGTGCCTCCAAAGGCCTATTCAGCTGGAGGAGAGACCGACATAGCGCTAACCGTGCGATTGTGCCGCCCGCGACGAGCGCGTGCTTTTGTTGCAGATCCAGGCTTTCGCGAAGCAATGCAACCGCGCTGTCGTGATCACCGGCCGCGGCGCAAGTGATGCCCTCTTCGCCCAACGCAATGTGTGCCGTAAGAAAGTCGGCTGCTGCAAGCGCTTGCTCATGGCAGCGTCGAAATGCACTGCGAGCTTCGCCGAAATTGCCCATCTCTCGATCGCACATACCGAGATTTCGAAGTGCGCCGATCGCCTGTGTCATGTTGCTTCGCTTTTCATGAAACTCGAGGGCGCGCTGCTGGAGTCTCTTCGCTTGCGGAAGGTGGCCATTACGGAACTCGCATTCGGCCAAACGCTCAATCACAACGAGGTACAGCGGATGCTCTGACGCGGTGCCAATCAACTCAAGTGTCTCTCGATAGCGCCGTTCCGCCTCTTCCAGATCACCTCTTAAGTAGGCGTTCTCAGCGGCGGACGCAACGGAGATGGCGAGCGTCCATGGATGTGGATTTGCGAGCCGAGTATCTGCCAAACTGGCCGCGGTGCACTCTTCCGCGGCCGAAAGATCACCACGATGACGATGGACGTCCGCAATGATTGAAAGTGCTGCCCCGCTCAGCACGAGGTGTCCCGTAGCTCGCGCGAATGCCAAGACATCCGTTGCTACGGCGAAGCCCCTATCGAACTGGCCCTGGGCTATGAGCTGTGCCGCCTCCTGGAACCGCCGCTCGTACGCTGCGGCATCGGCGTGAGGAATGGTAGTCTCGGACGTTGGCTTCGTCTCCGCACCAGACGACATCCCATCTGGGGGGTCTTGGCCACGCAAAGGTTCGACTGCCTTTACTTTGGGCGCTGCACCGTATTCATGGCCCGTGGGCTGGTTGCTTTTGGAGGTCTCGTCTCTTCCTGATGTAGGGTGAGGACGACTCTTTCGCGAGATCGTAACCAAGAGCACCACCAAAGCAATGGTGCCTAACAGGATCAAGAGACCAAACACACCCATATTGTGCGATCCTCCTCAGGATGTCGGCCAAGTCCGAAGCTTTGAGCAGTCATATCGATCTCGGCTACCGTGCGGAACACGCTGTCAGATTCCGGTATATGATTATGACGCCAGCCGAGGGGTGCCACCAAGCGCCGGAAGACCTGCACGAGAACTGCGTCCCACAGCACCATCCACTCATCACACGCTCCAACGGACAGGCGGCAGATCACGGAGCTTCCGGGGAACATGTGCCGTCGGGTTGTTCCTAGATAACTGGCAGTTCGGACGCGCTAGGATGACCTATAAGCGATCTTCTCTGATCTTCTATACATTTCCCGTCACCCATTTTGAGCCGGTTTTTGTGAAAACGGAGTTTTTCAACAGCTACGTCCTTTATCGCAACTTATCCAACATCGCAGATAACATCTCCTGTTCTTGGCTGTCATGCTCGGCGCGTTCCTGCCGCGACGCTGGCCGTCTTCTCGGATGGGCTGGGGTGGTCGTCAAGCTCGGCCCCAATAAAGCGCACAATCACCTTCTCGTCCAAGTGTGGCCCCAACTCAGGATTGCCGACCGCTACAGCTGCTACCTCCTCACAGCGAAAGAGTTTCCTGAGCTGCTTTGGCAAAGCTGCGCCATCCGGCGTGTCTTTGTCGGCCAGGTTCTTTATGCTTTCCGGTTGTTGCGACAAGTAGTCGGCCAGCAAACGCCAACGCAATTCTATGATCGTCCATCGGGCTAAAGCTTCAGGTGATACCCTGCGACCTTCAAGAAAGTGTGTAGCCTGATGCATTCCATAGGCATTCACTAGGCGCTTCATGGAACGCGGGTTGGATTCGATAAGATGGGCAAACCGCCCAAACCGGTGCTCGTTTCGCGCTGGGCGATTTTCCGCTAAATCTGCGAGAATGAAGTGCTTCGGCCAAGTGACCTTGCATCCGCGCTGCCAAGGGACATGTCGGCTGTGCCACATTGCGCGCGGGAACGGGTAGTATTTGGCGACCGGGTTCACGCATATGAGCTTTTTTTCTCGACGTCCGAGCCAGGAATCGATTACAAAGGCAACACAGTTGGCTCAACGCGGAACCGACCTTTATTTGGACTACATTCGCTCACCGGCAGCACACAAGAATCCTCAGCTTCTCGAAGCGATTAGGTGCCTGACAAGCGCCCTTGAGATTCTCTCTGAGACGGAATTCCCGCGAGAGTGGGCGCTGATACAGAACAACCTCGGCGGCTGCTATCGAAATCTGCCGACTGCGAACAAACGCGACAACGTCAGCAAAGCAATCGAGCACTACAACGCAGCCCTGGGGGCCTATAAGGCCCTGGGGCCGCGCGATCGATGGGCGAGTACGCAATACAACCTCGGCAACGCATATCGGGATCTGCCGACGGACGACCTCGCCGAACGCGATCGCAAGGCAATTCAATGTTATAGGTCGGCGCTCGAAGTGCGGACAGAGCAAGCCTACCCTTTGGAATGGGCTCGCACTCTCCAAGCCCTCGGAGCAGTGTATGCCGGTTGGTCGACAGGCGATCCAAAGGCTAACCTGCTGGAAGCCATCGAATGTCATCGCTCCTCGCTTCGCGTGCTTACGGCGTCGGCGTCCCCCAGGGAGTGGGCGACGGCTCACCTGTATCTCGGTGACGCATTTTCCAGTTTGGCGTCCATTTCTCGATCCAACGAGCAACTCAACCTCAAAAACGCTGAGTCGGAATATGAAATTGCTCTGAAGATCTTCACTGAACGGGATTTTCCTCTTCAGTGGGCGACATTACAGTTGGACCTCGCCAGCATATTGAAGAAAACCACCGTCGGCTCGCGGAGCGACAATTTCACCAGGGCTCTCACGCAGGTTCAGAAGGCTCTGCGCGTATTTACAGAGAAGGATTTCCCCCTGGAATGGGCTCGGGCGCAATGCAATTTGGCCAGACTTTACGAAGATCTTCCAACCGGAAAACGCTCCGACAATCTAAACAAAGCTCTCAACTGCTTTGCCGCGGCATTGCGCGTCTATACGGCGGACTCCTCCCCTTTGGAGTGGGCAGGGGTGGAGACCGACATCGCCCACATTTACACGAGATTGCCCAACAACGACTGGGCCAATGATCTGAACAAGGCTATTGCCTGCTGCGATCGGGTCTTAAAGACGTGCTCCGAACGACTATCTCCTCATCACTGGGCTAGGGCTCAGGTCACGTTGGGAGATGCCCACCGGGGAATGCGGGATAAGCGACAAGAGCGACTACACGAAGCACTGGAATGCTACAACGCCGCTCTTCGGGTAACTACCAAGGAAACATTTCCGGTACTTTGGGCTGACATTCATATGAGCATCGGCAAGGTCTACGGGGACGACTTCACCGCAAATAGGCTCGTTAATGTTAAACAGTCGATAGAACACTTTAACCTAGCGTTAGAGGTACTTACCCGCGAGGAATACCCTCAGACCTGGGCCCGACTTCAAGATGCGCTTGGCGGAGCCTTTGTTTCATGGCCGGGTCTGGACGACAGCACACGATTGGAAACGGCGCTCGCCCACTATAACGCTGCTTTGGGGGTTTTCACGCAAAGTGATTATCCCGAAGACTGGGCTCGTACGCTGAACAACATCGGCGGAGCATACGCTAAGCTGAGGACCAGCTATGCGAATGATAATCTTACTAAAGCTCTCGCAGGTTATCGCCAGGCCGAACAGGTTTTCACTGAACAGGATTATCCCATCGATTGGGCACTGCTGCAGTCCAATATTGGCAAAGCCTATTCTGAATTGGGCACAGGAGATAAGCAGGACAACATCAAGCGGGCCATAGCGTGCTTTCATGCCGCTCTCCGCATCCTCACTGAAACCGACTTCCCCATGTTTTGGGCCACTTGCCAGCACAACCTAGGTGCCTCCTACGCAGACCTGACTTCCTTGGGTTCAGGAGATTTCGAACCCGCCATCAACTGCTACCTTGCCTCCCTTCGCGTGCTAAGGGAACATGACCATCCGGTGGAGTGGGCGAGAAGTCAGAACTCACTTGGAAATGCATACCGGAAAAAGGGGTCCGATGAAGCGGGCCTCACGCTGGGCAGAGAGGCTTTTGATGCCGCGCTTAGGGTGTACACAGAGCAGAGTTTTCCATGGGACTGGGCACTGGTTCAAAACAATCTCGGTGCTCTGTACACAGAGTCCACTGCGGGACAGCGAGCCGACAATTTGCGTACCGCCATTCACCACTTTCAATGCGCGCTACGGATTTACACAGAGACGGGCTCACCCTCGAACTGGGCGATGGTTCAGAGCAATATGGGCGCGTCGTACATTCACCTCAAGGAAATAGAGCCGACAACACAGATCACACCAGCCATCGATGCGTTTCGAGCCGCTTTGCGCGCGCTGCCGCCAGAGGTATGGCCCTTCGATCGACTTAATGTTCTCCAGAATCTCAGCTCAGCGTATTACCGCGAGCATTTGTGGGAAGACACTCTTGCTCTCTCAGTTGAGAGCATAGCTCTATTGGAAAAGTTGAGGATCGTCGTATTGACACGCCAGGAGCGTCATCGCGTCCTCTCGCAATACTCCGCGATGTTCGAGCGTGCCGTCATCGCCTGCGTCGAACTCAAGCGATTCAGAGAAGCTTTCCTCTTTGTCGAGCGCGGCAAGACGCGGAATCTGATGGACAGTCTTGTGCGCCAAGATACTCGTCCGCGCGGCGTCAGTCCGAAGGACTGGAACACCTATTTGGAGCTTCTGGGAGACCTTCGCAATCTGGAACGAGAATTACAATCAGGTGATCTATCAAGTCGGACCGGGAGCACAAGGTACCCGATCCTTCGCGGCAAATTGGAACGCGTAAGGGACGACTTGGCAGGACTAGAAAGTGCCTTCCGCAATACCGCTCCCGACTACTTAGCTGTCGCTGGCACTGTCGATTTTGCTGACTTGCGCACAATGATCCGACAATCGAAATCACTATTAGTTGAATTTCGTGTCACGGAGCGTGGAACATATGTCTTTCTACTAGGAGGTGAAGATGAAGATGTATTCGAAGATCAAGTCGTCCACATTCCTGACTTTTCAAACACTGCGTTAAGGTCGTTACTTATCGGCGAAGACCCCCGATTGGAGGAAGGATGGTTACTAACCTACGACCTTTGGCGTCGCGGCAAGGTAGACCAAACACAATGGATGCGATGTCTGGAAAAAACCTCGACTCGTCTGCAAGAGGAACTTCTTCGACCCGTGCTGGAGCGGATTCGAAAGCGGTACCCAGCAGAAAAGCGGCTACTCCTTGTGCCGAATCAACGCTTGCACCTCCTGCCCTTACACGCTGCGCGTGAAGAGTCGAGCGGGAAATCGAAATACTTGCTCGATACATATGAAGTGTATTACGCGCCAAGTTGTTCTGTCCTGCAGCGTTGCTTGGAATGGGATAAAGCGCGAGGGGAGCGAGACTCCCTCTTCGCAGTGCAGAACCCTCACAACGATTTAGCTTTCGCCGATTGGGACGTCGAAGAGGCAGCCCGTTATTTCAAACAGTCCTGCATCCTTGCGGGGAAGGAGGCAACACTGTGGCACGTCAAGGATAGCATTGAGTCAGGCAATGAGGTTCTCCTTTCCTGTCATGGTCGATACGATGTGTCGAACGTGTGGGATTCCGAGCTCATACTGCAGGGCCAAGACCGCTTAAGACAAGCCGAGATCATGGGCCTTGATTTGTCCCGCGCCTGGCTGGTGGTGCTGAGCGCTTGCGAAACCAATGTTGGGGACTTTCGAGACGTTATGGACGAGGTCCAAGGGATGCACACGGCGTTCCTGATAGCGCGAGCACCGACGGTGATTGGCACCCTTTGGTCAGTCAATGATTTTTCAACAGCTTTGCTGATGAAGCGCTTTCATCAGAATCTATACATCGACGCCATGGGGAAAGCGGAAGCAATCAGAGCAGCACAAATCTGGTTACGCAATCTGACGCTGCAGGACGTTGAGGGATTGCTTGCCGACAAGCGGAAAGAACTCGTTCGGCTCAATGACCCCAAGGGCGTTGCAGCGATCGACGGGATGAAGGGATCGTCTCACTTGACCGACTTGGCGGCGGCAAACAATGGCAGGCCATTTGCACATCCTCATTGGTGGGCCGCCTTTCAGTGCGTCGGAGCTCCATAGCCACAGCGTTTCCGAACCATATGTTGAATCGGAGGACAAGATTCAGGGGCGGCTACTGCGTAGCGATGATGCAGTGCGCCGGGTCGCGGCAGCGAGAAGATCTTGCTCGCGCTGGGGACCGTCGAGGCAGCAACTCGACCACAGGGCGTGTCCTTCCCTAACCCGAGATGAGTCCGGTCTTCGTGGTAATAGCGGACATAGTCTCAATGATCACATGATCGAGTAAGTCCCGACGCACACTCCCGGCGGGCCGGCCTAAGACCGATCGCTGTGATGCTCGTTGGCTGGCAGAGATGGGTGCCAAGGATGTGTTGCACGAAGTCTACGTCATTCAGCCCGAGACGGAGCGACTACAGGAACTGGTGCGGCATCGCGCACTCTGGGTGCGGGCCAGACTCGCATCACGCATTCACTACCAACTGGCGCGAGAACAAAGACGCTGTCCGCATCGCTCCGTGTTTACCCAGAAGGGATGGCACTGGCTGCAGGAACAAGAGCTCTCACCGCCCTAAGCTCAGTCGCTCGAGAACCACCGAACTCACTTCGAGTTCGTACACCAGGAAGTGGAAAAAGCCACCGAGCAACTGCTTCGTTTCGAAACCGAGGAACGGACTCTAACCTTATTACTGTCGATCCCTGGTATTGGAGAACTGACGGCACGAACCCTGCTTGGCTGAGATCGAAACCATTCACCAGTTTGCCGATCCGGAGAAGCTGATCAGCTACGCTGGGCTGGCCCCGCGGGTGAGGCAGAGTTCCAGCATGGGTCGGCGTGGCTGCGCACAGCGTTGGTGGAATCAGCACAGATCGCCGTCCGACGCCCCAACCAGTTTCAGAAGATCTTCCGCCGGATAAGCTTCCGGCGCGGACGCAATGTCGGGATCATCGCTACCGCTCGACGGCTGGCGGAGGTGATCTGGCATGTGTGGTCCAAGGATGTGTTGTATCAGGAACCTGCGCGGCCCGAAACAGCAGAATCCGGTTCCGACAAGCTACCTGCAGCGACGGCCTTGCCTCGCCTGCCTCCGCGAGAAGCCTAGTTTTGATTGCCGCGCGCAGGTCCGATAGTTGATTCTTGCGCTCCCACGAGGGGCGCCAATAGATGACTGACCGAAGCAGGCTTAGGGACAACCCTATCCCCCTAGGGAATGGGATAACTCTTGACTTCGTGGAGTTCCTCATAGATGGCGAGGCACAGGGGTACCGCGCACCTGCGCCGGAGCAATCTTGGCAAGACGACCGGGGCATGGGACAAATCTCCAACAAGCCGTTACAATAGCAGTCCACTTGGAACAAAAGATCGGTCAGGTGACTCTGTGGCGGGTAGCAGATTCTGCAGCAAAGAATTTGCAATGAAGCTTCGTGCGGAGTTGTTGCAGGGACAGGTCGATGTGTTGGCCGCACATTGGCGGAGGCAGTTACGGCTCTACGACAGATGGCGCGCTGACTCAGAGGCTTGGGGAGCGTACATTATCGTCGGATGAGGCCGCGAACGACGGAACTGAAACTCTACCGAGCAGGAAAGCGCCACAAATTTTGGCGAACGGCCGATAGAATTATTACTTGTTCGGTTTGCGAGTTCTGGCTCGGGTCAAGGAGGTGACTGATGTATCTTCGCGAGGTTTGTCGCGAAGACTTCGTGTTGATCCAGGCCGATTGGACCGTGGCGATGGCCCGTCTACTGATTGAGCGCCTCAGCCCAACTCACGTAGTCGTGCACCGTACTGTGCCGCAGGAATATCACTACCTCTACGGCAAGGCGGAAGCTCTGGAACTCTTACAGGGAAAGGGCGATCAAGCCGTTTCAGTCGCTCTCGACTTGCATGAATGCACATCGACTCCAATATCCGACGCTTATTCGGATTCAGCTACGGCACCGCTTCGTAGCGTAGTCGTAGAGGCGGGTCGTGCCATTGGTTTCTATGACAAGACTATTCTTCCTTGGTCTGCGGGAACGCGATCCGGCGGTGCGCCAGACATCACCGGAACGAGGGGAGTGAAGAATGTACAAGATGCCGCGAAAGAACTAGTGCCTCGTTCTCTAATTGCTGATTTCCCAGAGCAGGTCCGCTTGGAGGAGACTTACTCATTGTTGATATCTTTTTCAATGGAAGGAGAGAAAGGCATCTCCTTGCCCGTCGCACTGCCCAAGGCTGCGGTGTTCGATGTAGTCGTTCAGACGAAGCGGGGATTCGTGTTGGAGGGTACGGGTGAAGGCAGCTTGATCATCGATGGTCCACAAGCTACATCGACCCTCCGGTTCAAACTCAGGGCAACAGACGTAGGAGCTGGGAAGATTACTGTTTTTGCCTTCCATCAGCAGCAATTGCAGGGTAGCATTACGCTTGCTCCTATGGTCGTACCATCTACCTCTGCCGTTGGCCGGAGGCGTGAGCACAAGCAAACGGTTGAAGCCGGTGTGCGCGTGATCCAGCCTGATCTTTCATTGATGATCTTCGAAGGTCAGAGTAACGGTAAGACGTCTCTGACCTTTAGGTTGAGTGCGCTGGATCCAAAGTTGGGCTTTCATTTTAAACCGTTTGGGCCCGTGGAATTGCGGGTTGATCCGTTGAAATACTTCCAAGAGTTCTTCGACGATGTTGAGAACCTGCCCCTGAAAACTCGGCAGGAAAGGGCGATCGCTGAACAAAAGTTGGCCGCCAAAGGGAGCCTATTGTTCGAAAAGGCGATCCCTCTGGATCTTCAGGCAGTGCTCTGGTCGGTGCGGAATCAGATCAAGTCGGTTCAGATTGAATCGGAAGAGCCTTGGATCCCGTGGGAGATATGCAAGTTGGAAGGCAAGGAGAACGGAAAGCTCGTCGAAGGCCCTTTCTTCTGCGAAGCTTTTGCGATAACCCGCTGGCTAATGGGACTTGGAATAAAACCTATTCTGAAACTGAGCAATATGGCCTTGGTGCTACCGAGAGATTCGGGCCTGAAGAGCGCGGCCAGCGAAGGATCGTATGTCCTCTCCCTGGCAAGCGGTGGTCGCAAGGTAACACGTGTGCCCGCTACCTATCTTGACGTGATGGCAGAAATGAAGAAGGGAGAATATGACAGCTGGCATTTCACTGGTCACGGTGGCTTTGCCGCAACGGATCCTAACCGGTCGGTCATGGTGCTAGAAAATGGTCAACGCGTGATGCCCGAGGACCTCAGTGGTATCGTGAAAAACGTAGGTACGACTGAGCCCCTGGTATTCCTGAATGCTTGTCAGATTGGTCGCAGCGCGCTGTCTCTAACAGGCATAGGGGGCTGGGCGTCACGCTTTCTGGAAGCTGGGGCAGGAGCTTTCGTAGGAGCCTACTGGTCGGTGTACGATCAAGCTGCCCAAGAATTTTCCCAAGCTCTTTACAGTCGCTTAGTAGGTGGGATGTCCATCGGGCAGGCCGCAAAAGAAGCGCGGCTTGCGATCAAACCGCTTGGAGATCCTACTTGGTTGGCATATACAGTGTTCGCGGATTCCGCGGCCAGAATCCTATAGGCTTGGACATGCCTGTGCTGGGCAATATTGTCCAACTCGGAAGTCATTGAAAACTTGGGGATAAGTATCGTCGAGCTCGGTCCTAGCCCTGCTCACCTGCTTCCGTGATTCGGTCCGCAGAGCTCCTTGCCTTGCTCCATCAACTTCTCGTCCTCCCAGCTCAGGAACTAGAAACAGCGGATGCGGTTGTCGATCGCCGACCGGTCTAGCAGCTATCTGCGAGTGGCTGATGACTGAACGCTCGTCAGACAGAAGACAGAAGGGAGCCCATCAGAAGTAATGAGCAAGGCTGTCAGTGGTCCGGATCCCAGGTGCATGATGTGTGCACCAGTGAATCGACCTTAACGACGGAAGACCCAGTACGCTCCCGAAAGCCATTGTTTGAAGTCAAGGCCGAACCGAGTACCCGGCGGTTTACCTTCCTTGACTAAGTAGAAGATGTCATTCAATAGCGTCCTGTCCTGGCAAAAGTAAGAATGAGCGAGAAAGTCTGTGTCCACCGAAGAGGCATCAATTGTGTCTACTTCGGGCGTGACCACAATATTGTCACCCGCCTCCCCGGCACGTGGATAATGATGAAGGCTCTGCGACGCCCGAAGGGCCTTATCGGCGGAGGAAGCATACAATGTGACGCGCTCGGATACGACTTTCATTCTGGCAGCTAACTGCAAGAATTCGCCGCGATCGATGTCTGGAGCGGCCATCAAGACTTGGTTGAAACGAATATCGGAGTCGCTCATTGCAATCTCCTTCAAAGTCCGTGCGAGAGCACGATTGCCCATGCTATGGGCGATCAAATGAAGCGTGCGAACTTCCCCACGGCGAACGATGTCTTGCAGGAATTGGGTCAGATGCGGCAGCACCCAGTCAATTGTCGCCTCATCGACCATATAGCCCTTAACCCTTGCACAGGAGGGCCAGCTAAACATTATCGGTGCGCCCTTAAATTCAAGGTCAAAGGCAAGTTGCGCGGTCCGTCGGGCAGCGTCCTCAAACGATACGTTGAAACCATGAACGAAAACGAAAGCATCCTGTTTATCGGACCCTCGCGTGCATTCGCGGAGAAGATCGTAGAAGGAATCCTCCGGGAGGACTGCTGTCTTTCTGAGTGTCACATGCTTTCTGGGGTTGGAGCTAAACTGAAGTTTCCACCATTTGGGTGCCTCCAGTGCGCCTGTCCTATGAGTAGGCGGTATGCTTACGTGGCAGATGCCTAGAGTCAGACGGTCTGAATCGGATCGTTCGCCCCTGAAGGTGGGCATTGAGGTCGTATCGAGTCTTTTTCGGTCTGTTCCATAGAAAATACGGATTATAGTTGCACGGTCGTCGGTGCCCCTTGCCTTGTCAGGGATCCCTGCAACACTAGATTTCTCGCCTTCAGAGCCGTAGATCGCCATGCGGCGGCGCATGGCCACTTCAAGGCTGTTAAGATTTTGTCGCTCAGCGGATTGCGGCGGTATTGCTTGGGCCGCCTCTTGCCACACCCGAATCGCCTCTTCCAGATCCGCCTCTCGTCCCGTGCGCGCAAACCGGTCGCGCAAGCTACTCCCGAGGTTGTCGAGGTACGAAGATAAGTTGGGAGAGTCCGCGGGCGTCGCCTGCACCGCCTGTTGAAAGACTCGAATCGCCTCATCCAGGTCCGCCTCTTGCCCGGTGCGCGCAAACCGCTCGCGCAAGCCGGTTCCCAGGTTGCTGAGGATTGAGGGCACGTCGGGCGAGTCCGGCGTCGTCGTCTCCACCGCCTGTTGAAAGGCTCGAATCGCTTCTTCCAGATACGTCTCTCGCCCGGTGCGCGCAAACTGTTCGCGCAAGCCAGTTCCTAGGCTACTAAGAATCAAGTGCAAGTAGGGGAAGCCCGGTGGCGTCGCCCGTACCGCCTGATGGAACAGGTCGAGCGCGTCATTGAGATTTCCGATAATTCCGCTTGCCCAGTAACGGCGCAGAAGAACGGTGCCGGCGTTATAGAGAGCGAGGGCTCGAAAGCGCCTCGTGGATGACGAGAAGGCTGGGTGTTCCAAAATTCGCAACCAAGCGGCAGTGGCGATATCCAAAGCCTCTTGATCGCCAGTGCGCAGGTAGAGTTCTTCCGCTTCTTGGGTGATACGGAGGTCGTCTTCGAATGTTGCGAGTGCGCGCTCAAGGTCGGGATCACCGGAGGATCCGAATGAATGGGTCACACTTTCCTCCTTGCACTTGGCACATCTGTCAAACAATCCGCACCAAAGGGTCGCCACTACCGTGGCCATTAATGTCCGTCATAACCCTCACTACTCACGCATTTGCAATAGCGACTACAAGAGACGCTGACGACCGATATTAGAGTTGCGATTGTGACCAACTCGATCAGGGTCCTTTGGACTGCTATTCGAGTTGTTATACGCCCGTGAGGTAGAACGCAGCCCACCAGAACGGATGGGCAAAGTCGCGCCCGTCCTGATCCCGGCTCATGGCGTAGGTAAAGAAGTCAACGGCCGCTGCTTCGGGCATGTGCTGAGCGGGCGGCTCTGGGTTGTAGCGCTTGAAGTACTCGGCCTTCTCTTTATTAGTAGTGTCACGTAGCCAGCGTTGCGCAGCGCGCAGTGCCTCGGCCGGCGTGAGCCTTTCTTTGTGTGCCTCCCGCCAGCCATGATAGAAGTGCTCCATCAGCATGGCCGTGCTGATGTCGGAGACCGACCACAACGAAGCTGCTACCCCAGCATAGCCCGCCTGCAATAGTGCACTGGGCAAGGCCACCACTTCATCCGGCAGTTCCGTTCCGACGATACCGGTCTCGCAGGCCGACAAGGTCGCCAGTCGGCCGCCGGCCTGCCTCGATTCCAGCAGGTCGCGCACATTCAGCAGGACATCCTTGCCAGTCTCATCGTCGGCCATGAGCAGACCGCTGTCCAGTGGGGATTGCCAGTTGTTGCTGCCATGACAGGAGAAGTGCACCACATCAGCGTCGGGCAGAGCAGACAGCACCGCCTGACGCGTAGCCTTCCTGCCGGCGAGGATGACCGGCGCGTCGAACAAACCGGCGATGGCCGTGACCTCGCCATGGACGTTGGGCAGCGGCGAGGCGCTGGAGGTGAGCGGTTCCTCGACGGCCAGCAGGTGGTCGGGGGAGGCGTGGTCGGCGCGGTAACGCGCGTGGGCCAGTGCCAGGGCCGAAGGGGCATAGTGGACGGTGAACTCATCGAGGAAGTAGCGACGTCCCGTGGCTGTGGCTGCGTCTTCCGTCCAGGCGGCATGCAGCGGCAGTAGGGCGAGCAGGCCCGCAGGAATCAGCGTGACGCGAGAGGCGACGGAAGAATCCCCGGGGAGCCTCATCTGGTGCAGGGCTTCCGCGAGTGGCTGCATTAGATGGGTCCAGAGTCGGTGAGTGATGTCATCGATCGCCGCCAGCCAGGCTTGTTGTGCCTGCGGGGTGCTCTTGCCGAGCCAGTTCATGTAGGCGCCCAGCCAACCACCCAGTGCCTGATCATTCGCCGGTCCTCTAAGCCACTCCCGCACCGCAGCATCGGTTAGCGAGTCGAGCCAAATCGGCTGCACAACCCCGGCGTACGCTACGAGCGCAAGTCCGCCGACGGAGGTTGCCAGCACATATGCAAGTGGAGTGTCATGAGCGGCACTGCGAATCGCTGTAAAGTCGGGCTCAGCAAGGAAATCACCATAGCCTGGCACCTGTCGGATTTCGGCTATCACCCGCTCGAACTCGCCGGCAGTGGCGATGACTGCGTCCAGCCGCGCTTGGCCACGAAGCAAGGTTGCCAAGCCCTGTTGGTCGTCAGGCTGCGTCAGTTTCTCCTGCTTATTCGCAATCTCCCGATATCGGTGGTATAGGTCAGCATGGCCCCGGGCGGGTAATTCTTCGAGGTCGCGTCGACGGCGCTGCAGTGCCTCGGCGAAGAGTCGGGCGCGCCCTCGCTCCACCCTGATGGCGGCTTCTTCGCAGCGATACAGCTTGGCCAAGGCATACGCCGCTCCGCTAGACATCTCCTGCAGGTCGCGCAGCCATCCCTCTTTATGCTCCCGCAGCAGCTGTCGGGTTAGCAGCTGTCGGCCAGTCTCGAGACCCTTACTATACGATTCCAGTGTTTCCGTCCAGTTTTCGCGCTGCGCCGCCCAACGTCCCCAATTGCATGCAGCGGTAAGCGCTGCCTTTGGTTCAGTCAGCCTACCGACGTCGCTGGCGCGCCGAAAGACCCGAATCCCTTCTTCCAGATCCACCTCCCGCCCCGTGCGCGCAAACCGGGCGCTCAAGCCGGCTCCTAGGTTGTTTAGGTACCCAGGCATCTGAGGCGAGTCCGGCGTCGTCGCCTCGACCGCCTGTTGATAGACCCGAATGGCTTCTTCGAGGTCCGCTTCCCGCCCCGTGCGCCCAAACCGGGCTCTCAAACCGTTCCCAAGGTTACCGAGGTACATAGGCATCTGGGGCGAGTCTGGCCTCGTCGCCTCGACCGCTTGTCGGAATAGTCGAATCGCCTCCTGGAGATCCGGCTCACTTCTCGTGCTAGAAGACCGCTCAAGCAAGCCGATCCCAAGACTACTCAGAATTGTTGGCCGGCTTGGGGAGTCGGGCTGCGTCGTTTGCAGCGCTAGTCGCCACGCCGTAATGGCCCCCTCAAGGTCAGACATCCGTCTAGTACGCGAGAATAGATCGCGCAACCCGATTCCTAAGTTGTTTAGGCGTTCCACCAGTTTTTGGGAATCAGGAGCTGTTGTTTCGACGGCCAATTGCCAGATCTTAATTGCCTCCTCTAGGTCCGTTTCTTGTCCGGTGCGAGCAAATCGGGCACGCAAGACTGATCCCAAATTGGTAAGGTGTCCGGGCAGATCTGCGGATTTCGTGGGCGTCGTTCTCACGGCCAGTTGACAAACCTGAATGGCCTCTTCCAGGTCTGCCTCCCGCCCTGTCCGTGCGTACCGTTTGTTCAGGCCAGCCCCCAAATGGCTGAGGCAGTTGGGTAGGTTAGGAGACTCAGGCGGCATTGTCTCGACGGCCAATCGCCAGACCCGAATCGCCTCCTCAATGTCCTGCTGGTTCCCGGTGCGCTCAAATCGGTCGCGTAACGCACCGGCCAGACTCTCAAGGCGCTCAGGTCTCTCGGGGGAGTTCGCCGGCGTTCCTTGCACCGCTTCGCGCAACTGCTGAATGGCCTCTTCGATGTCTGCCTCTTGCCCTCTCTGCGCAAACCTATCCCGAAGAGCGTCACCCAAATGGTGGAAGCGCCGCGGCCTGCTAGGCGAGTCCGCCGGCGTTGCATCAATCACCTCTCGATACACGCGGATTGCGCTTTCGAGATCTTGATCTTGGCCTCGGAGTCGAAATCGGGCAAGAAAGCCGTTCCCGAGATTCCCTAGGAACATTGGACGATCTGGGGACTCAGGCGACGTCGCTTCCACCGCCAATTGAAAGACTTGAACAGCCTCTTCCAAGTCGAACTCCGATCCCAGGCGGCCGAAGCGGTCGAGCAACCCGAGCCCAAGGTTTGAGAGATAGCCAGGCCGTTTGGAATGGTCCTGCGGTGCTCCTCGCACGGCCTGCTGCAACAGATCTATCGCGTGTTTCAAGTCCTCGATTCGCCCGCTTACTTGATAGCGACTCCGAAACAGGCAGCCTGCGTTGTTTAGCACACTTAACCGGAATCGCTGTTGTGCTGATGAAAACGCTTTGGCCTCCAAGATCCGGGACCAAGCAGCAGCAGCAACTTCTAGAGCCTCTAGATCGCCGGTTTGCTGGAAACGTTTTTCTGATTCCTGCGCCTCCCGGAAGTCGTCAAAGAATTCACCCGCCATCGCCTTCGTGTCGCCGTCTGCTTGGATTTGCATTAACTTGCGAATTAGCTGCGGGCGGGCGGCCAGTTGTCTCCCTAGGTCCTCCGGTGTGCGGATCTCGCAACCCTCGGTAGCCAGGGTTTCCAGAGCTTCTCGCAATTCAGGAGGCATCTGCCCGGATGATGACACAAAGGAAGGGTATTCTTGGCGTCCCAAGCCGAAATTGGAAGATCCGGTCGCGCGCTCCGGACTCGGAGGCATTGAGGCGAACGCAGCAGCGATACCCACCTCTCTGCAGCGGTCCAGCATCTTGCGACGCTGTCGCAACAGCTTTATCGTTTCAGCGTGTTCTTGCGCATCCTCCAACTGCTCCAGCAATGCCTGGGTGTCTTTTCGAAGCAGCTCAGGGTGTTGCTCCACTATCCGCTGAGCCTGGTCGCGAGTTCGGGCATTGACGAATGACAACAACGTGCGCTCCAGCTGTTTGGAGTCATTCGTATTTTGAAAGGGCCACCATTTCATTCTTTCCTCCCTTTCGGTCGGCACCTTGGTAAAACATCGCGCACTCGGCATTAACGTCGACAAATCAGAGGTGGCCTCGCCGCGGCCCTGATTCAATTGCTTGCTACACGCGCATTTGGGTGACCCTAAACGCAGTAAGCCAAGTAAGTCGGATCGCCCACCTGCCGTACCGTTGCACGCGCCTGTTGGGTCGTGATCTCGACTGATTCGCCCGAGAAAAGGCTCTGGTAGAACACGGTGGCAAAGATCAGCGCACTGCTGTCGCATACCGATCGGACCAGCCGACGAAGAGGCCCGAACCACAGCTGATGAGCCGGTTGGCCCAGCCGCCAATGCGCGTCTGCGCCGGGCCCACCGGGTCCGCGCGACAGCGTCATCCCTGCCGAACTGGAGATAAATGGGGCTTCAAAGAAGGCACAGAACACTCCAACTCTCGCCGGGACGCACGCTCGAGTTTCTTTCTTAGGGTCTTGGTGGCTTCCTGATGATTACGTCGGGGCCGCCACGAATTTTCCTGATAATTACTTCAGCACCCCCGCGACCCGTGCCAACCGACCTGGTGCTCTCGGGAATCTGTTTCCTGCCCCCTTTGCTTCCTTCGGCTTTCGATTTGTCCGTTGTCGTTGCCTTAGTCTTGACCTGTTTCTTTCTTGGTAAGTTCATTCAGGATCCTCCTATATGTAACAAATTAGACAAGGTGAAACTGATCTATATCTGCGCGACACACATCGAATCTCGGAACTCGAGTTTTAGTTTTCGGCCAACAGTCGTCCCCTTACCCTTGGGTCGGAACGCAGGTTGTCAAATACTGGCATGTCTCGAGCCATCGTCAGCGAATATCCAAGGTCAAGCGCCCTGAGCAGACAGGTGATAGCAAGCTCAGTTTGACCTAGCTGATCATAGACCTGAGCCGCTTTGAACATCACTGATGCGTCGCTGGAGCCGAGTGCAAGCGCGTGATGAATGTAATCCAAGGCCTTCGAACTGTCACCCGTCATCGAGTAATAATCCGCCAGATCTGCGAGCACACGCGTGTCTCGCGGATTCACCTGCAGGTCTCGCTCGGCAAGGCCGATCGCGCGTCGATACGCGTTCGCGGCTTCGGATCGCCTGCCGGGAACTCGAACCTCGGCATTGGCCAGATTGCCCCACATGACGAAGTCTTGGTCATCCCGTTTCACGGCCTCAGCAAAGGCTGCTGCCGACCTTTGAAAATCGCGGAGGTAATAATACGTTGAGCCCAGGTTCGAGTAGGCATCGGCAGTGGGTTGAATCGCGAGTGCCTGCTGAAATAGCGGGGCTGCCTCAGTGTACCGGCCTTGCAAAAGGTAAATGCCGCCGAGGTTGCTATACCCACGGTAGTTGTCAGGAGCCAACGCAATGACTTGCTGGAATACTTTGGCCGCTTCGTCGTATCGGCTGCGGCTGTAATAGAAAACACCAAGCATGTTGTAGTTGCGCCAGTACTGGGGCCGGAGAAAAATCGCCTGCTGATAGGTCTCTTCGGCTTTGGCGGCTTCATTTAGCTTGTCGTACGCCAACGCCAACCCGCGGACCGCGTCGTCACTTGTGGGCTCCAGCTTGAGTGCGCGCTCGAACTCTTGGGCGGCTCTGTTGTACTCACCCGATCCTGTGTGAATCGTGCCTAGGCAGATGTGTCCATCGGCGCCAGCGTCGTCATATTCGACCGCGCGATTGCATTCCTCGGTCGCGTCTCTGACCCATTGTGGATCGTGTGTCGCCTCATACCTGTACCAGTAAGCTTCACCCAGGCCAGCATAAGCCGGTGCATACTTACTATCGAGTGCCAGGGCACTCTTGAAAACAGTAATCGCGCTGTCGAGGCCTGCTGGCTTATTGAAGTCCTGCAGATAGCCGCGCCCCTGCAGATAGAAATCGTAGGCACTTGGTTGTGTCGTCCGATCCGACGTAAGGGCGGTCCGCTCGCTTGGCTGCAGTTCCAGCTCAAGCACTCGAGCGACGCTGTCGGCAACTGCGTCTTCGAGCGCGAACGGGTCTGAGGCGGAGGCAGTGATCGTATCTGCGCGAACTTGGCGCAACGTCTTCGCGTCGACTAGCTGATATGACACCCGCAGCATTGAGCCAGACTGTTGCACGCTGCCTTCCAAACCCAAATTGACGCCAAACTCCTGCCGTGCTTGACGCACTGTCTCGACCCGGTTGCTAGCTAGCTCCCGCGTAGGTATTACTTGTAAAGAATGCTTTTCGGTCAGGTTGGTTAGGCGGGAGGCCAAAGTTTCAGCCAGCCCTTTGGCAAACGCGCCGGTTTCTTGATCACCGTTCAAAGCAGTAAACGGCAGGACCGCCAGCTGTCTCTCGGCGGGTAGTTGGACGATACCGAGCGCTGTCTGGAGGCGTTCGCGGACTCGCGGCAGGTACAAGACTACCGCTATGGCGGCAATGACCACGAGGCACATGAAGGCAAGAGCCCAACGCACCCTGTTTGAACTGAGGAGTCCGCTTGGTTCTAGTTCTTCGGACGCACTTGCATTGTCAAGTTCGCCGCGCACAGCTCTGACGACATCTGTGGCGCACCGAAACCGATCTTTTGGATCTCTTGCGAGACAGCGTCCTATCGTGCGTTCCCAATTTGGATCGAGATCTGGAACGTACATCCTTGGTGAGGGTGCATCAACCTCCAGTCGTCTCAACGCCGTTAGTCGCGGAGTATGCCCTTCGAATGGCAATCGGCCAGTCACCATGACAAACATAACTACGCCCAATTCATAAACATCACTCGCGGCCGAAGCGTTTTCACCTCTCACCTGTTCCGGCGACATGTACGCAGGGGTTCCGACGATTTCGTCCACAGTGGAAATCGACTCTGATTGCAGCACGGACGGATCGCTCCGCATGGCCAGACCGAAATCGGTAATCACTGCCCTCATCCCATCAGCAACGGGAATCAGCATGATGTTGCTGCACTTCAGGTCCCGGTGCACCACTCCCGCGTGGTGCGCCGCCTGCAGCCCAGCGGCAGCCTGCTCGATTATCGGCAGTGCCTCGGCCGTCGACAATGGCCCATCTCGGCGTAATCGCTGCGCGAGCGTTTCTCCGTCAAGAAGTTCCATCGTTAGGAAGGTCAGCTCGGAGGTGGACGATCCATCGCGCTTCTGGACCTGAACTCGCTGAGTTCCAATGTCGAAGATGCGGCAGACGTTCGGGTGCGTAACCCTTCGAGCCAACTGTATTTCCCGGAGAAAACGGGTAACGACCCTCTTGTCGGCCGCAATTTCGGGACGAATGACTTTTAAGGCGACGTGTAGGTTCAGAGCGGTGTCGTTGGCCTCGTAGACCTCTCCCATGGCGCCGCTGCCTAGAAACTGGACAACTTCGTAGCGTTCGGCAATCAATTCGTGAGCAGCGAACGTGCAGGAGAGGGCCAATGGAGGATTCGTGACCGCAGGAATGGAACCCCTTCCGATCACGGTTGAAGGATCTTCCGTATAGGGATCATGATCGATGTCCTGCGGGTCCGTGGCCACTCGGAACTCCTGCGGTATCAAGACCGCTTGATTATTCCATGTAATTCCGCACAAATACAGAGTGAAACGCTGGTCGGTTGGGGAATGCGATCGTTTTCCCTCTTTGAACCCAACCTTGCCGTGTTACGCTGCCGCTGACAGATGTTGCTTTGAATCCGTCGAATCACGCCGAAACCTGCGGTCGATTGCAGTGGCGCGTGCAGGGCTCGGGCAAAATGATGCCGAAACTGAGAATCCAAAAAGGCAAGGAGTTTCTGAAGGAGCATCTGTTGCCCGACGCCGACGTGGTGGTTATCGGGCGGACCCAGTCGAGCGACGTGGTCTTGCCTGACGAAACGCGGAGAGTCTCGCGGTTTCACGCTGCCATGGTCCGAATATCGTCTCAGCCGGCTCGATACTTCATCCGCGACCTCGGCAGTGGCCATGGCACGTCCGTAAACGGAGTCGCTGTCCATCAGAAGATTCTGTGCGACGATGATGTGATCGAGATCGGTGACTACTGCCTTGCATTCACTTCGCTGGTTCACGAGACAGGCCGAACGGGGCGGTTCAAAGTCGTTGCCAGGAAGGCCGATGGGCCACTCACGGAAGCAAGCACAATAGCTCTGCGCATGCTGCCCGTTCCTGATATGGAAGCTCTTACCGAAATGCAACGAGAGGCCCTTGAAGAGTTTCATTACAAGGTCCGCAGAGGGGCCTCCCTGTCGTATTCGGCCGATGTAGTTGTTGGAGCGATTCTCCGTGCGGTTCAAGCCGATAGGGGCTTTATCGGGTTGCTTCGTCGCGGCGATCGAGAAAGCCTGATAGAGCTGGGCGCCACCAATTTGGGTGAGCACGACGAAATTGAAATCTCCGATCCCTTGTTCACTCAGCATTTGTTCGATAAAAAGACCGTTGAGGAGAGCGCGACGCTGCTAATTCCTTTCTCCAAGAATCGCGATGTTACCTATTTCGTTTGTGTAAACCGGCAAAATGCACGAAGCTCGTTTGGCGCACAGGAAGTTGCGTTCCTGCGCGCTGCGGCGAACGTGCTTGAATCGTGGCCCGGCAAACCGCAAGACACATCTCCGATCCACGACAGCGAGGTTATGGAATGGCCTCTGGAGATGATAAGCCGCAGCAAGAAGATGAGTGAAGTCGTAAAGCAAATCGAAACTGCGGCGGCCTCGCGAATGAGCCTTCTCGTTCTGGGTGAGAGCGGCAGTGGCAAGGAATTGGTCGCCAGGTCGATGCACAAGCGGTCGTCGCCCGCCGGGCAGTTCATTGCCAAGAATTGCAGTCAAATTACCGAAACTCTGGCTGAGACTGCAATCTTCGGCTACGCGCCGAAATCAGGAATTTCCGAGGCTGACCCCAAAGGTGCGCCCGGCTGGTTTGAGCTAGCAAATGGGGGAACTCTTTTTCTCGACGAAGTCCATCGGCTGACTCCAGCTATGCAGGACAAGTTTCTGAGAGTTCTGCAAGACAAGCAGGTCTGGCGAATCGGCGCGCAGGCTGCGGTGGTTGTGAATGTCAACGTGATCGCCGCGACCGACGAGGACCCCGAGGCGGCAGTTGAAGACGGCTCCCTTCGCAGACCATTCTATTTTCGCTTCGGAGCCAAGATTCACGTCCCGCCATTGCGGAAGCGCCGGGAAGACATTCCTCTGCTGACGTATTTTTTTCTCGACAAGTATGCAAATGTGTTGAGCGCGCGGGCCCGCACGATCTCACACCGGGGATTACGAATTCTCGTCCAATATTCCTGGCCGGGCAACATTAGGCAATTGGAACACGTTATCCAAGGCGCTGTGGCGAAGAACCAGGAAGTAATCTTCTCCTGGGACCTCGAAGAACAACTTATGGAGACGACAACGCCACTCGTCAGCACAACCGCCGCCGCTACAGTCGCCGCCGACTCTCAAGACTCGCAGCCGTCCGCCAGTTTGCCCAGGCGCATGGAGGAGGTTGAGAAGGAGCAAATCGAGGAGGCGCTAGAGGCAACGCAGGGTAATGCGACCAAAGCAGCGGAGTTACTAGGCTACAAGAGCCGGCAGACCATTCTCACAAAGATGGACAAATACGGCATTCCGCGGAATTACGCCGATCCGCAGATGCCTAAACCCAACAGATAGCGCTTGCTATACCCGTTTTCTCGGTCAGTATCCGCGGATTGCATGGATTGCGGCCGCTCCCGCTGCACGTAGAGGAGACCAGCGCCCTGATCGCCGACAACGATGATTTCTCCGGACGACGAAAAAGCGCGGCAGAAGAGCGGAACGTCAGTGGCAAAGGTTAGAAGCTCCATCCGCTGCCCAGTTTCCAAGCCTTTAACGCATGGTCCGATGAATACGTAGGTGGAAAGGGAACAAATCAAGGAACCTTTGGAAGTTACTCAGGGCAACGTGACTGCTGCCGAAATACCGGGTTAAAAGAGCCAACAGACCATGCTCAACAAGATGGACAGGTATGGCATTCCTCGCGACTATGCCGACTCAAAGCCGAATTAGTGAACAGCACCATGCTCCCCCGAAGGACTTTCGCGGAGACTTCAATCAGGCCCCGAAGCATTGCTGGATTCTGGTGCTACGCCTCCAAAAATCGTAGGGCATCCTCTAACAATTAGACGTTTCCACACGCCATTCGCTGACACTCACTCTCAGAAGAAGCGCAGCCCGCGGTAACTGCTTGAATCACCTCGCCTTCCAAATTGGCGATAGAAATGCTTCCTCCAGGGTACAGCTAAATTCGAGTCACTGTAAGATCCGCTCTCGTATCGGCTCGTACTAACGGCTCGGGCTGCATTCAGAAAAGGAGATCACCAATGACGAAAACCGTATTTACACGAAATAGTTGTCGCGTGCTGATCTGCGCGATAGCGCTTGTTCTATTTGCATCGCTGTCTGGGACGGCACAGCTGCTAACGACCTGTAACGTCACTCCCGATACGCCAGACAGTTACACTGCGTTGCTCGATCACTTTAACGGTTCCACGCTGGGACAAGTTTACGGCTCGGTGACTTACGGGGCCAGCGTCAACGGACTGGGGAGTGCCTTGCAGTTCTCCAATGGTTCCTGGGTCCTGTATCCTCTGAGCGGCTGGTACCAGTGGTCCTCTGACTACAGCCCCGCTGGAAAGTTTGGGGCCATCGAGATGTGGATAAAGAGAGCCAACAACAACACCGGAAACTTCCTGGTCATCAATTGGAACGACACTACCAGTCCTCCCCAAGCAGGTTACATCACTCAGTTAGGGATTGACGCGAGCGGAAGACTGACATTTGCTGATTGGACGTCGATCACCAATAACCCGGCGGACACGCCATTTAGCCCGCCGCATACGACGATTCCCGCGAATACGTGGGTACACATTTCATACACTTGGAGCCCGACGGGCACAGCAGTCTATGTCAACGGAAGCCTCGAGGCGACGAGCACCCTCAACTACTACCCAGCTCTCAACTCCACCGTGTACGTTTATTTGAACCCCTGGGGGTCGAATACGCTGGCCGCTGTGGACGAACTCCGCATATCCACGATCGGCAGAGCATCGATGATGAAATGCGCTAACTAGGAAGTTTAACTCGATGTTTGCGCGAGTCTCACAGAAGGTTGTCAGGTCAGCAGTACTCCGGCTCAGTGGAAGGGATGCATCCGGTGGGAACCCTGCAGTTTCCAGGTTGCCCACCGGATAACAGTCCAGCCACCGCTGGAATTGCAAAGGACGATAGAGTTTGATAAGTGCCAACCGCTCGTTTGAAAGGAGCACGTCATGCGTTTACTGAGTTTCGTTATTGTGTTCTTTACTCTTTTATCGCTGCCCTCTACTAGCCTGGCACAGCTAGTCGGCGCGTCGCCTCCGACCATCGATGGCGGAGGCACGACTAACTACATCGCCCTCTGGACGAGCAGCACGACTCTCGGGAATTCGAACATCTATCAATCGGGCAACAATCTCGGTATCGGAACCACGACACCCGGCTCCTCGCTCGATGTCGCTGGCAATATTAACGTCGGCAGCACCGGCACCTATCGCATGGGTCAGCGTAACGTCCTGAGCACTGCTGGAACGGACAACCTTTTCCTTGGTGTGGGTGCTGGCGCCGACAATGCCTCAGGTTACGACAACATGTTCTCCGGTTCCGGTTCTGGGTATAGCAATACGATCGGCAACTACAACACTTTCAGCGGATACCAGGCAGGATACTTCAACACGACCGGCAGCGGAAACACTTTCAATGGTACGGGTGCCGGACTAGACAACACAACAGGCGAGCAGAACAGTTTCTTCGGCAGTTTTGCCGGTGGCTTAAATACGAGCGGCTGTTGCAACACATTCAACGGGGCGAACGCCGGCCACTCGAACAAGACCGGCACAGGTGACACTTTCAATGGGTACGCTGCCGGCGGGTCAAACACGAGCGGTGGTTCCAACACGTTTATCGGATCCTACGCCGGGTATTTCAATACGACCGGCGGCTATAATACTTTCAACGGATTTTACGCCGGCTCTGGTAACACGACCGGCGGCGCTAACACCTACGTTGGTTTCAATGCCGCTGCTTCGAACAATGGTACAGACAACGTTTACATTGGACACTCAGCCGGCGCTGGCATCACTGGTGAAAACAACACCATGCGTATGGGGTCTCCTTCTTACATTTCGTCCACGTATGTGGCGGGAATCTACGGCGTGAATGTCTCGGGCGTAGCAGTTCAGATCAACTCTAACGGCCAGCTCGGCGCCATGGCCTCGTCCCGCCGCTACAAGGAGCAGATTCGGGACATGGGTGACAGCAGCGGCCAGTTAATGCGGCTGCGGCCCGTTAGCTTTCTATATAGGCCGGAGTACTCCGACAGCCCGAGGAAACTCCAATATGGGCTCATCGCCGAGGAAGTCGCGGAGGTATATCCAGATTTGGTCGAGTACGGGAAAGATGGACTGCCTTATGCGGTGCGCTATCAAGTGCTAATTCCGATGCTGCTCAACGAAGCGCAGAAGCAGTACCACCGCTCCGTAGCACAGGCCGCCGTCATCACAATGCAAGACGAAAAAATCGACCAGTTGGAACAACGTTTGTCGCGGTTGGAGGCCGTCATCGGAACTCAGATGAAGACCGCCGAAGACAAGTCGCTCGCCGTTCTGGACAGCAGGGCGTCGCAATAGGCCGGTCGGCGTTGACGTGGGAGTTAGGCGCGGTAGGCCGCGAGAAGAAGTGAGAGAAGCAGGATACCTTGCTCGTGGTTCGCCACAAAGAAAGGGGCCCTGTTTCCCAGCGCCGCGCACCGCTGTCTATGAGGAGCTGTTCTCCGGCGAGAGGACGGTCGCGAGTGCAACGCAACAGGCACGGTTAGCGGCAGGGCAGAGCGCTGATCCGACATATTTGCCATACAGCGTGTACGGACACCCCAATGCGACGGTGGCCACGAGCTGATAAGGCGTTCCGCATGACGGCGCCTATGGGGGCAGCCGCGGTAGGTGCTAGAAGGTGGCACGAAGTGCAACGGTGCCGAGGACCTGGGAGGACAGTGTGCGTTGGTGGCCCTTTCGATCGAAAGAGAGTCGAGAGAAGGATCGGCGTTCGGAGAGGCCGGCATGCAGCCAACGACGATGCAATCTTGCGGCCTGCATCAGGAGCTGATGCGCGGACCGCGCGGGGATGCAGGGAAACTCAGGTGCAAGGCGAAGCACGCGAGAACCCAGCAGGCCAATCCGCTGGTGATCAACCAGAGCCGGCGGGCGTGCTGGGAGAATTGCCGGCCGGACTGGCTGCTGAGGGCATCCAGGTTCGCACAGCCGAGGAGCTGATGGAAGTGCTGCAAGGTCGGCCGGCGCTGCGGGCCAAACCGGAGGCAGTCATGGGGGCAGCGAGCAACAGACCGGCCGTGCCTCTCCTGATTGGCAGCCGATCTGCCATCATAGACTGTTATGTTTTCTCGCCTCAACATACCGTAGGCGGCTTGGCGTACTCTGCCTAGGGGCCGAATGTAGCCACATGACATTTATCGAGCTAACTACATGAATTCAAGTAAACCAAATCCGAACCTAACATGTTTGGCAGCTTTCGCCCTTGGACGATATGCAGAATGCGTTGCGGCTGGATTTAAACTGCTGCAGGAGAGTGTTTCACCTGAAGTACTTCAAGTTACTGTAATAAGTATGCTGCGGATTAGCCGACCTGTCGATGCCCAAAAGCTAGTTGACCTTACGCTTCCTACGTTAACAGATATCGATCGCAGCCTACTGCAGGTCAGTACGGGGCGAGGCACTCTCGACGATGCCTTCGCGGCCATGACAACCGACTTAGAGCGTTGTCGAGCTCATTATTACTTTGCTTGTCGTTGGTTTACCTTGGGACAACCGCTCGAAGCGTGGCGCGAGCTGAACACGTGTTTGGACGCTGAGGATGATTGCTTGGAACGAAAAATCGCGCGGATCGAGTGTCGTCGCCGGCTTATGGACGACTCCGAAGAATTCCCAGGAGATTGGCGTGCGCGAATTAAACGTTTAAACAGAGAAGCGGAAACTTACGCCAACAACGGACTGGTCGATACGGCAACTGATATGAGCGAAAAGGCACTCCACTATGCATCGCGGTACTTAGGTGAAGAAGATGTCGATTATGCCCAATGTTTGAGTAACGTAGCGGCCCTTTACGCGACGAGCGGAAAACTAGAAGAAGCGCAAACGATGCTGCAAAGGGCGGCTATGATTATTAAGCGGGCTCCGCACAGAAATAGTGCCGCCTATGCCGCCGTATTACACAACCTTGCTCGACTGAGCGAGTCAAAGGCGTCCTCCTCGGAAGCAGAAGTGCTTTATGAAGCGGCAATCGAGGAATGGCACACGACGCAGGGTGATAACGATCCACATTATGCACTCATGTTGTTTAGCTTGGGATGCCTCTACTCGAAACGTCGTGAATTTAGGAAGGCTGCGGAGCTATTCAATAAAGCGTTAACCATTCAACGGCGTTCTCCTACAGATCCCGACTACGCTGAAACCTTGAATGCCTTAGGCGAGTTACATTATCAGACGGGCGAATATATCTCCGCCCAGATAGCAAGCCAGCAGGCGATCCACACACTGTGCTCAGGTGTTGGCGATAGCGATCCTCGATACGCATTATATCTCAATACGTTAGCCGCGATATATCAAGCTATGGGGCGGTCCCACGATGCTGAAGCGCTGCTCAAGCAGGTCATAACAATTCTGGAGATGACATCCCGACACCGTACTTCGGCTTACGCCTCAGCCCTTAGTAACTTGGGAACGGTATACATGTTTTTAGGAAGGAATGCCGAAGCAGAAGCAGCGATGAACCGAGCAGTTGAGCTCAAGCGCGCCATAGATGGTGAATCGAGTACTTCGTACGCCACCGGCTTGAATAACCTTGCAGTCTATTACGCTAAGCAGGGGCGGTTTAGGGATGCTACAAATTTATATCATGAATCACTAAATATCCTGCGTGCCGCTTTAGGCAACGAGCATCCTGCATTAGCAGCTGCTGTGTTCAACCTCGGCGAAGTTGTCCGAAAAAGCGGCGACTATTCGGCAGCCAAACGATTCCATGAAGAAGGCGTGGCAATTGGGCGCTCTGTATTGGGCGAAGGGCACCCCGACTTTATGCACAACTTGAGCGCTCTCGCTCAAGTTCATGCAGCAATGAACGAGCCCACGGCAGCGATTCTCTGCGCGACGGAGGCCATCGGTATAGGTGAGCGGATGATCCAACGTCTTCTTTTCGTCAGCAACGCACAACAACGTGAAGCACTACTGGACAACTTAGAGCAAGACTTTCATCGATTTGTGACTTTGGCTCTTCGATATGGAGCCGACTTCCCGAATTTTATCGACGTCATTTTCACACTCGTCCAGAGGCGAAAAGCGATAGGAGCGAACGCCACGGCTACACAACGACTTCAAATCCTCTCAAGTCAGTCACCAACGTTGAAACAGCTGCTGAAGCGACTGATTGACCTGCAACAACGCATCGCTAGAAAAACAATTGTTGGGCCAGTGTCTGATTATATTAAGGAGCACTCGGAGGTACTTCAACATTGGACGGCTCAAAAGCGTGAACTCGAAATCAGGCTCTCCGAGGACGAGTCACTGTTGGCGGCGTTGACTCAAATGGAACAGTCAACAAGGCCCACCGACATTGCTAAGAAGCTCGAAAGTGACAGCATATTGATCGAGTTCATCAAGATCCACATCTGCGACTTCGCAGCGATCGAAAGCAAGTATGAGGCAACGTGGAAAGATGCTCATTATGTCGCAATAACGTTGTCAGCGGCTGATTTGTGCCTAAAGATCGTAGATATTGGAAACGCCGCTCAAATTGACGCCCTAATTGAAGACTTCCGGTATGCCATTCTTGATGAAGCGGCGAAGCCGGCGTTTGATGGAAAGTCCACGGTTGCGGGAGCACGTTTAAAGGAAGCCCTATTCAGTCCAATCGAAGCCACCATCGGTGATTGCCATCGTTTGTACTTGGCCCCCGACGGGAACTTGGCTCGCCTACCATTCGAAGCCCTACCGACGAAGCAAGGACGTGCCCTTATCGATGACTACCGACTTACGTATCTTTCTGTAGGTCGCGAACTCCTTCGCTACGCTTCTTCCCCTTGCCCAAATAACCAAAGTTCTGCGGTGGTAATTGCTGACCCCGATTTCGATCTTCAACTTAGCGATTCAGATTCGGCCGGACTTCAGAGCTACCCTGCAGAAAACAATAGTACGATTGATTTGAGCAGGATCTATTTTAAGCGTCTACCTGGAACGCGTAATGAAGGGATTCGAATCGCTGCATTGCTTAATGTGAAGCCGTGGCTCGATAATACTGCGCTGGAGTCACGATTGAAATCGCTGCGTTCACCCAAGATCCTTCATATTGCGACCCACGGGTTCTTCATTGAGGATGGCGAGGATAATCGCTTCGCAAGCCACCTACCGGCGGACGGCGAGCAGGCTGTATCTTCAGCAGCTAAGGAGCGCGCTAATCCGATGTTGCGATCTGGAATCGCGCTGTCGGGCGCAAATTGGAAACACAAGCGCTTTGTCCCATATCCAGAGGCGGAGGACGGGGTGATCACTGCAGAAGATGTCGTGGGACTCGATCTTAGGGACACTGAGCTTGTCGTCCTTTCAGCTTGCGATACAGGACTCGGGGAGATCCATGATGGTGAAGGGGTCATGGGCCTACGCCGAGCATTTGCAATCGCCGGTACCCGAACATTAATTATGAGTCTCTGGAAGGTTCCTGATCTTCAGACTCAGCAGCTGATGGAAATGTTCTATACGGAGCTCAAGAAAGGAACTCCACGAGGAGACGCACTTCGCCAAGCTCAACTAGGTGTACGACAACAACATCCGCAGCCCTACTATTGGGCTGCGTTCATCTGCCAAGGGGACTGCGGGCCGTTAACGCTGTAATTCTATGCCCAATAGAGTCTCGGTTTACCGACCAAACATGAACGCACAAACGGCGATAGGCACCGAGGGGAGGGGCGGTTTCCGAGCATATGAAAGCTCGATGACGCATTATAAAGGATGCATAGACAAGTAAAAGCCGCTTGCGTCGCTATGGCCCTACGCCACCACGACTTGCTTCGACCGCATCAGATCGTAGGAACCGGAGTGTGCACATCTCAACTTGGAGTCATCGTGACCAGCGACGAGGTCCTCGCTAGCTTCTTAAACTTAGCCATAGATAGATACCGGGTGGAAATAGACGCCAAGCAGCCATCCGCGGAAAAGCAGAATAGCGTCACTACGATACCGCAGGCCTTTTTTTTCGCCGATGAGCAGGAGAGTCCATTGCTTGGGGAAGTAAAGTGCCTCTTACCCAAAAGGCACTGCAATCTAGGCTTGGTCTTGTTGCAGAAGAATGTGACTCAAGGAGGATATCCATTTATTGACGTTTATACCAATGATCTAGCGGCCGAGATGGAAATTATTACGTGTGGATTTCCGATCGGACGGTACGACAAGGAGAAACTCGAAGGTGTGAGGCCCCAATTTTCGTATGGAGTCACAACGTCGGCCGTTCACCGAATTGAAAGGAGAAAGGTCTTTGAAGCATACATGCCAGTTCCGGCCACATTTGCTGGGGGACCGGTCTTTTGCCTTAAGTCAGGCAAGCTAATGGGATTTCTGCGAGCAGAAAGCATTGGAGATAGCGATTGCGATTATTTATTGGTGGATGCTGTACACACGCTGTTTGAGTCCGATCCTAACTATTGAATGACAGTCGAGAGGTAATTGTCACGCCTCGGACCTTATTGCCGACCATTTCGATGACGCGAAGCAAGCTGAACAACTTTACCTGCGCACCGGCAATCGGACAGCATTTGAAAATGCGGCGACTGCATGGTCGCGCATCTTGAAACATGCGCCCTTTCCGTCAGCGCCGGAGCGCTTCCGTTTAGGTGTCCTCAACGATGCTGGCGGTGCCTTCTGCGCCGCTTTTAGGGCGAGTGGACGCCTCGAGCATCTCAGCTGTGCGCTTGAACTGTGGCAACAGGCGGTTGCGGCCGCCACGCCGGACGCGCCTGATCTGCCTAGGTGTCTCTTTAACCTGGGGATCGGCTTGCACGAGCGGTTTGGGCGCACGGAGAACGTGGCGGACTTGGAAGAAGCGATTCGAGTCTGGCGATGCGCGGTGGAGGCGACGCCGCTGGACTCGCCCGATCTGCCCGTACGCCTCATCAATTTAGGGGTCGGCCTATCCGATTGGTTTAACCGCACAGCGTGTGTGTTGTTCGAGCGATGTCTTGTACGTTGTCAAACTTACGATCTGCGCTGAGCTGAGTGGAACAGACTTAAGCGCGATGAAGACACGGAGGACACAAATGCAGGCTTCGAGAACCACTTGGGTCCAGTATGCCCAGACGTTCTTGGCTACTGGCGACGATCCTAGCTTAGCCACTGCAATATCATGCTGCAAGGACACCCGGATCGTTCAGTTCCTTTCAAGATCGGAAGTCAAAAATCGATGCGTCGATCCAAAAGTGGCAAGGGATCTGTTTAGGCAGTTGAGGTCCGAAGGGCGGGAAAAAGAGGCCCAGATCATAGGACTATTCGGTCTCTTCACTGGCGTTCCACCGGGAATTAGTCCGAAAGGCATGTCGCCGGAGATGACACAGGGTGCGATCAATGTCTTGGGAAATGCTATTAGTGTCTGTCGAGATGAAGAATTCCCCGCCTGTGAGGCTCACTTCGACCATACCCTCGGCTGCTTTCTCGCGGACCTTGGTCAATTCGAACAGGCACGACAATTCCTAGAGCGTTCAACCGAGCTGTACCGACAACTTTGTGCCCACTCGCCCGAGCTTTACCGACGGGATTTAACCAATGTTCTTCACAACTTGAGGTTGGCCCTTGAAAGATGACCAAAAGCGACTCCGCATCATCAGCCTCTGCGAGGAAGAACTCTGGTTGTACGACCAGATCCCTGCGATAGACGAGGAAACCTATCAGAATCGCCTGCTTGTTCTATTGAAGCTTATTACGCTTTATCGTGATGACCCGGAGCATGGTCGGGCCCGTGAGTCGGCGCGGAAAATCATGGAAGCTTGTGAATCGCGTTTGAATCGCGATTCTGGCCTCCCCCGCGAGTGTTTAGGTCAGGCCGGCAACATCCTTTTGGAGCGCTACATGGCTAGTGGACACGGCGAGGATCTTACTTGTGCGCTTGAGTTGTGCCGAAAGGCAGTAGCGAACACTCCTGCGGACTCGCCCGACTTACCAGGATATCTTAACAACCTCGCTGCCGCCTTGCGCAACCGGTATGAGTGCACGGGGGATGAAGCTGACCTAAGAGACGCTATTCGAAACCTGCAAAAGGCAGCAGAGACCACGCCATCGGACTCACCCGAATTTCCACGAATTCTAAGCAATCTTGGGAATGCCTTACGCCAGCAGTTCGGGCACACGCACCTCGACTCTGACTTAGACGAAGCTATTCGCTTCCTTAACCAGGCCGCGGACATTACTCCTCCGGACTCGCCTGAACTGCCGGCGTATCTTAGTAACTTGGGGATAGGCTTGATCAGCCGGTCTGAGCGCACGGGGAGAGAAGCTGACCTAGGGGACGCTATTCGAATCCTGCGAAAGGCAGCAGGGGCCGTCACATCGGACTCGACCGAATTTCCACGAATTCTAAGCAATCTTGGGAACGCATTACACAAGCAGTTTGGGCACGCGCACCGTGACTCAGACTTAGATGAAGCTATTTGCTTTCTTAACCAGGCCGTGGACACTATCCCGCAGGCATCCCCCGACCTGCCAGGAATCCTGAGCAATCTCGGGGCCACCTTGACCGCTCGGTCTGAGCGCACGGGGAGAGAAAGTGACCTTAAAGACGGAATTCAAATCCTACAAAGGGCAGCAGAGGTCGTCAAATTGCGCCCACCCGAATTTCCACGGATTCTAGGCAATCTTGGGAACGCCTTACGCCAGCAGTTTGGGCACACGCACCGCGACTTAGAGTTAGATGAAGCTATTCGCTTTCTTAACCAGGCTGTGGACACCACTCCTCAGGACTCGCCCGACCTGGCTGGACTACTTACCGACTTGGGCTCCGCCTTGCATGCGCGCTTTGGACGAACGGGGCGGGAGGTCGATCTGGAAGACACAATTCAGGTGTGGCGGCAAGCAGTTGCAGCCACTCCGCCCGACTCGCCCGGCATGCGCGGCCGTCTCAACAATCTCGGAATTGCGTTGCGCGACCGCTTTGAGCATACGGGCCGGGAACTGGATTTGGAAGAGGCGATTCTGATTCTGCAACAAGTGGCGGACGCGACCGCTGACGACGCGCCCGACCTGCACCGGATCGTCACCAATTTGGGAACCAGCTTGACCAGCCGGTTTGAGCGCACGCAGCAAGAGACTGACCTGGAAGAAGCCATTAGAATCTTTCAGCGAGGGGCGGATACCATCTCGCATGACTCCCCAGACCTGCCAAAGATCCTGAACAATCTGGCAGCCAGCCTAACCACCCGGTTTGAGCGCACGCGGCGAGAGACGGACTTGGAAGAAGCCATAAGAGTGATTCAACAGGCCGTGGACGCTACTCCTCCGGACTCGTCGGACTTGCCGATGTATCTCACCACCCTGGGCCATAGCTTAGCCATTCGCTCTGAGCGTCTAGGGCAAGATACGGACCTAGACGAAGCTATTCGGGTTCTTCGAGAAGCGGTGGAGGCGACCACGGCGGACTCGCCCGTCCTCTCAATGTACCTCAACAACTTGGGCATCAGCTTAGCCATCCGGTTTGAGCGCACGGGGCAGCAGGCGGACTTGGAGGCAGCGATCCGGGTCTATCGCCGCGCTTGTGAGCTGGGGGACGTGAGTCATCCTCAGACTGTGCTCAACGCCGCGCGCAACTGGGGGCGCTGGGCGCTTGAACGCCAGCAGTGGCACGAGACAGCTGAGGCCTACAGCTATGGCTTGGCGACCGGCCGGCAACTGCTGGCCCGGCAACTACTGCGCGAGCACAAGGAAAGCTGGCTGCGTGACATGCAGGGGATGTCCGCCGGTGCCGCGTACGCGCTGGCCAAGCTGGCCCGCTGTGAAGAGGCGGCGGAAGTAATGGAACGGGGCCGTGCCCGGCTGCTGGGCGAAGCCTTGCAGCGTCGCCGTCGCGATCTGGAAAGATTGCCCGCGCTGGGCTACGAAGATCTCTACCTGCGCTACTGCGAGGTGGTAATGAGGCAGGAGCAACTGACCCAACCGGCAGCGGGAGGAACGGATTCGTCACACACCCTGCAGGGTCAGGCGCGGCTGGACGCCATCTCCGCCGCCGCTCGTGACTTCGAGCAAATGGTGGCCGACATCCGACAGGTGCCGGGTTATGAGGACTTTCTCGCAGAGGCCAGCTTCACTCAGATCCAGGCTGCTGCCAGGGAGACAATAGTTGCGTATCTGTTGGCCACCGCAGCGGGAGGACTAGCGCTGCTGGTGACCGCCGACGCCGTTCAGTCGGTCTGGCTTGAGTCGCTTACCGACAGCTTGGTGCGCGAATGGCTCACAGGGTCCACTGATGGCAAGGTGATCGGCGGCTGGCTCGGAGCTTATGGAAACTGGCTGGCTCAACGGACATTGCAGGGACAACAGACTTGGTTCGCGGCTATGGAAGAGATCACTCACCAGCTCTGGATTCACCTCATGCAGCCGCTGGCCGAGGCTCTGCACCAAGTCTCTCCGGCGAAGGACTTTGACGATGCTCCGGCGATAACGCTCATTCCTGCTGGTCTGCTGGCTCTCTTGCCTTTGCATGCCGCCTGGACCGAAGATGCTTCCACTCTGACCGGCCGTCGGTACTTCCTCGATGAGTTCACCGTCAGCTATGCGCCTTCGGCATTGTCGCTAGCCCATGCACGCGAGCGTGCCAAGGGCGCAACTGTCACTCGCCTGCTGGCGATCGAAGAGCCGCTCACCGTCCATGCCTCCCGCTTACCCAACGTGCAGGCTGAGGTCACCGCCATTGCAGGCTTGTTCCAGGATCCAATCCTCCTCGCTGACAAAAAGGCTACACGCGAGGCGGTGCTTACAGCCTTGCCTCGTGCCGACGTGGTGCACTTCTCCTGTCATGGCAGCAACGACTGGCAATCGCCGCTGGACAGCGGTCTACTTATGGCCGACGACGCGAGCGGGAATACTGTCATGTTGACGGTGCGTGATCTGCTGGATGCGGGGTTGCCGGGCGGCCGGCTGGCCAGCCTGTCGGCTTGCGAAACTGGCATTGTCGGAACCAAGTTGCCCGACGAAGTGGTGGCCTTGCCTAGTGCCCTGCTGCAGGCCGGCTATGCCGGGGTGACAGCCTCGCTGTGGTCGGTCTCCGACATCAGCACCGCCATGCTGATGGAGCACTTCTACGCCGGCTGGTGCGGAAAGAATACGGATACAAGCGTGAACGGAGACAAGCTCACGCCCGCTCAAGCCCTGCGTGCCGCGCAACGGTGGCTGCGGGACAGCACCAACCGAGAGAAAGCCGAGTACTTCAAGCGCTACAGCCCGGAACTGCTGGCTGCACCGGGCGCCGTCTTGTCACCTAATGCGCGTATGCCAGAGACCACGGCCATTGAATTCTTCAGCCGAGCGATGAGCCGGCATCAAGACGCCCGTGAGTTCGCCCATCCCTACTGGTGGGCTGCGTTCTATATGACTGGTGTATAGCGACCGTGCGAATACTCCCTCGCTGCTGTTGGCGCTTCCGTGACACATCTATCGCATTGCCTCGTGTAGTTCGCCAATTAAGAACTGTGCCTCACCAAAACTCCGCACCTCCGCAGAATCAATGACTTGTAGAGCACCCCTGCCCTGGCTAGCTCTCCGCTATGATCCCTATATGTTTGTACGTCTTCTGCTTGGGTGGATTATCTCCGTCTTTCGCTCGCGAGAAGAACTTATCTTGGAGAACCTTGCCCTTCGGCAACAGCTGCTGGCTCTGCACGCAAAGCGACCTCGCCCTCGACCGGAGGAAAATTCTGCATTGCAACGTGACTCGTCAGCCAAACGCCTTTTGGATCGTACTTCAGCTGCGCGAAACTTGGGGATATGAACGACCCCACAGATTCCTCATCTTTGATCGCGACGCGAAGTTCTCCGCTGATGTCATTTCGACCATCAAACAGGACGGACTAGAACCTGTCCGAACCGCTTTTCGCAGTCCTTGGCAGAATGGCGTCGCCGAGCGCTGGGTTGGGAGTGCACGTCGGGATTTGCTCGATCACGTGATCGTTCTGAACCAGCGTCACCTGAGAAGATTACTGAGAGAATACGTCCGCTATTACCACGAAGACCGGACCCATCTAGGACTGGGGAAGGACGTGCCCGACGGTCGAGTTACGGCGTCGGCGCCGCCGAACGAGCAAGATCATCTCGTTGCCGCGACTTGGCGGGCTGCACCACCGTTACATCGTCGCTGCCTGAACACGCGATCAGCCATGAATCACCTTGATGGCCTAACTTGCTTGGGAGCTCAGGGAGACTCGCGTCTCCAACACTATTCAGGCCGGCCAAATTGCGGCCGATGTCTCACGCGACGCGGCCCAGGTTCGACCTGACGCGCCCCATTTGCAATTACAGCCAACCAGAATTCCTGAAACAGGACGTTTTGAGTTTTGGCGAACCACAGCACGCCTTCATTGAAGCCAACGGCTTGGCCTCTGGTTCGGCCCATCGCAGTCGAATTTTGCCTGATCAGCTCGAAGCCAATCGACTCAGTGCATTTTCGTGGCGAAAAACTCAGGATCGGCCGCGGGAATCTCCGCAAATGCGACATCGATTCCGACTTGCTTGCAACGAATTAGAAGACTTCTATGCATGTGAACAAGCCGAACCGCAGCCGCGTCGGGTTGCGCTTTGGCTACCATCTCTAAGACGTCTTCGGAAAAGTCATCAAGAAGTTCGGGACGTTTCGAAATCAGTAGCCGAGCATCTCGCCACGTTTTCGTCAATAGAAAGTCGGCCGTAGCATCGAAATATCTATCCATTGGATGCATGCTGCGCACTCCAATTCGTAATTGCGTCATCCGGCGTTTCTGTTTTGGAATCCCCGTTAACCACGCTATGCTCGAGAAGAGCAATCGCCGACGTGAAGTTGCCTGCCTGAAACGGCTCGAATCCCTGAGCTTCCTCCCCAACTTGGGCGAAGAAGCTTCGACAGAGAGCCGATTCTAGCACGGAAGGCTCGACCGGAAATTCGTGTGGATGTCCGGCACGATTCCTCGACATCTCAATGAAGGGTTCAAAAGGACGCGTGACACCGCAAAAACAATCCACTTAATTTCATAGCAATGTCGGCCCCTCGACCACCGAGTAGACTTCGGTTTGTCAACGACCCAAGGCTCGGGAGGAAGGAGCCGATATGTGGATTATAGGTGTGGACTATCACCCGAGCGTTCAGCAAATCGCGTTTGTAAATACCGACACCGGAGAATGTGGTGAACGGCGACTGAGTCACAGCGATGGAGAAGCCGAGAAGTTCTATCGCGAGCTGAAGGCAGCAGGCTGCAAGGTGCGAGTGGGGATGGAGGCGACCGGACATGCCCGCTGATTCGAGCGGCTGTCGGTTGGACAAGCCCCTATGTTTAGTGACTAGTTAACATGCTGCAGGCAAAATTGCAACAGCCAGTTCCTCAAAGAACCGCGAACGTCAATCGTCTTCAACGAGCAGAATGCAACAGGTTCAACATCAATCAATTACGAACCTCGAATTTCCGCAAGCTTCAATAAGCTCTAAAATCTGGTTCGGCACCAGGGGGCCGAGGTTCCGAGGGAAAAGGGGCTTCCTCCGTGACCACATGGTGTTATTGTTGGCTGATAAGCATCTTCCCGTTGATTCTTATCAGCATTCGGCTATCTGTCATCGTCGTCGGATTTCAATCGGCAGGCTCGGTGGACGCGTCGACACGATGCAGGACACCGGCACGAACCGACTGCCACGCCTATTACCCCGAGAATCGCGCCGGGTATTCAATAGGAGGACGCCATACGTCCAACAAAATACGTGAAAATGTGCGGGCACAAACAGGGCAGGGAGAATTAGCAAACCGCCGCTCCAGTTGATTGTTTCAGGGTGGAACACCTTGCGAGGTTCAGGATGCTCCGGCGGAATTTAGTGATTGTCTCGTCAAAATTCGGTGGGCCTCAAGAGCCTGTCCGAGCACCCTTGCGTAGGCGTGAGTATGACGAGCGCGGCGTGACGTAATCGTGATGCAAGAGCCCTTGCAGAGCCGCATTTCGCAGTGCAAAACCTCACTGCCCATTTTGGCTAAGTGTCAACAAATCATTGATTTAGCTAGACTTACGGTTTGGGTGATTCGGACTCAAAATCCGCCGAGGTTCACCCCTGGTAGGGCTCGATCCCACCTCCCAGCATTTTGGAATTAACTTGACTGTGGGCATCTTGAAACCCGGGTCGAAGTGAGCCAGTGATCACAATGTCTGGTCGGATAATGGCCGTTAAGGTTGCTACGGTCAGCACGAATCACACATCGTGCGCCGTGCATCGCCAGCCGTGAGATGAACTTATACCTGGTTCTAGAGGCAGCGACCATTCCGAGTGGAAGTATCGAGACTTCTTCCGTGAGAGCGCTCGCATGACGTCTATTCAACTCTGAAGGAGTTTGAACGACAGACTGGGGGGCTTCCGGCCCTAGAGTAGCACAAGGGTAGCACAGATCCCGCTTGCCAAAGAGGCCCCGAATCAGGTATCGCTCAAGGCCTCATGTTGACTGCATAAAATGGCTCCTCAGGTAGGACTCGAACCTACAACCCTCCGGTTAACAGCCGGATGCTCTGCCATTGAGCTACTGAGGAGTGTTTATGCGCTTGAAGATGCGCGTTACTGCTGCATTTCATTGTAACGGCGTCACGCATTTGCGTCAAAGGTGGCAGGCAAAATGTGTCGGTAGCACATGATATGTCCGGTTGAGATAGCACGTGATCTGTCCGCTTTGCAGGCGGCGAGAGTAGGAGACCATGCCAAGCATGGATTGCTACTCGAAGGCCGCGATGGAGCGGGCGATGAAAGTGCAAGAAGTGATCTTACGGGCCATGGCGAAGAAGCTCACCTGGTGGCAGGCGGCCGAGATCATCGGCATCAGCGATCGGTCGATGCGGCGCTGGCGGGAGCGACTGGAAGAGTTTGGCTACGACGGGTTGTTCGACCGGCGGCGGGGACAGCCTTCCCCCAAGCGAGTTCCTCTGGCCACGGTCGAGCAGGTCTTGGGGCTGTATCGGGATCGCTATTTCGATCTAAACGTACAGCATTTTCACGAGAAGCTGAGTGCCGAGCACCAGATCGATTTGAGCTACACCTGGGTGAAACAAGCTCTGCAGGGAGCCGGACTGGTAGCGCGGGGCCGCAAGCGCGGGGTGCATCGTAAGCGGCGGGAACGCCGTCCGCTGCCGGGCATGCTGTTGCACATCGACGGCAGCCGTCATCGCTGGTTCCAGGACGAGCGCTGGTACGACCTGATCGTCATCCTGGATGACGCGACCAGCGAGATCTACTATGCGCAACTGGTGGAGGAAGAATCGACGGCGACGGTGATGGCCGGGTTGCGGGAAGTCATCGAGCGCAAGGGATTGTTCTGCGCCTTGTACAGCGACCGGGGCAGCCATTTTTGGCTGACGCCGAAGGTAGGAGGCAAGGTCGATCCCCATCGCTTAACGCAGGTGGGACGGGCGCTGCGCGAGTTAGGAGTGCAGATGATCCCGGCCTACTCGCCGCAGGCGCGGGGCCGTAGCGAGCGCAGCTTCGGGACCTGGCAGGGACGGCTGCCACAGGAGCTGCGGCTGCACGGGATCACCACGCTGGAAGCGGCCAATGGGTTTCTGCGGGATGAATACATCGCCGAGTTCAATGGTCGTTTTCAGGTGGCGCCGGCGCAACGCGGTAACGCGTTTCTCCCGTGCCCCCGCAAACATCTGGACCTGGTCTTCTCCCTGCAGTTTGAGCGGACGGTAAATCGCGACAACACCGTCAGTTTTCAGAACCTGCAGCTACAGATTGAGCGGGTGCAGTGGCGAGGGACGCTGGCCGGCTGCAATGTCATGGTGCACCGGCACCTGGACGGGAGCATCAGCCTCACCCACGGGCCGCATCGGCTGGGACGTTATAGCGCCCAAGGCGTGGCCTTCAGGTCAACCCAAAACGCGGCGGCAAGCGCTGTGGAAAAGACGCACCGTGGAAAAGTCAAACAACCGACTTTTCCCCCGCGCTTGGAAATCCCGCCCAGAGCGCGGGATTCCCACTTTCCCACAGCGACGACGGCGGGTATATGAGTAAACCCAAAACCAAAACCGGACATTTCACTTGCTATGAAAAGCGGACATTTTGACTTGCTACGAACAAGGTGGCAGGCAAAATGGGCACCCCAAGACCCACATCGGGTTGTCCATTCTCTTCGACAGACGTCACAGTGTGCGCGGCTTCGCGACGCCACTTCCCTCTCCAGCGCAAACCTGTCAGAATCCCCATCCATGACGGTTCCCAAGTCGCGTTACACTCTGGCCAGAGACGTACCAGATCCGCGAGATTATGTTTACACCCTGGATCGGCACGACCTGCGTGCTCCGCTTCCGAAGCGAGTTGACTTGCGCCCAGGATGTCCTCAAGTTTTCAACCAGGGCAGCATCGGCACCTGCACCGCGCATGCGGTAGCTGCAGCCGTCGCCTACGAACGGCGATTGCAGTCCACGCGCGCGCTGGTGCCGTCGCGTCTGTTCATTTACTACAACGAGCGGATGCTCACCGGGCAACGAAGCTTGCACTGCGTGGTCCGGCTGCGCGATGCGATCAAAGCGGTGGCGAAACGCGGCGCTTGCCCGGAGTCGCACTGGCCGTATAGGCAACATCCCACCGCGCTGCGCGCGAGACCCCCCAAGAAGGCGTTCGAGGCAGCCCGGAACTGCAAGATCATCGAGTACCATCGCATTCCCGAGGGATCATTGAAACCCGCGACTTTTCTTCGACACTTGAAGCAGTGCCTCGCCGATGGCTGTCCGTTTCTGTTCGGCGTCACGCTCTACGAGAGCTTTGAGACCGAAAAGGTAAAGAAGAACGGCATCATGCCGATTCCCGATACGCGCCATGAAGAGAACAAAGGCGGCCACGCCGTCATGGCGGTCGGATACGCCGACCGCAAGCAGGCTGTGCTGGTCAGAAACTCCTGGGGGACAGATTGGGGCCTCAAAGGCTATTTCTGGATGCCGTACAAAATCATCACCGATCGCAAACTCGCTTACGACTTCTGGACGATCCGAGGCGTTACGCTGTAGCCCTTGTAAACGGTGCAGACAACCGGTGATGGAGTACTTGCGATGGAATCGAGGGTAGGCGTGGTTAAAGGTATAGCGCGGCTAGTGACCGTGCTGTGTGTTGCTGCGACGGCATATGCGCAGGCGCCAGTTGCGACCGTGCAAACCGAAACGGACGAATACACGCGCTATGAACTGTTGGCACCGGAGAGTGCCAGTTTCGCGATCCACTATGAAGTCACGGCCACTACCGCCGGAGCGAAGTATTACTTCAATCCGATCCGCAAGGGAAGCGTGGCCAGCGACGAGTCGGTGATTGACGTGATGACCGGACAGCCGCTGCGGTTTGAAGTCGTCAGCGGTAACGAGGCGGTGAAAGACCCGCTGATGAAGAGCGCGGACGCTTCGGAGAATTACATCAAGGTGTACTTGGCGCGTCCGGTGCCGCCCGAAGGTCAGGCGCGCCTGCTGATTCTGAAAACCTACAAGGACGCCAAGAGTTATTACCGGGAGAGCGACGCGATTGTCTTCAACCGGCCGCTGAGCATTCCGCGAAACAGCGTGGTGCTGCCTGCCGGTTATGAACTGGTGGCATGCAACATTCCGTCGCAGGTTCTGGCTGAGCCCGACGGACGCATTGCCATCAGCTTCATCAACCGTACAGGGGCGGAGGCACCCCTGGTCGTGAAGGCTAGGCTGGGCGCCCGGACCGGCACTGCGGCCGCGCCTGCGAAGGCGGGTTCGGCAAAGAGTTGGGAGTCACCGTTTGAGGGAGCGACCGAACAGGAGCGTCTCTCAGAAAGGGCGCATCAGGACCGCGACATTGTTTACTTCCTGCAGCAGCCGGAAACGCACTCCTTCCGTCTGTATCACGACTACACCGAATCGCGTCCGGGAGCGGACAAGTACTTCAACGTCGTCCGTAGTGGTAGCAAAGTGTCAGATCCGTCGGCCTACGTGCTCGACACGGGCGAAAAACTCGCGACGAAGACGATGACCGGTGTCGAGATGGCGTCCGCAAAAATCGATGCAGGAGAGCCGGTTGACGCCTCGGCGCAGGTGGTGGTGATTCCCTTCTCTCCGGTGAAGGCTGGGCAGAGCCTACGCCTGCGAATTTCTGAGACGTACACCGCGCCCGCGAGCTACCGATTGGAGGGAGACGAGTTGGTCTTTGATCGCAGCCTGGGGCGTCCGCGCAACGCCGTGGTGCTGCCCGAGGGATGGTACCTGACGGCCAGCTCGACTCCCGCGAAGGTCACGCAGTTGGAAGACGGTCGCATCCGGCTGGACTTCTGGAATGGACGGCCCGACGAGGTGGACGTGCTGATCAAAGCAAAGCGTCGGGCGAAGCCCTTGTCAAAGATAGTTCCCCGCGCGGTCGCAATCGATTCCGGAGAGTAACATAGTGACTGTCGGTCGTTTACGGCCTCGGGGCCTTGCCCGATTTCATGGGAGGATTCCGCAAGAGCACACGGTGCAGTGACGTGTGCGATTGACCCGACTTTTATCCACGTGCTATAAAGTTTCGCTTCGTATTGCATTTCTATTCTGGGGAGTACCGACCCGGAGGACAGATGCAAGTGCTCCCGACGCGGCCAAGCCTCAACACTTCCGTCTTGAAGTGGAAGCGTGTTTCCGGGATTTCAGCAGGTCAATTATGGTTGTCAGCGGCGCTCTACCCGGACGCAACGTAGAAGACTGCTCGAACCTTTGTGTTTGGGCGATCGATGATTTCTCAAAAGCTCTCGCCGCCGGACCTGGCGCGGGACACTCATTCCATACTGATATTTCATGGGTCCCGACTCGAACGGAATCGAGTTCGGGCCCCCGGAGGAATTTTATGCAAACCTGGCTCGCCAGTTTTCGGCGGCTTTCATCTGTAACCGGATCTCTTTCGCGCTCGGCTGTGTTCGTCGGCGCAACTCTCGCGCTTCTGCTGTCGAATGCGTCGGCGGCGCTGGCTCAGCCCAAGGAAGCCGCCGGAGAAGCGAATTTGCAGCTTCCCGATCTCAGCTCGGTCAGCTTTTTGGGTATGACTGGACATAACCTGTTGCTGGTCGGATTGCTGTTCTGCGTGTTCGGACTGGTGTTTGGGCTGGCAATTTATATGCAGCTCAAGAACGCTCCGGTGCACCGCTCCATGCTCGAGATATCCGAGCTGATTTACGAAACCTGCAAGACCTACCTGGTCACACAGGGCAAGTTCATCCTGGTGCTGTGGGCATTTATCGCGGTCATTATTACTGCCTACTTCGGATGGCTCGCGCCCGTGCCGGGGAAACCGATTGCGGTCACGTTGCCCGTCATTCTTGGCCTTCAGCCTGGTCGGCATCGCGGGCAGCTATGGCGTGGCGTGGTTCGGCATCCGGGTCAACACGTTCGCCAACTCGCGTACGGCCTTCGCCGGACTTCGCGGCAAGCCGTATCCCATTTACGCCATTCCGCTGAAGGCGGGCATGAGCATCGGCATGATGCTGATCAGCGTCGAGTTGCTGATCATGCTGTGCATTCTGTTGTTCATTCCCGGAGATTACGCCGGACAGTGCTTCATCGGATTCGCCATTGGCGAGTCGCTGGGCGCGGCCGCGCTGCGTATCGCCGGCGGCATCTTCACCAAGATTGCCGACATCGGCTCCGACCTGATGAAGATCGTCTTCAAGATCAAGGAAGACGATGCGCGCAACCCGGGCGTCATTGCCGACTGCACGGGCGACAACGCGGGCGACTCGGTCGGCCCCAGCGCTGACGGCTTCGAAACCTACGGCGTGACCGGCGTGGCGCTGATCACATTCATCCTGCTGGGCGTCAAAGACCCGCACGGTCCAGGTGCAATTGCTGGTGTGGATCTTCGTCATGCGCATCATGATGCTGGTCTCCAGCACGGTCGCGTACTTCCTGAACGAAGCGGTGGCCAAGGCGCGTTACGGCAACGCCGACCGAGATGAACTTCGAGAGCGCCGCTCACGTCGCTGGTGTGGCTCACGTCGATCATCTCCATCGTGCTGACCTACATCGTCTCGTATCTCATTATTCCTGACCTCGGCGGCGATTCCACGCAATGGTGGAAGCTGGCCACCATCATCTCCTGCGGCACTCTGGCGGGCGCGATCATTCCGGAGCTGGTGAAGGTCTTCACCTCGACCAATCGGGACACGTGAAAGAAGTGGTGACCTCGGCGGAAGAAGGCGGCGCCTCGCTCGACATCCTGTCGGGACTGGTGGCCGGCAACTTCTCCTGCTACTACCTGGGCTTCACCATGGTCCTGCTGATGAGCATCGGCTACTACGTCAGCACCTACGGACTGGGCGCGCTGATGCTGGCCCCTGCCGTGTTCGCCTTCGGCCTGGTGGCTTTCGGATTCCTCGGCATGGGCCCGGTGACCATCGCCGTCGATTCCTACGGCCCGGTGACGGACAATGCGCAATCGGTGTACGAGCTCTCGCTGATTGAGCAGGTGCCGAACATCGAGAGCGAGTTGAAGCGCGACTACAACATCGACGTGAACTTCGAGCGCGCCAAGCACATGCTGGAAGAGAACGACGGCGCGGGCAACACCTTCAAAGCCACCGCCAAACCGGTGCTGATTGGGACGGCCGTCGTGGGCGCAACCACCATGATTTTCTCCATCATCATGGCGCTCACTCATGGGCTGACGGAGAACGTCGGCGACCTCTCGCTGCTGCATGCTCCGTTTGTGCTCGGGCTCATCAGCGGCGGCGCCATCATCTACTGGTTCACCGGCGCTTCCATGCAGGCGGTCACCACCGGCGCTTATCGCGCGGTGGAGTTCATCAAGGCCAACATCAGGCTGGAAGGGCGTGGAGAAAGCGTCGGTCGAGGACAGCAAGAAGGTAGTGGAGATCTGCACCAAGTACGCGCAGAAGGGCATGTTCAACATCTTCCTCGCGGTGTTCTTCGTGACCCTGGCGTTCGCTTTCGTGGAGCCGTTCTTCTTTATCGGCTACCTGATTTCGATCGCCATCTCCGGCTTGTACCAGGCGATGTTCATGGCCAACGCCGGCGGCGCATGGGACAACGCCAAGAAGATCGTCGAGGTCGAGCTGAAGCAGAAAGGAACGCCGCTGCACGATGCAACCGTCGTGGGCGATACGGTGGGCGATCCGTTCAAGGACACGTCGTCAGTCGCTATGAACCCGATCATCAAGTTCACCACGCTGTTCGGATTGCTGGCGGTGGAGCTGGCGGTGCAGTTGACCGCTAGCAGAGGAGCGGCCTTCAGCCACGTGCTGGCGATCATCTTCTTCGCGATCTCGTTCGTCTTCGTCTACAAGTCGTTCTACGGCATGCGAATCGTGAAAACTCTGTAGCTTGTTCACAAATAGTGGCAAACGCCATCCCCAAAAAGGGATGGCGTTTCGTTTGGAACACAGGCGTTCGAGCTTTCTTGAACGGGCACCCGCACTTCTCTACACCTGAATCAATTGCCGCCCTTCATCTTTTCCTTAACGCTCTTGGCCAACTTCTCGATCTGCTCCGCTTTCTTGATCACATCGAGGGAGACGATGTTTTCATTTGTCTTGTCCACGTACTGTTTCAACTCGGTCGCCAGGTCGAGCAGTTGGTCGGTATCTTTCTTGATGTCCTGCTGGCGTTGCGCGTTCTGCTTTTTGAGCATGTCGCGTTTCTGCTGCGCGGTCCACGGATCGTCCGCTTCTCGCTGACGCTGACCGCCGCCCACACTCGCATCGGGCACCTGCGCGGGCGCAGCATCCTGCGCGTGGGCGCTTCCCCCGCAGAGCGCAAAGAAAATCAAAACTCCGGCTACCATGTACTCCGAAGTCTTTCGCAAAAACGTCAGCCGTTTCATATCATCTCCGAACCGTTCAGCCGCGCGTGACCCCACGCGGCCCCGTGTGCGTTGTCAACGAGTTCTTAACCCGTTGTTATAATCGCCCCGACCATGATCACGCCTTTTGTCAAACATGTGTTGGGAACAATTATGGCCCCAAACCGCCTGGTTGAAATAATCAACTATTGGCGCGACGACGCGTTTGACTTCTTGCGCCACCAGGCGCCGAAAATCCTCGCGGTCCTGCTCATTGCTTTCATCTTGAGCCGTCTTCTCAAACTGCTTACCCGCCATCTGACGCAGCTCAGCCATCGCCAGGACCTGCCGTCGTCGGTCCGTTCACAACAGTTCCGGACACTGTCCAGCGTTAGTTACAGCATCGGACTGTTCGTCATCGTATTCATCGCCTCGATGCAAATCCTGGCCCTGTTGGGGGTCAACATGGGTCCGCTGCTGGCCAGCGCCGGCATTGCGGGTCTGGCCATCGGATTCGGCGCCCAGACGCTGGTCAAGGACTTCATCAACGGCTTCTTCATACTCGCGGAGAACCAGTATGACATCGGTGACACGGTGAAGATTGCGGGAGTTCAGGGAGTGGTCGAGATGATGACCCTGCGTCGGACTGTATTGCGCGACGCCGATGGAACTGTCCACACCGTTCCCAGCAGTACGATACAAGTGGTCGGCAATCTGACCCGTGATTGGACGCAGGTCAGCCTGCATGTATCCGTGGCGTATGGCGTCGACAGTGACCGGGTGATAGCGGTGCTGCAGCAAGTGGGAGCGGAACTCGCGAGCGACCCCAAGTTTGCCGACATGATCGTTGCCACACCCGAGGTACCCGGGATCGACAAGGTGAGTGGCACTTCCGTCGATTACCTGATGCTGGTGAAGACCAAGCCAGGAGGGCAGTTTGCCGTAAAGCGGGAGCTGCAGCGCCGAATCAAGGCGAGCTTCGAGCAGAACCACATCGAGCCGGGCGATCCTGGTCGCATCACTATCGCGAGTACTGCTAAACCGGTATAAAGCTCGTCGCCGAGCTTTCTATTTCGTCGATCCGTTTAGCCCCGCCCATTTCTCCAGAAGCTGAATGGTGGCTGCGTAATCGAGATCGTCCCATCCTTCTTCGCTCGACAGTTCGTAAATCTCGTCCACGGTCTCCAGGGCAGGTAGTTTAACGCGCGCTTCTTTCGCCGTATCGAGCAGCAGATGAATGTCTTTGTGCATCAATCGCAAGGGGAAGTTGGGCGAGTAGTCGCGGCGCAGGACGAAAGGCGCTTTGTAATCCACGACGCCCGAGCGAATCATCGATGCCTGCACCAGCTCGACCATCTTCTGGGGCTCGACTCCCAACTTGCGGGCCAGAGTCAATCCCTCAGCAAATCCTTCATAGATCATCGCTATCTGCAAGTTCATGCAGATCTTAGCCGACTGGCCTTTACCAGTACCTCCCATGTGAATCACGGCCTTCCCCATGGCTTTAAATAGAGGCTCCATAGCCTGCACCGTCTCCGCCGGTCCGCCGACGATGAAAATAAGCTGTCCATTTTCGGCGCCGATCTTGGAGCCCGTGACGGGTGCGTCGATCCACTGCACACCTTTTTCGGCGACGCGTTGCGCAAACTTGAGGGTGGCAGACGGCGAGATCGTGCTGGAGTCGGCGATCACCATGCCTTCGCGCAACGACTGTTCAATGCCGTCGGCGGAAAACACCAGCCGCTCGACCGCCGCGGTATCGGCGACGCACATCCAGACGAGCTCAGCGTCTTTGGCAGCGTCGGCGGGAGAAATCGCCGTCGTCGCTCCCTCGACATGCTGCCGTGCCGTGCGGTTCCATACCGAAACTTCGTGCCCCGCTTTGACCAGGTTCGAGGCCATTGGCCGCCCCATGATCCCCAAACCAAGAAACGCGATTCGCATGCATCTCTCCTTATGACAGCACTTTGATTTAAGCTGACTGGCTGAACAAGGTCAAGGAACCTTCTGCAACATGTGAGCGAGCCGCATCGCAGGACGGCCAACCAGCGTCTAATAGTAAAGACAAACCCATGATAGGTATCAGCATCAGGCGCAAGGCTAGACAATTCAGTACGCTCGTGGGACGTTCTGCCCTCAGTCCCCGCAGCGGTATCACCCACAAGCCGGTGATGGCTTCCCGAGGACAGCTCGGAGTTACGTTCATCGGACACTCCAGCTTCTTTCTGCAGATCGGCGGCAAGAACGTTCTGGTTGACCCGAACTTTGCCCGCTGGATCTTTGTGCTGAAGCGGCTGCGACGTCCGGGACTGCGGGTGCGCGATCTGCCGCCCATCGACGCCGTGTTGGTGTCACATGCCCACTTCGATCACTTGCACCGGCCATCGCTGCGAACCATCGCGAACCTCACCCGCCGCAAGACGGGCAAGCGCCCCATCATTGTCGTACCGAGGAACGTGCGCGACCTGGTAGGGGATCTCGGATTTTCACGCGTGGTCGAACTCGACTGGTGGCAGAGTCTGCAACTGGGCAATGTGGAGATCACCCATACCCCCTCGCGGCATTGGGGAGCGCGCGTGGTGCGCGATGTCCATCGTGGCTACGGAGGATACGTGCTGCGTGCCGGCAAACACTCGGTGTACCACGCCGGTGACACGGCCTACTTCGATGGCTTCGCGGAGATTGGCGCGCGCCTTAAGCCTGAGCTGGCGCTGTTACCCATTGGCGCCTATCATCCGGCTTCATTTCGTAATGTTCACACCAGCCCGGAAGACGCGGCCCAAGCATTTCTTGATCTCCGCGCACTTTGGATGATACCGATGCATTACGGCACGTTTCGCCTGTCCTACGAGCCGGTGGAAGAGCCGGTGCAGCGGCTGCTCCAAGCTGCGCGCGAAAGAGGCATCGAAGATAAAATTTGCGTGCTCGAAGAGGGCGTGACGCGGTTGTTTGACCAGTCTGAGCTCAGTCTGGCTGATCCTCTCGCCGAGAATGTCGCTTCAACGTAGTCCGCGCGCTGGCACCCACTCGGGACTTTTTCCGCAAGGTGTAACGCACTTTCACCTCCGACACGCTTATCACATCGAGGTGTGTCCCACGTCCTTTCGCAGTCCGTCATCCGTCCTGTAATCAAAGTATGGTGAGGACAGGGATATGTGTCTCTCGCCCGTTCGCGCCTAAGCTGCGGCCCGAATCGGCTCTTTGAAAACTCAGACAGCATCGCGATTGACTGGATGGACGGCACATGACAGCCGGTGGGGTCGGGTATTTTGTAGGATCGTGAAACGGCGCCATCAGCGAAGAATCGACGAAAAATTCCGCTGTAACTACCTTTAGAATGACATGGATAGATATAAGTTACTTATATTTCAACGAGTTGTGAACAATTTCCGGCTAACCAACTGATTCTAAACAACACGTAAAAAAAATTAGGGGTGGTGGTGTTCTACTTAACTACAACAGCTACCCAGTCCGATCTAAAGACCTCGCAGCGCCTGATCGAGATCGGCGATTAAGTCCTCAACATCTTCGATTCCGACCGAGATTCGCACCATGCCGTCAGTCAAGCCGATTTCCTTACGGCCTTTCGCTCCGATAGCTGCATGGGTCATGCTGGCGGGATGCGAGATGAGAGTCTCGACTCCCCCCAACGACTCGCCCAGGGTGCAGACCCGCACCCGCTTCAGCAGTTTTTTGGCATTGGCGAGAGAGCCGGTTTCCAGAGTGATCAGCGCTCCGAAGCCCGACATCTGGCGGCACGCCAGTTCGTGTTGGGGATGGCTCTTAAGCCCCGGATAGAACACCTTCTTCACTTTTCTGTGCGTGCTGAGATAGTCGGCGATGGCACGTCCGCTCTCGTCGTGCTGCTTCATGCGGACTGCCAGAGTTTTAACGCCCCGCAATACCAGCCAGCATTCGAACGGCGAGAGAATGGCTCCGACCGCCTTCTGCACGAACGCCAGCTTATCCGCCTGATCTTGCGTGGTGCAAACCAGAACGCCGCCGATCCCGTCACTGTGACCATTCAGAAATTTCGTTGTTGAGTGCAGCACCATATCCGCGCCCAGCTTCAGAGGCTGCTGGAAATACGGCGACATGAAGGTGTTGTCCACCACGACCTGGCATCCACGCTTGTGGGCTATTTCGCTGACGGCCGCGATGTCGGTCAGTCCCATCAGCGGATTGGTGGGAGTTTCGAGGTACACAAAGCGCGTGCTCTTGCGGATGGCCTTGGCCACGTTGCGCGGATCGCTGGTATCGACGTAGGTGAATTGGAGCCCGAAGTTTGCCAGCACTTGGTTGAAGAGGCGAGGGACGCCGCCATAGAGATTGTTCGAGGCGACGATGTGTTCGCCGGCTTTCATCAGGCTGGCGAGGGACGAAACGGCCGCCATTCCGCTGGAGAACACACGAGCCGCGACCCCGCCTTCCAACGATGCCAGGTTCTGTTCAAGGCGGGTGCGGGTTGGATTGCCTGCGCGCGAGTAGTCATATCCCTTGGTCTTGCCCAGCTCTTCCTGGGCGTAGGTCGAGGTGGCGAAAATCGGAGGCGCGACGGCACCGGTGGACGGATCGGGCTCATTGCCGACATGGATCGAGCGCGTGGCGAATCCTGCTTGCTTGTTGGTCATGAATTCTCTTTGGCCTTGTTCGGAGGAAGCTGCACTCGCGCCTGCCGAGCTAGTCGTTGAAATGAAATATGTCTTTGGAGAGATACCTCTCCGCCGAATCCGGAATGATGGTCGCCACTCGCTTGCCCGGGCCGAGCCGCTTGGCGATTTCGATTGACACGAACACGTTGGCTCCGGCGCTTGAACCCGCTAGCACACCTTCCTGCGCGGCGAGTTTTTTCACCATGTCGAACCCGTCGGGATCGCTGACCGCGATGATCTCGTCGGCGAGCGTGCCATCGAAAGTCATGGGAATGAAGCTGGCGCCAATACCTTCGATCTCGTGGGGCCCTTTCGGGCCGCCGCCCAGCACGGACCCTTGAGTCTCCACGGCGATCGCCAAAACCTGCGGGTTCCGCTCTTTGAAGTAGCGCGCCACGCCAGTGAATGTTCCGCCGGTTCCGGAGCCGATCACGACCGCATCAACCCGCCCTTGCATCTGCTCGTAGAACTCGCGGCCGGTGGTCTCGTAATGGAAGTCCGGATTCGCCTGGTTTTCGAACTGTCCGGCCACCCACGAGTTTGGAGTCTGCGCGGCGCGCGCCTTCATCAAGTCAATTGCGCCCATTATTCCTTCAGATTCGGGCGTGCGAATGACCTCAGCACCTAGCGCCTCCATAAGAATGACCTTCTCTATGGAGAAGCCCTCGGGCACTGCCAGGACGACTTTGTAGCCACGATTGCAGCCGATCAGCGCCAGTCCGACGCCCGTGTTACCAGCGGTGGCCTCAAAAATAGTGGCTCCTGGCTGGAGCAGGCCTTCTCTTTCGGCGCGCCAAATCATTCCCAGAGCAGCGCGGTCCTTGATGCTGCCGCCGGGGTTGAGATACTCAAGCTTGGCGTAAACGTCAGCACAGTTTGCGGGAACAATTTTGCGAAGGTGGAGAATGGGGGTCTCACCGACCAGTTCGGTGATCTCCTCGGCCACCCGTAGAGAGGCCATTTCAGCAGTTTTCATGGGCACCCGGAAGTTGACGCTGTCGACTGTCAAGGGTACGTGATGCCGATTGCCGCGGTCAACGGAGGCGGCCGGGTGGATGCTGAAGCATCGTCAGATGAAAGGATTGGACGCCCCAGTCCCAGAAGAGCTATTACTTCGCTACCGGTTTGTCCGCAGGTTGCTCGACAGCCGCTCGGCCTTGCCCGGCGTAGTAGCCGCTGCGGGTGCGCACTTGCAGCTTCTTGTAGCCTTTCGCGTTGGCGTCCACTTTGACGGAACGGAATCCGCCCTCGCTTTGCGGTTTCGTTGGCTTGTATCCGATGGTGTACTGATTGCGAATATCGTGCGCGATCTGCTGGGTGATGGATTCTACCTCGCCCAAGCCCTGCGGAAAGAACGCGATGCCGCCGGTTTCCTCAGCCATCTGGCGCAATGCACGCTTCGCCCTCTTGGAGTGTTCTTCGCTCAGCAGCCCGATGGTGTACACGGTCGGACCGTTCTCCTCCTGCAGGCGTCGAATGGCCTGCTCCAGCGACTCGCGGCTGGCGTTGTCTTCGCCGTCGGTCACTACCAGCAGGACCTTCTTTTCCAGTAATCCCGACTTTTTCAGGTGGTCGGAGGAGGCAACGACAGCGTCGTAAAGTGCGGTGCCGCCGCGCGCTTCAATTCGTTCGAGCGCATCTTTGAGCTTGGGAATCGAGGCGGTGTAATCCTGGTCGAGGTAGAAGTCTTCGTTGAAGTTGACGACGAATACCTTGTCCTGTGGGTTGCTGGACTTGACGAAGTTGATCGCGGCCGCATTCACCGCCGGACGTTTGTCGCGCATGGAGCCGGAGTTGTCGATCACGATCCCCATCGCGACCGGAATGTCCTCCCGGCGGAAGGAGATCAGCTTTTGGGGCTGACCATCTTCGAACACCGTAAAGTCACCCCGATCGAGGTTGGTAATCAGATGATTCTTGTCATCGACGACCGTGGCATGCAGCGTGACTTCGTCAACTTCCTTGCGAATGACAAAGACGTCGCCACTTTTTTCCACCGGAACTTGTCCCTGGTCCGCGGACGGAGTCGAGGCAGGGGGCTTCGATTGAGTGGGGGCGGTAGAGTTCTGTGCGACGGTCAGAGTTCCAAGCAATAAAAGAGTTGCAATCAGGAAGAAACGGCTCTTACTCCGTGGGTGCATAGTATCCCGTTTTAGCGTAAACATGCAGAGGCGGCAAGCCCTTCGGCGGGTTCAGCTTCACTTTGATCTTTCGCCACTTGCCATCCTTCGACGGATTGCTTGGCCGGTACCCGAGTACATACTGGTTGCGCAACTCAATTCCGATCTTCGTGGCCACATCGGCCAGTTCGTTGGTGTTGCCAATGGTGAACGTGCGCCCGCCCGTCACGTCCGAGACCTCGGACAGCAGTTGCGGGCCTTCGCGCTCCTCGGGTGTCTTGAAGTCACGGTCGTAAAGACCGATGGCGTAAATCTGCACATCGGCCTCCTTCACCATCGATTTGATCTCGGCTTCGGTGTAACGGCTGTGATTGTCCCCGCCATCCGAAATGATCAGCAGCGCTTTCTTCTGGTGCTTGGCCTTGTGCATGCGGTTCATACCCAGGTAGATGGCGTCGAGTAGCGCAGTCCTACCCTTCGGGTTCGCATAGACCAACTTGCTTTGAATGTCTTCGATGGAGGTGGTGAAGTCCGCCAGCACCTCAGGTTTCTCGGAAAAGGTCACGAGGAAAAATTCGTCTTCGGGATTCGCGGTCTTGAAGAACTCGACCACAGCGTCGCGCGACTTGTCGATCTTATTAGCCATCGAACCGCTGATATCGAAAATCACACCCAGCGATATCGGAGCATCCTCGCTCGAAAAGTGCTTTATCTCCTGCGGCTGGCCGCTGTCGGTCAGGAGGAAATTGTCTTTCTCCAGCCCGGTCACCAGGCGGTTCATGGGATCGGTAACCGTCACCGGAACCAGAACCAGGTCAACGTCTTTGCGGATGGGCTTGGTGTGCGTCTTGAGCGAGGGATCTACGGAAACTCCAGCGGCTTTTGCCTCGGCTGCAACCGCCGGCGGCATGACCGTCGGATCGGGCTTGGCGTCTTTCTTCTGTTCGCGCGGGACAACGTGAATGTCCGACTGTTCGTTCTGGGCAAAGACGGGCACACCCCCGCAGGCAACCAAAAGGAGCGTCGCGATCCACAACACGAGACTGTTACGCAGGCACAACGAGGTATGGACGGGATGGAAGGTAAAACGTCCCGTCCGATCAGGGTCAAACCGGGGCCGAATCGTCGAACTGTCTGACGCGGCTCCCATACTGCCACCGCGGGCCATAGGAACCTCTACGCAATTGGGCTGAATCGTATCACAGGCTGCAGGCGACGTTGTCATAGCTGGGGCGTCTCCCGGGCTCGCATTCAGCTCACGCATTCCTCTGGATGCCGCTGCAACCACTCCGGTTTCGTTTTCTCAACTGCTACAATCGAGCTTACTCCCGATTGCGAACCACCATTCCTATTACGAGTTGGAAACCTAATTAGATGGCAAAAATATATCCTTTTAGAGCCCTGCGGTACGACCCCGACAAGGTGTCGCCGGATCAGGTAGTTACCCAGCCTTACGACAAGATCTCTCCGGCCATGCAGGACCGCTATTACGCAGCCAGTCCGTACAACCTAGTGCGGATTATCTTGGGCAAAGTTGATCTCGGTGACGACGAGATAAGCAACGTCTATACTCGTGCCGCTGCCAACTTACAACACTGGCGCGAGGCGCAGGTTCTGGTACGGGACGCCGAACCCAGCATTTATCTCTATACGCAAAGCTTCAAGGTCCCAGGCGGCCCGGCCGAAACCCGACTCGAGCGCCGCGGATTCATTGCTGCCGGCCAACTGGAGGAATACGACAAGAAAATCGTATTCCGCCACGAGCAGACCCTGAGCAAGCCCAAGGCTGATCGGCTGAACCTTCTGCGGGCGACACAATCGCATTTCGGCCAGATTTTCATGCTCTACAGCGATCCGGCGGACGCAGTCGACGCCACTTTGCGCCAAAACCGCCTTCCCGAGGTTGAAGTGACCGACGAGTACGACGTAATCCATCGCATGTGGAAGGTCTCGGACGAGACGATCATCGCGAGGGTCCAGGCCGCCATGGACGACAAGAAGCTCATCATCGCCGACGGACATCATCGTTACGAAACGGCATTGAACTATCGCGACGATATGCGGCAGCAAAGCGGCAACAACGGCAATGCTCCGTACGAGCGGCTGATGATGACCTTCGTCAACATGGACTCCCCCGGCCTGGTCGTGCTGCCGACGCATCGCGTGGTGTTTGGACTCGACGGCTTCGACGTTGCTGCTATGAACGCGAAGCTTAGCAAGTACTTCGACGTGGAAGATCTGGGTCCCGTAAGCGACGTCAAGTCCGCGATGGAACGCCTGCGGGAGTCGGGCAAGGCGCGTTCTGCATTGCTGGCCGTGACTGCGAACGGCGCTTACCTGCTACGCTCGCACTCAACACAAGACTCTCCTGCCCTCGCGGGCCAGTCGGAACGCCAGCGCGGACTCGACGTCGTGCAATTGCACAAGCTGGTGTTGGAAGAGACGCTGGGGATGTCCGAAGAAGATATCCGCAATCAGAAGCACCTGAAGTATGTGCGAGAAGCCAAGGACGCAGTCGAGGAAGTCCGGAAAGGCGCGAACGTCGCCTTCCTGATGAACCCGGTGCGCATGGAGCAGGTGCGCGATATCGCATTCGGTGGCGAGGTGCTGCCGCAGAAATCCACTGACTTCTTCCCCAAGCTGCTGAGCGGCCTCACCATTTACTCGTTGGAGGACGACGCCCACGGCACGGCAACAGGAGGGCACTAGGTTGCAGTGGTCGCCTTCGAGGGCAGTTCCGATCGCGGCGGCCGTGCTCACCATTGCGCTGCTCGCCGCAGCCGCTTATTTACTGCCCCATTCGATAGTACAAGCCCAGACACCACCGACGTCGCAGCTCTCGATCTACTCCCCGCAGACGTTTTACACTGTCCCGCTTCTCAATCTGAATGGTCAGTCTTATGTCGGGCTGGTCGACCTGCTTGAACCTCTGGGAACCGTGGATGCCAAGCCAGACGGCAAGAAATACAAGCTGAAATTCGCTCCGCCCGGCGTCCGCGAGATGGAATTTCAATTCCAGGACGGCAAAGACAATGGCAAGGTCAAAGGCGACAAAATTAAGTTGCCATCAAATTTCGCCATTCAGGGTGGACGGGGCTACGTTCCTCTGTCGTCGGTGAGTGAACTGCTGTCGCGCGCACTTGCGACGCAGATTCGACTGAGCCCAGCGGCGCGACGGCTGTTCATCGGCAATGTCGGCGAACGGCTCACGCTGGACCTGCGCAAGGGCACTCCATCAAAACTGTTCGTGAGCTTCGATTCGCCCGTGAACCCCACGATTGCGACCGAGCCGGGTCACATTCGTTTCACCTTTCGGCGCGAGCCTGTGGTCGCAACCATCGAGCACGAGAACTATGCCGATCCCCTGATCACTGGGGCAACTTTCTCGGAACACGACGGCATCGCTGAACTTGACGTCGCGGGCACTTCACCGCTGATGGCCAACTTTGCCGATGGCGGCAAGACCATCGTGGTCTCCGGCGCGCCTCCTCCGCCGCCGCAGACCGCGGTCATGCAGACGCCGCTTCCGCAAGCGAACGTGCCACAGCCGACTGCTCTCCCGCCGAAACCGCCCGCCGGGCCGCGCTTCCTGGTGGTGATCGATCCCGCGCACGGAGGCACTGAGATCGGCTCCGCCATTAGTCCCACACTACCCGAGAAAGACGTGGTGCTCACGCTGGCCCGCAAGTTGCAACATGAATTGCAAGGCCGCGGAGTCGCGGCGGGCTTGCTGCGCAATTCCGACATCGCCATAACGCTCGACCAGCGGGCGATATCGGCCAACGCTGCCCGACCCGCGATCTACATCGCGCTCCATGCCGCCAACAGCGGCAAGGGAGTCCACGTGTTCACGCCATTAGTGGATCCGGCGAATGCTACCTCCCGCGACTTTCTCCCGTGGGATACGGCGCAAGCCGCCTATCTCGACCTTAGCGGCGCCGTGGCGGGATCGGTGGCCGCTGAGTTGGAGTCGCACAAACTCCCCAACGCCACGCTGGCCGCGCCCCTTCGACCGATGAATAACATTGCCGCCCCGGCCATCGCGATCGAAATTGCGTCGCCCAGCGAAAATGTCGACGACATCGGAAGTACCGCCTATCTGGACCAAGTGGCGCAGGCCATTGCCGCCGGAATCGCAGCCATACGCGGCAAGGTTCCCGAGGTGCGCCCGTGACCCGGCCTATCGTCCTGATGTTCGTTGTGCTTTTACTGATCGCCGCCGGACTCGGGTACTACGCTTACCATCTCAAGGCCAAGGTGGCGGCCGAGGAACAACGCCTGGCCCAGCAGTCGCAGACAGTCGTGCCTCCGGCCGGCGGGCCAACCACGCTGGTCACCCTGTACATTGCATCGGATCAGGAAGGCGGCCTGCGCCGTTCTTCGGTTAATGTCGCGCTTCCCCAGGAACGCAGTGAGCGCGCACGCGCAATCTTGCGGGCGTTGATTGGCGCGTATTTGCAGCCTGGTTCGCAGCATCCTATCGGCGCCGGATCCGATGTTCGCGACATCTTCCTGATGGGGAGCAATACCGCCGTGGTCGATACCAATGCCGCGTTTGCCGACGCCCATCCCTCGGGAGTGCTGGCCGAGGAGCTTACCATCGCGTCGATGGTCACAACGCTGAACGCCAACGATCCGCAGATCACCCAAGTGAAGATCCTGGTCGATGGCAAGGAGCGCGATACGCTCGCCGGGCACGCCGACTTGCGCCGCTTCTACCAGGCTAACGGCATCGGGCAGCTCTTGAAAGACACGCCGTGACTCTTCCTCGCATAGGAGTGTTCGACTCGGGCGTCGGCGGTCTCACCGTGTTGAAGGCAATGGCCGAGCAGATTCCGGCGCACTATTTGTACTTTGGGGACACTGCTCGACTGCCTTATGGAACCAAGTCTGCCGATACTGTCGCTCGCTACGCCATCGGCGCCGCCCGATTTCTGGAAGCGCAGAACATCGACCTGTTGGTCATCGCCTGCAACACCGCTACAGCACTCGCGCTACCGCAGATTACGCAGGCTGCACGAGTGCCTGTGATCGGCGTGGTCGAACCCGGAGCAGCCATGGCCGCCGAAGTCAGCCAGAGCCGCTCGGCCATCGTGATCGCTACGGAAGCGACCGTCAGTAGTCACGCTTACCGCGATGCACTGCAACGGCACGGATTGACAGCGTATGAAAAGGCCTGCCCATTGTTCGTTCCGCTGGTGGAAGAGGGGTGGATCGAACATCCCGTCACTGAGCAGGTAGCGCGCATCTACCTTGGCGAAGCAATGGCAGCATCCTCGGACACGGCCGATGTTCTGTTGCTGGCCTGCACGCATTATCCGCTGATCGCTTCCCTATTGCGCCGCATTGCGCCTGCGCACGTGAAGATCGTGGACTCCGCCGAATCGACTGCGCGGGTGGTACGTAAGCGATTGCTTGAAGACATAACTCGAATCGAGGCGCGGCCGTCTTCGAACCCTAGCGCTGCTCCATCCGAACACCGTACGTTTCGCTTCTTCGTGACTGACTCGGTGGATAAGTTCAAACGCCTTGCAACCCGCTTCTTAGGACGACAGGTTGACCACGTCCAGCACGTCGACCTCGGTGGCTGAATCTCCTCTCGCGCATCGCCCGCAACTTGGAACGATACAATCGCAGCTATGGTCTATCGCTCCGACAATCGCACTCCTGACCAGATGCGGCCGCTGAATATCGTTCCCGGCTACATCTCAACCGCTGAAGGCTCGTGCCTGATCGAACTCGGCAACACTCGCGTCATCTGCACTGCCACAATTGAAGACACAGTGCCACAGTTCCTGCGCAACAGCGGCAAAGGATGGGTCACCGCCGAATACGGCATGCTGCCGCGCGCTACGCTGACTCGGTCTCCGCGTGAAGTCACCAAGGGACGCGCCAGTGGACGCACGCACGAGATCCAGCGGCTGATTGGCCGCTCCCTGCGCGCCGTTACCGAGATGGATAAGTTTGGCGAGCGCACGATTTTCATCGACTGCGATGTCATCCAGGCCGACGGTGGAACCCGCACCGCATCGATCACCGGGGCATTCATAGCCATGGGGCTGGCCATGACAGCCATGGTCGAAACTGGGGCCCTGACCGCCGCACCGATACGCGACTACGTGGCCGCCACAAGCGTCGGCATTGTCGATGGCGAAGTCATGCTCGATCTCTGCTACGAAGAGGATTCGCGCGCCGACGTGGACATGAACCTGGTGATCACTGGCAGCAAGAAGCTTGTCGAAGTGCAGGCCACGGCGGAGCATCGTCCGTTTGACGATGCGCAACTGGCGCAGATGATGTCGCTGGCCAAAAAGGGAATTGAGTCGCTGGTGGCCCGCCAGCAGGCTGTATTAACGGGACTACCACTGCGGCAGTAACAGGTTCAGAACGTTCGCCCTTAGTGTCTGAATTCGTTTAGAATTGACAGTCCCGTACATCTCATCACGGGACCAGCCCTATTATTCTGTAAGGCGGGATTCACATTTCATAAGAACCGGGCGCAATGCGCCTGAGGAGGAACTGCCGTGAAACTTACTCCTGGAAAACTTGCAGGCATGAAAGCCGTCTCGAACGAGAACGGCGTCATCGCCGCTGCCGCGATGGACCAACGTGGTTCACTCAAGAAGGCCCTCGGAACCCGGGCCACCGACGAAGGCTTGATCGAGTTCAAAACCTATGTCACCGAAGTTTTGACCCAGTACGCCAGTGCCATCCTGCTTGATCCCGAGTGGGGACTTGAGCCCTCCAAGCACCGCGCTAAGGGCTCAGGCCTGCTGCTGGCCTACGAGAAGACGGGTTACGACAAGGCACTCCCCGGCCGTCTGCCCGATCTGCTGGACCTTTGGTCCGTCCGCCGTCTCAAGGAAGCCGGCGCGGATTGCATCAAGATTCTGCTCTACTACTCGACTTTCGACGACGCGAAAATCAACGATCACAAGCAGGCCTGGACGGAGCGCATCGGCGACGAGTGCCGCGCCAACGACATTCCGTTCTTCCTCGAATTGATTGGCTACAAGGAAGGGCTCGAAGACAAGGGCCCCGAGTACGCCAAGCTGAAGCCACAGGTTGTCGCCGACTCGATGGAGGAGTTCTCCAAGGACCGCTACGGCGTGGATGTCCTCAAGGTAGAGGTTCCCGTCAACCTGCAGTATGTGGAAGGCGCGAAGTCGTTCAAGGGCCCGAAGGTCTACACCAAGGCCGAAGCGCTGCAGTACTTCCGCAATGCGGCTGAAGCAACCAACAAGCCGTTCATCTACTTGTCGGCGGGTGTCAGCAATCCTGAGTTCATCGAAGACCTGCAGTTCGCCAAGGAGGCCGGTGTGAAGTTCAACGGCGTGCTCTGCGGCCGCGCTACGTGGAAGGATGGCATCCCGATCTTCGCCGAAAAGGGCGGGAAAGCCTTCGAAGCTTGGCTGAAGGATGAAGGCGTGAAGAACATTGAGAACGTGAACAATGCCCTGAAGGCCGCGACTCCGTGGTACAGCATTTACGAGGTCGCCGAGCCGGTGCTGGCAGCGAAGTAAATAGCAATCGGAAAGATCGAAGGCGCGGGGAACCTGTCCTCGCGCCTTAGCTATTTCTGGGAGTGAAACTCCATCACCGTCTGCAATTCGTGCAATACCCGCCGATCTCGAAGCGCGCGATCACAATGTGAAACTGACAATCGCGCTCCACCTGGCCCTTCACGCGGTCGAACAGGTCGCTCTCGAATTCCTCGACTTTGCCACAGCGCAGGCAGGTCATGTGCATATGGTCGCGCTGTGGACGGCGCTCGTAAAAGTGGCCCTCCCCCTTTACATGCAACAAGTCCAGTTCATCCACCAGGCCATGACGCTTCAGCAGCGACAACGTGCGGTACACGGTCACGCGATTGATGTCGGGGTCGACCTTCGCGGCCTTGCGCAAGATCTGAGCGGCGTCAAGATGCTGCTTGGCGGTCTCGATGATCTCAAGAATGATCCGGCGCTGCCGCGTCATTCTGATCCCGCGGCTTAGGAGTGCGTTCTGCAAAGAGCCGGGCGCGGCCGATTCAGGAAATGGCATAGTCTTGTTCTCCAGTTTCTTGTTGCAGCTAGTTGCAATAAAGTTGCAACAGTATCCATTGCACCCACTTGACCAGCACAGTTTTATGAATTCAAATAGAAATATAGTAGTTGCAACTCGGTTGCAACTGTGATTATAACACTGCCGCAATTGCTCCACCAAGCTTTTTTGAGGAGTACATGACCAAGAGTCTTCTTATCGGGATGCTTGCTTCCCTGTGTACGCTGGGACCCATCGTTCCGGCCGCCTGCGCCGGAGAGCGGCCCTACTTCATAACCTACGACCAGACGATGGAAGAGCCCGGAAACCTGGAAATCGAACTGAAAGGACTGACCGCCTCCCCCCAGGATGGCGACCAGGTTCTATCGGGCGTCACCGAGTTTGAATACGGCGCGAAAGGCTGGTGGACCACCGAGTTCTACCTCGACGGCCAGACCACTGCCAATCAGAACACGATCTTTACCGGATATCGCTGGGAAAACCGTTTCCGGCTGTTGATGCACGAGCACATCGTCAATCCTGTCTTTTACGTCGAATACGAGGACATCAGCGGGGCTGATAAGAGCCTGATGGAAGTAGTCGGCTTCGACTCGCAATACGATGGGCTGGTCCCAAACAATGTGGCCAGCCGCGAACGGCTGCACGAGATCGAGACCAAGCTGATCCTCTCCAGCAATCTGAACGGATGGAATATTGCCGAGAACTTCGTCGCCGAGAAGAACTTGAACGCCGGTCCTTGGGAGTTCGGCTACGCCGCCGCGGTGAGCCGCCCACTGTCGCTATTGGCCTCTCCCGACGAATGCGTGCTCTGCCGCGAAAACTTCCAGGCTGGTGTGGAATTCTACGGCGGACTGGGTACAGCCAACCAGTTCACGATGCACGGCACCTCGCAGTACATCGCGCCGGTGCTCTCCTGGCAGGTCGGCAATACTGTGTTCAAAGTGTCTCCGACATTCGGACTAACCGATGCCAGTTACCGCGCCATGCTTCGCTTTGGAGCGCAATACGAAATTAGCGGTTTTCGCCGCAAGCTGGAAAAGCTGTTCCACTGAAAACCTCCTTGTAAAATAAGAGCAGGAGGAATCCTTGACTCTTCGCTCGCGCTTTCTAGTCTGCAGTGCCACTATTTTTTGCATGATGCTTGAGGTTGTCGCCCAAGGCGCCAGCTTTCACAACGCCCCAGCCTCAGCCGCCCAGATGAAAAACCCGTATTCTGGTGACGCCCAGGCAGCGGCGGGTGGCAAGAAACTGTACGCCCAGAATTGCGCCCAGTGCCATGGCAACAATCTGCAGGGGATGGGTCCTGCTCCGACATTGCTGAGTGCGAAGGTGAAGCGTGCCACGCCGGGCGAATTGTTCTGGTTCGTCACCAACGGAGATCTGAACAACGGAATGCCGGCGTGGTCTCAGTTGCCTAAGCCGCAGCGCTGGCAGGTAGTGACTTTCCTCGAGTCGAAGAACTCCGTAGGCCAATAGCAGGCGCTTCGTCACTGCCTCGGGACGGCAAAATCCGCTATAACTAGAATCGTGAGTACGAGCAATCCTTTCTTCGCCCCCAAGACAGCGCTGATCACGGGCGCATCCAGCGGCATTGGACTGGAACTGGCGCATCTGTTCGCACGCGACGGCTACCGCCTGGTGCTGGTGGCGCGCAATCGCAGCACCTTGCGCGAACTAGGCGACGATCTGCAGTCGCGCTATCAGCATCACCGTGCGCATTTCGCCGAAAGACCTGGCTCATCCCGCGCTCCCGCAGCGAGCTCTACGCAGAATTGCAGGAGGCCGGCATTGTGCTCGATGTGCTGGTAAACAATGCCGGCTTCGGCGGCGGCAGGCGACTTCCTCGACACCGACTGGAACCACGAAGCCGAGATGATGCAGGTCAACATGGTCGCTCTGACCCACCTGACCAAACTGTTCCTGCCGCAAATTCGCGCCCGCGAAGGCAAGATCTCAACGTCGCCAGCACAGCGGCGTTTCAGCCCGGACCGTTCATGGCGGTTTACTACGCCAGCAAAGCCTATGTGCTGCACTTTACCGAGGCGCTGGCCGAAGAACTAGCGGCAGCGGCGTGACAGTTTCGTGTCTCTGTCCCGGGCCGGTGAGGACCAACTTCCAAAAGCGTGCTCACTCGGCGAGACCGCATGGTGCAACAGTCCGCTGCTGGTGGACGTGCGCGAGGTCGCCCGCATTGGCTATGATGGCATGAAGCAGGGCAAGCGCATCGTGATTCCGGGATGGAAAAACCGGCTGGCGTCGAGTTGCTGCGCATATCACCGCGCAAGATGGTGACCAAAGTGGTCAGGAAGATGCAGGGAAAAAAGAAGGGCTGATCAGCTCTGTTCTAGTGCGAGTAGCGAACTTCGGCGGATCAGACCGAGCGCGCCCTTCCATCACCGGAACAAGTCGGCCGCAGCCGATGCACGGCACGAACTCATGTGTGTGGATTAACTTCGAGGGCACGCACGCTTCCAACTACAGGTTGAACAGTTCTCGCAGCCGTTTGGTCTGCGCGCGGCTCACCGGAATCTCGCCTGCTTCTTGTCGTCCATGCGGATCTGGTACGAGCTCTTGAACCAGGGGACGACTTCCTTGATGCGGTTGATGTTCACCAGATAAGAGCGGTGGGCGCGCCAGAACATGTTGGGATCGAGCGAGTCGAGCAGCTCCTCCAGCGTGCGGCAGTTCGACTGGCCTTCCATGCCCGTGGCGACCACGGTGATGATGCCGTCTTCGATCGACGCGTAGCAGATGTCTTTCTGGTCCACCAGGAACAGGCGGCCTGCGGATTTGAGCAGCACCTTCGCGGCTGGCGGTCGCTGCTGCTGCTCCAGCATCTTTACGATGGTCCCGATCTGGTCGCTGGGAGAGCCGGCGCTCCCCAGCTTTTGCCGCGCTTTCTCCACCGCCTTGCGCGACCCGCTTCTTGTCAAACGGCTTCAGCAGATAGTCGACGGCGTTGACTTCAAATGCTTTCACGGCGTATTGGTCGAAGGCCGTCGCGAAAACGATTTGCGGCAGTCGGACCTTCTTGTCGAGCAGCTTCTTGATCACACCGAAGCCATCGAGACCCGGCATTTGCACGTCGAGGAACACGAGGTCGGGCGAGAGCTCCTTGATCAGGTTCACGGCCTCGACGCCATTCTTGCCCTGCGCCACGACGTCAACATCCACCTCTCTCAACAGGTAGGCCAGCTCGTCACGCGCAAGCTGCTCGTCATCGACAATGATCGCCGAAATCGACATTCTCGCTCCCAAAAGTGAATCGAAGAAGTGAGTATAAACCTCCGTGACTCGAATCGAACAGCGACCACGCCACGGCTGCGCCACCAGCCTGTCGTACACTGATAATCGATGGTCGTCATCTATCGGGATTCATTCGGTCAGCGAGGCGCTGAAGTCAGGCGCGCGCAGCTTTGAGTATGTTGGCATCGCGCGCGAGCGGCATGATCAGCGAGTGCAGCGGCTTGATCGACGACTGCCGCGCCAGCGGAGTGCAGGTGCGCTTCCTGCCGCGCGAGCAACTCGACCGCACCGCCAACACCAACACCCACCAGGGCGTCATCGCGGTCACCAGCAGCAAGCAATATGCCGACGTGGATACGCTGCTCGAGCAGCGCCACGGCGAACACAGCTTCCTCGTAGTGCTGGATAGCGTCGAAGACCCGCACAACTTGGGGGCGCTGATTCGTACCGCTGACGGAGCGGGCGCCGACGGCGTCATCATCCCAGAGCGTCGTGCCGCAGGTTTGACCGGCACGGCGGTGAAAGCTTCAGCCGGAGCCTCAGAGCATCTGCCGATCGCGCGCGTCACCAACATTTCGCGCACGCTCGAGGAGCTGAAAGAGCGCAACGTCTGGACTGTCGGTCTGGATGAACGCGGCACCCAGAGCTACGACGAACTCGACTACAACATGCACTGCGCCATCGTGCTCGGAGCAGAAGGCAAAGGCCTGCACGACCTTGTGCGCAAACGGTGTGACTTTCTGGTGTCGATCCCCATGGCCGGGAGGTGCCTTCGTTAAATGTCTCCGTCGCGGGCGCTGTCGTGATGTACGAGGTGGCCCGCCAGCGACGAACGCCAAAGAGCCAGGGGCCCAAGAACCAGGGAAAGGCCAAGTCTTCCAAATGAAGTCGTAGCTCGCGCACATTCTTGTTTGCCTGGCGCTGGCCGGTTCCGCAGCGGCCCTCGACCGCGAAGCCTTCACCATCACCCGCTATCAGCTGGAAGTCCAGATCGACCGCGCCTCCCACGTGATGGCCGTGACTGGCCAACTGACTCTGCGCAACGATTCCAAGTCAGCCGCAGAAGAACGTAGCGCTTCAGGTATCGTCGTCGCTGGCTTGGAACGGCATCGCGCTCGACAGCAAGCCTCTGCAGTGGCTCGGCAACAACTACACCTCCGACATCGATCACACCGGCGCCTGTCGGAAGCCGTCGCAGCTGTTCCCGAAAGACGTGCTGCCCGGCGGCAACGATCACGCTGGATGTGCAGTACGGAGGAACCGTCACGCCGACTCCACGCGACTGACGCGCATGGGTGCCCCGCGGAAATGTAGCGCGCGCAATGATTGGGACCAGATCAGCGACCGTTCACTGCCAGTACGCGGGCTGGGCTATGTCGTCTGGTATCCGGTATCGATGCAGGCCGTGAGCATGAGCGACGGCAACGCCGTGTTCGACGCCATCGACGCCTGGAAGCATCGCCATGAACGCAGCGAGTTCGATGCGCGCATAGAAGTGGTTAGTGCAGACGTCAAACTCTGCATCGCCGGAAACGCGACCGCATCGAGTTGCGGAGAGTTGGGCGGGACGGAAAACCTCCGCACTGGCGGCCGGGTGAATCAAGTCAGCAACAGCATTCACCTCGCTGGGCTGGCGCAGATCGTACCCTCATTTTCCGTGGCGGATTACGCTCAACTGGAACGTCCCGGCATAACGCTCTTTCATACGCCCGAGAAGGCGTCGTTGGCGAAGGATTACGCCGCCGCCGCCGAAGCGAACGAACCGTTGCTGCAGGAATGGCTGACCCCGGCTGCGCAACGCATTACCGTGATCGAACTCACCGATCCCAACGCCAATCCGTATCAGAATGGCGCTGTGTTGTTCACCCCGCTGCGGCCCTCCCAACCAGCCACGCTTGAGTTGCTCATGATGCCGCTGCAGGTTGCGGCACGCTTCGCCTCGTCCCGTCGTTGGATCGAGGATGGGCTGCAACGTTTTCTGCAAGCGGTAAGCGTGGAACGCCGTTCCGGCCGCAAGGCCGCCCTGAAGTTTCTTGACGAGTACCTGGGTCCGCTGGTGAAGGCGGAAGAGCCCGCGAGCCCGGAACCGGGTACCGCAACAAAAGTAAGCGACCAGCATCCAGGCGACAACACGTTGCTGAACACCTCCGACGAGATTCTTCTCCGCGGCAAGGGCAGCTTCGTTTTCTGGATGCTGCGCGACATGGTGGGCGACGAGGTACTTCAGCATGCTCTCGCAGCTTATCGTCCCGGGACCGACGTTAATCCGACGTATTTTCAGGGCTTGCTGGAAGACGGGAAGAAGCGTGATCTGGAATGGTTCTTCGATGATTGGGTTTACCGCAATCGCGGACTGCCGGATTTCCGCGTCGAGAATGCCTACGTCCGGCCGCTGCTGCAGAACCCTGGCAAGATTGTCCTGGTCACGGTGACCATCGAAAATCGTGGAGCTGCCGGCGCTGAGGTTCCCGTGTTGATCCAGACTCCGGATGGTGAAAAGATCGCGCGAGTATTAGTCATGGGTCATCAAAAGGCGTCGGAAAGAGTACAAGTTCCCGCCGCACCCACGAAAGTTGTGGTCAACGATGGCAGCATTCCCGAAATCAGCTCTGCTGACAACACTTTCGAGGTTCCGGCGGCTCCGGCTCCTGAATAATCGACCGCTTGCCAACAGGCAGGGCCGAAAGCTACAGACGTCATTGGTCGCAATCGCGCCGCCAGCGCACGAAAGAGGTCGGCTTGAGCTACATCCAGTTTCTGGGCGCCGCCGGAGTGGTTACCGGATCAAAGCACCTCATTAACACCGGCGACGAAAGCGGCAGACACGGCATTCAAGTCCTGGTGGACTGCGGGCTCTTCCAGGGACAGAAAGAATGGCGCGAGCGCAATTGGCAGGACCTGCCGGTTCCGGCACGTGAGATCGACGCGGTGATTCTCACCCATGCCCACCTCGATCATTCCGGCTGGATACCGCGCCTGGTGAAACAAGGTTTCCACGGCCCGATTTACGCAACGCCCGCAACGATCGATTTGTGCGGCATACTGCTTCCCGACTCCGGACACCTCCAGGAAGAGGACGCGGCCTTTCACAACCGGTTCAAAACCTCGAAGCACGTTCCCGCTTTGCCGCTTTACACCATGGAGGAGGCGCAACAGTGCCTCACGCTTTTCAAGCCGGTGAATTTCGGTGAACCGAAACGCCTTTCCGACGAGATCTCATTCCAGTTCGTGCGAGCGGCGCACATACTCGGCTCGTCTATGGTCGAAGTCACGCTAACCTCCCAGGGAAAGACCTCCCGCCTGCTTTTCACCGGAGACATCGGGCGCGTGCGCGACAGCGAAACTTCGCCGGGGCGCGTAGTGCGATCAGGCCCTACAGAGAACGAACTTTGCGATTACCTCGTCATGGAGAGCACGTACGGCAATCGCGAGCATCCTCATGACGACCCGCGGCCCGAGTTGGCCGCTCTGATCCGCACAACAGTACAGCGCGGCGGGAGTGTCGTAATCCCAGCCTTTGCCGTCGAGCGGACTCAGAAATTGCTATTCATGCTCAAAGAATTGATGGAGACCGAGCAGATTCCACGAGTGCCGGTCCACACCGACAGCCCAATGGCGATCAAGGCGGTGCAGATTTTCCTGAAATACACAAATGAATTCAGCCCTGAGACGAAGGCACTCGTCGACAAATACGCTTCGCCTTTGGATTGGGCTAATTTTTACTTCGACCTTACCCAGGACGACTCCAAGAAGATCAACCAGTCGAAGTATCCAGCCATCATCGTTTCTTCTAGCGGGATGGCGACCGGCGGACGGGTCTTGCACCACCTGATGCAGCGCCTGCCGGGTCCGCGGAACCTCGTATTGTTCATCGGTTTTCAGGCGCAGGGAACGCGCGGCTACGACATCAAGAACCACGCAGCCGAGGTCAAGATCTTCGGAGAGATGGTTCCAGTTCGAGCAGAGGTGGAGTCGTTGGAGCAGTTCAGCGATCACGCCGATACACCAGAACTTCTGGAGTGGCTGCACACCTTTCAGGCGGCACCGAAGCAGACCTACCTCGTCCACGGTGAACCTGCCGCAGCAGCGGAGCTGCGAGCGACGATGGAGAAAGACCTCGCGTGGAAGGTGCAAGTCGCAGCCTACAAACAAAAGGTCCCGATCACCTAACGAGGAGAGGCACATGGCAACCTATGGATTGATCGAGTACGCGGACGCAAGCCCGGAAGTTCGCGCCGTGTATGACGACATTATGTCGACGCGCAAGGTCGATTGGATCAATAACTTCTGGAAGGCGATCGCTCACGACCCAGTTTTGCTGAAACGGACTTGGGAGAGCATCAAGCAGATCATGGCGCCCGGAGCGCTCGATCCCATGCTCAAGGAAATGGTTTACGTCGCGGTGAGCGTCACCAACGGATGCGACTACTGCATCGCTTCCCACACCGCGTCGGCCCGCAAGAGTGGAATGACTTCCGCGATGTTTCACGAACTGATGTCTGTGGTCGGCATGGCTAATGAAACCAATCGGCTGGTCAAGGGATACCAGGTTGAGATCGACGACGCTTTCAAGACGCCGTTGCAGTAAGCTACTCAGCCGCAGCTTAAATAACCGCTCCGCTGTCGGTATAATGATGGTTCTCTTATGAAAGCCTATGTTTACGTTTCGCTCAAGAAGAGTGTGCTCGATCCTCAAGGCAAAACCATTCACGGTGCCCTGAAAAAGATGGGCTATCGCGGCGTCAACGACTTGCGCCAGGGCAAGTACTTCGAGATCGCCCTGGACGACAGTATCGCACGCGAAGACGCTCAGGCTGAAGTCGAGCGCATCGCCCGCGAAGTGTTGACGAACCCTGTGATCGAGGATTATCGCTTTACGCTGGAGACCTAGAAGCCGGCGTCTGCATCTGACGACCGGGAACTTTGCGCGCCTGCTTCTTCCTATGAAGGCGCCCGACTTTTCTCGCTGCGGCCGCGAAATCAGATAAGATTTAGAGGTTAGTCGTGCGTTCTGTCGGGAACGGTTGGCGCTCGCCAGCCGCGGGACGCAGGCGTAGCCAGTTTCCTGGAGCATAAAGCGATGTGCGGCATTGTTGGATACGTTGGGAAAAAACGGGTCGTTCCTGTCATCATCGACGGCCTGCGCCGGTTGGAATACCGCGGTTATGACTCGGCCGGCATTGCCGTAGCGGGCAATGGCGAGGGTTTGCAGGTGCGCCGCGCCGAAGGCAAGCTGCGCAATCTCGAAGAGGTCATCCAGCTCAAGCCGCTCGACGGAACCTATGGTATCGGCCACACGCGCTGGGCCACTCACGGACGCCCCACCGAAGAAAACGCGCATCCCCATCGCGACTGTACCGGCAAGATCGTCGTAGTCCACAACGGCATCGTCGAGAACTACATGAGCTTGAAGAAGAAGCTCATCGAAGAGGGACACAAGTTCCGCACCGAGACCGACACTGAAGTCATCGCCCATCTCATCGAGAAGAGCCTGGCGGACGCCGATCAGAAGATCCCCTTGGAAGAAGCGGTGCGACGGACGGTGAAGCAACTCACCGGTGTCTTTGCGATCGCGGTGATCTCGTCGGACGAGCCGAACAAGATTGTCGCCGGTCGCAACGGGCCGCCTGCGGTGATTGGGCTGGGTGACGATGAATATTTCGTTGCCAGCGACGTGCCCGCTATTCTGTATCACACCCGCGACCTGTTCTTTCTGGGTGATGGCGACATGGCCGTGATCACTCCCGCCGGCGTGCAGTTGACCGACTTCGACGGTCATCCCATTACGCGCCAGGTACAGCACATCACGTGGGACCCAATCATGGCGGAAAAGGGCGGCTTCAAGCACTTCATGCTCAAGGAGATCTTTGAGCAGCCCCGCGCCGTCCGCGACACCACGCTGGGACGCGTCTCGCTCGATACCGGCAAAGTTTTTCTCGACGAGATGGACATCAGCGCGGAGGACTTCCGCAAACTGCAGCGGGTTTACATCGCCGCTTGCGGCACCAGTTGGCATGCTGGTCTGGCTGCCAAGTTCATGATCGAGCGCCTGGCGAAGGTCACAGCTGAGGTTGACTACGCCAGCGAATTCCGCTATCGCGACCCTCTGACTGGCCCTGAAGACCTCACCATCCTCATTACTCAGTCGGGCGAAACTGCGGACACCATTGCGGCCATGCGCGAGTCGCGCGCCAAGGGTTCGAAGACCCTGGGCGTCTGCAACGTCGTCGGGTCGATGATCGCGCGCGAATCCAATGGCACCATCTACACTCACGCCGGACCTGAGATCGGAGTCGCTTCCACCAAGGCGTTTACCGCGCAATTGACCGCGTTGTTCCTGTTTGCGGTGTACCTCGGCGAAGTTCGGGGAGCCATCAGTTCGGACGAGGCCAAGAAGTTGCTGACCGAGTTGACCTTGATCCCCGGCAAACTCGAGGCTCTGCTCAGCGCTGATGATGCGACCGAGGAACTGGCCAAGCGCTATCACCGCGCACATGATTTCCTTTACCTCGGACGTGGGATTCACTATCCGATCGCCCTCGAAGGCGCGCTGAAGATGAAGGAAATTTCCTACATCCATGCGGAAGGTTATCCGGCTGGCGAGATGAAGCACGGACCCAATGCACTGATCGATGAAGATTTGCCGGTCGTCATCATGGCTACGCGCGATGTCAATGATCCTGGTTCCATACAGCGTTACGAGAAAACGATCTCGAACCTGAAGGAAGTGAAGGCGCGATCGGGCACAGTCATCGCGGTTGCCACCGAGGGCGATGAGGAGATTAAGGAATCGGCTGACCACGTGATCTACGTTCCGCACGCGCCCGAGCTGCTGGCGCCGATCCTGGAGGTCGTGCCGCTGCAGTTGCTGGCGTATCACATTGCGGTCCGCAGGGGATGCGACGTCGACCAGCCACGTAATTTGGCGAAGTCGGTAACCGTTGAGTAAACCGCGCATCCAATCACTGTGACCCTTCCCAATCATTCTGAGGGCGTTTTGGCCCCTGAGCCTTCCGTCCGCCAACCTGTCGCGCGGAAGCTCGCAACTGCGCGGCTGTTGCGTTCCGTGTTTCTCTCGGACCAGACCAAGCACCTCGAGTTCGCGGTTGAGGATGCCGACCAATTCAACTTCACTCCCGGCCAGTTCGTATCGATCCAGCAGCCGAAGCCCGACGGAAAGACCCACACCCGCGCATATTCGATCGCCTCTACGCCGCGCTCTGGAGCCCAGTTTGACCTGTGCCTGAACCGCGTGGAACAGGGCTTCCTGTCAAATTGGCTGTGCGATTTGGAAGAAGGCGCGACGGTCCAGTTTCACGGACCGCACGGGATGTTCACTCTGCGGCAACCGCATCAGGATTCCGTATTCATCGCCACGGGCACCGGAATCGCGCCTTTTCGGGGCATGGTGCGTCGGCTTTTCGACAGCGCCGCCGAACGCCACCAAGGCCGCGAATACTGGCTGGTGTACGGCACACGCCACGAAGACGGCCTGTATTACCGCGATGAGTTTCTCGCCATCGAGCAGACGCATTCCAATTTCCACTACCTCCCAACTCTTAGCCGCGGTGGCCCGGAGTGGCCGGGACTTCGCGGATACGTGCAGGACCACGTACGCGAGATCGTCGGCGCGCGTCGCGACATGCAGGCCTACATCTGCGGTTTGCACCAGATGGTGGACGCCAACCGGGCTCTGCTCAAGGACGAACTCGGCTGGGACCGCAAACAAATCGTCTTCGAGCGGTACGACTAACTGCTTAAATTGGTTCTTGGGGTACCCCCCCCGCCTCGCAAAATCCTTGTTTTGATGGAGATAGACGGAAATGCGCGCAAAATATTGAGCGCGTGAGACTTGCAGGCAAAATATTACGGAATAAGGACTTAGGTCGTGTTTTCCTTAGGCTGGACGGGTGGATCGACGTGCAGACGGGCAGAAATCGACAGCGAACGTGACCTTTCAAGGGTCGAACCACCTAGCTGGGGATGCAGGTATGATCCGGCTGCCGACTCCTGGACGACAACTCTCCTTCATCCTTCCGCAAGCAGTGTACGAGGAGTAGTGGGAAACACCAAGCGAGTTAGTCACCGATCAACGTGAGGGATGACCATTTGCTATGGTTAGGCCACTCCCACCCCGCGCGAAGTCGCAAGAGACCGCATTTTCTCGGATTACACCCGAAGATAAATCGATCTGAAGGCAACGCGCATCTAGGAATGGTATTCAGATAGAACGCCGAAGCCGGCGAGGAAGATTACCCACCTAAAAACTAAAAACTTCATAGGAGGATTCATGGCAACGACAACAGCCGCAGTAGCAACCATGAAAGTGGCGCAAGTTCCCAAACCGGGAGCGGATTTCCAGATCGTCGAGCGCGAGGTCCCTACGCCCGGCGCAGGACACGTGCGGATCAATGTGCAAGCCTGTGGCGTTTGCCACAGTGACGTGCTCACCAAAGAAGGCTTGTTGCCGGGAATTCAGTATCCCCGCGTACCCGGTCACGAAGTAGTGGGTTTCATCGATGAAGTGGGCACAGGTGTATCCGAATGGAAGAAGGGCCAGCGGGTTGGGGTCGGTTGGCACGGCGGGCACGACAACACGTGTTCTGAATGCCGGCGCGGCGACTTTGGCAATTGCAAGAACATGCAAATTGCAGGCGTCAGCTATGACGGAGGATACCAGCAGTACATGGTGGCTCCTGTCGAGGCGCTGGCGTCGGTGCCTGAAGGTTTGAGCGATGCTGAGGCAGCCCCGCTGCTCTGCGCCGGCATTACTACGTTCAACGCACTGCGGCACAGTGGCGCGCTACCCAGCGAACTGGTCGCGGTACAGGGCATCGGCGGCCTGGGCCACCTTGGTATTCAATTCGCGAACAAGTTTGGGTACAGGGTCGCGGCCATCGGACGTGGGCCTGAGAATGCGACGCTCGCCAAGAAACTCGGAGCGCACGTGTATATCGACAGCCAAGCCACGAATGCAGCGCAGGAACTGCAGAAGCTGGGCGGCGCAAAAGTAATCGTGGCGACTGCCCCAAGCTCGAAATCGATGACTGAACTGATCGACGGTCTGGGGCCGAACGGAAAGCTCATGGTAGTCGGCGCGGGACCTGACGCGATTGAGGTCACACCGACACAGCTCATCTTTGGAAGTCACACGATCCAGGGTTGGGCATCGGGGATACCCACCGATTCAGAAGACACTCTCCGCTTCGCCGAAATGACGGGTGTGCGTCCCATGATTGAGACGTATCCGCTGGAAAAAGCGGCCGAGGCTTATGCACGCATGCTGAGCGGCAAGGCAGAGTTCCGCGTCGTTTTGACAATGTGAGGTTGGCCAACAACGCAATTGTTAAACCTCGCGGGCATCGGTGCACAGTTCGCGAAAGCAGAGCAGGGCGATGGGTTTCTTCAGATCGCAGTTCTGGGTCCGGTGCCGGCACGTTTCCCGCGTGGCGTTGGTGGTTTCTGTGGCGCTCACATCATTTCAGTTGCTGGCCCGGGGGCAAGAAAAGGAGCGTCCCGTGGTGAACTCGACTTTTTATCGCACGACGCAGGTTGACGGGCTCTCGATTTTTTATCGGGAGGCGGCACCGAAGGATGCGCCGACGATTCTGCTGCTGCACGGACTTCCCTCTTCGTCGCGAATGTTTGAGCCGCTGTTTGTGCGGCTTTCTGATCGCTATCACCTCGTCGCGCCGGATTACCCGGGCTTCGGACACAGCGATTGGCCGGACTCGAAGAAATTCGCGTATACGTTCGATCACATAGCCGAGATTATGAATCACTTCACCGAAGCGCTCGGGCTCTCGCGCTACACGCTTTACATGCAGGATTACGGCGGTCCGGTGGGCTTTCGCATGGTCTTGGCCCATCCGGAGAGGGTCGAGGCCCTTATTGTCCAGGACGCGGTCGCACACAACACCGGCCTGGGTGTGAACTGGAAAACGCGGCGGGCGTTTTGGGCCGACCGCGCCGCCAACGAAAGTGCGCTGCGTACAAATCTGCTCTCGCTTGATTCCACGCGAACGCGCCATGTCGGAAGCGATCCAAACGTGGAACGCTACAATCCCGATCTGTGGACGGACGAGTTTTATTTTCTTAGCCAGCCCGGGCAGGCCGAGATTCAGAGCGATTTGTTCTACGACTATCGAACCAATGTGGACGCCTACCCAAAATGGCAAGCATGGATGCGGGAGAAGCAGCCGCGTTTGCTGGTGATCTGGGGCAAGTACGAACTCTCGTTCGACTCCTCGGAGCCGGAAGCCTATCGTCGCGATGTTCCGAAGGCCGAAGTCCACATCGTCGATGGCGGTCATTTCGCATTGGACACCGCTGCGGATGAGATCGCGGCCCTGGCAGGTGAGTTTATGAAGAGGCAGAAGTAGGAGAAGAAATTATGGCAACTGCAACGATGACGACCCGTCCTCCTTTGCCTCCGTTCACCCACGGGAGTGCGATTCAAAAGGTGCGTCTCGCCGAAGATGCCTGGAACACTCGCGACCCGGGGAAAGTAGCTCTGGCCTACGCGGTCGATTCACGATGGAGGAATCGCTCGGAGTTCGTCAACGGGCGAACCGAGATCATCGCTTTCCTCTCTCGCAAATGGGTCCGAGAGTTGGACTACAGGCTCATCAAGGAACTGTGGGCGTTCACTGGCAACCGCATCGCGGTCCGCTTCGCTTACGAGTGGCACGACGACTCGGGTCACTGGTATCGCTCTTATGGCAATGAGAACTGGGAGTTCAACGACGACGGGCTCATGGCAGCACGGTTCGCGTCCATCAACGATCTCCCCATTTCGGAGTCGGATCGCAAGTATCACTGGCCGTTCGGGCGCCGTCCCGATGAACACCCAGGACTGAGTGACTTGGGCCTCTAGTCCTCTCACACCGGATCGAGACTTGTCGGTTCTTCACATTGAGGTTTTGTAGTGCAGCAGGTTTGATTCAGTCGGTGATGAACACGCCGCCCACGTGAGCATTGAGAGGTACCCGGCAACGCGCATCCAGCTTTCGAGGAATTCACATGCGAGCTGACATTGTTCCAGGAGCAGTCTTTCCCGACTATGAGCTTTCCGACCACACCGCGAAGCGCCGCAAGCTTTCCGAACTGCAAGGGCCACACCCCATGGTTCTCGTCCTCAGCCGCGGAGGTTTCTGCCCCAAGGACCGCCGCCAGGCTGAATTGCTGGTTGAACTCCATCGTGAGCTAGAGGTTGCCTATTGCCGGCTGGTCACGATCAGCACCGACAACATCACTGAGACGAATGAATATCGCAGCGGAGTCGGTGCGCACTGGCCTTTCCTCTCCGACGTGGGGCGCACTGTCCAAAAAGATCTGGACATAGCCGAATACACCGATCCTGCCCACAATCCCATGATCCCTCACGTGATTGTGCTCGAGCCCGGTCTGGTCATTCATAAGATTTACAACGGCTACTGGTTCCTCGGCCGTCCGACCATGGAAGATCTCCGCCAGGACCTGCGCGCTGTTACCAAAAAATGCCGGCCGGACTGGGACATCACCACCCCGGAGATGAAAGCGGCGTGGCAGCAGGCTCGCAAGAAACTCTTCTATCCATACGGCAAGACATACGCCCAGACTCTCGGTGAACAGGATTAGTAAGAGGTCTGTATGTCAGACAAGAGAACTGCAATCGTCACGGGAGCATCGCACGGTATTGGCGCGGGTTTGGTCGAGGCCTTCCTGAAGGAGGGTTATAACGTTGTCGCCACGGCTCTTGATGCCAGTGAATCGTTGAATGCCTCACCCAGCCTGGCGCTCGTCGATGGCGATATCGGCAAGCAGGAGACTGCTGCCAAAACTGTCGAAGCAGCGATCGAACATTTCGGAACGATCGATGTTCTGGTGAATAACGCCGGAATCTACCGGGTGAAGCGCTTCACCGACTTTACTACCGAGGACTTCAACGCCCTGGTCTCGATTAACCTGCTGGGATTTCTTTACATGACGCAGCTCGCGGTGAAACAGATGCTGAAACAGAAATCGGGAAACGTTGTGACCATTTCTGCGGCGCTTGCCGATCAGCCAATCGCCGGCATCAATGCTTCGGTGTCGATGATTACGAAGGGAGGGCTGAATACTGTTACTCGAAGCCTCGCAATCGAGTATGCGAAGGAAGGTATCCGCTTCAACGCCGTAGCCCCCGGCGTGGTGGATACATCACTGCACAAGGATGGTTCCAGGGAATCTCTTGAGGCAAGGCAGCCAATGGGGAAAATTGTGGAGGTAAACGACATTGTCGGCGCAGTGCTCTACCTGGCGCAGGCAAATCGGGTAACTGGAGAAGTGCTCCACGTGGATGGTGGCGCGCACGCTGGCTGTTGGTAGACGCCGGGCAGGGAAAAGCCCCGCCCTAGCCAAAACCGGCTAGAACGGGGCACCCGAGTTGGATTTTGCAGCGCCCGTTGTGACGTGATTTTCTGCCCACCGCCATTACTGGAGCGCGCCGGCCAGAAATCCTCCAACCTCCTGCTTCAAGCGCGAGAGCGAGTCGCTCTTGATGTACATCATGTGTCCGGCGTCGTAGTAGCCCAACGTAACTTTGGCGTGCTGCTGGGCGGTGAGGTTCATGTGGCTCAGGGTGTACTGGGTCGCGAAGTAAGGCGTCGCGAGGTCGTAGTAGCCCGAAGCTACGAATAGTTTCATGTAGGGATTCTTCACGAACGCCAGGCGTAGGGATTCGCTGGTATCGGGGAAGCCTTCGCCGGCCGATCCCCAATCCCAGTCGGTCACGCCTCCGCCGAGCACGTAGTATTCGAGATCGGTCTTGTAGCCGAGATCAGTGTGGACATAGTTGTTAAACGTCGCGGTAAAGGGCGGACGGATCGCCGACAGCGAGGGATCGTAATACATGCCTTCGCCGCGCACGCGTGAAAGATCGTCCCCCGTGAAGCGGCTGTCGAGGCGACCGGTCATCAGGCGCTGACTGCGCAGCAGTTCGCGGCAGAAGACTGTTTGAGTCAGGCGCATGTCGTTTTCATCGACGATGTTGCGATCAATCCCAGGAAATCGCGCAACCTGATCAATCAGCGTCTGGCGTTCCGTTGCAGTGAGACTGTCGCCCCTGCCCAGCCCGCTGGCATAGGGGCCGGCGGCAAACTGTTGCGCGTCGGCGAGCACGCTGGCCAGATCGCGCTGTTGCAGGTCCGCGGGCAGTTTCTTATGGTACCAGGCGGTTGAAGTGAAACTCGGCAGGTAAAGGATGTAAGGCAGATCGTTGCCGCGGGTGAACTCCAGCGTCTCGAAGTTCAGCACTGAGGAAACCAGAATCACTCCACTAAGCGCGATGCCGCGGTCCACCAGGTAGCCGCTAAGACCCGCCGCGCGCGTGGTTCCGTAGCTTTCGCCAACCATGAAGAGTGGGGCGTTCCAGCGCTGATAGCGGCTGAGGTAGAGACGGATGAACTCGGCGACGGACGAGATGTCGCCTTTCACGCCGAAAAACTTTTTGGCGAGCTCTTTCTTGGTCGCACGGCTGTAGCCGGTTCCGACGGGATCAATGAAGACGAGGTCAGTCTGGTCGAGCCATGTGTCTTGGTTGTCGACCAGTTCGAAGGGAGGCTGGGGCATGCCGCCGTCGGGCAGCATCTTCACGCGGCGTGGCCCGATCGCTCCGAGATGCAGCCAGATTGATGCCGATCCTGGGCCGCCGTTGAATGAAAACATCAGCGGACGTTTTGCCGGAGCGTTATCGAGAGTGTAAGCGACGAAGAAGATGTTGGCTTCAATTTCGGTGCCTTCATCGTTGCGGATCGGCATGTAGCCGGTGGTCGCCGTGTAGTGCAGCACACGTCCACCAACCGTGATCTGGTGGTGCGTGACGATGGGCGGCTCTTCTTTCGGAGTGGCCGGCTTTTCAGCGTCGGCAGGCTTGCCCGACTTCTCAGCGGTCTTGTCGGCCGGCTTTGCGGCTTCAGCGGTGTCCTTCTGTTGTGCGGCGAGGGCGACGACAAAAACTAGAAGCGTCAGGAAAACGGCAGCAGCGCGAAGGTAGCGCATCCATGATCTCCATCGATTGAAAGTGAACCCCATCCCGCCAAAGGTGCAGGCAAGTCGTGCAACTTTAACATGAACATGCGGAACGGCTGGCTAGGATGATGCCCTGGCCTTGCGTTGTTCGCGTTCTGCTTTAGAAGCTTCCCGGCGCCGCAAAGCGCCGTCGTATCTTCGCTTCTCGTCTTCCGTCTCGGGGATGACCGGATTTACGGGCAGGCGGCGGCCGTGACGGTCCACGGCGACGAACGTGAGATACGCAGTAGCAACCTTCTGGCGGGAGTTGGAAATGTAATTCTCTACCGAGACCCGCACACCAACTTCCATCGAGGTCTTGAACACGCGGTTCACGGACGATTGCAATAAGACCATGTCGCCCACGTGCACGGGCACGAGAAAGTCGATGTGATCCATCGAAGCGGTCACGACGTAGGAATGCGAATGCCGATGCGCAGCCAGCGCTCCGGCCAGATCGATCCAGTGCATCAGGCGGCCGCCCAGCAGCGCGCCGAGCGGGTTGGTATCGTTCGGCAGGACCAGCTCGATCATCTCGGACTTCGACTCACTCACCGGCCTCGGCTGCAGGACTGCTTCGTTTGGCTCCATGTCTTTCCTTTGTTGACGCAATTTTCGTGGTCGGTCGCCGTGGTTCGGCCACCGCAAGACTGAGGCGGCAACGTGCCGCCCGTCACAAGGGACGCTGTTTTGTAATTGTAATGGCCGCGCGCTCAAGCCTGCATCTCGCTGCCGTTCTCTCTGCCTCAACGTTGAGAATGGCACACACGCTCCTGTACCATTCGTTCGAGTCTTCGAATCGGGGAGAAGCGATCCATGGCCGACGAAACCCGCGTGGCAACGTTGCAGGAAATTCTCAAAGACAATCCGAACGATGCGTTTGCGCGCTATGCCCTGGGTCTGGAATACTCCGGCGCCGGCGAAACCGACACTGCCCTGGCTGAGTTCGCGAAACTGCTCGAAGCCCATCCTGACTACACTAACGGATACTTTATGGCGGCCCAGGCACTGGCTCGCGCCGAACGCGTTGGTGAAGCCCGCGCCATGCTGCAGAAGGGCATAGAGTCGGCGCGGCGCACTAACAACCGTCATGCTCTTTCGGAGATGGAAGCCATGATGGATGAATTGGAACAGGGAAACTAACTCCGCATTCAGCGACGCGCTCCAGCGCCCTTCTGCTTCACGAAGATTTGCGCTGGCAGTGCGCGATGATAAGCGATAATTACGGCAGCATGCTCTCATCGCTAAGCCAGGCTGGTCTCGCGAATTCCGGCACAACACCCGCTGCCCCACGAAGCAGCTTCTTATCCTCGAGATCGCTCCGGCTGCTCTTCGTCGTTCTGGCGATCTCGCCGGCCGGATTCGCACAGACGATCACCACCGCCAACGCAGACGTAAAAACCTCCGGCAAGCCGACGCCAGCAAAGCCCTCGAACCCGCTCGCGGCGGTCTTGCATGGCAAGCCCGTTGTGCCCACGGCGAATCAGCCGCTGCCCGCCGCCATTCCAGAGCCAGCGCCCTCGCCCACCAGCATCCCGTTGCCTGAGGTCGCAGCGCGTTCGCAGGAACTGGGCCAGATGCTGCGCGACCTGGCGAGCCAGTTGCCCACACCCGAGCAGTTGAACGCGATGCGCACTTCACTTGCGGAACTGCAACCGGAGTTGCAGTCGAAAAAAAAGGAGGTGGACGCGCTGCTCTCGTCCACTCCTAATTCGCTTGAAGTCCGGGAGCAGGAAACGTATTGGCGAGGCATGCAGAGCTATACCGACGCGTGGCAGAGCCAACTACTGACGTGGGCCAATAACGCCCAAGCGGCGATCCAAAAGCTGAACGAGCAGGAAGCCATTTGGGCCGCGACTCTGCGAGAAAACCAGGGAGTCCCAGACCTCGATCCGGTTATCGCCTTAATCAGCGACAACCTTAGCGACATTCGCAAGCTGCGCGTGCAGGCCAAAGACGAGCTGCAGACGATTGTCACCATGCAGATTCAAGCGAGCGCCTGCGTAGACATGGCGGGCGATGTGCTCGACCGGCTGGCTCAGGCGCGCAAACAGCTCACTGGACATTTGCTCAATCGCGATAGCCTTCCCCTATGGCGGATCGCCAACCGGCGTGCGACCGGCGAAATTTCCCCCGACTACGGCACGATCAACAATCGCAAGATTGCGATCGAGGCATTCTTCCACGAAAACGCAGGCGCCCTAATCGCGGTCTTCTTCCTGCTGGTTGTCTCCCAGGTTGTGGCCTACCGCATGCACGTCCTGGTGCGAGAGCGGAACCTCGAACTGGACCTCGCCCCTGAGGTGCAGCACATCCTGAGTCACTGGTTTGCGTTGGGATTGCTGCCTCCCCTGATGTTTGGCTATGCGCTGGTCCCCAGTGCTCCAATCTCGCTGATTGGGCTGGTGATCCTGATTTCGTTCATCCCCATCCTGACGTTGTTGCCGCCCTTTCTGGAGCACCGGTTCCGGGGCATGCTGTACTTCCTGGTCGGTTTCAGCGCCTTCAGAGCCGTTGTCATTTGGGTTCCCTTGAATCCAATGCACAAGCGGGAGCTGAACTTCGTCGCTAATGCAGTGTTGTTCGCTTTCTTCGTATATGCCTTGCCTCCCCTGCGGGTCGCCCGCGCGAAGGGCGAAAGCATTCTCCGAAGGCTGGTGCTGCTGGGCGTGTGGCTGGCGGTAGGGACCTTGGGAGTGGCGCTTTTCGCAGACCTGTTTGGTTACCTGAGGCTGTCACAGTTTCTGGCGGCCGCGTGCCTCTACAGCGCATTTATCGGCATCAGTGCGTTCACTGCGGTGAAAGTCTTCAAAGTGCTGTTCCTTGCAGCCATGAATTCGCCCTTTGCCGAGCGCATTGCCGTGGTGCGGCTGCATCGCAACGCAGTCACTCGCTGGATACCCCGCCTGGTGGCATGGGCTGGAGTGTTGATCTGGCTCACGGCGACGCTCGATTTGCTTAGCCTGAGCGAGTCGTTCACCAACGTTGTGAACGCTGTTCTCGATTTTCACATCGCCGGAAGCGCAGCCGGAATTACCCTGGGCAGCGTCCTGGGTTTCTTCCTCATCCTGCTGATCGGCTACTTCATCGCGAGCGCAATCCGCTTCGGGTTGCGGGAAGAAATCCTCAAACGCTTCCAGTTGTCCCGCGGGCTGCCGGAGCTGATTGCCTCCACGCTCTACTACGTGATTCTTTTGCTGGTGGCCCTCTCTGCCATCAATGTCGGTGGCATTGAGCTTAATAAGTTCACCGTCCTCACGGGCGCCATCGGCGTCGGTTTTGGCTTTGGACTGCAGAACATCATTAACAATTTTGTCTCTGGACTGATTCTGCAATTTGAGCGTCCCATTCACCTTAACGACATCATCGAAGTCGACGGTAATAGCGGGAAGGTCACCCGCATCGGAGTTCGCTCCAGCACGATCCAGACATTCCAAGGTGCTGAAGTCATCGTTCCTAACGCCAGCCTTATCTCCAGCAAGGTGATCAACTGGACTCTGTCCGAATCACAACGCCGCAGGGAATTACCGGTCGGGGTGGCCTACGGGTCCGATCCCAAGATCGTGTTGAAGATTCTTCGCGAAGCCGCGGCGAAGCATGAACTCGTACTCACTCAACCCGAGCCTATGGTCTACTTCAAAGGGTTTGGAGAGAGCTCCCTGGATTTCGAGTTGCACTTTTGGGTGATGCAGGAAAACAATGGTCTGCAGATCACGAGCGAAGTTGCATTGGCCGCAATGCAAAAGCTGAATGACGCCGGAATCGAGATTCCCTTCCCGCAACGCGACTTGCACGTGCGCTCGATCGATCCTGGCGCCGCTAGTGTGTTGCCATCGAGCGAACCAGACAAGCGGGCCTCTGACGAGGAGAGTTCGTTCGATGCGCTCGCGCCCGAAGTCCGTCGCAGCCGCGTCACCGGAGACTGAGGCAGTTTGTTGGCAATGTTTTTGCCGGCCATGAAAGCCCACTGCCGCCCCTGTCGAGACATCCTCCACGCTGGCGTAGAATACGAACAATCGATCAGCCATGTGGGATGGCGATCGTGACCCGGGAGGTACCCCAGCCTTGAGCCAGCTTCCGCAAACCTTTGGCGAGCTTCGTCGCAATCCCCAATTTTCCGAAGAACGTGTTCGCGCCCGTCGCGTCAAAGACGAGCTGCGCGACAATCTGATGATCCGGTTGCGCCGCGATGAACCTGTTTTTCCGGGCATTGTCGGCTACGACGATACTGTCGTGCCGCAGGTCGTAAACGCCATTCTTTCCCGCCATAATTTCATACTTCTTGGCTTGCGTGGACAGGCCAAGAGCCGCATCTTGCGCGCGCTGACCACGCTGCTCGATCCGCAGGTACCCTACCTTGCTGGATGTGAGATTCACGACAACCCGTATGCTCCTCTGTGTCCCCGCTGCAAACAGTTACTTGCCAAAGATCCGGATGGTGCGCGCATCGCCTACCTCACTCCCGACGAGCGGTACGTGGAAAAACTCGCGACTCCGGATGTGACCATCGCCGATCTCATCGGAGACATCGACCCGATCAAGGCCGCCAAAGGTGGGCACGAGTTGGGGAGCGAGTTGACCGTGCACTACGGACTGCTTCCGCGTGCCAATCGCGGAATCTTCGCAGTGAACGAACTTCCTGATCTTGCCGGGAAGATCCAGGTCGGCTTGTTCAACATCATGCAGGAAGGCGACGTGCAGATTAAGGGCTATCCAGTGCGTCTGCCGCTTGATGTACTGCTGGTGTTCAGCGCGAACCCCGAGGACTACACTGCGCGCGGCAAGATCGTGACGCCATTGAAAGACCGTATCGGCTCCGAGATCCGCACGCACTATCCCGCCACCGTGCAGGAGGGCGTCGCGATCACCGCGCAAGAGGCCTGGATCGAGCGCAACGGCCATCAGTTACAAGTCCCTGAATTCATCCAGGAAATCATCGAGCACACGGCGTTCGTGGCGCGCGAGGACAAACGCGTCGATAAGCGCTCGGGCGTAAGCCAGCGTCTGCCGATCAGCGCGATTGAGAATGTGATCTCCAACGCGGAGCGGCGTGCCATTCGCTCGGGCGAGAAGCTGGTGGTTCCGCGCGTGGGTGACATTTACGCAGCGATGCCTTCCATCACCGGAAAACTCGAACTGGAGTACGAAGGCGAACTGAAGGGCGCGGACAACGTCGCCCGCGACATCATTCGCGCCGCGGTGGCCCGCACTTACGATCGCTATTTTCACGGCAACAACAACATGAACCAGGTGGTGCAGTGGTTTGACCTGGGTGGTGAAATCCAGTTACGCGATTCGGCCAGCGCGCAGGAAATGCTGCACAAACTACGAGGAATTCAGGGGCTGCTCGACAAGTTGAGTGCGCTCGGACTCAGCGGCAAGGAGCCTTCGGAAGTCATCGTGTCGGGGGCTGAGTTTATCCTCGAAGGTCTGTACGCGCACAAGCGCATTGGACGCAGCGAAGAGCGGCTGTTCACCGCCGGCGAGAAGCAGCCTCGCCGCGAAAAACAGAACTTGCGGGAAGACGAGGACGAACGCGATTTCCGCAAACAGCGCCGACCGTTCAACTAGTGGCTGGTGACCGGTGGCTGTGGCTAGAACAAGCCAAGTGTCAAAGGCCGTGAGTACCGCCATGTTAGGTCAATGCCGATCAGGATGATTGTGGCTAGCCACTAAACACTAGCCACGAACCACTTTTATGAAGTTCGTTAAATACAAGAAGTACGTACCGGAGCCCGCGTCAGAGATGAGCATGGAGGACCTGCTCGCGGCGCTGTCTGACCATTTGCTGCAAAGTGGATTCCAGCGGCAGTACATGGACTATTACGATCAACACGCCACTGAGCAGACGCTGGATGATCTTCGCAACGCCATTGCCGAAGCGCTGATGAACAGCGACATGCTCGATCAGCAGCTACGCGAGCAGATCGCGCAGATGAGCGCCGAGCAATTCGAGCAGCTCATCGAGCAGCTCATCGATCGCATGGAGCAGGAAGACTACATCAGCATCGATCAGCCGCATGACCCGGCGCGCCCGTCCAGCGTCGACGGAAAGGCCGGCGAGTCGCAGGCCCAGGCCCGCTTCGAGGTCACCGACAAAGGATTGGACTTCCTCGGATTTCGTGCCTTGCGCGATCTGCTGGGGTCACTCGGCAAGTCGAGCTTCGGACGCCACGACACCCGTGATACTGCGACAGGCATCGAAGCCAGTGGGGCGTCCAAGACCTACGAATTCGGCGACACGCTCAACCTCGACATCACAGCAACGTTGTCGAGCGCGATCCAGCGCGAAGGGCTACACCTTCCGCTGAACATCGAGTACAGCGACCTGCAGGTCCACCAGTGCGAATACCAATCGTCGTGTGCCACCGTGCTGATGCTCGACTGCTCGCACTCGATGATCCTGTATGGCGAAGACCGCTTCACGCCGGCGAAGAAAGTCGCCATGGCGCTCTCGCACTTGATTCGCACGCAATATCCTGGCGACTCGCTCTCGCTGGTGCTGTTTCACGACTCAGCGGAAGAGGTACCACTGTCGCAATTGGCGCGAGTGCAGGTCGGTCCCTATTACACCAACACGCGCGAGGGGCTCCGCATGGCGCAGCGCATCCTGCAGCGCCAGCGCAAGGACATGAAGCAGATCGTTATGATCACCGATGGCAAACCTTCGGCACTTACCCTCGAAGATGGCCGCATCTACAAGAATGCTTTCGGTCTAGACCCCATGGTCGTGAGCGAGACGCTGCAGGAAGTTTCCAAGTGTAAGCGGGCGGGCATCCTGATCAACACGTTCATGCTGGCTTCTGACTATGGCCTGGTGCAGTTCGTCCAAAAGGTCACGGAAATGTGTCGCGGCAAAGCTTACTTCACCACGCCCTACACTCTCGGGCAATATCTGCTGATGGACTACATGTCGCGCAAAACCAAAACCGTACACTAGCAGGCCGCCTAAAAAACCGAAGGACCGCACCAGGCGGTGCCTTGTTCGTTCCAGTATCGAGTCTGTGGTTAGCTTTTCGGCTCCTCGGGCCCGGCTTCGTCAGCCTTCTTGACGGCCGCTTCCGCCGCCTGAAATCCGATCTTCGAGTGGGTACCGTCGCAAAACGGCTTGTTGACCGAACCCCCGCAGCGGCACAGCGAAAACGCCGGCTTGCCGGTCAGATCGTAAGGATTGCCATCGGCATCGACCAGTTCAATCGAACCCTCGGGAGCTTCCACCCGGAACGGACCATTTCTGCGTACAGTGATCTTTACTACCGCCATGAACTTCCTCCCAAGGAACTCGGCGCGCTGCGCCGTCGATTCATTGTAGCGGAGTACAGCTTCATGCACTGGACCACCAATCCCGCCGATTCTAGCGAACCATTTGCCGAGGAATGCGTATCTTCCTGCAGCCGGCCTTGTCCGGAAGCGGACAGCAGATTGCGGCGCTGGACATCGGTCACTTGCTGGATCGCCTAACTTGCTGAAAACAGGCGATTCAGCAGTGGTGGCCTCCGTGCAATACCCACGATGGGTAGTTTCGCCGATTCGCTTGAATATTTTTCCGCGGAAAGTCAAACCATGCTACAAGACCTGCGATATGCGTTACGACAACTGAAGAAGAATCCAGGGTTCGCGACGATTGCGGTGCTCACACTCGCGCTGGGCATCGCCGCAGTAACAACGGTTTTCACGTGGGCCAATGCGGTGTTGTTCAATCCCTGGCCGCAGGTGCGACACGCGAACGAAATTCGCACTTTAGATGCCAGTGTCAACGGCGACCGCGGATATACCTTGCACTACAACCAGCTTCTCTACCTTCGAGAGCAACATCACGGTTTCGCGGAAGCCACCGCACACGAAATGTTTCCCGTCGATCTCGCCAGCACCGGCGCGCGACCCGAACGCTACTGGGCCGCCATTGTGGCCAGCAACTACTTCCAGATGCTCGGCGTGAACCCGACTCTGGGCCGCACCTTCGCCATCCATGACGATCGTGCCTATGGTTCCGCGCCTGAGGTTGTGATCAGCTACGATTTATGGCGCTCGCGGTTTCACAGCGATGCCAACATTGTGGGACGCACGATCGACATCAACCGCCATCCCCTTACTGTCATCGGCGTCGCCCCCGAGAACTTCGCCGGAATCTATGGCGGTCTGGCGCAATCGTTGTGGGTGCCGTTCAGCGAGCTTTCGGCCCTTGCGGACGGCAAGCCTGATCCACTCATCGCCAACAATTTCGGGGTGGAAGTCGCCGTGCGCTTGCGGCCGGGAGTTAGCGATCAGCAGGCTTCCGCTGAGCTCCACAGCCTCGCACATCAATTCGCGGCTCAGCAAAAGTCTGCGTACTTCAAAGCGTGGGACATCTTCATGTCGGACCCCGGGCATATGTCTCGAGGTTTCTTCAGCAACGTAAGTGACATGATCCCGATTCTCTTTGGCGCCGCCGGGCTGCTTCTGGCGCTGGTCTACGCAAACGTGGCGGTCCTCCTGATTCAACGCAGCTCCCGCCGTACCCGTGAGCTGGCGGTTCGCACATCGCTCGGAGCCAGCCGTTTCCGCCTCCTGCGCCAACTCCTGACGGAAACGGCTGTTATCGCGGCCCTGGCGGGCGTGGCCGGTTGGCTCGCGAGTGTCGGTCTGTCACGAGGGATGTATGCCTTGCTGCCGAAGATTGGCGTGTCATTCGTGTTCAACTTGCAGCCTGATCCGCGCATTTTGGTTTTTGCCCTCGGTTTGATCGCGATCACGGTTCTCGCCTGCGGGCTCTTCCCCGCCCGTCAGGTCCTCAAAATCTCACAGGTTGGCGCCCTGCACGATGGCGCAACGTCGGTTGTGGGCAGTCGCTCTCGCACCCGGCGCAATGCCTTGCTCAGCTTGCAGCTTGGTCTCTGCTTTGTCGTGCTGGTTGCCTGCGGACTGCTGGTGCGTACGTTGTGGAATGTCGTTCACCGCGATCCTGGGTTCGCTACCGACAACACGCTTGTCGCGTCTATCGACTTGACCCGCGCGGGATATTCGGAACAAAGGGGACTGGCGTTTCAGCGCACACTGCTGGAGAGATTGCGTGCTCTGCCGGGCGTCAGCGCCGCCTCGCTTACCAGTTATGTTCCGATGGGTTTAAGCGGCGGAGGCAACGTGCGCGACGTGGCTGTTGCCGGTTATCAGCCCGCCAAGGACGAAAGCATGAGCATCGTCGTCGACTCCGTGGCTCCCGACTTCTTCAAGGCGCTGCGCATTCCAATTCTGCAAGGGCGCGAATTCAGCGATCACGACACCGACACGGCGCCGTGCGCGGCGATCGTGAACCAGAGTATGGCGCGCAAGTACTGGCCCAAGGGCAATGTTCTCGGCTCCCAGATTCAAGTGGGCAAACGTTCCTGCGAGGTCGTTGGAGTGAATCGCACCATCATCTATCGCAACGCTTCGTGGGACACCGGGGACCCTGTCGTGTATCTGTCGATTCTCCAGGATTACCAGGGCTGGTTCTCCATCGTGCTGCGTGGCACGTCGTCAGCTCAGAACTTACTGCCAGGGCTTGACCGCGAGGTCGCCGCACTCGACAGCACGCTGCCTGTCAACGACATTGAGACGCTGCACGATCACATCCAGGCTTCCTATTCCGACGCCAGGGTGCCTGCGGAGATGATTGCCGTCTATGGCATCTGTAGCCTTCTGGTTGCGACCCTTGGCGTGTACGCGGGATTGGCCTATTCAGTTGTGGAACGCACCAAGGAATTCGCCCTCCGGGTTGCACTTGGGGCCGAAAGAGAGCGCATCTTTGGCATGATTTTGCGAGAGTGTGCGTGGATTGCATTGGGAGGAATCATCGTAGGCGCGACCGGTGCATTCTTCGCGGTACGCGTGATGAAGAGCCTCTTGTTTGGGGTTTCTCCGTTTGATCCGGTCACTGCAGTTGGTGCAGTAGTTGTGTTGGTTACTACCGCAGCGTTCGCTGCCTGGTTGCCAGCCCGGCGCGCCGCTTCCATCGAGCCCATGCAAGCCTTGCGGGCCGAGTAAGGACCACCAGAAAGAGGAGTAAGGCGTGATCAACGAACTGAAGTACGCAATCCGGCAACTGGCCCAATCTCCGGCTTTCGCCATCGTGTCTGTGCTAACCCTCGCGCTCGGCATCGGCGCCAATATCGCGGTCTTCTCTGTCACCAACGCTATCCTGCTGAATCCCAGTGGAATCCCTCACGCCTCGAACCTCGTGGCCCTGCGCGCAAAGTACGGCGGACTCGCCGATTTGGGCAACATCTCGATCTCGGCTCCCGACTTTGCCGACGCCGCTGATGGCAAAGACATCTTTTCCGCATCGGCCGTAATGAATGCGATTGGCTTCAACTTCAGCCGCGACAATGCCAACCCGGAGTTGATTAACGGCGCGCAAGTGTCGTCCGGCTACTTCGACGTGTTTGAGGTGAGACCTGCTCTTGGGCGTGTGTTCACCGCGGAAGAAGATGTGCCAGGAGCAACAAAGACCGTCGTTCTGTCACATGACGCATGGAAGACACGCTTTGGCGGCGATCCCAACATTGTTGGACGTTCCCTGGTCCTCAATCAGCAGTCCTATCAGGTGATTGGAGTCATGGGCCCCGAGTTCAAATGGCCGAACCAGGCAGAACTGTGGGTGCCCATCGCCCTTCCACCCGCTCGTTACCATGATCACCATCATCGCTACAACGAGTACCTGTTTGGCGCTGCTCGGCTGCGGCCTGGAGTCACATTGCAGCAGGCAAATGCGTATCTCAACCGCAAGGCCGAGGAGAACATCGCCTCGGAGGGCACCAGCAGCTATGGGCGTGCCAGCGGTTGGGGCATGTTCTCCGTGCCTCTGACCGAATTCATCGGAGGCAACTTGCGCAAGCCGCTGACAGTGTTGCTTGGCGCTGTCGGCATGGTGCTGTTGATCGCCTGCGCCAACATCGCGGGACTGCAGATGGCGCGTGCCTCCGCCCGCCAGCGCGACCTGGCGGTGCGGATCGCGCTCGGAGCCTCACGCTGGACGCTGATTCGCCAGGCGCTGATGGAAAGCGTTGTGCTGACTGTAGCTGGCTTGGCCCTGGGATTTGTAGTGGCTTTTGCCGTCGCCCCCTTATTGCTGCGCGGCTTGCCTCCCATGCTTGCCGAACATCTGCAGCTGTCGTTTCGCGGCCCGGTTTTGCTGTTTGTCGTGCTGATTGCGGTGTTATGTTCGTTGTTGTGCGGCGTCGTGCCCGCCTGGCACCGCACGCAGCCTGGTTGGTTCAACAGCTTGCATGAGTCCGGCCGCTCCGGCACCTCTGGCCGGACCAGCCAGCGGACTCGTTCGTCGCTAGTGATCGCACAGATCGCGCTTTGCCTCTTGCTGTTGGCCGGTGCTGGCCTGTTGTTCAGCAGCCTCAAGGCCGTAGAAGCCGTGGAAACCGGCTTCCAGGCCTACGGACTGACCTCCGCCTCATTCTCTTTGCCGAAAACGGTTTACGACAGCGACGAAAAGCAAGCTGCATTTCTGACCTCGTTGGACGAGCGTCTGCGCAATGTCCCCGGCGTCAGTTCCGCCACGATTATCGACAGCTTGCCATTCACCAATAACGGTGGCATGTCCAGCTTCTACATCCAGGGACGTCCGAAAGGCCCTAACGAACCGGGCCCGCATGGCAGCATCCGGCTGATTTCGCCGGGATATTTTGCGACGTTAAAAATTCCCCTCTTGCAAGGCCGCGACTTCACCGATGGAGACCGCAAAACCACGGAAGGCGTCGCCATCGTCGATGAGGTTCTGGCCCGCCAGTACTGGCCCGGACAGAGCGCCATTGGACAGCACATCGCCTTCGACGATCCCAACAAGGGCCCGTGGTTCACGATTGTCGGCCTTACCGCTCACGCCCGCGCCAATTCGCTGGAGGCTGACACCAACGAAGGCTTTTACTATCTCGCTATCGCGCAAAATCCGAGCTTGACCGCCGACCTGGTGATCCGAACTTCGCGCCCCGCCGATAGCGTGGCGACCGATCTTGCAGCGGCGGTCCGCGCCGGCGACTCCAGCATTCCAATCTACGACGTCAAGACCATGGAAGAGCGCGTCAACGATTCGCTGACCGGCAGAAAGTTCGTCGTCATCTTGTTGGGCACCTTCGCCGCACTCGCTCTTCTGCTGGCAGCCTTGGGACTTTACGGAGTCATCAACTACTCCGTGCGCCTGCGCACTCGCGAGTTGGGAGTGCGGATGGCGCTTGGTGCACAGCGCAACAAAGTGTTGCAGTTGGTGCTGATGCAGGGAATGCGCCTGTTGGGATTCGGAGTGGCGTTCGGTCTCATCGCTGCGTTAGTGCTGGGTCGGGTCTTCTCCAGCTTGCTGTTTCACGTGAGCCTGCTACACGTCGTTCCATGGCTCATAGCCACGGCCGTGTTGATCGGAACGGTATTACTTGCGAGTTACCTGCCGGCTCGACGCGCTGCATCGATCGAACCAATGAAAGCATTACGGACCGAGTAAGTTGGTAGCGAGATTTGAGGAAATAAGATCATGGGAACGATCCTGAATGAAATTCGCCTGGGCTTGCGGCAAATGCGCAAGGCGCCGGTCTTCACCATCGTGGCAGTCGTCACCCTGGCGCTGGGGATTGGGGCCAACACAGCTGTATTCACTCTGTTCGACCAGGCTCTCCTACGCTCACTGCCAGTGCGCCACCCTGAGCAGTTGGTTCGCCTCCATTGGACGGGAGATGCGCCCGGTCACTTCAACTCCTACGGCGGCGACGACAACGACTATTTTTCTTACCCGATGTACCGCGACCTGCGCGACAAGAACCAGGTATTGCAGGACGTAATTGCCAATGATCAACAAAACGTAGCTGTCCGCTGGAACAACAAACCCGACATGGCCGGCTGCGAACTGGTCTCTGGAAACTACTTTGAAGCCCTCGGCATCCGTCCCGCGTTCGGCCGTTTATTTGTACCGTCTGACGAAGCGCAGAATGCGAACCTCGTCGCGGTACTGAGCTTCAACTATTGGAAGACGCACTTCGCTTCCGACCCCGGCGTCATCAACCAGACGCTATTCATCAATACCCAGCCATTCACCATCGTTGGCGTCGCTCCGCCCGGCTTCCACAGCATCGTCGCCGGGTCGTTGGAAGATCTCTTTGTGCCGGTTACCGCAAAGGCTATCATCACCCCACGCTGGCAGGACCTCGAGGACCGTCGATCCAACTGGCTGACGCTGTCGGGACGACTGAAGCCTGGCATTAGCCGTCAGCAAGCTGAGGCCGGCATGGCGCCGCTATGGCATGCGCTCCGCGCCGAAGAGTTCAAGACCTTCGAGCATAAGGCCCGCTGGCAAAAACGATTCCTCGACGATTCACACTTGCAATTGATCGATGGCGCCCGCGGATTTTCTCCCCTGCGCGACCAGCTCAGCACCCCCTTGATGGTGCTGATGGGCATGGTCGGACTGCTGGTGCTGATGGCGTGTGTCAACGTCTCCAGTCTGCTCCTGGTGCGCGCCGCCGGTCGGGTGCGAGAGATCTCAGTGCGCTACGCCATGGGCGCCGGGCGCTGGCAAATTGTCCGCCAGTTGCTGATCGAAGGCGTCTTGCTTGGACTCTTTGGCGGAGCGCTCGGGTTGGCGCTCGCTCCTGCGGTGTCACGGGTACTCATTCGTCGCCTGGCAGGCAGCACCCCCACGGAACTTGCCTTCAATCCCAATCCAGATCTCCGCATTTTGTTCTTTGCGTTTGGGCTGGCTTTCCTGGTGGCACTGGCGTTCAGCCTCGCTCCGGCCCTGCACTTCTTGAACCCGGACCTGGTCAGTTCTCTTAAGCAGCAAACCCTGTCGTCGGCGGGTACGAAGTTGCGTTCCCGCCGCATCCTGGTGGGAGCACAGATCGGGCTGAGCCTGTTGCTGCTGATCGGGGCGGGTCTGTTCGTCCGAACGCTGCGCAACCTCCAATCGGTGGACCTGGGATTCACCGCGGACCACATGCTCGGATTCAACGTCAATCCTCGTCTGGCGGGGTATCAGCCCGACCAGGTCAAGGCCTTGAACCGGCGGGTCCTGGACACCCTCGCCGGGCTGCCCGGTGTCCGTGCCGTCGCCGCTACCGACGATCCAGACCTCTCGGGCGAAGATGACAACGGGAACATCCGGATCGTGGGTTACAACGCGAAGGAAGACGAGGACATGCAGGTCGAGCAGCCCTGGGTTACGCCACTATATTTTGAGACCATGCAGGTGCCTCTGCTAGCCGGACGCCCTTTTTCCGACCATGATGTCCTCGGCACGGAAAATGTCGCCATCGTGAACGCCCGCTTCGCACAGCATTACTTCGGCACTCCGCAGGCCGCTCTCGGTCACGTGGTGAATTTCGGGAGCGTAACGGAACCGATCAACACGACGATCGTGGGTGTCGTCGGTGACACGAAACACCAAGGAGTCCGTGCACCGGTGCGCCGCACCGCTTACCGGGCGCTCTATCAGTCCACTCAGCCAAACTTCATTACCTTCATCGTGCGCACCTGGCAGGCACCCACCGCGGCTGAAGACAACATTCGCGTCGTGATGCAGCAGTTGGATTCGAAGCTGGCGCTGGGCAAACTCCAAACTATGGATGAGATGATTGCCGACAATCTTTTGAGCGAGCGGATCATCGCCTTGTTGTCCGTCAGCTTCGGCGTCCTGGCGATGCTGCTGGCCGCTATTGGCCTTTACGGCGTGTTGGCCTACTCCACCGCGCAGCGTACCCGCGAGATCGGCATCCGCATGGCAATGGGCGCGCAGCGCAGCAGTGTGGTCCGCATGGTGTTGACAGATGTTTTGTGGCTGGCGGGAATCAGCATTGTGGTCACCGTACCAATTGCGCTTTTGTTTGCGCGGACGATTCGCAGCCAGCTCTATGGTGTAAGTTCGTTTGATCCAGTCACGCTGCTGGCATGCACCGTGCTGGTAGCGTTCGTGGCTTTGCTTGCGGCCTTGTTGCCGGCAAGGCGGGCTGCGTCCGTTGATCCGATGAAAGCGTTACGAACCGAGTAGACCGTTCAACCAAGGGATGAGGAAATAATGGGAACAATCTCGCGTGAAATTCGCATGGCTCTGCGGCAGATGCGCAAGTCGCCGGGCTTCGCCATTGTAGCGGTGCTCACGCTGGCGTTGGGCATTGGCGCCAATACGGCCGTCTTCACTCTGCTCGACCAGGCACTCCTGCGGCGTCTGCCGGTCTCTCATCCCGAACAACTGGTTCGACTGCGCTTTACCGGCACAAGCCCCGGTCACATCGACTCGTACGGCGGCGACGACAAAGACTACTTCTCCTACCCGATGTACCGCGACCTTCGCGACAAGAACACCGTCTTTGACGGCATACTAGCCAGTGACCAGTGCCAGGCCGGAGTGCAATGGAACAATTCACCCGAGCTCGTGACTTGCGAAATGGTTTCCGGAAACTACTTTGAAGTGCTCGGAGTGCAACCGTCGGCCGGCCGCGTGATCCTTCCGTCCGACGATGTGCCCAACAGCGCACCCGTGGTGGTGCTGAGCTTCAATTACTGGAAGACAAAGTTCGGCGGCGATCCTCGCGTAGTCAACCAAACGCTGTTGATCGATGGCCATACATTCACCATCATCGGAATCGCAACTCCTGGATTTCACAGTGTGGTCGCCGGACAAACGCCCAAGATCTTCGTGCCGATCACCGCTCAACCGGTGATTCAGCAGGGCCTCGAGGGCCTTCAGGTCCTCGAGGATCACAAGTCACGATGGCTGACCCTGGCCGCGCGGCTGAAACCAGGAGAAACCGCAGCAGCGGCCGAGGCTGGCATCAATCCGCTCTGGAACGGGCTGCGCGCTGAGGAATTTCCGCTATTTAAAAAGACGTCGGAGCATTTCCGCCAGGCGTTCTTCGACAAAGCACACTTGATGGTGGTGGACGGATCGAAAGGCTTCTCTCCCCTGCGCGATCAGGTTGGGGAGCCGCTTCTTATCGTGATGGGAATGGTGGGCCTGGTGGTCTTGATGGCGTGCGTGAACATTTCCAGCCTGCTGCTGGTGCGCGCCTCGGGCCGCGCGCGCGAAATGTCGGTGCGCTATGCCATGGGCGCGAGCCGCTGGCAGATCACCCGTCAGTTGCTGGTGGAAGGACTGCTGCTGGGCACCTTGGGCGGCGTTGTTGGGGTGATCGTCGCGCCGCTCGCGACCCGCGCATTAGTGCGTGCCGTGGTCGTGGGAGACATCTCGCATTTTCCCTTCAGCACAGGTGTCGACCTTCGGATATTGCTGTTCAACTTCGCGATCGCTTTTGCCGCGAGCGTGATATGCAGTCTGGCGCCTGCGTTGCGTTTCCTTAAACCCGATCTGGTTACTTCGTTGAAACAGCAGACCGGCACCTCCGGTGCGTCGCCATTGATCTTTCGGCGTATCACCGTGGGCTTGCAGATTGGGCTGAGCCTGCTCCTGGTGGTTGGCGCGGGACTCTTTGTTCGCACCCTCCGCAACCTGGAATCGCAGGATGTAGGCTTTGTCACCGGGCATCTTGTAACCTTTGGCATTAACCCCCGACTGGCCGGATACCAGCAGGACCAGGTTAATCCGCTCCACAAGCGGGTCCTCGAAACACTGGCTGCCCTCCCCGGGGTAGTCTCCGCGGGCGGTACCGACGATCCCGAGCTGTCGGATGACGGCATCGGCAGCAATTTCTCGATCGCCGGCTACGACGCCAAAGACGACGAAGACATGAACATGGAAATGCCGTCGGTGACCCCTGGCTACTTCGCAGCTTTGCAGCTTCCCGTGCTGGCGGGAAGGACCTTCACCGATCACGACATAGCTGGGCAGCCGAGCGTTGCAGTGGTGAATGCCACATTCGCGCGCAAGTACTTCGGAGATCCGCAACGCGCCCTCGGGCACATGGTCGGACGCGGGAGCGGCAGCGACACCAAACTTGACATTCAAATCGTCGGCATCGTCGGCGATGCCAAACACATTGGCGTGCGCGGTGATATCCACCGCACGATTTATCGGCCGTTTCTGCAGAATGAAAAGAGCAGCACACTTCAATACTATGTGCGGACCGTGCAATCGCCTGAATCGGCCGAAACTACCATTCGCGCGGCCATTCAGAACCTTGATTCCAAACTGGTGCTCGACACCATGCGCACCATGGACGAACAGATCGACGACAACCTCATGAACGACCGTCTGGTCACTTTGCTGGCCGTAGTGTTCGCGGTGCTCGCCACCTCCCTTGCCGCCATCGCCCTGTACGGCGTGCTGGCCTACACCACAGCCCAGCGTACGCGGGAGATCGGCATCCGCATGGCGATGGGAGCGCAGCGCATCAGCGTCGTCCGCATGGTGCTGGTGGACGTGATGTGGTTGGCGGGCGTCAGCATCGCGCTTACGATACCCCTCGCGCTGCTCTTGACCCGAATGGTCCGCAGCCAGCTTTACGGCGTGAGTGCCTTTGATCCTCTCACACTTCTGGCCGGCACGGTGCTGGTATCGCTCGTTGCATTGCTCGCTGCCATGCTTCCAGCAAGGCGTGCGGCATCGGTCGAGCCCATGAAGGCCCTGCGCACCGAATAACACACGCTACGGGCTTGCTCTAGCAGGCTTGCTGAAAAAGTCAATTTCGGCCGTGTCTTGAAGGGGCGCAGCTTTTAGCTGCGCCGGACAAGTCCTTTATTTTTGTCATTCCGAACGGACCGTAGTCCGTGAGGAATCTGCTTTCCCGACTTTTTCAGCATCCTGCTAGGAGGTCCTGAGCCCTGCTTCGCGGGACCGGGCTGCCGCCACATGCGCAGGCGTGACTTCGAGCTTACGACGCATGGTCTCGGCAAGATCGTGCACGATCTGGATTTTCTCCGCCGCCTCCGGGCAAAGCGCTGGCGCCCGCATTGCCAGCTCCGAATTCAGCAGAATGGCTGTGACCTCTCCCCGCACTACGTTGCGCAGCAGGTTTTCCGCCGACTGCATGGCCGACAGTCTCTCCCGGACAAACCGCGCTAATCCGCTTTGCACTTCACGCGCCACCCGCTCCGTGCCATGCAGGGCCAGGTTCACATAGACCGGCATGGCCGGGCCCGCGTGGCTGAGTAGCAGGTTCACGCCGCCAATCTCGGTGTGGTTAAACGACTCATCCAATACCAGCAAATCGTAGTCGTTGGATTGCAGGCGCTCCACTGCCCGCGCCAGCGAGGCCGCGATTTCCGTTTTCTGATGCGTCGCTTGTTCCATTGCGGCCGCGCATTCCCGAGCGCGCGGCGAAGTAGTTACCAGCATGATCATGAGATTTCTCCCGTCACTACATTCGGGCGCAACTCGCCCATCCCGCCCAAAGGCGGGTCTTCGAAGAGAAGGGGCTGGCCCGGCCCTTACACCGTCGAGCCGTATTCCTTCAGTTTGCGATACAGGGTTGTCTTGCCGATTCCCAGTTGCCGGGCCGCTTCCAGCTTGTCTCCATTCAATAGCGTGATGGCGTGCAGGATCGCCCGCTTCTCCAGCTCGGCCAGGGGCGCAACGCCGCCCACCGCCTCGATGCTGCCAGCCACCTCAGGCGTCTGGGTGTGAAAGTTTTGTAGTGCTGTCGGCAAGTCGGCAATGTGGATCGTGGGACCCGAAGTCAAGGCGCAGGCGCGTTCCAGGCAGTTCTCCAGTTCGCGCACATTGCCCGGCCATTCATAGTTAAGCATCAGTTTCAGGGCGTCGTCGCTGATGTTTCGCTGCACCCCGGTGGTGCGGGCCACGCGCTCCAGGATGTGTCCCGCCAGCAGGGGAATGTCCTGCTGGCGCTCGCGCAGCGGAGGTACTCGCAGCGTCAGTACGTTAAGGCGGAAGTACAAGTCGCGGCGGAACGTGCCCTGCTGCACCGCCGCTTCCAGATCGCGGTTGGTGGCGGCCAGCACTCGCACGTTGATGGGAATAGCGCGTGTACCGCCGACGGGCCGAATCTCTTTCTCCTGCAGTGCCCGCAGCAGCTTCGACTGCAAATCTATCGGCAGCTCGCCGATTTCGTCGAGAAACACCGTTCCGCCATCGGCTGCCGCCATGAGGCCGTCCTTCGCTCGAACCGCGCCGGTAAATGCGCCCCTCACGTATCCAAACAGCTCGCTTTCAATCAGACTAGGAACGAGTGAGCCGCAATCGACCGGAATGAACGGCTTGTCGCGGAACGAGCCGGTGTAATGGATGGAGCGCGCCACCAGTTCCTTGCCCGTGCCACTCTCTCCAAGAATCAGCACAGGATGGGTGCTGTGCGCCGCTTTGGTAATGATGCGGTACAGCCGGTCCATCTCCGGCGCCTGTCCCACCATCGCTCCAAAGCCATGTTTCGACTTCACTTGTTCGCGCAGGATACGGTTCTCGGTGGCCAGCTTTAAATGCGCCGTTACCCGATCTAGCACCAGGCGGAGTTCGTCGAAGTTGAAGGGCTTGGTTACATAGTCATACGCCCCGGCTTTCATGGCCTGCACCGCTGACTGGACTGTGGCAAAGCCGGTCATAATCACCACCACGGTGTCTGGACGTCGCCGCTTGATTTCGCGAAGCACCTCCATTCCGTTTATTCCCGGCAGACGGAGATCCAGCAGCACGACATCCACGTTCGTGCTATCAAGAATGCGGTAAGAATGTTCGGGAGTGTCCGCGATCTGGGTATCGAATCCCAGCGCGACAGCGACCTCCCGGCAGGATTCGCGCACCGAACGTTCGTCGTCCACGATTAGTAGGTTAAGGAGATTAGTGTCGGCAATCGGTTCCGCGGTGGCAACGGTTTCTTCAGTAAGCACGGCTGGACCCTCTTCCAAACGGCTCGGATTCCCGAAGCGGTCACAATGCAACCGTGGCAGCTCCGGTATCACCATTGTCCCCTTTTGGGAAATCGCTGCTAGTGCAGGGGTCACATCACCGTGTGAGGCATTTTCGGAGTTGTCGCAAAAACCCAACGCCTTTGCACTCATGGCCTGGGCCTCTGTTCCACAGGCTGAGCGGGCAAGTCGCACTTAGGGATACCCGTTACGTTATCGGACTCGTCGACGGACGAGGCTCCTGTGCCAGTGCGCCCCGGACACTCGCCCGTCTGGCACTTGGCCTGCGACCGTTCCAGCAGCCGCTTCACCAGTTCCCCTCCCCTTTGGGCGTTGCGCTCGATTTCATGCAGATACCGCTTACCGCGACTGTACGACGGCAACTTCCAGGCCATCACTTGGGCGTTCAGCAGCACACTCGCCAGTGCGTTGTTCAACCCGTGCAGCAACTCGCCGCACACTTCGCATCCGGCCGGCATCAATCTCGTGTCCGGTGCCGCAGTCGGCTTCGGCCCGTGTTGCCCGTCCGTATCAGCATTTTGCAAAGCTTTCATGACCCATCCCCGATCTGAAATCGGAAGCTCGTATGCCGATATCAAAAGCACGATCAGTTCCAAACCGCAGCTGATTCACAAGCCCTGTATTTTCAATAAGGTTGAAGATTGCAAGAAATTGCCCCAGCGACAGACAAGCCGTTCCGAGTTTCAAAACGGGACTAAGCTCTTGCGGAATCAAGCGTCAACTCTCATCGCGTTCAGGACTTACATTCCCATTCCCGCATCGGCACCATGAAGCCGTCTGCTCCCGCATCGGGAACTGAAGGATGAGACTCGTGGAAGCGATTCTTGTGCTCGGTGCAGCACCGGCATCGCAAACAAAAAAATCCGGGAGGCGTCCTGCCTCCCGGTTCAAAGATTAACCGCCGCTATTAGCTACTGGGCCTTCGCGGCCGCGCTTCCGGCAACAGCCGCGGTGTTCGCCGCTGCAGCGGCTGTGCCGCTGCTCTGCAGCAGAATTCCGTTGTGCCAGGAAATCGCCAGCAACAGGTCCTGGTAACCCATGGCCGTGCGAATGGAGAACGTGGCCTCTGGAGTCTGACTCCAGGTTTTGCCCCCGTCAGCGCTTTCAAAGACGCCGCGCGAATTCATGGCCGTAGCCAGCAGGCGTTGCGCCTTGTCGTCGTACTTTACCCCCAGCACGAAACTTGGCGGCAATCCGCTCATGATGTGCGCCCAGGTCTTACCGCCATCGTTGGAGCGGACCGCGCCTTCGCGGGTGCCGAGCCACAACGACGAATCCGGCGTCACGGTAACGTTGTAGAGGCCAGTGACGTAGGTCGGAAGGGTGATCTCAGACCAGGTGCGCCCCGCATCGTGCGAGATAAAGGCCCGCTTGATGCTCGCCAGGGTCAAGGTGCCGTCGGGATAATCATTCGCGGCGATAAAGTCGAGCTCGCCGTCCACCGGCATTCCGTACCACTTCTTGCCGCCGTCCACGCTGATAAACAACCCTTCGTTCGTCGCCGCATACCACGCCTGGTCGGTAATCTGGATCGAGCGCACCCGCGGCGTGATGGCGATAGGAATTGGAACCTCGACTGGTTCTTTCTTCTTGGCTATTGCTGCGGACTTGCGCGCGGCCGCGGACTTCGCGGTCGTTGTTTTCGTGGTCTTCTTGGCAACTGGTTCGGGAGCGGGCTCTGGTTTCGGCTGCCACTCCGGCACAGGCCCGCGAATCATCGTAGCCGGAAGCCACGAGCCGTTGAGTGACGCGAGAGAGAAAATGCCATGGTTCGTGCCGGCAAAGATCGCTCCGTTCTCTGCCTGTTGCAGGCTCAAGATGTCGCGATCCTCTAGTCCCTTGCTGACCTGCAGCCAGCTCTTTCCGATGTCGTCGGTACTGAAGAGTCCACCGTGCACCTTGTCATTGATGATTCCTACGTACAGGCGATTTGGATCTTTGCGATCGGCTATCATCGCCCCGACCATGCGGTGCGAAAATCCGCGGTTCGATTGCTGGTACTTGGAGTTGCCAAAGCCATCGTTGCTCGCCAACACGCCTCCACGATCGGTCGCGATCAGCACACGATCGGGATTGCGGGGATCGATCATGACGTCGTTGACCACCACGTCGTCCTTGGTCACCAGGGTCCACTTGGCGCCGCCATCCAAGGTCTTCCACATCCCGCCGGTGGTACCGGCGTAAACGATCGAGGGACGCTGCGGGTCCTGCTTCAACACTCTGGTTCGGATGGCTGAATGTGGCAACCCCTGCACGCGATGAAACACGTCGGCGCCGTTGTCGCTCTTGTAAATTCCCGAGCAGGCGCTGGCGTACACCCGCGACGGCGTTTTGGGATCGACGATGACGCTGAACACATCCGAGTCGTCGAGGATGCCGTCCTTTAGGTTATGCCAGTTTTTTCCGCCGTCAGACGTCTTCCACGGCAGATGGCGGGTGCCGGCGTAAACGATGTCAGGGTTCACGGGATCGATCGCCACCGACACGAAGTTCTTCATCGATGCGTGGTTCTCCAGTACCTCCGGGTTGTCCGGAGTCATCTGCGTCCAGGTTGCCCCGCCGTCCTGCGAGCGGAACACTCCATCCAGCGCTCCGATCACCAGGGTATTGTGATCGCTCGGCGCCATGGACAAGGCGCGGATCGACTTGCCGTGCGTTCCCGGCAGAGCTCGCCACGTCGCCCCGCCATCGTCCGAGCGAAACACATCGCCTTCGTCGTCGTGGTAGAGGCCCCATCCTGCCGCATAAATCGTTTGCGTATTCGTGGGATCGAAGACGATGTGGTCGATCACCAAGTCATCGCCCGTCCCCAGGTGGGCGAACGGCGCCCACGAGTTACCGCCATCGCGCGAGACAAACAACTGCCCCGAGCTGGTTCCCAAAAGAATGCGGTTGGGATCGCTGGGATCGTAAGACAGGCAGCGCACATTACCGCCATCGGGACCAATCAACCGCCAGTCCGAGGCCATCGCAGTGACAGCCACTACTGAACATAGCAGCGCGAGGCCGGCTGCCAGCTTCGCAACAGAACGAATAGAAGGACGCATACCCACGACTACATCTCCACTTTTCAATTCACAAACCAAATTCCCACCATTTAAATCATAGCCGCTCGAAGGGCAAAACGCACAGTGTCGACGGCTATGCCTGCTTCTTCGGGACCTGCTTTTCGACAAACCGTCTGACACGACGTCCGTTCGCCGGCCAGCCACGCAAGTGACCCAGGCTGAGCAAACCCATCCGCAGCAGCGGATCTTCGATCTCTTTGACCGCATGTGCGGAGAATTCGGGCCTCAGGAAAAAACCGGTGAGAGGTCGCCCTCTCACCGGCTTGAGTTGACTACGGCACTTCAGCTACTGAGCTGGAGGCGCCGCAGGCTTGGCTTTCGCCTTGTGTTTCTTCGGAGCAGGCGCGTTACGCGACTGCGGCTGCACCTTGGTTTCGTCAACCGGCTGTCCTTCCACCGTCTGGCCTTGGCACAGGGCGCCGTCGGGCACGAGGTAGAAGTGAGTCGCCTTACCCTTGACCCCGCCATCGCGAGGCTCGATACGGGTGGCATCAGACTTGGTCGGGCCATCCGTAACCAGGTAGTACTTCACGTTGACGGAACGCTGCGCTCCGAGTTGCTGCACGTTGACCGACTCTTCCTGGTCCGTGTAGCCAACGATTTCCAGCTTGCCGCTGGGCATCTGCTGCAGACGGAGAGCAAGTTTGTCGAGCGTGTCCTTGCAATCGTTATCGACGCGCCACGGTTTCTTGGGGTTCTTCTCGAACGTACACTCGCCCCAATCCTCGATGCTGACGCACTTGATTTCTTCAATCACGCCAACCGAGGTGTTGCAGGTGCCGGTGAGACCGTGCGAATCCGTTGCGGTAACCGTCACGTTGACCGTCGAACCAGGCAGGCCCGTCGTATCAAGCGTGGCAGAAGTTCCGTTGCCGGTGATCTTGCCAGCCGATGCCGTGTAAGCATAGCTGGTGATCTGTGCGCCATCCGCGCTGGTCGCATTCGCAGTAATCGTGGCCGTCTCACCCGACTTGACGGTCGTCGGATTCGCCGAGCACGTTACTGACGGCGGAGTGAACGGCTTCACCGTAAAGCTGGTGGAGCAGCTCGCCGAGTTGTTCTTCTGCCACTTGGGATCGGTGATCGTGGCATTGGCGGTGTAGGTGCCGGCTGCCAGGCCCGTCGTATCGATGCTGGAGGTCGCCGCGCTCGGAGTGGCAAGCTTGCCACCCGTGGCGGTCCAGGCGTACGTCAGAGTGTGCTTCGGGCTGAAGTTCGTACCCGTCGTTGTCACCGACACCGGCTCGCCCGCAAAGACAGGCGTCGTCGGTGTGGCGGTGCAAGCTGCCGACAGCGGAGCGGTGTAGTAGTTGCCCAGGTTGAATACCACGCCCGAGGACAAACGAACACTGTTCCAGGTTGAGCTGTGGCCGGTGAATGCCTGCGGATTATAAGTGGTGTAGAGGTAGTCTGCCTGCGCGATTCGCAGCGAGATAAGATTGGTGAGCGTCAGGTCGAAACCGCCGCCTCCGCCAACCACCGCGCGCCACTCTGAGTCCAGACCCGCTGGGCTGATATGCGACGCGCCGGCCAATACTCTAACGAACGGCGAAAACTGGTCATTGCGGAATTTGTACTGCAGTCCGATTAAACCAAAGCCGACGTTGACAAAGTTACTGTTGTAGTGACCACTGCCATCAACCACCACGCCCAACTTACGTGCGTTGGGGAAATAGAATGTGCTGGAAGCATTCCAGCCGTGAGCGATGTCGGGGGCTTTGCCCCAGTCAACGTAACCATTCGGGTGATACCACGAATAGCCACCGAACACTTCCGCTCTCGGCTCCAGGGTAACTTGCGCTGCGGCAAGAGAGGCCAGTAAACAGATCACAAACGCAAGCGCGATCGACGTCGCTACAAGCCGTTTCGGAACTCCATCACAAAACGCCATTCTTAATCCTCCGGAACTCTAGCAGTACCGTCAGCAAAGTGGCCTACTCGGGTTCAGTATTGAACTTAATCAGGCACAGCTAATCAGGCACAAAAAAATGTCTCTACTTCGTAACAGTTCCCGATTGTACAGCAACAAACGTGATATACAAAACTACTGTTTTCCGATGTTTACTGATTTTATAACCGGGTCTTTCGTGTCTGTTACGCAAGATCACCTGCACCTCGCCATCACGTCCCGCGGTCCTACCGCCGAACGCACGCCCCGACAAAAGGCCGAGCTGCAACTGCTATTGTTCTATATCGTACAACACAGATTGCCAGCACAGTAAAGGGATTTTTTTAGAAAAATCGTCTCGCTCAGGGCAGCTCGCCCCTCCAGGCCCAAGGGGGGCGCCTCCTCAACTTCATGGGCGCCTGCACGTTCCCATCACCTGCAGCACATCGATCGCAACGTCCAAATCGTTTCTCTTGCGATGACGAAAGATCGAGCGGAACCTCGCTCCGCGAGCTCGAAAAATAGCGGGCCTGCAGGTGCGCAATAACTGACCCTGCCAATACCCGGCCGCGTCTGCGTACACTGCCGCGCTCTTGGCATAACCAAGCCTCAAAGTGTTACCTTTACTGGAAGCCATCGTCTAGCTCGCCTCCTGTCTGGAGCGCCGGGCGACAAAACTTGCGCGGAGTTGCAGAGCCACCTCCAGGGCGAGGCCCAAGCTGGCCGCTTGCCAGCCACCTCGACTAGTTTGTGGTTTCCGAGAGGCTGTTGTTGGGAATGATTCAGGAAAAAGTACTGATCGTCGAAGACGAAGAGAACGAGCGAACTGGGTTGGCCGAGTTGGTTCGTGCCTGGGGGTATGAAACCGATACCGCCGACGATGGCGTCGACGGCTTGGCAAAAGTAGTTTCCTGGGGACCTGCGATTGTGGTCACCGACCTGAAGATGCCGCGTATGGACGGCCTCGAACTGCTGGAGCACATTGCAGCTGCTCCGCAACAGGTTGCGGTGATTCTCCTCACCGGGATGGGCAAAGTCGACGCAGCCGTCGCCGCCATGAAGAATGGGGCTTTCGACTTTATTGAGAAGCCGGTCAATCCCACACGTCTGCGCAATATCCTGCAGAACGCGACCCGCATTCGCGGCGCGGAACGCGAGTTGGAAGCCAGCCGTCGCCGCCTCCGAGACGTGGGCGTCTTGGGATCATTGGTCGGGCCTTCCAGAAAGATGCAGGAGATCTTCCACCTGGTCGAGATGGTGGGTCCGAGCACGGCGTCCGTTTTGATCACCGGCGAGAGCGGGACTGGCAAGGAACTGTTGGCGCGCACCATCCACTCCATCAGCCCGCGCAAAGCCAAGCCCTTCGTGGCCATCAACTGTGCGGCCATCCCCGAAACCCTGATCGAGAGCGAGATCTTCGGCCACGAGAAGGGCGCGTTTACCGGCGCCCTCGAACGCCGCACCGGATGTTTCGAACTGGCTGAGGGCGGAACTCTCTTGCTCGACGAGATTGGCGAGATGCCGGTCGCCACGCAAGCCAAACTGTTGCGCGTGCTCGAAGACCGCAAGCTGCGACGTCTGGGAAGCAAGGGCGAAACGTCAGTCGACGTTCGTGTGCTGGCCGCCACCAACAAACCTCCCGAGGAAGCTGTAGCGCGCGGTGAACTTCGCAACGACCTTTACTACCGCCTGAACGTATTCAACATTCATATGCCGCCGCTGCGCGAGCACATGGACGACCTGTCCGAACTAGTCAGCGCTCTACTTGCCGACATGAACGACAAGCACAACCGCACGGTCGTCGGCATCAACGATGCGGTGATGGGCGCCTTTCAAGCCCACAATTGGCCGGGCAATGTCCGCGAGTTGCGCAACACTCTGGAGCGAGCTGTGATTCTTTGCGCCGGCCCCATGATCGAACCCAAACATCTTCCCCCGGGGTTCGGCAAGGCCTTCGTGCGTGCTCCTGTGCACGACGCCAACTCAGTCCATCTTGGAGTGGGAACCACGGTCGGCGAGGCTGAGCGTTTGCTGATTTTCAAGACGCTCGAGGCAACCCATAACAACAAGACTCGGGCGGCCGAAATTCTCGGCATCAGCCTCAAGACGCTGCACAACAAGTTGAAGGAATATGGGCAGCAGGGCACCGGCGCTCGCACTGATGCCGACTTTGCCGCCAGCTAAGGGGGTCGGTAGTGGGTCAGTTTGAATTAGTGAGAGGCTGGGCTGGCCTCGTCTAGTTGGGCCTTGAGTAGCTGTGCCAAATACTGGGCCAGTCGGGTCACGTCGAGCTGGCCGTTATCCCATGCTGCGTCTGCAGTCCGGAGTGACGCGACATACTCATCACGGTTGTCCCTTATCCGCTCTGGAACTGTCTTTCTCCCCGGCAGCAATGAACCTTGCTTCATGCAAATGAGGTAGTAACAAGCAGCCCGTGCAGTTCTTCCGTTGCCTTCAACGAATGGGTGAATCCAGTTCAATCTCCAGAGAGCGTACGCCGCGAGATAGGTCGGATGTTCCACGATGGTCCAGTTCTCGTGCACCATTGAAAAGAACTGATCCATGAGATTCGGCACTTCCTTGAAGTGGGGAGGCCAATGATTCCCCACGTAAATAGGATCTTCCCGGTAGCGCCCCCCGAACTGTGCAATGTTGGCGACCGCGGCGTAGTTTAACGCCCAAAGCGTTTATTTATCGAACGCTTCGATGTTCTTTTCAAGTCCGATTTCAATGCAGTTAGACAGTAGATCGTACTGCCGCAAGAGATTTTGCTCTTGGATTTTCGTGTAGAGCGCGGGATTATCTTTTTCTCGGACGGACACGGGGAGTTTGGGTGGGTCCTGCGGTGAGCAGGCCCGAATGCTGGGTTAGCGCAGCTTTAAGTGCTTGGATGCGTGTCGCACGCTGTCTTTCGTAATACGCTCCGAACCAAGGCCATTGCCAAACGCAAAGCTGATTCGTTGCTCTTGCAATTCCTCTTCGGTAACGACCCTGGTACGTGACGCATCCAAAAGCCGTGTCAACTCCGGATCGGGTGCCGGGACGTTCTCGAACTGCTTACGGTCTGCCATACTGATGCCTCTGCTCCGTTGGATGTGCGCAGCAATGATAACGCTGCTGGGACTTCCGTCAACTGTGAATTTCTGGGGTTCCGCTACGTTAAACTACACCGCCAAAAGGCCAACCAGTTCGCCGATGCCCCAGACGTGATCCCCAAGGCCAGCTTCCATCGCTGGCGTAACGCGCAACGTCTGATCTATGCGGAAAAAACTGTAGTACATAAAGTATAACGTGATTGCGTGGCCGAGGGAGTCGCACGGCTTGGCGAACTGCCCGTGCCGCTTGTACAATCAATCTTTGCCCGCGCAACGAGTTCCGTATCCGGCTCGTTCGTTTCCCGCGCCGAAGTGGCGGAATTGGCAGACGCGCATGGTTCAGGTCCATGTACCCGCAAGGGTGTGGGGGTTCGAGTCCCTTCTTCGGCACCAGCACTTTTCAAACGACCTTTGATTCAGGAAACGCTCTGGCTGGCCGCGGTCGACGCGTACTCCACCGCACTCTTCATCGGCAAATACTGAATCGCCAGCAGCGTTTCGTCGTCCGTCCTCTCTTGTCCGGCCCTGAAACCGTCAATGTGCTCCCGGCAAACGCGAACTAGATCTTCCGGGCAATGCCGCTCGCTGCCTTCAATCAAGGACCTTAACTTCGCCACGCCGTATTCTTCGCCTGCCTGATTTTGCGCCTCCGATATGCCATCGGTATAAAGCACCAGCGTATCTCCGGGATCCAGTCGCGCCTTTGCCGCGGTGTAGTGCTGGTCGCAAAACATCCCGAAGGGCAAGTCGGTACTCTCGAACACTTTCGTGCCCCGATCGCCTGTCAGTAACACCGGCAAGTGGCCGGCGTTCACAATCTCGAGTTCGCCGTCAGCACTCACTCGACCCGCCACTAGCGTCGCGTATTGCGTCGGCAGCGTGCTATCGCAGAACAGGCGGCTGGCCTGTGTCAACATCGCTTCCATGCTCAGACCAAGCGGAATCAGCGTGCGAAACACGGCGCGTAGGTTCGTTGACAACAAAGCCGCCGCGATTCCCTTCCCCGAGACGTCAGCGATCAGAAAATGTAGCCCGCCATCGCCCGAACCGATCAGGTCGCAGTAGTCACCGCTGACCACGCCCGCGGGACGGTAGTGATAGGCGATGTCCCATCCTGGAATCTCTACGTTGGGAGGAGGCAGCAGTCCGCGCTGGATTTGCGCCGCCAATTCCAGGTCATGCTCCAGCGATCGCTGTTGCGCGGGAGAAAGGCAGTCCAGGCACACGGAAATCGTGGGATCGTTGAGCAGGCGCCCGGCCTCGATAGTGTCGTGGCAGACCTCGCATAAACCGAATTGGCCAACGTTCATGCGCTCCAGCGCATGATCAACATCTTCCAGCAGGCGCTGCATCTGCTCAGATTCATTGTGCGAAAGCACATCTTCCAGTCGCGCCCGTCGCTCGAGAAGCTCTTCCCTGATCTTGCCGGTGAAAGGAGTGTCTGCGATTGCCATGGATAACCACCTTAAGTGTTTTAGAGGGTTAATTAAACATTTGGATGCAAATTCATTGGGAATTTTGTGGCGTTCATAACGCCAACATTTTGTATCCAAAGCAACATTATCGATACCCGATCCTTCGCACCTTCCGTTTCTTGCGTTGAAAGCAATAATTGAGCAATCTGTCCCTTATTTTTGTTTCGAAATCTCTCTTCGCCCTCATCGTATTCTTGACTCGTGATGTTCCCACTGCCGCCGTTTACAGTTGAACCACCACGCCGGACTAGGCGCGCGATCGCGGCCACTCTCGGATTGATCGCCATTCTGGCGATGGCCAGCGCGAGTGTTTGGTGGTATCGCTACACCGGCACGCCGGAGTACTCGCTCTCGCAACTCGGCAAAGCCGTAAGAGCAAAGAACTACGGAGAAGCCAGCAAGTACGTCGATGAAGAGCGTATCGCCAATGCCATCAGCCAGTCGCTGACCGATGTATTGGTGTCGAAATACACTAGGAAGTTTCAGGACGATCCGCTGCCCTTCACCGAAACGCGCATCGAGTGGCTGCACAAGATGGCTCCTCGCTTCCACGACTGGTCGCTGCTGGGAGTTCGTAACGCCATCCGCCTGCTGCTCAGTGGCAACGGTCTGCTCACCGGGTCAACTGGTTTCAAGGTGTTCGATGAGCACAACTTTTCTGGACTGCATCCCGTTCGCTCGACCGTCAACGGCGATGCTGCCGATGTCGTCATCGTCGGTCTGCCACAACCGAACCCGTTCGACCTGAACGAAATTCATGTTCGCATGGCGCGCATTCCGAACTCGCGGCAATGGCGCATTGAAGAAATTCCCGATGCCACGCCGATCTTTGCGAAGTACTTTGATGCACCTGTACCGCTGTCTCAACCGTAGAGAGGAATTCACCACGGAGGCACGGAGAACACTGAATTTTTGATCTCGGATCTTCTCAGTGCCCCCGTGTTTCCGTGCTGAATCCTGCCTTTTGCCCCAAGCACTATCCGCGTTCCTCTACGAAATCCGCAGTTAGATTTTGTCTTATCCCCCGCCCTTCCTCCTGATCCGTGAAGATCCGTGCGAACCCGTGGTTGCCTCTGCTTTTGACTTTGGCCTTAAGAGCACTTCTCCGTGCGCTCCGTGCCTCCGTGGTGAAATTTGTTCGTTCCAAATTGGGCCATTTTGGTTACCAACGTAATGTCGCACCTCATTTTTTTCGTGCATGCCCTGGCAACGCAGCCTCAGGATGAAATCGAGGCCCAGTGCTTCACATCCCGGATTGAGAGCGGCACCCTCGGATCGTTGGAAGCTGGGCTCACGTCTGGCACGGACTGGCTCTTTGCTTCGAAAATACCTCTAAGGAGGCCGCGCTGGCGGTGTTGATGTTTGAAAACTGAATATGGATAACGAGACACATTTTCATGGCCTAAGGTGGCCTTTAGGTCATGCGGGTTTGACAACTCAGTGCTAACCTAAACGATTGGAGGACTTTAGCGACATATTGCCGCTAAATCATTGATTCTAAAAAGATGAAGTAGCAGCCTTGCAAGCTAACTCCTTTGCTTGTAGGACTTTACCTATAACTCCAACATTTGCAGTAACTTGCAGCGAATGGTGCTGCAAACCCTTTGTTTTCAAGATGGGGAGGGGGAGGGGTATTGCCCTTGAGCCAATGCTTCCCATCTTGGGAAACGGTGGTCACCTTAGCTGTCGCGCTTCCGCCGGAACCGGTGGAACTGATGGTCGCCGGATTTGCGGAAACTGAGCCACGTCCAGTGGGACATGGTTTCTTTAGTGAAGCCCGGGCCGCCGAAGATCGTAGGACGCATCAGAGGCGAAATTCCCTGCTCGCTGGGCAAGCGCTCTTGTTCCGGAGGGACGACCTGTCCGATCTCGACCGGCGAGACGGTCAGGAATTTCTCGTCCACGAGATCGGCGCGCGCAAGATTGCCGTAAAGCGTTGGGCCGCCTTCGCACAGCAGATACTCGATGCCGAGCTTCGTTCTCAATTCGCGGACAGCGGCAGAGAGATCGACGGACTCGCCGGATCCGGCAGCGATGATGGCGACGTGCGGATGCGTCTCCAGTGCGCGGAGGCGTTCAGCGCCGGCGGAAGAAGTGACGATAGCGACATCAACGACATCGCCGTCGAAGGCCTTGAGTTGCGAGAGGTCGAGATCAAGCGCGCGGGTGACGAAGATGTTTCGCTGGCGCCCTCGGCCCAGCTTTTCCCGCAGACGCAGCAGGTCAGGCTCGACCGCCCGGAAGACGATGCCGCGGCTCTCAGGGCCACGATTGCGCTGCTCTTCGCGGAGTGTGTTCATGCCCATCAGCACGCCGTCGGCGTGGGCGCGCAGCAAGTCCATCAGCCAGCGATCGGCGCGCGACTGGGAAATCTCGGCTCCGGAGGCATATTTCCCCAGCAGGCTTACGATTCCGTCGAGCGACTGCACGAAGTTGGTGTAAATCCAGGGACGATCTGGCGGAGGCTCGGGAAGGGCGAAATTTCCATAGGGCGCGAGAGCACCATCGGCGAACGGACTAGGCTCGGCGCGGTCGAACAGTACCTCGAAGGACGGATTCTGGCTGGGGCTCGCCATGGGTACGACGATTCTATCGCGGCTTGGTTGGCTTCGGTGTTTATGACTGTAGACAAGTGCTCCCCAAGATCGGTAGTTTGTGTGCATAACAAAATCAGGTTGTCTGCAAGGTTGTCGCGCTAAACACACGAGGAGACGCTATGGCGGAGATTGGCGGAGCCAACATCGAGATCGCGCACCATCTGAACGAGGGAAAGGAGCACTCAGCGCCACACCACTCAAAATGGCTGGAGGCCCTCGAGATCGTGGAGGCAATTCTCCTGGCGCTGGTCGCCATTACCACCGCGTGGAGCGGCTATCAGGCGGCGCTGTGGGATGGCATGCAGGACGAACGCTATGAGCAGTCGACGAAGCTCCGCGTCGAGGCCCAGGGCATGAAGACGGGCGGTGACCAGGAGCGGCTGTACGATGCATTGACCTTTTCCGAGTGGCTGAAGGCCTACGCCAGCGGCAATCAGAAAATTGCCAACCTATTTGAGCGTCGCTTTCGCCCCGAATATCGAGCGGCCTTTGATGCGTGGATGAAAACTGACCCGCTGAAGAATCCCAATGCCCCGCCGGGCCCGATGGTCATGGCGGAATATCACAATGCCCATATGGAGCAGTCGGCCAAACTGGAGGAGCAGGCGTCGGAGCTATTCGAGCAGGGAACGAAGGCACGGGGAACAGCCGACATGTACGTGCGCGTCACGGTCTTGCTGGCGACGGTTTTGTTGTTGACCGCGATCAGTCAACGCTTCAAGACCCACCAGGTGAGGGTGGGATTGGCGGTCGTGGCCATGCTGCTGTTATGCCTGCCGCTGTGGCGGATCATCCATCTGCCGCGATTGTGAGGGCGGCGATTCGCGAGGTTTTTGTATAGGAATGCCTGACTAATGGATTTCGTGCTAAGTGATGTTGAAGCCCGCGTGCTAGGTGCATTGGTGGAGAAGGACATCACCACGCCGGATTACTATCCGCTGTCGCTGAATGCGCTGGTCAACGCCTGCAATCAGAAGAACAATCGCGATCCGGTGATGAACCTGGAAGAAGGCGCGGTTCGCGACGCGCTGAATGGCCTGCACGATGACGGACTGGCCGGCCCAGCCAGCGGCGCCGATAGCCGCGTCACCAAGTACGAGCACCGCTTGCAGGAGACCTTCAACTTCACTCGAGGTGAAACGGCTGCCTTATGCGCGCTGCTGCTGCGCGGACCGCAAACGCCCGGCGAGTTGCGAAGCCGCACGGAGCGTATGCATCACTTCGAAGACTTGGACGCGGTGCAATTCAGTCTGCAGAAGCTAATGCAACGCGAGCCTCCGTTGGTAGCAGTTCTACCCAGGCAGCCGGGCACGAAGGAAGCCCGTTACGCGCATTTGCTGTCGGGCGAAATCGATGTTGCGGAATTGCAGTCACAAAGTCCTTCGCCAGTCAGTAAATCCGCTGAGGGCGAGCGCATCAGCCGATTGGAAGAGGCGATTGCAACTTTGCAGAATGAAGTTGGCGAGCTCAAGCGGCAGTTCGCGGAGTTTCGCAAGCAGTTCGAGTGAGTGTCGCCCTAGCTAATCGTCGCCGTGCGCTAGTCCAACCGGCGACAGGTCGAGCGAGTGCGTCTCTTCCCACGGCGGCAGTAGTTTCATCAATCCCCACAAGATGACGAACGGTAGGATGGTGAGAACGATCGCCATCAGCAACCCCTCGCGGGCCCAGACGCCCATCTTGTACGTTGTATAGCCGAGGAAACTCTTGGAGAAGAGCTGTCCTCCGATAACCACGTTCCAGCGCATGGCAAAGATGCCGATGAGAGTGAGGCATCCAGCGAGTCCGTAGATGTGCTTGCGCCGGGTTTCGCTCAGCGGGAGCACCTGGGTCGCCGCCAGCAGCAGAATCGGCGTCAGGGTGCCGAGCAGGATCTGAATCACGATATGCGGGAAGTACAGCTTGGTGTGGACCATGAAATCAAGGCTGCGGAACGACTCGTCGGACTCGTAGATGCGGTGAATCAGGTCGAGCAGCTCCAGCGTAAAGTCGACGAGAAATGCGTAGAACAGGTACTTCGCCACCGTGTCTACACATCGCATGTCGAGCGTCTGTTTACGCGCCCAGCACATGAACATGTACACCAGCATGACGACGGCAATGCCCGAAACGATCGCCGAGAAGAGGAAGACCACCGGCATCAGGGGCGACGACCACCATGGATTGGCTTTCACGCTACCGAAGATGAAGCCGACGTATCCGTGCAGCAGAAACGCGGAGGGAATGCCGATGATGGTGATGATCCAGCCCGTCTTCTGGTCGATGGCCAGCGCGCGGTCGCTGATATTCGTTGAGCCGAGTGTGAGTGCCTTGTAGATCCAGCGCGTCCATCCCGTGGAGGTTTGCGAGAGGACGACAATGTCGCGACGATAGTCCAGCCAGATTTCGAGGACGAGGACGGCCATCAGGTACCACATGTAGACGAAGCCGAACATCGCCATGGCCGACGAAGTGTGAGGAGTCAGGTACATCTCCAGCGAGCGCTCGGGGTGGCCAAGATGCAATTGCAGCGGCAGGGGAGCGACCAGCAGGAATGCCAGCGCGGTCAACAGCGCGAGGCGGTAGGTGGGCTTCACCGCATCGACGCGGAAGACGCGCTCGAGCGATGCCAGGATGAAGGCGCCGGCAACCAGTCCCGTGAGGAACGGGTAGAGCACGATCAGCACGCTCCACTGCAACTCGATCTCGTTCGGGTACATGAAACCTTCAACCGGAATGCCGTTCAAGCGTCCTCCTATCGCACCGAGCCGTCGAGGCCGTAGTAATAAACTTTTGCTTTCGTCGCCAGGTGTGGTTTCAGCACCTGCACGCTGTGTGTGTCCAGAAATTTGTGGACGGGGTCGTTGGGGTTCTTGAAGTCCACGAGCTGGCGCGCTCCCGTGGGACAAGTTTCGCAGCAAGCGGTGGTGAGTCCCTTGGTAATGCGGTGGTAGCAGAGCGTGCACTTCGAGGCCGTATTGGTCTCAGGATTCAGGAAGCGGCAACCATAGGGACAGGCCTGGATGCAGTAGCGGCATCCCAGGCAGTACTTCTGGTCAACCATTACGACGCCGTCGGGAGAGATAAAGGTCGCGCCCACCGGACAGACCTGGGTGCAGGGCGAATCGGCGCATTGATTACATAGTTTCGGAACAAAGAAATTCTTTCCGCCTTCCTCTTTAGCGGCGGGGAAACCGTGCATCGCGCCTTCAGGGGAATCGACTTGCGGCATCTCGGTGTCCCATTTTGCGACGTGGTAGCGCTCAACCCAGGTGCGGTAGTAGCCGTCGGGGACATTGTTTTCCGCCTTGCAGGCCTGGACGCAGGTTCCGCAACCGATGCACTTGGTGGTGTCGATGAGCATGCCCCACCAGTGCTCGGTCATCTGGTAGTTCGGCGATGCCTCGGGCGTTCCCGCAAGGATCGAGTCCCAGGCTATGGCGGCGGCGGGCAGCAGAATCAACAGTTGGCGACGCGTCATGTTCATTGGGCTGCTCCGCTATCGATCTTCGGGCTATGTGGCTTGTGACAGGTGTCGCAAACAACGCCGCCGGAATGATCAGCCGAAACCACTTGCGGGAAGGTCTTCGGCTTGGCGATGTTGGCTTCGTGACAGCGAACGCACAGCACCCCGACGTCGATATGCGGTGGCTGAAGCGCCGTCGGGTCGTCGGCGTGTTTGGCCAGCGGGCCGTGACACGACTCGCACGCCACATGGGCGTGGACACCTTTGCTCTTCGTTTCGTTGACGTCGGTGTGACAACTCTCGCAAGCCTGGTGGCCGGCGAACATTACCGGGCGAGCGGCGATTTCGGCCAGCGCGGCGCCGCGGTAATGGCCGTATTGTCCGAAGCTGCGCGGGACGAAGATGCTGCGCGCCACCAGGAACAATAGAATTCCCGCGGCGAAAACCGCGGCCATGCGGAAGAGGTGCCCTGCATCCTTAAGGTTCGACATAAGTGGATTTCCAGCCTGCCGCCTCCGTTACGAGCCGAAGGTGCGTTGGACTGGCGATAGTTTTAGTTAAAAGACGAACGTCCGTTCGGTCGGTGAGATTGGTCACAGTTCTTGGTGATAGCATCCGGCGGACTGGGCCACTGAAGCCAAACCGCCGCAGAGAGAATCCAATGCATCGAGGTGACGATGACAGACAAGATCAAGAAGACCGAGGAAGAGTGGCGCAAGGGACTAACGCCGGAGCAGTATCGCGTGCTGCGCGAGAAGGGGACGGAGCGCCCGTTTACTGGAGAGTATGAAGGCGTGATGACTCCCGGGGTGTACAAGTGCGCGGCTTGTGGGCAGGAGTTGTTTCTCTCGGACTCGAAGTTTGATTCGGGATGCGGCTGGCCGAGCTTCTACCAGCCGGCGGCGGAAGAAAAAGTTGAGGCTCACGAGGACAACACCCTGGGCATGCGACGGGTCGAAGTGACTTGCTCACGTTGCGGCGGCCACCTGGGACACGTCTTCCCCGACGGCCCGCGCCCGACGGGACTGCGGTACTGCATTAACTCGGCTTCGTTGAAGCTGGACCCGAAGACCAAGTAATCACCACCGAGACACCGAGTCGCAGAGAAACAATTCGCTACAGAGGACACGGAGCACACGGAGCAATTCCTCCTTGGCTCACTGGTTCAGTGGTGAATTGCTTTGCGACACGGTGAGTATCTTCTCGCGGACGAAGTCCACGATCTCAGGCGTGACATACGGCGGCGGGGAGATGTAAAAGATCGCTTTCCGCTTGACCGGCTTCAGTGAGACCTTGTGTTCCCAAACCACCTCGTGGCCGATGATCTTCGCATTCTGCAGAATGACGGCATCGGCCCGGTCGAGAAACTCTTTGGCCGAGGCCTTAAAGTCGGGATTGGCTGCGTCAAGCACGGTGACATAGAGGTCAGGCCGCAGGAACCGCATTACACTGTTGGACTCCAGGATGGCGTTTTCCGCGCCCGCCAGTTCCTTGCGCAGGCGCGGCATGGCTTCCGCCAACATCCCTTGGCGAGTGCGAACCCACAGAGAACGCGAAGCTCCGGAGACCAAGAAGCGCGAGGAATCGCTCTCGCCGCTCCGGTCGCGTTCTTCGGTGACCGCCCACGTGTGATCGTCGGTCTCGCAATCGCAGGGCTCGCCGTTGGCGGAGCAGACTCCGTGGCCAAATTGCGTGATCTTGACGGCGGTCCAGCGCATCTCGGGAAGCGCAGCGATGATGCCGGCGACTACGCTGGTTTTGCCCACGCTGCGCGAGTGCCCACCGACGACGATGAGGGCCATAAATTCTATTTTCCTGCTTTGCGGGTCAGCCGCGACAGAGTTGCTAATTCTTTCAAATATTCGCGCACGGGCTTGACCGGCGTCCCCCAGAAAACCACGCCCTTGCCGCGAATCGTTTTGTTGGGCAGGACACCGCTTTGCCCGCCAAGGATCGCACCCGCCTCGATGTGGGCGTGATCGCCCATGCCAACCTGGCCGCCCAGCACGCAATCGTCGCCCACACTCGAACTGCCGGAGATGCCCGTCTGGGCGGCGATGACGACGTTCGCTCCAACCGAGCAATTGTGGCCGATGTGCACGAGGTTGTCGAACTTCGTGCCCGGCCCGATGACCGTTTCGTCGAGCGCGCCGCGGTCGATGGTGCAGTTTGCACCAATCTCGACGTAGTCGCCGATGACGAGTCGTCCGACTTGCGGGAATTTCACGTAGCGTCCATGGACTTCGTCGCGAACAAATCCGAAGCCGTCGGAGCCGAGTACCGCACCCGCGTGCACGATGACGCGGCGGCCGATTGTCGTTCCCGGATAGATCACCACACGGGGATAGATCTCGCAGTCGTCACCGATCACGACACCGAGCCCGACATAACATCCCGCGGCAATAAAACAGCGCTCCCCAATGACGGCATTGGTTTCGATCACCGCATGGGCATCGACGCGGGCCGTCGCAGCGATCTTGGCCGAACGATCGATTACGGCCGTGGGATGAATGACTGGCGTAAATGTGTTTCGGGGATACAGCAGTTGCGCCGCAGTGGCGAATGCGAGACGCGGATGCGGACTGATCAAGAGCGGCTTGGTGGTGGTGATCTCGGCGTCCGACTCCTTCACAATGACCGCGCTGGCACGGGATTGCATGGCGAGCTCAAGGTGCCGCCCCGACTCGACGAATACGATGTCCCCGGTCTGCGCGTTGGCGACGCTTGCCACTTTGTCGATCAGAATGCTGCCATCGCCGATCAGTCGGGCAGCGGTGAACTCGGCCAGGGCCTGCAGAGTTTGCGGCATGAGATTGTTATAGGCGAAGGGCATCGGAAAAACAAAGGCTTCACCACGGAGGCACGGAGAACACGGAGGGTTTTAGGCAACGCGTTTCGCGTTCAGTCTTCGGTGGTTCAGTTATCCGATTCCACGCTCATCCAAAGCATCTCTGGTTGATTTTTTTACGCACTGATTCCTGTGTGTTCTCCGTGCCTCCGTGGTGAACGTCATTTCAGTACAGCGGCGGCTCGCCGGGGGGGCGGGTCTTCCAGCGGCGATGCACCCACAGCCACTGGTCGGGATGCTTGCGCACGTAGTCCTCGAAGATGCGATTGAAGATGGCGGTATTGGCAACCGCATCAGCTTCATTGTCGCCAGTGCGCACCAACTCAATGGCCCGGTCAAACTCAACGCGGTACTTGCGGAGGATTGGGTCCCAGATAGTGAACGCGGGCACCACAGCGGCGTCAGTATGCAAAGCGACGCGAGCGATGCCGACCGCCGAGCAGGCCGGAATGCCGAAGAAGTCAGCGAAAACACCCTGTGGTGGCGTCATGTTGGTGTCCATCAGGATGCCGACGGTTTCGTTGTTCTCCATGGCAGCCAGCAGCCCGCGAGCGAATCCCTGTTTCCCAATCACGGTGTTGCCGTGCAGCGTCCGGTAGCGCGTGACGAGGTCGTCTACGTACGGGTTGTCGATGGGACGCACGACGATCCGCATGGGATGTCCCTGCAGGGAGTGAAAGAACGATCCAATCTCCCATCCGCCAAAGTGGCCAGTAAGAAATAGCACGCCCTTGCCGCGTTTCTCTGCGGCCTCGAAATTCTCGAAACCCTGATACACGGCGACTTGCGACACGTTCTCCGGGGTGTAGCGAGGGAAGAGACAGAATTCCGCCAACAGACGGCCCAGGGATCTGTAGACGCCGCGCAAAATCTTGCGCCGCTCGGCAGGGGACTTGGCCGGAAATGCCATCTCCAGGTTGCGCATTCCCACGCGCCGCAGCCGCGGATGCAGATGATAGACGATGCCACCGATGAGGAGGCCGACTCCGCGCGCCAGAGGACGGGGCAGCACTCCGATGAAGCGCACGAGAACGACCACCGGCAGATATTGCAGTTTGAAGAGCATCAGGGGGCTGATTGACCGTAGCACCGGGAAACTGTGGATGGCAAAGGGCAGCTTACGAGGCGGGGGCAGGTGTGCAAGAAAGAGCGGTGGCCGCAGCCACCGCTGGGAAATCGTACCCGGGTTAGGGCTGCTTGTTTCCGCTGCCTGCAGGATCGGCCGGCAGGGTAGGAGTAGGTGCTACGACCGGCATCGCGGCTGGGGTCTTAACGGGTTGAGTCACTGGCGTAGCCGATACAGTAGGGTCGGCACTCACAGCGGGTGTCGGGACTGGCTCATCTGCAGGCACGGGAGCAGGCGCAACCGCGGGTGTCGCCGAAGAAGTTGACTCAACCGGCGTGACGGGCGCGGTAGCTGGCGCTGCGGCCGGTGACGGTGTCGTCGCAACCGCAGGGGCTAAAGCGCGCGGCGTCGGGGCGTAGTGCTCGACGGTCTTCAAGAAGTTCTGCGCTTCCTGCGGCGGCGGCACTTCGCCGCTCAGTAGCGAGTAAAAGGTCCAGTCTTTGCCGTAGAAGGCGCGGACATCGCCATCATTCTGGCGGATCACGGCTCCGCTCAGCGAAACCCCGAGAAACAGGCCACGCGCGCGCGAGTAGGTCAGTACTTGGGCGCGCATAGTCAGGTCGGTGGCGGCCTGGGTATCGCGGCCCACTGGTCCGGCCGCGGCCGAGGCGTCAGCGCCCAGCTTGAACTTGCTTTGCAGCAGGTGTTGCATGCCGTCGTCGGTGCGAATAATCAGCACCAGGTCGCTGGCTTGTCCCCCGGCCTGGAATCCGAAGCTGCCGCCTTCGACGCGGAAAAACGCCGGGCTGCTCCAGCCCGTGGCTGTGCGGCAGGTCGCGACGCCTTTACCGTAGTTAGCGCCGAGGATAAAGCTGACCTTCATCATCGATGGGATGATCGCGATGCACTTTGCGCCCGACATGATGCTGTCAGGAATGCCACGATCGGGGGCTTCCATGATCTGGCTGAGAATGGTGGCCGCGCTCTGTACCCGGTCGATGTCGGCGCTGCGCGCTCCCGACTGGGCCCAGGCGGCTGTGGCCATCAGGACCAACAAGGCAACAGAAATCTTCTTCATGGCTCAACTCCTGTGAATCGCGGTGCATCCGGCCAGTTGACACCGGCTGTCGTCATCTTAGTTTGATTTGACACGGATTGAGCCGATTTGACGCGGTGTGCCGGTTACTCTCTAGTGACCTGACATGGGACGGCGGCCAGTCTGTAATCTTGGTCGAAGGTTGGGTAATGCGAGCAAAAATGTAGGGTTGGAGAAGGAGACCCTCGTGTCCCCCTCCAACCCTATCTCCCAGGTTCTGTGGTAGGTGAGTGCAGTATGCGGCGTGTGAAGTGGCGCTGCAAGTTACGTAAGTACATGGCCCTGTACTTTAGTAACCACCTGGAGAAGGAATTGGCCCAATTTGGGAAAGCTGCAAACTCGGCACCCTATTCCGATTGGCCGACTCCCAGCAGCGAATGAGCGAGGGCATGCACCGACAGGGCGATGCGGTTGGTGACGCCGGCCTTGCGCATCAGTTTGGCAACGTGGGCCTTGACGGTGCGGGATTCGATGCCCAGTGCGGTGCCAATTTCCTTATTGGACCGGCCTGAAACCAGCAGATGAAGCACTTCGCGTTCGCGCTCCGTGAAAACCAGCGGCTCCTCGGGTTTTGAACGCCGGGGAATGGTGGTGACCCGTTCGATGAACTTGCCGATAAGTCGCCGCGACACCCACACCGATCCGCTATGCACCACGCGAATGGCCTGCTTGTATTCGGACGCGGGAGCGGATTCCTCTATATAACCCTTGGCCCCGGCGCACAAGGCGCGCAAGGCGATTTCGTCCCCAGGGAGATTGCTGGTCACGAGGATGCGAACGGCAGGATCAAGCGCCTTCAGCGCCGCCATGACTTCGTAGATCGCCGGCGCTGTGCGCGAACCAATCAGCACGAGGTCGTAATTGTGGTTGTTGAAGACCGTAGTGGAAGTACAGCTTTGAAGCTGAAACTCCGGATCATCCTCGAACAGAGCGCGAAAGCCGACGAAACGAAGGGGATCATTTTCCACCAGCGCTACACGGATGGGACGTTTCACGGCCGATTTCATTTAGGGGGACCTCTTTACCATTGCAAGCATGAACAGAGTAGTCCAAATCGGCCATAATTCATCCCCGTCTTAAGTGGTATGCCACGGTTATTTCTGCCAGAGCTTGAATCCGTCGAAGTATGATCGTGCGATCCGACCGCGAAAGAGTTGAGAAACAACGGCAGTTCGCGGGGATTGCTTGTGGCCGCACGGCAACTCTGGCTCCGAGTTTGTTAGGATGCGCAGCAGCGGGCGATCCGGCGCGATGCAGTGTTGTGATTTGCATCAGGCCGCATGGTAGTTCTCAGCAACACTGGACATCGCGTGATAAGTCTCGAATATTCAAGGGCCTTACCGTCTGCCGTGGTAGCGCTCGGGTTCGCCCTGGTGGCCCGTGTGATGGGCGCGGTGAGCGATGGCGGCGCGCTCGCTGGGGCGGCCATCGCATTCCTGCTAATGGTTGCGGCTGGGTTGGGCGGATTGCTTCCGCTGGTCGCCGTTTTTGTGCTGACGCTGCTTGCCACTCGCTGGCGCAGTGAGCGTAAGCGCAATCTCGGGGTGGCTGAACGACGCGGCGGCCGCACAGCGTCGCAGGTCGTCGCGAACCTTGGGGCAGCAGCGCTGTGTGCGGTGGCGGCGATTGCGTTTCCTCGATTCAGCGAGATTCTGATGGTCGCCGCAATGGCCGCGCTGGCCGAGGCGGCATCGGACACCGCATCGAGTGAGGCCGGACAGGCAGCCGCCAAACAGGCACGCATGATTCTCAATTTCCAGCGTGCGCCCATCGGTACCAACGGAGCTATCAGCGTGGAAGGGACGTTGGCGGGATGTATAGCCGCCTTCGTCGTGGCCTGGGTGAGCGCGTTCTTCGGAGTTGTGTCGTCGCAGTGGATGCCGGTAATTACCGTCGCTGGTATCACGGGAATGCTGTTCGACAGCGTTCTGGGCGGCACCTTGGAGAACCGCGGGACCATGGGCAATGATTCCGTGAATTTCGTGAGCACGGTGTTCGCCGCAGACCTGGCGCTGGTGGCGGTGCTAGTGATGCAAGCCGTTAGAGCGTAGATTGAAGCGCGCGAGGTTTGGGTTCGCCTTGCAGCTGGTCAAATCGATGGTCCGGAGCTGAACGTGGCACGAATCAAATTGACGCTGGTTCTGTTGTACGTGGTTATTGCGGCATCTTTGTCCGCGCAGCAGTACGACGTGCTGATCCGGAATGGCCGCGTGGTTGATGGCAGCGGAAACCCGTGGACCTACGCCGATGTCGGCATTATTGGCGATCGCGTCGCGTTTGTTGGCCATGCTGCGACGGGAGTGGCCACGAAGCGCACCATCGACGCTACGGGATTGATCGTTGCGCCCGGCTTTATCGACATGTTGGGACAGTCGGAGTTCAACCTGCTGGTCGACAAGCAGGCGGTGAGCAAGCTTACGCAGGGCGTGACCACGGAGATTACAGGCGAGGGCGACTCCATCGCGCCGACCAATGACAAGCTCAATGCTGAGAGCGCCGACGTTTACCAGCACTTCAAAGTCACACCCGACTGGCGCTCGCTGGAGGAGTATTTTCAACGGCTGATCAAGCAGGGAAGCGGCATCAACCTGGGAACCTACGTTGGCGCCGCGCAAGTTCGACGTCTGGTAATTGGCGCCGCCAATCGCGCGCCCACCCCCGAAGAGTTGAAAGACATGGAAATCGCCGTGGACGATGCCATGAGCGACGGCGCCATGGGCGTATCGACTTCGCTCATCTACGCTCCCGGCAACTACGCCAAGACCGAAGAGTTGATCGCGCTGGCGAAAGCCGCAGAGGCCAAGGGCGGCGTGTACGCCTCGCACATGCGCAGCGAAGGCGATGCCGAGTTCGATGCCCTGAACGAAGCATTTCGCATCGGGCGCGAAGCCAACATTCCGGTGCAGATCTTTCACCTGAAGGTTGCGGGCAAACAGAACTGGGGCAACATGCCGAAGGTGATCGCCGCCATCGAAGCCGCCCGCGCCAGCGGCCTGGATGTCACTGCCAACCAGTACCCCTACGTTGCGGGAGGGACATCGCTGGGCGCGATCGTCCCGCCCAAGTATCACGATGGCGGAACTGACGCCTTCGTAGCGCGACTGAAAGACCCGGCGACGCGCGCGCAGGTCCGTGCCGACCTGCAAGGCAAAGGTGGAGGCTTCGAAAACCTCTGGCTGAGCGCCGGAGGCACCGGCGAAGGCATCCTGGTCGCCTCAGTGCTCAATTCCGAGTTGAAACAGTACGAAGGCAAGACGGTGGCGCAAATCGCCAAGATGCAGAACAAAGATCCGCTTGACGCTGCCCTCGACCTCGTCGCCGCCGACCGCGACAACGTTGGCGCCGTTTACTTCATGATGAGCGAGGACGAGGTCAAGCTGGCCATGCGCCAGCCCTGGGTCAGCGTTGGCACCGATCATCCGGAGGTCAGTCCGACGGGCCCGCTAAGTGAAGGCAAGGCGCATCCCCGCGGCTACGGTAGCTTCGCGCGCATTCTCGGCAAGTATGTTCGCGATGAGCATGTCATCACCATGGAAGATGCCATTCGCAAGTTCACGTCGCTTCCGGCGCAGCAAGTGAAGCTGGAGAACCGTGGACTGCTGCGCACCGGCTATTTCGCCGACATCACGATCTTTAATCCCGAGACAGTGCAAGACGTGGCGACCTTCGAGGACCCGAACCGCACGTCGGTGGGATTCGAATATGTTTTCGTCAACGGAGTGCTCGCCCTGGAACATGACAAAGTCTCCGGCCAGATGGGCGGCCGTCCTCTGCGGGGGCCGGGGTACGCGATGCGCGAGTACCTCCCTGATGGGCTGCCTCCGAAGGGAAAGCTGCAGGGAGTCGTGACCGATGAGGGCGGCTATCCAGTGCCGCGATCGACGGTCACGCTGACGGACGCATCCGGAAAGGCGTTGGGAACCGCGAACGTCAAGAAAGATGGGCACTACGAAATCGTGCTGGAGCAGCCCTGCCATGCGTGTTCGTTGAAAGTCGAGCGAATGGGATTTGTGACGCAGAGTAAGACAGGGATCGAGTACAACGGATCGAACTCGCTCTGGTTTGGGTTCGCAATCAAAAGCAGCAATTAGCAATAAGCGGTTAGCTAAGAACCCCGACCGATCTTAGGCGCCTCGCATAGTCGCAACTCTGGCGGCGAATTCGACATAAACTGCCCTATTCCCGCGTCTTACAGCAATTTCCCGTGTTCTTTTGTAAGTCGGTACCTGGGCGTTTTGGAGCCTGTTTCCCCGAAACAAATAACGGCCGCCGAGCGTCCAATAGTCCATGAGGATCGCTGCCCGGCCGCTTTCTGTCGAACTCGGGCGAGAGGACGCATGATCAAGTGGAAGACATTTGCGATAGGCTGGAGCTTGGCGCTCGCGCTATTACTATTCGCGGCGCGCAAGTCCTCTATGCCTGACCAGATTGCTTATCGCGACGTCGTTGACCTCACGCACAACCTGAACGACCATTCGCCCAACTGGGAGGGGACTGAGGAGTCGCCGTTCCACGCCAAACAGCTGGGCGACATTGAGCATGACGGCTACTACTCGCGCACCTTCTCTACGCAGGAGCACTACGGCACCCACCTCGATGCTCCGGCGCACTTTGCGCGCGGCATGTGGACGGTGGACCAGATTCCCGCCGAGCGCTTGGTTCGTCCGCTGGTAGTACTCAATGTGCACAGCAAGGTGACCGGGCATCCTGACTACGAGGTCAGCGTGCAGGACATCGCCGACTGGGAGAGCCAGAACAGCGAGATTCCTGCTGGCGCAGTGGTCATGGCTTATACCGGATGGGAAGACCGCTGGAATACTCCCAAAGCCTTCCGCAATGCCGGTGCTGACGGCGTGCCGCACTTCCCGGGATTCTCTCTCGAGGCCGCGAGGTTCCTGGTGAAGACGCGTAACGCGGTCGGACTCGGCATCGACACCATGAGCATGGACCCGGGCGCGAGCAAGACGTACCCAGTGCACCAGTTCACCGCCAAAGCCAGCGTCTATCAGTTGGAGAACGTGGCGAACCTGGGATTGGTTCCGGCAGCGGGAGCAACGATTGTGGTCGCCCCGATCAAGTTGGAAGACGGCTCCGGCGGCCCGGCGCGGCTGCTGGTGCTTGTGAAGTAAGGGCAGTTCTTGCCTGCCAACCTAAGCGGGACGAAAGCCTGACAACAGCAATGCCTTTTGGTCGAACGTGAGGGTGTACTTGCAGCCGGCTTTAGCACCCAGCGTGCCGATGAGGGCATCGGCGAAATCCCCCCGTCCCAGGTTTAGGGCGATCATCGCCGTGAACACTTCCTGCTCGTTCTCAATCACCAGCACGTCGGTTTGAAGCAGGAGTTCAACCGCTGCAGCGATCTCCTGGTCGACGAACCCGTAAGCGCGGCCGAGCACCCACACCGTTTCGACCATCGTTACCACCGAGAGGAAGCCGGGCTCTGCGGTCGTAAGCTGGTGGTCGAAAATCTGCGTTGCTCTCCTCGACTGCTGGGGGTCGTCTTGAGTGAGATAACGGACCACGACGTTGGTATCGAGTCCGATCATTTCCGTCGGCCTCTTGCCCGAACCTCAGCGGCCGCTTCTGCGACGGCTTGGTTCATCTCGGCTACCGTGACGGCTGTCCGCTTCCGCTTCAGGAAGCCTCGCACGGCTGATGCGGGTCGCTTCGGCAGCAGAACCACAGTGCCATCGGGATGGACGAAGAATTTGACCCGGTCTCCAGGCCGTAACCGCAGGTGTTCTCGAATCGCCTTCGGAATGGTCGCCTGACCCTTCACGGTGATTGCAGATTCCATATATTGCTCCCATTACATTATAGCAAATGTAATACCCAACCTCAGGTCCGGCTGCGGTCGGCGTCACATGCGAAAACCGAATAGCGGAACCGGCCTAGCGCACGCCCAACCGGTATAGCGTGTAGCTGAAGGCCTCCCGCAGCGCGGCCAGCCAGCGTGCCCAAAAAGTCTTGGGAATCGAATCGGGCCGGGGCGAGATGTAAACCGTGATGCCGTCGTGCTCCATCATGCGTTTGGCGCGGTAAAGATGGTAGGCATCGCTGACCAGCAGCGCGGTCTTTAGTTCGTTGGCCTCGAGGATCACAGCAACGCGCCGTGCGGATTCGTCGGTATCTTCGGCCTGGGTCTCGGCGATGAGGTTCACATCCGGAACCCCGAGTTTGGAAAGGTAATCGCGTCCCACCTGGCCCTCGCTGAAGCGCGAATCCTTGCCCGAACCGCCGGTGGTGATAATCAGGGGAGCCATTCCGCGCTCGAACAAGTCGTAAGCGTGGTCAAGGCGGGCGCGATACACAGGGGAGGGGCGTCCCACGTATTCGGCCGCGCCAAACACCACAATGGCGTCGGCGGGATGGGACTCATCGACCCTGGCTTCTCGCATGACCTGCGCGGCGGTGATCAACAGATAGCCGGCGCAAGCCAGCAAACACAGGGTGATCAACCAACGGTAGGGATGACGTTGAAAACTGCCGGGACCCGTGGCAGCTACTCCTGCCCTAACAATTCGGCGATCTGCTCGGAGGGAATCGCACCCTGACGCAGCAGTCGCCAGCCATCCTCGCTGGTCAGATCGACGATGGTGGAGGGCATGTCGCGCGGAGACTGGCCGCCATCCACGATGAGGGGCAGGCAATCGCCCAACTGATCGCGGACTTCGTGCGCGTTGGTGCATTCGGAAGCGCCATGCAGGTTCGCCGACGTGGCTGTGATCGGCGATCCTACGGCGCGAATGATGGCCAGCGGGACCTCGGCCGAAGGGACGCGCAGGGCGACGTTGCCCGTGTTGGCAGTGACTTTGAGCGGCAACTTCGGGTCGGCTCTCACGATAATCGTGAGCGGTCCGGGCCAGAAGCGGCGCGCGAGCAGATAAAAGGTCTCCGGCACGGGCCATGCCAGTTCGGAAGCCTGGTCTACCGACTCGATGAGCAGCGAGAGCGGCTTGTGACGCGAGCGGGTCTTGATTTCGTATACGCGATCGACGGCATGGAGATTAAAAGGATCGGCGGCCAGGCCATAGAAAGTATCGGTCGGCATGCCAACCACCACACCCGAGCGGATTTTTTCGGCGACGTACGAAACCAGCGACGCTTCGGGCTGATCGGCGTTAATCTTAACGATTTCGGGACGCAACCGGACCTCTTTAGTGTTCGGATGTCAGGAGCGAACCGCGGCTCCGCGTACGGTAAGACAGCAGATTATCATGCCAGAACCGCCCTGCGCTGCTCCGTAAAGCGCGGTGTACGATAGACGCCTGTATTGGGAATCGAGTGGCCGACCTGCTCCAATTCGAAGACCGACTCAGGCGCGTGGAGAGCCGCCAGAATGCGCGTGTCAAGGAATTGCGTCGCGCGTTCAGCGAGGGCGCGCCCAATGCTCAAGGAGAGGTCGCCATCGAAGGCATGCACCTGGTGGAGGAGGCGATCCGCGCCGGCCTTCGTCTGGGGACGGTCTTTTTCAGCGAAGGAGCGCGGGAGCGTGTCCGTAAGCTAATGCCCCAGCTTTCGCTGCATACCGAGGCGCTCTTGCTACGGAACGAAGTGTTTTCCAGTGCGGTGCCTACTGAAACTCCCCAGGGCGTGGCCGCGCTCGTCAAGGTGAAGGCATTCAAACTTGACGAGGTTTTCATTCCTGCTCCGGCGTTAGTGGTCATCAGCGCCGGCCTGCAGGATCCTGGAAACCTGGGCACTATCGCACGTTCGGCCGAAGCATTTGGAGCTACTGGATTGCTTCTGGGCGAGCGGACCGTCAGCCCGTGGAACTGGAAGGCGGTGCGCGCTTCGGCGGGCTCGATCTTCCGCGTGCCTGCAGTAAAGGTTGAACTCACCAGTGCGCTGCAAGACGTGAAGGCGCGAGGCGTGCGGGTTATGGCTACCTCGTCACACAAGGGAACACCGATCTCGCAGGCAGACCTTCGCGGGCTGGTGGCGTTGATCGTCGGCAATGAAGGCGCGGGCTTGCCGAAAGACATACTGGCGCAGGCTGATGAGATTGTCGCGATTCCGCAGTCGTCGCGGGTCGAATCGCTGAACGCGGGGATCGCAGCGTCGGTGATCTTGTATGAGGCGCGGCGGCAGAGAAGCGAACTGTGAGCCTTTTCCAAAACATCTCGCAACCTGACGAAGCCGGCGACCGCACCCGCCCCCTGGCCGAACGCATGCGCCCGCGCACGCTTGACGAGTTTGTCGGGCAGGAGCACGTTCTCGGGCCGGGCAAGCCGCTGCGCGTCCAGATCGAACGCGACGATACCGGCTCGCTGATCTTCTGGGGACCTCCCGGCGTCGGCAAGACCACTCTCGCCAACATCATCGCCCGCATGACGCATGCGGAGTTCGTGCAGTTTTCGGCGGTACTCACTGGAATCAAAGAGATCAAGCAGGTAATGGCCGACGCCGAGCGTGCCCGCCAGTACGGCACCCGCACCATCGTGTTCATCGATGAAGTCCACCGCTTCAATAAGGCCCAGCAGGACGCGTTTCTCCCCTACGTCGAGAAGGGAAGCATCCGGCTCATCGGCGCGACCACGGAAAACCCGTCGTTCGAAGTGATCTCCGCGCTATTGTCGCGCTCGCGCGTGTACATTCTGCAGCCGCTGACGGCGGAGCAGATCGTGCTTCTGCTGCGTCGTGCGCTGGAAGATTCCGAGCGCGGGCTCGGGGAGCTGCATCTCGAAGCCGACGACGGCGCGCTAGAGAAGATTGCCGCCTACTCGAGCGGAGACGCCCGCAGCGCCTATAACGCACTTGAAGTAGCGGCCACGCTCTCGCTGGAAGAGAAGACGAGGGGCCGCGAGCCACGCATCACCGATGCCGTCGTCATCGACGCGTTGCAGAAGCGCGTGCTCATGTACGACAAGGCAGGCGAGGAGCATTACAACCTTATCTCAGCGCTGCACAAGAGCGTGCGTAACAGCGATCCCGATGCCGCGCTGTACTGGCTGGCACGCATGCTCGAAGCAGGAGAAGACGGCCTCTACATTGCGCGCCGCGTGGTCCGGATGGCGTCCGAAGACATTGGACTCGCCGATCCCAATGCCCTGAACGTCACGCTGGCGGCGCGCGACGCCGTGGACTTCCTCGGCATGCCCGAAGGTAACCTCGCGTTGGCGCAGGCGGTGGTATACCTCGCGGCCGCTCCCAAATCGAATGCGCTTTACACCGCCTACGGCGCGGTGCTCGAAGATGTGGAGCGCACCGCCCAGGATTCCGTGCCGCTGCATCTGCGCAACGCTCCTACAGGATTGATGAAGGCGATCGGCTACGGTGCGGGCTACCAGTACGCCCACGATCTGGAGGAGAAAGTCGCCGACATGCAATGCCTGCCCGACAATCTCAAGGGTCGGGTCTATTACCATCCCACAGACGAGGGCATAGAAAAGCGCATCAAGGCGCGGCTGGAAGAGATCAGGAAGCTGAAGAGTAGTTCACCACAGAGACACGGAGGCGCCGAAAGAAAAGGAAGAGTAGGGGATCGAGGATGAGAAAAAACCTGCAGGATGAGTGCGGCCCAGGACTCTTCCAAGAATCGAATTCCTCTGTGTCTCTGTGGTGAATGCGCGGGCAGATTTTCACGAAGAGCTCGAGCGATCACCCTCAAAGTGCTTGCATTAGCGATCCACTTTGGAGGTAGAATCCGCCAGGGAGGACACGATTATGGCAAGATTACATCAATCCGAATCCCCAGAAACTTACGTCGACATTCGCACCTTCGTGTGGTCACAGACAGAAAAAGTCATTGCCCGCAAAGCCTTCGAACATGCACTTCAGAAGGAGTTGCACGAGGTTATCCAGAAAGCCAAGCAGATGGCGGCTACGATCGAACAACCGTCCGATCTCTGGGAGTTGGAGAGTTTTCTGACAAAGCGTCGCAATGAGATCGACCGCAAGTACGATTACCGTTACTCGGTTCTTCCAGAGGTCTTCGGAAACCTCGTCCGGCAAGGCCGCATCTACGAGGTAGAATTGCAGGGCCTGGCAGAAGACAAGTTGGGATACATCCACGAGTTCGCCAAGCATTGACCATGTGGATCCCTGGTGACTGCGGAGCTTGAGCGAGCCTGCGCCACTCACCTCACATCTTTTTTGCGTGCCCTTTCAGGATGCACCTGTCCATCACCACAAAAATTCCTGCCTGGCGCGCTTTTTCCGCAGCGACTTCGTGGATTACGCCTTCCTGCATCCAGATTGCCGGCACCTTGAGTTGAATCGCCTGCTCCACGATTTCAGGCACGGCCTCGGAGCGACGGAAAATATTGACAATGTCGATCTTCTCCGGGACATCCGACAGTGACGCATATGCCTTCTCGCCCAGCGACTCGGTGATCGTCGGGTTGACAGGAATGATGCGATATCCCTGGGCCTGCATGTACCCCGAGACACGAAAGCTGGTGCGTGACGGGCTGTCGCTCAGGCCAATAACCGCGATGGTTTTCGCGGATTTCAGCAGTTCGACGATTCGCTCGGCTTCACTGGCAGACAAAAGGCGGCTCCGTCATGAATTGGGTCTCGCGCGTTCTACCGCTTGCGCCTGGTTTTTGGCTTGACGGCGCGGCTCGGCGCCGCCAGCAATCCCGACAGATGCTCGAGTTCAGTGACGGCGCGGTCATAGTCGTCGAGCAGCGGCTTCAACAAATGCGTAACGCCGCCGGCCCGGTATTCGCGCACCAGCGAGCGGTAGTACCACAGCACCTTCACCTTGGGAGCGGAGAAGCGGTCGAACGCCGACTCGCCCGATTGACGCAGATCGCGCAGGATGGCTCGCGTGTTGTAGAGCTTGTCGGCGGCTGACACGAAACGGGTCTCTGCATCCTCGTGGCGTACCCGGCGCAGATAACGCAGCTTTCGCGGATACCATTTCGGCTTGCTCTTTTCCTCGTCGCCATAGGAATCGGTGCAGCCGTCCACGATTTTCGCCACCCGTGGACCGAACAATTGCTCGATCGAACGCAGCATCGCCCGTCCGCCGTGGTCTTCCGCCGCATCGTGCAGCAGCGCCGCAATCCCCAGGTCCTCATCGCCGCCATAGTCGAGCACAATCGCAGCCACGCCCAGCAGGTGCGAAAGATAAGGAATTCCGCTCCTTTTGCGGTCCTGATTGCGGTGAACTTGGGCCGCAAACAGCAGCGCATGGTCGAATCGAATGGTAAGCGGGACAAACGGTTTCGCGGCGGGTTGACGCTTGGGGCTTGGCATAGGCGGATCGTCGGACGGCTTCAGGATATCGGAAAGTGGGCCTATGGCGAAGAGGTGACCTCTCAGTTATCAGCGCGACCAGGGATGCCCCAAAATGTGTGGACGGGTGCCCCGTTCAAGCCGGTTTTGCTTGAGCGGGGATTCTCGCTCAGTGTCCGCAATCGTCGCACGCTCGCCCGCGCAGCCCCTGTACGCCTTCGCGCGCGATGATCGGAACCATTACCAGCGCCGCAACCGGATCGGCCCACCACCATCCGAAAAGCGTGTTGAGCAGCAGCCCCGCCAGCAGAATAGCGGAGAGGTATGCGCAGAAATCTGCCTGACGCGAATCGGAATGCATCGCGCGGCTGCCGAGTTCGACTGCGACGCGCCGCTTGGCTCGCGCCAGCAGCGGCATGACGATGACGGCGGCAATGGCGATGAGGATTCCCGTGATGCTGCGTGCTGCCCGTTCACGCGTCCAAAGTGCACGAACTGATTCCATCGTGACGTAGGCCGCCAGCAGCAGAAAACAGACCCCGACCAATCGCCGCGCAACATGTTCCGACCGCTCGCGCCGCTCCGGCTGGGCGTCGGACCGCAGCCTCCACAAGAGAATTCCGGCCGACGTGGTTTCAATGACGGAATCCAGCCCGAAGCCCATCAGCGCGACGCTGCCTGCGATGACGCCCGAGATCAAGGCCACCGCGGCTTCAAAGCCGTTCCACGCGATGGTCAGGTATTCCAGCCGCCGTCCGCGCGCCACCACGGCGCTGCGATCCTGAGGCGCTGCCGAGCCCACGGGCGTTGAGGCGGAGTGCATTCAACAATTATAGGGACATCGCTCTGTGAGCTGAGTCACCGCACCGATCCTCGAGCGACTGATGTAATTGTGTGCCGACGGGCAGAATTATGCGCAGGCTTCTCCTGGCGACTTGTTTGTTGATCTCGATTGCTCTTGTGGCGGGATTTGTGCTTCTCCGCCGCGGGCCAGACATACCGCCGGTTTCGGGCCGCATCCTCGCGCAGACTTCACAGAACTGGGGGAGCATCCCCTTCGGCACTGGAGAGTGCGCGGTCGTCAATAACACGTGGAACCGCGCCGCTGCCGGAAAAGGATTCGAACAGTCGGTGTTCCTTGCGGACGTCTCCGGAAAGGAGGCAATCGGCTGGCGCTGGCGCGCGCCCTGGCACCTGCTGCCTCGTGTAGTTTCGCTGCCCGAGATTATCTGCGGTAACAAGCCGTGGGACCCCAAGACCCGGCCCGATGACGGATTCCCCTTCCGTGCGGGAACAAGACGCCTCACTGCTGAGTTCGACGTCAACCTGCGGGCGCAAGGCGTTTACAACATGGCGTTCAGTTTGTGGGCTGTCTCCGCGATTTCTGCATCGCGAAAAGATATTACCCACGAAATCATGATCTGGACGGACCACGTCGCGCAGCCTCCCGCAGGACAACGCGTGGATTCAATGATCGTGAATGGCACCACGTACGATGTCTACATCGAGGAACACCAGCGGGATGCTTCCGGCCAAAACGCGAACAGCTGGACTTATGTAGCATTCGTCGCGCAAAAACCTGTGTTGCGCGGGCCGCTGGAAATCAGCGCATTCATCGACTACCTTTTGCAGCGTGGAACCTTGAGTCCCACTCACTTCCTGACCAGCCTTGAGTTCGGGAACGAGATATGCCAGGGAGCGGGCGTAACCGAAATCCAGAATTTCGCGATCAACTTTCGTTAATTTGCGTTAGATGAATGACCGGCGATATCGGCTTTACCGCTAATCGCTAACTGCTAATTACTAATTACTAATTACTTCCTTCAATCCAGCCTCACCAGGAACACCCCACCCTCTTTCACGTGCGTTTTGCTGGCGACTTCCTGGGCCATTTGCTTGTCGTCGCCTGCTGGACGGATGCGCACCCACTCACCTGTGGGGCCAGTGAACTGCACGACGTTGGCATCCTGATAGCGGCCCTGTAGTTTCTCTCTCAGCTTGCGTGCTTCGTGTTCGCTCTGGAAGGCGCCAATCTGCACGCACCACCGTCCGCCCTCGGCAATCGGGGCGGGTGCCGACAGCACTTCCACCTTCACTATCGCGGTGCCGGGCTGCCACACGTCCACGGCCCGAGCAGCGGCCAGCGACAAGTCAATGACACGATTATCGACGAATGGTCCGCGATCGGTGATGCGCACCACGACGGAATGCTGCGTGGCCTGATTGGTGACACGCACCACAGAGTTCAGCGGAATCGTGCGGTGCGCCGCGGTCAGTGCGTTCTGATCGTAGATCTCGCCGTTGGCTCCCTTATGATTGTGGTAAGGAGGCCCATACCAGCTCGCAAGTCCGGTCTCAACGTAAATCGGCTTGGCTTTGGACGGAGCCGGAGTGTTGATTTTGGGTTCGGCCTTTGCGGCTGTGGCGGGCGGCGGCACGGGTGCCGGGGCGATCGTTGGTGGAGGCGGGATGTTCTTGGAGGATGCGTGCTTGTGGCCGCAGGCCGACAACAGCAGCATGCCGGCGGCTACCACGGTGAGGAGTGGAAGCCGCGTGGCTATTCCTTTTTCTGCTGCTTCGCCGATTCCATGTAGTCGGCCAGTTCTTTCAGCTTGTCCGACGCAACCCGCAGGCCAGTGGTCGAGTGTTGGCGCACCAGCGGCACAACCTCGTCGTTGAGGTAGGCGATGAGCTGCTTGGTTTCCTCTTCGATGCGCTTGGCGGTGTCGCCGATCACGTCGTCGAGCTTCTGACCTGCCGTCGAGAAAGGACGGCGGCCCTTGGGATCCTGTGTGTTCACTGCTGGCCACCTTGTCAGTAGCGGAATTCGCTGAGCACTCAGATTATGAGGCGCTTCAGTGGCGCGGGTCAATTGGCGAAGGAGATGCGTTCGCTCTATCGGTGGCATCCGTGTGTATCCGTGGGTCGGTTCTGGCCTTTGCTTTTTTGCCTTCTTCTTCTCCGTGCGCTCCGTGTTCTCTGTGGTGAAATCCCCGGCTCGACCTCTCCTGAATGTTAAAATCAACTTTTCCGCTCCCCGCCCAAACCGTCCATTTTTCGCGGGGAAAGCGCGATTTACCTTATTCCTATGCCCAGCCGAAAGCTCACAGGTTCCGAAGTTCGTTCCATGTTTCTGCGCTTCTTCGAGCAGAAGGGACATAAGATCGTCCATTCCTCCTCGCTCGTCCCGGCCAACGATCCCACTCTCCTTTTCACCAACGCCGGGATGAACCAGTTCAAAGACGTCTTCCTCGGCCTCGAGCACCGCGACTACTCTCGCGCCACCTCCTCGCAAAAATGCGTGCGCGCCGGAGGCAAGCACAACGATCTCGAGAACGTCGGCTTCACCAATCGCCATCACACCTTCTTCGAGATGCTCGGCAACTTCAGCTTTGGCGACTACTTCAAGCAAGACGCCATCGCCTACGCCTGGGAACTCGTGACCTCGAAGGAATGGTTCGGCATCGATCCGGCGAAGCTCTACGCGACCATCTTCGAAGGCGCTCTCATGGCGGGAACCAACATTCCTCGCGATGAGGAAGCCGAGAAGCACTGGCTGGCTGTTGGTGTTCGCCCTGAACGTATTTTCGCCATGGGTCCCAAAGACAACTTCTGGCAGATGGGTGATACGGGCCCGTGCGGCCCCTGCAGCGAAATTCACTACGACATGGGTCCCAAGGCCAGCGAGACCGGACACGCCGACTGCCACTTCCCCTGCGAGTGTGGCCGTTACGTAGAGATCTGGAACCTGGTGTTCATGCAGTTCGACAAGACAGCGGACGGCAAGTTCAATCCGCTGCCTAAGCCGTCGATCGATACGGGTGCGGGTTTGGAGCGCGTCACGGCGGTGCTGCAGGACGTCATCTCGAACTACGACACCGACTTGTTTGTGCCGCTGATCAAGCGTGCTGCCGAGTTGACCGGCGTTGCGGTCGATGAAGAAATGAAGCGCGAGGACGTGGAAGAACAGCATCACCAGGCAGCGTCGTTGCGAGTTATCGCCGACCATGCGCGGGCCGCGACGTTTCTGATTTCCGACGGCGTGCTGCCGATGAATGAGGGCCGCGGCTACGTGCTGCGCAAAATCTTGCGGAGAGCGATGAATCACGGGCGCATGTTGGGACAAGACAAACCGTTTCTTTACGAGATGGTGTTCGCTGTGCGCGATCAAATGAAAGACGCGTATCCCGAATTGGTCGAGTCCGCGGCGCGTGTGTCGGAGACCATAAAAGGGGAAGAGAAGCAGTTCGCTCGTGTGCTGGACGCGGGTGTCCGGCAACTTGAGCAAGCACTCGTTGAAAGGCGCCGAAAGGAAATTGAACGTTTGATTGAAGAACAAGCAATCGACATTGCGGCGAAAAAAGCGGAAAACGAGAGGCGGCTCCGAGAAGCAGAACAACGAGATGGCCCGTCACCGGCTCTGGACACTCTGCGTGAGACGCTAAATGTGGCACTTCGCCAGCTTGAGGATAAGCTCATCGAAGCGCGGCGGGATCTGGACAGGAATCTTGCAGAGGCCGAAGCTGGACTTCTGTCAAATCTGAAGCGATCGGCGCTGGACGTTGACCTTCCCGGCGATCGTGCCTTCCGCCTCTACGAAACCTACGGCCTCCCACTGGACTTCATGATGGACGCGGCGCGCGACCAAGGAATTCACTTCGACCTAGAAGGCTTTGAGCGCGCACGAGCAGAGGAACAAGCGCGCGCCCGCGCTTCCTGGAAGGGTGGAGGCAAAGCGACGGCGAGTCCCGCGTACCAGGCGCTTCCTGCAACGAAGTTTGAAGGCTATCGCCAGATACGCTCCGACAACTGCGAAGTGCTCGCCATCATCAAAAACGAAAACGGCACAGGCGTTGGCGCGCAGGAGTTGAAGCCCGGCGAGCGCGGCGAAATTGTGCTCGATCACACGCCGTTCTATGCCGACGCCGGTGGACAGGTCGGCGACATCGGTTGGCTCTACGCCGAAGACCACAACACATTGGTCGCTGATGTCGAGGGCGTGACCTATCCCGTACAGGGCGTGCGCGCGCATCGTGTCGTTGCCAAGCAACCGATTCACGTCGGCGACAAACTCGATGCCGTGGTCAACGACGAAGTGCGTCGCGCCACCATGCGCAATCACACCGGCACGCACCTTCTTCATGCCGCGTTGCGCGAAGTCCTCGGCTCGCATGTGAAGCAAGCGGGATCGCTGGTCGATCCCTCGCACCTGCGCTTCGACTTCTCGCACTTCGCCTCGCTCGGCGACGAGGAGTTGCAGGACATCGAAGATCTGGCCAATAAGGAAGTTTTGCGCAACGATCGCGTCGAAGTCATCGAAGACGTGCCCATCGACGTCGCAGTCAACGAATACAAGGCGATGGCGCTCTTCGGCGAGAAATACGGCGACCGCGTGCGCGTGATTCGCATCGGCGACTTCTCGACCGAGCTGTGCGGCGGCACGCATACGGCAGCGACCGGCGAAATCGGCCTCATCAAAGTGCTGAAAGAGGGAAGCGTCTCCAGCGGCGTGCGTCGCCTCGAAGCTGTTACCGGCGAAGGCTCGCTCCGCCATTTCCGCAAAGACCATCAACTCGAAAATGTTGTCGCCACGCTGGTGCGCGGCGGCGACGACCAGTCTCCGGCCGAAGCGCTGAAGCAGGAACTCGAGCGTCGCGACGAAGAACTCAAGAAGCTCCGCAAAGAGCTCGATCAGGCGCGTATGAAGTCGGCATCAAGCTCGGTTCAGTCTGCCGCGGAAAACGTTCGCGAAGTAAAAGGGGTCAAAGTCTTGGCCACTCGCGCTGACAATGTCGATCGCGCGCAACTTCGCGTCCTGATCGACAACCTGCGCAACAAACTCGGCTCCGGCGTGGTTGTCCTCGGGTCAGTGAGCGACGGCAAGGTCGCGCTGATCGTCGGCGTAACCAAAGATCTCACGTCGAAAATTCAGGCGGGCAAAATCATCGCCGAGGTCGCGAAAAAAGTCGGTGGCTCCGGCGGCGGACGTCCCGACATGGCCGAAGCCGGCGGCAAGGATCCCGCAGCCCTCGACTCCGCCCTAGCCGACAGTTACGGCGTGGTCGAGTCACTGCTGAACTGATTCACCACGGAGGCACCCTTCGACTGCGCTCAGGGCGGGCTTCGAACACGGAGAAATCAAGTCGGGCGAATGGCAAAAGCAGCCACGGATTGGCACGGATATTTCATTCTGCCTTGTTGTTTTCTATTAAATGCTCTTCTCCGTGCCCTCCGTGTCTCCGTGGTGGAGCCCTTCCAAATAAGCTGCGCACAACTCCACACACTCTTCGAGACTCCGCGATGTATCCACGTCGAGCTTGGGTAGCGTGATCGGCTCGAAGCGCGCCTTCACTTCCCAGTAGAGATCTGCGTCGCGGTTACCGGCCAGGTGTTCGCCTTGACTCTTGCGAATGCGCGCCAGTGCCAACTCGTCGGGGCAGGACAAGAGCAGAATCTTGTAATGGGCGTTTGCCTCCGTGGCGGCGCGAACGACTTCCTGCACGTGACGCGCGCGCGAGAACGTGCGTCCGTCCAGAAAAATGAAGGGCACGCTGCCTTCAGAAGCAATGCGCTGTGCTGCCATCAGAATCACCGACATGCAGAAGTCGTTTTGGTCCGATGAATAGTTGATGGCTCCCGACGAAAACAGCGCGGCGCGGATCTTGTCCTTACTGAGGACAATCCCGCCTAGCTGTTCGGCGAGAGCTTCAGAGAGCGCAGTCTTTCCTGTTCCCGGAAGCCCGGCCATGATGACGAACAGCGTTTGTGGTTTTGATGAATTCACCGTTCTAAACACTCCATTACAGCCGGTCTAACGGAGTGGCCGTGAAATCAGCCATCCTGTTGCCTAAGAGCATGTTGCCAGATAGGGAAATCCGCCAAGTGCGGGCAGTACCCCTCCCCCTCCCCCTCTGCTCGTAAAGTATTGAAAACATAGTGGGCGAAAGACGAAAGTCGCCGCAAAGTATTGATTCCAAGTAGCTTACAGGTAGATGATTGCAGAATAAGGACTTAAGCTGGATTTTTTGAGGGCGGAGGAGCGTGTTGAAGGGTAAATGGGATAAAAATCGACAGCGAACGTGACCCATCGGAGCTCGAAGACCTAACTGGGGATGCAGGTAGTGTCTGGCTGTCGACTCTTGGGAAGACAGCTCTCCCTCATCCTTCCGGCAACAGTGTAGGAGGAGTTGGGGGAAGGAGCAAGCGAGTTAGTCACTGATCAGCGTGACGGATGACCATTGCTACTGGTCGGGCCGCTCCCACATTTGCCAACTGCAGGCAAACGTGGGCCACGCGCGCGGTGGCTAACGAACCCCGTTGATGGACCCTGTAGAGCGATAGGCGTCAGGAGGAATCGTTATTGAGATCGTCGGGCTTTGGAAATTTCGCCCTTTCCAGGTGATCCTATACTCGCCGGGATGCGGGAAATATTGGAACACGTTCAGCCGCGCGCCGAGTTGATGATTCTGACCGGGGCCGAGGGGCACCCAGCCACCAGTGGGCGCTGGACCGTTGCCTTGGGTGGGATCGGAGATCTCTTTGCCGCCAATCAGAGTTCTCCAATACTGAGGCGCAACATCGATCGTCGAATCAGAGTCATTCACCAGCAAAAAGCTCAGGTGAACCACTGGCGGATCCGTAAACGCTGGTGTCATGGGCACAAAATCGGCGTGAATCCCGGCGTGGAGACCCGGGTTGCACTGCGCTTGTACAACTACAGACATTAGCAACGCGGTGCAGAAGGCTAGGATGAGGTGTCGGCAGTTGGAAGGAACCATTGTGTAACCTCAGCCGGAAAGTATCCTACTCCCTTAACATCTTGTTCAGGTCTGAAGCGAAGCTCGCGCAGAGATCTTCGCTTCTAACAGCGGCAGTCTGGTTGTGCGAACGAGAATCCCCGTTCAAGGCCTTCTTTTGGCCTTGAACGGGCACCCAGATTAGATTGTTTGGCCGGGCCTACCGCCGAACCGCAGCGGATTACGTGCGACGTAGCAAGTTCACGAAAGGAATCCGGGTTGGTGCCGATTACCCACGGAAATTGGCCAGCGTTCATTCACAGTGGAAAGCCGGTTACCTTTCCGAGAAGATACCTGCGTGGCACACCAAAACCTGAAAAAAGTGCGAAATAGGGTACGGATGTTCCGTTAAGAGTTGCAAACATTTGCGGTTTAGGCCGCAGGATAGCTACTACTGATACGTTATTTTGGTTGTAAGTGTTTTATTTTAAATGGTTTAAAGCATAACATCCATGAGTCGTGAATGGCACACCCCGTGCTACTATGGGCTGGGGGTGTCCAAAAATTTGATCTGGCCACGGCCCACTCTCGAGGAGGATTTAAATGAAATCGACCAAGGTTGCCGCGGTGCTGTTCGCGGCGCTAGTTCTGATGGTTGCCCAAGCTGGAGCGTCAGTAGTAACCAGTTGGACCGGCGGAACGCTTGAGATCCCGCCAAGTATTAATTACTTTGGACCCGGTCCACAAACCTTCGGGGTTGACAATGTTGTTTGGAACTCTACCAATGCAGCCAACCAGGGCGGCTCGGTGTTTGGTTACACCGGCACCTACGGCTACATCAACAATGGCTTCTGGGACGGGGCACTGGGCCCAATGATTGGCCTCAACGACTCCTTCGCTGCTTACGGTGTCACCGACACAATGACGTTCGCTTTCCAGGCGCCGCTGAAGTCGGTTGGCGCATTCTTCAACTACGTCCCTGGCGGTCCGACTCCTACGACGATCGCGGTTTACGATGCCAGTCATACGCTGATCGAGTCGTTCAACCTGACTTGGAACTTTAACAACACCGGCTGCCTGGATTGCGGTCAGTTGCTAGGCTTCGTGGAGTCAACGTCGGACATTAGCTTTCTGACGCTGACCGACAACTATGTCGGGCTGGTGAACCTGACAACTAACTTCAACTCGAGCACGACTCCGGAGCCCTCCAGCTTGTTGCTGCTGGGCAGCGGCGTGCTTGGCCTGGCGGGCGTGATCCGTCGCAAGCTTTCCTAACGCGGGCGTGGCCGGCTAACCCATTAACCAATCTGGGTCCCCGTTCTAGCCTGATTTTGGCTAGGGCGGGGGCCTTTCGTCTCACGGTAATACGAAGTCCACGGCGACTCGATTTCGACCAGGCCGGGTTCTCCGGTCGCATAGTACCGGAAGCTACTCCACCGCCGCCAATCTTCAGGTTTCTCGACCAAACCCCGCTTGACCGGGTAGCGGTGTATGTATTTCAGCTTCCCCAATGCGTTTCTTCGGCGTCCAGACATTGAAGTCGTAGTAGCGGGCTTGCCAGAAGTGCTCGCGGCCGGCAATTAGTTTGCGTGGCACCGGTTGCTTGATAGCTTGTACCGCGCTGGCGAGGGTTCCGTGTTCGGGCTTGTTCAGGTCTGCAGTCTTCGCCCCGTTAAAACCGTCAGCACATGGAACACCTACCCTAGCAGTTCGTCTACCACGGCCTCGACGTGAATCACGGTCGTGTCGAGAAACGCGATCCCCTGATCCGCAGCATCTCGCAGCAGAAGCGGAAGTTCCGTCCCAGCCAGGACGAGCGCTTCGATTCCTTCTTCGGCCTTGAGGCGATGGGCAATGCGCATAATCTCCTCTCGGCTTTGCGGCAGGAATTGGTTCTTCAGCAGTTCGCCGATGTACTTCTTGTGGATGAAGTCCCGCTCCGGCTCACATGACTATTTCGTGGGCTTATCCCACACACCCCAGGGAATTACCTTGGCATTGGGATCGAGTTGGTAGTGCGAATCCGTGTACTTGGCAGGGGCCAAATCGTTTTGCCGAACGACTGCCGGAGGCGTCGGTGTTGCGTACGCAAAGTCGGAGATCAATCCCCGGCGCCGCCGGATGCCTTGCTTCGTTACGTTCAAAACCAACAGGTCGGAAGCCACCAGGACGTTCCCCGAGTTGATGTTGCTGCTGCCGCTTTTGTACCAGTAGAGGATGTCGCTCAAAGCGTTAGGGATGGTGGCATCTGTAGCCTGGAAGTGAGTACCGATCGCAAGCCGCGGCCTTTGGCCGACAAGTTCGAGTTGATGGAGGATATAACCATATGCCAGTTGAGGTGTGTGCGAGCACTTCTGAACGGTATCCGCCTGGTCGATGGCGAATTGCGGCGGAGGATAGATTCCGCTGTTGATGTAGGCCCAGATGTTCGGAGGTACCACCATCTCGTGGATTAGAACATCAACACCTTGCGTCTTGCCCTGGAATTTCATGTTCGCATTTTCCACGACGTAGTAGTTCGGCAACGTGTCTCCGGTGAAAACCATCGACAGGCCTCGGCTCCTCCATTCCAGCTTGTAACTGATGGCGCCTTGCCGGTCGTGGACGGCCGGGAAGTGACCGATGACAACGTCCAAGTTCGGATCGTCGTAACTGGCACCCGGTGGATAGGCAACCCCAGGGTTCTTGCTCCAATCCAATTCGAACGGAACGAGATCGTAGCCGTCCGTGAGGTCTTGTGGCGCCCAGCTGGGTGGAGTGTACTTGGTTGGATCGAGTCCGGTTTGCAGGAAGCTGAAACTTTCCGTGTGCCACCGCGCATACGCCCTCAGGCTGGAGCAAAACGCCGCCAGGCCGTCGTCATAGGTGTCTAGCGTTACGGGATCGCGCACTCCCGAGTTGCATCCTCCCCAGACATACAGCGGCGTCTTCCGGTCGTTCGCCGGCCCGAAGCAGTAGATGTTCATCAGATCGCTGGAATGGTCGGCGTGCAGATGGGTAAGGAAGATCTTGTCCATGGACGAGTACGGAATCTCCATGGCCTCGTACTTGGCGGCAACACCGCTGCCGCAATCGAAGACGAACTTCTCGCCGCTGCCCAATTCCACAAAAACGCTGTTTTCCTCCTGGGCCACCGCTGGGAGACACGATGTCCCCAGGAACGTAACGCGCATCTCGTCCTTACCTACTTGTTCCGTGTTGGGACAGTATGTCGGCAGTTTCTCGAAATAAGTGTTCTGGTTATAGGGGCCGGCAATGGATGATTTGCCCGGGCACATTTGGTTGGTGCATACGGCTACCGCCGCTGCCAGATTGCTGTTGAGCGCTGTTCCAACAGCAAGTCCACCTGCAGCCAAAGATCCTACTTTCAGTGCATCCCGTCGTGTTAATTTCATATGAATTCCCCCGCAACCTAAGCGCGCGCACGGGTCATCCTTCACAAGACGCACCGACGGCGCTCGGAATGATCGGGAATTCCGTTATAACTCCCGACAGCGCTGCAATATAACCCCGCATGGGATAGCTTGTCGGTGACCAGGGACACGTCGAGGTGTTTACGCGCCAAATGTGTACTTTGGTTCGGCACGGGGTCCCTTCTGCCCCAACGCGAGCCCCGCAAACGCTGACTGCGGCGAGCCCAGAGAGGTTCTCTTCTCGGGTTTCGGCCAGATGACGGGCCACTCGGAATTAGCGCTTCACTTGACGAGAACAGGCGTGGGTGTTGAAAAAGTCACTCTGATTAGCAGATGAGGTGCGGTACAAGGAAGTATTCCTTCCATGTACTACGTGATTTTGATCCTCGGAGGACTGCTGATCATGATGGGACAACATGCCCGTTCCGAAGCGCTGTTCTACTATTTCAAACTGGAAGAGTACATCCCCGAAGACCACCTGTTGCGGCTCATCGACAAGCACATCAGCTTGGCCTTCGTGCGTGAGCGGCTCAAGGACAGCTACAGCGAAACCGGACGACCCTCGATCGATCCCGAACTGCTGCTGCGCATTCTGCTGATTGGCTATGTGTACGGCATTACCAGCGAGCGCAAGCTGGTAGAAGAGTTGCGCATGCATCTGGCGTGGCGCTGGTTCACCGGTCTGGGCTTCGATCAAGAGATTCCGCACCACTCCACCTTCTCGAAGAACCGGCACGGACGTTTTCAGGCGTCGAAACTGTTCGAGCAGTTGTTTGAAGAGATCGTGCGGCAGTGTGTGGAGGTGGGGTTGGTGCAAGGGAAGCATCTGTCGGTGGACGGCAGCTTCGTCGAGGCGAATGCGGCCAAAGAGAGCCGGATTCCACGCGAACAGTTAGCGGAAGCAGCCCAAGTCAACCATACGGTGCGCCAGTATCTGGTGGAACTGGAAGAGCAGAACCCGGTGGAAGAACCGGTACACGAGCAAGATCAAGTGTCGACCACCGATCCGGACTCGACCTATGCCACGAAAGGCGGCACGCCGGCCCGGCTGGGTTATTACGACAACTATCTGGTGGACAATCAAAGCTGCGTGATTGTGGGAGTGCAAGCGACGGCAGCACGGATGAGTCAGGAGACGGTGGCCGCACAAGACATGCTCACACGTTTCGCGCAATGGCAAGGCAGAGCGCCGGAATCGGTGGCGGCTGACACGACGTACGGCAACGGGGAGTTCCTGCAATGGTTGGCGGATCGGAGCATCACTCCTTACATGCGAACCCGCGATAGTATCCACAGAAAGAACAGCCCGTTCTACGGCCCAGAGCGGTTCACTTATCAGCCGGAAAGCAACAGCTATCGCTGCCCCGCAGGTCAGCAACTCAACTACGGCGGTCGGAGTGATCGCAACCGCACCTATACCTACATCGGAACCCGCAAACGCTGTGGCGCATGCTCGCAAAGACCGCACTGCACCAGCGCGGCCTTCCGCTGTCTTGCCATTCACATGCATGAGCCGGTTCGGCAACGGGCACGCGAACTGGCCAACACGCCAGAGTTCGCGAAGGCACAACGGCAGAGGAAAAAAGTAGAAGCGTTGTTCGCGGAACTCAAGAATCAGATCGGACTACGCCGCCTGCGCCTGCGCAGACTGAAGTTCGTGCGGGAGCAGTTCTTCCTGGCAGCTGCGGCACAGAATATCAAACGGCTAGTCCGGTTCCTCAGCAAAGCACCAAATCCGACATTCGCTGCAGCCGCTTAATCAACTGACAAAGAACATACAAGAACCCAGTCCCCAGTCCCACCTAGGGAATGTCATCTCTGCCGAAGAGACTTTTTCAACACCCACAGGCTTTATCACCAGCAATCCGAGCAGTTCAATCGAAACATCCAAGGTCGTCATTAGCGGCTCGTCTTCCTCGCCTACCGGCTTCTAGCGTCCCTACCGGACGACTAGAGAAGCAGTTCATCCACCACCGCCGCGACGTGAATTACGGTCGTGTCGAGAAACTCGATGCCCTGATTGGCAGCGTCGCGCAGCAGCAGCGGAAGCTCCGTCCCGGCCAGGACGAGCGCTTCAATTCCTTCATCGGCTTGTAGGCGACGTGCGATGCGCATGATTTCCTCGCGGCTCTGCGGAAGGAATTGGTTCTTCAGCAACTCGCCGATGTACTTCTTGTGAATGAACTCCCGCTCAGGCTCTGTCGGCGTCACCATAACAATACCCGCCCGCTGGAACTCGTCGGGGTAGAAGCTCGCTCGCATGGTGAATCCGGTTCCGAACAGGCCCACCTTTTTCAGGCCGAGCGCCTTGGCACGGTCAGCGGTGGCGCGCACGATGCTAAGCAGCGGAATGGCTGCCCTCCGCTGAAGTTCGCCGAAGACGAGGTGCGGTGTGTTTGCCGCGATAAAGCCAAAGTCCGCGCCTGCGTTCTCCAACGATTCCAGAGCAACAGCTAAATAATCTGCCAACTCATGCAGCCGCCCGGCGTCAAGCATCGCGATGCCCTTATCGACGTCGAGGCTGTTGATGAGGATGTGCGGATAACCGCCATCCGGCTTCCTCGCACGATAGCGCGCAAGGATGGACCGGTAGTAGTCGATGGTGGACTCCGGCCCAAGCCCGCCGATCATGCCTGCGGTTTTCATGTAGGTGATTATCGCCGACAGATTCGTCCGCGGCGCGTCAAAGTCTCAGGATGGTGGCGGCCCAATCGCTCCATGTGCTCGTCAGCGACAGCTTCTCCGACGTAATAAAGGTGATGACGCAGAAGGCGTAGCCAGCAGCAAACCATCGGTCAAGGCTGCGCGTCATAGCGAAGCGGACCATCAGGAGCGCCCCTCCCAGACAGAACACTGGCCCGAACAACCCTACCCAGCCCGATTGGCCAAAAACCGGCGACAGAAACGGCATGCGGGCGGTTGCGCCGGCGAGAATGGTCAAGCTGGCCATGAGCATCATCGGACGGTGAATCTTCGGCCGCTTGCGGGCAAGGACTCCGACCGTCACAAAGACGGTATACATCGCTATCTCGGTGAACATGACTAGGAGAAATCGCCGGTACTCCATACCGAAAAAGTGAGCGTCTGTCGGAGCTAGCTGCACAGAGCGGAAGGCAACCAGTGGCCCGGTGCAGGCGATGGTTGCGCCGATGACCAGAACGCTCCAGCCGAGTTTCATGTGGAGCTTGCGGTTACGTACCGAGATCAGCAGCGATTGCACGAAGAACAGCACATACCATGCCATAATCGCCACGCCGTGCAGCACCACCACAGAGTGGATGGCCGGATCGATCGGGCTGCCGTCCGAGTGGGTGCCTCCGGAGATGTAGTGGCGGAAGCCGATCACCATCAGCACGAGGAAGATGGCGCCGGCAGTGGCGTAGAAGTAGCGGTCCGGTTTCATGGGTGTCGAGAGAGATTAGCACAGGTGAAAAACGTGCTTGAACTTTCTGTCCACTATATAATGGATATTATATAGGAGGGACATGCCTAAACTGAAAATCACGACCATTGGCGCTTCGGCGGGGTTGATTCTGAACAAAGAAGTCATGACACGCTTGCGCGTGAAAAAGGGCGATTCCCTGTATCTGACGGAAGCACCCGGAGGATTCAGGGTCACGCCTTACGATCCGGAGTTCGAGCGCCAGATCACCGCGGCCGAGGAGATCATGCACGAGGATCGCGACGTGCTGCGGGCACTCTCGAAGTGAAGCGCTGGCGATGGGTGCGCGAGGATGTTGCCTTTGCCATCCACGACCGTCAGTTGGCGGAACACGGCGGACCCGAGGGAGTGCGCGACGCGGGTGCGCTCGAATCGGCCCTGGCGCGCCCGCGCAACCTCGCCGCCTACGAACGACCGGACGCCGCCGCACTTGCAGCGGCGTATGCATATGGATTGGCTCGCAACCATCCCTTCGCCGACGGCGACAAACGAACTGCATGGGTGGTCGCTCGCGTGTTCCTGGCGATCAACGGGCATCGCATTGAGTTCGATCCGCCGGATGCGGTGCGGACCATCGAAGCGCTAGCCGCTGGGACACTCTCCGAATCCGGACTTGCGACATGGTTCCGGCAGAGACTTGGGAAACGGTAAATCGACGCGCCGAGGCCGTCAGCTACATTCCCTTCTCCAGCGTCTCCGCCGCGCGATTCAACGCATCGGTCAATATCTTAAGCTGCGCCTGGGTCAGCGGCTCGTCGCCCGCATCGATCGCCTCATTGACCCCCGGAATCACCACCGCGGCATATCCCGTGTATTTGCCTGGAGCGTAAATCGAGTGCTTGAACCACGGCCGGTCGGGCAGCCCGTCGATCAAGAAAGCGCGCTCAGTGTCGCGCAACGCCTGATTCATACGCGCCGGATTGCCTTTCATCGAGCCCTGGGATTGCAGCATCTGCGCTCCGGCCTTCTCCAGGCGCGAGGCTGCTTTCTGCGCGTCTGCAAACGAGGGCGACTTCGCGCCGAAAGCGTCTTTCGACTTCTGGTCGGCCGCCTTCACGTACTCCCCGATCTCCTTGCCGTAATCCTCATAGTCGAACGGCAGGACATCTTCCGAGGCCATGCGAATGGTGTCGAGCCCATAGACCCGCGCCATCTGCTGTTCGTAGGCAAACGTCGGATCGCCGAACTTGGTGAACCAGGCAAAGTTGTCGAACACCGAGTGATAGACGCCATACGGCCCGCTCGATCCGATGTCAGCCGACGGCACCCCCAAGTGTTGCAGGAACGGAGTGTAGTCAGAGCCGCTGCCCAGGTCGCCCACCCGCACGTCCTGCTTATTACCGGCCACAGGCTCCCGGCGCCCGCCGCCCGCATCGGGGTTCTTTGCCCGTTCTTTGTCGCGCTTCTCCGTGGTCGCCTTCCACTGCTCGTAAACGCTGCCGCCCTTCGGACTCGGCACCGACTTGGAAATCTCCCGCAGGTAGCCCTTCAAACTCGGCACCGACGACGCTCCGAAATCAGGTCCAGCGACTGCAACGTCCATGTTGAAGTACGCTACCGCCTGCTTGAGTTCGTCGGCATGTTGCTCGGCGAATTCGGTCGAGCCGATCAGGCCCTCTTCTTCCGCATCCCAACTGGCGAAGACCACGGTGCGCTTCGGCTTCCATCCGGATTTCAGCATGGCACCTACGCCATGAACGGCCTCAAGCTGCGCCGCGGTTCCGCTATTGGGATCGACCGCGCCGTACACCCAGGCATCGCGATGATTGCCGGTGATGACCCACTGCTCGGGAAATTCGCTGCCCTTCACCATGCCGATGACGTCGTAGATGGTCGTCCACTGGTAGTTCTGCTTCAGCAGCATGTGGACCTTCGCCGGGCCGGGCCCAACGTGATACGTAAACGGCAAAGCTCCCTGCCACTCGCGCGGCGACTCCGGTCCGGCCAGGTTGGCAAGGATCGGCGAGGCATCGCCATACGACAGCGGCGTCGTCGGAACATTCGTCAGGTCGGTCACCTTATCCAGCGGAGTTCGCTTGTTGTCGGGCAGGTCAGGAACCGATGCGATTCCGGGCGTAGTCGGATCGCCGGGATAGCGGAACAAATACTGCACCGAGCCACGCTGCACTGCGGTGTCAGGGCGCCACGGGCCCTTGGGATACTTGTCTCCCTTGAAATAGCCGTCGTCCCACGGGTCGGAGTAGATCAGCACGCCGATGCAGCCGTATTCCGAGGCTACGAACGGCTTCACGCCGCGGAAATTCTGTCCATAGCGGACGATGGCGATCTTGCCCTTCGTCTCGACGCCCATCTCCTTCAACTTCTTGAAGTCTTCGGGACGCCCGTAGTTGGCATAGATGACGTCGGCCGTCACGTCACCCGACGGCGAGAAGGCGTTGTACGCGATCACGACGCGCGGATCGTCCTGATAAGGATCGTCGCCGTCCACATGCTCGCGCGACGGGCCGTGCATCACGACGCCATCGGGCGCGACCATGTCGACATGGATCTCCGCCGGAAGGTTCATCCAGATCTTATATTCCTGGATGTAGGCGTCGAGCCCTGCCTCCTTGTACTTCTGGAGCACGTACTCAGCGGTCTTCTTGTCTTCGGGAGAACCCGCCACATGCGGCGCCGAGGTCAGAATGCGCAAGTGCTCTTTCGCCAGCTCCGCGCTGGGAACGGCGAGAAACGTCTTCTCGGCCGCCAGCTCGGCAGGAGCGTCGGATGCGGGATATCCGGTGATCGTGGTGGGCGGGTTAAAGGGAAGCTTTTCGGCGGGCTGTTGGCTGTAGGCGATGGGCGAAAGGTTGAGTGTGACGAGCAGAAAAAGAGCGATGCCAGGTTTCAATCGGAGACTCTCCTCGGAGTGCAGGTTATCTCTAGATTACTCGAAGACGTCCCACGTCACACTCGCGAAGTCCATCAGTCACTGACGCTCGGCGAGTGCTGCGCTAGTCTGACATACGCGAGGCTGCGTTATGGCTCTTCTCGCTCGCCAAAGAGTCCGCGTGGGGCCGCTACAGCTAGACGGGTTATCCAAAGAGCTCTTTAAGCGACGCCACAGGCCGAATCTCCGCGGCCAGCCCATCAAAGGCACTCTTCATCCTGCTAGAACATTCCGAACAACTACAACTCTACTTTCGGACGAGCTGCACCAATCTTACAGTGAAAGAAAGGCGACGAACATGAGGCGTTTGGGCGTTGATCGCATCAACATGTTGCTGTTGTGGGTTGTGCTCGTTGCGGCTTGGGTGCCCTCGTTGACTCTCCGCGCACAGGGGCAGCAAGGCGCGGACGTCAATGCGAGGAGCAACAGCACTAGGCCCGCCAATCCACAGTCTAGCAACGCCGGGGCGCAGCAGCAGTCTTCCCCGGCAGCCTCGACGATCGCAAGCGGCGCGGAGCCCGGGACAGGACAACTCCCCGCCAAGCAACCTGAAGAAAAAAGGGAAACGACCAAGCAAAAGGGCGACACTCAAGAATCAGAGCCGCTGCTAACGTTTAGAAATCCCGCTGTCTACATAGCCCTGGCTATGATCCTAGTACTGGGTCTTCTGTTCTTCCTGCAGTTCAGTTACTCACACAGGCTTGATCAAACGACTTATCTTGGAGAAGTCTTTCGGGATAGTGTGTTCAACTTCGAGTACGGCCGACTTAAGGCGGAGCACATTGACAAATGGAACAGGGGCATCTATCGCCAGGAAGTCGCCATAAATGACCCGCCAAAACCACTGGACCCGCACCTGCAAGATCTTGACGACAAGTGGGGTGACAGCGAGTTGCAACATTTGAGGGACAGACTCATCAATGAGTCGCTAGCACTCAATCCCTGGGGCGTGGGCGGGGGAACCGCCAACCCATACGAGACGGACAACCGCTTTGAGACTAGCACGGCCCTACCGGGCTTACCGCCCAGGTCGGAAGTCTTGTCGGACCAGGACAAAACAGAACGGACCGACTATCAGGAAAAAGCAAAGGATTTCAAGCGCAATCTTCAAGACTGGAAGTGGAATATCACAAAGAACGCCCATGCGGCGTACGAGGGGGATCTGAAGAAAGACAGGGAAATGGCCAGCGAGCACACCGAGAAGGCAATCGACACCACCGAGGCGTCTTTGTTACGTGGGCAGGGTCCCCAGTTTATCCTGGAGTTCACCGCGCTGATCGTCATCATCTTCCTGGCCGTTGTGCTGGGTGTTCTCGGTGTGCTTAGAAATGAGCAGATTGGAACTCTCTTGGCAGCAATCGCGGGCTACGTACTCGGGAAAGCAACAGTCGGCCGAGGGGGTACCGGCGAAGTGAAGCCAACGGGCAAGGAATAACCTCCGCTCGGTGCGCCTCTGTGTGGGATGAATAATTTGGGGCACGAAACAGTGTCCCTTCGTCCTGTAACCCCATCACGGTGCGCCTTACCACCTCCGGTACAATCATCGAAGACATGAGAAAAACCATGGAGCCCTTCTGACATCATGTCTTCGTCCGCACGCCAGAATAGCTCGCGCCTCATCATGCGGCACTAACGGGATGGTAGAATGCGCGGGCTCCAGAGCGTGCACAACGCCGCCGAAGCGCATTTGTCGCTCTGAGCGAAGACGGGGGAGGGCAGGCATGGGGTCCTCAGCAAGCCACTGGATGCGACGTTTCCTAACAGGTTTCGCGTTCACGTTTCCTCGCGGCGGCTCTGGGGTTCGCCTATGAACAGGTCGGACGATGGCGAGACGGCCAGCATCGATTCCGCATTGGACGCGCTGTCGATGTTGGCGGCCGTACCTTAAACATCGATTGCGAGGGTTCCGGCACTCCGGCCGTGATCCTGGAAGCGGGCAGTGGCGGCTACGGTGGATATGGCTGGCGTGACGTCCAGGCGGGAGTCGCGAAGTTCACCACCGTTTGCTGGTATGACCGCGCCGGCGAGGGTTGGAGCGATCCCGCGCCAACCGCACGCAACAGCGCATCCATCATTAGCGATTTGCACGAACTGCTGCAGCGCGCTCCTGTGGCGGGCCCGTATGTGCTGGTTGGTCACTCAATCGGGGGCGAGTACGTCCGCGTATTCACGGCCAAGTACCCGTCCGAAGTCGCAGGCGTGGTGCTCGTCGACTCCACCCATCCCGACCAGCGCGAGCCGTTAATCATGCTTTCACCCATCACCCGAATGCATCAGTTCGCTCGACGATTCCTGTGCTCCGCGCTGCTTCTCTTTGAGAGGTTCGGAGTCATACGGCTACTCATGCGCAATGCGCCTGTATATGTACCGCCGCAGTTCAGTTCTGAACAAAGCGCCGCAACCGTGGCGATGCGCGATCAGCGGATCAAAGGATTTGAGACAGAGGCCGCTCAAGGATGTGCGGCAACAGACGGCGGAGCCATTCAGACTGACAAGGGTAGCGGCGATCCGGAGGTCGATCAGGCGGCGACCAGCGCCGGGTCTTTGGGTGATCGTCCCCTGATCGTGCTCACGGCCGGACAATATTGGAAGCCTGATGATCCCGTGGCCGCGAGGCAAATCGCCGATTTCCACGAAACCTGGGTACATCAGTTGCAGGCCGACCTTGCTCGCCTCTCTACCAATGGGAAACAGATCGTCGTCGCGAACAGCGACCATGGCATCCCAGAAGAGGCTCCCGACTCAGTTGTCACCGCGGTGCACGAGGTCGTCTTGAAGGTGCGAGAACGACAGAACCAGTAGCGCCTGGCCCAGCCAGCAGTGGACGCCCACGAAGGGGCGTCCACTGTCAGCTAACCGAGCTTTTGGGACTGGTTAGAATGGAATCGCCGGAAGGACGCCCGTTCCCTCCGCACGGACTGCATCCAGGAGGCCAGGCTTGAGACCCAGGGCTTTGAGAATGGTAGGCGCCACCTGGGCAGTACCCACTTCGGCGCTCACCGTCCTGGGTTTGAAGTTCGGATTGGACAGCAGCAGAACGACATTCGTGTCGTCATGGGCGAACCCGCCGTGCTCGGCCTGTTTCGCGTGGCTGCCGGAATACGTAACGCCTACATTCGGGGTCACGATGATATCCGGCGTACGGGGGTCTGTGGTTGGGTCGTTAAAGTTAAGGAAGAGCGAAGGGCCGTAATAGATCTGCCCGAGCGCGATTCCGGTAGTGGCGGCAGCGTTCGCTTCGAGGACTGCGACGGCGGCGTCAGTATCGAACGCGCTGTTCAGCCACAGTAGCGAGACGTCATCTTCCGTCGGGCCAATGCCGTTGGGGTTGTTGGTAGATTCGGAATATGGAAGGTAGCCGTCGTTGGACAGCAAGGTGGCTGGTGAAGTTCCATTGATGGTCTGACCGACGTAGCGGCTGGGATCGATGGGCGACTGGCCGTGTTTGGCAGTGATCACGATCAGAGTCGAACTAAGGAGCCCCTGTTTGTTCAGCTCGTTGACAAATGCCGCAATCGAGGCGTCCACGAACTGGAATTCGTTCAGCAGGGCCGCGCTGGGTGTGCCCGCAGCATCCAGATATCCGCCCGTCACGCCGTTGCTCTTTTCAATGAGCTTCTGGCCCACGCTCACAGCCTGGAAGTTCATGCCGAAGATGGTGGGAACCTTGGTGGTCTTGGTGCCGAGGTGGTCCTTGCCATCGATCTCGTTGAGGATCGCGTCGACCTTCAAGGTGTCGTAGCACTGAATGTTGTCGAAGCTGTTGGTCCAAGCGGTCAGGTCAGCATTTTTATCGCGGATTTGGGCGCAGGATATGCCCGTGGGCGTTTTGACTTTGGGAAGACCGATCACGTTGGAGTTGATTTCAGGTGCGTAGAAATCGTCGAGCGCACTCGGTCCGATGCCCGAGGCGACGGAGGCGTAGGCAGGGTGTTTGTCAGACCATGCCGCGTATCCGCCGGCCTGGTGGATGACGCTGAAAATGCTGTTGGCGCGGACGAATTCCCATGGCATGACGGGCGCGCAGCCCTGCCCAGGGTCGCGAACCAGTCTCTTGGTATCGATGGAGGCGATGCCACCGTCAGTGAGCGACGCGTTGGGTGCGCCGCCGTTCAGCTCTTGCTGGTTGATATCGATGCCTTCTTCATACTCAGTTCTGGTACCCGTTGGCGGCCCATAGGGGGTGCAGGGGCCAGCCGCAACGCCGTTGCCGGTGGTTTTCGCGGGTGCGCTGTAATCCCTGGAGTAAGCGACATCGTAATAGACGCCGGTCAGGGCCGGGCTTCCACCGGTGACGATGGCCGTCAGGCCGGGAAAGGAATCGGAGGGTTTTGAGGTGCTGGCGGAGACGTAGTTGAGCCCCGTCTGGCCCAGCGCAGCAATTGCCGGGCAATAGGGCTGGTTGTTGTTGGCGGTGCTGATGCCATTGGCGCAGTTCAGGAAATCAACAGCGTGCATTCCGTCGATGCTGATCAGCAGAACGCGTTGGATGGAGTTTTGCGGGGAGTGCCTCTCTTGGGCGATCGCGGTGCCCAGCGAACAGGCAACCACGAGGCAAAGTAGAGCAACTGTCTTCTTCATTGTGAACCTCGAATATTGAATTGGCTTCGACGAGGTGGCGGGACTTGCTGAATCATAGCCACGCCCAGTGACTGTGGCATGAAATTGCGATGAATTCTCGTTACAGTGTTTCGCTGAGATGACAATCAGGAGGCGAATCTCGATGGGTTTAGAAATCCAGACGCATCTTTTGTGAATGTGAAAGGGTTGAATCAAGTCCCCGGGAAGTTATGATGGTTCGACACGGCAGGGCGGCTGGCTCTTGCCCTTACGCCGCGGGATTGGCCTCTGGCTGCATCGCCGGCGTAACGACCGGTGTAAGTCCGATCGTCGGCGACGCACTCGACTTCGGCAGATTTAGCATCTCGCGCACTTGCGGAAGCGCGGCGCGCATCGCGGATTCTCCCGCCGCGATCAACTCGGGCGCCCTCTCGAAACAATCGTAGGTGAAACCATTGACGTCTGGCTCAATCACCAGATTGGCGTCCTTGCTCCATGACTCTGCCAGCCTGGATTGCGCAATCGAGAAGCACTGGCCGATGACTTCGAAGACATGGCGAGGAGCGCGGGCGTCGCTCCAGTTTGCGCTGAGGCAGACGCCAATCACGCGATCCGCCCCCATGCGGCGAAGGGGCGTAGTCGGGACGCCATAGGCCAGCATGCCATCTATGTACGAGCGCCCGTCGATTTCGACTGGCTGGAACATTCCGGGATAGGCGCAACTGGCTCGAATCGGGTCAACCAGCGTTCCCTTGGTAAATACGACGGCTTCCCCTGTGCGGAAGTCGGTCGCGGTAATAGACAGTGGAATCGTCAGCTCCTCGAAGGTGTGTTTCTTCAGCGTGCGGGCAAACAACCGGACCATGCGATCGCTGTTGCAGAATCCGTAACGCGAAAGCGTCCAGCGAGCAAAGTCGCTGAAGCGCAGGGTCCGAGCCATGTCCTCCAGCTCCGACGGAGTCATGCCTGCGCAGTACAGGGCTCCAATGATCGCGCCCACGCTTGTGCCCGCCACGTAGTCAACAGGAATGTTTTCTTGTTCGAGTACTTTCAGAACGCCAATGTGGGCGATGCCGCGGGCAAATCCTCCGCCCAGCGCCATGCCCAGACTTACGCGCCGAGGTGGTGCCAGCAGTTCTTTCGGAGCACGCGTCAACTCGCGGGAAAACGCACGCACAGATCGTACGAAGCGATCCAAGTTGTTCAAAGCCGTACCTCTTGCCCGACAGCGGTATTCCGACCATCGGTCACCGCTTCATGGATGCCCTTCCGTGAAGCGATGATGCGGCAATTTTGCCACCCGAAACAGTATCATTCGGATTACCTTGTGACACTCCGGTTAAATACTGACTCCTGCCCTGAATGAACCCGACGAAAATGGAAAGTTGTCAGCCTCGACGGGCTCTGCCAAACTACCCTTTCGTTCGATACCTCGCTGTCTTGGCCCGGTCCAGATGGGAAGCCCAGAACCAGCTCGGCCTGCCGTATGATCGAAGCGCATAAGACAAAGACGCCCAGGGCTTGTAGACGACCTCCTCTGCCGACCCGGGCGGAACGACCGCCGAACTGCTTAGTGCGATGGGTTACTCAGCGGCACGGTCGTACCCAACCCGGCGTACAGATCATGATCACCATACGCCTGTTTGAGAGCAGCAAAGGCTGGTTCGCCCGTGCAGTGCCCGGGTGCCACATACTCCACTTTGTAGGTGTCATGCAGCGCGGTTGCGACCTTTTGGACATCCGCGTCGGTTGCTACCACCAGGTGAAGGCCTCCCACAACAAGGTGAATGCGCGGATTGATGCCGATAGCCGCCGCGACAATCTTGTCAATGCCCGGGTGCGAACATCCGACCACGATCACCAGTCCGTCTGGGGTATCGAGAGCCAACGACAGTTCACGCAGTTCGAGGGTGCCCGGTTTGTCGGACACCAGACTAATGACATGAATCCCAGGGGCAACCTCGGAGTCCTTGTCAATCAGTTGAAAGTTAGCGCCCGGCCACGCTGAACCAAACTGCATTACTTCTGGAGGCACGCCGTCGTAATAACGTTGGTCAACGCCAAGCGCAGTATCTTTGCGGTAAAACGTGCCTGGCAGCGAGGAACCATACACGCCAAATCCTTCTTTGGGCGCGTAGATCTTCACCCCGGGATTTACTTTCAGGACGTACGCCAATCCTCCCATATGATCGCCGTGGCGATGGGACATGACGACAAAATCCAGCTTTGACAGATCAACCGACTTTGCCTTCGCGTTCCGCGCCAGGACGTCCGGGTTATTGCCGGTGTCGAACAGAATGCGTCTTCCGCCGTACTCGATCAGAGCCGAATAACCCCAGTCCTTCTGCATGTCCGAAGACTTGCCGAAAGCGTCGTAAAGAATTGTGATCTGCGCCTTTGTTGAGTTGGGACCTGTCAACTGCGTTTCTAGGCCGATCCCAGGACGTCCTATCAGCAGGGGCAACGTTAGCGAGAGTAGCAGCCGGCACCTGACGGTCATTTCTTTTCTCCTTGAGTTCGATGGTTGCGGATTGACTCTGAGGCGCTGGGCCTAGAATTACATCGCTGTGCGAGCTTGCAGTCAAGCCCGCGCCGCAGTCGGTCACAGGACGAGATCGCGCTCGTCGTCGCCAACGGCAAGCTCGACAGTTGCTTTTTGATTCCCTTACACCCGTCGCTGGTTGTCTACCGTCCCGGACTTTGCCAAACTACCCCTTTCCTTGCGATTTCTACCATGGTGCGAGAAACTTCGGCTGGCGGCGTGGTTCTGCGGAAGATGCGAGACCGCTGGTATCTGGCTGTCATCGAGCCCCACATGGACCGGCCCAGAAGAAACATCAAACTTCGCAAAGACCGGCGCACCCCCGCCGACGCCGAGCTCATCGCACTGCCCAAAGGATCTATCGATCCCGGCGAGACGCCCGAAGAGACTGCCCTGCGCGAGGTGCGCGAGGAAACCGGAGTTCGCGCCGACGTGGTCGCCAAGCTGGCCGACATCAAGTACATTTATGTCCGCAATTGGGGCGACCGCGCCCGCGTATCGAAGATCGTTAGTTTTTACCTGTTGATGTACCGCTCCGGACGCCTGGGCAACATCGCGCCCGTCATGCGCGTCGAGGTGCAGAACGCCTTCTGGCTGCCTCTCGACGAAGCGCCCTCGAAATTAAGCTATAAAGGTGAACGCGAGATTGCAGCGCGCGCATTGGAGTATCTAAAAATCCATCCGGAATTGGGAGATCATGCCGCAGACACCCCACATTGAACGCCACTTCACCGCCGGCGAGGTTGTTCGCGATGTCGTCATAGGAATGTCTGACGGCCTGACTGTGCCTTTCGCCCTCGCCGCCGGTATTTCCGGCGCAGTGGACAGCAGCCGCCTCGTCGTCGTGGCCGGAATGGCCGAGATTGCCGCTGGCTCCATTGCCATGGGCTTGGGAGGCTACCTTGCCGCCCGCAGCGATGCCGAGCATTACGAAAGCGAGCGCATTCGCGAAGAGCGCGAAGTCGAAGAGATCCCCGACGAAGAAGCCCGCGAAGTTGTTAAGGTTTTTACCGATTACGGCCTGACCCGCGCGGAAGCCGCTCCCGTCGTCGAGGCGATGACCAAAAAGCCCAAGCAGTGGGTCGACTTCATGATGCGCTTCGAGTTGGGACTGGAGGAGCCCAATCCCAAGCGCGCCGTGCAAAGCGCCGCTACTATCGCCGCCTCCTACATCGGCGGCGGATTTATTCCCCTCTCCCCCTACCTGTTTTTCCACAGTTCACGCCAGGCTTTGGTCTGGTCCGCAGCCGTAACGCTGTTGGCGCTGGGGGTTTTTGGCTATATTAAGGGCCGCTTCACCGGCTCACGCCCCGGCCGTTCTGCGCTGCAAACCATTGTAATTGGTGGACTTGCAGCAGGAGCGGCGTTCCTGATAGCCAAGGCGATCTCCTAACCCGAATCGGGAAAACAAATCCACGATTTTTATTGACTGAATGAGTATTCATTCATTAACATTGGGTCAACTTAATAGGCGCGCGTCGTTGCCATCCTCACCCCACATCTTACGGCGCGCGCTGCTTGTATTTTGAGGCCGTTTCTTCGATGAGGAGAGCACCAGTGAATAGTCATCGTCCTCTTCTTCGCACTCATTCTGCGTCATCTCCCAAAGTTCATCTCGAATTCGCCACGTCGCACAACCGAAGTTCATAATCTCTTGCACTTGCGTCTCGTCTAAGTCAAGGTAGCCATCATCCGGCCCGCCGCGGCGAGCCGGCCAGAAGTTGGAGCGCTTGAGTATCCATGCAGAAACGCATCGATAAAGTCGCCGTCTTAGGCGCGGGCACCATGGGCGCCCGCATCTCCGCGCACCTGGCCAACGCCGGTGTTCCCTCTTACCTGTTCGACATCGTTCCCCCCGACGCCGACGGTCCCGCGCGCAATCGCATCGCCGCCGCAGGAAAAGAAGCCGCGGTCAAATCGAAACCCGCCGCCTTCATGAAGCCGTCGCTCGAATGCCTGGTCACCATCGGCAACTTCGAAGACGACCTCAAGAAGCTCGCCGAGGTTGACTGGATCATCGAAGCCGTCATCGAAGACCTCGACCTCAAGCGTGAACTGCTCCGCAAGGTCGAAGCCGTCCGCAAGCCTGGGACGATCATCACCACCAACACCAGCGGCCTGCCCGTCGCCAAAATCGCCGAAGGCTTCTCCGAAGACTTCCGCCGCTCGTGGTTTGGCACGCACTTCTTCAATCCGCCGCGCTATATGCGGCTGCTCGAAATCATTCCCACCGCCGACTCCGATCCCGCCGCAATGAGGGTCATCGCCGACTTCTGCGATCTGCACCTCGGCAAGAGCGTCGTCCGCGCCAAGGACACGCCCAACTTCATCGCCAACCGCATCGGCACCTTCTCCATGCTCAACGTCATGCGTGTCATGCAGGAGATGGACCTCAGCGTCGAAGAAGTGGACGCCCTCACCGGCACCGCCGTCGGCTGGCCCAAAACCGGCACCTTCCGTCTTGGCGACCTCGTCGGACTCGACATTCTCGGCCACGTCGTCCGCAACGCCTCCACCAACATCAAGGACGAGCGCAGCGATCTGAAACTACCGCCATTCTTCCTCGAGATGCTCAACCGCAAGTGGCTGGGCGACAAGACCAAAGGCGGCTTCTACAAGAAGCAGAAAGGCCCTGACGGCGAGAAACGTTTCGTCCTCGATTGGAAGATCCTCGAATATCGCGAACAGCAGCATCCGAAGTTCCCTGCTCTCGAGATGGCGAAGAACATCGACGATCTGCCCGAGCGCCTGCGCACGCTGATCGCGCCCTCAAAAGATAAGGCCAACCAGTTCCTCTGGAACGTGCTTTCCGACCTTTGGACCTATTCCGCCAACCGCGTTCCCGAAATCGCCGACTCCATCGTCGAAATCGACAAGGCCATGAAGACCGGCTTCAACTGGGAGCTCGGCCCATTCGAACTGTGGGACGCCGCAGGCGTCGCCCAGACCGTCGAGCGCATGAAGAAAGAAGGTCGTCCGGTCGCGGCCAACGTCGAGAAACTTCTCGTCTCCGGTAAGACGAGCTGGTACGCCGATGATCCCAAGACCGCCAGCGGCCGCAAATATTTCGACATCGCCACCGGCGACTACAAGCCGGAAGAAGTTCCCGCCGGAGTCTGGTCCGTCACCGTCGCCAAGAAAGCCAATGGCGTGGTTAAGAAGAACGCCGGCGCCTCGCTGGTCGATCTCGGCGACGGCGTCGGCTGCATCGAGTTCCACTCCAAGATGAACTCCCTTGGCGGCGATATCGTCTCGCTCGTCACCCAGACGCTCAAGAACGGCGTCGGGGCCGAAAACTTCGACGCCTTCGTCATTACCAACGATGCCGGAAACTTCTCCGTCGGCGCCAACATCATGATGCTGCTGATGGCGGTGCAGGAAGAAGAGTGGGACGAAGTTGACATGGCCATCCGTCAGTTTCAGAACATGACGCAGGCCATCAAGTTCTCGCCCAAGCCGGTCGTGGCCGCGCCCTTTGGCATGACCCTCGGCGGCGGCACCGAGATCACCCTGCACGCTCACGCCCGTCAGCCCCACGCGGAGCTCTACGCCGGACTCGTCGAAGTCGGCGTCGGCCTGCTACCCGGTGGTGGCGGGTGCAAAGAGATGACCATCCGCGCCATTCACAAGGCCACGCACATCCGCCCGCAGGGACGCGGCGAAAGCGTCGAACTAATGGAAGCCATGAAGCAGGCGTTCGAGACCGTCGCTATGGCCAAAGTCTCAACCTCGGCACTGGAAGCGAAGGGCCTTGGATTCCTCTCGCCCGGCGACAACATCTCTATGAACCGCGAGCGCGTGCTCAGTGACGCTAAAGAACGCGCCCTCGAACTCGTCCACGAAGGCTATCGTCCGCTGACCATGCGCAACGACATTCCCGCGCCCGGCGAAAGCATCCTGGCAACGCTGAAGATGGGCGTGCACATCATGCGGCAGGGCGAATTCATCAGCGACCATGAGGTCAAGATCGCTGGCAAAGTCGCGGAGGTCCTTTGCGGCGGCGAAGTCAACCCCGGCACCCTGGTAAGCGAGCAGTACCTGCTCGACCTGGAGCGCGAAGCATTCATTTCGCTCGCTGGTGAAAAGAAGACCCAGGAGCGCATTCAGTACACGCTGAAGACAGGCAAGACTCTGAGGAACTGAGGTCGGCGGGCGTATCTATGTTTCAAGCGATTCGCATGCTTACGGGGAAGTCACAGGTCAATGGCCTGCTGAAGAAGCACTTTCAGGGGCTTGAATTGACGACCCTGGTCACTGCCGCTCGGCGCTTTCCTTCGGCATCTCGTGTAGACGTGCAAGTTGCGCTTGACGACTTCCTTCAGCAGTACCCTGCCAGATTGCTGGGCATTCATTCGGGATTCGGTCACGAAACCGTTAGCTTGGCGCATCTCTTGACAAGAGGCAGTCCATTCCCCGTCGATGTCGGACCGCAGCAGCACGACGAAGTGGATATTGGCGAGCCAGATCCAGTGCGCTGTCTGAAGATGGGTCTGTGGCTATCTTCCGCTGAGAACCTTCCGTTTGCCATCTTAGTCAGCCCTGCCATTGAACACGGAATGGTTGGAGGTATTCAGGTCGAAATCGCAGTGCTCCCAGGCGAAGTTGGGCTAGCCTTCTCGCAATCGTTCTTTCGCGAGATTGAGAAGGGTGTGAACGCCGGTCGCACCTACCGAGGCCGCGTCATCTCTCTGGAGACAGGCATCGACTTCGCCGGGCGAGGCGGTACGGTCAAGGTCCACCGCTTGCACCAAGTGGCACGCGAAGATGTGGTATTGCCGGACAGAACTTTGAGATTACTCGACCGGAATGTCGCCGCCTTTATTGGCGCGCGGGACCGCATAAAGAGCCTCGGACTGTCGGCCAAGAAGGGGCTGCTGTTCTATGGTCCTCCCGGAACTGGCAAGACACAAACAATCCACTACCTCGCGAGTCAGCTGTCAGGGCACACAACACTGCTCATTACGGCGGAGCAGGTTGGTCTGCTAAGCGAATACTTTCGATTGGCGCGATTTCTGCAGCCGTCCGTCATGATCGTTGAGGATGTGGACTTGATTGCTCGCGAGCGGACGCATATGGGCAATCCCGGGCAGGAGATGCTCCTAAATAAGCTGCTAAATGAGATGGATGGTTTGCGCGAGGATGCCGACGTAATTTTCATCCTTACTACCAACCGTCCGGACCAACTGGAACCGGCGCTGGCGGCTCGCCCGGGTCGAATCGACCAGGCGATCGAATTTCCTTTGCCTCATGCAGACGGCCGAGCCAAGCTGGTTCAACTGTACTCGCGTTCTTTGTCGGTGCCCGACGATGTGGTGAGCGCAGTCGTCCAAAAAACCAAGGGTACGAGTGCGGCGTTCATTAAAGAGCTGATGCGACGGTCCGCGCAATTTCAGTTCGAAGTGGATGGAAAGGACGTGCTGCACCAGCGGTCGGTGGATGCTGCCTTGGAAGAAATGTTGTTCACCGGAGGTTCGCTCAACGCCAAACTCCTGGGAGCTGAGGCCGCCGATATCCTGGGCGGCTCAGATACTTCTAGCTTTCCGATAGCTTCGGGGGTTGCATAGCGGGCACGAAATATAGAATCCGGGAGCCGAGCGGCGAACAAAGATTAACGATGTGGTTACGTTACCGAAGTAATAAAATGACCGAAACATCCCAAAACAACCGTGAATCACGTATCGCCACATGTTTGCGCAAGATACGCCGTAACCTCGAAATTAACAACATCATTACTCACCAGTTACCAGTTACCAGTCACCAGCTTCGGAGCTTTCCATGCGTGAAGTCGTAATCGTCAGTGCTGTTCGAACCCCGGTCGGCAAAGCTTACAAAGGAACCCTGCGCGCCACCCGTCCCGACGACCTCGCCGCCTTCGCGATCAAGGGCGCCTTGGAACGCGTCCCGCAGCTCGATCCCAAGGAGATCGAAGACGTCATCCTCGGCTGCGCGATGCCGGAAGCCGAACAGGGCATGAACGTCGCTCGCATCGCCTCCCTGCGTGCCGGGCTACCGGTTGAGGCCTCAGCCATCACCATCAATCGCTTCTGCTCGTCGGGCTTGCAGGCCATCGCCCAGGGCGCCGAGCGCATCATGGCCGGCGGAGCCGAAGTCGTCGTCGCCGGTGGCGTCGAGTCCATGACCATGATCCCCATGGGCGGCAACAAGGTCTCGGCCAATCCCTGGCTGGTCGCGAATTACCCCGACTCCTACCTCTCGATGGGCTTGACCGCAGAGCGGCTCGCCGCCCGCTTCAATATCACCCGCGAGCAGGCCGACCAGTTCTCCGTTGACAGCCACAAGAAGGCCATCGCCGCCATCGAAGCCGGCAAGTTCGACGACGAGGTCGTACCCGTTCCCGTGAGCTTCACCACTCCCAACGGGAGCAAGCCCAAGCGTACCGAGATCGTCTTCAAGATGGACGAAGGCCCTCGCGCAGACACCTCGCTCGAAGCCCTCGCGTCTTTGAAGCCCGCGTTCCACATGAAGGGCCAGGTCACCGCCGGCAATTCGTCGCAAATGTCTGACGGAGCGGCCGCCGCTATTGTCATGTCCGCCGACCGCGCCAAGGCGCTGGGCCTGAAGCCGCTGGCACGCTACGTCGGTTACGCCACGGCAGGCTACAAGCCGGAAGAAATGGGACTCGGCCCAGTGTTCGCAATTCCAAAAGTCCTGAAAATGGCAGGCCTGAAGCTCAGCGACATCGACGTGATCGAGTTAAACGAAGCGTTTGCAGCCCAGTCGCTGGCCGTAATCAAAGAAGGCGGACTCGACCCGTCGATTATCAACCCAAACGGCGGAGCTATTGCCCTCGGTCATCCCCTGGGATGCACCGGCGCCAAGCTGACGGCGAGCATCATTCGCGAACTCAAGCGCCGCAAAGCCCGCTACGGCATGGTGACCATGTGCGTCGGCGGCGGCATGGGCGCAGCGGGCATTTTCGAGAATTTGCAGTAGAAGATTTTCACCACGGAGGCACGGAGAACACGGAGAAGAGCCAATCTAAATTCTAAGAACGGCGAGATGCAGAAATCTGGGCTCAGCGGGCGCGGTTTCGATAACCAAGCTTTTAGACCTAAGAGCTTTTCTCCGTGCTCTCCGTGTCTCGGTGGTGAATACGAGTTTTTGAGACTTACATCCGAGGTTGAATGATGGCAACGACTACGGTAGCTCCCAAGACGAAACTTACGGGCGGAAGCTTTCTGCTCGAAGACCACAACCTGGAAAACGTCTTCACCCCTGAAGACTTCACTGAAGACCAGCAGATGATCGCCAAGCTCGCCGATGAGTTTGCTGTCAACGAGCTCCTTCCCGCCGTCGAGAAGATCGAGCACAAGGACTGGCAGGTCACACGCGACCTGCTCAAGAAGGCCGCCGATATGGGCCTGACCAACGTTGATGTACCGGCCGAGTACGGTGGCTCGGAGATGGACAAGATCTCCTCCGCCATCATCGCCGACCAGATGGCCAAGTGCGGCAGCTTTGTCGTCTCGATGGGCGCGCATGCCGGCATCGGGACGTTGCCGCTCGTCTTCTTCGGCACCGAAGAGCAGAAAAAGAAATATCTTCCCAAGCTGGCCGCGGCTGAGATGATCGGCGCCTACGCGCTCTCGGAAAGCACTAGCGGCTCCGACGCAATGAACAGCCGCACCCGCGCGGTGCTGTCGCCCGATGGCAAGCACTACATCCTGAACGGCGAGAAGATGTGGATCACCAACGCCCACTTCGCCGACCTGTTTACTATCTTCGCCAAGGTTGACGGTGAAAAGTTCACCGCGTTTCTCGTTGAGAAGGACTTTCCCGGCTTCTCCGTCGGTGCGGAAGAAAAGAAGATGGGCATTCGCGGATCGTCGACCGCGCCGCTCATCCTCAACGACTGCAAGGTGCCAGTCGAGAACGTGCTCGGCGAAATCGGCAAGGGACACATCATCGCCTTCAACATCTTGAACGTTGGCCGCTTCAAGCTGGGCGCGGGATGTGTCGGCGGCGCGCGCACGTCCCTGCAGAACGCCATCGCCTACGCCAAAGACCGCAAGGCTTTCGGCAAGTCGATCTCCGAGTTCGGCTTGATCCGCGAGAAACTGGCGCAGATGGCGGTCGGTATCTATGCCAACGAGTCGATGGTCTATCGCACGGTCGGCATGATGGAAAACGCCATGCCGGAAGGCGAGAAGAGCTCGGAAGTCATCCGCAAGGCGATTGAGGAGTACGCAGTCGAATGCTCCATCATCAAGGTTGCAGGCTCCGAGATGCTTGATTTCGTGGTCGACGAAACCGTACAGGTCTACGGTGGCTACGGTTTCGTCGAGGAGTATCCGGCCGAGCGCGCCTATCGCGACTCGCGCGTAAACCGCATCTTCGAAGGTACCAACGAAATCAACCGCATGATCATCACCGGCTGGCTGCTCAAGCGCGCTATGAGCGGACAGCTTGCGCTGCTTCCGGCCATCAAGAAGACGATGGACGAAGTGATGGCGGGCCCGTCGTTCGAGGAGCTGGAAGGCACTCTGGCCGCCGAACAGAAGATAGTTAGCAATGCTAAGAAACTTTCCATGCTCGTGGCCGGTGCGGCTTCGCAGAAGTACATGCAGAAGCTGGCTGACCAGCAGGAGATCATGGGCGCGATTGCCGACATGGTGATCGAGACCTTTGCCATGGATTCCTGCCTGCTGCGGGCCCGCAAATTCATCGAAGCCAACGGCGAACAAAAGAGCGCGCTAGTAACTGCGATGACCCAGATCTACATTGCGGGAGCGATGTCGAAGCTCGAAGCCGCGGCCAAGAAAGTCATTGCCGCCGTGGCCGAAGGCGACATGATGCGCACCCAGATGGCAATCGTCCGTCGACTGCTAAAGTTTGAACCCGTCAACGTGATTGCCTTCCAGGAACAGGTCGCAGGGCGTGTACTCGAAACCGGAAAGTACGTGACGGCGTAGGAAGGCGCGGACCACAGAGGCACAGAGACAGTGAGTGAATATTTAAGTTTTCTCTGTGCCTCAGCGCCTCTGCGGTGAACTCAAAGGTTTACTTGCGGCTGATAGTGCTGAGTTGTAGGATTGCGATATGCCGGACTTGATTACGGGACTGCGACAGGTGATTCAGGACTTGGTTGCTCCTGATCTTAAAGCTATCTTGTCGCGTCAGGAATCGCTACAGAAGCAGTTGGAAGTTCAGCACGACGCGGTGGTCAAGACCATCGAGGCTTTCAGGGCAGAGATGCGTTCAGAGTTTGCAGCGCTCCGGGCGAACAACCAGCTCGAAGTCCTGCGCCAAGTTTCCCCGTTGAGCGAGCGCCTGGCGGTCGTCGAAAAAAAAGCCTAAACACAAAATCAAATTTGACGAAGTTTTCTCTATGCCTCAGTGCCTCTGTGGTGATTCTTCTTTCTCTTTCCGAATCTCTTCCATCACCGAAGCAATCAGTTCCTTCGCATCCGTGATCCCCTTCAGCACGAGCTGGATGTCCATCGCGGGCTTCCCAGGTTGCCGGGCGCTCTGGCAATACACACCATGCTGGCCCACCATGGTGAGCGCATCGGTCAACGAGTCAAGCGCGACAGCCAATCGGCCTCGTGCTACGCCCATGCGAAATTCGTAGTGCTCCAGTTCTTCGCGCTTCTCGTCGAGTACACTCATAGGTTCGATTGTAACGTCCGCCGTGAACGTGAATAATAGGGGCACGCTATCGTCGCAGATTCGGACCTCACAGGAGAGTGCAATGCAGAAGAGAAGCATGCTATTCGTTGCCGTCATGGTCGTAATTCTCGCCGCAGGCCTCAGTGCGCAGGAGCAACCGAAAGCGCCTGCCAGCCCTCCCGGAACGGCCTCGGTCAGCTTCGCTGATGGCAAGACCGTCACGATCAACTACAGCCGCCCCTCGGTGCGCAACCGGAAGATCTTCGGCGGACTCGTTCCCTACGGCCAGATCTGGCGCACTGGCGCCAACTCCGCCACCAGCCTCAAGACCGATGTGGACCTCACGATCGGCGGTGCTGCGGTTCCAGCGGGAAGCTACACGCTGTACACGATCCCCGGTGAAACGGGATGGAAGTTAATCATCAACAAACAGACTGGGCAGTGGGGCACCGATTACGACGAGAAGCAGGACCTGGCGCGGGTCGATATGAAAGTCGCCAAAAACGCAACCCCAACCGAGCAGTTCACTATCTCGTTAGACAAGACCGGCGGAAACTCCGCCACTCTAAAGCTGGATTGGGCCGACACATCCGCCAGCGTTGCGGTTGCTGAGAAGAAGTAGCTCGATGATTGCAGATATGATGGTGCGGGCGGGACAAGGCCGCACCAACCGTGGGGAGTCAATGGAAAACAATACAGAGATCGAGATTCGTCGGTGCCTGGTTTGAACTGACAAGCGACGCTTGGCCGGGAGCCTTAAGCGCGAACTCAATTCGAAATATGGGATTCGTCCGAAAGTGCGCCATGCCTACGGGGAGCTTGAGGTCCTTGTTAACGGCCGAAGTGTCTTCTGCTATAGCCGCGCACAGCACACTCCAACCGTCGAAGGCCTGCTCGCCTTGGTTGAGGACGCAATGCAAGCAAAGCCATCCTCGATGATCTAGTCGGTGAGCCTTGACCAGTCGATATCTTCCGCGAATTCAATGCCGAATGGCTGTCGCAGGCATTCTCGCAGCTCTTCCCTGTTATTGAACACGGTTCCTTTGCGCACGGCATTCTTGGTGGTAATCAGGCGCATTCCGGAGATCGTAACTCGTCCGTCCGGCAAGGCTTTCGAGCAAACGCGGTTTTGGGTGAAGTGCGACTCGGGCGAGGTTTGATGGAAGTGACACATCGGAGCAAACTCGCTCAACTCGCGGGCTACTTCGGTGAAACGATACAGCGTGACAGGCATGCTCTCTCCGTCGCGCCGAAGAACCTCCCACGAGCCGTTCAACGCGGCGACGCGAAATCGGGCATCGCCTTCGACTAATTCAGTGGCCTCGGATTGCAGCAAGAGCGGACTCACAAATGAGTCGCCGAAACCCACGTCGGCAAGCCACGAATCGTCGAGGGCAACCTTGAGCAGCATGTGGTCAAACTCGGGACTAAAAGTTCCGTCGGCGCGACCCACGCGGCCTGATAGCATCTCGACCCCGAAACCCAAAGCCGTCAGGAGATCGTGAAACAGCCCATTCAATTCGTAACAAAAGCCACCGCGCTTGCGAGCCACGATTTTGTCGAACAGGCACTCGGGATCAAGCACGATTGGAGTGCCAAGTGCGATGTCTAGATTCTCGAACGGGACGTTGAACAGGTGCTGGCGATGAAGGCCACGCAGGGTTGCAGGCGATGGGTCGCGTGGTCCGTCGTATTGAATGCGACGGAGATACGCTTCGACATCCATGGCTATACCGGCAATTCGTCCTGGGTCCAGACCACTTCTTGCGTCTTCGGTTCCGCCGTCAGATCAAGCACGAGATTCTCCAGCACGAAGCGCTTGCTCACAGGATTCGACCGTAGCGCGAGGTCAGCCCGCGCGATGCGTCGAATGGCACTGGTAAGTTCGCGGCGCGATCTGTAACGGCGGGCCTGACGAATGACGTCTTCCGCCGCAAACGGTGGCAGTCGGAAGCCCTGCCACAGTGCCTGCCAGAGAGCGCGCGTATCGCGAACGTTACGCTCGAAGATCACTAGCATCTGCCGGAAGGTTCGCGAGAGCATGTAGAGATGGCCGATGGCAGCCTCGTCTCCGTCGCCAGTATTGAGGATGGCGTCGAGCACGGCAAGTGCGCGGGCGCGATCGCGAGCTGAGATGGCGTCAGTCAACTCGTAGAACGACCGCTGTTTTGCTGCGAGCACCATGGTTTCGACATCGCCGAGCGTGATGTGCTTCTTGTCACCCACAAACAGCGTGAGCTTTTCCAGTTCGTTGGCGACCATCATCATGTCGCCTCCGAGGGAATCTACCAGCTCGCGCGCGGCATCCGAGTCCAGCTTGACACCGCTAGCGCTGGAGTTATCGACCGCCCACTTCACGGCGTCGCCTTCATCGACGCGCGCAAATTCCAGCACCGTGCAGTGTTCGCCCAGCGTCTCGCGGATGCGTTCGTAGCGGTCCTTGTCCTGCAATTCCATGCGGCGAACATCGGCGGGAATGCTGATGTGGTCGGCCACAAATACGATCAGGGCATCAGGGTTGGGGTTCTTGAAATAGTCCTCGATAGCGGCAAACTCGTCGTCGTGTTTGCCGCGGGTGTAGAGGCTCTTCACTCCGCGGATAAAGAAAACCTGGAACGGCGCCATCAGCGAAGGCGTGCGTGCGCGGTCGAGCACCTGTTGCAACTCGACTTCGCCGAGGTCCATGTCATACACGCTGAGTTCCCGCACGTCGGCCGGAACCAGAGCTTGCAGAACTGCGTCGCGGCAGCGTTTGCGGAAGAAGGCTTCGTCGCCGACAAACACATATCCCGCCGCCAGCTTCCTCGCCTGCACGTCGGCCACGAACCGGTCTGAGGCGGCGAAACTGCGCACTAATACGCCTCCAGAATATTGCTCACCAACGACTTGGCGAACTCATGAGCGACGCGCAGAAACGCGGGATTCGCCTCATCGAAGAAGCTGCTGACATCGCGAGAAACCTGGTATTGCTCGCGGTAGGTGTAGTTGGGGTTGTCCCAGAGCGTCTTGCCCGATTTGCTGACCAGGGAGACCTTCGCTCCAACCGTGATGAGTGAGGAAGAAATGCGCCCGGTGACGGAATCGTAGGTCAACGGAGTGTTAGCGGTGTAATTCACGAGTCCGTGAAGGGTGGCATCGGCGGTGCCATCGTCCGTGGTCACGATGCGGTAGCCGGTACGACTGCGGAACTCCTGGACCACTGCGGCGGTAATGGTTTGCTCCACGCGAAACGTTTGGGTTGCATTCTCGAACATGGGAATGTAAACCGTGTGAATGTTGTCCGGTAGACGCACGGCATGGCCGCTGGTGTGATACCCGCATCCGGCAACCACCAACAGCAGGGCGACGCAGGCCCCAAGCGCCGTGCAGCGCGTGCGCAGGAACATGATCACTGCACGGTTCCCCGCGGACGTCCAGGTATCAAGGACTCAGCGCATTCCACGGCAGCCACCGCGGCGACACGCAAGTTATCGGAAGCCGCCCAGATCCAGAATCCGTTATCGCGCTCCGAGTCTTTCCGAACCATCACCTGCACATGCTCCTGTCCCGCCGCGTTGACGTTGCTGGGCGAGTCTTCCCCGCCCGGCGACACTTCCACATGTTCGCCAGCGAGAGCAGCAGTCAATTCCTCAACCTTCGCCGGACGCTCCAACTCAATGTAAAGCGAAAAGGCATGGCCGTGGAAGATGGGAGCTTGCAGCAGCATCACGGAAGGTACGGCGGCTTTGCCATGTACGATGGCGAGGAAATCACTCTGCACTCGGTTGCCAATCGTGTCGAGCGATGGCACGGCGTTCAATCCGTAGCGGTCGATCAAGTTGAAGGCAACCTGCGAATCAAAAACCGTCTTGGGCAATTGCTGGAATGACAGAAGGTTGACGGTTTGCTCGTGAAGCTCGTCCATGCCGCGTTTGCCGCGCTCGGAGGCAGGTTCAAACACCGTGGCGACGGCACGCGAGAGCTTGGCAACCTTCCCTGCGCGGAGCAACAACAGCGCCAGCACCACGGCAGCGGGATGCGCAATTCTGACCGGCAATCCCGCCAGATCGACGCGAGGCACCACACCAATTTCCCGCTCAACCCATGGCGCGCGCAATTCGACTCCCGGTTGTCCGGCCAATCCATACGAAAGATCGATGATGTCGCTTCCGGCTTTCTTGGCCATGCCCCAGGTGTTACGGGTGAAGTTCTCTTCGGACGCGAAAAATGTGAAGTCGACGTTGTCCATGTGTTCGGGCAAGACGCTCTGAATAAACGTCGGCTCGTCGCCGACCGCTTCCAGTTGGCCTAGCGACTCGTCGTCGTCGAGCAGGCGAATATCGTGGGCCGGGAAATTACGGTCGCTGAGAACGTCTTTCAGCTCGCGGCCCTTGAGGCTGGCGGCACCGACGATAGCAACGCGGAACAGTCCACCCCAACTTCCTACCTCGGCATGAGCACCAGAGGAGCTCTTGGGATCATTCTTCATCGGGCGTGAAAGGCCTCGTCCTGCGGTGAAGGAGGCGGCAACGAGGGCCGCCGGAACACAAATGAGAGCCGCGCCAGCACACCCGCGAGAGTGTAAACCAATGCGATCAGGAAAAGTACGTACCGCGAAAAGAACCAGCCCAGTCCAATGATCGCGCCGAATACGATGATCCAGCGGAAGTTTCGCGGTTGGCCCAGATTCAATTCCTTGAAGCTGTAGAAGCGCCAGGTGCTGACCATCAGAAAGGCGATGACAAAGACGAAGACCGCCCAGCCAATCGAAAGCCACCACATCTGAAGAGGATTTCCGCCCACCAGATGGACCAGGGCTGCAACCACGCCTGCACCCGCTGGGATGGGCATGCCCACGAAATACTTCTTGCCAGGGCGTCCCGGATTGGAAGGTTGCGGATTGGTCTGAATGTTGAAACGGGCCAGCCGCGCGGCTCCGGCCATCAGGAATACGAATGTGGCAATCGCGCCCAACTGGATGACTTTGCCACGCAGGTCGGAATCATCCATGACCGGCAGCGAACGAAACCCCCACAACCAGGCGAGGATCGCAGGCGCTATGCCGAAAGCGATCACATCGGCCAGCGAATCGAGTTCGCGGCCAAACGCGCTGACGGTGTTGGTGAGGCGGGCGATACGGCCATCCAATCCATCGAACAGAATGGCAAAACCGATGGCCTTGGCGGCCTGATCGAAGTGCCAAGGCTCGCTGGCCGTCCCCAGGATGGCCTGCGAAATCGCGTAATAGCCGGCTGCGATGTTGATCGCCGTAAACAACGAAGGCAGGATGTACAGGCCCTTATGTCTCGGGCGTCCCCGTGAGACTTCGTGCTGCGATCCCGCCGAATGATCGCTCATCGCGCCTCCGCCACTGTGTGCGGGGTGGACATCGCTGCACGGGCGTGGGAAATCGCGAGCACCGAAGAGCCTCCGGCTACATGGTCGCCGATTTTGACGCTGACCTCGGCTCCGGCAGGAAAGATCACGTCAACGCGCGATCCGAACTTGATCAAGCCAACACGCTCGCCTCGAACCACGTGGTCGCCGATCTTCTTGTAGAAAACAATGCGGCGTGCCAGCAAACCGGCAATCTGCTTAAAGACCACCGTGCCCGCGTCGCCCCGCACCGTAACTATATTTTGCTCATTTTCCTCGGCTGAAACCGCGCCCATTGCGTTGCCGAACTTGCCGCGCTTGTACTTCACGTCGGTGATCACCCCAGTGATCGGCGAGCGGTTCACGTGGACGTTGAAAACGTTCAGAAAAATGCTGATGCGGGTGCAGGGCTCACCATTCACTTGAGTGACGGAAACATCCGTCACCTTGCCATCTCCGGGAGAAACAATGGCACCTTCTTCCGTGGGAATCTGGCGTTCGGGATCGCGGAAGAACCACAGAAAGAACACCGCCAGCAGCAGCGGAAACACTGCCAGCACGGGATGGATAAACCAGCCCAGCAGCAGCGCAACCACCCCGAAGGCCAGCCCGTAATAGTAGCCGTCGCGCACCATGTATATCCCAGTGATTATAGAGCTTTGGGTGGGAAGATGCCGGAACAACTCAGGCCGCGGTTTGGGGCACGCTGTGGGCGATGGGGATGATGTAGATCGGCTAAACCGGCTGCTGGCGGCCGTCCTATCGATACAACTTCGGCGGGACGATAGAGAAGCCGGTCTCTATCGCCGTGGAAACGGCGTAATCCTCGGTTATACGACCTGGTGTTCGTTCCGGAACTGCTGTTCCAGGGACTCCATCTGGTCTTTCAGGCGGAGTTTCAGCTTCTTCAGTCGCACTTCCTCAAGCCTCTCGTCCTCGCTCAGATATTTCTTTGTGATGAGGGCTTCGAGCCGCTGAGAATACTGCGAGTGTTCTTCCAACAGTTTGCGAAAACTTTCGTTGCTGGCCAGAAGCTGATCGCGAACCTGAGTTGCCATTCAGTGGACCTCCGGAGACTTTGACAGACCAAAAAGCTAGCACATGGCCATTTGGCCTTCAAGAGATTTTGTCACAAGTTTGCAACAGAAAGCGATAGAGGACGGCATCTTCGGTCGGGTCCCGGTAGTAGTTCTTCCTCCGGCCCTCAGGGTTAAATCCAATGCTTTCATAGAGTCGCAGGGCAGGAAGGTTGGATTCGCGGACTTCGAGAATTATCGAGGCGACGCCGGCACTCCGGGCCCCCGCGAGTAGGTCCTGGACCAGCGACGAACCTACCCCGCTTCGACGGAACCGCTGATCGACGATGATGTTTTCGATCTCCCATTCATCGGAAAGACATCTCGCGATGAGAAACCCCCGAATTAGCGGCTCTGCAGACTCCTCGGCAGCGATGAGCGCAATTCTGATTTGTGAATCAGCGGCGAAAAGCGCGTCATATTGCGCGACGCTCCAATGCGCCGCGGTTTCATTGTGCCGCTCAAGTTCGCGCATGAGCGGGATGTCAGCGGGAGTGGCTCGACGCAATAGCATGCAGTCAGCGCTTGGGCGGAGCGTAGAGTTCGGCATCCGATCGCCGGATGTAATTGGCATCGAGAGTGACGGGGTCGGCCAGGTCGCCCGCAATAAGTTTGCGAAGTCCGATGCGGCCGATTGTATCCGCCTGAAGGGGCGGTACCTGAGCTGCATCCCATCTAACGCCAGCAAGGGCTTCAGCAATCTTAGGAAACGGCGTCACCACTCGCGTTCCCGGCGATGGAGTCTGGGGCAACAGTTCAGCCAGCTTTGGCATGGATTCCCCTACGAGCTGTGCTCCGTGCCTGCCGACCTGATATTCCCCGACATACACTTCGCCGCGCCCCGCATCCAGAATGGCTGTGACCGATTCGCCCTCATTGCCATACGTGATGGCTAACGCCTCGAGCATCGAAACTGCCGCCAGCGGCTTGCCGACCACCTCGCACAACGCCTTCACCGTGGACAACCCGACCCGCAACCCAGTAAACGAGCCCGGACCATCGACGACTACTAGCCCATCCAGTTGCGATTTCGTGACGTTGGAGTGGACCAGCTGGTCAGCGATGGAAGGCATCAGCCGCGCCGAGTAGGTGCCTCCTTCGAGCGGGCAGAGTTCGAGAACCTCGAAGCTGGCAGCGCCTCCGCGACAGAGCGCGACGCTTCCGCTGCGGCCCGAAGTGTCAACCGAAACGATGAGCATCTTCAGGCGCCAGGGTGCGCATCTTCCACCAACTCCAGCAGCACACCCCCTGCACTGGACGGGTGCACGAAAACGTAGCGGTGTCCGCCTGCGCCGATCTTGATTTCATTGGAGATGAGCCGGGTGCCAGATGCCTTTAGCCGTTCGACCGTACCTTCGAGGTCGTTCACGTGCAAAGCGACGTGATGCAGGCCTTCTCCGCGCTTCTCAAGAAACTTCGCGATGGTCGAATCGGGCGAAGTCGGCTCCAGCAACTCGATGCGGCTCTCGCCAACAGGAACCATCGCCAGCCTCACTTTTTCCGCTTCGACCGTTTCCTCGCGCATAACGTTCAGGCCGAGCTTCTCATAGAACTTGCGGGCTTCTGCCAGCGACTTCACCGCGATACCCAGGTGATCGATTTGCGTCATGGGCGCTTCCCCAACTCTCGCACGATCTCTTCCACCAGAGAATACGGATCGCGCTTGTGTTCGGCAACTTCCGCAGCGATGCGGTCGGCCTGGCCGTCGCCAAGATAGTCGCTGACCACGCGCTGAAAGAGCGCGTCGCGGAGCATCTCGGCAATGCGCTTGCGCCAGTTCTCCACCCGGCGGCGGCTCCCCAGATCGTTCTGCATTCAGATAAGCGCGGTAACTATCGATGGCCTTTAGCACTTCCGGCACGCCGGTCCCGTCGTTGGCCACCGTCTTCACTATCGGAGGTGTCCAGTTGTCGCTGCGCATGGCGAGCGATTGCATGGCGCGGATTTCGCGCTCTACGCGCTCGGCACCGTCGCGGTCCGACTTGTTGATGACGAACACGTCGGCGATCTCCATGATTCCGGCCTTGATCGTCTGCACATCGTCGCCCATGCCTGGGACCAGCACAACCACCGTTACATCCGCGAGCGTACGATGTCCACTTCATCCTGACCAACACCGACGGTCTCGATCATCACCAGGTCGCGCCCGCTGGCATCGAGGACGGTCGCGACATCGGCCGTGGTGCTGGCGAGTCCGCCGAGCGACCCGCGCGTGGCCATGCTGCGAATGTAGATTCCTGCGTCGGCATAGTGCGATTGCATCCGGATGCGATCACCGAGGATCGCGCCTCCACTGAACGGGCTGGTGGGATCGACGGCCACGATGCCGATGGTCTTACCCTGCTTGCGATACTCGCCCGCGATCTGGTCGACCAGGGTGCTCTTCCCTGCTCCGGGCGACCCGGTCAACCCGAGCAGCACGGCATTCCCGCTGTAGGGAAAAAGCGCTTTGAGTAGTTCGGTCGATTCGGGCGTTCGGTCTTCAACGACCGAGATAGCGCGCGCCAACGCGCGTGGATTGCCGGTGCGCACGCGTGCAGCGAGTTCCTGGATGTTGCCGCTGGTCGTCAATGTGGGTAGTCTGGCCTGAGCACTAGTCCTTCAATATTTGCCGTGCGATCACCAGCCGCTGGATCTCGCTGGTGCCCTCGCCGATAGTGCACAGCTTCACGTCGCGATAAAACTTCTCCGCCGGATAGTCCTTGATGAAGCCGTAGCCACCGTGAATCTGCACACATTCGTTGGCGCAGCGCACCGCAACTTCGCTGGTATAAAGTTTCGCCATCGAAGACTCTTGCGTAGTCTTCATGCCGGCGTCTTTCATGGCTGCAGCACGATGGGTCAGAAGGCGCGCGGCGTCGATCTCGGTCGCCATATCGGCCAGCTTGAAACCAATCGCCTGAAACTCGCTGATCGCTTTGCCAAACTGTTTGCGCTGCTTGGAGTACTTCACCGCCGCTTCGTACGCGCCTTGCGCCATGCCCAGACCTAACGCAGCGATCGAAATGCGACCGCCGTCGAGAACGCGCATCGCATCGATGAACCCGTCACCTTCCTTGCCAAGCAAGTTCTCAGCAGGAACCTCGCAGTCTTCGAAGATCAGCTCGGAGGTATCGCTGGCGCGCAGGCCGAGCTTGTTTTCCTTTTTTCCGGCGCGGAAGCCTTTGGTTCCCTTCTCGACCACGAACGCTGACAGCCCGTGGGTGTGCGCCGTCCGGTCGGTCACCGCGACGACCACTGCGACATCAGCGTAATGGCCGTTCGTGATAAAGGTCTTGGTGCCGTTCAGCACCCACTTCCTGCCCCTGCGGACCGCCGAACAGCGCGCTCCTCCGGCATCCGAGCCCGAGCCTGGCTCAGTCAATCCCCATGCTCCGAGAAATTCGCCCGTGGCAAGTTTGGGGATGTACTTGTGCCTTTGCTCTTCGTTACCTGCAACAAAAATATGGTTGGAGCACAGCGAAGTGTGCGCGGCGACGGTAATACCGACCGACCCATCGACGCGCGAAAGCTCTTCGATGGCCGTTACATACTCAACGTAGCCCATACCCGAGCCACCGTACTCGACAGGAAAAATCGTCCCCAAAAGACCGAGCCGGCCCAATTCTTTCACGGTTTCCAGGGGAAACTCGCCGGGTTCGTCCCACTTCATGACGCTGGGCACGATTTCACGCTCGGCGAATTCGCGCACCATCTTCTTCAATTGGAGTTGCTCATCCGAGAGCTGGAAATCCACGGGACCCTCCACCGCCGCTTTCCACACCTCACCTAAACAGTCCGCAGCGAGTAGTCGAAACTAGTGATTATCCCACACTGAAAGGTGGGCGGCGAATCACGAAAGGTCGCAACGAAGCCCGGAGCGCTAGCTGTGAGAATGTTTAGCAGCGAAGACTTCGGCGACCACAGCCAGCGCTTGCGCACACTCTTCGCGGTTGACGTCGAGATGGGTGACAAAGCGCAGGAGATCCGGTCCAACACCGCCCGTCAGTACTCCGTGGCCTGCGAGCTCGCACGATATTTCTCCTGAAGTCCTGCCAGTTCCAGTGATGTCACAGAGCACAATGTTGGTCTGCACTTTGTCGGGAGCGATCTTGAAGCCCGGAATCTTCGCCAGTCCTTCAGCCAGAAACATCGCGTTCTCGTGATCGGCCTGTAGTTTCTTAGGGCCATGCTCCAGCGCTATGAGGCCTGCCGCGGCAAGAATCCCTGCCTGACGCATACCTCCGCCAAGTGCCTTGCGGTAGATGCGCGCGCGGTCCATCAACTCTGCGCTGCCAACTAGCATCGAACCCACTGGCGCGCCCAGCCCTTTCGATAAGCAGAACATCACGGTGTCGGCCTTGGCAGTCAACTGCGAAACGGGAATTCCAAGAAAAACCGCGGCATTAAAGATGCGCGCACCGTCGAGATGCACGGGCAACCCCAAGGCATGCGCGTGATCGCAAATGTCGTTGAAAATATCGAGCGGCATGACCGAGCCACCGGCGAAGTTATGGGTGTTTTCGATGGAGACCAGCCCGGTCTTCGCGTTGTTGTAACTCTTCGGCTTGAGTTTGGCCTTCACCAGATCCCAGGTCAAAATGCCGTCCTCCGCCCAAAGCGTGCGCGGCACAACGCCGGAGAAGTGTGCCATCATCGCCATCTCGGAGTTGAAGATGTGACTGCGCTCTTCGCAGATGACCTCCTGACCGTGGCTGGTATGGAGCTTGATCGCGATCTGGTTGCCCATGGTGCCGCTGGGGACGAACAACGCCGCTTCGCGTCCGAAGATTTCCGCCGCGCGCGCCTCCAGCCGGTTGATGGTCGGGTCTTCCGCGTAAACGTCATCGCCAACTTCAGCTTCAAACATGGCGCGACGCATTTCGGGCGAGGGCATGGTGACGGTATCGCTGCGTAGATCAATCATTGGTGCACTCTGAAGGACGTCAAAGGTCGAGTTTAACAGTAGGAGTGAGTCAGACCGGCGCGACGAGCTTGGCGGGACGACTCTTGGCTTCTTCTTTGAGAAACCGCTCGAAGACTTCGTTGGACAGCAGACGCCCGCGAGAGGTCAGACGGACGTGGTCGCCGTTGCGCTGCAATAAGCTAGCTTCAATTAATTCCGTGAGTGCGGGTTCGATTTCTCGCACGGAATCCGATCCAAAGCGGTCAGCAACCTCCGGCAGAGAGACGCCGCGGTTTAATCGCAAGCCTAGGAAGAGCGACTCCTCCAGTGCGGCCTGCCTGTGGACGAGTGTGCGCGAGGATAGCAATTGGTCGGTACGTGCCGTCAGGCGTTTTGTATCGTTTAACGCCGCTGAATAGCCCTCCAGCGAATCGGGCGTGGCGAAGCGCACTACCTGGATTCCCTGCCCGGCCAGAGCATCGTCCGCCGGCAGCATAGAGTGTGCATCGACACCGAATCCCAGATAGGCCTGGCGGTTCCAGTACTTCAGGTTATGTCGCGAATCGCGTAGGCCGATTCCATGCGTGACGGATCGTGCAAAGTTTGAGATCTCGTACTGGTGAACTCCGCTCCTCTCCAACCGATCGCACCCAGCGAGATACAAATCCGCTGTCAGATCTTCGTCTGGCACGAAGTGGGCATGGTAGCGCGCTCCTCCGGCCAGCAACTCGCTGCCCAGACGCGAATCCTCGTCCACTTCCAGCATGTAAACGCTAACGTGCGGAACGCCGCTAGCAATTGTTTCGCTCAGCGAGGACTCCCAGCTTTCTGCTGTCTGATGTGGCAATCCCGCAATCAAATCGACGCCGATATTGCCGATGCCTGCGGCGCGCAGACGCGCGATGTCGTCCAGCGTAACTGCGCGGCTGTGCAGGCGTCCCACCGAAGAGCACTCTTTGTCCACGAAGGACTGTACGCCGAGGCTGACGCGGTTAACGCCGCACTTCAATAGTGCCTCCAGCACCGGTTCGGCGATGGTTCCGGGAGCGCACTCCACGGTGACTTCCGCAGAGGGTTCGACGTCGAAGTTGTCCCGTACCGCGTGGAATAGGCGGTCCAACTGGTCGGGTGCGAGAATCGAGGGCGTGCCGCCGCCAAGGTAGATGGAGTCGACCTGCCGCTCCAGTTTGCCTCCGACTGCGCAAGCGATCGCATCGGCGGCCGCGATTTCTGCACAGACCTGCTCGACATAGCGATCGAACAACACGCGGGAGAAGACGTCGGAAGCGAAGTTGCAGAAAGTGCACTTCGTGCGGCAAAACGGCACCGAGATGTAAATTCCTAGTGACAAACTTTCCCTGGAGTATCTTTTACTATTATCCTCCGGAAGCGCTGACCGGGGTTGACTGCGGCAAAGCGAGTCGATATCGCGAGTGGTGAACTGGAAAGCGCGTCTAACGACTACCTCATGAAGAAACGGGTCGTCATCACGGGCATGGGCGTGGTCAGCCCGAACGGCATTGGCAATGAAGCATTCTGTCGCGCTGCACTCGACGGCGTTAGCGGAGTGAGACGCATCACGCGTTTCGATCCAAACGACCTGCCGGTCCAGATCGCGGGCGAGATTCAGGGGTTCGAGGAACTGGCATGGGTCGATGCGCACGAGCGCAAACATCTTTCGCGGGCTGTGCCTCTGGCTCTCGCGGCCTCGACGGAGGCATTGCAGCAGGCAGGCATCGATACTGCAAATCTCTCCTTGAGTCAGCAGCGCGACATTGGCGTCGTGCTGGGCTCCGGTGGGGGTGCACAGGATTTTTCGGAGGAGAACTACCGCCTCTACTTTAACGGCAAAGCGAAACAGGCGAGCATCTTCTCGATACCGAGTGGGACCATGGGAACCATGTCGAGCGAAATCAGCATGCGCTTCGGACTGCGCGGCATGAGCCACGTCATCACCACAGGTTGCACATCGTCGACCGACGCATTTGGCTATGCGCTGCGGCAAATTCAATTCGGCTTCATTCCAGCGATGTTGGTGGGCGGCGTCGATGCGCCAATCGCTCCCGGAATCATGAAGGGCTTTGCCCTGATGCGTATCATGACCGGTTCGTGGAACCACGCTCCGGAGCGGGCTTCGCGCCCGTTTTCCGCCGACCGTGACGGTTTCGTTCTGGCTGAAGGAGCGTGGATGTTCGTGCTGGAAGAGTTCGAGCACGCTCGCGCTCGAGGTGCCAACATTCTCGCCGAAGTGGCCGGATATGGATCGACCTGTGAGGCGTATCATCGCGTGCGCCTGCAGGAGTGTGGTGAAGAACCGGCGCGCGCCATCCAGATGGCGCTGGAAGACGCGGGAATCGCTGCGCCTGATGTTGACTACGTAAACCTGCACGGGACTTCGACCCAACTCAACGATCGCATCGAGACCCAGGCACTCAAGCTCGCTCTGGGAAAGACCACGAAGAGTACGCCGATGTCGAGTTTGAAGTCGCAGATCGGACATCCCCAGGGAGCTTCGGGAGCAGCCGGCATCGCAGCGACGCTGGTAGGCATGATTCACCAGCAGATTCCGCCGACCATCAACCTTGACCAGCCTGACCCCGAGTGTGACCTCGACTACACACCCAACGCGGGGCGCGAGTCGGCCATCGAGCACGCGGTGTGCAATTGCATCGCGTTCGGGTCGAAGAACTCGGCGTTGGTGCTGCGCAAGGTGAGCTGAAGTCTGTCGCTTGCTCGCGTGTGCTCGATAACCGCCCAAATCAATTCCAATTCTGTTACTGAGGTTACAAACGTGTCGCAGATCGAACCCTTGCTCGCCCTTGGCGTTTTCGTCTCCACCGCCGCTACCGACGCGGTCTATGTCATGTTCAATGCATCCGTATCTTCCAACCGCCGCGTCCCGGCTGCGACGTGGAGCAGCGTGTGGTACCTGCTCTCCGCGTTTGCCGTAATCAGCTACACGCGGAACTGGGTCTACGTCTGCTTCGCAGCGGCAGGGTCGTGGATCGGCGCTTACGCTTCCATGACGCTCCTGCGGAGACCAGCAAGAGGAACTGTCGGCCCCAGCGACAGCGACCGGCGTAGCTCGGCTTAAGACTGCCAAATTGTCATGGTCGCTTCAAGCAGTGCTCTCCATCCTTTGCACAGTCGGCGACATCTAAATGTCGTTGCCGCAATAATCGCTGACGCATTCGCTACAATCGATTCGGGGACATGGCCACCATCCACGACGAGGACGTACTAGGCAAGGCCTACGACAGCCGGCTGATGAAGCGGCTGCTGCGCTACCTGCGTCCCTACAAGTGGCAGACCGTGGTCGCTCTGATCGCCATCATTCTCAAGGCAGGTGCTGATGTCCTCGGTCCCTACCTCACGAAAGTCGCGATCGACAAGTACCTCGCCAATCGCACCGAATCCCATTCCCTGCTCGACCGCTTTCTCAGCTCGCAGCCGCTTGTGGGAATCGCGCAAATCTCGGCCATCTACATCGGATTGCTGCTGGTCAGCTTCCTGCTCGAGTTCACCCAGACGTACATCATGCAGTGGGTCGGACAAAAGGTGATGTTCGACCTGAGAGCGCAGATCTTCCGCCACCTACAGAAGCTGCACATCTCGTTCTTCGACCGCAACCCCGTGGGACGCCTGGTCACGCGCGTCACCAGCGACGTGGACGCGCTGAACGAAATGTTCACCGCGGGCGTGGTCTCGATCTTCGAAGATATCTTCGTGCTCGCCGGAATACTCGCCATCATGCTCAACATGAGCTGGCGGCTGGCGCTGATCGCGTTCGCCGTGCTGCCGCTCATCTTCTACGCGACTACGCTGTTCCGCAAAGCAGTGCGCGAAAGCTATCGGCGCATCCGCATCGCCATCGCCCGGATCAACGCCTACCTTCAGGAGCACGTGACCGGGATCGTTGTCCTGCAACTGTTCAACCGTGAGCAGAATTCCTACGAGCGCTTCGAGAAAATCAACCGCACTCACATGGACGCCTTCAAAGACGCGATTCTGGCCCACGCCATTTACTACCCTATCGTTGAAGTGCTCTCGGCCATCGCCATCGCCTGTGTAGTGTGGTTCGGCGGCAATCAGGTGCTCCGCAACGCTGTCAGTCTGGGAGTGCTGGTGGCGTTCATGCAATACGCACAGCGCTTCTTCCGTCCCATCCAGGACCTCAGCGAAAAGTACAACATCCTGCAATCGGCCATGGCGTCGAGCGAACGCATCTTCAAACTCCTCGACACGCCAGCCGAGATCGTGTCGCCGCCGACTCCGCAGCTTCCCGACGGCCCGGGTCGCATCGAGTTCGACCATGTGTGGTTCGCCTATCGCACCCTGGCCCAAGCGGCCGAAGAAGCTGCCCGCAAAGGCGAGAAGCTTAAGACCACAGCCGCAACCGTTCACGCGGCCGTCCATGCAGACGACGAGTTCGACTGGGTGCTGCGCGATGTGTCGTTCACCATCGATCCCGGCGATACGGTCGCGTTCGTCGGGCACACAGGCGCGGGCAAGACCACCATCATTTCCTTGCTGCTGCGCTTCTACGACGTGCAAAAGGGCGCAATCCGCATCGACGGCGTCGATATTCGCGATATGGACCTGCCGCAATTGCGGCGGCGTTACGGCGTCGTACTGCAAGATCCATTCCTCTTTTCTGGTACGGTGGCCGACAACATCCGCCTGGGATCGCACTGGATCCTGGATTCGTCCATCGAGAACGCAGCCGAGCAGGTCAACGTCGCCGATTTCATTCGCTCGCTTCCCGGAGGCTTCGGGGAAGAAGTGAAAGAGCGCGGCAGCACGCTATCGACCGGCCAGAAGCAGCTCATTTCGTTCGCGCGGGCTCTGGCCCACAATCCGAAGATCCTCATCCTCGACGAAGCCACTTCCAGCGTGGATACAGAGACCGAATTCCGGGTGCGTGACGCACTCACTCGCCTGGTCGAAGGCCGCACCTCGATCATGATTGCCCATCGCTTGAGCACCGTGCAGCGGGCCAACAAGATCATCGTGATGCACAAGGGCAAGGTGCGCGAGATCGGCTCGCATCAGCAACTGCTAGCCAATCGCGGTATCTACTGGAAGCTCTACCAGTTGCAGTACAAAGACCAGGAGCTATCTGCTCCGGCAATTCTGCCTCCTCAGGCTGAACGGCTGGGCGTTGGGGCTTCGGCGGACGACTAGCCAAGTTCGGTAGATCGGCACAATTCCCCCTCTCACTTATTCGGTCAAGAATCCGTGGAATCGGGTTTAAGTTGGCTTTTGCCCAAAATAAGGATGTGTTGAAGTTACTGTAAAGTACTATATTCAGACAACTTAGGCGGTTAAACGTGCGGGATTTTATGCAAGAAGAGTGAAAAAATACTTGACTAGATATATAGTTATGTAGTTAAGTATAACAGTAGAATTTGAAGTTCATTTCAGCTGCTCGATGCAGGCCTCTCAGCCCGACCGCAAAAGAAGAAATGAACTTCGTGAGGAGAATGAACATGAAATACCTTCGTTTGGTGCTGTCCGTTGTTCTGGTGGCGCTCTCCACCACCACGGTTTTCGCGCAGTCCGACGCGCACAAAACCGCCGTGGCTCCTGCGCCGTCCGAGGCGCAGAAGTCCTTCACAACCATGAAAAGCCTGGCGGGAGAGTGGGAAGGCCCGGTCACCGTCCCGGAGATGCCGGAGATGTCAGACGGCAAGCCGATGCACGCCTCGCTGCGCGTGACTTCGCGGGGAAACGCCCTCGTGCATGAGTTCCAGGAAGCAGGAACGCCGTTGGATGCGACAAAGTACGACCATCCGGTCACGATGGTTTACGTGGACGGAGACCAACTCACGCTGGTCCACTATTGCGACGCGGGGAACCGGCCGCGCATGACCGGCAAGATGTCGCCCGACGGCAAAACGATCGAGTTCGAGTTCAAGGACATCAGCGGGAGTACGGAGTACCACATGCACAACTCGGTGTTCACCATCATCGACGCGAACCATCACACCGAGGACTGGACGTTCATGATGAAGGACAAGCCGATCCACGCGCACTTCGACCTGCATAAGGTGAACTGACGCGCGCGGTATCTCTGTTAAGGTCTGGGTAAAGGTTATCTGGAAAAACTGATGGACCGTGAGTGGAGTGACAATCAGCCGATTTACCGCCAGCTTCGCGACCTTATCGTTGCGATGATCCTCGATGGAGCCCTGAAGGAAGGCGATCCGCTGCCCATCGTGCGCAACGTCGCGGCTGAATTTCGAGTCAACCCGCTCACGGTCCTGAAGAGCTACCAGAAACTGGTGGACGACGGGCTGGTCGAGTCGAGACGAGGCCGCGGCATGTTTGTCAACCCTGGCGCACGGAAACTGCTGCTGAAGGTGGAACGGGAAAAATTTCTAGGTGAAGAATGGCCGAGAGTCTACGACACGATTCTGCGGCTCGGCCTGAGCGCGGAAGACCTGCTGAACAATAAGCCACATAACTTACCTGAGGAACCAGAAGAGCCGGAGGCCACCGAACCGAATCTCCGCAAGAAAGAGGAGGGCTGAAGCCATGGCATGCATAGAAGCCCGGGGCCTTCGCAAGGTCTTCGGCACGACCGTCGCGCTCGACGGTATCAATATGAGGGTAGAAGAGGGCCGCATCCTGGGACTTATCGGCCCCAACGGCGCAGGCAAGACCACGGCACTCGACGCGATCCTCGGCCTCACGCCCTACCAGGGACAACTGAGAACGCTGGGACGCGACCCCTGGAACGAGCGCGATCAGCTCATGCGCGATGTCTGCTTCATTGCCGATGTTGCCGTGCTGCCGCGCTGGGCGCGGGTTTCGCAGTTGCTCGACTACGTTGCCGGTGTGCATCCGCGATTCGATCGAACCAAGGCGGAAGGTTTTCTGGCGAAGACCACCATCCATCGCGCCAGTAAGGTCAGGGAGTTGTCGAAGGGCATGGTGACCCAACTGCACCTCGCCCTGGTGATGGCCATCGACGCGAGATTGCTGGTACTGGATGAGCCGACGCTGGGTTTGGACATCCTGTATCGCAAGCAGTTCTACGATTCCCTGCTGAACGATTACTTCGATCACAACCGCACCATCGTGGTAGCGACACACCAGGTGGAAGAGATCGAGCACGTGCTCACCGATGTGATGTTCATCGACCGCGGTCGCATCGTGTTCGAGTGCAGCATGGATGAGTTGGAATCGCGCTATGTGGAAGTGAAGGTGCGTCCCGAGCAGGCTGCGGCAGCACGAGCGCTCAAGCCAATGTCCGAGCGCCAGGCAATCGGGGGCAGCATACTGCTGTTCGACGGGGTGGACCGCCAGCAACTGGCGGCGCTTGGCGAGATTCGCACTCCCAGCATTGCCGACTTGTTCGTTGCGGTGATTGGCAATCAGCCCGGCCGGGCACAAGGAGCGGCGTGATGAATACGCAATCCAACGCCATACCCGATACTCCCTCAAAAGCGCAGAGCTTCGCGCCTGTAGTCATCCCAGAGAGCCGGCTCATGTACTGGCTGGTGCAACGCGAATTGTGGGAAAACCGCTCAATCTATATCGCTCCGCTCGCCGTCGCGGGCCTGATTCTGTTCGGCTTCCTGATCAGCATCTTTGGTCTGCCGGGCAAGATGCGCGCGTCGTTCGCATTGGACCCGATGCAGCAGCATGAGTTGCTGTCGCAGCCATTCGACTTCGCTGCACTCCTGCTCATGGGGACCACTTTGGTCGTCGCAGTCTTTTACTGTCTCGACGCGTTGCACGGCGAACGCCGCGATCGCAGCATCCTGTTCTGGAAGTCGCTGCCGGTCTCCGACCTCATGACAGTGCTCTCGAAGGCGAGCATTCCGCTGGTGGTTGTCCCGCTGCTCACCTTCGCGATCACGGTGGTGACGCAATGGATCATGGTGCTGATGAGCAGCGTCGCACTGCTGGGGAGCGGCCTGAGCGTGGCGACGTTGTGGAACCAGTTGTCATTGTCCCAGATGTGGTTCGGGTTGCTCTACCATCTGGTGACGGTCCATGCGCTTTGGTATGCGCCGATCTTCTGCTGGCTGCTGCTGGTCTCGGCCTGGGCACGGCGCGCGCCAATTCTGTGGGCCGTGTTACCTGTGCTCGCGATCGCCCTGGTTGAGAGGATCGCATTTAACAGCTCTCATTTCGGCGCCATGCTGGTGAACCGAATGGGCGGTGGTGAAGAAGCAGTCGTAGCGCCGGGTAGCGTCCCGATGGATCCGATGATGACGCACCTCACTCCGGCCCATTTCTTGAGCAGCGCGGGGCTGTGGATCGGGCTGCTGGTTGCCGCAGCATTCCTCGCCGGGGCGGTCCGGCTGCGGCGCTCTCAGGGACCGATCTGAGTCGCGGCCATCGATTCCAGTTGACAAGCAACCCGCGGGTGGTTCGCCTAGCGGGCGGATGTTTACGCGGCTACTTGGGATTGGAATGCGTTCTTTCGAGTGACCAGGAAAAACAAAATGACGATGATCGTAACGACTCCCGCGATCATGCCAAGCCTCATTATGGGAAGTAGCGACTGCATCGTCGCCTCTGAAGTATTCGTTGCCTGTGGTGTACTGGGCAGCGACCATCGGGCCGCCATCAATTCCGTCATTTTAAGGCTCATTTGAGCGAGTCGTTTCGCGGGCATCAGTGCCAGGATCGCGGCATTGATGAGCGAATAGCAGTAGAAAAGGATTCCGACCGTTCTGCCCGACTTCCACAGCTTCAGAAGCCCGACTCCGATGTAGGCGTATACCGCGACAAAGAAGAGCATGAATGGGATCGCCGCTTTTCCGGTGAGGAAGAAACCAAATACCAGTGCGGAAGGGAACCATACAATCGAGGCAAGCGTGCAGATTGCCGCGAAAAGGCTGTACCCACCGATGATGGCGATGCTGAGTGGGACTCTGCGCCCGCCAATCAAGATCCCCGACTTACGATCGAGATCGGCCTCGTCCACCGGGGAAAACGCCTCTCTTACGCTACGACGGTTGAAGTAGTACAGCCAGATGCCCCCCAATGCCGCGCTCGCAAGCGAAATCGTAGCCGTAATGGCCTTCACCAGGGCTGGGTTTGGCGCGTCTACCGTTGCGCTCCCTGAACTAGTTGTCGGAAATGGCGTGAGAGCGAACGCCAGCGCAAGAAAAAGTCCCGTGGCCACGAGCACACCGGCAAAGATGAGGGTCGAGTAGCGCGACCAGCGTTTCAGCCGGAACAGTCCGATAGCGGTCAATAGGCCCAGGATTGCGAATACGCCGTAGAATGCGGCCAGTCCGGCGAACAATAGTGAGGGGGTCGGAGTTGTTGGCGGCGCTGGCGCGCGCCGCATGATAAGCGGCATCAGCAGCATCGCTATGGAAAAGAGCAGGACAAGCAAACTGCCGAGAATTTGCAGAATTCCGCTAAGGATGACGCCTACGGGCCGTTTCATTGGGGTGGTCTCGCCCGAAGTATAGCCCCAGCGAGTGAATCTACACAGACTATCGAGGGTTCGAACGAGTGGTATTCCAAAAGAGGAACTGCGCCCGATCAGAGGACCTCAGATACAGACCCACATTTGCCAGCGGCAGGCAAATGTGGGCCAGCAGTCGAGAGGAGAAGCTACAATAGTGAGTCGGATTTGGCCCGGGAGTGCAGGAGATTATTGCGATGAGAACTTCATGGCGAACGGAGACAGGACATCTCGCCTGCCGCTGGTCTGAGGTAGGCAAGCGCGCTCAATACGACCCCCGCTGGATGCAAGAGACTTCAGAAATGCAGAGCAGTTACTTGCCGCCTGTTCCGGACTTTGCCAGCCACAGTCCATTTGGGGGAGCAACCTGGTTCCATCCGCACAGCGCTGACCGCGATCCCAAATAGGCCTGCAGATTGAACCTGATCCACTAGCGACAGATAATACTTCCCGATTAGTGTGGATCAATCGCCGAGGGCGCAAGTAATACGCGCCTGTCGCGATAACTTCACAGTAGAGCTGCCCAACCGCGCCTTCCCACCGTCGGAATGGTCAAGAGGATTCATGTCCCTCCCAGGGGGAGCTGCTGGGCCTACTATTCGTCGGAGTCCTTCAGGTGCGAAATCGAACCTAAGCGTCAAGAAGATTGCGCGTTGGTGATCAAGCTCACAGACGGCCAAGACTGCCGCTGGGTACAGTGAATCATCATTCTTTCTTCAAGGACTTCATCCATGGCTACTACCGTTGTCCCAATCACCACGCGCGTTTTGAACTCCAACCTGGCGCAAAAGATCATGAGCGCCGACGAAGCAGCGGCACTCATTCATTCCGGCGACCAGGTGGGCATGAGCGGCTTCACCGGATCCGGCTATCCCAAGGCCGTTCCGATTGAGCTGACGCGCCACATTGCCGACGCCAACTTCCGCGGGCAGAAGTTTCAGGTCAGCGTCTTTACCGGCGCTTCGACGGGACCAGAGCTCGATGGCGCGCTGGCCATGGCGGGAGGCATCAATCTGCGGCTTCCCTATCAGTCCGATCCGGAGACGCGCAAGCGCATCAACGCCGGGGAGATGGACTACATGGACATCCACCTGAGCCATGTAGCCCAGTTCGTGGAGTATGGATTCCTGGGCAAGATGGACGTTGCGCTGATCGAGGTGGCGGCGGTGCTGGAAGACGGACGGTTGCTGCCGAGTTCGTCGATCGGCAACAACAAGACGTGGATTGACCAGGCGGAGCGGGTGATCCTCGAAGTCAATTCATGGCAGCCGGCCGCGCTGGAAGGCATGCATGACATTTATTACGGACTGCAGGCGCCGCCGAATCGCGGGCCGATTCCCTTGGTGCATCCGGGGCAACGCATCGGATCTCCGTATCTCGAGGTTCCGGCAGAGAAGGTCGTCGCCATCGTGTTGACGGATTCTCCGGACCGCAACAGCGCGTTCAAGGCGCCGGATCAGGCGTCGAAGCAGATCGCCGGGCACATTCTGGAGTTTCTCAGCTGGGAAGTGAAGAAAGGCCGCATGCCGGCGAACCTGCTGCCGCTGCAGTCGGGCGTGGGCAACATAGCGAATGCGGTGCTGTTTGGGCTGGAGGAAGGGCCGTTCGAGGGACTGACGTCGTACACCGAAGTCATTCAAGACGGCATGATCCGGCTGCTGAAGTCGGGCAAGTTGACGTGCGCCTCGGCGACCGCGTTTTCGCTCAGCCCCGAGATGCTGACGGAAGTCAACGCCGATATGGCCAGCTATCGTGACCGCATCGTGCTGCGGCCGCAGGAGATCTCCAACCATCCGGAGATCATTCGGCGGCTCGGAGTGATTGCCATGAATGCGATGATCGAAGCCGACATTTACGGCAACGTCAATTCGACGCACGTGATGGGGTCGCGCATTCAGAATGGTATTGGTGGATCGGGCGACTTTGCCCGCAACGGCTATCTTTCGATCTTCATGGCTCCGTCAATCGCGCAGAAGGGAACGATCTCGACGATCGTTCCCATGGTGTCGCACGTGGATCATACCGAGCACGATGTTCAGGTGGTTGTCACGGAGCAGGGACTGGCGGATTTGCGGGGGCTTTCGCCGCGGCAGCGGGCGAAGCTGATCATCGAGAAGTGCGCGAATCCGGATTACAAGGCCACGCTGCTGGATTATCTGAACCGGGCGGAACGCTTGTCGTACGGGAAACATACTCCGCACCTGCTGACGGAATCGCTGGGCTGGCATAACCGCTACCTGCGGACCGGTAGAATGAGGGCCGGGGAAGATAACTGAGGAGCATCTTGGGAGAGTCTCGGCATAAGGCTAGCGGGCCGTAGCGGGAGCCTGACCAGCGGGAGTCGCGGCGGGCTCCAGCAGGGCGAGGAGCGGCAACGTCACCGCGGGCAACAGCAGGGTCCACACCGCGATGCGAGAGGCGAGGGCGCCACCGAGCACGGCTCCTGCGAGAAAGAAGGTCCACAGGCTGCCCAGCAGGGCGGCGCGACGCCAATGGGTGTCGCGCGAACCTAGGGCCTGAACCACGGGCGCGCGCAGGATTCCCTGGGCGAGATGTTGCGCTAGTACTTAGTTGCAAAGGAATACGTTATATGGCATGATCGGGCGTGAGCAAACGCCCGACAGTGGTCACCCTAACCCAAGAGGACCGCTCCACCCTGGAAGGATGGGTGCGCGCGGGTAAAACCGAACGCCGCCTCGCCGAGCGCGCGAAGATCATTTTGCTGGCCGCGGATGGGCAAGGCACGATCCCGATCGCCCGCACACTGCGCATGCGCGCCGCGCGGGTCAGCAAATGGCGGGTGCGCTTCCGTCGCGACGGTCTGCGTGGGTTGCAGGATGCGCCGCGGCCCGGGGCAGTGCGGCGGTATGACGAGAATACGGAGAACCGGATTCTGGTTACACTGGACGAGCCGCCCCCGTCGGGGTACGCCACCTGGAGCGGGGCGCTGCTGGCCCAGTCGCTGGGCGATGTGTCCAAACATGAGGTCTGGCGGGTGTTGCGGGCCCGAGGCATTCAGCTGCAGCGGCGGCGCAGTTGGTGTATCTCGACGGATCCTCAGTTTGCCGCCAAGGCGGCCGATATCGTGGGGCTCTATCTGCACCCCCCGGAGAATGCGGTGGTGCTGTCGGTCGACGAAAAGCCGCATATCCAAGCTCTGGAACGAGCCCAGGGCTATTTGAAACTGCCCAACGGCAAGGCGGTGACCGGCTTCAACCACGAATACAAGCGCCACGGCACAACCACCTTATTTGCCGCTCTGGACGTGCTCACCGGCAAAGTCTTCGGAGGACACGCCCCTCGCCGTCGCCGACGCGACTTCCTGGCGTTTATGAATGAACTGGTGGCACTCTACCCACGGCGGGAACTACACGTGAGTCTGGACAACCTCAATACCCACAAGCCCAAGCACGACCGCTGGCTGGCCCAGCACGGCAACGTGCGCCTCCATTTCACGCCCACACACGCCTCCTGGCTGAATCAGATTGAGTGCTGGTTCAGCATCCTGAGCCGGCGCGCTCTGCGTGGAGCCAGTTTCACTTCGCCGGGCGAGGTACGAGAGGCCATCGACCGCTTCATCGCCGTCTACAATAAGAATGCCGTCCCCTTTGAGTGGACCAAACGTGAAGTGCGCAACGTCCACCCGCAACCATATTACGCTAATCTTCGCAACTAAGCACTAGGTTGTTCAAGTCTCCAGTCATAAAACCCAGGCTTACGGCCTGACCTCCTACCTGAGTGACGGAGGTGTTCAAGAGTCCCATGGCGCTGCTGAGTAGCATGATGCCGAGCCATCCGGGCCAGGCGAAGTAAGCCCTGGCGGCACCGAGCGCGAGCATGGCGGCAACTAGCACAGAAAGCCGACGCAATGCGCGACGTTGATCGACGCGCACCACCAGCGTTCCTGACAGAATTCCGAGCAGAAAGAATGGAATGGGCAGCAGGCTGTGTCCGGCGGCGCCGAGATTGGCTTGTCCGGCGTTGAGGCCGCCGGTGGTTGTGTTGCCGGTCATGAACGAGGCGAAGACTCCGAAGCTCAACAGCGCATAGGAGTCGACGTATCCGGAGATGAGGGCACGGACAAGGGCCGAAAACCGTTGGGAGTTGGCGTCTGACATCGAGTCTCCTTGGGGGATCAGGCGGCGTTCGACAATACTATAAGGGCGAGACGGACGGTGGTTTGCGCTTTGCGAAGCTGAAGGGGCGACCATTCGTTGGTCGCCGGGGTGAGGAAAAAAGCAATTCCGAAAGTATTCGTTCCCACCCTTTGCAAAACCGGCGAAAGGACGGGGATCATCGCGGGTATAGGGGTCCTTCGACTCCGGCGGCCGGGCCGCCTACGCTCAGGATGACAACGCGGGAGTAGAGCGGCGCCAATACCGGAGTGTCATAATCCTTAGGTGCGAATTCTCATCTCCGCGGGAGAGGCTTCTGGCGAGCTTTATGGGGCGAAGTTGATCGATGCCCTACGTGAGGAAGGCTCCCGGCGATCGCCACAACTTGCGCTGGAGTTCTTCGGCGTGGGTGGCGAGTGGATGCAGCAGGCGGGATGTGAACTCGTAGTCAACGCGCACGAGATTGCAGTGGTGGGGCTGGCAGAGGTCGTCGAACACCTGCCGCGAATTTATCAGCGCTTTCGCAGCGTGGTTGCTGAGGCGGAGCGACGACGGCCCGACGCCGCCGTGCTGATCGACTTTCCCGATTTCAATTTTCGGTTGGCACGGGAGCTGCGCAAGCTGGGTATCCCGGTGATTTATTACGTCAGCCCGCAGTTGTGGGCATGGCGGCAATCGCGAATCCAACTGGTGCGGAAGTACGTACGCAAGATGCTGGTGATTTTCCCGTTCGAGGAGAAGTTTTATCGCGAGCGCGGGATTGAAGCGGAATTCGTGGGGCATCCTTTGGCGGACTTGCCACCGCCGTCGGTTACGCGCACGGAGTTTGCCGCGGAGTATGGTATCGACGCGCAGCGTCCTTGGATTGCGTTGCTGCCGGGAAGCCGCCTGGGCGAGGTGTCGCGTATCTTCCCCAAGCTGTTGAAAGCAGCGCAACTTCTAGGCCCGGAATACGTTTATATAGTGCCGGTAGCCTCAACGCTCGATGTCCACTGGATGACGTCTTTTCTCGAAAGCCACACGGGCCCGCCAATTACGTTTACCAACGATTCCCGGGCCACATTGCGCCACGCTCGCGCGGCTGCCGTGGCCAGCGGAACGTCAACGCTGGAGGCGGCGCTGATCGGAACGCCCTTCGCGATGGTGTACGAGGTGGCTCCGCTCACGTGGACCTTCGGCCGCCGTCTAGTAAAGGTGGACCGTTTTGCCATGGTGAACTTGATAGCCGAGCGCGATGTCGTCCCGGAATTGGTGCAGGACGGCTTCACTCCCGAACGAGTGTGCGCGGAATTGCAGAGGGTCTTGCCTGATGGCGGAGCACGCGACGCGATGATGCAGGGTTTCGACGAGGTACGACACAGACTGCGCCCTTCTGACACGGAAGGTAGCGCGAGTGAGCGTGCGGCGCGCGCCATGCTTGCCATTCTGGGACAGGTATCGTGAGATCGACGCACGCATCCTTCCGTGTAGTTTTTCAATCGTTTATAGTCAGAAGGGCAGGAGTTTTCTCCATAATGCAAAGCGCGGCGCGATCTTTAGGGCGCGTGGTCCTCATCCTAACCCTTGCGGCACTGGTACCTGCCTCTTATGCTGCTGACCGGCAGCGCATTCAGGTCGAGAATTACGTAATTCAGGCGATTGTCGCCCCGGAGACGCACCAGCTCAAGGCCATTGCCCGGGTCAAGTTCACCGCGCTCGACGACATCAGTATCGCGACCTTCCAGCTTCACAACGGCCTGCGCCCCACGCGCGTGCTCGATGACAATGGCCAAACGCTTTCGGCGGAGCGCATCAGCCAGGATTCGACGGTCCGGGTGTCGTTGCCCGCCGGACTCAGCAAAGGCGCCAGCGCCAGCCTGACGTTTGAATACGAGGGCACGGTGCAGTCGGCGGATGACAGCCCGGTGCCGGGATTGAAGTTGGCGTACATCGGCGATCCGATCAGCTATCTGCTGTACGCGGGCGCATGGTTTCCGATGGTCGGCTACGGCACGAACCGTTTCAGTTCGACGATCGGGATCAGCGTTCCTGCGGGCTACACCGTGATCGGCAGCGGGAAAGTAGCGACAGGCGTGATGCCCGCGCTGGGAGAAGTCGAGGCCCCACGGGCTGCCGCCAAGAAGGGCGCGGCAAGCTCGGGTCCGACGAAGCTGGCGATTCCACAGGGGGACTCGACCTATACGTTCACTTACGCGAAGGCGAGTTTTCCAGGGACCATCCTGATCGGGAAGTACGATCAGACGAAGAGCTCCGAGGGCGGACTGGATATCAATGTCTACACCTTGCCAAAGAACAAAGGTGTGGCGCAGGCCTATGCCGACGCGGCGGCGAAAGCGTTCTTCTTCTACACGTCCAGCTTCGGCCCGTCGTATACCGGCAAGCTGAACCTGGTTGAGTTGCCCGATGACACTGTTCCCTCGGCGTGGGCGCCGGAGATAGCGGCAATCGCGGGACGAGCGTACTCCCCGAAAGTGAACTATCGCCTGCTCGCCAACACCATCGCTCACCAGTGGTGGGGGACGATGGTGAGCCCTGCAACACGGAATGATTGGTGGATCTCCGATGGCTTCGCGCGGTATTCCGAGGCCATGTATGTCGAGCATGTCGCAGGGCAGTCTGGGTTCGAGGAAGTTACCAAGGACATGGCTGTGGGGGCGCTGGCGTACATCAGCGTGCCGCTGTCGCAAGTGGGCAAGCTCGATATTTTCTCGCCGGAGTTTCAGTCGCTGGTGACGGACAAGGGCGGCAGTGTGCTGAACATGCTGCGCTGGGTGATCGGCGATCAGGCATTCGACAAGACCATGCGCGACTTCCTTGCGCAATATGCGGGCAAGCCTGCGACGGTGGACGACCTGCGGAAAGTCGCCGAGGCGGCTTCGGGCCAGCAGCTCACGTGGTTCTTTACGCAGTGGCTCGACTCGACCGGCGCGCCGGAATTCAAGATGAAGTACACCATCTACCGGACGCAGAAGGGCTTTCGCGTGGTGGGTGAAGTACAGCAGGACCTCGACCTGTTTCACATGCCGGTGGAGTTGAGGATCGATACCGACGGCAAGACGGAAACCAAGCGCATCGAAGTATCGGGAACGGATTCTGCGTTTGCGGTGGAGACGTTCGGCAAGCCAAGAAAGATTACGGTTGATCCCAACAACCGCGTTCTGAAGAACTCGCCCGAGCTGCAGGTGCGCACTTCGATCGTTCGCGGTCAGCAGGACGTGGAACAGGGCGACCTGACCGAGGCGCTGAAGGAATTTCAAAAGGCGCTGGACGTCAACAAGAACAGCTCGCTGGCGCACTATCGCATCGCCGAGGTTTTCTTCCTGCAGCATAACTACCAGTCGGCGGCGAACGCGTATCGTGAATGTCTGAACGGCGATGGCGAGCCGCGATGGACTGAAGTCTGGGCGCACATTCAGCTCGGCAAGATTTTCGACCTTACGGGATCGCGCGAACGAGCGAGCAATGAGTATCGGCAGGCGTTGCAGACCAACGACAACACCGCGGGTGCGCTGGATGAAGCGCGCAAATACCTGCAGGCTCCCTATACGCCGCAGACTGCTCCTAGCGGGCAATAGGGAAGAAAGTAATTGGTAATTGGTAATTAGTAATTAGAGGTTAGTGGGTGAGTTTGAGGCCGTTCAATTGGGCGGCCTTTTCTTGTGCCACATTGTGGGACATAAGCAACGCCTGGAAGGTCTCGCCCATAGCTTCGGGACTGATGAGGTGCTTGAGTTGCAGCGCCACCTTGGCGCGCTCCTGCGGGAGTTTGCAATCCTGAAACGCATCGGCAAATTGGGTTTCCTCGCCGATGCCGAGCAGGAATTGCGATTGCGTCAGGAGAGCGGTCAGCTCGAGCCCGTGATCGGCGCCCCGCGAGCGCAGGGCCGTGAAGTTCACGTGTGCGGTGATGTCCTGTTCGCCGGGAGCTTCGTAGGGCGATGGACTGGCGTGGTGGCGACGATAGGTCATCAGGGTATCGCGATGGCGTCCAGCAAGCTGCTCCTCGCGGGTGTAGCCGTAGTCGATCAGGATAGCGAAGCCTCGCCTGCCCGTGAATGCTGCTGCGATGCGGTCCATCCAGGTAAGTGAGGCGGGTGAGACTTCTACGCGCTCGCCGGGTTCTGGATGCACGCTGTAACTGTCGAGGAACTGCAGTTCATCGGATGACGGCGGGACGAACTGCTCGGTGAACCTGCCGTCATTCTCTGCTACTCGTACCGAGCCGCGATGATCGATGATCTCGACCGGGAGGGCGTCGAAAAACTCGTTAGCAAAAACGATGAGGTGCTGACCGGACGCAGAGGTCGCGTCTTCCAGCGTCTCATAAATTGCCGCTTTGCCACTTGCAATATGGCTGGACAGTCGCTCGCTTAAGCGGGCGCGAAAGGTCGAGGATTGCTCGACGAGTTGATAGCGCAGAGCGTGGGCGAAGTTTGGAAACTGTTTGGCCGACCAATCGAGGACGTCGGCGGCAAATAATCCGCGGCCGGGACCGAGCTCGATCACGTCGATGCGTTCGGGCGAATCGAGCGTGCGCCACATCTCCTCGAATTGGCGCGACAGCAGACGGCCAAAGACGGCATGCACGTCGCTCGAGGTGTAGAAGTCTCCAGCCTTGCCGAACTGCTCGGTCGAAAGCGAATAGTAACCGAGGTCAGGGTGATAGAGACAAAGCTCCATGTATCGCGAAAAGCGCATGGGGCCATCGCGGCGGATTTCGTCCGCGATGAGCTGACGCAAGGTCACAGTTTCCCCTCACGCTCCATCTGCTGGTGTTCTTTGCGGTGCTGCGGCGTGCGGATGAACATTTCGACCAGGTAGTCGTGCAGGCAGTCGAAGATCTGGCGCTGGAAGGCCCACTCGAATTGTGGATCGTCAAGGTCGCGCGGGTGGAGTTCGAAGTAATAAGTGTGGACCGGCGGATCGGTGAAGCGCGGCCGGATGATGACTCCGACAGATTCACCCTTGGCGCGGGCATCGAACTCGACGAGCGGGTGCTCGTAGAGGCGAAGTTGCTGTTGCACGCGCGAGAGGCGGTCGGGGGGCATGCGGCGATTGTAGCCGACCTCGTCTACTCGTATCGCAGGGCCTCGATAGGATCCAGGCGTGAGGCTTTGATGGCGGGCAGCATTCCGCTGATGAGGCCAACGAGTCCGAGGATGATGGTGGCCACTACCACGATGGTCGGATCGATGATCAACCGGATGTCAGCGGCTTCAGCGTTCTTGGCCATGGCGCTGTAAAACGTAATCCGGCCGGCAAATATCGAGACGGCATAGGCGAGGATGATTCCCGCGATCCCGCCGACAGCGGTAATCGTGAGCGCCTCGGCGAGAAACTGGAAGAGGATGTCGCGGCGGCGTCCGCCCAAGGCCTTTTCGACGCCGATCTCGCGGGTACGCTGAGTCACCGACACCAGCATGATGTTCATCAAACCGACACCGCCGATGCCCAGGGTCAGCGTCCCAATGAAACCAAGCAGGATTTTGAGGCCCATGGTGATGACCTGGAACTGGTGAAGCTGCTTCATCATGTTGAAGACGTATACGGCACGCTTGTCGTCGGGCTTGAACTGGTACTGATCGGCGAGAACTTGACGCACCTGACGCTCGACTTGTTCAAATTGATCCCCTTCGTAGGCCACCCAGATACCGTCAAGATAGTGGGTGTTCTTCAAGTCGCTCATGGTGGAGAAGGGAATTTCAATGACCCGGTTGACGCCGTCGTCGCCTTCCTGCATGCGCGCCGCGAGAACGCCAATCACTTTGAAGCTGACGCCGTCGACCCGGATGTACTGTCCAAGGGCGTATTGGCCGGAAAACAGCTTGGTCTTGGTCTCGGAGCCGATCACGGCGACGCGCGCCTTGGCTTCTTCGTCTTGTTCGTTGAAGAACTGGCCTTCGTCGATGTGCATGGCCTGGATTTTGAACATGCTGGGATAAATCCCCTCAACGTTGAAGGTGTAGCTGCGAACGTCGTATTGCACGGTTGACTGCTTATAGGCCGCGGGAGAGATGCGACGGACCATAGGCGCAGCGTTCACGATCCGATCGACATCGTCCATGGTGAAACGAACCTGGGTGCCGGCCTTCTGTCCACCAGCCTGCTGCGAGGTGCGCCCGGGAAAAATGCCGATGATGCGGGTTCCCCATTGAGCGAAGATGGTCTCGATGGCGCGACCGAAGCCGTTGCCGTAGGCCAGCAGGAGCACCACGGTAGCGATGCCCCAGGCCATTCCGAGCATGGTCAGGGTAGTGCGGCGGCGGTTGAAGCGCATCGCCTCGTAGGCTTGCGAGAGTATATCGGCGACCATAGCTACTCCGACCTCAGAGCGTCCACGGGCTGAAGCATGGCCGCCTTACGAGCAGGATACAATCCCGCGACCGTACCGGCGAGCGCCAGCGTTCCGATTGCCAACGCCGCCGACATGAAGGACATGGTCGGGGGATCAAAGCCAGGCGCACCCCCGGCCATTCCGCTCATCACGGCCATGAGAAGCGACGCGCCGCCCATTCCGATGGCGCCACTGATCAGCGTCAGAAATGCGCCTTCCAGGAAAAACTGCAGCAGGATGCTGCGATTGGTGGCGCCCAGAGCCTTGCGCAGGCCAATCTCGCGAGTGCGCTCGCTGACCGCCACCAGCATGATGTTGATGATGCCGATGGCCCCAAGAGCGAGCGTCACCAAGCCCACGCCTCCCAGGAAAATGTCCATTACGTCGAAGATCTTGCCCACGGCTTCGGCGTTCTTGACGGTGTCCCAGTCCTCGAAGGCGTCGTCGTTGCGCCAGTCAAAACCATGATTGCGGGCGATTATCTTGCGGACTTCCTCTCGCGCCAGCAAGTGCTCATCGCGAACCCTGGGGCGATAGTTCAAAAACGAAATCGCATCTTCCTCCCGATCAGCTTTGAGGGGGAAGAATTGGTGCATCATGCTGTAGGTCAGGAACACACGATTGTTAGTCGAGTTATCGTCGCCGTGGCCCACACGCTGCACCACTCCGACCACCTCGAAACGGATGTCATTCAGCAGGATCGAGTTGCCTACCGCTGTCCGGCCTCCCGGAAAAAGGTTCTTCAGCATCTCGTCGCCGATGACACACACGAAACGCTTCTGGGTATCGTCGGCCTCGTTCAGCCAGCGCCCCGCGGCCAGGGGTAGATAGCGAATGGTGTTGAAATGGGGCGGGATTCCCACGACCTGACCGTTGGTGTTTCCGAAGTCGCTGACCTCGCGGATGTCCTGCCGCTGAAGCACAGGTGCCACTGCGCGGACGTGCGGGGCTTCCTTTTGGATGTCGAGGTAGTCCTGGTAGGTGAGTTTGTAGGGATGTCCGGAGCTCATGTTGCCCGCAACCGCAGGGGCACGACCCGGGAACATGAACATGATGTCTTCGCCCAGCGAGTTCAGCTCTTTGCGGTTGCCGGAGCGGAAGCCCTCGCCCAAGCCGACCAACAGGAGGAGCGAACCGACACCCCACGCAATCCCGAACATGGTCAGGAACGAGCGCAGTTTATGCGCCCAGAGGGTGCGCAGCATTTGCCGCAGTATTTCGAAGAAGATCATCGCTGCACTCGCACCCCGCCTATTGATTCATACGAATGCCGGGGGTGGTTAGTTCCCAATGCCCAACCGCGCGCGGTCGCTTGCAATCTGGCAGGTTAGACACCGCAACTCACATAAAGGATAGCAACTTAACGTGAATCGGGGATGGATTGCAGAATATGGTTCCGGGTCGGCGGAATGTTGTGGAAAACGACACTCCGGGGAGGCAAATTGTGTCGAGATTGGTTATCATGGAGGTAACGCAACAGGCGGCGATCAGGGTTAGGTGCCGCCCGTTGCAAATCACACCAGAAAAAACAGGAGTAACAAGAAATGGCGAAAGCTACCCCTGCCACTGAAGGCAAGACCCCCAAAAAACGCGCCGTCAAGGCTAAGCCCGCTCCCGAGAATGGCGCGGAAGTAGTAGAAACGGCCGCAGTTACCACAGTTGTAGCGAAGGAAGCAAAGTCGCCCGTCTCGCTGGAAGAGAAGGTCCGTGCTCGCGCCTATGAGTTGTTTCTGCAGCGGGGAGGCCGCGGCGGCTCTCCTGAGCAGGACTGGCTTCAGGCAGTCTCGGAGATCCAGAACCAGTCTGTCGCCTAAGACAGCCTGACCGACTGTAAGTTTGTAACGCCATTCCTATCCTGCGATGACCGTTTTTTAGCAATCGCTTCGCGGGTCAGCCGACTGCGGTTAAAATACCGAGCGAACCATACAAATTGAGCAGGAGCCGTAGAATTGGGCCGGCTCCCGTTCTCATGCTTTTGGCGACCTGGCACCCGGGTTGGCCCTGGATAGGGACTTCGGTCAGGATGGGGCCGGGTTCCCGATACAACTCGTCACAATCCCTTGTGATCTGAATCACGTAGCATCAGGTTGCCAAACGCAGTATCCTTACCACAGTGTGAAGGACGGGTCGCCGCCTTAGGGCGGTGGCGCGGTTTCACGAGGTGTAAAGGCGTATGTCAGTGCAGGGACGAAAGTATCTGCGCTTTGGCGCAGTAATCGCGGTGATCGTGGTGTCGCTGGCTTATCTTGCCTACACGGGCGTGCGGGATAGCAAGAGTTATTACGTCACGATCAAAGAATTGAACGGCATGGGTGCCGACGCCTACAGCAAGCGCCTGCGCGTGGCCGGCAACGTCGCTCCGGGATCGATCAAGCGCCAGGGCACGCACCTCGAGTTCCAACTGGTAGAGGAAGGCCGGACGATTCCCGTGGTTTACAGCGGCAGCGAGGCCCCTCCGGACACCTTTAAGGACAATGCCCAGGCACTGGCCGAAGGAAGGTTCGGGCGCGATGGAGTGTTCCACGCCACCAACATTCAGGCCAAATGCGCTTCGAAGTATGCTCCCAAACAGCCTGGGCAACCGGGAGCCACTCCTGCGGCAGGGGAATCGAAGGCGGAGTTAACCGGAAGTCAGCCCGGAGGCCCGGGCCAGTAGCTTGCCGCCGCCCGGTCTCACGGCAACGCAACCCATGACAGGTACGAGCGACTCCCCTATTCAGCCTGTCGTTGTTCTACAAAACCTCGTCAAATTTTTTGGGCGATTTGCCGCGCTACGCGACATTTCGGACAGCTTCGCGCGTGGGCGTCTCTATGTCGTCGTTGGCGACAACGGCGCAGGCAAGAGTACTCTGTTGCGCGTGATCGCTGGGCTCATGCAGCCCAGCCAGGGATCGGTGACGCTGCTAGGCTCCGAGAGCGTGCGCGAGGTCGCTCATCGCATCGGTTACATGGGACACGCTCCCCTGCTCTACGACGAGTTGAGCGGCATGGAAAACCTGCGCTACTTCGCGGGACTGTACGGACTGCACGATGACGGAGTGTGCAGCGCCGCCATGCGGCAGGTCGGACTTGATCCCGATCTCGATCGCCGCGTCGGGCAGTACTCGCAGGGCATGCGACAGCGCTTGTCGCTGGCGCGAGCTGTGCTGCATGATCCGGAGCTGATGCTGCTGGACGAGCCGTTCTCTAACGTTGACGTGCGCTCGGCGCAGGACATGGCTGCGATCCTCGGCCGAGTACGCGACCAGGGGAAGACAATCTTCGTGGTGACCCACCAAGCGCCGCTCATGGAAGCTGTAGCGGATGAGTTTGTGCAGATGTCGGCGGGCAAGATCGTGTCGCGCAAACTGATGACACGGAGCGCGCAACCGGTGAGTATCGTTACCGGAGGACCGCGATGAGTTCGTTCGGAGTGGCGCGCGCGACGCTGATGAAGGACCTGCGCATGGAGTGGCGGTCGAAGGACGCCATCAACTCCATGCTGTTTTTCTCACTGCTGGTGGTGGTGATTTTCAGCTTCGCCTTCAATCCTACGGCGGAGGAGTCGCGGCTTATTGCCGGAGGGCTGATATGGGTGGCGTTTCTGTTCGCAGCAGTGGTTGCGCTGAATCAGACCTGGGCGCGCGAACTGCGCAACCAGGTGCTAGATGCGTATCGCGTGTCTCCGGCACCGCCCCACGCACTTTTCATAGCTAAGGCCCTGGGGAACTTCCTGTTTGTCATGGTCCTGGAAGTCTTGATGGCGCCGCTGTTCGTGGTGTTCTACCAGTTGCGCTCCATCGGGCCGGTGTGGCAGTTGGTGATCGTCGCACTTCTGGGGACATGGGCGCTGGTGGTCAACGGAACGTTTTTCGCCGCAATGTCGATCCGCACGCGCAATCGCGAGATCATGTTGCCGCTGATCCTGTTCCCCATTTCGATCCCGGCATTGCTCGCCATGGTGGATGCCACCACGACGATTCTCACCGGCGACGGCACGCCCGACTTCTGGCTGAAGATGCTGTTGGTTTACGATGTCATCTTCACCTCAGTCTGTCTGTTGCTTTTCGAAAGTGTGTTAAACGCGGAATGAAATCACTCAGCATCGCTTTTATTGTTTTCACGCTCGCACTGCTCGGATTCAGCACCTACCAGGCGCTGGTTGTGGCTCCCACGGAAGCGACCATGGGCGACGTGCAGCGCATTTTCTACTACCATGTGCCGTCCGCATGGGTGGCCGGGGTCTGCTTCTTCGTCAACTTTCTGGCGTCGATCGCTTACGTTCTTAAGCGAGGCTCGAACGCCGATGCTTTGGCTGCGGCCAGCGCCGAGGTGGGCGTCGTTTTCGCCACCATCGTTCTGATCACCGGTCCCATCTGGGCGCGCCCGGTATGGGGCATCTGGTGGACCTGGGATGCGCGACTAACAACGACCCTGGTGCTGTGGCTGATTTACGTCAGCTACTTGATACTCCGGCGATTCGCCGCGGGAGGCCAGACGCAAATGCTGGCGGCGGTGCTGGGGATCTTCGGATTCGTGGATGTGCCCATCGTGTACTTCTCGATTCGCTGGTTCCGCACGCAGCACCCTTCGCCGGTGATGGGTGGCGGTGAAGACTCGGGACTCGCTCCGCCGATATTGCACGCGTTTCTCTGGAATCTGCTGGCATTCACCCTTGTCGGCATCGTGCTGGTGGCCGTGCGCTACCGCCTACAGAAGATGGAAAACCAGGTGGAGGAAGCCCACGCCCAACTGGCCCTTGAAGGAGGCGCGCGATGACCGGAGCCGTCGCACTGAAAGCTGCGTACGTCGTCACTTGGGTCATGGAGCTGGGATATTTGTGGTATCTGCTTGGCCGGTATCGCCGGGTCCGCCGCGAAATGAAGGACCTCAAGCGATTTTCATGAGACCGGCGTGAATAGCGAAAAGCGCGGCAGCCTGCGGCTGATTGCTGCGGCCAATTTCGTTGTCTGCGGACTGTTTGTAGTGTTTAGCCTGCCGTTTTTCTGGCGGCAAGTGCAAGTGCTTCGCAACTGGCCAGAAACCGACGCGCAGGTGCTGCGCAGCGAGGTCGTGACCGAGTCGTCCACAGGACACGACCAGTTGTACCGGGCAAAGTTGGAAATGCTGTACACAGTCGGTGGTAACCCCGTCACTTCCAATCTGACCAGCTTCGAGAGTTCGAACTACGAGGCGACGTTACAGCGAACTCAACAGTTCCCTGTCGGCAGCCACCATGCGGTACGTTATGACCCGGCGAATCCCACGCAGGCGCGCGTTGGCGCCGGTTGGAACCGCACGTACTTCGCGTTGCCGATCATCGTGCTTTCGATGGCGGCGTTATTTGCGTTTGTGGGAGCGGTGTTCCTGGCCGTCGCAAAAGCCGCCTAATGCGATGGCCGGGCTGGATTGGCCGTTGGGTGCCTCTCGTCACGGAGTATCATTCACACGACCTAGCAGTATCGCAACTGCCGACTGTACAACTTAAGTCGAATGGATGCTTGCGAATATGAGCTAGTGACCTATGTGACCCGTGCAGATGGCGGAACTTTCTAGCTGCGCCGGGTGAAATACTAATGGAAACGACATCAGGTTCCTCGCCGAGGTGGCGTTGCTGAACGAACAAACCGACGAACAGCTTCTGGCGATGGCGCTGGACGGAAACGAAGACGCCTTCACCGCACTATACCGGCGGAGGCAGGGGCCCGTTTACCGCTTCGCTCTGCACATGAGCGGCTCTCCCCAGGTGGCCGAAGAAGTGACACAGGACGTGTTCCTGTTTCTGTTGCAGCGAGGCCGCGGGTTCGATCCGGAGCGCGGAGCCGTGGGCGCCTATCTGTTCGGCGTGGCAAGAAACTACGTCCGGCGCGCCATGGAGAAAAGTCATTCGGAAGCGATGATGACGACTCCGGCTGAGGATGACGACCCGTCGCTGGTGACCAACTGCGATCCGGTTGACGGTATTGCGCGGAGCCAGACGTCGAGAGCGGTGCGGAAAGCGGTGTTGTCGTTGCCGGAGCATTATCGCGAAGCGGTGGTGCTATGCGATTTGCAGGAATTGAGTTATGCCGATGCTGCCGAAGCGCTGGGATGCGCGATCGGGACGATTCGTTCGCGCCTGCATCGGGCGCACGAGATGCTGGTGAGAAAGTTGCAGAGCTCGGCCCCTGCTCGCGCGGGGTTTTCGAGTGATGCCGCGAGGTGTTTGTCATGACATGCCGTGAATTTGTGGAAGCTGCCGAGTCCCTGACTCCGGTGCAGTTGCGGCTAATGCAAAACGAAGACGAAGTGGCGTTGGCCCATGCCCGCGAGTGTGCGACTTGCGGCGAGTGGCTGCAGTCGCAGAAACTCCTGGGCGGGGCATTGCAGGTGTTGCGCACCGATACTGCGCAATGTGAAGCCGGACTCCAGGTGGAACAGGCAGTGCTGCGGGCATTCCGGATGCAGGGATTCGAACCGGCGGTGAGTGAGAGGCCTGATCGCGCCGCGCCGGCAGCGTGGAAACTGAGCCGCTTCTTTGAGCTGGGTGCTTACGCCGCTGTGGCTGCCGCGCTGATCGTGGGAATTTTCCTGGGAGCACGGGTATGGCGTGACAGGCAAAGTACGCCGGTGCGAGCGCAATTGCCGGCGGCGACGGCTATCCAACCAGACAATTCCGAAAAGACGGCGCTCAACGGCAATAGCAAGCCGTCGGACGGCGGGCAGTTGGAGATGGCGGGAGATTCCGCCAACGGCGCGACAGCAAAGGGCGTCGTGTCCAGCGCGAAACGACGGCACGGCGTACGTGAAGTAGCAACCGCTGCGGCAGTCGACCGTCAAGGATTTGTAGCACTGATGTTTTGCGATCCCTTGATCTGTTCAGGGGAAGAAGAAGTGATTCGAATGGAACTGCCTGGAAGCGCGTCGTCGGCAGATGGAAGTCAGCCGGTGGTCGCCGACGTTATCGTCGGAGAGGATGGCCTGGTGCGAGCCATGCGAATCGTGAACTAGACAAGTGAACGCCACTCGAGGTTGAACGTATGAACTCCTTGAAATTGGGAATGCTAAATTCGATTGCGCTGGTTGTTCTGGCCCTACTGGCGGCGACGGTGGCTATTGGCCAAGCAGCGCCGCCTTCTCCGCCCCCACAAGGTGCGCCGTTCGAGCATGGTCCCGGCAGGGACATGATGCGAGGTGAGTTCGGCGACGGTAAAACCGTCAAGGGTGCACCTCTCAGCGGTGACTTCATTGTCAGCCGCGATACCACCCTGGCGGACGGCAACCGCATTCATAACGAATCGCAGTCAAAGGTCTATCGCGACGCAGAAGGCCGGGTCCGCCGCGAGATGGGCGTGGACCTAGCAACGCCGGCGACCGGCAGCGTGAAACGCAATGTGGTAATGATTATGGATCCGGTGGCCGGAAAAAAGTACGTGCTGAACCCGGAGAACAAGACTGCCCGCGAGATGCCGATACGGGGACCGAAAGGCGAAGGTCATGACGACCACATGAAGCCCATGGGCGGCCCTGCCGATTCAGCGACCGCCAACAAGGAAGAACTGGGGACCAAAACCGTGAACGGCATTCAGGCGCAAGGCGTGCGGGTGACCCGTACGATTCCCGCCGGCGCTATTGGCAACGACAAGCCGATTGCGGTCGTCACTGAGCGCTGGTACTCACCTGACTTGCAAATTACCGTCCTGACCACGCATACCGACCCGATGATGGGGAGCGTCACCACCAAGCTGGTGAACGTTACCCGAGGAGATCCGGATGCGTCGCTGTTTCAAATTCCCGCGGACTACAAAATCGAGGCCGGCAAGCCCAACGAGATGATGTACATGCCCATGAAGCCGTAGGGGATTCGTGCGAATGGGCTCGGCGGAAGTCCGATAAGGATTTCCGCCTTTTCATTTCTGGCTACGGCGAAATTCTGGACCAGTCCAATTTCGGGCGACTGTTCAGACAGAGTCGCCTGGTACCATAGCAATCCGGAATCTACAGGAATTTGACAACCCTCGGGCGGGAACAGGCGTACAATTCTGCCCACAGAGGGCGATTGCGCTCGCACTCTGGAGGCGGTATGTTGGGACTCACTCCGGTACGAATTGCCCGATTTCTCCTGTTCCTGACACCTACCCTGTGCGCGGCGCAAGGCGCCTCCCCTGTGCATCAGACCAGCGCTGAGATTCTGGTTCGCGTCACCTATGAGAATGACCGGGCGGCCGGTGACCAGATCCGGGTGGAACTGCGCGACGACACGGAAACCCCCGTTGAACAGACGTTTACGGACTCCGAGGGAAAGGCCAGATTTCACGTTTCGAAGGCGGGACAATACCGGGTGTTAGCTTCGGGCACGCCCGTCCTGGGAACCGGTTCCGAAACAGTTCGGATCGATGAAGCGGACAAAAGCAGGACAGTCTACGTCCGCGTGAAGCCGAAAGTTGAAGGCGCATCAACCGCGACCAAGCCGAAAACCGGTCCAGTAACTTCAGCCGCGGAGCTGCGTGTTCCGGCGGACGCGAAAAAGGCGTTCCACAAGGGGATGGAAGCCTGGGAACACAACGACTTTCCGAAAGCGGCGGAGCAGTTCGAGAAGGCCGTCAGCATCTACCCGCAATACGATACTGCCTTCAACAACCTGGGAGTGATGTATTTCCAGATGAACCAGGTCGAGAAGGCGCGGGCGGCATTTGAAAAGTCGGTCGCGTTGAATGATCGCAACCCCGATGCCGACCGGAATCTGGCGCGCGTCCTGGTTCATGACGGGAATTACGCGCGCGCGGAAGAATTGTTGAAGAAGTCGCTGGTCGTTGAACCGCTGAACCCCGTCAGCCTGACTCTCATGTGCGTCGCCGAAGCGCAGACGGGCGACGACGAGGGAGCTCTTGCTACCGCGCGCAAAGTCCATCAGCTTCCGCATGAGGGATATTCGGTGGTGCATTTCGTTGCGGGGCAGGCGCTGGAGCGCCAGGGCAACCTGCAGGCTGCCTACGCAGAGTACGAAACCTACCTGCACGAGAGTCCCAACGGACCCGAAGCGGGACAAGTGCAAAACGCGCTGACTAGACTGACGGCCAGCAATCGCCCCAACGCACAGTAAGACTGCGGCTGAGCCGGCCGAGACACCAAGCCCTCGACTCCATTCATCTGCTGTATCCTATTCAGACTCCGATGATAACCAAGCTCTGTCTCGCCCTGGTACTTCTCTACATTGCCAACGCTTTGATTGCTGCTGACAAACCCGCCGCCGTGCGTGGCGGGAATGGGGTCACGTTGCCGCCTCCGCCGCCGACGAAGGCGGAACCGGTTGTGGATACGGTCAATGGCACGGCCCTCACCGATCCCTACCGCTGGCTGGAGGATTCCAAGAGCCCTGCCACTCGATCTTGGCTTGTGGAACAGATGAAGTACACCGAGGACTACCTCGCGCAGGTGAAGATCCGTCCCGAGGTCGTGAAACGCCTCACAGAACTGATGCGGGTTGAGAGTTACGGCATTCCGGTCGAGCGAGGCGACAAGTACTTCTTCAAGAAGAGGCTGCCGGAAGAAAACCAGGGATCGATCTACCTTCGCACAGGACTAAAGAGCGGCGATGAGCGGCTGATCGATGCGACGAAATTAAGCGCTGATCAGAACACTTCGGTCAACATTGCTGACGTTTCCAAGGACGGAAACCTGCTGGTGTACGAGGTTCGCGAAGGCGGCGCTGACGAGCAGTCTGTCCACCTGCTCGATGTGAAGTCGCGGCGGGAACTGCCTGACGTTCTGCCTGCGGCGCGCTATGCCGGCACGAGCCTGAGCCCGGACGAGCATGGCCTTTATTATGCGAAGTTCGAGCCGACTGGGTCGCTGGTGTTCTATCACCGGCTTGGTACATCTGTTTCAGAAGACCGGATGATTTTTGGAAAGTCCTTCGAGGGCGATAACTTTGGTCCGATGGACCTGATCTATCCCGAGGTTACGGAGAACGGCCGCTATCTGATTTTGCACGTGGCTCATGGGGTGCCCGCGAAGCGGGTCGATATCTACGTACAAGATTTGCGCACGGCAGACGCAGCGATCAGGCCGATCATTCATGGCATCGACAGCCGCTTCGCGCCGCAGAACTACGGAGATGACCTCTACGTTCTTACCGACTATCAGGCTGAGAACTATCGCATCGTCAAAATCAAGCTGAGTGAGCCTGCACCGGAGCACTGGGAAACCGTTGTCCCGGAAGGCAAGGATGTCATCGAGTCGATCTCTATCGTCGGGGGCAAGCTATTTGCAACCGGTTTGCATGATGTCATTTCGCAAACGCAGATTTATTCGTTGGATGGAAAACCTGCAGGCAAGCTCACATATCCGACGCTGGGAGCGGCGTCCGGAGTCTTTGGCCAGCAGGCGTCGAATAACGGCTTCTACAGTTTTGAGTCATTTAACATTCCGCCGGCGATCTATCACTACGACGTCGCGACCGGGAAGACAGAAGTTTTCGCCAAGCCCCAGGTCCCGTTTGAGTCTGGGCGGTACGAAGTGACGCAGGTGTTCTACACCTCGAAGGACGGAACCCGCGTGCCCATGTTCGTTTCGTCGAAGAAGGGCTTGAAACGCGACGATGAAGCCCCGACGCTGATGTTCGCATACGGCGGATTCAATGTGAGCCTGCCTCCGCATTGGGATCCCGAGTATGCCTGGTGGATGGAGCAGGGAGGCTTTTATGCGCAGCCAAACCTGCGCGGAGGAGGCGAGTACGGCGAAGCGTGGCACAAGGCGGGCATGTTTGAGAAGAAACAGAACGTGTTCGACGACTTCTTCTCGGCGGCGGAATACCTCATCAAGAACAAGTACACTTCGCCCTCGCACCTGGCGGCACGCGGACGTTCGAATGGCGGATTGCTAATGGGAGCTGCCATGACGCAACGTCCAGATCTGTTCGGAGCGATCTGGTGCGGCTATCCTCTGCTGGACATGATTCGCTTCCAGAATTTCCTGGTCGGACGATGGTGGACGGCCGAATATGGCTCGGCCGAAAAAGCCGAGCAGTTCCCTTACCTGCTGAAGTACTCGCCCTACCACAATGTAAAGAAGGGCGTGAAGTATCCCGCCATCATGTTCAACACCGGCGACTCGGATACGCGCGTCGATCCGCTGCACGCGCGCAAGATGACCGCGCTGATGCAGGCCGACACCGGCAGTGACCGTCCGGTGATCCTGCATTATGAATTGAAAGCAGGACACAGCGCCGGGGTTTCGATCACGCAGTTGGTGAACGACACCGCGGATGAGTTGTCGTTCCTGTGGAATGAGACCAGCGGGAAGTAGAACGCTCCAGATACAAGATTTCCGCAGGCTGCAATGCCGTGGCCCTCAAAGTGTTCCACGTGGAACATTTGTTCCATTTTGGGACTGGGGTTCCAGATTTGCACTTCGCGTGTTCGCCATCACGCCCCGACGTGACCCGTCTCACAGAGTTCCGGCCAAAATAGGCAGACGCTTGAGTTAGCAGGATTGCAGCCATTCATCGCGAACGGTTGTGCGCCCCTGCGGCTTTTCGTTGGACTGTCAAACGGTCCCCAGTGCTGGTGTCTCACGAAAGGAGCGCCCACGCACATGTCCGCCTTGCCGACTCTTTCCGATAGCGCCGACCAAGCCTACATCGACCAGGCGATCGCCAGGAACACTGGCAGGCCGGGAGCTTTGCTGGGCATTCTCGAAGCGGTGCAGGAACACCATCCTCATAAATATCTCTCCGCGGAAGCGCTGCGGTATGTGGCTGGGAAGCTGGACATTCCGCTGTCGCGCATCTACAGCTTCGCGACATTCTACGCTCTGTTCAACCTGGAGCCGCAGGGCGAAAACACGGTCTGCATTTGTCGCGGCACCGCCTGCCACACGCGTAACTCTCGCAGCTTGCTCGAGAGCCTTCGCTTAGAACTCGGACTTGGCCTGAACGACGACGAGGAAGCCGGGGACGCGGACAAAGTCGCGCTCACGACCAAGGACGGGAAGTTCACGGTGCGGACCGTGGCGTGTTTCGGACAGTGTGCGCTGGCGCCGGTGGTGGAGGTCAACCACCGGATCTGCGGGCATGTGAACGAGCGCACCCTGCAGCGCGAGGTCCGGGCGCTGGAACGGGAGAGTGAGTGATGCCGCGAATTGAGGACATTGGCGTATTCAACGCGGTACGCGAGAGCGGCCTCAACAAACTCGTGCCTCCGGTTCCGCGCATCGCCGTCGGTATGGGGACGTGCGGCCGAGGCAATGGAGCCGAGGGCTTGTATCACGCGTTTCTCGAGGCGATCGAACGCAGCGGTACGGATTTTTATCTGGCATCGGTTGGGTGTTTCGGCGCTTGCTGCCAGGAGCCGTTGGTCAATATCCGCGTGCCAGGCCAGCCCTTGCTCATATTGCGTCAGGTCCAAGCCAACGATGCGGGACAGATTATTCATGACATCTCCTCCGGTAAGATTACGCCGGAATTGGCGTACTGCAAGATCGAGGAATGGGACCACATTACAAGCTTGATTCGCTATGGACATGGTTATCCCGAGGTGCCGGCGTGGAACGATATTCCGTTCTTCAAGGGACAGAAAAAGATCGTGCTGCGCAACTGCGGCCTGATCAACCCTGATGACATCGAGGAATACATTGCGGTAGGTGGGTACCAGGCACTCTATAAGGCCCTGATCGACGCGAAACCCGAAAGTATTATCGAGCAGATCAAGGCCGCGAAGCTGCGCGGGCGCGGCGGCGCCGGCTTTCTCACGGGTAATAAGTGGGAGTTCCTGCGCAAGGCAGTGGCCGACCAGAAGTTTCATCATCTGCAACGCCGACGAGGGCGATCCCGGCGCGTACATGAACCGCAACGAGATCGAAAGCGATCCGCACTCGATGCTCGAGGGCATGATCATCGGCGGATACGTGATGGGCGCCACGCAGGGAATCATTTATGTGCGCGCCGAATATCCGCTGGCAGTGCATCGCTTGCGCAAGGCCATCGAACTTGCGCACGAATACGGTGTGCTGGGCGAGAACATTCTCGGCCGCGGCTTCAAGTTCGACATTGAGGTCGTGGAGGGCGCGGGCGCGTTCGTCTGCGGAGAAGAAACCGCACTCATCGCTTCGCTGGAGGGTGAAGCGGGACGGCCACGGCCGCGTCCTCCCTTCCCCGCACAGAAGGGGCTTTGGGGCAAGCCCAGCAACATCAACAACGTCGAGACCTGGTACAACATCGCACCCATCGTGACTAAAGGTCCCGCGTGGTTTACCGAAACTGGCAGCGCCAAGAGTCCGGGCACCAAGGTGTTTTCGCTGGTCGGAAAGTCGCACAGCACCGGACTGGTGGAGATGCCACTGGGAACGCCGCTCAAGACGTTCATCTACGACATCGGCGAGGGTGGCGTGGGCGGACGAAGCATCAAGTCGGTGCAGACCGGCGGCCCCTCCGGTGGATGCATTCCCCACGAGATGTTTGACACGCCCGTGGACTACGAGAGCCTGGCGCAACTGGGATCCATCATGGGATCGGGTGGCATGGTGGTGATGGACGAAGACAACTGCATGGTGGACGTCGCACGCTACTTCGTGGAGTTCACCAACTCCGAGTCGTGCGGGAAGTGCGTCCCCTGCCGGGTGGGACTGAACAAGTCGCTGCGCATCCTGAACCGTATCACCTCGGGTGCGGGGCGTATGCAGCACATGGAGACGCTGGACGAGCTGAGCCGCTACATCCGCGAGTGCTCGCTATGCGGGCTGGGACAGACGGCGCCGAATCCCGTGCTTACCACGATGCGGCACTTCCGGCATGAATTCGAGGATCACATCGTGGCGCGACGCTGCCAGGCAGGGGTCTGCACGGAACTGGCGCTGTCGCCCTGCGAAAACAGTTGTCCGCTGCACATGAACATTCCGCGCTTCCTGCAGCTGTACAAGGAGAGCCGACTCGAGGAGGCCTTCGATTCGGTCATCCTCGACAACCCTCTGCCGTCGTCAACCGGGCGGGTGTGCCAGCATCCGTGCGACGAGCGCTGCCGGCGACAGACCATGGACGACTCGGTCAACATGCGCGAGGTGCATCGCTATATCGCGGACGCCGTGCTGCTGTCTGACCGGTTTGACGCGGCGGTGGAGCGCGTTGCAAAACGCATGCTGGAACCTACAGGACGCAAGATCGCCATCGCGGGCGCCGGCCCAACGGGACTGACCGCTGCTTTCTATCTTGCGCTGCTCGGTCACGATGTCACGGTGTTCGATCCTCTGCCCGAGCCCGGCGGCATGCTGCGCTTCGCGTTGCCGGAGTATCGCCTGCCGAAGCCTGTACTGCGGCGCGAGATCGACTTGATCGAACGTCTGGGAGTGAAGTTCACACTCAACACCCGGGTCGGCACGGACATCACGCTCAACGAGCTGGATGAGCGCTTCGATGCCGTGTTCCTGGCGATCGGCACGTGGAAAGAATCGTGGGTGTATTTGCCGGGCACGGAGCTCAAGGGCGTATATCCGGCGCTGCCATTACTTGAGTCGATCGCCAAAGGCGACTCAGTCGATCTTGGGCGCAAGGTGGTGGTGATCGGAGGCGGCAACGCCGCCATTGATTCGGCACGGTCCTCGTTGCGCAAGGGAGCCGAGGTCATCGTGGTCTATCGCCGCGAGCGCAAGGATATGCCGGCGATCGAAGAAGAAACCGAGGCCGCCGAAAAAGAAGGCGCGCGGATTGTCTTTCTCTCCGCGCCACACCGCATCATCGGGGACGCCAAGGGCAATGTCAAAGCCCTGGAAGTGGTCAAGACCCGGTTGGGTGAATATGACAAATCGGGGCGGCGCAAGCCTGTGCTCACCGACGAGGTGCAGCGCATCGAATGTGATTCGGTGATCCTGGCAGTGGGCGAGACAGTCGACCTGGACTTCTGCAAAGCGTCGGGTCTGCAGATTAAGCAAAGCGGCACTATCGAGGTGGACCGCTACCGCCTGGAGACCAGCCGTCCTCGCTTCTTCGCCGGAGGCGACTTAGTCACAGGTGCGTCCAACGTCTCCAATGCGATGGCGTTCGGGAAACGCGCTGCGCGCGCCATCGACGAGCAACTTATGGACGCCGAACGCTGGGACGAGCTGTTCCCTGCCGTGGAATACGACGAGTCTCCGCCGAAGGACGTGAGCGATTGCCGGCGGCACTTGCCGCACGAGTTGTCTGTCCGCGATCGCATGCAATCGTCGGCAGAGGCGGTGGTCGGATTGTCGGCAGAGGAATCGCACGAAGAAGCCTGCCGCTGCTTGCGCTGCGACGTAAGAGTTCCGGTATCGCGCTAGAAAGGAAGGTCAACTTTGCCGCAAAAGAAAGTCTCGCTCCGCATCGACGGCGAGTTGGTCAACGCCCTGGAAGGGCAGTCGATTCTGGAAGCCGCCCGCGCCAGCGGGAAGTACATTCCGACGCTGTGCTTCCTGGATGGGCTGAGCTCGGTCGGGGCTTGCCGGTTGTGCATGGTAGAGGTTTCGGGCGTTGACCGCCTGTTCCCGGCTTGCACGACGCCGGTGCAGGACGGAATGTCAGTAACGACCACTTCTCCCAAGCTGTCGCGCTATCGGCGCATCACCGTCGAGTTGCTATTGGTGGAACGTAACCATGTGTGCGCGGTGTGTGTGGCCAACGGCCATTGCGAATTGCAGGACATGGCGTATTCGCTCGGCGTTACCAGCGTGCGCTTCGCCTATAACTTCCCCCAGCTCAAAGTGGATGCTACTCATCCGCGATTCGTGCTGGATCACAATCGCTGCATCCTTTGCACGCGATGCGTGCGGGTCTGCGCGGAGGTCGAGGGCGCACATGTGTGGGACATGGTTTCGCGGGGCATTCATGCCCGCATCGTTCCCGACCTGAACCAGAATTGGGGAGACTCGAAGACCTGCACCAACTGCGGCAAGTGTGTCCAGGTTTGCCCGACTGGCGCGATGGCGGAAAAAGGCAAGGCAGTGGAAGAGATGACACGTGCGACGACTTCGATCAGTTCACTGGCTCGTCACCGGGGAGGAGCCAACGCATGAGGAAACTCAGGCTGGCTACCGTCTGGCTGGATGGCTGCTCGGGCTGCCACATGTCGGTGCTCGATCTTGACGCCGCCATCATCCCGATACTGCGAAAAGTCGATATTGTTTACGGTCCCCTGGTGGACGCGCAGGAGTTTCCGGAAGATGTTGACGTGACGCTGCTGGAGGGAGCGGTGAGTTCGCAGGCGGATGCGGACGACATCCAGAAGATTCGGCAGCGTACCAAGACACTGGTTTCGCTGGGTGATTGCGCAGTGACAGGCAATGTGGCCGGGCTGCGAAACACGGTCCCGGTAGCGAAGCTCCTGCAGCGGATTTATGTGGAAGGGGCCGACGCTAACAAGTGCATTCCCGGCGATGGTTTGCCGCAGCTGTTGAAACTGGCGCGTCCGGCACACGATTTCGTGAAAGTTGATTTCAGCGTGCCGGGTTGTCCGCCGCAGACGAAAGTCATCTCGACGTTGCTGACGAATCTGCTCGAAGGGCGCAAGACCGAGACCATGAGCAAGATCAAGTTCGGATAGGAGCGGCGATGAAGCGCATTACGATCGAGCCGGTGAGCCGCATCGAAGGCCACGCCAAGATCACCATCCGGTTGGACGACGCCGGCAAAGTCGCCGACACGCGGTTTCAGGTGACGCAGGTCCGGGGCTTCGAGAAGTTCACCGAAGGCCGCCCGTTCTACGAAATGCCGGGAATCACTTCGCGCATCTGCGGCATCTGCCCCATCAGTCATCAACTGGCGGCATCGAAGGCGTGCGACGCCATCATGGCGGTGCGTATACCCAAGGCGGCAGCGCTGCTGCGGGAAGTCGCGCACTGCGCGCAATTCGTGCAGTCGCACGCGCTGAGCTTTTTCTACCTGTCTGGGCCTGACCTGCTTCTGGGCATGGACGGCGATCCCGCGACGCGGAATGTTGCCGGATTGATTGAGGCCAACCCGGATTTGGCTCGGGCCGGCATCGAGTTGCGCAAGTTCGGGTTGCAGGTGATCGAGAGCCTCGCCGAAGAGCGCGTGCACCCGTCGTGGATTGTGCCAGGCGGCGTGAAGGCGCCGATGTCGGCGCAGACGCGGGATCGCCTGCTGAGCGGCATTCCCGACGCGATTGAGACCACCAGGCTGGCGCTCGATTTGTTCAAGGGAAAGCTGGATTCCTTCCGTGAGGAGATTGAGAACTTCGGGTCTGCGCCGACCATGTACGCTTCGCTGGTCGATGCGGCGGGGAACCTGCAGTTCTATGACGGCGTGTTGCGATTTGTCGACGCGGCTGGGGAGATCGTGCAGCACGCGATCCCAGCCGAAGAATACGCCGGTTACATTGGCGAGGCCACTCTACGCGAGTCGTATTTGAAGGCGCCCTACTACAAGCCGCTGGGCTATGCCGAAGGCATTTATCGAGTTGGGCCGCTGGCGCGAATCAACGTCGCCGATGCGTGCGGCACGCCTCTGGCCGACGCGGAACTGCAGGAATTTCGCCAGCGCTTCGGACGGGTTCCTCATAGCGCATTTTTGTATCACTATGCCCGGCTCATCGAAGTGCTCTACGCACTGGAGCGCATGAAGACGCTGCTGGCGAAACCTGAGATTCTCGACACTCACGTTCGCGCGACCGCGAACGTAAATGCGCTGGAAGGTGTGGGCATCATCGAGGCGCCGCGGGGAACGCTGATCCATCACTACAAGGTCGATGAGAATGGCGCGATCGTCTGGGCGAACCTGATCGTTGCCACTGGACATAACAATCAGGCCATCGGGAATAGTGTCCGGCAGGTGAGCGAGCATTTTGTCAAAGGCGCGCACATCGAAGAAGGCATGCTGAATCGAGTGTCGGCGGTGGTCCGCGCTTACGACCCCTGCTTGAGTTGCTCGACCCACGCACTTGGAATGCCGGCGGTGAGCATCTCGCTGGTTGGCGCGGATGGAGAATTGCTGGATGAAGTTCGAAGTGAGATGTGAGATTTAGTATCACTGGCAAGAATTCATAGTTTATTCAGGAGAACGCCGATGTCTTACGTAGTTCATGTCACGATGACTGAAGAAGAGGAAGCAGAACAGAAGGCGGTTCATGCCGGCAAGCTGCATGTTGAGGGGCAGTTCGAATACAACAACCTGGAAATAGCCCGCGAGGCGGCCGAGATAGCCTGCAACGCCGCTGCTAAGATGAAGCCTTCACGGTCGAAGACCATCGACGACGACGATTGGACCGAGCATCCGGACCGCTCGGACTAGTTGGCGTTGTCTTCGACCCACGAGTTCCAGATCCGTCAAGAGTGAGGCCAGCGTGAAACACTGTGTGATCTTGTTCGCCCTGATTTGCGTACTGTCGGCGTTCGTGGGAGTCGCTTATTCTGCTGACGACAAGGAAAAGGCAGCCACGGACGCCGCGACCCAATGGCTGACATTGACTGACTCCCGCCAGTACGTGGAAAGCTGGTTCCAAGCTTCCAGCGCCTTTCGCGGAGCAGTGTCAAAGGAACAATGGAAGAACGCGCTGGACTCGGTTCGCACTCCCCTGGGCAAGGTCGAGTCGCGTCAACTGAAGAGTGCGACATACACAACCACAATCCCGAATGCCCCGAGTGGCGAGTACGTGATCCTGCAGTTCGAGACGAGCTCGAGAATGCGCCCCATATGATCGAAACCGTAACACCGGTGTTCTTCCAGATTTTTGCCGCCACCGCGCCGTTGGCGAAGTCCTGATTTAGTGCGGCAATTGCTTGTTCGGAGAAATTTGCATCGTTGAACCGGAACGGATCAAACGTTGTGCAGAGTTGCGCGTAGCCCATACTTGAAGCGATGAACTTCAGAGCTTCCTGCCTCTGCGACTCCAATGAAGATCGAGACGGGTCGGTGTCGTCCACATACAAGATGTCGAGAACGTGCATGTGCAGGCGCTCCAGCATTGCGACAAACGCCGGGCCGGTTTGAGAGATATGGGTATGGGCGTCGATCGGTTCCAGCGAGATGAATTCTGCCAACGCAGCTCCGCTCAGCGAATACGAGTGGCTCTGATCTTGGCCATTCGATCTACAGGCAACCCAGAATACAGATGAGGAAAGAGCAATGAGAAGAACGACACCGAGCGACTTCCGGGTCCGCCACCACAATTTCGGATCACGATTGGCTCGTTGAGACTTCATTTTGCAGGGGCAGTAGCAGCGGCGGGCGCTTCTATACCCTTAACGCCCACGAGGTATTCCACGATCAGCGTCTGATCGGCTTCAGGGATGGGAGCACCGTAAGCATCTACCATTTTCTTGACCTCGCTCTGCCACACGCTCTTGGAGAAACGCGGCTGCATCGAGACGTAGCGCGCCGTGTGACAGGTCAGGCAATTCCTTTGATAGATCTCTTTGTTTGGCCCATCGGCTATCTCGGGTGCGTATTGCGGCAGTACGATGCTGTGTACTGGGTTCGCGGCGGCCTTCGGCTTCGGCGAGGCGGCCGAAGGTTGTTGTGCGTTCGCCGACACCCAAACCATGAAGCCCGTCGCGGCAATGACGATGTGCAAGATTCTCCGGCAGGTCGCGGTTGGACTCATAAGACCACCACGTCGACGTGTTCGATCACGTCACGCTGATAGCCGCTGCGGTTCCACTGCGCAGTGCGCTGGGTTTCGCCGGCCGCGTTGGTTGCACGCACCATCAGGCGGTACGATCCCTTGGCCGGTGGCGTCCACTTGGCTTGCCACCTTCGCCAAGAGTACTTTCCCAAGTCTGTGCCGAGAACTGCGTCGCTCCAAGTTTGTCCTCCATCTTGCGAGACTTCAACGCGACGTATTCCTTCCACCCCGTCATTAGCGACTCCCGCCAATTCGTAGGGCTGACCGGCGCGCAGCTGTTGGTCTGGCTCCGGACGCACAAAGATCGAATGCACCGCCATGCGATTGATAGGAACCGTCACGGCCGATAGATGCTGAGGCTCTTCATTCGCATCAACGTTATCCGCAATGCGGTATGCCTTGTCCATCCAGAAGGTCTTTAATGGCTGATCAAGAACCGTGACGGACGACAGGGCTTTCACCCAATAAGTCGCATACCAGCCGGGAACGATGAGACGAAGTGGAAAACCGTTCAGCATCGGCAGTGGCTCGCCGTTCATCTCATACGCGATCATCACGTCACTGTCGCGGGCGTGGTCGATTTGTAGCGATTTTTCGAAAGGCGGCGTCTTCGGCAGGGGCGGAACGTCGAGCCCATGAAGGCCGACCTGAACGGCGCCGGGCAGCACTCCTGCCGCATCCAGAACGTCCTTTAGACGCGCGCCTTTCCAGCGCGCATTGCCCATGGCACCATTGCCCCACTGACCGCCAGGCACTTTCGGTTCGAAGAGGCTGCGCGAATTGCCAGCACATTGGGCCAACGCCACCAGCGATATAGGCTCGAACTTCGACTGCAGGTCTTTCAGTGACAGGCTGAGCGGCTTGCTGACATGGCCGCTCACTTCCAAGCGAAACGTCCGCAGGTCAACCGTGGTGGGGATTCCGGACAGGTGCCAGCGCACAAAGAAGGCGTCGTTTGGCGTCAGGTCCGTCTGAAAATAGCGTAGCGGCGTTTCCAATTGTGGCGGACGGTCGGTCAGCAGAATGAGTTCGGTCTTCTGCGGATACCGCGCCATCTGGAACGGGGCGGATTCCGCGGGAACCGTCGCGCTCTCAGGGTTCGAATAAAACTCCAAGGCGCTTCCGAAGGCGTTGCCGACTGCGGCCAATCCCCCGAGAGAAGCCAGCATCGAGACGAATCGACGACGATCGAAACGGCTGAAGGTTTCTGTGGGCATAGCTTCCATGAGTCATCACCAGACAGATCTAAGAGGACAGGTGCAGACGACATCTTTCCATAGTTTGTCAGGATGACGCAAGACACGAGACGCGAGTATTACGCCGACCGTTATCAGCGCTGCGGGCGTTCGAGAACTCCGGAGTCCACGACTTGACCGCCGCGCGATATCGTCTGGAAATAGAACTTGTCGCCGGCAATCTCTGCCAGCATGAAGTCCCGGTCGGTATCAAATCCGGCTATCATGTCTGCGGAGCGCTTCAGATCGTGGTAGCGAAGTTCGCCTGAGTTTCCGAGTAGAAAATAGTAAGCACCATTTTCTGGCTTGAATCTCTCATACACATGATCGTGTCCAGACAAGACCAAATTCACTCCGTACTTTTCAAAGAGCGGGGTAAGCACTCCACGGAGATCAAGATCGGGCCCGTGATATCGAGCGTCCGAATACAAAGGGTGATGAAAGAAACACACCTTCCACGCTGAATTCGTAATCTGGAGCTGGCTATTGAGCCAGTCCAACTGCGAGGAATCCATGTAATTGCTGTCCAGAGCGAAGAAGGTAGCGTTTTCTTTCTTGAAGCTGTAGTAGCGTGCCCCTCCCATATTGAAGGGTTTGTAAAGGCGCTCATTCGGATCGTCGTGGTTGCCAATGGTGGCGTAGAACTTTACGCCCGCATCGAGCAAAGCCTTGTAGGGTTGCTCAAACTTCCGTTCAAAGTCCTGCTGACTCTTTCCTCCATAAATGTTGTCGCCCAGCATTAGAACAAAGTCGAAACCAAACTTTTGCCGGCAGTTCTCCATCTGTTGAGCCACTTGATACTGCTCAGATCCTCCGGTACCACTATCGCCAATGACCGCGAAGTGAACGGATTTTTGCTCATTGGGCAGGTCGCATGCGGATTGATATGGGCTGACTGACGGCCTGACGGCGGCATCGCTGGTTAGTGCAGTCGCCGCCGTCGCGATCACTCTTCTTTCGGCTGCCTTTGCGTTAGAGCTCAGCGACGGCGAGGCCATCCGCATGGTGGGTGCTGCAACAGCGACTACAGCAAGTACGGTGATTATGAATCGACGTCGCATAGTGTTTTTCGTGCCTTATGGAGAAGGAATAGCGCCCGGAATGAAGTCCACGATCATGTTAGCTCCGACGTCGCGAAGCACCAGATCACGCCCGACGATACGATAGTCGAGCTCAGGCGGTAGCGGAGGGAGGTTTAGTAAGACGGAGGGCGGTGATGACTGCAAGGGGACGTGTTCAGGATACACGGAGTTCACCTGCAGCGGGATCTTGCTCACGGGCTCCGCATGACGCAGGCTCGCCTGGATCTTGGCAGCGCCGGGCCCCTTCATCGTCATCCCAATGAGGCGTTTGAACTCCTGGCCGATCTCCGGCGTGAAGATGTCGCCTTGCTTTGCATCGGGCCGAGCCGAGCGGATGTTGCTGGCGAGCATCCTTTGATACTGGTTTATGGCGTGGGCTGAATTGGTCGGTTTGAGCGGCGGAACCCCGGCTTTTGCCTTGTTGTGAAGCTTCATGTACTCCTTGACAGAGTTTTCGAAACTCGCGATGACCAAGGAGTCCTGATTTACGGCCGGCTTCCCTGACGCCGCAGTTTGCGCGTAAACCGAACAGCATGCCGCTACCAGGTGGAAAAAAATAATCTGAGCGCGACGGGTATTCAGGATCGCCACCTTCTTTCTCTTCCTAGAAGCCGCCTAGTGCCCCTTCTTGGATTCCTTCAGTTCTGCGGCTGCCCCCTCAACCACCGCCCTAACCGCTTTCCTGACTGCCTTCTTAACTGTAGCTTCTACCACCTTGTGATCAATCTCGACATCCACTGTATCGCCAACAGATTCCTGGACCGCTTGCGTCACAACGGGAGCCACTGGCGGAAGTTCGCGGACCACTGCATTCGCCACTTTTGCTGCCGTTTCATAAATGGGGGAGGCATCCGGTTGCTGGGAAGCATCTGCCTTGACTGCTGCGATTGAGTCCCAGTCCGCTTCAAAAGTCCGGATTACCGAATTCACGGGTTTGGAGTCGTGAATGATGACTCCGACCTCCCGTCGCGCGTCAAGTTCGAGCTCGCGCAGGCTCTGGCTGCCCAGGAACATCTGGTGCCGATCTCGAATAATGGTCCGGGTGTGCAAGCGCATACGTGTCAACTTGCGCACATCAAGTTTGATGTCCCGGCTCACCATCTGCCCAATAATGCGGATTTCGACACCCTTTCTTGCACGCTCTTCCAGCAAGCGAATCATCGCCCTGTCGCTTATCTTGGAGTCGTAGATAAGCAACTCGCGTTTGGCGCCCTTGATAAAAGCGGCCAACTGCTCCCGCGCATTGACCGGACTCACGAGAAATTTGGGGCACCTGGCCGAGTAGGGCTGGCGTTTCGTGTCGCATTCAAAAAGCCTTGCGGCCTCCTGCACCAATTTTTGGTTTCTGGTGACGATCCCAAAGCTCCGGCTGCGGTCGATGTCTAAGTGCGTAAAGTTAAAGGCAAGGACATAGAGCTCCTTGCGGTCGACGATCATCATCTTACCGTGGTAGCGAACCAGGTCATCGGAGGTTCGAGCGACGGTCACGCCCTTTGCCAGCAAGCGCATTTCAAGCTTACGCAGGTTTTTCTCGCCGCTACGATTCGTATCCGCAATCAACGTGTGGACAAAGACGCCACGAGTCACTGCATTCTCCAGAGCGTGTTCGACTTCTTTGCGATCGAAGCGAAAAATCGCGATCTCCACGCTCTTCCTAGCGGCGTCAATGCCGTCTACAAGAGGTTTGACGCCGTCCTCAGGTTGGATAATGAACCTCACCCATCCCCTCCTTCGCAACCTGCTGATCGCTGCAGGATTGGATGTGAGTTATGGCCCAAAGATTGCGAAGTACGGAATTGACCTTAGATAAGATGTGACGATCGGCTTCACTACGGTATTGACCTTACATGGCGAGACCATTCGCCCCACTATATTTCGGCGTTTTCTAGTCGCTTCACCGTATGGCAAACGCTACCGTAAACAATGTATTTCTTAGCTCAGGACCACCGTGCTGTCTCTAAGGAATTAGAGCGCCGAAGTCATTGAACACTAGTTGCGGGAATTTGGGAACTAAGGAGTTAAGCAATGACTACAAGTAGGTGCCTTGGGACAGGAATCCCGGGCATCTCCGTCACGAACCTTGTGCTCTATGTGGTCACATTGTGTGTACTGGGTGTTGGCAGGCCAGCGATGGGCCAAGAAAGCGAGACAGCTGGTCCTGTCGGACAAATGAACGCCGGCGCTGAAACTGTGGCGCAGAATGAACAGTGTAGCGGGGCGGAATTGTGCGATCAACAGGATCAAACCGGATCGTCCTTGCCCAACGCCCCCTCGGCTTCCCCCCGGTGGCCTTCCAAAGTAAACTCGCTAACTTTCGGCGATCGGGCTCGAATCTACAGACAGGCGGTCATCCGTCCCTATACATTGCTAGGCCCCGCACTGGGAGCTGGAGTTGGACAGTGGGAAGACGAGCCGCCGGAGTGGGGACCGGCCTCCGACGGGTATGCCCGGCGCTTTGCGTCCGGAGTGGGACGGAGTGTAATTGCCGAGACGATTCGTTTCGGTTTTGCGGCTGCGGATGGCGAAGATCCGCGTTACCACCGTTCGCAGGAAAGCGGCGTCTGGAACCGCACTCGCCACGTTATAGCTGAAACCTTCACTTCTGAGACTGCCAGCGGAACTCGCATCCCGGCCTACTCTCGTTTCGCCGGCACCTATGGCGCTGCGTTCATCTCTAACGCCTGGTATCCAGAATCCAGGGCCACGACAGGTTACGCACTGCGACGCGGGTCAACGGCCCTTGGTTCCAGTCTGGGATTCCATCTGTTCGAGGAATTTCTCCCGCGCAAGTACTTCAAGGCCCTTCATAGCGAGGAATAAAGCCGAATGGCATCACGGGCAACGGCTTCAGCATATGAATTGGGATTCGACAGTGCACGCGGAGACGATAGTGGGAAAGAAATGGGCTGCTGAAGTCACTGCACCGGCCTCGAATGATGATACTGCCGCTACCGCCGAGGAACACTACCCGGCAGAACGTCCCACGAGTGCTCCCCGGGAATGGACAGGGTTAGCCGGACTCCTACGACCGCACGCACGGGCACTACTGCTGGGGCTGTTTGCGGTCGCGGGAGAGGGGGCTGCAAATCTGCTTGAGCCGTGGCCGTTGAAGTTTGTCTTCGACAGCTTCGGCCACAGCCCATCCAAGCACGCGGGATTGAATCTCTGGATCCAATCGACGATCGGACCAGGCAAGATTGGCGCCCTAAAATTTGCTGCTGTCGCGGTCGTGGCTGTAGCTTTGCTGGACGCCGTCTGCTTCTATGCCGAAAAATATTTGACCACAAGCGTGGGTCAGTGGGTCATGCACGACCTGCGGCTGCTTCTATACGCCCACATCCAGCACCTCTCACTTAACTATCACAACCAGAAACAGACGGGCGAGCTCATCAGCCGGCTGACTAGCGATATCGACGCCATCCAGAGTTTTATCGTTTCCAACTTGCTGGAGTTCTTCGTTGACGCTATGACCTTGGTGGGAATGATTGTCGTCATGTTGTATCTCAACTGGCGATTTACCTTGATCGCCCTGTCTGTCGCTCCTGTGTTGTTCGTGGTGACCTACTCGTACACACGACGTAGCAAAAAGGCGTCGCGCGAAGTCAGGCGGAAAGAAAGCGAAATCGTTTCCCGGCTGCAGGAAGTCCTTTCCTCCATTGGAGTTGTCAAAGCCCTTGCACGTGAGGACTACGAACAACAAAGACTGGAGGAAGAGAGCGCACAGAGCGTGCAGATCGCTCTCCGTGCGCGCAGCCTCAAGGCGCGACTCTCCCCTTTGGTTGGGCTCATCGTCGCGGTCGGGACCGCGCTTGTGCTCTGGTTCGGTGGCAAGCTGGTCCTCGCAGAATCAATGTCCGCGGGTTCTCTGCTCGTCTTCATCTGGTACTTGGGAAAGCTCTACAAGCCCATGCAGGACTTTGCCAAGATGATGGATACCTATTCGAAGGCCTCGGTAGGATATGAGCGCATTAAGGAGGTGTTCGATACCAAACCTCAGGTCGAAGACCTTCCGTCCGCCCAGCCGGCGCCGCGTTTCAAGGGTGAGATCGAGTTCGATCATGTCCAGTTCAGCTATGTTCCGGGCCAGCCAGTACTCAGGAACCTCAGTTTAAGAGTACCGACGGGGCAGATGACTGCCCTGGTTGGGCCTACAGGAGCCGGCAAGACGACCATCGCCAGCATGATCGGCCGCTTCTATGATCCCGATTCCGGAATAGTGAAAATCGATGGTCAGGACATCCGCAATTTCACTCAGAAGTCGCTACGCGAGCAGATGAGTTTCATTTTGCAAGAGAGCATTCTGTTTCGCGCACCCATCTGGCAGAACATCGCCTACGGCAAACCAGAAGCGTCTCGCTCCGAGATCTATCGGGCTGCAAGGCTCGCGAACGCAGAGGAGTTTATCGAGCGGCTGCCTGAAGATTATGACACTGTAGTTGGCGAACGGGGCGTCACATTGTCGGGTGGACAACGGCAGCGCATTGCCATCGCCCGGGCCATCATTCGCAACACCCCGATCCTCATCATGGACGAGCCCAGTTCGGGTCTCGATGCTGCGTCCGAGAAACTCGTATTCGAAGCGTTGGAACGATTGATGAAGGGCAAGACCACCATAGTAATCGCCCATCGACTGTCCACGATTCGACGAGCAAACGCCATCTTTCTCATAAAGAGCGGCAGAATTGCCGAAAGCGGAACTCATGAAGAACTGTTGCGCGCTGGCGGCCTATACACGCTGTTGTACGAATTGCAGTTCCAGCACGAGGACGAGATTTCTGATCTGTCTCTGCGTGATGCCGCCCTGACAGGGCCGGCCGGCTCGCAACGAGACGCCAACAGCGCGCAGACGAGTTCATAACAGGGGGTAGCACAGTGATGCCTATGTCGATTTCATCCTCGCGCCTACGCGCTGCGATCGTCGCCATCGTTCTGATGATTCCTTCTGCTCCGGTCGTCGCAGAACGCGCAGCCAGATCAGACGAGCCAGACACCAGCCCGCTGGTCCCCAACGCTTCCGCGATCCTGTGGCAGTATCCCGCTGACATTGCCTCGCGTGACTTGTACTACGGTCCGGGAGGCAAGGAACACGCACCCCACACCACGTTCACTTTTGTAAAGGAAGACATGAACGGCACGAATCCGAAGTTCGAGGTTCGTGATCAGGACGGCACCAAATGGAAGGTGAAGCTCGGAGTGGAAGCACGACCAGAAACCGTCGCCTCGCGCTTAGTTTGGGCAGTCGGATATTACGCCAACGAGGACTACTTTGTTCCTACTCTCCGCGTGGACGGCATGCCGCACTTGCGTCGCGGTGAGAACCTGGTGGGCCCGGACGGCACCATGCAGAACGTGCGGCTCAAGCGATACCTGAAGGGCGAAAAGAAAATTGGTGACTGGAAATGGCACGACAACCCCTTCGTTCGTGAGCGCGAGTTCAACGGTTTACGTGTAGTCATGGCGCTCATTAACAATTGGGATCTCAAGGACGAGAATAATTCTATTTACGAAGAAAAGGAGGCGGACGACGCTAGTCCGAAACTGCGCTACGCAGTATCGGATCTCGGCGCCAGTTTCGGAACCACGGGACGAAGTTGGACTCACAGCCGCTCGAAAGGCAACCTAGAATCCTATCGGAGTTCGAAATTCATCAAGAAGGTCGGGGCCGAATATGTGGACTTCAACATGCCGACACGGCCATCCCTCATTTTTCTCGCCACTCCCAAGGAGTTCATCAATCGGATGGATCTTCGGTGGATTGGAAAGCATATTCCGCGCTCGGATGCCCAATGGATAGGAAATCTGCTGGCACAGCTATCGCCCTCACAAATTCGCGACGCTTTTCGGGCTGCTGGTTATTCCCCCGAACAAGTAGACGGTTTCAGCGCTGTGGTTGAGCATCGAATCGCCGAGCTCAATAAGGCTGTGGCCAGTCATCCTTAGCGGGATGCAAAGAGCTGTGGGCCCATATCGATCTCGGAGGGGAGGTCTGGGCAGCGCAGGGGTCTGCCATCAGCGGTAATGGACCGCTTGCATTTCCAGCATTTCCGAGTAGCGCCCGCCGAGACCGGCTAGTTCATCGTGACTTCCGTCCTCTGAAATCCTGCCGTCTTGGAGCACTACAACACGATCGGCCATGCGCACTGTAGAGAAACGATGAGAAACAAACAATGCAGTTTTGCCGCAGGTAAGCTCAGCGAAGCGCCGGAAGACTTCAGATTCACTGCACGCATCCAGGGCGGCCGTGGGTTCATCGAGGATGAGGAGTTGGGCATCGCGAAGGTAAGCCCGAGCCAACGCAACCTTCTGCCATTCTCCGCCCGAGAGCTCCACGCCACCTTCAAAGCGCCGGCCCAGCATCTGGTCGTAGCGATGGGGAAGTCGCTTGATGACATCGACTGCCATGCTCTTCAGGGCAGCGGATTCGAGGGCGTCCATGTGGGAAAGGCCGTCGACCTCGCCGACCGCAATGTTTTCCCGGACACTCATTTCATAGCGCATGAAATCCTGAAAGATGACGGCGATTTCGCGGTAGAGATCGTCCAGGTCGTACTCACGGAGATCGATTCCGTCGAGCAGAATCTGGCCTTCGAGAGGGTCGTACAGGCGGGTCAGCAACTTAACGATGGTCGTTTTGCCTTCGCCGTTTTCACCTACAAGAGCAACTCGTTCGCCGGGTGTGAGCCTGAAATTCAGGCCGTCCAGAACCATGCGGGGATTGCCCGGATAACGGAAAGAAACGTTACGGAATTCGAAGCCGCGTTGCATCGGCCGCGGCGCAGGCAGCGCGTTGGGCTTGGAATAGATGGTCGGGCGCATTTCCAGAAAGGCAAGCAGATCAGTGAGGAAAAGCGCCTGGTCCGCAATACCTGCCAGCGCAGAAAAGATCTGCTGGATGTTGGCGCTCGCCTGCATGATTGCGCCGGAGAGAAACGTCAGTTCTCCGATGGTGAGCGCTCCGCCGATTGTCCGCCAAACAATGTAGACGTAAGCGGAGTAGTATCCGACTGCGCCGACCACCGAGAAGAACGTACCCGCAATCAGCCGACGGCCCGCCAGGCTGACATTCTCGCCGTAGATCTGGTCTGACAAGCTCGTAAAGCGCTTAACCAGAAACTTCTTTAATCCGAAAAGCTTGAGTTCCTTGGCTGCTTCGCGGCTTCCGCCCAAAGTCCGGAGGTAGTCGAGTTGGCGGCGGATGGGAGTCTGGCGATGAATGGTTGCGTACCCAAGAAATGCGAAGTGATTCTCACTCACGAAAGCAGGAAGGACACTCAGGATCAGCAAGCATAGCAACCCGGGTGAAAATAGGAATATCGAAACAGATAGAGAGACGGCGGTAACGGCCTGCTGCACCAGCTTGCCAATCGACTGGATCATTACTAGACGATCGGTTGCCTGCACCCGGGCGCGTTCCAGGCGGTCATAGAAAACCGGGTCCTCGTACGCCGCCAAGTCCAATTCTGCAGAGTGTTTTATGACTTCGATGCTGACGTAGCGCGTGTATTTGTCGGCTAAGAGCGCGTCGAGATAGTCAACGGTCCGACCGAGGATGCTGCCGCCGACCGCTAGTCCAAACTCGATCGCAACCAGCCACCAGAATCCTGGCTGCACGGGTTGATGATTAGAGACAGCATGGACAATGCCATCGATGATCAGCTTGGCAATCCAGAGAAGAGCGATTGGCAGGGCTGAGAAGAGAACGCGGAATACAAGGCCAAGTGAGACCACCAAGGGACCGGATCGCCATACGATCGCCAGAACGGGAGGTATATGGCGGAGCGCAGAGACGCGCTCTCCCCAGCCGTTCCAGAAGCTCTCGTTCTTTATGGCTTGATCCATAGGGTTCGCAAATGATGCCAACTGCCGTCGCCAGAAGACGGAACATGTGTTTTATCTTCACGTTGAATGCCACTGCGACGTGAGAACCAATTTCTAGGGGTAAATAACTGCCGATCTGAGGTATTCGCGGGCTATGCCCCTAAGGACATTGACGTTATGAACAGAGGTTGAACGACGAAGATTACGCGTCGTTACGAAACAGATTGGGAAAAGCCATGATTAAACAACCGCCTGGAAGCCTAGAGAGGTAAAAATTGCACGGTTTCTTGAAAAAACGTGGTGCACAACGTCGCAAGCGTCGATTTCAGTAGGACTTGAACCCCGCCCTCTCCATGCCACGACGCGCCTCCGGACTCTTCATGAAGGTGTTCCAGACAAATCCGGTCCTCGCGTTCTCTGCCATGAGCATGGTGATTCCCGTATCGATTCCAATGAAGCTGCTGTCGTACCAGTTTCGAAGCGGATTGAACGCATTCACGAATCCGTATTTACCCCACGCGCCCGAATATTTGCTCTTAATGGTTCGCAGAACGCGCATCGTGGGTTGAGGCAAGAATGGCAATGAGCCCGCCGGTGCACTCGGCACTACGGTGCCGTCAATGGGACCCATCGCAGGAGGGCCGCCCCAAATGACATAGCCATATTCCGAGTCAGAGGCAGTTATTCCCCATAGATCGTCGCTGTAGTCGGGAAATTGCCCGGCAAGCTCCAAGCAGAAACGGCGATGAACATCCGTAGCAATCGCCGAGTTGTGAAAATAGTCCGCGTACTTGTCTTTCTTGCCCCGAAAATCGAACCAGGCTTGAGAATACTGGTGCACAAAGAGCGGCGCGAATGAACCGATGTAGCGAAGGCCGTCGTATTCGAACGTCAGCCGTTTCCATGCAGACCAGGTCTGTTCGGGCAGTGGGTTGGACGAAGATCCCAGACCCAGCAAATACATCATCATCAGTTCGCTGTAGAGGTCCCACCGATAAGGCAGGAAGCCTATCTCGGGACTCCATCCATGAGGCAACAGGGGGGTATCTTCCGACAGCCAGGTCCAGTCCACCCGGTTGAAGATGTCGTTTGCCAGCTTGGTGATCTCAAGCGAGCGGAAATGCTCCCGGCAGGTTAGAACACCACAGAGCAGGATGGCCGTATCCACCGAAGAGATCTCCGCATCCCACACTCTTTCACCGGTATTTATGTTCGCCCAGTGGTAGAAGAATCCACGATGGTTCGGCAACCGTTGCCAAAGAGATCGCAGGGTGGCAAGGACCCGCTCCCGGGCTTCCGAAAATGAGACAAACCCGCGTTCTTGTCCAATGCATATAGCCGTCAGACCGAACCCTGTGGCCGCGATGCTTCCGACGATTCCGTTATCGGCGGTCTTTACGCTGCACCTGTCCCTTATGAGGCCCGTTTCGGGGTTCGCCTGCTCCCAAAAATAGCGAAAATTCACCTGCTGCAGAGCGTCCAGAAACTGGTCATCGTCGGGCGAAAGCGCTGTGCGGCTGGGAGGTCGTGCAGGAACAGTGTGACGCTGCTCGTCCTGTGGCAACGCAGCGAGAAGCGTCGAAAACGGCAGGCACAAGCCTGTCCCAAGAAGATGCCATAGCACTCTTCGCCGTGTGAGTTTCGTGCAATCGTCGCTATTCATCCGCGTGATGTTGATGATCTTAACAAGTCTCCGGATGACGTAAATGCCCGATAAGAACCGAAGGCGGCGGGGATTTTCAGACGAACGACTGGACGTCGTAAAATAACACGATTGGCGTCGGATGGCTCGAAAAGCAAAGATTGTGCTTTGGATCGCATCGATTGCGGTCGCGATCGCCATACTGACGGTACTGTCGTTCCGCTATTTTCCCCATCGAAAACCTATATCGCTCAAGGGAGCGGTGATTGTGCAGGATTCTGATAGCCGGGAGAGACTGCCAATTGCTGACGTTGAAGTTGCCGTGAGCAGCGACGCAATCGTCGCAAAGGCCAAGTCTGATTCTTCTGGGTTTTTCACGGTCCAGTTGCCCGAATCCGTGAGGAGAGGACGGGAGGTGACCCTGCAATTCCGTCATCCCGCGTATCAGCCTCTTGACCTGCACGAATTCGTTTCCGACAAACTGTACATCGCTCAGATGGCGCCACTCGGTCTGAAGTCTTCAACGGCATCTAACCGGCCTGCGACGACGATAGCGCGGGTGAGGGTGAGATATTCGATAAAGGCCATGAGCACAGTGAACATAGGTAGCGCGGCAAAGCCGTTCCAAGTGGTGAACATCGCGAACGTACCTTGCCAGCGCCTTGCACCGTGCTCGCCTGACGGCAAATGGAAAGCTGCAATCGGGTCTGCGTTTCTCGACGCTGGGACAGGAAATGAATTCCGCAATGCCCGTGTCTCCTGCATCGCCGGTCCGTGTCCATTCACGAGAATCGAGAGAGACGGCTTTTCTAAAGGTGGCCACACGATCAGAGCGTCTGCTCGAAACTGGTCGGACACAACAACTTTTTTGCTCGAAGCAGAAGTGTTCCATCCCATGCTCAGCGAAAGCGTACACGAATCTCAACCCGTGACCTTCGGCCGAGCGCTCGATTTCACATTGCCGGCCTCGGCGGAAGGTGTGTGCCTCGAAGCCGACATTGACGGACAGACTATTATTTTCCCGCTTGGGCCCGCACTCTTCCTGAGCTGGGCAAATTGTGACGCTACCGTCAATCGAGACCAGTCCAAGGTTTATCGCTGTGAACTCAAACCTGACTACCAGTTTCCAGCCGCATCACCCTAGCGTTCGCAAATCCATGCGCTCGAATGGTCGCATATTACGACGAGTGCCAGGTCACGCTCTTGTTCGCTTCAGAGCAGAAGAGGCCGTGCCGGTGCAATACTGCTTCTCACGACAAGCTGCAAGCCATCGTGTCAGAAACTCCAGCAAGCCGTCTGGCGGTTTGATCCAGACAGCTGCCGCAGTTTTGCGCCATGTGGGACGAGCCAGCACGCTCAGACCGCGGGCGCCGAGGGCGAGGAAAGCCCGCTCGTCGGTCAAGTCATCCCCCAGAAAAGCGACGGGAACTTTTGGGCCGACTTCATCCAGCACGGTTCGGACTGCATCCCCCTTATCGCAGCCCGTCTTGCGCATTTCAATTCCGCCATCGAATTCCAATAGCTCCAGCGGGGTATTTTGAGCAATAGGGCGCCAGCCTAATAGGACCTGGCTGCGAGTTTCCGCCACCATGGCTTTGTTCAGCCCGCGCCAATGGATGGCGATAGCACCGGTCTTGAACTCAGCCCGGTTGTGCAGCCCTTGAGACTTCAACCAGCGGTCCGCATCTGCCAGCGCGGCCAGTACCGACTTGTCCACGCTGGGTTTTTCATAGGTCCCGTCAGGTCTCAACCGCTCCAACCCATGGCATCCCCAGATGTCTGGAATAGGGTGAACTGCAAGCAGCGGGCCCACTTCGTGGGCGTTCCGACCCGTGATGATGACGACACGGGTGCGACCATTATCGATAATCTCCTGCAGAAGCGCGGCGATCGCTGGATAGGGATAGGCATGCTGGCGATTGAGACAGAATGGAGCAAGAGTTCCGTCATAATCGAGCAAAAGCGCAGAAACTGGAGAGCGTGCGACCGCTTCCATGAACCGTTCAACTTCGATTGAATGGCCAGCTTTGCGCAACGACATAGACCTCATCACCAGGCAGCGGTGGTCGCCCGAGGCTCCTGGCTCTTGTCCGATGTGTCAAGACGGAGCTCGCAGAGTTCCGCAATGAGGTTTCCGGCCCAGCGATAAACGTTATGTTCCCTGACCATCTTCCTCATGCGCTGCATGCGCAATTGCTGTTCCTCCGGAGCCATGTCGAGAGCAAAACGTATCGCCTCAGCTGTCTGGTCGATATCGTAGGGGTTTATCTGCAAGGCATCGAATAACTCGTGTGCGGCGCCGGTAAAACAGCTCAGGATTAGGACCCCTCTATCGTCATGCCGGGCCGCTACGAATTCTTTCGCCACCAGATTCATGCCATCATGCAAGGAAGTGACCAGGCAGAGGTCTGCGGCACGGTAGTAAGTCTGAATCTCCTGGTGATTATGCTGTCGGTTCAGAAAGACGATGGGTTTCCACTTGTCGGTCTGGAATCGCCAGTTGATGCGGTCGGCTTCCGCTTCCACTTCTGCCATCAGATCGTGATAGCGCTTGAGGTGGCTGCGACTTGGAGCGCCAATCTGCACGAAGGTAAACTGGCCCTGATAACGAGGATACTTTTCGAGAAAACGCTCGATGGCCAAAAAACGCTCCAAGATGCCTTTCGTGTAATCGACTCGATCCACACCCACGCCCATTAAGGTGGCCTCAACGCCAAGGGCCTTAAATAAAGCGGTTCGTTCCACGTAGGAATCCGGTGTCGCCTCCGGTTGTCGTGCGTCAGTCAGGTCCACACTGATCGGGAAAGGCTGCACGAGGGTGAGATGGTCGAGACGTCTTACGGAAAAGTGTTCCCAATCGACGCGTGCTTCGAGAACTCGGTCGACCGTCTGCAGAAAGTTGTTGCAGTGCGACTGAATGTGAAACCCTATCAGATCGGCGCCGAGCAGTCCGTCTACCAGTTCTCGCCTCCATGGGGAAATATCAAATGCCTGCGGGGCGGGCCACGGGATGTGCCAGAAGATTGCGACCCTGGCTTCCGGTCTTCTTTCCTTAATCAACCGAGGCAGCAGGGCGAAGTGATAGTCCTGGACCAGGACAATCGGCTTCTCCACATCTTTCATTTCTTCCAGCAGCGCGTCGGCGAACTTCAGGTTCACCTCCTGATAGCATTTCCAGTCCTCGGCGCGAAAGATTGGGCGAGTGTGGGCAATGTGACAGAGAGGCCAGAGTCCCTCGTTGGAAAAACCGTAGTAATAACCCTCTTCCTCCGCCCTATCCAGCCAGACCCGACGCAGAGTGTAGCGCGGGTCTTCAGGAGGCACGCGCAGGCGATCGTTCGCATCGACCGTTTCGAGGTCGGCATCGCCACTGCCATGGGCTATCCAGGTTCCGTCACAGACACGAAGGATAGGCTCAATCGCAGTAACCACCCCGCTGGGAGGTACCACGACCTCCACTGATTTGCCGCGCCGCACGTGTACGTAAGGCTCGCGGTTCGACACGACAAAGAGACGCCCGCCATTCAGTCGTTTGCGCACGTGTACGGCAAGCCGGTCGGCCGTCCACAGGGATTCGCTGGACTCGCGCAAGTGCGCTTCCGTCTCGGCCGCCGACCGCGCCTGGTTAAGGCTATCGGCGAAGGCAGCGACTTCCCGCACTAGGGGACGAAAAAGATCCAGATCGGTGGCATTCTGGCGTGAAGAGATCCGCCCCGTCCGCAAAGCGCGCATCCACTGCGCCGTACGTGCGATGGGTCCGGCGATGCTCCAGCGAACAATCAGCAACGTGATCAGCACGATGAGAAACACGTATGCCAAGACCCGCAGAAATGTTTCCCGCCATATGTGAAGGCTCTCTTCGCGGATGTATCCGGCGTCATGAACAATGACGAGGCCGCCAATGACCTCATCGCCCTGATGAAGAGGTAAAGCGTAAATGTGGAACGAGGTAGCGCCAATTCGTTGAAACTCGCCGGTCCCATGGTTCTCGCGCAGTGCTTGAGACATTACGGGTGGAACCGTGGCAAGGATGGGCGACAACTGCGGCGTTACTGCCGACAAATTGCCCTGCCGACCGTAGATAGCCAGCCCCGCAAGATGTTCCCGGTTCCCGAAGTGCTGAACGATGCGCTGCAAGTCCTGCGCGGACCCCTTCTCCAAGTCGCGTTCCACATTGCCTGCGAGGCTCTCGCCCAGGACCTCAGCGCGTCGCTGCAGGTCGCGGCGCAGGCCGCGCTTCTCGCTCAGCGCCTCGTAGTACGACGATGATAGAGACACCAAAGTAATCCCAACGATCAGGGACACTATTAGCCGGATGCTCAACAGGCGCATCGCCTATCCTTCCTAGACGAAGGGGAGGATATTGCATCCTACAGCAAGTAGCAGCCGGGCGGCATAAGGGGTTTACCGTATCGCGCGACCAGACACTCCACACTTCGCCCCGGAGCGACGTGAGTGGAACTTTCGTCCCGACCCCCCTTGTGAGTTATTGCCGCACTTACGGATTTCGTGACCTCTCAACGAGCTTCCTAAAGTGGCGACAGTTCATCTTCGTTTTCCTCTTTATTCTCGCGAACAAACCTCTTCTCCAGGAAACGCTGAGCCAAATCTCTGCCTCCAAAGCCGAACGCGATTGCCAAGCCCAGCATCAAGGCCCCGAAAACAATTCCGAATGCCACCAGCATGGTTTGTTCAGCCAGTCCCAGTTCTTCGAAGACGATCGACAATACGAAAACAATAATGATGCTCCGCACAGCAAGGTTTAAGACCCGGGGCGAAGGCACATTTGCGTTCACCGCTGCCAACAAAGCGGCGCGAGAAAAGAAGCTTGCTGCCAGCATTCCGAAGAACAGGATGAATATGGCAACGAACAGACGCGGCAGGAAAAGAAAAAACCTGGCGATTTGCTCTTGCAGGCCCAGAATCCCGAGCACACTCACGCCAAGCAATATGAAGCCGAGCCAAGCCACCCAGAAGACGAAGCGGCTTAAAAGCTCGGTTGCCGAAGGCAAGGCCGCTTTGTTCAGCAGTTGAGAGGCACCTGCTTTCTCTGAAAGCCTGTCGAACTTGATAAGCCGCAAAATGCCGCGCAGAATTATCTTCGCAACATAGGCGATTACCCAGCCCGCAAATACCAGGATCAGCATCACAATGAGACGAGGAAGGAAGTGGGCGAAACCCCTGGCAAGCTCGTCCACGGCTTGACTCAGTTCGCTGATAATCATGTCCTTCATAGTTGCCTCACTCTCTCGGTTTCCAAATCTGCAGCAGATACGGTTTCAATCGCTCGAACTCAAGACATAACCCTTCGATATTGTTCTCGACGTCGTCCGCAGAAGCGTTCCGATTCTCCGTCACGAAGGTGAACGCTCTGCCACGGAAAAGCGGCGCTAGGGCCTGAATGATGTGGTCCCGGCTGATTACAGACTTCTGATACGACGCGGCAAATTCGTATATCGTTTTGGCCCACAATTCTGAGGAGTAATGAAACTCATCTTCACCCGACTGGGCGATGCGCTGGAGTTCCGCCAGGGTCGACGGGGAGAGAATCGATTTAAATACGGAATCTAATTCGAGTACTCCGGTCGAGAACATCTCCTGGAGTCGCTTGCGATTTACCCGTAGCGGTTCGACAAGCACTTGCTGGTCGGACCCGGTAGTGGGCACCGACTCGGAACCCGAAACGCCACTCCAGAACGGAAAGTCCGTCTCGAGCGCAGAGAACAAGGCGCCGGCAGTCTGTCGCAGCGCCGGCACCAGGTCGGCGCCGCGTCTCTCGTCGTGATCTTTCTCTCCAAGGAAGGACTGGCAGACGCGAGATCCTCCCGTGATCGCCGCCAGCGTAAAGCGGAGATCTACCCCCTCGCCGTCGGCTGCGTCGTTCCAGATATTCTGTCCAAGGAATTGACTCCCGAGACGGCCGGAGAATCCAAACTCCGACATGTACGCTTCACGTATTCTTACCCCGTAGAGGGCGCGGACCATCGGATATACCAAGTTTGTTATAAGCAGGCCCTCGAACTTATGCCTGCGATATGTGGGGGTCACCAGATCGCAGTCGTCACGATAAACCGGCTGCAGAAGCTTAGGGAGCCAGTCGGATTCAATCTTCGCCGACTCAGGGGATATCACCACACAAGCCTTGGCGCGGAGCAGGTCGGCGGCAGTAAGTATCGTTCGCAACGCAAGTCCGCTCGCCGGACTGGTCGCGTATTGTGTGCTAATGGAATGCAGCGTCCGAAGTGCGGACAGGTTGGACGCCCTGCGCACATCGTCGATCGAGACGCCTGTGACCAATTCCGGAGTGCCATCGCGCGATCCCCCGTCGGCATTGATGATGACGGCGCGTTCCCGCGGAAAGCAGCGGAGGATACTGCTTTGAATCGTTCGAACAATCGATCCGATCGTCTTGGCGTTATTGTGAGTGGGAAACCCCACCAGGATGTCCACTTCGCCGACATTGATCAGTTGGCGAAGAAAATCATCCGAGAGAAAGCTCTCCTCTGCCAATTTTATCTCCGTGCAAAGTGGCGCGCGGCTTGTCCTTGAGTAGACGCACGCCAAGTCACATCGGTTTCACGGTCTTGCCGATTCGCTCAGATTCGTCGTAGCCGGAACCAGTAAAACTGGTAAGGCCCCATCGTTAGCAAGTAGGGGAGATCGCCGACGCGCGGAAATATATTCTTACCGAACATCTCGATCAGAATGTTTCCCTTGTAGCGCCGTAGATCCAATTCGACAGCTTGCGCGGTGCTCGATAGATTGTTGACCACAAGAACCGTCTCATTGCCCAATTGCCGCACATAGGCCAGTATCCGGTGACTGGCCGGATAAAGAAACTCGATCGACCCTCGGCCGAACGCCGCGATTGATCTGCGGACCGTTACGATACGCCGCATCCAGTGCAGGAGCGAGTGCTCGCTTTCGGTTTGTCTTAGGACGTTCACTGCCGGGTAACCATATACCGGATCCTGAATAAGTGGGGCATAGAGCCGCTCCGGATCAGCGGTGGAAAAGCCGCCATTCCATCCGCCCGTCCATTGCATCGGCGTTCTCACCCCGTTTCGATCACCCAAACTGATGTTATCGCCCATTCCGATTTCATCGCCGTAATAGATGATCGGAGTGCCGGGCAGCGACATCAACATTCCGTTCATTAGTTCGATGCGCCTCCGGTCGTTGTCCAGTAAGGGCGCGAGTCGCCTCCGAATCCCGAGGTTAAGGCGCATCATCTTGCTCCCCGCGTACGTGTCGTACATGTAGTCGCGTTCCATGTCGGTCACCATTTCGAGAGTCAGCTCGTCGTGATTGCGCAAGAACAAGCACCACTGGCATGATGGCGGGATTTCCGGGGTTTGCTGCAGGATTTCGGTGATGGGCTTGCGGTCTTCCAACTTCAAGCCCATGAACATCCGGGGCATCAACGGAAAATGAAACGCCATGTGGAATTCATTTCCGTCGGCAAAGTACGGACGAAGGTCCGCGGGCCACTGGTTAGCCTCCGCCAAGAGCATTCTGCCGGGGAATCTTCCGTCAAGTCTTCGCCTCAATTCCCTCAGTATCTCGTGAGTCTCCGGCAAGTTCTCGCAGTTTGTGCCGTCCCGTTCCACCAGGTACGGCACCGCGTCTAACCGGAAGCCGTCGACACCCATCTCCAGCCAGAACTCCATCACTTTCCACATCTGTTCTCGAACAGCAGGATTGTCGTAATTGAGATCGGGCTGGTGACTGAAGAAGCGATGCCAATAGTACGATTTCGAACTCGGATCCCACTCCCAGTTGGACTTCTCCGTGTCGAGAAAAATGATGCGGGCTCCCTGATAACGAGTGTTGGTGTCGCTCCAGACATACCAATCGCGGCGTGGATTGTCCTTCGAGCTTCGCGACTCTTGAAACCACGGATGCTGATCGGATGTGTGGTTCAACACCAATTCGATTATGACCCGGATTCCTCGATCGTGGGACGAGTTCAGAAAATTCCGAAAATCCTCCAACGTTCCGTAGCTTGCGTGGATCGAGTTGTAATCCGAGATGTCATATCCGTCGTCACGCAGAGGCGACGGGAAGAACGGCATGAGCCATATCGCGCTGATTCCCAACTCCTGAAGATAGCCGAGCTTCTGTTCAAGCCCTTGAAAATCTCCGACGCCATCGCCATTGCTATCGTGGAAGGTGCGGACGTGGACCTGATAGATGATCGCGTCCTTATACCAAAGTGCGTTCTGATTGAGTGGCAACCCTCTTCCTCCTCGGCCACTTTTCGTTCTTCCCTGCAAATAGGGCGACAGCAAGATTATAAGGAGGAAACAAGCGCGGGAAGTGTTGCCGGGGGGTGCGTGCCATTTGTGCACCACTAATTGTGCGAAAGTCTGCCGGAGAGTGGCTATTTGCAACAAAACCCGCTGATTTAGCGGGCTTTAGCGGGTGATAGCTGGTAGCGCTACCGGGAATCGAACCCGGGTTTGAAGATTGAGAATCTTCTAATCCAGACAGCACTATCTTTTCACCATTCCGCTAAGTAGCTAATTCTAAATCAACTCGCTCCAGCCAAACGACCCGCAGGTCTATCCCGTAACACAGTCATTTAATGGCTATTCATGGTGATGCGTGGCTGTAAAAGTCACATTTTTAGTCACATCGGGCAGAAGAATTTATGGCAACACAGGTGCAATCTGACGAGGAGCTACGAAGTGAAACCGGGCAGCAACTGGACAGCGCCCATGGCCAGCTCGTTACCTGTCGTCCAGCTGAGCTCCGCCCGCACCCAAGTTATGACCGGAATAATCTCGCGGTTTCAGCTTCCCAGTTGGCCGCACTCGCCGAGCTTGGCGACCTTGCATTCCGAGAGCCGCTTTTGATCACTGGCGACCGGACGATCATCGACGGATATGCCCGGTGGGAGCTGGCTCGATGGCGGGGACGAGGAACACTCCCATGTATGGAATACGAGCTGGCCGAAGAAGAAGCTCTTCGTTGGCTGCTCCTGAGGCATCACCGATCGAACGGCCTAAACGCTTTTTGCCGCATCCGCCTGGCACTGGACCTTGAGTCTTATTTCAAAGAAAGGGCGCTGTCGAATCAGCGACTCGGTGGTCGAATGAAGGGTTTGTCAAACTTGACGGAAGATGCAGCGGTGGATGTCCGGAAAAAGATTGCCGCGGCCGCCGCCGTCTCTGTTGGTAACGTGACCAAGGTCAAGCAACTGATAGGGACTGCGCATTCCGAATTGTTGGAGGCATTACGCGCCGGTGAGGTTTCGATCCACTGGGCTTGGAAATGGAGCGTGAAATCACAAGAACGGCAGACCGAGGCACTCAGGACCTATCGCAGTGAGAAGGGCGTTAATAAAGCTATACGGCATCTCATTTCGCGGCACAAACCAACCAGCTTGCCGACCGCGCCAGACCTGGAAAGCCTGCTCTGGCGATTGTCTCAGCTTAAAGCGGGCGATTGCGGTTCGGTCAATTTGTCGGTGGTACGCATCCCAGGCAAGACGATCTTTGTGACTGAAGAGCTACTTCAATCCCTTCCACGCCACCAGGAGTCAATGCTAACATGAACAACAATCAGCCCCTGCAGCAGATCTTGATTGCTACCCGACCCCTCTGGGATCGTCCCGAGATCCGCCCGGCCGTGCGCTAGAACTTCGACAAAACGATCAATTGTCGGACCCCGGCATTGGGTGCCGAAGTCTTTGCGTCAGAAGCCGAAGAGAAACTCGTCTACCATAGCTGCAAATCGAGGTCATGCCCCAGTTGTGGACAGCGGGCTACCCTGTTGTGGCAACGGGAGCAGTGGGTCGCTCTTCCCGACATCCCGTATTCCGGCATGGGCTTTACGATGCCCGCGAACTATGGCCAATCTTCGGCGGAACCGCCAGCTCCTCCACGACTTGCCCGCACTCGCGGCGGCAGTGATCCAGCAATGGGTGAAAATTAGATACGGTGTCCGCGTACTCATTGTGGTGGTGCCCCATACGTTCGGGCGACACTTGAACTTCAATGCACATCTTCACGTTATGGTCTCTGCTGGCGGCCTGAAGGAGTCGGAAGGCCGCTGGATTACACCGCTGCACTTCGACAGGAGCAAACTTATGCACATGTGGCGCTATGCCGTCATCACGTATCTTCGAGCGGCTCTGAAGAAAGGATTGCTTGCTTCGGAGGCGAGCCCCGAGGAGCTGAGAGTCTTGTTGAAAACGCAATATGAACGCTGGTGGAACGTCTACGTTGATCACATCAGGTCGAAATGGCATTTCCTGCGATATGTAGCGCGGTACGTTCGACGACCACCGATCGCTCAGCATCGGTTTACGAAGATCACGGATCAAGAAGTCGAGTTTTTGACGAAAGATCTAAAGGAGAAGCGGGTCGTGACGACCCACTACTTGATTGAGGAATTCGTTAACGCCCTGGCCGCACATGTGCCAGACCGCTACAGACACGCGATGCGCCGTTTCGGGCTGTTGGCACCCCGCACACAACGCACGACATCGACTGCCCTGTTTCTACTGCTGGGGCAGACGAAGCGGCCTCGTCCACAACGGCTGAGTTGGCGGAATTCACTGTGCAAGTATTTTGGGAAAGATCCCCTCGTCGATAGTCGCGGTCAATCCATGCACTGGGTTCGTCGGCTGAGACCTGTGGCGAGGTAGGCGTTCTCGCAGATCCTTTCCCATTTGCTCCCATTCCCCTAAAACAAGCACCTCTCCTCTCTTTCCGCCTAACTGCGAATTTGATTTCGCTGAGTTCCAGCAGCAACGCCCCCCGGTCTGACCGCTCTCTTTCCGAAATCGATTTTTGTTTTTCCTATAGATGAACTGGTAGATCGTGCCGTTCCAGTGGCAGTTGACGCCGAATCCCATGCGAAACAGGTTCGGCACGGCATGGTTGGCGATGATCCACGGTGAGTAAGGCTCGTTCTCCTGATAGGTGGTCACGTCGCCAGCAAGCACCGTGGGAAGAATCGAGACCGAATTGTTGCTGTCTTGGGGCGTGCTGATAAACGTGTATGAGCCAGTCGGAGATGTGATGTTATACGGACCCGTCACGTTATTGTCGAAGTTGTTAGGGCCAAAGATGCCGTTGTAGATATTGGCCGAGACGTTCAGGCCGTATCGCTGATGACCGCTGCTTTCAGTCGTGATGTTGCCGACATTCCCGATGACCGTCAAACTGTTCACAAAGGCGGTAACGTCGATGGCGCTCTCCGTGCCGTCGTTGTTGAAGTTGTTGGAGTCAATCGAGTTGTGGCTGATGTCGATATCCTTGGATGAATTGTTGCTGATGAGCACTCCTGAACCCGTATTCGCACGGATTTTAGTGCCTCCGATAATTGTGATTGCCGATCCACCGTTGATGTGGATGCCGGCTTGATGCGCCTGGCGTGTGGTGCTGTTGGAGCAGTTTAGCCCTGAGCCAGCGGCCCAAGAGTCGACGAACGTGGCCTCGATTTCCACTCCGCCGAGTGTAGAGTCGAACAGCCATTTGCTTTGATTGCGTTGAGTTGCAGCTTACGAAGTCATGGGATGACGTTCGAGGGCAGAGACTTGAGAAGGAGCGGGAATTTTACGGTCGCAACTTGGGCTCCCAGCCTGCTTTCGCGGCGTGGCGGGTGGCTTGCCGTCTCGCGGTGGTGCGCTTCGCCCTGAGTCTCTTAGCCACCGGGGGGAGGCGGTTGCCGAAGCTGATCGCCCGCGCGAGCAGCGGGCGTGGAGCCGCTTTTGTCGGGAACATCGTGGGTGAGATTCGCAAACTCCCGCCCGAAATATGGCCGATGATCCGGTCTCACTGGTCGAATCCGAAGTCGTTCGAGGGTATGGCCCAGTATCTGGAGACCGTGCCAGAAAGCGCGGCGGCCGTCGCGAAAGAAGTCGGTTTTCGCAGCACTCTGCGCAACGTGCCATTGATCGTGCTTTCGGCGGAAAACGCGAGCCCAGAACAACGCGCCGAGCACGAGGGTCTGGCGCGTTGCTTCCAAGGACGGATTGAGATCGTGCCCGGCGGCGGTCATTGGATGCAATTGGATAGGCCTGATGTGGTAATTCTCGCCATCAAGGAGCTAATTGCGCTGGCACGAGCGCGATGATGCGAGCCGGGCAGGTTCGCCTCCAAACCATTGATTCTGCGGACGCGCAGAGTTTTGGCGAGGCACAGGATGTCAGGAGACATTTTCCCCTTTCCGCCGGAGAGCGCGGAGGTTCTACGAATGTCGGGAACGGGCGAGACGGGTGTACTATGGTGCCGTTTTCGAGATCAGAAAGGAGATTCCGGGTGATACCGTTCGGGCGCTGCATGCAACCCTGATCCCGGAAATCTCGATGAAACCTGTCACGATTTGCATCGCCCTTGCCCTGATTCTCGCGCCGTGTAGTTTGTCAGGACAAGCGGCATCCCGGCCTAAGCAATCGGAAATCGATTCCGCCAAGCGCCTCTTCCAGGCGGGGAAGTTTGCCGAAGCTGGCAAACTATACTCGCACCTAGCCGCTCAAAATCCCAAGGACTATTCGGCAACCCTCCAGTTGGGCCGCATCGCGCTGCTTTCCAATCGGCTTGACGATGCGCAGAAATGGCTGGGAAAGGCCATAACCCTGCAGCCGGGGAATGCCGATGCAAAGGTCATGCTGGCTGAGGTGTTTTATCGCCGCGACGATTTTCAAAAGGCAGCGGCTTCGCTGAACGGCGTCGACGTGAGCAGCAATAAGCTGATTACTGAGCAGTATCCGTGTTTGAACGTTGCGAAGTTGGAGAGCTTCAAGGGCCAGACGCCTTATGAATTGCATGGCAACGGGGCGGTTACGAGTCTGAAGTTCGTAAGGACGGATCCGCTGCCGGTGGTCAACGTGCGCGTAAACGGCGGCGCCGAAGTCACCTTTTTCATCGATACCGGGGGTTCGGAGGTCGCGCTCGACACGGAGTTTGCCAAGAAGCTTGGAGTTCCGCAATTCGGGACGGTACAAGGCACCTTTTCCGGCGGACAGCACGCTGACGTTCAGCAGGGGCGGATTGAGTCGCTCACCGTCGGCGACTGGACCCTCAAAAATCTGCCCACGGCAATGCTTCCCTTGCGCCAACTCTCGGAAGGGTTGGGCGTGAAACAAATCAACGGAATCATCGGGACGACTCTGTTCTATCATTTCCTGGCGACCATGGATTATCCACGCGGCGAGCTTGTGCTGCGTCGAAAGGACGCCAAGAGCCTGGAAGAATTTAAAAAGTCATCAGGCAAGAGAGTCGTGGTTCCTATCTGGATGGCGAGCGATCACTTCATGGTGGGTTGGGGTCGCGTGGAGGCGCTCCCGCCCACGCTCCTCTTCGTTGACTCAGGTCTGGTGGGCGCGGGTGTTAAATTGGCGGAGTCTGTTATCAAGGAAGCAGGGATCAAGCTGGAGGAAGACAAAGCTTCCGAAGGGGCCGGAGGAGGCGGGACGCTGAAAATCGTGCCGTACACCGTGCATCAACTTTCCTTCGGACACATAAAGGAAGAGAACGTTCCGGGTCTCTACGATGGACCGTTCCCGTGGGAAAACATGTTTGGCTTTCACCTCGCGGGCATGGTCGGCCACGATTTCTTCAAACCTTATGCGGTGACCTTTGACTTTCAGAACATGCAGATTTTCCTGCAACGGTGAGTCCACGGCTAACTTTGGCAACATTAGTACCGCAGTCAGCGACAGCGACTACAGAACTCTGGCTTTAATACGCACCGAGCCGTTAGTAACATGATTTGGTCTATTTGGTCCGCGATGAACGCGGCCGGGAGGGTGTTCCACTTTCGTTGACCCACAAGCCGTTCGAATTGCTTGTTTTGCTGGTTTCTAGTAACGGTCGACTTTTGGCAAGGACGAGCTCCTTGACCGCCTTTGGCCGGATGTCAATGTGGGTGAATCCACTCTGACCGCGACAGTGTCGATGCTTCGCAAAGCGGCGGGAGAGCCTGAAGGATCGCGTTACATTGAAAACGTCCCAAAGGTGGGTTACCGGTTTACCGCTCCGGTCGAACGCATTTCGGCAGATTCCCAAACTCCACCAAAAGCCGGTCGCGAGCGGCGCCCAACCCGTCGGATCGCATGGCTGACGGCGCGGCCGTCTTCTTGTTGGTGTTGGCCGGACTCGGCTGGTCTTGGCGGGGAAGCCAACATGCCGACCAGAGGTATTTCGAGGAAGCCATTCGTTACGAACGACTGGGAGACGACTCGCTCGCCTTGGACGCCCTGGATAGGGCCGTTGCCGCGAACCCGGGTTTCGCGCAGGCGTACCTGAAAGCTGCCTTCATCGCAGACCAAATAGACCAGGAGGACCGGTCAAGCGATTACCTGAAGCGGGCTGAGGCACTCAGCGGGCAGCAGTCTGAGGATTTCAGGTTGAAGGCGAAGGGATTGCGGGAACTGCTCGATCAGAACCCCGATGTTGCGGTTACCCAATTCCGCTTGGCATCCGATAACTACCCCAATGACCGCGACGCGCACTATGCCCTTGCTGATTTGGCGGTCGATCTGAACCGCGAGTCCGAGGCCGAAGAAGGATTGAAACGATGCTTTGCCGTGGATCCGAGCGACCCTTCCTGCCATTACACAGCGATGTTCCTCGATCTTCAGCGAAACAGATTCGATGCGGTTCTGGAGCGCGATCGCAAACTGAGGGAGAGGGGGCAATCTTACCCATATTGGGAAGCGCCCGTCGGCCTGGCTTATCTGGCCAAGGGTGATCTGTCGACGGCTGACCAGCACTTTAAGAGGCTCGGTGAGGCCAGCCTCAAATTTCACGGCAAAGTCCACGAACAAGCTGCAAAGGACTGGCTTGCCGAATCGGCGGTCTATCGCGGTCGCATGCGTGACGCAGAAACACAACTGATGGAAGCATATGACACCTCGACGTCACAAGAGGAAAAGGCAGACTATCTAGTTACCCTCGGGACGCAGTTCGCAGCGTCAGAGGACATTGAAAAGGCCAGATCAGCGCTGGAGAAAGCGGTCGAAGCGGTGAAATCGCCGACGATGCGCTCCAAGACTGCGATTGGATTAGCCATAATCGGAGCCCGAGCCCAGGCGCTAGAATGCCTGTCGGTGGGAGGGCCTTACCCCCTTACTCAACGCACAGTCGATGGTCTCCTGGCCCTTGCGGAGGGACAACTGGATAAGGCCGTCGAAGATCTGACCAATAGTTACGAGCAGGATAAAGATCTCGAGACTGCCTACTGGCTGGGACGAGCCTTGATGAAAGCTGGAAAGTGGAGTGACGCCTCGAAATATTACGAAACAATCATCGACTCAAAGGGCCGCGTACTCGGAGAAACTCCTATCATTTACTGGGTAGTTGCCCACTTCCAGCAAGCTATCTGTTATCAAAAGATGTAACAGCCGACACAAGCGCTCCAGCGCTATCAGGAGTTCCTGTCGTTATGGAAAGATGCTGATCCGGAATTGAAACAACCAAAGGAGGCGCGGGGGCAAGCGGAGTTGTTGGGTAGGGAATTGGCGGAACGACACAGTCAGTAGTGAGGCGATCACCAGGCCCGGCTAGTAAACGGCTGCTACACTGGAAACCATCTGACACGAACGGAAACACATGGACATTAGAGCTATCCTGGAGCAACTTCACATTCAACTCAGCCGGATCGACGAAGCAATCTCCGCACTTGAGCCACTAAGTCCGTCAGTTAGGAACGCTCGCTTATAAGCACCAAAGAGCCATTGACATCCATCGCGACCTGCCGCACTATTCCGTCACTCTACTTTGCGGTAGTTTTTGGCTCCCAAGTTAACGAGAGCCTATAATAGGCATTATTACGGGACGCGGCTACTTCTCCTATCTGCCGTAAGTTCCCTCCATTGGCAATCTGGTCTTATTGAGAAAAGTCAACACTACCAAGAGAGTGTCTTAGCATGAGGGCCGTCTGATCTCGCGTTAGCCTCTTGATCTTGCAATATTCCACTTTCAAGTGTGGCAAGACGGGACTGCTATTTGATGTGCAATCTTGATCTTCGCCCGGCAGTTCTAAAACAAAGTATTTGTTGATGTCACGATTCTGTTTTAGGGAGACGCATCGTATGGCGAACCGCACTCTTCGATACAGTCTCGCAGCATTAATATATGCGAGCCTCTTGCTGACTGGCTGTGTTAAACAAATTCGTTCAACCGTTCCCGATTTCGCGCAAGCTGTGGAACTTACGAGCACCAATGTTCAGGCCGCATTTGATACGGTAAACGGCAAATACAATGATGCCGAGGCAATTCACTATGCGGTTACCTACGATGGACAAACAGATCCAAGAAGGATCTCGACTAACTGGCTCCAGCCAGACTCAATGAAGGTTCGCCGCCAAGTCCTTCAAGGCCTCAAGCAATACGCCTCGGCGTTGAATAGCCTGACCGGTTCCAATAACGCCGATAGCCTGAGCAAAGCTAGTACAGCAATCGGAACCTCGTTGCAATCGCTCTCTAAATCTCCTGAATTTAGCAAATTCACTAAGGATCTTCCGAGCGAAACTAGCAACATAGCTGCGACTGCCGTGAATGCGCTTGGGACTTGGCTCATCGAGGCGAAACTCAAGAAAGATCTCCCGCCATTGATTGAGAAGATGGATCCGAATATTCAGACGATTTGTAAGATGCTCGTCCAGGACATTGGCACTGTCGACGCTAATGAAACGAACCCAACCGGGGGCTCCGGTTTGCGGCAAGTTCTCTGGATTCAGTACAACCGCATTATTGATGCTCAAAATCAGTATATTCTGCACAATCAGTGCTCCAAAGAAGGTCCCGTGAACTGTTTCGGCCCGGATGCAAGAATGGTGGAAATTCGAAAACTTCCTGATCTAGTCCAGCAGCAATCTGCTGCTGATCAAACATTGCAACAGGTGCAAGCGACAATAAAGCAGTTGGGCCAAGCACACACGGAACTTGTAAAAGCAGCCGAGACAAAGCAGAGCTTAACAGCGGATCTCTCAGACCTATTGGCGGAAGCCCAAGTTCTCAATACTTATTACAACTCACTGTCAAGCACTAAGTAACCAGCAAATAAGCAGGAGGAGGAGACTACCATGCCTACGGCGCAAGATCTTAACGACGCCTACTCTGAATTACTCGACGACTTGAACGAGGCTTATTGGGCAGCGGGCGACATGGGTACGAAGGACACGCTCTATGGATACATCGAGGCTGTCTCTGGAATCATTACTCAACTGGACTCTGCCGACCTAGCATCAAGGGATCCTGCATATACAACTCTCGTGGCAAATGTAAGCCAGATAAACACGCAATTGGGTATACTTCAACAACAGATAAACACGTTGATTGCCCGAATAAATACCGCTGCCACTGTTATTTCAGATATTGCAAAAGTCCTTGCGGTCGCGGCACAACTATTTCCAGCAGCGTAAGAGTACCTGTGCATACCGAAAACTCCGGCCGATCTGAAAATACAGGGGTTCCGCCATGTACACTGAGCATCGTCTCTTCGCCCGCATCGATCGTCCATTGGACGGATCACTTCCGACTGTCCACAACCGAAAGTGGGGGCTGACGCTGCATCTGTGGACTGACCCCCAAAACTGAGACAAGCGCGATTGCTACAGTCGTTGAAAACGGATCCAACGCCTATTAACCGAAGAGTTAACGTGCTGTAGGCAAAATTGTAGCTCGCCCCCATACGTGCTCAATCCCGTAATTCCCAGCAGCTATGCCCCAGCTCAGGCCATGGTTCGCTCGTGACGAGGTTGGGTGTAGACTCTCATTCTATTTGATGCACAGCATCGTTCAGACCATTCGGCGAGGTAAATGTCGTGCCGGCATACCCGAAGGATTACTTAGAACAGATTCGACCACAGATAGAAGTTGATGCATCGCTTGGCTTTATGCTGATGCCGTTTCAGTCATCTTTCGACGATGTTTGGAATATCGTGAAAGAAGTTGTCGAGAGCGACCCCTTCAGCGGTCGGTGCCTCCGGGCAGACCAGATTTCACGACCTGGCTACATAATGGAGGACGTACTGGAATACATCACGCGTGCCAACATCATTCTCGCAGAGTTGACGGGCCAAAACCCAAACGTCTTCTATTAGCTCGGTATAGCACATACCTTCAGACCGTCATCTCAGGTACTGCTCTTGGCTCAATCCATGAATTCCATCCCCTTCGATCTGCGACACCTGCGGATATTGATTTACAACCCGGACCTCTCTGATCTACGCGACAAGCTAACAGAAGCGCTTAGCGGCACCCTGCCTCGCCGATATCGCCTTATCCTGAAAGCAAAAGAGCGTAAGAAGTTTCCGACTCGAGTGCCCGGAAGAGATCACTGCCTCTATGATGTCGAAATTGACGTACCAGAGGAGTATTTTCTTGCTGATGAGTCTGTGAAGTTGTCAATCCGTTGCACTCGATTCGTAGTAGGAAAAGATCCTACGGTTGTGTACGACGGTGGGGACTACTTAGGCCCAGGGCATGAAACTGTCGAGTTACCGAATCTCGACTGGAATCTGCGGCGCGAGGGAGGAGATAGGACCAAGGCCATAATAGTGCTTGAGAGGAAGCATTAACTGTCACACAGCAGAGTACCGTCGATCAGAAAACACGTCCGCGGACGCCACGTTTAATGTTTGGCATAGCGCTTGGCATCATGAAAACGATGGGGAACGCCGCAAGGTTGGGCACCACTCTTCCTCAGTACGTCTCATGGCGGTACGCCCGGACGGGCGTCTGGCAATTTGCGCATGCTCAGATGGATCGTTGAAAGTGTGGGATCTGGAGAGTGGGCATGAAAGGCACGTCCTAGGGAGACTCTGAACAAGTACTCCGATTTCCACCGATCTGCAGGCTAGAGTGAGAGGAAATTTGGTGGAGGCCTGTAGAGCGATGAAGCAGCAGACACTGGCGATGGCGAACGGGTTCGAGCCGTACGCGAAGAAGACGCGGCGTGCTTTGTTTCTGGAAGAGATGGAACAGGTAGTGCCGTGGGCCCAGTTGTGCGGCTTGATCGAGCCTCACTATCCAAAAGCCGGCAACGGGCGGCCCCCGGTGGGGCTGGAGCGGATGCTGCGCGTGTACTTTCTCCAGCAATGGTTCAACCTGTCGGACCCTGGGCTGGAAGAGGCGCTGTACGACTCGGCGGTGATGCGGCAATTTGTGGGCATCGATCTGGGGCGGGAACCAGTGCCGGACGAGACGACGGTTTGCAAGTTCCGTCACTTGCTGGAAGAGCACGGCCTGGGCGGGGAGATTCTGCAGACGGTGAATCTGTATTTACAGAGCCGGGGGGTGCGGATCACGACCGGCACCATCGTCGATGCAACCATCCTTCATGCCCCCAGTTCGACCAAGAACCGGGGGCAGAAGCGCGACCCTGCCATGCACCCAAACGAGGAAGGGCAAGCAGTGGTACTTCGGGATGAAAGCACACGTGGGCGTGGATAGTAAGACGAAGATGATTCACTGTGTGGTGGCGACGGCGGCCAACTGGCCGATAGCACGGTCTTGCCGGAGTTACTGCACGGGGAAGAGACGAAGGTTTGGGGCGATCAGGCCTATCGTGGGCAGACGGAAGTCATGCAGGAAGTCGCGCCCGGAGCGCAGGACATGACCCACAAGCAGTATCGCTACAAGGACCGCGTCGACGAAATAGAACGGGCCAAAAATCGAACGAAGTCCCGGGTGCGTTCGAAAGTGGAGCACGTGTTTGGGGTGATGAAACTGCAGTTCGGGTTTGTGAAAGTGCGCTATCGAGGATTGAAGAAGAACGCCAACCGGCTGTTCGCTACCTGTGCCCTGGTTAACCTGTTCTTGGTGCGCAAGAAGCTGTTGTACTCAGCGGCGTAGTGTCTTTCAACGATGCCCGACTACCGGAACGGGGTAGCCGAAAGGCTCGAAGAGCCCGCAGGAACGAAGACATCGATCTGAATCTCACCTTTCAAGGCATTCCCGCTTGAAAGACAGGGGGTAGTTCAGAGGTTCCCTAGGATGCCGAAAGCGTTGGCGCTGTTGAGGACGCTGGCTTGAGCACTAAGGGCAAGGAGAGGGAGAGCGAGACAACTAAGACGCAGCAGCTTCATTTGGTACCTCGGTCGAACTTCCAATTCGAGAACCATTGGCCTGCCCGACTCAGATTGCGGCTCAAAGCAATTTGTTTTGCTTTCGGCGCAATATACCGGCCAGACCGACGATGCCCGTGCCAAGCATTAGCAAACTACTTGGTTCAGGCGTGGCGACCTCGGAAAACTGATTCTCAAGGCCAGAAACGAAGGCACTCCCGTTCGGCCCACCGAATAGCTCGAGATCCTTGACCACATCAACCTCCAACACCGGGGCGAATGTTATATGGTCACTGAGCTTAACCAAGGTGCTGTTATCGACCGTGGACAGCGTTGCAATTGTCCCGTGCAGGCATCCGTCGGCGAAGGTATCTCCCAAGCATACCGTCTCAGCAATACTGGCCGATCCAGTGCCTGTGAAGCCACTACCCAGTTGCAGAAGCGTAATGTCGTCAATCGCATGTCCTCCGAGGTTGACCAGCACCGTGAAGCCGAAAAATTCATCTTCTGGCAAGCCGGTAATACGTCTCGCCCGTTACTTGCATTTCTTTCAGGACACCGCTTTCAGTCAGCTCCTTCAAAACACGCCTCAGAGCTTCCACTTCCACCCGTATCTGGCTTCGCGCTATCCACCATTCCGCGATCCCGTTGACAGCTTCCATCGCGTCTGGATGTTCTTCCAGATAATTCAAGATCGCCTGCCGGAGAACCGAGTCGTCGTGTGATGAATTGTGTGTTTTCATCTCGTTGTGTTGAGGCATAAAAGCAACTGGCTGGCCAAACAGGAATTGGGGTGGAATCGTAGTTAAAAGGGCGGTTTTCTCGTATCCCCCATCCACGGAAGGTGCCGGGGCGGGTCTAGAAGCACCCGCACTTGATTCACTATGGGCGCTGAATCCGCCGCGCTTTCCGCATTTATAGCGGTTTAGACGCTTGCCGACCTGTGGTCGCCGGATACCTGCGTACGCGGCGTTCGATCTCAACTTACGCCTTCGATTTCCGAAGTCAATATAATTTGCAACTCTATATCTTGTTTATTCTCAATAATGTGCGGCGCGTCCACAAGCGTGCGACCGAAAATAGTGCAACCCTGATTGCCCAGTTTTGGAACTCTTCCTGTTCTTCAACAATTTCGCGGATCGGCTGCAATTGTTCCGGCGCTATTCGCAGCTCGAAAACCGTCACTGCCGTGTGAGAATCTGGAAAAAACCTTGTTTGACGCGGCTTCCGGCAGACTGGCAAATTGGGTTAAGAACGCATTTTGTTGTTCAACTCAATGGCCAACATGAAGGTCGCGCATGGCTTGGCTCAGTGTGAAATGGAGAACGGGCGTTCTCCGTTAGTGTAGATTCCGCCCCTGCGGGGCGGGGAGGGAACAAACTTTAACTTTCCTTCACTCCAGAATGCTGCTGTGTTGGTGATGTCAAGAATGGTGGTGATCTGCGAAGCGTAATCCTGCTGGCTGTCGAACAGGGGAGAAAGAAGGATTCCGATTGCCCAGGCGGGCGGGTCATCGCCCAGGTTTAACCCGCGAAGCCGTTGAAGGTAACAGTAACGCTGCCGCCAGCGCTGCTCGCATCTCGCTGGACATTGCAGATAGGTTCCGCCTGCGGGCGCGGTGGATTCGGAGCGCCTAGAGGTGGACTGGGGCACACCGGTGGGTGGTCGCTCGACGTGCAATTATCGCAAGCGTATGGAAAAACCCCGATCAACCCTGTGTTTTGCCCGATTGCCGCGTTCTTGAACGAACTGACACCTGGATGATTGGGCCCTGCATTCCACTGCCCTCCTCCCGACATGGTGAAGACCAGTAATGCATTCACGCCAGCGACTGCGCTGATGTCTATGGTTTCCTGGGCCCCCGGACCCTGGAAACTGTTATTCAGGATAAACTCGGCCAAATTCAGGCCGGAGGGGTACTCCGGAGGCGCACAATTCAGGGGCGGTGTCCCGAAAGCAAAATTACCCGAGATACCCATTCCTGCTGGCGGCGTATAACTCACCTGTTTCTTCGCCCCGAGCGTGAACCAGCCCTGAAGTGGATTGACTGTATTCGTGATGAAAGAGACATCCTGGACGTTGTTGACGCACCCGGGTACGGCTCCAAGTGTCATGTAGACTTTGACCTCTTTAGCGGATGCGTTCTCTACGATCAGCGTTGTTTGACTGGTGCTCACAATCCCTCCATGCTTGTCGTAATCCGGAATTTCCGTTTTGGCTCCCAACAGCCCGACACTATATATACCCTTTCGTGGGTTAAAAGGGATGGAAATCGGTGCCGACACGGCTCATTCTTGCTGAGCTTCCGCGAGAACGAAACTCTGGAGGCGGTTGAAAGGAGCCGCTTCCTGTGTCCCCAAAAAAAGCAACGCAAGTCCGTCAGTCGCTCTGCGACCCTCACAATCCCAAAACTGGAACAATCCAAGACCGCCGTGCTCAATACGCTTGCCTCTGCACACTCGCGGCGTAGCTATGAGTACGCCATCGAGAGGTTCATCGCCTGGTATTGCGACGAGCCTCGATTAGCGTTTAGCCGGTCCGTTGTGGTGCGGTACCGCTCGTTCCTGGAAGGTCTTTCTCTGTCGGCCGCTACGATCAACCTTCATCTTTCCGTGATCCGGCGACTCGCCGATGAGTCTGCTGAGAGCGGTTGGCTGAGCCCGGAGCTGGTGACTGGAATCCGGCGGGTTAAGGAAGTCAAGCGGCTTGGGCGGAAGATTGGCAATTGGCTGACTGGCAATCAGGCACAAGACCTATTGAATGCCGTTTCAGAACAACCTTCGTGGTATGAGAGATGGAGCAATGCTGGGATTGTTGCTCGGATGCGGGTTGCGCTCGGAAGTCGTGGGTTTGAGACTGGATCAGCTGCAATTGAGGGAGAGCCACCGGCCCGGCGAAGCCTTCGGCGTAGCAGTGTTCACAGCGCTCTTGGTAGTCCATGTGAAAAGACTTGGGTTTGGGCGGGGTTCCCTTAATCATACAATTGTGGTGTAAAGCGTCAACGTACCGAGAGCGCAATGGCGAAACAACCAGTCATCGGCAAATGCAAGCTGTGCCTGAAGACGAAACAGTTGCAGAAGAGCCACTTCATCCCGGCAGCAATGTACAAGTACATCATCCGCGGTGCTCTTGGTGCTGAGCCGGTCGTAGTTGGGCGTCGTATAACGTCTACGACTTCCCAGCAGGTAAGGGATCATTTGCTGTGCTCTGACTGCGAGGATCTGTTCAATAAGAACGGCGAAAGATACACGCTGAAATGGGTGTGGAACGGCAAGGACTTCCCATTATTGGATCGACTGAAGTTGGCGCTGCACAAGCGAGAGTCCAATCAATATCTCTTGTTTTCCGGAGATCGCGTCGGATTGGACACCGATCAGTTCGCTTACTTTGGCCTTAGCGTCCTCTGGCGGTCGGCGGTCCATATCTGGAACACTCCGCTTGGGGGTAAAAGCAACAAGATGGATCTTGGGAAGTTCGAGGAGCCAATCAGACGTTTTCTCCTCGGAGCGCCATTTCCGAATGATGTCTACATACATCTCACCGTGTGCTCTGACGCGCCCTCGCGGCAATTGTTTTACATGCCCCAGAAGGTGTCGAACATGCCGATCGTAGCCTTCTCATTCCTGACTCTCGGCATGCACTTCATGATCTACACGATGAAAACTCAGAGTGTCGCGCTCCGTGATACCTCCTGCGCCGGCCCCGATCGGACAATTTTGATGCGTGACTGTGCTCAAAAAGCAATGGAAGCGTATCAGCAGTTTTCCGGAAGCCGACCTGTTGGAAAGATAGCAAAGGCCATGAAGCGTGACCAATAGAGACCGTCGATCATTGAAACAGAGCTTGTGCCTGATTCTCCTTCGGAGCGAATGCGGGAGGGAGTGTAATCGCGGGCTTAACTTTCCATGCGTGAACATCTCGCAATCCTCAAGCAAGGGGTGGCGGGCCATCGGGAACCAAATCTCATAGCCCGCCTAAATTCACCCCTGAGCCTGTTCGATCATCGGATCGCAGGGCTGTTCTGGCGATTTCTTTGGACAGGGCCGCAGGTCCTTCACTGTCCACCTTGCGGTGTCGCAATTCAGCACAGAGTACCCCTGCACAAAAACCCTGCCGCGAAGTTAAGGCCAGCGACCCACTAAACAAAGAGGTTAACCCAATGCGGGAATAACTGCACACAAACAATTGTTTTAGTGCAGAATGTTCTTGACATTCATTCCCGCGCGGCGCAGCGTGGGAATAGGTGAGAACATGACAACTGACAAGCAGCTAAAAGTCGCACTTTACGCCCGAGGAAGTACGTCCAACGGCCGTCAGGACACCCAAAACCAGCTTCAGCAGTTGCGCGAGTTCTGCTCCAAGCAGGGCTGGGCCATCGTCCGCGAATACGTTGACAACGCCAGCGGCAAGCGCAGCGACCGCCCGAGGTTTCAGCAAATGTTTGACGGTGCGTCGCGTCGCGAGTTTGACTGCTTGCTGTTCTGGAGTCTGGATCGGTTCTCGCGAGAGGGCGTACTAGAGACGCTCCAGCACTTGCAGAGACTCACGGCCTGCGGTGTCGGCTACCGTTTGTATAACGAGAGCTACATCGACAGCGTAGGGCCGTTCCGCGACGTGGTAATCAGCCTGTTGGCTGCGCTGGCACGGCAAGAGCGCATCCGGCTATCAGAACGGGTCGTCGCTGGTCTTGCAAGAGCGAGACGCGAGGGCAGAGTTGGCGGGCGTCCCAAAGTCGTGGTGAGCAGCAGGAAGATTCAAAAGCTGGCAGATCAGGGACTCAGCGCGGTGCAAATCGGCGCACAGCTTGGTTGCAGCAGAATGACCGTGGCCCGCAGACTGCACGGAGTCTGAACGCGACTGGTGAAATCAAATGTAGGAACAGATTGGCACAGCGGATCAGTGGAGAGCGGCATAACAGTTTTCCATTTTGTATGCCCTGTAGCTCAGATGGATAGAGCAGCGGTTTCCTAAAGCAAGTTTCCTGTGGGGCCGCTCGTCGTATCAATCACACTCGGCGGAATGTTTCATCTCTGTGCATGATAAACCATCCCACGAAATCCTCTATTACTTGTTTGGATTCCTTTTGGGTTTGCTGAGGTTTTTCACACTCGACGCGCGGCGGGGAAGTCTCCAGGACTCTCTAAAATCCAGCGCCCAGAGGCGGGGGTTTATCAAATGCGCATAGTCAAGAAGCGCGCTTCTATAGGGAAGGGTGTGCAACCTCATGTGCCATTCTCTAGTCTCTTGATTGGCGCGATTTATGCCCCAAGCGAGTAAATCGGCCATTTGTAGCGCAGGGACAAATCTAGCGATAGATTCGTCTACGTTGATAACGTCTCTCATGATCTCTATGTCTTTTTGGGCCTTCGGGTGACACCACCTGTCATGTATGAAGCCATAAAACTTTTCTCCCCGATCAAAGTAGAGCTGGTATTTCGCTGCACCAATGTGTCGGCCCCATTTAAAAGCAAAGCCAACAGATTCTGTGGCGCATAATTCCTCGATGGTCTCCGGCAGGTCGGGTTTGGTCTTCTTGGCTCTTTCCCAGTCGTCAAATGGAATCGTAAGCGTTATCGGATACAGACCCATCCTTGGAGTCCAACCACGAAATCCAGAAGGAATGGCTATTTGCTTTTCGATTACATCAACACAGTCGCCAATGAAGGAATCTACGCGTGTCTTATCCCATCCCTTTTCTTTTGCGAAGTCGTTTTGCAATGAGACTGCATCCGTGGTGTGCAGGTAGTCAGCGCGATGCTTGGAGAGAACCTTCCTCCATGCCGGATCAAATCTTCTCCACTGCTCCCTCATTCCACACACCGTGGCGATGCTGATGCGGTCGTACTCGCTACTGTCCGCATGATTACTGCCGTCGAAATAACTCTTCAAGGCCACGAGAAGATGATCCTCGGGGGGAGGATTGAGCGGCGATAAATCCAGCAATTAAAGGCATGGAAGTCCCTCATTGGACGAATCTTCACCGCCATCCCCTGATTCTCCTCAATCGGAGTCTGAGGACGCAAGTATTCTTGCCCTTACAAACGGATTGCGTCATCCCAATCGGGTAGAACTGCACTCGATCGGCAGTTAATGGGCAACAGTTTGGGTAACAGAACCGTGGCTTGCCCGAGCATCGGATCAAGGCGGCGGCTTCATGAACGGGCCTGTGCCGGGTATACAATTCTGCGACATGGCTGAAAGCTCCCACGCTGAAAGCGGCTGGATCCGTCTACAGGAGTTTGTCCGAAAGAATCGTGCCATCTGGTGGACTGCCGGTGCCATTTTTCTCGTAGCCGTTGTCATTGTAATTCTGTGGAAGGTTCCAGAGCTGCAAGTCAAAAAATATGCGAACGCGAAGCCGCCCATGGATGCCAAGGAGCAATTCAGTAGCGAAAATGCGGCTCGTCAGACCCTCGCGACAACCCTGGGCGGGCTCGTGTTCTTGGCGGGTGCCTACTTCACCTGGCGAAATATCAAGTTGACGCAGGAATCCGTCGCGACTGCTCAAAAATCGTTAATGGTCTCCCAGGAAGGACAGATCACGGACAGGTTTACGAAGGCTATCGAGCAGATTGGAGCGGTCGACGCCAGCGGAAAGAAGAAGCTTGAGGTCCGATTGGGCGGAATCTATGCACTGGAGCGAATAGCTAACCAGTCAGAGAGAGATCACTGGCCAATCATAGAGGTACTGAGCGCCTACGTTCGGGAAAATGCTCGCGCTGGAAGTAAAGAAGAGAACCCTCTCAGCAAAGAGCAGAAACCGGCGAAACCAGCTCAGGATGATCAAGCATCAACCCCAGTTCCACGACTTGCTGCCGATATTCAGGCCATTCTAACCGTCCTCGGCAGACGAGACCGCAAATATGAACAGATAGATCAACGTCTTAATCTCAGTAACTCAGATTGTAGAGGGGCGGATCTGAGCAGGGCGGACCTCCGCGAGGCGAACCTCATCAGGGCGGACCTCCGCGGGGCGGACCTCAGCGGTGCGTTGAAGTCCAACGAAGTCCCTTGTCTTGCCCACCGAGAATAGGCGAGAATACCGTGCGTAGTGCAATATAACGGGTTTCTGTCTTACAGCCACGCGGCGGACGGCAATCTCGCTCCTGCAGTGCAATCCGCTCTGCACCGCTTCGCTCGCCCCTGGTATCGCCTTCGTTCCGTGTTGATTTTTCGCGACAAGACAGGCTTGGCGATCACGCCATCACTTTGGGGAACGATCGAAAAGGCGTTGGCCGATTCCGAATATTTCCTACTGATGGCCTCCCCCGAGTCCGCGGCCTCAGGTTGGGTCCGGAAAGAGGTTGATTGGTGGATGGCAAACCGTTCCGCGAGCAAAATCCTGATTCTCTTGACTGACGGCAAGATCGCGTGGAATCCGAGCACTAATGACTTTGATTGGTCGCGGACTACGGCCCTTCCGCGGAGCATTCGGGGATGCATGAAGCAGGAACCACTGTGGGTCGACCTGCGATGGGCCCGCACTGAGGAAAAATTTTCACTGCGGCACTCGCAGTTTCGCGCCGCAATCCTCGACGTTGCTTCGACGCTACTTGCCCAGCCCAAGGAGTCGCTTGACGGAGAGGATGTGCGTGTCTTTAAGAGGAACAGGCTGGCGGCGTATGTCGCGGTGATCGTGAGCTTGTTGCTGGCCATCAGTGCCACGACTGCATCCGTTATCGCATTCTGGCAGCAGGCCCTAGCGCACGCCCGCGAGATGGTAGCGGCTTCGCAGGCGGCGGAGGAGTTTGATCCAGAGGTATCCGTGCTTCTCGCCGCAGAGGGTGTAGCTGCCACGTGGCGGTGGGGCCACCAGGTTTTGCCCGAAGCCGAACAACAGTTACACGCCTCCATATTCGCCTCGCGGGTAAGGCGGACGCTGAAAGTGCACGGTACGGCAGTGTTCAGCGTGGCCTGGAGCCCAGACGGAAAACGGCTAGCGACGGGCGACGGGGATAGGACGGCGCGGGTATGGCAGGCTGAGACTGGTACGCAACTTCAACTCTTGACTCTGCCTAAACCTGTTTCGAGCGTAGCCTGGAGCCCAGACAGCCTGCGGCTTGCCACAGGTAGTGGCGATAAGGTGACAGTTTGGGAAGAAGGGGTTCCCACGAAATCGCTGACGATGAGCGGCCGCGGTAACCATGTCACGAGCGTGGCATGGAGTCCGGATGGAAAGTGGCTGGCGGTGGGAGCCTCTTTCCCCTTTTTTTCCACTAGGGGCAGGGAGCCCGGGCAGGTGAAGGTGTGGGACGTCGGGACCGGCAGAGAGTGGCGGACCCTGAGCGCCACCTCCGGCGTTTCGAGCGTAGCTTGGCGGTTGGACGGGAAGGGGTTGGCGACCGGAAACTATGACGGCACCGCGAAGGTATGGGACGTTTATACCGGGAGGGAATTGCTGACTCTGAGAGACCAGCGCGGAGTCATTCGCGGTGGGATTTTGACTGTGGCCTGGAGTCCGGACGGGAAACGGTTGGCGGTAGGGCGTTACGACGGAACGGCGCAGATATGGAACGCGGACAACGGTGAGGAATTGCTAACCCTGTTCGGGCACAGCACGCCTGTTGAGAGCGCCGCGTGGAGTTCGGACGGGAGGCTGGCAACTGCCGATTTCCAAGCAGTGAAGGTGTGGGATGCTGGGAGCGGCCATGAGTTGCTGACCCTGAAACCAAATGGGGGCGTTCGTAGCGTGGTTTGGAGTCCGCCGCTGATGGGGGAGGGGGAGAGGCTGGCAACCGGGAAGCCAAAACGGTACTGTCAATGTGTGGGATGCCGGAAGCGACCCGGAATTATTGGTTTTGAACGGGGCAAGAAGTCCGGCTTGGAGCCCGGACGGGAAGCGCTTAGCGACTACGACTGGCAACGACACAGTGACGGTATGGGACGCGAGCAGCGGGAAGGCATTGCAAACCCTACGCGGCCACAGCGGAGTCACGAGCCTGGATTGGCAGCCGCCGGACGGTAAGCGCCTGGCGACGGGAAATTTTGATACAACAGCGAACGTATGGGACGTTGATACCGGCAGGCTAGTGGTGAGCCTCCGCGGTTGCAGCCAACCTGTTACGAGTGTGGCCTGGAGCCCGGATGGGAAGCGCCTGGCTGCTGGAAGCGCTAACCCTAAGCCAGGGGTAGTTGAGCCCCAGGATTTGAAAGTATGGGACGTACAGACCGACAAGGAATTGCTGAGCCTGAGCGGTCACAATGTGGCTTGGCAGCCGGGCGGGCAGCGGTTGGCCTCGGCGAGCGGGGACGGCACAATTGTGTGGGAGGCCGACAAGGGCAAGAAAATTCTGACCCTGGGTGGGCCTAAAGAGAGCGGTATGAGGTTAGCCTGGAGTCCTGATGGGGGCCGGCTGGCTACAGGTGGTGCCGGTGGAACGTTAAGGGTTTGGGACGCATCGAGTGGAAAAAGACTGTTGACTATCAGTGGTGCCGGAAGAATTGTCTACACCGTGGCTTGGAGTCCGGATGGAAAGCGACTGGCAACTGGCAGCTCCGAACCAAACGTGGAAATGTGGGACGCACGGAATGGGAAGGAATTATTTACCCTTAGCGGCCCTTGCAGTGAGCACGCGGGATGATCGAGTCCAAGTTTATGCTATAGACATCCACGACCTCATGGGGCTTGCCCGTCACCGTGTCACGGCCCCTTCGGACGAAAGCTGCAAGAAATATCTTTATGTGGACAAGTGTCCCCCCGTCCCTGAGCTTTCCTGGTGGCCGTAGCTTGGTTAAACGCACCCCCACTCGACCCATGGTCTCTGTAGATTCCTAGCGCTCAGTGTTGAAAGTGTCGGTCGCGAACATCACTAGCGACTAACGCATAGCGTTGACTGAACCGAATCGTTGCCCGGTGCTCGGCTATATCGGAAGTTGGCCCCAAACCCTAGTGCTGTGTCGGATGCGCCCCATAGTAGAAGTTCGCATTTCGGCTCCGTCCTGCGGGTGCGTTCGATTCCCATTATGATGTGCGATTCGGGAAAAACTGGCGGTGCCAGCGTTGACTGGCCGGCGACTGGTCCTCTCTGCGATCTGAGCTGCTCTCTCTCACAATTGAGACGCGCTGTTTGGAGTGTCTACCGTCACGCTGCCCGAGTTGACCAAAGCGGTGGACAAAATAGTTGTGCTTGGGCCACGATCGGCATAGGGGGGACGGTCACCCGTCCTCCCCTGCCACACCACCGGACATGCGGGTCCGCATCCGGCGGTTTGGTGGATTGAGCTATGTACCAGCGAACAGGCGTGGAAGTCCGAGCGAATCAAAGTAGGCGATAGGAAATGCGGAGTTCATGGCTGGGCTATTGGCTATGCGGAATGGACCATGAGCACTCCCAGCCGTTTGTGCGGCCAAGGTCTTGCTCACGCCACGTTCACACAGCTTCCTAAACCGTAGCCTTCCGCGTTTCCATTGCTTCCAGATCATGGATCGCAGCCTGCGCCGTATCCATTGATCCAGCGCCTCCAGCACCGAGGGTGTCTCGCAGAACCCGAAGTAGCTCTTCCAGCCACGCAGATACCTATTGGGTAACGTCCTCAAAGCGGCGCGTTGCCAGCTCGAACGTCAATGGCTGGAGCGCCGACGGTTATGTTGAAGGTAGTTGCTTGGAACATTGTGCGGCGTGTGGAGGCGTGGCGATGCCTCGCTGATTCTGACGCCGACATCGCTCTGCTTCAGGAAGCAGCCGAGCCGCCAGCCGATATTGCGAGCAGATTCGATGTTGACCCTGCGCCTTGGCGCACGGCCGGAGCCGGCTTGAATCGTCGCTGGCGTGCCGCCGTGGTCAAACTGTCAGATCGAGTCACGGTGGAATGGCTCGATGCAAAAGCGATGGACGATGCTGGCCCCTGCGAACTCGTTGTAAGTCGGACGGGAACACTAGCTGCCGGCGTCGTGACCCCCACCGGTGGTCAGCCCCTGATTGTTGCGTCGATGTACGCGCCGTGGGAGAAGCCGCACAGCAGAACCGCAAGCCGCTGGATCTATGCAGATGCCTCGGTTCACCGCGTCATCTCTGACCTGTCGGTGCTGATCGGACAGGAGCGGCATCGCATCGTAGCGGCTGGCGACCTCAATAGCCTATTTGGATATGGCGAATACGGGAGTGCCTACTGGGCTTCCCGGCACGGCACTGTGTTCAGCAGAATGTCTGCGCTGGGATTCTCATTTGTGGGCCCACAGGCACCCGCCGGACGCCGTGCCGGTCCGTGGCCCGCTGAACTCCCGCGGTCGAGCAACAATGTTCCTACGTACTACACAAATCGGCAGACCCCATGCTCCGGCCACCCGACAACTCGATTTCGTGTTTGCTTCTATTGATCTCGCTGAAAATGTCCGAGTAACGGCGCTAAACGACCCCGACGAGTGGGGACCAAGTGACCACTGCCGCGTGGAGATCAAATTAGCGTGGTAGATACCGAGATGTGCGAGCCGATAGTAGCGTCGACAGGCGAAGATATTTCTTGCGACGGCCTTCAGAATTTGCTCCAGTTTTGGAGCAACCTTCGATTGACTAGCGAGCGGCCTAAACTGCGGTTTGCTTCTGCTGCGGCTCTCAGTCAGCGACCAACTGAGACGGAGTTAATATGGCATGGAGGATACCCGTCTCTAACTGACCCGCTGGGCCGAAATGTTGCTGCATTGTTTCCTGCACTCCTGCAGGAACCGGCGAAGCAGCTTCGCCTCCATTTTCGCCTTTGCAGAATACAGTCCGTGTTTCCAGTTCGCCCGCCTTGAGCGGGCCAAGCCTCTCTTTGTGCGTGGTCCTGTGCTGGTGCCACCGTGCATCCGGCAGCGACCGTTCTGCAAGGCCGGCCCCTTGCAAGGAGTGCCCTTTCGTGTCCTGGCACCGCACCGTGGCGCGGTGCTCGGATCGCCCGCAGGATTGCCGTTCTTCAGCCATCCGCGCCGCTTTGCATGGGGTTCATTGATCGCCATTTCCTTCATCCCCCTCCCCCCGGTCGTGGCCTCTTGCAGTCACTGTGCCCACAACGGCTTGGCCGAATGAACGTAACCTGCACGTGTTGACCGACGGGGAGCTTCCGATTGACGAACTGCTCGAAATATTGGAGCGCTTCGTAATAGATTCCCTCAGGCCGTCCGTCCACGTAGAAACCGGTGGGGGCGGGCGGCTCTTTTGCGCTCGTTAGGATGGATGTCGCCTTCCTTTGGGGCGGGGGCTTTCGTCTTCAACGAAATCACATCTAAATTCTCAACTAGAAAATACCCACGCGGGCAAAACCAGGCCGGTGGGCGCGCCCCGTCGACAGGGTTATCTCCTCATCCGACGACATTGCATGGTTCTTTCCGTCTAAGGGACATGCTTACTCGCAGGTTCCTGCCCTGTCTCATCGTCCTTACCTGCTGCCCGTCCATCTGCTTCGGCCAGGTAAAGCTCCCCACCGACACTCCATCCGGCCAGGTCTGCGCCGCGTGGCTGCAAGCCTTCAACAGTGGAGACCGCGACACCTATCGCACCTTCCTCGAGACGTACTCACCGGCGCGGCTGGACCGGCTTGATTCGGCGATTGAGTTCCGCAGTCGCACCGGAGGCCTTGACCTGAAAAAGGTTGAGTCGTCATCACCGACCGAGGTGGTTGCCATCGTCGAAGAACGCGGCACGGAGCAATTCGTGCGCATGACCTTCGTTGTCGAGGCGACTGAGCCCCACAACATGAGCCGTGTGGAGTTGAATGCCATTCCCACTCCGACAGAGTTTGCCCCGCCGCAGTTGAGTGAGACCGAGTTGGTGGCTGCACTACAGAAGAAGCTACAACAGGACGCGGACGCAGGACAATTCAGCGGCACCGTGCTGCTCGCCAGGAACGGAAAGCCCATTTTCGAGAACGCTTATGGCATGGCAGACCGCGAGCGCAAGCTGCCCAACACGCTCGATACGCGCTTCCGCATCGGATCGATGAACAAAATGTTCACGGCTGTTGCAGTCCTGCAGCTGGCGCAGGCAGGCAAGTTGAAGCTCGACGACCCGTTCGGCAAGTACCTCACCGACTATCCTAACAAGGAGCTGGCGTCAAAAGTCACGCTTCACCAGTTGCTGACGCATACAGGAGGTACCGGCGACATCTTCGGGCCTGACTTTGACAAGCACCGGAATGAGCTCAAGACGCTGCAGGACTACGTGAAGCTCTACGGCAACCGTGCGGCGGAGTTTCCTCCGGGCAGCAAGTGGGAGTACAGCAACTACGGCTTCATTCTGCTAGGCCTGGTGGTCGAGAAGGTCAGCGGCCAAAGCTATTACGACTACGTGAACACACACATCTATGCTGTCGCCGGAATGAAAGACTCAGGCTCCGAGCCAGAAGACAAGACGGTTACGAACCGCAGTGTTGGATACATGAAACCACCAGACAGCAAAGACTGGCAGCCGAACACGGATGCTCTGCCTTATCGCGGAACATCCGCGGGCGGAGGCTATTCCACTGTGGGCGACCTGCTGAAGTTCGCCAACGCTCTCGAGCAACACAAGCTGCTCGATGCACATTACGAAGAGCTGCTTACCACCGGAAAAGTGGACGAAGGATTCGGACGCTACGCCTACGGTTTTGAGGACAAGGTCGTGAACGGTACACGCTGCTTCGGACACGGAGGAGGCGCGCCGGGAATGAATGGCGAGCTTCAGATTTGTCCCGCGCCGGGATATGTTGTGGCGGTGCTGGCGAACATGGATCCTCCCGCAGCCAGGCGGATCTCTGATTTCATCACCAACCGGATGTCCGGGCCGGCCCACTGACGGCGGGTGGTGCGGGCGCGCCACTCAATCGTGCCTTTCGACCGAGTGTAAGACACGCTCCACCGCTGACTGAGTCACGACGGTTGCTCGCGTCCGCCCCCAGCCCGCTGCCGCGCTCACGCCTTGCACGCCGCGATCCGTGGACGCGAGGTGTGCTCCAGCGGCGTCATATCGGGGCCGGGAGCTTTAGCTATTGCGGGAAGGAATTCAAGCGAAAGCTCGAACCAGGACCCGTTGACCATGAGCTCGACGTACGCTGCAAGATCTATGAGAACGGACGAGTAGCGGCAGATCCCGAAACTCTGCGACGATTAACAGATTTCTCGGAACGCGAGATTTCAAGAGAAACGGGTTTGCACAGAAAAACGATCCGACTGTTCAGGCATGGCGGAACGATCACGCGGAGGACCCACCAGAAAATAATCATGTTCCTGAACGCGCAAGTAAAGGCGAGCCCTTGACCGAAACTGCCGATTGGCCCCGGCACGGCTTGGGGTTACGAGTGAGATGGGGACGTTACAACAGTGATTGTCGCGACGATGGGTTAAATGCTTGTTTATTGACTTACCTGACCTGGGCTCCTTAAGATGCAGCCCTAGTGATTGACCAGACGATTTCGCACTACCGCATCCTAGCGAAGCTGGGCGGCGGTGGTATGGGCGTGGTCTTTAAGGCCGAGGACACCGACCTTGGCCGTTTCGTCGCTCTGAAATTCCTGCCTGATGATGTCGAGCAAGACCCATTTGCGTTGGAGCGGTTCCGCCGTGAGGCTCGCGCCGCCTCGGCGCTCGATCATCCCAACATCTGCACCATCCACGAGATCGGCCACCACGAAGGGCGCTTGTTCATTGTGATGGAATTCCTTGATGGGGTGACCCTTAAGCACCGGATTGCGGGCAAGCCGCTGGAGACCGAGCTGCTAGTTGACCTTGCCGTCGAGATCGCCGACGCGCTGGACGCCGCACACGGCCAAGGCATCATCCATCGCGACATCAAGCCGGCCAACATCTTTGCCACTCGGCGAGGGCACGCCAAGATTCTCGATTTCGGACTAGCGAAGGTAACAGGGAAAGTTGCGGCTACGTGGCAGACGGCAACCGAGATGGCGGCATTCGACGCCGCACACCTGACCAGCCCGGGCGCAATGCTCGGCACCGTTGCCTATATGTCTCCGGAGCAGGTGAAGGCTCGCGATCTCGACGCGCGTACCGATTTGTTTTCCTTCGGAGCCGTGTTGTACGAGATGGCAACCGGCAGGATGCCGTTTGAGGGTGAAAGCTCGGGCGACATTTGCGGAGCCATCGTCCACACACAGCCTGCGCCGCCCTCGCAATTGAACCGCGAAGTTCCGGCGGGACTGGAAGCGGTGATCGCCAAGGCGCTGGAGAAGGATCGCAATCTGCGCTATCAGCACGCGGGTGACATGCGGTCCGATCTGCAGCGGCTGAAGCGCGACACCGAGAGCAGTCGCTTTGCGGCGGTGGGATCAGGATCGAGCGCGGCGCCTGTGGCTTCCGGTGGAGTGTGGGCCGAAAGCTCCGGGAAGACAAGGGCTGCGGAAGCTTTCTCGTCAAAACAACCAGAGGTTGCCAGGAAGACGCGCTGGCCTGTGATCGCTGCGGCCGTTGTGATTGTGATTGCGGCAAGCGTTAGCGGGCTGCTGTACTACCGCTCGCATCAGGCGCCGAAGCTGACGGAGAAGGACACCATAGTGATCGCCGATTTCGACAACCAAACGGGTGATCCGGTCTTCGACGACACCTTGAAGACGGCGCTCGCGGTAGCGCTGAACCAATCGCCGTTTCTGAATGTGCTTTCCGATAACAAAGTCGCTGCGACGCTGAAATTGATGACCGACCCGGCGAACACACAACTCATACCCGATGTGGCGCGGGAGCTTTGCCAGCGCGCAAACAGCAAGGCGTACATAGCCGGATCAATCGCCAACCTCGGCAGCCAATATGTCATCGGTCTCAGGGCCGTGAACTGCGTTAGCGATGACACGCTAGCGCAGGAGCAGGTCACAGCCCGCGGCAAGGAGAACGTACTAAACGCCGTAGGCGATGCCGCTGCCAAGCTGCGCGGCCAACTCGGCGAGTCACTGGCCTCGGTGCAGAAGTTTGATGTGCCGTTGGCTGAAGCGACGACTTCTTCGCTGGAAGCGCTGCAAGCCTACAGCATGGGCATCAAGGTGGGCCGGGAGAAGGGCATAGATGCAGCCGTGGTTTACCACCAACGCGCCATTCAGCTCGATCCAAACTTTGCGATGGGATATAACGCTTTAGCTGGTAATTACGCAAGCTTGGGCGAACTGGGGCGCGCCAGCGAGTACTACACTCGAGCCTTCGAGTTGCGGGAACACGCCAGCGAGCGGGAGCGACTGCTGATCACCGCCGAGTATTACGCTAGCGTTAATGGAGAGCTGGACAAAGCAGCGCAAGCGAATCAGCAGTTGATTGACAGTTACCCCCGATACAGCGGCGGATACTCCAATTTGGCAACCGTCTGTGGCTCACAAGGAAAGTATGAGAAAGCGGTCGAGATGATGCGGCAGTCGCAGCAACTCGCGCCGGAGCGAGTCAGTCCTTATGAGGCTCTCGCGAATTGGCTGCTCGCCTTGCAACGCCTGGATGAGGCGCGACAAACAATCCGTGTAGCCGAGAAGCGGAAGTTCGACGATTTCATACTGCACGATGCCCTGTACGCCCTGGCCTTTCTGGCAGCCGATTCTTCGGCAAGGGCGCGAGAGCAGCAGTGGTTTGTGGACCATCCAGGAGTGGAGAACTTCGGTGTTTCGCTGGATTCGGACAGCGATGCTTACGCGGGCCATCTGGGCAAAGCACGTGAGCTAACAAAGCGCGCGGTGGATTCTGCGATACGGGAGGACAATAAGGAAGCTGGTGCGATCTGGTGGGAGAATGCGGCGCTGCGGGAGGCAGCGCTCGGTAATTCCGACGAAGCGAAGCATGCAGCGGCTGCGGGGGTGAAGCTTTACCCAGCCAGTCAAGCAGTCGAGGTCGAAGCCACGCTGGCGTACGCCATGGCTGGCGATACAGCGCGTTCCGAGTCCCTCGCACAAGACCTGAATAAGCGATACCCGCTGGACACGCAGTTGCAATCGCTATGGCTACCCGCGATCAACGCGCAACTGGCGCGGAATCGTAAGAATTCCATGGAAGCGATCGAACAATTGCACACAGCGCTGCCCCCGATCGAGTACGGGCAAATTCTATTTATCGCTCAGATTTCCTGTCTTTACCCAACCTACATTCGGGGACAGGCGTACCTGGCAGCGGGACAGGGTAAGGAGGCGGACGCCGAGTTCCAGAAGATCCTCGGCCACAGCGGCGTCGTGTGGAACTGCTGGACGGGAGCGCTGGCGCGACTTGGCGTGGCGCGGGCCAATGCCTTGCAGGCCAATAACTCGCAGGGTGCCGATTCCGATGCCGCACGGACACGCGCCCTCGCCGCCTACAAAGACTTTCTCACTCTCTGGAAAGACGCCGATCCGGACATCCCTGTCTACAAAAAAGCCAAAGCCGAGTACGCGAAGCTGCAGTAACAGAAAAAAGCAAGCGTTGCCGCGCGGCCCAATCGTCAACTGTTGTAATCAGGCGTGGGTGTTGAAAAAGTCTCTTCGGCAGAGATGACATTCCCTAGGTGGGACTGGGGACTGGGTTCTTGTATGTTCTTTGTCAGTTGATTAAGCGGCTGCAGCGAATGTCGGATTTGGTGCTTTGCTGAGGAACCGGACTAGCCGTTTGATATTCTGTGCCGCAGCTGCCAGGAAGAACTGCTCCCGCACGAACTTCAGTCTGCGCAGGCGCAGGCGGCGTAGTCCGATCTGATTCTTGAGTTCCGCGAACAACGCTTCTACTTTTTTCCTCTGCCGTTGTGCCTTCGCGAACTCTGGCGTGTTGGCCAGTTCGCGTGCCCGTTGCCGAACCGGCTCATGCATGTGAATGGCAAGACAGCGGAAGGCCGCGCTGGTGCAGTGCGGTCTTTGCGAGCATGCGCCACAGCGTTTGCGGGTTCCGATGTAGGTATAGGTGCGGTTGCGATCACTCCGACCGCCGTAGTTGAGTTGCTGACCTGCGGGGCAGCGATAGCTGTTGCTTTCCGGCTGATAAGTGAACCGCTCTGGGCCGTAGAACGGGCTGTTCTTTCTGTGGATACTATCGCGGGTTCGCATGTAAGGAGTGATGCTCCGATCCGCCAACCATTGCAGGAACTCCCCGTTGCCGTACGTCGTGTCAGCCGCCACCGATTCCGGCGCTCTGCCTTGCCATTGCGCGAAACGTGTGAGCATGTCTTGTGCGGCCACCGTCTCCTGACTCATCCGTGCTGCCGTCGCTTGCACTCCCACAATCACGCAGCTTTGATTGTCCACCAGATAGTTGTCGTAATAACCCAGCCGGGCCGGCGTGCCGCCTTTCGTGGCATAGGTCGAGTCCGGATCGGTGGTCGACACTTGATCTTGCTCGTGTACCGGTTCTTCCACCGGGTTCTGCTCTTCCAGTTCCACCAGATACTGGCGCACCGTATGGTTGACTTGGGCTGCTTCCGCTAACTGTTCGCGTGGAATCCGGCTCTCTTTGGCCGCATTCGCCTCGACGAAGCTGCCGTCCACCGACAGATGCTTCCCTTGCACCAACCCCACCTCCACACACTGCCGCACGATCTCTTCAAACAACTGCTCGAACAGTTTCGACGCCTGAAAACGTCCGTGCCGGTTCTTCGAGAAGGTGGAGTGGTGCGGAATCTCTTGATCGAAGCCCAGACCGGTGAACCAGCGCCACGCCAGATGCATGCGCAACTCTTCTACCAGCTTGCGCTCGCTGGTAATGCCGTACACATAGCCAATCAGCAGAATGCGCAGCAGCAGTTCGGGATCGATCGAGGGTCGTCCGGTTTCGCTGTAGCTGTCCTTGAGCCGCTCACGCACGAAGGCCAAGCTGATGTGCTTGTCGATGAGCCGCAACAGGTGGTCTTCGGGGATGTACTCTTCCAGTTTGAAATAGTAGAACAGCGCTTCGGAACGGGCATGTTGTCCCATCATGATCAGCAGTCCTCCGAGGATCAAAATCACGTAGTACATGGAAGGAATACTTCCTTGTACCGCACCTCATCTGCTAATCAGAGTGACTTTTTCAACACCCACAGTAGCTGTTGAAAAACTCGTTCGGAGCGTTCACGTCGAAAAAACAAAGCGTCAGGATGCTCTATAAAGGATTTTCTCGAACTGGGGATACATTTCTGGTCATTCCCTTTTTGAAGAAACGGACTTTTTCAACAGCTACAGGCCATTACACTCACAATCCTGGCCGTCCCGATTGCTTGTGCGAAGGCGATGTATCGTCAATTGAGCCTACGCCACTACGCTTTCACGCAAGCTGTAACATGGAGCGGCCCTTGATTCAATGAATCGAGCGTCTTGAAGTTGGTAGCCGCCACTCCGGAGTGGTTCGCCTCGACCGGAAGAATCGGTGCACCCCAGCAGCTGCTTGAGAGGTAGGTCGGAATGCAAAGTCTCTCTGGCCATGAGTTTCGGTGGACGGCGCCAGTCGGGCTTGGTTAAGCTACTTGACAATATTCACGCTCCGGATTCTCACGCGTCGCAGACCGAACCCAGGTCTCCTTTAACTACGTCACTTACGGAGGTCACTGATATGCCCCCTTTAAACGGTCAAGACGGAAACGGAAGTGGACTCGTGCCGGCCGTCACTTATGGTGTTTGGGGTGATTCGGACGGCGGCGTCGGCATTCTTGCCGCCAGCAATTCGGGAGAAGGTGTCTTCGCCGAAAGTATCGGTTCAAATGGGGTACACGGAAGAGTCGTGAACGTTAACTCCAGCGGCGTGCTCGGCGAAAATGCCAACGGTGGAAACGGCGTCTCCGGAACCAGCTCCTCGGGAGTGGGCGTCTCCGGAACCAGCTCCTCGGGGGTGGGCGTCTCCGGAACCAGCTCCTCGAATGAGGGAGTCCATGGCGTAACGAAATCGCCGGTTCACGCTGCCGTTGCGGGAATCAATAAGTCGAAAGCCAACCTCGACGGCAGTAACCCCGGTCATGGCGTATACGGCGAAACGCAGTCATGGAGCTACGACGCCGCCGGAGTCTACGGCAAAACTACGGTAGGGCATGGCGTTCTTGGCAGCGCGACGGATGGCGGATTCGGTGTGTCTGGCGAGAGTTTAAAATGGGTTGCCGTCAAAGGGACAAGCAACGTCATTGGGATGTGGGCCGACGGCGGGAGAGACACCGGCCTCATTGCCACAGGCGGCTTTACGGGTCTCCTTGCCGACTGCGCGCCGCCCGGCCCGGCACTCGACTCTGCCGCAGGATTTTTTAACGGCCCGGTATATGTGACGGGATTTCTTCACAAAGCAGGAGGTGGTTTCAAAATTGATCATCCTCTGGATCCCGCCAAGAAGTACCTTTTGCATTCTTTTGTGGAGTCTTCGGAGCGGAAGAACATCTACGACGGCCTTGCGGTCCTGAATGCGAAGGGAGAAGCCACAGTCAAGCTTCCTGCCTGGTTCGGGGCCTTGAATCGCGATTTCCGATACCAGTTAACCCCGATTGGGGCTCCGGCACCTAATCTGCATATCACCCAAAAAATCTCGAAGGGGACCTTCAAGATCGGCGGCGGACAGTCAAAGATGGAAGTCTGCTGGCAGGTCACGGGCGTGCGCAAGGACCGGTGGGCTGCAGCGAATCCCATGTCCGTGGAACAACGGAAGCCTGCCAAGGAGAAGGGATTTTACTTGCACGCTGAGCTTTACGGAAAAGGGAAGGAGAAAAGTATCTTATGGACACGACTACCGCACCAGGCGAAGCGCACGAAAGAGGCCAGATCGAAATCTAGAGGACTTTCTTTAATAGTGTAGACTTACCTTGGCGAGACTCTGCGGCGAGTGAAGCGATGGCGAAGCCATATGGGGATGATCTGCGCCGTAAGTTTCTGTTGGCCTACGATCAAGGCGAGGAGACGTTGGAGGAACTTGCCGACCGCTTCCTGGTGAGCGTGGGCTGGGCAAAGAAGATTTCCGCGCAACGGAACCGCACCGGGCAGGCCGAGCGGGTGCCGCACCAACCCGGGCGTAAGTGGCGGGCCGGTGCCGAGGCGCAGCGTCAGGTGATGGATTGGGTGGCATCGAAGCCTGATCTGACGCTGGCTCAACTGCAGGCCAAGTTGTCCAGCGAGGCGGGCATTTCGCTGAGCTTGGGGCGGATCTGGCATCTGTTGAAGAAGTTGGGCCTGCGGCTGAAAAAAAGTCACTCCACGCGGTCGAGCGGGACAGCGAAGCCAACCGCGCACGACGTGAAGAATTCGCGGCGCGCATCCAGTCGATCTCACCGGAGCGGCTGATTTTCCTGGACGAGAGCGGCGTCACGACCTCCATGACACGGCTCTATGCGCGCGGTACGGGAGGCGGACGCATCCGCGAGGCGACACCTGGCGGCCACTGGAAGATCCTGACCATTCTGGGCGCCATGAGCCTGCGCGGCATGGTCGCAACCATGACCATCGAAGAGCCCACCGACAGCGATATTTTCCTGGCCTACGTCGAACATCTGCTGTACCCGGTACTGCAACCCGGCGACGTGGTGGTGATGGACAATCTGAGCGCCCACAAGGCGCCAGCGGTGCGCGAATGGATCGAAAAGGCCGGTGCGGAGGTGCTCTATCTGCCGCCCTATTCTCCCGATCTGAACCCTATCGAGAAAGCCTGGGCAAAACTCAAACAACTGCTTCGCGCGGCCAAGGCACGCACCAAAGAAACACTCGAACAGGCTATCACCGAGGCTCTGCCATGCATCACTCCCGGCAATGCCCAAGCCTGGTTCAGACTAGCTCTCAATGGTCTACAGTAAAACAGAAAATGCTCTAGCCGCACGCCGGAATAGGAACAGGCCTGCCTTTTCTAGCGTTTTTTTGGAGGGGTTCCGGAGATTGAGATCACAAGAGCATTGGATGCTTGTCCTTGTCACTCAGCGCGGGCACTTCGGAAGTAAGCGGTCATTGGCATAATCAGGCCATTTCGTGACATATTCCGTGCCCTAACGCGAACCGGGCCGCTCAGCCGGATTAAGTGTGAGATGGGGATTTCACGACACCTATCCGAGGATTAGCAGGAAACAGGCCAGTTTCAGTGCTGACGACGACCCACGAGGTATCGCGTGGCACATAGAAAAGGCCGACACCCAACCCAAGAATGCCGGTTTCGGATTCCGCTGAATTTCAGCTACGGCGTGATCTTGAAGACGACACCGCAGCCCAAATAACCCTCATAGCAATTCGATCCTGTGCCTCCCCGGTAAGTAGTCCCGTAGAGATTGCCGTTCGCATCGAATACCAGATGGCCCTGCGGATTTGCCCCGTCGCTGCTGCCGGTGAACCGGTGAAGCACGGTCTCGTTGCCCGACGCGTCCACCTTGAAGACTGTTCCGGGTCCGCCTCCGTTGGTGGTGCCATAAAGGTTACCTGCGTGGTCCATCACGCCCAGTTGCGCAATGACAGAAACGCGGTCTCATGCGGACATCGTCATGGGCTGAGGGACCCGAGCGAGATACGGAGCCAGAACACTCTGCACATGAGAAAAGAAGTAAAGCTGATCGTGGCAGAGTATCGACTTTCGCCTGGGCGGCCACTCTCCCGGCATCAGGCGGCCCGGCAGAAACCCTCCCCCACACATATCCATCTGCGGGCAGGAAGGGCAATTCTCCGGAAGGTGTTCCCTCAGCGATAGACAGTACGAGAAGCCGGGATCATTTGTAAGTTCGCTGACGTCGTTGTGAAATACGTTAAATGGGGTCCGCGAGCCATGATCGGCATAGGCTCGAAAATAGTCCGGGTATTCGATCGCGCCATCGGTGTTCACCACAAACATAGGCGCTTCGTCGTTCACAATGGCGTCGCTGTGTATGCGTGAGCCCAGTAGCCTCTCAATGATTTGGAAGAACAAGCGTATGTAGATATTGGGATCGTCGCGCTTCCACCAGAGGTCGAAGAGACGCGCGAACCATGTCCCGTAGCGCGGCGACAACGCATAGACATCGACATCCACTCCCCGCCAGGGAGGATTGGCGTGATGAAATTCGATAGGCCAGAGAACGTCGACGCGACGAACCGGCAGTTGTTCGGTCCACTCAAGAAACACCGCCGGATCCATCTCCGGTTGGGCCACGGTGAGAAATCCTCCAATTAAATGTCCGTATCCCGCCGCTACAATTGCTTGGGTATTCGCCATAACGCGGTCATACGAGCCCCGCCCGGCGTGATCGATTCGAAAGAGGTCATTGAAGGCTGGTGGGCCATCGATGCTGATTCCGACCGCTACCTTGTGCTCCGAGAGCAAGGGCAGCAATTCTGGGTCGATCTTATAAGCATTGGTCTGCATAGCGACACGCAAATCCGAGCCGTTCTTCCTGAGTTCCCCCACCCGGTCGAGCAAAGCGCGGAAATTCTTGAGTGGCCACAATGTCGGCTCTCCTCCGTGCAAAATGAGCTGAAACTCCTTTTGCTCAGTCGCGCTGAGGTGATCAGCAATCCGATCGAGTAAACGTAAGGCGGTCTCCACTGGAAGAAAGGGCGGCACACGCAAGTGAGTCTTATCGGCGAGGTTAAACATATAGCAGTACGTGCAATTAAGGTTGCAGACTGCGGTGAGCTTCAAGATGCAAGAGCTGAATCTTTTCACTGCGATCACTCTGTGGCCGATGTGAGTTCACGAAAGGAGGCACCGACGCGTTGGTTGGCTCGCGTCGGCGCCTTCCTCGTGAGCTTCGACGTAGTCGTCGCTCTGCCTCTATTCCTCCCAGACCAAATCGAAGTGAAGCCCAAAATGCGAGCGTGCTACTCCGATGGCCTGGAGGTGGTCCATTGCTGCCTGAAGGATTTTTCCCTTCGCGGCTTCTTGATTGAGGTGTTGTTGGTTGTTCGGTTTCAGGTCAATAGCTGCGGAATTCTTACCAGCCATGGTGTTGTTCTCCTCCTCCGGTCGAATAGTGAGGCAGAGGGCCCAACCGTTTCAGCCGGAATTTTCGTTTTAGCTCCTAACAAGCCGACACTATCTACCTCTTTTAAAAGCCAATTGCCGTGTTACTGCTCCCACTTGTGTTGGAATAATTGACATCCCCTTTATCGAACTCGGCTGGGGCACTCGGCGGACCGCTCAGCGGCAACGGCTCCTCTAGGGCACGGCCACGACCGCCACTCTGAAACCACCTCGCCGCCCGCTCCCTTGGTTTGTCTGGATTATGTCAAACACGTGTACATTCCCATCGGCTTCGTTCGGGTCCATCTCAGCTTCAAAGACCAAGGGCAGCAGGCCTTTGGGCGGAAGCGTGAGCCGTAGCCGGGTGCCCTTCCCTTTATCGGGATCTGCATGACCGAGCAGCCGAGCAAGGTCTTCGACAGCATCCTCGACGATGTCTCCTGCTTCGCGGATGACGGTCGCCAGCCACCCATGACACTTGTGTGGGTTCTTGCGCAACCCAACGCGCTTAATCGGTGTGTTGGCTGGCCGGAAACCGAGGTTCCGAAATGGGCCCGATTGCAGTACGTTCAGCACAGCGGGGTCGACCGCTGCTCCCTGAAGCAGCGGGACGATGTCAAGCACCACCTGCGTTCGTTCCTCCTCCGCGATGCCCGTCAGAAACCCGAACTGCCCGCCGACCTGTCGCTGACCTTTCTTTACCGGCAGAATCGCAATATTCAACTGGCCCTGCTGTGGGTTGTTGCAGATGTCGATCTGTGTCAAATCGTCGTTAGGAATCGTGAATCCGATGGGAGCCTGATCACCATTGACGTCGGCTACTCCGGCACAGTTGGCCACGAGGCAAACGTGGCCGTCCTGGTTGGGAGGTAGCAAGTCGTCTGCCGTAGGCTTCCATACCGGAGCTAAGTTGAGAAAGCCGGTGGTCGATGGGGGAGGATCGTCTGAAGAACCTCCAAAACACACTGCCGGCGGATTCGGCAGCGTGGGTGGTATGCTCCGGTTCGGGTTGGATGGATTCATGGAAGGAACGATGGCGTTCATATTGAACGCACCTGGATTGTTGGGAATTGTGTTGGGATAACAAGCCCAAGCCTGGATGGTGTTCACGTTCATTTCGGCCGAGCTTACCTCGCCCTGGTCATTGGTCCAAAACAGAGCTCGGACCTCCACTTGTACGGTAACGCTGTCACCAACCCGCGCGGTTGTGTTATCAACGGATGTTCCGGACAGTTGCATGCTTTGATTAGTCCAGAACTGTTTTGTGGTGCACCAGTTTGTCCGGTCACCCACGTCGGTCAGATTGTCCAGAGAAATGATGAACCCGACTCTTGACATGACTCACCTCTTCCTGACGTTGACGGTTTTCTTGAGTTTGAAAAGTGGTGGCAGGCGGCGCTCGTGCCCGCTTGAGCACGAAACATCAAGCGCGAAAGCGGGACCAAATGCAGGGGGTCCATGGCTGTTGTTCCAATCCCGAAGTGGCGAATTGCGAATTACTGAAACGAGGAATAGGGCTGAAAGTGTCGCCCGCGTTACTACCACTCCTGCCAAAAGTCAATATGTGTATGCGGGGGTGTATGCGGGGGGAGTGGTGCAGTTTGATTTCCACGGGAGGATGAACGACTCGGCGGGCAGCGCAGAATCATGGCATGGAAAATAAGCAGCCCTTAACCCCGTTCCAAGAGGTGCACAGGAAGATTCAAGAAGCTCGTGACCATGTTCACGAGGTTGGAGAAAAGGACGCTGAGCGTCGCAAGAAAAAAGCCGAAGCGGAAGCCGTTCGCGAGGGGTTCGACCGCCTAAGAGAAAACTGCGGATCGTGCGAGAACATCCACTGCTCGGCGTTTGCGAATACTGCAATATGCAGTTTTTCGGCACCGAAAGAAACATACTTTTTTGGGACGCCCCCCAACTGGAAATCCACTAACCCACGTCGGGGGTGCTTTCATCGATTAACACGGTTTAGGACAATGCCGCTGACCGCATTCTTTGAATTTCAAACTGCGCCACTACCAGGTGGGACACCTTGGGCCCACCTTATGATCACTGGCAGGCCCTAATTACAAACGCCGGGACTCCTTCGCGTCTGGATGACGGGCACAACCGGAAGTTGTCTGTCCCTAAATGGCTAGCGTGAACAGGCCATATCGAACCCCAACTGGGCACCCCGCCCGCTGACACCGTGGCTGGTAACAGCCAATAGTCAAGTGTGCCGCCATGCACGGGAAATGAGAACTGGGAGGGGGTGTTGCCAAGGGGAGTGTCAACGGGTCCCGGCGACGCTGATACCAGCGCTGAGAACAGCGAGAGAACACCGTGGCTCAGAGTGATTTTCGAGGGGAGTTTCAGGCGAAGGAATCATCCTCAGAACAGGTTAGAAAACAGGTAAGAATCAGCCGCTCAGAACAGCGTCGAAACAGCGAGGATCGGTGCCTCAGAACAGGCGAAGAACAGGCGAGGAATCAGCGCTCCCGAAATTTGATTTCACCAGCCCAAACGATGTGAGCGCGAATTTCAATGGATCATCTCCAAGGTGGGTCTAACGCAGCTCATACAGAATGAAGAAGAAGAGGCCAAACGCGATTTGCTGAACGCTCGGGTGATAGTCCACACCTATAATCCACATATCGGCTCCTTCCTCCCGAGCCTTGGGTCGTTGACAAACCAAAGTCTACTCGGTGGTCGAGGGGGCCGACATTGTTATGAAATCAAGTAGGTCGTGCCCACAAAACAGTACCTTAACGAAGGAGGATGACCAATCGTGGAATGGAGAAAAAGGCGACTCGGTCGCAAGGAAACCAAGATGGATGCCGCCGATCTGCACACGCTGGGGGACCCGCCTCGGCGTGAGCAATTCCCCGAGCCAATCGCTGGTGACAGCGAGGTGATCGTACATCCCGTTTGTGACACACGGGCGCACTATGCGCCTTGACCACGGAAGACTCTTTAACTTGCACCGCTATTCTTCCAGATCACTTCAACATCGTTCTGCGGCGTCAACCTCCCCGCCGCGAGTATCGTGGGCTGCCCGTGGATAATGGCTTCGATATTCTGGAACATCGCATTATCGATTATGTCGGTTATATCGATCGCGGAGCTCTCCGTGCCGGCAGTGAGCTTGCTGAACGTCACGCTTCCAAAGTTAGGCAACTCGGAAGTGGTTTGCTCGACTATCCACTCGAAGGTCGATCCGTCATAAGACTTCGTCCCCTTCGGGTGAGAGACGCCAACGCTGATCGCCGTGTTAGTTCGTTTATTCACCATGGCGACGAAACCCCTATCCGGCTTCGGCGCGCAGACGAGCACGCCCACAACATCGCCTGCTTCGACGGCGAGGTTTGCAAAATGGGTGCGTCTCGGAGACCATTCTGTCCACGCCTTGTAGACCACGCTCTTTCCCTTGATTTGCGCGCCTGTGCCGGCCTGCAGAACCTGAGTCGAACCGAAGTAGCCGCCGAGACCAACCCAGATGCTCACCTGCTGCGCGCCCGGCTCCGCCGGATGCGTTCGAATCTTCGGTACCGTCCACTCCGCAAAGATCATGTTGGCAGGCTCCAGCAGCTCAAGCGATGAGACCTCAACGACCACGCCGGCCCAATTTGCCCCGGTGTCAGGGCCGGACTGGTCCTTTTGCCCCGCGCTACGTGGACGTGACTGCCGAACCTCGTCTTCTTCCAGTTCGGCGGTCAGGAAGGTGGGTTTTCGCGCGAAGACTTTGTCCCATAGTTTTCGCAAGCCTGGCTCCGTATTGGGATCCGGACGCCGCGGAATTCCGAAGCGAGTCAGGCTTTTGTGGGAGGCGGTTACCGGATCGAAGTCCTTAGGTGGCGCCGGGAAGGTGATCACGTTCATGGCTGTATTTCCCTTCTCTCTTTTGCGACGAGTTTTTCTGTAACAGCTGAAACAAGGATTGCGATCAGAGTGGCGCTGACTGCCTATTCCCGGCAACGAAGGTTCCGCGCGTGCACGCCACGCTTTCGAGACGCGAGCAAGCGCCGCGGACATCTGCCGGAATTTCCCTAATCGTTGAATGTGCGAGGTCAGGATGGTCGAGGACTACTGGACCATCGATCAGCGCCATGAGGAGCTCACCCTGGTTGCGTGACATTAAGGGCGGGAGCCGGACCAATTGCAGAGGGTCCATGCTGCGTCCAATCTACTTAGTGGCGGCGAAAATTATGCCGCCGGCCCTATCAAAAGTCAAGCACGGTATGGGTCCAGTAGATGGGCGACACTTCCGTTCGTTCGGACGAGTGCCGCAGCAGGACCGCCAACTTGTCCTTGACACAGGCACCCAGGTCGCATCGGTTGACGGCCATCCACAATATTTCGCATTGGCTCGCAATTCATACAAGGACTGGGTGTGGAGCTTCACAAGTGATTCGACTGCCCACGTATTCGCAGCAATCGTCGAGGTTCCCTCCTCGGCTGACGCAATCATCGTCGCAGTCGTACATTTCGACCCCAAAGCAGAAATCCAAGGAGTAAATCACGTTCACCCTTACTTGGGGATGATCAGGCTCCTCGCTATGTTCGCCAACCAGCCCGACGCCGTACGCCAACCGGGGCTGGACCTGCAAGCCGAAATTTCGGCTGAAGACCCTGGTAAATGCATCTGTATGTACCTCCTTTGGCGGTGAAGTCCTCAAACCTCTGAAGCGACATCGTCATCGCAGGGAACGGTAACGTGGCGGTCACGTCCAGCGGAGTTAAGAATTTCTCAAATGCGTATGCCGTGCGTTCGGGCGATCTCGATGTACTTGGCTGGGGGCCGCCCGCCAAGTTCATGCTAAGCCTTAGACACAAATTGTCGACGGTCCATATTGGGATCGTTCATCCTTCTCCGCTCGCCGCCGAACCACAAGCGGAAAGAGTTGCTTCACAGTGCCATCCTCCCCCCAAGAGACAACACTCCTCACAGTCTTTCCGTCCGCTCCCTCGGTAGGAAACGATAATGGAACGAGGAATCGTGAGCCAAAATCGTTTCTTTTCGGAGCGAACCCGCTCGCAGGCAGGTGAGTAGGATCCACTCGTTCGGTGACGGCGGCAAACGTGACCGATCGCGTGTGGACGATGAAAGGACTCTTGAACGCTGGTGCGGGGCAGAGGAGAATAGCCGCATGAATACCATGAATTTCGATCTTCTATTTCTACCTTCAGAAGAGTTTGCACTCCCTGGCAATCCGATTGCCAGTGTCTTCGTGAAGTTCTCTACTGGAACTGATTACGGTGAAGGAAAGAGCTTTGTGAGTAACGAGTGCGCCTCATATCGGGAATTCAGCGCCGAGATCGACCGCCTCCAATGGGAGTTGGAGAAACTGAGGGTGTCAGCCCGATTTCAGTTCGAAAAAGAAGGACAGAGGTTCAAGGGATAAAGACCCATCACTACCACTCTTTCAGCTTGCTAGAAATAGTTCCGAGCCAATTTCGACACTCAAAACGAGGTCTTGGGACAGGACAAAAGTTCTAAAATCGTCTGCTAGGGCCGAGGTTTCTGCCAGCAAGTTGTATGGCCCGCACCAGAAGACTCGACCCGCCGAGGTAGTGGTGCCGTTTGAAATCCACAGCGCGAACGCGAAGGCGAACGGCGTAAACTTGTGGGCATGGCAAAGAACCAGCAACCCGAGCCGCACCTGATCCGCAACGGCAATCTCCAGCGCTGCTCCGTTTGCGGTTACCCCTTCCCGACAGACGTGCGCCCTTCGATGAGCGTCGCGTTCGCTGAGCACCTGCTGAAAGTCCACCAACCCGGCCAGACGACCGAGGACTCAAGCCAAGCTGCTCTCCGAGTCGTGCGTGAAGCAACCGAGAACAAATAGGCTCCAGAAAATTATTCCTTGCCAAAAATAGGCTGTAAAGCTCTTGTACATCGTGTTCGGGTTTGCCATTGCCGGAGGCTTGCGCCTCATGTGCGACGCCGATGAGATGAACCATCACCGTTTCCTTTCTTGCGTCCCTCCGCGTTATTGGTTGAGGATGTGAGCGTCGCATCCAATTCGCTTTGCAGGAATCGCCACACACTGCCGGGTACTCGACAGCCTGTGTCCAGGCACTTTCTTTTCTCGTGCCCATTGTGCGAGTGTGCGGGGGTTGATCTTCAAGTAAGCGGCTGCTTCCCTGGTGGCCAGCCATCCCATAAAGACCACTCCGTGTCTCGCCACAACTCCAGCGAAACCCCGTTGTTCGTGATTCGGTTCGTTCTATAATCCCGCCCATGATTGTCAAAGTCTATGGCGAGTTTTGGAGCCGTAATCGCGTGGACTGGACGGCACGCGAGGTGTTAGGCGTTCGCAAAGGGAAAAGGCGCTGCGACATTTGGAACCAGCGCGGAATCTATGCCCTCTATAAAGACTTCAGAATCGTTTACATCGGCCAAGCGGATAGTCGCGGCATAGGCGTGCGACTTTGTGAACATCGTACAGACCGATTCGCTGAGAGATGGGACTCCTTTCGTTCTTTGGCATCTGCGAGTTTGACAAGGACGGTAAAGCCAAGCCCGCAAAGCAAGTCACCGTCCCGCCAAGCTCCGTCATCAGATCGCTGGAACTCATCGGCATACTTCTTTCCGCTCCTCCGCTAAACCGAGCGAGGGGCAGATTCCCGGACGCTGAAAAGGTCTGGCAACTAGAGCCAAAGGTAGCGCAGGGTTCAACGCGCTATAGGGTAGGGGAGATGCTGACTCAAATGGCTTCTCGAATTTCTGAGATGCAAAATGCGCTTGCTGTTAAGAGTAGGAAGGTAAAAAAGGCTCGGGCAGCACACGCACGCTGACCGCTCCATCGCGCTTCAGCGTGTTTGTGTAGCACGGGCAGCAGCAGCCCTATTGAGTCCCGCATAATATAGTTACAAAGGAAAGAGTTGGGCCTGTTCCCAGAAGGCGCAGACCAAGGTAGGCCGCCGCCGCATACGCTGTAACGCCCGGCGAGCATGAACGCTCAGTTGCCCGAAGTCTTGCGGGCAAAAGTTCGGCAGTTCGTGCTGTTTCCAGTGCGACCATAGATACTCGACCGGGTTCAGTTCCGGGGCGTAGCCCGGAAGATATTCCAGCCACAGACGTCCTCTCTGCTGCTGTACGAACTCCCACACCTTGCGGCTGCGATGGCCGGGCAGACCATCCCAGACGATCAGCAGCTTGCCAGGAATGTGGCGCAGTAGATGCGTGAGGAACTCGATGATCTGTGGGCTGCGAATGGCTCCCGGAAAGACGTCCACAAACCGGTCTCGTATCCTAGCGTCTCCGGACCCTGCTTGAGCCCCTGCTCGATCGTTCTTAACTGCGGTGGACTCAGGCGTGGCTTGCGTCCAGCACGGCCCGCCTTCTTCAGACCGGCACGTCCTTTCTCGCGCAGCTCGGTTGCCCACTGACTCACCGATTGCCGGTGCGCCTTCACCATCCGCGCTACTTCCGACTGACTGTAGCCTTTCTCCAGCAGCCGCGCCGCCCGCATTCGCCGCCGCTCTAGCGCCTCGAAGTCTCTGCGTACTCCCGCCGGGTTCCCCATGCCCAATCAGTAGAATAGAATCTCAGAAAATGTCAGTATATTATGTGATACTCAATAAGTTCGGCGCAGTTGTGCTTTTCAAAACTCTTTCGTGCTCTGCGTTCCCAAGCCGCCAGTTGTGCGGGGCGGTACATCGCCAGCATGTCCTCGCACCACGGGCAATCGGAACAATACCAGCCTTGGACAGCAGGTTTGTTCGGAATTGGCCCTCCCCGCCTCGTAAGCATGGTTCTTATATCTAACGGCAATTGGCGCAATTCTCCGAACGCGAGATTTCAACCACGGCCTCAACTACCCCGCTGGAAGCGACAACACCGCGATCCGCCGCACCATATTCCCAAAGAGCAGGTAGGCGCCGACTCTGGCCGCGAAGCGGGTCAGCTCGAGAGAAAAGTCGAACCACCAGCGTGGGTAACGCTGTCGGAAGACGATCATCAAGGCCGTGGCCACCACGAGACCACTCGCCAGGTCACCAGCTTTCTCCTGAGTTGTCCTCATAATCCCAGTGGTCGTGACCTGCGAACGCCGAAGTTGCGCCTGGGGGCCTAAGCCGTGCTACCCGCCACGTGTTTCCACAAACGGCAGAAGCCTCAATGAAACGGGAACACCCCACGCAACTGCTCCGGATCCATACCAGTTACGGTTATTGCGCCGTCCGCTTTCAGCTCGATCTCGTATTCGCCTTCTTGCGGGATCACATCTGGCAGTCGTCCTTCTGCCAGCGCTCTCAGCAATGGAAACGGATCGGCGGAGAACCGCACGATGCGCGTTCGTCCATCGAGCAGAGTGTCCATCGCCGCTTTCTCAAACTCGAGTACCTTTTCCAGCTTGGGGATCTTTATCACGCTCGTTGTCCGCAAATAGGCAATGAATGCTTCGGCTTCCGATGCGCCATATTGGTGCGGGGGTTCGTGACTCCAGAAGTCTTCCAGGATGGTTCGAAAAACATCGGGCGTCAAAGCCAGCATCATCAGGCGACAGCTTAGACGATATACGCCAACCACCATCGACGCCCGGAATTCGTGAATCAGGTCACGAATCACGCCGATTCCGGGGTCTGACGCAAGTTCGTTCGCCAAGGCGGTCGCGGTGGCACGCCCTATTGCTAACCCGCCAAGCGCAGCTTCCCATTCGGCGACGGTCGGAATCTGTGTGGTGGACTGTTGGCTACCGGTCTCGCTCTTGCCTGGAACGCTTCTTTGAGGGCGCCTAGGCTCCCAAAGTTTCTTGATCCGCTCCACCTCATGGAGCACCCCATCCACCCCGAAGGACGGCAAGAATGACGAGAACACTTCGAAGATGATGGCTTTCAGGCAGGGCAGGTTTGGCACGATCTCAAGCGACAACTCATACAGCCGGTCAGGTATCGCGCCAGAGTGAGCATCGAGCCAGTAGCCCTGCCACTCGAAACCTCCCGCCAAATGAATCTCCCACACCCGATCCAGCGGAATTTGCTTGAGGAACTCGCCAACCGTTTGCCGGCCATTGCAATCGTTGGCATAAATGTTATGTAGATCCAGCAGAATCCCGCAGTTTGTGCGGTGCACGAGTTCCGCGACAAATTCGCCTTCAGGAATCTCGTCGGCGCGTGGCCGCAGATAGTTCACTCCTGTCTCAATGGCAAGAGGAACACCTAGGCCAGTCCGCAGACGATCGATTGCTTTCGCATATATTTCCAAACCCGCAGCGGTTTGCCGGGGAGGCAGGAAGAATCCTGTGAAAAAATCTGGCGTGAGATTGAACGCCAGATGTTCACTGGCCCAAGGCGCGCCGAGGTTCCGCACCGTATCGCGCAACCGAGGAAGTTGCGCTTCGATTCCCGGCACACTGCCGCCCACAGGCGTACCAATGCTGTGCACGAGCTTGCGGAATGGCAGACTCGCTAAGTGAGCCTCGACTTCGGGCTGAACCAGGATTTCTCCCGGCCGACCTGGACTTTCGAGCCACATGGTTTGTGGCTCGATCTCGATGACGTCGATATTCTCGGGGGATCGCTCGAGCAGGGGTTCTAATCCGGGCGAATAGACAACCCCTATCCCTAGCTCGGGCAACCCCGGTCCCGGATCAACCGCCCAATTGCTGGATCTGGCCGCCATACTGTTGGGCCTTCCCGTTTGCATCGATGCCGATGAACTCCACTTCGTTCCAATAGGCGACATCGAAGCCTGAATGGCAAGGACGACAGCCCCCACCCAGTGAGGCAACAACGGCATCAATGGCACTAAAAACGCTGTTGATGTCGAATTGCCTGCCGGCAGCCAGTGACACTGTCACACCGCGAGAGCGCCAGGGATCCGGCTGCGGCCCACTCAACGATTCCAGATGGGTGAAGATGCCCTCAGGGTCGACTACAAAATTTCGTTCCGCTGTGAATACACAATCGGCACCTGAGAAGCATGTGGGGCATCCGAGATGTCCCAGAAGCGAACCAATCGTTTTCTTCAACGATTCTGGATTGTAAGCGACTTTGGCCGGAAGGCTGACCCGCACGGTTCCGTGCAGACGAGCCGCCGATGCTTTGGTTTCTACCGTAGCCATGGAAATACCCTCCGTATGTAGTGCGGTTTACGGATTCAGCATGTGCTGAGAGACACAGTGGCGACGGACAGAGGACACCAACTATATCGCATGTTTGCCGGTTTGCAAATCCGTATTACTAGTTTTTCTAATCAATTTTCAAGTTCACGGAAGCCTGGCGTGTCGTGCCTCGCGTTCCGTAGCCCACGATTTACCAGCCTCCGCTCCGTACCTATAACCAAACTGGCGAATTGGTAAAAAAGAAATACCGGAGCCGAATAGATTTCTCTGCGACAAAACCCAGAGAAAAACGACGCCGAATCAGTGAATTTCCACCGTGTCCCGAACCAGGTGGTTGACCGGCCAATTCACTGCGAATGAGTTCAAACCTGCTGCAACGCAATTCAAGCATTACTGCAACTGAGTGCCAACAATTACACATACCTCGAAGTCAAGAGCGCTCTCCCGCCGTGTAGAATCGCAGGTCATATGCGGACTCCGGCCGACTGTTGCGGCTCAGCCGCGGAGTAAGGGCCTGGCCAACGTAATCCGGAGTTGGTGAAAGGACGCTTCCTTGACCTTGGTTTTGAACTTTTCGCCCATCCGATTTGATGATTCCGAGATCAATGTTGGACAGTTGCCATACGGCGAGTGGCGAGGAAGTTCTAAAGCAACTTCGAGAAGAGCACAACGCTACTCACGTTTTCCGCCGTGAGGGGTCGGACAGCATTCTGGCAGTCCCGGTGGCTTCCGACGCATCCCTCCTCGGGGAACCCAAGACAGTTCGGCTAAAGGAACACCTTGGATTGGCTTCGGCCCTGGTTCGGAACGCGCTGCTCACGTATTTCGCTGGAATGGGGCGAAGCGTGTTGAGCTACGATCCACTGAAGTTCATTGCTCGTCACGACCTGCTTCGCGTGAACCCTCCGCAGGGGATTGCGCCTCCCGACTGGCTCGCTGTTCGACTTCTGTACGAAGTAGCAGTCCGTCCGATTTATTTTTTCAAGCAAGAACCGTTCGTTGCTGCTGTTTTGGACGTGCGCACTACCCGGCTCATTGAACGGTCGGCCTGGGAACTGATGCAAGACGGCTTTCCCCTCGACGGATTTTACGTAGGTAGGCGTGTACCGAGCAGAGACCCTCGAATAGCGCCGCGCCTCGAGCTTCTTGGGTGTGTCAAATCGACGGAAGGTTCACAGCTCCACCTAACCGACTGTCGAGAAGACATCGAAACTGTCGAAGCGAGCAATGCGTGGCTGGAAAAACGCGCGTTTGGTTCCTGTCTTTCACATGCGTTCGGAGGGCGTGCTCCCGAAGTATCTGAAGCCCTCGAACGAGAGAGAGCCGCCTTGAGGCAAGGTCCCACGCGCCTCGGTCATATTACGAAGAGTGTCGACTTCCTGGGAAGAAAACAGCATGAGATGGTCCCCGGCGTGCCTTTTACGTTCGGCCCCCTTATCGACAGCGCCATCGCCTCGTTCCCGAGTCTGGAATCTGCGCCGCGGCCGGTCTATGTTTTTGACCAGACCGGTTCGAAGACGGACACCTGGCATGACAGAGGCTTGACTAAACACGGGCCGTACACGGCTCAAGTATTCACCCCCACCCAGCCGAGAATCTGTGTGGTGTGCCAACAATCGAAGAAAGGCCAGGTAGAACAGTTCCTCCACAAGTTCGTCCATGGTATAAAACTGCCGCCGCCATCTCCGCCTCGCGATCGGGGAAGGATGCCCCAGCGGCAATCGAACTACTTCGAAAAAGGCTTCTGCCGGAAATACGCGCTCCAGGATATCCACTATGAGTTCTTTCTTGCGGAGGGCAGTTCCGTCGATTCGTACAGGAAGGCTTGTCAAAGAGCGCTGGAAAAGCTTGGCGCGGGACAGAAGTGGGACCTGGCGATCGTTCAGATAGAAGGGCCCTTCCATCAACTGACTGCCAAGTGCAATCCATATTTCGCCAGCAAAGTGAGTTTTCACACTCACCAGATCCCAGTTCAGGAATTCGAGATTGAGACAACGTGCAGGCCCGATAAAGAACTCATTTACGTGCTCAACAACATGGGCCTTGCAACCTACGCCAAGCTCAACGGGATTCCCTGGCTTCTGAAGGCGAATCCTACCATTGCCCACGAGCTCGTTATCGGGCTTGGAAGCGCCAACGTTGGCGAAGGTCGTTTAGGTCAACAGGAGAGGTTCGTCGGCATTACAACCGTGTTCAGTGGAGATGGCAACTACCACCTGTCGAACTTATCGAAAGCGGTCTCAATGGATGAATACGCGACCGCACTATTGGGATCACTCCGAACCGCGATTCTGAAAGTGCGAACGGATATGAATTGGCAGCCGCAGGACCACGTTCGGCTGGTGTTCCACGCAACATTCAAGCGATTTAGTCGGGAGGAAGTGCAATCGATCAAAGGTCTTCTGAGTGAACTCGGGGATTACGACGTGGAGTATGCGTTTGTCCAACTGAGCGAACAACATCCCTACATCCTTTTTGATAAGAAGCAGAACGGCGCTATTGACTACGAAACGAAGCGTACTAAGGGAATCTATGCGCCGGAAAGGGGCCGGTATCTAGAACTCGGGAATCGGGAAGTATTGTTGTCGTTAACGGGCCCGAGGGAAGTCAAACGCCCAGAGGATGGCACTCCCCGTCCGCTGTTCCTGAGTTTGCACCGGGATTCCACCTTTACCGACATGACCTACCTCACCAGGCAAGTCTTCACGTTCGCTTGTCACTCATGGCGCACGTTTCTGCCGGCATCGGTACCTGTGACGATTCAGTATTCGAACCTGATCGCGAATGCGCTCGGCCACCTCTCCCTCATGGACCGGTGGAACCCGGAGGTCATGTTGGGTCGCATCGGAACGACGAGATGGTTCCTGTGAGCACCACATCGGACTTTGGCTGATGCCCGCGCTGCACTCCGAAGACGTTTGACAGAGTCTTGCCGGACGGAATTGAGCAGGGCGTTTGCGGCGTGGTTACTGCGCGAGCCCGAAACGGATACAGAATTTACTTCGCTCGTTAGCGAGGCGGCCACGAGGGAGGGAGCGCAGCAGGATTTTCAGACAGTGGCGATTCTAGGCTTCGGCGCAGATGCTGGCATTCTTGGTGCGGCACAGATTGAGGTACTCAAGAAAGGTCTCCGGAGACAGGCTGGTCGTGAGGTCGTAATTGACGGATTGCCGGTGGCTTTTTGTTCCGATTCGGTCGGCATTCTTGGCACGGTCCTGGGGACAAAGGCAGTCGCAGACGCGGACCTCACGGGTCGGGTTGTGAAGTGGGCGTCCAAGTTCCTGAAGAACAGCTATGACACGGAACGCGCGGAGGATTGGCAACGCTTTCTGTTCGCCGCCGCGGGCCAGCAGCTCGGTAGCTCGCTGAGTCTAGCACTCCCAGAGTCAATAGCCATGGCTGATGTTCGAACGGCACTGGTAGCCAGGGGCCTGATCGAGAGCGGCGGCGGCAATCAAGCGGCGGAAGATGATGCACAGACGTTAAGATTGGCAATCCGGGAGCCGCAGAACGAGTTGAACTGCGGCAGGGCAGCGCTTCGCTTGGCCGCCGTTGAGTCTGTCCTACGGGCAGCAACGTTCTCAAGCGGAGAAAAAAAGGCCGCGCGCGCGGAAAAGCGGAGCAGTCCGCTCTCCGCTAGAGACCTGCAGATTCACGACGTCGTTGGTGGGGAGCGCTTCCGCACACTTACGAACGCTGAGATTATGAAAGAAGCAAGCGTGAAAAAGCGCCTACGCCTCGACTTTGGACTGACCCCGGGCGACGCGGCCAAACGCTGCCTTGATCGGATCAGACACGCGAAGGGATATCCGCTGTCCCGCGAGATCGCAGAAAAACGGTCAACCCGGACATAGGCAACGGGCAAAAACGGTCGATGTCACTCGGCATCGATCCCATATTTTCAATTACTTACGACTCTCCAAACGGTCAATCCAGCCTCGCCCGATTCGCGTGTCAACACCTAGAAACGGGCCGCTCTCAACGACATAACTTACGGGCAATCTTCTGACCGTCGTGCTCACCCTGAAAATCGAACCGAGCACAAGAACATGCCGGTTTCAAAACTACTCTCCGTGGCCCAAGTGAGCGCGAAACTCCAGTGCGCTCGGTCAACCGTCCGAAAGCTGGTCGCCGACGGCGAACTCCGCGCGTCGCGCATTAGCAGTCGGACGATCAGGATTTCCGAGGCGGACATCCAGGCTTACTTGGATGTCCACGCCAATATGTCGGCGCCCGCTGCGTCTTCCGCGAAGGCAAACGAGGCCGCACGATGAGTTCGAAACGCTCACAAGTCGCGACGGGGGGAGGAGGCATGCCGATGAATAAAAGTAATGGCCACTCGGCAATGTCGCTGTTGCCCAAACTTTTGACCGAGACCCAGGTGTCCACAATTTTCAACATCTCCATCAACACGCTCCGATATTGGCGGCATTGTGGCGACGGTCCGAATTACATCAAAATGGGCAGGCTGGTGCGGTATCATGCGGCTGAGCTGGAATCCTACGTCCAGCGTAAAACCTGCGTGTCAAAGGCTCGAGCGACGGCGGAGGAATACCGTGTCGCTCACTAAACGTAAGAACCGCTGGTACTACTCGATCTACTTTAATGGGCAGCGCTATCGGGGGCCCTGCAGGACCTCGAAAGAGCAAGAAGCCAAGAGAGTCGAATCGCTGGTACTGGCAAAACTGCTCGAGGATGGAAGGGCGCCGGGCTCGAAGAAAATCCTGACGCTCTCCGATTTTTCAACTCGCTTCTTTCCATGGCTGGATGCCTTGCCTGCGGATCGGCCGCCGAAGGAACCAACCAGAAAGTATTACCGGATGGGCTGGAAACTGCTGGAGAGAACGAGCATGGCCGGGCGGAGACTGGATCACATCACTCAGGACCACATCGCTTCGCTCGTTGTCGGCATCTCGCCAGCCAACACTAACAATGCTCTACGCACTCTTCGGCGCATGCTGAAGAAAGCACACGAGTGGGAAGTGATCCGCTCGGTGCCACTCGTGAAGCTCGTTGAAGAACATGGCCGAGAAGAACTGATCGAGCCATGGATGGAGGCGAAGCTGTTAGCCGTGGCTGAGGTTGCGCGCACGCCAACCAGCAAGCACGCTCCGAAGTCGATCAATTACGGCTGGCAGCCGTTTCGCGACGTTCTGTTGATCATGCTCGATACCGGAATGCGGCCGGCCGACGTCTTCCGCATGCGGTGGGAGCATGTGAAGTGGGAGCGGGAGCTAATCTTCGTACCGCGGAGTAAGTCTCGTAAGTCGAAGCGGTTTGTGGGAATCACGGAGCGCGTCAGGGCGGCATTGCTAGCGCGTAAAACCGACACGAACGAGGGCTGGGTATTTCCATCCGCTCGTGCCGAGTCGGGCCATTTAGAAACTGTGCAGAAGCAATTCGAACGGGCTAAACGAATGGCCGGCTTGCCTGAACCAGTCGTGTTGTACTGTGCTCGTTATCGCTTCTCTACCGATGCGATGGAAGGCACAGGCAATCTGATGGCGGTCATGGATGCGATGGGGCACGAGAAGATCGATACCACGCGACTCTACAACCATCCAGGCACGAAGCAGATCCGCGACGCGATTGAGAAAAGGAATCAGTTAGTGCAGTAGAAAGTCACATTTTTAGTCACATCGTTTTAGGCGACTGTGTTACGGGATGGTGCAAGTGATTGATAGCAGGAGGGTTGAGTTGGTAGCGCTACCGGGAATCGAACCCGGGTTTGAAGATTGAGAATCTGCGAATCCGAAAATGCCCGTTGGGTCTGTCGTTCTGCAAGTTGTTGAAATACAAATATTTCGCTTTCGCTACGAGACACGCAGGGTCGCTTCCGGACACAGCCAATTGCTGGTGAATAACGGCAATTAACGGGTGTTCTGGCCACAAAATGGCCACAGTAGATTCAGCACAGCCCGTCCCTCGGCCCGGCACGACGATTTTCGAAAATGCCCGCTAGGAGTGGAGTGACAACCAGCGCTTCGTCGGCCTTGTTGGCAAGGGTGCTACACGCAAATATCGAACTGCAGAGTGGAGAACGAGTATGCGGGCTGGAGTTTCAAAATCAGGGGTGCTACCAGGCAATGGTCATCCCGGTTCGCTTTTGGCGCGCGATGTCAAGCGAACGGCGGATATTGTTGCGATCGCGTCTTGCTTTACTCGGCTGCGTCGCACCGGCTCACAATGGCTAGGCCTCTGCCCGTTACCGGATCACAACGAACGTCACCCGAGCTTCTATGTCCATCCGAGAGGTGTCTGGTACTGCCACGGCTGCATGCGAGGCGGTGACGTCTTCCGTCTTGTCATGCTGATTAAGGGTGCTGACTTTCCGACGGCGCTACACTTCGTGGCTGACTTTTGCCCTTCTGGCCCATTGGTGAGACGGCCGAAGGCGGTCGAACGCGGCCGGCGAAGCCGGCCAGCACCCATAGCCGGGCACGCCCGTACCGAGCCGATCCCAGCAAAAAGAACCGATCTTCCACCGCTCGTCTGCGCTGCCGACCTTGCTTGGGAGCAGGAGCAGGCGGCTCTCCGAGGGCATCGATTGTTTCCGAGATGTCCGAGTCGCTACCTTATGATAGAGCCAGCCAACTGCGCGTCCCAATCGTCATTGGTCTTGCGGCCCGCCCGAGGCTTCCTGTCGCACAGCTGGTACGGGAGGCTCATTGGGCGGGGCCTCAGGCGCGTCAGCTGATGCTACTGCAGGCTGTTTCGCTGTGTCCGCCACCGATGCCGCAGGCGGGTTTTCCTGTGCTGCAGGTGGCGTTTTCGCTTCCTCCGAAAGAAGGTTCACTCGTACTGCCGTTAAAGTGATCCCCTTGAACTCATCTCGCACCTTGATGCGCTCGATCTCGCCGAGGGCTTCCTCCCTGGTTGCGAACGGTCCTGTAGCCAACACATCGGGTCGCAGCGCTTGTGCGTGTCTCGGGTCAGGAGGCGCGTAGCTGATGAACCACTCTCTCTCCGTGTTTGCTTTCATGATCTCGGCGCGCCGACTGACGAACACTACTGCTAGCGTCGAAAAGCAGCAAGCCGTTCCGATCAGCAGGTGGAATGGAACTCCGGGCCGGTCAAATAGGAAGTGTTGCACCTGCTCAATCTTGATGTCCTTGAAATAGGCCAACACATAACCTGTCAGGAAGGTCGAGATCGCTTTTGTCAGCATCGAAAACTCGCTCTGTTCGTCCTTGCTGCTGGGGGAGATGACAATGCCCAACACCCATCCCATCGCCAACCCGAAGGTAGCGGCTGCCACGCTGTAGGCGAACCCGATCTTATCCGAGGCATACTGTGCAGAGATCGCCAGAACAATCAGGTACACGCCGCCGGCGTTTACGATCGTAAGTATGGCCCCGGGAGTGCTAGCTTTCTTAAACTCCCTATAGAATGCGGTGTGCGCCGCATATTTGTAGGCCAGCGCCAGCACGGCTGTATACACTCCAATCAATAGTAGAGCTGGAGCCAGAAGACTGATGATCGACACATATGCTGCTTCGCTCAACATCGCGGTATCTCCTCAGAGTAGATTTGTGATTACCCATTGAGAGTAGAGGTAGATTAGATAAGTTAATTTGTGAGTATCTGTGCGCGCACTGTTGCTTACACTACAAGAGGTTGACTTCGATGCTTGACGAGTGACCACGATGCAGTCGCTGTAGTCAATGATCAGAGCCGCCGTCCCATCAAGTATGATCCTGCTCACGGTCGTCTTGCCGTCGGAAACCAAAACTCACCATCCTTGGCATCGGTGTGGTCGATGTCGGATTGCCGTGCCCAGAGAGATGGATTCACAGTGGGGTGGTACCTGAATCTTCACAACCGCAAAGTCTGTGGTATCCACCCAGATCTTGCCCCGATATAAGAACTTGCCATTGCCACTGGGTTTCACTTCCAAAACGAGGGGTTCGCCGCGCAAGATACTCAGTGCTTGTTAACTTAAAATATAGTTACCAGGATTCAAGGCAGTAAGCTTCCCATTTCGTTTCTTCGAGGCTTTGCTTTCACTCTCCAGCAGCTTCTTGAAAACTTTGTTTCTGAGCAGTGGCGACCCGCTCTGCGACATTATCCGGAATTCTTTTTTGCCCAGGGGCATTATATGTAGCTGTGACAGTCATAGAGGCTGCCAAATCCAGCGGGAAGCCACGGTAGTCAAGCTGATTATGACGCAACTCGGAATAGTGCTAAAGACTCCCCGGACGCTATTGGTTTTCTCTGCACCATTCGTTGTACGATCTCGGCAACTCGAAATAGCTGGGGCTTGGTCCCCAGCCGCTGAAATGAAAGTCGGCACAATCAAGCCGCAACATATTATCAACTTAGCGGGGCACATGGCACGGACAATCGCTCAATTAAAAGTTCCTGCAACCGGTACACGTCTTCGAATAAAGCAATCCCCCGCTACTGAGAGTGTTGAAGTCGGTTGTCAGCTGCTCGTTCTGACGGCCTGATATTGAAGCCTTTGCGTGCTTTGTTTTGCGTGACGTAAATGAAGGACGCTGCTCGATGCTTGCCACCGCTACATTTCCATCTAGATCTAGAGTCCATTGCTTAGCTCCAAGTGGTGCAGGCAAACTTAGTCGCTGTGTTGCGGCTTCTGGTTAGGAGTACCCTCGGCGAACGCCGTAGCTCTAAAGAACGTCTCCGCGTTAACGACCCAGAAAGTCCATGTGCGTCCAGCGTTAATATGCTCAGCTGCATTTCGGGCCTCATCCATGCTGTGGAGTTCGTCGACAATGCGGGTCGGCTCATTGGGGCGCAGTCCCCGGTCAAGCCAGGAACATTGGCCGGGCTGCAAAGCCTGATCTGCTGCGCGGTCTCCCCCCTTGAACTCCACAATGAGGTTTCTCCCGTTGTTCGAGGCCATGCCGTGGGCTCCTTGGCATCGAAGCGGATACTCGGGTGAGGTCGATTGTTTGGTTAAACTGGACCCAGGCCTAGTAAGTTGAGTGGGAGTTTGCTTGACGAGGGAACCAGGCGGAAAGGGATTATTCACCCTCTTGCGTTGTTGGTAATTGAGATAGGCTTTAGGACATTGCTTCAGCACTTCACGATACAGCCCTATCGCCACCGGATTCGCATCTGCGAGATCCTCATCGAGCAGCAACAAATATTGTAGTGTCTGCCCGTCCGCCTTGCGCTGACCAGACATAACTGCGCAGGTTGTAGCAGCTGCCTGCGAAAGATTAGTCTGACCTTGCGCCGTTTTGGCGCCAAGAATGGCAAGGCACGGCCAAAAAACTAGTAGGCAGCGCGTGAGAAGGGGGAGAGCAAATAGACGCCGACCGCAGATCCGACGTGACTCAAGTGGGCGGGGCCGGGGCGGTCTAGTTGTAGTTGATCCTTTCGCGAACATCGGGACCCCCTTTAAGTCATCGCCCTCGATTGTAAACCCACATTTCCGATTTGAATCTGAGCAACTGAGTTTATGATGCCCCTGGAAGCCTTGATTCATGCGGGTTTCAACATGACCGAGGCGCTCTGGAGGTGCACACCCAGTGGGTGAGAATCAAAATTAGGCTTTTCAGCTTTCCTTCAACCCCTCGTTAAGAGTGGATTTCCAGGGGTCGCGGGTCACCTCCGATGGTGGTCTGGTTCTGGTGCGCGAGTTAGACGAACGTCTGGGATTCAGCGACCTCATCGCACGGCACCTGACCGATTCTCGGGCGAAGAACACCCAGTTGCCGTTGGCTGACCTGTTGCGCTAGTCGATCTACAGCCGAATGGCAGGCTATGAGGATGTCAACGATGCCGAGCGGCTGTCGCAAGATCCTACGTTCCGGTTGATCGGCTCGGAGAAGATCTGGGAGCGTGGGGCGGCGCTGACCTCCCGGGTGCAGTCGTTTGAGACCGAACTGCTGACGCAAGAGAAGAACCTTGCCGGTCTAGCGGCGATCAATCGTGAGTTGCTCGCCAAGGTGGAAACCAAAGACTCTCCACAGCGGGTGGTGCTGGACATGGATTCGACGGAGATCCCGGTGTACGGGCAACAGGAGCAGAGTGCCTACAACGGCGACTTTGAGACAACTTGCTATCACCCGCTGCTGCTGTTCAACGGCGAGGGCGACTGTCTGGCGGCGAAGCTGCGGCCCGGCAACGTGCATAGCGCAGAAGACTGGGCAGAACTGTTATTGCCGGAGATTGAGCGACAACAGAGACTGGGCAAAGAGGTAGTCTTTCGTGCCGACGCGGCCTTTGCCAAGCCGGAGATTTACGAGGCGCTGGAGGAGCGAGGGGTGAAGTATGCCATCCGCATCCCCGCCAACGACAGCCTGGAGCGGGACATCGCGGAGTTGCTGACGCGGCCCGTAGGAAGACTGAGCCACAAGCCGGTGGTGTGGTACAAGGGCTTCCTCTACCAAGCCGCGAGCTGGAAGACGGCGCGGCGTGTGGTGGCGAAAGTGGAGTTCCACTTCGGGGAGTTATTCCCCCGAGTCGGATTTATCGTGACCAACTTGGAGACACCCAGCCGGGCAGTGGTGCGGTTCTATACAAGCGGGGCAAGGCTGAGCAGTGGATCAAAGAAGGCAAGCAAGCCGTAAAGATAACTCGCCTTTCTTGTCATCGGTTCCGCTCGAACCAAGTGCGGCTGGCGCTGAGCCTGCTGGCCTACAACCTGGGGAATTTGTGGCGGCGGCTGGCGTTACCCAAGCGAATCGAGAACTGGTCGCTGACCAGCTTGCAGCAGCGGCTGGTGAAGACCGGTGGACGGCTGGTCAAACATGCGCGCTACTACTGGCTACTGCTGGCGGAAGGACATCTGACGCGGCGGCGGTTCGGGGCGATGCTGGGACGGATCGCGCTGCTACCGCTACAGACGGGATAGCGAGCTGGTGGGCAAGGCAGCCGCGCAGAATCTGGCTACAGCGGGGTTGGAATAAGGAGACGTGTTGCAAAAGTAGGCCACAAATGGGGCAATTTTGGGCTGTGCTGGTGTGGATGGCAGACCGTCGGGAGTGCTCCCGATGACAAATCGCTTCACCGTGTCGCGAACAGGCGAGACGGGTGTACTATGGTTGCGTTTTCAAAGCCAAAAAGGAAATTCCGGCTGAGAAGAACGGATGAATCTACGTTCCAAACTTCGCCGCTTGTTCGTGTGTTTAATGGCTTCTGGGGGTTTCAAAGCCGGCGACAATGCGGCTTGGCGACCTGCAGAAAGAGATGTCATCGCTGCATCGCCCCTCTTCAACAAACATTGGTACCTCGATTGCAACCCGGATGTTGCGGCCACCGGCATGGACCCGGCAATGCACTACTTGCTCCATGGTGCGGCAGAGGGACGCGATCCTGGGCCGCGTTTTTCCACCTCCGCCTACCTCGCCATCCATCCTGACGTCGAGCATTACCGCATGAACCCTCTCCTTCACTATATTTTGCACGGAGCGAACGAGGGCCGCCAGATAGCCCCGAGCAAAGGGGCGCGAATGATTCCTTCTATCGCTAAACGGGAATACGAGGAAAAGCTCTTTTGCGATTTTGAAGAATTCCTTGCATCGGGAGACCGAATATCCATCGCTCCGTACGACCGCGCCCGCATCAGCATCGTGTTGGTGCTGCATAACAAAGCGCATTTTAGTTATGCATGCCTGAGGTCGATCCAAAAAGCGGCCGATGAGAGGAATGACATTGAAGTCGTCATCGTCGATAGCGGATCCACGGACAGAACCGAGGAACTGCTATCGCGAGTGAGCGGAGTTGAGAAGACAAACCTCCCAGAAAACGCCGGGTTTGTGCGGTCTGTGAACATGGTGGCTCCAACCTGTTCCGGCGATTACCTCGTTCTTCTCAATAACGATGCGCTTTTGAGACCCGGTGCTCTTGACTACGCCCTGCAAACTATTCAGGAAGACGAGACTATAGCGGCCGTTGGTGGAAGGATCGTCTTGCCGAGCGGACACCTCCAGGAAGCTGGATGTATTCTCTGGTCCGACGGAACCACGGCAGGCTACGGGAGAGGACAATTGCCAGAAGCCGGACCTTACATGTTCCGCCGGGATGTCGCATTTTGCTCCGCTGTGTTTCTCTTGTTTCGCAGGGACATTTTCCTCAAATTTGGTTCTTTCGATGAACGGTTTGCACCTGCCTACTATGAAGAGACGGAGCTGTGTGTCCGCCTCCGACAGGCTGGCTATCGCGTAGTCTACGATCCACGCGCAGAAATTTTGCATTTCGAGTTCGGCAGCGCGGAGTCGTCCGATGCAGCGCTGCGTCTTCAGGCGCGTAACCACGAAGTCTTCGTGAAGAAACATAGTGAGTTTCTTTCCACTTGTCCCGATCGAAATGCGGCAAACCTGCTGAATGCGCGGACGGTCGGCAACGGAAAGAAGAGAATCCTGTTCCTGGATGACCGCGTGCCTTATCCGGAACTCGGCGTCGGATATCCACGAGCCCGAAACCTCCTGCATACGCTGGCGAATAGAGGCTGCTTTCTATCGATGATTCCGTTGGAATATTCGAATGAATCGTGGGAATGCATACGTCGTGTTCTTCCGATTGACGTAGAGGTTCTGCTCGAAGTAACGGCGCAGGATCTATCATCGTTTCTCTTCAGTCGGACCGGATATTACGATCTGATTTTTGTCAGCCGGCCAAACAACATGAGGACGCTGCTGTCAGCACTCGGAAAGCAAGCAGACTCGGTCCGCAAGGTTCCCATCCTTTACGATGCCGAAGCCATTTGGGCGCTCCGCGAAAACCTGCGACGAGCACTGCACAATGCGCCAATGCCGGCCATCGAATACGAAGACATGCTCGGCGAGGAAGTCCGCCTGGCGCAAGCAGCCACGCATGTAATCGCGGTTAACGCGATCGAGGCTGAAGTGTTTCGGTCGGGAGGTTGCGCTTCCGTCAGTGTGGTCAGTCACGGCTTCCGCGCCTCACCATCAGAAAAGACCTATTCCGAACGGCGAGATATTCTCTTCGTCGGGTCGCTGGACGACGATCCTTCTCCGAATGTGGATGCCTTGATCTGGTTCGTGCAGGAAATCCTGTCGCTCATTCGAAAAGGACTGAATCCACCGCCGCGCCTAATCGTCGCGGGTCGTTGCGCTGCACGTCGTGTCCGGGACCTTGCCTGTCCCGATATCATTCTGCTTGGCCAGGTTCTCGATCTCACGGATGTCTATAACTCCGCGCGCATTTTCATCGCGCCGCATCGGTACGCCGGGGGGATACCAACGAAGATCCTCGAGGCCGCAGCGCACGGCTTGCCGTGCGTTGGAAGCACTCTGCTTGCGGGCCAACTTGGCTGGCGTCACGGCGTGGAAATGCTTTCTTCCGGCACTCCCGACGGCCTTGCGCGAGCCGTACTTCAGCTTTATAGCGATGAACTGTTGTGGTCCACGATCCGAAAAAACGCATTCACAGCCATCAAACGCGACTATGGCGAACAGGGTTTTGAGACGGCCTTAGAAGCTGCTCTGGTGTGCGCGGAGCAGAAACGACCACCGGCGACGACGCAAGATACACGCTCGTTGCCAAAGCAAGAAGTGTCCGATCTGTACTGGAGGATTCGCTGGCGGCTGAAGCGCCACGTCAAACATCTTGAGGGAAAACTCCGAGAAATAGGGGATGCACGCCGCATCGCCGAATGCCCTCTCTTCAATGTGAAGTGGTATCTCGATGTTTATCCGGATGTCGCCGCCAGCGGCTACGATCCTGCTTTGCACTACCTGCGTGATGGCGCTGCCGAAGGGCGTGACCCAGGACCTGGGTTCTCGACGCTCGCTTACCTGCGACGCTATCCCGATGTCACCAACAGTGGTATCAATCCCCTTCTTCACTACATCAATGTGGGCGCTGCAGAGGGACGCCAGTCTGGTTTACGCAATACTCAACGGACAGGATGCCGCGTCGTGTGCATTTCCGGCGAACCTGATTCGGTTGGACACGCCTATCGTGTGGGAAATCTGGTCGACGCCATGTCGAACGCCGGCGCAGGATCGAGATCGCTGACCATTGAATCGGCGCTTGCCAACCCGCAGATCATCGCGGAAGCGAGCCTGCTTGTTCTGTGGCGCACGGCGTTCGATGATGGCGTGGCAACCCTGCTGAAAATTGCGCGCACCAGCGGAGCCGTAGTCCTGTTCGATGCGGACGACCTTGTCATCGAGCCCCAGCTCGCCCGGATCAGAGTCATCGATGGCATCCGGACCCAGAATTTGTCGGAAGGGGCAGTCGAGGTCTACTATCGGCGGACATTGAGGGCTTTCGAAGCCGCGGATTATGCTTGCTGTTCCACGGAAGAGCTTGCATCGGCGATGCGTATTCGCGGCAAACCGACATTCGTTCTTCCCAATGGATACACAGATGCCGGTCATCGCCGAGCGCGACACGAACTGCGGAATCGCCACGCCACCGCAAGCGACGGTCTGATTCGCATCGGCTACGCCACAGGTACGCGTACACACCAGCGTGACTTTGCACAGGTAGCAGAAGCGATCGCATGCGTCTTGCGGCAACACGCTGGCTGCCGTCTGGTCCTTTTTAAGTGCTACAAGGGCAAACCGCTGCTGGATCCGTTCGAATTCGACTGCTTCAAGGGTTTGGAAAAGCAAATCGAATGGCGCGAATTCGTTACGCAAGTTGACCTGCCGGCAGAGTTAGCCAGATTCGATATCAACATCGCTCCGCTGGAGGTCGGGAATCCGTTCTGCGAAGCCAAGAGCGAACTGAAGTTTGTTGAAGCCGCGCTCGTAGAAGTCTGCACTGTAGCTTCTCCCACGGGTCCCTTCCGCAGAGCGATGCGCCATGAAGAAACTGGACTTCTGGCCGATCGATCCGAACAGTGGGAATCGGCATTGCTGCGCCTCGTGAACGATCCAAGTCTGCGACGACGTCTCGCCCGCGCCGCGTACCGGGATGTTTTGTGGAAGTACGGCGCTCATCGGCACGCGGAGAGAGCCGCCGCAATGCTGGAACAAATTCTAGGAAATGCGCGGGCGGCAGCGAGCGCTGCCGTCGTCCAGAGGCACTGCCAGCCGGACAGCACAACCCCGGAGTTGCCGCTGGCGGCGATGAAGACTGTATTTGAGTCGGATCAATTGAGGGATGCGGAAGTCACTGTTGTGATTCCCCTGTATAACTACGATCGATACATAAGGGAAGCTTTGGACTCGGTGGCGGCACAGACTTTGCAATCGCTCGATCTGGTTGTCGTGAATGATGCGTCGACCGACAACTCGCTCGCCATTGCAGAAACCTGGGTTCGCGCTCATCCATGCCGGTTCAATCGCGTTGTATTGTTATCCAATACAGCTAATTCCGGATTGAGCCGGACGCGGAACGCCGCGATCGATGCCGCGGAAACAACCTTTGTGCTACCGCTGGACCCGGACGATCGACTGCGACCCAAGGCTTGTGAAACGCTCTTAGCGGCAATCCGCAACGATCAGGCGGCCTTCGTCTATCCGCTCATGCAGCAGTTTGGCGGTGGGAATTCCATCATGGGCAAAGAACGATACTTGCCGGAACTGCTGGTTGGCGGAAACACGATCGATGCAACAGCCCTCATAAGAAAAGATTGCTGGGCTGCTGTTGGCGGCTATGCGCACATCCCACAAGGATGGGAGGATTTCGATTTCTGGTGTTGCCTCGCCGAAAAAGGAATGTGGGGGCGCCAATGCCCGGAGATTCTCGTCGAGTATCGCATCCACGGAGCGTCGATGCAGGATCTGATAACGGACCTGCCTCACAACAAGCGCCCACTCCTGGAGCTGATGAAACGCCGTCACCCCTGGCTTTCCCTCGTCCAGTCGTTCAACGGAATCCAAAGCTCCAGAACTATTGAGGCTTCCACCCAGGGTCATGCCAACCCGCCGCGCGCTTAAGAAACGAGGACGCTCCCCTCTGCTGTCCTGTAATTAGAGAAAATACTGTACAGCTCAGAAATCAACATCTTGCAAATTTTCCGTAAATATCACTTCTTACGTCTTCGCATTGGGCGCAAGTAAGGCTCAATCGTTCTGAACCGGAGGTTGGTTCGGCCAACCATTGTTTCGATTGAACATGTGTAAGAATTCTCCGCCCCCCGCCAAATGTACTGGAACTCAGAACTGTTGGCGGTTCAAATAACGGAAATCGTCCGTAAAATCGGTGTTGCCGGAGTGCATTCGAGATACATGCGCTGTTCCAACACCGTTTTGTGCACAGGCCCCTGGCGGAGGAGCAACCCTACGTAATCGCATCAAGGTACAGACACGGTAACCTCGCCCGGACTCACGATTTGAATCACGCCCCCCCAGATGCACGCCAGGGTGCACTGATTATCGAGCGTGGGTGTGCCGGCAAGTATAACTGTGGGAGCCCCTGGAGCCCAAGGCGCCGGCGTGACGGGTATGCAGGGCATCGGGGTGAGTACCCCGAACGCGGCAGTCGTAGCCGCCGCTACCGCCGGGTTCGCCGGTGACATGCACATTCCGAACGGCATGATGTTCACCAACGGCGCACTGTCCATGATGTTTGCATCGGGCTGGTTTCCCGTGTTGACTCGGTTGACCGGAAGCACCACTAAGCTGCTGGGCGCCATGCCCATGCTGCACTGTAGCATTGCTCCGTTGCACACTTGTTGCGCCATGCGAGCCCGCCTCACTACCAATGTTCCTTACAGCCGTACTGCCTTGCATAGCTGCAGAGTAGTGCTATCTTCCGTAACGAAGCTCGCCCTGAGCAGCATTCCATACGAGCGACCTGAGGCCCACCGCTGCCCATATACCACAACGGCTTCGGCAATTGCTAGAAGCAGATACTCAGGTGACCGTAATCCGCGGCAGCGTTGTCATGACAACACAGGTAAAGGCGACCTACCGACTTCTGGATACTCAATCTCCCGCTCTGGCCGTCCCGGTCTAACATCATTTACTTAACTTCGTCGCCTGCGTCTTTCTTGCTTTCGCCGAAGGGCTCCACTGACAGTGTCACCTTTGCGATCATTGAGTTCCCGAGCGCGCTTTCATTGACGTGTTCCCAGTTCGATGAAACGTCTTTGTCAATCGGAGCGATGGCGAAGGAGACGACCCTCACCTCTCCCACCTCCTCTTCCTTAAGGGTCGGAGGACCGATAGCCCTCCACCAGTTCGACGACTTCTCATCGCCGCGCACCTCCCCGACAACCGTATCGCCGACGCGTTTCCCACCCCCCCACTGCCTGGTACTTCCCACCATTTCTTTAGCCCTCTGCTCGGTCTGTGCACGAGCACGGATGACGACGGTGTCCCACTCAAATGTCCAGATGCCGGTGTCCACACCGAGGCGGTTGCCCTTCGAATCGATGACACCGATCTTCTTCAGGTAACTGCCAGCATCGCCAATAGCGGAAACCTCCTCCCTGGAAAGACTGCTGATCCACTTTATTGCGATGTCCTGCTCCATTTTTTCCACCGTTTGGTGGTCCAGCGCGTTTGAAACGTTCTTGGCGAACTCAGCAGCCCCGGACGAAACGGCGCCTGCTTGAATCGATGCGAGTTGTGCAATGGCCTTAGCTGACCCATCACCGAAGTTTTGTGCCTTTTGTCCCTCAGCGCTCGTCCGCGCGTTGTCGGAGGCCTTTCCGTCAACAACGGTGTCCAGCCATTTCACGTTCTCAAGGCAAGCTTTCGTCATGGCGGAAATGGACTCATTCCCTTTGATGTATTTATCATAGGAGTCGATCGTCTCTTGTAGGAGTGCCCTCCAATCGGTGAGGTCTGTTGGTCCAGGTTTGGTGTCAGGTTTCTTTCCCTCTCCATCCTTATCCTTCGCCTCCCCACCTTTCGCCTGATCACCCGGTCCAGCGGGGACGGCCTGCAACTCGCCCACGAACTTGCCCGCTGTCTCGACCTTTTCCAGAACCTCCCCGGTTTTAGCAACGAGTTCCCCAGCCTCACCACCGAAAGTAGCAAGTGCGACATTCGCCACCACCTTCACGTTACTTCTCAGCTCCTCGGCATCCTTCATCGCCTTTTCGACACCCTTCGTGAAGCGGCCCACCGCCTCGTTGTATGCGGCCTCGAAGCTGATATAACTCTGCTGGGCACCCTTGATGGCTTTGAGAGCTAAATCAGCGTCGCTGTTCAGCGTCTCGCCAGCAGTCTGTGCAGCGTCCTGGACGCCCTGAACCTTCGCCCTAATGTCCGTCGCCCATGCTTTGTCCTGGTCCTGGCCGGCCGCGCTGTCTTTCTCGTTGCCGCCGTCAGTATCCTTGTCGCGTTCAATGACCCCCGTGCGACCCCTGAACGCCGCAACAGTTCCTACCCGGCGTGGCACTGTGTGCACAACATAGGCTCCCGACCCTGACAGAACTTCAGGAACCAATGCTGTCCCTTGTGTCAACAGGGGCTCTAGATTACCTGGCCTGCGTATTGAGGATACTGCGCGAGACTCGCGATCGATTCCGACCGAGGCGGCCGCAACGATCGCGTCGGCGGCTCGGTCCGCTTCAATCTCGGCTTCGTCGTCCGGAGTCGAGACCTCCATCTCACGCTGGCGCGTCGGCACGGCTCTGCTCTGCTGCACGGTGTGCGCCACCTCGTGGGCCAGCAGGTGGAGTCCATCAGGGTTGGCAGGTGCGTAGTGGCCGGCCCCAAAGTGGATGTCTTGGCCGACGGTGTAGGCTTTCGCGCCGACTGCATCAGCAGCCTCGGCGGATTCACCGCCTGTGTGAATGCGGACCTCCGAGAGGCGGGCGCCTAGGGAGCTCTCGAAGCGGCCTCGAACGGAATCGGGCAGCGGCTCCCCGATAGACGAGGAGGCGCGATCAACAGCGGCCTCAGCTCCTTCGGTCACACCATTTGCGTCGCGTGGGCCAAGGTGATCGGCTCTCCTTGCCAGCAGACTCTGAACAGCCCGGTTCCCGATTGTGCGTTGGAGAGCCAACACATCGGCAGGTCTAATCGCTCCCGGTGGGGCGCCCATCACTCGCTGCGCCGCGACCGCGGGATTCACTTGCTCCGCAAACGTTTCAGCAGGCTCACTTGTGGGACCCAGCCTCTGCTGACTCGGAGCGGTCTTTGCGCTCTGTGTATCCCGGCTCCCGGTGCTCATGATTCACCTTCGGACGCAAGACTCCGTTAAGGATCGCCTAACGTTCCTGCCTTTAATTCCTCCCACAGATGACCACGAGTCGAGGTTGCGATGGCGGCCTCTAAGGCTTTACCGCGAACGGGACGCATTCCGGATTCAGCGCAAAATCTTTTCGGTTGGCCAGTTCGCCTAATAAGTAAGAATAAGTGGTGAGGTGATGTTCGCACAGAATATCCGTGCGAACCTTCGACAGTCCGGGATTTAAGTCCTGGATTCCAAGCACATGCTCGAACATGGGAGGAGCAGGCAGCTTGGGGACAATGTCCATTCGGTTCGCAACACGATATGTATTCGGGACTAGGTGGTTGTACATGGTCGCAAAGGTGGTGTCCCCCGTGCGAGGACTGGCATACGTGTAGACGGTGGGGTTCGTGAACTTGGTATGCACTGCGACATCGAAGGCGAGCAACGTGGCAATCGCTCCGCCCAGACTGTGCCCACAGATGGTCATTGAACCGACTGGCTGATCGAACACGCGGCTGTTCAAATCAACGACCACGGAATTGGACCGAGGATCGACTGCGACCCGCAAAGACTTGTATATGCAAGTAAATCCGTCCTCGCTGTTTCCCGCACCAGCAAGGATAGGACAGGGCGTCCCCAGAAATTTCCCATCTTGAACCCATTCGGCCATACCCTCTGTGCCGCGTACTGCTATGACAAGATCACCGGTGGCAATTTGCGCTTGCGCTACGAATCCAAACGAGACCAGCTGGTTGCCGCGGTCTGGATTCGAGTCAGTCGCGAGATCGCAACCATAAATCGACGTTAGCACTCTGTAGTCCACGGCGCCAATTTTTAGGTCTTCACCCGCACGATTGTCGAGTTTTGAGGGGTCAACGCATTCCGCATTTTGCACCAACAGCCCGTATTGGATGGCGAGTTGTAGATCCATGGATTATCTCTTCCTGTCAAATCGATGGCCCCGCTCTCAGGCGCAATCGCAGATTCGTGTGGCATAGCTGCTCTCATTGATCCAACTACTCAAACCTGACTGCCACTAGCCATATCTCAGTCTCTCCTTCGGCCTTCACCGATACCGCCAAGGCGTGTGACTCATCGAGAGGTGAATGAACGTCAACCTCCTTGTGGAATGAGCCGTCCCTCAGCAATTCCTCCAAAAGTTGGGTTTTCTCTCCCTTGTGTTCCTTCACATTCCACCCAGTCCGGAACAGTCGCACCGTCACCTGTCCATGCGTCATGCCGGCTATCCTGAAGCCAGACACATGGCCCGCACCAGGCGGAACGGGTATCTGCATCGAACCTCTGGCGCCGTGCTCCCCGCAATACGCGGTCGCCTCATCTACGATAAAGTCATACTCGGAGGAGTCTCCGCCAACTAGCTTCCCGCTGATTCTTACCGGATTTAGGCGGACTGGTTTGAATGGCAACCGGACCCACCCTGCTATCGGACTGGCGGCGGGTTTCGCAAGCTTACGGAAGTTGTGACCCATATCTATTTCGACAATGTGTCCATGCTCGTCCCGACTCACACGCGCCAGAATGAGTGCAGCGGGATCAAGTTGGTCGTGGAGTACCTCATGAATCTCAGCTTTTTCGGTCACCCGTGTGGCCCCCTCTGCACCGCCAGCCGAGAGGTGATCAGTCTCCTCTTGCTGATAACTAATGGTGATGAATACTTGGGAATCATGTGGGAGTGAGCCGAAGTCCCGGGTCTCGCTGTCTTGCAATATGATTTCCCTACCCTCGTTGTCGATCGCCGCACCCGGCTCAACGGTGACCTCGTGCGTTCCCTTCTGGAGGACCTCAAGCCCTTCCACTACCCCCCATGAGTGAAACAACCGATTGTGGCGGCGACGCATTTCGATGTGATAGGCCTGCTCATCCTTTAAATCCTGTGCAACAAGCAGTTGGTGGGTAAAGTAGTTCATGCGTTTTGCTACCATGATCACTCACCTTTCACGCAGACTCGGCCGTCGGCGGCCCTAGCACTGTATCAATACCTATAGTGGAATGGACTCCCACTTCCATCCTTGGCGAAGCCACTGACAACTCGTACACGGTATGCGCGGGTTTTGCCAGCTCAATGATGCTGTGTGCGATCGTGACCTCTCTATCTTTCTGATCCTGGTTCAGCCTGGGTGCCACTAGAGTGACCGAAAAGAAATGTGGCGGTCCTCCTCCAAGGTATGTGTCGAACCCGACTGTCGAGTGTCGTTCCAGTTGCAGCCCAGGAATCTCCACGTCGGTGACGGAAACAATGGCGTCCACGCACAATTCCAACAGCTTTTCCAAGTATCTTCTAGTGCCCCGAATGCGATACAGCGGAATAATGTTTGCCAGCAATCGGCGCCTTCGGGGTACGCTCAGCTCGGCGCGGAAGCTTAGCGCAGCCCAACTTGCCAGCCAGGGAAGAAACTCTTCCGGTGTTTCCCCGGGATCAAAAACTCTGTGCAGCGTGGCAATCTTTTCTCCCAAGCCTTCGATCGCCGTGTCCGCTGACTTATCTCCGACGACGCGCTGGGCATCAGCTGTCTCCCCATGCTGGCCTAGCAAAACCCTCTCAAAGGCTAAAAGAAACTGACCGAGAAACATCTGCGGATGGGAAGGATCGGCTTCCTGATAGATCGCAGGCAGATACTCGATCAGGTGCGGTTTCGAAGTTTTGACAGCGACCGGAATAGGCACTTTCAGTCAACCTATCAATTGTCTGGATTCCAACATTTAAGCTGGTGCAATCGTAATGTCGTCCGGATCAATCCATGCGCATACCAGTTCGTCCGGACGGAGCTCGATGGCTTCCAGTTCGTGCTGCTTGTTCCGTCTGAGCCGCGCTTCCTCTGAGGGTGCAACGATCACTTCGTCCATTTCCTCTCCCGTCTTGGGATGCTTACTCCGAATCACGTAGTCCACTCGTGGCACCTGGTCTAAGAGCTGGTAAAGCTCTGATACGTAAACGCTCCTGCCAAACGGCCATCCCTTGCCGTCCAATCCACCGTCGAGAGGATCAAAGAAAACTTCGATGTGCCGGACAACTTCATCTCGCAAAGCTCTCGGGTCAGCTCCGTACCGAGGGACCAATGTAACAACGACGCTCAGGGTTAAAAATCTGGGCCGAACCGCGTGAACCCTGGTAGTGAGCAGCCGCGCGGGCTCTAAGGCGTATTTGACGCTGCGGAGCAGCTCTTGGCTGGGATGAGAGCGACGAGTTGGTACAATTACAACGCTCACGTGGCCTGGAGTCTCGGTAATCTGCGCTGCCGGGTCCGGATTTTCCAGATTGCGCTGGAAGATGCATTTTGCTCTCGCTACTTTTTCCTGACTCGACCGTCCCAGAGTTTCATTCACCGCGAGCGCCAGTCTTTCAAAGTCTTCGGCAGTGACCGCGCGGTGCGCCCGACGCATGTCCAGCACTGCAGCGCGTTTCTCCTCATCCAGTGACCTTGTCGGTTTCCAGTCAGGACCATTAATTAGCCGCAAGAAGGCTAGCAGGTTGTTACTGCTGATTCGGTTGAGTTCATAGATCAAACTCTCGCTGACGTAAGCGAATAGTTCGACAAGAGTTATGCCGGGATCTGACGGATTATAATTGGTCCACGCTTGCGACCGGGCATGGATTAGGGATCGCCCTTCGGCGGTCAAATCTTCCCAGGTCAGATCATCGAGATTGGTCAAGCGCAACGGCACAATTATTCCTCTAGAGTGGTCGTCACCTTGTGATTGCCACGACAGATTAGAAATCGCCCTGTCTTTTCGCTTCCGGGCCGATCGGGGATCAAGCTCACGCCTAGCTGGCGAACGTGACTTACGCCAGGAGTGCGCTCGAGCAACCCGAAGAAATCAGACCGTTGCGGCTCCCGGCCAAAATCCCAACCGGTGCCATCCTCCCCGCCGATCACCGGATGCAGATACCGTTCAAGCGCTCTCGTTGCTGCCAGTTCAACCTCGCTTGCGGCTTCTGGATCGAAAACGGCGATCTCGCAATCCACATCAACGCGCACATATTCTGGACCGACCAGCTCCAGGTCTGCGGTGAGCTGGCGCCGTGCATTGAGGTAGCTCCGCACACGGTCAAACAGGTCCAGGCTGGGCCTGGGCCTGAGATCTATTGAGCGCGGCACGATGATCAAACTGACGACCCCGGGTTTTCTTTTCTTGGCGTCAAGATCTTTTGTGAGGTCAATGAGAGGAACGCACTTGGCGCGCGCGACCTCACGTGAGGCAAGCATGGCAAGATCCTCGAAGTCTTCCTGAGTCACGGCCCGGCCGCCATGCCTTATGCCGAGAGGTCCGCGTGCGAGAAGCGCCGAGTCCGGTTCGGAGTCGGTTCCTCCGCTGGCGGCCTCGCAATTCGACGCCTTCTGTACGTACGGGATCGCACTTTTCAGTTGCGTGACGGCATACGCGGGCTGGTTACCCGCGGCCCCTCCTCCAGTGCGGTAACTTGAGCGGATGTTGCCGGGAAGAGCGGGAGGAGGGATCATGCCATTCGTGCCATCCCCGAAGGTCACCTCGCCGCTCATGCGGTCGAGCAGATAGTGCCGGTCGCGTGGCCCGGAACCGTAAAAGTTGGGCACCTCATGCCATCGCACCCAGAAGGCATTGCCTTTCCCGATTGGATCGATCATTCGCGATATCGCGTCATCTCCCTCATCGGCATATATCTGCGCGCGTTCACTCCACGAGGGATCCGTGGACTCGCATATTTCCAGATTCTGTCCCGCCAGAACTGGTGTCTGCGTGGTCCGAAATTGCTGGCTCGGAGTTCCGTTGCTGGCGCCGAGAATCTCATTCGTGCTAGTGATGCCCTCAATCGCCCTCGTAGTGTTAAGAAGCACACGGCAGAACGTCGGATGGAAATGCGGATCGCGCTGCCGCATGCGCAGCCAGTACCGGGTCTGACCAAACTGCTGGCTGCGAGCGAAATCGGAGGGCGCAAGAAATCGAAGCAGCCCAGCCCGCCGAACCCCCTGGGTATCGTCCAGTACGGTCCATTTCATCCAATCGGCCCCGTTCCAGTACTCCCAGGTTGCGACCGCAGAACCAAAACCGGGATCGGCGGACTGCCCAGTCGCACTCTCCGCCATTCCCACATACACGCTCATCGGGCGGTTGGGAAACACGGCCGTACTTGTCGTCGAAGTAGGCGGTAATGTAAACCCAAAGTACAACGAGGGCGTAACTTGATCTGTAGGCGCAGGCAGGAACGGTTTGAAGGGCCCGCTTTGCGGATTGATCTTGGCGTAAGCAAAATCGTTGTAGGTGAGGAGAGTGTCGGGTTGCGACTCTTTTCGCACCGCGTAGTCGACCTTGATTGAACGGATGGAAGGCGGAGCCAATGTGGCCGGCACCAAAACAAATCCACCTTTTAGCTCTCTTTCGATCAATCCGCCTTTTTGCTCATAGTGGGCCTCTTTGCCGTAGTCTCCCGCGACAATCCGTACCCTGATCCAATAATTGGTTTGGCCATTCAAGTTCAGCATTGCCGGGGCCTTGGGGAACTTAAAACTTATATCTCCGGACTCGGAGAGTACTTGAGTGTTGTCTGAGAACTGCGCGTCGGGAGCTTCCGGGCTGTCGATGCGGATGCGTATGTGCTTAGCGGAGGTTTCAGATGTACCCAACTCGGCCCACACCGTTCCATCCCAAAATTCCCAGCACAGTTTTGTGTCTTGCGGTTTTGCTGGGGGGAGCGGGGTGTCCGAGCCGCTCGATGCTGGGTTTGTGACGGTGATATGAAGAGTGATTGCAGCATCAGCATTTGAGAATGCTTCCCGGCTCGCCAGGTAAAGAGTATCGCCAAATTTTGGCTTCTCGCCGAATAGGAAGAAATCCTTTGTTAAGTCAAGTTTCAGGTTGTTGAAGAACGCCTGTTCAAGGGGCAATCCAGTCCGTTCCAGCCGCGTTTCGATGGTCAGCGTTTTGATTCCAGGCAGTTGCGTATCTCGAACCATTCCCGCGGAAGATTTGGGCAAGCAGGTAATTGGGGTTAGTAGCCGGCATCGGAGCCAATGACCGGGCAAATCATCCAGTACAAGAGAGGGAATGTCCGGAACATTTAGGAATACTATGTCGCCGCTTTTGGTCAGGTTCTCAGTCCCATCCGGCAATGGCTCTAGTACGATTGTTGCGATGACATCTTCGCCATGTTCCTGGCTTGCGACGGGGCCCGTCGCGCCGGTGGTGGCGAGCTTCGAATCCACCGCGACACACAACTCCCACCGCAGCGTTCGGGGATCGATCGGAGAGGGCAGATCGGCATCCAATGCAACCTTCAGGCGGATCTGGTTATAGGCAGGCCAGACGGCGGATACGGGAAGCGGAACATAGAGGGCGTGAGGGATAACGATCACGTTGCCGGGCGCCGGCAGCGCGCCGGCGGCATCCGCTGCGCCACCACCTGAGGGAGGCGCAGGCGCTGTAAGGATGGCACTGAAATCTGTGCACTGATCGCGGCCACCATCCTTGAGAATAAGCGATTCCAGTCTTGCCGAAACCACGACGAGTTGCCCCTCGGTTTCGAAGATAACGGGTTTCTGCTCTCCTTTGGCAGGCGGGGCCGCGACCTGAGTACCAGCAGGGACCACCGCGTGGCTGGCGCTTCCGGCGGCCAGATAGAAGGTCACCGGCGCGCGCGCCGCTTGCAAAGGAAGAGGAGAAACGCCCAGCAAATCAAGGAACGCCAAGAAATTTTTTTCCGGAGTCTTGTTGAGCCGGTCGATGATGATTTCACCAAAACGTGCAAACACATGAATCAAGGCATCAGCGAGTTCTCCGGGGTCGCCCTGGTCTGGCCAGTTCTCCACATAAACAGGCAATAGGCCGTATACTTCCCTGGCAATCTCTGGGCCCGTGCGTTCATCGAGTTTGGGAGCTTGAACCACTACGAACCCACTGTCAGGTAAAAGGGATAAACAAGGTTAAAAAAATTGTTCGTAGAACGATTCCTGTAGTGAATGTTGATCAGCAGCACCTCTCCTCTTCCGCGGACTTCCGTATCGACACCGAGAACGTCTATTCGTGGCTCCCATCGAATCAGTGCCAGTTGCACTTCTTGAGCCGCTCGGCCAATGGTCGTGGCGTCATTCACCGAAAAAATCAGACCGTGTATGCCGCAGCCGAAATTCGGACGCATCACGCGCTCCCCGGGAGAGGTAGCGAGAATGATCCAGATCGCCTCCTGAATACTTTTTTCCCCGGGACTGATCTCAATCCCACGCCCGTCACTGAGAGCAACAGGAAAACTCCAGCCTTTGCCAAGAAAATCCGCTAGCATCGCGAGTGCCCTTCAACTTCAAAAATATGGTGCTGACCGCAGCCACCGTTCCTGCCTACAAAGCGACCAGACCATGTGGATGAGAGCGGTGTTGCCGTCTTTTGCAAGATGACAACCGTCTGACTGCAGGCAACCATGAGGTCTTGGCTTGTAGCTGGTACCAAGACCGAAGCCGCCGGAGGAGTCGCTAAGGGAGGCGCAATCACCAACTCGATGTGCGTATCAATCGGGGTTACCTGATCGCTTTGCCTGGCTGCTGGCTGGCCCATGGAAACTCCGCTAGGCTAGAGTCAGACTCCGCCTCAGTTGATGTTCACCATCGCCCCTTTTATAGTCATGGGAGCTGTGGCTTCTACGTCCATCGTTGCTTCAGCCTGGATTTTTATGTCGGCATCGCAGGTAATCTCCATCCCCCCGCCGGCATGGAGGGTCATTTTGCCGGTGCAGTTCAGGCTCATATCGCCGGTGCAAGTCAGGCTCATGCTGTTGTCCGAGCTCTTAACGGTGACGCTGTTGCTTCCAGTCTTGTCAATAATCTCGATCTTTTCATCACCATCCGTGTCGTCCAGCCGGATGAGATGACCGCTTCGCGAATGAATGACACGGATATTGTTCTGGCCATCGCTGTTGTTCGCCGGCGGAGCGTCCTGGCCGTTCCACAAACCTCCAAGTACGTAAGGAAAGCGGACATCGCCGTGCTCGAACGCAATCAAAACTTCGTCGTTGACCTCGGGCAGGAAATACGAGCCGCGGCCTCCTCCCGCCATCGGAGTGGCCATCCTCGCCCACCAGCTCTCGTTATCGTCGGAAAGCCAGGGAAATTTCACCCTCACGCGCGCCATGTTGTTGGGGTCCTGGTTATTGGTAACGATGCCCATGACGACGCCGTAGAAACGGCCCTGCTCCTGAGAGCTACCACTGGGAGTCAAAAGGTCAATCAGACTTGTGCTCATTAGATCGCGTCTCTTTTCAAATTAAGTGAGGTCGAGTATCCGCTCGTGCTGATGGAGTGCACTGCCTGCTCGATGTAGTACCGCCCTTCGAAGCGCGGCCCCACGCCCATCACTTGCACCACCTGACCGGAGCGCAAGTCCGGAATACCGATCGTTTCTGCCGCTCCCTTGATTAGTCCCATGGCTCTCTCGTTGAGGGCCGCCTTGGCGCGCTGATCGCCTTCTGCCTGAGAAGCGATGGGCGTAGTCACATGCACCTCGTTGCGCGGGGCCTGAAAAGCACTCTGCGGTATCTGCGAGCCGGATTGCGACCCTCCCATAGTGGTTCTTTGGTCGGAAGGGCCGGCGTTGGACACAAACGCCAGCTTTGATGCCACGTCATAGCCGCGCTGTTGGACACTGGACTTGGGGGCTAAGGCGTCCAGGTCGGGAGCGAAACTCTTCAAGGGCAAGATAGTCGGACCACCTGCAAAGGCTTGTTGTACTCCTGCCCAAACCAGCGTGTAGGTCTTGGGTTGAGCTTCCTGGGCCTTGCGGAAGATCAGCTTTCTCCCCTGCACCAGAATTTCGAAATGGAGCCTAGCCGCGCGTTGTTTCAAGAAATCCAGATCACTTTGGTTTGGTTGAATCAAATAGTCATATTGAACGTGCGTATCATTCGTTTCCGCTTGCAGACCGTTTGCCTGGGCAATCTGCTGGACCACTTGCGCGTCGGTCATATTCTGAAATGTTCTGGTGTTGTTGGTGCCGCGCAAGCGGTGCAGGCGGGTATTACCGCCAATCGTGACTGTGGGAATGCCGGCGGCTGGAAAGGTCGGGCTGATGGTGGTAATCTCGCCCTCGATCATTTCTTGCAGATCGTCTACGTAGCCCATGGCGATGCTCACCGAATTTCCTTCGCGGAAAATAGCGCCATCCGAGGTGTGGGTCCAGCGCATAGCAGGCAAAGCATTGGTAATGGTAAAGGTAAACGTGTCGAGCGTATCCGGCTTACTGGTGACCGAGATGGTCTCGATGTTCATCGAAATGTCCGCTTGCAAATGGGAGCCGTTAACCTTTACCTGGAACGCAGGCGCGAAATAGTTCGTCACTCTTCAGCCTCCGTATCAGTGCAGCCGCGGGATAATGAGCACGTGACCGGGCTCGAGCTGGGACGGGTCATCCAGATCGTTGGCTTCGGCGATGGGACGCCATTTCGCCGGATCGCCGTACTCCTCTGCTGCAATGTTGTCGATCCTGTCACCAGTCCTGACCAGGCGCGTCTTCCGATGGTCTGCAGACTCGGTCGGTTGCTCCTGCACCAGCACATCCACATCGATAAATTCGTTGAAGACCACGCTCAAAGTAGCTCGAACCGGTGTGCCATCCACTAGAAACAACGTAAATTTACCGCTGACGTGATCCAGCACACCACGGAAATAGAACTTACCCCATGTTAACCTGCAAATGGGTGGCGCATGAGTGGAAGGGTCGAGGTATAGCAAATCGTAGATATGGTCGGTGTCGGCGGAAACATCCGTGCCCTCTTCGTAGGTGTCAAAAAATAAGTCCATGCTAAGAGTGCGCATGTTGCCATGAACATACTGGAGGATCGGAGCCTCGAGTCCCGGGATGGCTGCCTGCGCGATGGTGTTCCCTTTGTCCACACTGTATTGCGTCGGATTGAAAAGCACCTGAAATGATGCCTGGCCTTCCGGCGCGATTGATATATGCTGAAATGCCATTCGCTAGAGTCCCCTCTGCTGCTTTTCGCTAGCCAAGCGGCGGAGCAACAGTTCGTACACACGGTTGGTTAACTGAGCTATGTCTCCGGATGCCAGATTCTGAGAGACTTGTTTGCTCTGATCCGGTAAGCCGGCCCCGGGGGCCGGCGTCTGAACTCCTCTGCTGCCAGCGGAGGTTGCCGCAGATCTTTGCACCATATTGAAGTTTGTCGGCGAATGGGTGACGCCATGGTTCGCCTCAGGGTGAGTCGAAGTCGAAGTCACATTTGTTCGCAGCCAGTCCCGGTGTGTAATCTCCAATCTTTGTGGTAAACCCAGCTGATGATCCGAAGCGAGCGCTGGATATCCCATCGCTGACCCCGAGTAGGGATGCCGGTTCACCCGATTCGGTGCAGGGTTCGCACGGACAGCATTGGGTAACACGAGTCTTTCGCGAAGCTGGCTTTGCGTAAGGTTGGCCGTCGTTGCATCCGATGCCTGGTCAATAATCAGTTTTCGGGAAGCCACGGCTGGGACATTCGGAGGTTCAGCCGTGATCACCACACCTGTTGTCGGTTCTTCAATCGCAGCCCGAAGCACCCCTTTGGCACGAGGTGTGAAGATTTGGGATGTCAGAGTAGCATCCGATGCGTGCGCGCTTGGTTGAATCCTCGTCATCGCAAAGACTGCAGGTTGAACTACGGGCGAGGCTGATGGTACGGACCAAGGGTGACCAACAGGATGAACTCCAGTTTCCTGAACAGTTGCCCTGGATTTTGCCCGATGCGTGATCGATGCCTCAGACTGCTGCTGCAATAAACTCGATCCAAGACCGCCAGAAGCCGCCCAATCCGTGTCGCCCGGCTGGTTCAAAACCGCATGTGGACTTGACACGGGGAACGCGGGAATAGGCCACGGCAGGTTTTCAGGCTTGGCCGATGAGATCGCAGCTTGCCCTGCCGACGAATCCATCCGATAGGCCGCGCCTTCCACCGCGTTCCCGGCGTTGGAACTCTCCGTCCGCGACCAAGGCGCGGCGGTCGCTCTCCGGTGAGCAAAGGGAACTGTAGATTTCACTTGATGCGCGATGGAGCAGTCAGACTGCCGCTGCAACAGACTCGATCCAAGACCCCCGGAGACGAGCAGATCCGCGCCGCCCCGCAGATTCAAAACCGAATTTGAACTAGACACTAGGGAAGGGGCAATAGACGAAGGCAGGTTTTCTGGCTCGACTGATGAAATCGCAGCTTGGCCTGCTAGCGAATCCGTCTGGTAGTCCGCACTCTCCGCCCGGTTTTCGGCCTTGAAACTCTCGCTCCGCGGTGAATGCGACGCTGTCACTTTACGTTGAACAAAGGGTGGAACTGTGGGTTTTGCTTGATGCGCGACGGAACTGCCAGAGTGTTTCGCTGATGAAATCGGAGCTTGCCCTGCTGGTGCGTTAATCCGATTGGTAGCACCTTCCGCAGAGTTTCCGGTGTTGGAACTCTTGCTCAGCGTTGAAAGCAATGCTGTCGCATTGTGTTGAAGAAGAGGCGGAACCTCTGATCCGCCAACGAACTTGGCGATAGAGTGCGCCGCCATCACCCGTGTTCTCGCGCTGTCTGTCTGGTCAGGTTTGCAGCGCTCTTGCGGACTCTGTGGCGGTGCGCTGACATCTGTCAACGCATTCCGGGTACTTCCAGCTGCTATCTTCCGCAAGCCATTGGTTGGCAGAACGTTTTCCGGAACTGGGGTCGCTGCTCGCACAACTTCGGTCGCAGCCTTGGATGTGCTCATGTGAAGCGGACTCGCGGAAGGCGGACGCCGTAATACCGTGCCACCCTCGACGTGCTGTCCCCCAGTTACGACCCCTTCGCGCAACAACGAAAAAGACGCGGCAACGGATTCCGACCGCGAAGTGTTCGCCGGCAGGTTCATATCGGAAGAATTATCCATCTGCTCGTTTTCAGGAGAATCCATATTCTGCCGATTCGCCTTGGAACGAACACCCTTGGATGGGCGCCAGAAAACTGGAGGGCCAAGCTGAATCTGGCTCAGAGTGGACAGCTTGAGGCCTGGGCTTTCCGCGCCCGTTGACAGGTTCTTGCCATCAACGGCTGACGCAGCAGGGTTTTGCCGAACCAAAGGCAAACCGCCCGGCGTTGGTCCGGGCGCTTTGGTTTCATAGCTTTGCTTAGCCCCTGCTTTCCGTTGAACCTGCGCGTTAGAAACGTTGTCGCCGGACTCATGAATCCTTCCAGCAGCCGCTCGAGAGGAGCCTTCGTCACGTGTTGTTCTTAACTGGTGGCTTCCACAGGATGTCGGGGTCGAAGGCAAGCTAACACCATCCGGGACTCTCAAAGGTGCTGCTGTGGGTTCCATTCCTTCCGTGGCTGTGCCAGGAGGCACGACCTTGCTCGCAGCAGAATCGACAGCGCAGAGAGCCGGAGTTGCCAATGAGCTGTCGTATGCAATACCGCCACCAGCCTTGTGAGTCATTCCCGCAGTCGATGGAGATGAGACTTCGTCACCCACCGTTCCTGAGTAGTGGCTTCCGGGGAAAGCTGGAACGAGAGGCAATGCGGCACCATCCCGGACGCTCGAAAGCGCTGCTGTCGGTTCTGTAGTTTCTATCGCTTCCGTCGCTCCCTCCGCCGTATGAGTACGCACAACCTTGTTGGCTGCGGAGTCCCCGGGGGGGGGATGGGGAACTCCTGGTGCTGGAAGGGGTGTCAGCGCGCCATCGGATGGAACACCGCTGCGAGACTCGTCTGCAGTGCTAGATTGCCTCACCCTCAGGCCTGTTTGCTGTCGGCTGGTCACATCGTCAGCTCGCGAGACCCAACTCCCGGAGCTTCGGGTTGGTGGATGGACATGAACTTCTGAACCCGGCAGCACGGCACGTGGGTCGAATTTCGAACTTGTCGAGAGAGAGCTTGGTGCTTGTGGCGCAGTGAGATTGGAAGCGGATGGCCCGACATGTGATATCCCTGCGGGTAAGCCTGCCGAAGCAGGTTCGACAATGCGAAGCGCTAATGTAGAAGAGTCCGCAGATTTCGGGGAAGCGAGCGCGCGAAGCCACAGTGGACTGGCTGTGGTTGGGAGCGGGATTCCGTCCATGCCCCAACGCCGATGCAGCGTGTGCAACAGGGGCAGGCGGTCGCTGAACTGAAAAATCTGCGATGCCAGTCCTGGTCCAAGCCCTAGGGACATGACCCCGGGTGAGGGGCCATATCTGGCGTAAATTCTCTGCCCAAGATCCCAAGTCTGGCCAGACGTTGCTGACTCCCCAACTGAAGGCTCCCGTGATTGTTCTTCTCGGTGCTGCATACCAGCTGCAACCTCTAACGGAAATCGAAGGCTAAAGATCGATTTCTTGCGTTTTGAATTGACAGCAAAGCTTTTTTCTATCCTGACACCGACTGCGCCGTTGCAGTCGCGTTTGCAAAGACCAAGCCTTCATGTGCTAGTTCCAGGGACTCGATCGCCACCTCAGAACTTTGAGCTTTAAAATCTGGCCCCGTCCATTTCACCGGATAAGCATTTTGCAAGGTCCAGCGCCGTTGCTCTGCACCCGTGCTGTCCATCAACACCACATCCAAAGACTTTCGGTGAACAGTGCCCTGCAGCACATCGCAATACCAAGACCAAAGTTCGGTGCTGTCCCCGATGCCTCTTTTCAAAATCAGATTCGAGGGATAGCGCGCCGGACCCGCTCTTTTATGGATGTACTCGTTCACTCCACCTTCCCGATACTCCTGAATCTCAATTTCGGCTTGTAGACCGGAAACTTCGTTGAATCCGGAGACAATCACGCCGTTAATCTCTACTGCGAAATTGAAGCTGAGGAAGGGATCGTGGCGATCGCCCGTTGCCATGCATCAAGCTCCCGTTATGCCGGCTCATTCAGTTGCCGGTTGATCCTGGAAACTTCCGCGACCCACCGTTGGCGCTCGCGGTGATCCAGGGACATGATTTGTTCGTGCGGCCAATGCAGATAGTAGGCGATGAAGGCTACCTCCTCGAATATCTTGTCCGAAGGGTAGCCGATCATTCCCCCACGCTGCTCATCTCCAGCTCGAACTTGGCCTCACATTGCGGGCAGGTCACGCCAACGCGGCTGTGGCCATTCTCGTTGATACGTCGATAAAAATCCTGCAGAAATGCCAAATCAGCCGAGAACAGGCCCTCCATTACCTTGGGATTAATGTGTGTCAGGTCGCCCAGGCGAGTAATCACTCGCGAAAGCAGAATGATCACGAGATAACCGGGATTGGTCTGCACACGAGGATCCTTCATCGGCGCGATCTCATCGAAGGCCGTCGAAAGCCGCATAACGCCCTCGCGATGCACGTTGCCCTCGGAGTCGCGGTAGCCACGCGGCAAGGAAAATGGAAACTCCGTCTGCATCATCAAGCCTTGGCTACTCCTTCATGCACAATTTCCAGTGTTTCAATTCCAACCTCGTTGGCCGTTGCATTGAAACTGGGACCGCTCCACTTTGTCGGCCATCCGTTGACAAAGTTCCAACGGATTTTCTCTTCGCCCGATTCGTCCATCAAGACAACGGAGCCGTTCTTGCGCTCGGTTTTGCCGTCGATAGTTTTCTTACGCCAATCCCACAGCGAATGGTCGTCCGTAATCCCCCACTTGAGCGTGATGTTGGAATACTTGGTTTGGCCGGGCAATTTGCGGTTGGTGTAAGCCTTTTCGTTGCCCTCGCGATAATCGATCGGGTCCGACGTGGCGTCGAGGCCCGAACACTCTCGAAATCCGGCTTGGTTGATTCCGTCAATTTCGAGTTTGAAGTTATATCCACGAAATGGATCTTTCCGGTCTCCAGTCGGCATGTTTCCTCCTGCTCCAAATTAATTTTGTTCGGGCCGAACTGGGCCCGAAATGCTCACTCCGCTCGCCCCATGGATCAGGCGAACCACGACAAACTCATAGGGAACCGCCGGCGCCAGGCCGACCTCGGTGACTACCTGGCCCTGCTCACGCATTTCCGACGGGTTGGTCTGGGCATTGCACTTCACGTAGAAGGCTTCCTGCGGAGTGCGTCCTTTCAGCGCGCCTCGGCGATACACCTCCAGGAAATAGCTGTTCAGTTCGCGCTCAATTCGCGCCCAAAGTCTTGCATCATTGGGCTCGAAGACCACGGTATCCATGTGCCAGTCGATCCAGCGGACTGCGGTCAGGAACAAGCGCCGAACATTGACATAGGTCCATGCATCGTCGCCGCTTAGGGTGCGCGCTCCCCAAACTCTTATTCCACGTCCAGGAAATGATCTTAAACAGTTGACGCGCTTAGGATTGAGCTGCGCCTGGTCCTCATTGGTGAGCAGCCGCTCCAATCCCAACACTCCCTGCAGCACTTCGTTCGCCGGTGCCTTGTGCACGCCCCGGGCATCATCCGTCCGCGCATAAACTCCGGCCACGTAGCCGGACGGAGGGACGAGAACTGCTTCGCCGCCAAAGCCATGAACTCTGACCCAGGGGTAATAAATGGCTCCATTCTTGCCCTCTATCTCACTCCATTGCTCACCAACTTGGTCATTGGTGTCGCCGAGGCGGGAATCGAGGATAGCAAAACGATCTCCGGCAGTTTCGCAATGGTTCACTACCAACTGCTGGAGTTCGAAAGCCGTCGCCCGGTTTTTGACCAGATCGGGCGCGCAGACCAGATCAATTGTGTTCTGGTGCGAAATGGCTTGCAAGCCTTCCTCCAGACTTTGTGCGGAGCCGTCTTTCAAGACAGCTACGTAACAACGGCGACCCCCGTTTTCAAAAAACCCTCTTACTGCATAGGCAAGCCAGCAGTCGTGCGATGGCGTCCCAATGTAACGCCCAAAGTGAGCCCACAGCGTCAACATGTGAGGTACGAGCGTTAACTCTTCCCGTATCGAGTCGCTATGCCTCGGCATCAGTCCGAGGAATACGGGCACACCGGTGGAGAACACGGAACTCCGCGGCAGCCGGAAGGTATCTTCCAGATACACGTCCGGAGCTTGGTGTCCGAAAAACCTTGCCTTGTCTTCCAGAAGTGTGCCCTTGTCCATACTGCCCCGCGACGTCGCTTCGAACGTGGTAACCCCCGTCTACTGTGCTGCCGGGCCGGCCCACTGCTGGATCCGGAAGATCACAAACTCGGCCGGTCTTACAATCGAGACGCCGATCTCGATGATTACTTGACCTAAATCACGTACCTCGGGCGGATTGGTCTCCTCGTCACATTTGACGTAGAAGGCTTCCTGTGGCGTAACGCCGAATAGAGCTCCGTCGCGCCACACGTTAGTGAGGAACGCACTGACATTGCGGATGATCTTCTGCCACAGACTTGGGTCATTCGGCTCGAAAACCACCCATTGCGTGCCTTCGTCGATGGATTTGCGAATGAAGATCAGAGTGCGGCGGACGTTGATGTACTTGGTGTCCGCATTCAAATCACCACCGATAGTCCGCGCACCCCAGACGTTGATCTTTCCGTTGATATTGCGGATGGCATTGATCCCGTAAGGGTTCAAGCCAGCCTGAAGAGATTTGCTGATTTGATATTCGAGGCCCAAGGCGCCATGAATCGGCTCGTTGGCCGGCGCCTTGAAGACACCCCGGGTGTTGTCCACGCGCGCCCATACGCCCGCAATGTGCCCGCTGGGCGCAACATAGATCTCACCCTCCGCAGAATCGGGATCGGTGAGCTTGGTGACGATATCGAAGACCTGAATACGAGGAAAATAGAGAGCGCCGTAGTCAGTGTTGGTCATGACCTTGATGCCGCCCTCGGTCAAGTCCTCCGGTTTCTCCGGCGGATCCAGGATTGCCACCCGGTCGGACATGTTCTCGCAGTGATCAATGAGGTTGCCCTGCACAACCGGATCAGTAATTCCGGGAGCCGCCACGATGGAGATCTCATCAATAGCTTCCAGAGGAGCAAGCGCGGTCGGGGCCTGCAGACTTGTGAGGTCGGGATAGCGCATCACAAAACAGCGCGTGCCCTCGTTGTTGAAAAAACCAAAAACTCCATGCACCAGCTTGTTTTGATCTGGATCCGTTGAGAAATCTCCGAAGGACCTCTTGAAGTCGGCAAAGGTCGTGCACAACACCGGTTTGCCGGGGTCGACCAGGTCGCCCGCATTGCTGCGTGCGGTCGCTAGCGACAGGTTTTCCTGAGCGGCGCGAAAGGCCTTCAATCCTGCCGGGCTGGTGTCCGCCGCACGGGGCGGCCTGACACCTGGCTGGGTTAAGGCGTCAAAGGCTTGTTTTGCCGCAGTGTAGTCTGCTTCGGGAGCGGGAAAGGTCCACACCCGAAAGGGACTGTTGTTTGCGTCGGTGGGTTTCGTCGGATCGTAGTTGGGGTTGTCTTCGGGAATCTGAATCGGTCCCTTGAAGCAGCCGACAAAGGCCGCTGTACTGGTGCTGACACCAACGATCGGCTTAATACTGGAAGGGACTTCTTCGACGTAAACACCCGGTGATAGATATTCTGGCATTCTAATCGCTCCTTAATATTGAGAGGTTTCGGCCCCGTGATGTTGCAGCACGCGCCCTGGTATGGAAATCTCCATCAGCGCCGCCGTCTTTTTCGAATTTTTAAGTCGAACTTCATGACCTCATTCATACCCTTCGTTACGACTCCCGCAATATCCTTCGTCGCTTCTGGTTTTGCGGCAGGCTTGGGTTCGACCTCCGCCCTGCTTTTCGATCTGGCCGGAGGCTTGTTCTCCGGTTTCGACTGTGCTTCCTGTCTCGGCTGCGTCTCCTCTGCCGGAGGGGATGCCTCCTCTTCCGGAGAATGCGCCTCTGCTTCCTGTGCGGGTTCGGATTCAGGTTCTTCAGGGCCCTTGTGGACTTCCGAGTCGTCCGATATTTTCTTCGGGCTCATCGTGCTCGCCCTCCTTTTGCCGTTCACCGCTGATTCTCACGACGAGTCAAGCAACTTCACCGCCTGCAAGACTCGGCCATCTCTTTCTTTCGGAAACGTTGCTTGTCATCCAGCTTCCCGGGTTAGTGTGAAGTTGAGTGTTTGCGATGTGCCCGGATGCTCCAGCGTGACCGGTTGAGATTCCGCGCGATAGCCCTGCGCAGAAACCAGCAACACGCGCTTTCCCGGTTCAATCCCGACCATAGCGTATTGCCCTTTTGCATCCGTAAACGTCCGCTCGCCGCTACCTTTTACTCGCACCTCGGCCAACACCACATCAGCCTTGTGACCAGCTCCCGTGACCTTTCCTTCGACTGCGGTGGGCTGCAGGGTTAAGTTAACGAAGGCTATCTTGATGTTGCCTTTGCTGTCGCGCGACACCGTTGCCGTTTGGTCCGCAGTGCCGTAGCGGCTGCCGTAACTGGGAAGAGAAGCGCTCAACATGTACTCGCCATCCGGCAGATCAAGAAAATGAAAGAGGCCGTCTTTCCTGGTTCTGGTCCTGTCCGATCGTTCGAGCAAGGCATTCCAATGATCTCCGTAAGCTAGCGATGCTATTGCCAACTTCTTCTCGAAAGCCGCCGGCATTGCGGTAATGAAAACCGCAGCCTCGGCGACCGGCCTTCCGGTGCCCGCGTTGAGCACCCGGCCGGCGATCGCAACTCGATGTCGCGCGATTTGCCAATCGCTCATCGTGCAACCTCCTCCGGACGGAATTTCAACGTCTTGTCCGTGACCGGAACTTCGGTGCCGATCGGCTGGTCGACGACGACACCAATCGTTACTGTGTAGTTCAATGCGGCCTTCGGTTTGCCACCGAGCGCCTGCCAGAACTCGGCCACACTCTGCAGACGGCCGGGTTGAAGGGTGCTGGAAGGCAGGGGTGGTTCCTGCCCCTTCAAACTTCCCTGCAACAGCACTTCAGGCAGCGTCGGATGACGAAGCAGTACCTTGATGACCTCACTAAGTAGCCTATGTTCGTCCAGAGCACGCGTTGTCGAACTTTCGCTCGACCAAGCCGTTATCAGGTACGAGCAGTCGATGCGAACCGGTGCACGTGTTTTCTTAGCCGTGCCATCATCTTGACGCTCAATGATCCACTGTGTGTCGCGCAATTCCAGGTTCTCGCGAATGTCGTAAAGGAACAGGTCAATCGCGGGCAGAGTTACCGATGTCGGCGGGAAGTCGCTATCAGGCGCGGCAAAGCTGATCGCCACCTGCTCAAGCAATGCTGGTGCTAGTTCGCGCTTGAGTAGCTCTTCCACCGTTCTGTCAAGATCGTTTATCATGCGGAGTCTCTTGGGTCTTCCGCCGAAGCATCGCACTACAGCCACTCGGCCCGATTGATATCGGATTGATCTTGTTTTCAAAATCAACCCAGATGCGTTTCCCATTTTGCAAGCGGCAAATTGCAGTAGTGTCCAAAAGCAGGTAAGCTGAGGGCACACTTAAGCTGCTCACAGTTCTATTCTCCCGTGGGGACACTCGCCGGCCGCAGTGCGAAAACGCCTTGACTCGCCCGGTAGGTCACCAGCAGCTTTGCTGGTATCACGTCAGGTCTCCGAAAGCGGAACTCTGCATTAGCGGAATTCCCAAGGCTCCCGCCAAATTCGACAAGCACGCCAGAGGGGCGCTCCAGCAACTCTAGGGGTGATCCCTTATCGTCGAGAAGCTGCGCTTCCACATCGCGTCCGTCCAGGGGAGGCAAATCGGCAGCCCGACTAAACACGACGGTCACATTCCAACGATTACCGTCCCGGTCCGGGCTGACTTTCGCCGACACCGACATTCCGGCTATGGAAATGGTTTTGGGTTCGACGAGCAAGTCGCGTTGGATCATGTTTTGAGCCCCACGTTTCGAAGAAATGCACGCCACCGCTAGCACCAGAACGGCAAGAAGACTCTGGTTGATAAGCAACAAATACCAGCTGCACCCCTTAAAACGCATTCACTCCTTTGCCGATGCTCTAGGTGCGATTAACGAGAAATCAAGGTACAGTCCCGGTTCCCTGAACCATCCACGAGGAAGAAGTAAGCACAGCGTCGCCGTTGCCCGCGTCCACCAGTTTGCCCTGGAATTCGAGGTGCAATTCCAAGGTATCTCCGCTGCTGACGCTGCTTAACGGAAACCCTGGAAAATCAAATCCGTTGAAAGTACAGCCCGTCGCTTGATCGGGATTCGTGAATCCGCTGGTTGGGAATGGTATGGAATGGTAGCCGTACTTGAGATTGGAACCTCCGACCGTTTTGCAATCTTCATTCCAGGTCGCAGGATCCATGGTGTTTCCGCACAGAGGGTGGACAATCTGGGTCCCGTTGCGTTTGGCAAAGCCTCGCACAAACTGGCGGTACTCACCGTTCAAGCAACTGGCAGGCATACAAGGGGCGGGCGGAGCAGTAAATTGGCCAACCATCGTAAACGAAGCACCAAACTTTCCCGAACCAAAAGTGGCCGCGAGTGTCCCGCTAGGGATGCTCGTGAACCTGCCGGTTGGTGAGCAAGAAGTAGAAGCAGTAACAATGTCGCCTCCGGTGCCTCCGTCTGACCCTCCGTTTCCACCTCCGTCGCCATCTTGTGTTTGAATCAGGGTTTGGGCATGGGAGAGGTTGATTGAACCCGGCAAGTCCGAAGTTGCGACTGTTGCGAATTCATCTTCGTCACCCGTCGGAGTGATCGTACTCAGCTCGCTCGTATCGGTGCCTCCAAGGTAACTCGCTCGAAAGTCAGCATTTAATGTACTTACTACCGCCTTCGCCACTCGTTCCGCTTCTTGTTCGGATGGGTTATCGGCCTGGCCCACGACAAACTTCCGCTGAATGCCTTGATCTTTTTTCTCTTCTTCACATGCTGGACATATCCGTTGAATTCCGAGACGCTGAGCTTGGCCCGAAACCACGGAAGCACCGCCCTGCTGCACAACGTGCGTTAGTTCGTGCGCCAGTAGTTCTTGTCCACTTGAGGATCCCGGGTCATAGGCTCCGTCGCGGAAGAAAATGTCCTGCCCGGTGGTAAAAGCAATCGCGCTCACGGCGCGATTCAGTGAGTGGGACTCGGCACCAGTGTGAATGCGAACGCCGCTGAAGTCAGACCCGAATGCCGACTCCATATGACGGCGTACTCCCGTATCCAACGCCTGCCCGCCTCCACGCGATCGTTCGATGGCCGATTCGACCTCGGGCGTGACTTCAGCCTCTCCTTCCCCTTGCCTGGCAACGGCTAGGAATCGCTGCACGTAGCGATTCCCATATGTGCGCTGCATTTGCAGAATAGAGTGGGCGACACCGGGTGACGACAATGAATGACCGTTCTGGAGCATCTTACGGAGTTCACTGGTCGACGCTCCATCTCCGTAAGCTTGCCTGCGCTCCAGAGATCCCAACTGCTTTGTTCCGGGATTCTGAACCGTAGATGAGGCGGGAGGCTTTCCAGGGGTCTTGGTTTGGACGTCGTGCTCACGCATATCTCGCTCCACTGTCAATATCCATCGTCTTTCGCTCCTTTCTCGTTGTGCGTTCGATCAGGAGCAGGAAAACGCCGATGTCTAGGGCTTGAATTGTTTCACTGTCCAGCCTTTGTACATCCCGATCATTTTGGGCTCGCTTTAGAACCAAGTTACAATCATTTCGTCTAATGACAATCTGTGCAGTTAAAGTCGGTACTTTCTGCGCAGCTAGGGCCTTCCGCACTACATGGACCGTCGTGGCAACATTCCACGGGTCTAAGAGTCACGGGTGCGCGAGTTGCCGCGTCATCACTGCTTGTCCCCGATAAGGTAATGCACGTACCGATCCTGGTTAGAAAGCAAAAAGGGAGGTTGTTCTGCCCGCTTAAGCCATCGCCTGCGGTGTCCCCGTCGCCTTGTCGCTGCACCGGCGCCCCGTGCTGAACGCCGGCTTCCCGCATCATCCTGCATTCTTCGCACTCAGCACCGGAGGCAGTCTGGCCGCCGCAGGCGCACTGCCGCTGCACTGGCGCGACAGCATCCGCAGCCGGGGCTTCGGGGACAGCTGCGCTGTCCAAAGTGCTGCTCACTAATTTCGACACTCGGTCCGCTTCTTGCTCGTACTGGTCGTTGGGTTCACCAACCACAAGCTTGCCTTGAACAGAACTGCTGCCACCTTGTTGCACCACATGGGTTAATTCGTGCGCCAGCAACCCGCGTCCACCAGAACTCTGCGGGACATAAGCACCATCGCTAAAGAAAATGTCCCGACCTGTCGTGAAAGCAATCGCGTTCACAGCGCGATTTAGTAAGTGGGACTCGGAGCCGGTGTGGATGCGAACACCTCCGAAATCACTGCCGAACGCCGCCTCCATCTGGCGGCGCACCCCGGTATCCAGTGCCTGCCCGCCCCCTCGCGATCGCTCGATTGCCGATTCAACCTCGGGCGTGACTTCAGCCTCTCCCTCCCCTTGTCTGGCAAGGGCAAGAAATCGCTGCACGTAGCGATTCCCGTATGTGCGCTGCATCTGTAGTAGTGACCGGGCGACATGAGCCGACGAGACTCGATTACCACTCTGCAGTACCTGGCGGAGTTCACTAACCGACGCTCCATACCCGTGTGTCTGGCTGCGTACTGCGTCGCCATCCTGTTCCGCTTCGGGCTGCTGAGCCCTGAACGGAGGAAGCGAGCTTTCAACGGGCTTCCTTTCTGCTAAGTGCTCGCGCATATCTCGCCCCCGTCTGCTATATTCAGCGGAACAAGTTCACTTACCTTCACATCGACTTGTGTTGGCCTCTCACAATCGGGCCAATCGGTTCGGTTGATGTTCGGATTGACGATTTTGTTCTCAAAATCCAGCCAGATTCGCTGGTCATTCCGACAGTCATAGCCACGACAAGGTACTGGACGACTCTCTCGAACGGTACAACGGCAGGTGCCGTGTTCCATATGACTGCAGTACCCGTTTTTGTCATGTGCGATCAAGTAGGGGTGTCCCAAGTCCCACTTGATTATTCCTTCGTAAATATCCTGCCTGGACAACGCGAAGCGGAGCCGGCAACAGGTGGCCTTGCAGAGATGGAGCCGGTTCTCGCAGTCGATCTTCACTTCTCCCTGAAAGCTGTACTTGTCCTCTTCGGGGTCCTGGAGCATCACCCCCAGCCCTTTCTCGTTCAGTTCCGCAATCAGACGCTCCCCAACCGCCTTCTTGCGCTCGTCCAGTTCTTCAGTGCTGATGATTCCTTTTTCGTTAAGTAACTCAATTAGGCCGTATAGGAATGCGGCGTTTTCCAAGTTCTTATTCGTAGTCTGGCTCAGGCGCACGTGGGTATAGAACAATCCCTCGCTCACTTCTCGGCGCAGCTCGCCAGAACCACTTGCGGAAGTGGCCTGAGGACTCTCCTCAGTGCACCGCTCTGCCTCTGGTCTCTGCCAACTACTCACGCTCACATCTACCCCGTCGTTCGTGCTCGTACCGACTCTTGGTCGTGCCTATCCATGATCAGTCGTATAAGCCTCCGCGGCCTGCGCAGCTCGTTCTATTGAAACTCTCCCTGCATTACGACTTTACCCATCTTCTGGTACTCACGCCGAGTACCGTGGAGCAGATGGCTCATATTGACCACACCGCCGTCACTGGCGGCCAGGAAAGCTGCGGCCATAGCGACGTTGCGAATATTGCCGCCGGGCATTTCAAAACGCCTCGCCATAAAGTCGAAATCAAGATCGGAGCTTTGTGGCGTTTCCTTGGGCCATATCTGTTCCCATATCCGACGACGGTCCGCCTCACACGGCAACGGAAACTCGACGGTGAAGTGCATCCTGCGCACGAAGGCATCGTCCATGTTCTTCCGGAAGTTCGTGGCGAGAATCACCACACCCTCGTGCTCTTCCATCTTCTGCAGCAGGTAGTTGATCTCGATGTTGGCGTAACGGTCATGTGAGTCACGCACTTCGCTTCGCTTTCCAAAGAGCGCATCGGCTTCGTCGAAGAACAGGATTGCGTTGCTGGACTCCGCCTCCGCAAAAATGCGCGCCAGATTCTTTTCTGTCTCTCCGATGTATTTGCTGACCACGGTAGAGAGATCAATTTTGTAAAGGTCGAGACCCAACTCGCCGGCCATGATTTCCGCTGCCATCGTCTTGCCTGTGCCTGAGGGCCCGGCAAACAGGATGTTCATGCCCTTTCCCAGAGACATCTTGCGATCGAACCCCCAATCCTCAAGTACCCGGGAACGGTATTTCATTGAATTGCAGATCTCTCGTAACTGCTGAATACGATCCTCGGGCAGGACTATGTCTCCCCAGGTGTGATGCGGCTTGATCTTACGGCCCAAAGCTGACAGCTTGCGGCTCGAGTGTATTCGGCACGCCTCGTACAGATCCGTAATGCCGATCTCAGCCTGATCCGGATCTCTCCACCGAGCGAGGTGCAGTGCAGTATGCGCTGCGTCTCTGATCTGTCCGCCACTGAACCGGAATTTGTTGGCCAGTGTTGACGTGTCCAGACCGGAACGTCCGTTCTGCTCCAGCACCTGGCGCCATAATTCAGTCCGAGTACTGTGATCAGGACGGGCGAACTCAATGCGAACAAATGAGTACTCACCGATTTCATCGCCAGGCTCCCATGGCGACTCTCCAGCCACGAAGATCAGACCTTGATGGCTGCGCAGTTCCTTGAAGAGTGCTCCTCTCACCAAGGCCTTATCGTCGGCGAGCAGAGTGTCGAATCCCTCCAGGTAAAGCGCGTCAGATCGCAAAACCACTTCCCGCAATAGAAGCTCGAAAGCGTCACCTGCCGGCATCTCTCGGCCGGCCAGCAGACCGTCGAGGTCGACAATCAATAGTCCGCGGTGCAATGCATTGCACAAAGCTTCAGCAGTTGATTTGCGCCCACAGCCGTACGACCCTTGCATGCGTAGCAGCGTCCGGGCTGTCGGTGAAATCTGTGTGGCCAACAACGTGAGCTTGCTCTTCAACTCGACTGGTAAAACAAGATCTTCAATGGTTCTCTGCGGATGCACGTACGAGGTACAGGCACTAAGGCGGCAGTCAATCTCATCACTACCGAGCAGATAGGCGATGATTCTGTCGTCGACCCGCAGATACTTGCCGAGCAAGGTACTCGAGGCCTGGGAAGGGTCATCACCGATTAAGAGAAGTCGTCGCCGAATCAGCGGAGCTTCAGGCGCAAAGCGTTTCCGGTTTTGGAGCTTCTCCTCGAAGGAATGGCAGAGCAGGTTCAGAACGAGATCTACACTGGGCCGCTTCTTCGTGACATCGTCTTGAAGATAGGCGTACAACCGTTCATACCGCAGGTCCAATTCAGCAGCGAGGCATATCAGTAAGGAGTTAATATCGAATGGCAGAAGGCCAAACGCCTTTTGAAGCTCAACCAGCCTAAGGTCCACTGCGCGCCTCAGGCTCTCTTCCTGCCGTGTCGCGATTATTGAGCATCGCTCTGCCAATGTTTCATAGATCTGCCCTAAGTCTGGAGCCTCTGGGGCAACCCCAAAGCCCGGCACCCCAGCTGGCCGATCAATTAGATCGTCGACCTCCTTATCCGATATGACAAGCCCGTTGATCTCATCTCCTGACCCGCGGATCCCGCGCAGCCTTGTCACCAGGAGCTGGACAAGCAGCCTAACCGTTTCGAGTTCCGCCAGTAGGTGGTCGCAAGACGTCTCAAAGAAGGTCCCGTCTACGTTATCGACACTCGACGACACCACTGCCCGTATGACCCGCTGAGGGCCACCTCCGTCGACTCGCTTCGTCATATCAGACGCGACCATGATCATTCCATACGCTCGGCGGTCCCGAATTGCTTCTCGTACTCCTCCACCGCTCCATGCAGTACCTTCAATAGCTCCTTTGCGTAGGGCGGACTTGTGATTATCCGAGTGTGAAAGCTTACCTGCGAACCCGCGTACATTTGCCCGAAGTCAACCACGAACTCGAAGGCGTTATGACCTACCACAAAATAGTTGGAGTACCGTCCTTCAACTTCTTCATTTCGGATTAAGCCATGTTGATCCGGCGACTCATTCGGCATGCAATGACCGTGTTACTCAAGTTCTCGCCAACAAGCTAGGATCTGCTTGGTGTGATTGTTCAGAGCAATTACTTCGCCAACCAAGAGCAAATAGCGTCCGCCGATCCAAGTGTATAGATCCATTGATAGTTCGCGAAAACAGACGGTCATCTTCTAAGGATGCCGCGTGGTTGGTGTATCTGGAAAGCGACACGACCTGAACGATGTCGAAGTAGTACAGAGGTGGAAGACAGATGAGGCACTATTGTGCTTCGCGTTGCAAATACCTGTGGTAATCAGGACCTTGCCAACACTTGCGGATGCGCGTGTGGACAGCTTTGACGCTGTAACACTCTTTGTAACAGCGGTGTCACCACGGGACACCGGGCCGGAGTGGTTGGTGTCGCGGCTAAGAGCCGCTATGCTGGCTGGATTGGATGTTGTAGCGGGCCATTTTCCTGTACAAAGTCATTCTGGACCAGTGCAATGTCAAGGCAGCCTTACTCTTGTTCCAATTCGTCGCGGAAAGCGCCGATACCAGCCGAGATCGCTCGTCCACTGATGCAGTCTTACTTCCAGCGCAGCGGTTCCGGAATTGTGAAGGTAGTTCCGCGACTTCAACGTCATCCAGTGGGGGAAGATCCACGAAGATCGCTTCCACGAGGTTCTTAAGTTCCCGGACGTTCCCGGGCCAATCGTAAGCCAATAAGAGATCTATCGCTTCACAAGAAAGGGCCCGGACCGATTTTCCAAATCTCTCGTTGAAATAGCGAATGTAATACGCAACCAGAGGCAGCAAATCCTCTTTTCGCTCCCGCAACGCGGGAAGATGCAGCGTGGTTACCGCGAGTCTGAAGAACAAATCCTTTCGGAAATTCCCTTCTTCCACTAACTGCTCGAGATTCCGATTAGTGGCGGCAATGACTCTTACATCCACTGGGATTCCAGAGCTCTTGCCAAGTCGCTGAATCTCATGATTTTCGATCATCCTCAACATCTTGGCCTGACCATAGGTGCTCATGTCACCGATTTCATCGAGAAAAACAGTTCCCCCGTCGGCGGCCTTCAACCTTCCTTCCCGAGATTGTTCAGCCCCCGTGAATGCTCCTCGTTCATGCCCAAATAGTTCGCTTTCAAATATGCTGTCGGGGATGGCTGCGCAGTTGATCGTAGTAAACGGCTTGTAGCGTCTCGAACTCTGACAATGCAATGATTCAGCAGCTAGTTCTTTGCCGGTCCCAGTTTCTCCAGTAATTAGAAGATTACTGTCTGTCGCCGCCACTTTACTTATTCGAACACGAACTTCATTCATTGGAGCGCTGTCTCCAACGAAGCGATTAATTACCTTCTCGGGCGGATTTGCATCCCATTGATTCCCGTCTTGGGGACGCTTAGCGAGAGACCGATTGAGGGAAAGGAGCAACTCTTCTGGAGAAAACGGACTCTTTACGTACTCGCTGACTCCCGCCCGCAAGGCAGCAATAGCGAGATCTTCTGAACTTTCTAAGACGATAAGAATGATCGGGATGGTTCCTGCCACACTGCGGATTCGAAGTGCCAATTCCAATTGGCATCCAGCATCGATGCCAGAAGCACTCAGGATTACCAAATCCGGCCGCCTAGCTTTGATCAGCGAAAGAAGATAATTGGAGTTCTGTACGTGCATCATCTCAAAGCCAGCATGACTAAGTGTGCCCTGAAGCGTTTTGCTCAAGGCCATCTTCTGTTCGAAGATTAGCGCTGTTGGCAGTTTCATGCTGAACAACTCTGATTTAAAGCCAGCATTCACCTCTGCAACGTGAATATCACGTTGATGGTGGTTTCGGCCTCCACCGCTTCCCCATCCAGACGATAGGGGTTGTATTTCCATTGGCTTACAGCCTGGAGCGCGGAGTTAGTCAGCATCGGAGGCCCGCTTATCACTTTCAGATTTTGAACCGCACCGTCTTTTGTAATCAAGGCCTGGAGCACGACCGTACCTTGAACGCCCGCGGACCTTGCAAGCGCCGGATACTCCGGCTTCACTTCGTGAATCAACAATCCCTGCGTGACGCCTTGAGAAACTTTAACGCGCTTCGGAGGTACGGTATTTGGCACAAGTCTAAAATCACCAGTCGCACGCTGGTTGGGATCCGCGTGGCTTGTGACCACTATTAGCACAGTCTGGCCACCAGGTGGAATCGTTGCCGGCGCGGTATATAAACCGCTCGGCAAGAGCGTGCCAGGACCAGTGATCGCCCAGGTGACCGAATTATCCTGAGTACCTGTGACACTCGCTGATAGCATTTGTTGCTGAGAATTGGTTAAGACAGATCTGTAAGGATTCAGTGTGATTGCGACTTTTGGCTTTGTGATTGCGACTTTTGGCTTGAGGTGAATAATGAAGTTGGAGCTCTTGGTTGGGTCATCCTGGCTGGTAGCAGTAGCCGTTATGTCCATCTCAACGGAGATGGGGGAGGGAGGGGTGTAAATGCCTTGCGGTGAAATATTCCCCACCTGGGGGTTGATCGACCACGTTATACCGGTGTTCGACCCATGCATCACCGTCGCATGCAATTGGACTTGGGTTCCGTTAACAGTCGCTGAAATCGGCGAGAGGGCAACCGGCTGCAGTATCACCGTTGCAACTGCCGCTATGTTCGAGTCCGTTGACAATTTCGCGGCTACCCGTACTTGGCGTCCCGCGGATATGAAGCCAGGCGCGTTGTACAGTCCCTGTTGAGAAACGTTACCGATTGCCGGATCCACGGACCACAAAATTGCTCCTCCGGCGTTCGGAGTAAGCGTCGCGGTAAACTGCCGTGACTGGGAGGAACCCAACGAAACGCGCTTGGGGGAGATTGTCAATTGGGCGGTCTGCGACTGGGTAAGTGAGATTGTGGCGCGGGCAGAATTCGCAGGATCCGTCTTGCTGGTCGCAATCAAGGTCACGGTCTGAGGAGCAGGAATGTCAGGCGGTGCGGTATAAACTCCTAGTGGTGTAATCGTCCCCACGGCAGGATCCAGAGACCAATCGACAGCCGTTTCCAGCTCTTCGGCTTGTTCGACGGAGAACTCGGCCGGCTCGACCGAGAACTGCGCCGACTGATTAGGCCCAAGAGTCATCGTAGGAGGATCAATCCTGATGGGCGGGGGAACCAGTGTTATAGAGGCCGTCGCTGTTTTGTGCGGATCGTCCTGGCTCTCCGCAATCACCTTTACTGTCTGAGTGCTCAATACCGAAGCAGGAGCTGTGTAGACCCCATCGGTAGAGACCGAGCCAAGCGCGGGATCGAGCGACCACTTGACTGCCTTTGTTCTACCATGCTGGACAATCACACTGAACGTCTGACTTTGCGACGGTGACAACTTGAGAGGACCTGTCGGCTCTATGCTGACCACCACCGCCGGTGTAGCCATGTTGATCGCCCAAGCAACCAATGCGATTAGGGCTAGGACAACGGCGATCCTTTTCCATTCCCTCCTAACCACATTCCATATATTGATTGGTGGTTCAATCCTTTTCTTCTGGAGCCGAAGTCGATGTCCGCTCTCAACTCCATTTTCGGCTAACGTTTTGTGAGCATCCAAGGTCCTATTCGCGTCCGCGTCGAATAGCTCCCAATCCTCGGTTCTTGGAAGTCCAAATACTTCGACGAGCTCTGCCAGGAACTCTTGCGTCCGAGTATCCGGAGGAAGCACGGCATGGTGGCTCTTGCCGTCTGGAGCGCCAACCTCCAGCTTGAGATCCGAGGTCTTTCCCAGCGCGGCTCCGCAATGGCTACAGAACGCCGCTCCAGCAAGGTTGTCGCTCTTGCACTTTTCACAACGGACGCCCTGCTTGGGATAGCCTTCACCACGACGCTCGTCCTGGCTCCGCAGTGCTAGTCGCTGTCCGCTAACAATTCCATTCTCGATCAAGGTCTTGTGCGAATCTAAGGTCCTATTTGTATTCGCATCGAAGAGCTCCCACTTGTCAGTGCTCGGAAGCCCAAATACCTCGCCGAGTTCTGCCAGGAACTCTTGAGTCAGAGTGTCCGGAGGAAGCACGGCGTGGTGGCTCTTGCCGTCTGGAGCGCCAACCTCCAGCTTGAGATCCGAGGTCTTTCCCAGCGCGGCTCCGCAATGGCGACAGAACGCCGCTCCAGCGAGGTTGTCGCTCTTGCACTTCTCACAACGGACGCCCTGCTTCGGATGGCCTTCACCAGGGCGCTCGTCGGGCCTCCGCAGTGCTAGTCGCTGTCCGCTAACAATTCCATTCTCGATCAAGGTCTTGTGCGAATCTAAGGTCCTATTTGTCTTGGCGTCGAAGAGCTCCCACTTGTCAGTGCTTGGAAGCCCAAATATCTTGACGAGATCTGTCAGGAACTCTTGAGTTCGACTGTCTGAACGACGTACGGCGTGGTGACTCTTGCCGTCTGGAGCGGCACCCTCCAGCTTGAGATCCGAGGTCCTTAGCAGCGCGGCCCCGCAATGGCTACACACGGTCCCGCAATGGCTGCAGACTGGCGCTCCACCACAGTTCTCTCTATTGCACTTCTCACAGAGCATGCTCTCATCGGAGGGAGTGCCCCGGACTAAGACAAGGGTTAATTCTTGACCACTACGAATCCCGTTCTGCTCTAATGTTTTGTCCAGCTGCAATACCGTGCCAGTCTGCCTGTCTTCAAGTTTCCAAGGGAGTGGGTGACCTTGCGCATCAGAATAGGGCCGACCTCGAGCATGCAAAAACTCTCGCAAGAGCTCCAGTGCACTCAAGTCCTCAGGAGCGTCGACCCGGTCGGCATGCCCATCATCGCCGTGGATCCTTAGTTCAACCATTTCCGTATGGCACTTTCCGGAAATAACCTCTCGCTACGAGCTTGACCCATTTCCCATCTTGCGTGTTTCCATACTGCGTCGGCCGTACCCAACAGGATAGGCTTTCGCGGGATCTGAACTAGCCTAGCTCAACGCTCGCTCGACGAGTTCGTGGTTTCGCCAACGACGCCCGAGGTCGATTGGGTGACGGTTCTACGCGAGCTGATACCGTGATCGAACCGACCGACGCTGCGGGGGCGCTACTCCCTGATCCTGCAGCCCTCAAGAATCGTTCGAATGCCTGCGCATATCCTTGAATCAGTGGTGCTTTGTCCAGAACGTTAATGATCCTGCGAGCGTTAAGGTAGTCGCAGTCATGGTTGATATAGTCCGAAAGCTTCTTCCCCGTGAATAGACCTGTTCGCATGCCGAAAGACATAATGCGATATGCTGTTTCCGGCTCCAGCGCATGTTCCGGGTGTAGCAAAAGAGCATTCCCCATTCCAAGAGCTCTGCCGACTTTGTCGTAATTCATCTTCCATGTAAGTTGGACATATCCTCGTCCGTAGTAAACGTTGGCGTAAGTGGTGCCGTCCGAGTCCTGCACTTGTGCTGGAACTCCATAGGCTTTACCTTGTCCTCTACCGAACTCCTCGATTGGCTGCCATCGGTTAGCACACTCATGCTTGACGGTCGCCAGCATATAGGCAGCCCAGCGAATATCCGAGACATCGGGATCGGTTGCGAGCGAATTCGCAAGCCTCTCCAAGCCGAATTGCGCGTCATCCGACAGACCAGGATTCGACATGACGTAACTATTACAGAATGCAGTTGTATCGATCGCTAACACAAAACCTCCTGCGCCAATCGTCTCAGCGCTCGACTTATCAATTTGCTCTCGAGTCACACAACAGAGACTGAGCCATCGATGAACTCCCACCTCGTGAAGAAAGACCAAGCCCAACATTGTAGTAAGAGCCACGGGAAACAGACGTGATCAAATGAGGGGAGGTATTTTAACTTGGTGACTTTGACTAGTCAATGGCACCAAGGTGACCCAAACCGTTTCTGAACTCGTCCATCGTCGGCACGCTCGCACGCATGCAGGAATGCAGGCGAGAGTGTTTAGAGCATTTTCGACGTAGGTGTATAGTGAATAGCGGCGAGACTCTGCGGCAAACTGGCAATGGCGAAATCGTATGGGGACGATCTGCGGCGCAAGTTGCTGCAGGCCCATGACCGTGGGGAAGGAACCCTGGAGCAACTAGCCGCGCGCTTCTCGGTAAGCGCGCCGTGGGCATGGAAGATTTCCGCCCAACGCAAGCGCACCGGGCAGATGGAGCGGGTCGAGCAGCGGCGCGGTACGGTCCGCAAAGTCACTGCCGAAGTCGAGCAGCGGTTGCGCGGGTGGGTGCAGGCCCAACCGGATCTGACCCTGGCGGAGTTACAGCAGAAGCTGGCGAAGGCTCACCATCTGCACGTCAGCATCGGACGGTTGTGGCAGGTGCTACGTCAGATGGGTCTGCGGCTGAAAAAAAGTCACTCCACGCCAGCGAACGCGACACGGAAGCCAATCAGCAGCGGCGACAAGCCTTTCAGCAGACGATCCGCGGGATCGCGCCGGAGCGGCTGATTTTTCTGGATGAGAGCGGCGTGACCACACAAATGACGCGCGGCTATGCCCGCGCCTGCGGCGGGCAACGGGTGGTGGAAGGGGCTCCCCAAGGCTATTGGAAGATCCTGACCATCCTCAGCGCCTTGAGTCTGCGTGGCCTGCTAGCCACCATGACCATCGAGGAAGCCACAGATGGGGACATCTTCCTCGCCTATGTGGAACAAGTGCTGTGCCCGGCGCTGCGCCCTGGCGATGTGGTGGTCATGGACAACCTCAGCGCCCACAAGGTGAGCGGGGTGCGGGAGTTGATTGAAGCCGCGGGAGCCGAACTGCTGTACCTGCCGCCGTATTCCCCTGACCTAAACCCGATCGAGAAGGCTTGGGCCAAACTGAAACAGTTCTTACGTTCGCTCAAAGCCAGAACTGGCGAGGCGCTGGAACAGGCGGTTACCCAAGCTCTCCCTTGCATCACCCCAGACAACGCTCGAGCCTGGTTCCGCCATTGCGGAGTTAACTATACACCTTGAGTGAAAATGCTCTAGGCGGGGCACGATCCAAGCCGGTCTATTGGTTGGCGAGGATGTGCCTGAGTGCGAAAGCGATGGCGGAGTGCGGCATGTATGGTCTGGTTCGGGGGTCGCGGATCGGCGGGAAGCAGACGGCTAGCTGGTGTTGGGGGAGAGGGGACGCGAAAGCGACACCCAGAGAAGCTGCTCGGCGGAGCGCACCGCATGAGTGCCGCCTGCAGGTAACACTGCAACGCAACCGCAGCTGCACCACTGCTAACCGAACAGGCCTCTGTTCATTCAGGGTTCAGAAATGGCTGAGGTGACCCTGTCACCAAGGTGACCCAAGGGTGCAGCTTGGTCCTTCTCGGGGCGTTGATCTTAGTGTACTGGTCCTTGGCTACCCCACCGGGCCGATTCTAAAGGCGCATGCAGGCACCGTTCGCCGCGCTGTGGGGCGACGTAGTAGACGACGATTTTCCCTGTGTCGATTTGCCGGGCGTGGCTGCATCTTCGATCGGACAGCTGCCAAGAGCCCAAGAGCCAACTTAGCTCCTTCACTGTCACTTTTATTGTTCGGGGTACCAACCATCATGGTTCCTTACGACGAGCCAACCGACAGCCCTTGGCCGGGAGCAAAAATCGTACCCACATGAAAAGTGTCAGATTTCTAACCAAGAGGGGCCAGCAAGGACTACTTCGAATCGCCTCTCCGAATCCATCCGGTCAGGGATTCTCCAACCTCAGGTACCCCAACCGCCACGACCGCAACAGTGGTACGGAGTTTCAAGACCAGCGACTCCAGGGTTTTCGAGTCCCAGAAATGCTCCTGAGCAGCTTGATCCAAGAATCCACGAACCCACCAAGAGATAAGATCGGGAGGCTTCGTCGGTACCGCTGACAGATCTTGAAAAAGATACGATCCAAGAGGCCCTTTAAGGTGTCCCCCAGGCTTTAAGAAAGAAACAATGTACGGGCCGTCCCTGTGGGGCCCGGGCAGCAAGTCAAGTAGGGCTCGCGCCCGGGCGAAGTCGTAGTGCTCCAAAATCCATTGGGGGCCAGGAACGGGATCGGGGGGGAATCTGTTACTGGAAGGTATGTGACGTTTAGTTTATCGCGCGCAATATATTCGTCAAGCTTCCCTATTTCCTCTATCATTTGCAAATATGCATCGATGGCACTAACAAACCGTTGGCGCGTTAAGTCCGTAGGTCGTGAACCAAGGAGCAAGTAGCTGTAGAGGCCATATCCCGCCTTTTCATCTTCACCCTTTCGTAGGAATGCTCGGCCTGTGTCTCGATTAGGATTTATATCTCTCTCATGATTTTCGACCCGTACATGTAATGTACACTTCGGCGCAACGTCCACTCCATTGCTCACTGTCACGGTGGCTTCGTAGATGCCGGGTTGGACATCGACAAAACTCCACTGCAGGTCAGCCCCTTGATTCAACAGTTCGCCCGCCTCAACGGTCCATGTGTACTGGAGTTGTGTGAATGGCCCCGCCCACGCCAGCAGTTGCACCTTCCCTCCCGGTGAAACAGTCGGTTTTCCGGGGCTACAGGCGACTGGCAATGCAACAGGCGATCCTTTCGCCGGCGCCTCCATGTTGCTCGCAAGCAAATAGGTTGTTAAAACACTGCATGCCGCCAGAACCACAACGCGCGCATTGGTGTATGACGCTGACGCCAGTGAATTCAACATCATCTCGCGAATCCGATCCGATCTCGGCAGTTTAGGGAGTTCATCTTACATTCTTTTGCTGCATACAAGATCAAAATGAAAAGGTTCTTACGACGAAGCACATAGCCTACCAGACTACACGGGTGTTCCCAGCGGCTAGAGCATTTTCACTCAAGGTGTATAGTTAACTCCGCAATGGCGGAACCAGGCTCGAGCGTTGTCTGGGGTGATGCAAGGGAGAGCTTGGGTAACCGCCTGTTCCAGCGCCTCGCCAGTTCTGGCTTTGAGCGAACGTAAGAACTGTTTCAGTTTGGCCCAAGCCTTCTCGATCGGGTTTAGGTCAGGGGAATACGGCGGCAGGTACAGCAGTTCGGCTCCCGCGGCTTCAATCAACTCCCGCACCCCGCTCACCTTGTGGGCGCTGAGGTTGTCCATGACCACCACATCGCCAGGGCGCAGCGCCGGGCACAGCACTTGTTCCACATAGGCGAGGAAGATGTCCCCATCTGTGGCTTCCTCGATGGTCATGGTGGCTAGCAGGCCACGCAGACTCAAGGCGCTGAGGATGGTCAGGATCTTCCAATAGCCTTGGGGAGCCCCTTCCACCACCCGTTGCCCGCCGCAGGCGCGGGCATAGCCGCGCGTCATTTGTGTGGTCACGCCGCTCTCATCCAGAAAAATCAGCCGCTCCGGCGCGATCCCGCGGATCGTCTGCTGAAAGGCTTGTCGCCGCTGCTGATTGGCTTCCGTGTCGCGTTCGCTGGCGTGGAGTGACTTTTTTTCAGCCGCAGACCCATCTGACGTAGCACCTGCCACAACCGTCCGATGCTGACGTGCAGATGGTGAGCCTTCGCCAGCTTCTGCTGTAACTCCGCCAGGGTCAGATCCGGTTGGGCCTGCACCCACCCGCGCAACCGCTGCTCGACTTCGGCAGTGACTTTGCGGACCGTACCGCGCCGCTGCTCGACCCGCTCCATCTGCCCGGTGCGCTTGCGTTGGGCGGAAATCTTCCATGCCCACGGCGCGCTTACCGAGAAGCGCGCGGCTAGTTGCTCCAGGGTTCCTTCCCCACGGTCATGGGCCTGCAGCAACTTGCGCCGCAGATCGTCCCCATACGATTTCGCCATTGCCAGTTTGCCGCAGAGTCTCGCCGCTATTCACTATACACCTACGTCGAAAATGCTCTAATCTCAGCAGGAAATGCGCTACGCATTTTTCTGAGTAACTCCCCTAACGCCGGAGCCTCCGGATGCGATGCATTGCCCACATTTGCAATTTTCTCTGTTCGTAGCAAGTCAAAATGTCCGCTTTTCATAGCAAGTGAAATGTCCGGTTTTGGTTTTGGGTTTACTCATATACCCGCCGTCGTCGCTGTGGGAAAGTGGGAATCCCGCGCTCTGGGCGGGATTTCCAAGCGCGGGGGAAAAGTCGGTTGTTTGACTTTTCCACGGTGCGTCTTTTCCACAGCGCTTGCCGCCGCGTTTTGGGTTGACCTGAAGGCCACGCCTTGGGCGCTATAACGTCCCAGCCGATGCGGCCCGTGGGTGAGGCTGATGCTCCCGTCCAGGTGCCGGTGCACCATGACATTGCAGCCGGCCAGCGTCCCTCGCCACTGCACCCGCTCAATCTGTAGCTGCAGGTTCTGAAAACTGACGGTGTTGTCGCGATTTACCGTCCGCTCAAACTGCAGGGAGAAGACCAGGTCCAGATGTTTGCGGGGGCACGGGAGAAACGCGTTACCGCGTTGCGCCGGCGCCACCTGAAAACGACCATTGAACTCGGCGATGTATTCATCCCGCAGAAACCCATTGGCCGCTTCCAGCGTGGTGATCCCGTGCAGCCGCAGCTCCTGTGGCAGCCGTCCCTGCCAGGTCCCGAAGCTGCGCTCGCTACGGCCCCGCGCCTGCGGCGAGTAGGCCGGGATCATCTGCACTCCTAACTCGCGCAGCGCCCGTCCCACCTGCGTTAAGCGATGGGGATCGACCTTGCCTCCTACCTTCGGCGTCAGCCAAAAATGGCTGCCCCGGTCGCTGTACAAGGCGCAGAACAATCCCTTGCGCTCGATGACTTCCCGCAACCCGGCCATCACCGTCGCCGTCGATTCTTCCTCCACCAGTTGCGCATAGTAGATCTCGCTGGTCGCGTCATCCAGGATGACGATCAGGTCGTACCAGCGCTCGTCCTGGAACCAGCGATGACGGCTGCCGTCGATGTGCAACAGCATGCCCGGCAGCGGACGGCGTTCCCGCCGCTTACGATGCACCCCGCGCTTGCGGCCCCGCGCTACCAGTCCGGCTCCCTGCAGAGCTTGTTTCACCCAGGTGTAGCTCAAATCGATCTGGTGCTCGGCACTCAGCTTCTCGTGAAAATGCTGTACGTTTAGATCGAAATAGCGATCCCGATACAGCCCCAAGACCTGCTCGACCGTGGCCAGAGGAACTCGCTTGGGGGAAGGCTGTCCCCGCCGCCGGTCGAACAACCCGTCGTAGCCAAACTCTTCCAGTCGCTCCCGCCAGCGCCGCATCGACCGATCGCTGATGCCGATGATCTCGGCCGCCTGCCACCAGGTGAGCTTCTTCGCCATGGCCCGTAAGATCACTTCTTGCACTTTCATCGCCCGCTCCATCGCGGCCTTCGAGTAGCAATCCATGCTTGGCATGGTCTCCTACTCTCGCCGCCTGCAAAGCGGACAGATCACGTGCTATCTCAACCGGACATATCATGTGCTACCGACACATTTGCAATTTTCTCTTGAAAGTGTTTTCAATATCTGGTACAAGGCCTGGTTCTCGATCTCTCCACGATTTCGATGCTCGCTACCACCTTTCCCGACGACCTCAAAGCTCCAAGTGATCACCTTCGCCTGCGCAAAGCTCACGTCATGCGCCGATTACTTCTCTGCCCTGGGTCTATGAAGATGCTTCAGAAACCAATTTGCAATGAGCACGACGCCGGTCCACCCTCCAATTACCACGCCCGTGTCCGAGCGATCTAATGGGAACGATTTGGCATAGAAGAGCAACCAGGTGAGAAACGATAATATAAAAACCAGGACAACAATCTTAATCGATCTTGAAGTTCGCCTTATAAAGCCGTTCAGTATCTCGCCTATTTCTTGACGAATCGGGGGCCTAGGAGGGCCGGGTGGCGCCGGAACCGGATCATGGCTATTGCCGTTCTGCCCCGGTGGCGGACTGGCCCATTTTGGGATCCGAAACGTGTATAGCCCTGGAGAAACATCTCCCGTGACAGTTGTATCCTTATGAAATCCTCTACCAATATCGTATCTTCGGAGATAGACTGTACCCTGTCCATTCTTCAAATCCAAGTGAACGAAATTGTAACCGTTAGGGTATTCCCGGCGATCATAAGCGGCACCAGCCGAGATGATTGCGCAATTACCCGACGTCCCTGAAGGTAATTCCAAGTGCGCTTCGTGCTCATGCCCACGCAGCATAAAATGAAACGCCTGGCGCAGTGACGTTTCAACGAGGGACCTTTGGACAATCTCGCTCAACCAGGAAGATGGATGGTGCAGGACCGCAATCCGCAAATCGGCAGCCCTAACATCGGGGTGGTGAATAGGGTCGTGAAACTGTGGCTCGCCAAGGATGAGGTTTCCATAATCATGCACTTCTCCATCCTCAACCTTTTGGCCACACATCCACGCGGAATTCATCCCAACTATTGCAACTCTTGTTCCGCGCACATTTAGTTGTTTTGTAAATCCGTATGCCGGCTCAGAGGGAGCATCCGAGCCAAAAAAACGTCGATTGAATTCGGCATACTCGAACATAGGCTGCATTAATGCTTGCCTGTGGGTCAGCGAAATCAGCCATTGACTAACAGTGGCTCGATCTCTCAAAGTCTTCAACAAGGGAGGCAGTAGCTCCAGAGCTCGGCGATCCAGGTCGTGGTTGCCAGGGACCAGGAAGACGCGGTCCCTCGGGACCTGCGTTGCCTCCAACACGGGCGTCAAAAACTCTCGAGATGCGGCATCGAACTCGTCTTTTACACCGGAGAACGCGAGGTCACCGCTAAAAACGATGAAGTCAACGCGCTGTAATGCTTGGGACAGTTGGTGCCGCTGACGCAAGTCGTCAATCAGGGCGTCGCGAACTACGGATCGATCGAAATCCGATCCACGCTGATGCCAGTCTGACAGGTGAAGCCACACAATGGTATCGTTCGACATTGGCATGCACTATTGGCAGGGCGTTTCCATTTGCGCCACCCGTCGACAATAATGCGTCTCTCCGCCTTGAGAAACAAGCAATTTCTTGTTTCAGAGGAGGAGCCCTCAACGTTTCTGGATCTGACATATATTGCACTTCAGCCCGCTTCAAGAGCGAGGAGGCGCTATGGGAACGAAGCTAAACTTCCCCAGGGAATGGAAATTGTGTCGGGGCAGGCCAGTTCTCGGTAACGTGCTTCCTCATCGCAGCGTCACAAACGGCATAGCCCCAGTTCATCAGCTTGTTCTGAAGCCCGTCGTCAAGTGCCTTCAGACGTGTTGAGATGCTCGCAAGCGCAGCGGTATTTGCTTTCGGGCACGGCAGTGGCTGGTCTACTCTGTAGTTCTCGATGTCTGTCCAAATGCCCCAATAAGCACCAGATCTCTCGCCGTTCTTGAAAGAGTCGATGGCCTGTCGTTTACGCAAACTACGCACCTGATTATCGATCAAATCGAATACGCGTCGCGTGTGATTGAACAGGTCCCGATCCGGATCAGCCTCTGCTGAATAAACACCGCCGGCATCACTGACAAGCACCGTCTTGTACCTCTTCCACGCGGTCTCCAAACCCAGATTGTCGTAAACCCCTCCGTCCGTAAGGACAACCCGCGTGGTATATGGGGGCTTTTGCAACTCTTCGCCAGAATTCGCTTCGTAGTCGGTCTCGTTAAAATCGAGTTCTACAGGCGAGAGCACCGGCGGAAAAGCGGACGATGCTGCCACCGCAATAGCGAGCTCCAATTTCGGGTCCTTCACACTCCCCACGCGCCAGTCGCGCATGTAGGCTTTCGAGAATCGCCACAGCGATTTCGACTGCAGGTTTGTTGCATTGATGACGAAGCGCGGCCGGTCCGGAAGGGCCTGGAGGGTGTTGTTGCCGAACAAATATTTACGATAGTGGTCCACAACTTTTTCAGCTATCGTTCCGGTGCCAAATACTCCCGAGATGATCGATCCAACGTCAATGGTGTGGGCTGCGAGGGTTCGGATGGGCCTCACTACAAGTTCGTCGAAGTTGGTGGCGACTCCCTTTTCAAAAGAAAACTTCGTCCAGTTGACGCCCAACACACCAGCGGTAATCGACCCACCCGAAACGCTCGATATTCGATCAATACTTTGCAGGTATCCGCCATCGTTTAACCTCTTCAAGACTCCTACATGGAAGATCATCGCCCGGAATCCGCCTCCGGAAAGACACAGCGCAACACCCGCCTCCGCAGCTCTTTCTTTAAGTCCAGTGTCGGAAACTGGCAGCTTTGTATCGGAAATGTGAAACGACTTACAATTGCCTGTCACATCCTGTACTTTCCGTATTTCGAATCGTGAAGACCCGTTTTGCACGCTCTCAATACTTTCAAGACGATCTTACTCACCGACGATAATGGATAACCCATCCTCTCCTCTGAAATGGTAGCGATGCTTCGGTTCCTTCTGCTCCTCATGTGCGAGAAATTCGTCCAGCCCCTTTGTGAGGTCCTCTCCTCCGTCCTTCAGGTGGCGGTTTGTCATGTACACGTCGATGGGCTCGCCACTTCTGGCACGAGACAACCAGTTAAGTGTGTCCATGTGGGGAATGCCGTGCTTTCCGTTACCAGAGATAACGTAGCCGTCTGCGATCACGTGGCGAAAGAAATCTTCATCAATGCTGTGATTGCTGCCATGGTGTTGCACCTTCAAAACGTCCACGCTGATCCGGCCCTCGTCGTCGAGGAGATTCGCGTCTTCCAAGCCTTCCAAGATCAGCTCTCCACCCGCATCACCTGTCATGAGTATCCTAATTGGTTTTCTCTCGTCACTCTTGTGTTCCGCGAGAAAAACAATACTGGACAAGTTCGGCACTGTCCGGTTCAGATAATCTGCGGCAACCGCCGCCTCGTCCGCGGCGTGCTTCGTTTTCGACTTCTCCCATTCCTTTTGAAGGTCGTCGAGCTGCACCTGTCGCGGCCCGATCACTGTGAACGTCAAGTCGTCGGTGATCTTGATATTATGCGGTTCGCTCTGGGGCGCGACGATCAACTTTCCTTTTGTCTCTCGGTTGACCGTCGTCTTTAACTTCTTCGCAAGTCCCTGCAGGTCCTTTCCCTGATTGACGCTGGCAATAACAGCGACAGCCTTTTCGTCCGTAAGACCTTTTGCCATAAGGGACCTCACGTCAACACTGCCCGCTGCTGCGGCCGCCACCATTGCCGTTTGCGCCGACGCCGAGTGGCTGCCAACAACCTTCTCGAACGCATTGTGCCAGAGCGATCCCACTCTCCACTTCGGCTCCTCACCGTCGTCATTGCTCTCACTCATCTGTTTGAACATGTCCAGGATGCCGGTGACATGGTCCGCATCAATATGGCTGACGATAACCATTCGCAACTCCAGCTGAGGACGCTTGCCGCGTAGTTGATCCAGGCGCTTTTCGAGGACCTTGCGGTACACGCCGGCCGATCCACCGTCAACGAGAATCAGCGCGGACTGTGCGCCTCTATCACAGTGCAACAGGAGGCAATCCCCGTCATTTGCCTGTAGTGCCTCGAGTCTTAACATGAGCTCTCTTTAAACAGACTGCAGAGCGCGCAACACGTCCAGCATGCCGGCACCTTGAAATCGAGGTTCGCGGCCGAGATCCGTTGCGCTCTTGCAAAGAATCTCCTTTACCCGCTTGGCCTGTCCGACTAGCTCGCGATGGCGCGCAATCAGCAGCGCCGCCGCACCGCTTACGTGTGGCGCTGCCATGCTGGTGCCGTCCATCGTCTCGAAGTTATTGCCTGGAGCGCAGGAATCGATTTTTTCTCCAGGAGCCACCAGGTCTGGTTTGATGCGTCCGTCGCCCGTAGGTCCGCGACTGGAGAAATAGGATACGCCATAGTTATGGGGCATGAAGCGGTGCGTGGACCCCACGGTAATAACATTTTCCGCATTTCCCGGGTCCGTGATGCTGATGAAACGGTAGTCACCTATTGCACCGTTTTCTGGGCTTGCCAGCTTATTGAAACCGCGATTGCCTGCGGCCGTCACTACCACGACACCGTTGGCCACGACACGTTCGCACTCTTCGCATATTGGCGTCCGTCCACAGGCGTAGTTCGCTACATCGTGCGTAACCGCCATGCTGAGATTTGCGCCGTGGATCGTCATCAGTTCTCGGTGTGCATTCAGGTGACGAATAAACTGAAGTGCTGCGATGACGGTAAATTCGTCTGCATCGTCGCCGAACTTGTCCTTACCCAAAACCCGGAGATCGAATAGCTCAAGATCCGGGCAAATTCCGTACATAGCCCTCCCCAGGGAAGTCTCCTGGTTTGCCTCTGGCCAATTCGCGGCGATAATCCCTGCCACATGCGTTCCGTGACTATCGGTTACAAATCTCTGATAATCATTATAGAGTTCGTCGACGTGGGGTATACGTATGAAAGGCTCGATCAAGTCCCAGTCTAATCCACGACCCGAATCCAGGACGTACTTGAAATCGGCAATCAGTTTCTCCAGCTCTGCCTTCTCCAAGGTTTCTGCATATGATCCTTCTACGACTAGTGGCGTATCGGGGTCGAGAAGGTCCTTTATGCGCAGGAAGTCGTAAGTGCGAACCACCCGGCTTGAAAATTGCAGCTTGCCATTTTCGTCCGTGGTTTGGGCTACGATGCTATCAGGATTCGCGCTATTACGACCTTCGCGCCGAGCGAAAGCCTTGTGCCTGGCGTCAATTCCCACGTCGAGCACTGCCCATCGGATACCCGACGTGTCTACGTCGAAAACCCGGGCTGCAGCATCTGCCTTCACCGCCATGCGCGAACGCCAGATGCTGGTACTCACCGGGCGATTCCGGCTGATGCTGTACAACATGCCGCGTTTTTCCTGGGGGTTGGTAAGCCCCTCCAGCAGTTCGGCGAACGCGTCGGCCTGCGGCTGATTCAAGTGATTTTCGATATCACTATTGGTTGAGTACTGCCGTGCATAGCGATCACATTCAATCGTTCCTACAATCGCGACCAGCTTCCTTAATATTCTCGGATCACCCGCACGCAGGTTCTCAGTGGCCGCTCGTTCCTGGATCAGCCTGATGAAGTTCTCGACATCTTTCTTTTCCCATCGATCTGTGACGAGATCTGCCACATTGCTTTTCCACCATTCGGTAAGCGGCATAGCTACCCTGATAAGTTCTTCGAAAGTAAAGTTGGCGAACACAACGGATTCGTTGAACAAGATACGGGGCCTCGGTGGAAACTTAGTATCGGGGTGAGAATGGGTAGTCCGGTACCTAACGAGTGATGGTTGCTCCTGGTCTAAGCGATTGCGCAGTGCGCGACTTAGGGTCGCTGCGGCGGTTGGGCTGTATGGAGTCAGCAGCAGTTCAATACGCCGATTCGGGTCCTCGGCGAATGCGATCCATACATCTGGGAGGATGGGAAAATCTTGGGTGAATCGTCGCCGTTGCTCCGGCTTCCCATAGATTAGCTCTTCAATCTCCTGGCGTGTCATTGGTGCCCGCCTCGCTGTTCCCGTCCTCAGAGAGCGAAATCCTAATACCAAACGACGTCTGCGTCAATCTGGCGCACCCCGGCTGCGGGAGGCCGCAGCATCTTGTGACCCGAATGTGACGAGATTGAACGCTATTTGCCGCCTATATAAACTTGTAGACCGAGCGTAGCCGGGCAAGCTGCGGTCAGATCAAGGTACCGAAACCGTAACTCACCGAAACTTACGATTTGAATCAAGCCTCCCCATTTGGATGACAGAAAAAAACCGCTTGGGCGCTCGAACCCAAGGTGCCGCGCAACCGGTATGCAGGGCAGAGGGGTAGCACTGCCATCGCAGCCGCCGTGGCGGCCTTCACCGTGGGGTTTTGCCGGCGAGAGGGACCACGACCTCACTCTGCTGGCAGACGACTTTCGCCTCCCCTGTGCTCGTTTGGGGCGGGACACCGAATGCAAGAAGGGCTGTGTCCTGATGAGGGAGGGTCCAGTTTGACCGTTCCAGCTTCTCAAACAGAACAGAATCTAGCCGCTCCTTCCTCTCGGCATAGTCGAAGCGTTCTTCCTTCGGACAATCGGCGCCCTGAGCAGCGATTCCGTCACACCCACTAACGTAACTCCAACAAACATAGACGTAACCACTACAGCGCCATTAATTCGTCAGCAGGATATCCTTATCTGAGAGGAATGCGAGAGCTCCTGTCAGATGAACGGCCTGCCGAGTAGGAAACCGCAATACAAAAAGTCGGCCCGCTTGGCGGCTGGCCTCTCCCCTAGCGCTGTGTACTACTTGAGTACGAGTTGACAACTGCGCCGCGCAGAACCACAATCCCAAAACACAACTCCAAGCCGCACAAGCCGGCGCCCTTCACCAAGGGACGGAGGTGGGGTGAATGCAGCCGCAGAGCCGCAAACCGTTGACGGGTCGTCTTGAATCGCCTTAACCAGGAAGGCTTGGAGCTCATTCACACCGAAAGTGTTAGTGCGCAATGCGTTCGCTGTTTGAAGTTGTAACCGGCTGGTAGATTGTAGGGATCGCCTTGAAGGAACGAAACCAACTGTGACTCGGCGTTCCATTTCGCTTGAACGATTAAGTATTTTACAAGAGAGTGCATGGTCGGGATTCACGGCACGTGCTGCCGTTGTACGGGGCACCGACGTGCAGCGCCCTAGCGTCCACGAGGCCTTATGAACAGGCGAAACCTGAACTTAGCTTTAGTTATGGCAGCACTGTGGCTAACCTCTAATCCTGGAGAAATAGCCTCTTTGTCTGGGAAGACCCCGGCGGCCAGTCAGACCGGCGCGCCTCAGAAATGGGCGTTGTTGGTAGGGATCAATCATTACCAGTCGGAACGGGTTCCACCGCTGGCGGGTTCCGTCAACGATGTGCAGGATATGCGAGAAGTACTGATTGGAAAGTTTGAGTTTCCTCCCGAGAATATTTTGGTTCTGACAGATTCGCAAGCCACGCACACCGCCATAATCAAAGCCATTCAAACCCAGCTGATAGCCAAAGCTCAACCTGGCGATATTGTGGTCTTCCACTATAGTGGCCACGGCTCTCAGATGAAGGATGTCACGGGGAGAATGATCAGCGGTCTTGATGAGACCATTGTGCCCTACGACTCCCGAGACCCCCAGGGGAAAATTTTTGACATCAGCGGAGCCGAACTGCATGTACTTCTACTAAAACTTGCGGCGAAGACTAAGAACGTCACTTTCATCCTCGATAGTTGCCACTCCGGCACGCTGGTCCGAGGTGCGCGAGTGAGGTCGATTCCCGAAGACACACGCACGCCACCCCCCGAGTCCCACGACTCCGGAAACACCACGCGCGGTGTGGCCCAGACCCTTGAGCAAACGTCGCCGCCGTTCGCTACCATCGCTGCTGCCACTTCCAAGGAGAGCGCTTTCGAGCTTATCGAAGACGCCAAGGATCACGGGGCCCTCACTTACTTTCTGACCCGGCAGCTCCGCGCGGCTAAGGCGGGAGCCACATATCGCGACGTTATGGACAATGTGATCGGCAACGTGACGGCATATTATCCGGCGCAGCACCCCTCCCTTGAGGGCGTCGAAGCCGATCAGCATGTCTTTGGAGATAGCAGCAGCCTGGCTCGCTCCTACGTGACGGCGTCGCCATCACTGCATCAAGCACATCAAGTTACGCTCAGCATCGGGCAGGTGCAGGGAGCCACGGTCGGATCAAAATATGAAGTGTACCCCCCTGGCAGCAAGAAGTTCGCGGCCCCGGAGAAGTCGCTGGCGACCGTACAGCTTCTCTCGGTCGACGCATTCACTTCTGAGGGGACGATCGTGGCCGGCGGCAATATCCCTCCCGCCAGCCGCGCCGTCGAGCGGGACCACCGCTATGGCAATCTTCGGATGCGCGTCTTTCTTGATGGCTTGGAGGCCTCGCCCACCCTCCAGTCGATCAGCGATGCGCTGCGAACTGTCAAGAATGTCGAGGTTGTCGGCAAGCCCACACTTTGCCACATGCAGGTAAGGCAGTCCGGCAACAGCATACAGACGCTAGCCGCCGACTCCACAACTCTATCGCCACCAGTGCCGGTTGATGATCCGTCCGTGGTTTCGCGAGTCGTAAGCCAGATCAAGTCCTGGGCCAAGTGGTTCAACGTTCTATCAATACACAATGCCCACTCCGAAATCGACCTGCAGTTTACGTTGAAGGGAACAGAAGGGGGGCGCGATCCGATGGCTCAAGTGGGTAGGCCAGATATGGGCGTTTTCGAAGGCGAAACTGTTGTTGCCACACTTGCTAACAACTCCGACAGAGACCTTTATGTCGCCATGCTCGACCTCTCGAGCAATGGCAATATTTCCGTTGTTTATCCGGCCGAACAGGGTGCAAAGGAGGTGCTAAGGCGGACCACGACTCTTTCCATTCCTTTAAGGACAATTGTTCCAAAAGGGCGGTCGGTTGTTACCGACATTCTGAAAGTTTTTGCCAGCTACAACCCTATAGACCTCATCCCTCTTACTCAAGGCGCGATTCGAGAAGCTGCGCAAAAAGACGATGGGGCGTTGGACCCCCTCCAACAACTACTGATGGATTCCGCGGGCGAAACGCGGCAGGTGTCGCCGGTGTCGAACAAGCCCGTGAGTCTAGGCGACTGGACAACAGTGCAGCGAGTGCTGGTCGTGAAGCGCCGTTGAGCTGCGCCGATTAAGGGCACCAGAATGGAGGAACGCCATGCTCGGCAGTGAGTATCGCAAGGTCTTTGTAATCGCCTTCCTTGTGGTTGTGAACTTCAGCACTTTTCTGGTCTTGCGGGCTCAAACCAACCCTCAAACGCGCGATGTCGTCAGTGCGACAGCACCACCGCCGTCGTCGGAGCTGAAGCGCGGGTCTTACTACGCTCTCGTGATTGGTATCGATCATTACGAACATGGGCTTCCCAAACTTGAGACACCTGTAAATGACGCCACGGAGATTAGTGAAATCCTTCGCAATCAGTACGGGTTCAAAACGCAGCTGCTCCTTGACACTGAGGCTACTCGTGAGCACATAGTTGAAGCACTCGAGCATTACCGCGCCTCGTTAAGTGAAGAGGATAGTCTGCTGATTTATTACGGGGGCCACGGGTTTTTCGATAAGGGTGTGGAGCAGGCCTACTGGGCCCCGGTCGACGCCGGACAAGATACCTACGCGCATTGGATCATCGCGACGGAGATTACCGGCCCAGCCAATGCCATTCCCGCTCGCCAAGTGCTAATCATCTCTGACAGCTGCTATTCGGGAATGCTTACACGGGATGCGAGCCCGGATTTTACTTCGAGTGACCACTCCGCATATGCGGAAAAAATGCGTCAGAAGAGGTCCCGGCACTTAATGTCTAGCGGAGGTAATGAACCGGTTCAAGACAGCGACGCCTCGGGACACTTTTCAAACCATTCTGTATTCGCTAATGTGCTCTTGCGAAGCCTAAGCGATTACCAGGAAAGCCAATTCACGGGGGGCCAACTCTTTGTTCGAGTCCAGGAAGTGGTTGGGGTGCGCGCATCGCAGGTGCCGCAGTACAACCTGATCCGCGATTCTCGCTATGAAGGGGGCGACTTCGTCTTTACCCGGATACCGGGCTCCTCCGTACCGGGCTCCTCCGTACCGGGCTCCTCCGTACCGGACTCCGACCACAACGTCAAGGACCAACACACAAATATCGAGACTATGCACTCAAAGCCTTTTGACCGGATACTAAACTCCGAACAAGAAGGAGTCCTTGCCGCCTTGAATAAGTACACTTCGGCATTTTCAAGCATGGATATCAGGAATTTAAAGCAAGCATGGCCGTCAATGACGCCACAACAAGAGAAGGAAACTAAGAAGGCCTGGAACCTTCCGGGTCTTAGGGCGGTCATGGTCGAGTTAAGGAATCCGAAGGTGATTAAGATTGATGGCGACAGCGCTGCAGTTGACGCTGACCAGTGGATGGACTACACATTTTTTGGGAGACAGCAGCCTCCTCAGACAAGCTCCGTCGAGATCCAGCTTGTCAAGAATGTACAAGGGGGCTGGTTCGTGAACGGTATAAGAGGGAGATGAAGATGCAGAGTCTGTAGTTCACGCTCCGACCTTCCACCCACCTTAGTGCTCTCGATCGAATTCCTTTTTTACTTGACTTTATTCCGAATTGGCATTATTCTCGCAGGCCATCTCTTAAGGGGTGAGTGTCTCGATGGGCAAGTCGGACGGCCCAATTTCGAGTCGACCTCCTTGCTGGCGCGCGAGAAGGCCGGGTGTCGCCAACAGCTTCCTGCCTAACCTCGTCCCAGTGCTCTCCAGCTTAGTGCCGTTATTGTTGGCGCTTCTCGCAGTTGTCTTCGCATGCGGGTCCGCTGCTGCTCAGACTGGATGCGTTCCCAACACCCCGAACTATCCCTGCGTCTATGTGGCCAACGAAAACAGCAATAGCGTCTGGGTGATCAATGCCTCAACAAACGATGTGATCGCGCGTATCCCCGTCGGTAGCAGCACTGCTCCGACCGCATTGGCAATCACGCCCGACAATGCCTTCGTTTATGTTGTCATCAGTGGCAGTGTTTCGGTCATTAACACGAATTCGAATACCGTCGTCGTCCAAACCATTACTGATCTCAGCGGGTTTCCCGTCAACATTGCTATTACCCCGGACGGTAAGTTCGCGTATGTACTGGAGGGCAGCAGTACATCTCCTTCACTAATCGACATAATCGATACCAGCACCAATACGATTGTAGAAAGCATCAATCTCGCACAGTTGGGGAGAAATGGCGAAACCGATCCCAAGGCCATCGCCTTTACTCCTGACGGCAGCTTCGCTTACGTGGCAGACACTTGTAACAGCGGCGAATCCGTCGGGCAATGTGCGGAAAAGGTCAGTACCGTGAGCCCCCACACCGTAACAGTAATTTTTAATGGTTCGGGTACGGCCAACGAGCCAGCTTCGATTGCCACCACTCCGGATGGAACGCTGGTTTGCCTGTCTTATCTAGACGGAAATCTCAATCTTCACGTTGCGTTCATCAGCACCACTAGCAACGGCGTTGTTGGTAAGCTACTTATCCTAAGCAACGCCGTAACCTCGAACTACGGATTCGGAATCACGCCTGCTGGCATTCTATACGCAGCCATACAGCAAAGCAGTGACGCGTTAGTGAAATATAACAGCGTCGTAAAGATTGATACCAAACGTCAAAGCATTTTATCCACCATAACCGTCGGAAATGCTCCGACAGGAGTCGCTGTAGGTCCAAACGGGGCCTTGGTATACGTAACCAATGAGACCGACAATACCCTCTCAGTAATAAACACAAGCACCTTGGCTGTGTCGACGACGCAAGCGGAGTTCACCAATCCTCAGGGCGTCGCGGCAATGTCCGAGAGTCCGCCGACGATCACCACTCAGCCTGCTAGCCAAACCATCGGCTATGGCCAGTCGGCCACGCTTACGGTTGTGGCAACAAGCCTGTCACCGCTTTCCTATCAGTGGTACCAAGGGCAGAGCGGGGATATGTCGATGCCAATCTCGGGCGCTACCAGTAGCTCCTACACGACGCCTCCCCTAACGCTCACCACCAGCTACTGGGTGTTGGTAAGCAACATTGCCGGCAGTGTTCCTAGTAACACCGCAACTATCACCGTAACGCAGCCTTTCATCACTAGCCAGCCCGCCAGCCAGACGATCGAATTTCAACAGACGGCTACCCTGAGCGTAACCGCAACCGGCGTGTTGCCGCTTTCCTACCAGTGGTACCAGGGGCAAAGTGGGAACACGTCGATGCCAATCCAGGGAGCTACCGGCAGTTCCTACGCTACGCCTTCCTTGATGCTTACCACCAGCTATTGGGTCATGGTAAGCAACAATCTCGGCGCTGTTGACAGCAACACCGCGACTGTCAGCGTGACACAACCTTTCATCACCACCCAGCCTGCCAGCCAGACGATTACAGCTATGCAGACGGCCACCCTGAGCGTATCTGCAATTGGCGTGCAACCGCTTTCGTATCAGTGGTACCAGGGACAGAGTGGGAATACGTCGATGCCGATCTCTGGCGCAACTAGCAGTATCTACATCACACCTGCACTGACTTCCACGACCAGCTATTGGGTGCTGGTTAGTAACCAGTCGGGAACTGTGCAGAGCAACACGGCGACCATTACCATAAGCGCTCTCGCGCCATCTTGCGGTTCGCTTACGATCACGCAAACCAACAACAGTCCTCCCCAGACATTTACAGCGGCTGTAACCTGTAACGACCCCCAAGGCGAGGCACTGACCATCAGTATGGACTGGGGAGACCAGAGTACTTCAACGGTTCAGAACGGTCCCGGACCTACACTGACATTCACTGCCACACACACATACTTGTCCAAGGCCTTCTTTATTCTTACGGCGACGGCTACGAACACCCCTTCGGGGCTGCAGGCACCTAAAGTAGTTGCTTATCTAAACTTGGTAACTGCACAACTCTCCCTGTTTCAGGGTCAGTCCGGTACTGTAACAGAACGGGTTGACTCGAACAGCAACGTGCCGGTGCTGGTGACGTTCATGTGCACTAGTGTGAAGGACGTGAATACCGGGACGGTTAGTCCGGCGTCGGCCTTTGGTATCTCATGCCAATCGGATCCAACGCCGTTTCCGCTCCAGCCGGGCCCCAATAGTGTGGCACTTGTGGTTGACACGACTGGACTAGCTATCACGTCCCTGGCCCCTGCGAAACATCGGACTTGGTTTTACGCATTCTGGCTGGCGCCGTGGCCCCTGGGTCTCTTCACTGCAGGATTTGGCTATAGACGCTCACGCCGCCGTAAGTCCCGCTACCTAGGGGTGGCCGCATTGGTTGGTGTCGTGGCGCTGCTGTTACTGTTCACTTCATGCGCCAGTGGTGGTTTTCCGGCACAACAGTCATCGCCACCGACCGCGACACCTCCTGGGATTTATGAGCTGATCGCCGTCGACAATCCCAGTAGCGGCACCGGCTTCGTGCAGACGACACTGATTATTGACCTCACGGTACTGAAGAACCAGCCATGATCGCCGCCCGGTTTGTAAGTTGCAAAGGGATTCTTTAGCAATAGAGGTGCTTGCAGTCAATAGAAGGAAACATCAATGCTTAGCCGCACTCTAACCTTTTTGATCCTCGCCGGCCTCTTCGCTTCGACCAGCGTGTCGGCACAAACGTGCGGTAACACCACACTCTCCTGCCTTATTCCGACTGCCCTGCACACCGGGAGTTCTACCTTCAATTTCTTGAACGAGGCATTGGGGACACAAATTGGCGAAGTGCCATTGGCGACCCCCGCGTCGGGTTTCATCTATTCTTTTGACAAGGCACTTGGCGTTCCTGTGCTCTCCCAGCAGAGCTTCGGTCCCTTGCTGGCCGAGCGAGCGGAAACTATCGGTAAGCAGACAGCATATCTCGCATTCACTTACCAACGGTACTCCTTCAGCGTGATTGATGGCAATAACCTCAAAAATCTTCCAATCCTCTTCTACTTCCCAAATCAGCAGAATCCTACGGTCGTAACCTATACACAGAATCGCGTCGACGTAAATCTTAATCAGTATGTTATATACGGCACATTCGGCATCACCGACCGGATTGATGTCTCCTTTGCGGTCCCTCTAGCAAGAGTAGCGCTCGGAGTAAGTTCCAAAGGAACTGAATACAGCACATCAACCCCAGCCACTGCATCTTTCACGGAGTACCTGCCTGGTTCCGCCAGCGGTATAGGAGACGTGATCTTGGCTGCTAAGGGCACCGTGCATAGGAGTGACAAGTTTGATCTGGCTGCAGGCGCGGAATTACGGTTTCCCTCCGGAGATGCGAAGAATTTCCTGGGAGCCGGGGCTTATGGCTTTAAGCCGTATCTTGTCTTGTCCCGCGCCGCAGATCGGTCCACTAAATTGGATTGGGGAAAGATCGCACCCCACCTTAACGTTGCATATCAATGGAACGGAACTTCTGTTCTTGCCACTGACGCCAACGGAACGGAAGGCAATTTGCCGAGCTACTTCGGTTATGCCGCCGGCGCCGAGCTAGCGTTTACAAGACGCATTACGGTGGTAGCCGACCTGGTCGGCCGGGAATACTTCGGAGCAGCACAGGTCTCCACACCACGAACCATTATGGCTCCGGTCGATCGTCAACAAACCCCCTTTTCGAGCATTGTGCAGGTGAACGGCTCGTACAATGTCAACAATCTGGCTATAGGCCTCAAAGCGAACCCATGGAATCGCATCCTCTTAATGGCCAACGTGACATTCAAGTTAAACGATGCGGGGTTGCGGGCTACGGCAGTACCATTCGTGGGCGCCTCCTATACATTCGACTATCATCCCCACCGCTAAGGAACCTCTGAACTACCCCCTGTCTTTCAAGCGGGAATGCCTTGAAAGGTGAGGTTCAGATCGATGCCTTCATCCCCACTGGCTCTTTGAGCCCTCCGGCTGGCCCCGTTCCGGTAGTCGGGCGTCCTGGAAAGACACTACGCCGCTGAGTACAGCAGCTTCTTGCGTACCAAGAACAGGTTGACCAGGGCGCAGGTGGCGAACACCCGGTTGGCGTTCTTCTTCAATCCTCGATAGCGCACTTTCACAAACCCGAACTTCAGCTTCATTACCGCAAACACGTGCTCCACTTTCGAGCGCACGCGAGACTTGGTGCGGTTTTTGGCTCGTTCTATTTCGTCGACGCGGTCCTTGAAACGGTACTGCTTGTGGGTCATGTCCTGCGCTCCGGGCGCAACTTCCCGCATGGCTTCCGTTTGCCCCCGATAGGCCTGATCGCCCCAAACCTTCGACTCTTCCCCGTGCAGTAACTCCGGCAATACCGTGCTGTCCGCCACGTTGGCCGCTGTCGCCACCACACTGTGAATCATCTTCGTCTTACTATCCACGCCCACGTGTGCTTTCATCCCGAAGTACCACTGCTTGCCCTTCCTCGTTTGGTGCATGGCAGGGTCGCGCTTCTGCCCCCGGTTCTTGGTCGAACTGGGGGCATGAATGATGGTTGCATCGACGATGGTGCCGGTCATGATCCGCACTCCCCGGCTCTGTAAATACAGGTTCACCGTCTGCAGAATCTCCCCGCCCAAACCGTGCTCTTCCAGCAAGTGACGGAACTTGCAAACCGTCGTCTCGTCCGGCACTGGTTCCCGCCCCAGATCGATGCCCACAAATTGCCGCATCACCGCCGAGTCGTACAGCGCCTCTTCCAGCCCAGGGTCCGACAGGTTGAACCATTGCTGGAGAAAGTACACGCGCAGCATCCGCTCCAGCCCCACCGGGGGCCGCCCGTTGCCGGCTTTTGGATAGTGAGCCTCGATCAAGCCGCACAACTGGGCCCACGGCACTACCTGTTCCATCTCTTCCAGAAACAAAGCACGCCGCGTCTTCTTCGCGTACGGCTCGAACCCGTTCGCCATCGCCAGTGTCTGCTGCTTCATCGCTCTACAGGCCTCCACCAAATTTCCTCTCACTCTAGCCTGCAGATCGGTGGAAATCGGAGTACTTGTTCAGAGTCTCCCTAAGTCCCGCACCCTAGAAAGCTGGGGATCAGAAATCAAGAACCTGAGAGTATTGATGATCGCTTCTCTTGCGATAGGATGCGCTTCTGCGCAATCCATGAAACCCGAGGATCCTGCACCACTAAAGCTGGGGATCAACAAAGAAATGGTGGCGCCCGGTGGGGTAGCCAGTATTGGTATTTCGTCGCAGGCCCGGGCGACGTTCGCCTGGTAGCGCATTACAAAGACCATAATGGTTTCGCTTGGGCCGCCACGCTGACGGTTACGATGTATGACGAGAGGAGAACTTGGCACGTAAGCAAGGTTGTCAAAGAGGATAACCCTGACGCGACCTTCACGGGCAAGCCGGACACTGGCCTTCTGGCATGACAATCGTAATATCCTTTGCCTTCTACCGCTGGAGTACGATTTTGGAATTGGTTTTTTTGAAGTCGAATAGGCTAGGCTGTTGGAAAGCCTTGGGCTTTTTCAGCGAACTCGCTCCCCCAAAAAACTGCTCGTCAATCTTGACATTCCTGCTCGCCTTGGGGAAGGTCTGCACTTCGCCTGTTAGTACTTCTGCATAGAGCTTCGGCACCCGTTCCACCCCATACTGCAGCAAACCCTCCAGCGTGATCTCACTCTTTGAACCCGGCGTCACCGCCTGTTCCGCTTCCAGCCCGTCATGCACCAAAGCATACGTCAGCAGCCCTTGCTTCAGCTTTTCGCTCTCCAGCGCCACGTCGTTCGCCTGGCTCGCTGTCAGTATCCGCATGCCCTTGTCATAAGCAAGTTGCCCCAGTCCACGACTGCCCATCGGCCCGGCCTTAAACCCCGGTTCCTCCACCGTCGCCGCCGAGTGACACGTATCCACCACCATCACTATCTCCCCTGCATCTACCTCACGCAGCCACGCCGACAACTCGTCACTGGAGATCCACTTCTGCCGCAGCTCCGGCGTCAGCCCATGCCCCTCCGTCTGCCCCGAGTCCGACGGAATCATGTAGAACATCCCTTCCTTGCTCGTGTACCCGTGACTGGATACGCTGATTACCACCAGATCGTCCGGCTCCGCCTTGCGGATCCTCGCCGCCTCCTCTGGCGGCACGCTCTTCTTCAGTTCTTCACTCAGCGGATGGCCTGCCAGCAACTCCAGCACTGCATGCAACGATGCCTTCTTGGCATCGTCTTTCCCGATCTCCCGGTTCCTGTCCTTGGGACACCCCGGTATCTTGCAATCCGAGATCAAGGTCACCGGCACCACCTCGTACTGGCTGGGTAAGCGCTTCGCCAAGGCCTTTTGCAAGGTCTCCGCATCGCTGGCCGCAAACCGCAGGTCCCACCCCGGGTTCTCATACGCATTCACCCCCATAGCCACCACGTACGCCCGCCGCTTCACTGGCCCTGCATCCGTCGGTACCGTGTAGCTGGCTTTGGCCGTCTCGCTCTTCACCCGGTCTTCGTTGAACGCATACGCCGTAAACTCGATCTCTTTCCCCGCCTGCCCGTGTGGCAGCCGCATCGTGAACGTCCGCGTCAGCTTGGCCCTCTTGACATCCAGCTGCACCCGACCTGTGACTGGCTTCACCTGCCGTGCTGTTTTCCATTCGTTCAGTTCTTCCGGGGTTAGCACTACTCCATTCTTCAGGCTGCCTTCGGCTTCGGCACTCAGCTTCGGCTCCTGGCCTACCAGCTGTCCGTCCCGGAACACTCGCAGGTCGTAGACGTCGGTCTTCATCGTCACCGGCTTGCCGTCGCGCTGAAACTGCCCTTCCGCTGGCGATACTCCCACGGTGACTTCCGCCAAGTCCGGTTGCGAGCCGCGCTTTACCCCCACAATCTCTACCCCGGGCTGTACCCGGTTGAGATCCCCCAGCGGTCGCACCTTGGGGAGTTCCTCTCCCGCCAACAACCGTGGCAACAACCGCGGCTCGTAATAATCACGCATGAAGATCTCCGGCGCCAAAGGACGGAATGGCTCATCAGCTGACACCCAAGCGAACGATGAAATCTGTTCAAGTGCTTCAGTATCAAACCTACTGTCGGCGGAGGCCAGAATCCAACCTTCTTGTCCAATGGGAAGTAGCGTTGCAAGCTCCTCTAGCGTGATCACTGTGTCTCGCTTCCGCTTCACGCTCCAAATTTTCAGTGCGCCATCGTCCCCACCTGTGGCAAGCACGCTGCCATCAGAGCTGAATGCAACAGTTCTTACCCCGCCAGTGTGTCCTCGGAAGGCTTGCAATTGCTTGCCGCTAACTCTGTCCCAGAGGCAGACTACCCCTTCGGATGATCCTCCTGCGATGAGTGTGGCGTCTGGACTGAACGCGACCGAGTATATGCTTATGTTTGCCCCGCCAAGGACGAAATCCTGTAGCTTCTCGCCGGTTTCCACATTCCAAAGCGATACCAGTCCACTAGATCCCCCGCTTGCCAATCCTGATCCGTCAGGAGCGAATGCCATAGCGTAGAAAACCCGACCCTTATCAGAGATCTGCCGAATTGTGCGTCCAGTTTCGATGTCCCAGAGCCTTATTGTGGAAGATGCGCTCGACTCCAATAAGTGTCTCGTTCTCGGATCCTCTAATGGCGTCCCAGTGACGTGAGCATTAGTGATGATTGATGAACCCCATCCCACATGGGCCAGGACTTTGTTATTGGGGCTCACTGCCACCAGATTCGAAATGGGATACGTGTCTCCAAACTCCCGGACTCTTGCACCGGTCCTCGCATCGAGAAGAGCCACTACGTCTTGGAGGCGGGCTACAGCGATGTACTGCCCATCGCGCGTGAAAGCCACTGAAAACTCACCAGGTGAGTCCGTCGTGAAGCTATTACGCTTTGTTGTGGTAGTCACATCCCAAATTTCTATCGAGGAACTTGTATCGGCCACACCGGGACTCGCAGTAGCGAGTAGATCGCTGGTCGGAGAGAATGCGATTGAGAACGCCCCATAAGGAAAGGCCTTGCGATCGAGAACCCGCGCACCCCCCGTACCGGATAGATCCCAAAGCCTGGTAGGCAACGCATCGCTTGACACCGCAAGCGTCTTGTTCGCCCCATCGAAGGCGATTGATCGTATTGAACTCACGTGACCACCAAGCGCCCGCACCGCCCGACCGGCAAGCACATCCCAGATAATCACATTGTTCTCTACCACAAGGGCAAACTTGGACTGATCAGGACTAAACGTGGGCAGATGAGGATTGAAGCTCCATGTGATCCGCTCCATCTTTGTTAGCATGTCAAGGCGCTTCGCTGGATCGTCTGGTAACAGCAAAACGGTATATTCGTGGAGCGCTCTTCCCGTCTCAACATCCCATATCTCGACTTTATAATCGGCAGCTCGGCCGATTACCTGCTTGCCATCCGCACTGAACGATACCGTGCCCACAAGAGCATTCAAGTCCGTGTTATTGAAGATGAACTGTGAAACTTGTCCACCTCCTGAAAAGGCAGCTAGCGTGCGAAGTTGTCTGCCAGTTCTGACGTCGAAGAGGTTTATACTGAATTGCATTCCATTCAGGTCAAAATTGTTGACCCTAAAACTGAGGCTGACGAGCTTAGTACCATCTGGACTAAAGTCAACCGAATTGACCGATTTCGTGGCGACATCTGGAAGGCCGGGCGGTTGGCCGGCCGGGGCACCAGTCGATTTTCCATTGCGAATGTCTTTGAACAGGTCCGCATTCTGATCAAAACTGTCGGGCGTTATCGTTCGTAGCAATTCACGCGAAGCTACGTCCCACAGTTTGATCGAAAAGTCGTTACTGCCGGTGGCTAAAAGCTTGCCATCCCCACTAAACGAAACCACATTTACGCTCTTGGAGTGACCCTCCAGTACGCCGGTCCGTTCGCCTTTGGAGACATTCCACAGAGTGACTTTGTGGTCCCACCCTGCAGCAGCCACAATGTCGCCATTTGGACTTAACGCGATGCAATTGATGCTTGCAGCCTGGTGCAGAATACGAATCATCGCCCCACTTCTCACGTCCCAGAAACGAATAGTCCCATCAAGGCTCCCGCTTACGAGTGTCAGGCCATCGTGAGTAAAGAGAAGGGATGTAATGGTATTCGCGTGGCCCGTGAAAGCACGAAGTTCCAGACCAGTTCGTACGTCCCACAACTTTATTGAGGCATCGTGGCTTCCGGTGGCCAGCAGCCTCCCATCAGGGCTAAACGACACCGCGTTGATCGCGTTTGTGTGGCCTGTCTGTACAATCAGGCTTGGCTGGGTGGAAGCCCATAAACATAAGACAGGCAAACTAATGCAGCAGCATACCCGGCAAGTTGACTGGCACTCGATCAGGGCCCGCTGGCTCGGCCCGGCTTGGCATGGATTCGATTCGACGGCGAGTCTACCGGAACAGCGCGGCGGGAATTCTACGGCTTGCCCAATTACCCCCGCGAATCTGCCCCGCTAAGTGGTTGATATTGTGGCACGCGAGGTCGTGCGGTTCGGCTGTCCACAATCAGAAGATTTCGGGCAGGCGAACGGTGCGGGTGGTATCGGCGAGCTGTCCAGTAATTTTCGCACTCCGGATCCCCCGTCAACAAAGTCGTATCTTGTGACCCGCGGTTGAGCCCTCGGTGAGCAATCCGCCCCCAGTGATCAGCGCTGACAAGAAAAGTCTTGGGCGAACCCGACGCAATTGAACCCCGACACGCTATATTTCCTCTCGTTCTTTCTTGCTATTTGCGCTAACATCGGAAATCCTACTGCCTTTTGGCGGAGGACAAAACTGCATGAAATCTTTCGTAATCGCTTCCGAACTCGCACCTTTAGTCCGCGAACACGAACACGGCGGAAAAGGGCCAATCCTGTTTAGGCGCTTACTGTCTTCGGACGAGTTTCGGTCGAAAATTGACTTCGTTGATTTCACAGTGATCCCTTCCGGCAGCACCATCGGGCGGCATTCACACCATGGAAACGAGGAGTTATATCTCGTTTTGTCAGGATCGCCACTCGTTAATGTTGGGGGAAGAGAATCTCGTCTAACGGAAGGGAGCGTCGCAGTTGTCCATTCGGGAGAATGGCATACGCTGATCAACGATAGCTCACAGAATGTGGTGATTTTTGTGATTCAGGTTAGCTGCTAACCAGGACGTCGAGGATGGCGCGATCTCCGGAGAACTGAACCAACTCGGCGAAGTCCGCGTCCTCAAAACCCTAGAGGCCGCTTGCAGCGGGTGTGGCGCGACCAAGCTCGCCACCACGCCATAAACGAGTTGCCTGCGTGCAATTGCCATATCTCGGTATGCAAGAGTATCGCCGCCCTGCCAGCCCGACAAGATGATTGATAAAGTCCCGCTCTTGGGGCGAAATCCAAGCCTGTCTACGGAGGTGCCGTGTCGGCCCATTCTGCGCTGCTTTTCGATCTGGGAGGAACGCATCTCAGGTGTGCCTGCCTGACCGGAAAGGATGAAATTGGCAATACCACACGGGAACGGATTCGGTCCTTCCGTGACGGTTTGTCGCCTAGGGAAATATGGGATGAAATTCTGGGAAGAATCTCCGCTTACGCGACCAGTTGCGACGGCCTGGTTGAGAAAACGGCTCCGCTCGTGCTCTCCTTTCCTGGCCCAATGCACGAGGACGGGAGAATCGTAAATGCTCCGACAGTAAGTGGGTCAGATAACGAGGTTCCTGACCTCGGTCAAGAGCTCTCACGGCGGACCGGCCGAGCGGTGCACATCCTCAACGATGTTTCGGCCGCTGCCTTGTACCTTGCCCGGGACACCGAGTGGGACCGATTTATGGTAGTGACGGTCAGCAGTGGAATTGGCAGTAAGGTTTGCTTTCGCAACTCCGGGAGGCTCGCACTTTTCGACACGGGACCCTATTCAGGAGAGATCGGGCATCTCACTGTGGATCAATCGAAAAACGCTCCTCTCTGCGATTGCGGCGGCAAGGGGCATCTCGGAGCTGTTGCCTCGGGACGAGGTATTGAATCTCTTGCACGGCGGCAGGCTACTGCGGATTCAGCGGCATTTTCGCGATCCCTCTGCCACAGCAAGTTCGGCGCAACCGCCGAGACTATTAGCAACGAAGAGAATCTGGTGCCAGCCGTTCTCTCCGGAGACAGATGGGCCCTCCAAGTACTTCAGGAGGGCACCAGACCCTTCGCGATGGCGCTGACTACCGTCTTTTTTGCACTGGGGCTGCAGGGAGTATACGTGATCGGAGGATTTGCGTTCAGCATTGGACCGATCTATCTCGAGTTGCTCCGGGAGATGATTCGGACATGTTGTGACTACTCAGTGCTCCGCTTCTCGCCCGATATGGTCCGATTCGGTAACATGTGTGAAGAAGCTTGCCTGCGCGGGGCCGCCGAGTACGCCGTCATGCCTCGGGACAGGCGCTAATGAGAATTGTCGTAATCGGAGGAAGCTCTTTCAGCACTCCAACCCTCCTCAAGTTCCTCGATTCGAAGGCAGATCTCGCAAGAATGGAGGTTGTGCTGGTTGGTCGGTCCCGCGAAAGGGTCGAGGCGGTCTGCAGAGCGTCTCGCTTGCTGATTCGCGAAGAACTTAAGATTAGAGGCGAGCTGGCTCAGAGCAACAACTGGCGGAAGATTCTCGACGGCGCGGATACGGTCGTCGTCCAAATAAGGGTCGGAGGGTTTGAAGGCAGGCTGCTCGACGAAGCATTCCCTAACAAATACGGTCTGTGCGGGGATGAAGGTCTGGGCGTTGGTGGCATTTCGGCTGGCTGGCGAACGTGGCCGGTTTTGTCCCCGATGCTCGAAGCGATCGCGGAATTCTGTCCCCGAGCTTTCGTAATTCTAATGACGTCCCCGCTGAGCTCACTTGTTCGTGCGTCACTGAAGCACGTCGATCTGAACCTAATGGGAATCTGCGAGCTTCCCTGGACTACACTGCAGGAATTGAGCCGCTCCCTAAACCTGCAACCCAGCGACGTTCAGTCTGACTACCTCGGAGTCAATCATTTTGGGTGGCTCTTCAATATCCAGTCGGGTGCTCGGGATCTGTTGGTCGATCTCGTGGCAAGCCAGCGGCCGTTTCCGACGAGCCAACTTCTGCGGGATTCCGGTTGCTTTCCAACTCGCTATCTACGGATGCACTATCATCCCGACGTGGTTCTGGCCGAGCAGACATTGCAGAAAATGCCGCGTGCCGAGTTTCTGAGGATCGTTCAACAACGGTCGTATTATGCATACTTGAGCGGGCGGGTAAGTGAGATAGCTTCCGCTCTCGAGGTACGTTCCACGCCATGGTATGGGGAAGCCGTGGGACCGCTGCTGCTCGCACGGTGCGGCCAGCAGGTTGAAGTTCCTTTCTTCTTGTCCACTCAGAATGGCACGCATGTTCCGTTCCTCGCTTCCAATGACATCATCGAATGCAGGCACCATTGGGTTGAGGGACGGTTGCTGCGCTCGCCTTTGATCGGCGCGCCTCCGAAGCACGTTATCGAAAACTTAGTGCCGATTGTCCAGTTCGAGCGTGCTGCAACCGAAGCTATCATGGCTCGGAGTACTCGGCTTTTACGAGATGCGCTGTCCGTGCATCCATGGATCCGGGATCATGGGCAGTTAGAATCGATTGTCGATGAGATCGTATCCGCGAACGATGTGATTCTGTCGACAGCACCCCGAGGATGATATGAAGATTGCCCGTTATGATTACCGCTCACAATTCGAACATTTCGATGATTTCATGGCGGAACTGACAAGCATGCTCGTCGACGGGCACTATGTCCTTAGCGAGGAAGTCACGAAATTCGAGTCGGCGTTCGCAGAGTATCTGAATTGTTCCTTTGTTGTGGGAGTAAATACGGGCACCGACGCGTTGATTTGCTCGCTGATGTCTCTGGGATTGCATCCGGAGCACGAGGTCATCACGCAAGCCAATACTTTCAATGCTACGGTTTCCGCCATCTGCCTGGCCGGACTGAAGCCAGTACTGGTCGATGCGGACGAAGACACATTTCTAATGAGCACAGATCAAGCATTGTCGGCAATGGGTCCCAAGACGCGAGTGTTGCTGCCAGTGCATTTGTACGGAAAGCCAACCCCGATGCGAGAACTGCTTGGCCAGTGTGAGAAGCGCGGAGTCGAGCTTGTAGAAGACGCGGCTCAAGCCCATGGTGCGCGGATCGATGGACGTCGGGTCGGAACATTCGGAGCTCTGGGCTGTTTTAGCTTTCATCCCAGCAAGAATCTGGCCGCCGCCGGCGATGGCGGGGTCGTCGCTACCAACCGCACCGACCTGCAAGAACGGTTAAAGATACTACGGGCGCTGGGTCAGGTCGGTCAGAACAACCACGTCCATGTGGGTTACAACACGAAACTCGACTCCATTCAGGCAAGAGTTCTTTCGTGGAAGCTCCCTGCGCTGGACCGCTGGAACGAGCAGAGACGGAATATCGCGCGCGCGTACCGTGAACAGCTTTCCGACCTGCCACTCAAATTTCAGACGTGGGTTGAAGGGGAGGAGCACGTCTTTCACCTGTTTGTGATTCGCAGTGAACGTCGTGACCAACTTCTTGAATACTTGCTGGCTAAGGGTGTTGATGCGGTGGTCCGTTACCCAGTTCCGGTTCACCTCCAACCTGCATTTTCCGATCGCGGCTGGCGAGAGGGACAATTCCCGGTGGCCGAGGCTCTAGCGCGCGAGCTCTTGTGCCTTCCGATTCGTCCCAATCTGACGATGGCCGATGTTGAATACGTTTCGGATTGCGTTCGTTCGTTTTTCAACGCTCAGACAATCAGCCACAGCCCTTCACTAACTCACGCTCGGGAGGCGTCGTGATGCGCATCGCCGTTGTGGGCTGCGGCCGGATGGGACGCGAGAGGACGAAGGCAGCGTCCGCTTTAAAGGTGGACGCAATCCTGCTTGTCGACGAAGATCGTAGCCGCTCGGAATCTCTCGCCGCAGAGTGCGCCCGAGCCAGGGCTCTGCCGGACCTAAAGGCCTTACTAGACGAGCAGCCCGACGCCATCTTCATTTGTACCCCGCCGTTTTGTCGGGGACCTCTCGAGAATCGGGCAATCGACCTGAACATTCCATTCTTCGTGGAGAAGCCGATCGGTGTGTCGGCTGATCAGGTTCACACGTTGCTCGCCAATCTTCGGCACAGTGAGGTGTTGAGCGCTGTCGGCTATATGAACAGGTACCGGAATTCCGTCGCACACGCCCGAGCCATTCTAGAATCACGAAACATTATTGGCATCACCTCGCATTGGGTAGGAAGAGAATATAGAGTGCCTTGGTGGACGGTCCGCGAGCAATCGGGGGGGCCTTTCAATGAGCAAGCCACCCATGCCATGGACTTGTTTCGCTACCTTTCCGGCGAAACGGAGACGCTGCACGCGGCAGCGCGGTCGCGGAACGGCATCGAAACCACAGTAGCCGTGATGTTACGACTGGCGTCAGGGGGGATAGGAACCTTTCTCTACAGTTGCGAGACCAAGGAGAAAGACATTCTAATCTCGATCGAGACCGCAGACGGAGTGCTGGATCTGAGAGGCTGGGACCTCGAATTAGCGCGCAACACCATTGACGGCAGCTATCCGGAACCTGAAACGAAGCCGATTTTCGAGAAGGAGACCCATGCCTTCCTGCAGGCGGTAGCTACCCGGGACAGGACTCTCGTCCTTTCAGATTTCGCCGAGGCCTATAAGACTCAAGTGGCAATGGACAGTGTGACCAGAATCATCTGGCCAGATTTCCGGCCCACGACCTCTGTCTAATCTGGCATATCGAACAGAGCCCGCATCTCCAGGTAAGGTCTCTCACCGATTTCCCGAATCCAATTCGCGGCGACTAGGGATGTCTGCTCTGTCAGGGATCGCACGGAATCTGTGTGGCTGAGGCTCTTGCGAAGACTTTCATATTCCTCAACAAGACTTACTGGCGCAGCAGCGTATTGCTCTCTGACTAGAAAGGAGTTGATATGATCACTTTTATCAACCAGTATGCGGTGCTGCTGACTCAGCACTCGATCCTGTGAGTTTCTGTATGGCTTCGAAAGAGCATTCTCCAATTTGCCGATGACCTTAGCGAGTTCCTTTACTCTATGACGGATGTGGCGATCGAATTCTTCGTCGGCCGCGATGTAAAGTGGCTTTTCTCCGGACTCGGCGTGAGGCAGCCGCATTTGTTGGTACCAGGCGCGCAAGGCATGCAGGGTTCCCACTAACTTTGCCGTGGTACAAAATTTCTTGCTGAGATCGAAATACCGGTCGAGGTCGTAGTCCCTGCTCTGGCCGGGACCATCACCGTATGACATTCGGTCTTCCGCGACATCATTTCGGACGATCGAACCCGCCGCTACGACCGCGCCAAAACTAAGATGAACCGGCGCAACTACTCCAGAATTCCCACCCACAAAAATCCGGGGTGATTTCAGCAAACATCCCGTTGCATCGCCCATTAGGCTGCCGAACTTGTCACCTCGAGGATCAAAATTGAAATGAACCGCCCCGGACCCGATTTCGCTATGGTCACTACGGGAACTGCCTCCAGTCAAGACGACATCGCAGTAATTTACTAAAGACCCCGCGACGACTCCCGCGGTAAATACCGTGTTCTTGAGGCCCACGGTGTGCCCGACCTCAGACTCTTCCTCAAGCACGGTACCTGGGCGGAATTCGGCAAAACCACGGGTCTTCGCTTCAGTTAGTAACACACAGTTTTCGTAAGTGCCGGCGCTGAGCACCGTATGAGATCCGATCTGAGCGGCGTGAATTCGCGCAAGTCCAGAATCGCCGATTTGTGCTCTGGCACCAATGAATGTGCTGCTACCTGTGATCGTGGCGTTCATCAACACTGCGCCGGCGCATATACGCTCCAGTCGAACATCCTCGCCAATGTAAACCCGATCCGGTCCCCATACTATGACTCCGGAATCAGATAGGACCGCGAGGCGGTGCCGGTTTCCTTGATCGTCGTAAGTGAGTCCCATAGTCAAAGGTTGCTGAGCCGGAATCCGCTTGATTTTAGTGGATCGAGTATCCGGCTAGTCCATTTACAGATCGCGGAGGCAATTGGCAGCGACGCGATCTGAGGGTATATTAGATTACCCGCTTGGAGCTCCGCCATGGTAACACCGAACGCATCCGAAACCGGCGCAAGATCCAAGTGCTTCCTCTGCGATGAGGCCTCTGAAGAAGTGATTTGGAGAGAGGGTGGCTTGGAAGGCCTGCTTTGCCGCTGCGGGATGGTTTATACCAACCAGTCTTCCTACGTTCCTACTGAGAATGCCGGCGAAGAGCTCCATCCTGATTCGTTTTACTCGTTGCCAGCGGCTTTCAAGGCTGCCTGGATGGCGCGACATTGCCCCCGGGGCCGCCTTGTTGAGATCGGTTGTGGCGCCGGTTTCTTCCTGAGCGCTGCCCGCTCTCTGGGGTACGAAGTGCTCGGAATGGAGCCCAGCCGAGCATACGACCAACGGCTAAGAGCCGCAGAGATTCCCGTCGTACACGCCTTCGTTGAGGACAACTCCCTCCCGAAGCACAGTTTTGACGTTGTCTATCACTGTGACCTGCTCGCCCATTTCCCTGACCCTATTCGCTCTCTGTCTGCTATGTGCGAATTACTGAGTCCCAAGGGCGTTTTGTGCTTTGAAGTCGGTCTTCTGGGTGGGATCTCGCCCTCCTGGTACAAGCTGGTGGGGAGCATTGATCTCGGGCCGCACCTTTGGCTCTATTCCGATCGGGCTTTCCAGAGTCTGATGAAAAGCGCCAAGTTGAGTGTTCTCCACATTAAGTACTTTGGGTTGGTGCCCGAAGTCGTTGGCGGGAGAGTTCTCGGCTTTCTCAATAAGCGAATGTTAAGCCCAGCCCTGCAAGTTCTGTTCCCAGGCGGAAGGAATCAAGGGATTCAAATCAAACAATTCTGCGTAAATTTCCTTCGATACCGGGCTGGCTCGTTGCTGCCTCACGTAGGGCCTCAGACTCTGATGGTGGCGGCCAAACCCATCGGCGATGGTCAATGACCTTCTAAATCGGCGTGTCGGACTGATAGGAGCTAACGGCTTCATCGGCTCTGCGATTCTGCAGGCTCTAGTCCAGTCGGGCGTTACAGCGCGAGTATTGTGCGGTCCGAGCGTGAGGCCGGATCCTGTTTCAGACGGGATTGGCTCGCTGACCTGCGATCTTACGGATGCGGAAAGCCTGGGGCCATGGATATCCGGACTCGACGTAGTCATTCACGCCGCAGGACCGCCTTCCGTCCAGTGTTCCTTCGAAACTCCCCAAGAATATGTTCGCGTGCACGTGCAAGGAACTGTCGCAGTGCTTCGTGCATGTCACGAGGCCAAGGTGGATCGGTTGGTCTACCTTTCATCAGCGGAGGTTTATGGGCGCCCGGAAGTGAACCCGGTGTCTGAGAATCATCGCCTGCAGGCGCGCTCACCATACGCCGCGGCAAAGATTGGTGCCGAAAAGATGATTGAGGCTTACGTCGAAAGCCTCGGTCTGAAAGCGGTCATTCTACGGCCGTTTTCGATCTATGGCCCGAGTCCCACTCCCGAATCCCTCTTAGGCACGATCACCACCATGGCTCGCTGCGGCAGCGTCCGTTTGCGAGACTTGAGACCGGTTCGCGATTACTGCTACGTCGGAGATCTGGCTAAAGCTGTGCTACATGCCAGTTGTTTGCCACCCAAGAAGCTTGAAGTCTTTAACATAGGCACAGGAATAGGGACGAGCGTAGGCAATTTCGCGGCGCTCGCGTTACGATTAATGGGCACAAATCTTGCGGTTGTCGAAGATCGTTCGAGTGCCCGCCGCCCTAGCCAGTCTGAGATTTTCGAACTTGTCGCCGACGTCTCGATGGCTCGAAATGATCTGGGATGGCGTCCTGACACCAACCTGGAAGAAGGCCTCCGGCTTGCCCTTGCACTCCCTCCGAGCAAAGCATGAAACACCGTTACCTCGTCACGGGCGCCCAAGGTTTTATCGGCAGATATTTCGTCTCTCACTTGCTCGATCGTTTCCCGCAGTCAGCCGTGCTAGGAATCGGACGGTCACCCGGACAGAATTCGACTTTTCGTCATTCCGTAACCTGTGGAGATCGAGCTGTCATCGCGCCTCTGCCTGAACGCCTCCGCAATGTGGACACGGACAGGTACGCCTACGTTGCATGTGAACTCTCATCCGCGAAGTTCGGGCAACTGGTTCGCGACTTTCAACCGACAGCCGTTATTCATCTGGCCGCTACGTTACGTGGCATCTCCGAGGAATTAGCCTTTCAAAACAATGTCGGTGGCACTGAGACCTTACTCGCAGCCCTCCGGGAAACTGGACTGAATATCCGCCTGCTTCTGCTCGCGTCCAGCGGCGGCGTTTACGGAAGACAAGAAAGTCTGCCCATCGCGGAGGCTGCCACCGTTCAGCCCATCGATCTCTACTCCCGCGGTAAACTCGCCTCCGAAGATTTGGCCCGCTCGTTTGCAATAGAGACTAGGGTCACCACTGCAATCGCTCGGATCTTCAATGTTTTTGGTCCAGGGCAGGATGAGCTTCATTTTGCTGGTCGCATGGCCGGGCAAATTGCAGCAATTCTGGCGGGAAGATCTACTCCCGTCATAAGGACCGGCCCTCTTGTCTGCACGCGGGACTTCTTGGATGTTCGCGATGTCTGCCTGGCACTCGGCACGATTCTGGAAGGAAACCTCGAAGGCGTGTGCAACGTCGCGAGTGGAGTTGAGACGAACGTCGACAATCTGCTGCAGGTGCTTCTTCAAGTTGCGGGCCTGGAAACTACCGTGGAGATTGAAGAACTGATCGGTCGGACGGATCCGATTCCGCGTCATTTCGCGAACATAAATCGGCTGACAGAAGCGGGTTTTGGGCCACAACATTCAATCGCTCACACGACCCGCGACATGTTGAACTATTACAGTCGGCTGATTTACACCCGGCGTCCCTTTGTGCAAATTGAATAGCACTAAACCCGCGTGGACAACGCGATTAGTTGTGTGCTATCTTTTGCAACCTCTGGTTTAGCGCTGCAAGATTCTGGTATTTCTATCTGGACGTCAGCGATGATAAGAGCTCTTTGCAGGAATGTCGCCGCCGATCGCGAGCGTTCTTACCGCGTCGGCATTTGCGCTGGACTCTCGAACCATCGCGTCAGCGAACTCATCGATATTATCGGCTGCCGTAAGTGCTTGTTGATAACGACTCCAACCGTCGCGCGTTTGTACGCGAACGGAATCGCAAAGCGGCTGCTCGAGTCCGGAACCGAAGTGGGTGTGGTTATCGTGGAGTGTTCGGAACAATCGAAGTTACTCTGCAAAGTTGAAAAACTTTGTCATGAGTGCTTTCGTGCCGGCTTGGATCGCACGTCGATATTGATCGGGTGCGGCGGGGGCGTATGTACTGACTTGGCGACGATGGCCGCTTCGCTAACGCGGCGAGGACTGAACTACATCCGGATTCCCACCACCTTAATCGGCCTTATCGATGCGGGGATCGGAATCAAGGGAGCGGTCAATCTGGCTGGCAAGAAGAGCGCCTTGGGGTGTTTCCATCCTCCCGAACATGTCTTACTGGACCCCGGTTTCCTCCAAACGTTACCGAAAAAGCTCATCTCCGACGGCTTGGCCGAGGCCATAAAAGTCGCAATAGTAATGGACCTCAGTCTGTTCCAGTTCATCGAGCGATACTCGCGGGAGATACTCGAAAACCCCGTCACAACCGGGACCGAGAAGGTAACCGAACTCGTCTGGCGCTCAGCAGTGCGCCTCCTGGACGAATTGGAACCGAATCTCTACGAGGACAAAACGTACCGTCGCCTGCTGGATTTCGGTCACACGTTCAGTCCGTATATCGAGTCCGAGTCGGGCTTCCACATTAGCCACGGGATGGCTGTTTCGATTGACATTGCGGTGAGCGCAGGAATCGCTTTCGAACTGGGTTTGGTTTCCACCCGAGAGCGAGATCGTATCCTCAGTTTGCTCGTAAACTCCCGTCTACCAATCTACTCTTCCTTGCTGACGGCCGGCGGTTGCCAGAGAGCGCTGGCAGAAACGGAGGCTCACCGCGGGGGACATCTGAACCTGGTCGTGCCTAACGGGATAGGCAGCGCTATGTTTGTGGGTGAGAAAGAACGTCTTCCTTCACAGGTACTGCATCGGGCGCTCGACTTTTTGCGACGAGAAAATGGTCAGCCCGCCTTCGCGGCTTCGGTACCCGTCGTCGAGCCGGTTTCGGCTGCGGAGATAACACGTATCCATAAAACGGGGTCGGCACAGTTGCCGTTTTTGGCCTCGGGGGCGTCGAGCTAGCTCTCAGGTACAGCCAACAAATCTCATGCCCATCGCCCTCATAATGGCTGGCGGACGTTCTCTGAGAATGCGTGCCAGCCTCGGCACACGGCATAAGGCGCTCGTAGACGTTATTGGAGTTTCCATGCTGGAGCGCAATATACTTGCGCTCCTCTCCCATGGTTTTCACGATATCGTTGTAGCGGTCGGCGCCCAGGAAAAAGCTCTCATTGCATTTGCCCGAGGTCGCGGGGCTCGAGTGGCGCGTGCGGGGGGCGCCCGCTTGAGCGTCTATCTCGAGAAGCAGCCGTTGGGGACGATCGGCGCGGCGAAAGCCATTCGGCCAAGAGTAAAAGACCTCCTGGTTGTGAACGTCGATAATCTCACGTCTCTCGATTTGACGGCTCTTCTTGAACACCACCGGGCCACCGGGGCCGCGATGACGATTGCTACCCACACCGAGCCTTTTGCGGTGCCGTTCGGTCAGGTCGCGATTAAGAACGGTAGAGTCCTCGAGTACAAGGAAAAGCCGGTCCTGCCTCTTCTGTTATCCAGCGGTACTTACGTGCTCAGCCCTGCCGCACGGCGTAAGATTCCGTGCGGCTGCCCGGTTGGGGCGCCCGATTTAGTGCACATTCTCTTGCGCGAGAAGCAGAGAATATCTGCTTTTTCCCATTCATCTCCTTGGATTGACGTTAACGACTCCGCTTCGGTCGCACGTGCCGAGGATTTGATCGCGACTAACTTTCGCTGTTTCGAACTCTGGCGCGACCCCCCACACCGCGAAATTGTAGTTTTGGGAATCTTCAAAGATGGCAAACTAGCTCTCGCAGAAAGACCGGGCCGAGTGCTGCCAGTTGAGCAGGTTCTCGCCGAGGAAGGCCCGCTCGATGCAGTTTCGCGTCTTCAGGGAAGCATATGGTCATTGGTGACCAAGCCACAACTAATAACGTCTGTCGACGAGTTAGACTTGAAGACCAAAGAGCGAACTCGCCACCACATCTTCGCGTGCGAACTCGCCACCCAAACGAATAGCGGAAATCCTGTTCCGCGAAAAAGAATCCGTTGGCTTAATGTCAACCAACTCTCAGAGCCCTATGGGACTTCCAGAACAATTGCGTACCTTAACCGACACATCGGCTCGCAGAATACACATTCTGTCGGTCATTGACGATCTTCACTTTGGCGGTGACGAGTATCGTCTTCTCGCGTTCGCGCAATGGCTGGATAGCCTCCGCTTCCGGCACGCGGTCGTCACTCTGATGAAGGAGGACCTAGACACCGGGAAGCGCTTTGGTTCCATGAGGGAGCAATACCGCCAAGCCGGTGTAAGGCTTCTCGATCTTGGACAGCCTCCCATCACGGATGAGCCTAGGCACGCACTCGGGAAGCTCCTTTCCTTTAAAGAGAAAGTACTGAAACTAAAGGCCTTGATTCAGGAAGAGGAAATCGACGTTTTAGATGTCCACCTGGCTCCGGCGAATCCGATGTGCGCCGCCGTGACTCTAGCCACAGGCACTCCGTCTATCGTTACACTTTATCAAGTCAATACCATGCAGTCCGCAAAGTTCTGGCTAGCCGGCCAATTCAACCTCGGAAGTGCCGCTTTGCTCATCACCGATTCGAATGCCCAGGCGTCGCGAATTCACGCATGGCTTCTGCGAAGCCCGGAGATTCGCGTAATTCCCAACGGTACGTCGCCGCCACAACCCACGCTAGCCAGAGAACAAGTACTCAGACTTCTCAAGATCCCAGACGATCCCGGGCTGACGATTATTGGACAGATCAGCAGCCTGTTCCCCTACAAAGGCCATCTCGTATTACTTGAAGCTGCCAAGCAGGTACTAGAAAGACACCCACAATGCTTATTCCTGTTAATCGGGTATGAGCGTAGCGAAAGAGACTACCGCGGGTGCTTACTCCGGCGGGCGTCGGAGCTCGGAATCGCCGAGCGGATCAGAGTCGAAGGCTATCCTGGGCCCATCGGCGATGTATGGAACATCATAGACATTCATGCACATGCCTCTTCGCTAGATTCGCTGCCGAATGCGCTTCTGGAAGCAATGTCACTCGGAAAGCCGTCTGTGGCGACTTCGGTTGGCGGAATTCCCGAAGCAATCGAACACGGCGTGAGCGGATTTCTTGTACCACCGGAAAATCCTGACCAGTTGGCTCGGCGCCTGCTGTTGCTGCTGGAAGACCCGGGCCTTGGGTTTAAGCTCGGGCAAGTCGCCCGCTCAATCTATTGTCAGAGGTTCCACCCCGAGACCATGACGAGACAACTCGAAGATTGCTTCCGTGCCGTCGCAACGCGGTGAATTGAGCGCAGCCGTGCCAAAACCAGTTGTGCCAAACGATATTGCTTCCGGGAATTTCGAGGCAACTGGGATCTGGAGACTCCGCTTGCAGACGCTACGTTTGAGGCGGATACTGGATCATCGCTAATGGAGTCGTCGCCTCACATCTCCGACGAGAAGGCTCAAGACGCCCTCCGGTTTGCGCTTCAAGAAAGCGGAACCTGTGCCCCGTTTTTTGCCATTGATGGGCCAAATGTTAGCCCTCTCCGGTACATTTTTCTCGCCCGCGAGCTGGGGCCGGATCAGCCGTTCTACGGCATTCAGGCCATTCGAGACGTGTATTACTTCGAAGAGAACTCAAGAGACGAGATAGAGGCGCTTGCGCGAGGGTGTATAAGGGCGATGCGGAAGATTCAACCTCACGGACCGTACTTTATCGGAGGCAAATGCGGCGGAGCGCATATAGCGTCTGAAATGGCGCGCCAACTTGATGCTCAAGGACACACCATCGGTTTGCTTGTGGCGTTTGATACGTGGGCTTCAGATACAGATCGCACGTATAATTGCTTGCGAAATATGCACCGGAAAGCTACGTGGATCCGTACCTTACATAATGAGGATCGGCTCGGTGCGACCATTCTTCGCAAGCTCAGGGAGCTGCTGTCTATAAACCGCGGGCGTACTGTGGGTAATCGTAATCGGCTGACTCTCTACGAGCCAGAACCGTTCACTGGACCAGTCGCAGTCTTTCGCGTGCGCTGGCAACCATACTATCGCCGCTTCACCGATCGTACCTTGGGCTGGCGCAGAATTAACAAGGAAGTGCGAGTGTATTCGATACCCGGTAATCACTTGAACTGCCTCGAGAGTTCTCAGGCGCGAGGTTTGGCAAGAACATTGGCAGCGGCTCTGCGGCGCGTACAGGAACCCGCAGGAAATCCCTCCAACTAAGCAGAGGTGGACGAGGCGCTTCTGCCGCCCATCAGCGTAAAAAGCGCTCTTAGGCGATGCACCGCTCTTCAGCTTGCCCGGAATCTTGTGTTTGTGGGCAGGCAGCCGAACGATTTTGCATGCCCCAAAATAAAGGATTTAGCGGGGCCATATTGGCGGGGTAATTGGGCAAGCCGCTAGGATGCCGGCCAAGCAGCGCACCTGCTCGAGCAGAACGACAGCAGGTAGTGTGGTGCTGACGCGCAGATGAGGGTTAGCTCGGGAAAGCATTCTCCGGGCCCAGGTTGCCGGGCTGTGGCTAGGGTTTGGCCTTGCAGTAGACTCTGTGTCACGGCAAGAAGTGTGGAATGAGTCTCTTTCCTCTAGAGCGGAAAGTCCGGGCGCTCTCTTGGCAGGCTGCGTCAAGTCAAGGTAATCGCCAAGGCCATGCATTCGCGCTATCACCCAATCGTGGCTGAACAATGTTCAACGAAAATGACGTAGTTGCCGCCGTTTGCGGCTACCTAGAAAACCAAGGCTACACCATCACCCAACGCCTGAGAACAACGGAACGCGGTACTGACATCATCGCCGCGCATCCCTCGTGGGCAGGAAAACTGCACCTCGAAGCCAAAGGCGGAACCAGCGCCCGACAAGGAAGTCCCCGTTATGACCGAGACTACGATATATCACAGATATTCGACCGGGTTGCAAAAGGTCCCTACACCGCCGTCGTCCTCTATTGTGATCATCGGCAGGATGGTGACAGAACTGGCCTTGCGTTTCCCGACACTGAACGCTTCCGAAAGTTTTTCATGCCCATTAGCGCGTGTTCTGATGGAACTTGGCATCGCCGTTTATGTCGTCTCTACAGACCGACAGGTTACGACGCTCTAGAAAGAGATTAGTTAGATCGCGCCGACAAGCTATCAGCCGTGTTGATGTCCAAGACCCTAGATCAGCCTGCCTTGATAAAGGCAAGCACGTCGGTTACTCCAGGCTGCAATTGCGATAGGGGTTTATTCTGACTTAAATCGACGCCTTTCATTTGCAAGAACCGACGGAGTGAAAACATTGTCTGAACAATGCATGCCCCGTCAAAGTTAGACCAGTACCCCTGTAATTTCACGCCGTTGACCGTCTTTTTCATGTTGGTACACACGTCACAGATTTCGCTATTTGGGTGCGATAACCCGTCGATGGTCCAACCGTCATCAACCTGTGATTCCGGATCGGTACATGCCTCTATTATCTCGTGGGATAGGTTGACCATAATCGTATCGAGGTTGCCGTCATGTGTGATGAAGCCGGCCCAGGCGTAATCGAGGTCGATAAGCTCAGCATCGGGCACGGGCCCGTGTGCACCCGCAACTCCTGGAACCTCATACGGGAAATTGGGTGGCAGGATGAACATGTAGAGGTTGCGACCGCCTGGATCATCTGGCTCAGGCAAAATGTTGGTGTCGATCATATCCCAGATGATGTTGTGCCATGCATCGCGTGTGAACGGCCTGTCCGGGTCGAATTGCAGGTGATAAGGTTGCAGTTCCATCCCGAGCCCCACACTATATTGTGTCAGTCCTGACATGTGTGGCCCGTCAAGCATTCGCGCCACTGCATGCACGATGACGCCGGCTGACGCACAGTTTGGTTGATTGTTCGGCCAATCCTTGCCCCAGAATATCAACATGACGCTGACATGCGGGATAATTGCTCCACCCTGATAAGACACGTGAAATGTCTGGCCATTGTCGGAGGGACTCACAATGATCGCGTCGGACACATCACCCCCACAGTGATTAGACTTGCGTAAGAACTTCAGAGCGAGTTGCTATTGCGATGCAATCAAGATGGGAATCAGCCCACGATCCGCATCGAGGTGACCAAGGGCCTTTCCGATGACTGACCCAAAGGCTCTTGAAGGATCTGCTACTTTCATCGCGTGACCGGGAGTGGGCGAAGTAGTCAGTGAATCGCCGACCTCAATTGGTGCATACTGGGCATCAACTTTACAATACGTTTTGCCCAGAAGCGCCACTGCCACCCGATGGTTTGGCGACAGTCGAAGCCCGAGGAGGATTCCGTGTCTATACTCGCCAGCGCCTGAGACAACGCCGACCACCTTCTTGTCATATGCCACTCTACTTTCGCGTAAAGCACCCGCCGCACCTATCACTACGACGGTTCCTGGATCGAGCTGTTCTCCAGTCGCTGCATCGAAGTATTCCGCGCAGTCGGATCCCGGAAGGAGAATGTCGTGGGCCGTAATGTTTCCGGTTACGGTAACGTCACCTAGAAAATATCCTGCCTGACCAGTTGAGCTCTGACCGAGTACACCAATGCCAGAACTCGAATTGATGCCTACGACACCCCTGCCGTTAGCGCCCGCGCTGTGACCAAATACACCGGTTCCGGCATCGCCCGTCACATGGCCGTAAACGCCGGCGTGGTCACTTTCCCCGTAGACCCCCGCGGTGTTATTCGAAACCCTTTCCCGACCAGCGAGGATTCCTAGCGCTTTTGTGTTGATATTGTCACCCCACGACACCGCTGCCATTACTGCCCGCGCTGTGACCAAATACACCCGTGCCGTTGGCCGTGTCATGGCCATAAACGCCGGCGTGGTCACTTTCCCCGTAGACCCCCGCGGTGTTATTCGAAACCCTTTCCCGACCAGCGAGGATTCCTAGGGCGTTGGTGCTGTTATTATTACCTACGACTCCGCTGCCATTAGTCCCAGCACTGTAACCAAAAACACCCGTTCCGTCACCCGTCGCCTCTCCATAAACGCCCGGGCCGCCGGAACTCGTTCCGGAAACTCCATTGCCGTTGCTGGAGTCACCCCACACGCCACTGCCGCTCACATCGCTGCCGACCCCAGACCCGCCACCGGTCTGTCCCTTCACGGCCGCGATCCCAATATTCAGCTCGCCAAGGACACCGAAACCCATTTGAAAGCCGGCTGTTGCTGTATGCACGCCATGCAATCCGGCAGCGCGGCGGGCTCGGGTCTGTCCGAACACACCATCACCGTTGTCTGATACACCCTCTACACCTTTGCCGATGCGAGGTGAACTACACGTGCCCTGCACGCCAAAGCCGACCCCGTCGTCATCTCCGATTACATGCATACGTTGTTCCTTTCGTTCATTATGCCGACTAGCAATTCTCGCCGTGCTCGCTGGGACTGCCCTGAGCCCAACAACGTGATCTTCGCTCGAATTTCCGTTTTAGCCGGAATTTTCCTTTTAGCTCCCAACAACCCGACACTATATATCCCTTTAGGAACTCCATCGGACAAATATTCTCTGGCCGGGCCCAGGGCTCGGGACACGGTCCCGTCTGGCCCAATTCGAGTCCCGCAACTTCATCCTGCGGGACAAAGGTCAGGTTTTGACGCAAGCCAGGACACCAGAACTTGCTCCAATTTTGGAGCACAGGGGTAAGGGCGGGTCCTACACGCTCCTGTCAGCGCCCAGGATTCCGGCCGGCGCCGGGGTCGTAGTCTAGGATGAGTAGGTCGTCCCCCTCTTTTTTGCCCTGAACAACCTTCGCCTTTCCGGTCTGCGCCGAGGCTGCCTCTATCGTCGCATCCCGAAGTTCTTCATCCACCGTCGACTGCAAAAGCGGTAAGATTTTCCCATTGCGGTCTATCCGTCCGCACGGCTTGCCTGTGTCTAAGTCATAGATTAGGGCCGGCGGCGAGATCCGATGAATCTCGGTCCCGTCCTTTAGTACGACTCTCACCCCACCGTCCGGTTCAACAACCTCCTGCGCCGGCCAGCGATCCGGCGGGAAACTTGCTTCCATTGCCTTTACGTATAGCCGCGAGGCCCCCATCCAGCGTTCCGGGTGGAGATGCGTTGGGTATCTAAATCGTGCGGCGACGTAGATCGTAGGAGCCAGTTTGCTGAAACGATTGCCATGAATTGGGCAACGGACAGACTCGGCGGCCTAGATCTCCGCCTTCAATGCAAAGTAAGGCGGCTCATCGGGCGGGAAGCAGATGCACTGCCTTGCGGGCATGGTGTCGAGCATCGATCGCGCAGCGGCTCGTGACTGCAGCGAACCGATGGGAAAATCTCCGGGCTTCGGGCCGGAATGTGTTGCGGGTAGACGGCGCCCATCTCCTTGACTGGCCACGTATTTCACTCCTCTCTACCGTCCGACGGTGTTGCGCCTAGGGTGAATCTGAACCAGTCCGGGAGGGTGCCGTCCTTGGCGTAGGTTTCCAGATCCTGCTGCGTCATCGTCTCGAACAACTCGTTCAAGTTAACGTGTTCGCTTCGGTCTACCCACTGGCCCGCCGCGTTTATCTTTGCGTACGCCTGAACCGCTGCCACGACAGCCGCAGCGCTCACTTCGACCTCTCGTGCTTTCTCGATGATTCGCTCGAGGGCGGTACGCACGTTGCGCTGGCGCTTCGGGAACAGTCCTAGGGCATGAGCATGTCGGTAGACACTAGCTCGATCTGCCAGGCCGTACTCCTGAGCGATGGCGCCTGGACTTCGCCACGAAACAAAGTCGGCTTCGATTTCGGCGCGTCTCGGGTGGGCGCAGACGGTACAGTTTCGACGGTGCCTACCTAGGCTCGTCGTCCGTGGCCTTCCTTGGGTTGCCGTCAGCCGTTTAAGCGGCATGGGTGCCACCTCCCTCTAGAAACTGGCTCTCTTTAGCGCTGAAACACCAAGCTCAACAAGATTGACTCAAACTCCCATCACTTCCACCAAGAGTTCGCAAAATCTTTGGTTTCCGTACATGAACCCCGTCGGCTCTCGGCTCGGCAACTCTGTCGCTGCGTCCTGCAACTCTTCCTCGCTCGCCGGCCTGCATCGGTGTTTGTCGCCGATCACTCCTAGAAAGACGACTGGCCCCGAGGCTTCCATCGTAGCCGTAATTCTGTGCTTTGATCGTCTCAATCTACCTGCTCTCTTGCACTGTCAAGCTCGATCGGATTGAGACACGAGCTTGGACAGATACTCGTAGTCCGGCAGCCGTGGTGTTAGAGAGCATGTGGCTTCCGCTGGCAACTTCAGCGTCGCCGGTATGCATTGTTATCTATCTTGGCACCACCTCTGTGGTCTTGACATTCCGAAACTCTAGCTTCATAGTCACAACGATTATGGTGTGCCTATATTTGGGTGCCTTCAGAAGGAGATCACACGAGATCGTATCCAAGTGATCGATGAAGTTTGGCGCCTCGCCCGACTTGTCCCTCATCGGCCCACCCCGGACAATGGATCGACCCCGATAGATCGACTGGCAAGAACTTCATAGCGGTTTCTTTTTCCGCTTCGGCTTTCAGCCCGTGCGCCATTCGTCATTCCCGTGCAAGCTGAACGCAGATCGTTGAGGGTTTTTCTCTGTTCGGAGCTCGCTCCCAACGGAACAGGGACTTTTTGTTTTCATTTCGGACTCATTCGTATTGCTGTCGTTGTGCCCAGAAGAACAAAGCGGGTCCTTTATTGGAGCCCAGCTCCTACGACGCTATGCCTTTAGGGATTAAAAGAAGTAAGATGCGATACTGCTTACTATTAATAATTATAATAATGTTGAGCACGATGGGGTGGGGCCAAGTCACCACCTATAACCTCAACAATGACACCGCCACACACGGCTTCTCCCTGCCTCTCCCATGCCCCTCAACCACGGGCGCGAACTGCCACAATAACGGGACGCAGAACAACCAAGCTACAATCGGAGCGAACTCTATTTGGGCTGAATGCGACTTCTCAGGATCGTCCAGCTTCCCTAATCCAGAGTGTTCTGGAGGGCAGCTTGCGGCGAGCAGCTCCAGCGCAGCGGCAGCACATAGTCAATATGTGCATATTGTTCGGGCAACCGATGCCAATACTGTTGATTCAGAAACCGATTGGGCAGGAACGGCTACTGGTGGCGCGGGCGATGTTATGTTCTCATCGGACGCTACGCGACTTGTCATTGCCAACGCCGTGGGGGGTGTTATGGTTCCGTTCTCATTTGACCCCAATCCGGCAGATACCAGCACCTACATGCAGGTAACGAAACTTTACGGATCGAGCTTCTCTATCAACTCCGAGAGTTCTGCCTTCTCAAAGATCACGCCGAATCTGTGGTACACGCTGCAAAACTCTTCAGCCGTGACCGGTCTAGTTGGCACGCATGGTGTAAGTGCAAATGAATTTGTGCTTATGTCCTACGATTTTACTTCTGCGTCCACAGCACCGACAATCGCCAACGGCGGCATCAATTTGATTGTTGATTTTAATAGTTGCTTGACCGGACTACCTGCTTTCGGCATTACTGGTGTTTTGAGCGTAAGCGATGACGACCAGACTTTTACCAGTATTCTCAACGGTTCTCTGGGACAGGATAGCTATGGGTTTGTGCCTGTCTACAATCGTACCCTTGGCTGCGCCATGTGGAACACGCTCACCGGAACCGTGACTAAGTTCGGTGGAGGGACGGGAACTATCGTCAACGCCAACTCGTTAACGGGGATTGACTGGCCCGTTGAATTCTATACTCACGAAGTACAGATTTTCCACGATGGCGGCAAGGTGTTCATGCAGGGAGCATCCGGTGGTTGCATTCCGGGGAACAACTGCGACGGCGATAACAACGGCGCAGGGGGGACGAATTACGTATGGGAAACGGGAGTGCCATACACGGGTCACGCTTCTCCCACCGGACTGAATGTATATCCTCAACAGTCATGGAGCAGTGGAACTATAATTGACGGAACCTACTACGGCCACAGTATGCAGGGCTACGGGCTTTGGATGTCCGCAGTAGCTGTTGGCGACAATAACACTGCGGCATATTTTCTGCATGCTTACAACAGTCTGCCGGGAACTGCGGTACAAATTACCCCACCACGAAACCCCAGCGGAACTACTAATTGTTACGACTACTTGGGAAATCCGTGGTATTGCCCGAACTTCGATCAGCACACAAGTTGGGCGAACAACACGAACTCGGCGGACAACGCACCGTTCTTAACGATCACGTATGAAGGAGAGGGAACAAGTGCCACAAATCATCTAGTTCCAGACACACCACAGTTCCAGTATGGCGATGAAGTTGACCTTCAACCTACTGCGTGTTATCCGGCCTGTGTCAACAATAATCCGTGGCGGCTAACCCACACTTTCTCGACGCCAGAGCAGACCCACGCGGCTACGTTCGATGATTACATTGGAATAGGTGCGGTATCTCCTGTTGCAGTGTATGGGCAGTACTTTACGACTTTTACGAGCAACTGGGAAGGGCAGCTTGGGTGTCCTGATGGAACTTTTGCAACTGGCCCTTGGGGTGCGAGCTGTCCGGCTAATTCGCATGGCTTAGGTGCGACAGTTGCTCCTATTCGAGCTGACGTGTTTATTGCCTCGATCCCGATCGCCGTGGCGACCGTCTCCCTTGCGCCGAGCGCGGTGAACTGCGGCAACCAGGCGCTCGGAGTTACGAGTTCTCCCCAGCCCGTCACTCTGGCAAACAGCGAGACGCCGCCGCTGACGGGCATCAGCGTCTCGATCACCGGCACCAGCGAAAGCGACTTCGCGCAGACCAACGACTGTGGTACGCAGTTGATAGGAAATTCGAGTTGCGCCATCAACGTGACTTTCACACCTTCGGTGTACGGCTCCGAGTCCGCGACCCTGAGCGTGACTGACAGCGCGGGAACGCAGACAAGCAGTCTGACTGGCACCGGCACGGACGTTACTGCGCCGACGACACAGATAACTGCGCCGGCAAACAACGCCACGGTGTCCGGCACGGTGACCGTCACCGCGACGGCGTCTGATACCGTCGGCGTTACCTCGGTGCAGATCTATATCGACGGGGTACTTTCGGCCTCGGGTACGTCTTCGCCGCTGAATTATTCATGGGACACGGCTTCGATCAGTAATGGCACACACACCATCTATTCCAAAGCCTATGACGCCGCCGGAAACGTGGGGACGTCAACGACCATATCCGTGACGGTGAACAATTCATCCACACAGTTGATTCAGAACCCGGGATTCGAAACCGGTAACCTCGCCCACTGGAGCGCGAGCGGCGCCTACCTGCCGTTCGTCACCGTCGGGCACGCACACACCGGAACCTACAGTGCGCAACTCGGCGCCAGCATGCCTCCGGAACCTATTAGCGACTCGGCACTCTACCAAACCGTCACCATACCCAGTACGGCAACGAGTGCCTCTCTGGACTACTATTATTTCGCCGGGACCACTGACACGATTGCGCACGACTGGCAGGAAGCGCAGATTCAGGACAATTCAGGCAACAAGCTGGCACAAGTTATGAAGATTTGCCGCAACACCCTGTCGTGGAAGCATGTGGACTTCAACTTGATCGCTTACAAGGGCCAGACCATTCGCATCTACTTCAATACTCACCAGAACGGAAATGGCAAGTTGACGTATATGTACCTCGACGACGTTTCTGTAACAGTGAAATAAGCGACGAGGGTCCGGAGCGGGGCGTGGGCCAGGGCGACTGCAGCAGGTCCCAGACGCCGGTTTGCTGAGCGGCTGCCCAGAGGGCCACCGACAGGCGAAACTCGCGGATCGCAGCGGCCAGAGGGATGGGGGCGGCGCGATCTCCCGATGAGAGGTTGCCGCTTTGTATCCCATGCCTAGAAGCCTCGTCGCCGCGGTTCAAAAGGCCAGAGTCCTCGGCACCTGGTTCAAACAATGCGCCGAACTCATGTTAGACTGTTGGCGTTATTGTTCCCGATTATGAAGGGCCGCGTCGCGTCGAGCCCCGGTTTTCAAGGCCCGCGCGGCATTACGACTCCAGGTCATCCTGAACGATCCCATTGGCAGGTCCTTGGCTCTCTTCACGGCATGGTTTTTCGTTTGCATTTCCTTTGGGTTTTGGCCGGGTGGAAGCGTACAACTGTTTGAAGACTACTGGTCTAAGTCCGCTCTATCCTTTTTCCTGGTAGCGGGATGCATTCTCACTATCAAGCAAAGCAATCCGGGAGTTCAGAAAGCGCCCGACTGTAACCATGAGCACGATCAATCCGACCAACGCCAATCGTTTCACAAGCCAAGATTGCTCCAGTCCATAGCAGGGGCCACATCAACGTACGTTGTAGTACAGTGCTGAAATGGGCCTTTAGGAACTAAGCCGTAAACCCGGGTTAAGAGACTTGTATGCAGTCGAGTTCTCTCGCTAAGGGACTGCCCTCAGACTTACCGGCTTACCCCAGTGAACGTCGCAACAAACCGCGTTTTAACATGCATCTTCCCGTACTCGCGCGGGAGGTAGGCGGCCAATGGGCGGCGGGCGAGACGGCCGATGTGAGCGCCACTGGGGCATTTTTTGTCACCGATCGACCTTTCCTATTGGACACTTCCATTGAGTACGTGCTGACTTTCCCGCCGGAACTGACCAAAGCTCCGAGACCCCTGCGGGTACGGTTTTTCGGCAAGCTGTTGCGCTGCGAGCGAGTCTACAGAGGCAGGGGGTCATTCGGCATCACGGTTTCGAGTACCGATCATCGCTACTTAAACGGTGACCAGTCTGCCAGCTTCGATGCAATTGAACAGGAACTCCAGCAACCGTCGGCTGATGAGGTAGGATTCAGCCACGTAAAATAGACAGATCGTCCGGAGCCGACCCTTCCTCAGCCCAAAGCTGAGCGCGCGCGCCCTTTTTTTGGGTCCCTCAAATTCGCGATTAAGGAGTTTATAACACCATGAAGTTCAAATATGCGTTAACCATTGTCTGTCTGTTTGCCATCTCCGCGCTCGCCAGCGCTTACGCCCAGGATAACTGGCTGGGCGGAACCGGTAATTGGAGCAACGGTACTTTCTGGAGCCTCGGCTTCCCACCTCCGCCGTCGGACAATGCGACGATCTACTCAGGCGGAGCCGACCTCGTGACGCTTGATGTTGGGAGTGTCACAATCAATACGCTGACGCTGGGAGGCGTAAATCAACTCGACATATCCGAGCTCACGGCCGGCGGGGCGGCGCGGAGCTTGACGGTCTTAAATGGTTTGAATGTGGGCCTGACTGGCTATTTGGCCTTTCGGGACAGCAGCAGTATAGTAAATCTTGGGGGTAGTTCGACCAATACCGGCTATTTGGCGTTTGGGGGAACGCTGAACAATAATGGCATTCTAACCAACTACGGGGTCGGGAGGTTGGAGGGCGGGATCCTGAACAATAACTATACTTTCATCGACACATCTGGAGGAGCGAACATCAACTTAGAAACCCTGAACAATAACCACTACATGGAAACTGACTCCTTCATGCAGGGTCCCGACACACTGAATAACAACTACGGTGCTCTGCTCAATAACAATGGTGAGTGGTGGACTTATGTGGTTAACAACAATTATCGCGCGACATTTAACAATAATGCCTTAGTAATTAGCTTCGACACGCTGAATAACAACTACGGTGCCACCTGGAACAACAATTACGGCTCTAGAATACTTATAGAGTCAGTGGGCGGCGGCCTGAACAACTCCGGCATTCTCAACAACAATGGCGGCATTTATGCCCTCTCAGATTCTACTTCTATTAATAATTACTACGGCGGCACATTAAACAACAACCTCGGCGCCAGCATAGCTGTTGTTACTCTTAATAACAACTACGGTGCCACGCTAAATAACATGGGTTCTCTCACCTTATCTGGCTACATCGGTCATAGCGGCACACTGGAGAATAGCGGCACACTGGATGTCCCTTCCTACAACACGTTGAACAATCACGGCACGATCTCTAACTCAGGTACGCTGATTAACGACGGCCTGTACATGCAGTCCGCAGGGTCAACGGTAGTTGATGGCTTGTTATCCAGCAGTACCCCCATCCAGATCAACGGTGGAAGGCTTTCGGGCAACGGCCTGATCCAGGGCGACGTCGTTATGGGCGGAACCATGTCGCCCGGCGATTCCCCAGGCGTGCTCACGATGCAGGGCAACTACACCCAGCTTCCGGGCGGAACCTTTCTGGCGGAAATCGCCGGGCTCGCTCCGGGCACACAGTACGACCAACTGTTGGTGAGCGGGACGGCTGCGCTCGACGGCACTCTCGATGTTGACCTGCTGAACGGCTTTCTGGTGCAGGTTGGCGACAGCTTCGTGCTGATGACGTTCGGTAGCGAGAGCGGCCAGTTCAGCATGCTCGACCTACCGACACTTCCGCGTTATGAGCAATGGTTGCTGTCGTACAACGCCAACGACCTTCTCCTGTCGGTCGAGGCAAAGCCAACGCCCGAACCTTCCAGCTTCCTGCTGCTGGGCAGCAGCGTGCTCGGAGCCTTGGGTGCGTTTCGTCGTAAGAGCAACCTCTAGCGGGTATGGTGAGTCAAAGATGCCGGGGAAGCGCTCCCCGCCCTTTCTTCTGCCCGCCACGCATCATTCTTGATCGACGCTACAGACGTTGCCCAATCTGTTGCCCATTAACTGCCGACTGGGCACAATTCGACCCGATTGGGGTGACGGAATCCGACTGTAAGCGATTGATACGACGAGAGGCCCGTGAGGAAACTTGCTTTAAGAAACCGCTGCTCGACGCTTGCGCCGATTGCGCAGTAAGGGTCCGACGGTGAGCTTGATTACTCCTGGCTCGTCGGCTACGAGACGGCGGACAGTGTTCGGACTGAGGTGCCAGCGCTTCGCCAGCTCGCTGACCGTGTAGTGCTGACCCGTGGGCGATGCTCGTGCCTTTAAGCTCCACAGGGGGCCTCCTGTCGCGCGCAAATGGCCTTGCTGAGGGCGGTGGGGCGGGAATCGAACTTCACCCGTTCCGAGCCCCTTTCAGAGGGAAAACGATCAGGAACCCAAACTCGTCGAACTGGGCGGCGGCGACGCGGATCTTCGACTTGGCGTCCTCGAAGCAGAACGGAGCCTCGCGGCGAGTGCCGTCCTTGAGCTTCTGGCGATATCCCCGCTTGACCTCGTGGAACTCGATGGTGCCGGGTTACGTCAAAGAGCCAGCGGTGAACACCGGACAGCAAAGTGAACGTCACAAAGTTGTCGAGGCTAAATCGGTTACTCCTTGGCCACGAACTGCGGCAGGGACAGGGAGGAGTCTAGATAGTTCACGAACCAGAGTCTGATCGGCATCCGCGGTAGGTTATCCACCTGCGAAGTTATGGGAGGGCGATCAAAATTGCTCCAGTTTTGGAGCAACGTTTGATTGACTAGCTCTCAGTCCGCGACCAAAATGAGACGGAGGCTACTGACAAATCAGAGCGTCTTCGGCTGCGCGCTAGGCTGCATACTTAACCGAGTGCCCATACGGAGTAGTGGGTCAGTCTGATTTACTTGTCCTGAACAACCTCGGACGCCACGGTCTGGGCCGGGTATGCTTCGGCGGCTCAATGCGGGATACTTCATCCTGCGGGACAAGGTCAGGTTTTGACGCAACCCAGGACACGAGAACTTGCTCCAGTTTTGGAGCACAGGGCTAAGGGCGGGTCCTACACGCTCCTGTAAGCGCCCACAAATCCGACAGGCGCGGATTAAGAAGATCGAAAATCTCGAACTCCTGGTCTTTTTTGTGCTGAACAACCTCGGCCTTCGCGGTCTGCGCAGGGGCTGCTTCGGTCTCAGCACCCCGAAGTTCTTTGTCCCGCTGGACGACCGCGCCTGATCGGGTCCCGTTGGCTATCGTGTCGCGGGCTGCCGGCAACCCGGTGTTAATGTCCCATATCTCGTACCCCAATTCCTTTTCGGATCTTGCCGGAAATCGTGCTAGCGTGCAGATAAGAGGAAAAGAGCAGGAAAAAGACAGGATTCGATATGAGGCGCTGCTGCGAAGGTGGCAATGGTCTAGCATGGCAGATTAACCTAGAAAATACCGTTTATATACTTTTTCCGAAGGGTCATAGCAGCTTCAGCCCGTAAATAAGGCCACCTGAGACGACTACGTTTCGGTCGTCGTGAACGTGAGGCAAGCATCAACTTTGTCAACAGCTTGCTCGGCAAAATCGGCTTCTGGGAGGGAGGCTTACAAACTGCGGCGCGCGACTCATTAATCGCCTGGCGGCGCTGCTCGCTGAGATTCTGCGGTTCGCTTCAACCTTCCTAGTGGTCACAGTCTTGCTGCACTTCATGACAGTTCCTGGAAACCTCTTCAGCCCCGGACGATTCTGTTTGGCTCGCAGACATAATTAGAGCAGATCGGGCGAGCTAAACGAAAGAAAAGCGAAACTCTGGGAGAGTTCAGAATCCGGTTAGTTAAGATCCGGCCCACCTCGCGGCACCGAAAGTTCAGTAGTCGGAAACGCTTGTACTGTCAGCTTGAGTGCCATGTCACTTTCTCCGTTGATCCACCCAATTACGCAACAGGACGGATCGCGACCCATTCTGTTGTGCCGAAATCACGGTAGTTAGGGAGTGTATCCCCGGGGGGTAGGGTCTGTCCTGCCGGCCCGCATCAAAAAAAGTTTTCCCCGATTCGCGATGATGGGCCTCGGTGACACACAAGAAGCGAGGGGACTGTATTCCGAAATGTAACCCCTCCCTGCAGCTTCAACGTATTCCTACTTGCTACCACGATTTCGGAGCAATTTGAGCAGGTCACGTAACTGCTTGGAAATGCTAGGTTATAGCAGATGAAAGCAGAGGATGATTGGTAGCGCTACCGGGAATCGAACCCGGGTTTGAAGATTGAGAATCTTCCGTCCTAACCCCTAGACGATAGCGCCACGCTGGGGGAAACGTCCTCAATTATAACAAACTTTCTAAGTGGCCGGACCGCTCCAGAAGCGGCTTTGCGAGGGGTTGACAAGCCTCCTGCCAGGGCGCAGAATCCTATCTGCGTAGGCGAATAAAAAGCGAAAGCAACAGCAACAGTCTCCCCCGCCACTCGCCAATTGCCAGCCCGCACCTGAGGTATTCCCATGCCGTCAACCGCCACAGTTCGTACCCGCCTCGAATCATCGCTCGGCAAACATCTGTCGTCCACCTTATTACTGCGCGAAAGAACTGCACCGCTAACGGTGTCGACCGGAGTGGCTTCGCTTGACACTCTTACCGGAGGACTACCGCGTGGAGGGTTGAGCGAAATAACCGGACCGGCCTCCTCGGGACGTACAGGCGTAATGCTGGCTGCGCTGGCCCGAGCCACGAGCCGCGACGGAGCTTGCGCGCTGGTGGATGCCAGCGACAATTTCGATCCGGCATCGGCGGCTACGGCAGGCGTGGATCTCGAGCGGTTGCTGTGGGTACGTTGCGGCGAAAACGATCGTTCTTCCCTGCGCAATGCTAATGCTCAGCGGCGCATCGCCATGGGACGACTGGAACAAGTGCTGAAAGTGACCGATCTGCTGTTGCAGGGAGGCGGCTTTGGCATGGTCGTGCTTGATCTCGGAGATGTTCCCACGGAAAGCGTGCGGCGGGTTCCGCTTACCTCGTGGTTTCGTTTTCGCCGGGCCGTGGAGCCTACCGCAACTGTGTTGCTCATTGTGGAACGGGAGCCGCACGCGAAAACTTGCGCCTCGCTGGTGGTGCGCCTGCAGCGGATGGCTGTCTGTGCGTACGATTCGGTTCCGGCCGCCGAAACAGAATTTCAAGGATGGAAAGTGTTGAGCCGGACGGGGCCGGCCATTCCACCCATAAACATGGTGAGCCATGCAGCCCTACTGCGTGGCATGCAACTTCGCGCCGAAGTGGTGCGCTCGTGGTCGCAACGCAAGCCCATGCACTCGGTGAGCACCGACTTCGAACTGCGCGCTAGGTGGTAATAACGGGTTTTGCCCGAGGATCTGCATGTTTGCTTGTATTTATGTTCCTGATTTTCCGATGGCGGCCATCGTGCGGAGCGAACCTCAACTGCGCGAGCGTGCCGTGGCCGTGCTCGAGGGCAAGCCTCCGCTGGTGCGCGTGGCCGCGCTGAACGAGATAGCTCGCCTGATCGGAATGAACGTGGGGATGACTAAGCTGCAGGCTGCGATTTTTGCAGGGCCTGAAGAGAGCGGTGCGGTTTCTGCGCGACCCGAGCTCAGGAAGAAGACTTCGCAAATCGAATTTTCGTCGCGACGCGCAAAGAGGCAACCGAAACTGACTGCGGTGGTTTTGCGGCAACGGTCGCCAGCGCAGGAGGAATCGTCACACGCTGCGTTGCTGGATGTCGCGCATGCGTTTACCCCACGAGTAGAGGACACTCATCCCGATCGCTTGCTGCTTGATCTCGATGGAATGGAGAGACTCTATGGATCGGCTGCGACGATGGCCCACGAGCTGGCTTCGCGTGTAAGTACCGTGGGACTCGAGTGCAACATCGGCATGGCCGTGAATCCGGAAGCTGCGATGCATGCTGCCTGCGGATTCAGCGGGACCACGGTGATTCCCACGGGAGAGGAAGCCAAACGGCTAGGAGTTTTGCCGATTGCTGTGCTGCTCGATTCGTTCGACATTGCGTGCCGTAGGGGAGTTGAAACTTTGGCGGCCACGCGCGAACGCGGGAAGTTTCGAGAGCAGATGCTCGATACGCTGGAGCGTTGGGGAGTGCGTGATTTCCGCAGGCTGGCGCTGCTGCCCGAACACGCCCTGGCCTCGCGACTGGGCGAAGCAGGAACGCGCCTGCAGCGGCTCTCTCGCGGAGAGGGCATGCGGACTTTGGCGCTCTGCGAACCGCTGACTCATTTTGAAGAGGCGATGGAATTGGAGTCGGCAGTGGAAACGATCGAGTCGCTGTCGTTCCTGATGAACCGTCTGCTGGAACAGTTATGTGCTCGGCTGAATGCACGGGCCCTCGCGGTGCAGGAATTGAGGTTGCGTCTACAACTGGAACGGCGTGTGGCTGATGAACAAATTACTACAGTGCAAGAACTGGCTGCCGCCGGAAACAACTCGTCCTTCCCTGATCAGGGCGATGGCAATCTCTACGTGCGCACTCTGCGACTGCCTGTGGCCATGCGCGATCCCAAAGTATTTCTGAAGCTGCTGCAGTTGGACCTGGCAGCTTACCCACCTGGAGCGCCTGTCTGCAAACTGTGGATCGCAGCCGAACCGGCACGTCCACGATCGGCGCAACGGGGATTGTTTCTGCCCATTACTCCGGAAGCCGAAAAGCTGGAGATAACGCTCGCCCGCATTACGGGCGTAGTGGGAGAACGCCGTGCAGGAATCGCTAAGTTGCTGGACACTTGTCGTCCCGACGCTTTTCGTATGGAGCGTTTTATTTCTCAGCAGGAACCGGCTAAGGGGGATCGTAATCTGACATTGTCAGATATGGCCGACATTCCACCAATTGCCTTACGGATCCTGAGGCCCGCACGCCACTTGCGCGTGCACCTGGCGGAAGGACGTCCCTGCAAACTAGCCTGGTCAGGGCGAAATGGTGATCAAGAGGATTTGCAAGGGAATATCTTATGGGCAGCAGGGCCATGGCATTCTTCCGGAGACTGGTGGGCAGAACGAGCGACAACAAAGAACGCTACTGAAGAGGTGCAAGCATGGAACCGCGAAGAATGGGACATTGCACTCGCTAATGATGATGGAGCCGATGTCGCGCTCTACCGGATTTATCACGATATGGGAACAGGACATTGGTTCGCCGATGCAAGCTACGACTGATTTTAGATCCTATGTATATCGAACTGCACACCCGGTCGGCATTCAGCTTTCTCGAAGGAGCTTCCCTTCCCGAGGAGTTGGCGGGAGCTTGCCACGCGCATCGAATGCCGGCTATGGCATTGCTCGACCGGGATGGCGTTTATGGCGCCGCGCGCTTTCATCTGGCCATGAAGAAGCTCGACCGGAAGGCGCATATCGGGGCAGAGATCACTTCCCTGCTGCCACATATTACGTTGGCAGACAATCTCGCACTTCCGCGCGTGTCTCTGCTGTGCACATCGCGCGAGGGATATCAGAACCTGTGCAGACTGGTAACGCGCATGAAGTTGCGCGCGCCCAAATATCCGGCTTCCCTTCCACGCCAAATAAAACGCGAAGAAATTGAAGAATTGTTGGTCAGTTCGCAGGCTGTTGCCTCCATTGACGACCTCACCGAGTTTTCTTCCGGACTGATTTGCATGACCGGCGGAGACGAAGGCCCGCTGGCGTGCGCTCTGAAACGAGGCGGTATGGAGGAGGCACGCCGTACGCTTAAGCAACTCATTGTTATCTACCGTCACGAGAACGTCCACGTGGAATTGCAGCGCCATTACAACCGTGCGCAGGAATCTCGTAACCAAGCGGCGATCGAACTCGCGCGCAGCTTGAAGTTGCCATTGCTGGCGACCCAGGGTGCACAATACGCCAGTCCCGGGGCACGCGAGATTCTCGATGTGTTCACCTGTATCCGACATCACCGGCATCTCGACACGGCTGGACGATTGCTCTCGCACAACAGCGAACGGCACATCAAATCGCCGCAGGAGATGCTGCGCCTGTTTGCCGATCTCCCGGAAGCCACGGCCAATACGCTGGAACTCTCTTCGCGTCTTGGGTTCACGCTCAACGATCTTGGTTACAAGTTCCCTGCTTATCCCGTGCCCGCAGGCGAAACCATGAGTTTGTTTTTGCGGTCGCGCACGATGGAGGGAGCACGCGAACGCTACCAGCGTCCCGGGCAAAGTGAGCTGTCGCAGCGAGCGCGACGGCAGATCGAGCGCGAGTTGAAGCTCATTGAGCACCTCGAGCTTGAGGGATACTTCCTGATCGTCTGGGACATCGTTCGCTACTGCCGGGAGCAGGGCATCCTGGTGCAGGGACGTGGTTCGGCCGCCAATAGCGCGGTTTGTTATTCGCTGGGGATCACGGCCGTGGATCCGATTGGGATGGAGTTGCTGTTCGAGCGGTTCCTCTCGGAAGAGCGTGGCGAGTGGCCCGACATCGATCTCGACCTTCCCAGCGGCGACCAACGCGAGCGTGCCATCCAGTACGTGTATGAGCGCTACGGCAAGCTGGGTGCAGCCATGACGGCAAACGTCATTACTTATCGCGGGAGGTCGGCTGCACGCGAAGTGGGGAAGGTGCTGGACTTCGATGAAGAAACGCTTGCTCGATTGGCTGGCCTGGTGAGTTCGTGGGAGTACAAGGACCCCGGCGACACGCTGGAACGTCAGTTTCGCGATGCGGGGTTCGATTTGCAGCATCCACGCATCCACAAGTTCTTCGAGCTTTGCGTGGCAGTGCAGGACCTGCCACGCCACCTGGGGCAGCACTCGGGAGGCATGGTCATCTGCCAGGGGCAACTGGATTCTGTCGTGCCGCTCGAGCCGGCAACTATGCCGGGGCGGGTGGTGGTGCAGTGGGACAAGGAAGATTGCGCCGACATGGGCATCATCAAGGTTGACCTGCTGGGACTGGGGATGATGGCTGCCCTGGAGGATTGCATTACGCTGATTCACGACCACTATAAAGAAGATGTCGATCTGGCAATGTTGCCCGCGGATGATCTTGTGGTTTATGGCGCATTGCAGAAGGCGGACACGGTTGGCATGTTTCAGATCGAGAGCCGGGCACAGATGTCGTGCCTGCCGCGTCTGCATCCCATGCGCTTCTACGACATTGTGGTACAGGTGGCGATCATCCGTCCGGGGCCGATTGTGGGCAAGATGGTCAACCCATTTCTTCTGCGACGACAAGGGCGCCAGCCTGTTGCGTATCCGCATCCCTCGCTGGAGCCGGTACTGGAGCGCACGCTTGGGGTACCGTTGTTTCAGGAGCAGCTCTTGCGCATGGCCATGATTGCTGCCGGATTCACAGGCGGACAGGCGGAAGAGTTGCGTCGCGCGATGGGCTTCAAACGCAGCGAGAAGCGCATGCGCGACATCGAAGTGAACCTCCGGGAGGGCATGGAACGCAATGGTATCTCGCGGGAGGCGCAGGAGGAGATCATTCTCTCGATCACTTCGTTTGCGCTCTATGGATTTCCCGAGTCGCACGCGGCCAGCTTTGCCCTTATCGCCTATGCCAGCGCCTACTTGAAATGTCATTACCTTGCGGCTTTCACTGCTGCGCTGCTCAACAATCAGCCGATGGGATTTTATTCTCCATCCACTCTTGTGAAAGATGCACAGCGGCATGGATTGCGAGTGAAGCCGGTGGATATTAATCGGTCCGAGTGGGCGTGCACGCTGGAGGAGGAAGAAATTGTCAAAGAGCAATTCCTTGAGGGGACTCGCAATGCGAAGAAAACCGAGGTCCCTCAGCGGCTAAAGCCGCCTGATCATAAGTGGCCTTACGGCACGGCTAAAGCCGTGCCCCTTCAAAGCTCCAGTACCAGTCCCAGCCATCCTGCCCTGCGCATGGGGTTTCGCTACGCTAAGGGGCTGAGCGAAGAGGCCGGACAGGCGATTGTTCGAGCGCGCGGGCAGCGGCCTTTCGACTCGATTGCCGACCTCGCCTATCGTGTACCCGAGTTGCGCCACAACCACCTGGTTCAACTGGCTTCCATTGGAGCGCTGAATTCGATCGGCTGTGCGACTGCAAAAGACGCGTCGACCCAGCTTGAGCTTTCGAGCAAGAAGCAGCGCCTGCATCGTCGCGATGCCTTGTGGCAGGTGGAACGCGCCGTGCGCTTTGCCGGACCTCTGCTCGATGGGATCCCGGAGATTGATGCGGGTTCTCCACTGGCTCCCATGACACCGGAAGAGCGTCTGGTGGCTGACTTCCACGGCACTGGACTGACGACTGGTCCGCATCCCATGGCGTATCGTCGCGCCGATCTTAAGCGAGCGCGGGTGCTCTCGGCACACGAGTTGACGCACGCCAAAAATGGAAGCCATGTGCGTACTGCCGGATGCGTGATTGCACGTCAGCGTCCCGGAACTGCTAAGGGTTTTGTCTTCCTCAGCCTGGAAGACGAGACCGGCATCAGCAACGCAATTCTCACGCCCGACATTATGGACCGGCACCGGGTTGTCATTACCTCGGAGAAGTTTCTGCTGCTGGAGGGGGTCTTGCAGAACCAGGACGGGGTGATCTCGGTGCGGGTGGAGCGGGTGGCTCCCCTGCGGGAGGCCTACTCAACAGAGGCCGTGGACATCACGGATGCGGAGGTCAAATCGCATGATTTCCATTAACTTTAAAAATGCGAAATCACTGTGTTTAGAATCAATGGTTTAGGAGGAAATTGCTTGTATGTTGTGATTCTAAAGGTAGTTACACGTATCCATGTCTGCCCGTAGGACTTAGCTGCCCAAAATGGCGGTTTTGGCCCCAAAACTTGGCATACTTTACATACTTTACATACAGCAGATCGACATACTTTACATACTTTACATACAGCATGTTGGCATACTTTACATACTTTCAGACGGGTCCGACACATCTCCGACGCTGACACAGCGATGTCAAAGAACAAATTCTCCCGGGCGCGCTGGGCGAGCGGGATGGGGGCACGGACACGAGTCCCATAGCCCACGGGTTGGTTGTAGATCACGGCAATAGGAAGCGGTAGAAAAAACGGCACAAGTGGGAAACTAAAGTAACCAAGTTCTGCCCAATATGGGAATTGCGCTGCGGAGTCATCTGTCGTTCCTGCGGCCGACGCACTTTTATCGACGCGCGCCCCGGGCCGACGTGACCGTTATGGGATTGATTACCATATAGCCTGTTTTCAACAGCTATCTGGGGCTGCCTTCCTAGTTGTCCGTAACAAGATCGAAATTGACTTCGTATTCTAAGTGATTTCCCAGAACCAGACTTCGGGGAGTTACCGTCTGTCGCAATGCATCGACGTGATCCGGCGACCTCAATTCAAGGTGACATCCCGAGCAGCAAGGGGTGAGACCTCAGCTTGCGCGAAGCCCTGTTTTCGCTAACTGAGTAACATGCCGAATAGCCGTCACCGTGGCACATTCCAATCTCCTAACCTCTTGTCGATAAAACCTTGGGCTTGGCGGTTCGCAACAACACACTGCTCCTAGACACATTCCGCCGTGGCAGCCAATGGGATGGATGCTAGTCTGCCAGAAGGTAGCAAGCCATTGGCGCTTTGTACAGACGCAAACCCTACCGTGAAGTTGTCGCAACGTTGGCGGTCTCGCGACCCGGCGTCTTGCTGCAGTCGGGAATCTTCCCCTCCCGCAACTCCTTGCCGTAGTCATCGGCTCGCCGCTCGTTCGTTTCCTGGCAGATGGCGTGTCCCATCTCGTGCGTAATAGCCAAATCCACCAGGGCCGGCCCAACCTTGGCGAAATGTTGCAACAGTTCCTTGTTGCGGTTTGCCGATGCGACGAACAGACTGCCATCCAGCAGCGTCACTCGCTGATCCAACATGGAAAACGCCGGACTCACTGGATCGCCGCCCTGGCCACGGACCAGTGACTTCCAGTCGTCGGCCGGAACCAGCACAAACGACCATGCCCCAAGTAGCTGCGTGGGATAAGGCGACAGCTCCTGCCGCAGCACCGTGGCGTCCTTCACGCATTCGGCCTTGTCATACTTCTGGCTGCACAGGAACTGGACAGCGTTAAGCGTCGAGCCATTCGCCGGGAAACGTACGGTCACGAGTTTCAGGGTTTGGGTTTGCGCCGCGCACGCGGCGAAGAGAACTGCGATCAGAACGTTTGTTTTCACGGTGGTCACCTCTCTGGTGCCACCGAATCTGGGCGCTGCCCTCGGCTACCTCAATGCCAGCAAAGTACGATTTGCGTACTTCTGAGTCATTACTTAAGTGGTTGATAGTTAAGGCAGGTAGCAGTAGATACTGAGGGTCGATTCGTCACTTGCGAGTAGCCAAGCCGTGCTAAACTTGCGCCCACAGCGTGGTGGAGGATGGCGGAGCCCGGCAAGACTCTCGGCTCAATCCGCTTCGGCCGCTTCGACCTGTCCGTCGAGACTGCAGAGCTGCGCAAAGACGGCGTACGGCTGAAGCTGTCGGGGCAGGCCGTCGATATACTACTGCTGCTGGCCGCAAACCCCGGAAAGCTGGTAACTCGCGAGGATCTCCAGCACAAGCTCTGGCCCGGCGCCAGCTTCGGCGATCCAGAGCACGGGCTCAATGCGGCAGTCAATCGACTGCGCGAGACGCTCGGCGACTCTGCCACCGAGCCAACCTATATCGAGACGATTCCGGGGCGGGGCTACCGCTTCATCGCAGCTCTTGAATCGCCGTTCGGCATACCCCAGCTCGTGCCGCCCCAACCGGAACTCGGAGCCCGCGATGCAGGCGAGGCCGAGTCGAACTCCGCCCGGAGAACGATTCGATGGGTGGTGGTCGCTGGCGCGACGGCACTGGCCGTGGGTATGACAGTGGGCGGTTGGTGGGTTCTCTCGCGAAAGTCTCACGCGCTAACGGACAAAGACACCATCGTCCTTGCCGATTTCAAGAACACTACGGGCGACGCTGTATTCGATGACACGCTGAAGCAGGGACTTTCGGTACAGCTTGGGCAATCGCCGTTTCTCGACCTGCTTTCCGAGCGCAAGGTGAACGAGACGTTGAAACTGATGGGGCGTTCCGCCGGTGACCGGTTAACGCCGGATGTAGCACGCGAGGTCTGCCAGCGCACAGGCAGCAAGGCCATGCTGACCGGCTCGATTGCCAGTCTGGGCAGCCAATACGTGATCGGCTTGAAGGCGGTCAACTGCGACACCGGAGCGGTGCTGGCAGAAGCGCAGGAACAGGCACCGGGAAAGGAAGCGGTGCTCAAAACTCTGGACGCGGCGGCTGTCGGCTTGCGCGGGAAGCTGGGCGAGTCGCTCAACTCAGTGCAGACGTATGCTACCCCACTGGCGGAAGCGACCACGCCGTCGTTGGAGGCGCTGCAAGCCTACAGCTTGGGGCAGAAGACGCGGTTTGCGAAGGGAGGCACCGCCGCGCTGCCCTTCTATAAGCGAGCGGTGGAACTCGACCCGAACTTCGCAATCGCTTACGCCGTTATGTCAGTTGTCTACGGCAACCTCAACGAAACCGGTCGGGCGGCGGAGTATGCACGCAGGGCCTACGGGCTGCGGGAGAAGGTGAGCGATCGCGAGCGGTTCTACATCGAAGCACATTATTATGACGAGGCCACAGGAGAACTGGAGAAGGCGGCACAGGTCTACGAACTGTGGAAGCAGATCTACCCGAGGGATCATGTGCCTTATTCGAGCCTAGTGCTTAGTTGCGAAGATTAGCGTAATATGGTTGCGGGTGGACGTTGCGCACTTCACGTTTGGTCCACTCAAAGGGGACGGCATTCTTATTGTAGACGGCGATGAAGCGGTCGATGGCCTCTCGTACCTCGCCCGGCGAAGTGAAACTGGCTCCACGCAGAGCGCGCCGGCTCAGGATGCTGAACCAGCACTCAATCTGATTCAGCCAGGAGGCGTGTGTGGGCGTGAAATGGAGGTGCACGTTGCCGTGCTGGGCCAGCCAGCGGTCGTGCTTGGGCTTGTGGGTATTGAGGTTGTCCAGACTCACGTGTAGTTCCCGCCGTGGGTAGAGTGCCACCAGTTCATTCATAAACGCCAGGAAGTCGCGTCGGCGACGGCGAGGGGCGTGTCCTCCGAAGACTTTGCCGGTGAGCACGTCCAGAGCGGCAAATAAGGTGGTTGTGCCGTGGCGCTTGTATTCGTGGTTGAAGCCGGTCACCGCCTTGCCGTTGGGCAGTTTCAAATAGCCCTGGGCTCGTTCCAGAGCTTGGATATGCGGCTTTTCGTCGACCGACAGCACCACCGCATTCTCCGGGGGGTGCAGATAGAGCCCCACGATATCGGCCGCCTTGGCGGCAAACTGAGGATCCGTCGAGATACACCAACTGCGCCGCCGCTGCAGCTGAATGCCTCGGGCCCGCAACACCCGCCAGACCTCATGTTTGGACACATCGCCCAGCGACTGGGCCAGCAGCGCCCCGCTCCAGGTGGCGTACCCCGACGGGGGCGGCTCGTCCAGTGTAACCAGAATCCGGTTCTCCGTATTCTCGTCATACCGCCGCACTGCCCCGGGCCGCGGCGCATCCTGCAACCCACGCAGACCGTCGCGACGGAAGCGCACCCGCCATTTGCTGACCCGCGCGGCGCGCATGCGCAGTGTGCGGGCGATCGGGATCGTGCCTTGCCCATCCGCGGCCAGCAAAATGATCTTCGCGCGCTCGGCGAGGCGGCGTTCGGTTTTACCCGCGCGCACCCATCCTTCCAGGGTGGAGCGGTCCTCTTGGGTTAGGGTGACCACTGTCGGGCGTTTGCTCACGCCCGATCATGCCATATAACGTATTCCTTTGCAACTAAGTACTAGGAGTGGTTGACGGCTCCCTTGGAAACTGGGAAAAGTCGTTGGAGGAGGCCCGCGAGGCGCTAAGCTTGGAACCAAATGGTGCGAATAACTACGGGAACCTCGGCTATCCGTACATGGCCCTCAATCGACTGGATGAGGCGGAGGCGGTGTTTAAGCAGGCGGAGGAGCGAAAGCTGGGGAACGAAAGCCTGCTCGCGGAACGCTATTGGTTGGCATTTCTGAAGGGCGATACGCCCAAGATGGCGCAGTGGGTGTCGGCAGCGATGGGCAAGCCGGGTTCGGAGGACCAGTTGCTGGCCGTGCAAGCGGATACGGAAGGTTGGCTCGGCAAGCTGAAGAATGCGCATGAGTTGACCCGCCGGGCAATGGATTCGGCCGAGCGCAACGACGACAAAGTGGCGGCCGCGGCCATTCAGGCAGCCGCAGCGCTGCGCGAAGTGGAATCGGGCAACCGGGAACAGGCACGCGCCGACGCGAATGCCGCGCTGAAGCTGGCTCCGAACCGCGATGTGAGGGTGGTGGCGGCCGTGGCCATGGCGCGGGCGGGCGATACCGCGGCAGCCGAGAAAATGGTTGCCGAGTTAGATAAGACTTTCCCGCTGGACACATTGGTGCAGAGGAACTGGTTGCCCACCATCCGTGGAGCCATCGCCTTGGAGCACAAAGACCCGAACCGGGCCATCGAACTATTGAAGGAAGCGAGCACAATCGAACTTGGTTCTTCTACAGACGCTCTCGTTGTCAACTTATGCCCGGCTTATGTGCGTGGAGAAGCCTATCTGATGCTACACGACGGCAACCGAGCGGCAGCGGAATTTCAGAAATTCATTGACCACCGGGGACTGGTAGTGAACTTCCCGTGGGGAGCGCTGGCCCGCCTCGGGCTGGCTCGCGCTTACGCCCTCGACGCCGCCAAAGACCCTGCCGCCCGCGAAAGAGCCCGCACCGCATATCTGGATTTCCTCACGCTGTGGAAAGACGCCGACCCCGACGTTCCCATCTACAAACAAGCCAAGGCCGAATACGCGAAGTTGCAGTAACTCGGGCGCGCAGGCTGCGAAAGCAAATTGAGGGCACGTAGATACCGAGTGTGAACGGGCCATCTCACACCCTATCCGTCTCGGACAAATCGATCAGCGAAGCCCCCGCTTGTCGCATTGTCCAGAAACCCTAGTGCTGTATCGGATGCGCCCCAAACACAGTCAGTGTGCGGGTGGGTCGGTGCTGTGGGGCGCGTCCGATACAGCGGTTTGAAGGAAGCCGCTTTTGTTCGCGGCGGACGCGGTGGAGCTCTATGGGATTTCAATCGACTTTGGCTTGGAAGTTATTGGAAGGAAGAGTACTTGTGGGACGACCGTCAATCTTGAGACTCATCTCTTTTCCCATGATGCCAAGGCTCCCAACAGTCTCATCGTAACGCGAGACACATCATTCTTCAAGACCTACTGCTACCTTATTGCTAGTCTCGAATCTTCCATGTCGCTCGCTTCCGGGTACGCGGAAGCGTCCGCCGCAAAGCGGCTTCGTTCAAACCGGCTTCGAGGACATGTGCCGCAGCCGGATCTCCTGAATACTGTGATGGACTAGAACCAGACTTGGGGACAACGCCCCAATCCACATCTACGAGTAGCGCGTTTACCAGGACCTAATGGGAATTGGACCCTCTTTGCGTGAGTTTTGTCAGCAGGAGGATGACGGCATCCCAAACGAGGACCGCGACCACACGCCCTCGCGACGCTAGTTGCGGCTTCTTTGCGATCTCATGGTAGGGGGCATTATCGCGGCGATCACTCGCGTAACCGTTCCGGCGCCTGGTTGCGAAGTTGAAGCACGAGCTCGGTTGGCGGCATCAATCCGACGATTGCCCGCTGATTCGGCCACCCCATGGCTGGGACGCCCTTGACACCGGCCTTGAGCCCGTCTTCGATGAAGGCGTCTACCGTCGGAGAAAACCGGCGCTCGTGCCAGGCGGTTTCCACGTCTGAAGCAGAGATGCCGAAGCGTTCAGCGATTGGGACGATGACCTCGCGTTTCGAGATATCGGCGTGTTCGGTGAAGAACGCGCGCGAAACGTCGTGGTAAAAAGCGCCGGCTTCGCCGTCGTCCTTTTGGGCGCGCACGAGCTCAGCAGTCTCAAGCGCAAAACGTGAGTTCACGTTACGTCGCGGCGGGTCGATTGGAAGTCCGACTTCTTGAGCTAAATGCTTGAGCCCGTCGCGAACCTGTGGCCACTCCTCCGGCGAAAACGGCTTCGGTGCACCTTCGGGCGGTGTATCCGGATGAATCTCGAAAGGAAGCCAACGCAAGTCAGCTTGCAGTTCTCGCGCCGCTTGTTCGGCCCAAACTGAGCCGAGATAGCAAAACGGTCAAATAACGTCAGCCCAGATGTTGATGACGCGATTCATCATCTGTGAGCGTAGCACCGTTGGATGGACCCAGAAAGTGATATGCTCACCGCGTTCCACAGAAATTGACCAGCCTTTAGCAATGCGCACTTGTTGTACCAAAGAAGGGGAGGTAAATGCTCCGTGGAACTATTCTCCTCGTTCTGCCGATATTGACTTCAACCAGTGCGGTTCTTGGCCAGTGCCCGCGTAATCGGACATGTGGTTTGGGACGATTCCACTTTTCCGATTTCCGCGTTAATCAGGACCATGGCCTAGTGGATGTACAATACGCATTCCTGGGTCGCGAGGGTAAGCGTGATGATGTTTCCCCGGAGAATTGCGCTCAAGAGGTTCGGCGGAATCGTTGCCGTGGTGTTTACAACCTGCCTCTACACCACAGGGCAAAGCAAATCAGTCCCGAAAGACCCTGGCGTGCGCGGTGGCCCGGCAGGTGCCGGCACTCCGCTGAAGGGTCTTACGGCGGACGAAACGGCGTTCTTCCAAGATGGGCTGGCGAGGTTCATGGAAATCGAGGTCGTGAGTAAAGGCTCGAACAACGGCCTCGGTCCTCGCTTCAACTCGAACCAGTGTTTCTCGTGCCACTCGCAGCCGGCTGGAGGCGGATCGAGCCCGTCGCAAAATCCCCAGCTCGAAGTTGCCCACCTGGATGGTGCAAAGAACACGGTGCCTTGGTTCATCACGCAAAATGGACCGATCCGTGAAGCGCGGTTTAAGAAAAGTAACGGCGTTAGCGACGGCTCAGTTCACGACCTCTTCGTGATCACCGGTCGAAGTGACGCGCCCGGTTGCAACATCGCCCAACCCGACTTTCTGCCTGCGGGAAATCCGCTCACTGGCCAAGGTGGGAATTCGAACATTATTTTCCGGATCCCGACCCCTGTGTTTGGCGCGGGGCTCATCGAGGCGATTCCCGACTCGGCCATCCTCGCGAATATGAGGTCCAACGCATCCCAGAAGTCCGCATTGGGTATTTCCGGGCACCCGAACTCCCACCTCAGCGGAAATGTGAACCGCAGTGCCAACGATGGGACCATCACCCGCTTCGGGTGGAAGGCGCAGAACAAATCCCTCCTCCTGTTCGCGGGTGAGGCATACAACGTCGAGATGGGGATCTCGAATCAGCTTTTCCCGCAAGAGCGCGACGAAACGCCGGGCTGCCTGTTTAACGCCACTCCTAACGACACACTTAACTTCACTACTACTCCCACGACTACCGGCAATTCGAACACGGCGGTCATCTCCGACATCGAAGCGTTTGCCAACTTCATGCGAATGCTGGCTCCGCCGACTCCCGCTTCGCCCACGCCATCCAGCGAGATTGGACGCGCCAGGTTCGAAAAGGTAGGCTGTGCTCACTGCCACACACCCTCGTTGACGACAGGGAAAATGATTGCGAGCGGATCCTCGACTACACCCAGTGCTGCGCTCTCTAATCAGACAGCGAATCTTTTCTCTGACCTTCTCGTCCACCACATGGGTAAAGGGCTCGCCGACGGCATCACGCAAGGCGGCGCCGGCCCCGACGAGTTCCGAACCGCTCCCCTTTGGGGCGTCGGACAACGTGTCTTCCTCCTTCATGACGGACGGACGAGCAACCTGGTGGATGCCATCAGAGCTCACAAGAGTAGCGGCAGCGAGGCAAATAAGGTCATTGAACATTTCAATATGCTGAGCACTCAGGAGCAGCAGGAGATCATCGATTTCTTGCGGTCGCTCTAGCGAAAAGGAACACCAGTTAGAACGGGCACTCAGGCTGGATTTTGCGCTGCCCGGGCCCGCAGACAGCAAGACCATCAGCCTACAGCAGTCTGATTTTGCGCTGCGAACCTCCGATGGAAAGGACGAGGTTAGTCCGGCGAGCCCTGAAACAATTGCGTCCATCGACCAGAAGCGGCCGAAGAGTAGCCATGTTGTAACTCTGTATCCGACCGCAAACCTCGGCTATGTGAGCTATCCCGATTATGACGGAAGCGGTCGCCGCGTAAGTGGTCCGGTTTACGGCGTAGGCATGGGGGTTGGAGTCGAGAAGAATACCTCAGCCGCAACGACCGACTCTGACCGACAGACCATGGAGACGGAACTGCTCGATAAGGAATTGAAAGACGCAGAAGTCTCCAAGCCGATCGCTGGTTATCTCTACTTTCCCATCGCAACCAAGCAGAAAGTTGAGTATCAGTTGGAATACCGCGGAGCGGACGTGGTGACCAGCTTGCCGCTGAAGGCCCGCTAACCCAGGTTAGCGCCCAACGCCAGGGCTAAAGTCCGACACGTTCTGCAGCCGGGGCCACCACGCTAAAGCGTGGTGCTTCCACCCAAAAACCTTCCACCCAAAAACAAAAGCCGATCACTTCTTGTCGAAACTCGTGGAGGGGCGACCCGGTTCGTGACCGGGATAGGCGTACACGCCGCGACCGGCTTTGCGACCGAGGCGGCCGGCTTTGACGTACTGCACCATCAGAGGCGCCGGGCGGAATTTTTCACCAAGCGATTTGTGAAGGTATTCGAGGATGTGAAGGCGGGTGTCGAGGCCAACCAGATCCACCATTTCAAACGGGCCCATGGGATGATTCAGGCCGAGCTTGATGGCCTTGTCGATGTCTTCGGCTGACGCGACGCCTTCCTGCAACATGTAAAAAGCTTCGTTGCCGATCAGGGCATTGATGCGGCTGGTGATGAAGCCGGGCGATTCCTTGATAACCACTACTTCCTTGCTCATGCGCTTGCCGACTTCGACGGCAGCGGCCAGCGTTTCGTCGTCGGTTTCGAGGGCGCGCACAATCTCCAGCAACTTCATTTTGTGAACGGGATTGAAGAAGTGCATGCCGACGCATTTGGGGGCGCGGTAGGTGACGGAAGAAATTTCGGTGATGCTGAGCGAAGACGTGTTGGAGGCGATGATCGTGGTGGGCCGGCAGACTTTGTCCAGTAGAGTGAAGATCTCAAGCTTGGACTCCATCTCCTCGGGTACGGCTTCGATCACGAGGTCGGCTTCGCGGGCCGCCTGTTCCACGGAAGACGCATACTCCAGGCGCTGGAAGGCCTGACCTGCGGCCTCTGGCGTGACCTTACCGAGTTCGACCGCTTTGTCGAGGTTGGCGCGAATCTCGGTCTCGGCTTTGCGCAACGTGGTGGGCAGGATGTCTTCGAGGATGGTGCGATAGCCGCCCAATGCGGCTGCGTGGGCAATGCCGCGCCCCATGATTCCGGCGCCGATGACGGCGATTGTGCGAATCTCCGCCATGTAGCTAGGCCTTGGGTTCCAATTCGGCGAGGACGGAGACGAAATTGGGATCGGACTTGCGCATGTATTCCGCCAGGCGCTTCTTTTCGTCGTCGGCCAAGAGATGCAGGCTCCCACTGACGCGTCGAAGTGTTGCCGCTATGTCGTCTACGTAATTCATCATGCGGATTAGTTCACCACTGGCACCCATAAGAGTCCTTTCAATTCCAATAACATCGCAATGAGCATTCTCTGCGTCACTGGCGATTAAGTAAAGAAGACGCAAGAGGTAACTGGTAGCTGGTAATTAGTAATTGGTAATGAACAACGATTCGTATTCCATGGTCGCAAGCGACCTCGTCACGCTAAGCCTTATTCCCACCCCTCACGCCGCGAATTCTGTGCCTTGCGCTGCGGGTTGCGATGACGTCGGCGACGAAGGAACTTTCACCGACGCGTCGCGGTCAGTCACTTCCGTAAGGAGCGCTAATTTGTTTGCCAACTCGGGCGTCAGCGCGCCGTTCTGGAGTCGCCATGACCAGTTGCCGCCGGGCTTGCTGGGAATGTTCATGCGCGCATCGCCATTCAGGCCCAGGACATCCTGCATGGGGATGACAGCCAACGTCGATACTGAAGAGAAGGCAGCGCGGATGAATGCCCACGGGATTCCGTCCTCGGCGTGTCCGAGATAGTCAGCCGCCCAGGCCTTCTCTTTCTCGTTGGCATCGGTTTCCCACCAGCCCAGCGTGGTGTTGTTGTCGTGGGTCCCGGTGTAGACAACGGAGTCGGGAGTGAACATGTGCGGCAGATAGATGTGCGCGCCGCGATCGTTAAAACCAAACTGCATGACTTTCATGCCAGGAATGTTCAGCTTCTTACGCAGCGCGCGAACTTCGGGCGTGATGTAACCCAGGTCTTCGGCAATAAATGGAAGTTTCCCCAACGCGCTTTTGAGTGTCTTGAACAAGTCGTCATTAGGACCGGCGGTCCAGTGCCCGTTCACGGCCGTAGGCTCATCGGCTGGGATCTCCCAAAAGGCTTCGTAGCCTCGGAAGTGATCGAGCCGCAGAATGTCACAGGTGCCCACGGCCCATTTCATGCGCTGGATCCACCAATCGTATCCCCGCGCCTTGAGGGCCTCCCAGTCATAGAGCGGATTGCCCCAGCGCTGACCGGTTTCGCTGAACGCGTCGGGCGGCACACCCGCCACTACGTCGGGCGAAAGGTCTTTGCGGAGGCGAAAGATGTCGGGATGGGTCCAGACGTCGGCGCTATCGTAGCTGACGAAAATCGCGACATCGCCGATGATGCGAATACCACGGTCGGCACAGTAGGCTTGCAAGGCTTTCCACTGTTCGAAGAAGGCGAATTGCAGAAAGCGCTCGAGCTCCAGTTGGTCTTTTAGATCGGAATGCAATTGCACCAGGGCATCAGGAGTGCGCGTAGCAATTTCCTCGGGCCATGAGTTCCAGGGGTTGTCGCCGAAATGTTCGCGCAGCACGCTAAAGAGCGCGTAGTCTTCGAGCCACCATTTGTTCTCAGAACAGAACTCGTCATAACGCTTGCGCGCGAGCGGATAACCGCCCTGGAGAAAATTACGGGCAGCCTCACGCAGTAACGGCAGCTTCAACTCGCGGACGCTTTCAAAGTCAACAGCGGAACCCGCGACAGGGAGTTCGGAGAGTCGCGCAGGATCGAGATAACCGCGCTCGACGAGGCGCTCGAGGCTTATCATCAGAACGTTGCCTGCGAATGCGGAGGTACAGGAATAAGGGGAGTTGCCGTAGCCAACGGGACCGAAGGGAAGAATCTGCCACAAGGTCTGCCTACCGGCAGCCAACCAATTCACAAACTCATAGGCGGCAGGCCCAAGATCGCCTATGCCGCCGCGGGAGGGCAGAGATGTGGGATGGATCAGAATGCCAGATGAGCGATTCGTGAACATGGATAACGGGCCGACGGAAATTGGCAGGAAACCAAAGCGGCAGAGGCGGATTGTCGCGCACTCGCGGCCTGCACAAAGTTAAGCGCCGGCCAGCGTTTCGCAACACTGGCGGCGCAATACATGGTTAAAGCGCGCTACGAGCCCTCGCTTGGTCGGCTCAGGCGCTCCATCTCTTTTTTGTTTACCTTGATCTTGCCTTCCTTTTCCAGTTGGGCGCGCAGGTTCTGCGCGTAAATTCCCTCAAGTGCCTGCCGCTTCTGGTCGAGCAAAGCTTCTTTCGCGGTATCCCACGCCTGCTTTAGGTCGGCGGGCGACGGTTCCTGTTTTTCGACCACCGTCAACACTACGCCACTGGTCGCGCTACCTTGTATAGGACCGCTGATGCCTCCGACGGGCAATGTGAATGCCACGCTGGCCGCGCCGCCCATGGCGCCAATGTCGGGAACCTGCGCCGTGGAATTCACCAGGTCGCTGGTCTTCATGGTCGCGCCAAGTTCCTTGGCAGCCTTGCTCAAATCGTTTGCAGCGTGAGCACGGTCAGATAATTCCTGCGTTCTCTGCGCCAGGAGGGACTGGGCCCGTTGGGTCTTGAATTGTTCCTCAAGCTGCGGTTTGATCTGCTCAAAAGTCGGAGTCTGGGGAGCCTGAATCTCCGTGACCTGATAGATGGCGAAACCCTGAGGCGTCTGGGCGGTAGCGGGGGGATCGTTCTTCTTGGCGGAGAAGAGTCCGTTCGACAACTCCTGCGCGGAGCCGACGCCAGGAAGTTGGTCAGTTTGGGCCAGCATATCGGTGGTGGTTACGGTCAGACCCTTCTCGGCCGCTGCCTTGTCCAAGCCACCCGAACGCGCGGCGCTCTGAACCGAGTTCGCCAAACCCTGCGCGGCACCCGCAGCCTTCTGCTGTTTGATCAAGGGCTCGATCTGCGCCTTCACTTCGTCGAGCGGCTTCACACGAGCCGTTTGCTTGTCTTCGACGCGAATAATGTGGAAGCCGTAACTGGTACGAATGATGTCAGTAGTTTGACCTTTGGGTGTGGTGAACGCAGCCTGCTCGAATTCAGGAACAGTGCGGCCCTTGGTTAAGGGTGGCAGCAAGCCGCCATTTTGGGCGCTGCCGGGATCGTCGGAATATTTCTTCGCCAACTCATCGAAACTTGCGCCAGCCTTCAACTGCTTCTGGACATCCTCAGCCTTTGCCTTCGCGGCTTCGACGCCCTTGGGGTCGACCTTGCCGTCGGGACCGGGAACCGGGGTCTTGATGAGAATGTGGCGCACGGTGACGGTTTCGGGAATGCGGAATTCGTCCTGATGCTGGTTGTAATACGCCTGCAAGTCGGCTTGAGTAACCGGCACCGACTCAGCGAGCTTGGCGGTATCAATAAGGATGTACTTGGCCTTGCGCTTCTCAGGGATGGAGTTCACAAACTGCTGCTGATTCTGGCCGTAAAACGCCTTCAGCTCGACGTCGGTGACCTTGATCTGCTTCTTCACATCGTCGAGCGTCAAGACAGCGTATTGAAACTTGACCTTGGTGTCCTGCTTCTTGACCTGCTCTTCGACGTCCTTGTCACTGACTGTAGCGGCCGCGCTCACGGCGGAAAGCAGCTTCTGCTGGGCGAGCTGGTTCTTCAGCTCTTTTTCGAACTGAGCCACGCTTAGGCCAAACTGATTCTGGACAAAGTCTTCGTATTGCTGCTGGCCGATGAAGCTTCCGCTCGGGAAGAAGATCTGGCCGAATTGGCCCTGATGCAGGTACTCCACCAGTTCCTTGTCGCTGGCAGACAGTCCCATGCGATCGGCTTCGTAGGCCAGGGCACCCTGGGTGATCATGCTGTCGGCAGCACGCGTCATCAGAAAGGGCATGATGCTGGGCGGGACGTTACCGCGGAACTGCTGACGGCCAATCATCTTGGCGCGCTGCGCAACTTCCTGAACGTTGATGTCTTCGGTGCCCACTTTGGCAATGACGCCAGCAGTGGTTAGGTTGGCTCCGAAGATCTCGCCCAGGAAGGTGCCGCTGCCGGTGGGAATGAAACTGACGATCATCGCGCCACAGACGACCAAGAGAAGGCCACTCAAAATAAACTTCTTTGTGGGACCGGGGGTTTGCAGAAATCGAAGCATGCTTGTACGGAACTCCAGAATTGAATGATCGAATCCTTGATTATAAACCAGCGAGTGACGTTGCGAGATGTGGTGCGATTTCAGGAAGTTAGGCCAGGGAGGATTAGTAGGCGACACCGTCGAATGGCCGTGCAGCGCCACTCGGACGCGATTATTCCCCGAACAAAGGCGCGGCTTTCCTGAGTCGGCGGTCAATGTGTTGTAATCAAAAGACGAAGGTATGTCGATTACGTCCACACGGGTACGCCGGCGGGTGCTTGCCGCAAAGCGCCGGATTCGCGAAATCAAAATGGTCGCCAAGGGATTGGCCTCGACCGACCACCCGGTCATGGCGCACATCATCCCTATTCGGCGGTGTAATCTCGCGTGCAAATACTGTAACGAATACGACGACTTCTCCAAGCCAATCCCACTGGAGACTATGAAGCGCCGTGTCGACGACCTGGGGCGACTGGGCACTACGATCGTGACGCTCAGCGGGGGCGAGCCTCTGTTGCATCCCGACCTGGACGAAATCATCGCGCACATGCGGAAGTACCCGATCATCGTAGGCATGATCACGAACGGATACCTGCTGACGGCGGACCGGATCCAGCGACTGAACAGAGCTGGGCTTGACCATCTGCAGATCAGCATCGACAACGTGATGCCGGACGATGTGTCTAAGAAGTCACTGAAGGTGCTCGACAAGAAGTTGCAGTTGCTGGCGGAGCACGCGGACTTTCACGTAAACATTAATTCGGTTGTTGGCAGTGGTACCCGCAATCCGCATGATGCGCTGGTCGTGGGAAGGCGAGCGGTGCAGTTAGGGTTTACCTCGACGATTGGAATCATCCACGATGGCGAGGGACAGTTGCGCCCGCTCGCAGAGGAAGAACGTGAAGTCTTTCTGAAGATGAAGCAGCTTGAGAAGAAGAACTACGCGCGCTTCAACTGGTTCCAGAACAACATTGCGCATGGCAAGCCGAACGAATGGCGATGCCGCGCTGGCGCGCGTTACGTTTATATCTGTGAAGACGGCCTGGTGCACTATTGCTCGCAACAGCGCGGGTATCCGGGCGTTCCTCTGGAGCAGTACACCGTGGCGGACATTCGGCGGGAGTTTTTGACCGAAAAGAGTTGCGCCCCGCATTGCACAGTTTCGTGCGTTCACCAGATTTCGTATTTCGATTTTTGGCGAGCACCGCAGACGAGGCGGGCCCCGCAAACGTCGGTTGACGCAGGCCAACAACTCGTGCAGATCGAGTAAGGTTCGCTCCAGCGCTGATCAGCGATTACACGACGGCGGCTTCTTGTCGCGCGCTTTTTGAATGCTATAATTTAGTTGCCTTTCTGAATGGATTCCCCGCAAGCGGGCGCGTAGCTCAACTGGCAGAGCAACTGACTCTTAATCAGTAGGTTGAAGGTTCAATTCCTTCCGCGCTCACCAACCTTTTCAATAACTTACCAAGGTTGACATTTTCGGGTGTGCCGTAAAGTGTGCCGTAACTCCCTCCGGCTACGCCCGGTTCTCTACTGCTGTGTCGTTATCTAGAGCATTTTCACTCAAGGTGTATAGTTAACTCCGCAATGGCGGAACCAGGCTCGAGCGTTGTCTGGGGTGATGCAAGGGAGAGCTTGGGTAACCGCCTGTTCCAGCGCCTCGCCAGTTCTGGCTTTGAGCGAACGTAAGAACTGTTTCAGTTTGGCCCAAGCCTTCTCGATCGGGTTTAGGTCAGGGGAATACGGCGGCAGGTACAGCAGTTCGGCTCCCGCGGCTTCAATCAACTCCCGCACCCCGCTCACCTTGTGGGCGCTGAGGTTGTCCATGACCACCACATCGCCAGGGCGCAGCGCCGGGCACAGCACTTGTTCCACATAGGCGAGGAAGATGTCCCCATCTGTGGCTTCCTCGATGGTCATGGTGGCTAGCAGGCCACGCAGACTCAAGGCGCTGAGGATGGTCAGGATCTTCCAATAGCCTTGGGGAGCCCCTTCCACCACCCGTTGCCCGCCGCAGGCGCGGGCATAGCCGCGCGTCATTTGTGTGGTCACGCCGCTCTCATCCAGAAAAATCAGCCGCTCCGGCGCGATCCCGCGGATCGTCTGCTGAAAGGCTTGTCGCCGCTGCTGATTGGCTTCCGTGTCGCGTTCGCTGGCGTGGAGTGACTTTTTTTCAGCCGCAGACCCATCTGACGTAGCACCTGCCACAACCGTCCGATGCTGACGTGCAGATGGTGAGCCTTCGCCAGCTTCTGCTGTAACTCCGCCAGGGTCAGATCCGGTTGGGCCTGCACCCACCCGCGCAACCGCTGCTCGACTTCGGCAGTGACTTTGCGGACCGTACCGCGCCGCTGCTCGACCCGCTCCATCTGCCCGGTGCGCTTGCGTTGGGCGGAAATCTTCCATGCCCACGGCGCGCTTACCGAGAAGCGCGCGGCTAGTTGCTCCAGGGTTCCTTCCCCACGGTCATGGGCCTGCAGCAACTTGCGCCGCAGATCGTCCCCATACGATTTCGCCATTGCCAGTTTGCCGCAGAGTCTCGCCGCTATTCACTATACACCTACGTCGAAAATGCTCTAGCGCAGCACGCACGATCTCCAACTCCGGATGCTGATACTGCATGGCAGTCTTCACATCCTTGTGGCCCATCGTTCTCATCACGGCAGCCAGGTTTCCGGTCTTCTTCAGAATCCGGGTACCGTAATCGTGTCGCCCACAATACAGGACAAGATCTTCAGGAAGCCCAGCCTTGGCCCTGGCTTCACGGAATCTTGTTGCCATTGTTGTGAGGTGGGCCGACTTGGCGCGCTTCGATGGGAAGACCCATCCTTCGCGCCTTGCGCCGCACCGGTCTTTAAGAACTTCATAGACGCGATTGCTCATCGGCACGCGCCTCCTTCCCTCTTCGGTCTTGCTGTCTGGCACGAAGATGACGCGCGTGTCCCAATCCAGATTCTCAATGCGCATCCGGTAAAGCTCTCTTTCGTTTCGCATTCCCGTATCACGCACCAAGATAATGATGTCCCGGAAAAGCTGAAGGCTGCGTTTCCGCCAGTTGCAGGCAGCTGCTCCCGCCAACAATTTCTTTTCCGCTTCATCATCAAGCCGAAGTGAACGCCCGTATTCCTTCATCAGTTTGACTTTGGGAGCTTGGCGAATCAGTTTCCATTCTTCCGCTTTGTGGAGCATCCTTCTCAAGGTTCGCAGCGCGCAATTGGCATTCGAGGACGAGCTGGGAAACTGCAATGTTTCCACCACGTCACTGGTGACCTGATCCAATCGCATGCCCACGATGGTCGTTGCCTTCAGGAGCCGCCAGCCATCGCGGTAATAGGTTTTTGTCTTGGCTTCCAGTCTGGCGGTGTCCAGCCATTCCAGGAAGCGCCGGGAAAACTCCAGCAACACAGGAGCCTTCTTCGGAAGCGGGTCCGTGCTCTCGACCGCTTGGGCGAGTCTCAGACCAGCAGCCGTTGCTGCCCTGGCCGCTCTTGTTTCGTTGGTTGACCCACGGTAGCGGTGTCCGCGCACCATGAAGTCATACCAGTAAAACTTGGACTTTGGCTTCTTAAACAGCTTCACGAGTTTCCTCCATTGCAGCCCGCACGGAAGCGACTCGTGTGTTCTTCTGGATGTATTCCAAAAGAACGTTGACATCATAGCTGACGCGCCCTTGCAGTTCTATCCAATTCGGCCCGACTCCCTCAGCGCGCCAACGCTTCAATGTCGCTGCTGAACGCCCGAGGATTTCGGCGGCCTTGTGCGTGTTGACCAGCTGCGGCATGGCTGGTTTTTTCATTGCAACTGGCTGGGACATAATTCATTGACTCCTAACCGAAACTCCTGAACTACTCACCAACGGCTTGGCCCTGGTTTTCTCCCGCCGTGTGCCCGTGCGATTGCGGCGCAACAGCGTGCTCCTGACCGGCGTCGTGACCCACGGATGCAGGTCCAACTTTCTGTCCAATTTCTAGTTCATATTGCTGGCCTGTCTGGATGGCGGTGCGGTGGGAGACATCCCGACTCAAATGCTCCGCAAGTCCTGACTTGTCGTTGGTGTAAATCTGCGCATCGTAGCGACCACACGACACGGCCACGTATGCCATCCGACTGTTAACGAGGTGCGCGCTTTCCTCGGTGTCCGCATGGATCAATACACGGTCGGCGGTCTGGCCCTGGCTGCTGTGGCTGGTAACCGCATAGCCGTGGTCGAGATGAGGGTGACTCTTGAGGTGGAACTCCACCAGCCTGCCTGAGTCGGTATGCACCGCAATGTCACCTCGATCATCGAGGCGCACAATCGTTCCCAGTTCGCGGTTGGCGACGTGCAAGTCCTTCGAGGGAGCTGTGAACTGTACGCGGGTCGCCTTCGGCAAACTCGCGCTCTGCTGCTCGGTAGACGGAGACTCCCTGCAGGCGGCGCGGGTCGTAGGTCACCTGTTGGCCGGCTTCACGCTCGACCGTGAGCAGGTTCTGTTTAGCGTCCGTGTTTGTGACCGTCGCATATTCCCCGGCATTCACTCCCACGACTTTGCTGCCTCGCGAATAGCGCAGCACATCGCCGGGGTTGTACTGTTCGGCCCAGGCGCGGTCAGCTCCGGTCAGCCCTTGGCGGGCCTCCAACACGTGGAAAGTAGGCGCTTCCGGCTGGACTGCACCGCGCTCTTGCATTTCGCGATGAATGAGGACGTTCAATTCACGGCGGGATTGATTGTCGGGCGACACTACTAATGTGCCCTGAGGATGACGTGCGTACTCCTGCGCGATGGTCTGGAATCGTTCTTCCCGGTTCGCGATCTGTTGCACCCGACCCTGGCGGTCCAGATTCTCGATGGCCGCGTAAACGTCGCCACGGGCGAGTTGCTCCACAGCTTCTCTGAGCGCCGGGTCCCTCTGGCGCACGATCTCGTCAAGATGTGCGGTTCTCATTCCGGCTTGCTGCAATTGGTAGTAGGGCCGTCCGGCCCCGACGGCTTCGTGCTGTCGGACATCACCCACGAGCAGAACTCGGTCTTGTTCGCCGAGTCGGTGCAAGAGGTCGTTAATCTGCCGGGTACTGGCGAGACTCGATTCATCGAGCACGTAGAGATGTTTTTCTTGGGTTTCCGCTTGCGGTTCTCGGGCAAGATGATGCTGCAGCGTATTCGCTTGAATTCCGGCCTCTCCAAGTTTGTGCGCAGCCCGTGAGGTGGGCGCGAAACCCTCGACGCTGTAGCCCTCGCGCTCAGCGGCGTCACGGACGGCGCTCAGAGAGGTCGTCTTGCCTGCTCCGGCTACTCCCTCCAGAGCTGTAATCTGATCGCGGCTGCTTAGAATCTCCTGTACTGCTCGATGCTGACTGCTGCTGAGATGTGGGTAGTCTTGTTCGACCTGGTTGCGGGTTCTGCTGCTAACCAGCGCCGGATATTGGTCTTGGCTCGTCCGCATCATGCGGATGTTGTCACGCTCCAAGGCGATCATCTCGTCCGTGGTGAAGCTCCGTCCGATGGCATGAGACTCCCGCTGAATCAGCGCACCATGCTCCACTTCTTGATTGAATTGCTGCTGAATCCTCGGAAGCGGCGCCTCTCCCATCGCACGTTTCAACGCATCCCGCATCAGGTCACGTTCCCCCGAAACGGCCTCGCGTTCAAAGTTCTTTTCGACCGCATAGTGGACTGCCTCCCGAACTGTTCTGTCTATTTGCTCCTTGCTCCTCGGCTCTATCTGGTGAGCGCGGACCTGTGCTTCGTGGACGACACGCTCCGGCTGGTTCCCGAATTTCTCGGCCACCGCTTGATGACGGCGTTGCATTTCTTCGTGGCTGACATCGATCTTGGCGTCCCGCGTTCGGTGGGCGGCGATTTCTGCGGCTTCGGCCCCACGGACACCCTCTTGGTTCAAGTGCTCTTTGATCTGTTGCCGGCGTGGGCTGCTCGCCTCCAGATACTCCTGGGTGTAGCCGTTGATCTCCGGTGCTCCGTTTGGGCTCTGCTCAATTTCGTATCCCAGTTGCTTTAAACGCAGCGCAAGTTCTGTTCGATAAACGGCAGTCGCATATTGCTGGGAGCGATACAACTCATGCGGTTGCAATGCGCGGGTACCGCCGTTTTCTCGCTCGGTGACGTTGAAGATGACTACATGGGTGTGAAGCTGGGGGGCGGCATATCCGTCCACGGGACGGCTACTGTCATGCTCAAACTTCGCGGCAACCCATCTGCCAGTTGTTTCGGGCTGATGGTTCCCGCCAATGCGCGCCTGAACGTATCTTTCCAACTCGTCAAGCGCCACGTTGACCGCTTCGCGGTGTGCCACGCGCACGCGTTCGTCCGCGCCCACTAGGGCCGTCAAAGAAACGCTCTTTGGCGCGCTGAAAGTCGCATCCCATCCGGCTCGATGTTCCATCGTGTGGACTGTTTCGCCTTGGCGGCTTAGGTACTCATAGCCTGGGCGGTGGCGAACGAGGTCGGTCGCGGTAATCGGGTTCTGTCCGTCGGCAAGCCGCGTGAAGTGTTCTTCCTGCACCTCGCCGTTTAATCCCCACTGTTCTGCCAGCTTGCCGTGCCACTTGCCTCGAACTCGCTCGCCTTCGGTGTAGTAATTGTCCTGGGAGTTGGAAAACTCCCGCTGGTGATAGGAGTGCGCTTGACCTGAACTGAGCGGCTTGGAGATGGTCAGCATACGTCAGCCTCCTGATCGCTCCCCGTTCTGAACTCGAACTTCTTGGACATCAGATCAGCGAATCGACGGGGCACTCTGAATTTGCCGTTGTGCTCGGCTTGAATCGGCCAAAATGCAATCACACAGCCGCGCTTCTGCTCCTCGGTCGTGTAAACGCCGCACTTCGTCAGATAGCCCTCGGTAGCTATTTCCTGGGAGATCTGACGCAATCCCTCGCACATCCACTGTTGCTCCTCCGGGCCGAGATTGCCGTAAAGCAACGCGGCGAGCCTGACGCTCGCAGCGAATTTCTTCACGTGTTGGCACATCGCTGGGGATGGTTTTTCGGCAGGTGGCCACGCATAGCCCACCAAACACCCATCGCAGCGAATGATCTGCTCGCAATCGTCCGCCGTCAGTAGTTCTCGCGCGTTGATCACCATCGTTCCGTCATCGTCTTGCATGTCGCGACTCCTTGCGTTTACTTGAAAAACGTCTGCTGCTCCGCTTGCTGTTGGGTTTCTCCTGGTACCTGCGGTTTCGTTGAAGGTGTTCGGGGCGCGTCAGAAGTCCCGCTGCTAGAGGCCGACGGCGCTTTGCTTTGTGCTGCCCGTGCCTGGGAGTTCTCGACGCTCCCGAACGGAGTCTTGCGCTCAAGAAAGCTCGGATGCCTATCTGGAAGCTCAAGGTAGGGAAAGCTGATCCGCACCACCAAGTTGCCGCACTTGAAAAACCCGTATCCCTTGGGCAGGCCCGTAATCTCCTCTTTCATGACCAGTGGCCTTACCTGACGTTCAAGTTGGTAGCTTCGCGATTCGCGTGGCTGTGGCATCTGCCCGTGGGTGCGGCTCTCCCGCAGTCTCTCGATCTCGACCTCGCCGAGCGTGTCACTGATCCACTGTGCTGCTCGTGGCTCGCTGGTTTTCAGAAAGATTTTGGTTGCCGGTTGGGAGAGCATTGCTTCCGCCTGGTGGCCGTAGATGGCCTCCAACTGGCTCCGCCCCTGAAAGCACAGCACGACGGGGTTTCCCGCCTTCCGGTTTTCGGTGATCGCCGTGAGCAACTGTGGCAGCTTGTGCAACGATGACAACTCGTCCAGCACAAACCAAACCGGGCGGGGTCCTCGTCTGCCCTGGTTCATCAGCCGGAGGATCATCATGTCCAGCCACATGCTGATGAGCGGGCGGAGTTGCTCCCTGGCTTCGGGAATGCTGGTCACAAAGACCCAGCCTTGCCGGTGCTGCGCCCATTCGGCGACGGTAAATTTTTTCACCGAACGCACTTTGTCTGGGAGTAGCCGCAGGCTGTCGGCCACCATGCTGAGAGAGGCGAACATGCCTCCGCGTTGTGGCCCGGCACTTTCGTAGATCATTGCCGCCAGGGGCGTGCCTTTCAGCCGACGTTCCAGTTCGCGCTCGTCGCTGAGCCAGCCAAGCAATTCATCTGTTGTCGGCTTCAGATTCAATAGATAGGCGAAGATCTTGCGCGGCCCCTGCACGAAGAACGGGTTCTCTCGGTCGGTTTCCTGAAATAGGGACGCGGCCAGCGTCAAGGCTTCCGAAGGGCGCGTGACCTCGTCGCAAGGCGACCAATAGGGCATCCGGTGGTCCAGCGGATTCAGGATTACGTCGCCGCGCTGGGGAGAGTAGAACTGGCCGATGTATTCCAGCGCCGGGTCATAGACGACAGCCGTTTCTCCGCGTTCGGCGATCTGAGCTAAGACCTGCCGAATGAGTGAGGATTTACCGCTCCCGGAATCCCCCATAAACAAGAAATGGTTGTCTTCAATCGAGCGTGGAATGCATACCTGCGTGCCATTTCGGCGCAACAGCCGTTCGGAGAACGCTGGCGGTTCAAGTGTTCCGAACCCGATACCGTCAGACCGATTGCGGCGGTTGAATTCGGCGGCTGTGACCTCTTCCGGACCTCGCAGCGGTCGGCCCTGTTTACATAGATGCGCGTTCTGTTTGTCCTTGGAAATGGCTACTGGCAGGCCAAAGGCCAGCACGCCCATGCCGCACAGGAGTGGCAACCTGGCAAGGTCCTTGAGGCTCTGACCCCGGTAAACGGCATCCCGGAGTTCGTTCTTGATCAGTTCGTTTTTCCAGGGCCTGGGCGGTGTCAGAATCAACCGCTTCCCCTGCCGCTGCGCGTCCTCGGTCAACGCAAAAGGAATGCGGCGTCCGTCCGGAGTGGTCGTCATACCCTGCCGAATATCGTTCTCGGTTGGCAGGTAGCCGGCTCCGTCCCGGTGCAAGACGAGCATCAAGCCGTACTTGCTGGTGGAGACATTGAATCCGGGCATGATGTTGGCGGACAGGTAAGTCATCAGCCAATACTGCTGTAGGGGCGTAAAGGCTTGGCATCTCAGCCACAGCCCGGCGCACGCGACGGTCAAGCTCAGGATCAATACGCCGTACGTCCAGACTGGCTTGTCACCCGGCCAGGACTGGGTTTCCACTCGTCCCCATTCGTCCCTCATCACTCCCACCTGCTTTCGGCCCGTTAAAGGCACGTGGTATATCGCGGAGAGAGTCGCACGGGTTCAAAATTCCGTCAAACGGAGGTGTTTCGCGGTTTTCTTAGGTGCGGGGTGCTAACTGAGCAAAGGCCATCGGAATCACCGGTGCATATATTGGCGTTTTGCGTTTATCCAGTAGCCCAAATGTGTTGGTTCACCGCCAAACCCAGAGCGGGCCGGCTGGAGCTGAAGTCATAAGCGGTGAAGACTCTATCTTTGCTAAATCGATGATTCTGTTGACTCGCCGGCTTAGGTCATCAGAAGGCAGCTCGCAATCAGGGTTTTATTTCACCAGCCGCAGTTTGTCTGGTCACGGGACGCTTTTTCGTCCTAGATGTCAGACGCCGACAGGAGATCGCTCCGCGCGGCTCAGACTCTCAGCGCACGGCGGCGTTCCCAAGGTGCTCGCCGTCTTTATTTCACCGATCACACTTTGACTGGGCAGCAGAACGCTTCTCCGTTCCGGAAGTCAGACGCCGGCAGGCCGCGCTGTCGGTACTGTGCGTCGTTAATAAGGTGCTCGCCATCTTTATTTCACCAATCACACTTTGACTGGGAACCCGCACGCTTTTCGGATGCTGGGCCTGCACACTGCCAAGCGATTCCGCATGCCGGGCCGTCAGTAACGGCTTCGTCGCACGATTCTCGCCATTTTTCTTTCACCAATTACACTTTGCCTAGAAACGGGACGCTTCGTGGCTCTGGATGTCAGACGCCGGCAGGATCCATCCGGCGGAAAGGGCCGTCAGTGAAGGCGGGTCGCGCGAAATCTGCTTGCCGAGTTTCTTTCACCAATCGCACTTTGACTGGTATCGGAGCCTCTCTCGCCTTGAAAAGGTAAAGGCAGCAGACGTTGTGCGAGCGAAAAAGCGTCTGTGACAACGTTTTTGTCAGGCAACAATATTTTGCGGGGCTCGAACTGGCATACGGGCGTGAACAGGGCATTCATCAAACACCACTCAACGTTTGCCATTCGCTTTTCTTGCCGAACGAGCGTTGGGTGTGCGGTGAGGAAATTGCCCCGGGAGGGGGCTGGGGGGAGTGCGGAGGTGCGCGACACTTACGCTGTGCTGGCCCCACATGCGACATCGCGTCTCCGACTACTTAATTCGGGTCGCCTCCACTTTTTCCGAGTCATCAGTGTTTATCAACGTACCGTCGCAGACCACGATGTCATCCGTCGGCAGCCAGAGGTTCGAATCAATCGAATCAGCCGAACTTACTCGCCAAACGGAGCCGTCCTCTAGCTTGACGATTTCTCCATCACTCATAACAGAGTCAACCCAATGGCCAGATTCGCAATCGCTGTTCGGGGCTAACGGGAGGAATCGTCGAGAGGGCATGCTCTTCGCGAAATCAGTTTGAGGTTTCGTGTTTCTTGTAACAGTACCGCTTCGTGGCTTCTGCGCAACGGGTTGCTGCGCGTGTTCGGGAATCCTGAAGCTACCGACAGGCCGCGCTTGCCACCATTCGGTTGCGTATCGCTGAGCCTCCATCCTTTGAGATTCAGAAAGGCTATTCTCGGTACGGTCTACAAGTTTTTTAAGTTCTCCTTCCTGCAAATCCTTCACACCGTTTGCTCGGCCTAGCAGCATCCATGTGTAAGCAATTACTGGGTCTTTCGCAACACCTCGGCCAAAGGCGTAAAACACTCCAAGCCCCGTCTGAGCCTTTCCATCCCCCTGCTCCGCTGAACGTCGCATCCACTGCACGGCAGTTTGGTCATTCTTTGGCACACCTTCACCTAGGGCGTAGAACCGAGACAGAATTCGCTCTGCTACAGGGTCGCCGCTATTTGCGGCTTTCTCTAACCACTGCGCTGCCGCCTTGGCGTCTTTACCCACACCAATTCCATTCGAATACATATTTCCGAGGTGAGTCGCCGCCTTCATATTCCCATTCTGAGCGGATTTCAAGTACCATCCGAAAGCTGCGGACTCGTTCTTGGGGATGCGACTCGTACCTTTTTCGTACAGCTTGCCCAACTCCAGTTGGGAAACGGCATCCCCGCGCTCGGCCTTCTTTAGGAGTTCCCTTAGCTCTGGCGGGTTCCTGCGGTTCCATGCGAAGACAGCCGCGAGGGTCGCGAGAGCAACCAATCCGACAATGGCGAATACGAGCCTGCGCGTCTTCATACGCATCCTCCACAGCGCACATATGTGTCTATGCGTTGAATGGTAGCTCTAGTTGAGTGAAATTTCACCGGGTTCTGGACTACAGCTATGACGGGGAGGGTATTGAGCTTGCGTGATGAGGAATCTGGGCCTGATTTCCGCTGCACTGTTTCGCGAGTGTTTGCGACAAACCAAAACCCGCCAGTGACGGTGGGTTTCGGGATGATTGCTGTTGGTTCAGGTACAATGAGATCGGGTGTCGGCTAGAACTTTCGCCTCAATTCACAGTCCCGCAAACGCTCCACGGCTGTCGTAAGCTTCTCCGTGTCGGCCCACTGGATAACCTTTTGAACCTTTTCCTGGGTTAGAGTTTCACCATTGCCGAGATCGCGCAGCAAATTGATCATAATCATTCTGAGGCCGAGGACTTCGGCCAGAATCGTTTCTTCGGGGAGGCTGGCCACAGATGGCTTCAATTGCGACAGGAGCACATCACGGCACCACTCGCCGAGAGTTAGCCCGCGTTTTTGAGCCAGCGCCTCAAGCTGCGCGTACTCTTCTTCCGTGACTTTTGCTCCTGCCGATCTTGTGCGCGAAATGCCCATCATTAGTTTGAGAACCTCCGTCGCCGTGGCCATCGGATGCTGCGGGCAGTCTAGGACAATCCCAGCATCGCGTCCAACGCAGCAGAAGGTTCAGTTTTCGCGCGATACCCTGCCAAGAATCTGTACTCTCAGCGAGTTCCCTTTGAGTGCCCGTCGGGCGCTCTGCAGCACCCTTTCAGGGGTGGCGTGTCAACCTTCCTCCCGCTGCCGCAGGCAGCGCTTGTAGCGGAAGTGCGCAAACCTCTGGTTGGTGTTGACCCGCAACGCCCGTCCGAGCCGCGCACTTAAGCCGCTCCACCCCTGGGAGAATGCTGTGGCGAAAAGTCGCAATGCCCGCCGGCTTCTTGCCGTAATGCTTAAAATTGATAGATGGAAACAATCGACAGTCTGAGAATTTATGTCGCCCGAAGGGGCGACTTGCCTCTGGTTCTCGTACCCGACGCAGACAATATTCCAACCGTCGTCGAACCTGCACCGACGCTGATTCGAGCAGAGTACATATTGCAGGACGAGGCAACCGACGACCGGCTTTTTCAGGCCGCACAGCGACTGGAACAGACGGGAATGCTACTGCTGATGCAGCCCGGCGTGGATGGGCCGAACTCACGTACAGCATTTGTTTATCCACAGCCAGAAGACTGCACCATTTCTGCTTGGCACGATGCAGGCGGGAGGTCACGGCTGGACAGGCTCCAGGGGCATAGCTATAGGGCGTCGGTGTTACATGGTTACGAGACTTGGCAAAGCGCTTCCGGCCGGGGGAAACCAGCCCTTTTCGTGACAGGAGCACCGGGTAAGGCGCACTGTTGGCGGGTCAACAGCATGGACATCGATTCGTCAACTCGTCTGCTCTTTTCATTGAGTCCCGTGGGGCTTGCAGCTGGATTTCCTGAAGCTCGATTCGCCATCATCCAAGATGTTCTCCTGCGCGGCGAAGCGGAGGCACACTGGGCCGATCTTCAGGCGGCTTTCCTTGATCATCGTTATCGCGGAGCCATCAACGCGGCTAAGACTCTGGTTGAAACTTTGCTTAGCTACGAATTTGAAGGGGCAGAACCAAATCTGGACGGCCTGCTCAAGAAACTTAGGAAGCGGCTGGATGATAAAACGGTGACGCGTGTTTTGAAGTTCTCCGACTTGGATTATCACAGCATGCAGAAACTTCGGCTTCTCCATCAGCGGACTCACCCAGGAAGAGTTGCAGTAATGCAGAGGAGCGTGCGACCGGAGTTGGCGTTAGGCGTTGCAGAGGACGTGATCGAAATCTTAACGTCTGTTGGTATCTGCTGACTGTCAGAGCGGCGGTCCGAATGAGAGCTTCTGGAAATCGTGAGCCGTAGCGGTCACGCCCGTCATTCTTTGGCAGACGCTGAGCGTTCCACCGCTGGCAGGGCATTCACAATTTTGGTTGTGTCCAGGCTGACGGTGATGACCTGGCCGATCAGGCGGACGATATATTCCGGATCGTCGGGGCGGTTGGGATCGTTGGTGATGCCACTTCGCGTGTCGGTCGAGACCTGATACTGGTCGATCACCCACTCCAGCGCCGAGCGGTTGCCAAGTCGGTATTCGTAGGCCTCGGTTGGGATGCCTTTCAATGTCAGGAATTCGTTATAAAGGAGCGTGGCCTTGTCCTTACTGAGGCGCATCTTCTCCACGCGCCAGTTCAGTTGTCCCTTTTCCACGCGCTCCAGCGGATATTCGGTCTGCTGTTCGTAGTTGACATGCAATTCTGCCAGTCGCTCCCCTGCAGTAGCAAATTCCCGGAAGTTCGGCGGGTACGGTATCCGAGGCAGCTCGCGCTTCAGGTTGGCGGCGTAGCGCTCGCGGTACTCTGGATGATTCAGCACCGCATAGACGTGGTGGAAGATGTCCCACTTGGTGATGTTCGGATCGGAGTAGTGGGTGCGGAACTCGTTCAGCGCCCAGTCGGTGATGTTCTCGCGGCGATTGGAGCCGTCCGCGTCGTACAGGTAGAACGGAAAACACTGAATCTTCTCGAATGCCACATCTAAGGTGGGTGTGAGGTTCGTCGCCAACGCGCCAAAGCCCTTCCGGTTGCCTGCTCCCGGCACACAGATAACTCGGTTTTCGACTTCGGTTGTTAAAGTCGGGAAAATCCGTGGGAAATGTGCGACTTCCTTGTTGTAAATTTTTCCCGGGTAGTGGAACTGCTGAGAAAAGGGGTGGTAGAGCGCTGGCTGGATTCTCTCTGGATCGAAAGTGGCGTATTTGCCTCGCCGAAGATCGCGCTTTGCGTTTCGCGTCCACTTGATCTGCCTTTCGTCAGAAATGACGAAACCATCAAGGTCTTTGGGACAACCCGCGCGTTTGTACCTATCGACCTCAGCGTTAAACGTATTAGCGAACCTTTCCGCGTTGACGCTTACGGCCTGTCGATCGAAGTTGTATACCCACGAATCGCGGCCGGAATCATTGCCGTTGCTAAAGATCGAAAACACCACGCCTGTAGAGGTTTTTGCTGCTCCGCGGTTTATGATGCCGAGAGGCAGCAAAGAATCGAAGTCGTTTGTGACTTCTCCGACGATCCACGTATTTCGAATGTCTGCCGTAGCTCTTGCCCACGGAACATTGACACAACTCCCAGCCTCGACAAGAATCGCTGCCTTCGCCTCCTCCCTTAAGTAATCCTTAACAGAGTAGAGAAAGATGTCAGCGTCGCTGTGTGTCTTGTTTCGCCGAATCAGAAACGTTATTCCGACACTAACCCTAATCTGATCGAGAAAGATATTTCCGCCCTCCTGACGACGCCTCTCGCCGGCAGTCCTCGCGTTTCCCTTTAGGTTGAAGTGGTAGATAGAGGTGAAATCGCGAGCTAGATGATGTCTGAGACCGTCGAATGAAACATCATCGAGAAAGCTGTTGTTACTTACGAACGCAACGATGCCCTCACCGCCTATCCGGTCGGAAGCCCACTTTATTGCTTTCACATATGGGTCAGACAAGGCATTCTTGTTTGTAGCCCGAGACGCTCGCGCGTATGTCTCGTTGACCCTGCGATCCAGTTCGGGATATTTGCGGTTCTTATTGTTGTCGTTTTCGTTAACCTGTCCGGCGTTGTACGGGGGATTGCCGATCACCACGAAGATCGGCGCTGCTTTCTGCCGCTTGACCCGCGCCGTATTCTCCTCGCTCATGAACGACAACTTGCTCTGCTCCGGCTCCGCCAATTCAAACGTATCGACCAGACAAATCCCCGGAAACGGTTGGTATTCGCCCGTCCGCTCCAAATACTCGTGCTCGATGTTCATGCTGGCCACGTAATAGGGCAGCAGCATGACCTCGTTGCAGTGCAACTCGTTCTCGTACTTGTAGGGCAGGGCGGTGGTCTTGATCGCCTTCATCACGCGGGTGATGAAGTTGCCGGTGCCGACGAACGGGTCGAGGATGTGAACGCCTTTGTCGCTAAGCGAGCGGTCGAACTCCTTTTTCAGGATGTCTTCCACGCTGCGGACCATGAAGTCCACGATAGGCTGCGGCGTATAGACGATGCCGTGGGTGTCGGCTTCCTTGGGCGAGAACCCCTGGAAGAAGCGCTCGTACACCGAGTTCATGAACTGCTGCTTCTCGCTGTAGTCCTGAGTGTTCTCGGCGGCCAACTCGATGGCCTTGTAAAAGTGGTCGAGGCCCTTGAGGAATTCGTTGCGGCTGAACTGCTTCGCGGTCATCGAGTCGATGACCTTCTCGATTTCGAAAGCGATGATGTTGCGCCGGGTAAATTCGGAATTGTCGAAGATCTTGCGGAAAATACGCTCGGTCAGCAGGTGCTGGACCAGCATGGTCTCGACCGCGTCGACCGACAGATTGGGATTGATGGACTGGCGGCAAACGTCGTAGAAGGCCTCGAAGCGCTCCACGAATGCAGGGTTGGTGCGGCGCTGGGCGTCGATCTTGTCCTTGACTCCCTGGGCAATTTCGGGGATGCGCTCCTTGAAGGCGGCGACGGCCTCATCCCACTCTTGGTGGTGCGGCTCGCGGTAGGCGAAGAACTCTTTCAGCAGTTCGACAAGGTTGCCGCTGTGGCGTATGTCCTCGTTCAGCCCCTGGCGGACACCGTTCTGGAAGAGAATTGCCTTCTCGGGAGCCTGAAAGATGATGTTGCTTTTGGGGTAGCCCCTTTCGAACTTGGCGCGGATTTCCTTTTCCAAGTCGTCGTGCTCGTCTTTGGCTTCCCAGAAGCCGCGCGCTAGGCGGAATCCGTCGACCATCGCGCCGTCAACCTTGATGATGCCCGCCTTGGGCTTGTGGAATGGCGTATTCGGGGACGAGCGTCCAGTCGAACTGGCGTCCGCAGCCTCGCAGCAGGGCCTGGAAGGCGCTGCGCACCGCCATCTCGTGATCGATGCTGAGTTGCCCGTACTGGCCGAGCGTCTCGTAGTAGCTCTTGACCAGCTTGTGCGTGGGCTTGAGGACGAGCTCTTGCATGGGAAGGCACAGTTTACCTCTTAAGGACAGCTTCTCGATCTTTTCTCAGGTGGATAGACTCTAGGATCGAAACACCATCGTCCCTAGTGCAGACTGAACGGAGCCCTTTCAGAAGACTTGCAGCGCAGCGACGTTGTTTCTGTCACGGTGCGGCTTGACGACGATCTCCACATCCTGATCGAGCGCCACGAGAAAACGCAAAAGGCGCTCAACAGAAAACTGCCGAAACTCACCGCGTAGCATCTTGGATACATCAGGCTGACGGATGCCGAACAAATCGGCGGCCTCGACCTGTTTCAGGCCGCGATCTTTCATGATCGTGTCGATCTTGAACACAAGCTGCGCCTTGACCAAATGCTCTTCCGCATTCGGCACGCCGATATCCTTGAATACGTTGCGGCTTCCGATCTCGTATCCCTTCTTGTTGGTCATGGCTGTATCTCCCTTGCAATCTGTTCGGCCTCGCGCAGCCGTTGCTTAATCAACTCCATGTCCCGGCGCGGTGTTTCCCGTCCGGTCTTCGATTTCTTCTGGAAGGCGTGAAGAACGTATACCGTCCCGGCATATCGCAGGGTATACACTGCGCGGAACGTGTCGCCGCGATAGTCCTTAACGACTTCCACGACTCCGGCCCCGCCGAAGCCGCTCAGCGCCTTCGCGTCGCGATGTTTGCCGCCTTGCTGTGCAACGTATAGGGCATATCCCATGTGATCCTGTACAGGCTCGGGAAAGACGCGCAAGTCCTTGCGGCTCGATCCCACCCAGATCACCGGTTTCAAAAACGGTTCATCGACCATTGGCGATTACCAATATAGTGATTTCACTATATTTTGTCAAGGAAAAGGACACTTGCCCGGCGACTAAGCGCCCGTTATTAGGCTCTTCACCACAAGTGGCAAAGCTATCTTCAGGCCTTCGAGGGTTAGGGCTCCCGTGCTCTTCAGCACCACGGCTTTTGCTTTGGACCAAACGGTATCGCTGCGCGCAGCATTAAGGAATTCGTGACCGGAATACGTCAGCCGCCTCGGCTTCCAGCAGACGCCATCGTGGCTCGACAGGTCCAAGGCTTCGATCAGGCCCGCTTCGTTGAGAAGCATTACGTGATAGGTGATTTGCTCGTCGGAATAGTTTTCAATCTCTAAATCAATCAGTGGACCAAAGGATGGGAATTCTTCGATCCCAAGCAAAACTTCCCTCACCAAGTCCGTCTCTAGCTTCATGGTCTCCAGTATAAAGCGTCAGAAAAAGCGCCATGTCGTTCCGTCAGTTGGTTGCTGTTGTTGAGACTTTGGTCGCCGGTGCCTATGAACGCTGCTGACTTTACGAGCAATCGCTTGGCATTACGCTATTCGCGTCGTGTCCCGTTGGCGAGAAGCCCCGCCCCCAAGTTGTGAAGAGCGATAACAAAAAATGCGGAGTGCTCAGCACTCCGCCGCGGTTTTTCGCGAGGTCTATTTCAAGCAGCGGCTGCGGACTCCGCGACCTCGGGGGCAATGCCCCCGAGGATCACGGCTGCGGTTTGCTGAACAGCTTCCAGACTCTCCCGCAGCAGGTTGGCGTCTCCGTGCCAAAGCTGTATGTAATCAGCGGCGGCACTGCCGGTGTCAAGCCCGATGGCTTGGCAGACCACGAAGGCTACGGCTTCGGCCTCAGTCTCGCGGACTTGCTTGGTGGTCAGGGTGCGGCGGTCTCCCCGGTGCAACATCTCGTGGCCGATCTCGTGCGCCAAAGTTGAGAATTCCTCGGCCGGCTGCATCCCAGCAAGCAGAGTGATCTTCCCGCCGTGGGATAGGCCCTTGGCAGGCGCAATCCTTTCGGAATAGTCCAGCGTAATGCCTCGTGACTCCACGAACTTGACTAGCCGTTCACGGTAACCGCTGACATCGCCGTGCACTTCGGTCAAGGTTGGAAGTTCCTTCCCTTCGGTCTGGCTGATGTCGAACACATAGACCGCGCGGAATCCGTAAAGTTGCGCCTGTGACTGCTTCGCGTCCTCGGTTGCCTCTGCTACGAGGTCAGCTTTTTTCTGGCCGATCATCGGGGCGAGAATCATGATGCCTTTTTCCCCGCGTTTTACGAAGCGGCCAAGCGAGTTCCACGTCCTCAATCCAGCGACGTTGGTGGCATCGGGTTTCTGACGGGCAATCAGCATAATGTTGCCAAAGCTGTAGTTGTGGAAGCGGCCCATCGCCGACAAGTACTGTGCCAAGACTTCGCTCTGCCCTGACTCCAGAGCCTCGACGAGATAGCGGACTGCATCTTTGGTGCGGTTGTTGATTTCTTCTGTAGCTGTTGAAAAAGTCCGTTTCTTCAAAAAGGGAATGACCAGAAATGTATCCCCAGTTCGAGAAAATCCTTTATAGAGCATCCTGACGCTTTGTTTTTTCGACGTGAACGCTCCGAACGAGTTTTTCAACAGCTACTGTGGGTGTTGAAAAAGTCACTCTGATTAGCAGATGAGGTGCGGTACAAGGAAGTATTCCTTCCATGTACTACGTGATTTTGATCCTCGGAGGACTGCTGATCATGATGGGACAACATGCCCGTTCCGAAGCGCTGTTCTACTATTTCAAACTGGAAGAGTACATCCCCGAAGACCACCTGTTGCGGCTCATCGACAAGCACATCAGCTTGGCCTTCGTGCGTGAGCGGCTCAAGGACAGCTACAGCGAAACCGGACGACCCTCGATCGATCCCGAACTGCTGCTGCGCATTCTGCTGATTGGCTATGTGTACGGCATTACCAGCGAGCGCAAGCTGGTAGAAGAGTTGCGCATGCATCTGGCGTGGCGCTGGTTCACCGGTCTGGGCTTCGATCAAGAGATTCCGCACCACTCCACCTTCTCGAAGAACCGGCACGGACGTTTTCAGGCGTCGAAACTGTTCGAGCAGTTGTTTGAAGAGATCGTGCGGCAGTGTGTGGAGGTGGGGTTGGTGCAAGGGAAGCATCTGTCGGTGGACGGCAGCTTCGTCGAGGCGAATGCGGCCAAAGAGAGCCGGATTCCACGCGAACAGTTAGCGGAAGCAGCCCAAGTCAACCATACGGTGCGCCAGTATCTGGTGGAACTGGAAGAGCAGAACCCGGTGGAAGAACCGGTACACGAGCAAGATCAAGTGTCGACCACCGATCCGGACTCGACCTATGCCACGAAAGGCGGCACGCCGGCCCGGCTGGGTTATTACGACAACTATCTGGTGGACAATCAAAGCTGCGTGATTGTGGGAGTGCAAGCGACGGCAGCACGGATGAGTCAGGAGACGGTGGCCGCACAAGACATGCTCACACGTTTCGCGCAATGGCAAGGCAGAGCGCCGGAATCGGTGGCGGCTGACACGACGTACGGCAACGGGGAGTTCCTGCAATGGTTGGCGGATCGGAGCATCACTCCTTACATGCGAACCCGCGATAGTATCCACAGAAAGAACAGCCCGTTCTACGGCCCAGAGCGGTTCACTTATCAGCCGGAAAGCAACAGCTATCGCTGCCCCGCAGGTCAGCAACTCAACTACGGCGGTCGGAGTGATCGCAACCGCACCTATACCTACATCGGAACCCGCAAACGCTGTGGCGCATGCTCGCAAAGACCGCACTGCACCAGCGCGGCCTTCCGCTGTCTTGCCATTCACATGCATGAGCCGGTTCGGCAACGGGCACGCGAACTGGCCAACACGCCAGAGTTCGCGAAGGCACAACGGCAGAGGAAAAAAGTAGAAGCGTTGTTCGCGGAACTCAAGAATCAGATCGGACTACGCCGCCTGCGCCTGCGCAGACTGAAGTTCGTGCGGGAGCAGTTCTTCCTGGCAGCTGCGGCACAGAATATCAAACGGCTAGTCCGGTTCCTCAGCAAAGCACCAAATCCGACATTCGCTGCAGCCGCTTAATCAACTGACAAAGAACATACAAGAACCCAGTCCCCAGTCCCACCTAGGGAATGTCATCTCTGCCGAAGAGACTTTTTCAACACCCACTTCTAATTTCATTGTTTTTTCCTTTCTGCCGTTGCCGGCCTGTTTTTGTTCTTCACTTGAGCGCCAGCGGACAAAAACAGACGGAACGGTGAAAGGAACTGAACGGAGGCTTGTGAGGGTGGCAGGGCGCGAGTGAGAGCGCGGTGAGTGACAAACGGGTTTGGGTTTTGTTTGGCGCGAAACCGGCGCAGTCCGAAGCGCCCGCCCGAGCCGCTACTGAGCGGCGTCCACCCGAACAAATGCGGAGTGGAAGAGAAGAAGCGGGAGCCACTAGGCAAATTCTGCAGGAGGGGTTCTCGGGAGACCTTGCCTTAGCGAGTTCGGCTAAGACGCTACCACTTTCCGGCCTCAGGATCTTCGGTTCCCCATCGCGCCTTGGCCGAAGCCTCAAGTAACTTTCGATCAGCACCAATCGCTTCGGCTTGCTTCATCAGAGCAGCCTTCTTTTCGGGAGGTACGTGGTTCGTGATGAAGCTCGCTAGGGCGATGAACGTTAGACTCGCGGCGTGTTCTAGCGCGAACCATGCAGTTCGTACGGCAGGTTCGGAGAAGTCGGGGCCGTTCATGGCCACGACATTTCCCCCTTCAAAGCGAAAGCCGTGCTGTGTCTGTAACACGGGATTCACGTGTTTCGCCAGGCATAGCTGCCAGTAGACCCGATATTCAGTTGCGGCCTGAGTCTCAACACTTGGAACGCCTAGTTTTTCAAGCCCGGCACGTGTGAGGTCTGGAGTCTTTCGGAAGGTTTTCGTCGGATCATCGTGGTTGATCCATTCGTCGGCAAGGCTGTCATCCGACCCTATGGCCGCAATGGTATATGCGGTTTCGTAGATGGACGCGACGAGAGTGGCTGCTTGGAGCGCGTAGCCTCTTGGTGCGAGGAGGGCAGCTGATCTCAGGTCATTAGAAAGCCGGACTAATAAGGCCGTTGCAACCTTCCGTGATTGAGACACGTCTCGGAGAGGAACTTCCGGGAGATTGCTGACCGCTACGCCAACCAGGTTAAAAGCTTTCTCTGTCAGCGCCAAGTGTCCAGTTAGCTCTGCCACAAGTATGCTCAGAGCCTGACGTTCGGCTGCTTCGAGTGATTCGCCCTTGCCCTGATCTAGGCATCCCGCTACATCCGTGACAATTTCAAAACGCTCGTTCAATAGTTAACGCCTCCTTGAATTACCTACGGTGGGCCTTCGCTGGACACTCGCCTAAGGGGAATGTCTCCGGCGCCGCGCCCGAATCATGGCTCAACGGGGATTTGTACCTGGCGCACTCCGGTAGTAGCCACGCACATAGGTTCCGTTGCTTCTGAAATATCCATTGACTCGCACAGTCTTGGGCACTCCGTTCTTGTTTAGCTCCCCGTAGTATGATCCATTCTCCGCCACGGCTGGCGACCACGCGAACATTGAGGCGAAGCCCGCTCGCCCGACCGTCGCGTCTGGTAGTGACTGAGGTTCAGGCAAACCATACCTCGCCGCTAGGGTGCTAACGCGTTGGCGGGTCGCGTTCGCCTGGGCAGCTTCTGATGGTGTGAGCTGTGACTCATTGCAGCTAAGGAGGCCATACCTGCAGGCGATCACGTTCACGCGGTGACGGGTCGCGTTCACCTGAGCGACTTCTGATGGCGTGAGCTGTGACTCATTGCAGCTGAGAAAGCCATACCCACAGGCGGTGACGTTCACGCGGTGACGGGTTGCGTTCACCTCATTGACTTCTGCGGGTGTGAGCTGAGACTCGTCGCAGCTAAGAAGCCCATACCCACAGGCGGTTACATTGCTGCCGCGCTGCACCGAGTTCGCTGGAGACGTTCTCAATTGGCACAGGGCGGCAGCGCTCAGTAACAACAGAATCGACAGCAGAACCCAGCCTCGTCGGACGATGGCCGCGGATTGCCCATGTATCATTGGCATGTTGAGGCGATGCCCGCCATCATCGTTGTCAGGAATCGTACGTGTGTTTACGCTCATCAAGGACCTCCAAGCTTGGTGTGTTTTTCAACCTGCTTGTTGGCCATGATGGGCTAGCAGAATAACGGAGTCCTAAAAAAAATCTGAAAGAATTCGCAAATTATTGCTGGTTAAAGACATGGAGCAAAGGATCGCTGCCTCGTACCGATTTGGGCCTTTCCTGTTGGAGCCGCTAGAGAGGCGGCTGACCAAGGGCAGCGGCGTGCCGGTGGACCTGACAGCTAAGGCGTTCGACCTGCTTTTCTTGTTGGTTTCCAAACACAACCGCTTGGTAACGAAAGATGAGATCATCGACCACGTTTGGCGCGAGGTCAGCGTTGCGGAATCAAATGTGACGACTACCGTTTCCATGATTCGTAAGGCCCTTGGCGAAACCGAGCAGGAGCGGTACATCGAGACCGTCCCCAAAAAAGGTTACCGGTTTGTCGCCGACGTGGCGGAACTCGCTGATGTGAGAAGCGGTCTTGGAGAACCGGAACTCCCGGTAGCCGTCAAGCCCGCCGTTTCACCCGTAAGAAGAAAAGAAAAACTCTATGTCCTGGCTGGTTTTGCCGTTGTGTTGGCACTCTTGGGGATCGCGGGGTTTTCGCGTCTCAGGTCAAGGCCGTCCCAGACTGCTGATGATCTCTATCGTAGGGCATCTGATCTGGAAATCCAGGGCAACGACAAATTGGCGTTGGAAAGCCTGAATGAGGCATTACGAATAAAGGCGAGTTTCGATGAGGCCAACCTGAAGGCCGGATGGATTGAGTACCAAGACAATGAAGATGACAATGCCGTGAAATACGTGCAGGCTGTCATAGACCGAAAATCCAGCCCCCACGTCGGTGGTGGCGAGCCCGACCAAAGTTCGCACAGCAGATGTACGCGGTTAAAGGCTGAGGGCCTGGGACTTCTCCTTCGAGGTGACCTCGACAATGCTCGGAGGAAACTGCAGTTAGCCTCAGATTCTGATCCGACCGACACGGCTGCTTTGTACTATCTCTCCGACCTATCTATCGACATGGGTTTGCTCCAAGATGCCGACCAATTGTTGTCGAAGTGCCAAAGAATGGATGTGACGAACCCATTTTGTATTTTTCAGATTATTGAGATTCGTGTTTACCAGAACCGGTTTGATGACGCGATTTCCGAATACGAACAGGCGTTAAGAAGCGGAGTGCGCTATCCATGGTTGGAAGAAGCAGTCGGGTTCGCCAAGCTAGGGAAAGGGGATCTGAACGGTGCGCTTTTACACTTTCGGGCATTGGAGGATTCTGGCCAGAGGCTGGGCAGCAATGTGCATTTCAGAGCCTCGCAGGAGGGCATCGCGGCGGTAGCTTTGTACCAAGGCAAAATAGAAGATGCTCGTCGGCAGATCGTCAGCGCCTTGGAAACCTCCGGCTCTAACTACGATAAGGCGTCATACTACCTATTTCTTGCCCAGGTCGATGCCCTGCACGGGCGGACAACTGAAGGGAAAGAGGAAGTCCAAAGAGCAATGCGACTGTCACAGGCGGATGATCTGGCAGTGACTGCGTCCAAAACGTTAGCGGTCGTTGGCGATTACAAGTCCGCTGGTGAGATACTGCGCCAGCACCAGGATGCTGCCGCAAGTCTAGGGAAATCCTATGCAGCGGCTGAACAGTTCATCAGTGGATTTGAGGCGGTCTCACGACAGGACCCGGATAGCGGCGTCGCAGATCTTGCGGATGCACATCGCCTCGACCCCGATCCGTGGATCGCATATTTCTTGGCGCGCGCCCAGATGCAGGCTGCAAGATGGGAGGACGCAACCGAAACGCTGGATGGCATTTTGAAGGAGAGGGGAAGAGTGATAATGGAGAGCATTGCGTCGTTGCTACCCTTGACCGAGTATGATCTGGGCGTTTGTTATCAGCGGTTGGGCAATAGGGCAGGCGCGGAAGAGCACTTTGGAGTAGTCCAGGCAATGTGGAGTCGGGCTGACCCTTCCGTCAAGCGCATTCTGGCACAGCGCTGACTTCGGCGCGCCCGGTTCGCGACGATTCTTCTGCGTGCCATCGCCGCGCGGCGGATGGCGGGATTACAGTTGGCGAATGAGCACACCCCCGGGCAAGGGGTTGGATGGTGAGCCATCAACAACCGGTATCAAATACGCGAACAGACGTGGCAGAAGTCCGGTACTACTGAATCTGGGTGAACATCACACTGACACTGGTGTCATATTTTAGGTGTGCCGTAAGTGTGCCGTGCGCTCCGATCCGGTATGCGCCAAAGTGGGCTTTTTTGATACTTTCGCGAATGCTTCCGTGCGGGCTTGGTTTTGGGTAAGTTATTGATTTTTATAGCCGCAAGCGGGAAATGGTCGGTCCCTAATCAGACTACTCTTAATCAGTAGGTTGAAGGTTCGATTCCTTCCGCGCTCACCATCTTTTCAGCAGGTTACGAGCCACCACCTTCCGTGTCACCTGCCGTTGAGAGCCAACCCTGCCACTTTCGAGGCAGCGTGGGCCATCTCATCGGTGACCACATCACCATATACGTTCATGGTTGTGCGGATGTCCGCGTGCCGCATCAGCTTTTGCTGCACAGCTATCGGAGTTCCCACCGCATCAAGCCATGACCGATACGTGTGACGCAGCGAATGCGTACCGAGTCCACCGATACCAGCCTTAGCGCCTGCCTTTTGGTACATGCGCCAAACCTGATCGTATGACCACGGCAGCCGTCCAAGCTGTGCCGGGGAAGCGAACATCCAGTCATCCGAGCCGGAGAACTGAGTGCTTTGCTTCCACAGCTTCAACCTCTCGAGCATGTCGGCGTCGATGTGAAGGGAGCGCCGAGACTCTGACGTTTTCACATCGTCAACTTGCTGGCACACGATCCCACGTTCCACTTTGAGCTTGCCTTCCAGCCAATCCACATCCGACCAGCGCAGCGCGAGAGCTTCGCTGATTCGCAAGCCAAAGCAGACGCACAGCAGAGCCATCGTGCGGAATGGTTCCCCAAGGTGAACGATGAACCGTTGGAACTCTTCGACCGTCAGACTGCGTGGTTTCTTCGTTCTCTTCGTTGCGCCTTTGATCGTTACCAGTTCCATCGGGTTTCGCTGTGTCGGCACGTCACCGCGCCACATGGCGAAGTCCCATAGGATGCTGATCGTTCCCCGGATATGAACTTTGCTCTTAGGTGCTAGCGTCAAGGATTCGAGCCACAGTTCCACGGACCTCGCCTGTACGTCTGAGAGCGCACACTCACCCCATTTAGGGATGATGTGATTACGCAACCAAACGTCGTAGGAACGGCGGGTGTCACTGCGTTTCGGCATCTTTTCTGCTCGGTACTGTTCGACTAGCTTGTTTACAGTTGGTGCTGTGGTGCTGATGCTGCCTTGGTTCTCTACCGCATCGCGCAGTGGCTTTGCTGCCCGCCATGCTGATGCCTTCGTGGGATACTGGCTCATGCTACCGATTTTCTTAGAGCGCCGCTTGCCATTCTCCCAGAAGAAAAAGTTCCACGTCTTGATGCGTTTATCGAGTACCACACTGCCACTTCTGTTCCGTCGTCTCACAGAATCCTCCGTTTCGTGAGAGCAACAGACGGCGCGGTGAGTGTAGCATCCAGATCGGAACGCAGGAAGCGCCAAGTCACTCGTCGAGTGCCGCTGAGGATGTGACCCCTGATGTGTCCCTGGCGCGCCCAGAGCAAGATCGTGCGCGGTTTGATGCGGAGGTAGCTCGCAGCTTCTGTGGCTGTCAACCATTCTGATTGAGTGCTCATACTGCAATTCCTTTTTTCAGCGGGGACTGCCGGCTGCAGGGATCGCGCATTTCACGCATTTTTGGACCACTGTTTTTACCCGCAACCGCAACAACAGCCGCGATTGAACTGAAGGCTTGCATACTCAGCGCGGTAGGACGGCAGCTCTATCTGGTTGAGCTTGTCGCTGCGCCAGAGAGCATCGCCCTCAACAACCCTTTTAGGCATCAGTGGTCTCCGTTTCATGACAACGTCGGCTTCCTCTTGCCGCCTTTTGCGGTCCAAAACAAAACCCACGCCCCTGAAGCGCGAGTACATGGTTCATATCCGACTTCTTTGCCGCGAATTGCTACTTCTTCCCGTGGCGTTGCGATTCCATATCACCCAGGAGTCGCCTAAGCGCGCCACGGGACACCAACACACGGCGTCCAATGCGGACGACATCTAGCTGACCTGATCGAATTAGGTTTTCCAGTTTCCCGAGACTGATCGAAAGCGTGTGCGCCGCTTCCGTCTCGGGAGCAGAAGTTTCTCGGCGAGAATTGTTGATGCATTTCCAAGATCGGAATCTCCTTTTAAGCAATACAGAAGGCCATTGGCTGTCGTTGGGTTCTTGCTGTTTCTGTGTTAGTCGACAACCAGTTGCAAGCCGACATAGCCCCCAGAATGGCGGACCTCATAGCCTCTCTTCGGGTTTTCGGGAATCAGACACCACCGACCGCGGACATAAGCGAGCCGCGATTCTCCCGCGCTACATAGTTTCCGCGCCTCGTCTTGAGTGACATGCTTATGAATGTTCTTGTCGCACCGCGCGGGAGGCTTTGAGTGAATCTGCCAAGCCCTTGTTTCCTGCGCCGTTAGAAAGCAAACCTCAGTTTCGAGCGTCGCCATGGATTCCCTCCTCCCCTGTCGCGTCAGCACGTATGGAATATCGGTGCTTTCCGGTGTGTAGCTTTGTATATACCCGCGCGTTGAGTGTGGCACACCCATCAAGGCAAGAGGGATACTACAAGATGCGTGGAATCAGATACTTAGAAGTATACGAGGCCAGAAATGCACGCTAGTCAGCAAGGGTCGTGCATTTTTGTTGTGTACCTCGGCGCGGATTTGCGCTAAAGCACGGCAAATACAATGTCTCTGGCGAACCTCAGGCATTTAGAATCTTATCTGCGGGCCGAAGCCTTTTGCTTTGGCTTGTTCCGTACCGTGGGTTTCTTGTTTCTCTCAGCGCGCATCCCCGCTACGAGCCGCGATGACACGCCATGCCCCTCGGCGAAAAACTCCAGAAGTACCTGGGACGGTGGTGGCGGAGGCCCGTCACTATAGCATCGGTCATAGGCAGCGGCTATCTTCATCAACACCTCGTGCGGGATTTTGGCGCACGGCCGCTCTCGGAGGTAGGTTTCTGCAGCAATCCGATGCGGGTCACCGCGCTTGCTAGTCAGCTGTGTCCAGTTCTTCGACAACCAGCGAGCGAAGAGAAGGTATAAGTTGTAGGACTCTCGGTCTTGGATCCCCATTGAAGTCCCAGCCCTGTGCCAGCCATTCCTCAGCCCAATCCCAGGAGGTGTGAGTACTACGTTGCAGCCAGCACTCTTCTGGGCGCGTCCTGTAACTGCTTGGATTCCTGCAAGGGCGTACAACGCCCTGCGCCGCCGGTCACTGTCATCGACAGCTGTCTGGCGATTGCGCTTGGCCTGGTTGGTCCAGTACCGGGTCAACCACAGTGTCGCGGTAGTCCTTCGCTCCTCGGCGCTGCCGTCGCCCGTGAGCCCGAGCACCAATTCCGCGATGAAGTCATTCTTCCATCCGCAGTACTCCCATTCGACCGGATGATCGCGCTCGAACTGAAGAAGGAGATCGCAGATCTGTCGGCCGGCGTCAGTCTCCAAGCGAGCCATGCTGCATTCATAGAAAAGATCGGTGCAGATCCGCAGATTTGGAAGTAGCTGAGAAAGGGATAGTGGGTCGGTTGCAACTATCTGAAGCTGTAACTTTGGCTGGAAGCGATTGAGCTTCTGTATCGCAGGTTCGATCATCACAGGCAGTCGATCGCTGCAGCGCCGGCAGAGGACTCGCGCTCCTTTGCAGATTGGAGCACACAACCAAACGGCGACTTCCACGTCTCCCGGCCATGCATCGTCCTCTGAAATGACCTTTTGGCACCAGCCGCAAGTGCTTTCCGCGACGGTCTTCCTGCGCCGCTTCGCCTTTGGCCGCTCTCCCTTCGGACGCGATGATCGCCGTTTTAGCACTGGTCCCCCATATATGGGGCTCAGTATGGCGGATGGCGCAACCCGTTTCAACCGAGATTGCAGTTACCTCGTTGAAAAGTAGGGGAAAGACTGTGGATTGGTGTGGATTTCGGCGGAAGGACCTCGCTCAACTCTTCAGATAAAGACAATCGTCACCACCCAATGAGTTCGGCCGCCCGTCCCGATACCAGGTGAAGCGAGCAGTATGAGAATCTCGTATTGGGGGAGCGGCACAGGGATCGCCGCTCTGGTTTGTCGCTTAGCATTTGATAATCGCCGCTTGATGCCGCTTAACCGGCATGGGTGCCACCCGAAAGCAAGGGAAGCGCCCAACAAAGGCTTCGACCTGACTGGCTTGGGAACGTAGGTTCTGATCGCAATCCGGTCGCGACGTTCATTCGATAATCTTAATTGAGGTCAGATTCTGTCCCGCCTTCGGACTCCAATGAGGCTGCGACGTAACAGTGGCCTTGGACGTTTTTCACGCCATGGACTCAAGAATTCCATTCTTGATTAGCCAGCCGGCGATTTTGGTGGCTCGTTGAGGCGAGACTTTGGTGGACCATAGCATCAGCAAAGTCCCAAGATCCGCGTTCCGCGGAACCATGGTCAACAATCGCTCCAGTTCGACCCCATCAATGAAGGCGACAGGTCGATCGAGAGTTGGGTGCGACAACGCCATGCGCTCGCACACTTCGTCATCGACGATACAGGGCTCTTTCACAAGTTGAGCCTTGTCCGACAATTGTACTCGAGTCGTTACACTGAACGGTCTATTTTGAGGTGACGAACTCGACGACGTCGGCGACATCTGATCTCCAGGTGACCACTGGGAACGGGTTCGCCAAAAAGGGAACCTCCCGTAACGGACGACCTTGCGATAGAAACTGCCCGACCAGGCAGCGTGAGCTGACACGGTCTCTCTTTGACGTTCGCGATAAAACCTCACGCACAATTCTTTCCGCTCTGGTCTGAGGATCATAGTGTGCACCGTGGTGGCCGCCAAGCAACCGGTTTGCATGGCCTTTTCCATTCCAGTCGAAGAGAGCGGATCTAAGCTGAAGCTTGCTTCCCCGACTCGAACAAAGTTAGAGCCGATTGGCTCGGTCGCAAACCCTGTCGTTGCATCGTGGGCGACAATTGGGTGAACCAGAGATAAGTTAGAAAGGTCAGCGAAGAGAGCTGCTTTTGCAAGCTGTGAGCGCCAGATTTTTTCTATTTCTTCTGTTCGTCGTTGCCGGAGGGTTTGGGGATCAAGAAAAACCATCGTGCTCAACAGTCCCCCGGGAACCGGGGCTGCCCAGCACCAGCCATCAGAAACTGCTTCGATGCGCGTCGGTTGCGGGCCTCCGGGCGCTCGCAAATAACCACACAGCGCCAGTGTCGGAGGCGAGGTCGACTGGCGTGTACCGGGTAGGAACGACCTTCGGCCGCTGGCGTCAACCAAGTATTTCGCGTTGATGCATCGCGACTCGCCTCCGACTTTAACTTCCAGCCGCCAAACCGAATCGCCCCAAGTTGCTAGGCAAGCTTGTGCCGGCTGGTTGATTCGAACACCCGCAGTTTCCGCTGCTCTGAGCAACAGCATGTCAAACTTCCCACGGTTGACCAGCACCCCAGCGGTATTGTCCATTTCAACTAGCCTTTCGGTCTCAAGTCTGTCCCATCGAACAAGGGTTTCTTCAGAGTAAAGAGTATCCTCCTTCAAGAAAGACTCACGCAGCCCCAGGACGTCAAACACTATCCAAACACCGCTGGTGAGGGATTCGCCAACGTGGAAACGGGGAAAAGGAGCTCTTTCAACGAGACCCACTCGATGACCAAGTTGCGCCAAACGCAAGGCGGCCACGGACCCTGCAGGGCCGCCTCCAACAACACAAGCGTCTAGGTGAGCCTGTTCCATCGAATCGAACCTCTGCTCGGCAATGCCCAACCTAGCCGTATGTTACTGTCTGTGCTCATTCCTTTTTCGGCTTCACAAGGCGCCAGTAGGCGCCGCCCATCCCGTGTGAGATTTTGCCAGGTTGAACTAGCTGGCGGAAATTCAGACAGGACCGCAAGCCTGACTCGGCTCCAACTCTCTGTCGTTCGCCATCCGCTTCTTGGGATCGAACTCTATGCCTTGCCACTAGTGCGGGTCAATCGGAACCGGATCCGGGGGAGCATCGGTTTGGTTGGGCCGAACCGAACCTCTTCAGCGATTCCATAAGTTCCCATCTCGCTAGCATGGAATATGACACTTTCCCCAGTTTCAAATCGCGTGCCGCATTATACCGGCGTCCGCTTTCTAAGGGCTTTGTTGAATCAGGGCGACAGTCAGGGCTTCGCCGGCTGTTGTAGGAGCGGCTTCCCGGCAATCTCTGCTGCACCGCGAGGGTAGTGGTCGCGAGTCTCGTCGAGCCTGCCATTCCCTCGTGCTTAATGCTGGAGAGACAGTTCCTGTCAGCGGAACTTAGCTGTTGCTTATGCGTTCTCGTGGCGTGGCATCCCGCGTCGGCGAGCAGCACATCGGTCATTGGCCAATCTCCGTCCAGCGGTCAGTTCGCCACCCGGCTCATGCTGCTGCGAATGCCGTGTTGTTCGAGTTGTGCGCGGTAGTCCTGCGCAGCATATTGCACGTTCCGGTGAAATGGTGCACCAAGCCAGCTTGTGGCCGACGTTGCCTGAGCGCCCCTGCGCAGAGCCACCGCCCCAGCGCACCACCTAAAGCTATGGAATTGCCTTGATGCTTGATACCGGGTGAATTTCCATCCACTGCGCATGGTTTGTGTCGCGCACGTAAGACCCAACTATCTGGACGTGCGATCCTACAGGTGGAATCTTGAAGGGACTCGCATATTCGGCGCAGGCTGGCTGCGCATCAAGCTGTTTCGGTGGGTCGTACATGCAGACAATTTCGAACACCAGGTTTCCGCCCTCGTTGTTTATGTTCCCGGGATTCAGTAAGTCCCCGAATTGAGGATCTACTTTGAGCCAGCCATGAGTATCTGCATCGTCCTCGTGCCGAACACCGTCAGGCTCATGTGTCGATTGGTCTTTCGTCGCGTCGACGATGGTACCCGTAACCGTAAGGCACTGTTGCTTCACGATCAGGCGAGTGGGGTTGTACACGTGACTCCACAAAGTTGGATCGCAAGTTCCCTGCGCCATCGATTCAGGGTCGACCGCGGGTTCGGACGCAGAAGGGCTTGCGACCAACTTGATCGACTTGGAGAATACCCACCCTTCCTTTCCATCCTGAGTTTTCACCTGGTAATACCCATGTTCAGGCGTTGGGTCCAGCAGCGTCAGCTTGTCGCCAACCGGCAGCGTTGCTTCTGGGGGTTGGGCAGTCCCCGGCTCAGTACGGAGACTTGCGGTTTTTCTGACGATAGCTTGTTGAGCGAACAGGCAACTCGTTGACAACAACACAAGGATGCAAATAAAACGCGGCAGAGTGCTCATTCTCATAATGCTCTCCTCGATTTCTGGTACGAGCCGGATCTCCGTTTCAGTTACTGGAGAACCGAGACTATATGCCCTTTCGAAAAGGCCCCTTCAGACGTGACAACCAAACAGGAGTTGTTGTAACTTGGCCGAAACCGGCGTCATCTCTACAACAACAGCGTCATTTGGGATTCGTATTCAGGAAGCGCGGACCATAAAAGAGTGGCGCTTTCAGATCGCTGTACTCGGCCAGTCGCGCGTCCTCTCTATACAGCGCTGGAATCTGGCTCACAACCGAGGCCGGAATCTGATGACGCAAGAGATTGAAGCATGACAGCACTCGCAGATCCACCATGCTGTGGACAGCTCCGCCGAGCGTCTTCCAGGAAGCCGCCTGCGGCCCGTTCCATACCGCATGCAAACCAGCGAGGATCGAGGAGAATGCATTATCGAAGGCGACAAGATCAGCCGTCACGGCTGCCGCACTAGGATCAAGCGCAAGAATTTTCGCATAGCCATCGGAAGGTACAGCCAGGGTGTTGATTACCTCTGGAAATGGGATAGCTCGTCCTTGATAGAAGAGCTTCTCTGTCTCCAGTGTCAGTTTCACAGGAGGTACCGGATCCTGATAGGTCCTGCCGTAGAGGATCTCAGCGAAGCGGTTATAGTGCGACGACTCATCCTCGGAGCCTTGACCGGCAAACATTGATCCGCACGATGCGCCCTCACCCTGTTCCAGTATCTCGTCCAAACCGGCCAACACTTGCGACAGCGGGTCTGCTCCGGGTGCACTCTTAATGGCCCGGAAGCCGATATTGTCGTCGACCTGGTTGGCTGGGCCGCCGACACGCATGGCTTCGCGAACAGCGTCTGCGTTGTCGACAATCGCCTTGCGGATCTTTCGATAGAACGCAGCAATTGTCGGGTATGCTTCGCCGCGGTCAGCTTTCTGCAAGAGAAACTCTGGCGTCTCGATGCGCAGGAAGTTCTTAAGCTGGACTGGCGACAGTTTCGCGGGACCAACGCAGAGGTCGGGCTCAAGGCCGCCCGGCAATCCCTGAACTGGGAAGGCAAAACTTATGTTCGCAATCTGAGGGGACCCACCGATCGCGGCGAGTATGTTGGCATTGATGGCCATGTGAACCATCTCCTCCATCACCACGACACGGATCGTCGTATACGCAGGGTTGCTCTGTACTTCGAGGGAAAACATCGCCGAGAGATACAGCGGTAGCGTCGAGCATTCGATCTCGATGGCTGTTTGTAGCTGCTGCTTGATCCATGCGAGGTCGTAAGTGATGGAAGGAATTGTCGCGGTACTGGTCATGCGTTCTCTCCGTAGAAAAGTGCGTAGGAGCTATCTCCAATTGAGTAGGGGACAACGATGGATGCACCGGCGACGGTGGTCCCGGTTGCTACCTGGTTCCATCCCAGGCAGTCGCCATGAATTCGATAGACGGACGTGGCCCCGGCCGTCGAGATGTAGGTTAAAAGGTAGGGGTCGCCGTGGGTCCACGGTACAATCGCCGAATTGGTGATCGAAAGGGCGTCGGGAAGCTGGGACTGCAGGAAGCTTCCTACCTCCACTGTGCCATTGGCTGGGTTGTCGTTGAGATGGTCGATATTGACATTCAGTTTTGCCGTGTTGATCTTAAAGAAGAAGTTTGCGCCTCCCATTTGGAAGAAGGCAAAGCGTGTCCAGCCCTTGGCCCAGTGGTGATACCAGACGTTCAGCGCAACCAGCGGTGGGACGCCGGCAGAGGAGTTGGTAACATTCACGCTGAAGGCTGCTACCGTTCCGTCATCGAAGTTGTATCCCAGAACATACTGATTTCCCAGTGAGCTGACGGGAGCGATCTCGGTGAAGCCAGCGGTTGGCGTGTTCCGCGCGAAGTAGAACGAGTAAGGCGCCGAGGAAGAGAGGTCTGGCCCGACACGATAGAAGTTGAACATGCCGTCCTTGGCCCGGTAGGTCAGAAGGTAAGGATCGTTTCCCAGGACGAAAGTGGTTAGGCTATCCCAGGGGCCTCCTGAAAGATCGATGCGGCTCTCGACCGCGAGTATCCAAGGCTCGGCTTCGGCGACGAAATAGAGATCGGTGGTCCCTGTCGTCTTGTTGTAGGCGCAGAGATAGGGACTGTCGCCGATTTCGAGAGAGACAATGTTGGTATATCCGGCCCTGAGTGCTGCCGCTGTCTCGATTGGTTCGATCAAAACCTGGTCAACTGTCTTAGTGGGCTGGATCGCGAAGAGTTTGCTGATAACGCTCATAGTGATCTTTTCCTTTGCTCAGTGGTCTTAACTCGGTCACACAATAGCTTCCTCAAACAGCAGCTTTGGTGTCGGATCGGCCCCGACGGTCTGGTAGTACGACATTTGCCCGGGACTTCCGCGGCCACCAAGTTCAAGAATCTGAAACCCGTGGTTGTACCAGCCATCGGTCAGCCCCAAGGTCAGGTCTGGGCGCTCAAGCGGTACCGGATATTTTTGGGCGTAAGGCGCCTCACTCTGTTGAACAGGGATCGCACTATGTCCAGCGCATCGCCCTTTGGGCAACGTCTTGAAGACTTGCTGTAGGTCCGGCATGTCTGGGGGCCAGTCGGTGGGACGGTAGCCGCTTTGAAAGATGCCCAAGTTATGCTCGTGACCCCATATCCACGCGGCCGCGTGGTCGCCAAACGTCGGACCGAATTGACGCCAAAGCCCCGTGTTCACCCAGATTCGATTGGCGTCAGTGGAGTCGGGCACGCTCTTTCCATCCGATGCGACCTGCTTTTGCGCAACGCCGCAAACATCCAACGCTGAGAAAAGCTGGTGGTGCGAGAGCAGCACCGAGCGGCCGGGAAAATTCTGCAACTTGTCGTTATGCCAGCCTGCCTCATCTGCCCTAACGGTAACCTGATCGACCGGCACCGTGGGGTCTTCCTGGGGAAGATCGGCGCCTCCGGTATGAGCGAAATAGGGATTGCGGTGACATGGCCAATGCGGATTCGAGGTGTCCGCGCCCACCTCGACCTTGCCGATGTGGAGGCGTTCGAGCGTGGCCTGTTGGGCGCCTCCCGCGACGTTCATGTAGTGGCCGTAATAGCCCGTATCCAAGCCGAGGAACTGCCAGCCCTCGTCTTCGGTGCGCAAGCAGAAGTAACTAGCCTCCTGCCTTTGCGAAGCCAGATCGACGAGTGCGCCGGAGTCCAGAGCGTGGAGAAAAGAGATCCCGCCAGTGAAGTACTCATGATTGCCCGGCACCGTGAAGAAGGGGACACGGCGGCGCGTGCGGCCCAGCACAGCGCGGATCATGCCGACCAGACGATGGCTTGTCTCGAAGTTGGTTCCTGAGAAGTAGACATCGCCGAGGTGGAGGATAGCGTCCGGCTTGAACTTGAGCGCTGCCAGCAGCACGGCGGCGGCCTCGTCCGTGCCGGTGCCTATGTCGCCGACGATGGCGATCCGGGCATTTGCTGGAAGTCGCCAAGGGATCACGGCGTAATTGAGGTCGCCCCGACCGCCGGTGTCATCCTTCCACGAGCGATACTTCGGCTGGCAGCCCTTATGCCAGGGATATTCCCAGTAGTACTTGTAGTACTGAACGAACATCTGCTGCCAGAGAGGGTTGCCGTACTTGAAACTCGCGGTCTGGAGGGCGATTTCCTTTTCCAGCGCTGCATCGCCGCCGATGCGAGCGTGCGCCTGGCGGTGATAAAGCGACGCGAGGTAGGCTTGCACCTCTGGGTCGTCCCCGCGGTCGGAGTCGGGCTCCGGCACCGGCTTATTGGCCTCCATCGCGCGGCAATATCTGTCCGTACCCAACATGAGCGGGTGATCGGAGTCGATGGCGACGGCGTGGGTTCGGCTTTGGCCGAGATGGCGTGCGAGCACGCGTGAGACGGACGACTTGAACAGAGCCAGGTGCGGCACCTCGAAATGCTCGATCGCTCTCACCCTTTTGCCGGCTTTCTCGGCGCGGCGTCATGGTGCCGAGCGAACTGCATATTAAGGCAAGGGGCCGTCGAGAGATCCAGTCCTGGCCAGTCATCCCAGAGCGCGGCCTTGATGTCGAAGGAGAGCGCATCGGCACTCAGCACCGTTTGCGTCAGGCTCGCTAGTCCGTCGAACAGCGGCTGCAAAGGGGTCGAATCATTGCCGCCATGAAGCCAGCCGACCACGTAATCGTTACCGCAGCACAGCAAGGCACCATCAACTCCGGGAGGTGGTGTTTGCTGGAAGGATTTGGCCCATTCGGCTACTGCCGCGAGAAAGTCGGCCGCGCTCAGGTCGGCCCGTCGAGCTCCGACCAAATGGTGGACCGAACCCTGCATCCAGTCGGCGACACCGTTGAGCAGGTAGTAGGGCTGCTCAGCCACCAGCGTCGCGACCGATTGGTCGAACGGCAGGGGAACTTCGGGCAGGCTGCTGCGCACCATGTCATACACGTCGCCGTGCAGGTTGGAATAAATACGTTCGGCGATGGCGGCTTTGGCCTCGTTGTGAGCCGCGGGCGTACGCCAGAACATGAGCGCCGTCTGGTCGGGAACCGCGGTGGGCTTGCTGGTCTGCGGCACCATGGACGGAACATATGCGCGCAGACCGATGGCCGGTTGCAGTAATACGCACGCAGGCACAAAAACGGTGCCAAGGAATGACGCAAAGTCGGCGTAGCTGAGAGTTGCAGGCTTGAACCCACGCCAGACATAGACGGAGTTCGCAGCTACCGGGTAAGAGGCTGCAGACTGGTTCAAGGCTTGGGCCTCCGAGTGAATTGCATGTTGAAGCTGCTGCCGCTGACGACGTCCATACCGGCCCACTCATCCCAAAGCCCGACAGGAACGAAGGTGGGAGCTGGAGCGAAAGAGTGGTTCCAGTCAAGCGCGGACTGCACGATGGGGATTCCGGTTGGAGGATTCTGCATTCCCGGAGCAGCCGAGCCAAGCTCCCAGTAGACGAGGTAGTCGTCGCCGGCGCAGGCGATTGCGCCCTCCAGAGCAACCTCTTTTTGAACGCGAGCGAGTGCCGCAGCGGCCGCACCGCGAAAGGCCGCCGGGTCTTGCGCCGCAGGTCGCGCGCCGACGATGTGTTTGACGCTGCCGCTCATCCAGTCAGCCGGTTTGTCGAATAGGTAGACGGGCTGATCGGAGGTCAGCGAGCCGCTAAAGAGTACCGGAAAGTCGGCGCGGCTCTTGTTGTTCTCCGTCACATAGCAGCCCCCATGCGTCAGCGTGTAGGTGCGAACGGCGAGCGTGGTAAAGCCGTTCCAGTACGTGGCGGGCGACTCCCAGAACAGTACCGCAGTCTCGTCGGGAACCGTGTCAGGCTTGCTGGCAAGACCGGCGGGAATGGAAGGAACGTACGCGTCCAAGCCTATGTTGATCTGCATCTTGACGGTAGCCGGCACGAAGACGCTGCCAAGTTTGCTGCAGAACTGATCGAGCGTGAGAGCAGGCAGTCGGAATCCGCGCCAGACGCGAACGGAATCGGGAGGACAAAGGTTATTTTTTTCGATCACGACGGTTCCTTGACGAGAGCAGGGGCAATAGTTTCGCTTGAAGATCCGGAGGGCGCCGCCGAAGCATTCACCGGCGCGGGCTGGATGCCTGCGACCAGCGCCGCCGACACCACGCTTGGCACGAGTCTGCCGTTGGCGACAACGTGTTCCGCTACCTTTTCCAGAAAACCGGAAGGCGGCGGGGACTCGAGATTCTTACCGTAGATGCAGCCCTGCGGCAGTTGCCAATGGCTGTTGACGCAGAACTGGCACGACCCGGCGTTGCGCCCGAGATATCCGGGCTTGTTCGGCTGGGTCTGATAGGTGAGCGTGCCGTTCTTCATCAGGTCGTCGAGTACGCCAGCCATCATGGCGTGCGCGTCGTAATAGAACGGACGCAGGAACTCATAGGCCGCGGGAAACTGCTTTTCGACCAGCACGAGCGATGCAGCGGACTGGGTCGCGTCCGCGGACAGGCGCACGGCAATGTAGTCGTTCGCGTAGGCCGGGTTTCCTGGGACCACCTCGAAGCCGTTGGCGAGCGTCATCGCGGCCACGCAGGCAGGCTGCTGCTGCGTGAACGTGAGCCAGTCGGCCGGGCTGAGTCGGAACTGCCGCTGGAAGTTCTCGTTGTAAGAAAAGTGCGGCGTGATGACGATGCGTGTTGTGCAGTCGTACTCGCGTCCGTCAAGGTTCACCCGCACCACGAAGTTCAACGGATGATCGGGATCAGTCGTCTCGCGCAGGAGCGTGAAGTCATTGTCCACCGGCGTGGTCGTGAGCGGAGGATCGCGCTTGATGAAGGCGCCAAAGGCATCGCGGAACATGATCCAGCTGGATTCGCTCACAATGTACAGAACCGCAGGCCGCGTTTGGATCAGCTGCTTCATGGCCCATGCGTTCTTGCTGACGCAGTTATCGACGATTTGCTTGATGTCCTCAGGAGTGCCCCCAAGAAAGCCCGGATTCCAATGCGGAGACGCGCACGCCACCATGTCCAACTGGCAAACATCTTCGCCCACGCGCAGGTTGGCGTCGGTGTGGCCTGCTGCCTGCAGGCTTGACTGGAACTGCTCCAGCACCGGGACGAACTGCATGTAATAGCCTTGCTGCTGTTGCTGGATCTCGACGCGAATGCCGCTCGGAACAGCCAGGCGGCCCGCGATGACGTCGCCAGCCTTGAAGACGTTGTTCGGCCCGACGGTGTCGAAGAGCGTGACATACGGGAAGTCGCCCTGCACACCGGGCAGAGGAATGACGGTGTCGGAGGCATCCCCGTCGTAGCGAACCTGAATTGTCCATGCCGGCTTATCGTCAGGCCGCAGCGCGGCAGTGAGGCGACCGGGGCCGGTGGCAAGAATGCGACCTTCGGGCAGGATAAACCGGCGCACAAAGGCGAGATCTAGGCGCTCCTGATAGACCGAGCGGTAGCGATAGTACCAAGCGTACTTGGCCCATGCGTCGGTGTCATTGTCGGACGAAAAACTCGGATAACACCATGCCGCACCTGTTTGCCCGGGTGCAAACGCGGTGAGGTTCGGATTGATGCCAATCGTCATGATGGGCGCCTTGCGGCAGCCGTCGATAACCTCGGCCTCAGGGAAGGCTGGTGGACGCGTACGGCCAAGCACCCACGGTGACGAGTTCGAACTGGATTTAAACGGCGCGGCGTAGGGCGCGTCGCCTTCGAAGTCGTAGGCGGTGTAGAGGCCGTAGGACTGTGCGCGCTTCTCTTCGGGCCAGAAGAACGAACACGTTCCGCACGAACGCACCTGATAGGCTAGCTTCACCTCCAGGGGATCGTCAGCATAGGGTGCCTGCGTAGCGCGCGGAGGCGCGTAGCTCGCTTCGCCTTCGCCCGCGATGGTGGCCCACGTGGCGAGCGCACTGTTGAAGCTGGTCAGCAGACCGTATCGGTTGTAGATGAGCCCAGACCAATCGCTGCGTATGCCGTCTGAGATGAGTTTGCCCGACGGTGTACGGCTACTGACGGTCGGGTCGGAGATGTTACGGATAAAGGCGTAACGCACGCCCTTTAATTCGGCCTCGCGCGCAATCACCGCGTCGTCCATTTCCAGGAAGGAGTGAGCGTCGGCTCCGCCGTTGCTGGCGATGTAGTAAAAGTCCGTCGTTAATAACGGCACGTCCTTCATCGCGAGAATGCGCGGCGCACCGAGGTCTGAGGGACGAATGGGGTCGTTCACCAGATCGGTGAGGGTGAGTTCAGCCATCGCGCCGTCACCCACATGTTTCCCCTGCAGCTGGGTGAAGAGTTCCTTCAGCGCGTCGTCGGTGACGGTCTGGTTCATGCGATAGAGCAGCGAGCGCTCTACGTCTTCAACCAGTGAGGATACCGGAAACCACGTGGGGCAGCGGAAGAGCGAGCCGTTGTCCGCATCGCTCGCGTTCTCGGGGCGCTGCAAATCGAGCAGTGCGGAGTTGGTGACGATTGAGTCGCCCAGTCGCTGGCCGATGCGTGCACCACCCGCCGTACCAATCGAGTAAATGCGATCTGGCTTGGCGTCCTCGAGGATGCAGCGAACCATCTCGCCCAGTCCCTTGATCCACGGAGCGTGTGCGAGGTGAGAGTTCGACTTGAATAACAGCACGCGCCATGGCCTTCCGGAGCGGTCTGTGATACGAACGAGCTGGAAGAGTCCCCACAACGCACCCGACTGCGGATCCGGTACGTAGTCCCCCGCTCCGCGCGTGTAAGGTAACCAAGCGCTCTTCCACTGGTAATCCTGCGACTGACGCACGGTCGAGCTGTTGAGAAAGACATGGTCGAGAGCAGACCACTCGGCGCTGGTCCAGGTCAGGATCACAATGTCTGCAGCGGGCAGTGGATCACCGGGCTGGCGTGTGCCCAGCGGAACCGGCGTGGGCGGGGACTGCTGTATGGACACCCAGTCGATAACAGGCAACGGAAGAGACTGTACAGTCGTCGAGGTCGGATTGATGTCGGTGATACGGGCCATGTGTTCGCCTTCTTTGCAGTGGCTTGCTGGAACTTGTCACGAGTTCAGCGTATTCACTGCTCGTAATCGTGGACTTTTGTGGCTCAACTTCGACTTCAAAAGTGACTCAAGCTCCGGGCGCGGCTGCGGCCGGCTTTGCTTGGTCCTTCTGCGCTTCAGCTTTTTTTGCCGCTGCCGTTTTCGCTGCAGCATCTTCAAGGACTTGGGTCGCGGGCGTCGGCTCCTTTGGTAGGGGCAAACCACCTGTAGATCCCGGGAGTTTCTGGGCCGAAACCACGGTCATGTGCTCGGCGATAAGCTCCGTCTGGAACCTCACGATGGAGTCACGATCAGTGATGACCGACTGTGTATTGTTCTGCGCCTTGTATCCGGGACCACCGGGTTGGCCGGTGACGACGAACGTACCTTCACCCGAGCTCGACCAGTTTGTCGATCCTTCGGCAGCCACCCTGCCATCCGCTACGAAGCCCTTGGTGTGGCTGATTTGATGAGTCGCCGATTGGCCCGTCACGAAATGCGTGTTGTAGGCTGCGAGATTGTACTTTTCGTCGGCCTCGATGAGGGCCTTCTCGTGGACACCCCCGGCCTGACTCTTATCTAACGTAATCATCATTGTCACCGCTGGATTCAGCGCCTTCTGCATCACAATGTTATTTAGTTCGGGGTCATCAAAGCCGAACATATTCAGATAAAGCGAGATTGTGACGCGAGACAAAATGTACTTGAGGATGTCGTGAACGTCATCGCGACCGACGTAGAAGAGATGCACGTCTTTGCTGGCGTCGGTTGAGTAAGCCTTCTCTTTGGTGAACTGCGCGAGATCGTTAAGCGTGAAAGTCTGCAAGCTCTGGGTCGGGTCACCTAACGCGCTGCTAGGGCTCTGGATAGCAGGTGCCTGATAGTCCGCCTGGACCTCTGCCTCTGTAGCCGGTTTTTTCCTGGTCGGCTTGGAGACAGGTGGGGCAACGAAGGGCCGTGGCGGGACTCTTGGTGCGAAGGGTAGCGGTGCGGTTGACGTCACCTTTCGTTTCTGCGCCGCAGATTTGGCGGGGCGCTTGGGTTTTGCGTTAGGCATGCTTGTTCCCTTCTCCACTTCAAGGTTGTAGCGCTGTCTCGAGATGCTCACTGTTGCGAAATGGTGCAGCTACACGAGTTTCACTGACCACCACACTCATAGAAACTCCCCTGATAAAGGGTCGACTTATCACACGACTGATTCCGCCGTTGTGCGCTTCGGAAGAGGATGTTCTTTCCTGGTGGATTGGCAAACCAAGGCATACCCAACCAGAAGTCCTTAGAAAGTAATCATGTACAAGTTTTCAATTGAGTGGACATGATACTGCGCGCCATGATTCCCGTAGTCAAGACCACTGAGGTGGTAGATCGCTGCATCGAATGACGTTCTCCTCCCGGAGTACAAAGTTCCGTGTCGCTGAGGCCTTGCAAAACGACGAAGGTATTAGCTGATGGATACCGGAAGCGGTATAGGGACGGACCTCGTCGATTCGGAGGCATTATCCCGGGTGGGTACACACCCGTGCTCGCGAAACATTTCGAAGCAACTTCTCCCTCGAGTGGATCGGCGGACGTGTGGACGAACCCGCAGTGTGGACAGGTCCAAGTGGGTTTCGGAATGTCGTATCGAGATTTTCGGGACATGACCCGACTCACGAAGGTGAGTGGCATCCGCAGGCTGCCTAAATCAAGGCCAATGGCCGCTACAACTTGACCTTCAGCATCAACGCTCGAAACCTGTTCAACAACATCAATTTCGCCCCACTGGTCGGAAATCTGAGTTCTCCGCTCTTCGGCCAGCCGAACGGAATCGCGGGCGGACCCTAGGGGCAGCGTCGGCGCCGCGCAAGATCGAGCTGCGGGCGCGATGTTTACGTTCTGACCGCGAACTTTGCCAGCCACACCGCCAGCCGAGCGAACGGGAACGAGGGTTGCCCAAACCTGCATCCGCTGATAATCTCTGCGTGCCAAGAAACATACTGTCGGGGCCGTTATGGGCCCAATTTCGTCACGTCATTCTGCGCCGTGAGAGAGGCCAAATTAGGGCCGACTGCCGGGCTAGCGCCCAAATCGGGGCACGAACCTAGGCACCGGCCCAGGAGCACGCTACAAGCATGTTTGTATGGCTGCAAGTGGGCCCTTAGAGGCTGGAGACGTTCGAATATGCGGGGGTTTGATGCGTAGGCACTTACTGACGGCCGCAGTGTGGTGCGGCCTGTTGGCAGGCGGGCTGCCTGCCCAGGAACAGCCCGACGTGCTCACCGTGGACCAGGCAGTCAAGATTGCGCTGGCGGACAACCGGACGCTGAAGATCGTTTCGCTGAATCTCGACATACATCTGCAGAAACTCGCGGCAGACAAGACCAAGCGGCTGCCGTCGTTTAGTACTTACGTGTTCGGCTCGCAGCTGCTGACACCGATCTCATATTCCGTACCGCCCGGTCAATTCGGGACATACCCGGCGACAGGCCCCATTCCTGCGACCACGTCAAACATCACGACGCCCGCGCATCCCACAGCACTGGTATTGGCCAGTGCATCGCAACCTCTACTTTCGCTGTACCGGATCAACTTATTCGTGCACGGCCAGGAGCTCTCGGTTGAGCAGGCCAAGGAACAACTTCGAGAAGAACGACAAACCGTGGCCGACAGCGTTCGCCAGAACTACTACAAGGTGATGCAGATTGAGAACGAGATTGGTTCGATCCAGGCCAGCATCAAGCAATACAAGGAACTGGACCGCATCTCGCAGCAGTACCTCGCCGAACAGGTGGCCCTGAAATCGGAAAGCCTGGACGTGAAAGCGAGGTTGGCGCACGAGGAACTCAACCTGCTGAAGGCCGAAGACAAATTGCAGACCGCCAAGGAGTCGCTCAACGATCTGCTGGGACGCGACATCAAGACGGAGTTTCACACCGCTGCGGTGGCTCCGGTAACGCCTGCGGAAGAGAGCCTTGAGTTGGCGGAGACGAAAGCGTTGGAGCAGAATCCGAAGGTGGCAGAGGCCGGCATCGAGGTGAAACAGGCGACGAACGCGCGCCAACTGGCGAAGTCGCAGTACATCCCCGACCTGAATCTTTCGATTCAATACTCCTCGCCGTTTGGTTATGACTTCGTGCCGCAGAACGTCGCCAATGCCGGGTTCGAGTTCCGGTGGGAACCGTTCGACTGGGGACGGCGCAAGCACGAAGTGGATGAGAAAACCATCAATATCGAGCAGAGCAAGCTGAAACTGACTAGCACTAAGTCGCAGATCCTGATCGACGTGGGCGACAAGTTCCGGTCGTTGCAGGAGGCGCGAACGGCGGTGGTGGTGGCCCAATCCAAACAGGAGGCATCGCGCGAGAAGTTGCGCGAGGTGACCTTGCAGTATGAACAGAAGACGGCGTTGCTGCGTGATGTGCTGCAACAGCAGGCATCCATGGAGAGTGCAGATGCGGAGTACAACAACGCAGTTGAAGGGTTCTGGAGTGCGAAGGCGAGTTTCCAGAAAGCGATAGGTGAGGAATGATTCAGCGCAAGACCAAGAGCTGGAATTCCTGGACGGTTTCCCTACTGGCGGTAGCATTCGCGGGGGTGGCGATGAGCAGCGCCTGTCGCAGCAATCCAACTGCCCCTCAGCCCTTGACTCCCGTTCGCGTCACCGAGGTGCGGTCGATCGAAGCGGCAACATCGAACACCTACTCCGCCAACATCCAGCCCTACCAGCAGGTCGATCTGGCATTCAAATCGAATGGATACCTGGTCAGCATTCGGCAGGTGAAGGACGCGACGGGGCGCATGCGGAACATCGATCAGGGCGATTGGGTGGCGAAGGGTACCGTCCTGGCGACTGTAGACCAGGCTGACTACAAAGAGAAACTGCAACAGGCGAATGCACAACTGGCGCGGGCACAGGCGAATTACGACCGGGCAAAGCTGTCGTTTGATCGCATGTCGGTGCTCTATCAAAACGGTGCGGCGACCAAACCGGATTATGACAATGCGAATGCTCAGATGCTCGATGGGCTGGCCGCCATCCAGAGCGCGAAGGCAAGCATCGTGGAGCAACAGATCGCATTGGGATATTGCGAGCTGCGCGCGCCGTTTGATGGCTGGCTAGTGAAGCGTAATGTCGATGTCGGTCAACTTGTGGGGCCGACGACGAACGGCTTCACCATCTCGGATGTTCGGTCGGTGAAGGCAGTGTTCGGCGTGCCCGATACGTCGATGGAACACATACGGCCGGGAAGTCCGGAGACGATTACGACTGACGCACTGGCGGGAAATTTCAACGGGCACGTGACTTCGATTTCACCGTCTGCCGATCCGAAAAGCCGGGTGTATTCGGTAGAGGTAACCGTCCCAAACGGTGACAACCGGCTGAAGGCGGGAATGATTGCGTCGATCTCGATTGGCGGGGGAAAGGCGAATACTCGAGTTGACGTTGTGCCGCTGACCGCGGTGGTGCGCAGTCCCGAGAATCCGAATGGATTTGCGGTGTTCGTGACGGACGAGACCAGCGATACGATCCGAGTCCGCACCCACGATGTGACCTTGGGCGATACGTATGGAAACAACATCGCGGTCTTGAGCGGGCTCAACGTGAAGGACAGGGTTGTGACGTCGGGCACGAACCTGATTAGGAACGGTGACCAGGTGAGGGTGATTCCGTAGGCAGTGGATAACGGCTAGTGAAAGCAGGTTCTTCGACTGCTGCGGCGAGGCCGCCTCCGCTAAGGATGACAAGTCGATGACCTCGCTCGCGATGACAACTAAAGAATAGAAGATGGCGACGATGCACAAGTCGGACGCGGAGTACACCGCGACCACCCATAACATGGCGCGGTTCTTTACCGAGCACCGCCAAGTGGGACTTGTGTTGTTGCTGGCCGCGTTTGTGTGGGGCTTCTTTGGCTATCAGAACATGCCGAAACGGAAGGACCCGAATATCCCGGTGCGGGTGGCTTCCGCGCAGTGTCCGTGGCCTGGCGCCACCGCAGAGCAAGTCGAGCAGTTGATTACCCGGCCCATCGAACAAGTCGTCGCGCTGAATTCAAACCTGAAGCCCAGCAGCCCGTCGGACTTCGGTATCCGCTCGATCAGTTTTCCTGGTATGTCGGTTGTTTACGTCCAGCTTGACGACAGCGTAAAGGACAAGCAAAAAGAATTCTCCGACATGAACCTGAAGCTGAATCAGCTCCAGCTGCCGAGAGGAGCGGGGCCGATTCAGTTCAACAGCAGTTTCGGAGACACGGCTGCGCTGATGCTGACCGTGGCCAGCCCGAAAGTCACACCGACTGAAGTAGCGCTGCGGGCGATCGCTATCCGGAAAGCCATCGAGAAGACGCGCGCGGAGTTGGGCAAGGACGCTCCTCAGCCTCGGGTGAGCGTTGTTTATGCGTTTCCGCTTTCCATCGCACCCGGACCTGTGCGGACGGATTTTGAAAACATCGCGGCCATCGCCAGTCGCAACAAGACACTGAGCGACCTGCATTTTTTTCAGGGGCCGGGTTACGTCGGGCTGGATGCCAGCACGACGTTTGATGATGCCACGATTCGTCAGCGCGGAGAGCAGTTGATTCGCGCGACACTGCACCGATCGGAGATCCATCCGGATGCGTGGGATCCGGCCATCATTCGCAACCCGAACGACACGGAGGCGAAGCTCCTTGAGGTCGCAGGGGCAAAGTATTCGTATCGCGATCTCGACGACTACACCGATTTGCTGCAGCGGACTTTGCAAGGTGTGCCCGAGACGTCGAAGGTGTCGCGCTCGGGTGTTCTGCAAGAGCAGATCTTCCTGGACTATTCGCAACAGCGACTGGCGCAGTACGGTTACGATCCGTCGAAGTTGAAGGATGTGCTGGGGGCGCAGAACATCACGCTTCCGGCCGGTTCTCTGGAAGTCGGACCCAAGGACCTGGTGATCAATCCATCAGGCCTGTTCCCCGATGCACAAGCCATCGGCAATGTCGTGATCGGGGTTTCGGCGTCGAACAGCCCGGTGTATCTACGCGACTTGGTGGACATCTCGCGTGGTTATCAGAGCCCCCCGACGTATCTGAACTTCCTCACCTGGCGCGACGCGCAGGGCAAATTGACCCGCAGCCGCGCGGTGACGCTGGCCATTTATATGCGTGACGGTCAGCAGATCGATCAGTTCGGCAAGCACGTTACCGAGAAACTGAACGCGGTCAGACCGTACCTGCCGGACGATCTAGTCATGGTGCACACGTCCGATCAGCCAGTGCAGGTGAAGGAGCAGATCGACCTCTTCATGGATGCGCTCTATGAGGCGATTGGGCTGGTGGTCATCGTTTCGCTGATCGGCTTCTGGGAATGGCGGTCGGCGCTGCTGATGGCGCTGTCTATTCCGGTCACGCTGTCGCTGACCTTCGGCATGATTTATCTCCTGGGCATCGATATTCAACAAGTGTCGGTGGCGTCGCTGATTATTGCCCTCGGTCTGCTGGTGGATGATCCTGTGGTGGCGGGCGATTCGATCAAGCGAATGCTGGCCGATGGACAGCCTCGCATTGTGGCACCGTGGCTTGGGCCCACCAAGATCGCGACAGCCATCCTGTATGCAACTATCACCAACATCGTGGCATACCTGCCGTTCATGCTGGTAACGGGAAACACTGGCGAGTTTCTGTTCAGCTTGCCGATCGTGATGACCTGCGCTCTGATCGCTTCGCGGCTAGCGTCGATGACGTTTATCCCGCTGCTGGCGTATTACATCCTGCGTCCCGACAAGAAGCCGGAGACGCCCATCGAGGAGCGGCGAACCAAGGGATTCACCGGTCGCTACGCCAGTGTAGCGAAGTTTGCCATTGAGCATCGCTGGAAGGTTGCTATCGCCTCATTGTCGTTTCTGCTGTTGGCTGGCGTTCTGTTCAAGCAACTGAAATCGTCGTTCTTTCCCGATGACGTTCAGTACTGGTCGTACGCCGATGTTTGGCTGCCGAACGACGCGAATTTCGAAGCGACTAACCAGGCGGCGCAGCAGGTGGAGCAGATCATACGGCAACAGGCGGAGCTGTGGGACAAGCAGCACCCGGGAATGGGCAACAAGCCGGCAGATGTTCTGCGCTATGTGACGACTTGGGTGGGCGGCGGTAGCCCGCGATTCTGGTTTTCGCTGTCGCCGCAAGCGCCGCAACTGAACTATGCGGAAGTGCTGATTGAGCTGGCGGAGAAAGAGGCTACTCCTGAATTTGTCGACCAGGTGCAGCCCGTGCTCTCGGCAACAGTACCCGGCACGCGTATTGACCTGCGGCAGTTGCAGACCAATCCGGTGAATTACCCGGTGGAGATCCGAGTTAGCAGCCGGGCCGACCTTGGCACAGCCGGAAGCGCGCAAGACATCCAGATGATGCGGCACATTGCGTCGCAAGTGGCCGATATTCTGCGGTCGGCGCCAATGGCCGCGCGGGTACGGAACGAGTGGGACACAGAAAGCGCGAACGTCAGCCTCAATGTCGATCCTGATCGCGCGAACTTGGCGGGCATTACCAACATGGATGTAGCCAACTCCGCGACCAGCGCCATGAGCGGCGTGCCAGTCACGGCGCTACAGGATGGCGATCGCAACATTCCCGTGGTAGCGCGCTTGAAGATGGACGAACGGGCCAATCTTTCCGACATTCAGAACCTCTACGTGTTCGGGTCACAAAGTTCGACCAAGATTCCTCTGGTGCAGATCTCGAGCATCGAGAACACCATGTCCACGGACCGCATCATTCGGCTCGATCATTTCCGAACGATGTCGCTGTATGCCTTCCCTGCGCCTGGGCACCTGGCGTCGGAGATCATGACGATTGCGGTGCCCAGGTTGAATAACTTGGAGAAAACTTTGCCGCCAGGATATGGGTTGAGCATCGGCGGTGAGTATGACAAGCAGAAAACGGGATTCCGAAATCTTGGCGTTGTGCTGGCGGTTTCGATCACCGCGATCTATCTGGCGCTGCTCTTTCAGTTCAACAACGCAATCAAGCCGTTCCTGGTGTTCGCGGCCGCACCGTACGGCGTGGCAGGCGCGCTGATCGCACTGTGGATTATGAACACCTCGTTCGGCTTCATGGCTTTTCTGGGGATCGCGAGTTTGATCGGCGTCATCGTTAGCCACGTGATTGTGCTGTTCGACTTCATTGAGGAGATGCACGCCAAGGGTGAGCCGTTCGAGCAGGCCGTGATCGACGCGGGCATCATTCGACTGCGCCCGGTATTGATTACGGTTGGGGCAACGGTGCTGGCGCTGTTCCCTCTCGCCATGCATGGTGGGCCTCTGTGGCAGCCGCTTTGCTACGCGCAGATTGGCGGATTGACCGTGGCAACGTTCATTACGTTGTTGATGGTGCCGGTCTTATACTCCATCATGGTGCTCGATTTGAACTGGCTCACATGGGATGAGAAACCTAGAGCTGAACTCGGTGAAGTTGGGGTAATTCGAAGTGGAGAAAAGATCAAGCGCCAGATGACATCTAGGCCTAAAATTAACCAATTCACTAAAGGAGAGAGCTAATGAAGGCTCAAACCGCCGTGGTTACACAGCAGAGGTCGCAACTGGCTATCGCACGTCGGCTTGCGCTGGGCTTGCTCACACTTTTGGTGAGCGTCAACGCATCGGCGCAAGCCGGAGGCGCCGAACTGAAGGAGAAGCTGGCTGTTCTCAAACAGTCGGCTGCAGCGAACCAGCAGAGGCTGCGCAAGTATCAGTGGACAGAGATCCAGCAGGTGACGTTCAAGGGCGAGACCAAACCGCAACAGGAGTTTGCGTGCCAATACGGGCTCAACGGACAGGTGCAGAAGATTCCTCTCACACAGCAGCAGCAACCCTCGGGCGGCAAATTAAAGCAGCGCATGATCGAGAAGAAGAAGGATGAAATGGAGCAATACATGGGACAAGTAAAGTCGCTGCTGGCGTTGTACGTTCCGCCCAGTCCGCAGAGAATGCAGCGGGCCATGCAGGCCGGCAAGGTTTCGCTCAGCCGGGACGCAGGGGCAGGATTGGTCAACCTCACGTTCAAGGACTATGCCCAATCTGGCGATCAGATGGTGGTGGCGTTTGATCCGGCCGTGAAAAAGATTGCCAATCTGAATGTGCACACCTACATGGGAGAGGCAAAAGATGCAGTCACACTGATCGTTGACTTTTCGACTCTGCCGGACGGCACGAACTATCCGGACAAGACCGTGATGAATGTCGCAGCCAAACAGATCGTGGTGACAACCAACAACACCAATTACCACACCCTAGGCGGAATGTAAGCTGGCCGTTTTATGACGCAGGTGCCTGTGCGATGCTGATCGCGCAGGCGCCCGGTCTAGCTTGAGTTTCGGAGGGGTGGGACTTCTCTTTAAGCGCTGGACTTTGCTGGAAAGCGGTTGGCGGCCGAGCTGACCTGCCCCCCCATCTTTAGTCCATGGATAATGAGACTTCCTCCGGCCTTTGTTCGCCCCACGCGCCGTTCTCAATCGTGCGTCACTGCTGGCTCTGTTCGTAGGCCCATTGATCGACGGCGCGGCTCACGAACTCAGGTCCGTTGTCACTGCGGATATGCTGTGGCAGTCCGCGCTCTTGCTTCAGTTCTTCGAGTACGCGCACGACTCGCATTCCTCTCAGCGAGGTGTCACACCGATTTGTGATAAAGGCTCTTGAAACCCACGGTTTGCACCGTGAGAATTATGGGAAATTGGGAGGGGAAAGACTGAAGGACCGCGAAAAATGGCGAGGATACCAGCTTTCGGCAATCATGTGTGCCCTGCTACTGTCCGCAGCTGGGCTGGCGCAGGACATTCCCTCCACCAAACCCGAGTCGGTTGGTCTCTCCTCGGAGCGGCTCAATCGCATCGGGTTAGCGGTGCAACGTAGCATCGATGACAAACAGATCGCCGGCGCGGTGACCATGGTCGTTCGGCACGGACATGTGGCGTGGTTCAAAGCGCAAGGCATGATGGACCGCGAGGCCGGCAAGGCGATGCGCCCGGATGCCATGTTTCGCATATGCTCGATGACCAAACTCATCACCAGCGTGGCCGTTATGATGCTGTACGAAGAAGGTCGTTTCCAGCTGGACGACCCGATATCGAAATACCTGCCCGAGTTCAAGAATCCAAAAGTGCTGGTAAAGCCTGCTTCAGGTGAGCCGTATTCAATTCCCGCCACCCGTGAGATCCTAATTAAGGACCTCTTGCGGCACACGTCCGGACTTACTTACAACTGGAACGAGAAACTCGGCAAGATGTACAGCGACGCCAACGTCGCCAGCGGATTGCTTCAGTACGACGGTACGATCGGTGACAGTGTGAAGCGCCTGGCGGCCTTACCGCTACTCATTTCGACCTAGTCGACGTTTTCGAAGTACAGGACAAGATCGGGCAGCAGGTTGCGGAATCGCTCCAGCAACGATTTCAGGCTGTCAAAAAGTCCCGGGATCGCTACAGCAGTGATCCTGGCGCCTACCTGATGTATTTGCAGGGTTTGAATGCAAGTTACAGCGGAACATTGGCTGACCTGGACGAGGCGATTAGCTGTTTTAGCGTCGCCGTTCAGCGGGATCCTGAATTTTCCCTTGGATACGCCATGTTGGCATACGCATCCGCAGCCAGATACTTCGGTTTTGAGGGGCGCTACAAATCACTGCAGCTGGCGGAGAAACATTGCGAACGCGCCCTACAATTGGATCCAGAATTACCCGAAGCCATCATGGCACGTGCCTACATCCTGTGGAGTCCGGTCTGTGCCGGTCACCCACGATCCGTATCATTCCGGCGAAGGATTACTGTATTGGGAATTATTGGATTTGGTCCACGTTCAAGCGGAGCTCGTTCGTGAAGGAGTGCTGCTAAGGGGTGCCCTTACGATTGGGGACATCTTCATCAAGGACGCAATCACTTTTGGACCAGCTCTCATACGCGCCTATGAGCTTGAAAGCACGGTCGCGATAACCCCACGAGTCATAATCGATCCTTTGGTTTTCATTCTCCTCGAACAGTATCCGGCTCTGAGGGGGAACCCGATTGAAGACGAGATGCAGTATCTCTGTCGGGTGCTCAAGAAAGATAGAGACGGTGTTTGGTTCATCGACTATCTTCGGGCATGGTGGGGGAAGGACCCGCGAGGGGCTGGATCCCCGACGTCGCCAATGAGGTCGCGAAGCGAGCCTCTAAAAAGTCATTGAAAGACACGCTCTCGGGTCGTTTGGGCGGCGGTTGTCCAGAACTTGAGCAGCTCGCGATATGTGGCACGAAGGTCGAGATCGGGTGGAGGTTCCGCCCGTCGCATTTCCAAACTCCAAGACGATTCGATCCCGACGGAGTTCGGGCGACGCAGTCGAGGTCCTTGCTCGCCGCGCTGCGATCAACGCGTATAATCTCACACCATGAAAACGTATCTGTATTGGCTTGGGGCCACCGCTCTAGCTATCGTGGGCGTAGTCTTCTTGCTCTATTTGGTACGGCGAGGAAAATGGATTCGGCAGTATATTGACTTAGGCAAGGATGCTCCACTGGAATTGAAGAATGCTAAGGCAGGCGGGGACGTCGGAATTGAAAACAAGGAGATCCCCCGTGTGCAACAACAGCAACAACAAAGGGATATGCAGTTCCCAGATGCTTTAGCGCGCAGGCACACCCCTGAGAATGCCGTGCTAAAAGAGAAGGAACATCATGTCCCTTCTGGCGTACTCATTGATAATGTCCATTTCACACTGACGGGTCCTTGCGTCCTCGCACCCGGCACAGCTCACGAGCTGCAATTTTGGCTGCACCTTGAACAGCAGAGATCATCTGTACTTGCGGCCGCCAGTGTGCTTCATGGCCTTCCCCAATCGGAGATGGCGGTAAAGTCCGAGGGCCCTTACCCATTACAGCGCGGATCTCGGATAAGCGTCAGACTAAAGATCGATGGTCTAACGTGCCTCGATAGCCATAAATGGGTCACGTGGACGGGCAACATTGGCAATACCGCCTTCGTAGTTGAGGTTCCGGGGGATGCATCCGAGGCAGCTCACCTCGGCAGAGCCTCGATTCGGCTAAACGGCTGCGAAATCGCTAGAATGTCTTTCCTTGTGCGCGTGGGATTGCAAAATCTTGCGATCTATGAAATCCCCACACACACAACGACATATCGAAGCGCGTTTGCGTCGTACGCGAGCGAGGATCGGGCAGACGTGCTTAGCCGAGTTCAGGGAATGGAGGCTGCCTACAAGGGACTTCATGTGTTTGTAGACGTCATCAACTTGCGATCTGGTCAGAATTGGGAACGAGAGCTCGTAGAACGTATTTCAAAATCAGACGTCTTCTATCTATTCTGGTGTCGCCATGCGATGACCTCCGATTGGGTTAACAAGGAATGGCATTGGGCGTTAGCGGCAAAGGGGCAAGATTTTGTTGATCCCATTCCTCTTGAAACACCAACTCTTGCGCCGCCTCCAGAGGAACTCGCCGCAAAGCATTTCAATGATCCCCTCCTTGCATTCATCTCGGCGGCGGGTGGCGTACATTCCGCCGTCTCTTTTTCCCAAACTCCGAGATGATTCGATCCCGAAGGAGATCGTCCCACGAAATAGTCGAAGTCGTCGAATGCGTGTGATGCTGTCGCTTGGAGCCCGCCCCGTTCGGCTGGGCATCGTCAGATGACTGCGAGGGGCATCAGCTCAGCATTGTGCCTCCGGAGAACTATGAAGACTCCAGATCGGCGGTTCGCAAAATTATTTTTCGACTGGACTCAGCCAACCGTCAGCGGAATAGGCCGGAGCTCATTCAAAGCTGTGACCCCTATTGTGACCCCTACCAGCCGCTCTGGAGCGATACAAGGTGTCACGGTAGGAAATTACGATTCCGGGAAGTGTCAGAAATGACAGGAGATAGCAGGAGGTAAGTGGTAGCGCTACCGGAATCGAACCCGGGTTTGAAGATTGAGAATCTTCTAATCCATACAGCACTACTTTTTCACCGTTCCGCTAAGTAGCTAATTCTAAATCAACTCGCTCCAGTCAAAAGACCCGCAGGTCTATCCTGTAACACAGTCATGTAATGGCTATTCATGGTGATGCGTGGCTGTAAAAGTCACATTTTAGTCACATCGGGCACAAGAAATTCGTGGGATCACACATGAAGGCAACGAAGCTGCTTGGCTGCCAATTCAGTCAGCCTAGCTGATGAAATGTTGCGTGAGGCACAGGGCAGGTGGAATCTGACGTGCAGCTACGAAGCGAACCTGGACGACCACTGGAAGTTCATTGCCAGGTCGTAACCTACCCCGTGGACGAGCTTCAACAGCATCGAAGTTACGTTCTGCATCATCCCACGGTTCCAGCGTCCAAATTGTCCGCGCTCGCCGCGCAAGATGACCGAGTGTCTCAAGAACCGATCGCTACGATGAGCGCGGGGCTCGACTTCCCTCCCATTCGCAGTTCAAGCGCCGTAGAGGTTATCTCTGCAGTCCCGCCGCAGTCTTTCAATCCGGCCGAGGTTAGTCGGTTGGAGGGGCGTCCGGTCGTCCGTTCCCCAGAACAATTGCGGATGCATCGCGAGCTGGAGGAATTCGACTGGGTCGGTACGATCGGCGAGCTAAGCGACGCCGCCCGACTGACGAGTCCGACCGTAACCGACCCGATTCTGATTACGACGAACGGGACGATTCTGGCTGGTTTTGGGAGCTGGCGGTCAGCGGTTTTCGACGGTGGGCACGAAATTAGCTGCATCGAGTATCCGCTCAGTGAGGACGAAGCACTCCAGTTCATCATCAGCCACCATCAACCCCAGCGCGGGTGGAATGCTTTTATCCGTATTCGCCTGGCACTGAAACTGGAGCCCTACTTCCAGCAGAGGGCGCTCGACAACATGCGAGCCGGGGGCAAGTACAAGGGTTTGGCAGATTTGCCGGAAGCTCGGCATATTGATGTGCGCCAAGAGATTGCCCACGCAGCGGGGGTTGGCGCTCGAAACGTCAGCAACGTAAAGACAATTCTAAAGAATGTGCACTCTCGACTGATCACAGCCTTGCTAAACGGCACGCTAACGATCAACGGCGCGATGAAGTTCTGCAAATTGCCCCGGGCCGCTCAGTTGGAGCGCTTCATCCGTCACTGTGAAGATCGCGAAACCGGCAAGGTGATCCGTCGGGCTATCGGTCGGCTCAAAGAGAAAAAGATCAGCCCAGACGCTGGCGCAGTGCTCGATTGCGTTGCAGCAGCAGGAGGCGCGCCAACCCGGATCCGTTGTGGTGCAGGTCGGTCGGTTTCAACGCACGGTAATTCTTATCGGTCAGGATATGTTGACCGGACCGTATTTTCAAAAGGAGCTAGACCTAGATGAAATATCCCGATCCGCTCAGGCAGATTCTGTCTCGGACACGCCGACATTGGGACCAGGCCGAGACCCGCCCAGCAGTGCGCTGGGCCTTTAGCAAGGCGTTGCAGTGCCGAACTCCCGAGTTAGGTGCCGAAGTTTACGCTTCGGAGAACGAAGAGCGAATCTTCTATCACACTTGCAAATCGCGACCGTGTTCGAGTTGCGGCTATCGCGCCACCGTCCAGTGGCAGCGCGAGCGGTGGGCCGCACTGCCAGAAGTACCCTATAAGGGGATCACGTTCACGATGCCTGATCTACTCTGGCCCCTTTTTCGCGACAACCCGCCCATGGCCAAGGCTCTGCCAGCTCTATATTCGCGAGATCAAGACCTCAGATGGAGATGGCAGAAGAAGATGAGACCACATCGGCTCGAAGTAGCCGATGTCTTGCATGCTCACCAGGAAGAGTTCCTGCAACGCTGGGGAGCGGTGCTTTCCCGCCAGCAGCACAAGGCCTTGCGTGACATCGGCCTATGCCGTACCGCCACCCTCGGCGCTCACCTGCAACAGTGCGACGCCTGTTCTTATCAGGACGTCAGCTATCTCTCCTGCCGCAACCGGCATTGTCCCAAGTGCCAGTCCACGGCTCGCGACCGCTGGCTCAGCAGGCAGGCCGCCAGCCTGTTGCCCGTGGCCTATTCCCACCTGGTCTTCACCCTGCCAGAACAACTGGCACCCCTCGCACTCCGCAACCAACACTTGCTCTACGACCTGCTGTTTCGTGCCGCCTCAGAAACGTACTCAGCCGACTCTTCCGGGGCAAGATGCTGGCCTTCCTCCAGCAGGCTTATAAGAAAGGAGAACTCCGTTGCCTGGGCACGACAGCCAACCTGGCCCAGCCACGTCAGTTCCACTCCTTGTTGCGCCACCTGCGCTCCCAGGAGTGGGTCGTCTATGCCAAGCCGCCCTTCGGTGGACCCGAGCATGTTCTCAAGTACCTGGCTCGCTATACCCACCGCGTCGCCATCGCCAACGGCAGGCTTCTGGATTTATCCCACGGCCAGGTCCGTTTCCGCTGGCGCGACTCCAAACACAACAACCGCAGCAAGGTCATGACCCTCGATGCGGTCGAGTTCATCCGCCGCTTCCTGCTCCACGTCCTACCCTCGGGCTTCGTCAAGATCCGCCACTTCGGCCTGCTGGCCAACCGCAACCGCCGAAGAGCACTCGCTCTTTGCCGACTGCATCTCAACGCAGATGCTGCAGCGACCACGCCGATCCTTACTCAACTGCAGCAACAAGCTCTCCATCGCTGCTGCCCCAAGTGCCAGCGCGGCACCCTGCATATCATCGCCAGACTTTCAACCTATGACTTGGCCACTTACACAACACAGGCTTCCACTGGCCCGATGGACTCTTCCTGAACTGGATTTATGGCTACGCAGAAAACAACTCGCAGGCCCAGGCTAACCAGTCCATCGCTGGCCGCAGCACCCTCGTGCTCAAAATCGCCTGCGCCAATACCCCGTACACCGGCGCTCGATCGAACTACCCTGCAATCTCCATCCTCCGGTCGGTGTCTTTGTCACATCCATGCTTGCCAAAGCTGCCCACGCTATATCCCGCCACCCCTCGAACCCCATTCAATCCCCATAGAGACGCGCTAGCGGCTCACTGCAAATCGCCGTATCGACAATGCTCCGCCCATCTTCACCGCCGCCGCCCAGATCCTGCCTGCGGAGCACTGTCGATACGGCACTACGGATTTTCGATACGGCACTACGGATTTTCGATACGGCACTACGGATTTTCGATACGGCACTACGGATTTTCGATACGGCACTACGGATTTTCGATACGGCACTACGGATTTTCGATACGGCACTACGGATTTTCGATACGGCACTACGGATTTTCGATACGGCACTACGGATTTTCGATACGGCACTACGGATTTTCGATACGGCACTACGGATTTTCGATACGGCACTACGGATTTTCGATACGGCACTACGGATTTTCGATACGGCACTACGGATTTTCGATACGGCACTACGGATTTTCGATACGGCACTACGGATTTTCGATACGGCACTACGGATTTCACGGAGGTAATCCACTGAGTCCCTACAGATGCCCTCCAAGAGCGCCGCATCTGCCCCTCGGCGAGGCATGTATAGCCCAAGCCTTTCTCAACATCCTCAATGTTGAGGAGGCTTGCAAAATGCAATTTCGGAAGTGGCACCAAAAACAATCAGGGTCGCAAGTGCGACCGTCCTTGCTGCCCTAGCGAGCAGTCTGGATTCACATTCTGGATGTAGATATCGTTCCAGCCGTTACGGTCGTCTTCCCATGCCAGGGCGGCGAGTCCAGAAGATGCGATACCGGCGGCCAGCCTTATCTTGTCGGCAGAAGCCGTCGAGACCCCAAATTGGGGACACACAACGCTGCCAGTCCCGTCGAGCTTGATGGCCTGAATGGTGCCTGAGCCATACCCCGGCTGATCGAACCAGAAGGCCAGCGCGCCGGTGCCCATCTGCACACTGGTTGCGAAGATCTGTGAATCGCTTCCGAGAGGAACAATTACGAGTCCGGTGTCGCCCCATTGGCGATTGCCCGCTGAGTCCAACTTCTGTGCCGAAATTCCATTGAAGAACTGATTGGAGTCCTCTTCGGTCCAGAAAAGAAAAGTCTCGTGGGTCGCCGGCCGGTAGGAGACGGTCGGCGAAACTCTCACATTGTTTAAGTCGATGGATGCCGGCGTGCCGTTGTGAGGAAATCCCTCCGCGCCATTGGCGAGAATGTGTTGGGCAAAGCACTGCAGGTTAGGAAAACTGCTGTACCAGGCGAAGACTGCTCCACCGTTCCCGTCGGAGAGAAAGTACGGAAACTCTCCAAACTGCAGTGAGCCGCCATCGTAGACCTTGACGTGCCCCGAGCCCCACAGTAGGTGCCCGGTCGCAGAGACCTTGTTGGCGTAGAGATATTTGCTGCCGCTGAAACCCTGGCTGCGCACCCACGAAATGATCACGGATCCATTATCGGAAGCGTGTATATCCGCCAGGACATAGCTGTATCCAGGTTCGCCCAGCACGATTCCGTGATACGCCGTGCTACTCCAAGGCCACTTGGCATTTCCGTTGGCGTCAAGCCTTTGAAGCACAACGTAGTTGTCGCTGGTCCAGCCCACCACGATACCGCCGTCACTGGTTGCCGCGATTTTCGGATCTGCGTGGAAGCTCGTTAAGTCATTTGTGAGTTGTATCCCGAGCCGCCCCCAAAGAGGGTGACCGGAAGGAGTCATCTTAGCGGCAGTGATCTGCTGATTGCTATTTTCCCGGTCGTCGAGAAACGTCAGCAGTGCGTTGCCCTGCGAATCGAAATCGAGGCCATAGTCCTGTGTGGAGCTGACGCCGAGCTTGGCGACCCGCACTCCGTTATGAGGCAGATGCTCTACGCCGCCCGGGCTCAGAAGCTGGTAGTACACGTCGTAGCCGTTTGGTGGCGGATCGTTGGGATTGGCGTTAAACCAGCTCACATACCAACTGTCGTTAGGCAGAGGTAGCAGCTTGGGCTGAACCTGGTCGGCACTGGGGATGTCGGACAAGGCGAGATTCTTGTTCGAGTCAGACGACCACTGGGCCCACGCGGCGGAGGTAAAGACAACAACAGCGAGAACAAAACGAGTCGCTGACTTCATGAGTTCTCCTTGAACTGGTGGCGACAACAATGATTGTGATCCGAGGATCTTATCACCAACTTGACATGTAGACCCTCGTGCATTTCGCTGGTCAACAAGAACAGTTGCAGGGATCCAAGGTCGGACGATTTCAGAGGCTCTCCGTCGCAACCTACGGCCATACCGTCTCCCGAAGCGAAACCTCCAACCTGCTGGGTCGCCGCCGTGGCATACGGGTAGGGCATCCGGCCAGCGCGAGATTCGACTACCCGCTGCCGCAATGTTAGCGATTCACGACTCTCACGGATGTCGTCGTTACTGCCCTAAAAAGGCCATCAACTCACGCCCTATCCGAGCGGAGGACGTTCGGCTTGGATTCCGAGGAAGAGAGGCAGTTTTCATGGGGAATTCGATTCCTTGCCCGCGCGATTTTTCTATTGACAAATAAATCTAAACGGTTCAGGTTATATGCCCTTCGCCACTACCCGGGGTGCTGTCTTCCAGCTCGCGGCTTGCAGCATGAATGGCAATCGGTTGGCTTGTATCCTGATCTGGTGTAGATCGGTTCTGTTGCCCGCCTCGTTTACTTAGTTCGGCGGCCCGTCCCGGTACCAGGTGAAGCGAGCAGTAATGAGAATCTCGTATTGGGGGAGCGGCACAGGGATCGCCGCTTTGGTTTGTCGCTTGGCATCTGATAATCGCCGCTTTATGCCGCTTAACCGGCATGGGTGCCACCCTGTACGGCCCTGCCCTTAGCGAATTGTCCGCCCACTCAACTGCAGCAACAAGCTCTTCACCGCTGCTGCCCCAGGTGCCAACACGGAACCCTGCATATCATCGCCCGGCTCTCAGCCCATGCCTTGGCCACCTTTACAACACTGGCTTCCACTGGCCCCATGGACTCTTCTTGAACTGCACTTATGGCTGCGCAGAAAAGCAACTCGCAGGCCCAGGCTAACGAGTCCATCCCTCGTCCAGCACCCCTGTGCTCAAAATCGCCTTGTACCAACCTCCATCAGCTCGGCCCTCAAACTAACGACCCTTCAATCTCGATTCTCGTGCCGGTATCTACCTCTCAGCCATGCTGCCAAAGCTGCCCGCGCCATATCCCCCCAGGCCGCCTACCGCATTCAATCCCCATAGACACGCGCTAGCGGCTCACTGCAAATCGCCCTATCGACAATGCTCCGCCCATCTTTATCGCGAGCCGCTAGTTCTGTCTGCGGAGCACTGTCGATACGGCACTACGGATTTCTCAACACCTATCTGCGCCGACCCCAACGCACGATAACTTCCGAGTAACGGACAGCGGGGCGCTGTCAGTGGTACCAGAAACGGAATCAGAGTGAGATGCTGACAGCGACGTACCCGGCAGTCAAGGCCGCGGCAAATATGGTGCCCCTGTGCCCGTTTCCGAGTATGGCTCCGGTTCCTGGCGATCAGTGAGTTGGTGGCAGTCGGCTGACGTTGATCAGCTGGCTCGACCCCGTTGGAGAGATTCATAAACCGATTCGCAACCGGGCCGGGTCCGTCTGACTTCAGTTGGAGGGATCAGTCTATGCCGAAAGGCCCGAAGCAACCAAGCAAGCGAAGGAAGACAGCCGGGAAAGTGGATCCGACCGAAGGACTTCCACTACTGAATGTAAATGCAGCGGGGATCGATGTGGGAAGCGCAGAGCATTACGTGGCCGTACCCACAGACCGCGACGCAGAGCCGATACAAAGTTTCGGCAGCTTCACAGCCGACCTCCATCGGATGGCACGCTGGCTAAAGAACTGCCGAATCCAAACGGTAGTCATGCAGGCGACTGGCGTGTACTGGACGGCCCTGTACGACGTGCTGGAAAGTTACGGGTTGGAAGTGAACGTGGCGCATGCTCAGCACACGAAAACACTGCCGGGACGCAAGACGGATGTGCAGGAATGCCAATGGTTGCAGAAGCTGCACACCTTTGGGCTTTTGAACAAGGCATTCCGACCGGCCGAAGAGATCCGCGTGCTGCGCAGCTATCTGCGCCAGCGAGAAAATCTGGTGGCGGCAGCGGCGATGTGTGTCCAACACATGCAGAAGGCGTTGACCGAGATGAACATCCAGTTGGCCAATGTGATCAGCGATATCAGTGGTACGACTGGAATGGCCATCCTGCGAGACATCGTCCGGGGAGAACGTGACCCCGAGAGATTGGCGCGACATAAGCACGCGCGCATTCGCGCCACTCATCAGGAGATCGCTCGCAGCTTGGAAGGAACGTGGCGCGAGGAGTTGCTATTCGTGGTGGCGCAGAGCCTGGAACTCTACGACACGTATCAGGAAAAGATTCGGTCATGCGACCAGCGAATCGACGAACATCTGCACAGGATGGAGGCCAAAGTCGATCCGGCCAGCGACCCAATACCGCAACCCACTCGTCGCGGGAAAGGTTCGCGCCCGCGCCAGCCGCACTTTGATCTGCGGGGGCATTTGTACCGTATCACCGGGGTGGACCTGACTCAGATCGACAGCATCGACGTCCGGATTGCGCAGACGGTGATATCGGAGGTGGGACTGGACATGAGCCGATGGAAAACAGAGAAGCACTTCGCTTCGTGGCTCGGCTTGTGCCCGGACAATCGCACCAGTGGCGGCAAGGTGCTCAAGCGCGGGACCAGGCGCGTAGTGAATCGGGCGGCCACCGCTTTGCGCCTGGCTGCCTGGAGCCTGATACGGAGCCGGAGCGCACTGGGCGCAAAGTTTCGTCGCCTGCGATCCAGACTCGGGGCGCCCAAAGCGATCACAGCGATGGCGCACACCTTGGCTCGACTCGTTTATCGCATGCTCAAGTTCGGTCAACAGTATGTGGATCAGGGAATCGAGTACTACGAAGCCAAATACCGACAGCACCAACTACGTTGGACAGCTAAGCAGGCCGCAGCCCTCAACATGCAACTCGTTCCACTTCCAGAGCTTGCCAGTTGAGTTTCTGGAGAGTAGCCGATTATCCACCCGGAAAGATGGGTGTGCTGTCGCACTTCAACCACATTGCGGCGGTATCCACCAGGCGGCGTGCCCAGAACTTGTTTGAAGGCCTTACCTTACATGCACTGGACGAGCCACACAAAATCCTCGGTTGGTATATAGTGTAGGGCTACTTAAGGTTAAGCGGGGAAACTGCGGTTGGCTAAACCGGGAAATCCCGGCTGATATCCGATGCGGTTGGGGTCCCTCCGCTCTGCAGACAGGAGAAAGATATGGGCGTTCACTCAAGGCTCCTAAACATGGCGACCGGAATGTCGCTTGTGATCGGTTTGCTAACGATTGGCAGCACCCCCAGCTTCGCTCAGCGGGGGAACCAAACCATCGACGCTCAGGCTTTTGGCACGAGCACCCAGCTGGGGAGGAACGTCGGTGTAAGGCTCATCATTTACGAGTTCTCGACGCCGGAGGACAGAGACATCCTGGTGGAGGCATTCCAGCACGGCCAGAACCAAGGACTGGTGAATGCCCTGACCAACATGAAGACCGTGGGCCGGATACAGGTCCCGGGCACGCTTGGATTCGACGTGAGCTATATCCGGGAGATCCTGACTCCGACGGGCCGGACAATTCGTTTCGTAACTAACCGCAAGATTGCTTTCGGTGAAGCGTATTGGAACACCCGGTCGCAGAGCTTCGACCTGACTGCTGGCGAGATCAACGTAAATGATCAAGAGAGAAGCAAGAGCAGTGGCGTTCTGTATCCCGCTGCACAGCTCGTGATCAACAAGGACGGGGAACTGGAGCTCAATCTCATCCAGAACGCATGGAGACTGAGTAACATCATCGAGTGGAATCGACCTTCGGGGGGCGATTAGTGCGTCCGGTTGGAACGATCAAGTAGTGGACCGGGGATGCGCTAACCCGGGAGCCAACTCCGATCATGACATGCGTGAGGGGCTGTCGCTCCATATGTGCCATCGTTACGGGCTAGTGGGATAGCAGGTTCTTGAAGATCTTGCCGTCCTTCATGATGACGAGGAAGTTCTTGGTTGGATCCTCGATCAGCTTGATGTTCTCCACCGGATTACCGTCAACGAGCAACAGGTCAGCCAGGGCACCTTCCTCGACAACGCCAAGTTTGCCGGGATAGGGATTGACAAACCCTGACAGGGCCAGCAACTCTCCATTGTCTGCGGTGGCCATCTTCAGGGCTTCAGCGGGTGTGTACCAGCGAACCAGCTTAGCGAGCTGTGCCCCTTGCCGGCTGGCCACCCTCGCATCGAACAGGATGTCGGTACCAAAAGCCGTCTTTACCTTGTACTTTTTCGCGAGCTTGTAAGCGTTGTCCGTTCCGGCGAATACCTCCAGCATCTTCTTCTGCGACACCGGGTTCACTAGCGGAGAGGCGTCTTCATCATTCAGAAAGGGCTGTAAGCTCCACCAGATGCCTTTATCCGCCAACAACTTGGCGGTGGGCTCGTCGATTAATTGACCGTGTTCGATACACTGGACGCCGGCAGCAACCGCCTGTCGGATAGCACGCGGCGTATAGGCGTGAACGGTGACATAGGTGCCCCAATTCTCGGCCGCCTCAACCGCAGCACGAATCTCCGGTTCGGTGTACTGGGTCGATTCGATGGGATTGTAGGGGGAGGCAACGCCACCGCCGGCCATTAGCTTGATCTGACTCGCACCCAATCTCAACTGCTCTCTTGCTCGCAGCCGGACTTCATCGGGGCTGTCAGCAATGGCTGCGACGCCCACAACCTCGGAGTGGCTCAGCGGACCGCCCAGCGTCCTTGGGAGCTCGAAGGAGAAGCGAAAGTCTCCATGTCCCGAGGTTTGCGAGATGAAGGCACCCGAGGGATAGACGCGCGGACCAAGCATGACACCCTCGTCTATGGCGCGCTTGAGCCCGAACACGGGACCACCCATGTCGCGCACCGTTGTGAATCCCCTCATCAGCGTCGCCTCAGCCTGTCGGGCCGCCAGAAGAGTGAGGTAGGAAGGATCGCCCGTCATAAGGAGCATCTGGGGTGTCGACGTCATGAACGCGTGCCAATGCGCATCGATAAGGCCGGGCATCAAGGTGCGTCCGCCACCTTCGATTACGGTCACAGTGAGCTTCGGATCGACCGTGATTGGCGCCGTCGATATACGATCGATAGTCTGTCCGATGACGAGCACGTTACATGGCGCGGATACCATGCCACTCTTGCCGTCGAAGACCCTGACGTTCTGGAACAAGGTCGCAGGTCCGGTGGCCGGAGGGGCGGAAGTCGCTCCCTGCCCGGCGCTCGCCTGGGAAAGCCCAAGTAAGAGTGCTCCCAGGACCGCAGATAAAGATACCCAGGCTTTCATCGACATGCCCCTTATTCATTTGAGGTTAGGGTTCCCGAAGGTAAATGTTACCGCGCCTACAGTCTTTTGGGAAACAAGCGATTTACAGACAAGCGGAAGGCTGATTGCTGGCGTAAACAGGCCATGTCGTAACCTATCATCCGATTTTGCCGTTGAAAGACCGCCATCGGACGCACGCCATTCCAAAACCCCTCGCGGAGCCGCCCGCGCAACCCCTGATTCCTGAGCATGCTTCTTGGGCTCTCTTGGCTCTCCAAAAAGACTTGGCTCTGGACAAGCCGAGCCAATCTGCGAGCGGACGACCACTCACCAAGTGAGTTCTTTGGATAGGCAGACATTACGCCGTCGATGGCGACCACATGCGGATCAGTCGCCGCCATTTCCGACGCGCAATTTCCTGTATTGAATGGATCCTAACCGGCAACAAGCGGGCAACAGCAACGATAAGTAGCTTCTGAGATAATCACTTACTGCCGATCCGCGCTTACCCTAACCAAGCTTCCACTCGTTGCCGAGTCAAGCGAATCAAGAAATCCCTCCCACAACTTCGGAGAGTCCCCACCCCCGGAGCGATCAGCCGATTGAGTACGGGAGCCGCAGCGGACACGTGACCGTCCCCTGGGAGTCGAACCCAGAACCATCCATCAATAAACAGTTCGCTGAAATCCTGCCAATGGGTATATAGTTGTCCGCCTGCTAGGAGTTAAAGCGGATTTTCAGTGCCTATATGTCACGTGTGATCACGATCATTTTTTTTGCAGCCACGACTGGATCAGCTTTAGTGGTTGCACAAATACCACAAGCGGAAAACCAAAACAGGCAGCAGGCTGGCACGATGGAGCAAAAGCAAGGTCAACCGCTGTCTCTTACGACGGACGACAACGGGAAGGAAATCACTTTACCGAAGAATGGGCAGCTGCTGGTGCGGCTGCCGGGCAATCCATCGACGGGGTTTAGCTGGGTGCTGAATGGTGATCCGTCGCCGCTAGTATTGGTCACAACCGATTATCAACGCGGAAGCCAACGAACAGGGATGATGGGCGCTCCACAAACACAGCAATTACGATTCAAGGCCAACGGCGCTGGAACCGCGTCTTTGCACCTTGCGTACCGTAGGCCGTGGGAGAAGGAGGTGGCGGCGGCCAAAACTTTCGATGTAACCGTGCGCGTGGAGTGATCGGTTACCAGCCTGCACCAAGGAAAGAGACATTCAATGGTCGGGAATTAAAACGAAAACTCAGAACAACTGTAAGGAGGAACTGCGATGCTTCAACTAACTCAAGCAAGTCGCCGTTACGGACGGCACAAGGACACGCCCGACAATCGTGACAAAGTGCTACGGCTGTCATTAACCCAAGTGCTGCCGCTGCCGCAATCCCACGATGAATCCCAGTGGCTTGGGCCAGTGCGCGACCAAGGACAGGAAGGGAGCTGTGTTGGGCACGGCTGGGCAGGCCACGCTGATTGGCTGTTCCGTAAATACGGACCTCATCACTATTCGCTTAATCTGAGTCCGCAGTTCGTCTATTACAAGTGCCGCGAGATGGACGGCACCCTGCCGGACGATGCTGGTTCACAGGTTAGGACAGGGGCCAAAGTGTTCAACCACTTTGGGGCGGCTTCCGAAACAGATCACCCCTACGGGCCGGATACGCTGAACACCCCACCGTCTGGGCAAGCGTTGACCGCCGCTCTCAACTACAAGGGCGGCGCGTATCACACGCTTCCTAGCTTGAACGACATGAAGTGCTGTCTGGCCAGCGGCTATTGCTTTGTGGATGGCATTCAGGTGTACCCGTCGTTCGAGTCGGGTGCAGTAGCCTCCAGCGGAGAGGTTCCTATGCCTGACCTTAATACTGAGCAAATGCTGGGCGGGCACTGCACTCTTACGTTTGGTTACGATGACAACCATAAGTGTGCCGACGGCAGCTTGGGAGCGTTGCACAAACGCAATTCTTGGGGAACAGGTTGGGGAGAGGGCGGCAACTTCTGGCTGCCGTATGCTTACGTTAATTCTTATCTCAGCGATGCTTGGATTCTCCACCTTGGCCCTGCATGGCGCTGAAACTACTATTTGAGGCCGAACTCAGAACCGACCAAATCAGACCTGTACCGAGGCAAAGCAACGGCAATACACAGGCGAGTGCTGGGAATAACTCGGACGGGTGGGTTTTGCAGGTTGTAGGGACCTCATCCGGACCAGGGCGGGTCGGGTTGACGAGACTCTGGTTCACTGGGCTGATGGTGGATGTAATTGCCCAAACTGTTGCCCAATAACTGCCGATTGAGCGCAATTCACTCCGATTGGGATGACGGAATCCGTTTGTAGGTGATTGATACGACGAGCGGCTTTTGAGGAAACTTGCTTTAGGAAACCGCGACTCGAAGCAGAAGTCCGCAAGCCGGGAGCTAGGCTTCTCACATAGCTGTTGCAATCAGGCCATATCACACGTAATCAGAATCGGCATCGGCGCAACCCATACGCCGCCCTTTTGGCGCTGTCCGATATGGGCGCCGCACCGCCTTATGCGGTTAGTCCCGAGTCACTAGCAACCCGGAAGGTGGCCCGGACTCGAGCCGGCCCGCTGCGGGCTCGGGCGCTGTGGCAGGGACTCGATTCGATGTCGAGTCTGGCTGCGCGAACTTCAAGGTCGCTACCCGCCCGCAAATGCTGGGGACTGCGAAAGATCGACTCCCGATATTTGTGCGCCGCCAGATATTCGGGGAGCAGTCGCGTTAGATCAACAACTGTCCATCCGTGGTTGGCCTCTAGGGTGAATGCTTCAAACTGTGGGAGTCGCGCCCGCACGCGCCGTTCTTCGGCCGGGGGGTAGACGGCAAACCAGATGCGCTGCTTGCCAGAGACATTAAGAGACCAGGGCAGTCGAACTTGCCGCGAGTAGTTAGAAAGGAGACGGTCAATGGTGCTCACGGCTGGGCCTCTTGAAATTCAGCAAGCAGCGGAAAGCTCAATTCCACAACTTCACCCACCGCACGCAGGTCGAGGAGTCCGGCCCGATGGGCCTCAACGCCCATAGCCTTGGCGCGATCGGGGTTCAAATCGAGAATGCGGCACCACGGGTTGGAAAAGACGGCCGCACCGTGATAACCGGCGATATTTCCGAAGAACAATGCCATGGCGACGGCCACGGCTGTGGGTTTTATCCAGCGGCGAGTCTTTCTCGCGCGGCCAGAGAGGTGCCCGGACTGTGTCCACGAGGAGGCGGCATTTCGTGCAATTTTGTTCCTGTTTAGTGCCGAATATTGACTCGGGAACGTGGCCTCCACTGCCTGCGCTAAGCTGGCAGTTTCAACTTGTTCGCCTTCGGATGCTTCTACGACAGGCTGCGTCGTGGCTCGAAAAAGCGGATCGCGCGTCCACGCCACCAGCCCTGCCAGCAGCGGCAGACTCGAAGCATCTATCGCGTGGAGCTTGCGTAGGAGTCCGAAGATCGGGGTGGTTTCATCAAGCGCATAAAGCTCGCGCAGATGGCGCAGCGATTTCTGCCGGGTGCTGTCCGTGGTCTTGCCAAGCACGTTTCGGAAAGGAATAGCCTCGCGGTAATCGGCAGCGCCGCAGCCTTGTCGAACGTTAGCCAAAACCGCACCAACTTCTGCGAGCATCATCGTTCGGCTAATGTGTGAGCTCGTTGTGCATCTGGACCGGCGTGGCACCCATGCGACGGCCGGGCTCGGCGGCGAGCTGCGCCGACGTCGGCTGTGCCTTAACTCCGCCCGGGCCACCGTTATAGGCCACACGGTTCACGGTCACATTGTTCACCAGAGCAGCGTCGAGTCCCGATCGTTACTTTGGAGTGATTGGGAGCCGTACTATCACCCCGCCAACCCATCGGCAATCGTAATAAGTGTGGTTTGGCGGGCCTGAAGATTGCCTTTTCGGGCCGGTTAGCAGTGAGGCTGTAAATTACTGGGTTGAGTCGGACGACCACAGTGAACAGATTACCGCTCCCAAGGAGGCCGGGGAGGAGACGCTTGTAGTTGGTTGTAGCCTCTGTACGCTGCTTGGATCCATTCCATGGCTCGGGGAAGTTCGTCTGGGTGCTGAATGACGTACAGAAACAGGTCGCGTATGTTAAAAGGCAAGCCACCAATCTCTCGAAATGCCGAGGGCAAGGGCGGTCCACCCGCACTGCCCGCCGGCTCGAGATGCGGAGAGAGATGCACGGCATACATACTCCCGCCTGCCAGCGCCTCGTGAGGATACTGCATTAGCCAGGCACAGTTGTGCCCGTCCAGAATCAAATTCGCAGAGAGCGTGACCCACTTTCCTGCGTCCTCATCGGCTGGTTTTTGGCAATTCCAGAGCTGTGCACCCGGCACCCACACAGTGGGATCCGAAAAACCATACTCGTCCAGATCAATTGTGCTTAGTCCATGTTGTTCCACGAACCGCTGCACTTCGGGCAGCGACTGGTTCCAATCCACGTTCGAGTCGTTGACAAGTGTGTATGCGGGGCGTCCGAAGCTCAGCGCATTGATATACGGAAAGTAATACGGATAAGCACGCACCGCGTTGAAGAGGCAACTGGTTGCAAGGATCCCAACCGCCGCGGATCTCACGGCGGCCCCAACACGCGTTCGCCCGCTGCGTTCGCCGAGCATTCGCGGAACCGGCGCGAGCAGCAGGATCAGCAAGATTAGAGGCACACTGAAATGCCGGACAACCAGGGAAACGCGCAACTATGCTGAGTTTGGCTTTGCCGATGGCAGGAGCGGAAAACCAAATCAAGCATGGGAAACCTTACGTGAGCTGGCAGAGCAGAGTGGTGTTATTTGCGAAGCAAGGCAAGGGCCTCAGGCGTGGCCGAAGCTCGAGAAGCGAATCCAAGAGATTCGAAAAGCACTTCGAGAACACTTTGGCATACCCGCCGATCCCATCCCGTTTGTTGAAGGCACCGGATATCAGGCATGTTTCAAGATCGGATGTGGTCCTTCGTTCCACACTTAGGCGAGTTTTCTCCACCAGCAAGCAACAACGTTCAAATCAATCTGAAGTCCATCTTTCAAGGGCTTACGGAAGTTTTCGCCGAAACTTGTCGTTCCCGGCCCGAATTTTCGCCCTTTTAGGTTGTGAACACTTCACGAACCTGCGATCGCAAAAGCGTAGCAACGGAAGGACCGACTGAAAACACAGCCCTGAGTAATGTAACCGCTACCGGGGCCCTCACAACCCCAGGTCACCAGTGGGTACAAAATGAAAATGGGCGACAACCGGACGACATTCATGGCCAGCTCGTAACCTGTCGCCTGGACGAACTCCGCCCGCACCCTAGCTATGTTCGTCTAGGTCTCACCGTCCCTCCATCAAAGCTGTCCGCACTCGCTGAACAAAGTGAACTAGCGTTTCGAGAGCCGCTCGCGATCACGCGGGAGCGCATCGTCATTGATGGCTACGCTCGGTGGGAACTGGCCCGACTCCAGGGGCGAAGGACACTCCCATGTCTTGAATACAAACTGACCGAAGAAGAGGTTCTTTGTTGGCTGCTGCTGAGGCATCGCAGATCGAACAGCCTAAACGATTTCTGCCGTATACGCCTAGCACTGGACCTTGAGCCCTGTTTCAAAGAAAAGGCGCTATCGCATCAGCGACTCGGCGGTCGGATGAAGGGTTTGTCAAACTTGACGGAAGATGCGGCGGTCGATGTCCGGGAAAAAATTGCCGCCGCCGCCGCCGTTTCTGTTGGTAACGTGACCAAGGTCAAGCAACTGATAGGGACTGCGCATCCCGAACTGTTGGAGGCATTACGCGCCGGTGAGGTTTCGATCCACTGGGCTTGGAAATGGAGCGTGAAATCACAGGAACGTCAGATCGAAGCACTGAGAACCTATCGCGGCGAGAAGGGCGTTAACAAGGCTATACGGGATCTCATTTCGCGGCGCGAACCAAGCAGCTTCCTGACCGCGCCAGACCTGGAAAGCCTCGTCCGGCGACTATCTCAGCTTAAAGCAGACGATTGCGGTTCGGTCAATCTGTCGGTGATACGCATCCCATGCAAGACGATCTTTGTGACGGAAGAGCTACTGCAATCCCTCCCGCCCACCAGGAGTCAATGCTGACATGAACAACAATCAGTCCCTGAAACAGATCTTGATTGCTACACAAGCCCACTGGGATCACCCCGAGATCCGCCCGGCCGTTCGCGAAAACTTCGACAAAATGATCAATTGCCGGACCCCGGCGTTAGGAGCCGAAGTTTTTGCGTCAGAATTGGAAGATAAACTCGTCTACCATAGCTGCAAATCAAGGTCATGCCCGAGTTGTGGGCAGCGGGCTACCCTGCTTTGGCAACGGGAGCAGTGGAATGCTCTGCCCGACATCCCCTATTCCGGCATGGGCTTTACGATGCCTCGCGAACTATGGCCAATCTTTCAGCGGAACCGCCAGCTCCTCCACGCCTTGCCCGCACTCGCGGCGGCAGTGATCCAGCAATGGGTGAAAATTAGATACGGTGTCCGCGTACTTTTGAGCCGCTTGTTTGGATCGGCTGCCTGTGGTGCGTGGTGCGGGCGATCAACCGCGGCGAGCCTCGATACTGGTTCTGGTTCGGCGTGCTCACCGGGATTGGGCTTGAGACCAAGTACTCCATCGCCTTTCTTGTGTTCGGTGTATTCGTCGGGGTCCTTCTCGGTCCCGAGCGTCGTTTTCTCAGCAGCGGCTAGTTGTGGTTGGGATGCTGCTGGCGGCGGCCATCGCGCTACCCAACTTCGTGTGGCAACTGCAACACGGCTTTCCTTTCCTGCAACTCCTGCACAACATCCGCATGGGCAATCGTCGCAACTAGACGCGTTGGCCTCTTTTCCTTATCCTGCTACTCAGTGGCTTGCACTAAAGTTGCACTAAATACTTTGACATCAGGGTTATGATCACTTCATGCGTGAACAGGCGTTATACATGAGCAATCTGACCAGTACGGTTTCAGCTCTGCTCATCCCGCTGGCCCTTATCATTTGGGCAACGAGAGTGACAGCGCAGGCCAAACCATCGTCCATGACCTCCCCCTACCCCGTGGCCAACGCACTGCTTTGGGTGGCCTACGGCGCTTGGAAAAAGACCAGCAGCAGCAGCTAGCACCGCAACTGGGGGAAGGCGTTTCCTTCGGTGCCGACCCTCCGACAGCCGAAAACTTGACCATCCCAGCCTGAAAAATTTTCAATCTTAATTGGCTTCCGGCCTAAATCTGTGGGTCGACACCATCGCTGCGGGGAGACCTGTTTTTCGGGTCAGCCGCTCTGTCTGCTTAAACAAAAAAGCGCAACCGAGCCGCAATACAGAAACCGAATCCGCAGTGCAGAAAAGTCCGCAACCCCCAAAGATTGCAGATAAGAGTTCGTTACAAATAACCCGGCTGTGTAGCATAAGACCCCGACAAGAGCAAAGACCTTTGTTACTCGTTCTACCGTCATAACGGCGCTAGACACCGAAGCGCCGCCTGCAACCTCATTCTCACTTTCTTCTTCATTCTCATTTTCTTTTTCGCTCATGCGATTCTCCGATCTACGGTGACGCCTTATCTGACGTGGTGATATGACCGCAGTAACTCGCATTCGCTACTCACGACCATCACCATTCAGTAGATCCACGTCTTCTTCTAGCTTTACCCAGCCGTCCCACCCATGAGTGCGGGCCATTAATCGCACCGCCTCTACATCCTGCACGGCCACAACCCGCGCACCCTCTTCGGTCATGCAGCGCTTGTAAGGAACGATTACAACCATCGTATTCGGGCGCACGTCTCGCGAAGTTCACGGCGTAACAGGGCGCATTCTCAGCCAACTCCGTTTGTGCTTCGACCTGCAGCCATTCCAGCTTCGTTGGCGTGTATGGGCGCTATCTGCCCCGACCTGTCTGAAGTGGTGCATCCGCCTTCAAATCATTCCCAGCGTCAAAACCGCTTATCTCGCTAGAAATCAACCGCTTACGCCAACCTCACGCAAGTTTCCCCGGACAGCAGTGGTTACACATAAAGTGCCATAGTCCCGCCAATGGACGGCGTAGGCTAGCTGATTGAGTCTTGTACTGACAGACGAAAGGCCGGTGCCTCGGAATGGGGATGCGCCGCATGACAAGACTCACGAACGCTTTCAGCAAGAAATGGGCGAGCCTCCGTTACGCTTACGCATTGTGGTTCGCGTTCTATAATTTCTGTCGGATACACAAAACGCTTCGCGTGACACTGGCAATGCAAAGCGGACTAACCGATCACGTCTGGAGCCTACAGGAACTCATTGCGGGGTGAATCATGTCGTGTGGGTGCGGAATACAACATCAGAAAACATTTCAAGCGGAAGTGAAGCTGTGGTCGGACATCAGTCAGGGAATCCCGTCTGGCTCGGGGCTCGCGCTGAAGCCGAGCACGATGATTGTCTGCGTCAACTGCGGACACACAATTTTCAAGCTATGGGAGGCGGATTTGGACCAACTCAGACAACGAGCAACTCCCAAATAGGACACTACCTACACGCTCACCCCTGAAAAGCAACTGGCCGTAATTGCCTCCCTAGTCGAAGGAAACTCAGTCCGCAGCACGGAACGCATGACAAGCGTTCACCGCGATACGATCTGTCGCCTGCTCGTACAAGTCGGAGATCATTGCGCCGAGATCATGGACGAAACAATGCGGAACCTGAATATGGTTGTCATCTTCGTCGGAGAAAAGCTGGAGCGGGACATCAGCTGGGTGAAGGCCGAGACGGACGAGAAGCTGAAGGCGTTGACAGGCAAGTTGGATGCCATTTCGAGAGGAATTGCGGGCGCGTTGAGGGGGAGATTAGGACAGTACCAAGTTTCTCGTGTGGTAACTGCGTCAGTTTACGTCTCTTCTGGCAAGCCGGTAATACGTCTCGCCCGTTACTTGCATTTCTTTCAGGACATTGCTTTCAGTCAGCTCCTTCAAAACACGCCTCAGAGCTTCCACTTCCACCCGTATCTGGCTTCGCGCTATCCACCATTCCGCGATCCCGTTGACAGCTTCCATCGCGTCTGGATGTTCTTCCAGATAATTCAAGATCGCCTGCCGGAGAACCGAGTCGTCGTGTGATGAATTGTGTGTTTTCATCTCGTTGTGTTGAGGCATAAAAGCAACTGGCTGGCCAAACAGGAATTGGGGTGGAATCGTAGTTAAAAGGGCGGTTTTCTCGTATCCCCCATCCACGGAAGGTGCCGGGGCGGGTCTAGAAGCACCCGCACTTGATTCACTATGGGCGCTGAATCCGCCGCGCTTTCCGCATTTATAGCGGTTTAGACGCTTGCCGACCTGTGGTCGCCGGATACCTGCGTACGCGGCGTTCGATCTCAACTTACGCCTTCGATTTCCGAAGTCAATATAATTTGCAACTCTATATCTTGTTTATTCTCAATAATGTGCGGCGCGTCCACAAGCGTGCGACCGAAAATAGTGCAACCCTGATTGCCCAGTTTTGGAACTCTTCCTGTTCTTCAACAATTTCGCGGATCGGCTGCAATTGTTCCGGCGCTATTCGCAGCTCGAAAACCGTCACTGCCGTGTGAGAATCTGGAAAAAACCTTGTTTGACGCGGCTTCCGGCAGACTGGCAAATTGGGTTAAGAACGCATTTTGTTGTTCAACTCAATGGCCAACATGAAGGTCGCGCATGGCTGCTTCCAACTTGCGGTCGCGTTCCGCGTGGATCTCCTGCTGACGTCCCGCCAGCACGTCCTTCGGCGTGATGTAGCCGGTGGCACTGTTCAAGCGCACGTTGTTGTAATGCTCCACGTAGCCCTCGACCAGACGCCGTGCATCTTCCAGCGACAGCGGCTTTCCCGGCCGCATGCATTCGCTTTTTAGCGATTTGTGCCAGCGCTCAATCTTCCCGTTCGACTGTGGATAATAAGGGGAGGTTCGGACGTGCGTCATGCCTGAGATGCGAATGAACTCCTTGAGTCGCGAGCAATAAACTGCGGGCCGTTGTCGGAGATGATTCGCGGCTTCGCTTCCGGCTACTTCTCCTTGGCTCGCTGCAGGATCACTTCGACATCAGCTTCTCGCATGGACTCACGCAGATCCCAATGCACGAGGAAACCATGCGTCTTCACGTCATCCAGAAATTTGGCGTTGGCCAGGAGCTCCCATCAGAACCGAAGACATCCGGGGGTCGCATGCCGAAGCGTATGGCGCCATATCCCCCGATGAAATCTCCGGCAATACCTCGTGATGCCCCGTGGGGCGCAGCAGAATTGCGTTGACAAGGACAGAGTTAGGGAATACTGTCGGCGCACATTGGCCGGTGCTACAGGTGCAAACCCTATATTCCAGGTCACCTACTCGATAGAACGCCGTATCCCCTAACTGTCCCTGAACCTCCGAGTGAGCGACGAGGAACGACCTTCCAACGTATTGCGCCGCGTGGCCTGCCAGTGATTCAGGAGGACACAATGATGAAGAAACGGATAGCGGGCCTGCTTGTGTTTGTGTTGGCAGTGATGCTTGCCCCGGCGGCTCTTGCCCAAATGGAATCGACGCCGATCGTGTACACGTATGTAAGCCAGTTCCAAATCCCGCGGGCGAATTGGGCGGCATACTCGGAGGACACCGAGAAGTCGTTCGTTCCCGTTGTGGAGAAGTCGTTAGCCGACGGGACAATCCTTAGCTGGTCCACCTTTGAGCAAGTCGTACACACACCCGACGGATATACGCACGGCGCGGCGTGGTCGTCCAACAGCATTGCGGGGCTCATGAAGGTGCTCGACGACGTTCGCAAGAACGGTCCGCGGCCGGGGCAAATCGCAGCCACCAAGCACGAAGACTTGTTGATGCAAACGAGGATGTACCACGGCGGTAGCGGAACAGAAGCGTACCTGCGCGTGGTCTGCTCAATGGCGAAGGCCGATAAGCCGGACGATTACACCGCAATGCTCAAGAAGCTCCTAGTTCCGACGTTTGAGGAGCAGCTCAAGAAGGGCGTGGCTACGTACTACGGCGTCGACGAGCAGTACGTAAACACTTCGGCGCCGTCGATGCGCTGCGTCGTCATCACCTACCCCAATGCCGAAAGCATGGACAAGTGGGCGACAGCCATCAACACGACGATGGGTAAGTGGAGTCCGGCGGAACGCGCAGAATTCGCAGGCGCCACCGTGCTCGACAGCCGGCGCGACATCTTGGCGCGGATTACGCACTCCGGCCATAAATAGCTGATTCCTCATTGGTAGTGTGAAACGGGAAGATATAAGTTTTGTACGTCAGCCCCGCTCATCGGGAAACGGAATCGCAGGCTGCCCTTTTCCAGTGAGCACCAGGACGGCCAGATATAGAAGCGAGTGGGGGCTTTCCCCAGGTCGAGTACTATGTCCTTTCTGTAACCTTCCTGAACCGGGAGAGTGGCTTGGCAGCAGAGGCAGAGACAGCTTTCTTCAGCTACAGCCGTAACGATTCCGAATTCGCGCTTCGTCTGGCAGAAGACTTGAAGGCGGCCGGGGCAAACGTGTGGCTGGATCAACTGGACATCGAGGGAGGAATGCTGTGGGACCGCGAGGTCGAAAAGGCGCTGGCCAACTGTCCCCGCATGCTGGTGATTCTGTCTCCCAATTCCGCCAACTCTGACAACGTTCAGGACGAAGTTTCATTCGCATTGAGCAAGCAGAAAAGGGTCATCCCGGTTCTCTACCGTGAATGCGATATTCCCTTCCGATTGGCCCGGCTTCAACACATCGATTTCAGAACCGACTATGCCCGCGGGCTGAAGACACTGCTCAGAACCATGGGTGTGGAGCAACAAGCCGCCGTTGGTAGTGGGGCTGCAATTTCCGGCGTCCCGAAAGAGAGCCGGACCGATGACTCGGATGCAGACGGGCGCAGTCGCACGAAAGAGCAGGCGCGGGTGGGAGAGCGGCCCAAGATGCCTGGGCTACCGGCGTGGCTGAATTGGAAGGTGGCGCTCGGTAACAGGAGGAAGCTGCTTTCCGTAGCCTTTGCAACGCCGCAGTTGGGCTGGGCGGTGGGCGAAGGCGGCACCATCCTCCACTCCGAGGACGGCGGCCGCCGTTGGACGCCGCAGACCAGCAGCGCCAATGAAGAGCTTTATTCCGTAGCCTTCGCCACGTCGCAGTTGGGCTGGGCGGTGGGCGAGGGTGAAACCATCTTGCACACCGAGGACGGCGGCCGCACGTGGAAGAGGCAGGCCGGCGGCAGCGCCATGGCATGGCTCAGTTCACCACTCCTATATTCCGTAGCCTTTGCCACGCCGCTGTTGGGCTGGGCGGTGGGCCAGGATGGTGCCATTCTGCACACCGAGAACGGCGGCGGCAGTTGGAAGCCGCAGACCAACGGCGTCAGCGCACACCTGCTTTCCGTTGCCTTTGCCACGCCTTGGTTGGTCTGGGCAGTGGGTTCTAACGGGGCTATCCTGCACACCGAGGATGGCGGCAGCACCTGGAAGATGCAAACCAGCGGTACCCGCGCAAGCCTGCTTTCTGTCGCCTTTGCCACTCCGGGGTTCGGCTGGGCGGTGGGCGAGGGCGGCACCATCCTGCACACCGAGGATGGCGGCAGCACCTGGAAGATGCAAACCAGCGGTACCCGCGCAAGCCTGCTTTCTGTCGTCTTTGCCTGGCCGCAGTTGGGCTGGGCGGTGGGCGAGGGCGGCACCATCCTGCACACCGAGGATGGCGGCAGCACCTGGAAGATGCAAACCAGCGGTACCCGCGCAAGCCTGCTTTCTGTCGTCTTTGCCTGGCCGCAGTTGGGCTGGGCGGTGGGCAAGGGCGCCACCATCCTGCACACCCAGGACGGCGGCGGCAGTTGGAAGCCGTAGAGCAGCGGCACGACGGCACACCTCCATTCCGTTGCTTTTGCCACGCCGCGGGACCTCCGCGAGGCGAAGTCAGCGGGGCGAAGCTCAGCGGGGCGGACCTCAGCGGGGCGAAGTCAGATAAGGGGTGAGCTAAAAACCCCACGCCGGCTTTGACTTTCTCGCTGGTGCGAAATTTGACCGTGGCCGAAAGAGGGTACATTTCGGAAGTTGTGGAGATGACTGACGGATTGATCGCAGGCAGGGGCTATACGCTTTCAGTACCCGATGCGCTTTCAAGGCATGAGGGCCAGGATTACTCTAGCTTCGCGTACTCCGCTTTCGCTTCCTTCAGGATGGGGACATCGGGGTCGGCGTCATTCCAGAGGGTGAGGAAGTCCTGATATGCGGCACCGGCCTTATCGCGGACGGCGGGGCTTTTGGTGGCGTCTAAGGCGTAGGCGCGAGCCAGGCCGAGGCGGGCCAGCGCTCCCCAGGGAAAGTTCACCACAAGTCCCCGGTAGTCGATGAACTTCTGAAATTCCGCTGCTGCTGCTTTGCCGTCGTGCAGCATGAGATAGGCTTCTCCCCGCAAATAAACTGGACATAGGAATACAGTGATGCCGGTGGGTTGGCCGAGTTCGATGGTGCTCGCCAGCTTCAAGAGTTCGATCGCCCGGTTCGGGTCATTTCCCTGCAAAGCGGCGGCCGCCCGGATCGTGGGCAGCCAATATCTCTGGACCAGCGTGTCCAGCGGGAATGTCTTGTCGAGTTCGGCAACCAGCTTCTGCGCCCCTGCCACATCGCCGGCCCGGGTCAAAGCTACCGCTGCCATCGCCAGCACATCACGATTTGGGGCCAGCTTCACTGCTGCATTGGCTTCGGCACGTGCGTGCTCCCGATTGCCCAACTCGACTTCGCGCAGCGCCGCCGCTGCCTGATACGTTGCGGCGGTCTCTTTGGCGTCGTTGTGCTCTGCCGCATCCATCGCCCGGCGCGTGAACTCGCGTGCATTGCTCAACTTCCCATACCAGGCTTCCGTGTCCGACTGTGCGGCCAGTAACACGTCCGCGCCCGGCTTTGCTATGGCGACCGACACTATCTGCGCCATCTGTACATTGTCGTTCTTAAGAAAAGCCGCTTGGTAGCGGTACGGGAGCAGGGCCCTCCCTTCCAGCTTGTGCTCCTCCGCCTGTTTGTACACCGCCTCCGCCTCGTCCAGCCGGTTGAGGCTCGCGTAGGCGCTGCCGAGGTTGAGATAGTTGATCTCATCATTCGGCTCCAAGAGCATTGCCTCGCGGTGTTCCTCCAATGCCTCGTTCCAATTTCCGAGGCTTCCGGAAATGAACCCCAAGTTCGAGTAAGCCACATCATCTCTCGGGTAGGTCTGCTGCCACAGCTCGTACACCTGCGCCGCCTTCTCCAGCTCCCCGGTCGCGTAAGTGTAGTAGCTTGCCTCAATAAAGAACCGATCCCTTTCACTTACCTTCTCCCGCAGCTCGTAAGCCTTGCGTGCATACTCCGCCGCCCGCCCGGCTTCGCCGAGGTTGCCGTAGGCGACCGACATAGAGCCGTACGCCCTTGCAAAATTCGGGTCGAGTTCCACCGCCCGTTCATAGAAAGGTAGTGCGGCGGTGTTCCCCTGCGCAGACTTCGTCTTCCGTCCCAGGCTGTAGGCCTTCAGCGCCTCCAGCGAGGGCGTAGTCGCTTCCTCCAACGGCGTGGCAAACTTCTGCACCGAGCTTAGCGACTCGCCCAGCTGGCCCCGCACGCTGACCGCGGCATTATCCAAAGCCTTGAGCACCGCTTCCTTGCGAGCCGCTTGCTCCTGCGCCACGGCCAGCACGTCGCCGTTATCGCAGTTCACCGCCTTCAGACCAATGACGTACTGGCTGCCCAGCCCCGCAATCGAGCCGGTCAGTATGGCCTTGCTGCCCGTGCGCTGGCAGACCTCGCGTGTCACCTCCGGTGTCAGCCGGTCACCGGAGGAGCGGCCCATCAGCTTCAAAGTCTCATTCACCTTGCGCTCGGAAACCAGGTCGAGGAAGGGCGACTGCTCGAGTTGTACCGCAAGTCCCAGCTTCAGCGTGTCGTCAAACACCGCGTCGCCGGTGGAGTTCGTGAAATCGGCGAGTAAGATGGAGTTCTTCTCCGTAAGGGCGGAGGACTTCTTAGAGTGCCAGTAGAAGCCTGCGGCTATCAGGATGGCAACCATCACCGCGGCCCACGCCAGACGGGATCGCGCAACACGGTGTCCGGACTCGCGGACGTGCACTAGCTCGGGTGCTGGCGCCGCGGCCACTGCGGCTGGTGCTGAGATCGGAGGCACAACTGCAGGTACCAATTCCCGGTTCAGCACCAAGTCCGTGTCACGCGATGCACTAGTGCTTAGTTGCGAAGATTAGCGTAATATGGTTGCGGGTGGACGTTGCGCACTTCACGTTTGGTCCACTCAAAGGGGACGGCATTCTTATTGTAGACGGCGATGAAGCGGTCGATGGCCTCTCGTACCTCGCCCGGCGAAGTGAAACTGGCTCCACGCAGAGCGCGCCGGCTCAGGATGCTGAACCAGCACTCAATCTGATTCAGCCAGGAGGCGTGTGTGGGCGTGAAATGGAGGTGCACGTTGCCGTGCTGGGCCAGCCAACGGTCGTGCTTGGGCTTGTGGGTATTGAGGTTGTCCAGACTCACGTGTAGTTCCCGCCGTGGGTAGAGTGCCACCAGTTCATTCATAAACGCCAGGAAGTCGCGTCGGCGACGGCGAGGGGCGTGTCCTCCGAAGACTTTGCCGGTGAGCACGTCCAGAGCGGCAAATAAGGTGGTTGTGCCGTGGCGCTTGTATTCGTGGTTGAAGCCGGTCACCGCCTTGCCGTTGGGCAGTTTCAAATAGCCCTGGGCTCGTTCCAGAGCTTGGATATGCGGCTTTTCGTCGACCGACAGCACCACCGCATTCTCCGGGGGGTGCAGATAGAGCCCCACGATATCGGCCGCCTTGGCGGCAAACTGAGGATCCGTCGAGATACACCAACTGCGCCGCCGCTGCAGCTGAATGCCTCGGGCCCGCAACACCCGCCAGACCTCATGTTTGGACACATCGCCCAGCGACTGGGCCAGCAGCGCCCCGCTCCAGGTGGCGTACCCCGACGGGGGCGGCTCGTCCAGTGTAACCAGAATCCGGTTCTCCGTATTCTCGTCATACCGCCGCACTGCCCCGGGCCGCGGCGCATCCTGCAACCCACGCAGACCGTCGCGACGGAAGCGCACCCGCCATTTGCTGACCCGCGCGGCGCGCATGCGCAGTGTGCGGGCGATCGGGATCGTGCCTTGCCCATCCGCGGCCAGCAAAATGATCTTCGCGCGCTCGGCGTGAACGGCAAACTGAAGTAGTCGTTACACCCATGAAGCGAATCGTCTTTTCGCTTCTCCTCTGTTTCGCAGTTGCACTGTCTGCTTCCACGCTTAACGCACTGACACAGACCACGGTGGGTTACCTTCAGCAAACGAGATCCACCTATCCTCACATTCCGAGTTCCGTGGACGGTTCCGGGCGCGGGGTCGGTGCGGGATACTACGCTCATTTCAACTTGCCCGGCTACGGTGACGTTGGTGTAGATGTCGAGCCCAACAACGGGGGACCTGTACCCCAACTCACGTGGGTCCACTCAACAGCGGCCGAGCTCCACATGACCTCGAACGGTAAGATTGACTGGGGTACCGACACCGATTACCTTCACTTTCTTAGCGTTGACAAGAACCAGCAGCCGATCTTCGCCCATTACACAATCACCTTCTCCTTCAACAGCGCATTAAATCCGCTAACTCCCAAGGATCTGTTTTTGGTTGTTTTCGGGTTCGCAGATGGAACCACTGCGAAAGTGTACCCAGGAGGAGGAACCAACGTAGGCGAATATACGATACCCGTCCCGCCCCAGACCATGTATCCCACATCACCGACGGCTTTTGCCAGCGGGACCTTGTACGACACCTTTTCCAGTGGGTTCAACGCCAAAGGCACCGATTCAAATAACACGGGCTGGGATCTCTACCAGCCCAAATCCCTCAAGTCCTATACTCTGACGCTCACGGTGGACCAGATCCCCGGGGACGGCATCGGCTTCACGCTGGGCTACCGTGTATGTCCCACCCTGGTTGGTAACAGCGTCGACACTGGTCTTCTATCGCTTCCGCACCTGTATGATATCAACACAACGACCGGCGGGGCCACAAACCCCAGGCAAGCAGCAGCATATTGGCGCATGGCATTCTCACCCATGTCACCAAGTGGAACGCTCTACGCACTTGATAAGGTCGGAGCTCTGTTTGTTGTTGACCCGGTCACGGGGGCGGCAACCCTGGACACACAAACCAGCTTCCCTTCTACGGTTTTTTGGGGGGGTGGCATCGCGGCTGACCCGACCACCGGGATTTTGTATGGCCTAGATGATAGCGTGGGTCAGTTGTTCACCTACAATGGAGTGCTGACGCCAGGTCAAACAATCAAATACGCTAGCCCATACTACTTTTCCACAATGGCCTTTGATCATTCAGGGGAACTGTTCATGGTGGACGCTAGCAAGTTACAAGTGGTAAAGGTGGACCCCACGACTGGCAACGCGGGTGCACCCAAACCACTGACCCCCCCAATTACGCCCTTAAGGGGTATCCGTTCTATGTAGGATTGGCGATTGATCCCTGGAGTGGGACGGCCTACTATACGCAGGGCGGCGACCTGTACTCCTTGAACACAGGCACGGGCACGTTGACCCGGATCGGGCCAGTGACCGGAGCCGAAGCTGACGGCAATTTGCTCCGCCTTACGTTTATTGAGTCGCCGGTTGACGGATCAGGGAATTGTCCTGCTGATTATACTGCTCCTCCCATTATCTGAGGAGCGGAGGAGCCCAATGGAGTGCGCCGCGATAAGGGGTGATGGCCGCATCCGCTTCTGTGGGGCTCGGGGCACGTCAAGGTCTACGATGGCGGCTCACTGCAGTTTGGAGAGTTTCCGTACTTTCTCTCCGACGGGAACGGTGGAGCAGTCTTCGCCTGGTACAGCAGTTTTCCTAACCTGCAGTGCTTTGCCCAACACATTCTCGCCAATGGCGCGGAGGGATTTCCTCACAACGGCACGCCGGCATCCATCGACTTAAACAATGTGAGAGTTTCGCCGACCGTCTCCTACCGGCCGGCGACCCACGAGACTTTTCTTTTCTGGACCGAAGAGGACTCCAATCAGTTCTTCAATGGAATTTCGGCACAGAAGTTGGACTCAGCGGGCAATCGCCAATGGGGCGACACCGGACTCGTAATTGTTCCTCTCGGAAGCGATTCACAGATCTTCGCAACCAGTGTGCAGATGGGCACCGGCGCGCTGGCCTTCTGGTTCGATCAGCCGGGGTATGGCTCAGGCACCATTCAGGCCATCAAGCTCGACGGGACTGGTAGCGTCGTGTGTCCCCAATTTGGGGTCTCGACGGCTTCTGCCGACAAGATAAGGCTGGCCGCCGGTATCGCATCTTCTGGACTCGCCGCCCTGGCATGGGAAGACGACCGTAACGGCTGGAACGATATCTACATCCAGAATGTGAATCCAGACTGCTCGCTAGGGCAGCAAGGACGGTCGCACTTGCGACCCTGATTGTTTTTGGTGCCACTTCCGAAATTGCATTTTGCAAGCCTCCTCAACATTGAGGATGTTGAGAAAGGCTTGGGCTATACATGCCTCGCCGAGGGGCAGATGCGGCGCTCTTGGAGGGCATCTGTAGGGACTCAGTGGATTACCTCCGTGAAATCCGTAGTGCCGTATCGACAGTGCTCCGCAGACAGAACTAGCGGCTCGCGATAAAGATGGGCGGAGCATTGTCGATAGGGCGATTTGCAGTGAGCCGCTAGCGCGTGTCTATGGGGATTGAATGCGGTAGGCGGCCTGGGGGGATATGGCGCGGGCAGCTTTGGCAGCATGGCTGAGAGGTAGATACCGGCACGAGAATCGAGATTGAAGGGTCGTTAGTTTGAGGGCCGAGCTGATGGAGGTTGGTACAAGGCGATTTTGAGCACAGGGGTGCTGGACGAGGGATGGACTCGTTAGCCTGGGCCTGCGAGTTGCTTTCTGCGTAGCCATAAATCCAGTTCAGGAAGAGTCCATCGGGCCAGTGGAAGCCTGTGTTGTGTAAGTGGCCAAGTCATAGGTTGAAAGTCTGGCGATGATATGCAGGGTGCCGCGCTGGCACTTGGGGCAGCAGCGATGGAGAGCTTGTTGCTGCAGTTGAGTAAGGATCGGCGTGGTCGCTGCAGCATCTGCGTTGAGATGCAGTCGGCAAAGAGCGAGTGCTCTTCGGCGGTTGCGGTTGGCCAGCAGGCCGAAGTGGCGGATCTTGACGAAGCCCGAGGGTAGGACGTGGAGCAGGAAGCGGCGGATGAACTCGACCGCATCGAGGGTCATGACCTTGCTGCGGTTGTTGTGTTTGGAGTCGCGCCAGCGGAAACGGACCTGGCCGTGGGATAAATCCAGAAGCCTGCCGTTGGCGATGGCGACGCGGTGGGTATAGCGAGCCAGGTACTTGAGAACATGCTCGGGTCCACCGAAGGGCGGCTTGGCATAGACGACCCACTCCTGGGAGCGCAGGTGGCGCAACAAGGAGTGGAACTGACGTGGCTGGGCCAGGTTGGCTGTCGTGCCCAGGCAACGGAGTTCTCCTTTCTTATAAGCCTGCTGGAGGAAGGCCAGCATCTTGCCCCGGAAGAGTCGGCTGAGTACGCGCACCGGCAGGAAGAAGCCCGGTCGGCAGGCGACCCAGCGGGAATGATCAAGGGCGAGTCCACCGGCGGGGACCAGGCAATGCAGGTGAGGATGGTGGCGCAGGTTCTGGCTCCAGGTATGGAGTATGGCGAGCACTCCGATGCGTGCGCCGAGATGGCGAGGATCAGCGGCGATCTGCAACAGGGTTTCTGAGGCGGCACGAAACAGCAGGTCGTAGAGCAAGTGTTGGTTGCGGAGTGCGAGGGGTGCCAGTTGTTCTGGCAGGGTGAAGACCAGGTGGGAATAGGCCACGGGCAACAGGCTGGCGGCCTGCCTGCTGAGCCAGCGGTCGCGAGCCGTGGACTGGCACTTGGGACAATGCCGGTTGCGGCAGGAGAGATAGCTGACGTCCTGATAAGAACAGGCGTCGCACTGTTGCAGGTGAGCGCCGAGGGTGGCGGTACGGCATAGGCCGATGTCACGCAAGGCCTTGTGCTGCTGGCGGGAAAGCACCGCTCCCCAGCGTTGCAGGAACTCTTCCTGGTGAGCATGCAAGACATCGGCTACTTCGAGCCGATGTGGTCTCATCTTCTTCTGCCATCTCCATCTGAGGTCTTGATCTCGCGAATGGGCAGGTCATCGAGCGGACTCGCGGTGGCATGCAGTCGGCGTTCAGAGACGTGCAGGTAACGTGCGGTGGTCTCCAGGTCGCGATGGCCGAGCAGCAGTTGAATGCTGCGCAGATCGGTGCCCGCGTCCAGCAGGTGGGTGGCGAAGGAGTGCCGCAGCATACTTGAATGATGGCGAACGAGTCATCGCTGGAATCAAGGCAGCGGAAGGTAAACGCCTTATGTATAGGGAGCCAGCTACGATAGGAAGAGATGAACCCAAAGCCGAAATCTAAACCAAAAAAGGCAGCTAAACGTGGCCCCAAGGCAGAGACCCTAAAGTTGGAGGGAAACTGGCATGATGCTATAAGGAGATCGCTGGCAAAGAAAAAGCCAGCGGAGGGCTGGCCGAAATAGTCTTCAGGTTTTCACAAAGGAGGAAATATGGGCGTGCTCGAATTTGACGACAAAGGCGATCCCCGCATGGGTGACAACCTCAAGAAGGTTGGAGTGACAGGCGACTTATCTGTTGAGCGCCGAGTACAGATTCTCCAGCAAAAAGTGGCCGAACTATTAACGGCTTTGCAGAACGCCGGAATCAAAACGGAGCTTTAAGTGCCGAAATTCATGCTTGCGGCGAGCGCCTTCATTTCTTTGGCGGGCATTGCGTAAAGTACATACTTCCGCAAAAAAGCCGCCCTTGGGGGCGGCTTTCCGAACAAGGACGAGCAGCCTTCTAGAACAGCTTGCGGCGCATCGTACCCGCAATTCCAACAATGCCCGTACCCAGCATAATTAACGTCCGGGGCTCGGGCGTTGTGCTAACAGTGCCGTCAAGTGAGAACGACTCAGAGCCGATCTGCCCAACAGTGTTCTCGAACGCAAGAGACGACCCGTCATTCTCGTCCCAGAACAGCGGATCACCGTTGGTGGCAGACCCGTTCAACAGAGTGATGTAATACGTGCCAGTGGCCAAGTCAACGCTGGAGAAGGTGAAACTTGAGAGATAGACGTCGGCACCGAAGCCATTGGTGAACTGAAATACGTTGGAAAGCGTTCCCGTCCCGCTACCTAGGTCAGTCCCAAACGGGCTGGCGGAAATGCCGAACTGGAGCGTTCCTGGTGTGTCGCTTGGAATAACCCAAATGCCCAGGCTCATGCTCTCCACATCTGCGCGGGTAGAGAGTGTGAAGGAGTCGGACACCTGGAAGGTACCGCTGATATTCCAAGCGTTGATATTACCGTTGATCGCACCATTGGTGTAGAGGATGGTATCCGCTACTGCGGGAACAGCCACAGCTAGCAGGAGTACCGCGCTGAGAAGTGACAGCATACGTCTCATTAGTTTCTCCTTTGTTGCCGTTTAACGGCGTGGACCCCAGTTGGTCGAATCGTGCCGACCTGGCAACTCCTAATTGCCAAATCAGGGGGGCTCTTTACGGCCCCTTGGCGCGCTGATGATAACGCACGATTCGGGAAGGGCGCAACAAAAAAGTGGCAAAAAAGTGGTTGGCTCCTCGACAAGGATGCGAGTGCCACCGTTTGCCCCTCCGTTGGCAAGGCAGTCAGGTTCTTCAACCGGATGTTCCCTTTAAGAGCATAAATGCAATACTTGCCGGCTACAACAACACCACCGGTCGTAGCAACACCTTCCAGGGCGTGAATGCTGGCTTTAACAACACCGTGGGTGACAAATAACGTGTACATTGCCAACCCAGGTTACAACAACGAGGTCTCCACCATCCGCATCGGCGACCCGGCACATCAGGTCTTTACCTACATCGCGGGCATCAACGGCTCGACTATCAGCAGCAGCGGCACCACGGTGTTCATCGACTCCAGCGGACAACTGGGAACCTTCACCTCCTCTCGCCGCTTCAAGGAGCAAATCCGCGACATGGGCGACAGCACCAACGCGCTGATGAAGCTGCGGCCCGTGACCTTCCTTTACAAACCCGAGTACGACAAAGGGGAGCGCACGCTGCAATACGGCCTGATCGCGGAAGAAGTGGCTGAGGTATTTCCCGACCTCGTCGCCTACGAACCCGACGGCAAGGCCTACACGGTGAAGTATCAGTACCTGACGACCATGCTGCTGAACGAAATGCAGAAGCAGTATCACAGGGCTGAGACGCAAGAACAGAACATGAAAGCACAGTCCGAGGTGATACAGACGCAGCAGAACATCCAGACGCAAGCCCAAGTGATGAAGACGCAGCAGCAGGAGATTGACGGTCTGAAGGCACAATTGCGACTGCAGAACGCAGCGTTCCAGGAACGCATGTCACGACTGGAATCGATTGTCGGGACGCAGACTCAGATTGCCGCCGAACTGTCGCATCAGTGAGGGGGTCTACCTTGTAACCCACAGTTGTCGCGGCTGGAGGCCGTAGTCAGACAGCAAGTGAACACTACCGCCCAGCCACAGGGGGTTGCGCGGAGTGAGTAACTTCGATCCAGTCATGTTGCCCAATCTGTTGCCCATTAACTGCCGATTGAGCGCAATTCAACCCAATTGGGATGATGCAATGGCGGGGTGCCCAGTTAGGGTTCGATATGTCCTGTAGGTGTTGAAAAAGTCACTGAGTTGGTGCTTGTGTGTGGGGTGCCGCTAGCGCGAAATTGCAGAATGGTTACGCGATTCAAACGACAGTTGCTATGTACTGTCCCGTGATGCGCGAACTATTGCTTCAGATTCCACTGAAACTCGAATACAATGCCTGGCAGCAAAGTCGCGTCTCTTACCTTTCGACTCGTGCAATCGATGGTTGAACAGACTTGATTGTCCGCCGCTCGAAACTTCGGACGCAATTTTTCTTGGAGGGTCCCAATGGTGAACACGAATGGTGCAACCCGGTTGGTCGCGCTGGTTGCCTTTTTGCTGGCGATGGCGAGTCTGGCGCCGCGTGCTCAGGCGTCCGTCTTGGAAAATGGCGGCATTGTGCCCCCTAGTCCACTCTTTCCGGGAGGGATGCAGGTTGCGACGATTTCGGGTACGATCACAAACCTAACCGTCTCCGCCAGCTACACTCAGTGGGTCTATACTGACCCGAACAACACGTGGTGCTTCAACTGTTTGGATTTCGTTTACCAGTTTACTAACAACGGAGTTCCTGACAACAAGCGCTACGAGATGTCCAGTTTCGCCGGTTTTCGGACCGACGTGGGAACCGACCCGTTCGGAGTCAATGATCCAATCTCAATCGATCGGAGTGTGAACGGGGCACTGATTGGCTTCAATTACGACCAGGGCGTCCCGCCTGGAGTCACGACTCCTTTGCTGGTGATCGAAACCGATGCAGTGAGCTATACCCTTGCTGGTTCTGTAAACGTTCTGGGTTTGGTAAGCGCTCCGGATGGCGTTGCAGGGGCTGCGAGCATGTACGAGCCGGTGCCTGTTCCCGAGCCGTCGTCGCTGGCCATGCTGGGAGGTGGTCTGACGGTGTTCGGAGCGCTCCGGCGCAAGGTTTGCTCCGGAAGGTTGCCATAGCGGCGCGAGACGGGGAAGCGCTATCACCCCAGGTAGAGTGAGTTTACTTCTCTCACGGCATTTCTGTTTCGCTCCGAACACTTGATCTATAGGAAAAACAAAAATTCGTTTCAGACAGAAAAATGGATAGACGGGCAGAGAACGGGTTAGTGAAAGTGGAGCGGGAATCTGCGTGCACGCCTACGCGGTCACGCGGGTCAGGCGACCGATCCAGCTAATGTGTCGACCCTCGCTAACGGCCAGAGAGTTCCACAATCAAACTGCAAAGTGTGAAACTGCCCCGATGGCAGGCTCGTGGTAAGTGTATTGCTTCTTTCCTTCCGACCACCTGCGAATGAGCTTACCTTCCGCGACCATGAGATCCAGCAGGAAAGCAATTTTTCCCTTTTGGGGATCGAACCAGCTTTCACAGCGGATTTCGTCACCCTCCCAAATCTTCGCCTCCTGGAGCCGAGCCGCCATCACCTGCACAATGGCAAGAGGATACCCCACGAACGTCGCGATGCGGTCAACATAGGGCCCAACTAGCTCGGACGCGAGCAGAACCATTGCTGCCTGGAAGGTGTAGCTGTCCTCAGCCAAGGTTTCGTCCAGGTTCCAGACGTCTCTGCGCATGCCCTGCAAGGCCGCTTGCTTGATCGGTTCTATGCCCCGCTCCCATGCCATTCCCCAGTCTTTTTCACTGCTTGCCACGGCCCGAAGATCATTTCCGTCAGCATTTACCCTGACCCGAAATGTTGTGGACTCAATCGTGCTCAATACGTCGATGTTGGAGACTCGCAGGAACAACTCAACTTCCGCGGAAAGGCTAGTTTCGCCATGGCCATGGTGTTCAAGCTGGGCGGCAACGCGTTGCAACTGCCCTGAACAGACGGCCGCATTTCTCACAGCAGCATCAGTGATGCCGGGCAAGTGAATTCCGTGCACGGAGACGGAAACAGCCTTCTCCATCACAGCACGTATTCTGTCTACGTTCATAAGTTTTCTCCTTCTGTCCTTGCAAACATGAATCATCATGTGTCGAATCCCTGCCGAACGACTGGTTTTTGCCGCCTGAGCCAATGCATCGGTTGACCGTGGCTGTCGATGAGGGGATCTACCCCAAAGTATCTTCGTAGCGACGCCTGCCAACTTAGCCGTTTTGGGCGAGGGCGCTTGTCTTGATCCAGGAGTACAAACAAAGCAGCGGATGTCCGATTTCTCGCGCGTGGCGCCAATAGGCCAAAATATCGAATCGCGTGTCGGTATCGATCCGGGACGTGGTCGGCCAGAGCAGTAACGAAGTCCTGGAGCGAGTACTGGCTTTTTCAACGAAAAGCCGCAGACGCGGGATGATGGGGTCCGGCCACTCCCGTTCACGATGAAGGGTGCCGAAACTCGTGGCTCCGATCACCTTACCGCCAACGTGGAGAGGAAACGTAACGTTTGAGAGAATCCCGCATCTGCGGGCAAATTCCCTCTCCTCGATGGCTTCTTCTGGCAGATCGTCGATCCTCGCGAAGCAAACTACTTGTCCCCGCGCCAGCTCGCTCGCCATCCACGGCAAATGGCTGGTTGCCACTCCGGATGACGTCTCGATTCCGGGTCGGAACCAGGAGTGGGTGTAGACAAAGCCCTTACCACCTTCTTGTAGTTGGCCTAATACGCTGCGATCCAGATCGAGTGCCTGTACGATTTGCCCCTGGGCGTTGACGATCTCGTCGTCAATCGACTCTGCCGTGACGCTAATGAACCGCGCCGACAGGTCGGTCAGCAGCATCTCGAAGCGTAACCGTTCTTCCAATTCGGCGTGGAGATCAGGGGGTGGAGGATTCATCCAGCAACTCGGAAATATTGAATTCGCCGAGTTGTCGCTCGAACACTAGAGCATTTTCGACGTAGGTGTATAGTGAATAGCGGCGAGACTCTGCGGCAAACTGGCAATGGCGAAATCGTATGGGGACGATCTGCGGCGCAAGTTGCTGCAGGCCCATGACCGTGGGGAAGGAACCCTGGAGCAACTAGCCGCGCGCTTCTCGGTAAGCGCGCCGTGGGCATGGAAGATTTCCGCCCAACGCAAGCGCACCGGGCAGATGGAGCGGGTCGAGCAGCGGCGCGGTACGGTCCGCAAAGTCACTGCCGAAGTCGAGCAGCGGTTGCGCGGGTGGGTGCAGGCCCAACCGGATCTGACCCTGGCGGAGTTACAGCAGAAGCTGGCGAAGGCTCACCATCTGCACGTCAGCATCGGACGGTTGTGGCAGGTGCTACGTCAGATGGGTCTGCGGCTGAAAAAAAGTCACTCCACGCCAGCGAACGCGACACGGAAGCCAATCAGCAGCGGCGACAAGCCTTTCAGCAGACGATCCGCGGGATCGCGCCGGAGCGGCTGATTTTTCTGGATGAGAGCGGCGTGACCACACAAATGACGCGCGGCTATGCCCGCGCCTGCGGCGGGCAACGGGTGGTGGAAGGGGCTCCCCAAGGCTATTGGAAGATCCTGACCATCCTCAGCGCCTTGAGTCTGCGTGGCCTGCTAGCCACCATGACCATCGAGGAAGCCACAGATGGGGACATCTTCCTCGCCTATGTGGAACAAGTGCTGTGCCCGGCGCTGCGCCCTGGCGATGTGGTGGTCATGGACAACCTCAGCGCCCACAAGGTGAGCGGGGTGCGGGAGTTGATTGAAGCCGCGGGAGCCGAACTGCTGTACCTGCCGCCGTATTCCCCTGACCTAAACCCGATCGAGAAGGCTTGGGCCAAACTGAAACAGTTCTTACGTTCGCTCAAAGCCAGAACTGGCGAGGCGCTGGAACAGGCGGTTACCCAAGCTCTCCCTTGCATCACCCCAGACAACGCTCGAGCCTGGTTCCGCCATTGCGGAGTTAACTATACACCTTGAGTGAAAATGCTCTAAAGCGCTTGTGCAGACAGCAAGGCTTGTCCGGGGCCCGTAGTTGGAAGTATCCATGATACTTGATTGCAAGGAATGCCGACAAATGGGACTTAGGTGCTGTCACCGGTCGCATCTATGCCCCCTCAGTAATGGACGCCGGCGGCGTCTGTCGGTCGGGGACACAGGTTTCCACCGAGCCGATCTGTGACGCCAGCCGCCATCGACGGAGTCATTAATCCGTCAGTGGGCAGCGCTCTTTGGCTGAATCGCACGGAGTACATAACAGGGATGTGATTTTTACCTCGGGCCTTAAAACTTTACGAAGCGGCGTATAGTTTTGCCATGAAGTTTCGCCCCGGCGACGCAACAGACATCGACTTATGTGTCGCTTTGCATCACGAGTTTCTACGCTGCCACGAGGCGTGGAACGAGTTCCGGGGACTTGCGATTCAGTCCATGGCCAGGGGCGAAGACAGGTGGCGTTCTTTCAGGATGTATAACGCGTACTCTCGCTTTATCCACCACCTCTATGAGTTCATGGTCGGAGCTCTGATGAGGGAGAAGGGGGACTCGGCAATAGCAAAAGGCGACAAAGTAGCTGTCGAGGTAAATCGCTTCATCTCGGCCCACGCTCAAAGGATTTTAGCCAATACTCGGGTGGCCATTAAGAATGGGACGGCACCGAGGTGGGCAGATGCCCTCAGCGCTTACCCGGAGAAAATACCTTCCAATTTCGCCAAAGATTTCAGGGATTGCCGCAATAAGGTGGTTGGCCATGTCAGCCCTCAACGCTCATCCCTGAGTCTGTCGGACTTCTATCAGCGTTATGGCCTATTTCTGCACCTGCTGTTCGTCGATGCATTGTCGTGGTGGGGGCTTAGGGAAAACGAGTTGCCGGACCTGAAAGAGATCACTGATTTCACCGTACTTATCAAGAAGAAGGGTGCCGACGAGCTGCCGTAGCGGGGTTGCCGTTGCTCCAGCAGGGTATCTACATGCGTAGTCCCGGCAAAGAGCACAAGCTGGCCTATGATCGGCTCTAGCTAAGGGGCGGTACAGATCGGCGCGCAAGATTTAGACGCGCCGTGTGGCGACCAACGAGGCCACCTCTCTTCTTATTTCTTCACCAGCAGCACTAATTCCTTTGTCTATGGCAATCCAAGTAATGCCGTTAATGTCAGAGGGTAACTCAACCGGGCCTTTATGCAAAAGGAGGATTCGCCCTGACCGTCGACCGAGAGCCCCATAGAAGAATCCCAACTCAAAGATGACGTTCTGGCGTGAACGCGTCTTGTCGTCACCGCTCCCGCTGCCGATAACTTTGTCATCTGGCGTAAGCAGGACAAAAACACAATCAACCTGACGTGTAAACTCCTCAAATTTCTCAATCAACGTTTGCCCACTATTCGGCTGATCGCGGAGAACGATTGGTTCCTGCCACTTGAGCGTGTTCTGAATATAGTTTTTGAGCTCTAGCACCGCTTCAGAGTCGTGGCCGTGAACGATAAATGCCAGCGGAGGTGCCTGTGGCCCTAACAGATTGAGGCCCGATAGCGCCTGCTTCAGCGCATTGCTCGAATCGCTCTTGCGAACGAAGATGATAGAGCGGTCTTTCGCCCATTGCTCCGCTTCCCCATTGGGGACGCCAGAAGAAAGAAAAACGATTCGGAGCTTTTGATTCTTCTCCAGCAAGCGTCTAGCCACTGCGACACCCGTGCTAAATCCGGCTCTTGATTCTTCGACCGTGATGCCAGAAGAATCCGGGTCGTTCGGTAGCATGACGTCAACAACCGCGCCTTCGTAGCTTTGAATGTCGACGGCCAAAGCGTCCTGTGCGTTTTGGACAATCGTCGTTCCGACGCCGTTATCTCGCAACCACTCAGAGATAAACTGGGCATAGAATTGATCATCCTCAACGAGCAGTACCTGCATCTCGCTTATAATCTAACCCGTCGCCCAACCGCCACGGCGCTGATAATTTCGACTGCTGTGGACAAGGGCGTTTCTCCTTTTCGCAGGTATCGAACCCCACTTCTAGTAAGAAGCCGAATCTTAGCATGGTCAGCTATGACGGATAAGCAAACTATGGGAAGCCGCGGCCAATGTTGCTGAACGTACTCGATAAGGTGAAAGCCGCACTCATTCGCGTCAACTCCCTTGAACGCGTCACCCGGCGGCATCATGATGTCAGTAACCAGCACCGCGACCTGAGTGCTTTGTAATACTTTCACACCGTCGGTCATGTTGGCTGCCAATACACACTCAAAGCCACGGGCTTCAAGCGCACATACCAACGCATTAATCCCCAACTTAGGTTCATCGTCGACAAGAAGTACGGTCGCCGCGGAATTCATTTGATGCTGGACTCAGGGAACAGCAATGTCATCTTGGTGTCATTTCGTTTGGCAGAGCAGACAATCTCACCCTTATGCAGATCCATTACTCTTGCGGCGATAAAGAGACCAATGCCAGTACCAGCCGGGATTTTCTGTTTTGCTGCATTGCCTCTAAAGCCGCGCTCGGTTAGTCTCTTAATCTCGCTCGGTTCAATAGACAATCCAGTATTCCTTACGGAAATGCCGCGCAAAGGCACATCGCTGACCACCATTCGTGCGCCCTCAACGTATATTGTCGTACCGGTGGAGGAGTATTTCACGGCATTCTCAAGTAGGTTTGAAAGCGCCTGAGCAACGAGATTCTTCACGACCCATAATTGTTGGTCACCGAACACTGAATCAAAGGTTGACATGCGCACTTCAATTTTCCTGTCGCCGTCCGAGGCCTGCGGCTCGAAGTCGTTGGCCAAGTTGATGGCCAATCGGAGAGGATCGACAGCCTCAGGTTGGTCGCGAAACTGGCCTAGCTCATGGTCGGCTTCAAGATTAGACATCAGACTGAAGTTCTTAATTAAGTGAACGAGAATCGTTCCCTGTGAGTAGAGAGAGCTGAGGATATTCTTCTTTCTCTGAATCGAGACCTTCTCGTCGTTAATCGCTTCGATGTTCCACTTGATCGCGTTAAGAGGAGCTGTTAGCTGATGAGCGACGTTTTGAAGATATTGGGTCGTACTCTTCCGCGATTCCTCCAGTTCGCGCTTCAGAGCATGAATCTCGGCGCGCAGTTCGTCGACGTTTGTTGCCGTAGGTGGCACGCTTGGTTGGATACCCGTGTCGTTCACGCTGACAAGGCTAGCAGATTGCCTGTTGAGTTCCAATTCTTTTTGGTTTCTGGGAGATGTCGGTCAAGACCGGCTTGCTGGGCGACGAGCGGAGATTGCCTTGTGGAATCGGTAGAGTAGGGGGGGCTGGTTGGCGCGAAGGGGGAGAAGCGCATGACTGGCCGTCAGAGGGTCGGACTGACTACAACGGTTGCGTTTGCGGACTCGCTAAGGCCTGCATGACGTTGTAGAGGAACCAACCGCAATCGGGGTGGCTGTTGACAACGAAAAGTTGCTTCTTACCGTGGTTCTTGGCAATACCGATGCCGTCCGTATAGGGCTCGAACCGGACGATCTGATTGTACGGAATCCGGAAATTTGTTTTGTCCCCACCAAAGTAGAAGTTTTGGGATGTGATGAGTGCCTGCCCATAGTCCACTTCCTGCAAAGAGCTGGTCTGTACCCGCTGCCCTTGCATGCCTCCGAAGTGGTAGTACACGCCTCTGGCGACCCTGAAGCTCATGCCGCTGTATCCTCCGACGTAGGAAGATGACGTTTTCTCTTCGTAGAGGATCATGCTGCCGAAACCAAAGACAGGAATCTCACCGGGCAGGCAGTTGAATCGCACTGGCCCATCGTATGGGTCTATCTTTCCTTGCAGCACTTGCCAAAGCACATAGCTGAAGCAGCTCTTCATGAAGCCCGGAAGCTTCACCATTTCCTCATCTTTTAAGCCCGCCTTCTTGTACATGTCCAACATTGTCACATGCTCATGTAGAGAGAGGGGGTGTTCTACGCTCTTCGTATCCGAGGCGGACATGAATCACATCGCAACGGGAGAATCTCGATGTTCCCCCCATGCCGTTAAAGCGGCTTAAAGCGGCAATTATCAGAGGCTAAGCGGCAAAGAAGAGCGGCCCTCCGGCTGACGCTTAGTGAGTTAAGGGATGTCCGGTTTAGTAGTCGAGAATCACGTTCTCATCTTCTTGCTTGGCCTGAGAGGCCACGGCTTCTGTCGTTGGCGCAGGCAGGCCTGGCCGTGGCTCGGTGGGTGGCGCTTGAAGTTCTTTTTGCTGGATAGTCTCGGTAATTCCGGTACTGTGGGTTCTGAAACGAAGCGCTCGGTAGATATTAGGCATCGCGGGTGGGTTAACTGGCGTCGGGGGATCTGTCTCATACGCCCGCAACAGGGCAGTCGCCATGTAGGCGAGGGTGCTACCCAGCTTCGGGTCCATTTTCCCTGCTCGGGTTTCTGCTATGACCTCGGCTAGCACTCGCCTCACGTCCGCGGCCGATTGAGGAACCGAAACCTCCTGGATCTCGCCCTCGTATATCTTACGGTTGCGAGCACCTCCCTTGCGACCGAGTTCGGCTGCTCGGTTGGGGTCCGCGTGGATCGCGCAATAGGCGCCCCCGCGCACTGCTGGAGCGGCACATGGGCGACCCGCTTTCGTCCTTGCTCGACACTTGCCAACTGCCGTTGCCTTAGCTTTATTCGACATTCTGGCCACCACACTCCAAATGCTTCGTCGGCCCGAATTTATGACGTGGTGTCATGCGGAAAAGCAAAGCGAACATCCTCTCAGATTCACCTGCCATTCACCTGCCGTTCGCACTGCTTTACATGTACTAAGATCGTCTAAATCGCCGTCTGTTGCTCTGTATCTTGTTGAATGTACGTTACTGCGCGGATTCGATTCCTTCCGCGCTCACCAACCTTTTCAACAACTTATGGTTGGTCACATCCATCCCGCTGAACGACTGTGGCTGTTTTTGTGGCTGTGGGAAATCCCAAGTCCTTCTGTTGATTGCGGCGGTCGATCACATTCTTGATCTGGGCCGTTTCCGGGTGCAGATAAACCATGGTCGTACTCAGGCTCTCGTGACCCATCACCTCTTTGACCAAGCCTGGGTTTCTCGTCTCCGCCATAGCCACCGTCCCAAAAGTGTGCCGGGCACAATACAGCTTCAGAACATCAGGGATACCGAGCTTTCTAGCAAGCTTCCTAAACACGTGCTCGATTCCGCTCAACTCGATGTGCCCTGATCGAGACTTTTCTGACGGGAACACCCAGCCTTCCGTTCCTCCCTTCTGTTCCTGCTGGATGGTCCTCAGTATCCCAATCACGCGCTCACTCAGTGGCACGACCCGGCGGGCTTTGCGTGACTTGCCTTTCGGATTGAAGTAGAAGGCGCCTTCCCAACTGATATGTTCAAAGCGCATTCTGACTACCTCGCCATTTCTCATGCCTGAATCCAGCATGATGGTCAGCACGTCTCTCAAGGGCCTCGGGCACGCAGGCAAAAGCGCCCTTTCATCTGTGTCAGTCACGATACGGCTCCTGGCATCGACCTTGACTGATTTCACCCTCGGAACTTCCCGGATGAATTTCCAATCGCGGGCCTTGCCCAACATGCGGCGCATCGTCCGGATGGCGCAGTTCCGACTGTACGGTGATTCGTGAAATGCGGTGGTTTCAACATCATCCGACGTAATCTGATCCATTCGCATCCCGCATAGCGTGGATCTGAGAATCAGGCGACAACCATTCTCGTAATCGTTCTTGGTTTTCGGCTCAAGCGTGGTCTTATCGAGCCACTCCAAGAACTGCTTTACAAACTCCTGAATCAGAGGCGCCCGCTTCGGCTTTGACGACTGCCCAGCCTCCGCCGCGACGATCGCCTGGGCTTCAATCCGCTCTGCTTTCTTCCTGTTCTTGGTTTTGGCGCTGCCTCTGTAGCGCTTTCCGTTTAGGTAAAAGAGGTAGTACCAGATCCTACCCCGTAGGTAGATAGACATTCCGTTCCTCCCTGCTTGCGCGCACAGAGGCAACACGGATGCCTGACCGGATGAATTCATCCAAGTCGGCAATATCATACAACGCGCGCCCGCGAGGCTTATAGAACTTCGGTCCGACGCCCTGGCACCTCCATGCCCGCAGCGTGCCCGCCGGAATGCCAGAGTATTCCGCTGCCGCCTGCGTTCCCAGGAATCTGCTGTCAATTTTTCCTAATCGTACTGCCACTCCAACCTCCAACTAGCCTTCACTGATGACTTTCGAACTGCTCCCGCATACTTCGGTCGATCTGGCTGAGGTAGCCCATTGCGGCGCGCGACCTTGGTCGCCGGGGACCCCTCAGAGTTCCAATCGTTGGGGCATGTCTTTTGGAACGCTAGCGGTGTGGCCGAGCACATCACGGCGAGATCGGTGGCAGTTCGCCGCCAAAGTACTCGCCATGCTTCGGTCCCGGCCACCCCGAGACGGGCGCGAAAATGGCTTCTCCAGCACTCTTGTTAGCTTCAAATCGAGTGTTCGTCAAACAGGCTGATAACGCGCGTTCTGGCTAGCGATGGGGCTACCGCGGGGACCTGCTTGTAATTTGACGAATCTGGCAGGAGTTCCTGGCTCAAATCGCTCTCGCAGCGTGCCTTTGGCCGCTCGGCTGCGAAGATGCGGCCTTGACCTGGAATCTTAATCGTCAATCGATTTATTTCACCAATCGCACTTTGAGTGAGAACAAGGGTCTCTTCGCCCTCGACACTGAGGCCCGCCACGCGCTGCCAATGGTCCCTTGCAGCTCCCTCGCAAAACTCATTTCACCAATCGCACTTTGACTAGTCATCGCAGCAGGCGCCTAAGAGGCTGACACCAAATCCACAAAGGTGTGTCCGCATCAGTCCAGGATTCACTCAGCCATAGCCGCGAAGTCGATTCCCTCGCCGACCCGCTGCCTGACTTCCTTCAGCCATGCTCGTGGATTTGTGCCATGAATCACCCGCCCCAGAAAGCCCAGCCGTTCGGCGGTATTATTGCGGTTCCGACGGACATCGTCCTTCGTGATCTTGGTGTACAGAGCGAGAAAGGTATCCATGTTCCGGGGCTTGGCGAAGACGTAAGTCGCGTGGCCAAGCTGAGGAGTTTCGACGACGACGCTTTTCTCAACGTCGAAAATGTATTCCTCCCGAAACAGATAGAGCCGGCGTGCCCGGCGTGCGAGCTGGCGATAGAAGAATGGATCATAATCAGGACGCCAGCTGATCTGGGCAACATCGAAGTCGCCGGGAATACGCAGCTCCGAACACATTCGCTGCAGCTCCCCTCGCTCGACCGCGCGATGCTCCAGGCACAGCCGGACCTGATCCAGAGCCCGCGAATACTGGCCGAAGCGATGATAGGCAATTTTGGCAGATTCGATTTGCAGCTGGAAATCGAGCGGCAGTTTGACCTCCAACCGGCTCGGTAACGCAGTTACCCAGGTAACGAGTTCCCACTCCTCACGACGCTTGCGGTACTTGCCGCTCTGTACGAACGTGCCCTCGACCTCGATTTTGGTTCCCAACAGATGCTTCCACTGATTCCAGGTGCGGTCCCAGAGTGTATGCAAGGCGGCTGGGTCGAGCCAGAACTCCAGCTTGCGGCGCATGTCGCGGCAGAGTGCCCGGTCATCGTAGAAATCACATCGGCGCAGCGGCACATGGAACCGCCGTCGCCGTAGCTCCGGTGAAAACGTGAGGATGCGGCGAGCAAAGAATGTCTTTCCATCACGGGAAGGTTCGCCGGCAACGAAAAGAGAGCCAAACCCGCCATACGGGAACACGGCAGGGGCTTCGGGATTGGCTAGCAGCGCGTCGTAGCAAGCGCGCAGTTCCGGTTGACCAACGATGTTAAATGCCCGCTCCAGCGCCACTCGCTCACGCTGCCGCACGCCCGCCGTCCTTAGCTCCAAATCACGCAGTTTGAAAGCGACGCGAAGCTCGGAAGGCGAAGCGCTGGCCGGGATACGCAAGACCTCGTACAGGGTCGGATGATCGACTCTGTCGGCCGTACGCGGGAGGCGATAGAAGTACTCACGCAGGACCTCGCATGGCAGGAAAATCGAGCCGATGCCAAGGCTTCCCCGTTGAACCTCGGCAGAAACGTAGTGCTGATTTCGTTTGTCCAACTTGGGCTGGCTGACGTATCTTAGGCCTCACGCTGGCGAAGGTGCAGGAGCTGATTTCCACCCGTCAACTGAAGCTGGTTGATCTATTTGTTACCGACCGGGCGTTTGAGGAGTTCTGCAAGAAGCACGGCAGCGAGATCAGTATGGCACTCATCCATGCGCCCATCGCCAAATGGCTGCGCAACGAGTACGGGGTGTCGGATACCGTCACGAACGCGGTGCGTGTTTCTCGCGCTCAAAAACACGCCCTAGTAGTCCGAACCTGTGTGTGCGGACAAATGATAGCCGGCAACCCATACTTCAAGCATATCCGGGTGTGCCGATCCGTAACCCATACAGGTCGTGGAGATCGATCCCGTTCCCTGGGGACCGGCAGTTGAACCCCCTTAGCTACTTCAAGGTGAACGACTCGACAACGGCGGGGGCCACGCGCCGCCACACCAAGGCGCCGGAGAAGTCGTCCGGGACAAAGACCTTGCTGTAGCTCATTTGCGGGCTGGGGATTTTCAGCAACATGTTGCCGTCGGCATCGAATTCCTGAATGGAATCTGGCATGCGAACCAAAAGCCGTTTGCCGTCCGACGACATCGCGAGCACTTCAGTGCCTTCGACGGGCAAGGTTTTCAGGGTTTCGCCCGTGCGCGAGAAGATTTGAATCTCGACAGGCTGATCCTGGTACTTGTCCCAATCTTCCGGGCTGAAGTCGTGCTCCTCGTACACTGGAGCCGCGATTTTGTCGCCGGATGCGGAAATTGCAGTCGGGTTACCCGGCGCCACGCGGCTCCACATTTCCTTCCCGCCAGCATTGAAAGCGGCTACGTCGCCGACCTGAGGTCCGTGGTTCGGCGAGGACCAAACGACAAACGTCTGCGAATCGCGGGACGCGGCCATGCCCCAGCCAGAGCTCATCCATACCGTGGCGCCGTCTAGGGTTATCAGTCCTACGCTCCAAGCTTGCAGCATGATGAACTTGTCTGCGGGGGCGAACGAGAGGTCTCCGAAAATGCAGGAACCCTGGTTGTAGGTCTTCTTCCACTTCAGTCCGCCTGACTTACGGATGAGTAGCAGATCGCAACCGCCGGTGCCTAGGGCGATGAACTCGCCGTCGTGGCTGAAGGCAATACCTAGAGGGGTGCTGGCCGTCTGAATGGGAACCCTGGGGCCGTGACGGTCGACGATCCACGTGTACTTGTAGCCGCTGTTACCCACCAGGGCGACCTCATCGCACTTGGGCGAGACTGCCAATGCTCCTGCGGTGATGAACTTGTTCACCTTGCCATATTCCCAGGTCCAAAGCTTCTGACCCTTCATGTCGAGGACATCGACTCTGCCGGCCCCAGCTACAGCGGCGCAGCGACCGTTCGGGGCAAGTGCTGCAGCCGAAATGGCCGGCATTTGCACACTGAGCGCGGGCAGGGAATACGACCAGACGGGCACCGCTCCTTCTTGTGGTACGTGCTGGATTGAGGTGGGCGTGGAAGTAAGGACTTGCTGGGCGTGGGCAGTCGAGATCAACCTAAGCAGGACCACCAGAATCGTGACACTTGCCCCAACCTGCATGCGAGCCGCTCCTCGCACAACATTCTCTAACAGAAGGTGTGAGTTGCTTGCGGCGAAATCCAGGCTAAGAGCTTTCAGTCGTCCAAGTCAACGTAAGAGTCGGCGTCTCTGCGCCAGTCCTCAAAAGAGGGGTAAGGGCTCGGCAGTGCTGAACTCCAGACCTCATCCCAGTGGTCGGCGTATTCCATGGTCCGAATCGCCCGCGGATGGCTCCGCACGTGGACGAGGATGGCATCGAACCAGCCTTCAGTTTGCGCATCCTGGAAGCAGTGGTCATCGATCCAGAGCATCAGCCGCTGCAATGGTTGTGAGTCACCCACGGAATCTCGTTGCCTCGCTTTGATGCTTGCGCTCAGGAACCCAGGGCATCGACGTTCAAGCACGCTCGCAACCTCCGCGGGCGGTCGAGATTCGCGGTCCAGTGCCGGTCGAGCCCAATACGCAAAGGCCTCCCAATCGATATATCGAGCAACGGCGCTGGCGAGGCGATCAGGATCCACCAGCTTCAACGATGATCTTGCTTTCCGCTCTCGGGCCACAAGATGGGCAGTCTCGTCACATTGCGCCGCCATGCCTTTCCACTCCTCGAACGACGGATACTCGATCGGTCTGGCTTTCTTCCACTTCTCGGTGCACTCCGACCAACACACTTCGGCACGCTGGTAGCGCGGCTCTCGTATGGCGTAGTACGTAATTGCGAAGAACGACCCTTCCTGCTTGGCGAAGGCAAAAATGTGTTCGTCAATCCAATCTTCCAGGCGGAAATGAAGAGGCATGGTCTTGGCTGCTTTGGGTGTGAGCGCTCTTTCAGTTTCGATAAATCCCGGAACACGGGCGTTGAGAATTTCAAGCAGCCAATCCGGTATACGGTCTTCAACTTCCAGGATCGAACGAACCCACAGGTAGAACTCCTGCCAGTCGATGTATTGATTCTGAGTATCAAGCAGGCGCTGCCAGGGAATTCGGCGAGCTTCATCGTCAGCGCGCTGGCGAGCGGCCCGCTGAAGTCGGGCGGTCGGATTGCGCAGGGAATGCGTCTTGAGTTTCTTCAATTGCGCAACCTCGGTGGGGGGCCGTGGAGCCTCGGGCCAGTGGCAAAGTCCGGCGCCGCCCCATTCTAGTCAATTTCGCGATGCCGTAACAGGTTTTGTGGGCCGTGTCCGCAGAGGCTGGTCTGCTCCGTCTCAATGGATGTTCTGCCCCACGGGAGTAGTTGGAAGTAACATCCACGCCGCTCCCGCGAGAGGGCGCACCAACGGCCGCCGCAGGCGCAATTTCGTCATGGCTACGGTAAGATGGCGCGCAGGAACGACTTCACCGCAGAGCCCATAGCTGGAGTTCCAGCCTGGATACTTGCCAATGCTCGACGCAGAACTCCTAAAGTCGGTCGCCTCGCAGTTGATGACGGGTACGTCCGTAAACGTGGGCGGCAAATCCATACCCGTCCACCGCACAAGTCGACAGCATCTGAAAACCGCCGCATTCAGTGCTGAGGGCCACGAATATGAAGCCATCGAGCAGAATCCGGAGAAACCGAGCCGATGGGGACAGTTGGTTCGCAGCGGTCATCAGGTCGTGCAATTCAGGGACGCAGAAAGCAACAGGTTCGTGGCGGTCGTTGTCGATGGCGAGGTCACGTTCTACGGTGCTAGCAAGAAGCCGAACTAAAGGGTGCCAGAAGATGTTGTCGACGCTAATGCTAAAGGTTTCTGCGCCGCGAGTCGCATGATGACCGACACTGAACTTCCAGATGAAATCCTCGCGGCGCGCAAGTACTCCGCGGCAGAAGCACTGCGGCGGGCGCCTGCGAGGCCCGGCTATTACGCGATCTTCGTAGATTCTCCCAACCAGCTGCAAAGTCCTTTTTCGAATCTGCTACTTGAGAGGCGCACCAGGTTAATCTACATAGGTATCGCGACGAAATCGCTCCGCCAGCGCTTGGTTGAACAAGATTTGTTGCACCGGCAGCCCTCAACTTTCTTTCGGGGAATCGGGGCGATCCTCGGATTTCGGCCTTCACCTGGCTCGCTGTTCGGAAAGTCCAATCAGAATAACTATAAATTCAGTCCAGAGGATACGAAGCAGATCATTGCTTGGATTGATGAGAATCTCTCGGTAAGCTGGATCGAGGCTGATCCGGCGATCGAAGAAGTCGAACGCGGGTTGATCCGGAAGCATTTTCCGATCATTAACACGGACGATAATCCCAATCCTGTACTAGAACTGGCAGCTCTCAGACGTGAATGTCGGATGATTGCGAGGGCAGACTGCAGACCCAACACCTAGATATTAGATTCAACCGCGCGGGCCACTATAGTGGTGCCGCGATTCACAAGCTCCGGGCTCGGATAGCGACTCCACGACAGGAGAGCCAGCTTGCATTATGCTGTGACACATACACAGTAATGTACGCATAAGTATCAAGGCAGCCAATGTGGTCTGACAAAGAGACACTCTACGATTTTCTCGGGTACAACACCTACGTCGAGGTGCTGGCGGACATTTGCACTCAGAGCAATCTTGCTCCGCTGACGCTCGGAATCTTCGGTGCCTGGGGTAGTGGAAAAACAAGCCTGATGCACATGCTGCAGGCCCGCCTAAATGCCCATGCGCAGGCTGATGGCGTCAAGACACTTTGGTTCAACGCTTGGCGATATGAAGGTCGCGATGAAGCTCAATCCGCCCTGATTCATGCAATCATCGCTAAGCTTGAAGAGGACAAAACACTAGGGCAGGACGTCCTCGACACACTCAAGCAGCTCAAGTCCAGCGCCAATGTCCTCAAGCTGGCGAAGGCGATCACCAAATCGGCTGTGACATTATCGCCGGATGTTGATGGCTTCTTTTCAGCCTTCGAAAAGCAAAATGACAAAGTCTCTGACACCATTGAGCGGTTCGATAAGCAATTTGCGAATGTGCTCCGGCAAGCGAAGATCAGCCATTTAGTCGTTTTTATCGATGATCTCGACAGATGCTCGAACGAGAAGGTCATTGAGACCTTCGAGACCATAAAACTATTTCTCAACACCCCGGCCTGCACTTTTGTCATTGGAGCTGACGCAGACAAAATCGAAGATGCCGTCGGAGAGGTGTACAAGGTAGCAGACGATAATCGAAAACGGGATTTCCTGGAGAAAATTGTCCAGCTCCCATTTGTTATCCCTGAACAGAAGATTGATGATGTCGTTTGTTATGTTGGCATGCTGATTCTCGCGGACTACTTGCCGGAAGCATCATGGGATGAACTCGTGAAATCGCGGGCAGCTTTCCTGACGAGCTCAGACGGAATTGAAAAGGCCCTCCGTGCTTGGCCTTCACAGAACCGAGCCTTGTTCTCGGAAATCGCCACCGTTGAGGCTGAGCTTGCCGAGATATTTCCCTATGTTCGGAATCTCTTCCACGCCTTGCGGGGCAACCCTCGACAAATCAAAAGATTCTTGAATATTCTTGCGCTTCGCCGCCGCCTAGCCAAAGCTAACAACTTGGTGACTCATCTCCAGCTTCTTATCAAGCTTGCTGTTCTGGAATATGCGTGGAAGGACTTTTTTAAGAATATTGTTGAGACCGTCGATCCATTGACAGGTTCGTGTGAACTTTTCGAAGCGATCACCCAAGCTGCCGAAGGCGCTGCGGATGACACAGCCGGAAAGCTCGTTGCCGACACTCTCGCCCAGCCCGCATTAGTGCACTATCTAAATCGAGAGCCAATACTTAAGAGCACTGACGATTTGCGTCCATATCTGTTTCTGGCTCAAACATCCCTAGCGAAGGAGAAGCCAGAGCCTGTCGCTAGCCTTGACGAACAGGCGCGGCTGACCGCCCGCAACATCGGCAGTGACGACAGGATGAGGTCAAGAGCATCTGCCCGGCAAGCCGCCGCGCAAGATTCTGAAACCGCTGCCTTGGTGGTGCGAATGCTTTCACAGGATCTAGCCCAGGCGACTAATCTGACCGTCCAAACCCACATAGTGACTGGTTTGACCGAAATCTGCCGTCGCCATCGGTCGCAGTATGCAGCGGCAGTAAAGGCACTCGAAAAACTGACTCCGCCCTTTGCCCAAGCACTTCAGATTGCGGGGAATACCCTTATCTCTGATGCGCAGTCCGCCGGAGTGCAGGTCAGTCCTGCACTTCAAGATAGTTTTGCACCAAAAACCAAATTCGCAACGGCGCTTGCCGGCAAGAAAAAAGCGCCGCCGAAAGATAACGTTCAATAGCCAATGGGAACTTCTAAGAGCTTTAAGACTCCGGCTGGTGGGGCTTGGACACGTCCCAAGCGGCAGCTTACTGACTTTATCGGCGGCCGGACACCCGATGGAGAGCCTTTCGACGCGCAGCGATTCGTGCGCCGCGCAATGGGAGCGCTAGGCGGAGTCGGTATGAAACCTCGCCTCACGTCCTCCGATGGTAGCCGTTCTAGTGGAGTAATAGGCAGCGGTGGAGGGGGCGGGGGGCGCGCAGAACGAGGAGGCGCGCAGGGCTCCTCCGGAGGTGGACTAAGCAGTGCAGTCCGCGGCCTGGGGGGCTTCGGTTCGCAGGTGGCCTCAGGCGGACTCGATGTAGCACTCGAATCTTTGGGACTTCAGGATCTTCGTGGCAGGCCGGCAGCCGAAGTAGTTGCACAGATAGCCGAGCACTTGAGTAGCACTGCTACGGGAAGGCAGGCAGAGGTTCTAGAAGCCGCCCTTCGCGAAACGATATTCGATATCGCCGCCGTGGAGGGGGACGGGTCCTATGAAGATTTGGAAGGCGCACTCGAGGCTTTCCTGGACCGCGACGGCGTAGAGGGCTTTGTCGAGGCATTTCTTTCGCAGTATGTCTTCACGGCCGTTTGGTCATACTTTGAAAACCACGCAAAAAACAAGGCAGACGGCGCAGTGGACCCGGCTTTGACCTCCGCAGTGGAGAGTGCATGTCGTAGCATCGTTTCTCAAGAACTTAAAGTCATTCGCGACGGCCAGCAGTTTGACCGAATAGACTGGTTTGGAAATGCCGGTCAGCGCTTTGCTGACCGAATCGTTGATCAACTCCAGTCGAAACTGAGTCATCCGGAGTAGAACTGTGAAAGCGCTTCGTTACGTTGGAAAGAAAGGCTGCGAAGACCCTGCATACCTCGAAGCGCTAGGAGAATCACCTGACGACGCGGTGATTCTCGATCTCGTATCGAAACGCCCGAATATCGTCCTTCGTGCCACCATTGATGAGCAGCCCCTGTATCTGAGTACATCGTCCGACATCCGCGATTTTCGAGATATTGCCGTGATGTCCTACATCCTCGATACGCTCGCCCTACGAGAAGCAGGCGTGGACTTCTGGAGCCGCGAGTTCGAGTGCATCTTCCCGGTACGAAATGCACGACTTTGGAAAGCAAATGGAGATGCTCTGTCTCGATTGTTAACCGTCCTGGCGGGGGATAACTACCGCTATGATTGGCTTTCCGCCGTCAGCTTGCCTGCTCATCCTAAGCATCGTGCCCGAGTTCGTAAGGGGTTTGATGCTGTGTGCCTCTTTTCTGGCGGAATAGATTCGCTTCTTGGAGCTCACAAACTCTTACAAGAGGGTAAGCGCCTCCTACTGGTCGGACATCAGTCAGAGCAGGCGACCGCCTCCGCACAGACGCAGGTCTTCCAGCAACTGGCAAAGCTCTTTCCAAAACAGGCTAGCCTGATTCAATTTCGGGTTTCGATGTCCCGAAGCGAGCAACCCCTTTTCTCTATTCCAGAGGGCGGTGAAGAGACACACAGGGTACGATCCTTTTTGTTTTTGGGGCTTGCTGTTTCTGTAGCCGCTATGGCGGCTGTTGACGAGATATATATGCCTGAGAATGGCCTCATCGCCCTGAACCCCCCATTTGAGCTTTCTCGTCTCGGTACATGCAGTACGAGGACTGCACACCCACGATTCCTTAGCAGATTCCTCGACTTCTCGAAGGCAATGGGTGTTTTTTCGGGCGTACTCAAGAACCCCTTCCTTTACGAGAGCAAGACTGACATGGTCCGCTCATTTGACCCAAGACTCAAAACGGCGCTGCTGCGTACGGTGTCGTGCGCCCGTCCGAGCAGATATCAAGATAAGCACGTGCGCCACTGCGGATATTGCGTACCTTGCATTTACAGGCGCGCCGCATTCATTGGCTGTGGGCTGGACAGCCCTTCGGATTACGCCTTCGACATCTTTAAGGGTTTTACCAATTTGACCGCAACTGCCCGTCTTGATTTCACATCCCTTGTGGAATTCGCGCAGCATTATCGCCAGTCATCTGCCTTGAACAAGCAAGCTACTGTTCTCTCTCAAGGATACTTCTCGCCCTGCGTCGGTGCCGAGATTGGCCCTTATCCAACGTCAGATTATTCACCTTGGGTGCGAATGCTCGACCGCTGGACGGGGGAATTCCTAAGTCTTGTCGGTGAGCGCGTATCGGCATCCACCAAGAAATCCATTCGATGGTCGCAAGCAATCAGTGCGTGATTCAGTCATGAAAGCACTTTCCATCAAACAACCCTGGGCCAATTTGATTGCTTCTGGAAAGAAGACGATTGAGACCCGTCTATGGCTCACAGGCTATCGCGGCCCGCTGCTTATTGTTTCTTCGAAAACACCGAATATCCCCCCAGCGGGGTATGCCTTAGCGATTGCAGAACTGGTGGACTGTCGTCCAATGACCGCATCCGACGAGCGGGCCGCATGTTGTGCGCGTTATCCAGGCGCCTTCTCTTGGGTCTTGTGTGACACCCGCAAGATCGAGATTTTCCCTGTGCGCGGAAAGCTGGGTCTCTATGATGTCAATATTCCCGGTGCAAATGATGATATTGGTTGGCAAAACCTCGAATGACTGCAAAGGACATGCACGATGAGATGATTTGTGTTTGGTCCGCTCCGGTGCCGCCTCAAATCATGCACACAACTGGCGCACGAGAACCTAGCAGCAATCGGATTTATCGCTGCTCTGAAATAGTAGTCGACTGATCGGTCGTCAGTGGGCCCAGAAGAGTCTACTCTTGGAACGCGGGCCTCAGAAATTGCAATGCGCCCGGCTCTGCTGGATCTGGTATTGGGCCTGTCACCCTGTCGCTACCGCCGGCAATTCTGCTGAGGTTTACCGACCGCCAACGGCACGAGTTGTCCTGTCACCAGATTGCAGAATCCTCCTTGATACGAAACAGAGCCATGGCGCAGCAGTTGCGTCAGCATTCCCAAAGCCTGGTAGGCGAGATTCTGGTTGATGAAGGGTTCCTGCCGGGTTAGCGCTTCAGCTGCGCTGCATGAGGGCTGGTCATCTTCTGTCTCGTCTCTCTTGAGGATCTCTGGGTATAACTCGGCCACCGTGGGAAGGCGATCCTTTTTCTTCCTGTTGGCGGAGTTCTTCGGCTGTCCGAGAACGAATTGCCCGCTGGACGCGTTGTTGCCGAGATCCAACCAGTACAGGACCCGCGAGCTCAATACCCACTTGTCGATGGCGCGCCGCGCCTTTCGGGTGTCAACGCAGCCGATGACGAAATCAACGTCTGTGCCTTTCTTTAGCTGTTGAATCGTCGCTTGCATGCCCTGCCAGTTCAACCCCCAGAAAAGGTTAATTCGATGCGCCAGAACGATCGCCTTTGGAAAGCCAATCTCGGTTCGGCAGAACGGCTGGCGGACGCAATTGGTTTCAGTGACTGTGTCCGGATCGATCAGGGTCACTGCCAATCCTCCGGGATGACCGAAGGCGAGGAGCGCTTGATGGAGGTACGGAAGTCCGGACACGATAGCACTGCCGTTCCCGCCACAGCCGACGACAAGTATGCGAATCGGTCGTTCTAGCAGTTGCGGATCGACAGTGTGAGTCATCGCTGTGCGGCCTGGGGAAAGACGGGATCCCCGCTTCCTTGCAGTGAGAGAGCCCGAGCGAGAGCACTGCTTGCTTCTTGCGAGTCTGGGCATTCGAGCCACCTCTGCATCAGTTCGGTCAGAGGGTTGGCGCTGGCCTGCCGACCCTCTGATTCGCGGATTTCCTGTAACAGCGATTTTTTGCTGGCGTCCGGCATCCCATCAGCCCTTCGATCCGATGGCGCGCTCGAAGGTGTAACGCAGACGGTCGCCAACCGTTTCAGGTCCGGTAATGGCTGCGTTGGTCAGCTCGGGAAACTGAGCGGCGTAGAACGAACGGACTTCCTCAATCGAGAATTTTGGGTTCGGGCATGGCAGCGTAGTTCCGTGGTAGACAAATTCACGTTCGACCAGGTTGATTTTCATGATGCTTCACCTCCCTCCTCCTCCACTTCTGCGGCTGTCGTTTCCGGTTGTGCCTGTGGCGCAAACAGCGACGGTGCCTCCGGTTCCCGAGAGACGGGCGTCGCCGCTGGTGTCGCCGGGGTTGCCGGACTCGTCGAGCTGGCTGGCTTCGAGGTCTTCTTGCGTGCCTCTTCGCGAGCCGCTTTTGCAGCCGCTTCCATTTCAGCTTTGGCAGAGGCCAGGGTGGTTTGGAGTTGCAGGTGCGCCCCAGTGAATTCCACCAGCTGCTGAGGAAGGTCGCGATCGAGTTCCTCGGCTGTGCCGGTGATTGCCAATGGGGTGGTGAGAGCGTTGTCTTCGGTGTCAGATGCTTTCTGCGGAACGACGGTGGCCCTGATCGTATCGCCCTCAACAAGGGAGACGGTCAGTAGCAGCCTTCGTTTGCGCAGCAATGGCATCAGTTCTGTGAACATGGGTTTTCCTCCGGTGTGGATTTCGATTGTGGAACGAGGGAACGGCAGGCGCGTCGAACGGCAGGCCGTCAACAGCTGAAGGGGCTGATGAACTGATGAACGGCCTTCGTTTAGCTAAACATGTGCTGAGCTTGTAGCCATAGTACGCAGTCTGAAGGCGCCTCAGGTGAGTCCGTAGGTTCTACGATTCCTAAGTAGCCGCATACCAAAGGCGGTCAGGCATGTGCCTTTTTTGTCGGCACACCATCGAGGAGATCACCAATCGAGCCACCTTCGCTTAGCTCGCTGCGCTCGGCGATCACGTCCGGAGATGGGAACACCGGATTTCCCGGCGACCACAATTCAACGCTCTCCACGTTGTCTTCGTAATATTGCGGGTCTGTGGTTATTCGAACTGGTGCTATCATTCCCGGCGCGTGATAGGCATATTCACGTTGGCTAAGATCATTGACCACGATGCCAGCAGGCCTTGCCGACTCTGCCGTGACCACACGATCCAAATCATCGAAGTCGTAAAGCGGCTTTGGCCTGGTGCCGAATTCCAGCCCGCCGTCTGTTGCTGCATCAAGGTCCAAACCGCTGCCGGTGTCTTTCACTGCATCTTCGATTTCGGCAATCACCTGCCCTCGATCCCGATTTGTCAGAACCGTCTGGGATATCCGTTGGGGCAGCTGCGAGAGAATCGGCTGTAGCCGTCCGACGACTGCCTGAAACAGTCCAATGCGAGTCCGCAGAGCACGATATACGTCTGTCTCGATTGTGTCGTTGTAGTGAAGGTTGATGATTCGAATGACTGGATTCAGTTGGCCCAACCGATCAATGCGACCAATCCGTTGCTCCACTCGCATCGGGTTCCAAGGCATGTCGTAATTGACCATCGCGCCACAGAATTGGAAGTTCAGCCCCTCAGCAGCTGCATCGGTGCAGAGCAACACATCAGCTTGTCCCTCCCGGAAGCGACGCTTTGCATCATCGCGTGAGATTACTCGCCAAGTCCCGTCCGCGTTGTGAACCTCACCACCGCGTCCCGAGTAGCACATCAAACGGGGAGTGCCATTCTCGCTCAGGTGCTCACGCAGAAAGTCCATCGTGTCTGTGTACTGCGTGAAGACCATTACGCGGTCGTATCCGCTGTTACGCAGACTCTCCAAAACCTCTTTCAGCCTTTCGATCTTCGAGTCAGGCGGGAGCGCACGAATCCGATTCAGTAAGACTTCGATCGCGCTTCGCTCCCCGAACACGAGAGCCTCGCGCTCCAGGGCAGCAGCGTCGTCCGTATCCAAGAGTTCGTCGTCAACTTCGGTATCGAAAACGTCGTCTTCCAGCGCCGACTCGGCCCGTTGATCGTGCCCTGACTTAATCGAGTCCAGATGTGCTGTGAGCGTCTGCTCCAGGGCGAAGAAGCTGCTTGCCAAGCGTCGCCGGTATATCGTCATTACGAATCCAACGGCGGTCCGCTCTTTTGCCGATGCGGCGTTGTAAGTACTCGAAATGTAGTTCTCAACCTCGTCGTAGAGCATCCGCTCTTCGTTCGTCAACGAGATGAACTCGTCATTGACACTACGGTCGGCGATTGGGGTCGTCAGCTTACCTTCTTTGAAGTACTTCCGAAGCAACTCGCGCGTGTGCCGAGAAACCAACTTGCGAACCGGAGTATTCGCGCGCATCAGCGAGATTGCCGCTCGACGGTCGGTATTCTCAAGCTGTCGGCGAGGGACATTGGCTACGTCCCTCAGTGCACGTAGGATTCGATTCGCGGTTAGCCTTTTTCCGCCGCAAAATCGCATCGCCTCCTCGATCCCGACCGCACCGTAGTTAGTTTCAACGGACTGGAACAGGTGGGCAATGTCGTCCAGAGCTTCTGGCGAAGGATTGGGTTGCTCCACGATGTCGAAAAAGCGAAGGAACGCCGCCTCATTCCACTGTGCGGGCAAGCCGAGTAACGCAAGCAGGTCCCAGACCTCGATCGGGTTAACCTGCATCGGTGTGGCCGTAAGCAGCACAAGGCCTTGTGTGTGGCTCTTCAGTTCACGCATCAATCTGAGCAGCTTGTTGGGACGGACATCGGTGCCAACGCCGCCCGACCTTTTCGTGGAATATCCCATTCGACGTGATGGGCTTCCGATTTAGATCGCATGGCACCGCGACCTTCACCTCAAGAATGCCTTTGCCAACCATCCACGCCAAGAGTTCAAGTGCATCGCCTGCTTCTGGATCTTCCGGAGTGAGCGGGAATGAAGAAAGGTGCTGTTCGACGGCGTCTCGTAGCTGCTGTCCCTTCTCAATCGCTGCGACCTCGTCTGGCCCAAGGGTGCAACCAACCACCAACTTCATTTCGCCGCTGTTTCTTACCAGTCCCTCAATACCACGTGCCGCCAGCGTCAGCGCAGTTGCTGTGAAGTATCCGGTCGAGCGGTGGTACCGCTTCGCGGCCTCCAGTGCTGGAACATAGAAAAGACGCACGAGATCGCCGTCGTCAGGCGTGTACTTTAGTTTCCATGGGTGATCGACGAGCAGACTCATTTGTCCCTATGCCTGTGCTGCCTCGGCTTCTTCCTTCCAGAGTTGCAATTGCTGCGGCTCGTCGACTTCGTCCGCGAAGGCCAGCTTGCGCAGGTTCTCCAGCGCCTCGAAGTCGTTGCCGAACTCAGCGACATCGCCTTACCGCGCCGTGGAGCCTTGCCTGGGCAATTCTTGCGCTTGCCCTATACGGTCGCCCCATCGATTTGATTTACAGCTTGCTGGTCGCGACTCCTGGTCTGTCGAGTGTCGATGACACGAGCACCCTCGCGCTGGTCTGTCTTGCGCTTGACCCACAACGCGCATTGTCGGCCCTCGGAGTGACGTCGTGAACATCACTCGTCGGGACTTTCTCGTCGGTAGCGCGGCACTGTCTGCTGGGGCTTGTGTATCCGCTCCTTTTCTTCTGCCCAAATACCACGTAAATCGTCGACCAAAACGCTCAAGAGTCGCGGTCCTGCACGCAGAGCAGTATTCCCAAGAACTTGATCGGATCCTCGCGGCCGGTCTGCGAATGTTTCCAATTGATGTTCGCGGCAAGAGAGTGGTCCTAAAGCCCAACTTGGTCGACTACGCTCTTGGTAATGCGATAAACACCCACCCGCTGCTGGTACTTGCTGCGGCCGAATCGTTTCGACGCCTCGGCGCTAAGTCCGTGATCGTGGCCGAGGGGCCCGGACATCAGCGGGACACACAACTGGTGCTTTCACAGAGCGGGTATCAACAGTCTCTACGAGACGAGAAAATACGATTCGTCGATCTCAATCGCGATGAACTGATTCGCACACCGCTGCGCGCGAGCTACATGGGGATGAAAAGCCTCTGGCTCCCTCGCACTGTGGTGGAGGCCGACTTCCTGGTTTCCATGCCCAAAATCAAGGCTCACCACTGGGCGGGCGTCACGCTCAGCATGAAGAACATGTTCGGAATTGTGCCGGGTGCAAGGTACGGATGGCCGAAGAATATTCTTCATTGGAAGGGCATCCAGCAGAGCATCCTCGATCTGTGCGCCACCGTGCCGGTTCAATTCGTGATCGCGGACGGCATCATCGCCATGGAAGGCAATGGCCCACTTAACGGTACTCCTCGTTCCTTGAGAAAGATCGTGCTTGGGGATGATCCCGTCGCCACCGACGCAACTTGCGCGCGTTTAATGGGATTTGAACCAGGCCGAATCGCGCACATCCGCGAGGCGTCAAGATTCCTGGGCAACGCTTCTCCTGCGCTCATCGACCAGCTTGGGGAAACTGTTGTTGTTCCCACTAGTCCTTTTCAGGTGGTTCCAGAGTTTCGATATCTTCATACAACTGGGGGTGTGGCTGTAACTGTGGCTGTACGTCGCTCTACACCGCCAACGTTTCAAGCATTTACGAGTGGTCCTCTGTGCGCGCAAGGCTTCTGTAAGTTATTGGACAATTGTGAGTTACCAAAGGATGGATGCGATGAGCGTCGCTGACTCTTAATCAGTAGGTTGAAGGTTCGATTCCTTCCGCGCTCACCATCTTTTCAGCAGGTTACGAGCCATCACCTTCCGCTTCACCTGCCGTTGAGAGCCAACCCTGCCACTTTCGAGGCAGCGTGGGCCATCTCATCGGTGACCACATCACCATATACGTTCATCGTTGTGCGGATGTCCGCGTGCCGCATCAGCTTTTGCTGCACCGCTATCGGAGTTCCTACGGCATCAAGCCATGAGCGATACGTGTGACGCAGCGAATGCGTACCGAGGCCACCGATTCCAGCCTTAGCGCCTGCCTTTTGGTACATGCGCCAAACCTGATCGTATGACCACGGCAGCCGTCCAAGCTGTGCCGGGGAAGCGAACATCCAGTCATCCGGGCCGGAGAACTGAGTGCTTTGCTTCCACAGCTTCAACCTCTCGAGCATGTCGGCGTCGATGTGAAGGGAGCGCCGAGACTCTGACGTTTTCACATCGTCAACTTGCTGGCACACAATGCCACGTTCCACTTTGAGCTTGCCTTCCAGCCAATCCACATCCGACCAGCGCAGCGCGAGAGCTTCGCTGATTCGCAAGCCAAAGCAGACGCACAGCAGAGCCATCGTGTGGAATGGTTCCCCAAGGTGAACGATGAACCGTTGGAACTCTTCGACCGTCAGACTGCGCGGTTTCTTCGCTCTCTTGGTTGCGCCTTTGATCGTTACCAGTTCCATCGGGTTTCGCTGTGTCGGCACGTCACCGCGCCACATGGCGAAGTCCCACAGGATGCTGATCGTTCCCCGGATATGAACTTTGCTCTTAGGGGCTAGCGTCAAGGATTCGAGCCACAGTTCCACGGGCCTCGCCTGTACGTCTGAGAGCACACACTCACCCCATTTAGGGATGATGTGATTACGCAACCAAACGTTGTAGGAACGGCGGGTGTCACTGCGTTTCGGCATTTTTTCTGCTCGGTACTGTTCGACTAACTTGTTTACGGTTGGTGCTGCGGCGCTGATGCTGACGTGGTTCTCTACCGCATCACGCAGGGGCTTTGCTGCCCGCCACGCTGATGCCTTCGTAGGAAATTGACTCAAGGCGCCGATCTTCTTTGAGCGCCGCTTGCCGTTCTCCCAGAAGAAAAAGTTCCACGTCTTGATGCGTTTATCCAGTACCACACTGCCACTTCTGTTCCGTTGTCTCACTGAATCCTCCGTTTCGTGAGAGCAACAGACGGCGGAGTGAGTGTAGCATCCAGATCGGAACGCAGGAACCGCCAAGTCACTCGCCGAGTGCCGCTGAGGATGTGACCCCTGATGTGCCCCTGGCGCGCCCAGAGCAATATCGTGCGCGGTTTGATGCGGAGGTAGCTCGCGGCTTCTGTGGCCGTCAACCATTCTGACTGAGTGCTCATACTGCAATTCCTTTTCTCAGCGGGACTGCCGGATGGAGGATCGCGCATTTCCCGCATTCTTGGACCACTGTTTTTACCTGCAACGGCAACAGCAGCCGCGATTGAACTGAAGGTTTGCATACTCAGCGCGGTAGGACGGCAGCTCTATCTGGTTGAGCTTGTCGCTGCGCCAGAGAGCAGAGTATCTGGTTCATATCCGACTTCTTTGCCGCGGTCGCTACTTCTTCCCGTGGCGTTGCGATTCCATATCACACAGGACTAGCCTGAGCGCGTCTTGGGACACCAGCATGCGGCGTCCAATTCGGACGACATCTAGCAGCTCTATCCGCTCCTCGACACTGTCTAACTGCTTCTTCAGGGTGCTCACCCCGGCTCCTCACAATCGGCCCATTCAGCACATGAGAAGTTCGTACCGCGTCGGTGGTTTGTACTCCGATACCTCAGAGGGCGGGTCTAACCGATGAATCTCGGTTCCGTCCTTCAGCACAAATCTCACCGCCCCATGAGTTTCAACTATCTTCGTTGCTGGCCAGCGGTCGGGCTTGAAGCTGGCATTCATCGCCTTGATTCTCGGAACATAGCAAGTGCTTTCGACTCGGACTGGCGATGCCAGGCGCACCGCGGTACGCGACCTTGGCGCTCCAGTTGCGCAGCCTGAGCTGGAGTAAGAATGCAAATCGTTTTCGACATTTAACCTCCCTGAACACACTGCCACCTAGCTCGCCGGTATGCGCCCCAAAGGGGCTTGGTGTTGGTGAACCATGTCACGCTCCGAACTTCTCTGGCGCGACTTGATTCCAGTTTGGACTACAGAAAGACACGAGTCTACGAGTTGCATTGTCCGCAATTGCCGTCGGACACGTGGCGGGCAGATTGGGTAGACGGGCCGCGAACTATCTAGAATCGATATTTCTTGTCCGGCTTAATTGCCGGACAGCCCTTACAATGATTTGAGGGTGGTCGCGCAACGCGAGAGAATCCGCCGCATACAGCGCAAGTGATCTTTGTCGCCGCGCTGAACAAGTTCTTCCCATGTCTGGATTGGGCCGCCGACTTTCGAGGTGGAGGTGGAGTGCTTACTGTTGTATGCCTTCAGTTCGTCAGCGCACTTTTTCTCTAGATACTTCGAGGGTGGAACAAGGCGGTGCTCGTCTAGCGTGCGCGCAATCTCACTAAGTTGACCCTCTGAGACTCTTGCTCTTCTCGGGAGCGTTTTGCGGGCTTTCAACCACAATTCGCACGCCAAGACAGTGAACTCTTGAGGGCGGTCCTTCGCCTTGCCCGGTTTGTGAGATTTCGTTTCTTCGCTTTGGTTGCTCGGCCGACGCGCCAGCCATATGTATGCAGTTTCCTCTGCCTGATCCAGCATAGAGCTAAGCTGTCGCTTAAAATCCGATCGCGCTAGCCAAATGATGGTGTTAGTCTCTTCGACTGTGAGGAGCATCCACCCCGCTATCTGCCTCTTGCTCTGGCGAACCCAATGGGGTGCGCACCACGGCTCACGCCACCCTTTCGATCCGGGAAGGAGGTTCACATTTGGTGGACCATCGCAAGCCCGCCGAAACCAGTCCAGGTGTCGTGCTGGCTTGGATTTCAATTCTGCGCGTTCAACAAGGGGAGCAGGACCAACCCACTGCTTCTCTTCGCGTTCTGCACCTTGCTCAAACTCTTCGGTCAGGAATCTATTAATTTGAGCGCGTGCCCACTGCGCAGGATCATCAGGAACCCAGTCCGGCCGCGCGATGGCCACTTCGAGGAGGGTGCGAAAGCAGGTCTCCGTCTCGCGAGCCAGATCATTCAGCCACTCGCTCAAACCCTCGTGGAGTAATTCGTGGGCGCGATTGAATCGCTTTGAATCTTTGCCGGAGTCAAGACAGTCCCCCAGTTTGTCATGCAGGGCGAATACCTTGCTCCAGCTCTTCCATGCCTCCTGGGCGAATTGCTTACGTATCCTTGCCAGCGTCTTGTCTAAGGTTAGCTGAGTTGGCTGAGCCGTCCTCATAGTGAGCCCTTCCCGCGACATTCGCGCTTGACTCATCGTCTGGAACGCGGCAGCGGGAAAGTTCCCGCCTTATTCCTCATCGTCGGCAGACGTGCGCTATCCAGGAAAGTGTCGTGCCCAATCATTGTCACAAAAAGAGAGGCAGTTTTCATGGGGAATTCGATTCCTTGCCCGCGCGGTTTTTCTATTGACAAATAAATCTAAACGGTTCAGGTTATATGCCCTTCGCCACTACCCGGGGTGCTGTCTTCCAGCTCGCGGCTTGCAGCATGAATGGCAATCGGTTGGCTTGTATCCTGATCTGGTGTAGATCGGTTCTGTTGCCCGCCTCGTTTACTTAGTTCGGCGGCCCCTGCCGGTACCAGGTGAAGCGAGCAGTAATGAGAATCTCGTATTGGGGGAGCGGCACAGGGATCGCCGCTTTGGTTTGTCGCTTGGCATCTGATAATCGCCGCTTTATGCCGCTTAACCGGCATGGGTGCCACCCTGTACGGCCCTGCCACAGATCATACTGTTTGCATCAATAAGATTCTGGCTCCGGGTACGCCCGCAACTCCCGGACGGTGGCCTCCGCCAAGGAGTCGATGTTGGCTGCAACGCGGGACGACAACTCGCACGACCAGTGAGTGCTCCCTGGCTGCACGCCGAGCAGCACTACCTGTGGTTGCTGCTCGGCAAGCATTCGTAAGGCCACGAGCAGATCAGAGACTCCTAATCGGTGGGCGCTGCTATTGCCGGGCAAGGTAAGTAGCTCCTCCCCCGCCATCCGGACCAGCGTGCCCGGAGGCTCTCCGACGTCAATTGCATCGATCACAATTAGGCGAGCGCAATCCCAGACATACGGAAGCAATTCCAGACCCAGTGTTCCGCCCTCCACGAGAGACACATCGGCCGGCACTCTAGGGTCCGCGCACAGTCGGCTGATGGCCTGGGCTCCCGCACCATCATCGCCATGCAGTATATTGCCCAGCCCGAGCACTACCGTCTTAGCCGATGCTGTACTCATTCGCTCACTTCGGCGGCATCGAGTCCTCTTTCAGCTCGTGCCTGGGGATGAATTTGTATCCGGTAAAGATGCTTTCGATCAGGCCGTTGCGCTCTTCCCACGAAACCAGGACCGCACTGTAAACGTGGTGGATTACGAAAGCGAAAAACACAAACATGATGCAGAAATGCATCAGCCGCAAATACTGGACATCGATCACTCCGGGGATCCAGCGGAACAGCCATCCCAGCAGCCAGGGCCCGCGGATGTAGGTATATAGCGTGAGGCCGGTGATGATCTCGATGAGCATGAAGGTAAACATCAGCAGATAGGTGATCGCGGCCAGCGGATTGTGACCCACGTTATGCACAAGGTCTTTTTTGAGAAAGCTGTAGTAGGCCACCATGTTCCCCATGCCTCGCCATTGCCGCTTCTTGATAGGCCAGAACGATCGCCAGCTCGACCAGTCATTCCCTACAAAGAACCAGTACATCCGCAGCAGAAAGGCGCTGATGAACACCGAACCGGCTACCAAATGGATGAAGCGCATCCTTGCCATCAGGAAAGTCGTGTCGCTCTTCGCCACAATGAACGGATCGTGCATGTAGTAGCCGGTAAACGAGAGCACGGCAATCGGAAACACAATCAACCAGTGCGAGACTCGCACCGGCAGCTCCCAAACATAAGTACGCACCGGCAACGTGCTTGGGTATGGCCGATGCGCTTCGCTCCATGCATGTTGTCCTGGCGCCAACGAGCCCATTGCGTGCCTCCTTTCCCGGTGACGTGCTGTCCAGCCTCAGCTCGCCTTCACCTGGATGTACTTTTTCCCGCGCCCATCCACTACATGCACCGCGCACGCCAGGCACGGATCAAACGAATGTACCGTCCGCAAAATCTCCACCGGACGCTCCGGATCGGCAATCGGCGTTTTCAGTAAGGCCGCTTCGTATGCACCGCGTTGTCCATTGCTATCCCGCGGCCCGGCGTTCCACGTCGTCGGCACAACACACTGATAGTTCTGAATCTTCTTATCTTCAATGTGAACCCAGTGTCCGAGCGACCCCCGTGGCGCCTCGTGGAATCCCCAGCCCTGCGCCTGTTTCGGCCAGGTATCCGGGTCCCACTTTTCGCCATTGTGGATGCGCAGGTCGCCGTGCCCGAGCTTGTCGCCGAGCTCAGCCACCCACTTGCTCACTTGCCCGGCCATCACCTTCGTCTCGATCGCGCGCGCGGCGATGCGTCCCAACGTAGAGAACAATGCCGTGGCGGGCGCGTTCAACTTTGCCAGTACCGCATCCACGACTGGCTTCACGTCAGGATGCCCCGACGCATACGCCACGAGCATCCGCGATAGGGGGCCGACTTCCATCGGGCGGTCCTGATAACGTGGCGCCTTAAGCCACGAGTATTTCTGATCCACATCCAAATGCTCGAACGGCGGCTTCGGCCCTGTGTACTTCGGTTTCGTCTCGCCCTGATACGGATTCTTGCCGTTCTGATCGCCGTCGCCGTACTCATACCAGGAGTGCGTGACGTACTCCGATACACTCGCCGGATCGACCGGATTCACCTTCGACAGGTCGTGACTGAAGATTGCTCCACGCGGCAGATAGAACCGTGCCGGATCCTTCACGCCTCCCTGAGGATAGTCACCATAAGAAAGGAAGTTGCCCAACCCCTCGCCATACCCGAACCAGTCGCGATAGAAACCGGCGACCGCCAGCACATCCGGCACATAGACTTGATCCACGAACTCCTGCGCCTTGGCCGCCAACTCGGTCAGGAATGTAATCCGCTCCGGATTGATGGTCGCACCCGGCTCGTTCGGATCCATTGAAGTGGACATGCCGCCGACAAGATAGGTCTGCAGGTGTGGATTCTTCCCGCCGAGTACAGCGTGGATTCGGATGTAATCCTTCTGGAATTCCAGCGCCTCGATGTAATGCGCCACCGCTAGCAGGTTCGCTTCAGGCGGCAGGCGATACGCCGGGTGGCCCCAGTATCCGCTGCTGAACAGGCTGAGCTGCTTGCTTTCGACCAGCGCCTTCACCTTGTCCTGAGTCGCTTTGAAGTAGTTTTTGCTCGACTTGGGCCACGGAGAAATTGACTCTGCCAGTTGCGACGTCTTTGCCGGGTCCGCTTTGAGTGCCAGCGTCACGTCCACCCAATCGAGCGCGTGCAGGTGATAGAAGTGAATCACGTGATCCTGCACATACTGGCTGGCGCCAATAATGTTGCGGATCAGATTCGCATTTTCCGGTACTTGAATGCTTAGCGCGTCCTCAACCGCCCGCACGGATGCCAGCGCATGCACGGTGGTGCAGACCCCGCAAATGCGCTGCGTCCAGATCCATGCCTCACGCGGATCGCGCCCTCTCAGGATCAGCTCGATGCCGCGAAACATTGTTCCCGAGCTCCAGGCATCAGTGACGGCGCCGCCGTTCACTTCGGCTTCAATGCGCAGATGGCCTTCAATACGAGTCACTGGATCGACTACGATGCGTGCCATACGCTCCTCCTCTGCCTGCTCTTATACTTTCTCGGGCCCGGGAGCAGCGCGCATGCGGTCCCGAATCGCGCTCGCGATTCCATGGACAACAGTCGCCCCCGCAACCGCGGCCGTGATGCCGATGCCGATTTTCCCAGCGGTGACGTCCGCTCCAAATCCTGGCACATTCGGGAGACGTTCATAAAACGGAGATTTGGTCTCCCAGAAGTTGTATCCGCCGCAGCCAACGCAGCCGTGCCCCGACTTCACGGGCCAGCTGGTGCCGTCGTTAAAGCGCACAGACGGGCAGTTGAACGTTGCCTGTGGGCCTTTGCACCCCATTTTGTAGAGGCACCAGCCCCGCCGGTGACCCTCGTCGCCCCACTCCTGAACGTAACGGCCGGCATCGAAATGAGCACGCCGCTCGCACTGATCGTGGATGATCCGTCCATAGGCAAACAGCGGCCGGTTGTACTGATCTACTGCGGGCAACTCGCCGAAGGTGAGGTAGTGCACCAGCACCGCTGCCGTATTCGCCGGATTCTGCGGGCATCCGCCCAGGTTGATGACTTTGGCTTCTGGCACCGCCTCAGAAATCCCTACGGCTCCCGTGGGATTCGGAGATGCCGCCACCAGGCCGCCGTACCAAGCGCAAGCTCCGGCCGCGATCGTCGCTGCCGCGTTGGTGCAAACCTCTTTCGCGATGGACAGCGCCGTCTTGCCGGCGACCGTGCAATACACCCCGTCGTCGGCCAAGGGGATGGAACCTTCCACTACCGCCAGGTACTTGCCCTTTTCCTCTTTCACCACGCGCTGCAGAGCGGCTTCAGCTTGGTGGCCGGCTCCAGCCATAATGATCTCGTGGTACTCCCACGAAAGAAGGTCCAGCACCACCTCCAACACCGAGGGATGGCTTGAACGCAAGATTGCTTCCGAGTTCCCGGCGCAATCCTGGAACTGTAGCCAAACCAGCACTGGCGTTTTCGTTTTCGCCAACGCGGAAGCAACCTGGGCCACGTAACGCGGTGGAAGGGCCAGAGTTGCGGTCATGGCAGTGCAGAACTTCAGGAACCGGCGGCGGCTGACGCCCTTTTTCTGCAGGGCCCCATAAAAAGTCTCATTCGGCGGGATCATAGGGTCATCCTTCCTGGGACTATGCGACTCCGCTCCTCGCGGAGCCGGAACCGCCCCTACGTCATGAATGCGGATTGCTTTTAAATAACACTGGCTACGTTGGAAGGGATGTGACCTCGCTCACACAACGGTGTGAGTTCTCCGCAAAACAAATGGCTCATTGCTGCGCGGATGGTCCCGATAAACGCGCTGGCATCCACATTTCTGCTGACCCATTGTTGGCTGCCATCCCAGGGCGCTGGACGAGATGCTGCCAATAGTACAATTTGCAACTGGTGGAAGGACCATTCTTCCCCTTTAAACGTGGGCGGAGGGGCTATGAAATTTCTAGTGCTATGGCATTTCGAGGTGACGCGCTTGACAGCCGAGGTGATTCGCGCGATCGGAGAACAGCCCAACTACGGACAGAAGCTCGAAGCCCAAGGCAAACTCGAGTGCCGCTACCATGTCGTGGGCAGCCACGGCGGGGCCTGGATCTACAACGTGAGTTCGAACGAGGAACTCGACCGCTTGCTGGCCATGTCACCGGTTTACAACTACGCCTCATATCAGGTTCTGCCGCTAGCGGAGATGTCAGATCCCTCGACGGTCGCAGGCAAGAGCCAGTAAGGCTCGAATCAAAGCGCTTCAGATAAGAACTGCTCAAGCTGACCAAGAACGACGTTAGCTTCTGAAGCTCACGTTTGCGCTTGCTGTTTTCGTCGATTTGACATACGGCAAGATAAATCGCAATGACGAGTGGCTGCCGGATTTCCCAAGCAATGACGGTCTTATCGTCGAAAGAGCAGACAAAATGCACTCGACTCCAGCATGAGTTATGGTCCAACTGTGGGGGAGCTGTCACTCGCCAAAACTTGGCCCATTCACCCGCTGAATGCGGAGGCGGACACTGGTTCGCATGGGTGCGAGACGCGAAGGTCCCCAGAAGTCCGGTTCTGGGACATCTGCTGCTGATAATCACTGAACTCAGATTCCTCCCGTGTGACGGGCAACTCGCGGAGTTCCACTCCCCGCAGAGAAGAATATGGGACGCAGGGCCCTTGACAAGTCGATTCGTGGTGGAGGAATGCGACGCCCTCTCGGTCGCTAATGACAAAAAAGGCGCGAGCGGAGGGGATTGAGTGTATAGTGTTTGGCGCCTAGAATGGCAAAATGGGAATCCCAGATCAAACCAACGGAGGCAGATTCATGAAAAAGTTGTTTTTCGCGGGAATGCTCGCCTGGTTGCTGCTCCCGGTCCTGGGGTCCGCCCAAAATCCTTTTGACGGCACGTGGAAATTCAACCCCAGCAGTCTACAGTTTGACAAGAAGCCGGATGAGTATCTGCTTCAAAACGGCATGTACGACTGCAAGACCTGTAAGCCGCCGATCAGCATTAAAGCTGACGGAATGGACCAGAAGGTCACCGGCCATCCTCACTTTGACACCATGAGTGTCAAGGCAGTTGACGACCGCAATGTTGAAATGACAACCAAACGAGATGGCAAAGTCGTCGGCACAGAGAAAGATTCCATCTCGTCGGATGGGAAGACCCTGACCATCAACTGGACGGATTCGGGCCAACCCAGTGGAGGGACCCAGACCGGCACGTTCATGATGACCCGCGTCAAAAGCGGCCCCGCAGGCGCGAACATGATCTCCGGCTCCTGGCGAGCGGAGAAAGCCGAGCAGTCAACTGAGAGCGGCCTTCTCTGGACGTTCAAGATCAGCGGCGATGAAGTGACCATGACCAATCCGACCGGCCAGTCATACACCGCCAAGCTGGACGGAGCCGACGCTCCCTACAAAGGCGATCCGGGAATCACCAGCGTGTCGGTGAAAATGCACGGCAAGGACATGCTGGAGGAAACTGACAAGCGCGACGGTAAGGTCATCGGCATCTCGAAAATGACCTTGACCCCTGACGGTAAGACCATGAAGATCGTCTATGACGACAAGCTCCACGGAACGACCACGAAGGGCGACGCGATCAAGCAGTAAGCGCTGTAATAAAGACGAAGGCCCGGCTGGTGCCGGGCCTTCAGTCGTGCAGGGGTTCTTGCTCCGCTACTGGGTCACCGTCTTCACCGCGTCTCCGACTTTAAAGTCGGAGCCAGAAACTGGCGTGCCGACTGCGGATATCGCATTTTAATTCCAACTGACATCAGTCTAAGACTTAGACAAGGCGACCCAGTAGTACTTTGGATGCGAAGGGCATCTTGGCTGTCCAGAGGATTATTCCTGAGTCTTGGGCGACTCCGAATGTATGGGCCAGGATGGACTTTTCCGTCGACGCGGACCAGAAGTCCTCTTCTGGTCCATCACGGTATTCGGGAGCTCCTGCTACGTTGTGATGAGCGAGTTACAGGCTAAACGCACACACAATCACTCGAATGTGTCAGGTCGAATGCAGCCATCCGCGCGCGAGTCGAGGTTGGTGACACCAGACATGATTAACGGGCCATTTGGACCGTTTTGACGGGCGAGTAGTGGTGTATAGTGTTCGGCACGTTGGGCACGATGATCGCGTCCGCCGACGTTTGATCCGAGCTGAGTTCTGCCACGACATAAGAGATACCAATGCCCACCCGGAGTATCAAAACCGCTCTACTCTGGCCGCTCGCATGCCTGCTCTTGATCTCGACGCTGCCTGCGTGGGGCATCGACAAGAACAAAGACGAAGAGATCTTGAAGAGTGCCGAAAGGGTGCTACAGGCAATGCTCCACAGCGGGGCCGTACCCGCCGGCCTGCTCACGACGGCTAGTTGCATTCTCATTTTGCCGCACGTGAAGCAGTTCGCTGTTGGCGTTGGGAAAAGCGGTGGCCGCGGCCCGCTGATTTGCCGCAAAGGTAAGAACTTCAGCGCTAAGGAATGGTCAGCGCCTGCCATGTATAGCTTCGGCGGAGCCACCGCCGGCCTGCAGTTTGGGGGCTCGTCCACCGATTTTGTCACTCTCATCCTGTCACCCTCGGCAGCCAATAAGCTATTGGCGGGCAAGATCAAGGTCGGCAAGAATGACATATCGGCCACGGTGGGAGCCGAAACCTCTACCGGATGGGTCGCCGACACCGATGTGATGGCGTTTGGGCATGCCAAAGGACTCTTTGCCGGCACGTCACTGAACGGCGCCAGCTTGGAGTCCGATTCGAGCGCCGACCAGCACCTTTACAAGACGGACGTCAGCGCGCGCGACATTGTACTCGAAGACGCCGTTAAGCCTACTCCGGCGGGCCAATCTCTGATTCTGCTGCTGGAGCGAGTAGGTCAATTTCATTCACACACGCTTTGATTAGCGACAAAATTCAACCCAGAAGTTCTCCAGGATTGCACGATCAAGGGGTGGGATGCATTAGCGTTTTACAAGGCAGCGAATCAGGAAGAACACCCGACTTTCAGTTAACAGACATTCCAAGCGTAACGTAACAGAACGCAACCGTGTAGCCATTTTCAACTCCAACGAGCCCTTGTAAGGAGAGGCTTCCGGCGCGAATCGGCTGTTCTGCTGCGAGCAAGCTCAGATTTTGCGTGGCTACAGTCGTGCCAATCGGGCTACACTAACGGGAAAATTCGGCGAGAGGAGTCTGCCATGGCTGCGAATTCTGTCCCCAAGCCCGAACTGGGTCTGATGATCGACAGCACACCGACCGAGACGATCGTCCACTGCTCCGGCAGGATCACGTCGGACACCACACAATCCTTAAGAACGACGGTGAAACCGCTACTCTCGGAGAACCACACCGTAGTCCTGGATTTAACTGAGGTGAGCTACATGGACAGCTCCGGGTTGGGTACGATAGTGGGGTTGTACGTTTCCTCGAAGGCTGCAAACTGCGAGCTGAAGCTTATCAACTTAAACCAACGACTAAAGGAACTGTTCAGTATTACAAGGTTGGGCGAGGTGATGACTGAAGGGCGTGACCCGAATTATCTCGTCCTGCCATAGGTCGTGATCTCTTGTGGCCAACACTGCGGAATCGGTGGGCCGAAGGGCAAGGCAGGTTGAGCCGAAGGGGAGGGCCTTGATATGTCTCAGGAACGCGGAGATCCTCCGGCCAGCGTTATACGCTCGGTCCAGGGGACGGTCGCCCGGAAAGTCATACAGCCAGAGCGACTCCCATCGACGTGGGCCGGAAGGTCGGCTTGTGGGAGACGTGGTGATGTTGACTGCTGCTTGCGCTGATCTCCCCGAAGCCCGTTCGAGGCGAGCTATCGAGTTCCCCAGAAGTCTGGTTCGAGGACATGTGGTGTTACGGAGCGCTGCCTGCTCTGCGATCTCCTCGAAGCCGGTTTGGGCACAACTTCCGGTTGGACGACTAGCCGGGGAGTAATCGCGCGAGTCGATCCGGCAGGGATGCTGCACTCCGAAAACGCATTCGATCCCGCAACGAGCGGATAGTCACCAAGGCCGAATTGTTCAATTCCGGAACGAAGGCGTCCAGAATTGGGCGTTGCGCCTTGGGACCATACCCAAAACACTCCTGTTCTTAGTGTCCTCATCAGCCACTTAGGCTCCTGGCAGTGGCAACTCACGTGCTTAAGTTAGCGTGGGAATCGTGTGTTCGACCGTGAGGCCAACTATGCAATCACTGCTGCAAGACTTGCGATATGGAGTTCGAGTGCTGCGGAAGAGCGCTGGCGCCACGGGCGTCGCGCTGTTGACGTTGGCTCTAGGCATCGGCGCAAATACGGCAATCTTCAGTGTTGTCTATGCAGTTTTGCTGCGACCGCTCCCTTATCAGCAGCCCGATCGTCTGGTCACGCTTCGAGGAGGCGAATCGGCGCTCAATATCGCTGATTTCGCGGCCCAAAGTCACACGTTGTCGCGTATGGGTGGGTTCGCGGAATGGCCCCTGGACCTGACCGGCAGCGGCGAGCCCCGCAGTATTCCCAGCGCTCTGGTCACGGGAGCACTCTTCGAGGCGTTGGGCACCAAACCGTTGCTGGGACGCACGTTGAGCGCTGAGGATGACCGGGTTGGAGGGATTCCCGTCGCAGTCGCCAGTTACGGCTTCTGGAAGTCCATCCTGAACGGCAATCCGCGGGCGGTCGGCAGTCAAATCACTTTGAGTGGCCAGCCCTACACGCTGGTTGGAGTGATGCCGCCTGCGTTTGAGATGCCGCGAGGAGGTGCTGAGCTTTGGGTTCCGCTGGGGGTGGCGTATCCCGAAGGTGCTCCGGCACGCGGTGCACAGTTCTTTTACGCGATCGGGCGCACGCGAGACGATGTGCAACTTTCCGCCGTACAGGCCGACATCAGTGCCATCGGAAAACGGCTGAGCGAAAACTTTCCCGCCGATAACCTCGACCGCAAGTGGCTCGTCGTGCCGGTGCATGAACGTGTCGTCGGACGGATTCGGCGACCCTTGCTGATCTTGCTGGCGGCGGTCGGCTGCGTGCTTCTGATCGCATGCGCGAATCTTGCCGGATTGGTGTTGGCGAAGGCTGGCGCGCGTCGCCACGAGATCGCCGTTCGTGGCGCACTTGGGGCAACCCGCTCCCGTATTACCCGACAGCTGCTAACGGAAAACCTTTTACTCGCGCTGGCGGGAGGCGCGCTCGGTGTTGGCGTAGCCTATTTCGGGCTGGACCTGCTGCTCGGCATGAAGCCCGAGGGCGTGCCTCGACTGGAGAGTGTCAGCATCAACTCCACTGCGCTCGCTTTTACCTTGGGAATCTCGCTGCTCGCGGGCCTATTGTTCGGGCTGGTGCCTGCTTTTCGACTCTCCAAGACTGATTCGGGTGGCGGGCTGAATCTTGCGGGACGCGCTGCCGAACAGGGGTTCCGGCGCTCACTTCTGCGGCGAATGCTGGTCGTGGCACAAATCGCAATGGCGCTGGTGTTGCTGACTGGCGCTGGATTGCTGATCCGTAGTTTCTGGAGATTGAAAACCGTCGATCCAGGCTTTCTTCCCGACCATCTGGTGACGCTGAGCCTGCAACTTCCGATTGCTCGCTATGGAGAGATTGCCAAGCAGGAATCGTTTTTCGCCGAGTTGGACCGCCGCATCCTAGCCGTTCCCGGCGTGGAGTCGGCAGCGGTCATCTCCGAACTTCCGCTCGGGGGCAGTACGATCTATCACGGCGTTGTGGTTGCCAGCCAGCCTGCGGTGGCGGTCGGGAAGGAGCCGGAAGCGCTGGCACATGAGATCAGCCCCAGATATTTCACAACGATGGGAATCCCGCTCCTGAAGGGGCGCGACTTCAATCGCAACGATGATCACAGTAGCGAACGAGTGGCCATCGTCAGCGAGAGCTTTGTCCGCCAGCAACTCAAGGGGAGGGATCCCATCGGAGAACGAGTTCGCTATGCCCACGCCGAGGACCCAAGTTGGTACGTCATCGTCGGAGTGGCGCCTGACACAAAGCACTCAGCACTCGATGCCGACGACGGTCCCGCCATCTACACGCCCTTGACGCAAAAGATGCAACCGTGGAAGCGCTGGGGCGTGCTGGTCGTGAAACCTAAGAGCGAGGGCCCGGAGGGCCTCATTCCGGCTTTGAAGCAGCAAGTTTGGTCGCTCGATCCGCAACTGCCCCTCTCGGAAGCCAAGACCATGGACGAGATCATGGCATCAGCGTTGGCCCAACGGCGGTTCAGCATGACCCTATTGGGACTGTTCGCCGGTTGCGCACTGTTGCTGGCCGTCGTGGGCACCTACGGCGTCCTGTCGTACCTGGTGACGCAACGCACTCGTGAAATCGGCATCCGGATGGCTCTGGGAGCGCGGCGCGAGGACGTGTTGAAAGAGGTCGTGGGCGAGGGCGCCAAACTCGTCCTGGCCGGAGTTGCGGGCGGGCTCATGGGCTCTATTCTGGCCATGCGAGTCCTGAGTGCACTGCTGTTTGAGGTCAAGCCCACAGATCCGTTGACGTTTCTGCTTACAGCAGGTTTGCTGGCCACAACCGCAATGCTCGCCAGCTATCTCCCGGCGCGGCGCGCGAGTCTGATTGATCCGATGTCCGCATTGCGATACGAATAGAAAATGATGCCTGGGTAACGGGCTGCACGGAAGTAATCTGTTTTTGTCCGCTTAATGCAGGCTGGGGTACTTACTCAGATTGGCATTCTCAGGCTTGCCCAATTACCCCAGCGAATCTGCGCCGCTAAGTGCTTGGTATTGCGGCTCACGAGATCGGGGGATTCGCCTGCTCACAAACAGAAGTTTCTGGGCAGTGGTCTGCTGACCTCACTCACGTAGCTTCCCAGAACAAGACTAATGAGATGGTCCGCCGCCGAGTAGGATAACGGCTCGGCAATTCACAACAGGAGGATCGTCACATGCACATCACATCCATCGGCATCGATCTGGGGAAGACTACCTTTCATCTGGTCGCACTGGGAGAGCGGAACAAGGTTCTGGTTCGTAAGAAGTTCTCTCGTGCAGGGCTGTTAGCTTATACGGCGAATCTGCCCGCATCGCTCATTGGACTTGAAGCCTGTGCCGGAGCGCACTTTCTGGGTGCCGCATTGAGGGAGCAAGGGCACCAGGTGCGGCTCATCCCTGCCCAGTTCGTTAAACCCTATCGGAAATCGAATAAGAACGACTTTCTCGATGCAGAAGCAATCGCCGAAGCCGTGACCAAGCAGAACATGCGCTTTGCGCAGATCAAGACCCAGGAGCAACTCGATTTACAGGCTATGCACCGCGTCCGGGATCGACTGGTGCAGCGTCGCACCTCAGTGATCAACGAGATCCGCGGATTCCTGCTGGAACGCGGCATCACATTCGCAGCCAAGCCCGTCCACCTTCGCAACAACCTGCCCCTAGTCCTAGAAGATCTCGAGCAGAACCCGAGCCCACGAATGCGCTGGCTACTGGAGCGCCTGTGGCAGGAGTGGAAGCAGATGGAGATCGACATTAAAGCCGTTACAGACGAGATCGAGCGCATCAGCAATGAAGATGCACACTGCCGGCGTCTGCGGCAGATCCCCGGCTTCGGCCCGCTGGTCTCCACTGCGACCGTGGCCGCGATCGGCAACGGGGCAGCCTTTCGCCGAGGACGCGACTTCGCGGCTTGGGTTGGCGTCGTACCCCGGCAGTACTCCACCGGGGGTAAGCAGAAGCTACTCGGCATCAGCAAACGCGGCAACGTCTATCTACGTCGCATGCTGATCCACGGTGCCCGCGCAGTGCTGCTTCGCATCAAGTACGATACCGGAGGATTCGGGCAGTGGGTACACAGGTTGGAGGCGCGAGCACCTCGCAACAAGGTGATCGTCGCCATCGCCAACAAGCTGGCTCGCATCGCCTGGGCCGTGCTGTCCAGCGGCAACGAATATAGACATCAACCGCTGCACACGGCAGCCTGATAAGGCCGTGGAAAAGACGCTGCGCTTGGAAAGCACAAAACGCTTTCCACTTTTCCACCGCCACGACGACGACGAAGGTTAAAACAAGTTCCACCACGGTCTGCTGAGGAGAGAAGGAAGACGAGAGAACAGTCCAACGGCGTGCCGGAAAACCTGGTGTCCAGAATGCGTCCCATGTGACCGCAAGACTTGGCAGGACCGACACGCGCGCATCATCATCAAGTGCCCGGAGAGCGATTCTCCACAAAGAGGCCGGATACATTTACGCAGACTGTCCCTTGCCCAACTTCAAACCTCTTGCAGTAAAGCGGCGGACCATACATTCTGGGGACTTCACGTCTCGCTCGCTTCGACCCATCGCGCAATCCAGTTCCCGATTCACGTAGCTTCAAGGTTGCCCTCGACTCGCTCACAATTAGCGAGGTGTAACACTCTTCTTGTTGGCGGTCTCGCTGAACGGCGGTGCTTCGTCGCAGACAGCGCGGCAGGCGGTTTGTCAGTGGCATAAGCCTCAGCCGTGAGTGACAACAGGCTGGGCGAAAGATCAGGCCGCGCGTTGCGGCTCTTCCCCTGAAGTTGGAGTGTAAGCGCTACTAGGCAGTCCTTCGCGGGTTTGTGAACAATAGGCCACGCTGCGTGGAGGCCTGGGACGTTCTGGAAGGTGCGCCGCATGTCAACGTTGCTGTCGATGGTGTTCGCCGGCTTTGTAGCGTTCTCTGCAACGCTCGTGGCAACGGAAGAGCCGGGTCCGATTTTGTCCGAAGCCGCCGCCCCGGTCTCTTCTCCTCCGACTCAAGCACAGGCCCTTGACAAAACTGCTGCGCAGGCGCCGGCATCCCAACTGCCGGCGGTGGCAGTATCAGCGCAATCCCAAGTCAGCCCTACCACTTTCAGCGCCAGCACCGAATTGGTTTCCGTTCCGGTAGTGGTCAAAGACTCGCAGGGCCGTCACGTCCTGGGCCTTTCGGGTGTGGATTTCCGTATCTATGAGAACGGACACCAACAGGTTATCCGCAATTTTGAAGCTATTACCGAGACTGCAGCCGGCTCGCCTGTTGCAAACGATCATGCCCTCCCCCGAGCGGCCGGAAACGGGTACTACGGAGCCTTGGGAGCGGTAATCCTCTTCTTCGACCAGGTGAACACTCCTGTCAGTGAACAAGCGGAGGTGCGACGCTTGCTCGCCCGTTCCTATCGCGAGCGGCAGACGCTTGCTATTCCCACCTGCGTCGTTTTGTACACAGGTTCGGCGTTGCGGCTGCTTGCCCAGCCGACCAACGATCCTGCGATGGTGGCCGCCGCCATCGACAAAATTCAGACCACCATCACCGCGCACGGGGCCGGCATCTCCGGCGAACTGCCCTTGCCCGAAGGTGCTCGCGAGAACCAGGTGGTGGGCGACGCCAAGCTGGAGCAGGACCGCGCCGTCCAACGCTTCGTCTATTACACCGGCCGGGCGATGACAGCCGGCGACACCGCCCAGGCACTTACATCAGTGGGCAGGTTCTTTGCCCCGTGGTCGGGAGAGAAAGCGCTCATCTGGATCAGCGCCGGCACCACAATCCTTATTCCTGCTAACGAGCTTGCGGCCAATCGCATAAGAGTTTTTCCGCTCAATGTCCACGCCAAGATGCCTTACATGTTCATTTCTTCGTTCACCCTGCCGGTCAGCACCTATGAATTCGACACCGAGGTGAATTGGGGACTGTTGCAGAACATGCGATCGGTGGCCCAGGAAACTGGCGGCGAGCTGTGTAACAGTTCGCTACAAGCCGAAGCCTGTGTCCGTTCCGCCGAACAAGATGCCCGCGAATTCTACTTGCTGACCTACGCCACCCATTCGCGGCAAAGGCGGCCCGAATGGCGGACCATCCATGTGACCGTGCAGCGCCCGGAGGTGAGAGTGTTCGCCCGGACTAGCGTCCTCATCGAGACAAACCCCGACCCCGCGCAGGAGAAACGGGAGCAGATTCAAGCCGCACTACTGTCGCCGGTGGAGTTTTCCGCTCTCCACGTGGACGCATTGTTGCCTGATCAGGACAAGCCGGGCAGGGCGATCACAGTGTCACTGGTGATGCGTGCCGATGCGCAACGTCCGCCGGTGTGGAGCGACAGTGGCGTCAACTTCACCGTCGCCGGCGTTGTATTACAGGGAATGCGAGTGGTGCAAAGATTCGGAGAAGACGTACAGGGTCTCCTTCCGCCCTCCACGGAACGCGAGCTGGAGAGAGATGGTTTGGCATGGAGCAGGCGGATCAGCTTGCTCTCCAGCCCGAGCACCCTTCGACTCGTCGTCCGCGATAACAATACAGGTAGACTCGGAAGCGTCACCAAACCACTGCCGGCACGCACGACCGCGCAGTGAAAGCTCATTACCTCGCGGACCATTGGGTCACTGAACAGACTCGAAAACAGCCAAAGGGCAGCCAATGGCCCCACGTCGCTCCTGGATCGTCGGCAATCGGGAGCTAATCGCGCAACCGAGTTTCCCGGGAGATGAATCATCTCCCATCGTGCTCCGACGCTTCGCTCGTGGTCCAGAAAACGGGCAGCGTACGTCGCTTCGACACTTCCCACAAGAGGACTCCGGGATAACCTCGCAGAACTGCGAACCCACCTGCCGGGCGAGCATGACTTCGGGACTTCCAGTGATGGGCAGGAATCCGGGTTTCGAGGGTTCTGGGCAGGCGGATCGTGCGAACCTGGTCGGCGATGGTTGACCGCCTGGCGAATTTATCCGTGCTTTTATTCCCCTAAGGCTAGGCGATGGTCACTCCGAGTAGCCGTCGTGTTCGGTGTCCTCTTCCTTATCCTGCTCGATGTCGTCTTCCTCTTCTTCTTCTTCTGAGTCTCCGGCAACGAGGCCATCGGCAGCTACCAGGCGATCAGGGACTTTGGCAGTCCATCTGGCACGTATTTCGCTCATGGCCAATCGTACGCTCATGTGAGGACGCCGGCGTCCACGTCACCGTACGCTCCGCTAGCATCTGATGCGCTTGTGCTTTTTGCAGAAAGCGAGAAGGCGCGGAATCAGAGCCTTCCCTCATTTTCCTTTTTCTCGTAAGGGTTGAGGCAGCAAGGTATCGTGAGTTTCGCTGTGGGTATTACACATGAGCTGGAGGAGTTTCGCTCAGAAATTGTTTCCGCGCACGCAGTCAGGACGAGGTTAGACAGCGACCGGGCCTCATCCGCCAGTGCGCTAGGTCTCCCGTCATTCAAAAAGGAGAAGAAGATTTCAGCCTCGTGTCCGCACTGCAACCTGCAGTTGTTGTAGCGAAGCGTGAGCTTCACCTCCGCTGATATCAGGTTTGATCGTCAACTCAAGGGCGGTGGCGTCGGGAAGGTCAACCGTGTAGTCCTCACGTTCGTCGACGCTGCTGGGCGGACTGAAATTCCACTGTTGCCGGACGACATCCTTCCACGAGTCTGTGCCTTGCCGCAACCAGCGCAATACGAATTCTTGCGTCCGAGCGATTTCTTCTTCCTTGAAAACCAGACGGATGCGCTGAATTGTTTGAGGCTCATCGAATAGCAGTCGGATCGTCTGGACACCAGGCACCCCGGCCCGCCAACCTGCTTGCCCGTCGTGCGAGAGCGCTCCTTCAATTGGATAAGCGTCAGCCTCGGAAGTGAGTTCGACGACGGCTGCTTGACGAAGGCCCAACCAGCCGGGGCCCGGATCTGCATCGTCCTTTCGAATTGGCGGGATCAACCTTTTTCGCACGTTAGTTGATGCTGGATCCCACGAACTTGTCGGACCAGTCGGCCCTGCATGACATGTGGTACGGAGCCTTAGCTCTCCAGCCTCTCCAGGCTGCTTCTAAGACGTTCCTTTTCTGCGGCTAGTCGGGCTTGCGCCTTCTTCAACTTCTCTTTCAACTTGTCGCGCTCTTCCGTCGCCTTCCTAGCCCGTTGCCGAGCGGATTTGATCTCGGACATCGCCTGTCTATGTGATCGCAACATGCGTAGCAGTATAAAGCCTGCTGTCATGTTCTCCAATGCTGCGTCGGATGGCCGCGTCACGGTATGCAAGGAAGGTCTTCCAGGATTTGTGGGCTTTGATTTTCGCCAGGTATTCTTCAATTGCTTTGTTCAGGGAGGTGCGTTCTTGACTTCGAGGCGGAGAGCCTGAGCGTTTAACCGAGTAACGACCGGGGACATGTGCCACAGAAAGATCTCGCCAACAACGTAATGGACCAGAACAAGACTTCTGGCCCGCGTCAATCGGAATCCGTCCTGGCACATACAGAGCCGCTCTGACGGCGGCGGGTCGGCCACCGTAGGCCGGCTGCGAGTCGCCGTCAGGATTACGTACTAAATGGCGATTTCTCGGTACAGAAATCTGCATGTCGAAATCTCGATTCCTTCCGGCTAGCGACGATCTACCGGAAGGCAGTCGTAGAACTCTCGCTGGCCAGCGCTTTACTCCTGCCGTAGTGCCTTCAAAGGATCGATTCTGGCCGCCCTGCGTGCCGGTAGATAACAGGCAAACAGGGCCAACGCCGCCAACAACAAGGGTGCTCCGACGAGCAGGCGTGGATCGGTGGTGCCGACCTTGAACGCGTCGGCAAACTCGCTGGTCAGCGCAGAAAGGATTCTTGCCATGGCGACCGCGCCCAGAAACCCGAGGAGCGTTCCGACGATGATCAGAGCGGCGCCTTCGCGGAGTACCAGTCGCAACACCTGCCCTTTGCGCGCGCCGAGCGCCATGCGGATTCCGATCTCCTTGCGCCGTCGAGCAACCGCATAGGCAGTGACTCCGGCGAGTCCGATGGCGGACAGCACCAGGCCGAAGACTCCAATTCCGCCGTAGGTGCGCAGGGCGGAGCGCGTGGTGTAGCGAGTGCGCTCCAGATACTCGCTGAGCGTTTGCACATCGAAGAGATGCAGATTCGGATCGAGGGAGGCGATCGCACTCCGAACGCTGCTCACTGCATCCATTCCCACGTCCGAGCGCACAATAACGGTAATGCCACCGGCTGGAGGCCGTGCGAAATCGCGCTGCGTCAGCGGTGCGTAAACAATGGCCCGGCTGGTCCCGCTGCCATCTTTCAGATCGCGGACCACGCCGACCACTTCATAGGCCTGATTGTCCGCCCGAACATGTTTCCCGATGGCGTCGCCACTTCCGAAAATTCCACGGGCGGCGCGATCATTCAGGATTGCGGGCAAGGCAGCGACCTTCGATCCGTCGGCCTGGCGCCGTTGATCCGGCTCGTCGAATTCCCGGCCAGCCAGCATCGGTTCGTTCAAGGCGGCGAAATAACCGGTGCCCACGGTTTCCCTGACCACTGACTTCTGCACGCGCGAGGACTCGCGCGCGTCCTCCGCGGTGAGTTGGATGTCTTCATCCTCATCATCACTGGAAAAGGGCGCCTGCGCCGCTAGGGCTACGCCGCGCACCGTGCCGGAGGCCCTGAGCCGCTCGGGAAGCTTCTCGAAGAGTGCTTGCGCTTTCTCGGAGGTGTAGCCGTCACGCACGGGATCGATAGACGCAAGAACCATCGTCTTCGGATCGAACCTGGTCTCGACGCTGTTTGCTTTGGTCAGTCCGATTACCAGAAAGCCGGTGATCAGCAGCAGCATGAGCGATCCCGTGACCTGTGCCAGCACAGCCAGATTGCGGAGGCCGAGACGCCGATAGCCGGGCGATTGGGGTGTTGCACCTGCTTTAAGCGCCGGGGCCACATCGGACCTGGTCGCCTGCAGCGCCGGGGCCAGGCTGAATCCAACGCCGCATACGACTGCAAGGGCCAAAGTAAAAACAGCCGCGTGCCAATCCAGCGCCACGTCAGGTGCGGCGGGCGCACCTGTGGACTGAGGAAGTCGCGAGTTCAGAATGTAGAGACCATAGGCGAGTGCGAATCCGGCGACGCCGCCCAACAGCGAAAGCAGAATACCTTCGCTGACCATCTGCCGGACCAGACGAAAACGACTGGCACCAACGGAGAGGCGAATCGCGAACTCCTTGCTGCGACTGGCGCCACGCGCCAGCAGCATGGTGGCCAGGTTCATGCACGCGATGGTCATGGTAAGTCCCATCAACACGACAAAGAACGCGACGACGACGTGGCGCAAATTGCGGGGAACGGGGGCACGAGTTCCCGCGGGAAGCAAGACCACCCGTTTGGCTTTGTCGGCCTGCGAGGGCGCCGAACGGTCTCCCTCGTCTTTGTCGAGGCGGCGCGTGATGACGTCGAGACCGGCCTCAGCGGAATCGAGGGTGACGCCGGGCGACAGACACATCAGCGCAACGAACTCCTTCGCATTGCGTTGATGCAGCACGTCGTTCGCCAGCTCGGGAGCGAGCGAGGCGGGCACCGTGATGGGAACGAACAGCTCAGACGGGTTCATGGCGAGAGCGCCGTCGAAGTTCTTCGGAGTGATTCCTACGATGGTTGCAGTTTGCCCGTTCAGACGAAGCGTCTGCCCCACGGCGTTGGGCGAGGAGTTGAGGCGGTTGCGCCAGAAACGATCAGTGATCACGACAACGGGCGCGTCGCCGGGCCTATCCAGTTCGGGACTGAGCAGGCGTCCACGCTGGGGCTCGACACCGAGCACGGAGAAATAGTCGGGGGACACGAGCTGTCCGAAGACGCGCTCCGGCCTGGCGTCCATGAGGCCTTGCAGGTTCACGTTGAACGGGACGCCGTTCTGCAATGCGGCCACACCGGCAAAGAGGTTCTTCTGGTCGCGGTAGCGCTCGATATAGTAATACGAAACGGGCTTCTCGGCGATCACCAGGTTTTTCGCGTTGGCAACAGCGGGCAGCTCGCGCGTGAGCAATGCCCATCGAGTGCTGTACACGTTGGTCGTCAACCCGATTCCGATACCCATGGAAATGATGCCGACCAGCGCGAATCCTGGAGACTTGATCAGCGCTCGTGCTGCGTAGCGCATATCGCGGCGCATCTCGCTCAGGTATTCCAGCGGCACGCGGATCGCGATGTCGGCGATGAGTCGGATGAGACCGGCGGCTCCGTCCCTTCGAGCGATGTCTTGCACGACGTCCTCGCCGAGTTGCATTACGTCGTGGCCGTAAGCCAGTTTGAATTCGTGCGGAAATGCCCGCGCCAACCGCTGATAGATCCGCCATGCGAAATTCATTCTGTTACCATCGCTCGCTTGACTTGAATGGCGCGAACCAGTTCCTGCAAGCGCTCACATTCGGCGTCGAGCACACGCGTGCCGAGAGGTGTGAGCCGGTAGTAGTGCCGTCGCGCGTCATCGAATTCCGGGGCGGGCCGTTCGGCAGATTCCTCGATCAGTTCCGCCTCGATCAGCCGCTTGATTGATCCATAGAGAGTGGCTGGCCACAACCGAACTCTTCCGGTCGTGCGATTGAGCACCTCCTGCATGATTCCGTAGCCGTGCTGTTCTGCACCTGCAAGCGAGAGCATGATGTGAAACCAGTGCTTCTTGAGTGGAAGAAACGCTTGGGGATCGACTTCGGTCATATAGATTGTATATATCGTATAATATATATAAATGTCGAGAGGAGATACCGCCGGCGTAGTTCGTGTCTGATGTTCGGACGGGACGGAACTTCCGGGTTTGCTGTATATAGGTTGAGGTGGTACTCAAAGAGTCATCAAAGTGGGGTTGGTAGACCTAGATTGCACCCAATAAACACCCTTGTCTCTACGAATCGGGGCGTTCCGATCGGTCAGACAACGGCACCTTAGGCACAAACCGGCTTCGCGGAGATCAGAGGCCGGGGCGCTCCGCAACAACTCATTTCCCCAAGAAGACTTCGGGCCAGCGCTGCAGAACTGCAGCCAATTGCCGACGGGCCGCGATGACCGCGATGCTAGACCGCCTTCCCCCACCGGGGGCATACGCTCACGTGTGGCCTCGAAGTTGGAAAACGAAACTGGACTTGCCACGGGAGATGAGTCGATGGATCCGTCCAATGGATCGCAATGTCGTCACGCGCGAGCGAACGAAACCGACCTGAGTTTATTGCAAGCCGTCGGCCAGTTGGTGGAACAGGTGCAGCCATTGCGACGACGGAAGTCCAAAATCAAAGCCGCTGCGGACGATGATCACCCTCTTCTGCGGCGAGACGTAAATGTATTGTCCCTTGTTACCCTGGGCATAGAAGTCGCTCTTCCCTCCGGGACGTTTGTCTCCCCACCAGAAGTACTTGTAGTAGTGGCCCTGGGAGACGAAGAAAGGGGCGTCGCCATAATAGTTGTCGGGCCTCTCTTGGGGTTGAGTGGCTTGATCCACCCAGGTCTCCGACACGACTTGCTTGCCATCCCACTGTCCGTTGTTCAGCATCAGACGCCCGAATTTGGCGAAATCAATCGCCCGGGCGTTGATGCCACTTTCCATTTTTTCGAGACCGTCTTTGCCGCCGTTAATGCTCCATGAGCCGGAGTATTCCATCCCCAGGGGCTCCCACAGCTTTTCCTGCAAGTATGCGGTCACAGATCTTCCGGTCAGGCGTTCCAGAACCATGCCCAGCAGAAGCGGATGGTAGTTGTTATAGAGCCAATGCTTCCCGGGTGCGTCCGTGATGATGGTATTTTGCAGGGCTGCTTTGCGCAGGTCAGCGGCGTGATAGGTCACGTCGTTGTCATGATCCGGAGGGTCTTCGTTGTAGCGGATGCCGGATGACATCAGCAGCAAGTCTTGGATCGTGATTTGTGCAAACCTAGGATCCCGCCTGGCCAGCTCGGGCAGATACTTGGTGATCGGATCGCGAACACCACCAATCTTGCCTTCGTCAATCGCAATACCAACAAGTGTTGAGTCAAATGACTTGGCCGTAGAAAACGAAGTGACAATCGAGTCCCTGTTATAACCGCTGAAATAGTTTTCATAGATCACCACGTCGTCCTTAATTACAAGGAACGAAGTGGTTGCACTCCTGGTCAGAAACCTTTCCACGTCGCCGACTCGCTTTCCGGGGGCATATTCCATGGCCGCGAGCAAAGCCGCGACCCTCCCGTCCGCTGCAGCTCGTTGGAAGTGGAAGGGATGCTGGCTGGAGTTGAGTTCGCGCGAACCAAATACTAGGTAGTCGAGGACCGAGGCATCGCCCCACTTGTGCAGCCGTTGCTCGTACCCCAGGCGGTGCAGTTGTAGCCTGTTCCGCCTCAGGTTCTCCAGCCCCCGCCGGTAAACTTCGGAGGCTGGCAGCGACGACGGAACAACGTCGCGTAGGACAATCTCGCGATACTGTTCGTACTCGCGCCGTTCCGGATCCATCTCCGGGAGGTTCTCTTCCTCTCCCTTCCTGCTTATGAAGCGAGCCATTTTGAAACTCATGGTGACGCGATCGCTCCCTTGAAAGGCCAAGCTTCGCAATGGAATCGCCATTTCCGCGATCCAACCGTCGTCGACGACACTGGCGCGGCTTTCCCATTTCGTGTTCAGTGTGAGATTGGTTTTGTTGTCGTAGTCGAGCGTGCCACTCGACCGAAGATTCCTGGGCGTTACCAGGAAGAACAGGCCACTCAGGGCGTCGTCGTAGGTATTGAGGCAGAGGACGGCCCAATCATCCTTCCACGCATCGTCCGCAGTGGCGGCCAGGGCGCGTATCTTCTTGGGTTCATGATCGAAACTTCGAATGGCGACATAGAGGGTTGTCGCATCGTAGACCAGATACAGCTCAGTCCGCTCCGAGGGTGATTTCCCGGCCTCGGGGTGGCGCATCTTAAAATCTGCGTACACGGTAGCCGATCTCCACCCCGGGTCGCCCATCTTGCCGTCCAGCACGATCGGCGTGGTCAATCTGCGGATGCCATCCGTGCCCGCAGGCGGTGCTTGTGCAAACGCATTGCCAGCAGCCAAGAAAAAGCACAAGAACCCTACCAGAGCCCGAATCTGGGCTTGGAGTTTGGCCAAGGCATATTCAGCAGCCGTTGTGGGGCTAACAAGTATCGCGTTCACGATTATGGCGCTTTCTCCCAACCAGCTTAAACAGGCGTCAGTGATCGACTGATCTCCCCTGAAATGTTGCTTCAACCAGGCCGCTCCTTTCACTCAGCTCGATGCCGACTTCGTCGTGGGTAAACGTGAGCCGGAAGCGGTAAGAGTTGATGTTGGCAACCTCATCGTAGTCAAAAACAAACGTGCTGCTGCTCTCCCACCAGCCTTGCATTGCTACCGGTAGCCCGAACCGACCCCCGGGGGAGAGGCGGGGAATTCCATCGAGACCGAGCGGCCGTTGTTCAACCCGTTCGTCGGCGAATGCCAGCTTGGCCATTGCTTCTTTGTGGTCTGAAAAGTTTAGCGAGAACGATTTCAATCCCACAGGATTGCTTTCAACGGTGTACTTCCTGCCGGAGACAACGCTGGACATGGGACTTGCCGGTGTCGCCGAGGGCCGAGCAGCTGCGCCGATGGCCGCGGTCAAATGAGTTTCCGCAGCCCGATTCTCCGGTAGAGGCTGGTCGGACTTGATCGACTCTCCGATGAACTTTCCGATGTCTCCCGGCTCGAATTCTCCGCCAGTAAATACGACGATGAGATTCTTGCTTGGCACAACACTGATACGCTGGCCTCCGCGTCCCAGTGCTTCGTATAGGGGCGGATTCCTTTCCGGATATACCCAGAATCCATAACCATATTCTCCGCTGCCGATGTTGGGATGCGAATGAGGCTGCGTCGCCGCGGGCACCCAGTCCGCCGGAAGGATTTGGCGCCCTTCCCATCGCCCACGATTGAGCCACAGAAAGCCAATTTTCGCCATGTCGCGTGGCTGGAGGTGAAGATCGCCCCAGCCAAAGCTGACTCCCTGAGGATCGGACGGCCAGATGACGTCGTCAATGCCCAGGGGCTGGAAGAGTTCACGTCGCGCGAATTCGAGCGCACTGGCGCCCGTTGACTGAGAAATGATTCCAGAAAGCAGGTGCATGCCACCGCTGCAATATTCAAATTTGCTGCCGGGCTCCGCGACCATAGGAAGGTTGAGCATGAACTGCACCCAGTTCTTGCTTTGCATCATTTCTTTCAGGGTGATTTCGCCGTGATCGACGTGGCAGTCGAGGCCCGAGGTCATACTGAGAAGGTGCTCAATGGTTATGCGGTCCTTGCGGGTGTCGTGGTTGTCGACTTTGCGATCAGGAAAGAGCGAAAGCACAGGCTGGCGTACGCTGCTGAGTTTGTGCTCAGCGATAGCGACTCCGATGAGCGTGGAAGTGATGCTCTTTGTCACGGACGCCGCGTCATGCACTTGGCCCGCCCGGAATGGATAGAAGTAGGCGTCCAGCACAACGTAACCGTTGCGCACAATCAACAAACTATGAATGGGAATCTCGTGTAGCCGGACGTAATCGAAAGCTAGTGCGAGTTTCGCTGAATCCATGCCTTGGGCTTCCGGGCTGGAAGACCGCCATCCATGTGTCGGCCAATACGTCCCCTGGACAGTCGGGGAAGCCGCTTGTTCTTCCGCGAAGGTCGCGGCACTGAAGAATGCTAGCACCGGGAAGAGGACAGCCAGAGTCGCGCGTTTCACCCGCCCTCCTAGTGAAGAGGAAAGTTCTCAAGGATTCTTGAGCCGGGATACCCAGACTCCGAGCGTGATCCAGGGACGAAACCTCTATGCCTCAGCGCCTCTATAGTAGCGCTTGATGCTCGCAACAACCCCTGGAATCCACCAAGGCTCGCTGAGAGACTAGCCTCATAAAGATTGGCTGAAAGAACAGTCTCGATACTTGATTGCCCAACCGGGGAGTATTGTTCCCTTGCGACCGTGCCTCATCAGTTCGCGAGAATTTCAAGGAATCCACTCTCTTGCCGTGCGAACCTGTCAAACGGGGGGGGCCGAGTCCTCTTGAGTGCCAGTTGCGGGCCATAAACCGGCTTCGGGGACATGTGCCACGAAGGATCTCGCCAACGACGTAATGGACCAGAAGGAGACTTCCGGGGAGTTTGGGCTGCCCACTTCTACGGAACGGGCGTTTGAACTAACCCGCTGGCGCGGTGGACGCTGCCGCGTGTCGCTAGTTGAGATTACTCCTGGAATGAGCCTTGCGCCCGGAGTTGCTAAGCCTTATGATTGGCCGCCATGCAATCATCGATCATCAGGCGTGAAGGCACAGGTTGAGTGTCCCATTATCAAGGAAAACGCTATTGAAATCCCATAGCTAACCGCGTCCGCCGCAAACCCCAGCGGCTTCCTTCAAACGACCTTATCGAAAGTGCCCCTGCCGTGGCGGGCGTCGTTCGCGGCTTTTTCACGCCGGGGCACTTCCGATAAGGCCCTAGCGTTTTACATCCAAGCGGCGGTGCCAATGCGGTTGCCAGATGCTGTCGGCACGTCCGGCTCGAGGCCGATGTGGTCGTCAACCGCATTCTGGAAGCGCTGTTTGCAGCCTAGGTTGCGCTCCGTCGTCTGCACAGAAATATGGCCAAACAGAAACTGAATCTGCTCCAGTTCGCCGCCTGCCTGACGACACAGTCGTGCACAGGTCCGTCGTAAATCGTGCGGTGCGACCGCTGGCGGGCCAGAGTTTTTCGCGTTCACCTTCACAATTGCCCAGATCACCTTAGGCGTAAAGCCGAGTCCCCACATTGGTTGCATTAAATCGCAGCCACCAGCCTGCGCCCTTCCACTGATCGCAGCTCGCACCATTTTCGTCTCCGGCTTCTCCAGCATGGGGGTCAGCATGCGCCAACGTGATCGTCACCCGGCTCCCTACGCCGAGGTTCATTAGTCATGCATCGCGACGAGGTTAATTACTGCATCCTTGGAAGTCCCGTTGGCATTCGCGATGAACACGTTCACGGAGCTGGCTGTCTTTAGGGATAGGTTCACGAATTGAAGCTGGATTCCAATGTTTATCTGCAGGTCCTCGACGGAGCCAACCACCGAGTAGTTCGCATCAGGGAAAGGGGAAGGCCAGTCTATTTGGAAGAAGCCACCACCAGAATCCACGCTAACGGGAACTCGAAGATGTTTCAGCCCTCCCCCGTTAGAACTTACTCCCCCACCAAGGAGAAGGCCGTCGGTGACCGTCACATTGCCATCAAAGAAGCCGGCTAATCCGCCCGGGTTAAGGCCGGATACTCCGGACGAACTAGGAGTATGGGATACGCCCCGCACGCCTTCTCCCGCCTGGCTTTCGCCAAACACACCTATACCCGATTTGCTTTCACCGACGACGCCCGTACCAGCGTCGCACGTCCCAAAGACACCATTCCCCCGACGGCGTCGCAAACGCCGACGACCCCGCCGTGATTAGGGTTGTGGCTGATGCCCCGCACGCCTTCTCCCGCCTGGCTTTCGCCAAACACACCTATACCCGATTTGCTTACACCGATGATGCCGGTACCAGCGTCGCACGTCCCGAAGACACCATCCCCCCGACAGCGTCGCAAACGCCGACGACCCCGCCGTGGTTGGGGTTGTGGCTGATGCCGCGGACCCCCTCGGCGAGCTGGCTTTCGCCGATGACGCCGTTGCCTGCGTCAGTATTGTGACCGTAAACCGCAACCAGAGGGGTATTGGAATCGCCTTCCAAAGGGGGTCCCATTCTTTACCTCCAAGTACTAGAGTTCTGTACTACGACGAAGTCTGCCTATACAGTGGGATTTTATCGGAGTTTGGGCACAGATTTGGTTAGAAAGAGGGCAGTATCCCATCAACTTCTCACTCGCAACCGCATAAGTTCCGAATCACCGCCGGTCCCTGCCCAAAAAAATTTCGGTTTCCCCAAAGACTAGTTCTTGATAGGTTCCGTATTGCCTGACCATCCGGGAGTCAAGTCATGTGGAGCGCGGCTATCGGAACCTATTTGGGTATCGGGCCGGTTTTCAGATCAGAGTTCGGCTTGCTCTATCCTGCCATTGGGGATTGTCACGAAGCTTTTGATCTTTGCTCTCTGTATTGTGTCTACGTTTGGCGGGCTGGACATTTTATTGGCGAACCGGAGGTCATCTGATGCCGTACTGCCGCGATCGGTAACGATAGGGCGGCATGGCGGCGGGAATTCGAAAGCTGGTGCGGGCGAGGATCACCCGATGCTGGCGCGTTTGTCGGTACGAACCCTGAAACCGCAGCAAAACTCGTGTATTGCCCGTCGCTCGGGAAGAATCTCAGCGATTATTAGCGGCAGACTTCAGAAGAAGACTTCACGGGAGTAATCTCCCGCAAGCCGGTTTGGGGCCAACTTCGGGTTGCCAGAACTCACCTGGAACTCGACCCAGAAATGGCGTACACGTTTCGATGGCGTTGCCCATTTGTAGATCGGAGGTCAACGACCATAGCGTCGACGTGATCGAAGGTCGCTGTTGGGTCACCCTTTTCCAGAGATTGATTGCGGGCTGTCGGGTTGCGCGCCGTTGAGCATCCCGAGGGCTCGACGGACGCCACTCAACATTTCGGCAGCCGTCGGTGATAATGCTGCCCATCCTACATATCCGTCAGGACGCACGAACGCGACCAGGTTGGATCGGGCCTGCCATTGGCGCCATAGCGGGTCAGTTGTCACGATCTTGCTACTCGCGATCACGGGCAGTCCGCGGTCACCATTTAGCTGGATCCTTGCCTGTTCAACCTCTCGCAAGACCTGCGCGGAAGCAGCGAAGCTGATTAGGGTGGGTTCCGGCAGTGGCCCACCAGGGGCGCGGCGGCCAGCCCACTTCCGTTCTCCGAATATTAGTGAAGATTCGTTGTAGTGCGTTCCAAGCATCGCGGCGCCTCGGCCAAAGGCGCGTCGAATCCGGCTATTCCGTAGGGCAAGGCCCCCAACCCACAGTATTATTGGGACGAGACGCTGCTGCGAAGCCGTCATGACAATCCGAGTCCAGTATGTGGTGACCGGCAGAACGAACGACGCGATTGCCGGGCGGCGCTCCTGGTCGTAAGAATCGAGCAGTGGTTCGATGTTTCCACCCTTTAAGGCGAAAGCGAGTTTCCAGGCAAGATTCTGGGCATCTTGCATGCCGCTGTTCATGCCCTGACCACCTGCCGGGCTGCTGATATGTGCCGCGTCGCCCGCGAGCAGGACGCGTCCCTTCCGGAACGATGGAGCTACCCGTGCATGGATCGAGAAAGCAGCAACCCAGTTCTGTTCGAACGGCCCCGGCCCGAGAAGACGCGCGATCAGGTTGGAGATGCGCTCGCTACTCAGAGCTTCCTCTTCGCTTTCTTGGACCGGAATGGGGCCCATTAAACGCCAGTGGAATGGTTTATATCGGATTGCCCCGACCATGCCAGAGTGCGTCAAATGGAGCCTCGGAAAAGGTAGCTCTTCCCGGAGAAAGTTTGGAATCTGAACGTCATAAAGAAATACGCGAACCGGAAATGTGGTCCCTTCAAGATCCTCCCTCCAGGCTCGTCGTATGCTGCTGTGTGCTCCATCGCATCCGACCAGAAAGGAGGCAGTCATCGTCTTCTGAACTTCGCTACTGTCGGCAAACGAGACCACGACGTGATCGGATGTCTCCGTGTATGACACAAACCGGTGGCCGAAGTGCACCTCGCAGAGCCCCGTCTCAAGCACGCGATGGAGGAGAAGGCGTTCCACACGATCCTGGGGAATGAAAAGTATTCCAGGATAGGCCGTCTCGGTGGCAATTTCATCAAAACTCATTCTGAGAACAACTTTGTTGCGATCGACGTCATGCAAATTGATGTGACGAAGGAAGCAACCCTCTTGCATGAACTCGTCCGCCATGGCGTAAGAGTTTAGAAGCTCCAAAGTACTGGCCTGTACGGCGAGAGCCCGTGAATGCTCGTCAAGTTCCGGTTTCTTCTCCAGAACAATGGAACGAACACCTTGCTTGGCCAGTCCCACGGCAAGAGTCAAACCAACCGGCCCTGCCCCCACGATTATCACTGGGGAATCTGGTGTTGGCGGACCTGAATTCTCGCGCATTTTCATACCCCTCAAAAGCCGCAGGGGCGAAAGTTGAGTTGCTGAGAACTAGTCTAGTCTGTCGCCAGAATGCTTACACCCGGCAAGGCGGGTTTGCGGTTCTGCGAGGCCATCCAGAAGTCTTCTTGTAGCAAATTTCGCCAGATCAGTACTCGGAAACGCCCCAGGGTTACGAATGCTATTGGGCGCATTTCGCGGGGAAATCCACTTGAGCGAATAGTCGGCGTTCCGTCCTTGTGGCGGCGACCTGGTGGAGTTCTTCAACAGCTCGGGATGGGCGTTTCCCGTCAATTTGACTCCGAACAGGCCAACTTCCGGGTGGCCCGTGATTCGGGAGCTATCATCAGCCTCTCCGTTTACGGAGAAGCGCACCTGCCGCACCGACTAGCCCGGCACTAAACAGCGTGAGGGTGCTTGGTTCGGGAGTCGAGAGTCCCGTGCTGTAAGTCACGTCGTCCATCACGAAGAAGTCAGGCGAGGGCGACTGGACTTCAACCGTAGTAACAAGCCCGGCATAACCGGAAGACAAGAAGGTCGGCACGTCACTCGGTGAGAGCACCTCGGATGTCCACACCTGGTCAAGACCGTTGTAGAGTACAAACTGCACGGTGGCAAAACCGTAGCCCGCGAACCAGGCACCCCCAAAAATGTCACCATTTGGATTAACGAAGGTGAAGGTGTCGCTGGGATATTGAGCCAAGTCATAGACTCGGTTGGGCAGTGAATGCGCGGTGTACGGGGGATCGACAAAACCGTAATAGATCCAGTTATTGTTCCAATTGATCCCGCCGTATCCTTGTGGGACTGGCATGTTCTCGCCGGGAAGATTGTCATAGTTAACGAAAATATTGTCGGCACTCTCAGCAACGGTCGCCATCGTCGATAGTGCAATAAGCAAGAGATATTTCCTCATCTATCCCTCCCCATCTACATGCTTGTATCACGCCAAAAGCAAATCTCTTCGGCTCAACTTCCGGATCGCCGCCGACACAGACACTGCCGTCATTCACCCCATGACTCCCGGGCGGAGCTTGCTCGTTTTTTACACCGGTTGAGACTCACGGACGACCGCGTCACTATTTGTTCCCTTCTTGAATGACTAGGTTGGCTGTTTCTGTGTCATCTTCCCGGCAGCAGCGGTTGCGGTGACGGTGACCGTCTCTACGGGGACGAAGTTACTGATGCTGTGGTTAAGGAATTCTTTGCTCGATAACAGCGCGTCGATGCCTACTACCTCATTCTCGGGAACGTTGATTTGGTCACTGGAAACCACGCTTACATTGAAAGGTGCCCTGTCGGGCGGGACAGGCCCGCTGAGGTTCAGCTGAAAGTCCCAGGCGTTGATCACAAATTGCGAAAACGTCGCTACCGGTCCATATGGAACTTGTGTTCCGGTGGGTCGAACCAGAATCGAAACCAGGTCTGGCTCCGTGTCGAGAATCAAAACGTTAGCCTGGTACGCGATGGCCGTTAATATAGACCCGTCTCCCTGTACGGCGGCATCGATAATTGCGTAGAGTTCATTCGCTGGAAGCCCTGTAGGATTCGGGACACTGCCTCCATCGGTTGGATCGGTGGCGGTCAGCGCTGCATCAGCCGCAAACGTCAGATCCTCCTGTGACCCTTCCCCGTGAATGTTCGCCAGGGCGGCCAAAGTTGCAGAGCCTTTGTAAATCACACTGCCGGAGACCGGAAATCCCAGCCGTATCCGAACCACACCGCGGTGCAGGTTGTCATCGTCATGCGCTGACTGCGAAACCAACGCGGTCCCTGTGAACTGCAATAGGCGGTTTGCGCTCTTCAACTGCGCATCGGGAGGAAACGCCTGCAGTCCATCTTTGATTCCGATGTTTATGGTGCGGGCAGACTTTACTTGCCCGGGATCGGTAGCGTCCCGGTCAACCAGAAAATCGTTGAAGTGCATTTCAGCTACTCCTTTTGGCAGAACGACGCCGCTTGGCGGTAGCGCGATCGCGGCGGCTGAGCAAGGCAGCGTTCATTTGTTGATGTTCTGCCGAATAACTACCTGCGCGGTTCGAACCGCTCGCGTTCCTGTTGCTGTGATCGTGACGGTTTCGTTTGGCGCCGTGGCGAGCACGAGGTTGTTGCTCTGAATCGTGCTCGAAGTCTGCGGCGCCACAGTGATAAGTTGAGCCAAAGGCACATTAGTGAGATCGTCAGACTCCACGACGACTCCGAATGGCGGTTTGTTCTGGGGGACCGCCCCGGTGAGCGCGATCTGGAGATCGAAAAACGAAGGCTGCGAACCATCCACAAGCACGACCACCGACGGCTGGAAGTTTCCTTCTCCGGGCGGACTGACGAGAATGGAATCCAGATCGGGATTCGTGTCTTGAACTAGCACATTGGCCTGATATGCGATCCTGCTAATGCCGGGACGGGCGCCGTTTTCAGCCCCTTGCGTGGCCACGTCAACCAACAGATATAGTTTGTTGGCTGGAAGCGGCGGTGACGGTTGCGGCAACGGGTTTGGATTCGCGGGATCCATAGGGGTTGGTCACGATAAGGGCAGCGTTCGCCGCAAATAACGAAGGCTGCTCATCGTTACCGTGAATGCTTGCCAAACCAGTGACCGTAGCCGATCCCTTAAACAGCAGGTTCCCGGGCAAAGGAAACCGAAGGCGAATTCGGATCACCCCATTTCGCTGGATGTTGTCGTCCTGCGACGAGAAGTTGCACAGAGCTGTACCAGTAAATATCAGCAGCCGGTTTGCGCCGCTTGTTGTCGGGTTGCCGGCATCATCCTGTCCTGGTGAGACCTGGAGACCGTCCAGAATGCCCACGTCCAATGCCCGCGGGCTAGCAACCTGCTGGGAATTGGAGACGTCAATTTCAATCACATCTCCGCGATGAGGTACCTGAATCTCAGTCGAACCCTGAGCCATCAGGGATTGGGCATTTACCAGCGCCATCGCCTGATACCCCAGGCGATTGAGCTGGTTTCCCGCCTCGGCGAACACGTCGGAGAAAAAGTAGAAATCCTTCTGCCCCAGTACATGGCCTCCCGGGTCCTTGTCGACGAGGTCCACTAGGGCGTCGTTGGCCGCTGCGCCAAAAGGATTGGTGGTATCGAGTCCGGCATTGGCAATGGCAGCGAAGGCGGCAGAACCGGTAGCGTTGACGGTCAAGTATTGCTGCTGCCAGAGTTCGAGCTCAAGGTCCAAGGTTCTGGGGCTACCGTGATCAACCTCGATCGAGCCATCGAACTGGTTTTCGCGGTCCTCAAGAACAAACTTGAACTCGTCGGGGTCATCGCTCAGAGGACCGGGCCCGGGAGCGTTTGCGTTGGTATCCTGGCCAAAGCGCGCAGTGCCGGCAAACAGCAATGCAGTATTTGCGGCGCCCGTTGGTAACGGGAACACTTGCTCGGCGTCGGTTACCGATATCTGAAGCGCCCTGGGATACGCGGCTTCGGCGCCGATGTTTCCGCTCGTAGGTTTGACGTCAAGCCGGAGGGGCGGTTGCGTGAAGTCGGCCATGGTGGCATTCCTCCATGAAAACTTGAAGAGTAGCCGTAATGGCCAGAGTAAGGGCCGAGGCGCGACGGTCGGTGGCCAACAAGCTTACACCCAAATCGTCAAGTGCTGGCGACAAATTGGCGTAGTGCCACTGAACCTTCACTGAGTCCCAGAAAATTCGTAAGTGAGTGTCAGTTGGCGAAAACAGGCTTCGCATGAATTGGCTGTTTGTCGTCAAGAACAGAAGACCTCCTAAAAGCCGATCAATGACTGTGGATCTGTGGTCTGCCAATACGACATTGGCCCCAAACCCTAGTGCTGTATCGGATGCGCCCCACAGTGAGTATGCAAGTAGGCTCGGTTCGGCGGGGCGCGTCCGATACAGCGGTTTGAAGGGAGCCGCCGGTGGGGAGGCGTTTATGCATATTCAATGGTCTTGGGGGGTGTGAGAGAGGCTCCGGGAACAGCTGTTGGAGTTGGAAACAGCAAAGGCAGAACTGCTTGGGTTGAAGTTGCTCGTGGTAGGAACTGGAATTTGGGTCGAGGTTGGGAAGGGATCGCTTTTTCGGGGGCAAGCAGGGCGCACAACGCCCGCGGGTGGTGAGGGGCACCGAGTGAGAGAGCTGGGAAAGGTTGTTTCATGCTGCGGCTCCGGAGAGAAAGGGTGGCGAGCGGAGTTGGAGTTGGGCGGCGCTAAGCCTCTCGATGACCACCATCGGCCCGCCACGGTTAGGACAGAGCCAAAGCGGTCTGGTTTCTTTGGGGGCGGATGCTTCTGATTGGGTTTGCGGCTGCACCACTATGAGGGCTTGCCGGCAGAGTGGCAGGAGAGTAGCCCGGCGCCGGTTGGCGAGAAAGCCGAAGTGGCGAATGCGGACGAAGCCTTTGGGAAGCAAGTGCAACAGGAAGCGGCGCAGGAACTCATCGAGCGATAAGCTCATCACTTTTTGTTCATTGTGGTGAGCCGAGTCGCGCCAACGGAAAGTGACTTGGCCGTCAGACAATGAAATCAGGCGATGGTTGGAGATGGCCACGCGATGGGTGTAGCGGCCCAGATACTGGAGCACATATTCGGGGCCACCGAAGGGTGGTTTGCAGTAGACCACCCAGTTCTTGCGGAACAGTGGTCTTAGCCAGGAAGCGAAGACCCGAGGCTGACCGAGCAGGGACAGATCCCCGGAAAGGTGCAGTTGACCACGCTGAAAGGCGGACTTGAGACCAGCAACGAACTTGCCACGAAAGCGGCGCCGCAGCACCGAGCGAGGAAGAAAGAAGCGAGGGCGGGATGGAATCCAGTGGGTGTGATCCAGCGACAGGCCACCGGCAGCGACGACACAGTGAACATGGGGATGAAGCTGCAGCTTCTGGTTCCAGGTATGCAGCACACTGAAGAAGCCGATCTCGGCCCCGAGACGTCGGGGATTGCGGGCGACCTCGAGGAGAGTTTCTGCACTGGCACGGAGTAGCAGATCATAGATGATCTTTTTGTTCTGCACAGCCAGTGGCGCCAGCTGCTGAGGCAGAGTGAAGACGACATGGGCGTAGGGCGAGGGGAGAAGTTCGTGACGCCGTGCTTCGAGCCAGTGTTCGCGGGCACCGGTCTGACACTTCGGGCAATGCCGGTTTCTGCAGCTGTTGTAGGAGATGGTGGCGCGATGTCCACAGCGGGAGCACTCATCGATATGGCCGCCGAGGGCGGCGGTGCGACAGCGCGCAATGGCCAGCAGCACTTTGATGTGCGGCCAGTGGATCCACTGGCGGTTGCGCTCGATGAAAGCTGTTCCGGCCGCGCGGACCAGCTCGGCCACCTCCAGGGGCGGCCGAATCATCTACTCCTCCTGCGGTGACCTGGCTTTTAGCTTGAGCGAATCCAGAGGACTGGCCGTGGCCTGGAGGTGACGTCGCGAGAGATGCAGGTAGATCGAGGTCTCTCTTAGATCATGATGTCCCAGGAGCAACTGAATAGTGCGCAGATCAGCACCGTTTTCGAGCAAGTGGGTAGCGAAACAGTGGCGCAGGGTGTGGGGATGGACTCGATTCTGCAGGCCAGCGCGTCGGGCGGCCTGGCCGCAGGCGTGATAGACGGTCTTGGGGGTGATCGGATGATCCGCCGCATGGTTGCAGCCCCCGGGGAATAACCAGTCTGTGGGTTTGCGCTTTAACCCGCGCCAGTAGTCGCGCAAAGCTTCCAGCAGGATGGGACTGAGCATGATATCTCGGTCCTGACAGCCTTTCCCGCCGCGGATGTGGATGACCATGCGTCGGCTGTCGATATCGGCGAGCTGCAAACGAGCCAACTCGGCGCGCCGTACCCCGGTGCCATAGAGGGTGATCAATACGATGCGATGAAATCGAGTCCGCGCCGAGTCGATGAGGAGGGCAACTTCTTCCGGGCTCAATATGCTGGGCAGATGTCGTGCCTTCTTCGGATAAGGTGTATCGGCCACGCTCCATGGCTTCTTCATCGTCTGGATGAAGAAGAAGCGCAACGCGGCCAGCCGTTGCGTGACGGTATGTGCGGCGAGTTTCCGCTCGCGGAACAGATACGCCTGGTACTCACGGATGTGCTCCGGACCGAGCTGGTCGGGAGGGCGCTTGAAGTAACGCGCGAAGTCCTCGATCGTCTGGATGTAGCAGTCTCTGGTAGTCTGAGCGTAATTACGACGCTCGAGTTCCTCGAGCATCATTTTGCGAAGGTGGGTCATAGGTCATCTCCTTATGACCCCACCCTATCTCTTCATCCGTTCACAGCACTGCTGTTGACACCCGGCACGCGAAAGCGTCCGCCGCAAAGCGGCTCCGTTCAAACCGGCTTATAGGACATCAGAGTGCATGCGGCATCCGGCAGCGCCACACTTCCCAGAAGACGACGTCTGAGGAGTTAGGATGGTTTCGCTTGTCAGTGTGGCGAGTTCTGTGCCGGCTACCGTCGGCCAGCCGTCGTTGTGGATCGGGCGAGTCGCACACTAAAACGCCTGCGCGCCGATAGCCGGGTTACTCGTGGCTCGGGAGGAATCCAGCTCCTGATGGTTCCGCAGGTCTCACCATTTTTCCACTCACGCAAACGCGATTTTCAATCAAATAAGACTGGCGACGCCGTCAACTTCCAGATTGCCGAGATTTGGGAGTTATGACGCATTACCGTCTCAACCCGCGTCGCCAGCACTTCAGGTTGTTCGTCAGTCGGTCGAGGCGGCCGAACTCGTCCCATAGATTTCAGTTGTTTTCCTGTGGGCTCTCGGCAAAAGCCGAGCAGAATTCAAAATAAAGGTGAGCTCAGAGACCACATGGATGAATGCTGCAAACAAAGGGTTGAGCAAGCCGAACGCCGCCAGTCCGACGCCAATGCTATCCACTGCCAAAGTGCCGCCAAAATTCTGCATGATGATGCGACGGCATCGACGAGAAATCCTGATCGTGTCCACCAGTCGGAGCAGATCGTTTCCGATCAACATCACGTTGGCGCTCTCGCGTGCGACCTCGGTGCCGGATCCCATCGCGATGCCGACCGTCGCCTGCATCAATGCTGGAGCGTCGTTTATGCCATCGCCAACCATGGCAACCTTTTTTCTATCGCTGATGAACTGCTTGATGATGGTGTTTTTCTCATCCGGCAGGACTTCGGCATAAATTTCGTCGATTCCGACTTCTTTGGCGATCGCGTCGGCAACCGCTCGGGCGTCACCGGTCAGCAGCACAGTTTTCAATCCCATGGAGTGCAAAGCGCGGATCGCATCGCGAGCCTCTGGACGAAGTGTATCCGCAATCCGGATGGCTCCGACATATTCGCCGTTAGACGCCACAAGTATCTCCGACGAGTGGTCGGAACGCGCGGCATGTCGACTAAGGTCAATCTGTTTCTGATGAAGGAATGCCCTGCTTCCTGCCAGTATTTCAAGGTGATCGAGAGAGCAAGAGATACCTGCGCCGGGAATGTATTGGAACTCTTCCGGGGCGGTTACGGTGAGTCCGGCTTCCGCTGCTCTGCCGACAATGGCCTTGCCCAGGGGATGTTCGGACCTTTGCTCGGCAATAGCCGCAAGCTGCAAAACCTCCTCATCTGTGCGACCTTGTGCGGCGACGATCGACGTGACCACAGGGTTGCCGAGCGTCAGTGTGCCGGTCTTATCGAACACGACGGTCTCCACAGAACTCAGCAGCTCCAGGTATAGACCACCTTTGATGATTGCGCCTTCTCGTGCCGCACGGCCTATTCCGCCGAGAATCGCGAGCGGTGTGCCGGCCGCGATTCCACAAGCGCCTGCCACGATGATGACCGAGATCGTCGAGGTGAGATTGCGAGTGAGGATGAAGGTGAGAACGGCGCAGCCAAGCGCAAACCACACAAGATAACCGGCGAGTCTATCGGCAGTTTTCTGAATGGGGGCGCGCGACCGCTCCGCTTCTTCGACCGCATTCAAGATACGACCAAAGGCTGTATCCCGGCCGATCCGCGTTACTCGAATTTCCAGAGCGCCAGACTGGTTGACCGTTCCGGCATAAACCGACGTGCCGGGCAGTTTCTCGACGGGAAGGGATTCTCCCGGTGATCGTGGATTGATCGACAAACGAATTGCCGCCGATCACTTCACCGTCGACCGGTACGCGTCCTCCGGGATGAACCTCGATGACCTCGCCTGGATGGATGGTGTCCGTACTGAGCTGTTCGGTCCTGCCATTTCTTCGAACTGTTACTTTGCTTGGCAGCAAGTCCAAGAGATCTTTGATCGCAGTACGTCCGCGCCGGACTGTGAGTCCTTCGAGCACTTCGGCGGCCAGGACGAACAGCACAATGATCAACGCGGTGAAGAACTGGCCGATCGCAAGCGCAGCGAGGATGGCGATGGTCATGGAGAGTTCCATGGTCATCCGGCGCTCCATTATGTTTTCCCAAGCTTCTTTGAGAATGGGGTAGATACCGATCAGCGTGCCCGCAATGCCAATGACACTGACGTGGGCAAATGGCTCCCACACGTGGAACCAGACCAGGGCGGCTGCCAGTGCTACCAACGCGATTCGTACCCCATCCGGCCATTCGACGCCGTGGTCGTGTGCTTCGTGGTCCTGTTCATGAAGATGGGGGCCGGGTTGGCCTTGCGGTGAACCGGATCGAGCGGTTTTGACGACGGTCGGGGATAGCGGCTGATCTTGCTTCGCGACTGACATAGGTTCCTCGCTACTTCAAATAGGACCTGGCGATGGTGATCACTTCTTCCACAGCGTTGCCCTTGTGTGATTTGCGTTTCGGCCCGCGTTCGACCAGATGAAACCGAATGTGTCCTTCCAGAACTTCCGACATCAGCCCATTGATTGAACCGCGACAAGCGGCAATCTGCTGAAGAATGTCCGTGCATTCGCTCTCGTTTTCTAGCAAGCGCTCGACCGCCTCGACTTGTCCGCGAAGCCTTCGAACCCGGTTTAATAGCTTCTCTTTGTCTCGAATGGTATGTGCCATACTGCCTCCCAGTATATACTGGGCACCAGTATTAGGTAAAGACCGTCGCCAGGACGCGTTGGTGAGCAGAACTGTCGATGCTGAACACAAAACGAAAAGTCATTGCCCATGTACTCGTCTGCCAGGGCTGCTGTTGCGGACAAGTCGAACGAGGCCGCCCCGAGGTCCCGACAGAGTGGCTGAAACAGGAGTGGAGAAGACGGGGATTACTGAAACGCGTTCAGTTGAGTATCAGTGGATGCCTTGGACCTTGCGACGTGCCGAATGTTGTCGCGATCGTTACGCAACAGAAAACTGTGTGGCTGGGAAACATCTCCACGCGAGACCAGTACCAATCGCTACTGGATTGGGCTTCGCGAAGCAAAGACTCAGGCCGCGCAGCCGAAATTCCTAGAGAATTGACGCCGCATCTGCTTGAAGATCCCATATCGGCGTGACGTGCGCGCGACGAGCCATTCGCATGCGCTAACCGAAGATGAGCGGGAAGCTGACCAATGATTGTGAAGCAATGAAATCGGGGATCTGCGGTAAAGCTTGAGCTGCGGGTTATGCACTTTGCTGATTTGATCCAGAGTCGAAAACGGAGGGCTTGGGCAGTCCTGCGCCGTCGGCGACTACTACGTCGGGCAGCTACCATGCTTCTCTTCCTGTTGCTGGTATTCGAGCTGCGCCGAGTCCTCATGTTCTGGCACCAGTCCAGTATGCCAATGAGAAGGATCGTGACCGCCGTAGCCTTTCTCCTTTGTGGAACCGTTTTGATGATGTGGGCGATGTGGACAAAGAGGGAGCTGTGAACCGGGTATTCTGTGCGACGTCCGACCTTGCGGGGAAATGACGGCACTCGGCATCTCGATTTGAGCCACCACGCGATGGTTCCCGGTTACTCAACCGGGAGGTAGCCATAAACCGGCTTGAACGAAGCCGCTTTGCGGCGGACGCTTCCGCGTACCCGGAAGCGAGCGACATGGAAGATTCGAGACTAGCAATAAGGTAGCAGTAGGTCTTGAAGAATGATGTGTCTCGCGTTACGATGAGACTGTTGGGAGCCTTGGCATCATGGGAAAAGAGATGAGTCTCAAGATTGACGGTCGTCCCACAAGTACTCTTCCTTCCAATAACTTCCAAGCCAAAGTCGATTGAAATCCCATAGAGCTCCACCGCGTCCGCCGCGAACAAAAGCGGCTTCCTTCAAACCGCTGTATCGGACGCGCCCCACAGCACCGACCCACCCGCACACTGACTGTGTTTGGGGCGCATCCGATACAGCACTAGGGTTTATGGGAGATTACTTCCGCTAAGTCAGCCTCAATACGCAAAGGAGGCCTTCGCGTGAACTGGGCCGTTGATGAACACACGTGCGCCCGACACTGCCCACAATCTTGTGTTTATGGGCAGCCAGTTTCGCCTTGGCTCGGCTCGCAGTTTCAAACACTTGCGCAGGACAGTTGCATCAGGGTGATTGGGCAGGCGCAGACTGCCGGACTAGGACTCAGATAGTCTCATCCCCGTAGGGCACAAGTTGGGCACTCCAAGAACATGACCTCGGGAGCCGTAGCTCCAATGCACAGAGCGGCGGGGGAGCCTTCAAGATCGCGTTATACCGGCTGCGGATTCCCTCCTTTCTACATCATGAATATGGTTGCGCCCGGGACGGCCCATCAACTGTGTGTACAGGTTTGAAAAGCCTCGATACACGATTCCGAGTGGAACCCACTTTCTTACTTCCATCAGCGCGGCGCGCAGTTCCGTGAACGATGCAAGCCTGATGCCCCCCTGAAACCACGGATCCTTTGGTGTGAGGGTCATCCGTTCAACGGCCTCGATCTTGGGCATCACGTAATACTCTTGTATCGATTCGTTATCGCGTGACAGCAGGCACACCAGTGCTGGCACTTCGCGAGGGACAGATCGCGCCGACATGGTCCAACACCGTATGCCTCCTGGTCTGTCAAACGAACGGCACAGAACGACAGCAACATTACCGACGGCAGGAAATGCAAAGCAATATAGGTGCCTGCCGCTCAGCTGGTTGAACGTGACATCGTATGGGAAGCTTTCCCGAACAGAAGCAAAAACCTGTGCACGCAGCCGCGACATCATTTTAGCTTTAGACGCGCTCATCGCATGTATCGGAGCCGGTTTGAACCCGAGTAGTTCGTAAACCTTCACCATGCTGCCGAAGCGGTGACGAAGCCCACTGACCGCCGGGACTCCAGGCGCGTGATCGATCATGGCCTCAGAAAGCGTGCCATGTCGCTTCCAAAGCGCCTTCAACTCGCGCAGAACAGTTTCATCTGATTTGTAATTCAGTCGCCGCCTGATCACACGCTGCGCACGATCGAAGGTCGCCTGCTCGACAAGCCCCTTGAAAGCTCCTTCCACCATCACCCACTGGTGGCGTGGATTGGGTCGAGACTTTGTTTGTAGCGTCTGCGATCGCTGGGCCCAACAGTTCCAACCCGCGTATTTGCGGTTTGTCAGTACCTGACGAACCGCGTATCTATTCCATGTCTTCCCGTCGATCCACCGCACCTTCCGAAGATTGAGTTCTTTCACGATGTCGCATATTTGGAGACCACGTATGCGTTGCTCGTAGATCCAGCGAACCCATTTCCGCTCCCGTTCTGGTCCGGGAACGAGCACGACGTGATCGCTTGAGATACTCTTCCACTCATCGCTTCGGAGTACCTGTTTCACGGTGCCGTCTCCCCCCACAAGGATTCGTCGAAGGGCATAACCGGGCTGCCCTCCCTGACGAAACCCCATTTGTGCTCGCTTCTTTTTGGCGATGAAGACTCGCTGGCTCAATTCGCGGCTGAACTCGGCTGCCATTGTTCTCTTCAGCGCTTTCATCATTCGGGCTGGAAGAGTTTCTTCGGAACCGAACTCCTCGGCGCAGTAGTGGACCTTTACGCCGGAGCTCTTGCAGAGGAACTCATAATGAGCGGCTTCATCGCTATCCTGAAAACGCCCCCATCTGCTTACGTCATAGACCAGTACAGCGCGAAACATTGCCTTGTGCTGCACTACATCTGAAAGCACGGATTGCAGCCCCTTTCGTTGGCTGATGGTTAGGCCACTTTTACCAGCATCTTCGTATGTCTTGACGATCTTGAATTCATTAGTGTCGGCATATCGTTGAATGACGACAGCCTGATTCTCAATCGAGCACTCCTGCATGTCGGTCGACATACGCAGATACTGGGCTGCGGGGACGAATTGCGGTTTTTCTACGATCTGTCGGGGCATCGAACACTCCAAAGGCACCCGCTTCGAGACCTTCCGTAGGTTGATTAAGGGTCGGGGGGTAATTATAGTCGCCGCGACGTCAGTCGCTTTGCGAAACGGCCCCCGCGGGCCTAGCAAGCGCGATTCGTAGGACTCTCCTCGGCTGCAGGTAGCGAGCCAGGTACGTGGGGCTTACTTTCGTAACAGATTCGTTGGTCTTATCACAGACTTTTCGGAACATTGGTTGCGAAGATTATGAAGCGCAACATTCTTGTCCGGTAAGAATGGGGCTGCAGTGGAGTTCAAAAGCCCGAAGTTGGTAGACCGTATTGTTGGTCACAACCCTCCGACGTGGCTCAGTGAACCGCTTGTACCCATCGTCGCGCTACAAAATTACCCTCGCCCGACTTGCCGGCACTCGAAATTCTGCATCGCCCTACGCCAGCCACGCCTCCATCCCTCCGCCCGGTGAGCCTCCGCTGCAGCTTAGGCGGCTGCTCCGCATCAAAATACGCGCTATAGTCCTGTTGCCCCATTCCGTTGTGATTATCGATGAGTATTTTCATGGAATTCGCACTTAACTCAATCTGCGCCGCTCCCCACTGCCATGAGCGACGCTGAAACCAAATACGTGGTCGAGCTGCAAACCTGTCTCAGCGCCAAACTCGCGGAGCTGGGCTTTGCCGCCAATCCTCTCGCCCGCGAGTTGGTGCACCACCTCGCTGAAATTGCAGCGCGTTGCCGCACCCTCGAGCAAGAATCGCTTCCTCTGTTCAATTCGCTCTCACCCGAGCATCGGCGGTCATTTGCCCAACTCATCATGGAAATCACGTCCGACCTCGACGCCATTCAGGACTCGATTACCGACGCCCAACCCGCGCTCCAAGCCCTGTTAGACCACCTTCTCCGCGAAGAAGAGCAACACTGATCCGTTTCAAAGAGAACCAACTATCGACAAGTTGTAGTTGTCATCCTGAGCGGACTTGAGCGCAGCGAAGGGAGTCGCAGGACCGCTTTTCTCGCGATGACCTGGGCACCCCTATTCCAACGCCACTACGTGCGCCCGATCCTTGCCGGGGGTCGCTACGCCAAGACACGAAGTCGGCTTCGATCTGGGGTGAGAGCAGACGGGTCAGTTCCTGGGGGTGCCTGTCCAAGTTCGTCGCGTCTGGACTCCAAGCCATTGCAGTGCCAGAGCTGCGGTAAGCCCTTTCCGAGCACGCCAGCGGCCGAATACAGGTTCACCGTCTGCAGAATCTCCCCGCCCAGGCCGTGCTCTTCCAGCAAGTGACGGAACTTGCAAACCGTCGTCTCGTCCGGCACTGGTTCCCGCCCCAGATCGATGCCCACAAATTGCCGCATCACCGCCGAGTCGTACAGCGCCTCTTCCAGCCCCGGATCCGACAGGTTGAACCATTGCTGGAGAAAGTACACCCGCAGCATCCGCTCCAGCCCCACCGGGGGCCGCCCGTTGCCGGCTTTTGGATAGTGAGGCTCGATCAAGCGGCACAACTGGGCCCACGGCACCACCTGTTCCATCTCTTCCAGAAACAAAGCACGCCGTGTCTTCTTTGCGTACCGCTCAAACCCGTTCGCCATCGCCAGTGTCTGCTGCTGCATCGCTCTACAAGCCCTCCGCCAAACTTCCTCTCAATCTAGACTGCAGATCGGTGGAAATCGGAGTGCTTGTTCAGAGTCTCCTTAGAGGGGTTGGCAAAGCACAGCCGCGGGGCGAGGATTACATGGGTATGGATTGGCAAGTGATTGAATCGCCGCATCAATGACTCAGGAACCCCGAAGGGCCCCTGCGCAGGTGAGGTCTGATGGTCCCCAATTACTTGAGGAGTTGCATGGGATTTCTGCCCTGAGCGCCCATCACGTACCAAGCGGTCGCTCCGATGTGCTGATAGGGAAAATAGTTGAAGCCGAAGCCGGTGTTGAGAATGCCGGTGGAGGCGGTCAGTCCCTGTCCGACGGGAAGCGATTGGCCGTTGACGGTCTGCCCAGCGCCCAGATGGTTGGACCTTGAGCGTAGGCGTCCATCATCTGGTTGAGAAACAGGTATGCGTTGCTAACGGAAGTTTGTAGCGACGACGGGCCTTTAGCAGCGGAGTCGGAACTGAGGCCGCCGACTTCCGAGGCGTTGGCCAGTGTGATGCCGCCGGTGGAAACCAGGCCCGCAGTGGCGGCGGCCCCCAGACCCAATTGCATCACCTGACGTCGAGAAAGTTCGTTATCTGTCATCGTGGCTCTCCTTGTTACAAGATCAAGTGCCTAGTAGAAACGATTGTCGTACATAAAGTTTCTAGCGCAGCGGACCCTCTGCGGGGTCGGCGGGCGGCATAACTATGGCCCGAAAAGGCTTCAGCACTGTCTCCTATTCGTCCCAAAGCCGATGGTAATTTTGTGCCTCACTCCGGCATTAGGCAAGAGGTTTCTGTTGCTCTTCCGAAATTCCTGCGACTGATGGGAGATCAGCTCGAATGCCCCCTTAACTGACGGCGGCGCGTCGACACTGGGGAATCCGGTCGAAGGTGAACGCGATTCCGCTGTGAAGCCGAACACGATTCCGTTGTGATTCCGAACAGCATTCCGGTCTGAAGGTGAACGCCGATTCCGGAGGGAAGGCGAACAGTTTTTGTCGCCTAGCGGAATGGCGTTCGGCTTGGAGCGGAATGTTTTCCACAGACGAGCAGCAGGAGGTGCAGCGACGCTGGACAATCACCCGGCATTGAAACTCCATCAATGAAGGAGGAAAGGGTGCCGGCCAGGAGAAAGTCCATGCGGAAAATCAAAGAGGTCCTGCGGTTGAGGTTCGAGTTGGGGTTGGGGCAGCGCCAGATCGCACGCAGTTGCGGAATGGGGCTGGGCACGGTCCACGAGTATCTGGAACGGGCGGTAGCAGCCGGGATCGGTTGGCCGTTGCCGGAAGGCTTGGGCGAAGAAGAACTGGAAGCCAGGCTGTTTGGGAACCAGCCCGTGCAGGCCGGAACGGTGCGACAGCGGCCAGAGCCAGACTGGAATACCATCCATCAGCAACTGCAACAACATCGTCATCTGACCCTGCAGTTGGTGTGGGAAGAATACCGGCAAGCGAATCCCGAGGGGTATCGCTACAGTTGGTTTTGCGAGCGCTATCAGCACTGGCGGCGGCAACTGGATGTGGTGCTGCGCCAGGAACACAAGGCCGGGGAGAAGATGTTCGTGGACTGGGCGGGGGCAACGATTCCCGTGTATGACGCCACGACGGGGCAATCCTGGCCGGCATCGCTGTTTGTTTCTGTGCTGGGCGCCAGTTCCTACACCTACGCGGAAGCGACTCGCGATCAGCAACTGGAAGCATGGATTCAGGCGCATATCCATGCGCTGGAGTTCTTCGGCGGAGCGCCGACTTTGGCGGTGCCTGATAACACCAAAACGGCCGTCACCCGAGCTTGCCGCTACGATCCGGATCTGAATCCCACCTATCAGGAGTTCGCGGTGCATTACGGGATGGGAGTCGTGCCCGCACGTCCGTACAAGCCACGGGATAAGGCGAAGGCCGAGAGCGGAGTGCAAGTATGCGAACGCTGGATTGTCGCGGCGCTACGGAATCGGAAGTTCTTTAACCTGCCGGAACTCAACCAGGCGATCCGCGAGCTGCTGGTGCGACTGAATGAGCGTCCTTTCCGCAAGCGGGACGGATCGCGGTCGAGTCTGTTTCACAGCCTTGAGAAACCGGCTCTGGCAGCGTTACCGGCCGAGCGCTTCGACATGAGCCAGTGGTCGCGTGCCACCGTCAACATCGATTACCACATTGCCTTCGATGGGAACTTTTACAGTGTGCCGTACACTTGGGTCCAACAAGTCGTGGAAGTCCGCTCCACGCCGACCACGGTGGAGATCTTCCACAAGGGCAACCGGATCGCTTCCCACCTGCGCAGTCGCAGGCGCGGCCAAGCCATCACCCAGAACGAGCACCGCCCCAAGAGTCATCAGGCCCATCTGGAATGGCCGCCATCGCGGATGGTGAACTGGGCGCGCAGCATTGGTCCCCACACAGCCCAGTTGTTCGAGCGAATCCTGAACGAGAAGCCGCACCCGGAGATGGGCTACCGCTCCTGTCTGGGCATCATTCGCCTGGCGCAGCAGTATTCAGCCCAACGCATGGAGGCCGCGGCGGAACGGGCACTCCTCGCTCAGGCTTGCCGCTATCAGAGCGTGAAGTCGATCTTGAAGAACTCGCTCGACGTGGTTCCCTTATCTCCACCCCAAGCCGGCTCTCCACCTCTGACCCATGACAATGTCCGCGGCGCCGAGTACTTCGACCAAGGGGGACCGACCTCATGCTGAACCAACCGATGATGGATAAACTGCTGGCCATGCGGCTGCAGGGCATGGTCGAGGCCCTGAAAACGCAGGAGCAAGATCGAGCGATCAACGAGCTGAGTTTCCTCGAACGACTCGCGCTGCTGGTCGATCAACAATGGAGTTGGCGCGAGAACCAGGCGCTGGCGCGAAGGCTGAAAGCGGCCAAGCTGCGAGGATCGGCCTGTGTGGAGGACATCGACTATCGCACGGCGCGTGGCCTGGACAAGACGGTAGTGCGTGCTCTGGCAAAAGACTCGACCTGGGTCCGCAACCACGAAAACATTTTCGTGTTGGGTCCGACCGGCGTGGGCAAGAGCTTCATCGCATCGGCCCTGGCACAGAAAGCCTGTCGCGACGGCTACTCTGCTTTCTATTTGCGGGCCGCCGCCTTACTGCGCGAACTGGCCCTGGTACGGGCCGATGGAAGCTTGCGTCACTTCCTGGCTCGACTGGGCCGTATCGATGTTCTGGTCATTGATGACTGGGCCATGGCGCCGCTGAATGAAAACGAGCGCCGCGAAGTCTGGGAGATCTGCGAAGATCGCTATCAGACTCGTTCCACCATCCTCACTTCCCAGTTGCCAATCTCGCGCTGGCACGAGCAGATCGGCGATCCCACCATCGCTGACGGCATCCTCGACCGTCTCGTTCACAACGCTCATCGCATCGAGATGCGCGGTGAGTCCATGCGGAAGAAACGCAATCCGCCGCAGGACGAGAAGAAGGAATGAACGAAAGTTAACATCTTTAGAGTACGGGATGGCGATTTGTCGCTCGCAATCCTGCCGGCCAACTTCTCAGGCGTAATCGTTGTGCCCGGCGAGTGACCCAATCTCCAGGCCTTGCGCCGGGATTCGTCCCGCCTGCAGTGAGGGGTTCCAACTCTGCCAACAGCCTTTTCACCGGCTCGGCTGCAGCGTTGCCTTGCCCCCTCCCCTCTAAGTCGTATTTGCCATCGCGGTAAACTCAGCGATACTTATTCCGCCTTGTTTCACATGTGCACGCGGGGAGTGTGATTCTGGCGGGGGCCGCGCCTGGGGGAGGGCCGGCCCCGTTACGGCGTGGGGGGAGGGACCATGAGACGGTGGTTTACTGCAACTTTCGTAGTCGCCACGGCGCTGGCATGCGCACCATTGGCTTGGGCAAATGCTTTTCCTGCCTTAAATACGACCATAACCATGGACTGCTCTAGCCCATCGGCAGCCTGCAACTTCGATCCCGGCAGTCAAGGTTCTCCCGAACAAGGCATGGCCGATTTCAGCCCGGTAGCTCCGGGTTGGAGTGCCGCGTTCGACTCGGGTCCGGCAATTGCATGGGGCGTCATTTTTGGAGCCTACCAAGCCGAGTTTGGTATGGGCGGTTCTTTTGCCATAGCTGCACCTGGCGGCATGCAACTCTCGGGCATGCTCACATCCGGCGTTGCTTTCAGTTTCCCAAGCGGGGATGCAGTAACAGTCGCCTGGTTCCAGGGATACTGGAGCAGTGGCCTGTACGCGGACGGAGTAATGGCCTGGGACAGCTTCGACGTTGGCGCTAATGTAACGCTCGACGTGACCACGTACACACCGGAACCCGGCAGCTTTCTCCTGTTCGGCTCAGCGCTCGCCGGGCTTGCGGGAATGTTGCGAAGAACTCTCCATTAGTCTCAATTATCGCTATACTGCGCAACAAGCGGGTACAAACGCCCAGTGGGCACAAAATTCGGCACAGTCGAATGGAGTGGATTGAACCCCTCCGTTGACCCAGTCGTGAAAATTGAAAGAACGACTGTGGAGTATGGAAAAGGCGGAGGCCGGAAGAAATCGGCCTGAACAGAAACGCGCCGTGCCGGTGTTATCAGCACCGACACGACGCTAACCAGGGCACCTAACTGCGCTTTACCGTTGTTGCTGCTCTTGAAGTAGAAGAAGACGCCACGAGCCCCTGCACGCTGCAGCCCCGAGTGAATCCCGTCGGGTATCTGTTCTATTGCCTCTCGGCCACCGCCGTCCAGAAACGCTCTTAGCTGTTGCAGCAAAACCTCACTGCTCGCAAGCTCCGTGAACTGCTCCTCTTCCTCGATAACGCTGTTGTCCTCTTCGCGGATGCGCTTCAAGGTATTAAATTGGATTACCGGCTTAACCATCTCCTGCGCAAGCTGGCCAAGCCCAGTAGGCCAGAGCCCATCAATACCATTGAGGACGGCTCTGGAGTCTGTGTGCCAACAATGGTGTAACCGTTGTTGAGTCCGGAGGCGCTAGCTGATCCGCCAAGTCCTGCCAGACTGATGGTCTTCAGGACCCCAAGTTCGGTAACGGGTTGGTTTCCGAGTGTTAATGTCAGCACGGTGTTGAGATTTCCTAATGCGCTTGACAGAGTACCGACATCCACCTGCACACCGCCGGTGCAAATGTCGAGAATGAATTGACCATTGAGGCACAGCAGCTCCCCAGCCACGAGCGTTCCTAAACCGCTCACCGCCGGATTGGTGAGCGACAAGCTGGCAGCAGTAAGTGATTGTCCGTTAGGTACCGTAAGTTCATAGACGAGGGTGAGTGAATCGGTGGCGAGCAGCCCCGACGCATTGTAGCTGGCATTGAAGCTAAAGCCGGGGTTGTTCATTCCTCCGGTCGGAACTACCGTGACAGCGTCCGTTGAATTGGGAGTTCCGCCGAAAGCAGATACTAAAACCGCACTGAAGTCACTTGCGGTTGCCGCTCCAACCTGACAAGTGAAGCCGCTGGTATCGTAGCTTGTGAGTGTATTTGTGGTACAAACGCTCGCATTGGCCGCGGCCGAAAGTGCGATCAACGTCAAAACAACAAGCGGTCCATATTTCGCGTGCTTTCTCATGTTACGCCTCTTTCTCCTTTTGTCTTTTCCCAACGAGATACTCTACACAACGGCAAACCACCTCATTATGGTCCCTCCATGACGCCCGCCGCTGCAATCGTAGTCCCTCCATGACGCCCGCCGCTGCAATCGTACGGTGGGCTAGATGAAGATAAAATGAGATGGAAACTCAGCCCATAGTTCTAATAGCGTACGCTTCCGCCAAAAACGTACCATCGGGTAAATGCCGTAATCCGTTGGCGAAATGGACCAATGGAGGTTTGAACCGGAATTTCCATTTTAGGCCGAATTTTCGTCTTAGAGCCTTCATGCGCAGGCGATGACGAACGGGCGGGGTGTCTTCACGGGGAGTGTCAACGGGTCCCATCTCGCTGTTACCAACCTGAGAACATCGAGCCCCGTCCCGCTCGTTAGCCTGATACTTACCCTGGTAACAGGGGAATTGCTTGCTGACCCTTCGGAGTCGGAAGATAGATGTTGTGAACAGGTGCAGCATGACGGTGCCCGTCACAATCAAGCATGAAAATGGATGCGTGAGGGGTGCAGAATGTTGTTGCCGCTGCCGATTGAGCTTGGAGTTTGGCACTAGTGTGGTAGTTGGAGCCTGTTGAACAGGTTGAGCGGGACGCCGTAGGAACAATCAAGTGTTGCCTCCTTAAGGGAGAGCGCGAAAGGGAGAATCTCAGAGCACTGGCGTCTTCGGCAGTGGTAAAGGAGCTGCCATGAAGGTGCATCGCAACTGTTGCGGACTGGATGTTCATAAGGAAACCATCGCGGCGTGTTTGATCCGCGAAGATGCCAGTGGAATGACGACCAAGGAGAAACGATTGTTCGGCACGATGACGCAGCACTTGCGGGAGCTGGCGCAATGGTTGCGTGAGGCACAGGTGACCGCCGTGGCGATGGAAGCTACCGGCGTCTACTGGGTGCCGGTGTGGAACGTGCTGGAACGCGAGGGTCTGGAACTACTACTGATTAACCCGGAGCACTACCGAGCGATTCGCGGCAAGAAGACTGACCTCAAGGATGGTGAGCGGATCGCCGAACTGTTACAGGACGGTCGGCTGGAAGGCAGTTACGTTCCTCCGACCGAACTTCGGGTCTTACGCGACCTCACGCGCTACCGAGTCAAACTGGTAGAGCACCAGTGCTCTGTCGCGTGCCGTATTCAGAAGCTATTGGAGCAATGCAACATCAAACTCGCTTCCGTCGCCAGTAATGTACTGGGGGTCAGCGGCACCGCCATGTTGCATGCCCTGGCACGAGGAGAAACAAACCCAGAGCGTTTGGCCGACATGGCCAAGATGCAACTGCGCAAGAAGCTGGCGACCTTGCAACTGGCGCTGGATGGACACCTGCTGCCGCACCATCGCTTCTTGCTGGGCGAGATGCTGAATGAGTTGAGCCACATCGAGGGCAGTATCGCCCGACTGGAAGCTGAGATCGAACTGCAGATGAAGCCCTTCGAGAAAGCTCTACAGGCATGGATGAGCCTACCAGGCATTAAGCACCGCGTCGCCTGGACGCTGGTGGCAGAGATCGGCCCCGATGTACAGGCATTTCCATCTCCGGCTGACCTGGCCAGCTGGGTGGGAGTCTGTCCAGGAAACCACGAGAGCGCCGGGAAACGACAGAGCGGAAAGACTCGCAAGGGGAACCGCTGGGCGCGGCGAGCCCTGTGCGAAGCGGCTTGGGCCGCAGCCAAAGCCAAGAACAGCTACCTGTCGGCGCAGTTCCGTCGCCTGGCTGCCGCACGAGGGAAGAAACGAGCGGTCGTTGCCGTAGCGCACACCATACTCACTACCGGCTACCACCTGTTGCAGCGTGGAACCACGTACCAAGATCTAGGGGCAAACTACTTCGATCAGCGGCACACACTTCGCACAACCAAACGCCTAGTCAAAAGACTAGAAGCCCTTGGGCACCATGTCATTCTGGACTCCCCGGTCTCCGCAGCTTTGAACCGAAAGTTGAATGCAACATCGTAGAGGAGGTGTATTTTCAAGGGAGGCCAACTCGCACCCAATCCGTCCAGGACAGAATTATCAGCGAAACACCCACTGTCGAGAAAACCGGCTTCCGGAAGGTTGGCAGGCCAATTCAAGCCCAAAGGGCTCAAGGTAGCGCTTATGAGTGGGAGCGGCCCATGAGTCCCTTCTTCTACAAAGAGGAAGCAGGGGAAAGGGGCTGCCGCCCCTTTCCCCTGCACCCCCAATCCCCGCCGACCCGCCTCCGCTTTGCTCCGGACAATTTCGCTTGACGATTCCGAACACTTACACCACAATCACCATGCCAGCGTCGCTTCGCTCCGACTGCTGTTCACCTTCGCTCCGGAATGCCGTTCGGCTTCCCTCCGGAATCGATGTTCACCTTCACCGGAATACCCAGACACCTCTTTCTTCTGGACATTCTTCATCCCTTAATACGTTTCGTAGCCATTTCATCAATGCGAACGAGGACACACATTTCGTTTCACGTGGAATGTTGGTCAAGGTATTAAGCAGTCTCTGTATTCAGTCGGGATTTCGTCTGCTTGCGCCTTATTGATTTCCGCGGGTTCGATGCCGCGATTATTGCCTCCGCAACCGCATCTGCGGTCGGATAGATTGTTCCTTCTCTGTCGACCCAGTCATCGCTCAGCCACAACCGTTTCTTCGATTTCGGTTCCTCTAAGAAGACCACAAAGTCTTGTATCGTCCTATTGTCGGGTTGCAGTCGGATCACAATCAGAGCTTTTTTTGGAGATGGTGACCTCGCGTTTACTATCCAGCGAAGACGCCCACAGGCGAGTAGAACGCATCGACCGACTGCCAGTCGGAAGTAGCCACGGCCTTGAACACGAAAAACATTTGTCCGTCCAGCAATCCGAATGTGCTTGTCGGCCAATACACGGCTCACTTCTGCAAACGCTTCAGATTTGAGCGAGGCGGTGTTCCGAAAGCCTTCGACCGACCGGGCCGTCCAGGAAATCGGCTTGACGCCTAGAAGTTCGTATACCTTTAGCAACCCGCCAAAGCGGGTTACGTATGTACTGGAGCTGGCCATTACCTCGTCCGGTTTTGGACGTGGTAAGGGCTTCCCGTGTGTCTCGATATAAGCCTTCATTTCCTCCAGCAAGCGTTCGTCAGAACGACGCTCGACCTTATTTGCTATTTTGGCTTGCGTCCGGTCGAACACTTCCTGCGAGATGATCGCTGGGAAGGTATTTGGCCTGACAACCCATTGTTCCTTGGGATTGCGGACTCTGTTGGTCCGAAGCTTCTGAGAGTGCATGTTAAACACTGCGCTGCCTGTGTACTTTGGATGTGAAAGCATACGGCTGATTACGTTCGAGTCCCACGGGCCAAATTCTTGATGGCTGATGCCTCGCTCATTCAGAGCTCGGGCAATCTTTATGATCTGCATATCCTGATCAAGAAACATTGAGAATATCTCGCGAACTAGGGCAACCTCTTCGGGCGGACCGAGCGTATAGGTCACTCGATCTGTCGCCAAGTGCTTTTCTTCACCTGCTTGGAGAATCATTTTTGGTCTTCCCTCGGAGTCCAACAGAAGACGCCGCAGACCGAATCCGGCTCGCCCCCCGAGTTTGTAGCCCTTAGCTGCCAAGTGACGTTGTCCGGCGAGCACCTTGGCTGACAACTCACGAATGTATTCCGCTGCCATCGTCCTCTTGATTGTCTTTAGAAACGTGGAGAACGGCGTTCCGTCGTTTGAGAACGGCTCTGCACAGTAATGGACAGCAATACCGGCTCGTTTGCAGAGAAACTCGTAACAAGCCGCTTCGTCAGAGTCCTGGAACCGACCCCATCGGCTTACGTCAAACACGATCACAGCCTGAAAATCGACACCGCCATTTAGAACGTCATCGATCAGGCTCTGTAGACCGGGCCGGCCCTTAATATCTAACCCGCTCTTCGCAGCATCTAGGTACGTTTTCACGATTTCATAGTTATATTGGGCTGCATAGTCAGCTATCGCAGCGTGTTGGTTGGTGACGGAGTACTGCTGAAGATCGGTGGAAACCCGCAAATATTCGGCCGCACGCATTTAACTGCCTCCTGATTCCGAAATGGAACTCCAAGATTTTGCAACAGGAAGTGTGACAGATAGATGCCTAGGGCCTTGGAACTCTTTAACGTGTTGAGGTGACCTCAGTGCCCATCGGCGCACTGCCTTCGCGACTCAGGCCCTAGGGGAGTATTGCGCAAAGCAATATCTTGGACGATTCGTTACCTTCGAACAGGAAGTCGTGATTCTCGTCACAGACGTAGACATGTGAGACCAGTGAAAATTGCGCCACTGTAAAGAATGGTAGGCCGTGTTGCAGGTCAACCCTCTGACCCTGGCTTTTGCCAAACGGCGAGCCGCCGAGCAATGCGGGATCAGGGTCGCTCTTTTGGGCCCAAGAGAGCTGCCCTGCGGATGATCGCGAGGTATTTGCCGTGAATACACCAAGAGTATGTCCGAATTGCGGAACCGAAAGAATTGAGCCGACCTTTCAGTATGCCGCTCTGTCACTTTCGTTTGAGGGTATGCCATGTACGATTTCCGGCCTACACGCTTACCGCTGCAAGCATGCTCATTTTTTCATCGTTTTCGGCAGGCAGGGAGCTGTCGGGAAATCGGAGCCAGACGGGCGAGGATCAAGCTTGTTTCTGTAAGGACGCTTCATCTTGATCCCGCATCTCTAAGGCGCTGCGAGTGTTCGTATCAATACCACGACCTCCGCGAGGTTTTGTGCGACCATGCCTCGGCCTGCCATCTCATTGCTGAACCGGAATAGGGTTCGTTGCGGTAGGGGCCGAAAGAGTACATAATCCAAAACCGTGGAGTGGTCCCCGTTCATTCGTACCGCGATACAGAAGCATCCGGGACTCTTACGTGACCGGGAGATTTCCCACCTGTCTGCACCACTGTCCAGTTTTTTGTGTCGGGCAATCTTGACAATAACCCGAACTCTCCCATTGATCGTGATTACCTGGCGCGACTTGGAAACGCGCATGCGATTCCGCTCCAATTCTTCTATGAGCTGCCGCTGGAATCGGTTTCTGAGTGCAACCATCTGTTTCTGGCCTTCAACCCACGTGAGGCTGCGGATCGGCGTGTATTGAATCAACTCATAAGCCTGAGTCAATCCTCCGAATCTGTTCCTGATCGTTTGCATCGAAGGCATGTCCTTGACCGCAAATATGCATCGAGCACTGATACGGCCATTTGCCTTGGCAAACTCTCGTAGTTGCTCCAAGATTTGGGCGTTGGTTTTGCCTATAGTCCTCCCCGCCAGCTTTTGTTGAGCCTGCTGAAAACGATCCAGTGGGACGATGGACTGAAAGCTGTCGGATTGGACAATCCATTGGTCGCGTGGGTTTCGCAATTGCTTTGAACGAAACTTCGCGGAGCGCTGATTGAAAACGATGCAACCCACATACTTGGGATGGCTCAGAATCCTTAGCACGTCCATGTAATCCCACGGAGTACTGGTCCCCTTTGGCACCCCACGGCGATTCAGTTCGCGCATGATCGCGTTGACGGTCATGTCCTCTTCGAGAAACATCTGGTAAATGTCTCGAATGGTTTGCAATTCCTCTGGCGGCCCGGCGACATAGGTAACCCTATCTTTCGCCAGACTCTTTTGTTGCCCACGTTCCAGAACGGCTTTCGGAGTCCCGTTTGAGTCCAGGAGCAGTCGTCGAAGACCGAATCCTGCACTTCCGCCCAGCTTGTACCCCTTGCGAGCTATTCGACATTGCGCTGCAAACACCTTCGCCGACAATTCGCGAATGTACTCTGCGGCCATAGTGCGCTTCAGACTCTTCAACAGGATGTCGGCAATCGAACTGGCATTCGAGAAAGGCTCGGCACAGTAGCGAACCGGGATTCCGGCAGTCTTGCATAAAAACTCGTAATGGGCACTTTCGTCGGTATCCTGAAAGCGCCCCCATCGGCTGACATCGAAAACCAGAACTGCCTGAAAGTCGGCTCGGCCGCCGATTACATCCTCGATCAATTGCCTCAATCCTGGCCGTCGCTTCAAATCGAGTCCGCTTCGCGCTGGGTCGCTGTAAGTGCGAACAACCTCAAAGCCGTGGCTGTCGGCGTATACCTTTATGGCCGCGATTTGGTTTTCGATGGAATATTGTTGATGCTCGGTGGACATTCGGACGTACTGTGCTGCTCTCATTTGCCGGTTCCTTTCCAGGCGGGGTCTCAAATTTGACCTCGCTGGAGCTATACCGGCAGTTTCGGGAAAAACTTTAGGGCTTTCGGCGAAAAACACCTTGGCACCTATTCGGTGGGATGGAAGGGCGTGAGGTTCCTCTCAAAATCATAGGGGAACAGATTTCGATTGCTTGTCGGTGCACCTTACAAGCGTCGCAGCAATTCCGACATTTTGGTTCCGAGCCCCCAGGCAATCACCTGCAACTTGATAATGCCGACCTCTCGCTTGCCCTGCTCGATGTCGGATATGTGCCCCCGGTTCATGTCCAAGGCTACGGCCATATCGATCTGGGTCCATCCTTTTCGCTGACGCAGGAGCCAGACACGTTTAGCGATTTGGACCGAGAGGGCGTGATTGGTGCTGGACACCCCCATGGTGGCCATACCCGTCCGGAATCTGTGGGGACGAGTCCAATCACAAACGAGACAGCAATTGAGAGGGCGTTAGATCAAATGCGAGTGCGACCACCTCGAGTGTGCGGAGACAGATTTCCTTCTTCCCACGCTCCAAGTCCGAAATGTAGCTCCTGTCCATTCCGATGTGCTCGGCCATGTAGACCTGGGTCCAACCCTTTCTCGCACGCAGGGTTCGCAGTCGCCGGCCGAATCGCACACAGATGTCACTGGACACACTCCAATGATGGATGTAGGCTTTCGTCGATAAAGCGGCTATAGCCTACAGGATGCCAGAGCCGTGATTTTAGGAGTCACGGCGTCGTAATTGCGAACATGACACGCACGTCCGACCTTACAGCCGACGCATAACCGAGACTATTGGGATGCGCGTCGCGGAACAAGCAAAGCTGTAATGAGAGTTGACGGGGGACCTTTAGACCCGGATCAACATCCAGGGTTGAAAAGGCATTCTGGATAGTGCATTCAAGTTCTTAGCTGAATAGGGGTCAATTAGGATGTCCGACAATGTTGATTCGCCCTTCATCTGGCCCAATCGTGGGAGTGAATTTGGCTTCGAGCGAATTCCACCCTGGAGGTCGTATGCCGAGCCCGAAGCTGACTGTTCCGTCGCTGGGGTCGTTTGGGGGCTTGACCATCAAGGGTGGGAATTGTTGCAGGAATTGGTCACCAACGGGGCTAAGATCAAACTGATCATTGCGACGTATCCCGCGTCTCCAACGGATCGATCTGTGTTAAAGGAAATTCTTGAGACTAGCAACCTCGTTCAAGGCGAGAGCCGACTTCAGGATATTTACCTCATCGTTGGGTGGTAACGCGGCAAGCATGACAGCCCTCCTGGTTTCAAGCTCACCTGACCGGTGCCATTTCTGGATCGGTAACACTGCAAATTTTGGCTGCCGAGCAGGTCAGCGTGGGCACCTTAACTTAGGATTCGAGTCGAACTTGCTGTTGATCGGCCGCTTTGTTGAATGGTTCGCCGAGTTCTGGAAAGCATGTGCGCCCCTCACGGCCACGACTGCAGATATTCCGCCCCTGGTTCCAGCAAGCGGCAGCCAGGAAGCGCAAGACAGTTGGATCAAATACGAATGTTTGTGCCAGCAATTAGTAGAGCAGGCGGATCTGGCGAACGCGAGCGGGCCGGCTGTGCCCACAGCAGATGCCGAAGATCAGGGCGCGCTAGTGGCGGAGATTTGCGAAGACCTTCACATTTCTCCCCGGGATCGCCTCAAGGAACGAGTATTCGAGATACTTGCTCAAGGGGAAATCGTCACAATCGACAAAAGCGGCGGTGCACCCCCGCTGGAACTTCCCGTCAGAGCAGAGCGGTTCGAAGTGCGAGCGAAAACAGTCGGGGTGATCTCATTGACGTCCAGTTGTCGAATCAGGATCTTCGATGAAGAGCAAAGCAAGGAATTGGAATCGCGACGGAAAGGTCTATCCAACTTAATCCAACGTTTGACTTATCCGCTTGCGGACGGTGTGCGTTGGATTCCCAAGAAGGCACAGCCACTGCTCGAACGGAACGCACCCGATTGGAAAAGGACGCTAAGGGTTTGCTTGAAAGTCTTGTCGCAGGGGGCGCCAGCGAGTTTGCGAAGTCCCGGCGCGAGGCGATCAAGCGTGATGCAAACGAGATGTACAAGAAGGCCGGTGCGAGTAATGGGAAACAGCTGCCGGAGAGTACGCTGAACTTGATCCTTCGTGATCTCCAAACTCGCCTTGCGAAAGCAACGCAGGGTGACTTTCTGCCCAAGATCACTTATATGTCAGCTCAGTTCTCAACGCACGCAGATTCCGAACACCTCTCGCAGTGGGCGCAGGTTCGGACGCTACTTCTAGCAACAGCTAAGTACTTCCGAGAGTCGGTCACGATGACTGGCCACCTAAAGGGCATTGAGGTCCCTGAAGATGAGCTTCTCGCGTCGATGGATGTGTGCGGGGATTGGATCATTGGGGAACGAACCGACCCCAAAATCGAGAGCACTGCAAAATCGGAAATTCGGCGACTCGAAGAGATTCAGGCGGGTGATCAGGATGACCGGACCAAATGCAGCCTAATCCTAGGCCTCATTGAGCACCGGGGCAATTCTCACTAGTGGCTCAAGAATGCCGAGGGCCGAGCGAATATGGGGGTGACAATGCGGGACGCGAGTGATCATCCCGGACAGTCAAACGAGCGCAAGCCGACCTTGGTCGCTTTGACCATTTGCCACCAACAGGACTGCGTATACGGTGAGCCGAAATCTCCCACTCTGGATTCAGTCATGCCCTTTGGTACGCCGACCTCTGGAGCCACACGAGAAGTTCGGCGTGTGTGGATGCTCGGATACGATGCCGCAGTGGCGCAGCGATTGGAGCGAAACTTGCGGCCACCCGAACAGCTCCTCCAGGGTCTTTGCGCGGACAGTTAACAGACAGAAACACACAACTCCCTCTCCTGTAAAAGACTTGCAAAGGCGCATTGGATAGTCTACCCACCGCGCGCTGCAAGTCTCGGAGTTCCTTAAACCGTCGCGCTATGTCAACTACGCGAAAGACGTCGGGACGTGCCACGTTATTAGAGAATGAATTGCAAGCCGGAGATATAGGGGTCTAGCCTCGCCCCTGTCTGGCGAGTCCACCTAACCTGCATGAGCGTGGGGACTGCTACGGGGGCGCCAGGCAGCGGAACACCGCAGCGGAGTAAAGAGGAGTCTTCTAGAGGCTGTTCCGTGACGAGGCAGATCCCCGTGCTGCTTACATTTCGAACCTGGCCGTGCACGAGCGGCATACTGCGGCGCCTTGATCCCAACGCAGGTACAACATTTAGTTCAATATCCAAGGTGTCGGCGTATCTTGGACACCGGCGCCGATCACGATGCGATAGCTTCACCCGGCAACGATAAGCTCCGCGACAGCGACCCGTACATTGACCGTATGGGTTAGCGCCCAGAGATTACCCGCAATCACTAAGTCTGAATCGCGCAGTATCTCATTCCGACGCCACGATCTTTCCAACTATCCCAGAGCGGGTAGACACTTCCATTTTCACCATGACTAACCGCAGGAATGCCTTGACCGTATTTGGACTGATGTTCATGCGGTTACCAATTTCTTTACTTGTCAAGCCCTGAACCAAGAGCTCGACCGTCTCCATTTCTCGGCACGTGAGGTGGAAGTGTTTAGACAACTCGGTTAGAGCCACTACACCAGAAGAGTATCGCTCGAGCAAAAGCCCAACCCAGTAGCGCGTCTCGCCACTCTGGTTGCATTCGAGGCGAAATGATCGACACATGTAGCGTCGATTCCCAGACTTATACAGCTTGACGAAGTCCAGGTCATGTCCACCCTGTTGGTTCACCAGACCGGAGCGCACCTTGTCAAAAATGAAGAGACTCGGTTGCTTGATTCGTTCGGGTTTCGTGGGATATGCCAGGATACGAAGCATCTCTGGGCTGAATGCGACCGGATGGAGCGACGTATCCAATAACATGAAACCTGGTATCGCCATTCCAATGGACATTGGATCACTCCTAAGATTTGCGACCTCACCCTGGGAAAGGAGGGCGTTTTCCATTGAGGAATGAGCTCAGGACGCACTTCATATTTGATCCGGCAGGAGAGCCATTCGATAATATTGGAAGGGACGAAGTAAAAGGCGCTCCCTGCAATTAACGAGGCGATGATTGTGGCGGTTCGGCATGCAAAAGTTAATACATAACCGCTCTTTCAGGATGCCGCTTTCAATCAGCTCCTTCAAAACACGCCTTAGAGCTTCCGCTTCCATCCGTATCTGGCTTCGCGCTATTCACCATTCCGGATCCCGTCGACAGCTTCCATCGCGTCCGGATGTTCTTCCAGCAGACCCGGCGGTTTAAGCCCGGCGACGCAGGTAGCCGGCCAGACCCAGTAGCCCAAATCCCACCAACGCGATGGTTCCCGACTCTGGAACAGGGTCGGGAACGAGCTCGCCACTTGACACCTTACCCCCATTGGCAACGAAGTCGGCATCAACCGTTGCGCCAAGTGGATAGCCGGTGTTTGCGAATCCCGAGGTAGCGCTTGTGATCGTGTACGTTCCCTGGAGGAATGAACCCATCGCGACGCTATCCAGCGAGAGTGAGCCAGTTAGTGTGTCGGGCCCGATTGACACCGTCAGCGTCTCCGAGTTCGACGCCAGTGTGCCATTGCTTACGGGAATCGTCGCGTCCGAGAGGGCGAAATTTCCGACAGAGGGTCCCTGATATGCCCAGCCGGAGATCCCAGAAAGGGTGACACTGCTAGTGCTAATTGTGAGCGAGCCAGCCGTGCTCGACCCAAAGGAAATCTCCACCGGAATAAGGTTGGCATAACTGACGCCGCTCAATACCCCGGCCAGAAGAACCAGCGAGAACATCCCGATCAACTTTTTTAACATCGACCGTTCCTCCATGTGAAAACAAATCTGAAAATGCCTTTGCACAGCGGTACTCCTCAGTCAAACCGAAGCAACCTTTCAACTCGCCGCGACAGATTTCGTGGCGAATCACACCCGCGAGGTACTAACCATACTGGTTGCCTCGGGATGTTCTTCGAGGCAATCCAAGATCGCCAACTTGTGAGCACCGAGTGGTCGTTTGATGAATTGTCTGATTTCATCTCGTTGTGCATAAGAGCAACTGGCTGGCCAAACAGCAATGTGGGTGGAATCGTAGTTAAAAGCGCTGTTCTCGTGGCCTCCAATCCAAGGAGTGCAACGGGGTGGGTCTAGAAGCACCCACACTTAATTCACTTTGGGCACTGAATCCGCCGGGCTTTCCGCATTTAATTGGTGAGGGAGAATTTCCAGGTTGTGGGTGTGTTCCGACCCGGTTTCGTATCAGCCCGACACGCGGAACGACTCGGGATCGATCCGGTATCTCTTGAGCAGTTTCCACCTATGCAGTATCTTCAACAACACCTTGGTGAGCCAAGTGAACGGAAGGAAACGCTGTTTGTGTGGGACGCGCCAGATGGAAACGTGGTACTGCAATTCGCGAAGGTACAGTCCACATACACGATTAACCTCTTCGAGATTTCAAGGAGCGTCAGAGGCTTCGCACCCAAGCGGTGATGGCATGAAGATGTTCGGCATCATTGGCAACTTCCACTCGAACATCTACTCGGAGTCGTGCTACATCTAATACTCGTCATCTTCGCCCTGCTAAACTAATCCCGATTGGAGGCTTTAGCGTGAACGTTCACCAAATCCTTGATTACCTCAAAGCGGAGATCAGCCGACTGGATGCCGCGATAGCCGCCCTCGAAGGATCCAGCCCACGCCGTGGCCGTCCACCTAAGTCTGCACTACGTTCTCGCACAATGTCGCGAGCCGCTCGCAAGCGTATATCTGCAGCTATGAAGCTCAGGTGGGCTCAACATATGGGAAGGTCTCCAGCTAAAAAGGCTGCACCGGCGGCCAAGAAACCCGCTCGCAAGCTGATGAGCCCCGCGGCGCGGAAGAAACTGGCCGCTCTCATCAAAGCACGCTGGGCGGCAAGGAAAAAGGCTGGCAAACGGGTTCTGTAGATAACGGCCCTGAGAATCCACTCCAATTTTGGAGCAACCTTCGCTTGACTAGAGAGCGGCCTAGATTGCGGTTTGCTTCTGTTGTGGCTCTCAGTCAGCGACCAACTGGGACGGAGTTGGAGACAAAACTGAGGGTTTTCGCTCCCTGCTATATCAATGCTCAACTACTTCAGAGCTTACGGTTCGTCGTCGAATAACACCCCCGTGACGAGGAGTCCGGAGCCGAGCAGTAGGAGTGTCGAGGGCTCCTGGTGTCGACAAGAAGCACCCTGCGCAGTGTGGCAGAGCTTTCCGGCAGGGTGACGTCCGTCGCACCATCGACCACCGCGGCATCCACCGCGAAATAGGCGCCCCGAGGTCATAGTAATGGCGGCGATTGTTGGGTGGGTGAGGAGTATTTAACCGTCTGGTTACTCCTCACCCTGGGGATGACGTTGAACAGCGGGCCAGATAACGTGGTCCCCTAACTTAAAGTGAGCAGCCGCTTGTGCACGAAGCCGCGCAGACCAAGAAATGCGGGATCCCAGAAACAACAAACTCGATCTTTCTGTGGAACTTGGCATTTAAGCCCGGAGGCGGAACCCCCTTCTCCCTCCGGGTGCTCGTCCCAATCGAGCGGTTCGTCGATCATGGCTCAACTCTTCCGCTCTGAGAGTGCACAGTACGACTGTTTTGTTGTTAGTTCAATGGCTAACGTGTGACTTCACGATGGATACAGTGTGACCTCAGGATAGCCGCAGGATGACCGTCTTTGTCATTGTCAACAGGGCATTTACGCGCTACTCTGACCAAACAAAATCATTACTTTCGCGGTATTAACAGCTATATAATTCCCTCCAACATTTCAGGCAAGCGTGGGAGCTGTGCCTTGAACGATACCTACCAACTTCTTCGCTTTGGAGTCTTCGAGTTGAACCTCGATCGCATCGAGGCGGCATCCCAAGAGGCCACCGCCGTTCCTCCCCCAATAGCCGGTACAACGGATGAGTATCCGGCACAAGTAAGCTCATCCCCGCTTCCAACACCGGCAACAAGCCTGCGATCACGTTTCATCTGGAGAGCGGCAGCAGTGGCGGCCTTGCTGGGCGCTGTTGCGTATTGGTTTATGTCACGCGGCGTGCGGTGAGGTGGATCGAGTCGGAAAGGGTGGATCGGCAGACGCACATTATCTGGTGTGCCAAGCGAGAGCGACCCCGATTGCGTGTTGCTAGTGTTTTGGCTCTCAGTCGGCGACCAACTAAGACGGAGTTCACACAAATCAGAGCGTCTTCCGCTGCGCGCTAGGCTGCATACTTAACCGAGTCATACGGAGTATTGGGTCAGTCTTATTTACTTGTCCTGAACAACCTCGGACCTCACAGTCTGCGCCGGGTATGCTTCGGCGGCTCAATGCGGAATACTTCATCCTGCGGGACAAGGTCAGGTTTTGACGCAAACCAGGACACAAGAACTTGCTCCAGTTTTGGAGCACAGGGCTAAGGGCGGGTCCTACATGCTCCTGTCAGCGCCCACAAATCCGACAGGCGCGGATTAAGAAAGATCGAAAATCTCGAACTCCTGGTCTTTTTTGTGCTGAACAACCTCGGCCTTCGCGGTCTGCGCAGGGGCTGCTTCGGTCTCAGCACCCCGAAGTTCTTTGTCCCGCTGGACGACCGCGCCTGATCGGGCCCCGTTGGCTATTGTGTCGCGGGCTGCCGGCAACCCGGTGTTAATGTCCCATATCTCGTACCCCAATTCCTTTTCGGATCTTGCCGGAAATCGTGCCAGCGTGCAGATAACAGGAAAAGAGCAGGAAAAGACAGGATTCGATATGAGGCGCTGCTGCGAAGGTGGCAATGGTCTAGCATGGCAGATTATCCTAGAAAGTACCGTTTATATACTTTGTGCCCTGGCCAGTAAGCGGCCTAGATTGCGTTTTGCTTCTGTTGTGGCGCTCAGTCAGCGACTAACTGGGACGGTAATACAGTCTCCACTGATAGGCCACGAATTGACAGGGCGACGGGCTCTTCGTGATGACCCGCAAGGTCCGATGGGAGCAGCTTGAGGACGACCGGGCTCAGATTGGCATAGCCTGGATTCTGTCCCGAGCCCTGGGCCCTGGCCAGAGAAAATATTTGTGCGCTGGAGTTCCTAAAAGGGTATACAGTGTTGGGCCGTTGGGAGCTAAAAACGGAAGTTCCGGCTAAGACCTAAGACCCACTCTGGGACGGTCATCGTGACAGTTCAGAAACTGGCACAACCCTTCTAGCCAACCAGCCCCGTGAGCCGCTAACCTTGCCAGCCGTGGGTGGCAGATGGTCGCGAGGATGAGAAATGCACGCCAGTAACGCTACGCGGCCCAACCAGCAATCAGCGCAGGAGAATGCACCATGAAACGGATACTTCTCACGGTTCTCAGCACAGTGATGATGATGTCCCCCGCCGCATTTGGGACACCTACCATCATCAATTCTGACTTCGGGGCGGTGCCCATAATCTGTAGTCTCGGTTTCGCCTACCAGGCGTTTGGCGGAGACTGCAGCTCTGATCCCCCTCAGCAACAGTTCAATTCGACTCCCGGCTTCGGATGGACCTTCGTGGGTACAGACGGCAATGGCCTTACCGGCCCGAACACCCTTTTCAACCCGCCGCCATTCACCGGGCTGCCCTTCACCCAAGCTGCCTTCTTGCAGGATGCGAACTCGTCTGTCTCGCAAGCGGTCGGAGGTTTTACCGCCGGAAGCTACACTCTCAGTTTCTACCTCGGTTCGCGGTACGCCAGCGGCGGAGGCGATGACGGCAACCAGACGGTTGAGGCATTAATCGATGGTGGCGTGATCGGCACCTGGGCTTTGACCAGCTTCACGCCGTTCACGCTGGAAACCGCCTCGTTCACGGTCAGTACCGACGGCAGCCATACCCTGGACTTCAAGGGACTGAATCCCGGCGACCACACAGCTTTCCTGTCCGAGGTGAGCATTACCCCAACGGCGACGCCTGAACCCTCGTCTCTGTTGTTAGTAGGCACCGGCCTTCTGGGAGTTGCCGGGATGGTGCGTCGCAAGATGAATGTATAGTTCAATTCCACCCCCGCGATTAACGCCGGAAACCCCGTATCCGGCTTTCTTTTTCTGGAGAGAGGGAAGCCCGGCCATCATCCTGAGGCTCAGCCCACATGCTGGCAGGTTACAAGCCCATAATCTTTTTGTGTTCAGAGGCTTATCGATTCGTTGACCTTCGGGCGAGACGCACAATGACCCCGCGCCCGAGGACAAGTACCCACAGGCCGAGGCGCTCCTCATCCAGACGCTGGAGACCAGACGCCGCGTGATCGATCCTTCCTCCTCAGTGGAATCATCCCAACATCGTTTCTATCTTCCACGTCGGCCGAGCTGCAAAAGGTCTTTACTAACGATGCCATCGCGCGTTATGCCAAACGCTACGGGCTACACGGAGGAGCAGATTGAGCAGAATCCTTTCGGAGTCGTGCTGCATCGGATACTCGTCATGTTCGCCCTTCTAAACTAATCCCGATTGGAGGCTTTAGCCTGAACGTTCACCAAGTCCTTGATTACCTCAAAGCGGAAATCGACCGACTGGATGCCGCGATAGCCGCCCTCGAAGGATCCAGCCCACGCCGTGGCCGTCCACCCAAGTCTGCACTACGTTCTCGCACAATGTCGCCACAGGCTCGCAAGCGTATATCTGCAGCTATGAAGCTCAGGTGGGCTCAAGGTATGGGAAGGTCTCCAGCAAAAAAGGCTGCACCGGCGGCCAAGAAACCCGCTCGCAAGCCGATGAGCCCCGCGGCGCGGAAGAAACTGGCCGCTCTCATGAAAGCACGCTGGGCGGCACGGAAAAAGGCTGGCGAACGGGTTCTGTAGACAACGGGGGCCTGAGAATCCGCTCCAATTTTGGAGCAACCTGTGATTGATTAGAGAGCGGTCTAGATTGCGTTTTGCTTCTGTTGTGGCTCTCAGTCAGCGACCAAAATGAGACGGATGCTACTGACAAATCAGAGCGCTTTCGCCTCGCGCCAGACTGCATACTTGACCGGGTGCCCACTCGGGTAGTGGCTCAGTCTGGATTACTTGTCCCGAACAACTTCGAACCTCACCCTCTGCGCCGGGTATGCTTCGGCGGCTCAATGCGGGATACTTCATCCTGCGGGACAAGGTCAGGTTTTGACGCAAACCAGGTCACAAGAACTTGCTCCAGTTCTGGAGCACAGGCCAAGGGCGGGTCCTACACGCTCCTGTCAGCGGCCACGATTCCGGCCGGCGCCCGGCTCGTGGTCTAGGATGAGTAGGTCGTCCTCCTCTTTGCCCTGAACAACCTCGGCCTTCGCGGTCTGTGCCTTGTGTGCTTCGGTTTCAGCGCACGGAAGTTCTCCTTCCCGCTGGACGACCGCGCCTGGTCGGCCTTGGTTAGCGATCGTGTCGCGATTCGTTGGCAACCCGGTGTTAACGTCCAATATCTCGTACCCCAAGTCCTTTTCGCATGGAACTCTGCGGAACTGCAGCGCTCTGTGGATGCTAGGGCGCTCAGGTGGGACAGGGGGATCTGCCTCATACGCCCGCAACAGGGCGGCCGCCACGTAGGCGACAGTTGTGCCGATCTTTGGACCTATCGTTCCCGACCGAACGCCGGCCATTGTTTCTGCCAGCATTTTCTTCACTTCACCGACTGATGTTGGGGCGGAGACTTCTTGTTCGGCGTCTACGTACATCTTGCGATTGCGAGCGCCGCCCTTACGCCCAAGTTCCGCGGCTCGCTCAGGGTCCGCATGAAGAGCGCAGCGGGTTCTATAAAAGGGGATGTCAAGAGAAAACACTTCTCCCTGTGCCGGAGCAGCCGGTAGTTCTCTGACATCCAGCCCCTTCTCGTCATGCTTGGTGGCGGAAGTCAGCAGTTGTCTGACTGGTTTCATATCCGCGCTACGACATCCTTCGCTAGCTGAAGCTGCACAAGCCTGACGGTGGTCCCGCTCAGCGGGCCAACCATGGTTCTATCTGAGACTCGCGGTCCTAGCCGCGGCCAGTATGGCTTTTTTGGGTTATCCGAGGGAGCATATGGTGCCCCGTGAGACTTGGCGCCAGCGGCGCACGCAGCCTAACCCGCCGAAAGATACTTACCCTCGAACCCGAGCTCGCAGCCCGAACAGAAAAACGCGAAGTGAAACTCGCCCTTTCCCTGCGGTCCTGCGCGCTCAAGCGGCTTGTGGCTTCACATACTTGGCGTCGAACGCCTCTCCTTTCTTCCACACATGTAACGTAATGGCCGCAATCTTGCGCGCCAGGGTCAGCCGTGCCATCTCCGCTCTTATCCCCTTTTTTAGAAGGTTTTCGTAGAACCGGCCAAACACTCCCTCACTGCCACTGGCCGTGGTGGCCGCGCTCTTAAACAGGTTCTTCAGGTCGTGGTTGTGGTTGCGGTTCAAGCCGCGGATGAACACCGGCTTCTTCTTGCGCTCGATCTGTCCGTTGACTACGCGATACTCACCGCTGTCACGCGTCTCCAGCGCCAGCCCGCAGTAGGCCCAGAACTGCCGCTTGGTGCGGAAGCGATGCGGCGTCTGCACCCGCCCGATCAGCAGCGCCACGCGTATTGGACCCAGCCACGGAATCGTGCGCAGCAGCTTCGTCTCGTTATGCTTGCGACATTCCAGAATCAGATCGTGACGGGCTTCGCGACGCAACTGCTGCAGCAGATCGAGCTCCTGATAGAGTCGCCGCGCCCGACGCTGCAGCCCGCTGTCGACCAACTGCGCCAGCCACTGGTCCCGATGCCGTGATCCGTACGGCTTTTTGCCGGCACAAGCAATGGCCTGGCCGCGATACAGCGCTTTCAGCCGGCCCATGATCCGCGTGGTGTCTTCCGTCAGCGCCGCATAACTACGGCCCAGATGCTTCACCGCCGCCGGGCTGTTCTGCCCGTGATACACCGGCTTGAGATATCCCAGGCGCAGCAACTCCGCCAGCTTGCGCGCGTCGATCGCATCGCTCTTGCTGCCCGCCTTCAACAGCGCATTCTTGCGTGGGTTGCACACTACCAACTTGGCTACGCGCCGTACCAGCAGATCGTAGAGCCAGGCCGAGTGCGTGCCTTCCTCGAAGGTGACGTGCAACGTCCCACTCAGACCCTGCAGAAATTCCAGAATGGTAGAGGCGCGGGTGGCAATGACCGACTGCATCACCAGCTTCCCCTCAGCGTCCAGCACGGCCACCGAAATCGTGTCGCGGTGGACATCCAGACCGATATACTTGATGCTATCCATCGGGTGTTCCTTTCGTCAGGTGTGGTTTCTGCTACAGCACAGCCACCATAACCTACTTCGAAAGGGGCGCCCTTTTATAATGCGTGCCCCCGCGAACCTCTGGAGCGGCACATTGACGGCCCGCTTTCGTGGTCGCTCGGCACTTGCCAGTTGCCGCTGTTCGCCGTTTAAGCAGCATGAGGTCCACTGTCCCTCCCAAGCGGTCCAAGGCAATCCGCGCTGGGCGCCCGCCGGTCGGGATAACGCGCGCAATGTCCTGTTCTCGCCAAGAATTTCCATCTTGCTGGAAAAACGCGCCGAATCGGGGCATCCTAACGGGTCGAGTTTTTTGCGGTCTTTCGGCAAACGAGTTTTTCAACAGCCACGCCTGGTGGCAACAGTTCAAATCCACGACTGACAACAGGTCGCTTCGCCGGCCCGCAAGAAATCCACGCTCAATCATTGATGATGCTGACCTATGGCCGATTGGCTTGTGGTAAACAGAAGAGGCGAAACGCCAAATCAGGCGTGATGGACAGCCGCAAGCCCCGGTGGTATCATCCGGTCCGACCTATCTACCGGCGTGCTATGGATAGCCATCCAATTACGTAGGTCGAGCCTGCCGCGCAGATTTTCCCGAGAGGAGCAGAAATGGGCGCTTACACTTTCATCATTTCGTACCTCGACGAAAACCCAGAAGGAGAATATGAGACGGCCTTGGCGATTAACATCAAGGGATCATCTAAGCAAGCAGGAGCCGCACTCGATGTCTTTCCCCGCAAACCCGATTGCACGGACAGTCAGCTCTGGGAAAGTGTCCAATCAACAATTCCCACATCCGGTGGTGGCTGGTGGTATTTCCTCAAGAGCAAGTCGAACTCCCTCGTGATCACTGCTATCGCAACGGGAGAATCTCGATGTTCCCCCCATGCCGTTAAAGCGGCTTAAAGCGGCAATTATCAGAGGCTAAGCGGCAAAGAAGAGCGGCCCTCCGGCTGACGCTTAGTGAGTTAAGGGATGTCCGGTTTAGTAGTCGAGAATCACGTTCTCATCTTCTTGCTTGGCCTGAGAGGCCACGGCTTCTGTCGTTGGCGCAGGCAGGCCTGGCCGTGGCTCGGTGGGTGGCGCTTGAAGTTCTTTTTGCTGGATAGTCTCGGTAATTCCGGTACTGTGGGTTCTGAAACGAAGCGCTCGGTAGATATTAGGCATCGCGGGTGGGTTAACTGGCGTCGGGGGATCTGTCTCATACGCCCGCAACAGGGCAGTCGCCATGTAGGCGAGGGTGCTACCCAGCTTCGGGTCCATTTTCCCTGCTCGGGTTTCTGCTATGACCTCGGCTAGCACTCGCCTCACGTCCGCGGCCGATTGAGGAACCGAAACCTCCTGGATCTCGCCCTCGTATATCTTACGGTTGCGAGCACCTCCCTTGCGACCGAGTTCGGCTGCTCGGTTGGGGTCCGCGTGGATCGCGCAATAGGCGCCCCCGCGCACTGCTGGAGCGGCACATGGGCGACCCGCTTTCGTCCTTGCTCGACACTTGCCAACTGCCGTTGCCTTAGCTTTATTCGACATTCTGGCCACCACACTCCAAATGCTTCGTCGGCCCGAATTTATGACGTGGTGTCATGCGGAAAAGCAAAGCGAACATCCTCTCAGATTCACCTGCCATTCACCTGCCGTTCGCACTGCTTTACATGTACTAAGATCGTCTAAATCGCCGTCTGTTGCTCTGTATCTTGTTGAATGTACGTTACTGCGCGGATTCGATTCCTTCCGCGCTCACCAAATCTTTTAATCACTTAGGGGCAGGCTTCGAACGATCGGCTGGACTGCTGTAGACGATTTTGTAGACGGTTAGAACCTTCCCGATCTCACGCTACCCGCCAGACTCAACCACTTTATGGGGCTTCCGCATCCTATCGAACGATCGTCCGAGCCACGATAAGGGCTCGGGACTGAGCAATCCTCAGAACGCTCGTTTGGGCCAGGCTCGTTGGCTACTCTCGGCTGCTCAAAAAAGCTGAAAGTCGGATTCGCGGGCGGCTCCTGCCGCTAGTTGGAAAGTTTATAAAGGCAAATCAAAGATTTAATGGAGATCTTCACGGTCTTTTTACGGGTTGCGTTTTATCGTCCGATCATCAAGTTCGACCTCGGCGCAGAGCCAGGCTGTGTCTCTCCTGAAAAAGAGTCTTAGCAGTCGGGGGAGTGGAAGGCCGAGGTTTATGTGTTGCACGCTGAGAGAAGGGACCGTTTGAATATGTCGAGCGAAGAAGTCTTTGTGCAGCAGTTTGCACAGTTATTTGCACACTACCGTGATGCATTAACGTTGGACACCGTTGGAGATCGGGGAAACGAACTGCAGAAGCTGAACGAGATACCGGCCGTCGAACTCGATCGGATGATTTCTGCTGCGCGTCTGGCAGTGCTCGAAATTGAGACCAATGCTCGCGATCAGCACGATGCGCGCCATTACTACTCCAAATCTGGCTAGAAGAATTCGACTACCCCAGAGTACAGATGTTCCGCTTCTGAAGGAGTTAAGCCTGCCAGGACGCTGCCTTTCCGTTTCGCGCGTCCATTCGTCGATGCCACTCTCACAACTGCCAGGTTCGCTAAGGACTAAATCCGCGTCATGACGCTCGAGGAAGTGATGAGTTGTCTCCCATCGACGAAGACCCACATCTCCAACCAGTAGTGTAAACTCTCACTCTGCTCGGCAAGATCGGTCAGGTCTGTTAGAGGGAGATCGTTCGGGGATCTTCCGCGAGGCCCAATATGTATCGACAGGACCGCGCGAAACCGGTGTCGCAGAGACGGGACCGGAGCCGAATCTGGCAATCGGCACTCCGGGCTGTCCCGAGCAGTATCGTCATCGGAATTATCACTTTTGCCTGTTACACATTTCATCTCAGCTTCCCGACCGTAAGCTTCATCTATTTGATAGTTGTCGTGCTGCAGGGTCTAACGGGCGATTTTGTTTCATCTGCGGTCGTGTCGGTCATCGCCTTTCTTTGCCTAAATTACTTCTTTGTTCCCCCAATCTTTTCGCTCGCTGTTAGTGATTCGTCCGATACCGTGGCACTGATTTGCTTCCTAGTCACAGGCCTGGTTGTAACTCGATTGACCTCTCGAGCACGTGAAGCAGCCGACTTAGCGGCGCTTCAACGGGAAGAAACCACCCGGTTGTATGAACTGGCTCGAGAGTTGCTCGCTACGAACCCGGACGTCGCGATTGGCAAAGGCCTGCTAAAACCGTTTAAATCGCGATTTGGCTTGGTTGCGGTGTGTTTAGTTGATGCCATCACCGCTCAACTTCAGCTGGAAGGGGAGTCCCTCGATCATTTGGCAGATAAGACGCGGACCGCATACATCTCTAAACGCAACTTTCAAGATCGTGACTCCGGAGTCGCGGTGCGGCTGCTTCAGAATGGGGACCAGATTGTAGGAGCTATCGGGTTCGAAGGATTGCAGGATATTGAGCTGACCGCCGAGCCGTTGGCGGCGCTGGCGGCGCTCATGATGGAGCGTACTCTCGCGTTCCGAAAAGCCAGTAATGCCGCAGCTACGGCGGAAGCCGAAGTGTTTCGCGGAGCCGTGCTCGATGCGTTGGCCCATGAGTTCAAGACTCCGCTGGCCACCATTGTTACGGCGGCAGGCGGTATCAGGGAAGCGGGCCCGCTGGAGGCGGAACAAAAAGAACTCGCAGACATGATCGAATCGGAGGCCTTTCGACTGGGGCAACTCACGTCGCGCCTGGTTCGCCTGGCAAAGCTGGATCGCGACGAGGTCAAGCCACAGATGGAGTTGACGGATCTGTCGAAGGTCGTCGGGTTGGTAGTGGATCAATACAGGTTGCGTTGGCCGGACCGGCGGCTACTGTTGATGACGGATGACAGAGTTTACGTGCTGGCTGATCAGGAATTGCTCTGGCTGGGACTGGGTCAACTGCTGGACAACGCCTGCAAATACTCTGGCCCCGGTTCCGATATCAGGGTTTCTATCGAGCGTGATTACGAAGCAATTGCCGTTCGCGTGTGGAACAATGGCGCTCGGATCCCCCCCGCTGAACAGGCTCGGGTTTTCGACCGCTTTTATCGAGGAGTCGATGCGCGAAGGCAGGCCCCCGGCTCGGGACTGGGACTGTACGTGGCCCGAAAGATCGCGCTGGCACATGGTGGTAATCTCAATCTGGAAGAGCCAGCCGGAAGCGGAGCAGGTACTGCCTTCCGCTTTACGATACCTGTTTCAGAGAATGAGTTGGGCCATGACACCGAGATCCAATGTATTGGTGGTCGATGACGAGCCTCCGTTGCGGAAAGTGTTACAGACCTCTCTGACGGCCGGGGCTTCAAGGTCGAGGAGGCGGGCAGCGCAGAGCGGGCTTTGGATCTGGTGGTTCAGCGCCCATTCGACTTGATTTTGCTTGATATCAACATGCCAGGGATGGGAGGGATCGAAGCTTGCCGCCGCCTGCGTGGTCTGCTGCCGCATGCCGGAATCGTGATGGTGACGGTCCGCGATGCGGAAGAAGATATGGTGCAGGCCTTGGAAGTGGGCGCCGACGATTACATTACAAAGCCGTTCCGGCTGGGTGAGTTGGTCGCGCGTTTGCGTGCGGTGCTACGCCGCACGCTCCCCGAGAACGCTGGAACTTCTGTGCTCCAAGCCGGAGACCTGGAGATCGATTTTGACAGGCGCCGTCTGCGTCGCGCGGGTGAGGAAATTCACCTCACCCCGACAGAATTTGACTTGTTGGCCCTGCTGATGAGAAATCCGGGAGCGTTATTGCCTCACGCCAAGCTGCTCCGCTCGGTATGGGGTCCGGAGTACGGCGAGGAGCTCGAATATCTGAGAGCCTACGTTAGAGCGCTTCGGAAGAAGATTGAAGATGACCCTGCGCAACCCAAATATATTCTGACTGAGCCCTGGGTTGGATACCGTTTCTACAACCCTTCCGAGGAAGAGCTGTAGGTGAACATCCGAAGGTTGAAGAAACTCGAACAGCGGCGGTCGCGAATGGCCATCGCGGGGGCGCTGATTATCGGACTCTGCGGTCACTTAGCCTGCACAAAACCGTCCGCAAGTTTGTCCTGAAGTATCGCCATTTGATCGTCGGCACGGGCTGCATCCCGTGCATCATCAGCCCAATGCAGATAACGGTCGGCTGTTGACACATTTTGCACGGCATCAATGCGAAGCGGATGCCGCCGATAGTTCGCCGACATTTCCAGGTAATACTGTTCCTTTTGTCTATTACGCTGAGCTTCCTGGCGAAAGCGTTGTGCCAGTTCACGATGGTCATCCTGCGTAACGGCGTTGTCGACCTGGATCGCCAGCTTATGAGTCACATATTGTGCCGGGTCTGATGCGGCCGCGCTTGATTGAGAAACCGGTGCGGAGCGTGTCCCGAGCACGGCAATCATCATCAAGGTTGCGAGTACTGTAGCTGTCATGCGTCCTCCTCTAAAGGACATTGGTTAGCGACTTACGGCGCGAAGTCTTTTGCCGGCGGAGCTTGTTCACAACGCTCCTCTTGCTTTCGATAACTCCTCCCATAAGACTTGCGTAGATAGATCATTAAATTTTCATAAAGACGGCCAAATTTCCGAAAGTCACCTTGAAAAGGAGCTGCAACAAGTCTGTTTATCGGAGCAATTGTCATTTCGTAATCGTCGTCCCGATCTATGCGCGCTATCACTTCTGTCTGCAGCATATTGTTGAAGTTATGAAGAAGGCATAAAGAGTCGAGCTAACGGTTCTGAGGCCCGGCAGAAGATCGCTCAATTTGATCCGCGCGGAAATATCGTCCTTAGTATCCCTCTGGAGTAGGCCCTCAACTCGGCACGCGCAAAAGACCACGGCCGGCCCGAATAGCGGGTGGCACCGTGATTCTCTAATCACACGAGCGAGTTGCCCGCCAATCGAAATGTTTATGACGACTAGTGAAACGTTTAATAGGCATCTTCACGGTTTTTTCACGAGCCGCCCGCTATCTTCCCATCACCAACTTCTAACTTAGCGCCAGACCAGGCTAGTACTCAAATGCGAAGAGATAAATCACAGATGAGTGGAGCTTACGTATTCCTTACGATTCGTTTGCTGAAGCCTTACACGGGGTTTGATCCAATAACAAGGGGACAAGTATGACTACTCTTTTTCTCACAATCGCCGCCTTCGGTTTGGTGTTTTTTGTCGCGTTCCTGATTGAGGGCTCAATGCCGGAGCGGAGACCGAGGAAAGATGCAGCTATCTCCGCAGCAACGGAAGCAACGGTGGTCGAAGCGGCGCCGGGGAGACCGTTCCTCGCGCATGTGGAAAGGCGGCAGATGGCGGACTTCCTCCCACACCGTGGTCGCACTAGCGCAATGTTTCTGGTCGTATGGGCGCTAGCAGCGCCGGTGATGCTTCGCGCTCAGGATGTCCAACCGGCAGTTGGATCGGCTGAGGGTCCAAGCGTCGCAAGTTCAGCCTCTAGCTTGCCTTCGCAGCCGGAACAGAATTCGGGGGTAGATACGGATTCGACAGGGGCAAGTTCCGCAGGGTCCGACGAATCTAAGCCCGTTGGAGCCAGTGCTCCGGCCCCGGCCGCCGTGCAGCCTGCAGCCAGTGGCAGCACTTTGCACGGCAATTTCTTCCAGCGGTTTGGACAGGCGTACCTTGCCGACTGGAGGCCAAGCCCCTCTGAGAGCTCTGGCCCGGAACCCAAGTACAGGGGTTACCCTGCACCCGTAACCGATCCTCCGTTTCCTTTTACGATCTGGCCGTACGGTGGGTCCGTGACGATTGGTTATCCATGGACACAATCGGGACCGCTGATGCAAGCCATCTGGAGCGGCAAGAATGGTGAGGCGTGGAAAAAGAGTGGCGTTCAGATTTACGGCTGGGTCAACGGTGGCTTCAATGTGAGTACCTCGACCAACGGACACTATGGCAACGGACCTACGGCATACGACGTCGTGCCGAACTCGGTCCAGCCAGACCAGCAGGTGATGTACATCGAGCGCCAGCCGGATACTGTGCAGACCGACCACTTCGACTGGGGCTTCCGCGTCGCAACTTTATATGGACTCGATTATCGCTACACCACTGCCAAGGGGTGGTTCAGCCACCAACTACTGCACACCAATCCGGATGGAACCATAGGTTACACGTACGGGGTCGATCCCGTAATGGTGTACGCCGATCTTTATTTCCCACATGTGGCGGAGGGCATGAATGTCCGCATCGGCCGTTACATTTCGCTTCCGGACATTGAGGCGCAGCTAGCTCCTAACAATTACACCTACAGCCACTCGCTGCTCTACACCTTTGACTGCTACACCCAAACTGGTGTCAACGCCACGGTCAAACTGAGCAATCACTGGATGGTCCAGGCAGGTATTTCACCGGGCTGCGATATAGCACCATGGGTGGGTGGGCCGGAAGCAAAGGTAACATTCAACGGCTGCCTCGGCTACACCTGGAGTCAGGGCGGGGACAATCTCTATTTTTGTGATAACTCGCTGAATTCGGGCAAGTACTCGTACAACAACTTACAGGCTTTCTATCTCACCTGGTATCACAAGTTCAACAGCTCATGGCAAACCTCAACGGAAAGCTGGTACCAGTACGAAAGAAACACGCCCAACGTGAACAATCCGTCGGCTAATTCTCAACTCATTCTCAACGCCAACGGCGCGGTTTGCGCTTCGGCGCAACAGGTGACCTGCTATGCGCCGGAGTGGGCCGTGGTTAACTACCTGGAAAAGGAAATCAACAAGTCGAATTATCTGTCGATTCGCAACGAGTACTTCGACGACATTCGGGGCCAGCGGACCGGCTTCAAGACGAAATATATCGAGGATGCGTTTTCCTGGGGGCACTGGGTGGAAACGACGATACTTTTCCGGCCTGAACTCAGGTACGAGCACGCCTTTAACGCACCGGCCTATAACAGCGGTACGAGGTATAGCCAGTTCACCGCGGCAGGAGACGTGATCTTTTTCTTTTAGCAACCAGGCGCGTGCACGGTGAATCCAGAGATGCGACGGATGTGCCGGGGGCGAGCAAAGTTTCGGCAATCAAGATGCATCGTCATTCCCGCAACGCTGGAACGGAGATTATCGTCGGAGGAATCGCTGCCTGACGGCGGCTTGTTTCTCCAGGCCCGGCGTTCGTCAATCAACGAAATGGATCGCTAGTCGCGAACCAGAAGGGATTGGGACATGCAAACCAGGAAGATTCGGTTGTACAAGCGCGCAGCAGTTGCGACTTTTTCCTTGATGCTTGTTTTACTGCTGGCTGTGCCCGGGTGTTATGCCCAGACTCAACAGGAACAGTCCGATGCGTCGGCGAAGGTGGCCAGGCTGAACGAGCCGGGCAACGATGCGTCAGCCATTGACACCGGAGGCACCACAGCAACTGCATCGAGCCAGATACCGTCCTCAGTAAATGTGGAATCAACCGCCGCTATCGCGAAGGAGCTCGAGGTCATGAAGTTGCGTATTCAGCAGCTTGAAGCGCAACTTGGCGAGCGCACGGCGGCAGAACATCCCCCTGTAGCGGATCTGTTGTCGCCTGCACCTGGCATGGAAGCCGAACCAGCGCCCGGCAAGATGCTCGTACGTAGTGCGGTGTCGCCGCAAACGCAGAGCGAGCCTACCGCGCAATCCTCCGCGCCCGCGCCACAAGGACCAGCCGAGCCTTTTGCCTATGCCGACTGGACCTGGCTCAATGGGAATTCCCGCGAAAAAGACAAGCCGTGGGATTCGAAATTCTTTACCCCGGAAATCAGGTTCGACACGAACTACATTTTCGATTTCAATCACCCGCGCGATGACACTGTTGGCGGGTCGACGGAAGTCTTTCGGTCGATGGAAGTCCAGGTCGAGCAAATCAGCTTCGGCGGAGACTTTTACTGGAACAATGTTCGCGGCCGCGTATTGACCATGAATGGGATGTTCGCTGTCACCACGCCTCGTAATGACGCCAGCACGGCGCGCGGCCAATGGTTTCTTTCCGGCGCTTACCGTTACGTCTCAGAAGCCTGGGGCGGATACCATTTCAACGTAAACCACGGCCTCAACATCGACGCGGGAATCTTCGTGTCGTACATTGGTCTTTTCAGTTACTACAACTTTGACAACTGGGCCTACCAGCCGTCGTACGTATCTTCGAACACTCCATGGTTCTTCAACGGAATACGTATTCAATGGTTTCCCACCGATAAACTGAAGATTGAGCCTTGGATCATCAACGGATGGCAGTCTTATGGCAGATACGGCAGCAAGCCTGGCCTGGGTGGACAGATTCTGTGGCGGCCGAAGCCATGGATATCGATGGTCTTCAATAACTACGGCATGGGTGAAGATACTCTGGGCAGTGGCAATGGTCAGTTTGGCCGCTCTCGTATCCATACCGACGACAGCGTTGAAATCAAATACTACGACCGCCCAGGAAACTTCCTTGACAAGATGGCTTTTTCTCTTACTGGCGACCTGGGATGCGAGTACGGCGGACCTCCAGGCCAAAATGTAAACTGCCACCATAATACGGCTACAAGCTACAAACAGACATTTGCCGGGTGGATGCTATACAACCGGTGGTGGTTCAAGCATGACTTGTATGCAGTCACGATAGGTGGCGGCGCGATGGACAATCCTGGGCGCTATCTGACACTGCTGCCGCCTATTAACGGAGCGGTTGCCTACACCGGAACACCCTACTTTAGTGGGAACCCCGGAGATCCATACAAAGCATGGGACGTTTCCGCCACCTTTGACTACATGCCCAAACAGTGGATCACCTTCCTCTGGGAGTATGGCTATCGCCACGCGAATGTGCCGTATTGGACCGGCAGAGGTGGGATTACGCCACCAGGCGGAAACACCGGCGGACAAGGCGTATTCGGCGGTGAGAATAGCGGCGGCGGCGCACTGGTGCCGGGAACGACGTTTGTGCCAGGCCCATTTTTGTCGGCTACGCCCGGCTACACTTGCGTGGCTGGACCGACAGGCTGGTGCCCGGACCTTCGGAAGGATGAACAAAGCATCAGGATGGCCATCATGGTCATGTTCTAGGTGCTTAGCCTCGATTTTCCGTGAGGCCGAGGAGGACAGATCGGTGACTCGCACTTTCCACTAGGCGCGCTCCAAAATGGGACGATGTCCGATAACGGGGGTACCCCCTCCCCCTCCCCCTCGAATCTTTGGAATCAGTGAGTTAGCGCACATTTCATGCGCAAAGTCCTGAGCTCGTAGGCGTTAGAGGTAAATACTTCTTAACAAAGAACTTATGCCTCGCCCGAGGTTGGCTCGGGTGGGGGGGCGCCGGGGACAAGAATCTCCCTTCACCTCATCTTATTAGCGAGTGTATGACGGAGAAGAGGGCGGCGATAGGACATGCGTCACGGAGCAGCGTGATAAGAACGAGGGGTCGCGGTGACCGGGCGAGTGCCCTCGATGGCAGGGTAGGCGCGGGCAAATTGGAGTGAAATGGAAAAATGCAGGAAAACTCTAGCAACCTGGCCGGGTAGAACTTGAGTTTCCTCACGCGGGCGGCTGGTAGAGATACTTCTGGAAACCAACAAACGCCTGGCTGATGGCCCGGCCTCGCCGAGGTCAGCAATGGCATCTGGGATGGAGTGGTACTTAAGGAGCAGTAGCGGCGTCAGCTTTTCGCGGTCGAGTTCTTCGACTCCGACGCCAACGTAGTGAGCCAGAACGAAGTCGAGGAACGCCTGCTGTTTGGTGCTGAAGCGCCCGGTGATGGCCAGCTTTGCCCGGGCGGCGCGTTCTTCGCGGGTTAGCGGCGGCAGAGCGTAGGCGATGTAGGCCAGCACGTCGAAGAGGTCGCTCTTCTCGGCATCGATGATCTTCTGCATCTCGGCCAGTTGGGCATGGCCAAAGCCCTTGTCGGCGAGACCGTCCAAGAGCTTTTTCCGGGTTTCCGGCACGCTCCAGAGGGCGCGTAACTCGGCCTCGTCTTTAAGAAACTCCGGCAGCTTGCCGAACAGAATCTCCATGAACTGCTGGGGGGAGATGGGGGTGCCGTCCGATCTCATCACCTTTCCGATCAGCGGTATTGGCCTCTACTTCACCGTTGTGCGTCCGGAATCGCGAAGATGGTTGTGTTGGAATCGTCTTGCGTTGAGGTGTGCTGGGGGGCCGACTTTGCCGAACCAGCGGGGATGGATATTGAAGTTCTGCATGTGGGTGAGCAGCAACCGCATGGTGGGGTCGAGCGTGGCAACCATCCCACGATCACGATTGCATCCATAGCAATCGACAGCACCACGATGGCTCGTTTCATTCAGCTCCTCGCTCTGCTTTGCACCCGTGTTACTTCGTGCTGTGCAAGTTTGTCTGGTCCATCGATTTGGCGATTCCAAGTTGCACGCTCGTTGCCTCCAACTTCTCGCCATTTTTCTTCGCATGAATCACCACGCGATCTCCGGCTTTAATTTCCTTCGCCGTAATCGCCTTTCCTTCCTTGGTGAAGGTCGTCTGTGGCGTGAGCGTAACCGCTACGCTCTTTCCGTCAGTCGCCGTAACCGTAATACTGGATTCAGTCACTGTGGACACGGTTCCGATGACGTGCTGCTCATTTCCGTGCGCAAAGGCAAAGCTGGCAACCAGCAGAATTGACGCAATCACTCGGGATAGTTTCTTCATCGCTGTTTCTCCGTAAAGTTCGTGTGTTTTTGGTTCTGTTGGGCAGGCGCTGCCTTGTCAGTGATACCGTTCAAGAATTCCTGCTCCCGCCGCTCTTCTTCTCTTTCCATGCACGATTCAGGATTGAGATGCTTCATCGCCGCCGCCTCCTGCCCTGTCATTTTGGGTAAGTGCCGGATGAAATGAACCAGCTTCCAACTATCTTCATCACCGTCACCTGGCTCGCCCCATGCGGGCATTCCGGTCAGGCGTATGCCCCGGTTGATGGCGAAATACAGTTCCCCGTCGCTCAGGGACTGCGTTGCTGACGCGTGCATGTCGGGAGGTTTGGGATAGAGATTGCGGCCTACCTCCGTATTTCCGGTGCCGTCGTTGCCATGGCAATAAGCACAGTGATCTGCCCAGTGGGCTCGTGCCTGCTCTAACACTTCATTGGAGTAGGGGACCGGGTTTCTTAAGCGTTTTGCCTGTTCGGGTACAGCCAGCTTGCGAGCTGTAGTCGCTGCAAAACGCTCGAACGCAGAGGGCTCCGCTCGCGTGCTGAATCCCTCTGTTCCTATCTTTAGCCACAACCACGCAATGATCACTGCCAGCGCCAGTACAGCGACAAACCCGATAGTGAGCCGTTTGCGGGTCATTCGGAACTCCCCGCTCCACCAGTGGGCAAATTGATCTCCGTGCTGCGGCTTCCAGCAGCAGTAGGTGCCGAGGTACCATCGGCCAACAAATAGTTCTGCAGCTGCACGGCGCTTGTCCAGAGTTCACCCAGCGAACGCACGTAGCTTTCTTGCAATTGAGATAGAGTTCGCTGAGAAATGATGACCTCTGGGTAGGCCGCTGCCATGCTTTGGTACTTGTGCAAATACAGTTCATACGCGCGCTGTGCCCGAGGTAGCATCTGGGTGCGATAGCGCTCAGCCTCCAGTTTGCTGGTTAGGTATTGCTGCAGCAGTGGTTGTGCTGATTGCGCCAGGGCGAGCTTGATGCGGCTCACTTCCTGTTGATCGCGCTCCAGTTCCGCCTTCGCAGCGTCAACATTCCCCTGGTTGCGGTTGAACAGAGGTATCTGAATTGTCGCGGTAGCGAAACTCTGTGCGCCAACCGATTTGGAAGTCCCTGGAAGTTCCTCGAAGTTCTGCTGCTCGCCTGCGCGCAAGCTCAGATCGGGCACGGCCTCGCGCTTGTTGCGCTTCAGCACTGCCTCGGCCTGGCTGACCTCCTGCTGCGCCCGCTTTACAGTGGGGCTCTGCTCGACCAGCGTTTGGAGAAGATGATCGGCGTCGATTTCCGGAGTCTTCTCCAGGTCGCCGTCCAGCAGCACCAGCGGCAAGTCCGGACTCCCTGCCAATGCAGCCAATAGCCGGAAGGCCTGAATATATTGCCGCTGTGCGGCGGCAAAGCTGAGTTTCGCCTGTTCGGCCTCGACTTCCGATTGCAAAACATCAGGCGCATCCGCCTGCCCGACATTGGCCAGTTGGTGAGCGGTCATTGCAGCATCCGTCGCAACCTGCATAAGTTGGCGACGAATCTCAACTGTCCGCAGTTGTGCCAGTGCGGCATAGAACTGAACGCGGACCGCACCCTCAATACTCAGCCTTCGCTCATCGATACCGATTTCATCAACTTTGCGTTGCTGCTCGTAGACCTGTTGCCGTAGATGAAGCTTCCCTCCCAGCACAATGTTCTGCTGGACGAAACCGCCTTGCTCGCCGCCGTGGAAGGAGCCACCGCGAATCTGTTCGCCCAGATACCCAACCGAAGGGTTGGGCCACAGTCCCGCTTGACGGGCCAGCCCCGCCGAAGTACGCGCAACTGCTTGCGCTTGTCCGAGTGTGGGATTGTTCTTTACCGCCATGCTTTCCAGCTCTTCAAGCTTCATGGCGGGAGTTGTCTTAGCTTCCGCGAGCAGATCGGGCACTTGCAAACCCTCGACGTCTGAAGCGGTCTTTCCGGGCGACTGCATCTGCATGTGCTCCATACCGCGCTGCTGCTCTGGCGTTGTTTGTTGCTGCTTCTCAGTCACCGGCGGGGCAGCTTGAGGCATTTGCATACCTGGCATCTTGTCTCGCTGTCCCTCACAACCGATCGCTCCGAATGTCAAGAACAGCGCAAGACTTGCTAGATAGAGTTCTCTTTTCATTGCCCTTCCCCCTACATCCCGTGCTTCATGTTGGGCATTGAGTCCATCTTCATGCCCGGCATGTCTGGTGTTTGAGATTTCTCTCCACGCTCCACCCGCCGCATAACCTCGTCGTATTCGTCAGGCGGTAGAACGCGCAGGAAGGTCATCATCCCCTGCATGAATCCGCTCCATCCCCCAGGGAGGCCGTAGTTTTCCGGCTTCGCCACCATTTTGTCCATGGCCATCATTGGTCCTTCCATGAACGCATCCTGGGGAAACCCAGGAACGCTGTTTGCATTGGGCGCGATGTCACCACTTTGCGAGCTCATATTCATGCCGGGCATGTCTTGCATCTCCTGTGACTGGCTCGCCTGCGAAAGTGGGCCATTGCTTGTGGGTTGATCGCTGGTTGATCCGACACCCAGACCTCTCCCGAGGCTGGGGCCGTAATCGTCGCCCATCGGAACTCCGGGCTCTCCCGTCAGCATGCCCATACCGTTTTCCATGGAGACCCCTGCAGGTGTGCCTTTGCCAGTACGCGTAAGGAGGCCGACGTTGGACGACATCTGGTTCATCATGTGGTGCGGCAAATGACAATGCAGCATCCAGGCGCCGGGGTTGTTGGCCACAAACTCAACGTCACGCGATTGGGCGACTCCCACCAGCACGGTGTTGCCAGGGAACCGTGCCGACTCGGGGATTCGCCCGGCTTCCGTGCCGGTCACCTGGAAAGTATGTCCATGCAGATGGATCGGGTGATGATCCATGCCGAGGTTGATGATGCGAATGCGGACACGATCGCCCAGTCGCACAACTAACGGGGTGATGGCGGGACCAGTTTTGCCATTGATCACCAGCCAGTTGAATTCCATGTTCATGGAATTCGGCACCGTGTTGCTGGGCAGCACGGCATACTCTTGCAAGGCGATCAGAAAGTCCTTGTCCACTGCTGGCCGGTACGTCTGCTTCGGGTGCATGATGAACCCGCCCAGCATCCCCATCATTTCCTGCATTGCCAGATGCGAGTGATAGAAGTACGTGCCTTCCTGGTGAAGCGTGAACTCATAGGTAAACCGTCCGCCGGGTTTTATCGGTTCCTGGCTCACCCCCGGCATCCCGTCCATGTTGATGGGGATCTCGAGCCCGTGCCAATGCATCGCGGTCGCCTCTGGAAGGTGGTTATCCACCACAATCCGGACGCGGTCGCCCTGGTTCACCTCGATCGTCGGTCCCGGCGCACTGCCGTTGTAGCCCCACAGGTCCAGCACCTTGCCAGGAAGGATTTGCTGCTTCACCGGCTCCGCGACCAGGTGAAACACTTTGACGCCGCCATCCATCGTGTGAGCCAGGCTAGGTATGTCCGGAGTTACGACGGGGACCGGCGGCTCAGAGATATGTCCGCGGTTTTTGTCCGAATGAGGAGTCGAGCGCGAGCCGGGATAATCTTCTGCCGACTCGGCGCCCGCAAGAGTAGGCAGAGAGAGTACGCCGGCACCGATGGCCAGCGCACGCTGCAAGAAAGAACGCCTCGTATTCATAGATCACTCACAAAATTAGGTAATTACATGTGCTTGTTTCCCGCAGCTGAGCAAAGCTCATTCACGGGGATGGAGTACTGCTGACGCAGGGTGGGCCGATCGACTTTCGGCCGTGGTGGACTAGATTCGAAGGCTTACAGAGAGGGGGTTGAGCGGAAGGAACTTGGTGAGAGCATATTCGTGTTTGACGATACCAAATTGGACATCGGGCGCGACTGTAGCGACTGACGCAAGAACCGAGAGGGGCGCGCTTCCACGCTGGGCTGCATCCAACCTGTTCACCCGCGAAAAAGTATGCGCTTGCGCACAAGACCGATCGCCGCACTTGGTTATGTCTTCAACATTGGGATTGGCCGCGTTGCCCTGTCTGCCCCTGTGTACGTGGCCACAATGCGAAGGAGGCGCATTCGTTTCGGACATACCGGGTTCATGTGCCTGCGTAGCCGAGGCACTTCCCGTCGGGTTGGCGACAGAACGCACATGGGACAACGAGCAAGACAGTTCACACACAGACGCCGATGCCGGCACGCATAGCAGCAGTGCTGATAGACAGAAGACAAGTACGTGCCTGAACTGCATCAACGTCATTGATGCCATTCTAATGCGAAAGTCGCACTTAACTCGCTGAAGATCATCCCGGGTCAATCGCCGAGATGACGGAACACCTGACAACAGGGTGCAATAAGCACGAAATCTAGTTCTTAATCAGTAGGTTGAAGATTCGATTCCTTCCGCGCTCACCATCTTTTCAATCACTTACCGGGGTTACCGTTTAGGGTGTGCCGTAAAGTGTGCCGTAACTCAATCCGGCTACGCCCGGTTCTCTACTGCTGTGTCGTGATCGAGCGCTGCACGCACGATCTCTAGCTCCGGATGTTGATACTGCATTGCGGTCTTCACATCATTATGGCCCATAGTCCTCATCACGGCAGCAAGGTTTCCAGTTTCTTTTAGAATCCGAGTGCCGTAGTCGTGACGCCCACAATACAGAACGAGGCCTTCGGGAAGCCCAGCCTTAGTCCTGGCTTCGCGAAATCTCTTCGCCATCGTAGTGAGGTGCGCCGACTCAGCGCGCTTTGATGGGAAAACCCATCCTTCGCGCCGTGCACCGCACCGAGTCTTGAGAACCTCAAAGACGCGATTGCTCATGGGCACCCGTCGCCGACCCTCTTCAGTCTTGCTGTCTGGCACGAAGATGACTCGGCTGTCCCAATCCAGATTCTCAATGCGCACCCGGTAAAGCTCTCTTTCATTGCGCATGCCGGTATCGCGCATCAAGATGACGATGTCCCGGAAAAGTTGAAGGCTGCGTTTCCGCCAGTTACAGGCAGCCGCGCCCGCCAACAATTTCTTTTCCGCTTCATGGTCAAGCGTGAGGGAACGTCCATATTCCTTCATCAGTTTGAGTTTGGGAGCATGGCGAATCAGTTTCCACTCTTCCGCTTTGTGAAGCATCCTTCGCAATGTTCTCAATGCGCAATTGGCATTCGAGGACGAGCCGGGAAACCTCATCGTTTCAATAACGTCACTCGTGATCTGGTCCAATCGCAAGCCAACGATGGCCGTCGTCTTCAGTAGTCGCCAACCATCCCGGTAATAGGTTTTTGTTTTGTCTTCCAGGCTGACATTATCCAGCCATTCCAAGAAGCGCCGTGAAAACTCCAGCGATACGGGAGCTTTCTTGGGTAACGGGTCTGCGTTCTCTACTGCCTGGGCAAGTTTCAGACCGGCAATCTTCGCTGCCCTGGCTGCCTTGGTTTCGTTAGTCGATCCACGGTAGCGCTGACCGCGCACTGTGAAATCAAACCAGTAAAACTTGGACTTCGATTTCTTAAACAGCTTCACGAGCTTCCTCCATTGCAGCCCGCACGGAAGCAACTCGTGTGTTCTTTTGGATATATTCCAGAAGAACATTCACATCATAGCTAACCCGACCTTGCAGTTCTATCCAATTCGGGCCGACTCCCTCAGCGCGCCATCGCTTCAACGTGGCTGCCGAGCGTCCGAGAATCTCAGCCGCTTTGCGCGTGTCCACGAGCTGCGGCATCGCTGGTTTCTTGATTAGTGTTGGCTGGGACATGGTTCCTCTACTCCTTACAAACTCTTGACCTTACTCACCCATAGCTTGGCCCTGGCCTGCTCATATCGCAACGGGAGAATCTCGATGTTCCCCCCATGCCGTTAAAGCGGCTTAAAGCGGCAATTATCAGAGGCTAAGCGGCAAAGAAGAGCGGCCCTCCGGCTGACGCTTAGTGAGTTAAGGGATGTCCGGTTTAGTAGTCGAGAATCACGTTCTCATCTTCTTGCTTGGCCTGAGAGGCCACGGCTTCTGTCGTTGGCGCAGGCAGGCCTGGCCGTGGCTCGGTGGGTGGCGCTTGAAGTTCTTTTTGCTGGATAGTCTCGGTAATTCCGGTACTGTGGGTTCTGAAACGAAGCGCTCGGTAGATATTAGGCATCGCGGGTGGGTTAACTGGTGTCGGGGGATCTGTCTCATACGCCCGCAACAGGGCAGTCGCCATGTAGGCGAGGGTGCTACCCAGCTTCGGGTCCATTTTCCCTGCTCGGGTTTCTGCTATGACCTCGGCTAGCACTCGCCTCACGTCCGCGGCCGATTGAGGAACCGAAACCTCCTGGATCTCGCCCTCGTATATCTTACGGTTGCGAGCACCTCCCTTGCGACCGAGTTCGGCTGCTCGGTTGGGGTCCGCGTGGATCGCGCAATAGGCGCCCCCGCGCACTGCTGGAGCGGCACATGGGCGACCCGCTTTCGTCCTTGCTCGACACTTGCCAACTGCCGTTGCCTTAGCTTTATTCGACATTCTGGCCACCACACTCCAAATGCTTCGTCGGCCCGAATTTATGACATGGTGTCATGCGGAAAAGCAAAGCGAACATCCTCTCAGATTCACCTGCCATTCACCTGCCGTTCGCACTGCTTTACATGTACTAAGATCGTCTAAATCGCCGTCTGTTGCTCTGTATCTTGTTGAATGTACGTTACTGCGCGGATTCGATTCCTTCCGCGCTCACCAAATTCTTCAATCAATACAGGCAGTATTCAAACGGTCGTCTCGGCCACTCTAGACGATTTCGTAAAAGGTCAAATCCTGCCCGGTCTTCCAGACGCCACCAGAATCGAGCAGTCGCAGAATTTGTATCCGTTAGCCGACTTCCGGTTACTGATCCGCCTGTTGCCGGTACGGGTTGCTAATGGCATAGTGGTCCACTCACTAGCGACCGATAATTGCGCGATGGCATCTAATGGCGCGATGGTATCCGTAGCGAACGGCTCCGAACAGGCTCTGCAGGCACAGGACGTTCGCCTTGTAGTTGACACGATCCCCACGCTCGCGTGGTCCGCCCGCTCGGCCGAACAGACGCGTGATTGGGCCTGGATCGTTGCCGTTCATTCGGATGACCTGAACGGACTTACGCGCGTATAGATTCGAGCTTGGCACGAAAAGGAAGGCGAAATGGGCTTTCAACCACCCTCCAGGTTATCTGCGGCGCAGTTTAGCGCGGACACTCGGCTCATCGTGGTGTCAAACCGCCTCCCGCTTACTTTGCGGAAAACCGAGGATGGCTGGTCTACCGAGCATAGCTCCGGAGGCCTCGCGAGCGCGATGAACCCTCTGCTCCGAAAGAGCGGTGGGGACTGGATCGGTTGGGCTGGTGGTGGCGGAGAAGAACATGACGAAAGCCGAAGGGCTATTCTTGCCCAGTGGGCGGAAAATGAACGGTGTTTTGCAGTAGAGCTGCCAGAACAAGTGGCGACAGGATTCTACGAGGGCTACGCCAATCAAACTCTCTGGCCAGTCTTTCACAACTTCCCTTCTCACTTGAAATTTGATGCGAAGAGTTGGGAGGCGTATGTCGAAGCAAATCGTATCTTTTGCGAAGCAGTTGTCGATCGCTATAGGCGGAACGACTTAATCTGGGTACACGACTACCACCTGATGCTGCTTCCCCAAATGTTGCGGGACAGACTGCCCGATGCCGCCATCGGTTTCTTTCTTCACATCCCCTTCCCTTCGTCCGAAATCTTTCCGGTCCTCCCCAGGCGTGAAGAGCTTCTTGATGGTCTTCTTGCGGCCGACTTGCTTGCATTTCAGACCCATGGACATTTGCAGCAATTTCGCGCCGCACTGCTTCGCGTCCTCGGTATGGAAAGCAAAATCCAGCAGGTTGCAGTGGGAAGCCGTCCTGTCCGTCTAGAAGCCCTTCCCATCGGCATCGCGCCGGAGGAATACACCGACCTGCTGACGGGCGACAAAACTACTGCCGATCAATATGCCGAGTGGGTTGCGCGCTACCGCGGACGAAAGGTACTGCTTGCCGTCGACCGGCTGGATTATACGAAGGGGGTTATCGAACGCCTGCATGCCTACGCCGATTTGTTTCAGTCTTCGCCAGAGCTCAAAGAGAAGGTTGTGCTCATCCAGATCGCGGTGCCTACCAGGGAGGGAATCGACACATACCAGGACTTGCGAATCGAGGTGAATCGGCTTGTGGGCGAGATCAACGGCAAGCTCGGCACGCCTGAATGGACGCCTCTTGTCTATATCAACCGCTCAATTGAGCGAACGGAGCTCGTTGGTCTCTACAAATTAGCTGATGTGTGTTGGGTGGGACCGCTGCGCGATGGTATGAATCTTGTGGCAAAAGAATATGTCGCCTGCCAGCCCGAAGGAGACGGGGTGTTGGTGCTAAGCGAATTTGCAGGTGCCGCTGCTGAAATGGGCGAGGCCCTTCTGATCAATCCTTTTGATGAGGAGCGCACAGCGGCCACGATCCAGCGTGCTCTTGCTCTCGACGACCAGGAACGGCGCCAACGCATGATGACACTTCACCATCGCGTCCTCCGGAATAATGTCTTCCGCTGGGGAGAGCGGTTTCTAGGTGCACTGCAAGAGGCTGCGTCAGAGCGCGGGCGTTACATTGACACCCAACCAAAGCGATTGCGCCCAACGGAGGTTCGCGATGCTTATGCGCGTGCCAGCCGCCGCGCGCTGTTTCTTGATTACGACGGAACCCTGGTTCCGTTTGCGAGACGGCCACAGCAAGCTAGTCCTCCTGCTCGGATACTCGATCTGCTGAGCGCCTTGGCGTCTGAACCGAAGAATTGCCTCGCGCTAATGTCCGGCCGGTCGGCGGAAAATCTGGATCGTTGGTTCGGGATGATTCAAGGAATATGGCTCGTGGCAGAACACGGTGCCGAGTTGAAGCCTCCGTCCGCGCCCGCATGGGAGTCCTTGCGCCCACAGGTACCGACAGACTGGAAGTCCACCGTCATGCCGATTTTGGAACACTTCGTCGATCGCACGCCCGGGAGCTTTGTTGAAGAAAAGAAATATGCGCTGGTTTGGCACTATCGCATGGCCGACCCGGAATTCGGCGAGTGGCTGGCAAATGAACTGGTATCGATGCTGGAAGCGATGCTAGCCGAGACAGAATTGAGGGCGTTCCGCGGAGAGAAGATCGTCGAAGTGAAACCAGTCTGGGCCAACAAGGGAGAAGTGGTCGAGCGCATACTGGCGGCGTGCTCCGATGCTGATTTCATTTTTGCAGCCGGTGACGATCGCACGGATGAAGACCTATTTGAACGTTTACGACCCGATGCCTGGACAGTCCACGTCCGTCCGGGACAGACCCGCGCTTCATTTGTCGTTGCAGATGTCGAGGGCTTGTGCAGGGTGCTGGAACTGTTCGTCGAGTCCGGAACCCTCCGCAAGGCATCCTGATTCCTGGATTGCGCTCACCTGGTCAAAGCTCGACACATCATTTCTGCAATGTTTATGAAAGATCAGAATTCCTGACAATTCAACAATTTCTCGCCAGGTGAGCTGCACCGATTCAATGAATTGCGTTGGCACATGTGATGCGATAATTCTCGGAGAATTGATAGTCTGCATAGTTCTTGGTTCGCTTCACCCTCGCAATTGCGAGATTAACGCTACAGACTCTTGCGAAAGAGCATCTTATGCAGTGGAACCTAAGAAAGGAGCAATGTAATGTCCACCTCCACAGCCTCACCTCAGCGTCCTCCGTTGCCGCCATTTACACGCGAAACGGCTATTCAGAAGGTTCGACTGGCAGAAGATGCCTGGAACTCTCGTGATCCGGAAAGAGTTGCCCTGGCTTACACAGTTGACTCACGCTGGAGAAACCGCTCGGAATTTGTGAACGGAAGGCAAGACATCGTTGCGTTTCTCAGGCGCAAATGGACGAAAGAGCTGGACTATCGGCTGATCAAAGAGCTTTGGACGTTCGGGGAAAACCGAATCGCCGTGCGCTTTGCCTATGAATCGCACGATGACTCCGGGAATTGGTTTCGCTCGTATGGCAATGAGAATTGGGAGTTCGATGAGAACGGGCTGATGCGCTTGAGGGTTGCTTCCATCAACGATTTGCCGATCGAGGAGACGGAACGTAAGTACCACTGGGTACCCGGGCGCCGTCCGGACGATCATCCGGGATTAAGCGACCTTGGCTTCTAAGCGCCAAATTCATTCATGCGCAGAAAGCACTTTATTCAAAGCGTGAAGGTGAATGAATGGATCTCAAAGTGAGTGTGAAATTCCTGAGAATGTTGCAATAATCTGGATGCTGGAGGGAGGGAGGTCGCATGTCGAAGACTTTGCCGGCGGGCACGCCGGCGCCTGATTTCACTTTGCACGTTACGCCGGACCAAACGCTTTCGCTCAAGGAACTGCGCGGCAGACCGGTGATCCTGGCCTTTTATCCAGCCGACTGGAGCCCGGTGTGCGGGGACCAGATGGCGCTCTACAACGAGGTGCTGCCCGAGTTTCACCGATTTAACGCCGAACTGCTGGGAATTTCGGTGGATGGCGTCTGGTGCCACGCTGCATTTTCACATGATCACAATCTTCATTTCCCTCTGCTCGCTGACTTCGAACCTAAAGGCACTGTGGCGAAGCTTTACGGAGTGTACCGCGACGGCGAGGGAGTCTCCGAGCGCGCGCTCTTCGTCGTTGATAAGAACGGGACGATTTCCTGGAGCTACCTTTCCCCGGTGGCGGTCAATCCGGGTGCTGATGGAATCCTCGAAGCGCTCGAGAATCTTCCCAAGTGAGGCGATCATGGCCAAGTTGAAGGTCCCGGTCAGTCCAGCCGACCACGCCCAAGGTCCCGCCGACGCTCCGGTGACGCTTGTCGAGTATGGCGACTACGAATGTCCGTATTGCGGACGAGCCTACCCAGTCGTGAAGGCGCTGCAGAAGAGGCTCGGAAAGCAGTTGCGTTTTGTTTTTCGAAATTTCCCGTTACGCGAGACGCATCCCAATGCCGAATCTGCCGCCGAAACAGCCGAGTTTGCCGCCACTCATGACAAATTCTGGGAGATGCACGACCTTATTTATGAGAACCAACAGGACCTCAGTGATGAACTGCTGTCCGATCTGGCAAAACGCCTGAAGCTCGACGCGACAGTCCTGGCAAGAGCGCTGGAAGCGGGCGAATTCGCCGAACGCGTGCAGAAGGATTTTTCTGGTGGCGTTCGCAGTGGAGTGAATGGAACACCAACATTCTTTATCAATGGCCAGCGACACGATGCGGACTTCGAGCTGGAGACGCTGGCCCACGCCATCAGCGAAGCGTTGCACTGAGTCTCAGTTTATGAACACCAAACGATGTACCTGGGTCTCCATGGGCGATCCGCTTATGCTCCAGTATCACGATCGCGAATGGGGTGTGCCTGTCCACGATGACCGCAAACACTTTGAGTTCCTTGTGCTCGAAGCGGCACAGGCCGGGCTCAGCTGGTCGATCGTGCTCAAGAAACGAGAAGGTTATCGCCGCGCCTTCAGCGAGTTCGATCCCGAAAAGGTGGCGAGGTATACCGAGAAACGAATTCAGAAGCTCATATTGGATCCGGCGATCATTCGAAACCGGATGAAAATCGAAGCGGCCGTACGCAACGCGCGAGCGTTTCTCGCAGTTCAGGAAGAGTTCGGAAGTTTTGATGCTTATTGCTGGCGGTTCGTCGATGGACGTCCCAAACTCAACCGGTGGAAGGCAATGCGCGAGATTCCGGCGATCTCACATGAGTCGGACGCGTTTAGCAAGGACCTCAAACACCGCGGATTCGGCTTCGTGGGTTCGACCATTGTCTATGCGCACATGCAGGCGGTCGGCATGGTGAACGATCACCTCGTCGACTGTTTTCGATATCGAGAGGTTCGGCGGCTGGACACTGTCACCTAGCCCGCCGGCTTACCGGCGGACAGACAGCGCGGTGACCGCTCGGCTCGTCTTGCGCACGCTTGAGCCACCAGCCCGGACAGAGTGTTCCGTGAGGTTACGAGGAGGTGCCCATGAGGCTCATCACAAACATCCTCTTTCCCGTGGACTTCTCACCTTCCTGCATCGCCATGGCCCCTTACGTGAAGAGGGCCGCGACTTTGTTCGATGCCCGGGTATCGCTGATCCATGTGTTCGACCCCGCCAGCTACAACGGCTTCGAACTTTATCTTAGAAGGGCCCCGGTGATTGCAGAGGAACATCAGACCATCGGGCGCAACCGGCTCAATTCGTTCCTGCGGGCCGAGTTTCCGATCGCAGATCACCCGAGAATTCTCGTGGCCGGAGATGCGGCAACAGAGATCGCCGTGGCTGCCCGGAGTGGGTTCGATTTCATCATAATGCCCACGCATGCTGGTACTTTCAGGCGGATGCTCCTTGGTTCTACAACTGCCAAAGTGCTCAATGACGCTGATTGTCCGGTGTTGACCAGCAGACACGCTGAGACGATAGCTGCGCGACCGCTGGGGCACCGCGAATGGCTATGCACCATCGGCTTAGGTGAGGACTCAGAAAGAGTGCTCCGCTATGCCCATGAGGCCGCGGCGGAAGCGCACGGTAACCTCCACATTATTCATGCCATCCAGGTCACCGATCCCGCTTTGCCTGTCCAACTGGAACTCGAGGAACAAATTCAGTCTGAGGAAAGCCAGAACGCGCGTCAGCGCATTGCCGACCTGCAACGAAGAGTTGGATCCAATGCGCCTGTGCGAATCGTTGTCGGCCCAATCAAGGAAGCGCTGCTTGAGGCGGCTCGACGATTTGACGCCGATGCGTTGATGATCGGAAGAACTCCTCAATCGGGCGCTGATGGCCGCATACGGGATTTGACCTACGCCATCGTTCGTGACTCACCGTTTCCAGTTTTAAGTATCTGACCTTAACGAAAGTGATGACGATTGGGTCCACAGTGTCATGGGTCCTTCTTTGCCGACGCAGTTGCGCTCGTCTCGAAGACGTCGTCAGGAACACAACCAACCCTGCGGCCACTGATGAGCCTTTTATGGTCTTGCGGTCATCTCAAGAAGGAAGATTCCCTTGGCGACGTACATAGGACATGATGCCCGAACAAACAGAGACGGCTCCTTTCATCGACGGACTCTACAGAAAGTTGGTTGAAGGCGGGATCGAGTATTTCTTTCCCTCGGCGAAGTTCGATGTGCTCGAGGCCGGCTCAGATGCGGGCGAACGCAGGACCACGGAGACTCCTCACGGGACGTCGCTAATCCTCAATTGGCTCGGGTCCCGGTATTCCCTCACGCGGGATGAATTTTTCTCTGAAGCGGAGTTGAAGCTACTCGCCGGTATCGGCGCGGTTCTGGACTCCCGGTACCGGATGATCGTCGACGTTGCCCGAGTCGAACAACGATTCGAACTCTTTCGAGGTCTCCCTGAGGACCGCCACGTTTCCGCCTTTATCGACGGCGCTCCGTATGCGCAGAAAGTGTGGATGGGACCCGATCGAGTGGAAGATGCGATCGAGGTCCTTCGCACCAGTTCGCTCAGCACCTACGAAAACCGGCGCATTTCTACCGGCGTTCTTCTCTTCGGGAAAGACCCTGATCCTTGCCATGAAGTGCCGGTCACTCCTTCCGATGCCCTGCGCTACTCTCCAGCATTGAATTCAATCCGGAGCTTCTACCGGCTCTGTGACGGCCTGCAAACTCTGGCCCTGGTTGATAAGGACGGCTTCCTGGTGGAAATCATCGATGTAGAAGAGTGGGCGCTGCCCTTTTCAGACACTGAACTTACGGTGCCTAGTCCCACGCGATATCACACCCACAGCGCAGCCACGCTGTGCGGCGGACATGTTTGCATGATTCTTACTCCCAACGGGGAAATGAAGATTTTTGCCAACGGACTGCAGGTCTTTCGTTTCTGGGACGGCCGATGGAGACTCATAGACTCTGAGCGAAAGTATGCCCTGTGGGACCGCGAGTCCAATCTCCTGGCGTTTGGCGCCATTCTCCGACACCCGGATTTGGCGGACCTGCATCCGGAAAACATTGAAGGCGGCCGCACAACTGCCGCCATCTCCGCCTCGCGATTTGGGAGCGTCCTCAAGATCAGTGAAGACGGATTGATCTCATTCTTTCAGAACGGTAAGTGCATCTGGGACCTATAGAAATTTTTGGCGAAGATCGAGAGTCCCCAGGGTTAGCCTGCAAATATATCGCCACCCGCAGTCCGAACTGTTCGACCAGGGCACGCGACAACACTTTTAGTCGGAGTCCCAACGGCTTGCCGATGTCGATTCCGCACAATTGGCTACATACAGTGCGACCGAACGGTCTCTACTTGACTTACCTTACAGGAATGTGACGACGCAGGTGGAAGACTCGGAGTTCATGGCTGCTTGGGCGTTTCTCGGTACTCATCCAGTCGACGGCACTCAACATCAGGATCGTCCCTGACTCAAAACCTCAATAGTCCTTTGCTGGGATTTATTTCGAGTTTTATCGGGTCTTATTTGACGCACGAGCGACCAACTCGTCCAATCTCGAAAGCAAAAGCTTCAGGATGGGAGACCGGTTCGACTTTCTGTAGCCGAGCACCAGATCGACAGTTGGCGTATCTCCCTTCAGAGGGCGACTCGTTACAGACGAAGGGAGAAAGTTCTGTGCGTAAGCAGGTAACAGCCCTACGCCGCGCGTCGACGCTATTAAGGACATTCCCATGGCGAGATGGTCCGCCTCGTGAGCTGGCGTGATATTGATTCCGGACCGCTTCAGGTAATTGTCGATGACCACCCGCAATACAGGAGCCGTGTCCGACACGGTCACGAATGTCTCGCCTACCAGGTCACTCGGACTAATGGCTTTGAGCCCAGCCAGACGGTGGTCCCTACGAAGAACGACCGTCAAGGGCTCCTTGACAAGAAGACGGAACGCCAAATCTGGCTCCCCTCGTTCCCTTCGAAGAAAAGCTGCATCGATTTTTCCTTTCGAAAGGCCCTCCGCAAGCAGCGGGGAATATTGACTCGATATCGTCACGTCGACATTAGGGAGTTCGTCGTGCAAGATCCGCAAAGCTTCTGGCATCCACGTCAGTTCGTGTCCGGTCAGAAAACCCATGACGAAGTGAGGCTTGGAAGGATGAGCGACCCGGCGCGCAGCTTCGGTCGCCGCTTCTACCTGCGATAGCACCGAGCGAGCGTGATCGAGAAAGGCGCGACCCGCCGGTGTCAGTTCGATCCCGCGAGCGCGGCGTGTCAAGAGTCTCGTACCTACCTCGTCCTCAAGATCTCGAATCTGCCGACTCAACGAGGGTTGTGACGTGTGCAGTTTTTGCGCTGCCGCCACGGTTAGACTTCCCGCCTCGGCAACCGCGACGAAATAGCGAAGGTGTCGTAACTCCATTTCCGCTCCCATGCTTGTGAAGCATTGCTTACAGCTTAACAAAGTATGCTTCGACTGCGCGACCAACGCCAACCGTCGCAATCTAAGCAAGTGATCTGAGGTAATGCGGGAACGGCCATGGCAGACGTTAGTCATACCTGATCTGCATGGGTTCCGGATCAAGGAGATAGTTGTTATGAGTTCACCAGTTGTTCTAATTACGGGCGCACTGACCGGCATCGGTCGCGCTGCCGCAATAATCTTTGCCAAAGAAGGGGCACATGTTGTCGTGTCCGGTCGTCGAGATAAAGAAGGGCAAGCGTTAGCTGAAGAGCTAAACGCGCTCGGAGCAGATGCCATCTTTGTTCGTACTGACGTCCGCAATGACGATGACGTGCGTAACCTTGTGGATGAAACGGTCAACCGATTCGGACGTCTGGATATTGCGGTCAATAACGCTGGGACGGAAGGCGTGCCCGGCCTTGTGACGGAGCAAACTGTCGAGAGCTACGCGGCGACGTTCGACACGAATGTACTCGGCACGTTGTTGAGCATGAAGCACGAACTGCGGGCAATGCTGCCACAGGGAAGCGGCAGCATCGTCAATGTATCGTCCGCCTACGGAAGCGTCGGTGCTGGCGGGGCATCCGTTTATGTAGCCAGCAAACATGCGGTGGAAGGACTGACGAAGTCCGCCGCACTGGAAGTCGCGGGCACCGGTGTGCGCGTTAATGTGGTGGCTCCGGGCACTACGGATACCGGTATGCTTACACGCTTCACCAATACAGATGGCAATAAAGCGGCGCTCGTCTCGACCGTGCCATTTAAGCGTCTCGCAGCACCGGAGGAGATCGCTCAGGTGATCGCTTTTGTCGCTTCGGCAAATGCGTCGTACATGACCGGCGCCTCGATCCCAGTGGATGGAGGGATGATCGCGGACTAAATCCGGTTGTGCAGGTCAGGCGGCAGGTTGACTTCTATCCCAAACGGGTGGATTGAGTAGCAGAGCAGCACCTGACGTGAAGAGAGTTCATCAGAATTGGAGGGGTATCAATGGCTTCACTGCAAGGCAAAAGTGCGTTAGTGACGGGCGCGTCGCGGGGAATCGGGCGCGCCACCGCCTCCGCGCTTGCTGAGGCTGGCGCGCATGTCCTGGTTCACTACGGCCGCTCCGTCCAGGACGCGGAATCTGTGGTTGCCGACATCCGTTCAAAGCAAGGACGAGCGGATGCCATCAGGGCGGACTTAGGAACGCCAGAGGGCGCGACATTGTTGGCTCAGGAGGTTCGCTCAATTGTTGGCGAGCGTTTGGATGTGCTCGTGTCTAACGCTGGGATCTCCAAGGCTGCAACTATCAGGGACCATACGGTAGAGGATTTTGACAACCTCTTTGCAACGAATGTGCGAAGTCCGTTTTTCCTGGTGCAGCAGCTCCTGCCCATTCTGGGTGAAGGCTCGAACATCATTGTGATCTCTTCGATCGGGGCCCACGCCGTAGTTGGGAAGCCCGGCTTGGACAACCCTTCGATCCTTGCCTACGCCTCGACCAAAGGAGCATTAGAGACTCTGGTCAAGAACTGGGCTGCCATTCTTGGGCCCCGAGGTATCCGCGTAAATGCAGTCGCGCCCGGTGTGATCGACACCGACATGTCGAACTTCGCCAAGACTGAAGCGGGTCGCGAGACCACGCTTGGGATGCAAGCACTAAAGCGAATCGGCAAGCCGGAAGACGTAGCCGATGTAGTCGCGTTCTTGGCTTCGGACAAGGCGCGCTGGATCACAGGCGCCATTATCCCTGTGGACGGTGGATCAAAGCTTTAAGAGGAGGTTGACCCGGCAATGAATCGTACAGTTGAGTCGAAAAATAAAGCTCGTGTCCTGGAAGCGTTCGATACATTGTTTAACAAGCGTGACTACGCGGCTGCCGAGAAGTTTTGGTCGCCTGACTACATCCAACACAGCGCCCACATTGCTCCCGGCCGTGAGGGCCTGTTCGATCTCATCAAGAGCCTTCCGCCGACTCTCAAATATGAGCCCGGCACGATTGTGGCTGGAGGGGATTTCGTCATCGTGCACGGACGATTTTCGAACTTTGGCCTGCCTGTGAACTGGATCGCCGCCGATGTCGTTCGCCTGCAAGACGGTATGCTCGTCGAGCATTGGGACGTCATTCAGGATGAAGCGACGGAAGAGCAGTCGATGAGCAAGCAGCCCATGTTCGGAACTACGTTCCCGACCTACGGCTGAAAAACAATCTCCAGGTAGGCTCCAAAGCCGCTCGATCCCGGCTTGTCGCCCTAAATAATGCGGATACACGTGCCAGGAATCTTTTTGTCTCCCGTGGAATCTGTCTGAGAGACTGGCAGCCTGGAAAGCGAAGGGGTATCCGCTCGAGCCATACCAGCAGCCCTTCCACCTCGACACTGCAACTTAGCTGCGGCCTCAAGGAGACTCCGCAAGGAAATGAGCAGAATGAATTCACACGTTCGGTGTGCCCGCAGGGTTCTCCTGGGCTTCATGTGCGCAAGTTTTCTGCTTGCTCCGGCAGCATCCCTTGGAGCTGAGCTGAAGGAGGAGACCCTGAACGCCTGGGATGCATACATCCAAAAGGCAAATTTAGAGATGGGAGACCGGCTCCACGGCCCGTTCCTCTGGGTCGAGGAAGTGCCGGACCGCATGCAACGCGTTCGTGCGGGTAACATTCTGGTTTCGTCGGTCGGTCAGCACAACCCGAAGCCTGTGCCTTCCGGCTTAATTCACGATTGGATAGGGGCGGCCTTCATTCCCGGTGCCAGACTTGAAGACGTCCTGTCCACGGCTCGGGATTACAGTCACTACAAAGAGTTTTACAAGCCTACAGTAGTCGATTCCAAGTCGCTGGGGAGTGCCGGAGCATGCGACAACTACTCGATGCTTCTGACCAATAAAGAGGAGGTGGCCTCGACTGCGCTCGACAGCGAATACGAGGTTTGCTACCACCAGGTCGACGAGGAACGTTGATACAGCGTCGCCTACGCCACGCGCGTGCAGGAGGTTCGGCACTACGGCCGGTCTGATGTGCGGGAACTTCCACCCGGCCAGGGCAGTGGCTACATCTGGCGTCTCTACAGTTTTGCCAGGTTCGAGGAGAGAGACGGCGGTGTCTACGTTGAACTGGAGGCGATTGCTCTGAGCCGGGACATTCCGCTTGCCGCTCGCTGGATCGTCGATCCGATTGTGCGCAGGGTCTCGAAGAACTCCATTCTGATCTCGTTGCGCCAGACCGAAGAGGCTGTCCGCTCAAGAGCAGGAGCTGCGAACCGGGCAGCGAAACCATTCGGCCCTGCAACCAGCAGTTCTGAAGGTGCGAGCGTCGCTGATCCGCACCTCAATCCTTGATTGCCAGGGGGTTGAACTCCATTGCTCTTCCAAGGCTCGAAGATTTCTGGCTGAATGCTTTCCCGAAAGCCCGTTTCAGGAGACCTATACCCTTAGGCGCGATCATTAGGGAGATTTGGAAGTCCAACAGTGAGAGCGTCTTTGTACCCGCACTACGGCTGACGGGAACTCCCGGAGGGTCTCTAAGGAGAATGCCTTATTCCCTTTGGCGAAACACTATGGTCTCTTGGGAAGTCGGGAGAGAAGCTGCGTGCGGTTAATTTTGGGGGCGGAATCGTTGATACAGTCAACGAATCTAAGTTGCAAGAGCCACGCCGGGGTTTCGCGGAGTGTGGTAAAGTCCTGCTCTCAACCTGGCGAGAAGCCCTATGCCGACCCTGTCTCCCAAGTCGTACAAGGCAGCCTTCGCGGTTGTGTTCGCCGTACTGGTGGGTATCGGGATTGCCTCGTACGTGATGTCTGATCGCTTCGCCAATAGCGAGGAAGCCGTCATTCATACTCACGAGGTAATTTCCGAACTGAAGAGCGTGGCGGCGGACCTCAGCGAAGCCGAGAGTGCGTGGCGGGGTTATGCGCTGATCGGCGATCCGACACTTCTGATCGAATACGATGTGGCAAGGGAGACGTTGCCTGCCCGCATTAAACACCTGCAGGCGTTAACCATTGATAATCCGGAGCAACAGCAACGACTGGCCGTGATTCAGCCCCTCATAATGCAGAGGTTGGCTCTTTTGGCAGACTCAATCCGCTCGCAGAAACAAAATCCCTCGGCGACCGAGCAAGACCTGGAGTTCACCCGTCAGGGCGTAGCGTTGGACGACAAGATACGTCCGCTACTCGACACCGTCGAACGGGAAGAGACGCAGTTGCTGCGGGACCGCTCGCGCGTGTCAGCCGCCAGACAGCATAAGGCCACCATGATTCTGGTGCTCGCCTTTCTGCTAGCTTCGATGCTGTTGGTGTCGCTGTTTCTGCTGATGAGCGGGGAAATGGCGCGGAGAACATTGGCCGAAATAGCCGCGAGGGACAACGAAGAGAAGTTTCGTCTGCTGGTGAACGGCGTCCAGGACCATGCAATCATACGAGTTGACCTCGAAGGACGCATCACGACGTGGAACCAGGGGGCAGAACGGTTGTTCGGCTTCCGCGCACAAGAGATCGTGGGGGAACCCTTTCACCGTCTTTATAATGCCTGCGAATCCGACACGCCGCTGCGACATCTACGGACTGCATTTGAACAAGGCCACGTGAATGACGAATGTCTGCAACTCCGGAAGGACGGAACTGAATTCTGGGCGACTGCTGATGTTACGTTGCTGAGAAACGAGCAAGGTCAGCCCCGGGGGTACGCGGTAATCACACGCGACATCACGGAGCGGAGACAGCAGCGGGAGGAGATTGATCGCCGGGAACAACAGCTCGACGCCTTTTTCTCGAACGCACCAGTCGGACTCGCAATCATCGACAAAGAACTTCACTTCCAGCGGATCAACGAACCCTTCGCCAAAATCAATGGACTAGATTCGCGTGAACAAGTAGGAAAGCCTTTACACAACGTGGTGGCGGAGCTGTTTTCCCAGATCGAACCGCTGCTGCGCAGGGTCGCCCGCACTGGCGAGTCTGTGATGAATCATGAGGTCAAGGGGTCTGTCCCTTCCAGCCCTGGCGTAATGGGCTGGTGGCTGAAATCACTCTTTCCAATCGCCAAGGACGGCGACACGGTTACTCAGATGGGGATCGTCGTTCAGGACATCACCGGGCTAAAGCGGGCGGAGACTGCAGTCCGCCGGCTAAGTGGACGGTTGCTCCAAATCAGGGATGACGAGAGGCGACGCCTGGCACGTGATCTTCATGACTCACTTGGCCAGACCCTTACCGCAATAAAGATGAACCTGTCTTATCTGGCGAGGGACACTTCCAACCTGGATGAGCGAGGCAAAACTGCTGTAACAGAGAGCAAAGAACTCGTGGATGAGTCCTTGAAGGAAGTTCGGACCCTCTCGCATCTACTGCACCCCCCGATGCTCGACGATGTAGGTCTGGTAGCGGCGATCCGGTGGTTCGCCAACGGCTTCTCGCAGCGAAGCTCCATTCAGATTGATCTGAAGCTGCCTGTGGACCTGCCCCGGCTGCCGATCGAGCTGGAGACTGCAATATTTCGTGTAGTCCAAGAGAGCCTGACGAATGTCCACCGCCACTCCGGCAGCACCACCGCAGCAGTCCGTCTCGAGCGGGAGGATGATCAGCTCCATCTTTTTGTGGTTGACCGTGGCCGCGGCATCGCACCTGATCAATTGGCTTCTCGACAGGGCACGACAAGTTTTGGAGTCGGACTACTGGGAATGCGAGAACGCCTGCGCCAGCTTCGTGGGGAGTTGGAGATAAACTCGGGCGAACAAGGAACCAGTATTCACGTAATCATTCCACTAAGTGAGGTTGCATGAGCGCTTTGAGGGTATTAATTGCTGACGACCATGATGTGGTTCGGAAGGGCCTGAAGATGCTGATCGAAGAGCATGCAGGCTGGCAGGTCTGTGGCGAGGCCCGTTCTGGGCGAGAGGCCGTAGAAAAATGCGGGCTCCTGAACCCTGACGTCCTTGTCATCGATGTGAGCATGCCCGACCTGAACGGCCTGGAGGCAACGAAGCAACTCCGAAAGGCGTGTCCCAGGACGGAAGTACTGGTGATCACTCATCATGATTCCGACGAGATGGCAGCTGAGGTCATGGAGGCGGGAGCGCGGGGATATGTCCTGAAGTCCGACTCCGACACCGACCTGGTCCGCGCCGTGGAGGCTTTGAGTCATCACAAGCCGTTTTTTACGTCACGCGTTACCGAGATGTTCCTCGCCAATCGCGGAAGCCGGGTCACCGATCCGGTTGAAATGATGCGGGGACGGCTTACGGCGCGCGAACGCGAGATTCTCCAACTGATTGCGGAAGGCAAGACGGCCAAAGAAGTAGCTACCATTCTTGGGATAGCCACCAAGACATCTGATACTCACCGCACCAACATTATGCGGAAACTGGATGTTCACTCGGTAGCCGAACTAGTGCGCTACGCCATTAGGAACAAAGTTGTAGAACCATGATCCCCAATCTAGGTGATTCGCCCTATTTACATCCGGGTAGGATTGCATTGCAATAAGGGGTGCCAACCGAAATCATGACGTCGATTCGGGTTTTGCTTTCGGACGATCATTCCTTTATGCGCCGTGGCTTGCGGACCATCCTGGAAGCGGATGATCGTTTCGAAGTGTGCGGCGAAGCCGGCGACGGCAGCGAGACGCTGGAACTTGCGACACAACTCGTTCCTGACATATTGATCCTGGACATCTCGATGCCTCCGCCTAATGGACTGGAGGTGGCGGCGGAGCTCCGTGAGGCGCTTCCTCAAACCAAGATACTAATGATCACCATGCATGATTCGGAGGAGATGTTGCGTGCGGCGGCGGCAGTTGGCGTGTCCGGATATCTCCTGAAGTCGGATGCAGAGGAGCTCTTGTTGGTCGCCCTTGAACATTTGGAGTCTGGTGAACGATTCGTGAGTCCGGCGTTCGATCCAAATCTGGCCCAGCAGTTATTCACGTAAAGGACGCCGTCTTCGAACTGCTGCCTTCAAACAACACCTATACAACTGTCCCACGCTGTAGGGGACTTCTCCACCGAAGGTACGGCCTCCACCGTATGGGAGGTCCCTTCGTATCGACCTATTCTCGCCTGTGTAAGTTGATTTTTGCCGGCAGCGGTCGGCGATCGCGCTTTAGAAGCTCGGAACAGGAGAGGAAATGTCGAAAGAGAAATCAATTTTACGGATCGCTCTTTGTGTCGCAGTTTTGTTGGCGACCGCCAATTTGGGGTGGGCCGCTGACGGCCGCGAGGACGAAGTGAAGCGGGTCAAGGCTTCCGCCGACGTGCTGGACGAAATCATGGCAGCTCCGGACAAGGGCGTTCCGGAGGACGTCATGCAATCCGCGGTATGCGTTGGCGTTGCGCCATCGTTGAAGAAAGGCGGCTTTGTGTTTGGAGCCGAGTACGGCAAGGGTGTAGCCACGTGCCGCACCGCCAATGGGTGGAGCGCTCCCGCGCCTTTTAAAGTAGTCGGCGGCAGCTGGGGGCTGCAGATTGGCGGAGAAGCGGTCGACCTGGTGATGCTGATCATGAACCACGACGGCATGGAGAAGCTGCTTTCGAGCAAATTCAAGCTGGGTGCCGATGCCTCAGTAGCCGCGGGGCCTGTGGGCCGTCATGCAGAGGGCGAAACAGATTGGAAGATGAGAGCTGAGGTCCTGACTTACTCGCGCGCACGCGGCGTGTTTGCGGGTCTCACTGTCAACGGAGCGGTCATCGAGCAAGATGATGATGCCACCCGCGTCTTCTACGGACACGAGACATCGTTCCGCGACATCTTACAGGGAAAAGTTGCAGCGCCCAGCGGTTCGGAACCTTTTCTGGCGGCGGTAAAAAAGTTGTCGAACAAAGCTGAAGCAGCCAAGCTCAACGATAGCAAGACAGACGGACGGCAATAGCCGGGGGTGTGGCGAAATCGAGCGGTTCTCGCCAGTTGAAGTAAATGGATCGCCCCATTCAGGATCTCTCAAACGATGCGGGCAGACGGGAGCGATATCCGATGATCGGGTGGGGCAATCGCAGCGAATGGGAAACACACTGCGAGATAAGAGGTACAGACGTGCTTTGGACAATTTTCGTAATTCTGTTGCTGCTGTGGCTAGTCGGCGTACTCAGCGCCTATACGCTGGGCGGTTTTATCCACATCCTCTTAGTATTGGCGCTGGTTGTCATGCTGATTCGGATCATTCAAGGACGTAGCCCGGTCGTGTAGGACCTCGGAAATGGGTCGATTTCCCTGAAGGATGTGACTGCAGCCGCAACGAATAGAATCACCTACCCCATCACGACCCGCACCTGATGCTCACGGCCGTCATCCACCAGTGGGACGCTGGGGAAGTTGGGCAGCGGGGCGCCGTCCAATTCCATTAGTGTCAAGCCACGTGAAACGCCGGACGGGTTTCTCGACCCTTATCTTGTAGACGGTCGAGTGATAACGAAAACTCATGGAGTAATTCGGCCAGCTTTCGGGGAATGCAAGGATCGATCGAGAACACCGCTCCGCGCAAGCGGAAACCCAGTATCCATTCGATTGCCGCCGCGATAGAGCCATCCGGCTGACCCGGTGTACCAGGTCCACCCACCGCGCCCGACGTGCGGGGTTCGGAATAAACATCGCCTGCCACCACGTAAGGCTCCACTTTGTACCGTTGCACGTCGCTCGCGAGGCGGTGCGATTGATCGGGTTCAGCATGCGGAACAGCTCGCCTGCCTTATCTCCGTCGCTGAGGGCAGCAAATGCCAGAACCGTCCATGCAGCAGCGTGCGTATACTGCCCGCCATTTTCGCGGATGCCGCGCAGATATCCTTTGATGTAGCCGGGATCGTGGTCCGGTGCGATCGAAGGGCGGCGTAAGCAACAAAACCAGTCCCTCCGGACGGCGGACCAGATACTGGTCGACCGCGGCCATGGCGCGCGCTCCGCGAGCTGGTTCGGCGGCGCCACTGATGACTCCCCAGGACTGAGCAATTGAGTCAATGCGGCATTCCTTGTCCAAGGCCGTGCCCAGCGGAGTACCATCATCAAATAAGCGCGGCGATACCACTCTCCGTCCCAACCTTCCTGCTCAAGCGCGGCCTTGAGCGCGCTGACATGCAGCCGCCAGGTTTCGGCACGCTTGTGCTCACCGCGCGCATCCGCAACCTTGGCGAACTCCCAGAGAATGGTGTGCAGGAACCAGCCCAGCCAAATGCTCTCGCCTTTACCCTCCTGTCCAACTCGGTTCATACCGTCATTCCAGTCGCCGGTGCCCATCAGCGGAAGACCATGGCTGCCAACGGCAGAGGCTCCGGTCCAGCGCGCGGGCGCAATGTTCAAAGAGTGTTGCGCGCGTTCCGAGACCGAGGGCTGGAAGTAGGACTCGATCTGTCCGGGGGCGAGTGAAGTCGCCGTCGAGGAAGGAAACGACTTCATCGAGCAGCGCTGAGTCTCCGGTCACCTCCATGAATGGATGACGGCATAAGGCAACCATAGCAGGTCGTCGGAGATGCGCGTACGAACTCCGCGTCCTGACGGCGGATGCCACCAGTGCTGAACATCGCCTTGATGAATTGGCGCGAGGCTGCGCGCAATAGATGCGCGCGAGTAATGTCGCGTTTAGCCACGGCGAGCGCCATGCCGTCTTGCAGTTGATCGCGGAAGCCGTAGGCTCCGCTGGCCTGGTAAAAGGCAGCACGTCGCCCATACCCGGCAGGATAGTGTCTGGTAGAGGAGCCAACGGTTTGTCAGAATATCCATCGATCGGTCTGGCGTTGCAATTCGTACGGTGCCGAGGACTTCGTCCCATTGCCGATTGACCTCGGCCAAGACCTCGTCAAGATTCGGCCGAGCGATAGCGATTGATCAACTCGCGCGCCTCGTCCCGGTCTTTTCCCTGACCCAATAACACGACGATCTCAATGCGTTCACCAGGATGCAACTCGAACTACCGTCTGCAGCGCGGCGCATGGATCGAGTCCTGCACCGACTTTTCCGGAGAGTGGGCTGCTTCGTCTGAAGGGCAGCAGGCCGGGCAGAGACTCCGTTACGACCCAGGAACTCGGTTCGGTCGCCGGACCATGAGCTCTGCCGGCCGCAGATATCGAGGAAGCAATTCGCCCTCCGAACTCTCCGCCCCAAGCGCTGCGAGCAAATAGAGCTTTCGTTTCCGAATCGAGTTCCGAGATAATGTGCGGAGCAGCGCGGCGCTGCGCGAACTCCCCAACACCCATTCCGCAAATGCAGTCACCGAGAGACGGCGGATACGCGGCGAATCGTTCTGCAGAACCAAGCGGGAGATCTTGATCGAATCTTTAATCGGAACGTACTGGAGCAGCTCCGAGAGAATTCCCTGCGACCCGTTGCTGAAATCGGCTGTAACCCTGACCGTGCCGCGCCATATAGGAAGAAGCTTCATCGCGGGCCGGCAGCGCCGTCGGGCTCCAGACAGCACCCTGTGGTCCTCATCACGGAGATAAATGGCTTCACCCGACGGGATCGGTTACGGGATCATTCGACCATGGAGTAAGTTGATTCTCATGGCTGTTGCTCCGACCACGTGTAGCCAGAGCCGGATTCGGAAACCAGAAAACCGAACGAAGGATTTGCGATGACGTTGATCCACGGAGCCGGAGTGCGCAACCCTTCACCCAGCTCAGTCACAGTACTCGCGTCCTCCGTCGGCGAATCCACCCAAGCCATTGAAGAATTCGAGGTCCGGAGCGTTCAGCGGCACCTCGGCATCCCTTCCCGATCGCGGCGGCCGAAGAGCAGGCCGCGACACGGTTTCCACGCGCTGCGACCGAATCACCTGCTCCGCCATCGTGCCATGGCGGCTGAGAAGCACTGCACGGGCCGTGGACTTGTAGCAAGGCACGCTCTTGCGCGGGAATCAAGTCACTGCGCAACAGGAACATGTTGCCGCTGACTTCGCCCGGCGTTGACAGCGTTCGCTGCTGGTGAGCGCGTACGAGATCGTCCAGCGAACCCTGCAGTTCCTGTTCATACGAAGGCGGCTTCTCATTGAGAATCACGACGTCAACTGGCAAGCCCTTCGTGTGCCAATATTCCTGCGCCCTCAATAATTGGCGGACAATCCCAACATCCTCGGCCTCGTCGATCCTGACCAGGACGATGGGCAGATCACCGGAAATTCCGTGCGCCCACAGCGCAGGCAACCCGAATCGGGCTTCGGCTTAGCACGTCGGAAGACGGTCGCATGGAAGCGTCGGAGTACAGCAGCGCATTGGCGAGTCGCTGGAACAAGTGGGCTTCGTCCGGGAGTGATGCCAAGGTGATGAAGCTGCACTTGCGCCTGCGTCCAAGCCGACGTCAGTGTGCGTTCCCAAGTTCCTGCATCGCGATACTTGTCTACCAGGTCCAATACCTTATCGCGAGACTCGGCAACGATGGTTGAAAAAACAATCCGCGCGGTCGTGCCAGGCGAAATGCGCACCGTATGCCGCATACTCATCACGGGGTCGAGCACCGGGCCAACGGTATTCGAAAGAGGGCGCCCGTCTGTGACGGATAAGGGGTCACGAACCTGATGTCCTCGCCCAACAAAGCGCGCACGGTCTGTCTCGACTTGAAGATCACCAACAGATTCGCCTTCAACAACCGCCACATGCGCAACCCAGACCGGCTGCTCCTTTTCGGATTGACGACGGCGAGTGGCCAGCAATGCTTCTGCCCCGGCTACGAATTCCGTCTCCACAAAGAAATTGGAAAATGCCGGATGAGCTTCGTCGGCGGCCTGAGGCGCGATCACGAGCTCAGCGTACGATGTGACCTGAACTATACGGGTCCTGCGCTCCCAGGTTGGCGATCGAAACGCGGCGCACTTCCGCATCGTCTTCGGGAGAAACGACCACCTCCAACGTGGTGCGCAGCGAACCGTCACGCCGAATGAATTCCGCGCGATCTTCGGTAAAACTGACTTCATAGTCGTCCGGTTCGACGCCGGACGGCTGATACGCCAGCCGACCAAGTCTCGCCGCTCTGCGAATCGCGAAGAAAGACGTAGGAACCCCAGCAGTCCTGGGAAACGTCCTCTCTCCAGCGAGTCACCGCGAGACTCCGCCATCGGCTATATCCTGATCCCGCGGTAGTCACCATCACTACATAGCGCCCATTGGAAAGAAGATGGGTCCGCGGAACCGATTTCATTGGGCGAGGTGAACTGGCGCACGACCGGCGGAGCTAGTTCGCGAACATGCGCCGCCGCAGCGACTTCTTCTGCACGAGGCCGCGCCACCAGCACATCGCGGGGCGTTCGCTCCTGCAACAGCAATTCGGTCGCCTGCACCATCGGTCCAGCATGGAAACGGGCTCGCATCGCACCTTCGTTCAGTACGTTAGCGAGCGCCACCAGCGACATTCCTTGATGGTGCGCCATATAAGCCCTGACAACCGCAACTTCCTCTCCTTCCGGCACCCGCTCGCTGGTGTAATCCAGCGCTTCGTAGAACCCGTAAGCTCCCCTTCCACTCAGCCTGCCGCCAATTGCGCAAAGTTCTCCGCCGCCGCGTTTGGGTCAATCATCGCCGCCAGTGCGGTCGCGTACGGCGCGATCACCAGATCTTCGCTGAGTCCGCGCTTGAGCCCCAGTCCAGGCACGCCAAAGGCCGTGTACTGATAGGTGAAATCCAAGTCTCTGGCGTTGTATGCCGACTCTGAGATTCCCCACGGTACGCCACGCTCCTTGCCGTACTCAATCTGCCGACGCACAACCAATTCGTATGTCTGGTTAAGCAAGCTGCCGGTGGGCGAAATCATCATCAGCGCTGGCATCAGGTATTCGAACATTGATCCCGACCACGAAATGAGTGCAGAGCCACGACCCACGGGAGTGAGAGACCGGCCCAGCCGAAACCAGTGGGAGGCGGGAACATCCCCCTTGGCGATTGCGATGAAGCTGGTGAGGCGTGCTTCCGAAGCCAGCAGATCGTAACAGTTAGGATCCAGAGCGTGATCAGCGACACGGTAGCCGATGGAAAACTGTTTACGGGTGTGATCGTAAAGAAAGCTGAAGTCCATTGCCTGAAACGTCTGCTCGGCCTGCTGCGTGATGGCAGAGAGACGGCGAATGAGTGCACCAACGGACTTGGTCGATTGTCGCAGGACCTGCGTCAGAGCATCGACGCGTGCGAGGACGTCGTAATCCGCCGATGGATTGGCCCGCATTCCCACGAGCGCTCGCTCGGCTCCTTCAAAAGCGTCCGGAGCGTCGGCCAGCGTGGGCACAGATTCAAAGTATGGCGCGATCGCTTCCCACAAAGACCCCGGCTTCCCAACCCCTGCCAGCACCGCGATCGGGCGCTGTGAATTTCCACCGATCCAGGGGACAAGAATCTGCCCATCGCGCACATGGCTTTCAACGCAGGCCTTTACGGCATCGGCCCACAGCAGCAATTCGGAATCCGAGGCGTCGCCGCGCTCTTGTGCCATGGTTTGAGCGATGTCGGCAATCGTGAGTGCCTGCGCCCTGAGTTCCGAGAGACGAACCGCCCAGTCAGCCGCATCCGTCGGCGCAAACTCCAAGGAGTTGGCGAGGGCGTCGAGTGCGTTGTTTAGCTGTTTCCGTGTGACGGTATTGATCCGCCGAGTCTCGCCAAGCCTATTCGAGGCCTCAATCAGGAGTTCGAGGGTGTCCCGTATGCCGGCAAGCGAGCGTTCTCCGAGTGCCGATTCCTGGATAAGCTGCCGGCAACCGGTGGCGAGGGCGAGCAAATGCCCGGCGAGGTTCCCACTGTCAACTGACGAGACATACCTGGGATCCAAAGGACGCAGGTCACGAGTGTCGTACCAGTTGTAGAAGTGCCCTCGAACTAGTTCCAATTGACTCATTGTGCTGAGAGTGGCTTCCAGCCGCTCAACCGTGTCCAGCGTTCCCAGGTAACCAAGATCGTGTGCCGCCAGCGTTGACAATAGATACAGGCCGATATTGGTGGGTGAAGTGCGGTGAGCAACGACCGGCTTGGGGTCTTCTTGAAAATTGTCGGGAGGCAACGCGTGGTCGGCCGGAGTGATGAAAGTTTCGAAGAAACGCCAGGTTCGGCGAGCGATCAAGCGAAGGGCCCGGGAGTTCGAGGCTGAGAGCGGCTCGACGCCCGCGCGCCTCGGAGGACGACTAATCTCCCACGCGATCGCAGGTGCGGCCATCCACAGAACAATGAACGGAACCAGTACCGCCGAGCCGCGCTGCCCCCAAAAGACGAGGGCAAACAGCGCCAGCACCGCGAGCAGCACTCCACCAGCCATGCGCTTATACATGGCGGGCAACTTCAGATCGACCGCATATTTGGCTTGACGCGCCGTTGTCCACTCGAGCAAATGCCGATGCGTGATGAACATGCGAACCAGCGTTCGCACAATCGCATCTGACATCAGCCATGCCTGGTAGGCGAGCGTTGTGATCGTCACACCTAGTTGCGAGACGCCGAGCGAAAAATCGCTCAGCATTGCCTGGAAATGACTGCGCTTGGAAATTCCCCGTCGCGGTGGGTTGATTCCAATCAGAAAAGTCAGGAGGGCAGGGATCGCAAGTGTGGCGAGGATAAATCTCGCCCAAACCGACGGAGAAGCCGACGGCATCACGCAGGCGATGACCAGCACCGCAAAGGCAGCCGGCGCAGAAAGAGAGCGGCGCAGGTTATCAATCATCTTCCAGCGGCCCATCGCCGGAATGCTCCCGCGGCGTCGCCCGAAGATCCAGGGTAGGAGTTGCCAGTCACCGCGCACCCAGCGATGTTGGCGGGCCGCCGCCGCCTCGTAATGGGAAGGAAATTCCTCAAACAACTCAATATCGGTGGCAAGCGCGACCCGGGCGAAGATTCCTTCAAACAGGTCATGGCTTAGCAGCGCGTTATCGGGTACTCTTCCCGCCAGCGATGCTTCGAACGCATCCACGTCGTATATGCCCTTGCCCGTAAAAGATCCCTCCTGAAACAAATCCTGATAAACATCGGATACGGCAAATGCGTAAGGATCGACACCGCTGGGACCGGAAAATAGAATCTGGAAAATCGACCTGTCGCGGTCGGCTGTCAACGAATGTGTGATGCGTGGCTGGACGATTCCGTAGCCTTCTACCACTCGCCCTTCTTCCACGCTGAATCTTGGCTGGTTGAGAGGATGCGCCAGAGTGCCGACCAGACGGCACGCTACGCCTCTTGGCAGCCGCGTATCCGCATCGAGCGTGATGACGTAGCGCACATCTGCGGGGGCCCGTGGTGGCCTCCCTCCAGTGGGCAGGAAGGTTGTGTCGGTCGCGCCGCGAAGAAGCCGGTTCAGTTCGCGTAACTTCCCTCGCTTGCGCTCCCAACCCATCCATCTACCCTCGCTCTCATTCCAAACGCGTCTCCTGTGAAGCAGGAGGAAGCGTGGGTCACCTTCGGGAGTTGGACCATGCACCTTATTAAGTCGCGCGATCCCGTCGGCCGCGGTGGCCAGCAGATCGTCATCGTCGGGAATGCTCTCGCTCGCGGCGTCCATCCAGTCGGTCAGAAAGGCAAAACGAAGGTCGCCATCCGAATTGGCAAGGTAATGAACCTCCAGTCGCTCCACCAGTTGTTCGGCGTCGTGCTGGTTGGTCAGCAGAGCTGGCATAACGACGAGGGTCCGCAGCTTTTGTGTTACGCCGTCATGCAATTCCAGCCGCGGCAGCATCCGAGGACCAAGCAGGTCGGTAACCAATCGGTTGATGAGCGTAATGGCAAGATCGGAGGCAGGCACCATGGCGAGAATCCCGAACAACACCAAGCCCCACGTCGGCATCCCGGCTTTTCTTTCGTGGAGTAGCGGCAACGCCACTAATAACGCCGTCCCCAGCACAATCGTCCCTAAGTAACCCGCCGCAGCGCTTCGCATGTACAGTCGCAGCAGTCTTACCCTTAGCGGTACGCGGAAGCCGAGGTCGCGCTCAAACGCCACCCGCCCTTTGGAGATCAGGTAGTAGCCAGGATCTGCACTGCGATCTTCGCGAGGTTGCCCGTTGGCCGGCGGCTTCGCGCGGGCCCGATTGATACGGCGCACAACCTGTTTCGCAATGTCGACTTCCTTGTGGGAGGAGCCTCGCGCGAGGTCCTCGATGGCATGACGGTAGGTGTCGCGGGTGGCAAAATCCAACTCGCCGAAGTTGGTTTCACGCCGCAGAATTTCATCCACCAGGCTGACGCTTTCGACGAACTCATGCCAGTCGAAGTCCATCATCAGACGCATGCTGGGGATGATGTTCCGCACGGTCACATTCGTTGCTGTTTGTTCCTGATGCTCGGCACGAACGATTTCGTCAGCGGTGGTTCCCTGTTCGGCAAGGCGCTGGTCGAGCCACCGCAGGACGATTCCCACGTTCGGGTCGACATCGCGCAGGCGTTGGACCAACTGCACGACGAAAGACCTGGCAAGCGGGGCTTTCCCGAATTTACGTAGCGCCACCTCAGGAGGGATCGGCGTTTGCCCGCCCGTGCCCAGCAGACTGTCGGCCAGCAGGTCAGCTTCCTGACGCTCGGCCCTGCTTTGCTCAATTCGATCAGTCAGCCGGCGCAAATTCTCGACCAGCACCACACGCAGCGTAATCGCCACCGCCCAAAGTTCACCGATATCAAGGGGCTGCTTACGCTGGTAAGCTTTCACAAAGCGGCGCAAACTCTCCGGATCAAAGCGACTGTCGGTGTGTGCTACGTAGGCCCATGCCAGGCCGTACACTCGTGGATAGTCTTGCAGGTGGCCGGATGCGAGTTTGGGAAGTTTTCGGTAATAGCCAGCCGGCAAATCGTCGTGGATTTCGCGGAGCTGTTCCTCGACGACATGGAAGTTGTCGACCAACCACTCAGCCGCTGGGGTGATCGCGCGTTCCTCTTGTATGGCCTGGGCGATTGCCCGGTACGACGCAAGCAAGACGCGCCCATTCTCGATTACGCGCGGAATGAGCGGACGACCTCGGCGAGGTTCCAAAACGACCGTCTGAGCCGCAGCGAGGCTCTCGGCATGTTGCTCGAGCCGCTCCAGACTGAATAGTTCTGCGCGGATGGGTTCGTCTACACCACCAACCGTTATCGGTTGTGACTGAAAATTCTTAGCGACTTTTGTCTTCGTTTTGACCCCCAGCGGGTTGACGTGCCCGACATTTCCGCGCAATCCGTTAGTAACTAGAGATGCGCCTGAAACGCGAGTTGATGGTTTTGGTCAGGGGCCACGTAGCGGGCTGCATTGGCCGATGCACAACCGCGACGAGCTTTGAATGACTGATCCGCGAAAATTCAGAACGAGAACCGCCAGAGTAAGTCCCCGACGAGGACTTCGAAGCCTTTAGTGCGATGAAGAAATTAGGGCCCGCTTCACTAACGCCCGTGAGTCCGATGATATGCCAACCAACGATTGTCCGGAAAGACTGGCTGGACCGGGTCTACCGGTATTCTCGAAGCGAGCCCGATGCGGGGCGCTGGACCGCCTGCTAGCAACAGGACTACGATTTTCGGCGGGTTAACCGCCCGTTCCAGTCCGCGGGAGCGGCTTGTCGCTCTTGGCAAAGTCCGCGCTTGATTCGCTCGTGGATGAAATGTCTTGGGAGCCGGTGCGCTCCAGGATCTCCTTGGCCCGTTTCGTCCACTCGGAGCTGTCGGAGTGCACCGAGATCAAGATCCCCCCGTTTTTCACGCGGCCCTCGTAACGCTTGGCCTCATATTCCGGGATCCCCATGCCGATCAGGGCTCCGGCCAATCCTCCTACTGCACTGCCGATTCCGGCACCGGCAAGTGCGGCCATGATCGGACCGGCAGCAATGAATGGCCCGAGCCCGGGGATTGCAAGGGCTCCGATGCCAGCCAGCCAGCCCAGGGCGCCTCCCAACACAACGCCCGTTCCGGCGCCAGCAGTGGCACCTTCCGGCGCCTTGGTGTTCTTCTTGTGGGCGAAGTCTTTTGACCCCACATTTTCCGGAAACAGGACCGAAATATCAGTATTTCGGAAGCCCGCTGCTTTCAGGGCATCGACTCCGTTTTCCACGTCAGAGTACGTGGGATAGATACCAAAAACAGCCGTATTTTTACCCGCCATGAAACTTCTCCTTGTAGTTAATCGTTTTACTTGACCGTTAGAACCTACTTCTGGTTCGGAACGACATTCAGGTCATTAACGACCTTGTCTTTGCCAGCCACTTCAGCCGCCTTGGCTTCGATGGCCTGCTTCTCGTCATCTGAATGCACCGGTCCCTTCAGCGTGACGGTGCCATTCTGCGAAATGACTTTTATGTTGTGGGCGTACGTAGAAAGAGATTTGTCCTGCATGATCGCCTTGCGAACGTGCTGCGTGAGTTCGCGATCTGAGGGATTCTCTTTCTGCTGCTCGGCCGTGTTATTGCGATTACTACCTTGCTGATTCATCTTCGTGTTGTCGGCTGCGGGCGCCTGCACATCCGCAGGCTGCTGCGCCCAGATTCCTGATGCGCCCGAAAGCAGCAGAGCCGCCAGCGCCAGAGTTCGCACTACGATTCGGGGGCGTGATGCCATAGCGATTTCTCCTTATCTCCTTACTTTTGGATTGGACAGTTGAACGAGCTACTCTTCGATCAGTCGCGAAGCACTGGGTAAGAGTAGCTCTAGGACGAAGGAGCGCAAATCGGGCGAACCCTGTAGGCAGCCAGCTAAGCTGCCATACCAGGAGCAACTAGCGAGATAGACAAGTGCTCGGGCATCACAACCGGCCCATCAGCAGCAAAATGATGAGGATCAAAACAACGAGTCCGAGACCCCCGCTCGGGTAGTAGCCCCAGCCTCGGCTGTAGGGCCAGCTGGGCAGTGCACCCACCAACGCCAGCACCAGAATGATAATGAGAACAGTCGTAATCATGGTTATCGCTCCTATTCGATGTAAGAGTCCCAGGGCTCTTCGTTTAGAGAGTTCACTAGATCCGAACCGGTATACCGCGCTCCGATTTGGCTGCGCGGTTCATCCAAACCTCAAACCAAGTATGGAAAAACGGAACATGACCCCGCAATAGCTCTCGAATCAGTCCTCTGCCTGAAATCGCGAAATCGGCGCGGTCGATGACAATGTCAACATGTTTTTCGAAGTGACCAGGAATCCGACTGTCATCGGCGATTAATACCACTGGAACAAAGGGCATCTGGCGCCTGATGAATGCACCAAGCCAGGGCCCACGATTCATCACAAATTCCGAGTCAATACAAACAACGTCGACGCGACGCGACGTGATCGACTCGACTGCTCGATATTCGCTGCCAGCGATGATAATCTCGACCCCAGCTGCGGCCAGAAACCGCTGCCTATCTGCGGACCGTGAGGCATTGTCGTCAACAAGTAGAACGTGTGTTGTCATTGCTCCTCCGCAAACTACGTCGGCCCATGTATTTGGACTGTAGAGTGAAAGTGGCGACAGATACATACGGCGCATTCCCTACAGCGATCTAGCTGTTGCCTTAGGGAGACTCTGAACAAGTACTCCGATTTCCACCGATCTGCAGGCTAGAGTGAGAGGAAATTTGGTGGAGGCCTGTAGAGCGATGAAGCAGCAGACACTGGCGATGGCGAACGGGTTCGAGCCGTACGCGAAGAAGACGCGGCGTGCTTTGTTTCTGGAAGAGATGGAACAGGTAGTGCCGTGGGCCCAGTTGTGCGGCTTGATCGAGGCTCACTATCCAAAAGCCGGCAACGGGCGGCCCCCGGTGGGGCTGGAGCGGATGCTGCGCGTGTACTTTCTCCAGCAATGGTTCAACCTGTCGGACCCTGGGCTGGAAGAGGCGCTGTACGACTCGGCGGTGATGCGGCAATTTGTGGGCATCGATCTGGGGCGGGAACCAGTGCCGGACGAGACGACGGTTTGCAAGTTCCGTCACTTGCTGGAAGAGCACGGTTTGGGCGGGGAGATTCTACCTGTATTTACAGAGCCGGGGAGTGCGGATCATGACCGGCACCATCGTCGATGCAACCATCATTCATGCCCCCAGTTCGACCAAGAACCGGGGGCAGAAGCGCGACCCTGCCATGCACCAAACGAGGAAGGGCAAGCAGTGGTACTTCGGGATGAAAGCACACGTGGGCGTGGATAGTAAGACGAAGATGATTCACAGTGTGGTGGCGACAGCGGCCAACGTGGCGGACAGCACGGTATTGCCGGAGTTACTGCACGGGGAAGAGTCGAAGGTTTGGGGCGATCAGGCCTATCGGGGGCAAACGGAAGCCATGCGGGAAGTTGCGCCCGGAGCGCAGGACATGACCCACAAGCAGTACCGTTTCAAGGACCGCGTCGACGAAATAGAACGAGCCAAAAACCGCACCAAGTCTCGCGTGCGCTCGAAAGTGGAGCACGTGTTTGCGGTAATGAAGCTGAAGTTCGGGTTTGTGAAAGTGCGCTATCGAGGATTGAAGAAGAACGCCAACCGGGTGTTCGCCACCTGCGCCCTGGTCAACCTGTTCTTGGTACGCAAGAAGCTGCTGTACTCAGCGGCGTAGTGTCTTTCCAGGACGCCCGACTACCGGAACGGGGCCAGCCGGAGGGCTCAAAGAGCCAGTGGGGATGAAGGCATCGATCTGAACCTCACCTTTCAAGGCATTCCCGCTTGAAAGACAGGGGGTAGTTCAGAGGTTCCTTAGGAGTTGGCAGCGCCATGTCAACTAGAGGCGGCGGGCTCAGACGCCGGGTGATCTCTCGATCAGCCGGCGTCTGCCGTGGGGGGCGGGTCGCTAGGCGGTGATGCAGTTTCCAACGGGGCTCCGAACAGCGGAACGTGGTGCAGTAACGAGGGCCACAATATCCACTTTCGCGGTACCGAACAATCAGGTGATTGCCGTAGACCCGGCACATAATTGACGCAGTGACTTGGCTTGCTGATCGGCGCGAACTAGCCGAGGGACGCCGGGAAACGTACTTCGACGTCGCAACCGCATCTTCACGATTCCGGGCAAAACAAACCGCATCACTGGGCCGCGGCAGGGCTCCACTGGCTCGCCACCGGACCTTGGTAGTCAAACCACAGTGTGTATGAACTACCTGAGACTTATTCCCTCTTCGTTTAAGGGAAATGCTGGATGTCTCGCGCTGAATCAGCTACCTAGACTGAGGTCAGCACGATCGCTCTACCCTTGAAAAGGAGAACACGATGAACTCAGATCAGTTCGCAGGCAAGTGGAAGCAGTTGAAGGGCTCTGTGAAGGAAAAATGGGGCAAACTGACAGACGACGACCTCGATGTCATCAACGGTAAGCAGGACCAGTTGCAGGGGAAGATCCAGGAACGATATGGGATCACGAAAGAAGAAGCTGCGAAGCAGATCAGGGACTGGAATGCCAGCCTCAGCCGGGATGTCGACAACACTTCCCGTCGCAAGGCCAGCTAGCCGATCGCCGTCACAGCGTGGGAACCACTTTTTTACATGGAAGCCGCCCACCTCTTGGTGGGCGGTGACTCTTAGGCCATCTCGCAAAGAGATGCTAGTGCGCTTCACACTACATGAACCTGATGAACGATAGGATCGCACTCTCCCAAAGCCTTCGACAGTTGCCGTTCTGGCTGCCCACGAGGACCGCACGGAACCATCTCCGCACGTTTCGCGTGTTAATCGTGATCCTCATCGTCCTTAGCAGCGGACACGGCGCATTCGGGTATTCCGTACTGACTCACGAGGAAATCGTAGATCTGGTGTGGGAAGACCAGCTAAGGCCACTCATCCTTCAGCATTACCCAGAGCTTTCTGAAGATCAAATCAAGGAGGCGCATGCTTACGCTTACGGCGGCGCGGTAATACAAGACTTGGGTTATTATCCGTTCGGCAGTGCCGAATTCAGCGACCTGGTACATTACGTCCGCACCGGCGATTTTGTGCGTGAGTTGCTGGCGCAGAGCCAGAATGCAAATGAGTATGCCTTCGCACTTGGCGCACTGTCGCACTATGCGTCGGACATCGCTGGTCACCCAGCGGTCAACCACTCAGTCGCTATCGAATACCCCACGCTGCACCTACGCTCAAGGCAAAACAGCACACCTTAAAACGGAGTTCGGATTCGACGTGGTGCAGGTCGCGAAGAACCGTTACGCGTCGCGACAGTACCACGATTTCATCGGCTTTAAGGTCTCAACGCCGTTGCTGGAGCGGGTGTTTCCCATTGTGTACGGACTTGAGCTGAAAGCCGTGCTGCCGCGCGAAGGCTTGGCCATTGGTTCCTATCGATACTCGGTCAGCCAGGTGATTCCGGAGATGACACAGGTCGCGCTCCAAACTCGTAAAAACGAGATAACGGGCGAACGGTCCGACTTCGCGAAGCGAGAGTTCCTGTACCGGCTCTCGCGCTCGGAGTACGAAAAGGAATGGGGAAAAGACTACCAGAAACCAGGACTAGGCGCCCGGTTCTTGGCGGCGCTTCTTCGGTTCGTCCCCAAGGTCGGTCCGTTTAAGGGACTGGGATTCGCCACCCCGACACCGCAAACGGAAGATCTCTACATCAAGAGCATTAACGTTACTGTCGAACGCTACCGGACCTTGCTGGAGGAATTGCGCGCCAACCAAACGGCGGCCCTGCAAAATTATGATCTTGACACCGGCAATCCCACCAAGCCGCGAGAATATTCGCTCACTGACGAAACTTATGCCAAGCTGCTAACTCAACTGGCAAAAAACAAGTTCAATCTCACGACGCCAGAACTGCGTGACAACATAATTCAGTTCTATTCGACTTCACCTACGCCCACCGGGACGACAAAAGAGGCGGCTCAACTGCAAGGCGATCTCCTTGCGCTACGTCAAGCGGACTCACTCGTCCCGACAACAACTCATCGGCACTAGCCACCTCTGTAAAGTTCAGCAGAGCCCTCTCGCGCATTCGAAGTGGACCCCAGTTCCGTGCGGCCCCAATTCCATTGGCATGCCAGGCGGGGGAGCAGCAACTATCGTTCGCATGGTGTTTTTACGGCATTGCCACCATCCATGAAAAACAGTGTCATCAGGGCAACGAGCTTGCAATGGACGCCAGTCGTTCGAGAGCACATCCGCTGACTTAATGGGACTGTCAGCTTCCGGTGTGGGGCCGTTCGCGTCTTCGAACCAGCGGTTTTGCCTATAGAGGGTCCCGACTGTGACGCCTCGGGTATCGGCCCGCAACCCAACGTGTAGCGCCTTCAGCGCGCTCTCCTTCGCGCTCCATAACAAAGTTACGAACGCAGGCCGTTCTTCTGCGTCCGTTTGAGCAATCGTCACCCGCTCTTCCGCCGTGAAGTAATCCGAGACAAAATTATCGCTTCTCGATTCGATGACCTCCAGGTCGCAACCGAGACTCACGTCCCCGAAAGCGACGGCACAAATCGCTACGCCATTACGATGGCTGATCGAAATCGTGACGCGCTCCGCTCTTTCAGCGAGGATCACTTCGGGTTGGCCCGTCGATGCGGCACTGATCTCGATTCTGTTGAGAGACGAACGATCATCTGCCAACCTCAGACAGGCAGCCACGGCACGCTTGGCCGTCCAACGGCCCAGCCGCCAGTCGGCGCGTCGCTTGGGAAAACGAAAGCGACCCAATTGAACGACTTCGCTTTCGCTCAACCAATTGTCCGCGGCCGGCACATCTGCTTCGGACTGTTCCAGCCAATATACGTCCATCACGAAACCAGCGCCGGGGTGGCGGGTTCTATGACTTTCGGAGGCGTGGCCAACTTCTCAATCTCCTTTGCAATACCGCTTTCCACCGCGTGAATAAGATAGGGACGAAGGTCGGCGGGCGGAAGGATGTGATGCAGCGCACCTACTTCGAGGGCCCTGTGCACGCTGTGCACGCGATCAAACTCTTCCGCCATTTTTCCCAGCTTCTCGGAGTGCACAACTTTGAAGAGGTCGTTCCACTGGGCACGCAGGCGGTTCTTCTCCACGCCGTCAGCTTTGGTCATCGCGCGATTCATCTTCTCCGTCACCGCCTGGAGGCGAGGATCTTTGCGGGTCCGGGCTTCGACTTCGCTGGCGAAAACAACGGCTGCTGCCGGCGCACCGCCAATCACCGAGGCGAAAGTGCCCTCCAACGCGGCGACCTCGAGGCTCTCGTTCAACGCGTGTGAGAAGACGACGTACGCGCCGCCATGATAACGGGAGATCACGCAAAAGACCATGGGACCTCTGAAGTTCACCACTGCCCGGCCAATCTCCGCGCCGTATTCGAGCTGCAACTTGCGCAAGGATTCCGGCGAACCATCGAATCCGGACAGGTTGGCCAGGATCACCACCGGCCGATTGTTGCTTGCACAATTAATCGCGCGAGCGATTTTCTTTGAGGACAGCGGAAAGAGCGTCCCAGCGGTCCATTGATCTGGGCCATCGGCGGGAACAAAGCCTAATCGCGGAACCGGACGGGATTCGATCCCGATGAGGCACACCGGATAGCCACCGAGATGGGCATCCCAGACCACTCCAGTCTCTGCTGCCCGCATGCCCGACCACCGCTCCAGAGGCAGATGGTCCTGGTCCATGACCGCCCGCATCACTTTACGAATGTCGAAAGATTTCTTGCGTCCGGGGTTTGTCGCATCGGAGAAGATCTCACCCACGTGGGCGAAACCGTCGTCGCCGTCGTGCGAGTGGGGATACAGTTGGACGTCACGGTCGATGGGATCGGTGGTCGCATCCCGGCGTGGGAAGCGTTCGCCTGGCGCTACGTAAGTGTGTTCATAATGGCGCAAGAGGATGTGGCAGGCTTCATCGATGTTACGCGCCCAGTACTGTGCTTGGCCGTTGGGTCCCATAATGCGATCGTAACCGCCGATGCCTTCGTTGTCCTCGGCTGACACGCTGCCCGAATACTCCAGCGCGCGCTTGCCGGTGAGCACCATCGCGGCTTTCGGTGTCATGATCAGAATGCCGCGGGTATGCATGAGCATTGTCGCTTCGGCGTTCCAGTAGGGCTGTGCCCCGACGTTGATTCCATTCACCACCAGGTTCACTTCGCCGCCCGCCTGAGTGAATTCGATCAGGCGACGCAGGACTTTGGCGATCCAATCCATGTTCTCAACGCCGCTATCCATAGAGATTTTGGCACCGGCCGAGAGGGTGAACCATTCCAAAGGAATACCCTTCTCTTGCGCGAGATCCAGGCCCGCCAGCACGCGCCGGCATTCGGACTCCGCGATCGCGCCAAGGTCCCGGCTCGGGTCTCCCATCAAGACAACTCGCGTCATGCTATCGGGATACTTGGTGGTGAAGTTGCGGATGACACCGACAATGATGTTGGACTTGTTCTTCCCGTACGGACGCTCGACTGGAACCAGGCGACCGTTGGCATCGAGATCGTACTCAACAAAATCGCCGGACGGGAATTGCGCCGTTATCTCTTCCGGAAGCGGCGTCAGCATTTTGATAATTTCGTACGGGTAGATGAGTCCGCGCTGGCGCATGCGGACGACCTTCTGGGTGTACTCGTCGAGCGTTTTAAGCGGCTGCAGTTTGCCGACGGGTCTGAAGGTCATGAGCTGACCCGTACCGCCCGGGCTCGAGATGCGCACGATCATGTCACGCAACTCGCCCGTCTCCGGATTCTGAATGCGGGCACGTACCACCACCTGCTCCAATCCGAGGCCTTCCGTCGATGGGGCAAGTTTGTGTACGATCTCGTTGAACTCGTCCCGGCTGAAATTGACAGGCGGCCACACGTACAGCAGTATCCGGTTCCAATAGAGCCGCTTGTTGGGTACACGCCGCGACTGGAATAGCCGCATGCCGGCGACTACTTCCGCGAACATGCGTTCCAGGTGCGGCAGTTGGACAATGCGGCCCTGCTTGTCTCGCACAGGCGTTAGATCGCGTATTTCGGCGACCGAGAATAGCCGCTCATCCTTGGGGTTGTCATTGGCAACCGCGTACAGCAGGTAAACATCTTCCACCGAAGGCAGCCGCTCGACTTTGAAATTACTGACTCGCCAGAGATGCAACCGTTCGGCCATCATGGGGTGGACTCCCCGGACGAGCCTTTCCTCTTCAAACAAATTTGCGGAGGGACGATAGGTGAAGTGCTGCATCCCAGCCATGCCGGGACCGCGACCTGGGCCACCGATGGCCACCACGATGCGCTCAATAGGTCGAGGAAATTCAACCTGGTTGAGAATCGAGCGAACTTCCTTCTCTACAAGCTCCTGGTCGGACAAGAACTCGGGATTCCACGCTTGAAAATCGATGACCACTTTGTGGTCGACGGGGACCGCCTGGATGTACGGGAAGAGCGAGCACGCGGCATCCGACAAACCAAGATACTCGGCGTTCGTGGCGAAGATATGTACGGGCGTGCCATTTTCGTTGTACTCGGCCGATACACAGGAGTGGCCATCCATCGGCACGTTCCGAAATTTCGTCAGCGTTTGTCCGCGGTAGTATCGCGTTGTGACGATCTCCAGCATCAATTCCCGCAAGGCGGGAGGAGCAGCTGCGTACCTGCCCGCGAACAGGCCCGCCAAAGGTTGCGGACACTCGACGAGGGCGCTGACTCTCTGGCGAAGATCCACTGGGCTGGGATTTGCTGCCAGGTGCGCGAGGTGTTCTTCTGCCTGCGCGTAAATCTGCCGCCTCGCGCGCTCAAACACCGGCTGCTCATAACAGCGATACCGCACTTCGCGGGCCAAGTCACTGATTGCGGGAAACTGGCCACGGGTGACGTGCGCCAGTCGCCCAAGAAGCTTGCGAAAGGCCTCGTCAGTCCGGGGCACCGAAGCTTCGACGCGCTGCAAATGCCTTTCCAGCAATCCCAGAATTGGCGCCACTTGTTGCTCCACACGTTGGTGCGATTTGCACAACCAGAGCAGGCACTCTTCTAATTCGGGAGAGCGCTCCAGCGTCTTGATTCCATAATGAACGAGCGCACGCCGCAGGGCCTCAACGAAGGTCGGTGGGAGGCCCTTGCCACGCGTCTCGAGCATATGCAAGTACGAAAACAGGTAGGTCTCGGCGCTTCGCTCTTCACCTCCGTTGAGGTCATCCATCTCCGGCCGGCGGTCGAATAAGGAGCAGATGTCGACGAAGATGCCAAAGACCTCATCTTCCCGTTCAGCGATTTTCTGCTGATCGGCCGCGAGTTCAGACGAAGGGCTACAGTTGGAGAGGACATGCAGGGCGTGCGCCGGGTCAACGTCGAAACCCAGCATGAGTTCGCGAAGTTCTTCCAGGTTCTTGCTCCAACCGGGCTGAACAGGTTCAGCAATTCCGCTCGACGTGCAAGATTCGCCAAAATTCACTCGTCCTGACGTCGCCACCACGTTGTCGTCCCCGGCATCCGGCTCAATCTGCAGCAGTGCGGCTCCGGTGTCTACCTGCACGTGAGGAATCGCCATTACCTGGCGGACCTTGCCGGGAAATTGGGCGAGGACCGACATCTCCATTTTCATGGCTTCCAGCACCGCCAACGTGTCTCCGACGGCGACCTTGTCGCCTGGCTTTACTGCAATGGAGACGACCACGGCCGGCGCAGGCGCGTGCACCACACCGCCGTCGTCACGAGCGATGGAATGGGAGACGCCATTTACTTCGACACGGTAGGTCAGTCCTTGAACCGCGGAGACAACATGGAAGCGCTTGCCGAACGCGGTGAGCCAATATTCAAATTGGCCTAGGCTGTGTATCTGGACATCGATGCTGGCCCCATCCACTTCAACACGGTAGCGATGGAGGTCGACACAACAAACCGTCAGGGAATAGGAATGTCCACGATGGAGCAATTGAACCGTCCGGCCCACCTCGCTGCGTACGTGGGGTCGCCCGCGCACAGCCGAAGCGTAGAACTGAATTTTCTCCATTGCAAGATCAGCCGCGTAAGATTCGATCGCTGCCTGCACCAGCGCCACGTCGGCGTAACGCGCCGACAGGTGGCCGCCATCGGCCGACCTGCGATCCAGCCATCCGATATCGGCCGTCGCTTGTAGGACCTCAGGACAATTCAATAATTCCAGCAGAAATGCCTTGTTACTGGCACCTCCCTTGATGACGACCACGCTTTCCTGCAGCGCCCGCTGCATGCGCGAAAGCGCTTCTTTCCTGGTCTGACCGTAGGTGACGATCTTGGCGATCATCGAGTCGAAATCTGCCGGGACGGCATCGCCCACCGCTACACCTGTGTCGATGCGCACACCCGGACCGCACGGAAGCCTGAACCGCTCGATCATGCCCGGCGCAGGCGCAAAGCCGTTCTCAGGATCTTCGGCATTCAGCCGCACTTCAATGGCGTGACCATACGTCCGTGGCGGCTCACCTTCCAACCGCTCTCCACGGGCAACCTGGATCTGCAGCTTCACCAGATCCAAGCCGGTGGTGCATTCCGTGACTGGGTGTTCGACCTGCAGCCGCGTGTTCATCTCCATGAACAGGAAACGTTGCCTTGCTGGCTCGTACAGGAACTCGACCGTGCCGGCGTTGCGATACCCCGACGCCTGGCTCAGTCGCACTGCTGCCTGGCGCAGTGCCAGGTCCTGCTCTGCGGTGAGCACAGGTGACGGAGCTTCTTCAAGGATTTTCTGATGGTGCCGCTGGATGCTGCAGTCACGCACTCCCACGGCCCAAGTCGTTCCATAATCGTCGGCAATGACCTGCACCTCAACATGGCGCGCGCCTTGCACCAGTTGCTCCATGAACACAGTGGCGTCCCCAAATGCTTTGAACGCCTCGGCGCGCGCACCCTCAAATGCTCTCGCAAGCTGGTTTGTGGAATGTACCCGGCGAATCCCATGACCACCGCCCCCGGCTGTGGCTTTGATCAGCAGCGGATAGCCAAGTCGCTCGGCGTGGCGCATAGCGTCTTCGATGGTCTCTACCGGTCCATCACTCCACGGCGCAACCGGTACCTGCGCTTGCTCAGCAAGACGCTTGGCAGTGATTTTGTCACCCAACCGGCGCATGGCCTCGCCATCCGGACCAATGAATACAATGCCCATATCGCGGCAAAGGTCCGCGAAATCAGGATGCTCGGCCACAAAACCCCACCCCACCCACGCCGCATCGGCGCGCGCGCTTTCCATCGCCGCTTTCAACGTTGGGTAATCGACGTAGGTGCTCTTGGATTGGTTCGTCGTTGGATCCGTCCGTCGAGCCGCGCCTAGAGACACTGCTTCGTCTGCCTCGCGGACAAACATGGCATGGCGATCGGGTTCGGTATACAGCGCGATCGTAGATATCGAGGTACCGTGCTCCCGATTGAACTCACGCGCCGCGTGAATGAAACGTATCGCGGCTTCGCCGCGGTTGACGATGACTATTCGCTGAAATTCGCGCTGCATAACCCTTCCGATCGGCGAATGGCTGCGTTACTGCGATTCCATCCCTTACGCCATGACGTTTTGCAGAGCATGCAAAGGCTCAGCATCGACACCGTTGGGAAGCGTCACAGTCCGGTAACCGCTCAAGCGTAAGTACCGGTTCCCCCGCGTATCCACAACTTCTGCATCGAAGCTCTCGCCCTTCGCGTCAGGAGTGACCACGGCATACAACGGTCCTTCGGCCAGTTCGGGGACACGCGACCAGCTGACTTGATGAACATAAAGCGGCAGTCCCATCCGGTTGTGCGCGCTTATTTCCCAGAAGACCAGCGGTCTGGAAGCAAAGCTCGATCAGCCGCGGCGCCAATCAGCGTCGGCCTGATCGATGGCTTGTGATTGCTCGGCAGATCTTCTGACATTTGGCCGATCATCCGCTTTCCATCCCACCAGGCGCGATCCAGTACCTGATAAGCCGGGCCGTGGAAATAAATGCGATAAATTCCAGCCGCATCAACGATGCCCTCCGACGACAACCGGAGTGGTAATCCCGACAGCTGCCTCCGGGCGTCTGTTTCGTCAGTCGCGACTCGGGCGGTGAAGTGTGTCGTCTCCTGCGGTTCCGATTGATTCGGCAGTCTGCGCCGCCCGACCAGTCGGCAATCTGCGACCAACCTGTCACCTTGCGGATAGAACAGGCCTGGATCATTACAGTCCGCGGCTCGTCCCGGTAAAACTTGAACGGCGCCAGGAAATTCACTTCTTCGATGGCCTCGATGTGCCAGCCCGGATGCACGCACAGCGGCGGCTTCTGCAAACGCCTCGATCCCCATGACGCCCGGCAGCACCGGCGTGCCGTCGATGCGATGATCATATAGGAATGGCTGAGTCTCTGGGATCCAGCGTGGTCTCCATCGTCAGTCCGCTGGTGAACTCCCATTCCCGTGATCTTGCCGACCATGGGGCCCTGCGCGGGCATCGGCGCTCGAGCGAAGCCGCCAACGCCTGCAGTGTCCAGCCCGCCCGTGGCGTCCCACTCGTTCAGCAGAACGCCGAGACGCTGGCCGACCACAACTTCACCGCTGGTTTCCGCCTGCAGTCAATTCGCGGCGAATCCATGGAATGCCCGCTTCAGGCGGCAGCATGTCGATGCCCGCCAGCTTCCATCATCTTGGGGATGGAGCCGCGCGTCGCCATGCCGATTCCGCCCCATGCCGTCCAGTCGATGACCATGCCGCGCGTTTGTGGCCGGGTCGTGCGGAAGCTTGACGTGATCTTGCACAGCAGGTCGTTGGCGGAGCTGTAATCGGTCTGTCCGCCATTGCCGAAGCGGCCGGCAACGGAGCTGAATGCCACCGTCGCTCCCAGCGGCATGTCGCCGATGGCATGCAGAAGATTGAACCAGCCGTCGCTCTTGACGTCGAAGACCAGGTCGAATTCGCGCGGGTCTTTGTCCGGCAGGAAGTGGCTGCGCTCGATACCGGCGGCGTGCAGCAGCACGTCGATGCGCCCACTGCGCTGGCGTACCTGGTCGAATGATCTTGGCCACGCCGTCCGCATCGGTGAGGTTGACGCTGAAGTAGTGCGCCGTGCCACCGGCCGCGCGCACGGCGTCGATCGCGCTCTGGGCTGCCTGCGCGCGCTCCAGCGCGGCCAGTTCCTTTTCGACCAGCGCCGGTGTAGCTCGCTCGCCGCGCGCCTGCATGCGCGCGAACAGATCGCGCTTCAGACCGTCTTTGTCGCTCACGAAGCGCTTCGAGGTCGGGATTGTTCGGGATCGGGCTCCGGCACCAGATCGAGCAGGTAGAACGTGCCGCCGGAAGCGGCCGCCAAATCGGCGGTGATGGCCGAGACGATACTTCCGGCCGCGCCGGTGATCAGAAAGACGGTGTTCTGGTCCAGTGTCAGTCCGGGCTGGCCGTCAAGCGACGGCTGCTCCTGCAGCCCAACGGTCCAGCGCAGCCCGTTCCTTGTAGCCTATCTCGACTGCGCCGGGATCGCGCAGAGTTTCCTCTATGATCAGTCTCGGCAACTTCCGCTGGCTTACGCTCGGCCTCGAAGTCGACCGCTTTGACGAGGGCTTCCGTGCGTTCGCGCTTGTACGTCTTGGTGAAGCCCACTACCGCGCCGCCCAGCGGCGCGACCGCTCCGGCTTCATCGTAGCCGTGCTGCCCGCCAAGACGCGTCGCCGAAACCAGGAACGTACCCGGCTGTCGCGATCTGCTCGTACAGAACGCGCATGGTGGTGTATAGCGATTTGACGCGCACTTGCAGCGCTTCATGCCAGCTAGCCAAGTCCATCTGTGCTGATAGGTCCTTCGTCGTCCAGCGCGGGGAGCCAGTACACTCCCTGCACTGGGCCGGCAGCCAGCCAGTCGTGAGGACATCGGTCAGCGCGGCCGGATCGCGCGCTGTGATCGAGTGCAGAACTTCTACACCCGCTCGTTTGCAGCCGCTGGGTCAGTGCTCCCGCCACTCCGCCTTTGTCGGGCATGACCACCACGCGGCTGCCGGGACCCAACGTCACTCCGGTCGGCTTGCACAGATTCAGCGGCGGGCGCAGGTTGGGCACCGGCACGCGGCGCGGAATTCGGTTCGCCGCATCGAAGCTCGCGAACGGCGGTCGCGGGCGTGCAACCGGCATCACAGCCGGAGAAGCTGCAGCCGGATCGCGGGAACAGGCGCAGCGGCTGTTGCCACCGCGTCTGCCTGTCGTGCGCGAATTGAATGACGTGCGCCAGCGTCGGGAACTCGCGCAGCTTGAGGTTCTCATCGCGCGGGATGTTGTACGCCGCCCGGATCGCGGCGAACATCTCCGCCTGCTTGACCGTGTCGATGCCGAGGTCCGCTTCCAGATCGAGGTCCAAGTCCAACATGTCCTTGGGATAGCCAGTCTTCTCGGCGACGATCTCCAGCACTTTGTCCTTGATGGAGTCGTCGGTGACGGTTGTGACGGTCGACCACAGAAGCTGCGGGCGCGGCCGTTTCGCACAGTTGCGCGGCGCCTGTGACTTGCGCCGGCCAAGATCGGGACGCTTCTCATACACGAACCGGATCACGTGAGCCAGAGTCGGATAGTCGCGCAACTTGCGGTTCTCGTCGCGCGGGATGTTGTAGATCTCGCGGATGGCGGCGAACATCTCCGCTTGCTTCACGGTATCAACCCCGAGATCAGCTTCGAGATCGAGGTCCGAGATCCAGCATGTCTTTCGGATAGCCGGTCTTCTCCACCATCAACGCCAGGATCCGTTCCTTGACCGACTCGCTCTTCGCGACTGGCTGAGCCGTGCTAACCGGTGCAGTTGGCACACTCACTTTCGCAGTGACAGTTGGTTGCGCAGTTCCAGCCACCGCGACAGGTGCCGACCGCAGCGTGACTGGCCCGGCCGAGATCGGGACGCTTCTCATACACGAACCGGATCACATGAGCCAGCGTCGGATAGTCGCGCAGCTTGCGGTTCTCATCGCGCGGGATGTTGTAGATCTCGCGGATCGCAGCAAACATTTCCGCCTGCTTGACGGTGTCGACGCCAAGGTCGGCCTCGAGGTCCAGATCCAAGTCCAGCATGTCTTTCGGATAGCCAGTCTTCTCGACCACCAAATCCAAAATGCGCTCCTTCACCGAATCACCAGCACTGACTTGCGCAGGAACCAGCTCACGCGCCGCTGCGCTGAGTTTGCTGCTCTTCTCTTGCTGCGCCGCTACGACGGCGGAAGGCGCCGCGACCGCAACATTCGGCCGCCGCTCGTTCACGAAACGAATCACGTGGGCCAGCGTCGGGTAATCGCGCAGTTTGATCTGGTCGTCTCGCGCAATGCCATAGGCTTCGCGGACCGCCGCCATGACCTCGGCCTGTTTGACCGTATCGACACCGAGATCGGCTTCGAGATCGAGATCCAGATCGAGCATGTCGATCGGATAGCCGGTTTTCTCAGCCACCAATGCGAGGACTGTGTCTTTCACAGAATCGTCGGTTACGGCGGGTTTGGACTGCGTGGCCAGCGCGACCGCGACCACCTTAGATTGCGGCTCCGCCTTGACAGGCTCGCTAGGCTTGAGCGCTGTTGTGGCGGCAACGGCTGCCGGTTTCGGCGCGGGCGGTGGTGCTTGGATCGTGGGAGTCGGCGCCGTCAGCGGTTTAACCTCCTTCGCAGCCTCAGCAGCAACTTCGGCAACCCGGGCTGACAGCCCCCGATCGCGCACCCGCAGCGTACGATTCACTACTTCGAGATCCGGGGCCGGACTTCCCGCCATCTTCGCCAACCATGCGTCCCACGCGCTCTTGTCGGCGATGCGATAGGCGTAGCCCAAAGCATCCGCACTGCGACGGACACGGTCCTTGGTCGGAACCCAACGCAACAGCGCCATGCTGATCTGTGAACCAAATCCGGCGCCGAGCCGCAACGCGTACTCGACGGGATAGTCGCCACCCTTCGAGAGGTTCAAAGCGCCCAGTTCAGGATCGATTTCCTTGAAGTTCGCCACGGGCGGAACGACCCCTGTTTCCAATGCTTTCACCGCCAGCACCTCCTCGATTCCAGCGGCCATGGCGTGGCCCGTGAAACCCTTAGTGTTGGCGATGACGATTTGATCGGCGGCATCGCCGAAGACGCGACGCAGAGCGTGAATCTCCGCTGAGGCGCTTCCGCCGCGCGCCGGTGTGTAGGTTTCGTGGGAAACGAAGACAGTATGCGGCGCAATCTGATGACGCTCAATGCCGCTATTGGCTTCGGCTTGACCGATCAGGTTCTCCATGACCTGGCCAATGTGCTGCACATCGAGACGCGTGCCGTGGAAAGCGCTATTCGCCGTCACCGCGCTCAATACTTCACAGATGGGCTGGATGCCCCGTTCACGCGCCGCCTCCGCGCTCTCGATCACAAGGCCCGCAGCGCCCATGCCTATGATCAGGCCGTGGCGCCGGCGGTCGAAGGGAATAGCTGCTTCTTCGACCACTTCATCGGTGGCGGCTGCTCCGCTGGCCAGGAATCCGGCGCCAAACCAGCCGATTAGGTGATCTGACGTGACATCGTCGGCTGTGATGATGATCACCCGGCTACATCGTCCGGCGCGGATCCAGTCCTCCGCCAAGGCGACGGCATGACTGGTGGTTGCGCAAGCGGAATTGATTTGCGTATTGGGACCGCGCGCTCCGATAAACTCAGCGAATTGCGAATGTCCCATCGACAACGTCTTGAGCAGGAAACGCCGATCGAAGATGTACGGTTCTTTCTCGATCTCCGCGTGCAGCTCCTCGATCTTGCGAACGATTTCCTGAGCCAAGGCCGAGTGACCGTTCGTCCCCGCCACCGCAGCGACCATGTTTTCCAGCGAAGCCAGCTGCTCGCGCCGCGCGTGGTCCGCATAATAGCGCGCCATTTCGTCGGCGTAAGCGTCGTAGCCTGGGAATGCCGAACCAAAAATCACGCCGGTGTCGTCGCGCAAAGCATCTGGCAATCCCCAACGGTCGGGCAACTGCGTACCTTTGCTCGTGGTCTTGTAACGCATGACCAGCGGGATTCCGGCATCGCGCATCGCGTCGATGCCCACTGCGATAGCCAGGCGGGTAACCTGATCCAACGCGGCCAGGCGCTCAGCGGAAACACCGAATTCCTTTTCCAGATCGAACGCGCCCCCGCGACCTGCCAGCTTCACTACGTCCGCGACATCCTCAATGGTGTCAAATCTCGCCTCGCCGCTCTCGCTCTTCACCAGGCGGGTGATGCGTCGGTCGAGCACGTCGCGGCGGAGTTCAGTCGGAATCGGTTTGATGAACTGGTCGCCGCGCAAAATTCGGGCGACATTGCGGTCATCGAAGATGTGATCCGTGCCCGGTAGGCCCATCGCCGCTCCGGTGATCGCCACAGGTTCGCTCGCCGGTCGAGCCTTCTCACCGTGGTAAATCTCCGAGGCCCGGTCGAGAACGTCGGCGAACAGACGACCCAGTTCGACGTAACGATCGCCATTCGATGTAGCAGGTGCGATAACCGCGGTCGCCGGGGATGCGACTGCGACGGGCTGACCGATTTCCGTTGGTACAGCAGACCGCGGCCACCGGCATGACAGCCGTTGCGGAGATGTCTCGGGATGCTGCCGCCTCTGCACTTCCCAAACCAGCCGCGTAGAGCCCGCACAGCGCCTGGTTGAAAGCCACAACGTCACCCACCTTGGGATGGTTCGTGAACAACGAAACCACGTCGCTATAGCTGCCGAGCACTTCCTCGGCAAATCCCTGCAACGCCTTCTTTGGTCCCACTTCAACGAACACCCGCGCTCCCGCATCGTAGAGCGTGCGCAGGCCCTTTACGAATTGCACTGGCGACGCAACTTGTTTTGACAAAAGGCCCAGCATCTGCGGCACCACATCGGGTCCGGTGGGATAGAACTCGCCATTGAAGTTCGCCACGATAGGAATGCGAGGTGATTGCATATGCAGGTGCGACAGCATCTCACGCAGTGGCTCACTAGCCGGGGCAACAATCGAAGTGTGAAACGCGTGGCTCACCGGCAATGGCACTACGTTGTATCCAGCTTGCAGGAATATCTCCGTGACTTGTTCGACAGCTTGGCTCGCGCCCCCGATGACCGATTGGGTATTGCTGTTAACGTTGGCGATGACCACGTACCCAGACACCGTCTTGAGAATGCGCTCGGCCTCGGCCAGCGGGGCGAACACCGCCGCCATCTTGCCCGTGTCGTCCACCGACAGCTGGGTCATGCCGCGGCCGCGGGCGCTAACCGCGTTCAGCGCGTCCTCGAAAGTAAGTGAGCCGGACGCAACCAGCGCGCCGTACTCGCCCAGGCTGTGTCCCATCGTCATATCAGGCTGGATGCCGTAAGCAGCCAGGAGCCGGGTGATCCCAATATCAATGGCCAGCACGGCAGGCTGCGTAATCTCGGTCTGGCGCAAATCTTCTTCAGCCTTCGCCACCGCGCTCTCATCCTCAGAGTCGACGAAGATGAATTCAGTGAGCAGCTTGCCCAATAGCGGCTTCATGATGCGATCCGCTTCACGAAACGTATCGCCCACAATCGGTTCGGCGGCACACAGTGGGCGGAGCATATTGGCGTACTGGGAGCCCTGGCCCGTGTACAGAAACGCAACCTTCGGCGCGGGGCCGTGGCCGCGGAAGATCCCTTGCGCTCGTATGGCTTTCCAGAACGGAACTTGATTCGCTTCCAGCGCTTTCAGAGCAATGCCGGATTTAGTCGCGAGGTCCGCTGCGTCGGCATAATCGATTGCGATTCGTTCGGGCGCGTGCAGGTCCGAATCAGCCGGATCAACCAGTGACGGCGCAGTGCCTGCCGCTGCGGCTTTCTGTATCGAGCGCAGACGGTCTGCCAGTTCGTTGTCGGAGGCGGCTCCCACAACTAATGCGCCCCGCAATGGTGCCTTGCGTGAGATCTCATTCGTGAAGTTGGATCTAGAACTCTTGGAATACATCACCGCTCCTTGCTGAAAAGCCGCTGGAGTTTCACCGACCGCAACCGATCGCTTGCCGTTACCCGTGAGCCTGTGGGGAATGAATTCTTCCAGAGCGAGATGGAAGTTGGTACCGCCAAAACCGAATGCGCTTACCCCGGCGCGTCGGACGCCATCGCCTGGCATCGACCACGGTTTCAATTCGCGATTGACGTAAAGCGGCGAGTGGGCGAAATCGATATTCGAGTTGGGATGTTTACAATTCACGCTGGGCGGCAGCACGCCGTCGCGCAGCGCCAAAGCTGCTTTAAGCAATCCTGCTGCTCCGGCAGCTCCTTTCAGGTGACCGATATTCGACTTCACCGAGCCGAGCGCAACTGACCCCACGGGCAAGTCATACTTGGCGAGGACATCCGCCATGCTCTGCACTTCCACCACGTCGCCCACGCTGGTCGAAGTACCGTGGCCCTCCATCAGCGTCACGGTAGCCGGCGACACCCCGGCGTTCTCCCAGGCGCGCTCAATGGCGAGCCTCTGGCCGACCGGATTGGGCGCAGTAATTCCCTTTCCCTTGCCATCGCTGGCTCCCCCAATTCCGCGCAAAACGGCGTAGATCTTGTCTCCGTCGCGCTCCGCATCAGCCAGCCGCTTCAGCACAAAAATAACGGCCCCTTCGCCCATGACGAAACCATCGGCCCCCTCGGCATAGGGACGAGTGCCCGACGCGGAGAGCGCACCGATCTTGCTGAACTTAACGAAAGTCGACGCGCCCATATTGCGGTCAATGCCGCCGGTGATCGCCACGTCAAAATCGTTAGCGACCAGTCCGTCCGCTGCAGCGCTCATTGCCGCCATCGCCGAGGCGCACGCGGCATCCACTACGTAGTTGGGACCATGAAAATTGAAGACATTGGCGATGCGACCAGCAATACAGTTCGCCAACTCGCCGGGCATGGTGTCTTCCGTAACATCAGGAATCCACTGGGCGATGCGATCGTGCAGCTCGCGCGTGATTTCATCGCGCGCGGCGGCCGGTAATGCCGCAAAGCTTTTCGCCTTCGAAAGGTGGGTGGCGTATTCCGGAAAATACACTCGCAGTGCAGTGAAATAATGTTTCTCCCCAGCCATGGCATTGCCCAGGATCACAGCCGTACGATCGGCGTTTAGTGGCCGATCGGGGTAGCCGTAATCGTCCATTGCTTCGCGGGTACACGCGATGGCCCAGCGCTGCGCTTCATCCATGGCCTCCACCACACGCGGCGGAATCGGCAGTCGCCACTTCGCTGGCTCCCACTTCCACTCTCGCACCCAGCCACCGATCTTCGAATACGTTTTGTCGGGCGCGCTGTGGTCGGAGTCGAAGTAAAGCGCCGGATCCCAGCGTTCGGGTGAAACGTCGGTGATGCTGTAGCGTCCTTGCTTAACGTTTTGCCAGAAAGCATTTACGTCGGCGGCATCGGGCAGGACGGCTCCTGCCCCAACGATTGCAATTGCGCGATGAGCGGTCGATTCCATGTCTGTCACTTCCTTCGAAGCGTGTTCAAGGCCAGTTGGGTGCAATCAGGGCGTTAGGATGGACGCGAACAACGGTCGGGTCTTGATGCACTCGTCGAAATGAACATTAGGACGAGCGCTTTATCCACAGAGCCAATTGAACCCGCGCGGCCAAGAGTGTCTTTAGTGTGGAGGTTGATTCAAACCGTGTCTGTGATGCCCATGCTACCTTCGTGTGATTCTGCGGCCACTGGCATGTGACGAGTGACACGCTGGTCAGTGAGGCAATTGCGGGAATTGCTGAAAGTTTATTTTTGGCCCAGAAAATCCAGCATTTGAGCACCTTTTGTCGCATCGGATTTTCGGCCGTAAATAAATTTGGCATCCGGCACACTAGAGATTGCGGCCGGATGTCTGTCACACACCATTGTGACGTTATGCGGACAGCACCGCTTCTTTCACCGTACTAGCTTCTACAGCTTTCACTGCACGGCCGAAAAGCACATCAGCGAAGTAGTCCATGTCGGCGATCAAACCCGCCTGCGCGCGATGCACGGCAGGCAGTCCCAACGAGGCCTCGAACGCAGTCATTTCCGGGTCGCTCACTCCGCCAGCCCCGGTCACCCAGCGCAGGCCTTCCTCTGCAACTTTGAGCGAAGCCTCTCGCGCAAAGATCCGAGCCAATGCCGCCAGCGCGGTTGCGTCGAAACGCGAGTTAGCTTTTTCGTTGAGCTTGTTTTCCGCCAGCCGCGCAGCGCGGCGCGCCAGGCAACCCGCGGATTCCGCGAATGCGATCAATTCACCGAGGCGCAGAAGAATGTGCTGGAACCGCGTTAGGCGTGCGACCCGCGCTTTCTCCATCACTTCGGCAAGAGCGTGCATGGCAAGCGCAGCCATGTCGGCGCCGACCTCGGGGTGGCTGGCGTGCAGGGCTTCCATCAGGCGTGCTTGCTCGTGATAATGCTGCCCGCGCGTTTTCAGGTGTAGCTGCCAGCGGTCACGGCTGATCGTCATCTCCATGATCTCGGATGTGCCCTCATAGATCGTGGTGATACGAACGTCACGTTTGATCTTCTCCACCATGTACTCATGCGTGTATCCATAGCCACCCAACGCCTGGATGCTGGCTTCGGCCGCGGCGTTGCCCGCTTCTGTCGCCATGTATTTCGCGATGGCGCCTTCGGTGTTTAAGCTTCCCTCGCCCGAATCAATCCGTTCCGCGGTCTCCTCGATATAGGCGCGAGCCGCTTCCAGGCGCGCAATGTGCGGGACCATCAGCTTGTGGGTGTAGCCCTGCTTCTCCGACAGCGGAGTACCCGCCTGGATGCGCTTGGTTGAATACGGAATTGCCCGATCCAGCGCGGACCAGCCGGCTCCCAAGCCAAACGCTGCCACCATCAGTCGCGTATAACCAAACACGGCCTGCGCCTGCGGTAGTCCCTGGCCTTCGACGCCTCCGATCAACCGGTCGGCCTCGACATAAACGTTGTTGAACGCGAGTGCGGCAGTGTTGCTGAGGCGGATGCCGTGCTTGTCTTCCGGCTTGTCGTGCGTGAACCCAGGCACCCCTTTTTCAACGACGAACCAGCTCGGTCCGCTCGGGGTATTAGCCAATACCGTGTACAAGTCGGCGATTCCGCCGTTGCTGATCCACTGCTTGCTGCCATTGATTTTGTAGCCGACGACCTTACCGTTCTCGACGACGGGATCGGCCGTGGTCTTCAGTGAGCCCAGGTCGCTGCCAGCTTCCGGCTCGGTAGCACCGTAGGCGAACAGCACGCCCTCTTCGGCGATGCGGCTCAGCCACTTCTTCTTCTGTTCCGGGGTGGCGCCAACCGTAATCGGGTCGCTCCCCAGAAAAGTGGCGAACAGGGATGTGGCAACGCCAAGATCGATCCGAGCCATCTCTTCGCAGATACGGTACACATCGAAGGTGCTTCCGCCCATCCCGCCGAACTCCTCGGGAACGAACAGAAGCTGGATGCCCAGTTTGTCAGGGCTGCACATGTACCGGACAATCTCCAGCGGACATTCGTCGCGCGCGTCCAGGTCAATGAGTTCCTGGTCGGGCAGGCGTTTTTTGGCGAAGTCGTGGAGGGACTTCAAGCTTAACTTCAAGGTTTTGTTCGTAATCATTAGCAGTACCTCGCTCTCACGCGCACGCGTGAATAGAAGAATTTGTCTTACAGTTCACGGATCTTGCTGGTTAACTCCGGTAAAAACTCCAATAGGTCGTCGACGATTCCGACATCGGCCACCTGGAAAATTGGCGCTTTGGGATTCTTATTGATGGCCACGATGAACGGGTTGCCTTTGAGCCCGGCCAAGTGCTGGAACGATCCGCTGATGCCGCAAGCCATGTATACCTTGGGCTTCACGGTCTGCCCGGACGAACCAACTTGCCTTGATTTCTCCAGCCACTTCGCGTCAACGACTGGCCTCGAACAACTTACCGCTGCGCCCATCGCATCGGCCAGTTCCTGCGCGATACCAACGTTGTCTTTCTCTTGGATGCCGCGCCCGATCGAAACCAGGACGGCTTGCTTGCTGATATCGACATCGCCCGCCTCGGCAACGACGGTGTTGAGATAGCGGCGTCCGGACGTAAGAGCTCCAACTTCAAACGATTTATCGATCACAGCGCCGTTGACCGGAGCGCCTTCCATAGGCTTGAACGAGCCAGGCCGCACGTTGATGACCGCGCCGGAGGAAACATCGCAGCGAACGTGTGTGCTCACCTGCCCGCCATATTCCTGGCGTACTACTTTGAGGAACGAGCCATCGATGCGTTCGATGGACACAACATCGGACACAAAAGGCGAATCCATCTTGATGGAAAGACCCGGAGCAAGATCGACTCCGAAATGATCATGCGCGACCAGTAAGATACTGCCGCGGGGAACGACCTCGGCGAGTGCCTTTCGCACCAGTTCGCCATTGGGATATGCCAGTGCTTCGTTCGCAATCTTCCAGATTTCAGCGTAGGAAGCGGCGAGGCTGTTGCAGACGGCATCGAGGTCAGCGCCCCAGCCGGTTACAACCGCCGTCGGAGATGCTGCGGCATCGATCTTTTTCGCTGCAGCCACTAGCTCGATCGCGGTATCGTCGGCCACGCCGCCTTTATGTTCGACATAGGCAAAGATTCGAGTCGTCACTTCAGTCCTCCTTTGGCCTTCAACAGTCCGATCAGGCTGTCGATGTTTTCTTCGCGGCTGCCTTGCAGCATCTCTGCACCCTTGCCGAGCGCGGGCACAAAGTAGTCCGACCGCTGCACTTTCGCCGCGCCGACTCCTACTAACTCTTCGTCGACCCCCAGGTCCGATGCGCCATATGTGGGAATTCCCATCGAAGCAACCTGCCGGATGCCGCGCATTCCGACATACCGCGGTTCGTTAATGCCGGTCTGAATCGAGAGCACGCAGGGGAGATCAATCTCATTCATCTCCCGGTTGCCTCCGGCAATTTCGCGGCTCACCTTCAGCTTCTTCCCGTCCAGCACTTCGATGGAGTTCACCAACGAGGCAAAGGGATAGTCGAGCAGCGACGCCAACATCCCACCCACCTGCGCGCCTCCGTCCTCGGCCTGCACGCCGGTCAGGATGAGATCAAACTTGCCCTTTTGCACGTAGGCTTTCAGGATCGTCGCAATCCCTTTGCTGTCCGATCCGTTGAAGGCATCGTCGGTGATGAGCACGCCGTGATTGGCGCCCATGGCCATCTCCCGTCGTAAGACCTCTTCGTCGTCCTCGCCACCGACTGTTACCACTGTGACGTTTCCGCCGGCCTTCGCGACGATCTGCAGAGCTTCTTCCACGGCGTAGTTGTCCCATTCGTTGATCGAATAGACAAGGTCGTCGCGTTCAATGTCGTTTCCGGCACGGTTCAAGGCGATTTCGTTTTCCGCCGTGTCGGGTACTCGTCTGACGCAAACTAAAATCTCCACTTTTGTTCTCCCAAGTAATCTCGGCTGTAAGTTTCTCTTTCGGTGCGCTAGTTTCGTTCGCACAACTAAACCGGCGCTACCTCTTGCTTGATTTCTGCAACAAGCGCACCGACCTCGGCCGGAATCTCGCGCGCGATCTGTTTCTCCACCAGTTCCGTCAGGTCGATCGCCGTTAACTGGCCTTCCAGTCCTGCCACCTTGATCGCGTCCTCCATGTTCACCATGCAGAACGGACACGCCGTCACGATCACATTGGCTCCGGCTTCGGCCGCCATCTTCGCCCGCAACACTCCGATCCTTTGTTCTTCCTTTGGCTCGTAAAACAACATCAATCCGCCGCCGCCGCAGCACAGCGCATGGTCGCGCGACCGCTTCATCTCAACTCGCTTCAGTCCGGGAATCGCATCGAGTACCTCGCGTGGATCGTCGTAAACCTGGTTGTGACGCCCCAAATAACACGAGTCGTGATAGGCATAAACCTTGTCAGCGTCTTCGACCGGATTGAACTTGATCTTGCCCGCCTTCACTTCGCGGGCAATCACCTGGCTAATGTGCTCCACTGGCGGCAGATCTTTGTAGTCATGCTTGAGTGCGTTGTACGCGTGCGGGTCGGCGGTGACGATCCTTCGCACACCCGAAGCCTTGATGGCTTCGACGTTGTCATCACGCAACGCCATGAATAGTGTCTCTTCCCCAAAACGCCGCACTTCGTGGCCACTGTCTTTCTCCGTCGCGCCGAGGATTCCGAAGTTCGTTCCGACGTGGTCGAGAATCTTCGCGGTAGCGCGCCCGATCGACTGCATCCGATCGTCGTAAGAGGTGATGCTGTCGACGAAATACAAAGTGTCAGCGTCTTGGCTGCCGTCCAGCAGAGGCACGTGACACGATTTCTTGAAATCCGCGGCCTTTGTCCACTCGGCCCGCTTCTTCTCCATCTTTCCGTACGGATTGCCGCGGCTTTCCAGTGCCTTCAGCGGTTTTTGGAGTGACTTCGGTACGTTCCCGTCGTCAACCATGCCGCGCCGCAGATCGACGATCTTGTCGATGTACTCGATCAGCAGCGGGCATTCTTCTTCGCAAGCGCCACAGGTCGTGCAGGACCAGATCTCATCTTCCGAATAGATGCCGCCAATCAACGGCGTGCCATTCGTTGACTTGCCGAAAACGGGATAGTGCTTGAAGCTGTAATCTCTCGCTTTGGTCGTGAGAAATCTTGGCGACAAGGGCCTTCCCGCTGCGTTAGCCGGGCACTGGTCCGAGCAGCGGCCACAGTCGGCGCAGGAGTAGAAGTCGAGCATGTGCTTCCAGGTGAAGTCCTCGAAGGTCTTCACCCCGATCGACTTCACGCTGTCCAGTTGCTGTGGGGTGAGGCCCCACTTGACCGGCTTCACCGTGCCGCGATCCAGCTTCGCAAAATACACATTGAACAGCGAGGTCTCTACGTGGAACTGAATTCCGAATGGGCGGTAGCAGAGCAAGAAGTAGAAGGTCAGGACATCGACCAGGTACGCACCGCGATAGAGGTTCCAGAGTGTTGAGTGTGACGCCGAAGCGAGGGCGCTCTTCATCAGCCATGGCAGCGACATCACCGCCAGAAGTTCGCCGACCTGCCCGCGTTGGACCTGCAAAGCGGCCTTACTGGCTTCGATCAAACCTTCGGAAGCCATCAGCGTTGCGATCAATGCCAGCAGAAAGATGGCGTCTGCTTTGTGTCCTTCACCGAACTTCGCTGGCACTTCATACCGCGTCGGTTTGAACACGATGCGACGGGTAGCGGCGACCACCATGCACAGAAAGACGATGGTGGCGGCGTAGTCCTTGATAGGGCCATACAGATTAGCGGCCGTCTCTGAGAAACGCGAGAGAACAACATTGCCCGAGATACCCAATATAAGGAGCGAGAATGCCTGAAATGCCAGGATCAGGAAGCCGGCGAAAATCAGTATGTGCATCGTTCCCGCGACCCTGAAGCGCGGGTGTTTCCACTGGCCGAACCAATACTTGAAGACGCGTTCCAGCCGGATCAGTGGCCGATCGAATCGAACATCTCGTTCGGCGCGGAGAAGGGGAGTCAGTCGCCTCGTGACGATATAGGCAAAGCACGCGAGGCCGACGAAGGCGATTACTGCGAAAAGAACTGGCCCTGGGATCGGCCCGTAGGCCGCTTTCGCTGCGGAAGGGATGCTGTCCAACATACGCGCACTCTTTCCCCAAACATCAATGTCAGGTCACTGCCGAGACGAAGGCGCGCAGAAAACGCTATAAGTCGTCCGAATGAGTTCGAATGGAACGGCCTGGTTCATCGGGAAGCCGGTCGGCACGCGCTGCCATCGCTTCCCTACCGACTTGGCTGATTATTTCTTCGCGACGGGCGGATGGTCTGTGAGCGCTATCACACTGCGTTCGCCAATAGCGCACACCATGCACTGACGAAACTGACTCGGTATTAGAGGGAATGTGCATGACAGCATCTGAGTGTTGCGAGGAGCGCAGTCGCAAGAACAGCACACGAATGCTGCTGCGTCGCTGACTCTCTCCAACGGACGCAACTACGCGTAATCGATGGGATGACGTTCCAGCCAGTGTTCGTCGCTGACCGCGCTCATGCTCTCGGTGGCAGCGTGGACCATGCTCGCCGTGAGGTCGCGGGTCTTCCAGGTGAATCCCGCAAAGAATCCAACAATGCTGCCCACAGCGCCCATCGCCAGACCAGCGGGAACACGCCGCCGACGGTCTGACATAAAGCACTGTGCCAGGCCCGCACAAGCTCCGATAGCTGCCAATCCCAGGGATGCGCGCGCCTTCTGGGTCAAGACGGCACTCAAAGGTCTGCCATTGAGATAGGCTTCGCGTCCGCGGCGCATTCCGGCTGCGCCAGAGTTGGCGAGCGAGCGACCATAGCGTAGGTAAGATCCGACCGCTCTATCCGATTCCATACCACTACTCCCGCGAAGCTCCGTACCGGGAGATCCGCTCTACTTGATTCTTACATCGGTCCCGACCGCCGGCGATGTGATCAGTAGCACAAAGATGCGTGATGATGACCGTGGGGCCGCGCATCCCTGCCATTGCCAGATATGTCGTCTAAGAAGAGCCGACAACTCCCTGCGGCACGCCAACCGATCCGTCGTCGAATTGAACTGCTGGATTGTGACAATTCTCACAGAAGTGAAGGACAAATCATGGGATGGTTATATTGTCTGCCGTCCGGCCAAAAGTGCGCCGGCTCGTGGTTGCGATCCACGCCTCCAGGGTTCGAACTCAGATGGCGAGTGCCCGATGCGACCAACGGCTGGACAAGAGGATCACTATGTCGCAAGCCGGCCGGATCAATTCCCTGTCGTGGGGAGACACATTCTTTCTGTATCTGGAACGCGAAGGTCAACCGCTGAATGTTGCCTGTACCTGCGAGTTCGATGGCGCAATCTCTATCGGCGCCTGCAGAAGATATGTCGAGTCGAAACTCGATCTTCTTCCTCGCTACAAGCAGCGTGCGATATTCCCGCCCTTCAACCTGGGACTGCCGACCTGGGAGTCCGATCCGAACTTCGACATCCGAAACCACGTTCACAGAGTTGTTCTCAAGGGGGGAACGGATACCGACCTGAAGGCGGTGACCGCGAAGGTTATCAGCTCGACGTTGGATCGCAGCCGGCCGTTGTGGGACCTTACGCTGGTACAGGGACTCAAACAGAAGCGCACCGGGCTGATCATCCGCATCCATCACTGTCTGACAGACGGCGTGGCTGGCGTTGCGATCATGAACGCCTTGCTTGACGCGAGCCCGACTCCACAAAAGGCGCCGCCCAAAAAGCGACACAGCGGCGAGCCGCAACCTTCCGATTCGGTTGCAGTGCTTCTCGACCGCTTGCTCCAGTCGTATCAGTCGTTCATGCAAGGGGCACTTACGGCGCAAACCGAGGTGATGACTATTGCGCGGGAACTTCTTGCCGGAGCCACCAATGGCCGCACCGACGAATTGGTTCACTTAGTTCCAGAACTCGGTACGCCCTCGGATCGGCTGCCTTTCAATAAAGTTTGCCGCGGTCCGCAGAGCATCGCCTGGGGCGAGATCCCTATGGCCGATATCAAGGCCGTTCGTCAGAGCTTTGGCGGCACGGTGAACGACGTCCTGCTCACCATCGTGACTTCCACGGTCCGCCGCTATGCCGCGTTACACGGCGCTAACCTCAAGGGGCGGCATCTTCGGCTCATCGTTCCAGTGAACATTCGCGGCAATGCCGACGTGCGTGAGTTAGGAAATCACATCACATTCATACCCATTAACGTCCCTCTCGATGTTCGCGATCCTCGAGTGCTATTAGCTAAAGTCGGCGAGCGGATGCAATTCCTGAGGAGTGTCGGCGTACCGGACCTGGTCGGCCTGTTCGGTACATTGGTTTCCAAGGTGCCACTTCCGTTGCAGGCCGTGCTGGCGCCGCTAGTGTCGCAGCTTCCTCTCAGCCTCTGCAACATGATCTGCACCAACGTCCCCGGGCCGCAGCAGCCGCTCTATCTGCTGGGACGGAAGATGCTGCGTTCTTACCCGTATGTTCCGATCGGCGGCGAGATGGGCGTTAACGTGGCGATCCTCAGCTATGACGGCGTCGCCTATGTTGGATTTGGCGGCGATGTTCACGCCGTGCCTGACATCGAGCGCTTCGAGGATCTCCTGCGGGTCAGTTTCGCCGAATTGCATGACGCTGCGGTCGGCAAGCCGCACGCAACAAAGGTTTCTAGAGCAGCGGTCAAAGTCGCCGCGTCACCTCAGCCCGCTAAGCCAACGAAAATCAAGGACGCGTCTAGCTCGCAGCCGGCAAGAGCCAAGGTGGAGGTCGTTCCGGTGTCAGAAGTGGCCACGCGAAAACGTCGAGCCGCGAGCAGCAAGGCCACCGCTCCCTTTCCGCCCACAATGACTGCGGCGGCCGCAGCGGCTGATCACCAGGTATTGGCACAATCGGGAGACTAGGTACCGGCCGTCAGCGCTTGCCGGGTGGCTTTGAGCGTGTTGACGAGCGACTCGCGCGGCAGGTTCTTGACGATCGGATCGATGATCCATCCCAGACCGAGGGGCACCTCTCGGGTCAACGAAATGGCACGGCATTCAACAATCACCCCGTCTTCTTGCCCCATGAACTTCCAGTAGGAATACAGGCGCCACAGGAACCCATACCCCGTATCCGGCGGATACACTTTCTCCTTAGCAGTTCCGGCATCATCCACTTCGGCGATGCGGGTCGTATAGGAACGCAAGACCCACTGATCATCGTGCACCCGCTGGTAGTGAACATCGTGGTCGGTGTCTAACACGACGGTGATGATCTTCTTCTTCAGCAGGCGCAGATGGATCGTGTAGTCGTTGCCGTGATGACTGATGAGCCGTGAGTCCATCACTTCAGGCTTGTAGATGTTCTTGTGGTTGTCGTAATCCTGCACAAGAGCCAGCGTTTTCTCGATCGTCGTTTCGCTTATCGATACGGCGCCGATCCAATCGTGGATCAGGCCATTTGGAACTCGAACCGGCGCCTGCCCCGACCAGAGCTGCGAAAGGATGTCGCCTTTGCGCACATGGCGGGCACGGTCTGCGTTCTCGTCCGACCACAGGAAAGGAGCGCTTCCATCCAAACTTGGCGCCATCGCGGCCTCGGCGTCGCGAGTGTAGGACAAGAAAGCCTCAAGGGTTTCCGGCTTCAACTGCACGACACTCACAGTTTGTGTCATGAACGCCCGATCTTGTCGCATCGTGGACTGCAGGTACTGGAATGTCAAGCAAACGAACGATGAAAGGGCGACCGCTCACAATTCCCATTTTGGGCCTCCCGTATCTTCGTCCCGCATCAACTGTAAGTGCAACAGGACCTGTACCTTCCACGACTCACCGATACAGGAGCCTTTGATATTCACAAAATTGCACCCTGCTGCAGCGCAATATTCCGTGCTTAAACCTTGACATCCATGTGCTTCGCAACTACATTGAACTTGGATGCTGCACTGCAGCAAACCCAGGAGGAAATTATGAAGCACGAAGTTCGTGAGTCTTCATTCGTCAATTTACTTTCAGGATGGGTGCAGCAGGGAGTCGAAAACTTCTTTGCGACGCAGCGCATCCTGGTCGACCTGGCGATGCGCCAGAACGGAACCGTCATCGACGTGTTGCGCGAGAAACTGACAGCACCTGATTTCCGCCCCGTCGCGGTTGTCAAAGAGTTCGCCGGAGAGGGACTGTCCAACTTCATCGAGGGCCAGAAACTCATTCTCGGACTCGCCCAGAAGGAGAGCGAGATCCTGGCGACTGGCATGAAACAGAGGGTTGGCGGATTCGTCGTCACCGACGCCCTGGTAGAGACGATCCGTCGCAGCGTCGACACCTTCATCGAAATGCAGTTGGAGTACCTGAAGAGCGCGAGCAAGCAGGTTCACGGACGTCTGGCCGCGGTAAAAGCCGGCGAAATGTATGAAGGCGACAGCGTCGTCGAACTGGCCCGCGAGGGGCTGGAGCAGTTTGTCCAGGCGCAGAAGAAGTTCCTCAATGTCATCGCCGAGGAAACTTCCAGGGTGACTGGCAGCATGGAGCAGACTGTGAGCAAGGCCAGGAAGACAGAGTTGACCGAGCTGGCGCGTGAAGCTGCTGACTCCTTCATCGAGGCGCAGAAGAAGCTCATGGACGTCGCGGCGCGACAGGTTCACGTCAGCCTGAAGGCAGCCGGAACCGCAGCGAAGATGATGCCTGCAGTTCCCTACCGGGACATTCCGGACCTCACCCGCGAAGGATTCAAGAGCTTCGTCGAAGCCGAGAAGGCGGTAATTGAGTCCGTGACCAAGCGTCCGGAAGCGAAGAAGGGCCATGTCAAGGTTGCAAGCCAGGTGAAGCGCACAGCACGGAAGCCGAAACCGCGCGTCATTCCAGTCAACGCCTAGTTGGTGACATTGACCGGATTGCGTCCCTTGTCCCCGAAGAGACGCGACGACGCAGGACAGCAAGGGACGCCTCGTAACGCAAGGCGGGGCGTCCCATGAATCAATCCTGCCGCCAGGGCAGGCGCGCAAGCGCGCGAAAAGAACTGTATGGACAACGCGCTCGGACTTGTGATGACAGGTGGCGGCGCTCGAGGGGCCTATCAAGCCGGCGTTCTCAAGCGCATCGGGGAGTTAAGAAGCGTCCAGGAGTATGGCAACCCCTTCCCAATCATTGGAGGTTCTTCCGCTGGAGCGGTGAATGGGTGCGGACTGGCGGTAGGTTGCGACGAATTCTCGCTGGCAACCAGGGTACTGGCGCGGCTCTGGGCTGAATTGAGGCCCACCGACATTTTTCGCTGCGATGTTTTTTCCCAGGCGCGAAATTCGATCACTTGGATCATGGATCTTTCCTTCGGAGCAGTTCTTGGCGGTGGCAACGCCAGGTCGCTGCTGGATGCTACCCCGCTGCGGTACTTTCTCAACGCACATCTTGACTGCGACCGGATCCAGCAGAACATCAAGCGCGGCCATCTTTACGCACTGGCCATTTCGGCCACGAACTACAACTCAGGCAAGAGTTACCTCTTCATTCAAGGAGTGAAGGGACATCCCATGTGGAACCGGAGCCGGCGAGTCACGCTGGCGACCAAGATCACCACCGACCACGTTTGCGCGTCGGCGGCGATTCCTCTGGTGTTTCAGCCGGTGAGGCTCAAAACGGCGCGGGGCACGGCATATTTCGGCGACGGATGCCTACGCCTCCAACAACCACTTAGTCCCGTAATTCGGCTGGGCGCGGAAAGGGTATTCGGGATCGGGGCGCGCGGCCAGAGCCTCGAACACCAGGAAGAAGCTACAAGCGATACTGAACCCTCGTTGGCCCAAGTCATGGGAGTCATCTTCAACGTGATGTTCCTGGACCATCTTGCCACCGACATCGAACACCTTGACCGGCTCAACACGCTGCTCCGCGAAGGCAAGATCAGCCAGGCCGGTATCGAGGGATGCGAAAAGATGCGACCGCTGGCGACGTTCCTGATCACGCCTTCAGTCGATCTGTCGGAACTGGCACGCCAGCACCAGAAAGATATGCCCTATCTGATCCAGTACTTCGTGAACGGATTGGGAAGGGATGCAGCGGCGTGCTCCGATCTGATGAGCTACCTGCTGTTCACTCCCAGGTACACCCGGGCGCTGATTGATATCGGCTACCGCGACGCCGATCGGCGGATTGATGAGATCGAGGAGTTTATCTTCGGAACTTCCTCCGACGTTGTTAGGTCCGACAGCGGCGGAACCGCCAAGTCTAAGCCGACGGGCGCGACAACCAAGCGGCCGACCAGCTCCTTCTAAATCAAGCGATAGACAGTCTACGAATCCTCGCGATGCGATTGCCTCGCCACGCTCTGAGAGGCGTCGCTATTCGTGCCTCAACGATTCGATGGGATCCAGTCTTGCTGCGAGCTTGGCGGGAAGCACTCCGAACCCAATTCCCACGGAACAGGAAACAACGATGGCGATGAATGCCGCGAGAAAAGGAACTGGCATGTAGATGTCGGTGAAGAGCCGCAGCGAGAATGGCACGGCCATGCCAATCAATATGCCGATGCCTCCGCCGACCAGCGAGATGAGTACTGCTTCGGTGAGGAACTGTAGTTCGATCTCAAGGCTGGTCGCACCCACGGCTTTGCGGATGCCGATTTCCCGGATTCGCGCGCTAACTGTGGCCAGCATGATATTCATGATCCCAACGCCGCCGACGATCAGGGTCACAACCGCAAACAGCAGCAGGATGAGCGTGAAGGCAGTGGCGGTTTTTTCGGCGACCTGGAGCACGTCCGTGAGGTTATCAACCTTGTACTCCGACTCCGGGCGATGCCGCGATTTGATGACCCGGAGAATCTCCGCCGTACCCGCTGGCACGCTGTCGCTGTTGTACATGGTGAAGTAGATCTGGTTAATCGATTGGGTGCCGGCAAGCCGTCGTGCCACGGTGTAAGGAATCAGGATAGTGTCGTCCTGGATCTCCGAACGGCCGAAGGTCTCCATGCTCTCGCGAAAGATTCCAATGATCGTGAAGGGAACTCCAATTATCTTGAGCCTCTGCCCCAGGGCCAACTCGCTGCCGCCGTAGTGGACCTCGGCGAATTTCTGGGTGATCACGCAGACCTTGTTGAAAAGCTCTGAGTCCTGGTCGTCGAAGAACCTTCCAGTCACCACCAGCATCCGCCGGATATCTTTATAACTTGGATCGACCCCGAGTACGAGAATGTCGAGTTCTTTATCGCCACCCGCTGCGATGCGTTCATGAAGATTGAGCACCGGTGTGGCCGCCTTGATCCCGGGCACCTGTTGCTCGGCAGCGATCATGTCGTCGTAAGTGAGGTAATCGCGGACCGACGCGTTCGCTCCGGCATTCACCAGGCCCTCATACTCCGCCCATACCAGGTCGGTGCCGATGTTTTCAATCTGGGCGAGCACGTATTGTTTGCCCGAGAGCGCAATCGTCACGACCAGAATCAGCGAACTGGTTCCAATGACCATGCCCAGAGCGGTCATGGTGGCGCGCACCTTGTCAGCCCGAAACGCGGCGAAGGCCTGCGCAAGGAACTCCCGGAAGTCCATCTTCCTCGCTGCGCCGCCGATTGTTGTCAGGGGCTTGGATGTCGCCCCCAGGTGGGACACTTGCGTTTACCCCCTTCCCATGAAGACCAGTGTGACGCCGATACAGACCAGCGCGATTCCCGTCCATCGCCGCAGGCTGATGCTTTCACCGAGAAAGAGCATGCCGCCCAGCGCCCCTGCAACGTAGCTTAACGCCGTGACAGGAACCACGAAGCTCACCTTTTCGATGGAGAGGACAGCCAGCAGCGAAAAGAATGCCAGCGTCATCAACCCTACGCCGATTCCCATCCATTTCACCCGCAGTGCTCGCAGAATGACCTTCGCCACCGCCCGCGGCCGGAAGTCTTTCACTTCGCCAGTTTCCTTCATGGCGCGCGAGACACACAATTCTCCCGCAGTTCCCGCCACGACGATCAGAAAAAAATAGATGAATTTGAACACGGCTAGCGATGCTCCGTGGTGCGAGGATTAGTCCGGCCTACGATAAAGACGCCGAGGCAGATAATCGCGATACCGGCCCAGCGCAAGGGCGTCACACTTTCTCCCAGGACGAAGACGGACAACAAGGCGACCACGCCATACGCCATCGACGATGCCGGTTGCACGAAGCTGTAGTCCGCCCACGACAACACGAGAATGTTGGCGACAAAGAACGTCAGCAGTGACGCGACACCCAGCCAGACAAAAGTCGAAGAGAATACCCGCCCGACAACATACGCGATGTCGGAAGCCGAAGCTATGGTCATCGTCCCAACGCTTTTCATGCCTTTACCGAGCAGCACATTGCCCAGCGGACCGGCGATGATCATGATCAGGATCATCACGAAAGTCTTGAACTGGAGCGGCTTATGAGACTCCATCAGGCTCCTGCGCTCCCGGGTCACTCCAATGATGGCAAAGCATGTATCCATGCTATAACACGCTGCCTCGCCGGATGGATGCGCATGGGCATCATTGATATAGTGCAAACAGCACTGCCGATACGTGCCCGCGGCGTTCAGCTCGCGGTGCCGACACTCTACGATGCCTTCTGGACACGACACGCGCCCCAATTCTCTCCGTAACGAAATCAGTGAGCGGCCTGTTGCAGGCTCGCAGGCGACGATGTCTTCCGAAGGTTTTTTCGGCCGTTTTTCGGGGTCAACACGCACAGGAAACTGGGACGTTTATCTCGTCGTAATTCTGGTAGCTGCGGCGATCTACCTCGGCTGCGTCGTCTCTCCGCCATCGCTACAGGACGACGTCGACGCGGTACAGGCCCAGATCGCCCGCAACATGCTTGCTTCAGGCGATTGGGTCACGCCGCGCCTGGATGGCGTGATCTACCTAGAGAAGCCTCCGCTCATTTATTGGCTGATGGCCGTCTCCTACAAGATCTTCGGAGTTCATGATTGGGCCGCACGCATCCCGATTGCCTTGTCGTCGATCGCACTATGCTGGCTGACAGCAGCCATGGGAATCTGGGCATTCGGCAGGCGCGCCGGTTTCTACGCGGGCCTCTGCATGGCAACCTGCGTAGGACTTTGGCTATTCACGCGCGTGCTCATTCCCGATGTCATGCTGACGCTGACGATCGCGTTGGCGATGTGGGCGCTGTTGCGTGCTCTCGACGAGGACGAACCACATCCTCGCGCGTGGGCGTATACCCTGGCCGCCAGTCTCGGTGTCGGACTGCTGCTGAAGAGCCTGATTGGCGTTGTCTTCCCAGTGGCTGCTGGACTGATCTACCTGGCTGTCACGCGCCAGCTCCTCGTGGCTCGAACCTGGAAACGCCTGCACCCGTTCGCTGGGGCAGCTATCGCGCTACTGATCGCGGCTCCCTGGCATGTTTTGGCCACGCTTCGCAATCCGCCGTATTTCGACTTCACGCTTCGCAGTGTCCCCGGGGAATACCACGGCTTCCTGTGGTTTTTCTTCATCAACGAGCAACTGCTGCGGTTTTTGAATCTGCGCTATCCCCGCGACTACAACACCGTCCCTCGGCTTTACTTTTGGCTGCTCCACTTGGCATGGCTGTTCCCGTGGAGTGTTTACTTTCCCGCAGTGGCTAAGCTGTCCTTCAAACCGGACGACCGCGAGGGCAAGACCCGTCTGCTGGCGCTTTGCTGGATCGGCTTTGTCCTGATTTTCTTCACCTTCTCGACCACGCAAGAGTACTACTCGATGCCCTGCTACCCGGCGATGGCCTTGCTGCTTGGCTCAGCGATAGCGGCCGGTGGCAAGTGGGTTACGCGAGGCACCCGTGCTCTTACCGCCATAGCAGGACTTGCCGCAGTCGCGGCCGTCGCCATCCTTGTATCGGTACGTAACGTCCCTTCTCCGGGAGACATCTCCGCCGCGCTCAGTTCGCACCCCGGTGCTTACACGCTCGCGCTTGGCCACATGGAAGACCTTACGCTGCAATCATTTGCGTACCTGCGCTTGCCGCTGGCAGTCGCCGCATTGGCTTTCGGCGTCGGTATGCTGGGCACCCTGCGTGCTCAAAGCGAGCGCGCGTTGATCGCCGCCGCCCTGATGATGGTCCTGTTTTTTCACGCGGCACGCCTGGCGATGGTCGACTTCGATCCCTTCCTCTCGTCGCGCCCCATTGCAGAGGTCCTGAACCGATCGCCTCAGGGCACTCTCATCGTCGATCATCACTATTATTGGTTTTCGTCGGTGTTTTTCTACACTGACCGTACAGCGCTGCTACTGAACGGTCGCTTTAACAATCTCCTGTATGGTTCGTACGCTCCTGGGGCTGCTGACGTCTTCATCGACGATGCCAAGTTTCGGGAACTTTGGGGGCAGCCCGGGGTGAAATACTTGGTTATCCGGGATTCGGCTGTACCTCGCCTTCAGGGGCTGGTCGGAAGCCAGAACCTTCACCCAGTCACTGCCAGTGGCGGGAAGGTTTTGTTAGCCAACCACCCTATCGTTCTCGAGCAAGAACGACCTTGATTTTTCGCCGTTCAGGGCCAAAAAGTGTCATTCGGTTGGCGTTTCTTGCAACTTACGTCGGGTGTAAGGCACTCTAATAGAACTGGATAAGTCGTGTTCGGCCCCAGGTCGGGCCATATTCCGAGGAGAAGAACTATGAAGATCGCCGTACTGGGAGGCGACGGTTTCTGTGGTTGGGCAACCGCACTCTACCTTTCACGCCAAGGCTATTCTGTTGCCGTAGTCGACAATTTTGTGCGCCGGCAATGGGACCACGAGTTGGGAGCGCAGAGCCTTACCCCGATTCGTCCCCTGGCCGAGCGGCTGGCGATCTGGCAACAGCTCACAGGCAACGTCATCGAGTCGTACGTAGGCGATGTCACAGACTACGAGTTTCTCTCCTCGATGGTCAGCTCTTTCGAACCGGATGCCATTGTTCACTTTGCCGAACAGCGCTCCGCTCCTTACTCGATGATTGACCGCAAGCACGCGGTCTTCACCCAGACGAACAACGTCGTGGGGACGCTGAACGTGCTTTACGCGATACGCGAGTTCGTTCCCGACTGCCACCTGGTCAAGCTTGGCACAATGGGCGAGTACGGCACTCCCAATATCGATATCGAGGAAGGCTACATCACCATCGAGCACAACGGCCGCAAAGACGTGCTTCCCTTTCCCAAGCAGCCCGGCTCCTTCTATCACCTGTCCAAAGTTCATGACAGCCATAACATTGCCTTCACCTGTAAGGCGTGGGGCATTCGGGCAACCGACCTCAATCAGGGGGTAGTGTACGGAACCATGAGCGACGAGGTCTCGGTCGACGAGGGCCTCATCAATCGCTTCGACTACGACGAGGTCTTCGGTACCGTGCTGAACCGCTTTTGCGCCCAGGCGGCTTTGGGATATCCCCTGACGGTTTACGGTAAGGGCGGCCAGACGCGCGGCTTCCTGGACATTCGCGACACCGTTCGCTGCATCGAGATCGCCTGCCTGAATCCGGCGAAGCCGGGCGAGTTCCGGGTGTTTAATCAGTTCACGGAACAGTTCAATGTGCTTGAGCTGGCGCAGATGGTGCAGCAGAGCGGCAAAGAGCTAGGCCTCAAAGTCAAGATCGACCACCTCCCCGACCCTCGCGTTGAGGCTGAAAGCCATTACTACAACGCCAAACATTCGAGCTTGATCAAGCTGGGATTGGAACCGCATCTTCTGTCCAACACTCTGCTGGATTCGCTGATCAACGTCGCCATCCGCTACCGGGACCGCATCGATCCATCGCAATTCCTGCCGACGGTGAATTGGCGCAATGCCCGGAACGATCGTCGCACGGAAAAGGCGCTGCCTCAGGAAGTCCTGGACAAGAGCCTGGTGTAAGCAACAGCGTTCGGGTAGGTTCCGATTCAGTTGCCGGTCGCGACGACGGGGACAAGTTCGCCATTCCGGATGTAGTAGTCGCGATCGCGCCATCGAATCGTGCTTCGGGTAAAGCTGGCCAGCCAGATCACAAAGGCCATCGCGTCCCATAGTGGAATCAGGGCCAGACCCGGCCACGGGGCGGGCTGCTTGAGTCCCCACGACGCTATTTGCAGCGTCATGGCGACGCGCAAGCCGAGGTAGACCCCCACGAAAGCCGCGGCGACCGCGAGGGAAGGCGACAGTGCCACAGCCGCCAGCGACCAGGGCAGTCCCAGCGTGAAAATCAGTCCAAAGTGTCCCCACGGCCGCATGTGGCGCATCACCACAATCCATCGCAGCCGCTTGAGAAACAAGTCGCGGAGCGACTGAAAGTCAGCGACCGTGTGCACGGAGTATGGAATCAGCTTCACTTCGTACCCTTGTTCCGCGATTAATCGTCCAACCAACAAGTCGTCGGCCGGCCGGTTCTCGATCATTTCGTAGCCCCCGAACCCGGCCAGTCGCGCCCGCGACGTAGCGATGGTGGGTCCGAGCGCAAACTTCACGCCATCCAACTGCCATGCCACTACGATTCCAACGTAGAAGTCGGAATACATCCCGACCGTTTGCAGCCTCTGTACCAGCGTCTTCTCATCGGTCGGGGTGTAGAAGCAAGTTACCGCGCCGACTTTCGGGTCCGCCAGCGGCGCAACTACGGTCCGCAGATACTTGGGCTCGGCGCGCACGTCGCTGTCATTGATGACCAGAATTTCGTATCGCGCTTCCTTCGCGAGGCGCGCTAGCTTCGCCACTTTGTCATTTGTAGCCTCCCGTCCCGTGCCGAAGAGAACGCGAATGTCTCGCTCGGGAAAGTCGGCGATCACCTTTTCGATGATCGGCAGGACTGGGTCCGAGCGGTCGCCGATGCAGAACACAATTTCGTATTCCGGGTAGTCCTGCCGGCAGAAACTCGCAAAATTGTCGTAGGCATCGGGATCGAGTCCGCGTACCGGTTTCAGAATGCTAACGGGCGGAGTGAAATCTGAGTTCGACGCAGCCGAATCGGCCGAATGGCGAAAGAAACGCCACGCGCTAAAGAGAGCAATGATGTAGTAAATAAAGGGGATGGCAGCGATGCCTAGCAACGCATACCGGATGAACCATGAAGCCATTCCACCTCACCAGTAATACTGTCGTGAGTTTATTATCGCTGGTTGTACAGAATATGCAATCGAAAGCCGGCCGGGCGAACTCGACTGGTTCAGTTGTTGCTGTGGCTTGATCCTCCTAATCCTTGGTAACCAAATCGGGACTCGAGCATCTTAAAGATCATGATCAGGAAGTCATTCGCCGCCGTTGTGGGATTGTTATCGGTGATGGCATGTCTTGCCTTGTACACGCTGCCAGCGTTTGCGCAGGGGCCGATCGTGGTCGAGCTCTTCACTTCTGAAGGCTGTTCCGATTGTCCGGCCGCTGACGCCCTGATCACGCAGCTCAGCCACCAGCGCACTTCCAAGAGCACAGAGCTCGTTGTGCTGGAAGAACACGTCGACTATTGGAATTCCTCAGGCTGGTTCGACCGTTTCTCTTCCTCCGATTTTACTGATCGCCAGAACCGTTACATAAAGCAGTTTCACCTGGCAACCGCCTATACGCCGCAGATGGTAGTCGATGGCCGGTTTCAAGGCGTCGGCAATAGTGTTTCAGGGGTACAAAGCATGCTCGTCGAAGCGTCGAGCGATCAGAAAACGTCAACGGTCTCGCTGCGGTTGGTGTCGCCCACTAAGTTGGCGGTCACGGTTGACGATTCAACCCATGGGAAGCAGAAGGTGCTACTCGCCATCACGGAAGACGACTTGACAACGAAAGTGCAGGGCGGAGAGAACGGCGGGCGCGTGCTCACTCACAGCGCGGTCGTCAGGAACCTCAAGTCGCTGGGCAATACCGCAGACGGCAAATTCGAAACGACTATCGACCTTCCTGCCAAATCCGATTGGAAGAAGCCAGATCTTCGCGCGATCATCCTGGTTCAGAGTCCTGACTCGGGGCAGATTGTCGGTGCTGCGTCGATTCCGTATTCAGCGGCCAGCCAGGCCGCAGCCGGCCGCTGATCTGATTGAACCTGGCGGCGGCCAATTCCTTCACAGCCCGGTAATACCCGATCAATCCGATACAACTTGATGCTCTACTTGGTGTTAGCCTATATAGGCTGCTGGGTGGTTGCGCTCATGAGGTTCCTATTGGATCGCTTTTTCAAGCTGTCATTTGTGTTGATTCTCGCTGTCACGTGTCTTGCTGACAACCTCGTCTATGTCCGGATTGAACAGCCCGTCATTGAAAAGCGTTTGCAGACGGTTCCCGCCACTGACAAGGAGCGAATCGACGCCATTCGCGCTCAGTTTCGTGCCTCGGGATGCACCGCCGACCAGATTCAGGAGCAGACGGTCCCTAACGAAGACCTCCCCAACATAATCTGCACACTGCCTGGGCCAGAGCCCGGCGCCATCGTGATTGGGACCCGATTGGACTCGAAAGCCCACGGCGAAGAGGCCTTGGTTGATTGGGGCGGAGCCGTGATGCTCCCCTTGCTTGCGGAATCGCTGAATTCTGCGCCTCATCGCCAGACGCTGGTACTTGTGGCGTTCGCCGGACATGACAAGGGATTCGCCGGAGCCAATTGGTATCTGAAGCAATTGACCAGTGACCAGCGTGCTCAGATCAGGGCGATGATCGACATCGACAAGGTGGGCAGAACGCCCGCGGCCTACGCCTTCCCGGGTCCCGATACTTCACGCCTCGCAACGGTCGGGAAAAGCCCTGTGCTCAAAGAGGTCGCTCACGAGCCAACGACCTTGAGCAAGGTTTTGCCCATTGCTGCACGCAGTCTCAAAGTCCCGGAAGATCCAAAACAGATCAACGACATCCCCGCTACTGAAGCGCGGGCCTTCGAAGAAGCAAACATCCCTGCGATCGTAATTCATTCGGCCTCTTATACCGCAATCAATCCACCCGGCAAGGTCGAACAGGTGCGTCTCACTCGTACCCAACTGGACCCCAAGGTCTACGCCGACACCTACAATCTGATGTGCGTTTACGTCCTCTACCTGGACAAGGTTTATTCGCTGGCGTGGTCGAAAGCTGTGGCAACCCAGACTGCGCAAGCAGCGTCTGCTCCGAAGAGTGGAGACTCCACTCCACCTAACTCGGTGACCGCGTCCGCACCTGGGACAGCTGCGCCTGGGACTGCCTCAACCGTTGCCGCTAATAGTGCGGCGCCTCCAGGGACCGCGCCTGACTCTCACTTACAGCAGGCACCACCGGTCGCGGAAGGAAATCCGGCCAACGCCGTCTTCCGCACTACGACCCGTCTGGTGCAGGTGGATGTTGTCGTCACCGACAAGCAAGGCCGTCCAATTCCCGGCCTGAAACAATCTGACTTCACTGTCATGCAGGACGGCAAGCCACAGCAGGTTCGAGTGTTCGAGCCGCACGGAGGCACTTCGGAGCTCCAGGCTTCTGCTGCTGACAGCACGCCGAAGCTGCCTCCGAATACATATTCCAACCACCCTGCGGCCGCCACAGCGGACAGTTGGACGATCGTGCTGTTCGACCTTCTTAACACGCCCACCGCCGACCAGGAGTATTCCCGCAAGCAATTGCTCGAAATGCTTAAGACCGCGCCCAAGGGACAACCCATCGCGCTCTATCTTCTGACCAACCGGCTAAGCATGGTGCAGGGCTTTACGGACGAGCCTGAGAAACTCTTGAAGGCCGCCGAGAACCTGAAACCTTCGCGTTCTCACGTACTCACAACGGAAGCGGAACGCCAGCATACGACTGGCCAGATCGCCTATGTCGCTCGCGAAGCGACGGCAAGCGCCCCTCCCCAGTCCACTACTTCCGACAGCGCAATGATTGCGCAGATGACCACCGGCAAGGAGCAGCAGATTCGCGACATGGATAGCTTTCAAATCGCGGACCGGGCGAATTTCACCCTGGCGGCTTTCGAATCCTTGTCGCGTGCGGTGTCCGGCTATCCCGGCCGCAAGAACCTGATCTGGCTATCCACCAGTTTTCCGATTCAGATCGAAGCCGATCCCAAGATGGACACACAGCCGTGGCGCAACGCCGCCAATTTCAAGACGGAGCTGGCGTCCGCTGCTGCTCTGCTGGCGAAGTCCCGCATCGCGGTCTACCCGGTCGATGTTCGCGGACTGCAAGGGCGCGGCGTCGACATCTCCAATAGCGCTACGGAAGCCGGAAATTGGACCTTATCGGAGAACTCGCAAAACTACGGAGACCTGCTGGCATCGCAAGCTTCCACCCACAGCGATGAGCGTTACACGATGATGTCTGTGGCGCAGCAGACTGGCGGCGAAGCATTCATCGGCACCAACGATCTCAAGCGGGCCATGCAGCGCAGCATGGAGGACGGCGCAACCTACTACACGCTGGCCTACACACCCGACAAGGTGGATCCTCAGACGGCTTTCCATCGCATCGAGGTCAAAACCGATCACCCCGACGTCAAGCTGTCTTACCGTCGCGGCTATTATTCCTCGCCGACGAAAGTGACATCCTCGACAACCGGAGTCGCTGCGCTTCGCGGCGCGCTGCAGCCCGGAATGCCGCAATCGACGATGCTCTTTATAACAGCCGCGGTGCTGCCACCGGACGCAGAGCACAAAGACGTCCGCATCCGCTACGTCGTCAATCCGAATGGAGTGACCTTCACCGAGGCGCCTGACCAGCAGAAGCGTATCGTGCTGGACTGCATAGCAATTGCCTACGACAAGGACGGCAAGGAAGTGGGGCACGCCTCGAATACGCTCGATGGAACGATCAAGGCAGCAGCCTACGACACGGTGATGAACAATGGCATCCCTGCCCAGCAGGAAATGACCCTGCCTGCGGGTGCCTACAACTTGCGCTTGGGTGTAATGGACCGTCCGTCCCAGCAGATTGGCACCGTGGATGTGCCACTGGTAGTGGCCTCAGGAACGGCAACGGCAAAGAAGTAATACCTAGTTCGGCTGCGCAGCGAGGCTGTTGTAATACTCCTGGAGCACGAAGAACGCCTTCTTCTTTTGCCCTTCGTTCGACACCAGTCCCTTGCGGTTATAGAAGTCCTGTATCTCCGGCAAAGTCCGCCGCGGCGACCGAAAATCCATCAGGATCCATGGGCTAATCCCGCGCAGAAACGGAATCTGCTTCAGCATCGCAATCTGCTGGCGGTAGATGTTCTCCTGGTACTCCTCCGTCCAACGCTGATCGGGCGCGCCGTGCAGGCCGAACTTGGCATCGCCCCCAAACTCGCTCATGATGAGCGGCTTGTTGTAATTCGACTTCCACCGCGTGCGCCTCGCCAACTCCGGCGCGCCTTCATACCAGCCAATGTATTCGTTGCAACCCAACACATCCAGGTACTCGCCCAGCGGATCGTCGATGACCTTGGTGCGAATGCCGTCCGGAGAATCCGGCGGGGTTGTCACTAGCAACGCCGCCGTGACCGGACGGCTCGGGTCCTCGGCGTGCGCCGTCGCGATCAAGCTCTTCAGAAACGTAAGCCGAGCCGGAGTGTTCGGCGTTTCGTTGGCCACCGACCACAGAACGACGGACGCCTTATTCCGGTCGCGCCGGATCATCTCGTGCAGTTGGTTGGTGGCATTGGCCAGCGTCGCGGGATTCTCCCATTCGATCATCCAGTACACCGGAACTTCGGACCACACCATGATCCCCATGCGGTCAGCCAGTCGTGTCATGCGCTCATCATGCGGATAGTGCGCCAGACGGACAAAATTCGCGCCCAACTCTTTCGCCCAGCCCAGGAGTGTCTCGGCATCCTGCTCGCTCCAGGCGCGGCCCGAACGATACGGCGCTTCCGCGTGAATGGAGACTCCGCGCAGAAAGATCGGCTTGCCGTTCAGCAGGATGTTGTCGCCATGAACTTCAATCGTCCTGAACCCGATCGAGTCTTTGAGACTATCGTTCCCTGCACTGATTTCGACTGCATACAACTTCGGATTTCTGGGCGACCACCGTTGGAGGTTCGTGGCTTTGAACGAAAGCGCAGCCTTCCCTTGCGCATCGGTCATTGCAGTTTGCGTAACGTTCAACTCTGGAATTTTCACGGTGACTGGCGTTCCCGCGCCAGCGCCAACCGCATGCACCCAGCCTTCTATAGTCGACCCTTCCCCGCGATCGAGTTGCAGCGAGTAATCGTCAACGAACATTTCAGGCGTCTCGATCAGCGACACATCGCGAGTCAGTCCACCGTAATTCCACCAGTCGGTGTTCAGCGTCGGCACGCCGTCGCGCCTCCGCTGATCGTTCACGTGGATCACTACGAAGTTCCCGCCGTCCTTCAAGAGACTCGTCACTTCGCAGTCGAACGGAGTAAACCCGCCCTCGTGTTCGCATGCCTTCTTGCCGTTCACAAACGCCTGAGCGACATAGTTGGCGGCCCCGATACGCAGAAACGTGCGCGTCTTGGGCTTACGCTGGTACTGGAAGTCCTTCTCGTACCACACCGTGCCTTCGTAGAAGAACAACGAGTCGCGCTGCGAATTCCAGTCGCCGGGGACCTTCAGCGTCGCCGACTTGGAGAAATCGTATTCGATCAATTTGTTGCTGGCGCCGGCTTTTTCGTTCAGGAAGTAGCCATCGGGTCTTACTTGCATACGGAAGTCGTAATACCCGTTGTCATAAGGATCGACAATAGCGTGCCAGTCACCGTCGAGACTGATGGATGTCCGATTGTCCGCGTCAACCAGCAGCGTCGGACTGCCGTCGGCCGCGGACAAAAGCCCGGGCAGAAGCGCGAGACACAATACGTCGATAAAAATGAAGCTTCTTAGCAGCATGTCGAGGATCCTGCCCAACACGAAAAATCGCCCGCGCCATGCCTTCTGACTGCCGGCGCGGGCGGAAATTTCCAATCCTTTACGCCATCAGCTTGTTCAGGTAAACGTAGCTCATGCGCAGGCTTTCAAACGCCGGAGTGCTGCCATTGTCGCGCTCGACGAAGAAGTATTTCACGCCGGTTTGTTGCGCGGTTTCGATCACGGCCTTCCAGTTGATCGTGCCGCTGCCTACCTCGGTTATGTGTTCGGCATCGGGACCTAACATCTGCGTCGTCGGGAAGCCCGCCTGCCGGTCCTTGAGATGCAACAACTGAATCCGGCTGCCGTACTTCTTCAGCATCGCGACGGGGTCCTGTCCGGCCTGCGTGATCCAGTAGCAGTCCATTTCGAGGCATACCAGCTTGGGGTCAGCGGTCTGCGTGAGGATATCGAAGCCCGTAGTGTTGCCGAACTTCTGAAACTCGTAGTTATGATTGTGAAAGCCGAACTGCATTCCCAGGCTTTTCACTTGTTCGCCCCACTTGTTGAACTGATCGGCCGCCTTCTTGAAGCCGTCGGCCGAGGTCCACATTGTCTTGGGGAGCATGGGACAAATCATGTATTGCACACCCAGTTCTTTGGCGTAATCCAGCTTCGACTCCAGTCCATCGTAGTCGAAATGGCCGCTCGGCACCGACAGCCCGTTGTCAACGATCATGCTGCGCAGCTCTTTTGCCGGATGGGTGTAAACGTTCCAGTAAGTCTCAACTTCCTTGTACCCGATCATGCTGATGTGGGCCAAAACGGCACCAAGGTCTTTTTCCGCCTGCTCGCGTACGGTGTAGAGCTGCACGCCGACGGGAAAAGGCTTGATGGCACCGAGAGCCAGGTCCGACAGCGCCAGCGCGCCAACTCCAGCGGCAGATAATTGCAGGAAATTTCGTCTTGTGATCATCGTCTCCCTTTCACAAACCAATCAGCTAATGGCACGTCAGTGTGGGTGCTGGCCCGTGTATGGCGAGCAGCACGGCGTCTGCACGGGAGTGAACTCCATGAGTTCCACCCGCGTTCCGTCAGGATCGTACAAATTCAACTGCCACTTGCCGTCCTTGCCAATCTGTTGCTTCTCGTCGTCGGTCGGCTTCCAGCCACGCGACCGCAGCAATTGTGCGGTCTCGCTCATCTCCGGAACTCCCAGGGCAATGTGGTTCAAGATTCCTAGCACTCTGGGCGACGGTTGCTCGGTTCCCGGCACCAGCATGTACTCCAGCCATTGCGTCCCGTCCGGAACCTGCATATCCACCCAGTCCGTCTCGCCGTCTTTCATTCCGCCTTGCCAGTACAAATGGAAGCCAAGCAGGTCCTTGTAAAACTTATCTTCCACCGCGCGATCATGCACCACGAACCCGGCGTGAATCATCACCTTCGAAACTGGAACCTCCGGACTCCTGCCCGTAAGCGCAGGCCGAGACTGCACAAACTCGATCGGATTCCCTTCCGGATCCTTCATCGCAAACCACACGGTTCCGTCGCCACCCGTGCTGACTTTCTCTGGAACGCTGACTCCGTGACTTGCAAGGTACTTGCGGACACCTTCCGCGTCCGTTGTCGCGAGGGCCACGTGAGAAATCAGGTCATGCCCGTGGTTCGGCGGCAACGGCTCCAACTCAACTGATTGCACTCCCACGTGGTACACGTTCGGCCGCGACTGGTCTACAGCCAGTCCCAACAGCCCGCCATAAAATGCTTTGGCCCCATCAAGATTGCTGCTGAAAAATGCGACGTGAGAGATGCCGGTGATCGGCGGACGCTGCACCGTGTTCTGAGAATGAGCGACTGAAACGAGAAGGATGATCGCCAAACACAATGACCTGCACATAGATAGGGTCTGGAACCCGTGGCTCATAGGTGCCACAGATTATAGTTCACAACCCGACATCATCTGTACTAAATGGTTATCCCCCGTGTATTGGCCCGTTTCATTTTGGTTCGCGGCTACTACTGATTGGATCCGCGAATCTCGACGGGAGCGTTCGTAGGGAAAGATGAAGACAAAAATATGGAGCAGTTCTCGAGTCTGTCATGGGGTGGGGCCACAGGGACTCGAAACTTGCTCCAGAGAAAGTGCGAAACTTACAGTCGTTAACTCAAGTTCGCAAAATTATGATAACTGTCACCGACGAGGTGCCGCAATAGCCGAAATCTACTAAATGTAGAATTCTTTTTGGGCATATCGTAGCGCCACTATCGTGGCATCGTCCAAATAACAGATAAGGCGACACTTAGACCGCGACTTTACGGAATATTGACCAAGCCGTTGCGGATTGCGTACACCACCAGCTCGGCGGTTTTATGGATTCCCAGCGCATCCATAATGTTGGCGCGATGCACCGCCACGGTGTTCGCGCTCAGGTTAAGTTGGGTTGCAATTTCCTTGTTCGATAGCCCGCCAACAATGAGCTGCAGAATCTCCAACTCCCGAACGGTCAGTCCTGTCTCGCGTTCACCCTTGAGCGTGGCCCGCCGAGCAATCTGAGGATCGAGCACCTCTTCCCCAGACGCAACTCGCCGTATCGCCGTGACTAACTCAAGATCAACCGCATTCTTCAACATGTAACCGCGCGCACCTGACTCGAGCGCCTGCCGCACCCACGTGTCTTCCGAGTGCATGCTCAACATCAAGACCGCAGCCTTCGGATTGTGCTCGAGGATTTGCCGTGTTGCCACCAGTCCGCTGATGCCGGGCAGCGCGCAATCCATCACGATCACTTTGGGTTGCAGTTGCCGGGCCAGGCGCACCGCTTCCTCGCCGTCGCTCGCCTCTCCTTTGACGACGATGTCTTCCTCGTCCTCCAGCATGCGTCGAAATCCTCGACGCACCAAAGCGTGATCGTCAACCAGCAGCACTGAGATCTTTTCTGTCATGAGCTCCTAGATTCCAACTCCCGCGGCTTCTTTCGGCACCGACAGGCGCACGAGCGTCCCGCCGCCCTGCGGATGCAGAAACTGCAGCTTGCCGTTCACCAACTCCGCCCGCTCCCGCATGGCCACCAGGCCTATCCCTCGTTTGCCATTCGAATGAAAGCCGCTGCCGTGGTCCTCTACGTCCAACTCCAGCGAGTCCTCAAGAAATCGTAGCCGGACCCAGATTTCCTTGGTGCCTGAGTGTCTTGTCGCGTTATTGAGCGCTTCTTGCAGCACCCGGTAAACATGAATGCCGGCGCGGCTCTCGACCGGAAAAGCACTCCCCGCCTTGGTGTAGTGTATGACGATTCCGTTTTGCCGCTCCACTACCGGCAGGTACCAATCAACTGTACTCTCCAGCCCTGCCTCCTCCAGCGTCACCGGATGCAGGGCCTGCGAAAGGCTGCGAACTTTGTCCAGCGTCGACTGCGCAATCTCGGAAACCTCGACCAGGTCAGCCCGCAGAGGCGAGCCTTCCGGCGCTTGCCGCCCGGCCCGACGCAACATCGACCCTATCGCGGTCAGAATCTGCCCAAACTCATCGTGCAGCTCGCGCGAGATATGCAGCAGCGTCGATTCCTGCGTCGCAATCAGCTTCTGCGCCAGCTCACTACGCTGCTCCGACAAGTCCGAGAGTTGTTGGAACAAGCGCCGGTTCGACCGGATGAGATACAAACTGGTCAACACGATTGGCACCAGCGTCGCCAGCAGGAACAACATGACCTGCCGCTGCACCCGGAAGTAGATCTCTTGAATGCGCTCTCCAGCCTGTTGCTCGGCCTCATTATTGGCCACCAGTTGCCGCGCTACCGCAATGCTCAACGCCGCTTGGTGCGCCTGTAGTGACACCCTGATTTGGTCGCGCGCCTCGGCCTCTTTGCCTTCGGCCGCCAGCGCAAACATATGATCGGCCGCTCCCCAGAATTGCGCCAGCGACTCCTCCATGTAATGCCTCTGCTCGGCCGTGCGGTAGGCGACCGACAAATCAGCCTCCAGCCGCATCGCGTCGGCCAGGTCCTGCCGGATGCGCTGCAACTGCCCTGCCCACGCGCTCAGCGGATACGGTTCAGTGTTGTCGATCATGTCGCGCATCGCGATCCCCAGCAGGTTGAGGTCGTTCTGGATGCGCAACAGTTGCAGAGAGTCTTTACGGTTGCGGTCGATGATGTTGCTTTGCAGCTCGCGCAGTCCCTTGATCTGGTAGGTGATGTAACCCGTGTACGCCACCACCGCCGCAAGCGTGACCACCAGCCCGAACAGCAGGCCGGGAGTGGGCGAACGCCTGGGTTTCAAGGGAGCCGTCACGGTCTGAGGATACAATGCGGTGCTCTCAACCGCCAATGCGCATTGTCGTTATGCTTCAATCTCTTGATGCTCCGGCGCCTCGGGACCGAGTGCCGCAATCTTGCGCGCATAAAGGTTGATCCCGGGCACGGCGCTGAATCCGTGAGCAAAAATACTCAACGCGACGGTCACAATCACTGCCAATCGTGTCGTGCTCTCCCCCCGCAGATACGTCCCTTCCTCCAGGTACACCAGCCCAAGCACAATCGACGCCAACCCCCGCGGACCGAACCATCCCATAAACACTACGCTGGCTGGACTCAATCCCGTACCGAAGAGCGCTATCGCCACCGGAACCATCCGCACCACCGTAAGGCTGAGAACTGCGTACAGGAACACCGGCAGGGTGTACTGCGGCCAATCCTTCAGTATGAGCACGCCAAATAAAAAGAACACCGCCAGGTTGAACAGTTGACCCCATTCCTCCGTGAACTCAACGCTGTCCTTGCCCGCATCTTTGAATCCTACTTGCACCGTCAAGCCTGCAACGAAAGCCGCAATGAACATGCTGGCGCCAACCAATTCCGAAATCACCAAGCAAAGCAGCGGCAGCGCAACCACGGCAATTTGCCGGAACGGCCCCGCCACCCAGTCTCGACGTCGCGCCCAGCCCAACACCCATCCGCCCGCAAGTCCGATCGTCGCGCCGACCACCAGTCCGTAGCCAAGTTGCTGCCCGATAAACTCTGCCAGGCTCTCTGCCCCGCCTTCGATCTTGGCCGCAGCCAGGGCCATGAAGAAAAGAAGAAACGGTACGGACAATCCATCGTTGAGACCGGCCTCCACGTTCAGCGCCTGGCGCACGCGCAGCGGCACGCGCGGGCTGTTCACAATCACTTGTCCCAGCCCGGCATCAGTCGGAGCGAGAATGACCGCCAGGATTCCTGCCTCCCACAGCGAGAGCTCCGGAAATACCAAACGAGCCGCGACCATGCCTAGAAAAATCGTAAGCAACAATCCTGTGCCCAACAAACGTATGGGTATATTTCCAATGGTCTTCAGGAATTTGAAGTCGGTGCGGCTGGCGTCGGTGAAGAGCAACAAAACCAACCCGACTTCCGCCAGCCGGAGAAATACGTTCGCGTTAAATCCAGCTTCCATGATCGTCGGTAACGCAGGAAACATGAAGATTCCGGCGATGGTAAACACGATAGGCGCAGTGAGGACAGTTTGCTCAAGCCGCCTCGAAATCAGGGAATACCCGAACAGCAGTAACACGAAAATGGCGAGCTGTATCATCGACTATCCGTTCTCACAAATACGCCCACCACATTTGCATCCGTCCTTTGCGCCTGACTACGATGCTCGTCAATGCGGCCGCAACCCCAGGGCCCGCAACACACCCTCATCCTCAACTGTCGTCCCATTATTCTTGGTGACAACTCCAAACCCGCCCTGGTAATCCCACATCGTCCAGCCGATTTTGTTCTGTTCCAGTGCAGTCCGGACCGCCTCCAGCCACCGCAGCCGATCTTGCGGATTCGAGTAATTGCGATAGACACCGAACTCGTTGCAAGTGAGCGGCACGTTACGCCGCTTGGCCCAGTCGGCGGCGAATTGTATTTCCCCCGCAACGTGCTGCGCGTCCCAATGCTCCAGTCCGTACTGGGTTAGCTTCCACCGCGCGAACTCGTCCGTCTGTTGAGCGATTGCCGCTGCCACCAACTCCGACGTTCCGGGAAACGGTACTTGCCGCAAGCTGGCCCAATAGCCTTCTCCCCATGACGCGCCCTGGTGCGTGAAAATATGCGGATTGTAGTAGTGAAAGTTCACGATGTAATTGTCATCGGCGACCTGCGGCATGCGCGCCAGGTCGTCGGCATTCGAATATTCTCCGCACGTGACAATGATCGTGTGCGCTGGTGCGTCACGCCGGATCGCGCTCACCAGGCTTTGCTGGATTCCCGCCCAGCGGTAGATCCCTACCTCCGGCTCATTCAAAATCTCGAAGAAAACCCGCTCCGGGTCGGTCTTCGCATAATGCGTCGCGATCTGATCCCATAGCGCTGCGAACTTATCGACAGCACTGTCGCTGCTCGCCAACTGGCGCTTGTAATCGTCGTTGGGATGAACATCCAGAATCACTGCCAGATCCAGCGACAACGCCTTGGCGACCACCTCGTCTACGACCTGCACTCGCTCGCACTGGTCCCACGGACCTTGGCATTTGAAGACCGCCGGATCGATGCTCAGTCGTACATGATCGAACCCCATGGCGCGCATCCGCGCGATGTCGTCGAGCGTAGTGAAGGTGCGCAGTCTCTGCGGGCTATAGTCGCTCGATTGCGCCAGCCATTCGCTGGCATTGATGCCGTGCCGAAGGTGTTCCACCCGTTTCCATGCGGGTGAGGCGGTCTGGGCGTTCAGGCTGAAACATGTCAGAAGAACAAGTGCAAAAAGCACGTGACGTCGCACGATTTGTGGTCCTTATCGAGAATGAATAATGTGGTTGCTACGCAGCCATGTTACCAAGCCGGTTGAGCAATGGCTGTGACGAACTTCGCTGCCGCCCATGTTTTATACTGGCTGTGCATTTCTATGCAGGCTGTCTTCGGGAGACTGGCATGATTGACGTTGGGCTAGTTGGTTTTGGATTTGCCGGGCGTACCTTTCATGCCCCGGTGATTGCGGCAGTGGAAGGCCTGCGCCTGGCCGCCATTCTCCAGCGCCAGGGCTCCGAAGCAGAGCAGGCGTACCCAGCCGCTCGCGTTGTCCGCACCCTCGACGAGTTGCTTGCGATCGACACCATCCGTCTAGTCGTCATCGCCACGCCCAACACCACGCACTTCGACCTCGCAAAGCAATGTTTGCAGGCAGGCCGCGACGTGGTCATCGACAAACCGTTCGCGACCACCTATGCCGAAGCTGCGGAGTTAGTCGACTTGGCGAACACCAGAAAGCGGCTGCTCTCCGTCTACCAGAACCGCCGTTGGGACGGCGACTTCCTTACGATCCAGCATCTGCTTCCGGAGGGCAAGCTTGGCCGTGTCGTCCTCTTCGAATCGCACTTCGATCGCTTTCGTCCGCATCTGAAAGACAACGCCTGGCGCGAACGCCCCGAGCCCGGCAGCGGTGTGCTCTTCGACCTCGGACCTCACCTGATCGATCAAGCCCTGGTGCTATTTGGCACACCCGAGGCCATCGGCGCGGATGTGCGCACCGAGCGCGAGGGGGCCGCAATAGATGATGCCTTCGATGTTGTCCTCTACTACGCTGGCCTGCGTGCCCTGTTGCGCGCTGGCTCCTTGGTCAGCACGCAGACGCCGCGGTTTGTGATTCAAGGCACCCACGGCGGCTATCTGAAGTACGGGCTCGATCCCCAGGAAGACGCGCTCAAACGCGGCGAAACGCCCGCCGGCGAATTCTGGGGATACGAGGCTCCTGAGCGCTGGGGCACACTCCTCATCGCGCAGGGAGATTCTTTCATCACCGACAAGTTTCCAACTCTCCCCGGCGACTACCGCCAGTACTACCAGAATGTCAGGGATGCCATGCTCGGCACTGCTCCCCTCGCAGTCACCGCGGAACAGGCATTGCGCGTCATGCGCGCCCTTGAGCTGGCTCTTGAAAGCAGCCGCCAACGTTGTGTTGTGCCCTGGAGACCCTGAACCGCGACTACTGTTTTGGCTGAGGACTGCCAGTCTCCCGCTTGCGGTCCTTGATCTCGCGATAGACCGCCAATTCCTTATCGGCGTCGGCGGTGCGGCCCTGCTTGCGATAGGCCGCCTGCAACTGGTAGTGAATGTAATCGTCTTGCGGATCAAGCCGCGCCGCGGCCTCCAGGTGCTGGACAGCCTCCTCGGCATTCCCGGTGGCGAGCAACTCCTTACCCAATTGATACTGCGCTTGGGCGTGGTCGGGATGGGCCACAACCAAGGCCCGCAGAATGGCCATCGCCTGGTCCTTCTGCGATGTCTCGAGTAGGGCGTATGCCAGGTTGTATTCAGTGTCCGGATCGTTGGGAGTCAGCTTCAACTCCGCCTCAAATTCGGGTATCGCCTCCGACGGACGCCCCAGGCGAATCAGCGCCACTCCAGCGAAGTGGTGCGCCCGCTCCATCGTGGGGTCTAGCTCGGACGCCTTGCGGAAACAACGCAATGCGTCTTCCTGATCGTCTACCTGGCTGTAGACGTCACCGGCCGTCATCCACATTTCTTTCGGCAATGGCTGTGCGGTAAGCTTGTTCAGCACCTCAGTGGCCTTCTTTGGATCGTTGGTTCGCGCCAGCGAGTAGGCCCATGCGTACGCCATGCGCGGGTCGCGATAATTGCTGTCGCCAACCTCTCCAAACGCTTTCGCGGCCTCAGCGTACTGGTGGGACGAATACAGCGAGATGGCCAGCATCGACCGCGCCGACGTATCGTTGGGGTCCTTGTCAACGGCCACTCGGAAGGCGCGGGCGGCCTCATCATTGTTCCCCAGCTTCAGCGCAGCCAAGCCAACGTTGCGCATCACTCCTGGACTGGAGTTGTCCCACTTCTCCGCGTCCTGGAAGTGCGATAGCGCCATCCCGTACTGCCCGCGTTTGGCCTCCGACGTTCCCCAGTCGTTGTAACCGGTGCCAAGAATCGCCCGCAGGTCCTTCACCCGCTTCTCAGCCTCTTCGAGTTGAGCGGGAGTCAGGCGGGTGTTTTCCAGTTGTACTGTGCCGATATCGGCGGTGAAATCAACTCGCGCGGGCTGGTCAGAAGGGACCTTGGGCTTCGGGGCAGTCTTGCTGTACATCACCGCTGGCCCCGTATCCTCTTTGCTGTTTAAGTAGGATGAGAAGGCCTCCTCATTCGAACGATGTTGCGAATCGCTCAGCGCTTTGGCTTTGTCGAAGTAAACTTGGGCCTCTTCCTTCTTACCTTCGGTTGAGAGAATTCGCGCTAGTGCGATATATCCCCGGCGGATGTTGTAGTCGTTGCGCGACACATTGTCCCCGGTAAGAAGGATCGCCTTGCGCAAATACGTCTCAGCCGTCGCATTGTCATGCTGCTTGAAGGCATTAAGTCCCAGATACATGTAAGGGTCGGGGTTGTTGGGATCGGCCTTGGACGCCGCCAGCAGGTGCTTATTGGATTGCTCCACGTCCCCATCGCGGGATTCGAGTCCCCCCAGGCCATAGTTCCCAAAGAAATCGTCTGGAAACTGCCGGACCTCCTCCCGGTATTCGTGCATGATCTCGGGAGTCGTGCCGTTGTTGTTGATTTCCATCAAGGTCAGGCCAAGAAAGTAATGGACATGCGGCACTGTATTGTCCATCGCGATGGCCTTGCGGAATTCCTCGACGGCTTCAGATTGAAAGCCAGTTTCCCGGTAGGCCCCACCGATGATGACATGCCAGATCGCCCGATCGCCGTAATCCTGGGTCATCTGCCGAAAAACGGCTTCTGCCTTTGGCTTTTCCTTGAGATTGAGATAGGCCAGCGCTAGCAACAATTGGGCATTGGCATCGCGGTGCAATTCCAGCGAGCGGGCAGTCGCTTCGACCGCCCTCTTGTAGTCCGCTTTGGCCATCAGGATCTTGCCCTTGGTATGCCAGGCTTCAGCACTCTTGGGCTCGACAGCCAGGACCTTGTTTACCTCGACAAGTCCTTCGTCATAATGGTCCCCTGCTATGCAGGCCACGGCTAGCGCCAGGTGGGTCGCCGTGTCGTCCTCAAGCGCCAGCGACTGACGGTAGAGTTCAATCGCCTGCGGCCATTCGGCCTCCAGCGAACGAATCTGGGCTATACCCCGCAAGGCGAATGCAACCAGTGCCCGGCTGGTGGACTCCACCGTCGCAGGATTCCCCGACTGGATCGCCTCACGCTGTGCCTGAACGCGTCTCTGCAGTTCCTGGAAGGGCGATGCCTGACTTTCCCGGGCAGCCGGTTGCTTGGGGCTGGAGGCTGGCTTCGTGGCGGTTTGTGCCTGCTGTTGAGTGGCAAATCCCGAAAGCGGACTGACCCATAGGAGAACGACAAAGGCGAGACAACCACGAAGAGGGAAACCAATCGAGATCACGGCTTAAAAATACTTGATGATGGAGAATTCCGAGGCCAACCGGCCTGCGAAGCGTGTTCTGTTCGCAAAACCGAACCGGCAGTACCTGATTGTAACAGGCACTGCCGGTCACGGTTACGAGTTGGGTTTGAGCACAGTTAGAAGATGACCTTCAAACCGTACTGCAATTCTCTTGCACCCTTGGTACTTGTCGCAAACCCGACATTATTGTTGTACGTCTGTCGGGTGATGAGGGTGTTGCTCGGACTGCATGCCTGGTAATGACCTGAAGCGTCCGCAGGACCGCAATTCACGTTCGCGAAGGTTGTTCCGCCGTTCACGCCGTTGATCTGGTCGCCGCGGAAGTTGGGATGGTTGAACAGGTTGAAGAAGTCCATGCGGAACTGGATCCGCATGCGCTCGCCCCATACCCGCCAGTTCTTGTCCACCGAGAAGTCGGTATTAACATTCCCCGGCCCGTGGCAATAGCCTTTCGGCTCAAGGCCGGTCGGAACGGTCCCGATCTGGTAGCCAATCAGCGTCACGGCCTGCGGATTGATCACTTGCGCTTCGTTGCTAAGGTTTGCGGTGCAACCTTGCCCGGAAATCAGCGGCCGTTGGGGATTGTTAAATCCATCACCGATCAGCGAGTTCAGTTTACCGCCGCCCACGGCATCCGCTGCCAACATGCCTGTGTTCTCACCAACCCCAGCCTGGTAGAGGGAGAATGAGGCACCAGTCGCGTACTGAGTAATGCCAGCCAGTTCCCATCCGCCGGCGACTGCCTCCACAAACCCGTTCTGACCTTTCAGGGTAGGCAGGTAGTACACCGCATTCGCCACGAAGATCTGTGGACGGTTGATGGCCGTATTGCCGCGATCCAAGCTCGGATTTGCGAGAAGGGTGTAGCTCTCCCAACTGCCGACACCGCCTGACGAATTCGTCTGGGTGACGTCGCCGATCGAGTGGCCCCACGTGTAAGCCGCCTGTATTTGGAACTTCTGGACCTGATACTTGGCCAATACCTGCAAAGCGTTGTACGACGCGCTGCCTGTATTCTCCCACCAAGCCAAAGTGCCAAAGCCAGGGAAAGTCCGCAGGTTGTTGCTGTTGTTGAATGCATACTGTGGCCACAATGCCGTTGGTACCGGGTTGATGTCCCCAGCGTCCAACTGGTGGACTGCATGGTTTCCAACGTACCCAACTTCAACGGTCGCGTTCTTGGTGAAGCCGTACTCGAACGCCATGTTCCACTGTAGCGAGTTGGAGACGTTTGTACCCGGATCGTATCCACCCGACGGAGAGGCGGCGCCACCCAGGATATTAGTGGGCGCCGTATCTAACGTGCGAGTGAACGTGTTGCTGACCGAGAACGGAGCGTTGTTAGCGTTGACATACGCGGGAGTGGTACGGTCGCGTTGGAAGAACTGACCGAACCCTGCCCGGACAGCCATGTTGCCGTTGCCTGTCGGATCCCACGAAAGGCCGAGTCGCGGAGCAAACAAGTGGTAGTTTACGCCTTTCAGATACTTGTTCTGGCCGTAGGCAGCCGGGGTGAAGTTGGTTCCGTAGAGAGCGTTGGCAGCCTGGCAGGGACTGTATCCTGGGACCGTGACTAGGCCATTGCAAGCATCATTGGTAGGTAGCGAGTAATTGTAAAGGTTGGGCCGGAAGCTGGTGAACTGGTTCTGCGGTTGGAAGGGAGGCGCCAGAATCGAGTACCGAAGTCCCACATCGACCGTCAGATTGCGGCGTAACTTCCAGTTGTCAGCAGCGTAGAACTCGTAGTCGCGCCAGCGAAGGTGGACGTTAGTGTTCGTCGACTGCTCACCCATGTTGTTCCAGACCGCGCCCTGGACATAAATATTTGCCAAATCGTTGCCGGTCGGGATGCTGGTTCCGCCGTTTCCTGTGGAGAACTGTGGGTACTCAGTGGAACTGGTGGAACCGTCATATTCGTTCTTACCGTTCCAACCTAGGAACGCGCCGAAACGCAGCGTCTGCGCCCCTACGACCTTGGAGAAGTCGTCACGAACCGTGTAGATGTCGAGACTGTTCAGCCACGGAGCAATCAGCCACAAATTATTGCCGCTGGTGTAGTTGCCCAAGCCGCCCCACAAAGTGGGCGTCCCGAGTTTGGAGGTCTTCAGCGCCGATGGGTAGCTAGTCGGGATAGCCGTCGTCAATTGCGCCAACAATCCAGGGTCTGTACCGCCCGGGGTGATGATGATGCGGTTGTCCGAATACGCAAATTCCAGGTCATTGACCATCGAAGTTCCGATGGTGGAGGTGAGGCGCCCGATGATCTGCTTCGACGGCTGCGACCAGTTGCTGTTAAGTGCGGGGTAAATCGCATCGCCCCACAAGCCCAGCGTTGAGTTGCCGTTGGGAGAATTGTTCGTCCAACTGTCCTTAGTCATGCGGAACATCAGCGTCTGCGAGTGGCTGATGTTGTAATCGAGGCGAAGATTCCACTGCGACCAGTCGATCGGTGTGTTGAGCGATGCGCTCCAGTCGGCGCCACCCGGCAAGGGCGTGGCCAGGTTCGGCAGAGGCAGCCACTTCACGAGCGTTGCGCCCGCATTGTCAATCACGGGGAATTGGTATGGCGTGGTCGGATTCGCTCCGATAGCCACCAATCCAGGCAGGATGCCACCCGGGTTCTTGCCATAGGCGCCCAGCACGCAGGTTGGATCCTTCGTAGGATCGCAACTGGCAACCTTAGGTAGTGGCTCACTGCAAGTGGGATTCGCGAAATTGCCCGCAACCTCGGCGGCCGAAGGCACGCAGGACTGACGCGTAATTCCGCGTACTTCCTTGTTCCATTCCTGACTCCAGAAGACGAACAACTTGTCCTTCTTAATCGGGCCGCCGATGGAGTAGCCGTAGTCGTTGCGTCGCAACTCGTTCTTTCCGTTGTTGTGCAGCGGGGTTCCGCTGGCGGCGGCCGACACGCCAGCCGCATGTGCGAACCATTCCTCGGCATCCAGGGCATCGTTGCGCCCGAAGTAAAGAACGTCGCCGTGCCACTGGTTCGAACCGCTGCGGGTCACGATGTTGATGACCGCGCCCGACGCCTGTCCGTATTCCGGACCGTAGGAGTTGCGCAGCATCTTGAATTCGCTGATCGCTTCGATCGACGGGTAGATCAAAATGGTGCGGTTAGAACCTACGTCGTTGTTGTTGGCGCCATCTACCAGGAATAGGTTGTTCGTGGTGGCATTGCCGTTCACCGAGAAATCGACGCCGGCCAGCAGGCCCTTATTGTTAGCGCTGAAGTTGTCGGCGGCGGAAACGCCCGGCTGCAACTGGGTTAACTGAACAAAGCTGCGTCCATTCAACGGCAGTTCACGAACCTGCTCGCCTGTGACAACTTCGCCCAGCGCCGCGTTGTCAGTCTGTACCTGAACTTCGCTGGCGGCTACTGTAACTTGTTCCGATGTACTGCCGACCTGAAGCTGGACATTCAGTATCTGCGTACTCGAAGTGTGCATGTCGACATTGTTCGAGACCGACTCCTTGAAATTCGGAGCCTTGACGGTCACCTTGTATGTGCCGACGGCGACTTCAGGAGCTACGTACTCGCCCTGAGCGTTCGTGGTTACGGTGCGCGATAGCCCGGTTTCGGTATTCGTAATTTCTACCGGAACGTTGGCCACAACAGCGCCCGACGGATCAGTCACGATTCCGCGGATCGTACCTGACGTCTTCTGCGCCACCATGGGCACAGCAAGCAGCGATACGACGCACAGAGTCAGTATTAACCAACTGCCCAAACGATTCATTTGTTCCCCCACCAGAAACGGTTAACGTAAAATCGTGCGTCGATTCGGCCCTCGCGATGAGTTCCGCCGCGCACTCCACCAGCAAAGCGTGATCCGCTATAGCCGTTAAAAACCATTGTCTAAAAGTATCGATTCTCTGTGTTTAGAAAACCGGTTTTCTGTCACAACCCAGCGACTAGTTAATTTATGTTATTGACGGGGTAGGCTGTCAACAAAAAAACACATCTTTTTGAGGATTTCGCGCATCGAAGCCCCCGTTTGCGCGCTGAATTCCCAAAAAAGGAATAATTCGGCAGTTTTCTCCCCTGTTGGTGGTATTCCCCTTAAGAAAACCGGTTGCGTAGCGCACAATGTCGTGGTTAGACTCGAAACCTGCGTGACCACGCATGCCGGGACACACGAAACCACCCAATAACGGTCGAACCACTCTCAAGGAACTGGCTAAACACCTGGGACTGACGAAGGGCACAGTATCTGCGGTCCTGAACGACTCCCCGTACGCGAAAGCCATTCCGCAGCACACCAAAGACCGCATTGTCGCAGCCGCGTTGGAACTTAATTATCATCCGAATTTTTTTGCGCGGTCGCTGCGCAAGAAGCGCACGTTCACCGTCGGCGTGATTGCGGCCGAAATCGGCGACGCCTACGGCAGTGTGGTAATCAGCGGCATTGAAGCCTTGCTCAGCGAGCGCAAGTATTTCTTCGTGACGGTCGTGCATCATCACGATCCGCTGATGCTGCGCCAGTATTCCGACATCCTGCAGATGCGGGGTTCCGAGGGTTTTATTACGATCGACACCACGGTCGATCAGATTCCCAAGCTGCCGACGGTCGTAATTTCGGGACACCGGCAGATTGAGGGCGTCACCAACATCACTCTTGATCACATCAAAGCTGCTCGATTAGTTCTTGGACATCTCTCTCAACTGGGCCACCGCGACATCGCGGTCATCAGGGGTCAGCCGATGAGCTCCGACAGCGGCGCGCGGTGGGATGGGATCATCGATGCGGCTCGCGCGCTGGGGATCCAGTTGCGGCCCGAGCTGACTGTCCAATTGGCTGGCGACGATCCCTCGCCGCAAAAGGGCTATCAGAGTACCAAAGAGCTATTGTCGCGCAAGGTTCCCTTCACCGCGCTGTTCGCCTATAACGACATCTCAGCGGTCGGGGCGATCCGCGCCATCAAAGAAACTGGATTGCGCGTACCCGAAGACATTTCAGTTGTCGGCTTCGACGACATTCGCGAAGCGGCATACCACCTCCCCAGCTTGACGACGGTGCGCCAGCCATTGCGCAAGATCGGTGCCCTGGCCGCGGAGACGCTGCTCGACCGTATCGAGGGACGCGACGGACATGAGGCTGGAATCCTGGTGGAACCAGAGCTTGTGGTCCGCGAATCGACCGCCGCTGCTCCCAAAACTCCTAGGCGCTAACATCTCCTGCCCGAAGCCCAACGACCACAGTCGATCAATTTTGGGCAATTTCGAACAAAATGATGTCTTTGGGTCAGCAACCCGGTTACTGCGGGGTTCCGCGATCGGCCGAAGGGGCTGTCGCGGGCAGAGACAAGTCACTTTGATCGTGTGACGCTCCGTAGGCCTGGCTGCCTCGCGTGCTCCGTTGCTGCTCCTCGACGGTATTCAACCGCGCAAAGATCTCGCGTTCGTGTTCTGCCTTCTCAGGTTGCTTGGCTTTGCTGTAGGCGCGTGCGAGATGGAAGTGTATCTCCGGACTGTTGGGCATCATGCCGTTAGCGGTTTCCAGTTCCTTGATGGCCTGCTGTGTATCTCCAGAGCTCAAGAGGGCGCGACCCAGGATGTAATGCGCCTCGGCCGACTGGGGGGCGAGTTGCACGGCGCGCTGCGCGGCGACCAATGCATCGCCTGGACGCTGCGTTTTCAGGGCGATAAATGCGATTCGGATGTACGGCAACGCACCACTGTCGGGAGAGATGCGAATCTCGTCGCGCAACTGGGCTTCCGCCTCGTCATACTGGGAAAGCGATGCCAAGGCCGATCCGTAGGCGTAATGAATGAACGGGGTATTCGGATATTCCTTCAGTAGCTTTTGCAGGACCACGAAGGCGTCGTCATATTTACTGTTCGCCAGCAGGGACGCTGCCTCTCCTGCTGAGACCAGCATCGGTTGCTGGGAGGCGCTGACCTGTTCCGGCAGCAGCGGCACTCGCAACAATCCCATACCCAGTGCCATGTTCCACTGCGCCACAAGTGGGCCTTCGGGATGACCTGCAGCGAGCAGGTCCACAGCACGTTCGAATTCGCCATTTTGGTTCAGCAGCACGGCCAAATGATACTGAGCGATTCTGATCGCTTCTGGACTTCCCTGAATACCCAACCCCTGCGCCTTCGCGAGATGGATCAGGGCGTTCTTGTAGTCTCTGGTTTCGTATTCGCTAAGCCCCAGCATGGCCCAAGCCGTACCAAATCCCGACTTGAGGTCAACTACGTGTTTGAGCGGTCCGATCGCCTCCGGATATCGCGCATTACTAAAGAAGATGAGGCTGAGGTCCCACCAGCCCTCCTCCCACGTGGGCCGCAACTGCAGTGCTCCCTGGTAATCGCGGATTGCCACATCCGTAGTTCCAGCGTCCCGTGCCGCCGCGGCTTTCTTCGCCAGATCGTCGAAGTTGGTGGACGAGGAGCCTGTGCCCGGCACAGCGTTCGCCACCGCTGTGTTTCGAGCAAATAGACGCGCAGTCTGCGCCAGCTCGCCGGCATCAGGCTTCTGGGCCGGGGCTGTTGCCGGCTGCGCCATCGCGGCATAAGCGGCCCGGAGGTTCGGAATGTCGGGGTAGTCTTTGATCGCCTGCTGCATCGACTGCAATGCCGCGGTCCGCTGATCTTGCGCCAACAGCACGGCGATGCCGCCAGCGGTAGCAATCACAGCGTCCTTTGAGGGATCGACTTCTTCTGCCAGCAGCGGGACTCGCAGCAGCGCCAGACCGAGGGCAATCTTGACCTGATCAGCTACCTGGCCATGTACGAATTCCGACGACAGTAGCTTCGTGGCTCCGTCAAAATCGCCCTTTTGAATCAGCAGCAGCGCGAGATGGTAGTCGGCGACTTTGGCGATCTCCGGAACTTGAGCCGAACCGAGTTCGTGCCCTTTTTCAAGGTTTCGTCAGCGCCGCTGGATAGTCCTTGGTTTCGAAGGCGCACAGACCCAGAAAGCTCCATGCGGGACCCATCGTTGGGTCGAGTTCGACCACTTTGGCGAAGGCCGGCTGAGCCTCGGAAAAGTGGTTTCCGTCGTAGAGCAGAGTACCCACATACCACCAGCCCTCTTCCCACTCAGGGTGGATTTGCAGAGCCTGCTGGTAGTAGCGAATCGCGTCTTCGGGCTTGCCCTGCTCGCGCGCAGCAGTGGCTCGGCTGGCGAGGCTTTCGAAGCTTAATGACTCGGATCCCGGCGAACTTACTTGACTTAGAAGAGATGGCGGTGACAGAACGAGCCACGCAAGCGTGATCGCGAAAACCAGGAGTCTGTATGGGACGGATCGCCGGTTAGGCATGACCTTAGAACCTGCGGGGGGACTCACTCCCGATGTTAGCACGCGAATTTGGCTGGTCGTCCCTCGCTAGTTGAGGCATCGTCGCGGCTGAACATTGTTCCGGCTGGCCGCTCACGCGGGGCCGCGAACCTTCATGTTATGTTTCTTTCATGGGGAGGGAGAAAGTTTTTCCAGTCATGCTGTGGCGTCCGTCTGCGATCACGCGTCGACTCTTTCTCCAAGGGCTGTTCTCCTCTTTTGCTGCCAGTCAATTTTCGCGATTTGCTCACGCACTTCCCTCACCGGAATTCCCGTTTGTTGAAGTGCCACCCGTGGCGAGCAAGATTACGTGGGCGCACACCGCGGGCAAATCGGCCCTCAAACATCTGCCTGAGATAAGCGGTGCGGGCTGCGCGTTCCTCGACTACGACAACGACGGGTGGATGGATATTTACCTAGTCAACAGTGGGCGGGCGGACTTCTATACTCCGCCAAAGCCATTGCGCAATGCGCTGTACCGCAACAATCGCGATGGCACGTTTACCGACGTGACGGAAAAAGCGGGAGTCGGTAGCGGCGGTTATGGTATGGGAGTGGCGGTCGGCGACTATGACAATGATGGATTCCCCGACATTTACGTGACGCAGTACGGCCGCAGTGTGCTGTATCACAACAACGGCAACGGTACGTTCACCGATGTCACGGAAAAAGCCGGTGTTGCCGCGCCGGGGTGGGCTTCGAGCGCTGCGTGGTTTGACTATGACAATGACGGCCGCCTCGACCTGTTCGTTGGCCACTTCGCCGCTTGGGATCCGTCGCAGACTTGCGGCATTACGGCCGATGGCGCGCACCACTATTGCATTCCGCGGATTTTCAAGCCTACGTCGAGTTGGCTGTTTCATAACAATGGGGACGGCACGTTCACCGACGTCAGCAAAGAAGCCGGCATCGCCGAGCATCTGGGAAAGGCCTGGGGCGTGGTGGCGACTGATATTAATAATGACGGCCTCATGGATATCTTCGTCTCTAACGACACGGTCGCCAATTTTCTTTACCTGAACAAGGGGAACGGCCGATTCGAGGAGATTGGACTTCCGGCTGACGTGGCGTACAGCGCCGAGGGCAAGGCGCGATCGGGCATGGGCGTGGACTCTGCCGACTTCAATCAGGACGGCTGGATGGACATCTTCGTCGCCAACATCGATGAGGAGATCTTCTCGCTCTACAAGAACAACGGCGACCTCACCTTCGACGACGTTGCGATGCCAATGGGTATCGGCATGCCGACCCGCTGGATGAGCGGCTGGGGCCTGAAGTTCTTTGACTACGACAACGACGGGAACCTTGATCTCATAGTCGCTAACGGCTTCCCTGATGATCTGGTCGAGCAGTTTTCCAACCGCGTGACTTTCAAAGAACGGCTGCTGCTTTTTCACAACTCAGGAAAAGAGTACAAGGACGTCAGCGCGCAAAGCGGGCCTGTCTTCAGCAAGACTTTTTCGGCGCGCGGCCTGGCGGTCGGCGACTTCAATAATGACGGCGGACTCGATGTGCTGATCTCGGTGAATGACGATGCGCCGGTGTTACTGAGGAACGAGGTCGGTAAGCTCAGCCACTGGCTGGGAGTAAGGCTGGTCGGAAAGAAATGCAATGCTGACGCCGTTGGTGCGCGAATCACTTATCAAGCTGGCGACCTCAAGCGGAGCCGCTTCAAGACCGGTGGCGGCAGCTTTCTGTCAGCGCATGACCCGCGCGTAGTGTTAGGGATCGGGAGTCGATCGAAGCTTGACTGGGTGGAAGTCGCTTGGCCGCAACCGAGCGGTGCTGTTGAGCGATTTACTAACCTTCCCATTGACCGTTATGTCACGCTGGTTGAAGGTAGCGGGAAGTGGAAGTAGAAGTTACTTCTTCTTGGGCACGATTTTGTCGCGATCGACGATGCCACTACCTTCCAGCACGGCGTAGAACTGGTCGGCCTTGATGTCCTTGATCGTCTCCACTTTGCCGGAGGGCCATTTGATTTCCAGCGAGTCGATTTTGGCGGCGTCGTTCAGTCCGAAGTGCACGCGGAAATCATTGTTCGACAGATAGCTGCCGCCGCTGCGGATCTCTTCGGTCTGTGTCATACCTCCGGCGACCAGCTTCAATCGCGCGCCGAGCGCGAGGCGATTGCTCTTGGTGCCCGCCAGCTCAAAGCTGACCCAGTGTTTTCCGGGCAATCCCTGGTTATGAAGGAGCATCGGCGCGCCATCTAGATCGCTCACTACGACGTCCACGTTGCCATCGTTATCGAAGTCCGCGACCGCCAGGCCCCGGCTTGCACGCGGGTCTTGCAGTGCCGGGCCGGCCTGGTCCTCGGCATCGCAAAAGTTACCATTGCGTTCGTTCATGAAAAGGTTCTTGGGCTGGCGATAGCGAGCGCCTGAAGGTAGCTGGTCAACCTGCGGATACACCTGTCCGTTGACCGAGATCAGGTCGAGCCAGCCATCGTTGTCGAGATCGACGAACGCGGTGCCCCACTTCACCCAAGGAAGCGACGCCACCGCCACGCCCGCTTCATAGGAGACATCGCGAAAATCGTAGCCGCCCTGATTGAGATAAAGAATGTTGTATTCGTCGGCAAAATTCGTGACGTAAAACGACGGCAGTCCATTGTGGGAGTAGTCGCCAACTGCAATTCCCATCGAGCCCTGCTCGGAGCCGTCGGCGCTCACTGCGGTCCCCGACTCGAGGCCGATGTCGGTGAACTTGCCGTTGCCGTCGTTGCGATAAAGATACTTGGGAGTCGAGTCATCAGCGACGTAGATGTCGGGGCGACCGGTGTTGTTGACGTCAGTCCACACCACTCCCAGACCGTAGTAGCCGCGGGCATCGTCTACTCCGGCCAGCTTGGAGACTTCGGTGAACGTTCCGTTGCCGTTGTTGTGATAGAGCGAGTCGCCTGCTCCGCGTAAGCCGCGGGGGCCGCATTGCACATCGAGTCCGCGGTACTTGCATGTCGGAGCACTACCGAACGCCGGCAGGTCGCTGAGCTGGAAGTCCACGTAGCGCGTCACCATCAGATCGACGAAGCCATCGTTGTCGTAATCGCCGAATGCGGCGCCAGTGGACCAGCGCGGATCGTCGATACCTGCCTGCTTGCTGACATCGGTGAACGTTCCGTCACCATTGTTGCGGTAAAGGATAGTATGGCCCAGGCAGGTGATGACCATGTCGGGCCAGCCGTCATTGTTGTAGTCGCCGACGGCCCCGCCCATAGCGAAACACGGCGTCGCGACTCCGGCTTTGTCGGTGACGTCGGTGAATGTGCCGTCGTGGTTGTTATGGTAGAGGGCGCTGCGGGCAGGTTGCCCCTTGAGGGTCATCGCGATGGTTGCAGCATTGGGAAAGTAAAGGTCCGGCCATCCGTCGCGATCGTAGTCGATGACCAGGACACCTCCACCCATGGACTCGGCAATGTACTTCTTGTCGAGGTCGGAGGTGTGGGTAAACTTGATGCCGGTTTTCGCCGTGACGTCCACCAGTTGGGGGATGGGCCGGTTCTTGCAAACAACGTTCTTCGCTCCCGGCGGAGGAGGTGGGGCGACAGCATGCGCTTGCGAGAAAGCATTACTTGCCATGAGCACCGTCAGCAAAAGAGCCAGACCGGTGCGTAGCCGAACGAAAATTGCCATAGGTTGGAAATCCAGATTTCTATTATCGCAGGTCAAATCGGGTGGGCTCTCTTCACCTCGCGGCGTGTCGCAAGCGTAGCACTACATCATCCTTTTGGACGTTTCAGAACCGCGTTGGTAATTCTGATGCGCGCTGTTGTCTACGAAATTGGCGGAGGAACGTAACCGAACTCGTGATCGATGACCGACGCCACTTTCAACACAATTTCATCTTCCCAGGGGCGGCCAACGACTTGTACGCCGATGGGCAATCCCTCGGGCGATTGACCCACGGGCACGACCGCTGCGGGCGCAGCCATTAAATTGGACCACTGTGAGTAACGCATGGCGTCGAGATACTCGACCTGCCGGCCATCGATGGTCCAGCTTCGCTCGCCGTGGCGAAACGCCGGCACCGCGCAAACCGGACAAAGTAACAGGGGAAATTCCTGCATCTGCGCCAGCAATTTTCCGCGAATAATGTCGGACTCGGCCCAGGCTTTTAGTAGTTCTTCGGCGGTAAGCGGAGGCATCGAGTGCCCCCGGGCCAGAAAATCCTGAAACACCGGACTTAAGTCGTCTTCGTGTCCGCGCACCAGCGGCTCTTCAAACATCGCGCCACAACGCACGAAGAACAGTTCCCACAGCTTGCGCGCCTGCTCCAGGCCGTTGGGACGAAACGGCCGCACGTCGAATCCCTGATTGCGCAGGGCTTGCGCGGCGTCACGGATCGCCTTGCGAGTTTCAGGCGTGACCGGCGTCAAGCCATCATCTTCGAAGTATCCAATCCGAAGCCGCTTGATCTCGTCGAGGCTGGGCGTTCGCAGCGCGATCGGTGGACTCACGGGATCGACCGCGTCTTGCCCCGACAGCGCGTTAAACAGCAACGTAACGTCGCCGATCGTCCGCGCCATCGGGCCGATCGCGCCCAGAAACGAGAACGGCCCGATGCAGGGCGGCATATGCCCTTCACCGGGGATGCGTCCGGGCGTTGGCTTGAGCGAGCAGATTCCGGTGAAGTGTGCCGGCACGCGGACCGAACCTCCACTGTCGCTGCCTAGGCCGCCGGCCGACATTCCGCCGGCAATAGCGGCCGATTCTCCGCCGCTCGAGCCGCCCGGAGTGTAGTCGAGGTTCCATGGGTTGTTGGTGCGGCCGTGCAGCAGGTTCTCGGTGACGTAGGCCATCAGATACTCAGGACAGTTGGTGGTGCCGAGGATCACCGCGCCCGCTTGCCGTAAGCGCGCAACGACCGTCGCGTCTTTTGTGGGGATGTGCCCTTGGTTAACCAAGCTTCCAATTTCGCAACGGAACCCTGCGGTCGCGATGGACGACTTCACCGTCATCGGCAAGCCGGCGAGGGGGCCTTTCGGAGTCGCCGATTGATCGCTGGCACGCGCCTGCGCGCGCACTCGCTCGGCGTCAAAGTCCACCAGCGCGTTGATCTGGGGATTCAGCCGGTCAATCTGCCGGATGTATTCCTCGGCCAACTCAAGCGCTGAAATTTTCTTGGTGCGCAGGAGTGCGAGCAGTTCGGACGCGGACTGCTGCGTGACCGGCTTCATCGCGCGGCTTTGCGTTGTCCAACCGCTGGCGTTGTCGGTTGCGGCTGCGTCCCGAAGGCGCGCTGCTGAACAATCCCTGACCCTTCTTTCACTGTTATGGTCTGTCCGGCTGCGACCTTGGCGAGCTTATCCACTTGCCCGCTGGGCCAGCGCAGTTCGATCTCATCTGCTTGCCCTGTCTTGCCAAGTCCGAAGGTCAACACCAGTTCGCTCGATGACAAGTAACCCGAACCACTGCGCAACATGGCAGTCTGGCGGTCGCCACCGACCTTCACGATTGCAACCGTTCCGATGCCGTCGCGGTTCGAGCGTGTACCGACCAGCTTGATTCGTAGACTGCGATTCGCGTTGCCGCCATCATTGCGGAACAGCACCGTCGGTCCGCCGTTCGTGGTTAACAACAGGTCGAGATCGCCATCGTTGTCGATGTCGGCGTAAGCGGCCCCACGTGCCACGCGTGGCGTTCCAAGATCCGGGCCGACCGATTGTGTAACTTCGACAAACTGGCCCTTGCCCTGGTTATGGAAGAGGTGCGGCGACTCGGCATACTTAACGCGCTTTTGAATTCGCTCGATCTCGTTCTCGATGTGGCCGTTTGCCACGAAAATATCGAGCCACCCGTCGTTGTCGTAGTCGAAGAACAATGTCGCAAATCCTAGCGTCAGCAAGCTGCGGCGCCCAACTTCCGAGCGCGGAGCTTCGTCGACGAACAAGCCGTTGCCTTCGTTGTGATAGAGCGCCAGCATCTGATTGGCGAAGTTTCCGATCACGATGCTGGGGCGTCCAGTGTGATCATAGTCGGCCGCATCGACACCCATGCCGGCGCGCGCCACTCCGTCTTCGCTGAAGGCGATGCCGGCCGAGACGGCCGACTCAGTGAAGCCGCCCTTAGTGTTGTTGATGTAAAGCTTGTTGGGTTGCGTGTCGTTGGCAATCACCAAATCGGGCCAGCCGTCGCCATTCACATCGAGCACAGCCACGCCCAGTGACTTCGACGAGTTATCGAACAGCCCGGCTTTCGCCGTGGCATCTTCAAACTTACCGTTGCCGAGGTTGTGCCACAGCCGGACCGACGCGCCTTTGTACGACTCAGGAGTGCAATAAGACTTATGGGTTCCGTCGAGCGTGCAATAGATGTCGCCCTGCTGACTCCACTGCACGTAATTCACCACGATGAGGTCGAGTTTGCCGTCGCGGTCGTAATCCACCCAGGCGGCGCTGGTGCTGAACTCATTCGGGCCCCACATTCCCGCTGACTTCGTCACATCGGTAAATGTACCGTTGCCGTTGTTGTGAAACAGGTGGCTCTGGCCGAGCGCTGAAATGTAGATGTCGTCGAAACCGTCGTTGTCGTAATCGCCGACCGCGACTCCCATGCCGAAAAGCGAAATCGCCAGCCCGGATTTCGCCGTGACATCGGTAAACGTTCCGTTGCGGTTGTTGTGATAGAGCTCCAGGGTCGAAGGCTTGCCCGGTGTCGGCCCCAGTCCTTGCCATTGACCAGCAAGAATGTCAGGGTAGCCATCGTTGTCATAGTCAATGAATGCTGCGCCAGGACCCATGGTTTCGGGCAGCCACTTCTTACCGGCTGCGGCGTTGTTGTGCACGAAGTTGATGCCCGCCTGTTTAGTGATATCGCGGAACGTGACCTGCGCCGTTCCCGTCGAAACGAGCGTGGCACACATCAAGAGGATAAGGACGAATGGCGTTCGTAAGAGTTTCATGAGATTGGTTATTTGCCCGCCGTACCTGCCGCATGTTTTTCCGCCACCGGAGAAGGCTGTTTCGCCGGCCCGAGCGGAACCGAAACATGCTCATGGATCAATTGGCGCTCGTTGTTGTCCTCGGGATGCAACCGCCGATAGGGTCCGGTAATCGTCTGGGCCGACTCATCTGCCTTGAAGCGCAAGTAGAGCTTCTGGTATTCCGCGGCCTTAGCAGTGTCGCCCATCCCTTTGTAACAGAGCATCAGGTTGTAGTTGGCCTGCAGGTCCTCGGGATCGATAGCCATTGCCTGTTGCAGTTGCACGATGGCTTCCGGATACTTGCGGGACAGAAACAGCACGCGCCCCAAGTCGTTGCGTGCTACGCGGTCCTTTGGATATTGCTCGATCACCAATTGCAATTCTTTGGCCGCGCCTTCGTAATCGCCGTCGGAACGCAACACGCGAGCATAGAAATAATGTGCTCGCGCCAGGTTCGGACTCAGCGCCAGCGCTTTCTGCAGCACCTCGCGCGCCCGTTCCATGTCGCCTTCCTGCACCGCCACGCGACCCAGGTTCACCCAGCCATCGGGATTGCTGGGATCGGCTTCGGTCACCTTCTGGAATGCTGCCGCTGCTGCCTTGAAGTCTCCCTGCAGGAAGAGGCCGATGCCGTAGTCGTTCCAGCGCTGCCAGTCGGCTTTTTCGATCACGCTCTTCGGAGCTTCGGCCTTGGCGCCCTTCGGCAACACCCGCAACTCAACAGAGTCTTCAGCGATAACGCACGATCGGCAGATCGGGAATCTCATCAGCTTGCCGGAGACCTTCGTCAAGTCGCCGTCAAAGGTGAATTGCCGGTCGTCGTAACCTTTTGCGGTCTGCGGACCTACCGGCTCCTGCTTCGAAACTCCGGCATAAGCGAAGTGCGTGTTCCACCAGGAAAACTTGCGATAGCACAGCTCGCCGTCAGCGTGATCTTGTCAGCCGCGTTCTGCGGCACGTTCAACCGGTAATGAATGGTGTCAGCCGCGCCCGGCGGAATGAGTCGCACGTAAACCACCGAGCGCGTAGACCACGCATTGCGCTTATTGATCACGTTGCCGTGCTCATCCATTTGCAGCGAGCGATAGAAGTGCGCCCCCGGATCGACCGGCCCTTTGCCGTCATCGGCCCGCTTTGCCGCTCCAGAAAATCGTCTGGCCCTTGTCGTCCACTGCTTTCAGTTCCACCCATGTTTCGAGAGCGTCCACTGTACCGCCAGGGAAAAAGTGCCCGACCTTGCGGGTACGCACCACCACGTCAACTCTTGCGCTCTCGCCGCGACGAACCGCAGCGCTGACTTTGTCTAAGCGGCGCTGTCACCGGATGCCACCCGCCACCGCTCTCGCCTGTGGTCTTCATCTCGGCTTCTTCGCCAACAGCGAAGGTGGTCTGCAGCTCCGCTTGCGGACCTCCCGCGGCGCTCATCTTTGGCCGACGCATTTGACACCGCGAAAATGTCGATCGACACCGCGCCGCTCTTCAGGAAGTTCTGCTCCATCTCCATCTGGTGTTCGTCGTGGTTCGCCATGGGCAATGCGGTGTTAGCGGCCGGGAACGAATGCGAATGGATCTTGCCCGCAATGTTGCCAAAGTCGTTCGACTTCGTGTCAGGCATGTGGCAGTCCTGGCATCCCTGCGGACTTCGGCGGGTAATAGAACGAGCGCGCACCCATGCCCGATACGCCGCTGGCCTGCCAGTTGTCGTACTCGTTGAAGCCGCGGAACCAGCGGTAATTGTTGACGGGTACGTCGAGGTGGACCTTATGGCACGACGAGCAAAATTCCGGCGTCTGCTTCTGCATGAATGGCTTGAGGAACACCCGCCGGTGCGGCTCGGGATTCAACTTGATGCTGAAGTCGTGCACCCAGCGCAGCACCGGATTTTTGGTGGCCGCGAGCTCGTGTAGTTCGGGATACTCAAGCATGAAGTCGCCCTGCCCCATAGTGCTCTTTACGCTGACGATGGAGTGGCACATCATGCATCCCATGCCGGCCTGGGCTTCGGGGCGATTCACGATCTGCTTGATCGGAGTGTCCATCATGCCGCTGTACAGCAGGGCTGGATCATGGCAGCCCGCGCACCACTTCGACGGCTTTACCCCGTCAACGTCCTGCATGTACTCAATGCTCTTGCGGTACCACTGATTGTTGAACGACGAGAAATGATGGGCCGAGCTGTTCCATTGCTTGAAGATGTCCTGGTGACAGCGCTCGCAGGCGTCCGACTCCATGAAGAATTTCGACGGAATCTTGCGTTTGCCGGCGACCTGCGACGAGCTGGGAAAGAATGGTCCGTTGCGCGCCGTCGCCCTCATTGTTCATTGACAATGGCGCGATTTGCGGGTTGCGGATGACGAAGCGCTTGCTCCATGAATCGCGCGAATACTTCGCGCCGAAGGCAACGATCACGGCGACGACCATCATGCCGAGAGCCGGGATCCACGGGCTGCGATGCGCGTCCTCGCGTTGGCTAAACCACCATCCTGCCAGAAGTGCGATCGCGAGTGCGGAAATCGCGCCGTGTGAGAGCAGCAGCTTGGTGTAAGGCCGCGAGGCGCCAGTGTAGATCAGCGCCAATCCCAACGCAGCGCCGACGATGAGCACTAGCGTGCCGAGCTTCACGATAGCGGGTTGGCGAAGAGCATACGGCAGCAGGCGCAAGCCGCCGATACAGAACAGCACGCCCAGGCCCGCGTGAAACAGGACCATGGCGGCATAGAACAAGTTCGCCGCAGGCCACGCATACAAGTAGATTGCCGATAGTGTCAGCGCGGAAAGCGACAGTAGGGCCAGTTTCTTCATCGTTGACCGCTAATAACTCCGGCGTGTTGATCACTCGCCGAGGCGTGCGACACTCGGCTCGGCGTCAGTGGCTCCGGATCAATCGTCCGCGGCGCGTACACGAATCGATATTCCCGAGCGCGAGTTGCGCCCGACTCGAAACGATCATTCCAGTCCAGCCAGTATCCGTTGGCCGCCGCATCGTCGGGATAATGCTGGCTCGCGGGATACGGATAGGTGCTCATTCCGTGGAACGGCATGTCAGCGACTGTGAACGGAATCGCCTCATAGAAGTCCATGTCCTTCACGAAGCCGTTGGCGTAGAAAAAGTAGTCGCGCTTCCAGCCTGCCGGGAGAGCAGGCAGCGCGGCCGCGTCAAATTCGGCGTCGATGTCCTCGCCCGTTCCGAACACCGCGAACTGGTTGTCGACCGACGTCAGCAGCGAAGTCACATCGCCGTAGCGGGTATAGCTCCCGCGGAAATCGCGAAAACGGGCCGGTGGTGCTGGCCTGTTCATAGTAATAAGTCAGGTCGCCGGGAGTTTCGCCGTCAACCTGCCGGGGATAACCGCGGAATCCGAGCGTCGCCGCGGCGAGCGGCAACTCGGTCGTGCGCACCGTGTTCTCGCGCGCAGGGCCGTTGTCAACCAGCACCTGGTCCCAATAGATCTGCAGATTCGTGGTGATGCGAATGTTGTGTGCGCCGGCCGGCAACTTGCCGGTCAGATCGACAGTGATGGTGCGCGGCAGGCCCGCCGGAAATCCCATGTGATCCACCACGCGCTTCCACCAACCGTCGGGCATCTGCGCTTCGATGTACGGCGACTGCGGTTGCAATCCCGCCTGCCACGCGGCATACATCGAGTGGCGCTGAAGTACTCGATGAAGCCGCTGAGAAACAGCCGTAGCGGATTTTGCGGCGTCCACGTACCCAGGTCGAGCGTCAGCGTGTGCGTGTTGGCGAAGCCTGCGTAGGGCAGATTCGTGAAGTCGCGAACGTACTTATGGTCGCGCGCGCTCAATAACTGCAGCACATCGCGGCCATCGTCGTCCCATGCGCCGACGGGAATGTGCGGCGACGAAGTCACAACCGTCTTGCCGCTGGCGAACGGAGGATCGTCGAGAAAGCGCTCGTCGGGATAGACATCAACATCCGCCGGATGGTCAACCGCAACCATACGGATCTGGTCGATGTAGTTCACTTCTTCCATCGGCTCGCCGAAACGCACGCTCAGGTAGCCGTCTTTGGCCTGGAGCTTGGAGCCGTCGATCTTCACCCATTCATCAGGATCGGGCGTGTTTGTCGAGGTTGGCGAAATCCAGTGGCCGATGACACCAGCACCGATGACGTCGGTGATGAACTCGTACTTTTCGCCATTCCACGCAAACAGCGTCGGGCATGAGCTGCCGCGCCGGTCGAGTTCCAGGAACGACACCGGCTTATTCACCGCGACGTCGATTTCGTCTTGCAGCACGCCGGTGGGCCACAACATGCGCACGATGTCGGCGTTCGTGTTCTTGCCCAGTCCGGCAAGAATTTCGGGAGGCCCCTGGCTCAGATACCCTGCGCCGCCAGCAACTTCAAATTTCTGCCATAGGCCGTTGGAGAAGACCTCGACCTTCGTGCCCAATCCGGTCTTGTTGTCGGCCAGACCCTTGAAGTCGATACGGAGCGCGTGGTTCTTGTTGCCGCCTTGGTTGTGCAGGACGACCGGATCGCCGCCCAGTTGCGTCACAACTAGATCAGCGGCGAGATCGTTGTCGAGATCGGCTGCGATTAGTGCTCGCGGATCATGCAGCTTGAGCTTGTCGAGCCCCAGCGACGTGCTCACATCCTCGAATTCTTGCGCACCTTTGTTGCGAAACACTCGCAGCTCAGATCCCTTTGGAGTTTCGACCACCGCTGCCAGGTCAATCCAGCCATCGTTATCGAAATCGATGGCGGTGATTCCCCAGCCCATCGTCGCGTCGGTAATCGGCAGCGGCACGCGCTCGAAGTGCTTGCCGTCGACATTGCGCCACAGGCTAATTCCCGGTGCGCCGGAATGCGTCAGGGCAACATCCATCCAGCCGTCTTTATTGAAGTCAAAAACGTAGGCGCCAGTAGTGGGCGGCAGATCAACCGCATCGTAGAGTGGCATCTCCTTAAACGGCCCTTCGCGCTGATTCAGATACACCGTCGGAGCTTTCCCGCCCCCTGTAACCACCAGGTCCACCGCGCGGTCATTGTTGATGTCCGACAGGACAACGCTGGTCGTGCCGGGTCCGCCTTCCAAACCAGCTTCGGCGGTCCATTTCGTAAATGTTCCATTGCCGTTATTTCGCCATAAGAAGTTCGGACGTACTCTATCGAGCGAGCCGCCCACCACGACATAAGAACCCGTAATGAAAAGGTCTAGGTCGCCGTCGTGGTCGTAATCCACGAAAGTCATGCCCCAAGGGAGATAGTTCTCCTTCGGCATCGCAATGCCGACTCTCTCGGTTACGTCGGTGAATTTCCCACCGCCGTCGTTGTGGAACAGCACCACGCGATCACTCAGCGCGACAGCCAGATCGTTCTTGCCGTCGTTGTCGTAATCGCCAACGGCGCAAGAGATTCCATGCCCCTTGAGGCCAAGCCCGTACTGGGCCGCCGGCTCTCCCTTGAACTTGCCGTCACCAAGATTGCGAAACACGCGCACCACGGGATCAGTTTCCGACAGCGTAATGAGATCGTATCGGCCATCGCCATCGACATCGATCATGCAAATCCCGCCACCCGTGGTCGCGCCGCCCTTAACAGCGTTCGCACTGCCCAGCGCCTGCGGCACAAACGTCACCGGAATCATCGGCCCCACCGACGGTTCGTTGGTAATGACGTCCTGCGCGACGGAATACCGCCCCTGTTCGCCGTACGTCAGCGTAATCGGAGCGGAAATCTTGTCGCGCGTCAGGTGCTCGAACTTCTTCAGGTGCACCTTCGCCTCGTCGGTATTGCCGGACCGTTGCAGCGCCCGCGCCAAGCCGAATTCCGCCGAGGCGTGCAGAGGATTGATTTTCAGGGCCTGCTGAAACGCCTCGATGGCCTTGGGATAGTCCTGCTGCTGGCTATAGAACGTGCCAAGAAAGTAGTACGCATCAGGATCGGTTGGGTCGATTTGCAGCACCTTCAGAAAGTCGCTGATCGCTTCCGCAGTCTTGGCTTCACCGCGATGGACCAGCCCGAGGTTGTACCAGACGCGTGGATTCTTGGGGTCTAGGGCGGCAGCCCGTTGCAGCGCCGCCTCCGCTTCCGGAAGTTTCTGCTGGTTCAGCAGCGCAATTCCCTTGTTCAACGAGGCGACCGCCAGCGACGGATCCAGCTTGTAAGCGGCATCGAACTTCACCACCGCCTTGTCCATCTGTTGCTGGTTCATCATTGCGACACCCAGGTTATTCAGCTTGGCCGCCTCGGCGCGCACCTGCGACGAATCAGCCCAAGCGGCGCTTGCCAGCAGACAGGTTGTAACCAGGCCCGGTACCCACCGGCGCAGACGTGCAGACATCCAGACTGTCTCCTCGGAATCGATGACGAGAGTTCCCTTGATTATAGGGGTTGCCATCGCTTCCGACTCGACTTCCCCGTGCTGCCACTGGTTCTCCTGGCAAGCAGTTTTCGCGCCAGTAAAACTATTGCAAGTCCATTTAGGCCGCGGACAACCGCCCGCCGCGAATCCGGGGATCGATCCCGTCAATCCGCCGGACTTCAGGCCTCACTAACTATGTCCAACCTTCGGAAATTGCCCGTCATGGAGTGCCGCCCCAATTTGGGAGTGCCCCGTAACGCCACGGAACCCCATCCGTCTAAAGGTTGTTCAGGTGCCAATCCCCAGATCGCAGGTGTAGAAATTACAACGCGCCTGAAACCCATGAACAATAATTGAAAACCACTAGGGTCCGTCTAGCGCCTTGGGGTACTTTTGCGGGAAACTAGTCCGTCATTCCGGCGTCTAAGTAGGAAAGGGCCTGGGCTAGAATGAACAACAGCGCTGTCCGTGGGAGCGTAGGTCGAGGAGCGGCGTGATGTGGTTTCCAGATCGCTTGCGAACGACTCTCTGGCGATGCCAGGCGATCGTCTGGACTGCCGGTTGGTTGGCGCCACGGAATCAGCGCGCAGCTTGGCGATCTGAACACGGCCGGAAATTCTGGCACTGGTGCCACTACCTGTCAGAGTCTGGACAGCTCACGCGACACAACCGCCTGATCATTGCGCAGCATTGCTGGGCAACATTTCCGCACGCATTCTGGATCCGGTTCGATCGCGAGAGATTCTATTCGCGCTCGCGAATTCTGCTCGGATCACCCGTGACGTTTCTGATGGCGCTGGCGCTCGGACTCTCGGCCCTGGTTTTCGTCAGCGGAATCGTGCCGGCAGCGCGAATGGCGCTTTCTTCGCCGGTTCCGCATCCGTCGCAAGTCGTCCTTATCACCCTCGACGGTAACGGGATCAACGGCAACTTCAGCCGGACCCGCTCCGACACCCTGCTGGACATGGCCTCGATCTGGAGCAAATCGAAGCTGGTGGATGGAGTGACGCCCTATTCGTGGGCCCCGGGGAAGCTGCTCCTGGGGGATCGAAACTTGCCGGTTGCGACAGCCCGGGTCGGACCGGGCTTTTTCGCCACGCTCGATGTGAAGCCCGCTCGCGGCCGAAACTTTGCGCCGGACGATGTACGCGGCTGCCCGGACTGCGTCCTTTTGAGTCACGCGGTCTGGCAGCACGAATTCAATGGCGACGCGAGCCTGGTCGGCAAGTCGATCTCACTGAACGGCACGCCCAAGACCGTGATCGGAATCCTGCCGGCTGACTTCCGCCTGATCTCCTCCGGCATCGCAGTGTGGGGCCTGGTCGATCCGGCCATGCTCTTTACCAACTTCCAGCGCCGGATCGGAGTCGTGGCCCGCCTGCACGGCGTCGCGACCGCCTCGCGGGTGCAACGTGAATTGAGCGACCTTACGGAAAGCGCGGGCTATGTGCATCCGTCCTCGCAACTGCAAGTCATGACGGTAGCGGAACAAGGGCGGCGCGGCCTGCAGACCGCGATGTGGTTTGTGTTGCTTGCCACCGGATGCGCCGCATTCGTCGTTATCCTTCGTCGCCCCGCCGACAGTTTTGGACGCCTTCCGCAAGGATTTGCGGGGCGAGCGGCATGGCTTGGGTTCTTCCTGGCGAAGTCCACCTTATTGCTAGGATTTGCCGCCTTGGCGTCGTGGTGCCTGGTGCACTGGATTGCGGGCTGGTTGGCTGGATCGGCCTACCCGCTGGTGGATGAACTCTCGATCTGGGTATTCTTGCCGCTGGCGATTGCCGCCCTGTCGTGGTCAGTGCGCGATCAGCAGAAGCGGTGCCGGGCGTGCTTGCGGCGGCTGGAATTGCCCGTGGAAATCGGGCGCACCGGTTCCGTGTTGCTGAATTGGGCAGGCACGGAGATGGTTTGCTCCAAGGGCCACGGCATCTTGTACCTGCCCGACTCGGCCGCCAATTTGCTGGAGCGCGACCGCTGGAATAGCCTTGACGAATCGTGGTCGAGTTTGTTTCGCGCAGGTTGAATGCGCCCTGCCTAATGGGCTGCGCGACCGTCATCAAAACATGCCCGGAGTCGGTCCTGGCCGCGATCTCACGCCGTCGTGGCTGCCGCAATGTTCGCGTGGTTCTCGTCCTTTCGGAGAGACCGCAGCGCCAATATCCGATGGATCGCGCTAGAGAGATCGGCGACGCTGTAGGGCTTCGGCAAGAACGAACTTCCCTCCTGCAACATTTCGAGTTGGGCCACGGTTCCCTCTGTGTATCCCGAGGTAAACAGTACCCGCACGTTGGGATACTGCTCACTCAATTGTCTCGCCATTTCCTGTCCACCGATGCCCGGCATGATGAGATCGGTGATCACGAGGTCGATTTTGCCCTGCTTCTGCTGACAGATTTCCAGCGCGGCTTCGCCGTTCTGCGCTTCCAAGACGTTGTAGCCCAGTTGCTGCAGGCAATCGCGCACGTTTCCGCGGATTGCGCTTTCGTCCTCGACGACCAGCACGGTCTGCCCGGTCGCCCGCCCGGCAACGTCAGTCCGCCAGGGAAGCATTTCGAGGGCGGCGTCAGTCGTGGGGAAATACAGCTTGAAGGTTGTCCCCTGCCCCGGTTCACTGTAAACCCAGATAAATCCGCCACTCTGCTTCACGATGCCATACACAATCGACAGCCCCAGTCCCGTACCCTGGCCCATGGGCTTGGTGGTGAAAAAAGGATCGAAAATTCGCGGTAAGTCCGACTTGGCGATGCCACTTCCGGTATCGGAGACGGCGAGCATGACGTAGCTTCCCGGCTGCACCGGAGGATGGCTCCTGGCATAAGTCTCATCGAGTTGGACATTGGCAGTCTCAAGATGCAGCATGCCGCCGCCTGGCATCGCGTCCCGCGCGTTCACCGCCAGGTTCATGACCACCTGACCCAGTTGATCGGGGTCCAACCGGGTATTCGCAAGGGACTCATCTGTCCGAGTAACCAGTCGAATGTCTTCGCCGATGATCCTGCGCAACAGGTGTGAAATATCGTTGACGATGGTGTTGATGTTGACGACGCGCACCTGCATGATCTGCCGCCGGCTGAAGGCCAGCATTTGTTTGGTGAGCGCCGCCGCGCGATCAGCCGCATTGGAAACTTGCAGGAGCGGTTTGCTCAAGGGACTGTCAGGAGTGATCTGGTTCAACATCATCTCGGTTGACAGCTTGATGACAACCAGAATGTTGTTGAAGTCGTGGGCCACTCCGCCTGCGAGGCGGCCCACTGCTTCCAGCTTCTGAACCGCTCGGACTTGTTGCTCCAGCGCGCTCTGGCTCGTCATGTCTTCCACGTAGGCTTCCACGCGGTCTTTTTCTTTGTCCCCGTATGACGTGACCACCGCCGACACCGGCAGACGGATCGGACTTCCGTCCTTCTTCAGGAACGTCAACTCGTGACCTTGCAATCTTCCGGTGCGACGCAGGAGTTCCATGAAGTGCGTGCGCTCGCCCGGGTCTGCATACACTTGCGTCGCCAGTGACAGGTTGAGTACCTCTTCCTCCAAGTACCCCAGCATCTCGCAGAATGCCGGATTCACCGCCTCAAACCGTTCGGACAGGAATCCGCTTCGGCAGATGCCGAAGGGCGCCTGGTCCACCAGCGAACGAAGCCTGGCCCGCGACTCGCGCAACGCAGCTTCGGCCTCCGCGTTCTGCGTCACATCGCTGGCCAACTCCAGTTGCCGACGCAAGTGCTCAGCGGATTCACGCGCGGTTGTCGCCTTTGCGAGCAGGTCTGCGTTGTCATGGAGGAGTTCTCGCCGGTCAAGTTTGCTTCTGCGCAACTTACAACTCGCGAACACCGCGATACCGCTCAGAACGACGCTGCACAGGAAAAGAGATGCTGGCAGCAACTCGCGCAAGAACTCCGTGCGAGCGTCATTGACGCTCCGCAGACTGGCGGAGTATGCCGCCGCTGCGACAAACATGACGATCATCGCCGCCGCAATCGGCCATGTGCGGGGGAACAGATCGCGTCGTCCTGTTTCTGTGCTTCGCCCAGAACGACGAGGACTGGCTTGCGTCATCGAACGCACCCACCACCTCGTTCAACTCGGACCGACTCCTATCCGAATAGAACGAAGTTGGCGCGGACAGGCAACTATCGGTTTGATAGAATATAGCACTAATGGTTGGGGAACTTAAGTGACGTAATAACACTTTAGTGCAATACGACCTGAAAATTCGGCAACTAAAGCAATTCAAGAAAGATCTTCTCGCTTGCACCATGGTGTCCAAATTTTGGACATTACCGCGTTCATCGTTCGGTCAGCGCCGATAGGCAACCTGGGCTGGGGGCACATAACGGTTCCTTCGCACCAACCAGACAACCAGCGCCACCACGATAATCACAGGCAAGAGCGGAATAACGATCAGTCCCAGTAGAATCGCCGGACCGGCCTGGCTAACCACTTGGCCTTTGACCGTCGAGTTGGGATGGCGGTAAACGCCCTGGCCAATCGCCACAGTATCGCCGCTGACGTTGGCGTCCTCTCCCAGCTTGATGCCCCCACCGACAGAGACCGTATCGCCAGTGACCGTGCCGTCGACGACAATGTTGCCGAAGATTGCCACGGCATCGCCGCACGTGCCAGCCATCCTGATGGAGCAGAAGATGCAAACCACGTCCCCAACGTGATCGTCGGGGTCGACGGTGATGCTCTGGAAAAATTGCACCCGGTCTCCGCCGTCGTTCGCCATTAATACGGCAGGTACAAGCAGCATCAAGGCCACAAGAGACGTCAAGATCGCAAACGCGCGGACGGTCATAAATCGGATCTCCTGCCAGCTACACTACTGGATGCTGATGTATACGGGAAATCGTCAAGCTTGGTTCCTCGGAGTCGGCGCCGCGATAGCAATCCGCGGCTAGGACTGTCTTTCTTTTTCACATCTACCCAGGCACCCGCCCGACGGCGCAAAGGTGGGGTGATGTAGTGGTGTATAAACACATAAAAGCGGAATCACGATCGTTTAGAATCAACGGCTTGGGAGGAAATTGTTCGCATGTCATTGATTCCGTAGCTAGTTATATGTATCCATGTCTGCGCGTAGGACTTAAGCTGGATTCCCCGGACGCAGATCAACGTAGTTCCGTTCCAATTTGGGAATTGTCAAAGAGCGATTTAGGCTCACGGCATTGTGCCAGCCGGCTAGAAGCAGGGTCCCCTAGCTTCACTCAGTTGGTTGTAGTTGGGACGGTGGGGCAAATGCAAGAGATTTTGAGGGCAGCAAGAAACTAAAGTAACCAGGCAGGCCCTAGGGGGCGGCAACTACGGAACATCGACTTCTTCCGCAGCGGGTTCCATCCATTTAGGGCCAGGGCTTCGGCGATGTAACGAAATCCAAGTTGGCGAATCAATACGAATACAAGGTAGACCTTAAAGTTATGCAGTTCGACCAGGAGCCGTTGATGTTTATGAAGAAATCGCCTGATATTGCTTCATCGGAGATCACACCAAAGGGTCTTTATCTGAATAGGCGCAGCTTCATCGTCGGGGCTGGGGCGCTGGCTGCTGGCGCGCTTGCCTACAACAAATTTGGGCGGATGCTCTCGCCTTCGGAATCTGTGTTGGCGGGCACCAAGCTCGACTACACGAAGAGCTCGTTCAGCACATCGGAAACAGAGACAGGGTTAAAAGACATAACGCATTACAACAATTATTACGAATTCAGCACCGATAAGTACGAACCGGCGGACCTGGCGAAGAACTTTAATACGCGGCCTTGGACCATCAAGGTCGAAGGGTTGGTGAACAAGCCCAAGACGTTCGACATCGACGCCTTGCTCAAGGAGCATCTCGAAGAACGCATCTACCGAATGCGCTGCGTCGAGGGCTGGTCCATGGTGATTCCGTGGATTGGCTTTCCTCTGAGCGCATTCCTAAACCAGGTAGAGCCGAATTCCAAGGCCAAGTTCGTGCAATTTACGACCCTTTACGATCCCAAGCGATTTCCCGGACAGCAGCGTTCCGTGCTCGATTGGCCATACGTCGAAGGCCTGCGGATGGACGAAGCGATGCACCCTTTGACCATCCTCGCCGTCGGGCTTTACGGAGAGACGCTGCCCAACCAGGACGGCGCTCCGGTGCGACTGGTGGTCCCATGGAAATACGGATTCAAGGGAATCAAAGCCATCGTGAATATTAAGCTGGTCGACAAGCAGCCCGTCTCGACCTGGACGAAAGCCGGGCCCACCGAGTATGGGTTCTACTCCAACGTCAATCCCAACGTCGATCATCCCCGCTGGAGCCAGGCCAAAGAGCGTCGCATCGGCGAGTTCACCAAACGGCCAACGCTCATGTACAACGGCTACGGCGACCAGGTTGCCTCGATGTACAACGGTATGGACCTGAAGAAGAACTTCTGAGAAACGGGTCTGTGAAAGCGAAATACCTCAAACCGGCGATATTCCTCGCCAGCCTCGTGCCCCTCGGCCGGCTGGTGTGGAAGGCCTACAACTCCGACCTGGGCGCCAACCCCATACAGGTCATCACCTGGTCCACCGGCACGTGGACCCTCGTTTTTCTGATGCTGACGCTCTCCATCACGCCGCTTCGCCAGATCACGAAGCAGTATTGGCTCATTCAGTACCGGCGGATGCTCGGGTTGTTCGCATTCTTCTACGGCTGCCTGCACTTTACGACCTACTTCTGGCTTGACCAGTTCTTTGACTTGCACAGCATTGCCAAAGACATCGTAAAGCGCCCGTTCATCACCTTCGGATTCAGCGCCTTTGTGCTGATGATCCCTCTCGCCCTTACCTCCACGCAACGCTCCATCCGCTGGCTGGGCAAGCGTTGGCAGACGCTGCATCGCCTCATTTATGCCACTGCTGTTCTTGGCGTAGTGCATTACATCTGGCTGGTGAAGAAAGACATCCGCAAGCCAGTCATCTACGCCATCATTCTTGGGGTTCTTCTACTCTATCGAGTGATTGTCTGGGTGACCAAACAAACTCGAGACCGCGCGCGCATCGATCAACCAACCACTCCTATCAATCGCAAAGCGGTCCCAGCTGACTAGGATTACCTCCCAAAAGGTGGGGTTGCGATATCATCGAGGTGTTTTCGCAAGCGTGCGCCGGGTAGCGCCTCACCCATGGATGAACGCAGGTTCCAACGGCTTTTGCGCCGCACAGTCGCCATTCCCGTGGCGCTGTTGGGGTTACTGGCGATCGTCCTGGTAATTGAAATCCTTACCCTGACCGGTTCACTGCGCCTGGTTGACCACACCGACCAGGTCATCACCAACGCCCGCCTGGCCCTGCGCTACATGATTGACATGGAATCCAGCGCCCGCGGCTTTGAACTTACAGGGGACGAGAGGTTTCTGACGACCTTCCAGAGTGCCGAATCGCAGGTGCCCTCCAGCGTCGATGCCCTGACTCAATTGACAGCTGATAACCCCGCGCAACAGGCTCGCATTCGCGAGATCCGCCAGCTGGATGAGAACTGGGTTCGCTGGGCAGAACGCGAGATTGCCGCCCGTCCGAACAAAAAGCCGACCGAGGACGAGTTACTTCAGGGCGATGCCCTGATGGAGCAAATACGAGACCAGGGGAGAGAGATAATCGCCGAGGAAGAACGTTTGCTTCACTTGCGCACCCGGCGGGCTACTTATCTGAGCCGAGTGGTTCTTTTTACCGCCGTTGGATTGTCCTTAATGGTTGCGGGGCTGCTCTTCACCCTGACGCGTCGCGAATTGCGTGAGCTTTCCGATTCTTACGAAAAGCACCTCTACGCCGAGGAGGAGAAAAGCCGCCAGTTGGCGGAAAGCCGCGAGCGCTTCCAGATCACCTTGAATAGCCTGGGGGATGCCGTCATCGCCACCGATGCCGACGGTGGCGTGAGATATATCAACCCCGTGGCACAGCGCCTGACCGGTTGGGATAACTACATGCAGGCTCGAGGCCGCCAGTTGCGAGAGGTCGTGCGGATCACGGACGAACCGACGCGAACTCAGCAGATCGATCCATTCGAGATCGTGAGCCGGGCCGCAAAGGTGGTTGGTCTATCCAATAACGTCCTGCTGCTCAGCCGGTCAGGAGCGGAATATCCGATCGAGATGAACGGCGCACCCATCATGAGTGATAGCAGCAAATTGATGGGAGTGGTCCTGGTGTTCCGAGACATTACCCAGCGCCGCCAGACAGAACAAACTCTGCGAGCCAGCGATCGCCTGACGCAGGTTGGGCGGCTGGCCGCAACCATCGCTCACGAAATCCGCAACCCGCTGGATACCGTCTCCAACCTGGTTTATCTCTTGCGGCAAGATTCCTATCCTAACCCTGAGACTTCCCAGTACCTCAACCTTGCGAGTGAGGAGTTGGGACGCATTACCCAGATCACCGGACAGCTGCTGACTTTCCACCGCGAAGCGCAATCACCGGTCCAGGTGGACCTCACCAAGGTTCTGGAAAGCGTGCTCACTCTTTATGCGCCACAGATCAACATTGCTGGGATAAATATCGCTAGGCGTTTCGACACTCACCAGCCCGTGCGTGGCTTTCCGGGAGAATTGCGGCAGGTATTCTCCAACCTGTTCATCAATGCGATCCACAGCATGCCCAACGGCGGCGATCTGATCCTGCACGTTTATGAATCGAGCTTGGCGTGGGACCCGCATCGCAAGGGAGTCCGGGTAACCGTCCTCGACAACGGCATCGGCATCCCTTCGGGCGTGCGGAAGAATCTATACGCACCCTTCTACACCACCAAGGGAGAAGGTGGAACGGGTCTGGGTTTGTGGGTCACGCGCGGAATCGTCGAGAAGCATGAAGGCACCATCCACTTCATCAGCAGTGTGCGGCCCGGTCGTAGTGGAACGGCATTCTCCGTATTCCTCCCCTTCGAGCAATTGCAAGGCAGTTTGGACTTGCCCAAGTCGTCGCCGCTCGCCTAGATCAGTGCTATCGCAATAAAAAAGCCGGGCGCAATGGCCCGGCAATTCGTAAAGTAAAACCCTTCGCTACTGGATGTCGAAGTTCTGCTGGTGCAGCAGCGGATCGCTCTTCACCAGCACCGCCTTGCCGGTCAGCTCTTCCATCTCAGTAATCAGCTTCCCATTGTTGGCCTTCAGGGCCTTTGCAACTTCGGGATTTACGCGCAGAGTTACGTCAGTGCGGTCGTGTTCGTGGATCATCTTGCGCATCTCGATGTAGATCTCGTTGCAGATCGTCGGAACCGATTTCACAAAGCCTGCGCCAACGCAATACGGACATGACTCACCCAGTGTGCGCTCGAGCGACTGCTTGACGCGCTTGCGAGTGATCGCCACCAGTCCGAAATCGTTGAACTGGAGCACCTTCGTCGGTGAACGATCGGAACGCAGGGCCTCTTCCAGGGCTTGCATTACCTTCTGCCGGTTCCGCCGCTCGTCCATATCGATAAAGTCGATCACGATGATGCCGCCCAGGTCACGCAGCCGGATTTGACGTACGATCTCCTTGCTCGCCTCGATGTTGGTCTTGACGATGGTGTCTTCCAGCCGCTGCGTCTTGCCGACGTACTTGCCGGTATTGATGTCGATCGCTACCAGCGCTTCCGTCTGATTGATCACAATCGACCCGCCGCTCTTCAGCCACACCTGCGGCTTCAGAGCGTTGTTGATTTCGTCCTGAATTCCGAAGTGCTCGTAGAGGGGAGTGGTCTTCGTGTACAGCTTGATGCGCCTCACCAGCGACGGCTGGAAGCGTTGCGCGAAGCGCACCACGCGCTCGTACTCGTCTTCGGTGTCCACCCAGATCTGCGAGAAGTCAGCGTTCACCTGGTCGCGCAATACCCGTTCCACCAGGTTCAAGTCGTGATAGATCAGCGCGGGAGACTTGCTGCTTTCGGCGCGGGTCTTGATCTCGGCCCACAGGTGCTTCAGGAAACGTATGTCGGCGCGCAACTCGTCTTCCTTGATGTTGGCGGCAGCGGTGCGCACGATGAAGCCACCCAGTCCGTTTTCGCGCTCGCTGGTAACGATGCGCTTCAGGCGCTGGCGCTCTTCTTCGGAGTTGATCTTGCGTGACACGCCCACGTGATTCACCGTTGGCATGTACACCAGGAACCGCCCGGGCAACGCGATGTGACTGGTAATGCGCGCGCCCTTCTTGGCGATGGGCTCCTTCGCGATCTGAACCAGGACTTCCTGGCCTTCCTTCAGCAAGTCGGAGATTAGCGGCTGCGGACGGTGGGAGTGCGGGCTGGTCCGCACGTTGTTTCTTCGTCCTCCTCCTCGCCGGCTGCGATCGTTGCGGCGATTGAATCCCTGCCGCTCAGTCTGGCGTTGCTGATACCCGACGGTCGGCGGTGCTGCTCTCAATTCCGCCCGGCCGTTGGTTTCTTCCTCCCCTGCCTCGCCCTCTTCTTCGTCATCTTCTTCTTCGCCCGCTGCAAACCTGGTTTCTCCCCGCTCTTCGGCGGCCACCACTTCGTCCTCGTCTACGTCAGCTACTTTGGGAATCCAGCGGTCGGAGTAGCCGTCGTTGCTATCGAGAGTCTCTTCTTCCAGCTCGAGCTCCACATCGCCGGCGACTTCGCTCAGCGCCTCGATGTTCTCGGGCATGGGATGGAATTCCATCTCGTCATCCTCCAGCGTCTCGTGCTCCAGCGTGCGACCCTCGGGGGCTTCGGAAGGCGCGCTGTGCTGTTGCAGTCCGGAGTCGAATTGCGGCGCGTTTTGAGATTCCGGGTACGAGTGTTCTTCCTCGGTCGCCTCGAATCCACCTTCGCTCGTTCCGTGCTCCGCAGCTTCGACATGCGCTTCGTGCTGGTGAGCCTCGCTCGTCGCATGAGGGACTTCCGTGTCGTGGGCGGTAGCTACAACGTGTGCTTCGTCGGAATGCCCCGCCGGCTCCGGCTCTGCGACTGCCTTCATTTCCGGCGTAGCTTCTGCGTGGTCCGGCACAAAAAGCGCTTCGGCGTTGGAAGACACGATGAATGCGTCGCGGTCGTCGACTTGCGACTCGGAGGCAGACCAGCTCAACGGTTCGGCGTGAGGAACGGCAGAGTCGTGTACCTCCACCTCTTCTGCTACGGGAGTGGATGCCTCGAATGTCGCGTGGTGCGCTTCAGCGGGCGTAACTCTGTCTTCCGCAGCGTCAACAAGAACAGCTTCAGTAGTTTCGCCAGCTGTCTCCAGCTCTTCTGCCACCACCGCCGCGGGCGCTTGCGGGAGATTCCGGTACTTGGAAATCGATTCTCCCGGCAACACCATCGGCGTATATCCCGGAGGAGGTCCGAAGTCGGAGCGCGAGCGCGATTCGCCCCGAGAAGTCGGCCGAGTTTCTCCGCGCGTTTCGTAGCGCGAATCCGAGCGTGGCTCCGGGCGACGTTCCGCGGGCGCTTCGGTGGCAGCCTCTATCGCGGTTGCGGGCTGCTCTTCCGACTTCTCGACTTCGGGCTTCGACTCCAGGCGCTCAGGACGGTCATCGCGACCACCGCGACGGCCTCCCCGGCGTCGGCGGCCACGCCAGCGGCGCGCACCTTCCTCAGCCTTCTGTTCGCCTGCAGGCGCAGCAGAAACTTCCTCAGTGTCAGTTTCGTCATTTCCTTCGATGGGCGCGACGTCTCCGACGGCAGCCAAAAACTCGGACTCGTCGTCGACTGGCGGTTGAGCAATCGCAGCCTGCGCTCCCCCGTTTTGGGGTTGCGGCTGCTGGCTCATGTTGACGGTCGTGCGCGGCGCGGGAATTTCCCCGAATTCTTCAGAATCCTCTTCGTCCCCGAGTTCAAGAAAATCGGAAACATAGAGGAAGGCATCGCGTTCCAGTCCAATCTCCACGAATGCGGATTGCATTCCGGGGAGTACGCGGGTAACACGGCCTTTGTAGATGGATCCTGCGAGGGTGTATTCGTTGCCGCGCTCGAAAAATACTTCGGCAAGTTGGTCGTCTTCCACCAACGCCACTTTGGTTTCGTGGGGTGTGGAAGACACGTAAAGTTCTTTGTTCATGGACGCTCCGGTGTACCGGCGCGCGCGCTCAGGAAGCGGACAAGAAGGTAATCTACGGTTTCATCGAGATGCGGACACACGCAGGGCCTCGCCCGGGTGTGCTCCCAGCTTGATGTTAGCTGCAGTAATGTTTGGAATCGTCTGCACCGTAATTTGGCAAGCCCTGGGAGGTTTGTGACCACACCTTCCAACTGCGGAAGGGGTCGTTACCCGCCTCTTGCGACTTACTCTGCAATCCTGCCCGGCCCTTTTCGCTTGCGGCCGATACATGCCCTCGTACGTGAGGGCGTTCGTAATCTTTTTGTCACTCTTCGAAGGCCTTGATCCTGCTTCGGACTGCCTTCCCGGCGAGTGAACCCGGCGTTTGCTGACCCGCGTCCTGACTGGCGCGAATTCTCCTGGCCAGCAAAAAGTCTTTGATCCTCAGTTCACAAACCGGCGCATCCGGACGTTCATCACGATCCCCAGCGCCAGGAACATGAACAGTACCGACGATCCCCCGTAACTCATTAACGGCAAGGGGATTCCCGTGACCGGCATGAATCCAACCACCATGCCCACGTTGACCAGGATATGGAATGCCAGAACTGCCACCACACCCATCACCACGAAGGCACCGGCCCGGTCAGGGGCCGTCTGAGCGTTCTGAATCAGACGCATCAGCACGATAAAGTATAGCAGCAACAATCCCATAGCGCCTATGAATCCATGTTCCTCCGCAAACGCCGCGAAAATAAAGTCAGTATGCGGCACCGGAAGGAACTGGCCCTGTGTCTGACTCCCCTGCGCAGTCCCCTTGCCAAAGATGCCCCCGGATCCCACTGCCACCAGGGACTGTATCAATTGGTAACCTTTGCGCTGCGGATCGGCTTCCGGCTCGATAAACGTAGTTAAGCGGTCGCGTTGGTAGGGTTTGAGCACGTGCCACGCAACCGGAGCCAGAAGCGCCGCAATCAGCACAATGACCAGCGCATGCTTGGCCTTCATCCCACCCAGGAACAGACCCATGATGGCGATCGGCAGGTAGGTCAACGCAGTCCCCAGGTCAGGCTGGATCAGCACCATGAGCATCGGAATCCCCACCAACGCCCCAGCTTTGACGATATCTTGCGCGTCACACTCACCTTTGTTGTCGGCAAAGTACTTGGCCATCGCCAGGATCAGCACCAGCTTTACCCACTCCGACGGCTGGAAGTGAAACGATCCGATCTGCACCCAGCGCCGCGCGCCAAGATATTTCTTGCCGAAAATCTCTACCGCCAGCAGTGACGCGATCGACACAATGTAGAACACCGGCACCCGCTCGATTAGAGCCTGGTAGCTGACGACGCTCATGGCAAACATCAGACCCACTCCGCCCAGCACCCAGTAAATTTGCTTGATGTGGACGCCCATGAACTTGGTGTTGAGCGTAGCACTGTAGATCTCGACAACGCCCAGAACGCAGATCAGCAGCACCAGCGCCAACAGGACCCAGTCGAAGTCGCGGTACGAGACGTAGCGGCTCACGGCTGGCTCCCGCGGACCGCAATTGCCGCAGGCGCAATCGCAGGCTTCGCGACTGGCTTCTTCGTGTTCGGCTGGACCGATGGCTTGTCTTCGGGTGAATCTTGCTTGAGCGGAGGCTGCGTCGGTTGCGCCTGCGGCGGAGTCTCCAGTTCAGGCTTGGCCATTTCAGTGTGGGACTCAGTGGCTTGCAGCGCCGACGTCGGAAGTGGAACATCGTTCTGCGAAACACCCGGAGCAGAAGCCACCGACTTCGCCTTGGCATCCAGCGGCACGGTGTAATGTCCACCTTGCAGTTTGTTATCTCCGGGCTTCGCATCGCCGTCATGCCAGACTGCCGCGACCTCGGCCTGATTCGCGGCTGAAGCGTTAGCCTTGGCCACGTGCGTCTGGCGGTTGCGTTGCTTCTCAACGTATGCCTTGATGACTTGCGACGCAGCGCGCGCAGCGAAAAATCCGTGCTCGCCCTCTTCCAGCAGCACCGCAACTACCAACTCGGGATTACGCCGTGGCGTGACCCCAACGAACCAGCCATTGTCTTTGAACTTGCTCTTCTCGCTGGCCGACATCTTCTTCTTCAGTTCGTTGGACACCGTCTGCGCGCTGCCTGTCTTGCCGGCAAAGTCGATGCCCGGCAGGTGTGCGCTGGCCGCCGTTCCTCCTGGGGAAACCACCAGCGCCATAGCGTCGGTGATCGTCACCCAGTTCTTCTCGTCAATGGGAATCTTGGTTTCGTCGTTGTAGTGGGCGACCTGCTTGAACTCCGGCGGAAACTGCTCCGGAAATGCAATGTGCGGACGCCTCAACGATCCATCAGTGGTAACCGCGCCAAACGCGCGCGCGAGTTGAATTGGGGTGGTCGCCACCGCGCCCTGCCCGATGCCGACAGAAATGGTTTCTCCGGCGTACCACTTCTGCTTGAAGTTCTTGATCTTCCATTCTTCCGACGGCATTACGCCGGAGACCTCTTGCGGCAAGTCGACTCCCGTCTTTTGCCCCAGCCCCAGCATGGTGGCGTACTTCGCGATGCGGCTGATGCCTAGTTTTTCCGCCAGCGTGTAGAAGTACGAGTCGCAGGACTGGAAGATCGCCTTGCTAATATTCACGCTGCCATGGGTTCCGTGCGTCGACGCAATCCAGCACTTGAAAAAGCGGCCATAGAAGCTTTTACCACCGCCGCAGCTCACGACCAGGTTCTGGGCGATGCCTTCCTGCATTCCGGCCGTCGCCATGATGACCTTGAACACCGAGCCCGGCGCCAACTGCGCCTGGATGGCCTTATTCAACAGCGGTTTTCCGGGATCGGTCATCAGCCGGTTCCACTCATCGCGTGAAACTCGCACCGCAAACGCATTCGGATCGAACGCCGGCCGGCTGACCATGGCCAGGATTTCCCCAGTGCGGGGATCCATCGCCACGATGGCACCGGGCCTGCCTTCCAGCGCCTGCTCTGCGGCGATCTGCAGGTCGAGATCGATCGTGAGCTTGAGCTGCTTGCCCGGGACCGCCTGCACATCGCTGAGCATGCCGACTTCTTTGCCGCGACTGTTGACCAGCACCTGGCGCGAACCGTTCTTGCCCATCAGGACATCGTTGTAGTACTGTTCGACTCCCGACATGCCGACCACGTCGCCCGGGCTATAGAGTTCCCATTGTGGCTGGGTCAGCATTTCTTCGCTCACCTGTCCGACGTACCCGATTACGTGCGCCATGAAGCCACCCTTGGGATACAGGCGGCGATGCACGGTGATGATGTCGAGTTCCGGCAAGTCGGCGCGGTGCGACTCGATGAAGGCCAACTCATCAGGAGTGATGTCGTCTTTCAGAAACATCGGCTGGTAGCCAGGAACCGCCACCATGCGCTTCAGCCGCGCGCGCAGTTCGTCGGGAGGAATGTGCAGCCCCTCTGAGATCTTGTCGGCATCGGCCTCGAGATTGCGGTTCTGATCGCGTAGCAACAGGACTGAGAACGAGGGATAGTTGTCAACGATAATGCGGCCCTCGCGGTCCAGCAGCTTTCCGCGTGGCGCAAGGATGGGTACCTGCTTGATGCGGTTCTGCTCGGCCAGCGACAGGTAGTAATCGTTGCGCGCGACCTGCAGTCTCCACAATCCGAAAGCCAGAAATAGAAAAATCCCCAGCAGGACGTACTGCGCTACGGTCAGCCGGAATGGGGAAACCTTTTCGTCGCGACCAAACATCGGGTAACTACAACTCTCGATCGGGGCCTGTCATCAGTTGCGAACCTCTGCAACTAACTGTCCGCAGTTGTCCGGGCACTAGTCGCCGTCACACACCTTAACTTTCGATCAGCATCACACACGCAGTTGGAAGGATGGCGCAGGCCCTTGCCGTTATTCTAATCCGATTAAATGTTGCGTGGATGTGAAAAACACACGTAACCCATGGCGGCTCAGTCTTCTGGCGGTTTCCTCGAGGGAGCGCTGCTTCCGGGCAGAAGGCGTCGTGGTCGCCCACAGATCATCGTTGCTTGAAGCGGTCCAGCAGATTGAAAACCAGTACTCCCACGACTGCGTTAGCCAGGGCAGAAATAGCGACGTGGCTCCAGCTCCACTGCAGCGCCTGCCGCAGCAAGCCGTGTCCCACTCCGTAGTACACCGCCTGGTGAATGACGAAGAACCCGTAGATGATGAGGAAGCGCGATCCCGGATTCTCGATGTCAATCTTCACCCCCAACGAGGAGGCCATGTATCCGATGATCGTATCCGTGATGCCGTACATCCCGATGGGATGCGCCGGTCCGCCCAGCAGATCTTGCAGCAGCCCGATGATCGCGCCCGTCACGCATCCGCTGATCGGATTGCGCCGCGCCACCGCAAAGAAGATCACCACCATCATCGGCAGATCGATGATCGGCAGCCAGCGTATCTTCGTCGGCAAGAACGCCTGTATGAAAATGGCAATCAGCGGAATCAGGATGGTCGCAAGCCAACTGAATTCGTAGACCGAAACTTGTTCCCGCGAGGTAAAGCTTCCGCGAAATGGCACCGATCGTGAGCTCATTGTGGCGGATTCTCTTGGGTGGCTGGCGGAGTTGCCGGCGGCTTAGGGCTGGTGTCGGAAGGGGCCGTAACGGGCGGTTTGCGCACGACCTTGGGAACCGTCGCGGCGTTCGCGCTTCCGTTAACGGGCTTGTTTGCCGGCAAAGCAGCCGGCTTCGACCCGCCGGGAACGACCCCCGCGGATGGTTTCGTACCGCTCGCCGCCGCACCCGCAGTCGGCGGCGTAGTACCAGTTGTCGTTCCAGGCTTCGCAGCGGTTGCTCCCGGCGCGGTGTTCGATGACGCAAGATTGGCAGCGCCACCTGCAGGGCTCGCTGCGTTGCCTGCCGCATCAACGTTGGGTGCGACCGGTACTCCCGGCAGCCGCTCACTCAGAATGTCCGAGGCGCGAATCGGTCCCAGGTCCTTCGCGTCCGGCAGCTTTTCCTGGATCTTGGTCACCACCAGCACTTCCTCCAGCCGGTCGAGACGCGCTGATGGAATCACCCGAATGTTGAGGAACAAGTCTTTCCCTGGCTCCACGGAAGCTACCGTCCCAATCGGAAGCCCCTTCGGAAAAATTCGATCGCCGCCGCTGGTAATGACTTCCTGCCCCGGCTGCACCGGCTCGTCGCTCATGATGTACTGCAGCGTCGTGGTGCCGTTGGGCGCGCCCTTCAGGATGCCCTGCAACCGCAGCGACTTCAGCGCCGCACCCACGCCGCTTAGTTGATCGTTGATCGGCAACACCTGCGACGATCCCGGGAACACCTGCACTACCTTGCCAACGATGCCCGTTGGCGTGATCACCGCCATATCGGGCTTGATGCCGTCGCTCGAACCCTTATCGATGTACAGCACCCGCGACTGCTCGCTGCCACTGGTTCCAATCACCTGCGCCGCGACCGTGTTCTCAACATATTGTTCCTTGAACGCCAGCAACGTCTGGATGCGCCGCGCCATGGTTGCGTCTTCGCTCAGCCGCGCCTGCTCCAGCTTCATGCGGTCGATTTCGGCCCGCAGCTCTTGGTTTTCCGTATCGACGTGGCGCAGATAGAGGTAGCCGTTCCATTTGTCGTGCGCCCATTTCTGGGTGTGCACCACGGCTTTCTCAAAAGGTGTCACGGCCGCCGTCGCCCACACTCGGATCAGGCGAGTTTCGCCTTCCGCCGAGGGACGCCGCACCTGCATCGCGAGTGCGATGATCTGGGCGAACAGGATGGCCGCCAGTACAATCAGGTTCTTATAGCGGCCGAGAATTGTTTCCATACCAAGGCCGGCACCAGCGAGCCGGCATGTGAATCATTGTCGCACCTGACGAGGGGCGAGCGCAGCAAATCAGGCATTCGTCCCAACCGTCTCTGCGGAAGTATCTACTTGTTTGCGGGCGCGGCAATGCCAAGAAAAACGAGAATGGCGCGATTAAGCCGTACCATGTCCTGATCCGCCAGACGTCCAATCTTTTCCCGCAGCTTCGACTTCTGAACGCTCGTGATCTTATCTACCATCAGTCGGCAAACAGCACGCAGGCCATTTTCCGCATTAGGCTCGACCATGAGGCGAAACAGTGGTGCCTCCGCCGGGTTCATGGTGAAAGGACAAATCGTAATGGATTTTGTGTCATCGAATCGATCATCCTGAACGATTACCGCAGGACGCGGTTTACCGGCATAGTGGTTGCCGCCGGCAACAGTCCAAACTTCGCCTCGCTTCACTTATCGTCCCAATCGGAGACCGAGTCGATAAAGTCCTGATCTTCCTTCTCTTGGGCACTGCGAGCAACGACGCGCGACTGGCGGTGTGCTTCCTTCGCGAAGGCCGGCGAACTGACGTCGGGTACCCAAATCTGGATGGGCCGCAGTCCTTGCTGCCGTAGGCGCTCACGATGCGCACGAACCTTCTCGCGAGACGAACTTGTCGAAGTCCGGGTTGCCATAACCATTCACCCTGGTTACATGTAACCTATCACAGGTTGCCAACCCGTTTCAAGAAGCGCCGATTCGCCGGGTGGACTGACAACTGACCACCGGCAACGACCACTGTCCCTAGTCGATCGAAATCTTACGCAGCAGTTTAAAGTCGCTCAGCATCTTGCCCGTGCCCAGCACCACGCTGCACAACGGATCGTCGGCGATCGACACCGGCAACCCCGTTTCTTCGCGAATTCGTTTGTCCAGGTTCTTCAGCAGCGCGCCACCGCCCGTCAGCACAATGCCGCGATCGCTGATGTCCGCCGACAACTCCGGAGGCGTGCGCTCCAGCGCGACGCGAATCGCGTTCATGATGGTCGAAACGCATTCGGCTACCGCTTCGCGGATTTCGCCATCGTCGATGGTGATCGTCTTGGGCACGCCCTCGATCAGGTTGCGGCCCTTGATCTCCATGGTCAGCGGCTTTTCCAGCGGATACGCCGAGCCAATCTCCAGTTTGATCTGCTCCGCCGTGCGCTCGCCGATCAGCAGGTTGTACTTGCGCTTCATGAAATTCATGATGGCTTCGTCCATCTGGTTGCCGGCCATCCGGACGGAACGCGAGTACACAATGCCGCTCAGCGAAATCACCGCGATATCAGTAGTGCCGCCGCCGATGTCAACCACCATGTTGCCGCTGGGCTCGGTGATCGGCAAACCTGCACCGATCGCGGCCACCATCGCCTGTTCGACAAGATGCACTTCACTCGCCTTTGCGCGATAGGCCGAATCCATGACCGCGCGCTTTTCCACCTGCGTGATCTCCGACGGAACGCCGATCACGATGCGCGGATGCACCAGCATCTTGCGGTTATGCGCCTTCTGGATGAAGTAGTTCAACATCTTCTCGGTGACCTTGAAGTCCGCGATCACGCCATCTTTCATCGGCTTGATGGCGACGATGTTGCCGGGCGTGCGGCCAAGCATCTCCTTGGCCTCTTTGCCCACCGCTTCTACTTCACCTGTGTTTTTGTTGATGGCGACAATCGAAGGCTCGTTGACCACGATGCCTTTGCCGCGCGCGTACACCAGGGTATTGGCCGTCCCTAAATCGATGGCCAGGTCGCTGGAGAACATGCTGAACAGCGACCTGATGTTGCCGACTCGCGAGGGACGATTATGGAATCCGTTGTTTGACATTACGACTGCTTCTTTCTATGAAGACGGTATAAATATGAAAACGCTGCTGCACACTGAACCGACACTTACTACGCACGTGCTCGCAATCCGGAGCCTTCATCCACAAACATTAAGGATGACGAAAGTGTTGCAATTCCAGAGTCTTGTCATTCCGGGGATACCGCCGGCAGGACCGGTCGGCCCGCTTGCTCCGGACCGCTACATCATCATGACTACACGGCACTTCGTCCGCACCGCCCGTCGTAGTGCGAGCAGTTCGTCTCAAAGCACAATTGTACGGGAAACCTGTGGTCGCTCCGCGTGAAAACAGAGTATCACTTGAAGCGAAAATATTGGAATAGCTGCTACATGCTACTTTCGCCGCAGGGCAAGACCGCTGCGCCCCGCCGGCAATGGGTGCCCCATCCTTTCGCCCGATTCTGGCGAAAGGGTGGGACGAACGATGCGCCAAGACGACCGTCCCGAGCCCGACGGGCGGCATTTGTTTGAGCCGCTTCAGCGGCGACACGGACGTCCGTCCGAGTGCGTTTCGATGGTTTACGATGAAGGCTCTAAACAACAATGATTGGTCACCCAATCACGGAACAAGCTCCTCGTACTTGTTACTATTCTCAGTCGCACCAAACACCAACTCCAGTCCCCTGAGGAGCCCACTCCATTGTTCCGACTCTTACTTCGTTCTGCATTCATTCTTCTCGTCGCCACCACAGCCCACGCCGCCACCCAAAAGCAAATCGTGCCGCTGACCTCCGGATGGGAATTCCGCCAGGTCCCAAGTGCGACTCCCACCCAGGCACCAACTCCATCTACCAATGACGCCCCACTGTGGCGCCCCGCTGTCGTTCCTGGCAGCGTGCATCTCGATCTGCTGCGCAACAAGTTGATTCCCGATCCCTTCTATCGCGACAACGAAGCCAAGCTGCAATGGATCGAGAATGCCGACTGGGAATACCGCACCACGGTGCAGATCACTCCCGCGTTGGTCGCGCAGAAAAATGTCGATCTCGTCTTCGAGGGCCTCGACGCCTACGCCAAGGTCTATCTCAACGACAAACTCGTGCTCACCGCCGACAACATGTTTCGCGAGTGGCGTGTCAACGTGAAGGCCGACCTCAAGCCGGGCGCGAATACTTTGCGCGTTGTCTTCCCCTCGCCGATCAAGGCTGCGGCCGACATCGCTTCGTCCGACCCATGGCAACCCCGCACGCGCACCGAACCTAAGACCTATCTCCGCAAGGCCGCGTACGAGTATGGATGGGATTGGGGCCCGCGCTTTGTCACCAGCGGCATCTGGCGTCCGGCACGGCTCGAAGCATGGGGCGAGGCGCGAATCTCCAACGTCCACATTCGTCAGCTCGACGTGAGCAGCGCAGTCGCGCACCTTCTCGTCGAGGTCGAAGTCACGGCCGCCGAAGCCGGCAATGCGACCGTAACCGTCGATTACCTTATCGGCTCCTCCAGGTATTCCAATGGACCACGCAGCGTCCAACTCCAGTCCGGAGTCAACCATGTAACTCTGCCCATCGACATCGCCACCCCTTCATTGTGGTATCCCGCCGGATACGGCGCGCAGCCCATCTACAAATTTCAAATTCAGCTCAAGATGGGCAAGGGTCTGCTGGACGAAGCTTCCGCGAAAACCGGCCTCCGCTCGATCGTTCTTCGCCGTGAGCCCGATCAATGGGGACGCTCATTCGAGTTCGTCGTCAACGGCATCCCAGTCTTCGGCAAAGGCGCCGATGTCATCCCCTTCGACAGCTTCCCTACGCGCGTCACTACCCAGCAATACCGCCAGGTCCTCCAATCGGCGGTGGACGCCAACATGAACATGATCCGCCACTGGGGCGGAGGCTACTACGAAACCGACGAGTTCTACGACCTCTGCGATGAGCTCGGAATCATGATCTGGCAGGACTTCATGTTCGGCAACGACTGGCAGCCCGGCACCTACGGCTGGAAGCTGAACGTCACTCGCGAGGCCGAAGAGCAAGTTCGACGGTTGCGCAACCATCCCAGTATCGTGATCTGGTGCGGCAACAATGAAACCGAGGTCGCACTCGCCTGGCACGACCGCGACAAGCTGCCCTCCGACGTCCGCTTCCAGATGTGGCAGGACTACGTCTCCACCTTCAGCGGCATCCTCGCCGCTGCGGTCAACCGCCTGGCGCCCGAAACGCCCTACTGGCCCAGTTCTCCCAGCTCTGACTACGAAGAGCTGTCCGACAAATATCAGTCGGGAGACATGCATGACTGGTCGGTGTGGCACGGCCGCGTTCCCTTCACCGACTACGAAAAGCACAATCCGCGCTTCATGACCGAGTACGGCTTCCAGTCGTTCCCCGAAATGCGAACCGTCGAGACGTTCACCATCCCCGAAGATCGCATCAACATCTTCACTCCCGTCATGCTGGCGCATCAGAAGAACAACGCCGGTAACGCCATCATCCGCGACTACATGTTGCGCGACTATCCCCAGCCCAAAGACTTCGCCTCGTTCCTCTACGCCAGCCAGGTCCTGCAGGCCGAGGGCATCAAAGTCGGCGCCGAACATCTGCGCCGGAATCGTCCGCGCACCATGGGATCGATCTACTGGCAGCTCAACGACTGCTGGCCCGTCGCCTCGTGGTCAAGCCTCGACTACTACGGACGCTGGAAGGCCCTGCATTACTATGCTCGCCGCTTCTACGCGCCGGTGCTGGTGTCGCCCCATCAGGAAGAAGGCAACCTCGCTGTCTACGTCGTCTCCGACAAAACATCGCCTACGGTCGCGACCCTCCGCGTGCGCATCCTCACCTTCGAAGGCGCAGTGCTGAGCGACAAGTCCCAGCCGGTGACGATCGCGCCGCTCGCCAGCAAGGTCTACCTCACCATGCCGATGCTCGACATCACCAACCTGCCGAACTGTGACCTCGGCAAGATCTTCGCTGTGACCGATCTTCTCGTCGACAACAAGCCGATCTCGACCAACACGCTGTTCTTCGTCCCCAAGAAAGACATGCAACTGCCGCAAGCGAAAATCGAGAGCGCGCTGACTGCGGGTGCCCCACCGAATGTGGGTGCCCCACCCTTATCGTTCGCCGCGGCGAACGGTAGGGTGGGATCCAACACCGCCGCGACCGAGTCGAACTACACCCTGCACCTCTCCGCGCCGGTGCTGGCCCGTAGTGTCTACATCAGCTTCGGCAACCTCGACGCCAAGCCCGCCGACAATTACTTCGACTTGCTGCCTGGCCAGCCGATGGATTTGACCATCACCAGCGCAGCCTCACTCGACGATCTGAAGGCGCAGATGAAAGTAATCTCGCTAATCGACGCCTTCGCCCCACACGATGCTGGCGCAGTAATCGAGCGCGACAAGTAAAGAATGATTCGCCAATGAGACACATAGGTCACGGAGAAGGTCGAAGAAAAACCAGAAACTCCGTGTCCTCCGTGCCTCTGTGGTGAATTGCCTATTGCCTGGCGCCCCATTCAAGGACGCGCAGCGGCCTTGAATGGGGTTTTTCGTTGCGACCACGAATCCACCGCGGGACCACTATGAACCGTATTGATCCGTGCAAATCCGCGGCTGCCTTTGTTCTTTGCCCACTTTTTATCCGTGTCCTTCGTGCCTCCGTGGTGAATCCCTCTTAACGCATACACGAATGTCTACTTTGCTCTAGAATTGCGCTGCCTTTGTTTCCCCGAACGAATAGCGGCTCTACCAAGGAGGCCCCTTTGTCCCGCCAACTGCGACGCTTCTGTCTTCTTGCTCTCACCCTTGCCTGCCTCGTGACCGCCGCGTCCGCCGACCTCAAGATCACCACCCGCACCACGGTGATGGGCCACTCCACCGAGAGCACGGTGTACATCAAGGGAGCCCGCGAGCGCCGCGAAATGAGTTTCGGAGGCCACGCCGCCTCGGTCACCATCACGCAGTGCGACCAGAAGCGCATGGTCACCATCAGCGGCAATCAATGTTCGGTCATCCCGATGGGCGGCGGCACCGAATCATCTTGTCCGGTCACCCCCAACCCGCGGGCCATGGCGCACGAGAACGCCAACGCCAACGCCGAGCCTCCGCGCAAGGGTGGAGTAGTCACGATCACCCGCAACGTCACCGATACCGGCGAGCGCCAGGACATGTTCGGCTACAAGGCCCGCCACATCAAAACCTCCATGGTCATGGAGTCCACTCCCGACGCCTGTAACCAGTCGCACATGAAGATGGAAACCGATGGCTGGTACGCCGATCTCTCGGCGGAATTCTCCTGCGCCGACGAGTCCTACCGCGCCATGGCTTGTGGTGGCCCCGGCGCGCGGGCGGGATGTAACGACCGCATCGTGATGAAAGGTAGCGGCAATGCAGCGCTCGGCTATCCGCTGAAGCAGACGACCATCATGACGATGGACAAGGGAACCTTCACCACCACTACCGAGGTCATTGAGGTGGCCACGGCGACCCTCGAGGCGCCTTTGTTTGACGCGCCGCCCGGATGCCGCACCAATGACATGTCCGCCATGATGGGCGGAGCACCTGCGACCTCGCAGCCCGAGCCGAGTCACGCGCCGGCCGCAGCCGCTGCCGCTCCGGCCCCAACGCCTGCACCGAAACCCGCCGCTACCGTCGCGCCCAAAGCTGCCGGCGTGGTGCGCATCGGAGTCGTCAAGCTGAAAGACGCAAGCAACGAGGGCCTGCCCACTGACAACCTGCGCCTCGATCTCCTCGACGAGATGGCCCACCGACAACTGGAAACCGTGCCGCTCGACACCGAAGCTCCTCCGCAAGACGTGGAAGCCGAAGCCAGCGCCAAGCAATGCGATTACATCCTGTACACGGTCGTCAGCCAGGTGAAGTCTCCTGGCAATGACAATGTACCGTCCGCTTCGCTTCCAAAAGGAGTGACACTCGATCCCGCAAAGTTTCAAGCGCTGGCCCTCGTGACTCTGTACAAAGTCGGCAAGCCAACGCCGGAACTTAAAGACGCACCCATCGCCGCCGACGCCGAACAATTCGGAGTCAACGCTGTCATGGCGACTTTTCCCCTGGAGTCCGCGAAGGTCGCTCAGCAGTTGGACGACGATGCCCATCCCAAAGCGCCCGTGAAGCCAACCAAGCCTCCGGTGAAGAAGCCTGCGCCCAAGCCACAGTAGGCGACCTGCCGTCGGCGGCCCACATCTGCGTCGCTTCACAGAAATGGCGTTGACCTCGGGTGGCCCATATTTGCCTGCGTTTGGCAAATGTGGGGTAAGCACCTCCCGCGCCACCTCAGCGCTTTTTCTTCTCCATCTCCGCCAGCCGCGCCTTCACCATCTTCTTCAACAGCGCTGCTGGCAATGGCTTGTCCACCGGAAACTGGATCGTTCCTTTTGACGTCGTGTACCCCTTCAGCTCATCCTTGAACTGCTCGATCACCGCGGCCGTGGGAAACACGCTGCAATGCTTCGAAAACGCCGCATACCAGATCACCGGCCCCTTCAGCTTGAAGGCCGGAACCCCATAGCTGATCGCTTCTGTCGTCTCCGGAGGCACAACCGACCGAATCACCGCGCGAACCTTGTTCAAGGTCGTACGGGCTGGTTCGGGGACGCGCGCCAGATACTCGTCCACGGTCTTCTGCGTGACTTCCTTCTTTGCAGCCGACCCACTGCTCCTGGCCTTCGCTTCTTTCATGCGGGTACTATCGCAAGCGCGTTCCCTTCACGTCAACGTCCGTATGGCGACGGATGTTTCTCGAATTCTCCCCCGCGTCACATGCCCATGAGACCTTTTGTCCGCCCGCTACGTACTAGAGACAGGAGAAATCTGCCATGAAACTCACCGCCTTCATCCTCGCTCTCCTCTTCCTCATCGTCCTCGCCGCCTGCGCCCCCGGCCCCAACACTCTGAAGGGCACGCCGACCGACAACAACTCCGTCGCCGGATTCTGGCTCGGCCTGTGGCAGGGATTCATCGCTCCCTTTGTCTTCGTCATCTCGCTATTCGTCAAAGACCTCAACATCTACGAAGTCCACAACAACGGCGCCTGGTACAACTTCGGATACATGTTCGGCCTGATGTGTTTCTTCGGCGGCGGCGGACACAAGACCGGGCGCCGGCGATAACCCCGGCACATGTGTACAACCCGCCGCCGACTGCGCACCGCGTCACTTGCCCTGGTACTCCACAAACAGCTCCGGAAACTGCTGCTTCAACGCCTTGATCTTGGGCAGGTCGCACACCTGAATGTACGGGTTGTCTTCATGATGCAGCGCGTAGTCCTGGTGGTAGTCTTCGCCGCGATAAAAGCCCTTCAGCGGAGTGACCTCTGTAACGATCGGCTTGGGAAACACTTTGGCCGCATCCAGCTGCGCAATGTACTCCGTGGCAATTCGCTTCTGCTCGTCATCGCTATAGAAGATGACCGAGCGGTACGACGCGCCGACATCGGGTCCCTGGCGGTTGAGCTGCGTGGGATCGTGCACCACCGAAAAGAAGATGCGAAGCAGTTGGCCGTAGGTGATCTTCGAGGGATCGTAAACCACCTCCACCGACTCGGCGTGCCCGGTGGTTTCGCTGGACACCTGGTCGTACGTCGCGGTCTTCGCCGCGCCACCCGAGTATCCAGCCGTAGTTTTCACCACACCCTTCACCCGCTCAAACACCGACTGCGTGCCCCAGAAGCATCCTCCCGCGAAGACTGCAGTTTGCTTGCCCGGCGCGGCGGCCAGCGGAGCGTCGACCTTGGCGGCAGGGATCGGCGCGCTGGGAGGCGCAGCCTGCGTGGTATTACAAGCCACCAGCGAGATCAAGATGATGACGCTAAGGGCCAAAGCGAAAGGAAATAGACGATTGAGTTTCTGCATACTAAGAGTACGAAACCTCTCCCCAATCGGATGCGTGCCCGCGCCGAACGATACAGAGTCGGGTGCCCCATTCAAGGCCCTCTTTTAGCCTTGAGTCGGGGTTTTCGCTATCTCGACAGCTCACATATCCAGTTGACCTCCCAGGTCTTGCCGCCATCCCCCGAGAACGACTGCTCCATGCGTGCGGCCTTGGGAGAGATATCGAGCCACACATAACGAACTAAAATAGCGCGGCCCTTGTATTGGTCCTCACCGTAAAGCTCGCCGCGCTTTCCGTTGAAGCTACCCACCACATGAGCGTGCTCAATCGTCCCCTGGTTCACGTCCAGCAGATAAATGCTCCACTGGCGTGTTGTGGGGTTGTAGAGGCGCAGCGTCTGGGCTTTGATACGCAGCTTCTTGTCCGTGCTGGTGACGTCGAATTCTTCAAAGTTCGAGTTGCTGTCGAGGATTTTATGGTGGTTCGAGATGCCGTCGTACTCAACCCAGACATTGGAATTGTTCAGGCGATCGGGCAAGCGACGCACGTGGGCCTTCCAGTCGCCGATGAGAAAGTCGAAGTCGTGAGAGCCGTCGCGTTGCGGAAGGTTTGCCGGATCCGACGTGGTTTGCGCTCGCAGTGCAACAGAGAAAACCGTCACCAGAACAAGCAGTACCAGACGCTTGAGCATCTCGGCCTTCATAAGGATCGTCCTTTCTAAACGGCGCGATGGATGCGAACTGTGTTGCTCTGTTTTGGACGGCGGCTGCTGAAATCCGATATCCGTGCGGGGCCCACAATTGCCGGGTTCTATAAAAGGGGATGTCAAGAGAAAACACTTCTCCCTGTGCCGGAGCAGCCGGTAGTTCTCTGACATCCAGCCCCTTCTCGTCATGCTTGGTGGCGGAAGTCAGCAGTTGTCTGACTGGTTTCATATCCGCGCTACGACATCCTTCGCTAGCTGAAGCTGCACAAGCCTGACGGTGGTCCCGCTCAGCGGGCCAACCATGGTTCTATCTGAGACTCGCGGTCCTAGCCGCGGCCAGTATGGCTTTTTTGGGTTATCCGAGGGAGCATATGGTGCCCCGTGAGACTTGGCGCCAGCGGCGCACTTAGTCTAACCCGGCCAGGATACTTACCCTCGAACCCGAGCTCGCAGCCCGAACAGAAAAACGCGAAGTGAAACTCGCCCTTTCCCTGCGGTCCTGCGCGCTCAAGCGGCTTGTGGCTTCACATACTTGGCGTCGAACGCCTCTCCTTTCTTCCACACATGTAACGTAATGGCCGCGATCTTGCGCGCCAGGGTCAGCCGCGCCATCTCCGCTCTCATCCCCTTTTTCAGAAGGTTTTCGTAGAACCGGCCAAACGCTCCCTCACTGCCACTGGCCGTGGTGGCCGCGCTCTTAAACAGGTTTTTCAGATCGTGGTTGTGATTGCGGTTCAGCCCGCGAATGAACACCGGCTTCTTCCTGCGCTCGATCTGTCCGTTGACCACGCGATACTCACCGCTGTCACGCGTCTCCAGCGCCAGCCCGCAGTAGGCCCAGAACTGCCGCTTGCTACGGAAGCGATGCGGTGTCTGCACCCGCCCGATCAGCAGCGCCACCCGTATCGGGCCCAGCCACGGAATCGTGCGCAGCAGCTTCGTCTCGCTATGCTTGCGACATTCCAGAATCAGATCGTGACGGGCTTCGCGACGCAACTGCTGCAGCAGATCGAGCTCCTGATAGAGTCGCCGCGCCCGACGCTGCAGCCCGCTGTCGACCAACTGCGCCAGCCACTGGTCCCGATGCCGTGATCCGTACGGCTTTTTGCCGGCACAGGCAATGGCCTGGCCGCGATACAGCGCTTTCAGCCGGCCCATGATGCGGGTGGTGTCTTCGGTCAGCGCCGCATAACTACGGCCCAGATGCTTCACCGCCGCCGGGCTGTTCTGCCCGTGATACACCGGCTTGAGATATCCCAGGCGCAGCAACTCCGCCAGCTTGCGCGCGTCGATCGCATCGCTCTTGTTGCCAGCCTTCAGCAGCGCATTCTTCCGCGGATTGCACACCACCAGATGCGCCACTCGTCGCACCAGCAAGTCATACAGCCAAGCCGAGTGTGTACCTTCTTCGAAGGTGACGTGCAACGTCCCACGCAGACCCTGCAGAAATTCCAGAATGGTAGAGGCCCGGGTGGCGATGACCGACTGCATCACCAACTTGCCGTCAGCGTTCAATACCGCCACCGAAATCGTGTCGCGGTGGACATCCAGACCCACATACTTGATGCTATTCATCGGGTGTTCCTTTCGTGAGGTTTGGTTTACTGCTTCAGCACAGCAAACATAAACCTGCTTGGAAAGGGGCGCCCTTTTATAATGCGTGCCCCATTCAAGGCCCTCTTCTGGCCTTGAGTGGGGATTTTCGTTCCTAGGCGGCCACATATCCCTGCCGTTGGCATTTGTCGGAGCCAGGCGTTGGTGTCCTTTACAGCTTCGGATCCACATTCGCGCCCGCCCAAATGACGGCCGAATCCGGCGCGCCCGGGAAACGCCGAGGTGCTTTCGGTACTAACTTCATGCTTTCGCGACAATCAGCGTCAGGTCGTCGGCCTGCTCGCCTGGGGCGAACTGCTTGACTTTCTCAACTACGGACTCGACCAATTCCTGAGCGTTACGTTCGCCTCCCGTTCGCAGTGCGTTGAGTAACCCATCCTCCCCGAACTCGTTGCCCCAGGGGTCGGCAGCCTCGAATACACCGTCGGTGCAGATCGCGAGAATGTCACCAGGGAGAAGATGGGTCTGTTCCACTTCGCATCGCCAGTCGTCGAACAAGCCCAGCACGGTCGCCGTGGCAAACAGTCGCTGTACCTTATCTCCGTGCAGAATCACCGGAGGGTTGTGTCCACAGTTGATGTACCGCAGCACCCGCGAGTCATCTTCGTAAACGGCAATGAACAGCGTCGCATAGTTGTTCGATTCGGTGGACTCGAAGAAGATGCGGTTCACCCGCTCCAGCATTTCCGCGAAGTGGTGATTGACGATCGCTGACTGGCTGCGCAGATGGGCCTGCAGGTTCGCCATGAGCAGCGCCGCTGAAATCCCTTTGCCCGCGACGTCAGCCAGCACGAAACCGACACGTCCTTCGCCGAGATCGAGGAAGTCGTAATAGTCTCCGCCCACCGCGCGCGCTTGGATGCAAGCCCCCGCGTAATCGATCGTCTTCAGCAGGGGCGCTTTCTGCGGTAGCAGCTTACTCTGCACCTGGCGGGCGATGTCCATCTCCTGGTGGACGCGCCGGTCGGCTTCCAATCGCTCGGCCATGTTTTCAGCCAGGTCAATGTTCTCAAGCGCAACGCCTGCCTGGTTCGCCACCGAATCCAGCAGCCGCTTGTCCTCACCCGAGTAAGGCTCTTCCGACAGCCGCGGCCCCAGTACCGCGAGGCCCAGCAGCTGGCCATCGCGTCCCAGCATCGGGACCAGGCATTCCGGCCGCAGCGGTTGCAGCATCGAGAGCGATGGAGCTTCGCCCAGCGTAGGAACAATCTCCCAGGTCTGCCCGCGCTCCCGCATATGCTCCAGTACAGGAAGGTTCGCCGGCAGAGCGCGAGTCTCATCGGGTACCTCGCCTGAGGCCACAAATTCGCCGCTGCGTTCTCGAAAATAGATGGCCAGAGTCAATGGATGCAGCGCCTCGTCGATCTCATGTCGCAGGAGTTCGGCCAGTTGCGCGCGGTTCGACGCGCTGCGGGTCTTGGCCGCAAGATCCATCAGGATTTGCCGTGAATCGTACGCGCTGCGGAAGAACGCGCGGTCCAGCCGCCGAGTCACCTGGCTCTGCATCTGCGTACCGCCCCACACCAGGATTATGCCCAGCGCTGCTCCGGCTGGAACTCCCACGTGTCCGCGTTCGGGAAAGTACTGACTCAGCGCTCGCGCCAGCAGGAACGTTGCGGCAATGCCTGCCAGAAGGATCAGCAGGAGGAATCCGCGCTGCACCATGAAATACCGGGCGCTTCGCCTCAGTAGTACCGGAATCTCAAGAACCCGATATTTCACGACCGCATAAGCGAATGACACTGGAAGAATTCCTAGTGCGATGATCGGCAGAACAACAACCCAGAAGGGATAGGCGTAATAGACTTTGTGCTGTATGAACGAGAACGTCGAAACCAGTAGGATCGGTCCCAACCCGGCAACCGTCCCCCAGACCATAACTCGGGTCTTGCGGCGGTCGTTGGGCGTGGGTGCCTGCACGCTGTTCCAGATCAGCGATACCAGTCCAAGTCCGAAACCGCCGTACAAATAGGCTGCCGAAAGGGCAAAGAATCGCCGTTCCCCTATCTCCTGGACCAGCCGCACCGAAGTCAGGGAGCTACCCGTCACTAACGCGATTGCCGCGGGTGGTACAGAACAAACAATCCCAGTGCCCAATAGCAGCCATTTCAACCAGGGGAACTTTGTGTCAATGGGTGACGATGTGGGGAACGTCCCGAAGAAGAAGCAGAAGACCGCTGGCGCCATGCCATACAGCAGAATCATGTAGCTCAGGATGAAACGGCGTAACGGCGGGGAGAGAACTCCTTCCAGAAAGGCCACTGGCGCGGCCGCGATGAACCCGGCAAACATGATCGCCAGTAGCCACGCGTTCTTGTCTTCGACCCGCAGGAACAGCACTAGCAAGCCCACAACCAGGAAGGGCAGAGGGTAGTAGCCGATCACTTGTATGGCCAGCCACTGTGCTACCGAGGGTTGCGCTCGCGGTGGGGCCGCTCCCAGTGTCATCGGCAATGTGAATGGCTCAGCAACTCCCGGCCGCTGCACGCGCAGCGTCACTACCTCACCTGCCTTCCCGCGTGCAATTGCCGGAGCCACGGTCAAAACGTGTTGGGGATAGCCGTTAACTGTGAGGATGCGGTCGCCCACCCGCAAACCTGCCTGCGCTGCGGGACCTCCCGGGGTGAGCGTCATGATCGTGACGTAGGGCGTGAACTCAGGCTTCCATTCAATCCCGAACTGTACTGGCGCCGACCAGCCCGCATAGAACAGCCAGACGCCGGTGTACATAATCAGAGCTACGGCAAAGACGATCGCAGCGCCCAGCAGTAAAGGTCGCGGGATTGAACTCAGGCTGCGCATACGGCGAAGGTATGGTAACTCGCAGCATCACTATCTGTCGGTGATTCTTCCCCGTGAATTCCAAGAGTTCCTGAGGCGCCGTTGACATCCAGACCGGGGCGAACGACATCCGACGGTTGGCCCGGTGCCCCAGGTTCGCGTCCTGTTTTTGGACGCTAACCTGGGACCCCGTGTCTCTAGGCCGCTTTGCGAGTCTTGATCTTTTTTAGCGGGGCGGTTGTGGCTGCTATTCGCAGATCGTAGTCCGTCTGAAGATTCATCCAGAACTGCGGCGTCATGCCAAAGTACTTTCCCAACCGAAGGGCGACATCAGCGCTGATAGCCCGCTGCCCGCGCACGATCTCGTAGATGCCGGGAAGGTGAAGCGCCTTGGCCAATTGATACGCGGTGATTGCCATGGGCTCCATGAACTCAGTGCGCAGAATCTCGCCAGGATGCGCCGCAATCGTATTTCGTTTCCGCCGGGGCATGTGCCGTCTCCTCAGTGATAATCGGCGATCTCGACTTCGTACGCGTTACTCTCGCGCCACTCGAAACAGATGCGGTACTGATCGTTGATGCGAATGCTGTACTGGCCTTCGCGGTCGCCATGCAATCGCTCGAGTCGGTTGCCGGGTGGAACGAGCAAGTCCGTCAGGGCCGTGGCCGCGTTCAGCATCTGCAATTTCTTGAGCGCGGGCTTGCGGAGGTCCGCCGGGATGCGCCGCGTGCGCTCTTCCTTCCATAAGCGCTCCGTCTCTCCGTCTCAAAAACTCTTGATCACGCCATACAATACTAACGCCAAGCGTTGGTAACGTCAATCGAGAATAGGCTGGTGGCACTGACAACCACCTCCTCAAGCTGAGAAATTTATGAGTCGGGTGCCCCATTCAAGCGGCCCGCTGTTGGCCGCTTGAGTGGGGATTTTCGTTGCACTACCGCATACTCCTTCGTGTGCGGCATTACCGTGCCCCGCAAGAGTGGCTTGGGGTTACCGACAACCGAAAACCACCTTCCCATAATGGGAAATTTCCGGTTACCTTCGTAACGTCAACACCCATGAAATCTCTCTCTCCCCTCTTGACTTCGCCGTACCCTCGAAAGCTGGACACCTATGCCCGGGTCGGCTGTTTTTCTGACAACTGACCACTGGCAACTGACAACTTTTTCGAGGAGCGCCATGGAATACCGTACTTGCACCTACATTCACGACGATGGCGGCATCGGCAACTCTGCCGCTGTCACAGACCGTAATCTCTGCCTCTACCACCTCCGGCACCGTGCCCGACTCATGCGCATGGCCCAGTACCGTGCCCGCGGCGAGCACTTCGACTTGACACTCCCGCCGCTCGAATCCATGTTCGCCGTGCAATCGGCGCTCACCCAGCTCTCCGAGGCCCTGGCCGCCGACATGATCGAGCTCAAGCGCGCCGATCGCCTCATTCGCTTGCTCAACATCGCGTCCCGCAACCTGCTCGAGTCCGACAAGTGGCCCGCCAGCCCATATCACTCCGACCAGCCAGCTCCCGCAGTCAGCCTCGCCGACTACGGCCTGCCCAACGACCTCGATCTCAACCTCTCACCCGAAGCGGCTTTTCCCGCTCCTGCTGCTTTCGAAACTGACAACTGCCCACCGGCAACTGACAACTGTTCTCCCATGCCCACCGTCAATTACTGCGAGCACGGCCCCGGCTGTCCCGAACACACTATCCGCGCTGACTACCCCGAGACGCCCGAGCTCGCCGAACTCCGCGAGATCCGGGCGACCCAGGGCATGGACGCAGCCACGGAGCGCTACAAGCAACAGCAGCGCAACCGTCGTCGCCGTCACATCGTCACCAGCCGCAAGCGCTACGCCGCCATCGCGCTCGAAAAGAACATGCGCCTTGCCGCCGAACGACTCGCCGAACAGAAACTCGCCGAGCGCGCCGCTTCACAAAAGATCGCAGCCGAACAATCTGAAACCAGAAAGCCGCCCACTAGCACCGTTAGTGAAAGCGCAGCGGCAACCGAACAGGAGGTCTTGTCCATCGCCTGATTGAAGTGTCGAATCGGAGTAGTCGAGCTCGCCCACAGGCAGAGCTGCGCCTCGGTGTCTCTCAACGTTGTTAGAATCGGTTGCGACGGTGAGACCGACCGGCAAGCAGCAGCCCCGCGGGGGCGGGAACATGATAGCCCAGCACGGAGCCGCAGGCAGAGTGCTGGGTAGCGGGAGAAAACGGTCCAGAGTCCCCCGGGGACGACATACTTTCTCTCACTGAGAGGACCTAAGTTCAACGGGCAGACATGGATAGCTATAACTACCAATAAAATGACTGAGATACGAATAATTTCCGCCCAACTCGATGAAAACAAAGGAGGCAATAAGAGAAAAATAAAGCCACGAAAAACCGCCTCCCGCTTTCACCTCCCTCGCCACCCAGTCGACGGGTTGCGGGGTGTTGAGAGTCCCCCATAAACTAGAGGGTTTGCACTCAGATTCTAAAAGGCATTGGTAGGAGGCAGTTTTATATGGCAACCATGACACAGGCGGCGGGCGCGGCGGCGAAGGGTGGCAAGGCCACGGTGTACAAGAACTTCATCAACGGCGAGTGGGTGGAGAGCCACACTGGACGCACGTTTGAGAACCTGAACCCAGCCGACACGCGCGATGTGGTCGGCGTGTTTCAGCGCTCGGACGCCGAAGACGTGAACCGCGCCATCGATGCCGCCAGCGCAGCCTATAAGAAGTGGCGGCTGGTGCCGGCTCCGCGGCGCGCCGAGATGCTGTACAAGGCGTCGGAAATCCTGATCGGGCGCAAGGAAGAGTACGCGCAACTGATGACGCGCGAGATGGGCAAGGTCATCAAGGAGACGCGCGGCGATGTGCAGGAAGCCATTGACTGCGGCTACTACACCGCCGGCGAAGGCCGTCGCCTGTTTGGTCCCACCGTGCCCTCGGAGCTGCCCAACAAGTTCGCCATGGCCGTGCGCCAGCCGCTGGGCGTGTGCGCGATGATTACGCCGTGGAACTTCCCGATGGCGATTCCGTCGTGGAAGCTGTTCCCTGCCCTGGTGGCGGGCAACACGGCGGTGATCAAGCCGGCGCAGGATACTCCGCTGTCGACGTTTAATTTTGTGCAGGCGCTGACGGATGGCGGCATTCCCGCGGGCGTGGTGAACATCGTGAGCGGATATGGGACTGAGGTGGGGACGCCGATGACGCAGCATGCGGCGGTGCGCGCGGTGTCGCTGACGGGCTCGACGGCCGTGGGACGCATCGTGGGGCAGGAAGCGGCGAAGACGTTCAAGCATTGCTCGCTGGAGTTGGGCGGGAAGAATCCGATGATCGTGCTCGACGACGCGAACCTGGAGTTGGCGCTCGAAGGCGCGCTGTGGGGATCGTTTGGGACGACCGGGCAGCGGTGCACGGCGACGAGCCGCATCATCGTGCAGAAGGGCGTGTACCGGAAGTTTGTGGATGAGCTGGTGGCGCGGGCGCAGAAGCTGAAGGTCGGCAACGGACTGGATGAGTCGGTGGATATGGGTCCGGCGGTGAATGAGTCGCAGATGAATACCGACCTGAAGTACATCGAGATCGGCAAGGGTGAAGGCGCGAAGATGCTGTGTGGGGGACACCGACTCGAAGGCGAGGCTTACAAATATGGCTGGTTCGTTGCGCCAACGGTGTTTGCCGACGTCAATCCGATGATGCGGATTGCGCAGGAAGAAATCTTTGGACCGGTGGTGTCGATCATTCCGTGCGACGGGCTGGAGAACGCCATTGAGATCGCGAACGACATTGAGTACGGGCTGTCGTCATCGATCTACACCAAAGACGTGAACAAGGCGTTCACCGCGATGCGCGACCTGTACGCGGGCATCACGTACATTAACGCTCCCACGATCGGTGCGGAAGTGCACCTGCCCTTCGGCGGCACCAAGGCCACGGGCAACGGTCACCGCGAAGGCGGCATCGGCGCGATTGATTTCTACACCGAGTGGAAGTCGGTGTACATCGATTACTCGGACAAGCTGCAGAAGGCGCAGATCGACCTGCCGGAGTAAGGGCTAGTGGTTAGTGGATAGTGGATAGAAAAAGCAATTAGCAATTAGCAATTAGCAATTAGCAATTAGCAATTAGCAATTAGTTGGACGTTGGCACGGTCGAATCCGTGCCAACGTTTGTTCTAAGCCGCCGGACTCGCATTCGTCTTCTGCTCGCGTTTCAATTCTTCTGCCAGCAATATTGCTTCGCCGATTTCCTTCATCGTTTTTCTTCGGCTGCGCGCCTGTTTCTTGATGATGCTGTAAGCCTCTTCTTCACTCACGCCAAACTCGGTTTGAACAATTCCCTTCGCGCGCTCGATGATCTTGCGTACTGCCAGCTTGTCGGAGAGTTCCGCAATCTCATTCTCCAGGCGCGCGAGTTCGATAGCAGCGCCGACAAGATGGCCAATGGTCGAGATCGACTTGATCTCGCGGGGCGTGAATTGATACGGCTCACGATGTTGCACGTTGATGACGCTCACCACGCGCCCGCGAGAGATTACGGGAATCGACAGGAACGAGTGATAGGAATCTTCCGGCAGTTCGGCGAAGCTGCGGAATCTTGGATCCTGCGCCGCATCGCGTTCGATCACAACCGGCTCGCGATGTCTGGCGACCCATCCTGTAATGCCCTCACCGAGCGGAACGCGCAGGCTATCAACGACCTCGGGATGCGGGTTTTTCGAGGCACGCAGCACGAGCGTGTCGCCTTCCAGAACGTAGATGAAGCAGGAATCGCAGCTTACAAATTCGGAGACGAACTCGACGATCTGGTCGAGCACTTCATGCAAGGGATCAGCGGCCGCAATGCGGCTGCTCACGCTATGGAGAAACTCGAGTGTAGGAATCGGTTCAGCTGTGTCCATGTCTAATGCTACTCAGGATTCAGGCGATTCCTGATCGATAGTTGCTATCGTGAAGATCGCAATTATTTATGAATCGAAACTCATATTTAACAATCGGCAAAAATGGGGACGGCTGCTGGTGGGTGGGTTGCAGCCGTCCCCTAGCGAACAACTTGGGTTACCTCGCTCCGGCAATCGCTACCGGAGCAGGCGCAGTGCTGGCCACGCTCGTCTTCTCCATCGGAGCGGAGAAGTACAGGGCAATCTGCGGCTCAGCAAAACAAATGGAACGCACACTCCAGTCGGCGCCTTCCCGATGCATGCTGACTGAAGATTCCTTGCAGCTTGCGTATTCGTCAGTGCTCACCGGAAGTGCGAACATCGCTGTGCCCGTACGGCTTTCAGGAGCGATGATCGCCTTGGTGACCCCGACGTTCGAGAGCGTTACGGTGTACTCGCCAGCGGGCAGAGCCGCTTCACCGATATGGGCATCGTAGGGCAGAGTGAACTTCGCCTGCGCATCTTGCGCAAGGGCTGAAAGGGACATGGCAGCAGACAGGGAAAGCAAGAAACTCATCTTTTTCGCGAACGTCATTTCAGTCGTCTCCAATCGAAAGTGCGAGTACCTGGCGCCCGCCGGCGAGAGACACCGGTGCGCAGAGCGATCCGGGTTACTCGTTGGTTGGGCCGGAATCTTTGTCGCCGTACTGCTGCTCAGCGGGGAGAGCGATGGCGAATACTCAAAGACTGCCGAAGCCGTGGAAGCCGGGCTTACAACCTGTGCCCGACTCGCGGATACAGATCATCTTGGATTGGAAGCGAATGCGCGACGAGGAGCATTCACTGACGAGAGAGTAGCTTGATTCCGTTTGAATGGGAAATTCAAAATCGTTATAGGTCTTATAAAGGACGGGCCGTTGTGAGTAATGTGGTTGTAATCATGCTGCGATCCTGCGCGTCCGAAGGCTGATGCCTCACCATGTGCCGTCCCTGCCGGGACTCGGAATCATCATTCGTCCCGACCCAGGACTAAAGTCCTGGGCTATGATCTGTCGCCCCTCCGGGGCTGTGGAGGGACAAAGTTAAGCTGCGAAAGCCCTCGAAGTTCATGGATAATGATGAGTTGACCACAAAGTTTCTGCAATCCAAGGACGCTCTGATGCCTACTGAACAAGCTGCCCAGGTTCTTGCTGCCAGCCGCATGGCCAACGTGCGCTATGCCATCCGCGATCTTGCGGTGGTGGCTGACGAGGTTGCACGCGAAGGCCACAAGATCCTCTACCTCCACATCGGCGACCCTTGTAAGTTCGACTTTCCCACGCCGCCGCACATGATCGAGGCGGTGCACAAGGCGATGCGCGATGGCCACAACAGCTATGGCGAGTCACTGGGTATCAAGCCAGCGGTGGATGCGATTCGCCACCAGGCCGAGGCCAACGGCTTCAAGGACATTCAGAGCGTCTTCGTCGGCTATGGCAGCGGTGAGGTCATCGACAGTTGCCTGACGGCGCTGCTCAATCCCGGCGACAACGTGCTGACGCCGAGCCCGGAGTATCCACTTTACGGAGCGGTGCTGGCCAAACTCGACGCAACTCCCAACGCCTATGACCTCGACGAGTCGAATGGCTGGGAGCCAGACTTGGCCGACCTCGAGCGCAAAGTAACTCCCCGGACACGCGCGATCCTGCTGATCAATCCCAGCAATCCAACGGGCGCCGTGATGTCGCGGCGCACTCTGGAAAAGGTGCTGGAGCTGGCGCGCCGACGCAATCTGCTCATTCTCGCCGATGAAATTTACGACAAGCTGATCTACGATCCTCAGGAGAAGCACATCTCCATCGCGACGCTTGCGCAGGACGTGCCCGTCATTACGTTTAATGGGCTCTCGAAGGCGTATCTCGTGCCTGGGTGGCGCATCGGATGGGCAATCGCGACTGGCCCGCGCGAGGCGCTGCATCATTATCTCGAGGCCGTACACCGTTTGTTGCGCGCGCGTCTGTCGGCGCCGCATCCGTTTCAACATGCCATCAGGCCAGCGCTGGAAGGCCCGCAGGACCACATTCCCGCGATGCTCGAGAAGTTGAAGCGCCGTGCGCAGATCACAGACGACTGGGCGAAGGGGACGCCTCGGGTCAGCCTGGTCGCGCCCAAGGGAGCGTTCTACGCATATCCCAGCCTCGATATTCCCGAGGACGATCTGACCTTCGTCACCGATTTGTTGAAGCAGAAGCACGTTCTCGTAGTGCATGGTTCGGGGTTCGGTCAGAAGCCCGGTACGCGCCACATGCGCATCGTGTTCCTGCCGCAGGACGAAGTGCTGATGGCGGCGTACGAGAAGATCAGCGAGTTCATGCGCGAGCGGTACGCGTAAAGAATTTCAACCACGGATTTACACGGATGAACACGGATCGGACTAAGTCTTAAGAATTCTGAAAAACAAATCCGTGTAAATCCGTGGTCAGTCCGCTTTTGATCTTCGTGCGGGCAAAGCGAGATGGTCGATATTCACTGCCACATACTCCCTGCGATCGATGACGGCTCAGAGTCGTGGGCGACGACTACCGCGATGTGCCGCATGGCGGTGAACGACGGCATCACGCACGTCGTGGCAACTCCACATTGCGACGGGCACTACGTGTATGACCGGGAGCACTTCACCGATATGCTGGCTACGTTGAGTGAAGTCGCTGAAGGCAAGCTCACCTTCAGTATTGGATGCGACTTTCACGTCTCCCCTCAAAATGTAGAGGACGCGATGACCGACCCGCGGCGCTTTGCCATTGGGGACACCCAATACATGCTGGTGGAGTTCGACCATCGCGGCATCCCTTCCAACGCAGACGATCTGCTGATGGCACTGGTCAGCCGCGGGATGATACCGATCATCACGCATCCGGAGCGTAACGCCTTCCTGATGAAGCACCACGACCACGTTTTGCGATTTATCGACGCCGGCTGCCTGGTGCAGGTCACCGCCAACGCTTTCGCCGGATTCTGGGGACCCAAGTCGAAGAAGGCGGCGGAACGGCTGCTCAAACAAAAGGCCATTCACGTCGTTGCGACCGACGCTCATGATCTGCGGTTGCGGCCACCAGTCCTCTCAGAGGCGCGCGCGAGGATCGCAGCCTTGGCCGGAGCCGATACCGCCGAGGCACTCGTCATGCATAATCCAGCGGCTGTGGTGACGGGACGCCACCTTGCCCAAGTGCGCGGCGGTTAATTGGCAGTCTGGATAAATTATTTATTATCTGCAGCTTGACTACCTCGCCCGCTATTACAGATTTGACAGAGATACTCACTCGGAATCAGCTTTCCCATCATCGGAGTTGATCGGATCCAGCGGAACTCTGCACCGATGAAACAACAAGTCGAGGAGCGCAAGCACTGCAATTGTCCACGGCTTATCCAGGAACCGGACGTCAAACTCGGCCGGCTCCAGATTTTTAACAACTGGAGTCCCTACATGGTTTCGGACCAGTCAAAGGTGTGGGTTGGGCTGGAGTACTTTTGTTTCGAAGGCGACGAATTATGGCGGATGCCCGACGACGAATTGATTCGTTTCGGAACAAAAGAACTGTCGAAGATCGATATCATTGACGAGGCTCACGTTTTAGACGGAACCGTTCTTCGCATGGACAAGACCTATCCCGCTTACTTCGGATCTTATGATCGATTCCCGGTAATACGCAGCTATGTCGACAATTTTGAGAATCTATTCCTTGTCGGAAGAAATGGCATGCACAAATATAACAACCAGGATCACTCGATGTTGGCGGCGATGGTCGCGGTCGACAATATAGCCAACGACTTGCTAAGTAAAGAGAACATCTGGTCGGTGAATACGGAACAGGACTATCACGAAGAAAAGTAGCCACAATCGCGTGTAGCGAGTCGTGTGCTCGTTTATGAGGTGCAGGTGCTCGCTACGGGTGGCGTCAGTGGCGGAAACCCTATAAGTCGCTTCCCTGCAGGGAATTAGTCAAGAGCGGAGGTGAAAGGACAGACTTGGCGCCACTGTAACTGTTGCGCTCCCTGACTATAGAACAATGGCACGTAAAGGCTATTGCAAATATCCGGTAACCAAGGTAACCTCTGTGCACGTTTTGATATAGCGCCCTTAGCACTAAGGTTTGCCCAGCAACGCAAGCCAACCTATCGATTGAGGATTTCCAATGCATCTGGCCGACATTGGTCTTCTGGACTTCGAACACGTTCAATTACTAGCCGATAGTCTTCAGCCTATCTTCCTGAAGGGCTTGACACCAATCGCTGAGGCTCTAATTCAACGTGGGTTGCTGTGCTCCTTCAACGCCTTGTCGCAGGACGGCAAGCGCATGTGTCTTGTTTTGGAAGCCACGGACAGCGGCAGGGCGTATGTTGCGGCTTGGATTGATCAGCATAGCAAGGCGGCATACCTATTCAGCGGGAGGGGCTGAAGCCATGCGCCCTTCGGCGATCACATTCGCACGTGAAGTTCAGGGCAGCAGCAATGCCACGTCGCTGGACTTTTGGCGCTGTCTGTTCTCGGACCTCTGCGACGATGACGTCAGGGGTATCTTCGCGGAGTGGATGGTCGGCACCCTTCTCGGGTTACCAATTGCGTCCTCTCGGCGTGAGTTTTGGGATGTCAGCGTCTTCACACTTCCCGACCAAACACGCATTGAGATTAAGAGCTGTGCTTTGTCGCAATCGCGGAAGCTAGCGAATGAGGATGCCATCCGGAAACTCCATCGATCCACGGCGAACATAAATCCTAATCGCATTCGGTTTGGCATACGGGCTCGTTCAGCGGTATCCCCTTCCTCTGGCAAAACTGGACGTCGACTCAAGTCTGACATCTATGTCTTTTGCTTGTATGCCCAGACCAACTCAGCAGCATGGGACGTTTTGAATGTGTCGAATTGCGAGTTCTACATCATGACGCGAGAAGAGCTGGAGGGCCTGAGTGTCGGAAATACCGTCTCATTGGCCACGCTGAGGAAATTCCGGTCGCCAATGTCAACAAAACAATTTCAATCGCACGCCAAAAGCCGTCTTTCCAAACACCTCAAATTGACGGCCCGACGTAGGTCGGTCAGCGAGAAATTCGAATCGAGACTTCGGGCCTACCCGAGAAGTCTAACCGGGTAGTTTGTACTCAGTGTGGGTCGCTGCCACTGCCAAAAACAGATGGTGACTCTTTCGAGACCCTGCGTACTCATTTTCCGAGGCGGGGACGCATTACTGTATGCTGGCGCTGACTCGTGCCAAGTTTGTTTGGACTTCGATCAAACGGCCCCCAGGACAGCTCGACTCGAGTCCTGCGGAAGCGGCAACATTCCAAGTCGATCTCAGAAGCCTAGAAACACCGTGCTCTGGTTCCGGGGAACGATTACTTCAATTCCACGGTTGTGGTTGGCGGCTATAGTGGCGTCGAGATCGAGCGTGCTGACTGGGATCGTGCGCTGCTGCCCGCCAATCTCGATCTGCAACGACTGGACGGTGAGGAGGTAATACCGACTTTCAAGCCGTCCGCCGTCCTTTAGCACAAACAACGTCGGAGGCTGCTGTTTGGCGACTGGGACATCCTTCGATAATGGAACTTCGATTAGCTTTACCAAGATGCTTGAAACACGGTGCCTCCGTGGAATAGGCCGCTCAGAGGGAACGGACGGCGCGAGATTCGCAATAGGGGATGACTTGCCCCGAACTACGCCCACCTTGGGGGGATAGCTCAGCAACGACGATGTCCTTTCGGTCACGCAGGACTCTGGCGACTTGCTTTCCCAGGTCGATAATTACCGGCGAATCGTTGAGGAATACCTCATCCGAAAGAATAGAACTTAAAACGCAAGAAAAGGGTCGCTCCGAGTGGCAGCAGAAGCCTCCTCCCCAGAGAGGCTACTAACGTGCTTTCACTGAACGGTACCCCAAACCGTACCTCCGGGGAAAACACAGTAGCAGGAAGTTCCCACTAGCTCAGGTGCAACCATGCGGCAAGCCCTTACGGTGTGTAACAGGCCCAAGACCTAGGCACGAATATCTGGGCCGGTTCGTTGAGCCGCGGGTCCTTGGCTCAAGATGGGAGCTGTTTTCAGCAGTCAACTGTCGGAGTTCTTTCATATCGATGTCCGCCCCATTCGTCGAGGACACACCGGTTTGACGGTCTGCCCGGGCAGTTTTGGATCCTTCAGCTGCAACCACGCTTCCCACCAAGGTGCTGGTTATGGCCAGGATCACAACGAAAACGAATCGAGTCGTTGTAGTTGCTCCTTGAATCTTAACAACAGAACGGACATTATCTTGTTCGCCTGCACTAAGTAAGGCGAAAATCAGGGTCGAAAAGTGCAAGATTTTTGCAAAGATTGATTCTCTGGAACGCTCATGCGAACAAACTCTGGTCGAGTCAGCGATCTTCTCGTTGAGCTCCAAAGAGGCGATCAAGCGGCTGCCTCACGCCTACTTCCAATTGTCTACGGTGAGTTACGACGACTTGCTGCCTACTACATGCGAGGCGAAAAGCCAGGACAGACGATGCAACCCACTGAACTCGTTGACGAGGCCTACCTGTGCCGAATGGGGCACGAGCAGATAGAGTGGCAGGGGCGGTGCCACTTTTTTGCCATGGCAGCGACCTCAATGCGCCGAATTCTCGTGGATCGGGCAGCAAGAAAATGGCGGAGAAGCATGGCGCGGCGAAGAAAAAGTACAGTTGGACGAGGCTCTCGTTTATTCTCCTGACAAGTCCAAGGATCTAGTCTCACTGGACGAGGCGCTGAAGAGACTCGAGAGGAGTGTCGCCTCGCCAGAGCCGGGTTGTCGAACTACGGTTTTTTGGTGGCCTCGAAATGGAGAAAATAGCGAAAATCGAAGGTGTATCGGTAAGAACAGTGGAGCAAGACTGGAGCCTGGCTCGAGCCTGGCTACATCGTGAGATAGCAAGAGAAAAATAAGTGGACGCGCTACTTTGGAAACGAATCGGCGATCTGTTCGACGCTGCACGTGAGCTCGATGGTCCTCACCGAGTCCAGTTCCTGAAGGAACAGTGTGGCGACGACGAAGCTCTGCTTAAACAAGTCCAATCCCTCCTCGATGCCGACGATGGACGAGGTCCTCTCTACACCGCACCGACAGTTTCCGTGTTAACGGTTCCTCAAATCGTTGCGGGGCGCTTTCGGATCGTTCGGTACATCGCCGACGGCGGCATGGGAACCGTCTATGAGGCCGAAGATCTAAAACTCAATGACCGTGTTGCCCTGAAGACTATTCGTGCTGACATCGCCTCCAACCCTAGAGTCGTGGAACGCTTTAAACGCGAGATCGTGTTGGCGAAGAAAGTAACTCATCCCAACGTCTGCCGCATACATGACTTGGGAGTTGATCGTTCGGAAACTGGCCAGGAGTTTCTGTTTCTAACCATGCAGTTCCTGAATGGAGAAACCCTGGCGTCGCGTATCAAGCGCGGGCCTATACCGCAAACGGAGGCGCTGCCTCTCATCGAGGATATGGCCGATGCGCTCTCCGCCGCTCACCAGGCGGAAGTTATCCATCGCGATTTCAAGAGCGGAAATGTCATGTTGGTCCATGGTGGCGATCGCACCTGTGCGGTTGTGACTGATTTTGGGTTGGCGCGCGGCACCCATGACGACAGGTCGCTACAAGCTGGTCTTGTCGGCACCGTGGACTACATGGCGCCAGAGCAAATTAAGGAAGGGGAAGTTACTTCCGCTTCGGACATCTACGCGCTGGGTGTCGTGATGTACGAAATGGTGACCGGCCAGCGTCCCTTCACTGGCGAGACAAATGTAGCGGTCCTCACCAAGCACCTCCATGACGAGCCACGGCGGCCGCGAGATCTTGTTGCGAGCCTGGATCCGAACTGGAACGAAGCTATCCTTCACTGCCTCAGGAAACCTGCCTACGAGAGGTTTCAATCGGCCGATGAGATAAAGGCCGTACTTCGGCAACCTAGTCAATGGCACAAATATCCGCTCGCGGCGCTCCAGTCAAAGATACGGTCCTATGGCAGGTGGCGCGTGATGGCATTGGTAGGCGTTCTCATCGCACTGGCACTTGTGGCCATCCTCCTAGTCAATTTCTATCGCCAAAGACTTGAACCGATTACATCGGTTGCCGTACTTCCCATCGTGAATCGTACCGGTAGTGCCGAAACTAACTATCTTAGCGGCGGCATTACGACTGCTCTTACAAACGATCTCTCTCAGGTCTCGGGCTTGTCGGTAACGGCCGAGAGCATCGCCGCTGCTCAGGCAAAGAAAACATCAGACCTGCGGAGTCTTGGACGCGATTTGGGCGTTCAAGCCATTGTGACTGGTTCTCTCGCAACCACTGGACCACGGCTTCTGCTTCAAATTGAACTGTTCGACGCTAATACGGGATCCCTGATCTGGGGCCAGACCTATGATCGCAATCAGACCGAATTGGGAGCGACGCAGGAAGACGTCGCACGTGAAGTGGCCTATCGGCTGCGCATCAGGCTCGAGACGGACGTTTCCGAGAGGTTGCAGCGACAGTATCGAACCAACTCAGAGGCTTACGATGCTTATTTGAAGGGCCGATATGCTCTTCGAGACCGCTCACCCGACGGGTTTGAGTCGGCCCTCGCTTACTTTCAGCAAGCCATCGACCGCGATCCGCAGTACGCACTAGCCTTTGCTGGACTAGCCGATACTTACTGCTTGATGGCCTACAACCGCATTCAGCCCACTATCGCCTTGTTGGACAAATGCAAGGCCGCCGCCAATCGCGCTCTCCACTTTGATAGCACCCTGGCTGAGGCCTACAGCTCTCTGGCCAGCGCTATAACGCTGGCTGACTTCAACTGGACTGCCGCAGAGGAAGTGTATAGGCGGTCTATCCAACTTAATCCCAACTATCCTCCCGCGCATCTTTGGTACGGGCTGACGCTGCTCGCACCGCTCGGACGGTATGCTGAAGCTCGAGCCCAGCTTGATTATGCACGCCGTATGGAGCCCGAAGCCTTAATGACCCACGTCAGCATTGCCCTGACCGAATACTATGCCGGAGAATACGATGCCTCGATTAACGAATTGCAGGAAATCAAGAAGCGATCACCCTCGTTTGCCGCGGCCGACGAGATCCTGGCTACTGATTATCTGGCCAAGAATATGCCGGCCGAGGCCATCCAGATAATTCTCCAAAGCCCGCCGTCTTCTGAAGAGAAGCGCCAAGTTATGACCATTATGCTGGGGATCGCCTATGCAAGATCAGGGCGGACACATCTGGCGTTGAAACAGTTGAGTGAAGCTGAAAAAGCCCTCGGACATGGTTTTCAACCTAATTTAAATATTGCCGAACTTTGCGCGGCTGTGGGAAACCGGCAGAAGGCCATGGATTACCTGGAAAAAGCATTTTCATCTAGACAGACCAGCATTCTCTTTGTTAACGTTGATCCCCTAATCGATCCGGTGCGCTCGGATGAGCGTTTTCACCAACTTCTATCAAGACTAAACTTGCCGTAGTTCGTAACCTAGGAGAAATTCGATGACTCGCGATGAAATGCTGCGAGAGCTTGGTCTTACCCAAGAACAGCTTAAGGATTTGCTGAAAAGACACTCCGACTTCATGAACTCACTGGACGCAGCCCAAAAGGCACTCGTGAAATCCTGGTCGCCATCACTGGAGGCGGCGGCGAGGTCATTCGGACCGGGGGCTACTGCGCATGACGTTCAAAATCTGATCAATCATGCTACGCCGCACGGTAGCGTTGCCAACCATAATGTTGCGAAGGGGAATCCAGCATAAATGTTGGAAGCGGCAACTGCATGCACTAAGGTTGATGGCCTACAGCGCATAGCGTCAGCTGCTGATACCTTCGAGCGGGCCAAACCCATCGCGCAGGCGCTGGGGGTAACTCGCCTGGCTGACATCACAGGTCTTGATCGCGTCGGCATCCCGACCTACTGCGCGATTGTGCCCCGGTCAGACGACGCAATCTCGGTGTACACCGGCAAAGGACTTCGGCCCATCGACGCCAAAGTCGGCGCTTTGATGGAGGCCATCGAGCGGCAAGTTGTCCTGAGAACACGCCTGCCTTTCGTTGAGGGGAGCTATTGCCAGTTAAGGCAAGACCGCTGCGTTATGGATCCCGCTTCGCTTAATGAGCATTTACAAGCAGACTACTCCGAAACGACTGTATATTCCTGGGTTTCCGGGACCGATTTGGTTTCTGGCGAGCAGGTGTTGGTTCCGGCAAAATTCGCCGGATATATGTGGAACGATCTCCCGCATCGCCCGTGCTACATGGAGACCACTTCCAACGGGTTGGCTTCGGGCAACTGCCGGGAAGAAGCCATTTGCCAAGCGCTCTGCGAGTTAATTGAGCGCGATTCCTGGTCCATGGCCGATCTGGGGGCCCACTTGCTGCCGTGGGCCAGACGAACTCTGGTATACGGATCATTTGGCACTAGCGGTCCCGACGATTTTGAGGTATTTCCCTGTCTGGAGTTGCAGGACGAGCCCCTTCTTGATTCTTTTCACCGCGCAGGCCTATATCCAGCGCTGCACGACATTACCTCCGATTTAGGCATCCCAACGGTATTTGCTGCCGTTCCGGATGATTACCTTCCCGGATTTCCCATGGTCCATTGCGGATTAGGGGCCCATCCTGACGCGCGTGTAGCAGCCCGCCGGGCGTTGGCCGAAGCCGCGCAGTCGCGATGTGTTGATATCCAAGGGGTTCGCGAGGACCTCGATCCAGCCGATGCACCGCTAACTGCTTTCAACTTGCACACCCGCCGCGTGTCAGCCATCAATTGTCAGGCGTGGTTTCTCGGAAAATCCGCCAAATCACGCCGCCTCGAAGACTTGCCGTCCGCAATCCATGCCGATATTTGTGTCGACATAGATCACATGATCTCGCGTCTCGTTTCGTACGGTCTTAATCGGGTCATCGTGGTGGATTTCTCCACTGACGACAGCGAATTCGCGGTGGTGAGACTGATGGTTCCCGGCCTCGAATCGTGGGCACTAAACCACGGCAGGCTGGGTAAGCGCGCTCTGGAGTTCTGGCGCACCAATGCATAAACCTGTTCTTTATCTCGGTCCCAGCCTGCCGATAGGTCAGGCAAAGGCGATCATGGATGCGCACTATTGTCCTCCTATCAAACGGGGTGACCTCGCCATGTTGCCTGTGGACACCAAAGCCATTGGAATTATTGACGGCGAGTTCTACCAGAGTCTCGCCGTTACTCCCAAGGAGATTCTTGAACTCCTGGAACGGGGTATTATCGTTTACGGAGCATCCAGTATGGGAGCGCTGCGAGCGACTGAACTCCACGCTTACGGGATGATCGGTATCGGCGAAATATTCCGCAAGTATAAAGAAGGTGTCATCGACGCCGATGATGAAGTCGCACAGCTCTATGAGCCGCAAACATTTGCGCCGTGCTCCCAGCCGCTTGTCAATATTCGGCATGCCTTAGAGCTGGCCGTCCGCTCAGATCTCATAGCACGTTGTGTGGCTGATCGACTGATCCTGCAGTTGAAAACCGTCTACTTCCCCTATAGGTCTTATCAGTTGGTTTCTCAGCTTTGTCCCGAGTTGCGAGATTTCCTCCAGGTCGTCCCAAGCTCAAAGGGGGAGGACGCAAAACTGCTCCTTCAACTTCTGAAGAAAAGACTCCAGGCAAATCGCGCTGAAGACAATTGAGGGCCCAGCGTGTTTGGCGCCCTGATCGACATCGCGCACTCGAGAGACTCTAAATCCGAAGCAGGAGGTAGTTCGCATGTCCACAAACCCGTTCCCCTTACCCGCGTTCAAATACAGCGGAATCATCCGTGAAGATGATCCTTTGCACACTCCTTTGCCGATCGAAATCCCAGATCTCACTGGAGCTGCACCCGAGGTATCCGCCAGCCTGCGCGAACATTTTGAGAGGGCGAGGATCGTGATTGCCCCCTGCTACGTTACCGTTGGTCGGATGAAAATACCTCAGTGGTCGCCAACTATTCAAAGTCAAGTAAAAGGATTTGATCCTGCTAAAGATTGCGAAGGTAACTTTACGTCACACAGATTTCAGCCCAATAACAATTGCTATAACTATGCCTGCAATATCGCTACCAACTCATTCGCTCAACCGGGCAGACAACGCGGTCTATCGGTCTTGACTGGTAAGAATGTGGATAGTGGCAAAGTAGTCGATGGCGCCGTTGCGGATGGATTGACGTTGATTATGAAGGGTCCCGCGCCAATGGCAAGATTAGCTAAGCTTAAACCTGCAAAGCCGGGGCACTTTGTCGCATTGCTTATTTCGGATCCCGATAGCAAGACGGGCTGGACAGGAGACTTTCACTGGGTTCGGTGCGATAACGACGCTTGTACCTCGTGGTCACAAAAGAACGGCCCGGATCAAGCTGTGAACTTTGATTTTAGCGGTATGCCAATTGGCGACCCCGCCGCGGCAAACTGGGAAGTCAATCAGGGTCCCAAGACGCTCGGGGGGGCGGGAGTGCTCTCGTCGTTAAATATGTACTTCAGGCTTGGATGTTCGTCCAGTACGGGGAAGTAAAGATTATCTAGCGAATAGGTTTGAGGGGGCGGCTACCCCTCCAGAGCCTGATTGTGCGTCCCGATGCGGGTCATGAGCTATCGCTCACAATTCAACAGTCAAGTCTGCGACAGGTTCCAGTTCAGGTTACTGTGGATGGCCACATTGTGGACCACGCGAACGTCAGCATCCTCGTCGACAAACGCCACATCGTAATACCCCGGCGAGATCTGGGTGATCGTGAATGACGTTCCGTCCCCGAAAATGCGCGCCATTATAGTCCTGATAGTCCCGCCAGCGGGGCGCAGAGGCACGACGGCTCTGAATGGTTGGTCGGCTAACTAGGAAGATATCCAGAAACTAGTTCCGAGGAGATCGCAGCGCAAGCAACTGTCCGTAATGCCGCATTTCCTCGAAGAGGACTTCGAGGGAACTTCGCGGCTCGCCGGCCGAAAAACACCGATGTGATCGTGCGTCCGCCTTCGGCAGGCATTCAGGTCACGCAAACGCAAGTTTGCGCCAACTGAGGTAGGAGAGCCGTTAACTTCCCGATGGCCGGCGACACCTCAACTGAACCGTCGCCACGACCGAGAGGTGCTCTCGGATACAGATTCTTCGAAACCCTCCGATCTGGCCCCGAAGCGGTTTCGTCGCCCGCGCTGAATGAAGCTTTAGCGATCGAACCGCGCAGACTGTGAGGACTGCACCTCGATCCGGACGAGATAAGCGCGCCTGTTCCACAAACTGTTACCGCGGTTACGACAAACGATCAGAATCTTACCCTACAAGCAGAGTCCGTTCGATCGCTAAGCAGTTGATTTTTATGAAGTATAGGAGGGCGGCGATACCCATACCGCTGGCTCCCTGGAGCACGGGGGGTCGAGTCGGAACGCACTTCACAATTTGTTGCAATTTGTTGCTTCGGCTTGACACACTCCTGAATCCACTGCCTTATGGGCCCCCAGTACCTTTCTGAGAAGTTCCGTATGGTGAAGCTGCAGATGCAACGTTGGTCCGAACGGCCCCGCATGCTGGTCCTGATGCTGGCAGTCATGCTGCCAGCCACGGCGCTGATTGTGGGCAGTGCGTACCGTCTCAGGTCCATCCAGCGCGAAAAAGCGGTCCAGGCTGTGATTGAGAGAGACTATCAGCAGGTTTTGGCAATCGCGGAAAAGCGCATCGCCGAGCGCGCGTACGAAATGACGGAGGCTGCCAAGAATAAGTTCCCCGACGTCGATCACGCGGATGACCTCGACAGGTTCCTTGAGTCGCAACCAGATATCGCCCATGCCTTTCTGTGGAGGGGCAATGGCGATCTTGTATTTCAGTCTCAGCCGCGCCGCATGAACGATCCTGAATTTCGCGACGAAGGCAAAAAGCTCGCGTCGAACGTTGGGAACTGGTTTGACGTAGGGTCGAAGGAATATGCGCTCAAGTTAAAAAAATTTGCAGCAATAGAAGGCCGGCAAGTCTACATCACATCGAATTGGATACCCAAGGCTGACAAGTGGCAGTATCAGTCACTGGTGCTTTTTGTGCCGCGCGGTTCCAGTCCCGGCCATCCTGCTCTGGCCGGGTTCGTTTACGATTCGGACTACTTGGCGAACAAATTCTTTCCCCAGGCGCTCAACACCGTTCTGCCCGTGCAGGATCCGAACGACGATTCGCATCCGCAACCGGCGATCATGGTACGTACCGCCAAGGACCAGACCCCACTGGCCTCTTCCATCTGCTGGGATGGAGGCGTGCCGGAGGTAGAGCGTGGTTTTGAGAGCGTCTTCCCCGGGCTGATCCTGGGGATCAAACTTCACGGAACCACCATCGAGAGCATGAGCAACAAGTTTCTCAGAACCAACTTCCTGATTCTTGGCGCCTTGTCGCTACTAATGGCTGGTGGCATGTGGCTCACCTATCGCAATGTGTCCCGGGAACTTGCACTGGCCAAGTTGAAATCAGACTTCGTTTCCAATGTCTCGCACGAGCTGAGGACGCCACTCGCGTTGATTCGCCTCTACGCCGAAACACTTGAGCTGGGAAGGCTTTCCAGCCCGGCGAAACAGCACGAGTACCACGAGATCATTCGCAAAGAGAGCGAGCGGCTGACTGCGTTGATCAACAACATCCTCGATTTTTCGCGAATCGAAGCGGGAAAGAAGGAATACAACTTTCGCGAGACGGACGTCGCCGACCTGGTGCGTAGCACGCTGGAGTCCTATCGATTCGAAATCGAGCAGAATGGATTCCAGTTCGAAGAAAAGATCGAGAGCAACCTCCCGCCGTTGCAGGTAGATCGCGAGGCCATTGCCCGTTCCCTGCTGAATCTGGTCAACAATGCGGTGAAGTACTCCTCAGACGAGAAATACCTGGGTGTGCACTTGTATCGGCAGAATGGCAGCGTCAATTTGGAAGTCGTCGATCACGGAATCGGCATTCCCGCGAACGAGCAGCCCAAGATCTTCGAGAAGTTCTATCGCGTAGGCGATCCGCTGGTGCACAACACCAAGGGAAGTGGACTAGGACTTTCGCTGGTGCGCCACATCGTAGTGGCGCATGGCGGCGAGGTTGCTGTGGAAAGCACGCCGGGCAAGGGCAGCAAGTTCATCATTACACTTCCCATGCAGGAGTCAGGGGTTCAGCAGGCGAAAGGGGCGTCAGCATGAAATCGGAGGAGCGGGTCAAGTCGAATGACACGCAGGCCGCTGCGAAGATTCTGGTTGTAGAAGATGAACCCAATATGGTGGCAGGGTTGCGAGACAACTTCGAGTACGAAGGCTATCAGGTGATCACTGCGCGCGACGGAGTGGAAGGTCTTCAGCGGGCGCTCGACGAGTCTCCCGATCTTGTCGTACTCGACGTCATGATGCCGCGGATGAGTGGGCTGGAAGTTTGCAAGCAGCTACGCGCCAAGCGCGGTTCCATCCCGATCATCATGCTTACTGCCCGTGGCCAGGAGGTCGATAAGGTGGTCGGCCTCGAGCTTGGGGCGGATGATTACGTGACGAAACCCTTCTCGATCCGCGAACTCCTGGCGCGAGTGAAGGCGGTCCTTCGGCGGACCGCCGTCGTTCCCAAAGATCAGGATCAGCACAGCTTCGGCGAGGTTGAAGTTGACCTGCGACGTTGTCGCGTTCTCAAATCGGGCAAGTCCATCGACGTCTCTTCGAAGGAATTCGAGTTGCTCAAGTACTTCATCTGCCATTCCGGTGAAACACTAAGCCGTGACCGTTTGCTGGAGGACGTCTGGGGATATGACAACTACCCGACCACTCGCACCGTGGATACACACTTGGTGCGCTTGCGGCAAAAGCTGGAGCCCGATCCCGAGCAGCCGCAGTTCTTTCTCACCGTGCATGGAACTGGTTATCGATTTGTCGGGTAGATCGGTCATTGGACTGGCACAACATTATTTAGGGACTAAGGCTTTGAAGATGGAGAATTGCATGCCAAGAAGTCGAGCCAGGTCACGGGGCGGTAACAGCCTCAGAAATTGGGGTGCAGTGAGTGCACCATTCGTTGCGCCTCTCGCCGTCAACGTGCCGTTGCAAGAGGAAATGGACTCGCTGGTTCGAGAGAGGCTCGATTTGCACGCACAGCTCTTCGAAGCCGCACAGATTCAGCGCAAATTAAGCGGCCCGCGCACACTGCGTAGCGGAAGCGTGGAGTTCGCCAGCGAGGTCTTTGCGGCCCGATATCTTTCCGGAGACTTCATGATACTTTCGCAAAACGGATCCAAGGTGCTCGCCACACTCGGGGACATTGCCGGTAAAGGCTTCGCAGCCGGGATGTGGTTCACCAACCTGGCCGCGCTGTTGCAGTGTTACGGCCATCCCAATTCTGACCCAGCGGACATCGCCTCGGAGATTAACCGGCATCTATGCTGTCTGAGACCGACCGCACCCTTCGTGACCGCGTTTCTCGCTCAAGTCGACTGCAATGCGGGGAAAGTGACTTACGCCAACGCCGGTCATTTCCCGCCTATACTCCTTCGCGCCGACGGACGGACTGAACTCCTGGAAACCGGTGGTCCTCTCCTTGGTGCGGTTGTGGGCGCAAGCTTTGAGTCAGGTCATGTATTCCTCGACTGCGGTGACACTTTGCTTGCTTATTCCGACGGCGTGCTCGAGTGCCGTAACGCTGCAGGTGAAGAGTTCGGCCCGGACCGATTACTGGCCGCCTTGCAGCAGGCGAAGCAATCATCTGCCAAGGCGACATTAATGATCCTGCTGGCCGTGGTGCAGGACTTCGCTAACGGTAACCCGCCGTCCGACGACATCAGCTTGACGGTGATTCAGCGCCATGCAGATGAATACTGACGCCTGAGTTTTCGGCATGCGGACGGGAACACTTTGGAATGGAACAAGGCACTAGCAGCGAGAGATTCGCACTCGATTTTCATGGTGGGAATCCCACGTCCAGTCAATTGGCGCTTGCCGCACGACGGGGCGATCGAGTCGCATTTCTAGAACTGGTCCACACTTACGACGTTATGGTGATGCAGGTTGCCCTGACTCTGACCGCCTCCGAGCCTACAGCGCAGGAGATCTACTGTCGGGTATTCAGGGATGCGTTCATTTCCGCGAACACATTGGGAGCCAGCAACTCAGTCTTCATTTGGTTGTATCGAATCCTGGCGCGGCACTGTCTCGAATATTGCCGACACCGTTCGGACGCTGAGCTGAGTCCCGCGGACAGCGAACCCGTGCCGACGATGGCGCGAGCATTGCTTATCCTCCCGCCGATGGAGCGTATGGTATTTCAGTTAAAGCAATTTCAAGGTCTGAAGATTCGCACGTTGTCAGAAATCTTCGATGCCCCTCCAGAATTCATCACCTCAACATTACAGAACGCTATTAGCCACCTTCGGATTCAACTGAAGATGACTCAGTTGACGAAAACAGGGTATCTCGTGAACTGAGTCGGTAAACGGATGCGAAGGCGATTTCGCGTCAAGAGAGGCTGCCGAGCGCGGCCAACTTGCGAGCCGACGGCTTTGCAATCGAGGCGTATTTTCAGACACAAGCGCGTTTATCGGTCCTGGCCTCCCGTGCCTGACACTGCTATTCAGACTCGGTGATGAGCCTGAGCACTTTAGATGATCCGTTCTATTCAGAACTCTTATCGCTAAAACTCTCTTTCGGAGATCCGTTTCACAAATGTCCTGAGTGGGAATTGACGACGTGTACGTCTTCAAGCCAGGGATTGCCGACCCGACCGTGGTGCTTGAGGTGGGCGTCAATTTTTGAAGTGGGCAGTGGTTATCGGATTGTGGATAGAAAGGATCGAAGTGGGGTTGACCGCCGGTAACCGCAGGCGAGAGGCCAGCGTCGGTCCTGTGATACGATTACGGTCATCCGCTCCATTATCGATGCCGTGTCGCTCAAGATGTGTCCCCTTGGCCTCGAAGCGGCGCTACTGCTGGACACTCAAAGATCGCTCTCTATGCGTCCTTCACATATCCGCATTTTCATCTCTTGTATTCGTGTTCGTTGGCATTTATCGGTTGGGCGATCCCGACGGCGCGCCAATTTCATCATTGAGTACAACTGGTGGAAAGAAGTCGCGCAAGTCAATACTTGGGTCAGCATGCTGTGGTACAGCATTGCCCCGGCAGCGGTCGGCAGCCTGGTGGCATTCATCGCACTTTACGTTGCTCATGCGCGCGGTTTGCACTTCGCCGGCATCCGTCAACGCGATTACCCCATGTACTCCCGCCTGGTTCCGATCGGCCTGGCCCTGGTCGCGATGTGGTTCGCGTCCGCCTCGATTGACTTCTGGACGGTCATGCGCTTTTTCGGGTCGCGTGGGCTTACCGCTCCTCCCGACGCCTGGCAGGACCGCGTTTTTTCGCACGCCTTGCCGTTTTACCTGTTCGATCTGCCTTTCTATTCGGACCTGCTCGGGTTTTGTGTTTGTGTTGGCGATTCTTTCCGCCCTGCTGTTCTGGGTCACGGCTCGTGGATGGCAGTTGTTCGAACGGGTCCGCTACGGCCGCCTGATGGATGGGCCAACGACGACGATTGATTTTGGGGGCTACCTGCGTTTGCCGGGCGCCACGCGCACGCCTTTCGTCCGCGTGCTTGGCAGTGATTTTATTGCTTGGTTTTGCAGCCTGGGTTTATCTGGGCAACTATGAGCTTCTGTTCAACTCTCACGCCTTCATGACTGGCGCCGATTACGTGGACGAAAAGGTCACTCTCCCTCTGCGCTGGCTCCTCATTATTTCTGCTTTGGCAGCGCTGCCGCTGGTTTGGATGTCGAGGTTCAAACAGGCGGTCGTCCTTGTGATGTCCTGTTTTATCCTGCAATTGGCTTTGCCGGCTATCGTTCGCGCCGTCTACGTGCGACCGAATGAGATCTCGATCGAACGGCCCTACATCGAGCGGCATATCCAGGCGACCACCGCTGCGTTTGGCCTTAATCGCAACGCCACCGAAAGCCCCTTTACACCTTCCGGTCAGGGCGTGGTCGACCCTGTCCAGGACGCAACGCTGCTCGCTAATGTTCGGCTCTGGGACCTTCGAGCCTACGGCGCAACCATCACTCAGATTCAAGCGCTACGCCCCTACTACACTTTTCCCGACACTGATGTTGATCGCTACTTCATCAACGGCCACATCAAACAGGTACTGCTGTCTCCTCGCGAAATTGACGTCACCCAGTTGTCCGCCGAGGCGAGCGAGAGCTGGATCAATCCTCGCTTCATTTATACGCACGGCTTTGGCGCAGTCGTAGCCGAGGTCAACAAGATTACGCCTGATGGCCTGCCCGTCCTGCTCATCGAGAACGCTCCTCCGGAGATCAAGTCGGCGGGGTTTCAAGCTCACCCGGCCGGAAATCTACTTTGGCGAGAAGACCCAGGATCCCGTTTTTGTTCACACCGCTCGCGAAGAGTTCGATTATCCATCCGGCGACCAGAACAAGTATTCGACCTACCAGGGCACTGGCGGCTTCCCGGTTGGCTCTTTCCCTCTGAAGGTTGCCGCCGCGATTTCCCAGGGCGAGCCGAACATTGTTTTCACGGGATATCTGACCGGGCAAAGCCGCATGATGATCTATCGCAAGGTGCAAGCAAGATTGACCCATCTGGCCGGTTTCTTGCACTGGGATCCGGATCCCTATTTGGTGATTACCGATGACGGCAGGCTGGTCTGGATGGTGGACGCCTATACGACTTCTCTCTCCCATCCGTACTCGGCTGCCCTTCCCGTGGCCGGAATTGAGGAAGGCGCAAACTACATTCGCAATGCGGTGAAAGCTACGGTGGATGCCTACACGGGGAAAATGTCGCTTTACGTATTTGATCCGAGCGACCCCATCATTCAGGCTTACCAGAAGTTGTTCCCCAAGCTATTCCACCCTGCGTCAGAAATGCCCGCCGATTTGCGCCGGCACGCCCGTTATCCGGAAGCCCTTTTTCGCACGCAGGCAGAAGCCTACCGGGTCTTTCATATGCGCGACCCGCAGGTGTTCTACAACAAGGAAGACATTTGGGAGATTGCGCGCGATCTGTTCGGCCAGTCTGGACAACCCGAGCCCCTGGCGCCAACTTATGTCGTGGCTACGTTGCCCGGGGAGACAACAACCGGAGTACCTGCTGATTCTGCCGTTCAGCCCCAGGGGCAAGGACAACTTGATCGGGTGGATGGCCGCCCGATGCGATGGAGACCAACTGGGGAAGCTGATCTTCTATCAATTGCCGAAGCAACAATTGATGTACGGCCCCATGCAGATTGAATCGCGCATCGACCAGGACCAGAATATTTCCAAAGATCTCACGCTGTGGAACCAGCAGGGGTCGCACGTGTTGCGGGGCAACATCATCGCTCTCCCTGTGACAGGCGGCTTCCTTTACCTCGAGTCGATTTACATTCAGGCCACCGAAGCCCGCATGCCACAGCTCAAGAAGGTAGTACTGGCTATGGGCGACCGGTTGATCTATCGTGACACCTTCGACCAGGCCTTGGCCGACCTGACGCGAGAAGCGGCTCCGCCAGTAGTTGCTGGCGCTCAGACACCGGCCGCAGCCAGCAGCGAGAAAAGCTCTACCTCTCTGGCGGAGCGGATCCACCAGCTTCGCGATCAAGCCGAGCAACTGGCTCGAGAGTTGGAGAAACTGGAAAAGGAAACAGTCAAGAAGTAGATTCAAGATCGTGTTATGCGTGGGTTCAACGCGGAATACATCAGATCCGTGAGGAAGTTCACCAGCACATAGGTCAAGCCGATTACCAGGATGCATCCCTGCACCAGGTAGTAGTCGCGGCCGGAGATCGCCTGCACGGTCAGCCGTCCGATACCGGGCCAGGAGAAGATGGTTTCCGTTACGATGGCTCCGGCGAGCATCGCGCCGAACTGAAGACCAACCACGGTCAACACCGGAATCATCGCATTACGCAATGCGTGGCGATACACGACCGCCCGCTCCGTCAATCCTTTTGCGCGGGCGGTGCGGATGTAGTCCTGCCCTAATTCCTCCAGCATAGACGTGCGCACCATACGGGTCAGGATCGCGGCAAGTGCGCCTCCCATGGTGATCGCGGGGAGAACGAGATTCTGCCACGAACCCGAACCCGACACCGGCAACCACCCGAGTTCAATCGCAAACACGAGAATGAGGATCGGCCCCAGCGCGAAGTTCGGGAATGACAATCCGAGAAGTGAAACGAAGCTGAGGGCGCGGTCGTCCCAGCGATTACGGTGAAGTGCCGAGCGCACACCTGCGGGAATTGCCAGGCACAACGCGACGGTCAGTGCAGCCAGCGTCAGTTGCAGAGTCCACGGATACGCCTGGGCGATGATGTGTCCGACATTCTGATTGAGGCGGAACGAGCGCCCCATGTCACCGTGCAGCAGGCCGCGCCAGTAGTTCGCATACTGCGTCCCCAATGGGACATCGAGTCCATAGGCGTGGCGCGCGGCTGCAAGGTCGGCTGCGGGTGCGCCCTCGCCCAGCATCTGCTGGATGGGATCGCCGGGCACAATGTGAATCAGCAGGAACACCACCGAAACCACTAGCCAGATGACTGGCAGCATGTACATAAGCCGGGTGAGGAGATAGCGGACCACTACTGCACCGCCGGCGTTGTCGGCTGGGCGTGGGGCTGTTGCGTTTCGATCTTGACGGTGTCGATGCGAAGACCGTCCATCGAGGCCACGGTGTAGCGTCGTCCTTCGTGTTCGAAGCTGTCGCCCGCCTTGGGGATCCGCTGGAGTTTGGAGAGGACGAAGCCAGCCAGGGTCTCGAAGCCTTCATCGCGCGGGAGTTTAATGTTGTACTGCGACTCAAGCTCGCGGATGTTGGTGGCACCATCCAGAAGCATCGAGGCGTCGCCGGGCTCGAACACAGGCTCGCTGACATCGAACTCGTCTTCGATCTCGCCTACGAGCTGCTCGAGTATGTCCTCGACCGTCACGACTCCGGCGGTGGAGCCGAACTCGTCGACTACCACGGCGAGATGCCGCTTGCGCTGCTTGAACTCCATCAAGAGATCAGGCAGGGGCTTGGTCTCGGGAACTACCAGCACCTCGCGCATCACATGGCGCACTTTGAGGTCACTGGAGCGGGACGGTAATTGAGCTGACATCGATGGGCTCAGGCGAAAGCGCAGCCAACGCATGAGGTCCTTGGCATAGAGGACGCCGATGATGTGTTCGGGGCCGCGCTCGGGATCGTACACGGGCACGCGCGAGTGCTGCGCATCGGTCACCTTTTGGAATGCCTCGTCGAGTGGCATGTCTCCGGGGAGCGAGAAGATATCGCGCCGCGAGACCATGATCTCGCGCACGAACACGTTCTCCAAGTCGAGCGCCCGATGGATCATCTGCTCCTGTGGGGCTTCGAGTATCCCGATTCGGCGGCTCGCCGAGACGATCAACTTCAGTTCCTCGGGAGAATGCACACCTCCCTCGCGAACTTGCCGGGCCCCAAAGGCTTTCAACACCACTCGCGAGGAGGCGGTCATGACTGCCAGCAATGGGGCAGCCAAGGTCATGAATACGTCCATCGGGCCAGCCACGGCCAGCGCGACTCGTTCGGTCCGCTGCAAAGCGATCGACTTGGGTACGACCTCGCCTAGAATTACGTGCATATAGGTGATCAGGATGAAGGCGAAGGCGATGCTGAAGGCGTGGGCGTAGACGTGCGAGTAGGGCAGGCGAACGAATAGCGGTTCGAGCACGCGGGCCATCGCGGCCTCACCGATCCATCCCAAAGCCAGGCTGGAGACCGTGACTCCGAACTGGACGGCGGCGATGAACTCGTCGAGTTTCTGGTGGAGTTTTTGGACGGTGCGGGCGCCGATGCGATGGGCCGAAATGAGCTGTTGCAGCCGGGTTTCCCGGATGCTGACCAGCGCAAACTCAGCCGCTACAAAAAACGCGTTGGCCGCCACCAGCAGCACGACCGCCACGATGCGCAGCACAACAAAAGTCACCATGAAGCTGAAATCTTAACATCGCGCCTACCAACGGGCGGGGTCGGGCTTAGCTAACCGTTTTCTGGCCAGCAATTTACATGAGTTCTACGACATTGCTATCGTTTCTTGTCCCAATTCGGTCTAACTTGAGGGAAAAGGGCGATCCGGGGCGGGTTTTTCATCATCAGGCACGGAACTTCTGTTCATACTTAAACGTAGATACCTGCAGCACAGGAATGCTACCTAGCGTCGGGAGGCGGCAGTGGCAAACGGCAAAAATAAGAAGAAACGTTGGATCATCATATCGGTGGTGGCCGTGGCAGTTGTCGCGCTCGTCATCGTAGCGGTAGCAGCAACACGAGGCGGCACCAAGATCGATCCGACCAAGCTGGCGAAAGTCGAGAAGGGCGATCTCGCCAAGAGCGTGGTGGCGACCGGCAAAGTTACGCCGATCACCAAGGTTGAGATCAAGTCGAAAGCCAGCGGCATTGTGAAGAAGCTCTACGTGGATGCCGGCGATAACGTGAAGAAGGGCCAAGTGCTGGCCGAGCTTGACCGCGATGAAATTGAAGCGCAGGTGAACTCTTCACGCGCGCAGTTGCTTTCGTCCGAAGCCAACGAGAAGGGCGCCGAAGCTGATATGAAGCGCGCCGAAGTTGACGCCCAAGGCGTGGACGTTCCCACGCTGAAGCGCGCCTACGATCGGGCGCAGGAGATGGCCAAGGGCGGCATCGTGTCTACTTCCTCGCTCGATGACGCGCAGCGCATGTACATCATGGCAGTCAACAAGCAAGATGTGGCGCGGGCGCAACTGGTGGTGAATAAGGCCAAGGTTGCCCAGGCCCATGCCGACGTCCAGAAGAGCGACGCTACCCTCAAACAATTGGAAGAGCAGTTGAGCTATACCACGATCGTCGCACCGATCGACGGCATCATCCTGTCGCGCGATGTGGAGATGGGTGACGCGGTCAGCTCGATCCTGGTGATGGGATCGGCAGCCACTCTGGTAATGACCATCGGCGATACCAGCGAGGTTTACGTCAAGGGCAAGGTCGATGAGAGCGATATCGGCAAAGTGTATTTGGGACAGCCGGCGCGCATCCGCGTGGAAACATTCAAGGACAAGACCTTTACTGGGCACGTGACCAAGATTTCACCCATGGGCGCTGAAAAAGACAATGTCACGACGTTTGAAGTTCGGGTGTCGATCAACAATCCGGGCGGCGAGTTGAAGGCGGAGATGACCGCGAATGCCGAGATCATCCTCGACGAACACAAGAACGTGCTGATGATCCCCGAAGGCGCGATCCTGTACGACAAGGACAAGAAAGCCTCCACCGAAGTGCCCGACCCGAAGGGCAAAGAAGGCAAGCGCAAGGTGGCGCTGAACATCGGCATCTCCAACGGCGCCAAGACGGAAGTTTTGTCGGGCCTCAAAGAAGGCGATGAGGTCGTTTTACAACAGTAGCGTGAGTCCTCCTCCCGGGCTGCCGGCAACGGCAGCCCACTTTTTGTTGAACGCAGTTAACGTCATTGGGGCGAAACCATGAGAAAACACTTTCTCGCTATCCTTCCTCTCCTTCTGCTGGTACCAGCTTTGCTGTTTGCCAGGGCCGAGGACGAATTCAATCGCACTCTTACCGTTTCCGGTTCGGTGAATCTTGACCTCACCACCGGGTCCGGCGAGGTGAGCGTCAAGACTGGCGGTTCCAATCAAGTGGTTGTCCACGGCAGGGTCCGGAGCAACAACGAGTGGTTCAACGGGAACGCGGACAACCTCGTGCATAGCGTCGCATCCAATCCTCCAATCGAACAGAACGGCAGCACGATTCGCATCGGCTACAACCTGCCCGAAGAAGCCAAACACCACATTTCCATCAGCTACGAAATCACGCTTCCTGCCGATACCACACTGCAAGCAGGTTCGGGGTCAGGCGAGATTTCTGTGCAGGGTGTGCGCGCCCCGGTGAAGCTGCATACTGGCTCAGGTGACATTCGGGTGCAGGACCTGGGTCCGCAGAGTTCGGTTAACACTGGTAGCGGCAGCGTTCACGCCGAGTCGGTGGCTGCCCCATTTTCTGCCGGGACCGGCAGCGGGGATATCCAGGCAGACCTGACGGGCAGCGGCGATGTTGACGTACATACCGGGTCGGGCAGCATTCGTCTCCGCGGCGTCAAAGGCGGCCTGCGCGCACGTACTGGCAGCGGCAGCATCGAGTCTGACGGCGAGGTGAAAGGTCCATGGCAGTTGCACAGCGGCTCGGGCAGTATTCGGATGGCGCTGTCTTCCAGCGGAGGCTTCAATCTCGATGCGCATACCAGCTCCGGATCGATTCACTCCGATCTGCCCATCATGGTTCAAGGGACCTTGGGCCGTCACGAACTGAAGGGTGCTGTGCGCGGTGGTGGTCCGGAGGTCGAGGTCTCGACCGGCTCGGGCGACGTCGACATTCGCTGACCTTTGTGCGTTTCCGGTGGCGCTGGTCACGACACCAACGTTACCGGATCGCCCACGCGGATGGTTCCCGGCTTTACTACGGAGCAATCCAGCGCCATGGTTCCGTCGAATTCCTTCACAATCCGAAACAATACGTTGCGGTCCTGCGCCAGGGTGTCGGGATCGTAGGTGGTCATTACGCAACGCGCCCGAAGCTGGGCCGCGTAAACCGTGACTTCGCCGATGCGAAGTTGCTTGGCTTCCCACTGCCGCTCGGCCAGCCCCTCTACACCTCCGACAAAGATGTTCGGACGAAACCGGCGTCGGTCGAGGCCGAGAGTGTTGATCGCGCCATCGGTTGCAACCAGCAGCGGCAATATGTCGAAGCGCTCGGTACCTGGAACATGCTCCAGTTCTACTTTTTCGCCGACAGCCTGCTCGACCAACGCAAGCGCCTCAGGACTGTCCCACGCATAGCCATTGATTGTGGCCTCGTGCGTATCTGGCGAAATGCCGCCCTGCAAACCCAGCAGCCGATGATGGGTTCGCGAGGTGATGAACCTCCCACGCGACCTCGAGACGACCACGATTTCGCGATCGCCGCGAATGCCCGTCTTCAGGACTTCCGCTTCCTGCAAGGTTTCGCCTCGCAGGCTCTTCACCGGATAGCGCCATAGCTCCTCTACATGCATGAATGCCTTTCCAGCAATTTTCTGGGTTGTCGTAATGAGATGCAGCGCGTGCATCGAACTATGCAGGAGTTTCGTGCCCGCTTGACTCGCGCTGCGCATCCGAATAGCTTGCGGTCATGGCCGGGCCGCGTGTCGTCACCCTCACCACCGATTTCGGACTCCAGGATCCTTTCGTCGGCATCATGCATGGCGTCGTGCTCAACATCCATCCTGAAACTCAGATTGTGGACATCTGTCACGCTATTCCCTCGTTCGATGTGCTCGACGCCGCGTGGACCATCGCGCAGTCTTATCGTTTTTTTCCTCCGCGCAGCGTGCACGTTATCGTGGTTGATCCCGGTGTGGGCAGTGCGCGCCGCCCGATTCTCGCCGAAACCGACGACTACATCTTCGTGGCCCCCGACAATGGAGTGCTGTCTCTCATTGAGGCGCGCGAGCCCAAGTTCACAGTGCGGTACATTACGTCCGACCGCTACTTTCTACAACCGGTCAGCCAGACTTTCCATGGGCGCGACATTTTTTCGCCCGTTGCCGCATGGCTCAGTAAGGGAGTGGCGCCAGCAGAGTTTGGTCCTGAGATTTCCGACTACATCCGACTTCCCTTGCCGGCCGTCGAGCACATCGGGGAAAACAGCTTGCGCGGGGTAGTGCTCAAGGTGGACAAATTCGGCAACCTCATCACTAATCTTGGCGAACAAGAGGTACCGGCGCTCTTCGTTGCGGCGCTGCCAGGGATCAAGTTGCTGATTGCTGGGCAGACCATCACGCGCCTATGCCGCTCGTACGCGGAAGGGGGCGATGACGAGTTTTTCGCTATCGTAGGCAGCTCAGGTTATCTGGAGATTGCCGCCCGCCAAGCGTCGGCGGCCGAGAAGCTTTCAGCCGGCGTTGGCACACCGGTCGGATTGTTGCTGGAGACCTAGCGCCGCCTACGGGTTTTTGGGCTTGACCCGCGCGTAGCGCTCCATCTCGCCCGTCCATTTGAGGAAGCGCATCAGCTCGCGCCGTTCGCGCCAACTGAATCCCCAGAACTCCAGAAACCCGACGCTCTGCATCTTGATCCCGGTGTAGGTCTCGATGCGCCAGCGCAGGTAGGAGCTACGCCACGGCGTCAGGTGATGTCCGCGAGTAGCGTTCCACAGAAAACGAATGATGTAGGCGATATGCTTCAAGTCTGTACGAAACGGGCGCGAACCTGCATCTGACGGTGTCCCGTGACAAGTATAGCGGCAAGTGGACCGTGCGATTGCGATGATAGCTGCATGCTAAACTCGCCTCGGATAACCATGAGCGACGAGACCCCGCGACAGGCGGCCGAAGACCGCTACTACGCTGCCCTCGACCACTATGCCGAAGGCCGGCAAGCCGAGGCCATTGCGGATTACGAAGCGGCACTGGCCACCGACCCGACGTTTCTCGACGCCATGCATGGACTGGCGCGCGTCTATCAGGACACCGAGCAGTACGACAAGGCCATTGCCGTCGCCAACAAGATCGTCGAGCTCGATCCTGATGACGTTCTCGCCCACACCAGCCTATCGATCCTCTATCAGCGCAAGGGCATGGTTCCCGAAGCAGAGGCCGAGGCCAACAAGGCCCGCATTCTTGGCTGGAAACAGCAACTCAAGCAAGGCAAGTCCTAGCAATCGTGAAGCCCGGCAAACCACGAAACAGACCGCCTGATCGAAGTTCCGAAAGCCTCGCATCGTCGGAAGAAACGGTGCGGGCGATCTACCGCAACCTGTCGCGCGCGTGGGGGCCTCAGCACTGGTGGCCGGCCGAGACCCCTTTCGAAGTCATCGCCGGGGCGATCCTCACCCAGAACACTTCATGGACGAACGTCGAACGCGCCTTGACCAGCCTTCGTGAAGCTGGGATGTTGAACGTCGAAGGCATCCGCCGGTTGCCTCTGGACGAACTCGAGACATTGGTGCGTTCTTCCGGGTATTTTCGCCAAAAGGCGCTGCGGCTGAAGAAGTTCATCGCGTTTCTGGATGAGAAGCACGGTGGCTCACTTGAGGCCATGTTATCAACTCCGACGCAGCAACTGCGTGTGGAGTTGCTCGCGCAGAGTGGCATCGGCTCAGAAACAGCGGATTCCATTCTTCTGTACGCGGGACACCATCCTATTTTCGTGGTCGATGCCTACACTCGTAGAGTGTTGGAGCGTCACGAGGCTGTCACTCCCAACGCCAAGTACGACGAGATCCGCACGTTGGTCGAGCATGGATTGCAGCACGAAAAGCCGTTACCGATAGCTACGCGCAAGAGGTGCAATCACGAACAGTTCCCTGACGCTCACCTGCCGTCAGCGATGAGCACAGCGTCACGCGCACCTTTGGCGCAGGTCTACAACGAAATGCATGGTCTGTTCGTGCAGTTGGGTAAGCACTATTGTCACAAGCAACAGCCTAAGTGCGACGTCTGTCCTCTAGGCGCGATGCTTCTCCGGCCCTTACCGGCCGGGTCACCGCCCAAGAAGCGGAGACGACCATCCCCCACAAGGCGGCCAGCATCAAAGGGTTAGTTAATCCGCAGGTATTCCGCAGGTATAATGAAAACCGGCCCCGGACATTTGGATTCCGTTTGAATCCGGTTGGGTGCGCCCTCGAGGGGCAAACCCCTGACAAGTGATGTCTCCTGCCACACCTACAACCCGACCGGCGAAGCAACGAAGTCGCACACCCGCGATCGTCGCCCTCGCAATCGCAATTTTCCTGCTTTTCGGAGTGATCTTCTCGCAGGCCACGTTCAATCTGACGTTTCTTCAGCCTGACACCAGCGAAGAGACCCTGATCTTCGCCGCGCTTTCTGCATTTATCTTCCTGTTGTTCGTGGCGCTGACGTTCGTGCTGTTGCGCACCCTGCTTCGGCTGTATGCCGAGCGCAGGACGGGCATCATGGGATCCAAGTTGCGCAGCCGCATGGTAATGGGCGCGCTGCTGATGTCGCTGGGCCCGGTCATTCTGCTTTTCCTGTTTTCCTACGGACTGATCAACCGCTCGATTGAGAAATGGTTCTCGCGCCCGGTGGAAGATGTGCAATATCGCACCGGCGTGGTCGCTTCGCTGCTGACCGACTACGCTGCCGATAACGCCCGGGTCGAAGCCCAACGGATTGCGTCGACGCCAGAGACAAAGAAGTCCTTTGAGACTGGTAATTTCACCCTGGTGCTAGACGAGTTCCGTCGCAGTGAGGTCAGCATGCAAGGTGGATTCGCGGCCGCAATTGCCGATGGCCGCGCCGAAGCCAGCTTCCATCTGCCACAGCCCTGGCCGGTGATTCGCGACCTCCTGCCGTCGAATGCAGCGCCTAACAACAGGCCGACATCGTTCGACCTGCTGGGAAAGACGTACGTGCTGGGCAGGGCCGTGATCGCACCGAACGGCCAGATCCTGGTAGCCATGCCGCTACCGCCAAATTATTCCTCGGCGCTTCGCGATATCGAGCAAGCCCAGCAGCAATACGACGAACTGCGCAAGCAACGGCGGCGGCTGCGCCGCACCTACCTCGGGTACCTCTTGCTGCTAACTGTCGGCGTCTTGTTCGCGTCGACGTGGCTTGCGCTATACTTGTCGAAGATGGTGACTCGGCCGTTGCTCGCACTCGCCGAGGCGACCCAGGAGATTTCGCGCGGTCGACTCGACTACCGCGTAGACGTACAAGTCGGCAGCGAAATCGGACAGCTGGTGAACTCGTTCAACCAAATGGCCGCGGACCTGGAAGCCAGTCGCGCCAGCATTGAGGCCTCGCGCTCCGATCTGGCGGACGTGAACGTCCAGCTCGAGCAGCGTAACCGACACATCGAAACCATTCTGGAGAGTATCCCGACAGGCGTGCTGTCGCTCGACGCCTTTCGCAACGTGATTCACATGAACGGCGCTGTCCGGCGGCTGCTCCACCTCAGTCCGTCTTCGGCCATGCCGGCCCGGAATTTGGAGGAGTTGTTCCCCGAAGATGTAACGGCGGACCTCGAGCATTTGATGCGAAAGGCCGATCGCATGGCCACGACCACCAGCCAGATGGAGATTGTGACGCCTCGCGTGAATCTCAATGTAGCTGTCACCGTGGCGTCGCTCGACTCACCGTCGGGTGCGCAGGAACCTATGGCGCAGCGCATGGGATATGTGGTCGTACTGGAAGACATCACGGACCTGCTCCGCGCCCAGAAACAGACGGCCTGGAGCGAGGTGGCACGCCGGGTGGCGCACGAAATCAAGAATCCGCTGACTCCTATCGCTTTGTCGGCCGAGCGCATTCGCCGCCACCTTGAGCGCGGAACGCCTCCCGACGCGGCTTCGTTGAAGATTATCCGTAATTGTGCTGACACCATCGGTTCGTCAGTGCAAACGGTGCGGACACTGGTGGACGAATTTGCTACGCTGGCACGCTTTCCGGCGTCGAGGCCGTTGCCTTCCGACATTAACGGCATAGTGGAGAGCGCGTTGCTGATGTTTGACGGCCGGCTCAGCGGAATTAGAGTCGAGAAGTTCCTTGCGCCGGACCTGCCGCCGGTACATGCCGATCCTGACGCCATCAAACGCGCGATTGCCAATCTGGTCGACAACGCCGCTGAGGCGATGCAGGGCGCCATGGTCAAAGAGATTGTGATATCGACAGCGCTCGCCGCGGAACGCGACTCGGTGGAGATCGTATTGTCAGACACCGGTCACGGCGTCACTCCAGCCCTGAAAGAGAAGCTCTTCCTACCCTATTTCTCAACCAAAAAGCGCGGCACCGGACTGGGACTTGCGATCGTGAGCCGCATCGTCGAAGACCACCACGGCTCGATCCGCGTGGAAGAGAACACTCCCATCGGAACCCGCTTTATCGTAGAGTTACCTGTAGCGGCGGCGATGGCTGCGCAGCCGTCCGAACAGCATGCACACCATTCTGATCGTGGATGACGAGTCTGAGATCCGCAGCGCGCTGCAAGGCGTGCTGGAGGACGAGGGCTATAAGACCGTGTTGGCAGAGAGCGGCGAGGAGTGCCTGACTACCCTCAGCCGCAAGGCGGTGGATGTTGTTCTCCTCGACATCTGGCTGCCCGGCATCGACGGACTGGAAGCGCTCGAGCGCATCGTCGCGATGGATGATCCGCCCGAAGTCATCATGATCTCAGGCCATGGCAACATCGAGACCGCGGTGCGCGCTACTAAACTCGGGGCTTTCGATTTTCTCGAGAAACCGCTCTCACTGGAGCGGACACTCATTGTCCTGAAGAACGCTCTGGACGCCAAGCATCTGCGCAGCGAAAACCTCGAATACAAGAAGCAGTTCCAGGCCCGCAGCGTGATCGTAGGCGACAGCATTCCCATGAAGGCGCTGCGCCAGCAGATTGGACTGATGGCGCCGACTAACGGCCGCGTGCTCATCTTTGGCGAATCCGGCTCCGGCAAGGAACTGGCGGCGCGGGCCATCCACGCGCAGAGTTTGCGCAAAGATGAGATGTTTGTCGAAGTGAACTGCGCAGCTATCCCCGAAGACTTGATCGAGAGCGAGTTGTTTGGGCATCGCGTTGGATCGTTTCTGGGGGCGACCTCCGATAAGGAAGGCAAGTTTCAGAAAGCCGATGGCGGAACTCTCTTCCTCGACGAGGTCGGCGACATGAGCCTGAAAACGCAGTCCAAAGTGCTGCGTACTCTGGATGAGGGACGGTTCGTGCCGGTTGGTGAGGAGGAGCCCATCACGGCGGACGCGCGGGTAATCGCGGCCACCAACAAGGACCTGGAAGACGAAATCTCCAAGGGCAACTTCCGCGAAGACCTTTTTTATCGCCTGAACGTCATCCCGTTTTACGTGCCTCCGCTGCGCGAGCGCAAAGAAGACATCCCGCTACTGGCGCGGCATTTCCTCAAGGAGTTCTCGCACACCTACAACCGCCGTCCGCGTGAAATTGCCGATGACGCACTCGATACCCTCATGCGTTACACCTGGCCGGGCAACGTCCGCGAGTTGCGCAACTTGATCGAGCGCATTGTCATCATGAATCCTGCGGTCGCGCGGTTGGAACGCAAACATCTGCCGACGCTGGTCTATCGCGATGGTGGACGCCGCAACCTGGGCGAGTTTTCCACCCTGCATGAGGCTCGGGCTTCCTATGAGCGCGACTATATCCTCAAGAAACTCGACGAAAACCTGGGCAGCGTGAGCCGTACTGCCGAGGTTCTGGGCCTCGAGCGCAGTCACATGTATAGAAAGATGAAGGCGCTGGGGATTGCGGTAAAAGAATAGCGAGAATCAGTCTTCCGGCTTGAGGTCGGGCTGATCGTCCAAAATGCCGGCGGAGATGTTCTCCAACTGGCGACGCCAGTCGGTTTCTTCGACGAAATCGCGCGAATCGCGCCAGCCTGCACGTACCTTCACGAACAGCTCCAGAAAAACTTTCGTGTTCAGAAGGCTCTCGATCTGCAACCGGGCGTTGGTTCCGATCTTCTTCAGGTTCGCGCCCTGCTTGCCGATCAGGATCGCCTTCTGACCCTCGCGCTCGCAGAAGATGGTGGCCGCGACTCTTGTGAGTTTCGCGCCCTCCTCGTACTTGTCAATCAACACTGTAGTTGCGTGCGGAACTTCCTGAGACGTGTACTGCAGCACCTGCTCGCGAATTAACTCCGACACCAGAAAGCGCTCTGGCTGGTCGGTGATCTGGTCCTTAGGAAAATAGCGCGGGCCTTCTGGCAACGCCTTTACGATCGCGTCCAGCAGCGTGTCGAGGCCTTTTTCTTTCAGCGCCGAGATGGGAATAACGTCCACGAAGTCGTGCAGTTCTCTGTACTGCGCAATGAGTGGCAGCAGCCTATCTTTTTGCAGCGTGTCGATTTTGTTCAGCAGCAGGAAACAAGGCAGCTTGGTCCGCTTGGCGATGTCGATCACGAACTGGTCGGCCGGTCCGAACTTCTCGCCCGCGTCGACAATCACCAGCAGCAGGTCACAGCCTTCAAGCGCGTCATAAACCTCTTTCATCATGCGCTTGTTGAGGGAATTGACCGGTTTGTGCACGCCGGGCGTGTCGATCAGGACCAGTTGACCCGCAGGCCGCTTCCCTTGCTTCTCGACGTTGACGATTCCCAGGATGCGGTTGCGCGTGGTTTGCGGTTTGCGCGTGACGATGGCCAGCTTCTCACCCACCAGCGCGTTGAGCAGCGTTGATTTCCCTGCGTTGGGACGGCCGATGATGGAGATAAACCCGGAGCGGAATGCCATGTCAGGCTCGAATCTGCTTGGGCGCAGAGACGTTCTGAAGACTAACACGCACGCGCTCGACACGCCGCTCGGTTGAGTCCAGCACCTCGAAACGCAGACCGTTGTCTTCGAAGACTTCGCCGGGCGCGGGAATGCGGCCGGCGAGCTCGCTTACCAATCCACCAATCGTCGTCGCCTCTTTCTCGTTCGGGCGCGGGCCACCTAGCAGCTTCTCCAGCAGGTCGAGGTCGGTGTTGCCGTTAAAGATGTAGGAAGTGTCGCTCTCCTTCACGATGTCTGACTTCTCGTCTTCGTCGCGGATCTCGCCCACGATCTCCTCGACCAGGTCTTCAATGGTCACCAGTCCGGCGACGCCGCCATATTCGTCGGCCACAATTGCCAGCCGGATGTTGTCCTGCTGCATCTCGCGCAGCAGTTCGCTGCCCAGTTTGGTTTCGGGAACGAAATAGACGTCGGTTTTCATGAGGTCGCCGACCGTGGTCTTGCTGGCCTCCGTGTCGGGCACCTGCAACAGGTCCTTGGTGTACATGATCCCTTTGATGTGGTCGATGTCGCTGTCATAGACCGGTATGCGCGAATAGGGGTTCTTGTTCAGCATCTCCGTGAACTCGGCGATCGTCATACTGACTGGGACCGCCACGACTTCCGGGCGCGGCGTCATCACTTCGCGAACTGTCTTGTTGCCGAACTCGACCACCGACTGGATCAGGTCGCGGTCGCTCTCCTCCAAGATGCCCTCTTCCTGGCCCGCTTCAATCAGCGCGTCAACGGCTTCCGACGGATGCTCCGGCTCTTTCTCGCCGTGCTCCTTCGAAAGCGATGCTACCGAAAGCGAGAATCCCAGGATCATCGTGATCGGCACCGCGAGGTACACGAGAATCCGCAATATCGGGACGAGCTTTGCCAGCCACTCGCCCTTGGTGCGCACAAAAAATATGTGCGGCAGCAGGCGGTTGAAGATCACGATGATAAAAATGAGGCTGACTGCGGCCTGTACCAGGTCAAGCGCAACCCACGCCGAGTCCTTGAACAGCAGATAGCCGATTAAGACTCCGATCGACGCCATGCAAAGCTGGACAAGCACCGCCATCGAGAGCGACACCCGCTCTCGAGTGAAGCCCAAGCGCGGTTCTACCAACTGCTCATAGGCGTCGATGTTTTCCTGGAACTCTCGCGAAAGAAACTTGCCCATCTCGTGGTGCAGCCGGTTGACGTACGACACCAACGCGAGTAACGCCAACAAAAACAGCAATAGGATGGTTAACGGAAGGTTCATGCGCGGCGTCCTCCGCGCGTGGAAGTGCCAGCTCGTTTTTGTGCGGTTCCCGACTTGGCGACTGCGGCCTTCTTTGCCGCGACTCTCGGTTTGCGCGCCAATTCCGCTGCTCTCGCCGCCGCACTCTCCGTTCGCTCGATCAACCCGACAGGCAGCTTCAGGTCTTGCCGCATCGCGATCTCACGCGCCAGCATCTCGCCCTTGTCTTTTTCGTGATCGAAGCCCGCCAGGTGCAGCAATCCGTGCAAGATTAGGACCTTTACCTCGGTAGCCAGCGAGTGTCCGATCTCAGCCGCATTGGTGGCGGCAATCTCCAGCGAAATTGCTATGTCGCCGGCAAGACTCGGAACACGCGACGGAAAGGACAGCACGTCGGTGGGCTTGTTTTTCCGGCGATATCGGCGGTTCAGCTCCTGCATCTCGCGGCTCGAGGTGACGTAGATGTTCACCTCGCCGACAAGGCCGAGCGCGCGCTGCGCTTTGGTCGCGAACCGGCTGAGGGCCCGCGCGCTGGTTTCTTCCGGTGGTCGATCCAGGTTGCTCACTTCCGTTCAAGAACAATGGGAGGGCTGACCGGCCCTCCCACAATATGGTAGCAAGCTTTTACTCGGAAATGCGATCTCCCGTTTCCGGCGCGATTACCGGCGGGACGTCCGCCAGCGGCGCTTCGCGGTCAGGGTTGGGAGCGTAGCCGCTTCCGTTGCCCGCACGTGGAGCTGCAAATCCGTTGCCGGCTTTCAGGTCAAGGGATAGCGAAAGTTGCTCGTTGCGCCCCTTGTAGTCTTCATACGCTCGCACGATGCGCTGCACCAGGTGATGGCGCACCACATCGCCTTCGTCGAAATAGCAAAAGCGAATTCCCTCGACGTTTTTCAGAATCTCGCCCGCCTCGACCAGCCCGCTGCGACTAGGAGTGGGCAGGTCGATCTGGGTCACGTCGCCCGTGATCACCGCCTTGGAGTTAAATCCCAGCCGGGTGACAAACATCTTCATCTGCTCGGACGTAGTGTTCTGCGCTTCGTCGAGAATTACGAACGCGTCGTTGAGTGTCCGGCCGCGCATGAAGGCGATCGGCGCAATCTCGATGACGTTCTTCTCCAGGTAGCGATCGACCTTATCGGGATCGAGCATGTCATACAACGCGTCGTACAGCGGGCGAAGGTATGGGTCAACTTTCTCCTGCAAGGTGCCAGGCAGAAATCCCAACCGCTCGCCGGCCTCTACCGCCGGACGCGCCAGGATGATGCGGTTCACGCGTTTCGACATGAGCGCCGAGATCGCCATGGCAACCGCAAGATACGTTTTGCCGGTACCCGCCGGGCCGACGCCGAAGACCATGTCGTTTTTCTCGATGGCCTCGAGATAGCGCCGCTGATTGATGCTCTTGGGCTGTACCGTGCGCTTGCCAAACGAGCGTTGCTTGCCCGCTTCAGCCAGTCCGCGCAGAGTGGCCGTGCCGTCGGCCGTCAGGACCTTCAGCATGGCGCCCAGATCGCCGTTCACGAAGGTAAAGCCGTTGCGCAGCAGGTGCTGATAATCAGCAAACACCTGGCCCGCGCGGGCGACGTCGGTGGGAGCACCCTCAATCTCGATGGAGTCTGCACACATTCCGATGTTGACGTTCAGGCCGTCTTCGAGCAGGCGCAGATTTTCATCGCGCGTGCCAAAAAGTGTCTCGATGTTTGGGCTGATCTCGATATTGGTCTTCATGTAGGGTCGGTAGTTAGCCTCCTGAGGCCCGGTGCGTTCAAGCGTGGTTGCCCCGCCAGACCTGGTATTCCGGCCTGACAATTTCGTTACGCAGCAATTTCTTGGGATCGAAAGGAGAGATAAATCCGAACTGTTCGCCGAAGCGAATAACTACCATTGGCGTTAGCGTAACCTCGAACCGAAACGGCGTCAATGCCGTTCGCCTCACAAATCGTGTCGCCTGTGGTGACTTAAGCGACACCCGGCGCACATCTCACATTGATTGGATGGCCGGGCGGGAAAAAGGAAGCATCGGTATTCTCGTTTGTCATCCTGAGCGTAGTGAGCGCAGCGAACGAAGGCGAAGAGCCTGCCCTGAGCTTGTCGAAGGGACCCTACCCTCGCGACAAGCTGACGGCTGCTTCAGGCCCCGCGCCTTCTAGGATGCCAGTTGAGCTGCCTGTCCTGAATGCCCGACTCCCAGTCAAGCCATTGAGCTATCCAAATCAGAGCCAGGAAACTGAGAGCCAGCAACTGGAAGGGCCATGTGACCATGACGAAGAGAGTATAACGCTTTACGACCGCACTCTTGATTTAACACCACGGATCGCCCGGCCAGTTTGCTCTATTCGGCCATCCTCCTGTAAAATCAGGTATTCGGCTTACATCGAGATTTCTACTAGAGGATCACACCACAGTTATGGCAAACCACTACTCGGCGCTGAAGCGCGCCCGTCAGACAGAAACCAAGACGACGCAGAACCGCGCCAATAAGTCCCGCCTGCGCAGCGCTTTGCGCTCATTGCGCGAGGCCATTGCCAAGGGCGAGAAGGCTGAAGCCCAGAAGGCCTACAGTGCTACCGTGTCCGTCGTGGACAAGGGCGTCCAGAAGGGCACGCTGCACAAGAACACCGCCAGCCGCTACAAGGCCCGCCTCAGCAAGCGCGTCAAAGCCGTCGCAGCCAAGTAGCTCGCTCCAACCAACAAGTTCAAAGGCGGACCCCGTCGGGGCCCGCCTTTTCATTTTTCTCGCCCACTTACTGCTCGCAGCTATTTGGCCACCAACTCCGCCTCTTTGGCAGTCTGTGGCTTCCAGCGCAGTATCGGTTTGCGCGCGGCGGCGGTTTCGTCCATACGCGACACACGCGTATTGTGCGGAGCGTTGGCGACAATCTCCGGTGAGTTCTCGGCTTCTTCCGCGACGGCCTTCATGGCCTCGATGAACTGATCGAGTTCTTCCTTCGACTCGCTCTCCGTCGGCTCGATCATCAGCGCGCCTGGCACGACCAGCGGGAAGCTCACCGTATACGGATGGAATCCGTAATCGATGAGCCGCTTGGCGATGTCTCCGGTTTTAATGCCCTTCCGCGCCTGAGTCCGGTCGCTGAAGACCACCTCGTGCATCGTAGGCGTCTGGTAAGGCAGGTCGTACACGCCTTCCAGGTTTTTGCGGATATAGTTCGCGTTGAGCACCGCGTCTTCGGTAGTCTGGCGCAAGCCTTCGGGTCCGTTGGCCATGATGTACGCCAGCGCGCGCACGAACATTCCAAAATTTCCGTAGTACATGCGGACCCGCCCGATCGACTGCGGGCGGTTGTACTCGAATCCCAACGCGCCATCGGGCTTGGTGATGACCACCGGCGTTGGCAGGAACGGCTCCAGGATTTTCTTACAGGCCACCGGCCCCGACCCTGGACCGCCTCCGCCATGCGGCGTCGAAAACGTCTTGTGCAGGTTGAGGTGCATGACGTCGGCGCCGAAGTCTCCCGGACGAACTTTGCCGACCAACGCGTTCATGTTCGCGCCGTCCATGTACATGAGAGCGCCCTTGGCATGCAGCAAGTCGGCGATTTTGTGGATCTCCTGCTCGAAGACACCGAGCGTGTTTGGATTGGTGAGCATCAGCGCCGCAACGTCTTCGTTGACCTGCGCTTCCAGCGACGCGATGTCGACCATTCCGGCGGCGTTGGACTTCAGGTTTTCCACTGCATAGCCGCACATCGCGGCCGTCGCAGGATTGGTTCCGTGGGCCGAATCCGGCACCAGGATCTTCTTGCGCGGGTTGCCCTGCGACTCCAGATAGGCGCGCACCAGCAGGATTCCCGTCATCTCGCCGTGCGCACCGGCCGCGGGCTGCAGCGTGATCGCATCCATGCCGGTGATCTCGATGAGTTGGTCGCTGAGCATCTTGATGATGCGCAGGGCACCCTGCGAAATCTTCTCCGGCTGATAGGGATGCGCCTCGGCCAATCCTGTCAGCCGTGCCGCAGTCTCGTTGACGCGCGCGTTGTACTTCATGGTGCAGGAGCCCAGTGGATACATGCCATGATCAACGGCGTAATTCCACGTCGAAATGCGCGTGAAGTGCCGGATGATTTCGATCTCGCTCACCTCGGGCATCTGGCCGAGGTCGTCACGCGTCAGTTCGCCGAGCAATTCTTCGGCGTCAACCGCGGGCACATCGAGCGGCGGCAGCTTATACGCCTTCTTGCCCGGGGACGACTTCTCGAAGATCAGTCCCTCGTTCTGGCTGATGTGGGTGGTGGCTTTCGTGATCTTATCGTTGATTCCCATTACGCCACCTCCTTCGCAGCCGCGTCGATCGAGGCTTTGGTCATGGTTTCGGTGCAACACCAGAGCGACGCATTGCCCAACTCGGGGTAAAACTTCTTCAGCGGAAATCCCCCGACGATCTTCTGCTGCAGCAGCCGGTCGTTGACGACATGCGGATCGCCGTTGGTCTGGATCACGAACTCATTGAAGAACGGCGCGTCGAATGCCAACTTGGCGCCGCTCTTCTTGAACTGCTCGGCCGCATAGTGGGCCTTCGCCAGGTTGTGCTGTGCCAGTTCCTTCATCCCCTCGCGGCCGTAGATGGTCATAAAGATGTTGCACATGAGGGCGACGAGTGCCTGGTTGGTGCAGATGTTCGAAGTCGCCTTCTCGCGCCGGATGTGCTGCTCGCGGGTCGAGAGCGTCAGCACGAAACCGCGTTTGCCATTGCGGTCGGTTGTCTCGCCCACCAGCCGCCCGGGCATCTGGCGGACAAACTTGTCGCGCGTCGCCATCACACCACAGTACGGCCCGCCAAAGCCAAGTGGCACGCCAAAGGACTGCGCCTCCATGCTCACGATGTCGGCCTCTGCCGGTGGCTTCACAATGCCGAGCGAGACCGCTTCGGAGATCGAGACGCTCAGTAGCGCGCCTTTTTTGTGGACAATGTCCGCAATCGCCGCAACGTCTTCGATCACTCCGAAGAAGTTTGGGGATTGAATCAGCACGCCTGCGGTTTCGCTGTCCACGGCCTTATCGAGCGCTTCGAGATCCACGCGTCCGTTCTTGCCATAGCCGACGGTGGCCAGCGGCATTCCCTGATGGCGCGCATATGTCGTGATGACCTCGCGGTATTCCGGATGCACGCTGGTAGCGATCACCGACTTGTGGCGGCCGGTGACGCGGACCGCCATCATCAGGGCTTCCGCCGACCCAGTCGAACCGTCGTACATGGACGCGTTCGCGACATCCATGCCGGTCAGTTCGCAGATCATCGACTGAAACTCGAAGATGGATTGCAGCGTGCCCTGGGCGATTTCCGGCTGATAAGGTGTGTAAGCGGTGAAGAACTCGCCGCGTGAAACCAGCGCGTCAATCACGACCGGGCGGTAGTGAGAGTACGCCCCAGCCCCGAGGAACGAGGCATAGCCCTGGCCGTTTTCGGCGGCGCGATCACGGAAGAACTGAACAATTTCGCTCTCGGCATAGGAGCGTGGGATCTTGAGGTCGCCAGTGAGCCGGTATTCCGCTGGGATAGCGGCGAAGAGGTCATCGACCGCGTCGACGCCGATGTCCTCAAGCATTACTTCGCGGTCTGATTGTGATTTAGGAAGATAGCGCATGGGTACCTATAGCTTTTCTTGGGTGTTGGAAGAATGGCATTGCCGCCTTATTTTATTCCGGTGAGCGCCCTGGTCTGCGACGACCCGGACTGCTCGGTCGCGATCTCTCAAGGTCCAGAAGCCGTCGCTCCTTGGCGAGTGTGATCTTAAGTTGCTTCTCCGCAGCTGCCAGCAATCGTGTCGCCCGTCCGCGGAGGTTCCGAATTTCTCCAGCCATCGGATGCCTCAGTGGCCCACTTCGTCCGCCGCGAACTTCTCGTAATCGGCCGCCGACAGCAGGCTGTCGGCTTCCGCCGGATTCTTCAACGTGACCTTGATCATCCACGCCCCGTGAGCGTCTTTATTGACGTCCTCCGGCGAGGAATTCAGCGCTTCGTTGACCTCGGTGACTGTGCCAGATACAGGTGCGTACAGGTCTGAGACGGCCTTCACCGACTCTACCGATCCGAACGTCTGCCCGGCCGTGATCTCAGCGCCGACCTTGGGCAGTTCGACAAAAACGATGTCGCCCAACGAATTCTGCGCGTGATCGGTGATGCCGATGGTGCCGGTCGACCCGTCCACCTTCAGCCACTCATGTTCTTTCGTGTACTTGTAGTCCGTAGGATAGGCCATTCTGATCTTCTCCTCCCCGCCCGAAGCCGGGGGATGTTCACCAGCCGCAAATTTATGACTGCTTCTTGGGTCGCTTGTAAAACGGTATAGGAACCACCTTGCACTTCACCGGCTGGTTCCGGATTTCCACCGCAACTTCAGCATCGATCGCCGAAAACTCGCAGGGCACATAGGCCAGTGCGATGTTTTTTTTCAGGAAGGGTCCGAACGACCCGCTGGTGACGTAACCGATTTCCTTGCCGTCCAAATCGAGCACTCGGTAGCCGTCGCGCGGAATACCTCGTTCCACCGATTCCAGCCCCACCAGCGTCCGCTGAATACCAGATGCTTTAACCTGCTCCAGCGCTTCGCGTCCAACAAATTCGCCCTTCTCCATCTTCACAAAGCGGTCGAGCCTTGCTTCCCACACGTTGAGGTTCTCGGAAATCTCGTGCCCATAGAGCGACAGCGCTCCTTCCAGTCGCAACGTGTTGCGCGCGCCCAGACCGCACGGCACAATGCCGAATTCCTCCCCAGCCTTCATCACTTCGTTCCATACCCTAGCGCTGGTCGCCTCATCCGAAGGGACATAAATCTCGAAGCCGTCTTCGGCGGTATATCCGGTGCGGGCAATCAGCGTATTGGGCAGTCCGCAGACCGTCCCATGCGTGAACCAGTAGAACTTCACCTGCGACAGGTCCGCGTCAGTCAGCTTCTGCAACGTCGCCGCGCCTTTGGGACCCTGGATCGCAATCTGGGTGTAATCGTCACTGAGGTGCTCCACCGAGCAACCGAACTGGCGGGTGTTTTCCGTAACCCAATTGACATCTTTCTCGCGCGTCCCGGCGTTGATGACCAAAAGGTAATCGCCTTCTCCCAACCGGTGGACGATCACGTCGTCCACAAACGTTCCTTCCGGATACAGCATCGCCGAGTACTGACATTGACCGATTGCCAGCTTGGAGGCGTCGTTCATGGTGATGTGCTGGACCGCGGCTAGCGCCGCAGAACCGAAGATACGAATGTCTCCCATGTGACTGACATCAAAGGCCCCTACGCCGGTTCGGACGGCCAAGTGCTCCTTCATAAGGCCCCCGAACTTCGGGTACTCGACGGGCATGTCCCAGCCGCTGAAATCGACCATTTTCGCCCCTAACTGGCGGTGAATGGCGTTCAATGCGGTCTTACGGACAGTTGGAACGGACTGGGATTCGGGAGGCAAAACACGTCCCTTCGGCACACGGCCGGCGCAACTCAGGATGGTGTAACCAAGTACGGTAACACGCGCTTTTTCACGAGGTCAACGACCTCCCGCGAGAGGCCCCGTCTACTAGGGTTACCGTAGCATTTCGTCCCACTACCACGTTATACGTATGGCCAAAGATGGTCGCGGTGAAGTACAAATCAAGACAGCCACTTCCCCATTGGCGGTTTCTTTCTCGCCGTTATTTCGAGATATGGAGCCGGCTTCAGCATGTCTGCTCCTGCGTTACTAAAATCCGAGGCTGCACGCGAGTCGGCAATCAGGATGGAACCAGTGGATCCGAAGACGGTTTTGTGCGTCGACGACGAAAAAATCGGCCTGCGCGTTCGTAAAATCATGCTGGAAAGCCGCGGCTACAGGGTGCTGACAGCAACAAATGGCCCCGAAGGACTTCGCGCCTTCGAAGAGAACAACGTGGATCTCGTGGTTCTGGACTACTACATGCCTGACTTGAACGGCGGTGAGGTGGCCTCTGAAATGCGTCGCCGCCGTCCCGGCGTCCCGATCGTGTTTCTCTCCGCGTATTTTTCCCTGCCGCCTGAGGCGCTCGATCTTGCTGACGCGTTTATTACCAAGGGCGATCCCCCCGATGTGTTGATCGAGAGAATCCAGCATCTGCTTTAAAATCTGTCCTTACACAAATTCAGCTAGGGAAGGTGCGGCTTTGGCGCCTCCCTTCTGGCCCCGAAAACGCAAAACGGGCACACTCGGAGGTGTGCCCATTTACATGCATCAGAAGACGTTAGCGGCCGAAGTACTTGGCGTTGCGCTCTGTGTACTCCTTCCACTTCTCCGGCAGATCGTCAAGGGCGAAAATCGCAGAAACCGGGCACACTGGAACGCATGCTCCGCAATCGATGCATTCGACCGGATCGATATACAACATCTCCTCGGTGGCGAATTTCTCACTGTCCTTCTTGGGGTGGATGCAATCCACCGGACAGGCATCGACGCAGGCTGTGTCCTTCGTGTTAATACAAGGTTCCGCAATCACATAGGCCATAAAGCTGTTTCTCCCTGAGCTATTCCGATGTCGGCGATTCCAGATCGGAGTGGATACTTTGATGTTACCAAAAAAACGCGCTGCTTGGGAGCGACAGACCGCCGCCGCTGGCTCTACCTACTAGCCCCGACCGGCTCGCGCTGGCCCGCTGGTTCGTACTCCACGATGTAGCCTGCGACTGCGCTGGCGGCGACCGTGAGCGGGCTAGCCAGGTACATGAGGCCGGGACCGCTTCGGCCTGGGAAATTGCGGTTTTGCGCGCTAATCACCACCTGGTCAGCACGGGTCGAAACCCCCGGACCGGCGTTAATGCAGGCCCCGCAACTCGGCTCGATCACCTGTGCTCCTGCCTTTTCGAAGATCTCCAGATATCCCTTACGCAGGCAGTATTCGCGTGTCTCCTGCGATCCAAACTGGATGTAGAACCTGCAACTCTCCGCCACCCGCTTGCCCTGTTTCAGGGCCGCGCTAAGGACCTCGGCATACATATCCATGTCTTCATTCTTGCCGGCAGTGCAGGTGCCGCCATATGCGATCTCCACCGGAACCGGCGTATTGAGTTCGCGCACGAACTTTCCGTTCCCCGGATCGCCAGGAGTCGCCACCATCGGATAAATGTCTTGCGCGTCCAACTCGATCAGGTGCGCGTAGTGCGCATCGGGATCACTCTCTAGTCCTTCGATCAGGGTCTTGGCTTCGTTGCGGTTCATGCCTCGCCGCTGCACGAGGAACTCTACGACCTTCTCGTCGGGCGCGACGATGCCTGTGAATCCGCCAATCTCGGCAGCCATATTGGTCATGGTCGCGCGCTCGTCCACGCCCAGCGCCTCGATCGCCTCGCCGGAATACTCAATGACTTTGGCCAACGCCTTGCCACTGCGGATGTACTCGAGCGAAAGCAGCTTCAGCATGAAGTCCTTGGCAGTCACATTCTCGCGCCGCTTGCCGCGAATGATCACCTTCACTGACTCCGGCACTTTCACTCGCACGTCTTTGGTGAACCACGAGTTGAAGACGTCCGTGGTGCCGATGCCGAACGCGACGCATCCCATCGCGCCGGCGTGCGGCGTGTGCGAGTCCGACCCGACGTTGAGTTGCCCAGGAAGTGCATAGCTCTCGGTGACAATCGAATGGCAGATCCCTTCCGAACCTTTTCGATCGCGCAACTCGCCATGCAGCTTGATGCCGCGCGACTTTGCGAAATCTTCCTGCTTCAATTTCAACTGGGTCGCCAGATCCAGCAGCCCCATCTTGCGTTTCTCTTCTGACAGCACTTCGTCGAGGAACGTCAGGTGGTCGCGGAAGAACAGGATCGAGCTAGCGTCGTTGACCGGCTCTTCTTTGCCCAGATAGTGGTCGTAGAAAATCGCTGCCATCGGAGTAACGTATTCGTGGCTGAAACGCAGGTCCACCCGCGCGAACCCCGTATCGCCTGGCTTCACCGCTTCGACTCCGGGCTTGTGGGCGCCGTAGACCATGTGGCGCGCGAAAATCTTCTCCGCAATCGTCATGGGGCGCGGTTTGGTTTCGATGGGCGGCAGAAATACTTTGCCCTGCAAACGCGCCACGTTGAAGGGGAACAGGCCGCCGTACTCGATTACCTGGCGCGTGATCTCGTCTTCGCCATCGGTAAACTCGCGCAACCCGATTTCCTTTCCGTCACGGATCTTGTAGATCAGGCTGAAATCAGTTGCCGCCAGCAACCCCAGGTTCTGACAATTCTGCTTGTAGATGCGCTCGATGTTTTCGGCGATCACCAACTGGATGCCTGCCGACATCTCGGCATAAGGCGACTGTTCGCGACTCGATCCTTTGCCCCTGCGCTTACCGCTGACGCATGCCACGAACCCGCCGCGCTTCACATCGCCACGTTTGATCGGCGTCTCGTTACCGCACTTCAAGCCAGTGTAGGGAAACTCTCCCAGAGTCTCATCGAAGAAGAAGCAGATGTGCGCTGGAGTGATCTCGTCGGTCGAGATATCGTCACGCAGCTTGGGATTGCATTCAGGATGTTGGGTGTCCCAAGGTAGGTCTTCGCCCGCCAGTTGCCGCTTGATGAGTTCCGGGTCCTCGGTGAGGAAAAGAATGCGCCCCTTAAGAAGGACCCGGTCAGGCCGCTTGGTTACGGTGCGGTTCAACAACGACGTATTCACTGCAAGATTCTATCGCAGAAACCTGCGGCGGGGTTCGAACGGGCGTTCGAAGATTCGCCTTGCGGGAATACTGGCTACGCAAAACTACTTTGCGGGAGTGCCCGCTTTTCTGATCGCGTCGGCCACCTTCTCGGCGATTTTTCTCATCGCGCCTATGACGGCGTTCTGGGCGGAGCCAGGATCCGACGTCTTGAGCGAACCACTTGAGGCCTCCGCTCCGTCGCTGACCTTGTTGAGCTTGTAATCCAGGGTCACGTGAAAAGTCTGCGTTTCGACGGGGGTTGTTCCCGCGACTGCAGGTGACGCGCCTCGTTCGGACTGCAGTCCCACCATATTGGTAGTCACTACATAGTCGCAGTTCTTCTCCTTGGCCTCGATCAGGGCTTCGGTCGAACCAACGGCGTTCAGCGGCACGCCTTCCAGTTGCGCATTTTTCTGCTTGCCGAGGAGTTTAACGAGCGCGTCTCGCGAAGCGGTGGGAGAGGCGCCGCCACCCGCTCCATCGAGGCTGGCGACGCAGACGTGCACGGCCGTTGCTGGCTGCGCGAAAGCCAGGGGCAGGCAAAGCAGTACCGTGGCGAGCAGAGCACAAACCAGGCCATATCGCATGATCGGACTCCTGACGCACGATGTTACTCCTTCATTGCAGGCGGTGCGCTCTTTTTTACCTCATCGGCCACGCGCGAGGCGATGCGGTCCAACACTTGCGAGACAGCATCGATCTCGTTCATGGCGAGTTGTGTCGAATAGGGTGCGCCGGCAACCGCGTTACCTCCGGGGACGCTGACCAGTTTGTAGTCGACAGTGACGCGAAACTCGGGGTCCATGCGCTCGCCGCGTCCACTCTGGTTACTCCATTGGCTGTTGGGATTGGTCTCTACCGTTCCGGGCGGCCGTTGATACGGGTCATCCGCGTTGCGCAACTCGGTCAGCGTCGTATAGACCACGTACTGGCATTTCTTCTGTTCCGCTTCTTCGCTGATCTCGTTGGGAGTCGTTCCGTCGAGCGGCATGCCGACAACCTTCATGTGCGTCTTCTTGTCGGGCTTCAATTGGTTGAGCGCCTTGACCAGCCGGTCGCGCTCGATATTGGCCGGAACCGACCGTCCCGCCTGATTCTGCAGAGGAGCCACGCCGACGCGCACCGCGTTCTCCTGGGCCAATCCTGCGACGGCGACCAGAAGAACCGCAAGGAAACACAGTCGTCTGCCAAGTCGATACATGAAGGGACCTACGAGTTGCCTTCCCCGCTAAGTGCGAGTCTTCGCGTATTCGACCGGAGAAGGCAATGGTTCCAACCCTCGCCCGGCAAAAATCTCTCGGAAGTTCATTAGCACTTCTTCGTGAATCAAGCCGTTGGTCGCCAGTACCTCGCGGCTGTCAAGGCGAAAAGGCGTTCCGTCGAAGCGCGTCACCATACCGCCTGCTTCCTCCGCGATCAACACACCCGCTGCCGTATCCCACGGATTCAGGTTGAACTCCCAGAAGCCGTCGTAGCGCCCAGCCGCAACATTGGCGAGATCGAGCGCCGCCGATCCGGCCCGCCGCACGCCATGCGAACGCAGCGTGATCTGCTGATAGAAGTGGATGTTCGGGCTCTTGTGCCGCTTGTGACTGGGAAAACCGGTGCCCAGGATCGACTCTGCCAGCCGTGGCGTCTTGGAGACGTGCACCGGCTTGCCATTCAACGTCGCTCCCTGGCCACGCTCTGCGGCAAACAACTCATCCCGCGTGGGATCGTAGAGAACGCCTGCTTCAAGCTGGTCATCCTTGCGCGCCAATGCGATCGACACGCAAAACACCGGATAGCCGTGTGCGAAATTCGTGGTGCCGTCGAGCGGATCGACGAACCAGCGATAGTCGGCCTCGGCGTCGCTGCGCGTGCCCTCCTCGCCCACGATTCCGTGCTGCGGCCAGCGCGCCTGCAAACGCTCGGCAATCAGCTTCTCAGACGCGCGATCGGCCGCCGTCACCAGGTCTGCGTCGCCCTTGTATTCAATCTTGATTTGCCGGTCGAAATAGCTCATCAGCAGCGCGCCGGCTTCGCGCGCGATCGGTTCCAGCTCTTGCAGGTATTGGCTCATTTTCGGCGGACTGGGGCGTCACCATTTCCCGCGCTCTTCTCAGCCCGCGGCTTGCTGACAGCCTCTTCGGCGATATACGCGATCTCGTGCTTGAAGATGAATAAATTGGGCGAGCCCTCCCGCGTCAAACGGACCATCCGCCGGTCGTAGTATTCGATCCAGCCGCGCACCACTTCCCCGCTCATCAGCTTGATGCTCACCGGCGTCTGCTTTTCGCCTAGCGCCTTGAGGTATGCCGCTTCCTGGCGAGTGTCATCGGGAGGCGGAGTCTTGCCCTTGGGCGCGCTCGAACCGCTGCTGCTGCCTCGAAATCCCATGCCACGATTCTACACGCCGCGGCGCTCCTTCTGGGCCTGGCCAAAGGACGGATCGCGGGTTGGAACGACCGAGTGGGCAAATATATAGTGTTCACGTTGGGATTTTGAGCAGCAGTTTCAGACAATCGAGTCCCGCCGTAGTTATCCCACTGCTGAGGATAAACATGCCGCCGCCTTGTAACTTCCGTCGGAAATATCAACTGGCCCTGACAATGTTTTTTGTTCTTGCAGGACTCACTCTCTCGTTTGCCCAGACACAGCCGCAGCTTCCAGCCGAGTCGCGCTCGGGCATCGACGAGATCGCTAAAGGCGCGCTGGCGGCCACCGGTGTTCCGAGCGCCTCAGTGGCGGTCGTGGTCGGCGGCAAGACCGCCTATCTGCAAGCCTACGGAGATGCCCGTCTCGAGCCTAAGTTGGCCGCCACGCCCGAGATGCAATACAGCGTCGGCTCGATCAGCAAACAATTCACTGCGGCCGCGATCCTGCTGTTGCAGGAGCAAGGCAAGCTGTCGCTCGACGATCGCGTGTCGAAGTATGTGCCCGGCCTCACGCGCGGCAACGAGCTAACGATTCGCCAGTTGCTCTCGCACACATCGGGTTATCAGGATTACTGGCCGCAGGACTATGTAATGCAGACCATGTTGCAACCCACCACGGCGCAACAAATCCTCGATCGCTGGGCCAGGATTCCCCTCGACTTCGACCCGGGAACCAAGTGGCAGTACAGCAACACGAACTACGTGATCGCGGGACTGATCGTCGAAAAGGTCGCAGGCATGCCAATGCTTCAACTCCTGCATCAGCATGTGTTCGATCCGCTGGGCATGAAGAGCATCGCTAATGTGGATGAAGCCAAGCTCCCTGAGACCGATCCCGAAGGCTACTTCCGATATGCGCTTGGGCCGCTTCGTCCTGCCCCGAAAGAAGGTAAAGGATGGATTTTCGCTGCCGGTGAACTCGCGATGAACGCCGCGGATTTGGCCAAGTGGGACATATCACTGATCGATCGGTCAGTACTGAAGCCGTCCTCGTACCGCGAACTGGAGACCGAGGTGGTACTGAATAACGGTGTCGGCACCCGCTATGGACTGGGCATGGCTGTGACCAGTTTGAGTGGCCGCCGCGTACTCGAGCACAGTGGCGAGGTCTCCGGATTCACAGCCGAAAACATTGTGCTGCCAGATGACGGCTTCGCCGTGGTCGTTCTGACGAATCAGGATGCCGCGGGTGCGGCATCTCAAATTGGCCGCGGTGTCACTAACTGGTTTTTGCAGCGCGAAAATGTGCAGGACCCCCAGCAGGATGCGCTGGTTCGCAAGGCATTCGATGGCCTGAAACAAGGCACGATCGACCGGAGCCTGTTTACCGATAACGCCAATGTTTACTTCTCAGCGCAGGCACTGAAGGATTACGGCGGGAGCCTCGCCCCGCTGGGCGAACCGCAAAGCTTCGTGCAGTCGTCGGTATCGTTGCGCGGCGGCATGACGCATCGCAGCTACCAGGTCAAGTACCCGCAGAAAACTCTGGGGATCAACATCTATGAAATGCCCGACGGCAAGTTCGAGCAATACCTGATTTCCGTTCAGGAATAGCAGTATGCTGACGTCTCCGAATATCGGTTACGAGGCGGTCTTCTTGTACTGATCGAACGCCGCCAAGTAGCGGTCGATGTCCTTCTTGCTCAGGTAATACGGAGTGGACAACCGCAGTTTCGACGGCTCACCGCCCCGAATGCGTATCTTCTGCGTCGTCCACATCCATTTCTCCAGCGCCATGCGCTGCACAGGAGGAACGTTCACCGTGACGATCGCGCAACGCATCGTGGGGTCAGGCGAAGTCCACGACTCCGCGCCGCGCTGCATCATCTGCGCGAGCATGTAGTTCGCCAGTTCGCGGTGGCGCTTTTCGATTTTGTCCATACCAATCTCGTTGGCCATCTGGATCGACGCCCGCAGCCCCATCAGCGACGGCACATTTGACGAGCCAATGCGCTGAAAGCGTTCTGCGCGAATCTTCTTGTCGTCCCAACCCGCGGTGGTCACCGTGCTCCACACCTGGTCAATCACCTCGTCGCGCACGTACAGAAAGCCCGATCCCTTCGGCGCCTGCAGCCACTTGTGTGGGCTCGCTGAGTACAGGTCGCAGCCAATGTCGTGTACGTTGAGCGGCATCATCCCGGGCACGTGCGCGCCGTCCACCGCTACGAGAATTCCCTTCGACCGCCCCAGTGAGGACAACTCCTTCGCCGGCAGCACGACGCCCGTCGCCGTCGTAATGTGGCTGAAGAAGATCACCCGCGTGCGCGGGGTGATCGCGTCGCTGAACAGATTCAACACTTCCGCTGGACTTTTCACCGGCTTCGGCAGCGTCACCATCTTCACCACGATGCCGTAACGTTTCGCCTTAAGTTTCCAAGGCCCTTCTCCGCTGGGATGCTCCTGGTCGGTCATCAGGACCTCATCGTCGGGCTTCATGTCGATGCCGTTCGCGATGTAACTGTTGGCCTCGGTGGCGTTGCGCACCAGCGCCACTTCGTCGCGCGTGCATCCGATAAACGCCGCCAGCGGATCGCGGTACGCGTTGTAAGGTTCATATCCCCAGATGGGATAGTTCTCCGGATCTTCCTGGGCCATTTGCTCGGTCTTGGTATAGCCGTCGAACACCGCGCGCAGCACCGGAGCCGGACTCGACCCCACCGTGCCGTTGTTCAGATACACCTCGTCTTCGGGGATCAGGAACTGCTTGCGCAGCTCGGCCCAGTACGCCTCATCATCACCGGAGAATTGCTTGGGATCGGGCAGCGCCGCTGGCATGTTCGCCAACTGCGCCAGCAGCGGATGCACGGCTGCCACTGCCACACCAAGACCTGCTGCGGTACGGGTGAGAAACTGCCTGCGATCGAGCACAGCCACCTCCAGGGTCGAAAGGGGGCAATCTTACGGCCTCATTCGAAACGTGGCAAGTGCTAAAGCAGATCAGCGGTGCGTCGCCGGGTTGGAGGCATGCCTTGCGGGCGCACAGAGGTCACCTAGCAGATCTTGAGCGAGGTCGTCCGCGGCGGCAGAACCGAGGAACGGCTCAGGTGTGGTGCGAAAGGGGGGACTCGAACCCCCACGGTTTTACCCGCCAGATCCTAAGTCTGGTGCGTCTGCCAATTCCGCCACTTTCGCACTTGTTTTCAATTATATACGGCCTCTCTTTTCGCGCGATTTGCAGTAGGGGAAACTTTGGACATACGGGTTCGCGGAGGCACTTGGATTTACGACGGACGTCAATTTGGAGAACCACAGTTAACGCCGACGGCCAACCAACCAAGTTTATGCAGTCGTCGGTGTCGCCGTCTCGGATCCCGTCTTTCGCTTTTCCATTATCGCGATCGAGTCGAGTACCGTCTCCACCGCGTTTTCCTCACCCATCGTGGAGTTCACCATGAGATGAAAGCGGTGCCGGCCCGGCCATTCGACGCCGAAGTATTGCTTGATAAAGGCAGCGCGGTCGAGGTCCACGGTTTCTGCAAGCTGCAGAGCGTCACTCCGGCTCTTCCCTCCCGCCTGCAACCGCCGGACCTTCTCATCGAACGGAGCGTAAACAAATACGTGAAACGCATCGCGACGATTTTGCAGATAGTAGGCAGAACCTCGTCCCACGATGACACAATTGCCGGCTTCAGCAGCGCTTCTTACGACCCGCTCGCAAACCTCGCGGATGCAATCGGTGTCGGCAATCTTAAGCCGGGGAGCGTTCTGGCTACCTTCATAGCTGCCTCGCATGAAGGCCTTGACCAGCCGGTAGAAGACGGGGTCCCGCTTCTCTTCGTGCTCCTCTACGACCCGGCACTCACATTCCATGTGACGCGCGATCTCGTTGGTCAAGAGTTGGTCCCACAGCTTCCAGCCCAGGCGATGGGCGATTCTCTTGGCGATTTCGGCGCCGCCACTGCCATACTCGCGTTCGACGGTAATTACTTGGATCATGGCCGTTCCCAAGGAATATTAGCCCTTTTGGCACCGGCTTGCACAGGGCTGCGAGTTCTACTCCCGCGCATAATACGCCTATTCCGCGACCACGCGGCGTCCGCCAGGATCATTCTTCTTCAACGCGAAGGAAAGCACAAACATGATCGCAGCCATGACCGCCAGTACCAGAAAAGTGTCGACATAAGCCAGGGTCGTCGCCTGGATAATTACGGTCCTGTAGATCAGGGCGTAGGCTTCGCGCGCGGCCGTGGTGGCGCCCACGCCAGATGCCACCACGCGGGCCGTTAGGCCTGCCACTGCATCCGCGAACGTTGTCTGTCCCGGAGCGACATTAGCTACCAGAAACACCTGATGAACTTGCGCTCGCCTCGCAATGAGCGTGGTGACCATCGACGTTCCCACGCTGCTGCCGATATTGCGCATGAAGTTGACTAGCCCGGCGACGCTGTTGCTCTTCTCCTGAGGCATCCCCGTGTACGACGCCAGGTTGATGGGCACGAACAGAAAACCGAGCCCAAACACCTGCACCAGCCGCAGCATGCTGGCACTACGGAAGCTGATGTCGAGATCGAGTCGGCGGCTGGAATAGTACATTCCCGCGGACAGCGTCAGCCAGCCGAACGCGATCAGATAGCGGGCCTGGAATTTCGACGACAGCACACCGATGACGGGCATCATGAACAACAGCAGCAGGCCGCCCCCCGAAAGCACCAGCCCAGCCGACTCCGCCGTGTAGCCCATGAGGGACTGCAAAAACAGGGGCATCATCACCAGGCTGGCAAACAGCATGAGACCCAAAATAAACATCATGCCATTCGCCGCCAGGAAATTCAGGTTCTTGAACAGTCGCACGTCGATGACCGGGTGCTTGTTGAACCACTCCCACACGACTAATGAAACCAGTCCAACCACCGCCAGCACGGCCAATGTGGCGATGAAATTCGAACCGAACCAGTCGTCTTCCTGGCCCTTATCGAGCATCACCTGCAGCGCTCCCACTCCGAGCACGAGCAGCGACATTCCAACGTAGTCGATTTGCGAAACCATGCCCCCTTTGCGCTTCGCCCATGGCGGGTCCTCGATCAACCGATAGACCAGAAACAGCGCCAGGATCCCGATTGGCAGGTTGATGAAGAAGATCCAACGCCAAGTGTAGTTGTCGGTGATCCATCCGCCTAAGGTCGGCCCGATCGTGGGCGCGACAATGACGGTGACGCCATACAGCGCGAACGCCAGGCCGCGCTTCTCGGGAGGAAAGGTGTCTGCCAAGATCGCCTGTGCCATGGGCTGTAATCCACCGCCGCCCGCGCCCTGCAGGATGCGGAACAGAATTATCGCCCCAAGACTCGGCGCGAATCCACACAACAGGGAGCTCACCGTGAAAATTGTCAGGCACGTCATGAAGAAGCGCTTGCGGCCGAGGACGCTGGCCAGCCAGCCACTAATGGGCAGCACTACGGCGTTCGAGACCAGATACGACGTGAGCACCCAGGTACTTTGATCGGTGCTCGCCCCCAGGTTGCCACCGATGTAGGGGAGCGCGACGTTGGCGATACTGGTGTCGAGCACTTCCATGAACGCGGCCACCGCAACCACAACGCCAATAAGCCAGGGATTGAACTTTGGCCGCCACGCGCCGGGCGCCGGAAGCGCAGAGGTCTCCGCGGGTGCGGTGGGGCCGGGTGGCGTTTTTTCAGGAGCTTCAGGGCTGTCTGCCATACCGTCAAAATCAGGAGATTACGACCACAATTCTGTCGCGCCGCAACACCAGCTAATAGGCTGTTTCCTTTCGATTCAAGTCAAGGCGGGATCGGTTCGAGGAAATTACTGTGGCAGACAGAACCGCTGCTTCGTTCTTCCTGCAGGCCAGGTACGACTCCGGTACCGACTAATTGGGCTGATTCCTAACGAGTCCGCGAATATGCGTCGGCAACTCGCGGTCCCCTTGTACTTACGCTCGAGACCCAGTCTGCCCACGAAGATTTTCCATCAGTATGTATGCGCTGATCAGGAGCACCCACAGCGGAAAAACCAGCGGAATCCATTCAATCGTTCCGACATTCAGCAAAAGCAAGAGCGCCAGCACATAGCCAAGCACCGCCATCCAGTGCGGGAAAGCCCGAGTTTGTACCGAGATGGTGGAAGTCGTAATCATGAACACCCCAGCCATCTTCATCGCATAGATGTGCATCGTTTGCGCGATTTCGGCGCGCCCCAGGGCGTAGGCGCCACCTTGCACCAGGTTTTCCGATCCACTGGCTAAGACTGTGATGATTCCGCCCGCAGTGGCTGCCGCGCTAAAGATCATCGCGATGAACAGCAACCCACTGCCCAGAAATACGGTGGCAAAGAAGCGGTCCTCGAGTTCCCTAAACGGTCGCGTATCACGGCAATGAACCACAAGAAGGCAATGCCGGCGAACGGGAGCAAGTTCAAAGAGAAAGAGATCGTCTTCAAATGATTGATAACCGCGCTCGCTGGCCCCAGTGGATCGGCAGGAATCGAAACCCAGACAAGCAGCAGGCTGGTAATGAACAACAAAGAAAAGACGATTCCAGCGATGGCGGCAGCGCGCGGCGTTCTCATGCGCCGACGGATCAAGTCACGTTCTTGGGTCATCGAGCCTCCGAACATCGGGCGTTTATGGAACCGCCTCAGTAAGTCCACCCGGCATTCATCAGGATGCCATTCACCATCAGCACGTTCATCACCAAGCGAGGGTGAAGATAGACCAGGTCGTCAACGATTGACCAGATGCATGATCGCTGTGCGTGAAATACAGCTTGGTAATCGACGGCAGAGTGGCAAGCGGTTGCACAATTCCGGTAATCACCATCAGCGGCTCAAAAAAACTAAGCCACCGCAAGTGCGCTGGTGAACCCGTTTTGAGAAAGTACATACACTTGGTCTCCCTGGCCTTTCTCCGTCCGTAACGCGCAGCTGGCACGGTGATCGATCACTTGGTGCCTGGATCGTTCCCCTTTGCAGGCTCGATGGTCATGTCTCCGGCCAGGTATGTTAACTGTGTCGGTCCCGCAAACCGGGTACCGGCAGTCTCGACGATTTCGGCGATCTTCAGTAAGACGTCCTGGCGTATGGCGGTGAACTCGGTCCAGTCACCCGTCTTGCCATAAGCCCACAATTCGAATTCGAAAGCAGCGCCGGCAATTGCCGACACCCGAAGCCTCGAAGTCCTGGACTCGATCATGGGATGTTCGTTCAGCATGCTCTGCACGCGATCCAGCACGGACCTTAATTGTTCGACTGTGGTTTCGATTCGCAGCGAGAAGTTTTGGTTGAGCAGTAATTTGGGACGCTTCTTCATGTTTTGGAATTGCATCGACGCCAGCGCTCCGTTCGGCACGACCAACAAGTTCTGGTCGAGGGTCCGCAGTTTCAGCGAGCGCAACCCGATGTCTTCGACCGTCCCAAGCCGACCGCCGATCTCGCAGAAGTCACCGACATGGACTGCTTTGTCCATCAGCAGCGAGACCCCACCCACGATGTTCTCGAGCGTCTTTTGCGCCCCCAGTGCGACCGCCAGTCCTCCGATACCTAGTCCCGCGAGGGTTGTCTTCACGTTGATCCCAAACAGCGCCATTGCTGCGACGAAGGCGATTAACAGCATCACGATGTGGGTGAGTCGCTGCATCATGACCAGGATCGACTCCCCGCCTCCGCGTTGCCGCGTGCGGTTTACTGCATGTTCGAAGCCTCGGTCAATGATCCGGCTAACCAGCCACGCGAAACAGGCCGCCAGAAGAGCTGCCAGGAAGCGAGAGTAATAGGCCCGATACAGCAGTGGCGGGTCAAGCAGGTAGACGAAAAGGCCGTGTACAAAGATCGCAATGATGCATTTCAGCGGCGTGCCCAGGGGAGTGTCCCAGACAGTTCGGAAAGGAAGTTTTCGGACGTTGTACCAGACTCGCCTGGGCAGGCTAAGCAGAAACACCAACAGCCACGCCAGCAACCATGAGATCGGGACCGAAAGCAGCCACCCAAGCCATTGCGCTAACGACATCCCAAGCACATGGCGGCTGCTGAGGGCGGTTGGCACGATTCGATCAGCTAGCGTCGGCCCTTCGCGTTCCATTTGGGCGTAGAGTTCCGGAATTCTCGCCACCGTCTCTTGCGACACCAGCCAGATCTTCCCGTACTTGGGATCTTCGACCCGCACCAGAATGAAGTCTAAAGTCGCGCCGCCTACCGAAATCACCCCGGCACGAACCTCGCCCGGCGGAAGTCCAGCTTCAACCGTGCCTTCGGGATCGTCGCTCAACAGATCGATGTCGCCTTGGAACCGATGGCGCAGCGCCTGAAATTCCTTGGCGAGCTGCGATACGTTCGTGTTTTGGCCGGGAGGCAGTTGGAGGTAGCGTGCGGCAGTCGCGAAGTCCTGGCGTTCCGCGTACTTCAGAAGGCCCATCACGGTACTGCGGGGAGTTTCACGTCCGAGCGGATCGATTGGCGCCGTAGGCTCAGTTTTGGCCGGAGGCGCAGATTTCGGAAGCTGGGCGGACGAGCGCGCGGCTGCGCCTACGAATAGGAGAATTGTCAGGGCGACGCGGAGAGCGCAACGTCGGTTAGGTGACTGGCTTTCCCCTTGTCGGCTCACGCTTGGTGCGGGCATCTGTGTCCCAATCCGGTCAGCGAAGAGTCGAATCCACAAACTGCGTGCTCGATGCGGGCGCTACGTCTTCGATTCGTCTTTCGCGAATGCGCCGGCTTTGCCGGCATCCAGAAGCTTCTGCGGATCCAAATGACCGAAAATCTCGATCATCTTGGCGACGATACCGGTCCAGCCGGTCTGGTGGCTGGCTCCTAAACCAGCGCCGTTATCGCCGTGGAAATATTCGTAAAAGAGTATGTTGTCTCTCCACAGCGGATCGGTCTGGAACTTCTCCGTCCCTCCGAAAACCGGCCGCCGGCCCGACTTGTCCCGCAAAAAGATCCCCTCCAGACGCTTGGCGATTTCGTGGGCTACCTCGAACAGGTTCATCAATTTGCCTGAACCAGTCGGACACTCGATCTTGAAGTTGTCCCCGTAATAGAGGTAGTACTGCAGCAAGGCGCGAATCAGAATTGCGTTCACCGGCATCCAAATCGGCCCACGCCAGTTGGAGTTGCCGCCGAACATGCCAGTGTCTGACTCCGCCGGAAGATAATTCACCCGGTATTCCTGCCCTTCCACCTGGACGATAAACGGATGCTGATCGTGATATTTAGATAGCGCCCGTATCCCGTATTCACTGAGGAATTCGTTCTCGTCCAACATGCGCGTCAGAATGCGGCGCAACCTGTCCTCATTCACCAGCGCAGCGATACCGCGCTCGGCGTACCCTAAATGACCAATACCGGTTGCATGCATGCTGTTGCGTATTTCTGGCATACGTTGCAGGCGTTCCCGCAGTAAGTTCATTACTCGGGGCATTCGTTCGCGCTGCCACGGCTCGATCACGGTAGTGGCGGCCAAGGGCAGCAGGCCCACCATGGAGCGAACCTTGAGCCGCCTGGTGCTGCCGTCGGGAAGGCGCAGGACATCGTAGTAGAAACCGTCCTCCTCGTCCCACATGCCATCAGGTCCCATCTGATTCATGGCGACCGCGATCCAGATGAAATGCTCCGCAAACTTGATGGCCATGTCTTCATAAAAATCGTCGTAGGCCGCCAACTCCACCGCGATCTCCAGCATGTTTTGTGAAAACATCGAGACCCACGCGGTACCGTCTGCCTGCTCCAGGCTGCCACCAGTGGGCAGGGGCGCGCTGCGGTCGAAGACGCCGATATTGTCGAGCCCGAGGAACCCGCCTTCGAACAGATTATTGCCAAAGCGGTCTTTGCGGTTCACCCACCAACTGAAATTCAGCATCAGCTTCGCAAATGACCGTTTCAGGAAATCGATGTCGCCTTTGCCTCTGAGAGCCTGCTCTGTCCGGTACAGAAAGATCGAGGCCCAGGCATGTACCGGCGGATTCACATCGCTGAAGTTCCACTCATAGGCCGGGATTTGACCGGTCGGGTGCAGGAAGAACTCCTGCAGCATCAGGTCGAGCTGTGCTTTAGCGAACTCCACATCGACCGTAGAGAGAGCGATGGTGTGGAAAGCCAGGTCCCACGCAGCGTACCAGGGATACTCCCACTTGTCGGGCATCGAGATGATGTGCTGGTTCACCATGTGGAACCACTCGCGGTTCCGCAAGAAGCGTCCGCCCGGCTTTAACGGATCGATACCGTGTTCCGTGAGCCAAAAGTCCACGTCGAAGAAGAAATACTGCTTGCTCCACAGCATTCCGGCCAGCGCCTGGCGCATGACCAGCGCCTCGTCAGCGCTCACACGCGCCGGAGTTATTGACTTGTAAAACTCATCCGCCTCATCGTGACGGGTCTGCATGGTCGCATCGAACGTCTTGAACGGATCGCCGATGGCCGACGGAGCCAAGTCGCTTAACCGCAAACGGATGGTGGCAGTCTTCCCGGCGCCGACATTCAACTGGTAATGAGCTGCGGACTTGGTGCCGGTTTTCGCAGGATTGACCGCATTGTGATTTCCGTGGACAACATACTCGTTTACTCCGTCCTTGACGAATGGCGTGGTGTTGGGCTTGCCGAAGATCCGCTCGTTGTTGGTCTCATTTTCCGTGAACAGCAGCGGCACGTCTCCCTCGCAGTACAGATACCGCTCACCCAGATCGGCATGAGACGCTGCAACAACCTGAAAACCCTTTTGGCCAGAGGACTGCTTCAAGGAAGGTTTGGGCGTGCCGGGCCACCAAGTCCATGTGTTGCGAAACCATAGGGTCGGCAGGACATCCAGTTTGGCAGCCTCCGGACCGCGATTACTCACGCTGATCTGGATAAGGATGTCTTCCGGCGAGACCTTGGCATATTCCACGAAAACATCGAAGTAGCGGTCTTCGTTGAAGACGCCGGTATCCAGCAGCTCGTACTCCATGTCGTTCCGAGTGCGCCGCCGGTTGTTTTCGATCAAATCGCCGTACGGGTACGCCGCCTGCGGGTATTTGTACAGGTACTTCATGTAGGAATGCGTCGGCGTGCTGTCAAGGTAGAAGTAATATTCCTTAACGTCTTCGCCGTGGTTGGCCTCGCTGTTGGTCAGGCCGAACATTCGTTCCTTCAGGATGGGATCTTTGCCATTCCACAACGCCAGGCCGAAACACAGCAACTGACTGTCGTCGCTGACGCCAGCCATGCCATCCTCGCCCCAGTGATAAGCGCGCGAGCGGGCCTGATCGTGAGTGAAGTAGTCCCAGGCATTACCATCCTGGCTATAGTCCTCGCGAACCGTACCCCACTGCCGCTCGCTCAGGTAGGGGCCCCACTTTCTCCATGGCTTCTTGCCGGTGCCTGCATATTGTTGAGATCTCCAGTCCTCGAGCGTGCCTGCTTCTTCGAGTCTTGCGCTTTCCGGATTTTGCGGCATTTTCGTCCTCTTTCCTGTCACGGCCCGATCACCTCACGCGATACGAGGGCAATTTTGGGGACCTAAAAGACGATCAGACCTGTTGAGTGGATAAACGGCCAGAACTCGCATTCATTGTAATGGCCGAAGTGACGACGGCCGTCCGAATTGCCGGGCCAGACGAAGGGTTTACGCTACTGTAACAACAAGTACAGCAATTGCTAGCGGCGACTCATTTGCCAGCAGAAACGCCCGATTTGCCTTCCGCCCTCGAGCCGAAGACCATGGCATGAAACTCCTCTTCGCCCATCTTCCGTCGAAATTCCCGGAAGGCGAAGAGCGGAATGAACGTGCAAAATATGATGAGGCTCCGCGCCAGCAGCTCATCGATGCGAATGTCGCGGGAAGCCGTCGCCATATCGGCTCCATGGATAAGCCGTTTGATCACTTCCTCGACAACGTGAAAGGCGAACACCAGCAAGCCAAATAGAAACGCCTTCCAAATCGCCGACACAAACAATGGCTTGTCTTCATGCCGCTTGCCGACGTGCGCGTATTCTCCGATGAGAATGACTTTGGCAACCACCAGCGCGTTGATCAGCGCAAAAGTATAGTTCCAATATTCGACGTGATACTCGCGCAGCAGCAGCATGTTGTAAGTGGCAAGCGAGCAGAAGAAAAACGCCAGATACAGGAAGACGGCAAGCAGTTCCCTGCCCTCGTGCTTGGCTTTCTGCTTCAACTCTGCTTTTTGGGCAGCGGTCTTGGTCATCAGAAGTTCTCCGATGGATGTACCGCCAAATTCTAGTCCGGTTCCGGCGCAGTTGCCACCGCTCGAGGCCGAGACTTTGCGGAACCTTCGTCCATTCACCGCCCTTTCATTTGCACAACCGCGCTCCATCGTTCAGAATATTTCGCATTGCTGCGGCGATGAAATCGCGGCCACAAGAATCGACCAGGTGAGGAGGAACAGATGAGCACGGTACGAGTGCTGGTGGGAACACGCAAAGGAGCGTTTATCCTGACATCGGACGGCAAGCGTGAGAACTGGGATGTCAGCGGTCCGCACTTCGCGGGTTGGGAGCTCTACCATCTCAAAGGCTCGCCGGCCGATCCCAATCGAATTTATGCGTCGCAATGCAGCGGATGGTTTGGGCAGGTCATTCAGCGCTCCAACGATGGCGGCAAGACGTGGGAGGCGCCGGGAGGCGACATAAAGCCCGGTCCTGAGGCCATGAAGGGCACGAGCAACAAGTTCGTTTACGACACCTCGCCAGAAACCGGCAAACCCCTCACCACGCACCAGTTTTACGATGGCAAGCCTCATCCGTGGGAGTTCAAACGGGTGTGGCATCTGGAACCATCGCTCACCGATCCCGACACGGTTTACGCAGGGATCGAGGACGCCGCCCTGTTCCGCTCAACCGATGGCGGCACAAGTTGGCACGAACTCGCCGGATTACGCGGCCACGGCACGGGACCGCACTGGCAACCGGGCGCCGGCGGCATGTGCCTGCACACCGTCATTCTCGATCCCAGCGATCCCAAGCGGATTTACATCGCAATCTCAGCGGCGGGGGCGTTTCGCACCGACGACGGCGGCGTGACGTGGAAACCGATCAACAAGGGCCTTTATTCGCAGTACATTCCCGATCCGACGGCTGAAGTAGGCCACTGTGTGCATCACGTTGCGATGAACCCGTCACGCCCAGGCGTTCTGTTCATGCAGAAGCACTGGGACGTGATGCGCAGCGACGACGCAGGCGATTCCTGGCACGAGATCAGCGGAAACCTGCCCACTGACTTTGGCTTCGTAATCGATGTGCACGCGCACGAGCCGGAGACCGTTTACGTGGTGCCGATCAAGAGCGATGGCGAACACTATCCGCCCGATGGCAAGCTGCGCGTGTATCGCAGCCGCACGGGCGGGAACGAGTGGGAGGCGCTCACCAACGGCCTGCCGCAAAGCAACTGCTACGTGAACGTGTTGCGCGACGCCATGGCGGTGGACTCGCTCGATTCCTGCGGCGTGTATTTCGGTACGACCGGCGGCCAGGTCTATGCGTCGTCCAACGCGGGAGACAGTTGGGCGCCCATCGTGCGCGACCTTCCGGCCGTGCTCTCGGTTGAGGTGCAGACTTTGTCATGATCCGGGTTGAACTGCCGCAGCACTTACGCACGCTGGCCAAGATCAGCGGCGAGGTAGAACTCGAAGTAGCTGGTCCAGTAACGCAGCGGTCGGTGCTCGACGCGTTGGAAGCTCGCTATCCCATGCTCGAAGGCACGATCCGCGATCACGTGACGCAATTGCGGCGGCCATTCCTGCGCTTCTTTGCCTGCCAGGAGGACTTGTCGCACCAATCACCGGACGCTCTGCTGCCCGAGGCGGTCGCGACCGGAGTGGAACCTCTGCTGATCATCGGCGCTATTGCCGGCGGGTTAGAGTGATTCCGGAATCCCATTTTGGGACACCATGCGATTAGCAGCGGGATACCCCCTCCCCCCCACCTGGGAAAATACTTGGAATCAGTGAGTTAGACGGTTTCTCGCGCAAACGATTGATTCCGTGTGGGTTGCAGGCAAAATACTAGTTTCAAAGCACTTAGCCGCGACTTGAGGGTGCACATCGATGGGGTCGAAGGGCACACAGAGCGGGAGTTGGTCCCCGCGCGTCTTCGTTGTCAAAGAGCGATCCACTCCGCAGTGGACGGGCCAAGAGACACGAATCCCCCGGCACAGGAAGTATTGATAACAGGCTGGCACTGCGAAGCGATAGGACGCAGGTCACAGAGTCTGGTGATAAGGCAGCGTTGCCACGCGCAATGTTCCAGGCCGTTTACCCGGCAGTGGCTGGGCGTCAGTCCGCTGCAACCACGGCAAGCAAAAGCCGGCAGGGTTGTCGCTCTGCCGGCTGCAAGAGTTGAAACACTCTACGGAACGGTGACGCTAGCCGTACCCGTCTGTCCGTTCAGGCTCGCTGAGACATTTATCGGCCCGCTGGTGGAGGTGCTGCCTGTGGCAGTGGCTAAGCCATTGCTGTTAATCACCACCTTCGTCACGTCGGCAGAACTCCATGTGACTTGCGATGTCAGGTTCAATGTCGTGCTGTCGCTGAAGGTTCCCATAGCCGTGAACTGCTGAGTTGAACCCTTGGTGACCGTGGCACTCGAAGGCGTCACTGCTATCGACAGCAGGGTTGCTGGGGTTACGGTGAGAGAAGCAGTCCCGACGACGCCGCCAAACACCGCGGTTATGGCTGCTGGCGAACCCACGGACGACAGTCCGGTAGCCTGACCGCTACTGCTGATGGTGGCTACTGTAGCAGGCGTCGACGCCCAGGTGACGAAGGAGGTGAGGTTCTGTGTGTTGTTACCAAAGGTGCCCGTAGCGACAAAGTTAGTCGATATTGTCTCCGGGACGGTTGCGGACGGAGGAGTCACAACAATTGATTGCACTTGACTCGATTCCACGATGACGTTTGCGGTGCTGGTGAGTGAGCCATGCGTCGCGGTGATAACCGCGCTACCCGCCTTTTGACCAGTCGCAAAGCCGCTCTGAGTGATGGTCACCACCGTAGGGTCGGACGTGCTCCAGGTGACCAGATTATTGACGTTTTGCTTAGAGCCATCGCTGAAGGTCCCGGTGGCCGAGAAGCCTTGGGTCGTCGAGGGGGCCAGCAGCGCCGTTGCAGGGCTAACCAAAATTGAAGACAAAGTGGCGTTGCTAACAGTGAGAGCGGTCGAGCCGAATTTAGTCGAGTCAAAGATGAAGGTAGCGGTGATGTTCGCCGTACCAGGACTGACTCCAGTCGCGGTCGGGCCGCTCATGGTGGCAACGGCTATGTTGCCCGACGCCCAAACGCAATCGTTCGTAATGGTCTGGCTCGACATATCGCTGAAAGCTCCGGTCGCCGTGAACGAAAGCTTTGTAGTAGGTGCAATCATCGGACTCAAAGGAGTGACCGTCACCGTACTAAGGGTCGCGCTGCTCACGTTCAGCGTAAGCGAGCCAGTGACGCCATTCAGAGTGGCAGTTACATCGCTCGTTCCGGTCGTCAACGCCTTGGTTAGGCCGCTGGAGCTCACAGTTGCCACGATCTTGTTGGAAGAGTCCCACGTGACCAGGCTGTTTATGTTGTGTGTGTTTCCGTTGCTGAATGTGCCAGTGGCGGTCAGAGACTGGCTCGTTCCTGGGGCCAGTGTCAAGGCATTCGAGACGTTGGGGGTGATGGTTATTGAGACGGGAATGGGAGTTGAAACTGTCAGGTTCGTACTGCCGGTCTTGCCGTCTTTCGCGGCACTGATCGTCGTTGAACCAACTCCGACGCCGGTGGCGAGTCCGCTCGTCGTGATCGTGGCCGCCGAGGCATTCGAGGAAGCCCAGGTAACGGAATCCGTGATGTTCTGGGTGGTGCTGTCGGAGTAGGTTCCGGTTGCGGTGTACTGTTGCTGGTAGGCCAGAACGAGAGTGTCGTCCGCTGGTGTAACGGCGATGCTCGAGAGCGTTGCACTGTTTACGGTTAGCGTCGTGCTGCCGTTGACTCCCCCGGAGGAAGCCTGAATTGTCGTGGTTCCGGCCTTGATCGAGGTTGCCAAGCCCTGGGTGGGTGTCTGGCTGCTAACGGTAGCGACGGTTGGGTCCGACGAAGTCCAAGTCGCGGTGGATGTGATGTCTCCCGTTGTTTTGTCGAAGAATGTCGCGGTTGCCGTGAACTGATAGTTAATCCCCACCGGAATGGACGGATTTGCTGGCGTGACCGCGATGCTGACGATCGGGTTCGTAACAGTGAGTGTCGCGGTGCCTGAAATTGTGCCTAACGTTGCCGAGATCGTCGTGGTCCCCGGCGCGACTGCGACTGCCAATCCGGCCGGATTGATGGCGGCAACGGTCGGCGCAGACGATGCCCAGGTCACGCTCGAGGTGATGTTCTGGGTCGTTCCATCGGCGTATTTGCCGGTCGCCGTAAACTGCTGCTGGGCAACGGGAGCGAGTGTGACCGTCGGCGGGGTTACCGCGATCGAAACCAGCGGGTTCGCGACGGTGAGTGTGGTGCTTCCGACGACGGCGCCGGAGGTGGCGGTGATGCTGCTGGTTCCCACAGCCACTGCAGTTGCCAGACCAGATGTATTGATGGTTGCGACTGAGGAAGTTACCGAGATCCAATTGGCAGTGGCCGTTAGATTCTTTGTGGTGCCGTCGCTATATGTACCGGTGGCCGTGAATTGCTGCGTGGCACCCACGTTGATCGACGGACTCGAGGGGTTGACCGCAATAGCAGTTAGCGTAACTGTTGGCGGCGGCGTGCTGGACGAACCAGAGCTACCACCGCAACCCACGAACAGACTCACACCCAGCAGCAGGAACGCCAGCAGCAACCGTTTCATCCAATCTCCCCCGGGGCTCTCAAGCTCCCAATTCAGCCTTCGCGAAGTATGGCCGGAACTTCGTATCATATTGATCAGTAACGGTAAAAGCATAGAAGAAAAGTGGAGTGCCACTACCACAATAGTGCAAATCCTGATTCGTCGGTGGTCAACGCACAGATCTCTCGCGCGGCACTGCCCATAAAGTGGCCTTCGCCGATTGCGACAGGAGCGCCGGACGCGGCCAGCGAGGCGTGAGTTTCAGGAGTGGTAATCCTTCCCCGTAAGCATCAGGTAAGGCAAGTCGGCCGCGGGCTTCGAGCGCTTCGGCAGGTTCGCCGTGAGGCTGGAAGCGGCGCGGCCGCAGTACAACTCTTGCTGCGCGATGGGCCCCGGGCAGGAGGCTTTGCCCCGGGGCCGGCTGGGTTTCGTTCTAGGTGAGGAAGAACTCGCGGGTGACTTTCACCCATTGCTCGTCCGGCAAGGTGGCAGCGACGTCGTCCAGAGCAACTCCACCGTCTTGCGCGAGAGCGCCAAGGGCGCTAGGCATCAGGCGCTGCAGGCGCATGGACGATTCTTCGGTCCACCATCGGGCCATCGCTCCGCCCAACAGGTTGCGGAAGTTTGTCTTGGCGTCGGGAGACTGCACGGTCACCATCCAGCCCTCGCCGTAGGGGTCTTTGGTGGCCAGAGAAGGATCGCTCACGAGCGCTTCGTTGATGTCGGCCACGCTGCCTTCGATGGGCGAAACCATGTCGACCTTCCCGCCGTTGCGCACGATGCTCCATACCTTTTGTCCCTGGCGGATCCATTGGCCGCGCTGCGGCAGGGTGACGTGTTCGATGTTGCCCGTCAGTTTGGAGGCGAAATCGTCGATGCCGATGCGGACCAGGTTGGGGCTCTCACTGAGTGCCCAGGTGTGGCCGGGATGATAACGGAGGTTGTCAGGCACGGAAAAGCCGCCAACCAGGCTCGGCCGCAACCGCGGGAGAGCCGTTCCTTCCGCCTTACTGATCGCCGGAGCCACTTGCAGCACCGGATGTTTGGCCTTGGAGTAGAAGTAATCGATCGTTAGGAAGATGGCGAAAGTGGCAAGAACCAATAGGACTGTCATGACGGGCCTCCTGCTTTCTGTTAGCGCCTTTACTTCGACGCTTTCCACCTTTCTCTAAGGCATGTGGCGTGCCAAAGGCTGTAAGTGCGGCGCGCGGACGCGGATCTTGTCGCAAGGTGGTGCGTTTTGTGTTGCTTTGCGGGAGCTGTTGCGAAATCCCACAGTGTGGGAGTGGAGAGATACAACGGGCCGGTTTGTTGCGTTCCGCATCTGCGAAATGTTGATGAGGCGAAAATTGAATGGAGTCCAGAGTGTTACGGCGTGCAAGGTCAACGACTTAGGTTATGGTTCGGCGCTAATTTCAAGCTGTTGCGGTTTTCATCACCACTGATGCAGTTTGTAACGGCTTGGGCCCGTCTCGTCGGGAAACTCAACAGGATAGCAAAGAATATTTTCGTTTGGGCGGCAGTCGAAGTGTTTTGCGTGTCATCCGAGTTCCGGCGGGACTATTGTGTCGCCTGTCCCTTGAGCACAATTCCGAACTTCTCGCTTTTGCCTGTTGAGCTGAGTAGGGCGACCGTTAGGACGGTCATGCCCTGATCGTCTCTTTCGACGGTGCCCGGCGCTCCAGCGGGCGCCATGGCAATGACGGCAGGATGAGCTGTGCCGGTTGTCTTCGCGCTGAGGCTGACCAGCGTCTTTAAGGGAAGCTGCGCCGCCGGGTCGGGGTCGGCCGCCAGCGGAATGGCAAGCAGGAAGTCGGGGTTGGGAGAAACGCCCATGTGGTTGGCGTCTTGCGGCAGATATTGATAGCGGAGGGTGTAGGTCCCGGCGGGAATGGGCTGACCGCGATAGTCTGAGCTGCCCTTGGCGAAATTCACCACAGCTACAAACTCGCCGTTGGTTAATTCCGGATAGAGCGCGCCCGGCGAATCCTTGGCCGTTGTGGCCAGTGCACGTGCGAACCAGAACTCCGCCGTCCATCCGTCGTCGAGCAGCACGCGGTAGCCCTTGTCTTCGACGGCGCGCCTAAGAATCTCGGACGATCCGGGCAGCGAGAGGGCTGCTGTACGTTCTACGGTTGGCCCTCCGGCGAAAGCCGGCGTCGCCAAGCTGCAAGTCAAAAACGGAGCGACAATGATGAGGCCGTAGATCTTGCGGAAATAGCGGACCTTCACAGGCATGAAGACTCCCCGAGGCGAACATATCGCCTAACGGGAGGAGATCGCAAGTACAAGCGTCACGGGAGCCGAGTCGGGCTATTCGCCCGCCGGGTGCATCGCCGGTGAATCGTCGGAGTGCGCCGCGGCTGGCTGGCCCTCGCTGAAGCGTGCGATGTAGGCGCTGCGGCGGCCGTGAGTCGTCCAATGGGAATCGAGGCCTTCGCCCTGGAATTCGTCGGTCAATGCGACTGCCGACATGGCGTGGTCAACGTTGGCCAGCGGAGGATAGTAGTTGGTCTCGTTGCCGCAGATGTGATCGTGATGATTCAGAGGACGCGTCGCGATGGTGGCGAGGTGTCCAGCACGCAGAATCGCACCACCCTCGTGAAGGTCAGCGGGCACGTCGAGAACAACAGGCACGTAATCTACTCGCACGATATTCTCCAGCAGGCGTCCGCCTTCATGCTGGGCCAACGCGATTAGGGCCTGGCGTTGCGCGGGATTGGCGGCGTTGTCCACCATGAGCACAGCCTGCGCCGGGTAGGGATCTCCGTAAGGATCGCCCAAAGTGGCGCGCGCGCGTACCGCCGCGGCGATCGTCAGCCCATTCAGCTTGACGCCGTTCCACGCGCCCTCGTCTACGTGCCACGCCAGGAGTGCGTAGTTGCCGGTCAAACCAACTTCGCCGTTGGCGAAACATTGCGCGACGTATACGTCCGTGGAACGCGACTCGATGTAGTCGCCGCGGAGTTGCTGGGCCGAAACCGAGATCACGGCAGACAATGCGAAGACGATGGACAGAAATACAACTTTGCGCATGGTGGATACTCCTCACCCGGGGATTGTTGCCATTTTAGATGATCTTGGCGACTGCGAAGGTGCGGTTCGAATAAGAGGGGATTGGGGTCAACTACAATAGCGCCCATGACTGACGACCTGCTACGGTTCCGCCCGGAATTCCCTATCCTGGAAAGTACCACTTACATGATCAGCAACTCGCTGGGAGCCATGCCGCGCGGCGTGGAGGACTCGTTGCGCCACTACGCCGATACCTGGAACACGCGCGGCGTGCGGGCGTGGGAAGAAGAGTGGTGGATGCTGGCGGCGCAGGTGGGCGATGAGATTGGCGCGCTGATGAATGCTCCCAGCGGGCTCGGTCGCGTGTCTGCAAAATGTCACCAGCTGCGAAGCGACGGTTGCGTCCTGCTTTGATTTCAGTGGACGCCGCAACAAGGTGGTTTATACCGACCTGAATTTTCCCTCCATCATGTATTTCTGGGAGGGGCAGCGCACGCGGGGGGCGCGCGTGACGATGGTACCCAGTGACGACGGGGTACATGTGAACACCGAGCGATTTCTCGACGCCATTGACGAGGAGACACTGATCGTCCCCTTCTCGCACGTGATCTTCCGCAGCGCCTTCATTCAAGACGTCGCAGCTATCGTGGAGAAGGCGCATCGCGTCGGCGCCTATGTCTTGCTGGATTCGTTTCAGGCGTTGGGCACTGTGCCCTTCGACGTGCAGCAACTCAATGTGGATTTCTGCACCGGCGGCGTGCTGAAGTGGCTTTGCGGCGGACCGGGCACCGGGTATCTCTACGTGCGTGCGAGATCTGGCAAAGAAACTACAACCCAGTTTCACCGGCTGGATGGGACACAGAGATCCCTTCGAATTTGAAACCGGACCGACCCACTATACGGACTCGATCTATCGGTTCACGCAGGGCACTCCCAACATAGCGGCGCTGCAAGCGGCGCGTCCCGGGCTGAAGCTCATTACGGAGGCCGGCCTCGACAACATTCGCGTGAAGTCGAAAAGGCAAACGGCGTTGCTGATTGAAATGGCGGACCGGCATGGCTGGCGCGTGAACACGCCACGCGATCCAGAACGGCGAGGTGGGACGGTTTCTATCGACATGCGCACGCGGAGCGGGTTTGCGAAGAATTGCTGAAGCGGGACGTACTGGTCGACTTTCGTCCCAAGGCAGGGGTGCGATTCTCGCCACACTTTTACAACACCGACGACGAGTTGCGAACTGCCATCGACGCAGCTGGGCAAGTCTTATCCGTCGTCATCCGCGATGAAGCCCACTCGGCGGCTAAATAGCCCCCCCCCACAGTTGTGGTGATTGACCGAACACATTTGTGACAGGCGATCTGCACAAGAGTGGTTGGTGAAGCTACAGGTGTGACTTTGGGCGCGCCGACCTATCTGAGAAGTGTTACTACAAAAACTGGGAGACGGATTGAGGCAGGAGACGAGTGGAGAACCCCACGTGCGGAGTTCTCCGCGTCGAGTGGCGCAATCCCCAGTTGCGCTGTCGAGATATACTTTGGTTTGCGGGGCCTCTCCCTGCAAGGGACAAGACCGGACATTTCAGGACAATTCAGGCTATGCCGCAGGATCGCAGGAGACCGATAGGCAATCGCCGCTTGGATTCGTGGAAGGAAATCGCTTCCTTCTTCGACCGCGACGAACGAACGGTCAGACGCTGGGAGAAAGAGCGCGAACTCCCAGTGCGGCGGCTTCCCGGCCTGCGTGGCGGGGTTTACGCCTTCACCGACGACTTGGCTCAGTGGATGAATTCCAACACGCAGTCGGGTGCTCCCGCTGCGGTTACTGTCGAGTCGGGGGCTGGAATGTCCGCCACAGCCGCGGCTGTCGTAGTTTCGCAACCCGAAGTGAATTCTTCAGGAATACCTCCCTACGGGCCGGCACCATCTCAGGAACCCTCTCCGGACCACGCGAAGACAGTCGCGAAATGGGTGATTGCGATATGTGTTCTGGTAGTGGCCTTCGTTGTGACCCTGGCAGCTGTGCGGCGCCAGCGCGTGGGATCGGCAGTCGTACGCGTGGCTTCGTCGACTCCGGCGCCGGTTTCGCCTGCGGTCGAGGCCGAAGCAGAAGATCTGTACTTGAAGGGCCGGTACTACTGGAACAAGCGCACGCCGGCCGACCTCAATAAAGCCGTCGATTATTTCACCCAGGCGATCGTTCGCGACCCCAATTATGCGAAGGCCTACGTTGGGCTGTCGGATTGTTACAACCTGCTGCGGGAATACACGGTCATGCCGCCTGACGAAGCGTATCCCCGAGCGATGGCAGCCGCCAAGAAGGCGATCGAATTAGATCCTTCTTTAGCGGAGGCGCACAATTCGCTGGCATTCGATTCGTTCTACTGGATGTGGGATGCCGCCACGGCAGAGCAGGAATTTCGCCGGGCGTTGGCGTTGGATCCGAACTATGTTTTGGCCCATCACTGGTATGCGACCTTTTTGCACGCGCTGGGTCGCTCCGACGAGGCCTTGCGAGAAATCAACCGGGCACAGGAGCTCGACCCTTCTTCTACTACCGTGCTGGCCGACAAAGGCGTGCTGCTCTACGCCGCAGGTCAAAAACAGGAAGCCGTCACACTGCTAAAGCAGATCGAAGACACTGAGCCGTCATTCCTCTCGCCGCATCGCTATCTGGCGACCACCTATCTGATAAATGGACAGTACACGGAGTACCTCACCGAGGCCAAGAAAGTTGCGCTTCTGACGCAAGACAAAAATGGGCTGGCAATCGTTCATGCGGGAGAGAAGGGCCTGAGTGCGGGTGGAGCACACGGCATGCTCGAAAACATTTTGCAGATCCAGATATCGATGTATTCCGATGGAAGCGTCGGCGCTTACTCCCTGGCGTCGACCTATGCGCAGCTTGGGCAAAAGCAGGAGGCGCTGAAATACCTCGGAATCTCTCGCGACCGGCACGAGACTATGCTTATGAACTTGCGTTCCGATCCCACGATGAGCAATCTTCACGACGATGTGTCGTTCCGCAATCTTCTATTGCAACTTGGGCTGCCCCCACTGCCAAGTTCTTAGCTAGTAGCTCATGGCAAGGTTGAACGCACGGATAGGAGCGGTTCGACTTTTCTCGCATCTCGCGGTCGTTCCCAAGGTGCGAAATCATGACACATCAGTGCAATTCTTTCCTTCATGATTAGTTGGTGCATCTGTAGGTCAGTGACTTAGCGAGGATTCGATTGGCGCTTCAAGTGCACGTGTCCTCGAGGGCAAGAAGAACGGACGGCCGGTGCACTGGGCGTTGGTGTGTCCGATTTCTCTGCCCCGGAGAAGAAAGATGAAGGTTAATCGCTATTGGGCTCTTGCGGTTTCAATCATTTGTCTGGGTTGCGTCCCGCTGGCCAGCGCTTCTCAAATTACGATTAATTTCGACAATCTCACCGCCGCCTGTTGCGACGGTAACATCACTAGAGCATTTTCGACGTAGGTGTATAGTGAATAGCGGCGAGACTCTGCGGCAAACCGGCAATGGCGAAATCGTATGGGGACGATCTGCGGCGCAAGTTGCTGCAGGCCCATGACCGTGGGGAAGGAACCCTGGAGCAACTGGCCGAGCGCTTCTCGGTAAGCGCGCCGTGGGCATGGAAGATTTCCGCCCAACGCAAGCGCACCGGGCAGATGGAGCGGGTCGAGCAGCGGCGCGGTACGGTCCGCAAAGTCACTGCCGAAGTCGAGCAGCGGTTGCGCGGGTGGGTGCAGGCCCAACCGGATCTGACCCTGGCGGAGTTACAGCAGAAGCTGGCGAAGGCTCACCATCTGCACGTCAGCATCGGACGGTTGTGGCAGGTGCTACGTCAGATGGGTCTGCGGCTGAAAAAAAGTCACTCCACGCCAGCGAACGCGACACGGAAGCCAATCAGCAGCGGCGACAAGCCTTTCAGCAGACGATCCGCGGGATCGCGCCGGAGCGGCTGATTTTTCTGGATGAGAGCGGCGTGACCACACAAATGACGCGCGGCTATGCCCGCGCCTGCGGCGGGCAACGGGTGGTGGAAGGGGCTCCCCAAGGCTATTGGAAGATCCTGACCATCCTCAGCGCCTTGAGTCTGCGTGGCCTGCTAGCCACCATGACCATCGAGGAAGCCACAGATGGGGACATCTTCCTCGCCTATGTGGAACAAGTGCTGTGCCCGGCGCTGCGCCCTGGCGATGTGGTGGTCATGGACAACCTCAGCGCCCACAAGGTGAGCGGGGTGCGGGAGTTGATTGAAGCTGCGGGAGCCCAACTGCTGTACCTGCCGCCGTATTCCCCCGACCTGAATCCCATCGAACTGGCTTGGGCCAAACTGAAACAGTTCTTACGTTCGCTGAAAGCCAGAACCGCCGAGGCCCTGGAACACGCGGTTACCCAAGCTCTCCCTTGCATCACCCCAGACAACGCTCGAGCCTGGTTCCGCCATTGCGGAGTTAACTATACACCTTGAGTGAAAATGCTCTAATATCCACAATGGTCTCGATTCCCGCCTTACGTTTGGCGTACTGACGATTGATGGCGGCATGGTGGTGAACAATTTCAAGAACGCCACCACGCCTCCGAATGTGTACGCAACCAGCGACCCCGCTCCGGTGGACTTTGCCGGTGCTGCTCCGGCGGCCTCTACGGGCGCGCTGCCCGGCCACATTGAAATGACGTTTTCGTCGCCGGCATCGGACGTTGCGTTCGACATTCTTAACGGAGACATGGCATCGACCTTCACTGCGTACGCTTTCGATGCTCACGGCAATCCCCTCGGAGTCGAGAACTTCAACCTGAATTGTTCGACATGCTCCGGCTCGGCTGGCCACGTGTGGTTCGACCTTAGCGGTATCCGCGAGATCGTGGTGCGGACCAGCCAGCTCTACGGAGCAGTGAATTTCGCTGTGGATACAATCAAATTTTCCGCGGTGCCCGAACCCGGGACCCTGGTGTTGCTGGGCAGTGGAATCGTCGCTCTGTGGGTCGGGCGCAAACGCTTGTTCGACAGATAACTCTCCCTCCCAACCACTTCCGCGCCGGTGCAGCTTTTACGGGCGCCGGCGCGGCCCTTTTGCGGGCCCGAATCCAGCCCAAGTTTTGGCTACGTACCGCAGTGGTTAATGCCCGGCAATTGACATTCGCCTTTTCTTCGCTAACAATAGCTGCGGAGGCTCAGGTCCGCATATGGCTCTCACCCGCCGCCAAAAACAGGTGTACGATTTTCTCGCTCACTTTGTCGAGGAACATGGCTATTCGCCGTCGTTTGAAGAGATCGGCGACGGACTCGGCCTGAGTTCGCTGGCCACCGTCCACAAGCACGTCAGCAATCTCGAACAAAAAGGGCTGCTGAAGCGCGACTACAACCGCAGCCGCTCCATCGACCTGTTGAAGCCGCGTGGCCGAATGAAACGGTCGCTCGCGGGCGCCGCCGCTGCGCTTGCCGCCAATGGGCTCACCTTGCCACTCATGGGACGCATTGCCGCCGGTCGTCCGCTCGAGGCCATGGAGAATCCCGAAACCATTTCGCTGGCGGACTTCACGCGCTCCAAGGATGTCTATGTGCTGCAGGTGACCGGCGAGAGCATGCAGGACGAGCACATCGTCAACGGCGACTACGTACTGGTGGAGAAAACCAATACCGCGCGCGATGGGGAGATCGTGGTCGCGCTGGTCAATGGCTCCGACGCTACGCTGAAGCGCATGTTCCGGGAAGGCGACAAGATCCGGTTGCAGCCTTCGAATGCGGCGATGGCGCCGATCATGGTTCCGGCGGCGGCGGTGCAGATCCAAGGTCGCGTCATCGGAGTGTTGCGCAAGTACTGAACTGATCTCCGCTGCGGGGCCTGTTGCTGAGGTATCTCACAAATGGAAAAAGGCGCGGACTCAGCCGCGCCTGGGGAAATCTGTAGGCCGCTTTACAGGTTCTTGTCGAGCGCCTTCTCGATGACATCGCGCGAGACGTAGCCAACGATCTGCTCCTTCACCTCGCCACCTTTGAAAATCAGCAGTGTGGGGATGCCGCGCACGTTATAGCGCTGGGGAGTCGAGATGTTCTTGTCCACGTCCATCTTGCCGATCTTGACCCGGCCGCTGTAGCTCTGTGCCACTTCGTCAACGATGGGCGCCAGGGCCCGGCACGGGCCACACCAGGTTGCCCAGAAGTCGATCAGCACCGGCTGGTCCGATTTCAGCACCGCCTGGTCAAAATTCGCGTCGGTCACTTCCAAGATTGCTTCCGTTGTTGCCATTTATCCTCCTAGGGTCGCCGCCAAGCATCGCGGCACGGGCCGAGCCGCGTTTTCCATCGTACCATTCGAGTAGTTGGGGAAAGCGCCGAGTAGTTAGATGCACTGCTTATTCGGAGGGGTTCAGGTGCGCACTCCCGCATGCGGTTGCGACCCAAGTTGAGCGCTGGCCCCACCGAAAAGCCGATCCCGGCGCGTCCGAAAAATGACCCAAAATCAAAAGCGCCCCGCGGTCGATCGCAGAGCGCCTAGAAGGCAGCCCTCCCCCAGAACTGCCTAACTACGCCTGCGATTGTGCGTCTGAACCGTGGCGATGTAAATACATCTTAAGTAACCATAAGGTAATAACAAGTAACCAACTACCAGTGACGTATCTTATACATAATGTTAGATTTTGTTTCTGTATAGTGGGGTCACTATTGAAAATATCAGCCAATTCTTGCCGGTTACTAACTGTACCTATAGTCACCTCCCCAGGGTACTTGCCAGCACCTCAGCCGGATGCATGACGATCCGTCCCATTCCGGCAACAAGCTGCTCATGGCAGGAAATCCCGCTGGCTACCAGCACCCTCGGGCCGCCCTCCTGTTCGGCCTGCTGTGCCTGGGCAAACAGGTCGGCGCCGACGGCCATGCTGAGTTCGTAGTAATCCTTCTTGTAGCCGAAGCTGCCTGCCATACCGCAGCACTCGACCGAAGAAGTGGCAACGTCAAATCCGGCGGCGCGCAACACGTCGATGGTTTGCGACGCGGCGTTGCAGGTTCGCTGCTGGCAGTGCGAGTGGTAGAAGAGCCGGGTGCCGAAACGAGACTTGGCGGCAGGAAAGAGCTTCGCAAGATCGATGCTGGTTTCCTGGCCGATGTCCCACAAAGCCTGGAGCGGCTCGAAGCTGCTGGATGCGAGCGCAGCGATCGTAGCGGGGTCGTCCAGCAGGTGCTTGTTAGTCAAAACGCAGCATGGCGAGCACGCTAGGCTCGACGACAATGATCTTGCGGCCACTCTGCAGGAATGGCTGCAGCATGGTGGCCATTGCGCGTGCCTGCTCGCGGGCGGTGGCGATCATGCCCTGCGACATAGCAGCACGGCCATCGGGGATCGACGGCGTCAGCACCACATCAACGCCGATTGCGCGCAGTACGCGAACGGCAGCCATTCCGCGCTCGGGAGTACCGTAGTTGGTGAACGTGTCGGCGAGCATTGCGACGCCGGGGGCGATTGTCGGAGCTTTCGTGGGGGGCGGTTCGTCGCGGAAGAGTTGCTCCCAAGTCTTCGGGGGAAACGGCGACAGTTCGCGCCGCTGGTCCACACCAAAGACATTTTCCATAACCTGTCTCGCCATCGGCATATGAGTGGATCCGTTGGCGAGCGAGGTGAAGTCACAACCGAACTTTCCCACAGCGTGATAATTGGCGAAAAATTGTTTCTGCAGGGGCGCGACCCTGTCTTCGGGAGCGCTTCCAGTGAGCCTGCCAAAGAGCGACTTCACGACCGAACTGCCATCCGCCTCATTCATGCGCTGGCGCAGGTTCTGGTTGAGCCATGGAATGTCGATGCGCACGGGGCATTGTGGAACGCAGCGCGAGCATCCAGTGCAGAGCTCGCTGAAGCGCGCGTTCATCAATTTGCCGGTGCCGGCCTCCCATGAGCCGCCGATGCCGCCGGAATAAGTTTCGCCGCCGAAAGCATGCCCGCCGACCGTTTCAAAGTTGGCGCAGACGTTGAGGCACGCGCTGCAGCGGATGCAGTACAGCGCCTCGTGCAGAACCGGATCCTCGCGCATGCGGTTGGCGGCCGTTGTCGATCAGCACCAGGTGAAACTCGCGCGGCTTGGCAGTCTTGCCGGGAGCGACGAACGGAAGCGCGGTCAGCGGAGGCTGCAGAATGCTGACATAAGAGGTGAGCGGCTGACCGGTGGCGCTGGCAGGCAACAACTCGATAAACGTACCGAAAGTCTGTGCGCGACGGCACGACCTTCTCGATGCCGGCGATCGCGATGTGCAACGGCGGCAGGGTGGTGGTCATGCGAATGTTGCCTTCGCTCTCCACCAGCATGAGCGATCCGCTGTCGGCGGCAATAAGGTTTGCGCCGGAGATTCCGGCATCGGCGGCGATGAACTGCTGCCGCAGGATTTCGCGGGCAAAACTTGTCAGCTCTTCGCCGGTGTCGAGCGGAAGGTCGGTCTGGAACTTGCGCTTGAACAGCGCTGTGATGCGTTCCCGCGAATAATGCAGCGCGGGAGCGATGATGTGCGAGGGCTGCTCGTCGGCCACCTGCAGGATGAACTCCGCCAGGTCGCTTTCGGCGACTTTGATGCCCGACGGCCTCCAGTGAGTGGTTGAGACTTGCGTCTCTTCCGAGGTGATGCTCTTGCCCTTCACTACCAGCTTGACTTCGTGCCGCACTAGGACATCGCGAATGTACTGGTTAGCGTCGGCCGCGGTCTTGGCCAGATAGAAAGTGCCCGCCGTTAGCGCGGACGCTGGCTTCGAGTTGCTGCAGCAGCGCGGGAGGTTGGCGATAGCGTTTTCCTTGATGCTGGCGGGCGCGGTCTTTCAGGGCATCGTAGTCCGCGATGCGCGCGATCGCGGCGTAGCGATTGCGGTTGAAGGTCTGGGTGTTGCGCCGGATGGCGGCGCTTTGCACGTCGAGTGTCATGCGGAGTGCATCGCGCAGCGCCTTCTTGTCGCTCTTGTTGGCCACCTGACGCGGGGTGATATCGACGGGATTTGCCGGAGCTGCCATGCTCACCTCAACGCTTCATCTCAAGACTTCATCTCACAACGATGATGTGCAAACGATGCGGGCCGTGGACTCCGCGGACCAGCGGACCCATGTCGGCGGTGGCACTGGGACCGGTGAGGAAGACGAAGTCTGCGCGCCAGGCCCTTGCCGCCGAGCACGTCTTCGCGAAACAGATCGCGGGGCTGGGGCACGATGGTCTCTGCTGCGACAACGGCGATGTGTAAGGGCGCCAGCAGGCTGGCCATACCTGTGCTTTTGATATCCAACATCGACGCAGACGGATCCTGTGCGTGCCACTCCAGCGAAGGCCTCGGTCACTCCTGCTGGCGGAGTTGACCATCTCGTCGGGAGTCGGATTGCTGCGTACTCGCGGATCGCGCGCGAACTCGGCGAAGAGTTCCGCCGGAAGATCTTGCGGCGGAGCGAACAGTATGCGGTTCGCGTCTCCAGCGACGCGCAGGATGGCGTCACGGAGGGCAGAGGAGGAACGCTCTATGACCTCGACCGTGGCGACAGCGGCGGTTGCGGCCGCCACGAAGCGATCGATATCCACTGAGGCCGCGGTTTCAGTTTCATTCGCTGTCATAGTTCATGATGCTAGCAACCGACTCGGGAGCGTTCTGTGCCGAATGTCACAAATCCGGCGGATTTCTGGGAATCCCCGGGACATCCTACGAGTGAGCCGTATGTCGCTAACCCGTGCAGAGGAGCGACGACTCGGTTCGTTTGCATTTGGCATAGCTCCTCCCGGCATTAAGCATACCTTCAGGTTGCCTGGGCTAACACTGGCGAAGGTATCCTTATGCTTGCTCACTCGGCGACGGCGGAGCACACTAAACGCGAGGAATGCGGAACGATGCGGGTGTTGATAGTCGAAGACGAGCGACGGCTGGCGGAAAATATCGCTCGCAGTCTGCGCGAAAGCGCCGGCTATGCCGTGGACGTGGCAGTCGAAGGCGAAGACGGCCTCTACATGGCGCAGACCAACCCATACGATCTGTTGATCCTCGATTTGATGCTGCCAAAGCTTGACGGGTTGGAGGTTTTAAGGCGATTGCGCGCTGGTGAGGCTGACGTTCCTGTGCTTGTCTTGACGGCGCGCGACGAGAAGGAGTCGGTCATCGCCGTGCTGAACGCCGGGGCTGATGATTACGTCTCCAAGCCGTTCGACCTGGGGGAACTGCTGGCGCGGGCTAAGGCGCTCATCCGTCGCGGCAAGGGCCAGAGTGCTGCCGTATTGAGAGTTGGAGACATCGAGATCAGCACCGCGGACCTCACGGTGCGACGTAAGGGCAAGATTGTCGTCCTGACGGCCATGGAGTATCGCGTGCTGGAATATCTCGCTCACCGTGCCGGAGCGGTGGTATCCAAGACCGAGTTGCTCGAACACCTTTACGACTTCAACTGGGAACGTTTCAGCAACGTGATTGAAGTCTATATTTCGGGACTGCGGCGCAAGTTGGAGGACGACGACTCGAGGCTCATCCACACCTTGCGTGGCCAGGGATACATGCTGCGTAGCTGATATGGCAAAGACTTCAATCCAGCGCCGGCTGATGGTTGCCATCGTTGTTTCGCAACTGCTGCTTGCAGTTGGACTGATCGACGTGGCTGTCTTTGTCACCCGGGCGCAACTGCGCAAGGCGTTTGACGTGGCTCTGCATGGGCGCGCCATGAGCATTGCAGCACTGGTACGCTATCCCGAAGACGACTCGCACAACTTGGTATTTGAGCGTGATCTTGTCCCTCCTCCGCTCGAACCAGGGGTGCCGGATCTGTACGAGGTTTTCGCCAATGGTCACACGCTGGTCGCACGGTCACCGAATTGGCCCGAAGAACACGGTGTGCTACCGCCGAAAGGAGAGCAGTGGATTGCGACCGATGTCGTCAATGGTATCGCCTACCGCGCGCGGCGCTTGGAGCACATTCCGATCCTCGATCGTGAAGGTGACGCACCCGCGAAGGATTTCTTGACGGTAACGTACGCGTCGCCCGCTGATCCGGTGATGCGTGCGGTAAATGAAGTGTTCCTGTATATCGCGGTCGGCAGCATTGTGTTGCTTGCGATATCGGGCGGCTTTGCGATCTGGGCGCTACGGCGCAGCCTGAGGCCGCTGGCCGCACTGGCCACCAACGCGAGCGCGGTTTCGACCTCCAACTGGGAGTTGAATCCTCCCGAAGAAGCGCTTGAAACGCTGGAACTGGCGCCTCTGACCCAGGCCATGGCCTCGATGCTTACCGGACTCCGCCGCTCCTTTAACCAGCAGCGCGACTTCCTCGCCAATGCCGCCCATGAGCTGAAGACCCCAGTGGCCATCCTCAAGTCGACGCTGCAGTCTCTTTTGCAGCGTCCGCGGAGCTCCGAAGAATACCGCGTTGGACTCGAAGAAGCGCTCGACGACATGGCGCGGCTGGAGAAGCTGCTGCACTCCATGTTGCGGCTGGCGCGAGCGGAGCAGTGGGCGGCCGGAAATCTGCGCCGCGATCTCGCGCCCGTTGACCTCGGCACGACTTGCGAGGCGGCCATTGAACGCACACAGGCGGTGGCGCGGCAACGGGGAGTGAAGATCGACTTCGTAACGAACGGCCCCGTCCGCCTGTGCGCGGACCCCGATGATCTAGAACTAATCTGGTCAAACCTGCTGGAAAACGCCATTCGCTTCAGTCCCGAAGGCGGGACGGTGCGTATGAGCGTCCACTCCACAAACGGTTGCGGCTCCGTTGAGGTCGCCGATCGCGGACCAGGCATCCCGGCCTCAGAACTGTCGTGTATCTTTGAACGCTTCCATCGTGGCGATTCCTCTCGCGCCCGCCAAACTGGCGGGTATGGTTTGGGACTGGCAATTTCCAAAGCGCTCGTCGAAGCCTATGGTGGCACCATCGAACCGCAGAGCAGCCCGGGTGAAGGCACTCGCATGGTTGTCTCGCTCCCGTTACAAAACTGAGGTTGCGCGTATCCGTGTCCGATTCTTGAGTGCCGTTTTGATTCAGGTTTGATTAAGGTGGGAACCAAGATTCTGGTAGGAGAGATGTGCTTGTGATCCGCAAACTCGCAATGACGACCCTTGCCTTGCTCGCACTGCCGGCCGCCCAAGCGCAGGCCCCTGCTGCCCCGACAGGCGTCAACAGTCAGGCGCAGCCCGCTCCGGTGGTGCTGACGCTGGCGGAGGCGCTGACACGTGCGAAGGCGAATAGTCCACAGTTTCAGGCAGCGGTCACCGATCTGGGACTGGCCCGCGAGGACCGTTATCAGGCTCGCGCGGCGCTGTTGCCCGGCGTGGACTACGACAACAGCTTCATCTATACGCAGGGCAACGGCACTGGGAACGCCCGCTACGTCGCCAACAATGGCGTGCACGAATACATCAGCCAGGGAGTTGCGCATGAAGCTATCGGCGCCGCCCAGGTGCTTGATTATCAGCGCACGGCGGCGGCGCATGCGCTGGCCAAAGCTCGCGCGGAAATTGCAGCGCGCGGACTCACTGTGACCGTCGTCCAGGGGTTCTATGGTTTGCTGGCGGCGCAGACTCGGACGGTCAACGCCGAACGCGCCTTCGACGAAGGACAGCACTTCCTGGAACTGAGCCAGAAGCTTGAGCAAGGAGGCGAGGTGGCGCACTCTGACACCATCAAAGCGCAGATCCAGGCTAACGATCTGCAGCGGGCGCGCGACGAAGCCAAGCTGGCCGAGCAAAACGCACGCCTGTCGCTGGCCGTGCTGCTATTTCCGAATTTCTTTCAGGACTTCACTCTGGTCAATGATCTCAGCGCCGCGCCTGCGTTGCCTCCAATAAACGAGCTGCAGGACATGGCCGCAAAGAACAATCCCGAACTGCAGGCTGCGTTTGCAGCGATGGCAGTCGCCAACAAAGAGGTTGGCGTGGCGCGTGCAGGCTACCTGCCGACACTCACGGTTGATATGTTCTACGGGATCGATGCAAACCAATTCGCCAAGCGCGGTCGGGACGGGCTGCAGAACCTCGGTTACGCCGGGACGGCGACGCTGAATATTCCGGTCTGGAATTGGGGAGCGACGCAGAGCAGGATACGTCAGGCGGAGTTGCAGCGCCATCAGGCGCAGGTGGAACTCAGCGCCGCGCAGCGGCAGGCCATCGCCGATCTGCAGTCGTTTTACAGTGAAGCCCAAGTGTCTTACCGGCACTTGCGGACGCTTCAGCAAAGCGCTGAACTTGCCGAGCAGAGTTTGCGGCTCACCAATTTGCGTTACCAGGCCGGAGAAGCCAGCGCTTTGGAAGTCGTGGACGCGCAAAACACCCTAACCTCCGCCGGCAACAGCTATCACGACGGCGAGGCGCGCTACCACCTGGCTCTCGCCAACCTGCAAACGCTGACGGGGGCCTTCTAGATGGCTGCGTCTCGTGTCTTTTCACCCGTCGGCCTGTCCGTCATTGTGGGAGTAGCTCTTCTGCTGTCTTCGTGTTCCAAGAAGGAACCAGAAACCGAGCCCGAAGTCACGGTGCAAGCCGCCAAAGTGGAAAAGCAATCCATCCAGCAAGTGGTTCGCAGCGAGGCCGTGCTGTTTCCGAAAAACCAGGCCGCCATCACGCCAAAAATCGTCGCGCCGGTAAAGACGTTCTATGTGAATCGCGGCAGCCGCGTGCACGCCGGCCAACTGTTGGCCGTACTGGAGAATCGCGATCTCGCAGCCGCTGAAACAGAAAACAAGGGTTCGTATCAGCAGGCGGAGGCGAACTATGGCATCGAGACATCGTCAGCGTTGCCGGAGGAATGGCAGAAGGCAGAGTACGACCTGAAGGCTGCCAAGGAAACCTACGACGCCCAGCAGAAGATTTACGACAGCCGCAAGAAGTTGTATGAAGAAGGCGCGCTTCCCCGCAAAGATTTTGATTCATCGTTAGTTGCGCTGACCCAAGCCAAGTCGCAATACGAGATTGCCACGATGCACATGGCGGCCCTGCAAAATGCCGGAAAGAAGCAGCAACTGAAATCGGCGGAAGGCCAGCTTACTTCGGCCAAAGGTAAGTACGAAGGCGCGGCGGCGCTGTTGGCGTATTCGGAAGTCCGCAGCCCGATCGACGGCGTGGTCACCGACCGCCCGACTTACACGGGTGAGACGCCTCCGCCGGGAACTCCGTTGCTTACGGTGATGGACACGTCGTCTGTCATCGCCAAGGCACATATTCCGCAGGACCAGGCGGTGCAGTTGAAACCCGGTGATGCCGCCAGAGTCCACGCTCCGGGCGACATCGAGGTCGCGGGAAAGGTTTCGCTGGTCAGCCCCGCGCTCGATCCCAACAGCACCACGGTCGAAGTCTGGGTCGAAGCGCCGAACCCCGATGGACGCTTACGGCCCGGCACCACCGTCACCCTGGAAATGGTCGCCAGCACGGTCAACGATGCCATCGTAGTCCCGGCGTCTGCGCTGCTGAAGACGCCCGAGGGCACAACCACCGTGATGATCGTCAAAGACGGCCATGCGCAACAGGTCGAGGTCGAGGCCGGCATTCACGACAACGACCGCGTTCAGATCACCAAAGGTCTTGCAGGTGGAGAGACAGTGATTGTCCGTGGCTCCTACGGCCTGCCCGACAAGACAAAAGTCAAAATCGCCGAAGCGCAGCCGAGTGAGCCCGAAAAGCCTGCCGCTGACAAGCCGGCGGGTGAGAAAGAGTAGATGCGCGAGCGGTTCAAATCCATGATGGATCGCTGGCGCACGCCGGAAGGAGATGACACTCCCTACTGGTTCACTCGCTATGCGAAGTCGCTGATCTTTCTGATTCTCGTTCTGGTGGCGGCGGGAATCTACCTCGCGTTCACCATACCGATTTCGGTCTTCCCCACCACCGATTTTCCGCGTGTGTTGATCGGCGTGGACAATGGCGTGATGCCCATTGACCAGATGATGGTGACGGTCACGCGTCCCATTGAAGAGGCAGTGAATAGCGTGCCGGGGCTGCAGCAGGTGCGGTCGATTACCAGCCGGGGCTCAGCCGAGATCGACCTGTTCTTCAGTTGGAACGTGAACATGGTGACCACGCTGCAGCTCGTCGATGCGGCCCTGGCCAACGTCCGCAACACCCTGCCGCCAACCGCGACGATTCAGACACATCGTCTGACGTTCGCCAGTTTTCCGATCATCGGTTATAGCCTGACCTCCGACACAGTTCCGCAAACTGAGTTGTGGAAGATGGCCACATATGAGCTCAAGCCACGCCTGAACCGCCTCGACGGCGTCGCCACCGTACTGGTCCAAGGTGGGCAGGAGCCCGAGTTCCACATCACTCCCGAACCGGCCAAGCTGCTGGCGGCAAGTGTCACAGTGACAGACATCCTCGATGCGGTGCGGCGAACTAATTTGGTCGATTCTCCGGGACTGCTGGAGCAAAACCATCAACTCTTTCTTGGATTGGTGGATGCGCAGGTGCACGATCCGCAACAACTCGGCCAGATCGTGGTGAAGACGACGCCCGCGGGTGTGCCGGTGCGTATCAGCGACGTGGCGGCGGTGGCCTCGAGCGTGAAGCCGGTCTACACCATCGTCACCGCCAACGGCAAGCCGGCCGTTCTGCTCGCCGTGAATCGACAGCCCGACAGCAATACGGTGCAAGTTGCAAACGAAGTACACGCCGAAGTCGAACACATTCGTCAATCGCTACCGCCCGGAGTTCACTTGGAGCCTTACTACGACCAGTCCGGGCTAGTCACGGATTCCATCCACAGCGTGCGCGATGCCATCCTGATCGGCATTGTTCTCGCGTCGCTGATCATGGTGCTCTTTCTGCGCGACTGGGGGACCTCGATTGTCGCAGTGCTGGTAATTCCTGCGACTGTATTCATTACTTTCATCGCGCTCAAGCTGCTGAACCAGAGCTTCAACTTGATGACGCTGGGCGGACTGGCAGCCGCCGTAGGTCTGGTGATCGACGACGCAATTGTAGTGGTGGAAAACGTCGCGCTGCACCGCGATGCGGGACAAGGAAGGCTGGAAGCCATCCGCAGCGCGCTGGGCGAGATTACCGCTCCGCTGATTGGCTCAACCATTACGCCAATTGTTGTTTTTCTTCCTCTGATTGCCATTAGCGGCGTCACCGGTGTGTTCTTTCGCGCGCTGGCCATCACGGTAGGCGTGTCGCTGCTGACTTCGCTGGCCTTGGCATTAACCTGGACGCCGACGCTCAGCCAGTTCCTGATCCGCGGGCATCACCATGAGGGCGCTGAGCTGACTGATTCGACTGACGCCGGCTTGAGCGACAAACAGAAGCTTATGGCCGCGGAAGAGGCCTCACTCAGTGGACGGTTTCGGCGAGTGATTGAATTTTATGAACGGTGGCTACGCTTCGCGCTCGACCGTCCCCGGTGGATTGCGATTTTCGCCGCAGTGTTAGTGCTCGCCTCTTTTGGCTGTTATCAACTACTCGGCACCGACCTGTTGCCGGAGATGGATGAAGGCGGCTTCATCGTTGACTATCTTTCGCCGGCCGGCAGCTCATTGCAAGAAACCAATCGCATGGTCAGCCACGTTGAGCAGATGCTGCGCGAGATTCCTGAAGTGGAGAGCACCTCACGCCGCACCGGACTGGAGTTGGGACTAGCCGCAGTAACAGAGGCGAACCGCGGCGACATCGCCGTGAAGCTGAAGAGCAAGCGCAGCCGCAGCGGAGAGGAGATTATCTCCGAATTGCGTGCACGGGTAGCAAAAGAGGAGCCGGGTCTGGAAGTTGAATTCGTGCAGGTGCTGCAAGACATGATCGGCGATTTGTCCAACGCGCCTGAGCCAGTGCAGATCAAACTGTTTTCGCCCGATCCCGCGCTGCTGGCGCTTTGGGCGCCAAAAGTGGGCGACGCGATTCACGATATCAAGGGCGTGGTCGATATGCGCAACGGCATCGAGAACACAATCAGTGGACCGGCGACGGTTTTCCAGGTGGATCCCACGGTGTCGGCGCGCGCGGGATTTACGCCCGAAGAAGTCGCCATCAATGCCAGCGCGATTCTGGAAGGCGAACCTGCAGCCACACCGGTCATCCAACAGGACATCGCCTACACCGTGCGGGTGCGCTATCCCGAAGTGAACCGGGGTTCGCTGGCGGCGATGAGCAACACCCTGCTGAACAGCGCGTCGGGTCACACTGCGACACTTGGTTCACTGGCGGACATCAAGGAGTTGCCGGGCCAGACGGAGATTCGCCGCGAAAACTTGCAGCGCGACGTGGCGGTGACGGCGCGCCTCGAAGGGCTTGATCTCGGCAGCGGGATTGCTGCGGTACAGAAGGCAGTTGCCGGGTTACACATACCATCGTCGATCCGGGTGGTCTATGGCGGAACTTATGAAGAGCAGCAACAGTCGTTCCATGATCTGCTGCTGGTGCTGATACTGGCGATTCTCCTGGTGTTCCTGGTGCTGCTTTTTGAATTCCGTACGCTGGCGGCTCCAGTGGCGATTCTGGCCTCAGCGTTGCTCTCGACCTCGGGAGTGTTTCTGGCGCTGCTTATCACGCAAACTACCTTCAACATTGCGTCGTTCATGGGACTGATCATGGTCATCGGCATCGTGGCCAAGAACGGAATCCTGTTGCTTGATGCCGACAACAAATTCCGCCGCCTCGGATACTCCGCACATGATGCCATGATCCAGGCCGGTCGCCGCCGTCTACGTCCGATCCTGATGACCGCGCTCGCCGCCGCCGCAGGCATGCTGCCGCTTGCGCTGGCGCTCGGTGCCGGCTCGCAGATGCTGCAACCCCTGGCTATCGCTGTCATTGGCGGAATCGCAATTTCCATGGTGCTCTCGCTGATCATTACCCCAGCGGTGCACTATTACCTGAGTCATGATGAAACTAAATTGCAATAAGAAAAAAGGAGAAGTTATGAAACGAATTCTTGCCCTGGTCCTCGCGGCCGCGACCATCGCTGCAGTTCCCGCTGCCGCCCAGAAGTCCTACAAACTCGCCGATCGCGTGAAACTCGGCGGCGAAGGTGGATGGGACTACCTTACCTACGATCCCGACGGGAAACGCGTTTTCATTACCCGCAGCACCCACGTCATGGTGGTTGACGCCGCTTCGTTGAAACCTACGGGTGACATTCCCGACCTTTCCGGCGTACATGGCGTGGCGTTGGCTCCGGAACTTGGACGCGGGTTCATTACCAGCGGCGGCGACAATATGCTCGCCATCTTCGACCTGAAGACCTTGAAAGTGCTCGACAAGGTGAAAGTCGGCGAGCGTCCGGACGCGGTCTTGTACGACGGCTCAGCCAAACGCGTTTACACCTTCAACGCCAAGACCCAAGACAGCACCGTCGTGGACGCCGCCACCGGCAAGATCGTAGGGACGGTTCCGCTCGGCGGCAAGCCGGAGACTGGCGTAGCCGACGGGAAGGGCAACGTGTACGTCAACATCGAAGACAAGAGCGAGATCGTACGCATTGACACGGCCAAGCTGATGGTCGCTGATCATTACCCGATGGCAGGATGTGACGAGCCCAGCGCGCTGGCCATCGACACCGTGCATCGCCGCCTGTTCGCCGGATGCGGAAGCAAGATCATGGCGGTTGTCGATCCTGACGCAGGCAAGCTGGTCACTACAGTTGATATCGGCGGGGGTGTGGATGCTGGCGCATTCAATCCCAAGACCCAGCAAGTCTTTATGTCGTGCGGCGCTGACGGCGTGCTGAGCGTTATCCATGAAGATAGCCCCAATAAGTACTCCGTGGTGCAGAGTGTAACGACGGTCAAGGGCGCGCGGACGATGGCGGTCGACCCGGCGTCGAGCACCGTTTATACCGTCACGGCGCAGTTCGATCCGACTCCTCCTCCGCAAGGACAGAGACGGAAGATGATTCCTGATACGTTCGAGTTGCTGGTGGTTAAACCGGAGTAGGAACTGCGCCGCACATAGCGCAAAGATGGGGTGATGTAGTCGACTATATCACCCCAATTTCTTTTCTCACGGTTGTTTAGAATCAATGACTTGGACGGAAATTATCTCTAAGTAATTAAAAACAAATGCAGTTATACGTATCCAAGTCTGCGCGTAGGACTTAGCAACCCCGTCTGAGCAGTTTCAGCGGTGCCCTCATTTCAAATCGGGGAATTTTCAATGAGCTAGATTCTCATTCGCGGGGGTTAGCGTTAACCTGCAACCTCGTCAAGTGGGGTACCCCCCTCACCCATCCTGAAAACAAAGGACTTACAGCACCGTTCTCCGTAAGTTCCTCCAAGCAAAGGTAGTTACAGTCAAAGTCCTGCAGGCGAAGAACTTAGCGGCGCTGACCTGTGCCGGATGATCCCGTCCGACGCCGGAGAGATCCCTCGCCCGCGAGGCGAGGCTCGGGATTTCGCCAGCGGGCTCAGACGCCCGCAAAGCCGCTCAAATTGTCAAAGATGGAAGTGCCCACTTGTCGAGGCCCGAGAGCGGGTAGAGACACGTGTCCCTAAAACCACGATTCGGTTTTAAGCGCCATGGAAGGGGCGGGCAAGAAAAATCGGAGGGTGAAAGAAACGAAAGTAACCAAGGTTGGATCGGAACGATTTCGACTCCCAGGCTGGCGTCCAACAGAGGGACGCACACCTGGAGCACCAGGCACCCAAGTTTGTTAGTGCGTCGGCCCGGCAAGCCGCCGCGCTCGAGACAGTGAAAAGGCGTGATATACTAATCCTAGGTCGGAGGTTTCGGCCGCGATATAACACGGGCCCAATGGGTGGTGCTTACGAGCAATCGGAAGGCAGATCCCGGCGGGCCCAGCGCATTTATAAGGCCGCGACGGGGAAGCTATGGACGGACCTTCTTCCTCCCTACATACTTCGCCGAGTTTTCTACATCCGGCAGATAAACACCAAAAACGCGACCTACTAGATCCCGTTTTGTTTGCTCTGAGAGCTTGTTCGGATATGCCGGCCGTTCTCTGGTCGTAAGATGTTTCGGATCAAGTGTGTCAATTAGAGCTTGAACAACAACCCCATACTGCAGTACGCGTTGACGTGCTCGAGGAAACCTGCAGTCGCGGAGTATGTGTTCAAGCGGCTGAAGCCAGTCCCTTAATTGTGCCTCCGATTCAAATTGTTCTACAAAGCGCTTGAACTGCATGACCTCGGCCTTATCTCCTGTTTCGGCGATGACACATTCGCCAATTGCGCGTTGCCAAGCTCGATCTACAAGTCGCACCCGACGCGACTCCAGGCTCCGCAGGAATCGCAGTAAAACCTCGCCCTTCTTGTTCCGGGCTAAATCCGCGTGAAAGCTCTCGCGCCGCAAAATCTCGAGCCTGCCCCAAAATTGTGAGAAGAGGTATAGCGTGCTACAGAGATTAACGAAGTCCCTCCACTGCGCGATAGGGTTGGGCAGTCCACGGAAATCTCGAAAGTCGTCCTCAGCCAGGGAACGAAGCTTCCCTTGCAGCTCGTCCGCCGCTTTCAGTAGAGGATCGAGTTGTGTATCAATAATCCTCCGAGCCGCAACGGAAGACTGCCAGTGGCCTCGTAGCTCAGAAAACAGGGACCCGAATAGGCGCTGCGTCAAGGGGAAAGTTGCGACACCCGATGCATATGTCAAAATTAACGGCAATGTGAGATTCTGCACAGCGAAATATTAAACTAGAAGGTGCGCTTACGAGGCTGGCGGGTGGATCGGCCTACGCACAATCCGATCTGGGAAGTTCGAAGCCCCGCCCACGAAGAAAGCCCCGCCGTAGCCAAAACCGGGCTACAACGGGGCACCCAAATGTGTTGGTTCGTTGACCGGGCCACCTGTCGCACATGGCACCCGTTACTCAGCTTCGTGAGCACTCTCGATTCGTGCATCGCAAGTCTTGTTGTCCGATAGCAGAAGGTGGATTTTGTTCTTTTCGACCTTCGCAGGATAGTCGTGCCCCACTTCGACCTGCTTGCAGATCCCCCGCACGGTATAAACCATGTTGCCGATACGCAGCTCGGTTTCCTGCTGGGTAGCACCTGAATACGAGCCGTGCGACCATTGACCCGTTTGTGAATTGTAGGTGGAGGTTGTTCCTCCAGGCGTGTGGTGCTTGGCGGTTCCGAGGACATGTGCGTTTTGCGTATAGTCGGCAGGGTTCTTGTCTGAAGCAAGCCCAACCCCTACGCTGATGAATAATGAGAACGCGACGACAAGCCCGCCAAACGACTTCCTCATACTCCCCCAAGGTCAACAACGGTCGGAGTCTATCACGGAACCCGGCTGATCAGTCACACACGTTAGCGCCCAGAGGAAGGGCGCGAACCCTGAGCACCCGGCAGGGAGGAGTGTTTTCTCTTGACGTCCCCTTTAATAGAACCCGGCCACAATCAGTTCATTTGCAATGCCGGAAAAAGCCCCACATTTGCCAACGGAAGGCAAATATGGGCCACGGGAATATGTTGGGCCACCGGCCCAGAGGAAGGGCGCGAAACCGGGGCACCCGGCTATCGGGTAATCTGTCGTTATGACTGTCGACGAAGTCCTCGCACTGCCCAATGACGACTTTGATCACAAAGCAAATTGGTTCGAACTTGATCATGTCATTGGGAGCCTCAACAATCAACAGGCACAAATGGATGAATGGAACAGGTTGCTCAAGCATACCGAATCCATTGGGTCACCGACCGGTCATCCACACTGGCGACTGGGGATACTGCATCTCCTGCTCGATGCAACAGAGGATGCGGGTATCGCTGATCTGGAGGCCGCATACGAATCAGACAAAAGATACGCGCCGGAGCGCGCGCATAAAATGGCAGCCTATCGAGTGCTGTCCCTCATCAAGGATTTCCTTGCCGAGTTGCGCTCACGGGGTGGTTGGCAAGGTAGGCAACTGGAACCTCAGTATCGCCGTGTGCTGATGGACATGCTCCTTGCTATATACGATCAGACTGCTCGCCAACAGATTCTTGACATGCCCGTTCACACGTATGTTCCGTTTTTTCGACTCATTACGGACGACGGACTTAGAGCATTCGCCGGGGAGAACTACATGTGCGCTCAGTCACTATTAGAATGGGTCGAAACGCAGAACGGTCACAGCTTTGTTGAGACCAGTCAATATGCCTTCGCTCGATGCATTGTCGGGCTGTATGGCGGCGTTCTGGAGGCACTGCTCACAGACCGACTGTCTGCGACAGGAAGGAACACCCTCGGTACCCTGATTAACGATGCTTACCACGGAGGTCTCCTGGGTCTCGGGACGAACTTGTGCGCCTTGTGCACAATCATACTGTACTTCAGGAATCATATACATGCAGACAGAACTGCGATGAAGAAGACCTATTTTGTCGACCTATATGTTGCGAAGGGTCTAAAAATAGCTACTGACACCGTCATCTCTGAACTACTTCGTGCGGCCGGAGTGAATTCCGCTTCCACGTCATAGCGGGTGGGGGACTTCCGGTGCTGGGCGGGTGCTCGGCCTACACACAATCCAATCCGGGAAGTTCGAAGCCCCGCAGACGAAGAAAGCCCCGCCCTAGCCAAAACCGGGCTAGAACGGGGCACCCAAATAAGTTAGTTCGTTGGCCGGGTCACATGTCGACAGTCCGGTTGGATGGACGAAAACCCCCACTCAAGGCCAAAGGAAGGCCTTGAATGGGGCACGCATTATAAAAGGGCGCCCCTTTCCAAGCAGGTTTATGTTTGCTGTGCTGAAGCAGTAAACCAAACCTCACGAAAGGAACACCCGATGAATAGCATCAAGTATGTGGGTCTGGATGTCCACCGCGACACGATTTCGGTGGCGGTATTGAACGCTGACGGCAAGTTGGTGATGCAGTCGGTCATCGCCACCCGGGCCTCTACCATTCTGGAATTTCTGCAGGGTCTGCGTGGGACGTTGCACGTCACCTTCGAAGAAGGTACACACTCGGCTTGGCTGTATGACTTGCTGGTGCGACGAGTGGCGCATCTGGTGGTGTGCAATCCGCGGAAGAATGCGCTGCTGAAGGCTGGCAACAAGAGCGATGCGATCGACGCGCGCAAGCTGGCGGAGTTGCTGCGCCTGGGATATCTCAAGCCGGTGTATCACGGGCAGAACAGCACGGCGGCGGTGAAGCATCTGGGGCGCAGTTATGCCGCGCTGACCGAAGACACGACGCGGATCATGGGCCGGCTGAAAGCGCTGTATCGCAGCCAGGCGATTGCCTGTGCCGGCAAAAAGCCTTATGGAGCGCGGCATCGGGACCAGTGGCTGGCGCAGTTAACCGACAGCGGAATGCAGCGCCGCGCCCGGAGACTCTATCAGGAGCTCGACCTGCTACAGCAGTTGCGTCGCGACGCCCGGCAGGACCTGATTCTGGAATGTCGCAAGCATAGCGAGACGAAGCTGCTGCGCACGATTCCGTGGCTGGGCCCGATACGGGTGGCGCTGCTGATCGGGCGGGTGCAGACACCGCATCGCTTCCGTAGCAAGCGGCAGTTCTGGGCCTACTGCGGGCTGGCGCTGGAGACGCGTGACAGCGGTGAGTATCGCGTGGTCAACGGACAGATCGAGCGCAGGAAGAAGCCGGTGTTCATTCGCGGGCTGAACCGCAATCACAACCACGATCTGAAAAACCTGTTTAAGAGCGCGGCCACCACGGCCAGTGGCAGTGAGGGAGCGTTTCGTCCGTTCTACGAAAACCTTCTGAAAAAGGGGATGAGAGCGGAGATGGCGCGGCTGACCCTGGCGCGCAAGATCGCGGCCATTACGTTACATGTGTGGAAGAAAGGAGAGGCGTTCGACGCCAAGTATGTGAAGCCACAAGCCGCTTGAGCGCGCAGGACCGCAGGGAAAGGGCGAGTTTCACTTCGCGTTTTTCTGTTCGGGCTGCGAGCTCGGGTTCGAGGGTAAGTATCCTGGCCGGGTTAGACTAAGTGCGCCGCTGGCGCCAAGTCTCACGGGGCACCATATGCTCCCTCGGATAACCCAAAAAAGCCATACTGGCCGCGGCTAGGACCGCGAGTCTCAGATAGAACCATGGTTGGCCCGCTGAGCGGGACCACCGTCAGGCTTGTGCAGCTTCAGCTAGCGAAGGATGTCGTAGCGCGGATATGAAACCAGTCAGACAACTGCTGACTTCCGCCACCAAGCATGACGAGAAGGGGCTGGATGTCAGAGAACTACCGGCTGCTCCGGCACAGGGAGAAGTGTTTTCTCTTGACATCCCCTTTTATAGAACCCAGCCACCTGTCAACTGCCAGTTAGTTGGTGACTAATCTAAACCGGCTGAGGTTGGAGGTACGGCGCGCGCGGGGCGCAAAGTGACGTCTACGCCGTAGGCGAAGAAGCCGCCGGCGATCAGCAGGACACCAAACAGCAGGCTACTCATTCCGAGGATGTGTTCGCTGTCGCCGCGGACGATGGAGAAGCCCAGCAGCAGCATGGGGAAGACGCCGATGAATATTGCGCCAAACATCCCGCCTGGGACCTTAAACGGACGCGGCAGGTCAGGCTCTTTCACGCGCAACACGATCAGCGCAATGAACTCGAGCAGCACACTGGTTCCGTAAACCAAGATGTCGATGGTGACCAAGCGCTCGAAGCCCAGACCCAGACACATAGCCCAGCCGGTGGCGAGCACGAGGATGGATACCCATGGCGCACCCGAGCGCTTGGTCACCTTGCTGAAGACCTTGGGTAGCATGCCGTCCTGTGCCATAGCCAGTGGCAGGCGTGAATAGCTCATCACCAGGGCATTGAACATTCCGAATGCGCTCATCATGCCGCCGGCGACGAGAGCAATACGGAGTAACGGCCCGCCGACCAGCCCGGCAACATCGGCCCAGGAACCTGTCTCCCACGCTGTGGGACTCAGCTTGGTCATGGCTACAGCCGCCACCGGCAGGATGTAAGTCAGAGAAACCAGGGCGACGGCCGCCATCATGGCCCGAGGATAAGTCCGCTGCGGTTGCTTCACTTCCGCGGCGATGGTCGAAGCATTGTCCCAGCCCATGTAGTTCCACATGGCGATCAGCAGTCCGCCGATGATATCGACGTGCGACGTTGTGGGAGTCGTGACCGCGTTCGCCAGCGCTCCATACTTGAACGGCGCCAGGATCACGATGAGCGCAAACGGGGCGGAGAGTAAGAAGAACAGCCAGATCGAAGTAGTCGCCACCACACGGATTCCGGCGATGTTGAGCGCGGCACAGACAACGACCACCGCCAGACCGACGAGTACCCCGCGGTTGTTCACGCTGAACCAGGGGAAGAGCCGCGTCAAATACAAAACGAACAAGGTGGGATAAATGGCCATGTCGAAAACACTGGCCACCAGCGACAACCACGCCTCTTGAAATCCCCAAAAATCGCCCATCGCGCGGCGCACCCAGGCGTACATGCCACCTTCCACGGGTAGCGCGCTCGACAGTTCGCCAATCATGTAGGCCGTGGGCAGGCTCCACAAGATGGGCGTCAGCATCAAGATCAGGATCGCACGGCCGTAACCTGCACCATGAACGACATCTTCAATGCCGTAGGTTCCGCCCGAAACCATGAAAAAGGTCGCGGCAACCAAAGGCCACATCGTGAGCTTGGCGGATTTTCTTTTGAAGGCCGAAGTCGAAACTGCGGAAGAGGTGTTCTCCGGCGAAAAGGCGGGAATGTTGGCTACAGCCAATTTCGATGGGTGCCTCCTTTGATGTTAAATCCCAGCAAAGCCAGGGCCTGCGCTGTGAAAAACGTCTTTTTAGAATAGAGACTATGGTGCGCTGCGTAAAGCGAAAATGGCCTTACGCCGAAAACAATTTTGCCGTAGGAGTGACGGGCCGTTGTCGATGTCGTAAGGCGAACGTCGCCTGGCAGAGCAACGGAAGCGAAAGGCGCCACTGCCCAATTTCCGGCTGCGGCGCCCTGAGACATGAACGCGATCGACGGACCGCTACTTCTTCTTGGCTCCGAACGTAAAGCCAAGGCCGGTGGTGAACAGCACATCGTTGTACTTGTTTCCCGGCACTGGCTTGTTGTTGTACTGGTCCAGGAAGTTCGCATTGGCCGTCATCCATCCATTTAACTTGGTGGCTATGCCGACGCTGAAGTTCACACGATAAATGCTGGTGTCGTTCAGCGAGGGCAGGTAATAGAGGTTCTGCGTAATCGAAGTAGTCGCCGTGAACTTGTGCGAAAATTCGTCGCCCAGCGTCGCGGTGAGCAGATTGTTGACTGTGCCGTTGTAGTAGCTTTCACGGGTGTAGCCGAGGCCGCCCAGAAAGTCGAGCGTGGTGGCCGGCGTCGCGATCGCGTGAAAGCCGAGACCGCCGCCCGGCATGATGCGGTAATTCAGGAGCTGCAGGGTGTCGTACATGCCTGAAAATACGCCGTAGGCGAAGAGCTTCTGGTTGATATTGTGGTCGTAGCGAATCAAGCCGCCGAACGAGTTAGCTGACGTGATTCCCAGCTTGTCGTCGGTCGAGTAAAGCGACGCCGCGTTCACCACCCAGGCATCGGTGCTGGTTTTGCGCAGCGCATTGAAGGCGAGCGCAAGATTGGTAGTCTGGCTGTTGCCGCGTGCGAGCGCAAAGCCCAAGTTGCCGCCACCGGTCCAGTCTTCGAGCATGCCCGGATGTAGCGACTTCTCATACGCCGCCTGGTCGGCGGGCGAGCGCATGGTCGCCACATCGGCCCGCGGGACCGTCTGCGCGCCCTGAGCCGTGGTCACCACCACGTCGGAGCCCTGGGCCGCAACCGTTCCAGAAACCAACTGCTTGTCGGCCTTGGTCACAACCAGCGGCTGTTTGTCGGAGGAGAACTGGGTTACTTCCGCCCAGTCGATGGAGATTTCTCCGGCATAAGTGGTCTTGAGCACAAGTTTCTTGCCGTCCATGCTGACGATCGCTCCACTCAGGTGGTCGCCGTTCTTGAGCGACACTTCTTCCGCGCTCAGGGTTGCAACGCCGCAAAGTAGAACTACCGATACGAGTAACCAGAACTTTTTCAACACGCCGAACCTCTCTTTAATTTGGGATTGAGAGCAGAAAATTGGCTCGGGGGGTGAGCTATGGGTTCCTGCTGCTGTTGCTAGTCAAAATGCTCGCGTATCTGGCGCGGCATGATTCGCCAACCAGACCGGTGTATCGCAGGCGGGAGCGAGCGGCATATACCGCCCGATGCGGCAAATCTCCGAGGTACTTCCGACTAACCCCGGCGTGCCGCAACCCACGGACTTAAATGATACCGACTTAGGCCCGTTTCGTCTCGCAACTTCTAAATCTCGCTTCCAGCACGGCGAGCGTATCCACGGGCGGGCGTGGAGACGCATTCACCAGAGCGGTTCCGTCTGAATCGACGCTGGTAAGTTCGCACCGAAACCCGTAGTCTGTATACATCCGGCAGCCCCCCGATGTTCGACAGCGCGAGCACGACGCTGTAAGTCGCCTTGCGCCAAGCCAGCACTCCGAACGGCATACATAAGCCGAGAGGAGGACCGGTCTAACTGGTGCTTCGGCGCCAACGTACAGGATCTGACGATGAATGCTCCCTTCAAGATTGCGAGTGTGTTTCGTTCCAAGGCTATTCTCCTCTCCGGTTTGATACTGTTTTCGTCCCTGGCTGGCATCGCCCAGGAACCAGTACCTGCGAAAAAGCGGCCTACGCTCGGCCTGGCCCTCCAGGGCGGGGGTGCGCTCGGGCTCGCCCACGTCGGCGTCATTACCTGGCTGGAAGAGCACCACATTCCCGTGGATTACGTCGCTGGCACTAGCATGGGCGGCCTGGTCGGCGGCGTTTACGCCACTGGGCATAATGCCACCGAGCTTCGGCAGGTTGTGAACAGCATTAACTGGGACCAGGTGATGGCCGGACAGACTCCGTTCGACGATCTCTCTTTCCGCCGCAAGGAGGATTCCCGTGACTACCCGAACAGCCTGGAATTCGGGTTGCGGAAAGGATTGCAATTCCCGGCGGGATTCAACTCCGGCCAACAGGTCTTGCTGATTCTCGACAAGGTTTCCGCTCCCTACTCGGAAGTCAAAAGCTTCAACGATCTCCCGATTCCTTTTGCCTGCGTGGCCACCGATCTGGTCAGCGGCAAAGCCAAGGTGTTCCGTAGCGGGTCCTTGTCGCTGGCGCTGCGCTCCACCATGTCGCTGCCCGGTATCTTCTCGCCCGTCAGGGATGACGGCGCGATCTACGCCGACGGAGGATTGCTGCAGAACCTTCCCGTTCAGGTAGCAAAACAAATGGGTGCCGACGTGGTTCTCGGTGTCCACCTGGCCGAGGAAAACCTGAAGCCCGACGCCAATCTTTCCTCGTTCGCAGTGCTCGGGCAGTCGATCTCGGTGATGATCTCGGCCAATGAACTCCAGAGCATGGAAATGGCGGACCTCCTGCTCGCGGTTCCGGTTCAGAAGTGGGGCGCATTGAGTTTTGACGACGCTGACGCCATCATCAAGGCGGGCTACGACGCGGCCCAGGCCAAATCGAAAATGCTGTTGACTCTCGCCGTGGACGATGCGACCTGGAATGAGTATCTGGCCGAACGCAATGCCCGCCGCATTACGACCACTCCCATTCCCACGTTCGTAGCCGTTAAGGGCGTGGATCCGGACCTGTCGCAGAAGGTTGAGACGTTAATGGCGGGCGTGGTGGGCAAGCCCCTCAACTACGACGAATTGGACGCAATGATCATGCGCCTGAAAGGTACCGGGCGCTATTCGACTCTCAGCTATGGATTCGTTGAGCAAAATGGCAAACAGGGACTTCAGATAAAGACCGAGGCAAGTGCGATTGGTCCTCCCGTCGTCCGCCCGCTCATCCTCGTGGATGGCTCCAGCCTGAAAAACGTTACGTTCAACATGGGAGCGCGAGTCACCTGGTACGATATAGGCGGTTTTCGTTCTGAGTGGCGCAACGACATCATCCTTTTCTCGGAGTATGGGCTGCGCTCGGAGTATTACCATCCCTTCACTCCCACCTCTCCCTGGTTCGTCGCACCAAGAGTACTCGCATACAGCGACCCGTTGTATTTCTACGACAACAATCAACTCATCTCCACCTACCGCAAGAACTTTGGCGGTGGCGGCCTCGACTTTGGTTATCAGTTCAGGAATGTGGGCGAACTGCGCTTCGGCTACGAAGGTGGTTGGGAAGGTTTCGAGCGCCAGGTCGGAAATCCGGAGCTGCCAAGTCTTTCCGGCGGCTATGCGGCCGCCAGGGTCCAGTATCGGTTAGACCGTTTGGACGATCCTGTCATCCCTCGCAAAGGTCAGGCCCTTCAAGCCGACTTCCAGTGGACGAACAGCAGTCCATTGGCAGGGGGAGCATACCCCTCCCTGGAGGTCACGTCACTAAATTTCTTCAAACTGAGCGAACCGGCCTCGGTGTTCTTGAACGGATTTGCCGGCACCACTTTCAATTTCTACGACACTGGCCTTCCGCAGTTCTCTTTGGGTGGCTCGCGCACCCTGGTCGCCTACGGAACCAACGAACTGCTGATGGATAAGTACTTCCTCTTCCAGTTGGGATATCTCCGGAAGATGGCAACGCTGCCGCCACTACTGGGAAGCGGCATCTATGTCCTTGGACTGTACGAGGCCTCTCAGGTTTACGGGCCACCTCACAGCATGATCAACAAGGCGTCGGGTTTCCCCACTGACGGCGCGTTGGGGATCGTCGTCAATACCATCTTCGGACCGGTGGAGGCCGCTTACGCCTACGGTGATACCGGCCACCGGAAGTTCTTTTTCCGGATTGGACGATTGTTCTAGCGAGCGGCAGAACGCGATTGAAAATGAGGTGGCGCAATCGTTCCTCGGGTTCGCCACCATTTTTTTGCAGGGCGATTAACCGGTGTTGTGCAGGCCGGCGGCGATACCGTTCATCGTCGTCCCTATTGCGTAATCCAGTTCGGCACTCTGCTCGCCGTTACGTTTCCTGCGTAACAACTCGACCTGAATCAGGCTCATGGGATCGACATAAGGATTGCGCAGCCGGATCGAGCGTGAGAGCACCGGATTGCGCTCCAGCAAGTCCTTCTGTCCGGTGATGAGCAGAATCATGCGCCGGGCGCGATGGAATTCTTCCGCCAGCATCTGGTACACCGACTCCCGCAGTGCCGCGTCGTCAACCAACGAAGAGTACAGGCGGGCGATGGAGAAGTCCGCCTTGGCCATGGCGATCTCCACATTGCGAATCAAGTCCGCGAACATGGGAAATCCGGCCGCCATGTCTCGCAGGAGCTGCTCCTGTGTCGCGCCTTGCGCCGCGAAATGTTCGAGCGCGTAGCCAACTCCGAACCATGCCGGAACGGCGTGGCGGCTTTGCATCCATCCAAACACCCACGGAATCGCCCGCAGGTCTTCGAGCTTGCGGCCGCTGCTCCGGCGCGCGGGACGCGATCCAATGCGCGCCAACTCAAGCTCATGGATGGGCGTCGCCTGCTCAAAATAGAGCAGGACGTCAGGATTCTCCGCGATTTTCTCGCGGTAATAACCGAACGCCGCTTGCGACAGCCATTCCATGGTTTCGTACCATTTCGCTTCACTCTCGCCGGACGCGACGCCGGGACGAACCAGCGCCTCCAGGCAGGCGGCGATCATGATCTCCAGGTTCCACTCGGCAAGCACCGGATCGGCATACTTCCAGTTCAGCACCTCGCCCTGCTCCGTAATGCGAATGGGGCCGGTAAAATCTCCAACCGGCTGCGCCAGAATGGCCGAGTGAGTCGGTCCACCGCCGCGCCCCACGGTGCCGCCACGTCCGTGAAAGATGCGCAGCTTCACGCCGCACTCCCGCGCAACTGCATGTAGTCCGCGATGAGCTTTGTGGAGTTCCCAGGTACTGGTGAGCATGCCGCCGTCTTTGTTTGAGTCGGAGTAGCCCAGCATGACCTCTTGCCAGCCCCGCCACGAAGGCAGCAGCGCCTGATACTCCGGCGAACTCCAGACCCGCCGCATCACCTCCGGCGCCTGCCGCAGGGCCTCGATCGACTCGAACAACGGAACCGGCATCAGGCCCGGATCGCACTCTGAACCCGCAGCCTGCAGCCCCGATAACGCAGCCAGGCGCAGCACCGCGAAGACGTCCTCTTCCGACTCAGCTCCGCTAATGATGTACCGCGTTATGGCTGCGGGATCGTGGTCCCGCTTTGCCTCCGCGATTCCGCCAAACGTGTCGAGCAATTCTTTGCTGGGCGCGGAGAGCATCGGCACTTGAGGCGCGGCAGGTTGCCGCGCTGACACTCGCGCAATCTCCGTTAGCGCTGCGCTATGCACTCGCGCATGCTGACGAATATCGAGGGTGTGCAACCGAAAGCCAAAGGTGCGCAGCTTGCAGAGCAACGGATCGAGCAGCCCTGCTGCCATGCGCGCTCCGCCGCCATCGCACAAGCTGCGACGGATGATGTCGAGGTCGTCGCGAAATTCCTCGGCTGAGGCGTACGCTCCCGGCTGCAAGTGCTGGTCCCGCGCGCGCCGCAAGCGCTCCCCCATCATCAGCAACAGTCGGCGGTAAGCTTCGGAATGTGGAGTGCGCGACAATTCTGCCATGGGCTCCGCGATTTCCCCCTCATACCGCCCCAGCCGCTCGCGCAACTCCGGCGAAGCATTGACTTGATGGGTCGAAACCGTCAGCCGCCGCACCAGCAGCGCCAGTTCCTGGATGTAATGCGAGAGCACCATCGCTCGCGCCAGATCGAGTGCCTGTCGAGTGCATTGCGGCGTCACGAACGGGTTGCCATCGCGGTCGCCCCCAATCCACGACCCGAAGCGCACGCAGACCGGAAGCGCGGCCATTTCCATCTCCGCCCCGTACACTTCGCGGAAGTCAGCGGCAATACCTTCATAGATCTTCGCAACGGCGTCGAACAGCGTCATCACGTAATAGCTGAGACCGGTGCGGATTTCGTCAGGTACGGTGGGCTTTTGTAGCCGCACCTCGTCGGTCTGCCATAGCGCCGTGATCTCGCCCAGGATCACGTCTTCGCAAGCCTGCGCCAGCGAATCCGGCAGGGGAAGGCGATCGAGCTTTTCCAACTCTCCGGCTATGCGCCGCCGTTTGAGCAAGACCGCGCGGCGCGTAATTTCCGTGGGATGCGCGGTGAAAACCGGTTGCACTTCGATTTCACCGAAGGCCGTCAGGGCTTCCTGCAGCGCGACGCCCGCCTGCTGCATGCGCAACAGAGTTCCCCGTAACGAACCCGGCAACGGCGGTTCGTCCGTATGGAGTTCCGCGGCCCGACGGCGCCGCTTGCGGTGGTTGGTCTCAGCCAGGTTGGTCAGCTCGAAATACGCTGCGAATGCCTTAGTCACACGGTACGCGGTGGCCACACCCAGCAACGCGACCTGCGCCTTGGCCTCCTGCAAGAGCGCATCCATGTCGTCGCTCTGCGCTGTAGCGGCCTGCTCGCGGTGTTGAATTAGCAGCCGCCGCAGCCGCTCGACTGTGTCGAACAGAACCGGTCCTGCCTGCTCCACTACCACGCGCCCCAGCAGCACGCCGAGCGAGCGCACGTCGCGGCGCAGCGGCGTTTCCTTGTTCGGATCAGAGGTCTTCGCCGACAACTCAGCCAAGCGTTCCGGCTGGTTAGACACTCTCCAAAGTGGCGGGTTGGGCTCCATCTATGTAGTGTATGGGGGAATCGAAATCACCGGAAGCGGGCGACATAGAGTTCTACCCGAGATCTTTCTGTCTCGTTGGTACTATTGTGGGTCGCGCAAAACCGTGCCAGTCTCTTGACTTGCCACAATGACGTTGCTTCGGCTGGCGACTAAGGAAGAGCCCGTGAGGGCAGATTGCGGCTCGGTGTGTCAGGAGAAAATGGATGTCACATCTTCGGATCAAAATCCATCGTCATGCTTAGACCACTTCAAAGCTTATCGATTGTCTGGGTCTTGACTTCGGCGATGCTCTTGCCTGCAGCAGCCCAGCAACTGCCCCCACGTGACCAGAAGCTCAAGGCCCCGACCCCGCCAATGGGATGGAACAGTTGGGATTCCTATGGCGAGACCATCACCGAGGCCCAGGTGCGCGCCAACGCCGACTGGATGGCCAAGCACCTGAAGCAATTCGGCTGGCAATACGTGGTGATCGACGAGGGTTGGTACGTTGCGAATCCGGGAGCAAAGCCGGAAGACGTGAAGTTCTCGCTCGACGACAATGGCCGGTTCATTCCGGTGGTGGACCGTTTCCCCTCGGCTGCCGATGGAGCGGGCTTCAAACCGCTCGCCGACTACGTTCACTCGCTTGGCTTGAAGTTCGGCATTCACATTCTGCGAGGCATTCCTCGCGAAGCGGCAGCCAAAAACCTGCCTATCGCGGTCTCGCCCTACACCGCGACCGAAGCCGCGGTGACCGACGATACATGTCCCTGGAACACCTTCATGTATGGCGTCCAAACTGCCCCCTCGGGCCAGGCCTACTACAACTCGATCGCGCAGCTTTACGCCAGTTGGGGAGTGGACTTCATTAAAGCCGACTGCATCTCCGACCATCCTTACAAGATTGAAGAGATTTATATGCTCAGTCTCGCCATACTGTTTTCTGGCCGCGAAATGGTACTGAGTCTTTCTCCCGGCCCCACCGCGCTCGACAAGGCCGGTGAAGTGTCTCGCTTCGCGGAGATGTGGCGCATCGCCGACGATTTCTGGGACCACTGGGGACCACTGCCCGACAAGGACAAAGCTTGGTCGCCGGGCGTTCTGTCGCAATTCGGCTGGACCGCGAAATGGGCCGCGTTTCACCAGCCTGGACGATGGCCCGACGCCGACATGCTACCCATCGGGCATATCGGACCGCATCCTGGCGACGGAGGCCCTCCGCGCAACACTAACCTCACCCACGATGAGCAGGTCACCATGCTCACCCTGTGGAGTATCTTCAACTCGCCCCTCATCATGGGTGGAGACCTGCCCTCCAGTGACGAGTGGACCACGAAACTCCTGACGAATCCTGAAGTGCTCGCGGTCGATCAACACTCCAAAGATCACAAGCCGGTCATCTCGACGGAAACCGGAGTTGTCTGGACGGCCGCACCCGAAGACGGCCGCGGTTACTACGTCGCGGTTTTCAACCTCGCTGACAAAGAGCAGACCCTGACCTACGACTGGACCAAGCTCGGCCTGCCCAAGTCGAGCTACATGGTACGCGACCTCTGGAATTCACGGGACCTCGGAAACGCGGCGGTATTGAAGGTCACGCTCCGCCCGCATGCAGCCGTGCTGTACCGCATCGTGGGCAGGCCGTAACGGGCCGGGCCCTCGTGCATAACCTTGAATATCGCACTGAGGCAATTTGACTGACTCGCATCAGCTTCCGGTGCCACGACAAAGCAATCTCGCGGCCATCGCTCGCGACCGGCAGCCTCTTCATGGTCCCTACGTTGGCAGCCCTCTTGTGGCTGTGCGATACTGAAAATACGCTGCGAAGTTAAACGGCTCGCGTGAAATCCGTGCCGAGCAACCTTCCAGCAGCAAGCGCCGTAGTCCCAGTTCAGACGGCACTTTCTAGAGATAACGCCGGGATGGCGGAACTGGCAGACGCAGCGGACTCAAAATCCGCCGAGGTTCACCCCTCGTGGGGGTTCGACCCCCCCTCCCGGCACCAGCTTAACCCTCAACGAAGTCCGGGCATCAGTAGAAGCCCCTCGGGGTGCTGAGTAATTTTCTCCGCACCCGCGAGAGCTGTGACTGAACGATTGAGCCGTTCATCCGACCGCTGTCGACATCGGCTGATCTCAAGCCGCAACTGAGGGCCGCCTGCTGTCCGAAATTGCTTTAACGGTTTGCGAAACCTTCTCCGGCTTGTCATTCAGCGCCAGGTCAGCTTGCGCGACGATGCCAATCACTCGGTTCTCACCATCGACAACCGGAATTCGCCGGACCTGGTTCTCCTGCATCGCCTTCTCGCACTTGTCGACATTCTCTCCATCGCGACACGTCACAAGGTGAACGCTGACAAACTCCTTGATCTGCGTTGTTCTCGAATCCAGCCCTGCGGCAATCACCGAGCAACATAGGTCACGATCGGTGATCATCCCTAGCAGTTCACGAGAATGCTGGTCGACGACTACCGGGACCGAACCGATGTTGTGATCGCACATGATCTGTGCAACCTTCTGGGCAGTATCTTCTAGCACGCAACAAACCGGGTTTGAACTCATAATGTCTCTGACCTTCATGGAAAATCTCCTCTGTCATGTTCGGTTAGTAGCAAGAAACTAGAAACGTCGATTGTCGACGACCGACGCGCATTACTGACGTTTCCATTTACCGACCCACATAGGCTCAATCGCCTCTAGCCGCCCGTCAGTAGCTAATTCTGAAGCGGAAGAGTGGGCGGCGGATTTGGCTTCTTCCCGCGAGTCTTCGGATCTTCCGTGTTCGCGCTGGGAGGCGCCGTCGTGTCCGGAGGTAGCGGTGCCGCGTCAGGTGCCATCGCCCCGTTAGGATTGTCCGGACTTGTGTTCGGTGTACTCAAAGGCTCCGCATTCGAATTCGGAACCGTCTGCGTATTCGGGCTCATCGTCTCGCTGTTGGGTGTGTTCTGCTGCTCCGAAGTCGGCTCACTTGTATTCGGAGTCGACTGTTTACTCGGTGGCGCGGGATTTGCTTGCGGAGCAGTTTGCGCACTCGGACTCTGGGCCCGCGGCTCGATCTGGGCAAAGCTCGCTGAACTAACAAGAAGCAGCAAGCCCACCGACAAGCCTGTAAGCACGATTCTTTTCATCGCTGATGCCCTCCTGCATGTTTCGATCATTCACTAGTCTGCAATGTCCGTGCCGTATTCGGTGAGCGAAGGAAACACAGGAGTTACTGGAATCGTTTTCCGGCATCCACAGGGAACATTTACGCGACCGCGCAAAAGCTGCTAGTGCTCAAAGCTGTGCGCTTGTGAGGTGCTCGTGCAACTACTTCGACACCGAACAAATCGGCTTAATCTTCTGACGCTCGGGTTCCGTACCAATAGAAAAGACCCGCCGCGCTCACGCGCCTGGCGGGTCCTTCCGGTTAGCTGTTTGGGATTGGCTTGAGGCTGTCCACTCTCGTGGCCTCAGCGAATCAACTCGACAGCATTTCGAGCGATGCGAGATTTAGAGCGGAAGCCCTAAGCCTCAGCCACCTCACTTGGGATACAACTGTGACAATCAGATTTCATATATTTGGATCACCCTCCTTTCCAGTGTGAGGAGACAATACCATCCTCCGCGCACACCGTCAAACTAACTTTTGACAGTAACGCTGGACCGTACAAAAAGGGTCAACGAAGCGGCGCTAACTCACCACATCCTGCGATCTAGACGCTGATCAAGTGCCCCGACAACGTCATGCGCGACAGTCCGGCGCCCGTGGGCGAGTCGCGGTCGGTGCGCAACATCACCGTATTCCCGGCATCGGCGTAGAGCTTCACCATCCGTCCGCACTGGAAACAATCCTGGCTTCCGAACGGCCCGACCACGGTCGACTCCAGGTAGTGCCAGGTGCCAGTGCTCTGGCCCTGCAACGAAACTATGACGGAGAACAACGCCTTCTGGCCGCTGGGCAGAAACGCCTGCCCCGACACGTATTCAATGACCAGCCGCTTGCCGGCGGGCACGGTGACGAAACCGTTCTGCCCCTCAGTACCGGCCGGCAACGATACCTGCACGCTCGCCTGAAAAGGATACTTGTCAGGATTGTTGACCTCGCATACCGGAGCGCAATCCGGCTTTGGCTTGGGTTTAGGCTCCGGTGGTTTCTTCTTGCTGATCCCCTTAGGCATGATAAGTACCTCCGCCGCGGAGTGTACTCCAAATTGGCGGAGCTTGGCCCGACTTTCGCACGAGCGAAGGTGAACTCTTCGGACGGGTTCCCTCCCTCTTGCCGCGTCCTATTTATTCGCCAGTCTCGCCTCGGGTGACACTCGCAAGTTGCGTTCGCCACCGTAGATTGCGCGGAGACTATGGCGAAGGATTTTGCTTGTGTCGCGCCCGTGAACCCTTACAATGGGCAGCCATGAGCACTGCGCCCGCCACTTACGACACCAGCGATCCGATCATTGCCCGCCTCGAAGACCAGATCAACTGGTATGACGCCAAGAGTTCCAAGTGCCAGAAGATGTACAAGTGGATCAAGGGTATCGAGATCGTTGCTGCCGCCCTGATTCCGTTCTTGTCCGCCTTACACCTGTCGGATGTCAGTTCCCATTTGCCCATCACTCTCGGCACCGTCACGGCCTTGCTCGGCGTCCTCATCACCATCCTGGAAGGCGTGCTGCAACTGAACCAGTATCAACAGATCTGGATAACCTACCGTGCCACCTGCGAGGCCTTGAAACACGAGAAGTACACGTACATCGCGAAGGCAGGGGTCTATGCTACGGCCGCCGATTCGCGCGCGCTGCTGGCGGAACGCATGGAAACCATCGGCTCACAGGAGAACACCAAGTGGGCCTCGCTGCAGCAGCCGCAAAAGGCCGCGACTGGCAAGTAGGCGTAGCAGCGCTCTACAATAAGGGTGTCATGTTGCGTGATTTTTTCCGCTCGATGAAGACCCGCGAAGAGCGCCTGGCTTGGTTAGTGGCCATCGGCGCCGACGCTCTGCAACTCGCCGTTACTCCCCTGTTCGTCGAGGGAGCGTTATCGCCCGCCGACGCGGTGCTCGACGCAGTCGTGGCCGTGGTGCTCGTCCGCTTGCTGGGATGGCATTGGGCCTTTCTGCCAACCCTGATGATCGAAGCGCTTCCTGGAGCTGACCTGTTTCCGACTTGGACCGCTGCCGTTTTCTTCGTGACCCGGCAATCGCACAATCCTGGCGAGCCAGTGATTCTGCCGCCGGAACATTCCAATCGCACTCGAGCGTAGCTTCGTACCGCATTCGCGACTTACATTGGTCCACCGGAATTCAGCCGTTCTTCAGCTTGGCTTGTTTAGCATGGTTGGTTCGCCAATGCACATAGCACGGCTATCATAATGAAGCGCGGAGTTCACCACTGACCGTGCGCTATTCCAGCGATTCTTTAGCCGGGGACAGAGAAGGACAATTTGGGACTAGTCAAGCGATATTGGGTTTGGATTCTCGTGATCGTGGGGGCCGTTGCTGCGTTTACGGCGTTGTCTCAATCAAGATCCGGAAGAGCAGTACTTCACCGCGAAGGTGGAGAAGGGCGACATTCGGCAGGTCATCGACGCGACTGGAACGATCAATCCCGTTACCTCGGTCCAAGTTGGATCGCAGGTTTCGGGAATGATCTCCAAGCTATACGTTGATTTCAATTCCAAGGTCACCAAGGGCCTGGTGATCGCCGAAATCGATCCCAAATTGTTTGAGGGCGCGGTCCTCCAGGCACGCGCCGACCTCGGCAACGCAGAGGCATCCTTAGCGGCGGCGAAATCGAACCTGACAAAAGATCAGGCGACGATGAATCAGAATCGATTGGACTACGACCGCGCCGTCGGCTTGGCGAAGCAGGGAGTGGTGAGCCAGCAGCAACTCGATCAAGCCAAGGCGACCTACGACGCAATCACAGCGCAGGCCGGGTCTGACCGCGCGGCGATTCAGCAGGCGGAGGCGCAGGTAGCACAGAAGAAAGCCAGTTTGAGCGTGGCCCAGACGAACCTGGACTACACCATTATTCGCGCACCGATCAACGGAACTGTAGTGAACCGGAGCATTGACATCGGGCAGACGGTAGCCGCTTCGCTGCAAGCTCCAACCTTGTTCACCATCGCACTAGACCTGACCAAGATGCAGGTTTACGCCAAGACGGATGAAGGGGATGTCGGAGAGATTCGTCCTGGGCATAGTGCGGACTTCAAGGTGGACGCCTTTCCGAAAGAATCCTTTCACGGAGTGGTGCACCAGGTTAGGATGAACGCCACGACGGTGCAGAACGTGGTCACCTATGACACGATCGTGGACTTCGACAACCCCGATCTGAAGCTCTTTCCCGGAATGACCGCGTATGTGTCTATTCCCGTCGCTTCGGTGAGCGACGTTGTCAAAGTTCCGAACGCAGCGCTGCGCTACAAGCCCGACTTACCGGCAGCAAAAATACAGGAACTGTATCGGAAATATGGGATCGAGGCCCCTCAATCGGCTCCTGTGGAGTCGCGTGCTAACCAGGCTGGCGGCGCGCCGCGTCCCGCAGCGGCAGCAGGCACGAACACCACTACCGATCGTGCTGTTGTCTGGAAATTGCTTCCCGACAAATCATTGCAACCCGTGCAGGTTTCGATTGGGCTGACCGATCACACCTACACTGCGATGACCGGCGGTGAGCTGAAGCCCGGAGAAGAGCTGGTGACGGGCGTGACCACGGCCAAGAACGGGAGCGCAGGTCCAGGGTTGTCTGGACCCAGGCGCTAAGTCATGGCCATTTCGAATCCAACCACAATCGAGAGTGCTGCAAAGTCCAGCGGTAGCGCACCTTTAATTGAGGTTCGCGGACTCCGGAAAACCTACCAGCTCGGCGAAACCGAAGTGCATGCCTTACGCGGAGTGAGCCTGAGCATCGCGGCAGGAGACTTTGTCGCCATCATGGGCGCCAGTGGAAGCGGGAAATCCACCTTCATGAATATTCTGGGCTGCCTCGACAAGCCGACAGCCGGCGAGTACTTGCTGGATGGAATTGATGTATCCGGACTCGCGAAGAAAGAACTTGCGCGAATTAGGAATCAGAAGATTGGCTTCGTATTTCAGAATTTCAATCTGCTGGGCCGCACTTCGGCACTGGAGAATACCGAGCTGCCGATGTTGTACTCGCGTATCAGCAAAAAGAGCCGCGAGAGCCGCGCTCGTCAGGCACTAGCGCTGGTGGGCCTGGCTCAGCGTGAAGATCATTTTCCATCGCAGCTCTCCGGAGGCCAGCAGCAGAGAGTGGCGATCGCGAGGGCGCTGGCCAACCAGCCATCGCTGTTGCTGGCGGACGAGCCGACCGGCAACCTCGACAGCCGTACAGCTGTAGAGATCATAGAAATTTTTCAGCGATTGAACGCGGAGGGCCTAACTATCGTGTTGGTGACCCATGAGCCGGACATCGCGCAGTTCGCTAAACGAGAAGTCGTTTTTCGCGACGGCCATATCAAGCGAGACGACGTTGTTCCGTCTCCGCAGGTTGCGAGCGAAGTATTAAAGACGCTGCCCACGATCGAGGATTGACGTAGTTTATTATGGATTTCTCGGCTGCATTCCTGCTTGCGATTCGCGCCCTGGCGCGCAACAAATTGCGTTCCGCGTTGACCATGCTCGGGATCATCATCGGCGTGGGAGCAGTCATTGCCGTAGTTGGCATCGGCCAGGGAGCGGCCACCAAGGCCCAGGAACAGCTGGCGGCGCTTGGCTCCAACATGCTGTTCGTCGGCTCCGGTTCGGTGAACCGCTATGGGCTGAACGTGGGAAGCGGCCAGACCAAAACCCTTGTCATAGCGGACGCCAAGGCCATCTCTCGCGAGTGCCCGTCGGTATCGAAGGCAGCGCCAGGCACGGCGACAGGCCAGCAAGTTGTGTTCGGCAATCAGAATTGGGCGACCCAGATTACCGGAACCGAGCCTCAATATTTTGAGGTGCGCAACTGGCCGTTCGCCAATGGTACTTCGTTCGGCGATGACGATGTGACCCAATCCGCCACGGTGGCGGTGCTCGGCGATACCGTTCGCAAATACCTGTTTGGATCAACGAACCCAATCGGAGAAACCATCCGGATTGGGAACCTTCCGTTTAAGGTCGTCGGAGTGCTTGCGCCTAAGGGCATCAGCGCGGAAGGCGGACAGGACCAGGACGACGCGATTTTCATTCCACTTAGCACGGTGCAGAAGAAGCTGCTGGGCCAACAATGGCTCCGCTGGATCATGGTGTCGGCGGTCTCCCGTGACGCCAGCTACGTTGCGCAGCGCCAGATTGTGAGCCTGTTACGCGACCGGCACAAGATCCGCACGGGCGATCCGAACGACTTCGTAGTGCGCAACCTCGCTGACGTTGCCGATGCCGCCGCCGAGCAGGGATCTGTCATGACAGTGCTGCTGAGTATCGTCGCCAGCATAGCGCTTCTCGTCGGTGGTATTGGAATCATGAACATCATGCTGGTTTCGGTCACCGAACGTACGCGCGAGATTGGGCTCCGACTGGCGGTGGGAGCCACGGAAGAGGATGTGCGAAAGCAGTTCCTCATCGAAGCCATGTTTCTTGGCTTGATCGGGGGAGGTGTCGGAATCGCTTTCGGGATCGCCAGTTCGCTAGTTGTTTCACGCGCGCTGGAGTGGCCAATTCTGATCCCGCCGTACATCGTAGTGCTGGCGCCGGTTTTCGCTATTGCAATCGGGACGATCTTTGGCTTCTATCCGGCAAAGAAGGCATCAGAGCTTAATCCAATTGAGGCTCTGCGCTATGAATGACACGATGAAGGAGCACCGCTTAGGACTGTCATGTTGATCTATGCCCATTCAATCTGGAGCGAGGCAATGAAGTCATTGCGGCGCAACCGGATCAGGACGGTCCTTACCATTCTCAGTTTGGTGGTAGGCATCGCCGCATTCATTTGCGTGGTGGGAGTGGGCAAGGCCGGGTCTGCGAAGGTCGAGCAGCAGCTTCAGAAACTCGGGGACAACATGATCTGGATCGAGGCCGGCAGCCGGGCCACCAACGGAGTACGGTTCGGCACGCGCGAAACCAATAGCCTTACAGTCGCAGACGCTCAAGCCATCATCGCGGAAATCCCGGGCCTCAAGGCGATGAGCCCGAACGTCGATGGACGGGTTCAGATTGTGTATGGCGCGCAAAACTGGAACACCACGTTTCGCGGCGTGGCTCCGGAGTATTTCGACATTCGCAGGTGGGAGATTCAGACCGGCACTATTTTCACCCACGACGATGTCGACCGGGATGTGCCTGTCTGCATTTTGGGTCAAACGGTTGCTGAAAGTTTGTTTCCAAACGAAGACCCGGTCGGAAAGAGCATTCGGGTCCAGGCCATGCCGTGTCGAGTAGTCGGGACGTTCCGGCCCAAGGGAGCGTCTGCCAGTGGTTCAGACCAGGACGATTTCGTCGCCATGCCGTATACCACAGCGATGAAGCGCATCAGCGGTACGAGCTGGCTGGATGACATCTTCTTCTCCGCGACCTCAAGGGCGGCGATTCCAATTGCGACCAAACAGGCGATAAGCCTGTTGCGAGAACGCCATCACCTGCATCCCGATGAGCCGGAAGACTTCAACATTCGCAGTCCCGAGGACGTGATCCGGGCGCAACTGCAGGCCAGCGAACTGTTCACCTTATTACTGGGAGTCACGGCGTCGTTAGCGCTGCTGGTCGGCGGCATCGGGATCATGAACATCATGCTGGTGTCAGTCACCGAGCGAACCCGCGAAATCGGCATTCGCTTGGCCATTGGCGCGACCGAGGGTGATATTCAGTTTCAGTTTCTGAGCGAAGCGGTCGCGATGAGCTTACTGGGCGGCGGTTTGGGAGTGGTTGCTGGTATCGGGACGTCCGCGCTGATGCAGAACCTGCTTCAGTGGGAGATCAAGTTGACACCACAGCTGCTGATATTCTCCGGCTTGTTCGCGGCAGGGATCGGAATCTTCTTCGGCTACTATCCTTCGCGCAAAGCTTCGGAGTTAAACCCGATTGAAGCGCTGCGGTACGAGTAATTGGCAGGCGGCCCGTTCAGTTCCGGTCGAGCCGGCTGGAGTCGGCCGCCGTTTCAGTACCCCGCCAACTCCACCATCGCCTTGAACACGTCGTTCGCCTGCGGCAGAATTTCGTCCTCCACCTGCGGCTAGTAGGCGACAAAGGTGTCTTTGGCGGCGACGCGTTTGACCGGCGCGTCGAGGTTGTCGAAGAGTTCGTCGGCGATGCGCGCGGCGATTTCGGCGCCGTAGCCCCAACTCAGCGTATCTTCGTGTGCGACGAGTCGATTTGCCAGATTGTCGCGCGGGGAAGAACAATGACTACAAGCAGTTACGTGACCCCGCTCATTTCGTGAATACGTCGGTTGTCCGGTTGTGGAGGAAGAGTCCGGTATTGGACAACACTTCCGTCAGTTCAGCCGACTGACGAAAGCCTATTCGGGCCGTCACGCTTGGCGGATATATTCATCCCAGCGTTTGTACGCGTCGTCCATCTTCCTGGACCGATTTATCGTTACGTCCTGCGTGATATTGAAAATCTTGGTTTGCAGGTCCTGAAGAATCTTCCATCGGTCCAACTGTTGCCTGGCAGCGTCGGCGGAAATCTGAGTGTAGATCTTCTGTGCCTCTGCTGCATCGGCATTAATCAGTTGCTGGTTACGAACGATCTTCTCCAATTCTCCTGGCTTCTTGGCTTTCTTCGCCAGGTAGATGGTTTCGACCGGCAGGGTGCTGGCGACAGCCTCGGCAATGGCCTTCTCCTTTTCGCGTCGCTCTTGCTCCGCTTTCTGCCGGGCGGCTGCATCGGCCGCTTCCTTCGCTTGCATGGCCAACTGAATGACTCCCAATAATTCGAGTGCTATGCGGGCGAGTTCGTCGTCAACATAGCGGCCACCGCTTCTCCAGACCGGTTTCGCAGCTACGGGGCGAATCTGCCTCTCTTCGATCCACGGCACCGCCTGCCATGCGCAGGACTTGGCGAGGATTGGGTATAGGCGGAGGTCTTCTTTCTCGCGCCGCCCGAGCATTGCGGGAATTTCTTTTTGGCGAACAAAGTCGGAACCCAGAAAATCAGCCGTGATCAGCAATATGGCCACGCTAGCTCCCGACAGCGCCGCTTCGATCGCCGGCAGCCACTTTTCACCCGCCTTGATGCGGCTGTCCGTCCAGACGTCGAAGTCGGCCGCAGCCTCCAATGGCGTAAGGTGCTTGAGAAGGCGTTCTTTCTGCTTCGTATCGGTGTGGCTATAGCTGACGAAGATCCTGAGTTGCGACATTCGCACGCATTTTAACATCGCGGTTGACGGTGTCCGTCTTTGCCAGAGGCAGGCGCCGAGCGGTCTAGTACCCCGCCAACTCCACCATGGCCTTGAACACGTCGTTCGCCTGCGGCAGGATTTCGTCCTCCACCTGCGGCTGATAGGCGACGAAGGTGTCTTTGGCCGCGACGCGTTTGACCGGAGCGTCGAGGCTGTCGAATAGTTCGTCCGCAATGCGCGCGGCGATTTCGGCGCCGTAGCCCCAGCTCAGCGTATCTTCGTGTGCGACGATCACGCGGTGGGTCTTGGAGACCGAGTTGGCAATCGCTTCCCAGTCATACGGACTCAGCGTGCGCAGGTCGATCAATTCGACGCTGACGTTATGCTCGCGCTCCATGCGTTGCGCTGCCTGTAGCGCGCGGGGAACGAGTGCGCCGTAGGTGATTACCGTGAGGTCGTGTCCTAGCTTTACTACCTTGGCCTTTCCGAACGGGATCATATAGTCCGGCCCGGGATATGCGGCGCGCCCGAAGGTTTCGCGATAGAGGCGCTTGTGTTCGAGGAACATCACCGGGTCGTCGCAGCGGATCGCGGTGCGCAGCAGTCCGTTGGCGTCGAGCGCGTTGGAGGGAAACACCACTCGCATGCCCGGCGTGTGGGTGAAAATGCTCTCGCCGCACTGCGAGTGATAGATAGCGCCGCCCGTGAGGTACCCGCCGATGGCGACGCGAATTACCGCGGGGCACGAGAAGCCGTTGTTCGAGCGCCAGCGAATCGTCGGCAGCTCGTTGCGTAGCTGATGCATCGCAGGCCAGATGTAATCGAAGAACTGAATTTCGACCACTGGCTTCATGCCGCGCGTCGCCATGCCGGTGGCGCGGCCGACGATGTTGGCCTCTGCGAGGGGCGAGTTGAACACGCGATCAGAACCGAAGGCGGCTTGCAACCCTGATGTCAGCTTAAAGACCCCGCCTTTGCCTTTGACCTGTTTGTCGCGCAGATACTCTTCGCGACTGCAGTCGGCGACATCTTCGCCGAAGATCACGATGCGCTGGTCGCGCTTCATCTCGTCTTTGAGGCAGGCGTTGATGAGGTCGGCCATGGTCTTCTCGCCTCCCGCAGGCTTCGCGGGCAGCGGCGGACGAATCGGTTCGGTCTCAAATGCCGATGACGTGGGATCGAGGTACGGCGAATATAAATACTGCATGTAGGTGCCGGGCTTGGGAAACGCCGCTGCGACGGCCTTGTCGGCGGCTTCCTGCACTTCGTCGGTGAGATCGAGCTCGATCTCGTGCAGCGCGGCTTCGTCGAGAATGCCTTCCTGCAACAGGAACGCCCGGAAGCGCGTGATGGGATCGCGCTCGACTTCGGCCCTGCGCTCGGCCTCGGGACGGTAGAGTTTTTCGTCATCTGACAGCGAGTGCGAGTAAGGACGAATCACGTGTCCGTGCACAAAGGCCGGGCCGTTGCCGGCGCGAATGTAGTCGATCGCGGTCTTCAGCGCGGCGTAGCTCGCGAGCACATCCGTCCCGTCGACCTCGGCGAAATGAAAATTGGGGAATCCCTGTACCAGTTTGCTGATGTTCCCGCCCGGCGTGTTGACTTCGACCGGCACGGAGATCGCGTACTCGTTGTCTTCGATCACGAAGAGCATCGGCAGCTTGAGGTTCGAGGCGGTACTGAGCGACTCCCAGAACTCACCTTGGCTGGTGGTGCCGTCGCCGGAAGATACATAAACGACTTCATCGCCGTGGAAGCTGACATCTTTGAATTCGCGGTAATCGCCGGTGGCTTTTTCAGCGGCTCCGGGATGGCGGTTGAAGTAGCGTCCTGCCTCGGCACAGCCCACGGCCTGAAGGAACTGTGTTCCCGTGGGAGACGAGCCAGTGACGATGTTGAGCTTGGGGTTGCTCCAGTGCGACGGCATCTGGCGTCCGCCCGACGCGGGATCGTCGGCTGCGCCAACAGCCTGCAGTAGCATTTCATAAGCCGTGTTGCCCAGCGCGAGGCAGAGCCCGCGGTCGCGATAATAAGGATAGAACCAGTCGTACCCAGGCCGTAGCAGCACGCCGGCCGCCACTAGCAGCGCCTCGTGTCCAGCGCCGGAGATCTGGAAGAAGATCTTCTGCTGGCGCTTCAGCATGATCTCGCGATCGTCGATCTTGCGCGACTGGTACATCAGCCGGTAGATCTCAATAAGGTGTTGAGGCGTTAGCCCTTCATATTTATCGGCGGGCACAGGCTGTGCCGCGGCAATCTTAGGCTCGACCTTGGTGGTTGCCATCCATGACCTCTGGCTAGAAATGAGGGACCCGCTAACGGCGCAAACTTCTATTGTAAATCCCAAAACCTGGGTGTCCCACCCTTATCGCCTTTCTTTGGCGATAGGGTGGGACGCAACCCACGCCCGACTCAATATACTAGGCGTGAAATGATACGCATTTTTCGCACCATCCCGTTAAAAAAAATCAAGCTCATCCTCTTTGATCTCGACGGCACCCTGATCGATTCAGAACAGGACCTCGCGAACTCTGTGAACGCCATGCTGCGTCACTTCGGACGTAAGGAACTGCCGCTGGAGGTCATCGACACCTATATCGGCGATGGCGCGCCTATGCTCATTCGCCGCGCGCTGGGCGATCCCGCGCACGCCGCATTTTTGCAGGAGGCGCTGAATTACTTCCTCCTTTATTATCGCGAGCACAAGCTGGACAACACGCGTCCCTACGAAGGGATTGCGGCGGCGCTGCAGCAGGCGGAGATGTTCGACGGGCGCGCCCGCCAGATGGCAGTGCTCACTAACAAGCCGGTGCGGGCCTCGCGCGATATTGTCGCCGGATTGGGACTGTCACAGTATTTCTTCCAGACCTATGGCGGCAACAGTTTCGAAACCAAGAAGCCGGACCCGCTAGGGGCGCAGACGCTGATGACGGAAGTGGGTGCCACCTCCGAGGAAACCGTCATGGTAGGCGACTCTGAGGTGGACGTCTTGACGGCGCGCAATGCCAACCTGTGGAGCATCGGAGTGACCTATGGCTTCGCGCCGCACACTCTGGAGCGAACGCATCCTGACGTGCTGGTGGATACGCCTGCGGAGCTCGCGCAGGTACTGACGGTTAGCACTCCGCTTGCCCACTCAGGCGAGTCCCCGGCCGTAGATATTGTTGATTGAAATGCCTCGCCGGAGCAGGATAAACGCGCGCTGGGAATTGTAGGATTCCAATGACCGAGCTGGAGAAACTGATCGAAGCAGTACTGCAGGGACAGGCGGATCGCGTCAGAGAAATTCTGGATGCCCACGGTGGTCTCGTTGATCAACGAGACGAATCGGGAGCCACCCCGCTTCATTACGCCGCACTGGCTGGGCATCGCAAAGTCGTGCGGTTGCTGCTGGAACGAGGCGCGAACCTCAATAGCACCGACGGCCAGTTCGGCGCGACCCCGACAGGCTGGGCGATTGAGTACCTGCGTGAAATGGGTGGGTTCCTCGGAATTGAGCTCGATGACCTGGCTTACGCCATTGAGACAGGCGATACCCGTTGGGTTGCCCGATTCCTGCAGCGGTTTCCCTCGTTACGCGCAATGAGCGACACGAATGGAACTTCATTTCGCGAGCTTGCCCGGTCCTCTGGAAATACGGAAATCGCCAAGCTGTTCGGGATCGACGATTCAGCAGGTTGATTCCCGAACAAATGCCCTACTCTTATCCGTGTCATCCGTGTAAATCCGTGGTTGATTTGTTTTCTTCCCGAAGCTCAAACCTGCCGCGGTTCACTGCTATCCTGATCCCATGTCGCAGCCCGGCAACTCGCGTGCGCCGTTCCAGGAAGGCTTTGCCGCCCTGCGCGATGAGCCGTTGCTATTTCTCGCAGAACTCACATGGCGATGGTGTTTTGGCGTCGCCGCATGGTTGTTGGCGCTGGGTGCGGCGGCGGTATTTCTCGACAGCCTGAAGGTCTCGGCGCTCGACCGCTTTCTACTGGCCACGATGAAACCGGAACTGGAGTGGTCGGCGCTGAACCATATTCTTCACGGCGCGTTGCTCCGCTACCTTTGGACCAAGTTCATCGTGCTCGCTGGGTTGACTCTATTGTGGTGCTTTGCAGCTGCGGCGGGACGAGCGGCTTCCCTGCGTAACCTGATCGCGCTGTCGGGTGGCGAGGATCACTCAGAAGAAGCGGGCTGGCAATTCGGACCGATGATCCAGTTGCATTTGTTGCGCGCGATTTGGACGTGGGCCGCCATTGGTTGCTTCGTGGGCTCGATCTTTCTGGGAACCGCGATGCTCCAACAGCAGCACGCGGCCCGGGCTGCGTTCTTCTATGTTTTCGGCATCGCGCTGTCGCTGGTTTTTGGCGCTGTGCTGAACTGGTTTTTCGGGCTGGCTCCGCTGTTCTGCATTCGCGAACAAGCTAGCGCGCGCGATGCATTGTCGCTCACTCTGGATTTCTGCGTGCGCCAGGGCGGACGACTGTTTGGCATGTCGCTGGGATTTCTGGCGCTGCGGCTGGTGTGGGCGGGATCGATGTTCTTGCTGATACTCGCGCCAATAAACCTGAGCAAACACCTGGCGCTCGGATGGATTCTGCTGCTGATGGGCTTCCTGTTCCTGATTTATCTGGCGGGAGCGGACGCCCTGTATCTGGCCCGCCTCGGCGCCTATGCTGCGCTAGCCGAGATCGACGCCCAACCCGCACCGGTGCCAGCGTCCGCGCCTGAATCGGGTGCCCCACTCAACCCGCCTTTGGTTGAGTGGGAGACAGGGCCCGGCGGATTTTCACCCTCGGTGCAAGGATAGCGGCCGATGTCGCACTCCCCGGCTTGAGCTAATTGCTAGTTGCTAGTTGCTGATTGCATCCTACCGCACCAGCGCCAGCTTCTCTTCTTCCTTCTTCACCTTGGCAATGGCGATCAACTCGGCCGCCTTTTGCGCGATGTGTTCGGCGCTGACCTCGAACTCCTTGATCAACTCCCACGGCGCGCCTGAGTCGCCGAAGCGATCCTTCACGCCGATGGCGCCGGTGATGACCGGCGTCGCAAACAATTCCGGACTCTCCGTGATGACGCCGCTCACGCGCCATGCCAGTGCGCCGATCTGGTGCTCTTCGGCGGTAACGACGACGCCCGTTTCCTTGGCCGCGCGCACAATCGCCGCCTCATCAATCGGCTTCATCGTGTGGACGTTGACGACGCGCGTCTCGTAACCGAACTCCTGCTTCAGGATGTAGGCTGCGCGCATCGCCTCGGGAACCATGGGGCCGCACGCGATGATGCTGAGGTCTTCGTGTTCGTCGCGATACTCGGGCGCAAGCACGGTGTCGAAGGCGTCGATCATCTGGTCAGCTTTACGCCGCAGACGGATCACATTGGCCGTACCAAACACAAACGGCGTGTCTTCTGTGGTGACGATCGGTGTCGCCTCGCGCGCGAACCGGATGTACTTCGGCCCGACGTGTTGCAGCAGAAGGTAGTCCGTCGCCTTCCGGGTTTCGATGGAGTCGCAGGGCACCGACACCACCATGTTGGGCAGTCCGCACATGGCGAACAGATCTTCCAGCGCCTGGTGCGTTGCGCCGTCAGGGCCGACGGAAACACCACCATGCGCGCCCGCAATCATCACGTTGAAGTTTCCATAGCAGATCGACACGCGAATCTGGTCGAGGTTTCGTGCCGCTGCAAACGTCGCGTAAGTACCGAACACCGGCAGCTTGCCCTCGCGAGCCAGCCCCACAGCAGCCGCGGTTGCCGACTGCTCGGCGATGCCCATGCTGATCCAGCGATCCTTGCGCTCCGGCTTGCCGCTATAGAAGTCGCTGATGGTGATCGATCCGGAAATGTCCAGCCCGAGGCAAACGATACGATCATCGTCGCCATTGTTCGCCAGCGACTTGCCGAAGCCCTTGCGCGTCGGCTCCATCTGCACTTGCGGAGTATTCTCGGAGTTCCACCAGTAGTCGCGCGAGAAGTGCGGCATCTTGGCCTCGAGCTTTGCCTCAACATCCTTCTGATAAACAGATGCCTGCTTCAGCAGCGCGTCATACGCGATGGTCTTCTTCAATCCGAGCTCGTCGAGCGCCTTCACCATCTCGTCGTACGTCGGCGCGCGGCCGTGCCAACCGGCAACGTTCTCCATGAAGCTGACGCCTTTGCCCTTCACCGTATTGGCCAGCAGCAACGTCGGCTTTCCGGCCACAGGCACGTTCTTAGCCTTTTGCAATCCTTCGACGACCTGCTTGGTGTCGTGGCCGTCAACCTCGATGACCTCCCAGCCAAAGCTGCGGTAGCGGTCCACCAAAGGCTCGACATTCATCACGTCTTTCACCCAGCCGTCGATCTGCAACCGGTTGCGATCGATAATGCCCACCAGGTTGTCGAGCTTGAAGTGCGAGCCTTCCATCACCGCTTCCCAGATGTTGCCTTCCTGCTGCTCGCCATCGCCCATGATGCAGAACACGGTGTGCTTCTTATGCGCCATCTTCCCAGCCAGCGCCATACCCACGGCTATGCTCAAGCCCTGTCCCAGCGATCCGCTCGACACCTCGACGCCCGCCAGCTTCAGCCGATGCGGATGCCCCTGGAACGGCGAGTACAGTTTGCGTAGCGTGACCACGTCTTCCAGCGGATAGTAGCCGGCCATGCCCAGGCCAAGATACAGCGCCGGGGCCTTGTGCCCACCCGACCACACGATGCGATCACGGTCTTCCCAGTCCGGCATGTTGTGATCGTGGTTGGCGACCTTCAGATAGAGCGCGGCGACAATCTCCATCATCGACAGCGTTCCGCCTGCGTGACCCGAACCCGCAGCGCACAACGCCACCAGGTCGTAGCCGCGCATCAAACGCGCGGCTTGCTCCAGTTCTTCCAGCGAGAAATCGCGCACGACGGCTTTGGAGAAAGCATTCATCAGAGGCATGACGTTTCCTTCTTGCGGGCACGGCAAATTCCCCGATGCGGAACGGCTAGCGCAACGCAAGCCGTCACCCGTTGGGGATCAGCACAGGACATGGAATTCACCCGCTATTCTTGGCACCCGATACACAAGGCTAGGACGCCCCGAACCGGCTCGCTGTGTCTTCTATCACGAGGGATTGTGACGTTTGCCACAACTGAGGAGTCAGCTACCGCCTTGGCTTCCGGTCTGGGAGGCGCTACGTGGGTCAGTCTTGCACTGCCCCAACGCGCCGTTCCGCAACGTGCCAAAGCACTCCGGAGGGGTCAACGACATACACGATCCGAAGGCCCCATGGCTGCATGGCTGGCGGCCGCGGAACCTGAACGTTGAACTTTCCGGGCAGATCCAGCCCTTGAATGTGCGTCCACCAGGCGTCAAGGTCATCGACCATGAGCTGCATCATGAAATTCTCAGCCCACTCCTTCTGATAACCTTGCTGCAGGATGAAACCGCTGGAACCCATCCCGTAGATCGCCACGTCGCCGTCAAGCAGTTTTTCGAAGCCCAGCGCCTCATAGAAGGCCTTCGAGACGTCGAAGTCTTTCGCGGGAAGGAATGCGCGCGCCTGCTCGGTTCCACTCGGAACTTGTTTCATCTGTTCTCCTTCACAGTCGAAAGGCTCACCGCGGCAACTGCGACTCGCCGCGCATCCGCTCACTCACCTCCAGCTCCAATGCTGACAGGGACACTGTGATATCGCGGATCGAGTAGTACATCGAGACCACCAGCGAAATCAGGCACAACGCGAAGAATGGCAGGGCGAGAAAGTCTCTCTGCAAACCGATCAAGTGCTCGGCAAAAAGAGAAAGAATGGTCAGCGTCACGAAGAAGATGCAGATTGAGCCGTACAGCATCGACCGCTTTAAGATGTGCGCCCGGTCATTCGTCAACCGAAGCTGCTCTGTCAGGTGCCTTCTCCTCGCGCTCTCCGGATCGCTCTCACCCAGGTCGCGCGCCAGCAGGCGCACGCGGTCAATCGCCCGCCCGTAGCGGTTACTGATACTCAATAGCAGCAGCCCCACGCCCGAAATCACGATCACCGGCGCAATCGAGGCGGTCAGAATCTGGACCACAGAAATGGTGTGCATGACAGAGGCGCTCCTTTCCTATGATGCACCATCCCAGTCGGTCCGGTCAGCGTCCCGCTCAACCCGGTCTTAGCTAATTACCAACTACCAATTACCAATTACCGATTCCTCATCGCTACCCTGACTCCCCAACCCCACGTATTACACTGTCCGCATCATGGAAACCGCAGACGTCGTCATCATTGGCGGAGGCATCGTCGGCGCTAGCATCGCCTGGAATCTCACCGAACAAGGATGCCGCAACGTGCTCATCGTCGAGCGCGAGACGCATCAGGGCAAGGGCTCGACCGGCAAGAGCATGGGCGGGGTGCGCGCCCAGTTCGCCACCACTCCCAACATCCAGATGTCGATGTACTCCATTCAGTTCTATGCCGACTTCGACGAGCGGCTGGGCCAGCCCGCCGGATACCGTCCGCAGGGATACCTGTTCGTCGCTACCCGTCCCGCCCACCTCGAGTATCTGCGGACCAACCAGATCCTGCAGCATTCGCTTGGGCTCAAGCAGGCGCATATGGTGAACCGCGACGACATCAAGGCTCGCGTCCCGCAGCTTCGTTCGGAGGACGTGTTGGGCGGAAGCTTCTGCCCCACCGACGGCTTCGTCGATCCCTACAGCGTGATGGTTGGTTTCACCAGTTGCGCAACTGAGCGTGGAGCGAAAGTCTGGAAGTCCACCGAGGTCACCGCTATCAACCGCGACGCATCTGGCGTCACGGGAGTGGAAACTACTCGCGGCCCGGTGAGCACTCGGGTTGTCGTGAACGCAGGCGGAGCGTGGGCCGCACAGGTCGCAGCGCTCGCTGGCATCGACCTTCCCGTACAACCCCTGCGACGTCAACTGGTCCCAACCGAGCCGTTCGATCGCGTGTCGCACGAAATCCCTATGGTCATCGACATGACCAATGGCTTCCACTTCCGTCCCGAGAGCCTCGGCTTTCTGCTGGCGTGGAACGATCCCGAAGAGACCACCGGCTACAAGACCGACTTCGAGCCGTCGTTCATCGAGAAGATCCTGATACGCGCCGCCGACCGCGTTCCCTGCTTCGAGAATCTCGCGGTGAACCCCAAGCGCGCGTGGGCGGGGCTCTACGAGATGTCGCCCGACCATCACTGCATTCTCGGCCCAGTCGAAGGGGTGCCAGGCTTCTTCTGCGCCAACGGCTTCAGTGGACACGGCGTGATGCACTCGCCCGCGACCGGAAAAATCCTGGCCGACCTCATCCTGCACGGCAAGACGGAAGTAGTGAGCAATGTCGAAGCGTTAAGCCTCGCGCGCTTCGCCAAAGGCGAACTGCTGCATGAGACGGCGGTCCTGTAATCAATCACTCGTTCTCGCACTGGGGCGAAGACGCCCGCCGCGGCGGGCGCGGCCGAGTCGAAAGCTTGCCCTGACCACAGCCGAAGGGGACCTGCATTTTCGTCCGCAATATTCGCCAATTGTTGCTTTTGACTTTTCCGATCGATCCGCGTTCATCCGCGAAATCCGCGGTTGCATTTGCTTTTGTGCCTCGCCCGACCCGCGCCCCCATTGCCTCTACTCCCATGCCACAATGAATCATGGCCGACTACTCCCTTCGCCACGCCACTCACGACGACGTTGCCTCCATCACTACCCTCGTCAATCGCGCCTTCGCCATTGAAAGCTTTTTCAAGACGGGCGATCGCACCGACGAATCGCAAATCCGAGAACTGTTGCTGCACGGCCCATTTCTCCTGCTGACCGGCGACGAAAGCCTCATCGCCGGTGTCCACGTAGAGCTACGTGGAGAACGCATCTACATCGGTATGCTGGCGGTCGATCCCGCAAAACAAAAACTGGGCATCGGCGCGCGCATGATGCGCGAGGCCGAAGACTTGGGCCGCCGCGCAGGATGCCAGTTCGCTGACATCCGCGTGGTGAGTGTGCGTCCCGAGTTGCCGGTTATTTATCACAAGCTCGGCTACGTCGAGAGTGGCGTCGAATCTGCGGCGGTAATCAAGACCGCGATCATGCCCGTGCACTTCGTCACCATGTCGAAGCCGCTGTAGGGCAAACCTGCAGGGGGTGCCCCATCCTTTTCCCTCCTTTGGAAAAGGGTGGGAAGTAAGATCCGGCTTTGCCATTGTTTTTAGCCTAAGCCTTATCCGTGAAGATCCGTGTAAATCCGTGGTTGCCTTTGTCTCTAAGTTCCGCCCGAGCGATATCATCCATTCATGGAACGCCGCAGCCTCCTCCACACCGACCTCACCGTCTCCCGCTTCTGTTTCGGCACTATGACGCTCGGCAAGCCGCTTGACCAGCCTGGCACCAACCAGATCATTGATCGTTGTATTGAAGCCGGCATCAACTTCTTCGACACCGCCAACATGTACAACGCGGGAGTCGCTGAGACGCTGCTCGGCAATGCGCTGAAAGGCCGTCGCGACAAAATCATCCTCGCCAGCAAAGTATTCTTCAAGATGGGTGACGCGCCCGACCAGAATGGCCTTTCACGCCAGGCCATCTTGTGCGCCATTGACGAGAGCTTGAAGCGGCTGCAGACCGACTACCTCGATCTTTATTACCTGCATGCGCCCGATCACACCGTTCCGATTGAGGAGTCTCTGGAGGCCATGGAGTCGCTAGTCAAGCAGGGCAAGGTGCGCTATCCCGCGTCTTCGAATTACGCGGGATGGGAGGTGGTGCAGATGCTCTGCATCGCCAAAGAGCGCGGCTGGCACCCACCTTACGTCTCGCAACCCATGTACAACCTGCTGGCGCGCGGCATCGAGCAGGAATACCTCGCCATGTGCAAGGAGTTCGGCGTCTCGACCGTGGTTTACAACCCGCTCGCGGGAGGCCTGCTTACCGGCAAGCATCGGCCTGACGCGGTGATTCCCGGAACGCGCTTCGACAACAACAAGCTCTACCAGGACCGCTACTGGCACGGGCAGTACTTCGAGGCGGTCGAACGCCTTCGCCAGATCGCCCAATCCGCCGGACGCTCGCTCGTAAGCCTCTCGCTGAATTGGCTACTGCATCACACTCCGTCAGACGTGGTGATTCTGGGCGCTTCGAGCCTGGCGCAGTTGAATGAGAACCTCGCCGCCGGAGATGACGGGCCGCTCCCCGAAGATGTGGTCAAGTCGTGTGATCAGGTCTGGCTGGACTTGCGAGGGCCTCTGCCGGTGTATAACCGCTAGAAATTTCCCTTGCGTCATCCTGAGCGCAGGCGGCGCACGCCGCACCGCCGGAGTCGAAGAGCCTGCCCTGAGTGCCCATGGGCCTTCGGCCCACCTATGGAAATGACAATCTGCCGCGACCCCTTCTTGCTTGTCATCCCGACCGAAGCCGCCGCTGCGGCGGCGCAGCGGAGGGACCTGCATTTTCCCTGCTTACCCTGTCTCCCACGCTTTTGTCCATGTTCTTCGACAGAGCGAGCTCAGCGAATCGAACAGGACCCCCTACTGGCTGGCACCAGTGTCCGGGTCGATGTGCCGGGGGCTCGAATCTTAATACCGATTTTCCCAATTTGGGATGGAAGTGGTTACTTTAGTTTTCTGCCTCTGCAGTTTTTCCTACCGCTTCCCGTTGCCGCCAACTACAACCAATTCGTGGGCTCGGGAATTCGTCTCCCCGCCCCCATCCCGCGCCCAGTGCGCGGGAGAACTTGTTCTTTGACATGGTTTTCGTGCGCGAAAGAGACAAGTATGACCTGTATGTAAAGTATGTCAAACGCTTGTATGTAAAGTATGTAAAGTATGCCAAATTTGGGGGACAAAACCGCCATTCTTGGCAGCTAAGTCCTACGGGCAGACATGGATACGTATAACTACCTTTAGAATCAACTCTTACAAACAATTTCCCCCTAACTCACTGATTCTAATAGGTCATGAATTCGCAAATTGTCGCTGAATTGCGGCTTAAGTCAGTACCCGCTTGATGAAGCCCTTAACCCCAAACGTCCCCAGCACCCCCAGCCCGATCAGCAGCGCGAGGAACGACACCCACGCCGGCATATGGGGCACCATCGGGGTCAGGGCGGTCCGCAGCCCCTCGCTCATGTACACCAGAGGATTGATGAGCGCCAGGATTTGCAGCCAGCGCACATTGTGCATGGCCGCCCACGGGTAGTACACGCAGCCGAAAAACGTCACCGGCACCACGATGATGCCGAACATCAGCGCGATATGCTCCGACTTTACGACCGTTCCGATTGCCAGTCCGACCGTTCCCGCAACCAACGAGGCTAGCAGCAGGATCCCAATCAGCGTCCCCCAGCTCGAGACGTTCACCTGCACCGGGGTTGCCGGAATGAAGTACACCAGCGGGAAAATCACCAGCGCCGCAAGCAGGCTTTGCACCGCGCTGAAGACGATTTTCTCTATGGCCACCCAGGTCACCGGCAAGGGCGACATCACGCGACCGTGGATCTCGCGGGTCGCGCCGATTTCCATCGAGAGCGGCAGCGCCGTCGCCATGATGCCCTGAATAAAGATGCCCACTGCCAGCAGCCCGGGCAAAATCAGCGTGCCGAAGCCTCCCGCCGCGCTGCTCTGGAAGCCCTGGCCCATCTTGGGGAACAGGTATGTGAACACGAAGACGAACATCAACGGGTTCATCACCGTGCGGATGAGAAACGGAATCACCTCGCGTCGCAGTACGCTGATGTCGCGCAGCAACAGTCCTCGAAACGAGCGCCAATAGAGGGCGTACTTAGTCACGCAGGTCCCTCCCCGTGAGCTTGATGAAGACCGATTCCAACGTGGTTTCGGTGACAGAGATGTCGCGCAGGTTGTCGCCGGCGATGCTGACGATTTCCGGCAACAGCCCGGCGCGGCCGTCGGTGAAGACCACCAGCCCGGCGTCGCTGCCTTCGACTTCAGTAACGCCAGGCAGAGTAGCCAGGCGTCCACGCAGCCCATCGGAACTCGAGTCTTGCAATTGCAGTTGGAACACTCTTTGCGCGCCCACACTGCTCTTCAGCTCTTCCGGCGTGCCGCTCACCAGGATCTTGCCGTGGTCGATGATGGCCACCCGGCCGCACACCTGGTCGGCTTCTTCCATATAGTGCGTGGTGAGCACAAGGGTGATGCCGCGATTGCGCAGCTCGCGAATGATGTCCCACAATGCCAGACGCGTCTGGGGATCGAGTCCGGCGCTGGGCTCGTCGAGAAACAGGACTTCGGGATTGTGCGCAATGGCACGCGCGATCTGCACGCGCTGCGCAAGCCCGCCTGACAAAGTGCGCACCGACGACTTCGCCCGCTCGCTCAGCTTGAACAGGTCGAGCAGTTCCGTCGATCTCTTCGTCGCTTCCGCGTGAGGAATGCCGAAATAACGGCAGTGGAAATACAAGTTCTCAAACACCGTACACTGCCGGTCGAGGGTGTTGAACTGGGTCACCACACCCATGTAGCGCCGGGCCTCGGAAGGATGTTCGACCACGTCGATGCCGGCGATGCTGACGCGACCCGCGGTGGGCAGCGAACGCGTGGTGCAGACGCTGATGGTGGTGCTCTTGCCGGCTCCGTTCGGGCCGAGCAAGCCGAACAGTTCTCCGCGCTCGACTGCCAGGTCGATGCCTTTGACGGCCTCGACCGGCGGCTTGCCGGGATAGGTCTTTACCAACTTCTGTATGTTGACAATTGCGTCGGTTGAACTGGTCACGGCGCTCCGCTTGCTTTGTGTTGTTGGATTACTCAAAAGACTGTAGGAGAAGTTTACCAATGAAACGGCTGGCGACAGGGTACCGATTGTTACAACTTTTCAGATCGCCTGCCCCGCGCAAAATCCCGAGGCCCATGCCCATTGAAAGTTGAATCCACCGAGGTGCCCCGTCACGTCCACCACTTCGCCGATGAAGTAGAGTCCCGGCACTTTCTTGCTCTGCATGGTTTTCGCCGACAACTCGTCGGTATCAATGCCGCCGGCTGTGACTTCGGCTTTGTCGTAGCCTTCCGTTCCCGATGGCGTTACCTGCCAGTTATGCGCAACTCGCTCCAATTCTTCCAAGCCAGGATTCGTCCAGCGCGCCAGAGCATGTTGTTCCAGCCAGCGGTCCGCGAAGCGATCAGGCAGCACGGCGCGGAACGCCGACTTCGCTGCGCCGAGGTCGCGGCCGCCCGGCTCCATCCTCATCAGGTGCGTGACGTCTTTCTCCGGAGCCAGATCGAGCGTCAGCGGCTCACCCGGCTTCCAGTACGAGGAGATCTGCAGAATCGCGGGACCGCTGAGGCCGCGATGCGTAATGAGCATTTTTTCGCGGAAGCGCTGGTGCCCAGTGGACGCGATCACTTCGGTGGAGACGCCCGCGAGATCGCAGTAATATTTGCGATCGTCGGCGTCGAAGGTCAGCGGAACCAGCGCGGGGCGGCACTCGCGAATCTTGATTCCGAATTGCCGCGCCAGATCATAGCCAAATGTCGTCGCGCCCATCTTTGGAATCGACAGTCCGCCGGTGGCGACCACCAAGGCTGGTGCGTGAAACTCGTCTTCACCCGTGCGCACGACGAACTGGTCACTTCGCCGCGCTTCCTGCACACGCGTCGACGTGAAGATATCAACGCCAGCCGCGCGACATTCTTCCTCCAACATTCCGGTGATGTCCTGCGCCGAGCCGTCGCAGAACAATTGCCCGAGTGTCTTCTCGTGATAGGGAATGCGATGTTTCTCAACCAGCGAGATGAAGTCCTGCGGCGTGTAGCGCGCCAGCGCCGATTTGCAGAAATGCGGGTTCGCCGAAAGGAAGTTCTCCGGCCGGCAATGAAGGTTGGTGAAATTGCAGCGGCCGCCGCCGGAGATCAGGATTTTCTTGCCGATGCGATCGGCGTGCTCCAGGACGGCGACACGGCGTCCGCGCTGACCGGCGGTGATGGCGCACATCAGGCCGGCCGCGCCTCCGCCCAGCACTATCGCGTCATAGGAATGGATCACATCTCAGTTTCAAGTTTCGAGTTTCGAGTTGCAAGTCCCGAACGGTGGAACTCGGAACTGGTTCGGAAGATTGCGATCAGGACTCTCTTTGCGAACACGCAGGCTCGGCCAGCGACGTGGTTCGCGCTGGAGTACTCCCGCTCACAGAGATCAATACCAGGGTGGCGTCATCTCCCAGTTTGCCGCTGGCGTGATCGCGAACCTGGCCCATAATGCGCGCGTGCTGTTCCTGCAATGTCGAAGATCCGTCGCTGGCCAACATTTTCGTGAGCCGCTCCGGGCCGAACTCTTCGCCGCTTTCGTCCGCCGCTTCGGTGATGCCATCGGTATACAAGGTCAGCGTATCTCCTGCGCGCAGCCGGAGACGCTCTGCGCCTGCAGCCTGCTGCGACAGCAGTCCCAGCACAGGACGCGTGGGTGCGAGAGTCTCGGTCGCGCCGCTGGCGTGGCGCACAATGGGCGGACAGTGTCCCGCGTTGACATATTCCAGCACATGGCCGGCGAGGTCGAGTACACCGTAGAACATGGTCACGTAATGGCCCTCGCCCAATTGATCGCGAAGAATCGTTTCGACCTCGCTGACGATCTTCGCCGCTCCGCCACCGGCCGCCGACAAGGTGCTGACCGAGGCATACAGCATGGCCGCGATTAGCGCTCCCGGCGTGCCTTTGCCTGAAACGTCGGCGACGCAGAAGTGCAGTAGGGTCTCGCTGGGTTGCCAGACGCCGAAATAGTCGCCCCCCACGACTCCCGCGGGAAGGCTATCGCCGAACAGCTCAATCCCTCGCGCAACCAGGTGACGTTGCGGCACGATACGCGTCTGCAGTTGTTGCGCGTCTTGTTTCTCGTGGTCAGAAATGCGCTGCATCGAGCGCACTTCGCGGCCATGCCGGACAAGCGATACCACCTTCTCCAGCAGCGAGTCGTTGCGCCACGGCTTTTCGATGAAGTCCGACGCTCCCGACTTCATAGCATGCACTGCCAGATCGACGTTGCCCCACGCGGTGAGCGCTACGATGGGCAGCGTGTTGTCCATCTGCCGCAGGCTCTCGATCAGGTTCAGGCCTTCGACTCCAGAGGTGCTGTCGCGGCGATAATTCATGTCAACCAGCGCGAGGTCTGGCAACTGCCGACTCGCTACGTTAAGCGCTTCCTGAGGCGAAGCACAGAGCAGCACTGGGTATCCGTTCGCGCGCAAAAGCATAGCCAGCGCTTCGCGGACATGTTCCTGGTCCTCGGCAATCAGAATTGTGGGATTTTCGTTGTCGTAATACATTGTCGGCCCGCACTATGAAGTGCAGACCGATTGCCACTCTCAGTCATCGCCAAGTCCCTTGGAATCAAGCCGGATCCTGAACAGTTTCTGCGGCTCTGCCCAGCCGTGTGACTGCTGTGTCCAAATCCGGACAGCGCGGGCCTGCGTGCGCTAGTCCGCGAAAATTGGGACTTCGCCTTTCTTTTGTAGCTGTTTCCTGCGCCATGGCAGATGGGCGACGATCCAGGTCTGCAGTCGATCAAGATAGAGGTACACGACTGGCGTAGTGTAGATCGTCAGCACCTGGCTCACCATCAGACCGCCGACGATTGCGACTCCCAGCGGACGACGCAGTTCCGACCCAGTACCCGTGCCGAACGCCAGCGGAACAGCACCGAGCAAGGCCGCCGCCGTGGTCATCATAATAGGACGGAAGCGCAGGAGCGCCGCCTCATGAATGGCATCGAGCGGCGTCTTGCCCTGGCGCTCCATCTCCAGCGCAAAGTCGATCATCATGATGGCGTTCTTCTTCACGATGCCGATCAGCAGCAGGATGCCCACCAGTCCAATCACGTTCAGTTCCATGTGGAACAGCATCAGCGCCAGCAGCGCGCCGGTGCCAGCCGAAGGGATGGTCGACAGAATTGTGATGGGATGGATGTAGCTCTCGTACAACATGCCAAGCACGATATAGACAGCCACCAGCGCTGCAAGAATCAGCAGCGGCTCCGATGATAGAGAGTCCTGGAAGGCAGCGGCGGTTCCCTGGAAGCTGCCATGAATGGTGGCGGGGAAGCGCATTTCCAACTGCGTCTGTTCGATCAGTTTGGTGGCATCGCCAAGAGCAGCGCCGGGCGCAAGGTTAAAGGAGATGGTCACGGCCGGGAACTGTCCCTGGTGGGCGACGGCAAGCGAGGTGCTCGTCGGTCCGAAATGCGCAAACGCGGACAGCGGCACCTGCGACCCTGGCGGCAGGAATCCTCCGGCCACAGGCGCGCCGCTCACGGTACCTTGCGCGGTGGCTGGCACCTGGCCCCCAGTTCGGCTGATCACGTAGACGCTTTCCAATGCGTCGGGCGTCATTTGATATTGCGGATCAACCTCGAGCACGACGTGATACTGGTTCAGCGTCTGGTAGATGGTCGAGATCTGGCGTTGTCCGAAGGCGTCGTACAGAACGTTGTCGATTTGCGAAGGCGTGATTCCCAGGCGCGCGGCGGTATCGCGATCGATGATGACATTCTGCTGCAGGCCCCGTACCTGCTGGTCGCTGCTCACGTCTTTGAGTACGGGAATCGCCTTCAGCTTATCGGTAAGCTTGGGCGCCCACTCGTACAATTCGGCCAGGTCCTCTCCCGATAGGGTGTATTGGTACTGAGCGTTGGAGAACCGCCCGCCAATCTGCAAATCCTGCGCGGCCTGGAAGAACAAAGTCGCTCCGGGCACGTTGGAAGTCTTCGGGCGAATGCGATTGATGACCTGATCAATGCTGACCTTGCGTTCCTTAAGAGGCTTCAAGGTCGCGAACATGCGTCCCTGGTTCTGCGCAGTGTTGCCGCCGGAAAATGCGATCACGTTGTCGACCGCGGGATCGCTTTTCACGATGCGAATGAATTCGGCAACTCGGTCGCGCATTCCCGCGAACGCCATGTCCTGATCAGCCATGATCGTGCCCATCATGCGTCCGGTGTCTTGCTGCGGGAAGAAGCCCTTGGGAACGATGGCGTATAGATAAACATTTACGAAGACGGCGATGACGGCAATCGCAAAAACCAGCCTCTGATGCCGCAGCACCCATGCCAGAGACCGCTTGTAGCCCGAGTTGAGGTGGACAAAGCCTTTTTCGCTGAAACGGTAGATCACGCCATGCTTGGCGCCGTGAGGTTTCAACAGCCGCGCGCAGAGCATGGGAGTCGTGGTCAGCGACACCACCATCGACACCGCGATGGCCCCGCTGATGGTCATAGCGAATTCATGGAACAGCCGGCCAATCAGGCCGCTCATCAGCAGAATAGGGATGAACACCGCGATCAGCGAGATGCTCATGGACATCACGGTGAAGCCGATCTCGCGCGCACCCAGCAGTGCAGCTTCGTGTGGGGCCATGCCGGCTTCCACGTGGCGCATCACGTTTTCCAGCACCACGATGGCATCGTCCACCACGAATCCGGTGGAGATCGTCAACGCCATCAGTGAGAGATTGTTGAGCGAATAGCCCAGCAAGTACATGATCCCAAAGGTGCCGATGATGGCGAGCGGTACGGCAACGCTTGGGATGAAGGTGGCGCGAACTTCGCGCAGGAACACGAATACCACCAGGACGACCAGCACCAGAGAGATGATCAGGGTGCGTTCGACATCGGCCACTGAAGCCCGCACGGTCAGCGTGCGATCCAGCGCGATGTCGAGCTTGATGTTCTGCGGCATCGACGCCTTCAGGAACGGCAACTGCTCGATGACCCGGTCCACGGTGGCGATGATGTTCGCTCCCGGCTGCCGGAAGATGATGATCATCACGCAGGGCTTGCCGTTGAAGCGTCCGGCGACGTGGGTGTCGGAGTAAGAGTCCTCTACGTCGGCAACATCGCTGAGGCGGACCGGGGCGCCGTTGTTGTAGGCAACAACGATCGGCGCATAATCCTTGGCCTTCTTGAGTTGGTCGTTGGTGCGGACCATCCAGCTCTTATCGCCGCCCTGCAGCGAGCCCTTCGCCTGGTTCACGTTTTGTGCCGCTATGGCGTTGCGCACTGCGTCGAGGCCGATTCCCATTTTGTTGAGCAAGTTGGGATTGGCTTCGATGCGCACAGCCGGCTGTGAGGAGCCACCAACATACACCTGCCCGACACCCTGGACTTGCGCAAGCTTCTGAGACAGGATCGAGTCCGCCGCGTCGTACATCTGGTACTGCGTCAAGGTGTCGGACGTCAGCGCCAGGATCAAGATCGGGGAGTCAGCGGGATTCACCTTGCGGTAGCTGGGATTACTCGGCAAGTCCGCAGGCAGGAATCCGCGCGCCGCATTGATCGCCGCCTGCACATCGCGCGCGGCCGCATCGATGTTGCGGTTCAAGTCGAACTGCATGGTGATGGCCGTCGATCCCAGCTGGCTGGTTGACGTCATCTGGTTGATACCGGCGATGCGGCCGAACTGCCGCTCCAGCGGGGTTGCGACCGACGTCGCCATGGTTTCTGGACTTGCGCCCGGCAATGAGGCGCCCACTGAGATCACGGGAAAATCAATTTGCGGCAAGGGCGAGACGGGAAGCTGAGTGTAGGCCAGGCCGCCGGCCAGCAGCAGCGCAATCGTCAGTAGAAACGTCGCGACTGGTCGCTCAATAGCTGGTCCGGAGACATTCATAGTCAGTCTCCCATGGCCTCGGCGGGCTTGGGGGCGCGCAGGTTGCGCACCGCCATGCCGAGACGATCAAACCACAAGTAAACCACCGGAGTGGTGTAGAGCGTGAGTACCTGGCTGAACAGCAGTCCGCCGATGATGGTCACGCCCAGTGGACGCCGTAGCTCGGAACCGGTACCAGAGCCCAGTGCCAGCGGCACCGCTCCGAACAACGCGGCGAACGTGGTCATCATGATAGGACGGAAGCGCAGCAAGCAGGCTTCGTAGATCGCGTCGAGCGGAGGTTTGCCGTCCTTGCGTTCCGCCTCCAGCGCGAAGTCGATCATCATGATGGCGTTCTTTTTCACGATACCAATCAACAGAATGATACCGATGAGGGCCATCACCCCCAGATCCATGCGGAAGATATTGAGCGCCAGGATGGCTCCCACACCCGCAGAGGGTAGCGTAGAGAGAATTGTGACGGGGTGAATGTAGCTCTCGTAGAGCACTCCCAGAACGATATACACAGTGATGATGGCCGCCAGAATCAGCCAGCCTTCATTGGCCTGCGAAGCCTCGAAGGCGCGCGCCGTTCCCTGGAATTTCACCTGGATGCTCGGTGGCATGCCGACGTCGGAGACCGCGCCGTTGATCGCCTTCACTGCTTCACCCAGTGAATACCGGTTGCCCAGGTTGAAGGAGATCGTTACCGCCGGAAACTGTCCCTGGTGGTTCAGCGACAAAGCGCCGCTAGAGGTATCAAAGTGCGCGATCGCGCTAAGCGGAACCTGTCCGTTGGCACCGGGGACGTAAATGCTCTTCAGTGAATCAGGATCGTCGCGGAACGAGGGATCGACCTCCAGCACCACGTGATACTGGTTCAACTGGGTGAACATAATCGAGATCAGCCGCTGCCCAAACGCATCGTAAAGCGTGTTGTCCACGGCGCTGGCGCTCACCCCGAGACGCGAAGCGGTATCGCGATCGATCTGCAGGTTTGCCACCGCCGCCTGGTTCTGCTGGTCAGTTGCAACATCGCGCAATTCTGGCAGCGCCTTCAGCTTGGCCAACAGGGTGCTAGTCCACTGGGCCAGTTCCTTGGGATCGGCGTCCTCAAGGCTGAACTGATATTGCGTGCGGCTCACCCGGTCTTCCACTGTGAGGTCCTGCACCGGCTGCATGTAGAGCGTGATGCCCTCGACGCCGGCGGTTTCCTGCTGCAACCGTTTGATGATGGCGGTGACGTCATCGCTGCGCTCATCTTTGGGCTTCAGGTTGATCTGGAAGCGCCCACTATTCGGGGTCGTATTCGTGCCATCAACGCCGATGAACGATGACAGGCTGGCGACGTCTGGATCTTTCAGGATGGCTGCCCCCAGCTTGAGTTGCCGGTCCGCCATCGACGCGAACGAGACGCTCTCCGGCGCGTCCGAAATGCCCACGATCACGCCGGTGTCTTGGATGGGAAAGAAGCCCTTGGGTACGATGATGTACAGCCAGACCGTTGCCACCAGGGTTGCCAGCGTGATGAACAGCGTCAGTGTCTGGTGCTCGAGTACCACCTTCAGGGTCCTGCCATAAAAACCGATAGTACTGTTAAAGATTCGCTCCGAAGCCTCGTAGAGCTTGCCGTGTTTTTCATGGCCCTTCTGACGCAGCAAAATCGAGCACATCATGGGCGTCAGCGTCAGCGAGATAAAAGCTGACAGCAGAATCGTGACACTCAGCGTCACCGCGAATTCGCGGAACAACCGTCCCACGATGTCGCCCATGAACAGCAGCGGGATCAGCACTGCGATCAGCGAAACCGTCAACGACACGATGGTGAAGCCGATCTGCCCCGAGCCGAGCAGCGCGGCTTCCAGCGGCGAGTGGCCCTCTTCAATGTAGCGGTCGATGTTCTCGATCATGACGATCGCGTCATCGACCACAAAACCGGTCGAGATGGTCAATGCCATCAGCGACAGGTTGTCGAGCGAATAGCCCAGCATGTACATCGCGCCAAAGGTACCAACCAGCGAGAGCGGCACCGCGATACTGGGAATGACAGTGGCCGCCAGGGTGCGCAGGAACACGAAGATCACCATCACCACCAGCGCGATGGTCAGCATCAGGCTGAACTTCACGTCGGCAACGCTGGCGCGAATGGTGTTGGTGCGGTCGGTCAGCACCGTGATTTTGACCGAAGCCGGTAGGTTGGCCTGCAGTTGCTTCAACCGCAACTTCACGCTGTCGGCAACCTTGATGATGTTCGCTCCGGGCTGGCGCTGAATGTTCAGGATCACCGCCGGAGTGGTGTTCATCCACGCCGCCTGGTTCACGTTTTCCGGGCCCTGGATCACCGTCGCCACGTCTGACACGCGCACCGGGTTGCCGTTCTTATAGGCGACGATAGTGTTGGCGTAATCCTCGGGCTTGAACAACTGGTCGTTGGCGCCGATTGTGTAGGCCTGGCGATTGTCCTGCAGTTGGCCCTTCGCCTGGTCCACGTTGACCGCGGCGATCATGGTGCGCAACTGCTCCAGGCTCATGCCGTAAGAGGCCAGCGCGGTTGGATTCGCCTGTATCCGCACCGCCGGCTTCTGCCCGCCGCTGATGGAAACCAGTCCTACGCCCGGCAATTGCGAAATCTTTTGTGCGAACGTGGTGTCGGCCAGGTCCTCCACTTGCGGCAGAGGCATAGTGTCGGACGTCATCGCGAGCGTCAGGATGGGCGCATCGGCAGGGTTGACCTTGCTGTAAATCGGTGGAGTCGGCAGGTCGGGCGGCAGGAACGTCTGCGCACTGTTGATGGCCGCCTGAACTTCCTGCTCGGCGACATCGATGTTCTCATCGAGATTGAACTGCAGCGTAATAACCGATGCGCCAAACGAGCTGCTCGACGTCATCTGGTTCAGTCCCGGTAGCTGTCCAAACTGCCGCTCCAACGGCGCGGTGATCGATGAGGCCGTGACGTCGGGACTGGCTCCCGGATACATCGTCACGATTTGAATGGTGGGGTAATCCACCTGCGGCAGGGCCGAAATCGGAAGTTGCTGGTAGGCCACAATCCCCACCAGCAGCAGGGCGACCATCAGAAGCGAGGTCGCAATGGGCCGTAAAATAAATGGCCGCGAAATACTCATGACTGCGATCCGATGCTCTCCGGTTTTTGCGACTGCGTGGCCGGCGGCTGTACGCTCACGCGGCTACCTGGTTGCAGCTTTTCCTGTCCGTCTGTAACCACTTTGTCCCCAGCCTGTAAGCCTGAGCCTATGACGACTGTGTTGCCCTGCGTCAGCGCAATCTGCACCGCCTTCACCTGCACCGTGTTGTCGGCATCGACGGCGTAGGTGAACGTTCCCTGCGGACCACGCTGGATCGCGCTCGCGGGCATGGTCAAAGCGTCTTTGCGCGTTTCCAGGAGCAGATGCACGTTTACGAACTGGTTAGGCCACAGGTTGTTGTCGGGGTTCTCGAATACGGCTTTGAACTTCGCCGTTCCGGTGGTCTGGTCGATCTGATTGTCGATGGTCAGCAGCTTGCCAGTGGAGAGCTTCGTCTGATCGTCGCGACTATAAACGTCCACCTCGAGCGTTCCCTGATGCATACGCTGCCGCACGGCTTGCAGCTGATCTTCCGGCAAAGTGAAGACGATCGCAATCGGATGCAACTGGGTGATGATGACCATCGGCGTAGTCGAGGCGGCCTGCACGTAGTTGCCAATATCGACTTGCCGCAGTCCGATTCGACCATTAATCGGCGACGTAATGCGGGTATAAGTAAGGTTCAGCTTTGCACTGTCGATGGCTGCCTTGTCGGCGGCAATCGTGCCTTCGTACTGCCCGAACGAAGCCTCTTGCGTGTCCAGGTCCTGTTTGGCGATTACGCCACCGGCATACAGCGCCTTCATGCGCTCGTACTGTACCTTGGCATTATTCAGTTGGGCCTCGTCGCGCTGCAGATTGGCGTTCGCCGTCTCGAGGGCCACGTTGTACGGCCGGGGATCAATCTGGATTAGCAGTTCTCCCTGATTGACGTCCTGGCCTTCCTGAAAATTGACTTGCGTGATCTGGCCGTCGATGCGGGTTTTCAAGGCGACCGTATTGAAGGCCAGTACAGATCCCAATCCAGTCAGATAAACAGGAAAATCGCGCTGCTGCACGGTTGCGACTCCGACCGGAACAGCCGGCGGCGGGCCGCCCGCCTTCGCGTTCTTGTCCGCACGGCTACAGCCAGCCAGAACCGCGCAGATCAGAAGCGAGATCCCAATTGTATGAATTCGTAAGACCGTCAAACGTTCCTCCTCGCTGGCACCCGGTATCGTGGCAGGGATGACGACCGTCGCCAGGGGACACTTCGCTCGATTCGAGCTGCGCCAGTTACAATACTATGAATCCCACCTTGGTAATTAGACTGGATGGCCGATTGACACGCGGTTAAGAGAGGGTGAAGGAAGGTTAAGTTTTGTGAAGGGTTCCACCACATCCCGAAACAATTCTTCACCACAGCCGCACACTGGAAAAGGCACAATAAATCCAGTGAACCACTTGCTCATCATCGACGACGATCACGCCCTCGTCAATCTGCTCAAACGCTTTCTCGAGGCGGAAGGCTTCCGGGTCGATGCCGCCTACGATCATGACACGGGTTTGTCTGCCGCACTCGCCGATCATCACGAGTTGGTCATTCTCGATGTCATGCTACCGGGAGGCTCGGGGTTCGAGTTGCTCAAGGCCCTGCGTCACCAGTCCGCCGTTCCGGTTCTCCTGCTCACGGCCCGCGGCGAGGCCGTGGATCGCATCCTGGGGCTCGAGATCGGCGCCGACGATTATCTCGCCAAGCCTTTCGACCCGCGCGAGCTGGTGGCCCGCATCCGCGCAGTTCTGCGCCGCACCCGCGAAGCTGCGTCGGGCGCCGCCCGTGCCGATCATGATGAACTTCTGAAGGTTGGCGACATTCAGCTCTCGCTTGGCACCCGCAACGTGTCTTGCGGCGGCAAACCGGTGGAACTCACGTCCGTCGAGTTCAATGTGCTGGAGCTTCTGCTGCGCAATGCCGGCAACGTCGTGACCCGTGAGCAGATTGCCGAAGTCGCCCTGGGCCGCCCCTTGAATGCATTCGACCGTAGCGTGGACGTTCACGTCAGTCGCCTGCGCAAGAAGCTTGGCAGCTTCACCGGCGCTGACGATCTCATTCGTCCCATTCGCGGCATCGGATACTTTCTCGCCTCCACCCCCGCGCCGGAAAAGGCCAAGGCATGAACCGCCGCCTGTTCTGGAAGATCTTCCTTCCCTTCTGGGTCGCGCAGGCACTATTGCTCGGCGTGCTCTACATACGGCTGCAACACAGGGCGCACGCAGACAATCCCTGGTGGGTGCAGCCGGAACGTCGCCTCGTGCCAACTCTCGCGGACTTGGCGGTCCGTCGTTATGAAGATGGAGGCCAGCCCGCGCTGCGCGCCCTGCTCGACCAGTCGGCGTTGCCCCACCGCGCGAATTACTGGCTGCTCGACGCGGCTGGCCGTGAATTGAGCGGGCGTGCGATGCCCGAAGAGATTCGCGACTACGCCCAGCGTGCTTTGCGGCACGAAGGCATGGTCCGGCCCGACGAGGCTGTGTTCGTGGTCGCACCCGCCACTACGCCGCGTGGCACATATTTGTTTATTGGCGAGTTCATTCCGCCCGGCTTGTCGGAGCGCGTTCCCGGCGACATCATCTGGGTGTTGAAACTCGGCACCATCATCTCTGCCCTGATGTGCCTGGTCATCGCCCACTATCTCAGCAAGCCCATTGAGCGCCTGCGCAACGCCACCAATGAACTGGCGCGCGGCAATCTCGATATCCGCGTCGGCGCCACCATTGGCCGCCGCAGCGATGAGATCGCCGACCTGGTGCGCGACTTCGACTCGATGGCGGGCGAATTACGCAACCAGATTCAGAGCGAACGAAATCTCCTGAGCGGCGTGTCGCACGAGTTGCGCTCGCCCATCGCCCGCATGCGTCTTGCACTGGCGCTGGCGCGCACGTCTGACCGTCCGGAGCGCGATGAAATGCTGGACCGCATCGAGCAGGACGCCATCCAGTTGGACTCAATGTTGGAGAGCATCCTGACCGTCGCCCGTCTCGAGAACGGACAATACAAGCCGAAGTTCGAGAGCCTTTCGCTCAATGACCTCATCGACGAGGTGCTGGATGACGCCCGCTTCGAAGCCGCAGCCACCGGCGCGACCGTCAATTATGCCGACGATGCCCTGCTCGAAGTGAACGGCGATCCCGGTTTGCTGCGTAGCGCCATCGAAAACGTTGTGCGCAATGCCATCTTCTATTCCGGACAGAACGGCACGATCGACGTTCGTCTGCGCCTCGACGATGGCTACGCCGTTGTCACCGTCCGCGACAATGGCAAAGGCGTGCCGGAAGACGCTCTGCCCCTGCTCTTCAAGCCGTTTTATCGCGTCGACGATTCCCGCGGCACTACCACAGGTGGGATGGGATTGGGACTCGCCATCGTGCGCAATGCCGTGGCTGTCCATGGCGGTTCCGTGACCGCCCGCAACATTTCGCCGCACGGTCTTGAGGTTGAGTTGCGACTACCGGTTGCTGGGAGTTCACTCCCTGCCAAAAACTTGGCCGCGCAATTAGTTGCCCCCCTGCAGGGACGGCGCTAGCCCTTGGTTGTCATCCTGTGCGAGGACGCGCCACACGGCGTGCGTCCGAGTCGAAGAGCCTGCCCTGAGCTTGTCGAAGGGACCTGCTTCTCTTCCGCCCTTTCATGCTCGCACGTAACTCCCACGTTGTCAGACTTCTAACATCCCGGAATAAATCGCCATCCCTACCACTGCGTCCACACCCATCGCCTCGAGCGCGTCAATCTCCTGCTGGCTGCGAATTCCGCCGGCCGCAATCAGGCGCCGCGAAGTCTGCCGCCGCAACTCTGAGATGACATCCAGCGGAATTCCCTGCAGCAGCCCTTCGGTATCGATGTGCGTGTAGAGAAACGCGGAACAGTATTCTTCCAGCGCCTGGATCATTTCTAGGGGCGTGATCTCCGTAATCGTCTTCCATCCGTGAATCGCCACTTGCCAGCCGCGCGAATCGATGGCCATCACGAGCCGGTCCATGCTGAACTCTTGGCAGAGCGAACGCGCGAATAGGGTGTCGACCGCGCCATCTTTAATTAAGGAAGACCCGAGAATGATCCGCCTCGCACCGGCCTTCAGCACCTGTCGCGCGTTATCGGCAGAGCGAATGCCCCCGCCCACCTGGCACGGCAACTTGCGACACAACTCGGCGATCAGCGCCCGATTGTCCCCATTTCCCATAGCGGCATCGAGGTCAACCAACTGTATGAGCGGATAGCGCGAGAATCGCCCGACCCACTCGCCGAAGTTTTCAAACTCCAGTACCTTCTTCTGGCCCTGTATCAATTGGACGATCTTGCCGCCCATGAGATCGATCGACGGAATTAGCAAGTCGGCCTCACCGGGATGCCGACATCCCGCAACGCCTGTTTGATCGCCTCAACTGATTTCAGTCCGAAGTGAAACACCGATGCGGCCAGGGCCGCATCTGCCGCGCCTTCCTGAAACACCTCTACAAAGTGATGCGGCTCGCCTGCTCCGCCCGAGGCGATCACCGGAATACGCACGCTGGTTGCAATCGTCCGGGTCAGGGGACAGTCGAAGCCCGACTTCGTCCCGTCACGGTCCATCGACGTCAGCATGATTTCCCCAGCGCCCAGTTGCTCCGCAGCAATCGCCCACTCCTTCGCGTCGCGGCCGGCCGGCTTGCGGCCGCCCCACACATACACCTCCCACGCTGTAGGAGCCGTCTGCCGTGCGTCGATGGCCACTACTACCGCCTGCGACCCGTATCGCTCGGCAACTTGCGTGATGAGCGTGGGATCGGAGATGGCCGCCGAGTTCATCGCCACCTTGTCGGCGCCGCAATCCAGCACAGCCGCCGCGTCGTCGAGCGAACGGATCCCCCCTCCCACCGTGAAGGGGATAAACAACTGCTTGGCGGTCCGCCGCACTGTATCTAGCAGTGTGTTGCGCGATTCGGCAGTCGCGGTGATATCCAGAAGCACGATTTCGTCAGCACCCGCGGCGCTATGCGCCAATGCCAGTTCCGCGGGATCGCCTGCGTCCCTTAACTGCTCGAACTGAATGCCTTTCACCACCCGTCCGGCATTGACGTCGAGGCAGGCGATGATGCGCTTGGCCAGAGTTTCACAGGCCACAGAAATTCTCCAGGATCTGCAGGCCCACGTCGCCCGACTTCTCGGGGTGGAATTGCACTCCGAACAGATTTCCCCGCTCCGCCGCTGCGGTAAAAGGCGATTCGTAGGTGCACGTTGCTACCGTGTCGCCGCACACCGGCGCGCTATAAGAATGGGTGAAATACACGTAGGCGCCTGATGATATCCCCGCCAGCAGCCGCGAGCGCCCATCAATCACGATGCTGTCCCATCCCACGTGCGGCGACTTTACCTGCTCTGAAAAGCGTTTGCACTCCCCCGGAAACGTTGCCAGCCCCCGCATCTCAGGAGCTTCGGTGCTGCCTTCAAACATCCACTGCAGCCCCAGGCATATACCGAGCAGCGACCGGCCGTCGTCGTCGCCAGCCCCACCGCGCAACACCGCTCCCAGCTTTCCGTTCGCCAGCGGCGCTGTCGCCTTGAAGTTGCCCACCCCAGGGATGATCCATTTGGCCGCGCATCCCACAATGTCAGGGTCGTTGGTTACAACACACTGTTGACCCAGGTGCTGCAAGGCCTTCACCACCGACGTCAGGTTCCCCGCGCCATAATCCACAATCGCAATCATCGTGTCACCCTGCAGAGTTCGGTATCCCACACATTCCCGCGTCTGGAATATGTGGAAATCACTAATTACCAGTTACCAGCTACCAGCTACTCTCACAGCAGCCCCTTCGTGCTAGGCAGCATCCGTCCCAATTGCTTGTCTCTCGAGCAAGCCACTCGCAATGCGCGCGCGAACGCTTTGAACAGCGCCTCGATCTTGTGATGGTTTGACCGGCCATAAATCGTCTTCACATGCACGTTGGCCTTCGCGCCCCGCGAGAATCCGTCGAAGAAATCGGCAACCAACTCAGTTTGCAGATCGCCCACCATCCGTGTGCGCACCTTGGTATCGACCACCGCCGCACTGCGCCCGCCGAAATCGACGGCAACCACGCCAAGCGTCTCGTCCATTGGCATCACGAAATATCCCGCGCGGAGGATGCCTCGCTTCGATCCGAGCGCCGCGGTAAATGCCTCTCCCAGCGCGATGCCAACGTCTTCCACCGTGTGGTGCTGATCGACATCGAGGTCGCCGGCGGCCTGCAATTCCAGATCGAATGCGCCATGCCGTGCCACCAACTCCATCATGTGATCGAGAAAGCGAATCCCGGTACTGACCTTCGCCCGCCCATGGCCTTCGATGGTGAGCGCGATGCGGACGTCGGTTTCATTGGTCTTGCGATGAATCTTAGCCCGCCTCATGCCGTCACCTCGGCTCCCAGTTTCAACTCAGACACGACCTCGCGAAACGCAATCAGCAGCTGCTCGGTCTGCTCATTGGTTCCGAGGGTGATGCGCACACAACCTTCGCATCCCGGGTCCAACGATCGATCGCGCACCAATATCCCACGTTGTCGCATAGCGCCTACAAACTCGCGATGCCGCTCGCCGATTCGCATCAGTACAAAATTCGCCTCGCTCGGCCACCACTCGATGCGCGCTCGTTGCAACTCAGTCTCGAGTTTCGTCCGGCCGGCCTTTACCTGTTCCACGTAGCCCGCGACGAACTCGCCGTCCGCTAGTGCCACCGGTAACGCCAGCAGCGCAAGCGAATTCACACTGTATGGCGACGACACTCGCCGCACCATCGGCATCTGCTCGCGCGGTCCAGCGAGAATTCCCATGCGCAAGCCCGCCAACCCATACGCCTTAGAGAATGTACGCGCCACAAACAGACTGGTCACCGCGCCGACGTCGGGCATCACCGTCTTCCCGTGGAAGTCGTAATATGCTTCGTCAACTAGCAAAGCCGCGTCGGGCGCGCTCTTCGCAATCGCCAGCAACTGTTCGCGAGATGCCACACCGCCCGTTGGATTATTTGGACTCGCCACCGCGATCATTCTGGTGGCCGCAGTGATGCTCGCCAACACCTTTTCGAGTGGAAAGCGCAGGTCTTCCGCGCATTGCACCCGAACAACTTTCGCGCCGGTCGCCTCCGCGAAAATCTCGTACATACTGAACGTCGGCGTCACGATGACAATCTCATCCTGCGGCTCCAGATACGCCTCGCACAGCAGATGAATCGCCTCGTCCACTCCGTTGGTGAGCAGCACCTGCTCCGCCGCCAGCCCCAGATGCGCGGCGGCGATTGCCTCCACCGGTTCGCGTTCCGGATACCGCGCCAGGTCCTCTGCCGTAATCTCGCGAATGCGCGCCAGCACACGCGGCGAGCATCCGTCGGTGTTCTCGTTGAAGTCGAGCCGCAGCCCTTTACGTCCTGCCAGCGGAGGATGATACTCGTGCATCTGGAGCACGGCCCGGCGCGCGCTAAGCATTGCCACACCTCACCCGCACCGACGCGGCGTGCGCTCGCAGGCCCTCGGTTTCCGCGAGTGTGGTCACGGCCGGAGCAATCTCCCGCAATCCCTCTCGAAAGAACTTCTGCACCGTGATGACCTTCACGAAGTCCGCCACGCTCAGGCCGCCGCGAAATCGTGCCGCTCCCGCCGTAGGGAGCACATGGTTCGGCCCCGCAGCATAATCACCTGCCGACTGCGGCGAGTAGTTACCGACGAACACCGACCCTGCGTTGTACACCGCCATAAGATCCGAATCTTCGTCGACGGTCAGGTGTTCGGGGGCAATGCGGTTCACCCATTCCATCGCCTGCCCGCGCGACGCCGCCACCAGCGCATAAGCATTGCGCCGGATCGCCTTCACCGCGATTGCGTTTTCCTTCGCCGCACGCCGCACGCTCGCGACCACGCCCTTTGCCAACGCCCCACTGGTTGACACAAATACCACGACTGCATCGGGATCGTGTTCCGCCTGCGCCACCAGGTCCGACGCGAGAAACTCCGGATTGCCGCTCTCGCTGTAAACCACTGCCTCGGTGGGCCCTGCCAGCATGTCGATAGCGCAGTCGAAGCTCACCAGTTTCTTCGCCGCAGTGACATATGCATTGCCCGGCCCGACAATCTTGTCCACGCGCTCGATGCTCTCCGTCCCGTAGGCCAACGCCGCGACCGCCTGCGCTCCACCACAGCGATACAACTCCGTGATGCCCAGCAAATATGCGGCCGCCAGCGTCGCTGGCTGCGGGTTCGGTGTAACCACTACGATGCGTACCACGCCAGCGACTTGCGCCGGAATCGCCGTCATCAGCAGCGTGGACGGCAGCGGATACCGCCCGCCCGGCACATAGCATCCCACCGACGCCAGTGGACGCACCATCTGCCCCAGCTCCCCGCCCGTAATTTTCTTCCGCCACGAGCCAGGCATCTGCCAGTTGGCAAATCGCCGGATGTTGGCCGCCGCACGCTTCAATGCGTCCCGTGTATCGGCTGGCGTCGCCTTCCACGCCTGCTCAGTCTCCTGCTGCGAAACCCGAAGCGATTCGCCCTTCTGCAAGCTATCCCACAATGTGGCAGAACGCATCAGCGCCTTATCGCCACCTTTGCGCACAACGCGAACAATCCGCCGCACTGTTGGCTCAACTTCCACCAACCGCGACGCCCGGCCTTCCAGCTTTGCCACCGCCCGCTCGGCTGCCTTACCCACGAGGACCCGCATCACACCACCACCTTATTCAGCGGATACTCCACAATGCCGGTCGCGTTCGCCGCCTTCAGCCGCGGAATCACCTCCCAGCACAGGCTCTCTTCCAGGATGGTATTCACTGCGACCCACGCCTTGTCACTCAGGGTGGAAATCGTCGGGCTGTTCAGCGCGGGAAGCACAGCCAGCACTGCCTGCAAGTCTTCGACCCGGACGTTGAGCATCAGACCAACCCGCCCCTGCGCTTCCATAGCGCCGCGCAGCATCAGCGCCAGGTTTTCGATCTTCTGGCGCTTGCCTGCGTCGTTCCATGCAATTTTATTGGCGATGATTTGGGTGTTCGATTCGAGAAGAGTTTCAATGACTCGCAACCGATTAGCTTTGAGCGAGCTGCCGGTCTCCGTGACCTCCACGATGGCGTCCGCCAATGTGGGAGGCTTCACTTCCGTAGCGCCCCACGAAAACTCGACTTTCACTTCGATACTGCGCTGCTGAAAATAACGCGTCGTCACGTTCACCAACTCCGTCGCGATGACGGCGCCACGCAAATCTTCGGGACGCTGCGCCGGCGAATCTTCCGGCACCGCAAGCACCCACCGCACCTTGCCCCTGCTCTGCTTGGCATAAACCAGGTCGGCCACCGTCACAATGTCCAGCCCGCTTTCCATCACCCAATCGAAGCCGGTGATGCCTGCATCCAGCGCGCCGTGTTCGACGTAGCGCGCCATCTCCTGCGCCCGAATCAGCATGCACTCGATCTCAGGATCGTTGGTACCGGCGAGATACGATCGCGGACTCACATACACCTGCAATCCGGCGCGCGCCAGCAGCGCTAGCGTCGCCTCCTGCAGGCTGCCCTTGGGAATTCCCACTCGCAGCTTCATCTCCCACCGCCCGCCAACGTCGCCACCGGCAGTTCGGCATTGAAGCACGTGCGCGCGCCGGTGTGGCAAACCACGCCTGGCCCTTCCACTTCAACCCGGCACAAGACGGTGTCGAGGTCACAATCCGCCAGCGCGCTAACGACCTTCAGTCGGTTGCCCGAAGTCTCGCCCTTCGTCCACAGTTCGTTGCGCGTGCGACTGTAGAACGTGACATAGCCGGTAGCCAGCGTCTTGTCGAAAGCCGCGCGATTCATGAAGCCCAGCATCAGCACCTCGCCCGTCCGGGCGTCTTGTACGATCGCGGGCGCCAGCCCCTGCATTTTTTCGAAATCAATCTCTACCGCCATACGCATCCCTTTCGCCAAAACAAAAAACCCGCTGAACTGATGTCAGCGGGTCGGAGGTATAAGTGCTAAAAGCCTACACGATGATCTCCGCTGACACGCTCGCCACGTGCGAATGGTGATGATGGCGATGGATCAACGAAGTCATCTTGCCTTCAACCTTACCGGCAATTCCGCATCGGTGTCAATGCAACTTTTCGGGCTGATAAATATCTCCACCATCGACTTAGTGCTTTGGCTTCGGTGGCGGCGCAGCGCGTGGTGGCGGAGGAGCGTGCATCGCCGGCGCAGCATGCTGCGGAAACTCCCGGTCCACCATGGGACCGGCGGGCATCCCGGCGTGCAGGTTCTGCTGCTGTTGCGGCTCCAGAGGACGCCCAGGGTGCTGCTCCATAGCGGGCGCCTTCTGCACGTAAGGCAGCTTCTCCACCGGCGGAGGATACTTGCTCACCAGCGGAGGCTGCGTGGTCGGAGCAGTAGGAGGATGCGGCGCAACCGCAGGGCTCCCCGGGGCATTTCGTGGAGGCGGAACGGTAGCCGTGGTCGGGGGCGGCGTGTTGTGCGCTGTCGGAGGCGGCGGTCCGCCACGATTGACTTCAGGGGGATTGGTAGCAGGATGAGGGACAGCAGCAGGGTTCGCCGGTTCAGTGCGCGGCGGCGGAACAGTAGCTGTGGTCGGGGGCGGCGGCGTGTTGTGGACAGCAGTGTTCGGCGGCGGCGCGTTGTGCGCCGTTATCGGCGGCTGGCCCGGACGTGCCACTGGCGCGTGCTGCACTATCGCCGGCCGTTGTGCCGGAACCGGGGGGTGCACAGGTGGATTTCCCGCGAGTATCGCGCGCGGCGTGGGATTGACCTCCGGATGCGGAATTACCTGTGCTCGCGCCATCTGCTCCGGTTTCACCGCCACCAGATTTTGATGCACGGGCTCCGCATTGCGGAATGCATTGGACGAAACCGCGGTGGCCGCCGTCGTTTGATAGCGGTAGTGAACGTTGTTGATGTTGGTTACGTTCGTGATGTTCGTAACGTTGACGTTGCGCACATTGGTGACGTTAATCTGGCGCAGGTAAGCATCGCTGTGGTGATACCAGGGGTAGAACGCCTCCCCCGGACCCAGCGGAAACCAGGCCACCACGCCGACTCCGAAGCTCGCGGAAAATCCCGCCCCCCCGGCAAACGCCACGAACGCCGGACCATAAATCGGCGCCACGGCAATCGGGCCTGGTAGCCAACCCCACCGCACGCCGACCTGCAGCCAGCGTCCGTAATGAAACGGCGCGAATCCCCACGGCGCCGTGTCCACCCAAGTCCAGCCCCAGGGCTCAACCCATACCCAGCGTCCATAACGATAAGGGCACCATCCGACCGGCAAGCCCGCTGGATACCATATCGGCCCGTACTGCGCGACCGTCTCCCAGCCTCCATATTGATCGAGTTCGTAATATCCCGGCACGTACGGGCTGACGTATTGGCGCGACCGTGCATTGGCATATTGCTGATCGCGTTGGTTACACCACTGGTCAAAGCTGTCAGGCGGCGGCAAGCTGACGGAGCCGGCTTGCACCGGATCCGTGCCGGTCAACTCCAATGCCTGTCCGCTGCGCACAGTCTCGTTGAGGTTGTTTCCAGTGACCTGCACCTCTCCGCGGTCGACGGTGATCAGCGTGCGGTTCTGGTCGGGATAGGTCTCGATGCGATAGCTCCCCTTTTGCGTGATCGTGACCGCCGCGTAGGGAGTATCCACTTCGATTTCACTTCCCGAACGCAGATCGTAAGCCGAAATGCGTACAGTTCCCTGACCCAGTCCCAGCTGCACCAAGTGGTCGTTCAGACTAGTGGTAGAGAGGTCGGTCTGCTCCGACATGCGGATCGCGAGATTGCCGGTTTCGAGCTCCGCGCGCGCGTCCTTGTCGGTCCACAACCGGTCTCCGTTGGTGAGCGGATAGTTGAGCGAAGCCAAACTCCAGTCGGTTTCGCCCGCCGGTTCGAACGAAACCGAGCCGCTCATATAACTCAGCCGTGCGACTCGTCCGGGAGGATCAGTGTTTTGGTTTTGGTCGGCTGCTTGGTTTTGGGCAGAGGCCGGCACAGCAAACCACAGAGCCAATGCCAGCCACAGTGCGGTAAAGATGCGCAATTGTGTTTTCACTTTCAGTCCTGCCAATCTCTCGCCCCAGCGGAATAGCCCATCAACCGATTCGGTTGTACCGCTGGAGCACTCACGAGCGGCGCATCTGGCATGAAAGACTATCACAGGAATGCGCTGCACTCTCCTGACACTTTCTTTTGCTTGGTTGGGCCTTTTGATTTTCAACCGGACGAGCAATTGTCTCGGTTTTCCCAGTTACCAATTCCCAGTTACCAGCCACCGCCCTCATCACTGCGCCCACTCGCGCTCGTGTGCTACTTTTATCGGTTTCAGAAAGGGGCCTCATGTTCACTAGCGATCTTCTAACGAACAAACGCTTTCTGGTCACCGGTGGCGGCACGGGCATCGGTCGCGCCCTGGCCGAGCGTTTTCTGCAACTGGGCGCGAGCGGCTACATATGCGGACGCCGGGTCGAGGTGGTCCAGAAAACCGCGGCAGAACTTTCTGCTTCCACCGGAGGCGTCCTCGAAGCCTTCGCCTGCGATGTGCGTTACGACGAAGACGTCGAGAAAGTGATCGAACAGATCTGGGCAGCAGGTCCGCTCGACATCCTGGTCAACAACGCTGCCGGCAACTTCCTGGCAAAGACGGAGACGCTCTCGACTCACGCCTTTGAAGCCGTGATCGGCATCGTGCTCAACGGCACCATCAATATGACGCTCGCTTGCTGCAAACGCTGGCTCGCCGCCAAACATCCAGGCATGGTGCTCAACATCGCGACCACCTACGCCGACACCGGTTCTGCTTATGTTGTTCCCAGTGCGGTCGCCAAGGCCGGAGTCGTCGCCCTCACCCGCAGCCTCGCCGTAGAGTGGGGAGGCCGCGGCATTCGCTTCGCCGCCATTGCGCCCGGAGCCATCCGCACCGAAGGCGCCTTCTCGCGACTGCTGCCCGTGCCTGAAATGGAGAAGGCGCTACTCGACCACAACCCTCTGCATCGACTCGGCACCCTGGAAGAGATCTCCAACCTCGCGGCGTTCCTGGTCAGCGATCATGCTGGCTACATCAACGGCGACATGATTTACATGGACGGCGGCGAAATGCTCGCCGGCGCCAGTTCGTTTAGCCTGCTCGGCCGCAAAATCCCTGATGCTGCGTGGGAGATGATGAAGCCGAAGAAGAAGTGATCAGCGGCTAGGGGCTAGTGGCCAGTCGTCACTCCAGAGCCCAATGATTTGCATTTGGGCGGCGCACTCCCGCAAAACCCGGGCGGCCCTCAGGCCGCCCGATCTATCCACTACCCACTAACCACTATCCACTAATTCAACACATGAATATTCTTCTTCGCGCACATCTCCTTCAGCACCTTTGGCCACACCGTTACGCTCACTTCTCCCAGGTGGGCTTTGCGCAGGATCTGCATCATCGTCCGTGACTGCCCGATCCCTCCGCCAATGCTCAGCGGGATCTCGTGGTTCACAATCGCCTGGTGATACGGATATTTCAGGAAGTCCATCTGGTGGGTCAGCTCCAACTGCTTCTTCAGCGACTCCCCGTTCACCCGGATGCCCATTGACGACAGCTCATGCCGTCGCCGCGTCACCGGGTTCCACACTAAGATGTCGCCATTCAATCCGTGCAGCAGGTGGCGGTTCTTGCTGATGGTCGGCGTGACCCAGTCGTCGTAGTCGGCCGCCCGCAGCTCGTGCGGATATCCGTCCTTCAGCATCCATCCAATCCCAATAATGAAGACCGCCGGATACTTCTGCAGGATCGCCGTCTCCCGCTGCTTGCGCGGCAGGTCGGGATACATGTCGAGAATTTCCTCGGCATGCAGGAACTTGATCTGCTCCGGCAGACTGGGGTACTTCGGATCCCGTAACTCCGGGAACATCTGCTGCGCATAACGCTCGGCGCCGACAATCACCTTCCATATCTTGCTGACGATCGCCTTTAGAAAGTCGAGGTTGCGCTGTTCGGGCGTCATGACGCGCTCCCAGTCCCACTGGTCCACGTAGGCGCTGTGATCGTGATCGAGGAAGTAGTCTTTGCGCACGGCGCGCATGTCGGTGCACAGGCCCTCGCCGGCCTGCATGCCGAACTGTTTTAGCGCCAGCCTCTTCCACTTGGTGGCCGCCTGTACTACTTGTGCGTTGATGGGATGTTTGTCGCGATCGTTGGAGATGTGAAACTGGATCGGCGTGCGCGAACCGTCACGGTCCAGCAGGTCATTGACGCCGCTCTCCTCGTCCACGATCAGCGGCACTTCCACCATCATCAGGTTGAGTTCTTTGCAGAGGTTGTCTTCGATGTACCGCTTCACCTCGAAGAGCGCCCTCTGCGTCTCTTTCGGTGACAGCAGCGAGCTGTAGTTGTCCGGCAGGACTTTCTCAAGTTCCAGATAGTCACCAATGCCGGGTCCAGCGAGGTCCGCTTTCTTGTCAGCCATGCTGTGCTCCTTGTGAATTGCGGTCAACGCGCGGAACGCTTTGCTCAGCAAGCTTGGGTGCCCCATCCTTTCCCTTCGTTTGGGAAAGGGTGGGTGACAGGCAGTCCGCATGTCGCCACGCTAATAAAACCACCTTCCGGCCGGGCTGGCAGTAACGGCTGTCACGCCTCCGTGTGCTTGGGGGGCGGAAGTCGGGGCGTCGGGTTTGATGGTGAAATTTCATTGTGAGCCCTCGTTTGTTTTCATTGGGTTGGACGGAAATTGTTCGTATGCCATTCATTTTATTGGTATTTATAGCTATCCAATTCTGCCGTAAAGAGTTAGGAGCGCTTCGTCACGGGTGTTGGCGCGCGTTCGACGTCGCTTGGTGCGGTTTTCGGCGGCTCATTTGGTTCACAAGCGCTTACCTCAGGCGCTAAAGAGCAAGCTGGAGACGCGAGGCGGAGAAATGTACGCCTGAAGGCGTACTCCACCCGATTCAAGGCGTACTCCAGCCTCTTGATGGCGCACTTCATCGTCTCTAAGGCGCAGATCTGCCGGGGCGCAAGGTCGAACACCCCAACGCGACAAATCGGTTAGGCGATGGCTTCCTCCTTGTTTGCGGCGAAAGCTTCTGCCGCAGAATCTTCGCTGGCTGCGACGGGTGGTTTCCTGGTTGCGGCGTCGGACGTTGGAACGGCGTTTTGGGCGGCGAGTTTTTCGGCGGCGATTCGCAGGTTTTGCTGGAGAGCGATACGGGCGAAGCGCTTGCGTTCGGTACGCAACTGGCGGTGCTGGCGGGCGCGATAACCGAGGTGAAAGACGCAGTAGTCGCGATTGACGGCAGCGGCGGAGTTGCAGTGTTCGCCGGTGTCGTGAAGATGGTTGCAAGTTTTCATGAGTGCTCTCCCTTGGGGGCGCGCGTGACTGGTAGCTGGTAATTGGTAATTAGTGATTAGCTAAAACCAAAAGCCAAAAAAACCTACTCATGCCTCCGCGCGAAAATGTCAAGAACCTTAATCACGCAGTGGTTCGTGCGTGCGGCAGAGTTCTCCAGTGAACATTGGGAGGGAGCGGGGAGAGGTTTGTCAGTGATTTGGTGGGGGTGGGATGTTACGAAGGTAACCAGGGCAGTCCCGATTTGGGACGTCCGTTGCCGGTTGTCAGTGGTCAGTTGCCAGTTGAAAAACAAAAGCAACCACGGATTTACGCGGATCACACGGATTAGGACAAAGGCAAAAGCAATCAGTTGCCAGTAGCCTGTTGCGAAAGCAACGGCAACCGCTGAGGGCGCGGATACAGACTCAAATGGATTAGAAAGACCCCGCCCTACGTTTCACTTCGCGAATCGTAGACCTTGGGCGGTGAGTTCAACTATACCCCTACCCCCGAGCCGGGAACGCTGATTATGTCCGGCTCGGGCATCCTCGGCCTCGTTGGCGTGCTTCGCAGCAAGATCAACTTGTAGCTGAATAGTTTGCACGACGAAGCCGGGCAATTGTCCCCGGCTTTGCTGCGCGCGTGCGGCCACGCCGCCCAGTCATCTCATCTCGGCGTAGCACTAAGGTGCAAAATTTGCCCAAAAAATAGAAACAAAAATAGTCTTTATGTGCAAAGTACTGCATACCCCGTTGTCGGCGCTGGCTGTTATCTCATCCCAAGTATCCTTAAGCAATGGAGTTAAGCTATGGCTTGAATGGAAGCCGACGTGCATTCTTAAGTGGGGGAATTGCTCGTACTAGCAGATTGGGTTTGCTTACCCAAAATGTGTTGGAATTGGGCGAGGGCCGTTCGGATTAGGGACCAACGGGTGGTTGGCAGGAGATGTCAACTGCCTTGTTCGCGAGAAAGAAGTGCCCGTGGTCAAGAAACCAATAACGAATGACTTGCATCGTCTAACACAAATCGTACATGCGGGCTTAAGGAGAATAATCGTGAAACGTCTGGTGCTGCTGTTGTTACTTGCCCTACCCCTCTGCATGACATTGGGAATGCAGGCGGCCACCATCAACCCGCTCGTCGAGTACACCAGCACTTCCACGCTGGTCGACAGCCGACCATTCACCCTCGGGTACACGTTCACAACCACTGTCCCTTACAACATCAATGCCCTTGGAGTCTGGTTCGACGGCCTGGGCTTCTCTCACGCAGTCGGACTCTGGGACAGTTCGGGAAACCTCTTGGTTTCGACGACTGTCCTGCCTACTGACACGGTATTCGGACACTTCCAGTACGATCCTGTCAGCTACTTTCTGGCTCCGGGCAGCTACGTCATCGGAGCGCAGCTGTATGAAAACGGAACCAGTGCACCCTTCCCGTCCCAAGCCCAAGGCATAACGTCACTTGCGGGATACACCTGGGGCACGGATTGCCAGCTCGTTGGATTGGGCCTGAACTTCCCAACCAACTGCGGCATAGGGATATACGGAAACAACGGCATCTTCTATGCCGACATTTCCGTAGGCTCGAGCACTCCCGAGCCTTCCAGCTTGCTTCTGCTCGGAACTGGACTCCTGGGTGCGGTTGGCGCGTTCCGACGCAAACTGAATCTGTAGCGCAATCGGTCATTCGATTCGCAAAGCCGGGGCAATTGTCCCCGGCTTTCCTGCGCGTGCGGCCACGCCGCCCAGTCATCTGATCTCGGCGTAGCAATAAGGTGCAAAATTTGCCCAAAAAATAGAAACAAAAATAGTCTTTATGTGCAAAGTACTGCATACCCTGTTGTCGGCGCTGGCTGTTATCTCATCCCAAGTATCCTTAAGCAATGGAGTTAAGCTATGGCTTGAATGGAAGCCGACGTGCATTCTTAAGTGGGGGAATTGCTCGTACTAGCAGATTGGGTTTGCTTACCCAAAATGTGTTGGAATTGGGCGAGGGCCGTTCGGATTAGGGACCAACGGGTGGTTGGCAGGAGATGTCAACTGCCTTGTTCGCGAGAAAGAAGTGCCCGTGGTCAAGAAACCAATAACGAATGACTTGCATCGTCTAACACAAATCGTACATGCGGGCTTAAGGAGAATAATCGTGAAACGTCTGGTGCTGCTGTTGTTACTTGCCCTACCCCTCTGCATGACATTGGGAATGCAGGCGGCCACCATCAACCCCGTGGTCGAGTACTCCAGTGCTGGGACCTTGACCGACAACCGGGACTTCACACTTGGCTACTCATTTACCACCACCACCACATTTAACATCAACGCGCTCGGCGTCTGGTTCGACGGGAACGGCTTCAATCACCCGGTCGGAATTTGGGACAGCCTGGGCAACCTGTTGGTCTCCACAACCGTAACCGGCGCGGACGCTGTCGTAGGACATTTCCAGTGGGCCGCCGCTAGCTTCGTGCTGGCGCCCGGCAGCTACGTCATCGGTGCGGAAAGCTTCGAGGCCGGTAACACGTATCTTTTCCCAACCCAGGCTAGCGGAGTAACGTCGCTGGCGGGCTATAGCTGGATACAGGACAGGTTCAATACGGCGGGCAACGGGTTTTCTTTCCCCAACAACACCACCAACGGCTCTTACGGAAATAACGGCATTTTCTATGCCGACTTCTCCGTAGGCTCCAGCACAACACCCGAACCTTCCAGCTTGCTTCTGCTCGGAACTGGGCTCTTGGGTGCGGTTGGCGCGTTCCGCCGCAAAATGAAACTGTAGCTGAATTGAGTTTTTCGATTTGATCAGCCGGGGCAAGGGTCCCCGGCTTTCTTGTGCGCGCTGCCCGCTGCGCTGGCGACCCCAACGTTGACGCACAACGGCACCATTCCTGTCCCTGAGTGTTACTCTTATTAGGTTTCGCTGGCGTCTGCGCGCCGCCACGAGGAGAACGCGACCATGGCAGCATCGGACCCAAAAGAGCAGTCCCCGGCCAAGGAGAAAGCCGCAGCCCTCGAGCCGGCCTCTGCTACTACTACTGAAGACCCGGGCTCGGTCCTGCTCACCAGCTTCGACCTCCACCTCTTTAATGAGGGCGGACATAACCAGCTCTACAAGAAGCTGGGCGCGCATATCACCGAGATCGATGGCCACCAGGGCACCTATTTCGCCGTCTGGGCACCCGACGCCGAACGCCTCTCGGTCGTAGGCGACTTTAACGGCTGGAACTCCGACTCCAATCCCATGACACCCCACGGCAACTCGGGCATATGGGAGTGCTTCGTCCGCGGACTCGGCAAGGGAGCCATCTATAAGTACCATCTGCGCTCGCGCTTCCACATGTACCAGGTGAACAAGGCCGACCCGTACGGCTTTCACCACGAAACTCCGCCGCGCACGGGATCGATCGTCTGGGACCTCGACTACAAGTGGGGCGACGAAGACTGGATGTCCCTGCGCCACAAGCGCAACGCCTTCGACGCGCCCATGTCAGTGTATGAAGTGCATCTTGGCTCCTGGATGCGCAACCAGGAAGAAGGTAACCGCTGGTTCAGCTATCGCGAACTCGCGCCCCGGCTCGCAGCCTACGTCAACGAGCTCGGCTTCACCCACGTCGAGTTCATGCCTGTTATGGAGCACCCCTACTTCGCATCATGGGGCTACCAGGTGACTGGGTATTTCGCGCCCACCAGCCGCTTCGGCACCCCGCAGGACTTCATGTACATGGTCGACTACCTGCACCAGCGCGGCATCGGAGTCATTCTCGATTGGGTACCGTCGCACTTTCCCAACGACCAGCACGGCCTTGCCTACTTCGACGGCACGCATCTCTACGAGCATGCCGATCCGCGCAAGGGCTTTCATCCCGACTGGAAGTCGGCCATCTTTAATTATGGCCGCAATGAAGTGCGCGCCTTCCTTATTAGTAACGCGATGTTCTGGCTCGACGTTTACCACATCGACGGTCTGCGCATGGACGCCATCGCCTCCATGCTCTACCTCGACTACTCGCGCAAGCGCGGCGAGTGGATCCCTAACGTTTACGGCGGGCGTGAGAACCTCGAAGCCGTTTCGCTGCTGCAGCGCGTGAATCACGATGCCTACCAAGCCTTCCCCGACATCGTGACCATCGCCGAAGAATCGACCGCGTGGCCGATGGTGTCGCGCCCGACGTACATCGGCGGCCTCGGCTTCGGCATGAAGTGGGACATGGGCTGGATGCATGACACCCTCGCCTATTTCCAGCAGGACCCTATTCACCGCAAGTATCACCACAACAAGCTGACGTTTCGCGGACTCTACGCCTTCACCGAAAATTTCACCCTGCCGCTCTCACACGACGAAGTCGTGCACGGCAAAGGTTCGCTGATTGGCAAGATGGCAGGAGACTATTGGCAAAAGTTCGCCAACCTGCGCCTGCTCTTCGGCTACATGTTCACCCAGCCCGGCAAGAAGCTGATCTTCATGGGCGGCGAAATCGGCCAGTGGTCGGAGTGGAACCACGACGGCAGCGTCGATTGGATTCTGCTGGGTTTTCCGTCGCACCAGGGAATCAAGCGCTGGGTCAGCGACTTGAACGCCTTCTATCGCGGCGAGCCCGCGATGTACGAGTACGACTTCAATCCCGCCGGATGGCGCTGGATCGATGCCAACGACAACGACAACAGCGTGCTCACCTACCTGCGCTATGGCAAGGACGAGAACGCTCCGCTGGTTGTCGCCTGCAACTTCACCCCGGTTCCCCGTCGCGGCTATCGCATCGGAGTTCCCTTCGCAGGTAAGTGGCGCGAAGTGCTCAACAGCAACGCCGCGATCTATGGCGGCACCGACGAAGGCAACTACGGCGGCGTCACCACCGAAGCCATCCCAACGCACGGCTTTGATCAGTCGCTGCTGCTCAACCTGCCGCCGCTGGGCATGGTGGTGTTCAAGCAGTAGCGGGAGTCCCAATTTGGGAGTGGGACGGAAGCGTGTTTCGACCGGCAGCAACCCGATCCTTTCCGCCCACAGCACTTCGCTGAGAAACACGTCGTGTTTCTTCCAGCGAAAAACCCCTTGGTGCTTCACACTGCGTACCAGCATAGTGCTGGGATACTCCGGCTCCGGTAGCCGCGAGCCACCTGTCAGCACGCGCTATATGGAAACGACCTTGAGCCCGGGAATCATCTGAAAGTGGCGCACGTTGAGCGTGACTACATCGAATCCGAGATGGAGGGCGGTGGATCCGATCAATAGATCTTGAAAGGCGATGCTGATCCCTCGCGACATCTGCTCGCCTTCGATGCGTCCTGCCAGTTGCGCGATCTCAAAACTCAGAGGGAACACGACCATGTCACGGAAGACTTCTTGGGCAAAGGCGCCGCGGCGAGTGCGGTCGGCGTCCGTCTTGGCGCGGTAGATGCCATGCGTCAATTCGACGACGGTGACCGCCGAGAGTGCGGCCTCGTTATCTCCGTGCCTGGCTTGTACTTGCTGCAGGACCTGGCGAATGCTGTGGCCGTGCCGTTCGCCGGCGACCAGCACGCTAGAGTCGAGGATCAGTCCCATTCCGCCACGTCGCGCGGCTTGCGGTTCTTGATGATGTCTTCCAGGTCGGCGGCATAATCAGCGTCCATCGTGGGCTCGCTTCCCAACTCCCGGGCATGTGCATCTGCCAGGGCAATCGATTCGGAAAGCCGCCTGCCATGCACCTCGGCGGCGGGCCGAAGCACCGCCACCGCCCGGGCCTCGGATTCGATGACTACTTCCGCACCCGCACGTACGCGCGCCAGCACGGAGGCGAAGTCGCTGGCGGCCTCTTCTTCCGAGATGTGGATTACGCGGTCAGTCATAGCGCGATTATAGCGCTAAGGGTTACGCGGCGGCGCTGCGACAGCAGTGCGGCGCAAGTGGAGCGTGTTGGCCAGCGACGCTCGGCTGAACCAGTGCCTGCGGATCATCGTTGCTTATCGACCGTAACGTCGACCTGTTGTGCAGAATTGCCAAAGGAAGGCAATTTCAGACCACCAGCCCCACCACCCGGGAACTTTTTGCCGCTTTCCAGTGTCTCTTCAATGGTCATAACCGGTTGAGATCTCAGCCACTGCTGATAACTTCCTAGGCGATGACTGAGCGAACGCGCAATCCTGGAGCTAATCCAGAGGTTCATACTCGGCCGCACGCTTTAAGGAAATTCTTCATGCTTGAAGCCAGCAAACTGACCAAGTGTTATGCCTCCGTGCCCGCTGTACAGGATCTCTCCTTGCGGTTGGCGCCCGGCCAAGTGCTCGGGTGCCTCGGTCCCAATGGATCGGGCAAGAGCACCACAGTGAAAATGCTCACCGGTCTGCTCGAACCCACGCGCGGCAAAGTGCTCTTCAATGGTCGTGACATTCAGCACGACCTGGTCGGCTATCGCCGCCAACTTGGCTATGTTCCCGAGGAAGCGAACCTCTACCCCTACTTGAGCGGACGTGAATATCTCGAAATGATCGGTCTGTTGCGGGGGATGGCGCGCGACCAGCTCCGCAAGAAGATTGATGCCCTGCTCGAATTGTTCGCCATGCACCCGCATCGTCACTCGTCGATCGCCTCGTATTCCAAGGGAATGCGTCAGCGCATTCTGCTGATCGCGGCGTTGATGGGTGATCCAGCTCTGCTCATTTTCGACGAGCCGCTTTCGGGACTGGATGTGACCACAGCTTTGGTGCTGAAGAACCTGATCAAGGCCTTGGGCCAACAAGGCCGCACAATTTTCTACTGCTCGCACGTCCTTGAAGTGGTGGAACAGGTCTGCACCCACCTTCTAATACTGCGCAAAGGCGAAGTGATTGCCTACGACGAAACCGCCGCCATTCGGAGCAGTCTTGAAAACGCCTCGCTCGAACGTACGTTCATGCACCTCGTGGAAGAAGTGGACACGCAACAAGTCACCCGCGATGTCGTCGCGGTGATGGAGGAGCGTTGAGTTTCACCGCATCGAACCGCGATCAGCGCCCGTTTACCCTGCTGGTCCGCTTGTTCGCCGGCCGCATCTTTCACGGCGGAGGTGACGCCAGCAGCGGAGAACTGGATGTCGGCCTGGGCGTTGTGCTTGCACTACTTGCCCTACCGGGCGGCTTCTATGCCATCCTGCTATTCGAGAAATATTCAACGCTTTTGCTCTGGATGCGGGGCCAGCAGAACTTCGACCCACTCGCCGCCACTGTACCCGACGAGTACTTCTTCATCGTGCTTTCGATGTTCGTGACTGGCGCCGCTGCGGTGTGGCGCTGGGATAGCATCTTTCCCGACCGCCGTGACTACGCCAACCTGGTTCCGCTGCCCATTTCTACTCGCTTAATCTTCTTCGCCAACTTTTCCGCGATTCTCCTGCTCGCCCTGTTACTTGCAGTAGTCGCGAATGCCCTGTCGGCCGTTATCTATCCGCTGGCCGTCAGCGCCTCGCAAGAATCGGTCAGTTATCTTTTGCAGCTTGCCGGCATCCATGCGCTCGTAGTTTTTCTGGCCAGCCTGTTCAGCTTTTTCGCCGTCTTCGCCATCGTCGGCACGCTGATGATCATCTTGCCCTACGAGCTATTTCGTCGTCTGTCTCTTTATGTGCGCGCCGCGCTGCTCGTTTTTCTGGTTGGGATGCTTGCCACGACCTTCGCGGTGCCACCACTGCTCAGCCGCCTGCCGAATACGCCGATCCGCTTTCTTCCACCAGCCTGGTTTCTCGGTCTGACAAAATTGATACACCAGACGGCGTCTCCGTCGATGGCATCGCTGGGATGGCTGTCGCTCAAGGCACTGCTGGTTGTTATCGTGATTGCGATCGTCACGTATCTGATCAGCTACCTCCGCTGCTTCAAGCGCATCCCCGAAGTCATGGACATCGAGTTCGAGCCGTCGCGGCGCTATCTGCGGTGGTGGTTTGCGCTGTGTGATCGAATCATGCTGCACACGCCTTTCCAGCGCGCCGCCTACCGGTTTACCTGGCAAACGCTGCTGCGCAGCGAGCACCACAGCCTGGTGCTGGGTGGTTTCGTCGGACTCGGCCTGGTGATCGCGTCGCAGGTTCTGCTCGGAGCGTCCAACAATCTCTCTCTTCATGCCGCGGGCTCGCCCTCAGCCGCGGTGCTCTCTCTTCCGCTGGTGGTGAGCTACTTCATCGTCCTCGGCCTGCGTTTCGTCTTCGAGATTCCCGCCGAGTTGCCCGCGAACTGGATCTTTCAGCTTTCCGTCGATCAGCATTCGCAAGAGTGCCTGCCCCTGGCGCGCAAGATCGCTCTGAGTTTCGTCTTTCCGTGGGTGTTTGGGATTGCGCTGCCAGTGTATGCGTATTTGTGGGGATGGCGGACGGCAGTGTTGCATACGCTGATCGTGGCGCTCTGGTCGTCCCTGCTTGCAGAAGCGCTATTCGTGCGCTTTCGCAAAGTGCCGTTCACTTGCGGCTACCCGCCGTTTCGTGATTCCGCGCTGGTCGTTGTCCTGGCTGCATTCGGAGGTTTTTTTGTCTTTGTGCGGCTCATTTCAACTATCGAATACTTCGCCCTGCGAAACGTATTCGTCGCCATCCCGCTGCTTGGAATCGTTCCCGTCGCGTGGTACGGCCTATCCCGCTTTCATCACGATGCCGCGCAGATCGATTCACGACTTATTTTCGAAGAGGGTGCACCAGCGGCATTCGACCTGCTGGACCTTAATCAGCGAATGTAATCGTCGTTTCGTTTTCTCGAAACTTGAAACTTAGTTATTCGTTCGGAACGTCGAAGTTCACCAGGTCTGCCTGGAAGCCGCGGGTCTTAAACGCGCCGTAGGCTACGCCCGCGAGCATCCAGATGGAGCCGGCGATCAACGCCATCTTCGAAAGATTGATCCACAACGCGCCGCAAATGAAGAAGCCGCACAGAGGAACCAGCAGGTTCGAGAGCGACCGGTTGGCGCCGCGAATGAAGTAGTGAGTGAGCGAGGCGATGTTCACTCCCATGAAGGCAATCAGCGCGCCGTAGTTGAGCAGCTCGGCGGCGCGGTCGTAGTCGCGGATGATGTAGGCCCCCACCAGAGCCACCACGCCGACGGCGATCACGTTGTTGCGCGGAATGCGGGTGCGCGGATCGAGCGCTCCGAAAAACGATTTGGGGATGGCGTTGCTGCGTCCCATGCCGTAAAGCAGGCGCGCCGCGCCCAGTTGCGCTCCCATGCCCGAGCCGATGGTCGCAATCAAAAGGGTGATGGTGATGGCGAAGGAGATGGCCGCTCCTCCGGCGATGGCCGCCACGTGGGCGAAGGCGCGCTCGGCTTCGGCTTCGGAGAAGCCGTATCCGGGACGCAGCAGTTGCGCCGAATAGACCTCGGCCGAAGCCAGCACGCCAGTGATTACGCACACCAGCACGGTGGCCAGCAGGATGTTGCGCTTCGGATTGTGGACTTCTTCCGACAGCGTGGAGATGCCGTCGAAGCCGATATAGGTGAGCACCGCGAGCGAGGTTCCGTGCAACAGCACGCGTGGAGTGAATGCGTGCGGATTGTAGAAAGGTTGCAGGAAGAACGCCGCGGTATGCGGGCCGGTGGATGTGAGGTAGCGGATGGTCACGCCGAAGAAGGCGACGATCACCACGCCCATGGCGGCGAACAACACCTGGTTGATGCGAGCCGAGGTCTCCACGCCGCGCAGGTTGAGCAGCGTAAACAGCAGGGCAAAGGCGATGAACCACCAGCGCGGCGAGACTCCGGGGAAGAAGTCGAGCATGGCCTTGCCACACCAGATGGTGCAGATCAGCGGATTGATCATGTAATCCATGGTCATGCTCCAGCCAGTGACGAAGCCGAGCGCGGGATGGATCTCGCGTCCCACGTACGTGTAGGCCGAGCCCGCGCTGGGATAGACCCGCGCCATGCGTCCGTAGCTGATGGCGGTGAAGACCATGGCGACCATGCCGATGAGGATGCAGGTCACCACCTGTCCCTGGCTGGCGTTGGCGAACACGCCGTAGCCGGGCATGGGCGCCGTCGGCTGGATCACGATGATGCCGTACATCACCAGGTCCCAGAGACCGAGCGCGCGCTTCAGGCTGGGTGCGGCAGTGGTGTTGGCCGCCGATGTGGTGGACATACGGAGTGAAAACCTTTTCTGGATTAGCGACTGTTGATTAGCGGCTCTGCACCATTGTAAAGAAGCATCGGCGCTACGCCAACGATTTTGATCGTTTGCTATCGAATGTGATTGTTGTTGCCGTTCAAAATGAGCATAGCCACCACCACCGCGGCCCGAAGTCGAAGCACAACTATCCTAAGACAAACTACCGCCGTCCCGCGAGACCACCGGCACTCAGGTATTCTTACTTTTGTGATCGCGCGTTTCACCCGGCTGGTGATTCTCCTCGGACTGCTGCTGAGCGTTGCGGCCGTCACCTCTGTTGCACAAGACAACTACGAAATTCAGGTCTACGGTTCCGAGACTGTCGCTCCCAAGACTACAATGCTCGAACTACATTCCAACTTTACCTTTCAGGGCAGCAAGGAGACGGTTGATGGCGTGCTCCCCACGGAACACGCACTGCACGAAACGGTGGAGATCACGCAGGGACTCACGTCGTGGTCCGAGGTCGGCTTCTACATTTTCACCTGTGCTCGCGACGGCCAGGGCTGGCAGTGGGTGGGCGACCACATTCGTCCGCGGGTTCGCGCCCCCGAGAGTTGGCATTGGCCGGTGGGAGCCAGTCTCTCCATTGAGTTCGGGTATCAGCAGGCGAAATTTTCTACGTCCACCTGGAACATCGAGATTCGCCCCATCGTCGATCAGCAGAAGGGACGCCTGTACTGGTCGGTTAATCCTGCCTTCGATCGCGGCATCGTCGGCCTGCCCAGCGACCAGCAATGGAGCTTCTCCCCCGACGCCAAGATCTCGTGGGACTTCACGCCGAAGGTGGCTTTTGGATTGGAGTATTACGGCGGTTGGGGACCGGTGAACAACCTCTACCCGTTTACGGTCCAGTCGCAGCAGTTCGTGCCCGCCTTCGATTTGAACGTCTCGCCCAAGTGGGAAATCAATTTCGGCGTAGGCGTTGGCGTGACCGCGGGGACCGATCACATGCTGGTAAAAGCGATTATTGGGAGGCGCTTCGACTGGGGAAAACGGCACGGAGCAGTCGCCAGTAGCCAGTTGCCAGTTGTCAGTCGGCGATAAGAGCGTGACCCTGCGCGATCCGTGGCCGTCTTCACGGGTAACTGGTAACTGGAGTGGAAGTAGCGTTAGCGTCGGCTGAACGCACTCGCTAGGCTATGCGCGCTTCCTGGCTTTCTTCTTCCCTTTGGACTTGGACTTGCTCTTCGATTTGGCTGGAGCCTTCTTCTCTTTTTTCGGCTTCTTCTTTGCTGTTTCCTGTGCGGGCTCCGGCTTCAGTGCTTTCACGCTGTCCTCGGCAATCGCTTTCCGCCACTGTTGAAAGTCGCGGGATGTCTGGTCTGCGTAAGCCACGGCGAAGTTCACCAGGGCCTTGTCGAAACGGTCTGCCGTGCCCAGATAACCAGAGATCATGCAGGGATCGCCGGAGCGCGCATGCCCCTTGGCCAGCAGTTCGCCGCACACCTCTGCATATTGCACCAGTCCATCGCCTTGCAGGTCCGACTCTTCAATGCCCGCCTTGTGGTCGCGCAACTGCCGCACCAGGTAGGGCAGGCCGTCGATCGTCGCCCATCCCAGGAAGATGTCGAACTGCACCAGCATCCGCCGAACGCCTTCCACCACGCGTTCGCCATGATGTTGCGGTACGCCGGTCTTGGGCAGGTACGGAGCATAGGCCGAGGGCAACTCCTGCTTCAGTTGCAGGAACATCGGGTCTTCCACCACGCCGCCAAACATCAGGACGACGTAGTCGCGTGTGCCGACGCTGCCTGTGCCTACAATCCTGAATCCGACATCCACCGGTGCATACTGCGCGAAGAAATGGCGGCGCTCCGGCAGCAGCGTCTTTACGTAACCGGGCAACGCACTCAGGACTTTCTTTGCCGTCGCATCGTCGACCCGGTACTGCACTGGAACGTCGTAGTCGGGGTCCTTCAGCTCTTTAAGTCTGTAGTCGCCGTCCTGACGCTCCGTCAATTTCTGCAGACTGTTCAGGGGGGTCGCTCGCTCTGCCTTGCGCAGCACGGACCGCACGGGCGAAACTTTCAGGTCGCGCATCACCAGGTAACGCGCCAGTTCGAGGACTGGCAGTTCCGAAAACATTCTCATCGATTCGCGATACTTGCGCGCGAACTCAAGCACGGCGTCTTTGCACTGGCGCTCCGAATTGTTCGCTTCGCGCCCCGCCAGCATCAGGCTGGTCGCCATGCGCTTGACGTCCCATTCCCATGGGCCGTTAATGGTTTCGTCGAAATCGTTAATGTCGAAAATCAGATGCCCGGCCGGGCCGCCGCCAAACGCGCCCAGGTTCTGCACGTGCGCGTCACCACAGATTTGTGCGTTGATCCCGGTGCGTGGCAACTCCGCTAGGTCCGCCGCCATCAGCGGGGCCGCCCCACGGAAAAAGGTGAATGGCGACACGGCCATGCGCGCATTTTTCAATGGCATCAATTCTGGCATGCGGTCTTTGTGGGCCGCCTTCATGAGGTCCACCGGATCGAACTTGCGCGCCTTCGGATCAAAATGCGCCTGGCTGAGGCGGCTGAGTTTGTTACGGCAGGCCTGGCCCGCCGCCCGACGTTCTTCGCGCGAATTCACCTTCAATACGTTCTTAGGCATGGGATTGAGAATCGAATAATACTCTAAGTCGCCGATCCCCGCGTGAAAAAGAGCGCCAGCGATGACTTGCTGACGCTCGAACTAGCCAGGGAGGGTGGCCTTAGCTAGAAAATAAACTTCAAGCCGAGTTGCAAGATGCGCGCAGGATGGGTGATTCCGATGTACAGGAAATTGGCCGAGCCCAGGCAACTGGGATCTCCGGCAGAGTTGTTCTGTCCGCCGTAACAGCTCATGGAATAGGTGTTGGATGAGAACCCGTTGTAGGCCGCGGATCCTCCGCTTCCGCCCAGTGGGCCCCATTCCGTGTGATTGAAGATGTTGTAGGCCTCGGCGCGGAATTCAAAGCTCGCCCGTTCTTTGACCTTGAAGTTCTTGTAGAGGGCCATGTTGAAGTTGGTGTAGCCGGGATTCCGCAGGCTATTTCTGCCGGCGTTACCGAACGTCAAGCCTTGAGGAGCCGCAAACGCGCCGGGGTTGCCGTTCAGCGGACCGTAGCCGGGAAGTGGCACGTTGGGTATGAAGGAGAGCGGATCGCCGATACGGTCGGGATAGGAACCAGTTCCGACGCTGTTACCTACGCCGGCGTTATCGGGATAGTTCGCCGCGTTGGTTGGACTATAGGGAGTTCCAGTCTGCGAGGTGACGATGCCGGAATACTGCCAGCCGCCGAGGATCTTGTTCGCCAGGCCCGGGTTCTTGAAGAAGGGCAGATCGTAAACCCATCCCAGATTGAACATTTGGCGGATGTCGAAGCTCGAGCTGGCTCGGTTCGACGCCGGATTATAAGTGTTAACGAAAGATGAGTCGTAGCGGTCAGAAGAATCGTCGATGGAGTGGCTCCAGGTGTAGGCGAGGCTGAGCTGGAGCGTGCCGACGTTCCGCCGGGCTGAGAATTGAAACGCGTTGTAGCTGGACGACGCAGCATTTGCCAGCTGCGTAATCGTGCCTGCGCCGTAGTAGGGGCGATTCGGATTAGGATCGTTGCCGCAAGCGACTCCCAGGTTGATGGCTGCGATTCCAGTCACGGGCACGCCGCTGGGAGTAGTCATGGTCGCGCAGTCGGGGGTGCTGTTGTTGATGCCGCCGATCGGCTCGCCAGGCAGGTACGGATTTTGCGAGGCGGGAACCGGATAGAGCTGGTTCAGGTCGTCTTGCCGGTTCAAGTGGGTGCCCTTGCTTCCGACGTAGGAGAAAGTCAGGACCGTGTCCTTGAAAGCCTGCTGCTGAATATCGAAATGCCACTGCTGAATGTAGGGCCATACGGCTTTCGTCGGAATTGAGATGAAGCTAAGAGGTGACAGCAGCCCCACCCCACCCAGGTTCGGATAGCCAGAAACGTTATACTGCGTCACGTTCTGGATCAGCGGCGACGACTGTCCTTCGAGGCTCTCTGTGTTGGCTTCGTTGCCATTCGTGTGCTCGAAGAATATTCCGTACCCGCCGCGAATGGCGGTCAATCCGTTACCGAACAAGTCGTAGGCAAACCCGACGCGCGGCGCAGGATTAAACAGGTGTCCACTCATGCATCCGGCTGGGACGCCGTTGACACCGCATTGCACCAGGCCGTTATAGGGATTGCCCGTGCCCGGAATCAACAATCCCTCGGTACCGGTCACCGCGCCCGTGTCGATCTGCGGCGCGTTCGCGGGATTGTAGGCCGAGGGAGTCCAGTTGTACGCGTGGTTGTACTTCTCGCGGTAGGTACCGAACATACTGATGCGCAACCCCAGGTTCAACGTTAGCTTCGGGGTGATGCGCCAGTCATCCTGGAAATAAGGCTCAAAGATTTTGTACCGGTTGTAGAACTTGAGGTTGGTGCTGGCCTGCTGATAGCTGGCTACTTGTCCCATGAGCAGGTCGGCGAAGCTGTTGCCCGTGGTGACTGCGGTGGCCGAAGTGTTGAACGTCAAATAGCCGTTGACGAATTGACTGCTCAACTCGTTCTTCTGCGCCGCCACAAAATAAGCACCGAACTGCATATTGTGGCGCCCGATGATCTTCGAGACGTTGTCGCGATAGGTGTAGGTCGGGTTCGAGTTATAGGGGCCTTCTGGCCATTCTCCGTTCGGGTCCTGATAGAAGCCGCCGCCGTAAGCCGCGCTTCCTATGAGTTGGATTGTGGGCAGCTTGCCTCCAAAACCGTTGTTGAAGAACGCACCCATGGGGAGATTCGCGGGTCGTTGCCACGCGTTGGGGTTAGGCGTGCCGGTCGAGGTGAAGGTAATGTGATCGGTGGTGTAGCTGGCAACGAACTCGTTTACAAGAGAGGACGTCGGATTCCAGTTCAGCCGGGCCACGATGCTAACCGCGGGACCAACGTAGTTCGTTTGCACGGTCGGGAAGTAGCTTCCCGAATACACTCCTACGGGCGTTACTGTGTTCCAGGAATCGTGCGTGTAGCGGAACATGGCGCGCAGCTTCGGCCCAAAATTCTGGTCGAGGCGCAGCAACTCTTCACGCCAGTTCGTGGGTTGGCTCGGGGAGGCGTTGTAGAGTTCGGCTCCGGGCACACCAGCGTTTGCCACTGGGATTAGCGGCAGCAACGCCGCACCGGTCGTGCTGACTGGAACCTGGTTGTTCGGAAAGTAGGAGCCAGTTGCGGGGTTGATGGGGCAATCAGCAAAGGAACCCGTCGTCTGGTTGGGACACAGGTCGCTGAAATCCCCACCACGTTCAGCGTTCGAGGGCACAGGGGTGTTAAACACCTGGCCGGGAACGCGCTCGACCCGCCACTCCTGGGACCAGAAGAAGAATGTCTTCTGCTTGTTGGTGTTGTAATGATTCGGAATGAAGATCGGGCCGCCTATCGTGTATCCGTAATCGTTCTTGTTGTATTGCGGTACCGTGCTCTGGAAATAGTTCCTGGCATTGAATGCCTGGTTGCGCACGAACTCGTAGGCGTCGCCGTGGAACTGGCTGGTGCCTGACTTGGTCTCGACCTCGACGGTGCCGGATCCGCTACGCCCGTATTGCGCGCCGTAGTTTGAGGTCAGCACCTTGAACTCCGCGATCGCGTCGATGCTGGGATACACGTTCAACGACGAGTTGCTGCCGTTGTCCATGTTGTCGCCACCGTCCAGCTCCCAGTTGTTGTACTCGGTACGCCCGCCGTTGATGCTGAAGGCCACGTTTCCGTTGATGCCTACCGTGCCTTCATCCTGCCCGCTCTGGTTGTTGACTCCTGGAGTCAACGTCGCCAACTGCGTAAAGTTCCGGCCATTCAATTGAAGTTGGGAAATCTCTTTGCCGGTGATTACGCCGGACAGATCGGACGATTGGGTTTCGACCTGGCCGATCGTTCCACCCTCGACCGTCACCTCGGAGGAGGTTCCCCCCACCGACAGGTTGGCGTCGGCGCGCGCCTTTTGCGCCACTCGCAAAACAATGCCCTTCGCCTGATAGGCCTTGAACCCCGGGGCATTGACTGTCAGGTCATACCTTCCACCCGCAAGCCCACCCACTACGTACTCACCGTCACTGTTGGTTTGCGTGACGCGATTAATGCCCTTCTCGGCGTTGCTCACCGTGACTTGGGCTTTGGCCACGTTCGCGCCACTGGGATCTTTTACGGTTCCCGTGAGTTGTCCGGTATCCTGTGATAGGGCTACGCCGGAAAGCAAAAAGAGGAAGAGAAGTGAAAGCAACAAGCGGAACGTTCTCATGCGACACCCCAATAATGAACAGAGACGATCATATTCGATCACAATCTCTGTGACAGCCTGTTGGAAAGGCTAGCACTATCGCGAGGCGCAGTCAAAGGCTCTATACTGGCATTTGGCTGTAAATATCATTGGTGTGTAATCGTCTGGGACTTGATGTTGCGCTTTTGACTCGAACAAAATCGGTCTTCTTGCGATACATTTTGGAACTTAAGCCCGGAGCAGCGGTATTTCGATGTCGCGCACTAACTCTGCTGGGATGGATTCGAGGTTCTGACCACAATGTCATTCCGCGCGAGGCGGTTGATTCACTCCTGATTTCGTCAGATTCTTAGCCCCCACTCCTGTTGATACTTCCCTGCCCATTTCATGCCTCGCCTTCAGTTGCCTCACCCAGAGGATTCCTCTAACATCGCAGACCGATGAGCTTCCGCACGCTTCTCCTGCCTCTCGCCGTCGGACTGTCCCTCACATCGCCGCTGTTCGCTCAATCGAACTGCGCCAATTCCGGCGGCATGGCCCTTACCCGCGCGGCCCGCGACTGGGAATTCCTCGACGCTGTGGGTCCACATTCGGGCTTGCTCGGCCGTGAAGACGGCATCTTCGAGGCATGGATTTACCCGCTGAAGCTTTTCCGCGACTTCGACCTGAAATTCCGTCTTGGCGGCATCGTCCTCGATGGCAGCGTATTGCCGCGCACCATCACGGTTCGCCCGGAGTCGGTCTCGGTGCATTACATTTACGATTCCTTCACTGCGTGCGCCACCTGGTTCACACCTATTAACGATCGCGGCGCCATCGTGACCATCGAGGTCAACAGCTTCGATCCGGTCGCAGTCGAGGCGTCATTCGTCCCAGACGTAGCGTGGATGTGGCCCGCCGGCATGGGCGACGCCTACAGTCAATGGGATGCGCAACTCAAGGCGTTCCGTTTCGGCAGCGACCGGCATGGCTTCTTCGCCATCGCCGGAGCGTCAGGAGCCAGCGCCCTCACCACCACCTATAGCGCCGACTATTCAGTCGAACACACTGCCATGATCTCATTCGGTCGGCCGGCCAAGGGCAACACGGCCTATCGCTTTGTCATGGCTGCCTCGTTTGAAAATCAGCAGCAGGCCGACGCGCTTTATCACAAGCTGCTCGCCTCCGACGCCGCGCTCGTGAACGAAGCTCGCGATTATTACTCGCGCTACCTCGACAGCACGGTGAAGCTGTCGCTGCCTGACCGCGATTTGCAACTTGCCTACGACTGGTCGCGCGTGAGCACCTTGCAGGGCTTGGTGGACGAACCCTTCGCCGGCAAGGGACTGGTTGCCGGCTACAACATCTCGAGCGGCAGTCATCGGCCGGGATTCAGTTGGTACTTCGGCCGCGACTCCATGTGGACGTCCCTGGCGCTCAACTCCGTCGGCGACTTCGCCACGACGCGAACTGCGCTGGAATTCCTCATGCAGTACCAGCGGCCGGACGGCAAGATCCCGCACGAGATTGCGCAGACCGTAAAGCTGATCGACTGGTGGAAGGACTATCCCTACGGCACCGCTTCCGCCGATGGCACGCCGCTCTTCATCGTCGGATTCGACGACTATGTTCGCGCTAGCGGCGACCTGGCTTTCGCGCGCGATCACTGGGACAGCCTGTGGCATGCCTATCAATTTCTGAAGTCCACCTACGGGTCGAATGGCCTGGCTCAAAACCTGCACGTCGGCCACGGTTGGATCGAGGGTGGTCCGCTGCGCTTCATCCCGGGTCAGCAGCCCGGAGTCTCTGAAGGCGAACTCACCGGCGAGTTGTACCAGGCAGGAGTTGGCGTTGCTGGAGTCGAGGCGCTTGCTCACCTTGCCCACGCGATCGGCAAGTCCGACGTTGCACAGACTCTCGACAAAGAGGCCACGCAGCAACGCGCGGCCATCGAAAAGCTGTTCTGGTCGCCAAACACAAACTCTTACGGCTACGCGCTCGACGCCAGCGGCAAACTCATCGACAAACCTAGCGTGCTCGGCACCGTGCCCATGTGGTTTGGCGAACTCGATCAGCGCAAGAGCAATCTTTTTCTCAACCAGATGGCCGGCCCCTCGCACCAGGCCGATTGGGGTATGCGCATTACCTCGCAGCAAGACCCGTTCTACTCGCCGACGGGCTATCACTTCGGCAGCGTCTGGCCGCTCTTCACCGGATGGGCTTCTGTCGCGGGATACCGTTACCACCGCCCGCTCTACGGCTATCTGAACCTGATGGCCAACGCGCAACTTGCCCACGACGGATCGCTGGGGCGCGTGACGGAAGTGCTATCCGGCGACTATTACACCCAACTATCGACCAGCACGCCGCACCAGATCTGGTCGTCGGCCATGGTCATCACGCCGCTGCTGCGTGGACTGTTGGGCCTCGAAGTGAACGCACTGAAGTCCAGCGTAGTGCTAGCGCCGCACTTGCCTGCGGGATGGAACGACTTCGCGATTCAGAACGTAAAAGTGGGAGCCACGACGCTTGACTTCACCTTCCACCGTACCGGCGACGACATGACTCTTGAGGTGCAGCGCCACGGCAGCGGTAACGTCGAACTCACATTCTCGCCCGCCCTTAGCCTGCGGGCGAAAGTCCTCGAGACTATGGTCGCCGGCAAAAAAGTTACGCCGACGATTTCATCCAACGAAAACGATCAGCATGCGTCTGTAACGGCGCCGATCTCCAGCGACAAGACAACCATTCACCTGAGCGTCAGCGGCGACTTCGGCGTCGGGTATCCTTTTGCCGCGCCCGCCGATGGATCTGCCAGCTCAAACTTGAAAATAATTTCTGAACAATGGAACGAAGCGCACACCGAGCTGCAACTTCAGGTCGCCGGAGTCAACGGCAAGACCTACGAAGTGCCCATCTTCAACGTGCCCAGCGGGATCGCGGTCAAAGGAGCAATCATCACCAAGCCTTCCTCAGGACTGGCGCTGCAAATCGCCTTCCCGCCCGGCCCGCCCGATATTTACAGCACCCGGGATGTCACGTTACAGTTCCCGGCGCAATGAGGTAACGGGCGAGCGAAAGCACAAGGCTGCAAAGAAAAGGCGGACTCGATCGAGCCGGCCTCGCGGGTACAGCGGTACCGTTCGCGATTGTCCGTAACGACGACGGTCTCGTCCTCGGATCAACGCGCTTCTTTAACCTATCGGGTACCGGGAGCACGCAAGCCTGAGCCCGCCGGCCTGGCTCCGGTGGTTTTGGAGTGTGGGTTCCTCCTTCCCCCTCTCGGTCTTGGGTTGAAAACGATATACTCGTGTTATACGTTCATGAGAGTGTGTGCGATACTTGCGGGTTGCCGGGTGCTGATAAGCGCGTCCTGCCTCGTCATTTCTGCCGCCTGCTATTCGCTCGCGCAAAATACGGGCGACCAGCAGCTTCCGTCCAGCCCGCAGCCGCAGGCTCAATTTCCCTCCTCGCCGCAGACTCCCCGAACCGCGCCTTCAACTTCCACTGCTTCCCCGTCGACTCCGGCCAAGCCTCCAGCAGGAACAGATGCGCCTGTCGCGATCGTCATACCCGCCGCTGCCGAACGCCATTATTACGCCGGACGTGCAATGGAGAAGGACAAGAACTTCGATCCGGCCATAGATGAGTATCGCGCCGCCATCAAGGAATATCCCGACTACGTCGACGCGCGCTATCACCTCGCCAACCTGCTCATGGACCGTCGGGGATATAACGAGGCTATCGTGCAGTTGCGCGAGGTCGTGATGCTACGGCCCAAGGACGCTAATGCGCGCAACGATCTCGGCTACGCCTTGAAGAAGAGTGGCGACGCCAAAGGCGCGGCCGCGGAATACCTGCAAGCCATCCGCCTCAACCCCAAGTCGGCCGTCGCGCAAAATAACCTGGCGAACCTTTTGTACGGCAGCAAACAGTATGCGGCCGCGGTCGAGCACTATCAGGCGGCACTGCAAATCCAGCCCAACAATGCCGAAGCGCGCATGAACCTCGCCACCGCGCTCGACGTAATGGGCAGGACCGACGACGCGATTGTCGAATACCAGGAAGCGGCGCGGCTGCGTCCCGACAACGCCAACATTCATTTCAATCTGGCCATCGCCTATCAGAACAAGAAAGACTTGACCTCTGCGATCGCTGAGTTGAAAACCGCATCCAAACTTGCGCCTGACTGGATTCCCCCGCGCCTGATGCTGGTGAAAATGTTGAAGGACTCCGATCCCAAGACCGCGCTCGATGAGTGCATGGTCGCCGACGGACTCTCCCACGACGCCAAGCTTCACGATCAGTGTCTGGAGCTGCAACGCCGCACGCAGTAGAGCCCGTCCTCCTCACTCTCGGCATGCCACTGGGTGCCCCATACAATCCTGATTTTGGATTGTGTGGGTCTTTTCGCTGCGAATCACCAGCGCTGTGGGTGCCCGGGCAAGCGCAAAATCTAACCTGGGTGCCCCGTTCTATCCCGGGTTTGGCTAGGGCGGAGCCGCCCACCCTTATCGCCCGCTTTGGGCGATAACGTAGGACCAACACATCTCAACTTGGATCACGCGAGCCCGAAGGGGCGGGATTTGTGTTAGCCCTGGGCGTCAGCCCGCAATTGGTGCACAGGCGCTCAGAAACCTGACATTCCGTCCAGGGAGCATGATGAATTCGGATACGTAACTGGATTCGGCAGGCGCTCGGTTCTCTTGAGGACTAGCGGATAGCTCTTACCCTCTTGAATCCATGTCCCATCTATCACGGTCTTCCCTTTGTTGACCGTCCCTTGGAATCTGCCGGCAAGTTGCTTCATCTCAATGTCCAGCGAAGCATCATGGCGGATGACAGATGTCGCTGCCCATCCCAAGATGTCACTATCAGGCATGTTCCACGTCGAAGTCAGCCCATCGGCTGTGTTGGTGATGTGAAATACGTACCGATATTCGCGCCGGGTGCGCTCGCATCCCGGTATGGGATCGAACTTGACGGTTCCCAACCAATAGCCATTGAGATCGGAGGGTCGAATTGCCGGTGCAGCTTTTTTCGCCGCTGTGCGGCGACTGAAATTAATGGGGCCTTCGAAGAATTGCGTTTTCCAGACACCGGAAATCGCGGAAGCATCAGCGTTGATGGTCCCTTCATACGACGCTTGTTCGGAATCGACCCGGAACGTGAGATTGGATTCGCTCACGGAAATGGCAGTCACCGGAACCACCGTTCCCCCGGTATCCATAAACTCGATGGTGGCCGACAGTTCCCCCTTCTCAGTCTTCCAGACACGCAACAAATCGCGGTACTCTTTCGCACCAAGTCGCTGCGTTCCTCACCAATATCCAGTGATGTCCTGCGCTTGAACGTCACGGACGCAAGTCACCAACAAACAGAAGAGAATGGCCGCCCATGCAGCGACTGGCTTATTCATACAAGAAGAATGTTACCAAGAACCGCAACTGTGGGCATCAGCTAAGGATTAGGCGAAAATAGGTGCGGAATGGGTCAATAGTTGGACTGAAATCGCATCTCGCAAGTAATCCTCTGCCTGAGATTTCAGTGGCTCACCGTGCCGGGGAAAATTACCGCGCCCGGTAGATGCATGGAGCCGGTCCCGGAGCGTTTATGGCCGCAATCGGAATCGAAGTGATAAATACGTCGCTGCGAGTCTTTGCGTATGGTGCCCCACTACTCTGCGAGCCAGCCGTGCAACTTGTTCCGCCCCAAGGTGCGTTAGCGTAATTCCTACCATCACCACATCCCACCTGACCTTCCCAATCGCTAGTCCAACTCTCAAAGTACTGCCCATAAACCGGATTAGGAGAAACCGAGTGGGTTGCATTTTGAGCATAGAAGCTTGGTGAATGTGTCTGCTCTGGTGTTGCAAACGAGTGAACTATATGCCAGGCACTAAGGCCAGTAGCACATGTCGGATAACAGGTGACAGGTTGGATCAGAAGTTCATCGCCTATAGGGAATTGCGGAGTGTCGGGCACCAGATGAACAGAGGAACTCGTTCCTTGTTGCTCCCATGTTTCGAGGAATAGCGGCGCATTGTCCGCCGAGTTGATGTTGTTTGCCCAGCTTGCATGCATATCGTTGAACGGACAGTAATATGCACTCCCGCTTGTCTGAAAGCAGTTTGGCAACCCGCTGGGGTTGTATTGCGTGTTGACCTGTACCGATGTATTTTTGGTGGCGGTATAGGTGTGCAGTTCAAACGGATTGGTATTATTGCCGGCACTACCTCCATTGCTCATCCACAGCGAGTAACCCTGCATACTGTGTCCGCCCCAGGCATAGTCTCCGTTTGTGTTAGGCGGGAAAAGAAATCCATAAACATTCAATCCTGTTGGTGACGCATGGCCACTGTAGGGCACACCTGTCTCCCAAGTCCAATTTGTGCCAACGGTTCCGCCGCCGTTACCATCGCAATTGCCGCTAACATACGCCTCAGCTTGGATGAAAACCTTGCCACCGTCATGGTAGATTTGAACTTCGTGGGTATAGAACAAAGGCGGCCAAGCGATACCAGTCAGCGAATTGGCGTTAACGACGGTTGATGTACCTCCGCCAAACTTGTACACGGTGCCCGTTTCGGTATTCCACATCGCGCAGCCAAGGGTACGATTGTAGACAGCCACGTTACCGTAAGCATCCTGTCCCGAGGGGCCATTGAGGATGCTAGTGAACGTGTTGTCATCATCGCTCACGCTAAGGACGCCCACAATTCCGAAGGCTGGCAGGCTGGCAGTAGACAGGCAAACATTGAAATCAACGATAAAGGTGATACCGCTCCCAAGAGTGGGCGCTGTGCTTGTCGAAGTGAAGTCGTAGGACACAAGCACAAATTCCCCCGAGCCGACCCCGTGTGTTCCTACAAGTCCCCTTACGTTATCCGACTTCATCAGTGAATACATTACGGAATGTCCTAGATTACGGTAGTGATGTTCTGCTAAGATGACATTGCCGTGACAGGGTAAATAACTAAAACTTGCTAAATGTGTATGATCGGCGCATCATGAAAAGAGGAAATCCAGTGAAAACAATTACATTGACGAATACGCGAGTTTGCGCCTACACCGATGGGCAGGAGCCAAGGTATGTCTTTTATACCGGATCGATCGCGGGTATTAGCGACCGGACAGCCGAATCAAAGGCTGGCTCCGAACCCTTCGATCGTGGCTCGGATAAAGTCGAGCTTGAACGCGATTTCGTGAAACGGACGCCTCTTGCTTTTTAATCTGCCAGTCGGGGGAATTAGTGCCATGTTTGGCCCCCATCGTCAGTTTGCAAGTCGTCAGCGTCGGGGATGGGCAGCAACATCGTCGTGTTCTGCTTCGGAAGGGCTCGTTGAATAGAACGATAGAACTTGTCCCAGTTGGGCGATGCCTTCATTAGAGCAATTACAGCGTATAGGTGTTGCGCTAGGGCTGGAACCCCGAGATCTTCGGTGAGCCATTGGTGATGCTTCGCATCACGTTTGCCCTTTGCATCCCTAGGATTCAGTTCGCGCAGCTTAAGAAGTAAGTCCGGCGCAAGGCGTTCGTAAACGAGATCATTGGTGTAATGGCCGACGACGCTTGGACGATTAACTCTCATTCCACGCCATTGCCAATCACGGAGGCGGAACATCTCTTTGTAAAATTCATCGGGGAATCGCTTCGCCCACTTCGCATATTCCTTCAGTAGAAATTTATCGAGAATAGCTTGCAGGGCTTCTCGGTCACGGATTTCCTGATAGCCAGTCGCTTCATCGACCAGCGCGATAATGCCGACCTTTGCAAAGGCGCGAGTAAGAATTTCGCATTGGTCTGCAACAAGCTGTTCAGTGGGAGTCAGCTTTTCATGTTTACGGGCCTCAAGCATTGCATCGCAAATTTCGGGCAACATTGTGGCTTCGTAGCCAACCGCCAGTTTGCCGCCACGTCCAGGCCGAACAAACCTAATAGGATTCTTTATAGCCATGGCTAAATCATTGCTAACGTAGGGCTTAATCGACTTCGCCCGCAGTAAACCCTTCAATTTCGATCCATGGCTTTGGCCGAGTTCCAAAGCGGTCTGCATCCCGCGTCCCGAAAGAACGCGAGTACCACCTTCGAGAACATAGCAGGGGATTTCGAGGTTACCAATTCGGAGCGGGCGTTCTGGGTCGCCCCAGATGGCTTTCAGAATCTTTGTTTCGGTCATGCGACTCCTACGGCGCGATTGAGCGTCATTTCAAAAAGGAATGGGTGGTTGCGATAGTTGTAGCGATAGCAAAATTCGGTGACGTATTGATGCAAATGCCGAAGCGAGACTTTGTGGTATTGGCCGACGATGCCGCGCTTCAAGAGGCCCCAAAAGCCTTCGATTGAATTTGTGTGAATCTCGCCGTCCGCATAGGAATAACTGTGATTGATAACGGCGTGAATGACGAAGCTTTTCATCGGAGAATAGGCGGTGTATTCGTCCGTGATAAGAACAGCCTCATCAACATTCACGTGTTCGCGCACGAGTTTGGAAAGGCCCCTGTAATTCAGCTTCGACTTGTCGATGGGACGCGCAAAGACCTTTCCATCGCGCTCCATGATGCCGACAACGGGAATCTTGGATGTGCCGCGACCGCGCTTATGGGTTCCACCCTTGGGGCCGGGACCGTTGCCCTTGCGTGGTTTGCCGCCGATATAGCACTCGTCCATTTCCACGATGCCGCGCATAAGTTCGGGCTGCTCAAACATGGCATTGCGGATACGCATACCGATGAACCAAGCGGTGTTTTTGGTGACTTCAATGTCGCGGGCAAGCTGACGGGCAGAGATGCCTTTCTTGGCATTGAGAACTAGCGAGATTGCGAGAAACCATTTCTGCAAGTCCAGATGGGTGTGATGGAAGATCGTGTCAACGGTAACGCTGAACGTCGTGTTGCAGGAATTGCAGTGATGGCGCTGTTCGCTCTTGGCTGGGGTTGTACGGTCGGATTTGCAGTAAGGGCAGGTCGCCTTGCCGTGCCAGCGAACCTGCTCTAGGTGGGCGATGCAGTCTGTTGCGGTTGGGAAGCGGCGGTAGATTTCTACTATGTTCATGGCTACCTCTTGCTAGGACTAACAAGAGTATGCGCCCGAACCTAAATCGTGTCAAGAGAAATCGTCTACCTTAAACTAGGACATTCCGATACATTAAATGGTTGGTGATTTTGGAAAATGCCACGGCAGATGTGCCAACCGTATAGCTGGAACCGTACAGCACAGTTACCTGCATGTATGTGCTGGTGTCTGCGGGGTTGGGATCGAACGAGAATATCTTGGCTACGCCCTCCAGGCTGAACACTGCAAAGCGTGTAGCAGTTGAGTCCCATGTCACATCGCCCGCACCACCAGCCGTCGCAGAGTACTGCCACTGCCCACTTGCCGCCGTAGTGCTATCTGTTGCCCGAACGATGTGGACATACTGAGAATGGGCCGCTGCCGCGCTGCTGCTGCTGGCCGCAAGTTCACCGCTGCTGCATTCAGGGTTGATAAAGCTGGAAGTTAACGAAAACCCGCATTCTGCCCAGATAGAGTTTGCGCCCACATAAGCCTGATTATTCTGCGTACCGAGGTTGTTACAATTTCCACCAGTAGTCGAGGGACATGGAAGGGGCAGCGAGAAGCCGTGCGTGGCTGTGTCATTGTTTAGGTTGTAGGTGGTCGCTTGACCCCAACCTGCGATGCCGACTGCGAGCATGAAGATGACAAGATATTTCATTAGTTCGCTATTGCCGGGGGCGGAATATGCTGAATCGCCGTGTAGGAAGGGCCGCACTCTGCGCCGCTCAAGCAGCCCCGCCACAGTGGTGGTTCCATTGTGCGATATCCTTGCCGTAACCATGCATTCAGCAGGCCGATGATGTGCATCGGTTCGGGATTGCCGTTAATGTCCGTCAGCGCCAGAACCGAGCCCTCATAGAACTGTGTCCCCGCGAAGACCTGCGCACGGAAGAACTGCATGTAAGCCGGCTCCCAATATTGAGTATTATCGCTGGCGATGTTCGAGGCGTCCACTCCTGTTGAGGGCCGCGTGATGTTCGGCACGGTGGAACCGGAGTTGTGCGCCGCTATACAGCGCCAGTAGGTTGTCTTTCCACTCCATACACCGCTGTGCGAGTCGCTCACGATGTCACCGCTGTGCGATGTTGTCCACGCTGTTGCAGTTGACCAATAGGTCGCACAGTTGTTCTGGCTGAGCGACCCCCTCTTGAGTGGGATTCTGGCGCTCGACCCTCGCGCGAATCGCAACCGCCTCTTCCAGCATCGACATCTCCACAGGAATTTATGGCTACCCCTCATTGGCTTGCAGAAGAAGCGCATCGTGACCAGCTCAACAATCCGGCCGTCCCGCCAGACCCTGATGCCGACTTACTGGACGCATACTCCCGGGCTGTTGTCAGCGCGGTCGCTCGCGTCAGTCCTGCGGTCGTCCACATTCAGGTGCGGCAGAAAAATAGTCAACAGGGAGGATCAGGCTCAGGCTTCGTCTTTACTCCCGACGGATTCATGCTGACGAACAGCCATGTCGTGCATGGCGCGGCGGAAATTTCCGTGACCACCGTGGAGGGCGACCGCTTTCCCGCCGAGCTGGTGGGCGACGATCCTGACACCGACCTCGCCGTGATTCGCGGACGTACTTCCGCCCCTTCGGTCCCGCTGGGCAGCTCGCGTCAGCTCGCCGTCGGGCAACTTGTGATCGCCATGGGCAATCCGCTGGGCTTTCAGCACACGGTGACGGCGGGCGTCGTCAGCGCGTTGGGGCGCACCATGCGCTCGCGCTCCGGTCGCCTCATCGACGGCGTGGTGCAGACGGATGCTGCTTTAAACCCCGGCAACTCGGGCGGCCCGCTGGTCGATTCGCAAGGCCGAGTCGTGGGAGTGAACACCGCAACCATCATGGGCGCGCAGGGTATTTGCTTCGCCATCGGCGCGGATACGGCAGAGTTCGTGGCGTCGCGCCTGATTCGCGATGGTCGCATTCGCCGCAGCTACATCGGAGTCATGGGTCAGGGCGTCCCGTTGCACCGCCGCATCGTGCGTTATTACGATCTGCCATCGGACAGCGGGCTGCTGGTCGAAAGCGTGGTCGCGGGCTCACCCGCCGAGCGCGCCGGATTGCGCCAGCGCGATGTCATCGTGCGCTTCGACCGGCACTCCATCGCGAGCGTGGACGACCTCCATCGTCTTCTCACCGCCGAACGCAGCGGCCAGTCCGCGGAAGTCGAGGTGGTGCGTGATACTGAGTTGCGCAAGCTGTTAATTGTTCCCCAGCCCCAGGGCAACTAATCACCCGAGTGTCATCCTGAGCAACGCAACTCGTCACCCGAGTGTCATCCTGAGCGAGGACGCGCCGAAAGGGCGCGCGTCCGAGTCGAAGGATCTGCGGTTCTTCCCGTCGGGGGCCCATACAGTCCTGATTTTGGATTATGTGGGTCTTTTCGCCGGGTAGTGCCGCGCCTCAGCGCGGCGTCAACCAGGCCACTGAATTTTCTTAAGCCGGCTTCAGCCGGCGGCATCAAGACTGGTACACAATTTTCTAATTTGCCGGGTGCCCGTACAATCCTGAATTTGGATTGTGTGGGTCCTTTCACGCTGGAAGAAACAAAAACTCCGTGTCCTCCGCGCCTCCATGGTGATCCTTCCGTCTCCTAGTGCTGCCGCCCGTAATGCCTCTTCGCCTTCTCGCGGTTACCGCATACTCTCATGTCGCACCAGCGACGGCTATGGTTCCGGCTCTCGTCCAGGAACAGCCACTCACATTTTGCTCCGGCGCACATGCGCAATTTTTTGAGTTCTGCCGAGGTCAGCAACTCTGCCGCCGATTCCGCTATCGGCCATAAGACCCAGCCCAGTCTTTCGTCATACCCGGGTTTCCACTCCCACCGGTAGTGCCCCCCCGAGTAGTTCAGATGGCGATGCTGTATCGCCTCCCTGGTAAAGTCCTCGATCATTTTCAGGTCTTTGGGCAACGCCTCCTGAGACTTGACGTGAGCGGCGAAGACCCGGTAAATCGCCTCCCGCAGCGTAATCGCAACCCTGTGCACCCTCGCCCTCCCTTGCGGCTTTGTCTGGGAAAAGACCAGCACCTCGCGGGCCTCCTCCGGCGTCAGGATGCCTTCGTCTCGCGCAAAAGCGATCATGTTGTCATACCCGTACAGATAATCGAACGAACGCTTGGGCGAGCCCCGCTCGCTGACCGTATTGGCGAAATCGAGGCAAAGCACTCCACCACTCAGGTCAAACTCCGGCTCTGGCTTGCTGGGCATCTTTTTACGGGACCTCAGCTTCCTCCGCCGGCACCTCGGCCTGCGCCGAGTTTCCGGTGCCGCGGCTGATTAGATACACGGCCAAAAGTGTCAGGAGCCCGGCTTCTAGCACGCGCGTGTTAATAACCTCGCCCGCCCACAGCCATCCCAGCAATACCGCGATCACAGGATTGACATAGGTGTGCGTCGAAACCAACGTCGGCGAGCAGTGGTCCAGCAGCCAGGTGTAGGCGGTGAACGCGATGATCGATCCGAAGGTGATCAGGTACAACAAAGCCCACAGCGAGCGCGCAGGAATGGCCGCGACGTGCAGGTGTGAAAACTCACCTGTGAATCCGGCTGTGACTAACAAGAGCACGGAACCCGCGATTTCCGGCATGCCTGCCCGCGCCACCGCATTGCGCGGCAGCGACGCGCTTCGCGAGTAGAAGACTCCCACCGACCACGACAGCGTTCCTACGAGGATTGCCAGGGACCCGACGAGCACAGCGCGCTGCCCCGAAGCAGTCACCCCGCCGACCAGAAGAACCACACTGGCGATACCCAGTAAAAGTCCTATTACAGTCTTGCCCGTCAGACGCTCGCCGTGCGACACCACTGCGGCCATTCCGGCGATCCAGATGGGCTCACTGGCTATCAGCAATGCCGCCAAACCGGAAGGCACGACGGTCTCTGCCCAGTGCAGGCTGCCGTGTCCGATGGCGAAATAAAGGACGCCCAGCACCAGGCTGGCGCGCCACTCGTGCAGCCCCGGACGGTATCCACGCGCGTAAGCCCAAGTAAGCAGCACCAAACCTGCAACACTATGCCTGACGCCCGCCACGATCAGCGGCGGAATGCCTTCCACAGCGTAACGTATTGCTAGATACGTCGATCCCCACACGACATAAATCGCCAAGAACGCCAGAAACAGCGCCACGCCGCTCGGCCGGGCCTGAGGCCGCACACGCAGATCGCCCACCCTGCTTCGGCTAACCACTGTAATCGTCCTCGCTGGTTATAAAGTGTAGCATTCGACTTCATAACCAGTTTGAGCGACCTAACCGGTTAGCTGCCCACTTGGGGAGTTATAATAAAAGTTATAATACAGCTTTTTGGCCATCTTCGCGGAGGCTATTTGCCGCCCGAGTTACGGCCGGATTGGTTCAGTTTATAGTCGTGGTAGCGGATGGTGAGGACGGCTTTACCGCCCAGGCGGACGTCGGTGACGGTTTCATTCAAGGCTGGGAGGTAGAATTCGCCGATCTTCTGGTAGCGGTGATGGATCTGCGAGCGCTTTGTCCAGAACGACGGGTTCCTGGCGGGCTCAGCGTCGATGCGGGTGACGGCGAAATCCTTCGCGTCGATCCAGATCGTGCCGCGGTAGAGGAACTTGGCGTCGCGTAGAGGCTGCACGTCCATCACGTAAAGATCGCGGCCGCCGTCCACCTCGCAACCACGCAGGGCAAAGCGGTAATTGTCGGGCGTCAGCGCCACTTCGGCGCGGTTCTTCTCATCGCCCGAAGATTCCTGTTCCGATTCCAACAGCTTGCGAAATACGCGGGTCAAGATGAGTTTTGATCCAGACTCGGCCAGCACAGTGAATTCCTTGCCGCCGGGCGCCTGGTAGGAGACTTTCACGTTCATCTCAGCGCTGCGGGACGAAGGCAGACCCGTATAGTCGAGCGTGTACTGCCGTCGCGCTTCAAAGTTGCGCAACCGTCGTGCGCGCTCGGCGTTGTTCGCAGCCAGGCGGCGGGAAACCTGTTCACTATTGAGATTGAGCCCGATTCCGCACGGCGGCGTGACGGCGTCGGGACTTGCTGCAAAGCAGGAGATCGCCGCAGCGAAAATCGAAAACGCCGAGAGGGCAATTCGAAATGGCAGCTTCACGGGCGCACGACGCTTGGAGTCATGCTTTCCGGCTGAAGAGATCCGGTAATGAAACGGAGAAACCATGGAGTCCTCCTCAGCTTACCTCAAAACGGGAACACCAGGTATGCGGACTGCAACGGTATCAACGCTTCCCTCATTTTCTTCCAGTACAATTCGGTCTGGCTGCGCTGCTAGAGAAGCCAATTCGATTCGACGCGGCAGGGGAATCATTATGGGCCAAGTGCAAACCGAGTTGAAATCAGATGTGCTGCGCATCACGATCGACCGCCCTGAAAAGAAAAATGCTCTGACCTCCGCCATGTACACCGCGCTAGCGGATGCGGTAGAGGGAGGAGAGTCTAACGCTGATGTCAGGGTGATATTGCTGCACGGCAACGGCGACTCGTTCACCGCCGGCAACGACCTGGAAGACTTCATGGCAAACCCGTGGAAAGGGGATGCGGTACCGCCCGCGCTTCGCTTTATTGGGGCAGTGGCGAATGCAAAGAAGCCGATGGTGGCGGCGGTACACGGGATGGCGGTGGGCATTGGGGTAACAATCCTGCTGCACTGTGACCTGGTGTACGCGGCGGATACCGCACGGATGATGATGCCTTTCGTCAATCTCGGGATCGTGCCCGAGGCAGGCTCGACGGTTCTGTTGCCGGCTCTGGTGGGGCATCAACGAGCAGCGGAGTTGCTCATGCTGGGCGCTCCGATCAGTGCGCAGCGTGCGTATGAGTTGGGACTGGTGAATGCAGTTGTCGCGCCGGAAGCGCTGCTCGCGACGGTGCTCGAAGTCGCGCAGAAGCTGGCGGAGAAGCCTGCCGGAGCGCTACGGGCAACCAAGGCACTGCTACGCACGGCGGGACAGGCGGAATTGGAGAGGGCCATTCGCGAAGAAGTGCAGATCCTCGGCGGGCGACTGGTTTCTCCCGAGTGCCGTGAGGCATTGACGGCATTTCTCGAGAAACGCAAGCCGAACTTTGCACAGTTTCGATAGTAGTGAACTGGGAAGGCACTTTCGGGGGATGTTGAAGTTTCCCGACAACCACGGCTGAGTGCTTTCCCGGCTTGACGTATGCTGCTGACGATGTTTACCTATGGGATATTGACTCTCACGTAAGGCAGCGCCCAATGCCTGTGAACGAGACGACGCTTGCGTCGATGATCTTCGACCAGTTGCAGCGAGCTATGGCTCGCGACCCTACCGGTTTCACGGAACTCTATCGCGACTATCTGGCTGACTCTTGGGAAGCGGTGGGGATGCTGCGCGAAGGGATGTTGCAACAAAGACCGGACGAAGTCAGAGCGAGCGCGCACCGCCTGAAAGGCAGCAGCATGGTTCTAGGCGCATGTGCGGTGGCGCAATGCGCGGCTGCACTTGAGGAATTGGGACGCAGTGGCGACATTGAGGGTGCTGGCCCCATGCTGGAGCGAACCCGGCAAGCCCTGCGCGAGGTCGAAGCTGAACTGGCGGTCCGTCTGGGTGCCGGAGTAGTTCCGGCAGACAAGACGGGAGCCGCATAGAAACATTTCTTACTCCGAGCGGAACGGTGACGACAACTCCAATTCGAGTCTTGATCGCTGACGATCATCCCGTGGTGCGGGTTGGCCTGCGCAACATGCTGCAGGCAGATCCCCTGGTTGAAGTGGTGGGAGAGGCGCGCGATGGCGTCGAAGCGCTGGAGTTGGCGCGAAGCTTGCGTCCCGACGTGCTGCTGCTGGATCTGGCGATGCCCAACGTAGCCGGGATGGAGGCGCTGCGTGAGATGACCTCAGGCAATCTGGATACGCGCACCATCGTGCTGACCGGACTGATCGACAACCGGCAGATCCTGGAGGCGCTGCAACTGGGCGCACGCGGCGTGGTACTGAAAGACGCAGCGGTGGAAAATCTTTCGGCATGCATCCGCGCGGTGACGCAGGGGCAATACTGGTTGGATGGACGGCCAGTACAAAATCTGGTGCAAGTGTTGCGCGATCTCGCGGCACAAACCGCTCCGCCGCCGCGCAAGACGTTCGGGTTGACGGCGCGGGAACTGGAAGTGGTTACGCTCATCACCGAAGGCTGTACCAATAAAGACATTGCCAAGCAATTTGGCATCAGTGAAGAAACTGTGAAGCGCCATCTCACCAACATCTTCAATAAGCTGGGGGTGGGTAACCGCCTGGAACTAGCGCTCTTCGCGCTCAATCACAACCTACTGCCGCAAACCGAAGGCAAATAAGGCCCGCAGTCATGGCTTCGCTCGGCTGCAACATTGAATCCAGGTCTTCTCGCGATCACGCGGACCGGATGATGAGGTTTCGGGACTGGCTGGCTCTATTTCTTCCGCGCGAGGCCCGCGTTTTCGGCTGCGAGGCGAGCGATTGAGCTCCAGTCAAGGTTTTCCATTCCACGGCCGATTGCGGCGAGAACGTGATCGCGGATCAAACTGGCCGAGGGCATAGGCACATCCACAGCTTCGGCGGCGGCCAACACAAGACGGATATCCTTCAAGCCCAGCCGCATTCTGAAGCCCGCAGGCTCAAAGCTCTCGTCGGCAATGATTCCACCATAGGTTTTGTAAACCGGAGCGGAGAAGAGTGTGCTGGTGAGGAATTCGATGTAAGCATGCGGATCGATGCCGTATTTACGTGTGAGAGCGATGGCTTCGCCCAGTGCCTCGATGACCGAGAAAATGAGAAAGTTGCCGCTAAGCTTCACCACATTCGCCATTTCGGGTGAGGCGCCGATTACGAAGGTGCGTTGGCCGACAGCGTCGAAGATCGGCTGGCAGCGCTCAACCGCCGAGGCGTCTCCAGCAGCGGCGATGAATAGCTTGGCTGCTGCAGCGGCCTCGGGGCGCCCGAAGACCGGAGCGGCGATATAGTGCTGCCCGCGCTTGGCGTGTTCGGCGGTAAGTTGCTGCGAGAGGGCGACGCTAATCGTGCTCATGGAGACGTGTATAGCGCCGGGTGCGAGATTCTCCAGGATGCCGCCGGCATCGAGTGCGGCGGAACTCACAGCGTGATCGTCAGCCATCATGGTGATGACGAATTCCGCGCCGTGGATTGCGCTGGCGACCGAGTCCGCTACCTTAGCATTGTCGGCGCGGAGGGCGTCGGCCTTGGAGCGGGTGCGGTTCCAGACGGTGACGTCATGGGCGGCGCGCAGCAGGTTGCGCGCCATCGGAGTGCCCATGTTGCCGAGTCCGAGAAATGCAATGTTCATGATGTCCTCACTGCGAGATAGTTTCCAGTTTCGAGTTTCAAGTGACAACGTGGGCAAGGACTCAAGTGCCGCTTCGCTCGCAGTGGAGAGGACAGCGGGTCCTTCGACTGCGGCGGGAAGCCCGCCTTCGCTGAGGATGGCAAACGCGTACATCACCCCAGTTATTGCAGTGCGACGGTCTCCGGTTGCACATTCCAGCCGCTGACTTCGAGATGCGCGGGAGCTTTGCCTAGATCGCTGGCACGGTAACGCAAGGGGATCGTGCGCGACTCGCCGGGCAATAGCGAGACGAAATTGTCGTCGAAGAATGCCGGGACCACGTCCACCCCATCACTCTTCACCAGCCGGAGGTGGGCCATGAAGGCCACGGTTTTCGTAGGATTGCTGACGGTCAACTGCTGGTAGACGAAACCGCCGTCGCACTCCGCCGCTGCGACGGCTGGAGTGGTGGGCGCAGCGTTGGGGCGCACCGCGATTGGAGTCGCGCAGGGCGAATCAGCGGGCTTACTTTGCACCCGCAGCGCCACCGGCGGCAGATCTTGCAGACCAGTCATGTCGGCGTACGCGCTCTGCGGAGTGTTCACCGTGTCGTGGGTCTTGTCCCACGCCATTTCATCGGGCTTGGTGGAGAGCCAATAGAAGTTCTCGCTAGTGACTTTGCCGAGGCGATCCGCGGCGGTGAGCTTCAAAAAATATGTGGTGGACAAATCGGGTAATTGTGGAACGTCAAACGCCACGGTCGGGGTGTCACGCGCAATATCAATCATTGCGTCTTTAGTCCACTTCTGGGTCCCGTCCAGATTGTAGAGGCTGGCGGTCACCTTGACGGCGTATCCGCTCTCTCCCATGTCGGTCACCACCACGACCGAGCGGGTGTCGTAGGCATACAGGGCGTGCACAGTCTCGTTGGCCTTCTTGGTTCCGTAGTAACCTCCGCCTGGGATGAGATAGTAGTCGTACAGATGCCAGATGAGTGAAGGCCAGCCGTTGTTCAGCATCCACTGAATGACTCCGGTGGAGTTGTACTTGTTGCGGGCGTAGGCCTCGAACATGGCACGCTCGCCTTCGTAATCCATGGCGTAGGCTTTGCGGATGAAGTCGTTGAGATCTTTCGGCGCTCCGTAGCGGTTCTCCAACGACGTGTTGTAGAAGGTGATGGTCTGGAAACGCTCGCCGCCTTCGTGCAGTCCCCACACTTCGTTCTGCGGCCATAATTTGTCCGGCGGCAGAAACCTGCGCAAGCTTGCCGGAGGCGGAATAGCTGGCCCGGGGCTGGTTTCGGTGTTGAATCCCCACGCGCCGCCCAACTTGGTATCAGCGAGCCAGTAGATCGGCGGAACGTAATCATAAGGGCCGGTCATCTTCACTCCCGAAGGCCCAGTGACTGTGGTGGTCGCCGCAGATGCCGAAGACAGGAATGGATTGGGCCACATCAGTTCCTTGCCGACGTAAAGATACATGGACTCGACGGAGGGGATGGGCGGGTTGTCGCTGCCATTAAGCCAAACCAGCATGCTGGGATGGTTGCGGAGCAGACGCATCTGGTCGCGCATTGCGCCCTGTGCGATTCTGTACTGCTCCGGGCCCCACTCATTCCAGCGCTCCCACATATCGCAGCAACACCATCCCGCCATTACGAGGATGCCGTATTTGTCTGCCAGATCGTAGAAGGCCTGGCTTTCGAGTTTGCCTTCGAGGCGGATGGTGTTCAGTCCCAGGTCGCGCACGTAACGGAATTCAGTGTCCATGATCTGGGGCGAGGAGCGCAGGAGCATGTCGGGCGCCCACCCACCGCCCCGGATGAGGATGGGCTTGCCGTTGATCTTGAACAGCGTATGTCCGTTGTTTAACTCCGACGTAACTTGGCGAATGCCGAAGGTCACGTCGCGCGATTCGGATGGCCGTCCATCCACAGTCGCGCTGATGCGGGCATGGTAAAGCGCGGGAGTGCCGAGTTCCGCGGGCCACCAGAGTTTGGGATTGTCGAGAACCAGCTCGGGAAACTGTTCCGGGCCGAAGAGAACGGTCTTCCTTTGTTCGGGATCGAGCGCGACTTCCTGATGGATTCTTTTGCCATCGATTTCCCATGCGATGTCGGCCTTCACGGAATGCCCGGTGGCGTTCCAAGCCTCAACAACTGGAGTCAGTTGCGCAGTTGTGAAAGTGTTGTCCAGTTTGCTGGCGACGTATGGAAAGCGCAACTGTACGGGTCCGCCGAGGGTGAGATAGACATCACGGAAGAGGCCGGTGTTCTTGTCAGGCGGCGCGGGATTCCAGTCCACCCAGGTGATGGCGAGATCGTCAGGAGTCGGCGGAAACACTTCGATGGCGAGAATGTTTTCGGCATTGGCGGCGAGGCCACTGGCGAGATTGAGTTCGAAGACGCGCCAGGTTCCAGCAATTTCATTCTTATTGGCAAGCTGCTTGCCGTTGAGCCACACGTCGGCGCGATAGTTGACGCCGTCGAGGTGCAGTGCAACGGTGCGGCCCGCGAATCCCGCAGACAGGCGGAACTGGGTGCGATACCACCAGCCACACTTGTAAGGACTGTCGTCGGTCATGGCGAGGTTGGCGAACTGGCTGCCGACGGGATAGTCCATGCCCGGGAGCTTGCGGAGGTTCATGCCGTAGAACGGGTCTTTGATAATTCCGGCGGCTACCTGTGCCGCGACCACAGTGCTGGGCACGGTGGCGGGGATCCAACCGATAGGACGGTAGAGCGGCGACGAAAGCGTTTCGCCGTCAAGGGCAGGATAGTTGCCGTTCTTCAGGCCAGCGGGGCCGGTAGTGGAACCTTGCAGCACACAGGCTGATTGCACCTGCCATCCCGAACGGAGATCGAGGCGGTTTGCGGGTGTGGCTGGCGCAGGAGGAGTGGCGGCGAAAGAGCAGGATGCCAGAACACTAAACAACGACGCGAAACGGACAGCACTTCTCAGAGATATTGAATGTGGCCGGGGCATGAGACTCCTCGGACAGCATGGTACATGAGAGCGTTGGAGATGAGCGTCCGGTGCGTCAGGATCATTGCCGCCACGCGTCCTGAACAGGCATTGACGAACAGGGCTCCGGGATTTCACGGTGCCGTTCGCGCCCGCCGTAGCGGCGTGGCGCGAGCGGTGGGTTCCGGCTAATTGATGGTGACGGGGATGGAAATGCTGGTAGTGAGGTTTCCGCTGACGCCCGTGACGGTCACCGTGCCGCTCAATGGAGTTGGACCCGAACCCCCACCGCTACTGCCACCGCCTCCACAGGCGACCGTGCCCAACAGGATAGCCAGCAACAAGAGGCCAAGTAAGTTGCTCCACCACGAGCCTCGGGCGCGGGCCATGCGCCTGGGTTTCATAGTGAACACCATCCCCAGCGCGAAAACGACTGTCGCATAGCCGCCGAGGCTGGGATGCGAAAACGGCCGCGGCGCGCCTCGAAGCATGCCGGTCAGGACGGCTCCATTGATCGTGAGCGTGGAGGTGCCGCTTCCGCCGGCGACGGTGGTAGGCGAGAGGCTGCAAGTGCTTGCTCCCAAGGTAGACGTCAGGCTGCAGGTGAGGGCGACACTGGAAGTGAAGCCCGAGGTGGGAGCGACGGTGATGGTCGCAGTCCCGGTCTGGCCGCTCGACAGTACGATCGAGTTGGTGGAGGCGGACAAGTTGAAACTCGGCGTGGCCGACACGAGGATCTGAAGCGTATGAGTAAGAGTTCCGCTGGTGGCCGTGATGGTAATCGCACCGGTCGATGCGGATGAGGACGCGTTAACCGTCAGCGTGCTGGTGACGGCGGCGGACGAGCTGGCGGTCACCGGATTCGGACTCATCGAGCAGGTGAGGCCAGTGGTCCCGCTGCAGGAGAAACTTACGCTGCCGGAAAAACTGTTCACGGAGGTGATGCTGATGGTGTCGGTGGTCGAGCCTCCGGGAGTGACGGTTTCGCTACCGTTTGTCGAAGCGAGTTGGAAGTCTGGACTGGTTCCATTGACGGTCACTGTGACGGGCACGAGATGAGAGATCGACCCATTGCTCGCCGTTACGTTGACCGCGCCGGTTTCTGAGGTGGCACTGGTGGTGGTGACAGTAAGCGTGGAAGTGACTGCGGTGCCGCCGTTGGTGGTAACGGGAGAAGGAGTGGTGCAAGTCGTCGCGGTCAACGGGGCGACCGCGGTGCAGGTGAAGGTTATGTTCGACCCGACGGTACCCAGTAGGTTGAGCGTCACGCTGCCTGAGCCGTTGGTCGACAGGGACAAACTGTTGGGCGAAGGCGTGACGGAGAAATCGGAGACACCAGTCAGGGCGTTGATCAAAGTACCGACGTCGAGCGATCCCAGGCCCGTCACAAGGTCGTAGCCGGGGCCGGCGGAGTATCCCAATGTGCCGTTAGTGCAGCCCGTTCCCGTGGTGCAAGCAACCATGTTGTTGCCGGTGGTGATGTCGTGAAAGGCCCACGGTGCGCTGGCCGCCTGAGCGTAGAGCGTCGGATTGAAGTTGCCCTGGGCAGCGCCCAGTTTCTGATTGATAAGCGCCACGATTCCAGCGAAGGAAGGCGTGGGAGCCGACGTCCCGCCGATGACGTTGAAGGAAGTGGTGGCGTCGCGGTATCCGCTGACGCAACTCGACTGAGAGCAGACCAGGTAGCCATCATGCTCGGCCGATGCCGTGAACGAAATGTCGGGCACATTGCGGCCCGTAGGCAATCCCAAGCCGGTTTGCCACGTCGGCTGGGGGAAAAACGTGCTGACCCCGCCACCGCCGGCCGACAACGAAGGGGTGGTGATCGTGAAGTCGTTCCAGGCCGTCTCAGGGATGTAAGCCAAAGCTGAAGCAGTCGTGTCATTCGCCGAGCCAGACCAATAAGGCGTTGGCACGCTAGGGTTGGCGCTGTTGGCAGAGTCTGCGGAAAACTCGGTTCCTCCCACGGCAGTCACAGTGGGAATGCTTGAAGGAAAATCGACGGCGATGCCCTGGGTGGCAGGGGAGTTGGAGTCGCAATCGGCCGCGCCGCTATCGCCGGAGGGCGCGACAATGGTCTGGCCTTGCGCGGCGGCCTGCGCCGCAGCCGTCGTCAACTGGCTCTTGTCGGTGGCGCTGGCCTGGGGTTCACATTCACCATAGCTGATGCTGAAGATGTTCGCCTTTACGTTGCTCACCGCCCATTCCAGGGCGCCGAAGGCGCCGTTGCTGGTGGTCGGGTTGTTGATGACGTAGACCAGATTGGCATTGGGCGCAACGGCTCCCGACCACTCGACATCGAGGTTGGCTTCATTCGCGTCGGCGGTGACCACACCCGGATCGGTGACGCCGGTGACAAGCACCGTCTGAAAATTAGTCGAGGTCAGCGCGGGTAATCCGGCAAGATTGCGAAAGGTCACCACATCGTACTGTTGTTCCTGTCCGTTTACGACGGCTCCGGGCGTGCCGTTGCGACCGGGATTGCTGTCGGTAGTAAGGTCAGTCTGGCCCATGATGGCGATCGTCTGGCCGGTGCCATTGATGCCGCTGTTGTAGAGCGCTTGCAAGTCGTAGATGGTGGCGAAATCGCCAGGCACTATAAAGTGGTTGCCGGTGAGCGAAGAGGTCAGGCGCGGCTTAGGCTGAACACTGCGAGCGTGAGGCGCGAAATTATGCAAGGCGCCGATGCCGGTGACCACGCCCGCAAACGCGGCGGGAACTGAGGGTTCGGTCGCGGCTGCGTAGTGCATCTTTCCGTCAACCATGTAGTTGTGCATGGAAGTCTGAAAGGCGGCGTTGACCTGGGCTGCGATACCACTGAAGGCGATCCAGGTACGGCTGCGCGCCGTCTCGTCCACGGTGAAGCCCTGCGAGCGCAACCAGGCTGCGAGGACATTGATGTCCTGTGAGCTGATGCCAAAGCGGTCAGCAAACTCTTCGGGCGTGAGCCACTTGTGGTAGTTCGCAGAAGCCGGGTCCTGCTGTTCAGCCAGCAACTGGTCGAGAGCGGCTTGCTGTTCCGCCGTAGGCGCGAACAACAGCGTCATGCGCTGCATTCGCTGCGTCGGCGAGGCTGGGCCCTGATCGGAAGCACTGCGAGCGAGGGGATGCACCGTCCCCTGCAGGCGCACCACGCTGCGGCTATCGACGGGGCGAACTATGCGGTTCTGTTGGGCCGTCTGGCCAAGGGCATAGGAGCTAAGAAGAATGAACAATCCAATCAGTACAGCGGTGCACCTGGACGTAAGCTTTGATTCCATAGGGTTCCTGGCGTAGTAATGGCTAATCGCGCAGACAAGTAGATGAAGCGCGAAGACCCGACATAAGGAATTCGCCAAAGACGGTGTGCGAGTTCCCGTAAGCCATTAAACAGAGTAAATGGAGATAAGTTGTGAGGGAAAGCATTTCGTCCAGCAGACCGGCACGGCGACCTTTCCCAAGATTACGGTCTTGGCCGCCGAAGCGACTTCGTTCCCGCAGTCCAAACAAAAGGCGGCGAAATGAGCTCGCAACATCCGCATCGGGCCGACAACTCACTTGCTCGTGAACAGAAGCGGGGCGAAGTTGATCAAGTTGCGCCGCCAGACCATCCAGGTGTGGGCGCCGGGGGTTTCGATGTCGGTAAAGGCGATGTCCTTCGATTTCAGCCACGCCTTGAACTTCCGGTTATCTTCGATGAGGCGGTCGCTGGTGCCGCAGGCAATCCATAAAACGCGCAGCTGCGAAGCCTGCTTGGCGTCGAGCGCTGGGAACGCAGGAGCGTAATCGTCGAACAATCCGCCGGCACTGAAAGAGCCTACGTAGGCAAACTTGTCGATGTTGTTAAGGCCAGTCAGCAGGCTCTCCGCGCCTCCCATCGAGAGTCCGGCGATGGCGCGGTCTTCGCGCTTGGTCGATACCGGATAGACGCTCTCGACCATTGGTATCACTTCGGTGAGCAGCGACTTGCGGAAGCCGTCAAAGTTCTGCTGGCGCACGTCGTGATGGTCCCATGCGGCCTGCTTGAGCCTGATCATCTCGGGCGTTCCGTAGCCGAGCGGCATAACAACGATCATCGGCTTGACCTTGCCCTGCGCAATCAGGTTGTCGAGGATGATGTTGGACATTCCAACCGCAGTCCAGCCATCAGCGGAATCGCTAAAGCCGTGCAGCAGATAGAACACGGGGTACTTGGTTTTGGCTTTGGGATCGAAACCGGGCGGTGTGTACACGTAGAAATCGCGCTGGTCGCCAACCACCGCTGACTTGATGAAGTGATGATGCACGACGCCGTGCGGGACTTCGGCAACCTCCCACAATTGAGGAGTTGGGCCGGAGACATGGACCGTGTTCTGCGGATTCAAGAGATTTGGCTTGATCGTTGGATTGTTGGGGTCCATCAAGTTCACGCCGTCGGCAATGAAGATGTAGCCGTAAATGTCGGGATCGAGTGGGCCGAGGGTAATGCTCCATAGACCCACATCGTCGCGCGTCATGGGTGATGGCTGGGGGCTGCCCTCGAAGTTGAGCCTCACGTCTTTCGCGCCGGGATCAAGAAAGCGGAACGTAACCTTGCCGTCGGGCTGAACATCGGGTGAGGTAATCGCGGGTGGTTGCTGGGCGAACGCGGCGAGCGAAGTTAGAGCGATGAGGGCAAATGTGATGAAGCTTATCGTGCGAGACATGGCGACTTGAATAGTAAATGGTCGCGGTTAAGGACTGCGCTGGCCGCTAGTGCCAGAAATTGCGCACCCAGCGATGTGCGCGGAGTTTCTGCAGGACTTTCGGCGGCAGCGGACCGGCGTCGGAGGCTGCGACATTGGCGGCTACATGCCTGACGTTGCGCATCCCGGGAATCACGGTCGAAACCGCTGGAGCCGAGAGACAGAACCGCAACGCCAGTGCAGGAAGATCATCGAGAGGAGTGCCGGTTTCGCGCACGATGTTCTGGACGGCATCCCAGATATGCTGCAAGCGATTACCGCGGAAGTAGTTGTGCCGGAAGTCGCCATCGGGAAAGCGGGTGTCGGGTGTGAGTTTGCCGGTGAGCGCGCCTTCGTCGAAGGGAACGCGCACGATCACTCCGATGCCAAGTTTCTGGCACCGAGGAAACAACTCGTCCTCGGGTGACTGGTCGAAGATGTTATAGATGACCTGCACGCTGTCCACGAGCCCGGTGTCGAGCGCCTTCAGCACGTTAGCGGGCTGATGGTTCTGCACGGAGATTCCGACCAGCCGCACTTTGCCTGAGGACTTCATCTCGCGCACCGTCTCCTGCCACTCGGGATCGAGCGCCCAATCGTCGTGCCAGGTGTGGAACTGGTAGATGTCGACGCGTTCGCGGCCGAGGTGCTTCAACGTCAGGTCCAGGCACGAGAGCACGTACTTCTTGGCGAAGGTCTTCTGGAGCGGATCTCCGGATTTGACGTCCCACACGAGGTCTTTGGGAGGCACTTTGCTGGCGATAATCACCTCAGGAGATTTTCCGAAGGCGCGGGCGATGAGTTGCTCGCTGTGGCCGTCGCCGTAAGCCAGCGCGGTGTCGAAGAAATTGACGCCCGCGTCACGCGCGGCGGTAAGAGAGCGCAAGGATTCTTCGTCGTTGGCGCCAATCCACATGGATTTGCCAATTCCCCAGGCGCCGTAGCCGATGTCGCTGACCTTGATTCCAGACTTACCGAAGCTGCGGTATTGCATGGCATTCATGATAGTACCGCGAGCCGGGATGTGTGCCGGAGTCCTTAACTGCCGCCTAGGATGCTCGGCGACGGGAACTTTCCACTGATTTGAAAACGCCAACGAGTGCCGCACCCGACCTCGCGTTGCGAGTAAAATGTAGCAATCGGCAGGATGGCACTGCTTGCTGGGCTGATCTGGCCTTGTGACAATGCAGGAACTTAATAACTCATGCCTCAAATAGGTAGTTTCACGCTTCTGCTCGCCCTGGCCCTGGCTGTCTACTCGTTTGTGGCCGGCGCGCTGACGCTGTACCGCAAGGACGATCGGCTGGGCGAGACCGCGCGGCGCGCTGGAATCGCGTGTTGGGCCGCAGTCACCATCGCGGCGTTCGCCCTCGTGCTTGCGGCCTTCGGCAACGATTTCTCGGTGGCCTACATCCTTCACCACAGCAATCGCGACCTTCCCATCGCCTATAAGTTTGCAGCGCTGTGGTCAGGCCAGGAAGGCTCGCTGCTGCTCTGGGCGTGGCTGCTCTCGACCTACGGTCTGGTAATGCGGCTGCGTTACAAGGTCGATCCGCAACTCACGGCCTACGCTTCAGCGATTGTGGCGGCAGTGCAAGTGTTCTTCCTGCTGCTGATCAACTTCGCCGCCCATCCTTTCGGACTCGTCACAGGCACAATTCCGCCGGACGGCAATGGCTTGAATCCGCTGCTTCAGTATCCCGAGATGGTCATCCATCCCCCGATGCTGTATCTCGGCTACGTTGGCGTGACCGCTCCATTCGCGTTCGCCTTGGGCGCGCTGATCATGAAGTATCCCGGCGAAAAGTGGATCCACATCACGCGCCGCTGGACTATGGTGGCATGGCTATTCCTCACCTGCGGCATCTTCCTCGGCGCGCACTGGGCCTACGCGGTTCTGGGCTGGGGTGGCTATTGGGGATGGGACCCAGTGGAGAACGCCTCGATCCTGCCCTGGCTGACGATGACCGCGTTTCTGCATTCGGTGATGATGCAGGAAAAGCGCGGCATGATGAAGATGTGGAACATGTGGCTCATCTTCATCACATTCCTGCTGGCCATCTTCGGAACGTTCCTCACGCGCAGCGGTGTGGTCAGCTCCGTGCACGCGTTCGCGCAGTCAGGCATTGGCATCTGGTTTGTGTGGTTCCTGGCAATCGCGTTCGCGACCTGCGTCTTCTTCTTCGTGCGCAACCGCGATACGCTCAAGAGCGAGCATCGTCTGGATTCGTTGATCTCGCGCGAGTCGAGCTTCCTCTTCAACAACCTGGTGCTGCTCGTGGCCTGCTTCGCAGTGCTGTGGGGCACGCTGTTTCCGGTGCTGTCGGAGTGGGTGACAGGCAGCAAGGTGACGGTAGGACCGCCGTTCTTCAATCGCGTCAACGTACCCATCGGATTGTTCCTGATATTCCTGACTGGCATCGGACCGCTGCTGGCGTGGCGTCAGACATCGTGGGACAGCCTGCGACGCAATTTCCTATGGCCGACGATTGTAGGAGTGGTGACTGCCATCGTGCTGATCGCACGCGGCATGAGGCCGTGGCAGGACAGCGCTTACTTCTATTCGCTGATGGCAATTTCCTTGTCGACGCTTGTGGCGACGACAATCTTCGGTGAATTTTGGCGCGGCGGACGCGTCATCGCTCGCCAGCAGCACATCAGCATCGTTTCTGGCATGGTTCAGATCACGCGCCGCAACACCCGGCGCTACGGCGGATACCTGGTGCACTTCGGCGTGATCCTGATCGTGATCGGATTCGCCGGCCTGCCGTTCAACCAGGACAAAGAGCAGGAGATGGGCTTCGGCGACAAGATGCAGATCGGCGGCTACACGCTGGTCTGCCAGTCCTACACGCAGGACGACAACCCGAATTATGGCAGCGAGTGGGCCGTGCTCGATGTCTACAAGAACGGCAAAAAGATCGACACCATGTTTCCCGAACGCCGCTTCTACAAGGCAAGCGAGCAGACCTCGACCATCGTGGCCAACCGCTCGCGTCCGAACGAAGACTTGTACCTCGTGTACACCGGCAAGAACCCTGACACGGGCAAGCCGATCATCAGGGCGCACGTGAATCCGCTGGTGATGTGGATTTGGATTGGCGTGGTCGTGGTGGGACTGGGCACAGTGCTGGCGCTGATTCCGAACTGGAAACCGCCCAAGGTGCGGGCTGCGGAGAAAGAGCGCGAAGTAGCGGAAGCGGCGGTGAAGCGCGGCGCGGTGGAAGTGGGTGGAGACTGATGTTGCGCAACCGAAAGCTGCTCCGCTCAATTCAATTACTCGGCATCGCCGTGCTGGCCATCGCTTTCATGGGCGCCGATGTGGACGCCCGCTTCAACAAGCTTGGTCATCAGCTCATGTGCATGTGCGGTTGCAACCAGGTGCTGCTGGAGTGCAACCACGTAGGCTGTGCTTATTCGGAACGCATGCGCAATGAGCTGACTGCCTCGCTGGAACGCGGTGACAACGATTCGCTGGCGCTGCAGAGTTTCGTACAGAAGTATGGCAACACGGTACTGTCGGCGCCGACATCGAGCGGCTTCAACATCGTGGCCTGGATCATGCCGTTCGCCGTTTTTGCGGCGGCCAGTGCGCTCACGTTGTGGCTGGTGCGGCTATGGAAGTCGCGCCCCGTCGCGCAACCCGTGGCGCACCCCAATCTGGGCAGTGACGAACTCGACGCATTGCGCAAAAAAGCGCGTCAGGAGACAGAATTTTGATCAGCTGGTTAATCGCAATCACGGTGGTCGCGCAGGAGACGCCGTTCATCCTGTTTGGATGCGCGCTGTTCGCCGCGGCACTGTTCGTGTACGTGTTTTATCAGCCGGGCGAAGTCGAAATCGGCGAAGCCAAAACGCGCCATGGCTATCTGCAAGAGCGCAAGGACGCGACCTACGAGAACCTGCGCGACCTGAACTTCGAATACAAAGCCGGCAAGCTGAGCGAACAGGATTACGCCGTGCAGCGCGCGTCGCTGGAAGACGAAGCGGCCGCGATCTTGGCGGAGATGGAAGCGATCGAAAAAACTCGGAAGCGCACGCACTTGGCGAAAGGCGGCCGGGGATGAGGCCTTTGACATCGCCGCTGCGCGGCTCGATCTTTGCGATTGCGACTGTTCTGGTCAATCTGGCGGTGTTGTGTACTGCTTCGGCACAAAACATCACGGGCGCTGTGACCAACGGCACCACGGGCAAGCCGGCGGCGGGCGATGAGGTCACGCTGCTCTCCCTGTCGCAGGGGATGCAGGAGGTCGGATCCACCAAGACTGACGCGCAGGGCAAGTTCAGCATGGCCGCTCCCGCCGACCAGGGCGTGCCGCACATGGTGCGCGTGACCCATGGCGGAGTGAACTACTTTCCCCAGGGCGGTCCCCTCATGCCGGGCGCGACTACCGCCGAGGTCACGGTGTACGACGCGGCGAAGAAGCTCGATGGGATTTCGCAGACCGTCGAGGTCGATCGCTTCCAAACCGATGGCAGCCAGTTGCAGGGCATCGCGCTGTTTGCCATCAAGAATGGTTCGACTCCTCCACGCGCACTCGACGGCGATAAGACGTTCGAGTTTGTCCTACCCGCAGGAGCGGAAATCGATTCGGGCATGGCGAAGTCCCCCGGTGGCCAGCCGCTGAACTCGATGCCCTCGGAAACCGACAAGAAAGGACACTACGCGTTCAGCTTCCCGCTCCGGCCGGGCGAGACGCAGTTTCAGGTCAGCTACCACATGCCTTACAGCGGCGAAGCGAGTTTCTCGCCCAAGCCCTTAGCCGAGGTACAGCACTTCGTGGTGATGACGCCGAAGGGCATGACCTTTGCCGCCAAAGATCCGCAACGGTTCCAATCCATGCCAGACAACTCGGGCGCGGGAATCATGGTGGCGACTAACGCCAAGCCGGGTGAGGACCTGAGCTTCAAGATCACAGGCAGCGGACAATTTCAGGCAGAGGGCCAACAGGCAGTGGGCGCCGCTGACGACAGCGGTGGCGGCGGAGCCATGGGCGGCGGCCAACCCACAGGCCGTGACAATCGTCCCGGCGGCGGACTGGGCGCGCCGATCGACTCCGACGATCCGCTGCACGATTACCGCGCGGTGATCCTGGGCGTGTTTGCCGTGGTTCTTGTGATGGGCGGGGCCTTCGTGATTTCGAAATCGAACCATCAAGTGCTGGCGGCTAAGACCGCTGCGGCCGTAGATGTTTCTGAGGTGTTACCGGTACCAGGCAGCGCGCCTGCGGCTGTACGCGACCGCAATGCCCTGCTCTTGGACGCCATGAAGGAAGAGCTGTTCCAGTTGGAGATCGATCGCCAGCAGGGCAAGGTCAGTGCTGAGGAGTACTCCAAGGCGAAGGCGGCGCTGGACGAAACCATCAAGCGCGCCCTGGCACGGCAGAGTCAAAAGTCGTGACGGCTGACCGTCACTCCTGATCCTGATTTGCGGACCCTATATGTCCGGTACCGACGGCGATCCTGCGCGTATCGCGGCGAACTTGGTTTCCCTGGAGTCCATGGCGTTACCCATCGACAATTGGCCTTGATTGGAGAGCGACACCCACCCCGTGACGGCGCCTCGCTGGGCGAGCGTCCGCTTCATGGCGTAGAATCGGGCGTTGCGAGCCGGGCAAGGCGTCGCGTGTTCATTGTCTGCATTATCCGAAGCGAGGTTTAGTCCCCATGGCACTCATGCAGAAGGGCGTAGCGCTGGCCGCCAACCGCATGCCCAAAATGATCAGTCCGCGGGTACACGCGGCGCTCGATTATGCAGTTGCGGGATCATTTCTACTGATGGGGGCGCTGTTGTGGAAACGCAACCGCCGCGCCGCCATCGGCTCGCTGCTGTGCGGGGGCGCAACTGCCGCAGTCAGCCTGTTCACCGACTATCCGGGTGGGGTTCGCAAGGTGATTCCCTATACGATGCACGGGCAGATCGACACCGGGCTGGTCGCCATGACGGCGGCCATGCCACGGCTGGTGAGCATCGAGAACGATCGCGAGGCGAAGTTTTTTGCCCGCCAGGCGGTGGCCAAAACCGCGATCACCGCGATGACGAATTTCGATCGCGTGAAGCAAAAGCGCTCGCGGCGGGAAGTGGAAGACGAGGGGTTCGTTTAGCCACGGGCTCCGGCCCCATCATCTAATCGACTGATTCAAACAATTGGAAGGCGTTATGGGCAACACATTCAAGACAGCGTTATTGCTGACGGCGATGACGCTGTTGCTCTTATTCCTGGGACAAACGTTCGGCGGCGAACGCGGCATGATGATCGCGTTGGTGTTCGCTGTGGTCATGAATTTCACCTCGTACTTTTTCAGCGACAAGATCGCCCTGGCCGCCTATCGCGCGCAACCGGTAGCTCGCGAGGAGTTGCCGCGAGCTTACGAGATCGTCGAACGGCTAACGCAGAAGATTGGCATCCCGATGCCGAAGATCTATGTGATTCCAACCGACTCGCCCAATGCATTCGCCACCGGGCGGAACCCCCAGCACGCCTCGGTGGCAGTGACTCGGGGAATCCTGGACCTGTTGACCGATGAAGAGCTGGAAGGTGTGCTGGCCCATGAGATCGGGCACGTACGGAATCGCGACATCCTGACCAGTTCCGTTGCCGCAACGCTGGCGGGCGCGATCACCTTGATCGCGCGCATGGGCTACTGGGCGTCGCTCTTCGGTGGAGGCGGTGGGCGCGACGACCGTGATCGCGGCGGAGGAATCGCGGCCCTGCTGATGCTGGTCCTCGCGCCTATTGCGGCGACGCTGATCCAGCTTGCCGTGTCTCGCTCTCGCGAGTATGAGGCCGACGCCAGCGGCGCCAAATACACAGGCAATCCCTATGCGCTGGCGAGCGCCCTGCAGAAACTGGACGCGTATTCCAAGCGAGTCCCAATGCAGGCCACTCCGTCGACGGCCCACCTGTTCATCGTGGCCCCCCTATTGGGAGTCGACTTCTCCAGCCTATTCTCGACCCATCCCCCGATCGCTAAGCGCATCGAGCGGCTGACTGGCCGACCGGCCGAGCTGGAATCCTGAAGTCGGTCGAAGTCTGAACTACTCGACGTGGTGCTTCAACTCAAAGAAAAGTAATGCGTTAGTTGTTACCAAAGTTGTATCCTGTCGATTCTTTTCGCGGATTAGGAATCCAGCAGGTCGCCCTTTACGCGAGTCGGTCTAGCCAATTATTTGCCTCATATAGCACCTTAGACCCATTTAAGTAGCAGTACGAAGGTGTATAGTAACACTAGCAAAGTTACTTCTTGGGGTGCCTCTTGCTTCTGTCGCGCTTGCAATCATGGGTGTCCGCTTCGGTTTTGATCGCGAGTGTTGGAGTGCTGCTGCTCGGCAACACACCAAGCGCCGCTGGCGAGAACACTATGGGCTCGCCTTTCGCAGCGCGGACGTCTTGGGCCAGCGACTGCCAGACTGGTGTGGTCGAAACCGTGGGCTGCGATGTACGCGCTTTTTCCCTTCCCGATGCTACGCCGCTGGAGTCTTTCCAGACGCCCGGCATGGTCTGGAGTAGCGACCGATTCTTAGGGAGTTGGGCGGAACTCCAATTCACCGCAGCGGACGGACAACCGCAAGCCGGCGCGGCGCAAGACATTCCCTTTGTAGACGATCAGACCGCACTGCCGGCCGACAAAACCCCCACTGGCGCCAAGGTTCCGGAACCCGCAACCATGGTCCTTCTAGGTATGGGCATGATCGCGATGTCGAGGGTGGCGCGAGCGAAGCGGCAACCGCGGAAGCAGTCGCGACAAGTGCCGAGGTTGGTCAGCACGTACTAGCCTGGACCATCCGCGGTTTGACACTCTCCGCTCGACTGCTATCCTTGCACGCAACGAGTTAAGGAAAATCAGCAATCCGTATTGAACAAGTCCTCCCGAATACCAATGGCTATGTTTGCCCCAGGCGGGGACCGGCCTGCGTCGGGAGCGTCACCCCACGTCACCTCCTAATCACCGAGCGGCCGTCTAGCGTCAACCACGAAGCAGCGAGCCACTCGCCCACACTTCACAGCGCTCTCGCTGAGCCAGGTCGAATTGTCTCCGGGCCGTAATTTCCAAGTATCCACGTTAGCCGTCCACGGCGGCCATGCGACGCGCACGCCGAGCTGGTAGTCGTTCACCTCTTCCAGACCGCGACATTTGAATAGCACGGAGTAGGCCGTCGCCAAACGCCACAACAATTCGCCCGTCTCGAACCCGAACCATTGCCGCGCCGAAGAAGGCGACTGCCCCGAACGAAGGCAGATGCATGGCTGACGCTGCGGGACCTGCATACGCTCCCGGTGCGGAGGAAGGTGCATTCCTATCGTGCGGCCACGATTGCCAAGTGACTGGAATCGTATCCTGCGATGGCGCGAGTGTTGTATCCGCGTCAGAGAGGAAAGCACGACGGCCGTGTCCAGATCATGGCGTGCCGCTTCGCGTTGGTTGCAAAATGAGCAGCACTGGCTTGTTTTTCTCCTGTCCCACACTGTGGGATTAATGCCTTCTTGAGCTACCAGTGCTCCACCCTCTGATTATCACGCGGGGCGTGGGTGTCGACTTGTCGTACGGTCGCCCAACCGCGAGATTACTCCCCCAGTGCTTTCGCGACGGCACCGCGTTGCAGTACACGCTTCCATCGAATATCCCACATTGTGGGATACCTACATACAAGTATTTGTCTGCTTTCTCGTGCCGACGTTATCGTACACGGACCGCGTTCCTCCCGCGCTAGTCGTCGCTCTGCCGCCTTCCGCGGCATCGGTAGCCGCGAGTTATCCACAGGCAGCCTCTTCTGGCTGTAGGACAAACGCGCATGGGCCGGTCTCTCACCATCCGCAACCGATAGATGAAATGGGAGTTCGGAGCCAGTGCAACTTCGTGGGAAAGGGCGTAGCCGACAACGCGAATAGAGCTTTACTTCCAGCAATGGGGCGGGGGATAATAAAAGTGCTTCAAATGGTTGTTTACCCCCAACACTAACACTCACGCGTCGGACCTAAAATTACATATCTGACAGTGTGGGAGGAGTGAAATGCAAGGCGAAGCTGATCATATTGCTGAGATTAATCACCGCGAGCGCATCTGGTTTTTTCCCAACAAATTCTGGCAGGCCACCAAAGGCATGCCCGCCGACGAAGTTTCCCGGCTGATGGAAGAAGTGGAAAAGTTGGCCGAGGCGAAAGACGTCGAGGCCCTGAAGAAGTATCCCTTCGTATTTGTCGGCGATCCCTATAAAGATCAAGACCACGCAGCCTAAAGGCCGGCTCAAACGGCCGTTGCAGGCCTGCTGCCAGCGGTGTTTTGCTGGCTGTTCGGCAAACCGGTCGCACTTGCGCCGAATACCAGCCGTGCCAGGCGCCTGCTCCGGCGCGAGCGTAGTCCTGTTTACCGTTGGTCCACAGCAGCAGCGGCCGGTTTACGGCGCGCAGAAAGCGGCCGAATCATGATCGGCATCTTGAGACAGCTCTCAAGCAGATAGCGCGACTGCGCAAGTTGCTCTCCAAATGGGCTGACCGCACTGGTGAGCCCTTGCGCGAAGATGGTCAGGAATCCGTTGCGTCGCCCCACGGTTGCGCCAGAAACCCGTTGGTCGTGCTGGTCATCGAGTGCGTTAGCCAGACGCAACACGCCAGCCAGCGGCATTAGTTCGACGCGACGCTGCGCCGGCAAGCCGGCGAAGATCGGATGATTGGAAGGTGGCAGACCTCCGCGATGGTGATGCGCAACGATGGCCACGCACTGCAGGTACTCCTCATTCCAGCCGACCGGCGGCTTCAATTTGCGGATCATGCGATAGCCACGCTTGCGGTGGCCGCCGCCATCCTTGCCGCGGCCCACATCATGCATGACTGCCGCAGCCTCAAGCACCCTGCGTGACTGTTCGGATGGCACAACGACGCCTTCAGCCACCAGTCCGTCATAAATCTGCAGTGCAAGCTTGGTTACAAGTTGGGCGTGCTTGTCGTCGGGATCGAGAAAAGCAGCCCAGGTCCGCATCTTCTCCACTGCGGCCCGCGCCAGCGTCTCTCCCGCAGGCAACTCGGCGCGCCACTTCTGCCACAGCGATCCCCTTCCCAGCATCTTCTTGCGGTAGTGCGCGATTCGCTTCAGCCGCTCGTCGGAGATCGTCTGCTGCCACAATGCGCGTTCTTCCAAGCCGACCTCAGCGTGGGCCCTCACCATCGCCCAGAGCACGTCGAAATCGTGAACTTCGCCGAGAGTGTCCTGCAAATCCCGCAGGTCGCGCGACCAGCGCTGATGCAGCTCCGGAAGAAAATTCTCGACCGTGTAACGGAACCGTTTGATGCCGATCCTCAACTGGTGATAAGCCACCGCGCTGCGATTGCGTAACGCCGTCCGATGCAGCTCGTAAGCATCGTGCCAGCGTTCCAGGGCGAGATACTGGAAGACCGGGCCATCCAGCGGTACCCGTGTCGCCCGCTCGGCCAGCTGTGCGTTGAGCGCCGTCCAACGCTTGCGGTCAAAATCATCCACCGCTTGCTTCGCCACCAACTTCAGCGCTGCTTCTTTCTGCTGCAGCGAATCGAGCAAGATTTGCCGTAAGGGGTCATCCGCGACGGACAGCTTGGCGACCCACTCCATCATGACCTGGGTATCGCGCAGATCCCCGAGGCTCGAGAACAATTCCTTTCCCAGCTTCTTCATCTGTCGCCATGCAGGATCGGGATCGACTGAGCGAAAGCCGTCGGCCATCGAGCGGCACCGGCGAATTGCCACCCGCAAGTCGTGCACCGGATCGGCGGCGAAATCATGCCTGGCCTTGTCGCACTCCTCCAGCACGCGCTCGGCCCAATAGGCCAGGCCGGCTTTCTTGTCAGCGCCAGTTTCGACGTCGTGAATTTGGGATTCAGGATGCATAGGTGAGATCGATCTGTAGCTATTGTCTCAAAGCCGACATCTGGTGCAACAGTTCGGCCCTAAGTTGTCGGCTGCGGTCCCGGAATGGGTTCGATTTTACCCAGCAGAAACAAATAGGAGGCAATGCCGGCGAGCAGCATTGCCGCCGCCACCAGAAACGGCCGCCGAAATGACTGAGAATTCCCCACCAGGTATCCGGTGATGACCGGCGCGAGAATTGCCGGCACATTGGCGACAAAGTTCATGATGCCCCCAACCCGTCCCGTGCTGCCGGCAGGCGCGATGAGTCCGGGAATCGACCACCCGATCGGCGCCGAGGCGGCCAGTCCGCACAGTGCGATGGAAATCCAGAAGATGGCCACGCGGGGATTAGTAGTGCGCGTCGCCCCGGCCACAGCCAGACCCAGCACCAGGCCGGCGACGAGAATGCTTTGACGCACGCGGGTGGAGTCGCGGCCCGAGCGGATGAGGTAGTCCACCAGCCAGCCGCCAACCAGCAGGTCGCTCACCGTCGCCGCGAGCCACGGGATCGCAGTGTAGAAACCCGACTGCAAGATGTTGAGATGCAGCGCGGTGCCGAGGTATCCCGGCAGCCAGGTAAGGAAAAGATAGAAATTGTAGTTATACGCGGCCATGCCCAGGGCGAGTCCCCAGACTTTTTTTCGGCGTAGGAGAAAGAACAATGACGCGGCGCGATGCGGATCGACAGTGGCCTCGGTCTCGCCGCCGCCTGCCGCTATGTGTTCCCGCTCCGCCGTCGACAGCAACGGATCTTCAGTTGGATCGCGATACACGAACCAGAACAGCGCAAAGTATCCGAGGCTGAGCACGCCGGTGAAGATGAAGCTCATGCGCCATCCCCAGTAGTGCACGACGATGGCCACCAGCGGAATGCCAATGGCGGAGGCGAACTTGGCGCTGGCATCGAAAATAGCTGTGGCCAGTCCGCGTTCGTTCCGCGGGAACCACACCCCGATGGCCTTGGCGTTTCCGGGAAACGTAGGCGCTTCGGCGACACCGAGCAGCAGGCGCGCGGAAATGATGGCCGTGAACCCGTGCGCCACTCCGGTAGCAAACGAGGCCACGCTCCACAGAAACGCACTTGCGCGGATCACCGGCTTCACGCCGTAGCGGTCGAGCACCGGGCCGGAGGGAAGCTGCAGCAGCACATACGTCCAGCTATATGTGCTCAGCAGGTATCCGATCGCGACGGTGCTGAGGCCGAATTCGCTCTTCAGCGGGGTAATGGCGACCGACAGGTTAACGCGATCGAAGAAGTTAATGATGACGCCGATGCCGAGAAGCACGGCGATGCGCCAGCGGCGACTGGTCCAGAGCGATGGGGTTTCAGCGGTCAAAGAAGTTCGATGGTTTGGAACACGCGACGTCAGCTCTGCGACCACAGTACGACAAGAAAACCGATACCCGCCAGCAGTACCAGTCCGTTGACCAACACCAGCCAAAGGCCCTTTTGCCAGTAAGGTTTTTTCGGCGTGGGATATAGCTGCTCGCCATCAATGTATGCCCGGGTTCGTAAAGCCCCAGAGCCAGCTCGCAGCGCTCCAGCAAGAATCGCGTACCGCGACGCGCCTTGTGTCGATGGTATCCCGACACCATCGCCAGCAAAAGAATTGCGGACGTGATCAGGGTGAGCCCCCAACGTTCGTTGGGAGTAATGCGGCTACTCTTGTTCACCATCGACGCGAGAAAGGCCCCGCCGGTGCCGAATATCCCCAACACAACTCCGGTCACCTTCACCTGAGAGTCCTCGATGGCCAGGAGTTCTTCTTTGTGTCCCTTGAAGATTTCCAACAGCACCGGGACACTTTCCGTCCGAGGCAAAAGCGGCATAGACCCTTCCTGCAAGCAGGCTTACAAAATGAAAACTGATGTTACGGCCAGAACGGGCCGAAAGCAACGCTTTGCGGGCTCTGCGAATGAGAATCGCCGCGCAGTCGCGGGCACTCACACCTCCCAGTGACTGCAATCACTGCGCGGAACTTCCGGCAGGAGTATCAAACAAGTAGGTACTTCCCAGATCTCACCCGCGGAGGTGTCCCATGGCACCGAACGTCGCCACGCGTGTGGTATTCAAAAACATCCTGTTTGCAACCGACTTTTCCGAGGTGTCGCAACACGCGTTGCTGCACGCCCTGGCAATGGCGAAACGCTACGAGTCCAAGTTGACCGTCGTGAACGTCGCACCTCCAGAGACTCAGGCTCCCCTGCCGATGGAGCCGGTCCCGCTCGAAATGGATTGGCAAAAGCAGCGCGCCGCGGAGTGCATGTCACGGCTGGAAGGCTTCGAGCCGCTCCGCCTGTACCCGCACGAAACTGTACTCAAGCAGGGCAACCCTTGGCTGGAGATCTCGGGAATTATTGATGACGCCGGCATCGACCTGGTCGTGATGGGGACCCATGGACGCGGCGTGATTGGAACGCTGGTGTTGGGTTCGGTTGTCGAGCAGGTGCTGCGTCACGCAAGTTGCCCGGTGTTGACGGTCGGGCCTGAAGTTGCACCCAGCCTTGTAGACCACGATAAGCTGTCGCACATCCTGTTTGCCACCGACTTTTCGGAAGGCTCCATGCACGCCCTGCGGTATGCCCTGTCACTTGCAGAGGAGAACGATGCTGAACTCACACTTCTGCATGTGTTGGTCGAGTTTCAACCGGCTCTGCTGGTATACGCGAGGGAGTTTCTCGCCGACTATCGCAAGCGGTTGTGGGACCTGGTACCGACGGACGCGACCATGTGGTGCAAGCCGCATGTAGCGATCGAGACTGGAGCGGCAGCGGAGGCAATTGTGCCTGCCGCCCATGAACGCATGGTTGACCTGATCGTGATGGGCGTGCATAGTGGCGGGACGGTGGCCACTCACGTGCCGTGGACGGTGGTCCACTCCGTGGTGCGCCACACTCGTTGCCCGGTGCTCACGATGCGCGGAAGCGCGGCATAGCTCGTTGATGTAGCCGAGGAAGCGGAACACGTCGCAGGGGGTCCGCACACGGGCCCCCTCCTTGCTTGTCGAGCGTTTCGAGGCAATGGGCGACGTCGACCCGCGCCGCGAGTCAGCTTTTTCCTGAATTGCTATCGGTTGCGGCTCGTGAAGGAGTCTTGTGGTTATGAGTACCGTCGTTTCCCGCGCGCACCGCACTGGTGTGGGCCTTCTTGCGATGATGCACCACCAGCGGGTGGACCTCAGCTCGCACCACGCGCTCCGCCTTCGCCGGATCCGCCTCATATTGGGGATCAAACATCGCGATCACCGTGACTGCGCGCGTCGAATATCGTCTGGCCCAGTCACTATCGATGAGAGTGTTTTGCACCGCTTTCCAGTGTTCGGCTTCGGCTTCGTGATTCTCCCCCGCTGGCACGAGGTCGCGGTAACTCAGGTCGTTGAGAGTCCCGAGAAACTGGATGAACTCCTCCAGATTCACCCCCATCTGGTACACAAGCTCGCTCAATGCCATCTGCTGCGACGCGGTTAGCTGATCGAATTCGCGGCAATAAGCCCGCGCATTGTGCACCGCCTGCACCACGGACACCTGCAACAGCTTGGTAGCATCGGCGTCCGTCAACTGCGGTGAGAGTTGATGGGTTTTGATCTTCTTGCGAAAGTTCTTCTTCTTCCAGGCCTTCAATTCCCTTTCGTACTGATCGAGAATCGTCTGCAGCCTCGCCGGATTGAGGCCTGCCGCCTCCCACAGTTGCGCACTCGAAGGTTCGAGGAAGGTATGCGGGTTCAGTGGATCTAGCTGCGGGTGGTCCGTGGCCTGAACATCGAGGCTGAATCCTGCTCCGATCAGAGGCCGGCCGGTCTTGGGATCGGGATAAGCCGTCAACACCCAGCTCTCGTGCTTCGGATCACGAAGCGTAGTCATCAAGCTCTGCAACCGGAACTTGGTGTTGGAATCTGCTACATCAAACAGCGGTTCGGGAACGCATGGCACCCCAGGCGCTACAACGGTCGGCGATGGTTGCGGCCTTTCCGTCGACAACAATTCTGCGGTCCGAGACGACTCGACGGCAGGATGCGCTATCGGATCCGTCATCGCGGTGGATTGCAATCGCGCCGCACAAGGCGCAGTTTGTGCCGCCGCTCGCGCGCCCAATGCCGCCATCCCGCATATACATGTCGCGGCCAGAATTCGTTGTATTGTCGACGCCATCTTCCCCGGCTACCGCTGACTTACCCAACACCGCGGCCGTGCAGACTTACCGAAAATTGTAACTTCTTGGCTGAAATTTACGATCACCAATCAGTTGCAGCGAGGTTAAGTTTCGCGGCCGGTCCCGTGACGCCCGGCAACCGCCCGAATTCGATAATCGAAATCCCCAGCCAACCCGACGAAAAGACTCTTGACATCTACTCGATCCAACCGTGTCGCAAAGGACCACGGAGCTATCGAGGGCCTGCACCAGACGCTCGCACGACTCGACGAGGTGATATCAAAGATGGCGCGTGCTGGATCGACCCAGGACTAAGGTCAGTGCTTCTAGCGGTAAGAGATTCTCGCGTAAGTTCCGAAGGCCCTCTGCGCCTGCAGGTTCGGAACGCTCGAGACTCTGGTCGACCCGCCCCAACAGTTGCGGACATCGGTCTCCCATGCCGTAGATCGGTGTCCGCGCTCATCGGTATAGGTCACAGGAATAATCTCCATGGAAAATCCGCAGCTCTCGGACGTCTCAGCGCCGAACGATCTCGGCACGTCGAGTGACCGGCTGGACGCCGAGTAGCGCACGGATGTCATGGCGGTAAAGATCACCGCCCACGCGCTGGACACAAACAAGAAAGCAAACAGGGTCATCAGGACTGCGTGAACCCGCCGCCGCCGCCGTGAACTGTGGTAGGTGCGCGGACGCACCGGCGCACGCTCCGGCTTGCGACGGAACTTCAGTTCCGGGTGCCACTTCGCGTCGTATTCGCCGCGGCGCTCCCGATCAGACAATACCTGGTGCGCCTCGTTGATGTCTTGAAACTGTAAGGTCGCTCCCGGCGCAGAATTGAGGTCAGGATGGTAGCGCCATGCCAGTCTTCGAAAGGCGGCGTTCACCTCCACGATGCTGACCGACGGATCGATCTCCAGCACCGCGTAATAGTCGAGTTGCGCGCGAACAAAGGGCGGCATGATGCGTCGCTTATCTTATCGCAGTGGCGCGTAGTACCCTTTGCGGGCCCGCACCTTGTACTTCTTATTATCGGCAAGAATCTGGATCGCATGATATTTTCCGTTCGGTTGCAGGTCGGCAGGTTTATACGAAATCGCGTACTGGCTGCGTAACTCGTCCTGGATCTGCGAGAACGCGTCGGAAACATCCTGTATCTTGAACGGAAAGAAAGCGCGTCCGCCCGTCTCGTCGGCGAAGTGCTCCAGCACCTTGTCGCCTTTCAGCTTCTGTCCGCTGGTGTTGGTCGAGATGGTGTAGATGATCACTTCCGCCTTCTGCGCCATCTCCACGGCCTCTTCCCGCGACACCCGGCTCTGGTTGTCATCGCCATCGCTGAGCAGGATAATAGCGCGCCGCGTCGCCAGGTTACCTTTGTCCTTGGCCATGATCTGGTCGCGGCAGGCATAGTAAATGGCATCGTACATAGCGGTGCCGCCGCCCGGGCGAAGCATGCGCACGCCCTTGGAAAGCGCTTCTGTACTGTCGGTGAAATCCTGCGTCACCTCCGGTGTAGTGTCGAAACCGATCACGAAGGCCTGATCGTACTTCGACCGGACGATCTGGTTCAGGAACTCGATGGCGGCTTCCTGCTCAAACTTGAAGCGATCGCGAATCGAGTTGCTGGCGTCGATCAGCAGACCGACGCGCAGCGGCAGGTTGGTCTCGCTGCGGAACGAGCGGATCGCGATCGGCGGCTTGCCGTCGTCGAGCACCCGAAAATCGTCCTTCTTGAGATCGTTCACAAACTTACCGCGCTTGTCGGTAACCGTGAAGACCACGTTCACCTCGTCAACCAGCTTGACGATCGTGGTCAGCTTCTCTTCCTGGTTGTCTGAACTGGCCCCCTCTTGGCCAGTCGTACCTAACGTCCCTAGGTTTGAAGCCGGTTTGGCGGGCGTCCCGGCCGGAGCAGTTTGCGGCGCAGCGTTTGTGTTCTGCGAAGAGTCGCCAGTCGCCGCGGGCGCGGTGCTCGGCGCTGGACTCTGCGTCTGCGCCGGTGCCTGCGACTGCGCGGGAGCCGCAGTCGCGCTTGCCGGCGGTGTCGCCTGCTTCGGCGGATACTTAGTCGCCGATGGCGCCGACGGCAACGGCTGCTGAGTGGCGTCCTGTGCGAAGGACCCGAAGGTGAGCAAGAACGTCAGAATAGAAACGCAACAGGCGCGCATGGAGATTTTCATTATAGCTGCTGCGAACCACGCAGCTTCTCCAGGAAGCCGCTGAGTTCTTCGGGAAGCGGAGCAGTAAACGACAGCGCCCGTCCCGTCCGAGGATGCGTCAGCTCAATTGCCGCGGCGTGGAGGAAGTTGCGATTGAGCCGAAGTGCTCCCGGCTGTGCATCAGTCACTGCGGCCTCGCCCTCGCGTTCGACGATGTTTCGTTTGCGAGATCCTTTGCGCGGCGCGGCCGAAGAGCGCAGCACGCCTGCCGCTCCATACAGTGTGTCGCCCACCACGGGGTGCCCGATCGACGCCATATGAACGCGTATCTGATGTGTGCGTCCGGTCGCGATGCGAACGTCCACGAGCGCGAACTTGCCGTAGGGCGAATCAATGCGCTCGCGGACCTCGTAATGCGTCACAGCAGTGCGGCCTCCGCTGCCGCGCGTAGTCATGCGAATGCGGCGGATAGCGTCGCGGCTGATCTCGGCGTTGATCGTGCCACGCGGCCGCTCAGGCCAACCGTGCACCAGCGCGATGTAGCGCTTCTTCACTTCGCGCCCCGAGAATTGCTTGCCCAGGTTCCGATGAGCAACGTCATTGCGAGCCACAAGAATCAGCCCGCTGGTTTCCTTGTCGAGACGGTGCACAATGCCGGGACGCGTCTCGCCGCCAACTTCAGAAAGCTGCGCGAAGCGGTGCAACAGCGCGTTAACCAGTGTGCCACGATTACGGGCATCGTCGGTGGCGCCCGCTCCCGCGTGAACCATCATGCCCGCAGGCTTGTTGACGACCGCGAGGTCGTCGTCTTCGTAGATGATGTCGAGCGGAATGTCCTCAGCCATGGCACGTAGCGGCGGAGGCGTGGCATCGCCCAAGATGCTGATGGTCTCGCCACCTTTCAGCTTGAGCGATGGCTTCGATTGCGCGCCGTTGACCAGCGCCTTCCCTTCTTCCAGCAGCATCTGCACGCGCGCGCGGCTGGTGTCGGGAAGTTGCGCGGCAAGGAACTGATCCAGGCGTTGCCCGGCCGCCTCAGCGGGAACTGCGATGGTGACCGGGAAGACGGAGTCGGGCATTGAGGACGATGGTAGAACTAGGCGGGAAAATTAGCCAACCTGAAAGGACGCAGATCCTTCGCGACCAGTCGCGCAAGCCAGCCACGTTAGTTTTATTCCGTGAAGAAAAGTGTGATATAACACCCGAAGTTGGCGCCTCCGACGTCGTCCTCGAAAGATTACCGCCGGCGACGCGAACGATCATTTTTATCGCACGCTGACGGCGTGGAGGTGGGGCGATGAGAGGCTGCGTTACCATAACTGCCTTCGTGGCCGTGCTGCTGGGCTGCACGCCATTGGCTTCTGCAAGTGTTGTTCCTTCGTTAACCACGACCATAACCATGGCTTGCTTGACCCCACCGGCGGTCTGCAGCTTCGATCCCGGCAGTCAAGGTTCTCCAGAAAGCGGCATGGCCGATTTCAGCTCAGTAGCTCCGGGCTGGAGCGCCTCTTTTGTCTCGGCGCCAGCGATAGCGTGGGGCATTATTTCTCAAGAATATTTCGCCGAGTTTGGTCCGGGCGGTTTCTTTGACATAGCCGCACCTGGCGGCATGCAATTGTCGGGGATGCTCACGTCCGGCCTCGCCTTGAGTTTCCCAGACGGATCTGCAGAGACAGTCGCATGGTTCCAGGGACACTGGAACAATGGGTTTTACGCCACTGGAGTAATGTCCTGGGACAACTTCGAAACAGGTGCACCGGTAACCCTCACCGTGACCACGTCCACGCCAGAACCCGGCACCTTTCTCCTGTTCGCTTCCGCCCTCGCCGGGCTTGCTGGAACACTGCGAAGAACCCTCCGTTAGATGCTTTCATTGGAGGAGCAGTGAAGTTTCTTAGCCGGCTGGAGGGTGTAAGGTCTTTGCTGCGGGTGCCCGTTCAACCCTGAGTGTCGATGGGCCTGCGGCCCACCCAAGGAAATGAAGATCTCTTTCGTAATCTTTCCGGCGATCGTCCCGAATGAGCCCGTTTAATTTTCTTTGTCATCCCGACCGGAGCCGCCGCTTCGGGGGCGTAGTGGAGGGACCTGCATTTCCCCGCTTGACCCGCCTCGGCCACCTTTCGCGCATGTTCTTCGACAGAGCGAAGTTGAAGGGTCGAGCGGGGTCTTTCTCCAGTCGAACGCACAGCGTTATTACCGGGTTAACGCCGCGAGTCTGGCGGCACCATGTTGTTCGCGCGGTAATAGACCACAAGCTGCCCGTAGTGCTCAGCGCTATGCTCAATGGCGAACGTCCAGATGGCGGAGTTGTGGGCCAGCCGGTTTCCGAAGAATTTCGATGTTTTGTCCAACCCCGCGTCGCCCTGCTGTTGAATCACTTGCGCTCCGTCCGCGACGGCCTCTTGCACGAACTTCACCACATCGGCTTTGGTTTTGAAAGCGTCTCGCGTAGGATTGTCGCCCTCGCCGAAGTCGGGCCCGAGGTTTGATCCGGAAATCCTGCGTATCAGGACGAAATCCAGTGCGGCGGCATGGAGAAGGTTCAGAGCAAAGGTGCGCTCATCTTTCTGCACCTTGAAATCGTATTTGTCTTCGGGAAAATCCTGGGCCATGGCGATGAGCTTGTTCCCGATGGCGTTCCACATCTCCAGCGTCTCGTCAGCCCGAGAGCGCGCCGGACTCGGAGGTTGGTTCTGCGCTTGGCCCTGGCTGTAGAGACTCGTTCCAACCATCACAAGAAGAGTGACCACAACTAGCGGACGCGAACACCGCTTCATCGCATTTCTCCTTCACTGGCAACAATCCGCCAAATTGCCAACCAACGACAGGTGGCCCGCTCACATACTTAACTGGAAGCCTCGGAAAGTCAAAAGACCAAGGCTGCCTTGCAAGGGCAGCCTTGGAGCAGCACCTCCGCCACTGAAAGCGATTCGCGCTACTTGAAGACAATCGACCCGAACGTTCCCGCAAGATTGTTGCTGGGACCGGCGGTAAAGAACAACTGGTTCGTCGCCCCATTCGCTGCGGTTCCACCGCCAAACTCAATGCCCCAGAGCTGATCGATGTGTATTGGTTTGCCGTTGGTGTCTTTAACCGTACCCACAAAGGCGCCGGTAATGCCGTTAAAGGCGTTGATTGTTCCCTCGTTGTTAATGTTGTTGGAGATCAGCAGAATATTACTCAGCGGTCCAAAATTCGACGGGGCTGCAGCGAAACCCCAGGGCTGGTTCAGCGGCGCGCCCTGCGCCAGGCGTTTCACGAACGTGCCACCTTCGGTATAGATGTCAATGTATCCACCCGGCCCGCCGGACGCACTGGCAAACGCAACATACACCAGGCCCGCGATGTCCCGGATGCCGAAGGGCGCGAATCCCGGGGGCAGTGTATGGTCGGTGAACGACTTCACCAGTTTGAAGTTAGCGTCGTACATGTCCACCTTGTTGTTGGCGACATCAGCAGCAAACAGGAAATTCCCCGAAGCCCTGCTGGTGATTGCCAGCCCTGTATAGGAAGCACCCGGAGCCGTCACCGCAACGATGGCGTTGTTGGGGTCAGACTGCGGCGCCCAACCACTGATCGTCCCGTCGAGCGTGGCGAAGATGAAGATCGACGCCCAGCCCTGTACCTGGAAGTCGTTCGAACCGTTGAAGACGATCCCAGTTGGCGAGCCGGTCCCCGAGCCGTTAGCTGAAGGTATCTCTACCTCCAGGCCCTGCTTGTTGCCGGCGCCGTCGTAAAGAGTTGACCAGCCCGAACCATTGTCACTAATCCAGAATGGGCTGCCCGGAGCGTATACCAGTCCCCAGGCATTCACCAGCAGGGGATCGGTATGTTTTGCCTCTCCGACCTGGTTCGATACCAGGTTGGTGAGTTGATATTGCGCCAGGGCAGCACTGGAGACGAGCAGCAGTGTCAGTCCGAGGCAACCGGTGAACATGAGAGTGCGACGCAACATGTGAATTCTCCTTCTTGGTGGACAGGTAGAAATGGCGGCTTGATAGGCTCTAGTTCGAACCTAACTTTTTTGTATCCACCAGCCAGATGCTAGGTCGCATACAGAATTTGGTTGTCATGCCGTTGTCAGGAGTTGGTGAACTCTTTGTAACGGCGGCGGCTCGGGCAAGTTGTTTACCGACGGCGCCCTGGCTTGGTCGCCTGAAGGCTTCTAGGCGAACTGGGAGTGCGGCCGGCCCGGGTAAGTTTCTCAAGCTTGAGTGGATGCACCCGGCCACGCTCTTGTCTGAAGGCCAGCGACTGGTAAATTTAAGAGCGACAAGCGGAGGCCTTATGCGTGACGACGTGATCCGGGTGGTGGAGACTTATATCGATGCGGTTCGGAGGAATGACCCCGGCAGTCTGCCCCTCCATCCCAACGTTTCGTTCGAAAGTCCGCTCGGTCGTTACCACGGCATTGCTGCTTTTCAGAAAGGACTGGCGGACTTCCTTCGGATTATGAAGAGCATCGAAGTCGTGCGCCTCACTGCTGACGATGACACCTGCGCCGCGGTGCTCAAAATCGACACGATCTTTGGAATGATTCCGTTTCTTGAGTACTTCCATGTCGCCGACGGAAAAATCGTCTCCATCCGCGTCTACTACGATCCACGTCCTATTGTCCAAGGTATAACCCAAACTTCCGCTTAGCAGGAAGGGCGGCCCGCGAACCTTAGACCTACGTGTTCTCCGTGCCTCCGTGGTGAATTCGAATTCCTGCGATGACCAGCTGGGTGCCCCAGAGCCTGCCCTGAGCTTGTCGAACGGTTCGCCCTTCTTTTGGGCTAACCTGGGCCGGGTGCCGAGGAACGCCCCTCCAGTTGTCTTCCCCTTATCACACCGTTACGTGAGCCCGGTCCTTTCGCCCGCCTTGCCGCCATGTAAGAAATGACTCGTGAGGCAAGGGATTCGTGTCTCTTGCCGCTTCGCCGCTCATGCGGCGGACAGAACCGCTCTTTGACAACCCGGCTCGTGTCGTGCTCTTTGACAAATCGAAAGTCATTTTCCAAGATGTGTATGACTTGTATGATAAGTATGACTTGCATGACAACTGCGTGTATGAAAAGTATGACAAGTATGACAATTTCCATGCCAAAAACGTGTGTTTTGTGTCGCTAAGTCCCACGGGCAGACATGGATACGTATAACTACCTATGGAATCAATGATTTACACGCAATTTAACCATAAACCATTGATTCTAAAGAAGGGCGATCGCGGTTTGCAGTGGGTATGTTCGGAAGCGGTTTCAGGGAAGTTCGGTTGCCGCGTCGATTGCCCTCGAAATCAGCGCAGATTTCCCGCCCAACCCATTGATTCTAAAAAGTCGTGCAAAAGGAAAAACGTGGCGAATTCGCAGATTTGCCACGCCTGCGCGTAAAAACGCGACAGTCATCAGGCGCTTAGCCTGACGCATAAGAGGAGCCTGGAAGAGGTCAATAGCTCACGCCCGCCCCGCAAACTCCCTCGTCTCGGTGGACACTTTGACCTTCTCCCCTTCCTTGATGAAGAGGGGAACGCGGATTTCCAGACCGGTCTCCAGCCGCGCGACCTTGGTCACGCTGCCGCTCGACGAGTCGCCACGCGCGCCGGGCTCAGAGTAGGCGACCGTCAACTCGACCTGGTTGGGCAACTCCAACCCTATCGGATTGCCGTTGTACTTGTGCAATTGGATCAGCGCTCCCTCCACCAGGAAGTCGAGCGCATTGCCGATCATCTCATCGGTCAGGGTTAGGGTCTCGTAGGTTTCCTGGTCGAGGAAGTGAGAACCCTCGTGGGTGTTGAAAAAGTCACTCTGATTAGCAGATGAGGTGCGGTACAAGGAAGTATTCCTTCCATGTACTACGTGATTTTGATCCTCGGAGGACTGCTGATCATGATGGGACAACATGCCCGTTCCGAAGCGCTGTTCTACTATTTCAAACTGGAAGAGTACATCCCCGAAGACCACCTGTTGCGGCTCATCGACAAGCACATCAGCTTGGCCTTCGTGCGTGAGCGGCTCAAGGACAGCTACAGCGAAACCGGACGACCCTCGATCGATCCCGAACTGCTGCTGCGCATTCTGCTGATTGGCTATGTGTACGGCATTACCAGCGAGCGCAAGCTGGTAGAAGAGTTGCGCATGCATCTGGCGTGGCGCTGGTTCACCGGTCTGGGCTTCGATCAAGAGATTCCGCACCACTCCACCTTCTCGAAGAACCGGCACGGACGTTTTCAGGCGTCGAAACTGTTCGAGCAGTTGTTTGAAGAGATCGTGCGGCAGTGTGTGGAGGTGGGGTTGGTGCAAGGGAAGCATCTGTCGGTGGACGGCAGCTTCGTCGAGGCGAATGCGGCCAAAGAGAGCCGGATTCCACGCGAACAGTTAGCGGAAGCAGCCCAAGTCAACCATACGGTGCGCCAGTATCTGGTGGAACTGGAAGAGCAGAACCCGGTGGAAGAACCGGTACACGAGCAAGATCAAGTGTCGACCACCGATCCGGACTCGACCTATGCCACGAAAGGCGGCACGCCGGCCCGGCTGGGTTATTACGACAACTATCTGGTGGACAATCAAAGCTGCGTGATTGTGGGAGTGCAAGCGACGGCAGCACGGATGAGTCAGGAGACGGTGGCCGCACAAGACATGCTCACACGTTTCGCGCAATGGCAAGGCAGAGCGCCGGAATCGGTGGCGGCTGACACGACGTACGGCAACGGGGAGTTCCTGCAATGGTTGGCGGATCGGAGCATCACTCCTTACATGCGAACCCGCGATAGTATCCACAGAAAGAACAGCCCGTTCTACGGCCCAGAGCGGTTCACTTATCAGCCGGAAAGCAACAGCTATCGCTGCCCCGCAGGTCAGCAACTCAACTACGGCGGTCGGAGTGATCGCAACCGCACCTATACCTACATCGGAACCCGCAAACGCTGTGGCGCATGCTCGCAAAGACCGCACTGCACCAGCGCGGCCTTCCGCTGTCTTGCCATTCACATGCATGAGCCGGTTCGGCAACGGGCACGCGAACTGGCCAACACGCCAGAGTTCGCGAAGGCACAACGGCAGAGGAAAAAAGTAGAAGCGTTGTTCGCGGAACTCAAGAATCAGATCGGACTACGCCGCCTGCGCCTGCGCAGACTGAAGTTCGTGCGGGAGCAGTTCTTCCTGGCAGCTGCGGCACAGAATATCAAACGGCTAGTCCGGTTCCTCAGCAAAGCACCAAATCCGACATTCGCTGCAGCCGCTTAATCAACTGACAAAGAACATACAAGAACCCAGTCCCCAGTCCCACCTAGGGAATGTCATCTCTGCCGAAGAGACTTTTTCAACACCCACCCTCGTTGTCGCTGTACAGATACGAGGCGGGGCCGATTTGCAGGTCCGGCTCTTTGAACTTGTCGCTGGCCTTGAAGGTCTTCTCGAAGACCGCGCTGGTGAGCAGGTTACGCATCTTCAGGCGCACCAGGGTCTGTCCGCCGCAAGCGGTGGGCGTTGAAACATCCGCTTCCATGCAGCAGTACGGGGTGTTTTCAAACTCAAAGAACGCTTTACGTTTGATGCTGATGGCGTCAATCAATGCGGCCATGATTCCTCTAGGCAGATAGTTTCGAACAACCAAACCAATGCCTAATTATAAGGTGAGGAACCTATCCGACCGGGGCGCGGAGACGAGCACTCAAACTCTTCTTATCGATAATCGCAGTCTCTCTCCAGCGATCACTCCGGGTAGTGGATTCCTAGTAGTGCTTTAGCAGGGCCGGCTCGGTAGAATCGCGCAACGCCTATGGCCATGTCGCATCCTAAGTTCGGACCGTGGATCCTCAGCGCGTTTCCCTCACGCGTCATGAGTCACTCAACCGGCGGGATTTTATTTTTGCTCTTGCTCCTGCCCGTTACCACGCGAGCACGAACCATCGAACACCCGGGCATTCTCCACAAGGAGGACAATTGTTCCTCCTGCCACGCGGATAAAATCAGTGGCAAGTTTGTACACTCCGCCATGGAGGTTGCGTGCACAGTCTGCCATCTGGCGCAAACCCAGGGCGACATGACCACCTTGCAGCTCTCCCTGCCTAAGGAGGAGATCTGCTTCTCCTGCCACGAAAAATCCATGATGTTACGGGAGCATCCGTCGGCGGTGAAAGAGTTATGTGTGGACTGTCATGATGCGCACAGCAGCGCCCGACGTATGCTGCTGCGGGAACCGCCCAATGCAAATCGCCGCAACTCCCCTCTGTTGCCTGCCTCCACTACGAAACCGATCGGCGAGACCGCAAATCAACCGTAGCTTCGAGGGAACGGAGTACACCATAGCCACTAGCTGTCTTTACGATAGAGCAGGTCGCGCATCGCTTCTCTGCGAGCTTCCGATGCGCTCTTGCGGTCTTCGAAATCCGTCGTCTGCTTCCCCTTGGGGTCGGCCTCTTCGGGTTCGCTGCAAGCGGGACAGCGGTTCGCAAAGCCGGGTTTATCCGGCTTCAGCTCGAACTCCTCGGAGCAGACAGCGCAGACTCGAACAGGAAATGCCATGACGATATCATTTTACAACCCGCTCAGGCCTTCTCTCTACCTGCTCCGAGTCGGAACGGCCGGCGATTGCCGCTCAGCGGCCGATATCGCAGCATCCGGGAAATCGCCTCCCCTTTTGCCCCTTGTCCGTATCAATGCGAGAATCATAGCTATGCGAAAACTACTCCTCACGGCGGCAAGTACGCTGTCCGTCGCCATCCTGATGCTCGGCACTCTTGCCGCCCAGCAGACTTCTGCAGCAACCCCTAAACCGGCCACTGCCGCCAAACCCGCTACCACCACCAAGCCGCATACCGCGACGGCGGCAAAGACCACCCAGCCCCTGACGCTGAAGACGCAGAAAGACAAGCTGAGCTACGCCATCGGCATGAACATCGGGCAGGGCATGAAGAAAGACTCGCTCGACATCGACCCGGCCATTGTGCAGCGCGGCTTGAAAGATGCCATGTCCGGCGCCAAGCCCCTCATGACCGACGAGGAAGCCAAGGCAGTAATGACGGAGTTCCGCACCGAGATGAAGAAGAAGAAGGAAGCCGAAGCGCAGCAAGTCGGCGACGCTAACAAACAGGCGGGCCAGCAATTCCTTGCCGCTAACAAGGACAAGCCGGGAGTGGTGACGCTGCCCAGCGGTCTACAGTACAAGATTCTCAAAGAAGGCACCGGGCCCAAGCCTACGGCCACTGACACCGTCGTCTGCAACTACCGCGGCACCCTGATCAACGGCACCGAGTTCGACAGCTCTTACAAGGGCGGACAGCCCGCGACCTTCCCCGTCAACCAGGTCATTAAGGGATGGACCGAGGTCCTGCAACTCATGCCCGTGGGTTCGAAATGGCAAGTCTTCGTGCCCTCTGATCTGGCCTACGGCGCGCACAGTCCCGCCCCCGAGATCGGCCCGAATTCCATGCTGATTTTCGAAATCGACCTGCTCTCGATTCAGGAGAAGAAGCAATAGAACGTTCTAGACGCCGTTGAGTGGGATCGCGAGAATCGGAATTATCCCTTTGACAAACCTGCCACGTAAGTGGTGAATATCCTTTAACAGCTTTTGGGGTGCCCTTTTGCGTGTTACGTTTCTCGGTGCCCGACTACGCTGTTACCTGCTACTTCTGCAGCCAACCCGTAGACATTGCGACTGCTATTGCCGACGAGCGCGGCAGGTGCGTTCACGGCGATTGCTATGAGAGAGCCATGCTGGAAGCCAGAGCGGCCAAGGACAAATCAGAGCCATCTACTGACGTTTAGTCTTCTTTTTTGGCGGCTTCTTCCGCTCCGGTGGAGTCTTCAGCGCCGCCGCTATCGCGTCCTCAAACTTCACTGGCAACAGCGATAGCTTCTTGTCTGAGTGTGGCATCTGCTTGTCTTTCGGCTTTGACATCTTTGCGCTCACTAGTGCTCTTTGGAAAACGGGCGTGTGAAACGTGTGAATCTGACTGCTTGGAGATAGTCGAGAAAAATGCGCAATCGTTTTTCCTGATAACTGTTGCCATCTTAACGCGGCCAAGAATGACCGCCGCTGCCCACTCTTCTGACATGCTGTTGGTATCGGTGAGCAGGAATATCTTGCACTTAGCATCAATGACAGCTTGGCGATTTACAACATTCTTCTCGATACGCTTATCGCCGCTGATTGCGACCCAACCCTCTTTGCCACACCGCGCTATCCACTCAGGGTCTTTAATTTCCTCGTGCTTTCGCTTTGGATATACCTGATGGATAGTCTTCACCTTCATGCCGACTCTGCGCAGCAGCGTGGCCATCGCTTTCCCGTGTGTTCTATCGAGAAAGATAGTGCAGTCGAATTTAGGCTGCTCTTTTTTCAAAATAGTCAACTGCGCGCTGCACCTGAGTTACTGGAATACGGAAATCACGCGCAATGGAGGTCTTGCTCTCTCCTGCTTGATAGCGACCGTGTACAACCCAGAGGGGAACACCGCGTCCCGCAAGTATTGGCTGACCGGATGCAACACCGTGAACAATCACTACCATTTTGTCGTGCGGCAGACCTTTGATAATCGGATACACCTTATGCACAATGTCATCATCATCGCGCTCAACGTGCTTCAAGAACATATCCATCACTGGTTTCATGTTTAGCTGACCAGGATTAGACAGATTTTCGTTTTCTTCGATTGTCTTGAGGAACAGGTCTTGCCCATTCGTAAAAAAATCGTGGGAGATGAGTGGGTGTTCAGACGGGTATTTCTGCGTTAGCGTTTGCATCGCTGTCCTTATGGCCTCGACGCTTACGTTGTGCTTATAGCGCGTTGCCGCGAGCACGTGCGCTTCTGCCAAGTTGAAAAAAGACAGCAGTTTATGTTCTGGATCGGCAGGGAGGATAAGCGGCTCAAAAAATACCCGCCCCCTCGCGACGGTATCGTAGTGACGCCCATAAATCCAAGAGTTGAGGGTGGAACGCTTGATTCCTAAGAATAGAGCCGCATCCGCTGGCGTATAGATCGCCAGTTCGCGGGGGTCAACATCTGCGCGATATTGAGCGGCGGCAATTTGAGCCATTGTCTTGTCTTGCGCGTCCTGAAGCGTAAGCATACGATGCCTCTCTGTGCTAACATGTAGCTCAGATCAGCGGGTGTTGGTGCACCTTCTGGACGAACCCAAATTGTAGACCCAGATAAAGCTTAGCGAAAGCGGGAATTTCAGGTTCCCGCTTTTCGCATCTTCCGCCACATCCACCGAGACATCGGTTTAGGCGCTTCAAACAGTTCTAGCTGGCGCTGTCCGTAACGCCCGTAGGGGACGCGGATGATTCCCGTAGTTGCAATCTCTTTCCCTCTGCTTGGCTCAAGGCCAGTTCGGTGCGTTCGCTGTCGCTGATCTTCCGTGCGTTGTAACGGAAGTCAAATTCCGCAAGGTAGCGATGCAGATGATGGCTCCCGACTTGGTGATACGTTCCAATTAGGCCGCGCTTGAGAAGTCCAAACACGCCCTCGATTGTGTTCGTGTGAATCGTTGGCAGTCCCTTTTCTTTGCGGGAGTACTCGCCCGCGCTGTGATTGACAACGCGATGCGTTCCGAATCGCGCTTTCACGCCATCGTAAGAGGAAAAGCCATCCGTCATAACGATGCTGTTCGGATGCACGTTGTTCGTCATGACGCTCATCAGATTGTCGCCAGTGACGCGATGGACGTGGAAAGAGCGCACCTCGCCGTCACGCTTCACGATGGAGAACACCGCTTGCTTGTGGCTGTAGGAATCGGGACGGCCAACGCTGCCCTGATTCCGACGCTTTCCACCCACATAAGTTTCGTCTGCTTCGACCACGCCTTTCAGCTTGGACTTGAATGATGGCTGGCTCATCATGTAGCGAATACGATGAGCCATAAACCACGCAGACTTGTACGTCACGCCCAACATCCGGTGCATTTGGTGGGCGCTCATCCCCTTCTTGGACGCACAGAGAAGATGAATAGCCAGCAGCCATTTGTTTAGGGGAATGTGGCTATCCTCGAAGATCGTGTTCACGGTGACGGTGAACTGCTGCTCACAAGCCTTGCACTTGTAAACACCCTTGCGGACTGGCTTCTTGCTCCCCGGCTTTGCGGTGAGCTTGTAGGCCACGTCGCTGTCGCAGTGAGGGCACACAGCGCCATTCGGCCAACGCTGCGCCTCTAGGTAGTCACGCGCTGCATCGGCATCTTGGAAGTGGGGCGTATCGGCAAGGTTGAAAGTCATGGCGAACCTCGATCTAAGTTCTCATTGTTCGCCTTTTCTTCCGGTTTGTCAAGTATATAATTACGGCGAGAATAAACTAAGCAACCACGGATCGACAGGGATAAAACTATTTGATTTATCCGTGTGATCCGTGGTCGGCTCTTGCTTTTGCCTTTGCTCTTACGGCGACCTGACACGCTTGGACGCCACGCTACGGCACTTTCGCGGCTGCGTCCACCGCGTCACGCAACTCGCCCACCAGCGACATTTGCGGCGGATTCAGTCCGCCCTTCATGAGGTCGCGCCACAGCGGAGCAGAGTCAATCCCGTTAGCGGCATCGTACAGGGCCAGCATGTCACGAGGATCGCCAACGTCAGTGGGAGCTTCAGCCCCGACGGTTGGCTTGGTGTTCGAACCTGCACCCACGCGCACGCCAGGCAGCGATTCGGCAAGGTGGCCCTTGCGAACCAGCAAGATCAGATCGGCATCTTTAGGCTGGTAAGCAAGTGCGTAGCGGCCCCACCTCTTGATCGCATTCTGAACGTCGACTACGGCCTGTCGGTCATCCGGCATCATGTGGGGATTGGTGAGATTATCGCCCGCATACGTAGTGACCAGCACATACTTGGCGTGTACGACCAGCTTGGGCAATGGGTCGTAGCCTTGGGCAGTAACGAAAACCGCCGACAACGAAACGAACAGCAGAATCCACGGACGGCGCCGCATAAAACTCCTCCAGCGGAAACGTTCAACTGATCCCGATTTTACACCGACTGGCCGACGGGGTCGGCGCACAGGATCAGAAGCACTCATTTGGGTTTATCGTGAGATCCGTGTATCCGTCGTCGCTTTTCTTACCGCGCGGACGCCAGCTTTGCCGGAGGCCGCAACGGGACGCGCCGCAGCCACAGCAGGCCTCCGCCGATGACCAGCAGCATCGCGATGCCCTGGGTGTCGGTCATGAAGCCAAACAACTGCCCGCGTCCGGGATCGCCGCGGAAGAACTCGATGAAGTAGCGGCCAACGCCATAGATCATGAGATAAGCGCCAATGATCTCGCCCTCAAACTTCTTGCGCCGGATGAGCCACACCAGGAACAGGCAGTTCAGCAGCTCCAGCGCGAATTCGTAAAGCTGCGTAGGATGCAGCGGGATGCCCAGCGGCGTGCCGACAATCTCCGAAGCCAGAGGATTATGAAAGGTGACTGCCCAGGGAACGTGCGTCTCGCGTCCCCAGCAGCACCCGGCGGCGAAACAGCCGATGCGCCCAAAGGCGTGACCCAAGGCAAGGCCTGGAGCAAACACATCGCACGTGCGCAGCACCGGCATCTGGTTGCGGCGCATGTACCAGATGCACATCACGAGTGCCAGTAGTAGCCCGCCGGACCATACCCCGCCTGCTTGCAAGGTGGAGAGCGCGAAGATTTCGCCAGGGTGCTCGGTGTAATAGCCAAGGTCCACCAGGATCATGAGAATCTTGGAGCCAAGCACGCCGGAGAGAATCGCGATGATGCCGAGGTTCCAGAGCTTGTCGGGATCCAGGCCCTGTTCGCGGCCTACCTTAATGATCAGCATAAGGCCGAAGATCAAGCCGAGCGCGGCCATCACTCCATACGTGGGCAGGTTGAAATTGCCGAGGTGCAATAAACGTGGGAACACAGCTCTATTGTAGATGCTGAGGACTGTTAGCAGGGCGCAGCAGGCGGGATGAACACGCGGCGCACGTCAAAAGCTCGCCCCCACCTCCAGCACGACCGATGTGCCGCTGATTCCGGGATTGAACACATACGTCGTGAACTCGTACTTCTTGTGCTTGAACCCCACGAAGAAGCCGCGCTGGACATCGAGTTTCGTTTGGAACGTCCTGGTACGCTGCGCCACCGCCCCGAGCTTCAGCCAATCCAGCGGTTTGTAGGTGAACTGCGGCCAAGTGTAGTAGAAATTCCCGGACTTCGATGTTGTGTCGAACACATATTCGTTGTCGATCGAAAGCGTCAGCTTCTTCCACTCCACCGACGCCTCGCATCCCGGCGCGATGCCGTTGGTGCGGCCGAACACGCCGCCGATCATCGGAGTCACCGCGAACCGCCAGCTCTTTCCCCAACTGAAGTTGTATCCCGCCCACAGCGAGCCGGTGCGCAGGTTTTCGTAGTTGTAGCGCGCCTCCAGGTGCAGCCATTTGTGGTCGGCAGTGAAGGTAGGCGAGGCGTAACCGTCCTCGCCTTCGATGATGTAGCCATCCACCGTAAGCGAGTATTCCCACGGCTCAGCATCGGTGGCCGTCGGCTTGGGACTCGGGCTGTGCGGCTCGGCTGGCGTCTGCGATTGCGCCCAGCCGCATGCCGCCAACAGTAAGACCGCCGCGCAAGTCCGCGATGGACGCACCCTCAGCCTCCCAGAGCAATAGTAAGCCCCACCATACAGAGGCCGGCCAATACCATCACGACACCGACCCTCCACGGCCGATAGCCGGCGTACTTGCCATATGTCCGGCCGACTACGAACAGCAACGTCACCGCGATTAGGCTCGAGAGGCGCAGTGCCCGTAAGGGATCGCGCATAAACACAAAAGGCAACACCACCGGAAAGGTCGAGAGGAACACCAGCAGGCACACGCCCAAGGCGGCCAGGTAATCGGAGCCGTGCAACTTGGGGTGCTTGGCGGCTTTGGGGACCTGCGCCATGCGGACGCGGATTGACTCCACTTCGGTGTCGGTCAGCACCGCCGACAAGTCGTCGGACATGGCGTCGCCGAGGTACTGACGTCCCAGCTCTGGACTTGAGCTTTGCACCTGCCGCAGCAGCGCGAGGTTGTGGCCGCGCTGGCTAAGCGTGGCCAGCAGATAGAAGACGGCGTCAATTATGCCCCAGGCCAGGTTGCAGCCTAGGGCTCCCAGCAACATATGATGGACGCTGTCGTGGTCGGCGCCAGAAGCGCGGAGCGACCCCGTAAAGGTCAGCACCATGATGAGGCCAAACAAAACTTCTGAGCTGCGCTCAATGGGATCGAGAAGTCGCTTGCGGACTTGGGAGGTGGTGTTAGTGGCCATGAGGCGGCGCGGAAGCCAGCGACCTTACGCGGGTCACCGGACTAAGCAGTAAAGCACAACCGGCGCAGTACGGCAAAGAGATGTCTGCCGACGCCAAAAACATGCCGACCCGCGGGGCCGTGTCAGGTGGGCCGTCAATGAACCCGTCGTAACGGTGGGAACCCTCCGCGGCTCTTTAGGCATCTCCGCATGACGGAGCCTCGCACACCGAACCGAATACGAGTAGGGCCCCCTGTTCATTGAGCATTGGTTCAAAAAACGGTTGCCACCAACACCAACTTTGCAGGCCGACTGTCTGAGGGGATGCTACGAAAAATGCCGGGCGATAGCAAGAGGCTGGAGCACGAAAACACGTGAATAAATTTCTATTCGATCCATGAAAAATTTGAATCCAAGATAGAGAGGGAAAGCCGGAAAAGCTCTAGGGGATTCGGAGGGATAAATACAGCTCAGAATCAGGACCAAAACGACTTGAACCCGGTTGGCGGCAAACACCGTGAGCAACTGGGACTGCGCGGTGACTCGACGTATCTGCGAAATCAGCGAAAAATCCGCGGCTGCCGTTACTGTATTATCCCGCCAGCCGCGACTCTTCCAGCACTTCGTCCAGCGCCTCCGACAGTTGTCCGGCGCGCGCCGTGTAATCAACCGAGGCGGTATCGAACTTGCTCTTCAGCACCAGATATTCGTCAGCAATGTTAAGCGCTGCCAGCACCGCAACCCGCAGCGAGTCAACCGTGGAGGCCTGCTGCGCCACTACCCGCATCTTGGTGTCAACATAGTCTGCCAGTTTGCCGATGTACTCCGGATCGGAGCCGCGCAACTGGTAAGTCTGATCGTAGATTTCGACACGGACGCTGCCGTTGCCGTTGGATTGAGCCAAGCTAGCCTCCTGCTCCCGTGACCGCTGCCGGATCCAGCGCCTTTCGGCACAACGACGCCCCCGGGCCTTGACTCAACGGTCATCAGCTCTGTCATTATTACGCCGATTCGTCCGCCGTCATAGACTCAATTTGTCCCAGCATCTTTTCTACTCTGGTTCGTACCTCTTCGCGCTCTTTGCGCAGGGCGACAAGCTCGGCACGCACGGCATCGAACTCTTCCTCGCGCTCGGTCAATTGTTCCCGCAGACGGGCAGCGGCGCGCTCGGCGGTGGCCTTGGCGTCGCGCGCGACCTTCAGGAGCTCAATGGTGCGAAGGACTTTTTCTTCCAGCGACTGAAAATCGGCCGGCGAGACGGTGGCGGTTTCAACTGCATTGGATGGCATAGCGAACAACGTACCTCGAAAATTAGATGATTGAGCGCAGTATATCGCAGCCTCCTGTGCATCGTGATGCGCGTGGCCAGGTTTGCGCGAAGAAATCACGCAAGGAACCGCCGAATGCAACACCGACGGCGCGACTGGAGGATTCCAGACCCGATTGCCCCGGCTTAACCGGTCTTGTTGTGTAGAATCGAGGCGACTTCCCCATGCCCACGGAACTGCAATATACCCCGGAAGAGTTCGTCGTCGAGCTCGAACGCCAGAGCGCGCAAGCGCGCACGTTGGCGGGCGGACTAAACGAGGCAACCCTCAACTGGCAGCCCAATGGCGGCAAGGGCTGGAGCATTGCACAGTGCCTCGACCACCTGATGATCATGAACACCATCTACCTGAAGGCGTTGCAGGCGGCTGTCGAGTCGAACCGCGATCAACTGGAGCCGCGCAAAGCACCCATCCAGGCCTCGGGGTGGCTGACGCGCCTGTTCATCAGTTACGAGGAGCCTCCGCCGAAGATCAAATTGCCGGCGCCAAAGAAGATTTCTCCGCCGTCAAAGCTCACTACGGCAGTGGTTAGCGATTTCCGGGCGCTGCAGAAGCAACTGGCCGACTTCGTACGTGAGTGGGGAGAAGCCGACCTCGGAGACCTGAAGGTGAGAGACCCGCTGTTTCCCCTGCACCTCACGGTCGATACCGAATTGCTGATCATCGCGGCGCACAACCGGCGGCACCTGTGGCAGGCGGAAAACGTGAAAGAGAGTACCGGGTTTCCGGCCTGAGTGTTGCGCTCCGGAACGGGTGTTGTTACCACAGAGGACGCGGAGCGCACGGAGACTTAGAGTTCTTGTACTTGATTTGATCTTCTCCGTGCTCTCTGTGATCTCCGTGGTGAATGGATCGCCCGGTTAGGACCTTAGCGTCCCGCCCAGCGCCTCCAGCGCCTTCACAATCTGCGCTGACCACTGCGCTACCTCATCGTCACGCAGCGTGCGCTCCTGCGACTGGAATTCCCCATGCAGCAATATGGAGTACTTCCCGGGTGCCCCACCCAAGCTGGTTTTGCTTGGGTGGGTCTTTTCCCCGCGATAGATTTCCACTGGAACAACCGACTGCACCTCAGCAATACCCAACCCATCAACCGCCGCCCGGATGCGCTCGAACGTGACCGCATCATCGAACACGAACGAGAAATCGCGCTCTACCGTAGGAAATTTCGAGATGTGCCGATACTTGGGTTCGCGCAAAGGGTGACGGTAGAGGCGATCGAGCCACACTTCAGCAAGGAAGACGTCCTGGCGCAGCTTACGCGCGGTGGCCACGTCGGGATGCAACTGCCCGACGGACGCTACGGTCTCTCCGTCGAGCACCGCGCGCGCCGAGCGCCCCGGATGAAAATACTCCGGCGCCTTGTCGTCGAAATAGAGCGCGTTGTGCTGAAACGCCCTCAGCAATTGCTCAAGATCTCCCTTGAGGTGGAAGAACGTAACCGGCTGCGCGTCGCCGTGCAGACTCAAAGGCGCGAGGTTGCCGGTGGCGGCGAAGGCGAGACGGCGGCGCTCGTCGTGACGATCGCCGAGTTTTTCGAAGACCTCTCCCGCCTCGAACAGGCGCACGTCATTTGTGCCGCGATTCAGGTTGTAGCCAACCATGTTGAGCAGGCCGGGCGCCAGCGAATTGCGCATGTAGCCGGCTTCCTCGCTCAGCGGATTGGCCAGCCCCAGCGGCTCACCCTTGCCGAAGATTTTCGCGTCCGCCACAGAGATGAAGGTGATCGAGATCGCCTCGTCGTATCCCAGCGCAAGCATTGTCTCGCGCACGCGCGAGTCCTTTGCCTCGTCGGGCAGCGCGACCACTGCGCCGGTGAACGCGGGCAGCGTGTTTGGAAATTTGTTGTAGCCGTAAATCCGCGCCAGTTCTTCCAGCAGGTCGATCTCGCGCTCAACATCGAGACGCCAGGTCGGAATCGTGACGCTGAACTCGGCACCTGCCTTGGCAGCCAGAGCGGACTGCGCGCCGCCCCCGCTGCCTCCGGTGTACTGAAGCGTAGCAGCAGGATTTGGGGAGGCAGCGCCTACCGGAGCAACGCCGAATCCGAGCGACCGCAGGATGCGCTCGACCTCCATCGGCTCAATGTCGATACCAAGGTTCCGTTTGACCTCCGTGCGACGCAGCACGATAGGCGGACGCTCAACCTTGCGCGCGATGGTATCGATCCGCTCGCCGCTCAACTCCCCGCCGGCCGTCTCTAGGATCAGCTCCGCCACGCGATCGCAGGCCACGGGAGTGATGCCCCAGTCGGCTCCGCGTTCGAAGCGGTGCGAGGCGTCGGTGTGCATACCGTGGCGCTTGGCCATACTGCGAACGGTTGCCGGGTCGAACCACGCCGACTCGATCAGCACATTCTTCGTCTGGGCGGTGATCATCGAGTCGAAGCCGCCCATAACGCCGGCCAGTGCGACAGGCTTTTTCGCATCGGCAATGATCAGGTCGTCGGTCGAGAGCTTGCGGTCGACGCCGTCGAGGGTTTTCAGCGTCTCGCCTTCGCGGGCGCGGCGCACGATGATCTTTCCGCCTTCCAGCAGATCGAGATCGAAGGCGTGCGTCGGATGTCCGAGTTCGTTGATCGCGTAGTTGGTAGCGTCGGCCGCGTTGTTGATAGCGCGCGAGCCCAACAGTTCCAGCCGCTTGGCGATGTGCTCGGGCGACGGGCCGATCTTTACTCCCCGAATGATGCGCGCAGTGTATCGCGCACAGCCTTCGACATCTTCGATGACGATGGAGAAACCTTCACCCTCTGTCATCCTGAGCGAAGCGACCGCAGGGAGCGGAGTCGAAGGACCCCTACCCGGCGACGGCAGCTTCGGTTCGAACGCTTTCAGCTTCACCCCGTAAATCGCCGCCGCCTCGCGCGCCACGCCGTAGTGGTTCATGGCGTCCACGCGGTTGGTGGTAAGGTCCATCTCGAAGATGGTCGCGCCATGCTCTTCGGCGACCGATTCCACCGCTATGCCAGCCGACGTCATGTCCTCGGCGAGTTGGCGATCGTCTGCCGTGATTTCGACGAACTCACGCAGCCATGCGGGCAGAATTCTCATGCGAACTGCTCCAGAAACCGCACGTCGCCCTCGTAGAACAACTGGATCTCCTCCACCTCGTACTTCAGCATCGCGATGCGTTCCACGCCCATGCCGAAGGCGAAGCCCGAGATCTTCGACGGGTCGTAGCCGTTGTCTCTCACGAACTCAAAGACGTTGGGATCGACCATGCCGCAGCCCAGCAGTTCGATCCAGCCGCTGAACTTGCACTTGCGGCAGCCCTTGCCGCCGCAGAAGATGCAGCTCACCTGCATGTCGGCGCTCGGCTCGGTGAACGGAAAGAACGACGGATAGAAGCGCGTCTTCACCGACGAGCCGAACAGCGCCTTCATGGCGTGGTCGAGCGTGCCCTTCAGGTCGCAGAACGTAATGTTGGTGTCAACCGCCAGCCCCTCGACCTGGTGGAACACCGGCGAGTGCGTTGCATCGAGCGGATCGTTGCGGTGCACCTTGCCGGGAATCACGATGCGCACCGGCGGCGGCTGCTTCTCCATGGTGCGGATTTGCACCGGTGAGGTGTGCGTGCGAAGCAGCAGCCGGTCGCGCGCGGCCTTCGACTCCTGCCCGGCGATGAACAGCGTGTCCTGCGTGTCACGCGCCGGATGGTTCGGCGGAAAATTCAGCGACTCGAAGTTGTAGTAGTCGGTCTCGACCTCGGGGCCTTCGCCGACGGAGTAGCCCATCGCCTTGAACACGGCGACGATCTCGTCCTGCACGCGCAGCACGGGATGCTTGACGCCGATGGGTCGCCGCATGCCGGGAAGCGTAATGTCGAGACGCCCGGCCGCGAGCTTCGATTCACCCGACGCTGACTGAATCTTGTCTTGGGCGGCATCGATCTCGGCTTCCACTCGCGCCTTGAGTTCGTTGACGCGCTGTCCGACCTCGCGCTTGGCCTCCCTAGGAGCGGCCTTCAGCCACGTGTCATTGATCTGGGTAAGGACACCATTCTTCCGAGCCAGCCAGCGATCGCGCAGCGCCTTCCACTCAGCCTCCGAATGCGCTGCTGCCGTTTCCTTGCTCAACGCGCCCAGCAAATCCAACGCGGCGTTTTCAAGCGTGTCCGCGGAGTAATCTTCGAGTCTGGGAACGCTATACACGAATGTGTGTCCCTACAATGCGATGGGCGGCCCACAGGCCGCCCATCGCGTGATTACAGATTGTTCTGGGATGGACGGCGTTAGGCTGCGGCTTTAGAAGCAGCTGCGTGCGCGGCTTTCGCCTGCTCACACAGCGCCGTAAACCCAGCGGCGTCCTTCACCGCCAGGTCCGCGAGAATCTTGCGGTCCAACTCGATGCCGGCCTTCTTCAGGCCGTTGATGAACTGGCTGTAGCTGATGCCATTCAACTTGGCAGCGGCGCCGATGCGCACAATCCAGATCGACCGATACTGGCGCTTCTTCTGTTTGCGGCCGCTGTAGGCGAACTTCAGTCCGCGCTCGACTGACTCTTTCGCCTGCCGGTAGAGCTTTGATTTTGTGAGGTAATAGCCACTTGCGCGCTCAAGAATCTTCTTGCGCTTGGCATGACGCTTGGTACCACGTTTTACGCGAGGCATGCTGCTCCTTTTTGCAAAGCGTTAAGCGGCTGGAGGCAAGAAGCTTGGAAAAACCTGCCGGTTGATCCGAAGTTGGCCCACGCTCGGGTGTCGAATCCGGGGAGCCGGGTGAAACCGTGCCTCTTCACGCGCTGTTGGCCGTCGCTGCCCCTGATATCTTTTCGATCCGGGGCCCCCGGACGACGCCGTTTTTGCGTCGGCTAGGGTTGTACGCCGGCTGCCGCACCGTGCGGCTAGCGGATCCAACGAGCGCCTTCTGCGCCCGTTGGGTGTCCTAGTAGGGGATCATGCGTGCAACTTTGTGCTGATCCGCCTTGTCGACCATGGAATCGGTGTCGAGATGGCGTTTGCGCTTGGTCGCCTTCGAAGTCAGGATGTGCCGTTTAAACGCGTGTCCGCGCTTGAACTTGCCCGAGGCTGTCTTCTTGAAGCGCTTGGCGGCGCCACTATGTGTCTTTAGCTTTGGCATAACGATCTCTCTATTCTACAACACAGACGCGCGTACCCGGCCACTGCTGGGCCCGCGCAACTTTCACTACTTCTTAGGAAGCCTAGCTGGCTTGCTCGCCCGTTCCCGTCGGCGCCGCCGCAGCCGGGCTCGCCTGTTGCGGCCGCTGCGACTGCTGCGGAGGCCTTGGAGCCGCACTCTTCTCTGCCTTCTGACCGTCGGCCTTCGGCGCATGTGACTTCGCCGGTGCTTGCACTTTCGGCGGAGCCAGAATCAAGTGCAGCGTGTTGCCTTCCTGGCGCGGCCTGAACTCCACAACGGCCTTATCGCCTAGGTCCTTGATCAGGCGGTCCAGAATCCCACGTCCCAGGCTCTGGCGCGTCATCTCACGTCCTCGGAAGAAGATGGTCGCCTTCACCTTGTCGCCCTCGGCAAGAAAGCGCAGCACATGGTTCTTCTTGGTGTCATAGTCGTGATCGTCCACATTAATGCGGAACTTCACTTCCTTGACCACGATCTGGTGCTGGTGCTTCTTGGCCTCGCGTTCGCGCTTTTCCTGCTGGTAAAGATACTTGCCGTAATCCATGATGCGGCAAACGGGAGGTTGCGCCGTGGGCGAAACTTCCACCAGATCCAGGGTTTTTTCGCGGGCGATCTTGAGCGCATCGAAGGGAGTCATAATTCCTAACTGGTTCCCCTCATCGTCGATCACGCGAACTTCGCGGACGCGAATACGCTCGTTGGTGCGGATAAACCTTTTGTCGATACCGTCCTCCGGTGAAACTTACTGTAAGCCAAAGTATAGCATGATATTGCGCACGTTTAGCGGCCCCACGGCCGCTCGCAATGCGCTTCATCCACTGTTCGAGCGGTTATGCGAGTAACGAAAAGGGCCGCCGACTAAGGCGACCCCTTTGGTTTGTCGAACACGTTGCGATTACTGCTCGCAATGTCTCAAGACTAGCGAGACATGCGGCGACGAGCGAGGCCCGCGAGTCCGAGCAGGCCCGAGCCCAACAGGACCAGCGTACCCGGCTCGGGAACTCCCAGGTACATCGTGCCGATGGCGAAGTCCTTCGTGGGAGCTGACACGCCGCTGAACACAACCTTCGTAATATTCGGCCCACTCTTATCAAGCGCGCCAATAAACAGCGCGGTACCCGGTGTGGACGTGCTCACACCACTCTCACTAACGGTCCCTAGCAGAGTGCTGCCGGTGAACACCTGAAGCTGCACCGTGAAGTTGCCAAAAATGTTTGGTTGGTAGTAGGCGCCCACGAAGTTGTAGCTGTTGCCAAACGAAACGGTCAGCGGACCATGGTTCTGGGTCCAGATACCGTACTCGCCGGTGTTAAAGTCGCCGTTCCAGTCAGTTCCCTGCTGGATAAGTCTGCCCTTATTAGCAATGGCGCCTGCAACGGTTGCAGTAGCAGTGTCTCCTCCAGCCGAAAAGGCTAGGAATCCGTGGGCCTGGAAGCCTACCGGAAGTCCCGTTGTGCTCCAGTCAACGATGTTCCCTCCGACCGGCGCCGTTGCCAGCACAATTACGTCGGCCTGTGCTGCGGTAAACGCCACCAGCACAATAGCCGCCAGAATCAACAGCATCATCTTCTTCGTACTTTTCATGATCTCCTCGTCCACGTCGGTTCGAGCTTTCCGTATCGTTGAAAACGATACCGCTCTCGCCGGTTCCAAATCGGTTGAATTCCAGTTCACGCTCGTGAACTTGCTTCTTACCTCACGAAACTCGAGCCGCAAAGTTCAGCCAAAATCTCAGGACGAACTGGCTCACGCCTCAGGAACAATGTGCAATAACCTGCACGATTCCTGCAAAAACCTCACCATAATACCCCTTTAGTAATTAAATGATCTGGGTACGCGTTAGTAGCGTGGAAACTAACAACCCACAAATTTAGTGCGATAAGGGTAACCTGCTCATGGTTATCCTGCAAGTAATATTTCGAAGAAAAAGATAATTAGGTAAAAGTGCTTTATTTTTCAATCGCATAGGAGATCTGTTAGACCCAATCCCCAGCGCTCTGCCGCGGGAACTATGGCGACATGGTAGTAAGTTCTTGTCCGCTGGGGCGTGTTCGAACTGCGGAAGAGCTAGTCACACGACCGATGTGAACCAACCAGCGCGTCGGATTCCTTCCCCTCCACTCCCACCCGGACGAACTGGTTCGGAGGAAAGGTCCCAGTCACGTACACCTTGAGGTAATTGTCTGACAGTGCTTCGGTCCGTTTGCCATCGCAGTGCGTCAAGGTGAGAGCCTGCACATCGCGCCCCACAAACGATTGCATAAACGCGCCTTTTTTGCATGCGGCCAGATCCCTGAGGACGCGGTTGCGCTCGCGCGCGACTTGCACCGGCACCTGATCGGGCATCTCCGCCGAGGGTGTGCCCGGCCGCGACGAATAAGTAAAGACGTGCAGATAGGTCAGCGGCAGGCGCTCAATGAGTTTCCTGGTTTCCTCGAAGTCATCGTCCGTTTCTCCGGGGAAGCCAACCATCACATCCGCCCCGATGGCGGCGTCGGGCATCGCACGGCGAATGCGCTCGATGCGGTCCGCATAGTGCCACGGGCGATACTTGCGATGCATCCGCCGTAGCACTTTATCGCTTCCCGACTGCAGCGGAACGTGCGCATGCTTGGCAATGCGTGGAGAACTCGCGACCAAATCGATCAACTCGTCGCTCCAGTCCATGGGTTCGACCGAACTGATTCGCAGCTTCTCGATCGCCGTGTTTTCGAGAATCGCCCGCAGTACGGCCGCAAAATCCATCCGCGGCGTTAGCTCTCGTCCCCAGCGCCCAAGATTGATTCCAGACAACACAATCTCACGATAGCCGCGAGCCACCAGCGCGTTGGTCTCGCGCAGTACGTGTTCCATCTTCAGCGAACGGCTGCGCCCGCGAACCGACGGAATGATGCAGAACGAACAGCGATTATTGCAGCCATCCTGCACCTTCAGGTTGGGTCGCGTCTTTTGCGCGGAGTCTTCGCCCTCGAACACCGGCGCAGCCAGCAACTCGGTATGCGCGAAAATGTCCCCGATGATGACGTTGGCGTTCCCGGCGTGACCGATTTCCGTCAACGGCACGAATCCTGCCGCGTTCGTCAGGGGCAGAACATGGTCAGCAACCTCGTGCTTGTGCGAATTTCCCACTACCAGGCTCACGCCGGGCAAGGCAGCAATTTCCTCAGGCGCGCGCTGGGCATAACAACCTGTAACCAGGATCTTGCTGGCCGGGTTCTCGCGATGGATCCGCCGGATGGCAGCGCGCACGTCCTGATCAGCCGATGCCGTAACGGTGCAGGTGTTCAGGACAACGACTTCGGCCTCGCCCGCCGTGCCGGTTCGCGCCAGTCCGCGGTCCAGCAATTGCCGTTCCAGGGCCGCGCCGTCGGCCTGGGTCGCGCGGCATCCGAAGTTCTGCACAAAGTACGTTGACACCTCATCATTATACGGGCGTCGAAATCTGCGCTCGAATCTCGTACCTAGAACATCGTCAGCGACACAATCCGCGAGAAATGCCGGCTAACTCCGCGCGCGATGGCGCGAAAAATAGCCACCGTCTCGCGGGAGTCGTTTGAGGGACGAAAAACTGAACTGCCGGCGATCAGGCCGAGGCTGCGGTGCGCTTTTGTTGGAAGCACTCGCGACAAAATACCGGCCTGCCTTGAGTAGGCTTAAAGGGAACGGTGGTTTCCTTGCCGCATCCCGAACAATTGGTGCGGGTCTCTACCTTGGAGTAGTTGCCGGCCGAAGTCGTGCTCACGTTGGAGGCCCGTTTCGCCTTGCAGGCTTTGCACCTCTTCGGCTCGTTCTTGAATTGTTTATCGTGAAAGAAAAGCTGTTCTCCGGCAGTGAAGACGAAATCCCCGCCGCAGTCGATACACTTCAGAACCTTATCCTGGAATTCCATGGAGACGTACTCCCTTCAGTCCGAGAATCCCAAGTAAAGGAAGAGGGTGTTGCAACGTTCCGGGATGAACGGACTGAGGGTCCCCGCCGGTTATTGCAGTTCCATCGCTCGGGCACTACCCCTGGGTTCGGCCCACCATGCAGACAGCATGGCTACTGCATGTAGTACTGCGAAAGTTCCAGATATGAAGGTCCCCACATCAGACCTGGACGAAAAACACAGGGCCGCCTTTGTATCAGCGGCCCTGCGGTTAGATTAGTCCTGCTCTTTACGAGCCTTTTTGCGGCTGCGCTTGCGCGCCAGCGCTTCCTTCACTCGCTTCTTCTCGCCTGGCTTGAGGTAGAAGGAGTGACGCTTCACTTCCTTAATAATGTCCTCTTGCTGTACTTTGCGCTTGAAGCGGCGCAGGGCGTTTTCTAAAGACTCGCCCTCTTGAATGCGAACTTCTGCCAACGGGAAAACACCCCCAAACTCGTCCAAACGGACATATTAGTTATCCCAATGTTCAAAGGGGAAGTCAAGTTAAGAGTCCAATTAGGACGCCCCATCTAAGCGGCGTAAGGCCTGCACAAAGGTGTTCCCTGCCTTCTCTACCGGCCTCAAAAGCTTGCCTTTATCGAGAACTGTACCTGCCTCGGCGCATAGGAATTCGTAGGGATCAGGAACTTGGAATTCTTCACGAACTCGCCTGGATAAAGCGTTTTGCCTACCTGCGTGGAATAGGCAACAAACTGCCCCGCCGAGTTCAGAAATCCGTCGTCCGATATATCAACTCGCTGATTGACTCGATTCGACACGTTGAACGATTCCGCGAGCAGCGTAATCCTCACCCGCTCGCTCACCTGAAATCCCTTGCTCAACCTGACATCGACAGTGAAATAGTTAGATCCGATGTATGCATTTCTCACCACACCGGGCAGTCGATCGTTGTAAGTATTATCGTCGCGGTTCGCGTCGCCAGCCATGGTCGCGTTGATCGGGCGTCCCGATCCGGCGGTCAACACCGTCGAGACCTTCCAGTTGTTGAACGCAGCATTGAGGGCCCGCTGCTCGTAGTGAAAGGAGGCAGGTTCATACACCGACGAGACCACGACGCGGTGGCGCTGGTCGGTGACGCTAAGTCCGCGCTCCAATTGCGTCTCATAAGCGTTCTGCACATTGCCCGGGCGCCCCACCACCAGCGAGTCCGTGCCGTCGTCGATGGCCTTGGCAAATGTGTACCCGGCACGAACGAACAGTTGCCTGCCGATCTTTCCTTTCAGTAGCAGCGTGAGACCGTTGTATACGCTGCTGGCCTCGCTCTCGAAAGAATTGATGGTGCCAAGGCGAGGGTCGGGACGCTGCACATCGTTGATACACGGAGGATAGGGGCAGGTCACTGAAGAAGTGGTCTGCCACGAGGCAAATGAGGCCACCGAATAATAGTCACCCGTGAACACCGACTGGTCGTTGTAAACCGGATACTCGGTGATCTTCGGCTTGGGCAGGTTGACGTCAAGCGATCGAATAAGGTGCTCCCCGTGGACGTATAGATAACTCGCAGATGCCGTCAGGTTCTTGCCGAGCCCGTATTCCAGAGTTGCACTGGCCTGCTCGGTGTAAGGCGTCTGAAAGTTGGGCGAGAATGCTGAGACTGTCGCCGTCAGATAGCTCGCGACCGATGCAGGCGGCGTGCAGGTCACGGCCCCCGCGGGACAATCCACTAGCGCGTTGGGATACTTGGGGAAAACCCTCGCCTGCGCCGGATTCATGATATCGAGATACAGTTGGCTCTTTGCCAATCCGTTGTCAATCTCGACCTGCGAGGCATACATGCTTGGGATGAGGCTGTAAAACCGGCCAAAGCCGCCGCGCACCACGATAGGATGGTGCTCGCGGAACGCATAAGTGAATCCCACCCGCGGAGAAAAGTTGTTCAAGTCGGTGGGGACCTTTCCCGCTGGCGCATAAAGAGGATTGCTGATCAGACCCGGCATTTCGAACGTCTGCAGGTCGTAGCGCACACCTGCGTTGACCGTCAGCCTGCGCGTGACCTGGATGGTGTCCTGCACGAACGCCGAATACGAACGCGAGTTGGGATGCGAGACGGCATTCCCGAAATCCTGCATGTAGTAGCGTGGCACGCCGTGAGCATAGGCGCGCAGCGGCGTGAGCGGGTCGCCATTCTTTTGTGGCGTAAAGAACCAGGGGTTCACCTTCACATTGTCGAAGTAAAACTCCCCGCCATACATCGCGGGGTAGTAGTTATAGATCCAGGTCTGCAGAAAATCTCCGCCGAACTTCCAGTTCATGCGGCCATGGTTGTAGCTGACGGTGTCGGCGACGTGCAGCTTATGTTCGCGTGTCTCTCGCGGCAGGATGTTGGAGCGCCCCATGCCATCGACCAGCCCATAGATCTTGATCTTGGCCGCATCGGAGTTCGCATACGACTGTTGCACGTCGCGCGAAAACTGCGCCCTCAGGTTGGTCGCGAGGCGGTTCGTCCACATGCTGGTCCACGATGACGCCAGGCTCTCGGTCTGGACGTCTTCGGTGCCATTGTTGCTTTCGGCATAAGTCGTGACCGGGCTCGCCGGGTCGAAGAACACGTTGTTAGTGCCCGAGTAACGCGAGGTGCTGAGCCGGAAGAACAACAACTGCCGCGACGAGAGGTTGAGGTCCAGCTTGGCGAATCCGGCGTTGCCGCTCATCTGCGTGGGATACTCACCCGCCATCGCATTGAGTTGTGCGGCCGCCGCAAACACCACATCATGATCCAGCCGGTCGTAGTCGGCCGGCTGCGGCACCACGCTACTGGCGCCGTTCCCGAATTGCATGATCGACGGCACCGTCAACTGGTGCTGGTCAAATCCGAGATAGAGGAACGCTCGATTCTTTCGCAGAGGGCCACCCAGCGTGCCGCCAAATTGCCGCTGCTGCTCGAAAGGCTGACTGCTGACGTAGGCCGACTGGGCATCAAAGTCGCGATCTCGTAGGTAAAAGAAGCTGGTACCGTGCCAGTGGTTGCCGCCCGAGTTGGTGACCACATTGAACACGGCCCCTCCCGCACGACCCAGTTCGGCACTGTATCCGTTCGAGGAGACGCGAAACTCCTTGATCACCTCATCGCTGAACTGATAGGGCGCGCGGTAACGTCCCCGCGCCTGCGCAAAGAAACTGTTGTTATTGTCGGCGCCATCCACAAGGTAGCTGTTCTGGTAGCCGCGCGTCCCGCCGTACGACAGATCGCCGTTTGAGCCGGAAGTCAGACCGCGCGGGTCCTGCGTCACTCCCGGTGACAGCAACGCCAGGTCGGTGTAGCGCCGCCCGTTGAGCGGCAGGTCGGCGATCGCCCGCTCGTCGATGACTTGCGAAACCTCACCGCTGTCGGGATCGATCAGCGCAGACGGCGCGACCACCGTAATGCTTTCCGCGTGGCCCGCCGGACGCAGGCGAAACTGCACCTGCATCGACCCGCCAACATGCAGTTCCAGGCCCTGCTGCGTGGCGAGCGCCATTCCCGCAGCCGATGCCGTCGCCGTGTAACGTCCCGGCGCCAGCATGCCGAATACAAACCGGCCCTCGCCGTCGGTCACCACCGCGCTGTGAAAACCGTTGTCAGGATTCAGCAAAGCGACACTGGCGCCCGCTATCCGCGCACCGCTTAAATCTTCGACGATTCCCTGCAGCGACGTGTTGCCGTCTTGCCCGTGAACCCGAGACATAAGCAGCAATATCACCGTCAATAACACGAGGAGAGAACTCCTCGCGCGTCGCAACTCGCCGGCCAGTGGTCGTTGCATGGAAGTGGCGTCCTACGCTCCCATCTTGCTGTGCGCAGCCACCGCGTTCTGTGACGCCAGACACCAACACCGTGTGTCAAGGGGTTACGAAGGTACATAGGCATGTAATTTTGATATGTACTTTCGTAACGGGACAGTTCCAAATCGGGAAGAATCGAGACCGCTATGCCTCGCAGGCCATATAGTTATGCCGTCGAGGAGCGCAGGCATGGCAAACAAGTTCGGTACGGATATCTTGATCCAGGCGCAGGACCCGAAGAAGGCAGCGGCGTTCTACGTCGAGCAACTCGGCTTCACCATCACTGATGACAACCCCCAGATGATCGGCCTGCATGGCGACCATATCAACCTGTTCATCGAGCCGGGCCCGCCGCTGGGACCAGTCCTGGAAGTCACTGTGGACGACGTCGACGAAGCGAAACACCGCCTGGTGAAGAGCGGGTGCGAGATCGTGAAAGACGAGCCTGATTTCCCGCGGACCTACGTCAAAGATCCGTATGGACTGATTTACAACCTGACGCGATAGGTCGCCGTTCGCGCGCGGTGCAGGATCGCGAGCGACCTTTTCTTACTCAGCTCCAAAACGATCTCGCTCCTGCGTTTACCCGTCGTACGCCTTCTGCAAGTCGGCAATGATGAGCTTCTTCATCTTGTACAGCGCCTGCATCAGGCGATTCGTCTGCTCCGCGTTGCCTTTGCGCATCAACTCGGCGAATATGGCCGGAACGATCTGCCACGACACCCCGAATTTGTCCGTCAACCAGCCACACTGCACTTCCGTGCCGCCCTCGGTGAGCTTGTCCCAGTAATAATCAACCTCCTCCTGGGTTTCGCAGCTCACCATGAGCGAAAACGCGGGCGTCAGCTTGTAATGCGGCCCGCCATTCAGCACCATGAATTCCTGCCCCTCGAGAGAAAAGGTGCCGACCATGAACGATCCCTTAGGACCGGGCCCGGCATCGCCATAGCGCGACACCTGCCCGAGCTTTGAGTTCTTGAAAATGGAGAGGTAGAAGTTCATCGCCTCTTCGGCGTTGTTGTCGAACCACAGGAAAGGAGTGATTTTCTGCATCGTTGTCATCCTTGTATATTGGCGAACTTGTTTTCACTACGAAGGCACGGAACGCGCGGACGTTTTTGACCGAGCTTTCTCCGTGATCTCTGTGCCTCAGTGGTGAATGCTTTCCGTAATCGAAGTGATGGAAGTCGAGTTACGTGGCGCCGCCGGGTGCCCCGTTCTACCGGCCGTCGTTTGGCCGGTAGGGCGGGTCTTGAAACTCATCCTACTTCGCGCCGACCGCCTCGGAAGTCTCGACCGGCAACTTCGCCCCCACCCATGCATCGAACCCTCCGGCCAGATCTACCACATTGTGGTACCCCGCTCGCTTAAGTACGCTAACCGCAATCAGGCTGCGATAGCCGCTCTTGCAGTGCACAGCGACGGGCGCGTCTTTGCTGATCTCCGGCAACCCGGCCTTGAACCGGTCCAGCGGATGCCAATCCGCCCCCTCGATGTGCCCTGCCTCGAACTCTGCTTCGCGACGCACGTCGAGCACGCCGATGCTGCCTTCATTCAGCCGCGACGCCAGTTCCTGCACGTTAATTCGCGGCACGCTCGCCGCGGGCAAGCCAGCCTGCTGCCATCCCGAGACCCCATCCTGCAAATATCCCGCAACATCTTCAATCCCGATCCGCGCCAGTCGGACCCGCGCCTCGCTGACTTGCTCTGACGTCTCCGCGATCAGCACCGGTTTCGAAGCCAGTCCCAGCACAGCGCCTGCCCACGAAGCGAACTGCCCCGACAGTGGAATGCTCACCGCGCCCGGCACATGCGCCGCGGCAAACTCCTCGCCCGGACGAACGTCCAGCGCCATAGCGCCCTTGTCGAGCATTGCTTTGAGTTCCTGCGCCGCAACCGGCTTCAGATCCGGCAAATCGCTCAGCGCAGGAGCACCCGCGCGATTGATGGCCGCGTCTTCCAGAAAATAGTCGGGACGCGCCGGAAGATTCGAAGTCATCTGCCGCACGAACTCGTCGCGGTCCTTGATTTGCAATGCGTAGTTGGTCAGTCGCTCGGTGCCGATCGTTGAGAAGCGTTCCGCCCGCATATTCCGTCCGCACAGCGAGCCAGCTCCGTGCGCGGGATACACCATTACCCCATCCGGCAGCGTCATTAACTTGTTGTGCAGCGAGTCATACATCATGGCCGCCAGTTGCACCGGCGTGTGCGTAGGCGACAGGTCCGGCCGCCCCACGTCGCCGATGAATAGCGTGTCGCCGGTGAGCACTGCCCACGGTTTCTGCGCATTTTCCTCGTCAGTCACCAGCAGGCTGATACTCTCCGAAGTGTGTCCGGGCGTCGCGAGCACTTCGAGATTCAGCTTACCCACGCGCAACTCATACCCGTCATCAACATCAACATGGGGAAACGTGGCCCCGGCAGCCCGTGACAGATAAATCTTCGCGCCAGTGCGCGCGGCCAACTCCTGGTGGCCGGAAACGAAGTCCGCATGCAGATGGGTCTCAAAGATGTAGCGAATCGTCAGCCCCTGTTTCTCCGCGGCTTCCAGATAGATTTCCACATCGCGCTGCGGATCGACAACAATGCACTCGCCCTCCGATCCCAGCAGATAGGAGGCATGCGCCAGGCAGCCGAGGTAGAACTGTTCAAAGTACATAAGGATGACCCCTAATTCACAAGAGTATGCTCAACGAAAATACTCGCAAACGAGGGCGGAGTCCACCAACAGAAATTCTATGTTTCATTGGGTAATCGCGTGGTAAGTTACGGAATCGCTCCAAAGCGGGCGCGAAACCCACCACCCAGAGAACGTAAGGAGAAGCCTCATGATCGTCCCACCCACATCGCCCTCCACCAGCAATCGAGTCCTGAAGTCGCTCGCCCTGCGCGTGCAGACCGCGGCCCGCGACGCTTTGATCAGCGCTCCTCCCGAGATCGATAACGGAGACGAGGCCCGTTACTCCGACAAGTCTGGAACCTATACGAAGTGTGTGAAGCAGGCAGGCATTGGCCTTGTTGACCCGGCCGCCTATCTCACCTTCAAGAAGGCTTTGACCAGCGGTGATCCTGCCGATTTCGCAGCCATCCACATGGGAGGGACGCGCACACTCAACGGTCCGCAGGGCGGCCTCGCCTTCGACCTGGAAGGGCTCGACAGCAGCCAGTTCGCGCCGCCGCCCGCCCCGGCCGTGGCGAGCGAAGCCTACGGCACCGAGCTGGTCGAAATGTATTGGGCTTCGCTGCTGCGAGATGTCGCCTTCACCGACTACGCCTCCAATCCCGTGGCGGCCCAGGCAGCCAGCGAATTGTCTTCCATGGGCAGCTACGCCGGTCCGAGAGACGCCGGCAACCAGGTCACGCCCGATCTGCTGTTTCGCGGACGCTTTCCCGGCGAGACCATTGGTCCTTATATCTCGCAGTTTCTTCTCAAGCCAACCTCCTTCGGCGCGTTGGACATCGTCCAGCAGTACTCGACTCTCGCCGCAGACCTCGATTACATGACGGACCCCACCACGTTTTTGCAGGTGCAGAACGGCATTGCCACCGGCGAACAGGTTATGCCCGAACCACCGGTGTACTTGCACGACGGACGCGGCCTCGCCGCCTACACTCACCTCGACGTGCTCTACCAGGCGTACTTCATCGCCTACCTTGTCCTCAACACCCTTGGCGCTCCGTTAAATCCCGGCAACCCGTACATCGGGTCCAAGACGCAAAACGGATTCAACACCATGGGCCAGCCCGACATCGCGGCCACTTTCGCCGCTGTAGCCAGCGAAGCGCTCAAGACGGTGTGGTACCAGAAGTGGTATATCCACCTTCGCCATCGCCCCGAGTCCGGCGGCGCGCTGGTGCATTTGATCAAAACCGGCCAGGGTCACACCATCCAAGGCCACCCTCACCACAATGTGCTGCACTCGCAGGCCCTGCAAAGCAGCTTTGCAAAGTACGGCACGTACTTCTTGTCGCAGACGTTCCCGGAAGGCTCGCCCTCGCATCCGGCCTACCCCACGGGACACGGAACCGTCGCCGGAGCCTGTATTACCGTCTTGAAATTTTTCTTTGATGGCAGCTTCGTGATTCCGAATCCGCAGGTGCCGTCGAGCGATGGAACTACGCTGAATGACTACACCGGCAGCGATGCCGGACAGATGACCGTCAACGGCGAACTACACAAGGTCGCCGATAATGTCAGCTTTGCTCACGGGATCCATGCCGCTATCCACTGGCGCAGCGATACGGATACCTCTGTCGAGCTAGGCGAAGCCGTGGCGCTGAGCGTTTTGCAAGATCGCGCCCACACTTACAACGAAAAGTTCACCGTGAAGCTGACCAAACTCGACGGCAGCACCGCTACCATCACGAATCAGTGAGTTTGTTACTGGCTGCCCCGTCCTTGTCGTCCATCTCTTGGACGACAGGGTGGGCGCAGGGCACCAAACCTGACTGCAGGGTGTCCCATCTTCATCCATCTTTTGAGCAACAGTATGGGTGCAAGTGATGGGGCCTAGCTAGCTGCCCTTCCGCGATCCAGCAATGAGCAGCGCCGCACCTGCGAGACAAAGCACCCCACCCACGACAGGCGATAGTTTTTCGCTGCTATGCGTGGTTACGCCGATGGTGGCATCTCCGATTTTAGCGTCGTGAGAATGACTCATGGGGATGGGCACGACAAAAGAAAAGATGCCCAGCACCAGCAAGATAAGTCCGATCAAAAACAATGGCCGCATCGATTCTCCAATGATTTAAGCTAGGCCGCGTTCGCCGCCGCCTTGTAGTGTGCGCGGACGCCGTGCTGGAGTCAACGTGAGCTCTCCTTCGAGGCGCTCTCCATCAGGATCTTGGTCATGCACACCATCCCCAGAATCTGCTGCCGCATCAGTGTGAGCCGGGTGCCCACCCTTATCGCCCGCCTTTGGCGATAGGGTGGGAGTAATGCGCGTTCCGCCGCACGCATGGTATGTTCAGAGATTCAGGGCGCTAACCATGATCCGCTCCTACAAAAGCATCTGGCCTACCATTCCCGAGTCGTGCTACGTCGACGAGTCGGCGCAGGTGCTCGGCGACGTCGTGCTAGGCGAGAACGCCAGCATTTGGATGAACGCCGTCGTGCGCGGCGACGTGAACTACATCCGCATCGGTGCCAATAGCAACATCCAGGACTGCTCGGTGATGCATGGCATGTTGAACCAGTGGCCCGTTGAAGTCGGCGACTGGGTCACCGTCGGACACAACGTCACGCTGCACGGCTGCGTGGTCGAAGACCGCTGCCTGATCGGAATGGGCGTCATCATTCTGAACGGCGCGCGCATCGGCGCGGGCTCAATCATCGCCGCCGGCACACTGATTCCAGAGGAGACGGTGATTCCTCCCGGCTCGCTGGTGATGGGCATTCCCGGCAAAGTCCGCAAGCAACTCAGCGACGAGGATCAGCAGACCATCCTGCGCTACGCGAAGAATTACTTGGGATACAAAGAAACATACTTAGCCGAAAGAAAGAAGTAGCTAATTGCTAATTGCTAATTGCTAGTTGCTAGTTGCTAATCACCAATTACTAATTACCAATTACCGACCCCCAATGATTAAAGCCATCCGCGGAACTCGTGATCTTCTCCCACCCGACACCGACCTATGGAACCGGGTCGAGGCCAAGGTGCGCGACGTCTTCGCGCGCTACAACTTCCACGAGATCCGCACACCCATTTTCGAAGACACCCAATTGTTCTCACGCGGCGTCGGCGAAGAGACCGACATCGTCACCAAAGAAATGTTCACCTGGGAAGACAAGGCCCGCGCCGCCAGTGAGAAATCGCAGTCGCTCACTCTGCGTCCGGAGAACACTGCAGGCACTGTGCGCGCCTACATCGAGCACCAGCTCGACAAGCGCGGCACGCTCCAAAAACTCTATTACATCGGTCCGCAGTTCCGCCGCGAGCGCCCGCAGAAAGGACGCTACCGCCAGTTCTACCAGATCGGAGCCGAGGTCATCGGGCCGCCCAGCGCAGGCAGCGAGTCTCCCGCGCGCGACGCCGAGGTTCTCGAGATGTTGGCTACGCTCCTCGACGAACTCGGCCTGCGTGGATGGACTCTGCAACTGAATTCCGTCGGCTGCGCCGCCGACCGCGCGCGCTACAACCAGGCGTTGCGCGAAGCGCTGAAACCGGTCATCCACCTGATGTGTGCCGACTGCCAGCGCCGCGCCGAGACCAACCCGCTACGCGTGCTCGACTGCAAGGTTCCCGAAGACCAACCGATCATCGAGAAGCTACCCAAGATTAGCGACTACCTCGACGATGCCTGCCGTGAGAATTTCGCCGCGGTGCGCGCCATGCTCGACGCGGTGGGAGTGCGTTACATCATCAACGAGCGCATGGTGCGCGGCCTCGACTACTACACCCGCACCACCTTCGAGTTCACCCACGGAGACCTGGGCGCGCAAAGCGCCGTCCTCGGCGGAGGACGCTACGATGGTCTCTCCGAGTCGCTCGACGGCCCCAAAGCTCCCGGCATCGGATTCGCCATCGGCGAAGACCGCCTCATTCTCGCACTGCAGGCCGAGGGCATTACCGCCGATGACAAGCCCGACGCGTACATTGCTCCACTGGGTGCGGGAATGAACTCATGGGCGCTGAGGCTGGCGCGCGAGTTGCGCCGTGAAGGTGTGACCGCCGACCTCGGCGACGAATCTTTCCGCCTGAAAAAATCCTTCGAAGCCGCCGAAAAAGCCGGAGCGCGCCATATCGTGATCGTCGGCGAGAACGAAGTGAAGTCCGCCCAGTTCGCGGTGAAAGAGCTAGCTAGCGGCAAACAGGAACCAGTCGCGCGTGAAAAACTGGCGGAGTACCTGCGACACTAGCGCGTCATGACGCGTTTGGCCCAATAACCCGGCCGGCGCCGTCCGTGCGCAATAGCTACAATCTCAACCCTGGTTTCCTGCAATAGATAAACAACCAGGTAGGGAAAGTGCCGCAGCACGTAGCGACGTGTGCCATGAACATATTCCGCCCACATTTGTGGATTTGCCGCGATGCTTGCGATGGCGTCATCCACCTCCCGCATAAAATCCCTGGCCGATTGTTCGCTGCGCTCGAGGTACCAATCGACAGCGAAATCGAATTCCGCAATAGCTTCGGGGTGGAATTCGACTTCAGCTACGCGAGCCATTGATCCGTGCGATGGCCCGGTGTCTAACCTCAGCCCACGGGATGGTGGTCACGCTCCCCGTTCGCAGCTCATCGACACGGCGGGCAATTTCCTTCTCCCATTCCAATTCCGCTTTCTCATCGACCGTGGCTTCTTCGAGGCTGGCCAACAAGGAGCTTGCCAGCGCCGAACGTGCTTCGGGAGGTAGCGCCAGTGCCTGCTTCAGAAGATCCGCAACCTTCTCCGTCATGTCCACATTCTACGTCCAACCGTTCCATCCAGTAGAATTTACTTTTCCTCTTTCTAAGGACCTTCATGCTCGATTTTCTTGGTGATCTCAAGCGCACTCATATGTGTGGCGCCCTCCGCGCCTCCGACGCCGGCTCCAACGTCGTTCTCATGGGATGGGTCAACCGCCGCCGCGATCTCGGCAACCTCATCTTTCTCGATCTGCGCGACCGCAGCGGCATCACGCAAGTCGTCCTCACCGCCGAGGCCGGCGCCGAGCTCCACAACAAGGCCGAATCGCTGCGCTCCGAATTTGTCGTCGCCGTCATCGGCCACGTCAAACTGCGCGACGCCAGCACCGTCAACAAGAACATTCCCACTGGCGAGATCGAAGTCGTCGCCGACGAGCTGCGCATACTCAACGACTGCAAGCCGCTACCCTTCTCGCCCGCCGACAGCGACATTGCCAACGAAGAGGTGCGCCTGAAGTACCGTTACCTCGACCTGCGCCGCCCCGAGATGCAGCACAACATTCAGCTGCGCCACAACGTCTCGATCGCCATCCGCGACTACCTGAACTCGCAGGGCTTCTACGAAATCGAAACGCCGTTCATGACGCGCTCCACGCCCGAAGGCGCGCGCGACTACCTCGTGCCCAGCCGCGTGCATCCCGGCGAGTTCTACGCGCTGCCGCAATCGCCGCAACTGTTCAAGCAGATCCTCATGATCTCCGGCTTCGACAAGTATTTCCAGATCGTGCGCTGCTTCCGCGACGAAGACCTGCGCGCCGACCGCCAGCCCGAGTTCACCCAGATCGATCTGGAGATCAGCTTCGCGCGCCCGGAAATCGTCTTCGCCACGGTCGAAGGATTCCTCACCGCCGCGCTGAAGACCGTCGGCGTCGATCTGCAAACGCCCTTCCCGCAGCATGAGCTATGACCAGGCCATCCGCGAGTACGGCATCGACAAGCCCGACACTGCGCCTGCCCGCGATGACCGACGTGCGCGCTGCCTTCGCGCCCGAAAATCTCGCGACGCTGAACCTCGATCCCGAAACTGCCGATCGTCGCCATCGTCATCCCGAAAGTCGGCGAGCTTTCGCGCAAAGAGCGCGACGACATCAAGCCGCTCTTCGGCGATCGCAAAGACGCCAAGGTCTTCGAAGACATCAAGCGCCTGGAGAAATCATTCCCCGACGCTGTGGCCAAGATTCGCGAGATGACTGGCGCCACGCCCGACGACTTCATCGTGCTCGTCGGAGCTTCCGCTACAACTGTCCAATTCGGCGACGGTGTCCAAGGCCAACAGCCCCCAACGGGCAATCAAGTAGCCGCGAACTATCGCACCGGCAGCGGCGCATCGGGCAACGTCGCCCCCGGCCTCGTCCGGCTTTCCACTCGCGAGCGGCAGCTCTTCGAGGCCGCCGGACAGCTTCGCCTGGCGCTCGGCCAGAAGTACGCCGCCAAACACGGCGCCTTCGAAGCGCGACTACCGCTTCCTCTGGGTCACCGACTTCCCCATGTTCGAGTGGGACGAGACCGAGCAGCGCTGGAACGCGGCGCATCATCCCTTCACCTCGCCGCACGAAGACGACATGGACAAGCTCGAGAGCGATCCCGGCGCAGTGCGCGCGCTCGCCTACGACGTGGTGCTCAACGGCACCGAGCTGGGCTCGGGCTCCATCCGTATTCACCGCCAGGACATCCAGAGCATCATCTTCAAGGCGCTCGGCATGTCTCCCGAAGAGCAGCAGGCGCGCTTCGGCTTCTTCCTCGAAGCGCTGCAATACGGCACGCCTCCCCACGGAGGCATCGCCCTCGGCCTCGACCGCATCGTGATGATCCTCGCCGGAGCCGACCAGCCTGCGCGAAGTCATCCCCTTCCCCAAGACGGCCAAAGCCATCGACCTGATGATGGACGCGCCCACTCCCGTGAGCGACAAGCAGCTGAAGGAGCTGGGGATTGCTGTTGTGCCAAAACGGGACTAGGGATGGCATGGGTACCCCTCCCCCATCTGGCAAAATCCTTGTTTTGAGGGAGATAGGCGGAAACGCGGGCAAGCGATTGAACGCGTGGGAGTTATAAGCAAAGTCCTGTGCACAAAGGAGTTAGGCGGAATTTTTGGAGGACGGACAGAGGCTTTGGCGGGGAGATGGGTAAAAAATCGAGACCGAACGTGGCCCATCACAGGTCGAACCACCTAGCTGGCAACGAGGGTAGTGTCCGGCTGCGTCTCTCTGAGGACACAGCTCTCCCTCATCGTTCCGTAAGGGAGTGTAGGTTCGGTAGTGGGGATGCGCTAGGACGCAGGTCACGGTCGAGTGTGATATTAGCGGAGCCGCACATTTGCCAACCGAAGGCAAATATGGACCACCCGGCCCGCTTTCCGCCCAGACCGAGCTGGAGGTTAGAAAGGTTACTGCGGTTCAAACAGTGGCATTGCGGCTGTCTCGGGATCCTTGAGATGTTCCGTCAGGAGTGCAACCCCAACAGCGCCCTTGTACAACGCGTCGCGTAGGAAATACTTCGAACTGTCCGTGGCCGCTCGACGTGCCGCCGCTCTTGCCCGGCCTAGCCAAACCTCTGACCCAGTCAATCGGTGGACTGCAATGAGCGCGTAGCCGACACCACCCATCCCGCAGCATAGCGACCCGTGTTGCATCTCGCTTGCCCATGCGCTGGTGGCGGCCCGTTCTGCAAGTTCGCCGAAAGGCGCCACATCCAGCACCCTGTGCGCTAGTGCAAATAGCATCGAGTGTCCCGCGGTGCCATTACACCAACCTTCCATGAAGGAGGCTGCCGTTGTGGAGTTGTGCACGGGCCAGCGCACGCCGCCTCCGTCGGGTTCGGCAAGCGTAGCTAGCTCTTCTAACATCGTTATCACCAGGGGGTGAGTTTCCTGCCCTGTGGCCCTCTTCCAGCGGAGAAGCGCGAACAGGATTCCTCCCCAACCGTGTGCGATCCCGAGTGCAGTGACTCTTGTCGAAGTTGCGATTGAGCCCGCCTTGAGAAGCGTCATCAGCTCACCCGCAATTTCCTCGCCGCGCGTGCGGACCGCTTCAACATCAATCAGCCATTTTGAGGGAGTCGCCTCAATCAACTCGGAACATCCCATCAGCAGGCTAGCCTTTCCGACGGTCAAATCGGGGCTCTCGCAAGGACCGCGCGACACTGCAACGAAGGACTGAATGGCGCGGTTGGCACTGGCTACGTCACCTTGTGCCGTGCTGACCAACGCGCGGACACAATGCAGTCCGGACGGCGAGTGAAAAAGGGAGTGGGTGTTGAAAAAGTCACTCTGATTAGCAGATGAGGTGCGGTACAAGGAAGTATTCCTTCCATGTACTACGTGATTTTGATCCTCGGAGGACTGCTGATCATGATGGGACAACATGCCCGTTCCGAAGCGCTGTTCTACTATTTCAAACTGGAAGAGTACATCCCCGAAGACCACCTGTTGCGGCTCATCGACAAGCACATCAGCTTGGCCTTCGTGCGTGAGCGGCTCAAGGACAGCTACAGCGAAACCGGACGACCCTCGATCGATCCCGAACTGCTGCTGCGCATTCTGCTGATTGGCTATGTGTACGGCATTACCAGCGAGCGCAAGCTGGTAGAAGAGTTGCGCATGCATCTGGCGTGGCGCTGGTTCACCGGTCTGGGCTTCGATCAAGAGATTCCGCACCACTCCACCTTCTCGAAGAACCGGCACGGACGTTTTCAGGCGTCGAAACTGTTCGAGCAGTTGTTTGAAGAGATCGTGCGGCAGTGTGTGGAGGTGGGGTTGGTGCAAGGGAAGCATCTGTCGGTGGACGGCAGCTTCGTCGAGGCGAATGCGGCCAAAGAGAGCCGGATTCCACGCGAACAGTTAGCGGAAGCAGCCCAAGTCAACCATACGGTGCGCCAGTATCTGGTGGAACTGGAAGAGCAGAACCCGGTGGAAGAACCGGTACACGAGCAAGATCAAGTGTCGACCACCGATCCGGACTCGACCTATGCCACGAAAGGCGGCACGCCGGCCCGGCTGGGTTATTACGACAACTATCTGGTGGACAATCAAAGCTGCGTGATTGTGGGAGTGCAAGCGACGGCAGCACGGATGAGTCAGGAGACGGTGGCCGCACAAGACATGCTCACACGTTTCGCGCAATGGCAAGGCAGAGCGCCGGAATCGGTGGCGGCTGACACGACGTACGGCAACGGGGAGTTCCTGCAATGGTTGGCGGATCGGAGCATCACTCCTTACATGCGAACCCGCGATAGTATCCACAGAAAGAACAGCCCGTTCTACGGCCCAGAGCGGTTCACTTATCAGCCGGAAAGCAACAGCTATCGCTGCCCCGCAGGTCAGCAACTCAACTACGGCGGTCGGAGTGATCGCAACCGCACCTATACCTACATCGGAACCCGCAAACGCTGTGGCGCATGCTCGCAAAGACCGCACTGCACCAGCGCGGCCTTCCGCTGTCTTGCCATTCACATGCATGAGCCGGTTCGGCAACGGGCACGCGAACTGGCCAACACGCCAGAGTTCGCGAAGGCACAACGGCAGAGGAAAAAAGTAGAAGCGTTGTTCGCGGAACTCAAGAATCAGATCGGACTACGCCGCCTGCGCCTGCGCAGACTGAAGTTCGTGCGGGAGCAGTTCTTCCTGGCAGCTGCGGCACAGAATATCAAACGGCTAGTCCGGTTCCTCAGCAAAGCACCAAATCCGACATTCGCTGCAGCCGCTTAATCAACTGACAAAGAACATACAAGAACCCAGTCCCCAGTCCCACCTAGGGAATGTCATCTCTGCCGAAGAGACTTTTTCAACACCCACGGGAGATTTCCCCAACGGTGTTCGGCTCGATTTCTAATTCGGAGTTATAAAATGCCCTTTCGTTCGATGAAAGTGCGAACGCCCTCTGCGTCCAGACGTCAGCTAGCGCAAGGAGCCTTCCGTCGTTGCGTTGTTGGGCAATTCGGTAAATGGCGTAGGCAATTCCGCCTGCGCCATAGTTGACCGAGGCGAAGGGGGCATCTGGAAGCCCGTCCCTGAGAGCCTCCGCACCAATCGCGTAGCGCTGAAGCGCACGTTCGAGCAGATCACTCTCGCGGGCTCGCTCCTTGCGCCGCACCGTCGCGTTCCGATCCCGTACCTCCGCCTCCGGAATCAAAGCGCGCAACTCCTTGGCAAATGCGCACATGGTGGGGAATCGATGTGCCGGGTTCTTTTGGAGCGCCCGCTGTAAAATCTCTTCGAGGGACGGCCAGGAAGGTACGCTGCGCTTTTCAAAGGTCACGGGGAAATCTTCCCTGACTTGGCGGAGAAGCTCGTCACGCTCTAGGCTCCAGTCGAGGTAATACACGCCGGTCCAGAGCTGGTACAGCAGCGACGCCACCGAGTACTGCTCGCCCGCGGTGGTCAGACTAACGGTCTTCCGGTTGCGCTGCGCCTCTGCGAACTCAGGATCGAAGTAGAACGCCACACCTCCACGCGGAACTTGCTCGTCTGGCTGTGCGATAGACTGCGCCAACCCAAAGTCGATCAGCCGCACCGAACCGCGCGGCTCGATCAACACGTTCCGAGGGTGAACATCTCCGTGCAGCACTCCTGACTCATGAACGTCAGCGAAAGCCGTTGCGATTTCAGCACACAGTGTAAGAAGCTGCGATTCGCAGCGGGCTTCCCAACGACCGCGCACTGCCGCCGCGGCACTGGTTGAATCCGAGCCAAAGACCCACTCGGTTATCAGCGCGATTCCTGTTGCGAGGCGCGTCAAACTCAACAACTCCGGCGCGCGCTTGTTCCGTACCTGTCGCAGTATCGCCGCTTCATGCTCCAGGCCATGGGCGATGCGCTCATCCGGCTTCCTGTAGAACTTCACCGCGGCATACTGGCCGGAGGAGTTACGTGCAAGCAAGACCTCATTGTCATCGAGGACTTGAACACAGCGGAGCAAGCGGAATCCATCGATGAGGGTACCAACCTCTAGCTCGTTCCTGATTGGCTCCGCTTCCGCGCTGCCGACCGGAACCAGTATCTTGGATTGGTAGAGCCGATAGAGCAATGGATAGGCTTGCTCTAGCGTAGCCTCCGGATCCAAACCGCGCCCGCCCGCGAACAAAAGAACTGCATCTACTATTCGCGTTGGGCTTCGAAACCCCCCAAGCAGGTCCGCGCTCTCTCGGTCCACGATGCGAGAGGGAGAGCGCGAGCGTCCGCGCGTAAGAGCATAGTCCTCGTCCCCCGCATCGATATTGGCGCGGATCTCAGGGGCGAGATCGCGGACCGAGAAAATTTCCACATCCGGCGGCAGAAGTAATTCCGTGTCGATACTCACGCAACTTCCTCCGGAGTACCTGCGCGCTCACGCCAAATGGCGAGGTTCGGGGTCCAAGTGGCTGTGTCGATGCCGTCGAGACCTACTCTATGAAGGACGAAATCTACAATGTGTTCGGCTCCCGCCTCCTTCGCCGTCGCCGTATATACAGCGATCCGCTCAGCCACCCATTGGCGCCAGCTCTGATGTTCCTGCGAGGCCAACACTTGCTCGAACCGTGGTGGGTCCATTCCCCAGGACACGAGACCGTCCTGATCGATAGCCGCAGTGAACGGAACACCTTGCGCCGACATTCCGGCAGCGGAGGCACGGATCAACTCTGTGGCTTCCTGCAACTGCTCCAGGTCATGGAAGTAGGCGACAAACTTATCAGGACGCTGCAGCCCAAAAGCTGTTCTCCCCACCTTGAATTGCGAGCATCGAACTTGGATAAAAGTATCGATCGCCACTTGAAAGACATGCGGGAAGCTGTCCAGAGTGGGACTTATGTACAGTTTAAAACCATGATGCACTTCCTGAGCCGGTGTGCGCCACATTATCCAAGAGTCCTGGCTGATTGTTTGTGCCCACCCGAGTTCGAGTTGCTTGGCCGTCGCAGTTCCCGCCGTTAAGTAAGCGACGATTGCGTCGTCACCCCCAAACTTTTGCTGAAGCTGCCGCGTGTTCGGGCAGCGGTTGAACATGTAAAGGCGAGAGGCAAGCTCACTGGGTGACAGTCCGTCGATAACTGAGGCATAAGCGATGGCGTCCGACGAGAGTTGGGCTATCCGTGAGGTGCCCGCGCCGCTGGCAGGATTTGCGAGAAAAGGGAAAGCGGCCGGCCCCGAGATGAAGCGCCCGGCCTGCTCCACCTCGAAGACGCCGTCGAGGACCAGCTCGCGTATTCGCTCCTCCGCATTTGCGGCGAAGAGCCCTGCTAACAAATGGGGTACGACTGCCGGATGACGCAGCGTCATGAAGAGCAGTGCGGCATCCCGCGACATCGATTTCACGGGTAACACCGACCCCGGAGATGGCACGAGGAGCCCGTAGAAGTCAGGCTCCTCGCTGAGGCTGGTGGCCCAGGTATCAAAATCAAAATAATGGGTGCCCCACGTTCGGCCATCTTTTGGCCTAACGTGGGGTCTTTCGTCACGTATCCCGACGCGCGCGCACCACTCCCTCACAGCTTCAGGATTGTTCCCGCCCAACTCATCCACACATTCGTCACCGCCACTCTGGCCGCTAGGACCGTGACCAGAACCAGGACGGCGTAGCCTGTGGCGAACTCGCGGTCCACACTTCGGGTCATGGCCACGCGCACGAGCAAGAGAATCGCCCCGAGGGCGACGACCGGCCCGAACAGTGCCATCCAGGTGTGAAACCCGAAGATCGAATTCACCAGCGGTATGCGGCCCGTGGCTCCGGTGAGAATCACCAGGCTGGCCAGCAGCATCATGGGCCGATGAATGCGGGGCCGCTTGCGATTGAGCACGCCGATCGCAACGAATGTCACGAATAGCGCAATCTCCGTATACATGATCAATAGAAACTGGGGGCCGGGCCAGTCGAAAACAGTCTGCTGCGGAACGAGGCGTATCGAGCGGGTAGCCACCAGCGGCCCAGTCACGGCGATCGCCGAGGCGATGACCAGCACGCTCCAGCCGAGTTTCATGTGCAGGCGGCGATTCTGGGTGGAGATGAGCAGAGCCTGCACGAAAAACAGCACGAACCAGGCGAAGATCGCCGAGCTGTGCGCCACCACCGTCGCCAGCATCGACGGGTCGATGGGACTGCCGTCAAAGTGCCTGCCCTCAAAGATGTAATGACGGAACCCGAGGACGGTCAGAACCAGGAAAATCGCCCCAGCGGCGGTATAGAAAAGTCGTTCAGGTTTCATGGATTTTCGCGAGAGCTTATCACAGTTCCACGATTTTCCTAGGCCCGTTCCGTGTTATGGGATCGTGGCATTTTCGCGCGAGGCCCCCTGGCCCATATTTGCCAGGCTGATGGCCCAGGTATCGAAACCCCGCACGGTGCCCCACGTTCGGCCATCTTTTGGCCTAACGTGGGCTCGGCATGAGGCCCGCACATCCCGTGCCATATTTGCCTGCCTTTGGCAAATGTGGGACTTTTCCGATCCGCGTCATCCGTGTAAATCCGCGTCTGCTCTTTTTTACAACTGACAACCGACAACTGGCAGCTGTTCCCATTTCGGGAAAAGATCCTGGTTACCAACGTAACTTGCACACCCGCGATTTTTCTTGCCTCTTGCCCGTCCCCTCCCCACGCTAAAAACTGGAGACCTTTCGCCGAACCGCGATCGTTCTCGACATTTTTTCGCGCGCGCCGGCAGAACGCATCGGCTTTTGGTTTTAGCTAATTGCTAGTTGCTAATTGCTAGTTGCTCGCTAAGGAGCACTCATGTCTCAACCACTTCGTACCTGTTCTCACATTCAAGAAACCGGCGACACCTGCAATTCCGTCGCCGCCAAAGACCAGAGATATTGCCCCAATCACCTGCGCTATCGGGGCGCGCCAGCTTCGCATGGCCCAGGCGCGCGCCCGCTGCGAGCGCTTTCACATCCAACTCCCGCCGCTTCAGAGCATGTACGCCGTGCAATCCGCCCTCTCCCAACTCGCCGAAGCTCTGGCCGCCGACATGATCGATCCCAAGCGCGCCAACTCGCTTCTTTCTGTCCTGCGCCTCATGTCACTGAACTTCCGCCACCCCGAGAAGTGGCAGACCAATCTCTACCACTCCGACCAGCCCGCCGAAATCGACATCGCACAGGAGTTCAGCCTCCCTCGCGACCTCGACCTCGACACTCCTCCCGATGTCGCCTTCCCACGAGCGGAAGAGTCCTCATCGAGTGTCATCCTGAGCGAGGAGCGAAGCGACGAGTCGAAGGACCCCTTTGTCTCGGCACACGGCGCGGGTGATACCGTGGACTTCCGTCCCGACTCCCCCGTCTCTCCCGAGTTTTTGGAACTCCGCGACATCACCAGGATGCAAGGTTCCGACGCCGCCACCCTTCGCTACCGTGAGTTGGCGCGCAATCGTGCGCGCCGCGAACTGCGCAGCGATCGCAGGCGCTACGCTGACCTCGCCCTGCGACTGAACCTGAAGAAGGCGGCTGAGCGCTTGGCCGAGCGCAAAGTGGCCGAGAAGCTGGCCGAGGCGGGCATCGCACCCGCGCCCACCAACGCAGAACCTCTCGACTTCGATAGCCAGGTCGCCGAGGGCATGAAGAAGTCCGCCGCCTCTTTCGCGGAAATCGACGCCTGCCTCGCCGCCAGGGAGGTCAAAATCGCCTGAAGGGTAGTGCCGACCTTTAGGGTGGCACTGGGGCCGCATTAGTAGAGCCGAGCTTCACCGTGGCGGGGTCGCATTGGGTAGAGCCGAGCTTTAGCTCGGCGTCAGGGCCGCATTTTTTTGATGCCCGAGCCGGCTTCAGCCGGCGGCACATTTCACGCGCCGTTGCGGGCGAAAATAGGTGGTTTTCGGGTAGAGCTGGCCTTCAGGCCAGCGTCTACGACGTTTTATTTTCCCCCGAGGACTTTAGTCCTCGCGGCTGCATCGCGGGCTTTCAGCCCGCGGAGGTAGATGCGTTAGAGGATCACAATCGATGCCGAAACTGTATGACAAGGAACGGTCCCGTGCCGCGTGCAGCGAAATCCGCATGCGCTATCCGCATGAGCGCACAAATATGTCCGTTCTCTTGCGGATCGAGTCCGCGCGTTCCGTGGTACCCCTCGCTAACCCCTACTCGCACACATGGATACGAATAAGCTTAATGGTTTCAGTCACATGCGAACAATTTCTCCCCAAACCATTGATTCTAAACAGTCGTGAAATCGCAATTTTGGCGAACTGCCAATCCGAAGGCGGGTGCCGGCTTTTGCAGTCCGGGCAGACTGAAACACTCGGCGACCGGGATATAATCTCCGCCGCAGCGCCTTCGCGAAAGTGGGTCTGATGTTTTCATCGACGAATTTCTGGATGGCTTTTGCCGGGCTGATCTATCTTGTCGCCGGAGTTTTCATACTTCGCAAAGAGATCAGTGCGGCCCGCGGCTGGGACAAGCTCATCCTCCTAGGCTGTGTCTTCATCGCCGTTCCACTCGCAATCTTCGCGCCTGAGCATTTCCGCGGCCCCGAATTTGTGGGGAATATGGTCCCGTCTTACATGCCGGCGCGCTGGTTCTGGCCGTATTTCATCGGTTGCGTGCTGCTCGCAGCAGCCACCAGTCTTACTTTCAGGAAGTTCGTCCGCTTGTCGTCCACCCTGCTCGGACTGATGTTCTTTCTGTTTGTCTGCATGATTTATATTCGGTTGGCGCTCAGGCATCCCCAAAGTCGGTTCGGATGGACCTACGCTCTTCGAGATCTCTCTTTTTGCGCAGGCGCGTGGGCCCTCGCCTCGCTGTACAGTCGCGCCTCGTCGCCGCAACTCTCGAAATGGATGGCTCTATTTGCGCGCTTCGTTATCGCGACGGCTGCGATCTTTTATGGCTTACAACATTTTCTTCATCCCGACTTTGCGCCCGGCGTTCCTTTGGAGCTGAAGATGCCATCCTGGGTTCCATTGCCCAGCGTATTGGCATACCTCACGGGAGCGGTCCTGCTGGCCGCTGGAATCGCCCTGGCCCTGAACAAAAAACCTCGCATCGCCGCAGCCTCGATTGGCGCGCTAATGACCGTGCTCACTCTGTTTCCGTATCTGGCTATGTTGGTCCGCGCCCACGGCGCGCCGGAGTTCAATGAAGCGATCAATTACGTCGCCGACACATTGCTCTACGCCGGAGCAGCCCTCGCTCTGGCATCGGCATTGCCGCGCGAACCTGATCGAGTGCAGAGAACGTAGCGCCGGGTTCGGAGCCCAGATTTTTATGCCGTGGCGCGGCCTGGTCGCCTGACGATTCGCTGTGGCCTGCAATCGGTTAAGTGTGGTTGGGAGAAAACCTTGGGTTATAATCGACCGCTAGTTTCCGAGGGCGCCTCATGTCAGATGAATTGAACTGGGACCACACCAATCGAATTGGAGTTCTTCTCACCGACGCGCATCCCAAAACTGAGCCGCACACCGTGACGCTGAGCGATTTGCACGGCTATGTGACTGCGCTCAACGATTTTAAGGGCGATCCCAAGCACTTCCACGAACCGACGCTGGAAGCGATCCGCGACGCGTGGAACACGGAGTTCCAGGAGCGGACCCGCAACTGGGCTTAGGCGACGGTCGCCGACTACCAGGGGCTGCGCTCGGCGCCTGCCCTGAAATTGGTCGAAGGGGGCTTGGTTGTCCAGGGTCGGCGTGAAAGGCCCATCCTATGATTCGCTGGGCGCGAATCGTAGGACGGAATACCCAAGACAGCGTTTCGGTTCCAGGAGCTGCTTGCTGGAAGTTACGGGATGGGCAGTAAGTTAGCCGCAACCAGTCCCAAAGCAAAGCCCCGAGAGCGTCAGACTCGGGGGGCTTTTGGTTTTGTGATATCCACAGACCGCGTCACTGTTGTAAGCGGCGGACGTTAGAGTTTCCCGGCTACTCTCTGGCCAGCGCGTAGTAGCCCTGGCGGGCCTGCACCTTGTAGTCACCGGTCTTGGTTTTGATCTGGATCTTGCGGTAGGAGCCGTCAAGCTTGTTGTTGATCGGCGTGTAGCCAATGTTGTACTGGCTGCGCAGCTCGTCCTGAATCTGATCGAAGGCGGCGCGAAGCTTCTGCTGGTTGTTGCCGACTTCGATGACGCGTCCGCCGGTTTCCTCGGCCAGCTTCTTCATGTCGCCGAGGCCGAAACCCTGATACCAGCCGCCGCGATCGGCGATCAGAATCACATAGCACATGGTATCGGCCTTCTGTGCGGCCTCGATGGCGTCGCGGATACGCAAGCGGCTGCCTTCGTCCTCACCGTCCGTGAAGACGATCATGGCTTTGCGGCCGACTTCGTTCCTCAGCTTCTCGTCGGCGGCTAGATAGATCGCGTCATAGAGCGCGGTGCTGCGAGGATGCGAGTTAGGGACTGGGCCTCCGCCGAGACCGACAGGTCCGCCGCCAGCCGATCCGCCGCCAATCTGTAGCTTGTTAAGCGCGCGCGCAATGGAGCTGACATTGTTCGTGAAGTCCTGGTCGAGGTCGATGTCAGAGTCGAAGTTGATCAGGAACGCCAGGTCTTTGGGGCGCAGCACGCTGTGCAGAAACTCGACGCAAGATTGCTGCTCGATGGTCAGCACACGCTCCTGGCTGGGGCTGGTGTCGATGAGCAGCCCAAGAGTCAGCGGCTGGTTCGCGTCGGCGCTGAAGTACTTGACGGTCTGGGGCTTGCCGTCTTCGATCACGTCGAAGTCGTTCTTGGTGAGATTGGGAATCAGCAGGCCATGGTGGTCCTTCACATTAAAGAAGATGCTGACGACGTTGACCTGCGCCTTGAAGGTCTGTCCCGACTCTTCGGCTTCCGGCTGCTGCTGGTCCTGCGTCTGGGGCGGCACCGACGAGGTCGGCGGAGCCTGGTCGTGCACGGTGGACTGGGCTGCCAGCCAGACAGTGGAAAACAGAAGCAGCGATACGACGGCGGCAAAGCGGCTAACACGGGTCAACAACATGGGTACTCTTTCATCCTGGGTGCATCTATTGTATTGCAACAGCGTTCCTCGATACAGCGTCTGGCATTTCGCCAGTTTAGGGTTGAGGTTATACTGAGGCTACGTTCCAGTCACTGGAGATCAGCCTTCCGACATGTTGAAGCGTCAACTGAGTTTGTGGGTCTTATCCGCCACGATGCTGGCGGTCTTAACCATGGCCGCCGCTTTTGCGGCAGGTCAGCAGCAACCCCTGCCTGACGCTCCCAAGCCGCAGAACAACGCGCCTGCGCCCACGACCGACGTCACCGCCCCAGTTCCGGGCATGAGCGACGACGCTGCGAACAAAGCTAACCCGCAACCAGGCGCAAATACTCGGTCGGGCGACGACCAATCGCAGACCGCGCCGGGAAGCAACCCGCAAGCGCCTCCGCCAGGCTCGCAAGGGATCAAGACGGTCCCTGCCACCAAGGGAAGCGGTGAGCCCGGAAACGACTTCGACGAACTCTACAAGTTGAGCGTCAACGTCAACTTCATCAGCATTCCGGTCACCGTGAAGGACGCCGAAGGCAAGATGGTCGATGGCCTGCTTGCCCAGGACTTCACCGTCTACGAGGACAACGCCAAGCAGACCATCACTTTCTTCACCAGCGATCCGTTTCCGTTGTCGGCAGCGGTGGTGATTGACCTGGGCATTTCCGACAGCACGCTGAAGAAGGTTGCGAACACCTATTCGGCGCTCGACGGCTCGTTCGGCCCATTCGACAAAGTCGCGGTATTCACCTACGGCAACTCGGTTCACAAGCAGTCAGATTTTGGTAATCCGCAGCGGCTGCAACTGGCGCTGCAACGCATTCGTGACTTGACCGGCCAGAACCCGGGCGCACCCGTTGTGGCCGGTCCGTTCGCCTCCGGACCGAGCACCAACGGCAAACAGGTCGATGGTTCGCCGCTGCCCGTGCAAGCGGGCACCCGAGAGTCGCACGTGCTGAATGACGCCATCCTGATGGCGGCGGGGGAACTCGCCCATCAGCCGCGTGGCAATCGCAAGATGATCTTTGTCATCAGCAACGGCTACGAGGTTGGCAGCCGCGCCAGCTATGCGCAAGTGCTCAAGGTGTTGCTGACGAATGGAATTGCAATTTACGCCGTGGGAGTCGAAGAAGCTGCCTTCCCCGGCATGAGCAAGCTCGACAAACTGCACATTCCGGGACAGGGCTACACCAACATTCTTCCCAAGTACGCCAACGCCACCGGCGGAGACGTGATCGATTCATACTCGCGCGAAGCGATCGAAAGCGCCTACCAGACCATCACCGCGCAGGCGCGTAACCAGTACACGCTGGGCTACGACACTCCGCAGCGGGCCTCGAGCACCTACCGCGATATTGAAGTTCGCGTGAAGCGGCCTGGCTTGCTGGTCACTGCCAAGCACGGATACTATCCGCTGCCTCCACAGCGCGAAGCACCTCCACCCGAGCAGCCGGCCGACTCGTCAGCGCCGCCTCCAACGCAGCCGTCACCGCCCAACCCGAGTAAGTAAGACACGAAGGTGGTGCGGGCCGAGTCTGGTGTCTAGAAACCGCGGCTCAGGCACATAATTAGTCTGCTGTGATGGGTCGTTGACATACCCTGCCGTCATGCAATAATTGCCGTCGATCCCCAGTTGACACATTGCTGGAAGCTACTCCGGGACTCTGGACCGGACGAGCGCGCATCTTGGTGGGCTCCCGTCTTTGCTATACTTGAGACGCCCCTCGACCTGCTGGAAGACGGTTTTCCCCGTCCCTCGTTATGCGCGCGGAAGTGGTGAAATTGGCAGACACACCATCTTGAGGGGGTGGCGCCCAAAAGGCATGGGGGTTCAAGTCCCCCCTTCCGCACCATCTTTTTTCAGTCTTTAATCGCCCGAATTGTGTTTTGCAGCCGGCAAGCTGGCTGAAACATTGCCCAGGACAGTGCGACACACCGCCTTCACATAGGCTTCGCTGAGCTCGTCGTGACGAATCAGAAGGCGCATGTAGATCGCGCCATAGAGGATGTCGAGCACGAGATCGAGATCCAAGTTTCTGGGCAGTTCGCCCCGTTCGATTCCTCGCCGCAGAGTCTTGTAGGCTTCCTGCCTTCGCGGCCTGAGAAACCGCTCGCGAAACGCCTCCAGCAACTCGGGATTCGACTGTCCAGCACCCAGCAACTCGGCAACGATGCGGCCTCGGCGAGTGCGCAGAATCCCCAGGAACTGGTTCATCTGCAGGCTCATGTCCTGGAAGACCGAACCGGTATCAGGAAAGTGCAGCTTGTGTTGGGCGCTATCGGCGAAGGCGTCCACCACGAGTGCACCCTTGCTTGGCCACCAGCGATACACCGTGGCCTTACCGACTCCTGCATCGGCCGCGATGGCTTCAATCGTGAGCTCGGCGAATCCGATGCGTTGCAGCAGTTTCAGCGTGCTGGATAGAATTGCCTGGCGCGCTTGCTCGCTTCGAGGGCGGCCCGGCAAGCGCCGGTCCCCATTATTGTGCTCCGCCTGTTTTTGATCCAAAGCGGTTTGCTGCATGAGTCACGATAGCATATATTGAATCCAATACGTACCGTATCGAATCGTGTAATCATTCCCTATTTGTGGCAGTACGGGATGGAGCACTGACCCGCCCCCGATTGGAGTTGGTTTCAACCGATGTGGATTGTTGCACTCGCGCTCAGGCGTCCTTATACCTTCATCGTTATGGCGCTGGTGCTGCTGATCCTGACGCCGATCGTCATACTGCGCACGCCCGTCGATATCTTCCCTGACATCAACATTCCTGTAATCAGCGTGGTGTGGAACTACGGCGGCTTTGCGCCCAGCGAGATGGCCGACCGCATTGTTACGAACTCGGAACGCGGCCTGACGATCACGGTCAACGACATCGAGCACATGGAGTCGCAGTCGGTAAGCGGTGTAGGCGTGATCAAGATCTTCTTCCGCCCGCAAGCCAATATCCAGCTCGCGCTTTCCCAAGTCACTGCGATGGTGCAGACCGTGGTGCGCGGCTTGCCCCCGGGAACCACACCGCCGCTGGTCATTACGTATTCGGCGTCATCCACTCCGATCGTGCAGCTTGGTCTCAGCAGCAAGACTCTGCCGGAGCAGCAGCTGTTCGACTTGGGTCAGAACTTTCTGCGCACGCAACTGGCTACAGTGCACGGCGCTGCCATGCCGTATCCGTACGGAGGCAAGATCCGGCAGGTGCAAGTCGACTTGGATATTCCGCGGCTGCAAGCCAACGGACTTTCTCCCGCCGACATCGTCAACGCCATCAACTCACAGAATTTGATCACTCCTTCGGGCTCAGCAAAGATCGGAGCGCTGGAATACCAGGTGGAGATGAACAGCTCTCCGCAAACCATCGCAGAGCTGAACGATCTGCCGGTGAAAACGGTGAACGGCTCGACCATCTATATGCGCGATGTCGCGCACGTGCGCGATGGATTCGCACCCCAGACCAACATTGTGCGACAGGATGGCGTGCGCGGCACGTTGATGTCAATTTACAAGATAGGCGGCGCGTCCACCTTGACCATTGTGGCGGCGGTGAAAGGCATCTTGCCTATCGCGGCTCAGTCGCTGCCCAAAGACATCACTATCAAGCCACTGTTCGACCAGTCATTGTTCGTGCGAGCTTCCATCAATGGCGTTGTGCGCGAAGCCCTGATCGCCGCCGCGCTGACGGCGACCATGATCCTGCTGTTTCTGGGTGACTGGCGTCCCACGATCGTGATTTCAATCTCGATCCCGCTGTCGATCTTCGTGTCGGTGATTTTGCTAAGCGCGTTGGGAGAGACCATCAACATCATGACCCTGGGAGGCCTGGCTCTTGCCGTCGGCATATTGGTAGATGACGCGACGGTGGAGATCGAGAACATCGAGCGCAACCTTGCCCAGGGCAAGGAAATGAAACAGGCGATTCTGGATGGCGCGGCGCAGATTGCAGTTCCGGCGTTTGTTTCCACACTATGTATCTGCATCGTGTTTGTGCCAATGTTCTTCCTCACTGGTGTTGCCCGCTATCTGTTCGTACCGCTGGCGGAAGCGGTCGTGTTCGCGATGCTCGCGTCGTACTTTCTGTCACGCACGCTGATTCCTACGCTGGTGATGTACGTCATGCGCGGCCACGAGCACAAAGCTGACGGGCCGAAGACAATCTTCGGGCGCTATCAGCGGGGATTCGAGGCCGGCTTCGATAAGTTTCGCAACGGGTATTACCAGCTTCTGGAAACCACGCTTGCACACAGCAAGGTATTCGCCGCATGTTTCCTGGCGTTCTGCCTGTTGTCGGTGGGACTGGTGTTCTTCCTGGGCGAGGATTTCTTTCCTTCGGTTGATGCCGGCCTGATGCGGTTACACGTGCGGGCGCGCGCCGGACTGCGTGTAGAAGAAACTGCCCGCCTGTGCGATGAGATTGAGAAGTACCTGCACCAGCAGATTCCCAAAGACGAGTTGGTGACGATCCTTGATAACATTGGGCTGCCCTACTCGGGCCTCAACCTTTCCTACAGCAACTCTGGCGTCATTGGCACCAGCGATGCGGAGCTCATGGTAGGACTGAATCCGGAGCATCACCATCCCACAGCGGGATACATCCGTACTCTCCGTGAAGAACTACCGCGGCGCTTTCCGGGAGTGGAGTTCTTCTTCCAGCCTGCCGACATCGTTACGCAGATCCTGAACTTCGGGCTTCCGGCGCCTATCGATATTCAGGTGACGGGCGCAGACATGCAGGGCAACTATTTCATCGCGCAGAAGATCGCGAACCGGGTGAAACAGATTCCCGGCACTGCTGACGTTCATGTGCAGCAGATGTTGACCTTGCCCACGCTTCACCTCGACATCGACCGCACCAAGGTCACGCAGGTTGGCATGAACACCCGCGACGTGGCGCAGAGCGTGCTGGTGTCCCTGAGTGGCAGCTTCCAGACCACACCGAACTTCTGGCTGAATCCGAAGAACGGTGTGACCTACTCGGTTGCGGTGCAGTCTCCACAATATCGCGTGACCTCGTTGCAGGACATGATGGAGATGCCGATCGACGACCCCAGCACTACGAACTATCAGGTACTCAGCAATCTCGCACAGGTAACGCCGACGGCAAGACCCGCGGTGGTTTCGCACTACAACGTGCAGCCGGTCATCGATGTATTCGTCAGCACGCAGGGACGCGACCTGGGCGCGGTGGCGAAGGACACGATGAACGCGCTGAAGCCCTTCGAGCAGAACCTGCCGCGCGGCACGCGCCTCATCGTTCGTGGCCAGATCGAGACCATGAAGTCGTCGTTCCTCGGACTGGGAATCGGGCTGGCAATGGCCATCGTCCTTATTTATTTCCTGATCGTGGTGAACTTCCAGTCGTGGCTTGATCCGTTCATCATCATCACCGCGCTGCCTGGGGCTCTGGCGGGCATCTGCTGGATGCTGCTGCTGACGCATACCCGCCTCAGTGTTCCCGCGCTGACGGGCGCAGTCATGTGCATGGGCGTGGCCACGGCCAATTCCATCCTGATGATTTCGTTCGCGCGTGACCGGATGCGCGCCGGGACGCCAGCCCTGCAGTCCGCACTGGAAGCCGGGTACACGCGAATTCGTCCGGTCTTGATGACTGCGCTGGCGATGATCATTGGCATGTTCCCCATGGCGCTGGGGATGGGCGAAGGCGGCGAGCAGAATGCACCGCTGGGAAGGGCCGTGATTGGCGGACTGATTTTCGCTACCGTGGCGACATTGTTCTTCGTGCCCTCTATCTTTGCCATGATCCACGGTCATAGAGAAGCCAAGCAGGCAGAGTCGAAACAGTCATAAAATGTCAGGAACTCGGAAAGAAGCAACGGTTATGGATTCGCATTCAAGCTCAATTGAAACACTGGACGACGGACGCCAGGCACCGGAAATTACTCCGCCGCCTAAACTTCCTCCCGCGAGGCCGCGCAAGGCGTTGCTGATGATCGGCGTTGCCTTGTTGCTGTTGATTATTGGCGGCCTGATTGCGATGTTCACGCGAATCCGCGACAACCACGTGCTGGCCGACGAGACTGAGCGCGAAGCGATTCCGACGGTGGCGGTTATCCATCCCACGGCGGAAAAACCTGACGAGGAATTGATCCTGCCGGGCTCGTTGCAGGCCTATGAAGAGTCTCCGATTTACGCGCGAACCAACGGCTATCTGCTGCGCTGGTACAAAGACATGGGCAGCCGCGTCATCCAAGGGCGAACTGCTGGCTGACATCGATACACCTGAGGTGGACCAGGAGTTGATGCAGGTCCGCGCCAACCGGCAGCAGATCGTGGCGCAGATGGACCTGGCAAAAATCAACGCAGATCGGTATGTGAGCCTGCGCAAGACGGACTCGGTTTCGCAGCAGGAGTCGGACCAGCAGTCCAGCGGGTACCAGCAGGCCAAGGCGAACCTCGACGCGGCCGACGCGACGGTGCGGCGCCTCGAGCAGTTGGAATCGTTCAAGCACGTGTACGCGCCGTTCTCCGGAGTGTTGACCAAGCGCAACGTCGATCCGGGCGCGCTGATTAACTCCGGCGGCACGGGCAAAGAGTTATTCGATATCGCGCAAGGTCGATCCGCTGAGGGTGTTTGTAAGCGTGCCGCAAAATTACGCGCCCGCCATCAAGATCGGGATGCCGGCGTCGGTGACGTTACAGGAACGTTCCGGCGAGAAGTTCACGGGCACCGTTGTGCGGACAGCAGAGGCGATCGATCCAACGACGCGGACGCTGCTGACGGAAGTCGATGTGCCGAACAACGACGGACGCCTGCTGCCCGGCTCGTTCGGCGAGGTGCATTTCCGGCCAGGGATCGACGCGCAGAAGCTCACCATCCCGGTCAACGCGATGTTGTTCCGGCAGGAAGGTCCGCGCGTCGCGGTCGTAGGCACCGATGGCAAAGTTCATCTGCGACCGATCACGATTGGCAAGGACTACGGCGCGACGCTGGAAATCCTGGGCGGCGTGGAAGCCGGAGACCGCGTTGTCAGTCAATCCTGCGGATTCTCTTGAAGAAGGCCAGCAGGTGAATGTCGCTCCCGAGAACCATGGAGGCCAGTCGTCGTGAAGCGGATGACCCTGGCGGCGGGCGTTCTGGCCAGCGGCTTTCTGGCGGGATGCACCGTGGGGCCGAACTACCATCGCCCTGCGATGCCGGCGCCGCCAGCCTACAAGTCGGAAGGTCCGTGGCGCGTCGCCGCTCCCAAGGATGCGATTCCCAAAGGCGCGTGGTGGGAGGTTTACAACGACGCCGAGCTCAACGGTTACGAGAAGCAACTGCTGGCGGCCAACCAATCTCTGAGTGCCGCGAAAGATCGCCTGAGCCAGGCGCGCGCGCTGGCGCGGGTGGCGTCGGCGGGATACTTTCCCGACGGTCAGTACCGATCCCAACGCCTCGCGCAACAGGTATTCCGGCAATCGTCCGGAAGTCGTAACCCTCGGCAGGCCGCTCACCCAAAACACATTTGAGGTCCCGTTCTTGCTGAATTATGAGCCTGACCTGTTCGGCAAAGTGAGGCGCACCCTCGAAGCCTCCAACGCATCGCTGCAATCGACAGCAGCTGACTACTACAACGTGATCCTGGTGCTTACGGCGGAACTTGCCGCCGACTATTTCAGCCTGCGCGAACTCGACGCCGAATTTCAGGTCGTCCAGGAAGCAGTTACGATCCAGGAGAAGGGGCTGCAACTGGTGGACGCCCGTCACTCAGGCGGAGTGGCGTCAGGCCTCGATCTGGCACAACAAAAGACGCTGCTCGATTCCACCCAGACGCAGCTCTACCTGGTACAGCAACAGCGCGCGCAATTTGAACACGCCATCGCCGTGCTGACGGGAAATGCGGCTTCGACCTTCAGCGTTCCGGTGTTGCCACTGAACGCGACCCCGCCGGCGGTTCCGCTGGGCGTTCCGTCTGACTTGCTGGAGCGGCGTCCGGATATTGCGACCGCCGAACGACAGATGGCATACCAGAATGCGCAAGTGGGAATTGCCACCGCAGCGTTTTATCCGCAGCTTACGCTGTTCGGCGGCGGTGGAGTTCAAAGTACGGACATCACCACGTTGTTCACCGCTCCCAGCGCGATCTGGGCCGTGGGCGGCGATCTGTTGCAGCCGATCTTCGAGGGAGGTCGCAACCGCGCCAACCTCGCAGCTACAAAGTCTGCGTACGACGAGGCCGAGGCGAACTATCGCGAATCGGTACTGACCGCGTTCCAGCAGGTCGAAGACGGGCTCTCGGGACTGAACACTCTATCGCAGGCAGTCAACACCCAGACGGCGGCGGTGGACGATGCCCGGCGCGCTCTGGATCTGGCGAACAATCGCTACGTCGGGGGAGTGACGAGTTACCTCGATGTCATCACGGCGCAATCGGCGTTACTGACCAACCAGCGGTTGGCGACGCAACTCCTCGGGCAGCAGATGGTCACGTCGGTGTACCTAGTCAAGGCGCTGGGCGGAAGCTGGGATGCCTCGCAAATTCAGGATGAGCAGGTCCATCCCAAGGCGATCCAGACAATCCAGCAGTAGGGACGCGTTTCGCGCATGATGCTATCGCGCCGGATGAGAGCAGTTGAGGAGTGGCAGTAGGCAGCACTGGCGGAAGTCATGTACAATTCTTAGGTATCCGTTGGGATCGGTGTAGAAAGTTCGACTGGATTGCGTAGTTGCTCGCGTTTAGCGGTTGTATCGAGCCTCAGGGATTTGTAAGTCGCAGAAGGTATTGGAAGTACAGTACTTACGGACGTCCGATCTCCCTCCCGCACCGTCGTTCAGCCCAGGTCCCGGCGGCGTTTCAAGAGTAGGAATACCCAAATTGCGGGCGCGATTTTGTGTGGCAATAGACCGCCCCGCTCGAAGCGAGAACTGAGATATCGATGGTAATTCTGATCACCATTATTCACGTGTTCGTTTGTGCCTTTCTGATCATCGTCGTGCTGTTGCAGCATGGACAGAGCGCCGACATCGCGGCCGCCTTCGGCGGCGCAGGCAGCCAGACCGCTTTCGGCACGCGCACCGCCGGAACCGTCCTGAGCCGCGCGACAACGTATGCTGCCATCGCGTTCATGTGTACGTCGATCACGCTGTCAGTGCTGGCAACGCGCCGTGGAGTGAGCAGCGGATCGGTGCTGGGCAATACAAAGTCTGCACCCGCGCAGAAAGCCCCCGCTCCAGCGCCGTCACCTGCGACGCCAAGCCGCTAGCAGATTTGGCTGTTTTAGCGGGCCCAAAATTAGAGCCTCCGTTTTATCTGGAGGCTTTTCCTATTGCGGGTTCGATACGCGAATTTCTGCGGTCACGGCTCTGCAACCAGATACTCCAGGGCTTCTTCGCGCGTCTCAAAGGCGGGAATTTCGCGCCCTGAGAACGACAACACGGATTCGTACAGCGTCTTGGGAAGGTTCTGGGTCAGCACCCACGCCGCCTTTTTGATGTGAGGACGATCAAACACTGCAGCGAGCTTCAGGTGCTCGACGGTTTCCTTGGTGAAGACCGAGCGGCTGAAATCGGCCAGCACCAGGAGCGATTCGAGGGGACGCTGGGTGACGTGCCTGGGTACTTCATCGATTACCGCGGCCAATTCCTCGGGCGAGCAGTCACTGCAATCGGTCAGCAGCACCTGATGGTTGCGGAACGTCAGGAATACGATGCGCTCCATGGTTCCTCCGGCAATGCAGTGCGTATGCTCGGCCCAGGTGGGCGAAGTTTACAGCACGCCGCGTCGCCACACAAGCTACGGGCTCGCGCCTTCGCGCTGCCAGTTTGTTCGTGGTAGTTTGAGATCATGATCCACGAGATTTTTCCGGTGGGCCCGCTGCAGTGTAACTGCTCCATCGTGGGCGATGAGCAGACGCGCGAGGCCATGGTGATCGATCCTGGAGACGACATCGACGACGTACTGGCCGTGATCCGGCAGCATGGGCTCACAGTGAAGCAGATCGTGATTACGCACGCGCACATCGACCACATCGGTGGAGCTGCCAAATTGCGTCGCGCGACTGGGGCCCCCGTGCTGCTCAATGCCAACGATCAGGCTCTGCTCAAGATGCTCGACGTCCAGGCGAAGTGGATCGGGATGCGGCCGCCGGAAGAAACCACCATCGACGCCAGCCTGACCACTGGAGATAAAGTGCGGGCCGGCAGCCTCGTGGCCGATGTGCTGCACACCCCCGGACATACCGAAGGAAGCGTGTGCCTATACTTTGCGACGGAGAAAAAGTTAATCGCAGGTGACACTTTGTTTGCCGGCTCAATTGGGCGCACCGACCTGCCTGGTGGCTCGTACAAGAAAATCATGGAGTCGCTGCACGGCCCGGTCATGGCGCTGCCCGACGAAACCATTGTGGTCCCCGGGCACGGGCCGCTCACGACCATTGGCGATGAGCGCGAAACCAATCCTTTTCTGGCCGGCTGACGAATGCCCTTCACGTTGTCCCACGCCGCGGCTGCGCTTCCCTTCCGTAGGTTTAAGCCGGTTTGGCCCGCGCTAGTGGTTGGTACGTTTGCACCCGACCTTCAATACTTCATCCTCATCTCTGACGAAGACCGCAGCGGCCATCATTTTCCGGAGGCTGTGCTTTACACCCTTCCTCTTGCGCTGCTGGTGCTATGGGTGTTCGAGTGGTGGGTGAAAGGCCCGGTCGTCGAGTTGCTGCCCAGCGGACTGCAGCGTCGCCTGCAGGATAAAGTTGAACCGCTCTCGTTCAAGGGATGGGGGCAATTCGGCTCCATCGTGCTGTGGATCGCAGTCGGAATCGCTACGCACGTCATCTGGGACCAATTCACGCATTTTCACACCTGGATGAACGCACACTGGAGCGTGCTTCACTACGCGGTGCCGGTCCCGTTTCATGCGCCCGTGTTGCTGCCCAAGATCCTGCAGCACGCCAGCACCATTCTTGGGCTCCTGGTGGTAGCGGCATGGTGTGTGTTGTGGTATCGCAGGACAACGCCAGTGCCCGAGACGTCACTGCCGCAACTAAGTTCGTTTCGCAAATTTGTCGTGGTGATTACGATGGCGGCAATTGCCGCAATCCTCGGCTATCCCCTGGCGATCCTAAAGCTGGCTGACCACCCGCCCCCAATCCGTCCGTTGTATTTCATTGTGACGGTGTTTGAAGCCATGACGCTGATCTTCTGCGTACAGGTGCTGATCTACGGCGTGGCGCGTATCTCGTCGGCACGCTTCCGTCGCGTTCCAGCCGCCCCGGCGGACGAACCGGCAGCTAGATCATGATGATCATGTCATTCAACCGCGTGGGATAGCGGTTGATGATCTCGCCGCTAGTCTTGCCTACAATCACTGTGTCCGAGTGGCGAAAGCCGCCCCATCCGGGATCGTACACACCAGGCTCACAACTGAAGGTCATGCCCACTTTCAGTACGGTCTTATCGCCCTCGGCGATCCATGGCGCTTCGTGGCCTTCCAGTCCGATACCATGGCCGGTGCGATGCTTGAGAAACTGCGCGAACCCCGCCTGCCGAATCTGGTCAAGGCTCATCTTATCCACGTACTGGGCCACCATGCCTTCCTTCATGTTTGCCACACCGGTGTCGTGCGCGGCGAGCATGGCGTCGTACATGCGCTTGGCATAATCGCTAGGCGGCCCGACGCAGAAGGAGCGCTCGCACTCCACGTTATAGCCGCCGACCATCGCACCGTAACTGAGAATGAGCGCGTCGCCCCTCTTCAGCACGTCTTTGCTGGGGACTGCGTGTGGGAATGCGGAGCGCTTGCCGAACGGCACCAGCCCGCCGTAAGGTGCTTCGATTCCGACACCCACCACGGAGGTCAGCTCCTTCGACATCTTGTCGGCTACGGCGTCGGCGGTCGCTTTCAGGATCTGGTTCTCGGTGACACCGCCGTTGGCCTCGATGTAGGCCCGGCCGGACTCGACCGTGTAGTCGGCGAAATACGTCGCGCGGCGCATAACGCCGATCTCGTCGGCGTCTTTGACCCAGCGCATCTCCTCGACAATGTCGCCAGCGTCGACCAGCTTGGCCTTGGGAGCACCCAGTTGCATCTGCGCGCGTTTCGACGGCGTACATTCCTCGATGCCGATCGTGCCTCCGCCCAGCCCGCGTGCGTCGACACGCTCGAAGATCCAGCGCACCCGGTTTACTGGCCCGGGATAGTCGAAGTACACGTCAACATCTTTCACCCACCACAATCTCACCTGGTCTGACTCGAGTCCAGGGACAAACAGTGTGGGATCACCCGATGCCGGAATGAGCACGGCCAGCGGGCGTTCCGTTGGCAGATGAAAGTAGCCGGTGGTGTAAACCACGTTGTGAGCGTTGAGCAGCACCAGAGCATTCAACTTGCGCTCGGCCATCTTGGCCTGGACCTGCTTGATCTTACGCTGATACCACTCGGGCGGCAGGCGGTCAGGCCCGGGAGGCGCGGGAAAGTTCGCAGTAATTTCCAGCACGTGCGTGTTGCCGAACGAATGGGCGGACGTGGTGACGGTTAGGGCAGCGGCTCCGGCAGCGGTCTGGAGAAATCGCCGGCGAGTTGGGGTCATGGACATGGCCTCTCCTGAGAGCGAAACATCTTAGCATGGCAATCTCTTAGATCAGTGGGATATGTCTCTGTTTGTTACTGGCAACTGGCAACTGGCTACTGGTAACTGGTGGCTTTGTCGGGAGCTTTGATCAGGAAGCCCGTTGAGCACGTCTCTTACGATTAAGCTCTGCGGCACCACCAGAACAACAAGGTAGGAAAGAATTGTTCCGGCAATTACACCGATGGCCCCGATGCGCTGCACCAGCACAATCGAGAACCCAAGGTTCAGGGCGGCGGCGAAAATCGAAAGTACTCCTTGGGCACGGGTGCGGTTCACTGCCGCAAGCAGGCACGATTCTACGGTCATAAATCCGCTGATGATTGCCCACAGTGCCATCGCCGCCAGCAGCGCGGTAGACGGCAATGCCACCGGTCCCGCCCACAGTCGAATCAGTGTCTTTCCAAACGTGATGAAAACGACGGCGCATGCGAGGTTGAGTGCAAGCGTTGCGCGCATCACGATGCGGAATGCCTGACGCATCCAGGCATAGTCTTGCCGCGCATAGGCTTCGGCATAGGCCGGCCACAGCGCCGGAAACACCAGCGCCTGCAGCACAGCGGTCAGCATCACCAGTCTCCAAGTGACGTTGTACGGCGTGACCTGTGCCGCGCCGAGATAGTGACTCACCACCAGATTGTCGGAACTGAAGACCACGACGCCGGCAATCTGAATCAGGAAAAAACCCGAACCCGAGGCGAGCAGTTCGCGCGCGGAAATCCAGTCCAACGGCGCCAGTCGTGGCCGCAGCCACGGTTTGTAGAGGGTCAAAGTGGCGGCCAAAGCGGCGAAGTTGCAGAATGTGATGAATCCAGCAGATAACGCGAGCAGCACCGGCATGGAGACCCGGAGTTCGATGCCCAACAACAGTCCCGCCACGTTCGCTACTGAACCGACGGCAACCACCAGATTGCTGATGTGAACTTCCTGGTAGCCGGCGAAGATTCTGCTTGCGAGCGACGCCGGCAGACCGATGAGCACCAGCGCAGCCGCCACTACTGCGGTGCGATTTACTTCGCTGCACGGCACTTGGGAGGCAACGTTGAAGAGCGCCATCCAATCGATGCGCGGCCAGACCACAGCCAATGCCACACCTGCGAGGCCGGCGATCGACGTGGTCAGCGCCAGCGCATTCGCCGTGTAACGCGCGGCATACTGCCGATCTCCCACACCGTAGGACTTAGAGATATGGTTGGTCAGCGTGCTGGCGATGCCCATGTCGAGCAGATTGAGAAGCACGACGGTGCTGCTGATCGTGGCCCACACTCCGAAGCGTTCCGCGCCCAGGTAGCGCACGGCCAGCGGGAGCGAGACCAGTGTGAGCAGCGACGATAAGCCACGCGCTGCCGCTCCTGTCGAAACCGCCACGGCGATCCGTCCGCCACGCGCGTGTCGCAAGGTTGCCGGGGCGACCGTCACAACACTCCAGCGGCTTCGCGGACACTCGGCGCATCGACTAGGCGAATGCCTGCGGAGGCCATGCTCGACCTGAGGATCTCGTTTGGGCGGCAAGTGCGCTCGTGCAGCAAGTCCAATGCGGCCTGCATCACCATTTCTACCGTTACCAGCTTGATGCAGTGCGGCACGGTTGCACAGCATGAGGTCGCGCAATCTCCAGCACCGATGGAAGGCTGTACCACCCAGCAACGCGAGCAGCGCCGAGCAAACCGCGCCGGGCTGTTAGCGTGATTCGGATCGCCGAGGAGGGGATGTCGCGAGACCACCAGCGTGGGACACTCCGTCGCCGCCGCTAAGTGGGCGGGGCCGCTGTCATTGCCCACGAAGAGGTCGCATTGCTCCAATACGGCGCAGACGCAGCGGAGCGGCACTCCGCTGACGATATACGGAGGCACCGGCAGCATGATCGAAAGCTCCGACGCGGCGACGTCCTCGTCGTCCGAGCACACGATGACCGGCTGTATCCGGTGATGCCGGTTCAGTTCAGCGATCAGTTTCGCGTAGCTCTGCAGCGGCCATCTCCGGCTGGGAGCGCGCCCCCCGATTCCGATGGCCACCAGGATACGGCCACGCTTGTGGTGCATCAGCAGCTCGCGGGCGAACTTGCGATCGTTGGCCGTAAGGCAAATTTCGAGGCCGCGATCATCAATCCTTCCGCCCATCGCTTCGACAATCTCCAGATTGCGATCGACCTCATGCCGGACCGGCCCAGGTTGCACAATGACGTCGAAGGCGCCATCGAATCCGCGATTGAGGCGCTGCTTCGCCTCTGACACACGTTCGCTATGGGCGACACGCGCGCCCGCGTGGGAGAGAGCGCAAAGCATCGTGGCCAGACCTTCGTCCACGTCCCAGTGGGGCGAAATCGCCAGGTCGAAGTACCGGTGGCGAAGTTCTGTCCAATAGAACCAGAATGCTGACACCAGGCGACGCAAGCGCGGTGGGAGCCAATTCGCGCGCACCTCCTTCAGGGGGAGAATCTCGTCAATATTTCGATTGGTAGCGAGGATCGATTGAAGGGCGGGTTGCACCACCACGGTGCAGCGCGAGTTGGGGAAGTTGCGCCTGAGTTCGCGGAACAGCGGCGTGGTCAGCACGAGGTCGCCGAGTTGGTCGAGACGGAAGACAACGATGCTGCGAGGGCTCGCGTGGGCGTCCGACGTTCGACGATTCCGCGCCAGGTGCCTGAGCCAGAAGATCGCTAGCCGGGTGGGCATTCGCACGGTAAACCACAGAGGCGCCATGTCAACTCCCTGCGGACGTGAGAGTTCCCGATCTCTTGATCAAGTTCGTGGTGCTGCATCCGGCGACCAGCGGCACCAGCTCAATGCGGCCTCCCCAGCCGCGCACTTCGGCGGCACCGGCAACTTCCTCTTCGCAGTAGTCGCCGCCCTTCACCAGCACGTCGGGGCGCAGCATTTCAATCAGATGCAGCGGAGTACTCTCATCGAAGAGCACGACCGCGTCCACAACTTGCAGCGCGGCAAGGATCCGGGCGCGGTCCTGCTGGCAAACCAGTGGGCGCTCAAGCCCCTTAAGCCGCCGCACCGAGCGGTCGCTGTTAAGGGCGACGATGAGGCGGTCGCCGCGGCGGCGCGCTTGTTCCAGCAGCGCAATATGGCCGGCGTGCAGAAGGTCGAAGCAGCCGTTCGTGAAGGCAACCCGCAAACCGCGGGCGCGCCAATCCGCGACCCGCGCCAGCAGGAGATCCAGGGAGAGCACCTTTTCCTGCGAGCCCGGCTGCAAGTCTTTCGCCAACGAACCGAGCAGTTCGGCGCGACGGATCGGCACGGTTCCCACTTTGCCGATGACAATTCCGGCAGCGAGGTTCGCCAGACGTGTGGCCTCCTCGACGGCCGCACCTGAAGCCAGCGCTGCGGCCAGAACTGCAACCACTGTGTCTCCAGCGCCGGAAACGTCGTACACCTGACGGGCCGGCGCTGGGACATGCACCTGTGAGTCAGCCCGCAGGATAGCGATACCTTTTTCGCCCAACGTCACCAGCATGTAATCCAATCCAAACCCGGAAGTCATCGTCTGGCCCGCCGCCAGCAATCGCTTCAGGTCGCCGGCAGATTCGCCAGTGACCGCCGCTAATTCCTTCGCGTTGGGACAAACCGCAGTTGCGCCGCGATATCGCGAAAAGTCGTTCCCCTTGGGATCGACGACGACAGGAACACGCAGACGCCGCGCGTCGCCCACGAGGGTGCGGCAGACCCGGTCACTCAGGACACCTTTGGCGTAGTCCGAGAGCACCACGACTGACACCTGGGGCAGCACTGCGAGCGCGTGCTCTAGCAATTCCTCCGCCGCAGCGTAGGTGTTGGCTGGCTTGGCTTCGCAGTCCATGCGCAGGAGTTGCTGGTGGCCAGCCATCACGCGCAACTTCGATGTAGTCGGTGTTCCCGGACAGGTGACGATGGAGAAGTTCACCTCCGCCGCACCCAGCATGGCTTCCAGCGCTTGTTGATCGGTGTCGCCGCCTGCGAATCCCATCACCGTGACTCGAGCTCCGAGACCCGCGAGATTCATGGCGACATTGGCAGCGCCACCTGGTTGCTGGCTGTGGCGCCCGGCGCGCAAAACCGGTACCGGAGCCTCGGGCGAGATGCGCTCGACCTCGCCCCACACATATTTGTCGACCATCAAGTCGCCCACCACGAGCACGTCAGGGTGGCCGAATCCGGCTTCCACTAAGCTAAGCAAATCGTTTCTGTCGTTCATCATCCCGCAGTCCTCTCCGCTTCCATTGCATAGGAAATACACGTAGCCAACTCGACCCAGTCGCACAGCATGTGCCCGCACAACATGTAGGCCTCCTGGATGCGAGCGGTATCACGCGACGGAATGCGAACCCAAACATCCGCACCGTTGCTCAGCCTGCCGCCATGCTCGCCGGTGATCGCGACGGTAAATGCCCCCATCTCGTGCGCGCGCTGGAGAGCGATGGACACATTCCGGCTGGTTCCTGACGTCGAGATGCCGACGATTACATCCAGGGGATTGCACAGCGCTTCCACCTGGCGGGCGAACACCTCGTGAAATCCAAAGTCGTTGGCGATTCCGATCACTGCGGCTGCGTTCGCGGTGAGAGCGAGCGAAGCGAGGCCGGGACGATCACGGCGGAATCGCCCCACCAACTCTGCTGCCAGATGCTGCGCGTCGGAGGCGCTACCCCCGTTGCCGCACCACAGAATCTTGTGCCCACTGAGCACGGCCTGGGTCATGCGGCTGGCAACGCGTTCGAGGTGTGGTCGCTGAGAGTCCAGCTCCTGAATTACAACCAAATGGCGGGAAATAGACTCAGAAAAAACGCTTTCAAGGTTCAAGGAAGACAGCATTACGCCCTCAAGACACAAGGATTCCGAGGGTCTGGCTGCCACGATGGGAGGGAAGTAACTGGGGATTAGTCTAAACGCCCGCGGAAGCCATACCGGCAAGCTGTTTCTGAATATTCGTCACGGGTTCCCAAATCGGGAATATGCTCTCACGCGCCCGCAGCCTTAAACGTCCGCGAGATCAACTCCTGCGCCTCGGTCTGCAGACGACGTAGGTGCTCGATGCCGGCAAAACTCTCGGCGTAAATCTTGTAGACGTCTTCGGTGCCGGACGGGCGGGCCGCGAACCATCCGCGTGCCGTCTCGACCTTCAGCCCGCCGATTGGCGCACCGTTTCCGGGCGCTGTAGTAAGCATCGCCGCGATCTTGTCGCCCGCCAACTCCGTCTGCTTTCACGTCGCTGGGTGAGAGCTTGGCCAGCACCGCCTTCTGTCGGGGTGGCGGGCGCGTCGATGCGCTCATACACCGGCGCGCCGAATTGCGCTGTCAGCTCGGCGATACAGTTCGCCGGGATCCTTGCCGGTGCGCGACAGCATCTCCGCCGCCAGCAGTCCCATGATGATGCCGTCCTTGTCGGTGGTCCACACGGTGCCGTCGCGACGCAGGAACGACGCGCCCGCGCTCTCCTCGCCGCCGAAGCCGAGCGAGCCGTCGAGCAGTCCGTCCACAAACCACTTGAAGCCGACCGGCACTTCGACCAGCCTGCGGCCGAGGCTCGCGGCCACGCGAGTCGATCATGCTGCTGGAGACCAGCGTCTTGCCCACGCCGGCGTTGGCGCGCCAGCCCGGGCGGTTGCGGAACAGATAATTAGATCGCCACCGCCAGGTAGTGATTGGGATTCAGCAGGCCGGCGCTGCGCGTCACGATGCCGTGACGGTCGTGAGTCGGTATCGCAGGCGAAGGCCACGTCGAACGCTCCTTCAACGCGATCAGCCCCGCCATCGCGTAGGGCGACGAGCAGTCCATGCGGATCTTGCCGTCCCAGTCCACGGGCATGAAGCGGAATGTGGGGTCGACGTGTCGTATCGACGACGTCGATTGTCAGCCCGTAGCGCTCGGCGATGCGTCCCCAGTAGGCGACGCCGCGCGCCGCCCAGCGGATCGGCGCCGAGCGTCGGACGCGCGCCGCGGATGGCATCGATGTCGATGACGCGCCCAGATCGTTGACGTACGCCGTGAGATAATCGTAGCGTGCGTGTTGTGGCGATCGAGCGCGCGCTGTATGGGACGCGCCGCACGTCGCGCAGGCCGCCCGCCAGGATGGCGTTGGCGCGGTCCTCGATCCACTTGGTCGCGCGTGGTGTCGGCGGGGCCGCCGTTGGGCGGGTTGTATTTGAAGCCGCCGTCGTCGGGCGGATTGTGCGACGGCGTGATCACGATGCCGTCGGCGAGGCCGCTCTTGCGCCCGCGGTTGTAGGTCAGGATGGCGTGCGAGAGCGCGGGCGTCGGCGTGTAGCCGAGCTCCGTATCGACCATGACCTCGACGCCATTGGCCGCCAGCACTTCCAGCGCGCTGGCCAAGGCCGGTTCGCGACAGCGCGTGGGTGTCCTTGGCGAGAAACAGCGGACCGGTCGATGCCCTGCGCTTGCGGTACTCGCAGATCGCCTGCGTGATCGCGAGGATATGGTCCTCGTTGAACGAGGTCGAGAGCGACGAACCGCGATGGCCCGAGGTGCCGAACGCGACTCGCTGTGCGGCTCGGAGACGTCGGGCTGCTCCGCGTAGTAGGCGGTGATGAGTCGCGGAACGTTGACCAGCATGTCAGGTGTAGCGAGTTTTCCAGCGCGAGGATCGACAGGCATAGCGCCCATTTTCGCACAGCCGGGTTGCAATTGAGTGACCTGAGGGCGATAACCACGGACACATGGACGGGATCCGCTACGGTAGTCAAAACAACAACAACGTCTCCGCCGCATTGCACAGCGGAGACGGACCTAGTTCAGCAGTCGTACGACTCGAACAAACGGAGGTAGTCGATCACTGCCTCGCTCCAGCCGTCGATGTGCATCCACTTCCCGTAACCAACGCCGTTCCTGTAACTGGCGACATTGATCACGTAACCTGCGGGGGTCGGTGCCGGAACCGAATCGGCAGCCTGTTCGTCGGTGATGACGATCAGGCGATCGTAACGTCCATGCACCTCCTTCACGGCGTTGCCGAGTTTCGTGCCACTGTACGGCTGGCTGCCGTGGAGAGCATCGCGCAAGGCGAAGCCTCGCCGCGGCGGGATCGCTTCGTGGTATCCGAGAAGCTGAAGATCTCCACCCTCTCGCAGACCTCGCGCAGCCGGATCGCCAGTCCATAACCTGCGTCGGCGCGGGTCATGTCCGACTTGCCCGACAGCCGCGCGTCCATGCTGCCCGAGACGTCGACCAGCAACACCGTCTTGCCCTGCATCTTGAGCTGTCCGGCAACGCAGGAGAACATCGCGCTTTACAAGCGCCCTCTCCCATACTGCTTTCTAATCGGCGCTCCTACCGAAGGTCATGGTTCGGCCGGGGAACAGGCAATCGAACTGCGTTGCGATCTGCATTGCCTGGTTACGGACCAGGTTTGGCCCGCCGCAGGACTTTAACCTGCGACCCCACTACTAGTAACAACGAGTAGTCCGGTCTACACCACCGGCCGAAAATTAAGAAACAAGTTAACGATTAAGCGATGCGAACCTCCGCATACACCTCGTCCTTTTCTCTGACGAATCCGACGACTCGCACTGGAGTAATAGTCACCAGGCGGTCGCCGAATCCGCTGCACTCGCGTACCTCGAACTTAATAGGACGCAAAGTGCCTCCGAAAGTGCACGAGATGAGTTCCTTTCCGCTGAAGCCCTTAACCATGTGCGAGTTCACACACGTGCGGCAGAGCGTCCCCTGACTTTGCACGATCGCCACGGTCTCGCGCTCCCGGAAGACGATCCGGAGTATCGCGATTACGATCCAGACGATGGATATTAGCGTGACCATAACTCACCTTTGCTGCTTTCCTTTCAATTCGCGCCGGGGAACTACCGGCACAGTTGAGATCGGACCGCTATTCTGCAGGAGTCCTTTCGTTCGGGACTATGTCCCCACCCCTGCAATCGCTTGATCCGGCAGGATTTTGGCCCTGCGCCCTTCTGTGTGAAAGAAGTAACTGTATCCTTCGCCACCGGCGCGAAACTTTATGGCGGACGCTAGTCCGCACGAAATTCTTGGCCAGGGAACCAACGTACACAGCTTGAGGATTTGAACCTCAAAGCCCGAAGGGCCGCACCAGAAGTAGCAGTAGACTTCACTACTGGCCAAACTATATTGCTGGAAGAACAAGTGACGACGGGTTGCAGACGATTCCGAGTCGAAGAATCCGTGGTCTTCACTACCCAGCAAGCTCTAAATTGTTTGCGGTTGCGTAGGATTCAATCGCCAGGAGTTAGCGACTTGTCGCAAAGATAGCCCGGCGGTCGCCGCATGCCACTACTGGCCGCAGTAACCTACGCATCAAGTTTTGCGTTTTTGATATCATCGGGCCTTTCCTACGCGAGTTATACTTTGCAACGACTCTAGGAATATTGCAAGAGCAAAACTCAATTTTGATCATATTTTTTCGAATATGATCTATAGAGTTCACCATAGTAGCGGGTAGTCAGGGTTCAGTGGGGGTTAGTCGGCGCACTTTCGTGCAGACGAACGCAGTCGCGCTTGTGCCCTAAGTCGCTGTTACCCCGCGACTTCCCTCCTCATGTCGGCGGCAGACCCGGCCCTCCTGCTACGATGTTTTTGCGCCAACCCGGCCATGGGGCCGATCGCCGCAGGAGGTCGCATGACCCAGGACCAGCAACTTCGTGAACAACTCGCAAAAATCCTCGATTGGGGCGAGGCGCACGTTGACTTTCAAACCGCCGTAAAGGACTTCCCCCTCGACCTGCGTGGCGAAGTTCCGCCCGGCTTCTCGCACTCAGCTTGGGAACTCATTGAGCACCTGCGCATCGCCGTCTGGGACATTGTGGAGTTCACTCGCGACCCTCGCCACAAATCGCCGCCCTGGCCGAAGGGCTACTGGCCGCCGTCGCCCGTTCCGCCGCAGGACGAAGCATGGGACCAGTGCATCCAGTCGGTCCTCGATTCTCTGGAAGATATGCGCGCGCTGGTGCTTGACCGCTCGCTTTCATTGCTGGCTCCCCTGCCCCGAAGCCAGGGGCAGACGCTGCTGCGCGAGGCTCTATTGGTGGCCGATCATAAGGCCTACCACCTCGGACAACTCGTGCAATTGCGCAAGGCCTTGAAGGCCTGGCCGAAGGAGCCAGCTTAGGTCAGCGACAGAGCGTCCACATCAACCACGACGTTGGCACGCGGAATCTTCTGCGCTACGGCATGCTCGATCATCGCGCGCAATGCCGCGTTCGTCCGTTCCCGGCTCGCCGACTTCAACAGAAAGTGGTACCGGTACTCCGTCTTCAGGCGCACAATTGCGGCGGCCGCCGGGCCCATCACGCGAACGCCTTCCAGCCGAGTGGCCTCGAACCACTTGCCGAGAATTCCCGACCACGTCAGGGCCTCATCCAGCTTGGCACTACGCACTACCACGTTGCTGACAGAGTTGAACGGCGGGTAATGCATCCAACTGCGGAAGCGCGCCTCCTTCTCGTAGAAGCCGCGATAGTCATGCACCGCGGCAAACTGAATGGCGTAGTGATCGGTGAAGAATGACTGCAACACAACCTTGCCGGGCGTCTCGCCCCTTCCCGCGCGTCCTGCAACTTGGGTGAGTAATTGAAACGTTCTCTCGGCGGCGCGAAAATCGGGAAAGCCGAGCGCCGCATCCGCTCCCACAACCCCCACCAGCGTCACGTTGGGAATGTCATGTCCCTTGGCGATCATCTGCGTGCCCACCAGGAGATCGATCTCCCTCGCATGCAGCGCGCTCAGGATGCGTTCCAGGTCGTCGCGCCCGCGAACCGTGTCACGATCGAGGCGGCCGATCCGCGCTTGTGGAAACAGGCCATGCAGAATCTGCTCCAGCTTCTCCGAGCCCGTGCCCAGGTATTGCACATATTCGCTGCCACACTTGGGGCACGTCCTGGGAGCGGGCCGCACGAATCCGCAGTAATGGCAGATCAGCCGATGCTCGCGTTTGTGATACGTCATGGCGATGGCGCAGTTCCGGCATTGCACTGTTTCGCCGCAAGAGCGGCACAGTACGAACGATGAAAAGCCGCGCCGGTTGAGCAGAATCATGGCCTGCTCGCCACGCGCCAGGCACTCGCCGATCTCTTCCACCAGCTTGCCCGATAGCACCTCTTCCTTCTTGGTGCGCTGGAATTCCGCTCGCATGTCGAGAATTTCGACCTCGGGTAACGGGCGCTTTTCGATGCGCTCCGCGAGTTCCATCAGTTTGTACCGGCCCTGCATGGCGTTGTAATAGGTTTCAAGTGACGGCGTGGCCGAGCCCAGCACAGCCACCGCGCTGCACATTTTTGCGCGCATCACTGCTACATCGCGCGCGTGGTAGCGCGGCGTTTCGTCCTGCTTGTAAGAGTGGTCGTGCTCTTCGTCGACCACGATCAGCGCCAGGTCCGGCACCGGCGCGAATACGGCCGAGCGCGTCCCTACTACGATGTGAGACTCGCCATTGCGGATGCGCTTCCACTGCTCGGCCCGCTCGTCGTCGGTAAGGGCCGAGTGCAGGATCGCGACCTCGTCACCAAAAATCTGGTGCAGGTCCGCGGCCATCGCTGGCGTCAGGCCGATCTCGGGCACCAGCAGGATTGCCGAGCGCCCCTTGGCCAGCGTGGCCTGCATGGCCGATAGATACACTGCCGTCTTGCCCGATCCGGTCACACCATGCAAAAGCATTGGCAGGAACTGGCGCTCGTCGACCGCGCTGTTGATCTGGCTCAGGGCGGCCTTCTGCGCAGGATTAAAGAGAAACTCCAGCTTGCGCGGCTTCAGACCCGACATGCGGAAGCCGGTCGGCTCCTCGTGCAGTTCAACAATGCCGCGGCGCACCAGCGTCTGCAGAGTGGTGCGCGGCGCCGCCAAGTCCCGTACCGCGACCACCGTTGCACTCTGCTCGGGCTGTTGCCGTAGGTAGTCCACGATCGCCTGCTGATTGGCGTTTAGCTTGCCCTCTGCACTTTTCAGTGTCGCGATCTGAATGCTGCGGGTGGCGTCGCGCACCCCGCTCAGGTCCTCGCGGGCAATCCACTTCTTGCGCATTAGCGTTTGCAGCACTGATCGAGGAGCGCCAGCCGCCGAACGCAGAGCCGTCTCGCGCATCATTTCGCCGTCGGCCAGCCGGTTCAGGACGGCGTATTCCAGCATCTGTTGCTCCGGCTCCTGCCGCGACCGCAGCGATGAGCCGATGGTCGAAGCGGCGTGCAGCGCCTCCAGGCCTTTGTCGGTGATGCGGTATCCGATGACGCGCCGAAATTCGGCGGCCAGCGGCAGCATGGTGCGCAGGACTTCGCCGATGGGAGCAATGTAGTAATGGGCAATCCAGCGGCCCAGTTGCATCAAATCAGGCGTGAGCGCTGCAACCGCGTCGAGCACCTGCAGCACCGGCTTGGCTTCAAATGTGGGCTCAAGATCATGCAGCTCGGTAACGATGCCGCACAGCCGCTTCTCGCGGAAGGGCACGATGACGCGCCCCCCAACGCACGGCTCGGGTATGTCTTCGGGAATGGAATAGGTGAAGGTGGCATCGAGCGGAACCGGCACGGCCACATCGCAGAAGCGGGGCATGACGGGTTAGGTGCCTTCAGCGTCTTGCGTGGTCGCGCGTGGCGGCGGTTTCAGCCCCAGGTACTTCATCACCATTTGCAGATCTTTCCAAGTCTCGGCTTTCTGCCGTGGGTCGCGGAGCAAGAACGCCGGATGGTACGTCACCGCTAGCTTGCAGTCAAAGGGCGCATCCATTAGAGAGCCCCTGGGCGAGAAATCGTAGAACCGCCCCCGCAGCGATGCCATGGAATCGTTCAATCCCAGCAAATTTTTGGCGGCCGTCGCGCCCAGCGCCACGATCACCTTGGGCCGCACCACGCGAATTTGTCGCATCAGGAACGGCGAACAGGTGTCGCACTCGTCGCGCTCTGGCGTACGGTTCCCCGGCGGACGGCACTTGACGATATTGGCGATGTACACGTCTTCGCGCCTTAGTCCCATCGCCGTGATCATGTTGTTCAACAACTGTCCCGCACGTCCTACGAACGGTAGCCCCTGTGCATCTTCGTCCGCGCCGGGGCCTTCGCCGATGAACATCAGCTCGGCGTTCGGATCACCAGTACCGAAGACAATCTGCTTGCGTCCTAGCTTCGCCAGTTTGCAGCGCTGGCAGTTGGGGCCGATGTCGTCGAGGATAACGCGCAGGAGCGCTGCTCGGTCTTCGACGATCGCATCGTTCACGTTTTCCGCCAAGGGGATGTAGGCCTCGTCAGCGACCCGTCCCTGTTCCGCGGCAAGCTCATCGCCCACCGCTGCGAGATCTTCGACGAGCGGTACCGCAACATCGGCGCCCGGCGCGAGTTCTCGCCGGTACAGCGGGCCAACGCCCAACTCGCGGTAAAACTTCAGGCGTTCGCGCAGCGCGTTTTTGTTTGCGGAATCGAGGACCATTTAGCTACGGACCGGAGTGGACACCAGTGTAGCGTGTTGCGTGCGCAGCCGGACCGCCGCGTCTAGAATTTTCTGTGCAATGTCGGACTTACTCGCCTCCGGAATCGCGAACGTGTCCGTTGCGGTGACAATGGTGACTTCGTTTTGATCAGAGTTGAATCCGATCTCCGCGCGCGACACATCGTTGAGCACGATGGCATCCACTCGTTTCTTCGTCAGCTTGGCGCGGGCGTTCTCCAGCAGGTCCGTGGTCTCGGCGGCGAATCCGATTAGCAAGGGCGTGCTCTTGCCGGTCGCTTCACGCAAGCTTCCCAAGTCGGCGAGAATGTCAGGGTTGGGCTCGAGTTGCAGCTCGATGGGCCCGCTGCGCTTGATCTTCTGCGCCGAAATATTCTTCACATGGTAGTCAGCGACCGCAGCCGCCATGACAATAATGCTGGCCTTCTCCCAGCGATCGAGCACGGCAGTGCGCATCTGCTGTGCGGTTTCAACGAAAATCGTTTCCGCTGCGGACGGGGGAGTCAACGCCGTAGGTCCGCTCACTAAAACGACCTTTGCACCGCGTCGCAGCGCCGCTTCGGCCAGCGCGTATCCCATCTTGCCGCTGGAGCGGTTGCCAATGTATCGCACCGGATCGACAGGTTCGTGTGTTGGCCCGGCGGTGACCAGAACGGTTTCCCCTGCCATGTCCTGCGAGACACCAAGCCGCTCAAGCGTCGCCGCCACGATGTGTTCGGGATCGGCGAGACGTCCCGCACCTACCATGCCACAGGCCAAGTAGCCGCTGTCGGGTTCGACGATCTGCACCCCACGCTGCCGCAAAATCTCCAGGTTGGCCTGAGTCGCAGAATGCTCCCACATGTTTACATTCATCGCCGGAGCAACAATCACCGGCGCTTTGGTCGCGAGATAAAGAGTGGAGAGGAAATCGTTTGCGATGCCCTGGGCGAATTTCGCAAGCGTGTCGGCGGTGGCTGGCGCCACCAGCAGCGCGTCAATCGATTGCGCCACTGCAATGTGTTCGACGGCGGAATCCAAGTTTGGCTCCGCATCGCCGCCGCTGAACAGGCCGGTGATGACCTTTTCGCCGGAGAGCGCCGCGAAGGTCAGCGGCCGCACGAACTCCTGCGACGCCTCGGTCATAATTACCTGCACGCGCACGCCGCGCTCCTGCAGCAGGCGAACGATCTCGGCAGCCTTGTACGCGGCGATACCGCCGGTCACTCCCAACGCGATCTTCATGATGCCTTCAGCTCTCCCCCGCGCGGGCGGTGGGATACACTTCTTATAGATGCGGGCAAACTAGTCGTCGCTCTCTCCGCCGACCGCTCCGGTCACAATATCGCCGGAAACTTCGACAGGGGCGTTCCCCGCCACGGGCACTTCCCACTTCACTTTGCCCGCGTTGATTTCTTCCTCGGCGATGCGGCAGGCCTTGCGGGAATGCGGCTCGACCACCGGAGGCGCGCCATTCTGAAGTTGGCGGGCACGCCGCGCTGCGACCAGGACATAGCGATAGTTGCTGTCGAATCCTTCAACCAGCTTCATTCGTCACTCCGTTTAGCTGCGAGTACCGGAAAAATCAAACGTCGCCAGGATCGTTTGCACCTTCTCCATCATGTGCCGCCGCTCCGCCAACGCAGCGGTGGCGAGAGCGCGTTCTTCTTCGGCGCCGCGCGGGCCCGCCGACAGCTTTGCCCGCTCGGCCTTCACGATGGCCTGCAGAATGTCGATCGCCGGCTCCACCTTCTCATTCACCAAAATATAGTCATACTGCGAATAATTCTCAATCTCGCGCGACGCTCCCTGGAGACGCCGCTGGATGATAGCCTCGATCTTCTCAGGCGGTATCCGCTCGCCCGTCGCCTGGAACCGCTCTTCATTCTCCGCTTCAGTCCGTCGACGCAGGCGGCTTTCGAGTTCCTGCCGCGAGGGTGGCAATACAAAGATGCTGGCCGCTTCTGGCATCTTCTTCTTCACCTGCTCCGCGCCCTGCACATCGATGTCGAGGATGCACGTCGTTGCCCCGCGCGAAAGCGTCACGCAGAACACTGCGCGCCGTGCCGTAGTAATTCCCGAAGACTTCGGCATACTCCACGAACTGCGTCTTCGGCGATCATCTTCTCGAATTCCTCGCGGGTGATGAAGAAATATTCGCGCCCGTTCTGCTCGCTACCGCGCGGCGGCCGTGTGGTGTAGCTGATGGAGAATTCCAGGTTAGGGACGACCCGCCGCAACTCCGCCGTGAGCGTAGTTTTGCCCGAGCCTGAAGGCGCCGAGATGATGAAGACGATGCCGCTCATTCGAGGTTCTGTACCTGTTCGCGGGCTTTTTCGATTTCCGCCTTCATCGCCAACCCCAGCTCGGTGATGCGCAACGCCTCACCGGCGACGCCAGTGGTCTTCGACAGCAACGTATTAGCTTCGCGATTCATTTCCTGCAGCAGGAAGTCCAATTTCTTGCCAACCTCGCCACCACCATCGAGGAGCGACAGGAAATGCTGGATGTGGTTCTTCATCCGCACCAGCTCTTCCTGGATATCGCTGCGCTCGGCCAGCATCGCTGCCTCCTGCAGAATGCGATCCGGATCGACGTGCGAGCCGATGCAGCTCCTGCATGCGGCCGTGCACCTTCTCGTGATAGGCCTTAATCACCTTGCCGCGCAATCCTTCGACCTCGCTCGTCGCCTTCGACAGATGCTGCATACGCTCACGCAACTCAGCTCCCGCGCCGCGACCTTCTTCTTCGCGCATGTGATTCAGCCGCTCGATAGCCTGCTCCAGCGCGGCGGCGACGTGCTGCTCTAACTGCGTCCGTAGCTTCACCGTCCTCGGTGGCGTTCAGAGCGCCCGGCAATTTCAGCACGGCATTGAGATCAGGTTCCGCGCTCACCCCAAATTCCTCGGCAGCTTGGCGAAACGCTCTCAGAGTATCCGCCCACCAGCTCGCGATTGACCGCGAACTCCACGCCGCCGGCGCGCTCCAGGCCGAGAGTGACTTCGATGTGTCCACGATGCAGCCGCTCTTTCAAGACTCGCCGCACTTTCATCTCGACGGCATCCAGCTCCGCCGGGAATCCGCAGATGCAGGTCAAGGAAACGATGGTTCACCGCCTTCAGGCTGACGGCGAGCGTGAGCTGGTCGCCCACGTGCGACTTAACCTGTGCGTATCCCGTCATCGACCGGATCTTCATGGCTGGCTCATTCGCTCCCATTGGAAATCTCGACATCGACGAACTGCAAATCATACAGCCGGCGGTAGGTGCCTGTATGTGCCATCAGGCGTTCGTGCGTGCCCTCGTCGGTGATCATGCCGTTTTCCAGCACCAGGATGCGATCGGCCCGCCGCACCGTGGACAGCCGGTGAGCGATGACAAACACCGTGCGTCCGGCCATCAGGTTTTGCAACGCCGATTGCACCAGCGACTCGCTTTCGGTGTCGAGCGCCGAGGTGGCTTCGTCGAGAATCAGAATGGGCGCGTTCTTCAGGATGGCTCGCGCAATGGAAATCCGCTGGCGTTCTCCGCCACTCAGGCGCAAACCGCGCTCGCCGATCACTGCTGTCGTAACCGTTGGGCAGCCCGAGGATGAAGTCGTGCGCCAGTGCCGCGCGGGCCGCCTCCTCTACTTTCTCTGCCGGTATCGTCGGCTGGCCGTAAGCGATGTTGTTACGTACCGTGTCGTTGAACAGGATGGTGTCCTGCGTCACGATGGCGATCTCTGATCGCAGCGACGCCACGGTGAGGTCCCGAACGTCGAGGCCGTCAATCAACAAGCGCCCGCGGCTGACGTCGAAGAAACGCGGCAGTAGGTGCACCAGCGTGGTCTTGCCTGATCCACTGGAGCCCACGATCGCCAGCACTTCCCCCGGCGCGACGTCGAGGTTGATGTCGTGCAGTACCTCGCGATGGTCGTCGCCCTGCTTGTAGCTGAAGTAAACGTGCTCGAAGCGAATGCCCTGGTGGAAAGGCGGCAGCTTGATCGCCCCTGTTTTTCCCGCACGTCATCCTGCGCATCCAGAAAATCGAAGATGGCTGATGACGCTCCCAGCGCCTGCTGGAAGTTGTTGTTGAACTGCGCAAACTTTCGCACCGGTTCGTAAAGCTTGAACACTGCCACGATGAAGGCCAGGAAGACGCCTTCGGTGAACACGTGGTGCTTGATGTACTCGCGCCCCATCAGGATCAACAGGGCGATCGCGATGGCGCCGAATATGTCCATCATGGGCGAGCTGATGGCGGCGGCGCTCACCGAACGCAGGTTGGCGCGGAACAGCCGCTTCGCAGCATCGCGGAACCGGCCCGTCTCCCAGGCTTCCATCGAGAATGCCTTTACGATGCGTACACCTGTGATGGTTTCGTGAAGGATGTTCTGGATCTCCGCCAGCTTGTCCTGCCCCTTGCGCGTAGTGCTGCGCACCCGCTGACCGATGCGGCGCGCCGCCATAAGAATGACCGGGACAAACAGCACCAGTACCCAGGCCAGCTTGCCGCCCAGGAGCACTACCACCACGGCAGTAAAAATGAGGGTGAAAAACTGCTGCAGGAACTCCGCCAGCACGGTCGACATGGCGTACTGTACTCGCTCGATGTCGTTGACCAAGGCTGACAGCAGCGTGCCCGTCGAGTGCTTCTGGAAAAACGCCACCGAACGCCGTAGGGTTGCGGTGTACAACTCGTTGCGCAGGTCGGTGATCATCCCGAAGCCGGCGTAGTTCACCAAGTAAGTGCCGACGTAATCGAACACACCCTTCAGCACCGTGGCCGCCACCAGCGCGAAGGCCACCATCGTCCACACATTGTGGAAGCGTTCGGGCACGAACCAGTTCAATTGCAGGGCCCAGCTCGTTGTCGGAAGAAGCTGCAGCTCCCGCGATTGCGCTCCGGGATTCAGCACGTGGTCAAAGATCGGCCCAATCAGCAGCAGGCGGAAGGCGTCGAGCAGCCCCACCAACGCCATCGACACCACGGAAGCCACCAGGTAGAACCAGTACGGCCTGACGTAGTGCAGTAGCCGCTTCAGTTGACGCATAGGCCCCGCGCTCCCCAACGCAGCATGACGGGCGCAGTCGCTTTGGAGGTATGTAGGTGCAAACAGTGATTCTAGCGGAATTTGGCGCTGCGACGATACTGGAAGCTACTCTCCCACCGGCGAATCCCGGTGCACCACCTTCACGTTGTATCCCGACTTGGCCAGGCGCTTCTTGACCTCTTCGGCGATCAGAACTGAACGGTGTTTACCGCCGGTGCAGCCAAACGCGATCGTCAGGTAGCTCTTGCCCTCGCGGATGTAATGCGGGATCAGGTACACCAGCAGCTCCGAAATGCGCGCGATGAATTCCTTGGTCTGCGGGAACGAGAGGATATAGCGCGCCACCTGCGGGTGCCTTCCGGTGAACGGCCGGAACTTGGGAATGAAGTGCGGATTGGGCAGAAAACGCACGTCGAACATCAGGTCGGCGTCTTCGGGCACACCTTGGCGGAATCCAAAGCTCACACACGAGATCAGGATGTTCTGCTCGCGCTCGGCGCTCTGAAAGCGTTCGGTCAGAAGATTGCGCAACTCATGCACATTGAATTTGGTGGTATCAACCACCAGGTCGGCGACCTCGCGCACCGGCCGCAGGCGACGTCGTTCCGAGAGCAGCGATGCCTTGACCGACGTTTTGCGCCCTAGCGGGTGCGGACGCCGGGTCTCGCTGTAACGGCGCAGCAGCGCGTCTTCGTTGGCTTCGAGAAACAGTACGGTGGTCTTGAGCGAACTGCGCAGCGACTGCAACAGTTGCGGCAGCTTGTCGAGCCGGGCGCCCTCGCGGATATCCACCACCAGCGCCGCGCGCTCGATTTCCGCCGAATCGCGGACCAGGTCGGCAAAGTTCAGCAGAAGGCCGACCGGCAGGTTGTCGACCGCGTAGTAGCCGAGATCTTCGAAAGTCTTGAGCGCCGAGGCTTTCCCAGCACCGCTGATGCCGGTGATGATTACCAGTTCGTGCTGGCCATGGGGGACGGGCGGAAGCGTCCGCTTCTTCGACGACGGTCTTGGGGTCGCCGCTCGTGAAGCAGCGCGTTTCTTTCTGGCCATGGTTTTGGGAGCGTCCCGTGGGCAGAGAGTATCAGACTTCCCGCCCTGAGTCAGCCGCCCAAGGCGGCATTACTCCTTTTGGGCTTGCCGTCCTAGTCGATAACCCTCGCGGTCGACTCGTGGAGCATTCCTTTGCCACGCCGCTACGACGAAGAGGGCCGCTACAACTCCTTCAACATCGTAGTATACTGATGTGACTATGCCGGATAAATCTCCGCAACGCCTCGCGCTGGCGACCTACGTCCGTCTCACCCGCGCCGCAAACGCCGCCCGCAACCATGCGGCCGGCCACCTCGGTGGCACCGGACTCACTCTCACCCAATTTGCGGTATTGGAAGCCTTGTATCATCTCGGCCCCATGTCGCTTTCCGACATCGCGCAAAAGATCCTGACCACCGGAGGCAATCTCACGATGGTGGTTGGCAACCTCGAGAAGCTGGGCCTTGCGCATCGCCAAAAGTGCCCCGAAGATAGACGCCAGTTCATCGTCGTCCTGTCCGCCAAGGGCAAAGCACTCATTCGCAAGATCTTTCCCGAACATGCGGCAGCAATCACCGAGTTCATGGCGGCTCTGTCCCCGGCCCAGCAGGAGCAACTGGGCGACCTATGTCGCCAACTCGGCAGCCGGGAGCCGTCGATCACCTGACCGCCACTTTTCCTGCCAGCGCCCGCAGAACCCCCTAGATCCCCTCCTGCATCTTTCTTTGACGTTAAAGCATCTTATACCGTGTATTCGGGAGGACACTATGATCAGAGTTCGGCCATCGGCCGCCCGCGGACACGCCAATCACGGTTGGCTCGACACCTATTACAGCTTCTCGTTTTCCAATTACTACGACCCCAAACACATGGGCTTCCGGGATCTGCGCGTCATCAATGAAGACCGCGTCAGCGCCGGCAGGGGATTTGGCGCGCATCCCCACAACGACATGGAAATCATCACCTACATCATCGACGGCGAGTTGAGCCATCGCGACAGCACCGGAACCGAGGCCACGATCCGGCAGAATGACGTACAGCGGATGTCCGCAGGCACTGGAGTGGTGCACAGCGAGTACAACAACTCCGACAAGCCCGTGCACCTGCTGCAGATCTGGATCATGCCCGAGGCCAATGACCTGCCGCCCAGCTACGAGGACCGCACCTTCAAGCGCGAAGACAAGCGGAACCAGTTGCGCCTGATTGCGTCCCGCGACGGACATGGTGGCTCAACCAAAATCAACCAGGACGCCAGTGTCTATGCATCACTGCTCGACAGTGGCAAGTCACTCGCTCTCGATCTGCCATCCGGCCGGCACGCCTGGGTGCAGCTGATCAGCGGCAAACTTACGGTAAACGGAACCCACCTCGGCGCGGGTGACGGAGCGGCCATCGCCGATGAGACCAAGCTCACACTCAGCAGCGTCGGGGGCAACCAGGCCGCCGAGTTTCTGCTCTTCGACCTTGCCTGATCGAGTTCACAGCGTCGTGCGGGAGGCGAACCTGCCTCCCGCAGTTACTTCGCCTTTGTGATCTTGAACGATTTGGCGAAGCCGTCGAATTCCGTGGCGAACTTGTCTGCGTTGGCCGCATCCACCGTTCCGCTAAGCAGAATCTGCGTATCGCCCTTCCCACGGTATAAATACTGGTCGGTCACAAACTCCTGGCCGTTCGTTGCCTTGATCTTCCACACCAGCTTGTAGCCCTTCTCGCCGCTGGTGGAATCGAAATCGCCTTTGGATACCAGCGCACGCTCGGGCGTCGCGGACTTAATCATGCGCTTGATCCAGTCATCGTAGGAGAAATCGGCGCGAGCCAGCACAGCATGAAAACTGGCCGTGGGATCGGCAGTGTTTACCAGCCAGGGTAACTCGGCGGCACTTCCACCTTTGCGCGGGCCCTTGGTCCAACCGTCGCCGTAGCTGAACGAAAACACCGCCGGCACTTCGTATTGGTTCACTTCCGCGAGACCGATGGACGTGAGTATTGCCATCACTATGCCAACCAGGAACAGTTTCTTCACTCTGGGTTCTCCTTATGCATCGGCGCGGACGAAACGCCTCTGTGATTGTTTCTTGGTGTGTATTCCGCACGAGCACGACGCTGTTTGACGGAAGCGTTAATCGTAGGGGATTTCGAGGATTGCAAACTGTACAGAATTGTACACTCGCTCTGATGAGCGCACCGCCTGCGTTTCGCGTTCGTTGATTTAGTATCGCCACGTGAGTCAGCAGAAACCACCTTCACCCGCCAGTGCGTTAGCCTGGGTCAGCGAGTCGGTTCGCGTGCACGGCTGGCTAGGGGCGCTGCGCTACTACGCGACGGAAGCCATCGAGTTGCTGCGCGACCTTACTCCCGCCCGCCGCCGCTCGCGCTATGGCGACATCGACTATGACTTCGACCACGGCGTGGATACCACCTGGGCCACGGTCCCGCTGCGTACCCGTTTCCGCGAACTACTCTCTGGCGGCCGCTATCAGCCATCCGAGCCTTCGTTGTTTCACCAGATCCTCCGCGCGCTGCCGGTCGCAACCGAAGGCTTCACGTTCATCGACCTTGGTTCTGGTAAAGGACGCACCCTGCTGATGGCATCCGACTATCCTTTCCGGCGGATTATCGGCGTCGAGTTTCTCACCGAGCTGGACAGCATCGCGCGCGAAAACATCGCACGCTATCACAGCGATCGGCAGAAGTGCTTCGCCCTGGAGTCTCATGCCGACGATGCGCGCGACTTCGTGTTTCGCCAAGAACCGACAGTGCTCTACCTGTTCAACCCGTTTCCCGAATACGTCCTGCGCACTGTACTTGCTAACTTGCATTGCTCGCTGACTGAATTTCGCCGTCCGGTTTTCGTCATCTACCACAACCTGGTGCACGAGTCTGTCTTCTCAGCGTGCGCGTGGCTTCAGCCTGTATACCGCGCACCGCAGTTTGCCATCTATCGTGCCGCACTTCGCTAGCCGGTGCGAACCATTTCCGCTACTGAGCACGACCGTCGCAGCGTCAACAACTGGGTGATCAGCGGGGGAGCGCGCGAAATTAGCGAAACTTGCTGATTCACGACTGTTTAGAATCAACGATTTAGGGGAAAATTGTTCGCATGTCACTGATTCTATATGTGTTTATACGTATCCATTAGTGGCCGTAGGACTTAGTTGCCATAAATGGCGGTTTTGGTGTAAGAAGTTGTCATACTTTACATACTTTACATACAGGCCTGCGGCATACTTTACATACTTTACATACAGGCCCTGCGGCATACTTTACATACTTTACATACAGGCCCTGCGGCATACTTTACATACTTTACATACAGGCCCTGCGGCATACTTTACATACAATACATACTCAGAGGCGGACGGCCTCCAGCTCTTGATTGTGAAACCCGCATGACCTAAAGGCCACCTTAGGCCATGAAAATGTGTCTCGTTATAGATCCATATTCAGTTTTCAAACATCAACACCGCCAGCGCGGCCTCCTGGGAGGTACCGGAGTGAAGTCCGAAGGGATAGGACGCAGGACACACAGGCGAGTGATAAGGCAGAGAGAGGTAAAGCCAGGTTAGCGCCAAAATCAGGCGCGAACCTGGGGCACCAAGCGATCACGTTAGCGGGTGCGGGTCCGGTCGTCGCCGCATAAATAACGGCCTCACGTGAAAACTTGGTGCCGTTTCCTTGAGGCTATCTTGGACTGCGACTCAGGGGTCGATTTTCCAAACTGTCCGAATCTTCTTTGGTCTCTTTGACTCTATCTCCGCGTATTCGGCGGAAGCCCCGCTTGCACTAAATGACATATAGCCCTCACGCTGCTCATAGCCCGCAAGAATGGAAAACGCATCGGCTTTCCTCTGTATTCGGATGATCTTGAATTTACAAGCTGTGCCCATCAGCACGCCTGAAAACTCGTATTCCGTAGGCTCCGTACTACTTCCTCCCAAGGCCAAAGCCGCTAATGAAAACGCCTGCGCGTTAGATTGAATTACCTTGGGAGGTTCCGTCACGGTCTGTCCTAGAACTTTCAGACCTTCGACCTTTAGGGCAAGATCACCCATTGGGAGGCGCCAAATTCCGTCAATCGGGGAAGCTACAGTTTCCAGTCCGGTGCCCACACTTGCGAAAAACTTGCGCTGAGTACTGGCCTCGGTTAGCGCTTCGACTTCGCTCTTTTCCTCCTCTTTAGTTCGATCCGATATTGCGGCCAAGGCGGACTCAACCTCGGAATCGTGGCCCTCAATTTTCAGGGCTTCGCCCAAAATAGCTGCCGCTTCGTCAGTCATTCCAGCGTCCAGATACCTGTACGCCAGATTTGACGCCGATAAAGTCGAACCCCCTGCGAAAGCTTGTTTGTAACGACGGACACTTCCAATCGGAAGATTACAATTGCTTGAACTTAACGCGAGGTTATGGAGAGAACCAGAATTTGTCGTGTCGTGGCGATGGAGCATGTCGAAGTGCAGAAAGGCAAGCTCATGCAAACCTTGCTTGTGATAGTCCAGACCAAGATCAAACCGCATAGAGTGGTGAGGCATTTCATTCAGTGCCAATTCAGCAAATCCGAAAGCGAAATTGATGTCCTCCCCTTCTCGAAGAATCTCATAGATCAGCTGCGCGGCCTCGGCGTGAGTGGCGCGCTCCGAAAGCGAATAAGCAAGCCTACCGAGTTTCAAAGACTCCACTACCATATTCGCTTTTTTCAGCTCGCGGGCGGCGTCAAGCAAACTCCCTGCCTTGCCGTCACTCTTTTCTTTCTCCGCGGCGCGTTTCCACCATTCCGCAGCATCTTCATGGCGATCATAGCTCGAATAACATCGTGCGATGGCCTCCAGTGGCGCGGGATTGTCTGGATTCGCAGAGGCGAGGGCTTTTAACTTATCCAAGCCGGATCCATCCCCCGAGGTAAACAATTCCCGATAATAGAAAGATTCCCATTCAATGGCACTGACCGGGACGCCCGACGCTTTGCCTTCACTGATAAGCACCAGGCCCTCTTTGAATTGCTTTTCCGCCTCTCCCCAGTCCTTCTTCCCAGCCGCATGTGACATCGCGATGAAGACCCTCACGATCACGTTTCGATTCTCGTCGTGTGGGTCAACAGCTGGGTTTGCCATGGGCGAACCCTTTTCTTGTTCGGAGCCTTCGGATTTCGTTGGTTCGGCCGGTGACTCCCCAAGGGCCTCCGAATGAACCACCGATGTCAACACCTGAGTTCCTGTCTTCTTCGCGATGATTCCGCTGACCATCTGAGTGAGCTTCTCATAAACCGGCGCGAGGTTCTTTAAATCGAAGGGAATATATTCAAGATCACCTTGCAATCCTGGTAGCTCGACAGCTTGTTCCCTTAACAAAATTAGATCCTTCTCGCCACGCAGTGCGTACCCAGATTCTTGAAGAACCCAAGGCGCGGTCGTCCAGAGTATTGGTTGGTCGGTCGCCGTCGGTGCTGAGGTTTCCGTACTTGGTGGGGCCTCGGAGTAAATCGGATACCTGCGTGTGAAAAAGCCGATGAGCACCTCACAGTTGTCGATCAATTGCCGCACCTTCCTTGAGACTGACTCCACTTCAGCCCTATCCGCGTGGACACAGAAAAAGCCAAGGATCTCAAAACTCCGCAGGAAATCTAATATTGGTTTGAGATTTATCTCGTCCTGCTCGTTGAAGCTTCGGGCAATGAACGCCTGTATCTTTGGCATCTCGGCTCCAGTTTTCGGAATGATACTGATGTTATCGCCTTCAGTCTTCCTCTCCAAGAGCTGGCCAAGCTTGTGGGGGGTCGCTAAACTCAGATTAAGCAGTGCTCAGTAGCATAAGATGGGCAGCCTTCGATGAAAGATCTCCTATCCCCCGTCAACTCAAACCGGGGGTATTACGCATTGAAGGAATGTTGCTACACTCTGGGATCGTAGGATTCCTGGCCGTAGTCACGGCCGCTGCGCTGCGCCTCGCCTCCCCTCATCCCTGAAATTTTGTGTAACTTTGTTCGAGCTGCAGCGTACTGCTTTATGGACACCAAGAGAAACAGTGCGAAAGGATCGCAGCCCCGCGAGGACAATGCCATGCAAATGGAGGGGCCGGATCTGGAGAGCGTAATCGAGCGCGCACAAGGCCACGATGCCGAGGCGCTGGGGGAGATCTATCGCCTTTACGTGCGGCGCGTATTCGGCTTGTGCCGTTACATGCTGGACTCACGGGAGAGTGCAGAAGATGCCACGAGCGAGGTCTTCCTCAAGCTGCAGCGCTCGATTGAGAACTACGACGGGTCAGTACCGTTCCTCCGGTGGCTGCTGCGGGTGACTGGCAACCAATGCATTGACGCTTTACGGCGCCGGAAGCGTGGACGGCGGGTGATTGTGGAAGGTGAAGAGGGTGTCGCGGTCATAGAGGCAGCTAGCCCGGAGCCGTCGCCGCTGGGCGCTGTCATCAGCACGGAAGAGCGGGCGCAGGTGCGCGATGCCATTGCACGCCTGCCCGAGAACTATCGCGTGCCGCTGGTCCTGCGCTATTACGGCGAATTGAGCTATGACGAAATCGCAGAGCAGTTGGGCCTGCGGAGTAACTACGTGGCGGCGCTGCTATTTCGGGCCAAGCAGGAGCTGCGCCGGAAACTGAGCCACGGGAGCAAATGATCATGGAATGTTATTCGGAACAAATCATCTCGATCTTCGTGGATGGTGAACTGGCGGCGGAGGAGGCAGGGCGCCTGCGAGACCACCTGGCCACGTGCCAACGCTGCCGGCAACTGCTGGACGCATTACGCGCTGAGAACCGCGTTCTGAGCGAGAGCCTGCAAGAGCTTTCGGACGAAGCACCCAGCCCGGCGGGTGTCTCCCGTTTGCACTCGTCGTGGACACGGACTGACCTGGCGATTGGGGGCGCGGTGCTGGCGCTAACTCCGCTTGTTGCCTTTTGGATCGATGCGCTGAGAATTCCGGAAGCTTTGCAATGGTTGAATCCTTTCAGCGTAAGCGGTGGCACGAACGTGATCTTCAACCTTTCTTATTACTTGTCAGACGGAGGTACTGCCATGTTGAGCGAATATGCTGCTGTCATCGGGAAGATCATTCTGGTGTTGCTGGTGGGCGGCAGCGCATGGCTGCTGGGACGCCGATTCCGACTGCGCCAACCTGGCCTGCGGCTGCTGATCGTGCTGCTGGCGTTGTCGCTGCCGGGCTTAGCCCTGGAGCGGCGTCACAGCGACATCGTCACCGTAAGGGCGAACGAGACTGTAGACGACACGCTTTTGGCCTCCGGCAACATTGTGCGAGTGGACGGCGTCGTCAATGGGGACTTGCTGGCTTTTGGCGGGAGTGTGGAAGTGCGTGGCACAGTTAAGGGCGACCTGGTGAGTTTTGCCAAGAGAACCGTGGTGAGCGGAAGCGTGGAAGGCAACATCTTCGACCTTTCGAATTCGCTCGACCTCGACGGGCAATTGGGCCACAGCATCTACGGGTTGATGCAATCCTTGCATGTGAATGACCGGGGCCATGTGGGCGAGGGTATTGTGGTTGGCGGCGGCGACATCAGCCTGGAGGGCGAGGTAAATCGCAGTGTGACCATGTTCGCTGGCAATGCGGATGTGAGCGGAAGCGTCGGCCGCGAACTGGCCATGGCGGGAGACAACCTTACGGTGACGAACACCGCACGAATCGGCGGCAACCTGAGTGCCCGCGTGCACGATTTGAAAAAGGTGCACATCGCCGACGGCGCGACGATTGTCGGCACGCGCGACATCCAGGTGGAAGTGAGGGAGAACCGTTTCACGCACGCGGGGTTCTACTTCTTTCAAGCTGTCTGGCTGGCTGCCGCCATGCTGGTGGGATGGCTGGGCCTAGTTCTGTTTCCCGGCTTCTTCCAGGCCAGCACGCACGCGGTGGGCGCAGGCTGGCGCAGCCTCGGGCTTGGGTTCGCGGTTCTGGCGGGCGTGCCCTTGGCCATAATCTTGACAGCCATCACGCTGGTTGGCCTTCCGGCCTCGCTCATGTTGCTCATGGCGTATCTGGTTGCAATCTACCTGGCAAAGATTTGGGTTGGAGCATTCCTGGGGCAGATACTTCTCAGGCCGACTGGGGTGACTAAGAGCGATTGGCTGTTGGGACTACTGGTGGGCCTGCTGATCCTCACCGTCGTAAGGTTTATTCCGTATCTTGGAGGACTGGTTCACTTCGGTGTGGTTTGCCTGGGCTTGGGAGCGCTGGCCTGGCAGCTTTATCGACGTTCACGACCGGCGATGGCGACCTGAAAAGCTGGGTGAGGTTCGTCGATACCAAAACCCAAGCCCGCTGCAAGTTTCCAGGCAACCGCCATCAGAACTCCGGCATCTTATGGGGCGGAGTTGGAGCGTGGAAACTATGTCGAGTGCAGAAGGATTTGGAATCGTAGAGGCTTTGCGGCGGTTGAACGCAGGTGAGCGGAAATTCCTCGTGGTTGCCCGTCAGTCAGAGCGTGAGGCCGTGGCCCCTGTTCCTGTTTGCCAAATTATCCCTGCCGGGACTCGTCCTGCGTCTTCAATGCAGGCAGCGAGGCATTGGCGTTTGGCTCTTGTCATGGCTGGGTGCGCGCTATTGGCTTTGAGTACTTTGTACAGTCCGGTGGCTGCGCAGGAGAGCGCACCGCCTGCACAATCCGACCAAACTCAGCCTGCGAACCCGCCTGACGAGCACGAGCGAATCTTGCTGCCCGCCGGGACGGTGATCTCGGTGCGTATTGCTGACCGAGTGGACTCCAACCATCTTCATTCCGGCGATCTGTTGACAGGCATCGTGGACCCCTCGCTGATCTATAACGACCGCGTCCTGATCCCGCGCGGCACGGAGGCGCACGTGCGAATGGCGGAGAATAAGAAAGGCGGTCATATGCATGGGAAGGCTGAGGTGGAGCTGGAACTGATCGGTCTGGTGATGAACGGACGAAAGCTGGAAGTGGAGAGCGATACTTACCAGAAGGACCAGGGTGTTCTAGCTGCCAAGGTTAAGTCCGCAGGGCCAGCCAGCGCGGGGGCTGGGGCGAACGTGGCAACGGGCAGCGGTCCAGGTTCGGGCGTGAGTCCGGTAATTGCCATATTTCATGCCGCGAACGTGGACCTGCCTCCTGACACCCGGGTTAAGTTCACGCTCACAGCTCCCTTTACGTTTGTTAAGCCGTCCGGAGACAGTGGGAAGTGAGTTGGAAGTCCCGAACCAGCCGTCAGCCGGGATTAGTTACGAGATGGGGGATTTCTCGCCAGTTACCCAGATGGCGGAGTGGGTCAGGTTCAGTTTGGGAGACTCACTGAACAGCCTTTCTCTGGCGCTTTTTTATCCAGACGCCCGCCAAGCCGCTGCCCAACAGGATTAGGCTGGCGGGTTCGGGGGTCTGCGAAATAGTCAAAGTGGCAGTACCGGGAGGGTTGGCGTTAAACGGGCCGTAGGTTCCTAATGCAGTAGCCGGTCCGTCAGTGGCGTTTAGGTCTTCGCCAACGAAGCCGTGACAGGCTGGATTGAAGTTCGTATCGACGTCGAAGGTTGAGTTTTGCGGGTTTTCGATCTGAACCGAGGAGATAGTACAGCCGATCGGCGGCGTGACCGATGACAGACTCGTGATCAACCCGCTGCTGGACGTGAAGATCGTAGGCGTAGAAAACGACCAGCTATATGACCCGAAGATTCCGTCGTTGATGACGGTCCAACTGTAAACCACATCTGCCTTCGCCAACGGTGTTATGGCAGCGCACGCAACGACGACGATAGCAGCGATTAAGCAACGGAAAACGCCGGGGTGACAAATCACGCGTTTCATGGTTTAGCTCCTTTACTCAGATACATAAACCGGCTGCACGGAGAGTCGGTGCCTGCCGGGCGAGAAATGTACTAAATGGATGAAGATAGTATGTTTGAATGAGTGCGTTGGCAATCGCCCGTTCCGCCTAGCCTGCAGGGTTACGCACAAGCGGCGGCAGTGCAGGGTTCCCCCATGGCGTTCCGCTTATGGTAGCTGGCGAGACCAGCCCATGTCGTAACCCTTCTCGAACAAGGCGTCAGCCGGGATTAGTTACGAGATGGAGATTTCTTCAACTAGGAAGCCTCTGCCACCTTGCTGGGCGGAGAAAGCAAAACGTCCAGTTCGCGGACCCTTTCAGCTATACCCACTTTGTCGAAAATTTGCCGTGCGTCGCGCCACAGAATGGTTGCGGCGCTTGCTTCACCGCGACTCTTAAAAATCATTCCCAGGGCTTGATAGGCATTGGCCATGCAAATCCTGTCGCCTACTTCCCGGGCAACCTCAATCGACCGAAGTAGAGATTGCTCCGCCTGCTGACTATCTCCCCTGGCTTGCTGAAAGACGCCCCTGAGGTTGTAGACTCGGGCCACACCCTTCCGGCGTCCGATCCGCTCGTTCAGTTCCAGCGCCTTGTCTATCAACCGGTCCACTTCATCAAGTTCATGCTGCGCAAGTCTGAGCTGCGCCAAGCTCAAGTAAGCATCCGCCATGCTCTTCTGTCGCCCGATCTTTGTGGCGATGGCCAGCGAGCGCTGCATCGCCTGTTCGGCCTCGGCAAGGCGGTTCCGATCCAACAAAAGATGACCCTGATTCCGCAAGGCAATGGTCAGGCCTTCTTCGTTCCCGATTTTCTCGCTAAGTTCGATAGCCTTACGGTTCATTGCCTCGCACTGTTCATAGTCATCGCGTATCAGATAGATGTGCGCCAAGTTGCCGTAAGCGCTCGCAAGACTTGGGTCGTCACCGGTCGGCTTACAAAGTTCCAGGGCCTGCTTGTGCATTTTCTCAGCTTCCGCCAAGTCTCCACGATCGCGGAACACTTGCCCCAGATTGTTATACGCAGCAATGGTTGCCTCTCGAGCGCGTGGATGATCGGCAAAGCTCCTGGCGTTATTCAACATTTTCTCGGCATCGTCGAACTCTCCCCGGTCCCGGCAAAGCATTCCCAAATAGTTATAAGCTCCAGCTTTCCAGTGCTCTTCACCCGCAGTAGTGCGCTCCAAGATCCCTTCCAGCAAGGCCTGGGCTTGGGAAAAGCGCCCAAGTCGCCTCAGGAAACGGGCGTATTGAAGAGCGGTGCCTGGCTCGTTGTCCTTCGCTAGCGCTCGCGCGAACAACATTTCTGCATCGGTGAGCCTGCCTTGGGCTGCCAATCTTTCGGCTTCTTCAAGTACTGCTCGAGAGCCGCCCAGTTGCGTAAGTCCTGCTGTAATCGACGCGGTTGGTAATAGACCGGGCGTGGCAGGCTCAATAGCGGGCTCGCTCGGAGCCAGCTTGATGGATGAGCCTTTCTTGCCCTGCTCGTGATCCCTGACCCACTTCGCCAGCAGGCGCTGCAGGCTGCGTTGGAAAGAAGAGACATCATCAAACGTGTTGAACAGCAGCTCTTTGGTCCGTTCCAGTTGCCGTTTGAAGTCAAGAACGTTTCGCAGTTGTTCGCCCGGATCGCTCATCTGGCGAGTGTCGGGAGCTTTGAAGAACGCGGCGATTTCGCGCAGACAATGATCCGGGTTCTTCCAGCAATCTCGAGCAATCGCAAATTCTTCACTGGTCGCCGAAGTGTAGGCTTCGTCTCCTGAGGGAGATCCCCAGCGATCCCAGAGAATCAAAACAAAGAAGTCGCAATCTGCAAGATCTTCGTTGATGAGCGACTGAGGACGCCCCATCCCGGGGAGCGTTTGCTCCCATCCTACCGGGATGAACATCACACCGCGCGAGATTGCATCCATTTCGTTGTAGGCGATGATCGCATCGCGAAACGCCTGGCGCTCGGAGACCAATCCCCCAGGAGAAGCAACGAACACTCGATACGCGGTGAGAGTGTGGGACATTGGGGAAACAACCTCCAGGCTTCCACCTCTTAGCAACCTCTAGAAGGTGATCTTGGCGGCGAACTGAATGCCGCGTGGGCCGCCTCCGCCGAGGAACGGGTTGCCAATGCCCACGTCGCCGGTCGCGGTCAGAGCGTAGTAACCTGTTCCGCGCCCATTGCTTCCAATGCCATTGACTCCGGGATCGGCAATGAAGTTCGGCAGCACCGGATTGGCGAAGTTGGGATGATTGAACAGGTTGAAGAACTCGGCACGCAGTTGCAGATTCACGCGCTCGGTGATCTGGGTATCTTTGAACACCGAGAAGTTGAATTCCTTGAAATAGGGTCCGCGGAGCGCGTTGCGCCCCAGGTTGCCAAAGTGGCGCGTACCTGAGAGGCAATTGCTGTCACCGGAAGCGGTTGTCGCGGTGGTGTTGCCAAACGTGCAGGGCACCGCGAACGAAGCCAGATTGATGTAGTTCGAGGGTGAGTTGCCATATTGAATGGGGCCCACCACATCGGGCCGGTCGAAGCCTTCTCCCGACCCCGAGTAATCGCCCTCGAAGTTGTAGTTGAAGCTGAACGGCTGTCCGTCCTGCAGGTTCAGGACGCCATCGATGCCCCATCCGTTCTTCACCTTGGCGTAGTCGCCCGAGAACTTGGGCAACTGGTAGGTGAAGTTCAGGCTAAAGCGGTTGCGAATGTCGAAGTTGGAATTGCCGCGCTCTAATTGCGGCGCCAGGCTGTTGTTGGGTTGCGCCGCGTTGGGGATGAAGTCTTCCAGGTCGCTGGCATTATCGATGGAGTGCGACCAGGCGTAGTTGGCCTGCAGAGAAAGCCCCTGCCATGCGTTCACGTGAAGGCTGGCTTGCAATGCGTTGTAAATCGAGTTTGCCGATGACTGCTCCTGGTTCACGTAGAACAGGTTCGGATATGCAGTGCGCGCCACGTTTCCGCCGGAATCGAATCCTGCGATCGGGCAGTTCGGTGCAACGTACGGCGACACACACTGTGCCAGGTCGTACGACGTGATCTGGGATTGGCTGGGTTGGTTGGCGTCAACAAAGCGGAAGAGCTTGGTGCCCTTGGCTCCGACATAACCCACTTGCGCCATGATCTTGTTGGTGATCTGCTGCTGGATATTCAGGTTCCAGTTCTGCGTATAGGGCGTGCGGATGTTGGGATTGACGCCGAAGTAGCTGCTCAACGGCGAAGCTGTTCCGTACACCGGCGAACCCGAGGTAATGGGATTGCCGCTCAGCCCGGCGAACCCTATGGGCGCGGCCCCAACTCCCGTGTAAGCAGGACCAGGGCAGAAGGTGCAGTTGTAGGGGACGTGGCCGAGGAAGATGTCCTGCGAGAACGCATCGTAGAAGATGCCATAGCCGGCGCGGAGAATCGTCTCTCCTTTGCCCGTCAAGTCGTAAGACACGGCGAAGCGGGGCGCAAAGTTGTTGTAATCCTTGTTATAGAGACTCGATGGGCCGCCACCGGCTCCCACCTGAGTCAGCGTTCCGCCATTGGCCGGAGTGAGTTGGTAGAACAGATTGTTCTTCTCGCTGGGCACGCCGAAATAATCCCAGCGCAGGCCGTAATTCACGGTCAGGCGCTTGTTCCAGCGGAAACTGTCTTGCACGTACAGACCTTCGCTGTTTTCTGCTTCATGCCGATTGGTGTAGCCCGATGCCTGGCTGCCGCTCGAGGGGATCCCTTCGAGAAATGCTGTCAGCGGCGCATTCAACGAATTGCCGTTAAAGGTCAACTTGCCGCGGAAGTTCGAATTCTGAACGAGGTTGATCGTGGTGCGGCGGAATTCGTAGCCAAACTTGAAATCGTGCCGCCCGACCTGCCAGGAGTAGTTGTCGATGAAGTGCCAGTTGGAGTCGACGCGATTGCGAGGCACGCTGGCGGTGGCGCCGATTGCGGAAAAACCGCCCACATTGATCTTCGGCAGACCGTAGTTATACGGGGTCACGCCGGTATCGAGGCCGATCGACGAGGGATTGAAGCTCTGGTCCTGGGGGAAGAACCCCTCGACAAAACGGTTCCATCCCAGGCGCGCTTCATTCACCTGTGCTGAGTTCACCACCTTGACGTACGACAATGACACCAGTTGCACTGTCGTCGGCGTCACCGTGTTAAAGCCCGGCAACAGGCCTCCCGCCAACTGTGCGAAGGGGAAGCTTTGATTGCTGTTGCCGTAGTAATAGCGGCCGGTGAAGTTGTTGTTCGGGTTGGGATTGTAGTCGCCCTTCACGATCAGGCTGTCGACGTTGTTGAAGAAGCGGGTCGAGGTCGCAAGGTTTGGCGAAGAACACCCACTCAGGCTGGCGGCCACGCCCGGTATATTCGGCGACGGCCACGGATTGCGTGCCAGCAGATTCAGCATAGGCTGGCTGAGGGGAACTCCGTTCGCCGCGGCTTGCGCCTCGGCTGCCGCAATGGCGCTAGCATCGGGAACACAGCTCTGTCCGGCCTGCGCTCCGCTCTCCCGCTGGCCTTCGTAGTCGACGAAAAAGAAGGCCTTGTCTTTCACGATGGGTCCGCCCAGCGACCCACCAAACTGGTTATTGGTGAATGGGTTCTTGGGCTGGCTGGCGATGTTGAAATAGTTGCGAGCGCCCAGCGCGCCGCTGCGGTAATACTCCAGCGCCGAACCATGTAGCTGGTTGGTGCCGCTCTTAGTGACGATGTTGACGATGGCGCCGCTGTTGCGTCCGTACTCGGCCTCGTAGTTGGAGAGCACACGTAACTCACCGACCGCGTCGATCGGCAGAATGGTCGCCGGATCGCCAAACACGCCGGCTTCGTTGATCGCAGGGTCATTGCGGTAGCCGTCATTCATGTCGGTGCCGTCGAGCAGGAAGTTGTTCGAGCGTCCGCGCGAGCCGTTCATCGAGAACGTGCCGAACGATCCCGGCGAGTCGCTGATCTGGTCCGGCGATCCCGCGACTCCGGGGTTCAGGTAGATAAGCTTGGTGTAGTCGCGGCCGTTGACGGGAATGTTGGCGATGGTCGCGGCCGTCAGCGTTCCTCCCAACTCATCCGTCGTAGTGTCCACCTGGGCGATCGCCTCGCCGGTCACCTCCACGGTGTCCGCCACCTGCCCTGGTTTCAGAGAGATGTCCACACGGCGCTCGGTGGAAACGTCGACGGCAACGTTGCTAGTCACCGAGGTCTGGAACCCGGCCTGCGAGATGGTCACACTGTAGGTTCCGATGGGTAACTCAGAAATGGTGTAGTTGCCTTCCGCGGTGGTCTGCGTCGTGCGTTCCAGTCCTGTCCCCGCATTTTTTACTTTCACCGTTGCGCCCGGCAGCACAGCTCCGGAGGTGTCCGTCACAGTTCCCAGAATGCTTCCGCGGAAGGTTTGCGCCGAAGCAACAGTCGCTGCCAAAAACAGCGAGAGGAGGAGGAGCATGAAGCACTTGCGATTCATTCGTCCCTCGGGGGTGTGGAGAGTTGTTAGTGCGAGATTATAAACTGCTGCGTGCGACTGCGGATTCAGTCTTTGAGTTTCTGGTATTCGGCTTGCGCTTGCTGGAGAGGCTTCAGATCTGCATCGGCCTGCTTCCACGAAGAGAGGAAGTCCTGGTATGAGCGCCGGGCAGCCGGCTTGTCGCCACTCATCGCTTGCGCGCGCGCCAGTTGCAATTGCGCGAACGCCCCTAGCGGAGAATTTTTCGCAATGCCGCGGTGCGACAGGATCTTGTTGAACTCAGCGGCGGCGGGTTCTCCCTGCCTGGCTTTCAGGTAAGCCAGCCCGCGCACGAATACCGGATAGAACGCTCCGAAGAACTGGCTTCCCAGTTCGTAGGGCAGCGCGGGTTCAAGAGCTGCGATCGCATCCTGAGGATTGTTGCGTTGCAGTGCGATCGACGCGCGCATCGTCGGCAGCCAGTATCCCTGGATGATGGTATCGAGCGGAAATTTCTGATTGAGTTGATCGGCGATCACCTGCGCGCCCGCGATATCTCCGGCACGCGCCAGCGCCATTCCGGCGACGATGGTTTCATCTCGTCCACTGTTAACGGTTAAAGCCTCTTTCGCTAGTTGGCGCGCCAAGTCGAAGTTGCCGAACTCCGCTTCCCGGTTGGCTTCCATGGCTTTCAAGAGCGCCTCGCGCTCGGAGTCCTGGCCCGCCTTCGCGTCTTGCACTGCCCGCTGCACCATGCCGCGCGCCCTGGCCAGTTGCCCATAATATGTGGCGGTGTCCGAGGCCACCCAAAGCAATTGCGCTTCCGCTACTGGCTTGCCCCGCGCCCAATCCAACTGTTGCTGCATCGCGGCTTCGTCTCCCTGCAGAAAGGCCAGGTAGTACCGAGTCTCATGGAGATATTGGACGTCTGGAGTTTTTGGTAGCGCCTGCTCATAAGTGGCCTTGGCCTCGTCCAGGCGGCCGAGCGATACATACGCGCCCATCAAGTTGCTGTAGGCGGCGCCCGATTCCGGCGCCAGCCGCAACGCCTGCCGCGACGACTCGGCGGCCTTCTCGTACTCACCCAGCGCAAATTCGTTCAGCGCCATATTTGCGTATGGGACGTAGTCGTCGGGATAGGCAGCGATCCACTCGTGATAGCTTTGGTTGGCCTTGGGCAATTTCCCGGTAACAAAACTGTAGTAGCAGGTTTCGATATAGAAGCGTTCGCGATCGCTCACCCGGTCGCGCAACTCAAAAGCCTTGGTGAAGTTCTCCATCGCCGCGCCGGTGTCGCCCAGGTTGGAGTACGCCATACCCAGCGAAGCGTAGGCCCGGGCGAAGTTGGGATCGAGCCCCACAGCCCGCTTGTGAAATGGGACTGACGCCGCATCGCCTTCTTTCCATTGCAGGTGGCGTCCCTCGCTAAAGGCCTTCAGCGCATCGAGCGATGAGGTCGTTGCCTGGTCCAGGGGCTTGTTATAGCGCTGCACCGACGCCAGCGACTCGCCCAGTTTTTCGCGCAACTGGTTGCCCGCATCGCCCAGCCGCTTCAGCACGTCTTCGCGATTGTCGGCCTCTCCCTGGGCGCTGGCCAGCGTGTCGCCGGTCTGGCAATTCACCGCCTTCAGGCCGATCAGGTAGTGGCTTCCAACGCTGCTGATCGAGCCTTCCAGGAGTGCTTTGCTGTTGCTGCGCAGGCAGACCTCGCGCGCTACATCGTGATTCAGGCGCTCATCCGCCGGACGGTTCATGAGCTTCAGAGTGGCCCCCACCCGGCGATCAGAGAGCACGTTCAGCACTGGAGACTGCTCCAGTTGGATCGCCAGCGCCTGCTTCAACGATCCGTCGAAAACCGTATCGTCCGTAGTGTTGACGAAGTCGGCCAGCACAATCGTGTCTTTGTGGCCGAGCGGTACGGATCGATGCGACCGCCAGTACAGCCACCCGCCAATCACAACCGCCAGTGCCACAACTGCCGCGCCGACCGTTCCGATCAACTTCCAGTTCCGCTCTATCGGCGGCGCCTCCACTGGCTCCGGCTCCGGATAGACCGAGATCGGCCTTGGCCTCTCGACCGATTTGCGCGACGGCGGCTTCGCCACGCTTTTTGATGATTTCAGCGCCTGCCGCTCCGCCGAGTCGGGAACCACGAAATTATGCGAGTCGGTAGTGTCGCGTTTGATGCGCTTGAGGTCAGCACAGATTTCCGACGCGTGCTGATAGCGCAGCTCGCGGTCCTTCTCCAGGCACTTGGCGATTACGTCTTCCAGCTTCGACGGTACGTCGGGATTCAGCCGCACCGGAGGAATCGGCGCCATGTGGAACAGCGCATCGAACATGTTGGCCGACGTGCCGCCACGGAACGGCAACAGGCCGGTGGTCATCTCGTACAGCGCGACACCAAATGAGAACAGGTCGGTGCGCCCATCGAGCTCCCAGCCTCGCGCCTGCTCGGGGGACATGTACGCCATGGTCCCCATCAGTTTGCCGGGGTTGGTCAGGCGTGCGCCCTCGGGCTCGGTGTTCATCGTGCTGTTTTCGGCATTCGCTAGTGGCCCAGACAACAACTTCGCCAGTCCGAAGTCCAGCACTTTCGCATGGCCGCGATTGGTTACAAAAATATTGGCGGGCTTAATGTCGCGGTGCACAATGCCCTGTTTGTGCGCAGCGTCCAACGCTTCGGCAACGTCGAGCGCGACCCGCAGGGTCTGATCGGTGTTCAGGGGATTGCCGTCGAGGATCTGGAAAAGGGTGTTTCCGTCCAGGTACTCCATCACGATGAACGGACGGTCGCCATCCTGGCCGATTTCGTAAACCGTGCAGATGTTGGGGTGGTTCAGTCCGGAAGCGGCACGCGCCTCGCGCCGAAAACGCTCCAGCGCGGTGGTGTCCGCGATCATGTCGTCGGGCAGGAATTTCAGCGCGACGAAGCGGCCGAGATCGAGGTCCTCGGCTTTGTACACGAGTCCCATACCCCCACCGCCAATCAACTCAACAATGCGGTAGTGCGATATGACCGTGTCGATCATCGTGGGATTTTCGATGGAAGCCCTTATGGCTGCATGTTAGGGAGTGCTATCAGCCAAGTCAAATAATATGCGGTGCTCCGCACTAAGGTTGCAGTGAACGTAACCTAAAAGGGGAATATAGCGCGAAAAGGAGGCCTTATCCCGCGGTGGGTAAGGCCTCGACGGTTACTGGAATTGCCTTCTTGTGAGGCCGCAGCTTGCGCCGCGCGGGCTCTTCGATGAAGCGATAGACCAGGCACGAAATCGCGAGCATCATGGCCAACCATATGCCGATGCCGACGAATCCCTGGTTGCGCACTGCCTGCGTCCGCATATCGTGGAAGAATGGCCAGACGGTCATGGAGTGCAGCAGGTAGAAGCTATAGCTGGCATTCCCGAACAGCACCAGCACACGATTGTTGAGCCATGAGGCCCAGCTTGGCTGCAACGCAATGCCATACACTACGGCGGCGAATGCCGGACCGCCCAGCGCCGTGTGCACCATGAGGTAGGGAACGAACCGCGCTGCCATAGTCGTGGCCACCACACCCAAAAGCCCGAGTGCCACCAGCGGTAACGCGTGCTTGGGATTGCGCTCACTGCGCAGGAACAGGAAGCCGCACGCCATGCCCATCAGAAATTCCGGCAGACGCACCACGGGAAAGAACTTCACGAACTGCACGGCGCTCGACCAGTTGTTGCTGCTCACATAGCCCAACTCGGCATGGCGGAACAACAGGTACCCGCCCGAGATCGCCAACCCTGCGATCCAGCACGCCGGAATCAAAGCCAACAAAGCCGTGCGCGAAAGCTTGCTGTATCTCGCCAGGGCCGACGGAAATATTGCGTAGAAGAACGCTTCGACAGAAAGGCTCCATGCCACCGGGTTCCACATGAGTGCCGCTGCCGGAAGCCACGCCTGCAGCAGCAGCAACACCAGCATCGACACCAGGACGAAGTGCTGTTCCGCAAATGCGAAGAATGGGACATGCATTTGAAACGTACCGAAGTAGAAGAACGGCAGCGAAATCAGCAATGAAAACAGGTACGCGGGATAGATACGGGCGAAGCGCGCCCGGTAGAAATCGCGGTTGTCAATCTCGCGGCCGGCATAGGTGTAGACCAGAATGAACCCTGACAGTACAAAGAAGAAACTGACCCCCACATAGCCGATCGCCGCAAACGACTTCAACCAGCGCGGGCCGGTGATCGCACCCATTTCGTTCATGTGGAACAGCGCCACATGAAACGCTGCGAAGAAGCGCAGCGAAGTGATTGCGGGCAGGCGGGGGCGGAATTCTTCCAGGTTCATGAATTTATGGACGAGTGACCGGCGCAAATGGTTCCGCAGAGGAGCCAGTTTAGCAGCTTTTGTTGACGAAAATTGTGAATGACGGGCGGTATGGGATTGGCGCTGTTCCAGAACGGGCGGGCGCACAGGACAACGTGTTCAGTTCCCCAGCAGGACTCCCGCCGGATCAGGCACTTCCTCGGCAATCACGGCGAAGCGCGTCAGGTTGGCCGCGCCGAACGAAGTCGTAATAGCTACATCGGAGGCATCACGCCCGGTGGCGATCAGCACCCGGCCGATGCGCGGCGTGTTATTGCGGGCGTCGAAAATCCACCACTGGTCGTCGAGATACACCTCGAACCAGGCGCTGAAATCCATAGGCGGAGTTAGCGGGACCCCGATGTCGCCAAGGTATCCGGTGGCATAGCGCGCGGGAATGTTCAAGGCGCGGCAAAAGGCAATCGCCAGGTGCTGATAATCGCGGCACACTCCCACGCGATCGGTGAACACGTCGAGCGCGGTGCGAAAGGGGCGCGCGTGCTGATAGCCGAACATCACCTTGGCATTCACCCAGTCGCACACTGCCTGCACACGTCCCCAGCCGGGAGGAGTGGCGCCAAAAAGCTCCGTCGCGATGTTCGATAGCCGGTCTACCTCACAGTAGCGGCTGTTCAACAAGTAGATCAAGATGTCGTTGGGCAACTCGCCCACTGGATGCTCGCGTGCGTTGGGCGAAACCGCATCGGGATTTCCCGAGTCTTCGATCAGCGTGATGTTGCTCAGCCGGAGAGTGCCCTGGGGCGCGACAAAGCGCGTGCAGCGATTGCCGAAGCCATCCATATAGTTGGTGAGTTGGACCGCGGGCTCGATCCCCATTTCATCCGGCGCGCGCAGGTCAGCCACACGCGAGGGATGCACACTTAACATCGATACCATCGCCACCGGCGCGGGAATCTCGAACTCAATGTCGTAGCCGAGGCGGATGAACATGCCGCAGTATAGCCCTTTGGGGCACGCCGGAGTCATCAGCTCACTTCGGGGCGGTGACCTTCACTTGCTCGAACGGCACATTCATGATGGGATACAGCTTCCAATCGTTGTAATCGAAATGCCACCACTCCTCGGGATTGACCGTGAATCCTTCGACCTCCATCGCGCTGCGTAAGAGGGCTCGGTGGGCGTTCTGCTGCGCGGTGCCGCCTGCGTAATCGGAGTGCGCGCGCTCCGACATTTCGTCGTAGCCACTAGGCATGTCGAGCGGCTGTCCGGTGCGCAGGTCATACGCCGTCAGATCGACTGCGCAACCGCGATTGTGCTTCGATCCCTGCGAAGGATCAGCGACGTAAAGGTGGTCTTCCACCGGCGTGCCGTCCCAGAACATTTTGGTCACGTACCACGGGCGGTAGCCGTCGAAAATCAGCAGGCCGTAACCCTGCGCGCGCAGCTTGCGGTTGGCGCGGACTAGCGCCTCCGCCGCCGGACGCTGCAGGAATGCCCGCGCCTGGCTGTAGAACGGCGTGCCCATGAAGTTGTTGCTGGAGGCGTAGTGAATATCGAGCTTGATGGTGGGATCGAGCTTGACCAGCTCCACCAGGTCGGGTTGGCGAAAGGGTCCCGGCTCGGCGGGAGGCTGCGCCGCCAACGCGGCCACGCGCAACTCGGGCACAGGACGCAGTGGCTGGATCTTGAACGCCTGTTGCTGCTCCTGCGCCCACAGCGCGGCACCGGCCAGCACGATGCAGAGAATTACTCTACGAGCCATCGGGCTAGCATAACGCACGCGCAGCTCCGACGCCTTATGGCACCAGCAAGACCGTCAAGGTAGCCGAGCTACTGGTCACGCTGCCGGAGGAGTTGCTCACGACCACCGCAAATTGGGCGTTGTTGTCGGCTGGGGTCGTCGGCGGGGTGGTATAGCTGGCAGAGGTTGCTCCCGAGATCGCCATGCCGTTCTTCGTCCACTGATAGTTGAGGGTGGGCGTACCAGTCGCCGCCACCGTGAATGTAGCCGGCTGGCCTTCCGTTACCGTCTGGCTCTGCGGTTGTGTGGTGATGGTGGGAGGCATGCCCGACGAGCCTCCACAGGCCGCCAACACGGCGGCAAGAGTACAGCAAATTAGGAGCAAAACGATGCGTTGATGGAACACTTGCGTCACCTCGTTCGAGAATTTCCGTGACGCAATGAGAAGAAGCGGCTGGCCTTACCGGCAGCATACCGGCGAAGCCGTTGTTACAATTGGATGAACGATGGCTCGCCTGGGTTGCGAGAAATCCGCCTTCTCGCCGCCGCAGGGGCCTGAGTTTTAAGCTCGCACAGCCTGCCACGTAGCGTCCTACATTGTCAGATGTACCAACGGCGTATTGACAACGTCTGCGCCACGATTCACAATCCTGTAACATTGAATTTGGCCTCGATGTTTCGGAGTACGTGAATTTCTGATGGCAACTGCTGTTGAATCGATCCCACAACTAGAGACCCCGCGCGCTCTTCGATGGAAGAAGCTTGGTCTGGTTGCCACGCTGCTGGCGATCGCGCTGGGTGTGTTCGCGTGGCTGCAGCCCCTTGCACTGGTACGCGCCGCCGGGCATCTCGCTTTGTGGCGCGGCGGCATTCACAGCCGCTATACGCAGGTGGGCGGCTATCGCATTCACTACTACGAGGGAGGCGAAGGTCCGCCGCTCGTCTTCGTTCACGGACTGGGAGCGGAGTCGCTGAACTGGGTCCCGGCCATGCTCGACATGCGCAGCCGGTTCCACGTGTACGCCATCGACCTGCTGGGCCACGGCGAGAGCCAGAAGCCCGACATTACCTATTCCATCGAGCAGCAGTCGGAGATGCTGCGGCAGTTTCTCGCCACTCAGAACATCAAGTCGGCGGACGTAGTCGGCGTTTCCATGGGCGGATGGGTCGCGCTTAAGCTTGCGATCGAGCATCCCGATGTCGTTAACCGGCTGGTGGTGGCCGACGCCGCGGGACTGAAGTTTCAAACCAACATCACCGTCAAGAACTTTCTCCCTGCAACGCCGGAAGAGTTCAACGCGTTCATGGCGATGCTTACGCCGCGACAGTACCCTGCTCCGTATCCCGTACGGCGCGACTTCCTCAACAAGGTCGCCGAGCATGCCTGGATCACTCGCCGCATCTTCAACTCGTTCCTTACGTATCAGGACGTGCTCGACGGCAAGCTGGGGGCTGTCAAATCTCCCGTGCTGGTGATCTGGGGCAAAGAGGAAAAGCTGATTCCACTGTCGGTAGGCCAGCAGATGAAGCAGCAACTGCCCAACGCCTCGCTATTGATGTGCTCGGACTCAGGCCATCTCGCCGTGTATGAATGTTGGAACAAGCTCGAGCCCGACGTCGCGACGTTTCTCTCGTCGCCGCAGCCACCCGCGCCGTATGTGCGGGAGGTAGCCTCAGGAGTAGGAACGGCACCCATCGCCAGCGCGGTGATGAAAGTGTTCGGCCGCGAAGACGCGGCGCAGAGATAAGCGGGCGGGCCGCTCAACCTCATCCTTCTGGCTCGCGGGGCTTAACCTTCATTCTGACCTCGGTGGCCACAGCTTTCTCGACGACATATTCGACATCGTCCATCAACTCGTCGATGAGATAGAGTCCCCGGCCGTGTGTCGCAAGCATGTTCTCGCCCTTGGTTGGGTCAGCCACCGCCGACCTGTTCAGGTTCCCGCCGGGATCGCGAATTATCAGCAGAATCTCTCCACCCTGATCGCAGGCAACTGAACACTCGATACTCTTCGCAGGGTCGCTCTTACACCCGTGAATGATGGCATTCGCCAGAGCCTCGCGCACCGCAAGGTCGATCTCAAGCTCACGGCCCTGCGCGCTCTGCATCTGCCGCGCAACCTCCATGACTCCGTCCACCACCGGGTTTATCCGGTTCAAGTCTGCGGGAATCGTGATGCTGAACTTGCAGGCCGAGGAGGCAGGCAAAAGGCCGCTGAGTCGCTTGGTGTCGTCGAACGCGCGCTGCAGTTCCTGAATAAGACGCTTCTGCACACGCTCAGCCTCATCGCGCAGCTCCAGTGATTGCTTCAACTCGATCAGATTTCGGCGTAGTTCCAGTTGCGCCTGCACCTGGCGGCGGAGCGCTTCCAGGGCTCTGTGCTGGCCCTCAGAGAGTTGACGCGGTTTGCGGTCGAGCACGCACAGAGTACCGAGCGGCAACTCATCGGAGGAACGCAATTGTGCTCCGGCATAAAAACGGATCTTTGGATCGGCCTGAACCAAAGGGTTATCACTGAACCGTGGATCTTTGGATGCGTCTTCCACGACGAGCAGGTCTTTCTGCAATATGGCAAACGCACAGAACGCAAGGTTCCGGGGAGTCTCATCCACCTCGACACCTACTCGCGACTTGAACCATTGCCGGTCGGAGTCGATCAAGGTGATCAGCGCGATTGGGGTCTCGCAGATCTGCGAAGCCAGCAGCGTGAGATCATCGAAGGCCTCCTCCGGGGCGGTGTCGAGGATTTTGTATTCGCGCAATGCGGCGAGACGCGCTTGTTCCTCTGGATGCAGGCTTGGCTTCATTGTCGGACCTCTCAGAGATAGAGCCGCAAACCACCTAGACTACAGGGGAACTGCCGAATGAACCGATTATTGACGAGCGCTGCGCAAATAGCAATTTAAGGCAAGGGGCGAAAAACGGATGGAGCCCTGACATCCCTTCCATGATTGCGCCTCGAAATACAGCGGCAGGCGATTGAGGCGGTCGGCCGCGCGAGGATGACCTGCATGTGTGCTGTCGCACGGCTCCCCAAAATTGCCGACAGCAGCCAAGCGTTGGCCACCAGCGACTTCTTCTAGTCTCTGGTGTTTCCTCGCCCATGCGCCGCTTCGATTAAAGTAGGACCGAGGTGCCGGCATGCGAGCTGCGAAGTTCATTCACCTGGCGTTAATACTTATCGGCGGTTTTGCGACGATCGTTGGCGTCGTCAGAGCGCAAACCATCGTTCAAGTCTGTAACCCCACGATCACCGCCAACCAGATAGTTGCTACAGCTGCGCAACGGAAGGCTGCGGGAGACATCGCGCAGCCGCCGCTCACCGACCAAGCGAATGGCTTCGCTTGGCCGGATACACCTCTCGGCGTCATCAAGACCGAAGCCGGCTACACGTTTTTTGGCAGCGACGGCGCATTCCACTCCCGGCAACTTTGGCAAGGACACTATTATGGCAACAACAAGTATGGATCGGTCACCCGCACGACCGGCACGCTCAACCAGCCGCTGGGTACCGATCCTCCCATCGACGTGACCATTTATCCCAATCCCGATCCGGCGGTGAACCCTTTCTATTCGAGTTATGACTACATGGGAGGCGGGCCGGTTTACAAGGTTCCAGAAGGTGCGATCGGCTCCGGCAAGCTTCTGATGGTCTATCACGCGGAAATTCCCACGATTACTACCCAAAGCTTCTATTCTGTGCTGGCCCTGGCAAGCTCGTCGAATGGCGGAAAGAGTTGGACTGACCTGGGCGAGATCATTCGCACCAACCAGGCTTATCGAACTGACATGGACGGCTTCGACATCGGCGACTCTACCCTGGTCGTTTCCCCTGATGGCAAGTACTTCTACATCTATTTCCCGGATTGGCTGGCCAACGGCACCACGCACTGGGGAAACACGGTCACGCCAGTGTCTGTGGCGCGGGCGCCGATCGGCGAAGTGATTGCGGCCGCGTTTGGCGCAAAGCCGCACGCTGTCGCGTTTCAGAAGTTCTATGCCGGCTTCCATCTGGAACAGGGATTGGGCGGGTATTCGAAGGGCCTGAATCCCACGACTCCTTACGGCGGTAACCTTCAGGTGGCTTATAACGGCAATCTGGGTCGCTATCAGATGCTCATCAACGCTGGCGTCGTGCTTTACTATTCCGAGTCTGTCACCGGCCTGAGTTGGTCGCCGCTCAGCCTGTTTTACGACTTCCGCAATGATCCGGACCAGGCCAGCGTTTACGCCGCTTTTGTCGGAATGGGCGACGATCCCAGCATTTTGGGCAAACAGTTTTACGTCTTCTATACCCGCTACCCGAATAACGGAGAGGGATGGAACGGAGCGACGGTGAATCGCTTCACTGTGGCGTGCCAGTAACTAGGCAAATCGTCGCGTGACTAGTTGACCACGGAGAATACCGGGCTCTGCAACGTCCCTTCAATCCGAATGGGGAAGGACAGTTTGCCCTTTTCTAACTTGGCCCCCGACATTCGCGCCATCATGTTGGTGAAGAAGCCCTGACCATTAAGGACACTCGCCACGCCCTTGTAATCGAGCCCCCCGCCACCCATCACGCCCAGGCTTCCTGAGCATTGAAGGTCGATTCCGTAAAAGGCGATATCAATCTGGTGGCTGGATATCCGGTGGTTAGCCAGATTCATGTCGGCAGAGAACGTGGAGAACGAAGAGGGAGAACGGGAAGGGGAGCCGGGATCTCGGAAACGAGTCATTTTGATCATGTTCTCGTTCTGATTGAGCGTGGGTAGCTCGCCGTTGCGCACGATTATGTGGCTGCTCCCGCGTATTCCCTCCAGCGGATTGTAAGAGTGCTCAATTTCTCCTTCGAGCTTCAGTGTTGCTTGCATCTTTCCTGTCATCTTGCCGCGACCCTCTGGAAATTGAGCAAGAAGATAGGCGATGTCAACCCCGCTGGCTTGCACGTTTGTGCTGAATTTCGTTTTGGTGCCCGCCAAATTGAAGGAAAAATCGCCACTGGCCCGGCCGCCATGAGCCTCCAGACTCAAATCATTGAGGAACACCTGTTTGGGCAGTATCCGCAAGTGTGATCTCACGTTTGTGGTTGGGACCGATCCGAAACGGGCAGAATCCGCCTTGAGGTCGCCCTCCGCGACAAGCGAAGAGGCAGAACCGGTAAAAGCGTCGAAGTCCACCTGCTTCAATTGTGCTGCAATATTGTGGACCTCAAGAACGTCCGGTCCAGGCCTATCCGAAGGGTCGATAAGACTCGAACCTGACAACGTACCACCCTTAATTTCCACCTTGGAGATCACTCCCAGAGAAAATGGCGGAGGTTCACGATCAGACTGCCCTGAACCTTTCAATGCGGCGGCATTCTCAAAGTTCCACAGACCGTCAGGATCCGAAATCACGTTAATGACGGGGTCATTCAGTACTAATGACTTAATTACGATTCGCCTATGCAGCAGCGCAGCGGCGTCAATCTCGGCAGTAATTGTAGGCGCTGCGAGGAAGTACCCGGTCGCAAATGGCGGTGGATTTTTCACCCCGAAGTCGTAGAGACGAATCGATAGAGTGGGAAGCAGGCTCACTCCCAAGCGCCCAATTTGTATTTGTTTTCCGGTTTTGTCCTGCAGGTAGGCAATCACTTGGGGACGGTATCGGTCAGGGTTCGTAAAGACAAGCGCGACGACCGCGCCAGCGAGGACAATGACGCTCGCGATTAAAACGACTGCGATACTACGACGACTAGACACCACACTCCTGATCGAGGAGTTCTCAAGTGTGGATAATAACTGACCGATCGGTTAGATAACGACCGTCTCTTTATACTCCCCATACACTCGCCGCATGGCGTCGGAGACTTCGCCGACTGTCGCGTGGGCCTCGGCAGCACGACGATGGGTAGGCATGCGAGCTGTTGCGCCGCCCGCCCCGCCAACACCAGGCAAAATGTGGGCCACCAGCCGCACGATGCTAAACTGCACGTGTACTGTTGCGCCGCCCCACGTTGCCAAGAGCAGGCAGATGCGGGCCACCAGCCACCCCTGATGTAGGAGAAGAAATGCTTATATGAAGGACGCTGAAAGACCTTTTACATCAAAGCAGATGGGTGATGCCTGCGAGATGTTCGTAGCTGCCGAGATGACACTTGCCGGAGTTCCCGCTATGAAAATGCCGGATAATTGGCCTTGCTACGACGTTCTTGCCCAGCCAACTGACGGTGGCCCTCCGCAGAGAATTTCTGTGAAATCACGTACTTTCAAGCGGGGCGCTGGAACGTTCGTCACCTATAAAACCGCCGATCAGTTTGACTGGCTTGCAATCGTCTTGCTTCCCGGAGCCGATCAGAAAACTCGGAGAGTGTTCATTGTGCCGAGAAGTATAGCGGATGCCAGATCAAAGCAGGACGGCCCAACCGCAAAGACCCCGGAAAGATACTGGAGGCAAGACAGGGTTGCGGATAGCCTGCCAGAGTTCGAAAACAATTACTGCTTGTCGCAGGCCGGACGTGGTCGGTCGAACCAGAAGCTAGAGTAGGGTTCGCTAAGAAACGAAGCCGTGAAAGCTGTTGCTAGTCGCCCTCCAAGCATACTGAATCGGATTCAGGTCAGCCGAGCGTAACGTCCGTGACTGCGCTGGTGGGCCACGCTTGCGGTTTCTTGGCTAACAGGGGCGCTGACGCCTATCCCACGCCGTCAGATAACGACCGTCTCCTGGTACTCCCCGTACACGCGACGCATAGCATCGGAAATTTCGCCGACCGTCGCGCTAGCCTCGACCGCTTCGACGATCGCCGGCATCAAGTTCGCGGTGCCGCGGGCGCAGTCTTCCACCTGCTGGATGGCGGCCTTCCATTTCGCCTCGTCGCGTTTCGCCCGCAGGGCTTTCAGGCGTTCCACCTGCTTGCGCTCCAGTGATTCGTCGATGCGTTGCAGCGGAATCTCCTTCTCCTCGTCTATCCCGAAGGCGTTCACGCCGACCACGATTGCCTCTTTGCGGTCCACGGCCTGCTGGTATTCGTAGGCCGCGTTCTGGATTTCTGCCTGGATGTAGCCGCGCTCGATGGCCTTGAGTGTGCCACCCATGGCGTCGATCTTGTCGAGATACGAGCGCGCACCCGCTTCGATCTGGTCGGTGAGCGACTCGATGTAGTACGAGCCGGCCAGCGGATCGATGGTTTGCGGCGCTCCCGATTCGTAGGCGATGACCTGCTGCGTACGCAGTGCGATCCGCGCCGACTGCTCGGTGGGCAACGCCAACGCCTCGTCGTAGGAGTTGGTGTGCAGCGACTGAGTTCCGCCCAGCACCGCAGCCAACGCCTGCAACGCGGTGCGGACGATGTTGTTCTCGGGTTGCTGCGCCGTCAGCGTGGAGCCTGCCGTCTGAGTATGGAAGCGCAACATCTGCGACTTGGGATTCTTTGCCTTGAAGTGATCGCGCATGATGCGTGCCCACATGCGGCGGGCGGCGCGAAACTTCGCCACCTCTTCCAGAAAATTGCTGTGCGCGTTGAAGAAGAACGACAGTCGCGGCGCGAACTTGTCCACATCTAAGCCCGCGTCGATCGCTGCCTGCACATAGGTCATACCGTTGGCCAGGGTGAACGCGACCTCCTGGGTCGCCGTGCACCCGGCCTCGCGCATGTGGTAGCCGGAGATGGAAATGGTGTTCCACTCGGGCACGTGCTGGTTGGCGTAGGAAAAAATGTCAGTGATGATGCGCATCGCCTGCGCCGGGGGATAAATGTAGGTCCCGCGCGCGATGTATTCCTTCAGCACATCGTTCTGCACCGTGCCCGACAGCTTAAGGACGTCGCGACCAGTGCGGCGTCCCACTACAATGTACAGCGCCAGCAGGATCGACGCCGTGGCGTTGATGGTCATCGAGGTGGAAATTTGCTCGAGGTTGATGCCGTCGAAGAGCCGCATCATGTCTTCGATGGAGTCGATGGCCACTCCCACCTTGCCGACTTCGCCCATGGCCAGCGGATTGTCGGAGTCGAGCCCGATCTGCGTCGGCAAATCGAACGCTATGCTCAATCCGGTGGTGCCCTGGCTCAACAAATATTTGTAGCGGCGGTTTGACTCGTCGGCGTCGCCCATGCCGGCGTATTGCCGCATGGTCCAGAGGCGGCCGCGGTACATTGAGGCCTGCACGCCGCGCGCGTACGGGAATTGCCCGGGAAAACCCAGCTCGCGATCGTAGTCCCAGCCTTCGAGATCGGCGGGCGTGTATAGCGGATGGATGCTGGTATGTGAGGAAGTTTCCTGGTTCTCGGCGAGCTTGCCGGAGGCGGGTTTGGTCTTGATATCGGCCATGAAATTAGGCCCTCGATCTCGATGAAGATTGGCCGCGCAACGAGCGGTCGCTACGATTATTGCGTCCCCGGTTGGCCCAGCGCAGTGAGCCGAGTCACAAGCCAGACTGACCGGCCGCTACTTCTTGCCCTTTTTTCGCGAGAGCCAGAAGGAATGCACTCCAAAGTAGAGAAACAGCAGCGTAAACACGGCGGCAACGGCGATCCTTCCGCGGGTGGTTGTACCGGCGACGTAGCGATGGTATTCGCGCACCGTGGCGCCGCCGCCGATCACGGCCAGCACCAGGAAGAGGAAGCCGGTGACTTCCAGCCAGAGCACGTGCATCACGCGGCTTACGCTAGCGGAGGTGACGCGGCCGGCACTATAGAAAGCGCGCACCCAGCGGTTTTCGGCGGTCTTGCGGCCGGCCACTCGCAGTGCCGCGCGACTCTGCCTGCCAAAGTCTTGCGAAGTCGCGGGTTTGTTCTCGGTTGGTGCGGCCATTGGGCTAAAAGCGTATTCTAGCAGCCAGAAATCAGCGCCGACTCGTTCGCAGTAAACTCATGTTTTCAGGTGGCAGAGTGGACGACGAACTGAAAGAACTGATGAAGGAACTGGGCGAGGCCATCAATCATTCGGTGGCGGAGTCCGATGAAATTTCGAGTGTGATGTCGCGCATCAAAGCCGAAGGCTACGACGTCTTTCTGGTATTGGAGGCGACCATCGGATTCAACCAGCGCGAAGACGCAGGTGAAGCCGCGCCGCCAAAGGAATACCAGTCGACCGGCGAGTTGGAGATTACCTCGCAGGACCTGAAATTTCTGCGTTCTCTCCGGATTAAGGTCAACGGCGAGGGCTGATTTTCCGGCCAGACTGTCGACGCTCCGGATGGCTTGCGGTGTGCTAAGATTTCGACGCTCTAAAGTGGGTTCGCGTTCGGCGCGGCCGCCTGATGGATAACGCAGTCTTGCCCCGGTTGGGGAACGCAGCACTCAGGAATCACCAACATGAGAGACACGCTGGGAGTCTTACTGGCGGGTGGAGCGGGTGAACGTCTGTACCCCCTGACCCGCGACCGTGCCAAACCGGCCGTCACCTTCGGCGGCATCTATCGCATCATCGACATCACGCTGTCCAACTGCATCAACTCTGACCTGCGGCGCGTGTACATCCTGACGCAATACAAGGCTCTGTCGCTGAACCGGCATATTCGTGAAGGCTGGGGCAATGTTGTGGGACACGAACTGGGCGAATTCATCGAGATCCTGCCGCCCATGCAGCGCGTCAGCGAAAACTGGTACATGGGCACCGCCGACGCGGTCTACCAGAACATTTATTCCATCGGCTCCGAAGAGCCGAAGTATGTGCTGATCCTGTCGGGCGACCACATCTACAAGATGAACTACGACCTGATGCTGCAGCAGCACAAGGACTCGGGCGCCGACATCACGCTGGCAACCATTCTGGTCGATCCATCCGAAACGCGGCACTTCGGGGTGGTCGAGATCGATCGCACCGGACGCGTAATCGGATTCGAGGAGAAGCCCGAACAAACCGACCTGCGTTCGCCTTACAACCCGCGTATGGTTTCGGCCTCGATGGGCATCTACATCTTCAACGCCGAAGTGCTGATCCCGGCCCTGCTGAAGGATGCGGAGGACCCGTCGTCAAAGCACGATTTCGGCCACAACATCCTGCCCAAGATGGTGGACGACACCAAGGTTTACTCATTCAACTTCATCGACGAGAACAAGAAGCAGGCGCTCTATTGGCGCGACGTCGGTACGCTCGACGCGTATTACGAGGCCAACATGGACCTGGTGTCGGTGGCGCCGGTGTTCAACGTTTACGACAACGACTGGCCGCTGCGCACTCACATGCGGCAGTATCCGCCGGCCAAGTTCGTATTCAACGATCCCGGACGCACCGGCGAGGCCCACGACTCCATCGTGTCCATGGGCTGCATGATCTCGGGCGGCTCGATACGAGGCTGCGTGCTGTCGCCAGACGTGCGCGTGAACTCGTTTTCGGAAATCGACGCCAGCATCCTGTTCTCGCATGTCGATGTCGGGCGCCACTGCAAAATCCGCAAAGCCATCATCGACCGCGACGTTCATGTGCCGGAGGGAACGGTCATCGGCTACGACACCGAGGCCGACCGCCAGAAGTATCACGTGACCGACAGTGGCATTACCGTGGTCACGCGTGACTACTCGCTGTTCGAGAACCCGGTGGCGGCGAACTACTTCGATCCGGAATAGAGGCCTCAGCGATTCGCAGTCCCGCAGGCCCGGAGAAATCCGGGCCGTCCGTTTTGCGAAAGCCGCATTTCTCCATTGTGCCGGCTGGCGTTCTGCACTAACATTCGTGCACGTTATAGCGCTTTGATCCCAGTTAATTGGGGCCGGTGTTCCACCTGAGTGGTCTTCGCGCAATTGCTGATCAGTGCACTACGGCTAGGTGCGCGAGACCACTCTTTTTCCAGGCAAGTGAGGGTGCGGCATGAATCAGCGCGGCGGGATAGCAACCATAGCTTTGCTGATTGCGGCAGTCCTGGGTGTGTCCTATCTGCCCCGCAAGGCCGCGGAAAGCTCCGGCACGCAGGGGGCGCAGACGACTGCGACTCGCGTTCCCGCCAGCACCCCCAGCGGCACACCCTCGGCCGCCGTGGCAACGAAGCCGATTCCCTCTTGTGAGCAAATCGCCAAACGACTGCGACGCTTTTATCGGCCCAACGAGAAGCCTCCCATGCCCGTGTCTTGCTATCCCGAGGGCGCACGCGTACCGGCGAAGGACAGGTCGGCAACCAATCCCAACCTGAGTTTTGCCATCGCCATTGTGCCGAACCCGGTGCAAACCCACCTGCCACTGGTGTTCGATCGCGCTATCGAGTCGATCCAGCAGGCAGCCCAGGATGTGAACTACATCTACGACGGGTCGTGGTTTCCGTGGAACCACTCGGACAAGTCCTACGAGTCGCTGTCGGACGAGGAACAGGCAGCCAAGCTCGAGGCGGAATTGCAGGAGCAGCCCGGAATCATGGTGTTCCGGCGCGGCCTCGACAGCGAAAAGGTCGATGACTCCTGGAGCAAGTGTGAGACCAGCCCCGGCAGCGGTGTGGTCAAGCCCAACTGTCTCGAGTCGAAAGACGGTGAGTTCGCCAACCACTACGAGCGCGACCTGGTGGTGTTCGTTGTAGCGGAGCAGCCCACCGGCGGCCTCAACGATGCACAGTTCGAACATTCGTTGCAGTGGATGCGAACCATCCAGCCGGACCACGTCACCAAGCCGCTGCGCATCGTGGGACCGACGTTTTCCGGCACTCTGCCGTCGCTGGCGCGCGAGCTCACCCCACTGACCCTCGAGGATTATCAACAGGGCGCGGTGATTTACAGCGGCACGTCGAACTCGGAGAGCGGTGTCCACTGGTTCCAGCTTTACCTGGCCAACCTGCAGGACGAGTTGCAGAAGAAGTCGCCCGAGGCCCAGTTGCAGTTCCGGACGTTTTTGGAAGGCGACGGGCTGATGACCAACCGCTTCCTCTGCTACCTGCAGCACGAAGGCTACGATCTGGAAAGGGTTGCGATTCTTTCGGAAGACGAAACCGCATTCGGCAACGTCGCCAAGCAACCGACCAAGACCGCTGGCCCGGTCACTTGCCAGAGCGGCAAGACAGGGCAAGCAGGGCCGTCGCCAATCTATCTTTATTACCCGCGTGACATCGCCTCGCTGCGCTCGGCATACGAGGAGCAGTCGATTTTCGCCGCCGGCAAACAACAGAGCGCCGCCCCGGCCACCTCGCTGCGCGGCAATTTAAGCGAACCGGTCAGCAGCGAACACGACACCGTGCGCACCTACGGTGGACAGATAACACCGCTGGCGCAGGAAGCTACGCTGTTTGGAATCACCAACATTCTCGACTCCAAACACATTGATTTCGTGATTCTGCGCAGCAGCAATTCGCTTGACCAGTTGTTCCTGAGCGAGTTCTTGCGTCGCTCCTATCCCAGCGGCCGGGTGGTAATCGATGGGGCAGACCTGATGTTCCGGCGCGGCTCACAGGGCGCGTCGTTGCGCGGGGTCATGCTGCTGTCCACGTATCCGCTGTTGAGCTGGACGCCGGACGCGATTCCCCCCATTCACGGCAGGCGCAAAACCAGCTACCGGGTGTTTGCAGAAGATCTCTCGGAAGGCGTCTACGTTGCGGCGCGTGAGCTGTTCGAAGGCTTGCCGGACGCCCGCCGCGCCGTCCCGATCAACGATTACGGCACGCCGAAATCGTCGCACAGCAAAGACGACGCGGCCGAAGCCGACCATCGGCCCGCCACTTGGGTTACGGTGGTTGGACATCGACAGTTCTGGCCTATCGCCGTGCTCAACGAGCAAACCGAGATAGAAAAAATCTCGGACACGAAAACCGTATTTTTCGGCCCGAGTAGCGAATCGCTGCTGCAAGCCGAATTCGCCAAGCCCGACGCAACATTAGGCGCAGCTCCAGCCACAGCCGGCCAAGGCGTCGCTCTGCCCGGAGAAATGTCTGGCCTGCTCGCGTTCTGCGTGATCTTGGGCTTTTGGCACTTGTACTGCTGCTGGAATGGATCGATTATCCGAGCTCCGCGGGTGCGAGCCTACTTCGCGCCGATTCCGCGAGTGCAACACACCAGCCTGATCTTTATCGGCGGCCTGGTCCTGGGGTTGCTGGGAGTGACGCTGTTCTTCGCGGTCACCTTGGGCAAGCTGGTGCTGGCGCCGCGCTGGGACATCGCCATCACCTACGCGATTGGCGCAATCCTCGTGTCCGGCTTTCTGGGTTGCGTGGGCAATTACCGGCTTCCGGTAGTGTCGGGCGAACTTCACCGGCGAGACCGCGAGCGCATCCGGCGCTGGCGGCTCATCTACTGCATTTTGTGGATACCGGTCGTGGCTTGGATCGCGTGGATGCGCTACGGGTATCTGACGCAGCACCTCACTGCAGCCAACGCCTTCGCCACGTTCTGGCGCAGCGTGTATCTGCGCAGCGGGGTCTCACCGCTACTGCCGCAGGTGGTACTGATTGCCGGCCTGTATTCGTGGTTCTGGTTCAACCTGCACGGCCTGTCGCTGTTCGGTGACGATCGGCCTGTGTTGCCCAAGGTTGACGATCTTCCTGATATACCGGTTGCCGCCGACCGCAAGGAGGAAGAGCGAGGCGAGCACTCTCGCCTGCTCAGAGTCTTCCGCATGTTCAGCCGGGAAGGCGCGGGGCAAAATATCGAGCGCAACGCCCTTCCTCTCAGCCGCGGCTATGGCGTTTCGCTGATCGGTTTCCTGGTTCTCGCGCTGCTGGTGTTGCGGGCGGCGCTCGGCGATCACAGCCTGCGCAGCCTGGGCGACCACCGCTTCGGCACAGTGATTTTCTATGCGGTCGGCCTGTGCATGGCCCTCATCCTGGCCGACACGTATCAACTCCTTAACACCTGGAGCCAGTTGCGACAGCTTCTGATCTTTCTCGACCGACTCCGGCTGCGGCGAACGTTTACCGAGTTGCGAGGCCTCTACGGCGGCTCCGTGTGGAAGTTGAGCGGCAACGTGCTGGAGGAGCGTTATCGCTTGCTCTCGCGCCAGTTCGAGAGTGCGCGACATCTGCATAACGCGCTGGCCCAGTGGAAGACCTCAAACGCCGGCGAGGAGCAGGACAAGCACAGAGCGCTCGAACAGATGACGCAATGCGAGAAGCAGGGCCAGAAGTTCGTTACCTGGTATGTGGACCTGCTGAACGACGAAATCAAGGACACCGACAAGGAGTACAACATCCGGCCGCTGACGGAGTTCCAGGAGATGCTGGCCGCGACCGCTGGATGCATCCTGAAGCACGTGATCCTCCCGTCATGGCAGACGGAAACTGAGTCTCTCATCCGGTGCCCCGCTCCCAACAACAAAGCCAAGGACAGCGAGACGGAAGCAGTGTGTATGTCGGCGTACGTTCGCGCCGGGGAAGAGTTTATCGTGTTGCCGTACCTGGGCTTCATCCAAAACATTCTTGGACGAGTGCGCACCATCGCCTTCAGCATTGTGTCGTTGTTTGTGGCGGCGACGCTCGGGGTCTCGAGCTACCCGTTCGATCCGCTGCCGGTGATCGGCGCGGTGTTCCTGATCTTGTTCGCGCTGGTCGGGGTAACCATGATTTTCGTCTACAGCGAGATGAGCAAGGACTCTACGCTGAGCCGCATCGCCAACACCACCCCGGGCGAGCTGGGGATAGAGTTCTGGGTGAAAATGGCGACCTTCGGTATTGGTCCGCTGATTGGACTGCTCACTACGTTGTTCCCGTCGATGACGGATTTCGTGGTGTCGTACCTGCAGCCGGGAGCACAGGCGTTCAAGTAGGCAGACGCGAGGTTCAACATGCGCATCGCGGGAGCGGCGTTGAAGTGCATAGCGCTACTGGTGGTTTCAGTGCAGTTGGGCGCAGCCGACAACAGAAACCTGTTGCCCACGGCATCGCTGGCAAAACAGGTGCGCTCACTGAATATGTTGCTTAGCGATTCGCTGCCCGGCACTTCGCTCGAGGGCCGCCGCCGCGCTGGCTTCCTGGTGCGTGACCGCATCAGCCAGTTCATCGTCGACCAGATGAACGCCAATCCCGAGATATCGCAGAGCCAACTCGGCAAACAACTGCAGGCGATTTTGTGCTCAAGTCCCAACGACGAGTGCGATTGCGATCATCCGCCTTACGTGCTGGGCAATATATGGGGAGGTAAGAAGGGAACCCAGCAGTTCGTAGTCGCCTATGTTCTGTATCTTGGCTTCATCGGCCCGAAAGGCTCCATCACAGTAGTGGAGAGCTACCTGTCAGAGAACGGGAAGGTGAGACGTTCGTCGCGCGGCGGGGCGGACTTCGACGGCTACATGGTCAACTTCCAAATGGTCACGCAGTTCTATGACTCAAACGAGATATGGATGCTGGCGTGGGGGACGATACAAGGCGCCAGCGGACGCGGGCTACATGGACGTGCGATGGTTTACAGCGTGGGTGCCGACTCCGTGAAGTTGGTGTGGGATGCTCCGGACCTGGACAACGTCACCGCACAACGCAACGCAGTGGGATGGGAATTGGCTTATGCCGATCCGCCGTTGCTATACGGCAACGACCCCAAGCCTTACTTCCTCGATGTCTACGAAGTCGCTTATCTGAAGCGTACATTTTCCCGCGTGGTGCACTTCCAGCATTCCGAGGACTGACCTCAACTCGTCAGCACTTTCGCCTTCATGGTGACCGCGCCCACGCACCACAGCAGCGCGTCTTCCACGTGCTGGCGCAGCGCTTCGTTGGTGAAAACCTTCTTTAGCGATTGGCCTTCGGTGAGGCGTGCGGCTAGTTCCGTCAGGATTCCCTGGTAACGCTCGGGCATGCTGAGACCGGAGGCGCGCACCAGGTCGTCGAAAATCAGGAGGCAATCGAGCACCACGCCGTCAGGGTCGGCATCCTGCGAGTTGACGAGGTAGAGCGTCTGGGCGACATCGCAGATGGTCTCGACCGCGCGCGGCGGATTGCCCAGCACCGCCAGCGATGGATCCATGGCCAGCGCCTTGTGCACCTGCGTGAGACGTACGAAAAAAATGATGCGCCCATCGGCGGTGAGAGGCCGCTCGTTGTCGCCACCAACTGCCAACAACGTGTAAAACTGCGGGCCCTCGTGAGTGGGATCGATGCGAAATCCGGCCAGCGCCAGTTCCTCCTGGCGGCCGGAGCGGGGGGAAGCGGTATCGAGGATCGGCAGATCGGACATAGGGTAATGTTACCGAAAGCGAGCGCGATTGGCAGTGAGAATGTGGTGAATCTACAGCGTGGCTTTGCCGAACCGGGTGGTGGACTGAAAGTGACCAGTTAGAGAGACGCCAGTCTAGTGCGTCGTCGCAACCCGCCCACGCCGGTTCCGCAGCATGCATCCGCCAAGCACAGCGGCCGCGGTCATTAGGCCAATGCCAATTGCCACGCCTTTGACACAGACCGAGTTGAAGGCTGACTTCTTGCGTGCGCCCTTGACGTGCTCTGGTCGGACGCCCATTCCGATGAGTCGCGCGATCAAATGCGGGAACACAGGTATTTGCACAATCGCCTTCAGTTGCCACGGCGCGACAGCTGGGCCAGGGTTCCGGAAGATCGCTTGCATGCCTTTGTGGGCGAACACCTGGATCTGTTGCGTTACGCGGGTTGGGAACTCGCGCCGTCGCTGCACCTGCGCCAGCAGGTCTTCGCTGACGCGGCCTTGGCGAAGTGCGTCAGTCAGTAAATTCGCTGTAGCGACAGCGTCCTGGATCGCCAGATTAATGCCCACGCCGCCCGCTGGGGAAATGGCGTGCGCGGCATCGCCAATGCAAAGCAACCCGGGCCGATGCCAATGTCGCAGCCGGTTGATTTGTACCGTCAACAGCTTGATCTGCTCCCAGTCTTTCATCTCTTCGACGCGATCGCCGAGATAAGGAGCGACCTGGCGAATCGACTGGCGGAATGCTTCGAGCCCACGACTCTGCACTTCGGCAAACGATCCCTTCTGAATCAACAGTCCAGCCTGAAAGTACTCGCCACGATTAATAAGAACGAGCACCTTGCCGTAGTTCAGGTTTCCCAACAACTGTTCGGGATCGTCGGCGCGGCGGCTGAGGCGAAACCAAAGCACATCGATGGGGACTCCGCGCTCGATGACCTCGAACCCCGCGGACTGTCGCACCGTCGAGTGGCGTCCATCGCAGCCAATGACGAGGTCGGCAAGGATGTGTACCAGACCGTCGGGCGTCTGCGCTTGCACGCCAGTGATCCTTTCGCCTGCGCGAATGAGGTGCACGGCGTCGTGCTGCATTCGAAGTTGGAAGCCGGGAAACTGCCGGGCTTTGCCGGAGAGAAAATCGAGGAAATCCCATTGCGGCATCAACGCAACGAACTTGCAATGTGTCGGCAGGCGGCTGAGGTCGGCAGCTTTGAAAGTGAAATCCCCCAAGACACCACTGACCGAGGTCAGCTTCTGGTGTGGAACCTTCATGAGGTCGTCCAGCAAGCCGAGCTCGTACATCACTTCGAGGGTGGAGGGATGCACGGTATCGCCGCGAAAATCGCGGAAGAAATCGGCGTGCTTCTCCAGCACAATGACTTCGACCCCGGAGCGCGCGAGCAGATAACCCAACATCACGCCCGCGGGTCCGCCGCCGACAATACAGCACGTCGTTTCGAGAGTCTGATCAGGCATGACCGCACTCCTCAGCAATTGATGCCGTATGACCGGAGACGACGTTTTCTCCGAGCTGGACGGCCTAGAAACTATAGGTTGACCGGAAGCTTGAGCAGTTTAAAAATTCGCTCCTTTGGGAAGCATTTAGCTGTAGTGATACTATTCGCCTCCGTTGGCACGTAAGTCTTACATGTCAATTAGGAGAAATACATTATTTCAGCGTAAGTCTCTGGATCAAAACAGAATATAAAGTCCCACGGTGGCAGACTCTTCCCGCCTAAAAAGTGCTACAATGAATTCGGCGAGTCAGGCTGGGGTACCCAGTCTGGCTCTCTTTTTGCGTTACGGAGAGCTATTTTCAGAGCAGCCGCCAGCACTGCAGGTGGCAAGGCGAATACTCATCAACATTTGGGCGGGCTGCTACAATTCGTTGCGAAATCTCAGGGGCAGCCCCCCGCACGCGAAACGAACTGCCGGTCCCGTAAATTCCGTACAAGTCTTTAGCTGTCATCAGGATTTCGGGGCCGGAAGTTAGCCCGTTGGGAGCTCTAATTGGACGACAACCAGGCGGTGAACGCGCTTGTCCGTCGCTGTGTAGCGGGCGACGCCGCGGCATGGCAGGAAATCGTCCAGCAGTACCATCGGCGGATCTATAACATCTGCTACAGGTTTTGCGGCTCGCCCGACGACGCGGCCGACCTCACCCAGGAAGTTTTCATCAAGGTTTATCGCACTCTAAGCACCTTTGACGGATCGCGGGCCGCGCTGATGACGTGGATCACTACGGTGACACGCAACCTGCTTGTGGACCACTTCCGCAAAGGCAAATACGACCGTGTAACGGACTCGCTGGAGGCCACGCCGGGTGGGCAGGAAGACGGCCTAACAGTGGGTGAGCAACTGGAAGACCATTCGGCCAGCCCGGAGCAGGCCGTACAGAGCCAGCAGACCCAGAAAATGGTGCACGAGGCCCTCCAGAAGCTGTCGCCGGAGCTGCGGGAAGCGGTGATTTTGCGGGACTTACGGGACATGGACTATAAAGAAATCGCCCTGGTCCTTAAAGTGCCCGAAGGAACGGTAAAAAGCCGGATTAATCGTGGGCGAACGGAACTTGCACGGCTACTTCAACGTACTTACAGGCAGGTGAATTGATGTACGGCGAATCAAAACCCGGAGTGCAGTGCGTGGAATTCGAAGCGTTGCTGGCTGACGCGCTCGATGCGACTCTGCACGGCGCGACGCTGGCGGGCTTCGAAGAACACCAGAAGTCCTGCCCCGCCTGCGCGGCGATGTTCCAGGAAGCCTCGGCCGGCAAACATTGGCTGATGCAACTTGAGGACATCGAGCCGCCCAAGCACCTCGTACACAATATTCTGGCGCAGACCATCGGGACGGTGGCGGAAGCCAGCACCAAGCCAGCGCCGGTCGGCGAGACCTGGCTGGACCGGCTGAAGGGCAAGATCGCGCCGGTGTTCGCTCCCGTGGTCACGCCTCGTTTCGCAATGTCGTTTGGCATGGCGTTCTTTTCAATTACCATGCTGGCGAACATCGCGGGCTTGCACGTCGCTGACCTGAAGCACGTGGACATGAGCGCGAAGGGCATACAGAAGACGTACTACTCGACGCAAGCTCGCGTGGTGAAGTATTACGAAAATATCCGACTGGTTTATGAGATCGAGTCTCGCGTGCGCGATTTGCGCCGTGCCGCGACACCTGACAAGCAGGAGGAACAGAACACGCCGAAGAATCCGAAGAAAGGCTCGTCGAAAGAGCAAAATCGCAAGTACGAAAACTACAGCCGGGAGACAGGCCAGCCTATGCTGGCTCGTTGTCCGGCGGTAGAGCAACAGACCCCACAGGCCCGGCTGAACTGGAGAACGATATGAACTGCGCCAACCATGTCGAAGTACCCGCAGTTGCATACTGCCGCACATGTGGCAAGCCACTGTGCAGCACCTGCACGCGAGATGTGCGTGGCGTCATTTACTGCGAGGAGTGTCTGGCCTCGCAAATGAGCGGCACCATGCCGCCGCCACCGGGCCCTGGAGCCGCAGCTCCGGGCGCCCCACCACCAGTGAGCGGAAGCAGCCCCGGGCTGGCTGCGATTCTCGGCTTCATCCCCGGCGTGGGCGCCATGTACAACGGCGAGTATACGAAGGGATTTATTCACGTACTGATTTTTGCCAGCCTGATCTGGGCGACGGACCACGTGAACGATCTGTTTGGCCTGGGTATCGCGGCCTTCGTGCTGTATATGCCGATCGAGGCCTATCAGACCGCCAAGGCGAAAATGATGGGTGTGCGTCCTCCCGATCCGTTCGGCCTGAACAACCTGAACCTGTTCGGAGGCAGCACCGCGCCAGCTGCGGCCGCAGGTGTGCCAACCGGCGTACCGGTGGAAGGACAGCCGGTGGAGGAAGAGTACAGCGGAGGCTCGCGCATACCCGTGGGAGCGTTTGTGCTGATCGCCTTGGGCGTGATCTTTCTGCTGGAGCAATTTGGCTGGTTCCACTTCGACTGGTTCGGAAGATTCTGGCCCGTGATCCTGATCGCCATCGGAATACGTGTACTGATGAAGCGCACCGGGCGGGGATGGTGAGGAGGGTGTCATGAGATACCGTTATAACCCCAGTTGCTCTTGTCCCCGTTGCCGTGCCCACGGATTCATGGGCCCCGCTGTCCTGATCACATTGGGCGTGTTGTTCCTGCTCGACCAGGTGGTGCACGTGTACTGGATGGAATTCGGCAGGACCTGGCCGGCGTTGCTGATCGTGATCGGACTGGTTATGTTCCTGCAGCACAATGCTCCGGCTACCGGACATGTGCCGCGCGAATATCGCGAATACATACCAGCTCCGCCTCCGACTCAATGGCAACAGCAGCAACCACAGCAGCAGTGGCATCCACCGGCTCCGCCGGCGCCGCCTGCCGCGACGCCCGCTCCGTTTGCCGGAAGCGAGAAACCGGAGGAGCACAATGGCTAGCCAATATCAACCTGCGGCTCCTCTGCCGCCACCGCCGCCGGTATATCGCTACCGCCGATCGCTGTCCGGACCGCTGATACTGATCCTGATCGGCGGGGTCTTCTTGCTGCGTAACTTTGGGATCCATCTGCCGGTGTGGCATTTCTTTGGCCGCTTCTGGCCGTTGCTGATCATCCTCTGGGGCGTGATTGCCCTGGTCGAACACTTCACTTCGCTGCGGCATGGCTACCAGACACGACACCTCGGTGGCGGCGGAATTTTCCTGCTGATCCTGATCGTGATCGTGGGACTGGCGGCGCATCACAGCTCTGACGTGAATTGGGAGGGCATGCGCGACCAGATCCAGATTGACGACGACCTGGGCGGCATGTTCGGAACGGCGTTTACCTTCGATGACACAGTGGAGCAGCAATTCCCTAAAGGCGGCAGCTTGCGGGTGGTGAGCGATCGTGGCGCGATCAACATAACCCCGGCAGACGGCAACACCATTCGCGTTGTGGTGCACAAGAAGTTGTATGCCAACAACCAGAATGACGCCAACAGGTTCAACGAAGGCAGCAAGCCACAGATTACGGTGAACGGAACGCAGGTGCTGCTGAACGCCAATACCAACGGCGCGGGAGACCACGCGGTGCAAGCCGACATGGACATCTTTGTGCCACGCGATGCCGCGGTGGACGTGGCCAGCAAGCGCGGCGACATCAGCATCAGCGATCGCAAGGCTGACGTGAAGCTGGCGGTGCAGCGTGGGGACATCACGCTGAGCGAAGTTATGGGCAACGCGAAGATGAGCCTGGACAAAGGCTCGATCCGCGCCAGCAATATAACGGGCGACGTGGAGGTTGATGGCCGTGTCGACAACGTGACGCTAGAAGATGTGAAGGGCGCCGTGCGGCTGAACGGCGACTTCTTCAATGATATCCGTCTGAGCAAGATCAGCAAGACGGTGGAGTTCAAGTCGGCGCGTTCCGACATTACGCTGGCGTCCGTGCCGGGCGACCTGGAAATTTCAGGCGACTCGCTGCGGGCCACCGACATCGGCGGTCCGATGCGCTTCGTGACGCGCTCCAAGGACATTCACCTGGAGGGCGTGACCGGCGATGTGGAGGTGGAGAACGCGAATGGCGATATCGAAATTCATCCGGCGGACAAGCTGCCGATTGGCAAGATGATGCTGACTGGCAAGCACGGCGACATCACCGTCGTGTTGCCGGCGAATGCTGGATTCCAGATCGATGCCACCACCCACAAGGGCGATATCAGTTCTGACTTCAGTCCGCTGCGGAACGAAGAAACGAACGGATCGTCGCACACCACAGGAACCATCGGCAATGGCGCGACCAAATTGCAAATCAACGCCGATACCGGGGACATTCGGATCAATAAGGGATAAAGATTCACTCCTCGAGAAAGACCAACGCCCATTCCGCGATGCGGGGTGGGCGTTTGTTCGTTTGGCGAGTCGTGAGTTCCGAGCGAAAAAAAGCATATGCTTCGACTCCGGCGGCAGGGCCGCCTCCTCGCCTCAGAATAACAATTTCCGGTGAACGAGTTGCTCGACACGAGAGACGACGTCGTCGATCGAGAGATTGGTCGAGTCGAGAATCACCGCGTCAGCAGCGGGGACCAGTGGCGAGACCGCGCGGGTGCGGTCGCGCTGGTCGCGAGCGACGAGGTCCTCGATAGTGCGCTGGGCTTCTTCTGGAGTGAGCGTTCCGTTCTGCGCGACGCGGCGCTCGGCGCGCACGCGGGCGTCGGCATCGAGGAAGACTTTAACGTCGGCATTGGGGAAGACGGCGGTGCCGATGTCGCGGCCTTCCATCACGACTCCACCGTTGGCGCCCATGGCGCGCTGGCGTGAGACCATGATCTGGCGCACCGGCGGGTGGATGGAAACGCTGGACGCCGCGAGAGTGACGTCACTCTGGCGGATACGTTGTGAAACATCGCGACCGTCGAGGAGCACGCGATTGCCGTCGGGTTGTGGCTCGAGTTGGATCTCCGTAGCCGCTGCAAGTGCACGAAGCGCCTCCGCGTCCTCGAGCGAAACTTGCTGCTCCAGCGCCTTAAGTGCAAGAGCGCGGTACATGGCTCCGCTTTCGAGGTTGACGTAGCCCAGCTTCCTTGCGAGGCGGGCGGCGATGGTGCTCTTGCCTGATCCGGCGGGACCGTCGATGGCGATGACCAGCTTGCGGCCCGTGCTCGTCATTCCTTATTCCTTGCCGCGATCCTGACTGGGAGGCGCAGGGCGGGCCTGCCGCGCGGTGCGGCGGCGCGGACGATGTTCGACGAGCGGCTTGCCGGGGCGCAACTCGGGAGGATTTTCTTCGGTCCAAGGCTCAGTGCGCTTTGCACGCGGCTTATGGGGCAGCCGGAGTTCGGCGGCCTGCATCATGACGCGTCCGCCCACGTGCACGAATCCAAGCTCTCGGCCAGCCTGCAGAGCATTGATGGCATCGCGCACCTTGGCGCGGCCCACCAGGGGCGAGAAAAAGTTTTCCACGTCTTCCTGCGCCACGGCCTGCACACAGTCGATATATTTCGAAACTAATGCGGTCAGTGATTCTGGCACCGAAAGGTGCATGCCCTCTCTCACAGCCTCGGGCGACCAGCGAAAGAGCACATCCCAGAAGACGCCTTCATCGTGCTTGTAGTCGACGCGGGTGATGCGCAGCTTGGCCCAGAGCTCGTCGAGGGCGCGATCGAGCGCGGCCTCGGAAATGTCGCCGCCAAGCGACTCGCGCAGCCGTTGCTTGGAGATCGGGCCACGCTTCTGGACGATGAGAAAGGTATCGATGGCGAGCGGCGAATATCCCGAGCGCGCTCCCGCCTTCGGCGCCTGGCGCGGATTGCGGTCACCCACCAATCCGTAGAAATAGGGGAAGACAGCGGCCGACACCAGAAAATTGTTGTCGGGAAAAACCAGCGTCTCATAGGCAGCCCGGTCGCGCAGCAAGCGGACCATGAGGTGCTTGGCTTCACGCGCGCCTGGATCTTTGAAGGCCATCTGCCAGGTGGGCAACTTGTCGTCGCTACCGGCGTACGCTCCTACGAAGGTTGGAGCCAGCACGGCGGCCTTCTGCGGATACAGGGTGCAAAACCCGACGGAGTCGATGAACTGGCGCGCATCGTCGATGGTGCGGATGCCTTCTCCGTTCAAGCGCCACTTTTCGCGGCGCAACTCCTGTAGTTGCTGATCGAACATTTGAGATTTTCTGGGAACCCCGATTAAATGCGCTTGAAGGCCCGCTGGATGTCCTTAACAGAATACCGCAGAACCACCGGACGGCCATGCGGGCAACTCATGGGGCAGTCGGTTTTTGCGAGTTCCTGCAGCAGCCACTCCATTTTATTTTGTTCCAGCGGCATGTTGACCTTGATGGCGGCGTGGCAGGCGATGGTGGCCGCGATGTGAGTGCGAATCTTCTCGAGGTTGAGCGATTGCTCTTCGCGCTCGAACTGCTCGAGGATCTCATGCAACATGTGCTCGACAGCCGCGGCAGCCACGCCCGCGGCGGTGGTCTTCACGGCAATGGTGCGAGTGCCGAAGGGTTCGACTTCGAAGCCATTGTGATTGAGTTCGTCGGAGATCTCGGCGAAAACGGCCATCTGGCTGGGTGTGAGCTCGACCAGTAGCGGCATCAGCATTTGTTGCCGCTCGGGTGAGTTGGCGAGGCGCTGCCGCAAAATCTTCTCGAAGAGGATGCGCTCGTGAGCGACGTGCTGGTCGATGATCCAGAGGCCCTGTGGATTGACGGCGAGGATAAACGATTCGCGAATCTGACCGAGCGGCTTGAGGGTGGAGAGCGAGTCGAGGCTGACCGGCGCATCGTCATCTGCGAGCACGGTGGTGCATCCGTTGTCGCCACTAACTGGGACGGTCGCGGGTTCCGTAACGGGGCCGCCGAACGTCTGGGCGCCGAAGCGCGGAACGGCGATGGCGGCATTGGCTTCGATGGCGATTGCGTCGTTGCCAAACTGGAGCGGCGCGGTGAAGGGCGGCAGTTCGGGGGCTTGGAGCGCAGAGCTAGTGTCGGCGTCCGTGACGTGCAGCGGATCGGGAGCGCTCAGTTCGCGCGCGCTCGGCGACAGCGACGCGGAGGCTGTGGGCTGCGCGTGAATCTCCGCCATGAACGCCGGCACAGGGCGGGCTTTCATCAGCACGGCGCGAACCGAATCGCGGATGAAGTCGTGCAGTCCCGAAGACTGGCGAAAGCGCACCTCGGTTTTCGAGGGATGCACGTTGACATCAACCTCGGTGGCCGGCATCTCTAGAAACAGCAGCACCACGGGATAGACCGTCGGCGGAATGATGTTGCGATAAGCCTCGGTGAGCGCGTGCTGCACGACGCGGTCGCGAATCAGGCGTCCGTTGACGAAGATGAAGATGGAGTTGCGGTTGAGCTTCTGAATTTCAGGGCGCGAGACGAAGCCATGCAGGCGGACTTCGCCGGGAACCGGTTCTAGCGAAACTTCATCCTCTTCGTCTTGTGATTTGCGCCGCCAGGGGGGCGCCTGCGGAAGTCCGATGCGATCGAGAGACAATAACGCGCTGAGAGGGATGAGTTGGTCGAGCGTCTCTTTGCCAAACACCTGATAGATTCGCTGTGCGTGATCGGCAACGGGTGGCGCTATCAGCATGGCATTGGTGGCGGAGTGCAGCTCCCAGTGCATCTCGGGATGCGCCAGCGCATAGTGCGTAACCAGCGAAGCGATGTGAGACAGCTCGGTGGATTCGGCCTTGAGGAATTTGCGGCGCGCCGGAATGTTGAAAAACACGTCGCGCACGCTGATGGAAGTTCCCAGCGGCAGCCCAGCTTCTTCGACGGTGAGGATCTTGCCGCCCGCGATTTCGATAACGGTTCCAGCCGCGTCTTCGGCGGCGTGCGTCTCCAGGCGCAGGCGGCTGACGGAGGCGATGGAGGGCAGCGCTTCTCCACGAAAACCCAGGGTGGCGATATTCAGCAGGTCGTCGGCATTGCGGATTTTCGAGGTGGCGTGACGCTCGAAGGCCAGCATGGCGTCGTCGCGCACCATGCCGCAGCCGTCGTCGATTACCTGGATCAGCTTGCGGCCTCCGGCTTCGACATTCACGCGAATGCGGCGGGCCCCGGCATCGAGCGAGTTCTCCAGCAGCTCCTTCGCGACCGACGCAGGGCGCTCGACCACTTCACCGGCGGCGATCTTGTTGGCTACGTTTTCGGAGAGAACGTGGATGCGGCCCATCGAGTATTACGTTACATGAAGCAGTGGTTAGTGGTCAGTGGCTAGTGGCTAGTTGGGAGTTTCCAGTTTCAAGTTTCGAGTTTCGAGTTTCAAGAAAAACCAAGAGCGGCCGCGGATTTGGCCGGATTACACGGATCAGAATTGGCTCTCCGAAATGTGTAGCTCACCTTAAGGATTGTGCGCCGGTTCGACACAGGGCAAGAAAAGCAAAGTCAATATGAAATACTAGTTCACTATTCCATTGCATGAGGTTTGAGGCAGGAATGCAGTCGAGATTCGTGTATCACGGCGCTCGAGGCCATGAATGACGGGCGCTACCGCTACCAACGCCGCTGCGGTGACGCTCGCCTCGGTGCAGCGGGCGCGCGAGCGCATTCGCGGGTTCATCTACGAGTCGCCGTGCCGAGCTTCGGCTGAACTGTCCTTGATGACGGGACAGGAGACCTTCCTGAAGCTCGACAACCTGCAGCGTACGGGAGCGTTCAAGGAACGCGGCGCCTTGAACAAAATCCTGACGCTGGGCGACGAAGAGAAGCGGCGGGGCGTAATCACAGCAAGCGCAGGCAATCACGCACAAGCGGTGGCCTATCACGCGTGCGCGCGCAGCCTCCGGGCGCAGATCGTGATGCCGCTGATGACTCCCCTGGTGAAGGTGGCGGCCACCAAGGGATTTGGCGCCGAGGTGGTGCTGCACGGCGCCAATTACGACGAGGCGTATGCGTATGCATTGGAGAGTTGCGCCGAGCAGGGCATGACGTTTTTGCATCCATTCGACGACGCCGAGATCATCAACGGACAGGGCAGCATTGGGTTGGAATTGCTGGAACAGGTAGACGGCATCGAAGCGGTTATCGTGCCTATCGGGGGCGGAGGATTGATCAGCGGCGTGGCATGCGCCATCAAGGAGAGCAATCCCAAGATTCGCGTCGTGGGAGTGCAGACGGAGCGGCTACCTTCCATGCTGCGCGCAACGGAGGCGGGGCATCCGGTGACGATTCCCGCGTCGGCGACCGTGGCCGACGGCATCGCGGTGCGGCGCGCGGGCGATGTGACGTTGCCGCTGGTGCAGCGCTACGTCGATGAAATCGTGACCGTCGACGAAGAGGAGATCGCGAACGCCATTCTGGTGCTGCTGGAAAAAGAGAAGACGCTGGCCGAGGGCGCCGGCGCGGTGGCGATCGCTTCCCTGCTACAGCACAAGACGTCGCTCAGCGGAAAGAAGACGGCGGCGCTGGTGTGCGGCGGCAACATCGACGTGAGTCTACTGGCGAAGATCATCGAGCGCGGCCTGGCGAAAGACGGACGGCGCTTGCGGCTTCGGATCCATCTCACGGACCGTCCCGGCGCGCTGCATCAGTTGACCAAGATCATCGCCGACCTGCGGGCGAACATCGTGGAGACGCAGTACGACCGCACCTACTACGGCGTGAACCTGGGGGACACCGCGATCGATCTGTCGATGGAAACGCGCGGGCCAGAGCACATCGCGAAGATATTGGACGAGTTGACCGCAGCGGAGTATCGGCACGAGCGGATTGAGTAGAGGGAAGTGGATAGTGGATAGTGGTTAGTGGATAGTTAAAGCCTGCAGACGTTTGTGGCTATGTGACAAGCTCGGCCCGGCAGAAAGAGGCCGGTGCGGTCGCTCCTCTCAGACCTCGATGGAACTCTCCTGGAAAATCCGGACGCGGTTGCGCATCTTTGCGGTGGCGCTGCTGCTGGGCATTGGCGCCGGTATCTTCGTTCTCTTCCCCATCAATGAGTTCGTGTACTACTCGGAGTTTCAGGCGACGGGGCGGCCCGCGGTGCAGTTCGCCGTGGCGCAGCTACAACAGGCCTTGCACGGCAAGAAGCCGAAGAAGACCGTCCTCTATTCCGCCGTGGGCATGGTGCTGAGCCTGGGCGGCGCGGCGATTTACGCTTCGATGGTGCAGCGTTCGGTGAAAATTCGCCAACTGAGCGCGGCGCTGGAAGAGGACGTCCGCCTGGCAATCGCGCGCGGCGAGAGCGCAAACCTGGAGTTCAAGTCGACCTTTCGCTGGGACCTGCGAGAAAAGCGCTTCAACCGTTCGCTGGAATCGGTGGTAATCAAGACGCTGGCGGGCTACATGAATGGCCAGGGTGGCACGCTGCTGATCGGAGTAGCGGATGACGGAAGTATCGTCGGCCTGGAGTTTGATTACTCCACGCTGAAGAAGTCGGACCGCGACGGCTTTGAGCAGGTGCTGATGACAGCGGTAGCTGGTAAGTTGGGCGGCGACGCCTGTCAGAACGTGCAGACAATTTTCCATTCCGTCGAGGGCAAAGACGTCTGCCGGGCAATCGTAACTCCGGGGCACCGGCCGGTGTATGTGCGCGAGGGCGACACGCTGAAGCTCTACGTGCGCACCGGCGTCAGCACGCGCGAGTTGAACGTGCAGGATGCGATCAACTACACCGAAGTGCGGTGGAAGCGGTGAGTTGCTTATAGAAGATCGGTCCCAGTCAAACCGCAAAGCACTTGCTCCCACCCTTTCCCAAGAGAAGGGAAAGGATGGGGTACCCACACTCTAGTTTTTTGCCGGTGCCGACGTAGCCGGCGCCGGTTTCGGCAGCGGTTTGCGCGGGAGCATGTTGTCGCGCGTGGCTGCGTCGTAGACATATCCCGCCAGGATGACGGCGGCCTGCATCATGTCGTCGCGCTGGATGCGCTCGTACACGTCCTGGTTGGAGTGGTGCGTGCGCGTCATGTACTCGACCGGGTCCTGAATGAACTGGAAGCCGGGGATGCCGACTGCGTCGAACGATTCGTGGTCGGTGCCGCCGGTGTTGCGCATGGTCAGCGTGTTCATACCGAGGTCGTTGAAAGGCTGCATCCATGCGCTGAAGATGGGCTCGACCGACTCGTTCTCCTGCAAATAGACGCCGCGAAGTTTGCCGGTGCCGTTATCGACATTGAAGTACGCCGAGACCTTGGCCTGCTCGGGCTTGAGGTTGAGGGGCGTGTCGTCTTTGCGCAGCCACTCGGGCATGGCGAGTTCCTTTGGGTCGGTGGGCGCGGCGTGCGAGCCGAAGTGCTCTTTCACGTAGGCGTGCGAGCCTAGCAGACCTTCTTCTTCGCCGCTCCACAGGGCGATGCGAATAGTGCGCCGCGGCTTCACGCCGATGGCCTTCAGAATGCGAATCGCTTCCATGGTGATGGCGCTGCCGGCGGCGTTGTCGGTGGCGCCGGTACCGCCGTGCCACGAATCGAGATGCGCGCCGAGCATCACGATTTCGCCGCTCTTGTCGGTTCCAGGAATCTCCGCGACGGTGTTGTAGGCACTGAGATCGGAGTCGTAGAACTGGTTGCGGATGTCCACCTCCAGCTCGACGGGAATGTTGCGGTCGATCAGGCGCGAGATGCGTCCGTAGTTCTCGATGGCCATCACCACCGACGGTACACCCGCGGGAGTGTTGGGCTCGTAGCTGGCTCCGCCCTGCACAAACACGAGGCCGGCTTCACCGGCACGGCTGGGATCGACGATGGCGGCGACGTGTTCATCCATCAGGAATTGGTTTAGCGTCTTCTGGAAGGCGATGCGCTGGGCGGTTTCTTCGCGGCTAAAGCGCGGCTTCTCGCTGGGGATTTCGTACTGAGAAAGGTCGGCCAGGTCTTTGTCGTCGTAGCGCTTCAAGGCAGGCTTGTCTTGCGGCTTGATTTCGCGCATGTCGCCGTTAAGCACGATCTTGCCTGCGAGCTGGCCTTTGTACTTGTCGAGGTCTTCTTTGGTCGCAAGCTTTGCTTTCACCACGGGCGCGCGCAACACGCCGGTAGTGCTCACCGTCCACGCCTTGGGATAGGCGATGATCTCCGCATTTTGCGGCGCGACCATGCGGACCTGGGTGTAGTCGTTGGCCCAGCCGCGCCCGAAGTTGAAGCTCTCCAGGTGCGAATTGGCCAAGCCCCACTCGCTGAACTGCTCGCGTGTCCAGTCGTTGGCGCGCTTCATAGCGGGCGATCCGGTGAGGCGCGGGCCGATCACGTCGGTAAGCTGACCCTCGATCTCCATCACCTTGGAGTTGTGGAAGCCCTCCTGGCGAATCTGCGTCATTACTTCGAGGTTGACAGCATCGGAGGTCGCCGCGGTCGCAGCGATCAGGTCGGCGGGAGCAGCTATAGCAAGAGCGAGCAGAGCGGAGGCGCAGCGCAGGGCAATGGGCCTGCGAAATCGGAGAGTCATGTTTCGATGGGTCCTTAGTATGGCGCGAATTGCTTCGGCCGAGTTAGCGAAGAAAGAGGATAACAGAGCAGAAGTGGATGGTGGTTAGTGGTTAGTGGAAAGTAAGAGCGGGTGTTGGCAGAGATTCGTCGTAGCTCACCTGAGAAGTAATTCCCGAAACGGTTGGACCGAAAACGGAAGATATCCCGATGTGGGATTCGCCGTTTCCTTTCCTGTTTCGCCTTTTCTTCGTAAAGCATTGCATTGCTTGAGTTCGACAAGGGGCGAATAGCTTGGCGACGTACGTGCATTCAGAAAGGGCGCATAGCACGTGAAACTTCCTGATGTGACGGAGCGCCATGAATCCTGCGACGCAGAAGATCATGAATCCGATGAGTTGGCCACGGCCTTTGCCCGCGACGATCCTGCTGGTGGAGGACGAAGCCGCGGTGCGTGAGGTCACGCGCGAGGCCCTGGAAATGGGTGGATACCGCGTGCTGGAGGCCAGCGGTCCGGAAGCGGCGACGCGCGTAGTGAGCGACCCATCGGTCGAAATCGACCTGCTGCTGACCGACGTGGTGATGCCGGGAATGAGTGGTCCCGAGTTGGCGCATCACGTCAGCGCAACACGACCCGGTCTGGTAACGATTTTCATGAGTGGTTACGCCGAAAGCGAGACCCTGCGCGCGGCCGTGCACGGGGTGTCGTGGAAGCACATCCAGAAGCCGTTTACGGTTGACGGCCTGCTGGCGAAAGTGGCTGAAGCGCTGGCGTCGCGATGGCGCAGCGCAGACCGACACCAGGCTCCGCAGTTTCCCTCCCCGTAGTGTCTCCTCCGCAAGGCCTCAGCTTCCGGTGGAACCGGCAACGGTTCGTTGGAAGCTGGGGCCGCCCTTCTCCGACGGCCGGTGTGCGACCACCGCGGTGCGAGGGGTGGCTGAGTTTTCGCGTGCAACTTTGGTAGCAAGTGAATCGATTTTGTTAAAGGTTTTGTGCGATGCGTCTGGCCTCCATGAACTATAATTAGATACATGGCGAGAGGTTGGGAGAGCAAATCAGTGGAAGCTCAGATTGAAGAATCGCGTTCAACCAGGCACACAGCGGCCAAGCGGGCGCTCAAACCAGAGCAAGCCCAGAACCAGGTCCAGATTCAAATGAAGAAGTCGGACCTGCTGCTGTCGCGTCGTCGCGTTTTGCAACAGTTGGAAAACAGCAGCAACGAGCGCTTTAACGAACTGATGCGGCGCACGTTGTCCGACTTGGATAAGCAGATCGCCGTACTGGCGAACTGATTCATCGGCAGGTTGGCTCCGCCGGCCATTGGCGGTCGCGGATCTGGACCCCGAACTTGGCGGCTGCAAAGCTGAAGCGCACTCGTCTCGAAGTCGCGGCTACAGATGAGGACGCCTCGCTCGTTCCCCGAACTTATTCCTTCCCGTTTACGGCACGCCTTTACCTGCGGCGCCGGCTCACATCCATCCGTGATAGCAATCACAGCATGACGGGCACTGGCGTTCCAGAATGGGCGCAGAGGTGAGGTATGCCAGTCCTCATTATTGCCGTCGTTTTCTTGCTGATCTTTCTGGTTATGGGCGTGATGATATTTTCCGCCATGGCCGCCGAACACAAAGGACACCTGTTTAGCTGGCGTTGGGCCGACCAGCCCAAGCCGGTCAAGGCAGCCTCCAAGCCAAACGCTTGAGGCGGCGACGGGGCGCACGGGTTGGTGTGCTGAGGCGGTGTGTGGCCGCCGTTCGCGCCGCACTTCCAGAACAAAACGGAACGATACACCAGGCAAATCTGGGGTTGTCCACCTGTGGCACCGCCCAGTGGCATGAAGGAGCAGACGCTGGCCGATTACGACGCGAACGAGGCGCGCGGCTTTGACCAGAACATGACTAACAACCTGCTGATGAATGAACAAGCGAAGCAGGGCGCGGCGGCGCTGCTCACGGGACAGGAACATATCTCGAATCCTGTTGGCTATACAAGCGCTGCCATGCAGGGGAACCAGTCGATTATGAATGCGCCTCTGCAGACTCCCGGCATGGGCGGACTGTTAGGCGGCATCGCAAGCGGCGTGATCTCGAAGCTGCCGACGTTCTAAGGGCAACGCAAATTCCTCACTCAGATGCGACGATTGTAGGTCGATACCTCGACCGAGTTCTAATGCCAGAGTCATGCTGACTTTGCCGCCCCAGATCGAATGGGCTATCTCTAAACTAGTGCTCGATGCGATGTGTATTCATCCGAGGTCAGGCAGCACCGGTCAGATAGATCAATACTGCTACCGAGTAGTCCAACAGAGGTGTGGGACACGCTATGCCTAACGACTTGGCTCTCGATCGCGGCCCGATTTTGGAAGTCACTTGCAAGCCTCTCGTTAGGTGGCCTTCGCTCATTCGGTGTCGAACGTGTTCCAACCGGCCTTCATCAGCGGTCCCTGCAATTCCTTCCAGCAGGCTTCCCAAGTTTCGAACTCGAATCGGGTCTTCTGCTCGTTCGCGAGCTGGATCCACCACACGGGATCGCCGCCGCCACGTTCTCCCACACAGCGAGCATTCCAGGCATCGATGTCTGAATCAGTAGCACCTTGCAAGGGAATAAACTCTTGGCGATGGTCGTCATGCCACTGCACCCAGTTGTTAGCGCATTCTTGTAGGTCAACGAACTGTTGTCGTCCAGCGTTATCAATGTACTCGATTCGTTCCTGCGTGACCCGTACGATATAAGCGCCGGAGTCTCCTACCCAGATTACTTGGGGCACCTTCTTCTCCATATACCCTGTACTTGGTCAAAATCCGAGATCAGATTGCCAGGTCCGGCCGCGGTTCGGCCCAACCGTGACCAGCCGAGCAACTCTTGTCTCGACCGACTTGCCTAACCCTACATCCCGGACTGAGCCAAGGAAGACTCCGATCAGGTTGTCGGGGGAGCACGGTGCGCCACCTGCGATCTGCCGTAGACCATTTCGGTGATAGTGTAGTCATCATTGAAAGGTGTGCCCGCACGGAATTCGGTCACTGCACGTTCGATGGCAGCGAAGCCCTCACATCCGCAGGCTTCGAGGCGCTTAGTCCCGAAGAATTCTCCTGCTGCGTTTTCGGCTTCGGTCACACCGTCGGTTACCACGAGGAGCCGATCTCCCGGACTCAATTGCAATCGGGTAGCTTGGAAGTCCGCAACGGCAAACAGACCTACAGGTAGGTTTGCTTCCTCTAAGGTTTTTGCCGTGTCCCCCGAGATAACGAGAGGAGGCACATGTCCACAGTTAATGAACTCCAACTCACCACACGGCGCAAGCCGGGCGATGACAAGGGTAGCGAACTTCTCGCCACCCACCTTGTCGTACAGGAAACGATTAACGGCTGCTGTGATTTCAGGCAGCGGCGAGTTGCGGGCTAGATGTGAATACAACATCCCCTGGAGAATAGCCGCGACGACGGCTGCGGCGATGCCCTTACCCGAAACATCGACGACAATGAGCGACAGACCGCTGTTTGTGTGCACGAGGTCGAAGAAGTCCCCACCAATGTCCTTACAGGCGCGACTGACCGCCTTGATCTCAGCGTAGGGAACATCCGGCGTAATCACGGTCATTAGCCGTTGCTGAATGTTTGCGGCAATGATCATCTCTTGGCGAACGTGTCTCGCAGCATTTTCGGCCTTCATCAAGGCCGCGTTTTCTATTAGTGTTCCAGCGGCCTCCACCATTTCCTTAATGACGCCGTAGCTAAACATGGAAGGCAGGCGGGAGGGGTAATCAAAACACACTACGCCTTGGACATAAGGTTGCTCAGATGCGTCGTCGTTTCCGCCTCCATCGTCGTAAAAAGCTACCTGGCACAGCGGAAAACATACGAACCTATCGGGAGAATACGGCGGCAGCCCGTTGGCCCGACCTGTGTTGTCAGTAATCATCTCGAGAAACTCGGAAGCGTTGATTGCCGCGTCGGGCAAATTCGTGTCGCCGCCTTCTATCGCTTGACCGTTCTTGTCGCGTCCCGCTAGCAAGCGAAGGCCAGTTTCGTTGTGGCGAATGAAAACAAAGACCCGATCAGCGTGAGTCCGCCTTAAAGCGCTTTCAAGCAGTGCGTGCAGAACCTCGTCCAGAACGCCAACGGAATTCAACTTCCGTGCCGCTTTGAGAAATGTATTGAGCATATCGACGTCGGCACCCGACTCGGTCTTCCAGCTAGCTACTTGGCTCAAGAGCTGTTGTGCCGTACTGGCGGGCGACTGATCAGGGTTAAAGATGACATAGGGACCGTCCGCTATGCCAAACGTAGCTCGGTCATTGGGCTCTAGCTTGCACTGGACGATACGCTTTCCATTTACGTAGGTACCATGCGTGCTGGCCTGGTCGGTCAACCAGACTCCGTCAACCTTGCGTACGAATTGGGCGTGCTTGCGCGATACGGGTGGGTCAGTCAGGATCAAATCGCAATTGGTTTCCCGCCCGACAGTGAACGGAAAATGGTCTATCGCAAGAATACGTGGCATGATCCCTTCGACCACGACCAGTTTGATCGGATCCTCACTCACACTGTCGTCTATTTTGCGAGTTTTCTTCCGGAAGATACCCATTCAGTATTCTCCTTCTTCTCGTCGCAGAACAACGCTAAGCGCCAAGACTGTTGCGAGGATAGACCAGCGTAGGCGCTGCGTCGACCACCAGCTAGTTTTAAGCCGCCCCCTCCGCAACAAATCCAAGGCCTACGGGCGCCGGCACTGATTCCGCCGGAGTGACGCCCAAACGGTTAATTTGGTGTTGGATATGTGAATCTGTGGGCATCACAAATCCAGTTCGTCTCGACGGCAAGAAAGCCGTTATCACACTGCAAATTTAAATCTGTGGATAGACAACCAGCGAGGCTCTATGGGCAAGCTGTTTGACAAGGCGGCTCCTACGCCCGACGGCGGAGCTGGTATCGATGCCGCAAGCCGTAAGCCGTCTCCTCTCATGCAGGGTCTTAGCGCGGGCTTGCATGACGGTTTAGACGCCCTCGACCAGTCGCGGCAGGCGATCGCGAACCGCTCGCGGTCGGCTCCGAGCATCAGCGTGCCGGGTACTCCGGCGCAGATCGTCCAACCAAACCTCGACTATCTGGCCGCTGCGCGGGCGCGGTTGGCCCCGACGGCGCGTTCTACGGAGGTGAGTGAATGGGAAAATTCTTCGACAGTCTCACCAAGACGGGGTTGCAGGACGCTGACGGCAACACCACGTTCTACGACAACCCCTCGCAGACTGCGGTAGCCCTTGCGAAAAACTCGAAGGCTCCTACTCTGGTTCCGGTTCTGCCGAAGTCGCTGCCGCTGTCGAGCGATGCCCCCGCAGATGCCCAAGCGCCGCTAACCTACGCGCAAGACACCAGTGCTTCCGGCGATCTCACTCCCGGTGGCGGAGCGCCAGAGCCTGCGCCTTCACCCGCAGTGATGAAAACTGCGCCGCAACCAGCACAACCTCCTGCGGAGTTTAAGGAGGAGGGTGGCTACACTCCAAAGGTCGTCAAGCCATCCTTCCAAGACTTGAACGTGGACGCGGCCGGCAATCAGAAGCGCCTCACGCCGAATAGCGGACTCACGAAGCTCGGTGCGTTGATCTCGGTTCTGGGTGGCGGCGCGCAGGGGATGTCTGATGCTCTCGCGTCTGGCGCGATGGATTGGGTTCCTGGGCGGTCCAACTTCGGCGCAGGCATCAAGGGCGCAACGGAGATGCCGCTGGTTCGCGCGGCGCGTGCTCGCGCGGACACGGAACAGCAACTCCAACAGCAACCCCTCGGAGCCCAGACGACCGAGTTGCAGGCGCGGACAGAAGAAGAAAAGAAGCGCGGGCGGGTGGCCCGGCCAAGCAACAATCTAATCTGGGTGCCCCGTTCTAGCCCGATTTTGGCTAGGGCGGGGCATATTGCACATCGCAGTTCTATTCCGCCAAATCCCTCAGTTGCTTTTCCGGCTCGCATTCCTCCGTGACCTCCGCGCCGAAGCCTGCCCTGAGCGTAGTCGAAGGGTGGTGAATCCGAATCTTCCCAAAACGGGAATCACACCCAAGATTTCTCACAAAACTCTTGTCAATCCCTCTCCGTCCTCTGCCACGCTTTCACCGTGGGGCAAAGCCCCTTGAGGGACACTGTACGACTTTGCTGCGGGAATACCCGCAGCCTGTATCAATTCCTCTTAGCTAAAAGCTAATGGCGAATAGCTAACGGCTAAGAGCTAACCGCCGATTTTTTTTAGAGGCTTTATGCCGTGTCCTACCTGCAGCCATCTCAAGCTCGATGGCGTCCCATGTGGTTCTCCCGCGCTCCGCGGAAAGCAACTTTGTTACTTCCACCAGCGCGATCACCAGCGCAGCCGGCAACTGTCCCGTGTCCGCCGCCGCGCTGAGACGCTACTCCTGCACTTTCCGCCCCTCGAGACCACGCAGGATGTGCGGTTGGCTCTCTTCGATGTGATCGACGCCCTCGCCGATCATCGCATCGAGCCGCAACGCGCCAGCGCATTGCTTTTCGCGCTGCAGCAGGCATCCCTGCACCTTCGCGAGCCTCAGGCGGCCTAGGGGGGCACCGATGCAACTCCTTGCGGCTCAGGACTTTGCCTATAACCTATTTGCTGTCACATATTTGCGCGCGATTCCTGCTATCGGTAAGAATATACATGGCTAATCAAATCTGCTATCCTGCGGGAAGCCGTGACAGGGCTTTGGGCGGAGGTTCGCCCGAAGCGGGTTATGATTTCCGAACCGATGCTTTTCCTTTCACCATTCCTCCGACACCGCTGGATCGGTTGGCTGCTGCCATTCTCGTCAATCGCCGAAACCTTAAAGGCGCGATGATGGCTATGTTTACCGCTTATTTCGATGCGTCGGGTGAGGAGCGTCAGCCGTTCATTGTGGTTTCTGGCTTTGTGGCTAATTTTCAGCAGTGGCAAATGCTCGAACTCGCTTGGAAGGGAGTCCACGAAGAATATGAAGCCGACCTACCGTTTCATGCAGCAGAGTTTATGGCAGCCTACCAAACTCCGGAGCGTTACGCCGCACAAAGCAAGGCAAGAGCGGACTACGTAAGGCTGAGCCAGAGTCCAAAGAAAGCAAACGAATTTATTCAGAAACTTGCTATGGCCGAAGTGTCTACGATGCACTGCGGAATCTCATGCATGGTACCAATGGATGTTTACAACGATATAAGTTCTCTATTGCCCCTCAATGAAGTAGTGCCGCCTTATGCCTTGGGGGCTCGGATGTGCATCGAGCGATTACGCCAGTGGAGAGAAATGTTTGCCATTCCCGAATCCGTTGAGTACATTTTTGAGCATGGCGACTTCGGCCAAGCCAAATTTACAGATTTGATGGAAGTCGAGGGTGAAGCAATTCCTATCTACAAACGCAAAGACGAATTTGCTGGTCTACAGGCAGCAGACCACTATGCGTGGGAACAGTTCAACGTTCGCAAGAGGCATCGGCAAAATGCCAGCTTCGTTCCAAACGAAACCGTGAGTTGGCTTATTTGGGGAATCCCTAAACTACACACTGAACCGACCCGTGAACTGCTTATCAAGTTGTGCCGTGCGAAAGGAATCGACCCAAGAACCGGAGTAAAGAAGTAAAAGCCCCTGTTCCCGCAGGGGCCAGAATCGCGCAATCCTTAAGTATCACAGGAGAAGTGTGCGATGCAATCACGATCAATTGAATTGGCTGAAAAGATTCTGGAGACTCTCAAAGGCGAGGAGTTTTGGGACGCGGTTCACGCCATCAAGATCGCCCAAATTCTACTCCCGACTAAGCCTTGCCCCATTCCCGATGAAACTCGGCTAGCTCACGAAGTATCTCTTGTAGTAGGTCAATGATTTGCTGTGCTTGTTCCTCAGTCATTGGATGCTCTCCTTTGTGGGTGTAATATGGGCGCATGAAGTCTAGTCCGAAGCACTCTCCGGAGTACACGAGATTCGACAACGCCATGCGAACGATTCTCCAGGTATCGAAAACTGATCTGAATCGGATGCTGGCCGAGGAAAAGACAGCGAACGCGGGTAAGCCAAAGCGCGGTCCCAAGCCTAAGACTTCGGCTTCCGACCGCGCTGTTTCCGATAAGGATTAGAAAGGCGTCGTTTCGCCTGTCTTGCCTGTCAGTTCGGCGTAAGTGAGCCGCTTGCCCACGATCTGCGATATCGCCAGCGAGAAACGCTGAGCGTCTGTGACTCGATCTTCCTTCCGTTTCCCGCCACGATTATTGAAACGGAATACCTGCTCGTCTACGTATCGCTCCAAGTGGTAGGGCTCCACGGCAACGTAGGTTCCGCGTAGGGTTCTCTTGAGCAGACTCCAGAAGTTCTCAATTCCGTTGGTGTGAACCTGACCGTTCACGTACTCCAGAGTGTGATTCACCACGTCATGCACGAAACGAGAGTGTAGACTGTCGTAACCGAAGTGCTGATCGGTGAATACGCGAGAGCCGTGCTTCACTTCGCGCATGACTTCGTTCTGCAAAGTCTCGCGCCGCACATCGGGCACAATCTTAGCGCGGACTTGCCGGAGATCGCGGTCGAGCAGTCCCATGACCACGGCCTTGCCTGTGGCTCCCCGCGCGAATCTCGTACCGGACTTTCTTGTCCTTATGCATGTTCTTGAGTCGGCCACCGACAAAGGTCTCATCCACTTCAACGCCGCTGCCACCGTCGCTGTTGCCGATCTTAGAGTGACCGAATCTCTTGTCGCTCATCGCCAGCCGGATGCGATGTAGCATGAACCATGCAGTCTTTTGGGTGACACCAAGCATCCGGTGCAACTCCCAAGAGCTAATCCCGTTCTTATCGTTCACGATTGCCCATACAGCGGGGAGCCACTTTTCCAGTCGAATAGGCGAGTCCTCGAAGATCGTTCCAACCTTCGCAGAGAATTGGCGCTTTGGGTGTACGCTCTTGCACTGCCAGCGCTGCTGATTGGCGAGAAACTTAGGGTCAGTCCGGCCACAGGTCGGGCAAGTCACTACGCCATTCGGCCAAGTTCGGGGAATCATGTACGCGAGGCAATTATCAGGGTCGGAAAAGTAGGTGATTGCCTCTTGTAAAGTCTTGGGTTCATTGCTATTTGCGTTCATAGTGAGACCACAATAACATCAGCAATCTGATTAGTCAACTATATTCTTACCCTGCTATCCCGATGAAAACAAGGAATTTGAATAGTGGGGGGGGAGGGGGGTACCCCGTCAGACCGCCTGCGTGGCTTTGGCCAGGCAGTCTTCACAGAAGCCGCTTTCCTTGATGTCGATGTATTCGACGGCGTGCGAAGGCGCCATGGCGCAACGGAAGTCGTCGCAATGAGTGAGGTGCAGCGTGTGTCCCAACTCATGCACCGACTCCGTGAGCAGGCGGTTGGCGAGCAGGTCGAGGTCGGGCGGCAATCCGTAAAATTCCTGAGTAAGGCGGTGGTAGGAAACGATCGCGCTGGCCCCTCCCAGTTGGGCCTCGCCGAAAACGAAGGTGAGAATCGGGATGTAGAGATCGCGACCGGTGACCCCGAGCAACCGCCAAGTGTCGTTGTTGAGATAAGACTGCATCGTGCCGAGGATTTCGGAGGAGTGAAACTGCTGCCGCTCGGGATGCAGCGCGAAGGCAGGATCGAGCGCCGGGCGCAGGACTTCCGCAGGCACACGGAACTTCTCGTACAGCGCCTGCCGCAACCAATCGAGCAGGCGGGGATCAACCTCTCCCACCGGCAACAATTGCAGGTTTTTCATTGGCTCCCGACACCGGCCAGTTCCTTTTCTTTGTCTTTCCGGTTCCAGCCGAACTTTTTCAGCTTGTGGTGCAGGGTGACGCGATCGATGCCCAGCACTTCGGCGGTGCGCGTCTGGTTGCCGCCGCAGTCTTCGAGCACGCGAAGGATGTGGTCCTTCTCGACATCCTCCAGGCTGCGCGAACCGCCGACAGGATTGCCGTTGCGGGTCTTCAGGGTGAAGTCCTGCTCGCGCAATTCGGGCTCCTGCGCGACGACCATCGCACGCTCCACCGCGTTCTCCAACTCACGCACGTTGCCCGGCCAAGCGTACTGCTGCAGCAGGTTCATGGCAGCGGGCGAAACGAAGCTGATCTTCTTATTCATCTCGCGCGAGAACTTGATCACGAAATGGTTGACCAGCGGCGGAATGTCTTCGCGGCGCTCGCGCAGCGGCGGCAACTCGATGTGGAATACGTTGAGGCGGTAGTAGAGGTCGGGACGGAACTTCCCCTCTTCGATGAGCAGCTCGAGGTTCTTGTTGGTGGCGGCGACGATGCGAAAATCGACCTTGATGGTCTGGTTGCCTCCCACGCGGACGATCTCACGCTCCTGCAACACGCGCAGCAAGTCGGTCTGCGTCTTGAGGCTGATGTCGCCGATCTCGTCGAGAAAGACGGTGCCACCTTCGGCGATCTCGAACTTGCCCTTCTTACGGTACTGCGCGCCGGTAAATGCGCCCTTTTCGTGGCCGAACAACTCGCTTTCGAGCAGAGTTTCTGTGAGCGCGCCGCAGTGAATGACCACCATGGGATGATAACGGCGGTTGCTGGCGGCGTGAACGGCGCGGGCGACCAGTTCCTTGCCAGTGCCACTCTCGCCGCTGATGAGGACAGTGGCATCGGTGGGACCCACGGTATCGATGGCCTCGAAGATGCGCTGCATGGCCCCGCTCTGCCCGATGATGTCGGTGGGATGCGTCATGTCGGCCACGGTTTCCTTCAGGCGCGTATTCTCCTGCAGAGTGTGGCGGTGCGCCATGGCTTTGCCGACCAAGTGCGCAATCTCGTCGGGGTCAAGCGGCTTGTTGACGTAATCGTACGCGCCGTTCTTGAGGGCGGCGATGGCGGTCTCGACCGAGGCGTATCCGGTCATGATTATGACCAGCATCTCGGGATAGATTTCATGGAGGCGGCGCTGCAGTTCGATGCCATCGGTGCCGCGCATCTTGATATCGACGAGGGCGACGTCGAAGGTCTGCTCGGCCACGCGGGTAAGGGCTTCGTTGGCGCTCTCGGCGGTAGCAACGTCGTAGCCTTCCTCGGCAAACCACTTGGCGAGCGAATCGCGCACGCTCAGTTCATCATCAACAATTAGCAATTTACCTTTGATCATTTCCCTACCTCTTTCTTACGTGACCCCAGTCAATGTGCGATCCACGTCGCTGGCAAGCGCTGGCTTCTGGCTGTCAACCGGCAACAGAATTGTGAAACTGGTTCCTTGCCCCACCACCGAGTGGACAGCAATGCTGCCTCGGTGGCGCTCGACGATGTTCTGGCTGATGGCCAGGCCGAGTCCGGAGCCCCCAGATTCCTTGGTGGTGTAGAACGGCTCGAAGATGTGAGACAGATGTTCGTCAGAGATGCCGATGCCGTCGTCGCGGATAATGAGTTCCAGCACGGACGCAGTCTGCTGGCGGGCGCTGATCCAGAGATTGCCTCCTTGTGGCATGGCGTCGATGGCGTTGATGACCATGGCAAGGACGACTTGCTCGATCTGGTTGGGATCGCAGTGCACGTGCGGCAGATTGGCAGCGACCGCGAGATTAAGCTCGATGCTCCCCATGTCCATCTTGTGCTGCACCAGGCGGACGCAGCGGTCGATGACCTGGCCCAGGTCGCTCCACTCCAGATTCATGGGGGTGATCCGCGAGAACGAAAGCAGGTTCTTGACCAGCTCGCCACAGCGCTTGCTCTCGCTGGCAATCAGGTCGAGCGATCCACTCATTTCTTCAGTGCGCGGGGCGGCAGAAAAGTTGTTCTGGATCCAGCGCTTCACCACTCGTGAGTAAGTCAGGATGCCGGAGAGCGGGTTGTTGATCTCGTGGGCGACGACGGCGGCCATCTTGCCGATGGTCGCCATCTTCTCCACTTGCAGCATGTGCTGATGCGCCTGCTTGAGTTCGCGGGTCTTCTCCTCGACTCGGTCTTCGAGAGTGCGGGCCCAGGCAGTGATCTCGGCTTGCGCCAGTTGCAGGCGGCTGCTCATATCGTTGAACGATTGCGCCAGTTCGCCGGCCTCATCCTTGGAATTCACCGCAATGTGGACGCCAAGTTCTCCCTTGGCGAGGCGTTCGGTGCCGGCCTTCAAGGCACGCAGCGGGTTGCGGACTTCGACCCAGATGAATAGGCCGCTGAGGAAGACCACGATCAACAGCGCGATCGCGGTGTAGGCCAGCATGGTGCGGCGTTCCTGCGCCAGGTTGATATCCACTTTCTCCAGGGAAAGATTGGTGTCAAGCACGCCGAGAACCTGCACGCTGGCGGGGTGCGCGTGGCAGGCGGCGTTGGCGCAGGCGGGCTGGTTCTGGATGGGAGTGATGACGCCCAGCACGCGCGAGCCGTCGTCGCGATAGACGCGGAAGCGATCGGAGCGCTTCAGAAGCACGAGTGGCTTGGACTGTTCGTGACAGCCGTAGCAGGCCTCGGCATCCTTGTTCACCGCGCCGCCCACCTCGGAAGGCTCGGTGGAGTAGCTGATGACGCCCTCGGAGTTCATGATCCGCACCCGCACGATGCCGGGCTGGTCGGCCATGTTGATCATCATCTGGTAGAGGCCGTCGCGGTCGTTCTTGAGCATGTAGTGGGAGGCGCTGCGGCGGAGCACCTCGCTCTGCTGTTCAGCGCTGACGAGGGCGGCAGCCTCGAGATGCTTCTGATGCAGCCGAGTGCTGAAGTAGCCCAGGGCGGCGAACATCAGCAGCATGACGACGAAGATCGACACCATCAGCTTGGCGCTGATGCTGCGCCCCATTCTCACGAGCCACGCAGGCTTATGGCGGGCGCCGTCGGGTTGGTCAGTCTCCGGCATGGACAGGCACCGCAACTTCCGCGCGAACTCCTTGAGGTTGACGCATCGCCGGCAGGTGTGCCTTCTCTTCAGGGAAGATGGGCAGATAGCGGGCGACAAATCCGAAGATGGCGAACCCGAGGGCGACGAACATCGCCGTGATCACGACTTCGGTCCACTTCGGGGTGTAGCGCGCGCCAACTGCGTTTTCTACGCCGGTGATGGCGACGTTGAGGCGATTGGTTACGAATCCCAACAGCGTCAATACCGCCGCGAGGTACAGTCCTTGGGGGTTATTACGCACCTTGGGAATCAGCAGGAGTCCCAGCGGGAAGATGACCGACAAGCATATCTCCAGCAGGAAGAAGCGCTGCTCGTATCCCGAGACAAAGACCAAACCCAACACTCCGCGGTGATAGAGGTCCTCGAAACGGAGGATGCCATAGATAGCGAGTACCACCACCAGCACACGTCCCATGTCGCGCAAGATGGGAAGTTCGAGCTCGCGGCCAAAGTACTTGGAACTCATCGACGACTCGAAGATGATCATGGCCAGACCAACCGCGATCGCCGAAATGTAGAAGAACACGGGCAGCAGCGGGCTGTACCAGAAGGCGTGCAGCTTGTTGGGCATGATCAGGTACAGCGTGCCCAGCGACGACTGGTGCAAAGTGGAGAGAAGCACGCCGAGGATGACCAGCGCAATCATCACGCTGCGCACCGTCTTCAGGGCGCGTTTCCAACCGAGGCGCTCGAAGACGATGGGGGAGAATTCCAGCGCCAGCACGGTGGTGTAGAGCATGACGCAGTAAGCAACTTCGAACATCACGGAGTGCGGGTTGCGCATGATGAGCGGATGCCAGATGTTCCAGGGCAAACCAAGGTCATACATGAGCGCGGCACAAACCAGCAGGTAGCCCATGAAAGCGGTCAGGATGGTAGGCCGCATAATGGAGTGCCAGCGTTTGATATTGAAGATTTCTACCGCCGCAGTCAGCGTGAAGCCACCGGCAGCCAGCATGACGCCGCACATCACGTCGAAACCGATCCAAAGACCCCAGGGAAACTGGTCGCTCAGGTTGGTCGACGCGCCCAGTCCGTGAAGAAAGCGAACGTAGGTGGCATAGACGCCGGCCACCATGATGACGAGGAAGACGCCCTTCCAGAAGGTGAAACGGAACGTCAATTTGGACGTCGGAACAGTCATTGCGCACCGCCCTGGTCGTGAGTTGAAGGCTTGTCATTGTCGCGGCCTTCGGCTTCGGCCACCTCTTCGCGGCGATGGGTGATCCAGTAAACACCGCCGAGGAGAACGCCGAAGATTGGAACGAAGTCGGGAATGCGTGACAAGACCTGGTAGGTGTAGAGCGGCAGGGCGCGCTCGGTCAGATCGTTGCGGTAGCCGAACTTGTTGAAGTCGAGCGAGGAGAGGAGCATGACGGAGGTCCCGCCCACTTCGGTCTCGCCGTAAATGTGGGGCAGGTAGGTTCCGGGATTGTCCTGGATGCGTTTGCGGGCCTCTTTCAACAGCTCGTCGCGGTCGCCAAACTTGGTCGCGCCAGTGGGACAGATTTCCGCGCAGGCTGTCGGTTTGCCTGCCGCAACGCGAGTCGCGCACATGATGCACTTGCGCACGCCGGGAACCGCCTTGTCCCATTCGTACTTGGGAACGCTGAACGGGCAGGCTGCCATGCAATAGCGGCATCCCATGCACTTGTGTTTGTCGTAGGTGACCGGGCCGAGGGCGGTCTTTTTGAGAGCGCCCACGGGACAAACCGAGGCGCAGGCCGGATCGTCGCAGTTCATGCACAGCTTACGCATGAATTTGTCGTCTTTGGTGAGGACGGTGGTGTACTTATGCGCCGATGTCACATTCTGGGCTGCGATGGTGTCGTCGTACGGCAGGCCATTTTCAGTAGCGCAGGCTTGCTCGCACTGCTTGCAGCCGATGCACATCGTGGCATCGTAGAGAATTCCCTTGCTCATTGCTTGCTCCAGGGGCGCCCGAGCGGTCTCCGGCCGAAGATAGTGGCGCGAAAAAGGACTCCGCCGGGCGATGGTTGAAAGGGCAGAAGAAATCCCGTCGGGGCGAAGTGGCGCTCGCCAGAAGACGGGATTTCGCGGCCAGAAATCGAAATGTCGGTGAAGAAGCCAGATGCCGAGTGAGCCTAAAAGGGTCGGAACCCAGACGTACTGCTGCGACAGAGAAAAAGGTACGGCGTTTCCCCAAGCCTTGCGCAAACCGGGTTTGCGCCGCGAACTGTGGGGCCCGAAACTTACTGGTGAAACGCACGACCGACCTTGATTCCATCAAGGGGCAGCCCTTCAAATCTAGGCGTCCCGGGTGATGGCGCCGGTTGGAAACTGCTACTTGCTCAAGACTTTAACGTCAACTGCGACCTCAACGCTTGGTCCCAACTGACAACCTTGCGAGCGGAAGCGAGAGCAGGCTTCCATTACAAATCGCCGGGTTAGATACCCCACGACAGGTTCGGCAAGATCAGAAACAGCGCCAAGGCGGTGAGCATTACAGCTAAGATGACCTTCTTCATTACATCCCTTTCGAGAAGTGCGAATGATTAAATCGGACCGATATCTACTGCCAATTTGACCTGCTTACGTATGATCCGCGCACATGGATTTCGACCTGTGCATGATTAGTGTGTTCCTGCGAGACGGTGCGGTTCTGTGACGGGCGTCACTGCTGGACGTGATGCATTTCGCAACAACAGGAAAGAAAGTTGAGGAGGTCTTCATCGGTCGTGCGGCGGCGGTGTAGAGGAATGCCGCAGTGCAGTTCAAAAACGCCGCAATTGATGCGGAATGCATCTGACTCAGGACGTAGGTTTGCGGCCGGTACCAGATGGAATCGAAACGAAGCCTCAGTTGCCGCTGGGGGAGTGGGCGAACGTTGGGGTCTGGGTCGGCTTCTTTTGCGTCCGATCGGGATTGAAGAAATAAAGGATGCCGCAAACCGCCCAATAGCCCACCGAAATCCCGAAAACGAAAGCAACGACGATGGTGAAGAGCAAAAGGAACGAAAGCAGGAACGGCGTCATATCCCTCTCATTCTACAGTGCGAAAGAACCATTCGAACATTCCCGGGTTGGCGCCGGGCATCGCGGCGCGGACCTGAAGCATCCAGCTACTTTACCGCGCGTTGACGCTCTCAGGTGTTGCCAAATAAGATACTGGAGTCGAGATACGTCTTCCCTCTTGTGGACTTTCTAGAGCAATCGGGATGGATATCAGGGTTTGGGACCGCGCTCCAAACCGGATGCCGGGCATTTTTTGACCCCGGACTCGGCAAACCAGATTCCTCGCGAGCTGAGGCGCGCTCGGAATGACGAGAAAATAAGGGATTTTCGGCACGGCTGAAGCCATGCCCGTTCAACCATGGGAATTGCCAATATCACTGTCAGGGGAGCGCGGCAGCATAACCTGAAGAACATCAGCGTCGAGATTCCGCGCAATACCTTGACCGTGATTACGGGGTTGAGCGGATCGGGCAAGTCTTCGCTGGCCTTCGACACAATCTATGCCGAGGGGCAGCGCCGCTATGTCGAAACGCTCTCGGCCTATGCCCGGCAATTTCTCGATCAGATGGAACGGCCCGATGTGGACAGCATCGACGGGCTAAGTCCCGCGATCTCCATCGAGCAGAAGACAACCAGCCGCAGTCCGCGCTCGACGGTTGGAACCATTACGGAAATCTACGACTACTTGCGGCTTCTCTACAGCTCGATCGGGGTGCCGCATTGTCCCAACTGCGGCCGCGAGATCTCGCGCCAGTCGGCGGAGCAGATTGTGCAGCGCGTGATGGAGCTGAAACCCGAAGACCGGGTGATGGTGCTGGCGCCGATCGTGCGCGGACGAAAGGGCGAATTCAAGAAAGAGATGGACAAGCTGGTGCAGCAGGGCTACGTCAAGGCCCGCATCGATGGCGAACTGCGCAACATGGCCGACGAGGAGATCAAGCTCGACAAGCGCAAGAACCACACGATTGAGGTCGTGGTGGACCGGCTACTGGTGAAGAACGGCATCGAGCATCGGCTGGCGGCGGCAGTGGAATCGGCAATGAAGCTGGCGGATGGCCTGGTGCAGGTGGCTGTGGTGGGCGGAGAGGAACGGCTGTACTCGTCAAAGCTGGCGTGTCCGGAGTGCGGCATTAACGTTCCGGTGCTGGAGCCGCGGTCATTCTCGTTCAACAGCGTGTATGGGGCGTGTCCGGAGTGCAATGGACTAGGCAGCAAGTACGATTTCGATCCGGCAAAGGTGATCACCGACTGGTCGAAGCCCTTGCTGGACGGCGGACTGGGGCCGGGATCGGCGTCGCAAAACCTGATCCATTCGTTGCAGCTTGCGGCGGCGGCCTATGGTTTCGATCTTGCGAAACCGTTCGAGCAGCTTCCGAAGAAGACGCAGAACCTGATTTTGTATGGGCCGGAGCGGAGCGAGAAGAAGAAGGGCGGCTTCCTTGGGGTGTTCGCGTATTTGCGCCGGAACATGGAAGACAGTTCGTCGCAGGGTTATCGCGACTGGCTGCTGGACCATATGTCGGCGACGCGTTGTCCGGCGTGTGAAGGCAGGCGGCTGCGGCCGGAGAGCCTGGCGGTGAAGGTAAACGGCATGTCGATTGCCGACTTCACGGCGATGCCGGTGTCGCGCGCGGTGGAAGCGGCGGCGCGGATTAGGCTGAATGACCGTGAGGAAAAGATTGCCGGACGGATCCGCCGCGAGATTGCGGAGCGGTTGCAGTTCCTGAACGCGGTGGGGCTGGGATACATTTCGCTGGACCGATCGGCGATGACGCTGAGTGGCGGCGAAGGCCAGCGCATCCGGCTGGCAACGCAGATTGGATCGAAGCTGCGCGGAGTGCTATATGTGCTCGACGAGCCCTCCATCGGATTGCATCATCGCGATAATGACCGCCTGTTGCAGGCGCTGGAGTCGCTGCGCGACCTGGGAAACACGGTGCTGGTGGTGGAGCACGATGAAGACACGATCCGGCGCTCGGACTACGTGATTGACCTGGGGCCGGGAGCTGGGCGGCACGGGGGCGAAGTCGTGGCCAGTGGCACGCCTCTCGAGATCGAGAATTTTCCCCGTTCTCTGACTGGGCAATATATCTCGGGACGAAAGCAGGTGATGTATCGCTTCGCGCGACGGCAAACCAATGGTAATGCCATCACGATTCTGGGGGCGAGAGAGAACAACCTGAAACAGATCGACGTTACGTTTCCGTTGGGCGTGATGACGGTGGTGACGGGCGTGTCGGGATCGGGCAAGTCAACGCTGGTCAATGACATTCTTTATCGCGCGCTGGCGAAGGCGATTTACAACTCGCGCGAAGAGGCGGGGGCGCACAGAAGCATCAGCGGCACGGAATTCATCGACAAAGTGATTCGCATCGACCAGTCGCCGATTGGGCGGACGCCGCGCTCGAATCCCGCGACCTACACCGGCGTCTTTACGCAGATACGCGATTTGTTCGCGATGCTGCCGGAGTCGCGGGAGCGGGGCTATAAAGCGGGCCGATTTTCGTTCAACGTGGCGGGCGGCCGTTGCGAAGCCTGCCAAGGCGACGGACAGCGGCGCATCGAGATGAACTTCCTGCCTGACGTGTACGTGCAGTGCGAAGTGTGCGGCGGCAAACGCTACAATCACGAGACGCTGGCGGTGAAGTACAAGGGCTACTCGATCGCTGATCTCCTCGAGACACCGGTGGCGGACGCGTTGCCGGTGCTGGAGAACATTCCGCAGATCAAACAGAAGCTGCAGACGCTGGTGGACGTCGGGTTGGGATACATTCACCTGGGACAATCGGCGGTGACGCTGTCGGGCGGCGAGGCACAGCGCATCAAGCTGGCGCGCGAGCTCAGCAAGCGACAGACGGGCAAGACGCTTTACCTGCTGGACGAGCCGACGACGGGCCTGCACTTCGACGACGTGAGCAAGCTACTGGAAGTGCTGCACCGGCTGACTGACCTGGGCAACAGCATCATTATCATTGAGCACAATATGGATGTGATCCGCAACGCGGACTGGATCATCGACCTGGGGCCTGAGGGTGGCGAAGATGGTGGCCGCATTGTGGCGCAGGGCACGCCAGAGCAGGTGGCGCGGATGAAGAAGTCCTACACCGGGCAGGCGCTCGCCAAGTTACTGCTGGGTGCATCCAATGGGAAGAGTGCGTAAGCAATCGCGACGAGTCCGAACCGTCCAAATATGACCGATCCCGAACCAGAGCCACTCGAACCATCGGCGCCGCCCGAGACGGAGAGCGAAGTTTCGGCCGCCGAGCAACATGTGACGACGGTGGCAGCGATGCCGCCGCTAACGTCCTTCGCGCCGCGCCCATTTCCTGAGTGGTCGTTTTGGGACGCGATGGCTGTATTGGGTTTCACTGTCGTCGCGATTCTGGTGTTCAGCGCCATTGCGCTGGCGATCGCGCACGTGAGCGCCCGGGGACATCACATGCCCCTCGACGAATTGGCATCGAGCCCAGTCGTCGTGATCGGAGCACAGTTCGCTGCGTACCCCCTGGTGATCGTTTTCATGATTGCGCTGGTGCGCATCAAATCGGGGGAACGGTTCTGGCGGGCGATCCGCTGGAACTGGCCGGGAGCGACGGCCCTGGGCTTCTTTCTGGCGGGAATATTTTTTGCTTTCCTGGTGGAGCTTGCCTCGCGCTGGCTGCCGATTCCCAAGTCGCTTCCGGTGGACAAGTTCTTTAGCGACGCGACGGGCGCCTACCTGATGGCGGCGTTCGGCATTACGCTGGCGCCGTTGCTGGAGGAGTTGTTCTTTCGCGGGATGTTGTACCCGTTGCTGCGCCGGGCATGGGGAGTGGGGTTGGGAGTTCTGGTCACTGCCAGCGCGTTCGCCGCTATTCATGGAACGCAACTGGGCTACGCCTGGGGGCCGCTCCTGAGTATCTTCGTTGTGGGCGTGGTGTTCACGCTGGCGCGCGAGCGAGCAAATTCGGTGGCAGCGTCGTTTTTGATGCACTGCGGGTATAACACCGCTTTGTTTACGCTGCTGTGGTTCGGCAGCGACCACTTTCAGCACCTGGAAAAAGTCGCTAACTGAAAATGGTATGGTGGAAAAGTATGGGAAATGCGCGTGAAAAGCTGCTGGGCATGCTGGCGGAGAAGTCGTTCCGCTTGGGGAATTTCAAGCTTTCCAGCGGCGGAACCAGTGATTACTACATCGATTGCCGGTTGACCACGCTGGATGCAGCGGGAGCTTTAGCCACGGGTGAAGCGGTGCTCGGAGAAATTCGCGAGCGCGGATGGCAAGCGGACGCAATTGGCGGGCTAACCATGGGCGCTGATCCGATCGTGGTAGCGACTTCGGTGATCAGCGCACAACGCGGGACTCCTGTTAACGGCTTCCTGGTGCGCAAAGCGGAGAAGACGCACGGCACAGGACAACGTGTTGAAGGGTATCGCGCAAAGGGCGCGCGTGTGGTGATCGTGGACGACGTGTGCACTACCGGGGCTTCGACCATCCAAGCGATTGAAGCGGCGCGCGAGTTTGGCTTTGAGGTGACGGGAGTGTTGTGCCTGGTGGAACGTGAGGAGGCGGGCGGACGTTCCAGCGTGGAGAAGGCCTCTTCCCCGGCTCCGTTTGTCGCGCTCTTCACTGCCAACGACGTGCGCGCGGAGCACGTGAAAGCACTCGAAGCGAAATAGCAATGATCAAAACTTTAGAGTGGACTGACGCAGGCGTGCGCTTCATCGACCAGACGAAGCTGCCGACAGAAGAGACGTACGTCACCTGCAAGAATTACGAAGAGGTCGCGGACGCAATTCGCACCATGATCGTGCGCGGGGCACCGGCCATCGGCGTAACGGCGGCAATGGGAGTGGCGTTGGGAACGCTGCAATCCTCGGCCAAGACGCAGCCTGAACTAGAACGCGAGTTCGACGCGATCTGCAACGTGCTGGCTGGCACGCGTCCGACGGCGGTAAACCTGTTCTGGGCGATTCGGCGCATGCGCGACAAGTTCCAGGAGTTGCGCTCGCAGCCGGTTGAGCAAATCAAGGCGGAACTGGTGGCCGAAGCACAGCGCGTGCTGGTGGAAGACATCGCCGCCAATGAAGCGATGGGCAAGCATGGCGCAGTCTTGCTGCCCAGTAGCGGAGGCGTGCTGACACACTGCAACGCAGGCGCGCTGGCTACAGCGGGATACGGCACGGCGCTGGGCGTGATTCGCGCGGCCGTCGAATCGGGCAAGCAACTACAGGTATTCGCCGACGAAACGCGGCCATTCCTGCAAGGCTCTCGTCTGACAGCGTGGGAGCTCATGAAGGATGGAATCCCCACGACGCTGATCGCGGACAACATGGCGGGCGCGATGATGCGGCTCGGCAAGATCGATGCCGTGATCGTGGGTGCCGACCGCATCGCGGCCAACGGCGATGTCGCCAACAAGATTGGCACCTATACGGTCGCGGTTCTGGCGAAGGAGCACGGCATTCCGTTCTATGTAGCAGCGCCGATTTCGACGGTGGACCTGAATACGGCGGATGGGAGCAAGATCCCTATTGAACAACGCGCTTCGACCGAAGTGACGCACTTTGCCGGAAAACAGATTGCGCCCGACGCGGTGCGGGCGGAAAACCCGGCGTTCGATGTGACGCCCAACAAGTACGTGACGGCGATCATCACGGAACGCGGCATCGCTCGAGCGCCGTACCAGCACTCGTTAGCGGAGCTGGTGGCGGGACAAGTCACTGCGTGATTTTGCGGTTGGCAAGAGCGACGGGTTTATTGCGGCTGAGGTGACGCCGTCCCAGGCTGGGGGGGGAACGGCGTTGGCGCAGGCTGCTGGTTCACGGGATTGAGTTGCTGCTGCATTTGCTGTTGTTGCTGCTGCATTCTCTGCAGTTCTTGCAGCATCTGTTCGGGCGTACGGTTCCCGGGCGCAATCAAGGCCGGAGAGGCATTGGTGGCGTCGGGGGTCAGACCTTCGCTGCCGGGCATTCCGGGCTGCGCCGGCTGAAGCTGCTGGTTTTCCGATTCCTGATCAGGCGGAGGATACTCGTCCTCGGGCGGCTCGACGGCTTGCGACACCACCGGCCCATGGATATTGTTCTGCGCCGCCATCGAAGTAGAATTGTCACCGGCGGCGTTCTTCGACAGCAGCATGACTTTTTGCACGCCTCCTGGCTGGTTCGGAGTGCCCAAAATTACGTAGTTGAACTTCGAACCGTTCAGAAGGGCCGCAAGCACGTCCTTGGGCGTTCCGGGCCCGAGCCGGGCAACGACGCGTTCGCTTCCTGCACCAGGCGGTATGTCGATCGATGCCCCAGTCGTTGTCTGCACCGACCGCAGCACCTGCGAGAGGGTGGCATTCTGGGAATCGATCGTCAGTTGGCCGTTCTGGTATGCCACCTGAGGCGGCACCGGCGCCTGCTGCTCCAGCGTGGGCGGAGGCGGAGGAGTTTGCGGGACTTCAGGCTCGGGAGTAGTTTTCCGGGCATGGGCCTTCGTCGTGGGGGCCGTAGTCACAGGGGCTGTCGCGGTCTTGGGTGGTGCGGCCTGAGAAGGTTGCAACGGTGCCGACGCCACCTGCGCAAGCATGTTCTGCGCCGGAACCAGTAAGCCAGCCAGCAGCAACAACCTCAATCCGAGTCTTCCGCAGGAGCGTAACATAAAGTTGTGGAACCAGCCCGGCGCTCGCGTTTTTCCGGGAATGTTTATTTTAACCCTCAGGAAGAGGAAGGGTTGCTGCTCCGGAAAATATTCTGCCGGCGCGTCGTGCCGAGTACGAACGAAAGCCAATGATCTCCCATTTTAGAGGTTGCGAACGATTTGCCGCCGGACTCGGATTGCTCCTGCTGGCCATGGTGTGCGGCGTTCAAGCGCAAACCTGTTACACCGGCCCGGAAATCGATCCGCCCACGGCCAAAGTAATCGAAGCCGCAGCGCAACAGTACTTCAAGATGTCGGCCCAGGGTGACGTGGCCGGTCTGCGGGCGAACGCCATGCCTGAAATTGCCGCGAATTTCTCGGGCATCGAACGTGCAGTGACGGCCAACCAACTATATTTCGCGGAGGGGCAGCCCTCCGATACAAGGATCTTCGTTCTGGATGCCAGCGAAGCGAAGGCGGCGATGCAGCGGGCCGATTTTTATTGCGGCATTTATAACTCGGCCGACCGCATAGTCTTCTCGATCCCGAACCTCCCGCCAGGCCATTATGCGGTGACGATCGCGAAGGTCCCGGGCGAACACTCGATCACGCTGACCATGATCCTGGAGGATGTGGGAAAGAATTCGTGGAAGCTAGCCGGATACTATGCGCGGCTGAATTCCATCGGCACTCATGATGGACAGTGGTTTCTGAGCCAGGCACGTCAGTACAAGCAAAAGGGACAACGTTACAACGCATGGTTTTACTACCTGACAGCGTGGGACTTGATCGCCCCTGTAGATTTCATGGGGACTCCACAATTAGACAGATTGTCGGACGAAATACAGGCAGCAAGGCCTCCTGAGCTTCCCAGTGCCAACGCGCCGCTGGAATTGTCGGCCGGCGGAAAAAAGTTCCTGATCGCTGACATGGCTGCGGTCCCCGTGCCCGGCGACCTCGATCTTCGGGTGCAGTACACAACTCCGGATGCGGGCAACCCAATGCTCGCGACGCAGGACAACCTAACTGTAAGCAAGGCGTTGCTGGCAAAGTATCCTGAGGTGCGCGACGCGTTTGGCGCAGTGATTGCGCGCGCAGTGGACGCCGACAGCCACAGCTATTCGACATTGACTCCGATGAAGGATGTGAAGTGAAACATGGCGGCAATACGGCTGGGAGCAGTGCCAGTGACGATCAGGCGTGCGAAAGAATTTGTTACAATCCGAGTTACCGCATTTGTGGGCGCTTAACTCAGCGGTAGAGTGCCATCTTCACACTTCTTCCCTTTTCAATACTTTCAACAACTTAACTAGGCTACTGGGGACTGCCAAGTACCTGATAATACGTGGTAGCCAAGACAACAACGGGGGCTCTAACGGGGGCTGCGAAAAAGTGCAAAGGCTCGGTCAGGCTTAGAGCACCCAAATCCTATCCATTGGCTTCGAGTCAAACTGGGTCTGACCCCTACCGTGTCAATCTAGACCGGTTAGTTTTTCCAACGACTTACAAGTGTGTGGAGGCTGCCTAAATTCACGCAAGTCGTACAAAACATCACTTTTTGTGGGTTGGATTGTGGGTTGAAAACTTGCAAGACGGAAGCGGGCGAAAGGTCAATCCCGATAAACGATACCGCGTTTGCGGCCATCCGCGAACCCAGGAGAGGGCGCAGCCGTTCGACGGTACTGAGCCGGAGCGCCTTCTCGTTCCCGCTTGTGAGCACGAACGCACGGACCGCAAAAGGCCGATGAAGAGGTGGCGCACCGCTTCGCGCCCGATAACGAAAGCGTCGGGGATACGCGAACTGCGATTCCACGAACTGCGTCACACGCGATAACCGACCTCGCGGTGCCGCAAGCCAGCGATCAGACAATTCAACACGCTGCCCGCCTATCCCATGGACGGCAGCCGCATCTTGCGCTCGCTGCTGGCCGAGCGCATGGACTGCTACCATGCCGTCGCACCGTCAAGGTCGGCTTGATCTTACCTGCAAGTGTATGACTTTACGATGGTTAGATGTTCGCGAACAGCAGTATCTGCGAGCATTGAGATCGTTCACGCCCAGTCTTCTGACAGTAACTTAAAAATAGTTACTTTCGATTGTGAGTCCTCCTTATTGTGGTTGACGCTGCGCGGGCCCGCCTTGTCAGATCAGGCTGAACCATTTTTCAGGAGAACTCCGGATGTCCCGTAAAGCGCCCCTTTCATACCCTTATGCCTTCCTCGCTCAGGTTCTGCTGCTGTTATCTCTCGGAACGATCGTGAGAGCGCAATCGCCCGTAGGCCATTGGGAATTCAATGATGGTTCCGGTACCACTTCGTCTGACTCATCCGGCAAAGGCCATCCGGCCGTCTTGTTCAACGGCGTAACTCCGGGCGGCGGGCGAGTAGGGGCGGGAGTAACGGCCAACGCGACGTTGAGACAGTTCGTCTACATTCCTCCGGTCGATCTCAGCCGCACGAATGCAGTCACGGTTGCCTTCTGGGCAAAGCGGTCGTACTCGAAGGCTGGAGGGCATGTATTGTTCGAAGCTTCGGACAATTACAACAAATCAACTGAAGGCTTTGTCTTTCTGCCCGACGACGACACGTGCCAGGGGATTCAGATCGGCCTCCGCGGCGATGTGGGGTATACGGCAAGCTGCTACGGCCAGCCATCTTCACAAGTATGGCACCACATCGCAGTGGTATTCGACAAGAGCCAGACCGGGGGAAATGCAATCGCGTTCTATGTTGACGGCAACATACAAACCGCGACCCGAAGCTTGTCTGCCTCGACAAACACCAACAACTTTGGCGACGAGCCGATTTATCTTTTCTCGCGCGGTGGCACAACCCAGTTCGATTCCGGCACTATCGACGATTTCCGAATTTACGGCAACGCGTTACCAGCCGCAAAGGTTCAGCAATCGTATCTGTCGGGGTTGTCTCAAATTGCGAAGGATGTGGTTGTGTATGTAGACGGTGCCGGCACGATGACGACACCATCGTTCACCACGTCGAGCAACGGAGAACTGCTGGTCGCATTTGTGGCGTCGGATGGTCCGGCCAGCCCGGGACAAACAGCGACCGTAAGTGGTGGTGGCTTGACCTGGATGCTGCGAGCGCGAAGCAATAAGCAGTGGGGCACCGCCGAGATTTGGTCGGCCACCGCTGCAAACGCCCCGTTCACAACCAAGGTCACTTCGCAGCCCGGAATCGGTGGCGGTTATCACGGCTCGCTGACTGTGGTGGGATTTACCAATGCCTCTGGCATCGGCAAAGTCGGTCAGGCCAGTGCGCCTTCCGGAGCGCCAGACATTTCCCTCGTCGGCATCGCGGCCGGCAACTGGGTTTTCGCGGTTGGCGATGACTGGGACAACCCCATCGCCAGAACGCCAGTCAGTGGACAGGTATTAGTTCACCAGCGAGTCGACACTCAGGTCGGAGACAGTTATTGGGTGCAATCGACCGCCGCGCCGTCTTTAGTCAGCGGTTCGGTGGATATCCATGACAGTGCTCCGACTTCGGACCAATGGAACTATGCTGCGGTTGAGATCGTTGCGAAGCAGGTAGCAACCTACAGCATCAGCGGCACTATTAGCGGAGTAGGCGGTCCGGGCGCGACGGTGAACCTGACAGGAGCGTCAACGGCATCCACCACCGCGGACTCAGGCGGCAACTACACATTTACTGGGCTGGCGAACGGCAGCTATACGGTGACGCCGGGCAAGACTGGATACGCTTACACACCCGCGAGCCAAGCGGTAACGGTGAACGGGGCCAATGTGTCGGCGGTGAATTTTAGCTCAACCACGGCGCCAACCTACAGCATCAGCGGCACCATTAGCGGAGTGGGGGGTCCGGCTGCCACGGTAAACCTGACAGGAGCGGCAAGCGCGTCCACCACCGCCGATACGAATGGCAATTACAGCTTTGCTGGACTGGCGAACGGCAGCTATTCGGTAGCCCCGAACAAAGCTGGGTATGTTTACACACCCGCGAGCTTGGCGGTCACGGTGAGCGGAGCTAATGTATCCGCTGTAAACTTCAGTTCAACCACAGCGCCAACCTACAGCATCAGCGGGACCATCGCCGGAGTAGGAGGTCCGGCTGCGACAGTTAAGTTGACGGGAACGGGAAGTGCATCCACTAACGCGGACTCAGGAGGCAACTACAGCTTCACCGGACTGACGAATGGCAGCTACACGGTGACGCCGAGCAAAACCGGATACGTTTACACGCCGGCGAATAAGGCCGTGACTGTGAATGGGGCCAATGTGGCTGGGGTGAACTTCAGTTCAGTAGCGCAGACGTACAGCATCAGCGGCACCATCAGCGGAGCAGGCGGGCCTGGCGCGACGGTAAACCTGACGGGAACGGCGACCGCAGCCACTACGGCCGATGCAGGCGGCAACTACACCTTCGCGGGGCTAGCCAACGGTAGTTACACAGTGACGCCGAACAAGACTGGATACATCTACACTCCCGCGAGCCAGGCGGTCACGGTGAGTGGAGCCAATGTGTCTGCTGTAAATTTCAGTTCCACTGCGCTGACCTATAGCATCAGCGGCACCATCGGCGGAGCAGGCGGTGCTGGTGCGACCGTGAACCTAACGGGAGCGAAAACCGCGACCACCACGGCTGATGCAGGCGGCAACTACACCTTCACCGGGCTGGCCAACGGTAGTTACACAGTGACGCCGGGCAAGACTGGATACATCTACACTCCCGCGAGCCAGGCGGTCACGGTGAGTGGAGCCAATGTGTCTGCTGTAAATTTCAGCTCGACGGTGGTGTCACACTGGGTGGATTTGTCGTGGACCGCCAGTGTATCCAAAGTGGCGGGCTATAACGTGTATCGCTCCAACACCTCGAATGGCCCCTATACGAAGTCGAATGGCTCGTTGGTTTCCTCGACAACTTATAGTGACCCGACTGTACTAAGCGGTTTGACGTACTACTACGTGACTACTGCGGTCGACAGTGTGGGCAGGGAGAGCAGCTATTCAAATCAGGCCGTCGCCACCGTCCCGTAATCGATGACTCGCGCTATCGCTCTCGGACAGAATGCGCAAGCGCGAAGTCCAAAGATCAAGGGATCGGGAGTATTGGCTTGACTCTGCTAGTGGCAGCGACGGGAGGATAAACACGGCCAGGTGGAAGCGGTCAGGAGTGGGGGATGCTCCCACAGCCGGAGAGTAAGAGAAGGAAGTTGAATTGAGTGTTTAAATCCGCGCGGGAGGGAAGAAGGCAGGTCGTGTCGGCGGCAAGCTATTCCGGAATGCGGAGGGTTACGGACGAACGGAAATGGAACGCAGAGGCGGTCGGGAGGAACTGGACGACGAGTCCGGTTTACAGACTACTCAGCATTGTGCCCGTTTGATAGTGCGGCAGCGTAACTTGCAGCCCATCCCTCGCAGACTCGGCTCATTGCGCGATAGTCGAAATGGAACCACCAGCCTGCAGTGGACCGCCCCCGGAGCGTCACGAACATTGGATCTGGCAGTCGAATCGGAAGCGCTGGGCTGAGCTAATCCAAGACCCATGACCTAAGTCGAACCAGCGCTTCGATGATTTGAAACTTGCCAGCGTTCGTGTCGCCGAACCCAGCACCGACACCTGGGACCAGACAGACATTTCGCACTACCGCATAATGCATGGCGGGATATCGGTGGTTAAGTTGACCAGCCGGACACTTATGGCGTTACCGTCAAGGCGGCAGTCAGAGTTCCGCCCTTTGTTGCGGAAATCGTCACCGTGCGCGTGGTCGTTACCGTCTTGGTGGTGACCGTAAAGGTTGCACTGGTGGCACCGGCAGCGACTGTCACGTTGGCAGGTACAGTGGCGACCGAAGTTAGATTGCTCGAGAGGGTGACTACCGTACCACCCGTCGGGGCCGGCCCCGAGAGCGTCACTGTGCCCGTCGATGGCGTGAGTCCTTTGACCGTGGGTGGATTCAGGGTCAAGGCGCTCAGCGTAGGAGCCGTGACCGTCAACGTGGCTGTGTGAGCGGTACCGCGGGTTCCCGTAATCGTGACCGAGGCATTCGTGGCCACCGGGTTGGTAGTCACGGTGAAAGTGGCTGTGGTCGCATTCGCGGCTACCGTCACGGTTGCCGGCACCTGGGCCGCTGTCGCATTGCTGCTCGATAGGGTCACTACGGCGCCACCGAATGGGGCTGGCCCATTCAATGTCACGGTGCCGGTTGAGGAAGTCCTGCCAATGACGGAGGTGGGACTCAGACTGACGGAACTCAGGGTAGCGGCCGTGACTGTCAAGGTGGCTGTGTGAGCCGTGCCACGAGTTCCCGTAATCGTCACCGAGCTGTTGGCGCCAACCGGGCTGGTGGTCACGGTGAAGGTGGCGGTGGTCGTATTCGCTGCCACGGTCACGCTCGCCGGTACCTGCGCGGCTGTCGTGTTGCTGCTCGATAGGGTCACCACGGCGCCGCCGGATGGGGCTGGCCCATTCAATGTCACGGTGCCGGTTGAGGAAATCCCGCCAAGCACAGAAGCGGGACTCACAATGACGGAATTCAGCGTAGCAGCGTTGACCGTCAAGGTAGCAGTCCGGGTGGAAATGTAGGTACCTGAAATTGTTGATGAGGTGTTCGAGGCCACCGGGCTGGAAGTGACGGTGAAGGTGGCTGTGGTCGCATTCGCGGCCACCGTCACGCTTGCCGGTACCTGCGCAGCTGCGGCATTACTGCTTGAAAGGGTGACCACGACCCCGCCGGCCGGGGCGCGACCGTTCAGGGTCACGGTGCCGGTCGAGGAAGTCCCGCCAATCACCACGCCTGGAGTCAGAGTAACGGAACTCAACGCGGCAGCCAAGACATTCAATGTAGCTGCCTTTGTGGAGCCGTACGTCCCGGAGATAGCCAACGGGGTGTTGGCGGCGACCGGGCTGGTGATCACGGTGAAGGTGGTTGTGGTCGCACCGGCCGCCACCGTCACGCTGGCTGGTACCAGTGCGACTGCCGTATTGCTGCTCGACAGGGTGACCACCGCACCTCCAGCCGGTGCTGGTTTGCTCAGCGTCACGGTGCCGGTTGAGGAAGTCCCGCCAAGGACCGAAGTGGGACTCAGGGTTACGCTGCCAAGAACCCCCGCCATCACTGTGAAACTCGCATTCCGCGTTACGCCGTAGTTTCCCGAGATGGTGAGCGTGGTGTTGACGGCTACCGAGCTGGAAGTCACGGGGAAGGTGGCTGAGGTTGCATTTGCCGCCACGGTCACGCTGGCCGGCACCTGTGCGGCTGTCGCATTGCTGCTCAAAAGCGTAACCACCGCCCCTCCAGCCGGAGCGGGCCCGCTCAGCGTGACCGTGCCTATGGCAGGAGCCCCTGCCGGAACCGAGGTGGGATTCAAGCTGAGAGAAGTGAGAACCGGGGGTGTCACTGTGAAGCTGGCAGTCTGGGTTGTTCCGTAGGTAGCCGAGACGGTCAGCGAGGTTGTCGTGGCTACAGGGTTGGTAGTCACGCTGAATGTGGCTGTTGTCGCGCTGGCAGCGACGGTCACGCTGGCCGATACTAGCGCCACGGCCGGATTGCTGCTCGAGAGCGTGACCACTGCCCCTCCGGCCGGAGCCGGACCGCTCAGCGTTACCGTGCCGGTCGATGAACTTCCGCCCTGCACCGATGCTGGACTCAGGCTGACCGACGAAACAACCGGAGGCGTCACTGTGAAGCTGGCAGTCTGGGTAGCGCCGTAAGTTCCTGCGATGGACAGCGAGGTGATTGCGGCTACGGGGTTGGTGGTCACGCTAAATGTGGCGGTGGTCGCGTTGGCGGCGACGGTCACGCTGCCCGGTACTATCGCCGCGGCCGGATTGCTACTCGAGAGTGTGACCACCGCCCCTCCGGCTGGAGCCGGACCATTCAAAGTCACGGTGCCGGTCGATGAACTTCCGCCTTGGACCGATGAGGGACTGAGGCTGATTGACGTGACAACCGGGAGTGTCACTGTGAAGCTGGCAGTCTGGGTCGTTCCATAGGTTGCCGAGACGGTCAGCGAGGTTGTTGTGGCTACAGGGTTCGTAGTCACGCTGAAGGTGGCTGTGGTCGCGCTGGCCGCCACCGTCACGCTGCCCGGTACTAGCGCCGCGGCCGGATTGCTACTCGAGAGTGTGACCACCGCACCTCCGGCCGGAGCCGGGCCGCTCAGAGTAACCGTCGCAGTTGACGAGCTTCCACCGATGACGGATGCCGGGCTGAGTACGACGGAGGTGACTGTCGGCAAAGAGCCGAAGTTGACCGCCGAGACATTTCCGCCACTAATCGTGGCGCTTTGGGTCGTCGGTGTGAAGACGAAGCCGCTGTTGGTTGGCGTTACGGTGTAGGATCCGTTCGGCAGGCCCGTAAAGCTGTAGTTGCCGGATCCGTCAGCCGTCGTTGTCGCCGTGGAAGCGCCCGTCAGACTAACTGTCGCGCCCGGCCCACCCGGTCCGCTGATCGATCCATTGATCGTGTAGGTCTGTGGCGCGGAGGTGAAGTTGACAGATGACACATTCGCCCCACTTACCGGGACCGTTTGAGTGGCCGGAGTGTAGATGTAGCCCGACAGACTGGGCGTGACCGTATAACTTCCGTTCGCCAGTCCGGTGAAGCTGTAATTGCCCGAGCCGTCTGCCGTAGTCGTTGCGGTAGACGCGCCGCTCAGGTTCACCGTCGCGCCCGCAGCACCAGGCCCACCGATTGTGCCCGAGATACTGTAGGTCTGCTGCGCCGAGCTGAAATTCACGTTCATCGCGTGGGCGCCGCTGATCGTTACCGTCTGGCTGGCTGGAGTGAACACGTATCCCGTATTGCTCGGCGTCACCGTGTAGGAACCATTCGCCAATCCGGAGAAGCTGTAGTGGCCCGAAGCATCTGCCGTGGTCGTCGAGGTCGACGTACCGGTCAAGCTGACCGTGGCGCCTGCTGCCCCCGGTCCAGTGAGCGTCCCCACGATGCTGTAGCCGTGCCCCGTGTTGTAGACCACGTCCACCCAGTAGTTTGTCGACAGGAGTGTCGAGGTCGGGAAACCCCCAATCGCGGTGTAAAGATAGACTCCGTTGGGGCCATCTACTCCGTTGGCCAATGCATGCAGTGGTGGGTTGTCCACCCCTGTGGTCGCGAAGAAGTTACTGTCCGCTGAGTAGTGGCCAGAGGGAGCAAAGTAGGACGCCACATAGGTTGTGTTTGCCACCACTGGAATCGGTGTCGCAAACAACGCTTGCTGCCATCCCGAAATGCCCTCAGTAGTAAACGTCGCAGTGCCGAGCAGCGTCCCGGTTGATGTCCACAGGTGCGCGACATGCGTGCCGGTATTGGTGCTCGCCTTGTAGAACTGCAGCCCCGTGATGTAGCCGTCGCTATCAGCGCGGAACTTCACTCCCAGTTCGGTGGAAGCCGTGTCGCCACTGTCCCCGGTGGTCGGTGCTGCCGTCGCCGCCCAGATGGTGTTACACGTCGGACAGCCGCTCACGGTGGAGAAACTCAGTCCCGTAAAGTTGGTGCCACTAACGACCACAATCTGGCTTATCGCTGTGAATACATAGCCAGTGTTGGTTGGCGTCACGGCGTAGGAACCGTTCAGCAACCCGCTGAAGCTGAAGTTACCCGAGCCGTCGGCCGTGGTTGTTGCCGTGAAAGCACCCGCCAGGTTGACCGTGGCTCCCGCTCCGCCTGGTCCACTGATGTTTCCGCTGATGGTGTAGGTCTGCAACGACGCGGTGAAGATCGCAGTTGCGTTACCGCCAGAGATAGTCACTGCCTGGCTCGCCGGTAGAAACACGTAGCCAGTGTTGCTGGGCGTCACTGTATAGGAACCGTTCAACAGTCCCGTGAAGCTATAGTTACCCGAGCCATCAGCCGTGGTTGTCGCCGTGGAAGAACCGGTGAGGCTGAGAGTAGCTCCCGCTCCGCCTGAACCGCTGATGTTTCCGCTGATGGTGTAGGTCTGCGGCGCGGAGGTGAAGTTCGCCGTAGCATTGCCGCCACTGATGGTGACCGCCTGACTCGGCGGTGTGAACACATACCCCGCGAGGCTCGGGGTTACGTTGTACGCTCCGTTCGTCAGCCCCGTGAGGCTGTAGTTGCCCAATCCATCGGCCGTAGTGGTTGCGGTCGAAGCCCCGGTCAGATTGACCGTTGCTCCAGCGCCGCCGGGCCCGCTGATTATGCCGCTAAGGGTGTAGGTTTGCAGAGCCGAGGTGAAGTTCGCCGTAGCATTGCCGCCACTGACGGTCACGGCCTGGCTGCCCGGTGTGAACACATAGCCGGTCTTGATGGGAGTCACCACGTAGCTACCGTTCAGCAGTGCGGTGAAGCTGTAGTTGCCCAATCCATCGGCCGTAGTGGTTGCGGTCGAAGCCCCGGTCAGATTGACCGTTGCTCCAGCGCCGCCGGGCCCACTGATTGTGCCGCTGATGGTGTAGGTCTGCGGCGCCGAGGTGAAGTTCGCAGTCGCAGCGGCGCCACTGATGGTCACGGCCTGGCTGCCCGGTGTGAACACGTATCCCGCGAGGCTCGGGGTTACGTTGTACGCTCCGTTCGTCAGCCCCGTGAAGCTGTAGTTGCCCGAGCCATTAGCCGTAGTTGTTGCCGTGGAGGAGCCGGTGAGGCTTACCGTTGCTCCAGCGCCGCCGGGCCCGCTGATCGTGCCGGTGATCGTGTAGGTCAGGAGCGTAGCGGTAAAGTTCGCCGTCGCATTGCCGCCAGTGATGGTTACTGCCTGGCTCGCCGGTGTGAACAGGGAGCCGCTTAGGCTCGGAGTGACGGTATAGCTTCCGTTCGCCAGACCGGTAAAGCTGTAGTTGCCGGAGCCGTCCGCCGTGGTTGTGGCGGTGGAGGCTCCAGTGAGGGTGACAGTGGCGCCCGCACCGCCCGGTCCGCTGATTGTCCCGCTAATGCTGAAGGTTTGTACAGCCGAGCTGAAATTCACGTTGAGGGCATGCGCGTTGTTGATCGTGATTGCTTGCTGATTCGGGGTGAATGTGAAGCCCGACTGGGTTGGTGTCGCGGTGTAGCTGCCGTTGGCCACACCGCTGAAGCTGTACTTGCCGCTGGCATCGGCAGTGGTCGTCGCGCTCGAGGTGCCAGCCAGACTAACGATTGCACCGGGGCCTCCTGGACCGGCGATCGTACCGCTGATTGTGTATGTGTTGGTCCCTGCGTAAATCACATCGACCCAGTAGTTGCTGGGCAGGTAGCTCTGCGTGGGGAAGGTCGTGGTGGGCGCGTACACATACAAACCGTTGGGCCCGTCAACGCCAGTGGCCAGGGCATGAAGCGGCGGATTATCAGTGCCGCTGGTGGCGAAGTAGTTGGGATCGACGGAGTAGTGCCCGACTGGCGCGAAGTAGGAGGCAACGTACGTGGTGTTCGCCTGAACCGGAACCGGACTCGAGAACAAAACCTGCTGCCAGCCGGACTGAGCTTCCGCGGTGAACGTAGCGGTCGCAAGTGGCGTGCCATCGTGTGCCCATAGTGTGCCGACATGGGTCCCGGTGTTGGCCGATGCCTTGTAGTACCGCACGCCCAGAATGTAGCCATCGTTGTCTGCCCGGAACTTCACTCCAACATTTACCGAGGGACCATCGCCACTGTCCAGATACGCGGGCGTAGTAGAAGGCGCCCATATCGTGTTGCAGGGGCAGGCTGCCAAGGTGCTGAAATTAACCCCGGTTACGTCGGCCCCATTTATCGTCAAAGGTTGGACGCCGGGCGAGAAGATGTATCCATTCTGGCTGGGGCTGATCCAGTAGTTGCCGTTGCTCAAGCCGGCAAAGCTGAAATTGCCCACCGAATCGGCAACCACCACTGCGCTGGAGGAGCCGGTTAAAGTGACAGTTGCGTTGGGCCCACCGGCGCCGGAGATTGTTCCGCTGGTGGCGTGAGTTGTCCCAGGAGTATAGAGTACGTCAACCCAGTAATTACTCGACCGGTATGCCTGGGTCGGGAAGAGAGTAGTGGATCCGTACGTGTAAACCCCGTTCAGCCCATCGACGCCGTTGGCGAGAGCGTGAAGCGGAGGACTGTCAGTGCCGCTGGAAGCGAAGAAGTCGTTACTGCCGGCGTAATGTCCCGTGGGAGCAAGATAAGACACAATGTAAGTCTGGTGGGCATTGATAGAGATAGGCGCGGTAAACAGCGCTTGCTGCCATCCAAAGTCCGACTCGCCGCTAAAGACCACGCTTCCAAGCGGAGTACCATCGCTGGCCCACAAGGTGCCAATATGGTTGCCAGTATTGGTGGCGGACTTATAGAAACGGAGTCCTACGACAAAGCCATCTGTGTCGGCCCGGAATTTGACTCCGATATTGACGGACGAGGGATCGCCCGCATCGCTCACCGGGGGCGTCGTCGAAGTCGGCCAGATACTGTCGCAGGGCGCGCAGTTAGGCAGCGTCGAAAAGGTCATCCCAGTGACATCCGCGCCGTTAAGGGTGACCGCGTGGCTGGCGATATTGAACGCAAATCCCGGTTGGCTGGGAGTTACGACGTAAGTCCCATCAGAGACGTTCGTGAACGAGAAGTTCCCAGAAGCGTCGGCAACCGTGCTCACGGTCGATCCACCGGTCAGAGTAACAGTTGCGCCCGGACCGCCTGCTCCCATGATGCTACCTGACAGGTTGTGGGGCGGCGAGGGCATGAATACAACATCGACCCAGTAATTGGCCGCGCCGTAGCTGTTGGTTGGGAATGCCGGAGTGGAACTATAGATATAGATGCCGTCGGGCCCGTCGAACCCATTCGCCAGCGCGTGTAACGGTGGATTGTCGACTCCCGCGGTTTGGAAGAACTGGCTATCGGCGGAATAGTGCCCCGCCGGCGCGAAGTACGATGCTAGGTAAGTAGTATTCGCCGAGACTGCTACCGGACTGGCGAAGACAACCTCCTGCCAGCCCGAAGCGCTCTCGGTAATGAACGTTGCGGTGCCCAGAAGAGTGCCCGTCCTCGACCAGATATGGCCAACGTGAGTTCCGGTATTCGTGCTTGCTTTATAGAAGCGCAATGCCTGGATGTGGCCCGCGACATCGAAGCGGAACTTTACGCCGATTTCGACCGACTTCGGATCACCGCCGTCAACCAGGGTCGGCGTAACAGTTGGCGGCCAGATGGTGGTGCAGGGACAAGGCTGTGATGTGAAGTTCACCCCCGACACGCTAGCGGTGGTGAGAGTCACCGATTGCGTGCTAGGCGTGAATATGAAGCCGGCCTCAATCGGAGTTACGAAGTACGTCCCAGGAATAAGCCCATTGAAGCTGTAATTTCCCATCGAATCAGGGACCGTCATCAACGAGGCCTGTCCGGTGAGGTAGACGATGGTTCCGGGACCGCCGCCAGTAATCGATCCCGAGATGCTGACAGGGAACGTGGCCGCAGCACTGAAGTTCACATTATTCACTGACAGTTGGTTGATGGTGACAGTCTGGCTGGATGGAGAGAAGGTCACGCCGGTATTGCTGGGCGTAACCGTATATGGTCCATTTACCAGCCCGCTGAAACTGTAGTTCCCACTCGGATCCGCGGTAGTCGCAGCGCTTAACGTTCCGGTGAGATTCACCGTAGCACCGGCGCCGCCGATGCCGGAGATGTTCCCGGAAATATCGAACGTTGACCCGCTTACGAAGACCACATCGACCCAGTAATTCGCCGCCGAATAGCTATTCGTCGGAAACGTGCCCGGCGTCGAGGTGTAGATGTAAACTCCATCCGGCCCGTCAACCGCGTCCGCCAATGCGTGCAGCGGGGGATTGTCGTATCCTGTGCCCTGGAAATATTTCAAATCGGCCGAGTAATGTCCGGCCGGGGCAAAGTACGAGGCGACATAAGTAGTGTTTGCAGTGATGGGAACCGGTGTGGCGAACAGCACCTCCTGCCATCCAGAACTGCTTTCGGCAGTGAAAGTCGCTGTTGCCAGCAACGTACCACTCGCGGTCCATAGGTGGCCGAAGTGTGTACCGGTGTTATTAGTAGATTTGTAGAATTTCAGCCCGGTGATGACGCCGTCATTGTCAGAGCGGAACTTAACACCTACTTCGATTGCACCGGCATCTCCGCTGTCAACCAGATTTGGCACCGTCAAAGAGTTCCAGACTGAGCAAGGGCAGACCTGCGGGACTACGTTCACCTGCACGCCGCCTGAGGGATTGCCATTGCTGGTCAGGGGATTCTCGAGGTTGGCCGAATCGTCAACGGCGCGGCTCATCAGAGCGGCTGTACCCACCACATGCGCCGTCCAGGAGTAGGTCCAGTTCTCACGGCCAATTGCAGGATGCCAGGTTTGTCCGCCATCCGCTGACACTTCGACTCCGGCGACTACGCCGCCACCCGAGTCAGTCGCCGTCCCTGAAATGACAACCGGAGAGCCGGTATTAACGTTGGCGCCCACAACGGGCGAAGTGATTGTTGAAACCGGGGCGACCGTATCACTCGATGAAACCGCAGGCAGCAAGCCGGTTTGAAGCGAAACCGGTTGCACTCCCATATCGGCAAACAGGTTCACGGTGGCCTGTTGCATGTCGACGTCGGGAGCCGGGTCCACGTCTCCATCATGATTGCTGTCGAGGCCCCACGACCATTGCACGCTACCCGCTCCGAACACGAGAGCGCCGCTGGACGCGCGGTACATGGTCATGTGGTGCGTGGCTACCCCAGCGCCGTAGGTTCCGCCGTAATCGAGAAGATAGTCAGTGGTTAAGGTGTAGGTGGCCGTAGAGAGGTGAAAAAGGCCAGCGGGCCGGACCGCATTTTCCGGGTCGACGTCCCACTCGTAACCCAGTGTACCGGGAGGAAGAGTTGCTGTCTGACTTGCGGTTAGCGTAGCCAGGCTTGTGTTTCGCCAAAACCGCATCTTGCCGTCTGCAGCCGGCACCTGCATTGACAGATCAGTATTGTCTGGTCCAGGGCCATTTACCTTGAACAGGGTTCCGGTAAGGGCGTTCTCGGGGCGTCCACCATCGGCCGGAGGAGACTTCGACGGATCACGCCAGGTGCCCGTCCACATCGGCGGATCAAGCGGATCTACCACATCGCCAAGGGTTTCCTTATAGCAGACCAGGGTGCGATAAGGAGTATTGCTCCCGTCGGTACTGTTCTCCCAGCGTGTTTTCCAGAACGTCTCATTGCCGGCGAAGAATGTCAGGTTCACGCCGGCATCGCGAGCAGCTTCTATGTTGGCGCGCTGCATGGTGTCCACGTATTCATCGTGGCCACTAGCCATGAAGATCTTGTGCTTCAACAGCAGGCTGCCGTTCCGTGCGGTATCGATCCCACTTATATAGCTGACATCGTATCCATTCGCTTCCAGCCAGCGAATCATTGGATACTCAGCATTGAAAATGAAATTGTTAGAGGCAAAACTCCTGGTGTTGTAAGGACGGTTAAAACTGACTTTGTAAGCGCGAGTCGTGAGATCGAACTCGCTCGCGCCATAAAGGCTATGGCCACCGTAGTTGTTATAGGCCTGCCAGGTCAGGTCGGAAGTCTGGTACAGAATGTCAGATTGGCTTGCGTCATTCCGAACGACAAAGGGGATTTGGCTTTCCCCTCCGGTGTCCGGCCGCACCAGGTGGACGATGTACAGACCGGGAGTCGCGGTAACGGGTACCTGCCAGGAAGCGGATATCGACCAGTTACCGCAGTCCACCAGCGAAGTTGCATTGTCAAAGATGCAGGCAGGCTGGACCTGCGGAAGGTGCGCACTCGGGCTGACGACGTCAACTTTTCGCCCGCCAAACCCCTGGTAGTAGCCTATGCGGTAGATTTCAAGGCTGTAGCTGCTGGCGTCGGTGTTCACCTTGAAATAAATGGTCTGGCCGACGTTGACACTCATGTCGGTGGCGAATCCCTGGATCGTAGGGTCACCACTACCGGTAACCTGCCAATTTCCGTCGCCCGGCAGACAGTTCTCCTGCTCGATGGCATTGCGGGGACTGACACAGTCGGCGCTCGCCGACTGTGCAAGCATCACCGAAAAAGCGCAGAAGAACAGGGCAAGCCCGAAATTTACGATTGTCGAATTCCGTTCCGAGGGGCGATACATGAGGTCCACACTCTCTCGCCGCAAAGCAGCGACTGAAATTGGCGAGTTGAAGTCGAAGCGATAAACGTGCGAATCAGGAGCGATTTTGCGAGAGCTTCTGATTCAGAGGATTCGAGTCACGCTACTGCGCCGTTGGAAAACCACCGAGCTGCGGCTTCGCGGGATGAATGCCGGCAAGGTGACTGGACGCTATCGGAAGTTCCCAAGCGCCGAGTTCGTAGGCGCTCTGCTTATCATGGCCGGGAAGCACCAGAGCCCCGGGATAGCAATCGAAGAGACATACCATCCGTCAGGTCAACGGGCAGCTGCGGTCAATTGCGGTTCCTCGCGCTCGAGCAGTCGGTCGACCAGTGTCAGGTATTCCTGCTTCTTGACACCCCAGTTGTTTTTCCTGATGAACACGTCCCCGCGATCGCGCAGCGCTTTGCGAGCGTCGTGGTCCTGGACGAGTGTAAGAATTTTGGCTGCTAGGTCTTCGGGGTTACCCGAGTCGAAAAATTGCACTACCCCATCGCCGAAATAATACCGATCGATGCGGGTGTTGGACGCGACGACAGGTACTCCCATCGCCATAAACTCCATGATCTTGGTGCTGAAGGCTTCGTTTCCGAAGGAGTCGCTGCGTTTGGGCACTACCCCCAAGTCAACCTCAGCCATGATCCGGGCGACTTCGTCAATCGGCACCGGCGCGGTCGTGACGACCCGCTCCTCCAGGTGGAGGCTCCTAACAAGTTCCTGTAGCTGGTCGCGATCAGGACCGTCGCCGATAATCCACATCTTTAGGTTCGGTACCGTGTCGCGAAGGATTTGCACGGCATTTACGGCTATGTCCACACCCTGGTGCCGATTAAGCGTCCCAGGATAGCAGATAACAAAGTCATGGTTATCGATCCTTCGGCGCGGTCGAGGATAGAAAATCGCCGGATCGGGATAATTAATGATAGTTGTGCACTTTTCTTCTCGCACTGCTCTTAGGATCAATTTCTCGTACCACAATTTGTTGGAGATGATGACATGATTCGCGAACCATGCCGACAGCTTTTCCATTAGGAGCAATTGTCGAAAGACGATGGAGTCTTGGCTGACTTTGAATTTGCTCGCATAGAATTCGGGCACGATGTCGTGAATGTCGAGAATTACTTTGGCGCCCATCAAACGCGGAACCAAGGTGGCGAAAACCTGAAAATCGGGCACTGAGTGAACGTGGATAACCGAATAGGGTGTATGCAGGTGACGGACAGTGACAGTCCAAGCTGATCGTACAAAGAACTTCAGCAACTTGAGTAAGTACGTCGCCGGACCTCGCTCGTCCCGCGCACGCCTCTGAATGCGATAGACCCGCACACCCGCAATGACCTCGAAGTCCGGCTTGCCTTCCCTTCCCAGCGCAAGGACGTCGACCTCGTCCCCACGCTTTGCGAGTGTCTCTGCGTATCGCCGCACCCGGTTGTCGCTCTCGTAGAATGAGTACGAGATCATGCAGATTCTCACGAAAGTCATTGCCTTTCGCGCGGGCCGCTCAATCATGGTCGCAACATTTGAGCTGGCAAACTGACGGCCTCGAAGTCGTGGCGATGAGAGCGCCGCTGTTGTGCGTCGTCTGCGTCGCTGAATCATTGATAACAGCGACGTAAGTTGGTGATTTATATGGTAAGACGATGGCATTACCCTGGTTACCTAAGTAATTTGACTGGCGCCCCGATCCTGTTTAAGTTGGAATGAGTACCGATTGTGAACACCGCTCGCAGGTCCTTTCAACGGTGACCGGACTCTGCATGTGATTACGTCTCAGGGGTGAACCGTGAAGCACCTGTCGATTGTCCTCAAACTCTTAATATTTGCTCTGACCGCCGTGAGCTTTTGCGCAGCGGACATTTATGTGGCCCAGAACGCCATGGGTGCTAACACAGGTGCGGATTGCGCCGATGCCCACGCATCGACGTGGTTTAATACTGCCGCCAACTGGGGCGTCGGTGGTGGCCAGATCGCACCCGGTATCACCGTTCACTTGTGCGGAAACATAACCACCACCCTGACTTTTCAAGGGTCGGGAACATCGTCCAGTCCCATCACGCTGCTGTTCGAGCCCGGGTCGCATATGACCACCTCCGTGTGGAGCAATGCGATTGTCATGGACAACCGGAGCTATTTGATCGTCGATGGTGGAGTTCCGTGTGGGCCGACTGGAGGCACATGTAACGGCTACATCTCAAACACCGGCAATTCCACGGCCGGCAGCCATAGTCCCAGTAACGGCATTAGCGCACAACCGTGCAATAACTGTGAGATCCGTAATCTAGGTATCTACAATATCTATGTCCACACGGGAAGCGGCTCTGAGGTTGACCAGACCCAGGTGAACTGCATTAATTTTAATGGCACCAGCATCAGCATCCATGATTCCACGATGCACGACGCGGGATGGTGCCTGTTGGAATCCAGCCAGAACCCGAACGACAGCAATATTAAGATTTACAACAATAATATCTACAACATCGATCACGGGTGGGCTCTGACTCTATACGGAAATAGCAGCCTTCCTGGACCTAATGCCGGCCCGTTCTACTTTCATCATAATCACCTTCATGACTATGCCAACTGGGACACCAGTGCTAGCTCCTACCACCATGACGGAGTTCATTGCTACGCAACTCCCGCTGGAAATACTTCCGGGGCGCATCATGTCGGCACTTGGATCTACGACAATACCTTCGATGGCGACCCTGGCTCAAATCTCACTGGACACATCTTCATGGAGCCGGGAGTACAGACAGACGGTAGTGCTACACCGTGTGCGGACCCAACCTCCCAGGAGTACTTTTTTGGCAATCTAATGATCATTCCATCTGGCCGTTCCGACCAGAATGGGATTGTCAACCTGGGCGCACACTCCAGTGCGCATGCGCTGCAGGCAGTTGTGTTCTTCAACAACACCATCATTGGGGACGACACTTCTACCGGCCAGGGCACGGTCGGCGTCAACTTTAACAACGTAGTCACCGGTGGCACGGGCGTACAGTTCAAAAACAACATCGTGGGCGGCGCCAACTATCTAATCGGTGGTGTCCAGAGTTCCAACGTCGACTTCAATGGCTATACCAACTGCATCAGCTATAACTGCTGGGATGGCACCAACAACTTTGCCTCCTGGAAGTCCACTTGTGCCTGCGATTCACACTCGATCAACTCCATAGGCAACATGGGCGGCGTTTCGCAGACGACGGGAGCATTGCAGCTGGGATCGGTGATGATCGGTGCGGGCACGAACCTTGCATCAACCGTCTCCGGCTGGCCGGCCGAGCAGCAACTCGCGTTAACGACCGACCAAAACCAGAATCCCCGGGGCAACGGAAATTGGGATATCGGCGCCCTCAGCTTCTCGTCCGGCAATCCGTTGCCGCCGACGAACCTGACGGCTACTCCGCACTGAGGAGCAAACCCGACAAGGCCGGTCGTGCGGACCATCTACGCTCTGAACCAGTCGAGCAAATGGGTTGTCCTGTTCAGTTCGATCACTCCCCGCAGTCTCTGCAGTTGTTCCTGTCGGAGGAACGCGACGAAATCGTCAGGAACTAGCCGTGGCTCTCGACGCAGATGTGCAACCACGAAGCCGCTGAATCGTAATAGTGCACCCAGGAGCCGAGGCGACTCGTTTAAACGCCGGAGGCACTTTAGACATTCGAACAGTGCCAGGCTCCCCATCGCGTGGTCCATGCGTCCTTGCCGTATTCTTCCTCGCAGGATACCTCCGGCACTGGCAGTTGGCCGAAAGTGATGAACCTTCAGGTCTGGGAATGAAACAACCTTCCACCCAAACTGGCGCGCCCTGACTTCAGCCACCCAGTCCGGGCCTCCGAATTTCATAACTTGATAAGGACCTGCTACTTCGAAGCACGCCCTCCGAAAGAGTTGAACAGCGTGAGCAACTGAGGCGGTACTGTTGCTCAAGCGATCTTGGAAGACTCCTTTGTCTTCCTCACAGATAAATCCGCCCGCACAGCCCAGCTCTGCGTCGCAGGCAAATCGCTTCAACAGAGTTTCATAATAGGTTGGCTCAAAAGAGATATCCGCGTCTATATTGCCGATGAAGTCGAACTCTGAGCCCTTCAGTAAATCGCAGCCGTGATTGATGGCCGTCACCTGCGCAGAGCAATTCCGCGGATGTTCCTCGGTTATGCGGCTTAGTGTGATGAAAGGATTGGCCTGCGCATATCGCTGGACAATTTCATCGGTGCGGTCGGTCGAGCCGTCGCTCACGATGACCCACTTGCGTGGCAGCACGGTCTGAGCGATCACGGATTGAATCGTTCGCTCGATGTGTTTCTCCTCGTTATAGGCCGCTGTGACCAACACGTAGCTTCCAGTTGCGCTCGACTGTGATTGCGGGTTCATCGGATTATTCCAACTCATGCGAAGGATTTATTGCTTTACGGGATTCGGGGCGCGCCGCCGCGGTTGCGACCAAGTCAGTCCGTAGCGCGGAAATCGCGCCGGTAGCCGCCAGCCATCCAAACTAACAACGCCCAACTGCGCTTGATCTTTTTGGACAACTCCACTCTCTTTCGTGGAAGTGCCAGGAAAGCGACGGAGTTACCGGCCAAGCGTATGACATGATGGACAACCACGATACTGCGATAGGCGAACTGGGCCACAGGCCCGTGGTGCTTTTGCCAATATTGCAGATTGGCCCGGTGCATCTCGAGATAAAAGCGCACCGGCGCGACACTCGAGCTTGCGCCTCCGTAATGCACGGCGTTCGCACTATGGCAGAAGACCAGCCGCCACCCTGCGTCCAGAAAACGGCGGCACCAGTCGATGTCCTCGCCATACATGAAGAACCGCTCGTCGAGAAGTCCCACCTGCTCGACCGCCTCTCGCCTTATCATCCAGAACCACCCATTGAGCACTTGGACATCAGCCGTATGATCGTGCCGGAAGTCTGACATCATCTGGCCCCCCACGAGGCGGGAAAGGAACGGCCACCGGTCAGCCGCGATTGCTCTGCACAATGCGTTGCCCAGAGAAGGTAGGCGCATGGTGGAGCGGCGCACCGCGCCGTCGTGTCCGCGCATCTGCGGCCCAACAACCGCGACATCCGGATTGGACTCCATGTAGCGGTATAGCTCGTTCAGGCAATCGGATGGCACGACCACATCGGAATTGATGAGGCATAAATACTTGCCTCGGCTCAATCGAATCCCAATATTGTTGGCCTTCGCGAAACCGAGATTGTCCGAATTCCGAATGGCAGTAAACCGGGGAAACATTTGTTCGACCAACTCATGGGTGCCATCGGTGGAGGCATTGTCAATAACAATGACTTCCGCTGGGACCCGGCCTTGCTGGTCGAGTGACAGCAGGCATTCTTCAACATACTTCCTGCCATTCCACGTGACCGTAATTATGGACAGTACCGGTGCGGCCTCTCGGCGCATGTCGCTGCAACCGGCTTTGCCGGGAACGCGCTGTACGCGAGTGTGGCTTGTAGTCAAGGAAACTGCACCCATCCGGTTATCCTCACTTGATCGGAAGCACGAGAATGAATCGAGCCGTAACTCACGAACTTAATCTGAAATTCGTAACCGTCCACCCTGTCCGAAGTCCCACACCATCTCCTCAGCGAGAGGTTGCCGAGGAAGGCTTACAACGGCCGAGGAAAGCCCCAGCGTCGTCACCGCCGCGATCATTGCCAATTCCGTATACCAGACGAATTGGCTTTGATCGAAGTAGTCAATTCCGAAAAAAGCAACTGCATGAACAAAAAGCAGCGTCGACAGTACCCAGATCATGCGTTCTAATTCGGGTTCGTTGCTTGCCATGACACGGGATCGTCCCAGTTGCTGAAATGCAATGACGAACAGGGCGACAAAGAGGATGAAATTAATCAGTCCCCCACTGGTTCCTGCAGCTATGTAGGAGTTGATGGTGTCCCACATGTCCCATCCCCAACCTGCCGTAGTGCGGGTTCCTACCAAATACCATTCCGAAAAACGTCGAATGAACTGGTCAACCAGAATATAACGATGATATCCAGAGGATGACCCAGTAAGATCAATGCGGGCGATTAGAGCCCAAACAGGTGCCTTCATCACGATATGGAGGGACACTAGAATCACTAGTATGCACCATCGGAAGAGGCGCAGGTGCTGCCGCCAAGGCCACATGGACAGGCCTATGACGCCTGCCGCAAGTACAAGAAGTGCGGTGCTGGACCGGGAGGCAATCCCGATGACGAATGAGGCAATGACGCCCAGAAAGGCGAGACCCTTGTTCTTCCGGTCAATCCACCAAAGACCGACGCATACCGGCAACAGCGTTGCACCAATGGCCCCGGCTGTGAGCGGATGCACGAAGGTGCCTTGCGCGCGAATGGCTCCGTCCCGAGTCACGGACTGAGCCGGGATACTGCCTAGTACGGCGAACACATTTCGGCCGGTAACCTGCTCCACGAGCATGCCTGCAGCCACAATAATGAATACACCTGCCAGCACTTTCATCATGCGTTGAATGTCTTCCCGTGTCGTGATCAGATAACGCATGAAGAAGTAGGCGCCGCAAGCGTTGAACAGAAATCCAATGCGGTTAATCAGTGCGCCGGTATCGCCAGTCCAGAGGACTACATACATGACTGCATTCGATATGCAATACAACAGGAATACCGTGTCGATCGGAGTCCACGCCGCCTTTTCGTATGGCGCGTCCTGCGACTTCAGTTGCGCTACCCGCGCCCAGCCCACGACAATGAGGATCCTGGCCATCATCAAGTGGATCCCCCCGAGAACGACCTGCTGGTCAAGAGGAATGAGAACAGCCGCTACAATCATTGGGACAAACACATAGCGCCGCGGCACGCTAAGCAACGCGATGCTGGCAGCGACCACCAGCAGAAGAGTCAGCAGGCTGACGTCAGTCTGCCCTCCTCCGCCGAAAAAGTGTTGAGTGTCCATGTTCCCTTAGGTGATGACTGTAATGTCCAAACAGAGTTGCCCGTTTTGTGGATATCGCCGAGCTAACAATCGCCGATCGATTCGGTCGAGGCGGAGCGTTTAGCCCCACAACATATCGAAGTTGTCACTCTGGTTTTTGGAAGACCGCCTCAATTATCGTTCCACCGCCTGACAAGGCTAGTGTGCTTGTGACCAACGGCAGTACCGTGAGGCGGAAACCCTTTCGGAGCAGCCGCCATGCCAGGGTCGGATTGCCCGCCGACGCGAGACTCTGCCGCGCGACTCCCGCTCTCCTAGCCACGTCATCCGTGACATACCGGAGGCTGTATTCCAGAAATGACACCCTTCTCGTAGTCAGGGACCGTTCCGTCATCCCACTCCCGAGGCCCAGGTGCCTTAAAGATGTCGGCGAGAAGTGGTATAAGTGCCGCGGCAACTCCAGTCCGTACCAATACGACCGGAATAGCCGTGCCTCTGCCGCATCTATATTGGGCACATGCACACAAAACACTCCACCGGGCTTCAACCACTTGCAGACTGTGTTCATCACTTCGCGCGGAGAATATAAGTGTTCGAAAACGTGGAAACACGTGATGACGTCGAACATCTCATCGGGAAAAGGTGCATCAAGAATGTCGCCCGTGAAGATCGTTGCTCCAGCGTCGCGGCGCGCATTTTGCGCTGAATCCGCAGACATCTCTACTCCATATAGTTGCCAGTCCATTGCCGGCAAGCACTTCATAAAGGAGCCTGCACCGCAGCCCAAATCAAGCAGCGTGCCGGATTGTTTGTATCGAAGGACGGTGGTCACGGCCCCAGCCCAATGTTTCTCCGCGTCAACTTCCGTTGCCTTTCGAATGAACCTGTCATAGCTGGTGCCGTAGTGCTGGCCCATCTCGCTTGGTTGCGGTGGGTCGGCGAGCCACACCAGTGAGCACGAACGGCATTGCACGAGACGGTACTCGGCCGACCGTGCGTAAAAGCGATCGGGAGCCACCAGGAATTCTCGCGACTCGTCGCTTCCGCAACCAATGCAGCTGTTACCAACTGAGATCGATGTCTCGGCTTCTACCGAGCACCGGCTTAGCACTTGCGTCATTGCATACCATCCATTCCCATGATCGAATACGCCCGCGACGACCAGTGCCGGGAAGACACGATCAATCCGTGCGAACCGGAGTCGCCAGACCGCGGTTGGATCTGCCTTGTCCCGCGCCCTTGGCGTTCGTGACCGGGGATACCTGTTGGGCGGGGTTCTCCGGTGATGCGACCGCCACGATGTCGAACGAAAAGAAGGGCGTCAACAGGCCTTTGCTGGCTCGGCACACGGCTTGAAACCGCCCCGGCACCGCATCCACAAACTGCTCGGGCCTGAGACCGCCACGCCGCAGCCAGCGACGAACCACGCTGCGAGATGTCATGTGAACACCCGACCTGCCGAAATTACCGAGACTGTCGTGAGTTTCTTTACCTGCGAGTTTCTTCCAACGGACGGATAGCCTCGATAAATTGGGAACGGATGCAACCACCGCCGTCTTATCGGTCATGAAAGGTGACAGCGACCGGAGCAATTCGATCGGGTCCTCGACCACATGAAGAATGTTGGACAGCAGAATGCAATCGAACTCCATGTCCTTCAGTTTCCGCAGGGCACTAGCCAACTCCCCTTCGACGGCCTCGATATCTCGCAGCCGGGCGCAGGCGGAAATCGCCGAATCCAGAGGCAGCGCGATCACTCTTTTGCCCCGCTGGGCCAGGTCTCTCTCGGTCGCTCCCCAGCCACAGCCGACAGAAAGCACAGTGCGCGCGCTGGCAGGAACCAGGTCGATCAAGTCGGTGCGGCTTGGCTCATAGTAGCTCTTGCAGAAATGAGTTGCTTTCGTGCGCGTATTCATTTTGACCAGCGCCGGCGGTATGTCGGGATCACCTGCTAGCTTGAGGAGAGCGTGAATTTGTGCGTCGAAGTCCCTGCTACCGATCCCCAGCTTGCCTACATATTTATTCGGGAGATGGTGTATCAGGAAGTCGTCGATATGCGACACGCATACAAGCTTAATCACGCCGCATTGCGTATACGGGTCCGTGGCAGCAGTACAGAGCAAATCGTACCTGCCTTGATGAGGCGGTACCAGGAATCCGCCAGAGCGAAGCATGCGCGTCAATTGGTCTCGAGTGACGACGTATGAGGCCGCGTGTTCGTTGGTGAAGAAGCCCAACGTGTACTCTCCGCGGGTCCTTACAGACTGCGCGTCCCAGTGGTAGCCGCCGTGCACATCGGGATACGAAATGGCTCCGTCGGCGGCCTTCTCAAACCGAAGAAAGCCTGCGATCTCGTCCTCTGGCAGCACCGCGGAAACACGCAGAAAGGCGGCAATATTGTTCTGCGTGATGAGGACGTCATCCTCGCTGTAGAGGAACAAGTCGTACTCGTTGATCCTATCGGTAAATATTTGTTGGTGTCCGAAAGGCAGAGACCACGGATCGCGACTCGGAAGACCCACCACCAGTTGCACACCGTCTGCGACCTGCTTCGGAATGTTCGACAGCACTACGATGTCAGTGGAATACGGCATGCTACGGTATTCGGCAACAAGGCGAGCCAGGTACTCGTCGTTCGCGACGCCGTAGCTCGCGATAACCACCAACATCTTCAAAGGTTTTTTGACGGCAACTGTCATATAGCTATGCCACTCTCGAATTGTGCGATTCGGCGTAGCCCGCAATGGAGATACGCCGGCGGGAAGGATAAGCCGGTTTCAATCGGCAATGCCTGACGCAATGTCGACGAAAACCTGGCTATGTCCACATTAGTTTCCGTGATCACGCCACGCCTTCGCCATCTTCGCCCAGCGCTGCGGACTCTCAATCCAGTCGTAGGCGCCGAGGAGCTTTGCTTCGAACAGCCGTGAATCATCGCAGGAGTTGATGGGAAGCCGCTTCATGAACAGGCTGCTTCGCGCCCGGTCCGCGCGCCCGATGGTGGTGCAGACACCATTGGTGTATCCGGCGCCATCAAGCAAGTGTGACAGCCGCGCCTTGAAGTTGCGATCGGTTTCCGGAAACGCAAAAGGATACGCGAATGACTCAACCGCGGTACTCATCTCATCCTCCATGAGTTTCTTGGACGCCGTGATCTCCTGCTCGATCGCGTCAGGACTCAGGTCGTGCAGTTGCGGATGCGTGTGAGTGTGAGAGCCGAACGCGATTCCCACTTCACGCAGTTCGCGTACTTCCGCCCAGGTTAAGCATGGCGTGTCGTTGAAAGACTGCCGAGTCTTACCAATGAATGCGGTGGGCAGAAATACGGTTGCGGTAAACCCGTACTTGGCCAGCACCGGCGCGGCGTGCAGGTAAAAATCTAAGTAGCCGTCGTCAAAGGTGATCGCCACGCACCTGGCCACCCGCGTCCCACGCTGGAGTCGCTGGTCCAGTTCACTCAGTCCGAGTGTTGAGTAACCACTGTTGTAGAGGTACTCCATTTGCCGTGCAAATGTCTGCGGGGTCGTGACGGTGCGATAGTAAGGATGAACCCGATCCTCCTGAGAGCCGGAAATGCTGTGGTACATCAAGATCGGAATACTGGTGGACCGCTGAACCCGGCAAAGCGGACGTCGAAGATAGAGCGTAACGAGCCGGTCGATACGGAACTCTTGCGTGCTGGTGATCATTCGGCGACTCGCCACATCCTTGGCATACCGGGCGTCGACTGCAGTGGTTGACCTATGTTGTACTGGCTTCAAGAAGCTGCCGGGACACTCTTCTCGCCCAATGCCTGCCGCGTTTGGCCAGCTTCCTGGTGGACGGCGGCAGAAGGTTGATGTAACTCAAATCAAAACCCTTTGCGTACAGTGCAAGCGACAATGACAGCCCGGACTGGTAGGGCAACGCTCCCAGATACTTGCCGATGACACTACGAATGTTCCGGTCCGGATAGAGTTGAGCCAGGCTGGTGTTGAGGGCGCTCGCTTGATACCTATCGTCCGTCATCAGCAGGCATCCGCGCTGGTCGCTGTTTGTTTCTGCGATCGCGTACAGTTTCTGAACCACGTCGGCCCACTTGGGGCCCGTATGCAACGACAAGACCTTTTCCTGGACGCACTGTCCGCACTGACTGCGATAGTCAGGGTCGGTAATCAGTTGAGTACATTGAGCGCGGTACTGCTTCGGATCGTGGGTCACAATCATCGTGCCGTCAATGCCGGGAGCGCCAGGACCAAGCAGGCTCATTTCGCCGTCCGGCATGGCATATCCCAGCAGTGCGCTTCCATGACTTCCAGCCTCCACCAGCGAAGTGATGGAGGAAAACGGAACGGAATCCAGATAGATATCTGCCGCAGCGTAGAAGATTGCCGTGTCCCAAGTTGTTCCCAGCGGCACAATTCGCCCTTCAGTGGCTGCAATAGCCTCTTTCCATGCACCTTTGGGCTCCGGCCCCACTGCTATCAGGACAGCCTGTGGAGAGTTGGCAATAACCGGCACAACCAGGTCAAGAAAGCCAATCGATCCGGGAGAGCTGTATTTAAATGGGGAGGCGATCGTAAGCAGGAGTACCGTCTCGGGCCCGTAACCCAGCGCTCTCCTGGCTTCAGCCCGGGTGATCGAAGGGGAAGAGTGCGAGAGCGGTATGGGAAGGACCGGTGTCTGCTCGGGCTTAAGGCCACGGCGTTTCGTGAGAAACTCGCTTGATTGCTCGCGGAGATGCACGATGGAGTGAGCGACGCTGGCTCCGGCCCAGAACGTGTGGTCGGAGTGATTCACTAACAGGGTTTTGATGCCTTCACAACCGGCAGCAAGCGCCAGTATCGGAACTACGTCGTACGGAAACAAGTGCAACACCACAAGATCCATCTGTCGGCAGAGTGTCCGAAGTTCGCGCGCCTGCTCGATCGGGTTTGAAGGAAGGGCGCTGAGTGTGCGTAAAAAACCGCCAGACGCTTCTGCCGACGCTCGCAGCACTTCAGGTATTTCATACAGGCTTTCGACGTCCGCCTGGGTTGTGATGGCAACGAAGTGCTGACTTGTCTGGTCTTCCTGGATCCACCGCCAAACGAAGCGAGTGTCCCCGCCAACCGGCCTGCCGTAACTTAAAACATGCAACACCCGCCGCGAGCTACTGGCGTGGTGCTCGACTTTAGCGCCAGAGATATCTGGTATCTGCTTGCCGGACCTGACGAGGAGTTCTTCTAGCCGGGCAGACACCATCAAGCCAATATTCCCGGGAAACGCAAACCGCGCGGCAACCTGCAACAGCCCAATAGCGGCCGGAAGATCGCGCGCCGCGAGTTCTTCCTCTGCCAGGTTCAGCAGTTCATTGAACTGGTCGTAGCAGGAACGGATACGCTTCAAAGCTAGCGCCTCCTCGCCGCCCGAAGACCGTGTAGGGTTGTTGTCGAGTGAACTCACTGCGGTTCGACCACCGGACCTGCTGAACTACTCCGCCCATCCACGATTGAGCCTGCCGTTTTGATGCGAACGTCAATTCGGAGTAAAGGACCGAGGGAGCGCATCACTCTGCGCGCAGCGGGAGGCACCTCTTCCAGTTCCACCAACCTGACGAAGGCGTGAAGCGAGTAGGCGCCACTTAATAACAGTCCAACTATTCCTACGCAAACTGCGATTGAGAACGGAAGTAAGTAAAAGGAGCCGAAGACAATTGCGATCAGGGGAAGAAGAAGCAAGCCAGTGCGGGTGTTTTCAGTCGACCAGCGAAACCCGCTGAGGTGGCGAACCAGCGGATACGTAAGAATCCAATGAAAAATGTAAGAGCCGAAGAATGCGATGCCGGCGCCATTCAGGCCGAAGAGTCCCACACACATCCAGGCGAGGGCCATCGCGACGGCAGCCCAAACTACCTCGCTAAACAGAAAGAAGTCCTGCCTGGCTTTCGCCAGGATAATAAAACCCATTGGCCATGTAATGACCTGGAGAGTTGCTCCCAGACAGATCCATCGCAAGACGGGAACGGCAGCGCCAAACTTCGCGCTGTAAAAAAGTGCGATCACCAAAGGTGCGAACGTGAGGGTAGCAATCACGCCAGGCCCCGCCAGCAAGAGGCCAATCAGGGCTTGTTCGTTCACCAGGCGATTGCACTCAGCGTTGTCATTGGCGACAGCACTCAGACGCGGATAGAAGTCCGCGCCCATCGCCTGCAGAATGAATCCCACGTAGAGTCCGCCAAGCGTCCACGCAGACTGATACCATCCGGTCGCGGCAATACCGACACGGTGCAACAGGATGACCCTGACCACATAGGCGACGCCTGTAACCACAAACCCGCTCACCATGAAGGCGACACCTAGCTTCAATAGACTGGTTGCACCCTGACCCACCTGGGCAATGGTCATGGTAGGAGTGGGGATATGGATCTTCCGGACATAAAACCACGATGTGATGATGGTCATCGCGGCCACGCACACGAGCGCGAATGCGATGCCTCGTTCACGAAAGAAGTAGACCACCGGAATGCTGATGACCGCCCCGGACAAGGCTCCGATGACGTTCATTTTCGCCATGTCGGCAATGCGCCTCATGCCTTGCAGGAGCGCGCCCTGTGCTGCCGACACAAGCTGGAAAAAGACTGCCAGGGAGAGCACGCAAATCGTGCCGGTGCGCTGGGTGTTGCGGAATGTAACTTTCGAAACCTGTGGCGAGAACACGACGAGCAAAGCTGCTCCCAAGACACCGAGAATGATCGATGTGCGCCTCAGCACCGCAACCGTGCGGGCGATCCGCTCCTTGTCCCCACCCCCTGCCGCTTCGGCAATTTCGCGTACGCCGCTGCTGTTGATGCCCATCCCGGCTACGCTTTGGGTCAACGTCACGATCGACGTGTAGAGCCCGGCCAATCCAAATCCCGCAGGCCCTAACAGGATCGCCATCGCCTTCGTACGGACGATGCCAATTCCTATATTTAGGACCGAGGAGCCACCGATCACGGCAGAGGACTTCAAAATCTGGCCGTAAGTCTGCTTCTTGGCTGGAACCGTGGCTACCAACTGAGGAAGCAACTCTGCTGAAGGATCGCTTAGCTGATTTTCTATGGATGTCGATGGCATTTATGGACACTGCAGAACGCGGCCGGGGTTAGGTTCGTGGAACTGAAGCTTCTCTTGCCGCTCGGAAGCTGATCTCTTCGAGGCACTCAATGACGTAATCCTGATCTTCGTTCGTCATTTCATGAAAAAGTGGCAGAACCAGAGTCGTATCGGTGACCATATTTGTGACTGGCAACAGCCTGTCCCAGCCTGCGCGGTAAGGAACTTCGCGGTGGATCGCCATAATGCCCCGCCGGGACGAGACACCCCGATCGAGCAATTCCTGCATCAGTTGGTCCCGGGTTATGGGAGCTTCGCTCGACAGCCTCACCATGTAGGACTGAAAGTTGTGACGAAATCCAGCCGGCTCCTGCGGCAGCGCGAGCCACTTTAACGACCGCAGCCTTGAAGAGTAATGCAAAGCCAGTTCACGGCGTTTGGCGAGCATTTCATCCAAGCGCCGCAACTGCACCAGTCCCATGGCGGCCTGCATGTCCGTCATTCGGTAGTTGTACCCAATTTCGTCGTAGCTTTCATTCACGACCCTGCTCGAGTTGTGCCGGGTTAGGTCTGACACCGACATCGCATGTTGGCGGAGACGTCGCAGGCGGGCAGCCAATTGGTCGTCTGCCGTCGTTATCATTCCGCCCTCTCCCGTGGTCAGAACCTTGCGAGGATGGAAACTAAAACAGGCCATGGTTGCGTGCGGCAGTCCGATACGACGTCCCAGATATTCGGCGCCCACGGCACAGGCAGCGTCTTCGATCACGAGCAAGCCGTGCCGGCTCGCAATCGCCATGATTTCGTCAAGCTGAGCAGGCAGACCAATCTGGTGGACCACCAGAATGGCCTTGGTGTCGGGGGTAATTGCGCGCTCGATGCCCACCGGGTCAATGTTGTAAGTCGCCGGATCGATGTCGACAAAGACCGGCTTGGCTCCTGCGTACACGATGCAATTGGCCGTAGCCATGAACGAGAGGCTCGGACACAGGACCTCATCTCCCAGCTTCACTCCGCCGGCGACCAGCGCCAGATGCAGAGCGGTTGTGCACGACGACACGGCCACCGCCTGCGTAGCACCCACGTACTCTGCGAAGGCCCTCTCAAACTCAGCCACCCTCGGTCCTTGGGCAACCCAGCCACTTCGCAACGCTGCCACGACCGCAAGCTCTTCTTCGGTCCCGATCGAAGGCCGCGCCACCGGGATGTTCCGCACATGCGACATCGTACTCATAGCTGTGCCATCGCGGGCGCCACGCCCGATCGGGCCGACTGCCTCCAAAGAATCAACTTTCGCAAACCTTGGTCCAGAGATACCGTGGCGTTAAAGCCAAGCAGTTTGGACGCTTTCTCAACCGCAGCGCGTCGTGTCTGAACATTAGCCACCGCTCGCGCAGGCCGATACTCAGGTTGCAACGAGGAGCCAGTAAGTTGAAGCAGCAAAATGCACAAGTCGTTCAAGCTTGTCTGGATTCCGGAGCCAATGTTGAAAACCTGATCCGTAACGTCACGTTCCGCGGCCAGAAGATTCGCGCGGGCTACGTCCTCCACGAACACGAAATCCATCGATTGAGTACCATCGCCGAAGATCACTGGAGGCGTCTTAGCATCGATCGCATCCAACCATCGGACCAGCACCTCGGTGTACACACCCGTCACATCCATCCTGGGCCCATGTATGTTGAAGTAACGCAAAGCAACATAGGGCAGTCCAGAAGTGGTGTGGAAGGCGCGCAGCATTTGCTCGTTCGCGATCTTTCCTGCGCCGTACATCGTCCGGTTGTTGAACGGGTGATCTTCATCGATGGGCAAATACGACGGCTCACCGTAAACGGACGCAGACGAAGCCGCTACGACTTTCCTGACCTTGTGCCGAAGGGCTGCCTCCAGCACGTTGAGCGTCCCATCGATCAGGACCTCTACCGCCTCGCGTGGCGCCTCCGCGCACCTCGTGATTCGCAAAGCAGCCTGATGGAAAACATAATCAACGCCTTCCGTCGCCTCATTCACCAGGCGATCGTCACGAATGTCGCCCTCCATGACCCTCACACCGGGTTGCTCGAGTGCCCAAGCGAGGTTGCTCCAACTTCCCCGGACGAAGTTATCGATGATGCGAACCTCGGCCGCGCCGGCCTCTACCAACTGATCGACAATCGTGCTGCCAACAAAACCCGCGCCGCCAGTCACTAAGCAACGAGCGCCTTTCAGCTTATTCATCTCTCCCCCAGGCAAATGGTTCACGCCTCTCTCCGATCTCGAATGACTCGAGCTGGAACACCGGCAACCACGGCGTATTCTGGAACATCGTGAGTGACCACAGCGCCCGCGCCAACAACGGAATGGGCGCCGATGTGGACTCCGGGTAGGATGCTGGCGTTCATTCCAACGTCAGCGCCGACCCCCACTACGACCGGCTTGATGACAAGGTCAGTCGCTATAATCGGCACATCAAGCGGCAAAGCGGTATGGACTGAACCTAGCACCTTGGCCCCTGGTCCCCAACCAACATAGTCTTCGAGCACAAGGTCGCGGGCGTCGAAGTAAGCTTGCGGTCCAATCCAAACGTTATTACCGATCTTGCACGTTCCATCGACTCTCCCCTGAATCATGACCTGTGCCCCAATGAACACGCAGTCTCCAAATTCCATGGTCTCGGGATGCTTAAGGACAACGTTGGGCCCGACCTGGAGGTCGTTGCCGATGCCCTTGCACAGCGCCCGCATAACCACTCGTCGCATGGTGTGTTCAAAGGTACTTTCGCCGCCTCTGAATCGGGCGAACAGGTCTAGTAGTTCCTTCCGGGGATGGGAGTTTCGAATGAACTCTGCAAATTCCAGTTCCCATGTCGGGTCCTGTCGCAGCTCCCGCCGGCCAAACGTGGCCATTACTTGGTGCCCAGAAGGTTCAACGGTATTTTCGATTTCACTTTTTGGCATTTCGGAAAAACCAACCGGCCGGAGTTGCCAGCCTGCCAGTTCAGCAGCCGTGCAACTTGCTCGGCTGAGGATTCTGGATACCACGCACTAAGCTAATGAGGTTGCAAACGCGAACTGGCTGGCCGCGATCCGCTCCACCGACCTCAGCGCGTTTTCGGCTACGCGACGCTGTTGATCGGCCGCGAGTCCTGGATACATGGGCAACGAAACTATCCGTGAGGCCGCGGCCTCCGCCACCGGAAAGTCGCCCTTCCTGAAGCCTAATGTGCTGTAGGCTTTCTGCAGGTGAAGCGGAACAGGATAATGAATGGCGGTCCCGATTCCTGCTTTTGCCATGTCTTTCTGGAATTGATCTCGGTTCTCGACCTGTACCACATACAAGTGATGGACCGCCTTCGACCATGACGGCTCATGCGGTAGCTTCAGTACGCCTTGAGGAGAATTGAGTAGCTCTTGATAACGTGCGGCATTCATCTGCCGCTTTGCATTCCATTCCGCGAGATGCTGCAGCTTGATCTTCAGGATGCCCGCCTGTATTGCGTCGAGCCTTCCGTTGTAGCCTTCACAATCGTGGAAGTATTTGCGCGCCTGACCGTGATCGCGCATCATGCGGACCTTGTTTGCCAACTCTGGATCGTTTGTCGTAACCGCACCGGCTTCGCCGCACGCGCCCAGGTTCTTTCCGGGATAGAAACTGAACGCCGCGGCCCTGCCCATCGAGCCGGCGGTCCTCCAGCGTCCTTCCTTTTCTGAGAAGTACTGAGCACCGTGCGCTTGGCAGGCATCCTCGATTACCACCAGATTGAAACGGTCTGCGAGTTCCAGAATCGCGTCCATGTTGGCCATCTGTCCATAGAGATGCACTGGAACGACGGCAGCAACGGTTTCTCCGGTTTCCTTGTGAACGGTCTGCCCATTACTTTCGTCGAGCGTGCACTGCGTTTCCAGGTACTCCCGAAGCATCTCCGGGTCCATGTTGTACGAGTGCTCATCCACGTCCACAAACGCGGGACGCGCCCCGGCCTGCGATATCGCCTCCGTGGTAGCGATAAACGTGTTTGGGACGGTGATGACGATCGTTCCGGGAGTCACCCCGGCGCCGAGCAGCGCAAACCGTAGCGCATCTGTTCCACTGCCAACCCCGGCACAACATTGCGAGTCGCAATATGTCGCGAATTCGCGTTCAAAATCTTCAACCACAGGACCGCCTACGAAGCCCGCACTGCGCAACGCGTTCTTGAACACTGCGCAAAGGTCATCCTCCAGTTCTACATGCGGTGTTACCAGGTCGAGAAATGGAATTGCGCCTTGCTCAATCACGCTTCACCCCCGTAAGTTCGCGGTCTACGATTCGCAACAGTCTCGCAGGATTGCCGGCAACGATTGCGTTGGCTGGAACATCTTTCGTGACAACGCTGCCCGCACCGACGATTGCGTTTTCCCCGATGGTTAGGTCTGACAAAATGGTCGCTCCCGAGCCGATTGAGGCGCCCGCTCGGACCACGGTTCGTTCTACCTTCCAATCGGCCTCGGTCTGCATCCCGCCCGCCGCCGTTGTGGCCCGAGGGTAGGAGTCGTTGATGAAAACAACACCGTGACCGATGAATACGTTGTCCTCGATGGTCACTCCTTCGCAGATGAACGTGTGGCTCGAAATTTTGCAGCGGCGCCCGATGCTGGCGTTCTTTTGTACCTCGACGAATGTTCCGATCTTGGTCTCGTCCCCGATCTCGCATCCGTAGAGGTTGATGAACCCTGCCAGCTTTACGTCTCGCCCGAGTTTTACGTCCGGCGCTATGCGAAGCAGATCGTTCACAGGCGCACCGCCTCGCCCCGGTTCTGAACAGATTCGCTGGCAGCCTGCAGCATCTGGACCACCCGGCGCCCGGCATGGCCGTCGTTCACCGGCTTCTTGTTATTGGTGACACAGTCGACAAAATACGCAGTCTCCGCCTTCAGGGCCTCGATTCTTTCTAGTTGAGGGGCCCACATATCACCGGAACGATAGCTGACGAGCAAGTCATAGACGCTGTTGCTGTCGTTAATCCGTACGCCTTTGTCGTAAACCTTGATCTTTTCGTCGGCTTCCAGATCGTTCCAAACCAGCATCTTCTTCTGGCCTCCGATGAGTGTCGTTCGGACCTTTACCGGAGACAGCCAGTTGACGTTAATGTGCGCTATGACTTTGTTGGGGAAATAGACGGTCATGAATGCAATGTCTTCGTGGCCGTTGAGGTGCTTCTGGCCGGTCGCCGAAATAGCCTCGGCCCGGGAACTGATCAGGTAGTCCATGATCGACAAATCATGCGGTGCTAGATCCCATAGCACGTTGATGTCATGTTGAAATAGGCCAAGATTCACTCTTGTCGAATCGTAGTAGTAGAGTTCGCCCAGCGTGCCGTCCTCAATGAACTGCCGAATCTTGCGGACTGCCCCGGTATACAGGAACGTGTGATCGACCATGATCTGAAGATTGTTCTTCTGGGCCAACTCAATCAGTTCATCGGCCTGTTCAACATTGGAGGTGAACGGCTTTTCTACAAAGACGTGCTTGCCGTTCAAGAGCGCCTTCTTCGCCAGTTCGTAATGTGTCCATACGGGAGTCACGACCGCCACCATGTCGATGGTAGGAGATGTGACTATCTCCGTGCAGTTACTAGTGGTTTTGATGTCTGGATAAGCCTCGCTCACGCGTCGCAGCATGTCAGGACTCTTGTCGCAGACCATTTCAACGCGTGAATCTGTGCCTTGATGGAAATTTCGAACGATGTTAGGGCCCCAGTATCCATATCCAATAACTCCAACCTTGAGCATCTTTGTCCCTCCCCGGTTCAGTACAAGCGCACCGAACGGGTGCTTTCATTCAGCTTTCTGATAGGGTTTTCGATCGCCCGCAGCTATTACGTCCGGATTCTCCGGCTGGATAGTGCTGGCTCAGGTGAACAATCTGATTGGTATATACCTTTAAGCTAGAATGCGCCGTTCCCTGAGAACATCGCACCCGGCGTCTGCAGAATGATGATTGTGTCTCGCCAAAGCGAGCGGGTCTTGGCGTACCTAAGATCCATGCGTACCATTTCGTCAAAGGTCGTTCGCGAGCGGCCCTTGATTTGCCACAAACCGGTAAGCCCCGGCTGGATTTCCAGGACACGCCGCTTGTGCCACGGCCGGTAGAGCTCAAATTCGTAGGGAACGGGTGGGCGGGGTCCCACAAGAGACATGTCCCCAAGTAGAACATTCACAAATTGCGGTAGCTCATCCAGGCTCGCCCTGCGAAGGAACCGGCCCAGCGGAGTGACCCTAGGATCGTCAACCAGCTTGTAGGTTCCATCCTCGCGCCGGACATCGCCAGCTCCGTCAATCAGCCTTGCGACATAATCCTGGTGAATGGATGGGTCGTTGTCCGCATACATCGATCGGAACTTAAAAAAGCTAAACAGTCGGCCGTATTGCCCTACCCGTTGTTGACAAAAGAGAACCGGGCCGCGTGAGGTTAGCTTTACCAGCAGGGCGATGACGACGAAGACTGGCGAGAACACAAACAGCGCAAACAAACTGCCCGCAATATCGACCGCCCGCTTAAGGATTCTGTCGCCTCGTTCTCTCGGCGTGTGAATTGATAAATCTGGATAGATGACGTATCCTTCTTCGTCGCCGGGCTCGGCACCCGAGGGACGCGGAAATACATGGACTACCAGTTCGAGGCGAGCGAATTCAGCCGGTTCGACAGCCTGTTGCAACGCGCCAGCGATCTTTTGAGAGATGACATCGACTGTGCTTTCGTCGGCCTTGCCAACCTCCGTGAGCAACAACCCCAAGGTCCCACCCCGGTCATACCACCCAAGAACGTCGGTCTCTCGCGTACAAGAGGAAACCGCCATGGCCACATTGCGGACTAGTCCCAGGTGGCCCTCATTATCGAAGGCCCATCCGCTCAAAAGAACCAGGATGAACGGACTTCCGGATCGTTCGGTGCGCCTTCTTTCCAGACGAAGCACCTGTACGAACGCTGGTTGCGAGAGAACATCAATTTCTTCGCTCTTTGGGACTGCACCAACCGAACGGTCGGAGACCAATTTGATCCCTTCAGGCAATACTGTTTTGCTGGCAGCCATTGTGCGACTCTATTTCTCGTAAGTTCAGGTTTGAAGTGAGGTGTGTTGGTAACTCTTAAGACAATTCGTGCGAGCTTGTGAGTTTCACCATCACCGAAGACAGAGTGCGGTAGTCGATGACGTCATGAAACAGAGCTCATCGTCGCCGGCAAACAAGCTCCGGGGACCGGCAGATCCTCTTATGCGTCCAAGCTGAACCTGATGAACTCTATTCGCGAGACTTCGTCTCGACACTTGGTTCGATGGCTGGACTGCTGAGCTCATTGTATGGGTGCTTCTTGTAGTAATACTGATAATACTGATGGTCGGTTACCGGTGAATCGTTCAACAGAGTGGCGATTATCTTCTTCGTGTCTATCGATTTGACCGAGTCTCGCAGTAGCTTCTTCGGCGTGCAGCCCCGGCGCGTCACCAGCACTATTGCATCACACAGCGTGGCCAGTGCGGCGGCGTCTGCGAAGGGAACCAGCGGTGGAGAATCAATAATGATCCAGTCGAACTGCAGGCTCAGTTTATTCAACAACTCGGCAAAGTCAGATGACTGCAGCAGGCTGGCCGGCTTTTCGAGTTCTTTGCCGGCCGGGAGCACCCACAATGGAACTTGTTTCGCTCGAAGAAGACTGGTCGCGACTGGCTCGCGTCGTTCCCACCAGTCGGACAGACCAGAATCGCTCTTGATATTCAGTAATTGAGTCACGCTTGGCTTGCGCAGGTCGCCGTCGATAATTAGCGTCCTTTGCAGGTTGGCTGCCAGCGTGATCGCGATGTTGGTACACATCAGCGTCTTTCCTTCGCCGGGGATGGCGCTGGTGACCAGCAGTTTGCGCAGTGAATGCCGCTGCTGGGCATATCGGAGACGCGAGACTATCGTGGTGAACCTCTCGGCCCCTGCGGAGTGTTGATCATTAAGTGCGATCAATCGGCATTCTGGATCTTCCGGTATTGTGAACTGCCGGTCCCCACGCGGATCGTCGCCGTACATTGTCTCGCCGATCAGCATCTCCGACAGCATGTGCGGAGATGCTGAGGACCGCTGTTCCAAAGGACCGGCTTTTGACGCTAGATTGGCCATGGCTTGTAAATTTCGCAACATCCTTGTATCGAGTTCTCCGTAACCGTTGCTGCTAATTGGTCAACCCTTGTAGTAGGCCACCAGAGTTACCACTGGCACGATCACACAGATTGCCGCACCGGCGAACGCTTCCAGAATCCGAAATCTTGCTTTCCGGTGGAGTTCCTCGGCCGTCGCCAGGGTCGGGATGCTAAGACAAAAGCCCGCGCGGGAGAACTCAGCCAATTCAGGCTCCCGGTAGATGCGCGGGGCCACTACCACTTCCAGCAGGAGGACGATTACCAATCCAAGCGCAAGCCCTGCCGCCAAGCCTCCCATCGCTAGCGCCACACGTTTCGGAGTGTAAGGCCGTTCGGGCAGTTGAGGCGGATCGATGACCACAAACTGTTCGCCCTCCCGGCGTTTCTCGAGGCTGGTTGCCATCTCCGATTGCAGCTTCTTCGCAAGCAGGGAATCATAATAGGTTCGCGACTGCTCGTAATCGCGAGTGACCGCTGCGGCCTGCTGCTCAAGGGCTGGCGTCAGGTTAAGACGGCTTTGGTACTGGCCGATTTGCTCCTCGAGTCGTTTTATCTTGGCTTTTTGGCTGCTAATTTCGAATGCATTGGCCGTCAGCTCAGCTCTCCACTCAATGGGAGCGGAATTCTCTTGGGCCGCTGGTTTGGCAGCTGAGCCACCGCTCGGGGCGATAGGCTTGTCTTTCAAGTCCTGAGGGGAATTAGCCTTCTGCGTTTCCAGGCCGTTGATCTGCGCTCGCAGGCGCAGTACATCGGGATGCATTGGCGTGTATCTGCCACTGGCTTCTCGCAACTGCGACTGTAGTGACTCGATTTGCTGGTCCAGCGTCATGCCGTCCGCCGCAATAGCACCGTTATTGCCGCTCGCAGAGACCTGATTCTGGCTGATCTGCGATCGCAGGTACAACCCTTTTTGTTCGGCTTGAGACAACGAGTCTGTTGCAGCTTGAAGTTGGGCCTGGAGCGCACCTAATATCTGCAGGTTCCCTTGAAGCTGCTCGGGAAGCTCGCCTAAATACTTGCCTCGAAATTCCCGCAGCTTTTGCTCCTGTTCGGCCAGGCTCTTGCGGGCTTCTTCCAGTTGGCTGCTCAGGAAACTGGTTGTATCTTCCGACAGTTGTTGGCGGGATCGCAGGTCCTCGTCGATGAAAAAAGACGTCAACTCGCTGGTCACATCCTTGGCGAGTTGCGGCGCCGGGGCCGAATAAGACACCTTGAACGCCGACAGGTCGTCTCGCCTGCCATCCGTTCTAATCAACTCAATATCGATGTCCTTGCGTAACTTCTCGACGAGCAGGTCAGGATCAGAATGGCTGGTCCGTGCGCTATAGAGGTTGAACTTGTCAATCAGCTTCAGCAGGCGAGTCCGGCTCAATATTCTTTGGCTTATGTTCTGCAATCGCTGTTGCAGGTCAGACGTTATGTTTGGTTCAACAAAATGCTCCGGCACCTTTTGCTGTTCGATCAGGATGACCGTCTCTGAGCGGTACTTTGCAGGCAGCAGGAACCCGAGGCTCGTTCCAATTGTCCAACCGACGAAAAGGCAAGACACTATGATCCATCGCCTGCTTTGGAGTCTCACCCACAGGTCACTTAAGCCAAGGGATGGTCGTTGTAGTGCGTCTCTGTCCATATCATCCCTTTCTTAGTGGCTTCAAGATTCGATATGACAGCGATATAGCTGCCCGATTGTGGTTCCCTGAATATTGCGTATCGACAATTGGACCGCCGTTTTGTCGGACGACCCAGGCCGTGAAGCCGATCGCCAAATTGTCGGTGATATTTCTGCTCATTGCCCCGCCGGCTGACAGGTAACTGTTCGCGGTGCCCAGGAGTACTCGAGAATTGAGCAGCGGATCGCTTGAGCTATACGTGATGAACGCGTCGAACGCCGCACGCTTGCCCATCTTGTGCTGCATTTGGATGCTCGCGATGGTCTCACGTACGTTGCCTTGAAAACCCGTTCCCGTGGCAAGTTGCCTGATCGCGCTCGCGAACAGGCTGTTCTGGTGTCCGGTCCAACTGATCGCGCCACCACCCATCCACGACCATGCTTTGTTGTTCTGCAGGGATGGGTCCGCAAAGATATTCGTATCGGCGAAGAGCGTTTGCCTGGTCTCCACATATTGCGGTCCCGCTAAAGCTGAAATGACAATGGTTGGCGTTAGCGATGCACGGATCTGAAAGCCAAGTGTCTGCGCAGTCGTTCGAATGTTGCCACCACCGTAATCGAGAATCTGCGACGTGAATTGCGTTCCCGTGGTGAATCGCGGATTGATCACGTGGTCCAGGCCCATGGTCAGCACTCCGGAGTTAGACTGCTGCGATAACTGGAGAGAGTCCGTATTGCCTACCGTGTGTTGGTAGTCGAGATACTGATAGTCTGCCCGGGCGAATCCGGTCGTCCGACCGGTGAACCTGTAGGTTGCTTTTGCCTCGGCAGTCTCAATTGTCTTCGGGACCAAGTTCCACGTTACTGCCGTGGGAGTATTCAGTACACCAAACTGGGGCAGGAGCGAGGCATTTCGCAAGCTGTCAAATGGGTTGGTGCTCGATGAGAAGCTTTCGCGGAAATCGAGGGTCAGACGACTGGTCGCGCGGTAGCTGGCGGTCCCGCCAAAGGCATGTGAGATGAGGTCATAGGAAGGAATATTTGCGGTGCTGTAACTCAGCCCCGGAACGTAGGTCAGCGTCGCTCCCCATCGGCGGCGCAGCACGTTCAGGCCAATTTCGGGATAGGTTGCGAAGATAAAGTCGTGGACCCCCTGCGTCGAATTGAGCGCGTTGTTGTCATAGCTGACCGAGGATACGGTTCCGATCAGCAGAGTGTTTGCTGATTGGGACTCCCGTCCGAGCGGCGCGCCAATTGTCGCCACCGCCCCGTTACCCGCAATTCCAGTCTGCGCCTGCGCGCATACTGTCGCCAGGAAGCCGGCAACAAGGAGCAATCGAACTATCGCTGCGTTTGTCACGTTACGGAACTACCACAGTATCGCGCGTCTGCAGGCGTACATTTTGAGATAGGTTATTGCCTTTCAGTACCTGCTTGTAATGAAACGGCAGTCGTACTGAAGTACCGTCGGGAAAGACTCGCAGGACATAGATGTTGTTGTCCTTAGCGAATTCCCCTAGTCCGCCCGCAACCGAAATTGCGTCGAGTACTGTCATCGACTCGCTGAGCGGATACGATCCCGGCTTCATGATCTGGCCCACGATGTTGAACTTGAGGCTCCTTACCTCTTGTACGGTGACCGTCACCTCGGGTACCGAGACGTAGGCCTGCAGGCTTTGTTGAATATCCTGCTGTAGCTTGCGCGGGGTCCTGCCCGCGGCCTGTAAGTCACCCAACAGGGGCATCGTGATCTTCCCGTCGGGCCTGACTGGAACTGTCCGGCACAGGTCGGGTTCTTTCCACACATTGATCGCCAGAATGTCATCCGCCCCGATTTCATAGTCGGGCACCGTGGTGGCACCGCTATGAGTTCCATCCGGAGTGCGCACGCTCAAGTTGGTGGCGGCCGGGAGCGTGGGGTTCGACTGTGCGAGAGCGCCGAGACATAGGCACAGCGTCGCAGGTATTGTCGAAATATAAGCCTTAAGACTCATTTGAACCTCGATAGAAAGGCAGATAGCTCCTCAAGTTGCGGTCCGCCACCCCTTTCGGTTCGGGAGGCACAAAACCTTGTTCGTCAACCCGCAGCGCACTCGCCAATCAGCAGATAAGACCGAACCCCGCCCTTGCGTCGACGGGTTCGGCCCTGAGAATGCGGAAGCTCACATCCACAACGAATCCTCTGTCAGGAACTACGCGGACTACCGTGCCCCGCCCGCGGAGCTGGCTCTTTCTAGTGGCGTGGCCTGTGATATTAGGAAGAGTAAGCACTACTGAAATGTTCGATCCCACCGGCGGCGTACGGACCGCTTGGATGAACGCGCCGCGATCGCTGATATCGCGGGTTGAGCCTGTGCCATGGCAGTTCTTGCCCTCGCCTTCCTGCCAGGCAAAATAAGCATCGGCGGATATTGGGTAACGGTGGGCACTCCTGCGTTCTTGACTGCGGCATTTGGATTCTTCAGTCGTAGTAGGGCCTCGTCGGTACAAATGGAGTGTGTGGCAGTAAGGGAATGCGCCTGCGGAGGCAACTTATACTCTGCTCCCAACAGATAAAGAACCTGTGTGGCGGCTCTGGCTATTGTCGTGGCGTAGACTCGCTTCGTCGACAGGCAGCGGTGGCGGATGGCAATGGTTCCAGGTGCTCGGAGTCAATTTCGAGCGCCACCGCCTGATGAATCAGACTTATCGAAACCACTATTTTACACTTGCTTTTTCGATCCAATACAATTCCCTCCACTCCCTCAAAGGCACCTGAGATGACCCGCACACGCTCGCCTACTGCAGGAAATGGATGGGACTCCAGTGTGACTCCACCTTCCACGCAAAGCCGGATGTTTTCTATCTCTTGGTCGGAAATATCGGCAGGCCGGCCATTAAACGACAGGATCCGGACGACGCTGGGGATGCTGACTACTTTGATGCGGTCTCCCCAAGCAATTCGCGTAAAGACGTAGCCCGGAAACAGTGGCCGTGCGATCTCGACCCTCCTGTCCTTCCATTGCCGACGACTCAAGAACGTCGGTAAAAATGCCTCCACACACCTGGTTTTCAGTTGTTCCGCTACCGCGTTCTCGTGTTGCGGATATGTATACACCGCATGCCAGCGGCGGGCATCTGACATGACTGGCGCTACAGTCACCTCGGGCAGACGAATTGGTGCAAAGCTCATTGGCTCTCCTGGATTGCTCGGAACAGGATTTTGGGCAACGCTTCGCGACTGTGACTTACACTAGAGTCACTGTGGAAAACTATTTAGTTGGTGTGAACACTCGACTTTTACAGAAGACCCTCACGCCGACGATAATGAAGGCTTTCCTTGCACGTGGGGAACATGCAGTCAACCTAATCGACCAGGCTTCGGTTGCGTTCTTCTGATAGGAGCACTTTATTGTAGTCAGAGGTCGTCTGCAATAGGCACAAAGTTAGCCGGCAAATGAGACTGAATACGCAACGTCATTTACTAACACTAGAAGTAACATACCAAACTAATGTCTCCATCTGAAATGAGATATTCAACCCCGCTGCCTTTATCGTCCTCAAATTAATCGGCCACCATTTTAATAGGGATAAAAGGGTATGCGAGCCACGGATTAAACGGGAGACGGCTTAGTGAGTGCCTGAACTCTTATTTCAATCTGCAACGAATCTTGACTTGACGCGGGCAACGAGGTGCGCCGCGACAAGCCACAAGGCTGCGCCTTTAGACAAAACTCTTTTCGCGAGAATCTCGTGCGGAAAGGCGAAGGCGTGGCATCCCAAAGCCAATCGCTATGATGCGAATAATGGATCCTCGTTCTCTTGCGCTGCTGTGCTTCTTTGTCCCAAGACGTACAGGATAAGCTCGGTTCGACTTGAAATACCCAGTCTTTCAAATATCCGGAATAAGTGGTTCTTGACCGTATGTTCGCTAAGCGTGAGAAGCTTGGCAATCTCTCGATTCTTCAATCCTTCAGTTACCAATGAACAGATTTCGTCTTCCCGCCGGGTTAGCAAGAGCTGACCTTTTGCGTCGGTTACCCGACCGGACATTCCGGTTACCAGCGCTTCCATAACAAACTTCAGTTGTTGGCTGTTCGCCCAAACTTGGCCACGACTCACGCTGTAAACACACTTACAGAGCATTTCATAAGGCTGATCGCGTTCACACACTCCCGTTGCCCCACATCGAAAGGCCTCCACCACAAGATCGCGTTCTCCCTGGTCCAGCAGCATCACGCATCGCGCAGATCGATTCGTTTTGGCAAGATATCTCAAAAGGGTAAAGCCGGAGAGAGGCCCGTCTTTCAGGTTTGAACTGATAACCACTACATCGCATTCACCTGGTTGGAACTCTTCCTTGCCTCTGAGGCTAACGCCGGATCCAACCACTCTGAGGCCATATCCCGACTTTTCAAACGCGTGTGACAATAGCTCACAGGACATATTTGTCGCTTCAAAGAGGTACACCCGAATGAGTTCGTGTCCTAGTGTCGCGACGGGCTCTGTGGCTGGCAGTCTGGTCTTATCCATGCGTCGGGGGTAGGGGTTATCTCTCTTAAACTGGAATCATTCGAAGCTAACCGTTAACTCACGCTCCCGCAAGGCTAATTAGTGGTGTGAACCGAATGGGAATAAGTATTGGGTAAACTAGCGCTACGCTAAAACCTTTAGGCTACACGATTGAACACTTTTGGCTGGCATGGCAAGGAGACAGTCGTATCTACTTGCTTTGAGATAAAAGTCTCAGGCCAATATCGATAATTTATTCTCACCCTGGGTCGTCATATTGATAGTAGCGCAACGAGTTATAACCTCCGTTCAACCAGCAATGCTGGTATGACGCAGTTGCAGCCGGTGTTCCTGCCTACCCTCTGCGACATGAACGCGGCTCTTAATGCTATCCCCGTTCCCCACGGCTGTAGCCGCGTACGGCGGTTATTTCTTTTAGATGCAGCGCACTAGGCGCACCTGGCGGCGATCAAGCTGCGGTCGTGGACGAAAGGCGGCATTCACGCCATGCTGTTCGACCAGCTGACGAAGATGCGCCTCGATTGCGACTGGCGGTTCTTCAACGTCGAAGGACTCACTTCCTATCCCTAGCTGGAAACGGGCTGTTCGCGCCACCGGCAAGACCGGGTGCCCATCTCACGACAGTTGGAGCAGGTGATCCTTTCACGTAATCCGAATCAGATTGCTCTAACATCCGGCGCATATACCGCTTTGTACGGTCCGGTTCCGGCGGCCACTGCCGCGTCGCCGCAGGTACTGAACATGGTGGACATGACCCGTCTGCTCGGAGCGGAGTCGGTGGGCACCTGCCGCGAAATCGCTGCTAGCGGGCATGGTGGCGATATCGGCCCAAGAGAGGGGATAATGTCCCGAAAGTAGTGTAAGCTTGTCGGCTCGTAATTTTGTTGTCTATGGTCCCCGCGAAATCACTAACGCTGGATAAACTGCTCGCCAGATCGACGATCACTGTGGAAGCATCAGTACTGGTCGGAGGGACCCTCCTCTGGACGCATCACAGAACCCTTGAATCGTGTGTTGTACGCGGTGTTAAGGTCAGGTTTCTATTTCCTTCGCCAACGTCGACTTGGCTTGCAGACTTCGTGGGGTCTGCAGGGGCGGCCGTTGAGGACTATGCACATCGAATCCAAGTCAATTCCAGTCGTGGACGGGAAATCGGAGCTGAGGTGCGGTTCCACGAGTCCCCAGTGGCGATTTGGTTCGCGCTGTGCGACCGCGCAGGTGTTGCAAGTAAACCGATTGCCTTCCTGAATCGTGCCATGCCCGAAATTAGCACAGATGTCATTGGTGTTCGCCACTTCGCTAGCTTGTTCGACTGCCTGTGGGACCGCGCGACTGAAGCGCCCTCAAAGTCAGAATCTCGCGTGGAGGAAGGGGAAGTAACTCCTCACACGATTCGGGCTTGGGTTCCCCAGAAGCGACCGAATTCTATCGAGCCTTCCGGAACCTCGAATCACAACGTCGATATGCACCCATTCGTTTTCCTGTGCCACGCGTCCGACGACAAGTCCTCCGTTAGAGCAATGCACGAGCAGCTCAGGATGCACGGAATTGACACATGGCTAGACGAGATAAATCTCCTGCCCGGCCAGGACTGGGATCTTGAGATTAGGCGTGCGGTAAAGCAGTCACGTGCTGTAATTGTATTTCTCTCCGAGACAAGCGTTTCTAACGCTGGGTATCTGCAGAAGGAGATCAGAGTTGTCCTCGATATGGCAGCGGAACAGCCTGAAGGGAAGATATTCGTCATTCCTGCGCGCCTCGAGGACTGTGTTGTACCGGACAGCTTTCATCGGCTGCAATATGTCGACCTGTTCAAGCCAAGTGGATTCGAGAAGCTTCTTCAAACGTTGTACGCATGCATCAAGCGATAAGTGGTATTCCCCGCGGAAACGCCGACGTTTCGGGACGGAACCGACCGGCTCCGTGGATTCTCGCTCATCCATGATCGCGGTGACATAAACGAGAATGCTGATTGACTTCAGTCCCCGACTCATCTTTCGAATGCCGCAGTTAGGCCCTTGGAACGCACGTCACAATTTTAGCGACCACTGGATTTGACCTGCTCCCCAGAAAGTAGTCCATTGGAAATGTGACTTCTCCCATTTAGGATGGCCCGCCAGGGCCAGAGGAGGAGTCGTGAGAAAGAGTCGATTCAGCGAAGATCAGATCATCGCCATCCTGAAGGAGTCGGAAGCTGGGGTGGAAACCGGAGAACTGTGCCGGCGACACGGGATCGCGAAGGCATGTTTCTACCGGTGGAAGAGCAAGTTCGGGGGGTTGGAGTTGAGCGAGGCGAGACGGCTGAAGCAACTGGAGGAAGAAAACCGGCAGCTGAAACACATCGTGGCCGAGCAGGCGGTGGACATCCGGGCGTTGAAGGCGGTAGTCGCAAAAAAGTGGTGAGCCCGCAGGCGCGGCGAGAGGCGGTGCTGGTGATGCAGGTAGAGGTAGATCTGAGCCAGCGACGCGCCTGTGGGCTGATGGAACTGGATCGTGCGACATGTCGTTATCGCAGGCGGAAGGGTGAGGACCAACCGCTGCGCCTGCGGCTGCGCGAGTTGGCGGAGGTCAGGCGCCAGTTCGGCTACCGTCGGCTGCAGATTCTATTGGAGCGCGAAGGCTGGCAGGTGAACCACAAGCGGGTGTACCGGCTGTACGTGGAAGAGAAGCTTTCGTTGCGGCGCAAGCGCGGGCGGAAGCGCGGCACGGTGCGCCAGCCGCTGCCGGCAGCCGTGGCTGCCAACCAGGTGTGGTCGGTCGACTTCATGAGCGATACGCCTCAGCTCGGTACGGAGGTTTCGCACCTTGAACATCGTGGATGACTACACGCGGGAATGCCTGGCGATCGAGGTCGACACCTCGCTGGGCGGAGTGCGCGTGGTGCGCGTGCTGGAAGAACTGAAGCACAGCCGCGGTCTGCCGCGTCAGATCCGCAGCGACAACGGACCCGAGTTCGTGAGTCACGCGGTCGATCAGTGGGCCTACGAACAGGGTCCGCAGTGGCACACGATTCAACCCGGCCGACCGACGGAGAACGGCTACGTAGAGAGTTTCAATGGACGCTTTCGCGACGAGTGCCTGAACGAGAACTGGTTCAGCAGCATGGCTGACGCACGCGAGAGGATCGCACAGTGGAAGCAGGACTACAACGAACTTCGGCCGCACAGCAGCTTGCAGTACCGTACCCCGATGGAGTTTGCTCAGCAGTCGGCAAGCTTCTACGTGGATGAAGCGGGGGAAGAGGCCTCAAACGCCGGCCCCTTCCCCCACACCTCCATCCCCGCTAGGAACAGAGGCCATTGGGGCGAACAAAAACCGGAGAAAGTCTCATTATCCCTGGACTAAAAATGGGGGGGCAGGTCAATGTCACCCGTCGAACAGCAAGAACGGTCAATTCAGACCAGTATTCTTGGAATCGCACCCACTTAAGAACGTAGACTTCCGCAAGAGGGAGACAATCTGAGTAGTGTCCTAATTATGCGTGGACGGGAAGCGGCTAGAGAGCTTTGGCAGGCGCTTTAGGGAGACTCTGAACAAGTACCCCGATTTCCACCGATCTGCAGGCTAGAGTGAGAGGGAAGATGGCGGAGGGCCTGGAGAACGATGAAGCAGCAGACACTGGCGATGGCGAGCGGGTTCGAGCAGTACGCGAAGAAGACGCGGCGTGCTTTGTTTCTGGAAGAGATGGAACAAGTGGTGCCGTGGGCCCAGTTGTGCCGCTTGATCGAGCCGCACTATCCGAAAGCCGGCAACGGGCGGCCCGCGGTGGGGCTGGAGCGGATGTTGCGAGTGTACTTTCTGCAGCAGTGGTTCAACCTGTCGGACCCTGGGCTGGAAGAGGCGCTGTACGACTCGGCGGTGATGAGGCAGTTTGTGGGCATCGATCTGGGGCGGGAGCCGGTGCCGGACGAGACCACAGTGTGCAAGTTCCGTCACCTGCTGGAAGAGCACGGCTTGGGTGGGGAGATTCTGCAGACGGTGAATCTGTATTTACAGAGCCGGGGAGTACGGATCACGACCGGCACCATCGTTGATGCGACCATTATTCATGCTCCCAGTTCGACCAAGAATCGGGAGCAGAAGCGCGACCCTGCCATGCACCAAACGAGGAAGGGCAAGCAGTGGTACTTCGGGATGAAGGCGCACGTCGGGGTGGATAGTAAGACGAAGATGATTCACAGCGTGGTGGCGACGGCGGCCAACGTGGCGGACAGCACGGTATTGCCGGAGTTACTACACGGGTGGGGAATCCGGTCGAAGGTGAACGCGATTCCGCTGTGAAGCCGAACACGATTCCGTTGTGATTCCGAACAGCATTCCGGTCTGAAGGTGAACGCCGATTCCGGAGGGAAGGCGAACAGTTTTTGTCGCCTAGCGGAATGGCGTTCGGCTTGGAGCGGAATGTTTTCCACAGACGAGCAGCAGGAGGTGCAGCGACGCTGGACAATCACCCGGCATTGAAACTCCATCAATGAAGGAGGAAAGGGTGCCGGCCAGGAGAAAGTCCATGCGGAAAGTCAAAGAGGTCCTGCGGTTGAGGTTCGAGTTGGGGTTGGGGCAGCGCCAGATCGCACGCAGTTGCGGAATGGGGCTGGGCACGGTCCACGAGTATCTGGAACGGGCGGTAGCAGCCGGGATCGGTTGGCCGTTGCCGGAAGGCTTGGGCGAAGAAGAACTGGAAGCCAAGCTGTTTGGGAACCAGCCCGTGCAGGCCGGAGCGGTGCGACAGCGGCCAGCAGCCAGACTGGAATACCATCCATCAGCAACTGCAACAACATCGTCATCTGACCCTGCAGTTGGTGTGGGAAGAATACCGGCAAGCGAATCCCGAGGGGTATCGCTACAGTTGGTTTTGCGAGCGCTATCAGCACTGGCGGCGGCACCTGGATGTGGTGCTGCGCCAGGAACACAAGGCCGGGGAGAAGATGTTCGTGGACTGGGCGGGGGCAACGATTCCCGTCTATGACGCCACGACGGGGCAAGCCTGGCCGGCATCGCTGTTTGTTTCTGTGCTGGGCGCCAGTTCCTACACCTACGCAGAAGCGACTCGCGATCAGCAACTGGAAGCCTGGATTCAGGCGCACATCCATGCGCTGGAGTTCTTCGGCGGAGCGCCGACTCTGGCGGTGCCCGATAACACCAAAACGGCCGTCACCCGAGCCTGCCGCTACGATCCGGATCTGAATCCCACCTATCAAGAGTTCGCGGTGCATTACGGGATGGGAGTCGTGCCCGCACGTCCGTACCGGCCAAGGGATAAGGCCAAGGCCGAGAGCGGAGTGCAAGTATGCGAACGCTGGATTGTCGCGGCGCTGCGGAATCGGAAGTTCTTTAGCCTGCCGGAACTCAACCAGGCGATCCGCGAGCTGCTGGTGCGACTGAATGAGCGTCCTTTCCGCAAGCGGGACGGATCGCGGTCGAGTCTGTTTCACAGCCTGGAGAAACCGGCTCTGGCAGCGTTACCGGCCGAGCGCTTCGATATGAGCCAGTGGTCGCGTGCCACCGTCAACATCGATTACCACATTGCCTTCGATGGGAACTTTTACAGTGTGCCGTACACTCTGGTGCAGCAGGTCGTGGAAGTCCGCTCCACGCCGACCACGGTGGAGATCTTCCACAAGGGCAACCGGATCGCTTCCCACCTGCGCAGTCGCAGGCGCGGTCAAGCCATCACCCAGAACGAGCACCGCCCCAAGAGTCATCAAGCCCATCTGGAATGGCCTCCATCGCGGATGGTGAACTGGGCGCGCAGCATCGGTCCCAACACGGCCCAGTTGTTCGAGCGAATCCTGAACGAGAAGCCGCACCCGGAGATGGGCTACCGCTCCTGTCTCGGCATCATTCGCCTGGCGCAGCAGTATTCGGCACAACGCATGGAGGCCGCGGCGGAACGGGCACTCCTCGCCCAGGCTTGCCGCTATCAGAGCGTGAAGTCGATCTTGAAGAACTCGCTCGACGCTGGTTCCCTTATCTCCACCACAACCCGGCTCCCCACCTCTGACCCATGACAATGTCCGCGGCGCCGACTACTTCGACCAAGGGGGACCGACCTCATGCTGAACCAACCGATGATGGAAAAACTGCTGGCCATGCGGCTGCAGGGCATGGTCGAGGCCCTGAAAACGCAGGAGCAAGATCGAGCGATCAACGAGCTGAGTTTCCTCGAACGACTCGCGCTGCTGATCGATCAACAATGGAGTTGGCGCGAGAACCAGGCGCTGGCGCGAAGGCTGAAAGCGGCCAAGCTGCGAGGACCGGCCTGTGTGGAGGACATCGACTATCGCACGGCGCGTGGCCTGGACAAGACGGTAGTGCGTGCTCTGGCAAAAGACTCGGCCTGGGTCCGCAACCACGAAAACATTTTCGTGTTGGGTCCGACCGGCGTGGGCAAGAGCTTCATCGCATCGGCCCTGGCACAGAAAGCCTGTCGCGACGGCTACTCGGCTCTCTATTTGCGGGCTGCCGCCTTACTGCGCGAACTGGCCCTGGCACGGGCCGATGGAAGCTTGCGTCACTTCCTGGCACGACTGGGCCGTATCGATGTTCTGGTCATTGATGACTGGGCCATGGCGCCGCTGAATGAAAACGAGCGCCGCGAAGTCTGGGAGATCTGCGAAGATCGCTATCAGACTCGTTCCACCATCCTCACTTCCCAGTTGCCAATCTCGCGCTGGCACGAGCAGATCGGCGATCCCACCATCGCTGACGGCATCCTCGACCGTCTGGTTCACAACGCTCATCGCATCGAGATGCGCGGTGAGTCCATGCGGAAGAAACGCAATCCGCCGCAGGACGAGAAGAAGGAATGAACCAAAGTTAACATCTTTAGAGTACGAGATGGCGATTTGTCGCTCGCAATCCTGCCGGCCAACTTCTCAGGCGTAATCGTTGTGCCCGGCGAGTGACCCAATCTCCAGGCCTTGCGCCGGGATTCGTCCCGCCTGCAGTGAGGGGTTCCAACTCTGCCAACAGCCTTTTCACCGGCTCGGCTGCAGCGTTGCCTTGCCCCCTCCCCTCTAAGTCGTATTTGCCATCGCGGTAAACTCAGCGATACTTATTCCGCCTTGTTTCACATGTGCACGCGGGGAGTGTGATTCTGGCGGGGGCCGCGCCTGGGGGAGGGCCGGCCCCGTTACGGCGTGGGGGGAGGGACCATGAGACGGTGGTTTACTGCAACTTTCGTAGTCGCCACGGCGCTGGCATGCGCACCATTGGCTTGGGCAAATGCTTTTCCTGCCTTAAATACGACCATAACCATGGACTGCTCTAGCCCATCGGCAGCCTGCAACTTCGATCCCGGCAGTCAAGGTTCTCCCGAACAAGGCATGGCCGATTTCAGCCCGGTAGCTCCGGGTTGGAGTGCCGCGTTCGACTCGGGTCCGGCAATTGCATGGGGCGTCATTTTTGGAGCCTACCAAGCCGAGTTTGGTATGGGCGGTTCTTTTGCCATAGCTGCACCTGGCGGCATGCAACTCTCGGGCATGCTCACATCCGGCGTTGCTTTCAGTTTCCCAAGCGGGGATGCAGTAACAGTCGCCTGGTTCCAGGGATACTGGAGCAGTGGCCTGTACGCGGACGGAGTAATGGCCTGGGACAGCTTCGACGTTGGCGCTAATGTAACGCTCGACGTGACCACGTACACACCGGAACCCGGCAGCTTTCTCCTGTTCGGCTCAGCGCTCGCCGGGCTTGCGGGAATGTTGCGAAGAACTCTCCATTAGTCTCAATTATCGCTATACTGCGCAACAAGCGGGTACAAACGCCCAGTGGGCACAAAATTCGGCACAGTCGAATGGAGTGGATTGAACCCCTCCGTTGACCCAGTCGTGAAAATTGAAAGAACGACTGTGGAGTATGGAAAAGGCGGAGGCCGGAAGAAATCGGCCTGAACAGAAACGCGCCGTGCCGGTGTTATCAGCACCGACACGACGCTAACCAGGGCACCTAACTGCGCTTTACCGTTGTTGCTGCTCTTGAAGTAGAAGAAGACGCCACGAGCCCCTGCACGCTGCAGCCCCGAGTGAATCCCGTCGGGTATCTGTTCTATTGCCTCTCGGCCACCGCCGTCCAGAAACGCTCTTAGCTGTTGCAGCAAAACCTCACTGCTCGCAAGCTCCGTGAACTGCTCCTCTTCCTCGATAACGCTGTTGTCCTCTTCGCGGATGCGCTTCAAGGTATTAAATTGGATTACCGGCTTAACCATCTCCTGCGCAAGCTGGCCAAGCCCAGTAGGCCAGAGCCCATCAATACCATTGAGGACGGCTCTGGAGTCTGTGTGCCAACAATGGTGTAACCGTTGTTGAGTCCGGAGGCGCTAGCTGATCCGCCAAGTCCTGCCAGACTGATGGTCTTCAGGACCCCAAGTTCGGTAACGGGTTGGTTTCCGAGTGTTAATGTCAGCACGGTGTTGAGATTTCCTAATGCGCTTGACAGAGTACCGACATCCACCTGCACACCGCCGGTGCAAATGTCGAGAATGAATTGACCATTGAGGCACAGCAGCTCCCCAGCCACGAGCGTTCCTAAACCGCTCACCGCCGGATTGGTGAGCGACAAGCTGGCAGCAGTAAGTGATTGTCCGTTAGGTACCGTAAGTTCATAGACGAGGGTGAGTGAATCGGTGGCGAGCAGCCCCGACGCATTGTAGCTGGCATTGAAGCTAAAGCCGGGGTTGTTCATTCCTCCGGTCGGAACTACCGTGACAGCGTCCGTTGAATTGGGAGTTCCGCCGAAAGCAGATACTAAAACCGCACTGAAGTCACTTGCGGTTGCCGCTCCAACCTGACAAGTGAAGCCGCTGGTATCGTAGCTTGTGAGTGTATTTGTGGTACAAACGCTCGCATTGGCCGCGGCCGAAAGTGCGATCAACGTCAAAACAACAAGCGGTCCATATTTCGCGTGCTTTCTCATGTTACGCCTCTTTCTCCTTTTGTCTTTTCCCAACGAGATACTCTACACAACGGCAAACCACCTCATTATGGTCCCTCCATGACGCCCGCCGCTGCAATCGTAGTCCCTCCATGACGCCCGCCGCTGCAATCGTACGGTGGGCTAGATGAAGATAAAATGAGATGGAAACTCAGCCCATAGTTCTAATAGCGTACGCTTCCGCCAAAAACGTACCACCGGGTAAATGCCGTAATCCGTTGGCGAAATGGACCAATGGAGGTTTGAACCGGAATTTCCATTTTAGGCCGAATTTTCGTCTTAGAGCCTTCATGCGCAGGCGATGACGAACGGGCGGGGTGTCTTCACGGGGAGTGTCAACGGGTCCCATCTCGCTGTTACCAACCTGAGAACATCGAGCCCCGTCCCGCTCGTTAGCCTGATACTTACCCTGGTAACAGGGGAATTGCTTGCTGACCCTTCGGAGTCGGAAGATAGATGTTGTGAACAGGTGCAGCATGACGGTGCCCGTCACAATCAAGCATGAAAATGGATGCGTGAGGGGTGCAGAATGTTGTTGCCGCTGCCGATTGAGCTTGGAGTTTGGCACTAGTGTGGTAGTTGGAGCCTGTTGAACAGGTTGAGCGGGACGCCGTAGGAACAATCAAGTGTTGCCTCCTTAAGGGAGAGCGCGAAAGGGAGAATCTCAGAGCACTGGCGTCTTCGGCAGTGGTAAAGGAGCTGCCATGAAGGTGCATCGCAACTGTTGCGGACTGGATGTTCATAAGGAAACCATCGCGGCGTGTTTGATCCGCGAAGATGCCAGTGGAATGACGACCAAGGAGAAACGATTGTTCGGCACGATGACGCAGCACTTGCGGGAGCTGGCGCAATGGTTGCGTGAGGCACAGGTGACCGCCGTGGCGATGGAAGCTACCGGCGTCTACTGGGTGCCGGTGTGGAACGTGCTGGAACGCGAGGGTCTGGAACTACTACTGATTAACCCGGAGCACTACCGAGCGATTCGCGGCAAGAAGACTGACCTCAAGGATGGTGAGCGGATCGCCGAACTGTTACAGGACGGTCGGCTGGAAGGCAGTTACGTTCCTCCGACCGAACTTCGGGTCTTACGCGACCTCACGCGCTACCGAGTCAAACTGGTAGAGCACCAGTGCTCTGTCGCGTGCCGTATTCAGAAGCTATTGGAGCAATGCAACATCAAACTCGCTTCCGTCGCCAGTAATGTACTGGGGGTCAGCGGCACCGCCATGTTGCATGCCCTGGCACGAGGAGAAACAAACCCAGAGCGTTTGGCCGACATGGCCAAGATGCAACTGCGCAAGAAGCTGGCGACCTTGCAACTGGCGCTGGATGGACACCTGCTGCCGCACCATCGCTTCTTGCTGGGCGAGATGCTGAATGAGTTGAGCCACATCGAGGGCAGTATCGCCCGACTGGAAGCTGAGATCGAACTGCAGATGAAGCCCTTCGAGAAAGCTCTACAGGCATGGATGAGCCTACCAGGCATTAAGCACCGCGTCGCCTGGACGCTGGTGGCAGAGATCGGCCCCGATGTACAGGCATTTCCATCTCCGGCTGACCTGGCCAGCTGGGTGGGAGTCTGTCCAGGAAACCACGAGAGCGCCGGGAAACGACAGAGCGGAAAGACTCGCAAGGGGAACCGCTGGGCGCGGCGAGCCCTGTGCGAAGCGGCTTGGGCCGCAGCCAAAGCCAAGAACAGCTACCTGTCGGCGCAGTTCCGTCGCCTGGCTGCCGCACGAGGGAAGAAACGAGCGGTCGTTGCCGTAGCGCACACCATACTCACTACCGGCTACCACCTGTTGCAGCGTGGAACCACGTACCAAGATCTAGGGGCAAACTACTTCGATCAGCGGCACACACTTCGCACAACCAAACGCCTAGTCAAAAGACTAGAAGCCCTTGGGCACCATGTCATTCTGGACTCCCCGGTCTCCGCAGCTTTGAACCGAAAGTTGAATGCGACATCGTAGAGGAGGTGTATTTTCAAGGGAGGCCAACTCGCACCCAATCCGTCCAGGACAGAATTATCAGCGAAACACCCACTGTCGAGAAAACCGGCTTCCGGAAGGTTGGCAGGCCAATTCAAGCCCAAAGGGCTCAAGGTAGCGCTTATGAGTGGGAGCGGCCCATGAGTCCCTTCTTCTACAAAGAGGAAGCAGGGGAAAGGGGCTGCCGCCCCTTTCCCCTGCACCCCCAATCCCCGCCGACCCGCCTCCGCTTTGCTCCGGACAATTTCGCTTGACGATTCCGAACACTTACACCACAATCACCATGCCAGCGTCGCTTCGCTCCGACTGCTGTTCACCTTCGCTCCGGAATGCCGTTCGGCTTCCCTCCGGAATCGATGTTCACCTTCACCGGAATACCCACCCATCCACGACGGTCTCGTCTTCCAGGGGGTTGCCTCTTCATCGGGATAGTGAATGATAATGGACGCTATCGCCAGCTTTGCGCGCGATCGTAATCTACAAAATCCTTAATCCCGGAAGCTCTGCGGGGAATGAGCCGTGTCGGCACGGAACTCGATCCCCCTAAGGAAGGGCCGCTTGGCGTTGTTGGGTTGTTGATGTGAACGTCCTTTATCGCAACTTATCCAACGTCGCGCATCATGTCCCAGAAGAGCATTTGGGGACCGCAGTGCCCTTGTGCACATCGGCGAGTCGGGCGTTTTTCGTCCAAGTGGCGGTGACAATGCGATTGCCGGATGCTGGCCGACTTGCCGGAACTAATCGAAAAGGCGGTCCGCGATTGGCTGCGGCTACCGCGCGCAACGCGACAGTCTTGACTCACGCTGAGCCTATCTACATCAACTGAGTCTGTATGCCGATATACTGGCGGCCATGCTCTCAATAACAGGTACCTGTTGCGACGACCCCGTGTTCCGATGACTGCGAGCGCGTTTTGGCCTTCTAGGCCGGCCGACAAATGGCAGCATCGACTCTCCTCTCGAACCCCAACCCGCACCGAGCTTCAGAAAAGCTCACCAAGAGTGCGAATAGAAACGCGGTGGAGAGCAACATGCGTCGCAACTAAACCAACAACAAAAGCAAAAGCCCTATTATTAAGGAAAAACAAAAGAACAGATGTTGCCACAACGGACCTGCTCATAGAAAACGCGCTGCTGGTCAGAAGATCGACGACAGGATCACGCTTTTCGCCGCGGCACTGGAGGCCGCTTCCCGATTGCCGACGAAACGGGACTAGTTTTTGACCTAAAGCATCCGCGCACATTATTCTCGGACGGGATTCTCCACTAGGTCGACAGTTTGAGTTGGTGTGCCAGTCGCTTGAATCTCGCTTGCTCACGTATCGCGTCGTAAGCGGGAAATACCATGACAGATCCCAAGAACGGGTCGTGTTCAGCCAGAGCTGTCTCCAGCCACTCGAGGCCGGCGGCTGTTTCACGCAAGCCGAGGTAAGTCCAGGCAATGGGCAGCGCAGGGCCGTAACCTCCTTCGCGACGGGCCTCCAGTTCCCGGACCACGTTGCGGGCTTCGACGCTGTGTCCCAGGACTCCGGCAACGTACCCAAAGTAGCCCTCGCCCAGGGGCAGCCCATCGTTGAGCTTTCTCGCCATATTCGCCACGCCCCAAGCCTCATCCTTTACGTCTAGCGCTGCCAAAGACAAGGCCAGGTAGAAACAGGTGTAGGGCGAGTCCGGCGTCAGCTCGATGGCTATACGGCCGGTGCGGACCGCCTCATCATAGCGGCGCGCATAATAGTTGGCCTGCACGAGTCGGAAGTTCGTCATCAGATCCAGCGGATCGAGTTCGACGGACTTGGCGGCATGCGCCACGGCTTCTTCATGCCGGCCGAGGAAACTACAAAGAATGGGATAAACCATGTGCGGAAACGCATTCGCAGGTTCCAAGCTGAGCGCCCACCTGTGAGCGTGTTCCGACTCGGCCCAACGCCACTGGAACATCCGTAGCATTCCCAATGTGCTGTGGAGACGTATTGAATTCTCGTCCAGAGCCAGCCCCTTCGAAACCAAGTCTTCTGCTTCGGAAAGCGCGGTTCGGGGCGGCATCGATCCAAACACCGCACTGATGATGTAAAACATTGCCGCGCCATAGTAAGGCTCTGCATAACCGGGCTCCAGCTGGATCGCTTCCCGAAAGTACTCAAAAGCTCGTTGCACATCGCTGGGCCGCCGCTTCTTGAGAAGGTAGCCGCCCTTCAGGTACTGTATGTACGCTTGTATATTGCTCGGACGACTTTCTTGAATGCGGGCAGCCAGATGAACGTGGAGAGCCTCAGCCACCGCCATACAAACTTCGTCCTGAATGCCGAACAAGTCTTTCAGATTGCTGTCGAAACGCTGTGCCCACAGGTTGAATCCATCTTTCGCGCTCACCAAGTTCACAGTGACGCGAATGCGGTCTCCCGATCTCAATACAGATCCCTCCAACACGGCTTCAACACCCAGTTCCCGACCGATTTGTCTAGCATCGCAAGGCTGCTCCTGGTAACGGAACACCATGCTGCGCGCGGCAACCCTCAATCCATCGATCCGCGACAACACCCGGATTAGTTCGTCGGTCAGTCCGCCAATGAGGTACTCGTCTTTGGTATCTGCTGTTTGGTTTACAAACGGCATCACAGCCACCGCAGGCCGCTTGGCTATTGGGACCACAAATCGGTAGCCGCGCTTCGGAATGGTTTCAATGAAGCTGGGTGAGTTGGCGGAATCGCCGAGCGCGTCACGCAATCGGCTGACTGCGGAGTTCAGCGCCACTTCGAAATCCACAAACGTGTCAGACGACCAAAGCCGCTTGCGTAGCTCTTCGCGGGTCACGATCTCGCCGGGCCGTTCCACGAGAGCGGCGAGCACCTGAAACGGCTGTTCTCGAAGGGTGATGGGCATTCCCCTCTTCAACAGGCGGCGGCCTTCCAGATCGACCTCGAATGCTCCGAACCGCACGCTCATGGCTGTCAAACATTCTTGCTTTCAGTTAGTTGCCTGTCAACATTTTGGTCAGGTGCAAGACATTGTCATGTCTGCAGTCGCGGTTAAACTGCAAGACGATAGGAAGGTACGTATGGTAAGCGCCCCTGGCATTGTTTCGAACCTGATCGAGACGGCGGCGATCCGGAAGCTCAGGATCAGGCTGCTGCCGTTTCTGCTTGCACTGTACGTGGTCGCCTTCGTCGACAGAATCAACCTGGGGTTTGCCGCGCTAACGATGAATCGGGAACTGGCAATCACCAGCCAACAGTTCGGATTCGCAGCAGGAATTTTCTTTTGGGGCTACTTCCTGTTTGAGGTTCCCAGCAACCTCATCCTTCATAAAATCGGCGCGCGTGTCTGGATCGCCCGCATCCTGATTACGTGGGGCGCAGTTTCTACTCTGACCGGGTTTGTTCAGTCTGCCGATCAACTGTATCTCGCCCGCTTTGCGCTCGGACTCGCAGAAGCGGGTTACTTTCCCGGCATTGTTCTGTATCTCGGTTACTGGTTTCGCCAAAGAGAAAAGGCTCAGGCGATTGCATTGATCTTGATAGGCATACCCTTAGCCAGCGTGTTGGGTGGCCCCATTTCCGGTCTGATTCTGGATCGTGTGCATTGGTTTGGCCTTAGCAGTTGGCGATGGCTGCTCATCCTGGAAGGGTTGCCCGCCGCAACGTTCGCGTTCCTGGTGCCTTTCCTGTTGCCGAACAGACCGGTAGAGGCAAGATTTCTAACCATAGAAGAGAAGACGTGGATTGCCGACCAATTGAAGCGAGAAGACCGGCTGAAGCTGGGAGCGCAATCCATGTCAGTGGCACGAACTCTGGTTAACCCCAGAGTCTGGCATCTGGCTTGTGTCGGTTTTGCTCACGGCTTTGCCGGCTACACCTTTAGCTTCTGGCTGCCACAGGTCATGAAGTCAGTCCTTGGAGGGCAGTCCAACACTGTGGTTGGCTTCGCGGTGATGATCCCCAGTCTGCTTGGTTTAATCGCCATGATCCTCGTGTCCCGGCACTCCGACCGCACGCTGGAGCGCCGACATCACCTGGCGACTTTGGACGCTTTAGCGGGAATTGCCTTGCTGTTGCTCGGAGTGCCCCGCTCCGCCTCATTTTCTCTTCTTCTTTTTTCGGCCGTCGCTGTCGGAGCCTACAGCTTTTTGCCTATCTTCTTCTCGTTGCCCGGCGAATTCCTGACCGGCTTCTCAGCCGCTGCAGGCATTGCGCTCGTGACATCTGTCGCCAACCTCGGCGGCTTCGTCGGACCTTATACGGTAGGCCTGATTCGCCAAAGGACGGGCAGCTTTTACTCCGGCCTGATCTGTGCCGGAGTTTTTTTCCTTATCTCGGCGAGCTTGGCCTTGCTCTTGCCTAAGCGAGCCACACTCGCTTCTGAGTATGCGTCGGCGGCGGCCGATGTGACTTTCAAAATCAGTTCTGAACCAATGTAGGAGGAATCGTGACACTCGTTCCTAAGCCCATTCGCGTCGAGCCGGCATTTGCGGACCGCGAACAGATTCGCGCCATGTTTGACCGATATTCTCCGTATCGAGCGCTCGCAGCCTACTCTCCAGAGGGGATTAAAGACGAAACGCATGAAGAGACCAAGCAGTCCGTTGATCCGTGGTTCCGGGGAGACTGGGCCTTGGCCGGGGAGCCACTTGTTGAGGGTGCCGAGCTTATTCTGCACAATAGGAGGTTTCTTGAGGCCGCCAGAAGCGCCTTCGGCACTCCACTCGTCTATCCTGAATTCGTTGCGGTCAACATTAATGGACCTATGCCGGCTTGCACAACGCATGTGGACAACCCTTCCTTTTACGGAGCAACGCGCGTCGACTATCCTTTGCCGTTTCTGAGAGTGATGGGTAGTTCGGGGCTGTTCGAGCCATGGCGGGTCGTTCGCGCCAGCACCCTCTCTTGGTTTTATGAAGGCTCTGGCGGCAGTTTCGATTACTGGCCGGAGGGGCTCGATGGTCCAATGCGGAGCGAGCAGCCGCCCTTCGGAAATGTCGCTCTCTGCGCGGACACTGACCGGACGTACCACCGCATCGGTCCCATCGGCGATCCGGATGCGGCGTCACCCCGCATGTCGGCCACAGCGCAGATTCATTCGAACGGCGATGGCAACTGGTCAATTCTCGAAAATGGTGAAGCCCTCGCCACGTACCCATACCACGCGATTCGCTTTTCCATTCTCTGGAAAGCCGCAATTGGGGACAAGCAACCGAACACCGGCAATCTGACGCTGGATCGCATCATGTCGATCTTCACGGCGGACCTCCGCCATCGGAGCGTGGATTTCCAGATGCCTTCCGATCCCTTGGCCGATACCGCGTGGATTCTTCTGCTGCAACGGATCTATGCTGACTCGGCCGATTCCCGCGGGAAGCAATAAAGACCATGCAGCCTCAAGCGCTCGCACTCCTAAGTCTCAAGATTCAGGGCGCGCTGCCCAGGGCCAATCAGGCTGCCGCTCGCTGTTCTTCCTCCGCGATTGCATGTAGCGAAGCGCGATCGATTTTCGTGCACTGTCCTCAGCAAATAAACCGTGCGGCGGAGACAAAATGACCGGAGATTTCTCTCCGGCCAGATAGTCCCAAAGCTCCCTGTCCGCCCTCAGCGACCGTTGAAGTAAGCCTGCGCCCGGGCCCAAGCCTGCAATCCAACGAGGTCGCCTACAGCGCGGCCCACTAGATCAGCAGCCTTAAAGTGAATTCCTCCGTAGCGGCGAGAAATTCCAGCCTCATTAGCTGCATCGGTGAAGGTGTTCCACTTTAGAGTCACCGGATTCTTAGGAGTGATTCCCGGCTCGATGGTGGAGCTGCCGGAAGCGAATGTCACCGAGTCCCCAAACTTATCGCTGCCCGTCCAGAGAAACAGGATCGTCGCGCCGGCAGCGCTGAACGTGCTGTGACCAGAAATGTATTCCGGAAACGGCGGCGTCGGGAAGGTGGAAGGCTGATACGGAATCCATTGCGAGCCATCCATCGAGATCGTGCCTTTCCCCGGACCGCCCCACGATTGGATCTGAGTGCCATGGAACAGATAAGGAATAGCAGTCACGGGACGAACCGAGTCGAAGGCCCGCTTCGCGTCCCAGGATGCAATGCCGGCATCGAAGACGGCGTTGGTCAGGGCGAAGAACATCTTCACGTCATCGTCGAGGCTGTGGTTGTCGCGCGCCGAAACGTACTGGCCGAAGAGGTCCCAATGTCCGGGCGGCAACTCGGTGTGCGGTCCGTTGGCCCAATACTCGGCAATCATCTTCTGTTGGTCGGTGAGGCCGGCGCTGAAGTTGATCAGATCCTGCGCCTGCTTCTGGTATTGCGGCGATCCGTAGAGCGCAGGTCCAAAGAGTTGGATGAACCACAGGAACTCATCGTCCGACGTCATGGCGAACGGCACCACCTTGAACCATTGCGCTCCCACAAATGACTGCGTGACATTCTTCACGCCGTTGAAGTATTGCAACGGCTGCCAATGATTGGGGTCGGATACCGTTGCGGGATCGACTGGAACCGTGCTGGGGGAATTCACCGGCACGTAACCGGTGTAATCCGAATAAGCTCCCGGATTCAGATCTCCGAGCTGGTTCGAGCCATCGTGATGGCGGAAGTTCAGCACCGCGGCACACGCGACATTGCCGATGCCAGTGGGAGTCGTCGTGTCGGTAGAGTTGGCATTGGGATCGTAGCCCAAGGTGGTCATCTGAGCGTCGAAGAGCGGCTTGTCGAAGACGAACAGGTCGACCAACGCGCGATACGCTCCATAGCTGATCGCCTGCTGCTTGTTAGCGAGGGTGCGTTCACCGGCAGGCCGGCGCAGCGTTCCGCCCAGTTGCGTGCCGACGGCTTTGGCGTCATAAGCGGCCCACGAATCGTACATGCAGGTGTGAACGATTGCCAGAGCGCGGGCAACCATCGGAGGACCGAAGGCCGAGTCGCGGTCTCCTTGCAACGCTGCATTGTTCCATTGCACCACCACGGTTGGAGGATTGGCTGCAGTGCATAGCACCGAAGCGAGCACCAGCAGCAGAGCAAATGAGCCTAGGTTGCGGACAGCCCGTATCACACGGGGGCGAAAAATGGAACGGGTGTTAGCGTGCATGAGCGAGTCTCCTAGAGACGAGTGGGCCAAAGACGCGAATTCGGATTGCCAAGGTTGAGCCTTGCGATACGCGGTTGTTGGTTAAGTGAGTCTTATGTTGAAGTGGTCGAACGTTACCTGACAGAGTGCAATTTCAAGGATCAACGCGCAGGACTTGTGAGACGAAGTGGGCCTATTGTGAGCAAGGCCGACTGCCGTGTCAAGAGTCGTTCTCTTCGCGTTCTCTTCGCGTGTTCTCTTCGCGTCTTCCAGTCCGCGTCTGCGACCGCCTTGCGAGATCACCAGATCGCACATTAGTAACGGTAAACGCCCCAGGGTCTACGAATTCTGTTGGGCGCATTTCGCGGCGGAAATCCACTTGAGCGAATAGTCGCCGTTCCGTCCTTGTGACTGGGACCTGGCGGGGTTCTTCAACAGCAAGGGTTGGGCGTATTACGTCGTGCGCCGGGATAAACCGGCATGTTGTAGGGGATGCAAGAGCCCCACAGGAAAGGAGAAAGCGACTCCATCCTGACCTCTAGACTAGTCTTGCGTGACACATCGCGAGGTGTGTTGCGAAGCGTAGACCGAGGCATCGGTGGGCGGGGTGATTGAGCTTCGAAAAACGCCAGATCAGGATGCCGACTCCCTGACGAGTAGGAGGAAGGCAACACGGCAGCCGCGTTAGACGCGAGTGGCTGTCCGGTCCTGCGTAGTCGTAAGAACCCGCGCACGCTGAGAAACAACATGCACGAGAACCGGGAGATCTCCAGCGCGCCTTCGGTAATGGACGAAGGCCGGTCCGTGAAGGCACATAGCCGCACGACGGACACGCACGCGCTGGAGAAGTCGGACTGCGCCGTACTACCTGTGAACCGACCGAACAAGGGAAGGCAACTTCCTGCGGAGGCCGGGGAGGGAAGGGCGCAGATGAAGGAGAACATCGATCAGCCACACATGCTCCCGACACAGAGAGGGAAAGGCGTGTCCCAAGGGCTGGACGGTGTGCGTAAAACAGCAAGGGAAAGGAAGCAGGAACGGTTCACCGCTCTGCTCCACCATCTCAACATCGATCTTCTTCGTGACAGCTTCTACGCCCTCAAGCGTCAGGCTTCGCCGGGAGTCGATGGCGTGACATGGCAGGAGTATGAAACCGGACTTGAGGACCGGCTTACCGATCTTCACAGCCGGGTTCACCGTGGAGCGTACCGGGCACAACCTTCAAGGCGAGTCTATATACCGAAGGCCGACGGGCGGCAACGCCCGCTGGGCATTGCGGCACTGGAGGGCAAAATCGTCCAGCAGGCCGTGGTGGCGATCCTCAACCAGATTTACGAGGTCGACTTCAAAGGCTTCTCCTACGGGTTCCGCCCGGGCCGCAGCCCGCATCAGGCGTTGGATGCGCTTGCTGTGGGACTGGAACGGAAGAAGGTGAACTGGGTGCTCGATGCCGACATCCGCGGCTTTTTCGACAACGTGAGCCACGAATGGGCGGTCAAGTTCCTCGAGCACAGGGTGGCCGACCGAAGAATCATCCGCCTGATCCAGAAGTGGCTCAAGGCGGGTGTATCGGAGGACGGCCAGTGGTCGGACACCAAGAAGGGTACGCCCCAGGGGGCAGTGGTCTCGCCACTGATCGCCAACGTATACCTTCATTACGTTTTCGACCTGTGGGCGGATGTCTGGCGCAGAAAGGCGGCTAAGGGCGACGTCATCATCGTCCGTTATGCCGACGATCTTGCGCTGGGCTTCCAGCTACGAGCCGATGCCATGCGGTTTCTTGAGGAGTTTAAGGAACGGCTGGCAAAGTTCGGCTTGGAGCTCCATCCGGAGAAGACCCGGCTGATCGAGTTCGGGCGCTATGCTGCCAGAGATCGGCAGCGGCGTGGCGCGGGAAAACCAGAGACGTTCACCTTCTTGGGCTTCACCCACTACTGTGGGCGGCGCCACAAGACCGATACCTTCACCGTCTGGCGTATTACGGCGAAGAAGCGGATGGTTGCGAAGCTCAAGGCCATCAAGGTCGAGCTTCGCCGCCGGATGCATGCTCGCCTGAGCGAGGTCGGTGCATGGCTTCGGAAGGTCGTCAATGGCTACTACCAATACCACGCGGTGCCCGGAAATCTCCGGCAGCTGAGCACCTTTAGGCAGCGCATCAACCGGCTGTGGTATCAGGTACTCGCACGCCGCAGTCAGCGTGCTCGCAAAAGGTGGGAGGCTCTCACTCCGTTGTTCGAACGGTGGATACCGCGTCCGAAAGTCCTGCACCCTTATCCTCAAGCTCGCTTCTACGCCACTCATCCTTCATAAGAGCCGTATGCGTAAACGCGCTCGTACGGATCTGCGCAGGGGGCGATGAGCGATGGTCGTCCCTACTGCGACAGCTTGACACGGAACAGCCCAAGTTCGGATTGTCCGTCACCTGCCAAGTGAGGAACCCTTGCAACATGGCGCTACAGTTGGCGACAAGCACCGAGCTGTTTTCCGCGGCAGCTCATTCCTCGAACGTGGCACCTGCGAAAACTGGACGACCGCCGAGGGAGGTGTAGAAGGCATAGAGCGCTATCGCGGCCATCAACATAATTCCGGCCAGACTGATGCCGGCATACCACGCAGACCCCTGCGTCGTCAGGGGAAAAGTCTGCAGCACACCATAGAGGACGTAATTCGTCACAAGAGTCAGCAGACCGAAGCGGATCAGACAGAACACGGCCAGAGCAAAAAAGATCAGCGTACCCACCAAGTCAACGGGAACAAACTCGGACCGCGCTGTGGAGAAGACACTGAACAAAAGAACCCATGCGACTGCAGCCGCCCACTCTTTGCGCAGCAAGGCCCGGAGAAGAACCAGGACAAACAGTGCCGCAAGCCAGAAAATTGGCGCGCCGATCAATAGGTCCGAGATATTCGCAATGATGGTACGCGCACCCAGATACTGCCAATCGGAGCTGCCAAAGGGTCGCGTGGGAGGATAGCCGAGCCACTGGGGAACGAACCACAGTAGTCTTCCGACAAGAGTCGTCGTCGCACAAAGAAGACAACCGGCTAGTACGTCGCGTCCTACTAGTGGATCCCGAAAGCCACCCGCGAGCAAGCGGCTCCAGGAAACAAGCGTGGCGGGCCAGCGCCGACGCACATAAGGCTCCAGAGCAATGTAGAGAAGCCACGTGAAGCAGGGTCGAGCGCCTTCAATCTCACAAAAAGACCTACCATGTCGAGGAAGTCAAAGACGTTTTCGGCTTCCTTTAAATTCAATTGAGACTTCAGTGCTTCTGCGGCATGCACACGATCAGCGAGAAACGCGGGTTCATTAAACCTCTCGTCAAACTTCATCGCGAGGTCAGCACCAATCGTTAATTTAAAGCTCTTCGTTTGCGCCAGTAACGTCAGGATGGCGACAATCACGAGGATCAACGTGAATACCGCCAGTAACCAGTTGGGGTCAGACAGATATTTGTAAATCACTGTGCCCATGCCCTTCGCACCGGCATTCGAATCCTGCGGAAATCTGGCATACGGTATGACACATCACGCGTGAACGGTGGTGTGATTTTTGAGTGGGTGGATACGCTTGATGGTTTCACCGACCTCCTGGCTGGCAAGATCGAGATCATAGGCCGTTTGCAGGTTCATCCAGAAATTGGGTGAGGTGCCGAAGTAACGAGCCAGGCGCAGGGCGGTGTCGGCCGTGATGTCGCGCTTGCCGCTGATGATCTGCGACAGGCGGTTTGACGGCACGCCCAGTTTCGCTGCCAGTTTGCGGGCAGACATGTCCAGCTCTTTCAGTTCCTCATCGAGGATCTCTCCGGGGTGGATTGGTGTGCGGGCCATTTTGTTTCTCCTTCTCCTAGTGGTAATCGACAATCTCGACGCTCTCCGGTCCCGCAGCATCGCTCGGCCATTCGAAGCAGATGCGCCATTGCCGGTTGATACGGATGGAATGCTGCCCTTTCCGGTCTGCCCTAAGCGGTTCCAGCCTGTTTGAGTTGAGGGCGGCCAGATCGGCAAGACAGGTAGCGGCGTCAAGAATGCGGAGGCGTTTTTCAGCCTGGTGCCGGAAAGCATCCCACCGGGCGATACGGGCGCCGTTGGCAAGCCGTTCGGTATCCCTGTCCTTGTAACTCCGTATCATAATTAATTATATGACGTGATACGTCACACGTCAAGATTCAGCTGGATCTGCACCGGTTTGTAGTGGTGTCAATTACGACCACATTTGACATCTTTGTAATCGGGACCGCTGCAACCGAAGTCCCAATGGGCACGGCAACTCCTCCCGCGTTATACGAACTCATGTCTTGCGAAACAACGACGCCCTGTTCCCATGCATGTTGCTTTTCGGCATAGAGCAGGAGCGAGAGCAGCAGTATCAACAGAAGGGCCGTGAGGAAGCGTTTTATTGTGAGCCTCACCTCCGACGGTCTCAATCTAATCCCCAAAACGCAGTTCCAAAAGGGATATTTATCAGCGAGTTCAGCAAAGATCCTCAAACCGTCACGCAAATTCATCATTAGGCTCCGAAATTGCCGTTGTTCCGCCTTGGCCCGTTGACTGTAACGCCCGTGCCTGGTCGCAGCCTGCCTAATCCGCTCAATGCCTTCGGGGGTTTTCGGCCCAGTGCTCAGGCCGCCGTGCAGCCGGCAACGTCCATTTGGCATCGCAGGACACTTGCAGAGGATTCCTCGCCGATTCTTGGCCCCACAACGTGCAGCCTTCGCGAAATCGCCCGATGGATTGCCATTTCTGAGCCTTCCGCGCCGCTGCTCATGGGGTGTTTCATTGGTTTTCTGTATCATCCCCCACCCCCCGCCCTGTTGCTACTTTGCCAACGATGGCTTGGCCACCGTCATGGACGTGGACGTGCTTCGCGGTGAGCAAAGCCGAAACCAATAAAACTGATACGATCCCAACGTGAGTAAGTACGGCTGCCTCCCAAATCGGGGAAATCTATTCCCACTGGACATCTCAATAGGTATGTACTCCTTATAACGCTGCATATCGAGCTCTACGGCTTGCGCCGAACTTGAAAGATTATTCACAACGAGCACCATTTCCTCACCCAACTGGCGGACGTAGGCAAGGACTCGGTGATTCGACGGATGCAGGAACTCAATCGACCCGCGACTAAACACGCGAACCGAATTACGCACTCGAATCAAGGACTTCATCCAGCAGAGGAGTGAGTGTTCAAACCTCCTTTGGGATTCCACGTTGACTGCCTGATACCCATAGACGGAGTTAGAAATCAGGGACGAGTACAACCGTTCTGGATCCGCGGATGAAAACCCTGCGTTCGTTCCGCTATTCCATTGCATCGGAGTGCGCACACCATTCCGGTCAGCAAGATAGATGTTATCCCCCATGCCAATTTCGTCTCCGTAATAAACGATTGGAGTCCCTGGCATGGACATCAGTAATCCATTCAGTAGTTCGACCCGCCTTCGATCATTGTCCATCATAGGAGCTAGGCGCCGCCGGATGCCCAAGTTGAGCCGCATTTTCTGATCGATCGCATACGTGCTGTACATGAAGTCGCGTTCGGCGGCAGTCACCATCTCCAGCGTAAGCTCATCATGGTTACGAAGAAAAAGGCACCACTGGCAGTTGGCGGGTATTGGGGGGAGCTGCTCCAGGATTTCAATAATCGGTTTACGATCTTCCTGCTTCACAGCCATGAACATTCTCGGCATGAGAGGAAACTGAAAGGCCGCGTGGAATTCATCACCATTCCCGAAATAGCCACAAATATCGGTGGTGCATTGATTGGCCTCCGCTAAAAGTATTCTTCCCGGGTATGCTGAATCTAGACGTTTCCGAAACTCACGGATGATCGCATGCGTCTCTGGCAAGTTTTCACAGGAAGTTCCCTCTCGTTCTACTAGATAGGGAACTGCGTCCAACCGCAAACCGTCAACGCCCAGATTCAGCCAGAACTTCATCACCTCCCACATCGCTTCAAAAACAGCAGGATTGTCGAAATTTAGATCGGGTTGGTGACTGAAGAATCTGTGCCAGTAATAAGCCTTCGAGATGGGATCCCAGGCCCAATTCGACATCTCGGTGTCAAGAAAGATGATTCGCGCGTCCTGATAACGCGTGTCGGTCTCGCCCCACACGTACCAGTCGCGTTTAGGGTTCACGCGGCGGCTTCGCGCTTCTTGAAACCAAGGATGTTGGTCCGAAGTGTGATTCAGGACCATTTCGATGATAATGCGTATTCCTCGGTTATGCGCCGCTGTTAGGAACGCCTTGAAATCCTCGAGCGAACCGTAACTTGGGTGCACTGACGTATAGTCGGCGATGTCGTAACCGTCGTCCCGCAATGGTGATGCAAAAAAAGGCAGAAGCCAGATAGCAGTAATTCCAAGCTCCTGCAGATAATCGAGCTTCTGCGTTAGCCCAACGAAATCTCCGATGCCGTCAGCATTGCTGTCGCAGAAAGTACGCACGTGAAGCTGATAAATAATGACATCCTTGTACCATAGACTATCTTTTGCAAGAGTCACCTCTTCCTTCGCATCCGCAAAACTTTCGATTGGTAGTCCTCCTGTGGTGCTCATCGTATCGGCTGAATCCTTTGACGATTCCCAAAGAGGCAACTCCGCGACAGCATCCTTTGCCTTATGTCAACTCCTGAGGCCGCCCCCCTGAGTTCTTCTAAGTTCATCTTCTGACTCTCGAATACATAAGAGGACATCTTCGGCCCATTGTAGAACAGCACTGCTGTCCGGTTAAAAGTCGAACAGGATCAGTTGGTTGGCGTTTTCAGTGAAATTGGAATCCAGGTCAATGCTCTTGACCTGCTCCCCGAGAAATAGTCCATAGGAAAAGAGACTTCTCCCATTTAGTGATCGGACCCCTTTTTCTAGGCCAGTTCCAGAGTTAGTTTCCGACTGTTTTGTGGGCCAGAGAGATCGCGGCTAGCCGCGATCTCTCTGGCGAATTCGTCTGGCGTCCTCTCCCCCAGGGCCCGGTGAGGACGACTCGCATTGTATTCCAGCTTCCAGGCCGCGATCTGCTGGGCGGCCTCCGCCAGATCACCGAACCAATGCGCGTCCAGGCATTCCGCTCGCAGTGTCCCATTGAAGCTCTCGATGTAGGCATTGTCCGTCGGCTTTCCCGGCCGAGAGAAGTCGATCTTGACCTGGTTGTGGTATGCCCACAGATCCATCGCTTGACTCGTGAACTCACTCCCGTTATCGCAGAACAGAACCTGCGGCGTTCCTCGTTGTCGGTTGACTTGCTGCAGCACTCGTACCACGTCATGTCCCTTGAGACTCTGTCCGACTTCGATGGCCAGGCATTCCCGCGTGTAAATGTCTACCACCGTCAAGGCTCGGAACCTCCGACCATCGCTGAGTTGGTCGGCCACAGAGTCCAAACTCCACACTTCATTCGCTCCTTCCGCCCGTGGCTTCTGCCGGCTATGCTCGCACACCATGCGGCGCCTCTTCGGCCGACGACGCAGTCCAAGGCCTTCCTCCCGGTACAGCCGATACACCAGCTTCTTGCCCACTCTCCAGCCCTCACGCATCAGCAGCACCCGAAGCTTGCGGTACCCGTATCGAATGCGACTTTGGGCCAGCTCGCGTAGCCGCATTCGCAACTCGATCAGGGGATCGCGGATGCTCTGGTACCGATGGGTGGCACGCGGCAGCAGAACAACTTTGCAGGCATGCCGCTCGCTCACTCGGTACGCGCCGCACATGTAACCAACCACGACACGGCGCCGTGAGGGCTTCACCAGTTTTTTCGTAGCACGTCCTGCAACATCGCCCGATCCAGCGTCAGCTCGGCTACGAGTTTCTTCAGCCGGCCATTCTCGTCCTGCAGCTGCCTCAGCTGACGAACTTGGTCGATCTCCAGCCCGGTGAACTGCTTCTTCCAACGGTAGAACGTCTGCTCGCTGATCCCCACTCTCCGGATCAGTTCTGCCACGGGCATACCCATCTCGGCTTGTTTCACGATGGCCACGATCTGCTCCACTGAAAACCGTTTCCGCTTCACTCGGCAAATTCCTCCTTCGTCGGATTTTGCCGGAAACTCGCTCTCCAACTGGATTAACTATTGGGGTGCCGGTCACTCTGAAGGGCGCATAAAATGGGCGTTTTCTCGAAGAGCGTGAGGCTGAGAATCTGTAGGATCTGGTACAGGCTGGCTTCCAGAGCCAACCGCTTGCACACGATTGCCACCAGCACATACACGGATACCGCGATCCAGATTTGAGTCTTCACCGCGTTCTCGCTGGTACCATAGAAAGCCTTGATCCGCAGGTGCTGTTTGATCCAGCCTGCCGGTTAAAGTTCCCCAAGACTTTTTTCTAGCGCGATGTGCTCCGCCATCAACTCAGCCAGGACTTCGTCCTTGGTCTGTACCTTCTTCTCCAAGAACTCAATCCGTTTCTGCTTCTCCTCCACCTGGCGGTGGGGACGCTCCTGAGCCTGAAAGGCAGCCGCCCCGTTCTCGAAGAACTCCTTCTGCCAGCGGTAGAACACCGTCGGCCGCAAGCCCAGTTCCTCACACAGGTCCGAGACCGGAACCCTGTCCAAAAGGTGCCGCCTCAAAATGGCTACCTTCTCCTCTGCGGTGTAATGCTTTCTTTCCCTTTTCATACGTTCGCTCCGCTATCTCAACGGACGAACGCTTTCTCCATTTCCAACTGAGGCAGTAGATAAACGCCTTGTCGCAGTCGAAGTACACAGATACAAAATTGTTAGGCCTGGCAATCTTCATGCGTTCGACTATCATCCGCATGCACTACTGTCCGGTTAAGTTACAGGGTGCTGGCTGCAAGTAGTAGTTGCGCAATAAGTTGAAGCCATTTCTGGCTTGCCGCGATTTGAATTCCCGGAGAGCTGACAATGGCTCATGAATCAGGGCCGCACCGTCTTCTCGCAGTTAATCAGCTTTCTTCCCGACCGTGAGTTCCGTCGTTGCGTCGACCGTTATCAGGGCGACCTTCGGTTGCGAGGCTTCACCTGCTGGGATCAGCATCTGGCGATGGCCTTCGCCCAGTTGACCTATCGGGAAAGTCTGCGCCACATTGAAGCTTGTTTGGGTTCGTTGCAGGGCAAGCTGTATCACCTGGGATTCCGTGGCAAGGTGGCTCGCTCGACGCTGCCCCGTTCAAGCGCAAAGCTTGAGCGGGGTTTTCGGTGGTGTCAGCGACAGTCCGATTGTACGAACGAAAATCCCCACTCAAGGCCAAAAGAGGGCAAGCTCCTTCGACCTCGCTCAGGATTTCGGCTGCGGGCTCACACTCACCCTGGCAAAAGCAGATGCGGCACTTGTCCGAATTGACGCCTCGCAAACGCCTCAACTTGAGCGGGCTTTCGTCAGGTCGCCGGGAAACCCTCCACTGACCGAAAAACTCCGGGTGGTGGGTTCCCCTACTGCTGCTGCTGTTTCTTACGCAGCCGGCCTGATCTCGGCGACTTCGCTTTTCCTGTGTGCGATTGCCCCGACAACGAATGGGATCGTAGTCAGGCCGCCCAATGCGGTTAGTGCTAGTCCAGCCGCCTTGGACTCATCCCGGCTGAGCTTGCGCGAAATCAAGAGTCCAATGCCAACTCCCAGAGCAACCCGAGTTGCGGCGAAAAGACCGATCTCCGGAAAAGTAAAATTTCGATCCATCATTTTCTCCTCCCACTCTCGCGCGCGAGATTACGTGCTTCCAAAATATTGGATGCGCGCCATTGTCTGAGAGATTGGCGGGTGGTCGACCGTTTCGTGAGAACCTAACTCAAAATCGGGTGGGTGGCGGGCGGACCACTCAACCTTCCCATTGAGCGAAGAGATTAAGGACGGGGCACCCAACTGGGGGCCGTAGAAAAGTCTTTTGCTTCCGCTACTTTGCGCAAGATAAACAAGACCCGTTCATTGTTTATCGACTTCCGGCGTGGTGTTTGCATCTCACTTTTCGTGGATTACGCTCGGATAGCACTTGCTGTCGGACTTTGGTTCTGTACCGTCTTCCCGGGTTTCGCGCTTCACGCTCAGACCCAGCCTGCGCCTACCAGCCCCGCGTCCGGATCAAACTCAACGCCTCAGATCAAAAACGTATTCTGGCAGCCCAACGAGCTCCGGCCAGGATCGCCTGCACTCTTCACGGTGGAATTGAATCTCGCTGCCGTTCGGGTGTCGGGGACATGGGTTGACAAGACACTGACTTTCTTCAAGTCTGACAATCCTAAGATCTGGTATGCGCTTGCCGGAGCAGGTGTGGCGACGCAACCTGGCAGCTACGATCTGCACGTAGCTGCGCTGCTCTCAAATGGCAAGCGTTTGACATCTGTGAAGACGGTGGAGCTCACAGCGGCGAGCTTCAAGACGGAGGAGCTGGAGGTTCCGGAAAAATTCGTGGAACCCAACGCGACAGAACAGAAACAGATTGCCCGCGATCAGGCACTGAAGAAGCGCGCGTTTGAGCGCGTGACAGCGAGGCCACTGTGGTCGGGAGACTTCATCAAACCCGTCAATGGACCGGCAGAAACTGAGAGCTTCGGCGAGGAACGAATTCTGAATGAAGAGAAGACGACTACGCATCTCGGGACCGAGTTTGAGGTGAAGGAAGGGACTACGGTACTGGTCTCGAACTCCGGAACCGTCGTGCTAGCCAAGGAACTGTATTACGAGGGAAATTGCGTGATCGTGGACCATGGCGAACGATTCTTCACGATCTACATGCATCTCTCGAAGATAGATGTGAAAGTGGGAGCTCGGCTACGTAAAGGCATGAAGATTGGACTATCGGGCGCAACCGGTCGAGCAACCGGGCCGCACTTGCACATGGGAGTGCGCTGGAATGGGGCCTACCTCGACCCCGTGCAACTTCTGACACTCACTCTTCCAAAGACTGGATCCCAGGGGACGCGGTAAGAGTCTTATGGATGGCTCGTCTCAGCAGCGCATACTGTTCCCACTTAAACCATGAATGTGGGTGCTCATCCTTTCCCTTCATTTGGGGTACGATCTTTCAACCCGCGACCTTGAGCGTTCCTATTCCCACCCTTTTGGCGGGTGCCCACCCCGCGCTCCCTGGTCTCTGAGATATCTTCACGAGGGTGCCTGTGATCTTTCAATACGTTGTTCCCAAGTAGGCAATGGTCCATTCGTTCGGGACCGGAGAAGCTGATGGTTGCGGACCAAATCTGCTTTTTCGGGACAAACGAATGGACCTTCACAAGAATGCCCGACTGTCGCTCCGCAGTCGAGAAGGTTTAGTCACAAAAGTGATTGAGGAGAAACAGACGCTGAAGGCGGCTGCAGCCGCCTTTCAGCGTGCGCCGGAAAACAGCGGCCAAGTGGGTGGGGCGCTATCGTCGTGACCCGGCGGCAGCTCTGTTGGACCGCTCCTCGCGTCCACATTGCAGTCCACGAGCCACTTCCGCCTGCTTGCTCGAACAGGTTCTCGAGCTGCGCCGCACTCATCGTCCCGGCTACCTGATTGCTCGCCAAACCGGGCTCAGTACCGCCACCGTCAGCCGCATCTTGCGCCGCGCCCACCTCAGTCGATGGCGCGATCTGCATCCCCGCCCGCCGGTGCTGCGTTACAAGCATCCCCATCCCGAAGATCTGCTGCACCTGGACATCAAGGGCCTGCCCCAGTATCAGCAGGTCAGCCTGCGTGGCGACGGCCGACGCAGATGCGCTACCAGCTTGTTAGGCGGTTTTTGGGGATAACAAGGGGGTGTAAGCAATGTGCTTTGAAACCCTCTTGTGGGGGAGCCGCCCACTTCTGGTGGCGGGGGTCTCCCTCCCACCCCGGCCTTTCCCCGTGGGTGAAACGGGAAAGGGGCGAAATTCTTTAACTTATTTCCTGCCGGGGAGGGAAGGTTAGCCGAATGTGTATCACGACACAAGGCTATCGATATTTCGTGCCCGAGCGCCTCTATGCTTTCGGCCATCACGGTCCTTGCCATCGACGAGATGATCCGGGTTTTCCGGACTAACCAAAAGATGGAGGTTCACGAAGCCCGATCTCGCTGCCACATCGGGCCTCACCTCGATATCAGATAAAGATGAGCTGGACGTCGGGAAGGCGCCCGGCAATCCGCTGCCGAAGCACCTCTTTCGTACGTGTCGGTGACGTAAATAGTCTGTAACAGCAAATGGCTTCAATTTTGGGCGTGACACCTTCCAGCGTGGTGAGGTAATTCGTCCAAGCGTCTCCGCCTCCGAACTGATTGTTCAGAATGGTTCCGGGCGCATGTATGTTAGGTTCCCAGCGCCGCCACTCCGATCCTCGATTTACCATCGACCCTATTTGTCCCTCACTAATGGGCACTGCCCTTAACGCAATCGCCCAGACTCGTTTCCGGACAGTCTTCTGTGAGATAAGAACGTTGCCTCGGTCAAATGCGCATTCCTGCGTCCTTAAGTGCCAATGAGCCCATCTAGTATTTCCTCGCCGAAATCGAAACACTCACCTCTATTCCTACGGTACCGGCCGCACTTCAATCTTGGGGGCGCGGCACTCCTTTACCGTGCTCGGGCAAGCTTGGTACTCCATGTCTTTCGATATGCAGATTTCGACCGCAGAGAACTCGTTCTGGGGACACGACACGCGAAACGCCCGCGCCGGCGCATTGTTCGCCGAGGCGAACTCCTTCTCGATCTTGGAAGCACTGCTTTGAGCACGATCGGATGGATTTTTGAGGTAATCCGGCACCGTCAACCCGTGGTAGAGTTTTTCGATCACGCCAAAGTAATCCTGTGTCGACAGAGCACTGCACGTTCCATGCTTCGACCACTCGTGCTGGATCAAATCTTTCCCAGGCATGATCGGCATCATGCGGTTAACAATCGATGATGAAACTGGCGGCGTAGTGCCGCAATACTCCGGCCCCTTCCCGTTGTCGTATTGCGGCCACAGTCCATGTACCACCAGCCCCATGTGCTTTTCGGGATCGCATTCGACATTGGATTGCCCCTTTGGATTGGTGGCACAAAACTCCGGCGCCCACGATAGGGTGAGCAGAAAATAGTCATAGCTACCAGCGGATGCGTCGCTCGGAGGGGTGGGCTGCTTCTTGTGTTTCGCGCAACCGTCGGCAATCAGGGAACAACCCAGGGCAACCAGTAAGCAGAGGGTGAAAGGCTTATTGGCCATAGGCTGCACATATTACAGCAACTGTTGCGGCAAGTCAGTGGTCCGCAGAGGCCCCATGCAGTTCTGTATGACGGTCGAGACGACTGTCCGCGGAGAACTTCGCGTCCCGATCGAAGATCAGAAACCGATGCCGCTGGTCGTATCCCCAAGCTTCGCGCAGCGGCAGTAGGATCCACAAGGTGTTCGGCCGACGGGTCACGTTGCAGTGCGGAACCTTCTGCCGCAGAGGTTGCTTAGCTCGAAAAAGTCTTGCCGACTCTATATTTTTCGATACTCCTGCAGACTCCTCATATTCGAAACCGGAGGTAGACGACAATTCCGAATTTAGGACTGGAAAACGAAGCAACGGGCTTTCGCGGATCTTCTTTCTAATCGCGAAGAAGCCCGTGCGTCGGAATCATACTGAACCGCTGAACCTGTGGAGGAAGAATTGGGGATGGATGGTAAATTCTACTTGGTCCTGTCAGACCCACATAGATAAGTCCTTTGTTTTAAATAGCATCCATTTGCCGCACTTCTGGCACGTGGAATGCCTCTATTCACGGTAGCGATAGGAGGTCCTGATGCCTTACTTACGCCTTTACGCGCGAGCGTTGCCGATCGAGCAGAAGCGTGTCATAGCACAGAAGCTTATCGACATTACGCTCCGGACGTTTAAGCTCCGTGCCAATCAGAAATACCAGACATCAATCCAGTTCATCACGCGACCAGTATCTGGAGTCGACGGTCTGCGGGCGGCGATTCCGCGCGGTGCTGATTTCACCCTAGAAGTGATTGGACATAATCTGACGGACGAGAAGAAGAAAGCATTCGCTGAGGAAGCCGCTGCTATGCTCACGCCCATGGCACCGGTAAGACTGGGGAGCCGAATTGCCCGACTGCTGGGAATCAAGGCGAAGTCACCCCAACAGATCGCTCTTCAGTTCAACGAACTCAGCCCGGCGGTTAGCGATCCATTCGTCGCGGACTCGCAGCAGTTGGCAGCGTAATTGACAATTGCACCACTTGTGGTTCATCGAAACTAAACGCCGCGGAGGCTGGCAGGATAGAAGCCAATCGGTCTCACGAAAACTTCGAACCCTGTGGAGGATGAGCATGTTCCAAAGCGATATCCGTCGCGCGGGAGCCACTGTGCTATACGCAACATTTCGTATTTGCTTTTCGTCACCCTTGTTCCTTCGCCAACTTATTCGAGGCCGCATTCAACCACTGCGGTCGAGAAGTTCGTGCCGTGGACGTGTCTGAGCCGGAAAACTCACCTAGAGTCCTGACGACGATAAGAAATTCAGTCATGACTCCTATCTGAGCCCAATGTTCTTTAGTCACGCAGAAAATTGTAACTTGGGACAGCACGCCCAGCCAGCACCGGAACCACTTTTGTCACACTGTCCCAGCTCGTGTAAACTCCGCTGATGGCTAAAGGCAAGGAAAGGAAAGGCACGCGTAAAGCTGCGGATGTGAAAATCGCGGACACGGTTGAGACGAATCTTGACCTGAAGAAGGCCGAAACGCTGTTCGACGAACTGTCGCACGTGGCCGGCAAGAAATTCAAGGATCGGATGCAGCGGGTGAAAGAGGTTATACGTGAACGTCAGAAGGGCGTGATTTAAGGGCCTCGAACTCTGACCAACAACTCAACCAACAAAATGCGATGTCTTGTGCGACTTGCGTGTTCTTAGGCAGTTCCCGCAGTCTTGTAAGTCATTGTAAAGCCTAGGTTCGAATCCTGTAGCGCCCACCATATTCTTCAAGGGCTTACGGGGAATTTTGGTCTTCTGCGTTGCTCCCGAACGCTCCAATTGCTCCGGTATGTACCTCATCATGGTGCGACAGGGGAGCACCGTCCACCAAGATCGTCCCAGGTGAAGGCCACGATCACGTCCTCGTGACATCGGAGCGACCCTGGATCTCCGGCACCATTTCATCATTCTCTTTGGTGAGAATTGTCTGCACGAGCTGCTGTTGTGCCTGCCGCTTTGCTTCGATCCGTGCCTGTGTGTAGATCTCGATCGTAAAGCGGGTGCTGGCATGGCGCATGAGTTCCTGGACGACCTTTACGTTCTCGCCATTCGCGATCAATAGGGTTGAGTAGGTATGGCGGAACGTATGCCACCCGATCACTTTGCGGATTCCAGCGCGCAATGCTGCGGGGCGGATGACCTTTTGCATCACGATGTCTGGCCAGAACGGTTGTTTCCCGCCGACGCGAGGGCTAGCGAATATCCAGTCGCTGGGGTTCTGATATTTGCTGCTCTCTTTCCAGAGCCAGAGATCAGCCCCCACATGCTCATCCAAGGGGACCGGTTTGCGGGACGCCTCGGTCTTGCAGCTTCCAATCTTCCCTAAGTAAATGGACCGTTGGACATCGATGGTCAGGTTCGAAAAATCTACATCGAGCATAACCATCACGCGGAAGCATGAATCCAACTGCAGCAGAAGGCCCTGGATCTCATTGGGGTCCAGCACCTCCGGGGTAGTTTTACGCATCGCGCTTTGACGAACGAGGGTGATCGGATTTCTGCCCTGTTCGAGCCACTCATAGCGGATTGCATGATTGAACAGCACGCTGAATAGATTGCGGATCTTTGCTTTCGTTGGGTTGGCCAACGGGGTGCCGTCGGCCCGTTGTAACCCTCTCAACCAATGTTGAACGGCAATGGTTCGTACGGCAGCAAGAGCCATCTTTCCCCAGTGCGGCTGAATCCACTTCTTCATGAAATACCTGTACGCAATTCGTGTCGCGTGAGAATGCCGGTCGGCATTTGGCGAGAGCTCCGTGTGCACGTAATGATCAATCAAGTCCGCGATCAGAAGAGGCTGCATAGGCCGGCGATTGCGATCCGCATTAACCTGCATTCTCAGCGCGTTTACGGCATGCAGCGCATCCTCTTTCGTCGGATACTGTTCGATGGTTCCTATGACGGCGGTCCTGCGTACGCGTTTTCCCGCCATGTCATCCTCCCGCCACAGAAACTCCCAGCAATACGATCCAGACTTTCGCCCTGCACACCTGAGATAACCTCGTTGATAATGCCGTCCCATGTGAATCCCTCCTGCAACGACCCTACCAACTCACCCATGGCAGTCGTCTGCCATCGTGCTGTTGTCCTAGGCAGATACATCGGGCCGATTTCCAAGGCAGGGCTTGGTGAAATGACGGGTCAGATTCAGAGTGCGGCGATAGGGCGTGGAGATGGAACCTGAGAGTCGGTGGATGCTAGCGCGTAATCCGGCCAGATCTCCCACAACAAGACTTCCGGGAGTCAGGGGTTGCACTTCTACGAGTAGGGCGTTAGAACTAACCCGCTGGCGCGGTGGACGCTGCCGCGTGTCGCTAGTTGAGATTACTCCTGGAATGAGCCTTGCGCCCGGAGTTGCTAAGCCTTATGATTGGCCGCCACCCGAGCTAAAATCCATAACACTCCGCTGGCGGTGAGCCAGCGCACGATAAGGCTTGAAGCCTCCGTTTATCGAGTCATCCAAGTTAACATCGATCCGGGTTACTCACAGGATAAGGGCAGTCAAGGTTGATACGAAGCTAAGGGGAAGAGGGAGGGAGGTCGTCAGTTAGATGGATGTTAATTTACGATTCCGGGCAACGCAGGACTATGCGACACGCAACGGTTTCGTTGGTGGTGTCCCGACATTTTATGTCGCCAACCTACCGTCCAACATCGTTTACGGAACTCTGTTGATCAGGCCTGAAGCGGCGGACTGGCGTGACGTGCTCATCAGCGAACTCGGGCACTTCGATCCCAACGATTTCGAAGCGCGTATACGCGCGGTCAACGCATACGCCAAGCGCTGGGGCTATGCAAGTGGATTCCCGACGTTCTTCCAAGGCGTCGCAGCCAACGACTGGGTATACGGCAGCTTGCTGTTCAAGCCGGGCACGATTCAGATCCAGGAACCGACCGCCTCCGACCTGGGCAATCCACCGAGCGATCCAGACTGGTTTCGCGCGGTTCAGCAGTTCGCAGCCGCTCAGAAGTTTCCCGGCGGCTACGTGACTTTCGAGCACCATGTGATGTGGCAGTTTCTCCCGGTTGGGAGACGGCGCGTCGATGCGTTCGAAACGGTGTTACTTCCGCCGGAGACTGCGGAATTCCGTGACGTTCCCGCCAGCAAGCTCGACGGACCAAACTTGAATGATCCAGCGCAACACGTGCGGTCCCTCCAAAAGTACGCCGTGAACGAGGGCTTCGTCGGCGCGATTCCGACCTTCTACTTTGCGGAAATGGGGGGGGTTCGGTGTGGGACCCTGCTGCTGGACGCGACTGGCGCCGAGTGGCAAGACGTCGACGTGGCTAAGCTGGAAAACGTGAGTCCCGACGATCAAGCTGGGCGTTTTCGCGCCGTCCAAGACTACGCGAACCCGAACCACTGCGTGGGAGGGTATCCAAATTTCTACATCGGCGAAAGAACGGAATGGAGCCTACATGGGGGCCGGAGCAAGGTGATTGTCAACGGCACGGTTCTGGTGCGTGATTCGATCGCCGAGTGGCGCGACGTTGCTGCTGCCGACATCGGCAATCCTGCTGACGACGACGGACCTGCGCGTTTTCGCGGAACGCAGGACTTCGCGGTGAACAAGGCTGGGGTTGTGGGCGGCTTTCCGAACTTTTACGAGGGCGCCGCGGGGCCCGGGGGCCCGGTGTACGGGACGATTCTTCTGCGCAGCCCGGTCTTGTTTCGGGACGTTTTCTATCAAGACCTGTTCACGAACGACTACATCAAAGGCGCGTTACGGGAGCATTGGGAAGCGCTCGGCGGTCCTGCGGGCCTTCTCGGCTTGCCTCTGACGGAGGAATTGGCATGCTCCGACGGCATCGGTCTTTTCAATCGATTCGACGGCGGCGTGATTTACTTTTCGCCATCAACGGGGCCGAATGAGGTGCACGGGGCGATTTTGGACCGATGGGTGGCGCTCGGCTCTGAGCGCAGCTACTTGGGGTATCCGGTATCCGATGAGGCGGCGTGGATCGACCGGGTCAGCGGGCGCTTGGGAAGGATCAGCCGATTCGAGAGAGGTTGCCTCGTGTGGATCGACGACGTCATCATCGAAATGCCCGAAACAGTGTTCAAGAACCCAAGCATAATTACGCCTGAGGGCACCGCGCTCGGCGGATGGGTGAATCTGACACTGCAGAGCAATGGAACCTACGCCTTTAGCGTTCACATGCACGACAGCGGCTTTCTTTCGTACGACTTTGAGGTCCGCGCCTCGTTTAATACCCCGGGCGGGCTGGCGCTTGTGGGTGGGCCCTGGAAAGGAAGTGTGGCCGGTACGGGTTCATCAGGTTCGAGGAATTACGATCACACGGAGGGCGGTGTCGAACCTCTGATCGCGACCTTCTGGGATGACATTAAGGATGGAACAATTGGTGTGGCAAGAGACTACAGCGTGCTTGGGCCTGTGGGTTTGCTCCTCGACCTTTACAAGGCATATTTGGATCTTGCCGCAGGGGTCGTAGGCTCCTCGCTCGGTCTGATTATTAGTCTGGGATCGGACATCGGGGCTTTGTTCCCCAGTCTCGGAATTGGCGAGACGTTCGGTGTCATCGACGGTGTCGTGGTCTTCGCCACTGGCGGTGGACTGGCGCTGGCCGTGGTGCAAGGAGTTGCGGTCGGCGCCGTCACGGATGCGATGGTGGCGACACGGGAGATGGACGACGGGGAGAAAGCATTTGCCAAAGCAGTGTTTGGCGACAACACGCTGCCTTTTGATCGAATTCGGCTGACGAATCTGGCTGGACTGGGAGGACGCGCTTTCACCATTCCCGGCATCGACAAAAAAATCTACGTGAACCTGGCCACCGATGAAGGGTACTCAAAGCCGACAACATACCAGCGAGACCATAGCAGTGACACGCCGGGCCAGCTTTTCATCCATGAGTTAACGCATGCCTGGCAGATCGAGCATGGGACATTTCTACCAAGCACCGTGTGCAAGGGTATTCTGGAGCAGACGAACTACGAGGTGGGCGAAGACGTGTACGCGTACGGTCCGGCAGGCCCGAGCTGGGGCGATGCGTTTGGCAATGAGGCGCAGGCGTCTATTGTCGAACACTGGTTCGCGAAAGGACCGGGCGCAAATCCGCCGAACTCAGGCGAGAACGATCCATATTTCATGTACATCCGCGACAATATTCGCAAGGGTGTGGCTTAAGGCGTCCTTGGGGATTTGGCAAAGAGATGAGTGTCAGTCCATTGAGCGTGCTCCGGCCACGTCATTTCGAGCGGCAGCTGACCCTGATATCAACAGCTATGTGGAAGAATGCCAGTAGCTCGTCGCTCGACCGACATCAAACGTCAACTAGCGACGATTGAGTCACTGCCCTCAGCCGCCCACGGTGGGCGACCTGCCGCCGTCAGAGCGGCTCTGTGTGTGGCCGGACAGACTCCTATTGGCGCGAGCCAGAAGTCCGGTTCTGGGAAGTTCACCGGACAGATACCGACAAACGTCGCAAGGTCCGGGAATCCACTTAGCCATATAGTCGCCAAACCGCCGACGAGCGGACGACACGCCGTAAGTCACAAGAAAGAGTTGGGCGTTTTACGTCCAGATGAAAGGAAAGCGTGAGCACGGGCGCCCTCCGTTCCTAATCCGCGGCGGCGACCTCACGAGCGTTAGAACTGGCGCGTGATAACGTCCGTGGGTGTTGAAAAAGTCACTCTGATTAGCAGATGAGGTGCGGTACAAGGAAGTATTCCCTTCCATGTACTACGTGATTTTGATCCTCGGAGGACTGCTGATCATGATGGGACAACATGCCCGTTCCGAAGCGCTGTTCTACTATTTCAAACTGGAAGAGTACATCCCCGAAAACCACCTGTTGCGGCTCATCGACAAGCACATCAGCTTGGCCTTCGTGCGTGAGCGGCTCAAGGACAGCTACAGCGAAACCGGACGCCCCTCGATCGATCCCGAACTGCTGCTGCGCATTCTGCTGATTGGCTATGTGTACGGCATTACCAGCGAGCGCAAGCTGGTGGAAGAGTTGCGCATGCATCTGGCGTGGCGCTGGTTCACCGGTCTGGGCTTCGATCAAGAGATTCCGCACCACTCCACCTTCTCGAAGAACCGGCACGGACGCTTTCAGGCGTCGAAACTGTTCGAGCAGTTGTTTGAGGAGATCGTGCGGCAGTGTGTACAGGTGGGGTTGGTGCAGGGGAAGCATCTGTCGGTGGACGGCAGCTTCGTCGAGGCGAATGCGGCCAAAGAGAGCCGGATTCCACGCGAACAGTTAGCGGAAGCAGCCCAAGTCAACCATACGGTGCGCCAGTATCTGGTGGAACTGGAACAGCAGAACCCGGTGGAAGAACCGGTACACGAGCAAGATCAAGTGTCGACCACCGATCCGGACTCGACCTATGCCACGAAAGGCGGCACGCCGGCCCGGCTGGGTTATTACGACAACTATCTGGTGGACAATCAAAGCTGCGTGATTGTGGGAGTGCAAGCGACGGCAGCACGGATGAGTCAGGAGACGGTGGCCGCACAAACCGAGTGCAAGCTGCTGTCCACATCATCCATGCTGCTGCGCAAATCGCCGATTGCAGACTCATAGTCGGAGCGAAGGGTTCGACACCCGTTGTGCCATATGTCATAAACTTCAGGATTATCCTTGCAGCTGTTTAAGTCACTCAGTCTAGACTTGGCTTTATCGGCTGCTTCAGATGCATCAGCCGATCTCCTCCTGAGTCGGTCTAAATCGTCTTGACAGCTGTCTAGGTCAACAGGCTGACCCACGGCGGTGACGGCCATGAGCAGACTGAGAGCAAGAAGACACAGATAGCGCATTCGAGCCTCCGTACGCGATTTCTTCTCCGACCAGCGCCGGACGAAATCCATCACTTGGTCCCGCGCGTCATGCGGCACCCAGCTGCCGGTTAAAGTTCCCCAAGACTTTTTTTTAGCGCGATGTGCTCCGCCATCAACTCCGCCAGGACTTCGTCCTTGGTCTGCACCTTCTTCTCCAAGAACTCAATCCGTTTCTGCTTCTCCTCCACCTGGCGGTGGGGACGCTCCTGCGCCTGAAAGGCAGCCGCCCCGTTCTCGAAGAACTCCTTCTGCCAGCGGTAGAACACCGTCGGCCCGCAAGCCCAGTTCCTCACACAGGTCCGAGACCGGAACCCTGTTCAAAAGGTGCCGCCTCAAAATGGCTACCTTCTCCTCTGCGGTGTAATGCTTTCTTTCGCATTTCATACGTTCGCTCCGCTATCTTAATGGACGAACGCTTTCTCCATTTCCAACTGAGGCATAGACGCCACAATCTTCCCAACTATCCCACAGCGGGTGGACACATCCATTTTCACCATGACTAACCGCAGAAATGCCTTGACCGTATTTGGACTGATATTCATGCGGTTAGCAATTTCTTTACTGGTCAAGCCCTGAAGCAGGAACTCAACCGTCTCTCGTTCGCGACTCGTGAGGTCGAAATGTTTACCCAGCTCGGCGACGCTGGCTACACCACAAGAATATCGCTCGAGCAAGATCCCAACCCAATAGCGCGTTTCCCCTTTCTGGCTGCATTCGAGGCGAAATGACCGGCACATATAGCGGCGGTTCCCAGACTTGTAGAGCTTGACGAAGTCCAGATCATGTCCACCCTGTTGGTTCACTAGGCTGGAGCGCACCTTGTCAAAAACGAAGAGACTGGGTTGTTTGATGCGATCGGGTTTCGTGGGATATGCCAGGATACAAAGCATCTCCGGGCTGAATGCGACCGGATGTAGCGACGTATCCAACAACATAAAACCTGGCGTTGCGACTCCAATGGCCATCGGAATCACTCCTGGCTGTACTGCTCCATCCGCGGAAAAGCTTGGCGGTTTCCGTTAATGAATGGGGCCCGGCAACGTACTCATATTTGATCCGGCAGGAGAGCCAATTGACAGTATGGAAGGGACGAAGTAAAAGGCGCTCCCTGCAATAAACGAGGCGATGAGCGTGACGACTCTACATTTGCAATTCGGATGCCACCCTAAACCCTTTAGAATTCCACTTCCGACCCTGGAATGTGCAGGAGTTTGCGACATTAGTTCTAAAGAAATTCCCTCCGAAGTGCCCCATCCGCTCTTTCTCTATAGTGGTGGTGACGGAACTCCGTGATTTTTCGCACGAAATGGACTGCGGCCCGCACGGGATTCAAGTATAGGAAAATCAAAATCTCGTGTTCGGCATGAGCGGCGTATTATGGCCAGCCCAGCGGGTGCCGTCTGCTGGCGGAAGCAGTTTAGGTCGCTCGACGGTTCCGAGCGGGCGAAGTTGTGGCTGTCGAGGTTAGGCGAGGGCAGCACGCGGGAGTTGGTATCTCTCAACGTGGAATTGCGGCGGTAAGGTGATGGCAGTTTCAGCTAGGTTCTGATCAGCGAGACGCCTCCGGCGCCAAGCGTCCACCCATTTCATCCGTGTGCCCGTGTGGTCGACGAGCGGATCGCGGGCCGTTCGCCATCGAGGGACATTGGCACGGCGTCCCTCGCCGGTTCTTGCCCCCGCAGCGGGGCGCCTTCAAGAAATCGCCCGATGGATTGCCATTTCTGAGCCTTCCGCGCCGCTGCTCATGGGGTGTTTCATTGGTTTTCTGTATCATCCCCCACCCCCCGGCCTGTTGCCACTGTGCCAACAACGGCTTGCCCGCCCTTATGGACGTGGACGTGTTCCACGGTCACTCTCTGCTGGCCCGTCTTGCCCTTTAGCTTCTGCATGGCCTCAAGTTGATCATTGAAGAGCCGCAGCGGCGATCCAGCCTTCGCACATTTAATCGCACAGTCGCGGCTGATCGGCTTGTCCAAACCCTTGGTGATGGCGCAGGCGGAATCCAGCACCCAGCCGGTAATGGAAACCGGCCCAGACGTAGCCTCGGACGCCCATGCCACGCACACGACCGCCAAAACTAAGAACAGCAGCCCTGAAGAACGGAAATTCATAGTGGTGAGCCCTTTTTGCGCCAAAGGCGCGGTCACCATTGTAGCTAATAGTGCCGACCAGCTTTGTGACACAGGTAATCCTCTGCAGCTAGGCTGTTTACCGAAATGCAGTTGTCTCGTGCCGAAAGGAAATCTTTTCGGCTCAGTTTCCAAAGACCTCTCTTCGGGGCGGACTCAAGGTGGCCGGGTAATCAGCACGGACAGGTCCCACTTACACTGATTGGCGCTCCCGAACTGAGTCCAATGAGCGTCGATTCCAGCACCAGCTTGCCGCTGGCATCCATGACCGCTACCGAGATCGTTGCTTTGATGAACATCCAGCCCAATATACTTTTCGCTAGTCACTAGGGTGCTCCTTTCGTAGGCCATGAGCCTCACACTCACAACCTACCCCAAGGGGCGCCCTTTCATAATGCGTTCACGCTCGTTATCTACTTGGTCTGCGCAGCTGACTTATCGATGTGTCACAATCCTCCCCGACCTAACCGTGCAGGTAGCCCGAGAGCCTTCTTGCGATAGTTTGTCGGGCCGCGCGTTCCAAGGCGTCGCAGTTCCACAGCCGCCGTTCAGCACAACCCGAAGTAGCGAACTGTGGACACGCAGATTGTCCCCCTTGCCGTAGTTGATGAAGCCGAGCTTCCTGAACCTGTTCATGAAGAGGCTGACCCGAGGACGGGTCGTTCCGACCATTTCTGCCAGAGTCTTTTGACCCGGGTTGGGGAGCAACATAGCGGACACAGTCGCTTTTTTGTCGAAATGCGCCATCAACAAAAGAATTCGCGCCAGTCGCTGCTCACTGGAGCAGCAAAGCTGGTCGACCAGATCCTGCTGATAGAGGATGTTTCGCTTTAGCAGATATTTGATAAAGACGGCGGACAATTTTGGCTCCCGACTCATTGCCAGCATCATCACCTCGTTCTCGATAAGCAGAACGACGCAATCGGTCATGGCGGTTGCGGACGATATGCGCACAAGCTGACCAGCAAGACCGCCTTCTCCAAAGAAATCTTCTTCGCCCAGAATGCCGAGGGTCGCTTCTTTCCCATTTTCCGATTTAACCCTGAGGACGATCTTTCCGCGTTGGATAAAAAACAGTCCGTCGGAAGTATCGTTTTGAGCGAAGATCGTGGCGTTCTTGGGGAAGGACAGCATGTGTCTGCCATCCCCGATGGTTGAGAGGAAGGTGCGGGAATTGAAGGAACGTACTTTCTTTGCGGTTCCCGTGTGCTTAACCATAGGCCGGCTAGAAAAAACAGCGCTTGAATACTTGAAATTATGCGTGAAGAGCTGAATCTCTGCTGTTCAATTTTGCTCACCGAATCGATCTGACCCTCCAGTGTTTCCCCGGGAAACAAGGTAACGCAGAAGACGGCGGTGAGCGACAGACCAGACGCCGGTGTCGCTTCTACTTCAATATGTCGTGGGGGTATTGGCGGTGATCCGCCGACAGGATTTGGGCAGCACACGGCGGCAACTACTTAAACATTGGTGGCGAATTGCCGGGACTTACGGCTACCGTGGAGGCCGGAGCCTTGAGTATTCGACGGATTACCTCCGCGAAATCGCCAACTGGTACGTAATCCCGTTCTGGCATTACGTGCGAGTTGGCCTGTTTAGGCTAACAAACCTCGGTGCCTAAGCAGGGTGTCGAACGTCATAGCTGCCTTATGGGTCAAACAGCTCATTCGACGAAGCGAAACACCAGCCGACTGCAGGGAGTTACGAAACTGTTTCTGGTATTAGCGCTGCTGGGCGTCTTCAATGACGTTGAACCGCAAAGAGACCCAATGCCCAGCTTCGTGGATTTGAACTTGTGGAACAATTGAGGCGTTGCGGTAGCCAATAGCGGCGTAGAGTCCACGCACTGATTCCAGTGTCTCTCGAACCTTGCTCGTGTCGAGAATGTCTTCGCGGTGAATCTGAGAAAGTGAAAAGACCTGCTCTGCCAGCACGGGATTTACGCCCCAAAACATGACCTCGCGCACCTTGTATCGTGCACCTTCAACGACTTCAACGTTCACCCAAGGGTTTTGAGTCGCTTGCAAAAGCTGTACCCGAACGTTGCCGCGTGCCTCCGCTATGCCCGTATCGGAGTGATAGTCCACCTCATCAGCCCGCAAGACAATTGAATCCGTTGTCATTTCAACATTCCCCTGACACCGGATAAGGGCTCCGTCTGTCTGTTGGCTGCTCGAACTTAGCCTGACATCGAAACTGCCGCCGCGCTGTCCTGTAGCTGCTGCAACGAAGCTACAGACAAGGAGGAGGAGCAACGCAACCCGTTTCATAAAGGGGCACCTCCGTTATCGGTCTATTGTGCTCTTGGGCCTCAGCGGTTGGCAACGCTTACTGCCGCGAAATCGCCAACTCACACGCAATCCGCACCGAGGCACGGTTCTGGGATTACGTGTGATATGGCCTCCCTTGAAAATGTCCTCCTCTAGGATGTCGCACTCAACTTTCGCTTCAGAGCTGTAGACAACGGGCAGTCCAGAGTGACTCGGTGTCCGAGGGCCTCCAGTCTCTTGACCAGGCGCTTGGTGGTGCGAAGTGTGTGCCGCTGATCGAAGTAGTTTGCCCCTAGATCTTGGTACGTGGTTCCACGCTGCAACAGGTGGTAGCCGGTAGTGAGTATGGTGTGCGCTAACGGCAACGACTGCTCGTTTCGTCCCTCGTGCGGCGGCCAGGCGACGGAACTGCGCCGACAGGTAGCTGTTCTTGGCTTTGGCTGCGGCCCAAGCCGCTTCGCACAGGGCTCGCCGCGCCCAGCGGTTCCCCTTGCGAGTCTTTCCGCTCTGTCGTTTCCCGGCGCTCTCGTGGTTTCCTGGACAGACTCCCACCCAACTGGCCAGGTCAGCCGGAGATGGAAATGCCTCCCTTGAAAATGTCCTCCTCTAGGATGTCGCACTCAACTTTCGCTTCAGAGCTGTAGACAACGGGCAGTCCAGAGTGACTCGGTGTCCGAGGGCCTCCATAGCTGCCTTCCAGCCGACCGTCCTGTAACAGTTCGGCGATCCGCTCACCATCCTTGAGGTCAGTCTTCTTGCCGCGAATCGCTCGGTAGTGCTCCGGGTTAATCAGCAGTAGTTCCAGATCCTCGCGTTCCAGCACGTTCCACACCGGCACCCAGTAGACGCCGGTAGCTTCCATCGCCACGGCGGTCACCTGGGCCTCACGCAACCATTGCGCCAGCTCCCGCAGCTGCTGCGTCATGGTGCCGAACAATCGTTTCTCTTTGCTGGTGTTTCCGTTCGCGTCTTCGCGGATCAAACACGCCGCGATGGTTTCCTTATGAACATCCAGTCCGCAGCAGTTGCGATGCACCTTCATGGCAGCTCCTTTACCACTGCCGAAGACGCCAGTGCTCTGAGATTCTCCCTTTCGCGCTCTCCCGAAGGAGGCAACACTTGATTGTTCCTACGGCGTCCCGCTCAACCTGTTCAACAGGCTCCAATTACCACACTAGTGCCAAACTCCAAGCTCAATCGGCAGCGGCAACAACATTCTGCACCTCTCACGCATCCATTTTCATGCTTGATTGTGACGGGCACCGTCATGCTGCACCTGTTCACGCCAGCTATTCGCGACCAGCCACCTTGAAACACAGCTACGCCGAACCGCTGCAGGCTGACGCTTGCGGGAGGGTCTTGCGCCCAGGCACGGACTCGATCCGTCTAATCCTGTTGGCGTTTGTCTACTCGGAGGGCGAAGGGCGGAGCTTCCCGCCACTTAGCACAACCGACGGGGGACACACGTAGCAGGGTGACTGCAGATTATTCGGCGTACGATTTCGTTGAACCGTCTTTGAGAAGGGCCTGTTTCTCTTTCAGAACCCGGGTAATTTCTGCATCCCCATCGGCAACGAAAGCTTTTGTAACGTTATCTTTTTTTTCCAGTAATCGATCAATTTCGGCGACCAGCGCTATCAGCTTCTCAGGGTCCTGTTCCTGGGATGCTAATTCTGCTAGTTCCTCCCACTGTTCGCGCCCGTCATTATTGGCCATTCTCATTCCCCATCGATTACGTCGGTAAAGCTGGGCGAAGCAACTGAGCGATCATCTCCAGAAGCGACGCCGGGCCTTCCCCCTTGGTGAAAAAACTGTCTACGCACAAAAGTGTCTCTGCCTCCATGGGCACCCCTGAAACCAGGATGATCGGGACCTCGGGCCTGTCGGCTTTGATCTTCCGCGCCACCTGTTCGCCATTGAGGCCCGGCATGGAATAGTCAAGCACGACGAGATCAATCGGCACGGATGCACAAATGCCCAAAGCGTGCTCGCCGTCACAGGCATTCAGCACCTCGTACCCAGCGGCTTCAAGAATTTTCTGCCGCGAATAAAGAATTTCCGCATCGTCATCGACGGACAAAATAGACGTGCTGCCTTCCTGCCCAGGAGCGAAAGCAGTTTGACTCTGCAGAGCCGGAATGTTCGTTGTTTCGTTCATGCGCCCTCGGCGCATAAAATGCTAGCGGGACAGGAAGCCCCTTGTCTGTCTGGTGTCAGACCTACAGCAACGACAGCCGCCGAAACTCATCTCGGACAATCCCGTAGCATTCGCAGGCGGTATTCTCCAACTCCACTCGGTTTCGGACTGTCACAACGCCTCGGCTGTAGTCGATCAGACCAGCGCGATGCAACAATCCTGCCGCCAACGTGACCGTGGTGCGGGGCGCACCCAGCATTTGGCCGAGAAAGTCATGGGTCAACCGCAGCTCGTCACTGGCCAACCGGTCGCGGCAAGCCAACAGCCAGCGTGCGAGCCGCTCCTCAATGTTATGCAACCGGTTACAAGCAGCGGTCTGAGCTGACTGCACCATATAGGCCTGCATGTAGCGTTGCAGATGGCGACGCAACTCTCCGGTGCGCTCAAATTCCCTTTTGAGAATACCCGCCTTGACGCGGAAACCCGATTCCGCGATCTGGACGAATGTCCGTCCAGGGGTTCCCTCTGCCCCCAGCAGAATCGGAACTCCAACTATCCCGTCGATTCCGATGATGCCAACTTCGACAGTGTTTCCGTTCTCAACCGTCACCACAACCGACGCAATACCGTCTTTCGGGAAATAGGCATACGGAGCCTTCCCGTCCAACAGGGTGTCCTCCTGCTTGAGTTTTACTGCAGAAAGATGGGGTTGAAGCCGAGCGTGAGAGCCGTTGTGTTCAGCCAACGAAACATTGAGCAATCACGGAGCTTGCCAGGCAACATCCACCCTCGGCGAGTGAAGTGATAGACTGTCCTACAATCGCATCGTGTCTGCTGGGAACAGCAGATCCTTTGCGGTCCCTCTTCGCGCCGCGCCGTCTCGGGCCCCTTCTGGTTATTCTACAAGGAGGTGTTCCATGAGACGTCCCTTGCTGGTTCTCCTGTTGACCATCGTGCTTCCAGTATGTGTTCGCGCTGATGAGATTCTCGTTGGGCAGGTGTGTACAAACCAGTGCCAACACCAGCACTTCGACCAGGGTTCCAACTACAACTTCACTTTCACGCTGAATACGCTTGCCCACGCAGACGAACTCCAAATCGAGGGACAGAACTTCCCCGGAGAAAACGACATCACGGACGTGGTACTGACTGGGCCTGGCAACATCGACCTGCAGTTCCAACTTACCTGTACTGGCTGCTTCTTGAATTTCCATTTCGACGCGCTTTTCCCCACAGGGAATTACCGAGTGCATGTTCACAGCACCGAGGGCACGTTCACCGTGTTGATCGGCGGTCAATTCACGGCGGATGGCTGCTGCGGGACAATGGGCGGGCAACAGCAGGCCTTTGTTGATGGCACGCCTGTCACAACACCTGAGGCGGCCACCTTGAGTTTGTTAAGCGGGGGTCTTAGTCTGATCGCAGCCCGAGTGCGACGACGCTGACAGTCCGGTTCGACCCCAACTCCCGCAAGACACAGGCTCTGGTTGTCTTTTGGACATGCCGAGACATAGCTGGCATGAAATCGCAATCTCACTCGCAATCCAACCAGAAAGTCCAGACGGCCGGCAAGGCCGCAGTGGACTGCTCAGAGGGGTCGCTCTCCCTTTATGGTCTGGCAGACTCTGACAGCCCTGGGGGTTGTTTGCTATTGCGAACCTTCAGATGCGCCCATTCCCGCCGATGGTTTCCTTGGCTTCCCGTACCTGTCTGCTTTCGCGAAGCTCAGCATCGTGCTTGTTTGCCTCGCGAACGAGATCCTTGAAAACCTTGACTTTCCTGTGTACTTCTGTGAATTGGTTTGTGTATTGCTGATCGTCCACGATGCCTCACCCCCGACTCGGATTCTACGCTTGTTTCCCGGGCCACTACGGGGCTAATCCGTCGCTGTTGATAAATCCCCATCTCGCACGCAATCCCGCTTGAGCGTGCCCGTCCGGGTCAACCTCCGAGTTGGCCTCCGTTCAGGGGTCAACAGACTGTAGCCCAGCCAGAAGGTCTCTGCTCTCGCGCAGTAGCTGGTGAAAGAGGCGCCGCTCCGCTTGTGCCCGCCCAGAGTATCGCCCGTGCTTCGTCACGGCCTGCCGAATCCGCTCGATACCCTCCGCCGTCTTGGCCCCTGTGCTTAGCCCACCGTGCAGGCGACAGCGCCCGTTTGGCATCGCAGGGCACCCGCAATGGGTTCCTCGTCGATTTTTTGCCCCACAGCGTGCAGCCTTCGAGAAATCGCCTGAAGGGTTCCCATTACGCAGCCTCCCGCGCCGCTGCTCATGGGGTGTTTCATCAGCTTTTCGAGTCATCCCCCACCCTCCGGCCCGGTTTGTCCTGTAGCCACTGTGCCAACGATGGCTTGGCCGCCATTATAGACGTGGACGTGCTCCACTCTGACTCTTTGCTGGCCTGTCTTGCCCTTTAGCTTCTGCATGGCGTCAAGCTGATCGTTAAAGAGTCCCATTAAGCGGGTTGTTCGTTGCACGTTCGCATTAACTCCCTCAAAGCTCTGACTTTCCAAGGTTGCACGCCTCAGGAACATGAGCGCAGCGTCATTTACGGCGATCATCTGGGTGGCGAGCATAGCCTCTGTTGCATTCTGGGGGGCCATCTCCGCTATCGCAGCGAACGCCTCAACTATTTTTCTCTCCGAGCCCTTTGGCTCTGGCCAGACAAGCGCGTAACCAAGTTGCGTGATGATGCGATCCGACAACTCGTGAGTACGGGTGCCGGTCACCTGACAGGACTTCCGTAACAAGCCGTCTATGAGTTCGTCCCGGCCCCGTTTCTGCGGTGCGGCGACTTGCAATGCCGCCACTACCTGAGTGGGCTTCTGCAGAGCAACGGACTTCTTGCTGCTTTTTTCGCTTCGTCTCATAACGAGTTTCGTCACTTTTGCCATATTTGCCCCGATTGGCGTCGAAAAGACTCCAGACGTGATTCTCAGGCGTAAGGAATCACTGCCGAAGGGTTGTACCAACGCATTTTGGTGCCATCCTCCAAGCGCACGGTAGCGAAGTCTTCAACTCCCAGGAGCTTTCCCGGTCCGGCAGGACTCCAGACCCGCTTCCCAACCAAAGGCAGCAGATGGCAGAAGGCTTTCGCCCGCTCACGCTGTCTCAAAAGGTCCACGATATCCGGCTTGTGGCGTCGCAATTCATCTACCAACGGAGCGTCTTGCTCGGGGATCTGATAGCGAATCCGGTTCCCGCTGAGTACCAACGTCCCGCCAGCGGCAAGAACTGCCTCAAAAATCTCCACCGCGCTCATAGCTCACCTTGAATGACACCGAACTCCCCAGTTGAGCTTTTCAGGTTTTCAGTACTATAGGGTTGAAAAGCTGAAAAGCTCGAATCTGCTGTAAGCGGGTGATATCCTAGACGCCCTCTCGGCCCTTGCTCGGTCCGCCACAGCTTCCCCTCTCCTTGTTTCAGGGTCGAACGAACCTTGTGGTGCGGCGATCCCGAAAGTTTCACGATTTCGCTTTGGCTGATACCGGGCTGCGCTTGGACAATACCGAGCACCGCAGTTTCCGCTTCGTGCAGCCGCAGAATAAGTGGGTCGCTTGTAACCTCGAATCCGCCGCCATCGTCCAATTTCTGCTTAATCGTGATGGCAGTTTCTTCTCCGAAACGGTTCTTGAAACACTGAAGCAAAATGGTTTTTTCTAGCTTGTCGGACGTGATTGCAAATGCGACATCGACCCCGGCCTTTATGTCGCTACTCCCCCGATACTGCGTGCCTTCGGCCTTCGGCTTATGGTGTTGCAAAACGACCACCGCCCCAGCATTTGCCAAAGCGCGAGCCTCGCCCATAACTCGTCCCATCTCGGTTGCCGAGTTCTCGTCAGCCGCGTGAAACCGAATGAAAGAATCCACGACGATGAGCGGTTTGATTGCTTTCGCTATTCCCAAAAGCCTGCGGTCACCAATCATCGCGGGTTGTTCTGTCTGCCAGCCGCCCCAAAACCGGAAGGATTCAGAGGATTGAATCCCCAGCAGTGAACACCGCTCCTGAATAAGCTGTAAAGGGTTTTCGCGATCCAGGTACAGAACCGGCCTCTGGACCGTCTTTCTCGTGAGAAAATCAGTGCCATCATGCACAGCCTTGGCCAAGAAAAGCGAAAGCCAAGTCTTAAACGATCCGCTTTCGCCAGCCCAGAGCACAACGCTGCCTGCCGGAATCATCCCTTCCACTACCCAGTCCACATCTCCGACTGGCAGGCGTTCCAACGTGGGGATTTGCTCCCAACACTGAATCCGGCTCGGAGTCTGCTGCACGCCAGAGTCGAGCTTCTCGTGGAATGCCGCTATTCGCTCTCTCAAGGTGTCCGGAGACGCACCCGATTGACTGACATACTGACTGATCGATTCTCCGAACCTGGCAGCCTCACGGAGAGTCGTCTTGTCCTTCAGGATGCGAACGTAATATTCGACGCTGGGACGCTCGGGAACGCCGTCAATCAGCGAAGACAGGTAAGCCATGCCTCCTATGGCATCTATCTCCCTGTGACGGTCTAGCTCTTCTGAAAGCAGAATCATGTCCACCGGACGGCCGGACTCTTGCAGGTCGCACATCCGTGCATAGATTCTGCGGTTTGCGTCCAGCGCGAAATCCTCAGGCTTGAGCGGCACCGCCTGAGGTAACATGGCGTTGTCCAAAAGAATCGCCCCCAAAATGGCGCGTTCAGAGTCGAGGCTGACAGGCAATTCTGCGTCACGAATCATTTCAGCCACCCCATGAGGGCGATCCATCGCCTGCAACCAGCAAACATAGTGACGCTTCGCCTTGCCCGTCGCCAGAAACAAGCAGAGCTAAGGTGCTGGCAAATGCGGACTCGCGCACCAACGCCTGAAGGCAACGCATCACTTCGGCGGCCTCCTCTCGTGCATCCAACCGTCTCCGCGTGGACTTCATTAGTTGCGCTCCAGAGCGGGCACAGTGCCAACCTCGATCAGTCTTTCGGCAGTTTCGGGCTTGAACCGGATACACCGGCCCATTCGTACAAATTCGATTTCTCGACGCCACACTTTTTGTCTGACCGTGGCTGGCTTCCAGCCAACCTCGGCTGCGAATTCTTCGACTGTGAGTAGCTTGTTATTCATCATGCTTTTTATATTCCGCCTTTGCGGGTGCAGTGTCACTGATTATTGTTATGCATTATCTTCTACTACGTGCTATCATTAATCCAATGGCCCAAAGAGCAAAGCACGCTAATCTCACGGGAAGGGTTGGCATCGGACCGTCACCCCATTGGCGATTAGAGCGATTTGTCGATGCGCTGAACGGAAAGCTGCGCGCGGAGGATGTACTCGGCCAAGAAGAATACGTCGCAGACCAGAGGCGAATTACAGAAACTCCTATTCATTTGCGCAAGATCGTCCACTTCTTGCAGGAGAGCGGCTCACGTCGGGTTTGGCCCAGCGCCATGGCGGAGCTCTGGCAGGAAATCAATCAGTACTTCCAGAACATGCCCAAACAGCTAATCTCGGTTCCCGGCGGGGGCGCAACTATCTGGTGGAATTCGCGCCCAGACATGAATCCGAAAGGCGAAGCGCTTCGCTGGTTCGTCGAATTTCTAATGAATCCCGAGTGCCACAAATTGGCGGGCCCCTGTGACCGTTGCGACAAATACTACATCCGCAAGTCAGCCCGAAATAAGCGCTACTGTTCCCGCAGTTGTGGAAGCAAGACAACGGCAGCGGCTGCCACAAAGCGAGCACGTCAACAGGAACATGAACAAAAACTCGCGCGAGCCAGAGAACGCATACAGGACTACGCGAAGTCCCGCACAAAACTGAGCTGGAAGCAGTGGGTGGCACTCAAAGGGGACATTACTCCGAAGTTTCTTACGCGCGCCGTTAACAAGGGAGAGCTGCAAGAACCTGTGAGAAGTTCAAGAAAGGAGAAATAGCGATGGCCATATATCGGTATCACGGCTCAAAGGTTTGGACGATGGACTTCATGTTTATGGGGCAGCGGATTCGTGAGAGCACGCACCAGACTTCCAAAACTCGCGCCCAGGAAGTCCATGCCGCGCGAAAGCAGAAGCTGCGAGACGGCGTTTCGGGCTACAAGAAGCGCACACGTCCGTTGCTCATGTCTGTTGCGCCATTGCAGTGGCTGGAGCTTAGGAAACCAGTTTGGTCGCCAAAGATGTATGTCATCGAAAAGACCAATATCGCACACCTGTCTCCCGAGTTTGGGCGATACCTCTTAGCCGACATCGAGGCACGGCACATTGCTCGTGCCGTTGCCCAAAGTCGCAAAGATCGTCGGCTGGGCACCAGCGACGATGGTTCGCATGGCTGCCCGATATGGGCACTTCACGCTGGACTCTCTGAGGGATGCGGTTGGGGCAATTAGCCCCCAAATTCAGGGTGAGTCCCCGGTAAATCCCCCGGGTGCAAAGCAGGAAGCATCAGAAAGAGTGAATTAAGCTGTTGAAAAGAATGGCTCCTCAGGTAGGACTCGAACCTACAACCCTCCGGTTAACAGCCCCGTGGGATGCTGGAATTTCAAATACTTAGCGGTGCAGATGACCACTCACGGGTACCCGAAGAATCACGCAGTTACACGGAGGACAATCTTATGTGACCCTTATCTGACCCATGTTTGAACAGGTCAGAACCCCCGGTCGGCAGGACTCTTCCATCGGGAGAAAATGCCCGCTAGAAGGCATGACCGCGCAGTTGTTATGGCTCTGAGCCGGTGATCGGCTAACGATACGTCGCATCGCGCCAAACGGCCAATTACTACGCGGCGGTCTGCCCCAATGTGCTCTGGTAATCGGACACAAACTTCCTAATACCTACATCTGTGAGTTCATGGCGGATGTCAAAACTGTCCCAATTCGCTCCGAGATTTAGGTCCTGATAGGGAATATCTTGTAGCGGCTTGCCGTCCGCATCTGCCGCTCTGTATTGGAAGCTTTTGTCCGGCTGTGGCATTCCGCCGGCAGCCCATTCTTGCAGCAGCTTGGCCGGCGCGGTTGCCAGCTCGGCATCGAGGGCAAACGTGTATAGCAGATGCTCAAGATGGCGTAGGCTGGCCGCCAAGACGCATACGTGGCCGTCTCCGCCGGCGTACATCCGCTTTATGTTCTGCACCAGGTCCATCCCATTCTCACCACGATCGTCGAGCCGTTCCGACAAAAGGCGAAACATAAACCGGATGCTTGGCGCCCGTTGTGGCGGCGTACACGGCCGCTGCCTGAGCCTGGGAGAAGCAGAGTGTCATGTTGACCCGCATGCCTCGGATTTGATTTCGACGTTCCAATCGCAGCACCGGTCCCTTGCGAACAGCCAGTCACAATAACACGGTTGCTGAGGTCGCTCCTGTCGGCAGATTTCAGTTACATTCTATTTTACGTTGGCAAGCGACAGTGGAGGCGACGTCCATCACACGGTTTCGCAGGCCTTTCATTCAGACATCCAACATCGTAAGTTATTTTGGCCGACCGGGGCTGACTTAATCTTTCATAGGTTCTGACACAGAGCCTCGAGATGCGAATGCATAGACTCCCTGGCCGGACAATCTATCCGAGCGAAGGCAAATCCCTCAAGTACGCATGAATCGCGGCGACTACAACAGAGCCCTCCCCGACCGCAGATGCAACGCGCTTCACGGAGGAGGATCTGACATCACCTACTGCAAACACGCCCGGAGTTGACGTCTCATACATGCTGGATTCGAGGGCGCCTGCAGATTTTCCTGTTAAGACGAAACCTTTTGCATCCAGTCGCACGCAGTGTGAAAGCCATTCCGTGCTAGGGTCGGCGCCAATCATCACAAAGACATTGCTGATCTGCTTCACCGTAGTCTCTCCCGTTTGAAGATTGATCCAGGTAACCTGATCCAATCGCGGCTTTCCTGATAGAGCGATAATCTCCGTATTTGGGTAAAGCGTAATATGCCGTGAAAGAGAGATCCGGTTTACCAAATAGTCTGACATCGTGCTGTTCAGATCCGAGCTTCGAATCAGGAGGTGGACATGCTTCGCAGAGGCTGACAGATAGATGGCGGCCTGTCCCGCGGAATTACCTCCACCAACAACAATGACTTCTTCATTCGAGCACAAGCGGGCTTCAATGGCTGTTGCTGAATAACGGATCCCGTCCATTTCGTATCGATCGTAGTTAGGTACTTGCAATCGCCGATACCGCGCGCCTGTGGCGATGACAACCGAACGAGCCTCTACTATCGCTCCTCCGTCCAAGTGAACCCTATAAGGATGCCGACTGCAATCGAGCCCTGTCACGTTTCGGGAGATGGCCAACTGCGCGCCAAACTTCTGTGCCTGCGTTTGAGCTCGCGCTGCAAGCTCAAGCCCCGAAATACCTGACGGAAATCCCAGGTAGTTTTCGATGCGTGAACTCGTGCCCGCCTGCCCACCGGGCGCATTGCCCTCGATCACAAGCGTTCGCAGACCCTCCGAAGCTGCGTAGACAGCTGCTGCTAATCCCGCCGGCCCGGCACCCACGACGGCAACGTCATAAAGCACTTGCGGGTCGATTATCTCCGCTATGCCTAAGGCCCCCGCGATTGCAGCATTGGTCGGATTGCGCCACACAGTTGACCCATAGATTACGACCGGAAGCTCATCCTGAGTGAGCGAGAAAGCTTCTATCATGCCGCCGCCCGCCGGATCCAGATCCGTATCGAAGACCCGCATCGGATAGCCATTCCGGCCGATGAAGCTTTGAAGGCGCAGGGTTTCACCTGATCTGCCCGGTCCGACGATTGCCACTCCCACTTGAGTGTGCTGAATAAGGCCTAGATGCCGCAGAATCGCAGCACGCATAATGATGTCCCCGATGTCCGTCTCACTGGAGACATAGTGGCGAAAGCTGCTACGCCTAATCCGGAGCACCTGAGCGTCCGAGGCCGCACGTGCACTTACGAGTGCTTCTCGTTCCGAAAACAGATCCAATTCTCCCGTGAATTCTCGCGCCTCGTGAACGATGACAACGCCGTTCTCCCCATCAACCCCTAAGCCGGACATGATGACCTGTCCACTCAGAACAATGAGAAAATCGACCCCTCGCGTACCCCTCGCGTAGATCGTGGCTCCCTCAGGAAATGACTCGATCTGCCCATAGGGCAAGCTGCGATTCACCATCTCCGCGGTAAGCCGAGGGAAGACCTGATCCCGTTTAGCGTAGGCGTCGTCAATGATCGCAGCTGACTGAATATTCAATGATGGCTCCTAAGATTCTTGAATTTCTTTCTCGCGTCGGAACTACAGAATGCTGATTGGCGTGTTTGCAGATATTCAGTTCAGCCGCGGGAAAGAGCTTCAACTCCCTGCGGAATGCTTATGAACGTGAAATCAAAGCGGATGCAGGAAGTATTCATTGTGGAGGTATTCGTTCGAGAGAGCTACCCACCATCAGGCATCTTATTCTTCACCCTAAGGGGTGATGTCAGTGAGCGGTTAGACAGATATCTATGCAACCTTACCCGAAAGAGTAGGGTTGCTTTTCTCCTATTGGGGTTGGCGGCTTCCCAGCAAGGAGGTGACACTCAACACAAGAGCAAACAACCGTGGATAATTTCACGGGGCTGCTCGCAGGGCAACCAAATCAATACAAGGAGCTATCGATGCATCGCTTCACAACCAAGGACGGAACCTCGTTGTATTACAAGGACTGGGGAAAGGGGCAACCCGTAATCTTCTCTCATGGATGGCCTCTGAGCTCCGATGCATGGGATTCGCAGATGCTTTACCTGGGCCAGAACGGATACAGGGTGATCGCGCATGATCGTCGCAGCCATGGACGCTCCATGCAGACCTGGGATGGAAACGACATGTCCACCTATGCCGACGATCTCGCGGAGCTAATCGCTCATCTCGACTTGAAAGATGCGGTCATGGTCGGTCATTCGACCGGAGGCGGAGAAGTGGTGCGGTACATTAGCCGCCACGGGTCAAAGCGCGTTGCGAAGGCGGTCCTGATCAGCTCCGTTCCTCCCATCATGTTGAAGTCTGCCTCGAATCCGGGCGGCACTCCAATTGAGGTGTTCGACGGGATTCGTTCAGGCGTAGCCGGCAACAGAGCCCAGTTCTACAAGGATTTCGCGAGCGCTTTCTTCGGTTACAACAAACCCGGAGCCAAGATCTCCGAAGGTATCCTTGAAAGTTTCTGGCAGCAGGCTATGATCGGCGGAATCAAGGGTCAGTATGACTGCATCAAGGCGTTCTCCGAGACAGACTTCAATGGTGACCTTGCTAAAGTAGATGTGCCCACGTTGGTCATGCAGGGTGACGCCGACCAGATCGTCCCCTTTGCTGATGCAGGCGAGCTGCAGGCCAAGCTTATCAAGGGTGCAAAATTGAAGGTTTATGCTGGCGCGCCGCACGGTATGCCTGTTACCCACGCGGACCTGATCAACCCGGATCTGCTCAGCTTTATTCGGTCGTAGTTTTCTCGAGGGCCCGCCGTCCAACCGGCGGCCTCCTTCCGTGAGCGCGATATCAGAAAGCGTACCCACGTCGCGGTCTAGCTCGCTTCAAAGCCCCGGCAGGGCGTCGTATGAAAGCTGAAATGAACTGCAGCTGTTCGTTTTTTCCTCATGGCCTGAGGAGAAAACAGGTTCTGCACTCAATGCACTCTAGGTAAATCTACAATCGGTATTTGTTTTCGCTTGGATGTAGAAAACCGGCGAACCCGGATAACAGGTTCGCCGGCTCAGCGGGACACGTATGGAAGTTGGATTTACTCTACGAGCGTGTTGCTTCGAACAGGAACCAACTACGCCTCTGTGCCAAGTCGATCCAGTTTTCGAGAAGGCTTGCGGTGGCTACGTCGCCAGCGTCATCACACACTGCGTGAACGGCCAGCATGCTGAGAACGATTGCTTCCTCGTCTTCCCGTAACTCACTCAGCATATCCTGTGGCGTGACATAATCAGCGTCGTTGTCTTTCAATCGCTGTAGTCTGGCAATGTTGCCGATCGAGCGGATCGTCAGGCCGCCAATCTTGCGTACACGCTCTGCAATGTCGTCTGTCATTGCAAAGAGCTGATCTCCATGATCGTCAAGCATCAGGTGGTAGTCGCGGAAGTGCGGACCACTCATATGCCAGTGGAAGTTCTTGGTTTTCAGGTAAAGGGCGAAGATGTCCGCTAGCAGGGCGTTAAGCCCAGCCGAGATGTCACGGACAGCCTCTCCCTTGATGTCTGACGGGGTGTTGAGCGGAGCTGTACGCCGCTTGGTGAGTTCTTGGGTGCTGGTCATATTTTCCTTTCGAGGTTAGCTTTCACACGACAATCAAAAAGCGCGATGCACAGATCTCGAACGCCGGAGGGTCAGAACGTATCAGACCGGCCTGCAAATGGCTTCCGCGCCGGCTTCTTGGCGCCAGCGGCACGTACATACTGCACCGGCCAGGAGATCTCGTGCTTCAATATATGCGCAGCTTCAAAAGGCCAGTAGGGATGCCGGAGCAACTCTCTGGCCAGCAGGACAAGGTCAGCCTGCCCGGAGCGGATCACATGATCTGCTTGCTCAGCCGACGTGATGAGCCCAACAGCCCCTGTAGGAGTTGCTGTAGCCCTACGCACACGTTCCGCAAAGCCGGTTTGATAACCAGGGCCAATGGGGATGGTTACCTTTGCAAGGTTGCCGCCGGAGCTCACGTCCAACAAATCCACGCCCGCCTCTCGGAGAAGGTTGCCAAGGCGAATCGTTTCATCGACAGTCCAGCCTAGAGTTTCAGGATCGGCCCCGTCCTCGAATTCCAGCCAGTCCGTAGCTGAGAGTCGGACGAAAAGGGGCAATGAGTCTGGCCATACCTCTCGCACGAGTCTCACTGTTTCAAGCAGAAAGCGGGAGCGGTTCTCGAACGAACCCCCATAGTGATCGACGCGCCGATTGCTTACCGGTGAGAGGAACTGATGAAAGAGATAGCCATGGGCCGCATGAAGTTCGATTACATCGAAGCCCATCCGCCGTGCGCGGTCTGCGGAACTACGAAAGGCCTGTTGAATACGATGGATGCCTTCTAGATCGAGGGATGTAGGCGTTCCGTAGGACTCCGCGAACGGGATCGCTGACGGTGCAAGGATGTTCTTCCAGCCGCCGTGAGACTCCTTGACAAGGTGTGGCTCCTCCCAGAGAGGAGCCATGCTGCTCTTTCGGCCCGCATGAGCAAGTTGTATTCCGGCTGCTGCTCCGTTCTCATGAAGGAACGAAACGATCTTGCTGAGCCCGAGAAGATGATCGTCGGACCAGAGACCGAGATCTTGCGGAGAGATGCGACCTTCGGGAGTTACGGCAACCGCCTCCGTGAGCACCAGTCCTGCGCCGCCGACAGCGCGCGATCCAAGATGCACCAAGTGCCAGTCATTGGTGAAGCCGTCGATCGCAGAGTATTGGCACATGGGCGAGACGACAATGCGGTTTGGCAGCGTAATGCCTCGAAGGCTGTAAGGTGCAAAGAGATGCGGTGTTTGCATCGTGTCTCCCATGGCTATTCTCACGTTAGGGAACATTTGTTGTCGCCGCCTTACCCATTCGGGTACAAGAAATCCTCTCTTCCGGGTAAACCACCGCTCTACCCAGTCGAGTTTCTTGTGCGGTTAATTTATCTCTATCGAAAAGCAAGCATTAAAGATTTCTATCTCTGACACGCAGAAGTACGCATTACCCGTTCGGGTAAGCTCCTTAGCGCTCGATGTAGGGAAGAACACTAACACTGTTGTGGATATGCTCAGTGATTGAGTTATCGGAGACGGATATATCCATGAAAGAGGCAGCGGTCGGGAGAGAGATTAGCCGAGTAGAAGGCCGTGAGAAGGTGACGGGCCAGGTGTCGTATGCGGCCGACTTTCCCATGCCGGGGCTGCTGTATGCCGCTTCAAGGGTTGATCTATCCAACTTGGGCAAACAGTCCGAAGGAGTCCGCAATTGAGTTCAGAAAAGCGCGAAAAATCCACAGCTTCACAAGTTCTCGTCCGCGGCCTGGCAACTCAGGGTGTGACCCACATCTTTGGCATTCCCGGCGGCAAGATCATGCCAGTCTTCGATGCTCTCAATGACGGACCTAAGGAGTTGCAACTGGTCGTTTGCCGGCATGAGCAGAACGCCGCTTTCATGGCGGCCGCGGTTGGACGGCTCACCGGACGGCCTGGCGTTTGCCTGGTCACCTCGGGGCCAGGCACATCCAACCTTGTAACTGGAGCTGCCACAGCGACCTCGGAGGGTGATCCTATGGTGGCTATAGGCGGTGTGGTTCCGACAGCAGATACCCTGAAACAGGTCCACCAAACAATGGATTCGGTCTCCGTGATGAGACCCGTAACAAAGTACAGCGCAGCGGTTCCTGCGGCTGGCGCCACTGCGGAAGTTCTGGCGAATGCGTTTCGTGCGGCCATGACACCGAGGCCCGGTGCTGCTTTTATCGCATTTCCGCTGGATGTGCAGGGTGCATCAACTCAAGAGGGTGAACTTCCCAGAGTAGAGGTTCCCTCCCTGGGTGGCGCACCCGCAGACTTGATCAAACGTGCTGCAGCAATGCTTGGTGTCGCGCAACGACCCGTTCTGTTATTGGGCATGGGAGCGAGTGAACCCAAGGCGGTAGCTGCAGTGCGGCACCTCCTTCGAACTTTTCCGATGGCTACGGTGGGAACTTTCCAAGGCGCAGGCGCCGTTTCACGCGACCTTTCGTCGATGTTCTTCGGACGCATAGGCCTCTTTCGCAATCAACCCGGTGACAGGCTCCTCGCTCATGCCGACTTGGTGCTTACGATTGGCTATGATCCCGTCGAGTACGGGCCGGAAAGTTGGAACATCGCTAAGCGGGCTCCGATTCTCCATGTGGATGACACACCCTGCGAGTTGTCCAACTACTATCAACCGGAGATGGAATTGCGCGGCTCCGTCGAAGCAACACTCAATGAGCTGACGAGACAATTGGCTCCTCGGCAGCTTTTTTTGAGCGAGGAGCTACTGTCGCTGCAGGCGGAATGGCATGCGTTACAGAGTCGGCCTGAGCCGATGAGGTCAACCCTCGTGCATCCTCTCAACTTCGTTCTCACTCTTCGAAGCCTGCTCGACGATGACACCATCATCGCAAGCGATATGGGATCACACCATATCTGGATGGCACGGCACTTCCTGGAGTACGAACCCCGCAAACTTCTGTTCAGCGATGGCCAGCAGACCTTGGGCGTCGGTATCCCATGGGCTATGGCGGCCAGCTTGCTTAACCCCGGTAAGAAAGTGGTTGCCACGGTCGGCGATGGTGGCTTTCTCTATTCATCCATGGAGCTTGAGACCGCCGTGCGTCACAAGCTAAATATGACCGTTTTTATCTTCCGCGACGGCAGTTATAACATGGTGGCCTTCCAGCAGGAATTGCAGTTTGGCCGTACGTCGGGTGTACGTTTCGGAAACCCAGATCTCGTACGGTATGCGGAAAGCCTTGGTTGCACTGGCATGCGCGTCGAAAGTGCGGATCAGTTGCAAACCATCATGCGCAAGGCACTGGAAACCCCAGGTGTGGTGGTCGTCGATATGCCAGTGGATTACAGCCACAACATCGAGATTGGACAACACGTGCTTCCGAATGCGTGGAACTGAGGCTTTATGAGCGACTTCACGCAACATCCAGCTCTCTCCCTCGTGCGGCCAGCCTGGCGCTATCTACACCCGGAGGCAAGTACTGCCGAGAGCGAACTCTATCAGACGTCCCTCATCTCGGCACTGTTGCAAGGTATCTACGACGGGGAGATCACCTTTGCCGAACTGCAGAAACATGGTGACTTTGGCCTTGGGACGTTCAATGGTCTTGATGGAGAGATGGTCGCCTTCGACGGCGCTTTTTATCAATTGCGTTCGAACGGGAGTGCGAGTCCTGTGGTCCCCGAACAAAAGACACCTTTCGCTGTGGTGACATTCTTCAAGCCCGACAAAGAATTACAAATTGAAGAGCCGATGAGCAAGGATGGGCTACTCAAGCTCCTCGCAGATTCATCCGAACCTAATCTTTTTTCAGCGATTCGCGTTGACGGACACTTTACGAATGTCCGGACCCGAACGGTCGCCCAACAGACAAAGCCCTACTCACGGTTGGCAGATGCCACTGAATCGCAGGCAGTCCAAAGCTTTACCGAACTGGACGGGACTTTGGCGGGATTTCGTTCCCCAGGTTATGCCCAGGGACTTGATGTTGCAGGCTTCCACCTGCACTTCCTCCGACAGAACCGGCTCTCGGGCGGTCACGCTTTGGACTTCACAGCACGCAAGGCTCGTGTTCAGCTTGCCACGATTCGTAGTCTACATATCGAGCTTCCAATATCGAACGATTTTCTGAAAGCTACTCTGAATCAGACCAGCGTGGATAAGGACATCAAGAAAGCAGAGGGCTGAGTGAGGCCCTTGAAGAACAGTGAAAACGTGGAAGTAAAAACCTTATGAATCCAGGAAAAGTCATCATCGCAGGCGGATCGGTCGGAGGTCTCTTCGCTGGCGTCCTTCTAGCGCGCGCTGGTTGGGAAGTGGTCATCTATGAGCGCTCCTCGAGCGGCCTTTCGGGCAAAGGAGCCGGTCTTGTTCCGCAGCTGGAGGTCGGCACGATCCTTGACGAGATCGGGCGCTCGGACGTGATGGATACAGGAGTAGTCGCGAGGGAGCGGATCTTTCTCAATCGAGATGGTTCGGTGCGCCAGAGGCTGCGTGTACCGCAAGCCCAGATCTCCTGGGACTTACTGTTCAATGCATTCCGCTCCCTCGTAAAAGATGCGCAGTACCACAGCGGGGTCTCCATCGTGCGGGCACACTCCGAAGCCAACAGCGCGACCCTTCATTTTGAAGATGGATCATCCGATACTGCCGACCTGGTGATTGGTGCGGACGGAATCGGCTCAGCAGTACGGAGCGTAGTCGCACCCGGAACAAGTCCTCATTATGCGGGTTACGCCGCATTCCGGGGACTTGCTCCGGAATCACAGCTTCCTGAGGAGAGCGCCGATGTGCTTTCGGATCGATTCACCTTTTACGATGCCTATCGAACCCAGGTTCTTGGTTACCTGGTTGCAGGTCCGGATGGCTGTATCGCGCCAGGTCAGCGCCGCTACAACTGGGTATGGTACCGTCCGATGACGCAAAAGATGCTAGACAAGGCTCTCACATCCGACTCTGGGGAAATGCGGATCTATTCCGCGCCGCCATTTGGTTTGTCATCGTCAACGCGCCGAGATATGGTGGAGAGCGCGCGTCAGGTGCTCCCCTCGATACTCGCCGATGTCATTACGCGAGAACCCGGCCCGTTTCTCCAGGCAATCTTCGACTACGAAGCTCCCGTTCTCGCTAAAGGTCGTCTACTGTTACTCGGCGACGCGGCTTTCGTCGTCCGCCCTCACACGGCCATGGGCGTCTCCAAGGCTGCGGGAGACGCATTGACTCTGCGCAATGCCTTGCGAGATGGGGACACGATGGAAGAAGCCCTCGCAGTCTACTCGTTACAACGACAAGCAGAAGGGCACTCGATTGCGCACTATGGGCGCAGACTCGGCGCGACCTTCACGGAACGCGAGGCCTAGTCTGCAGAGTGCTTTTTGACACCTGTTTTTTGACGGAGCAAGTTGCGCATCAACGAGATTTTGGAGCAAAGCATGGCGATCACAGCAAAGAGTCGATTTAGGTCAGCTTTGGTAGCCAGAGATGTACCAACGCTCTCGTCGCCTTCGCTGGTATTCAGAGAATGCAACGCACCGCATATCAAAGCGCGGTCAAAAGGAGCATGCCATGGATTTAAAGCTGGATGGAAAAGTAGCCTTAGTCACCGGATCGACGGCAGGAATTGGTCTTGCGATCGCTCAATCACTCGCGATCGAAGGAGTTCACGTCTACGTGAACGGGCGAACGCAGGAACGTGTCGACGCTGCGTTGACCGCTATCCGTTCCCAGTTCGCAGCTGCGAATCTCGATGGTATTGTGGCTGACTTCGCGAACCGGAGCGCAGCCGACGAGGTCATTGCCAAGCTGCCAGCAGTAGATGTGCTGGTCAATAATATAGGCATCTTTGAACCAAAGCCCTTTGCTGAGATCACAGATGAAGACTGGTATCGTCTCTTCGAGATCAACGTGATGAGCGGCGTACGTCTTTCGCGGCACTATTTGGGGGGCATGGTAAAGAAAAACTGGGGCCGGATTCTGTTCATTTCGAGCGAGTCGGCAGTGCAAATCCCACCTGAAATGGTGCATTACGGGATGACGAAGACGGCGCAGATTGCTATCGCGCGCGGTATTGCGGAATCCGTCCCTGGAACGGGCATTACAGTGAACAGTATTCTTGCCGGCCCAACGGCGTCGGAAGGTGTCGATGTATTTGTTGAGGCAATGGCGAAACAACAGAACAAATCAGTGCAACTAGTCGAAAAGGAATTCTTTGAGCATGTACGGCCTTCGTCCCTGCTCAAGCGCTTTGCCACGGTAGGCGAAGTTGCAGCGATGGTGACGTATGTGGCGAGCGAGCTATCATCCGCGACAACTGGTGCAGCTCTACGGGTCGATGGAGGCGTCGTCAGGGCAATCCTATAGCCGCATCGAGCAGACGCGACGGATGCTTCCCCTTAATATCCAATAAATCGAGGACTACAGTATGAACATAATTCTGAATGGAAGAGAGCAGGAAGCGTCGACTCTCATTGTCGATATTGTCTCTGATCTGATTTGCCCGTGGTGTTTTATCGTAAAGCGCCGAGTCGAAAAGACCGCAGCCCTGCTCAACCAGGAGATAGAGATTCGTTGGCTGCCCTTTGAACTCAATCCCAGTATGCCGAAAGATGGGATGGAACGTAAGGTGTACAGGTCAGGAAAATTTGGGAGTTGGGCGGAGTCACAGAGGCTTGATGCCCAGGTGGCAAATGCTGGCGTGGAGGTTGGAATTACGTTTAGACACGACCGGATGAAACGAACACCGAACACGTTTCGTGGTCATATGCTCCTTGCGGCAGCTTTGAAAGACGGGGTAAGGAAACAGAACGCGGTAGCAGAGCGATTGTTTCAGGCCTATTTTATCGACGGCGAAGACGTGGGAGATCCATTTGTACTGCTGCGCATCGCTCGCGACCATGACGTCTCAAATATCTCTCGGCTGGAGGACTTCGACAACCAAGTATTGGCAGACGAAGTCAGAGATGAAGAGCTGAGATTATCGGCGAGTATTCGCGGGGTTCCACAGATTTCGTTCAACGGAAAGATTCTGGCGAGCGGTGCACAACGTGAAGAGTTGTTGGCATCGGCAATTCTAGATATCCAAAGTTCGGGCGATCAGTGCAGCAATGCCGTTTGCACGAATCTATAAAGCAAGCTTGGCGCGCGGCTCTGAGGAGCGTCGATTTGCATGACTTGGCGCGGGCCAAGCAATTATGCTTGGAGCCCTCCTAACTATTTAACCCATGCTCTCTTGATTTCTTTCCGTAGTTTCTTGATTAAGCGTAAGTAATATTCTTTTTACCCTAACGGGTAACTTTCTCTCTGCCCGATCTGGCGTTGTGAAGCAACGCGAAACAGTCCAACATGACAACGTGGTTCAACGTGCAGCATTTCTGAGCTAACGGAGCTCGGTTAGCTGCATAAACCCAACTCATTTAACAGACAAAGGAGAGGTTGTCATGGAATTCTTGTTCAAAGATACATCCTTTAAATTCGAGGCGCTGCGTGCTGCTGGATTTGCAGTCGACAACGGTGCCGACATCAGTGAAGTGCTTTTGACTGCTGCTGCAATTCCAGAAGGGGACGAAGAGGCGTGGATGCGCGAGTGGAAAGCGACAGCAGATCGTGTTCATGAACGCGCCAAGCATTCCCTCGAAAAGGGCGACAAGATCAGCGCACGGGAAGCGTTCCTTCGCGCATCTTCCTATTACCGCAGCGCGGAGTTTTATCGCCGCAAGGACCCAGTGAACGACCCGCACGTCAAGGAGCTATTCGGCCTTTCTCGCGAAACATTCGTAAAGGGCGGCAAGTTGCTCGATGGACCGTTCGAAGAGATCTCCATCCCTTATGGAAATGACAAGCTCCCTGGCTATCTGCTCCAGGTCGACAACAGCGGCAAGCCACGACCGACTCTCATCTACTCGAACGGATTCGACTCAACCACCGAGGAGGGATACTTCGTCATTGGCGCGGCTGCTCTGCGGCGCGGATTCAACGTCATCCTGTATGACGGCCCCGGCACGGGCCGCATGATCCGTGAAAGAAACGTTCCCTTCCGGCCTGACTGGGAAGCCGTTCTGGGGCCCGTTATGGATTACGCCGAAACACGCAAGGAAATTGACAGCTCTAAACTCGTGCTCTTCGGCTACAGCATGGGTGGGTATCTCTGCGCCCGTACCGCCGCTTACGATCATCGTCCGGCGGCGATCGTACTCGATGACGGTGTGACGAGCTTCTTCGCCACCTATCCTCCTCTGCCGGATTTCCTCGTCGAGTGGATCAAAGCTGGCCGCGATGAGCAGGCAATCCCTGTGCTCGAATGGATCAAGAAACACGACACCTACGCCCGATGGGCTCTGCAGAACGGTCCGTGGGTCTACGGCACCGCGAACGAGCCGGAGTACATCCGCAAGAGTGAGCAGTTTGCCCTCACAGTAAGTGACATGCACAAGATCAAGTCTCCCGCCCTGATTCTTGAGGGAGAGAACGACTTTGTGTTCAAGGGACAGGCTGGCAAGCTTGCATCCGAAATGAAGGCTCCCCACAAGCATGTCGTGATGCGGAATGTCGATGGTGCTGGTGAGCACTGCCATATGGGCGCCATGCGCTTGACTCACCAGACAATCTTCGACTGGCTGGCGGAGACTCTTTCTTCAAAGAAATAACAGATGCCAGAGAGTTATTCCCAGCAGAGCGTCGCCATCGAATGGACGTTCTGCTGGGCAACTGGTTTTCAAAGGTATCTGCGAAAGCCCGGGTTCGAGAACATCGGAACTACTACTCTCCGATGTATCAATGTGTTCAATAAGCCGAAATACAAAGACTTGTCGCTCAACAACTGGATGGCACTCTCACCCACGGATTTGGTTCGCCGGCATTTGAATCTAGATGACATCGCAATGAAGGCACTTAGCCAGGATCAAGACGTTGTCAGTTTTTTTAGGCTCTGCGAAGCGGACGGCATCGAGCTCAAGAATTGCCCAGCATACATCCGCGAGTGGATCACGGGAGAACACGCGGACGAAGAAAATTAAATAGGGGTGGGACATGAATAGTCAAAACGCAGCAGTTTGGGATGAGCGTAGCGCGACGGCTTTTCCCTATGCCGATCATGACGATCCGTCGGTGGGGTCACCGGATCTGAGTGCGGGGCTACACTCGGCACACTTGATGCCTTACCGATTCGCTGGGGAGCGCGAACGCGAGAGTGTGGGATTTGAAGGCATCGTTGGATCGAGCTCGGCACTGATAGAAGTGCTGGATCTGGTTCGCAAGGTTGCGCCCACGGATTCCACGGTCCTGATCGAAGGAGAGACTGGGACCGGCAAAGAACTCATTGCGGAAGCCACCCATGCCCACAGCAAGCGCCGAGACCGCCCGTTTTTAAAGCTGAACTGTGCTGCAATTCTTTTGGGGCTGCTCGAGAGCGAGCTCTTCGGCCACGAAAGGGGTGCCTTTACAGGTGCAGTGACTCGTAAAGTCGGACGCTTCGAGGCGGCGGACCGTGGCACGCTGTTTCTGGACGAGATCGGCGATATTCCGTTGGAATTGCAGGCGAAACTGCTACGTGTATTGCAGGAAGGAGAATTCGAGAGACTCGGCAGCAACCAGACCCAGCGTGTGAACGTGCGCGTCGTGGCGGCAACGAATGGGAACTTGTTGAAGCTGGTTTCCGAGAAACGGTTTCGCAGCGATCTTTACTACCGACTGAATGTGTTTCCGATACCTGTGCCGCCACTGCGCAATCGCGCGAAGGACATCCCCCTGCTGGTAAGGCATTTTGTTGACAAATACGCAGAAAGGATGCAAAAGCGCATTGATGAGATACCGGTGGAGGCAATGAATGCACTGAGCGCTCATTCCTGGCCGGGGAATATTCGGGAGCTGCAGAACTTCATCGAGCGCAGCGTTATCTTGACCACCGGGAAGATACTCTGTCCTCCTCTCGAAGGATTGAGGCAGGCTCCTGAAAATGGTTCTCAGGGAGCCATCACGCTGGAAGAGGCTGAGCGGGATCACATTTGCAAAACGTTAAAACAGACGAAAGGGGTCGTCGCCGGTCCGCATGGCGCGGCCGCTCGCTTGGGGATGAAACGTTCCAGTTTATACTTTCGCATGCAGAAACTGGGGATCTCGCGACGGGGGAGTCAGCCAGTAATACTTGTAACGACCTGCCCCTAGGTCCCCACATGCTGGTTATCTTGCATACCGATGTCGTTATCGATTTCGCCGTCCTTGGCGACCAGCGGAATTTTAGGACAACCGCGATGGAGATCGAGTTTGAAAATACCTTCCGAGCCGGGAGCTCGGTTCTGCTGATTTTGACCTCGTAGACGAAAGTTGTTCTGATGGAGAGCAAAGGCATAGAATCTTCCTCGTGCAATCGGGCCTAAGAACCGCCGGATACATCTGGAGTCGGGAGTCCATGGAAACGGTTGCCTGTGCCCTATCGGTAAAATGCGCGCCCACCTAACCGGCGAATCCACATCTACGAAGGAGATCATGGACCGCGCAAGGCGTCACGCAATCGACCAGATCCTCGTTCAAATGATTACCGCATTGCTATTTGCGCTTGTCCCAGTCGAGCCGCTGCTCTCACAGGTGATCACTTCAGATGTCTCCCAGTACAGTCATACGTCTTGGCTTTCCCGAGATGGACCGTTCCTCGGGAACCTGAACTCCGTCGCTCAGACAAAGGATGGGTACATCTGGATTGGCTCAGGCTTTAATCTTCTCAGGTTCGATGGAATAGAGTTCCTGCCTTGGCGGCCACCGGAAGGCCACGCTCTCACGCTTCTGCCCATCGAAAAAGTTCTTGGGGCCCATGATGGAAGCCTGTGGATAGGAGGTAAGGGACTCGGCCATTTGAAGGACGGTCGCCTAACTATGATACCGGCTCTGGACGGAACCGCCGTGTCGGCGATCTTGGAAGACCGCGCAGGAGACATTTGGGCGGGGGGGCTGAAACGTGGGCCGGGCAATAAGCTTTGCCGCATTCATGATGAACAAGCAGAATGTTTCGGCGACTCCACCATGTTTGGAATGTGGATCAGAAGCCTTTTCGAGGATAAGGACGGTACTCTCTGGGCTGGCGCAGAAACCGGATTGTGGAAGTGGGGACCTGGCGCACCCCAGCTCTTTTCTGACAACGATACGACTGCCGCAAGCTCCATCGTTCGGGATTCCAAGGGTACTTTACTGATGGCAGAAGGCAGCGAAATTCACTTCCTGTCAGATCAGGGGAAGAATCAGGTCTACCCGCTTCGCGTCGGAGGCAAGAGTTTCGGTGCGGATGTTTTCCTGACTGACCGGAAGGGTGGTTTATGGATTGGCACCTCGAGAGATGGTCTTGTCCATGCATTCGACGGCAGAGTGGACACCTACACGATCAATGATGGACTCTCCAGTGACACGGTTGTCGATTTATTCGAGGATCGGGAGGGAGATGTCTGGGCAGCAACCGTAAATGGTCTTGATCGCTTTCGCTCAACTGCCATCGTGAGCGTCAACAGGAGGCAGGGTCTTTCCGGTGATTCTGTTACCTCTGTGCTCGCTGACAGTCGCGTGCTCTGGGTTGGATCCTTGAGCGGCCTTGACCGGATCACCAGCGACACAATCACTCCATTTGGGAAAAAGGACGGCCTCGTTACCCCCGATACGCGGAGTCTCTATGCAGAAAGGCCAGGAACAATTCTGGTCGCCAGTGGCTCGCCGGACGGGCTGACCTGGCTTTCAAATGGGCGCGCCTCCCGATTGCACAGTCCCTCTGGGGAGAACAATTTCGTCATCACGACCGACGGCGATAAAGGACTTTGGCTCAGTAACCGTGAATCGGGCCTCATCCATGTGCCGAAGGGAAATACGGCGGCGGAGGTCTTTCGCTGGGATGTTTTTGGGAATCATTCCGCCACCGCCATGGCCTTTGATGCTACGAAGAGAGGATTATGGCTCGCATTCAGCCCAGGAGCTCTGGTGTTCTTCCAGGCCGGTCAAATCAAGGAGCGCTACCTTCTGGATAGGAACGAAGATTTCACCAATCCACGAGACCTTCAGGTCGATCCCGATGGGACCGTCTGGGTTGGATCTAGCGCAGGACTAACAAGATTGAGGAACGGTAAGCTGGCAACACTGACGAGCCGAAATGGTTTGCCATGTGATGGTGTGCATTGGAGGAAGGATGATGATCAGCACTTCACCTGGCTCCAAACAGTCTGCGGGATAGTGCAACTTGCGCCGGGAGAACTTGATCGATGGGCAAGTGACCCCGATCGAAAAGTGAGGGTTTCTATTTATCTCGACTATGCGGATGGAGCGGAAAATATTGTCTTCGGCAATTATTACAGCCCTTCGGTAACGATCACTCCCGACGGTCGCGTAGCTTTTGTAACCGGTTCGGGATTGGCGGTTATCGATCCCCATGAAAACGTAACGAACGTTGATCTCCCACCCGTCTATATCGAACATCTCGAAGGTGATGTACAGTCTTACCCTCGCGCCCAAGAGGTTGATTTGCCTCCTCATGTTCACGTAATACGCCTTCGCTATGTGGCGCTGAGCTTCAGGACCCCTCAAAAGAATCGATACCGCTACAAGCTGGAAGGTTACGACCGTGACTGGAGCGAAGTACTTTCGACGCGCGAGGCGGTTTACACCAATCTTCCTCCCGGCAAGTATCGCTTCCATGTCATCGCCGCGAACGATAGCGGTGTCTGGAATACGGTTGGTGACACACTCGATTTCACCGTGCGGGCCGCTTTCTATCAGACTGGATGGTTCCACTTAATATTATTGGCCACTGCCGGTGTGTTGGTTTGGATCGCTTACTGCTATCGAATACGCTATCTCTATCGGCAAGTGTCACATCGGATCGAGGTTCAAACGAACGAACGGTTGAATGTCTCCAGGGATCTACACGACACTCTATTGCAAGGAGTACAGGGGCTAATTCTGAGTTTTCATGCCTTATCCGAAGACGCGACCTTGGAGCAGTCTGTCCGAAGGAAGATCATTTCTCTTGGTGATCGGGCTGAAGAGACGATGGTAGAAGCACGTGAAAAGATTAGGGCACTCCGTTTCGAGAAGCAACTGGACCCCAGCCTTGCCCGACATGTTGCGAGCCTTGCAAGTCGAATGAATCCGGAAGAGTCCCCCGTGTTTAGCCTGTCCGTCGTCGGTCAGGAAGTAGCACTCAAACCCCTGGTCTATGAGGAGGTCTGCTTCATTTGCCGTGAGGCATTGAGCAATGCATTCCGGCACGCGAATGCGCAAAAAGTGGAAGTCGCTATCGGTTTCGAACCCTCTCGCTTCAGTCTTGTTATCCGTGATGACGGGCAGGGCTTGGAGCCCAGAGAAACACTGGCCGCCTCTCTGAATGGGCACTGGGGAATCGTAGGCATGAGAGAGAGGGCTGGACGTATCGGCGCAAAGTTTGAGATCAGGAACGCCTGCCCGGAGCAGGTACCACCCGGCACTGCGGTCGTCATTGAGGTGCCCGCCTCCATCGCCTACAAAAGCGCCGCACCGTAATACTGCGGTCGATCCGATAGCTATGACTCGAGCCACAGCCTCCAGGTCAGTCCCACCAACGCCTACTCCGCGAACCCATTTGTCGGTCAATCGCGGAGAAGCTCCATCCAATTCGATGGAACCTTGCCCTTCGGACCTGGGACGCCCTGCCCCTTCGGATGACTCTGGGGCGGCGCGAGTTTAGGACAGTCCACCTCGCCTTCGGCGGCGTAATCCCAGAACCACCCCTCACCAGGTTCGAAGCTCTGAATAATAGAATGATTCGCTTCGTCGAAGTGTTTCCTTGCGTGCTGATTTGGTGAGCTATCACAACAGCCGACATGGCCGCACTGTGCACATCGCCGGAGATGGAGCCACCAGCTTCCATCTCGCAGACACTCTACGCAACCCGTTCCACTTGGTTGTGCTGTAATGTTGACGCCTTTCATTATCCTCCTCTCTCAATTCGATGTTCTTCTGGGCAAAAAAAACAGAGAACACTCTAGCCATACGGCCAAGCACCGTACTTTCATCTCTAAAGACATCGAGCGCGTATCTAGACGGTCTCGCCAAAACTGCCGAGGTCTATCATCACGCTATGTCCAAAAAGCCGCGCCGGATAGCGATGGTCACTGCGTGCGTGCGGTCGTTAGCACCGAGCTTCGAGAGAATGCTCTTAACGTGGGCCTTGACCGTATCCTCACTAATAGCAAGCTTGTCGCCAATGATCTTGTTCGCGTTTCCGGTGGCGACCTGCTGCAGCACCTGCACTTCGCGCGCGGTAAGCGAATCATCCGCGGCGAATTCCGCCATCTCGGAAGCGATCTCGGGAGGGATGCGCTTGCGTCCGGCATGGACCGCCCGGATGGTATCCAGCATATATGTCCGTAGCATGCTCTTCAGAAGGTAGCCCATCGCACCGGCCTTCAATGCGCGCAGTGCCTGCACATCCCCTTTGTACGTTGTAAGGACAATCATCCGCGCCTGGGAATAACGCTCTCGAATCCGGGTGATTGCCTCCAAGCCGCTGATGTCGGGCAAACGCAGATCCATCAGGGTGATGTCCGGCCGATGCAGCTCATACATCTTGATGGCTTCCGCACCAGTGGCGGCCTCAGCGACGAGGTCCATATCACCTTGGGTCGCAAGAATGGAGCGAATGCCTTCACGAAAAACGGGGTGATCATCGACCGTCATGATTCTTATCGGCTTTATTTCGCTCATTGTCTAGAGTCCTGCTTTCCAAACAGATCAACCAGAGTGCGGGACCATTCTGCGCCGAGAAGGCCGTACGCACGATACGCTACTCTCGCCGGGACGCTTAGCCAAACCTCTGTTCCACAAGGAACGCGATTCACAATTTGTATCCTCCCTTGTAGTTTACTCGCTCGGTCCTTCATCTTCATGAGTCCCCATTGTCCGCGTTTGTCCTCCTCTGCACTATTGTTATTGATTCCTCGACCGTCATCGACGACGCTAAGATTCAGTGACGCACGATGGTAGGCAAGCGTTACCCATACATGGTTTGCGGAAGCATGCTGAAAGGCGTTCAATATTGCTTCTTGGGCGATCTGGAAAATCTCGTCACAAACGAGGAACTGCAGCCCTTCTCTCGTCCTGTGACTTCGACGGAGTATCCGATCTCACGTAGTCGTGGTTCTGCGTTCAAGCTACGAAGCGCGTCGGCCAGGTCGACGCTTGGAAAGTTGAGATCGCAAATGCTATCACGGCCTTCGATGATCAGCTGCTCAGCTTGGCCGATCGCTGTTTCTAACTTGGACCGCAAGGGGCTTTCCGGCGATATTTGTGCTGCGATACCTTGGAAGAGCAGGGTTAATCCCTGCATTCCTTGCAGAAGCGTGTCGTTAAGCTCACGGGTGACTCGTTCGCGCTCGGAGAGACGTTCTGCCAACAGATTGCGAACTCGATCCGTGAGTACTCGAAGGCGCAGGCGATGTGCTATCCAAAGCAATGTCGCTAAGCAACTTCCCGTGAGCACGTAAAACCATCTTGTTTGGTAAAAGACTGGATCAGGAGCTTGCCATCTTTGCGAAAGCAGACTCATAATGATGCCTCTGGCATGCACGACATGGAGAACATCGCTATAGGTGCGACTTTGCATATGCAAAAGCAACTCCTGCACCTCGGCGAGTGACGTCGCTGGTCCGGGTGTCGATGCATCCGGAGAGGATGTTGTCAGCAGGACGGCAGTAGTGCACGACTCCAGTGACATTGATAAATGATTGCAGATTTCGGCGCTGGAGCGCTTCACCCTTTCGGGTGATATCGGGCATAGTAGGGTCGGAAACGCTGCCCCTTCCAAGCTGCGATGCCTTCAATCGGGCTTGCAGTGTGTTGATTTGGCATTTCAACTTCCCAATCCCGAATAACAAAGGCCGTAGCGGTCTTAGGTAGTCGGGCTCGATCGTCGGTCAAATAATCAACAACTATCGCTCCTGCCACTTCGGGCTGCAGAAAAGCCAAGGGAACCAAGTACTTCTTGCTTTTGACAAGCGCTTCCGCTACTCCGTCAATTGCTCGACTGCGGGGGGCGTTCCTGACACCTGAGCAATCTCAAATGTTGGATTCAATGAAAAAATTACATAGAATTGTCTCCATTTTATTGCTGGTGCTGTCGCCGAAGGCATGCTTGGAAGAATCAGTACTGATAACCGGGCTTCTAGTTATCAATCCGGCCAACTTCCTCGAAGCCCGTTTCCGGTTCCTCGGTGTCTTCCGAGCCCGGCAGCGGTGCGACCAAGAACCTGCCAGCAACCTAGAAGCGCAAGAACAGATTTGTCTGGTCGCTCAAGCTTGTAGTTGCCACACGGCTCTCTCCGAAGTGTTCAATCCTGGCAGGGCTTGCAGGGCATGTGTCCGTGATTCGATTACGGTGACTGGCGGACAACCAAGCAATAACGAGCACTCATGGACTGAATAGCGCTCCAGAACCGACATGACGAAGACAAATCGGTCACGGTCACTCAGTAGGGTAATAGCGTCGATTGTCAGACCAATTTCATTTTGACCTTCGTACCATCGATCAGGCCTTCTCTTTTCTTGATTGGATCGACCGAATATGGTCGCAATTGCTCGCGTTATCAGGGTGCGTCTAATCCAAGATACAGCCCAGTCCTTGAACACAGTGTTTGACCTGAAAGCTTGCTCCACAGCAGCGACAAAGCAGTTTTCGGCATCTTCATGATTTGTCGTTAACAAGAATGCGAGCAGGTACAAGGAGTCAGTGTCATCCGCAAATGCCCGGCAAAAATCAGCGCGAGTCGCATAGTCGGAACGGTAGTCTGTAACGGGCTGTTCTCGGTTTTGAGACATACTGACCTCTACTCAGCGTTTGCTTCTGAATCCTCGTGTCCTGCTCGCAACCTGTCGCTCATGCGGCGAGGTCTCACTTACGCGGCTTTTGCACTTGCTGCTGTTTTGCAGAAGGCAAGCAAATCGGCGTTGATCTGTTCGGCATTCGTGGTGCACATCCCGTGCGGAAGTCCCGGATAGATCTTCAATGTCGACTTCTTCACCAGTTTGGCCGAGAGAACCGAAGCGTCCGCAAAAGGTACGATCTGGTCGTCGTCGCCGTGCAGGATCAAGGTCGGAACATCGATCTTCTTCAGATCTTCCGTGAAATCGGTTTCCGAAAACGCCTTGACGCAGTCATAATGGGCCTTGACGCCTCCCATCATTCCCTGCAGCCACCAGTGCTCGCGTACGCCCTCCGAAACCTTCGCGCCGGGGCGGTTATAACCATAGAACGGGAGGGTGAGCTCCTTGTAGAACTGCGCTCTGTTCGTCGCAACTCCGGCTCGAATAGCATCAAACGCTTCCATCGGTGTGCCTCCCGGATTCGCGGCCGTCTTTAACATTAGGGGCGGTACGGCGCCGATCAGGACAGCGGCGGCGACGCGTTTCGTGCCATGGCGACCGACGTAGCGGGCGACTTCGCCCCCACCCGTTGAATGGCCGACATGAATCGCATTCTTCAGATCAAGCTTCTCAGTCAACTGCGCGAGATCGTCGGCATAGGTGTCCATGTCATTGCCCTCCCAAGTCTGCGTGGAGCGGCCGTGACCCCGCCGGTCGTGTGCGATGACGCGATAGCCCTGCTGACCGAAGAACAGCATCTGCGCGTCCCAGTCGTCTGCGCTCAGTGGCCATCCGTGTGAGAAAACGATCGGCTGGCCTTTGCCCCAGTCTTTGTAAAAAATCTGAGTTCCGTCTTTCGTGGTGATATTGCCCATGGATTGTCCTCCGTTGGTTGAATTGTCAGACTTCGAATCAAGATCGTGAAAGTTGATGGCCCTTGAGAGGCCCGGTAGTCGTATAGCAAGCACGGCCATGCTTCCGAGGAATAAACTGCGCCGGCTGAACTTTATAGTCATGGTGGCTCCAGCCCATCATTGATGTCCGTTCAAAACAACTACGCAAACTCCATCCCAAGGATCAGAAGGACTTCCAGCAGGCGGCACCTTCATCGACACGACTCCCAGCGTTTCTTCGTCGAGTTGAAAGTGATTCCGTAGATATTGGCGAACAAGAAGGGCACGATGGCGAGAAGACGAGAGTTGATCCTCCGGCTTGCCTGCGCTCGAATAGCCTTCGATGACGATAGGTCGCTCAACTGCCGATTCGCCATACTTCGCCATCGCCGCATTCAACAGGTGTTTCCCTCCAGAAGAAAGAATCTCCGTTCCGCTGGTATCCGTTGTGAAAAGATCCGTCGCCTCCAACCTTGCCCTAGAGTTCGCCGGATCCGCGAAGACCTTATCCTTGCGATAGTCATCTGGATTGATGTGAGTAAGGTTGTAGTAGCCGCGATGATGGAAGAAACCGCGCAAGAGAAAATTGTGCTTCAAGGCCTCCGTGTCGTCGGCCATATTTGCTGTCGCTGCGTTCAAGTTTGATAGCGATTCGCTAATATTCGCAGAAGCAACGACGCCGTCATGGTCTGGACCGACAGCCTCAATAACCGTCTGATGGATCGCCTTAGCAGTTGCATCAATGTTCGATGCGGCGTCCTTGACAATTCCCATAGTTTCGTCAGCCTTGGCGGGCAAATGACGAGCCTGGAAATCTGAAATGAGCGCATCCGCCTGATTGGAAGCGTGATCGAGATCGGTGGTGGCTTGATGCACATTGGCGACGACTTGCCGAATTTGTGCGGCCAAGCCTTGGTCTTGAAGAAGCATTCCCGCTGGACCGCGACCTTGCTTCAGGCCGACGACAAGATCGTCAGCGTTACCGACGGTTTTCGTAATCCCGTCCAGCGCCCCATCCATTTTTACGCCGACCTGTTTTATGGTTGTGTCGGCGTCATTCAGCAATCCGACCCCTCGTTCGAGAAGTTTTGACATATCAAGAGGTTCCTGACTGGGAAGCGTTGCGAACGGAGCTGCTGTCGGCACATCTCTGCTTCCCGGACGGACCAGCAGATACGTCCCGCCTACCACGCCCTCAGTGGCAATGGTGACCATCGAGTCAGTCCGCACTAAACCTCGAAGTTTGTCGTCGATCTGGAACTTAATACGAAAGCGGGAAGACGGAGAGTCTGGAACGCCTATCGCCACAATCTCACCTGCGTCCATTCCTGCAACGCGCACTTTAGAACCGTTGGTCAGGCCACTGAGGTTTCCGAACTCTGTGTAGAGTTGAATGTGACGAGTAAAGGCCTCATGTCGGTTGCCGACGAAGAAGATTCCGACACTAAAGAGAATGAGACCGCCAAATGCGAATATTCCGACAAGAACGTTGCGGTTTTTCATATTTCAATACTCCGAGATTAGTTTTCGCGCAGTTTCGTTGTTACTGTGTTCAATGTCCGCGGCGCGGCCGGACGCGACTAACTGTCCTTTGTCAAAGATCAGGAAGCGGTCGCCAACCCGCCTGGCACCGTGCACATCGTGAGTAACAACGATCAAACTTGTCTGGCGCTCCGTCTTTTGCAGCAGCAGTAACTCGTCGATTTCTGCTGCCGTGATTCTGTCCAAGCCACTGCTGGGCTCATCTGCGAGCAGAATCTTTGGCTCCAGTACCAAGGCGCGGGCGAGTCCGGCACGCTTCCGCATCCCTCCAGAAAGCTCGGAAGGCATCTTCTTCTTGTCATTCGCCAACCCGACTTGACCAAGCACCTTGTCGATAACGAAGTCGATTTCCGCTTGCGACTTGGTCGTTAGGCGGAGTAAAGGCAGAGCAAGATTCTCATAGAGCGTTATCGAGTCGAAAAGTGCGGCATCCTGGAAGAGATAGCCTATCTTCCGCCGTACGCGTGGTAGTTCCTCGGATTTAAGGCAGGTAATCTCGTCTTGTTCGATCCAGATCTTGCCAGCGTCGGCTTGAAGCAGAGACATGATCAGTTTCAGTGTGACGCTCTTGCCGGTTCCGCTTCGTCCGAGAATGCAGACAGCTTCTCCCGGCGAGACATGGAACGAGACATCGCGCAGAATTTGCTTCGGCCCAAACGACTTCGAGACACATTCAAACGAGACAGCTAGTGGCGCGCCGGGTGTCATAAGAAACTCCCTGAGAAGAACCGAAGAAGCGCTGTTGTGATCTTTTTTGTCATGATCTGCACTCAATGCTTTTTGTTCTTCGATCCCGCTGGAAGCAAGAACTGGACTTGGTATTGCACCTGCCAAGTGGGGGTGTACAGCGGTCGCACAACATTGTTTAAGAACTGCACTCTGGCATTCACCGGGAGCAACACCTATGCGGAAAAGACGCCCGATGCCTCCCCCAATGGGAACCGTCCAGCGATCGGTCGGTTTCGTCCAATCTGCCGTGGTGATTCCGCTGGAGATGAAATACCAGCCCTTCGGCAGGTTGTAATTGGCAAAAGGATTGAGCGATAGTTGGTTGACGCGATTGTTGCCTGAACCTGCCCATTGGTTATTCACGAGGGCTCCTACCACCCAGGGCCCGTGAATCGTCAGCGCTGCGCCAGCCGGTCCTCCTCCCCATTTGTTCACTCCCAGGCTTTTGTCGGTCGCGGTTGGTAACCAAAGTTGCGGGCCCAATCCCCAGAGGATTTTGCCGGCGTGAGCCGGCGACAGATAGAACTGCGGCTGTAAATTACCGAGCCCGAACTGCGAATCTTGAGAAGGAGAAATGCGAGGTTCAGAAATCAGTGGAGTAATCGCACGGACAATGAGGTTCCACTTTTCGCTCAGCCGAAACGGAATGACAGGCTCAATGAGAAGAACGTTTGCGGTCCGCCGATAAGGTCCGTAATTGAAGTAAGTGTCGCCTTGAAAAGGGACACTGATCAGACTGGCGACCGGGTTTTGCACATCGTGCACATCTATGCTTTGGGGCTGCTCAGAGGCGGCCGGGATAACGGGTGGCGATGTGTTTATGTTGGTGACAACACTCTGCTGCCCTTGGGGAGGCTGCTGCGCCCAGACGTGCGGAGTGACCGCCCATAACAACGTATGGAGCGCGATCACGTACGGTATCCAGAAGCGACCAATCGGGGGCGGAACGGTGGTAGCAACTTCGCCGCGGTATTGTTTCTTTAAGAGATTCGTAATCATAAAATTCTCCATTTCCTAATCAGCAACGTGACTCATGCGCAATTTACCCGATTCAAGCGCCTATAAAATGTGTTCACAACAATCACTGCGACGTTATCGGCATGGCATCAATAAGCCGTCCCCGGAAAAGCGAAAGCGATGCACTTGACCAAGACGACATCCGAAACAATGATCAACAAAGAGGAAACCACGACAGCGTTTGTGGCTGCCTTTCCAACGCCCTTCGCACCTTCATTCGTGGTGTAACCGTAGAAGGCCGAAACCGTCCCGATGATGAATCCGAACACTGCCGTTTTAAGCGTCGGCGGAATGTAGTTCGACCAGTCCAGTGAAGCGAACGCCCGGGTGTTGTACAGGTGAAACGAGATGCCGGACGCGGCATGTTCCGCGGCAAAACCGGCCAATAGACCGGAGAAATCCATGAACAACGTAAGAATCGGCATCGCCAGAACACACGCCAAGACCCGAGGTACAACCAGATACTTGAAAGAATCGATAGAAAGAGATTCAATTCCGTCGATCTGTTCGGTAGCTCTCATATTGGCCAATACAGCTCCGATGCCCGACCCAACACGGCCAGCCAAAAGCAATCCCACGACCAGCGGACCAATCTCGACAAAGAAGGCCAGGGATTGCACGGTCGGAATTTCAGCTGTAGCTCCGAATGTGACTAGCGTGTCTCGCGTGTGCAGGGTCATCACTGCGCCCAACGCAAATCCTGAAGCGATCACCAGTGGAAGGGATTTCGATCCGACTTCCGCAATCTGCCGTCCAATTTGGGATCCTTCAAATGGAGCCCGGAAACAATCTCTAATCACGCGAAGGCCGAACAGACTCACAGAGCCAACGAATTGAAAAAACTTAGTCAATGAAGGCCTCCTGATTACAGTCAATTTATTGACGTCACCACGCGAGAGTGAGACGAAGCAAGAACACGTCCGAATGATCTTGACGTTTCGAGACCAGGGCCACCGCCGGGTCCCAAATGTGCTGGTATGTGGGAATGATGCGAATGGCTGGAGTGACCGCAAAATCGTAGAACACCTCGGTGCCCTGCTCATCTTTCGCGGTCGCAGTTCCGGCGGATAAGAATGCAATGTCCCGCTTCAGAGGACTACTGATGTTGTTGTAGTAATAACCGACGCCGTAACTGTCATTGGGCCGGGCATCGGCAAGGCCGCGCATAAAGAGTGCTCCGCTAGCCTGGCGCGTGATGATGTTGCTTTGGGGAGGCGCATATCCCAGCCTGCCGTAAACGCCAATGCCACGCAGAGGCTGTCCGCTTCGCATCTTGCCGGGGACCGATTCGGGCGAATCCTTCACCATGAGATACTGCGACCCGTTTACGATCGCGAAGTAGCTCGTTGACTTATAGTTTGTGGGGATGCCGGTCGGGGGCGCCAGGTCCAGCAACGATGCGATGGCTAATGGAGCCTGCGCAGGTGTGACAGATTGATATGGGTTTTCGTTATCGATCTTGGGCTTGTTAGACCAATTGAATGCTGGAGAGACCTGACCGGGTTTTCCATGGATCGCTCCGGTGTAGATAGCAGTCGCGTAGATGTTCACATGGCGGAACATGTTCTTGCCCGCTGTGTCTGCTGTGCTATTGGGATCGAGCACACCAGCAGCCAGCAGAAGGTTGTGTGTAGGCGCCAATGCTCCAAGAGCCGCAAGTGCGACCGGGCCGTAGAAGTGAGTGGTCATCGGATTCTTCACAAAGTTGAAGTTTGCGAAGCTGTACTTGTAGTTCGATCCAAAGAGAGTCTGATCCGGAAAGAACACGTCACTGATCTTGCCGAGGATCACGAAGGTCTTTTTGTTAAGAGCCTGCGTGAGGAAATACTCTGAGGGGTACATGTTGTTGTGCAGGGTTGGACCAGGCTCCACCAAACCCGTGTACTGCGGCTGTAGTGTTCCCGCCGTGAATGTATCGGTAACCGAGTCACCGAATCGTCCTTGTGCTGTGAAGTGAAACAGACCGCCGCTCCAAAGCCCCGCGCGGCCGGTGTCGTAATTGATAGAGACCTGGACGTTTTGCACGAAGCTGCCCCCCTCCGCTGTGCCGCCTGACATCACGTCTTGGTAAACGCTGGTGGTGTAGGCGTCGATAAACAGGCCGTGTCTGGCAAGCTTGGTCCTCGTGCCGCCCCAGTCGCCTGTAAGTTGCGTTCGGTCCATGAATCCACCCACATTAGTACCCGGAAGTCCGAAGACAGGACCGCTATTGAGATAAGGCGCCACCACGGGCGCCAGATTGAGGAGGGAGATTTTGTCTGTCGGCACGGCGCCGAACGGATCAGCCTGCGTGTTTTCCGCAGGGGCACTGACGTTACGAAGGCTGTCGAGTCCTTCTTGAGCAAATCCTATCGTGGTGCTCGCCAACAGTAGCCCCAACAGACCGTTTCTCAAAACTGATTTCATGACGATCTCCTTTGATTAAAGCGTTGTGAATCGTGCTGCTTTTAGGCAACAGAACCCCTCTCGACGCGGAGGTGTATTCGCGCCTAACTGATTCGCTGTGTCAGTGGTGTCCGCCTTCTCAGGCTTTGGTTATCAGTAGTTCTCCCATTCAGGCTTGGAAGACCCTCGTGCGACCCCGATCAAGCCAGTAGGCAGTTTCCAGAAGCCGGGAGTTTTGGAGTAGGCGATGCCTGGTTCGAGACGATCCACTTCTCCAAGTCCGTGATTGCCACGCATGCCTTTGGGTGGGACAACTTTGTGACTCGCTTCTTTGAGCTTGTCGGCTACGTAGTTAGGATCAAGTACACCTAAGGTCGAGTACCACATCGAGAACCGGGACAACGACGTACGCACGTGGTAACTGCCGCCGAACTTCGCCCGCAGAATCAGTGCTGCCAGAGTGCCCATCGCGGTGAGATACCCTGCTACGTAATCGTTGAGCACAATTGTCGGCGGTAACTTGGGAGCGTCTTCCGTGCCCTCGACGACAGTAAAGCCGGTGCAGCAATTGGCGTCCATGTCAAAACCCGCACGCTGACCCCAGGGACCTTCCCATCCGAAGGCGCGGATCGAGGTGTAGATAATGCCGGGCCGAATCGCGGCTACCGCTTCCGCAGAAAAACCTAATTCAGCAAGCTTGCGGCCGCGATAATTTTCGACAAAAACATCGGTGCTCTTGAGAAGTTCAG